>CAVQNQ010000001.1:0-208988 GCA_963714205.1 Terriglobia bacterium
GCATCTGCGAAGTGGTCAGGATGACGGGAGTCTGTCGTTCCAGGTCCTGGAAGTTGCTGAGGTGGCCTCGGCCGATGTCGCCTTCGTTCGATGTGACGCGGCAAACGTAGTCCGGGTACTGCTGAACCAGATCGGAATTGAGATTCACCAACTCCTGGCGCATGTCGGCCGCGTGCTCCTGGTCCACGCAGAAGACGATGGTCTTGGCGAACGGATCGGTCTTGCGCAGAAACTCCGTCAGGTGTTTCGCGACGCATTCGGTGCGGGCGCGGAGGGCGACTCGTTTCTCGAAGTCGTTGGTGTGGTACTCCTCATCCGGGATGTCCCGCCCGTAGCGGTCCAGTTCGCCCTGGCTGGGCCGCCAGCCCGCCGCGTCCCATTGGGTAATGACGCGGTGGACGCGATAAGGAGCGAGGAAACCGTCGTCGATTCCTTGCCGCAGACTATAGGTGTAGACCGGATCGCCGAAATAGCGGTACGTGTCGGCGTTGTCCTCGTGCTTCGGAGTGGCCGTCATTCCGATCTGGTAGGCCGGCGCGAAGTAAGTCAGAATATCGCGCCAACTGCTTTCGTCCCGCGCGCTGCCCCGGTGGCATTCATCCACGATGATCAGGTCGAAGAAATCCGGCGCGTATTCGCGGTAGAGGCCGGGCCGGTTTTCGTCCTTGGCGATGGCCTGGTAAATGGCAAAGTACATCTCCCGGCTCTTGTTGGCGATGCCGTTCTCGATCTTCCAGCGGGCGTCGCCGAACGGCGTGAACGTCTTGTCCTTGGGGTCGTCGATCAGGATGTTGCGGTCGGCCAGGTACAGGACGCGCGGCCGCCGGTATTCCTTCCGGGGATCGCGATTCCAGCGCGACGACCAGAGCTTCCAGCAGATTTGGAACGCGACGACGGTTTTGCCGGTGCCGGTTGCCATGGTGAGCAGCACCCGCTTTTGACCCTGCAAGATCGCCTGGATCGCGCGGTTAATTGCGATCTCCTGGTAGTAGCGCGGGGACTTGCCACTCAGGTGGTATGCCGGTGTCAGCAGCCGATCCGCTGTCTGTTCGGATAGGCCGTTGCCGGCCAGGAGGCGGCGCCAGAGTTCGTCGGGCGCCGGGAAATCGGGGATGGTGCGCTCGCGGCCTTCGACGAAATCGAACTCGACGATCTCGTGACCGTTGGTGGCGTAGGCGAACTTTAGCCCGAGAATCTCAGCGTAGTCCTTGGCTTGCTGCAGGCCATCGGCGGCGGAACAGTACGAAGCCTTCGCCTCCACCACGGCGATGCTCAGGTCCGGACGGTACCGCAGCAGATAGTCCGCGCGCTTGCCGGGGCGCCGGTGCCCCTTGCTTCCGGCGGCGATGATGCGCCCGTCAGTGAATGTTACCTGCTCATTGAGACGGTGAGGATCGGTGTCCCAACCAGCGGCCTGGAGCTTCGGAACGACGAACTTCCGGCATGTGTCGGCTTCATTTGGCATGAGGGGCCTAAAGTAACGGATCGCACTGTCCCGAATAAGCCTTTATAGCTGTATTGCTTACAACGATGCAAGCCCACTGCGGCGCTGCCGCGAACTTACGCCAGCATCACTCGCCTCCGCAGCTCCAATTCGACGTCCACTTCCGGTGCACTCCAACCCACGCCCGCCAGTAGCTTGAGTAGATCTGCCCATGTGACAACCGCCAGGTCGGCGCAGAGCGGAGCAAGCCGGGCCGCAGCGCGGTGCGGCACCGCGCGGTTCAACTCCGAGACGTCCCGATAGCGCTCCATCAGTTGAACATAGGCGCGCGTGGCCGCCTGATCGCGCACGAACATCCAGAAGGCCGGCCGGCGGTTGCCGCAGATATCGAGTACGCAATCGACGTTGCGGGCAATCTGGTTCCGCTCGGGATCGTAAGTCGTGCTGAGGGACACGTCGGAACCCAGTTTCGCCTCCACGAAGACGATATAGCTCTTGCCTTCGAACGTGATATCGATTTCAGACGGGCCCTCGACAGGGTTCATGTCGAGACTGCGTTCGCGCCATCCCTGATTATCCCCTGCGCGCATTCGCTCGCGGCTCAACGCTTCATACGCGCGCGGCGCGGCAGTCGTTTGCCAGAGCCGCACAACCGGAAAGTCTGCTGGATCGAGAGAGTTCACTCCAGCCAGCTCCAGAAGCCGCGGCCACCAGGTGGAAACGGGCACGCGATCGAGCAGTTGGAAGAAGTTCCAGGTGACGTAATCCTCGCTGTTCGGTGAGTGAAAAATTCGCTCGATGTCGCCGCGTTTTTTCGCCTTCGGCGACGCAAGTAGCTTCGGCAGGTTGAGGATCGGGAATGCCGGAGTTACCGAGGCGCTGCACGAAGACGTAGGCAGTGGCGCCGCAATCGCAGGTAGTGGCGCCGCCGGCGTTTCGCGCGCCAGGTACTCGGTGTTCTTTGTCCGGATTGCGCTATGCCAGTGATCCAGATCGGTCGTGGGGTGTGCCGGAGCGGGGAAATCATACTGGGCGGATGCGCGGATCTCGGATGCCAAGGGGATGCGGCCTGCGGCATCACGGAAATCCGATGCGTATCGCAGCCCAACGGAGCCTGGTGAGGAGTAGTCACGGACGCTCCAGGAGGTCTCGCTCGGTCCTTTATGAAAGAAGAACACGAACGTGTTCGGAGCAACCCGCTTGTTGTACAGCAAGCGGCGCTTGCTTTCCAATACCATGCTTTAGAGAACAGTCTAGCGAATCGTGCCCTCCCACGTCGCCCAGAACGTAGACATCGGATGTTTCGGGCCAACACGTTGTGCGAAGCCCTGCGCGCCAATTCAGGCAGCGCGCTCGCGTTCGAAGAATTGCGGGCCGTTCTCCCGGAAGTCGTCGAGCGACGGGAACTGCTTGTCGCTGGCGCTGGTGATCCGGTTGCGTGCCTGCTTCGTGATCCCACTTTCGAAGTCCTGGTGCACCATCACGCCCTTGAACGGGATACGCCGCCGCTGAAACTCCAGGCACGAAATGGTGGCCAGCCGCGCTTTGTCGGTGTCCTTCACTCCGAACAGAAAGAGCGGGCGCGGGCCGATATCGAACTGGTAATCCACCTCGTATTCGTCGTGGTCCGCAATCGGCAGCGTGTTCCGGCGCGGGTTGTACTCGGTCAGTCCCTCCTCCACGAACTCGGCCAACTGCTCGTAGAAAAGGTTCTGGATGACCTCCCGCTTGTAGCACTGCATGCTGGAGACCTTGGCGACCGTCTGGGCGAACTGAAGCAGCGCCGGGTACAGCCGTTCGGGTTCGGCCTCGATGTACAACCGCCCGTCCTGTTCCTGAATCCGGTTTTCCGACAAGATCCGGTTGAAGATGCGCTGCTTGTTCTCGGTGTCCAGGTCGTAGGTGTACGTGAGGCGCATCAGGGTCAGCCCATGGTCGCCGATCCGGACCTTGCTCGAACCGTTCACCGGTTCATCGAGGAAGATGTCCACCATGTCGCCGTCTTCGTGAAAAAGCGGGGCCAACACCTGAAGCACGCCCGGTCGGCGTTCCCGAAACGCCACGTGGCCGTTGAACTCGCGAATCAGCGCATCCAGCACCATCATCATGCCGGGCGGCGAAGTGGCGGCGTAACGGCGTACTCGACGGACATCGGATTCGCCATGCGCTTCGAAGCATCGAGAATTTCGAAGCTCACCATGTTGCCGCCGGCGTCGTAGTCCAGGATGACGCCGGGCTTATCCTGATCGCTTTCCGCGACCGGCGTGTCGCTCAGCAGGACGCTGAGAACGTCTACTTCGGGGTCGTATACAACTTTCATTCGGCGCTCCAGTGCTTCTCGATCTTGCTGGTCCGGTACGCGGTGATGATCACGGGCGGCTGTTCGTCTTCGTCCACCACAACTCGCAGCAGATACATTTTCCCATCTTCGAACCGCAACCGCGACTGGTGAATCCAACGGCCTGGGTGGGATTCGTCGACACTGCGCTGTTCCGGGTGGTCCAATACAGCCTGGACCAGCGCGAGTGGGATGCCGCGGCGGGCCATCTCCCATTCGGCGTGGCGGGAAAGGCGGAAGTCCATGGTTGGCCTACAGTTCTCCCCGGAAGGTGCGATCCAGGTCGGGCCACACGGATTCCGCCCGCGCCGCAGTTGTCGACTTCTGCTTCTTGGCCATAATCGTGATCGGCTTCTACGATTGTATGTTGCTCCGTCGTTGTACGCTTGTGGCCGCGCTCATCGGCCACTTCACTGGCGCGGCGTCCGGTGGCGATGCCACATGATCCCATCGGACAGTCTATCGCCGCGTCGTTAGACGCGCATCGATCCGGCGATACTGGCGACGATAGACGTCGATAGCGCGATCACCCCGCACGCTGCTCCACGGAATAGGATCGCTGCCGTGGCGGGGATGCCACATGATCCCGCCGGCATCAACCGGCAGGAAAAACCCCTTTATATATAGGCGACCCGAAAATGTCTTCCCAACGGACGCATTTCAAAGGGCGTGTAGCTTCCGGGCGTGCGCGCGAAAAGCACGCCACTAGCCAGCACGGAATCGAGGTCCAAACGCGGCAGGATTACGCAGTCCGGGCAGGGTCCGGAAAAGCATGGAAGAGGTCACGCGGTCCAAACGCGGTCCAAAACGGGCGTCTGTAAGTGCATGAAACCACGAGGACCTTGTCTGTAAGCGATTGATCTGGCTTCCATGGCATGGAAGAGGTCGTGAGTTCGAATCTCACCAGGTCCACCAAATTCCTCAAACACTCGGAACAGCACCAACAAAACGGACATTTCTAATGAGTTAAGACAGGGGACATTTTAAGGCTCTCCCGCAATTTCCGTGCAGGTTTCGATCAACCAAGTTTACCCAAAACATGGAATGAGATAAATGTTCTATGCTTTAGGGGCAAATGGCTTCTCCCCCGAGCCATCTGCAGGCCCTCCTTCCCGATCCCTCCCGTCTCCAGCTAAGCTCCGTCGAGCAACAGCCTGGCGGTCGGGTTCGCATTACGGTAGTCGGGACCAACTCCGTCGCGTGTTGCCCCTCATGCCGTCACGTTTCCCATTCGCTTCACAGCCGCTATTTGCGGGTCCTGCGGGACCTCCCGTGGCAAGGATCATCAGTCGATCTTCGTTTGCAAGTGCGACGGTTCCGGTGCCGGTTCCGAGATTGCCCCCGCGTCACTTTCGCGGAACCATTGCCGCTGGTCTGCCAACGGTACGGAAGGCAGACCAGTCGATTATCCGAGACGATCCGTCTGATTGGCTATGTGTTGGGCGGTGAAGCTGGGGCGCGCCTTTCGAGGCGGCTTGGCATGAAAACCAGCCCTGATACGGTTCTCCGTAGGCTGAAACTGGGACCGTCCGTCCCGGTATCCGGGGCGAAGGCGCTCGGCGTGGATGACTGGGCGTGGCGCAAAGGCCAACGATACGGAACCATCCTGGTCGATCTGGAAAGACACGCGCCCATTGACCTATTACCGGATCGCTCCGCCGATAGCTTTGCGGCATGGCTCGAAGCGCATCCCGGCGCGGAGGTGATCAGCCGCGACCGGGGCGGGCTCTATGCCGACGGCGCCAATCGCGGAGCCCCGCAAGCGATTCAGGTCGCCGATCGGTTTCATCTCTTATGTAACCTGACGGCAGCGGTTGAGCGAGTTCTGGAGCAAAAGCGCAGTGCGCTGGCCAAAGCGGTTCCGCCACCCCCTCCGGAAGCGACGCCGCCTGCACCGCCTGCAGAGAGCCTGCCGCCGGTAAAGAGCAAGTCGGAGCAAGCCAGCGAGAAGCGCCGACAACATCGGCTGGAGCGGTACAACGAAGTGGGGGCACTCCACAACCAGGGGATGAGCCAAATAGAAATCAGCCGCATGCTCCACATGGAGAGGAAAACGATCCGCCGGTTTCTGCGTGCCGGCCAGTTCCCAGAACGTGCGAAGCCCCGCCGGAAGCCACCGGGCGTCAATGCTTTCAAAGAGTATCTGACCCGGCGCTGGGCCGAGGGTTGCCACAATGCGACCAAGTTGTGGCACGAGATTAAGGCGCAGGGTTACGCCGGGGGACGGAGCACGATGGCTCGCTTCATCTTTACCCTCCGCACGAAGGGAACCAAATACTTCCGCGAGACGAAGGCCCCTCGCCAGCCGAAAGTGAAACCGCCTTCGCCGCGCCAGGCCGCCATGCTGCTGGCGCGCCGGACAGATAAGCTGAAATCGGACGAACAGGAACTGCTCGCCAAGCTCAAGGGATGCTGCCCCGAGATTTCCACCCTCTACGGTCTGACGCAGAGCTTCTCGGAGGTGTTCAGAACCAAGACCGAGCAGGCGCTGGAGGATTGGATCGCCGATGCGAAACAGTCCAGCCTACCAGAAATCGTGCACTTCTGCGATGGATTACTTCGCGATGTGGCTGCGGTGAACGCAGCCGTCACGCTGCCGTGGAGCAACGGCCAAGTAGAAGCCCAAATCCACCGCCTCAAGCTCGTGAAACGGCAGATGTACGGCCGCGCCAAATTCAACCTCCTGCGTTGTCGCGTCTTGCCCTACGTGCCCGGCCAGGGGAAACTCTCGCCGACGCGTTCCCCATGACCCTGCACGGAAATTGCGGGAGAGCCCATTTTAAACGAGGCTTGACATGAGCCGGCAGCGCTTGTGTTTGGTGGAGCGGCGCGGTGTATACTGAACGGGATCTGGGAGTTCAAAATGGAATCCCGGATGAATAGCTCCTAATAATAGTGAGCCTCTCGCGGGGGGTTGATCTGGCTGGCGTCCCCGGCCACCCATTCGCCTCCACGGCGCACACACCGGTGACTCTGTCAAGGAGAAGAGAGAATGCACAGACTATCAGTCGCAACATGGCACACGAAATGGGCAGTCGCGCTTTGCCTTCTTGCTGCGGGCGCTCAACTGGCCGCGCAGACCCCGAAGAAGCAAATGCCAACTAAACCGAGCTTCGAGAATGACCAGGTGGTTGTCGATCCGCCGCAGACACCGCCTTGGCCCGGCGCCGGTGACTCTGGAACCGACATTCCCAAGTCCTGCGCGACCTTGCCTCCGGAAGACAGGGCACGGTGCGCTGAACCCCATAACTGGCACAACCACAAACTGAATCGCGTGATGGTCTACCTCCAGACCGGCGGGGAGCGGCTCAATTTCCTGGACGGCAGCACCCAGGTGCTGAAGTGGGAGGCGGGCACGGTCCATTGGAGCCCGGCATACGGGTTTCACTTCTCGGATGCCAATTGGACGTCCGGGCCGGGGCCGACCGCTCACTTCATCGCGATCAAGAAGCCGGGATATCCCGGCAAGGTGGAGGGTACCGCTCTGGATCCCTTGAAGGTCGATCCCAAAGACTTCACTTTGGTATTCGAGAACAGCCAGGTTCGGGTCCTCCGCTTGAAGATGGGTCCAAAGCAGAGCGTTCCGATGCACGAGTACAGCCTCGGCCATTTGGTCGTTTGCATCACGGATCAGAACGTGCGCGTGACCTCGCCCGAGGGAAAGGCCGATACCGCGCAGCGCAAAGTGGGGGATTTCAACTGGAGCGGTCCCTCCAAACAGAAGATAGATAATATGACCGACGGGCCGCTCGAAACAGTGATCGTGGAATTGAAGACTATTTACTGATCCGGGGCGTTTCCGCCTGCCCGTCGGACCGGCGGCCCGGCTTGCCGCTGAGAGCGGCGTTACAATGCGCTCATTATGCGCTTTCCTTATTGGGCACGATTCGCCGCTTGTGCGTTAGCGGGGGGTCTGTCGATCGCCGGATCGATTCAAGCCGCCGACTACCACTTCGGCGCCGACATCTCAGGCATGGAGCCAACCGCGAGGTATAAAGACCACGGCGTGGAAAAGCCGGCATTACAGATCTTCAGAGATCATGGATACAACTGGGTCCGATACCGGCTGTGGCATACTCCCACGAGCGGCCGGCAAAACCTCGATTACGTCCTGGCCCGCGCGCAGGAGGCCAAGAAACTCGGTTTCAAGTTCCTTCTCAATTTCCATTACGCGGATAGCTGGGCTGATCCCTTGCAGCAGCCGATCCCCAAAGCATGGGAGGGGATGAACGCCGATCAGTTGTCCACCGCGGTTTTCGAGTACACGCGCGATACCATCGCAGCCTTCGCCAAGGCCGGAGTGCTTCCCGACATGGTGCAGGTTGGAAACGAAATCGGCAACGGCATGCTCTGGCCGCTGGGGAAGATACGCGATTGGAAGTCGAAAGAGACTTATCCGCAGAACTGGGACAACTTTGCCAGGTTCATTTACTCCGCAGTCAATGGCGTGGATGCGGGGCGCGGTAACCGTCCACGGCCGCAAGTCATGATCCACGTGGACCACGGCGAAGATATCGCACTGACCCGGTGGTTCTTCGATAAGATCCGCGACTATGGTATCCCTTACGACACCATTGGCTTTTCGTTTTATCCCTGGTCGCATGGAACGCTCCCCGATCTTAAGGCGAACTTGAACTTCGCGGCGGCGGAATTCAGCAAGGACGTGATCCTCGTCGAAACCGGCTATCAAAACCGGCCGGGCAGGTACTTTAAGGAACTGCCCGGTCCATTCCCCGAAACTCCTGAGGGGCAGCGGGATTGGCTCGAGGCCGTCAATCAGATCGTCATGAACGTCCCTAACGGCCGCGGCAAGGGCGTGTACTGGTGGGAGCCGGGTAACACGGGACCGCGCGGTTACTTCGATGAGAAGGGCGAGGTCCTTCCCGTATTTTCGGTATTCGAGAAGTTCACGCGTCCCATCCACCGCACCGACGGACAGTGAGTGAGGCGCCGCGGGTCACGCGAGCGCCTCACTCCTCGAAGATCGTGTGGCGAAGGTGATGGAACGTCGAGCATCAGGACTTCTTGCTCGCGGCGCGCTCCTTGAGAATCCTCGCACGCACGGCGGGGTAGCTGAACACAACTTCGGAGACGGGAACGCCCATCACTTCGTTGCGTTTGGGATCCCGCAGTCCGACCCCCAGTTCTTCGGCGAACCTCAGCATGCTGTCGCTTCTCTCGAACGGGGCCGTCCCGCGGTCGGCCATCGGATCGAATCCCATTACGGCCATTGCTACTCCGTCGGTCGCCACAGTATTCGTGCCGGCTAGGAGCACTCCCGGATTAACCGCGGCCTGCGGTGGCCCCCCGTAATTCGTCTCGCAGCCGGTAGCTGTATTAATGCCCTCAATGATCGCCAGGTGGGCCGGCCGTGCCGCGTTAATCTCAGCGACGATCCGCGGAAGTCGATATCCGGCGTCTTTGGATACACCCGGGTGTATCTCCTGCGGCGCGCTCTTCGAAGGAGGTCTCGTCGCAAAGTGAAACACATTGCCGCGTCCTCCGTGCGGGCGCAGGCTCGGCTGGTCCACTCCGGCGTCCTCGCCATAGATGGTGCACGGAGTCGTTCCGTAAATGTTCTTCATGGAGAGCGTGACGCCCGTGGCGGCGTGCTCTTTCAGTTTGGCGAGCGATACGAAAACATCCAAGTCTTCATACGAATGGTTCAGGTCGTACCCGGGGAACATGAGCCCGCCTCCGGGCACCATGAACCGAGAGTACTTCTTCCCCTTCCCCAGGAAGTTGGTGTTCTCAAATTCCACGTTGTCGGCCGCGTTCAGGATATCCTGCGGCTTCCAGTTCATCGACACCATCAGCTCTTCCAGGGTCTCGGGGCTCGACCACACACCCTCCACAACCCGGATGCGGCGCGCCCCCGCCTTGCCCAGCAGGTGCACCACCGACCCGATCATCCGCGGATGCGACCAGAACGTGTCTTCCATCAGCGCGTCGCCCAGCCGTTGCCAGCGGACGCCGATGAAGTTCACTTTCACCGCCACGGTCTTCCCTTTTACCAGCCCGCCCAGGCCGCCCAGCTGGTCGAACATCGTTTCCAACGTGGGGACCAGTTCATTTCCGTAGGTCTTGCATTTCCCGACCGTCACCTTCCCGGTGGGTGGAATGGCGGCCAAGGCCCGCGAAGACTGCGTCAGCAAGTAACCCGCCGCCCCGCCAGCTCCTGCCAGCCACTCTCTCCTGCTTATTTCGTGGTTCATGATCGTCTCCTTCGCCTTCCTACTTCCCAAGTTCCGCCACGCCGTACGCCGAAATCTGCGGCATCGACAACTCCGCTCCGCCATTCTCCTGGGATACCCATTTCAGGTCCACCGCCGAGGCCATCTCCGGACTCACGAAGCGCGCCGTCCGATACGGCTCTCGCATGTACAACAGTGCCCCGCCGCCCCCAGGCCGCCGCGAGTAGTTCAACAGGTGCACCACACCCTCCCGCCCTTGCGGGGAGCCTGTATAGTAGCAGTTCATCGATGACCCGTTGTAAAGCCGCAGCACATCCTGGCGATGGCTCATCAGGATCTGAATATCTTGAACCGTGTCGTACGGGTCCGGCTGCTCTTCCTTCGAGATAAACAGCCGCCCCTTCCCCAAGGCCCGCTGCGAAAACGTAAGATGCGGCTCGTCCGGCACCAGCGTGCCCTCCGGCTTCGCCCACTTGGAGGTCGCGAACAGCATCCCGCCCCCTCTTACGAAAGTCATCAGCTTGGCCTGTAACTTGGCGTCCGCCGGCTCCTGGTCCACATAGAAGATCGCCCGCAGCCCCGTTAACGATGCTCCCGCCGCCTGCGATCTGGCGATCGCCCGGAACGGTTGCCGTAGCCGCGGCAGCAGGTTCAGCGCCTCTTCCGCCAGATCCCGGTCCGCTCCCGCAAAGTCCGACATCACCGCCAACACCGCCATCGGCTGGTAACCGCTGAACTCCTTGTGCTGCTCAAAGAACGTCACCACCCCGATGACCTGCTTCCAGGTATCCATCGACGCCGAGTTCTGCGCAGCCAGTCCCCCCAGCACCTGGTCGTCCAGCGAGATCACCCAGCGCCCCCCATATGTGGCCACGTCCGCCACCGCCAGCATGTAAGGCTGCGCTGTCAGCTTGGCCCCTTGCGGAGGCTCGAAGCCCACCCAGATCCCTTTCCCCGGACCCAGCGTCTGCGCGATTCGCAGCAGCGCTCCGTTGGAATCGACCCACGGCAGGTTCGTCGGGCCGCCCGTCGGTGTCCGCTCCTGCGGAACCCCCGGCCACACGCCATCCGAGACAGCTAAAACCGGAGAGCTCGCGCGCCAGCTCATCTGCGCCGACTTACCCCACGGAATAACCGGGATACCCGTGCCTCCCGGCGCTTCTCCTTCCATCGCGATGGCGGAGAGGCCGGCCGCTTGCGCCGCGGTCATGGCTGCGGCTTTGTTCGCCTCGCCTTCCACCAATCCCACGAAACTCAAGCCAGCCGCCTTACCTTTCTCCAGCAGCGGTTTTAGCGCCTGTTGCTGCTCGGCATCCGCGGCCAGACCCGCGGCCCAACTAATCACCAGGCAATTGACAGGCGTACCCTGCACGGTGGCCAGTAGAGCCGGATCCTGCCATTTGCGAAGAACCTCGGCCGTCTCTGTGGTAAAGCCCTTCACCTTCTGTCGAAGTGCGATGTCCAAAGGGCCTGCCGGCCATCGCATCGGTGTCGTTCTTGTATCTATAGCCATGCTTCCGCCCTCTTATCCTGTCGAGATGTTATCACATCGAAAAGGGGCGGCGCCTGCCTGAGCCTGCGCCGCCCCAAGTTATGTTCAGAACTCGAACCGCGCCACGAGCTGGCCGTTGCGCACCGTCGGAACCGCGCCGCCCGCCGCCTGGATGGGTGTCACCAGAGTGTTGATCCACCCGAAGCCGGAAACGGCCGTGTTCCCTGAATGGACCTGCGTTTGCGCCGCGTTGGTTGAGGTCGGAGCATTCAGGAACACTCGGTTGAATATATTGAAAAACTCAGCCCGAATGCTCAGATTCATCCCCTCGCGAATGCGGAAGATGCGTCCGAGATTCATGGCCTCGGATGGCTGCCGCTGCCAACGATAATCGTTGTAATACGGAGCGGCGGTACCGAACTGGCCTGCCGCCGGCTGTGTCCATGCGGCCGGGTTCAGAATGAAGGTCTGACCCGGATCGAAGCAGTGGCAGTTGGGGCTCTCGATGAATGGCGACACGCCGGGTACGCGGTCCGCGTAAGTGGGCGTGTTGCTGGTGTTGCGCGGCAGCACCGCCTGCAGGTTGTTGGTGGCATAGGGCGAGAGAATCGGGAGGCCGCTCTGATAGCGGAACGCGCCACCGATTGTCCAGTCCTTCTGCAGCGTTCTCAATATCTTATTGTTGGTAATGGCGGGAATGTGGTAGTTGAACATGAACGCCGACACCAGGGGAAGCGAACTGCCGGAGATGGCTCTCTGGACCGGCAGGTTAAACACGTCGTTAACCTGGGTGCTTTCGGCCGTGGTCAGTTCCTTCTGCCAGGTGCCCGCATACTGTAAATACAGGCCGTGCCACGGGCGCAGGGTCGCTTTGCCTTGTAATGCGTTGTACCAGCTATTTCCCTTCGGCGCCCAGTCTACGGTTATGTTGGTGAACTGCGGGAATGGACGTAGGGACTGCGCTAGCGAGGAGGCCATCGGGAAGCCCGTATAGGGAACGTTGAAACCGGCGGCTTGTGGCTTCCCCGACGCAAAAGTCGATGACAGAAGGGACAGGTTCGCGGGATTCGAAAGGCTCAGGCCGTGTGCGGCCAAAATTTGCCGGCGTCAGACCGTTCAGGTCGTCAAGGCCGTTGGTCTTCAGCCAGGCGCCCCGATTGGCTACATAGGCGGCCTCCAGCATAAAATTATGCGTGAACTGGTGCTGCAAACCAATATTCCATTGATCGATGCGCGGCGGCCGGCCACCGTTCGGATCGAGCCAGTACGGCGGGCTGTTCAGTTGTCCGGCGAACGGAACGATTCCGGGGCTTAGAGTGGCCGGATACATTTGCGCCTGGGTGTATGGCAGACCCTGGGCGAAGGTAGCGGCGGGCTGATGCGAAGCCTGGCGCTACAAACGAGATCGAGTTGTACCCAATCGAGCCGCCTCCCAGAATCGAAGTGTTACTGATGTAATTGGAGTTCGACGTGGTTCCATAAGTCAGGCCCCAGGCCGCCCGGAAAACCGTCTTACTGTCGATCTGGTAGGCGACGCCAAGACGCGGCTGGATGGCATACGGATAAGCGCTGGTAAACTCGCAGTTGCAGCGGCCCGGCCCATATCCTGCGTAGATGACGTAGCACCGAGCAAGCCCCCTGCCGACGGATTGGGAGTCGTAGGTGAAAATTCCCCGATGCGATCCCAGATTTCCCGCCACGCGTTCTGCAGATCCCAGCGTATCCCATAAGTAAGTGTCAGCTTCCGGTTAACTTTCCATGCGTCCTGGACGAAGAGCGACCAGGACGTTTTGCGGTATTGAGGGTCCTGCGGCGTTTGCACGCTGGCGCTGGTGGCGAGTCCGAGCAGAAAGTCCGCATATGCGTTGCCGAGTTGACCTCCGCTAGTGCTGGTCGATCCCAGATAGGGCAGACCCGTCATGCTATTGTCGAAGGTCCAGATACCCTGTGTGCCTCTCACATTCCGGTCGCGGTAGGCGTCGATGCGCCAGTCGGCTCCGCCCTTAAAAGTGTGGCTTCCGACAACCCAGGTGGCATTGATCAGCGCGGTCGGTTTATCGACCGCGTACTTGTTGGCGTTGGTGGGACCCAGGTTTAAAGTCATTCCGTAACCGTTGGTCGATAGACCGTTGAGGCGGGGGAACCCGGTGGCCGTAATACTCGGGTCGGCGAAGTTATTGGGAATGCCCCCTAACAGCCCCAGCTGGCCGGGAGCATCGTATTCCAGGACTCCGAACGCCGCGACATCGGGACTGCGGTACATCACGTACCCCGCACCCATGTGCAAGATCAGGTTCGGTCTCACCGTGTAATCGTAGTTGAACCGCATCGTATGGTTGCGCTCATATTCGGGCCGGATTCCTGTGATGGGAATCGGCAAACCATCGGTGTTCACCAAATGGGTGATATGGTTCAACGAAAAGAAGAACGACAGATGGTGCTTGTCGCCGATGTTGTGGTCCAGCTTGAAACTGGGAATATAGATGGACGTCGGGTTGGGATACTGCTGCTCCCAGTTGTTCACCAAGCTGCCGTTGGTGGGCAGCGGGATCAGGTTCTGGATCTTCGCAGCTTGGGAGCTGATCCGGCTCATGGGGATGGTGTTGCCCGCGAAAGGCGTGGTGACTGAGCTGCCATTGACCGAGTGCGCGCTGGCCGGATCGTAAATCATGTTCTCCATGATGGGCGCCCCGGTAACATCGGTGCCGAGGGTGCGCCCCGTCAGGATCTCGCTGAAATTGCCGTTCCGCATGTCCAGGGTCGGAATCGTCTGATAGACGCCGGAGATGAATCTATGGTCTTTGTACCACTCCCAGTCGAAGAAGAAGAACGACTTGTTCTTGCCGTTGTAAACCTTCGGAATGTATATCGGTGCGCCTACCGAAAATCCGAAGTCGTTCTTACGTTCCGTCGGACGGATCAGGTGTCCGTTGCCGTCGTTGGTGAACGTGATTCCAGCGTCGAAGTCCTCATTCACGAAGTACTCAAACCCGGTGCCGTGAATCGAATTCGTGCCTGATTTGGCGTTGAAGTTGTAAGTGCCGGCTACGATCTGGCCGAACTCCGGCGCGAAGTTGCTGGTCTGCAGAGCCACGGCTTCGATCGCTTCGACGTTAGGCGTGGTCTCGTAGATGCTCCCCAGCTCATGGAGTTCCCCGCCTCCTGCCCTTCGACGTACATCTCCGTGGAACTGTTGGGCATGCCGTTGACCCGGATGGTATTCAGGCCGGTATCGTTCGCGCCCGGCTCCATGGTCACAAACGTCAAGGGGCTGCGAATATATCCGCCGCTCAGCACGCCGAAGTTAATGGGCAGGGCGCCCACCTGTTGCCCCGTCAGGGTGTGAGTTTGCGTGGCGTCTTCCGTCTGCAGGAGCGGCGCCTCCGCCGTAACCGTCAGCGATTCGGTGGCCGAACCGACCTCGAGCATGACATCGACGCGAACGTTGGTAGCGATCGCCACCAGGATACCGGTCCGGGTGGTCTTCTTGAACCCTGCGGCGTCGGCACTCACGCTGTAAGTCCCAGGACGCAACGAGGCGATCGTATAGTTGCCGGTGTCGGTTGTCGCGACCGGATACTCCGTTCCATTTTCCGTATTCACCGCCACGACCGAGGCGTGCGGGACGACCGCCCCGCTATTATCCGTAACCGTTCCGGCAATGGTGCCGCGGTCGCTCTGCGCAAACGCGCCAATCATGCCTATGAGACAACACACAATAACGCGGAAAAACCGCATATCTGGTCTCCTTATCGCAGTCGCGCAAGCGCTTCAACAGGCCTGCCAGCGTATCTCATCGCCGGGCGACACAACGCCCTTTGCGCCAGGGCCTCAGCGCTGCGCGCGAATACACGTACGTTAATGACAACCGTCAGATACGGAAGACACAAAAACCCCCTTTGCGGTTGCTTCCGCACTGCACGGCCATACTGGGTTGTTCGCTGCCGCCTGAGGCTGGAGGCCAAGCTAGCGCTTGGGTGCTCGGCACGGCACGGCTATCTTCGGTTGTGGGCTATCGCCAAACGCTGAACCCGTGGCGTCATTGCGCCACGACCTTCGCACCGGTGATGCCACTGCCTGGTTGACGCCAGTCCGTATGCACCGCAATTTTGCGTTGCGGCTTTCGGACTGAAGACCCCGCCCTCGACTACCAGCGGACGCCGACACTACGGGACACAATACTCTTTTGTCACTGCCCGTAGCCGGAAAATTTCACACCAAAGCGCCTGAATGTGTAGTCGAGAACAAACATACATCCAAAGCGTCGCCTGAGTCAATAGGGAAACTCCTGAAAACTGTCGAAATATTGGTCGAATGTAGGTACGAACCTCTGCGTCTTTATCGCCCGCCAGCCGCGGAGCGCGGCTGCGCGGAGAAACACCCCGACAACTCCGCGTGCGGTTCCCCCGAAAACGCAGAAATCTTTCTCGTATTCTCGCTAGGTCCGGCACGGTATAGGCTCTGCGCCTTACCGGCCCGCGGCATTGATAGGAAGCACCGTGCTCGACGACGGCAGATAGCCGCTACGCGAACAGGTCCTGCGCACGGATCAGGCGCTCGGCGACGTGGACGCCGTTGGGGCAGCGCACCTGGCAGGAGGTGCAATCGCGGCACCGCACGGCGCGAGCCTCTTCCGGCAGCGCCAGAAAGTGCTCCCGGCCGAGGCCGAATTGCCCGTAGAAATCGGCGTAGGACAGATAGCGGATGGTCTCCGGAACCCGCACGCCCTTGGGGCATTGGCCGCTGCACTGGTAACACATGCGGCAATAATAGGGCCGAATCTCTTCGTTGATCCCGGCCAGCAGCTTCTCGTCCTCGGCTGTGAACGGCTCCGACATGGCCCGGAAATTCATCTCCAGTTGGTCGATATCGGTCATGCTGGGAATCGTGGCGCCAAAACGCTTGTCGCGCAGGACCCATTTCAGCGCGGCCAGCGGCCCGCCCGGTTTCTGCACGCGGTCCATGCGGTCGGCTCGGAATCCGGGGATGTCCTGGAACCCGCGCGCGCGGCTGGCCGGCGCCATCACCTTCATCGCCACCAGACCGATGCCGGCGTCCGACAGCTTCTTATAGGCCGCGTCGTTCCCCGCGCCCACCGTAAAGTTGTAGGTGCTCAACAGGACCTCGAACTTCCCCACCGCCAGGACATGGTCCACAATGGCGAGGGGAGCGTGGGTGCTGACGCCGATGAAGCGGATCTTGCCCTGTTTCTTGGCGTTCTCCCAAACCGTGACCAGCTCGTCGGGAATATCCGCGACGGTATCCCGTGCGTGCATGTACCAGATGTCCAGGTGGTCCATGCCCAGTTCCTTGAGGCTGGTGTCGAGGTGCGCCACCGCTTCTGAGGCGGTTTTGGCCTCGGATTTGCTAGAGACCACGACCTTGTCGCGCGACCCTTTCAGCGCCGCGCCCACCATGCGCTCGTTGTTGCCCGCTTGGTACCCGCGCGCCGTGTCGAAATAGGTGATACCCATATCGACCGCCCTGGAAATCACGCTGGAATCGGACGTGATCATGCACCCGTAGCCGACCGACGAGACCTTGAGCCCGGTCTTGCCCAGCACCCGGTAGCCGCCCGCGGCGGTCTGCGGCGACGCCTTCTTGCTCTTTGCGGGGGGAGCCTGGGGGGCCGGGGCGTTGGCCATGGCTGCGACTGGAAGGCCCAGCCCGGCCACGAGGAAGTTTCTACGCGAGGAATCGGTGTTCATGGTTGTTCTCCAAAGTCGGGATCTATTTTGGACACCCGGCTCCTATTTAGCATACACCGAGCCGCTCTCGCGTTCACGGCTAAAATTGGCGTCCATCCGGCGCGAAAAAAGGGAACAAATGGTCTGTGGAGAGAGTATCGTCTAATTTAACTATGCCGCAAACCGGCGAACCGGCTCCTCGGAACCCGCTCCGGCTATGGCCCGGCGTTTTAGCCGTGGCGCTGCAGTGGCTGGTCAGGTTTGGCCTTCCCATCGTCGTGCCCGATGCCTTGGAATGGTGCATCGTGGGCGGAGTCTTGGGCGGATCGCTTGTCATCGTGTGGTGGGCTTTCTTCAGCCGTGCGCCCCGCTTGGAGCGCTGGGGTGCCGTGCTCCTGATGGTCTTCGCGCTGGGTGCGACACCGCGCATTCTCCACCCTTCGATTGCCACGGGAATGATGGGGATGATGTTCCTTATCTATGCCGTCCCAGTCCTGAGCCTCGCCTTCGTCGTCTGGGCGGTGGCCACCCGCCACCTCTCCGGCGGACTTCGGCGCGGGACGATGGTTGCGGCCATCCTGCTCGCCTGCGGCGTGTGGGCGCTCCTGCGGACCAATGGCATTACCGGCGAGGCCGCTTCGGATTTCGCGTGGCGTTGGGCGAAGACTCGCCGAGGAACGGCTCCTGGCCCACCCAAGCGGCAAGCGGGCGGCCATCCCGACGGCTCCGGCAATAGCAACCACGGGAGCCGATTGGCCCGGCTTTCGCGGCCCCGCTCGAAACGGCATCATCCCCGGGGTGCGGATCGAGACCGACTGGTCTGCATTCACCGCCGGTCGAGCTGTGGCGCCGGCCGATCGGACCCGGCTGGTCGTCCTTCGCGGTCCGCGGCAATCTCCTCTACACCCAGGAGCAGCGCGGTCGCGACGAGGTTGTCGCCTGCTACAACGTTGACCACCGGCGAGCCGGTCTGGACACATCGCGACGCGGCCCGGTTTTGGGAGTCCAATGCCGGCGCCGGACCGCGCGCGACGCCCACCCTCAGCAACGGTCGCGTATACACCTTCGGCGCGACCGGTATCCTGAACGCGCTCGACGCCCATAACGGCGCCGCCGTGTGGTCGCGCAACGCTGCGTCCGACGCCGGCAAGGCGGTCCCGGAGTGGGGCTTCGCAAGCTCGCCGTTGGTGGTCGATGACGCCCTTGTCGTCGCCGTCGCCGGCCGGCTCGTCGCCTACGATCTTGCTACTGGCAAACCGCGCTGGTTAGGCCCCGACGGCGGTGATGGTTACAGCTCGCCGCATCGGCTAACCATCGGCGGAGTCCCGCAGATCCTGCTGATGAGCACACGCGGCGCCGCCAGTGTCGCCCCGGCCGATGGCACGCTGCTTTGGAAGTACCCGTGGCCTTCGGACATGCGCATCGTGCAGCCGGCCCTGACCTCCGATGGCGACCTCCTGATGAGCGCCGGCGTGGGACTCGACATGCGCCGTATCGCGGTCGCGCACGGGCCCGGCGGATGGGCCGTCCAGGAGCGCTGGAGTTCGGGCGGCCTGAAGCCCTACTTCAATGACTTCGTTGTACAGGATGGCTACGCCTTTGGCTTCGATGGCGGCATCCTGGCGTGCATCGACGTCAAGGACGGCAAGCGCCAGTGGAAGGGTGGACGCTACGGCCACGGGCAACTCGTCCTGCTATCCGACCAGCACGTGCTGCTGGTGCTGTCGGAAGAAGGCGAGCTGGCTCTGGTCGCGGCGTCCCCCGGCCAGTTCACTGAGATCGCGCGGTTCCCGGCGATCCAGGGCAAGACTTGGAATCACCCGGCCTTGGCCGGGGACGTCCTGCTGGTTCGCAATGGCCAGGAGATGGCCGCGTTCCGGCTCTCCCTCGCGCGCCGCTGAGCCGCCGGGCTCTAGATGGCTCACGACCAGTAATTCCGGTCCAGGCTGCGGTATTGCACCGCCTCCGCCACATGCTTGGCCGAGAGATGCTCCGCGCCATCCAGGTCGGCGATGGTGCGGGCCACTTTCAGAATGCGGTCATGGGCGCGCGCCGAAAGGCCCATGCGCCGCACGGCCATTTCGAGCGTGCGCTCGCCCGCGTCGTCCAGGGCGCACAGCTTGCGGACCGCGCGCGCCGGCATATGGGAGTTGTAGCCGCCGCGACCGCGCTGCAGCGCGCGGGCTCCCTCGAGGCGCTCCCGCATGGCCGCGGATGTTTCGGAGTTCCCATTGCCGCGCAGTTCCTTATACGGCACGGCGGGCACTTCCACGTGGATGTCGATGCGGTCCAGCAGCGGGCCGCTGATCTTGCCCAGGTATTGCTGGATCTGGCCCGGCGTGCAGCGGCATTCGCGCGTGGCATCGCCGAAGAAGCCGCATTTGCACGGGTTCATGGCGGCCACCAGCATGAAGCGCGAGGGAAATCGCAAGGTCATCTGGGACCGCGCGATCGTCACCACCCCGTCTTCCAGCGGCTGGCGCAGCATTTCGAGCACGTCCCTGGGGAATTCCGGAAGCTCGTCCAGGAAGAGCACGCCATTGTGCGCCAGGCTGACCTCGCCGGGGCGCGCCACGCCGGCTCCGCCGCCGATCAGGCCGGCATCCGAAATCGTGTGATGCGGCGCGCGAAAGGGCCGCTGGTGCAGCAGACCGCCGGTTTCCAAAACCCCGGCGATGCTGTGAATTTTGGTAGTTTCGATGGCTTCCTCGAAGGTGAGGGGCGGGAGAATCCCGGCCAGCCGCTTGGCGAGCATGGTCTTCCCGGAACCCGGTGGCCCGATCATCAGCACGTTGTGGGACCCCGCGGCAGCCACCTGGAGGGCCCGCTTAGCGGTGGCCTGGCCCCGCACGTCGTGGAAATCCGGGGCCGCGCCCGGTTCCTCAGCGCTCGCGTGGTCCTTGGGCGCCGTCGGCGTGAATTCCTCGGGACGGCTGATCAACGCCACTACTTCGGCCAGGTGCCGCACGCCGTAAACCCGGATGCCCTCCACCACGGCGGCCTCCGCCGCGTTCTCCGCCGGTAGTACCAGGTTCGGAACGCCCTGATCGCGCGCGCACACGGCCACCGATAGCGCCCCGCGCACCGGCCGTACCGTGCCATCCAACGATAGCTCGCCCACCACGAGGTGGCGCTCCAGCCCGGTCAGCATCCCCATGGCGCCCAGGATTCCCAGCGCCATGGGCAGGTCGAACCCCGCGCCTTCCTTGCGCACATTGGCGGGCGCCAGGTTGATGGTGACGGCCTTGTTGGGGTATCCGAATCCCGAGTTGAGCAAGGCGGATTTGATGCGCTCCCGGCTCTCGCGCACGGCCGTATCCGGCATCCCCACCAGAAAGAAATCGCGCGCCGAGCCGGAGGCGTACATATCCACCTCCACATCGATCAGATGCGCGTCGATGCCGTAAACCGCGGCCGTACGGGTTTTGAAGAGGGCCATGGCGGGCCGGAATCCGAATTGGAGCTTTGCATATCAAAGTGCCGGGAAACCCTGTGCATTCTCAACTGTATCCGCTGGTACTTCCGGTAGGTACTTTTGGTGACCTCCCGGTACACCCAGACCTATAAAACCCGCTTCGATCCGGCCATGATCGCTGTAGGAAAGTGATGCCCACTGAACTGATCCACGGAGACCGCCGGACCTGCCGCAGGTTCGAATTCGAATCGCCGGTCCAGTTTCAATATGCGGATGAGCGCGGGGCGATGCACGGGGGTTGCGGCCTGACCGCGGATCTGAGCCGCAGCGGTGTCCGCATTCTCGCCGAAGAGGCTCTCCCGGTGGGCGCTGCTGTGGAAGCGCGGATCGCCTGGCCCTTCAAGCTCCAAAACATCTGTCCATTGGAATTGTGCGTGGAAGGAACCGTGATCCGGTCGAATGCCGGCGAAGCGGTGCTTCGGTTGCGCCGCTACGAGTTGCGAACTTGCGGCGAGAGGTCGTTTTTCGAGCGGCCTCAGCAGGCCGTTAGCTGGAGAGTTGCCTGAACAAGGAAGGGGTAGCCTCCGGACCACCACGGGCCCGGCAATTGACGCCGGAGCACGCACTCGCCGGTCTGGGACCACCCCTCCACACGCACCTGCCCTCCGCGACGCTCCACGCGATAGACTGCCGCCGCTCCCGTTTCGTACGCCAGTGCCGCCAAGGACCAACTGGCGGGGTCGGCAACCATCCGGACAGCGCCGCTCGATGAAATGCAGATCGCGCAATCCTGAGCTTCGGGTCCTTGCGCCGCGACGGCGGTTTCCAGGATCTGCTCCGCATTCCGTAAGAGGGCGTCCACACAATTCTCTTCGGCCGATGCCGCCGGATTTCGAGCCGGAATTAAGGGCGTTCGGCCGAAGGGGCGGAATATCACCCGGCTCAGGCCGTGGCGGTCCCGGTGGAAACCATGGCGATTTGCACCGCGAGGTATAGAACGCTCGTGGCAATACACGGGAACTTGGCCGCCAGCACCTCGGTAGCCAGTTCCAGCAGCACGTAGCCGCGTTGCGCCACCGGCGTCGCGAGGACCTGCTGCGAGATCGGCACGCCGAATTTCTGGAATACGGCCTCGATCTCCTCGTCGGTACGATTGGGCGCCAGCGCGGCGATCTCCTGCACGATGGGCAAGGCCACCGACACCAGATTGGCCGCCGTAGTGAGCGCCGCGCCGCTGGATTTGAACAGATTCGCTATCTTCTGGACGATACTTTTGAGAAAACTCATATCTCCCCGGTTGCAGAATACCAGGGAGATTTCCGGCTCATCCAGCTAACAAACTGATTTGATTAGGCTAACGGCTTGTGACCGAAAGCGGCCGACGCCTCTACATGCCCGGCTGTTTCTTGCGCGGGCGCGTAACACGCTTCTTGCCGGCCCCTTCGCCGCCGGTCTTACGGGGCGCGCGCGGGCGTCGCACCGGCTTGGGAGGCGGCTCGGGAATGGGGATTTCGCCGGTCGCGGTGGGCTGCCCGGGCACCAGCGGTTGAGGCTCATCCACCTCTTCCTCCTCTTCGACGGGCGCCGGCGGCTCGGGCTCGGGCGGCGGAGCGGGGGGGTGAAACTCCGCGCCCAGGTACACGGTTAGCCCCTTCTCCTCGTCCGCCTGGATACGTACTAAGCCCTTATCCTGTGCGTAGTTCAATAGCTCGCTGAATTCCTGAAAACCGTACGCGTGCCAATCGAAATTGGGCCGCTCTTCTTTGACCCATTCGGCCAGATCGTCGGCCATGGCGCCGTTATCCACTTCCAGGCGCCGGGTTTCGAGAACATCGCGCAGGATCGGGATGGCCTCCTCGGGCTTGGCTCCCGGTTTTTCCGGCGCCGCGCCCTTCATGCGGATCATGTAGCGCCCTTCGCCGCCGCTCACCTCCACGAAATCAGCCTTCTGAAGCTTCTCCACGAATTCAGTGAAGGAGCTGGCCCCATAGGCTTTCTCGTTGAACGTGGAATCGAGCTGCAACATGGTGGATTTCAGAAGCCCAAGCTGCGGACGTACCTCCCGGCGTTCCAGTACTCCCAAGGCCCGCTCCACCAGGGGCATGGCCTGCGCCAGGTCGAGCGCCACCCGCTTGTGCGGGCGCTGCTGCTGCGGCTGCTGCTGCTGCGGCGGCTGCTGTTGCGGCGACTGCTGTTGCGGCGACTGTTGCGCTTGCTGCGGCGGCTGCTGTTGCGGCGATTGCTGCTGCCGTTCCGGAGGCTGCGACTGGTGGCGCGGCCGGTCGTCGATGAGCGATTCGTAAGCCACGAACTCGTGGCAGTTCTTCTGCAGAATCGTGCTGGTAAAGGCGCGCCCCCCCACCACGAAAATGCGCTTGTCATACTGTTTGAGCTTGTTCACCAGCGCGATGAAGTCGCTGTCCCCGCTGACGATCGCGAAGGCATTGATGTGATCGTGGGTGAAAGCCATTTCCAGCGCGTCCAGCGCCAGGTTGATATCCGCGCCGTTCTTGTCGCCGCGCGGCGATGGGTCGCGCTGCACCATCTGCACGGCGTGTTCGGAGAGCGCCCGGGTGGCCGATTCCTGCCGGCCCCAGTTCGCATAGGCGAACTTGGTGACGATCTCGCCGCGTTCCTTCAGCGCATCCAGCACCGCCGCCACGTCGAACTCGCGGTGCAGCGTGGATTTTACGCCGATCTCGATATTATCGAAATCGATGAACACGGCTATTTTCAGCTTTTGTTCCATTTTGAATTCCTTAGGACCGGCAATCGGTGTGGTGGACCGGGTGGACCACGCGGTCCGCGCCGGCTTAACGTCACTCGATAGTCTCATGGGTAGTTTAACGCAAACCGGAACCGCGGGCTTTGCCCGCCAGTTCCGCGCCTCGCGCAAATTCGAGTTGCAGTTGGCGCGTGCGCAGGTTCTCGCGCACGTGCTCCAGTTTTTGAATGTAGGCGGCCAGCGCGCGCTCGATGAGATCGCTGTTGGTCGCCACGATATCGCGCCACAGGTCGTAGGAGCTGAGCGCCAGGCGCGTCATGTCCGCCAGGCCCGGCCCGGCCAGCAATCCCGGCAGATCGGCGCCCAGCTCGCTTACCGTGGATGCCAGCGCGGTGGAAGCCAGTTGCGGCAGGTGCGAATACAGCGCCACCATGCGGTCGTGCATCTCGCAATCCACCGTCACGATGCGCGCCCCTATGCGCTCCAGCCAGCGGCGGAACTCGCGCGCGGCGGGAGTTTCCATCTCCGAGCGGTCATCCGGGGTGAGGGCCCAGGTGCGGCTGCGGAACAACCCCGCCTCCGCCCCCGCCGCCCCGCGGGTCTCCTTTCCAGCCATGGGATGGCCGCCTAAGAACTGCCCGCGTGAAATATTCTGGCGCGCTACTTCCACGATTTCGCACTTGGTGCTGCCTGCATCCGTCACCAGGGCGCCGGGCCGCAGGAGCGGGTCCAGATGCCGGAGCGTATCGAGGATCCGGCCGATGGTCTGCGAGAGAAACACCAAATCCGCCTGCCCTACGGCCTCGGCCAGCGGCATGCCCCGGTCGATCGCGCCGGCCGCCAGCGCTTCGGCCAGCGCACGCTCGGAACTCACGCCCAGGATGGGCCCTTCGAACCCCGCCGCGCGGAGGGCCAGCCCGAAGGATGCCCCGATCAGGCCCGTGCCGACAATCGCCACCGATTCCATATCAGATCGTCCGCCCCACCGCCGGCGCGATGATGCGCAATTGCCCCATCAGCTCGCCAAACTGTTCCGGCCACAAAGATTGCGCCCCATCGCTCAGGGCGTGATCCGGATCGGGATGCACCTCTATCAGCAGGCCGTCTGCGCCCGCCGCCACCGCCGCGCGCGCCATGGGCACCACCTTATCGCGCCGCCCGGTGCCGTGCGAAGGATCGGCCACGATGGGCAGATGCGAGAGCTTCTTCACCACCGGAATGGCTGAAATATCCATGGTATTGCGGGTATAGGTCTCGAAGGTCCGGATGCCGCGCTCGCAGAGGATCACGTCGTAGTTGCCGCCCGCCAGAATGTACTCGGCCGAAAGCAGCAGCTCCTCGATGGTAGCCGAGATGCCGCGTTTGAGCAGCACCGGCTTGCGCAGTTTGCCGAGATCGCGCAGCAGGTTGTAATTCTGCATGTTGCGCGCACCCACCTGGAGAATATCGGCATACTGGTCGAGCAGCGAAATCTGCGCCGCGTCCATGACCTCGCTTACCACCACGAGGCCGTTGCGGTCAGCGGCGCACCGTAACAGATCGAGTCCCTCCTCCCCCATCCCCTGAAACGCGTAAGGCGAGCTGCGCGGCTTGAAGGCCCCGCCGCGAATCACCGTGGCGCCGGCGCGCGCCACCGCCTCGGCCGTACGCTCGATCTGGGCGGCGCTCTCCACGCTGCACGGCCCGGCCATCACCACGACGCGCGCGCCGCCGATCTCGACGCCGCCGACCTTAACCACCGTGCCGGCGGGGCGGAAGCTCCGGCTCGCCAGCTTGTAAGGCGAGATGATGCGGTGGGCCTCTTTGACCCCCTCCATCACCTCGAAGATGCCCAGGTCGAAATCGTCCTTGCCGCCCACCCCGCCGAGCAGCGTGTGGATGACCCCGGTCGAGCGGTGCACGTCGAAACCCACCTCTACCATGCGGTCGATCACTGCCTGTATCTGGGGTTCGGTGGCGCCCTGCTGCATTACGACTAACATTGCGGTTCTCCGTCGGATTCCATGCGGATGCGCTGAATCTTGCGCATTTCGTCGATGATGCGCTCGAAAACGCGGCGCACCGCCTCTTCGGTGAGCGGGCCCGCGTTGGAGTTGGTGATGTTGGCCATCACCTGGTCTTCGCGCCGGGGCTCGTAGATGGGCAGTTTGGCCTGACGCTTCACGCGGCCGATATCCTCCACCACGCGCGTGCGCTCGTTGAGCAGCGCGACGATGCGGCGATCCACATCGTCGATGAGCACGCGATACTCTTCCAGTTTTGCGCGAGCCTGCTCCGGGTTCATGCGGATTCTCCAAAGCCCCCCTTCAGCTCGTGCGCGAAGGCTTCCAGGCGCTCCTCGAGATCCCGTTCGCCGCCATGCCGCTCGACGATCCGCACGAAAGCGCTGCCCACCACCACGGCTTCCACCTGCCGGCCGAGCTCGGCCACGTGCTCGGGCCGCGAGATGCCGAAGCCCACCGCCAGCGGCAGGTCCGTGATCGCGCGCATCCCGCGCACCAGCGGCGCTACCGCGTCCGATAGCGATTCCCGCTCGCCCGTCACGCCCGTGCGCGAGACCAGATAGACGAAGCCGCTCGAGTAGTGTGCCACCAGGCGCATCCGCCGCGGGGTGCTGGTGGGCGCCGCGAGGAAGACTGTATCGAGGCCGTGGCGGTGCATCGCTTCGGTATACGACTGCGCCTCTTCCACCGAAGCATCCGTGAGCAGGCAGCCATCGATGCCCGCGCGCGCCGCGCCGGCTGCCAGGCGCTCCAGACCGTAGCGCACCACGGGGTTCAGATACGTGAACAGCAGCAGCGGCACCGCGCTGCGCTCGCGAATGCGCGCTGCGATTTCAAGCACGCCCTTTAGCGTGGTCCCGGCTGCCAGCGCCCGTTCGCCGGCGCGCTGGATCACGGGCCCGTCCGCGATGGGGTCGGAGAACGGCACGCCCAGCTCGATGAGATCCGCGCCGCCGCGCACCAGGGCTTCGGCCAGCCCGGGAGTGCGTTCGGGCGCGGGATCGCCTGCCGTCAAATAGGCGATCAGGCCCTTGCGGCGCTCCCGTTTCAGACAATCGAACAGTCCGCCGATGCGCGTCATCCCTGGTCGAGCTCCGGAAAGTTCTCGCGGTAGATATCGATATCCTTGTCGCCGCGGCCCGAAACGTTGACGATGAAAATCTTCCCCTTGGCCTCGGGCGCCCGCTTCACCAGCTCGGCCACGGCGTGCGCCGATTCAAGCGCCGGGATAATGCCCTCGGTGCGCGAGAGCATACGCGCCGCCGCGAGGGCCTCTTCATCCGAGGCCGCCGTGTATTCGGCGCGCTTGAGATCGTGCAGCCAGGCGTGCTCGGGACCGATCATGGCGTAATCCAGCCCGGCGGAAACCGAGTGGGTCAGCGAAACCTGTCCGTTCTCATCCTGCAGCAGGTAGCTGAAGGCGCCCTGCAGCACGCCCGGGGCGCCGCCGCGGAAGCGGGCCGCATGTTCGCCGGCGCCCCTTCCGCGGCCGCCGGCCTCCACGCCCACCAGCGCCACGCCGCTATCCGGCACGAAAGCATGGAAGATGCCGATGGCGTTCGAGCCGCCGCCCACGCAGGCGATCACCGTATCCGGCAGGCGCCCTTCCGCCTCGAGAATCTGGCGGCGGGCCTCCTCCCCGATGATCTTCTGAAAATCGCGCACCATCATGGGGTAGGGGTGCGATCCCAGCGCCGAGCCGAGCAGGTAATAGGTATCGCCGACGTTGGTCACCCAGTCGCGCATGGCTTCGCTGATGGCGTCCTTGAGGGTGCGGCTGCCGGTGGCGACGCCCGTCACCTTGGCCCCCAGCAGGCGCATGCGGAAGACGTTCAGCCGCTGCCGCCGCATGTCCTCCTCGCCCATGTAGACCACGCACTCGAAGCCCAGCAGCGCGCAGACCGTGGCGGTGGCCACGCCGTGCTGGCCGGCGCCGGTCTCGGCGATGATGCGCCGCTTGCCCATGCGCCGCGCCAGCAGCGCCTGCCCCAGGCAGTTGTTGATCTTGTGCGCGCCGGTGTGCAGCAGGTCCTCGCGCTTGAGCCAGATGCGCGCGCCGCCCAGGGCATCGGCCGAGCCGCCGCGGCGAAATAGAGCGGCGTGGGGCGGCCGGCGAAGTTGCGCAGCAGGTCCGCCAATTCGGCTTGAAACGCTTCGTCGGCGCGCGCCTCCAGGTAGGCCTTCTCGAGTTCTTCGATCGGCGCCATCAACACTTCGGGCACATAGCGCCCGCCGTAGGGTCCGAAGTGGCCGCCCGCATCGGGCTGGGAAGTCATGTGCATAGCGCCGCCCTGGCCGCCGCGAGAAACCGGCTCATCCGGATATGATCCTTGCTGCCCGGGCGCGCTTTCGATGCGCGAGCAGGCATCCACGCCCCACGGCTGCACCAGCGCGATGGCTTCGGCCACGTTGGAACCATCCAGGCCGCCCGCCAGAATGACGCGCCGCGTGGCCACCCCCGCCAGCCGCCAATCGAAGCTCTTGCCGGCCCCACCATAGAGGTCCGCCGCCGGACCATCCAGCAGCAGGGCCTCGGCCGGGCACTCGTCGTAGCGCGACAGATCGAAACGCGCGCCGACGCGCACCGCCTTCCACACGGCCAGCGCGGGATAATCTTCGGGCTGCTCCTCGCCGTGCAGTTGCGCCACATCGAGCGCGGCCATGCGCGCGATCTCCTCGATGCGTCCCGGCCGCTCGTTGACGAAGACGCCCACGCGCCGCACCCCAACCGGCGTGGCGATGCGCGCGGCCTGCTCCGGCGCGATGTACCGGGGGCTGCGCGCGTAGAAGTTGAATCCCAGCGCGTTGGCGCCCCCCTCGACCGCCCCGGCGGCGTCCTCCGGATTCGTGATGCCGCAGATTTTGAGGATCATGCCGCCCGCAGTCCCCGCAGGGCCGCCTCCGGATCTGCCGCCAGCATGAGTCGCTCGCCCACCAGGAACGCGCTGAAACCAGCCGCTCGCAGGGTGGCGATATCGCGCGCGTCGCGGATGCCGCTCTCGCTCACGCGCACCACGCTATCGGGTATGAATTCAGCGAGGCTCAGCGAGGTTTCGAGGGTCACCTGGAAGGTGGTGAGGTCGCGGTTATTGACGCCGATGATTTCGCTGCCGGCGGCCACGGCTTTTTCGAGTTCCGCGCGGTTGTGCACTTCGACCAGCGCGGCTATCCGGTAGCGCGCAGCGGCCTCGCGGAAATCGCGGATCTGGCGCTCGGAGAGGATCGCGGCGATCAGCAGAATGGCATCCGCGCCGTGCGCCGCGGCCTCCATCACCTGGCAGGCGTCGATGGTGAAATCCTTGCGCAGCACCGGCAGCCGGGCCGCCTGGCGCGCCGTTGCGAGATCCGCCAGGCTGCCCTGGAAGAAGCGCTCGTCGGTGAGGACCGAAAGCGCCGCCGCGCCGCCGCGCTGGTACGCCGCGGCGATGCGTCCGGGCGCGAAATCGACCGGGAACACTCCCTTGCTCGGGGAGGCCTTCTTAATCTCCGCGATGATGGCCGGCGGGCGCGCCGATAGCGCCGCGCGGAAATCGCGACGGGATCCGACGAGAGGCTCTGCGCGCATCTCCCACTCCGCAATCGGGGGAGCGGACCGGGCGAGCTCTTCACGCTTGCTGGCGACAATACGGGCCAGGATGTCCGGAACAGGTTCGCTCAAGGGTGTTTCTCTATGGTAACAGAAGGGCTGAGCGAACGAGTTGCGGCTTCACTGCGGCATCGTCACGCTGCCCGAGGGCGTCGTCGGGCCGATGCCGATAGGCGACCCGGATACGACCATATCGACCCGCCGGTTCTGCTGCCGCCCCGCGGCGGTGTCGTTCGATGCCACCGGGTCGGCCTTGCCCAAGCCGATCGCGGTGACCGAGTCGGCCGGGACCGACTGCTGGAGCAGGTAATCGCGCACGGCGTCGGCGCGCTCCTGCGAGAGCTTGAGGTTGTATTCATCGCTCCCGACGTTGTCGGTATAGCCCTCCAGCTGGATCTTGAGGCCCGGATAAGCCAGCAGAATTCCCGACACCTTGGCCATCTTTTCGCGGGCGCCCGGTTTGAGCGTGTACTTATTGAAATCGAACAGCACGTCGGAGATATTCACGATAAGGCCGCGGGCGGTCTCGCGTGTTTCCAGGATCAGGTTCAACTGCTGGCGAAGGCGTTCCCTAAGCTCGGCCTTCCCGGCCTCCGCTTTCTGCCGGTCCGCCTCGGCTTGTTGGGCCTCCGTGCGGGCTCGCTCGGCCTGCGCGGCCAGGACACGCTGTTGTTCCAGGGCCTCGGCGCGAGCGGTTTCCGCGGCGGCGCGTTCCTGAGTGGCCCGGGCGGCGGCCGCTTCGGCTTCGGCCTTGGCCTGCTCGGCCGCTCTCTGCTGGGCTTCCGCCTGCGCACGGCGCTCTTGATCGAGCCGCGCCTGCTCCGCGGCTGCCTGCGCGGCAGCCCGCTCAGCCGCCTGTTCGTCTGCCTGGATTTGCTTTATCGTAATGATGCGGGCATCTTCGGCCATCTGCGCCGCTTCCCGCGCGTTCGTCTCGGAACGCTTGCGATCGTGACTCCGGTCCAGAAAGTCCCGGGCGTTCTGGAGATCGATGGCGGCCTTCTGCATGGTGTCGGCGGCGTACCGGTCGGCGCCGGCGAGGCGCGCAATCTCAATCGCATTTTCCGCTTCGGCGAGTTGCAAGGGACCTTTCGGATCGATCTTGACCGGTGCGTACTTACCCCGATCCATGACGTATTGCCCGCGCTGCAAAAGCTGGTACTTGGCATCTACCTGTTCGATGGTCCCAGTGGTGTCTTTGCGGACAAAATTCTCGGCCACCACCACGTCGCTCGGCTGCGTCACCGCAAAATACGGCTCGGCGGTTACAATCAGCCCGAAGCTCTGCAAGTCGGTAGTCGAGAGGAGATCGGCGTGATCGCCCTGCAGGACAACCTCGCCCAGATTGGTGGCGCGCCCTTCCGGCGTAATCGCCCACAGCACGAAGGTCAGATACTCGGGGCCGTACTGTTGAGCCGGAGACATGTGATCCAAGTGAGTCTCGACCTTGGTCGATCCGAGCCGGCTTTCGACTTTCGCATCGCCTCTGGCGGCGGGCATTAACTCAGTGCCGCGGAAGCCGATGCTCGTAGTACCCGAGCGATGATTATAGTTGATGGCTTTCGTCGTACGGGATACAACGGTCACGCGAAAAATGGGCACCGGCTGCTCCGGCGGGGATTGCGCGAGCAGCACTCCCACCGATATTAGAAATAAGACTGTGGCTTTCATGTAAGATTGCATCCCCCGGCAGGTTTTGAGCACGTAAGCAACCAGTGATCGATTCTGGACAGCGGGCGGCTGGGAAGTGCGCTTGACTCGGAGCCTCCCGGCTGCCTACTATTCTTCTCTTGAGACTGCTGGTCTTCTCGGACATCCACAACGATTGGACGGCCCTCCGGCGGCTGCTCGCCATCGAAGCTGATTACTACATCGCCGCCGGCGACCAGGTGACCTGGTCCAAGGGCATCGAGCAGTGCGGCGAGATTCTGGAAACGCGCGGCGAGCGGGTCTACGTGCTTCCCGGCAACCACGAATCGGCCGACCAGGTGGCCGGCATGTGCGCGCGCCATGGGTTGCACAATTTCCACGAACGCCACATTATGGCGGATGGTTGGCATATTGCGGGGCTGGGGTATTCCAATCCGACACCTTTCAATACGCCGGGAGAATATAACGAGCAGCAACTCGCGGCGCGGCTGGGGCGCTTCGCCGACCTCTCGCCGTTGATCCTGGTGTGCCATGCGCCGCCCTACGGTACGGCTCTCGACGAGATCCGCCCGGGACTGCACGCCGGGTCGCGCTCGGTCCGCGAGTTTATCGACGCGCATCAGCCCGCGTACTTCTTCTGCGGGCATATCCACGAAGCCGAAGGCCGGGCCATCGCGATGGGCCGGACGCTCGCGCGCAACGTGGGCAAGACCGGGTATCTGCTAGAATTGAAATGACAAAACTATGACAGTCGAAGAATTAGACCGCGCATATCTGCCCCTCCGCGAGAAGGCCCTGGCCGTGCGGAGGTATCTTTGACGCTCCCGCGCAGAAGCAGAAGCTAGCTCAAACCGAAGAACAGATCGCCCGGCCGGACTTCTGGAGCCAGCCCGAAAAAAGCCAGAAGGTCATGCAGGAGCGCAAGCGCCTGGAACAGGCCATCGCCAGCGACGAGCGCATACGCGGTCTCACCGAAGATCTCGATACGCTCTTCGAGCTGGCTCGCGAAGGCGAGGGCGTGGGCGCCGACATCGAGCGCGAGATGCAGTCGTTCTCCGAGCTGCTGGAGCGCCTGGAAACCGCCATGCTGCTTTCCGGCGAGAACGACGCCCGCGACGCCATCGTCACCATCCATCCCGGCGCTGGCGGAACCGAGAGCCAGGATTGGGCCGAGATGCTGCTGCGCATGTACCTGCGCTGGGCCGAACGCGAGGGTTTCCAGACGGTCATCACGGACCGGCTGGAGGGCGAGGGCGCGGGCATCAAGTCCGTCACGTTCGAAGTCAACGGCGAGAACGCCTACGGCCTGCTGCAATCGGAGATCGGCGTGCACCGTCTGGTGCGCATCTCGCCGTTCGACGCCAATGCGCGCCGGCACACTTCGTTTGCCTCGGTGTTCGTCTACCCGCAGGTGGACGACGAAATCAAGATCGATATCAAGCAGGACGATCTGCGCATCGATACCTTCCGCTCTTCGGGCGCGGGCGGCCAGCACGTCAACATGACCGATTCGGCGGTGCGCATCACGCACTTCCCGACCAACATCGTGGTGCAGTGCCAGAACGAGCGCTCGCAGCACAAGAACCGCGACAGCGCCATGAAGCAGCTTCGCGCGCGGCTTTACGAATTCGAGCTGGAGAAGAAGCGCGTGGAAGCCCGCAAGACCGAGGATTCCAAGCTCGAGATCAACTTCGGCAGCCAGATCCGCAATTACGTGCTGGCGCCCTACCGCATGGTGAAAGATCTGCGCAGCCGGCTGGCGCTGGGCGACGTGGACCGCGTGCTGGAAGGCGATCTCGAACCGCTGATCCACGCCTACCTGGTGTGGCGCAAGACCGGCAAGACCGCCGGCGACGATAAGGACGAGTTGCCGGAGTGAGCCTCGCATACGCGGCGGAGTTGATCCGCGCCGGCCGCCTGGTGGCCTTCCCCACCGAAACGGTCTACGGGCTGGGCGCCAACGCGCTCGATGCCGCGGCCGTGGAACGCATCTTCGCCGCCAAGCGCCGTCCCCACTCGAGCCCGCTGATCGTGCACGTGGATGGGATCGAGATGGCGCGCAAGCTGGCTTTGCGATGGCCGGAGAGCGCCGAAACGCTGGCACGCATCTATTGGCCGGGACCGCTGACCCTGGTGGTGCCCAAGCGGCCGGAGATTCCGGACGTGGTGACAGCGGGCCTCGCGACCGTGGGGCTGCGCATGCCGGCGCACCCTCTGGCGATCGGGCTGATCCGCGCCGCGGGGGTACCCATCGCGGGTCCCAGCGCCAACCGCTTCAGCGAGCTTTCGCCCACCGCGGCCGCGCATATCCCGGAGACCCTGGCCGATTATGTGCTGGATGGCGGCCCGGCGCGCGTGGGCATCGAATCCACGGTGCTCTCGCTGGTGGATGCGCCGCTGCTGCTGCGTCCCGGTGTGATTCCGCTGCCGGAGATCGAAGCGGCGATTGGCCCGGTTGCCGTGGCCGGGGAGCCGGCCGGGGGACCGCACGCATCGCCCGGAATGCACCGCCGCCACTACCGCCCCGCGACGCCGCTGCTCCTGCTCGACGCGAGCGATCGGGAACCCCAAGGCCGCGGGGCGTGGCTGCGCATCGGCCGCGAAATGCCCGCCGATCCCCGCGAATATGCGGCAGCACTGTACGACACGCTGCACCGGCTTGACGCAGCGGGATTAGATTGGATCGCCGTGGAGAATCCGCCGGACAAACCCGAGTGGGCCGGCGTGCGCGACCGGCTACGCCGGGCGGCCGTGGAGTAGTGGTGGCGAAGGTGGGGGTCGAACCCACACGTTCAGTGAAGAACGACGGATTTTGAGTCCGTTGCGTCTGCCAATTCCGCCACTTCGCCGCGTGACGCTCCCATCGTACCACGCGCGCGGCAGCCGCCTCCCCGCTCCTCTTCGACCGCTTTGACTTCGCGCGCGCGGCGGCTAATCCTGGTGAGGTGAGGGCCGGATTCGGAGTTCGCGCGCTGGCTGTCCAGATCGGCTTCACCGCCGCCATAGCCCAGATCGTCCTCCTGCGCGAGCTGATGGTAGTCTTCCACGGGAACGAGATCTCCGTGGGGCTGGTGCTGGCCTGCTGGCTGGCTTGGACGGCGGCGGGCGCAGCGCTGGGCGGGAGGCGCGGGAGGCCTCGCATCTGGATCGCCATCTGCGAAACCACGCTGGCCGCGGGCCTCGCAGGCTCGGTCCTGGCGGTGCGGGCGGCCCGGCCCGCGCTTCACACCATCCCCGGAGAAAGCCTCGGCCCGGCGGCCATGCTGCTGGTTTCGCTCGCTGTGCTCATCCCGGTGTGCGTGCCGTTGGGCGCCCTCTTCGCGGCGGGCAGCCGCTGGTGGAGCGAGCGGACTTCGCTGGCCGCGGACGCGGCCGGCGGCGCGGTTTACCTGCTGGAAGCCGTGGGATCCGCGGCGGGAGGCGTGCTGGCGGGTCTGGTGCTGGTGGAGCGCGTGGGGTCGCTCCAGATCGCCTGGGCGCTGGGCGGCGTGGCGCTCGCGGGCGGGATGGTGGCCTCCGAGCGCGCCTGGAAGTTGTTCCCGGTGGCCGCCGTGTGCCTGTGGGCGGGGCTGGCCATGGCTCTTCCGCGCGTGGATGCCGCTTCGGTGGCGCGCTCCTGGAACGGCTTCAAGCTTCTGGCCGTGCGCAACTCCGCCTACGGCAATTTGGCGGTGGTGGATAACGGCGGCAGCCGCAGCCTGTACGAGAACGGCCTGGTGCTGTTCACCGCGCCCGACCCTGCCGCGGCCGAAGAGGCGGTGCATTACGGGCTGCTGGCGCACCCCGCGCCGCGCCAGGTTCTGCTCATCGGCGGCGGCATCGAGGGAAGCCTCGCGCAGGCGCTCCAGCATCCCAGCATCCAGGACATCGATTACGTGGAGCTCGATCCGGCGGTGTTGGAGCTGGCGCGCCGCTACTTCCCCGAATTTTGGAAGCCCATCGAGGCCGATCCGCGCGTGCGGGTTCACGTCACCGATGGCCGCTGGTTCCTCAAGGCCGGGATCTCCCGCTACGATGTGATCATCGTCAACCTGCCGGACCCCCAGACGGCCCAGTTGAACCGCTTCTACACGCTCGAGTTCTTCGCGCAGGCCGCCCGGCGGCTCACCGATTCCGGAGTTCTCGCGTTCCAGCTCAGCGGTTCGGAGGATTATCTCAGCCCGGGCCTGGCCGATTTTCTTCGCTCCATCCACAAAACGCTGCGCGCCGTTTTCCCGGAAGTGGTGGTGATCCCCGGCGACCCCGTCCACTTTCTGGCCGCGCGCCGGAAAGGCGTCCTGCCCGCGGATGCCGAAGGGCTTCTGGCGCGCCTGCGCGAGCGGCATCTCCATACGCTTTATGTGCGCGATTACTACCTGCCCTTCCGCATGATGCCGGACCGCGTGGCGGACCTGGAAGCGCAGATCCGTCCGGAGCCGCGAACACCCGTGAATCGCGATTTCGCACCGGTGGCCTACTACTTCAACCTGGCGTTCTGGAGCGGCCGCTTCCGGCCGGGATATGGCGATGCCTTCCGCCGGCTCGCGCGCGTCAGTTATGGCACGGTGGCGGCTGTGCTGGCGGCTCTTTTAGGAATCGCGGCCATCATGGGGCGCCGCCGCGCGCGGGCCCAGGCGGCCTTCGCCACGGCCGCCATGGGCTTCACCATGATCGGCCTTGAAATCTTGCTGATGCTGGCGTTCCAGGCCATCTACGGGTCTTTGTATCATCAGCTCGCTATCGTAATCGGCGCGTTCATGGCGGGGATGGCCGCGGGGAGCTGGCTGGCCCTTGGCCGAGGCGGTCGCGGCACGCTGGCGGCGCCGCAGATCCTGGGGGCCGCGGCCCCGCTGCTGCTGACCGGGATCTGCGAGGCGGTGGCGCGCTGGGCGGGCAGCGCCGGGAGCCAGTGGCTCTTTCCGCTTCTGGCGATGCTGTGCGGCGCGCTGGGCGGATACCAGTTCCGCGTGGCCAGCCGGATCTTCTTCGAAGCGGGAAAGGGCGGCAACCTGGGAGGGCCTTATGCGCTGGACCTGGCCGGCTCGTGCGCCGGGGCGGTGCTCTTCAGCGCTTACCTCATCCCGGTATTCGGCTTCGCGCGCACCGCGGGGCTTATGGCCGTTGTGAGCCTGGCGCCCCTGGCCATGACGCATCGGTCCGGTCCCCGGGAGAATCGGCTCCGGGAATAGCCGGCGGCGCCGCCTGGAGATCGCCGAAGACCAGCGCGGTGAAGCGGAAAAGATCCGCCGAGGGGTCCTGCCACGCCTTCGCGGGCAAGCCGGCTTTGAGACAAACCTGCTCGAGGAATTTAGCGCGGTCCCATTTCTCTTCCACAGGGACCTGCGGCAGCAGCAGCCCTTCGGCATCGCCCTCGCGGATGAGAAGGCCGTCGGTGCCGACGCGGATCTCCTTGGGGTCCATCACCCGCCGCATGGGGGAGAGCACCGAAACCTCGTATTCCAGCGCTCCCAGCTCGGCGGCCGTGACGGGCCGGAAGCGCGTATCTTTCAGCGCGGCGAACATGGCCACCTCGCGCACGGTTATCCACAGCGGTTTGTACGGCGAGACGTAGCCAATGCAGCCGCGCAGCTCGCCGTGCTCGCGGAGCGTCACGAAGGCGCCGCGTTCCTGTTCGAGCGCGCTCATGCCGGAGGACGGGCTGTCGTCGGTTTTGCCCCGCTTAACGGCGGACTCCACGGACTTGCGGGCGATCCGGAGCAGCTCGTCCCGCTCCTTGCGGCTGAGCGAAAAGGCCTGTTCGCGCGAGGCGGTGTTCGCGGGAGCCTTCGAGAAGGCCACCGCGCCATAGCCCACCACGCGGCTCTTGTCGCCGGACGTATCGCCGGAATTCAGGTACTTCAAGACCTTGGCCTGATTCGCGCCCAGCCGTTCGGAGGCGATCATGGCCGCGATGATCGGTCCGCCTCCGCAGGCTTCCCACACGCGCAGGTCGAAATTGCGCGCCATGCTGAGGTAATCGAACTCCTCGATAGCGCGGAGCGTCTTGTGGTCGATCTTCACGGCGTCGTTGTAAGGGTGGTAGTGGGAGAGGTCCGAGCTGGCCACGATCAGCGTGTTGGTGCCTTTCACCAGTTTCGCCAGCGCCACGCCCAGCGCGCGGCAGGCGTCATAGCTCTGGTCGCCCATGATGATGGGGACGAGCTGAAACTTTCCGATCACCCTTTGCAGGTAAGGGAGCTGGGTCTCGAGTGAGTGCTCGGGCTTGTCCCGCGAAGGAGTATGGCCGGCTCCCGAGAGTCTGATGAGCCGGCTCGATGCGGCCAGTTTCACAGCGAACGCATGGTCCACGGGGACCTGGCCGAGCGGCGTGGTGTAGGCCGCGCCATCGTACACCGAGGCATAGTCGAACGCCTCGTAGTGCGAGGGCGCGATCACCACCACGCGGTCGAACGTGCGGCCTTTGAGCAGGGCATACGAATAAGCCGCCACCGGGCCGGCGAACTCGTAGCCGGCGTGGGGGGAGACGATCGCCACCACGTCGTTCACGGCCGGCGGCGAGGCCTTGGCCAGGAAGCCATCGATCATCGTGCCGAGCTCCGCGGGATCGGCCGGATAGAACGATCCGGCCACCGCCATCGGCCGCACCTTCAGCGATTCCGCGCGGGTAACCTCTTTCTCGTGAAACAGCAGAAATCCCGCCACGAACAACAGGGCTCCGATCGCGCTGATAACTGGATATCTCATGATTGATGCGCCCCATCCCACATGCCCGGGATGGCCTCCTGGCAGTAGGAACACCTGCCGTGGTTGAGATGAACGGCTCGCACCGTGAACCCGGCGCGCTCCACCACCGCGCGGCGGCACTTCGGACAGTAAGTGCTCTCGGCGGGATGGCCGGGAATGTTGCCGATATAAACGTAGTGCAGACCTTCGGCGTCCGCGATGGCCTTGGCGCGCTCCAGCGTCTCGACCGGCGTCGGCGGAAGGTCCTTCAGCAGGTACTCGGGATGAAACTGCGAAAAGTGCAGCGGAACGTCCGTCCCCAGCTCGGATTTCACCCAGCGCGCGAGGCCCTTGAATTCCGCCTCGGAATCGTTCAGGGTGGGGATCACCAGGTACACAATCTCGTTCCACTTCGCCAGCTTGCGCAGCGTGACAATCGTGTTGAGAACCGGCTTCAGCTCGCCGTTCACCACCTCTTTATAGAACTTTTCCGAGAAACTCTTGAGATCGACCTTAACCGCGTCCACGCGCCGGCACATCTGTTTGAGCGGCTCCTCCTGGATGTACCCGCCGGTGATGACCACGCTTTTCACCCCCGCCGCGCGCCCGGCATCGGCGGCGTCCAGCACGTATTCGCAGAACACCACCGGGTCGTTGTAAGTATAGGCGATGGAGAGGCAGCGGCCCTCGCGCGCCGCCTCGGCCAGCTTATCGGGAGGCAGATAAATATTGCGCACCTGCTCCGGGCGGACCTGTGAGATCTCCCAGTTCTGGCACATCTTGCAGTTCACATTGCAGCCCGCCGTGGCCACCGAGAAGGCCATGCTGCCGGGCGCGAAATGGAAGAGCGGCTTCTTTTCGATGGGGTCCACGTGGAGGCTGCAAATGCGCGAATGCACCAGCGAATAGTAAGTGCCGCCGCGGTTCTCGCGCACGCCGCAGTAGCCGCGCTCGTGGTCGTCGATGACGCACTCGCGCGGGCACAGCTTGCATTTGATCTTCTTGTACGGCAGCTTCTCGTAGAATTTGGCCTCCACGATGAAGCGCGTATCGCTTTCGGTTGCGCCCGCCGCGCCCGCCATTATGCAGGGGAGCGCCCCGGCTAAGAAAGTTCTGCGGTCGAGGGCCATGGCGTCAAACCTCCACGACGTCGACGGACGCCGGATCGTTCGCGCCGATGCGGTGGTGCGCATCGGCCGCGCGCGCGATATACAGCGGCTCGCGCTTCATCTCGCCGAGCGGCTTCAGCCCCAGCTCGGCGCGCTTCCGCTCGATGATGCGCCAGCCCGTCGCATCCAGCGCCACCGGGTCGCGCGAAACCAGCACGCCGCGATACGGCCACACCCACTGCGGCATGTAGGAGGGTCCGCCCTCATATTGCGGCGCCAGGGCGTCGCAGATGGCCAGCCGCACCTTCTGGCGAATCGGCGGAAGCATGTAGACATCGGCCACGTAAGGGTCGCCGCCATCCAGGTGGTATTTGTTGGGATTGTGAATCGCGCCGAAGAGATTCTTCAGCGCCATGGTCACGCCCACGATGCCATGGTCTTTCAGCACCGGAAGATTGATGACGGCGTCGCAGGTGCGCGTGAGGGTGTTGGAGAGCAGGCTGCCGACGCTGCCGAAGATGGCCAGCTCGGTTTCATAACCGGCTTCGTCATTGCCGATCGAGCGGATGCGGTCCTTACGTGCCGCGGTGCGATGGCCGGCCTCCTCCAGGTCCGAGGTGAGGCGGTCCCAGATGACGATGTTGCGCGGCGGAATCCCGGCCTGCTGGAGCCGCTCGCATACGGCCTCCACCAGGGCGATGCTGGTGGAGCCTCCTTTGCCGGAGAGGCAGTTCACCTTCAAGCCGACTGTTTCCCCGGGGCGCACGATGGATTTCCAGGCTTCCAGCGGCGAATCGCGATTGCAGGCGGCCGCCACGGCCCGATCGACGAGCGCCGCGAGGCGCGAGGCATCCGGAGGCGCGTCCGGATTGCGCGCGATCGCCACTCTGGATTTGCCCTGGGCATGGGCGCGGCCGGCGACAGCCCCGCCCAAGCAGGCGCGCAGGAGATTGCGGCGGCTGGTGCCGGTAATCGGGTCCATGCAAAGCTCCCCGCCCTCCGCCGGGCGTTTCGGTAATTCCGATTCCTTTATAGCATGGGGAGCGCTGCCCCAGCGCTCCGTTTTGGCGGGCAACTCCTGGGTACAATAGGAGATTGTGCCACTGACTTGTTATCTTGATGCGTTCTCCGGGATCAGCGGAGATATGCTGGTGGGCGCGCTAGCCCACGCGGGCGCGGATCAGACCGCCATCGTCGATGCCATCGCTTCACTGGAAACGGGCGCCACCGTTTCCTTCGAAAAGGTCAAACGCTGCGGTATCGGCGCCACCAAGTACCACGTGGCGATCGAGCACAGCCACGCGCACCGGCATCTCTCGCACATCGTGAAGATGATCGAACAGGCCGCGATATCCCCGCGCGCCAAGCGCGATGCCGTCGCGGTCTTCCGCCGGCTGGGCGAGGCCGAGGCCGAAGTGCACCAGGTCGCCATAGAAAAGGTGCATTTTCACGAAGTGGGCGCGGCCGATTCCATCGCCGACATCGTCGGCGCGTGCGTCGCCTTCGACCTGCTGGGCGTCGAGAGCATCGTGTGCTCGCCGTTGAACGTGGGGAGCGGGACGGTAAAGACGGAGCATGGCATGCTGCCGGTGCCCGCGCCGGCCACCGCGCTGCTGCTCGCGAATGCGCCGGTTTACGCGCGCGGCCCGGCGGTGGAGTTGACCACGCCGACGGGCGCGGCCGTGGCCGTCACCTTGGCGCAATCCTTCGGCGTGCTGCCGCCCATGAAAGTGAGCGGCGTCGGATACGGCGCGGGCGGACACGATTTCACCGAGCAGCCCAACGTGCTGCGGGTGATTCTCGGCGAGCCTACCGGCGCCAGCGAGGCGCTCACGGTCTCGGTGATCGAATCGAACATCGACGATTCGAATCCCCAGGTGCTGGCCTATGCCACCGAGCGGCTGCTGGAATTCGGCGCGCTGGACGTGCTCCTGCACCCGGTAATGATGAAGAAGGGCCGGCCCGGCACGCTTTTGCAGGTGGTGGCCAAGCCCGAGAACCGCGAGGCGCTGGCGCAGCTCATCTTCTCGGAAACCTCCGCCCTGGGGCTGCGCATTTACACCGCCGAGCGGCGTGTGCAGGCGCGCACCTGGACCGAGGTCGAGACCACCTACGGCAAGGTGCGGATGAAGGTTTCGGGCGAAGGCTCCTATGCGCCGGAATATGAGGACTGCCGCAAGCTGGCGGTCGAATCCGGCGTCGCGTTGCGGCAGATCATCGCGGAAGCGAACCACGCGTACTTGAACCGATCCAGATGAAATACTACCTGACTACGCCGCTCTACTATGTGAATGCGGCTCCGCACATCGGCCATACCTACACCACCATGGCCGCCGAAACCATCGCGCGCTTCAAACGCATGCAGGGCTACGACGCGGTGATGTTCACCGGCACAGACGAGCACGGCCAGAAGGTGGAACGCGCCGCGCAGGCCGCCGGCAAAACGCCACAAGCCTTCGCCGACACCATCTCGGAGGAATTTCGCAAGCAGTGGAAGAAGCTCAACATCCGGGTGGACAGCACCATACGCACCACCGACCCGCGCCATCACAAAGTGGTGCAGTGGCTCTTCGAGCGCTGCCTCGCGAACGGCTACATCTATAAGGGCAGTTATACCGGCCAATACTGCGTCTACGACGAGCTGTACGTGAATGAAGCCAAGCCCGGCGATCCCTGCCCGGAGTGCGGGCGGCCCACCGAGACGGTGACCGAGGAGAATTATTTCTTCAAGCTCTCGGCCTTCACCGAGAAACTCCTCGAGCTTTACGAAAAGCAGCCCGATTTCATCCAGCCGGAGACGCGGCGCAACGAGGTGATCTCGTTCGTGCGCAACGGCCTCAACGATCTTTCCATCAGCCGCACGACGCTCAAGTGGGGCATTCCGCTGCCGGTCGAGGGCAAGCACGTCTTCTACGTCTGGTTCGACGCGCTGATCGGCTACATGAGCGCGGCGAAAGGAGAAGACGGCAAAGATCTCTGGCCGGCCGATCTGCACCTGATCGGCAAGGAGATCGTGCGCTTCCACGCGGTTTTTTGGCCGGCCTTCTGATGGCCGGCGGCATCGCGCTGCCGAAGCGCATCTTCGCGCACGGCTGGCTGCTGTTCGAGAACGACAAGATGAGCAAGTCGCGCGGCAACATCGTGCGCGCGGAACCCATTCGCGAGGTCATGGGCGCGGACGCGCTGCGCTACTTCCTGCTGCGCGAAATCGTCTTCGGGCAGGACGGCAGCTTCAGCTACGACGCGCTCATCAACCGCTATAACTCGGACCTCGCCAACGGCCTCGGCAACCTGGCCAGCCGCACCCTGACGATGATCCACCAGTATCGCGGCGGCGCCGTTCCCGAGGGTTCGCAGCCGGAGATCGCGGCTCTGGCGGGCGAAACCATCAAGAGCGTCGAGGCGGCTTTCGACCGCTTCGAGTTCTCCAAAGGACTCGAGGGCGTCTGGGGGTTGATCTCGGAGGTGGATCACTTCATCGTGAAGCAGGCGCCCTGGAAACTGGCGCGCCAGTCAGGGGAGGCCGCCGCGGCTCAGTTGAGCGCCACGCTGTACACGGCCGCCGAGGCGCTGCGCATCGCGACCGCGCTGCTGGCCCCGGTGCTGCCCCAATCGGCTCCCAAGATTTGGGCGCAGCTCGGCATGGCGGAGCCGCTCGAATCGGTGCGGTTTGCCACGCTCGCATGGGGCGGGCTGCCGGCGGGCCAGAAGATCGGCGAGATCGCGGCGGTCTTTCCGCGCATCGAAGTCAAGCCGGCGGTGGAACGCATGCGGGAACTCGAAGCGCGCGTGACCGAAGAGCAGGCGGCGTTGCTGGGGAAGAAAACCGAAGCGCCCGCGGCGGCCGAAGGAGAACCCAAGATACCCATCGAGGATTTCTCCAAGGTCGATCTGCGCGTCGGCCTGGTGCTTTCGGCCGAGCGGGTGAAGGGCGCCGACAAGCTGATGCACATGAAGGTGGATATCGGCGAGCCGCAGCCGCGCACCATCGTGGCGGGCATCGCCGAAGCCTATGCGCCGGAGGACCTGGTCAATCGCAAAGTGGTTATAGTTGCCAATTTGCAGCCGCGCAAGCTGCGCGGCATCGAATCGAACGGCATGATCGTAGCGGCTTCGGTGGAAGGGGGAAGACCCGTGCTGGCCGGTTTCCATGAGGATGTCCCGGCCGGAGCCCGCCTCAAGTGAGGCTGGTGGATTCGCACGTCCACCTGGACGATCCCAAATTCGATCCCGACCGCGACGAGGTGGTGGAACGCGCCAGAGCGGCGGGCGTGGAGCGCATGCTGGCCATAGGCACCGGCGGCGGACCGCCCGATCTGGAAGCGGGCGTGCGGCTGGCCGGGCAGTATCCATTCCTCTACGCCACCGTAGGTGTGCATCCGCACGACGCCGCCAAGGCCACCGAGGATAGCTTCGTCCGCCTGCGCGAGCTCGCCGGCCATCCCAAGGTGGCCGCCATCGGCGAAATCGGTCTGGATTACCACTACGATTTCTCGCCGCGCCCGGTGCAGCGGGAGGTTTTCGAGCGTCAACTGGAGATAGCCGCCCAGGCCCGTCAGGCCCGTGGTGATTCACACGCGCGAAGCCTGGGAAGACACGCTGGCGCTGCTCGATGGCGCCGGGGCCACGCGCGTCTCCGGAATCCTGCACTGCTTTACAGGGGACGAGCGGCAGGCTCGCGAGGCCCTCGATCGCGGTTTTTATTTGGCCTTCGGCGGCGTGCTGACGTTCCCCAAGGCGGATGCGGTGCGGCAGGCGGCGCGCATCGCTCCCGAGGAGCGGCTGCTGGTGGAGACGGATTGCCCGTACCTGGCGCCCGTGCCGCACCGGGGCAAACGCAACGAGCCGGCCTTCGTGGTGGAGGTGATCCGGCGCCTGGCGGAGGTCCGCGGCCGTACCGCCGAGGAGATGGCGGAAGTCACCACGCGCAATTTCGAACAAGTCTGTTTGCCGCGCGGGTCCGGTAACGGGTACACTGGATAACTTGCGATGAATCTGGGCAAGGTGGGGCAGGCCCTCACGGGCCGCGAAATTTTCGACCTCATCCAGGATGAGCTGGACGAGGTCGAAAAGAAGATCACCGGCGAATCCGTTGCGTCCGTGGACGCGGTCACTGCCATTGGGCAGTACCTGCAAGCGAGCGGCGGGAAACGGCTGCGCCCGGCGCTGCTCCTGCTCTCCGCCAAGCTGGCCGCCGGGGGCAACGGGCAGCCGGCGGGGCGCCAGGCCATCCATTTGGGCGCGGTCGTGGAGATGATCCACACGGCCACGCTGGTGCACGACGACGTGATCGACGCCGCTCAGACGCGCCGCGGCCGCCCCTCAACCAATGCCCGATGGGGCAATCACACCTGCGTGCTGGCGGGCGACTGGCTCTATATGCAGGCATTCCAGATCGCCCTGCGCGAGCGCAACTTCCAGATCCTGGACCTGCTCATCGGCCTCACGCAGATCATGGTGGAGGGTGAGCTGCTGCAACTGGAGCGCATCGGCCGCATCGATGTCAGCGAGGCCGATTGCATGGAGCTGGTGGACCGCAAGACCGCCCGCCTGTTCTCGGTTTGCGCGCGGCTGGGGGCCTTGTGCGGGCACGGCGGCGAGCGTTTCGAGGCCAGTCTGGGCGAGTACGCCTGGAACCTGGGAATGGCCTTCCAGCTCGTGGACGACGTACTGGATTTTACCGCCCGCGAGAAGATCCTGGGAAAGCCCGTGGGCGGCGATTTGCGGGAGGGCAAGGTGACGCTGCCGCTGGTCTACGCGCTGGAGCGCGCCACTCCCGCGGAGCGCAAGCTGGTGGACACCATCCTGCGCGAGCGGAGCTACGACGAAGTTCCCTTCGGGCGCATCGTGGTGCTGCTGGAGAAATACCACGGCATCCAGCGCCTGAAAGAACGCGCGCAGGCCTTCACCGACAAGGCCCGCCGGATCGTCGGCGAGTTTCCCGATTCGGCGTACCAGAAAGCGCTCCTGGCGGTAACGGACCTGGTGACCGAGCGGGACCACTAGGCCGCCAGGCCGGCGAATTGCCACTCGCTATTCTAAGGCCTACAATGTCTTAATGCGATTTGTTGGATTGCACACGAAATGGGTGTTCATGCTTAGCCTCCCGCTTGTTTTTGCAGGGGCTCAACTGGCCGGTCAAAGCTCAAACTCAGCACGCCAAAAAGCGCAGTGGTTTGCCGGACCAGGGGCGCCAGTGCCGGGAGTCCGGGGCTTCACCGTTCTCTTCGAGAATGACCAACTGGTTGTCGACCCGCCGCAGCCCTGGCCTGGCGCCGGAGACCCCGCCACCGACCTTCCCACGGTCTGCGCGACCTTGCCTCCACAAGACAGGGCAAGGTGCGGCGAGGCCGGTCACAATTGGCACAACCACAAGCTGAATCGCGTGATGATCTACTTCCGCACCGGCGGAGAGAGGATCACCTACCTGGATGGCACCGTGGTGGACTTGAAGTGGGATCCCGGCACGGTCGTATGGGACGAGGCGAACGGATTTCACTACTCGGGACCCTTACCCACTCCCAGGGTCGATCCACGGCCCAACGGCCCCACGGGTGTGATCGTCGCAATCAAGAAGCCGGGATATCCGGGCAGGGTGGTGGGCACGGCCCTCGACCCGTTGCGGGTGGCTCCCCAGAACTTCACGTTGGTATTCGAGAACAGCCAGGTTCGGGTTCTCCGCTTGAAGCTGGGTCCCAAGCAGAGCGTGCCGATGCACGAGTACACGCTCAACCACATGGTCGTCTGCATGACGGATCTGGATGCCCGCATGACCTCGCCCGAAGGAGAGGCCGAGGCTGCGCGGCACAAGCTGGGGGATTTCAGTTGGAGCGGCCCCTCCCAACAAAAGATAGAGAACCTGAGCGACCAGCCGCTCGAAACTGTGATCCTGGAACTGAAGACTATTTACTGATCCTGGGGGCATCTGGACGCTCCCCTGGCGTTACACTAAACGCTGATGAACCACCGGCCGCGCATCGTTGTGGTGGGGAGCGCCAATGTCGATTTGACCACCTTCACCAGCCAATTCCCCCGGCCCGGCGAAACGATCTTCGCGCCCGAGTTCCGCCTCGGATTCGGCGGCAAGGGCGCCAACCAGGCGGTGGCCGCCTGCCGCTGCGGCGCTGAGGTGGCCATGGTAGCGCGCGTGGGCGACGACCTGTTCGGCCCGGCTTACATCCGGAATCTCGAATCCTGCGGCATCGATGCCGGCCGCGTGCTCGTCACGCCCGGCGTGTCCACGGGCGTGGCCCCCATCTTCGTCGACGGCGCCGGCCAGAACCGTATCCTGGTGGTGAAGGGCGCCAACGACCGCCTCCTGCCGGCCGATGTGGATGCCGCCGCGGATCTGCTGCTCGGCGCGGCTTGCATTGTGCTGCAACTCGAGATCCCTCTCGAAACGGTCTACCACGCGTTGCGTTTCGCGCGCGCCCACGGCATCCCCAGCATCTTGAATCCCGCTCCGGCCCAGCCCCTGGATCTCGGCGAAGTGGGCCACGCCGATTACGTCATCCCCAACGAAACCGAGGCCGAGGCGCTCGCGGGCCTGCCGGTGCGCAACGTCGAAGAGGCGCGGGTTGCCGCGGCACACCTGCTCGCCGGCGGCGTGCGCCGGGTCATCGTGACCCTGGGCGCCCAGGGCGCGTTGCTGGCGGGACCCGAGGGCGCGCGCCACGTGCCGCCGGTCGCCGTCCAGCCCGTGGATACCACGGGCGCTGGCGACGCTTTCATCGGCAGCTTCGCCTGCTCGCTGGCCGCCGGGTGCGGTGAAGCCGAGGCCATCGCGCGAGCCAGTCTGTACGCGGCGCTCTCCACGCTGGCGTGCGGCACCCAGAGCTCGTTCGTCGCGCGGGAGCGCTTCGAGGCCGAATGGCGTGCGCGAAGATGACCGGGGTTTCTGAAAACACCAGCCCCTGGCGGCGGATCCGCGGCCGCATACCCGGCCGTGTCAAAGACGTGCTCCGCCCGCTGCGCGATGGCGTAGTATATGGCCGGCTCGGCGCATGGTGGTACTTTGTGCGCGCAGGAGCGTTGCGGAAGGGCGGCGGCCATCCTTTATTCGATGACGATTATTACCGGCAACAGGTAACGGGCAAGTTGCCCGGCTCGGCCCTGGCCCATTATATTTTCCACGGGGCCAGGGAGGGTCTGCATCCGCATCCGTTATTCGATCCCCAGTACTACGTAGCGCAATCGCTGCTGGCCGCGCGCGCCGGGGGGAATCCGCTTCTGCACTTTCTGAAAAGCGACCCGGCGCTCTGCATCAGTCCCCACCCCCTGTTCGATTGCGACTACTACCGGCGCCGGTATCCGGAGGCGGTTCGCGCCGGCCACAATCCCCTCGTGCACTTTCTCGCGGCGCCTGCGAAGAAAGGGCTTCAGCCGCATCCGTTGTTCTCGACGACTTACTACCTGACCAAGTATTCCGAAGTAAGCAGCTCGGGTTTGAATCCTCTGGTGCATTACGTCCTCGATGGCGCGGCTGCGGGATACCAGCCCAATCCGCTGTTCGAGCCGGCATTTTACAGGTCGCGGTATGGGGACAATTCGCTGATTCACTATCTTCTTCACGGCAGGATCGACCGCCGCAAACCGCATCCCTGGTTCGATGCCGGATACTATCTGAGCCAGCGCCTGGACGCCCGCTGCGCGGGCCGCAATCCGCTGGAGGATTTCTTCGAAGCGGGATCGGGCGAGCACGTGAGCCCGCACCCTCTCTTCGATTACGAAGCCTACCTGCGCGCGCACCCCGATACCGAAGGCGATGCTTTGGCGGCGTTCCTCGAAAGCGGATGCCGCTGCGCCGCGCCGGCCGAAGGCGGGTTGTTCGACTGCGAGCGGGAGAGTTAGAGCGATGCGCTTCGTTCTTCTGCACTACCATTTCCTGAAGAACGCGGGGATGACCGTCTTCGCCTTCCTGATGCGCAGCTTCGGCGATGGCTGCGCGGAAGTGGACACCCCGGATCGCGATGGCCATGTCGCCTGCGCCGACCTCCTGGCGCTGCTCGAGCGCAAGCCGGAAGTGAAGGCCGTCACCAGCCACCAGATCCGCTACCCCGTGCCGGCCGTACCGGGATACATATTCTTCGATCTTTGTTTTCTGCGCGACCCGATCGACCGCCTCCGCTCGATGTACTATTACTTCCGCGCCAAACCTCAGCCGGGCGATCCCGTGAGCGATTTTGCCTGCTCCTCCGGCATGGGAGACTTCCTCGCGCAGATGGTCGATCGGATGCCATGGTACATCGCCGACGCCCAAGTGAACCTGATCGCCAACGGCATTGCCAATGACATCCCTACGGAGCACGACCTGGAGCGCGCGCTGGCGCGCGTATTGAACACCTCCTTTCTGGGAGTGGTGGACATGTACACCGAGAGTCTCATCGCCGGCCAGTACTTCCTGAATCCCGTCTTCCCCGAGCTCGACTGTGCGGAACGTCCGGTGAATGTCTCGCGCGGCATGGAGAAGACGCTCGCCGCCCGCGTGGCCGAAGTGGAAGCCGCGTGCGATCCGGCGGTGTGGGCGGAAGTCCTGCGCCTGAATCGACTGGATCTGCGCCTGCTCGAAACGGCGCGTGCCGAGGTGGCGCGGCGCGTGAGCTGCGTGCCGCCCGGTGCGGCGGACCGGCTCAGGCGTCAACTGGCGGGCGCCACGGCTTCAGGCTGAAGATCGCAATCCAGCTCCCGATTCACCTGGGCGCGAAGCTGTTCGTATCGAACGGCCTGAAAGAAGCGGTGATGCTCCGGCGAAGCGATGAATCGCGTTCGCCCGAAGCCATCCTGCCAAAGCGCCACTACCGCTCCATCCAGACCTTCGGCGGCAGCACTGCGCTCCAATGCGTCGTAGAGCCGGCGCCGGGCTTCGGCGTCCTTGCATTGTTCCAGTGCCTGGTCGATGAACACGGCCACGATTTTGACATCGGAAATGCCGATATGCGCGGCTGGGAATGTCATCATTGGTCTTATTCTACGCGCGTCGGCAGAACTCTATTCTCATGCAAGATGAGCCTGAACCGGGGCCTGGATTCTCACGCAAGATGAGCCTGAAGGGGAAGATCGCGATGCTGGGTGTTGATCATCAGCATGGACGATTCGGAAGCCACGAGCCTGGAGCAGATCCGGGCATTTCTGGCCGGCAGCGGCGAGGTGCGGTTTGCCGGGCAGAAGCGCGCGGAAGTGTACGGTTGGGTGGAACAGACGCTGGTGCGGCGCCAGTATGTCGGCTTGGACCGGCCGGGCAAGGGGCTCGTGCGGCTCTACATTGGCCGGATGACGGGGTTGAGCCGGGCGCAGGTGACCAGGCTGATCGCCGGATACCGCGACACCGGCCGGGTGACAGCGGCGATCTATCGGCGCAACCAGTTCGCCACGCACTACACCGCGGCCGATGTGAACCTGTTGGCTTACGTAGACAAGGCGCATGGGAACTTGAGCGGACCGGCGACTTGTCGAATCCTGGAGCGCGAATACGCCGCATACGGCCAGGCGGCCTACCAGCGGTTAGCGGAGATTTCCGTGGCGCACCTCTACCGGCTGCGCAACTCGCAAGCGTATCGGAAACGCAACACCAGTTACCAGCCCACACGACCCACGCCAATTCTCATCGGCGAGCGGCGCAAGCCGCAGCCGTGCGGTTCGCCTGGATACCTGCGCATCGACACGGTGCATCAGGGCGATCAGGACGGGCGCAAGGGGCTTTATCACATCAACGCGGTGGACGAGGTGACGCAATGGGAAATTGTGGCCGCCACGCCGCAGATTTCCGAACTCTGGCTCATGCCGGTGCTGGAAGCACTGCTCGCGCAGTTTCCCTTCGTGATCCGCAGCCTTCATTCCGACAACGGCAGCGAGTTCATCAACTACAACGTGGCCCGTCTGCTAGGCAAACTGCTCATCGAACAAACCAAGTCGCGGGCGTACCATTCCGGCGACAACGGCTTGGTCGAATCCAAGAACGGAGCCATCATCCGCAAGCATATCGGCTACGGCTACATCGACGCGCAACACGCCGAGGCGATGGACCAATTTCACCGGCAGCACATGAACCCGTACGTCAACTTCCATCGCCCTTGCGCCGTACCCCAAGTCGTCACCGAAGCCAACGGCAAGCGTCGCCGCCTCTACTTGCGCTGGGCCACGCCTTTCGAGCTCTTTCGGGAATCCCCGCGCTGTGAGAGCTTCCTGCGCCCAGGGGTCACGCTGTCGGAACTGGAGGGCTTCGCCCAAACCCAATCCGACACCGAAGCCGCGCTCGCCATGCAGCACGCCAAACGGAAGCTATTCGACCGCTTCCGGCGGACGGAAACCGCCTAACACGCCCCCCATGCGCCTCCCGTCGGTCGGCGATCGGTTCTGTGCCCCGGTCGGGCGCAAAACCAACCCAAAACCAAAACCGTTCCAAAGAAGGGAAAACCAACGGATGTTTGCAGGCCATGCGTGCCTCCCGTTGGTCGGCCCCGGAGATTCGAAACAGCATCAGAAAGGAGACTCAGCGCCGGATCGCTTCGCCCCCGGCTTCAGGCTCATCCTTCGATGAGAATATGCTCAGACCATCGTCCGGATCCCCCCGGGGCACATCGCGGGTTGAAGTGATACACTGGCCACCGTGAGCCTTCCTCTCGAGATGACGGAAGAAGGAGTGAACAGATATATGACGAATCGCATCGGATCTCCCGGCAGGCGGGATTTCTTGCGGATGACGGGGTTAGGGGCAACCGCCCTGGCGCTTTCGCGCACCCGCTTGGGAGCTGCCACCACCGCCAAGCCTTTGCGCGGGCTTTTTCCGATTGGATTTACGCCCTTTACCCCGGACGACAAGATCGACCTCGACGGCCTGGCCGCGCAAGTCAAGTTCTGCAATCGCGGAAGCGTGCATGGCCTCATGTGGCCCCAGAACGCCAGTGGTTGGAACACCATGTCCGAAAAGGAAAGGCTGGACGGCGCCGAGGCGATCCTCTCCGCCGGCAAGGGCGGGAAGTCGGCGATTGTGATCGGCGTGCAAGGCACGGATCTCGACACCGTTACCCGGTACGCCCGGCAGGCCGAGAAACTGGGAGCGGACGGGATCGTATCGCTTCCCCCGACGGGTGTGAGCGACGAAAAGGAAATTCTCGCCTATTATCAAAAGGTCGGAAGCATCACGAGCCTTCCTTTCTTCGCGCAGGCCGTTGGGAACATCAGCGTGGACCTGCTGGTTGAAATGTTCAAGACGATCCCCACTTTTCGCTATGTCAAGGATGAAACGGGCAACCCACTCGAGCGCATCGCGGAACTCCGCGAGAGGACCGGCGATCAATTGAAAGTATTCTCCGGAGGCGGGGCCGCCACAATGATCCTGGAAATGGAGCGGGGATTCTCCGGTGCCTGCCCATACGTCGATCTGGCTGATGTCTTTGCGTCCGCCTACGACCTGTGGCACGAGGGGAAGAGGCAGGAGGCGTTCGACATGTTCGGAAGGATCCAGGCGTTCGCCAGTATCACTCCGGTCAGCTCGGTAGATATCATGATCGCCCGGGGAGTGTTCAAGCCGGGGACCAAGCTCCGCATCGGGGCGCCGGCGGCCGATGCGGCCGGAGGGCGCGGTGGCGCCGCTGGCGGCAGACCGCGCGGGCTGCACTTGTCAATCGATGAAATCCGCAAGGAGCTCGATGCGTATCTCAAGCCCTACTTGAAGGCTTGAACGCTCTTCGCGATTTCGACGGCGAAGACGTGCACCGGACCCAACATGTTAGACCGGAACACCACCCATTTCATGTCGGGTGAGAACGTAACGTTCGGCTCCAGCCGGTAATCGTGTTTGCGCATGTTTACCAGCCGCTCGGAATTGAAGAAACCCGCGTCGATCAGGTTGCCGGAATGGGCGGTCTGGATGCCGGCCACGTCCGGTATACGTTCGGGCCGGAACAGATAGATCCATTTGCCATCGGGCGCCCGAGCCGCCATGTCGCCGTCGCCGCCATCTCCGGCAAATAGCGTCCCGTCGGCCGACACGTTGTAATGCACGGACCATTCATTGCGCTGGAGGTGATACCAGGTGCGCTTGCCGGTGGCTACCTGGTAGCCGGCCAGCCAGAAGTCCTGGCCGCGCGGGGTTTGCAGGTCGTACCAGATCGTGAGGCCATCCGCCGCAAAAAACTCGTGGCCGGCGATTTCCATATTCATCGTCCGGGTGTGAATCTTGGTCAGGCCGGTGCCGTCGGCGCGGATCGTCCAGATTCGGTCTACCTCGTGCCACGTACCCTCGTGGCAGAACATGATCAGGTTGGCGTCGGTCGGCGAGAATTGCAGGTGACCGAGCCACTCGCGCTCCCGAAGGATCTCCTTCAGCTCGCCCGTCGCCGTGTTAACCGTGAACAGAACACGCGGCGCCCCGGCGCGCGCGGCCATCAGGGCGTTGTGCAGACGTAGATCCTTCGCATCCGCGAATGTGACCGGGTTGCCGTCCGCGCCGATGGGTGCATAGTCGGGTTGGCCAAACCGTGGGTTGACGCCAGGCAATTGGCTGGCCGCCGGTGTGGGCGAAGCCGCACCGTCGATGTAAGTCCCCAACAGAAGGGTCTCGTCCGCATTGAGGGACGCGACGGTCCGTCCGGGCGGCAGCTTGACGACCTCGCGGGTAGCCTCCGTATCGACATTGGTTGCATACACGATGGCCTCGCTGGAAGTGCGTTCGCCGGCCACGCGGGCTAGGCCGGCCGGCGCGCGCCTTGTGTAGTAGACATCGCCGGTCTTGCGGCCCGCCATCAGGACCGAGACCGGACCGGCGACCAGCCGTCTGACTTCGCGGGTTGACAGATCGATGGTTGCGATGCCCGCATCGGGTGTAGTGACGATCAGTTTCTTTCCGTCGGCCGTATAGGCGTTCTGATTGAAGTACAAACTCAGCGTGCCGTCTTCACGGGAAAGCCGGATCACGCGATGGCCGGTATCGGGATCGATCCATTCCGTTGGCAGCGCCGCCTGCGCGAATAGCATCCCGGCTGCGGCGAGAAACAATAGACAGCGCGTCATGGCGTCTTGCCTGGCCCGTGGCCTGCGGGGACGAAGAGGCAGCGGCGTCCGTCCCCGCAGGCGCGTTGCATCAGAAGGTGATGCGGGCGTTGAGCTGGAGTTTCCGTGCTTGATTGGTCTGCGAAGTCAGCGTGCCGAAGCTGGCCTGGTCCGGGTTGAGCCCGGGCGCTCCGAAGTGGACCGCATTGTTCACATTGAAGGCATCGGCCTGGACGGCGAGCCTGATACGCTCGCGAAGCGCGAACTCCCGGCGCACACTGAGATCCACGTCCGCGTTGTATGGCGCATTCAAGCCGTAGACTCCACTCCTTGGCACGTTGCCGACGGTATAGGCCGCCGGATCGACAAAGGCCGTCCGGTCCAGGTACGAGGTCGGCGAGGATCCTAGAACGTTGCCGGACCCGTAACTGCCATTGATGCGGATGTCTCCGCTCCACGAGGGGTTGTAGTTGGGGTAGCACGTGCCCAGAATGCCGCCGGCGTTACAGCCCGAGGCGCTCAACACCAGGGGAGCGCCGGTGGCGAAGGTGACCACCGAAGAAACCGTCCAGCGGCTGATGATCGCACTCAGCGGGGCGGCGCTTGGGTTAAGAGCGCGTCCGGCGCCGAAAGGCAGTTGGTAAGCGAGTGCGCCCGTGACGACATGTCTGTGGTCGATGGTGCCGCGCGCTCTTTCCAGCGAGTAGTTGAAGGGGTTACGGGGGCTGGTCACCAGATTGTCCAGTTCCTTGCTGAACGTGTAGCCACCCGAAAAGGTAAGGCCCCTGGAGATCCGGCGATTGAATGTGATCTGGAGACCCTGGTAGCTGGACTGGCCGACATTGAACCATGGCGAGCTGATCGCGCCGTATTGCGGGAAGGGACGGAGCATCTGGCCAACCGTTCCCGTGAAGTTGGAGAATGGCAGCGCGATGCCTGGGATGATCGCATTAGCCGAGGCAATGTTGGCGGCGTTCGCCGTTGCTGTGAGCAGCGGGCCAAGGGCCACATACTGCAGGGGCGTAATATTGAGCGGCGAGCCACTGCCATTATCGGGCCCGGGCAGGAACTTGCCCAGACTGGCCGTGTAAGCGACACCCAGCGTCATGGTCGAGGTGAGCGCGCGCTGAACGCCGAAGTTCCAGTTCTCGTAGTAAGGCGGCTTGCCACCCGTCACCGGGTCGCCGTAGGTGGGATTCTGCGCGCCCGTGGGGTTCGTGGGGATGTAACCAGTCCCGTAAGTGGGATCCAGGAACGGCGGCGCCTGGGCGATGGGGGGAACACCATTATCCCAGTAGTACGCCGGAGCGTTGTTGCCGGGGCTGGTTGCGTTGTTCGTGGCCGTGTAACCGAGCTGGCTGAGTCCCTGGCGCGAGTTGTTGCGGCCCCCAACCCCGCCGGCGTGCACGTACATAAGCGAGTAGCCCGCCCGCAGCACGGTTTTGTCGTCCAGACGGTATGCCGCTCCAAAGCGAGGACCGAGGTTCTTATAGTGACTGGGAATGGGAGTTCTGCAATTGCAACTGTCGGTGCTGTTGCCCACAAACTCCAGGGCGCCCGGATGGCCACCGGCAGCCGCATTGGCCAGGTTCGGGTTGAAGTAGGACATCAGGTTGTTCACTTCGTAGAACGGGCCCATGTAGTCCCAGCGGAGGCCGAGGTTCAGCGTCAGACGCGAGCTGACCTTCCAGTCGTCCTGAACATAGGTGGCCCAGTCCTTGTAACGGCCGCCGGTCTCGCCTATGGCGTTCTGGTTGATGGCGCTGCTGCTCAGAGCGCCGAGCAGATAACTGGCATACGCATTGCCTTGGCTGGCCTGGAGCGTACCCGCGGCATTGTACCCGGCGGTTTGCGTGTTGGTGAAGGTGAAGGCGGCGACCAACGCGAAGTTCTCGTTGTCCTGCAATGCCTGAAACTGAGCTCCGAAAATCAGCGAATGCTTGCCCTTAACCCACATGATGTTGTCTTGCGCGGTGAACGTGTTGGCGGCTTCGTTGTAAAAGTGGGCGTTGGTCCCCTGCCAGTTGCCGGGCGCATTGGTGCCGCCGCTAAATGTAATGTCCGGAAATGTGTCGTCCACCACACTCGGGGGCAAGCCTTTGATACCGGCCTTCTGCGGATAATCCCCCGATACGGTGGGGTTTTGAAGCGGAATCCAGATGCGGTTGAAGGAATAGCTGAACTGGTTCAAAAGGGTGGGCCTGATGGTGAAGGTATCGTGCAACTGCGCCATCTTTACGGCTTCCTCCACGATGCGGCCTTGCGTGTACGGCTCGGGCAGCACGCCGGCTCCCGTTTGGCTGAGGCTGCCGGTGAAATTGGTGGCGTAATGACCGTTGGCGAAGAAGCCGGACAGCCGGTGCCTGTCCGACAGGAAGGCATCTATCTTGCCGGTCATGTTGTACGTGTTCACCAGGATGGGCAGGCTGGGCAGGTAGTTGTTCTGGATATTCGCGTTCGTCGGCGCGGGGAGATAGGACTGCAACGACTGCGAGATGGGAGAGATGCGCGAAGTGGGGATGATGTTCCCGGCGAACGGTGTCCGCGTGCAGACCGCGCCGGCGCAAGTCTGGCTCGCCGGATCGTAAATCTGGGCCGGGAACGCGCTGAAATCGCCGGTCCGCTCGGTCGTCGTCGGGACGGACTGCAAGGTGGGGTTCAATCCCGAGTCGTACCTGTAACCATCGTAGTTCGTAAAGAAGAAAATCCGGTTCTTCTTGATGGGGCCGCCGATCAGCCCGCCGTATTCGTTCTGGCGCTCGACGGGTCTTATCGCGGGGAAGAAGCCCCGCGCGTCCAAGTCCGTGTTGCGGAAGTATTCGAAGGCCGCGCCGTGGAACGCATTGGTGCCCGACTTGATAACGTAATTCTCGACGCCTTGCCCTTGGTACTGGGCCTTGGCGCCGTTGGTCTCGACCTGGAACTGGTCCACGGCATCCACCGAGACGGCGAACGCCAGATAGCGGGTGTCGCCTTCCGTGCCGGCGCTGGTCAGCGGCAGCCCTTCGAGATAGACTTCGTTTTGGTATGTCTGGCCGCCGTTGAACGCGGCCGTGGAGGGGCCCGCGGCCTGTGTGCTGGAGTTGTCGACGCCGGGGACCAAGCCTACGAATTGCGTGGGATCCCGGGGGACTCCATTCATGGCCAGGGGAAGCGCCGCATAGACGTCGTTCTCCATGGTTGAACCGAGCGTTGCATCGTCGGTATGCAGCACGGGTGGCGCGGCCTCCACCGTAATCGTCTGACTGGATGTTCCCAACTGCAACGTCGCATTGAACCCGAGGATTCCCAGGGCGACAACCACCAGGTGCTCCTGGGTGGTGGTTTGAAATCCATCCGCCTTAACGGTAACTGTATACTCGCCGGGCTGAAGAGGAGAAAGCACGAAGAACCCGGCATCGGTTGTCTTGCGGCTGGTTTGAACTCCCGTGGCCCCGTTCACCGCGACGACCGTGGCGCCGGCCACGATGGCTCCCGAAGGATCCGTGACCGTTCCTTGAATCGTTCCGCTCCCGCCCACCTGAGCGGTCGCTATCGCGACTGCCAGGAGCGCGGCCAACAAGCAGCTTATCACTCGCATGGTTGTCCTCCACGAATCACGTTTGAAACTAAACCCGGCTCTGCACGGCCCGCACGGCGTACGTGCCTGGAGGCAGAGCCATCCCTGTCGCATCGCGGTTTATTCTATTGCATATGTTCCAAATTGTCATTAGCATTTCGGCTTACTCTGGGCTATGCGAATAGCATAGGCGCAACTACTCTTCTTGCATAGGATAAGGGCGCCTGGCTTGGCGGTATGCTTGGGAATTGAAATATCGGACATGACCCCCTCGCGCAGGTTCGTCCGCAGTTCGCGCCGGCCCGTCGCCGCCCTGGGATGGGTGGTTCTGGGCTGGCTCTGGGCGTTGCCCGCGCCGCCCGCCGGCGCCGAGGAAGCGGGCTTGGCGGCCTCGGCTGCCGGTTACCGGATCGACTTCTGGCGCGAGGCGGAGGGGCTGCCCCAGTCTCGAATCAGGACCGTCGCGCAGACTCATGACGGCTATATCTGGCTGGGCACCGACGGCGGCGCCGTCCGCTTCAATGGCGCCAGCTTCACGGCGTTCACGGTGGAAACCGGAAGCCTGAAGGACAACGAGGTGTGGGCACTCGAGGAAGACGACGAGCACGCTCTCTGGATCGGAACCTATGGAGGCGGCCTCACCCGCCTCAAGGATGGCCGGTTCAAGACCTTCACGACCGCCGAAGGCTTGCCCGACGATATCGTCACGCGCATCGAGAAGGACGCGTCTGGGGACCTCTGGATCGCCACGGCGAGCGGCTTCAGCCGCTATTCGCACGGTCGCTTCACGCGCATCGAGTCGCCGGATAGAGATGCTACCGCCACGCGCGACACAATTTGCGCGAGCTCGCCCAACAACGTGTTCGTGGCCACCAGCTCGCAAGTGTTCCGTTTCTCGAACGGCCGCTTCGAGCCGCTCGGTGGTCTCGTCCGGAAAGGCGATGGCTCGATTGAGAAACTGATCTGCGCCGCCGATGGTTCATTCTGGATCGGCTTCGCTAACGGGGCGATTAAGAACTGGAAGGACGGCAGGGTTGGCATATTCATCCCACACGGGCCAGCCGCGCCGATTACATCGCTCTATGAAGACCCCGCCGGCGGCGTGTGGGCGGCCTCGGGGCGGACCATTTACCAGCTGCGGAACGGACGATTTGAACCATTGCCTTTGGACGATGAGAGCACGGGCCTGGGCACGGTGTACAGCATGCATCTCGATCGCGAAGGCAGCCTCTGGGTGGGACTCCAATCGAACGGGCTGGCCCGCCTCCGCATGAAGCAGATCTCCACCCTGCCCACTCCGGAAGGGGCGCCCGATGACATTGCGCGCTGCGTCTATCAGGACCGGAAGGGCGATATCTGGGTAGGAACGTCCAGCGGGTTCGGCCGGTACCGCGACGGGAAGTTGCTGTCGCACACGAGCCTTCCCGCGGAGCGTGCGGGACCCGTGCGTTCTTTCGCGGAAGACCCGCAAGGGCGCTTATGGATTGCGGCCGGCAAGGACCTGCTGCTGCTCGAGCGCGGCCGCTTGACTGATTGCCCCGGCTGGCGGCCGTCTTCCCTGATCACGGTGATTTACAGAGACAGCGTTGGCGGCATGTGGGTTGGAACCGACTGGGATGGCCTATACCAGTGGACCGGAGAGGCTTTCCGGAATTACCGCAGCCGGGATGGATTGGCCGGAAATCGCATTCGCGCGATACTGCGCGACCACCGGGGCGCGCTCTGGATCAGCGCGGTGGGAGCCGGTGTAAGCCGGTTTTCTGAAGGGCGGTTCACCAATTATGGAACCGGCACGGGCTTGGCCGGGAATCGTGTCTACGCCATTCACGAAGACGAGGGCGGCGCGCTGTGGTTCGCCACGCGGAACGGGCTGACGCGGCTCAAGGATGGAAAGTTCTTCTCCTATACCTCGGCATCGGGCCTGTTAGTCGATTTTCTCTATAGCATTCTCGACGACGGACTGGGCAACTTCTGGTTCAGCTCCGCGCAAGGGCTGTTCAAGGTTGGTAAAGCCGAATTGGCGGACTTCGCGGACGGGCGGGTCAAGAGAGTCGCATCGGTGAGTTATGGCGTGCGGGATGGGATGAAAACACGCGCGTGCAACGTAGGCAACCAGCCTATTGCGTGGAAGACCGGCGGCGGGCTGATGATGTTCAGTTCCTTGAAGGGCGTGGTGGTGGTAGACCCGAGCCGCTTGATGTCCAGTTCTTACATCCCTCCGGTGCATATCGAAAACGTCAGCGTGAACCGGCGTCCGCAACCGCTGGACCGGGAACCCAGTCTGTCGCTGGGCGCCGGGGAGGTGGAAATCGATTATGCCGCGCTCAGCTATCTGGATCCAGAACGAATTCGATTCAAGTACATGTTGCAAGGTTCCGATAGCGATTGGGTGGATGCGGGCGGGAGGAGATTCGCGTACTATGCCAATCTGCGGCCCGGCCGGTACGTTTTCCGCGTGATTGCCGGCACGGTCGGCGGATCGTGGAACGAAGCCGGCGCGTCGTTCGGATTCTATCTGAGGCCGCATTTCTATCAGACCCGGACGTTTCTCGGGGCCGTCGTCGTGGGTGCGCTGCTGCTGGCCTGGCTGCTATTCAGACTTCGCATGCATGAGTTGAAGGCCCGCTATTCCGCGGTCCTGGCCGAGCGCAACCGGATTTCCCAGGACATCCACGACACCTTCGCGCAAAATCTCGCCGGCATCGCGTTGCAGTTGGATTCGCTGACCATGCAGTTGGAGGAGATTCCCCAAGGTCTTCGGGAGAGGCTCGACGAAGCCTCCAATCTGACGCGCTACAGCCTGGCGGAAGTCAGGCGCGCCGTGGGGGATCTCCGTTCCGACGAACTGGAAAAAGAAGAGCTGCCGGTGGCGTTGCCGGCGATCGCCAGAAAGATGGCGGCTAACTCCCCGATTGAGCCTGCCGTCCAAGTAGTGGGCACGCCGAAACGGCTGAACCCGGTGGCAGAGAAGAATCTGCTGCGCATTTTTCAGGAGGCCCTGGCCAACGCGATCAAACACGCCCATGCCCGGGCGATCGACATTGAGTTGAGGTACGAGCGCGAGGATCTCGTCTTGTGCGTACGGGACGACGGGTGTGGCTTTAATGCGGAGAGCGCGATTCCGCTCGGAATCGGACACTACGGGCTGACCGGCATGCGCGAGCGAACCGAGAGGATCGGCGGACGGCTTACGCTCCGCAGCGCGCCCGGCGAGGGAACCGAATTGCTGATCGTCGTGCCGTTCTCGGCCTAGAGAAGGAACGAACTATGAGCCAGGCGCCGCAGATTCGAATCATGATCGTGGAAGATCATTTTGTGGTCCGCGTGGGGCTCAAGGCGATCATCAACAGCCAGCCGGACATGGTGACCGTGGCTGAGGCCGCCAACGGGAAGCAGGCCATCGAAGCCTTCGAGCAATTCCAGCCCGATGTGACGCTCATGGACTTGCGGATCCCGGGCCTGAACGGAATCGGCGCCATTAGCGGGATCATCGAGAAATTTCCGCGCGCCCGGATCATCGTGTTATCGACCTACGGCGGAGACGAGAACGTCTCGCGGGCTTTCAAGGCGGGCGCCCGGGCGTACTTCCTGAAGGACGTCAAGGGCCAGGAACTGGTGGATGCGATCCGCGCGGTCCACGAAGGACAACGGCCGCTTCCGCCGGAGATCGCCTCACAACTGGCGGACAGTCTGCCGCGCACGCCGTTGAGCGCGCGGGAACTGGAGATTCTGAGACTGATCGCGAAGGGTAAGTCGAACAAAGAGATCGCGGCCGATCTCACGATCGGCGAGGGGACGGTCAGAGTTCATGCCAGCAACCTCTTTGCGAAACTGGGCTGCAGCGACCGGGCGCAGGCTGTGGCGGAGGCATTTCGCCGGGGCATTATCGACGTCGAGTGAAGAGGCAGGCGGGGGCGTGGTCTCGAACTTCAAAGTCTTACCAGGGCCTTGCCCATGTTCTCACCGTGGAACAAGCCAATGAATGCGCGGGGCGCATTTTCCAGACCCTCGTAAATCGTTTCCCGATACTGCAGGCGGCCTTCCTTCAGCCAGAGCGCCATCTGCCTGCGGCCCTCTGGAAAGCGGCGCGCCCATCGCGACACAATGAACCCCTCGACTCGCAGTTGCTTGACGAGGATCTCCGTGAGCGGCCGCGGTCCGATATCCCTCGAACGGTCATTGTATTGCGAAATCTGCCCGCATACCGCTACCCGCCCCCACGTATTCATCAAGGGGAACACGGCGTCCGCTAACTCGCCGCCGACGTTCTCGAAATAGCAGTCAATTCCATGCGGACACATCCGCGCCAGAGTCTCCGCGTAAGGCCGATCCGTGTGATAGTTCAGGACCGCGTCGAATCCAAGGGACTTCACGTATTCGATCTTCCCGGCCGTCCCAGCCGTCCCCACCACACGGCAGCCAAGTATCTTGGCGATTTGTCCCGCGGCCGAACCCACCGCGCCCGCCGCCGCGGAGACCAGCACAGTCTCACCGGCCTTCGGCGCGCATAGCTCCGTCACTCCGAAATAGGCGGTCATGCCCGGCATCCCCAGGATTCCGATGGCGGTGGAAACCGGGAATTCCGTGGAATCGACTCGCCGGACTCTGGTAGCTTCGATAGCCACATAATCTTGCCAGCCCCAGAGTCCAGTCACGATCTCTCCGGGCTGAAAATCATTGTGCAGCGAGGCAGCCACTTCGCCGACGGCGGTGCTCTCCATGACTGCGCCAACCGGTATAGGATCGACGTAGGATCGCTTCCCGGTTATGCGCCCGCGCAGATAAGGGTCGACGGAAACCCACAGCGTGCGAACGAGCAAGCCATTTGCCGGACAAGCGGGAACAGCAACCTCATCCATCCGGAAATCCGAGTCCTGGGGCATCCCTGCCGGTACGGCGGCAAGCAAGATACGGCGACTTCGATCAGGCATAAGCATAAGTACACCCATAGTAGCGGATAGGCGCCGCACCCGCGCTTGCCGTTCTGCTACAATCGGCGGCCATGAAGGTCGCGCGTCGCGTTGTGTATCGTTGCTCTGCCGGTTTTCGGCCAGTATTCGGCTCGCCGGGAAGGCGGCGTCGTTCGCCTGGAGGACGCCGGGCACCAGACCGTCGTGTCGATCAGTGCCCTCCAACGGCAATGCCGCTTTGGAGATGAAGGTGAAAGGGAAGGACGTCGTTCGCTGCCCCTACGCTTCGGCCGCGGAGTTCTCGAAGGCGCAGCGGGGCCAGCGGCATTCCGTTCCTGTCGCCTTGGGCCAACCGGCTGGACGAGCCGGCTTTCTACGCCAACGGGAAGAAGTACGTATTCAAGCTGGAGCTGGGGAATGTCCGTTGGTCCGATGGGCAAGCGACTCCTGACTTCGTGACGAATGCTTCTCAATGGGAAGTGACGGAGATCAAGTCAGATGCGAATGCCGCCTGGGTGACCAGCCGTTTGGAATTCTACCGGCAGCCCGATTGGATGGCCCAGTTTCCGTTTGCCCACACGATCGAGATAACCCACAGGCTGCGGGATGGGATCCTGGAGGTCCACACGGTATTGAATAATCTCAGCGCCGAGCCTATGCCGGTCTCCATCGGCTTCCATCCTTTCTACCAGGTGAACGACGCACCGCGGGATCAGTGGACCATCGCCATCGGCGCGCGTACCCAATGGATCCTGAACCCAAAGAACATCCCCACGGGCGAAACACGCCCCATCGAGCAGTTCCTGCCCAACCCGCGGAGCACTCCGCTCAAAGGACTGAGCCTCGACCACGTCTTCAGCGACCTCATCCGGGATGCCTCGGGCAGGGCCACCATGCGGCTCCAGGGAAAGTCCGAGACGGTGGAAGCGATCTTCGGCCCGAATTTCAAGGGGGTGGTCGTTTTTTCGCCAGGCGGAGCGGCCAACAACTTCATCTGCTTTGAGCCGATGGCCGCGATCACCGATGCGCTCAATCTTTCGCAGAAGGGTATCTACAAAGAGCTGCAATACATTTCGCCCGGTCACACCTGGCAGGAGAGCTTCTGGATCAAGCCGAGCGGATTCTGACGTGGATTAGAGGACTCACATGCGGCTTTTTTGTTCTTTGCTCCTGACTCTGACTCTGGGCGGAGCGCTATGGGCCGCCGATCCATTTCGCGATCCCAAACTGCCGATCGAGGAGCGGGTGAACAACCTGGTCTCCCTGATGACCTTGGACGAGCAGATCGCTTTCCTGGGTCAGATGACGCCGGCCATCGAACGTCTCGGCATCAAGAGCTTCACCAACTTCACCGAGGGCCTGCACGGCCTGGGGTGGGCGGCCGGAGGCAGCATCACGTCCACGCAGTTTCCGCAGGACATCGGGATGGCTTCCACTTGGGATCCGGACCTGCTGCGGCAAATGGGCGCGGCGGTGGGATACGAAACGCGAATCTACAACGTGAAGACCGAGGGAAAGCGCGTCGGCCTGGCCATCCGCGCGCCTATGGTGGACCTGGGGCGGGAACCGCGCTGGGGCCGTAACGAGGAGTCGTACGGCGAGGACCCGTTCCTTGACGGCTCTCTGGCGGTTGCCATTGTCAAGGGTTTACAGGGCGACAACGCCAGGTACCTCCAGGTGGCCTCGACCCTCAAGCACTTCGTCGCCAACAACAACGAGCAGGGCCGGACCAGAACCAACTCCGTCATGGACGAGCGCGATCTAAGGGAGTACTTTCTGGTGCCCTTCCAAAAGGCGATCACCGAAGGCCACGCTCAGTCCTTCATGGTGGCTTACAACCTTCTCAACGGCGCTCCCTGCACGGCCCACCCCATTCTGCGTAGCATCGTGATGAAGGAATGGGGATTCGACGGCATGATCTGCACCGATGCGGGCGGCATGCCCAACCTGATGCGCTCCCAGAAGGTGGTTCCCAGCCTGCCGGAAGCGGCGGCCATGGCGGTCAAGGCGGGTGTCACGGTTTTCCTCGACCAGCACGCCAGCTACGTAAAGGAAGGGCTCGAGAAGAACCTCCTCACCGAGGCCGATATTGTAGATCGGGTCAAAGGCAACCTCCGAATGCGGATGCGTCTGGGAGAGTTCGATCCGCCGGAACTGGTTCCCTACAGCGCCATCACGGGGAAGGAAGAACCCTGGTACGGCGCGAAGCACAAAGCTCTTTCGCGGTTGGTGACCGATAAATCGATTGTGCTGCTGAAGAACGAAAACAACATTCTTCCTCTTAATAAGACCACCATTCACTCCATCGCCATCATCGGCGGCAGCGCCAACGAAGTCTTCCCGGATTGGTACGCCGGCACCCTGCCTTACGCGGTGACGCCCGTCGAGGGCATCCGGGCCAAGGTGGGCCCCGCCGTGCATGTGCGCTACGTGCGAGACAACATCAACAATCGGATGGCGTCCAACATAGCGGCCGATTCCGACGTGGCGATTGTGTTCGTCGGCAACAACCCGACCTGCGGAGCAGCGTTCGGCCGGGGTTGCCTGCCATCCGAGGGCAAGGAAGGCGTGGACCGCACGGAAATCGACTTGCCCAAGGAGCAGTCGGATCTGGTCAACCAGATTTTCAAAGCCAATCCGAAAACCGTAGTCGTGCTGAAAGCGAGTTTTCCATACGCCATCAACAGCATCCAGGAGAGCGTGCCGGGCATCGTCTACATGGCGCATGCCAGCCAGGAAGAAGGCAACGCGCTGGCCGATGTCCTGTTTGGCGACTACAATCCCGCGGGCCGGCTGGTGCAAACCTGGGTCAAATCCGTGGACGACCTTCCCGACATGATGGACTACAACATCCGCAAGGGCCGGACCTACATGTATTTCAAGGGGCAGCCGCTCTATCCGTTCGGCTATGGCCTGAGCTACACAACCTTCCAGTATTCCAATCTTCGCACCAGTGCGGAGACCGTAGGCGGCAAGGGACAAATCACGGTGAGCGTGACGGTGAAAAACAGCGGCATGCGGCTGGGCGATGAGGTTGTCCAAATGTACGTGCAGCACGTGGGCTCCGCCGTGGAGCGGCCGATCGAGCAACTGCGGGGATTCAAGAGGATCAGCTTGAAGCCGGGCGAGTTGCAGACGGTTCAGATGCCGCTCAAAGGCGCGGATCTGGCCTATTGGGACGTGGCCAACGAGAGCTGGGTGGTGGAGAACGACAAGCTCAAGATCATGGTCGGGGCCTCATCGGCCGATGTCCGGCTGGATAAGACCATCGATGTGACCGGGAACTGATAGGTAATGTGGAAACCCGGTCTTCGACCAACTGGCCGGCCTTCTGGTTTTACCGCGTGCAATATCCGCGGGATAGGCGCTTTTCGACCGGATGGCGAGACTACACGTCACAAGCCGACTTTCGTCCTTGATCCTGGGGGACAGTTCTCACCGTAGGCATCCAGGTGGGCCCGTTCGGGTCCCAGAGCGGCCGCCTTTTCCGGCCAAATTTGAGTTGCCGGAGAGGTCCAGAACTATTTGGCAACAAACGACTCCAATTGGTGCATACTGTAAAAAGATTCAGTATGCAAGCGCGAGCAACGCGAGTCCCTCTGACGGACCGCCAAGCCGAAGTTCTAGGTTTCGTCCAGGCTCGGCTGCGCGCCGTGGGGGTGTCCCCTACGCTGGATGAGATCTGCACCCACTTCGGATTCAGCAGTGCCAACGCCGCTAGCGAGCATTTGCGCCTCATCCAACAGAAGGGATACCTGAAGCGCGAATTCGGGAAACCTCGCGCAATTCGCATGACGGGTTCCGGAGGCCGTCGGGATGCGGTACGCGTGCCGTTGCTCGGGCGCATCCCGGCGGGAGAACCTTGCCTGGCAGTCGAAGAGATCGTGGATGTCCTGCCTCTGCCACGTGACCAGTTCCGTGGGGAAAGGCTTTTTGCACTGCGTATTCGAGGAGACAGCATGGTTGGCGCCGGAATCCTGGATGGCGATATTGCCGTGCTCGACCCCGATCGCGAACCGGTGGACGGTAGCATCGCAGCGGTGGTGCTCGAAGAAGAAGCCACATTGAAGCGGGTGTATCGTTCAGAAGGGGGACTGCGGCTGGTCGCCGAGAATCCTGCCTTCACGGATATCAACATCCCTCGTGCTCGGCTCGCGGGCGTCCGCGTCGCGGGAGTTTTCGTCGGTTTGGTTCGGGCCCGCTGAAATATGTCTGCCCAGCGAACTCCATCACTTCTCGAAAAAGAGTGCCGCAAGTATGGCATCCCGCCGATCATCGCGCTCGATAGCGAACCAGAACCTTCGCAGTTGAGCTATCTCGACTTACTGCGTGCGCGAAGAACCGTCAGGGCAAAGGTACGGGTGCTACCTGATGCCGTTGCTGAATTTCAAGGGCGTCCTTTACTCTACCTTGTAGATGGCAATAGGAAGCCAGTTCCGGGTCGCCAACTTCGCGATCTACAGCGCCTCCTGGCCAACCGTGGGGAGCATGCATGGGTCGCGGTCGTGCAACCAGGGCAGATGACAGTGTGTCCCATAAACCTGGACCCTGTTCAACTTGAGAAGGCGGCTCCTCAGATTATTACAGCGGCCGACCCTCGCTCTCCGTTGTTCTTCCAGAGTCTCGTCGCGAGCACCCATGGTGAAGGGATGCCAGAGGAGGCGGACTATGTGTTCGAGAAGATTCACGCATTACTTAAAGGCGCATCAGCCCAACTTACGGGTCCGAAGGGTAAGCCATTAGAACCTCTTCAAGTGCTTTCTACGACGGGACGGGCGCTCTTCTTCCGTTTTCTACATGACAGGGATATTGTCCGTTCTGGCGATCTGGGGGATATCTGCCCCCAAGCGAACTCAGGAGACCTGCTCGATGTCTTTTCCGACGCCGCGAAGGCGGCGTCAACCTCGGCTTGGCTCGACGAGACGTTCAACGGTGACCTCCTCCCACTTGTGGGTGCCATCAATCCGCAGACTTCGCGCGTGCAACGACGGAAGGAGTACCTTGTATTCTACGAAGCTGCTGGTAAAGCGACTGGGGGCCGACTATTCGCACATCTTGAGGCAATCCTACGGGGGTGGGACGATGTCGGCACATCGGGATTCCAGTACACAATTAACTGGAACGACTTAGACTTCGCTCATATACCTGTTGGCGTTCTCAGCCAAGTGTACGAGACCTTTAGCCATCAATGGGACATGCCCAATGCCGTCGAAACGAGCGTGCACTACACTCCGCGAAAGATCGCGCAGCTCGTCGTCAGCGAATCGCTCGCGCACCTACCGGAACCGTTCGAAGCGCACGTCCTAGATCCGGCTTGCGGCGGCGGCGTCTTCCTTGTAATTGCGTTGCGCGAGCTAGTTCGGCATCGTTGGATTGCCGATAAGCGGCGCCCAGGCAAAGAGCTTATCCATAAGATTTTGTATGGGCAGTTGTGCGGCTTTGAGGTGAGCGAGCATGCGCTGCGTCTTGCGGCGTTGGGGCTTTACATTACCGCCATTGAACTGAACTCGATCCATCGTCCGCCTAGCTTGCATCATGTGCCGCGGCCCCTACACGGATCCGTTCTCTATAACTTTGATGACCCCTCCGCGCACAACTCTGGGCGGCGGCGATTTGTAACGGGCAGCCTTGGACCACAGCCAGGCGGGGAATTCGATGGCCGGTTCGATGTGGTTTTCGGTAACCCTCCATGGACGCCCCTGACCCCGCAGGGTGAGACCGATGCGGAGAAAGCGGCCGATGCCGCGCGCATCAAGGTTCTGAATAAGCAGTTCACGGAAATCGGCCGCTCTGTACTGGTGAGCCGCGGACTTAACAGACTGGCAAAGACCTACAGCAATCCGAATAATGCTCCCGACATTCCTTTCCTCTGGAGGGCGATGCGGTGGGCGAAGCCGGGTGGAGTCCTTGGCTTTACTCTTGATGCACGGCTTATCTTAACGCAAGCCCGCACAGGCCGTGCTGCACGCGAAGCGCTAATCCAGGCATGCACAGTGACAGGCATTCTCAACGGTTCATGCTTAGAGGAAACCGCCGTTTGGCCGGGGATGAAAAAGCCGTTTATCGCTTTTTGGGCGCGAAATCAAGTGCCTCCGCAAGGTCATGCTTTTTATCTCGCCACGCCAGTTCGCGATACAGTCCTGTCAAGCCGGGGCGAATTTCGATTAGATTACACGACCGTGCAGACCGTGTCTATAGCTGATGTCCTGCGCCACACGTGGCTGCTGAAGACGCTCACCGTCGGAACGTTCCTCGACGTCGATATCGTCGAGAAGTTGGAGCGCTCCTTCGGGGGCAATACAGTTGGGAAGGCGTGGGTGGACCCGCTCGTCAGTGGTAGAGGATTCAGTCTGAAGCCCCGCCCTCGTAACCGCAAAGCAAAACAGTGGTTACAGGACCTACCGCTGTTTGAGATACCCACTGGACAGTCCCTGCTTGGTATTCCGGATTCAAGAACTTTTAGGGACGCATACGGGGAAGCCGCACCTTATCAGACTCGTGGGGAAGAAATCTACCGAGCGCCGCTGCTGCTGATTCCACAGGCGCCCGGTGAAGACCGCACAGCCCCTAAGTCGTTCTTCAGCCCGACGAAATCGCTCTGCTACGACCAAAGCTTCTATGGATACTGCGGGGGCGGTCACGATAATGCCATAACTTACCTTTGGCTTCTACATGTCTTGGTACACAGCCAGCTGTTCCGCTACTGGTGTCTCGTCCGGAGCTCCCGTATAGGCGCGAGCTGGCGTACGTTCATCAAGGAAGATCTAGACGCCTTTCCTTTCCCCAACGTGGCGCAACTCACTGAGGCGCAACGCCAAGATATCGAGGCATTTGCACAGGCATTGGACAGGGGCGTTCCGCACGACTGGAAGCCTCTAGATTGCTTCGTCAATGATCTCTACGGACTAACAGACGCCGATGCCGAGGTAATTAGTGATACGGTGATCTTCCGTAGTCCTTACCGTATCTCCCGTATCCCTGCAGAGCAACCACCAGAGCCAGAAGAGATTGAAGCTTTTTGCGAGCGCCTGCAGATACTTCTTCAGCCGCTCTTCACACTGACGCACCAGGAAATGGAGGTCAAGCCGCTGCCGGCCGTCTCCTATGGCTCGGGCACCGAGGTGCAACCTTGGCGGTTCGCGGCGATTTCGCTCTCCGGGCAGTCACAGCCGGCGATGGCTGGAGTCGTCGCGCGCCTTATGCGGGCGGCGGCGGCAAAATCAGCGAGTCGAATCATTGTACGGGTTCCTGGCGGCGGCCTCGTGCTCGGTTTGCTAAACCAGCGACGATTCTGGACATTCAGCCGTGCGCGCCTTTGTGCTGTGGAAGTGGCACGCGAGCACTCGGATTGGTTTCCAATTCCAGTCGGGGTCCCGCGCGCTTCTATTGAGTCTCGTAAAGCATGAGCGTCCCCGGATTGTTCACGTACGGGTCCTCCGGTCACTGTTTGCCGCATCCCCCCATTCCCAGACGGTTGCTGCTTGCGGCGCATGCCGCATTCGTGCAGGCGTTCGCGATGCTGCGGGCTGCGCCGCCCGACGGATTTGTACTCGCGACCGCTTTAGAAAAAGACATCACTCGCCAGCTAAAGGACATCCTGGCGAACGAACTCTTGCCTCGTGGCACCGTTCCAGGATTCAGCAAGGTCTACTTTTCATACGTCGTTCGCGACGCTGAACTCACCAGTTACAACGGAGACCACCCGGATAAGAAGCCAGACATCGTGCTCGGGCTTCAACGTCCCGACGGAGCGCGTGTCATTGCGGACCAGGACTGTCTGTTTATCGAGTGTAAGCCCGTTGATGCGACCCATTCCCTTACCTCGGAGTACGGCGTAGAGGGCATTCGACGGTTCGTCCAGGGCGAGTATGGTTGGGCGATGGAAAGCGCGATCATGTTGGCTTACGTGCGCGATGGCTACACTGTCGCTCAGCACCTTAGATTGAACTTGAAGAGTAATAGTAGTGATCCCCGTTTCGGCAAACCGACGTCTCCGCGCAAGATCCCCGGGAGTTCGGGCGGACCCAAGTACGAGGCGCTACGCTCTACGAGACATGGACGCTGCTTCAAATGGCCCGCTAACGGCAGATCCGCAACGCCGATCACGATCGTCCATTCATGGCACGACTGCTCCTGACTTCGACGGCGACCTTGGCTTGTACCACGCCGTAACCGCGATTGAACCGGACGGATTAGGACCGGTAAACGCGCTTCCGACGCGTGACCAGATCCATCCGGACATAAAGTCGCCATCCCGGACTCGTGCCCAATCACACCTGGTTGGATCCCTCTTCCATCAAGATTGGCGACATCTTCGAGAAGTCCGGCCCCGACGACTCTCGCGTCGCGTGCCCGGCGATTCGCCTCTCCGGCAGCTTCTACGCGATCAGATCTTTCTTGATGGTGACACCCAATCCCGGCCCCTGCGGCAGGTTCAGATACCCTTCTTTGTCCACCAGCGGCGGGTCCTCCATGATGGCGAAGCCGTTGGTATATGCGGCGATCGGCGGGTCGTGCAGAAGCTCAATCCAGGGCGAGTGCGGCCAGCCGGCGATCGCGTGGAGTTGGGCAATCGTTCCCAGGTTCCCACCGCCGTGATGGGGAATAATCCGCTTGTTGAACGCCGCCGCCAGCCCCGCGATCTGGCGGAATCCCGTCACTCCGTCCGCCACCATCACATCCGGCTGGAGAATGTTGAAAACGCCCCTCTCCAGAATCCAACGGTACTCGTGTACTCCGTGATTGTTCTCTCCTCCGGCGATCGGTATATCGACCAGCCGGTTCAGTTCGGCCAGCCCGTCGAAATCGTAGCGGCACAACGGCTCCTCCAGCCACAGCACGTTGAGGCGCTGCAACTCACGCGCGGTCTCGGCGGCGCGGCGGAAATCCCACTGCACTCCCGGCTGCCACGTGCCCGCGGATTGCGCCTGGTTGGCGTCCGTCATGATCCCCATGTCTTCGCCAACCGCCTTCCTGACCGCCTCGACCAGCCCGATATCCTCCTTCATGGTCTGGTAATGCAAGCCGCAGCTTGATGGCTTTCCAGCCCTGGGCTTTGAGTTCGACGGCCATCCGCACTCTTTCTTCGGGCGTCGATAACTGAATCATGCTGGCATACGCGGGCACGCGTTCCTTGGCCGCCCCCCACAGCTTGTAGAGCGGCTGTTGGGCCGCCTTGCCGATGAGGTCCCAAAGGGCGATCTCGAGACTCGAGACCACGCGCGAGCTGGCTCCCAGGTAGTACCGCAGCGGACCGGCGAATTGTTCGATGTCGAAGGGATCTTTGCCCAGCAATTGGGCCTTGGCCGCGGGCACGGACGCGGCCTCCATGCCTGGCCCGATCCCCGTCAGCCCCTGGTCCGTGCGGATCTCCGTGAAGGAGCCGCCGCCTATCCTTTGGGTGGTCCGAGGTACCCGGATTCCAGGCCGCTTCCATGGTGCCGGTCTCCCGGATGGACTTCAGCGCGACAACCCGGATGTCCGCGATCTTCAGCCGCGGCGCCGATTGGACCGCCGGCAGCATCGCCGCCGCCGGGATGGCCTTGAGAAAAATCCGTCTCTGCATGGTGGACTTAAGATATCACACCCTGCCGAGCGGCCGGTTTGGTCTCTCAAATTGAGGCTGGGATCTCCCGGGCGACCAGCTCGATGCCTTCGCTCTTGCCCAGATTGCGGGAGTATTTCTTTTCGGCCGCGTTGTTCCAGTGCTCGTGGACGCCCAGGCTCGAGAGCCGCGTGCCGGCGCCATGCCGGATCATAGACGGTCCCCGAGGGGGGATTTCCGGCCATGGCCGCTTCGTGCAGGTAATTGTCCACGTGGCCCGTAACCACGCCTTCCAGGTTAGGTTCGTTGCGCAGAAAATCGATGGCCACTGAATCGATGGCGACCGGGTCCTGCGAAGCGAAAATGCTGGAGGCCCATTGATTGCCGAAGGAGGCGAAACGGATCACGCCGGCTTCGTTGTGCTTGGCTGGGTACAGCCCGTCGAGCATGTACAGCAGCGTCTTGCCCCCCAGTTGCTTGTGCCCCATCAGTTCCACTAGGCAGTTGTACGACCCCTCGGGGTTCACCTTCATCCCGCATCCGTGCAACGGGCTAGGCGAGAAGGTGCCGTTCTTCTTGAAATACACCGAGCCGAAATGGTTCTTGGCCGTGAGCGTGACTCCGAGCAGGAAATGCGCCCGGAACAGCGCCAGGTTGATGAGGTACTTCGACTCCGTGACCGTCTTCGGCAGGTATGCCGGCTCCAACCCTGGCCCGGCAAAGTGGACGGGGACGTTCAGGTCCGGGCTGGCTGCGATCCGGCCGTCTCCCGCGCGATCCGGACCCACCACGAACTTTACCGGGCGCAGGCTCGCGTTGGCCCTCACCTTTTCGACAATGGGATCGCCGATGTTTCTTCCTCCCGTGGCGTCATAGACCGTGATGTCCTGGGCAGCGACGCCCGCCGTGCCGACGAGCTGAACGAGCACCGCGTAGACCACGTGGGGACTGGGCAGTCCTTTTCCCTGAACCCAATTCGGATCGCGGTCCTGGTTGGCGTTGATCTTGATGGCAATCTTCTCACCCGGCTGATAGCCGGTGTCGCCCAGGTTCCGGGTGCGGTTGAAATGGCGGAAGAGCATCTCCCAAGCCTGCCGGTCGGTCGATTCGCCGGTAAGGCTTTGGAGGGAATCGGAGACCATCTGGTCTACCATGCTTTGATCGGTGTTGGTGTCGTCCCACCAATTGCCGGTCTTGCCGTCCCAGCGCGTCGCGCCCGGCGCATGGACCCAGACGACCCGGCCCGGGTGAATGCCCTTACCGACTCCCATGGGATGATTGGGCGCGTCGATGGGCGTGAAGTGCGCCTGACCGATCAGACCGATGCTGAGGGCCAGACGAAGGGCCACGGCAGCCACTACCAGTACGATCAACACCGCACTTGAAATGAAGGGATGGCGCCGCAACAGGCCCCATGCCCCCGATCCGAACCACTGCCCTCGTGCCATTTCGCAATTCCTCCTCGACTTCGACACCGACCGCTATAGTAGCGCGCTGTTATGGTAGCGCGCTGTCCGCCGGCGTTACCTGGCGAACCTGCCTACGAATCCGCCGCCCGAACGCAGGTCGATATAGAGTGGGTCGCCGCGCTCCATCGTCAAGTGCTCGATCTTCACGGCGGAGGCTTCTCCGGTGTCCCGAATCAGCGTCCCCAGGTATGAACCCGTGCCCAGGAAGGAAAGGTCAACGCGAACCACCCTGGCAACCGGGCCGTTGGCCACCGCCAGAAACCATGTATCGCCCTTTCGCCGGGCAAAGGCCGCAACTTCCCCGACCTCCGAGATCGGCAGCACCACCGTTTCATCCCAGACGCTTGGAATGCTCTTCACCACGTCGCCGGTCGGGTTCGCCAGGATGTTGGCCGGATGCGCCACGTACACCAGCAGCGGAGATTGCAGGATCACGGCATTGGCAACCTGGTGCGCCCAGGTGGTGTCCGCCATCCACGTTGGGTTGAAATTCATGGGCGTGTAGTCCACGAGTCCGGCCAGCATGCGCGTGAACGGAATCGTGACGTCCTGACGCGCGGTGGGTTCCTTCTCCATGCCATAGACCGCCTCCACACCCAGCTCGTTGGGGTACGTGCGTTCCAGGCCGGTGGGCTTGTTGGCGCCGTGAAAATCGACGATCAGATGGTATTCCGCGGCCAGCTTCAGAATCATCTCGTACTGATCGATGACCTCTTTGTGTTCGTTGTCGAAGAAGTCGATCTTCGCCCCCGCCACCCCGTTGCGCTTGCAGATGTCGAACAGTTGCCGGACGCTCTTCTCGTCGGTAAGCTCGCCGCTGTGCTTCCAGACGATCAGTCCCACGCCGCGCTGGCGGGAGTAGTCGGCAAGTTCCTTGAGCTGGCTTTCCGGCCATCTCGACCAGTAGCCCTCAAGCACGTTGTATTCGAAGCCGAGGCGGCCGGCGAGGTCGGCAAACTCCTTCTGGCCCTCCACGGTCTCGGCGCCGCCATCCCGGAAGGCCCAGACCGAGCGGCCGGGCTTGATCCAGGCGGTCTTTATGCCGTCCGGAAAGAGCTTGGGGTCCGGCGGGTCGGAGACATTATTCACGATGTCGCAGTTGATCAGCGCATTCAGGTCGGCCCCGATCATGACGACCCTCCAGGGCGTGGTGATGGTGCCGGTAATGGCCGCCGGCTTCGCAAAACGCTCCGCGCTGAACTGCGGCCGATAGGCCAGAAACTGCCACGTGGCGGGCGGGGCGTGGCCCAGTCGCGTGTACAAGCCGCCGACACCGTCGCCCTGCAAGACCATGCCGCTGTAATTGCGAAGCCTCCCCTCGGTGATCGAGACGTATCCGGTTCCCCTGGGTAGCTTCAGAGTCACCGGCGGAGCCAGCCATGCGCCGGCTGGAAGAGTCGCCGGCCAGCCGGTGCGAAGTCCGAGGGTCTTCCTCTGGTATATCGCCTCGTAGCTTTCTTCCAGGTTGTGCCACCACAGCACGCTTTCCCCCGGCAAGCGGAACGCCGTGGCTTCGTCCGGCACGCGCGTCCCTTCGCCCGGCACCACGTGCCGGAACGCAATGCCATCGTTGTACGCGCGCACCTCCAGCGTGTAGGCCGTGCGCGATTGACGGTGCGTGACGGCGATTCTTGCGCCGTTGCACTTGTCAACCGCCATCGAGTGAACCCCGTTCCAGGGGTAGGTTTCATCGACTTTGTACGGCTCGACCTTGCCGAGGTCCACGCCCTGGGCTAGGTTCACTCCATCGACCGTGATTCCGATAGCGGAGGTCTCAATGACTGGCTTCTCCTTGAACGTGACCGCATACTGCAATCGAGCGTTGCCGTCCAATGAAAGCCGGAATTGCACGGCGCCGTCCGGGCTGGCCAGTGCAACCGTGTCAACCGCCGGGAGCTGGGCGGCCAAGCACAACAAGACAACTAATGCGATTCGAATCGACATCTCGTTCCTCTCCTATTTCACTTCCTCGCTATCCAGCTGGCTTCTCATGATGCCTCTCATTCGTAGCGATATAGCTTGACGCGCAAGATGCCATTCTCGTCGTGAGTGTCGCGGCGCTTGTAACCGCCCGGCAGCGTCAGGGCGGGCGCGCAGTACCAGCAGTCTTTGTCGACGCTCGTTACGCGGTGATCCAGGTGGCGCCCGGCGACCCATCGGCCATCCACAAAACTGCCATCCTCGACGATGCCCACGCCCACCTGCGAAGGCCCCGGCGTGTTGGGAGTGAACGTGACGGACATTTCGTACTCGTTGCTATTGATGACATACAACTCGTCGGGCGCGGTCAAAACGAAGAGCGCTCCCCCGAGCGGCGCACCGGGCGGCGGCGGGGTGGTCCCGTTGGGCCGCGTCTTGTTGGGGTTGACTATGACAGTCAAGGTATAGTCGCCCAAGCGGGCCGTCTCGCTTTGGCCGCTTTCTCCCAGCAGCACGCCCGCGGTCTCGCCTTTCTTGCCCTGGTGCTCCGCGATTACGGGCATGAGCTGCTCGATGGTCTTGTAGACCCTGCCCAACTCATTCTGAGGATCCTGGCGCAGCAGGTTGTACTCGACTCCGTACACGGAAAAGCCCGTGGCGTCGTGCCCCACGGCCCAGAGCGCCTCGGCGGCCCCTTGGGGTCCGCCTTCCGCCTCGCCTACGTACATGGGGTTCCAGGATTGGTGGTAGCTCATGCACACTTCGGCGAAGTTCTTCTCGGGGTACGCATCGGGCGCAACGAAATCGATTGCCGGCGCCCCGGCTCTCCAGACGTCCAACAGGTCGAACATCGGGTCGCCGCTGTGCTGATAGCCCTTCGTCTCCGCCTCGACTCCCTTCGCCGCCACAGCCGCGATGGAAGACGTTCTGGTCACCCACCCATTGGTGTACATCGGTATGGGGTATTCCTTCTTGCCCGCCTCAGTCACCCGGTTGACGTACTGCGCATAGCTCCAGACCATGAAGATCTCATCCGTCGCCGCGCCTTTCCCGAATACTTCTTCCCAGGTCCCGGAAGTCTTGAAGCCGGCCTTTTCCCACACCTGGCGAAATTCCGGAATGAGGGTATCTTTGTGCTTCTGCAGGTAGTCCATCAGGGCCTTCGGCACTGGCCCCGCAAAGGCCTTTTCCGCTCCCGGCGAGCGGTCGCGCGAGTCGCCCGACATTCCTACTTCGTTCTCCACGTGAGCGAAGATGACGGTGTGCTGCTGGCCGTCGATTTCCTTGACGTGCCGCATCAGGGCGGCAAACGCGCGCGCATCCGCATCCCGCGTTGCATCGCCGTAGCCTTCGGCGGCGGAGAAATACTCGATACTCTTGCCACCCCTGATCTGGACGCGCGGAAATCGCTTGTAATCCTTCTTCACCCACAGGGGAGCGAAACTCACTAAGCCGTTCTTGAAGCTGGCGAACCAAACCAGACAGACGCGCAGATGGTTTCGCCGGGCTTCCTGGATGATCCCGTCCACCAGAGTGAAGTCGTACTTACCCTCCTCGGGTTCGAACAACTCCCAATAAACGACCGGAAGTATGGTGTTGAGGTTCATCTTGACCAGCTCGGGCCACATCCACTTCATGTTCTCGAGACTGGTGCCGTCGTCGCCCTCGATTTCACCTGTCAGGGCTATGAACGGCTTGCCGTCAACGACAAACTGCGCGGCCGTTCCTTGTCTTCGCAAATGAGGGATACCCGAGTCCGTCTGGGCGCCGCATGGAACCGCAAACCAGCCGAGCCAGCACACGGAAATGCAGCACAAGGCACTGTGGATCTTCATAAGTCTCCTTAGGGCAGCAGCACGGTGCGATTAAGCCACAGGATATTGTCCCAGCTCAGCGCCTTCTCCGTGCCGTCGAACAATTTGGCATACGTCCCGCCCGATGCTTTGAACGAGAACTCCTTCACCCGATCGGGAGGAGTAGTCGTTACGTTCCGCAGGATATCGAGGACTTGCTCCTGCCGGGAGATCTGATAGAAGCCGGGATTCTTCGCGGAATAGAACTTGGTCTCGGACGGGTTGCCTTTGTTGCCCACGCCCCGTTCGTACTTGATGTGCATCTCGAGGTGTTCGCCGGTGGCGGCGGCAAATACCCAGTCCTGCGAATCGAGGATCGGTCCGGACCCGCTCGAGGTGGAGCGTTGCATCGTGTGCGTGGTGGCCAGCAGGTAGACCCCAAACGGTCCCGGCGCATCGGCTGGATCCTCCGTCAATCCGCCGATGACGAGTTGGACGCTGGCGCCGTTAGCATCCTTCACCGGAGCGGCCAGGAAAACCAGGCGGTTCGATCCCTTGCCGGCCGGCTTTCCATCGGGGGCGTTGATCGTCACGCGATCGATAAAGATAACACGTAAGTTGCAATCTTTGGCCGGCCCTTGAGCCGCCGGAGCGGACGCCCAGCCGGCGGGCAGATAGGTCTTCAGCGCGTCGTCAGGCACTTTGAAATCCAGTTGGAATCGAGTCTCGGAACTGGATTCCACCGGACTCTGAGCATGCGCACAGAGCGCAATTACAGGCAAAGCGCTAAGGACCATCCAATTCCGAATGGTTCGACGGGGAACGATTCTCGCCATAATTCCTCCCAGTATCGGACCGGAATTTCCATTTTGGCTCCGGCTTCAGCTATGGTACACCCAGCCGCTCCGCCCCAGGCTGGTGGGTGTACAATCGATTGCGGCGCAAAGCCAGAAAGGCCGCCCGATTTAAGGTAAAAGCGGTCCAAACACCGAAATATGGAGATCGTCATGAGATTTCACAGGTTGTTCTGCGCCTCCCTGGCCTGCGCTCTCGCCCTGGTGGCTACTCAATGCGCCCCCAGACCGGCTTCGACCGGCTCTGCCTCCCCGGAGATCCCACACTTGCGCCAGCAGGGGACAACCGCCCAACTGATCGTGGACGGCAAGCCCTTCCTGGCACTGGCGGGAGAATTGAACAACAACAGCGCCACCAGCGTCGAGCACATGCAGCCGGCCTGGTCCAAGCTCGTCGAGAGAAAGGTCAATACCGTCCTGGCGGGCGTTTCCTGGGCCCGGATCGAGCCGCAGGAAGGCAAGTTCGATTTCACCGTGGTGGATGGCATCATCCGGGACGCGCGCAGCCATAACCTGCATCTGGTGCCCTTGTGGTTTGCAAGCTGGAAGAACAGCCTGTCCAGCTATCCGCCCGACTGGGTAAAGAAGGATTTCGAGCGCTTCCCGCGCGCCCAAATAGTGGGCGGCACCTGGCCCGGGACCACCATATCGGACGTGCCGCGCACCCCGGTTGTGGGGAGCATGAGCATCGAACTGCTGAGCACCCTCAGCGATGCGAACCGGGATGCCGATGCCCATGCCTTTGCGGCCCTGATGCGGCACATCAAGGAAGTGGATGGCCGCGAGCACACGGTCGTCATGATCCAGGTGGAGAACGAAGTAGGAATGGCTGGGGATTCCCGCGACCGCTCGCCGCTGGCGAATAAGGCGTTCGAAGGACCCGTGCCGAAGGAATTGATGGACTACCTTCAGGCGCACAAGGACGCCCTGGTTCCGGAGCTTCGCCAGGTTTGGGAGGCGGCCGGCTTCAAGACATCCGGGACCTGGGAAGAGGTGTTCGGCCGGAACAAGGTGACGGATGGAATCTTTATGGCGTGGAACTACTCCCGCTACATCGGCCGCGTGGTCGAGGCGGGCAAGGCCGAATACCCGCTGCCGATGTTCGTGAACGCGGCACTGTACGGGATTGGGAGGGGACCCCAGCCCCCACCGAGCGGCGGCCGCCCCTGGGACCTCGTGATGGACGTCTGGAAGGCCGGGGCGCCGCAAATCGATATGCTCGGGCCCGACATCTACAGCGAGAACGATTACCCGGCGTTTTGCGCCAAGTATAGCCGGCCCGGGAACCCGCTGTTCATCCCCGAGACATTGAGCGGGCCGGGCACCGCGGCCAGGGTCCTTTACGCTTTCGGGCGCCACGATGCAATTGGAGTCTCGCCGATGGGGATCGACAGGTACCCGCAGGCCGACAACGATCTGACCGACATTTACGGCCTGCTCACGCAACTGGCGCCCTTGATGGCGGAACACCAGGGCAACGGAACCATGTCCGCCGTCCTTCTGCGGAGTCCGAGCGACCCGCCCCAGAAGATCCAGTTGGGGAATTACACGCTGGAGGTCGCGTTCCTGAACCCGCAAAAAACGCTCGGCGAGCCACCGCCGCCAGGGCCGGTGGCGGCAATTCTCATCGCGGCGGGGCCGGACGAGTACTACGCGGCTGGTAGCGGCGTAACCATCAGCTTTTCTGCGAACACACCGGGGCCTCCGCACGTCGGGCTGGCGACCGTGGAAGAAGGAACCTTTCAGAACGGCCGCTGGGTCGCGGGTCGCTCGATGGCCGGCGACGATGACGATGAGGGGCAATATGTGCTCCTGAACAAGCCCTCGGGATGCTGTTCGCCCTCGACTACCAAGATGATCCAGCACATCACGCTGTACCGCTACCGGTAAGCACGCGCCGGCAAGGAGATTCACCATGAAACCGAAGAACTTGCTCTACTGCGCTCTGGTATGCTTTCTGGCATTAGTCGCTACTCAATGCGCCACCAGACCGGTTCCGGCGGGCTCCACCGCCGCGGACATCCCCCACTTGCGCAAGCAGGGGAGCGCCACCCAATTGATCGTCGATGGCAAGCCGTTCCTGGTTCTGTCGGCGGAATTGACCAACAACAGCGCCACCAGCGTCGAGTATATGAAGGCGATATGGCCCAAGCTCGCCGAGGGAAAGGCCAACACCATCCTGGCAGGCGTTGCCTGGAACCAGGTCGAACCGCGGGAAGGGAAGTTCGACTTCAGCGCTCTGGATGGTGTCATCCGGGACGCGCGGAGCCACAACCTGCATGTCGTTCCGTTGTGGTTCGCAAGCTGGAAGAACGGTCTCTCCAGCTACGCGCCGGATTGGGTGAAAAGCGACTTCGCGAAGTACCCGCGCGCCCAGATCGCAGGGGGCAAGAGCATAGAAATGCTCAGCACACTGAGCGATGCCAACCGGGATACCGATGCCCGCGCCTTTGCGGCCCTCATGCGGCATATCAAGGAAGTGGATGGCCGCGAGCACACGGTCGTCATGATCCAACTGGAGAACGAAGTGGGAATGAGCGGGGACTCCCGCGACCGCTCGCCATTGGCGAATGTTGCGTTTGAAGGGCCCGTTCCAAAGGAATTGATGGACTATCTTCAGGCGCACAAGGACGCCTTGATCCCGGAGTTTCGACAGGTTTGGGAGAAGGCCGGTTTCAAGACCTCCGGGAAATGGGAAGAGGTGTTCGGCCGGAGCCCGGCGACCGATGAAATCTTCATGGCGTGGAACTATGCACGCTACATCGGCCGGGTGGCCGCGGCGGGCAAGGCCGAATACCCGCTGCCGATGTACGTGAACGCGGCGCTCCCCAGAACTTCCTCGATTGCGGACGAGGCTGGCAAGAACGAAGCCGGAAGAAGGGCTTTCGCCATCGGCGGCCCCATGGACGACCTGCTGGACGTCTGGAGAGCCGGCGGGCCGGCCATCGATATGCTCTCGCCGGACGCTTACAGCGCAACAGAGTTTGTGGCATTTTGCGCAAAATACGCCCGATCCGGGAACCCACTCTTCATCCCCGAGAATATGGGTGGGGCGGATGGCGCGGCAAGAGTGCTTTACGTCTTCGGTCGCCATGATGCGGTCGGTTGGACCGTGATGGGAATTGAAGACCCGAGGATACCTCATCCTGACAATGAGCTGATCGCCAGCTACGACCTGCTCGCGCAAATGGCGCCCCTGATTGCGGAACATCAGGGCAACGGAACCATGTCTGCCGTTCTGCTGCGAGGCCCGGACGACCCGCCTCAGAAGATTCAGCTGGGGAATTACACGCTGGAGGTCTCCTACTATCGGCAGCCCAAGATGTTTGGCGTGCCGCCACCGCCGGAACCGCCGCCTCCCGCGGCGGCGATTTTCATTGCGACCGGACCTGACGAGTACTTCGCGGCCGGCAGCGGCGTAACCGTCACCTTTTCTCCGAACACACCGGGGCCCCGCTCGTGGGACTGGCGACCGTGGAAGAAGGCAGCTTTGTGAACAGCCACTGGGTTCCCGGGCGCCGGCAGAACGGCGACGACAGCGATGAAGGGAATTTCCTGATGCTGGAGAAGTCGGGTTGGCCGCCGGCGGCGAGGAGCATACAGCGGTTCACGCTCTACCGCTACCAATAAGGATCCTTGGGCACTTGTGTAAGATCGCGCAGGGCGGTATCGTAGCGGCACGATGAAACTTCGGTACATGCTGCCGTGCGCCGTCGCGCTGCTCGGTTTTGCTATGGCGGAGGCCCAGTCCATTTCCAGCTCTTCCATTCCGCACCTCGAGAAACGGGGAAAAGCCACCCAGTTGATCGTGGACGGCCGCCCGTTCCTGATCCTGGCGGGCGAGCTGACCAATTCGGCTTCCTCCAGCATGGAGTACATGGAGCCGTACTGGCCCAAACTGGCCGCGGCCAACATGAATACGGTCCTGGCGGCGGTTACGTGGGAGCTGGTGGAACCCGAGCCGGGTAAGTTCGACTTTGCGCTGGCGGATGCCGCCATTCGCGAAGCCCGCCGGAACCACCTGCACCTGATCTTCCTGTGGTTTGGAAGCTGGAAGAACGGTGTTTCATCGTATTCGCCGCTATGGGTGAAGAAGAATCAGAAGCAGTACCCGCTGTTTCTGCCGGAAAACGGGCAGGTGCTCACCTACCTTTCGGTTTTCAAGGAGGCCAACTGGAAGGCGGACGCGAACGCTTTTGCCGCGCTGATGCGCCACATCCGCGAGGTGGATGGGGAAGCCCACACCGTGATCATGATGCAGGTGGAGAACGAGGTGGGTTGCCCGGGCGGCTCGCGCGACCAGGTGCCGGAGGCCAAGGCCGCCTTCAACGCCCCTGTGCCGAAGCAGCTCATGGATTACATGGTGAAGAACAAGGAGAACCTGGTCTCCGAGTTCCGCCAGTATTGGGAAGCGGCCGGCGGGAAGACCTCCGGAACATGGGCGGAGGTATTCGGCAGCCAGCTCATGACCAACGAGATCTTCATGGCCTGGCACTACGCGCAATACGTGGACAAAGTGGCTAAAGCCGGCAAGGCCGAATATCCGCTGCCCATGTTCATCAACGTGGATCTGGGCGAGTCCCTCGGCCAGTATTCGAGCGGTGGGGCGCTGCCCATCCAGTTGAACGTGTGGCAGCAGGGCGCGCCGGGCATCGACATCGTCGGGCCGGATATCTATCTGCCGGACTTTGCGGAATGGTGCCGGCGCTACGACCGGTCCGGGAATCCGCTGTGGATTCCGGAAACCCGCGAGGATGCCGCGAACGCCTTCTACGCGATCGGAAACCACGCCGCGATGGGCATTTCGCCCTTCGGCATCGAACGCCGCGCGGACGCTTCAACTCCCTTGGCCCAGGCGTATGGATTGCTGGCCCAGGCGGCTCCGGAGATTCTGGACGCGCAAGCCAAAGGCACCATCAAAGCGGTCTCGCTCGACGCCCGGCACCCCGCGGAAAGCGTGAAACTGGGAAACTACACCTTCGCATTCTCGGTGATCCGGATGCGGATGCCGCCGCCGGATGCCACCAACCAGGAGGCGCCCTCGTATGCCATCGTGATTGCGACCGGGCCCGACGACTACGTGATCCTGGGCAGCGGGGTGCAAGCCACCTTCAATGGCCCGGGACCATCGGCGGCCGCGGTCGCCAAGCTGGAAGAGGGCACGTATGCGGATGGGCGCTGGGTGCCGGGGCGCCGCTTGAACGGCGACGATATCATGTTGAATTACGACGCCCAGAACAAGACCATCAAGAACGAATCCGGGCAGGGGTTTCGACTGGCGGGGGGCGCTCCCAAAGCGCTTCACTTACAGATTTACGGCTATTGAGCGGCACATTCCGGTTTTCCGAAGTAAGTTTGGAGGAGGAGTCATTATGCTTCGTTCATCATCCATAGCGGCCGCGACGTTGCTCGTCCTGCTATCCGGCGGCGTCGCGCATGCCCAAAGCCCACAGGTTGTACTGGACCGGGACGGCGGCACGATTGTTCTCGAGCCCTATGCCCCCAATATCGTCCGCGTCACGCTGAGCCTTCTGAAGGAGCCGGCGACGGCCGCTCCGGGCTATGGATTTGTGGCCAGCCCGTCCGCCCAAGGCTGGAGCCGGCAACAGGATGCCCAGGGCGACGTCTACCGGTCGCCGCGCCTGGTCGTCACCGTGGCGGCCAACCGCCCGCGCAAGCCCATGGCGACGGAATTGGATATCGCGAAGATTCTTCAACGGGTCCGCTCCTCCCGCTCACATTACGATCAGCACTCCCGGCGGCAAGAAGCTCGCGGAGATGACGGGCTGGTCGATGTCCGTGCCGAACTAACAAGGACGGCAACGCCAGCGTGTTGAATGACAGGCGCCCTTCGGACCCGCCCTTTTACCAGGTCGGCGCGATCTTCGTTTCGCCCGATGACGAGCACTACTACGGCCTGGGCCAGAACCACGAAGGGTTTCTCGACCACCGCGGCCGCCGGATCGAATGCTGGCACAACTACACCGCCACCGCCGCTCCCAGCATGTGCATGCCGTTTCTGGTCACCAACAAGGGTTACGGCGTCATCTGGGACAATCCCTCCAAGACGGTCATCGAGCCCGGCTTCAACGAGGAGACCCGCTGGACCTCCGAGGTGGGCGACCGGGTGAGCTTCTTCGTGATCGCCGGCGACACCACTGACGAGATCTACGCCGGTTACCGGCAGCTTACCGGGGTCACGCAGATGCTCCCGAAAGCCGCCTACGGATTTATCCAGTGCAAGCAGCGATACACCTCGCAGGATGAGGTAATGGGGGTCGCCAAAGGCTACCGCGACCGGCATCTCCCTCTCGACGTGATCGTGGTCGACTGGTTCTATTGGACCAAGATGGGGCAACTCGATATCGATCCCGGCCCGTGGCCCGATCCAGCCGCGATGAACCGCCAGCTGCACGAAATGGGAATCCAGACCATGATCAGCGTGTGGCCCCGCTTCACGCCCGGAACCCGCTACTACGATTTCCTGGTCAGCAAGGGCTGGCTCGAGCACCTCGCCGACGGAACGCCCACCAACGGGTTGCCTTACGACCGCGCCGGCTCCGACATCGATACCACCAACCCGGAAGCGGGCCGCTGGTTCTGGGAGACCATCCGCGATAACATCCTCAGCAAAGGTTTCGATGCCCTCTGGTCCGATGAAACCGAGCCCGATCTGCCCCCCAATGGCAGTTACTTCCACATCGGGCCCGGCACGCGCTATTTCAACGTCTACCCGCTGTTTCACACCGGGGCCCTCTATGACGGCTTCCGCCGGGACGTGAAGCATCGTGCCCTCATCCTCTCCCGCGATGCCTACCTGGGCGCTCAGCGCAACGGCACCATGTTCTGGTCCTCCGATATATACCCGACCTGGGACACCCTGAAGCGCCAGGTGCCCACGGGGCTCGATTTCACCGCGACGGGTATTGCATATTGGGGCAACGACATCGGCGGCTGGCAATATATGCCGCCGGAGCACCATCCCGCCCACACTCCGCTGCTCGATCCCTCCGATGCCCGCGACAACGTCGGCGGCTACGACGACTATCCGGAGCTCTACACCCGCTGGTTCGAGTACGGCGTCTTTCTGCCCATCTTCCGCACGCATGGCAGCCGCTTGTACAACGAGGTCTGGACCTACGGCAAGGCGGCCGAGCCGATTCTGGAGAAGTATCTGAAGCTGCGCTACCAGCTCATGCCCTACATCTACTCGCTGGGATACCGGACCCACGAGTCCGGCGCTCCCTACATGCGCGCGCTGTTCATGGACTTCCCCGGCGACCCGAACGTGGCCGGCCTGGGCGACGAGTACATGTTCGGTCCGGCGTTTCTGGTGGCCCCCGTCACGGAACAGGGCGCAACCAGCCGTTCGGTTTACCTGCCGGCCGGCGCGGACTGGTACAACTACTGGACCAACCAGCGCATCCACGGCGGGCAGACGATCCAGGTGAACGCTCCCATCGACACCCTGCCGCTGTTCGTTCGGGCCGGTTCCATTGTGCCCCTCGGGGAACCCGTCCAGAGCACCCGCGAAACGCAGAAACTGGCTCGCGTGCGGGTGTATCCTGGCGCGGACGCCGACTTCACCCTCTACGACGACGATGGAAAGACCTACGCTTATGAAGGCGGCGATCGGAGAATCACGCGCCTGCACTGGAACGATGCCGCCGGCACGCTCAGCCACGAGGGTTTCCAGGCCTGGACTGGCCCCGATGCCGGAATTCTGGAGATCGTAGGGCGGTAAGGCAAGCTCAACCGCGCACCTTCACCGCGAAGAGCGCATGATGGGCCAGAATGAACAGGGTGCGGCCATCGGCGCCGCCGAAAACGATGTCGATGGGACGTTCGGGCACGTCGATGCGAGCTATCTGCCTGCCCGCACGGTCATACACGAAGATCTGGCCGTTCGCCACGTACACATTGCCCTTTCGGTCAACGGCGACGCTTTCACCGCCGCGCTGGGCAAAGGGCTGCAAATCGCTGAGTGCGCCGTCAGCGCCCACTAACGCACTGTAAGTAATATCTTCCGAATCGCTGCTGACATAGATATGCTCGCCGGGAAGGGCGCTGAGGAAGCCGTAGGCGTCCAGATTGTCGGAGAAGCGCCAGCCCGCGATGGAATCGGCCGGCCCCTGCTGGAAGACGCGTCCAGCGGGCAGAAAGACGCTGCCGTCCGGCGAGACGTATTCCATGGTTTTGGGGGTGGACACATCTTGCGCGAACATCTGCGCCAGGTTCGTGTAAGTGAACGTGCTGAAGTCCAGTTGGGTTTTGAATTCCCCATTGTTCCAGTAATTGACCGGCAGAACGGCCCGCGCGCCCGGAAGCGGCTTGGTTTCCCGCGGCGCCAGAACCGTGATCTGATCTTTCGCCGATCCGGGACGAAAGCAATAGACGGTTCCCTCCGGTCCGGAAGAAGAAAGGACCACGAGGTCGCCCGCTTTGTCGAACGCCAGGTTCACGGGATCGAGCGGGCTGTCGCGCTCAATGGTGAGTCCTTCGGCCGCCGACCAGCCATAGATGCGCTGCTGATGGTGATCGACGAAATAGAGCTTGCCGGAACCATCCACAGCCGCGCCCGAAATGGAGTGGAATCCATCTTCCAGCCTCCGGACTTTCGACTCCGGCTCCAGCACCGTCGATGTATCAGCGGGAGGGGGAGTCGCCGGCTCAGCGGGAATGTCGAGTACGGCAAACTCCCGTTCGCGCGTCTCCAGATGATGCGTCACATCCTCAATGGAGTTCTCGTAGGGGAATTTGCTGACGCGCAGGAAGGTGCCGCAACCGTTTTGGTCGCACGTGGCGTATCCGCTTTCGGCATTGATGTGAACGTTGCGGAAGTGGATCTCGGCGCAATGATAGAGACGGACGGCGGCCGGAAAAGGCGCGCGCGAGCGCGTCACGCGATAACCGTGATAGTTAGCGACAGTGATGTTCTTCGACCAGTCCAACTCCAGCGATAAGGCTTCGGGGCTCTCGCCGGCCTCTTCTTCACTCTGGGGCGCGTTGATATCCCAATTTTCGACGTGATCGAGCTTGATCTCGGTGCGAACGTGATGCTCGTTGGAAAGCTCGTAGACGTGACCGGGGGTCCGGGTGTCGGAGACATAGAATCCCGCTTGGGCGAAGGTGTCGGGAGTCCAGATGTCGGCAAAGGTCCCGCCGCCGCCGTGCGTGATCCAGAGACTGGGATAGTGCCCATCCCAGCGCTTGTGCAGATCGGGATCGGCTGTCTGGTTGTTGTTATAGGGACTCGTGCCGCTGCCATGGCCGCCCAGGAAGCGCACATCATCGATGAGCGACGCGGCCCCCGCGCACCACAGCACGCCCACGGCCCGCGGATTGGCGCCGCCCGTGAACACGCCGAAGCCGCGCAGGATGTTGGAGCCGCCGGGGGGCGCGGAAATCACCGGCCGGGGCGAACCCACACCTTGAAAGGCGGGCGCGCCATCCGGAAGGTCGAACTGAGTCAGGGTGGGGTGCAGCCCTATTAGCACCGTGTCGGGCTTCAACGCGAGCGTGTCGCTGACGATGTAATTCCCGCTCGGAAAATAGAGCACCCTATGCCCGTCAATCGCCTTCTGGATCGCAATGGTGTCGTCGGTTTTACCATCGCCGGCGACGCCCAGCGAGTGAACGTTCACCCAATCTCCAGCGGGTGGCAGCGCGGGAATGGTGGGAGGTAGTGCCGCCGGCATCGCGCTCAGACCTGTGGCGTCGTAGAGCATGCCGATGGCGCCGGTCATCCCCTCGCCGGGCACGATGAGTCCATAGTTGAAACTCCGGATCCGGTACACCGCCCCCTTGCCGGAAAGCTTCTTGCCGCTCTCGCGGAACAGAGCAAAAACAGGCACATCCTGCAATACAACGTTTTCAAAACCGACTTCGGTCAACGGGCTGTTCTCATTGCTGACGATCACGGCCGCGCGCGAGATGTTCTCGAAACGGCTGTCCTTGACCCACAACTGGTCCGAGTACTGCGAATCTATATCGATGGCGGCCGGCACGTCGCGGAACGTATCGCGGATCAGGGTGAGTCCGGCCTCGTGCTCGCGAATGGCAGCCTCGCGCTGATCCTGAAACAGGGAATCGATCAGCGTGAACTGCCAGGCGGGCGAAGTCTTGTCAGTCAGAACGCCGTAGCGCCCGCCATAGATGCGCAGATCCTCGGCCTCGTTGCCGATCTCGGTCAATGCGGCGAGACCGGAACCGACATGGAAATCCATGTGGCTGAGATAAGAGTGCTGGGCGACGTGGAAGCGGATCGCGACCGCGGCCGGGTTGCCGTCGCCGATGTCGAAATCGATGTTGCTCATGGCCGAGTAGAACGTGCCGGCGCCGGCATCGGCGATTTCGCTATTGGGAGGCACGCTGTCCGGCGGTGGAAACGGCACGCGGAAGGCTCGTGCGGATGCGCGGCCGGGACGCATGCCGGCGAACATCACCATCACGCCCACGCCTTTCTGAAAACCCGGCGTGTCGGCCGCCAGCAGAAAGACGGGGCGCGTTGCGCCGTAACCGAAGACGCGCACTCCCGGCCATATGTAGACGGTGCGCGTCAGCCGGTATCGGCCCGGCCCCACAAAAACAATTCCTTGCCCGGCGTTGTTATCGGCCTTGTCAATGGCAGCCTGGAGAGCAGCGCTGTCGTCGCTGATTCCGTCGGCGCGAGCGCCGAATGCGGGGGCAGACAGATCAACCGCTCTTGGGTCGTCCGGGCGCGTGGCGATCACCGATGCCGCGAAAGCGGCAGATGAGATCCCATTGAACAGCATAGCGAGCAGGAGATTTCTTCCAATATGCCTGTGCATTGCAGTATCTATTTGTTCTACCTCAAAGCGACTATGAGGGGAATGCCGGCCCGCTAAATTGTGTCCGCGAAACGCCAGCCATTGGCCTCTCTTATTGCGGAATCAGATATGCTTATATTGATTTGTGTTGACCGATCTCTATCGATTGTTGCCGCCGGAAGGCGTGAAGATTCTGCTGGTCCTGTTTCTCGCCTTCCTGACCGGGTTGGAACGTGAGGAGCGACGCGTCGGCAGCGGGCAGTTCTTGTTCGGTGGCGTGCGCACGTATCCTCTTATCGGCCTTATCGCCTATGGCATTTCCTTGCTGGCGGAGGGAGGGGTCTGGCCGGTGACTGTGGGGTTCGCGGTGGTGGCGGGCTTCCTGATGCTGTCGTACCGCAACAAGTTGCAATCCGCCGGAACGGCCGGCATGACCTCCGAGATGTCGGCGCTCATCACTTACGTGGCGGCCGCGCTGGTGTATCGCGAACAGTTCTGGATCGCCACCACTCTCACCGTGGCCAGCATGTTGTTGCTGGAGCTGAAGGACGCACTGGAAGGTCTGACCAGGCGCATCGCGCCCGAAGAGATCCTCACCTTCACCAAGTTTCTGCTGCTCACGGCGGTGATTCTGCCGGTGCTTCCCAACCGCGAATTTGGACCGTTCGGCATCAATCCGGCCAAGGTCTGGCTGGTGGTGGTGGCGGTGAGCACCGTTTCCTATGGCAGCTACGTGATCCAGAAGGTTACCAAGCCACAGGGCGGGGTGATGCTGGCGGCATTGCTGGGAGGCGCCTACTCCTCCACGGTGACGACCGTGGTCCTGGCCAGGCGCGCCAAGGTGGAGAATCGCCCGCATTTGTTTTCGGGAGCCACCCTGGTCGCATCCGGCATGATGTATCTGCGGATGGCGGGCCTCGTGACCATCTTCAACCGCGGCTTGATTGAGATCCTGGGAGTGCCGTTTCTGGTTCTAGCGGGGGCCGGCATCGGGTGCGGATGGTTGTGGAGCCGGATCCCCGATGCCAAGTCGCAAGACGTACAGCGTGAGTTCGAACCGAAGAACCCCTTGGAACTGCGCGCCGCCCTGGGATTCGCGGTGCTCTTCGTCTCCATGCTGGTGGCCACGCACCTGGCGTTGACTTACCTGGGTAAGGCGGGCGTTTACTCGCTGGCGGCCTTGATGGGCATGGCGGACGTCGATCCGTTCGTCATGGGAATGACACAGGCCGCCGGCGGCAATACCACACTGGGCGTGGCAGCGGCGGCGATTCTAATTGCCGCTTCCAGCAATAACCTGGTCAAAGGAGTTTGGGCATGCTCGCTGAGCGGCCGCAAGACGGGCGTGTTGAGCCTGGGTCTTCTGGCCGCCCTGGCGGTGGCGGGGCTCACTCCCCTGTTGTGGCTGGCGCGGTAAGATCTCGCGCAGCCGTCAAGAAACGCTGACGCGCGGACAGCGTCGGCTATAATGAAGTTCATTTCAGCATTTCTCAAGGAGATAACAGGATGCGTCGACGTTCTCTCTTCACTGGTGCTGCCGCTCTGGGCGCACTGCGGCTGATGGGCCCCCAGCCGGTGCAGGCGCAAACCAAAGCATCCGGCATCAAGATCACCGATGTCGAGGTCTGGCAGGTTGTGGGCAAGGAGCGGATGAGGGCATCCGGCCCCAATCAATATATGGTTCAACCAAGCCATGTCTACCCTGAGAACAGACCTGAAGTCTATGTGGAAAACACGAGGCCCTCGACTGAGACGACCACTGCCGCCAGCCGGGCTTTTTATGTAAAGATACTCACGAACGAAGGTTTGCAGGGATTCTATGGGACCATCAACCAGAATCAGGTCACTGCCCTTCTCGGGCGGCTGCGGGGATCTCTGATCGGCATGGATCCGCTCGCCATCGATACGATCTGGGATAAGTTGTATCGCGGCAATAACCACGGCTACGCCGGAGACTTCATGGAGGGGCTGAGTTCGATAGATATTTGTCTGTGGGACCTGAAGGCGAAATTCTGCGGAATGCCGGTATACAAGCTGCTCGGCGGTTCCCGGACGACGATCGATTGCTATGCCAGCGCCCTGCGTTTTTCCGTGGCGGAACAAGGTCTGATTCAGAAATACGCCGCTCAACTCAAGGCGGAAGGTTACAAGGCTCAGAAATGGTTTTTCGCCTATGGGCCGTCGGACGGCGATTGGGGAATTGAACAGAATGTAATGCTGGTCAGGACCGTCCGCGAAACCCTCGGGGAGCATTATTCGATCTACTTCGACGCTTTTGAGGGATGGGACCTGAACTATTCGATCAAGATGTTCAGGAGCGTGGAACAGTACCGGCCAGACTGGATAGAGGAACCGGTTATGCGGGAAGATGTCGACGCTTTCGCCCGCCTGCGGCAGTTGTTCTCCATCCCCGTAGCCACCGGCGAACATACTTACGGCCGCTGGTCAATCCGTGGATTGATCAGGGCCAACGCCATCGATATCATCCAGAGCGACCCGGAATGGTGCGGCGGCATCAGCGAGACGATTAAGATCTGCCACCTCGCTTCGGCGCACGACCTCATTGTCAGCCCCCACAATCAGCGGTCGATTGCCCTGGCTCATGTCATCGCCAGCCAGCCCCCGACGGTATGCCCCATCATGGAATATCAGGTCAACCTTCAGCCGGGTCTGGCTTATTTCGAGAAAAACCCGATCATTCCGCCGAAAAACGGACAAATCGCAGTGCCCGACCGCCCCGGATTCGGGATTGAACTCGACGAATCGAAGATCGAACGCATGGAGAAAGTCACAGCGTAATATCGCGGAAGTATCCCCAGGTTTCGCTGTCCGGGTTCACTTCTGCTTGAGCAGCTTGCCGGTCTCCTTGTCCCATTCGCGGGTACGGACCGCCATACGGTGTTTGCCGTGGCAATCGGTGCAAACCTTCGCCTTCAGATCGGCGGCGGAGACGCTGTCTTTGTGTTTCGGATGGCACTCCTCACACATCGCCGCGATCTTGGATCGGGGGTACATCTTCTCGGGCGGTGTCACGTTGTCTTCATCGCTGCAATGTGCGTTCGAAGTGCCGTGACATTGGTCGCAAGTAATGTCCTCTTTCAAATGGATCGTCGCCAGTTCCTCGGTCTTGAAGTTGACGTGGCAAACCAGGCAGCGATCGTTGCCCGCGGCCCGCGCCGTGGCCGGCGCAAGAAAGAAAGCGGCCACGGCCACGGCGAGATACGCAGAAATGTGCGCTAGACGTATTCCCATTTCTTGAGCCATTGATAGTTTTCCGGCAGCCTCGCCCACATCTCCTGGTTGGCCTGCCGCAGGCCGGCCGATTCCTTCATGTCCAGTTCCCGCCGCTCCTTAACCGCTTTCGCCATGTTGTCCACCTGGGCCACGTTGATCAGACCCGGTATCGGCGCGGTGACCGCCGGATTCCGCAGAATGTAACGGATCGCCATGCGCGCAAGCTGGGAATCTTCTTCGGCGTGCGGGCTGCTGAGAGAACCGTCGCCCTTGAAAAGCGAGTTGCTGGCAAAGGGTTTGATCCCGAGCATACCGACATCGTATTTCCGGAGGGTATCGAACAGGCTGTCCTGTGGCAGCACTTTCGAGTCCGAGGTGTACGGGAACAGCACCACATCCATCTGGGCCGGGAATTGCTCGATCATCATCTTCAGCCACGCGTGGTCGTGCGAGGTAACGCCGGTGAATCGCGCCTTGCCCTGCCGTTTGGCCTGATCGAGCGCGGCAACGATCTCTTCGGAATCGTGGAAGGTGTGATCGGCCCCGTTCTCGTACGAGGTCAGCCGCCACCAATCGATGTATTCCAGGCCGGTCTCCTGCAGGTTCTCGTCCAGACCCTTCATCAGCGCCTTGGCCCTTTGGAATGGCGGAAAGCGGACCTCCTTCTGCTGCCAGCCGTAGCCGAAGTACATGTTCTTGCGCCGGTCGCCTTTTAGCACCTTCGCGTAGACCCGTACTTCCTCGTTATCCACCGTGTCGAGGTGATTGATGCCCACCGCCATGCATCGATCGATCACCTCGGCGCGGCTCTTCATGAAGTCCGGACTGTCGATCGTGTAACGCGGGCCGCCTCCCACCACCGTCTGGACCCGTTTCCAATGGCCGCCCAAGCCGACCGCGGAGACCATCAGCCCGGTCTTGCCCAACCGACGGTATTCCATCTGGGGGTTAAAACTCAGGATTCTGCTTTCCCCCGCCGCGTGGGCCTCGGGAGTCATCCCCAAAGCCACCACGCCGGTCGCCGCCACCCCGGCGCCAACGAACTCTCTCCGGCTGATTTGCTGCCCTGTTTTCATAGCCACCTCACTTTCCGCGATGCGCGCCCGCATCGCTTTCGATTCGCTCGATCCGATTCCGTCCCACCCCGCTGTCCCAAGCGCTCAGGCGCATGCCCTGAGACGACTAAGAGCCGACCCTCTTCGCCGTGATGTCATACTCCTTCGGAGTATCGCCTACCGGGCCGCCCTGCATCACCATCGTGAAATCGATCTCATTGCCAGCAACCTTGCCTTTGTAAACCGACTTGATGGCCGTGTCCCGGAATTTACTGGTAGTCGTGAATGACACATCGTCACCCTCGACCTTTCCGTCTGTGACGTCCAGGCGGTAAACGTCGTCGCCTAGTGGATAGGTCGCGGTACCGGTCAGCTTGGCGCCGTCCACCTTGAAGGTGAAGGTTATCTCCAGAAGAAGGTGACCTTGCGGGACCTGGGCGAACCACTTGCCGCTGATATCGGCCGCTGCCGCTGTAAACGAACAAAGCAGCAACGCCATGGACGTAAGTACTGCGGTTCTCACGGATATTCCTCCCTAAACTTGAAGAATTTCCATATTCGCACCTTGAACTCCCTTACTATACACCAAAGTGCTCGGTTGGCGGAGTACATTCATCCTCTCCATGGCAGACGAGATCCCTCGCGAAAGGGAGGGCGGGGCGGAAGGATGCATCGCCAACCAATTGAAAATGCAACACTTCCGTTTCTGGCTTAGGGCGCGCGAATCCGGCCACGGACCGGGCAGCGATAATTGCACCTCGCAGACGACTAAGAGCCGACCCTCTTCGCCGTGACGTCATACTCCTGCGGAGTATCGCCTACCGGGCCGCCCTGCGTCACCGTCGTGAAATTGATCTGGTCGCCGGCGACCTTGCCCTTGTAAACCGACTTGACGTCCGTGTCCCGGTATTTACTGGTAATCGTGAATGACAACTCGTCACCGTTGACCTTTCCGTCTGTGATCTCCAGGCGGAAAACGTTGTCGCCCAGTGGATAGGTCGCGGTGCCGGTCAGCTTGGCGCCCTCCACCTTGAAGGTGAAGTTTATTTCCAGAAGACCGTGACCTTGCGGGACCTGGGCGAACCACTTGCCGCTGACATCGGCCGCTGCCGCCGTAAATGAACAAAGCAGCAACGCCATGGACGTAAGTACAGCAGTTCTCATGGATGTTCCTCCTTAAGGTTGAAGAATTTCCATATTGACATCCTAAGCTCCCTTACTATACACCAAAGCGCCTCCGGTGGCGGAGAACGCCCGGCGCGAAGACAGATCGCCTACAGAATGTACCGGCTCAGGTCCTGGTCTTTGACGATATCGGCGAGCTGCTTGCGGACGTAGGCGGCGTCCACCTTGACGCGTCTTCTTCTTCAGGTCCGGGCCTTCGAAGGAGACCTCTTCGAGCAGCTTCTCCATGATGGTGTGCAGGCGGCGCGCGCCGATGTTCTCGGAGCTTTCGTTCACCTGGGCGGCGAAGCGGGCCACTTCCTCCAGCGCGTCGTCGGTGAGCGTGAGCTTGATGCCCTCGGTCTCCAGCAGCGCCGTGTACTGCTTGGCCAGCGCGTTCTTGGGCTCCTTGAGGATGCGGATGAAATCCTCCACGGAAAGCGATTTCAGCTCCACGCGAATCGGGAAGCGGCCCTGCAACTCGGGGATCATGTCGCTGGGCTTGGAGACGTGAAACGCGCCGGCGGCGATGAACAGGATGTGATCGGTGCGCACGAAACCGTAGCGCGTGTTGACGGTGGTGCCCTCCACGATAGGCAGGATGTCGCGCTGCACGCCTTCGCGGCTGACGTCCGGTCCGTGACCGGATTCGCGGCCGGCGATCTTGTCGATTTCGTCGAGGAAGATGATGCCGCTGGTTTCCACGCGCTCGAGCGCGATGCGGGTCACCTGGTCCATGTCGATGAGTTTCTGCTCTTCCTCCTGCACCAGGTAATCGAGCGCTTCGGCCACCCGCATTTTGCGGCGGCGGGTCTTCTGGCCGAAGAGGTTGGGCAGCATGTCCTTGAGGTTGATGCCCATCTCCTCGATGCCGGCGTTGGTGGTGACCTCGAGGGTGGCGCCGCGGTCCTTCACTTCGAGTTCCACCAGGCGCTCGTCGAGTTTGCCTTCGCGCAGCCGCTCGCGTAGTTTTTCGCGCGTGCGCTCGACGCTTTCGCTGGGTTCCGGCTGCGGCGGCATAAGCAGGTCCAGCAGGCGGTCCTCGGCGTTCATTTCGGCGCGGTCGGCGACTTCGTCGAGCCGCTCCTCGCGCACCATGTCGATGGCGATATCCACCAGGTCGCGAATCATGGATTCCACGTCGCGGCCCACGTAGCCCACCTCGGTGAACTTGCTGGCTTCGACTTTGAGGAAGGGCGAATTGGCCAGCCGGGCCAGCCGCCGGGCGATCTCGGTCTTGCCCACGCCGGTGGGGCCGATCATGAGGATGTTCTTGGGCATCACCTCTTCGGCCATTTCGGGCGGCAGCTTCTGGCGGCGGATGCGGTTGCGCAGCGCGATGGCCACGGCGCGCTTGGCTTCGGCCTGCCCGACCACGTGCTTATCCAGCTCGCGGACGATCTCGCGCGGCGTGAGCTCGTCCAGAATCGGCTCCTCATCCACGGACTGGCCGGGAAGATAGATCACCATGGCTTATTCCAGCTCCTCGTAGGTGACGTTCTCGTTGGTGTAGATGCAGATCTTGCCGGCGATCGCCATGGCCTCTTCGGCGATGCGCCGCGCCGAGAGCTTGGTATTGCGCAGCAGCGCCGTGGCCGCCGCCATGGCGAAGGGACCGCCCGAGCCGATGGCGGCGATGCCGTCGTCGGGCTCGATCACGTCGCCGTTGCCGCTCACCAGGTAGGTGGTCTTGACATCGGCCACCAGCAGCAGCGCCTCCAGATGGCGCAGCACGCGGTCGGTGCGCCATTCCTTGGCCAGCTCCACGACCGAGCGAGGGAGGTTGCCGTTGAATTGTTCGAGCTTCGATTCGAAGCGCGCGAACAGCGCGAAGGCGTCCGCGGTGGAGCCCGCGAATCCGGCCACGATCTTGTCGTTGTAAAGGCGGCGCAGCTTCTTGGCGGATGCCTTGAGAACTTCCTGGCCGAGAGTCACCTGGCCATCGCCCGCCATCACCACTTTGTTGTCGCGGCGGACACACATCACCGTCGTCGAGCGGATCTTCGGTTTCATCGTAACTTGTGCGCCTTTATTCTATCGCACCGCCCGAAAAGTGCCCATCGGCGGCCGTGGCTAGCGGAACGAGATCCCGCCATGCTTCGAAACCACCGTGTGCTTCTCGAACTCCACCCGCTTTTCCGGCGCGTCCGTCCGGAAGTGAGCGCCGCGGCTCTCCCGGCGCGCCAGCGCGCATCGGGCGATGAGCAGGGCGACTTGATGGATGTTACGCGTGGCGGCATGTTCCGGAGATATTGGAAGCTCGCCGGCGCGCGCCTCCAGCCAGGCGACGGCCGCCTCCAGAGCTGCGCCGTTGCGCACGATGCCGCACTTCTCCCACGCCACACGCCGGATCTCTTCGATCATCTCCGGCGCGGGTGCGCCGTTCTCGACGCGGTAAGGCTCTTTGGGCGCGGGCGGCGGCGCGGGCGGCACATCTCGCATGGCCAGACCAGCGCGCGCGCCGAATACCACGCCTTCGAGGAGCGAGTTACTGGCCAGCCGATTGGCGCCGTGGACGCCGTTGGCGGCCGCCTCGCCCGCCGCGAACAGGCGCGGGATGGAGGTGCGGCCCTCCAGATCCGTGCGCACGCCGCCCATGGCGTAGTGCGCCGCGGGAGCCACCGGCGCGGGGTCGCGCTCCAGGTCCACGCCGTGCTTCAGGCACGTGCTATAGATGCGCGGGAAGCGCCGGGACACAAAGCCGGCTGGAAGATGGGTCAGATCGAGGAACACGTGCGGCGCTCCGGTGCGCGCCATCTCTGCCCAAATGGCGCGGGCCACCACGTCGCGGGGCGCCAGCTCGCGGAGCGGATGGATGTCTTCCATGAAGCGCTTTCCGTCGCTATTTCGCAACCGTCCTCCCTCGCCGCGCAGGGCCTCGGAAAGCAGGAAGCGCGGCGCCCCTTCCAGATGCAGCGCGGTGGGATGAAACTGCACGAACTCGATGTCCGCGATCTCGGCCCCGGCGCGATACGCCATAGCCACGCCGTCGCCAGTGGCCACAGCCGGATTAGTGGTATTCAGGAACACTTGCCCCAGCCCGCCGGTGGCGAACAAAACGGCGCGCGCAAAGACCGGCAAAACGCAGCCCACCGCGGCGTCGTAGAGTTCCGCTCCCACCGCGCCGGAGTCGTCCAGCAGCAGGTCCAAAGCCGTGCCGTAGCTGCGAAATGAGACGCTGGGCAGCGAAGCCGCCTTCAGATACAGCGTGCGCGCGATCTCCCGGCCCGTGGAATCCCCGTGAGCGTGCAACACGCGGTTGCGGCTGTGGGCGCCCTCGCGGGTAAACGCCAGGCGGGAACCTTCGCGATCGAACGCCGCTCCCCACTTGATGAGTTGCCGGATAGCTGCCGGCCCTTCCTCCACCAGCGTCCGCACCGCGGTGGGGTCGCACAGGCCGTCGCCTGCCCAGAGGGTGTCCTGCTCATGCAAAGCGACTTCATCGTCGTCGCTCAGCGCCACGGCGATCCCTCCCTGAGCGTATTCCGAGGAGGATTCGCGAAGGCTCTCCTTGGCCACCACCAGCACCTGGCCGTATTCGGCGAGCTCGATGGCCGCGCGCAGTCCAGCCACGCCGGCGCCGATGATCAGGAAGTCGGGACTCATCCGTTAATGTTTGATGATAACGCCATGGAGAGGCCCGGTCTGCATAGACGTTTTCCTCCTAAGAAAATATTAAAAAGAAGAATAAGGAAAACAAAAAACACCATTCTTTTGAGAATTGTTAAATACATCCCGGCTCCGGACTGAGGTGGGAGTCTGGTTTCAGGGATCTGAGCAATGTGTGTTCGTGCATAGCTAGAGCATTCAAGCCCCTTGTCTTGTACTGCGGAAGTGAGGCAATGATCCGTCCAGGCGGACTTATATTGAGACGTCGCGAATCGCCTCGCATTGACGAACCTTTTCGTCCAAATTAACATCGCCTCAGCCCGTCAGCGTCATCTGGGGAGGGTTGGCCAATGAAAGGAAGCCAAGGTGCAATCGGCGTCACCAGGAGTGTCGTCTTCGGCGGCAACATGTGCTGAAGGTTTCGCGCTGTGGTATGCGGTATATGTGAAGGCGCGCACGGAGTCGGCGGTTTGCCGCACTTTACAGGGTAGGGGTTACGAAGCTTTTCTTCCGCTTTACCGCAGCCGCCGATACTGGTCGGATCGCGTCAAGTTGCTCGACATGCCGCTCTTCCCCGGTTATGTGTTCTGTCGTTTCGATGCGCGAAAGCCGTTGCATGTTGTGAGTAGCCCGGGAGTAGTTTACGTCGTCGCGGCCGATAAGGAATATGTGGCGGTGGATGAACGCGAAATGGAATCGCTGCGGATACTCTGCGGCTCCGGACTCGCGGTGCAACCCTGTCCCTACCTGCAGGTCGGTTCCCGCGTGCTGATTGAGCGGGGCCCCTGTCGGGAGCGGAGGGTAACGTCTTGGAACTTAAGAACAAGCTTCGAATCGTGGTTTCAGTCTCTCTGCTTCAGCGATCTGTATCCGCTGAGATTGATAGGGAATGGGTGCGCGAGGTGCATGGGGTAAGCAAGACGCGTGCTGAAGACTCCGTCATTAAACCAACGGGAATTGTGCCTTGACGGACGTAAGAGAACGCTCTTTCGTCAACCCGCCGCCTGAGGTGTCGGCCGATGAGGTCCATAACGGATGTTGTTTTACTTGTGGCAAATATTTGAGGCCTAAACTAATTAGGCGCGCGTGCCGATATTTTAATACAGGGTGCGTGGGGATTGCGCTCTTGGGACTGAGAAGGGCGAAGCTGTATGCCGAATCCAACTATGCCGCTGGGCGCAAAGTCCCGCTGGCCTGGTTTCTCGGGATTTGCGCCCGATCCTAACCCTTCGGGTCGGCGCCATGGCCGCCCTTCAGCAACACGCTCATGGCATCGCGCGCTAAATCGGAGATGCTCCGACGCGGGTAGCGGATTCACCTGGATGCGCAGAACGGACCTTTCAGTCCGTGATGCGGAGGACATAGGCAAATGCGGTATTCGATATGGCTGTGGGTCAGCTTACTTGTGGGTACGGCAGCCTTAGCGCAGACTGCGATAACGTTATCCGATAGGTCGGGGGCGAGAGTGTCCGAAACTCCGGCCACTGAAAAGGCAACTCAAACGGCGCGGGACCCGGCTACTGTGACGGGTCGCGGGACGACGGCGGCGCCGCTAGATGAGACGGCGTTGCAGAGCTATACGCTGGGACCGGAGGACAAACTCACGGTCAAGGTCCTTGACCTTGAGGAGATCAGCGATCAAGATATCTACCGCGTGGATATGCGCGGCAACCTCAATCTTCCAGTAGCTGGCCGCGTCTACGTGTATGGCATGACGGTGGAGCAGGCCGAGGCTGAAATCGAGAAGCGGCTGAATTCAGTTCTTCAGGACCCCGAGGTGACAATCTCCGTTACCGGGTTCCGCCCGCAACCGGTTTCGGTGCTCGGCGCGGTCAGGAACCCAGGTGTCGTTCAGATCATAGGCCGCAAGACCCTGTTTGAAGTGCTCTCGCTCGCCGGTGGGCTCAATGTGGATGCCGGCAATATCATTAAGGTAACCCGCGCCAAGAGGTACGGCCCGCTTCCACTCGCCAGCGTCGTGGACGACACGACGGGCGAGTATCGAGTTGCGGAACTGAGTGTCCGCGATGTGATGACGGCCAAGAGTCCCGAAGAGAACATCATCATCCTGCCGCACGATGTCATTTCCGTTCCCAAAGCCGATCTTGTATACGTAATCGGAGCGGTGCACAAAGTCGGCGGCTTCGTCCTCAGCGAGCGCGAGAAGATCTCCGCCCTTCAGGCGCTTTCGCTCGCAGAAGGGCTTGACCGTGCCGCGGCGGCTTCGAACGCGAAGATTTTACGGCCGGTCGGCAATTCGGATAACCGGGTCGAGATTCCCGTCGATTTGAAGAGAATACTTGCGGGCAAGGGGGACGATGTGCCGCTGCTTGCCAACGATATCCTGTTCGTTCCCACCAGCGCGTCGAAGAATGCGGTCTACCGCGGCCTCGAAGCGGCCATTTCCATCGGCACAGGCATAGCTATATACCGCCGGTAGCCTCCGACAAGGTCCATAATGGAACAAAATCCACACGAAAACCCGCGGTCGCAGAGCCTTGTGCCGGTGCCGCCAGCGAGCCCGGCGGCGGCCGCGGACTCGTATATCTGGGCGGGGCAGGGGCCTGGCCGGTACGCTAAGCAGGCGACCGGCGACGAGCCGGAAGTCGGATTGCTGGAGTACTGGCGCATCCTGCGCCGCCGTAAAAGCGGTGTCATTGTAATTGCCTGTGCCGGAGTGCTTGCCGGCTTCCTCGTAACACTGCCGCAAACCCCCGTTTACCAGGCGCGCACGTCGCTGGAGATTCAGGACCTGAACCAGGACTTCATGAACATGAAGCAGGTTAGCCCGGTTACAGAGTCACCGACGTATACTGCACTGTCCGACATCCAGACCCAGATCAAGATCCTCCAGAGCGACACGCTCGCCGAACGAACCATAGCTAAACTGCGCCCGACTCTGACGCAGGCTCGCGAGGTGCAGCCCACCCGCACCGACATGCTCCGCTCAGTGCTCAACCTGCCTGTACCAAGCGCTTCGGACCGGCAGGACGCCGAGTTGAAGACGATGCCTAAGGAGATGAAGGTCCGCGCGTCCGGTCAGACGCGCATTATCGAGGTCCTGGTTGAATCCACCGACCCAAAGCTCGCCGCAACATTCGCTAACACGCTCGGCAACGAGTTCATCGAACAGAATATGGAAGCCCGCTGGCAGATGAGCCAGCGCACGGGTGACTGGCTCTCCCGGCAGCTCGATGACATGCGCATCAAGCTGGAGCGATCCGACGACGCTTTGCAGAGCTATGCCCGGCAGACCGGATTGATGTTCACAGGTGGCAGTGAGAGCAGTACCGGAGGAAGCGTGTCCGAGCAGAAACTGCGCCAGTTGCAGGAAGAACTGTCTAAGGCGCAGGCGGACCGCATAGCGCAGCAGTCGCGTTACGAGCTGACCCGCAACGCTACGCCTGAGACTCTCCCGGATGTGGTGAACGATTCGAATCTGCGGGAGTTCCAGTCGAAGCTTACCGACCTCGAGCGCCAAGACGCCGAGCTTTCGTCAACTTTCAAACCGGAGTACAGCAAGGTTAGACGCATCCAGGCACAGATCGGGACGCTCCAGGCCGCGCTCGACCGCTCCCGCAACGAGATTCTCGGCCGCATACGGAACGACTATGAAGCCGCGTCGAGACGCGAGCATCTGTTGGCCGCCGCCTACGGCACACAGGCTCAGCTTGTCACGCAGGAATCCGAGAAGGCCATCCAATACAACATCCTCAAGCGCGAGGTGGATACCAACCGCCAACTGTATGAGGCCATGCTGCAGCGCGTTAAGGAGTCGAGCATCGCTTCCGCAATGAAGGCCAGCAACGTGCGCGTTGTGGATGAAGCGAAGCCGCCCCGAAAGCCGTACAAGCCCAGCCTGCCGCTGAACGCCGGACTCGGTCTGCTGTCCGGGGGATTTCTGGGAATCGCCTTCGTCGTGATGCGAGAGCGCGCTGACAAGACTCTCCAACAGCCGGGAGAAGCAACGCTCTGGCTCGAGACGCCGGAACTCGGGGTAATACCGAGCGCCGATGCAGCGCGTCACCGGCTCTATTACTATTCGCCCAAGAGACTGACCCGGCAACAAAATGGAACTTCCCTGTTGCTGTCCGGCAAGGATGAGAAACCGAGCAGATCGGCGGTCGAACTGATCACTTTGAGTGAGAGGCCGACGATGACGGCGGAGGCATTTCGGGTTGTGCTGACCTCGATTCTGTTTTCGAGCGACAATGGCAGCCGTCCGCGCGTTCTGGTGGTGACTAGCGCTGGCCCTGGAGAAGGCAAGACGACGGTGGCGACCAACTTGGCCATTTCCATGGCGGAGATCGGCCGCAAGGTATTGCTGGTGGATGCCGACTTGCGAAGACCGAGAATTCATACGTTATTCGAACTGGCGAATGAGGCTGGTCTGACGTCGCTGTTAGAGAGCAGGAACCTGGAGAAAGCCGAGGTTGACGCCGTAATCCATCAGACGCAGGTTGCCAGCCTTTTCGTGATCCCTAGTGGCCCCCCGACGTCGGCTGCAGCAAACCTCCTGTTCTCGCCGGTGATGCACTTGCTGTTGCAGCGGTTTAGGGAAGATTACGACATGGTGGTCATCGACACCCCGCCGTCGCTGCAGATGCCGGACGCCCGGGTGGTGGCGAGAGAAGCGGACGCGGTGGTCCTGGTGATCCGCGCGGGGCACACTACGCGAGATGCGGCGCTCGCGACTTCGCAGCGGTTCACGGAAGACAAGACGAGAATATTGGGAATTATCCTGAACGACTGGAACCCAAACGTCTCGGCAAATGGATATTACGGATATTACAAGGGGTATTACGCCAAATCGTACAAGTACTAGCATGAGCGAGCGTGTTTTGCCGGTGCCTTGCCGTTCGGAGCTCCGGGCGACGCCAGTGAGCGGTATGTCCCTGGGGAGCCTTCGGTCAGGGTAATCGGCTTGTGTCTCGACCACATAGCGTAAAGTCACTTGCATGTCATTGATTTAGGCATACTTAGTCGTTGTCAATTAACCATTCTCAATCATAATTGAGATCGCCGGAGGAAGAGTGGTGAAATCCCGGGTGCTATTCATCTTCGCGCTGATCGCCGCCGCTGGAATCGGCGCGCCCGCGCAGGTCCTTACGCTCACGGTCGCCCCCGACCGTTTCCACCCGCACGCGGACAGTCTCACTGTCGATTGGACAATCGGTACTCCGCCTCCAGGGCCAATCGGAGCAGTTATAACCTCCAACATAGGCAGCGTCCCGTACCAGATTTCGGCGACGGCGCAGTGGATCAGCGTCATCACCGACAGCGCGGTAACGCCGGTGGATCTCACCATTCAGATTAATCCGGCCGGTCTCGCCCCTGGCACATACGTCGGATCCATCACGGTATCCACGACGGTTCAGCAGAACGGCCAGACTCTAGATGCCAGTGACACGACCACGATCACTCTTGTTGTGTCCCCGTCGGCTGTTCAGTTAGTCCCGAGCCTGACGCCGACAACTTTGACCTTCTCTGGTAACGCAGGGCAGCCGCTGGCCCCGAAGACTCTCGCCTTCTCTTCAACTGGAGGCGTAGCGTCATTCCAAATCACCAGTTCGCAGCCGTGGCTGAGTGCGAATCCGGCAGCCGGCAACTCCCAATCGGCACCTCAGATCGCGGTTGTCGTGGATACTACCGGGCTCGCAGCCAACACCTACTCCGGGACCCTCACGGTGAGCGTCCCCGGCGGCACACCGTCGTCTTTTGCCGTGCAGGTAGGAGTCACGCTGACCCAGGTTTCCACGCCTTTTACGGCGCCCACCGCGACTCTGAGCTTCACTGCGGTTCAGAACGGGGCGCCGCCCGCGGCGCAGTCCTTCGATCCGAGCGGGGGCACAGCGGGGCTCTCGTACACCGTTACGCCGAACGTGGCCTGGATATCGGCCGCTCCCGCCTCGGCCACCACTCCGGCCCCGGTGCAAGTGGCGGTGGATCCCGGCACGTTGAGCAGCGGAGGCCACGACGGGCTACTGCAAGTGGCCTTGTCGAACGCCACGCCGTCCAGCTACACTCTTCCTGTTCACCTGACCATCAATGCGCCTCCCGCGCCGGTGGTCTCGGTTTCCCCATCGAACGTAAGCTTCGTCGGCACCGCCGGCACGACTGTTGTTCCGACCGTTTCCGTAGCCGTGAGCGGCACGCAGGGCACTGCGCCGGCTAACGGCGTCGCCTTCACCGCAAGTTCGAATGCCGCATGGCTGAATGTATCGCCCTCTTCGGGGATCACTCCGGGCTCCATCTTGATATCGGTTCCGAATATTGCCACGATGGCTGCTGGAACGCAGACCGGCTCCGTTACCGTCACCGGCCCCGATGGCCCACATGTCGCAAGCGTCAGCCTCAACCTCTCGGTGGCTCCGTCGATCACGGCGAACCCCGTCACCATTACCGCGGCAACCACCGCGGGCCAGTCCTCGATCGGGACGCCGATCGCGATTACGTTGAGCACAGCGTCTGCGAACGGCCTCGACTTCTCGGCTTCCACATCCACGCCGGGAGCAGTGCTCTTCGGATCCAAGAGCGGAATGGTTAGCAGCACATCGCCGCAGGTTTTGCTGGTCGACTTCAATGCGACCTCGCTTTCCGCCGGCACAACGACCGGGAGTATTCAGATCACGTCTTCGGTGGCCCCTACCGTCACGATCATTGTCCAGTTGAACATCGCCGCAGCAGCCCCTCCTCTCCAACTCGATCAGAATTCCGTATCGCTTGGAGCTGTGGCCGGTTCGTCTCAACCGGTAATCCAGACGGTGCACCTGGTCACGAATCCGAGCACGCTCGCGTTCGCTCTTGCGAAGACCCAACCATGGCTCACCGTAACGTCCGCCAGCTCCACGGGCGGACAGCCGATCACGATCTCCGCCAGCGCCAGCCAGCTCGGCGCCGGGACTTTCTCGGATACCGTCACCATAACGGGTGGCAGTAACACGGCAACAATCAACGTTCAGTTCACCGTGGCTGCGCCCGCGCCCGTTCAGTTCTCCGTTTCACCGTCCCCCGTGAACTTCTCGCTGGACGTGAACCGCCCAACGCCGGGAACCACAATCGCCAGCGTGCAGGGCCTTGATCCCACGAAAGCTGCCACGTACGCGGCTTACAAGTGGACTACCAGCGCGACCACGACCGATGGCACTCTTTGGCTGAGCGCCTCCATCGATACCAGTGTGGTTCCGTTCTCTGTTTCGATCAGCGCGGACCCCCAGCACATGCGGGTAGGAAACACTTATGACGGCACGGTCATGGTGACCGAATCGGGGGCGTCCAACGTGAGCGTCAGTGTTCCGGTATCGATGACCATCACGACCTCGGTGAACAATTCCTTCGCAACTGCGCCCACCGACATTTCCATTACAACTTATGCCGATGTTGGGGCTCAAACGCCCTCGATCGCACTTGCTCCCAAGAGTGCAGGCATTACGTTTACTGCGACTGCCACCACTACCAGCGGCGGTCCCTGGCTGAAGATCGCTTCGGGAGCGACCGGTTCCATGCCGGCCACCGTCGGCCTCACGGTCGATCCATCGACACTCGCGCCCGGCACCTACGCCGGCTCGGTAGCCATCGCCGGAACCGCTTCGGGCGCTAATTTGACCAACCCGAACCAGAGCGTGCCGGTTACGCTGGTTGTTCGTCAGAGGCCAACCGCAAAGATCGTCGCGGCCTCGGTTCCGCCGGTTCAGTTCACACTTCAGCAAGGCGTTTCAGGAGCTGTGCCGGCGTCGGCCGTGCTCGCGCAGCTTTCAAATGCCGGCACCGGATTTCTGACCGCCACCGTCACCGCGGCACAATCCTGGCTTATTTTCGACCAGTCGTCCCTCGCGGTCGCTGCCTCCGGCGTCAACGTGATCGGGCGAATCAACCCCTCCACTGCTCCAACCGTGCCAGGCGTCTATCAATCCGATTTCACGATCTCCGGCACGACAGGAACAGTCTGTCAGGGCTCCGCCGTTCTGACCGTCCAACCCGGCCAACTCGATTTCGCGATCTCACCCTCCGCGGACACTCTAACCGTGACCGCCGGGCAGACCATCGCCGCCGGATTCACGATCACGAACACCGGCAACATACCGCTGGACTTCTCGATATCGACGTCTGGGGCGGCAAACACGAGCCCGGGGAGCGGCTACCTAACTCCGGGCGGGACCGTGCAGGTTTCCGTTCCGGCGGTGAACATCCCGGCAGCCGGTAATGTCTCGTTCACCAACTATGACGTTGTCGGCACGGCGAGCGGCTCCTCTGTCACCAAGACGTTCCAACTCGTGCTCCAGGCGCCGGCGGCGGGCGGCTTCGACGTTTCGGATGCCCCGGCTATCCAGACCGCCACTACTTCGGGTACGTTCGATATACCGTTCACAATCGACAACTCCTCTCTGAACAGCGCGGTGTTCACGGTTGGGGCGGCGGATGTGGCAGGGTTCGGGAGCCTCGGTGCGAGTGCCGCGCCCGCATCTGGAACCCTGAGTGCGTCAAGTTTCGCCCTAGTTCATATCACGGGCCAAGTTCCCGACACAGTCGGCATTTACGCGGCCAACATCATCTTTAATGTTGGCGGAGTGGCGTACAACCGAACCGTTGCGTTGCTATCCCTCGGCCTTCAGAGCGGGCACGGTCTAAAGGCGCGCGCCGAGTTTCGCCCGAATGCGACGTGTGCGGCTTCTACGCTTCTTGTTCTTCCGCTCAAGCCGGCGACTGGCGAGAGGCTGCCCGCCGGCCTGCCAACCGAGATCAGTGTTGTAGTTGAGGATAACTGCGGCAACATCCTTACCAGTGGGACAGTTACTGCCACGTTCTCAAGCACCGATCCGGCTGTGCCGCTCGGCGCCGGAGCAATGGTCGGCGGATGGACCGGGACTTGGGTTCCGGCCGATGGCAGCAATCCGCAGGTGACGGTTACCATTGCGGCTCTAAATGCGACTGGAACTTTACAAGGATCGGCCGCGATTAGCACGTATCTCACCGGCGCAGCGGCGGTTCCGCAGGTACGCAGTGGCGGCATCGTGCTGGCAGGCGACTACTCGAGACCACTGACCAGCGCACCCGGCCAGTATATTTCGATCTTCGGCAATAACCTGGCTGCCGCTGTCGTCTCTGCGGGCGGTCCTCCGTTCCCGAAGACGCTGAGCGATGCGTCTGTCCTCCTCGACGGGAAGCCGATCGATGTGGTGTATGTGTCGCCGGACCAGATCAACGCTTTCGTGCCGTTCGGAATCCCCTTGAATACTAGCGCGACCCTGCAAGTCCAACGTGGCTCGACAATGTCGGTCCCGGTGGAGCTCACGATTGTCGCTGAGAATCCGGCGCTCTTTCTGGCTGGCCCGGCGCCGGTCAATCTAGGACTCGTTGTCGATTACCGGGACAACACCAACTTTCTCGTCGATGCACAACATCCGGTCAACCCCGGCGACACCGTCGTCTTATACGCCCTCGGTATGGGCCCGGTCGATACGGACGTTGCACCGGATCAGATCTCCCCGTCCAGTCCGGTCGCGAAGACCACTTCGCCGGTAGTCGTAAGCATTGGCGGCGCCCCAGCCACCCCGGCTTTTGCGGGGCTGGCGGCGGGGGCTGTCGGTCTGTACCAGGTAAACGTCGCGGTGCCGTCAGGTGTGGCAGCGGGCACCCAAGTGCCGATTGTCGTTACGGTCGGCGGCGTATCGAGCACCACCGTCACAATACCGTTCCAGGTTCCCTGAAAGACCGGCGGCGCGCCAGGATGACTCTTGGCGTTCCGGCGCCATCCGCCGGTGGATGAAGAAGGACGATTAGGTTGTCATATGAACAAAACGAGATATGGATATCTTACCGCGGGTTTTCTGGCAATTGCGGCGTTGTGTAATGCTGCGGCCGTTGCTGGGCTTGTCGATAGTACCGGGCCGTTCTTGATCCAAGGCAAAGTCGTATCGGGGCCGGGCGTTACCGGCTGGCCGGTGTTCGTTAACGAGCGCGTCACCACGCTCGGCGCCTCCGCGCTGATTTCTTTCCGCGATGGCAGCCGGGTTTTGCTCGAAAGAAACTCGGAGGTGGTGCTTAGAAACATCGCGGGGCATCTTACGGTTAAAGTCACCAAGGGATCGATATCCTCGAAGCTGGGCCGTGGCAGCGACCTCGCCTTGGATGTCTTCAAGGCGGGTGTCGATAAGGTGGTCCCCCAGCCAGGATCCCTCAAGTCGCTGGACGAGCTTTCACCAACCGACCTGAGCTACTTCGTGACCTTTCAGCCCCGTGCGCAAGCCTATAGCGCTCCAATTGCCATTACTTTCACCTCGGTTCCCGCGGGCGTGACAACCAGTCCCGGCCCGCCCCCGGTCAGCGCCTACAGGTAAACATCACCGCGGCCCGGCAAGCGGACTTTCCGCGCGAAGCCATCCTGGAATCCTTGTCGTATCATCATGCGAAGTGCCGTCTCTGCTATCTCGTTTGTCGTTCTCGTCATATCGAGCCTCAGAATCCTGACTAATCAAGGCGCATTCGTTCGCCGGCCAGCTTTATGCGGTATCGGACTGTGCGATGTCGAATTGCTGGAACAGGAGGCCAAGCTACAGGCGATTGCTTCGGATTCGGCCGCCGAGCCACGCGCACTCGTGTACTATCAGGCGCTTCTCCGCAACGATGCTGCATCGCCCCACGTGTGGCTCGATCTCGCCCAGCTTTACTCGCAATCGAGTGCCATGGATAAAGCTGCCTGGTGCGCCCATCGCACGGAAAGGCTGGGATGGCGCGTGGCGCCAGCCCTTCTGGATGCCGTCCACGCCTGGGTTGCGCAGTCGAATCTGGAAGCGGTGCTGCGTAGCGGCAAACAAGTCCTTACGTTGGTTCGCGATTACGACCCCTACATCTTCCGATATTACGACGCCGAGGAGCTACCCGTCTCCGCAATCCTCGAACGCGGTATCCCCAGAACGACGGAAGCTGCTGGCGCCTGGCTGATGCACGTCATGGAACGGAATGACCGGCCCGCGGCGGCGCTCACTTGGGCATGGATGCGGCGTGCGTCACTGACGACACCAATATTGTTGAACCAGTATGTGGCATTTCTGATCGGCGGTGGGGAACTCGGCATCGCTGTCCGGGAACAGGACGCGTTCTACAGCTCGTCCGGTCCCGACGATGGTAACCTCCTTTTCAACGGCGGCTTCGAACGCCCGCTCACCGGCGGTCCGCTCGATTGGGACATATCGTCGGCAAACGGCGTCCGGGTGTCCATCGATCGAAAAATCGCCCACGCAGGTGCCGCAAGCGTCCGAATCGACTTTCCGGGCACGGACAACGTTACGTTCCAGGGCGTCTCCCATAGTGCCGTCGTTACCGGTTCGAACGTCCGACTTTCCTTCTTCTTCAAATCGAACGACATCACGACCAATGAAGGTGTCCGTGTAGCAGTGGCTGATGCGCAGCGGCCGGATCGATTCGCGCTCGTGTCCGACTCACTCACAGGTTCGACGGACTGGCGGAAGCTCGAATATGCGTTCACGCTTCCGGCACAGACACACCTCTTGAAAGTAACCGTCGTTCGGCGGCCGTCTCTAAGATTCGATAACAAGATCGCAGGTACTGCTTGGTTCGACGATTTCGAACTGACCAAAAAACGGTGATCGACATCGCGCTTCTGGCCGGGTACGCCGTGGTCTTAACCTGCGCCGTAGTGGCTCGCGGCGGCGTGTATCCATTTGACTGGGCCGTCTGCGCGGGCGCATTGTCCGGGCTTACAATGGTCAGCGAGTTTGGACGAAGCGCTGCAATTCCACCGCTAGGCCGGCCGCTCGGCGTCGCGCTCGTGTCTCTTTTTGTTCTGGTCTTGCTGCAAGCCATACCGCTTCCACTCGCGCTGATCGGCGTGCTTTCGCCGGCGCGCGCGGAAATCGTGCGCGCAACCGCTCCCATTGCTGGACAGGCACGCTTCGCAGCCGTGAGTAACGTTCCGAACGAGACGCTCCAGGCGCTATCCCAGCTTGGTGGTTTCATACTCACGGTGGTGATCGTGCGCAGGCTCGCCGCGGCATTTAAGGGGCGCCCCTGGATCGCCGCTCTCCCGCTGATTCTCATCGCGCTTTTTGAAGCCGTCCTAGGCCTGATACAGACGGCGATTCCGCTGGATGGCTCTAGCGTCTCGCGCGGCACCTACGCTAACCGCAACCATTACGCAGGTCTGCTCGAACTGGCCCTGCCCCTGGTCGTTGCGCTCGTCACTTATCGTTTGTCCGCCGATCGCGAAAGTTCCGCCGATAGATTCTATCTGGTTGGCTGTAGCCTGCTCGTTACGGCTACCACGATATTGGCGGCCATTTTGTTGTCGTTTTCGCGAATGGGCTTCGTTGCCGCGCTGTTCGGGCTGACTACTGCCGCGGTGGCAGCACTTGGAGGCCGCCTTTCACGCCGGGCGCGATGGATCTGGTCGGGGGCAATGGCCGGCACCGTCGCGCTCGCATTCGTGCTGCTTCCGACGACCTTGTGGTTATCACGCTTCGCCGAACTCGCGGGCGGAAGCATCTCCGGCGATACACGAGTGCGCATCTGGCACGATACGGTTCGTCTCGCCGGGGCATATCCTCTCACGGGCTGTGGAGCCCGCGCTTTTCAGAGCAGTTTCTATGCCTGGCAGACGGTTCCGGGAACGGAGACCATCAACTTTGCCCACTGTGACTATCTCCAGGCGCTCGCCGAGCTGGGAATTCCCGGTTTCGTTCTCGTGATAGTGGTTGTCGTATTCGCCGTCGCGTGTTGCATCAAAGCAACCGGCGCGACCGCAAATTGTGTCGAGCGCTTCCTCGCGGCCGGGTGCCTCGGGTCGCTGGCGGCGATCCTAGTCCACAGTCTGGTCGATTTCAACATGTATGTGCCGGCCAACGCGATGGCCGCCGCATCGGTACTAGGTATTGCCCGAGCGCTGGCCGCTAGCGCCGGCACGCGAGAGAGGTTTCATTTCCTTCCCCCAAGCGAGGCACAGAGTCGCCCGTAGCGGCAGCGGGGTGACAGAGCGGCGATGGATTTCTACGAGGAACTGGGAGTGTCGCGTTTCGCTTCCCTGGATGAAATCCGCGGTGCATACAGACGACGCGCTCGCCTCTTCCATCCCGATCGGTATCCAAATGCCGAGTTGCGAGCCATCGCCGAAGCCGAGATGCGGCGGGTCAACGACATTGCCGCTATCCTGACCCACCCTCAGGAGAGGCTCCGGTACGATCGCACGCTTACTGCCGAAGGCGTTGCGGCGGATACGAACCAAAATAGAAGCTCCCGCGCTGCCCACTCGCCGCTCCGCTCGGAGTTCAAAGTGGCCCTTTTGCTCGTTGCAGGCGCTGCCGCAAGTCTGACCTGCATCCTTGCGCTGCGGGTCGAGCCTGCCAGCGCAACGGCCACGCCCGTGGCTGCCGCAAACCCACCTCACACAGCTCTCGTGCATTCTGCTAAACCCGAGCGCAGACCTAGCCGTCTCCCGCTCTCCCCGATGGAGGGAAAGCGGATGGTGGAGACGGCGGAGGCTTCATTACCACCGATCCAAGCGGACATCGCGCGGCAGAACCTGATTCCGTTGCTTCCGCCATTTCAATTCGCACGTGCGGATAAACCGGTGAGGGCACCGGCGCCAGCACCGCCGAATTCTGAGTCGCCGCTATCCGATTCAGTTGGCGGACTACACATCGACTCGGCTGACACGCCGGCGTCTCTCCCCTCCGATGAGATTCGTCCTGCCCACCGGAATAGCGGCCTCGTCGGGCTGTGGCGGTACACCCGCTCGGCTCAGCGACCGGCGCTTACCGGTGTTTTCGCTGCTCAGGAAGTGGAGGTCGGCATCACCAGCCAATCGGGGATCATTTACGGCTACTACGAGGGCCGGTACGTTTCTCCGCAAGGGCCGGTTTCAAGGGAGGCCAGCTTTCAGTTTTCCGGCACCGCGGAAAAAGAATCCGCGAGAACAACGTGGTCTTCCCCCGATGGCAGCCGCGGCGAGATCAGGCTTCACATGGCCTCGGAAGACTCACTCGAGATGGTGTGGATCGCTTCCCATCCGGGCCGTCGGGGACAACTAGCGTCCGGCAAAATCATTCTGGCCCGCGTCGAGTGATCGCCCCTACCGCCAGAACTGAAACCACTTCCGTCGTACAACAGGTACCGGACGTGCCGGTTCATAGCCTCCAAGGACGGCCGCTGGATTTACCATCAAAAGCATCTCTGCGCGCTCTGCCCCGCAACGAGACTCCACGGCGCGCCAAGCTTCGTCCAGCTTAGCGTGCCGGTCTCTTGGATCGTGGGCATCGCTGGCTAAGATGTGCACCGCGCCGGTTTCGAGCAGTTTCCAGCCAACGGCCATCGCTCTGGGCCCAAACCGGCCGAGCAGCGATTGCGCGGTTATCTGAATGAGCCATCCTGCTTCAGCCCACCGCGTAACTCTGATCGGATCTGCTTGCAAGGCCGGATTGCGTTCGGGATGGGTGATCACAGGGGTCATAGCATGATCCGCCAGGCGCGCCAGAATCCGGTCCATCGCGGAGGAGACAAACACATCGGGGAACTCCACGAGCAAGTATCGTTTGCCATTGACTGTGTACTTCGATGGATTTCGCAGTGCCTCCTCTATGTTTCGCGCCGAAAGATGAAGGTCGCACCCGCGGTGCAGCCGTGGGATGAGATCGGGCTGCGACCGCAGTTCCGCTATCCGGCGGTCGACGAGTTCCGGATCGAAACGAAACTCGCCATTGCAATGGGGTGTCGCGACGAGATCCGTCGTCCCAGCCGCATATGCATCGCGAAGCAGCGCAAGACTTTCCTCAAGGCTGGTAACTCCATCGTCGAGGCCCCACAAGACATGGCTGTGAACGTCGATCATGGAGATGATGGCTCACCGGCGCCCGCGCCCATGAACCTTGTCAAGAAATACACAACGAAGAGCAGAAGCAGAATCAAAGCGGACCACGGAGCGATCCGGTCCGCCAGCTTTCTCAGGCCGCGCCATCGCCGGCCTCTCGAAGCTGCCAGCGCGGCCTTCCCTCCGTTCAGGAATATCTCTTCCCACAATCCGATGCGGTCCGGTGGCACGCGAAGCTCATTGGCAAGCTGTTCTCGCGGCTCGCCGCGGACTGCTCTCAGAACAGCGCGGGCCTTTTCCTCAGTGGAAAGATGCCGATGCCCATGCGAGCTCATACCTGAATCACGCAGATCGTAGCACAAATACAGTCCATCAGGCCTCAAATCGCAAACACTCATATAGTTGTTCAGCGGGCCACGGTCGCAAAAACAAGGGGCCGATCCGACAAACTTCGTCCAAATGCGTAATCGATCGCGGGGCGTCCGGCCGTGCCCACAGGGGGCGTGATGTTGTTTCTCGAAAAACCATGAGTATGCCTAATTTCCCGCTTGTCAGCCTCTGCATGGCCACCTGTTCCCGGCCCGACCTCTTGCACGAAAGTCTATCTGGGTTGCTGCGCCAACGGTATTCGCCGCTTGAAATTGTGGTTTTGGTCGACGGCGGCTGCCGAGGTTCAATAACCCTTCTCGAGTCGATTCATGATCCTCGGCTGCGTTGGTTCGCTACACCGAAACCCTCCGGCATGGCACGTGCGTGGAACCGGGTCTGCACGGAAGCGAACGGCAAGTACTTTCTCTTTTGTGCCGATGATGATGTGCTGCTGGATAATGCTATCGACGAGCAGGTACAGCTATTGGAAACGTACCACGAGGTCGGTTTCTGCCATGCTGATTTCGGATTTATCGGTGATGACGGTGCCGAACTCGGCCGTTGGGTTTCGCATAGAGGCAGGTTCGTCGACGACGGTTTGAAAGCGTGGGCGGAGTACCTTGTAGCGACTGGTTGTTGCATGCAAAGTGCGGTAGTTCGCAAGGACCTTTGGGACGCCGTCGGCGGCTGGGACAACGATGCCGGCAACCCTGCGGACAATTCGCTGTATCTAAAGCTTCTTCGGCACGCTGCCGTCGGTCATGTTCCGAAGGTGGCCTGCCACTACCGCCTCCGGACGCGCACTCCAGATAGCTGGGAGAAGCGATTCCGCGACGTGCGCGAGTACTACGCGTTGGCCGAACGACACTTGATGGATCCGCCGCCCGGATTACCCGTCCCGGTGCGACAGCTTCAGCGCCGACTCTCGAACGCGCTGGCGCTGCGGCTGGTCGCTCTGATCCGGAGTGCCACTCGAGATGAGCAGGCCGAGGAAGCGCGCGAATTTATGCTCAAGACGGTAGCCGGCAATAGCGTCTTAGGATCGCTATGTTCCTCCCGCAGTCGCCTCGTCCTATTGGCTCTGACTACGGCGAACGAGTCGTTTCGGTTGTCCAAGACCTATGCAAAAGCCATCGTCTGGGCGGTACGGCGCTTTCAGCTCGCGTGGGACTTACGATGAGAACGATTGTAACCGGAGCGGCTGGCTTCATCGGCTCGCATGTGGCGGAGCTGCTCGCAAACGAGGGCCACGACGTGCTGGCCATCGATAATCTGTCTGGGGGCTTTCTAGAGAACGTGCCTCGGGGAGCCCGGTTTGCGCAGTTGGATATCACGTCCGATCTGAGCGGAGTGTTTGAAGGCTTTCGCCCTGAGGCAGTCTATCATTTGGCCGCGTATGCCGCCGAAGGGCTATCGCATCATATCCCGGTATTCAATTACCAGAACAATCTCGTAGGAACCGCCAGGGTGCTCGAAGCGGCTTACAGGTCTGGAGCTGAGCACTTCGTCTTCACCTCCTCAATTGCCGCTTATGGTCATCCAGTCCACGATCGTCTACTTTCGGAAGAGGACGTCTGCCATCCGTGCGACCCGTATGGCGTTGCCAAGCTGGCTTGTGAGCATCACATCGGCGCCTTCTTTGAATACTTTGGCCGTCCGAAGTTCACGATCTTCCGGCCGCACAATGTCTTTGGCCCTCGCCAGAACATCTCGGATCCATATCGCAACGTTATTGGAATCTTTCTGTCCAGAGCGCTCGCTGGCAGGCCGCTTCCGATTTTCGGGGACGGGCTGCAATCACGCAGCTTCTCTTTCATTACGACGGTTGCACGTTGCATTGCCGATGCACCCGTTAGCCCTAAGGCCGCCAACAGAACGGTGAATGTGGGGGGCGACGTACCGATGTCAGTCGTGGAACTCGCTCGCAAGATTCTGCAGCTCCTGGGTGCCCCGGAACAGATCGAGTGGCTCCCAGCCCGGCACGAGGTTATGCACGCCCATTGCCGCCATGATGTGGCTAGGGAGCTATTTCCGAGGGCCTACACAGATGCGATTGGCATCGAGGATGGACTAAAGCGTATGGTGAAGTTTGTACGGGGGCGGCCCGCACCGCCGCTGACGGGCTGCCCCGCCTCAATCGAGATCAGCGATGGCCTGCCGCCAAGTTGGAAGGTTGTAGTGGAAGACGGGGCGAGAGTATCCGTCGGCCAGGGCACCACCAGCTTCCGATCGTCGAGATAGCCGCTATTTCTCAGCCTGCTCCTGGGGACAGGAAATTGACCTGCGCACACGAATACTCAAAAGCATTTCCGCGATAGGGGTGGGCCAGTTGGTGAATATCTTTGGCAACCTCTTGGTGGTGCCTCTGTTCTTGTCCCGCTGGCCGATAAGAATGTATGGCGAGTGGCTCGCACTGTCCGCTGTGGTGGCCTACTTTGGCGTCACGGATATGGGGATGAACTCCGCTGCCGCCAACGCCATGACGGCGGCATACAGTCGAGGCGACCAGCTGCGGTATCGTTTTCTTCAGGCTTCGGCGATGGTGTTCTACCTTGGCATGGCCCTGGGATCCGTTCTGTTGTTTGGCGGCCTCTTGATGATTGCTCCTATACCTGTCTGGATCGGCATCCATCAGATTCCTCTATCAACCGCCAAGTGGGTCTTGTGGCTCCTCGCCGCCAGAATATGTTGGCAGATGCCGGCTGCTCAAGTCGGGAACATCTACCGGACCATGGGGAACCTAGCGGCTACGCAGTGGTGCGGCAATCTTCAATCGATCGGGATTCTCGCTGTCACGTCGGTGGCACTCTTGTGTCACAGGGGCGTCCTGAGTCTGGCTTTTTGGGGATCCGCGCCGCTTCTTGCTGTCACCTTCGGCGCTTGGCGCAAGCTGGAACTCTCTAATCCGGATCTCCTGCCTAGATTCTCCGGCGCCCGAATCGCCGGTATTCGAGAGCTGATGAATCCAAGCGTGAGCTTCGGACTCATCATGATTTCCGTGGCGCTGACTGCGCAAGCGCCCGTGCTGCTGGTTTCCAGGTTTATGGGCGGTTTCGCAGTCGCCCTTCTGGTCACCAGCCGGACGCTGGCGAACGTCATTCGGCAGGTAGTCGGGGCGCTAAACAGCGCTCTGTGGCCGGAGTTGACGCGCCTGGACGCGACCGGGGACGCTGCGTCGCTACGTTTCTGTCACCGCCTCCTGGCCACCGGTTCCACGGCATTGTGCGCGGCCTTCGCTGCCGCTCTCTGGTTCGAAGGGGCAGAAGTTATTTCGGTCTGGACCCGCGGAAAGTTGGGACAGGACATGTGGCTCTTGCGGCTGTTCTTGATTGCTCTCGTTCTACAGTCCCCATGGCTGGCTAGTTCGTTGTTCACCGCTGCCAGCAACCGGCACCGCAATCTGTCGTATTCCTACGCGGGCTCGGCTGTTCTGAGTGTAGCGGCCATGGCGGGTCTCATCCCCGTGTGCGGCCTGCTCGCCGTTCCGATCGGAATGATTTTAGGGGACGCAATCGCCTGTTATCACTTCGTTATCAAAGATACATGCAATATTCTCGATGAAGGATACGCTCGATTTGCGGCGCGGCTATGGCTGGGGCTCGCTGCGACGTCTTGTGCTGCCTGGGGCATCGGTTACCTGGGGCATTTCATCGCCGTCGGCCCGGATCCGTTCCGTTGGCTCCAAGTCGGTGCTTTGACGACACTGGCTGCGGCCCTTACTTCATGGCAACTCGGTCTGCGGAAGGACGATCGTTCGCGTGTGGCGAGTTGGGGTAGGTCCCGGTGCTCTGCTCTGCTTCGTGTTAGGTCGGTTATTCAAACTCCTGCTTGAGCACATGCTTGCCGAAACAGGCCAACAGGTTCGCTCTGTTGGTTTCGACCTTGCTCTGATCACCACTATACAAGGGATGTTCGTTGGGCGCTAAGCGAGAGCTGAGTCGGAGGAGGCCTCTATGACTGTTCCCAAGGTTAGCGTCGTCCTGACAACCTACAACCGCGCTCACGTGCTGGCGGTCACTTTGGACTCTATTCTCTCGCAGACGTTGGAAGACTTCGATCTCATTATCAGCGACGACGCATCGCAGGATGACACGGAGCGTGTATGCCGCCAGTATGAAGCACGCGATCGGCGAGTGCGCTATCGGAGGGGGCTGAAGAACGTCGGGATGCCCGGTAATCTGAACGCCGGAATCGCGGTGTCGGCAGGCGAATACATCGCTAATCTCCACGATGGCGACCTGTATGCACCTAGGCTTCTGGAACGGTGGGCGGCGGCACTGGACGCGGCACCACAAGCCGCCTTTGTGTTCAATGCTTATAGAACCATCGATAGCGCCGGCACGACGATTCGCGTATACCAGGAGTCCCTAGGGCCGTGCGTTCCAGGTTCGGTGCTGTTGGAACAGATCTTTTTTAGACGCTGGCGCTTCGATTCTCCGGTTTGGGGTACGGTAATGGGGCGACGTTCGGCGTATCTGGAAGCCGGTCTTTTTGACCCCCGCTTTGGCTTCGTAGCTGACGTTGATATGTGGCTGCGGCTGGCCGAGAAGTTCGATGTCGCCTATGTGGCTGACCCTCTGATCACACTCGCCAGTCGTGAGGCCGTGCCTCGCTCCTGGGGTGGAGCTGAGCAATTGACGCAAGAGCAAACGGAGCGGATGTTTTGGGAAGCACGGATGCGTCATTACAATCGGCGACCGGCGCGCCGGTGGGCCGAGGCCATTCGGCATCTTGCCTTCGTCGTCGCCATGCGTGGATGGGGCTCTGCATGTGCAGCAAACCGCCACATGCGTTCGTTGCGTGGTTCTTGCTCAAAGTGTCTTTAGCCCTACTGTCTGGCCTTCTCCTTCAACTCCTGGCTGTGGTCGCTGTCTTACGCTTGGTCGGTTCTCGTCTGCTTATGTACAACGGCGCTCTTCTGATCGTCGTCCTGGGCACTTTCCACGGCGTGACGGAAATCGCCAACATTCTCTATCCGGCGAACAATCCGAACCTGGTGCTCATCGATCAGGAGTCTGTCGATCGGTGGGTTCTATTGGCTAGCGTAGCCATGTTGTCATTCTCGACCGTCTACGCCTGGACGTTCAAGCGCCTTCTGGAGGCCCAGCCGCCCAAATGCATGAGAAAACCCGAAGCAAGCCTTCCGCTGCTTCTCGGCATCGCGGTTCCATCGTTCATCCTCGCGGCCACTGCCGGAAACGACGCCTACGGCGCGCACGGGTACTTCCTCGGCGGCCTATCCCAAGCGCTCTTTTTATTGTCGACAGTCATGTGCTTCATCGCACTGATTATGCGGAGCTCCGTGAAGTGGATGCTGCCCATCCTTCTCGTCGAAGCCGTGTTGTTCACGCTTCTGGGCAGCCGGCTGACCGTGATAGCCGCCCTCGTAATGACAGCCGCAGCGCTCACCCGGTATGGTCGTCTGCTGAAGTTCAGAGAGCTGAGTGCCGGGCTCTTTCTCCTTGCAGCTCTGTCTGCACTGGTCTCTTCGACGCGGTCTTACTTTGGTCGCGAGACCTACTACGCCCCCGCGCGAGAACGCATCGCGAACACCATCCAGGCGGGGCTCGCAGCCATCGACGACCCCGAGCTCGACTTGAAGAACGATTTCCTGTACCGCTTCGATGGCAACATTTTCCCCGCCATGGTGAACGAGCGATTTCGCCAAGGTTACTCCGGGGTCGGTCTGACATCGTTTGCGCATGACTTTTTCGCCTTTACGCCGAGCTTCATCTACACGAGCAAGTTAGATTCTGCGCTGGAGGACCGCAACGAGAGGGCTTACGCGGACGCCCACTTCGGGTTGCCGGGCGAGGTTGACCTGCCGACCACGCTCTTTACCATCCTCTTCGGATACTATGGCGCGCCAGGCCTCATGTTCTGCGCCGTCGGGCTGGGACTTGCTTTTGCGTATCTCGACCGGTGGGTCAATTCCTCAAACGCGCTGACGGCTTACGTTTTCGGGTTGGCTCTGAGCTACTGCTGCATCTTCACCGAACAAGGCGTAGAGGTGTTCTTCTCCACGTTTCGTAGCGCAGTAGTGCTTCTGCTCGTCATGCGGGTCGTATCGGGTCTGCGCCGTATCGCCAGACAAAGATCCCGCGGGAACAGGGACGTCCCCGGCTTACTCAAAGGATGTGCCGCCGATAAGGCCGGAGGATGAAGGCCGTCGGTCGACTCGGAGGAAGCCGTGAACAACCGTGATCCCGATTCCGAGGCGCCCATTCTGGGGATCGCGGTCTCGGCGAGTGGCCGGTTTCACATGTTTGATCTTGCACGCCAGATGCTCCGTCTGGGCCAGCGCGTCGAAATCCTCACCGGGAATCCCCTGTGCCGCGTGGACCGGGATCTCAGGCCACATGCTCGCACTCACCCTTTTCTGCATATGGCAGCCGCTCTGCGCCAGCGGATTCGACCCCTGCCCAAAACTACGTGGTGGCAGGATCGAGATCTCGAGGCGCTGGGGCGCTGGCTTGCCCGGTCGGTGAATCCTGAGACGACAGACATTCTCGACGGGCTCGATGGCCCGGGACCGGCGGCAGGGAGGGTGATGAAAAAGCATGGCAAAGCCTGGGTTTGTAACCGAGGATCCGCCCACATTTTGACTCAGAAGGCGTTGCTTGAAGAGGAACATCGGCGATGGGGGGTGCCGCCGCCGTACTTCAGCGCCGAAGGGTTGGAGCGCTGCCTTGCGGAATACGCAGAGGCCGACGCCGTCGTAGTTCCCTCAGACTTCGCCAAGCGCTCTTTCGTGGAACACGGAATGAGACCGGAAAAGACGTATGTTTGCCCATACGGCGTGGATCTGTCGATGTTCCACTCGATGCCAAAACTGGACGCGACTTTCCGCGCGCTGTTCGTGGGGAATGCCTCTATCCAGAAAGGCATCGGCTACTTGTTCGACGCGCTGAGACCGCTAGTTAAGAATCGACTCTGCGAGCTGTGGCTGATTGGCAATCTGGACAACACCGCCAAGGATCTGCTGGCAAGAAACCGAGAGATCTTCGTCTACAAGGGCGTTCATCCGCGTGCGTCTCTTGCTTCCCTTTACAGCCAAGGCTCAGTCCTGGTGCTGCCCTCAATCCAAGAGGGCCTCGCACTGGTGCAGGCGCAGGCGATGGCGTGCGGCCTGCCCGTTATTGCCACTTCCAACTCCGGCGCCGAGAACCTTTTCGCAGACGGTGTCGAAGGCTTCATTGTGCCTATCCGTGATCCTCTGGCCATCCGCGAGAAGGTCGAGTGGATCATCGAACATCCCGTTGAAAGGGAAGCCATGGCGGCGAAAGCTCTCGAACGAGTGAAGCTCACGGGCGGATGGGATCGTTACGGCGAGCAATGCCTCGCCATGTACCGCGAGATTCTGTCTCGCAAACACCAGGCCGTATGAGTGCGGAGGAAGTGGCCTGCCGGCCGAATCCGCGGTTGCTGCTGGTTGCCAATTCCGGTGTTGTGCACGTCGGCGCGCATCTTCTGAACGGCGCTATGGTATTAGGTTTGCCCACGAAATTCCTCGATGTGAGGGGCGCCGCCTCGTCCAATATTTGGCTAAACAGGTTCCATTGGCGCCTCCACGGGCACCGGCCAGCGCACCTGAGCGGCTTCAGCCAGCTGGTGGTAGAGACTTGTCGCAGCTCCCAGCCGGAGGTTCTGCTCGCAACGGGGATCGCTCCCATTGAATCCGCCGATCTTCGAGCCATCCGCGGTCTGGGCATTCGGACGTGCAACTATTTGACGGATGACCCCTTCAACCCGGCACACCGCGCACCCTGGTTCCTCGAAGTGCTCCCCGAATACGACTGCATCTTCTCCCCGCGCCACGCGAACATAGCCGACCTGCGGGTGGCTGGCTGCGGTAACGTCGTGTACATGCCCTTCGCCTACGCACCCGAGATACACTTCCCCGAGCAGCCTGCCGACGCTTCGGAAAGAAGCAGGTTCGGGTCGGATGTGTTTTTCGCCGGCGGCGCCGACAAGAGCCGCATTCCCTATATGGCCGCGCTGATCCGGGAGGGTTTCAAAGTAGCCCTATACGGCGGATATTGGGATCGCTACCGCGAGACCCGCGCCTCGCACTTGGGATTCGCAGACCCAACCACGGCCCGAAAGGCCGCCGCGGCCGCGACGGTCTCGGTGTGCCTGGTGCGACGAGCCAACCGCGACGGCCACTCCATGCGCTCATTCGAGCTCCCGGCCATGCGCGCGTGCCTGGTTGTGGAAGATACGCCAGATCATCGGGAGATGTTCGGGCCCCCGGGTGAGTCCGCCGTCTATTTTCAATCTGCCGACGAACTGCCTGAAGCCGTGCGGCTCTTGGCCAGCGACCAAGCTGACCGGGAGCGCCTCGCCGGCTCGTGTCAAGCGAGAATATGCGGCGCCCGGAACAAGTACAGCGACCGCTTGACCGACATGCTTGCCCATATGGGCGTCGCGGGAGTATCGGCCCCGCCGATCCCCCGTGCGGCGAGGGCCGAAACAGGAAGGCTCGACGGCAGCCTAGACCTCTGATCCGGCAGAGAGATTCATTGAGCGGAGTTCTGGTATTTCATACCGGGTCGCTGGGTGACACGATCATCAGTATCCCGGCCCTTCGGGCGATTCGAAAGCACTGGAGAGGGCAAGAGATCACGCTACTCCACAACGCCACTCCTGTGCACCTGGCTGGGCCAGAGGAGCTTCTGAGCGAGCTGGGCCTAGTGGATAAGTTCCTCACGTACCCAGCGACCGGGGGATCACTCAGGCGGATGATAGGTGCAATCCGGTGTCTCTGTACGCTCCGGCGGAAGCAATTCGATACCGTCATTTACTTGTTGCGCGACCGGCCAGCCGATTCAGTGCGCAGGGACGGAATTTACTTCGCACTGGCTGGTATCAAGGTGCGGTTGGGATTCGCGGCGGGAGGAAACGCAATTCCGCCAGCAAGTAAGTGCAATGAAGCTCGTCCGGCTACCCACCAGTCGCGGAGCCTCGTCAGACGGCTGCGCGAGCTGGGTGCTGATCTGGACCTCGAAGGTTGCTTCCAGACGCCTCTGCTAGCTCCATCGCGAGAGTTCCGGAGTTCGGCTGCTGAGTTTCTGAGAAAGTATCGTGTCGCTCCAGAGCGAGATCTCGCGGCGATTTGCCCGGGCGCGAAAACTTCTGCTAACCGGTGGCCGATTATCAGGTTTGTGGAATTAGCCCGCCGAGTGACCAGCGAGTTGGGGTGGGAAGTGATCCTCCTCGGGGGTCCCGCCGACGCTCAATCCGGACAAATGATTTGCCGTTCGGTACCGGGAACAATCGACGCCTGCGGCAAGCTCTCCATTCTGGAGGTCGCGGCGGTGATGGAACTCTGCCGCGTGGTGGTGGGCCTGGACACGGGCACGACCCATCTGGCAGCGGCTGTGGGCACGCCGGTAGTTGGGATCTATGGTGCCCGGAATCCCCCAGGCCAGTGGGATCCGCTCGGCCAGGGGCACCGCGTACTGCGCCTCGAGGTTCCCTGCGAAGGCTGCGGACTCGAAACGTGCCCGGTGCCCGGACACCCCTGCATCAGCGGGTTGAGCGTGGATCAGGTATTCAACGCCGTTCGTCGAGGAGCCACGGCCCACGGGGCGGGGGATCTCCGTCGATCATCGTCCGTGTAAAGGCATGAGTCGGCGTTGGCCATTCTTACCGGCACGTCTTGCGCCGCATGGCTCGCATCCTCGGAAAGCTCATGGGATCCACGGATGACGGTCCTTACATTCGTCAACTACTACCTTCCCGGTTCTCGTGGTGGTGGCCCGATCCGAAGTATTGCGAATTTAGTGAGACATCTCGGCGGCGAGGTCGAATTCAGGATTGTGACTACCGATCGTGATTTCGGCGATCGACGCTCCTATTCCGACATAGTGCCGGGAAAATGGCACCGCGTAGGCAATGCAGACGTGTTATACATGGCCGACAAGGCGATGAGGCTATGGCACGTCCGCAAACTTCTGTCTCGTACCCCATGCGACGTAGTCTATCTGAACAGTTTCTTTCATCCCCGCTATTCGATTCAGGTTTTGGTCCTTCGCTACTTCGGGATGGTCCCTGATAGACCCGTTGTACTGGCGCCACGGGGAGAACTCACGGCGGGTGCGCTGGCCCTTAAGAAATGGAAAAAAAGGCTGTTTCTTCACCTCGCCGGTTTCATCGGGCTGTATGACGAGGTGGTCTGGCAGGCATCCAGCATTCAGGAAGAACGCGAGATCCGCTCTATCTTCGGTCCCCGCTCGACCATTGTCCGGGCTCCGGTTTTGGTGGTCCCCGACCTAATCAGTCCCGATGCGACGCTCTCGATACTGACCAGAGCTTTGAAGGCGAAAGGCGAGCTTCGAGTGGCCTTTCTGTCGCGGATCACGCGCAAGAAGAATCTGGACGGCGCACTCCGCACATTAAGCCTGGGGTTGCGCGGCGACGTGCAATTTAACATCTATGGCGGAGTTGACGACCCGACATATTGGCGGGAATGTCAGCAGTTGATGCGTTCTCTTCCGGAGAACATCCGGGTCCGGTATTTTGGACCCATTGAGCACTCCGACGTGGCATCCACACTCGCCAAGAACGATGTCTTTTTTCTCCCGACTCACGGAGAGAACTTTGGGCACGTCGTGGTTGAAGCGATGCTGGCGGGCTGCATGGTCCTGATTAGCAACCGGACACCATGGCATGACCTCGAGGAGAAAGGTGTCGGATGGACGCTTCCCCTCGAAGAGCCGGGATCCTTCGCGGATGTGCTACAGGAAGCGATCGATATGGCGCCTGAAGAGTTTGCCAGGCGCTCGCAACGCGCAGTCGTTTACGGCATGACTGTAAGCCGGGACCCGGAAACCCTACGGAGAAATCGCGAGCTCTTCAAAGTCGCGCAACGTCGATCAACATTCAACGAAGGCGGACGGGAATAATTGGTTGCGTGAGAAGCCCCAAAACGCTTTCGCGGTGAGCACCTAAGACGGCGAACCCGTTTCATTCGGGTCTAATATGCGCGACGAGCATGTGCGACAAGATAGCGTGACCATAGTCGTGCACTCGGGTGCCCGCTACCCGTCTGACATTTCGGTTGCGCCTCCTCAGGGCGAACCTAGCGTTCCAAGCGCCGCATATTCCGCCCTTGCGGAATGTCTCCAACTGACCGGTCTTGATTCGGCGGCGGCGGGTACGGCCGCGTGGAACCCGCTCCGTGGATTGGTCCGACCCGGTCAGACGGTGTTGTTGAAGCCCAACCTGGTCAAGGAATCGCATCCCCGCGAGGCTGGGGGGTGGTGTTACATGACCACTTCCGGAGATCTCATTCGCGCTGTCGCCGATAGGGTGTTCGCCGCTCTTGAGGGACGCGGTAGCATCATTATCGCCGATGCCCCCCAGACAGATTCGTCTTTCGACACGATCTGCCGATTGCTGGGCCTCCAGGATCTGGAACGCGCATACGCGTCGCGCGATCTTCGTTTCGGCCTTATCGACCTGCGTTGTGAAGAATGGACTGCACGCGAGGGAGTCATCGTCTCGCGGCGCAAGCTCGCGGGCGATCCAAACGGCTACATTCGATTTGACCTCGGTAGTTCGAGCGAGTTCCACGACCATCCTGGTGCCGGCTTCTACTATGGCGCCGACTACGACTCGGTCGAGTTGAATTCCCATCACTCCGGTGGACGGCACGAGTACCTCATCTCAGGCACCGCGATCCGGGCCGATGTTGTGATCAGCCTCCCCAAGCTGAAGACTCACAAAAAGGCCGGCATCACCGGTGCTCTCAAGAACCTTGTTGGCATTAACGGCGATAAGAACTGGCTGCCGCACCACACCGAGGGCCCTCGCGGTGACGAGCACCCTGACCCAAGTGCCGTAATGCGCCGGTTCGAAAGGGATATGGTCGCCCGAGTTCGGGGCCTTTCGCTGCGCATACCTGGTATCGGTCCGCAGATCCACCGTCTCGCCCGCTATGCGGGCCGCCAAATATTTGGCGACACAGAGGCGGTCATCCGTAGCGGCAATTGGTACGGAAACGACACCGTTTGGCGAATGTGCCTGGATCTCAATAAGATCTTGGCCTATGGCAACCCGGAGGGGCGCTTTCGCTTGCCGCTCCCGACGAATCGCAAGCCTCACCTGGTAATCGTCGATGGCATCGTAGCCGGCCAGGGCCGCGGCCCCTTGAATCCTGATCCCGTGGAAGCTGGTCTCGTCATGTTCGGGACCAATCCTGCGAGCGTAATGCAGCCTGCGCGGTCCTCATGGGTTTCGACCCCGACCGGATCCCAATCGTCAGAAATGCCTTCCGCGCGCGGGCCTTGGCACTGGCGGAATGGCACTGGCGTGATGTCCGTGCGGTCAGCAACCGGCCCGAGTGGAACCGGCCCCTCGGTGAGATCGATCCGGATTCCACCTTCCACTTCGAGCCGCACTTTGGCTGGAAAGGCCATATCGAGCGGAGCGTGAGATCCTGACATGTCGCTGCTCGCTGACCTTTATTCGAGCGTTCCGGGCCCTCTGCAGGATCTGGCGTGCTCACTCGAAGGCTGGCGCGTTCGGCGCGACCGCTACTCGGCCCGATTCCACTCTCTGCTGAGGCAAGTCGAGGAGCGCGCGCGCTGGGATGAAGATCGCTTGATGGAATTGCGGAACCAGCGGCTGCGGACCACACTCGCATGGGCCGCTTCCCATTCGCCGTTCTATGGCGAACGGTTTCGCTCGGCGGGTTTCGATCCGGCTGCCATTCGAGACATAGATGATTTGAGAGGGCTGCCGGTGCTCTCGAAATCGGAGGTCAAAGATCATGACTCCACTATCCGCACGGATTGGCGTCCCGCCAGCGGTCTCCGCGATGTGCACACGAGCGGCACTACGGGCGGAGGACTGCACTTTGTCGCCAGTGCTGACGCGCTGCGCGAGCAATGGGCCGTCTGGTGGCGCTATCGCCGGTGGCACGGAATCGATCTGGATACCTGGTGCGGCTATTTCGGAGGCCGCCCGGTAGTGTCGCCCGCCCAGGTTCGGCCGCCGTTCTGGCGCTTCAATCACCCGGGCCGGCAGATCCTATTCAGCACCTATCACCTCGCCCCAGAGAATCTCCGCTTCTACGTGGATGCGCTACGCCAGCATCGCCCACCCTGGCTGCACGGCTATCCTTCCGTATTGTCCGTTCTGGCGGCGTACGTGTGGGAGCGGCGGATCGACATCGGCTACCAGGTCCGGTGGGTGACCACCGGTGCGGAGAACCTGCTGCCCCATCAACGGAAACTGATGGAGAGGGCCTTTGAGGTGGGGCCACGGCAGCACTACGGCATGGCGGAGGCCGTGGCGAATTTCTCCGAGTGTGAATTTGGGCGCCTGCATGTCGACGAGGATTTCGCCTGCGTGGAATTCCTCCCGGCAGGCAACGGCTCGAGCTGCCGGATCGTCGGCGGGAACTTCTCAAACCCGGCGTTCCCACTGATCCGATACGATTCCGGCGATCTGGCCCAGCCTGCCAGCCAGAAGAGCTGTCCCTGCGGAAGAGCCGGCCGCCTGGTGGCGGAAGTGGATGGTCGCGAGGAAGATTACATTCTGCTACGCAACGGGGTGCGGGTGGGCCGGATGGACCATGTCTTCAAGGATTTGTCGAATATTCGGGAGGCTCAGATTTATCAGCGGAAGGTCGGCGAGATCGAAATCCGCGTGGTTCGGAGTGATCCATACGGGCCTGCCGACGAAGAGAGGTTGCTCGCTGAATTCCGTTCGCGGGTTGGGGATCATACGGACATTCGAATCAACTACGTGGATCATCTGGATCGAACGCCCTCCGGCAAACTCCGGTTTGTGGTATCGGAGCTTTCCGAGGCCAAGCTGGCCGCTTCGAAAGGACGCAGCAGCGCCGGAGACGATTAATGCTGCAGGTGCTTCAAAGTCCTCTAAATGGCGTGTTTGAGGTGGCCGAGGTGCCTGTGCCCGGCGCGAATCCGGGAGCCCTCGTCATTCGATCCAAGCGCACCCTGATATCCTCGGGCACCGAGCGAATGCTCCTCGATTTCGGACGTGCCGGCTGGATAGGAAAAGCCCGGCAGCAGCCAGACAAGCTTCGGATGCTGCTCGACAAGATCCGCACCGATGGCCTCGTGGCCACGCTCGATACCGTGCGAGCCAAGCTGGATCAGCCTCTTACGATGGGGTACTGCAACACCGGGACGGTGCTGGATGCCGGTGGGGGCGTCGCCGGGTTCGCTCCCGGCGACCGCGTGGCTTCGAACGGCGCGCACGCCGAGGTGGTCTCGGTCCCCCGCAACCTGTGCGCCAAAATCCCGGATGCGGTTTCGGACCAGGCAGCGGCGTTCACGGTGATCGGCGCCATCGCGCTGGAAGGACTCAGGTTGGCGCAGCCGGAGCTGGGAGAGTCCTTCGCAGTCATAGGGCTGGGCCTCATCGGGCTTCTCGCGGTGCAACTCCTGCGCGCACACGGCTGCCGGGTCTTGGGCATCGATTTTGATCGACAACGGCTGGAACTGGCTCGACGATGGGGCGCCGAAACGGTCGACCTCTCTGAGGGTGTCGACCCGCTGCGGGCTGCGGAAGCCTTTACCGGCGGCCGCGGCCTCGACGGGGTCATCATGGCGGCAGCCACCAAGAGCCATGAGCCGGTCCACCAGGGCGCGCAGATGTGCCGCAAGCGCGGGCGCATCGTCTTGGTGGGCGTGGCGGGGCTGGAACTGTCGCGCGACGACTTCTACAAGAAAGAGTTGCGCTTCCAGGTTTCCTGTTCTTATGGCCCGGGTCGGTACGATCCCGCTTACGAGGAAAAGGGACAGGACTACCCGATCGGGTTCGTGCGGTGGACCGCGCAGCGCAACTTCGAGGCGGTGCTGGGCCTGCTGGCCGACGGCAAATTGGATGTCGGGCCGCTGATCACGCACCGCTTCCCGTTCGAGCGCGCCGAAGAGGCTTACCAATTGTTGCTGAGCGGCGAACCGCACCTGGGGATCCTTCTTGAATACCAGGAGAACCCGGAAGAGGCCCCCCCCCAGCGCACCATTCGAATTTCGCCTCGGAAAGCCAGGGAGACCCGGGACGGACCGGTGGTGGGAGTGATCGGGACGGGGCAGCAGGCCCTCCGTGCGCTGCTGCCGGAGCTGCGAGAATCTTCGGCGCGTCTCAAGACCGCCGCCGATCAGAATGGCGTTTCGGCGGCGTGTGCGGCTCGAAAATTCGGGTTCAGCGCCGCGACGACGGAAAACGCCGGAGTTCTGGCCGATCCGGAAATCGACACGGTGTTCATCGCCACCCGGCACGACAGTCACGCGCGCCTGGTTTGTCAGGCTCTGCAAGCCGGCAAACACGTCTTCGTGGAGAAGCCGTTAGCCGTAAATGAAGACGACCTGGCGTCCATTGAAGCCGCCGTCGCGAAGGCGCCCGGGTTGTTGATGGCCGGTTTCAACCGACGGTTCGCGCGGCACGCGCTCCAAGCGAAACAACTGCTGGAAGGCATCCGCGAGCCCAAGGCTATCGTGATCACCGTAAATGCGGGCGCCGTCCCGCCGGATCACTGGACGCTCGATTCGCTGGCGGGCGGAGGAAGAATTATCGGCGAGGGCTGCCACTTCATCGACCTGGCCCGGTGCCTGGTTGGCTCGCGAGTCAGATCCGTGCGAAGCAGTAAATTGAGTGCCGACACCGTGACCATCAGCCTGGGCTACGAGGACGGTTCCACCGCGGCCATCCACTATTTTGCGAACGGCAGCAAGGCCTTCCCCAAGGAGCGTGTGGAAATCTTCTGCGGCGGCCGGATTCTGCAGCTGAACAACTTCCGGACGATGAAGGGGTACGGCTGGCCGGGTTTCCGATCCATGCGGCTGTGGCGGCAGGACAAGGGGAATGCGGGGTGCGTGGCGGCATTCCTGAAAGCCGTGCGCCAAGGCGGTCCTTCGCCCATTCCGTTTGAGGAATTGGTGGAAGTGGCCCGGGTTACGCTACAAGCCGCTGGCTAGGAAAGGCCTGCGGGCTGCCGGGATTCCTTATGAACCTGGGGACGACGGCGCGGTAGGCGGGCCGCCCGCCCGACGAGATCCTAGTGCTGAAAGAACTGCGGACAGTGCGATGCTTGAGGCCGGTGCAGATCGTCAACCGGTTTACACGGAGGCTGCCGCCGTTCCCGAGGTTCCCAAAGCCGGCGTTGCGCGCGCGAGCGGGGTATTGGGTGGAACCGGTGGTATATGAGCCGGCTCCGCTGACGGTCCCATCGCGGTTAAGGGATTACACCGTGCACTATCACCCCAGGCCCCAGGTGGAACCGGTGGAGTTATGGATTCGGGAGAACCCGGCCGGAAGGGGAGCCGGGTGGGAGCCGTATCCGCTCTCGCGGCGGATTGTGAACTGGATCAAGTGGATGATGGGCGGCGGGTTGGCGACCAGCGGCGTGTCCGAAAGCCTGGCCGCCCAAGCGGACTATCTCTCCCGAACCGTCGAATACCATCTGCTGGCCAACCATCTGTTCGCCAATGCGAAAGCCGTGGCGTTCGCCGGGTGCTTCTTCGACCGTGAAAGGTGGCTGGGCGAGGGCCTGCGGCTGCTGGAGCGGGCCATCCCGGAGCAGATCCTGGCGGATGGAGGCCACTTCGAGCGCAGTCCGATGTACCATTCCCTGATTTTCGAAGACATGCTCGATTTGGTGAACCTCGGCCGCGCCTATCCGGGGCTTCTGCCGGACTGGTCGGGGGTCGCGGCGCGGATGTCGGGGTGGCTGAAGCAGATGCTGCATCCGGACGGGCAGGTGGCGTTCTTCAACGACTCGGCGTTTGGGGTGGCAGCGGAGCCACGGCTGCTCTTCGACTACGCGGCACGCCTGGGCATCGATCCCGTTACCGTGCTGCCGGCGGAGAGCGGGTACATACGACTGGAGAGCGCCGCTACGGTGGTACTGTTCGATGCCGGGCCGCTGGGCCCCGACTACCAGCCAGGCCACGCGCATTGCGACACTCTTTCGTTCGAGATGTCGCACCTGGGGCGGAGGGTGTTGGTGAATTCCGGCATCTCGACCTATGAAGATAATGCCGACCGCCACGCCCAGCGGGGCACGGCGGCGCACAATACCATCCGCCTGGATGGCCAGGATCAGTCGGAGGTCTGGGCCGCCTTTCGGGTAGCCCGCCGGGCCCGCCCATTCAACATCACAACCGATCACCGAACCTTCGCCGAAGCCAGCCACGACGGCTACACCCGTCTCAAAGATCCCGTGATCCATACCCGCCGTCTTGACCTCAGCGAAAGCGAACTGCGAATCAGCGACACCCTGCAAGCGGCACACCAACACCGCGCCGAGATCTACTTCCACCTGCATCCGCAATCGGAAGGCAGCATTCAGTTGGATTCAAAGCTGACCCGTGCCGAGGAACCAACGCTCTGGCATCCCGAATTCGACAAGAGCGAACCGAACCGGACCGTCGTAGGTCGATGGACCGGCCAGTGCCCTGTCCAATTCACGACTCGAGTTTCTTTCTGACGCGCCGATCCTCGCTCGCGGCCTGAATCCGTGAGAATTCTCTTCTTTGCCGACAACTTCCCTCCCGAGCGGAACGCCCAAGCGTCCCGTGTGTACGAGCGTGCCTGCTATTGGGTGAGTTGGGGCCATGAGGTTACCGTCTTGACGTGCGCGCCTAACTTTCCCGAAGGAAGGGTGTTCCCGGGATACCAGAACCGCTGGCGTCAGATCCAGACAATGGCCGGCATCCGGGTCGTGCGGCTCAAGACCTATATCGCTCCCAACGCCGGTTGCTGCCTGCGCATCCTCGACTTCCTTTCGTACATGGTCGCCGCGTCCGTCGCCGGCATGTTCGAACCACGGCCGGATCTGGTGGTAGCCACCTCCCCGCAGTTCTTCGGGGCTTTCGGCGCTTGCGTTCTGGCCAAGCTGCGGCGCATACCGTTTGTGCTGGAATTGTCGGACCTGTGGCCGGAATCGGTCGTCGCCGTCGGCGCAATGAAGCCGAACATCGGACTCGAATTGCTGGTGAAAGCGGAACTCTGGATGTATCGCCGGGCGGCGCGCATCGTGGCGCTGACCAAGGCTTTCAAATCGAACCTGGTCGGCCGTAGCGTGGAAGCGAGCAAAATTGGCGTGGTGATCAATGGCGTCGAACTGGGCCGTTATAGCCCGCGTCCGAAAGACGAGCATTTAGCGAAAACGCTCGGTCTTGCGCCGGAGGATTTTGTAGTCGGATACATCGGCACTCTGGGCATGGCCCACGCGCTTGGAAGCGTGCTCCATGCAGCGGCGTTGGAACGTGACGGGCAGATCCGTTTTTTTTTCGTGGGACCCGGTGCCGAGCGGGAAAGGCTGGTCGCCAAAGCCGGGCAGATGGGGCTCCGAAATGTCATTTTCGTTCCCGCCCAGCCCCGAGAATCGATGCCGGCCTATTGGAGCCTCTGTGACGTGGCTCTGGTGCACTTGAAAGACACGCCGCTTTTCCAAACGGTAATCCCATCGAAGATTTTCGAAGCCATGGGAATGGGTCGGCCGATTCTGCTGGCCGCTCCGAAAGGTGAGGCCAGCGAGATTTTGGTGGAGAGCGGCGCCGGGCTGTGGGTTCTGCCGGAACGGCCCCAGGAGTTGATGGACGCGGTTCGGCTACTCAAAGACAACCAGACGCTATGCCGACGCTTGGCCGCGAACAGCCTCGGCGCGGCGCCGAAGTATAGTCGTGAGCGGCAAGCGCGAGAGATGCTGGCGATTCTCGAAGAGGCCGCCAGCGTACCTGTTGAAAGCGAGTTTGCCCCTGACGCCGCCGGATGAGCGAATCTAAATGTACTCTCTTGCGGTCCTGGCTTCCGTGTCCTTCTTGCTGGCGCTGATCTTGACGCCCTTGTGCCGGAATCTGTCCTGGCGTTTCGGGATGGTCGATCGTCCGGACGGCCTGAGGAAGCTCCACCCATCTCCCGTGCCGAGAGTAGGCGGCGTACCGCTACTGCTGGCCTATCTCGGCGCGTTCGCAGTTTTGTTGATTTCGCGGCTGGCGGCCACACGGTTCGTGGAGGCCGGATTGCCTATCGCGTGGAAGATCCTCCCCGGCGCTGGGTTGGTGTTTGCAGTTGGTTTGCTAGACGACATCCGGGGCCTCAGACCCTGGTACAAGTTCGCGGGACAGGCGGCTGCCGCCTGCGCCGCCTTCTGCGCCGGCGTGCAGGTGACTGCGGTCGGAGGGTTGGCCATGCCCCCGTGGTTGAGCCTGCCGATCTCACTGCTCTGGCTGGTCGGATGCTCTAACGCGTTCAACCTGATCGACGGTGTAGACGGTCTGGCAGCCGGCGCCGGGTTATTTGCGACGATTACAATTCTGCTTGGCGGCCTGCTTACGAACAATGTGACGCTGGCCCTCGCCACGGTTCCGCTGGCCGGTGCGCTGCTCGGCTTCCTGCGTTACAATTTCAATCCGGCCTCGGTCTTTCTCGGCGATTCAGGCAGCCTGACAATCGGTTTTCTGCTGGGGTGCTACGGCGTGCTTTGGAGCCATAAGGCGTCCACAATTCTCGGCATGACTGCGCCCTTGATGGCGCTCGCCGTGCCGTTGATCGACACAGGCGTCGCGATAGCGCGGCGTTTTCTGCGCGGGCAGCCCATTATGTCTGCGGATGCCGCCCATATTCACCACCGCTTGCTGGCACGCGGTCTGACGCCTCGCAAGACCGTGCTGATCGTCTACGCGGCGTGTGGAATCGCGGCAAGCTTGTCTCTTCTGGGCAGCGTTGCCCAAGACCAGTACAGGGGCCTCATCATTATCGTCTTCTGCGCAGCCGCTTGGATCGGCGTCCAACACTTGGGCTACGCAGAGTTCGGCATGGCAGGGCGGATGTTCGTCGCAGGGGCGTTCCGAAAGCACCTCAACAACCACTTGGCCGTGCGCTCCTTCGAGGAAGCCCTGGTTGCGGCGATGACTACCGAGGACCGCTGGACCATTATCTGCGAGGCCTGCCGCACTTTCGGCTTCACGCACGCGGAGCTGGAGTTGAACGGTCGGCGTTTGAAGAAGATCTTGGTGGATACCAACGGCAGTCCCGTGTGGAATCTCGAGATCCCTCTCGTCGGCGATGGCCATCTGCGCCTGACGCGTTGCTTTGGTGAACCACGGGTGCCGACCGTTTTAGTGCCGTTTGCGGAAAGCCTGCACAAGCACGCATGCGGGGCCATATGCGCCCACAGCACCGGCCGCCACTCCGCCACGGTCGGTATTTAACTCCCTAGCCTTCAGCGCCTCTCCGATAAAGTACCCTCCTGCAGGGCCTCGCCTCATCGACAATCTGAAAGCTGCGTTGTGACCTACCGGGCCGGAGGCGTATCGTGAGCTTTCGCTGGTAAATCAGACAGGTCATCTCAGCCCCCCGGCTTACACTCCGGGCCAGTGCTCCGTACGCCAAATGCTTGAAGTGGTCGAGAGTCACCGCCCGACATTATAAGCTCAAATGATAGTTATGAATACTAAGACATTTAAATCTGAAAGTCTGTTATACTGCTCGCTACCCTCCTTGTCGAGGGTTCTCCCTTATGAACCTGGACGCCGGAAGCATATCTGTACAGTCGCGGGGCGCGAACGATCAGGCGCCGCCCCAGCGCGCGATCACGGTCTTTCTGTGCGCCAACTGCGCCCGTCCAGCGCGGGCTGTGGCCTCGGCTGGCCACCTGCGGCCGGTGGTGCCTGATTTTGGCTGGCCTTGGCCGGTGCGGCAAGCCTTGGTTTCCTGCACGGGGCGGCTTCAGCCCGAACACGTCCTGAAAGCGTTCGAATCGGGCTCCGAGGCCGTTTGCATGGTCGCCTGCCAGGATGATAACTGCCACCATGTCCAAGGCAGCAAGCGGTGCGCGCGCCGCGCGGCCTTCATCCGCTCAATTCTGGATGAGATCGGCTTGGGCAGGGAGCGTTTGATGCTCTTCCGCCTGCCCGGCACGGCGGCGGAAGATATGGCGCTCGCGTCCGGAAGAACCGTGGAAGCGCTGTCCGCCACGGTTTCGGACGCCCAGGCGGCGGCCATTCGCGTTCAGGTAGTCGAGATCCTGCGGGATCTGCCCCCCAGCCCAGTGAACCTAGCTTCCGTGCCCGGAGCGGACGACAATTCCCACCAGGAAGTGGAGGTCGGCAATGACGACAACGAACAGTAGACTGGCTCAGGCGCTGGCTTCCGGGCGGCTGGCCCTCACGGCTGAATGCCTGCCGCCGCGCGGCGGCGATGCAGACGCGGTGAAGAAGCTCTCCTCCCTCCTGCCCGCCAACCTGGATGCGGTGGTGGTGGCGGACAACCCCGGTGGGATTCACAGCTCGGCGCTGGCGTGCGCGGCCATGCTGGCCGGCGAAGGCCGCCCGGCCGCACTGTCCATGGTGACGCGGGATCGCAACCGTATTGCCCTGGAAAGCGACGCCCGGGGCGCGGCAGCCCTCGGCGTCGAGGCCCTCTTCTGCCTGAGCGGAGACCATCAGTCTCTGGGCGTCTGTCCGCAGGCGGCCGGCGTTTACGACATCGACTCCATCCAGTTCACTCAGGCCCTCAGAAATTGGATGCGCGAGGGCCCGCTGCCCGAATTGCCGATCGGGGCGGCCGCCCACCCTTATCAGCAACCGCTGGAGCTGAACCTGCTCCGCCTGCGGAAAAAGATCGCGGCGGGAGCCAGTTTCCTGCTGACACAGGCGGTATTCGACCTGGCGGGTTTCACAGAGATGGATGGATGCCGTGCGGGCGGCCGGGCTCGACCGACAGGTGGCGATCATCGCCAGCGTGCTGCCTCTGACCAGTGTGGAGCAGGCCAAGGCTGCTCGACCGGCGGCGCACCTACGGACCGGTGCCGGAAAGCGTGATCGCCCGGCTGAGCGGCGCCTCCGATCCGGCCAAGGAGGGAATCGCGATCGCGGTGGAGATGGCGGGTCAGCTCAAAGCCATCCCCGGCGTTCGTGGCATTCACGTGCTCTGTGGCGGGTGCGAAGCGGCGGCCGCCACCGTGATCCGGAAGGCCGGATTGGCTTAGGCGAGGCTCGATATGCCCGATCGGTACCACATTCACACCGCCGCGATGCCCGCGTTGGTTCCGCCGGATCGGCAAATTCGCCAATGTCGATTGGCGCGAGGACTGCTCCCGCTGCAGCAACTGCGTCAAGCTTCGCTGTCTCTACGACGTCTACCGGCACGAGTCGGCATTCAACCGCGACCCGCTGGCGCCGGGCGCGACCCTGGACGAATGCAAAGCCTGCCTCTCCTGCGTCCAGGGCTGCACCAAGGGGCTGCTGGATGTTTCGGTCAACCCGGAATTCCTGGACATGGGCGACGAATACTGGACGCCCGGCCATTATTCTCACTACCTGGAACCAGGCGGATACCGGCAGGATCCCGGTCTCCGGGGCGGGCTATCGCGGCCGGTTTCACGGTCCCGGTTTCGACTCGATCTGGACGGACATGTCGGAAATCGTCCGCCCCACCCGCGACGGCATTCACGGGCGCGAGTACATCTCGACCAGCGTGGATATCGGTCCCAAGCCGCTGCGCCTGGAGTTCACGCCCGATGGCCGGATGCTGACCCCGCCCTTGCGGCTGCTGGAGATTCAGCTTCCGGTAATCCTCGACATGCCGGCCTGGCGGGAGCAGGGCGCGCGCCTGGCCGCGGCACGCATCGCGGCGGCGAAGGAGCTCAAGACGCTGGCCGTGGTCCGCGCCGGCGAGGCCGTCCAGGCGCTGCCCAAGCAATTGCCGTTTCTGGTGCCCGTGGTGGCCCGGAGCAGACATCGCCAACTGCCGAGGACATTCTCGAGGGCGTGAGGATGGCGCAATTGCGGGATGGCCCGGACGTAGCGGCCCTGGCCGGCAGAGCTGCGCGCCATCAACGAGCAGTTGACCATCGCGGTGCGGCTGCCGCTTTCGCCCGCGGCGGCCGATCGGATCCTCGAGTTGAACCGCGCGGGCCTCAAGGTGTTCCAACTGTGCGCCGACCAGCACGGCCGCGAGAGGCTGGGCAACGGACAGCGCGGCCGGCATATTAAGGATGCCCTCCGCGAGGTTCACGGACGGTTGGTCAAGGAAGGGCTGCGCGACGAGATCACGTTGATCGTCTCCGGCGGAATCGCGCTGGCGGAGCACATGGCCAAGGCGATCATCTGCGGGGCCGACCTGGTGGCCGTGGACACGGCGCTGCTGGTGGCTCTGGGCTGCCGCGTTTGCCGCGACGCCCATCCCAGGGACGCGGAGGGCGAGGCCACGTGCGGCTCGGGCGAGTTGTGCCCCGCCGAAACCGATTCGGTCGATCGCGCCTACGCCACCCAGAGGATGGTGAACCTGATGGGCGCCTGGCACAGCCAGTTGATCGAGGTTCTGGGCGCCATGGGTATCCGCGAGGTTCGCCGTCTGCGCGGCGAGGTGGGAAGGGCCATCTTCATGGAAGACATCGAGAAGGAGGCGTTCGGCGACATCTGCCGCGTGCCTCGGTCGCAGGTGAGCGCATGAGCACAAGTACTGCCGCCGTTCAAGCCCCGGTTCCGGTCCGCCCGCCGGAGCCCGAGTCCCCGCCCCGGGCTACAGCGATTGGCCCCAGGAACGCGTGGCCCGCGAGATTCGGCCCGCGCCCGACCGTTACCGCAACGCTCTGGGCAAGTACAAGGTGGATCGGTCCGCGGCGTGCGCCTCCTGCGGGCGATGCACCGAGGCCTGCCAGTACGGAGTGCACAGCAAGCCGGCCGGCGTACGCATTCGTGCTGCGGCCGGCCGATCAACTTCTGCATCGGACCCGCCTGCGCCGAAACCGCCGAGTCCTGCGTGTCCCTGTGCCCGCGGAAGGCCCTCACGGTGCGGCCCAACCCCAGCGCCGAGTGCATGGGCGATCCGCGCTGGTCGAGCGACCTGATCCTGGCGACCTGGCACGCAGGCCGCCACCGGGCGTCCCGCGCCGCCGCACCTGGAAAGCCGCACGGGCGCTTCGGGCGGCGGGTTCGACAGCCTCCGGTTCAAGTTCGAGGTCCCGGGATTCGAGCCGCCGCCCCGCGTCCCACCCGGCACGGAGATCGACACGGGCTTGGACTTGAACCACCGCGGCGATGGCCGGCCGCAGATCCATATCGACCTCCCGGTCTATGGCGGGGGGATGAGCTTCGGGTCGGTCAGCATCCACACGATTCTGGGCAAAGCCCGCGCGGCCGTGGCGTGGAACACGTTCACCTGCACCGGCGAGGGCGGATATCACGACCGTCTGAAGCCCTACGACGACCATGTGATCACGCAGGTGGCCACCGGCCTTTTTGGCGTGCGCGAGGACACCATCCAGCGCGTGCGGATCGTCGAGTTCAAGTACGCCCAGGGCGCCAAACCCGGCCTGGGCGGGCACCTGCTGGGCGACAAGAACACGCCCGCCGTGGCGCGCATGCGCGAGGCCGTGGCGGGCAACGCGCTGTTCAGCCCGTTCCCCTTCCACAGCGTCTACAGCGTGGAAGACCACAAGAAGCACCTCGATTGGATCAAGGAAGTGAATCCCCACTGCCTGGTGAGCGTGAAGGTATCGACGCCCACCGATGTGGACATGGTGGCCGTGGGCAGCTACTACGCCGGCGCCCATATCATCCACCTGGACGGCAGCTATGGCGGCACCGGCGCGGCGCCGGACATCGCCAAGAAGAACATCGCCATGCCCATCGAGTACGCCGTCCCGAAGGTGCACAAGTTTCTCGCCGCCGAAGGCATCCGCGACAAGGTGACGCTGATCGCCTCGGGCGGCATCCGCACCGCGTACGACGCGCTGAAGACCATCGCCCTGGGCGCCGACGGCGTGGTGGTCGGCACGGTCGGAAATGGTGGCCCTGGGCTGCGTGCGGTGCGCCTGCTGCGAAAGCGGCCGGGGCTGCCCGCGCGGCATCGCCTCCACCGATCCCGAGCTGATGATGCAGATGAGCCTGGAGTGGGCCACCCAGCGGCTGATCAACCTCAATTTTGCCTGGCGCGAGGAGATGGTCGATGCGCTGGCGCGGCTCGGCATGACATCCATCCGCGAACTGCGCGGGCGCACCGACGTGTTGTGCTACCTCAGCGACGATGCGGTCTCCGCGGCGGAGGTCTCCTCAATGAGCGGCTTTGCCGAACGGCTGCTGGCCGGCCGGTCGCAGATCTATTCCGATATCGAGCGGACGCCGGAACGCGAGGAAGAAGGCGGCTGCGGCGTCACGGGATTTGCGTGCAGCGTGCCCGTCAAGGGACGGTTCATCTACGAGCCTTCCATCCAGATGCAGAACCGCGGCAATGGAAAGGGCGGCGGCATCGCGGCCGTCGGCCTGGTGCCCGAGCAGGTCGGCGTCTCCCGCGAGACGCTCGACAGCCACTACCTGCTGCAGATCGCCTTGCTCGACCCCGAGCGCCCACGCCGAGGTGGAGCGGCAGTTCGTTCTGCCCCACTTCGACATCGCGCTCTCCACGCGGCAGCCCCACATCGACGATTATCGCGACTTGCCCGGACTGGAGGTTCGCCCGCCGGACGTTCACCGCTATGTCGTCCGCGTCAAGCCGGAGGTTCTGGATGACTTTGCGCGCACGGCCGGTCTGCAGGGTCTCGAGCCGCGCCAGCTTGGAAGACGAGTTCGTGTGGCGGAACTCCTACCGGCTCAATGAAGCGTTCTACGCGTCCCTGGGCGAAAAGCGGGCCTTCGTTCTTTCGCACGGCAGGGACCAACTGGTCTTCAAGATGGTGGGATACGCCGAGCAGAACGTGGAGTATTACCAGCTTCAGGATTTCGCCGCCCACGTGTGGATCGCGCATCAGCGCTACCCCACCAAAGGCCGCGTGTGGCACCCCGGCGGCGCGCACCCCTTCACCGGGACTGAACGAAGCGCTGGTGCATAACGGCGACTTCGCCAACTATCACTCCGTGTGCGAGTACCTGCGGCAGCGCAACATCCGCCAGCAGTTCCTCACCGACACGGAAGTTTCCGTCCAGCTCTTCGACTCTGTGGGACCGCGTCTATCAGTACCCGTTGGAGTACATCATCGAGGCCCTGGCGCCCACCACGGAACTCGATTTCGACCAGTTGCCGCCGGAGAAGCAGGCGATCTACCGGCAGATCCAGGCTACCCACATTCACGCCTCGCCGGATGGCCCGTGGTTCTTCATCATCGCGCGCAACCATCAAGGCAACTTCCAATTGCTGGGAATCACCGACACCGCCATGCTGCGGCCCCAGGTGTTCGCCTTTTCCGACAGCGGCGACGTGCAGATCGGCCTGATCTGCTCGGAGAAGCAGGCCATCGACGCCACCCTGCGCAGCCTGGCGAAGGAAGACCCGCGGTTCTGTCCCGTGGCCGACAAGTATTGGAACGCCCGCGGCGGGTCCAGCAGCGATGGCGGCGCGTTCGTCTTCACCGTGTCGCCCGGCGAGAACGGCGGCAAGCGGCTCTCCTGCGCGGACAAGTTCGGCCGCGCGGTGAAGCTCGAGGGCGGCACGGTTCGCTGCGACCTGGGGAGCTTCGAGACGAACGGCAACGGAACGTCCGCCGCGGTGAAGGAAATGCAGCAGACGGGCGACGTGGAGGGCCTCTTCGAGTACGCGCTGGGCCTGGCCTCCTGGCCGGCCGGCCAGCTGCGGCAGTTCTGCCAGGGCTTGGTGCGCGGAGCGGACAGCCCCAAATCCCGCGCCGCCGCCCTCGAAGTGCTTACGCTGCTGCACGACCGCCGCTTCGATACCGGCGACAAGCGCCGCGCCACGGTGGTCCAGGTGGTCGAAGAGGCCATCGACCGCCTGCTCGACGCCGCTCCGCTGTTTGGCGAGCCGCCGGCGAACCAGTGGCGGCGGATTACCTGGGCGACGCGCGACCGCCTGGCCGCTCCGCGCTCCGGCGAGGACCTGCTGGTGATCGACGCCCAGGGCTTCCCTCCCGAGGGCGACGACTGCGATGCCAGGCTGCTCCGGCGGGCTTACGAAATGGGTTGGAAGCGTTTTGCCGTCTACCGGCTGCGCGGCCAGCGCTTCCACGGAGCGGGCCTGGGCGCCGCCACCGACGGCGTCCGGATCGACCTCTACGGCTCCAATGGCGACTACGCCGCCAGCGGCATGGATGGCCTGGAGATCCGCATTCACGGCAATGCCCAGGACCAGGTGGCGCAGATCGCCAAGCGCGGAAAGCTGGTCATCTACGGCGATGTCGGCCAGACCTTCATGTATGGCGCCAAGGGAGGCGAAGTCTACGTGCTCGGCAACGCCGCGGGCCGGCCGCTGATCAACGCGGTGGGACGCCCGCGCGTGGTGATCAACGGCACCTGCCTGGACTTTCTGGCGGAGTCGTTCATGGCGGGCGATCCGCTGGCCGGCGGCGGCTTCGTCATCCTCAACGGCATCGAGTTCGACGCCGGCGGCAGCATGACGCCGCTGGCGGCGCCGTACCCCGGCGCCAACCTCTTTTCGCTCGCCAGCGGCGGGGCCATCTACATCCGCGATCCGCACCACCAGGTTGTCGAGCGCCAGCTCAACGGCGGCGTGTTCTCCCCGCTCACCGACAAGGACTGGCGGTTGATCCGCCCGTACCTGGAGGAGAACGAGCGCCTCTTCGGCGTCAAGGTGCGGGATCTGCTGACCGTGGATGGACGCGCCCGGCGCGCCGCGGGATGTATATCGCAAGGTCGGCGCCGTGAAACTGTCGGTGCTGGCCGGTTCGGAGAAAAAGAAATGACGGGCGGGATGGCACCTCCAATCGAAATCGAGAGTATCGGCGGCGGCCTGGCTGGCGAGGTGAACGAGCGCAGCGGGGCCTCGCCCATGAGATGCTACCAGTGCGCCAAGTGCTCCAGCGGCTGCCCGGTGGCGGCCGGAGGCGATTTCAAGCCGCACGAACTGGTGCGCATGGTCCAGACGGACCAGCGTCAGGCGGTTCTCTCCAGCCGTTTCATCTGGGAGTGCACGTCCTGCCACACCTGCGCCACGCGTTGTCCGCAGCAGGTGGATATCGCCGGCATGATCGACGCTCTGCGCGAGATGAGCCGCCGCGCAGGGTCGGTCGCGCCCTCGACTGCCGTTCCCGTCTTCAACGAGCTCTTCCTCGACGCCGTCCGCGAGCGCGGGCGAATCTTCGAGCTGGGTCTGATGGTCGGGTTCAAACTCCGCACCTGGACGGCTGTTCGAGGACGTGGGCAAAGCGCCCATGATGCTCGCGAAAGGCAAGCTGCCGCTTTCCGCGCCGCGCGTGGCGGGCAAGGACGGGAAAGCCGAGCGCGAGGCTCTGTTCGGCCGGGCCGCCGAGGGAGGCGCCCAGTGACCTACACGTTTTTTCCGGGCTGCTCGCTGGATGGCGCCGCCAAGGATTACCATCGTTCCACCCTGGCCGTGGCCGCCAAGCTGGGGCTGGAACTGCCCGAGCTGAAGGACTGGATCTGTTGCGGCTCGACGGCCGCTCACTCGAGCGACCCGCTGCTGGCCGATGCCCTGCCGGCCAAGAGCCTCTCGGCCGCCGGCGGCAGCACGGTCGCGGTAGCCTGCGCCGCCTGCTACAGCCGGCTCAAGACGGCCAACCACCATATCGCCGGAGACGCCGCCCTGCGCGCCAGGGTGGCGCACGTGGTGGGGCGCGACTACGACGGCCGGACGCCGGTCCTGCACCTGCTCGAAATCCTCTGCCGGGACATCGGCCTCGCACGGGTCGCCGCCGCCATCCGCCGCCCGCTGACCGGGCTGAAGGTGGCCTGCTACTACGGATGCCTGCTCGTGCGTCCGCCCGAGATCACCGGCTTCGACGACCCCGAGAATCCCACCCTGATGGACCAGCTCATGCAGGCCGCCGGGGCGACGCCGCTCGAGTGGCCGCACAAGACCGAGTGCTGCGGCGCGAGCTTCTCCATCACCGATGCGAGCGTGGTGCTGGAGCTGGGCAACCGGATTCTCGCCATGGCGCAGGCGGCCGGAGCAGACTGCATCGCCACCGCCTGCCCCCTGTGCCAACTGAACCTGGACATGCGGCAGAAGGATATGGAGCGCAAGTTCGGACGCCGGTACAACCTGCCGGTGTTCTACTTCACGCAGTTGCTGGGCCTGGCGATGGGCTGCCAGCCGGATGAGCTGTCGTTGAACAGCCTGGTGGTGGGACCGAAGGCGTTGCTCGAGGCCAAGGGAATCGGGCGCTGAGGCATGACTATGATCGCGAACAACGGGAATCGGCCTGACGCGCCCGAAGCTGTCGGCGCGGTGCTGGTCTGCGGGGCCGGCGTCACCGGCATCCAGGCCTCTCTCGATCTCGCCGAGAGCGGATTCAAGGTCTATCTTCTGGATTCCTCACCCGCCATCGGCGGGCGCATGGCCCAGCTCGACAAGACCTTCCCGACCGGCGATTGCGCCATGTGCATCCTCTCGCCGAAGTTGGTGGAGTGCGCCCGCAACAAGAACATCGAAATCATCACCCTGGCGGACGTGGAGGGAATATCGGGCGAGCCCGGCAATTTCCAGGTCAAGATCCGCCAGAACCCGCGCTACGTGGACTGCGCGCAAGTGCAACGCCTGCGGCGACTGCACCGAGGTCTGCCCGGTCAGCCTGCGCAGCGAGTTCGACCGCAACCTGGGGACGCGCAAGGCCATCTTCCGTCCCTACCCGCAGGCCATTCCCAACGTCTTCGGCATTTCCAAAGCCGCCGGGCCCGCGCCCTGCAAATCCGCCTGCCCGGCCGGCGTGAACGCCCAGGGATACGTGGCCCTGATTGCGGCGGGCAAGTTCCAGGAAGCCTACGCTCTGATCCGCCAGCGCTGCCCGCTCCCGGCGGCCTGCGGGCGCGTGTGCCAGCATCCCTGCGAGGAGAGCTGCAACCGCGCGCGAAATCGACCAGGCCGTCTCGGTCCGCGATTTGAAGCGCTTCGTGGCCGACTACATCCACGCGAACCCCGAGCAGTATCCGCCCGCGAAGGCGCCCGCCGCCAAGCTGGATGCCAGGGTCGCCATCATCGGCGGCGGCCCGGCGGGCTTGACCGTGGCTGCCGATCTCGCCCTGCGCGGCTACGGCATCACTTTGTTCGAGGCGCAGCCGCGCCTGGGCGGCATGCTGCGCTACGGCATTCCCGATTACCGGCTGCCCGAGGACGTCCTGGATCGCGAGATCCAATACATCCTCGATTTGGGGGTGGAGGCCAAGACCGGTGTGCGGGTGGCCGATCCGAAGAAGCTTGTTGAAATCCAACGGGCACTCTAACGGGAGTCCCTACGCGGCTGCGTTCGACGCCGTCTTCGTGGCTCCGGGCGCATGGGTCGGCAGCAAGATGGCTATTCCAGGCGAAGACGCCCCGGGCGTTTGGGAGGCTCTGGACTTTCTCTACCAGGTCAACAACGGGAAGACGCCGGGCATCGGCCCGAGAGTTGTGGTCATCGGCGGCGGCGACGTCGCCATGGATGCGGCCCGCTGCGCGCGGCGCCTCGCGGGCGTGCAATCGGTCGAGGTGGCTTATCGCCGGAGCCGCAAGGAAATGCCGGCCCATCCCTGGGAACTGGCCGAAGCCCTCGAAGAAGGCGTGGTCTTCCACCCCGATCTGGGACCCGCCCGAATCGAGACCGCCGGCGGGAAGGTTTCCGGCATCGCGTTTCATCCGCGCATCGCCGGGTCCGGCCAGACCAGGCAGACCGCGCCGCGCTTCGACGAATCGCAGACCACCGTCCTTCCCGCGGACACCATCATCGTGGCCATCGGCCAGGCCATCGACTCGGCCGGCCTGGGCGTCGCCACTGGATCGAGCGGCCGGATCGCCGCCGACAAGGGCACGCTGGCCACCAGCATTCGCCGGCATCTTCGCGGGCGGAGACGCCGTGCTGGGTCCGGCTTCCATCGCGGATGCGATGGGCCAGGGCCACATGGCAGCCGATGCCATCGATGCCTACCTTCGCGGCGGCAAGCCAGCGCGATGCGCCATCGGCCTTCCGCGCAGGCCGAGCCGGCCCGCAATCCCAAGCCGGGCGCGCCGCGGGAAGACCGCGTCCCCATGGCGCAGGTGGACCTGGCCACGCGGCAGCGCGCCTTCACCGAGATCAACCAGGGCTACACCGCGGAGCAGGCCATTGCCGAAGCCAGGCGCTGCCTGGCGTGCGGCCTGTGCAGCGAGTGCATGGAGTGCGTGAAAGCCTGTTCGCCGGGCGCCATTTGCCACGATCAGCAGGTTGTGGAACGCCAGCTCGACGTGGGCAGCGTGATTCTCACGCCCGGTTTCGAGGAGTTCCAGGCGTCGCTGCGGGGCGAGTTCGGCCACGGGCGCTATGCCAACGTGCTCTCGAGCGTCCAGTTCGAGCGGATGCTCTCCGCGGCGGGTCCCACCGGCGGAATCGTCGAGCGCCCCTCGGATGGCGGCGCGGTGAAGAGCATCGCGTTCATCCAGTGCGTGGGCAGCCGCGATGCGGCCCGCGGCGCCGGCTACTGCTCGTCCATCTGCTGCATGAGCGCCACCAAAGAGGCGATGGTCGCCCTGGAGCACGCGCACGGGCGGAAACTTGAAATCTCCATCTTCTGCATGGACGTGCGGGCGTTCGGCAAGGAGTTCGACAGCTACGTCAACCGCGCCCGCGACGAGCACGGCGTGAAGTTCATCCGCGCCATCCCCTCGCGGATTGTCGAGATGCCCGGCAACCGGACGCCGCGCATTCGCTACTTCGACGAAATCGGCGCCGAACAGCAGCAGGAGTTCGACCTGGTGGTGCTCAGCGTGGGGCTGCGGCCCTCCGCCGGCGTGAAGGAAATGGCCCGGCAACTGGGCGTGGAGCTGAACGAATTCGGTTTCAGCCGGACCGGAGCGGCTCGCTCCGCTGGCGACGTCCAAACCGGGCATATACGTGGCCGGGGCGTTCCAGGAACCCAAGGACATTCCCGAATCGGTGGCGCAAGCCTCCGCGGCCGCGGCCTGCGCCATGGGTCAGCTCGCCCACTCCCGCGGCACCATGATCCAGCGCCACGAATACCCCTGGGAGCGGGACGTAACCGACGAATCGCCCCGCGTGGGCGTGTTCATTTGCCACTGCGGGCACAACATCGCTTCGGTCATCGATGTAAAGCAGGTCGCCGAGCAGGCCGCCTGTATGCCCAACGTCTGCCACTCCGAAGCCAACCTGTACAGCTGCTCGGATACCAACCAGCAGCACATTCGGAACATGATCGTGAAGCATCGGCTCAACCGCCTGGTGGTGTCCTCCTGCTCGCCGCGGACTCACGAGATGCTCTTCCAGGAGACGCTCCGCGAGAGCGGGCTGAACCAGTATCTCTTCGCCATGACCAATATCCGCGACCAGTGCTCCTGGGTCCACAAGGACGACCCCGAGGCAGCCACGGAGAAAGCGCTGGAACTGACATCCATGGCCGTGGCCCGGGCGCGGCACGTGAAAGCTCTTTCAACCGGCCGGTTGCCGGTGACGGCATCGGCCCTGGTCATCGGCGGCGGCCTGGCCGGCATGACCGCGGCTTTGAGCCTCGCCGACCAGGGTTTCGAAGTGCATCTGGCGGAGAAGGAGCCGCAACTGGGCGGCCTGCTCCGGAGCGTCCACGGCTCGCTCGAAGGGGCCGATGTGCAGAGCTATCTGCGGCAACTCGTGGCGCGGGTCCAGTCTCACGAAAAGATCCGCGTATACTTGAACGCCACGCCCGGCGCGATCAGCGGCCACGTGGGCAACTTCAAGAGTGTCCTCGGAGTGGCCGGGCGCGAACAGCCCATCTGCCACGGTGTGGTGATCGTCGCGGTTGGAGGGCAGCGGAGATCGACGGAGCTGTACCTCCACGGCCAGAACCCGCACGTCACCACGCAGACCATGCTCGAGGCCGCGCTCGCGGGCGGAAATCTGCCGCCGGAGCTGACGGGCAAGCCGGATCCCACCGTCGTCATGATTCAGTGCGTCGAAAGCCGCGACGACAAGCACCCCTACTGCAGCCGGATCTGCTGTTCGGAAGCGGTCCAGAACGCGCTCGAGATCAAGCGCCGCCTGCCGCGCGCGAAAGTCGCCATCCTGGGCCGCGACATCCGCACCTACGGCTTCCGCGAGGTGTATTTTCAGAAGGCCCGCGAGGCCGGGGTGCTATTCGTCCGTTATCCGGAAAAGAGCGACCCGCTGGTGACCGAGGAAGGCGGCCGGCTCAAGGTGACCGTCCACGATCTCGCGAGCAACCGCGACCTGGTGCTGCGGCCGGACCTGGTGGCCCTCGCTACCGGCATCGCTCCGGCCGCGGACAACCCGGCGCTCTCGATGCTGCTGCGCAGCGCCCTGACGGCCGACGGCTTCTTCCTGGAAGCCCACCCGAAGCTGCGCCCGGTGGATCTGGCCAACGAGGGCGAGTTCCTCTGCGGGCTGGCGCATTCGCCCCGCTTCATCGACGAGACCATTGCGCAGGCTCAGGCCGCCGCGGGGCGGGCGGCCACCATCCTGTCCAAGACTCACCTGGAGGTTCCCGGCCAGGTCGCCCGCGTCAACCCGGAGAACTGCGTCGCCTGCGCCACCTGCGTGAAGGTCTGCCCGTACGGGGCGCCGGCGATCAACGACCTCAACAAGGCCGAAATCCAGAGCGCCAAGTGCATGGGGTGCGGAAGCTGCGCGGCGGCCTGCCCGGCCCGGACCATCATCCTCCAGCACCAGGAAGACCAGGCCCTGGTGGCGATGCTCGACGAATTGCTCGTCGCCGGAGTGAACGCATGATTCAGATCGGATCGAGAAGAAATCGTGAGCGCGGCTCCCGCCGAGCGCTGGGAGCCGCGGATCCTCGCCTTCTGCTGCAACTACTGCGCGTACGCGGCAGCCGACCTGGCGGGGTCCAAGCGCATGCAGTATCCCGTCAACGTGCGCATCGTCCACACGCCGTGCACGGGCAAGATCGAAATGGAACATATCCTCGACGCCTTCGAGAAGGGCATCGACGGGGTCCTGGTGGCCGGATGCCTGGAAGGCGGCTGCCACTTCCTGGAGGGCAATCTCCGGGCGCGCAAGCACACCGGCCGCATCCGCGAGATCCTCGAGGAAATCGGCATCGGCGCCGAGCGGCTCAAGATGGTGAACCTTTCGGCCGCCATGGCGCCGACGTTCGTCGAGCGCGTCCACGAGATCGTCGAAACCGTCCGCGCGCTGGGCCCCAGTCCGCTGAAACCGTCCAGCCGGAAAGAGAGTGCAGGAGAGCCATGATCGTCGCTTCCCCCAAGTCCGTCACGGAACTCAAGAACCTCGTCGCGCCCCACCGCAAGGTCCTTTTTGTGGGCTGCGGAACCTGCGTCACGGTGTGCCTGGCCGGCGGCGAGCGCGAGGTGGGCATCGCCTCCTATGCCGTCCGCATGGCGCGCAAAATCGAGGGGAAGCCTCTCGAACTCACCCAGATCACGATCGAGCGCCAGTGCGAGAACGAGTTCATCAAGGATCTGGCGGAGCCGGCGGCCCAAGCCGACGCCATCGTGTCTTTCGGCTGCGGCGCGGGCGTGCAGGCGATCGCCGAGCGCTTCCCCGCCAAACCGGTCTACCCCGCGCTGAACACGCAGTTTCTCGGGATTCTGGAGGAGCAGGCGGTCTGGACCGAGAAGTGCCTGGGCTGCGGCGACTGCGTGCTGGCGCAATTCGGCGGCATCTGCCCGGTGACCCGCTGCGCCAAGCGCCTGCTGAACGGTCCCTGCGGCGGCTCGACCGAAACGCAGTGCGAGGTGGGCGACGGCCGCCCGTGCGCCTGGCAGCTAATCTACAACCGCCTGAAGGGCATCGATCAACTCGACCGCCTGGACGCCATCGTCCCGCCCAAGGATTGGAGCCCCAGTTGGCACGGCAGTCCGCGCAAGATCGTACGCGAGGAGCACCGGGTGTAAGCGGCCTCACGGGACATCTGCGCCCCGTCCCCAAACGCGCCCACAAGAATGCCGCCGGCCGTGGTTGGTCCGCAGCCCTCAGCCTGGAACTCCAGATCTTCCTTTCCGGTAATCGCCACCGCTGAAATACTTCTCCAGCCAGCAGTAGAGGGCGATGAACAAATACCGGCTGCCCATCTCCTTGAGTTTCAGCTTGGAAACTCCCGACCTGCGGTTGCGCCAGGTAATCGGCGTCACCATCCAGGAATAGCCCCGCACAATGGTCTTCAATGGCAGTTCCACAGTGAGGTTGTAATGCGGTGAGAGGAACGGACGGCAGCCTTCGATGGCCCTTCGGCTGTATGCCTTAAAGGCGTTGGTGAAGTCATTGAGGGGCACGCCGAACAGCAGCCGCAGGAAAAGGTTGGCAAGCCGGTTGATGAACAACTTGTGGAGTGGATAGTCGATCACCCCGCCGCCCCGAATGAAACGCGAGCCGAAGGCCGCGTCGTACCCTTGGTTCAGAATTTCCCAATAGCGCACCACGTCGCGGCAATCGTCCGACTCGTCGGCCATCATCACCACCAGCCCGTCGCCCTGAATATGGTCGATGCCGCATACCACCGCGCGGCCGAACCCGTGCTCGCCCACATTCCGGACCGGCCGCAGCGTGGAAACGCGATCCGCCACATGTTCGACGATCTCCCAAGTAGCGTCCGTGCTGCCGTCGTCCACCACCACGATCTCGTGCTCGATTCCGTGCAGCTTCAGCTCGATATAGAGGTGCTCCACCGTGAGGGCGATCGCATGCTCTTCGTTGCGGGCGGGGATGACCACGGAAAGCAGCCGGATCGGTTCCCGGGGTCCCGGGGCCGGCGGTTTCACAATCCGCTCCTCTCCAGCCAATCGGGATGGCGATCGGCATGCTCGGCAATCTCTTCCAGAACGGCGTCGCGTGCCATCCGCGGGCGCCAGCCGAAATCGCGCAGCGCATTCCCGCTGTCCATCACCATCCATGGAATGTCGTAGGGCCGCGGACGCAGATCGGGTTCGGGAGCATGCGGCCCGAAGCGGTCATCGCACCAGGCGTTCAGTTGCGCCAGCGACATGGCGCTTCCAGGACCGCCGCCGGCCGTGTAGATGCGCTGCCCTCCGGCGCGCCCGCTGCGCATTTGGGCATCCAGCAGCCCGGCCAGATCGCGCGGGTGAAACAGGTCGCGGACCTGCCTGCCGGTGCCGTCGAACCCGATATAGCGCAGCGGCCGCCGGCGGAGATGCGCGTTGATCCAATAAGAAAAGATGCCTTGATCCGGCGTGCCAAACTGTCCCGCTCCGGCCAGGACGCCGCAGCGATCCACCCACACCGGAAAGCCGAACGCCTCGCCGTACTCCAGCGCCACGCACTCGGCCGCCAGCTTCATGCTCCCGTAGAGCGAAACCGGCGGGCAAGTCGAAAAGCCTACGCCGATACCGGCGCGCGAGACGCCCGGCGGCAGATCCGCGCCCTCTTGCAGTTCGAAAGCATCTCCCGCGGCCTCGAGAGGCAGGCAGCCAAGCGCGGCGATGGAATAAACCCGGCTGCTGCTCAGAAGCAGCAGACCCGCGCGGGACGCTTTGGCATACTCGAGAACGTTGACCAGTCCCGCCAGATTGTGTTCGAACAGTTGGCGGCTGCTGAAGCCCGCCTGCGTCCCCGCCAGTACGCTGGGATTGGCCGCGGCATCGATCACCCAGTCGGCCGGAGGGAGCGATTCGAAGTCGCTGGCCGCGCGCAGGTCGCCGTGCCGGATGGAGATCCCGAGTTTCCGCAATCGCGTCCGGTTCAGCTCCGAGCCGGGCCGCATCAGGTTATCGAGGCCCGTGAGGGTCAGGCCTTCGCGAGTTTCCAGCAGGCATTCCGCCACGGCGCTTCCGGCGAAGCCGCAGATCCCCATGACGAGGATGCGCATCAGTCCGCGCCCGCCGCCTTGCGCTCGGCCCGATTTCGCGCCATCTCGCTGAAGATCTCCGGGAGCGGCCGAGTGATGTCCCAGGCCGGATAATGTGCCCGCATTTTGCGCAAATCGCTGTAGTAGCAGATGTGGTCGCCGATCCGGTTCTCATCCACGTAGCGCCATCGCATGGACCGGCCGGTGGCCTCTTCGGCCATTTGAAAGGCCTCCAGAATGGAACAGGAATTTCCCTTGCCGCCGCCCAGGTTGTAAACCTCGGCTACCCGCGGGGCCTTCCAAAACTCGAACATGAATCGCGCCACGTCCCCAGCGTGGATATTGTCGCGCACCTGCTTGCCTTTGTAGCCGTAGACCCGGTATTCGCGCCCTTCCACGTTGCATTTGATCAAGTAGCTGAGAAACCCGTGCAGTTCCACGCCCGCATGGTGGGGGCCGGTCAGGCAGCCGCCGCGCAGGCAGCATGTCGGAATGCCGTGATAGCGGCCGTACTCCTGCACCATCACGTCGCCCGCCACTTTGGAAGCTCCGAACACGGAGTGCTTGCTTTGATCGATCGAAAAATCCTCGGGGATGCCGTTCTCGTAGGCCGCATCAGCATAGTCCCAGCGCGTTTCCAGCTCGCGCATCGGGATCGTGTTGGGCCGGTCGCCATAGACCTTGTTCGTGGACATGTGGATGAACGGCGCTTCGGGACAGGCCTGCCGCGCCGCTTCGAGCAGGTTCAGCGTGCCCAGCGCGTTCACCTCGAAATCCACGAAAGGTATGGAGGCGGCGAGGTCGTGAGACGGCTGCGCCGCCGTATGGACGATCAAGGCGGGTCTGACGGCCCGCAGGAGTTCCAGCACTCCCCGGCGGTTGCGTATATCGAGGCCTTCATGGCGATAGCCCGGCGCTTCGCGCCGCAGCCGCTCGAGCGCGCCGCTGGTGTCGCCCGCGGGTCCGAAGAACTCGGCGCGCTGGTTGTTGTCCAGGCCCACAACCTGAAAACCCTCCCTCGCGAAGAAGACCGCGACTTCCGAGCCGATCAGCCCGCAGGAACCCGTAATCAGCACGCCATCGGACATTACTCGATTATCCGATATCGGGAGCTGTTTGCGCGCCCTCGGCCTATTCTTTGGGCCCGATCCCCAGGGTTTTCATCTTGCGGTACAGGTTGCTGCGCTCCAGGCCCAGCAGCTCGGCCGTGCGGGTCACGTTTCCGCTGGTCTCTTCGAGCTTCTTGAGGATGTACTCGCGCTCGGCCGCCTCGCGCACGTCCTGCAAGCTGCCGAAGCGATCGAGCGGGCGTTCCTGCTGCCGTCGCGCGGTGTTCAGCGGGATGTGCCGGGCGTCCACGCGCACCTGCGGGTTGAGAATCACGATGCGCTCGATCAGGTTCTTCAGCTCCCGCACATTGCCCGGCCAATGGTAATCGGCCAGCACCTGGTAGGCCTCCGTCGTCAGTTCCTTGGGCTTGCGGCCGTAGGCGGTGGTGAATTCGCGCAAGAAGTGATCGGCCAGCAAGGGAATGTCCTCGCGCCGGTCGCGCAGGGGCGGAACGAAAAAAGGGATCACGTTCAGCCGGTAGAAGAGATCCTCGCGGAAGTTGCCGTGCTCGATTTCCTCGTCCAGGTTCTTGTTGGTGGCCGCGATCACGCGGACATCCACCTGCAGCGATTCGGCCGCGCCCACCGGCTCGAAGCGCTGCTCCTCGAGCACCCGCAGAACCTTCGCCTGGGTGCGCAGGCTCATGTCGCCCACTTCGTCCAGGAACAGCGTGCCGCAATCGGCCTTCTGGAACTTGCCGATCTTGTTCTCGTGGGCACTGGTGAAGCTGCCCTTGACGTGGCCGAACAGCTCGCTCTCGATGAGCTCCTCGGGAATGGCCGCGCAATTGACCTCCACGAACGGCTCGGAGGCGCGCGGGCTGAGCGCGTGGATGGCGTGGGCCACCAGCTCCTTGCCGGTGCCGCTTTCGCCGAAAACCAGCACCCGGCCATTGGTGCCCGCCATCAGGCTCATCTGCTGGCGGAGCGCCTTCATGGGCACGCTCTCCCCGATGATGCGGTAGCGCGCGCCGTCGTCGCCCTTGAGCCGGCTGTTCTCCAGCAGCAGGCCGCGGTGGGCCAGCCCGTTCTTCACCACCACCGAGACCTTCTCGATGGAGAGCGGCTTTTCCAGAAAATCGAAGGCGCCCAGCTTGGTGGCCTTGACGGCGGTCTCGATGCTGCCGTGGCCGGAGATCATCACCACCACCGGCCGCTCCCCGGAGGGGATCTCCTGTATGCGCCCCAGGACCTCCATGCCGTCCGTGCCGGGCAGCCAGATATCCAGCAGCACCAGCTCGAAATCTCCTCCTGGAAGCGCCGCCAGGCAGGCCTCGCCGCTTTCCACGGCAGCTACCGTGTAGCCCTCATCCTCGAGCACGCCGCTCAAAGACTGGCGGATTCCCGGCTCATCGTCCACCACCAGAATGCGTCGCGATGGCCTCATACCTTGAGAGCGGCAGGCCGGGGCTCGCCCGCCTCGGCCTCCACCAGCGCCGGAATTTCAACCGTGAAACGGGCGCCCGCGGGAAGATTGTCCTCCACGCGGATGTGCCCGCCATGTTCGGCGACGATGTGGCTCACGATGGCGAGGCCCAGGCCCGTGCCGCGGTTCTTGGTGGAGAAATAGGGAAGGAAGAGCTTCTCTTTATCGTCCGGGTTGACTCCCGGGCCCGAATCGGCCACCACCACCTCCACCATATCGGCCGCGCCGTGCTGGGTGATAATCTCGAGGCGCCTGACCAGCGACTCCTGCATGGCTTCGGCGGCGTTATCCACCAGGTTCACCACCACGCGCTGGAACTGCTCCCGGTCGAGATTGACCGGCGGCAGATCCGGCGCGAAGCGCGTCTCGATGGAGATGCCGTCCAGGCGATCCTGGAAAATGGCCAGCGCTCCGGCCACCACTTCGTTCAGATCGCAGTGGGCGAGCTGCGCCGCGGGGAAGCGGGCGAATTGCGAGAACTCGTCCACCAGGGTCTTCACCGATTCCACGGATCTCGAAATCGTGGCGGCGCATTCGTTCAGGATGCGCGCGCTGGCGGGCGGCAGATCGAGCCGCTCGATCTGGCGGCCGATGCGTTCCGCCGAAAGCGCGATGGGCGTGAGCGGATTCTTGATCTCGTGCGCCACGCGCCGCGCCACCTCGTGCCAGGCCACGGCCTTTTGCGCGCGCAGCAATTCGCTGGTGTCTTCCAGCACCACTACGAATCCCGAGGTGAGCTTCTCTTCCAGGGCCGACACCGTGACGGCCAGCCGCAGCTTCCGGCTGGCGGTGCGCATCTCGAGCTCGCCGGAGGCCACGCCCGTGCGCCGCGCGCGCTTCATGAGGTACTTGATCTCGGCCGTGTCCTCGCGCGAGAACAGGTCCTCCAGGCGCGTGGCGGCGGCCTGCCGCTCGGGGAAGATTTTGGCCAGGGCCCGGTTCACGCGGTGGATCGAGCCATCCGGCCCGATCGAGATCACGCCCGTGGGGATGCTCTCCAGAATCGCCTCGGTGAAGCGGCGGCGGCGGTCGAGTTCGCGGCTGTTGGCCTCCAGTTCCTGGGTCATCTGGTTGAAGCCGCGCACCAGCGACCCCAGCTCATCCGTCGCATTCACCTGTACGCGGTGCCGCAGGTTGCCCTTGCGCACTTCGCTGGCGGCCTCAAGCAGCGCGCTGATGGGCACGCTGATCTGCTTGGCCAGGAACAGCGCGATCCAGGTGGCCACGAACAGCACGAAGAGCGTAATGAGAGCCATCAGCATGAGGTAGTTGTTGCGCACCCGTTTGCGGCTATCGTAGATCTGGCGCTGCTCTTCGGATTCTTTCTTGATCTCGGCCAGGCGCCGGGCCACGTCCAGCGGAATCTGCGCCACCAGCGTCACCGATCCGGCCACGCCGCTGGCCGCGGGCACCCGGTAATCCACCTTCACACGGTCTTCGCGAGCCGGCTCGGAGTAAGGCCCCCAGGCATCCAGAGCAGGCCCGCCAGTCAGTGGCGAGATGGCCGCCGCTACCAGCTCCTGCTCGCGGCAGAAGCGTTCGAGGAAGCCTTCGGCGCGGGGCCCGCCGGCCAGCACCTGGCGGGTCTCCGGCAGCGCCGCCAGCAGCGCGGCCTGGGCCGACGTCTCGTCGCGCATCTCCTTCCTCAGCATGCTGGCGACGTCCACGAAGAGGCGCAATTGCTGGTCGGCCGGCCGCGTGAACCAGGCCATCATATTGCGGCTGAGCACATCCACGCTGAACAGCACCAGGAAGAAGACCGGCACGATGCTCAGCGTCAGCGCTCCCACCACCAGCTTGGTCCGTATGCGCGACCCCTCGCGGTGGCTCTGCCGCTCGACATACAGCTTCACCCCGGTGCGGAACAGTATCCATCCCAAGATCACCATCAGGACGAAGATGAGACTCGAGATGGCCCAGAAAATCAGGGTCTGCCCGGGATTGGATGGCCCGAACCGCCCCAGGTTGAAAGACCCCTGCCACACCACCAGCAGCACCGAAATAACCAGCAGGAGCGCGGCGGAGCCGTATAGGAGGCGTCTTCTCATCGAGCGGGCCTTCAGTTTCGATTATACGTGGCAGGACTGGCGCGGCGCCGCGAGCACTTCCCGCACTTTTCTCACCAGTTCGCCCGCGACAAAAGGCTTGGGGAGAAAAGCATGGCCTCGAGCCACGGCGACGCCGATTTCGGGATGGTCGCGCAACCCGGCCATGAACAGGCAGCGTGCGTTCGGATGCAGCAGACAGAGCCTTTCGGCCAGCGCCGGACCGCTCAGATCGGGCAGAACCACGTCGCAGAGAAAGAGGTGAATGGGATCGCGCCGCACCTCCGCGATGTCCAGAGCTTCCGAGGGGGAAGCGGCCTGTAAGATCTCATAACCGGCGCGCGCGAGGATAGCAGTAACCACTTGCAGCACGAAGGGTTCGTCATCCACTACGAGAATTACATCGGGCGAAATTAGTGGCAACCCCGTCACCAGCGAACGGCCTGATTCGGATTTCGTGATCCTATTATAGGCTTGTGAGGCTGTACTGCCAACCTGAGGCGGCAGCCCAATGTGGGAATCAGCCCATTCCCGAGTGGCGCTTAAAGATTTGAGGAAGATTCTGAGAAAATGCCGAGCGGGCCAGCACCATATCGCAGCCCGCCTGCTGGGCCTTAATCTTGAGCTCGCCCTGAACGTGGGAAAGGTATCCGATCAGGCTGATTCCTTTGGTCTGCGGCTGGCCCTTCAACTGCACGATGAGCGATAGCGGATCGGCCGGCTCGAAGTTCAAATCGAAAATAATCAAGGCTGGCCGGCTGTGGGCTTTCTCGAGAACGTTCTGGGGTTCCTTGACAAACTCCAGCCCCATGCCGGCCCGCTTGGCCGCTTCCATGAGCTTCACGGAGAAAAACAGATCGTTCAAAACTGCCAGAACTTGTTTCGGTTCCTGCTTCTGCATAGAGGATGTGCGATTCAACTTACCCTTTGAAAATCAACAGGAGGGGATACTTCATCCTACCACGGAAGAGGCGCTTGCCGTCCCTTCAAAATTTCTTGAGTTCGGCGATCAGGGCATCGAGGCCCTTGCGGCGGTACAGATCCGAGAGCCGCTGCTCTTCGGACGAGGGCGCCACCACGCGGCGCAGCAGGGCGTCGTCCAGGCTCTGCCGGCTGGGCACCCAGATCTTGCCGTCCGCGAATTCCACCTGGCTCACGAAGCCGGTGATCTTCTGGATCGCGATGGGCTGGCCGTTGGAGGAAAACCGCAAGGTGGTGTCCTGAAGCACGCGGGCGGTCGCGCCGGGCGGCAGATAGAGAGCCGGATCGGCGGACGGCAGCGAACCCGCCAGGTACGGGCGGCCGGAAGGATCGCTTAGCACCCAGCCGAGTTCCACATACTTGACCGGGCGGTTGGAACTGTTGCGCACCTCGACGCGCGGCGCGCTGGCCTCGTTGCCGGCCACCTGGGCCCAGCCGTCCAGCGCTTCGACGGGCGCGTCCGGGAAGCGCAAAAACGCGAATTTGGCGGTATGTTCGGGGGTCAGGGCGGCGCTCGAAACCGCGCGTCCGCCGCGCAATACGCGCACATCGAGCTCGGGTAAAGCAGTCTGCCGGTCGAGGCTTTCGAGCATGGCCTGCCGCAAGCCGTTCCTGCCGCTCTGCGCAAGGATGCGCCTGAAGTACTCGCGATCGCGTTGCGCTTCCATATCCCAGGCCGTCATGGTGCGGCGGGAATTGAGCCGGTCCGGGCCGAAAAAGGAAAGATCCTGAAACAGGACGCCATCGAGGTTGACTTCCACCAGGGGACCGCTGGCCACCTGCGTGGGCCGCATCAACTGCATATCGATGCGCACCGGAAAAGCTTCGCCGGGTCCCACGTTGAGGCTGGGATACGCCACCGATCCCTTGCCGCCCAGGGTGACCTCCTGCGAGACCACGCGCAGGGTGACCCCGCGGATGCGCGCCGCGCTGGCATTGCGCAGCGTCATGGACATGTGCAGATCGAGCACCAGGGCCGCCCCGCGAGCCGTGGCCCGCGATTCGCCGGTGGAGATGTTCAACAGCGCGACCGGGGAATCCTTGGGCAGAGTGAAATCGATCGAACCGCCCGGCAGCGGCACGTCCTGCGCCGCCAGGCCCGCTGCGCCGATCAACCCGGCCAGCACCAGCCTCCACTGCGCTTTACTCGACATATACGTTATTGATCGTCACGAGGCCCGTTTCGGGATCCTCGTAGCGAGCCCCCATGGAGCCCTGCGCTCCCACCGAGTAGGTGACGTTGTGCGCTCCGGCGTTCAGCAGGCCGAGCGCCTGTCCGCCTTCCCGCACCTGAATTCCGTTACCGGTGGCCTGCACCACCGTGCCATCGTCGAAGGGCTTGGGCGTGGGACGCTGCAGAATCAGCCCGGCCACCAGCAGGGCGGCGGCGCTGGCCAAGGCCACTACGGCGCGCCCGCGGGCGAACCAGAGCGAATCGCGCACCGGCGGCCCATCGGCCCGCACGCACTCCCCGGCCGCCAGCCCCAGCCGGATATTGGCCTTCATCTCGGCGGCCAGCCGGTTCCAGGGAACCTCGGGGATCCCGGCCAGGTCGGGAACGATTTCGCGCAGTCCCCTATACGCGGCCACCTCCCCGCGGCACCGCGGGCACTTGGCCATATGGCGGGCCATTCGCCAGCGGGCGGCCCAGCCCAGGTCCCCACCCGCGTGCAATGCCAAGGCAGCCTGATTCGGGTGTTTCATTCTCTTACCGCTTTCTTCTTTCCACGTAACGCCGGAACTTGGTCCGCGCGTTGGCTATGTGCGATCTCACGGTAGCTTTGGAACAACTCAGCCGTTTGGCAACCTCTTCGGCGGGTAGGCCCTCGACATCCCGCAGCATGAGGGCGGCGCGTTCCCGCGGGCTCAGCAGGCGCAACCCGTCCGCCAGATAATTGCGTTCCTCGGAGCGCAGCAGAAGCTGCTCCGGGCTTTCACTCTGGCTCTGAGGGGCCTCGTCAATTTCGCAAAACGACGCGCGGCCGCTGCGCCGGAGGAAGTCGATCGCCGTATTCGTGGCAATTCTCGACAGCCAGTGGGCGGCTTTCTGTTCGTCCTTAAGCTGTTCCTGGTGCTGGAGCGCCTTGATGAAGGCCTCCTGGGTAAGGTCCTGGGCATCCGCGACGTTCCCGACAATGCGGTAGATCTGGATGAAGATACGCCGCAAATGTTCGGAAACAAAGCGGTTCTGCCTGTCCGCGAGTTCCAGGCCAGGCTCGATCACTTCACTCATCGGCTTGTAAACGGCCGTTTCCACAGGTTCCTAAAAGCGATGACGCCGGAACCCGTCAAACGTGGAATCTAAAGCGGCCGATCCGCTAGGGTTATTGTACCAGCGGGGTAAAGCCGCACACTGCCGAACGAGGCCCGGGCGCACGCGGCTACGCCAGATCGTTGCGGAGCACCACGCGGTAGCGGGCCTTTCCCGCGGCGAGGTGGCCCAGAGCCTCGTTGGCCTGGCTCGCGGGAAATTCCTCCGTGATGGCCGCGATCCCGTGCCGGGCGCAGAAATCCAGCATGGCCATGACCGTGGCCGGGGCGCCGGAGGGCGACCCGCCCACCGATCGCTGCCCGGCGATCAGGGGAAAGGCGGGCAACTCGACCGGTTTGGGCGGCACTCCCACAATGTGCAGGCGGCCTTTGGGCGCCAGGGCGTTCAGGTAGGCCGACCAATCGAGATCCGCATCCACCGTCGAGAGGATGAAATCGAAGCTTCCAGCCACGCGCGCCAGTTCCGCGGCGGAATGCGTGTCCACCACCTCGTGCGCTCCCAGTCTGCGGGCCTCGTCCGCCTTGGACGCCGAAGACGAAAAGGCGGTCACGTGGCATCCCCATTTGTTGAAAAATTGCAGCGCCAGGTGCCCCAGCCCGCCGATTCCGATCACGCCCACCCGCTGGGTGGGCAGCACGCCGGTTTGGAGCAGCGGATTGAAGACCGTGATTCCCCCGCACAGCAGCGGCCCGGCTTTGGCTCGATCCAGACCGTCCGGAATGGGCGTCGCCCAGACCCAATGACAGCGCACGCGCGTGGCAAAGGCGCCGGAACGCCCCACGATAGTCTGTTCGAGCGATTCGCACAGGTTGTGGTTGCCGGTGAGACACGGGCGGCAATGCAGGCAGCTCCCGGCGTTCCAGCCGAGTCCCACGGTCTGGCCCACGCGCACGGTGGGCACCTCGCGGCCCACCGCCGCCACCCTGCCGATGACCTCGTGCCCGGGCACAAAGGGGTACCGGGTGATCTGCCATTCGTTGTTCAGCATGGCAAGATCGGAATGGCAGATGCCGCAGTATTGTACTTCGATCTCCACCTGGGCGTCGCCGACCGGTCCGGGATCGTATGAGAATGGCTCCAGCTTTCCGCGCGGCTCGCGCGCGGCCAGTGCATGAATCTCAGCCATGTATGCTCTCAATCTCCTTTTGGCAATGGTGGCATACGAGGTTGGAGCCAACTGTCTCCGGTAGTGTCCGAAACTGCGTTGCCGGCCGCAGTCTGCAGGTCTAGCGGCTGTCAGCGATTGGAGCCGCCTTCAAATTGATCCCTCTTTTCTGAAAAATGTCATCGGTTCCGTAGTAGCCTCGGACTGAGGGAAGAGAAAATGAGCCAGGACGACCCACAAGACAATCAGAAGATTGGTCGGCTCGTTCGTGAACAAGCCGCCGTAAAGCAGCAATTCTATGCTGTGCGGGAACGTCTGGATGCAAGTTCCAAATTCCTGATGAGCCTCGGGAGCCTAATCGCTGAGGATCGCCTGAAGGCGCTGCGTTTGATCCATACTTCCGCAGCCTTGGACATGGTTCAGATAGCAGCACAGCTTTCAGAGTGCATGGATCTCGACGTACGGCTGAACGAGATCCAGCACGAATTACGAAACCTTGGGGTGTGATGGACACCATGAGTAACGAAGATCAAATCGCGGCAATTGGGCGCATCGCCATCGACTTGGCGGAAGCGAAGAAGCAGCGCGCCCTATTGGTAAACGCGTTGGAGTCAATCTCCACGGAGCTCAGTGAACTAGCGAATTCGCTGAGGGGGGACGCTCCAGAAGCATGGAAGCGGAGCGCGGATCTGTTGAATTATCTGATTGCGAAGAAGGACCTCGGCTACATCAAGGATCTTGTGCTAGAGCGCATGGACCTCGCCGTTAAACTGGCCGAACTAGAAAAGCAGGCGCGTGATGTTGGAATCGCCTAACGCCAAGGAATCTTCGGCGGTCCCGGCTAATGCAGCAGCAGCCAGATGCAGACGACGCCAACAGCAAGTGCGGCCCATGCCGCTGCGCGGCTTCTGGATCGCTCGCCATACAGAAAAGCGAGTAGCGCGAGTATAATTGCGCTGGCCCCGATTTCGCGAATGAAAGGTGCCATAAGATGACCGTCGAATTAAATGACGCTGCTATTGCACGGTTCCTTCAAAGTTTCGTAGTAGCGCTTCGATATCTAGAGTCGGTTGTCCGTAGTCCTGAGATGCTTGCTGCATCTGGGGAGTTGCCTTCAGGCATTTCACAAGATGTTCAACGCGCTCCCGCGTCAGAAGGTTGTTCTGCTCAAGAGCAAGCTGAACGGCGGCCAGACGGACAGACATGTCCAAAAAAGTCGCCATAGCAGCTTTTAATGATCGGGTAGCTTCGTCTTCAGGCATTCAGCAGTTCTCCTAAATCCCAAGCATGGTCTGTGATGCCGGATTCCATAGCTGGCGTCACGCGCGAGGCCTGGTGTATACGGCAGAAATTATACCAAGCGAAATGCAGGCAATAGGCGGCCCAGAGATTCTCCCACTTCTTTGAAAACGCGTTGGTTAGGCGCGTTAGGCGGCGCATCTGCATTCGGATGGTGAGGTTCTGGCGCTCGACATGGCTGGTGCAGATCTCCGCGGGATCGGGATTCCCTATGACTGGGACTCGCTCCGTATGCGTGACATCGGGAGGACTGTACCGGCGCTGGCCCTCGGGATCGTTGACGTACACCTTGATGAGCTGGGCGAAGTCCACGCGGTCAGAAAGCGTGGTGGTAATCGCTGAGACATAGGGTTGGAAGCCGTCAGCCGTGAGTTGGAACCGTTGCGGAGCAGTCGCGGCGCGCAGGCCTTCAATGAAAATATCCGTGGTGGCCTGGTCGCGCCGACCGAGGGCGAAGTTCAGGACGAGTTTCGTCCGGCGTTCAATCGCCACGAAGCAATAGGCATCACCGATGGTCTTGTCGTTCTCTTCTCCCGGCAGCTTGTGCCCTTCCTTCTTGGTCACGTAGCCCCAAATTTCATCGCATTGAACGTCCCTCACCGGGATATTGACGATCAACCGGCCCATGATCTTCTCGCACTTTTCGGCAGCCAGAACCAGTAGCCGTAGAACCGTGTCGCGGTGCAAGTCGGTCGCGCGTTCGACGGACCTGATTGAGCAGCCTTCCACAAGTAGCCTGAGCGCCAGTAGAGCCTTGCTGGTTCGCGTAAGCGTGCCATCAAGCGGGGGATCGGTGAACTCAGTGAAGGTCTTACCGCATGACCGACATCGCCATCGGGGAAGCCCATTTCTATGCTTCCCGAATTTCTTGCAATCGTAACCGCAGGAGCGGCATTTCATTTCAGCCCTTGCCTTCTTCGGGCGAAAGAGCCAAAATAACAGTGGGTACCAACCCTGCCTTTGGCGCAAGCCCGAGGTCAAGCCCTGTTGATGGTTCCAGCCATCAGCGGGGCGAGTTCAGATGGTGGAGGTGGCGGGGATTGAACCCGCGCCGGATTGGTTTTAGAGGCCCCCGGCAAACCTTGCACCCCCGGTTCTGAGAACGAAGAGAAGGCCAGCCTAACCGCTGGCCTTCTCTGTTTGGGGCGTGGTGGCCCTCGGATCAGTGTCTACAACATCATCAGGTTCCTTACTGCAGGCGTATTTGCTGCTCCCGTGGGGGCCGGCCTGCTTTATCACGCTACATTTTCCGTCCGTTGCCAAGCGGCGTAGTGTAACCTCGACGGAGCTGGTAGGGTCTTGGGCCTTGAACTCGTACCCGCCGATGGTCACGAAGTATTCAACCTGGACCTTGTCCATCGGTTCCGCGTAATCCCGTAGGACCTTCAAACACGCTTGGGTAAGAGGCATATTTGCAAAAGGCTTGTTTTCGAAATACTCGGCTTCGTGGTTCTCCCAAGGAACCGGCATCTCGATACCGCCCGCATCGATGATCCGTAACGCCGCATCAATCGAGCGCGTCTCGGCATCGATCATGAGGCGCTGGCGCCGCAGTTCTTCCTTCCGGTCTAGTAGTTTCTTTAGCGACGCTTCCACGGCTTTCCCTTGCTCCTCAGACAGTGTATGCGCTATGCCCATACAAGTCAAGGGGAAAGTTCCGCGCTTGATTCGTTTCATTGCGATTTTCTCCTTCTTGGGTTTTGCGGCTACTCAGGCATCGGCACTTCGGCCAGCCGGGTAGAAAGATGCTTCATGAACGATCCAACGTGATCTAGCACAGTGCGGGCTTGAGATTGTGTATAGGTATCCCTGCCGTGTGCCGTGTGGTTCCGTAGCGCCCGCTGAAAATGCCGGAATTCCAAGGCTGCGCCGTTGTAGAACGGCTCGACTTCCTTCCAGTCGGGAACGCCGTCCTTCTTCAGTGTCCCAATCCGTTGTTCGCAGGCCTGGAGGACCTGATGCCAGTTCGGATTAGTGATGGATACGCCAAGGGCAGAGGCGAGAGAAGCAAGCCCGAATTCCAAAAGGCGCATCAGGTGGAAGACGCAGGCCGTGTACCGCTCCAGCGCGTAGCAGGTCGCCGCCTCAGTCGCCTCTCCTTCGATGGACGGAAACCGCAACAACACCTCCAACCCTATCCAATTCGGCTCGCCGTAGTATGCTGCCTCAGTTGCTGGAATGTGGAGGAAGAGTTCGCCGCTGATCTCGTCGTGAATTCGGCTTTCGATCTCCTGTACCGCCCGGTCTATCTCCCAAAACGGTAACCGGCGAATATCGGTATCGATCAGCCTCCGAATAGCGAGCGCTGAAGCCCTGAGCCCTAGCTTATAGGCCGAGCAGAGTTCGGCCATTTGGCGGAGCGTGACGTTTAGATTCTGCGTGTATTCTTCGCTATGCGAGTCTTCGCCCACGACGCCAACGCGGAAATTCGTAAGGCGGAAGTTCGGCAGCAACGCCATGAGGGCCTGGAAGTCTTGAGCGGCAAACGTCAGCATTTCATCAAGCGTACACAATTTGCCGTGCCTAGTTTGCTTCCATGGGGCTGCCGGCCTCTCTCGTTCAACGCGGGGCGGCATCATTGCGCGCCTCCGTCGAAGTTCGCCGGGGTTTCCGTCGGCAACGCAGATTCGGACACTACCCTGTCTCCACCCGCACGCGCCGAAGCCGGTATGATGAAAATAATACGGCCGGCCGTTCCTTTTACTCAGATGAGCTTCAAATCACCGCCAGGCGCTTGGATTTTGGCAATCTCGCTCTGCCTGTGGGCGCAGACCGCGCCCACGCCGCAGCAGGTGGCCGCGCGCCTCACGCCCAACGACCTCAAAGCGGATGTCTCCTTTCTGGCCTCGGACGCGCTCGAGGGGCGCGCTACGCCCTCGCCCGGTTTAGATATTGCCGCCGAATACGTGGCTGCCCAGTTCCGCCGCGCCGGCCTGGAACCGGCCGGGGACGATGGCTACTTCCAGACCGCCCCATACGTTTCCGTGCGGCCGAATCTCGCGGATCTCGAACTGACCCTGGAGACCCGGGCCGGGGCGATCAAGCCGGCGGCATCCGCCATTGGCATCCTGGAACCCGCCGCCGTGGATCTCAGCCATGCGCCCGCCTTCAAAGCGTCGCTGCACGATTCCGCGGCTTTGAGCGCGCTCACCCCGGAGCAGGTGCGCGGCAAGGTTCTGATTCTGGACGCCGATGCGGAAGCGGGGATGGGACGCCTTTCCGCGTTGTCGGCGCGCCTGCAACCCGCCCTGGTGATTCTGGAACGCTCCGGGCGGATGCGGGAGGGCGCCGATGCGCGGCTCCGGGAGGCCTCCGCGCCCGCTTCCGTGCCGGTCCTGGCGGTCGCGGACGAGGGCTTTCGTAAGGCCGTCGCCGGCAAGCCTGGCCCGCTCGAAGCCACGGTTTCGGCGCACATAGCGGCCCCCGCGACCGCGCCGGTGAAATTGCGCAACGTGATTGGCGTGTTGCGCGGCGCGGATGCGGATCTCGCCGGCACCTTCGTCTTCTTGACCGCTCACTACGATCACCTGGGCGTGCGGGGAAGCGGTCCGGGAGACCACATCTATAACGGCGCCAACGACGATGCCAGCGGCACCGCCTCGGTAATCGAAATCGCCAATACTTTGGCCGCTCTCCCGACGCGTCCCAAACGCAGCATCGTCTTCATGGCCCTGTTCGGCGAGGAGCTAGGCCTGGTCGGCTCCCGTTACTACGTCCGGCACCCCGTGTTTCCGCTCTCCCGGACGGTGGCCGACCTGAACCTGGAGCAGATGGGCCGCACCGACGACGCCACCGGCCCGCGCGTCGGCCTGGTGAACGTGACCGGCTACGATTTCACTTCCATCACCGGTGTGCTGAAGCAAGCCGGCCAGGAGACCGGCGTTCGCGTGGTCAAGGATGAGGAGGCCAGCGATCCTTTCTACGCGCGCAGCGATAACCAGGCCTTCGCCGACGCCGGGGTTCCCGCGCACACCCTGTCGGTGGGCTACGTCTACCCCGATTACCACCAGCCCGGCGACGAGTGGCCCAAGCTCGATTACCGCAACATGGCCCGCGTGGACCGCGCCATCGCCCTAGCCGTCTTCAGAATCGCGGACAATGCCGAGGCGCCGCGATGGAATACCGCCAACCCGAAAACGGAGCGCTACGTTCACGCGCGGGAGAACTCGGGCGCGCCCGGCGCGGGTTCGCCGTGACGGGCCCCGCCACTCCAGCCAGGCCGCTGCCGGGGACGGCCATGGCGGGGCGCGTAGCCTTTCGCTATCCGAACTTCCGCTATTACATGATGGCGCGGATTTTGGCCATCACGTCCTCGGAAATGCAGGCCCTGGCGGTGGCCTGGCAGGTCTACAACATCACGCACCGCCCCCTGGATCTAGGGCTGGTCGGTCTGGCGCAGTTTCTGCCCGGCATCCTCCTCTTTCTGCTGGCCGGCCACACCGCCGACCGTTTCCCGCGCCGCCGCATCCTGCAATGTTGTTTTGGCGCCTTCGGCGGCTGCTCGCTGATGCTGCTGGCGATAACGCTCCATGGAACCGCGTCGGTCTACCCCATCTATGCGGTGCTGCTTCTGAATGGAACCGTGCGCGCCTTCAACGGCCCAGCGGGCCAGGCGTTTATGCCGCTGCTGGTTCCCGAGGAGCACTTTCCGAACGCGGTGGCGTGGTCGTCATCGATCGCCCAGGCGGCCATGATCGCCGGCCCCGTGTTCGGCGGCCTGATCTACGGGGCCGCGGGCAGTGCCATCCCGGTTTACGCCGCGGCGGCGCTGGCCGCGTGCGGCGCGCTGCTCGCGGTTTCGGCGATCCGCGTGGCCGCTCCGCAACGCCCCCGGTCTGCTTCTTCCCGCGATATCTTAGGCGGTCTCCAGTATATTCGGGGCAACCGGCTCATCCTGGGCGCCATCTCGCTCGATCTCTTCGCCGTGCTGCTGGGCGGGGCAGTGGCCCTGCTGCCGGTCTACGCGCGCGAGATCCTGCACATCGGCGCTTCCGGCCTGGGCCTGCTGCGCGGCGCGCCGGGCATGGGCGCGGTCGCCATGGCGATTGTAATGGCCCACTGGCCCCTGCGCCGGCGGGTTGGCGCGATTATGCTCTGGTGCGTGGCTGGTTTCGGCGCGGCCACGGTGATATTCGGGCTTTCGCGCAACCTGGCGCTCTCGATGGCGGCGCTTCTCGTGGTGGGCGCCTGCGACATGGTCAGCGTGATCGTGCGCCACACCCTGGTGCAGCTCGGCACGCCGGACCGGATGCGCGGCCGGGTCAGCGCCGTCAATATGGTGTTCATCGGCGCTTCCAACGAAGTGGGGCAATTCGAATCGGGCATTACAGCCCAGTGGTTCGGGACGGTCCCCGCCGTGGTCCTGGGAGGCCTGGGCACCATTGCCATCGTCGCCCTGTGGGCCTGGCTTTTCCCGGCTCTGCGCCAGGCCGATGCGCTGCATCCGGAGGGCAAGGCGGGCGCTCCGGCGGCGTAGCCCGGAGAATCCCTGCGGCCACGGGGCCTGAAAGCGGCTACAATCGCATTGGGATTTCCGCTCGATGCCCATGCGCAATAAGACAGTCCTGATTACCGGCTCCGGCCGCGGAATTGGCAAGCGCCTGGCTCTCGGCTTCGCCCGGGCCGGCGCGCGCGTAGGGCTGCTGGCGCGCAGCCAGGCCGAGATCGACCTCGCCAAGCTGGAAATCGAGCAGGCCGGCGGCAACGCTCTGCGCATCCGCGCCGACGTGCGCGATCTCGAACAGATGTCCGCCGCCGTGGACCGCGTGCGCGCGGTTTTCGGCAGCCTGGATATCCTCATCGCCGCCGCAGGCGTGCAGGGGCCGATCGGGCCGTTCCTTTCCAACAAGGTGAAGGCCTGGAATGAAGCTATCGAGATCAACCTGCTGGGCGCGGTGAATGCCTGCCGCGTGGTTCTGCCTCACATGATCGAGCGGCGCTCCGGCAAGATCATTCTGATCGTGGGCGGCGGGTCGAGCCAGCCGCGTCCCAATTTCAGCGCCTATGCCGCGTCCAAAGCGGCGCTGGTGCGTTTCGCCGAGTGCCTGGCCCTGGAAGTCAGCGACCACAACGTGCAGGTCAACTCCATCTCTCCGGGAGAAGCCTACACTCACATGACCGATGAGATTCTGCACGCCGGCGAGGATCGCGCGGGGCCCAAGGAGTTTGCCGGCGCGCAGGAAACGCGCCTGACCGGCGGCGTGGCCGCCGAGAAGCAGATCCAGCTGGCCCTGTTCCTGGCCTCCGAGCGCTCCAATCACATCAGCGGCAAGCTGATTCACGTGCACGACGACTGGCGCCGCTTCGAGCGCGACAATATGAAGCCAGAGCTCTACACGCTGCGCCGGGTGCAGAAGATCTAAGGACTTGTTTCAGGTTATGGACGATCTCAAAAAGCTGATCCGCGAGGTGCCCGATTTCCCCAAAAAGGGCATCCTGTTCTACGACATCACCACCTTGCTCAAGGATAAATGCGGGTTCCGTGCGGTCATCGACGGACTCAAGTATCACTACCGCGAGGCCCAGGTGGATGTGGTGCTGGGGATCGAGGCGCGCGGTTTCATCTTCGCCCCCGCGCTGGCCTATGCCCTGGGCGCGGGCTTCGTCCCGGTGCGCAAGCCCAAAAAACTGCCGGCCGAGTGCGTCAGCGTCACGTACGACCTGGAATATGGCATCGACAGCCTGGAGATGCACCGCGATGCGATTGCCGATGGGCACCGTGTGCTGATCGTGGACGACCTGCTGGCTACCGGCGGCACCGCCGCGGCGGCCGCGCGCATGGTCCGCAACGTGGGCGGCACGGTGGTGGGCCTCGGGTTCGTGGTGGAGCTGACTTTCCTCGAAGGGCGGCGCAAGCTGGCGGACTACGACGTCTTTTCGCTGCTCCAGTACGACAAATGAGCGCGCCGTTCCGCCGGGCGAAGGTGCGCGCGCTGGCTAAGATCAACCTGGGTCTGCGGGTGCTCGGGCGGCGCCCCGATGGCTACCACGAGCTGCGTACGGTGTTCCAGACCATATCGCTGGCGGACACCCTCGAGATCGCCTACGCCCCCGCGCGCCGCACGGCCATCGAGCTGGAGGACCCGCTGGGGTTGCCCGATAACCTGGTGGCCCGCGCCGCCCGCGCCGCCATGGGCGCTATGCGCGCGACCGGCCGCGTCCAAATCCGGCTGGCCAAGCGGATCCCTATGGGGGCGGGGTTGGGAGGCGGCAGCTCGGATGCGGCCGCGGTTCTGCTGGCCCTCCCCGTCCTGGCGGGACGCCGTCTCGAACCGGCCCGTTTATGCGAGATCGCCGGTGAGCTGGGCAGCGATGTCCCGTTCTTCCTGCGGGGGGGGCGGGCGGTGGGAATCGGCCGCGGCACGGAGCTGTTTCCGCTGCCGGATGGCGCGCCTTGCGGGGGCGTTCTGGTGGCTCCGGGCGTGACCGTTTCCACAGCCGAAGCGTACCGCCGGCTAAGTCCCCGTTTGACAATCGAATTACAACAAAATAAAATATTTAGTTTCCAGTCGCAAGTCTGGGATGGGGACACGGGCACGGCGCCTGTAAACGATTTCGAAGGCGTCGTGTTCGAGCAATACCCGGTTCTGGCGAGGTGGAAGAAACGGCTGATCCGGGCGCAGGCGTCGACCGTCATGATGACGGGCAGCGGTTCGGCGCTGTTTGGGCTGTTTCGGACGGCGCGCGAGCTTTCCACCGCGCTCGCCGAGTTGGGTGAGTACACTGAAGAGGAAGGAATTTACCGCATTTCGCTGGTCGGCCGTCGACGCTATTGCGCGCTCTGGTGGCGAGCGCTCGAGGAGCATATAACCGGGAAAGTATGGCCGCCCCGAAGCCGCTACGCGCAATGAATCGCGACCGCCTGAAAATCTTCGCCGGAAACGCCAACCCGGCGCTGGCCGAGGAAATCTGCCAGGCGCTGGCCCTGGAGCTCGGCCAAGCCATGGTCACGCATTACTCCGATGGCGAGATCTACCTCCAGATCAAGGAGAATGTGCGCGGCGCGGACGTTTTCATCCTCCAGCCGACCTGCACGCCGGTGGACCGTAACCTGATGGAGCTGCTGCTGATGATCGACGCCCTGAAGCGCGCCTCGGCGGAGCGCATCACGGCGGTGCTGCCCTATTACGGCTACGCGCGGCAGGACCGCAAGGATAAGCCGCGCGTGCCGATTTCGGCGCGGCTGGTGGCCGGCCTGCTCGAGACCGCCGGCGCCGACCGGATTCTGGCGCTCGATCTGCACGCCGCGCAGATCCAGGGCTTTTTCCGCGTGCCGGTGGATCACCTGTTCGCCTCGCCGGTGATGATCGAGTACTTTAAGTCCCGGGGCGTGCCCGACGTGACCGTGGTCTCGCCGGACGCGGGCGGCGTGGAGCGCGCGCGGGCCTTCGCCAAGCGGCTGAGCTCGCCGCTGGCGATCATCGATAAGCGCCGCGAAGACGCCAACGTGGCCGAAGTGATGAACGTGGTGGGCGATGTGAAGGGGCGCCATTGCCTGTTGGTGGACGATCTGATCGATACCGGCGGCACCCTGGTCAAGGGCGCCGAGGCGCTGATGGTCAAAGGGGCCGCGAGCGTCTCGGCTTTTGCCACGCACGCCGTGCTCTCCGGGCCGGCGGTGAGCCGCATCGAGGAATCGTGCCTGAACGAAGTGGTGTTTACCAATTCCATCCCGCTCTCGGAAGAGGCGCGGAAATGTGCCAAGATCAAAGCGTTGTCGGTCGCCCGGCTGTTGGCGGAAGCCATCCGGTCGATCCACGAGGAGACGTCGGTTAGCGTTTTGTTTGTTTGAGTTAACTGCGGGCCACCGAACCCACGCTAGCCTGTCCGGGAAGTATGCCCGGCGGCGAATCGGACTTCGGCCCCGCCAAGGAGAGGTCGAGTGAGAAAAGATATTACCGTGGCCGCCGAGGTGCGCGCCACGCGCGGCAAGAATGAAGCCCATCGCACGCGCCGCGCCGGGCAGATCCCGGCGGTGGTTTACGGCGCTTTCCAGGATCCCGTGGCCGTGGCGGTGAACCCGCGCGAGATCCATAAGATCGTCCACAGCACCACCGGCTATAACACGATCTTCAACCTGGCCATCGCGGGCGGAGAGACCACCCCGGTGATGCTGGTGGACCAGCAGGTGGACCCCATCAAGGGCACCCTCCTGCACGCCGATTTCAAGCGCATTGACCTGACCAAGCGGCTGCGCGTCAGCGTCCCGGTGATTACCGAGGGCGAACCCAAGGGCGTCAAGCAGCAGGGTGGTTTGCTCGAGATCGTCACCCGCTCCATCGAGATCGAGTGCCTGGCTGACGACATTCCGGAGCGCTACGTGGTGGACGTCACCGAGCTGATGATCGGCCAGAACAAGCGCGCCAGCGATGTGCAACTGGCCGGCTCCGTCAAACTGGTGAGTTCGCCCGAGACGGTGATCGCTCACGTGGTGGCCCTGCGCGCCGAGGAGGAAGCCGCCGCCCCGGCTGCCGAAGCCGCTCCCGCGACGCCCGCCGCCGGAACCCCCGGCGCCGAGCCCGAAGTCATTAAGAAGGGCAAGAAGGAAGAGGAAGCCCCCGCCGAGGAAAAGGGCAAGAAGAAGTAAAGTGCCATGTTCCTGGTGGCCGGTCTGGGGAACCCTGGAGAGGAGTACGCGCGTACGCCGCATAACCTCGGGTTTCTCACGCTGGACCGGCTGGCCGAGCGGCAGGGCATCCGCATCTCGCGGAAGGATTCGAAGGCGCTCGTCGGCCTGGGCGAAATCGACGGGCATCCGGTGATGCTGGCCAAGCCGCAAACGTATATGAACCTGAGCGGCGCTTCGCTCGCGGCGCTCATGGAAAAGCACTCGATCGAACCGGGACAGCTGGTGACTGTTTACGACGAACTGGACCTGCCCTGGCTGGCGCTGCGGATCAAGCCCAAAGGCTCCGCGGCCGGGCACAAGGGCATGGCCTCGGTGATTCACAGCCTGGGAACCAGCGACCTGGTGAGGGTGCGGTTAGGGATTCATCCGGGCCATCCCGTGCAGGATGGGGCGGAATTTGTGCTGGCGCCGTTCCGGCGCTCGCAAGTAAAGGAATTGGAGGAATTCGCCGGCTACGCGGCCGACGCGGTTTGCTCCATAATTGCCGAGGGCGTCGCAAAGGCCATGACGAAATTCAATCGTCGCGCCCCTGGCTTACAAACAGAGGAAGCATGAGGATTTACGAATCGCTGTTCATCGTCAAACCGGACACGCCGGAGGAAGAGTTGGATCAACGGCTGGAATCGCTGCGGACCCAACTGATCACGCAGGGCGCCACGGTAGACAAACTCGAGAAATGGGGCAAGCGCCGGCTGGCGTATAAGATCGACAAGTACCGCGAAGGCGCCTACGTGCTGATCCAGTTCACGGCCGGGCCCGAAACCGTGAAGGAGTTCGAGCGCCGGCTGCGCGTCTCCGACATCGTCCTGAAATACATCACCGTGCGCATCGACGAGACCCTCAAACGGCTGGAGAAGCGCAAGAAAGAGCGCGACAAGCGCGCCGCCCGGCGGGCCATATCCGCGCCTTCCAGCCCCGCTCCCGCGCAGCCTTCGCTGGCGCAACAGATGACCGAAACGCCGGCCATGCCCGGCATGCCCAAGGAGGGATAGACCATGCCGGAATCCAAAGGAAGACCAGGCAGTGCCGCGCAGCGGCCCACCGGAGGCGACAAGGCCGTCGCCACCCAGAAGAAGCAGTATTTCCGGCGCAAGAAGGTATGCCGCTTCTGCGTCGAGAAGGTCGACGACATCAACTACAAGGACGTGAAGATGCTGCACGCCTTCGTGGCGGAGCGCGGCAAGATAGTCCCGCGCCGCATTTCGGGCGTGTGCGCGCCGCACCAGCGCCGTCTCACGGACGCCATCAAGAAAGCTCGTAATATCGCGCTGCTGCCGTTCGCGGCCAGCATATAGGGCGGAGGAACTCGCATGGAAGTCATCCTGAGAGAAGACATCGAAAAACTGGGCAGCCGCGGCCAGGTGGTCAAAGTGGCGGCGGGATACGCCCGCAATTTCCTCCTGCCCAAGCGGCTGGCCGTGGCCGCCACCGAAAGTAACAAGAAGATCGTGGAGCAGGAGCGCCAGGCGCACCTGCGGCGCGAAGTGAAGCTGAAGAGCGAGGCCGAGGATCTCTCCAAGCTGCTCGAAGGCGTGAGCGTGACGATCGCGCAGAAGGCCGGGGAGAACGATCAGCTATTCGGCTCGGTGACCGGCAAAGATATCGCCGAGGCCCTGGCGGCGAAGAACTTCACCATCGACCGCCGCAAGATCCACCTGGAGGAGCCCATCAAGCAACTGGGCGAATTCAAGGTGCCGGTGCGATTGCACAAGGACGTCACCGTCGAAGTGACGGTGAACGTGGCCAAGGAAGAGTAGCGGGTGGGGGCGATGCGGGGCGTCCATGCGGGCGCCCCTCTGGCTTGCGCTCTTACGCTTGCCGCTGGCTGGCGTTACGCTTGACCCACTTGTAGGCTTTGACCGAGTTCCGCCAGAAGTACTTGTCGGCCGCTTCCGGTCCCTTGCCGGTAAAGTATTCGTGGACGATCTTGAATCCCACCGGCACCGGCAGCCACTGATCGCCGTTCGGCCAGTCGCTCCCATAGAGCACGCGGTCGATTCCGAAAACGTCCAGGATCTCGTCGATCCTGGGGCGGTAAAACGCCGTGTCCACGGGGATGTTGCCATCGATGCGGCGCAGCACTTCGGAGACCTTGGTGTAAATCTGCGGCCGGTCGCGGTAGGCCTTCATGCTGGCGTCGTAGGAAGCCCGCGCCTTCGGCTCGGTGGGCGGCACCATCTGCGGCAGATGATCGATCACGATGCGCAAGTTCGGCACCCGGTCGCTCACGCGCACCACATCGGCCAGCAGCGAGACGCTCGGATTCGCGGTGTCCATAACCAGATCCGCATCGGCCAGAGCCTTCAGGCCGGCCACGAACTCCGGGTTATCCAACTCCTTGCCCCCTTGCCTCCCGAGACCGTAGCGAATCCCCCGGAACATCGGATTTTTGTGGAACCGTTCGAGACTCGGGCCGAACTCGGGCGTGCCGGGCGTCAGGTGCCCTATGGTTCCCACCATGATGTCGTTGTCCCGAGCGACATCCAGCACCCATTGGTTGTCCTCCAGCCATGGGCTGCACTCGATCTCGATCGCGCCGACGATGCCCAGCGGCTGGGCGATGGGCTTGTATCGCGAGGGCAGGGAAGGCATGTACATGACCTTGTGCTCCGGGACGTCCTTGCGAGGCCAGGGCACGCCTTGCGGGCGGGTCGGATCGAAGAGGTGAATGTGCGTATCGATGATCGGTATGGATGGGGCGGCTTCCGCGCCCTTGTCCGCCAGAGCGAAGCCCGCGGCGGCAACGCCGAGAAAAGTTCTCCGGTTCATGGAAGTTTATTGTAACCGAAGGCGGTGAACTCTCGACCGCTACCGTTGCTTTTCCAAGCTGGCCGACGCGCGAAGAGGCCCTGGCCGAAGCTTCTCCGCCAAGGCGTCCACGATGGTCTCCTGCCCTCGTTCCTAGTGTAGCGCCTGAGACCCTCGACGATATCGCCACGTACCCCACTGCGGGGACATGGGTCGGCGCGGCACAGACTGGCTCGATTTCGCCTCCATTTTTTGGGACTGAAGACGCTGAAAACCCCGATTCCAGGCCCTCCGTATTCGTCCCGAAACTTACCGTTTGTGGGACTGTTGCGAAACACTAGATACTGAATAGATGACTCCAGCCCCAGCGAATTTCGTTTCTGTGTGGGTTCCGATCGTCGCGGCGGTTCTTGGTGCCCTGGTCGGCACGATTGGCGGCCCGATTGGCCTGGTCATCGCGGGATGGCTGAAGGAGCGGTTGTACGGAGGCCGAAATAACCTGCGGGATTTCATGCTGTCAGAGGTCAAATGGTACAGAGAGCGCGAAAGCGGACTGAACGTATTCGCGTTCGCGCTCGCCCACGGCCCTGTGCCGGATATGTATAGGCGGCAAGTGTTGGTTTCGCAGTTAGACCTCCTCGACAGGCAAGGGACCGCACCGTTCGTCATGAATGACAACGATATCGGGAAGTTCTCAGCGGTCAATAAAGCCTGATTCCCAGCCTGCACATTCAAGCCCCAAGCGTTCACGACATCTTGGGCGAGGATGGCGGCATCTTTCAGATAGTCTTCAAACGTGGGCATCAGCTCGATTGTAGGCTTTTTCCGGTTCAGGCTTACAGGCTAAAACCTACCCTTTTCGAGACGGGCCGAAAACTCCGCCTCGCGGAACCCTGGCCTGAGTTTGAAGCTTACGCGACTTCCAGTCGCTTAAGCTTGATGCGTTCGGCGCGAACGTGAGCAAGGTCGTACTGAGCCTGTTGCACAAGCCAGCTTTCGGCGTTGCCGCCGAAGACCTTCGAGAGCCTCACGGCCATTTCGGGAGATATGCCGCGCTTCCCGTTTGCCAGTTCCGATAGCGTGTTGCGCGTCACTCCAAGCGCTTCGGCTGCTTGCGTGATGGTCAAGCCTAAAGGCTCAATACATTCCTGCAACACGACAACGCCGGGGTGAGGCGGGTTTTTCATGGTCATAGGCTGGTTCCTCTTAGTGGTAATCGACATAATCAACGTCCTCCGCGCCGTCGTCAAAGCGAAAAATCACCCGCCAGTTGGCGCGCACTGTAACGGCCCAGAAACCTTTAGACGCGCCTTTGAGCGGATGCAGCCGGAACCCCGGCAAATCCATGTGGTCAACGGTTCGAGCGGCGTGAAGCGTTGCCAGAATATTCCGCAGCTTGCCAACATGTTCCGGGTTTACGCCGCTCGGGTCGTCCTGTTCAAAAAGCCGTTTCAGTCCCTTGTGGCGGATTGTCCGTATCATCCCGCACCGTAACGTGCCACGTGGCGCATGGCAAAAACAATTTTAGCACCAAGCCCTTTTCTTGGCGTCCGTAAGGCGTGAGCCGAAACGGGAGTGGGCCATGTGCGCCTGGCCACGCGCACAGAGCGGCGCTCGCGCCAATTCAAAGCGGCTTCGTCTTTCCGCGCCTCTTCCGCCCCACCGCCCTCCCCGCCACCAGCAGTGCCACGATCACGACGGCCTCTACCGCATACCGTGCAACATCGCTGGGATGTAGCGCGCGCACCACCGCCGCATCCGTCATGATCATCTCGCCGCCCACTCTTCCCAGGATCGCCGCGCCCAGGTATATGGTTACCGGGTAGCGGTCCATCAGGTCCGCCAGCAGGTTGGCGGAGAAGACCACGAAGGGGATGCTGAGGCCCAGGCCAAACACGATCAGCCATACATTGCCCTTGGAGGCTCCCGCGATGGCCAGGATGTTGTCCGTGGACATGGTGAGGTCGGCCACCACTATGTACCAGATGGCCTGCCAGAAGCGGTGCGGCGCGGGCGCGGCGTCGGGCGGGTCGCTAGCATCCACCAACACTTTGAAGGCGATCCACACGATGAGCAGGCCGCCCGCGAGCTGCACGTACGAAATGCTCAGGATGCGCGCCGCTACGGTGGTGAGGGCCACGCGCAGTACGACCGCGGCGAGGGCCCCGCCGGCCGTGCCGATGCGCCGTTCGCGGCGCGGCAGGGAGCGCACTGCCATGGCGATCACCAGGGCGTTGTCGCCGGCCAGCAACAGGTCGATCAGCACGATCGAGAAGCCATTCAGCAGGAACTGGCCGGCAGTCATGGCGCGCCTAGGCCGGACCGGCCCAGCCGACGGGCCTTCGCATCCAGGCTCCGGCGCGCCGGAAATAGCGCCGCGCCACGCCGACGTCCTTGAGGATCTGCGCCTTCAGCGCCTCGGGATTCTCGAAACGGCGCTCGTCGCGGACGAATTCGAGAAAGGCCACGCGGATGCGGCGCGGCGTGGGGCCTTCGAGCGGATCGAGGAGGAAGGTTTCGATGGTCAGCTCGTCGCTCGAGCCGAAGGTGGGGCGGTAGCCGATATTGGTGATGGAGTTCCACTCGCGGCCGCTCTCCAGGTCGCGCGTACAGGTGAGATAGACGCCGCGCGCCGGCAGCACTTCGGCGGCGGTAGCCAGGTTCAGGGTGGGCACCGTCTGGCTCGATCCCACGCCCCGGCCGCTCGCCACGTCGCCTTCCAGGGCATAGGGCCGCTCGAGGAAACGCGCCGCCAACGCCACCCGGCCGCGCTCGATCAGCTCGCGCACCGTGCTGCTGCTGACCATGCGGCCCCGGCAGGCGGCCACCGGCACGATCTCGGTTTCGAATCCTAATTCCCGGCCCATTGCGGCCAGCAGGCGGACGTTGCCGGCGTGCAGATGGCCGAAGCGGAAATTGTCGCCCACCAGCACGGCCCGCGCGCCCAGCCGCTCCACCAGGATACGCCGCACGAACTCCTCCGGCGAAAGGAGCGCCACCGTGGGCGTGAACGGCAGAATCAGCACCTGCTCCACGCCTTCCGCGCCCATCAGTTCGGCGCGGCGTTCCGGAGAGGTCATCAGGCGGGGCGCGCGCTCGGGCGCCACCACCCGCACCGGATGCGGATGAAAGGTGAGCACCGAAGGCTTCCAGCCGTGTTCCTCCGAAAGCGCCTTGAGGCGGCGCAGAATGCGCCGGTGGCCGGAGTGCACGCCATCGAAATTGCCGATGGTCAGGGCGGCCGGGCCGAAGTCCGCGGGAACTTCCTCGAGCCTGCGGTACACCCTCATGCCAGGCCTTCCGCGGGCACCAGGATCTCCAGCCCGTCATACGCCAGCCGGATGTGCGGCGGCAGCAGGCTGTTGGCGCGCTCGTGCGCCAGGTCGTGCGAGAGGTGAGTGAAGAAAGCCCGCCGGGGCGCCACGGTTTCCACGGTCTTGATGGAGCGGTCCACGGTGGAGTGCGTGGGATGCGGCTTGTAGCGCAGCGCGTCCAGAAACAGCACATCCAGGCCGCGCAATTGTTCCAGCGAGGCTTCCGGAATGTCGCTGTGATCGGTAAGATAGGCGGCCGGGCCGAAGCGGAAACCGTAGATGATCCGGCTGCCGTGCAGAATCGGGATCGGCTGGAAGGTCAGGCCGAAAAGATCGAAGGGCGAGCCGTCGATCGGCCGGGTCTCGAGGCGCGGGACATGGGATTCCTTTTTTTCGCCATCGAAGATGTACTCGAAGACGCGCTGAATCGCGGCCATGGTCTCCGGCGAGGCGTAGATCGGAATGGGGCTTTTCTGCCGGAAGTTGAAAGGGCGCAGATCGTCCAGCCCCAAAATGTGGTCCGCGTGGCTGTGAGTGAAGAGCACCGCATCGAGATGGTCGATGCGCGCGCGCAATGCCTGTTGGCGGAAATCCGGCGTGGTGTCGATGAGAACATTGCGCCCGTCATAGCTCACCAGGATCGAGGGCCGCAGCCGGTTATCGCGCGGATCGGCCGACGTGCATACGGCGCACTGGCAGCCGATGGTGGGCACGCCCACGCTGGTTCCCGAGCCGAGGACCGTAATCTTCAATGGGGCGATCGCCATCAGGCTTACTGGGCGGACGCCTTGCCGGCTTCCTCGGAGACCTGGACGAAGCGGAAGCGCAGCTCGGTGAGGGAATTCTCGAGTGTGCGCTGTTCCTCCAGAGTCAGGTTGCCCTTGGTCTTCTCCAGCAGGACGGCCATTAAATCGATGGTGTGGCGCGCCAGGCGAAGGTCGGGTTCGGGCTTTTCTTCATCCTCGAAGTGCACCAATCCGAGGTGCATTTCGGCCTGCGCGCGCAGCGAGAACACGATAAAACCAAAGGTCGGAGTCGGCAGCGGGATGGAAGTTTCTTCCTGGGGAACTGCGTTGGTCTCGGGTTCGCTCATCACCCTTATCTTACAACCGCTTCGCGGAGGCCCGCTGTGACAGAGTGCGCCATAGCGCCCATAGCAGCAGACCGATGATGGCCGCGAGCGACGCCAGGCGGCAGAGGAGACGCTCCAGGCCGCCGGCGAACTCCAGGTCGAGATCGCAATGTCCGGCGCGGTCCGGCTCGATGACGATCATGCCCAGCCCATCCGCCCGCAGCTTCTGTTTCCGCCCGTCGAGGCGCGCCTCCCATCCGGGGTCGTAGCAGACCTGTACGGAGAGATCCTGCCCGCGGGAAATGTCCGCCTGGATGCGCGCCCGGTCGGTCGAGAGCCACTCGAGCGCGGCTGCGGGCAGGGCCGGGTCGTCCAGCGCGCGCACATAGGCCTCCGCGGGGGCGATGTCAAGTCCGTGAATCGGCTGGCGACCCACCACCGCCTCCGCCGGGATCACGTGCGCCAGTGAGCTTGACCGCAGCGGCACCGCATAGATGGCATCGTCGCCACTCTGCCAGATTTTGGGCAGCACGCCTTCGAACTTCTGCGGATGGACGAAGGGGTGGTAGAACTCTGCGCTATGCGCGCCGGGCACGTGGATGGCGGCGGCGCCAAAGGCTTTAAGCCAGAAGATGGAATACTCGGCATCGCGCGAGCCGGCATTGGTCCCCGAGTAAATGGTGTAGACCGCCACGCGTTGCATGAAGTTGGGCGCGAAAGGCTCGTGCCCGGCGCTCAACTGGGGATTGTCGGCGAAGAGGTTGAACCAGAACTCCACGTCTCCGGAAATCATGACGCGAACGCCCGGCAGATTATCGCCGATCCACCGGGAGGTGCGGTATTCGGTGGTCTGGAGGATATCGACGGGCTTCAGCAGCCCGCGGTCGAACCTGCGCAGGTGGATGACGAGGGGAATCGCCAGCACCAGCGCCACCGCCGCCAGCGCCCGACGCGGCATAGGGGGAAGCTGCCAGAAGGCCAGGGCCGCTAGCAGGCAGATCCCCATATCGATCTCCAGGTGGTAACGCAACACCTGGGGCAGGGTGACGATGTGGAACGCGTAATAGAGCAGGGGAATGCCGCCGAAGAGCCAGGTGAATCCCAGCAGGAAGCGGGTTGCAAATGCCGCCCGCCGGGCCGCCGCGCGGATAGCCGCCAGGCCGCCCAGCAGAATGGCGTATCCCAGGGGCGTGAGGATCGAGAAGCGGTAATCTCCGCCCACCATTTGGGAGTTGTGGGAAGTCAGCGCCAGCAGGCGGGGCGTGAGGAGGGGGCAGACGCACAGGTAGGTCGCCACACCCAGAAGGGCCAGGCGGATCGCGGCGCGCCGCATATCGCGCGTTTCGAGGGAGGCCACCAGCGCCAGGGATCCCAGCGCCAGGGTGGTGATTCCGAAGGCGTTGCTTAGCGCCGTCATCCCGCACAAGGCCACCGCCGCCAGGCAAGCGCGTGCCTGCCCGGTGCGGAGCGCCCGCTCGAGCGCCACGAGGGCCAGGGGCAGCAGCGCCAGCGCGATGGTGTGCGCGATATCGCCGTAATAGACCAGGTCCATCATGCGGCGGGAGTCCGTGCGGTAGGCCAGGTCGGAGCGGAAGACGGGGAAGAGCAGGGAAGTGGGCGAAAGCAACGTATAGAGAAAACTGCCAGCGAGCGCGCACTCGGCTCGGACGCCCCATTTTCGCGCGGTCCAGAACCAGGTCAGGGGAGCCAGGCAAAAAAACAGTCCGGCGACGATGTGGAGGGCCAGTGGCGCGGAGATCCCGGTGGCCGAGGAAAGGGCCGCGACGGCGGCCGGTGCCAGTGGCGAATAGGTGTTCTCCGCCGGCATCCCGATATTCCACAGCGAAAACCACCGCGCGCCGGGATGCCGCGCGAAAAAACGGCCCAAACTGGCCAGCGCGCCCTCGTTGGACTGAAGATTATCGAAGAATTCCGTGCGGAACAACTCGTGGCAGAAGTAGAGATTCAGGCCAGCCAGAATGCCCGCGTAAGCCGCCGGCCGCATTCCCGCCGCTGTTTGGCTATGGCGCACTATGGAAATCATACCCCGCAGTCGCAAACCGGCGGGGCGGGGCTTGGTTGACGGCAGCCGAGCGGAAAACTACAATATGTATTGTATACAAGGAGGCCGTGCATGAGATCCGTTGGCTTTCCAGAGCTTATGGTAATCCTCGGAGTTGCCGTGCTGCTGTTCGGCGGCAAGAAGATTCCGGAAGTCGCGAAGGGCTTGGGCGAAGGAATCCGGAACTTCAAGAACGCATTAAAGGGCGACGACGAAAAGGTCGAAGAAAAGAAGCAGGCGTAGGCTTCGAGGAGCGGCCCGCAAGTTGTGCCGCTTTCGCCTCGGCCCCTGACAGTTCCAGCCAAAAACAAACCCCGCGAGCCGGTTGGGCGGTCGCGGGGTTTTTCGTATATAGGTTTGTGCGTCTCCGCTACTTCCTCTTGGGAGGAACGATCGCGTCTTTAGCGGCCTTGGCCACGCGGAACTTCACGACCTTCTTGGCCGGGATCTTGATGGATTCGCCGGTCGCCGGGTTGCGGCCAACGCGCGCCTTGCGGTCCACACGCACCAACCGGCCAATGCCCGGCAGCACGAATACGCCATTCTTCTTTACCTCTCCCACGGCCAGGGTCGCGAGAGTATCCAGGAAGCCGCGGGCCTCCTTGTTGCTGACTTCGCAGTGCTCGGCCAGCGATTTCACCAGTTGCGTCTGGGTCATTCTTTGATTCGCCATATATCTCCTTCCGATTCTCCCGTGATTGCGTTTGCGCCCGATGGAGCGGATCCGTGCGCCCCATGCGCCCCGCGACCACTTCACCGTCGAAACATTTTGAGGCCGCTACGTTTTGAGATTCGGCCCCGAACGATATCAATCATACGGGAACGGCGGAGCGATGTAAAGCAAAAATGCGCTCGAAAAGCCCATTTTTTCGGGCTTTTTCGGCGCCGCTGGCCATGGAAAGCCCGTTTTATAGGGCTTCCGCGAATCCCCGGCCCGGCAGATACTCGAGTTCGCCCTCCCGGAAGGCCCCCGCGGCACGGTTTTTCAGCACGCGGAAGCGCAGCCGAAGGCCCGGCCCGGGAGCCACCCGGATGCGCACCGACGCGTAGAGCTTCAACGGCGGCCCTCCGGCGCTGGTCTCGCCGGCCGGTTCCACGCGCGAGCGGATCTGGTTCAGGAACAATACCGAAACGCCCGCCCGCATCGCGGTCATAGCCAGCTTGCGCAGACCGGATGCCAGCACGCGGCTGTGCAGTCCGGCTGGGCTCTCTCCGAGGGAGGCTTCGCGCTCCAGTTGCGGGGACAGCGCGGCGGCCGAATCCAGCACCAGCAGATCCAGCGCCCCCGAGGCCGCCAGCCGGCGCGCCATCTCGAGAGCCTGCTCGGCCGAATCGGGGCGGCCGAGGGGCATCCGCTCCAGGTCGACGCCCAGCGCGGCGGCGTACTGGGGGTCGAAGGTGTGGTCGGCGTCGATCCATCCGGCCGAGCCGCCGCCGGCCTGCAAATGGGCTATGGTCTGAAGCGCCAGCGTAGTCTTGCCGCAGGACGGACCGAAGATCTCCACGATCGAGCCGCGCGGGAAGCCGCTCGAATCGAGAGCGGCGTCGAGGAGCGCGAAGCCCGTTGAAACCGCCGCGGCGCGGCCCGGTGCGCTTTCCATACGGGAGAGCTTCAGCTCGATGGCGTGCCGCCGCTGCAGTTCGCTCATGCGCGTGCCCAGAGCCTGCCTCTGGCGGGACTACCGGCGCACTGCGGCAGGTTTGGCGGTGGCCGCCGGGGGGGCCGCGTCGGGCGACACGGGCGCGGCGGGCTCGGGTTTGATCAGGCCCAGTGCCTTGCGCAGCTCGGTATCGACCGCCTGGCGGATATCCGGGTTGTCCTTCAGGAACTGGCGCGCGTTCTCGCGGCCCTGCCCGATGCGTTCGCCCTTGTAGCTGAACCAGGAGCCGCTCTTCTCGATCAGGTTCTGCGCCACGCCCAGGTCGATCAGGTCGCCTTCCTTGGAAATGCCCTCGCCGTAGATGATGTCGAACTCGGCTTCGCGGAAGGGCGCGGCTACCTTGTTCTTCACCACTTTGACTTTGGTGCGGTTGCCGATCACCGCCTCGCCATCCTTGATGGCGGCGATGCGCCGGATATCCAGCCGCGTGGAAGCGTAGAACTTCAATGCCCGGCCGCCCGTGGTGGTCTCCGGGTTGCCGAACATCACGCCGATCTTCTCGCGGATCTGGTTGATGAAGATCAGGCACGTCCGCGACTTATTCACCGTCCCGGTCAGCTTGCGCAGCGCCTGCGACATGAGCCGCGCCTGCACGCCCATGTGGCTATCGCCCATCTCGCCATCCAGTTCGGATTTGGGCACCAGCGCCGCCACCGAGTCCAACACCAGAATGTCGATCTGCCCGGAGTCGATCAATTTAGCCGTGATCTCGAGGGCCTGCTCGCCGTAATCCGGCTGTGATACCAGCAGGTTATCCACGTCCACGCCCAGCTTTCGGGCGTAGGATGGGTCGAGGGCGTGCTCCACGTCGATGAAAGCCGCGATGCCGCCCTTCTTCTGGGCCTCGGCGATGGCTTGCAGCGCGATAGTGGTTTTGCCGGAGGATTCCGGCCCGAAGATTTCGTTGATGCGGCCCCTGGGGAAGCCGCCGACGCCCATGGCGGCATCGAGCGAGATCGAGCCCGACGAGATCACGGCCACCGGGACGATGGCATCCTTCGATCCGAGTCGCAGGATCGAGCCTTTCCCAAACTGCTTTTCGATCTGGGTGAGGGCCGTTTCTAAAGCGCGCGCGCGCTCCTTTTCGTCCATGCCGGCGCAAGCTCCTGTAGTGGGGTAAGAGTCTCATTGTATCAGTGGCGCCGGAAGCGCGATATTCGGAAGATAATTTCGCGGGCCTACTTCACCGCAATCGTAGCCCCACCCGCGCTCCAGTAGTATTGATCGGCGTAGATGACGATCGGAACAACTCCGGTCGGCGCATTTGGAGGCACTTGCACGTTTACCTGCGACACCCCGGCGATCAAGCCAGGCGCCTGGCCGGCGAACGTGACGGGGGCGGGAACCCCTCCAATCTTCCCGGTGATGGCGGCTGCCGGCTGCGGGAAGGGAGGAGCCGACGGCCCGAGCGAGCCGTCCGCGATGGGCGGCGTCACCGGGCCGAGACCGGTCACATAAACGGCGACCGTGGATCCCCTCGACGCAGGATTCGATGCCGAGTTCACGGTGCCGTCCTGATTCACAATGGCCGCCTGACCGTTCCCGGTGCCGGTCGTGGTGAACAGGCCCGGCGCGGCCGGGGCCACCGGCAATTTCACCGGCCCAATGATTTGCCCCCCACTTTGCACGCTGACAAAAGTGCTCAGCCCCGGAGTCACCTCAAAAGGAACCACCGCGTTGATCTGGCAATCGGAAGTGTACAGTAAAGGCGTTGGGACTTGAACTGGCGAATACTGGCTGAAGGTGACGGCAGGCTTCTCTCCGAAGCCAGCGCCGAACAAAGTGACGACCTCGCCCGGGGTGACGCCGCCTTCAGCGAGAGTCGTGAAGTAACCAGGAAAAAAGCTTGCCGCGTTGACTACGGAAGCGAGCGTCGGCCCGGCCGGCTGCGAGAAATCCACCTTGGCCACGAAGGCATCGGAATCTCCGCCGCCATACTCGGTCTGAAAGGCGTGGGGTGTCGAGAAGAAGACCAGCGCATAGGCGAGACCGGCGGAGTAGAGACCGCCTCTTCCGTCGAGCGCCAGATAGGCGCCCGGAATGGGCGACGATCCGGCCAGCGCCGAACCGCTCGCGTTGAGGACCAGAACGAAGGGCGAGGGCGTGCATCCGGGAAGGGTAGTGCCAGGGCCGGCGGTCTGGACCATGCTCACGTAGGCCTGGCCCGCGGCATCCGCTACGACCGGATACGCGGGTCCCGAGCCGGTGAACGTCGAATAGACCAGGGTTCCCGATGCCTCGAATTTGGAAACGAATCCAGCGCCGTAAGCGATCTGCGGAACGTTCGGGATGCCCGTGTAGGTTGTCTCGAACGCGCCACTGGTGGTGGGGAAGTTCAGGGAATTCGTACCCCCGGCGGCGTATGCTGCGCCCGACGAATTTACCGCCAGGCTGAATACGTTGTCCACCCCTGACCCTCCCAGGTACGTCGAATAAAGCAAATGGCTTCCGGTAGCGTCCAATTTCGCTACAAAACCATCGCCATCACCGCCAAAAGTCCGCGACAATGCGCCGCCGGTGGTAGGAAAATCCGGCGAAGTCGTATAGCCCGCCACCCAAGCGTTTCCGGCGCTGTCGAGCGCGATCGCTTCGGCGTCGTCCGAACCCGATCCGCCCAGGTACGTGGACCACGCCAGGCTTCCCGTGGGCGTTAGCTTCAAGACGAAAGCGTTGGTGCAAGAAGCGCACGCGCTGGGTTGATAGACGCCTGGCGTGGTTTGCAGGCCCGGACCGGACCGGCCCGTGACGTAAGCATTGCCTGCGCTATCCACTGCAATCGCGGTTGGGGCGCCGCCGAGCGGAAAAGTGAAAAGAACGTTCTGGCCCGAGGGATCCAGCTTAATCGCCGAACAGGAGCCGGACGATCCGTACGCAGGACAGACGACCAGATACACGTTCCCGCCCGGGTCCACGGCAATAGCTACCGGCTGCCAGCCGGCCAGACAGGCGGAGAAGTCAATAGCCGTGCCGGAAGGATTGAGTTTCGTCACGAATGTGCAGCCGTTACCCGCCTGGGGCACGCCCAGCGCTGTGGAGGTCAAAGGGAAATCCGGAGACTGGGTTGTCCCCGTTACGTAGACCTCGCCAGTCGAATCCACGGCGATTCCGGCCGCGGTGTCGGCGTAGGACCCGCCCAGGTACGTGACGTAATCGACCAGCGGCCCAGACGCCGCAACAGCGGCAAAAGCGATCGGGAAAAGAAGAAGGGCACGCAGCATAGCATTACTAAGACCCCAGAGCTGCCGTTTCCACTACACCTCCGCGCCTCGCGATTACAATCGAAGTTGATCCAATTCTCCTTTGAGGTGGTGGCCGAGTGCCCGCAGACCCATGCGCGGGCCGGTCTGCTGCACACGCCGCATGGAACCATCCCCACGCCCGTATTCATGCCGGTGGGAACGCAGGCCACCGTCAAGGGCTTGAACCAGCGCGACTTGGCCGAAGATCTCGGCGTGAAGATCCTGCTGGCCAACACCTATCATCTCTATCTGCGGCCGGGCCACGAGGCCATTCGCCGGATGGGCGGGCTGCACCGCTTCATGTCCTGGCCCAACGCCATTCTCACGGATTCGGGCGGCTTCCAGGTCTTCAGCCTGAGCGGCCTGCGCAAGATCGCCGAAGAAGGCGTGGAGTTCCGTTCGCACCTGAATGGCGACGCGCACACCTTCACCCCCGAATCCATCGTGGACGTGCAGTTGGCCCTGGGCAGCGATATCCTGATGGCGCTCGATGAGTGTCCGGAATACCCGGTGAGCCGCGAGTACGCGCGCGAAAGCATGCTGCGCACGGTACGCTGGGCCGCGCGGGCCATGGAGCGCTACCGGCTCCAGACCGCCGGCGATCCCCTGCGGCACGCTCTGTTTCCCATCGTGCAGGGATCCATGTTCGCCGATCTACGCTGCGAATGCGCCCGCGCGCTGGTGGATCTCGACGCGCCGGGATATGCCATCGGCGGCCTTTCGGTGGGCGAGCCGCGCCCCCTCAGTCTGGAGATGGCCGAGGCCAGCGCCGAGGTGCTGCCTCTGCTCCGGCCGCGCTACGCCATGGGAGTAGGAATGCCGGGAGAACTGGCGGAATACGTGGCGCGCGGCGTGGACATGATGGATTGCGTGCTGCCCTCGCGCAACGCCCGCAACGGATATCTCTTCACCTCCGAAGGGAGGGTGATCATCAAGCACGCGCGCTATAAAGAGGACCAGGGGCCGGTGGATCCCGGCTGCCGGTGCTATACCTGCAGCAGGTATTCAAGAGCTTATCTTCGCCATTTGTTCCTGTCTGGAGAGGTCCTGTACGCCGCGCTGGCGACCCGCCACAACCTGCAACGGTACCTTGACATCATGGGGGAGATCAGGCACGCTATTATATCGGGCTCATTCCCGGAGTACTTGAGGATTGTTCGCTCGGTGTCCGCCCATGCCGAGTAAAGTCCAATTCGGATAAAACGTGGCTTTAAGTCTGTTTTTGCAATCGGCGCCGTCCAGTTCTTCCATGCTGGGACTCCTCCCCATTCTCCTGATCTTCGGCATTTTCTATTTCCTGCTGTTCATGCCCATGCAGAAGCAGCGCAAACAGCAGCAGAAAATGCTGGCCGGCCTGCAAAACGGCAATACAGTGGTGACCAGCGGAGGCCTGGTCGGAACGATTGTCGCCATCGACGGCGACGACACCCTGGTGCTGCGCGTGAAACCGGACAATGTGAAGCTCCAGGTTACGCGCGCCTCGGTATCGAGCTTGGTTTCGGGCGAACCCAAGAAGTAGTAACCTTATACAAGGCTTTAAATTCCCATGCGAAAGAACCTGACGGCGCGGACCGTGATTATCGTCGCCACGATACTGATCTGCATATTCGGCATTATCGGCGTTCCCAAGTCCAAGGCCGACTTGGTCAATAACATCCAGAACAACATCCGGCTCGGGCTGGACCTGAAGGGCGGCAGCCACCTGGTGCTGGAAGTCCAGGTCCAGGACGCTATCAAAGCCGATGCCGACCACACCATGGATCTGCTGAAGGACGATCTGAAGAAGCAGAACATCAGTTGGGCGAGCATGGACCGCAGCGATCCGCAGTCGGTGAGCGACGCCGATAACGTCGTGATCACCATCAAGGGCATTCCCGCGACCCAGTCCAGCGATTTCCGCAACATCATCAATGAGCGGTATCCGACGTATGTGCTGACTGTATTGAATTCGACGGATTATTCCATGCGCCTGAAGCCGTCGGATCTGGTGGAGATGAAGCGCGATACCGTCCAGCGCACCCGCGATACGATCGAGAACCGCATCAACCAGCTCGGCGTGGCGGAGTCCTCGGTGCAGCAGTATGGGCGTTCGGGAGCCGATTATGAGCTGCTGGTGCAGCTTCCCGGCGTGGACGATCCGGCGCGCGCCAAGGAGTTCATCGGCACGGCGGCGGTGCTCGAAATCTGCGCGGTGAAGGACGGGCCGTTTCCCAGCCGCGATGCCGGCCTGGCGCAGCACGGCGGCGTCCTGCCGCTGGGGACCCGGCTGGTGCGGGCCAAACCGCGCGCGGGCCAGCAAGGCGAGGAGTGGTATCTGCTCGACAAATCGGCCGTGATCACCGGCCAGCAGATGCGCAATGCGCGCGCCAGCCAGGACGATTTCCGGAAGTGGGAGACCAGTTTTTCACTGTCGCAGGACGGCGGCAAGCGCTTCGGCCGCTACACGGAAGCCAATGTCGGCAACAAGCTGGCGGTGGTGCTGGATAACCAGATCGTCAGCGTGGCCACCATCGAATCCCGAATCGAGGATTCCGGCCGCATCACCGGTCTGGGAAGCGAAGAGGAAGCCGTGGATCTCTCGCGCTACCTGCGTTCCGGGTCGCTGCCGGCGGGTGTGAAGTACATCGAGGAAAACTCAGTGGGACCCTCGCTGGGCGCGGACTCGATTCACGAGGGGCTGGTGGCGGGCATCGCCGGCCTGCTGGCGGTCGTGACCGTGATGCTCCTCTATTATAAGAAGTCGGGCCTGAACGCCGTGCTGGCGCTCGTTCTGAACACGGTGCTGCTGATGGCGGCGCTCTCCTACTTCCACGCGGCGCTGACGCTGCCGGGCATCGCCGGGGTGATTCTTACCATCGGTATGGCGGTGGACTCCAACGTACTGATTTTCGAGCGGATCCGCGAGGAGCTGCGGGCCGGCAAGGCGATTCTCGCGGCCGTGGACACCGGTTTCAACAAGGCGTGGTGGACGATTGTGGACACGCACGTGACGACCGTGGTATCGTGCGCCTTCCTGTTCCTGTTCGGCGAGGGACCGGTGCGGGGTTTCGCGGTGACGCTGACCATCGGGTTGATCGCCAACGTGTTCACGGCGGTCTTCGTTTCCAGGACGATTTTCGAATATGAGCTCACCGGGCGCCACCGGGTGGAGGCTTTAAGCATTTAAGGCGGACGGCCCGTCCGCCGGGAACAAAACGGAAGAGGCTGGTGTCAAATCGATTTGAAGAGCCACCAGCACGGCAAGGTTCGATGGAGCTATTTAAGAACACCAACTACGATTTTCTGGGCAAGAAGTGGCCTTTTATCATTGCCTCGCTGGTGCTAACGGTGGCCGGCCTGACGAGCATCGCCCTGAAGGGCGGGCTCAAGTACGGCATCGATTTTAAAGAAGGCGCCCTGATGACGGTCAAGTTCGCCTATCCGCCACCGCTCGACCGCATACGCTCGGCCATGTCGCACTCCCAGAAAATCAGGGGCGAGGTGAGCGTTCAAAACCTGACCGGAAGCGGAGCCGAAAACGAGGTCCAGATCGGGACGGAGGCTCAGGAGGAAGGCCAGTTGAACGTGAACCGCCAGGACATGCAGGACGTTCTGAACGCCACCTTCGCGCAAGGCGGGGCCGGGAAGCTGGATTTCAACAACGCCGGGCAGCAGGCGCTGGTCGAGAGGCTGCGCGATCCGCTGGCGCGCAATGGCGTCGCCATGACCGAACCCCAGCTTCAGGACCTGACGCGGAACCTGCTGGAGACCCGCGACCGCCAGCATTCCGGGCTGGTAACGGATTTTCAACAGTTGGCCTCCGCTCCAGGCATGAACTCTGGTATTATGAACACTCTTAAGCAGGAGTGTTACCTGGCGCCGTTCCACGTCATGCAGGTTCAGATGGTGGGTCCCAAGGTCGGGGCCGAGTTGCGCCAGAAAGCCGTGCTGGCGACGCTGTATGCGCTGGCGGGCATGCTGGTCTACATCGCTTTCCGTTTCGAGTGGATCTACGGTTTGGGCGCGGTAATCGCGGTGTTCCACGACACCATCATCACCATCGGGCTGTTCTCCTTATTTAATAAGGAGATCACGATGACGGTCATCGCGGCCCTGCTGACGCTGGTGGGCTACTCGATGAACGATACGATCGTGATTTTCGACCGGATCCGGGAGAACCTGAAGATTCTGCGGCGGGAGTCTCTCGAATCCGTGATGAACAAGGCCGTGAACCAGACGTTGAGCCGGACTGTGATGACCTCGGGTCTGACTTTCCTGACGGTGATCGCGCTGTTTATCTGGGGAGGCCCGGTTCTGAACGGGTTTTCGTTTGCGCTGGTGTGTGGGATTATCGTAGGAACGTATTCGTCCGTGTTCATCGCCAGTCCCATCGTTCTGTTCTGGCATAACTACACGGACAGGCGTAGAAGGCCGGCTCCGGCCGCGTCTCCGGTTCTGCGCACGGAGGCGGTTCGCAAGAGCCCTAGCAGAGCGGTTAAGTGAGAATGGCCGCGGCAAGGCCGGAGAACATGGCAGCCGCGGAGACAAGGGAAAGGAAGCTTGTATGTTTGAGCAGACGTTCGTAGAGGGCGTTGGGAAGACTAACAAGTCGTGGACCGTGATAGTCGCGTTCATCGGCGAGTTGATCTTTATCGGAATAGCGGTGCTCGTGCCGATGATCTACTTCGATGTGCTTCCCAAGACGACCTTGACCAGTTTTCTGGTGGCGCCGCCACCGCCACCGCCTCCGCCTCCTCCTCCCCAGGCTGCGCCTCCGGTGAAGGTCGTGAAGGTCATCCCGAGGCAGTTCGATGCCGGCAGGCTGATGGCTCCCAAGAGCATCCCGAGAGAAATCGCTGTCATTAAGGAAGAGGAGCTTCCGCCTCCATCCTCGGCAGTGGGCGGCGTAGTGGGCGGCCTGGCGGGCGGCATGGCGGGCGGCGTGCTGGGCGGCATCATCGGGTCGGTTCCGATGGCGGCTCCGCCTCCACCTCCGCCACCGGTGAAACAGGCAGCCGCCGTGCAACGGATCCGCGTCGGCGGAAACGTGCAGCAGGCCAAGCTGGTCAGGCAGCCGAAGCCGGCTTATCCGCCGCTGGCCAAGCAGGCGCGCATCCAGGGTGTGGTGCACCTGCAGGCGATCATTTCCAAGGACGGAACCATCCAGAAGCTGGAAGTTATCGGCGGCCATCCGCTGCTGGTTCCGGCGGCTTTGGAAGCGGTGAAACAGTGGGTGTATCAGCCGACCCTCCTGAACGGAGAGCCGGTTGAAGTCATTACTCAGATCGACGTGAATTTCACGTTGAGCCAGTAAACCGAGCGTTGCATCCGGACGTCGGTATTTAGAAGAAAATTCAACTCGCAGGAGAGAGAAATAACATGTTTTTGCAATTGCAAGTATGGTCGCTTTATTTGCTCCAGGAGGGCGGAACGATCGGTTGGGATCCGCGCTCCATGTGGGCACAGATGGGCACGCTGGCCAAGATCGTCGTGATCATTCTGTTCATCATGTCGGCCTATTCGATCGGCGTCATGATCGACAGGCTGCTGGCGTATAGCGCAGCCCGCAAACAGTCCCGCGCGTTCGCTCCGGCGGTGGCCGGCGCCCTGCGCGAAGGCAAGCTGGACGAAGCGGTGAAGATCGCGGACCGTTACAAGAAGAGCCACCTGGCGAAGGTTGTGGTGGCCGGTCTGCAGGAATTCCAGGCTCACCAGATGAGCTCCGAGATCCCCGGTGAAGAGATCGAAGCTTCCAAGCGCGCTCTGGAGCGCGCCGAAGCCATCGTGCACGCCGAATTGAAGCGCGGCGTCAGCGGCCTGGCGACGATCGGTTCGACGGCCCCCTTCGTGGGTCTGTTCGGAACCGTAGTCGGCATCATCAACGCGTTCAAGCGGAATTTCGACCGAGAAGTCCACCGGTCTGGGCGCCGTGGCCGGCGGTATTTCGGAAGCCCTGGTGACCACGGCTATCGGTCTGTTCGTGGCCATTCCGGCGGTCTGGATGTTCAACTACTTCACCGGCAAGATCGAAGCGTTCGACGTGGAGATGGGCAACTCCAGTTCCGAGTTGATCGACTACTTCCTGAAGCGGTCCCAGCGCGGCGCCGGCGCCCGCAAGTAGTTTCGGGTATTAGCTGAGAATAGATCCGGCGAGTTGAAGGGGGGCCTCCCCACGGAGGTCCCCCCAAATCACGTGGCCGGATTCGGGAGAAAGACCAATGCCGATAACAGGAATCAAGACGGACAAGCCCGAGTTGAAGCTTAAGGCGCCGCCGCCGGTGGCCGACATCAACGTAACTCCCATGGTGGACGTGATGCTGGTGATGCTGATCATCTTCATGGTCATCACGCCTATGTTGTCCAAAGGCGTCAGCGTGGATATGGTGAAGACCAAGAACCCGATCGCCATGCAGGCCGCCGATAAGAGCGACGCAATCCTGGTCGCGGTGACGCGCGACGGCGAACGTGTTTCTGACCACGACCAAGATAGATGCCGAAGATCTGCCCGCCAAGGTGAAGGACCTGCTGACGAACCGGCTCGACAAGACCGTGTTTTTGAAGGCCGATTCGCGCGCCCGGTACGAGAAAGTCGTGGACGTGGTGGACAACCTCCGCGCGGCGGGCGTGGACCAGTTGGGTCTGCTGACGGAACAGATCCAGAGCGAGAAACCCAAGACGCCGGGGCGCCAGCAAGACCGGCGGACAGTAAGCGGGAGTTTTTCTAAGGAGCAATTCTTATGTCAATGGCAGTCGGCGGATCCGGCAGCGGTCCGAAATCCGACATCAACATGACGCCCATGATCGACGTGCTGCTGGTGCTGATCATCATTTTCATGGTGATCACGCCCTTGACGCCGCATGGGCTGGAGGCACTGGTGCCGCAGCCGCCACCGCCGGGTGCAAAGGCGGACCAGTCCGATACGCGGACGGTGGTCATCTCGATCAATAAAGATCACAGCATGCTGATCAACCAGGAACCGACCACGGAGCAGGCGCTGGGTCCCCGGCTGGAGGAGATCTTCAAGACGCGCGCCGAGCGTGTGGTCTTCGTGAAGGGCGATCCGGATATCGAATACCAGTACGTGGCCGAGCCATCGATGTCGCGCACGGGGCCGGCATCGACAAGGTCGGGCTGATGACCGCGAAGGTGGAGGCTGGACAATAACATGCGCAACGTGGTTTTGATATTGTCCGTGGCCGCGCTGGCGGTCTTGGGCACAAGCTGCAAGAAGTTGCAGTCGCGCGATCAGCTCAACAAGGGCGTGGCAGCTTTCAGGAACGCCCAGTATCCCGATGCGGTCGAGAAGTTCAAGAAGGCGGTGGAGCTCGATCCGACTTTCACCACGGCCCGCCTCTACCTGGCCACGGCTTACATGCAGCAGTACATTCCGGGCGCCGAATCGCCCGAGAACATGCAGATGGCCAAGGCCGCCTACGATCAGTTCATGAAGGTGCTCGCGCAGGATCCCAAGAACAACGTGGCCATCGCCTCGGTCGCTTCGCTGTTCCTGAACGAGAAGAAATGGTCGGATGCGCGCCAGTGGTACGAGAAGCTGACCTCGGTGGATCCGAACAACGCCGATGCTTACTACAGCCTCGGGTTCATCGCCTGGTCCGAGTGGTATCCGGAATACGGAACGGCGCGCGCCAACCTGGGGATGAAGCAGGACGATCCGGGGCCGATCAAGGACAAGAAGGTCCGGGAGGAACTCCGGGCCAAGTCGGAGCCGGTGATCGACGACGGTCTGAAGGCGCTCGACAAGGCGCTGGAGATCGATCCCGATTACGACGACGCCATGGCCTATGAAAACCTGCTCATCCGCGAGCGCGCGGACCTGATGGATAGCAAAGAACAGTACGAGCAGCAGATCAAGATCGCCGATGATTGGGTCGCCAAGAACCTCGCCACCAAGAAGAAGAAGGCGGAGGAGAAGGCTAAGAAGAGCGGCGGCGGCATCACCACCGGGGGCGGTAACTAGCTCCTCCAGGTTTCGTCCGATTTCCTTGGGGAACCAGGCTCGCCAGGGCCTGGTTCCCCTCGTTTGTTCAGGCCGCTACCGGCGGCCTGCTAAGATTGAATTACAGTGTCCCCTGATTCCGCCAGCGACGCCAGTGTATCCCTTCCGCCGCCGCTTGAGGATCCCGTCGAAAAGCTGTACCGTGAGCTGGAACTGAAGATCCGCGAGTACCGTCCCAAGGACGATCTGGCCGGCCTCGAGAAGGCCTTTCACTTCGCCCGCAAGTATCACGAAGGACAGCGGCGCGATTCCGGCGAGCCGTACATGATGCATCCGCTGATGGTGGCCCACATCCTGGCCGACATGCGGATGGACGTGGTGGCCATGCAGACCGGCCTGCTGCACGACGTGGTGGAGGATACCAGCGTCACCGTCGAGCAGGTGCGCAAGGAATTCGGCGAAGAGGTGGCGCGCTCGGTGGACGGCGTCACCAAGCTGACCAAGCTGGATTTCTTCTCCGCCGAGGACCGCCAGGCCGAGAGCTTCCGCAAGATGCTGCTGGCCATGGTGGAGGATATCCGGGTCATCATGGTCAAGCTGGCCGACCGCATGCACAACATGCGCACGCTAGGCTACCTGAGTCCGGAACGGCGCGAACGCATCGCCCGCGAGACCATCGAGATCTACGCGCCCATCGCGCACCGGCTGGGCATGGGCAAGGTGCGCGGCGAACTGGAGGATCTCTCCTTCGAGTACATGGAGCCGGACGCCTATCGGGAAATCGTCCGCGCCATGGAATCGCGGCGCCATTCGAACGAGGAGTTCCTGCAGGAGATCCGCCAGACGGTCGAAGCCGAGTTGCGGCGCGAAGGCATACCCGCGCGCATCGATGGGCGTGTCAAGCGGCCCTACTCGGTATTTTTGAAGATCCGGCGCCAGAAGATCACGGTCGACGAAGTCTACGACATCATGGCGCTGCGCATCATCACCGATTCGGTGAAGAACTGCTATGCCGCCCTGGGGGTGATCCATAACAAGTGGCGGCCCATCCCCGGGCGCATCAAAGACTTCATCGCTATTCCCCGGCCCAACCTGTATCAGTCGCTGCACACTTCGGTGGTCGGCCCGCATGGTCAGACCTTTGAAGTCCAGATCCGCACCGAGGAGATGCATCGCATCGCCGAGGAAGGGATCGCGGCGCACTGGAAGTATAAAGAGGGACGCAAGGGACCGGCGGAAGACGATCAGCGGATCGCCTGGCTGCGGCACCTGGTGGAGTGGCAGCGCGAGATGCTGGATCCCGGCGAGTTCATGTCCACCCTCAAGGTGGACCTGTACCCGGAGGAAGTCTATACCTTCACCCCGCGCGGCAAGGTCATCGTGCTGCCGCGGGAAGCCACGCCTCTGGATTTCGCCTATGCCATCCATTCGGACGTGGGCCATACGTGCGTGGGCGCCAAGGTGAACGGGCGCATCGTGCCGCTGCGTTCTCCGCTGCACAACGGCGACATCGTGGAGATCATGACCCAGCCGGGCCACCAGCCCAGCAAGGACTGGCTGGCATTCGTCAAGACCTCCCGCGCGCGCAATAAAATCAAGCATGTCATCAATGCCAGTGAGCGCACCGCCGCTATCGATATCGGCCAGAAGTACCTCGAAAAAGAGTCGCGCCGCCTGGGCGTGCAGCTCAGCCGCGTGAGCAAGGCCGACCTGGAAAAGGTGGCCGCCGATTACGGCTACAGCAAGATGGAAGACCTGTACGCGGCGCTGGGATACGGAAAATTCTCCGCCCGCCAGGTGCTCACCAAGCTGGCGCCGGGCCTGGTAAAGGATGAGCCGGCGGATGGCAAGGCGGCGTTGCCCGAGCCGGGCTTCGTGGGGCCGGTGGGCGCCCCGGTTCCCGGGAAGCCCTACGACGGCGACGCGGTTATCAAGGTGCGCGGAGTGGACGACCTTCTGGTATACCGCGCCAAGTGCTGCAACCCCATCCGCGGCGAAGCCATCGTGGGCTATGTGACGCGCGGCAAGGGCGTCGCGGTACACTCCCGCATGTGCCCCAACGTGCAGAACCTGATGTATGACGTGGAGCGCAAGATCGAAGTCGAATGGGTGCGCACGGCCGAAGACGCCTTCCCGGTACGCATCGTGGTGCACACCGACGACCGTCCGGGGATGCTGAACCAGCTCACCTCCCTGCTCTCCGATGAAAATACCAACATTCGCAGCCTGGAGGCCAAGGCCCAACTGGATCAGGACGGCGGCGTGGTGGAAATGACCGTGGACGTGCGCGACAAGAAGCAGCTCGAGAAGCTGGTTTCCTCCATGCGCCGGATCTCGGGCGTGCGCGACGTGGAACGGCTCTTCAGCTGAATATGCCTTCTTCAACCGACGCGGAACATATCGCCATTTCCAAGTCCAAAGGAATCAAGATCGATTGGAAAGACGGCCATTCGAGCGAGTACGCCCTCGATTACCTGCGGGCCAAGTGCCCCTGCGCGGGTTGCACGGGAGCCCATGGTTCGAAGACCACGGCGCCCGAGGCCAGTTCCAATCCCCTGCAACTGTATAAACCGGCGCTGAAGATGACGGCCGTGGAGCCGGTGGGAAACTACGCTATCCGCATCGATTGGAACGATGGGCATAGCGCCGGCATTTATTCTTACGAGCACTTCCGGCGCATCTGCCCCTGCGCAGAGTGCCGCGAGCTATTCGGGGATTAAGGGCCGCCGCTACAGCAGCCGGAAATTCACTTCGATGGTGGCGGCCACCGTGACGGGCTTGCCATCCTTGGCTCCCGGCTTGAACTTCCAGAGCTTGACGGCTTCCATGGCCTTCTCATCGAGGCCCAAGCCGAGGCTGCGCACCACGCGCATATTGGTCGCTTTGCCGCTCGGATCGATCTCGACGTACAGCACCACAGTGCCCTGATACTTGGCCTTGCGGGCCTCTTCGGAGTACTCCGGCTCCTTCTTATAGAGCAGGACCGGGGCGGAGACGCCGCCGCCCACGCGGAACACGCCGCCTCCGAAACCGCCGCCTTCGCCGGGCCCAAAGCCGCCGCCCTTACCGGAGCCAATTCCACCGCCAGACCCCGAGCCGATGCCGCCGCCCGAGCCGGGACCATTCGAAAGCGGGCCGATCTTAGCCAAGGGATCGCCATAATTCGGCATATTCACGTTGGGCAGGGTGAGATCGGGAGGGCCGATGAGGGTCGGGTCCATTGTGAGCTTTGGGTTGAGGTTGTTGGCGACCTGAACCGGGGGCGTAAACTGCCGAGGCGCGAACTTCGGCAACTTGCCCTTGGAGGCCGGCAGCGGCGACCGGTCGCCGCCACCGCCGCCGCCTTGCATCGTTTGCTTCTGGGGCGGCAGGTCGGCCGGCGCCAGATCGGGCGCAAAGATCGTGACCGCCTGTTTCATGGCAGTCTGTACGGGTTTGATTGAAAACACCGTGAACAGTATCGTGACGACCGCCAACTGAAAACCCGTAGACATCATGAAGGATTTCTTCTGGCGCCCGTAGAGGCCCCATATATCCTTCACGGCGACTGGTTTCGACGTTATCTCTAGCGGCGGGAGCTTGGGCGGGTTGATGAGATCCTTGAGGTTCTGGAACAGGGTGCGATAAAAGGGGACTTGCACCTGCGTCACCAAAAGGCGCGACAGGTGGATATCGGCGTCCGCGAAGTTTTTGGGTTGCGTTTGCGTCAGGTCAGCCATTTTTTCAATCACCGGCCCTGAAACAGGAGCCGCCGTCTCTCACGACTGTTGGACGGTTCATGCGGGCAGGCCGTTACAGCTTTTGGAAGACCTGCTCGTCAACTTCACGTCCGATTTTAACACGGCACATGCTACAGCGGCTTGTAAAGACAGGGACATAGCCGCATTTGCGGGAAATCCTACCCTCGCTTGATAGAGATGCGCCTGATTTCTCGGCGATTCCAAAAATGAAATCTGATGGAAATCCCAGTGATGGCCTGAACTCTTCCGGCGTGAAATCATCGCCTGATTGCACGCAGGTGTTCCGCCAGACCCCGCAAACGTGCAAAATCAGAAGTGATGCGGATAACGCTCGAACACAAACCACTGGAGCAGATTGAAACCGGAGCGCTGATCGTGCCGGTTTTCGAAGGGGAAAAAGAAGCGCGCTTTGGCGCCGAATCGCTCGACTCGGGAGAGATCGGCGGCAAGGCGCTCGACCTGACACTGTTGCATAATCCACCGGAAATGGCCGCCAAACGAATACTCCTGGCCGGCGCGGGCAAGCGCGACAAGTTCGATGCCGCCGAGCTTCGCAAGCTGGTGGGCGCCGCGGTCCGGCACTTGAAATCCAAATCCGTAAAGCGGATGGCGCTGGCGCTGGAAGGAGCGCTGGCCACCGGCGAAAATGCCGCGGCCGCCGTGGAGGGCGCTGTTCTGGGCGAGTTCGAACCGGATCGCTACAAGACCGCGGACGACAAGAAAACGGTGGAAGCCTTTGCCGTAGCGGCGCCAGGGGATGCCGCCAACCTCGACGCGGCTGTGGCGCACGCGCGGGCCATCGCCGAGGCGCAGAATTTCACCCGCTCGCTGGTGAACGAGCCCGCCAACAAGCTCACCCCCAATGGCGTGGCGGAGGCCGCCCGGCGCATGGCGGTCGAATGCGGCCTCGAATGCGAGGTGCTGGATCGCGAGGCCATCGAGAACCTCGGAATGGGCGCGCTGCTGGGAGTGGCGCAGGGCAGCGCCGAACCGCCCGTGCTCATCGTGCTCCGCTACCGTCCGGCCGCGCCGGCCACCGCCAGCCACCTGGGATTGGTCGGCAAGGGGGTCACCTTCGACAGCGGCGGCATCTCCATCAAGCCCGCCGAGGGCATGGAAAAGATGAAGTACGACATGGCCGGAGGCGCGGCCGTGATCGGGGCGATGCGGGCCATCGCGGAACTCAAGCCGGCCATCGCGGTGACCGCTTTCATCCCGTGCGTCGAGAACATGCCCGGGAGCCGCGCGCAGCGGCCGGGGGACATCGTGACGGCGCTTTCCGGCAAGACCATCGAGGTGATCAATACCGATGCCGAGGGACGCCTGATCCTGGCCGATGCCCTCACCTACGCGCGGCGGCAAGGTTGCACCCACCTGGTGGATGCCGCGACCCTGACTGGCGCTGTGGTGGTGGCGCTGGGCCATCTCAACGTGGGTTTGTTCGCTAATCAGGACGGCCTGCGCGATCGCGTGCTGGCAGCCGCCAAAGCCGAGGGCGAGCGCATGTGGCCGCTGCCTCTGGAAGACGACTACAAGGAATATCTGAAGAGCGCTTTCGCCGATATCTCCAATGTGGGCGGCCGATGGGGCGGCGCCATTACAGCCGCTATCTTCCTGAAGGAGTTCGCCGAGGATACCCCCTGGGTACACCTGGACATCGCGGGGACGGCCTGGCTGGACGACAGCAAGCCGTACATGGCCAAAGGGCCGACGGGCGTGCCGCTGCGCACCCTGGTGCGCCTGGCCATCGATTGGAAAGACTAGACCCGGACCGGCGCGCGGCTCACAGCACGCGGACCGTCTTCACATTCTGGAATTCGCGGATGCCGTATACGCCCAGCTCCCGCCCATAGCCGGAGCGCTTCACGCCACCGAACGGCAGGCGCGCGTCGGAGGCCACCATGGAATTGATGAAGACCATGCCGGCCTCGAGATCGTCGCTGAAGCGGAACTGCTCCCGGGGATCGCGCGTCCAGGCGCTGGCTCCCAGGCCGAATTCGGTATCGTTGGCCAGCGAGATCGCTTCCTCCAGGCCGTTCACGCGGAAGAGCGCGGCCACCGGGCCGAACATCTCTTCGCGGGCGGCGGGCGAATCGGCCGGCACATCGGCCAGCACGGTCGGCGCATAGAAGTTCCCGGGCCGCTCCAGCTTGCGGCCGCCGGTGAGCAGCCGCGCCCCCATTTCGACGCTGCGCCGCACCTGCGCATCCAAGCCTTCGAGGATATCCGGCGTGGCCAGCGGGCCAACCTGGGTCTTCTCGTCCATGGGATCGCCGACGCGCAGCGCCTCCATGGACGCGGTGAAGCGCCGCTCGAACTCGCCGGCGATTTCCCGGTGAACGATGAAGCGCTTGGCCGCGATGCAGGATTGCCCGTTGTTGATGGTGCGCGCCTCCACGGCGGTGCGCACGGCGGCTTCGAAATCCGCGCTGGGCATCACGATAAAGGGATCGCTCCCACCCAACTCGAGCACGGTCTTCTTAATCCGCTTCCCGGCCTGGGAAGCCACCTGGGACCCGGCCGGCTCGCTGCCGGTGAGGGAGGCCGCTTTCACGCGCGGATCGTCGAGCACGCGCCCGACCTCCGCGGAACCGATCAGCAGCGTCTGAAAGGTATCCGGGGGAAAACCCGCGCGCCGGATGACCTCCTCGATCGCCAGGGCGCACTGCGGCACGTTGGAGGCGTGCTTCAGCAGCCCCACGTTGCCCGCCATCAGGGCCGGAGCGGCGAAACGGAAGACCTGCCAGAACGGGAAGTTCCACGGCATGACGGCCAGCACCGGCCCGACCGGCTGATAGCGGATGAGGCTGCGGCCGGGCCCACCCACCACCACTTCATCGGCCAGCAGGCGTGCGCCTTGCTCCGCGTAGTAGCGGCAGGCGGTGGCGCACTTGGCCGCTTCGGCGCGCGCGGCGGCGATGGTCTTCCCCATTTCGAGAGTCATGATGCGGCCCAGCCGGTCCTGCTCCGATTCCAGAATCCCGGCCGCCGCAACGAGCCACAGCCGGCGCTCGGCGAGCGGCGTCTGGCGGTACAGCCGGAAGGCGGTTTCGGCGCGGGCCAGACGCTCCTCGATCTGCGCGGAAGTGAGCGGTTCGAAGACGCGTAATGTTTCGCCGGTAGCGGGATTCACGGAAGCGATCATGATCAATAGATTACATTGGGAAATGGTGGAGAGGACCAACAGGGCTTTCATGGCCGACCTCGCGGCCGCCTTTACGGCTCTGCTGCTCTTCGTCTGGCTGGCGCTCGAGGTCCGGCGCGGCGCCACCGTCGGCTTCGATCTGGAGGTGCGCAACGCCGTTCACGCCTGGGCGTCCGGAGGGCTGACCTGGGTCATGCTGGCGATAACCCAGCTCGGCTCATCGCCGTTTCTGATTGTGGCGGGCGGGCTGATTGCGTGGCGATTGGCACGGGCCGGGCGGCGGCGCGCCGCCGTGCTGTTGATCGTCGCGTGTCTGGGCGCCGAGGTGTTGGATCAAGCCCTCAAGCTGCTCGTTCATCGTCCGCGGCCCGACGCGTTCTTTGGGCTATCCGACCCGCTTACCTATAGCTTCCCGAGCGGCCACGCTACTACGGCCTGCTGCTTTTATGGCATCCTGGCGGCTATCGTGGGCGCCCGATTGCGCGCGCCGGCCGCGCGGATAGCGGTCTGGGCCATGGCCGCGGTGATGGCTGTTGCCATCGGCCTCTCGCGCATCTATTTGGGAGTGCATTACCCGAGCGACGTGCTGGGCGGCTACGTGGCGGCGGTGATGTGGCTCTACCTGTTGCGCGCCGGATATCACCCCAGATTTCCATTTTGAAAGCGCCTGCCTAACCTCCTGATGCTTTTCGACGCCTCATCCAAGGGTCGCGGGCGCCTTCGGATGGGGGTTTGATTCTGGGCCAAGAGTTGGGGTGTCCGACGATTGCGCAAAAACGCTCTGCCGGGAGGGCCGCGGCCCGCTTTTCATAGTGCTGGTAAGGACTTTCTGACCATGCGCTGCCAAAAACATTGGTCGCAACCGAGGGGATTGCCGTATACTATTCGAAGCCGGGAAGGCAAAATGGAAAGCATTCCGTCCGTACGGGACGATGGCGGGCGCGGAGCGGCGCCGGGACACCTATCTGGCGTACTTAGTCTACGCCGCGAGATGTCGCCATACGGCAGATTCTTTGTTGTATTACTAGCCGTCACTCGGGTAGCCCTGGCCGGTTCGCTTACCGGCAGCGGACAATACTCCGGAGCCGGGCATAATCTTACAGCGTTGGGCAATATAGATTGGGCCTCATGGGGAGATGGCGGCTCCGGAAGTATTACGCCCACCAACAGAAAGAGCGGAGGCGGATCGCTTATTGGAGCATCGCTGGTCGGCGGCATTACGACGTTTGACAACAGCACCTGTACAAACGGAGGTCTGTACTGGAGCGATGGGGCGCCAACCGCATCTCAATTAGCCACAAATGGAATTGAGACGAGCAGGGGAGCCGGCGGAGGATACAGCCTCACATTCCCCGCATCCACCACGCCGCATACGGTGTACATTTTCCTGGGCGGACGCAATAACTTCCCGACTCTGACGGCTAGTCTGTCCGATGGATCGTCATCAAACTATACCAACAGTTCACTGGGAGCGTCCTCGGCGCCCTTCAATGTGATGTTCGTGCTGACTTATGCGGCCAACAGCAGCGGCCAGACGCTTACGGTAACGTACACTATGACGAACGGCACAAGTGACGTTACTCTTGACGCCGCCGCTTACGGCACAGTGGCCCCCGCGACAGGTGGCAGCATATCGGGCGCAGTTACGGCCCAGACAACCGAGACAAATAATCTTACATCACTTGGGGCTACCGATTGGGCGGAATGGGGATCCACGTCCGGTTCTACCACCACACCCGCCAACGTCAAGAACGGCGGTGGTAATACGATCAGCGCTCAGGTCGTTAACAGTATTGCAACAGAATACGGCGGCGCTGCCGTTTCCGTCAGCTGGACAAATGGGACGCCGAACGCCACAGGGACAGAGGCAACTGGAATATACACGAGTTCAGGTAACGCAGGTGAAGGATTCCTGATGACGTTTCCCGCCGATACCAACTCGCGAACACTTTACATACTATGTGGTGGATACATAAACGTGGGCCAGTTAGGCGTTGCTCTGACGGATGGCAGCGCCGCCGAATATCTCGATGCCTCACAATCCAGCAGCGGGGGGTCCTTTTATGCTTTATATACTATAACCTATAAAGCTGCCAGCGCCGGTCAAAGCCTGATAGTAAGCTGGGTACAGATGAACCCAGGCGATAACGTGACTCTATCCGGCGCGGCATATGCTGTTAACGCCCAATGCACCAGCCCCTGTGTTGCCGCTACTACAGTCTCGAGCCCCTTCGGCGGGAGCGCTACATCCGGTCCAGTAAACACTACAGGCGCGACATTGTATGTGGTCACGTTGTCCTCCTACGACAATCTCGGAACGGTTACGATCGGCTCTTCACCGTCGCAGACATGGACGGCGCTCAATTACTATTACAATTCTTACGCTGGAACCGGTAACGGTGTGATGTTTTATGTCTGCGGTCCGGCAACATCTGCAAGTCAAGCCATCACCGTTACCGGAGACTATGCCACAGCCGTGTTTGCCGCCTATTCGGGAACTGCCACGTCAAATTGCTTCGACTCGCCAAACCAGAACGGGAACACCATGTACGACGGCGGAAGCACCTTTCAGCCCGGCAGTATTACGCCGTCGCAGAATGGTGCATTGATAGTTTCCGGACTGGGGGCCGGCAGTGGCGCTTCTTCTGTTCTGATCGATAGCGGCTTTACGATTGTTGGCACTTATATAGGCACTCACTTCAGCTCGCAGGCATTTCTGGTGCAGGCCTCGGCCTCTGCGATAAACCCAGCATGGACGGAAAACGGCGACGGCAATGCGGTACCGTATATCGGCGGCTTTGTCCCTGCCTCGAATCTTGCCGGTGTGCCTGCCAGTATCACGGCGACGGTTGGGACTCCTCAGAGCGCCACGGTGAATACGGTGTTTGCCGCCCTGGAAGCCACTGTGAACGACAGCGCCGGCCATCCAGTGAGCGGCACCACGGTAACCTTTACTGCGCCCGCTTCCGGAGCCAGCGGGACGTTCGGCGGATCGGCGACAGCCGCAGTTACGACGAGCGCGAGCGGAATCGCAATTGCGCCCGCGCTCATGGCTAACAGCCAAACGGGCTCCTACTCGGTGGCGGCGAGTGTGTCTGGCGTGAGCGCTTCCGCCAGCTTTAGTCTGACGAATGTGGCGGGAAGTCCCGCGAGCATCAGCGCGACGTCGGGCACGGCACAGAGCGCGACGGTGAACACGGCCTTTGCAACCGCGCTACAAGCGACGGTGAAGGATGCCTACAATAACCCGGTCAGCGGGGTGAGTGTGATGTTCACGGCTCCGTCGACGGGGGCCGGTGCGGCGTTTGGCGGATCGGCGACGGCGACGGTGACCACCAACTCGCGTGGCGTCGCGACCGCGCCGACGATCACGGCCGATACTCAGGCCGGCAGCTACACCGTGACCGCGACAGTCGTCGGAGCCTCCACGCCGGCGAGCTTCTCACTCACCAACGATGCCGGGGCGGCAGCGAGCATCGGCGCGAGTGCGGGCACGCCGCAAAGCACTTCCGTGAGCACGGCGTTCTCTTTTACCCTGCAGGCATCCGTCAAAGATTCGTACGCCAACCCGGTGAGCGGTGCGACGGTGACGTTCACTGCCCCGGGAAGTGGAGCGAGCGCGACGTTCTCAGGCTCGGCTACCGCGACCGCGGTCACCAACTCGAGCGGCATCGCGAGTGCTCCCGCGCTCACCGCCAATTCGCAGAGCGGAAGTTATACCGTCACCGCAACCGTCACGGGAGTCTTTGCGCCCGCGAATTTCCTGCTGACCAATACCGCTGCCGGCGGCGCTTCGAGCGCGAGTCTCGTCCAGCAGGCGACAGGCACCAACCTGGGAAATAATGCCAAAACTCTCACGGTTACGCTGCCCCAAGCGCCGAGGAACGGCGACGTTCTGGTGTTGATCTTCGATCAGACCGGCGCGTCCCAGACCATCACCTCGATCACCGGCGCAACCTGGACGCGCGTGGGGCAAAACACATCGGGGGGCGATCTTGAAATCTGGACCGGGACCAGCCTAAGTTCGTCTACCATCACCATCACCGGGACGAATTACTTCGGGATCTTCCAGCCCGGCTACGCCATCCTCGCCGAGTTCAGCGGAATCAACGCGACTCTGGACGGCACCGCGGTCACGACCGCGGGCGGCTCCTGGCCGGTGACTACGGGAACGCTAACCACGACCAACGCCTCCGATCTCCTGCTGACCGCGGTTCTCTCCTCTAACGGCGGAGGCACCGGAGCCGCGGTAAGCAGCGGATGGGCTCTGCTCGCCGCTCCACCGGGAACCTATTCGCTGGCCGCTGCCTATCAATTGGTCAACACAACAGGCTCGCGGTCGGCCACCTGGAACGGCAACGGCACCCCGCAAGCTCCCACGATCATGCTCGCGCTGAAGGCGTCCGGCAGTTCTTCGAGCACCACGAGCATCGGCGCGACGGCCGGTGCGCCGCAGAGCACAACCGTCAGCACCGCTTTCCCCAGCCCTCTCCAGGCGACGGTGATGAGCGGCAGCAGCCCGGTGAGTGGCGCGACCGTGATCTTCACTGCTCCCAGCTCCGGCGCAAGCGCAACCTTCTCCGGCTCTACCACAGCGACCGCGACAACCAACACGAGCGGCGTCGCGAGCGCCCCGACGATGACTGCCGATACTCAGGCCGGCAGCTACACCGTGACTGCGACAGTTGTCGGAGCCTCCACGCCGGCGAGTTTCTCACTCACCAACGACGCCGGGGCGGCGGCGAGCATCGGCGCGAGTGCGGGCACGCCGCAAAGTACTTCCGTGAGCACGGTGTTCTCTACCGCTCTGCAGGCATCCGTCAAAGATTCGTACGCCAACCCGGTGAGCGGTGCGACAGTGACATTCACCGCCCCGGGAAGTGGCGCGAGCGCGACGTTCTCAGGCTCGGCTACCGCGACCGCGGTCACCAACTCGAGCGGCATCGCGAGTGCTCCCGCGCTCACCGCCAATTCGCAGAGCGGAAGTTATACCGTCACCGCAACCGTCACGGGAGTCTTTGCGCCCGCGAATTTCCTGCTGACCAATACCGCTGCCGGCGGCGCTTCGAGCGCGAGTCTCGTCCAGCAGGCGACAGGCACCAACCTGGGAAATAATGCCAAAACTCTCACGGTTACGCTGCCCCAAGCGCCGAGGAACGGCGACGTTCTGGTGTTGATCTTCGATCAGACCGGCGCGTCCCAGACCATCGCCTCGATCACCGGCGCAACCTGGACGCGCGTCGGGCAAAACACATCGGGGGGCGATCTTGAAATCTGGACCGGGACCAGCCTAAGTTCGTCTACCATCACCATCACCGGGACGAATTACTTCGGGATCTTCCAGCCCGGCTACGCCATCCTCGCCGAGTTCAGCGGAATCAACGCGACTCTGGACGGCACCGCGGTCACGACCGCGGGCGGCTCCTGGCCGGTGACTACGGGAACGCTAACCACGACCAACGCCTCCGATCTCCTGCTGACCGCGGTTCTCTCCTCTAACGGCGGAGGCACCGGAGCCGCGGTAAGCAGCGGATGGGCTCTGCTCGCCGCTCCACCGGGAACCTATTCGCTGGCCGCTGCCTATCAATTCGTCAACACAACAGGTTCGCGGTCGGCCACCTGGAACGGCAACGGCACCCCGCAAGCTCCCACGATCATGCTCGCGCTGAAGTAGCGGAATCCGGATAAGCTGTTTCGGTGGGGCCGCCTCGAAGTGGCGGGCGCCCCGCACCCGAATGATAAAATTGAGTTTTCATCGGAGGAGATGATGGCTGTGAAAACCCGCCGGCGGTCGGCGGTCGTGGACGTGGGGGGCGTGAAGGTGGGGGGCGGCTTTCCGGTGGTGGTGCAGTCGATGACCAACACCGATACCGCCGATGTCGCCGCCACCGTGAACCAGACCATGGCTCTGGCGCGCGCCGGGTCGGAACTGGTGCGCGTGACGGTGAACAACGAGCAGGCCGCCGCGGCGGTTCCCAAAATCGTCGAGACGCTGGAGAAGTTCGGCGTGCGCGTGCCGGTGATCGGCGACTTTCACTACAACGGCCACATCCTTCTGAAGAAGTACCCCGAGTGCGCCCGCGCGCTGGCCAAATACCGCATCAATCCCGGCAACGTGGATATCGGCCGCAAGACGGACGATAATTTTCGCACCATGATCGAAGCGGCCATCGAGAATGGGAAGCCTGTCCGCATCGGGGTGAACTGGGGATCGCTGGATGCAGCCCTGCTCACGCGCATGATGGACGAAAATTCGAAATCCAGCCAGCCGAAGGAGGCGCGCGAGGTCACGCTCGATGCGATGGTGGTGAGCGCCGTGGAATCGGCCCGTTCGGCCGAAAGACACGGCCTGCCGCACGACCGCATCATCCTCAGCGCCAAGGTGAGCGGCGTCCAGGATTTGATCGATGTCTACCAGTCGATGGCGGCCGCGTGCGATTACGCCCTGCACCTCGGCTTAACCGAGGCCGGCATGGGCAGCAAGGGGATTGTGGCCAGCACCGCGGCCCTGGCGCCGCTGCTGCTCGATGGCATCGGCGACACCATCCGCACCTCGCTGACGCCGCCGCCTAATGGCGACCGCACCGAAGAAGTGATCGTCTCGCAGCAGATCCTGCAATCGCTGGGCATTCGCAGCTTCACGCCCCAGGTGACCGCGTGCCCCGGCTGCGGCCGCACCACCAGCACGTTTTTCCAGGAAATGGCCGAGCAGATCCAAACCTATCTGCGCGAGCAGATGCCGGTGTGGAAGGAAGGCCATCCCGGAGTGGAGGCCATGAAGGTAGCGGTGATGGGCTGCGTGGTGAACGGCCCGGGCGAATCGAAGCACTCCAACATCGGCATCTCGCTGCCCGGCACGTTCGAGGAGCCCAAGGCGCCGGTCTACGTCGATGGCCGCCTGATGACCACGCTCAAGGGCGACCGCATCGTGGCCGAATTTATCGGCATTCTCGACGATTACGTGCGCAGCCACTACGCCCCGGTCTGAGCCATGCCCAAGCATTTTACCCTGGCCCAAGCCGAAAGCCTCCTGCCCAGAATGGAGCAACTGCTGCGCGAGGCTGTGTCGATGAAATCCGAATTCACCGGCGCCGAGCGAGCCCTGCGCGCCCACTCCGAGCGTGTCATGTTAATGGGCGGCATGGTGGTGGATCGCGAAGAAATCCGCGCCGCCCGGACCCGGCGCGATGACATTGCGGCGCGCCTTCGTGCGGCCCTCGAGAGCATCCAGGAAGCCGGCTGCGTGGTGAAGGATCTCGATATCGGGCTACTGGATTTTCCCACCCTATATCGCGGCCGGGAAGTCTATCTCTGTTGGAAGCTGGGGGAAGCGGGCATCGCTTTCTGGCACGGCGTGGAGGAGGGCTTTGCCGGGCGCAAGCCCATCGACCAGGATTTCCGCGACCATCAGCGTGGTGACGGCGCACAGTGACCCCGCAATGGCCCAGGACAATCGTGAAATCGAGATCAAGCTGGCGATCGAGGACCCTCGTGGAGTGCGCCGCCGCTTGCGAGCGGCCGGATTTCACGTATATCGCCCCAGGGTGTTCGAAAGTAACACGGTCTTCGACACGCCCGATCTGAAACTGCGCACCGCCGCCTCGTTGCTGCGCGTCCGGCGGGCGGGGCTCAAAAGTACTCTTACGTTCAAAGGGCCGCCGGTTCCTTCCAAGCACAAGAACAGGGAAGAACTGGAAGTCGAAATCTCGGACGCCGGCTTGATGAGCGCGATTCTGGAAAAGCTGGGTCTGCGGCCGGTTTTCCGCTACGAAAAGTACCGCACGGAATTCCGCCGGCCGGCTAGCTCCGGCACGGTGACGCTCGATGAGACGCCCATCGGCTGGTACGTGGAACTGGAAGGGTCGGAGCGTTGGATAGACCGCACGGCGCGCACACTAGGCTTCCCGGAGGCGGATTACATCACCGCGAGCTATGGAACACTGTTTCAGGAATGGCGCGCGCGCCATAAATCGAAACCGGCCGACATGGTTTTCGGTCCGCGAAAGCGGTCCGCCAACGACTGACCTTGCCGCGACCGGGCGGCAGACGGGCAATTATTTCGCATCGGCGATCAACTCGCCTTCCCGTATCGGGGGTTTTACGGCAGGCTTCTGGTTGTCCACCCGGCGCGGGGCGGCGGACTTATCCGGTTTGTCAGAATTCTTGCCCGGTCCCGTGGGTTTGCCGCTGGAATCCAAGGGCACGCCCTGGCCATCGTCCCACCACGCGGTGCTTTCCGCGCAGTACAGGCTCAGGACATCCAGCAGATGGTGCAGCGAAGCCGCCTCATCCTCGGTAAAGCCGCGTTTTTCCTGGAGATAAGACATCACCGCATCGTCCGGGGTAATCTCATAGCGGTCCTCGCTGGCAACCTGGAATTTGCCATTGTTTTCAGTGCCTTTCTGCACCACCCAGATGAGCTTGTGGGCGTCCAGATCCCAGGTGACGGTGGCCAGCTTCTTCATTTGCGCGGGCTTCGATTCCTGTGCGAAGGCGATGGCCGCGAACGCAAACAACACGACGGCGTTTCTCAACATGTAGCCCTTTCCCGATTCGCGTGACCGAAGCCGACGAATCTGTCATTTGGATAGCATTTTTAGTGCCTAGGATTCAATAGGGCACGGCTGGGCCGTTGCGCGGCCCGGTCGTCCGGAGGGTCGCGTGGGAATGTCTGGTACACTGATCCATAGTCAGCCATTCCACACGCGCGAGGGCCGGTAGCTCAGATGGTAGAGCATGTGCCTTTTAAGCACAGGGTCGCGGGTTCGAGTCCCGCCCGGCTCACCAATTTTTTCTGTTTAAAATCAATCACTTGCATGGATAGCGGTTCTCGGTTGTAACTGGGTTGTGCCTCACGGCGCTACAATGTCGGCTTCGGAGGCTCCGATTGCTGAACATTTACCGGCTTCACACCGAACAGTGCGTTGAGAACCGAAAACTCCCCAAAGAGGCACGGTACGACCGTAGCTATCGGCGTTGCCAATGCCCCATCCACGTTGAGGGAATGATCGGCGGAAAGATGATCCGCCGCGGTCTCAAGACCTCCAATTGGCAGCGCGCTACCCAGATCATTAACGAGGCCGACGCCCGCGGCACGTGGGAAGCGCCGGAGGCCGCGCCACAATCGCAGGGTCCGACCATCGAGGAGGCCATCGAGAAATTCCTGATAGACGCCCGTAGCCGCCTCCGGCCGCCGACCGTCAAGAAGTACGAGGTTCTGCTCAAGCGCGCACGGGTCACGGCGCCCGGCCGCTTCGATCCGACCAAGCACTCCCCTACGCTATCGGAGTTCGCCGCCTCCCGCGCCCTTCAACTTCTCAGTGAAATAAACGTGGAGACGATGCGGGAGTTACGGCAGTTATGGAAGGACGGACACGTTGCGGGTACCAAGAAACTTGAGCGTCTACGCTCATTTTTGGGATTTTGTGTGGACAACGAATGGATCGCCAAGAACCCGGCTTCGGCCGTGAAGGTTCCCGAACCAACTGAGGAAGAACAGTGTCCGACCCTGCCCTTTGAAGACGATGAACTACGGCGGATCTATGAAGGCTTGCCGAAGTTCGCAACCGAGCGCCACGAATCCAGCCGCGGCAGTTCGGTTGATTCCGACCACCTGGTACGCTTTGAAGCGCTCATTCGGCTTATGGAACACAGCGGGCTTGCGATTGGCGATGCTACCCGCCTCGACACCAGCCGCATCGTAGGGGATCGGCTCTTTCTGCGCCGCATGAAAACCGGGACGCGCGTCTACGTTCCCATCCCGCCGTTCGTGGTGGAAGCACTCGGCAGCCTCACCCTGTACAAAGGCAAATACTACTTTTGGACGGGCGATGGACTGCCGGACACGCCCGCTGGAAACTACCGCCGAACGCTCCGAAAGCTCTGCACCTTCGTCAACGTGCCGAACGGCCATCCACACCGATTCCGCGATACGTTCGCCGTCCGCCTGCTCCGTGAAGGCGTGCCGTTAGAGCGCGTGTCCAAGCTCCTTGGGCACAAGTCCATCAAGATCACGGAGCAACACTATTGGCCTTGGGTACAGGCCCTCCAAACGCAACTTGAAGACGACGTGCGCCGCGCGTGGACCGCCGCCCCGTCCAAACCTCAAAAGCTCGCCGTTATCGAGGGTGGGAAAAAGGCCAGTTAAGCCGGCCGGAACATCATCCTCGCGTGGACTCGACGTAAGACGGTTTCCGGTACCCGGATCGTGGTGTATCCACGCTTGAATCGGGTGCGCGGCCGTTCGGCCCTCAGGACGCCCGGTTCTTCCCGGAATAGATCCCGAATCATCGTCTCCGAGAGTTTCCACAGTTCGGCGATGTCCTGAACAGTGAAGTGCCGTTCGGTGGTCATTCCGTCATTCATCAGCCAATCGGCCGGAGTCTTTACGTTCATCCCCTCGCCCCTCAAAACAAAAATGCGAGCACCGCCGAAACGGTACTCGCGTAGGTTTCCCCTGGAACGACAAGCCTCACGAGGCCGCGCCAAGGGGAAAAGCGCGGCCCCGTTCCGCGCGGGCGTAGGCCGTGTACGCGCGCGGAAGTCGTTAAATCTTAGAAGCTAGCCCATGGATCAGCGTCCACCGCAGGCTTTTCCTCTGGAGCGATCCGCGCCCGCAGGCGGGCAAGCGGCGTTGCTCCAATCGCTATCAGGGCCGCGAGCCATTCCCGGCGTATTTGGCTCCGTAGCCGAATAGCTGTCAGGCGTCGCTCGGGTTCGGTGCCACCGTCGGAGCACACGGTTTCCAGTGCATCCAAATCCACCTCGTATCCGGCCACTATGCGAATGGAACGGCTATCGAGTTCGCGCACGGGGATACCCACGGCGAGCATGTCGATGAGAAGGCTTTGCCATTTTGCAGCAACCGGTCTCGGTAGGTCCTTCGGGCAGGCCAAGCCCGCGAGGGTAGGACGGTTCTCAATTCCCCCAACCGTAGCAGCCGCAAGGCGCGCCCGCTTCTTTATCTCCTGGTTCCAGCGCCTCGAACCAGGTTTACGCTGTGGCCCACGCATCCCCATTGTGAATTCTCCTGAAACTGCGGTCTTTCCCTTGATATAGGCGCAACACGCCAAAGAAGTGCCTAAACCCGGCTACCCCTATAAAACGTGGTCACGCGCGTAAAGCATGGTGCCACGGTCTAGAAAGGGGCGAGGTCGGAGAGATTTCACCGGCCCCCCGCCCGCCAAAGGTACTCCACCGACATAGCGTTGACATTCTCAACAGGGGACGCCCTATACGCTCAGAGCGCCATTAAGACACCCGCCCACACATAGCGCGGTGTCACCATCCGCCGTTTACACGCTTACCGCCCGGAGGCCGCGAACAGTTCAACCCGTCCGAACAGCGTACGGCTTACCGCCCCATCTACCGGAGCCTCCACACCGTAGACCATTCGGAACCCTTTCAACCACAACTCCCGCGAGGAGTGCGCCTTGCCGTCTGCCAACCCATCGGGTATGCCGGGAACGCCGCGGAGGTCGTACGTCTTCACCACGCCGGCCTCGGTGTCAATGTAGAAGGCTTGCGCTACCTCAACGCCATCGAGCAGGCACGTCCCGAGTTTCGCCTCGCGCGCAAGAGCGTTCATTCCATTGCGGAAATCGGCCAACCCGAACAGTTGCCGTCCACGTTCAGCCATCGTCGCTCCCTGTGTTACAATACGGGACATGCGCCCATTGCCCCTGCTTGCCTGCGCCGTGCTTGTGCCTATCCTGTACGGCCAACACGCCCCCATACGCGCGTGCGTTGATGCTCAGGCGGGTACGGTGTGCGTTGGCAGCGTGCGTTGGGTGTCCGGATTCCGCGACAATGGCCCAGAGCGCATTACCGGCGAGTTCGAGAACAACACCAAAGCGCCTATTGGGCGCGCGTCCGTGAACTTCCCGCTATACGACGCCAAAGACCGCATCGTGATATGGGCCGAGGCGTTCATCAACACCACCATCCCGCCTGGTGGCCGGTTCGTATTCAACGCCCCCGTGGAACAGCCAACAGGAACCGGCCTACTCAGCGTCACGCTTTACACTAATCAAGTCCGCATCGAAGCGGCCGGCGCAACGCGCACAGCGTCCGACGTTCAACTCCCGGCCCTATTCACTACTGGGAATGTGCTCGGCGTGCGCAAGTACAAGAAGGCTCACGGCCTCAAATAGCCCCTACTCCCCGCGCG
>CAVQNQ010000002.1:0-2219934 GCA_963714205.1 Terriglobia bacterium
TTGGTGGACCTGGTGAGATTCGAACTCACGACCTCTTCCATGCCATGGAAGCGCGCTCCCAACTGCGCCACAGGCCCAAGCACGCGCCGCTAACGCCCGCGGCTGGCTACCCTCGATTCTATCACACCCACGGCTGTCCGAATTGACAGCCTCGTTCGTCGGCTGCCTACAATGAGAAGGATGTCCAGGCGCACCCCTGCTGCTATCTCGCTCATCTGCCTGATCTCGTTCGTTTTTTCCTCCTGCGTGGTGCGCCGCCGCCTGATCGTACGAACCGGCGGCAGCGCCAAGCAAAAGTTGATCGTCGCCGACAGCTCCACGCTCCTCAATCTCCTTGCCCGGCAGTACAACGCCATCCACGATTTCAACGCCACCGTGGACATGGTCCCCGCCCTCGGAAGCGCCGAGAAGAGCCAGATCACCGAGTACAAGGATGTCCGAGCCTTTATCCTCTTCCGCAAACCGGACTATATCCGCCTCATCGGACTCGTCCCCGTAGTGCGTAATAAGGCTTTCGACATGGTCTCGAACGGCGGCAGCTTCAAACTCTATCTGCCCTCCAAGGACCGCTTCATCGTGGGATCGAACGCCCTCGAGCAACCCTCCCCGAACAAGATCGAGAATCTCCGTCCCCAGCATTTCCTCGACGCTCTCATGGTCCGTCCCATCGACCTCGACACCTCCAAGGTTCTGATGGAGAACTTCACCGACGAAGACAACGCTTTCTATATCCTCCATGAGGTCCATGAAACCGCCGGCGGGCAGTTGCAGCTCGTGCGGACCATCTGGTTCAGCCGCCTGAACCTCCAGTTGGCCCGCCAGATGATCTTCGACGCGGAGGGCAACATCCTCACCGACGCCCGCTACTCGCAGTGGAAGCCCTGGGACAACGTGCCTTTCCCCAAGCACATCGAGATCAACCGCCCGCACGACGAATACGCCGTCGTCATCGATATCGTGAAGATGGACATCAATAAGGGCGTGACGGATGATAAATTTGTACTGGACCAGCCCGAAGGGAGCACGCTGCAAACCGTGGGCCAGCCGCCCGCGCCTCCCACGGGTCCGGCCGCGCCGGTGGCTCCGCCTCCTAGAAAGAAAAGAAACACTAATCCGTGACTTTTAAGCTTGTGCTGGAGAATCTCAAGTACCGCCCCATGCGGAGCCTGCTCAGCATCCTGCTGATCGGTGTTCCCGTCACCCTCATCCTCAGCCTGGTGGGTCTTAGCCATGGCATGCTAGAGGATTCGCAGCGGCGTGCCCGTGGCGTGGGGGCCGACCTGATCGTGCGCGCGCCCAGCGCCTCGGTCATCAATCTCAGCGGCCCCTCGCTCGATGAGCGGCTCACCGCCTTTCTCGAGAAACAGCCGCACGTCGCCATGGCGATGGGCGTCACCATGCACGCCATCGACCTGCCCCTTTTCGTTACCGGCCTGGACCTCCAGAAGTTTAACCGAATGAGCGGCGGCTTCACCTATTTGAAAGGCGGTCCGCTCCGTAGACCCGACGACGTCCTCGTGGACCGTTCATATGCCGCCCAGAAGCACGTCGGCGTGGGCGACAACCTGATCCTGATGAATCGCAGTTGGCGAGTCGCGGGCATTATCGAGGGCGGCAAACTGGCGCGCATCGTTGTCCCCCTCGAGACCCTCCAGGATCTGGATAGCTCGCACGGCAAGGTCACCCAAATCTACGTCAAGCTCGATAACCCCGCCAACACCAAACTGGTGCTCGAGGAGTTGAAGAAGGTCCTCCCGAACTACCCCATAAATACCATGGAGGACTACATTGCGGCCTTCAACGTGAGCAATATCCAGGGGCTCCGGGAGTTCATCGTCGTCATCATGGCGATCGGCGTAGTGATTGGCTTCGCAGTGGTCTGTCTCTCCATGTACATGGCGGTCTTGCAGCGCACCCGCGAGATCGGCATTCTCAAATCGCTGGGCGCCTCCGAGGCCTTCATCGTGGAACTCATCCTGGCCGAGGCCCTCCTGCTAGGGGTGGGCGGCACGATCCTCGGCATCGTGATGAGTTTCGGAGCCTATTGGCTCATCGGACACCTGGTGCCGGCTTCCATCCCCATGATCATCGTGCCGATCTGGTGGCCGATCGCCGGCGCGGTCACGCTGGCCGGAGCTTTCATCGGCGCGCTGTACCCGGGCCTGAGCGCCGCCCGTCACGATCCCATCGAGGCGCTGGCCTATGAATAACGGGAACATCATCGAAACGCGCGGCCTGCGCAAGATCTACAAGCTGGGCAAGGTCGGAGTCGAGGCGCTGCGCGGCGTGGATCTGGCGGTCCCTGCTGGCGAATTCCTCTCGGTGGTTGGACCCTCCGGCTCCGGCAAGTCCACGCTCTTCCATATTATTGGCGGCCTCACTCCACCCACGGCCGGGCAGGTGCGGGTGGCCGATCACGACCTGGCCGCGCTGGGCGATGCCGGCCGTACGCGCCTGCGCAAACGCACGGTGGGGTTCGTGTTCCAGAAGTTCAACCTGCTGCCCAATCTCACCGCCCGCGACAACATCGCCGTGGCCCGCTTCATCGGCGGCTCCTCCTCGAAGCCCGACCCGCATTTCGAGGAGATTCTCGCCCTGCTCGGCATCGCGGACCGCCTGGACCACAGGCCCAACGAGCTCTCCGGCGGCGAGCAGCAGCGCGTGGCCATCGCCCGCGCCATTGTCAACCGCCCGGCGATCCTGCTGGCCGATGAGCCCACCGGAAATTTGGATACCGGAAACTCCATAGCCGTGCTCGATATCCTGCGCGGCCTCAACGAGCGCCTGGGCCAGACCATCCTCATGATTACGCACAATCCCGAAGCGGCCGCGTACGGCCATCGCACGGTTCACATGCGGGATGGGAAGATCGTGGAACGGGGTTGAGCGACTCGCCGACCCCTTACGCCTGCCGGGCCGCGCTCATTTCCATGCGCCGCTGCTTCATCCAGCGCAGACGGCTCTGCTGCTCCTGGTAGATCGTGCCGAAGCCGGCCCACCAGTAGCCGAACACGAACAGCGCAAGGAATGGCAGCGCGAAGTAGTTGTAGGTGTCGATCGCAAACCCCATCATGGCGGCGAAGTACGCGCCCACCAGGATCTCTATGTAGGGCAGCCAGCCGCTGCGGTTGCGGTACTTCTTGGTCTCCAGGTTCACGGGCCCTTCGCCCACCGCGAACTTGGGCGTCCGCACAAAGCCGGTCTCCACGCCCAACAGCGCTTCCATCACCGCCCTGGTATTGATGATGGTCAACCCCACTCCCACTGCGATCAACATGGGCAGCATCAGAATCGAGCGCTTCCAGTTCTTCGGATACAGCTCCCGCTGGGCCACCACGTAGAACAGCGAAATCGACCAGAAGGAAGCCGCGATCAGCGGCAGATCGATGAACACCATCTGCCAGATCCCCATGTAGAAGCGCACGATCATCACCGGCAGCATCAGCGCCGACACCACGATCATCAGCGGGTAGGAAATATTGGGCGTCAGGTGCAGGAACGCCTCGATCTTCGCGCGCCGCGAAATATCCGCTCGCCACAGCGCCGGCAGCAGCTTCTTGGCCACCTGGGTCAGCCCCTTGGCCCAGCGCGATTGCTGCACCTGGAATCCGTACATCTCCACCGGCAGCTCCGAAGGGCAATCCAGGCCCGGCAGGTATACGAACCGCCAGCCCTTGAGCTGCGCGCGATAGCTCAGGTCCGAATCCTCCGTGAGCGTATCGTGCTGCCAGCCGCCCGCATCCTCGATCATGGATTTCCGCAGGATCCCGGCCGTGCCGTTGAAATTGAAGAAGTATCCCGCTCGCGAGCGCGCTCCGTGCTCCAGAATGAAATGCCCATCCAGCAGCATGGCCTCCACTTCGGTCAGGAAGTTGTAATCGCGATTGAGATAGCTCCAGCGCGTCTGCACCACGCCCACCTGGGGATCGGAGAAGTAGTTCACCGTGCGCGTCAGGAAGTCCGTCGGCGGGCAGAAGTCGGCGTCGAACACCGCCACCAGTTCGCCCGTGGCGGTCTCCAGACCTTCCTGAAGCGCGCCCGCTTTAAAGCCGTGCCGGTTGGTCCGGTGATGGTATTCGATCGGGTGGCCTATGTTCCGGTACCGTTCCACCAGCGCCTCGGCAAATGGCGCCGTGTCGTCGTTGGAATCGTCCAGCACCTGGATCTGAAGCAGTTCCCTGGGATACTCGATCTTGACGGCTTCCTCAATCAGCCGCTCAACCACGTACCGCTCGTTGTAAAGCGGAAGCTGGATGGTCACCCGCGGAAGCTGGTCGAAGGGCCGGGGCGGCTCGGCGGCGGCCTTCGCACGGTGTTTGAAATAGGTGCGGATAATGTCGTACCGGTGAATCCCGTAAACCGAAAGAACGGCCAGCACCGCGAAGTACGGGATGAGCATCGCCCAGTCGAACCAAGCCAGCGAGTGGATGCCCGCGAAGGGCGTCTCGGCGAACATCTGCGAAATACGCTGGGCAGTCGAGCGGGTAACTAAAAGAGCGAACACCGGATAAGGGAACAATAACATATCACGCCGCCATACGCGGCTACCGGGCCGGATCGATCAGCAGGACTATGGTAGCAGATCTCATTAGCCCTGTGCCGTCAAGGGTTTCACCCAACCGCGGAGGTCTCTGCCGCTCGTCGTGCGGCCCTCCACAGCACCACTCAAAGGTCGGTGCTCTGCGCCGGCGGCACGGCGGGCCGCGGCGGGGCGGCCGTCGAAGGCGGCGCTCCTTCCCGGCGCACTGAAATCGTGCCGCGATCGCAGGTCAGCCGTATCGTAGGACCGTCGCCCACTTTTCCCCTGAGCGTGGCCGTGGGTCCCTCGACCTCCCTCTGGATCTGCGGGCCGAAATCGTTGACCGCGTCACCGCGTTGCGCAGTCGCCTGCAATTGGAAAGCGGCCTTCTCCGGCAGGACCAGCTCGATGCGGCCGCCGCCGGAGCGCGCCTCGATGGTGGGCAGCGGCACTCGCCCCGGCTCCAGGAAGACGTCGCCCATCTGAGCCTCCAGGTCCAGCGATTGCGTGAAACGCTCCAGGTGTACGTCGCGGGAACGGGTGACCAGGCGCACCGGCCCCACCACATCGCTGGCGTTGAAGCCGCTCAGGCTCATGCTGACGGTTCCGGGGATAGCGGCCACGTGCAGTTCCGTGTTGCGACCCTCGAGCTGCAACGGCTGGGCCAGGTTCTTGAAATCCAAAGTGCCGGAAAACGATCCGTCAATGCTCACCTGCCCGCCGATATTCTCCAGATCCACATCCGAGCCGCGTCCATGCAGCTCGATCTTCCCCTTCACGTCCACGGCGTGCACCAGATCGCTGCGGCCCAACTCGATGCGCGCGTTGCCGCCCAGGCGGGAGAGCCGCACGTCGCCGCGCTCCGAGTTCAGGTCCACGTCGCCCGTGAGATCGGAAATTTCGTAATCGCCACCACGCCCGCGCGCCTCCACGGCCATGCCGCGCGGCACCGTGACGGTGAGGTCGTCCGAGATGCTCTGCCCGTCCGAAGCCCGCTCCTGGTTGGTGCGGATCAGCAGACGGTCGCCTTGCGGAACGATCTCCAGCGGAGTATTCCGGTCGGTGCCATCGGCGTCCGCGCGGGAATAAGCGCGCACCAGTTTCCGTCCGCTGATGGAAACTTCCTGCGCATCCGTCCCGGTCACCGTGATATTGCCGCGCGGGTTCTCGAAGACTACGCGTACGGCCCCGGTGGCGGGAGCGTGAGCGGTGACCGGGTACTCGAACTGCGTACCCCAGAACTCCGGTGAGCCGAGGTTGAAACGCATTCCGTGGTGGTGCGCCGTCCAGATTCCCGATCCCGCGATGCAGATCAGGATCACCAGGACCACTTCGCCGCCGGTGAAGCCGTGGCGCCAGCCCTCATGTCTCCAGACGATCACCTCAATCAGGCGGATCAGGCCCCAGGCAATCAGCAGGAAGGGCCAATATTCGGCCACCAGGTCGAATACGGGCGCTTCGGGGTGCAGATTCCGCCACAGAAACAGTCCTCCCACCAGCAGCAGCAACAGAGGGCCGGTCAGCGAACGGCGTCTCATGCGGGGCCTCCGGCGGGCGGATTGCCGCCTGGATCGGTCGTGGGACGCGGCGGCGCGCTGGCCCCGAAGCCGCCCTTGACCGTGCCCGCGTTCTCCGGAGCGGGCTGGCGATACCGGCTGTCCCGGTATCCGCCGGCGGCCGGATCGTTGTAGGAATACGGCGGCGGCGCATATGGCGGCGCACCAGGCGGGGGCGCGTGCCGCGGAGAATCCACGCCGCGCCGCAGCAGCGTGAGCAGGCCGAACACAATCAGCAGCACCGGCCACGTCTGGTCGAATGTGTAGCGCGTGAAGTTGTTCAACGCGAACAACGCGCCCACCGTGATCAAGGTAATCGGGCCGCGAATGGCCCGGACGACCGATCCGTTACTGTCGTTCATGCGGCATCTCCCTGGCAGCGCCCTGGCCGGAGAAGCGCAACCAGAGCAGGTATGCCCCGGCGGCGATCAGCAGCACCGGCCAATAGCGCTCCACGTACTCGAAATCGAGCAGGTGCAGCGTGTGCAGCAGCAACAGCACGCCCAGCACGATCAGCGCGACCCCCGCGACCGGCAACTGGTGCTGCCGGTCGCCCCGCAGGTTAATGAGGCTGGAATATTCGTCCACCGGCTCACCCCGGCGGCGCCTCTGGGCCGTGTGATAGGCCTCGAAGGCCATGTAGAAAAACCAAGCCGCCAGCACGATGCCGAAGACCGGCTCCAGGCCGCCCGCTCCCGAATCCAGGATGCTGCACAAAATGCCGAACACCACGGCGTGCACTAATCCCTTGGCGTATTGCCCGTTGTATATGGCGCCCACACCCGGGATGAATCCCAGAAACAGCGCCAGCGCCGGAGAGATGTCCGGGTACACATAGTTCGGCGGGGGCCCGTTCCCTACGCGTGGATCGGCCGGCGCGGGCGCATAGACCGGCGGCGGAGCGGCGGCCGGAGCCGGCGCGGGTGCGTGCTCCGGACAATAAACCGTTCCATAAGCGTCGCGACGGCACTCGTCGCAAACCGGCTTGCCGCAGGTGCGGCAGTATGCGGTGGCCGCCACATCAGGATGGTATTCGCAATTCATAACGTATCCCTCAACGAAATCCCCCGGGTGAATTAGACTGTGGCTCCGCACCAGGCGTAGAGCTTGACTCCGTGGCGGGCCTCACCGGCAGCTTGCGATCGTCCGGGCTCCGGCCGGAATCGTCCTGGCCGGGCGCGGACTGCTGCTCTTCGTTCTGTTGCTGCCATTCCCGCAGCGTGGTTTGAATCTGGTACACAACCTTCAGGTTGTCGTAGTACTTCACCGAACGGGCCCACACGCGATAGACGTTCTGCTCGAGACCCGCCCAGATGCGCGCCGGTTCCAGGTCCGACAATTTGGGTTGCCGCAACCCTCCCGGCATCAGCAATTGGGCCAGCATGGCCAGCGATAGAATCGTGAACGCCATCCCCATGGCGAAGCGCGGCTGCAGGATCGGGCTGACGAGCGCCGCGACCCACGGGCGAACCTTCGATCTGGGTTTGCCCTTGCTCCAGGGAGCGTCGAACAGCAGGTGCGTGATCAGCTCCGGCGGCGGTTCCACGTCGGCCACGCGCCCGATGAAGGCCACGGCGGCGGCCGAATCGCGGGCCAGTTCGGCGCAGGCCGGGCATTCCGTCAGGTGACGCTCCACCACGGCTCTGGCGGCTGGCGCAAGCGTGCCATCGACGTAGTCGCAGATCTGACCTTCGATCTCGGCGCAGCTCATATCGCCAGCTTCTGTTTCCGCAGCAGCCGGGCCAGTTCCGCCCGGCCCCGGTTGATACGCGATTTCACCGTGCCCTCCGGAATGGCTAGCACTCCGGCGATTTCGCTATATTCCATTTCCTGCAAGTCCCGCAGAATCACGGCCTCGCGCAAATCCGGCGAGAGCTTCTGCAGGGTCGCCTGCAAAATTTCGCTGGCCTCCCGCCCGGCCACCGCGTGGTCCGGCCGCTCGGAAGCCGCGGCGCCGGCCTCCTCTATGACGGGAAGCTGCTCTTCAATCGAATCCGTGACGCGCTCCTGAAACGTGCGCCGGTAATGGTCAATCAAGAGATTGCGCGTCACGCGCGCCAGCCAGGTGCCGAACGATCCCTCCGCCGATCGGAACGTGTGCAGCGTGCGGAAGATCCTCAGAAACACTTCCTGAGTCAGGTCCTGCGCCTCCGAGCCGTTGCCGGTAAAGCGGAAGCACAGGCCGTAGACACGCCGGGTGTGAAGCCGGATCAACTCCTCCCAGGCGGTCTCATCGCCGCGCAGGCAGCGCGAAACCAAACTGTAGTCGGCGTCCACGCTACGTTCTACCAGATTACGACTCCCGCCGATACCCACCTCGGGGTGTACGGGACGGCCGGCGGCTGCCTCATTCTGGAACATTCCGAAAGCTAGCGTCGCGGCGGCCATGGCACTCGTTCTTTCAAAAGGAGAAACGAGGCTTTATCATGATAGGTTCAAATTTTCCCGTACGCCATCATGTTTTTGAGCGCTGCCGGGAAGTGGAGGCTGACATTCGCCGCATAAAGTGGAAGTGGGCGCTCCTGGCCGTGGTGGTGGTGGCGGCGGGTTGGTGGCTCCGAACTCAGTGGAGAGGATTCGATTGGCGGCTGGCAGAGGCCAGTTTCGCCGGCATGGACTGGCGATGGCTCGCGGGAGCCATGGCGGTGGCCGGCGCCAGTTATCTGGTCCGCGCGCTCCGCTGGGCGGTTTTCCTAAAGCCGCTGCGGCCGCACCCCAGCCTGCGGAACCTGCTATCGGCCACGGTGATCGGCTATATGTCATTGGTTTTATTGGGGCGTCCCGGGGAATTTGTCCGGCCGTACCTGATCGCGGTTAAAGAGCGCGTGCCCCTGGCTTCGCAACTGGCCGCCCTGGTCCTCGAGCGGATCTTCGATCTGCTGATGGCGCTGCTGATTTTTGCCATAGCCTTGGCGCGGGCGCGCGCATCCGGCGTACACGTGGGGGCCCGGCTGGCCTGGGTGCTCTCGGCGGGGGGCTGGGTTGTGGGCGTCAGCTGCACGGTATTGCTGCTCCTCCTGCTCGGATTGCGCCATTTCTCGGAAACCGCCCGGCGGCGCTTGATGACCGTCGTTGGGTTTCTGCCCGGGAAACTTCACCAGAAGATCGAGAAGTGGATTGTAGCTTTCCTGGCCGGCGTGGGATCCATGCGCAACGACGCCGCGCTGGGGCTAGTGCTGGCTTACTCGGTCCTGGAATGGGCGATCATTGTGGCATGTTATGGATGCGTAATTCGCGCCTTCCCGGCGACGCATGATTTTACGCCCGTGGATGTTTTGATTGTCGCGGGATTTGTGTCTTTCGGAGCCATCGTGCAAATTCCTGGAATTGGTGGCGGCATGCAGGTATTGGCGGCACTGGTTCTTGTGGAACTGTTTCACCTCCGGTGGGAACCGGCCACATCGTTCGCCGTTGTTTTGTGGCTTATTACGTTTGTAGCGATTGTGCCTTTAGGTTTGCTGGTAGCTCTGAAAGAGGGTCTGAGCTGGCGCGGCCTGCGCAGTATACGACTGGAGAAGGACGCATGAAGTGTCCGTTTTGCAATCACTTGCTCGATAAAGTGGTGGATTCTCGCGAAAGCAAGGATGGCGATGCTATCCGCCGCCGGAGAGAATGCCTGGCCTGCGAGCGCCGCTTCACCACTTACGAGCGTATAGACGAAGTCCCCTACATGGTTGTAAAGAAAGATGGACGGCGCGAGAAATTCGATCGTCAAAAGGTACTGAACGGACTTCTCAAGGCCTGTGAAAAGCGCCCTATCAGCATGGCGAAGCTCTCGGAACTGGTCAACCGGGTAGAAACCAAAGTCAGCGATTCTCCGGACCGGGAAATATCAACTACAGAAATAGGAGAATTTCTCATGGAGAGGCTTCGGGACCTCGATAAGATAGCCTACGTACGGTTTGCGTCAGTGTATCGAGACTTCCAGGACGAGCAGGCGTTTTTTAATGAACTGAAGAACTTGATGCGCCAGAAAATACCATAGTTCAGAAGGTGTCGAGACCGGTTCCCGGTGCGCTCCGGCAGCCGAGCGATCCATGTAACCGAAACAGTTCCAAGGCATCTTCTAAAATAGGGCTTTAACTTAGCCGGGGAATGATGATATCATCAGTCGGAAGTCGAACCCCGAATGCGTTCCATCTTCAAAACATTTCGGGCAGGACCAACCGGTCGGACTTTATTCAGATAATACCCCATTTCCCCGGCATACGAAGCACCGCCGTTCGCATGTCCGTGGGGAGGTGAGTACCTAGTGGACCAATTCGAAGATCAGTTTTTAGCCGACAACCCCGAAGCTTTGGGCCTCGCATTCGAGGAAGAGACCAAGTTCTTCGATCCGGAAGCCGCGCACGAAGCGGATTTCCTTCACCCGGCACCGGTCGAGGAATCCATCTACACCGATGATCCGGTGCGCGTGTATCTTCGGGAGATGGGCGCCGTCCCGCTGCTGACCAGGGAGGGCGAGGTCGATTTGGCCCGCCGGATGGAGCGCGGCAAGTTGCGGATGCAAAAGGCCATTAGCCGCTCAGCGCTGGTTCAGGGAGTGGTCGTCGAGTTGGCTGACAACGTCAGAAGGGGAACCCTCGAATTGGAGTCGGTGGTAGACCTGGGAGACGTTGAAGAGGGCACTCCGGCCGATCTGGAAGTGCGTGCCGATGCCGCCCGCCAGTTCCTGGAAGTCGGAACGCTGCACAAAAAGCTGCAACAGCTCCAGGAAAAGGTGGAGGCGACCGCCATTACCAATAAGAAGGCGCGCAAGCGTCTGTGCGCCCGTCTGAACCGGGCCAAGGTGGAGACTTCCCAGGCGATTCGGCGAGTTCCTTTCAGGGTCAACAAATGGAAGGACTTCTCGCGCGAGATCGACCGCGCGGTGGAGGATATCAACCACCTCGATAGCGAGATCAAAAAGCTGGAGAGCCGTAGCAATCCCCTCCAGCAGGCCCGCCTGCGTGAGTTGAAGCGGGAGATTCGCAAGCGCGAGGCCGTGGCCGGCGCTACTCTTCCGGAATTACGCCACAGTCTGACCGTGATACGCCATGGCGAAGCCGAAGCCGAGCGCGCCAAGAAAGACCTTGTGGAAGCCAACCTCCGTCTGGTGGTTTCCGTGGCCAAGAAATACGTAAACCGCGGGCTTCACCTGCTGGACCTGATTCAGGAGGGCAACATCGGGCTGATGCGCGCCGCCGACAAATTCGAATACCGCCGGGGCTACAAGTTCTCCACGTATGCCACCTGGTGGATTCGGCAGGCGATCACGCGGGCCATCGCGGACCAGTCGCGGACCATCCGCATTCCGGTGCACATGAACGAGAGTATGAACAAGTTCCTACGGGCTACCAGGGAGCTCGAAAAGGAGTTGGGTCGTACTCCTACAAATGACGAAATCGGGCGGCGGATGGAAATTCCCGTCGAGAAAGTTCAGAAGTTGAAGACCATCTCGCGGGATCCGGTTTCGCTCGAAACTCCCGTGGGTCGCGATGGCGAATCGGCGCTGGGCGATCTGATCGAGGACCGCTGGGTGGGTTCGCCGGTGGATGCCGTGATCGAATCCAATGTTCGCGACGAAACCGCTGGCATTCTAAAGACGCTGTCTCCCAAAGAGGAGAAGGTCATCCGGATGCGGTTCGGGATCGGCTGTGAGCGGGAACACACGCTGGAGGAGATCGGGCAGGAATTCGACGTCACGCGCGAGCGCATTCGCCAGATCGAGGCCAAAGCGCTCAGGCAATTGCGCGCTCCCGAACGGGCCCGGCGCCTGCGCGCCCTGATGGCCGCACGCTAACTCCATTGCCAAGCCGCAGAGAAGAGGCGGGGGGCTGAGGTCCCACCTCCCTGTTTGTGCACGCCACCTCCATTCCCGGGCTGCGCGCTACTTAACCGAAACGAACGCGGGGTCGATGGCTTTGTTCAACGCCTGTCGAAAATCGGCCCAAGAGCAACCGGGCGCATCGGACGCCGCGCAACCGGGAATCCGAATCTCCTGAAAAGCCGGCGGATTGGCGGCGCTGAGGCGCTCGGCATTGCGCATCTGGTCGAGGGTTTGCGCCAGGTACTTGGTGCGCACGGATAGATGCCCGCCCGAATCGCGCCACAGCGAGAAAATGAGCGCGCCGCCGGGCGGCGTCTCGTCCGGCTGATAACCCATAAGCCGCCATGAAAGGTCCAGCATTCCCGAGATATTCGAAAGGTTCGTGTCGTGGCCGGCAAGAAACAGGAGCGCATCGCCGGGATGCCCTAGCGCGCCCGGGACTGCGGAGCCGGAGGCCGCCTGTTCCAGAGAACGGAGCACGTGCGCCAGGAGATTGGACCCCCGCGCTCGCGCCAGATACGGCGTGCGCCGCATGATTTCGTCATAGACGCCGTGCAGATCGAGCGCGCGGTCCAGATTCTCCCTGGTCAAACGGCCAAATCCGAGATCCCGGCCGCGAAATCCGTTCGCATACTCGAGCAGCAAGACCTCGCTAAGCGTAGACCCGGCGGCGAAAGGCCCGCTCATTTCGACCGATCTTCCGCTGGATTCAGCGCCGGCCCCGGACGGCTGATCGAACAGTTTCCGAGGGGCGGCCTTGCCGCCGGTGAGAATGAACTGGAGCGTATCGATGGCCTCGCGATGCTCGGCCACGAGGCGTTGCGGATCACTCCCCAGCCGCTCCCGCACGGCCTCCAGCGCCTGCTTGGCATTAGGGGCGCCGGCACCGGAGAAAATCGGATCCTGCTTACCCGCGTCGGAGTGCAGGGCGACTCCGCAGCCGGGAAGGATCGTTTCGGCGAAAGCGCGGCCGGTCTCGAGCGTGCGCTGATCCTTATCGGCCCACACGAAAACGCGGCTGGCGTCCCGGCAACCTGTGCGGTTCAGCAGCGCTTCCGCTGTGAACCATTCCCGGTAGTAATCGCCGAGGATACCAATCAGCTCGCGGCCGTGGGGCGTCAGCTCGCCCGGAGCGACGCCCCAATCGGGCCAGGGATCGGGCGAGTACAGTTGGAGCCGCGCGGCGTCCCACGTGGGCGAGCGAACGCCGTGCCGGCTCACAACAACGACGTACTTCAGCTCCGGGTTGGCGGCGCGGGCGGACCATCCCGCGAGTAAGACCGCGGCCGCCCAGATCCACTTACTTTTCACGATTGAAAGTGTACCTCAAACCGCCCGTGTAAGTGGGTTTATACCATTCGCGCTGGTTTACGAAGATCTCGCTGCCGGTGTAGTAGCCGAAAACCTCGTTGGTGAGGTTCAGGCCGTAGACCACCGCGCTCAATCCGTGAGCGATCCGAATGCTCGCCTGGGCGTCTAACTGCGTGTGCGCCAGGGTATAGACGTCGCCGCTCGGGCCATGCGGGCCGAGACCGCTTACATCCGACGAAGTCTGGTACTCATATTGGTAGATACTCGGACCGTTATAGGAGAGGCCCACTCGAACCGAGAGGCGCCCGCGATCATAAGTCGGGCTGATGTTCCAGCTATTGGGCGCCTGGCGTTGCAAGGTGGGGCTGTCCAAACGCCCCGGGATGGCCTTAATTTGCGAGGCGGTCCAGCTATAGTTGGCGAACATACCGAGTCCCCCCAGACGGCCGGGCAGCATCGCGAGCCGCTGTTGATAGGCAACCTCAAGACCATACAGGTACGCGTTACTTGCGTTAATCCACTGTGTAACCAGGTCGCCCTGATAGGCACCGGCCGTGGCGGCGTAGGACGTGCTGATCAAAGTGTCATTGATCTGCTTGTAGAAAAATCCCGCTTGCAGCAATCCGGCCGGCTTTAGAAAACGCTCGTAGAGCAGATCGTAGTTATTGGCGTGTGCTGGTTTCAGCTTGGGATTCCCCGTGGCTACGCTTACAGGATTGGTCGAATCGTCTTCCGTAACGTAGGGCACAAGCTGATAGGCGTCCGGGCGGGATACACCGCGGCCATAGACCAGGCGAACATCCGACTCGGGCGAGAGCGGGTAGCGGAGAGAAACGCTCGGCAGCACGTTCACATAGGAAGGATTATTGAAAACCGGCACTGGCGTTCCACAGCCCGTGCTGGTGGGGCAGTTCGAACTCCCCGCTCCATACAATGTAACGTTGTAGCCGCGCGTATCCATCTGGGTGCCTTCGAAGCGAATGCCGGCGACGACGTGCAGTCTGCCGAAATCCATCGTATTCATGAGATAGCCGGCGGAGATCCGCTCGATGGTATCGAACTCGTTCGGGTACGTGTCCGAGGCGGTCTTATAGCCATCGACATAGTTAGCGAGGTTGCCGAGCGTGAAACTCTCTAGCTTGTTGAAATCCGAGACGGGGCCGTAGTGGCCTCCGAAGTAATTACCGTTCATATAGTTACTGCTGCTGAAGCCGCTCAGGAACTGTGTCATGGGATAGTTGGCGGCGCTCCAGCCGTCATAAACGGTTTCCGTGGCGTTCTGATATTTGTGACCGTTGCGCAGCTTGCCGCCCACTTCGAAGATGGCGTAGTGCGAGCCAATATGATAGTTCACGGAATAGCGAGCTGAAGCCGTCAGGTTAAGCTGCGCGGTCATTCCCCGCGAAGTGGTGATATCCTTGAAGCCCCAGTTGGAGGCAACCAGGAGCGGAGAGTTCGCGGCATCGCAACCGTTGCCGAAATGCGGAATGGTGGGATCGGTCTGAGCTGTTGGGTCGTAACCGCACGTGAGCTTCGACCCGATCCACGAGAAGTCGGCTTTCGGATTCCCGGCCGAATCGAGCTCGTAGGAACGGGAAGCCGCCGCCTCCCAGCTCAGCAGCGACGAGGTGAACTGCTTTCTGCCGCCCGTCGCGTAGCTCGATATCGAGGCATCCGGCCGCTTGCTGGAAGTGTAAAACTTCGACGCGCCGGTGGCGACTGGCTCGTAGTACCACTTGTCGCCATAATCCTGAAGGTTCGAATACATGCCCTTGAAGTAGATGCTCGAGAATTCGCCGATCTTATAATCCGCGGTGCCGGCAAAACCCCATCGATTACGATAGTAGCGGTATTCGCGAATGGTGTTGTTATCGTAGATCGGCTTGCTGAAGGTAGACGTCGGATCTATGGCGGGCTGCAGGTTATCGATGCCGCGCCCGTTGTAATCGTAAGTGCCTCCGAACAGTAGCCCGAGCTTCTTCTCGCGGCCGAAGCGATGGCCGATGGTCCCGCCTTCCTGGGTGTTGGCGCGGCCTCCCATGATCGGGTTGTATCCGCCGAGGCCGAAGAGGTTAAACGTGGGAAACTCGCCTGCGGTCTTGGTCTTCAGGTTGACCGAGCCGCCGATGCCGTCGCCGTCGATATTCGGCGCGAGCGTTTTGTTGATCTCCACCGACTCCACGAGATCCGCGGGAATGACATCGAGGCGGATCTGCCGCACGGTCGGCTCGGGCGATGGAATCGTGATGCCGTCGACGGTAACGTTAGTCAAACGCGGCTCGGTGCCGCGCACCTGGATATAGACGCCTTCGCCCTCGATGCGCTCGAGCGTGACCGAAGGCAGCCGGCCCAGCGCGTCTGCGACGTTGGCGTTCGGTAGTGAGGTAATGACCTCGGCGGGCAGAACTTGCAGAATGTTGTCGGCCGCGCGCGTGCGATTGATCGATTCGACCTCGCCGTGCGGGCGCTCCGCCGTGACGATGACCTGCTCGCTCACGGATCCGATTTGCATATGTGCATCGATCCGCTGAATTTGGCCGGCGGTCACCTGGACGTCCGCCTGGAAGGTATCGAAGCCGACGTAAGAGACCTGGACCTTGTAGCTGCCAGGGGCCAGGTTGGTGAACGAGAATTCGCCCTGGGTGTCCGTGGCGGCCGCCAGTTCCATGGGTTGCAGGCGGACCTGCGCGCCCTGCAGGACCGCGCCGGAACTGTCCACCACGCGTCCGGCGATCACGCCTTTGCCGCTAACATCGGCGGCGGGCGAAACATGGGCCGTTAGAATAAGGGCCACAAGCAGGTTGCATATAGCGGGCACAGAACACAACAGCCCGATGTTCCAATCTTCTCGTCTGGCAGTGCGCATAACAGTTCTCCTACTTACGTTTCTCTTTCCTTTCGCGGGAAGTGAACAGGGTACGGAGGCATTAGAGCAAGCGAGTCTGAGAACAATCTAAGGAACCGGACCGCAGACCGGAATTTTACGGTTTTGTCATCGGAAATTAACATCCGAAAGGCAAGATGGCCATATACGAATCCTGGTAGCCGAAGACAGACCGAAGACTGCCGATTTGCTGCGCAGAGCTCTTGAGAGTGAGGGGCATTCCGTCCTGCTTGCCTGTGACGGGGATCGAGCGCTGAAGCTCGGCTTGACCGCCGACCTCGACGTGATCCTTCTCGACATCATGCTGCCTCGCCTGGATGGCCTGAGTGTCCTGAGGAAACTGCGCGAAGCGAGGGTGCGCACGCCCGTAATGATCGTGTCGGCGCGCGACGCGGGTCCCGACATCGTCGAGGGGCTGGACTGCGGCGCCGACGACTATCTGACGAAGCCATTCGAATTGGAAATCCTGCTCGCGCGCATCAGAGCCGTCGCCCGGCGCGCTCCGGCGGCGCCGCCAGTGGACCTGACATTCCAGGATTTGAGGCTCAATCCCGCCACTTACCAACTTCAGCGCGGCGACCGGACGGCATCTCTGACGCGGACCGAGTATGCGCTATTGGAAACGCTGATACGGCGCGCCGGAATGGTGGTGCCGAGAGAGGTGCTGATAGAAGAAGGCTGGGGAAGAGAGTCCGACGTTAACGACGCCAACCTGTACTTCTTTGTGCGGGCCTTGCGAACGAAGATCACGCAACCCGGCGAGACCGAGCTGCTGCACACGGTACGCGGGGTGGGTTACTCGATTCGGAGCGAAAGCTGTTGACGGCCCATCGTTCCATTTCGCTGCGGCTGACGATCTGGTTCTCATCCGTCTTCTTCGCGGGACTGGTTCTTTTCGGCGCGGTGATGTGGTACGACCTCGAAAACACTCTGCTGACGGGACGTTCCCGGACCTTGGAGAGGCGCGCCGAGCGCTTGAGCGAGTTGTTGCGCAGCACCGAAGGAGATCCGCTGGAACAGCGCGCCAAGAAGTTTCAGGCGTTCGCCGACGCCACCGGAGGGGGGCTGGTCGAGGTGTTCCAGACAAATGGGACGCGCGCGCTTCCGTCTCCGACTCCGGCCGCCCAGGGCTTCACTTGGCCTAAGACCGGGGCGCCCGATCGCGACCGGTTCAGCGAAGTAACTCTTGGAGGCCAGCCATATTGGGTTTTGGCGCGTCCCTTTTCTTCGGATGCGCAGCGCCTGGTTCTGATGCGCCGCCGCTCCGTTGGAGGGCAACCGTGCCGTGTTGCGCGCCTTTTCGGCCGGTTTGCTGTGGGCCATCCCGGCTCTGATGGCCCTCTCGGCGCTGGGCGGATACGTACTCAGCCGAAGAGCGCTCAAACCGGTGGACCAGATCACCGCGGCCACCCGCTCGATCAGTGTCTCGAATCTGCCTGGAAGGCTGCCTGTTCCGGAAACGCGAGACGAATTGCAGCGGCTCTCCGAAACCTGCAACGAGATGCTGGCGCGCCTGGAATCGGCGGTGAACGAGATCAAACGATTCACGGCGGACGCTTCGCATGAGCTTCGCAATCCCGTGTCGTTCGTGCGGACCACCGCGGAGTTGGCGCTGCGTAACCCGCAGATGGATGCGGCCAGCCGGCGGGCGTTCGAAGAGATCGTCGCGGAGTGCGGGAAGGCCAGCCGCCTGCTGAAAGACATGCTGACGCTGGCGCGCGCCGATGCAGGCAACTCGCGTTTGGCCTTCGAGCCGGTCGACCTGGTTGAGGTTGTTAAGGCAGGTTGCCAAAAGGCTCGTTTGCTCGCCGATGCGCACGGGCACACGCTCACGATCTCGGTCGAGGACGGTTGCCAAGCGACCGTCTGGGGCGATTACTCCGGTCTTCACCGATTATTGTGGATCCTGCTGGACAATGCCGTGAAGTACACGCGGGCTCCCGGCGCCATAAAGGTCGGGCTGGCTGCAGCGAGGGAGCAGGTAGCGGTCACGGTCGAGGACAATGGCATTGGAATTTCGGAAGCCGACTTGCCATTCATCTTCGGGCGCTTCTATCGCGCGGACCCGTCCAGGAGTCAGGTGGAAGGGTCCGGCCTGGGTCTGGCGATCGCGAAGTGGATCGCCGACGTTCATCACGCCATTCTCTCGGCCGAAAGCGCGGAGGAGCGGGGATCTGTTTTCCGGATTGTGTTTCCACTGTTGGGCGCCAGTATACCTCTGTCGGAAACGGCCGGTCGGGAAAGATCCGATGGCGCCATCCACCTCCATCCGGTGGGGTAGCGCTACAATTGCAGCGATGGCGAAAGCTGCTGCTGTAGTCGTTCTGCTCCTGATGGCCGCCGGATGCGGCCGCAACTCCCCGGAGGAGTTCGCGCGGCTCTCGGATGAATTCGTTTACACCTCGCTTTCCTTCACGCCTTCCGTCGCGACGGGCGCGGGCTTGCACCAGTATCGGAACCGCAAGCTGGACGACCTGCTCGATGACATGAGCCCCGCCGCGCTGGACGGGCAGCGCCGCTTCTACGAGGCCTTTCGAACGCGCCTGGGCAAACTCGACGCGCAGCGTTTGAGCGCCGAGGACCGCGCCGATCTCGGCATCATCCAGGACCAGATCGCGCTTTCGCTCGTCGAGCTCAACGATATTCAAAACTATCAGCACAATCCCACGGTCTACGTGGAAGCGCTGGGCAACGCGCTATTTTCGCCCTACGTTCTGGAATATGCGGATAAGACCACCCGTGTGCGCAGCATCATCGCGCGTCTGGAGAAGACTCCGCTGTTCCTCGACCAAGCCTCCGTCAACCTGCTTACCGCGCCGCGAATCTGGACGGGCGTGGCCGTGGAGGAGAACCAGGGAAATATCGATTTGGTGGATAAGACCATCCGCGGCGCCGTGCCGGCGGAGTTGCGCGAAGCTTATGAAAAAGCCGCCGCGCCGGCGCTGGCGGCCATGCACAAGTTCCAGGACTACCTCAAGACGAGCCTTTCGGGACGCGACCAGGCCGATTGGCGGCTAGGCCGCGATCTCTACGCGCGTAAGTTTCGCTATACCCTCGAAAGCGGCATGGAGCCCGATTCCGTGCTGGCCAACGCCACCGCGGACCTGGGCCGTGTGCGGGCGCGCATGCTGGAACTGGCGCTGCCTCTGCATCGAAAAATGTTCGGCGGGCACGGCGAGCACACCAACCTCACGGGCGATGATCGCATCAACCGGGTGGTGGGCGAGGTGCTGGGGCGCATCGCGGAGCGGCATTCCACGCGCGATTCTTACATGGACGACGCACGCCAGGACCTGGCCGAGGCGCGCGCCTTCGTGGAACAGAAGCACCTGCTGACGCTGCCGCCGCGATCCAACCTCCAAGTGATCCCCACGCCGGAATTCATGCGCGGCATCTACTCGGTGGGCGGTTTCAACGCGGCTCCTCCGCTTGAGCCGCAACTGGGCGCCTTCTACTGGGTGACGCCGATTCCCGCAAGCTGGCCGGCGGAGCGCGCCGAATCGAAGCTCCGCGAATACAACTTCTACAAGCTCAAACTGCTGACCATCCACGAGGCCATGCCGGGCCATTATGTGCAAATGGAAATAGGTAACGACGTTCAGCCGCGCAGCCGGCGCGTGCTGCGCTCGGTCTTCGGCAACAACCCGTATATCGAAGGCTGGGCCGAGTTCGGCACCCAGATGATGCTCGATGAGGGCTTCCTGGACCATTCGCCCGAGATGGCGCTGACCTTCGCCAAAGAGGAGCTGCGCGTGATCGCCAACGCCATCCTGGATGTGCGCTTGCAGACGCTCAACATGACGGACCAGGAGGCGCTCGACCTGATGGAGAACCAGACCTTCCAGGAGAAGGAGGAGGCCGTCGAAAAGCTCCAGCGGGCCAAGCTCTCCTCCTGCCAGTTGCCGGATTATTTCGCGGGCTGGCGGGGCTGGCAGCGCGTGCGCGACGAGTACCGGCAGGCGCGGGGCGCCGCATACAACCTGGCCGCGTTCAACGACCGCGCCTTGAAGGAAGGAGCCGTACCGCTGCCGGGGCTGGGCCAGTTGCTGAAGTGAGCCGGGCAACCGAAAGGTGCGCTGGACCGTCTATAATGACATAACAGAACCAGGGATGCAGGAGAACCAGGCAGACCAAACCCCCGAATCCGTGTCGCCGTCCCCCGCGCCGGCTCCGGAAACCCAGAGCGATCGCGCCAAGTTGTGGAGCGCATTCGCCTGGGTGCGCGATCTGGTGTTCTCGGTCCTGATCGCGGTGGTTCTGATCGTCTTCATCTATCAGCCGGTGAAGGTAGAAGGCACCAGCATGATGCCGGGGCTGAGCGACCAGGAGCGGATCTTCATCAACAAGTTCACCTACCGTTTCGGGCTCAGCAATATCGAGCGGGGCGATACGGTGGTTTTCTGGTGGCCGCTCGATCCCGCCAAATCCTATATCAAGCGCGTGATTGGGCTACCCGGCGACCGCGTGCGCATCGATCGCGGCCAGGTGTACGTGAACGACCGCGCACTGGCGGAGGATTACGTCCCGCCGGAATACCGCGACGAATCCTCGATGGAAGAGCTGACCGTGAAGCCGGACCAGTATTTCGTGCTGGGAGACCACCGCAGTTCCTCGAGCGACAGCCGCTCCTGGGGATGCGTCCCGCGCCCGAAGATTTACGGAAAGGCCGTGTTTGTCTATTGGCCGCTGGATAAGCTGGGGCGGCTGCGGTAACGTGGCTTTTCATAGTCCAAATTCCGGATTGCCCCAAACCCACACGGGCTGGTAGACTTGAGGCTTCGGCTTTTCCAGTTCGCGGGGTCGCTCGTTTGAAGCTTCATATTCTGCCGGTGTTCGCGATGGTGTGTGCCGGGGTGTTGGCGGAGCCCACCGCCATGCCCCCGGAGGCTATTCTGGATCACTATTGCGCGGCCGAGGAAGGCCAGCAACAGCTCTTGCGCGGCGTCTCGATGGAAGTGGAGATCGAGGCTTCCCTCCCGAGCCTGAAGAAGGCCGGCAAGCTCCACGCCCTGCGCCGCATCTCGAAGCTGGGACGCATCACCTATCAGATCTTGGGGTTCGAAGGCGACAACACCATCAAGAAGGAAGTGATCGCCCGCTACCTTACCGCCGAAGCTGAAGCCCAGAAGGAACAGCCGGCATCCGTGGCGGTGACCCCCGCCAATTACAAATTCAAGTACCGCGGCCGCAGCCAGCTCGATGGGCGCAACGTCCACGTATTCCAGGTGACTCCGCGGCAGAAGCGCCAAGGCGTGTACAAGGGCGAACTGTGGATCGACGCCGAAACCTACCTCCGCGTGCGAGAATCAGGTTATCTGGTGAAGAATCCATCCGTTTTCCTGAAACGGGTCGCGTTTGTGCGGAGCTACGCCATCCGGGATGGAGTTTCCGTGCCCTTGCAGACCCAGAGCGTGGTGGACACTCGTTTGGTCGGCAAGGCCGAGCTGATCATCGATTACACGAATTTCTCGGCGCCGGCCGCGGAACTGGGCGATTACGATAGTCAATGAGCGCGCCGCGCTCCGGCGGAGACCCCATGAGAACACTGTTTCTAAATCCTCCTTCTTTTGAGAAGTTCGATGGCGGGGCCAGTTCGCGCTGGCCGGCTTCGCGTGAGATCGAGTCCTATTGGTATCCCGTGTGGCTGTGCTACCCGGCCGGTATGTTGCCGGACAGCAAGGTGGTGGACGCCCCGCCGCACAAGATCTCCATCGGCCAGGTTGTTAGTATGGCGGGGGATTTCGAGCTGCTGGTGCTCTACACCTCGACCCCCGGATTCAACGTGGACGTCCGCATGGCCGAGATGATGAAGGGCGCCAACCCCAAGCTCCAGGTGGCCTTCGTCGGCCCTCCCGTCACCATCGAACCGGAGAAAACCCTGCGCGGCTCCAGGGCCATCGATTTCGTGGTGCGCCGCGAGTTCGATTACCAGATCGCCGATTACGCCCGCGGCAAACCGCTCGCCGAACTCCCGGGCGTGAGCTTCCGGAAGAACGGCGATATCATTCATAATCCGGAAGGCCCGGCCATCGAGAACCTCGACGCGCTGCCGTGGGTGACCCGGACTTATAGGCGGGATCTCGACATCACGCGCTATAATGTCCCGTTCCTGCTGAATCCCTACATTGCGCTCTACACCTCGCGCGGCTGCCCGGCCCTCTGCACTTTTTGCCTGTGGCCGCAGACCCACTCCGGCCATCGCTGGAGGCTGCGCTCGGCGGACGATGTGGCTAACGAAGTGCGCTATGCCCTCGAAGAGTTCCCCCATGTGAAGGAGATTTTCTTCGACGACGATACCTTCAACTATCGCAAGGAGCGCACCATCGAGCTGTGCCGGAAGCTGCAGCCACTGAGGTTCACCTGGTCATGCACTTCGCGCGTCACCACCGATTACGACACCCTGAAGGCCATGAAGGAGGCCGGCTGCCGCCTGCTCATCGTGGGTTACGAATCGGGCGACCCGCAGATTCTGAAGAACATCAAGAAGGGCGCCACCGTGGAGATGGCCCAGCGCTTCACCGCCAACTGCAAGAAGCTGGGACTCGCGGTGCACGGCGACTACATCATCGGATTGCCCGGCGAAACGCGCGAGAGCATCCTCCGCACCATCGATTTCGCCAAGCGCATGGATACCGAGACCATCCAGGTTTCGATAGCCCATCCTTACCCCGGAACCGAGTTCTTCGAATACGTGAAGAAGAACAACCTGATCACGATCGATTCCATGACCGATGAGACCGGCCACCAGCTTCCCAACATCATCTATCCGGGCCTGGACCGAGGCGAGCTGGTAGAGTTCGTCGAGCGTTTTTACGGCGAATACTTCTTCCGCCCGCGCGTGATCTGGCGCATCGTGCGCAAGGCCCTGTTCGATTCCGCCGAGCGAAGGCGGCTGGTCAAGGAGGCCCGCGAATACCTGGCGCTGCGGTCCAAACGGAAGAAGTTTGTGGCCGAGCATAAGGCGGCTGCCAAGCCCGCACCGGCGCCCACCGGCGATTGACCCCGGCAGGCATTCGGAATGGTCTGAAGATGCAGACCGTGGAGGCCAGGGAGCCGCGGGAGAACTCGGAAGTCGTCAGCGCTTTCTTGCCCGGCGATATTCCAGGCCAGGTTTACGAACAGTTCTTGGAGGACAAGCCGGAAATCAAGAAAGCCAGCGGAGTGTACTACACGCCGGCATACGTGGTCGATTATATCGTTGGGCGCACCGTGGGCAGGCTGCTGAAGAGCCGAACCGTGAGCGATGCGGCCAGCCTGAAGATTCTCGATCCCGCATGTGGCTCCGGTTGCTTCCTGCTGGGCGCATATCGATACCTGCTCGACTGGCACCTGCAACAGTATGAAAAAGATGGCTGCGAAAAACATCGAAAGGTGCTCTATCAGGGTCGTACCGGCGAATGGCGGCTGACCCCGCCGGAACGGCGGAGGATCCTGCTCAACAACATTTTCGGCGTCGATATCGACTCGCGAGCCGTCGAGGTGGCCAAGCTCTCACTACTCCTCCAAGCTCTCGAGCGCGAGACCGGCGAGAAGGCGCTGCCGGAGCTCGGCGGCAACATCAAGTGCGGCAACTCCCTTATTGGCCCCGATTTTCACGATAACCGGCAGGTGAGTTTCTTGAGCGAGGAAGAGCGCTGCCGAATCAAGGCCTTTGATTGGCAGCAGGAGTTCCCGGAGATCATGAAGCGCGGCGGATTTGACGCCGTAATCGGCAATCCGCCGTACATCTTTACGCGCGAGCAGATGACGGAGGCCGAACGGCAGTACTTCTCCGCCAAATATGAGGCCTCTTGGGAAAAGCACAACACTTTCATGCTCTTCATGGAACTCATGCTGCGGTTGCACAATAGCAACGCATACGGCGGCTTCATTGTTCCAAATTCCTGGCTGACTATTGAGAGCGCCCATCTCCTCCGCGGGCTCATGATCCCCCATCTTGAGCTGATAGCCGATCTGAATTACACCGTATTTAACGGGGTCTCGATGGAGCCCAGCATCTTCGTAGTCTCGGGCAGCGAATCGCAGCTCCCGGTAATGGCCGTCCGAGCGGATTCTCAAGACAGCCTGGCTAACTCGCAGCCGTATCCCGCCGATAGGACGAGGTGGTCTGCTCCACTGCGGCGTATTACGTTCTCGCGCGCCGCCGATTCCATTGCTGTTATCGACAAGGTTCTGGCTAACTCGAAGACCATTGGCTCGCTCTTCGACGTGCGCTGCGGACTTCAGGCCTATGAAGAAGGCAAAGGCACGCCCCGCCAGACATCCGAAGATGTCGCCGGGCACGTCTTTGATCGCGAAGAGCGTGTGAACCGGCACAGCTATCGATACCTTCACGGTAGAGATGTGGGTCGGTATGAGCTGGACTGGTCGAAGATGTGGTTACAGTATGGTCCGTGGCTCTCGCAGCCGCGCGAGCTCGAGATCTTCGAAAGACCGCGCGTACTCTTGCGCGAGATTACATCGAACGGTCCCCGCTGCCTGGAGGCGACATATGTGTCAGAGACTTACCTCAACAATAAGAGCGTTCTGAATATTCTTCATCCTGGAGACGATCTCGAAGAGTTGAAGTGTTTATTGGGCGTATTGAATAGCAGGTTAATGTCCGTGTTCTATAAGCAAAGAGCGGTCAAGAGCGAGCGGCGAATCTTCCCAAAGGTAGTCATCAAAAATCTCCGGGAGTTTCCATACCCGATCATAAGCGATGCGGCCAGGCGGAGGAGACTAAGTGAACTGGTCAAGCAAATGCTGCAACGGCAAGCCGACGCCCTTGAGAAGGAGATTGACCGGGCGGTGTGCGAGATGTATGGCATGGCGGAGGACGAGATTAGCTGCATTCTGAGGTGCTCCGAGTGAAGGCAGCATATCAAGCTCATCAGCGAGCGGAATCCGCTCGGCTCCGGCTCAAGACCTGTCTCGTTGCCGTGTTCGTGATCCTCAGCAATGTAGTGGGCAATTACTTTCTGAAACGCGGTATGACCGGCGATCTGGTATCGCCGCTCGATTATATCGCCGTGCTCTTCCGGCCCTGGGTGGCCGGAGGCGTCCTGCTGCTGATCCTGTGGATGCTCTCGCGCATGGCTCTGCTAAGCTGGGCGGACCTGAGCTACGTGCTGCCCGTAACGGCCATCGGCTACGTGCTGGTGGCGCTCGAAGGGGTCTGGTTCCTCGGCGAACGCATTACCACCAGACGCTGGGCCGGTATTGCGCTGATCGTAGCCGGAGTGGCGCTGGTGGGCGGCGCCACCGAACCGCAGACCGTGCCGCGGCCTTCGCGGCCGAAGGGGAGCCGGGCATGAAGTGGCTGCTCATCGGCATCTCCGTGGCGGCCACGGCCACCGGCGAAGTCTTGCAGGCTCTGGGAATGCGCCACCACGGAGAGATCCACGATTTCCGGCCCGGCGCCCTCGGCCGCGCCCTGGCGGTGCTGGCGCGCAACCGCTTCGTGATCGGCTCGGTGGCCGCCATGGCCATCTCGTTCTTTTCGTTTCTGAAACTGCTGACCATTGCCGATCTCAGTTTCGCCGTCCCAGCCACCGCCATCACCTACGTGCTGGAGACGCTGCTGGCCCGCTACGTCCTGAAGGAGCACGTCAACTGGCTGCGCTGGGCGGGCGCTTCCCTGGTGATCTGCGGCGTGATACTGGTATCGGTGTGATCTGGCTGGCCTTGCCCGCTCTGGCGGCGACCGCGTACTACCTGCTGGCCCTGGTGGCGGCCGCGCGATGGAAGCAGCCCGCGCCGCCGCGCACTTCGGGGGGCCCGCCGGTCTCGATCCTGAAACCGCTGCATGGCCGCGACCCGCGCCTCTGGGAGGCCCTTCTTTCGCACGCGAGGCAGGATTACCCGGAATTCGAAATCCTGTTCGGTGTCACCGATCCGAACGATCCGGCTCTGGCCGACGTCCGGCGCCTGCGCGCCGAATTCCCCGCCCTCCATATGGAGATCCTGGTGGTCTCGACCGACGCTCCCAATGCCAAAGCCGGGGTGCTCGCGGCCCTGGCCCGCCAAGCACGCTACCCGGTGCTGCTGGTCAACGACAGCGATATCACAGTCGATCCCGTATACCTGGAGGCCGTCACCGCCCCGCTCGAAGAGCCTCGCGTGGGCCTGGTCACGTGTCTCTACCGCGCCGAGGCGGATTCGCCGGCCGCGCGTCTGGAAGCCCTGGGCATCGCCACCGAATTCGCCCCCAGCGTGCTGGTGGCGCGCCTGCTGGGAGTGGCCGAATTCGCGCTGGGATCCACCATGGCGTTCCGCGCGGATTTGCTGCGCAAAATCGGCGGTTTTGAGGCCATCGAGGACTATATCGCCGACGACTATCAGCTGGGGCTGCGCATCAGCCGGCTGGGCTACCGCATCCGCTTCGCGCCGGTTGTGGTGGCCACGGACCTGGGTGGCGGGTCGTGGGGCGAGGTCTGGCGGCACCAGTTGCGATGGTCGCGCACCATACGGGTCTCAAGGCCGGGCGGCTACTACGGCTACGTGGTAACGCACGCCACTTTGTGGGCGCTGGTGGCGTTTGCGGCGGGGCAATGGTGGGCCGGGTGCCTGGCGCTGGCCGTGCGGATCGCCGCCGGAGTGGCGGTTGGCGCGGGCATATTGGGCGACCGCCGCGCGGCCCGCAGCTTCTGGCTCATTCCTCTCCGCGACCTGTTTGGATTCGCCGTCTGGCTGGCCGGCTCGTTCGGGAACCGCGTCGCCTGGCGCGACCAAACGCTGAACCTGCGCGCGGACGGCCGAATCGAACCTTAACCGAGATCGAGCGACTCGGGGCTGGTATGGGGGAGGAAACTGGCGGCCACGAATTCGTCCATGTATCCGGAGAGATCGGCGAGATCCACGTAGGTGATGCGGGCGACATAACGGTGCATCTCGGCGAAGAACTCACGCGATAACAGTCCGAGAGCGGCGCCTTCGAGCGAGCCGTTGTCCACGTATCCGTAACGGCCCAGCGGCATTCCGGGCAGCAGCCCGATTCCCAGCGCCGCCGGGAGGTTGAGGAAGCGGCCGAAGTTACCGGAGACGATTACCCGGTCGATGGCAGGCGCGCCGGCTCCGAGAGATCCAACCAGGGAGCGGATGCCGGCGAAGACCGCCGCCTTGGCGCGAATCAGGCCGGCCAAATCCCGCTCCCAGAGAGCGATTTTCCCGTCCGCCGAGAGCGCGATCGCGGGCCCCCATTTTCCCTCCGCACGGAACCGAGCGGGCACCCGGCTCGTCAGCCGGCCGCCGCGGTCGATCCACCCGGCGCGAAACAACTCGTCCGCCAGGGCGATCAGCCCGGAGCCGCATATGCCTCGAACCCGGCCGCCGCCGATGGCGGAGAGTTGCAGCGCGCCCGTCCCGGCATCGATCGCCGCGCCATCCACGGCGCCGCGCTCGGCGCGCATTCCGCAGCGGATGCCAGCGCCTTCGAATGCCGGTCCCGCGCTGCATGCGCAGGCCAGCGCAAACTCGGCGCCGCCGAAGAGAATTTCGCCGTTGGTGCCCAGATCGACATAGAGCGCGGTGCCGCCGGACCGCGAAAAGCCGGAGCGCACAGCGCCCGCCACGATGTCGCCGCCCACCCACCCGCCGGCGGCTGGAGCGGTGAACACAAACGAACCCTCGCCTCCGGGCCAACCCAATTCGGAAGCGTTGGCGGGAGGAAAGGTCAGCGCGGCCGGCGCGGAAGGCACGCGGCGAATTCCCGAAGGATCCGCGCCAAGCAACAGGTGGACCATCGCCAGGTTGCCGGCCACGGCGTATCCGCGGATGCGCGACGTATCGGCCTGCCCGGCTTGCGCGGCTTCGGCCACCATCGAAGCTACCGCGCCGCGGATCGAGGCCGCCAATTCTCCGCCCAAACCTCTCTCGGCCGCGACGATCCGGGAAATGACGTCGGCACCCCTCGAGATCTGAGGGTTGTAAGCGCCCGCCTCGCCGACGATGACACCATCGGAAAGCCGGATCAACAGCAGCCGCAGGGTCGTAGTGCCGATGTCGATGGCGGCGCCCAGTTCGCCTTCTTCGCCGGAACCGGCGAGCGCGTTGAGATCGAGGGGCCACGGCGCCCAGGCCTCCAGCGGCGCGACCCCGGCATAGCGGTCGCGCGAGATCAGCTTGGGGAGTTGTGCCTCCACCACCGGCAAAATCGTGAGCGGGCCATCGACTGGCGTGAGGCAGGCCAGCGCGTGCGCATAGCCCGATTCCCGGTGGAGCACGCGATACTCGGGAACTTGTCCTTCGACGACACGCACCAGGCACCGGCCGCAGGCGCCCCGGCCGCCGCACTCGGCGCGCAGAGGCTCGCCGGCAAGCTGCGCCGCCTGCAAGATGGTGGTTCCGCCGGCGACCTGGGCCGATCTTCCGGATGGAGAGAACCGGACCGGATGAAGACTCATGGCCTACCCGGCGCGCAGTGGCTCCCAGACATCCCGGAAGAACGGCGCTATGTCGGAGGCTTCCTGCGGACCCACGATGACGCGCCAGCCGTCTCCCATGGCATCCTCCAACTCGCCCGAAATGGCGGACGCGTAGCCCGGGATGATCAACATGCGGTGGGAGACCCGTTCGACCGCGCCCATCTGCCGGAGAGATTTCGCCACCCGGTCGCCCGAGAGTTTCCCGGCGGACCACGCGGTCAGCACGCTCAGCCCTTCGGCATCGACCACCGCCAGATGAGTGGCCACCCCCGCTGCCTCCACTTCGGTCGAGACGATGAAGTAGGTCAGCGAGAAGTTCGTGGTCATGATCAATGGCGAGCGGCTGTCCGGTTCGCCGATGGGATAGACGCCGGGCGCCATCTGCAAGGGCTTCTGCGGATCGGTGTAGATGTTCTGACGTAGGGTCCAGAGCGGCAGCCAGGTTTCGCCGCCGTGATCCTCGATGGCCAGCACCGAGGCGAACTTGGTGATCCCCAGGACGGTCTTCTCGAACTCTCCGCCGCCTGCCCGCAGAAAGACCGGGTGACCCAGACCGGGGTGAACACGGTCCAGCGCGCCTCTGCGTATCGCCGACAGGCTATGGTGCAGGGACCGTAAATCCGCGCCGGGAGGCTCGAGCAGAATATCGGCTACGCCCGCGCGGGCAGTCTCGACCGCCGCGGTGGCGAGCCCCACCAGGTCCGCGCCGGAGACGACCAGGGGCACGCCCAGCCGCGCGGCCAATAGAGCGTAGGCCGCCGGCGCGCCGCCCGCCGGCGGGACGATCAGCGGACGCTGGTCCTTGATTGGCTCGGCTATCGCGGCGGCGCCTTCCGGAGTTGCCGCCAGCACAGCCACCGGGAGACCACGCCCGGCGGCCGCCGCGGCAGCCTCGGGAGCGCCAGGGGCTTCCAGAATCGCCACGCCATCGATCTGGAAAGTTTCTCCCGCGCGCACGATGCGCACTCCGCGCCACTCGTCCAGCAGCGCGGCGCACCCGGCCGCGGAGAATCCGCGCGCATCCAGCACGCGGAACAACGCGGGCCGCCGCACGAACGTCTTCTCGTGGCGGAAGAAGACCGTTTCCTCGCCCACGGTGACGGCGCGCTCGCCCCGGCCGATGGTCACGCCGCGGATGGGAGGCGCCGAGGCCGCGCCCAAGGCCGCACGCGCTTCGGGGGACGCATCCGGACATTTCTCCAGCGATTCACGCCCCGCCGCCAACTTCATGGCGAACGCCAGGCATGTCGGATAGCCGCACTTCCGGCAGTTGGTGTTGGGAAGCAGCTTGAAGATTTGCAGCCCGGTTAGCGGCATGAGTCGCCTCCTCGCGCGGCGCCGAACCAGCAGTCCATCTGCGCTCGCAGCCGCGCCAGCGTCTCGGGATGGCGCAGCACCAGGACCTCCGCGCCGGCCTCGATCAGCGCCAGCGCGGTGGCCAATTCCCAATGGATTCCGCGCTGCCGTTCATCGCCCCACAACGGCTCCTGGCGGCCGGGGACTTTGGCCTCTTTGGCTTTCCAGGCTTCCTCGCCCGCCAGGCAGATCATGGGAGAGTTCAGCATGGGATCGCCGCCCAGCGCCGCCAGCCGAATGCGTTCCATCACCGAGTAGGTGTACTCGAGCCCATACCCGAGCCCGCCGGTCAGGGGATCGATCAGCGTCCGGTTCATATCCACGCTGGCATCCGACAAAAGAATGTTGAGCTGCTTGGCGATGTTCATATCGATGGGGCTCTCGGCCACCAGGATGTGCCCGTACGCTATCGTCACGGCGGCCAGCGTCCGGTACTCTTCCTGGCAGGCCGAGTGAAGCGCCAGTCCCTCCCCCTTGCCCTCTTCCGCCGCGCGCGCGAGCACCTCGTTCTGCCGCGGGCCGGCGCCGGGACCTTTGACGATCAGCGGGACGCCCACGGCATCGAGAACCGCACGCACGTCCGCCGCGGCTTCCACGGGAGTTCGATTGCCGCGGTCGGGATGCGTGCCCATGAGGTGCAGCATCACCAGGTCGGCGCCGAACTGGCGCACGGCGCGCTCGGCCGCCATCGCGGGCATTCCCAGCGTGCCATCCCATGGTTCCCGTACTGCCGGCGCCCAGCGCGCAGGATCCACGTCGGTGATCTCCAGCGCCAAAGCGGGGCGGTGCGGAAAGGCCGCTTCGAAGCTGTGCAACGGCAGGCCGTTGCCGCCGCCAACGGTGACCGGCTTGCGGCTGCCCGCGCCGAGAGTCACCGTGCGGATTGCGCCGGCCCATTTCTTCGGTTTGAGATCCAAACTCATCCTCGATCCCTCAGATCATCTCCCCCATTTCCAGCGCGGGGTGTTCCACCGCGGCCAGGTGCTCGATCAGGGGCTCCAGCTCGGTGCAGATGCTCTCGTCGGCGATCTTGTCGAACAGCCCCGGCTTGCCGGTCTCTTCGCAGCGCTGGCGCAGCTTGTCTCCCAACCGCTGCTTGACGCGGGAGGTCGTCCACACCAGGCGGGCCAGCCCGCCGTCGCCGCTGATGAATTTCCGCGACAGGATGTAGAGCGTGCCGATGCCGATGAACCCGGGGGTCTGCTGTCCGCCGCCGGTCATCTCCGCCAGCGAGGAGAACGTCATGCCGACGGGGGTCTGCCCTGCATAATCGCGATCGACGATCATGATCCCGCCCGTCCCCGGCAGCACGCAGGCGATGCACTCGAAGCACCCGCACGAGGTCATGGGGTCGTTGATCATCGAATAGGCCGAAAAGCGTTCGAACGCGCCGTTGGAGGCGTTGCGGATGAAATCGTTGATGCCCTTCCATTGGCCCAGCGCCGGATCGATGGTGTCGCCTTTGCGCACGGGAAGGTTGCCGCCGAGAGGGTTGATTTCGTAGGCGGCTTTCCCGTCCAGCCAGTTGTAGGCGCCGCACAGCCCCAGCCGCTCCGGCGTGATGATGCAGACGTGGTTCGGCGCGTAGCTCTGGCACAGCGCGCAGGAATAAAAGATGTCCACGCTCTCGTCGGTGAGCGCGCCCATGCGCTCGTCGCGCTGCCGGTATGCGGCGGCCGCCGCGGGGTAGAGGCGCTCCACGTCTTCGGAGTTGGTGAACAGGGTAACCTGCACCTTATCCACGATGGCCGGAAAATCGTTGCGCAGCTTGTGCAGCAGAACGGTGCCCAGGTGCTCGATGCGGAACCCGGCGTCGCGCGCTTTCTTCGAAATGCGCAGCCACACCGTGTCGCGCTGGCCAAGGTGCATCACGCCCATGGGCTCGGAGAGGAATGAGTGGATGTGCCGCTCGAGGATGGATTCGAATTCCGGCTGCAATTTGCGGCCGGCCGCTTCCACGAAAATTCCCAGCGGCAGCCGCGCGCCTTCCGGGACATCCGCGATCTCCGGCCCAACCACGCGGATCAGCCCATCCTGCACCTGGTCCATGGGGCGGCTGGTCAGGTATTCGAACGAGCGCGTGTACTTGCCGCCGAACTCCACGGCCACCTCTTCCTTGCGGACCCGCTCTCCTTCGAAGGCCGGGCCGTGCCGCACCGGGATGGGGATCTCTACGGTTCGGATCTTAACCCCGCGCACTTCCACCGCGCGCGCCGGCATGTCGCCATGGGCCACGTTAGCGACCACGTGTTCGTAGGTGCAGATGCCGCTCGGCAGGATCTCCGGGATATCGGTGTCGGCGATCACCGGGAAGCCGAAGTTGATGGCGCCCGCGGCGGTGGCGAACTTCTCGTCGTCCAACTCGCCCAGGGCCAGCACGAAGGCGAATACACGCCGCTGGTTGTAGAGCAGAATCTCGCGGCTCTCCTTGAGGCTGCCGGGCCGCAGCCCTCCGAACGTAAACGCGGCGCGGCAGGCGAACCCCAAGGCATGCACGATGGAAGACGTGTCGGGCCCGTACGGAACAAGGAATGTCTCCCAGCTCATCTCTACTCCGCGCCGATGGAGCTGAGCAGCCATGGTCTCGCCACGGCAGGCGCCTCCCATAAAGACCAGGATGTTGCGCTCTTGCAGATCGCGGGCCAGGCGCTCGGCCGTCTCGTCATCCGGCAGCGCGCCGACGCAGGCCGCGAAGCCCGGCATGCGGCCATCCACGAGCTTGATGCCCTGCTCCCGGAGAATGCTGTCGGGCGTAGGACCTAGCCAGAAATCACCGGCCAGCGGCGTCCCGCAAAGCGGCTTGAGGGCCTCCACCGCTTCCTGAGCGACCAGCGTCGCGGCGCCGGCATCCAGCGCGGCGCCCAGGTAAGGCAGCCAGAGCCGCTCGGTGGGCTCGGCCGGGAGCCAGGCACGCGCCGCCTCGACGGCCTCTTCCAGGTCGCCCAATCTCTCGACGCGTTTCCCCGTCAGCGCCAGTATGGTGGGAAGGGCATAAGCCGTGCTGGGAAAGCCAATGGCTCGATCGCGCCCATGGCGGTCCATGGCTTCCGCCAACCTGCTCTCCGCCCGTTCGACGCACACATGAGCGCCGCGGATAGCCGCACCTGCAATGATCTTGGACACTCCTTAAATCACTCCTTGATTCAGACCCACGCTCCACGCTTCCCGGTAGCGGCGATAGAAGCTCCCGGCATCGGAGATGTCCCCGTACAAAAGCGCTCCCGCTAGCCGGTCTCCACAAAAGACAAGCTTGCGGTAGACGCCGTCGCTATTGGCCAGCACCTGTTCGGAAGCTCCTTCCAGGCGTTCGGGACGCACTTCGCCGATGGAGACAACGGAAACGCCGAAGAACCGCGAGGCGTTCATGCGCAACGCCCCGCCCGAGGGGCGCTCCACACCGACCGCCGCACAACCCGCCGCACGGCCCATCTCGTAGGCTACCGGCCAGACGCCGCTCACCGATGCGCGGCCGGTGATCGGGTCGGGCGCCTCGGCGCAATCTCCTGCCGCAAAAATTCCCGGCACGCTGGTGCGGCCGCACAGATCCACTGCAATGCCGCGCCCGATGCGGACCCCGCTGCCGCGCAACCACTCGACATTCGGCGCAATCCCCTTGGCCACCACAACCAAGTCCGCGCCGATCCGGCTGCCGTCGTCGAGCAGCACGTTTTCCACATGACCGGCGCCGGCGATCTCGATGGCGTCGCGCCCCGTCCGGATATCGAGCAGGCGGCTGCCGAACAGCTCCGCCACGCGGCGCGCCGCTTCGGCGTCCACCATCTGCGAGAGCAGGCGCGGCGAAGCAGCCACCACGGTCACCTTCATGCCGCGTGCCAGGAACGCCTCGCAGACCTGCAATCCTACATTACCGCCGCCCAAAACCACGGCGCGGCGGCCCGGCCCGGCGAGCCGCGAGATCTCTTCCAGGTCTTCGAGATCGCGCAGGGGGTAAACCTCGGGAAGATGCGCTCCGGGAATGGCGATTTTGGCGCCCCGGGCTCCGGTGGCGACAATCAGGGCGTCGAAGGCCAGCTCGGTGTCATCGTCGAGAACCACGGGCCCCCGGTCCGATTTCAGCCGGGCCGCCTTCCGGCCGGGCCGGGCCCAGACACCCAGCTTTTCAAGATACCCGCGCGCGCGCCAGTCGATCCGCGAGGGTTCGATCGCTCCCGCAAGCACATAGGAGAGCAATGGCCGCGAGTATTGGGGATTCGCGTCAGCCGTCACGAGCGTGATGGAACAATCCGGGGCGTGTTCGCGGGCCGCCTCGCAGGCGGCGATCCCGGCGGCCGAGGATCCAATCACCACCACCCGGCCGCTGAATCCGCTGCGCGCCTCCTGGCCGCCGGCGGCTCCCGCGGCGAGCGCGCCCGTCGGGCAGGCCGTAACGCACGCCGGGACGTTCCGGCCCTCGCAGACATCGCAGCGCACCACGCGGTCACGGGCCGCATCGGGGCGCACGCCGGACGGGCACACCATCAGGCACATGAAACAGCCCACGCAGCGGCTATCGTCGAGGACCACGCGGCCGGTGAAAGGATCGCGTTCGAGAGCGCCGCTCTTGCAGGCAAAGACGCACAGCGGTTCCCCGCACTGCTGGCAGCGCAGAGCTTCCAAGCCAGTCTCCGCCGAGCTCATGGCGACGCGCCGCCGCGCCGGCAGCGGCTCCGCCACGGCCGCCTCCAGCAGTTCGCTCGCGGAATGGGCCAACGAACACGCCAGCTCGCAGCTCAGGCAGGCCAGGCAGCGGTCGCGATTAAAGGTAAGGGTGCGCCGCACGTCACTCCTCCGGAGGTCTAGCCTGGGTCCGCTCCTGCGCCTTGCCGCAACCGAGCGACGCCAGACCAGCCGGCGCAACGTAGGTGTTGAAGCTGCGCGCCGCCGCGCCGGCCGTCCGCATCCCGGCCTGATACAGCATTGGGGCCAGGTTGAGGACCTTACGTTTGGAGTCCAGGTGGGCCACGATTCCCCGCGCGGCTTCTTCGATGTCGTTGGTGAAGAGGAAGCGGCCACCGGTCTCGCGCTCGACATCTTCTTCCAGATACTTCCGCACCTGGCGGCTTCCGGCCACCCGCGGCGACGGCAGGAACGCCGTGAAGATCCCGGAAGCCACCGCGTAGAGGCCGATGGTGATGGCTTTCTCGCTCATGGCTTCGGGGGCCGCGGCGGCGATGGGCAGCTCCGAAATGTCCCTCCCGATTCCACCCTCAGCCACGACGGCTACGCAAATCGAGAGGATGCGCGAGTTATCCACGCAACTGCCCACGTGGAGGACCGGCGGGATGCCCACCGCCGCGCAGACTTCCTGGAGACCCGGCCCGGCGTACTCCAGAGCGGCCTCGGGGCGCAGCAGCCCGGCTTTGGCACACGCGATGGCGCTGCACCCGGTCTGCACCACGAGCACGTCCTGCGCGAGGAGCCGCCGAACCAGTGCCAGGTGGTAGCTGTCCTGCGCGATCTTGGGCGTGTTGCATCCCACCACCCCCACCACACCGCGAATGCGTCCCGCCGCCACCGCGTCGATGAGCGGCCGGTAGCCCGATCGAAACCGCCCGCCCAAATAGTACGGCAGGTTCTCGTTCGTGAAGCCCGCCACCAGGTCCATTTTCTGGCGCGGAATCTTCACGCGCGCGGGATCGCGGCGGGCGAAAGCGTCGATTGCCCGCGTAACGATTTCCGCGGCGGCCTCTTTGGCGCGATGCGGGTCGAAATCGACACGCTCCGCTCCCGGCATGTGGGCCTTGTGCGAAGTGGTGACGATCCTGGTGTGGTGGCAGGCGGCCACCTGGGGCAGCGAAGGCATCACGCACTGCACGTCCACCACCATCAGGTCCACGGCCCCGGTGAGCAGCGCCAGTTCCTGGTGCAGGTAATTTCCCGCCACTGGCATCCCCTGGCGCATCAGGATCTCATTCGCGGTGCAGCAGATTCCGGCTATGTTGATGCCTTCGGCGCCGAGCTGGCGCGCCCGTGCCAGCAGGTCTTCGTCGCGGCTCGCGGCTACCAGCATCTCGCTCAGAACGGGCTCGTGGCCATGCACCAGAATGTTGACCTTCTTCTCCTCAAGCACCCCGAGATTAGCCTGGGATCGAATGGCCTGCGGGCCGCCGAACAGCACGTCCTGCACGTCCGTTGCGATCATCGACCCGCCCCACCCATCGGCCAGCGCCGCGCGCATGGCGGCGCGCAGCAACGCTATGGGGTCCGATTCCACGCCGTGATGCGTCCGGTGCAGCAGCTCGACGATCTCGCGGTCGATGCCGCGCGGCGTGATGCCGATCTTCTCCCACCGGCGGCGCTGCTCCTCAGGCGCCCGCAGTGCCGGGACGAGGGGGCCTTTCTGAAGCCCGAACTGCGACTCCATCTTCGCGCCGAGATCGGCGGCGATTTCGGCCGGCGGCCGATCGCGTCCGGCAATGCCCCACTCCTCCGCGAGCGCCGCCAGCTTGCCAGGGTTCGCGATGGCAAATGCGGAGGCCGCGCCATCTTCGCCGGTTTCGCGAAGAACCCCGGCGACCTCGCGCCCGTGGTCGCTATGCGCAGCCGCGCCCGCCGCTACCGCCCGGGCCAGGTTCCGCGCCACGATCAGATGGGCATCCGCACCGCAGGCTCCCACCTGCGCCCGCTCGCCGAACGGATCGATGCGGCAGGGCCCCATGTAGCAGATATCGCAACACAGCCCCAGTTCGCCGAATCCGCAAAGGGGCTGGAGGGCGTCGTGCCGGTCCCAAACGGTCTTCGCGCCCAGCTCGCGCGCGTGCTCCAGCATCTCCTGCGCGGCGGGGTCCGCCGAACGATGGTCTTGGCTCATGGGTTCACCTTTGTCGATTCCTCGCCCGCCAGCGCGGCGGCCATCCGCAGCATCTCCCGGTAAAACGGACGCTCGCGGGAGACGCGTCCCGAACGCGCTTCGATCTCCAGCTCCCGATCCAGCGGGAGCGTTCCGACGAGCGGCATCCCAGCGAGATTCCCGCGGATGAACTCCAGGTCCGTCTCGCCCGAGATCTTGTTGGCCACCGCGCGAACCCGGCGGATGCCGAGATCGGCGGCGAGTTCCGCCACGCGCGCCGCGGTTTCCAGGCTGGCCCAGCCCGGTTCCACCACTACCAGCATCAGGTCTACGCCCTCGGCCGTGCGCCGCCCCAGGTGTTCGATGCCCGCTTCCATATCCGCCACGACGTGCTGGCGGCTCCCCAACATGAGGTGGTTGAGCACTTCGCGCAGCAGGATATTTTCGGGACACGCGCAGCCGCGCCGGCCGCGCTCGATGGTCCCCATCACCAGCAGGCGGATGCCGTCCACGAGCACTCCAAACTCTTGCGGAATATCGTCCACGCGCGGGTTCATGCGGAGGAAGCCGCCCCAGCCTTCGCCGCCGCCGACCCTCTCTTCGATCAAGGCCTTGAGCTTGACCAGCGGGGTGATGGCGGGGCCGCGATAGCCCAGCGTTCCGGCCAGGTTGGCATCGGGATCGGCGTCCACCGCCACGACGTCGTGGCCCATGTCCCGCCAACAGCGGGCCAGCGACGCCGCTACGGTCGTCTTACCCACCCCGCCCTTGCCGGTCACAGCGACTTTCACGACCCGATCTCCCATTCGCGAAGCACTTGCAGAGCGGGATTGGAAGGGCTCAGTTCAAAAAGCGATTTCCCTTCCGATTCAAACGAGGCGATCGCGGAATCCCGCGGAAGAACGAAGGTCCTGGTAAATGGAGCGGCCGCGCCGGAGGCCAGCGCCGCCATTTCCGATGCCAGCGCTTCGCCTTCTTCGAACTGGTTGAGCATCAGATCGATCCGCGGCGGCAGGCCGCCGTTCAGCTCCGCATACAGATCGAGCGACCGCCGAATGGTCTCGGCCCCCATGCGCGAGCGATTGGTCACGCAGATCAGAACGTCCGGCCGGCCGCTGGTCCGCCGCGAGAGGTGCTCCAACCCCGCCTCGCAATCGAGCAGAGTATGGCGGTACGCGCGAGACAAGCGGTCCAGGTGGTCGCGAATCAGATTGTTCACATAGCAATAGCAGCCCTTGCCTTCCGGACGTCCCATGGTCAGCAGATCGAAGCCCGCGCTCTCGACGATGGCCTCTTCGGCGCGGAGGGCCAGCCACTCGGCCGCGGACATGGAGGAAGGGCGGCCGTTGTCGCGCAGGCTCTCGCGCATATCGGCCAGCGTCGGCCCGGCCGCTATGCCGAGCGCTGGTCCCAGACAGTTGGAAGGATCGGCATCAATGGCCAGCACGGGAGTCTGCCCGGTGTCGAGCAGGCGCCGCAGCAGAAGGGCACAGACCGTCGTCTTCCCCACGCCGCCTTTGCCGATAACGGCTGCAATCATCCGCGGCCCTCTCGTTCCCGGACCAGATCCGACAGCTCCACGAGAGCGTCGATGGCGCGGTCGGCTCTTTCCACGCTTTCGGTCCCCAGGCCGCAGGAAGGCGTGATCAGCGACTGCCGGTAAATCATTCCTCGGTCCATGCCCTTGGCGGTCAGTTGGCCGACCCGATTATCGAGGGCGGCGAGCAAAGTGCGCGGATCGAGATCGGCGCTGGATCGAGAACCGGGCACGATACCCCAGCTCAGCAGGCCGCCCTGGAGCAGGAACGCCCCCAGTTCCTCGGGATATAGCGTCAATCCCTGAAAGTACTCCCAGGCATCGAAGTTGATGACGTCGAGGCCCGTCGCGAGCACGAGGGACCAATCCGTATTGCCGCAGCAGTGCAGACCCGCCAGCGCGCCTTCCTTGTGAATCGCCTCCACGGCGGCGCCGATGGCCGCGATCACGCCGGCGCGCGGCACGTTGACGAAGGCGGATCCGAACGAGCAGAGATACGGTTCGTCGAGCGTCACCAGCGCGTTATCGGCGACCGCGCGGAGCTTTCGGGCAAGCCAGCGAGCCTTCATCGCCATTCCATTGACGGCCACCTCATAGAGGTTGGCGTCGTAGGCCAGCGAGCGTTTGTCCTGGTCCGTGACCGTCATCGCGAAGCTGAACGGGCCGGTGACCTGGCCTTTGACCCATTCGGGGCGGGAATCGAGGCGCGGCACGGACTCAAGGAACAGGCAGAGGCCGCGCGCGAAGTCGGCGGTGATCGCGAAGCGCTCCACGTCTTCCTCGATCAGGGCCTGGTAGAACGGCTCCAGCTCCGGAAACAGCGTGTCGCCGCCGCGAAAGTAGATACGCTGCTCCTGCCCGTCGAGCACCGCCCCCGGCAGTCCCTCCGAGTACTGGACATACATGCTCTCGCGCCAGTCGCGCGCCGGCATTTGCGGCCACGCGGGCATCTCGGCGAAGCGGGCGAGGATGCTGTCGGTAAGCGCCCGTGCATCGGTGTGCGGGAAGCTCCCCACCACCGTCGGTACGGCCGTAAAGCCGGGTCGCTGCATGACGCCTCCATGTCGCCTGCACCCCAGGCGAATCGAGGGGCGCCAGAGCGATCAGATCATAAAGATGTATTCTAACCCGATGATCTGGATCAGCATAGTTTCGCAAGTAAGCGAAGCCCGATGCCGGGATATAAGATGGCCTCATGAAGAAGGTTTTCGCATCGCTCACCCTGCTCGCCGCAGCCGCCATGGCGCAGGATTTGCCGGGCGTCATCGATTTGCACGCCCATTGCAGCCCGGATACCTCGGCACGGTCGCTCGACGCGATCGATCTGGCGAAGCTGGCTCGGGAGCGCGGCATGCGCGCAATCGTCCTTAAGAATCATCAAGACCCCACCGCGGCGCTCGCTTTCATCGTTCGTAAGGAGGTTCCGGGAATCGAGGTCTTCGGTGGGATCGCGTTGAACCGGAGCGTGGGGGGCATAAACCTGGCCGCAGTCGAGCACATGGCCGCGCTTAAGGGAGGGTGGGGGCGCATCGTCTGGATGCCCACCGCCGATGCCGAAAACCAAGTGCGCTACTACAAGCAGAATCGGCCGTTCGTGGCCATCGCACGCGACGGCGCGCTGCTGCCGGAGGTGCTGGCGGTGATCGCCTCCATCGCCCGGCATAAACTGGTGCTGGCTACAGGACATTCATCGGCGGAGGAAGATCTGCTTTTGGTTTCCGAAGCACGCCGCGCCGGAGTGCAGCAGATCGTGGTAACCCATCCCATGGTTCCGCCGGTGAATATGAGTATCCCGCAAATGAAGCAGGCGGCCGCTGCGGGGGCCTATTTGGAATTCACCTACCTGGGGCTGATTCCTCCGGTGAAGGCTACCATTGAGGATTACGCCGCCGCCATTCGCGCCGTCGGACCCGAGCATTGCGTGCTCGTGAGCGACTTGGGCCGCGTGGGGGATCCACTCCACCCGGATGGCCTGGCGTTGTTCTTCCGCGCACTGCTGCAGCGGGGATTCAGCCAGGCGGATATAGACCGGATGTCGAAAACCAACCCGGCGCGCATTTTGGGATTGTAGTTCAGGTCAGACCAGGCCGATCCACGCATGGCACGGATGGCTCTGTATTCCAGGCGCCGCCGGGCGCTCGACGACTGTAGGGCCACGGCCAGCCGCCGGTCCGCCCCCTTGTGTTTCGGAGAGCACCCTCCTATTATGTAGGGGAGAGAATCCTGTTCGAGAACGGTTACAAGTGCCGCTGGTTCAGGGCACTTTGGAAGAGACGCCGATCGCGCCGGCTTCGCGAGGAGGTCCGAGGCGATTGGCTGCGCAGCTCTCTGGCATCCTGACCGCTGTGAGGGCGATTATATCCGGCATGTAACGTGATCCTGCCGCCGCGCAGGCAGTCGATAGAGAGTCCAATACGAAGGTTTAGAAGAGGAGAAGTTTATGACAATCAAACGAAGCATCATCGGCGTTGTAGTCTGTGCGGCGCTGTGCCTGGCGATTGCATGGGTGGCACGCGCGCAGACATCCGGGGCGCCGGCGAAACTCTACAATACCGCGAAGCAGAAATTGATGGACGGCAAGAAGATTGTTGGCATCACCGTTTCTTCGCCGGACCCGAACATCTATTGCGCCATGGCCAACGCCGGGTACGATTTCACCTGGATCGAGATGCAGCATAGCCCGCTGACATTCGAAGACGTCGCCAAAATGGTATGGGCCTGCCGGGGAGCATCGGCGATGCCGTTCATTCGGGTACCGGATGCGAACGAGGGCGAAATCCAGAAGGCGACCGACCTCGGAGCTTTGGGGATCATCGTTCCCACGGTCGATACGGTGGAGAAGGCTCAGAACGCCGTTAAGTGGGCCAAGTATCCGCCGCAGGGACGCCGCAGCCAGGGCGCCGGCCAGTATAGGGCGCTATATGGAAACGACTACCGCCAGACCGCCAACCCGAATATGCTGGTGATGATCATGATTGAGACGCCGATCGGCGTCGATAATGTCGAGAAGATAGCCGCGGTCCCGGGCATCGATGTGATCTTCGCCGCCAGCGGCGACTTGGGGAACTTCTCCGGACATAAGCGGGGCGAGCCGGAGTATGAGGCGCTGGTCACCAGAATCCACGATGTGGTTCTCCAGCACGGCATTAAACTGGGTGGTCCGCAAGATTGGTACAACCGGCCGGGATTCACTTTCTTCCAGGCTCCCGGCGAAGCGGAACTGATCCAATTGGGCGCCAAGGCAAACCTGGCGGCGCAAGTGACGTTGAAGTAAGCCTCCGCTGTAGTTGAGTATCGAATTGGATAGGCCGAGGTATCCAGCGATGGAACTCGGCCCATCTGGTTATTTGCCATCCCACCTGGTCCTATCTTTCTCAAGCCGGAGCGCAGAGCCGACTTACCAGGGCAGAATCTCCTCGCGGACCGGGTCGAAATCGATGCGCCGCTTTTGCATGTAAGAGATGTTTCCGAGATGCGAAGCCTGGGCGGAGCGGTGTCCCACCAGCACATCTCCGTTGGGCAGGTTGCGGGAGCGGACGCACGCCAGGAAGTTCTCGACGTGGTCCAGATCCAGGTCGGTGGTGGCCTTCACCACTGTGGCAGGCGCGTTGCGGCCCACCGGATGAAATTCATAGTGCTGGCGGTCGATGAACAGCCGTCCCGCGGTGCCGCAGAGTTCCACTCCCTCGCCGGCGATGCCGGGCACCAGGGTGCCTTCAAACGTGGCCGTGAACTCCGCGGGGTATTCGAGCAGCACATCGATGGTATCGGGCGCGGTGCGGCCATCTTTGTAATTGTAGATGCCGCCCGACGCGGATGCCGCGGACGGCACATCGTGTCCCATGAACATGTGCACCACGTCGATCCAGTGCGTGAACAGGTCGGTCACCTGACCGCCGCCGAAATCCAGGTAGGCGCGCCAGTTCCAATACTGCTGCGGATCCCATTCGCGCCACTTCACCGGTCCCAGGAAGTGGGCCCAATCCAGATCCGCCGGCTGCGTCTGCAGGGAAGCAGGCGCTTTGCGGAGGTGGTAGGTATTCCCGTGCCACCAGGTGCGGGCCAGCGTGATCTTGCCCAGCTTGCCGGTGTCCATGTAAGCCGCTTTGGCCTCCAGGTAGTGCTTTCCGGAGCGCTGCTGCATGCCGACCTGGCAGATGCGCTTGCCGACGCGCGCGGCCTTTACGATGGCGGGCCCCTCTTCGATCCTGAGGGTCAGCGGCTTCTCCACGTAGACATCCTTGCCGGCGTTGAGGGCATCGGTGGCGATGGCGGCGTGCCAGTGATCCGGGACGGCGATGAGGGCGACGTCGATCTCCTTCATATCGAGCAGCTTGCGGTGATCGTCGAAGCTCTTGGCGGAGGGCGCCAGCTGGCGAGCCTGCTCGATCTGGCTGCCCCATATGTCGCACAGCGCCGCCGCGTCCACATTTCCGGCTTTGAGAAACTTGGACAGATCGGAGCGGCCCCGCTCCCCGCAGCCGATCAGGCCGAGTTGGATGCGGTCGTTGGCTCCATATATGCGGGAATAGGAAATCGCCGTGGCGGCGGTGACGCCTCTCAGAAAGGCCCTGCGCGGAACCGGAGTGTCAGGCATGACCCGATTATATGACGGGCCCCGCCCAGATACCTGGGGGCCTGCTTACCGAGCTTCTCAACGAGCCTAATTCCCTGGAGAACTCGCCGTGGAGTTTCCGGTTGTGGACCCCGACGCGGAACCGCTGGCGGTGGACAGAGCCGCGCCGGAGCCCGACCAGATGGCCTGCACTCCTCCGGACATATGAATAAAAATTCCCAGGGCAATCAGGGAGATCAGGGCCATCAGCAGGCAGTATTCAGAAAGATCCTGTCCCTCGTCGTCGAGGATAAAGGAATCCATGATGGCTCCCGGCTCCAAGTCCCAGATTAGTTCCCACAGAAAACCGAAGCTATATTCACTTCGGATATCACCCCCAGTTAGCAAATGTACCGGGAACGACTGAAGTTTGCATCGCCGGGAGCCGATAGAGAGATTTGATGCCACGGCTCGTGACACCCCTTGGGCAGACCGTGTGGGATCTGCCTCCACTGATCCTGCATCCGTTCAGCGACGGGGTTCTACCGGCCACGCTCCTCGACAGCTCCCGCGCCGCGCTGATGCTCGCGGGCCTCGTCGCCGGCGACGGGTCGGAAAGAGATGTGCTGAAGCAGCGGCTCCTGGCCGGCCGTTACGGCGAGATTCGCATGCTCTTTTACCTGGGTAAAGACATATTCCGCTGGATCGGCCAGTGCCTGGAGTGTATCGCCCGCATCCCCGAGTTGCGGGAGGCCGGCATCCGCGGCCAGAGTTTCGCCTCCTTGCTGGCCACCAATTCTCCCGAGCCGGTGAAGGAGAAGCTCATCGCGTGGGGAGTGCCGGATTACGCCTCGATCTTCGCGAGGTCCCTCGGGTTGCACGCGGTTTTCGTCGAACCTCCTTCCTGGGGGCAACTTCCGGAAGAGTTTCTGGATCGTTATCACCGCTATGCGGATGCCCTCTTCCGATGCTATCTGGAATCGCAGCCGCACCGCGCCATTGGCGCCGGCAATTTCCGCTTCGTTTTGTACGCCTCCGGCGAATACGCGCGCCTGCTCGAATCCGAATGGGAAAACACACCGCCGCCCTAGCCTGCAATCGTGCCGCTCGATAGAATAAAACCATGCTATTTCCCCGCCTCCTCATGGTTCGCCAGAACTTTCCGGACCTTCAAATCCCGGACGTTGCCGCCGAGGCCCGCAAGCAACTCGCGGCCAGCGGCTTTGCCTCCAGGCTGAAGCCGGGAGCGAGCGTGGCCATCGGCGTCGGGAGCCGCGGCATTCGCAATATCGATATCATCGCGCGCAGCACCGTCCAATATTGGAAAGATATGGGCATGCAGCCCTTCATCTTCCCTGCCATGGGAAGCCACGGCGCCGCCAGCGCGGCGGGTCAGGCGGCCGTGCTGGCCCATTACGGAATCCGGGAAGCTGCCATGGGCTGCCCCATTGTGAGCCAGCTCGAAGTGGTGTCGCTGGGCAAGACCGCCGACGGAATCGAGGCTTTCATGGACAAGAGGGCCTACGAGGCGGATGGCGTCATGATGCTGAGCCGCATTAAATGGCACACCGACTTCAACGGGGGCATCGAAAGCGGTTTGTTTAAGATGATGGCCATCGGCCTCGGCAAATTCGCCGGCGCACAGCGCTACCACACGTATTCCTACAACCTGGGATTGGAACACGTGGTGCGCAGCGTGGGCCGCCAGGTGCTGAAGTCCGGAAAAGTCGTCGGCGGAATGGCCATTCTCGAAGACGCCTATCACAATACCGCCAAGCTGGATGCCGTGCCGGCGGAGGCGATGGAACAGCGCGAGGAAGAAGACCTGGCCCTGGCGAAAAGCTGGATGGGCAAGATCCCCGCAGACCTGGATATCCTGGTGGTGGACGAGATGGGTAAGGACATCAGCGGCACCGGGATGGATACCAAAGTGGTGAATCGGGGGATTCGCGGCGAATACAATCCGTGGCCTGGAATTCCAAAATTCCGGCGCCTCTTCGTGCGCGAACTGAGCGCCAACGGCTACGGTAACGCGGTGGGCCTGGGGATGGCCGATGTCACCACGGACCGGCTGGTGAGCCGTGTGAATTGGGAACCCTCGTACATCAATTCATTGACAGCCAGCAACCCCGGAGGCGTCCGCACGCCCATTCACTTCTCGACCGACCGGGAATGCCTCGAACGCCTCGCGCCAACCGCGGGCAAGGTGGATCTCGGCGAGGTGACCTGGGGCTGGATTCACAACACGCTCGAGCTCGAGCGCCTGGCGGTAAGCGAACAGCTGCGCGGCGCCATCCAAGCCAACCCGCTCTGCGAAATCGAAGGGGTCATCGATTTCGCGTTCGATTCCGCGGGCAATCTGGTCAGCCCGTTCGTGGCCGCCGGGCACGCCGCCACCACGCGCTGATGGCTTTCCGCCTACTCGTGCTTTTCCAGCAGCAGGTTGATGGTCCCGATGGTGAACTGCATGCGCACCCGTATTTGGACAGGTAGCCGGCGCCGGTCGTCCGTCAGCCAGAAATAGAGGTGCGCGGGCCGGCGATAGAGCACGTTATCGAACAGGTACGCCTCATAGCGGATGGTTCTGAAGGTTCCCTCCGGGGTTCTCACGTCCTCCCTTTGCTGGGCCTCGACGCGCGCTATCACGCTCTTCTTGCCGTCGCTCACGGGAACCTGGGCGCTCTGGCCCGGTTCGAGGTCCAGCGTGCGCATGTAGTAAAGGCCGCCGATCACGTCGTGCACGCAGGCCGGGATATCGGTTTCCTTAGCCAGAACCACGCTGTTCTTTACCAGGTCCCGCTCCAGGTAGTTGGCCTTGCGGGCCTCCGCGTCGAAGGCGACGCGGGTCTCGCGCTGGCGGCCGCCCTCGTGCGCGGAGATCTGGGCCGATTCCGCGCAGAATTCCGGGCTGAGATCGGCGCTGTACTCGTCTTCGACCTTGAACAGCTTGGAAACCAGACCCACCGACTCCACATTCATGCGGACTTGCCAGCCCGGGCGCGGCCGCTCGACCGCGTTCCATTCCACGGTGGCCCTGCCCGCCGTGATGAGACGCCACTCGATGCTGTAGCGCAGCGTTTCCTTGGAAGGTAGCTGGATGGTCTGTGCAAAGCCTGGCGCAGCCAGCAAGAGCAGCAGCATGAGCGGCTTCAAGGCCATGAAAGGCCAGTGTGGCAGATGCCGGCCGTGCGCGCAACGCGGCTGCCTCAGCGGCTAGAATAAGGGCATGAGGGTGTGTCTGTGTTTTCTGGCGGCGGGCTTGGCCGTCGCGGCCCAAGCTCTCGCCGGGCAAGCTCTGCACGGCAAATTGATCATCGTCGCCGGCCAGGCGCCGGCGCTCGAAACCGCCGACCGCAAAACGGTACGCCTCGCGGGCGACGAGGATACCACCAAAATCCTCAATGATTCCCGGCTGAACGGCTTCGAAGTGGAAGCCCGGGGCCACTTCACGGCGCCGGACCAGTTCCTGATCGACCCCATTCACACGCGCGCCCTATTGGTACGCCGCGATGGCAAGCTCAAGCTGATTACCTACTTCTGCGACGTGTGCAATATCCGCGCGTACATTCCCGGGCCGTGCGCCTGCTGCCAGAGGGAAACCACTCTCGAGCTGCGCGATCCGGACGAGAAGTAGGCTATTTGAAGTTCCGCACCACCATCAGCCTGGTGGCGCTCCGGTCCCATCGCGGATAGACGATGTACCGGCCGTCCGGCGAGATCGAGAAGCCCGCGCGCTGCCGCTGGTCCATGGTCCTGATTAGGAAGCTCATGGCGCTTTCCCGGCTTGCCAGGTCGAAGAACGTGACGGCGATGGCGCCCTCGGGCGGTGAAAACTGGCTGTAGTAGATGCCGGTCTTCACGGGCTGGATGAACGGCCACAGGATACCGCGCTGGGCCGCGACCACCAACTCCGGCATCCCGCCTTCCGACGGGACACGCCAGATGGCCTGGCGATCGCGATAGAAGATGTACCGGCCGTCGAAAGATTCCACAGGCCAGTTGGCTCCGGGATCCCTGAGGATGGCCCGTGGATTGCCGCCATCGGGATTGGCCCGCCAGATCTGGCCGCGCTCCTGAAAAAGGATCGAGTGGCCGTCTCGCGACCACGAGGCGCCGCTTCCCAACACCACGCGATTCGGCTTGAGCGGCCCAGAAACGATTTGGGAGGGCGCGGTGTACACCTCGCTATCCCGCTCCGCGCGGCCGTCGAAGAGCAGCGTGCGCCCATCCGGCGACCAGCGCGGCGGCCATAGCTGCGGACCGGCGAGAGCTGTGATTTGCACGCGGTGGCTTCCATCGCGGTGGGCGGTCCAGATCTCCTCGCTTCCGGATTCATCCGAGACATCGGCGATCCGCTCTCCATCCGGAGAAAAGGCCGGCCCGAACTCGCGGCCCGTGGAGTGGATAAGCGGCTTCTCTTCGGTGCCTTCGATTTCCGTGCCCAGCCGGGCCTGCCAGATCGCCGAAACCGAGGGCGTATCGACATAAACCAGCCGTCCTCCGGAAGCCAGCGCGGGGAATTGCGCTTGCGTACCAGAAAGCTGGATTTCGCGGGGGCTCCCACCGGATGCGGGCAGGCGCAGCAGTCGCCAGCCGCCCGCGCGGTGGGCGGAATAGATCAGTTCCTGGCCATCGGTCGTCCAGGCGATGCCGCGTATGGGGCGGTCATCGAAGGTCAAGCGGCGCAGGTTGCCACCGGCAGGGTCGCACAGCCAGATGTCGCCGCCCTCGCTGGTGACCCGCACGAACGCCACGGCGTTGCCATCGGGCGAAACGGCCGGGGTGGTATCGCCTTCCACACCATCGGGCGGCCGGCTGAGCGCACGGGGGGAGCCGCCCCGGAGCGGGATCGCCGCCAAAGCCGGCAACTGTTTGCCTTGGGCCTGGATGGCCACCAGCGACTGGCCGTCGCGCGTCCAGGCCAGGGCGGGCATGGGTTGCGCGGGGTCTGCGCCGGCGCCCGGGCTGCAATCGGCCACCGAACCGATGGAGCCGCCGTCCGAAGGCATCACCATGCATTCCCCATGCTGGCCGGCCAGCCGGAGGAACGCGATGCTCGCGCCATTGGGCGACCATACCGGGCTGATATCGTTGGCCGCTCCCTCGGTCAACTGGCGGGGAGAGCCGGCGGGGATCTGCCGCACGAAAATGTGAAAGCTCTCGTCTTTAGAAAAGCCGCGCGCGCTATAGGCCAAGCGCCGCCCATCAGGGGAAAGCGCCGGGGTAGCCTGCGCGCCGCTATCGCCGGCCAGCGCCACAGCCTTGGGAGCGCCCCGCGCCCCGCCGGCGATCCGCCCCAGCACCGTAATCACGCCGGCCAACAGGCACAGCGCCGCAATCAGGAGGACCGCCGGACGGCGGAAGAACGCGCCAAGTGACATTCGTCTCGTATTATCGCCCGATTGGGATACGCGCCCGCCGCCGGATCTGTTCCCCGCCCTCGGTCAGCGGTAGCGGTACAGCGTGACGCGCTGGATGCCCTCCGCACTCCAGCGCTGGGCCCACAGGGGCACCTTGCTGCCCAGCGGCCAGCGGAGCTGTATGCGCTCCCCTTCGATGGTGTCGTCGCCGGCCAGCTTGCGCGCCGGGACCCATTTGCCGTTCACGAAAGTGCCTTCTTCGACCGTGGCCAGTCCGGCGAGCGGCGGCCCCGGTGTTTCCGGAGTAAACGTGACGGTTAGGCCGTTGCCGGCTATGAAGTACTCGTCAGGTCCCGCCGCGATGAAAATCGCGCCCGCGCGGGGCGGGGTTTCCGGGGCTGCCTCGCTCGGACCAACTCTTGCGGCCCCATAAAACGTGGCCTCCAACGTGTAATTCCCCACCCTGACTTTCTGAGGCGGGTCTTTTGGGCCGAGCATGACGGCGGACATGGTGCCGTCTCCCTGGTGTTCCAGAATCAGCGGCGTCAATTGCTCGATGATGTCGTAGCTGCCGATCAGGTCCGTGTCAGGAGTCGTCAACCGGTCAACCCCCCCGCTCATGCGCGAGTACATGATCGCATCATGGTGCCCGAAGGCGTAGAGCGATCTGGCCGCGCCTTCCACCCCAGGCGACTCCTCGGGTATGGACAGCGGGTTCCCGGATTGGGTGTACTCCGCGCACATCGTAATGAAGTCGTGCGAATTGTCGGGCGAGATGATATCGAGTCGCGGCGCCCCGGCTCTCCAGACGTCCAGCGTTTCGGGCATGGGGGTGCCGCTCGAAGGCGTGGGTTGGCCCGCCTTCGGCAATCCGTAGGTATAGGAGTTCATGTACATCGGCAGCGGGTATTCGGCCTTGCCCGCCTCGATCACCCGGCCGACGTAACGCGCGTAGCTCCATGCCGTGAAGATTTCGTCCGTGGCCGGACCCCGTCCGAATACCTGCTCCCAGCTCCCGGAGGGCTTGAAACCGGCCGCTTCCCAAACCTGGCGAAAGCCCGGAACCAGGGTGTCTTTGTGCGCCTGAAGGTTGTCCATCAACTCCTTCGGCACGGGGCCCTCATAGGCCTTGTTGGCCACGGGCGAACGGTCGCGGGAGTCGCTCTCCATTCCCACTTCGTTCTCCACCTGGATCATGATGACGGTGTGCTCGCGGCCATCCACTTCCTTGACGCGCCGCATGAGGGCCGCAAAGGCATGCGCATCGGCGTCGCGGTTGGCATCGCTGAAGGCACTGAGCTGTTCGAGGCTCTTGCCCGAAGCGAGCTGGGCGCGCGGGAACCGGTCGAAATCCTTCTTCAGCCAGTCCGGCGGGTAGCTGGACGTGCCGTTCTTCCAGGTTGCGAACCACAACAGCACGAGATGCAAGCCGTGACTCCGTGCGTCCCGGATGATGCCTTCCACCTGGCTGAAATCGTACTTCCCTTCCTGCGGTTCGACCTGGGCCCAGGAAACGCCTGCCAGGACGGTGTTAAGTTTGGAATCGACAATCTTGGCCCAAAGCGGCTTCATGTACTCGACGCTGGTGGCCGCGTTGTTGCTCAGTTCTCCCGCCCGCGCCAGGTACGGCTTACCGTCCACGATCAGTTGGGTGGCGGTTCCATGCTTCTGCAAGTGGGGGATTTCCGAAGGAGGGGCAGTGGAGACGGATCTGCTTGCGCACTGACTCGCAGCGAGGGCGAGAGCGCACACGAGGGCGCAGCCAAACGCAATTCGAAATCGCATGTGGCTTATTATAGGGCAATATCGGAACCGGATATCCAGTTTCCGGCGGTCACTCCCGCACGTAGAACAACGAAGTTACTGGCGCCAGCACCAGGTGAACCGTCGTCACCGGCTGCCCGTTGGCATCGGCGGTCGTGAATTCGGCCGGCTGCGATTCGCCGGTGTGTGGGTTCCAAATCCGCAACGCCTTCGCGCCTCGCAGCACTACCTTCGTATCCACCGGTTTGTCGGTGGAATTCGCAAAGAAGTAAATGTCCTGCCCGTCTTTCACCTTGTGAAGATAGGTCAGGGCGCCATCGTAATCCGGGCCTTTCTTCAACAACGGGATGGGCTCCTGGATATTCACGTCCCGCACCGGCAGTACTCGCCCCAAGGCCCACTGCAGCACCCAGGGCTCCGCCTTGGGCAGAAAGTACGCTTGTCCGCCGGCCGAATTGCGCTTATAGAAATAGAAAGTGACCAGCCTGCCGGCCATGGCGCGCTCGAGGTCCGCCGTGGGCGGATCGTTCACCGGCAGACCGAACACGTCGGCCACGAATTTCTGAATGTCCTTGTCGCGTCCGAACTCCGCCGACTTACTAGGCAGCTTGCTGGTGGCGATCACCACTCCGCCCTTATCATAGAACTCCTGGATTTTCGCGGCTGCCGCCACCGAAAGCGTGTCGCCACCGGGAAGGAACAGAACTCTGAATTCCTCCCGGTTCTCCCGGTTATTGAGAATCAACCGCTGCCCCTCCACGGTGCATCGCCCGGAAAGGACATCGGGGTGCAAATACGTGTAATCCACCCGCAGTCCGTGGAATAACGCTTCGCCGATATCCTGGTAGTCGATCTCGGGAGGCGTGATCCCGCCTTCGCGCGGCGCAGCCTCGCCGTTGATTTTCGGCTCCGGATCCAGGGCCGGAACGGGGTGATGCCCGCCGTCGAACTTGTAGGCGGTTTGCAGCGCGGCGATGGGGTAAAGCACGGCCACGTCCGCCACGTGCCGGCCATGCTGCAGCAGGTAGCTCAGGCGGCCCAGATAGCGATTGAAGTCCGGCACGTAAGAGCTGTTCCACACCGCGGGCCCGCCGCTGGTCACCTGCAGATTCACTCCCATGGCGTATTGATCCATGGCCACTTTGTAGACGGTCTTCTCGGTGATCTTGTCATAGGCTGCGTACGTCTCCGCAAACATCACGGGCTTGTCATAGTTGAATGCCGCCGACGAAACAATCTTGTATCCCGGGTTGGACCGCCCCAGGAAGTAGATATCGTCCACCGCCGGGACGCCCTGGTGCTCGAACAACTTCATAAGGTCGCCGTTCACGGGGACTGGATTCACGTTCTCTTCCTGGTCGAAATGGCCGCCGGCCTTGATGCCGTGCGCCTCGCAGAAATCCTCGATCTTCTTCACGAAGTTGGTCGCGAACAGGTGCGCGCGGTACCCGAACAGCGCGTTGCGCGCCGCCGCGGTGTCGGGGCCAATGTCGTACCAGAGGGCCGGGTAGTATTTCATGGGCGAGAAGCCGTATTGTTTCTCGAAGCCCTGGTTGAAAGATCCCGTCCACATGCGTCCGTCGACGGGGTGCATGGCCGGTTCGTCCCAGAAAGAGAACTTGATCACCTTCCCGAAAAACTCGCCGATGTGGTCAAAGTGCTTCTGGTAGGTCAGTGAGATGAACGCGTCCATGGCGGTCGAATCGAGATAATCGACGTATGCCCCTTTCTGCGAGGCCGGCCGGATAGTGGCATCCAGATAGAACGCCATGACTTTCCAGTTACCCTTGGGGACCTGCGTCACCAGCGGCCGCCCGGCGCCGCCGCGCGAGCTGATGTCCACCAGATCGAACGTGTCGCGGTTCATCATCACGGCGCCCACGTACAGATTTCCGGGGACGGCCAATTCCGTCTGGGCCGGGCCGGTCACGTTTCGTTCCACCATCTCCAGGCTCTTGGCCACATACTGCGGGTATTTCGCATAGAGCTGTCCATCCACCATCCCGGTCGGGTAGGCCCATTCGTCATACAGGATCACCTCCAGGTGGTTCTTCCGGGCCTCCTCCAGGGCCGCGCGATAGAACTTGAAGTATTCGTCGCTCAGGTAGACCGTGCCTTCGCTACTCGGCTTGCGCCCCGTCGCCCTCAGATAATCGTCGGGCAGCCCGGTAGTGGGGCCCCCGCTGGGCTCAACGGCGAATCCGCCCATATTTCTTTTCGCCATCGTATCCACGTCGGAGCGGATGCGCTCCTCCGAAAGATTCGACAGGTTGAATTGCCCATAGCCGTACATCTCATGTCCGCGGTACTCGGCCGGAGGCTCCTTGAATACGGCGGGGTCCACTACTTTGGCCGCGGGCTCGGGGCTCTGCGGTGTCCCGGCAAACGGGCAGACCAGCAGACATGCCACGAAAACGGCCAGGGTGAGGATTCGAGAATCGAGGTTCATTATGATTCCTCCAACGCGTGGGCGTTGCGAAAGACAATTGTAAGCCGCTCAGCTTCGGCGGAACAATGTCTCCAGGCGCTTCAGCCCGTCCTCTAACTTCTGAGGCCGTTCGAGCACTCCTCGGAACAGGTCGCCCTTTTCCGCAAATCGCTGGAGCGCGTTGCGGATGTGGAATTGCGCCGGACGCAGGCCGTGTCTGACTTCATCCCACGCCAGCGGAGTGGCCACCGGAGCGCCTGGGTAAGCCCGCAAAACGTAGGGGGCGGCGATAGTCTTCGATTTCCCATTCTGGAGATAGTCGAAGTAGACGCGGTTCTTCCGGCGCCGGGCCACCGAACGCGGCGTGGTGAAGAGGTCCGGCTTGCGTTCAGACACGAGCCGCGCGATCAGCTCGGCGAAGGTGCGGGTTTCTTCGTAACTGTAAGCCGGTTCGACCGGGATATAGATATGCATGCCGTCGCCGCCGGTGGTTTTCGGGTAGCCCGTCATGCTGATTTCGTCCAAAAACTTCTTGACCATCAGGGCCGCGTCCACGATCAAATCGAAAGAGCAATCCTGCGGGTCCAAGTCGATTAACACAAAATCGGGATTATCCAGGTGCGGAGTGCGGCTCATCCACGGGTTCTGGTCGATGCAGCCCAGGTTTGCCAGGTAGAGCAGGCTGGCGCGGTCCTGAGCGAAGGCATAATTGATGGGCCGGCCGGCGTGCTCGGATTCGATTTTTTCGGTGCGCAGCCACGGCGGGAAGGCCGCCCGTACGTTCTTCTGGAAGAAGAACTCCTTCTCGATTCCATCGGGATAGCGCTTGAGCGAAAGCGGGCGGTCCCTCAAATGCGGCAGAATCAGCCCGGCCACCGCGTCGTAATAATTGATGACATCGCGCTTGGTGTAGCCTTCGGCGGGATAGAAGACCTTATCGAGGTTGGTGAACTTGAGATCGCGGCCCTCGATATGGAGCGTGACTTCTTGGCGGCCTGCGGTTAGCAGCTCGGCGGGCGGGTCCGCCAGCGGCCCGGCGCTTTCGCGCTCTACATCGGCGGCGGGCTTGTCGTTGCGCAGCCCGAGGAATACCGGCGCGCGCAGGCGGCCATCGGTCGTCCAGTTGGCGAACTTGACCTGGCAGACCAGCTCGGGCTTCACCCAGGTGATGCCTGAGGCGGGCCGCGGCGGATCGGAAAAGGGGCAGCGCGGCATGACCAGGGGCTGAAGCCGCGCATACACCGCCGCCAGGGATTTGCCATCGAAGCCGGTTCCCACGTTTCCGGCCCATCGCAGCTTCCCATCGTCGCGGACGCCCAGCACCAGCGCACCGAAATGCTCGCGCCCTCCCTGCGGAGGGGTGAAGCCGCCGATGACGAATTCCTGCTCGTTGACCAGCTTGATCTTCAGCCACTCGCGGCTGCGCCGGGATTCGTAGCAACTGGTGGCGTGCTTGGCGACAATGCCCTCGAGGTGGTGCTCCCGGGCCGCGTCCAGCATGGCCTCGCCGGCTCCCGGGAAGGCCTCCGACACGCGCAGCACATCCGCGGAAGAGACCACCGTTTCGAGCAGGCGCCGCCGCTCGGATAGGTTGACGCCGCGCAGGTCGTAGCCGTCCAGGTACAGCAGGTCGAAGACGAAATAGACCACCGGCGTGGAGCGTACCAGGTGCGCCACGGCGTTGGGATCGGCATTCGCGATGCGCGGCTGGATGAGGTGAAAGCGCGAGACGCCCTGCTCGTCAAGCACCGCGATTTCGCCATCGAGCACGGCCTGGCGGGCGGCCACGTAGTGGTGGATGACGGCCAGTTCCGGATATTGGCGCTCGCAGCGCAGCCCGCTGCGCGATTGCAGCCGCACCTCTTCGTCTTCGATGAAGGCGATGGCGCGCACGCCGTCCCATTTCACTTCGAAGAGCCAGTCATCGCCTTGCGGGGGCCGGTCCACCAGGGTAGCCATCATGGGTTCGATGGCGGCCGGCATCTCCGCCTGGCGCGCCCCCTTCAGGCCGGCGAGGTCGAGCTTAGTTTTTTTTTAGCGGGAGCCGCGGGAGCCGCCGCGTTCTGGGAGACGCGCTTCGCTTTGGCCGGACGGTCGCTCTGCCAGGTGCGGTCGGCGGCGCCCGCGGACTTGCGCTTGGGCTCGCGCGCCGGCAGGTTGCGCGCGATCTCCTCCTGGGTGCGCCCCGAAAGCACGCTGGTGGCCTGGGCCTCGACGTCCCAGCCGGGGGCGGCATACTGGTCGCGCTTCTTGATGAGCAGCCACGCGTTGCCTTTGCCGCGCCTCTTCATCTGCACCAGGGCGAAATCGCCGTTCAGTTTCTCGCCATGGAGCCGGAATTTGAGGTCGCCGCGCGCCAGTTGACCTTCCGGGGGCGTGTCACCCAACAGCTCGAAGGTTCCGCGATCCCACAGCATCACGCTGCCCGCGCCGTAGTTGCCAGCGGGAATGTTGCCCTCGAAGCCGCCATAATCGAGGGGATGGTCTTCCACATGGGCGGCCAGGTGCTTCACCGAGGGATCGAGCGTGGGGCCTTTGGGTATGGCCCAGGATTTCAGCACGCCGCCGATTTCCAGGCGAAAATCGTAGTGCAGCCGCGTGGCATCGTGTCTTTGCACACAAAAATAGCCGCCTTTGGCCGTACTCTTGCTCACTAATTCGCCGGGAGGAGGCTCCGGCGTGGTCTCAAACCGGCGTTTGGCGCGATATTCTTCGAGAGCCATAGGCTGGGCCTGCTCCGCGGGCGTCGAGCCGCCGGAGAGTCTGACATGGGCCCAGTTTCATCTTAGTAAGGATTGAAGTATCTTGAGAACCAACTCGACCGGTAGAGTGAGGAGCGGAACAGTATGGCATCCAGCGTCTGGAAGGGACACCTGACTTTTGGCCTGGTTTCATTTCCCGTGCGGCTCTTCAGCGCCGCGCGCGGCGAAACCATCAGCTTTAACCTGCTGCACAAAGAAGACAACTCGCGCATCAAGCAGGTGACCTACTGCCAGGCCGAGGACAAACCGGTGCCCCGCAGCGACCTGGTGAAAGGCTACGAGTACGAAAAGGATCGCTACGTCGTGGTAGATGACGAAGACATCAAGAAGGTGGCCCCCAAGACTGCCAAGGTGATGGAGATCCTGGAATTCGTCAAGTCCGACCAGGTGGACCCGGTCTACCTGGAAAGTTCCTACTACGTGGCGCCCGACGAAGGCGGCGAGAAGCCCTACGCCTTGCTCTTCCAGGCCCTGCGCGATTCCCGTTACTATGCGCTGGCCAAGGTGGCGATGCACAACCGCGAGCACATCATCATCCTGCGCCCGGGAGCCAAAGGTATCCTCTCTCACACCATGTACTACCAGGACGAGATCCGCCAGGTGGACGAGTTCCGCACCGATACCAGCCTGGTGAAAGACAAAGAGCTGGAGATGGCCAAGATGCTGATCTCATCGCTCGAAGCCGATTTCGAGCCGCAGAAATACCACGACACCTACAGGGAGAACCTCCAGCGGATGATCGCGGACAAGATCGAGGGTAAAAAGGTGGTGGCCACCCCGGCCCCGCACGTCGCGCCGGTGATCGACATCATGGAAGCGCTCAAAAAGAGTCTGGCGGAGAAGCGCAAACCTGCCCAGGCGGCCACTACGGCCGCCGGCCAGCCGGAGCAGGCGCTCGAGCAGCCCGCCGCCCGGAAGCCGCGTGCGCGCAAGAGCAAGGCGGGTTAGAAATCTTCAAATCATGAATCGTCTGACGCTTTTCGGCTTGTTTGCCGTAACGGCCATGCTGGTCTGCTATGCGCTGGAGCATCGCAGCCGCTGGTTCATTCTGGCGTTTGCCGGCTCGTGCGTTCTGGCGTCGGCCTACGGCTTTCTGCAAGGCGCCTGGCCGTTCGGCCTGGTGGAAGGCGTCTGGTCGATCGTGGCGCTGCGGCGCTGGTGGCTCGCCCGATCTTCCCACCCCATGGGGTCCAAATAAGAGTACGAAGCACCACCGGGATCGCGTCGTGATCGATTTGACGGTGGAAACCAATCTGCACCAGTTGCCGGGGACATTCAGCATGGATGTCAGGGCGGCATGTCACAAGCAGGAGATCCGACTACACAAGGCTCGGACCAACCGGAACAGAAGCTGCTGGCACCTACTGACGAACAGGGGCAGCCTCCGCCGAACCAGCGACCGCGGCGGCGCAAAGGGTTCCGTTGGATTGCAGCCGCGGCCCTGGTTATCCTGGCGGTAATTTTCTTTCATGATCGCGGCAGCGGCGCAAAGGGTCCGGCGGCTGGCGACAATGCCGGGCAAGCTCCGGCAGCGATAACCGTGGCCCAGTCCAGAACAGGCGATATGAACGTCTATATTGAGGCGCTGGGAACCGTCACGCCAAGGTACACGGTTACGGTGTACAGCCAGATCACCGGGCGCGTCGTGGCGGTTCACTATCGCGAAGGCCAGATGGTCCATCAGGGCGATCCGTTGATCGACATCGATCCGCTCCCGTACCAGGCTGCCTTGACGCAGGCGGAGGGAACCCTGGCGCACGACCGAGGGCTACTGGCGGAAGCGCGCATCGACTTGCAAAGGTATCGGGATGCCTTCGCGAAGAACGCCATTGCCACACAACAGGTCGACGATCAGGAGCAGGTCGTGGTTCAATACGAGGGCACGGTCAAGGCGGATGAGGGCACGGTGGCTTATGACCAGGCGCAATTGTCCTACTGCCACATCGCGGCGCCCATCAGCGGACGGGTCGGGCTGCGCCTCGTGGATCCGGGGAACACGGTCTTTGCGGGCAGCAATACCACGCTGGTCGTGATTACGCAGTTGCAGCCGATCACGGTGGTGTTCAATGTATCCGAGGACGATCTGCCGCAGGTCCAGTCGCAACTCCGCGGCGGCCGCACGCTTCCGGTGGCCGCCTTCGACCGGTCCGACGAGAGGCAGATCGCGGCCGGGACACTGACCTCTTTGGATAACGAGGTCGACACCATGACCGGAACCGTCAAGTTCCGAGCGGAGTTTCCCAACGCGAACCTCGCGCTCTTCCCGAACCAGTTCGTGAATGCACGGCTGCTGCTGAAAACGCTGCGCAAGGCGACTCTGGTTCCCTCCGCCGCCGTGCAGCAGAACGGGACCAGCGCTTTTGTGTACATCGTCAAACCCGATAAGACGGTTGCGGTGCAGCAAATTACCACGCTGAACAGCAATGACCAAGAGACCGCCGTGACCGGTCTGAATCCGGGGACCGACGTAGCGACCAGCGGATTCGACCGCCTCGAAAACGGGGTCAAGGTGCTGATTCGCGGCCAGCCGGCGCCGGGTCGCAAAACCACGCAGGGTCCCGGCGGCGCTTCCTCACCAGGCAGTGCAACTTTATCGAGCCCGTCCCGCCCATTCATTCTGCGTCCGGTGGCCACGGCTTTGCTGATGGCCGCGCTCTTTCTGGCGGGCGGAGTAGCGTTCTTTCAGCTTCCGGTATCGGCGCTCCCCGAAGTGGATTATCCGACCATACAAGTGCTCACCTTCTACCCGGGCGCCAGCCCGGATGTGGTGGCATCGGCCGTAACCGCTCCTCTGGAGCGGCAATTCGGCGAAGTTGCGGGCCTGAGCCAGATGACATCCACAAGCGCGGGTGGGGTGTCGGTCATCGTGATGCAGTTCCAACTCAGCCTGAACATCGACGTCGCGGAACAGGAGGTTCAGGCGGCCATCAACGCCGCGCAGAGCTATCTGCCGGCGAATCTGCCGGCCCCGCCGGTCTATAGCAAATCCAATCCGGCCGACGCTCCGGTTCTGACTCTCGCTCTTACCTCCAGGGAGATGGCGCTCTCACAAGTGGAGGACCTGGCGGACACGCGGCTGGCGCCCAAGATCTCGCAGATCTCCGGAGTGGGCCTGGTGAGCATCTCGGGCGGGCAGAAGCCGGCGGTGCGCATCCAGGCGAACCCCACCACGCTGGCGTCCTACGGAATCAACCTCGAAGACGTGCGCAACGCGCTGGCGGCCAACAGCCTCAACTCCGCGAAAGGAAACTTCGATGGGCCTTCGCAGGATTACACGATCAACGCGAACGACCAGTTACTGACCAGCAGCGCCTACAAGTCGGTCGTCGTCGCTTACCGCAACGGCGCTCCGGTGATGCTCACCGATGTCGCGCGGGTGGTCGATGGCGTGGAAAACAACAAGCTGGCGGCCTGGGTGAACTACACGCCGGCGGTGCTGCTGAACATCCAGCGGCAGCCCGGAGCAAACACGATCCAGGTGGTAGACAGCATTCAGCGGCTATTGCCGCAACTCGTGGTCACGCTCCCCAGAGCGGTCCATGTGCAGATCGTCACGGACCGCACAACGGCGATTCGCGCCTCCGTGAAGGATGTCGAGTTCGAGCTGCTCCTGACGGTTGGCTTGGTGGTGATGGTGATCTTCCTGTTTCTGCGCAGCCTCTCCGCCACCGTCATCCCGAGCATCGCCGTGCCGCTCTCGCTGGTCGGCACCTTCGGCGTGATGTATCTGGCGGGCTACAGCCTGAACAACCTGACCATGATGGCGCTCACGATCTCGACGGGATTCGTGGTGGATGACGCGATCGTGATGATCGAGAACATCTCCCGCTATATCGAAGAGGGCGAAGGGCCGCTCGAAGCGGCTCTGAAGGGCGCCGAGCAGATCGGCTTCACCATTCTCTCGCTGACGGTCTCGCTGATCGCGGTGCTGATCCCGCTGCTCTTCATGCGCGACGTGGCGGGCCGACTTTTCCGCGAGTTTGCGGTGACGCTCGCAGTAACGATTATTCTCTCGGCCTTCGTCTCCCTGACCCTCACGCCGATGATGTCGGCGCGGCTGCTCCACTACACGCCTCCGGAGAGGCAGGGTCGCTTTTACCGTCAGTCCGAGAGGATCTTCAACAACATTATTGCGTTCTACGGCCGGACCCTGAAGTTTGTATTGGGCTATCAGACGATCGCGCTGCTGGTCGCGGTCGCGGTGCTGGCGCTCACGGTGCTCCTTTACATTTTCGTTCCCAAGGGCTTTTTCCCCACGCAGGATACCGGGATCATCCAGGGCATTTCACAGGCATCGGCCTCCACGTCCTTCAAATCGATGATTGAAAAGCAGCAGGATCTGGTGAAGGTCTTGCTGGCCGATCCGGCGGTCGATAGCGTCTCGTCCTTCATCGGAGCGGATGGGACAAATACCACGCTGAACAGCGGCCGCATCGAGATCAACCTGAAACCGCTGAAGGAGCGTGGGATTTCCGCCACCCGGCTCATCACGCGGCTGGGGCCGAAGCTGGCGCAGGCGCCGGGAATCAGCCTCTATATGCAACCGGTGCAGGACCTCACCGTCGACGACCGCGTCAGCCGCACCGAATATCAGTACACGCTCGAAGACCACAACCAGGACGAACTGAACGCGGTAGTGCACGAGCTGGTCGCGAAGTTGAAGCCGCTGCCTCAACTGGCCGACGTGGCGACAGATCAACAATTGGGCGGAGTGGCGGAGTCGTTAGTCATCGACCGCAACACGGCTTCGCGCTTCGGCATCACACCGCAGACCATCGACAACACGCTGTACGACGCATTCGGGCAGCGGCAGATCAATACTCTCTACACGGATCTCAATCAATATCACGTGATCCTGGAGACGGATCCCCAGTTCCAGCTCGATCCGCGAAAACTGCACGATATCTACATTCAGTCTTCCCTGACCGGCGGCGCGTCGGCATTCGCTTCCGCGGGACCGAGCACCGCGGGTTCTTCATCAGGAGCCGGGGCCGCGGCAGCCGCGCCCGCTAGCACGCTGCTGAAGCCATCCTCCACCGTGGGTGTCTCGGCGCCGGCCTCAACGACATCGGCGCTGTTCTCCAGCAGCGTGGGCAGCACATTGGGGTCATCTAACGCCGCCTCGACCGCATTGCCAGCTTTGAGCGCGACTTCGGCCACCACTGTGCTAGCGACGACGAGCGCCTCCACCAGCATCTCCTCGAGCGCAACAACGTCTTTGAGCGGGACCTCGCGGCCAGGGTCGTCGGGTGCAGCCGCCGGAGGATCCTCCGGCGGGGGAGGAGGGAGCGGAGCGGCAGCGCCGATCCTATCGACTCCCGTTCCTCTGAGCGCCTTAAGTCATTTCCGGACGCAGAGCGAGGCTCTCTCGATCAACCATCAGGGGCAGTTTCCGGCGGTGACGATCTCGTTCAACCTGGGCACCGGATACTCGCTCGGGCAGGCGCTGGAGGCGATCAACGCGCAGATCGCCAAAACCAAACTGCCGGCCAGCATTGTGGCCAATTATCAGGGCACGGCCGCCGCATTCGAAGGATCGCTCTCGAACGAAGGACTCTTGATTCTGGCCGCTCTGGTGACCGTTTATATCGTTTTGGGCGTATTGTACGAAAGTTTCATACACCCGATCACCATCCTCTCGACACTGCCGTCGGCGGGCGTGGGGGCTCTGCTGGCGCTGCTCCTCTTCCGCTTGGATCTCGACATCGTCGCCATCATCGGCATCATTCTTTTGATCGGCATCGTGAAGAAGAACGGCATCATGATGGTCGATTTCGCCCTGGAAGCGGAGCGGAAAGAGGGCAAGAATGCCACCGACGCAATCTACCAGGCTTCGCTGCTGCGCTTCCGGCCGATCCTCATGACCACCATGGCGGCGCTGTTGAGCGGCATCCCGCTGGCCTTCGGCTCGGGCATCGGCTCGGAGTTGCGCAGACCGCTGGGCGTAGCGATGGTGGGCGGCCTGCTGGTCAGCCAGGTGCTGACGCTCTACACGACGCCGGTCATCTACATCTTTTTCGACGAGCTGGGCGCGCGGCTTTCGCGGCGGCGCCGGACGGGGGGCGCATGAACCCGTCGCGGATCTTCATCGAACGCCCCGTGGCGACGACCCTGCTGACGGTCGCGATCGCGATCGCCGGCGCGATCGCTTTTACGGTGCTGCCCGTGTCGCCTCTGCCGCAGGTGGATTTTCCCACCATCACGGTGGCGTCCTCGCTACCCGGCGCCAGCCCGGATATCATGGCCTCCTCGGTCGCGACGCCTCTCGAGCGGCAGTTCGGCCACATCGCCGGCGTCACCGAGATGACTTCGTCGAGCACGCTGGGAACCACCGGGATCACGCTGCAATTCGATCTCAACCGGGACATCAACGGCGCTGCGCGCGACGTAGAGGCCGGGATCAACGCGGCACGCACCTACCTTCCCGCGAATCTGCCGGCCAATCCGACTTATCGCAAGGTGAACCCGGCCGATTCGCCCATTCTGGTGCTCGGCCTGCAATCGGACGTCTACGACGTTCCTTCGCTCTACGACGAAGCGTCCACCGTGATCGAGCAGCGCATCTCGCAAATCTCCGGCGTCGGCGAGGTGCTGGTGGTGGGAGCCTCGCTGCCCGCGGTGCGCATCGAACTGGATCCGGAACAGCTTGCCAGCTACGGCATCGGCCTGCCCGCGGTCCAGCAGGTGGTGGCGGGACAGAACTCGAACTCGGCCAAGGGCCAGATCTCCAGCGGCGATGTCACCGCCGATATCGTTGCCAACGACCAGATCTCCAAGGCCGCCGATTACAAGCCGCTGATCGTCGGGTACCACAACGGAGGCGCGGTTCGCCTGGAGGACGTCGCCGATGTGATCGACTCGCAACAGACCGTGCGGCAGGCCGGATTCCTCAACGGCAAGCCGTCGGTCAACATGATTATTTTCCGGCAGCCGGACGCCAACATCATCACCACGGTGGACGCGGTGAAAGCCGCGCTGCCATCGCTTCAAGCCAGCATTCCCCGCGGGCAGCACATCGTCACGGTTCTCGACCGGACGCTGACTATCCGGGCGTCGGTGTCCGATATCGAGCGGACCTTGCTCATCTCGGTGGTGCTCGTGGTCCTGGTCGTTTTTCTATTTTTGCGCAGCGCTCGGGCGACGGTCATCCCCGCGGTCGCGGTCCCGGTGTCGCTGATCGGGACTTGCGCGGTGATGTACCTATGCGGCTTTTCGCTCGACAACCTGTCGCTCATGGCGCTGGCGATCTCGAGCGGCTTCGTGGTTGACGATGCGATTGTGGTGATGGAAAACGTGGCGCGGCACCTCGAACAGGGACTCACACCCATCGAGGCCGCGCTGCTCGGCGCGAAGGAGATCGGCTTCACCGTTTTTTCGATCAGCGTTTCGCTGATCGCCGTGTTCATTCCGCTGCTGCTGATGGGCGGCATCGTCGGGCGCCTGTTTCGCGAGTTCGCGATCACGCTTTCCGCCGCGATCGCCGTATCCATGATGGTCTCCCTTACCACTACGCCGATGATGTGCTCGCGGGTTCTGGTCGCGCCGAACGAGGAGCGGCACGGAAGGCTGTACCGCTGGAGCGAGCGGATCTTCGACGCCATACTGGCGGGATACCGGCGCAGCCTGACCTGGGTGCTCGACCATCCCGCGCTCGTCCTGTGCATCTTCCTCTTTACCCTCGGCCTGAACGTTTTCTTAATCGACAAGATCCCCAAAGGATTCTTCCCGCAGCAGGATACCGGGGCGCTGATGGGCGGGATGCAGGGGCCGCAGAACAGTTCGTTTTACGCGATGCGGACGGCGGTGCAGCAGGCCGTCGCCATCATTAAGGCGGACCCCGGGGTCGAGAACGTGATGGGATTTACGGGGGGACAGGGCGCCACCAATAGCGGCTTCGCCTTTGTCGCGCTCAAGCCGCTCGATGAGCGCAAGGTGAGCGCGGCGGAAATCCTGGCCCGCCTGCGCCCCAAACTGGCGCGCGTGCCCGGCGCGGCCACCTACCTTCAGGCCGTTCAGGACATCCGCATCGGCGGCCGGCAAGCCAACGCCCAATACCAGTACACCCTGCAGGCCGAAACCGTCGAAAACTTGCAGAAGTACGGCCCGTTGCTCCTCGCGAAACTGCGTCACACACCGGGCTTCGTGGACGTGAATACCGATCAGCAGAATAATGGCCTTCAGGCTCTCCTTACTTACGACCGCGCGACCGCGGCGCGGCTCGGCATAACTCCGCAGTCGCTCGACAGCACGCTGTACCATGCGTTCGGACAATCCGAAATCTCCACTATCTACACGGAACTCAATCAATACTATGTGGTCATGGAGGCCGCTCCGAAATACTGGCAGGCGCCGCAAGGGCTCCGGTACACCTATCTGATTCCCAGCTCTGGCGCGGGCGCCATCCCTCTCGACGCGGTGGTCCATTACGTCCCCTCCACAGCGCCGATCTCCGTCAATCACACGGGCCTGTTTCCCTCGGTCACGGTGTCATTCAACCTGGCGCCCGGGAATTCGCTCGGCCAGGCGGTCCAGGAGATCGATCAAGCGCAAGAGCAGCTTGGCATGCCGCACACGATCCACGGCCAGTTCTCGGGAACGCTGGAGGCTTTCGCGCAGTCGCTGACCACGGAACCCTACCTGGTTTTGACCGCGGTTCTGGCGGTCTACCTGGTGCTGGGAATTCTCTACGAAAGCTTGGTCCACCCCATCACGATTCTTTCCACCCTTCCTCCGGCCAGCGTGGGGGCTATTCTCGCGCTGATGCTCACGAATTCGGAGCTAGACGTGATGTCGATCACGGGCATCATTCTCCTGATCGGCATCGTCAAGAAGAATGCCATCATGATGATCGATTTCGCTCTGGGCGACGAACGCAACGAAGGCAAAAGCACCAGGGACTCGATCTTCGAAGCCTCCATGCTGCGCTTCCGCCCGATCGTGATGACGACCATGGCGGCACTGTTCGGCGCCGTGCCTCTGGCGATCGGAACGGGCATGGGATCGGAGCTCCGCCGTCCGCTGGGAATTTCGATTATCGGCGGCCTGATTGTCAGCCAGGCTCTTACCCTCTACAGCACGCCCGTGATCTACTTGTTAATCGACAGGCTGCGCCTGAAGCTGCGGCGGAACCGGGATGCCGTCGGCCGCCTCCAGCCGGGAGCCCAGGAAGCTTGAAGCCCGAGCGCTCCATTTCGTCTGAAACGCGCGGCAGGGCTATCGCGCTCGCCGGTGCTGTGTCGATCTCGATCTTTGTGCTTGCCGGGTGCCGCGTCGGCCCGAAATACACAGCGCCCGCGGCTCCCACTCCGCCGGCTTTCAAGGAAGGATCTCCCGCCGCTTACCGTTCGGCGCTGCCGGGAACCTGGCGGCCCGCGCAGCCACAGGACGCCGCCATCAAAGGCAAATGGTGGGAGCTGTTCAAGGAGCCGGAACTCAATTCGCTCGAAGAACAGTTGAACATCAATAACCAGAACATCGCGCAGTATTTCCAGAATTTCATGGCGGCGCGCGCGCAGGTGCGCGAGGCCCGCGCGAGTTACTTCCCGACCGTTACGGCAGGTCCTTCCTTCAACCGGACGCGAACCGGCGGGGGCGCGAACTTTGGAGGCACGGCCGGCGGCGCGGCCGGGGCGGCAACTCCCGTGGCGACCGGCGCCACCTTCAGCGACATTTCCCTGCCCTTCGACGTATCGTGGGAGCCGGACCTGTGGGGCCGCATCCGCAACACGGTGAGCGAATACCGGTACGCCGCGCAGGTGAGCGCCGCCGATCTCGAGAACGAGCGCCTCACCGAGCAAGCCGATCTGGCGGTGTACTATTTCGAACTGCGCGGCCAGGATGCGCTTCAGGACGTGTACAACCGCACCATCGAAGCCGACCGCAGGGCGCTCGAGCTGACGCGCGTCCTGGTGGAAACGGGCATCGACAGCCCCGAATCGATGGCCCAGGCGGAAGTAACGCTAAGGGACGCGGAGGCGACCGGCATCGGTATTGCAACCAGCCGCGCTCTGTACGAACACGCCATCGCGACGCTGACCGGCAAACCCGCTTCCAGCTTTGAGATGCCGGTGAAACCCCTGACAACTCCCGTTCCCGCGATTCCGGTCGGGGTTCCTTCGCAATTGCTCCAGCGGCGCCCAGATATCGCCGCGGCGGAGCGCACCATGGCGCAGGCGAACGCCCTCATTGGCGTTGCCACAGCGGCTTACTATCCGTCGCTCAGTCTCACGGGAAGCTCGGGCGTCGAGTCCTCCATCGTCTCGAAGTTGTTTTCCGTGCCGGCGATTTTCTGGTCTCTGGGCGCTTCGGCCTCCGAGACCATCTTCGATGCCGGCCTCCGCAGAGCGACGGTGGCGCAATACACGGCGACCTATAATGCCGATGTCGCCGCCTACCGGCAGACCGTGCTTACGGCGTTCCAGCAGGTGGAAGATTATATCGCGAGCTTGCGCGTGCTCTCCGAGCAGGTCGCCCGCCAGAATACGGCCATAGAAGCCGCGCAGACATACCTGAATATCGCTTTTTCGCGTTACCAGACCGGTCTCGATCCGTATCTCGACGTGATCACGGCGCAGACGACTTTATTATCCGATCAGCAGACCGAGGTAACCCTGCGGGTGAACGAGATGACGGCGGCGGTCCAGCTCATTCAGGCGCTGGGCGGCGGTTGGGACGTCAGCGAGCTTCCCGCGGCATCCCAAGTGACCAGCCAGGACGCGGCGAATAAGGTTTCCAGCAGCCGGTAAAGCGAACGTTCCCAAATTGTCCTTTTTACGGTACACTGACCTTAATACGGGACACAGGGGGACCTTCGCTATGAAACTCAATTCATCCATAACGGCTGTTTCGAGCATCCGATGTTTGGTCGCGTTCGTCCTGGCGGCGGTATCCGCCTGCGCCCAGGTATCCGCCACTCTTTCCGGCACGGTCACCGATCAATCCGGCGCGGCGATTTCCGGCGCGACCGTGGAAGTGAAAAACGTGGATACCGGGGCGGTCCGTGGCGCCGTCGCCGATACCGCAGGCCGGTACCAGTTCTTCTCACTGCCGGTCGGGCAGTACGAGATACGCTGCGGAAAAGCCGGGTTCCGCGAAGAGGTACGCACCGGCATCGATCTGGTTGTGGGCCAGCAGGCCACGGTGGACATGCAACTGGCGGTGGGCGAGTCGCGGCAGAGCGTCACGGTGACCGGCGACGCACCGCTTGTGGGTGTGACCACGGAGAACATAACGGGCGTGGTTGGCGAGCGGCAGGTCAAGGACCTTCCACTCAACGGGCGAAGTTACGACGAACTCCTCACCCTGAATCCGGGGGTCGTCAATTTCACGTGGGAGAAGACCGGCGGCATCGGCGTTTCGAACTCGACCACCGGAAATAACTTCGCCGTGGCGGGAAACCGGCCGCAGCAGAATCTCTTCCTGTTGAACGGCGTGGAGTTCACCGGCGCGGCGGAGAACAACATGCAGCCGGGCGGCACCAGCCAGCAATTGCTGGGCGTGGATGCCGTGCGGGAGTTTAACGTGCTCCTCGATTCCTACGGCGCGGAGTACGGCAAACGTCCCGGCGCCCAGGTTCTGATTGTCACCCAGTCCGGGACGAACCAATTGCACGGATCTTTGTTCGAATTCCTGAGAAACAACGCCTTGGACGCGCCCAACTACTTCGACCCCGGTTCCGCTCCCGGCTTTCAGCGCAACCAGTTTGGAGGTTCGCTGGGGGGACCGATCCAAAAGAACAAGACCTTCCTGTTCGGCAATTACGAGGGATTGCGCCAGCACCTGCACCAGACGGGCGTGGACCTGGTTCCCGACAATAACGCGCGCAATGGCTATCTTCCGTGCCAGCTGGTCAGCCCGGCGCCGAACCCCTGCCCCGCTTCTGGCCTGGCATTCGTGGGAGTCTCGCCGCTCATCAACGCGTGGCCCGCGGCCAGCCCGGGCGCTCCGGACTTCGGCGGAATCTCCGAGGCGTTCAACAATCCTCTGCAGACGATCCGCGACGATTTCGGAACGGTGCGGCTGGACCACCTTTTCTCTTCCAAGGATTCGATGAGCGCGGTTTACACCATCGACGACAGCGCCGACTTCACGCCCACCAGCACCAACATGTACAGCACCGACGTGGAGAGCCTCCGCGAGCAGGTGGCGAGCGTCGAGGAAACTCACGCCTTCTCCCCTTCCCTGCTCAACACCGCGCGCGCCGGCTTTTCGCGGGCCGGCTATTTCTTCACGGGCGAGCCCACTCCAGGGACGTCCGCGGCCAGCTTGCCCGGTTTTCTCCAAGGGCTTCCGATTGGGGCGCTGGTGGTGGGCGGAAGCGCGGCGTCGAACCCCACGGCCCAATTGAGCTTGGCCGGAAGCAACAACGGGAGCAATCTCCATGTCGCCCGGAATCTCTTCACGTATGAGGACCGCGTATCCTTTACGAAGGGTCGTCATCAGTTCAACTTCGGAGGCTGGCTGCAGCGCCTCCGCTCGAACGAGACCCTGGCGCTCAGTCAGTATGGTCAGGCCACGTTCACCAGTCTCCAGACGTTTCTGCAAGGCACGGTGGCCACTCTTCTGTACGATCCCGCGCCTACTCCGCTGGGCTGGCGCTCCTGGTTTGGCGCAGGGTACGCCGACGATCAGATTCGGCTGAGTCCCGGCCTTACGCTGTCGCTCGGCTTCCGGGGTGAGTCTACGAACGGGTGGAACGAGGCTCATGGCCGGGCAGCCACCTATACGTTTGCGAATGGGATCATCTCGACTCAGCCAACCATCGGAAGCTCGGCCTTCGCGGTAAACAACGGAAAGTTCCTCTCCCAACCGCGCGCCGGCTTGGCGTGGAGTCCCTTCGGCAACCGGCGCACCGTGATTCGCGCCGGGTTCGGCCTGTACAACGATCTACAGGATGCCCTGGGCTACCGCACCGATCAGAACGCGCCGTTTAACCCGACCTATAGTCTTCCGAGCCTGCCGGTTTCGCAATTGCCGGTCTCCCCAACGGCCGCGGTTCCGGCTACCGCCAAGCTCGTTCCGGGCGGAGTGCAGCCGGATTTGAAGACGCCGACGCTGCTTTCCTGGTCGTTTCGAATCCAACGGGAACTCGCCGCCAACACCGCTCTGACGGCCGGATATATGGGATCTCATGGATATCATGAAATCATCGGCATCGATGCCAACGAGCCCTTCCCCGTGATTTGCCCGGCGGCGCCGTGTCCCGCAAACTATCCCGCCAACTTCCCCGCCGGCTTAGCCGGTACGCCGGTTCCAGCGGGAACTTACTACGTTCCTTCCGCGACGAAAGCCAACCCCGCGCTGGCCAACACTTGGACCTATTTTTCGGAAGGCGACAGTTCCTACCAGGCGTTGCAGGTGGATGCCAACCATCGCTTCAGCAGCAGCTTCTCAGTGCGCGGTGTGTACACCTGGTCGAAGACGATCGACGACGGAGACTCGCTGAACGCCACCACTTCGGGCGGAGAGCCGGCCCTGGCTTCGAATCCCTTCAATCTCAGGGCCGACCGGGGACTGGCGAATTTCGACGTCCGGAATGTCGGGGTGATGAATGCCAGTTATGTATTGCCCTTCGGACCGGGGAAGCATTTTTGGACGGGCGCAAGCGGCGCCGGCAAAGCACTGGCGGCCGGCTGGACCGTGAACTCGATTGTGACGCTGCAAAGCGGTTTCCCGTTCACCCCTCAACTCAGCTATAACCCGTCGAACAACGGCGACACGCGAAATCCCGTGCGGCCATTCGTGAACCCCGCGTTTAGCGGCCCCGTGATTCTAGGGAACCCCACACAGTGGTTCAATCCGGCTGCCTTCCTGGCTGCCCCATCCGGCAGCGGATTCTACGGGAACCTGGGGCGAGACACTTTGATCGGTCCCGGCCTGGCTACGTGGGATTTGTCGTTCCTGAAAAGCACGCCGATTCGCGAAAGCCTCAATCTTCAATTTCGCGCGGAGCTGTTCAATCTCTTGGACAGGGCCAACTTCAACACTCCGAACGCCGTCACTTTCACGCCGAGCGGGGTTTCGCCCACGGCCGGCGTAATCACCAGCACATCGACCACGTCCCGGCAGATCCAATTCGGACTGAAGCTGCTTTGGTAACTTCCGTTCGCCGGCGCTGCTTCAGCGGTAGGCGAAGAGCATGGAGTAGATGATGAGGCCGATTAGGATCAGGCCGATCGTCAGAGCCGTAAAGCCCAGGCGGCGCCAGAATTTCACGTCGCGGGGCGCGGGCGACGGCATCATCGCCCGGGCCAGTTCGCCGCTCTCCACCAGTTGACGATACTCCCGTGGACGGTCGCGCTGGAACTCCTCGAGCGGCATGCCCTCCGTGAAGATTACCGTGTCGATCGGGAATTTCTCGGGCCGGAAATGCGTGTTGAAGAAGTGCACCACGAAAATGAAAGATACGGCCAGCAGGGCTTCATCGCTGTGGATGGTCGTGGCGACATTCACAGCCCAGCCGGGAAACACATGCGTGAAGATCTCCGGAAACCACAGCAGCAGACCCGTGCCGCCGATCACGGCGACGCCCCAGAACACCGCGAAGTAGTCGAATTTCTCCCAGTAAGTCCAACGCCCGTATTCCGGACGAGGGCCGCGGTTGAAAAACCATTTGAGCGAAGCAGTCAATTCGTGCCAGTCGCGCCGGTTGAAGAGCATGCTCTCTTCGCCGCCGATAAACTGGCGCCAGCTCTTGCCGCTGGCGCGCCGTTGCTTCGCCAGATCGTATAAGTGAAGCCCGAAGTAGGTGAAGGTCAGGCAGGCGCAGAACCGGTGGATCAGGCCCGCCGCCTCGAAACCTCCCAGCAGATGGGCCACGGTCCTCGCCCACCCGGCATAGGAAAACTTCAGTATCATGCCCGTCAGAGCGAGACCCAGGAAGCTGGTGACGACCATCAGGTGAAGGTTGCGCTGATACCGCCGGAACCGGCGCACATAGCTTCCGGATTCCGTGTGCCCGTTCTTCGTCTGCTTGCGGTATTCGAGCGATCGGGGCAGCCAGAGCGCGGTGTGCGCGCCGGAGACCACCAGCGTGCCGATCAGCAGGGCGGTCATGCCCCAGAAGGTGACGAACAGGAAAGGATACTTCTTCGGATCGTGGTGGGTGGCGTGCGTCAGATAGCCGGCGAACTGGCGGTGCGAACCGGTATGGCACTTGCCGCACGTGGCGACGATGTTGTTCCGGCTGAGATGCGAGCGCGGGTCGTTGACCGGCAGAATGTCGTGCGCTCCATGGCAGTCGTAACACTTGGCGGTCTTCAGATAGCCCAGTTTGGAAACCTTGCCGTGGAACGTCTCGAAATACGCCGCGGTGATCTGCTGGTGGCAGCGGCCGCACTGGTCCATGATGTTCAGCCGGAAATCGGAGAGGTCGGTGCGCTCGATGCTGTGGGCGGAATGGCAGTCGGCGCAGACCGGCAGCGGTTTCCCGGAGTGGGTGACATTGGGGCTGTGGACGCTGGCGGTGAACAACTCGTAGATGCCGCGGTGGCATTGCGCGCAGGTTTCGGCGATGTTGGCGCGGTTCACGCTGGAGCGCGGGTCGCGGCTGGGCAGTTCGTGGTGCGCGGTGTGGCAGTCGGCGCAATTGGCGGTGACGGTCAGGCCGGCCTGCAGAAGCCCCGTTCCGTGGATGCTCTCGCGGTAGCGATCCACGATATGGTCCTGCTTGCCGGTGTAGCGAACGGCGGCCTTGTGCCCTTCCTGGTGGCATTTGGCGCACAGGGCGGGGACGTTGCGCGAGAACGTGGGCGAGGCGGAATCGAGCTTGCCCAGGGTGCCATGCGGGCTGTGGCAGTCCTGGCAAAGCGGCGCGTCGGGACTGCCCTGCGCCGCCAGGGTGCCGTGCGTGCTCTCGCGGTACTCGGCCACCACCTTTTCGTGGCAGATGGAGCAATCCACCTTGTCCTTGATGGTGCTGCAGGCTCTCACGTTGGACGGGGTCCCGCCCGTGTGGCACTGCACGCAGGCGATCCGGGAATGGCGCGAGCCGGCCAGTTCAGCCGAGCTGACATACAGCGGCCCGGTTCGTCCGGCGCCCGTCCGCTTCAGGTCGGGATTGGCGTGGCAGCTCAGGCAATCGCCGTTGGACATCCCGTCCGTGTAGTAGACCTTGCGGATCTTGTGAGGCTCATGGCAGTCGACGCACGCCGGGATCATGTGCGGCTGCTTCTCCCACAGTTCGCCGCGGATCACCTGGCGATGCACGGCCTCGATCTGCGCGTGGCACTTCGTGCAGGTCTTGGCGATATTCTGCTTGGCGATAGAGGAACGCGCGTCCGTGTGGGGAAGCTGGTTGTGCGCCGTGTGGCAACTGGTGCAGACCGCGGTAACGGTCAGGCCTTGCTGGAAGAGGCCAATGCCATGAATACTATCTTTGTAATTTTCGAGGATATTGGTCTGCGGAATAGCCCGCGTCCTGCTGACTTCGGTATCCTCGCGGTGACACTGGCCGCACAGTCGCGGAACATTGATAGTGGAGACCGGCGACTTCAGATTGGAAGGGGGCAGGATGTCATGCGTTCCATGACAGAGCTTGCAACCGGGGGCGTAAGGGTCGTTCTGTGCCGCCTTCTTCCCGTGGACGCTGGCGGCATACTGGCTTTGCTCGTCGCTATGGCAACTGGCACAATCGACTCGGGCCAGCTTCTCCGCATGGGGCACTGCTTGGATGTCGCTGTGGCATGCGACGCAGTCCAGGGCGGCGTGGGGGGACGCCTTCAGGGCGGCTGCGTTGAAGCCCGGGGGCACTCCCGGCTGGCGCGCCCCGACGCGCGGACCGGAATCGTGACAGCCGGCGCAGTCCTCGGCACGTGGTGGTGCCGGTGGCGCCGTTTGCTGGCCGCACAGGCCGGCAGTCAGCAAGGTCGCGATGGCAGCGAGCCTAAAGAGCTTCACGGTCGCCATGGTGTGGCATTTCTCAACAGGTTCGCCGCCTTATGGAGCGCAAAAACGAGATAACGACCTCTTGATCCTATACTGCGTGGAAATATACGTCAAGCTGTGAAAAAGTGCTGTTCAGAAATCCAATTCAGATGTACGCTCCCAATATGCGGAAGCGTTTCATTGGTCTATTTATGGTTTGGCTGGTCGCCTGCGGCTTGGCTTCCTGCAACAGCGCCGCGACGAATGCCGCCTCGCCCGTACCCGAATCTGAGCAGGTGGTCAGTGCGGCCTTGAAGGAACTCTACCTGGCTGCCAGCGCGGCCGCGCCGCAGTCTCCGGCGCAGCAGAAGGTGATCCTGCGAATGGCTAACAAGGCTTCCAACGGGAAAGAGCTGCTGCTGGTGATGCGGGCGGCGGTCGGAGTGTTCCCCGCCAGCACGGGGTGGCAGGAACAAACCGCGGAAAGCCAGGTGCGCTCCACCGTGACGGCCAAGATGATGAAGTTCGGCACCCTGGACCAGATGATCGAGTACGCGATGCTGTACTCCGTGGATCCGCTGAGTACCCGGCCCTACGTGGAGTGTATGCTTCAACGCGCGAGTGAGAATCCCGACTCGCGGGTTTGGTACCGGATCAGGGCGGTCGCTTCCCGCCTGAAGGTGAGCGATCTGGAACTGCAGGCGCAAGCCAGAGCGGACCAACTGGCCGGCAGATAACTGGCGGAAGGCGGGCCCGCCGCGTTCGCCCGGAGGCAGTGCGATGAGAATCCTGGAGAGTATCGGTGGATCCAACCAGCGCCTGGCACGTATAGCTATTGTCCTGAGCCTCTCAATCCTCTGTGTAGCCAGTGCTTACTTCGGAGCTTTGTATCTGATTGCGCACTAAAGCCGGACCGGCTATCAGACTGGTCAATCGCGCGCTAGCATAGGGCTATGAAGCTCCTAGCCGCTCTTCTCGCCACATCCTGCTGGGCCGCGGCGCAACAGGTCGCGGCGCCTGCAAACCCTCAACCGAAACAAGCCGACTCGTTGCACGAGTTGAGCACCCGCCTCGAAGACCTGTCGCGCCAGGTGAGCCGGTCCCTGGTTCAGGTCTTTTCGACCGGTTACGTCGTGGGCGGCGAGGGAGAGACGGGAACCAGCGCGGCGGTCGTCACCCGCCAACGGGCCACCGGGTCGGGAGTGCTCCTCAGCACCGATGGCTACATCGTGACCAACAACCACGTGGTGGCAAATGCGCATCGCGTGCGGGTACGGCTGGCCGTGGAAACGCCCGGCCACTCCTCCATGCAGCCGTCCGGGAGAATGCTGGACGCGCGGATCGTGGGTGTGGATCGCGACGCGGATCTGGCGGTGTTGAAAATCGAGCAGACCGGCCTCCCTTACCTCAAGCTGGGCGATTCCGATACCCTGCGCCAGGGGGAGATTGTCATGGCCTTTGGAAATCCGCTGGGGCTGGAAAACTCGGTCAGTATGGGCGTGGTGAGTTCAGTGGGGCGGCAGATCAAGCCGGACGACACCATGATCTATATACAGACCGACGCGCCCATCAACCCGGGCAACAGCGGCGGGCCGCTGGTGAACGCGGATGGCGACGTGATGGGGATCAACACGTTCATCCTTTCGCAATCCGGCGGGAGCGAAGGGCTGGGATTTGCGATCCCCAGCAACATCGTGAAGAACGTGTACACACAGATCAAAACCGAAGGGCACGTGCACCGTGGCGAGATCGGCATCTTCGCGCAGAGCATCACGCCTCCGCTGGCTACGGGGCTGGCGCTCTCCCAGGATTGGGGAGTGCTGCTCGCGGACGTGACGCCGGATGGGCCGGGAGACAAGGCCGGGCTGAAGATAGGCGATATCGTTGCCAGTCTGGATGGCAAGCCGATGACGGATGCGCGCCAGCTCGAAGTCGATCTCTACCGGTACTCCGTAGGGCAGACGGTGACTCTGGTGGTTCTGCGGGGCGGTTCTAAATTCACCTATTCCGTGCCCGTTGAGGAGCAGGAGAGCGATCCACAACGGTTTGCGGACATGGTGGACCCCACCAAAAACCTGGTTTCGAAGCTGGGCATTCTGGGCATCTCGATCGACCGGAAACTCGCCGGGATGCTCCCGGACCTTCGCAATTCATACGGCGTGGTGGTGGCGGCACGCGGGGGCGATTCGCCTTACACGGGTGACAGCCTGGAGCTTGGGGATGTGATTTATTCAGTCAACGGCCAAACCGTTACCAGCGTCGAGGCTCTGCGCTCGGCGATCGACAGCCTCAAAGACACGGATCCGCTGGTCCTTCAGGTGGAGCGCGACGGGCGGCTGCTGTACCTCACGACGACCATCGAATAATCGGCTCTTCAGATCCTCTTTCGAACCGCGTCAACGAGCGGCGGATACTTTATCCAAGTTTCGCTTTATCCAAATTTCGCTTGGAATGCGGAGTGTGCCGGGATACACTATGACAATATCTGTAACTTCGGCAACACTTGAATGGCATCCAAGCAGTGTCGCCGGGTGAGCGTCGAGCCACCACGTCCTCCGGCGGACTCTTCGGGGAGTTCTTTCGCCTCAGAAAAAAGGTTCGACTTTCGACAAGAACAGCCTGATCGACGGCCGCGCACGCCGCCTGTTCGATCTGACGCGCCGCGCCTGCGACGCCGGCGTGTATCCGTACCAACTGCCGCTGGAAGGCAGGTCCGGGCCGTGGATCGAGGCCGAAGGGCGCCGGATGCTGATGTTGTCGTCCTACGACTATCTCGGCCTGATCGGCGACGAACGCGTGGATGCGGCCGCCATCGAGGCAGTGCGGAAGTACGGCACGGGGACGGGCGGCGTGCGCCTGCTGACCGGCACCATCGACCTGCATCATGAGATGGAGCGCGAACTGGCGGCGTTCAAGGGCACCAGCGCGGCCATCACCTTCAGCTCGGGCTATCTGGCCAACCTGGCGGCAATTGCCTCGGTACTGTCGCCGATGGACAGCGTGGTCATGGATGCGCTGGCGCACCGCAGCCTGGCGGACGCGTGCAAACTGGCCGGCGTGACGGTTCGCCGTTACGCACACAACGACTGCGCCTCGCTCCGCAAGGAGCTGGAATCCGGCCCGCAGTCGGGGCGGACGCTGATTGTGGCAGACGGCGTGTTCTCGATGGAGGGCGACATCTGCATCCTGCCGGAGCTGGTCGCCATCAAGAAGGAATTCGGGTGCTGTCTGCTGGTGGACGAGGCGCACGCCCTGGGCGTCATCGGACCGGGCGGCCGCGGCACCGATGAGCACTTCGGCGTTTCCGCCGGCGAGGTGGACATCTGGACCGGCTCGCTGGCCAAGGGGATTCCGTCCAACGGCGGATTCATCGCCGCCTCGCAGGAGCTGTGCATCTACCTGCAGCACGCCGCCGCCCCGTTCATCTTCTCGGCCGCGCTGTGTCCCGCGGCGGTAGGGCGCTATCCGCGCGTCGCTGGCGATTCTCGGCAGCGAGCCGGAGCGGGTGGAACGGGTGCACACGCAACGCCCGCTTCCTGCGCGAGGGCTTGCGCGAGCTCGGCTACAACACCGGCAGGTCGGAGACGGCGGTGATTCCGGTGGTCTTTGGGGATGACGCCACCACCGCGTTCTTTGCCGGCAGGATGCGGGAACTGGGCGTCATGGTCACGCCGGTTATGTTCCCCGCCGTGGCTCAGGGTATTGCGCGGTTGCGTTTGTGCGTGACCGCGGCGCACTCCGCCGGGGATCTGGAATTCGCGCTGGAAGTCTTTCGCCGCCTGCGCGACACCGTGGGCCTCGGGATAGCTCACTATGACCGCGCTGGTCACGGGCGCGAGCGGATTCCTGGGCGGCCGGCTGGTGCAGGTGCTGGCGGCGGATGGCGTGCGGGTGCGCATTCTGGCGCGTCGCGGTGCCGGCCTTCGCCACCTTGCGGGTCTGCCGGTAGAGGTCGTCGAGGGCAGCCTGGCCGATGCGGAAGCTCTGGCGGCGGCGGTGCGCGGCATCACCCACATCTACCATTGTGCCGGGTGTTCCACCGACTGGGCTCCCGAAGCCGCCTTCTTCGCCGCCAATGTGGAGGGCGTGCGCAACCTTCTCGCCGCCGCCGCCGGGAGCCGGCAGCCTGCGGCGCCTCCTGCACGTGAGCACGACCGACGTCTACGGATATCCGTGCGCGCCCTGCGACGAATCGCATCCGACCGCGGATGCGGGGCTGCCCTACAACCGCACCAAGCGCCTGGGCGAGGAGTGCGTTTGGGAAGCCCGGCGCAACACCGGCCTTCCGGTCACGGTGGTCCGCCCGGCCACCATCTTCGGACCGCGCGGGCAGGCTTTCACCGCCGATATCGCCCGGCACATCCGGCAGGGTTCGATGGCGGTGATCGACGGCGGACGCGCCCCCGGCGGATTCTGCTACGTGGACAACGCGGTGCGCGCGATGATGCAGGCGGCTACGACGCCGCAGGCCGAGGGCCGGGCGTACAACATCGCCGACGGCAGCGGGAAGACATGGCGCGAGTATGTAGACGCGCTGGCCGATGCGCTGGGGAAGCGCCGCCCGGTGCTCGACCTTCCGTCGGCGGTCGCGCTGCCGCTGGCGCGGTCGCTCGAAGCCTGCCACCGCACGCTCCGTTTGCCAGGCCGCCCGCTGCTCACCCGTCACGCCGTGTACCTGCTCTCGCGCAATCAGGAGTACCCGGCGGAGCGGGCGCGGCGCGAGTTGGGTTTTGCGCCGGAGGTCGGGTTCGCGGAAGGGGTCGCACGTGCGGTGGAGTGGCTGCAGCGGGAGCGCTCGGGCGCGCAGTAGCTTCAGGCGAGAGCGATCTTGAGTGCGATCGCGTAATCGCTGAGTTTCTCCGCCGGCATCTGCACTCTCAGGCCATTGGCTTCCTGCGCCCACTGCACCTTGCCCTTGAATCCCAGCGAGTTCTACGTTCTCGACCTTGCCGGCCTCCGGCTTACTGGCGGTACCGAGCGAGCGCATCGTCATTTCCTTTTCCGGCCAGCCCATCGCGAAGGCATACAGCACCTTGCCCTTCGATGTGAACCGCACATCCTGCGCGGTGTACGGCTTGCCCGTGTCGCGCGCGCCATCGGTCCGAGTCGCCCCCGGCGATGTGTCCGGGATGGGTGGAAGCTGCTTGTAGACGCTGGTATCCCGGATGGCGCCGTCTACGCCGGGGCCTTCCCCGCAGACTTTCCACGGGCGGGTGCCGTGGATGCCTTCGCCGTTCACCGCCATCCACGCCGTAATCTCGGAAAGGATCGTCATTTCCTCGGGGTCCAGCGTGCCATCGCTCTTCAGCGGAAAGTTCAGCAGCAAGGTGCCGTTCCGGCTGACGACGTTCATCAGCAGGTCGATGCACTGCTTGGGCGTCTTATAGCGGGCGTCCCGGTCATAGTGCCAGTTACCGATGCAGGTATCCGTCTGGAATGGGTTGGGCCAGATGCCCTCCGCGATTCCGCGCTCGAAATCGAGCACGCAGGTGCCCACCTGGCAGTCCTCCACTCCTTTGCTGCTATAGACCGCCTCCGCCTTGCCGCCGTGCCACTTCGCGCTCTGATTGTAGAGGTGCGCCACCAGGCTCAACCCATAACGCTCGAAGCGAATGACACCGTCGTGATACATCAGATCCGGCTGCAACTGGTCCACCAGGTCCTGCAGCCGCAGGAAATACTGGCGCTTCCACGACTCCGGCACATTGCTCACGTCTCCGGGCTGCGCCGCCGGTTCGTGCTTCTCGTGGTAGAGATCGGCGTACTGCGGGATCGTTGCCGTCGTAGGGCACGCCGGCATAGGGGCCGGTCTTGTCGCTCCCAAAGCAGGTCGCCATCCATTCGTAGCTGGCGTGCAGGTGCTGGCTTACCCCAAAGCGCAGGCCCTGCTTCACCGCCGCGTCCTTGAACATCTGCGCGATGTTCTTCTTCGGCCCCGTGGCGACGGCATTCCAGCGCGGCTGATACTTCGAGTTCCACAGGTCGAAGTTATCGTGGTGCACACCCATGCTGACGAAGAACTTCGCTCCCGGCTTTCTTGTAGAGCCCCATCAGGTAGTCCGGGTCGAAGTTCTCGGCCTTCCAGGTCGGGATCACGTCCTTGTAGCCGAACTTAGAGGGGTGGCCATAAGTCTTGACGTGATAGTTATACTGGCGGTGGCCTTGAATATACATCTGCCGGGCGTACCAGTCGCCCATCTCGGGGGCCGATTGCGGCCCCCAGTGCGCCCAGATGCCGAACTTGGCATCGCGATACCAGTCGGGGATCTGGTACTCCATCAGCGACCGGCGCGTGGCTTTGAAAGGTCCCGGCGCTATCTGGATATCCGGCTGCCGCGGTTGTGGGGCGCCGATTGCCCGTTCCAGTGTCGCTAGAGGGAGAGCCCCTCCCAGAATTCCCACCGCCGTCCGTCTGGTAATACTCATCGCGTCCCCTTTTTGGTTACTCGAACCAGCGGATCCCGGTCGCCACATCCACCGAATGCGCCCCGTCGAAAAGCGTGAGCCGCACGGGGCCCGCGGTGCGCCGAAATACGATCTTCTGTCTGCGTCCCGCTTCCTCTTCGGTTTCACCCGCCAAATGGTTCGGCACGCGGGCCTCCTGGGTCATGAACTCAATGTCTTCCGCCGCCAATACCTTCTCCGGGTGCCCATTGGCTCTAGCCAGCGCGTTGAAAGCCAGGAGCGACTGGCTCAAGGGCACGGCCGCTCCGGCGTGCCCGTCCCGGATGCCGCTGTCGATGGCGATCCGGATTCCCTTTGCATTGGCTAGAAAGGGGAGCGACGAACGCTTCGTGTACTCGGCATCCGTCGCCGCGGTTCCCGGCGGGCCGCCGCAACACTTCTCCATCATCGGGTAATACTGACTGCCGGTCGCCTTCGAAAACTGATACCAGGCAGCCAGATCGACGATCGGCACCCAAACCGATACGGCCGCCCACACCTTCGGCGCCCGTTCCGCCATCACCAGCGCCATGTGTCCGCCCCCCGAGCTGCCCAGGAGGTAGATGCGACTTTCGTCCAGGCGCGCCTGCTGTTTCGCGTAGTTGACGCTGTCCAGCACGTCCTCCACCGCGAGATCGGACGCGCACGCCTCGGGGTGGTCATTCACGCCGCGGAAATCCGGCGAGAGAAACGCCCATCCTCTTCGCCGGCACTCTCCCACGGCTTCCGCCACACCGCCCGTGGTTTTGTAGTCGTTTGACCAACTATGCAGGAACACGAGCAGTGGGACAGGCGCGCCCCGGTCCACGGCGGCTGCGCCCGGCGGGACATAGAGTAAAGCCGGCTGCTGGGTCCCGTCCTTCGAACTCTTGAAACGGACCTCCGCCGCGGGTTCCGCCGGCGATTGCTGGGCCATCAGACCCTGGAAGGCCGCCGGGAGAAAAAGCAGTGAAAACAGCCCCGCAGTCACCCGAGCCACCGCCGCCCGGCGAAACTTACCGCATGGTCTATGTGTCACTGGTCATGTCCTCCTCGCGTTACCGACGCGTGATCCACGCGCTACCCCGCAAGCGGCCATGCGAGCTATGCGTGGCGCCGCGTCGACTCCCGCGCCACGAGCCTCGGCGGCAGCAGAATCGTCTTCGGGCGGGGTCTCTCGCCCTTGGATTGCAGCAGGCCCAGAGCTAACGCGGCGGCCTGCCGCCCGATGCCGGCGCTGTCCTGATCCACACTGCTCAAGGGCACCCGCATCAGCTCCGCGTGGCGCACGTTGCCGCAGCCGATCACGGCGATATCGTGCGGCACGCGCAAGCCGCTATCCAGAATGGCCTTCAGGGCCCCCACAGCCGTCGGATCGTTGACGCAGAAAACCCCGTCGGGGCGCGGCTCCAGGGACAACAGCCGGAGCATCGCCTCATGCCCGCTGATGTCTCCGGCAGCGTCACCCGCACCCGAAGTCTGGATGTAACCGGCGGGAATCTCGAGGCCGTGCCGGACCATCGCTTGCCGGTAGCCCGCCAGGCGCCCCAATGACGTGCTGACCTCCGAGCCCCGTATGTGCGCGATGCGGCGGCATCCCACCGAGATCAGGTGTTCGGTCGCCAGCCTGCCCACTTCTTCGTCGTCCACACCGACGAAATTCGCCGGCAGGCCGACAAAGCACCGGTCGACGAGAACGTAGGGCCGCTTGCCTTCCTCGATGCGCCGGAACGATTCCACCGTCAATTGCGTGGAGGCGATTATCAGCGCGTCCACGCTGCGGGCCAGCAGTTGGTCGATCTCCTGCCGCTCGAGTTGCTGGTCCTCCTCGGAAGAAGAAATCAGCAGGCCGTAGCCCTTCGTGCGCAGCTCACTGGAAAGGCCCTTGGCCATTTCGGAGAAGAAAGGATACACCAGATCGGGAACCACCAGGCCGATCGAGAGCGTGCGGCCGGTAACCAGGGCTCGCGCCGCCAGGTTAGGCTGGTAATCCAGCTCTTTCATCCTCTTAAGCACCCGCTGCCGGGTCTCGTAGCTGATGTCCTCGTGATTCCTGAGGACTTTCGAGACGGTCACGACGGAAACGCCGAGATCCCGGGCAATGTCCTTCATTCGGACGGCCATCTCGATATTATAGGCAGTAATCGATTTCTATGCGCGCCCAAAATTGGCTATTTGGGAGCGGTTTTTCCAAATCTCGGCGCGCCGCCGGTGGAAGGCCGCCGGATCGGTCAGCAGAGCGATCTCGGCGGAGCTGTAGCGGCCGGCCCGGCGGAAAGCGCGTAATTCCGCCGCACTGGCCGACTCCGGCGCATACATCCACAGCCAATCCCGGAATCCCGAGGCCTCACGCACGGCCGGAAAGACGCGCGCGTTCCAAAGGCTTCGTTCCGCCGGACGCTCCACGCCGGGCCAGACTTCATCCGGATGGACGTCCGCGGCGGCCAGCCAGCTCAACAACGGACGTCCGCAGAATCGGCCGTCTTCGAGCAGCGAGTGCTTAAACGTATCGCGTACACCGTAGCAGCGCACGAAAGAGACGTTCTCTCCGCCGCGGCTGCGGCCGGGCAAGACCTCCAGACACGCTTCTGGAGGCAGCGCCAGCGGCGATTCCACATCCACGCCGGCTATCACGTTCTGCCCGCATAGCTCCAGAAACGATGTGATGCGGCATCCTTCTATCCGCGCATGCGTGCCGCTGATGCGGCCCTGCCCGCGGACCGCACTATTGACCACCAGCAGCGTCGAGGACGTCGGCAGGCTTCGATCCTCCGCAACCAAAGCCAGGCCGCTTTCGATCAATTGCCGCGTGGACCCGAAGTGCAGGAACTGGCACGCCGGGACAAGCTGGACGTGAAACGGAATGGCCCGTAGCGCCGGAAAGAGCTGCGCCAGCAACTCCTCGGGCCACGTCGAACCGCTCGCCTGCGTGCTACAGATGTAGTGTTCGAGCCTGGCGGCGCGCCCCAAAGCGCAACAGATCTCGCGATAGAGGTCCACGCCGTGTTCCAGTATCCGCCGGCGCGCTTGCGGCGTGAAGTCCAGGCCGCTCTCTCCGGCGGGATCCAACCCGAAAGCGGCCAGGAGGGCCGCGGCCGCAGCCGCGTCCATGTGCATAACCCCTATATCCAAGGGCACGCGTCCGCATGAATCCAAGGCTCCCGCCGCGTGCTGCGTCTCGAGGGACGGCTTTTGCAGGTAGAGCGAGACGCTTCCGCCTGCGCCCATCGAGAAGACGCCGTGCCGGCTGGCCTCCTCGGGGGTAGCGTAGCAGCCCAGCGCGATGAGGCCCGGCTGAGAGAATTCGACAGCGCCCGCGTCGAAGCGAACCAGCGCGTCGCCGGATGCCACGACCACCTGCCCCCTGCCCGGGAGGCCCGTGGGAAGCGCCGGGAAGGCAGGCACGAGGCGGTCGAACAGCGCCGGTGGCAGAGGTGCCTCCGGCGCGCCCGGCAAGGGGACGAAAATCTTGCCGCACGGCCCGTAGGCCGGCAGGCGCCGCGAGTCGCCGCCGGCATGCACAATGAGGATGCGCAGCCCGTTCAGCGTTTGCTCGATCGTGGTACCGCCGGTGAGGTCGATGCCGCGCCGCGCCCGCTCGCGTCGCAGGATCTCGACCAGGCACCCCAGCGTGCTGCCCCCGCTGCCGATGCGCCGGCCTTCGAGATCCGGCACCACGATTGCCTCGCGGATCTGCGAGAGCAAGCCAAGTTCCCGGCGGGCCTGCAACTGGCTTTCATAGCCCTGGGCCTGCAGGGCGTTGGAGGCCGTCACGATCAAGTAATCCCAGGTGGATCTAGACGCGTTCATGCCGCACTTTCGATCCGATGAACGCGAAATAGGCGATAAAAATGTAACAGCACAGTGGAACCAGCATCGCCAGGGCCATGCTATGGATGCCGATCAGCCCCATAATCGGCGTAAAGGCCGCGCCACCGACAATGCCCATCACGATCATCGAACCGCCCAGCTTGGTGTTAGGTCCAAGTTCCTTCAAGCCCAGGGCGAAAATGGTCGGGAACATGAGCGACATGAAGAAACTAGTCAGGAAGATCGACCACAGGCCGATCCAGCCGGGCCAAGCCACACCGACCCCCACCAGGAACACGTTCGTCAAAGCGTAGGCGCCCATCAGCACGTTGGGGCGCACGAACTGCATTAAGTAAGTTGCCGAGAATCGCCCCAGCCCAAAGGCCACCAGCGTTCCGGAAAGGAAGTATCCGGCCAGTTTCTCGGGCTGGTGGGTGTAATCCTGAACATACTGAATGAAATAGCTCCAGGTCCCCACTTGCGCTCCGACATAAAAGAACTGGGCCAGCACGGCGAGGAGAAAATGGCGGTGGCGCACGAGTTCTTTGAGGCTCCCCTTCTCCCCGCCCGCGAATTTCTCCTCCCCCACCGCGGGGAACCTGGTCCGCGCGATCAGCAGCGCCCAAACCAGCGTAATGCAGCCCAGCACCAGGTAGGGCGTGATGACGCGCATGGTTTCCTGGTGGAGATACGCTTCGTATCGCCCCGCGATTCTGAGCGCCTGCACCTCGTACGGCTTGAGCTCTATTCCGGAGAAGATGAACACGGTTCCGATCAGCACGCCGGTGATGGCGCCCAGCGGATTGAACGCCTGTGAGAAGTTCAAGCGGCGCTCCGAAGTGGCGGGATCTCCCAATTGCGCGATGAACGGGTTGGCGCCGGTTTCCAGGAAAGCCAGCCCGCTGGCGATAACAAACAGCGCACCCAGGAAGAATCCGAACTTCCCGATCACCGCCGCCGGCCAAAATAAGAGGGTGCCGGCGCTATACAACAGGAGACCCGTCACCAGCCCGGCCTTGTAGCCGAAGCGGCGCATCATCAGGGCGGCTGGCATGGACAGCAGAAAGTAGCCCATGTAAAACGCGGACTGCACCAGCCCCGCCTCGACGCGGGTAAGCTCGAACGACTTCATGAACTGCCGGATGAGAACGTCGTTCAGATTATTAGGTATGCCCCAGAGGAAAAACAAAGCCGTGACCAGCACAAACGGCAGGAGGTTCTGCGCGGGCAGGAGCGGGTGCCGGGAGGCTCCCGTGGGTTTGAGTGGAACTGTGGATGCGCGCATCATTGCCGTCGCCTCAAGCGGACTCCAGGATCATGTTAGCGTACTGAATCGTATCGCCCGTCCGGATCAGCCCGATGGCCAGCGGAACGCGCCTCTTCAGGTCCGCGTGAGGTTCAAAGACGAGGGTTACGTTTTTCAGCGCCTGTTCGAACTCAGCCCGCACACCCGCCTGGTTGGCGGCGCGGAACTCCTCGGCCATGAAGGCCCGGCCGATCGTGAAATTCGCGCGGATCGACCGGAGAACGTCGAGCACGCGTGGAACGTCGTCGACCAGCGAAATATCCACGGTCTCGATCTCGCGCCAGAAGGGGAAGCCGCGGTCGGCGATCACCAGCGTGTTGGTGTGGCGGACGCGGCTCAGCAGGGAATTGATATTCGGATTCAAAATGCCGCTTTTGAGCAATTTTCATCCTCGCTACGAAGTTCAATCGAGCAGGCTTACACCAGGATAGATCAGACCGATCCTGTCCTGCCAGGTTAATGCGGATCGCAGCCCGGGGTGGTACAGTTTGCTTTGAAGTCCGGCTTTAAGCCGCGGCACAGGAGGCCATGAGTTTATGAAGATCAGCAGACGAAATGCAATCTGCGCCATAGCTGGAGCACCCGCGCTCCTTCTCCCGCGGAAGTCGCTCGCCGAGGACGGACCGGAAATCGAGAAGGGACCGTTCGACGGAACGCCCGAGGCGTTGAAGACTTACCAGGTTCCGCAATGGTTCCGCGACGCCAAGTTCGGCATCTGGGCGCATTGGGGACCGCAGTCCGCCGCCGAAGACGGCGATTGGTATGCGCGCAACATCTACATTCAGGGCAGCCCGCAAAACAAGGATCACGTCGCGCGATTTGGCCATCCCTCCAAGTTCGGCCACAAAGATATTTGTAAGATGTGGACGGCCGATAAGTTCGATCCGGATCATCTGATGCAGCTTTACAAGAAGGCGGGCGCGAAATACTTCATGAGCATGGCCGTCCACCACGATAACTTCGACCTTTGGGATTCGAAGCACCAGCCGAAGTGGAACTCCGTCGCAATGGGACCGAAAAAGGACATCGTCAGCCTGTGGAAACAGGCCGCACGGAAGCAAGGCTTGAGGTTCGCCTTGAGCGAGCACCTGGCATTCAGCTACCTCTGGTGGACGGTCTCTCACGGCAGCGACCAGACCGGCCCCATGGCCGGCGTCTCCTACGATGGCGCAGATCCGCAATATTCCGATCTCTATCACGAGTACTCGAAGGAATTCCTGCTTCCAGAGCCAGCCGGCCGGAGCGGCGCAGTTGGCATACGTGAGGCCCCACTCGCGTGGAGACAACACTACTTCGCCCGCATTAAGGACTTGATCGACAAGCACCAACCCGACCTTCTCTACAATGACGGTGGCATTGTCTACCCGGAGGTCAGCTACCATCTGGTCTCCCATCTCTACAACGTGAGCGCGAGGGTCCACGGCGGCAAGGTGGAGGCTGTCTATACCAGCAAGGGACGGACCGACTGCGACACCGGCACCTGCGTCTTCGACATTGAGCGCGGTGTGGCCGACCAGCTACAGGCCAACGCCTGGCAAACCGACACCTGCATTGGCGACTGGCATTACAAACGGGACATCGAATACAAGACGCCGAAACAGTCATCGATCATGCTGTGCGACATAGTCAGCCGCAACGGCAACCTGATGCTGAACTTCCCCCTGCCCAACAGTGGCGAGCTGGATGCCAAGGAACTCAAGATCCTGGATGAGATCACCCGTTGGATGGCGGTCAACAGCGAAGGCATTTACAGCACGCGGCCGTGGAAGATATTCGGCGACGGCCCCGGCACGAAATCCGCCGCCGTACCGGACCAGCGGTTCAACGAGAATAGCCGCAAGGATTTGACCGCCGAAGATGTTCGTTTCACAACCAAGGCCAACGCGATGTACGCCTTCGTCATGGGTTGGCCGGGCAAAGAGGCTGCGATTCCCGCGCTCGCCCTGGGCGGCAAGAACAGCGTGCCCAGGATTCGCAATATCGAACTGCTGGGCTACAAAGGAAAGCTCAAGTGGACCCAGGATGCGGGGACTCTCAAGGTCGAGCTGCCGGAAGAGAAACCGTCCGATTACGCGGTGACGTTCAAGATCGCGTTTGCCTGACGATCCCCGGTGCGGGTCTGCCGACCTGGTAGTGCAGTCCCGGTACTGAAACGTAGGCCGTACTGCGAACTCCCCGTACTTTTCCGAAGGGGCGGATTCAGATTAGCTTTGAGTCATGAGGTTCGCACCAGCGCTCTTCCTGTTCAGCGCCGTCATTTGCTCGGCAGACACGATTACCGATACTTTCGGCCAGGCGCAGAGCAGCAGCACATGCCAATACTCTTCTAGTGCGCCCTACAGCCAATGCGATGTCATCGGTAACGAGAGCCTTTACGATATCCAGAGCGCCAGCGTGTCGGTAAACGGCAATTCGGGACTCACGACCATTACCCTGGACAGCAACCTCGGCGGCGTCACCACCGCGCCGCATGGAACGCTGACGCTTGGCAGTTTCACCGACTCGGGCCTTACCCTGACTCCCGGCGCAGTCTTCTTCTACGCGTCGAGCAACAACACTGCGGTCAGCAATTTCGTGAACCCCAGCGTCATCGATTTCGCCAACCCCCAGGTGAATATTGATCTTTACCTCACCTACGCAATCCCGTTGGTGAGTACGGGTAACCTGGTCGCCGGCAACCTGTACCAGATCACCGATCCATCCAGCATTGAAACAGCCTCCCAGGCTCTCGGTTCGCCAAGCGGCGTCTACTACCGGAGCAACCTGCCCGTAACGTTCACTGCGGGCACGCTGGTGGCTACCGGCAACGGTGTTTCTGTGAGCACCCTCGGCGGAGGCAACGCCGAATACCAGATCTCGATGAGTTTCACTGCGCCCTCGGGCACGCCCTTTACGAGCAGCGCAGTCGGGCTCCTGTGGTCTTCAGCGGATTGCGGCAACGATTTTATCCAGGGCAACATCGGCACGGGCGTCCCCGAGCCATCGTCCTTTGTCCTGCTGTTGAGCGGCGCGACCATGGTGGCCCTCTCGGCCTTCGCTCGCCAATGGGCCGGGAAAGCCCGGAAATAGCTTCCCCTTCCGCCGGTCCCAGCTTCAGGGCCTCAGGATCACCTTCATCAGATTGGCTTCCCTCCGGTACAATCGATCGAACCAGCCAGGCCCCTCGGCCAGCGGCGCCACAGCGCTGATCAGCGGATCCACTTGAATCGCGCCCGCCGATAGAAGTTCGATCACCTCCGGGTACTCTCCGGCCGATGCGCACGAGCCCTGCAGCCGTAACTGGCGGGTGACCACGGCCTGCAAAGGCAAATCCACCGAAGGCGTCACATTGCCCACCAGCGTCACGGCGCCTCCCTTGCGCACGCAGGCGATGGCCGTGCGGACCGGCTCGTTCGCCCCCACGCACTCGACGGCCACATCGGCGCCGCGTCCCTCGGTAAGCTCGCCCGCGGCGGCGGCGATATCGGTGGTCCGGGGATCCCAGGCGTGGCTGGCGCCGAGCTGCCGGGCAAGCTCGAGCCTGGCGGCATCGACATCCACCGCCGCCACGCAGCCGCAGCCGGCATTCCGCAAGGCTTGAACCGCCAGCAGACCGATCATCCCGGCGCCCACCACCACCGCCGTGTCGCCGGCGCGCACCGGGGTAATCTTCACGGCGTGCAGGGCCACCGAGACCGCTTCGATCATGGCGGCGCGCTCGAAGGTGAGGCTGTCCGGCAGCGGAAAAACGATGCGCCGGGGGACCACCACGTAATCCGCGAACGCCCCGTGGCGGCGGTACGGCCCGGGCGAAACGCCCAGCACCTCGCGGTTGTCGCATAGGTTGACCTCCCCGCGCACGCAGAAGAAGCAGCGGCCGCAATAGATGGTGGAATCGAAAGTGACGCGCTGGCCCACGCGCAGACCGGCGGCGCGATCCCCGAGCGCGGCCACTTCCCCGGCGGCCTCGTGGCCCATCACGATGGGAGGAATGCGGCGCCCCGTGCTGCCATCCAGGCCGTGCACGTCGCTGCCGCAGATGCCGCAAGCCCGCACGCGCACCAGGACGTCCTCCGGGCCGGCCTCCGGCTCGGGCATCCGGGTCATTTCGAGGTGCATGTAATCGGTCAACAGCAATGCGTTCATATCGAGATTCATGATCGCACGGCGCTGCTTCCCGCGCAGCCGCAAGATCACGCCCGGCGTGGGCATCGCGGTAGAATCGGAAAAGGCATGGATCGCCCCGCCGCTACCGCTCCCGCCTCGGCGCGGGACGTCATCGTACAAATTGTGCGGAACATGCGGGAGGGCCTCGAGCCCCTGCGCTATTCCACGCTGGCGCCGGCCGTCTATCACGTCTACCTGCATCCGGACGATATGGATCGCCTGCGCGGCATCCTCCCGCGCGTGATCGAGGAGGCCCGGCGGGCTCTCGATGCCGAAGTGGAGACGCTGAACCGCGCCTCGCTGGCCCAGCGGCTTAAGATATCCCGCCATCGCGACCCGAAAATCGCCGTGCCGGAGGGAGGCTGGCAGATCGGCATTCTCGAAAATACCGACGATGACGTGGATCCCGGCGATATCGTGATTTACTCCGAACTGGCTCTGCCGTCCAAACCCGAGTATGGAGCCGGCTCGATGACCAAGCGCATCGCGACGCGCCGCATGGCGGGAGCCGAAACGACAGCTCAGAAGTACGAGCCGCCCGCCGGGCCGGCTGGTTCCCCAGCCTGCGCGGTCATCGAATACGAGGATAACGGCGGCCGCAAGACCTTTCAGATGACCAAGAACGAAATCGTGGTGGGCCGCGGCGGGCGGGATTACTGGACCGATCTGAAACTCGATACCCTGCCGGACGTCTCCCGCGAACATTTCCGCCTGCGGCGCGATGCGGCTACCGGCAAGTTTTTCCTGAAGGATCTGAGCCGCCTGGGCACCACCATCGACGGGCGGAAGGCGCCCTCCAGCATCGAGTTCGTGGACGGTGAAAAGCGCGACCGCAACGTGGAGACCGAAGTGGCTTCCCCGGCGCGGATCGGGCTGGCGGATGTCCTCTATCTCGAATTCCGAAGCACATCGAATGGTTGAGACCAAACTCAGGTGCGCGGGCGCCAGCCATACGGGGGTCATCCGCCAGAACAACGAAGACGCCTTCCACATGGACGCCGAACGCGGCATTTTCGTGGTGGTGGACGGCATCGGCGGACAGGCTGCGGGAGAAGAGGCCGCGCGGATCGCGGTGGCCCGGCTGCGCGCCCGCCTGGAGCGCCAGACGGGCACCGCCGAGCAGCGCTTGCGCGAGGCCGTCGCCATGGCCAACAACGAGATTTTGCGGACCGCGCGCGAAAACCCGGAGTGGCATGGCATGGCCTGCGTGCTCACCGCGGTGGTGCTCGAAAACGGCTCGGCAGTCGTCGGCCACGTGGGCGATTCGCGCCTCTACCACATGCGCGGCGGCGAGATCCGCAAGATCACCCACGATCACTCGCCGGTGGGCGAGCGCGAGGACAACCACGAGCTCAGCGAAGCCGAGGCCATGCGCCATCCGCGGCGCAATGAGGTCTTCCGGGACGTGGGATCGGAGGAGCATTCGCCCGGCGATTCCGAGTTCGTCGAGATCCAGCGCATCGCCTTCGAACCGGATGCGGCTTTGTTGTTGTGCAGCGACGGCTTGAGCGACCAGGTCCCTTCCGCCGAGATCCGCGAGGCTGCGGAGCGGCACGCCGGCGACCCGCAAGCGGCAGTGGATGAGCTGATCGAAGCGGCCAATCGAGCCGGCGGCAAGGACAACGTGACCGTGGTGATCGTGGAAGGGGAGCGCTTCACTGCGCCGGCGCTGCCGCCGGTGCGTGCCGCGAGCCTCTTCGCCGGCCGCCCGGCGCTGTTCCTCTACGGCCTGCTGCTGGCGGCCGCCGCGGCGTGGCTCTCGCGCGCCTGGTGGACGCCGCCGCCCCTAATCATCCAGCCGCGCGTGCTGGCGGTAGGGAACGGCGCGCCATTCGGCTCCATCGCTGCGGCCCTGGCGCAGGCGCGGCGGGGCGATACGGTCGAGGTGGCGGGCGGCGAATACCGCGAACAGGTGCGCTTGAAAAATGGCGTCACCCTGCGCGCCAAGGTGCCGCTCGAGGCCATTCTGCGGGCTCCCGGCATGAGCGCGGGACCGGCGGTGGTGGCGGAGGGCGTCCATGGCGCGCGGCTGGAGGGTTTCTCCATCCTGGCCGAGCCGGCGATGCCGCTTTCGGCAGGCATCGTGCTCACCGATTCGGAGGTGACCGTGGAAGGCAACCAGGTGGCCGGCGCGGGGGTGGGGATCGAGATCCGCGGGAGCGCCAGCCCGGTGCTGAGCGGCAACGACATCCACGATTGCACGGCCGAAGGAGTGCTTATCACGGGCCCCTCGGCGCCCTGGGTGTGGCATAACAGCATTCAGCGGAACAAGGGCGCCGCGCTCGCGGCGCGCGATGGCGCCAGGCCCGCGCTGGCCGGCAACGTCTTCGAGAAGAACGCGGTGGAGCTGCCGCCGGAGATTTCCATGCAGGATGTGCGGCAGCGCAATTTCTTCCTCGACGCGGCGTCGGCCAGCCGCCGCCCGGCCGCGCGGGGAAAAAAGAATGATCGCTCCCGCCGGGCGCCACCTCGGCAAATACGAAATCCGCCGGAAGCTGGGGCGCGGCGGAATGGCCGATGTGTACCTGGCGGACGATACCGTGCTCGGCCACGCCGTGGCCCTGAAGCTGATCGAGCACAGTGCGGACGCCGATACGCGCGATGCCATCGAGGCCGAACGGAGCGGCTGCAAGTTGCAGGCCCGCCTGGCGGAGATCGATCCGCACGTGGTCCGCGTGTACGATTGCGACGATCTGGACGGCTTCTTTTTCGTGGCCATGGAGTATATCGATGGCCAGGATCTCGCCGAATCGATGCGTCAGGGCCCGCTGGCCGTGGAGTTCGCCGCCGATATCGCGGTGGCGGTGGCGGAAACGCTGGAGCACGCCCACTCGCTCGCGGTGACCATCGATGGCAAGGGCTTCCAGGGCATCGTGCACGGCGATATCAAGCCCAAGAACATCCGCATCGACGGCCTGGGCAACGTGCGGGTGCTCGATTTCGGCATCGCCAAGGCGCTTTCCCTCTCGCGGCGGCTCACGCGCAACGAGTTCGGCAGCGTGCCCTACGCCTCGCCGGAGCGTCTGGACGCGGGCCAGGTCAACGCGCTTTCGGACTTGTGGTCCCTGGCGGTGATGCTGTACGAAATGGTCACGGGGCTTCAGCCCTACCAGGCCGAAACCACCGAGCGGTTGGAGCGCATGATCCGCTCGCGCATTCCCCCGCCCCCGGCGCCGGACCCCTGTCCCGAGCCGCTGCGCCGCGTCCTGATCAAAGCCATGGCGCCCGAGCCGGAACTGCGCTACCAATCGGCGCGCGAGCTGGCGGACGACCTGATCGCGTTCCGCCTGAAGGCGCCCACCAAAGCCGAGCGAGAAGACCTGGACGCCACGCGCCGGACCTTCCCGCGCGCAGCCGGCGATGAAACCCGGCGCACCGTAGCCGGCGACGGCACGCTTACGCGCAAGAGCGCGGCGGCAGCCGCTCCTGCCGGCAAAGCGGCCGGCCGTTTCAGCCATGCCATCGGGCGCGCGGTCCAGGTGGGGGCGCTGCTTCTGGTGAGTTGGGGCCTCTACGCGGGCGTTTCCGATTACATGCTGTACCGCCATGGCCAGCAATTGGAGCGCGCCATCCAGACCGAGCAAATCACGGACCCCGACCAGATCTGGCGGAAATGGACGGAACTTTCGGGCAGCCACACCTCGTCTTTCCTGTTGCGAGGGCCGCGCAAACTGGTGACGAGGAAGCTCGTCGAAGCGGCCGACCACGTGATCGCTACTTATCGCGGCAACGAAGCCCAGCCGGTCTACGAGAAGGACTGGAACGCCGCGCGCGTCGATCTCACCCACGCGCTGGCGGCCGAACCCGACGATTCCGTGCGCGGCAAGCTGCGCCTGACCGAGGGCCATATCGCACGCATCGAGGGCACCTCCCAGCGCAGCACCGCCCAGTTGAACGAGGCCATCGACAAGTTCACCGAGGCCCACCGCCTGCTTCCCAGCTCGCCCGACCCGGATCTGGGCCTGGCGCGCGTCTACGTCTACGGCCTCAAGGACATCGATAAAGCCTACGATGCGCTTCAGGAGGCACAACGGTTGGGATACCAGCTTGGCGTGCGCGAGAAGCTGCAACTGGCCGATGGCTATCGCGAGCGCGCGGACCGCACCTGGTGGGATTCGCGCAACGTTCGCGGCTTGCCGCAGGAGAAGGACCAGATCCAGCGCGCGGCCCAGGATTATCAGCGGGCCCTCGAACTCTACCAGGGCATCGCGCCCTCCGGCAACGCCAACGCCTCGATCGCGCGCGTGCAGGCCAGTCTGGATAGCGTGAACTTCCGGCTGCACGAGATCGATTCCCAGTCTTCGACGGAGCGCCATGGCTCTCTGATCGGCGACGTGCTGCGCCGCGTGGCGGGCGCCATCGTGGGGTCTCGGCAGCGAAAAGAGACCACGCATTGACGGCCATGCGTGCCCTCCTACCCACATGGCCGTAACACGCAGCAGAGCCAGCGAACGGGCCGCCGCGTCCGCAATCCCCGGGCGTCGCGCCGGGTGGCGGCTGCCGGAGTTGCTGTGGACGCTGGCGGCCGCGCTTTTCGTGGCCGGCGGCCTCTACCTCGTTTACCAGGCCAAGTCCCTTCCGCTCGCGGACATCGAGCACGGCCTCGCTTCTCGAAAGCTGCTCGACCTCAATAATCTCGGGGCGCGCGAGGATCTCCTGCCGGCTTTGAGCTTTCTCCCCGATCAGCGCCAGCGCGAGGAAACCGCGCGCCGCATCTACTACCTCTCGGGCGGCCTCACCAACGTAGGCGCCATACGCGGCTCGCTCACGGCCGAACAATTCCGCTATCTTAAGCCGTTCCTGGTGGTGCGTACGCCGGCCGCGTTTCGCCGCGCGTTTTTCCGCTGGATCGCGCTGTTTTTCGCGGCCTTCCTGGCGGTGCATCTCTGGTGGAACCTGCGCGGCTTCCCGGGCGACCAGACGTTTCTGCCGGCCCTTCTGCTCTTGACCGGAATCGGCCTGATCCTCATGATCGGCCTGCGCGATCCGGTGCGCGACCACCTGCTGTTCGCCGATTTCGCCATGGGCGTGGCGGGCGGCTGCGTCGTGCTGGCGGCGGCCTCGGCGCTGGATTACGAACGCCTGCTCGGCGGGCTGAGCTTCGTGCCGCTGGCGGCCAGCTTCGCGCTCTCCGCGCTGCTGATCCTGGCCGGCTCGGGTCCCGGCTCGAGCGACGCCAAGGTCAACCTGTTCGGCTTTCAGCCCGTGGAGCTGATCCGCGTGCTGCTGGTCTTCTTTCTGGCGGGCTACTTCGCGCGACGCTGGGACGTGCTGCGGCACGCGCGCGAAAGCCGTCCCCGGCTGGCGGCGCTCACGGGCCGCTTGGATATCCCGCCGGTGGAATATACGCTGCCGGTGCTGGTATGCGTGGCGCTCTCGCTGGCTTTCTTTTTCCTCCAGAAGGACATGGGGCCGGCGATGGTGTTCACGGGATTGTTTCTGGTGCTGTATGGAATTGCCCGCGGCAGCGCCTTCGTGCCGGCGGGTGGTCTGGCGCTGCTGGTGGGCGGCTTTGTTTTCGGGTTTGTGGCGGGAGTGCCGCACACGGTCCGCGCGCGGGTCTCGATGTGGCTTTCGCCGTGGGACAACCTGGTTCACGGCGGCGATCAACTGGCGGATTCGCTGTGGGCCTTTGCGTCGGGCGGCGTCACCGGCGCCGGCTTGGGGCTGGGCGATCCGCAAACCGTTCCGGCGTCCCACACGGATCTGATTCTCTCCGCGCTGGGCGAAGAGTGGGGCTTTGTGGGGGTGGCGGCGGTGTTCGCGCTCTACGCGTTCATCGTGTATCGCGCGTTTCGCATCGCGCGGCGGGCCCGCACAGATTACGAATTCTTCCTGGCGGCCGGACTCGGCGCCGTGACCGCACTGCAAATCCTGCTCATCGCGGGAGGCGCCCTGGGAGTGCTGCCGCTCAGCGGGGTGGTGACACCTTTCCTGAGCTACGGGCGCACCGCCATGTTCACGAATTTCCTGGTGATCGGGATCCTCGCGGCCATCTCGTCGCGCTCCGGTCCGACCGAGCGCACCCAGCCGTTTCGCGTTCCGGTGAACGTTGCCGGCGCGATCTTCGCCATCGGCGGGGCCGCCGTGCTGGCCAAGGCGGCCTACGTGCAGATGTTCCGCGCCGATGCGGTGATGGGCGCGGGCACGCTGGTGGTCGAGGCCGATGGCGCGCGCCGTTATCAATACAATCCGCGCTTCCAGGACGTGATGGCCGAGATCCCCAAGGGCAGCATCTACGACCGCAACGGCCTGCCGCTGGCCACCGACAACTGGGACGAGCTCGAGAAGCACCGCGCCGATTACCAGCGGCTCGCGATCGATCTGGACCGCGCCTGCCCGCGCACCGAAGCCCGCCACTACCCCTTCGGGCCGCTCATGTTCGATCTGCTGGGCGATGCCCGCACACGCGAACGCTGGGCCGCCAGCAACACCTCCTTCGTGGAGCGCGATGAGGCGCGGCGTCTGCGTGGCTACGACGACCGCGCCACCGTCGTGGAGGTTCGGAACCCGCGCACCGGAGCGATGGATCGCGTGGTGCGCTACGATTACCGCGAGCTGGTGCCGCTGGTGCGCCACCGCTACGACCCGCAGAATCCCGCCGTGCGCCGCGTGCTCGACCGGCCGCGCGACGTGCGCATGACCATTGACGCGCGTTTCCAGGTGCGCCTGGCCGAAATCCTGCGCAAGCAACTGGATGCTGCCGGCCGCGATAAGGGCGCCGCCGTGGCGCTAGACCCGGCCACCGGCGACCTCTTGGCCGCGGTCGGCTATCCGCTCCCCGCGTCTCAGCCCCAGCCGCAACCGGTCTCCGGCGAATCTTCCTATCTCGATCGCGCCCGCTACGGCCTCTATCCTCCCGGCTCCACGTTCAAGGTGGTGACCGCCATGGCCGCGCTGCGCAAGGACCCGCAGCTTGTCCACCGGACGTATGCGTGCATCCGCCTGCCGGATGGCCGCGTGGGCAACTACATCAAGGGTTCGAAGCGGCCCATACGCGACGACGTCGAGGACCAGGCGCCGCACGGCAACTTGGATATGCAGCGCGGCATCGTGGTCTCCTGCAATGCTTACTTCGCGCAGTTGGGAACTTACGATGTGGGGCCCGAAGCGCTCGGCGAAACCGCCAAGCTGTTGGGCATTTCAGTGGGCGATCTGAAGAGTGCCATGCCGCAGTCCTCCTACGGGCAGGGGCCGGTAGTGGCGTCGCCGTTTCAGATGGCGCGCGTGGCCGCCACGGTGGCGAACGGCGGCGCCATGCCGCAGGGCCATTGGATCGCCGATGAAAGCAACCCGCGTACCGTGCCACCCCAGCCGGTCTTGACCGCGGATACGGCCGGCACCCTGGGGCGCTTCATGCGCGAGGTGGTGACGGGCGGGACCGGGCGGCGGGCCGCGTCCGCAAGCGTGGCTATCGCCGGCAAGACCGGCACGGCCGAGCTGGCCGCCGCGCCTTCGCACGCCTGGTTCATCGGCTACGCGCCCTACGGCCCCGCCGCGCGCAAGATCGCCTTCTCGATCCTGGTGGAAAATGGAGTGTACGGCGGCACCAACGCGGCGCCGGCCGCCGCCGGGATCGCCGACGCGGCCCTCAAACTGGGGCTTATCCAGCCATGAGCCTGTTTTCGGATTTCGAAAAGAGCATCGAGCACGGCTTCCGCCACTGGACCGACCGGATGTTCGGCCCGGCCCAATCGGACGAGTTAATTCTGCTGCACCACGCCATCCTGGAGGAGATCGAGACCGGCATCGAAGTGCTGGCGCGCGGCCGCAAGGTCTTTCCACATGCGAGCCTGGTGGTGACGCTGGTCTCTCCGGATGCCGGGCGGCGCGAATTATTGCAGGCTGCCTTCGCCGGCGAAGACCGTCTCCAGAACGACGTCCGCGAGGCGCTGGAGGCGGCTAGCTGCGAGGTGCCGCGCGGCTTCCAGGTGGCCATCCAGACTGCCGAAAGCGGCCCGCGCCCGTTCGTCATTGAAATCGGGCAGGCCGCCAGCGAGGCCAGCCCGGCAACCGCGCCGAAGGGGCGCCTGGCAATTCTGAAGGGCAAAGCCGAGCGCTCCGAGTATTCGCTCGATAAGCCCCGCACCAACATCGGCCGTATGGCGGAGCTGACCGACTCCGAGCACCGCGTGGTGCGCCGCAACGACGTGGTCTTCGAAGACGGCGCCGATCCGGCCAACGACACGGTGTCGCGGCGGCACGCGCATATCCGCCTGGAAGACCGCGAGTACCGCATCTGCGACGATGGCAGCGAATTCGGCACGCGCGTCTTCCGCGACGGCCGCTCCATCGAGGTGCCCTCCGGCAATCGCCGCGGCGAGAGGCTGCGCCCGGGAGATGAGATTTACTTGGGCCGCGCCGCCGTGCGCTTCGAGAGCGTCCCCACCGAGAGCAAAGCCCAGCCGGTTGGATCGCCGGAACGGGCATAGCGGGCTCGTCAACTTCGGTTAGCGCCTGTTACCTATCTCTAACCGCTTCCGTACGGCCGGGACTTCCAGGAACGCGACCCGAAGCTCATACTGCAATTGTCGGAAAGGTCCGGAGGATAACTTCAATGGCTCACTTCTACGCGCTCTACTCGACGATCTTCATGATGGCCTTCGTGGTCCTGTTTGAAAAGGTTCACGACCGGCGCCGGCACGGATACGGCTTGGTCACGCTGCTGGCGCCCGATCAGGTGGATCGCATACTCCGGATCATGGCGGCCTGCCAGGAAGGGTAGACGGCCCGGGTGGTGGGCTTCGCCCGGCTCAGGCGTAGTCGATCGGGTTTTCGGCGAGCCAACGCTCGTCCCGGACGGTATTGATGTTCCGGATCGCGCCCCGGGCCAGACTCCGGTGAAGCCGCGCGACGCCCACGCCACCCCGCAGCTCAGCCCCACCACGCATCCCACCAGGCCGCCCATAGCCACGGTGTACCGGGACTTGCGGTTCCGGTTCAGAGACGCGGCAGACGCCCCGACAGCCGCGCCGATGGCGGTGGGGCCCAGACCGGATTCATCGAAACCAATGGCAGGCCGGCCCCTTTCCGGGCGGAATCGATTCCGTCCAGCCCCGCCTGAACCAGGTCGATGACGTACCGTACATCGGATGTAAGCGTCCGGGAAGCCTTCATCGTTCTCTCCCGGCTCATTATGATATTTGCGGACCTGAAATTCTGTATTTATATGCTCTGACGCTCCGGCGACTGTTCTAATCCGCACCGAATGGAAGGGCCTTGACCCGACGCGTTACCAGTCCATTACAGAGCCATCCTCGGCGTCGTAGGCTTCCTGGTTCTTCCAGTCGTGGTTCAGCTTGTCGGCCATGGCGTTGTCATCCAGCTCGATGCCGAGGCCGGGGCCCGTGGGCAAGTCCAGGTACCCGTTGTGAACCGTGAAGGGCTTTTTCAGGTATCCTTCGCCCAGCGAAACCTGCTCCTGGCACAGGAAGTTGGGGATGGAGGCGGCCATCTGCACGCCCGCGGCGAGCGAGATGGGTCCCAGCGGGTTATGCGGTGCGATGGAGGCGTAGTAAGCTTCGGCCATCCCCGCGATCAGCCGTACTTCGGTGATGCCGCCGGCGTGGCACAGATCCGGCTGCAGGACGGTGGCGGCGCGCTTCTCGAGCACCTCGCGGAAGCCCCATTTGGTGAAGACGCGCTCGCCGGTGGCGATCGGCAGGAAGGTGCCGCGCGCGATCTCGGCCATCACGTCGTGGTTCTGGGCCTGACACGGCTCTTCGATGAACATGGGCTGGTAGGGTTCCAGCGCCTTGATGAGCAGCTTGGCGGTGGCCGGGCTGATGGCGCCGTGAAAATCGATGGCGATATCGACGTCCGGCCCCATGGCTTTGCGCAGCTCGGCGAACTGTTCGGCGGCGTACATCACCGCGCCCGGCGTCTCGATGTAGCGGGACGGCCGCTTCTTGGCCGGCCCGGTCTTGAACGCCGTGAACCCCTGCGCCTGGGCAGCCTTCATCTGCGCGACGGTGTTGGCGTGCGAATAGACCCGCGCGCGGTCGCGCGTGGGGCCGCCCAGCAGCTCGTAGACGGGCACGCCCAGCGCCTTGCCCTTGATGTCCCACAGGGCCTGATCGACGCCGCTCAGGGCGCTGGTGAGTATGGGACCGCCGCGATAGAACGCGTGCCGGTAGATGGCCTGCCAGTGGTGCGCCACGCGCCGCGGATCTTTGCCCACGAGGTAAGGTTCGATTTCCTTGACGGCCTCGGCACAAGTCAGCGCGCGGCCTTCCGTGAGCGGCTCTCCCAATCCGACGATCCCCGCGTTGGTATGTACTTTCAGGAACAGCCAGCGCGGCTTCACCAGGAAGGTCTCCAGCTTGGTGACCTTGAGGTTATCGCGTGGCGATATGGGCGCGTTGCCGCCCGCTCTTTCCTGGGCGGCGGCGGCAGCCTGGTCGAAGGCCGCTAATCCGGCGCCCGCGAACGCGGACGCGATGGCCGAACGGCGTGAGGTGTTCATGAAGTCGAATATAACGCCGCTTTTAATGCTATTCATAATATTCAGGCGCAGACGCGAGAGGGAGGTCCGGGTGGCCGAGATCGAGAAGCTCTACGACGCGATTCTGAACGGCGATCACAAGGCCGCGGCGGCGCTGACCGGGCAGGCGCTGGCCGAAGGCGCCGATGCGACGTATCTGATCGCCAGGTGCATGATGCCCGCCATGGAGGAGGCCGGCCGGCGTTTCGAGTGCGAGGAGTACTTCGTGCCGGAGCTGCTGCTCTCCGCCCGTGCCATGAAGGCCGCGCTGGCGCTGCTGCGGCCCCGGCTGGCGGCGAGCGGCGCAAAGGGGGCGGGCCGCGTGGCTGTGGGCACGGTCAAGGGCGACCTGCACGACATCGGTAAGAACCTGGTGGCCTCCATGCTGGAAGGCGCCGGCTTCGAGGTGATCGATCTGGGCGCCGATGTAGCTCCGGAGAAATTCGTCGAGGCCGTCAAGGACGGCGCGGCCATCGTGTGCCTTTCAGCGCTCCTGACCGTGACCATGACCGGGATGCGCACCACCATCCAGGCCATCCAGCAGGCCGGCGTGCGCGACCGCGTGCGCGTGCTGGTAGGCGGCGCGCCGGTAACCGCGCAGTTCGCCCGCGAAATCGGCGCGGATGGTTATGGCGAGAACGCCAACGCGGCGGTTTCGCTGGCGCGCCAGATGATCGCGTCGCTGAACTGAGCGGCGGCGGGCCCACCTGGCCGAATCGAGCCTTGACGCTGCGGCGGTCGGCCGGTTAGCCTGGAGTCTCGGGCCGGATTCTCCGGAATTTTCGTCGGCCCGCGGAGGTCAGGTTGATTCTATTACTCTTCGGTCCCCCCGGATGCGGCAAGGGCACGCAGGCCACGTACCTCGCGGAGCGCTTCCATATTCCCGCCATTTCCACGGGTGAAATGTTCCGCGCCGAATGCAAGGCCGGGACGGAACTGGGCAAGAAGGCCTTGGCCATTATGAGCCAGGGCGGGCTGGTGGGCGACGACATCGTCAATGCCATGGTGGCCGGCCGCATCGCCCAGCCGGATTGCCGCAATGGTTTCCTGCTGGACGGGTACCCGCGCACAGTGCCGCAAGCCAAGTGCTTCGGGGGCCTGCTCCGGCAACGGGGGCTGCTCGACCCCGTGGTGATCCACATGGATGTCGCCGACGACGTCCTGGTGAACCGCCTGACGGCGCGCCGCCAGTGTCCCAAATGCCTGCGCATTTATAATGTGCTGACCCAACCGCCGCGCATAGCGGAGCAATGCGATGAAGATGGCACGGCGCTCACGATCCGCGCCGACGACCAGGAGGCCGTGATCCGGCAGCGTCTGCGCGCCTATGCCGAGCTGACCGGCCCCATTCTGGAGTTTTACGGTCCCTCCATGGTCCGCACGGTAAACGGCGCCGCCGCGCCGGATGCTGTCGCCAAAGCCATCGAGACAGCCGTACTGGCGGCACAGGCGGCCGGCATGGCCGCCGTTAAATAGCGTAATTTATCCTTGGCTCCCGCGCCCCTGCATGTTACATTGGCCGCCAGGAGGAATCGAATGGCCTGCAAGCCCAGCAAGACCCCCAAGAAGGCGGAAAAGCCCGAGCCGAAGAAGACCAAATAGCGCCGCGGAGCTTTGTCGTTCACGGTCGCGGCGGCGTCCTCCTCCGCGACCGTGAAGACGTCGCGCCGGCCAGCTCAATCGCCCATGACCCGGTAATTCACCAGTTCAATGGCGTAGTGCGCCAGCGCATCCCGCACTTCCGGCGCGCACAGTGCCTCGAGTCTCGCGTTCGCGGCTCTCCTTCAGGCGCGTGTGGGCGTTCCGTAAGGCTGGGCCGCAGCGGCCCGGATGGCACATCAGTTCCGTCGTGCCTTCCGGAAGCGCGCCCACCAGCTCGATCAGCTCGGCCGTGCGCAGCACTCCCGTGATCTGGAAACCCGCGAAGTGATCCGTGCATGTGCAGTTATGCCGCGCCAGCACCGCATGAAACCGGCGCCGCAGCGGGCCCAGGGCGCGGCTGGCGGCGCATTTCAGATGGGGCACGATGCCGCGCGCGTGCATGGGGAAATCGAACGGCCGCCGCACCCACCGGATCCCATACTCTTCTCCCAGGCGGGCTACCGCCTCCAGCACCGGCGGGTAGAGGTGCGTGTGCTTGTGGGTATCCAGGTGGGTCGGCCGGATGCCCGCCGCCAGGATGCGCTTCACCTGCCCATTCAGTTCCTCGTAGACGCGAATCTGGCGCCGAGCCAGGGCCGTCAGCAATTGCGGCACGGTCGCCGGCAGCGGCCCGCCGGTTACGAGCGAGCGCCCCGAAATCAGTACCAGGTGGCAGCCGATATCCAAGGTGGGGGTTTCGGCCGCGAGGCGCACGGCATCGTCGAATGCCGCGCCGTTGGCCATCAGGGTCGTAGCGGTGACGATGCCTTGGCGGTGGGCTTCCACGATCCCCTGGTTCACGTCCGGCGTGAACCCGAAATCGTCCGCGTTGACGGCCAGTTGTTTCGGGGAGCTCAAAACAGGACCAGCCGGATGGTGAGGAACTTCTTGGGATTGGCGCGCATATCGTGGGTTAGCTGCTGGAGTTCGCGCGTAGCGCCATTCAGCGAATCGTAAAGCTGCGGGTTCACCATGAACTGACCGATGGTGCCCTGGCCGGAGTCGATCTTATCGATCGTGGTGTTGAGCTTGGCCACCAGGTCGTTCAGGCGGCGATGCAGTTCGTCGTCCTTGAGCAGCTTGCCGGCAGTGCCCTTGCCCGCGTTCAGATCCGCCAGCAGCCCGTGGATCTCCGCCATGGTTTGCCGGGCGTCGTCGTAGAGCGCGGGATCCTTGAGCAGCTTGCCGGCGGTCCCCTGGCCGGATTGGAGATCGGCCAGCATGGCATCGATGCGCTTCAGGGGCGCGCGCACCTCCTGGTACAGCGAATCGTCGTAGATCAGCTTGCTGATGGTGCCGTTGCCGGTGCGCACGTCCGAAAGCAGCTTCTGCCCTTCCGAGGCGATGCCGTTCAGTCGGTTATACAACTCCTCGTCCTTGAGCAGCTTGCCGATGTTCCCTTTCCCGGCTTCCACGCCCGCCAGCAGACTGTCCAGGCGGGTCACGATGGTCTGCAGGGTTTGCAGCAGGTTGGCGCTCTGCGCCATCAGCTCGGGGATATCCTGCACCTGGACGGCGGCCAGTTCCGCTCCCTCGTCCACGTGTTGCGGGCTGCGGCCTTTGGTGATGTTAATGAACTTGTCGCCCAGCAGGTTGGCCGCGGTGATACCCGCCACCGAATCGATGGGGATCTGGTCCAGAAAGCGGGGTTCGACGCGCATATCGAACTCCACGGTGCGGTTGCGCTCGCGCGCACTGGTCAGCCGCAGCCCCTCCAGATAGCCGATCGTCAGGCCGTTGAGGCGCACCGGCGAGCCATCGGCGATGCCCGAAGCGTCGTCCATATACGTGCGCAGCAACGCGTTGTGATGTAGAATCCCTTTGCTGCTGGTGAGCAGAAAGATCAGCACGCCCGCGATGACCATGGCCGCGATCGCCACGATACCGATCCGCAACTGCTTCCACCGTAGTTTGCTGCGATCCGTAATCATCTATTGCCGCCGCTTCACGAACTTGGATATGTAGGGGTCCGTTTCGGCCTCCAACTGGTCCTGATTCCCCTCGAAAACCAACCGCCCCTCGCGCAGCACCATGAAGACGGTCCGTAGATCGGCTCTGGTCCCATTATGCGCGGGCTCAATGTCCTTCCGCTCCGGATTGTAGCGGAAATTCGCAAGCAGATTGCCATCCTGGTACCGATGGGTGACCAGCAGAGAGGTGACCCGGCTGACATCGCGCTCCTTGACTACTAACGAGATGATGGTATGAGCGGTGATGGGGTCCAGACCGGCCGTGGGCGAATCATAGAGCACCAGGGGAGGCCCGGTCACCACCGCGCGGGCGATGGCCGCGCGCCGCCGCATGCCGCCGGAAAGCTCGCTGGGAAATTTCTCGAGCGTGCCCCCCAGTTCCACGAAATCGAGCGCCTCCTCGACCCGCGGACGGACCTGATCCGGCGGGCAGTGAATGGACCGCTGGTTGAGGAGCGGATAGGCCACGTTCTCCTCGATGGTCAGCGAGTCGAACAGGGCGCTCTCCTGGAATAGCATGCCGATCTTGCTGCGAATATCGAACAGCGCCCGTTCGCTCAGGGCCGTGAGATCCTGTCCGAAAGCGAAGATCTTGCCGGACGCGGGCTTCTCCAGTCCGAGCGCGGTCTTGAGCAGCACGGTCTTGCCGCTTCCGGCGGCGCCCAGGATCACGCGCGATTCTCCTTCGAAGGCCTCGAAGGAGAGATCCGCGAGCGCTGGGACGTCATCGAACGTTACCGTGACGTGCTCGAAGCGGAGAACCGAGGGGTTCGGCATCAGGACGACCCCTGGAACACGAAGATCTGCGCAATGAAATACGTCAGGATGAAGATCAGCACCGAGGCGGTCACCATGGCCTGGGTGGTGGCGCGGCCCACGCCCTGCGTGCCGCCCGTGGTGCGCAGGCCGTAGAAGCAGCCCACCAGCGAAATCACGAAGGCGAAGACGAACGGCTTGATGAGGCCCTGGGCCACGTCGTTCCACGCCAGCGCGCGCCAGGCCGAATTCCAGTACTGCCGGGAGGGAATACCCAAAAGACTGTAGGAGACCACCCACCCGGCGAAGATGCCCACGAAATCCGCGATGATCGTGAGCGCCGGCAGCATCGCGCAGGTGGCGATCAGCCGCGGGGTCACCAGCTTCTGAATGGGATCGGTGCCGAGCGCCCGCATGGCGTCGATCTGCTCGGTCACCTTCATCGAACCGAGCTCGCTGGCCATGCCCGAGGAGTTCCGTCCCGCCACCATGAGCGCTGTCAGGTCGGGGCCCAGCTCGCGCACCAGTGTGATGGCCACCACCATTCCGGTCCGGCCGATCTGCCCGTACTGGCGCAAGGCGCGCGACATCTGGATGGCCATTACGGCTCCGCTGAAGAAGCCGATCATAGCTACTAGAGGGAGGCTGCCGACCCCGATATCGTCCATCTGGAGCGCGATATCGGTTTGGTAATGCGGCGCGCGGAAGATGTTGCGGACGGCGCGCCCCGCCAGCAGGAAGAACTCCTGAACCACCAGAACAGGCCCCTTCAGCAGATCGAGCAAGAGCGTCTATCCCCGCAAATCCGATGCTACCATACAAGCATAAACCCCGCTATGAAAGGACTTACGGACATCCCCGGAATCCGTGTGGGGCACATCTCGGACTACCACGCAATTACCGGGTGCACGGCCATTCTCTGCGAACAGGGCGCCGTGGGCGGCGTGGATATCCGCGGCTCGGCTAGCGGCACCCAGGAGATCTCGACGCTCGATCCGCTCCACGTCGCCGACCGCGTGCACGCCATCGTGCTGGCCGGCGGAAGCGCCTTCGGCCTGGAGGCAGCCTCGGGCGTGCGGCGCTACCTGGCGCAGCGCGGCGTGGGCTATGCCTTCGGCGGCGCGCACGTTCCCCTCGTGCCGTCGGCGATCCTTTTCGACCTGGGAGTGGGCAACGGCTCGGTCCGGCCAAACCTGGCGATGGGCGAAGCGGCAGCCGCTGCCGCCACCGCCGATGCCGTCAGGGAAGGATGCCTGGGAGCCGGAACGGGAGCCACCGTGGGCAAAATCTTCGGTTTGAAACAGGCCATGAAATCGGGCATCGGGTGCTTCACCGTGGTGCTGCCGGCGGGTGTGGTGGTAGCCGCCCTGGTGGCCGTCAACTGCCTGGGCGACGTGCGCGATCCGCGCAGCGGCAAGATCGTCGCGGGCGCCCGCCAGGCGCCCGGCAGCCGCGAGTTCGCCGATACGGTAGAGCAGATGAAGCGGGGCGTCCGGGGAGGCGGCGAGCGCGGTCACACCACTCTGGCCGTGGTGGCGACCAACGCGCGGCTGACCAAGGTGCAGGCCACCAAGCTCGCCCAGCTCTCCGGCCTGGGCATGGCGCGCACGATCTACCCGGTTAACACGATGTCCGACGGCGATACGGCCTTCGCGCTCTCCCTCGGCGACCGCCAGGCGGACATCGACGTGCTCGGCGTGGCCGCGGCCGAAGCCGTGGCCGCGGCCGTCCTGCGCGCCGTGAAGCTGGCGCGGACGCTGGGCGGTATTCCGGGGTTGGGATAGTTAACTGCCGTTTGCGTCCGAGGCTGGCGACGCGTGCTGGTCGCGCCGGCCCATGAGCTGGTGCAGGGCGAAAGGAACTTCGTCGGGATGGCATGCGCACCAGGTAATGATGCGCTCCAACTTGAGGGCATCGTCGGTCATCGCGCTAATTTCCATCAGCTCGGTTTCGATGGTCTCCGGGTCTCGCATTAGAGACTAGCATGGCACATGTCGGCGCCTGGAAACCATATGAGCGGCCGGTCGGGAAGCTCGCGCCTACTCCGGCGCGGGACCAAGACTGAGTGTGATTTTTCTGGCAAGCTCCTCGGGGACGCTCGGGAGAAAGGTCACGTGGCAACTGCATGTCCCAGCCTTTCCCGGCACGCTGGCGCTATAGGCGTTCGCGCTCTCCGGGTTCCTGGAGGTCCTGTCCTGGTAAAAGGTGCGCTTCGCGGTATTCTCGAACAGCTTGCCCTTGGGAATGTCCATCACCTTTTGCCAAGATTCCGGCAGCGGTTTAAACGCCTGCCCGGGCTGGCTGGTGACCACCGCGATGGCCGTTGTGGAGTCTTTGAAGACGGCCGCCCCGGTTTGTTCCTCCAAAGGCGCCCACTCCGGTGGAACCGCGATTTGGCACAAGCGCTTGGAATCTCTTACTACCTTCCAGCCCGCCGGGACGGTCTGCGCCGCCAGGATCGGGAAGAACAAGAGAAACAGAGCCGGGACTTTGTATTCTCTCATGGCAGTAGTCTACCCCTTTCGAACATCCAGGGGAATCTCAATGTGCAGGTGCGGGTGACTGCCGTCCCCCATGCCGGCCGCCGCAACTCCCGCATGGTAGGTTGTAAGCAGAGGTCTTTGGATGCGGTTTGGGGTGGTGTTGATCTTCACGTGCCTGCTAGCGGCGCAGACGCCCGGCGCCAGTCCGCCGCTGGTGCGCGGGGTGCTGCTGGAACGGGATGCCCAGACTGACACCGGCGAATTCAGCGTGCGCGCGGTTGATAACCACGTATTCCGCTACCAGTTCGATCGCCAAACCTACGTGGAGCGGGAAAATCAATTGATCGATGTATCCCGGCTGCGTCCGGGCGAGAAGGTGGAAGTGCTGTCGGACGCAGTCCATGGCCTGTTTTTGCGCTATGCGCGCACCGTGCACGTGGTGGAAGATCCACCTCCGCCGCGGACGCCGGTTCAGAGCCGCCTGCCCGCATCTCGCGACTCGGCTGAGCGCAGCATCCTCCTGGGAAGCTCGCTCGAAGGAGACCAGGCCGCGGGCAACCTGACGTACTCCGGCGTGGTCTCCCGGTTGAGCGGCGAACGCCTGGTGCTGCACACGCGCGACGGCGATCGAACCATCCAACTGCGGCCGGACACCCAGTACCTGGAAAACGGCGAGGTGGTGGGAGCGGCCGCCCTGAAGCCCAACACGCGGGTGTCGGTGCGCGCGGCCAAAGACCTCTACGACCAGGTGGTGGGCTACCAGGTGATCTGGGGACAGATATTCGATCCGGAGGGCCGGTAACGCTCCCGTGAGGACGCTCGTCCCGCTGCTTGCGCGGGTTCGCGCGGGAGCAAAATAGCAGCACTACGGCGCGCGGCCCATTACAATGGTCCTTACAGTTCATGAGACGGATTATCACTGCACAGGATGTGCCGGCCAACGGCGAGCTGCGAGTTCCCCTGGGGAGCCTGATTACGCTCTCAGCGCGAGAAGTGGCTGCCGACCGGGGAGTTCGCATTCTCGAAGTGCCCGAGGACCAGATCTCGGGCATGGCGCCGCCGGAGAAGACCGTCGCGCTGGGCGCCGATAATTGCGGTTATGACTTGAAGGAGGCGCTCAAGCCGGTGATCGAGAGCCTCGGTCTCGAAGTGCGCGACGTGGGGGTTTACGACGAGAAGCCGGCCGATTACCCGGACCTGGCGCTCAAGGTGGCCGAGCTGGTGGCCTCCGGAGCGGCTCTGCGGGGCGTAATTCTGGACGCGGCGGGAATCGGCTCGGCCATCGTGGCAAATAAGGTTCCGGGTATCCGGGCGGCCCTCTGCTACGATAGGCCTTCCGCCCGAAACAGCCGAGAAGCTATTGATTCTAATGTCCTTACTTTAGGCGGGCGGCTCCTGACCCAAACCCAGGCGGAAGATGTGCTGCGAACCTGGATCGCCACGCCTTTTGGCGGCGGACGCCACCAGGGGCGCATCGATAAGATCGCCGCCATCGAACGGCAGTACCTGAAAAAGGAAAGCTCGTGACGCAAGCTGAACTCGGCCGGCCGGTTTCGGTTGCGGCCATGATCGACCACACCCTTCTGAAAGCCGATGCCACCCGCGAGGAAATCGTCAAAACTTGCCGCGAGGCGCGCGCGTACGGCTTCGCCAGCGTGTGCGTGAACTCCTACTGGGTGCCGCTGGTGCGCGCGGAGCTGGCCGGTTCGCCGGTTAAAGTCTGCACCACGGTGGGCTTTCCCCTGGGCGCCAACAGCACGGAGGCGAAGGTGGCCGAAACAGCCGCGGCGCTGCGCGCGGGCGCTCAGGAAATCGACATGGTGATCAACGTGGGCGCGCTGCGCTCGGGCGATCGCGATGCGGTCAGGCTGGACATCCGGCAGGTAGTCGAGGTGGCGCACGCGGCTGGCGCCATCGTGAAGACGATTATCGAGACGGGGCTTCTGGATGACGCTCAAAAAGCCCTGGCCTGCACGCTGGCCAAGCTGGCGGGGGCGGATTTCGTGAAGACCTCGACCGGCATCAACAGCTCCGGAGCCACGGCTGAGGATGTCGCGCTGATGCGCAGCGTGGTGGGGCCGGAGATGGGCGTCAAGGCGGCGGGCGGCATCCGCACGCTCGCGGATTTCCAGGCGATGGTCGCGGCGGGAGCCACTCGCATCGGGTCCAGCGCCGGCGTGAAGATCGTCGAAGCGGCGGGTTGAGGCCAGCGGCGCAATGAGTGCCATGCAGGCCAGCCGAAAAGCCGCGGTGCGATTCCGCGAACGCTCCGAGCTGCTCGATTTCCTGCTGGAGGTTTCGGCCGGCACCGCCGGCACTCTGGACCTGGATCGTCTGCTGGCCAACGTCGCGGAAATCATCCAGAAGGTCCTGCCGTACGATCTTTTCGCCATCCTGCTGTATCACGAGAAGCCCCAGGAACTGCGCATACGGTACGCGGTGGGACATCGCGAGGAGGTGGTGGGCAATCTGACCCTGGCCTTGGGCGAAGGCATCACCGGAACGGCGGCGGCGCGGCGCGAGCCGGTGCTGGTGGGCGACGTGCGGAACGACCCGCGCTACCTGAACACGGTGGACGCGGTGCGCACGGAGCTGGCCATGCCCATGACCGCCCGCGGCAAGCTGGTGGGCGTGATCGACCTGCAATCGACGCGCGTGAACGCCTACACGGAATACGATTGCGCGCTGCTGCGGCTGATCGCCGCGCGAGTGAGCATCGCCATCGATAACGCGCGCCTGTACCGGCGCGTGGACCGGCAGAACCGCACGCTGAAGACGCTGGCCAACATTTCGCGTGAGTTCAGCTCCATCCTGGACTTGAACGAGTTGCTGGGCAAAATCGCCGCCACCATGCGGGAGCTGATCAACTACGACGCCTTCAGCATCCTGCTGGTGGACGAGCAGGCCAAGGCGCTGCGCCACCGTTTCAGCATGCGCTACGACGAGCGCGTGGACATCGACAACGTGCCGCTGGGAAAGGGGCTGACCGGGGCGGCGGCGGAATCGCGTCAGGTGGTGCACGTGCATGATACCAGCAAGGATCCGCGCTACATCGCCTCGCACCCGGACATACGCTCTGAAGTGGCGGTTCCCCTGATCGCGCACGACCGCGTAATCGGGGTGATGGACCTGGAAAGCAACCGGGTGGGTTATTTCACCGACGATCACGCGCGAACCCTCGCCCTGCTGGCGCCCCAGGTGGCCAGCAGCGTCGAGAACGCGCGGCTCTACGAGGAAGTGGCCAAGCGGGAGCGCCGCATGGACGAGGACCTGCAGGCGGCGCGCGACCTGCAACGCGTCCTGCTTCCGGACGCCGAGCCGGAGATCGAGGGCCTCGAGGCGGCCGTGCGCCTGCGGCCGGCCCGCGAGATTAGCGGCGATATCTACGACATCTTCGAACACAAGGACCGCCAGACCCTGATCGCCTTCGGGGACGTGAGCGGCAAGGGCGCGGCCGCGGCGCTCTACGGAGGGCTGATGAGCGGGCTACTGCGCACGCTCGCGCCCCGCCGCCGGCGGCCCGCCGATCTCCTCAAGGAACTGAACGAGGCGCTGGTCAAGCGCAAGGTGGAGGCCCGCTACGCCACCTTGTGCGTGCTGCTGTGGGACCCGGCCGCGCGGCAGATCGTGATGGCCAATGCCGGGGCGCTGCCGCCTATGATCTGCCGGAATGGCGAGATCCTGAACATCCGGGTGGAAGGTGTTCCCGTGGGGCTGTTGGAATCGCGCGAATACGAAGAGGCGACGTTTCAGGCGCAGGCGGGAGACGCCATCGTGCTCTATTCGGACGGCATCACCGATCACCTTAACGCCGAGGGAACCGAATTCGGCCGCGGGCGGCTGGCGCACGCGGTTCGCGCCAACTGCCATCGCAGTCCCAAAGATCTGATCGCGGCCCTGTTTCGCGAGCTGGACAAGTTCTCGACCACGCCATTCGACGATCAGACGCTCTTCGCTCTGCGGGTGAAGTAGAGCCGCGGCGGCGGCAAGATGGCCGATTTTACCGGTCGAGAGTTCCCGGGTCGCTGAACAACGTGCGCGCGGCCATGGGCTGATTACTGGTCGGCGTGCGCGATGCCTCCGTCAAGAGGCGCCGGGGGCAGAGTGAATTGCTCGTTTTCCGTGGAGCCTTCGAGGGCCTCGGTGGCCGACCGGCCGCCCGCAATCACGTTTTGCACAGCGTCGAAATAGCCGGTGCCCACGAACCGCTGGTGCCGCACGGCCGAATAGCCGTCGCTCTCCGCTAGGGCGAATTCCCGCTCTTGCAAGTGCGCGTAGGCGCTCATCCCCGTCTGGCGATACTCCCGCGCCAGATCGAACATGCCCAGGTTCAGGGAGTGGAAACCCGCCAGCGTGATGAACTGGAATTTGTATCCCATCTCGCCGAGTTCCTTCTGGAAATGGGCTATCTGCCGATCGTCCAGCTTCTTCTTCCAATGGAAGGAGGGCGAGCAGTTGTACGCCAGGAGTTTGCCGGGGAACTTGGCATGGATTCCCTCGGCGAAGGCGCGCGCCTGCTTGACGTTGGGCTCGGAGGTCTCGCACCAGATGAGGTCGGCATAGGGCGCGTAGGCCAGGCCGCGCGCGATGGCCGCTTCGAGGCCGCCTTCGAAACGGAAGAAGCCTTCGACGGTCCTTCCCGGCTTAATGAAGGGCGCATCCTCCAGATCGATGTCGCTCAGCAGAAGACGGGCGCTGTCGGCGTCGGTGCGGGCGATCAGGAGGGTGGGCACGCCCATCACATCGGCGGCCAGGCGCGCGGAAACCAGCTTCTGCACGAATTCGCGCGTCGGCACCACCACCTTGCCCCCCATATGACCGCACTTCTTGGCCGAAGAGAGCTGGTCCTCGAAATGGACCGCCGCGGCTCCGGCTTCGATCATGCCTTTCATCAGTTCGAAAACGTTCAGAACGCCGCCGAAACCGGCCTCCGCATCCGCCACGATGGGCGCGAACCAGTAGGGGCCGGGTTTGCCTTCCGACCGGCAGATCTGGTCGGCTCTGATGAAACTGTTATTGATCGCACGGACGAGCGCCGGCACGCTGTTGGCGGGATACAGGCTCTGATCCGGGTACATCTGGCCGGCGAGGTTGGCATCCCCGGCCACTTGCCAGCCGCTCAGGTAAATGGCTTTCAGCCCGGCCTGCACCTGCTCCACGGCCTGGTTGCCCGTGAGTGCGCCGAGGGCCGCCACGTACGGTTCCGCGTGAAAAAGTTGCCACAAGCGCTCTGCGCCGAGACGCGCAAGCGTGTGCTCGATGTGAATCGAAGGCCGAAGCCGCGCCACATCCGCGCTGCTGTAGGGCCGCTCTATGCCCTGCCAGCGCGGATTCTTCTCGTGCCCGTTGCCCGCGTGCCCGTTACCCGCATGATTTCCCGAATTCGCCATGATTCCCCTCCTGTTCGCCGGTGCGCCGGTCTCTACCGTCTAGTAGACTGTGGAAACGCGCCTGGGGACAATCGATCTGGGACCCTGCGGACCAGTGGTCCGAAACGGATCGGTCGCGAGAAAAGAGTGCCCCGGTGCGCTAGCATCTGAGTGAGAGGGGAAAGCACCACGTGATCGCAACCACAAATATGGCCGCGCCATGTAGAATCGAGGCGGCCGATCCCGAGCAGCAGATTCTGACTCCGGAAGCCAAGAGCTTCATCGATGGGCTGGCCAGACGATTCGAGGGGCGGCGCCAGGAGCTGCTAGCCGCGAGGCGAGTTCGCCAGCGGGAGATCCAGGAGGGCAAGATGCCCGATTTCCTGCCCGAAACCGCCGAAATCCGCGCTTCTTCGTGGCGGGTCGCCGAGGCGCCCTCGGACCTGCTGGATCGCCGCGTCGAAATCACCGGGCCCACCGACCGCAAGATGATCATCAACGCCCTGAACTCCGGCGCCAGCGTGTTCATGGCCGATTTCGAGGATTCCAACTGTCCCTACTGGCAGACCATGATCGAGGGCCAGGTTAACCTGCGCGACGCCGTCAACGGCACCATCACTTACACCAGCCCGGATAACAAGTATTACGAGGTGAATAAGTCGCCGGCCGTCCTGATGGTGCGCCCGCGCGGCTGGCACCTCGATGAGAAACATTACCTGGTGGATGGGAAGCCCATTTCGGGTTCGCTGTTCGATTTTGGGCTGTTCTTCTTCCATAACGCGCGCACGCTGATTTCGAACGGCACGGGGCCGTATTTCTATCTCCCCAAGCTGGAGAGCCACCGCGAAGCGCGTCTCTGGAACGATGTTTTCGTGCATGCGCAGGAGCAACTCGGCATCGCGCGCGGCACTATTCGCGCCACGGTTCTAATCGAGACGATTCTGGCGGCCTTTGAGATGGACGAGATCCTGTGGGAACTGCGGGAACACTCGGCGGGGTTGAACTGCGGCCGCTGGGACTACATGTTCAGCATCATCAAGAAATTCAGCCACCGCCCGGATTTCATCCTGCCGGACCGCGCCCAGGTCACCATGACCCGGCACTGCATGTCGTCTTATGTGGACCTGCTGATCGCCACCTGCCACCGCCGCTCGGCGCACGCCATGGGCGGCATGGCCGCGCAGATTCCCATCAAGAACGATCCGGAGGCCAACGAAGCCGCTTTGAACAAGGTTCGCGAGGACAAGCTGCGCGAGGTTTGGGCCGGCCATGACGGCACATGGGTGGCGCACCCCGGGCTGGTGCCGCTCGCCAAGAGCGTCTTCGATACCTACATGCCGTTCCCGAACCAACTGAACAAGCCGAAGACCTCGACCGTCACGGCCCAGGATCTGCTGACCATGCCCACCGGGACGATTACCGAGCGCGGGCTCTCGATCAACATGGACGTGGGCTTGCAGTATCTGGCGGTTTGGCTGGGCGGCAACGCCTGCGTGCCGATTTACAACCTGATGGAAGATGCCGCCACGGCGGAGATTTGCCGCGCGCAGGTTTGGCAATGGATCCGCCATGGCGCCCCCATGGACGACGGCCGGACGGTGACGTTCGATCTCGCCGACGAAATCCTCGGGAAGCATTTTGAAAAGCTGCGCCCGCGCTTCCCGGAGGAACAGCTTTCCACCGCTCGCCAGTTGCTGCGGGAAATGATCTCGAGCCCCGAGTTTCCCGAGTTTCTGACGTTGCGGGCCTACGACCGCATCGCGTAGGCGGTTTGGAAGTATACTGCGGTCATGATGGCCGAGGCCGATCTCCCGGCTTTACTCGCCGAGTTGCGGGACCTGCTGGGACATCGGCGCATCGAGGAAGGCGTCCGTAAGCTGGATGGCATCCGGCCCTTCCTCGACATGCTCGGACCCGCGACAAAGAACGCCGGTACCCTGCTGGGCCTGGTCGCCCAGTGGGTGGATGCCGGCTTCGAAGACGCGCGCCTCATCCACCGGTTGCTCGAGCGGTTCCCCTTGAGCGCCCGATCGTCTCTCCCTCTCATCGATTACCTGCACCTTCGCATGGCCGAGGGCGTGGCCGCCATGTCGCGGGAGGAGTTCGAACAGGCCTCCGCCCACTTCCGGCTGGTCGATTCGCTCGGCGGCGAGACCGGAGACAACGAGCTTCTCTCGATTGCCAGCTTCTGGACCGGCCGCTGCCTGCGGCGCATGGGCCGTTACGACGACGCCCTGAGTTACACGGTTCGCGGAGAAGAGCTGGCCCTGGGCTGCGGCTACGCGCCGGCGGCCGCGGTGATGCAGCTTACGCGAAGCTGGGTGTCGTTCCAGAAGAACAAGCTCAGCGAAGCCGTGGCGATTCTGCGGAAAGCCGAGGAGGCGGTCAGCCAAAGCGACGATTTTCTGACCCGCGGGAACATACAGTCCGCCTACGGGAGAATCGCGCGCCGTCAGGGCCGTTACGAACAGGCGCTCGAGGGCTTCGAACGCGCCATCTGCGAATACCGCCGCGCGCGGGGCGCCGAGCTGCAACTGGCGCGCTCGCTGCTGAACATCGGATTCGTGAACCGTCTGATCGCCCTCGATATCCAAACGACGGCCGATTCGGAAGCCGCCTCGCGCCGCGGCGCCGCGGGCGCCGCGGCCCGCGCCGAAGCCTCCCGCTCGCAGCGGCAGCGCATCGGCGAGATCCGCGATCGGCCCGCGAGCAATTACAGGAATCCATGGCCATTTACACGCGGCATGACAATCACCGCGGCATGGCCGGCGTGCACGTCAATCAGGGCCTTCTGGCGCTGGATTTCGGAGAACTGGACGCCGCCGCCTCCGAAGCGGAGAGCGCCTTCCGGCATGGCGAAGGGAAGCAGGATTCGATCGTGATGGCGCGGGCTCGCAGCCTCCAGTGCATGGTGGAGAATGCGCGTTTGGAAGAGGAGATCGGCGACGCGGGCCATCATTTCGAAAAAGCCGAGGCCTTCGCGCGCGAGGCGGTGGATTTCGCCGGGCGCACGCAGAACCGCCGCCTGCTGGCGCGCGCGTATATCTGGCAGGGGCTGACCCACACGGCTCCCTCGCATGGCGACCCCGACCTGGCGCGCCGCTGCTGCGAAGAAGCGGTGGCGCTGCTGAAACCTGAAGGCCTGGAGCGGCAGTACGTGTGGCATGACCTGGAACTGCTGAAGTCTAAAGTGCTGCATTCCGGCCCGGTGGACCCGGTCCTGCGCGCCTGGAGCGCCGGCATCGTGGGAGACAAGACCTTTCAGGAAATCACCGAGGAGTTTGCGCGGCTGATTGTGCCGAAGGTCTGGGAACGCGAGGAGCGCAAGGTCTCGCGCGTAGCCGCGCGGCTTTCGATGTCGCCGAAGAAGATACGGCGGATCTTGCGCGCGGTGCGTGCGCCGGGAGCGGAGGGGGCGGGGAAGGAGTGAGCGTCACCCTTCCTCAAAACCCCATCGAATCCACGAACGTATCCTGAAACCGCGGGTCGGACGCCAGCGGCACGTGCTCGCACCGCGCGCGAATGCCTTCTACAAGCCGTTCTCGTCGCGAGGGCGCCAGCAGCGCCATGCGAGTGCCCCTCAGCGCGGTGTTGCCGGCCGGGACGATGCGCGCCGGCTCGGCTTCCAGCAGGCCGATGCGGCGGGCGCTCGCGATGTTGACATAGTTGCCGAACGCGCCCGCCAGGTAAATGGCGCCGAGGTCCGCGGCGCGGGCGTTCCAGCGCTCCAGCAGGATGCGCAGGCCCGCGGCAATCGCGGCTTTGGCGAGTTGCAATTCGCGGATATCGGCCTGCGTGATGGCCACCGGATGCGCTAGCTCCCACTCGCGCGCGCCCCCGGCCAGACGGCCGCTCGGTAGCAACGCGCCGAGCGCCAGGCCGGCGGCGGCGGCGTCCACCAGCCCGCTGCCGCAAACGCCGCGCGCGGGAACGCCGCCCATCACGCGGCAGGCCAGAGCGCCATCATGCACGGTCACGTGGGTGATGGCGCCCTCGGCGGCGCGCATCCCCATGCGGATGCGGCCAGCTTCGAAGGCCGGTCCGGCGGCGGTGGAGGCACACAGCAGGCGCTCGGAGTTGCCCACCACGATCTCGCCGTTGGTGCCCAGGTCGATGAGCGCGGCCAGGCGGCCCGTTTCCGCCATGCCGGTGGCCAGGATGCCGGCCAGGATGTCGCTGCCCACAAAGCTGCCCAGGCACGGCAGAAAACGCACCGCGGCGCCGGCGGGCAGCTCCCACCCGAGATCGCGCGGAGCCAGTTCGATCGCGCCGCCGTTAGCGGTCTCGAACGGCACATGCGCCAGCGGCCCCACATCCAGCCCGCAAAAAAGATGGTGCATCACGGTATTGCCGGCCACCAGCACAAGGCGCACAGCATCGCGGCGGGGCAGGGCCGCCACCAGACCGCCCAGAGCTTCGCGAATCAGCGAGGCCAGCCGCGGGGCGCCGCCGGCCAGGGCGAATTCGATGCGGCTCATGACATCGGCGCCGTGCACCGTCTGGGGATTGAGGCCGGTCTGGACGGCCACCACCTCACCGGTCGCGAGATCCACCAGTTGCGCCGCCAGCGTGGTGGTGCCGAGGTCGATCGAGATGCCGCAGCCCTCCTGCGGTTCGAAGGGGCAGCGGGATTCGTCGGTGAGGACGGGGGTGGTCCACTGCGCGATCTCGAGCGTCAGCGGGCCTTCGACGCGGGCCGTGCAGGCGAGCCGCCAACCGGCGGCGAGCTCGGCGGGCGTGAAGACCTCCCGCATCTCCGCGGTGACCGCCAGCTCGCCTTCGATCACGCGCACGCGGCAGCCGCGGCAGATGCCCGCGCCGCCGCACGGAAATTCCACGCCGTGCCCCGCCAGCAGGGTTTCGAGCGATGCGCCGCGCTCGACTTCCAGGCGGATGCCGAGCGGCGCGAGGGTAATCGGGAAGCCCGTCATTCGGCGGGTTCCTTGGCGATCACGTCTTCATCGTATGTACTCTTGACCCGCCAACCGGGGGGCACAACCAGGAAATCGCTCTCGTCCCATACGCCTGAAACCAGGGCTTCGAAGAGGCGCAGGTCGCCCGCAATGATCTCAAATTCCCAGTTGCGGCGGGCGGCTTCCTCCCGCGCCCGCTGCTCGAAACGGCCATCGGGTTCCAGGCCGGTTTCGATGTAGGTCAGGCGTCGGTAGCTGCGCTGGTAGCCGCTGAACTCGTCGAAGAGATAGCGGCCGTTGTCCTCGCCGTAGCGGGCGATGAGGTCTTCGAGCGTGTAGCCGGAGCCGGTGCGGTCGCGTACGGTGCGCATGGTGGCCTGGTCGAGACCCTCGCCGCGCTCCAGCCATCCGGTCGAGCGGAAATACACGCCGGGGCTGCTGTCGAAATACTCCTTGTAGCGCTGGCGGCTGCCCAGGAGCAGGCCGATGCAATCGTGGGCGCGCGGGATCACGAGCGGCACGCCGCGGCTGCGCAGGCCGGCCACGCCGTTGCCGCAGAGTCCGTAGCCGAACAGCAGGGCATCGTGGAGCGCGGGATCGGCGGCATCCACGAGTTCCTGAAGCCGCGCGCGCATAATGGCGCCGCCAAGATCGTGCAGGCCCTTGGGCAGAAACTCGATATCCACCTGGTGCGGGGCGCGCGCCACCGCGGCGCACATTTCGCGATACAGCACCTCGCAGGCGATCAGCTTCAGGCGCACGGGGGCACCAGGGCGCGCGCGGCGGCCCGGATGAATTCGGGATCGGTGCCGCAGCAGCCGCCGATGAAATTGGCTCCGGCCTCGACGAGCGTGGGGATGGAGGCGGCGAAGCGCTCCGGGCTGGTGCGGTAGACCGCCCGGCCGTCCACCACTTCGGGCAGGCCCGCATTGGGCTTGATCCAGAGGGGCAGCCCGGTGGCCGCGCGCAGGCGGCGGCAGACGGGCACGTACTCGGCGATTCCCACCCCGCAGTTGGCGCCCACGGCATGGGCCCCGCGTTCCTCCATGTGGCGGGCGGCCTGTTCGGGAGTGGCGCCGGTCATGGTGCGGTCCTTGTTGCGGCCGGTGTCGAAGGCGAAGGAGACGATGACGGGCAGGCCCGTCGCGAGCGAGGCCTCCAGCGCCAGGGCGGCTTCCGCGGGGTCGCTCATGGTCTCGATGAGCAAGGCGTCGGCGCCGCCCTCGGCCAGCGCCAGCGCCTGTTCATGGAAAGCGGCCAGAATTTCGTCGGCGCCGATTTCATCGGCCGCCAGCATCTTGCCGGTGGGTCCGATGGAGGCGAAGACCAGGGCCCTCGCGCCGGCGCCTTCCCGCGAAAGGCGCGCGCCGGCCCGGTTGATAGCCGCCGCCTGATCCGCGAGACCGTAGCCCGCCAGCGAGACGCGGTTGGCACGGAAGGTATTGGTGAGGATCACGCGGCTACCCGCCTCGGCGTACGAGCGGGCCACGTCCACGACTCGCGCCGGTTCGGTGAGATTCCAGAGATCCGGGCATTCGCCGCCCGCGAGGCCGCGTTTCTGCAATTCGGTGCCCCAGCCTCCATCGGCCAGCACCGGGCCGGAGGCGGTCAACTCGCGCAAATCAAGCATCGATGGCGGCTCCGTTGAACTCCTGGACGGCTTCGAGCATCGCCACGATGTTCTCGACCGGCGTGCGGGCCTGCACATTGTGGACGGCGTTGAAGACGAAGCCTCCGCCCGGCGCGAACACGCGGCAGCGCTCCAGCACCTGGCGGCGCACCTCCGCGGGCGTGCCGAATGGCAGCATCTGCTGCGTGTCGATGCCGCCGCCCCAGAACGTCAGGCGGTCGCCATACTGCGTCTTCAATTGCGCGGGGTCCATGCCCGCGGCCGAGCACTGCACCGGGTTGAGGATATCGAAGCCGGCCTCGATGAAGCAGGGCAGCAGCCGAACCACCGAGCCGCAGGAGTGTTTGAACGATTTCCAGGCGGTGTGCTGGTGAATCCACCGGTTCAGGCGCTGGTAATAGGGCAGGTACAGCTCGTTGAACGTGGCCACCGAGCAGAATGTGGACGTCTGCGTGCCGAAATCCGTGCCGCAGAGGAACACGGCATCCACGGCGTCGCCCACCCCCGCGTGTACGCGGGCCAGGTTGGCCAGCGCGACCTCGCATTGCCGCTCGAAGATGGCGTGCACATAATCGCGGCGGCTGGAAGTGGACATGTACCATTCGGCGATGTCGCGAATGCCTTTGGGGTGTTTCAGGAAGGGCGCCGGGACCAGGGCGATATCGCCGAAAGCGGTGCCGCCGAAGCTGGCGATGATGCCCCGGCCGGTGGCCGCCGCGCGGGCCACCTCGTCCCGGAAGTACAGGATGTCTTCTTCGGCCAGCGGCGTGAATTCCTCGAGGTTGTCTTCCGGGCTGAGATTGTCCTCATCGATGGGCGGCTGGCGCACGATGGTGTCGAAGAAATAGCCGCCGCGCGGCAGGCGCCCGCTGGGTGGCGCCGTGGTGTCGCCTTCGGGATAAATGAGAGTGTCTCCGTTGGGCTCCACCGTTACGCGGAAATCTTCCGAGACCAGCACCTCGAGGCCGTCCGGCATGCGCCAGGTCTTCCATTCGCGGTTGGGGAAACCGAACATGGTCTTGCGCGGGAAGACGCCTTCCACATCCAGTCCCATGGCTTCCTGAAGATCGGGTTCCACCAGGCCCAGCATCTGGTAAGGCTCGTGAACCTTGACGAGGCGCTTTTCCAGGCCGAAATAGTCGCGCAACGCGGCCACGCAGCTGGCGTGGATGCCGGTGACGGCCGTGCCGCCGAAATCCAGGGGGATGCGGTCGGGCAGGCGATGCGCCAGGGCGGCGCGCATCCGTTCTCGGGAGGTCATGGAGGCTCCAGACTCGATTTTAGGATAGCGGCCCCTGCACGGTATACTCGAATTTCCGTGTTCCATTCCATCGAGAAGCGCGTTTCCGACGCATTCCACGCACACATTCTGGTCCGCTACGGCATTGACGTTGCCATTGCGATCGAGCAGCCGCGGCAGAGCGATTTCGGCGAAATGGCGGTGCCGGCGGCCTTCCAACTGGCCAAGCAGTTGCGCCAGGCGCCCAAGAAGATCGCCGCGGATCTGGCGGCCGGGATCGGGCCCATCGAAGGAATCGCGGCCATCGAGGTGGCGGGCAACGGGTACCTGAACCTCCGGCTGGATCGCGCGGCTTTCGGCGCGGGGCTGCTGGCCGGGGAAGGCGAGCGCGCCGCGGGAAGCGGACAGAAGATCATCGTCGAGCACACCAATATCAATCCCAACAAGGCGGCGCACATCGGGCACCTGCGCAATGCCACGCTGGGCGATACCTTCGTGCGCATGCTGCGCGCGCGCGGCGAAACCGTCGAGGTGCAGAACTACATCGATAACACCGGCGTGCAGGTGGCCGATGTGGTGGTGGGCTTCCACTTCCTGGAGCACAAGACCCCCTCCGACGTCCAGGCTCTGCTGGCGGACGCCTCGTTACGGTTCGATTACTACTGCTGGGATCTCTATGCGCGCACCTCGAGCTTTTACCAGGAGCAGCCCGATGCCCTGGCCTGGCGCGGCCAGACGCTGCACGCAATCGAGGCGGGCGAGGGCGAGCTGGCCGAGCTGGCGCACCTGGTAGCGGACGCCATCGTCCAGGCGCACCTGGATACCATGCTGCGTCTGGACGTCGAGTATGACGTGCTGCCGCGCGAGAGCGAGATCCTGCGCCTGAAGTTCTGGGCGTCGGCCTTCGAGCTGCTCAAGGAGCGCCAGGCCATCTTCCTCGAGACCGAGGGCAAGAACGCGGGCTGCTGGGTGATGCCCGGGCTTTCCGAAGAGGGCAAGGTGATCGTGCGCTCGGACGGCACGGTCACCTACGTCGGCAAGGATATCGCCTACCAGCTCTGGAAATTCGGCCTGCTGGGCAAAGACTTCTTCTATCGGCCCTTCCACACCTACGCGGATGGCCGTGTGCTGTGGGTCACGACGGACGATCCGGTGGATTCGGGGCGCCGGTTCGGGCACGGCGCGCGCGTCTACAACGTGATCGATGCGCGCCAGTCTTACTTGCAGGATGTGGTGGTGGCGGGGTTGCGGGGACTGGGGTACCTCGAGCAGGCCGATCGCTCGGTGCATTTCTCCTACGAGATGGTGGCGCTCTCGCCGCGCTGCTGCGCGGACTTGGGGCTGGCGCTATCCGAGGAGGACCGCCAGCGGCCCTACGTGGAGGTCTCCGGGCGCAAAGGCCTGGGCGTCAAGGCGGACGACCTGATGGACAGCCTGATCTCGAAGGCGCTGGAAGAAGTCGCCTCGCGCCACGCCGAGGCGCCTCCCGAGGAGCAGCGGCGGGTAGCGGGCGAGATCGCCATCGGGGCGCTGCGCTATTTCCTGCTGAAGTTCACGCGCAATTCGGTGATCGCCTTCGACTTGCAGGAGGCTCTCAGCTTCGAGGGCGAGACCGGCCCCTACGTGCAATACGCGGCCGTGCGCGCACGCAATATCCTGCGCAAGCTGGAGGAACGCGGGGGAACGGTGCCGGATTTCGCCGCCGAGCTGGACCGCGCGGCCATGGCGCGGCAGCTCCAGTCCGAGGATTTCTGGCAAATGCTGCTGGCGGCCTCGAAAGCCGACGCGGCCCTGGAGCGCGCGGTGACGGCGGGCGAGCCGGCGCACGTGGCCAAGTACGCGTTTCAACTGGCCCAGGCGTTCAATAATTTCTATCATCAATACCCCATAATTCACGAGGAGAATCGCGAAAAACAGGTATTTCTGCTGTGGATGACGGATTATTTCCGCCGTCAACTGGAGCGCACGGCGGGCATTTTGGGCATCCGCATTCCGGCATATATGTAGTTTCGAGGGAATCGAATTCCCTTGCACGGCGGGGATCGGCCTGGAACAATAAGTTTTGGTCGCGAGCTATGCGCTTACGGGTACTGGGAATCGTGCTGGCGGGCGGGAAGGGGACGCGCCTTTACCCGCTCACCAAGGAACGGGCCAAACCGGCCGTTCCCTTCGGCGGCAAGTACCGCATTATCGACTTCGTGCTGAGCAACTTCATCAACTCCGGCATTTATTCGATATATGTCCTGACGCAGTTCCGGAGCCAGTCGCTGTTGCAGCACCTGAGCGAGGGCTGGCAGTTCGGCGGACCGCTCAAGACGCAGTTCATCATCCCGGTGCCGGCGCAGATGCGTTCGCCGCACGAGGTCTGGTACCAGGGCACGGCCGATGCCATCTACCAGAACATTAACCTGGTCGAGCAGTCCGATCCGCACGTGGTGGCGATTTTCGGCGGAGACCACATCTACCGCATGAATATCACCAGCATGATCGAGTTCCACGTGCAAAGGGCCGCGGAAGTGACGGTGGCGGCGATTCCCACGCCCAAAGAGCAAGCCGCTGAGTTCGGGGTGATCGAGGCCTCCGAGGACGGGCACATCCTGGGGTTTCACGAGAAGAATCCCAGCGCGCCCACCATGCCCAGCAACGGCAACCTCGTCTACGCCTCCATGGGGAATTACATTTTCTCGACACGCACCCTGCTGCGGCTGCTGCACGAGGACGCCGCGGACGAGAGCAGCCATCACGATTTCGGCCGCAATATCCTTCCCAAGCTGGCCGGCAACGGCGAAATCTACGCCTACGACTTCCAGACCAATCGCATCCCCGGCGAGCCTTCCTCGGCCGAGCCGTACTGGCGGGACGTCGGCACCATCGATGCTTATTACGAGGCGAACATGGACCTGCGGTCGGTCAGCCCGGCGCTGAATTTGTACAACCGCGAGTGGCCGGTGCGCACCACCAGCTATCCGGACCCCCCCGCCAAGTACACATTCGACGACGAGGACCGGCGTGGACAGGCCATCGACAGCATCGTCGCGGGTGGCACGATTCTCTCCGGCGGGATGGTGCGGAATTCGGTGCTGGGAAGAGGCGTGCGGGTCCATGCCGGGGCGCTGGTGGAGGATTGCGTGATCCTGGACAACTGCGACATCGGACGGCACGCCCGAATTCGCCGCGCCATTCTGGATAAAAACGTGAGGGTGCCGGTGGACGCGGAAATCGGCTATGACCTGGATCGGGACCGGAAGCATCATCACGTGACCGAGAGCGGCATCGTGGTGGTAGCGGGGGAGCGCTCCATCGTGGATGTCGCCGGCCTGGTGGTGTAGTGCGTGGAACACCAGATCCTGGCGTGGATCACCGAGTACGGCTACGCGGCCATCTTCGGGATGCTGATTTGCGGCATCGTGGGGCTGCCCGTTCCCGATGAGACCCTGCTCACTTTTACCGGATACCTGGTATTCAAGGGGAGTCTCAAGCTGCCGTTCGCCTATCTCGCGGCATTGGCGGGCAGCGCCTGCGGCATCACCATCAGCTACACGCTGGGCCGCACATTCGGGCTGAAACTGATCCACCGCTACGGAAGGTATCTGCGCATCAAGGAAGAGCAAGTCACCCGGGCCCATGCCTGGTTCGAGCGCGTGGGCCACTGGGGGCTGACGTTCGGCTATTTCATTCCTGGCGTGCGGCACTTGACCGCCTTTGCCGCGGGGATGAGCAACCTCGCGCCGCACCAGTTCGCGGTTTTCGCCTACAGCGGCGCCGTCATATGGGTAGCCAGCTTTATCGGCCTGGGATATTTTCTGGGCGAGCGCTGGCATGCCGTCGAGCGCAACGTGGACCATTACCTGGTGGGGATCTCGATCGCCGCGGCTATTCTGGCCGCGGCGTACCTGCTGTGGCGGAAGCGGAGGCGGGGCCCAGGTAAGTGATGGCCAGGGCCGTTCCCACCACCACCACGCAGCCGATGACGTTGTACCACAGGTAGGAAATGCGGCCGAATAGAAAGGCCCAGAAGATGGCCACTTCACCGGCCAGCATGCCGATGAACGTGGCTGTGCCGCCGACGCGCCGGAAGCCGAAGGCCAGCACGAAGCACCCCAGCAGCGAGCCGTAAAATAGCGAGCCCACCACGTTCACGGCCACGATGAGCGATCCCAGCTTCTTCCCCCAGCCGGCGAAGGCCACCGCGTAAACTCCCCAGAAGAGCGTGGCCCAGCGCGAGGCCATGAGGTAATGGTGATCGCTCCCCTGGCGGTGAATATAGCGCCGGTAGATGTCCACCACCGAGACGGTGGCCAGCGAGTTGATCTCGCCGGAACTGGCGGACATGGTGGCCGCGAAGATCACCGCGATCACCAGGCCCACGACGCCCACGGGCAGATAGCGCGTGACGAAGGAAAGAAAGATGTAGTTGGTGTCGCTGAAATCCTTTTCTCCGCCGCTGCGCCCCACCAGCCGGGCGGCGCGGGCGCGGGCGGCGTCCATCCGCTTCTGTGCGGCGCGATAAGCCTCCAACTGGCGGCGCTCACCGGCCGTATCCCGCGCGTGGCGGGCCTCCACCAGGGCCAGGGCGGCCTGGCGGCGGTCCTCAAAGGCGCGGTTGTAATCCTGCTGGGTAGGGGCGAAGGCGGCCAGCGGCTCAATGCGCGCGATCTCGGCGTGCTGGAACAGCACGGGAGGCTGGATGAACAGGTAAAACACGAAGACCATCGCGCCGATGAACAGGACGAAGAACTGCATGGGGATCTTGGCCACGGCATTGAACAGCAGCCCCAGGCGGCTCTGGGCGATCGAACGGCCGGTGAGATAGCGCTGCACCTGCGACTGGTCGCAGCCGAAATAGGAGAGGAACAGGAAGGTGCTGCCAAAAAAGCCGCTCCATATGTTGAAGCGGTCGTTCCAGTCGAAGTTGGTGGTGACGGCGTTGAGGCGGCCGGCCGCTCCCGCGAGATACACGGCGTCGCCGAAACCGACCGGCGCGGGCAGGAGCACGATCACGGTGATCAGGGCCACCAGCAGTCCCAGGATAATGACGCCCATCTGCTGCACGTCCGACCAGGTGACCGCCTTGATGCCGCCGAGCACCGTGTACATAACCACTACGCCGCCCATCAGGGTGGTGGTCGCGCGCTCGGGCCAGCCCATGATGATGGAGAGCACGATGGCCGGCGCGTAGATGGTGAGACCCGCGGAGAGGCCGCGCTGGCACAGGAAAATGAGGCTGGCGAGCGTGCGCGTCTTGCCGTCGAAGCGCTGCTCCAGGTACTGGTAAGCGGTGTAGACCTTCGCGCGATGAAAAGCCGGCACCAGAATGGCGCTGACGATCACCATGGCGATGGGCAGCCCGAAGTAAGCCTGCACGAAGCGCATGCCATCCGCGTAGGATTGCCCGGTGGTGGAGATGAAGGTGATGGCGCTGGCCTGGGTGGCCATGATGGATAGCGCCATGGCATACCAGGGCATGGTCTTGTCCGCGAGCAGGTAGCGATCCACGGTATTGCTGCCCCGGCTGCGGTACAGGCCGTAGACCACGATGGAAACCAGCGAGACCACCAGCACGATCCAGTCGAGGGGCCTCATTGCCAGGCTCGTGTGAACCAGTAGAGAAGTGCGACGATCGCGGCCAGGTAGACCAGAACGGCGGCGTACACCCGGTTCCAGGTGCCCAGGAACGGCGGCGGATCATCGGGGACATCGCGCGGGTCCGGCATGCTGGGAGTGTAGCATGGGCGCGCCGGGCCGCTAGGCCAGCAGGTCCCCCGTCATCACCGTCACGGCTTGGCCGCCCAGGATGACGCGGTCGCCGATCAGTTTCACGCGCACCACCCCGCCGCGCGCGGAGACCTGGTGGCCGGTCATCTCGAGTTTGCCCAGACGCCCGGCCCAATAGGGCGCCAGCGCGCAGTGCGCCGAGCCGGTCACGGGGTCCTCATCCACGCCCACGGCGGGGGCGAAGAAGCGCGAGACGAAATCGAAGCCGGTTTCGGATGCGCGCGCGGTAGCGATGACGCCGCGGATCTCCAGTTTGCGGAGCGCCGTGAAATCGGGCTTGACGGCGCGCACGGCCTCTTCCGAGGCCAGTTCCACCAGGTAGTCGAAACGGTTGCGGCAAACCGCGCCGGCCTCGGCGCGCAAGGCCGCAAGCAGAGCCGGAGGCGGTTCCACGGGAGAGGCGATTTCGGCGGGGAAGTCGAGCTCGATCCACTCGCCGCGCCGGTCGGCGAGCAGCAGGCCGCTGCGCGTATGGAAGCGGGCCTGGCATCCGGCCGGAAGGTGCCCGTCTTCCCAGAGAACATGGGCCGCGGCAACCGTGGCATGGCCACAAAGAGCTACCTCCACGGCCGGGGTGAACCAGCGCAGGCTATAGCCATCGTTTCGCGCCACGAGGAAGGCGGTCTCCGAGAGATTCATCTCGCGCGCCACCGCGGCCAGCCAGGCATCCGGCGCAGGTTCGCGAAGCACGCAAACGGCCGCTGGATTGCCCGCAAAAGGCCGATTGGTGAAGGCATCCACCTGAACGACACGAATAGCCATGAAGTATGAGGGTAGCGCACTTGAAAACACGGTCCAAATGTCGGACTCTAGAGACAGGACTATGGGGATGCTGGCGCGTTTCTCCAAAGTGGCGGCGGCGGCGGGAATCGTGGCGGCGGTGTGGGTGATCGCGCAGGCGCCGCAACCGGCTGGCGGTTCGTGGGTTCATGCGCGGGCGGCGCGGCCGGGGCCGGTGCGGATCGTGCGCTTCTACGCCTCCGTGGGAATGCTGGTGAAGGGCGAGAAGGCCACGCTGTGTTACCGCGTGGAGAACGCCAAATCGGTGCGCATTTCGCCATTCATCTCGGGAGTGTACCCCTGGGCGGCGCACTGCCTGGTGATCGTGCCGGAGCACACCACGCATTACACACTGCTGGCCGAGGGCTTCGATGGCACGGTGGCCGCGCGGTCCGTCACCCTGGCAGTTCAGGCAGCGCCGGTGCTGCCGCCGCCGGTGCTCGATTACGCGGATTGCCGGCTGGGCCGGCGTTACTCGGTGGCCGAGCCTGGATCGGCGGGGGACGCTTCGAGCAGGCGCTCGTAAACCAGGCGGGCGGCGCGTTGTGAGGCGACCTTCTTGGTGCGTCCATCCGCTTGGCCCGCGGAATCCTTTCCCAGACTGACTTCCACCGTAAAGACCTTGGAGTGCTCGGGGCCGCGCTCGCGCACGACGACATAGCGAGGCTGGGGCAGGTTGCGGACGCGGGCCAGTTCCTGAAGAGCGCTCTTGAAATTGGCGACCGCCGGCTGGACATCGGTGCCGGCTTCCTCGTCGGCCGTGTAAGGCGCGTCGAGAATATGACCGGCCACGAAGGCGCGCGCCGCTTCCATGCCGCCATCCAGGTATATGGCGGCGAGGATGGCCTCCACGGCGTCCGCCAGGAGCGTCTTCTTGCCGCGGCCGCCGCTCATTTCCTCGCTGCGCCCCAACTCGAGGTGATCGCCCAGCTCAAGCCGCCGGGCCACGCCATGCAGGTGCGCGGCACTCACCAGGTAGGCCTTGCGGCTGGAGAGATCCCCTTCGCGGCAGGCGGGGAAGCGCCGGACCAGGGCCTCGGAGACCAGAAATCCCAGTATGGAATCGCCCAGGAACTCCAACTGTTCGTTATCTTCGCATGGCTCGCCCCTGGCGCCGCGAGCTTCGTGGGCGAGCGAGCTGTGGGTCAGCGCGCGGTGCAGCAAGGCTGGGGTAGAGAACCTGTATTGGAGTCTCGACTCCAGACTGGCCAGCTCCGCGCGCATGAAGCTACTGCTTGGGGGCGGCGGGGGCGGAGGCGTTCTTCTTGCTGAGCGCCTGCGCGCGCACCGCCTGGGCTACCTGGCGTATCTGGGCAGGCAACTGCTGTTCGGCCATAAGCTTCTCGCAGATGGCGATGGCGTCGTCGAACTTGCCGGCGGAAATTTGGGCCGACGCCATGCGGACCTGGTAGGCGGGCTGTGGATCGCCGCTGTAGGCCGTCTGAAATTCCTTGATGGCGCCATCGTAATCCTTGCGATCCAGGGCAACCATTCCCAGCCCGTTGTGGCCTTCGGCAATGATCTGCTTCTTGGCCGCGTCCCAGGCGGCGTCGGAAACCACCGGGTTGGGCTTGGGAGCGGTCCCCGCCGCGGTAATGGCGTCGTTCAGGTACTTCTCGGCGTTCTTCAGTTTCTCATCGCGGTCGAAATCGTGCTCGCCGGTGTGGGCGGCCAGGAGCTCGCCGAGCATCATGGTGGTCTGATAATTTTTCGGATTGGCTTCGAGGGAACGCTCGGCAAAAATCTGGGCCTTGGCGGAGTCGCCCTTCGCCTGGTAGGCTTTGGCCTCCAGCAGCAGGGCAAGGTCCTTGAACTCGGTGTCGGCGAATTTGGCAAGCAGGCTTTCAGAGGCCGCGATGATCGCATCCTGATCCTGGGCATCCTCGGCCTTGCCCAAAGCTTGGACGGCTTCCGCTTCGGCCTGCGATTTCACGTGTGGTCCGGGAGTCTGCTGGGCGGCCTGTTGCGCGTTGTCATCGCCCTTCTTCTTCTTTTGCGCCATGAGGCCCGAGAAACCGGTCGCCAATACCAGGATACCGGTGAGAATCAGTCGTTTCATTCCAAGCTCCTTCAGCTTTCCTTTATGGTTTCGAACTTTGCTGCGCCCCCAGTGTGGCGGCTTGCTGAGCTGCCGGCGAGGCGCCTTCTACGTGTAAAGCCTCTTGAAAATGTTTGGCCGCCTGGTCGCGGTCTCCCGAGGCCAGAGACAGCCGTCCGAGGTATACCAGCACCCAGGCCTTCACCGCCGGTTCGGGACCGCTCTCCAGCGCCTTGTTGAACAGGCGCTCAGCCGCCTCGGGATCCTTCTGCAAAGCGGCGATGCGCGCCAGCCCATAGTAGGCCGCGGCATGCAGGCTCTGCCGGTCGGTTTGCTGGAGGAGGTCGAGGTAAAGCTTCTTGGCCGGTTCCAGTTCGCGGGACGCATAAAGCCGCTCGGCATCGTCCAAAGTTTTCTCCGCGCCGGTCAGCGGCGGAGGAGGAGGCGGCGCGGCCACCGGCACGGTGGGGCGGGCGGCGGCGTAGCGGTTGAACTCCACCGAGCTGAGCCGTTCATCTTCCTTCGGCAAATCGATGGCCCGCACCATCTCGGAGTAGTAGATGAGCATGGACTCTTCCTGCTTCTCGAAGACCGGCAGTTTCTCGGCGAAATAGGGCGCCAGGATGAAGCCTTCCCGAAGTGCTTGCGCGGGTCCATCGGGCTTGTGGTCCAGACGCGCTTCGACGGCTTTGACCAGCGATTCGGTGACCAGCAGCAGAAAATCGTCCTTGAAAGAATCGTCCAGCGCGGGAGCCCGCGCGGCGTGGTCGGCGAGCGCCTTCTTGCGGTTGAGAATCTCCTCGTTGCGGGTGGCCAGGGGATCCAGCAGGTACTGCAGGTAGGCGTGCCGCACGTCGAAGATGCGCGGTTCGGGAGAAGGCGTGATGACAATGGTGAATTCGTTGCCGTAACTGCGCGTCTGAACCTCGTTGGGTCCCCCCAGCAGCTCGATATAGATCTGGAAATGGCGCCCCCTGAATCCGGAGGTCTGCTGCCGCAGGTAGGCATTGACCTGGAGCACGGCCTCGGCGACGGGAGCATGGTAGCGCTCGATGTACTGATCGATGGCCGGCTGCGAGCGCTTCCACAGATCCTCGATGCCGGCCTCCTTGTAAAAGGCTGCCAGCAGCGGGGATAGGCCCATCATGGGGGTCACATCGGGCGGGATATCCACGTCCCGCATGTTCGCAATGGCGAAATTCGGGGGCCCGTTGCACGTCAGCGCGAAGGAGATGTATTGCGCCAGTTCCGCCGAATCGCTGCGCTTGCGATGCTCCTCGAAGAAAGCTTTCAAGGCCGGGAGCGAGGGAGGATTGCGCTTGGCGATCTCCGCGCGCACGGCATCGCGCAGCGGATGGTTGTTGGGCGACGCAAGATCGGCGCTGTAACCGACCGCGTTGATGGCCGCCATTACCGTGAAAAGAGTCCGGCTGGCGTCCAGTTGTCCGGTCTCCTGCGCGGCGCCGGTAGCCGCCGCAGCAGTGGCCAGAAGGGCTGCAAACACAAACCGATTCAAGTAGATCCGCCTAGAATATTCCCAGTTTAACGCAGGTTGCGGCGAAAGGCGCCGGCATTATCCCTGGCGCCGGTTCTTGGCCTGCTCCATGGCGATCTGGTTGATGTGGGAGAGGGCCTTCGAGCCGCTGGCGCCCTCGATGGCCTTCACGGCGATATCCTGCACCTGCTGTTTAGCGTCCGCCAGTTGCTTCTCGAGGGCGGCAATCTGGGCCTGCTGGCGCGCCGCCGGAGATGCCCAAGCGGGTTTGGGGGGTTGGGGGTTACCATGCTGGCGGACCGCTTCCGTGGCGTGATCCGGGCAGAAGTCGGCTGTCACAAGCCGACTTATCGTTCCTAATCCGATCAGAGCCATTTCAACGAGTCGCCGACATCCCTAGCGTGACCGGCTCGTCCCAGTGTTTCCTTGGACCCCCCACACCTGGGGAGATTTAGAAAAACGCGTCTGACCGCCGGTGCGTCCCGGACGAGTTCAGCTACTGGTAGCCGCTAAGAATGATCGGCCCTACCATGGTTTCAATCTTGGCGGCCATCTCCTCAGCCGGGATGCGGTCGGGGGTCTGAAACCAGAGGCGCGCAGCCCCGAAGACGGCCCAAGCCGCCGTGGTCGCCAGCAATCCCGCATCGACACCGGGTGCCAGCGCATGACGGGAAATGCCTTCCTTGAACATACCCTCGACGACCGGGATGATGGAGCCTTCGAGCGGTATCCGAGCCAATTGCTCGGGGCAGCTTGTGTTCTCGGCGAGATAGTCGCAGACGCCGAGAGCCATGGCGCGCAATGCTCCACTGCAATTGGTAAAGGTGAGACCGCGGCGCTCTATAAGGTCGCGGAATCGGGCGCCTGTCATGGCCTGCAGCAGTGCGTTCTTGTCCGGGTAGTGGAGATAAAAGGTGCCGCGGTTCAGGGTTGCCTCGTCGGCGATCTCCTGCACGGAGATGTCTTCGAAATCCTTTTTAATCAGAAGCTTGGCTAGTGACTCCATGAGCATACGCCGGCTGCGCAGGATGCGTGGATCCGTCGTCTCGGCGGCGGATTGGAGCGATTCGGCCATTGCAGCTTTAAGAATATCTCTTCCCGCAGGCTAATGCGACACTTGTTCATTTTTTGGAATCGACATGTGTTGATTACTCATCAATTGTCGTGTAGGAGGTTTTTGGCTATGCCAACGCTGCTTCATATCGATTCCAGCCCAGTCTACGGTCGGTCAGTCTCCCGTGAGCTAACCGCTGCGTTCGTCGCCGAATGGAAGGCTTCACACCCGGATGGAAGGGTCATTGACCGTGACCTCAACGCAACAGTAATGCCGCCAATCGCCGCGGAATGGATAGGTGCCGTCTACACGCCAGAGGAGGCTCGCACCCCGCAGCAGAAGGAACTGCTTTCGCTCTCCGATGCCCTGCTCGCCGAATTGGAGCAGGCCGATGAGTACGTCGTCGGCGTGCCGATGCATAACTTCGGTGTGCCCTCCGTGCTCAAGCTATGGATCGACCAGATTGCGCGTGTCGGAAGGACCTTTTCCTACGCGAACGGAACGCCGAAGGGCCTGATCGTCGGCAAGAAGGCGACCTTTATCATTGCAACCGGCGGCATATACGACGCGCAGACGCAGATGGCCTCGTTCAATTTCGTGGAGCCATATCTGCGGTCCGTATTTGGGTTTTTTGGCTTGACTGACGCGACCTTCCTCACCGCGGGTGGAACAGCGGCTCTGAACCAGGGGCATGATCGCGGCGTGTTTCTTGCGCCGCATCTTCAGGCCGTGCAGACCCACGCGCGAAGCCTCGAGGGAGTTGCCGCATGAAGATGGCTGCCATCGTTGCTCGCTATTTGCTGGGGCTGATCTTCGCGGTCTTCGGGCTGAATGGATTTCTCAATTTCATCCACCAGCCGCCCCCGGCGAATCCGCCCGCGATCCAGTTTCTTGTCTCCGTCAGTGAATCGCATTTTTCCGCGTTCTTCTTCGCGATTCAAGTGCTCGGCGGGTTGCTGTTGCTATCGGGCTACTTCGTGCCGCTTGCGCTGACACTGTTGGCGGCGGAGCTTTACAACATTCTTGCGTTTCATCTGACGCTTGCGCCGGCGAGCATTGCGCCGGCTCTGGTGGCTTCTGTGCTGTGGGTGCTGGTCTTCCTTCAGTACCGCCCCAGCTTCACCGGCGTCCTCACCGCAAAGCCTGCGACACAGATCTGACAAGCTTAGTGAGGTGCGGAAGCCGCTCCCGCACCTTCATGCCAATACTCAGGAGCACGTAAATGAACCACACTGAATCAAAGTCATTCAAGCTACCCACCTACTTCATCTCCCATGGCGGAGGTCCGTGGCCCTGGATCAAAGACCTTATGCCGTACTTCGATGTTCTTGAACAATCTCTCAAGGAGATGCCTAAGGAGCTTCCTGTAGCCCCGAAAGCGATTCTGGCGATCTCGGGCCACTGGGAAGGGAACCGGCTCGCTGTCCAGGCTAGCCCTAACCCGCCCATGCTTTATGACTACTCTGGATTTCCGGAGTTCACCTTCCGCGTGAAATATCCCGCCCCCGGCGACCCGAATCTCGCAAAGCGCGTACAAGGGCTTCTTAACAGCGCAGGCTTCCCAACCGACCTGGATGTCGATCGCGGTTACGATCACGGCGTGTTCGCACCTTTCTATGTCATGTACCCGGAAGCTGACATGCCGATCGTGCAACTCTCTATCCGCGCCGACTACGATCCTGCCGCGCATCTCGCGATCGGTCGGGCCCTTGCGCCACTTCGTTCCGAGGGTGTTCTCATTGTTGGGAGTGGCTTGAGCTATCACAACCTGAGACAAATGGGTCCGGCCGGCATAGCTCCATCCAAAGCGTTCGACTCATGGCTCACCGAGACGTTGTGCGAAACGCCGTCGACAAAGCGCTCGGAGAGGCTTGTCGATTGGAGCGCCGCGCCATCCGCACGACTTTGCCATCCACAGGAAGATCATCTGATTCCTCTGATGGTTGCAGTGGGAGCAGCCGAGGACGAGACCGGATTTCGCACCTATCACGAGGACACCATGTTTGGCGCTCTGACAGCATCATCGTATCGGTTCGGAGCGGTGTAGAGTCTGATTGATTTCGCTTCCTCTGCGAATGAGGGCACGAGCTTGGCGGCCCGCTTCTTTCCCAAGAAGCTCAGCACTGCTTGTTCGTGTCCTTCCGGGATCCATCCCATCCGCTTTTCAATGCCCGCAAAATGGCCAATTGCCCTGATCGACACCGGATTAGTACCGATAAGTCCTTTCGGCTTGTCATCTCCAGCCACACACAGCACGTTGACGGGAAACGTCCATACCGCCATTGTGACCCTCAAGACGAGCGGAACTCCTGGTTATTCAAGTCATTCCGAGCGATTCGGCCGGATTAGGACCCATAAACGCGCTTGAGTCCGCTCAACGCCTGGATCGCCCCCCACCCCGAAGTTGCGTCCGAAATGCACCTCCCGGAGGCAATTGCGCAGCCGCGAGATCGAGTTGAACCGGCATCACCCATAACTTGCGGATCTGCAACGCCGGTTTTGGGTTACCATCGGAACATTCCGCCCGACTGGAAAGATAACCTGCGCGTGGTGCTGGTGGCCACCCGCAACCCGCTCAATATCGGCGCCGCGGCGCGGGCCATGGCGAATTTCGGGTTCGCGAGCCTGCGCGTGGTCCAGCCGTATGACGTAGCGTTCCGCGAGGCCCGTTCGGCGGTGGGAGCCGCGCCGCTGCTGCGGTCGGCCGAAGAGTTTCCCACGGTGGCCCAATCCGTGGCGGATGCGAAATTGGTAGTGGGAACCACCTCGGTGGGCCACCGCGAGTTGCAGCATCCCATCCGCCGGCTGGAATACGGCGCGAGGCTCATCCGGCGCGCGCTGGCCGATGCCCCCGTGGCGCTGCTGTTCGGCTCCGAAAAGTTCGGCCTCACCAACGACGACCTGAGCCATTGCCAGTGGCTCATGCGCATCCCCACGGTGGACGCCAGCCTTTCCATGAACTTGGGCCAGGCTGTGGCGCTGTGCCTTTACGAGATGGCGCGCGATCCGCGGGCGGTGCGCGCCCGGCCGGAGAAGATCCAAAGGGCCGGGGCCGCCGAGCGCGAGCAGATCACCCAGATGCTGATGGAGGCGCTGGGCCGGAGCGGCTACGTGAATCCGCTCACAGCGGCTTCGACGCTCGAGAAAACGCGCCGCCTGGTGCGGCGGCTGGATATCGCCGCACGCGACGCCCCGGTGCTCATGGGCATGCTGCGGCAGATCCTGTGGAAGCTCAGTGAGCGGGCGGAGTAGCGCTGGAGCGCCTGGCTGCTAGTCTCCCAGAAACTTCCCGATGGGCCGCAGGCCTCTGACGTTGTCGCAGACGGCTTTCAGACCGGCCGTCAGCGGAATGGCCAGCAGCAGGCCGGGAGCGTCCCACAGGAAGCCCCACAGCATCAGGGAGAAGGTCACCACCAGCGGATTCAGGTGCACGCGCGATCCCACGATCTTGGGATACAGTATGTTCAGCGCGATCAGGTGCAGCACGCAAACCGAGATCATCACGAAGACGTACACCGCCACGGTATTCACTGCCACCGCCGAGAACAGCGGCGGCAGCATGGCCAGCGGCAGGCCCACGTAGGGCACCAGGCTCAGAAAACCGCTCAGCGGTCCCACCAGGAAAGGGTAGGGGAGCCGCACGATCCAGAACATCATCGAACTGGTCACCGCCAGCAGCAATCCCAGCAGGAAGTTGCCCACCACGAAGGCGCGCACCATCTCCGCGATGCCCTGCAGGCTGCGCGCCGCCACCAGGCGGTCTTCGCCGTGGAAGAATTGCAGGAAGCTGCGGTTGATGTGGTCCCGCCAGCTCAGCATGAAGTAGACCAGAAAAGGAATGAACGAAGCCATCAGCAGAATCTCGTAGAACGAGTTGAGCCTGGAATACAGGTACTCGCCGATGGGGATGCGCTCTTCGGTGGGCGGAGGTGGAGGCGCAAAAACGGGGGGCGGTGCGGCTTTAGACGCCTTGCGGTTCTTGGCCGCCGCCTGCTGGGCTTTTAGCCGCTCCTCTTCCTGCTGCCGCAGCCGCCCGGGAATAACCATCCGGTAGGTGCGCTCCTCGACGCTCTGGATCTTCTGCCGGAAGCCATCCACCAGGTCGCCGATGCGCTGTCCGTAGGTGGGCAGGTTTTCGTAGATGCCCGAAAGCTGCGAATAGGCGCCCAGCCCGATCACGTACAGGAACAGCAGCGCCACCGAGCACACCACGAAGGCCGCCAGGCTGCGCGGAAATCGCGCCCGCATCAGCAGCGTCACGAACGGTTCCAGAATGAACGCAATCACCACCGCGACGGCCGAAGTGATGAAGAACAGCCGGCCGAAGTACAGCACCGCGATCACCACACCCATCGCCACCACGGGCAATGCCAGGTGCCGCGCTTCCTGCACGGCATTGACGGTGTCGTTGAGAGGCTTGCTGGCCACTGTTACGGACGCGAAGATCCTCGACTCGAATGTAGCACGTATAATGAAATTGTTTGCACACCGGCGGAACCCGCATCCTGGCCCTCGATCTGGGCAAGAAACGTATCGGCATGGCCATCAGCGACCCCCTCGGCATTTCCGCCCAGGGGCTGCCGAACCTTGATCGCACCAACAAGCGCACTGACCTGGCCGCTCTCGAACGCATAGTCCGCGAGCGCGAAGTGGGGCTGATCCTGATGGGGAATCCCATTCACATGGGGGGCCAGGAAGGCCGCCAATCGGCCTGGGTGCGCGAGTTCGGAGGGTTTCTCGAAGCGCGCACCGGCTTGCCGGTAAAGTACTGGGACGAGCGGCTGACCAGCGTGGAAGCCGGCCGTGTGCTGCGCTCGAGCGGCATCGGCATTGAAAAGCGCGCCGCCGCCGTGGACCGCCTCTCCGCCGTGATCCTGCTGCAAAGTTACCTCGATTCGTTATGAGAGCGCGGCGGGCGATCTTCTGGGCCCTCGCGCTGGCGGCCCTGGCGGCCGGCTGGGCCGCTTACGAGGTAGCGCGGCCGTATCGCGGATTCCAGGGTGAAGTCTTCGTCGAATTCCCGCGCGGCACCGGCACCGGCGCCATCGCCGATCTGCTCGTGCGCGCCGGAGTGATTCGCGGCCGCTGGGAGTTTCTGCTGGTCCGGCTGATCGAGCGCGGGCGCGTGCTCCAGGCCGGCGAATACCGCTTCGAGCGCCCAGCCTCGCCCCTGGAAGTCTATAACCGCATCGCCCGCGGCGACATCTTCTATTACGAACTGGTCGTGCCGGAGGGCCGCAACATGTTCGATATCGCCGCCGCCGCCGGGCACCTGGGTCTTTTCCCAGCCGGCGCTTTTCTGGCCGCCGCCCGCGACCCGGCCCTCGTCCGCGACCTGGACCCGCGCGCCCCCACGCTCGAAGGCTACCTGTTTCCAGATACTTACCGGCTCAGCCGCCACACCACCCCCGAGCGCCTCTGCCGCATCATGACCGGCCGCTTCCGCGAAGCGTGGCGCGACCTTCATGCCGTGGCGGACGCGCATGCCACGGTGACGCTGGCATCCCTGGTGGAAAAGGAGGGCAAACTGGCCGAGGAGCGCCCGCTGATCGCGGCGGTCTTCGAGAACCGCCTGCGCATCGGCATGAAGCTCGATTGCGATCCCACCACGATCTACGCCGCTCTGCTGGACGACCGGTATCGCGGGGCGATTTACCGCTCGGACCTCGCGAGCGGCAATCCCTACAACACCTATCGCCACGCCGGCCTCCCTCCCGGCCCCATCGCCAATCCCGGCCTGGCTTCCATCCGCGCGGTGCTGCACCCCGCCGATACCAGCGCCCTCTATTTCGTGGCGCGCCCCGATGCTTCCGGCGGCCACACGTTCTCCAGCAATATCGCCGCGCACGAAGCCGCCACCGCCAGGTACCGCCGCCGTGGACGCCGCCCGTAAGCCGGTCAAACGCCGCCTGCGCGAGTATCTCGAAACCGAGCGCCCGGCCGCCATCAGCGAAGAGATCTGGAAGGACCTTCTGGCGCGCATGGCTCCGGTCTCCGAAAGCTACCTGCGCGATCTCGTGCGCGCCACCGGCCTCCCTTTCGAGCAGCCCTGGGCGGGTGTTAACCAGCACAGCTTCGAGGATCTCGAGCGATCCTTGCGCGAGCTCGGGCAGGTTTACGCGCAAGCAGCGGCCGCCAACGACCGCCTGCGGGCCCGCTACATCCGCCGCCTGGTTATCGGCGCCAAGGAGCGCGCCAAGTTCGCGGCGCGCAATCCGCGCATCCCCCCGGAGAAGAAAGATCGCAAGGAAGAGATGGCCGCCTGGATGCTTGTGTGGCTGGAGAACCCGGACGTCTTCCCCGTTTGGGTGGAAGCTCGCAAACGCATCCTGAACGAGCCGCGGTGCGGCGGTTGAAATTCAGGGGCCCGTGATATCTTGAATCCAATGTCCACTCAGAACCCCTTCCAGGACCCGCTCCGCTTCGAACGGCGCGTGCCGGAATGCACGGTTGTAATCTTCGGCGCCAACGGGGATCTGACGCGCCGCAAGCTCATGCCCGCGCTCTACCGGCTGGCCTACGATCGCCGCCTGCCGCCGGGCTTCGCGGTGCTGGGAATCTCGCGCACGCCCCTCGGCGACGAGAAGTTCCGCGGGAAGATGCGCGAAGCGGTCGAACAATTCTCCGAAGATACTAAGTTCGATGCGCAAGTGTGGGCCTCTTTCGCCGGCGGCTTGTCCTATATCGCGGGCGATATAGCCGATCCAAAGCTCTACCCGTGCCTGGCCGGCAAGCTGGAGGAGATCGCTAAGACACGGCCCGTCGGCGGCAACGTCCTCTTCTATTTGTCTACTCAGCCCAGCCAGTACGCAGAGATTTCCCAGGGCCTGGGCGCCGCGGGTCTGGGCAAAGGGCCGGGGTGGCGCAGGCTGGTTGTGGAGAAGCCCTTCGGCCACGACCTGGCGAGCGCCCGCGATCTCAGCAACCGCCTGCACGAAGTCTTCGACGAATCCGAAATCTATCGCATCGATCATTACCTGGGCAAGGAAACCGTGCAGAACATCCTGGCGTTCCGGTTCGGCAACGGCACCTTCGAGCCGCTGTGGAACCGCCGGTACGTCGATCACGTGCAGATCACCGCGGCGGAATCGATCGGCGTCGAGGGCCGCGGCGCCTATTACCAGGAAACCGGCGCGCTCGCCGACATGATCCAGAATCACCTGCTGCAGGTGATGGCCACTATCGCGATGGAGCCGAGCGCCAGCTTCGAAGCGCGCTCCGTGCGCGACGAGCGCTCCAAACTCCTGCGCTCGATCCGCCGCATGACGCCGGATGAAATCCGCCTCGACACCACGCCCGGCCAGTACGGCCCCGCGCGCATCGGCGGCCAGGAGGTGCCGGGCTTCCGGCAGGAACCGGGCGTCGATCCGCAATCGCCAACCGATACCTATGCGGCCGCCGCCTTTCTGGTGGAGAACTGGCGCTGGGCAGGCGTGCCGTTCTACCTGCGCACCGGCAAGCGGCTGCCGAAGCGTGTTACCGAGATCGCCATCCAGTACAAACCGGCGCCGCTCGAAATCTTCGGGGATCAAGACGGCGCGGGCAGCGCGCCCAATCTGCTGATCGTGCGCATTCAGCCCGAAGAGGGCATCTCGCTGAAGTTTCTCTCCAAGCGGCCCGGCGTGGGCATGCAGTTGCGGCCCGTCTCCATGGATTTCGATTACGGCTCCAGTTTCGGCGAACGCTCGCCCTCGGCTTACGAAACCCTGCTGCTGGACGCCATGACCGGGGACGCTACGCTCTACACGCGGCAGGATATGGTGGAGGCAAGCTGGGCCGTGGTGGAACCGATTCAGAACGTTTGGCGCGAGACCCGCTTCGAGTTCCCGAACTATCCGGCGGGGACCTGGGGACCGCCCGAGGCCGATGCGATTCTGGCGCGGCGGGGACACGCCTGGAGGCGGCCGTAATGGCTGGCACGCTAGTCCCCGATAAGATTTTGAATGAACTGAACGAGCTGTGGGTCTCGCTGGGCCGCGAAGCGCAAGCCGAAGGCGGCGACGGCGTGCTGCGCTCCTGCACGATGACGCTGGTGGTGCTGGCCGAGGCCGGTGAAGACGCTCAGGCGCTCGGCGAAACCCTGGCGGCGCTGATGCCCGAGCACCCCGCGCGCGCCATCTCGATCCGGCTGCGCGGCGCCGTCCCGAGCGCTCTCTCGGAGCGCGTCTATTCGCAGTGCTGGAAGCCGTTCGGACAACGCCGCCAGATCTGCTGCGAGCAGATCGAGATCACCGCCGCCGATGCGGACCTGGCGGACCTTCGTCCCGTGTTGCTGGCCCTGGCCGCGCCGGACCTTCCGCTGATCCTATGGTGCCGCAGCCCCCGCCTGGCGGCGATGCCGGAGTTCGGAGAGATGGCGGCCCTGGCTCGCAAGGTAGTGGTGGACACTGTCGCGTTTCCGGACTCCAAAGCGGCGCTCCGTTTAATCGCGGAGGCGTCTGCCCGTGGAATTCCCTTAGGCGACCTGGCCTGGACCCGCCTGACGCGCTGGCGCTCCATGCTCTCGCAGGTCTTCGAAAACCGCGACTGCTTGGAGCAACTGCCCGGCATCCGAACGATCGCGGTCATTTGGGGTGGCGCCTACGAAACCCTGGCGTGGTACATGGCCGCCTGGCTCCGCGATGCGCTCGCCGATGCGGGCGTGCGGCCGGCGGTGAGCGTGAGGGCGGAAGGCAGCCAAAGCCTCATCCGCGTGGAACTCGCCGGCGAGGGCTTCCGGCTGCAGCTTCACCGCGAAGGCGACCGCCTGTTGGTCGCGGTGAACGGCCTCGAGTCCTGCGCCAACCTGACCGAGCCCAGCGATTACCTGATGATGCGCGAGGAACTCGGAATCGTGCGCCGCGACGCGGTCTTCGAGCGCGCGCTGACGTCCGCCGCGCGGCTCGCGTATGCTGGAGACCAATGAGCGCCCGCTGGAACATCGCCGAGGATCCGCCCGCCACCGCCGAGGTTGCGGCGCAGCACATCATCGCGATTCTGGAAGAGACGCTGGCGGAGCTGGCGTTCGCCACCCTGGCGATTTCGGGCGGCTCCACGCCCCGGCTGCTCTTCGAACGTCTGGCCGCTTCCCGTTTCCCCTGGAACCGCGTTCACCTCTACTGGGTGGACGAACGCATGGTTCCACCGGACGACCCCGCCAGCAACTACAAGCTGGCCTATGACCACCTGATAAAGCCCGCGCACATCCCGGAGCGCCAGGTGCATCGCATAATCGGCGAATTGCCGCCCAAGATTGCCGCCGCGAAATATAGCCACGAGATCCGCGATGCTTTCGGCCTGGACACAGGCGAACTGCCGCGCTTCGACGTGGTGCATCGCGGCATGGGGCCCGATGCGCACACCGCCAGCCTGTTTCCGGACGAACCGCTGATCGACGACCGGGAGGGAATCGCCGCCGCCGTCTACGCGCCGCAGTTCAACCAGTGGCGGGTGACGCTGCTGCCCGGCCCGCTATTGGCGGCCCGGCACACGGTCTTCCTGGTGTGCGGCGCCGACAAAGTGGAAGCCGTGCGCGCGGTCTTCCACGAACCGTACGACCCCAAGAAATACCCTGCACAGATCTCCACGCATCAGGGCCGCGGAGTAGTATGGTTCCTCGACCAGGCCGCGGGGGAGCCGCTGGAGTGAGAGGAAGCGATCGCGCGGCCAAGTGATTCATCACAATCCCTATAGAATCGATTGACAAAGGATGGAAGGTGAAGTATCCTTTGGTTTCATGTCACTCGGGATGCCATTGCCCACCGTTCTGCTCCCGGACTTGATGTGTGCGATTACCACCTGTAGTCTTCCCACGCACTGCTCCTGTCGATAGCCGTCCCCACGGTCTCTGCTGAGTTTCATTGAGGCCTTGAGGCACGGCGCAAGACCAAGCGAGTTGCGAGTCTTCAAAAATCGACGAGAAGGGTGAGGAAAAATCAATGCGTAGCACTGTAACGACGTTCAATTTTCACTGGAGGACCGGCGGCATCCTCTTAATCGCGGGAGTGGCTTGGCTCGTGAGTTCGGTCGCTCCGGCCACGGCGCAGAGTCTGAACTGGGAAGGGCAAACCGGCGTTTTCATCACGCCATTGGCCTACACCGCCGCTTCCCCGAAGACAAACCTCGGAATACCCATTCTGGGTTTCCACTTCCTGAATGCGGGGGATGTTCTAGGCAGCTTCTATACGACATCCGCAACTGTGGGGCTTTTAGGCCGGGCCGAGTTCGGCTATACGCGGGTCTTTCATCAAGATGGCTCCACTCCCAGCCTCAGCAGTCTGTGGAACGGAGGCTTCAACATCGTTCATGGAAAAGTCAACGTGCTGCCTGAGAACTTGGGAAAGCACAACTGGGTGCCGGCTCTTTCGGCTGGCTTCGTGGCCCGCAGCCAGGTTCCTTACGTCGCCGGTGTCCTGGCCAATGGCACCAACACCAACACCGACTTTTACCTGGTGGCCACGAAAACGGTGACGCAGACGAAGCACGTACCCCTGGTTCTGAACCTGGGTTATAAGGCAACCAACGCTTCGGTTTTCGGGCTGGCCGGGAACGCTCCGGCGTACCGGGGACGCCTCTTCGGCGCGGCGGCATTCGTTGTTAAAGCGCCCGGGAAAGGCCAGCTCATCTTCGGCTCGGAGTTCGCACAGCAACCGAGGGACGTGAAAGACCTTCCGGGCGCCATTGTCCCGACCACGATCACCTACGCGGCCAGATTCGTTCCCTCGGAACACACTAAGTTCAATATTGATTTCGGCGTGGCCCAGGCTGCGGGTGAGATTCTGCCGGGAGTCGATTTGCACGCACGGCATCAGTTCGCTTTAGGCATTTCATACGGCTTGTAGTTAGTTCAAATCAAGAGGAGATCATGGGAAATACACAAAAAAAACCGGGCCTCGGCACGTTGGCCCTCCATGCGGGACAGGCACCCGACCCCGCCACGACGGCGCGCGCCGTCCCTATCTACGCGACGTCGAGTTACGTCTTCAAGGACGCCCAAAATGCGGCGGATCTGTTCGGCTTACGGGAATTCGGAAACATCTACTCGCGGCTGATGAACCCCACCAACGATGTCCTGGAGAAGCGTCTGGCCGCGCTCGATGGCGGAATCGGAGCGCTCGCCTTCGCCTCGGGACAGGCGGCCATCACCGCGGCCATTCTAACCATCACACATGCCGGCCAGAACTTCATCTCCGCCACGAGCTTATACGGCGGGACCTGGACTCTGTTCACGCAGACGCTCAAAAAACTCGGGATCGAGGTGCGCTTCTTCGATCCCGATCATCCCGAACAGATCGAAAAGCTCACGGACGAGAACACCCGGCTGGTCTATCTTGAATCTGTCGGCAATCCGAAAAACGACGTCCCGGATTTCCGCCGCATTGCCGATATTGCGCATAAGCACGGCCTGCCGGTGATCGTGGATAACACCGTGCTCACGCCCGCTCTCTTCCGTCCCTTCGAACACGGAATCGATATCGCCGTTTACTCAGCCACCAAGTTCCTGGGCGGCCACGGAGTGCATATTGGCGGCGCCACTGTCGATAGCGGCAATTTTCAATGGGCGGAGAACCCCTCCAAGTGGCCCGAGTTCACGGCTCCGGACGATGCGTATCACGGTGTCGTGTTCACGGAAGCGCTGAAGCCGCTCGGCAATCTGGCTTACATCATCCACATACGCACGCACTGGCTGCGCGACACCGGAGCATCGATGAGTCCGTTCGCGGCCTTCCTGTTCCTGCTCGGAATCGAGACCCTGCACGTGCGGTTGGAGCGCCACGTCGCCAATGCGCAGGCGCTCGCGGAGTGGCTGCAGAATCACCCGGCCGTCGAATGGGTGAACTATCCCGGCCTCCCGAACCACCCCCATTACCAGGCCGCCAGGAAATACCTGCCCGACGGAGCCGGCGCCATTCTCGGATTCGGCATTCGGGGAGGCAAGCGGGCGGGCGTCAAGTTCATCGACAGCGTGAAGTTGGCCAGTCATCTGGCTAACGTTGGCGATGCCAAGACGCTAGTGATTCACCCGGCATCCACCACGCACTCTCAGTTGACCGAAAAGGAACAGAGCGAAACCGGCGTTTCTCCCGAGTACGTGCGCGTTTCGGTCGGCATCGAAGCGATTGACGACATCGAAGCCGATTTCGACCAGGCCCTTCGGGCATCGCAGGAGGCTCACGCAGCCACGGTTTGAAGGCGCGAAATCCGCCCGGAAAGGTGAACAAGATGAGATTCGACGACAACTCGCTCAGCATCGGGCGCACACCGCTTGTCAAGCTGACCCGTGTAGTGGGAAGCTCCGAGACCCCGGTCTGGGCCAAGATCGAAGGAAGAAATCCAGCGTACTCCGTGAAGTGCCGGATTGGAGCCGCGATGGTCTGGGATGCGGAGAAGCGCGGCGTACTGAAGTCCGGCAAGGAACTAATCGAACCCACCAGCGGCAACACCGGCATCGCATTGGCGTTTGTCGCGGCGGCGCGCGGCTATCCGATCACGCTCACCATGCCGGAGACCATGTCTCTGGAGCGGCGGAAGGTCCTCGCCGCGTTCGGCGCCAAACTGATTCTCACGGAGGGCGGCCTTGGAATGAAAGGCGCGATCGCGAGGGCCGAAGCGATCTATTGTTCGGACCCGGGCCACTATGTGCTGCTCCAACAATTCAGGAACCCGGCCAATCCGGATATTCACTTCAGGACCACCGGGCCCGAGATCTGGGAAGACACCGAAGGTGGTGTGGACATCTTTGTCTCGGGGATCGGGACGGGAGGCACCATTACGGGTGTCTCCCGCTACATTAAGCAAGACCGCGGCAAGCCTATTCTCTCGGTCGGCGTGGAGCCCGCCGCGAGCCCCGTGATCTCTCAGACGCTGCGTGGCGAGACGGTGAAGCCCGGCGCGCACAAGATCCAGGGGATTGGAGCCGGGATCATTCCCGAAACGCTCGATCTGGCTGTTGTGGACCGCGTCGAGACAGTCTCGAACGAGGAGTCGATTGAAATGGCCCGCCGGCTCGCCCGCGAGGAGGGGATACTCTCGGGAATCTCGAGTGGCGCGGCCGTTGCCGTGGCGGCGAGGCTCGCGAAGCAAGCGGAATTCCAGGGCAAGACAATTGTCGTGGTGCTGCCCGACTCCGGCGAGCGCTACCTGAGTTCCGTCCTCTTCGAGGGGATCGTCTAGCTGGGTTCCATGGGGCGGGAGCAAGCCCGCCCTTCTTACTTCTTCATCAGCGCTTTAATTTCCTCGGGCGCTTCGAATTTGTCCTTGGGGATCTCGGCGTTGAACTTCACGCTTTCCACGGTGAAGGAGATCTGCTGCGAAGCCGCCTTCTGCACGAGCTTGTGCGCCACCAGCAATCCGCCCTCCTTGCGGTAATCGCTCTCGGCGGATTCCACCGGAATGTCGCCCATGGGGCTCCTCACCGTCATGGCGCTCTTCACCAGCAGGCCCGATTGCTTTTCGAAATAGCGGGTCACGGGGTTGCCGTCGGCTGGGGTCAGAACCACCTTGTAGCAATCCTGCCCATCCACGCTTTCCAGGCCCGCGGTTTCGGCCTGTTTGTACAGGTCACGCCAATGCAGTTGTGCGTTGAAGCGGGCTTCGCGCAGAGCCATGGATTTCTCTTCGCCCTCCTTCAGGTGCGGTCCCTGCATCGCCGAAAGCGACCAGGCCACCGTGCCGTTGGTCCCTTCCAGGATCTTACCGATGCCTTCGATCTCGACTTCCGTGAGACTTTGGTTCGGTTCGGCCGAGTAGAGGGAGACCTTTCCGTGTATGCCCATCCCGATGATTTCCATCGACCCGGTGGCAATCTCGCTGTGGGTCTCTTCGTAGGCGGCGCGCCCGCCAGTGGCCTCGATGAAGTGTTCGAGAATGGTTTCGGCCTTGGGCAGATCATCGGCGGCCCTCAGCCGCGCCCCGCCCGCCGCCAGCGCCGCGGCCAGCGCGATCCGCGTCGCGACAAAACGGCATTGCATCCTTCGCCTCAATTCTTCCCCTGTTCAATCCAGCTTACCGCCGCTTCCAGGGCGGCATCCCGCCCTTCCAGGAGATCGCGGCGCAGCAGGGCGATCTCCTCATCGGGGATCACGCCGGCCCCTTCGAGCGATTTGCCGCCGGCGGAGACGTAGTTGGCGATCGCATATTGGAAGCCATCGCCATTCGGCAGCCTCTCGAAAACCGAAGGGAGGGCGGCGCCGGCCGTGCGGGTCCCGAAGATGCGCGCCCGCCCGAGGTCCTTCATCCCTTGCGCGAGAATTTCGGAGGTGGAAGCCGAGCAAGCGTCCACCAGGATCGCCAGCGGCCCGCGGAATGGTTCGGAGCGCGGGAAGACCGCGAAATTCAGCCGGGTGTCGCGCGTCTGCATGGCGCCTAATTGTTTGCCCGGCTGGTCGATGAACCAGCCCGCCACGCCCGTGGCCAAGCCGCCGATTCCGCCGGGGTTGCCGCGCAGATCGATCACCAGGCCGCGGCACGCGCCGCATCCCGTCACCATCTCCCGAAAGGCCCCGATGAGCGTTTCCGGCTCGAAGAAGAGGTTGAACTGGATATAGCCGATCTGCGGACGCACGCGGCGCGATTCCACCCAAAAATACAGGGCCGGCAGATTTCCCAGCTGGGCGGGCGTTCCGCGCGGCCGGGAACGGTCCAATTCCAGATCCCGGCTCCGCCCCGAGCCGTCCTGGAAACTCACGCGCACCGGCGCGCCAATCCGGCCGGAGAGCCGCGCCGTCACGCTGCGCGCCTGGAGCAGTTCGATCATCGTGGATCCCGCCATGCTCTCCCGGATGGCGCTCGCCGCCGGGCCGATCTCTTTTCCCTCTACGCCGGCAATATCCCACCCCGGTCTGACGCCACGAGCCGCGGCCGAAGATTGCGGGGCCACCGCAAAAACCAGGGCGCGGCCGTCCACCATGCGAACGTCAATTCCAGGACTTCCCTGCCCCTCCTCGCCGCCTCCATCCAACTCCTCATACGACTGCGCCGGGATGATGGCGAAGTGCGACTCTTTGAGGCGCGCCAGCATCAAAGAAAGGACCTCGCGCACCTGTTCCATGGTAGCGGCGGCTTCCACCTGGGGGCGCAGTTCCTGGCGCGCGGCCTGCCAGTCGAGCCCGCCCAGTTGGGGATCCCAGTGCTTATCGCGCACCGTGGTCCAGACGCGATCGAACGAATCGAGGTTCAACTGCCGCTGGGCGGGAGTGAGCGAATGATGGTCGGCCGCCGGGGCCGCGCACGCCATAACGAGGAGGACGATGCCGAGGCGCGCAGCCATGCTCAGACTATAGCATTGGCGGCCAGGCATCCCGCGCGGTCCGTCACGATGAAATGAAGATCGTGGCGCTCCCGTGCGTGCGCCCGCCCGCGCGATTCGGTAGCATAGGTAACATATAGTGGATCGGGCATTGGCCCCAGAAAGGTGAAAGTTAACATGGATCGACGCGGATTTCTCAAGGCCGCAGGACTCGCGGCCGCGGTCAGCCTGGAGGCACAAGGTCAGGCAGCTCAGGTAGCCCAGACCTCCCAGTCCGATATCACCACTTCGGTGGTACTGGACATGCTGGGAGGCACCATCGATCGGGAGATTGAAATTGCGGCTGGCGGCGGCTGCCAGACGATGATGATGCTGAACCAGTTTGGCGCCTGGTCGGACACGGAACTCAACCGCGTCGACAAGCTCTGCCAATCGAACCACCTCACCATGCACGGGCTGCTGGCGCAGAGGGACTGGAAAAAGCGTCCCGTCTCGATCGTCGATCCGGCGCATCGCGAGCCATTTCTGGCCGACATGAAATACGCCATCGGAATCTCCCAGAAGCTCGGGATTACGCAGCTCGTCGTCACCAGCGGCCTGCAGGCCGCCGGCAAGAGCTACGACGAGCAGTGGGCCAGCCTGACCGAGGGCGTCAAGCGGGCGGGCGACCTGGCGGGGGAGGCCAACTTCATGCTGCTGGTCGAGCCGCTGAATTCGCTGGTCGATCATCCCGGCTGCTACCTGACCAGCTGCGTGGAGGGCCTCAAGCTGGTGAAGGAGGTCAACCATCCGCACGTCAAGCTGCTGTTCGACATTTACCACGAGCAGATCATGCGCGGGAATGTCATTCGAACGCTGACCGAAGCCATGCCTCAGGTGGCGCTCATCCACGTGGCCGACAACCCCGGCCGCAACGATCCGGGCAGCGGCGAACTCAATTTCGCCAATATATACAAAGCCATCCGGAAGACCGGGTACAAGGGGCGCATCGCCATGGAGTACCGGCCGCTGGGCGACCCGATCGCCAGCATGTCGAAATCCATAAGAGACTTGAGCGCCGCTTTCGCGTAAGCTGGAAACGGCGCGAAGCCGGGCCTTCCCGGCCTCGCGCGGCTCCCTGCTATTTCTTCTTCCCCTGCGCCGCCACGGCTTCCATGGCGGCCTTTACTTTTTCCGCGTCGCCCAGGTAGTAATGTCTGAGCGGCTTCAGGTTTTCATCCAGCTCATAGACCAGCGGCGTGCCGGTGGGAATGTTCAGCTCCACGATATCCTGCTCGGAGATGTTATCCAGGTACTTCACCAGCGCGCGCAGGCTGTTGCCATGCGCCGCGATCAACACCTTCTGGCCGGACCTTATGGCCGGGGCGATAGTCTCGTGCCAGAACGGGAGGAAGCGCGCCACCGTGTCCTTCAGGCACTCGGTGAGCGGCAGCTCCTCGCGCGTCAGGCTCTTGTAACGCGGGTCGCGGCCCGGGAAGCGCTCGTCGTCCGGCGTCAGCTCCGGCGGCCGGATGTCATAGCTCCGGCGCCAGATCTTCACCTGCGCTTCGCCGAACTTGGCGGCCGTCTCGGATTTGTTCAGCCCTTGCAGTGCGCCGTAGTGGCGCTCGTTCAAACGCCACGAACGGTAGACCGGAATCCACATCAGGTCCAACTGATCGAGCGCGATCCACAGCGTCCGGATGGCGCGCTTGAGCACCGAAGTGTAAGCCACGTCGAATGCGTAGCCTTCTTGGCGCAGCATCGCGCCGCCCTCGGTGGCTTCCTGGATGCCCTTTTCGGAGAGATCCACGTCCGTCCATCCGGTGAAGCGGTTCTCCTTGTTCCAGGCGCTTTCGCCATGACGCACGAGTACGACTTTGTGCATGGCCGCCCCTTACCGCCGGAAAGCCTTGCGCCCCAGGAATTGCGCCGAGGCGCCCAGCCGCTCTTCGATCCGCAGCAACTGGTTGTACTTGGCGATGCGGTCGGTGCGGCTGGCCGAGCCGGTCTTGATCTGCCCGCCGCTCATGGCCACCACGAAGTCGGCGATGAACGGGTCTTCGGTTTCACCGGAGCGATGCGAAACCACCGCGCCGTAGCCCGCGCCGGCCGCCATGTGCATGCACTCGACAGTCTCGGTGACACTGCCGATCTGGTTCAGCTTGATGAGGATGGAGTTGGCGATCCCCTGCTCGATGCCGCGCTTGAAGATCGCAGGGTTGGTCACGAAGATATCGTCGCCCACGAGCTGCAGCTTCTGGCCCAGCGTATCGGTGAGCAGCTTCCAGCCCGGCCAATCCTGCTCGGACATGCCGTCCTCGATGGAGATCAGCGCGGGATACTGCCGCGCCCAGTTGGCCCAGTATTCCACCATCTGTTCGGGAGTGCGCTGGCTCTTGTCGGATTTCTTGAAGACGTACTTACCGTTCTCGAAAAATTCGCTGGCGGCCGGGTCCAGGCAGACGCCGATCTGCTCGCCGGGTTTATAGCCGGCCTGGGCGATGGCTTCCAGCACGCTCTCGATGGCCTCTTCGTTGGATTTCAGGTTGGGAGCGAAGCCGCCTTCATCGCCCACGGCCGTCGAGTAGCCCTTCTTCGCGAGCACCTTCTTGAGCGTGTGAAATACCTCCACGCCCATGCGCAGAGATTCGGAGAATTTCGTGGCGCCGAAGGGGGCGATCATGAATTCCTGGATGTCCACCGAGTTATCGGCATGCGCGCCGCCGTTGATGATGTTCATCGTGGGCACCGGCAGAATGCTCGCGCCTATGCCGCCCAGGTAGCGATAGAGCGGCGTGTGCTCGGACGCGGCGGCGGCCCGCGCGGCGGCCATCGATACCGCCAGAATGGCGTTTGCGCCCAGGCGCCCCTTGTTGTTGGTGCCGTCGAGCGCGATCATGATGGCGTCCAATTCGGCCTGCTGCGTGGCGTCCTTGCCGTGCAGCGCGGCGGCTATCTCGCCGTTGATGTGCGAAACGGCCTTGAGCGTCCCTTTGCCCATGTAGCGCGACTTGTCGCCGTCCCGCAGTTCCACCGCTTCATATTCCCCTGTGGAGGCGCCGGAGGGCACGGCGGCCCTGCCCATGCTGCCGTCTGCGAGATAAACATCCGCTTCCACGGTGGGGTTTCCACGCGAATCAAGAATTTCTCTTCCGATGATTTTGACGATAGTGGTCAAGTGTGGCTCCTGTTAGGAACCTCAATTGTAACCGACCGGGCGGCCGGACTTTGGCCTTCGATTTGCACTCCCATCGATGCAAGGAGGGAAACAGTGCCGAAGTTGGGAACTGAGACCATCCTCGTGGTGGATGATGCCGAGGTCATTCGGAAGATGGTCTGTATTGTGCTCGCCCAGGCCGGCTACCGCTGCCTGGAAGCCGCCGATGGCATAGCCGCGTTGCGCCTGCTCGAAGGCGCGCGGGATGGCGTGAACCTCATGCTGACCGACATAACGATGCCCGGAATGAACGGAGCGGAGCTGGCGCGCCGGGTAGGGGATTCAATGCCCCACGTGCGAATCCTGTTCATGTCGGGACATGCCGACGACCCTGCGATGCGGACGGTCGCGCGGATGACCGCGCTCTTCCTGGCCAAGCCGTTTACGATACAAGAGCTGACGGAAAAAGTCCGCTGCGCGCTGGATCGCCCCTGGAGAGGCGTGCGCACGGGCCAACAAAGTTCGACGGCGTACTGACCGCCGGCCGGACCCGTTAGTTTTATCGCATTTTCTCCAACTTCTTGCGAATTTCTGGTGCGTTCTTGGCGTCCGCGGCGAGCGTCAGGTACTTCGCGTAGGCTTCTTTGGCGGCTTTGCGGTCTTTCAGTTTCTCCTCAGCTTCGCCCAGCCGCAGCCAGGCTTCGATGGAGCCGTCGTTCCACTTGGTAGCCTCCCGGAAGCGCGACGCCGCGGCGCGGTAGCTGCCCTTCTTGAAATAGTAGTTGCCGGTTTGCAGCTCCTTCTCGGCCTGCAAGGGGTTGAAGGAATACTCGGTCACGGAGAGCGACTTATCTTCTTCCGGCGGAATTTCCTCCTCGCCACTATTGGCGGGTTGCGGGCGGTGCTTCAGATCCTCCTGCTTGGCGGGCGCCGGCGCATTCGGCGCTTCCGCGACCTGCGCGTAGAGCGTCGGGAGCATCCCAGCCGCCATCAACAAAATCCAGCCAAACCGCATATCCCCAATTTTAACGCTGTGCGCCGCGCACGCTACCGCGGCGGATACTTCTTCTCGAAGCGGTTGCGGCTGTTGTACATGGTGAACGATCCATCCTTGAGGACGGTCACCTTCAACCACTTCCCTTGGCAGATCTCGTCCACGTTGGCGATGTAAGTGTCAGCCGAGTTATGCTCCTTGCCGCCTGCTACGGCGAAGTGCAGTTGCCAGAGATCCAGCAGCCCGGGCGTATCGTGGATCCTCTGCCAGATCTCCGCGTCTCCGCCCTTGCGCGCGCCGTTGTTCATGATCGCCACCCGCGGATGGAGTGCATGGACGAACGGCAGCGAGTCCGAGAGCATGTATCCGTGATGCGAGACGATCCACAGATCGGCGGTGCCGATCTTGTTCACGGGGCACACCAGCGGGTATTCACGATCGGCCGTCAGGTCGCCCATGTCCACCAGGCGGAAATCGCCAACCGTGACCAGGATGCCGACGGATTGGCCGTTTTCGGTTTTGTCGGCCTGCGGAGGGGTGAAGCCGGCGCAATCCGGGTTGGGCTGTCCCGCGCCGGGCAGCGCGGAGGAGAGCACCTCGCCGGCCGAGGAGAGCACCCGCACATCCATGCCTTTGATGGGGATCGTGTCGCCGGGCTTCACCTGGATGTGGTTGCCCTTGTCCCGGAACGCGCTGTAGGCGTTGAAGAGCACGTCCGCGTTTCTGCCCGTCTCGGTATTGGTGCCATGATCGACGAAGTTCACGATCGGCATTCTTTCGGCGAGCTGCGGGACGCCGCCGGCGTGGTCGCCGTGAAAGTGGGTGATGACCAGGTAATCGATCTTCTTCACCCCCGCCGATTTGGCGGCTGCGATAATCCGGTCCGCGTCCCGGTGGTTGAACCCCGCCCAGCCGGTGTCCACCAGCAGCGATTGGCCCGCGGGCGAAACCATCAGAGTGGCCTGTCCGCCTTCCACATCGATGGAATAGATCTCCAGGTCCTTAGCCGCCACCAGCGCCGCCGCGCACGCCAGGAGAAGCGTTATGTATATCGGCTTCCGCATGGCGAAATCGTAGCACAGGCGCGGAGCGATTGCCGGAACCTCACCGGTTCGCATAACGTATGAAATAGCAGCTATGCCGTTCTGCATCCAATGTGGAAACCAGGTGGGGCCGGCGGACTCTTATTGCTCCCGCTGCGGCACCCGGCAGCCCACCGCCGGCGGGCCGGCCGCGCCTGGCGGCTCCGATCCGCTGGCCGGCATACCCCCGCGAACCGCCTCGATTCTCTGCTATATCCCGGTCATCGGCTGGATCGCCTCGGTCGTGGTGCTGGCTTCGGACCGGTTTCGCGCCATCCGCCAGGTGCGTTTCCACGCATTTCAGGGCCTCTACCTGGGAGTCGCCTGGGTCCTCAACGGCTGGGTGCTGGGGCACATGTTATGGGGCTTCCAGATGCGCATCGTCCACGATCTCATCAGTCTCGCGCTGCTCGTCATGTCCATCCTGATGATGGTCAAAGCCGCCCACGGCGAGGAATATTCTCTTCCGCTTTTTGGAGAATTGGCGCAGCGCTCGGTCTCCGAGCAATAGACCGCCCGACCACCCACAGAATCCCGCATGCCAGTGCCAGGCCGGCGATCCAGCGCGCCACCAGCATCTCCGTGCCGCCGTCATAGGTTAGATCGACCGTGCACGGCCCGCTGCACCGCGGTTCCACGACCATCTGTCCCAGCTTGTCGGCCCACGCGCGCCGCGCCGCGCCGCGCACGCGCGCCCGCCATCCCGCATCCCAGGTCACCTGGACCGAAAGCAGCTCGTCCGGCCGAAGGTCGGCGGAGATCGTAGCGGCGCTTTCCCCGTGCCACCGGAAATCGGCCGGTGGCAGCGCCGGCTCCTCCAGCGCGCTCAGATAGCGCTTCAACGAGCTCGTGTCGTAGGGCGGCGGCGTAACCTCCGGCAAATCGGCCAGGCGCACGGCATGGGCTAGCGACGGGCGGCCGCGCGGCAGCGCGTAGATGACATCGTCGCCAGAGCGCCACAGCTCGGGCAGGCCGGCAAACTTCTCGGGATGGCGATAAGGATGGTACACCTCGCGGCTCTGGGCCCGCCGCCCACCACCGCGTCGCAGCCGAAGGCCCGCAGCCAGTCCAGAGCCACGTTCTGTTTCTCGCCGAAATAGATCTCGTACACCACCGCCGGCAGCAGCGTGTTGCGCTGCCCGTTATCGAAGCCGCCGTTGAGCAGGGGAGTCTCGCTGAAGGTGTCCATCCAGTAGGCGATGGTGCCGGGAGCGAAGACGCGCCGTCCGGGAAGGTGCTCGCCCAGCCAGCGCGATTCCTGGTACTCGACGGTGGTGCGGATGTCGATGGGCTTCTCCATGCGCCAGGCGATGCGCCGCTCGTGCACGACCACCGGCACCGCGAGCAGCAGCATGGCCGCCACCGCGATCCTCGGCCGGGAGACCCGGATCGAGCTCGCGGCCAGCGCCGCTGCCAGGCAGAACGCCAGATCCACTTCCAGGTTATAGCGCTCCGGCTGGGGGACCAGCGAGAAGTGGAACCAGGACGATCCCAGCCCGATGGCCGCCATGCCACCCAGGAACAGCAGCGCGAAGCGCAGGCTGGGGGCCGCAATCCAGCGGCGTACAGCCAGAGTCGCCAGCGCCAGGCCCTCGGCTAGCGCGATGAAGGCCAGCCAGTGTGCGGCGTCCCAAATGAACTTACCCCCCACTAGCGGAGCGTTGGCCCGTACAGTGGCAATGGTGGAAGGAGGCAGCCACGGCATGCAGATGGCATAAGCACAACCGGCCATGGCGGCCGTCCGGAGGCCGCGCGATAGAGTATTCCGGAACCCGGCCAGCAGATAGCAACACACGGCCAGGGCCAGGGTGAAGGCGCCGATCCAATTGGTGAGCGCCACCGCCGCCATGGACAAGGTGGCGCCGGCATAGTAAATGGGCCTGCGCTTCTCGAGCGCCATGTGCAATAGGGCGACCGCGACCGGCAGCAGCAGCAGCGAAGCCAGGTGCGGGCCTTCCCCGAAACGGACCAGGGTCATCAGGCGGCGCGGTCCGAACCAGCCGAAGGAGGTCAGCCGCAGATCGCGCACCAGCCAGCAGGTTGGCGCTGCCAGCGAATAGAGCAGTCCCCCGCCGAAAGCCGCTGTCAGGCTCGCGCCCAGGCGGCGCGCCGCCCAAAAGAGCGCGACCGGAGCCAGAGAGTAGATAGCCGCGGTCAGCGCGTGGTACGCCAGGGCGGGCGAAATGCGGAAGCCCGCCGCCAGGGCGGCCACCGCGAAGTGCAGCAGCGGCGGATAGCTGTCCTGGTAGGGAATTCCGCCGTACCACAGCGGGAACCAGTTGAAATTTGGAAAATGGCGCTGGATGTAGCCCGCCAAGCCGATGAACGCGGCTTCGATCGACCCCATCTCGCTCGTGTATTCGATCCGGAAGAGCGGCAGCGTGATGAACGCGTTCACCACGAACAAAGCCGCGCACGCCGGCAATTCGGTTAGGAAACGGGGAGGCTCCCGCTTAGAAGATAAAGGCCAGGCCACCGCAGAAGCTGCGCGGCGTCTGGACCAGCATCACGCTTTGCCCGTCGATGACGCCTAAGGGGAGATAGCCCTGCGCCAGCAGGTTGCGCAGGTCGGCCGTGGCTTCCACGCGGCGCGGAAAGCCCGGGATGGGCTGGCGGATCATGATATTCAGGCCCGGCATCGGCCGGTACGCCTGGGTGCTGTACAGATTGCCGGGCACCGCCCAGCGGCTGTTCGCCGTCCACTGGTAGCTGGCGATCATGCGCGTCCCGGTCCACGGCGAAACGGCCGAAACGCGCAGCGTGGCGGCGTGTTTGCGGCCGGCGTGGATCATCGAGCGCAACTCGTCGGGATTGTTGCTGACCAGTTCGCCGCCCTCGGCGGTCAGCGCGCCCGAAGTTCCGTACATCAACGTGGCGCTAAGGTTCTGGCCCAAGTTCTGGGTCATCCCTGCCGTGTAGCCCATGCTCTGATAGTTGCCGGCATTGAAGATGGCGCTGCCGGAAAACAGGTCCGGCAGGATGTCGCCCCCATAGAAAGAATCCGGCGCCACCAGCGAAAGGGCCGCATTGGTCACCTGCTCGTGGAATGCCGTAATATTGAAAGTCCGCGAACCGGCCTTCCGCAGGTAGGTGAACTCAAATTCATTGCCCCGCTGGACCTTGCCCTTCCCACCCAGCAGAGAGAGCCGTGGGAAGAGGCCCAGCGAATCCAGCCCTTTCTGCAGCTCGGCGTCGGTGGAGGCCGATCCAGCGAGATCCGGCCGCGCATCGCCGCTGGTGTACGCGATATCGATTTGAGAACCTTCGTCCAGCGCATAGCTCAACAGCGCATACGGGCTGAAATAGCTGGAACTATCCAAAAAGGAGACCGAATCCAGGGAGATGCCGTATTTCAGCGTGAGGTACTCGGAAAGCCGCGTCTGATCGTTGAAGCTGGCGGAGACCGACCGGAGCGCCGCCGGTCCGCTATCGAGGCCCGAACGGCCGGGCAGCAGCAATTGCCGCATGGTGACGGAAAACTCCGGGGTGTCGTCTCCAATGTGGCGGCTGTAGCTGGTGCGGAACGCAGTCGCCGGCGCGCCAGTCTGCGACCCGTATCCCACGTTCCCGGCGACTTGCAGGTTATTGCTGCCGTAAAGCGAGGTCGCCAGCGCGAACGCCGTTCCCATGTCCGCCTGGCTGGCGACACCGGTGGCCTGCTCGCCTTCACCGGCGGAAAGCTGCACGATGCCGCGCGTATCGGAGAAGACGGTAGCATGGTCGGGTTTCTTGGGAGGATCGGCTATCGGAACGGGCGTGAACCGCAAAACGGGACGCGTGGAAGAGGCGCTGCGCAGAACCCACTTCCAATCGTCCGTCATCAGGCCGTTCTCAAAGGGCGGATACGCGAGCTGGATCGTGCTGAACAACGTGTTCAGGTTGACGGCTAACGCGCTGCGCATACCCGGCTGTACCAGGATGTCTTTCTTCAGCGCCGGCACAAACGCCGCAAGCGTGACGCGGATCGAATAAACGTCGGGAACCAGAGCGAGAAACCGGAATTCCCCGCGGTCGTCAGTCACAACTCTGGCGCAGGGCTTGTCCAGCCGGTTGAGGAGCTGCACGGTGGCGCCCATTTGAGGGACGCCGGCCGGGTCGCTCACGATGCCGGTGATGGCCCCCGAAAGCTGCAAGCCGGCGGCGGCCGGGAGGCGAACCGGAACCGCCAGCCACACCATGCCAGCCAGCAGGGAGGTCAACGTTATGTGCGCCTTGGCTTTCAACATCCGGCGACGCCCAGGGTCCTCGCGGGGTACCCGCGCTTTATTAGGTTACCGTAAAATCGCTTTGTTGTGTGAGCGTTTGATTGCGGTTCTTGTCCGTTACCTTCAGCCGGATCGTGTATTGACCCGGCGCCAGCGTCTTCAAAGGCAGCAGCTTCTCGATGGTCACCTGGCTGGCGGAAGCCGCTGGAATCTTGCCGACGTCTTCGGTGAATTCGAAAATTCTCTCGTTGGTGGACGTTCTCACCACCTCGTACTGCACCTGGCCGGTGGGCTTGTGGGTAGCCTCATCGGCGCCTAAGTTGTAGAGCTTCAGATAGATGCCCATCTTCTCGTCTTGCTTGAAGACGTCGTCGATGCGCGGCCGCACCTTGGAGTCCCCGATCACGAACTGGCCGGTTCCGATGCTCCGCATGGGGACCTTTTCAACCAGGTCGGCCAGAATGAGCGTGCTGCTGGTGATCTTGTCGGGATCGAGACGGGGAACGTTGAGCGCGACCTCATAGTTGTTGAGGCTGCCACCCACCAGGTCCTTGGCCACGATATTGAGCCGGTACATGCCCGGCGCCAGGGGGACGTTCTTCTGGTAGATGGATTTCTGCTTGGCGTAGGCTTGCAGCATTTCGGCCGGGGCGTTGACTTCCACGGTGTCCTCGAAGACATTCACCACGCGCCGCGTGAGGGTGGTGATCCGGCCGTAAATGTTGACCGTGGCTTTCTGGACGCCCTCCTTGGAGTGGAATTGCAAATCCTTGTTCTCGAATTGCACGGTGAAATACGACAAAACCGAAGCATCGGTGACGGGGAAATAGTCCACCCGCACCTTCATCGGCAGGATGTTGTAGGTGATCTTGGAATTGACCTGGGACTCCAGATCCTTGAACTTGATCACCGGAGGCGCCTGCAGCTTGGCATATTGTTCGAGCCGCGTGAACTCTTGCATGCTTTCCGGCAATTGATCCGCCCCAACACCCAGGTGGGTTCCATCCGTGCGGGTGAAACGATCGGTCTTGGTCGATAACCCCATCTCCTCCGACATGGTCAGGCCCGCGCCGGGCACGTACAGGAGGGCGTCTTTTTCGGACGGGTCCATGGTCATGTGGAACTCGCCCGTCATGGTGGGATCGACGAACTCGATAATCACATTGGTGCCGACGCCTTCAATCCAGCGATAGCGCCACTGCACAAAAGGATAGGTGGAGGTTTCCCCGCCGCCTTCCTCGTAAGGCCGCTCATAGGTGCCGCCCGAGGAGTGATCTTCGATTTCGTCGGGCGGGCCGTACTCGATATAGATGCGCCCGCGGTCGGTCTTCCAGCCGGGGATGCCGCTGGCGAAGTTCTCGTTGGCGTACGCGATGCGCCGGTAGTGCTCTTCCTTAAACTCGTTCTCCACGGTATCCGGCGTAGGGTCGCGGCGCAGCCAGAACTGCTCGATGAACTGCTCGCGCTCCTCGTCGGTCTGCAGGCGCTTGAAGGCGGCCCGCTCTTCGTCGGTGATAATGTACGCCACGTCCTCGTTCAGCCACTTGCGGTAGGGAGTCTCGAGCTCCTTGCGGAGCTTGTCCTCGCGCTTCTTCTTCTCCTTGTCTGTGAGCGGCTTCGCGACGGTTTCGCGCTGACCCGTGGACGATTTCTTTGGATTGCTCTGATCGCCTTCCTGGCCCGTGGCGATGACACATGCCGTGATGGCCAGAAAAGCGCAGGAAATCGAAAGACATACAGCTCGCATAGCTCACCGGTCCTGTTCAGGCTGGATTGGCTAATATCCATTCTAGATCCGGCCGTAGGGCCGGTCAATCGTGAACCGGCCGCACAGTGTGGGTCGAAAGTCGCGGTCAGGCCTCTCTTGTCTCTCGCGGTCACTTCCGAAACAAAACACTATCGTTTTTGGTTTCTTGCATTTAGCCAACGTGCGCGAAGGGCGCCGGCGCGCCGCCGGGTATTTTGAAGGCGTAAGAGGGAATTCGGACCCATCATTTAACCAAACATCTACGCAACTCTTTCCCCGTATACCCACCCGCTCTTCGGAGCGCAGCCTACCCCGACCCCCGAATTCCCCCTTATGATGTTCCGGCTCCCGCGGGCGGTTCGAGCGATAACCTTTGACATTTCGCTTTCTTTTTGGCTAACTCTTTATATGCCTGCGGGTTCCCATCGGTTTCAAGTTGGTTCGATCAGCTGCACGGTGCTCACCGATGGTTACTGCGGCTACCCCACCTCGTGGTTTTTCCCTACCGCCGGCGCCGAGGAACTGTTCCAGGCCCTCGAAGCGCGGAGAATTTCCCAGGAAACCGTGCTGAGCCCCTCTTGTCTGCCTGTTGCTCGAGACCGGACAACACGTGGTCTTGGTTGACACCGGAGCGGGCGATTCCGTCCCCACCGCGGGCGCGGTGATCGCACGTCTGGAAGTGGAGGGAATCCGCCCCCCGGATATCGATACCGTGGTTCTCACGCATGCCCATCCCGATCACGTGGGCGGCGCGCTGGATGCCCGCTCGCGCCCGGCCTTCCCCAATGCGCGCTACATCCTGGGCGAGCCGGAGTGGGACTTCTGGATGGCCGAGCGCGTCGACCTCCACGGGCTGCGCGTGCCCGGAGAACTGAAAGACACGTTCGCGCCGAAGGCGCGGCGCTGTCTGACGGCCCTACGGCACCACGTCGAATTAGTCGATCGCGAGTTGGAGATTCTGCCCGGAGTATGGGTCATTCCGGCGCCGGGCCACACTCCCGGCCACCTGGCGCTTCTATTGGCGTCGGATGGGCAGAGGCTGCTGAACATAGCGGACGCAGCCGCCCACCCGCTGCATTTGGAACACCCGGAATGGGAAAACGGGTTCGACCTGGCGCCGGCGCGGGCACTGGCCACGCGGCGCGATCTCCTGGAGCGGGCCGTGGCTGGGAACATGCATCTGATGGCGTTTCATTTCCCGTTCCCTGGCGTCGGCCGGGTGGCCGCGCGCACCTCCAGCGGCTGGGAATGGACGCCGGGGTGGTGAACGGACTGTGTAAGTAAGTGCGGAAGAAGAAGTGCGGCGCACCCGCCAATAGGCGCGGGGCCGCTATTTTCGCGATCCCCGCTCGGGGTTTCTCAAATGCGATTGCCGGACTTTGTTTTTCTTACGCTTAGGTTTGCTGAACACGAACGTGCCGCTGCCCAGGTACTCCGCTTTGTAGGTCTTGTCGTCGGCCAAAACGCTGCTCCTCTGAACCGCTGGATTGATGCTTCATTGTAGCGCGCATTATCCTGAAGATGAGAATGACCAAGAAACGGCGGCCTTCCAGCTTGGAAATGACCGGAAGTGTCTGGAACTGGGCATCCCGGCCTGTGCAACGCCTGGCGCTCCTTGTGGCCGCGTGCGCGGTGGCGGCGTCTGCGATGGCGGCGGACGATCGCGCGCTGGCGGTTTGCCGGGAAGTTCCGGATATCGCGCGCGAGCTGACGGCGATTTCGGGTCTCGAGTTGCGGAGGCCGGTTCCCTGCGACTTCATGAGCAAGGAAAAGGTGAACGAGTTCTTGAAGAAGAAGATAAAGCACGGCGCCACCCGCGAAGAAATACGCGCCGACGAGCTGACGTTAAAGAAATTCGGCCTGGTGCCCCAGGATTTCGATCTCTCCTCCAGCACCGTGGACCTGCTCACCGAGCAGGCGGCGGCCTTCTACGACTACGATCGTAAGAAGCTGTTCATCACCGACTCCACTGCCAGCGACTCCGAGGAGCCGGTGCTCGCCCATGAGTTGGCGCACGCCCTGGCGGATCAGAAGTTCAACCTGGGAAAGTTCATGCGCAAGGGGCGCAACAGTGACGACGGCTCAGCGGCTCGCCTGGCGGTGATGGAGGGTCAAGCCACCTGGCTGATGTCCGAGTACATGGCTCGCAAGTCCGGCAGGTCGCTGGCGGATTCGCCCGATCTGGTGCGCGCGATGAGCGAGGTGAGCGACACCGGCGGCAGCCAGTTTCCGGTCTTCGAGAGCGAGCCGCTGTACCTGCGTCTGACCCTGGTCTTTCCGTATACCAAGGGAATGCTGTTTCAGAACGCGGTGTTCGAACGCGACGGCAAGGATAGCTTCGCGGAGGTGTTCCGGCGCTCGCCCATATCGACCGCCCAAATCCTGCACCCGCAACTCTATTTCGACGGCCTCAAGCCGGGCGATCCGGATCTGCCGGAGCCCCACCTGCCCCGCGGGTACAAACCGCTGGTGGGCGGGAGTCTGGGAGAACTGGACACCTCGGTCCTGCTGGAGCAGTACCTGGGCAAAGAACGCGCCGCCGAGATCGCCCCGCATTGGCGCGGCTCGGCCTTCGAGCTGCGGGAGAACAAGAAGGCCGGGCGGGTGGTGCTGCTTTATGCCGCCGAATGGGACAGCGAGGAGAGCGCGCGCCTGTATCTCACGGCCTACCGCGAAGTGCTGGCCAAGAAATGGAAGCACATGACCGTGGCTTCCGAATCCGATGGCACGGTGACCGGAGAGGGGGATGACGGACGGTTCGAACTGCGGCGCGAGGGCAAGGTAGTGACCAGCATCGAAGGCCGCGACCCTGCGATACACTGAGCAATATGCCGAAACGCCGATGCATCCTTGGGGTTGCGGCGCTGTGCGCGCTGCTGGGGCCGGTCGGGCGGGCCGAAACGCCGCGGCCCTCGCCCGATTTGGTGGTCCATCTCAACGGCGGCAAAGATTTGCACGTGAGCCAGTACAAAGGCAAACCGCTGGTGCTGGCGTTCATTCTGACCACCTGCCCGCATTGCCAGAAGACGGTGGGATTCCTGAGCAAAGCCCACTCCGAATTTGCGCAGCGCGGTCTTCAGATCGTGGCGGTAGCCATCGAGGAGGCGGCCGCGGGGGATCTGCCGGGCTTCATAACCGCGTTCAATCCGCCTTTCCCCGTGGGGTATAACATCGACCAGAAGACCGTTCTGGATTTCCTGCAACATCCCCCCATGCTTCTGCTGAAGATGCCGGTCCTGGTATTCATCGACGGCCAGGGCGTCGTGCGGGAGCAATACGAAGGCGACGCCCCTTTCATGTCGGAGGACAAACAGGAACAGAACATCCGGCACGCCATTGAAGCGCTGCTGGTGGGCGGAGCGGCGGGCAAGAAGGCCGTAGGCAAGAGGCCGGCCTCCGGGCAATAGTCTTTTGGCCAGGCGGAGATTCTTCGTGGATGCCGTCCGCGACGGGCGGGCGGAACTGCGCGGCGATGCGGCGCGCCACCTGACGCGGGTCCTGCGCGCCAAGGCGGGTCAACTTCACGAAATCTCCGATGGCGGCACTGTGTATCTGGCCGAGATCGTGGAGGCGCATCCCGACTGCGCCGTCTTCCGCGTGGTCGAGCCGCTCGCGATGCCGCCCGAGCCGCTGCTCCGCGTCACCTTGTGCGCCGCGCTGATCAAGTTTGACCGGTTCGAATGGATCGTCGAAAAGGCCACCGAGCTGGGCGTGGAGCGAATCGTGCCGGTCGAGACCGCGCTCAGCGAGAAGGGCCTGCGGGAAGCGTCGGCCAAGCGCGCCCCCCGCTGGGAGCGGATCGCGCGAGAGAGCAGCGAGCAATCGCGGCGCCTGCGCGCTCCCCAGGTCCAGCCGGCGGTCCGCCTCGAAGAGGCGCTGGCCACGGCGGCGCAGTATCGCTACTTCCTCGAAGAAGCCGGCGCGCCTTCGCTCCACGGTATTCTGCCCGAGGATCGGACTCGGCCGGGAGAGGCGGCGCTGCTGATCGGCCCGGAGGGTGGCTGGACGGACGGCGAACGGCGGGCCGCGGCCAACGCCGGATGGCTGGCGGCGGGACTGGGGCCGCGGATTCTGCGCGCCGAGACCGCCGCTCTGGCCGCTTTGGCGGTTTTGCTCACAGCCTGGACCGCGTAAATGCCATCGAGCGCGGCGGCCATGGCTAGAATAGTAGATGGTAACGGGACCGACGGAACCCGCGCGTGAATCTACCTTTCGATGTTCTAGCCTTCCTGGTTTTTGTGCTGGCTCAGTGGCGCATGACGGTCGCCTTGCGCTCTAGAGGCCTTCCCCGCGTTGCGCTGATTCTCATCAATGGCGTCGTCGCGCTGGGCTATGCGCTCACCTTTTCGGAGCTGGATTCCCACTTGGGATTTTCGGCGCGCGCCGCCGCCATCATCGGAGCGGTCACGGTGTTCTATCTCATCGTGACGGCCGTGTTGACGGGAGTCTCGCTCCTCGGCGGCTTTATCGGCAAGCGGCTGCCGAAGGACGCCGATCCAGGCCGGCGGCGCCTGCTCCTGGGCACCACCGGCGGACTGCTGGCGGCGGCTCCCGTGGCGGTGATCGGTTACGGCACCTTTATCGAGCGTTTGGATTTCCGGGTGCGCGAGGTCGATCTCCCCGTGCCCGGATTGCCGGCGGATCTGGAGGGCCTGCGGCTGGTGCAAATCAGCGACATCCATCTCAGCGCCTTTCTCCGCGAATCCGAGCTGGCGCGAGTGGTGGATGCCGCCAACAGCCTGAGGCCGCACGTCGCCCTGGTGACCGGCGACCTGATCTCCTCACGCGGCGACCCGCTGGACGCCTGCATCCGCCAGCTGGCCCGCCTGAAATCCACCGCGGGATCTTTTGGTTGCCTGGGCAATCACGAGCGTTTCGCCATGGCCGAGGACTACGCCACCGCAGCCGCCGCGCGGGCCGGCATCCCTTTCCTGCGCGGCGCGGCCCGCCGGCTCCGCTTCGGCGGCGCGGTGCTGAACCTGGCCGGCGTGGATTACCAGTCCCTGGCCGCAAAGGCCGATTACCTCAAGGGAGCCGCGCGGCTCAAGGCGCCCGGAGCGGTGAACGTGCTGCTCTCCCATAATCCCGACGTGCTTCCCGTGGCCGCGCGGCAGGGCTGGGACGTGATGCTTTCGGGGCACACGCACGGAGGGCAAATAGCCATTGAAATTCTGGATCGCTCCTTCAACCCCGCGCGTTTCTTCACGCCTTACATTTACGGGCCGTATCGCGCTGGTTCCACGGCGGCCTACGTCACGCGCGGAATCGGCACCATCGGGATTCCCACCCGGATCGGCGCGCCACCCGAGATCGCGCTCGTGCGGCTGAGGAGGGCCTGACCGCCTCCCGTGCGCTACCTCGTTCTGAGCGACATTCACAGCAACTGGGAGGCTTTGGAAGCCGTTGTCCAGGACGCCGCCGGCCGCTACGAACAGGTCCTCTGCTGCGGCGACCTGGTGGGCTACGGCGCCGATCCCAATCGCGTCTCCGAGTGGGTGCGCGAGCATTGCGCCGTCGTCGTACGCGGCAATCACGACAAGGCCTCCACCGGGCTGGAAGACCTGGAGTGGTTCAATCCCATAGCGCGCGCCGCCGCGCTATGGACTGGAGAGAACCTCAGCGCCGAGAACCGCGAATATATACGAACGCTGGCACAAGGCCCCGCCGTGCTGGATGGCTTTCAGGTGGTGCACGGCGCGCCCTTCGATGAAGACGAGTACGTCTTCGCCCTGAGCGAGGCCGAGCAGGCCTTCGGATATCTCGAACGCAGCCTGGCCTTCTTCGGCCACACGCACGTACAGGGAGGCTTCATCTGGAACCACGCGCGCGTCGAGACCGTGCCGCGCATTCCGGCCCGCGCTAGCCAGCAGGTGGCCGAGATCGATCCGCGGTGCGGCTACCTGGTGAACCCCGGCTCGGTGGGCCAGCCGCGCGACGGCGATCCCCGCGCGGGGTACGCGCTGTACGATTCCGGCGCCCAGTTACTATCATGGCGCCGGGTGGCTTACAATGTGGAATCGGCCGGGAGGAAGATACTCGAAGCCGGCCTGCCGACTATCCTGGCGGACCGGCTTTCGATCGGAAGATAGAGTAAGTGCGCTTACCGCGCGGCCCTCGGTTGAGTTAGTGCTTGGCGCGATAGATCTTGCGGCTCTCCGCGTTCTGCTGCCGGTTGACCTGCTTCTTTTCCTGGCCGGTCAGCTTGCCGCCGTTGGCCTGGCGATCGGCGTGGACTTCCTTGTTAATGCCCGCCTCGCCCTTCTCCAGCCTGGCCGTCTGGCCCGCGTTCAACTTACCCGACTTAATGCCTTGCGCGATGCGCTGCTGCTGGTTCTCGCGGCGCGCATCCACTTCGTTGTTCCCGTAATGCTGCGTGGCCGCGTTGTGCTTATCCTGGTAAATCTGCCGGCTCATGTTATTCTGCTGGCCGTTGACCACCTTTTTTTCCTGGCCGGTTAACTTGCCGCCGTTCAACGAGCGATCGGTCTTCACTTCCTGGCTTATGGCGGATTCTTTCTTCTCCAGGTTGGCGGTCTCGCCGGCGGTCAACTGGCCGGATCCCACGCCCTGCGCGATGCGGTCCTGCTGGTTCTCGGCCCGCTTGCCGACTTCGCTGGTCTGGGCAAATGCGCCGGCCGCCAGAATCGTAACTGCGACCGTCGTTAAGATAATGTTCCCGCTCTTCATGGCTCCCTCCTGTCCCGTACTTTTCTGCCGTCCGGCTTACAATTTATTAAATCCGGGGAGAGCGGGAAAGTCTCGTAATTCTCAGGTTAATTTCGATTCATGTTAACCAAAGATAGTACGGGCGCGCCGCTTACACGGCCAATTCGCCGTGATACATCATCTCTTTCAGGTTGAACTTGGCTTTGACGATGAGCGAGCCGAGCCGCGTGGAGAAATCGGCTTCCTTGTCGTCGGGCTTTAACTGCAGCGTCTCGCGGGAAAAGCCGAACAGGATAATGCTGCCGTTGCTGACTTGCCGCTGCACGATCCCCGCCTGGGCCAGGTCCTTGCCTTTGGGTTGCAGGGTGGTGTACTGCTTTAGTTCATCCAGCTTCTCCTGGTCGGACTGGCTGGAGGTGCGGGAGTCCTGGCTGTCGTCGTCTTCGGTCTGCTGTCTCCGCATACGCGGGTTGAGCAGTGGAATGCCCGAAACGGCGATGACGTAATGGCTGGCAAAGACATCCGGCAGGGTCGATTTAGTGCCCTCCAGGATGGGCTTGGCGCTCTCCCAGCGCACCGTGCCTTTGTAAGTGGAAGCGTTGCCGGGACCCTGGCCGCCCTGACGCCGGCGGCCACCGCCGCCCATGCCGATTCCCGGAATGCCGCCAATACCGATCCGGCCCATCCCGCCGCCCGGATAGCCGCCGCCCGGATAGCCACCACCCGGGTAACCGCCGCCGCCACCACCCGGGTAGCCGCCGCCACCACCACCACCCGGGTAGCCGCCACCACCATTACCACCGGGGTAGCCACCGCCATTGCTACCGCCGGGGTAGCCGCCTCCCTCTCCGGGCGCATACTGGGCGGTGACCTCCTTGGCCCAGGGGGACTTGGTTACCAGTTTGTCGACCTCGTCCGAACTCCATTCGGAAGGAGCCTTCTTTTCCCAGAAATCGCCGCTCGAGGCCGCCAGCCGTCCGCACGTGGCAATTCCACCGCCTAACAGAGCAAAGAGACTCCGGCGGCTCAGAATCAATGGATTATGCGTCTGGATCATGTCTCTTGGACGTTGCGCGGCTATCCGCGCGTTACCGGGAATCGCTTGACCATGCGCCAGCCGTCGGCGCCATCTTCGTAATAGCGGGGTATCCGGCGGGTCCGCTCGAAGCCATATTTTTCGTAGAACAGGCGCGCGGCCCGGTTGCCGATCCTCACGATCAGCCAGAAGCGCGCCGCCCCGCGCCGGCGCACGCGGCGCAAGAGGCTTTCCAGGAGGGCGGATGCGGCTCCCCGCCGGCGGACGGCCGGCTCGACCGCGATCGAGACCAGTTCGGCCGAGTCCCCGCTTATGCAGGCGAGCGCATACCCGCAAACGCGCCCGCGGTGTTCTGCCACGAGAAACAGTTCCGGTGATTTGTTGAAATATTCTGCAAATAGGTTGCGGTCGTACGCCGAGCGGCCGAAGCTGGCACTCTCGATCACCATGATGCGGTCCAGGTCGGAGATCCGCAGCCGGCGGACCGTGAAGGGCGCTGTCATTCTGATATCCTTTATTTTGGATCAAGTTGGAGTCTGTCGTGGGGGGGCGGCGGGGAATCGAGGGGACGGCTCAAGCGGCGCATTACGTACTCTTGACAACAATTTCGGACTTCGCCATACTGAATAATATGTTGCAACTGAGTGGCAACAAGAATTTGCACGCGGACCGGCTCGCGACGCTGGTCGATCTGCGGCGCGGGGATGCGGCCATTCTGGATTGCATCGATCTGCCGGGCGACGACGCCCGGCGCCTGATGGAGCTCGGGTTTCTGCCCGGCACGCGCGTGGTGGCCGGGCTGAGCGCTCCCGGCGGCGATCCGCGGGTGTTCCAGGTGGATGGTTCGGAGATCGCTTTGCGCCGCGAAACCGCGCGCCGCCTTAGGGTGCGCTTCATTGGGGCCCCGGGTACGCCGTGAGCGGTTGCAGCGATTGCACAAGTTGCCAAACGACCTCAAGCCGCGGAATTTCCGCCGCGGTTTTGGGGGCCGCTCCTAAAACGGTGGCGCTCATCGGCCCACCCAATTCCGGAAAGACCACGCTTTTCAATCGGCTTACCGGCCTTCGCCAGAAAGTCGCCAATTTCCCCGGCGTCACCGTCGAGCAGCATACGGGTATCGCCGAACTGCCCGATGGGGGCGCGGTCGAGATCATCGATCTGCCGGGCGTCTACAGTCTGCAGCCGCGTTCGGAAGACGAGCAGGTGGCCTACGACGTCCTGACGGGCCGGCGCGCGGACACTCCCAAGCCGGAAGCCATCCTGCTGGTGCTCGATTCCACGAACTTGGCCCGCCATCTGATGCTGGCTGCGCCCATCCTGTCGCTGGGCGTGCCCACGCTGGTGATTCTGAACATGGCCGACGATCTGCGCTCGCGCGGCGGGCACCTCGATCTGGAAGCGCTGGCGGGCCAGCTCGGAGCGCCCGTGGCGCTGATCAGCGCGCGGCAGGGCGAAGGCATTGAAGAAGTTGTCGATTTCCTGGCGGCCTCCGCGCCTAAGCCGGCTCCCCTGGAACAACTGCCGGTGCTGCACGATGTCCCCAAGTGCCGCGAGTGGGCCGGCCGCGTGGGCAGCCAGGCCCGCTACCGCGCCCCCATTCCGCCGGTCTGGACGCGGCGCCTGGACGCCCTCTTCCTGCACCCGGTAGCCGGGCCGCTGATCTTCCTGGCGGTAGTGTGCGCGGTATTCCAGACCATCTTCACGGCGGCCGTTCCGCTGATGGACGGGGTCAAGTGGCTGTTCGACGCCAGCGGCAACTGGATTGCGGCTACGCTGCCGCCTTCGATCCTGCGGTCGCTGCTGGTGGAGGGCGTCTGGCGGGGCGTCGGCTCGGTGGTGGTCTTCCTGCCGCAGGTGCTGCTGCTCTTCCTGTTCATGGGCATACTGGAAGATTCCGGCTACCTGGCTCGCGCGGCGCTGATCGCCGACCGCACCATGGCCAAGGTGGGGTTGCAGGGCAAATCGTTCATCCCGCTGCTTTCGGCCTATGCCTGCGCGGTGCCGGCCATCCTGGCCACCCGCACCATCGAGAACAAGCGCGACCGCACGGCCACCATCCTGATCGCGCCGTTTATGACCTGTTCGGCGCGCCTTCCGGTCTACACCCTGCTCATCGCGGCGTTTCTGCCCAATCGGCAGCTGTTCGGCTTCGCCAATGCGCGGGCGGCCGCCTTGCTGGGACTGTACGCCCTCGGATTTCTGGTGGCGGTGGCCACGGCACGGGTTTTGAAGTCTTCCGTGCTGCGCAGCGGGCGCACGCCGTTTCTGCTGGAGATGCCGTCGTACCGCTGGCCCACCGTGCGATCGATCGGGTTGCGGCTCTACGACCGCTCGAAGGTCTTTCTGCGGCGCGCCGGCACGGTGATCCTGCTGGTGACCATACTCCTGTGGGTGGCCGCGCACCTGCCCACGGTGGACGGCAAGGCGCCGGGAATGGAGCACAGCGTGGCAGGAATGGTGGGGCACGCCATCGAGCCGGTCATCAAGCCGCTGGGATTCAACTGGCGGATCGGAATCGGGCTGATCACGTCGCTGGCGGCGCGCGAGACCATCATCGGAACGCTGGGCGAGATCTACGGCATGGACCCCGAATCGCGCGCCCTCGATATGCAGAAGGCCCTGCAACACGATCTCTCGACCGGCGGCGCCGTAGCGCTGATGGTGTTTTTCGCCTTCGCCATGCAGTGCATTTCCACCATCGCGGTGGTGCGGCGCGAGACCGGCGGATGGCGCTGGCCGCTATTTCAGTTCGCCTATATGGGCGTCCTGGCCTACGCGGGAGCTTTCCTGGCGTTCCACCTCATCCCCTGACGGACCGGCCAGCGCTTCGTGGAATATTTCGGCAAAAAACGCGCGCGAAGCGGGCGAGCAGCCGATGTGCATCCGGCTGCGGCCCTCTTCCACGAAGCCCAGGGAACCATCCCAGCCCAGATCGTCCAGCACCATCCGCAGGCACTCGAGTTCGGCGGGAGGCAGGCTGGACAACTCGATGTCGAAAACGTGCCCTGAAGAGTGCGCCAGGGCGTCGGGGCGGCCCGCGCGCCGGTCGTCATCCGCCGATTCCGCCAGCGAGGCCACCGGCAGCGGCACAAATTCCTGTTTGGGATTGGTCTCCTCGAGGAGTTGCCGGGTTTCGAAGGCGATATAGACGAGGGTACCGAGGGCCGCGGCCGAACCGCGCGCGGGAGCATCTGGCGCCAGTTGCAGCGCGTAGCCCAGATAGGCCGGCTGATTGGGAGCCTCCACCAGGCGATTCCCCGGATTGGCGCGGATATCGTCGCCGCTGTGGAAAACCAGGTCGTCCGGCGCGAGCCAGGCCGAGAGGCGATGCGCCGCGCGGACGGCGCCGAACTTATTGCGGTACTCCTCCGATAAGGCCACGAACGCCTTCGGATCGCGCCGGTACAGCGCCAGCAACTGTTCGGCCCGCATCACCCGGAAATAGTAAGTCGGCGAGAAATCGCGCTGCATCTCCTGCTGAATAGCCTGGTACAGATCGCGGTTCCAGGAGGGCGAAGCCGAAAAGAACATGCGCGGAACCGTGACTTGGCCCGGAGGAATGCCGCGCGCCTGGCGCGTGAGATCGATCATCGTGTTCACGCAGCCCTGCCCGCAATGGTAGGCGAAAATGGCCCAATCCCGGCCGCCATATTTCTGCTCCATGGAAGCCAGGTAGCGCGCGGCCGCGGGGATGGCGCGATCCGGCGACAGGCGGTCGTCGCGCCCCGCGACGACGTAGGGGATCTTGTGGGTGATGGTGCGGTACTTGGGCCGGCGGCCGGTGCTGGCGAGCTGTATCTTTTGCTTGATGACGCGGTAGCGGGTGGTATGCGTCACCTTCAGCCCCATGGTGTGCGCGGTGGCCTCGGAGATCTGCATGATGCCGCGCGGCCCCGAAGGGCTTTGCGCCCGCGCATCGCCCCAGCTTTCCAGGTACGCGATGGCCTCGATCAGCGAAGCCGGCAGCCCGGAGCGGGCCGCGGCCGACCGGAACAGCGCCTGCAATTTCGCGCTGGAGGTGATGCGTTTGGCTCCCGGAATGGCCAGCGCCTCGCGCATGATGCCGAAGGTCTCGGACTGGATCATGCGCTCCGTGCGGGCCTGGAGCACTTCTTCCGAAAGATCATCGCGCGCCACGCCGATTCCGGCCACCCTATGCGCCGGAACGAAATAGCCCGGAGAGCCGGCCTGACCAAGTGGCGCAAGGCTCAGGACAACCAGTGCCGCGATTCTCATCCCTTGCTCAATAGTGTAGCGCGATGCCGGCGGGGGGGCCGTGCGATTATCGCTGCTCTTATCCCAATAGACGCGCGGCGGGCTTGGCGAAGTACGTCAGCACGATGCCTGCGCCGGCGCGCACGATGGAGGTCAGGCTTTCCATCATGGCGCGGTCGTGATCCAGCCAGCCGTTGCGCGCGGCGGCCACGATCATCGAGTATTCCCCGCTCACCTGGTAGGCGGCAATGGGCACGTCGAAACGGCGGCGGGCGCGGCAGATCAGGTCCAGGTAGGGCAGAGCCGGCTTGACCATGATCATGTCGGCGCCCTCTTCGATATCCAGCGCGATTTCCAGCATGGCTTCGCGGGCGTTGGCGGGGTCCATCTGATAGCCGCGGCGGTCGCCGAATTGGGGGGCGGAATCGGCGGCTTCCCGGAAGGGGCCGTAGAAGACCGAGGCGAATTTGGCGGCATAAGCCAGGACAGGGGTCTTCTGATACCCGGCGGCATCCAGGGCATGGCGGATGGCGCCCACGCGGCCATCCATCATGTCCGAAGGCGCCACGATATCGGCGCCGGCGCGCGCGTGGGAGACGGCCGACTTCGAGAGCCACTCCAGGGTGGTGTCATTATCCACATCGCCATCCTTGACGAAGCCGCAATGGCCATGGCTGGTGTACTCGCAGTTGCAGACGTCCGTCATCACCAGCAGTTGGGGCGTGGTATGGCGGATGGCGCGGAGGGCGCGCTGCACGATGCCGTCATCGTCGTATGCGCCCGAAGCCAGATCGTCCTTCGATTCGGGAAGGCCGAAGAGGATGACGCCGCCGATGCCCAGCGACTGGACCTCGGCGCACTCCTTCACCAGCTCGTCAACCGACAGCTGGTAGTTGCCGGGCATGGCGCCGATTTCGCGGCGCACGCCATGGCCGGGGCAGACGAACAGGGGAAGGATGAACTGGCCGGGGTGAAGACGCGTTTCGCGGACCAGATCGCGAAGAGCCTGGGTAGCGCGCAGGCGGCGCAGGCGATGAATGGGGAATGGCATTACCCGGATTTTAACCCCTGGACGCCGCGGCTGGTCCGCCGTGGACCATTTACCGCAACCGAGGGACTTGACAAGCCCACGTACCCGGTTAGAATAAATTTCATCTAAGCGTTGTGCTATGCAACCCGCTTGTGAACATACCCGCACGCAAGTCATTGCCCGGAGAGACGGCGTAGACTACCTGGAGTGTCAGGACTGCCGTCAGATCTTCGAAGCCGAGGACCTCGAACCCGTGAAAGTAGAGGAAGAAGAGGAATAGTCCCTCCACGCCTGCGCTAGCATGGAGGGAAATGCACGATCTTTCCCACTTCAGGAACAACTTCGAGGAGGTTGCGCGGCGTCTCGCTGAGCGCGGCAATGTTGCCGGCCTGGACCAGTTTCGCGAGATCGACAGGAAGCGCCGCGTGGCCATCTCCCAATGCGAGGGGCTGAAGGCCCGCCTGAACGCGGAGAGCGCCGAGATCGGCAACTTGCGCCGCAAGGGCGCCGATACCAGCGTCCGCCAGGAGCAGGTGCGCGCGCTGAAGGGGGAGATCGCATCGCTCGATGGGCAGGTGGCCGCGCTCGACGAGGAGTTCCGCGAGATTCTGGCCGGCATCCCCAACGTTCCGCACGAATCCGTCCCGGTGGGCAAGGATGCGGACGCGAACATCGAAGTGCGGCGCGTAGGCTCGCCGCCCTGCTTCGATTTCGAGCCGAAGGCGCACTGGGACCTGGGCCCGGAGCTGGGCATCCTGGATCTTGAGCGGGCCGCCAAGATCACCGGCGCGCGCTTTGCGCTCTATTGGGATATGGGCGCGAAGCTCGAACGCGCGCTCATCAACTTCATGCTCGACGTGCACACCCGCGAGCACGGCTATACCGAGGTGCTGCCGCCGTTCCTGGTGAATTCGGCCAGCCTCTTCGGAACCGGCCAGCTGCCCAAATTCAAAGAGGACCTGTTCAAGTGCGAGGGGCACGACTTCTGGCTGATTCCCACGGCCGAGGTCCCCGTAACCAACATCTACCGCGATGAGACGCTGGATGCCGATGCGCTGCCCATCAGGCTGTGCGCCTACACACCGTGCTTCCGCAGCGAGGCCGGCTCATATGGCCGCGACGTGCGCGGGATCATTCGGCAGCACCAGTTCCAGAAGGTCGAGCTGGTGAAGTTCACGCGCCCACGAGAGAGCTACGAGGAACTGGAGAAGCTCACCGCCGATGCCGAAGATATCCTGCGGAGGCTGGGCCTGGCATTCCGCACCGTGGTGCTTTCGACCGGCGATATGGGCTTCTCTTCGGCCAAAACCTACGACATCGAGGTCTGGCTTCCCGGCCAGAACGGGTACAAAGAAATTTCTTCCTGCTCGAACTTCGAAGCTTTTCAGGCGAGGCGGGCGGGCATCCGCTTCCGGGGCGACAAGAAGGCCGAGTATGTCCACACGCTGAACGGCAGCGGGCTGGCGGTGGGACGCACGTGGGTGGCAATCGTCGAGAACTACCAGCAAAAGGACGGCAGCGTGGTGGTGCCGGAGGCGCTGCGCCCGTACCTCAACGCGGAAGTCATCCGACCGCGCCGATAGGAGCCTCCCGGGAGCGGCCATCAGACCGGGATATGTTGGATGTAACCGGCGTTCGCCGCTCTCCACTTCCACGTAATCAAGATAGCGCGCACCTGTCCTTGAAGCAGCCCATACCGGGCGGCGATATCCGAGCAGCGCCATCCCAACAGGAAGTAGAGCTGAATCAGCCTGCGCTGCACGTCCGTCCGTCCGCAGGTCGGAAACGTGGGGACCTGCGATGGGAAGCTGACCCAGTTGGCTCGAATCGCCGTACGCAGCTTGTCGATATCGATCTCCCCAATGCTCTGCCGCCGAATGCCCGGATCGAGCTGGCTCACGGGAGTGGCTTTCCGGCAGTACATAGACACGCGAATTCCTTTCTGGCCTGAGCCTCTCAATACTCACAAGTGCCGCGAAATTCGACGTGGAGTGCGGGTGTGGTCTTAGCAGGATGATACGGGTATGCCAACAAGCAAGGCATGAAAGAGTCGTGAAAGCCGATCGATGTTGTGAACGGGTGAACTAATCCGGGTTCAGAGCCACGCGCCCGCTACAATGGAATTCTCATGGCGAGCGGCCTCTTCATCACCTTCGAGGGCATGGATGGCTCCGGCAAGACCACCCAGTTGCACCGGCTGGCCGCGCGGCTGCGCGCCCTGGGCCGCACGGTCCTCGAGACCGCCGAGCCGGGCGGCCCGCCCATCGGCATGCAGATCCGCCATATTCTGCTGGATTCCGCCAACCAGGAGCTGAGCCCCACCACCGAAGTGCTGCTCTACTTCGCCTCCCGCGCGCAGAATGTAGATGAGTGGATTCTGCCGGCGCTCGGGCGCGGCGAGATCGTGCTCGCGGACCGCTTCACGGATTCCTCGCTGGTCTACCAGGGATACGGGCGCGAACTGGGGGTCGCGGCCATCGAAGATCTGGAGCGGATCGCCTGCCGCGGGCTCAAGCCGTCCCTCACGCTGCTGGTGGATATCGACGCGGAAACCAGCCTGGCGCGCGCGCGGGCCCGCAACCAGGCCGAGGCGCACGGCGAAACCCGCATGGACGAGCAATCCCTGGAGTTTCACCGCAAGGTGTACGCGGCCTATCACGAGCTGGCGGCGCGCGAACCGGCGCGCGTTCGCATCGTGAATGGCCGCGCCGGAATCGACGCCCTGGAGTGCGAGATCTGGAGCGTGGTGCGGGCCTATGTTTGAGGGCTTCTGGGGCAACCGGCACGTTACCGCCGCGCTCGAGCAGATGCTGGCGCAAGACCGCCTTTCGCAGACGCTCCTGTTCGCCGGCCCGGAGGGCGTGGGCAAAGCCACGCTGGCACGGCGCCTGGCAGCGCACCTGATGGGCCACGCGGCACGTATCGAGCAGGACGACCTGAGCCTGCCGCACAATCTCGAAACGGTCGCGGCGCGCGAACGCTGGCCGGCCGACCGGCGCAATGAAGATCCGCTGCTGTTCGCCAGCCATCCCGATTTCGTGACCTTCGCTCCCGATGGCCCGCTGCGCCAGATCTCCATCCAGCAGTCGCGCCTGATCAAGGAGAGCGCGGCCTACCTGCCGCACCAGGGCAGCCGCCGCGTCTTCCTGATCGACCACGTGGACCGCGCCGCCGAGCAGGCCGCCAATTCGCTCCTCAAGACGCTCGAAGAGCCGCCGCCGCACCTGCTGCTGGTGATGACGGCCGAGAACGCTTACGACCTGCTGCCCACCATCCGCTCGCGCGCCGTGCCGTTTCAGTTTGCGCCGCTCTCTCCCGCCGAGATGCGCGAGTTCGTCCAGGCGCGCGGCCTCGACCAGCCGGAACGGCGCATCGCGCTGGCCGCCGGCAGCCCCGGGCTGGCCATTTCGATCGACCTGGAGGCCTACGACAAGCGCCGCGCGGCCATGCTGACGCTGCTGAAAGTAGCCGCCGGGGCCGCGCCGTTCGGCGCCTGGGTTCCGGTTTCGGAGACCATCGGCCGCTCCAAGAGCGAGAAGCTCGACTTGTATCTCAAGGTGCTCTACGAATTGCTACGCGACCTGCTGCTGCTCGCCGAGGGCACCGGCGAAATCCGCAACCAGGATATCCGCCGCGAACTCGAGCCGCTGGCGGCCCGGATCGGATTCGCCTGGGTGCGCAAGGCGGTAGCCGAGGTGGACACCATGGCGCACCTGGTGCGCCGCAACATTCAGAAGACCATCGCGCTGGACGCCCTGATTATGGTTTTGCGCGCGGCGTAACGCAGCCGCCCAGCGTGTCCCAAAACTCGGGGAACGATACCGAGGCCGCCTCGGCGCCATCGATGACCGACACGCCATCGGCGCGCAGCGCGGCCACCGCGAAGGCCATGGCGATGCGGTGATCGCCGAAGGAATCGAAACGGGCCGCGCGGAACGTCTGGCGGCCGGGCACTACGAGGCCATCGGACAGCTCCTCGGCGTCCACGCCCATGCGCCGCAGGTTGTCCACTACGGTGCGGATGCGGTCGGTCTCCTTGACGCGCAATTCGGCGGCGTCCCGGACCGTGAGGCCCTCTTCCGTGGCGGCGCCCAGCACGGCCAGCACGGGGATTTCATCGATCAGCGCCGCGGTGAGGCCGCCCGAGATGACGCCGCCGCGCAATTCGGAATGCTCCACCACCAGGTCGCCGATCAGCTCGCCGCCGCCGCTTTCGAGATTAGGGACGCGGATACTGGCTCCCATGCCCACCAGAAAATCGAGCAGCGCCGAACGCGTGGGGTTGAGTCCCACGCCGAGAATGGAAAGCCGCGAGCCGGGCACCAGCAGGGCGGCCGCGATGAAGAACGCCGCTGAAGAGAGGTCCGAGGGCACCATCAATTCGCGGCCGGTGAGCTGGGGGCGGCCGATGAGCGAGATCTTCAGGCGCTCGACGCGAACTTCCGCCCCGAACTCGCGCAGGGCGATTTCGGTGTGGTCGCGCGAACGCACCGGCTCGATCACGGAGGTCGTGCCTTCGGCGAACAACCCGGCGAACAGCACGCACGTCTTTACCTGCGCGCTGGGCACCGGGAGCGTGTACTCGATGGGCCGCAGCGCGCCGCCGTGAATTTCGAGCGGCGGAAATTGCCCGTCGCGTGCGGCGATGCGTGCGCCCATTTCCGCCAAAGGCGTCATGATGCGCCGCATGGGCCGGCGCGAAAGCGATTCATCCCCGCCGATGCGCGTTACGAACGGCTGCGCCGCCAGAATGCCGCTGAGCATGCGGATGGTGGAACCGGAGTTGCCGGCATCCAGGCAATCCGCCGGCTGGCGCAGGCCTTCGAGGCCTTTGCCCGCCACGCGAACCTCAGTTCCCTGCTCTTCGATTTCGATACCGAGCGCCTGCAGGCATCCTAGCGTGGAGTGGCAATCGGCGCCCGTGGAATAGTTCCGGATGCGCGTGGGACCCTCGGCCAGGGCCGCAATCATGGCGTAGCGATGCGAGATGGATTTATCGCCGGGCAGCGCGATGGCGCCGGAAAGCGCGGCGGCGGGGCGGATTTCCTGTTGCATGCGGATTGAATCAATCATACAAGGTGGGCCGCGATTCCCGCGTGCCGGGCGGCTCAGCCCGCCCCGTCCACTTCCTCGAAGAAGCGCAGCGACTGGGCCGCGCATGCTTCCCAGCGGAACTGGAGGGCGCGTGCGCGTCCCCGTGCGCTCAGATCAGCGCGCAATCCGGGGGAGAGCAGCAGGCGGGCCAGGCCGTCGCGCAACTCGGCCGGGCTGCGCGGATCGATCAGCAGCGCGGCGTCGCCGGCAATCTCCGGCAGCGACGAGACGTTCGAGGTAATCGCGGGAACGCCGGCCGCCATGGCCTGGGCCAGCGGAAAGCCGAAGCCCTCGTAAAGCGAGGGATATGCAAACACGGTGGCGGCGGCGGTAAGCGGCGCCAGGTCCTGTTCCGGCACGTAGCCCACATAGCGAGCCGAGGATAGCCGGGCCAGAGTAGCGGCGGGCGCCCAGCCTGACGGCCCGGCCAGCACCAGCTCGAATTCCTCCCGCAGCGACGCGGGCAAGGCCGCGAAGGCATCGAGCAGCGTGTCCACGTTCTTGCGCGGCTCGATGGTGCCCACGAAGAGCACGAAGGGGCGTTTCAGCCCATACCGGGCCCGCACCTCCGCGATGGAAGCGCCATTCACATGAAAAAACGATTTCACGATTCCGGGGTGGATCACCGCGATCTTTTCGGCGGGGAGTTTGAGAACGCAGACGGCGTCGCGGCGGGTGCTCTCCGAAATGGCGATGAGACGGTCGGCGCGGCGCAGCACCTCGGCGAAACTGCGCTCGGCCCGCAGGTTGGCGGGCGTGTGCAGCTCCGGCATCGTCCAGCAGGTCAGGTCGTAGATGGTGGCGGTGAGGCGCGGCCGGCGCGGCGGGCGGTGCGCCAGGGTCGAGGCGTGGAAGATCGAAGCCCCGCGCATGAGCCAGTCGAGCACAGGCAGCGGCGTGTGGTTCGAGAGCGCCAGCGCTCCCAGGCCGGAGACGGTCCTCCAACCGGCTGCCACCGAGCGCTCGTGCCGCAAGGGACCGAATTCAGCCATCGCGGGAAACGTGCCGATTTGGCGCGGCCCGGCGGCCCGGCGCAGTTCGCCGATCCAGTGATAGAGATAGTTCTTGACGCCGGCGCTGCGCACCAGCAGGGGCACGGCATCGATGACCACGCGCATCGGCTTTTAGTCTACCGCCCGCAGCCGGCCTGGCGCGTCATTATGCTAGACTTTCAGCCGAGGGAGATGATAATGCGGAACACAATCTGGTTGCTGATAGTTGGCTCCCTGATACTCTTACCAGGGCTTTCGGTCGCAGGGGAGCGCTTCGACGGTAACTGGCTCACGAAGCTTACTTGCCCTGCGAAAGGAAATACCGAGGGCTACACCTGGCAGTTCGCCAGTGCCATCCAAAATAGCAACTTTCGCGGAGAGCGCGGCACGGCCGGGGAACCCGGCTACCTGCTGATTGAAGGCAAGATCGCGGAGAACGGCACCGCCAAGCTGTCGGCTAACGGTATAGTCGCTTCCAGGAAATACTCCCGCGGAGTTCTCGCTCACAAAGGCGAGGAATATAGCTACGACATCAAAGCCCAATTCAAAGAGACCGAGGGCACGGGCACCAGGAATGAAGGCCTCGGCATTGTAGGCCGCGCTTGCACGTTCGATTTTACGAAGCAGCAGGGCACGAGTCAGGCCGGCGGGCGATAGAGCTGAGCCGGAAAGCCGCTTTAAGGTTTCGATAGCGGGCTGGACATCAGAAAAGAAATATCGTTCACCCTGTATATGACTTTACCGGGTGATTCCGGCGCTGGCGCGATCTTGCCGGCACGCACAGCCTCGAAGGCGGATACCAGACGAGGAAGTACCGACGGTGGCGCAACGGGAACATTGTGCGCGCAGAGAAGGGTTTTCACGCGCGGCGCCAGCGCGGCGAGCCGTTTGATCGAGGCGCCATAGGCGTCCAGATCGGTTTCCGGACGGAAGAGCCAGATGGGAGCGGGATAGTAAGTGTCGCCGGTGAAGAGCAGGCCGTGGGCGCGATCGAGAAGGCACACGGCATCCGGCGTATGGCCGGGAGTGGCAATGATCTCCAGCGACCGGCCACCCAAATCGATGCGATCGCCATCGTGCCTGTACTCCTTGATAATCCACGGCCGCGTCGCGTACGCTTTACGGTCGAATCCCTTCGGCAACTCGCCGCAAATCTCACCGGGCGCCAGTTCGGCCTGCGCATCCTCGCGCGAGCCCCGCGCATTGGCGCGTGTGAAGGCCGTATCCATGCCGTAGACCGTTTCGAACTGCCAATTGCCGCCGACATGATCGTTATGGGTATGCGAGTTCAGCACGATCACCGGGAGCTTCGTCAACTCCGCCGTGACCTTCTTGATGTCGCCGATTCCCATGCCGGTATCGAAGAGCAGAGCCAGCTTCCCGCCCGCGATGAGGTAGCTGATGGTCTCTTCGAACTGATGCGGCTCGTAGATCGCAAATACGCCGGGCGCGACCTTGTAGACTTCGAACCAGGCGTCGTTGACCGGCACGCGCTGCAAGCTCTTATACTGCTCCCGGGGAAGCGCCCGGCACCACTCGGGCTTGTCATGCTGCGCAAACAGGGCCGGCGTGCAGAAAGCCAGGCAGACGACCAGCGCGGTGCGCACCTGCCCTACTTCTTCTCCGCCGTCTCTACGCGCGCCTGGGCACGCGCCACGTCGTGCAACGCCGCGGCGGGGTCCACGCCCGGATTTGTCAGGCGGGCCTCGCAGTCTGTGAGTTCGGCACGAGCGCGGTTGACGTCAATCTCTTCGGCCCGCTCGGCCGAATCCGCCAGAACGCGCACGTGGTCCTCCAGGATTTCCAGGAAGCCGCCGTCCACCGCCAGATAGCTGCGCTTGCTGCCAGCTAAGTAACCGAGAAAGCCGGTGCCCAGTTGGCCCACCAGCGGCGCGTGCCCGGGCAGGATGCCCATGTAGCCATCGAGGCCCGGAAGCTGCACGTCTTCCACCTGTTCGTGCACTAACTGGCGCTCGGGAGTGTCGACTTCCAGTTCCAGAGATCCGGCCATGGTCAGGCCCTCTGCAAGGCTTCGGCGCGCTCCAGCACGTCTTCAATCGTCCCCTGCATGTAAAAGGCCTGCTCGGGGATGCCATCGTGCTTGCCATCCACGATTTCCTTGAAGCCGCGGATGGTGTCGGCCAGCTTGACGTATTTGCCGGGGAAGCCGGTGAACTGCTCGGCCACGTGGAAGGGCTGCGAGAGGAAGCGCTGAATCTTGCGGGCCCGCGCCACGATCAGTTTATCCTCGTCGGAAAGTTCGTCGATGCCGAGGATGGCAATGATGTCCTGCAGGTCCTTGTAGCGCTGCAGGACGCCCTTGACCTGCTGCGCGGTGTCGTAATGGGCCTGCCCCACGACGAGAGGATCGAGGATGCGACTGGTGGAAGCCAGCGGATCGACCGCGGGATAGATGCCCAGCGCGGCGATGTCGCGCGAAAGATTGGTGGTGGCGTCCAGGTGGGCGAAGGCGGTGGCCGGCGCGGGGTCGGTGTAATCGTCGGCGGGCACGTAGATGGCCTGCACCGAGGTGATGGAGCCCTTCTTCGTGGAGGTGATGCGCTCCTGCAGCTCGCCCATTTCGGTGGCCAGGTTGGGCTGGTATCCCACGGCCGAGGGCATGCGGCCCAGCAGCGCCGAAACTTCCGAGCCGGCCTGGGTGAAACGGAAAATGTTGTCGATGAATAACAGCACGTCCTGGCCTTCCTGATCGCGGAAGTACTCGGCCACGGTGAGGCCGGTGAGTCCCACGCGCAGGCGCGCTCCGGGCGGTTCGGTCATCTGGCCGTAAATCATGGCGCACTTGGATTTGCGCCAGTCGTGCGGGTCGATGACGCCGGATTCCTGCATTTCGAGCCACAGGTCGTTGCCTTCCCTGGTGCGCTCGCCCACCCCGGCGAACACCGACACGCCGCCGTGCTTCATGGCGATGTTGTTGATGAGCTCCTGGATGATGACGGTCTTGCCCACGCCGGCGCCGCCGAACAGGCCGATCTTTCCGCCGCGCAGGTAGGGCTCGAGCAGGTCGATGACCTTGATGCCGGTCTCGAACATCTCCAGGCGCGTGGACTGCTCTTCGAAAGAAGGCGACGGCCGGTGAATCGGGAAGTAGGTCTTGGCGTTGACCGGGCCCATCTCGTCCACGGGCTGGCCGATCACGTTGAGCACGCGGCCCAGCGTCTCGGGGCCTACCGGCACCTCAACCGGCTTCCCCAGGCTGAGGGCCTTCATGCCGCGCACCAGGCCCTCGGTGGGCTGCAGGGCGATGGTGCGGACGCGGCCTTCGCCGATGTGCTGCTCCACCTCGCAGATGATGTCGATCGGCGTGGGAGCGTCGAAGCCCTCGCTGGTGATCCGGATGGCGGTGTAGACCAGGGGGATGTGCCCTTCGGGGAATTCGCAGTCCACGGCCGGTCCGGCCACCTGGACTACCTTGCCGACTAGAAATCCGTTGGTATCTGCCATATATCCTTACTCCGCGGAAGCGGCGCCGCTCACCACTTCGATAATCTCCTTGGTGATGCTGGCCTGGCGCACGCGGTTCATGTACAACGTCAGCTTGTCGATCATTTCGGATGCATTGGAGGTGGCCGCCTCCATGGCGGTCATGCGCGCGGCGTGCTCGGCGGCGGTGGATTCCAGCATCGCGCGGAAAAACTCCGTTTCGACGTACCGGGGCAGCAGCGCGTCCAGCAGTTCGGCGGGCGGCTGCTCGAAAATGTAATCGATGGGTTCGCTCTTGGCGGGCAGTTCCACGGGCAGCACGCGCCGCACCGTGAGCTTCTGCGACATCACGCTCTTGAACTCGTTGAAAAGCAGGTAGACCGCGTCGATCTGCTCGGCGCGGAACTGCTCCATGGCCTTGCGGGCGATGGCCACGGTTTCCTCGTGCAGCCCTGCGGGCGGGATGGTCACGTGTTCCCCGGAGATACGCACATTGCGCTTGCGGAAGAAATCGCGGCCCTTGCGCCCCACCAGTTCGAGCGTCACCTCGGCGCCCTTGCGCTCGGCCATGAATTGTTGCGCGCCCTTGATCAGGTTGGTATTGAAGGCCCCCGCCAGGCCCTTGTCGGCGGTGATGAGCACCAGCAGGGCGCGGTTTTCGGCGCGCCGGGCGAGCAGCGGATTTTCCGCGGCGCTCTCTTCGGAAGCCGCCGCCGCGGCGATCGAGGCCAGCACCTGGCGCAGCATGGCCCCGTAGGGCCGCGCCGAAATCACGCGGTCCTGCGCCCGGCGCAGCTTGGCCGCCGAGACCATCTTCATGGCCCGCGTGATCTGCTGCGTGTTCTTGACCGAGCGGATACGCCGCCGGATATCGATCAGGCTAGGCATGTGCCGATACCGCTGGCTGCTGCTCCGCGACGAAGCGCGCCTTGAATTCCTCGATGACGGCCTTGATCTTGCCGCGCAACTCGTCGTCGAGCGCCTTCTTGGTGCGGATCTCTTCGAACAGGGCGCGATGCGCGTTGTCTATGAAGCGGTAGAGTTCGTCTTCGAACCGGCCGCATTGCTCGATCGGCAGATCGTCCAGATAGCCGCCGGTTCCCGCGAAGATGATGACCACCTGCTTCTCCACGGGCAGCGGCTGGTATTGGCCCTGCTTCAGGATTTCGACCAGGTGCTTGCCGCGATTGAGCTGCGCCAGCGAGGTCTTATCGAGGTCCGAGCCGAATTGCGCGAAGGCCGCCAGGTTGCGATACTGCGCCAGGTCCAGGCGCAAACTTCCGGCAACCTGACGCATGGCGCTGATCTGCGCGTTGCCGCCCACGCGGCTCACCGAGATGCCCGCGTTGATGGCCGGCCGGATGTTCGAATTGAACAGGTCCGATTCGAGGAAGATCTGGCCGTCGGTGATGGAAATGACGTTGGTCGGAATGTAGGCCGAGATGTCGCCGGCCTGCGTCTCGATGAACGGCAGCGCGGTCAGCGAACCGCCGCCGTGCGCGTCGCTGAGCTTGGCGGCGCGCTCCAGAAGCCGGCTGTGCAGGTAGAAAACGTCGCCCGGGAAGGCCTCGCGCCCCGGCGGCCGCCGCAGCAGCAGCGAGATCTCGCGGTACGCGGCGGCGTGCTTGGAAAGATCGTCGTAGATGCACAGCGCGTGCCGTTTGGTATCGCGGAAGTATTCGCCCATGGCGCAGCCGGCGAAGGGGGCTATATACTGCATGGGCGCCGGGTCGGAGGCCGAGGCGCAGACCACGATGGTGTACTCCATGGCGCCGTGATCTTCGAGCGTCTTCACCACCTGCGCGACGGTGGAGCGCTTCTGCCCGATGGCGACATAGATGCAGATCATGTCGCCGCCCTTCTGATTGATGATGGTGTCGAGCGCGATGGCGGTCTTGCCCGTCTGGCGGTCGCCGATGATCAGCTCGCGCTGGCCGCGGCCGATCGGAATCATGGAATCGATGGCCTTGATGCCGGTCTGCAGCGGCTGCTTGACCGGCTGGCGCGCGATCACGCCGGGCGCCAGGCGCTCCACCGGATTGAACTCGGTGGTGACGACGGGGCCCTTGCCGTCGATCGGCTCGCCCAGCGCATTCACGACGCGGCCGATCATGGCCTCGCCCACCGGCACCGACATGATGCGCTTGGTGCGCCGCACCTCGTCGCCTTCCTTGATCTCGGTGAAATCGCCCAGCAGCACGGCGCCGACCTGGTCTTCTTCCAGGTTCATGGCGATTCCCGCCACATTGTGCGGGAACTCGATCAGCTCGCCCGCCATGACCTTCTCGAGGCCGTGGATGCGGGCGATGCCATCGCCCACGGAGATCACCGAGCCGACCTCCGCCACGTCGATCGCCTGTTCGTAGTTTTCGATCTCCTCGCGGAGAATGCTGGTTATTTCATCCGCTCGAATTTGAGCCATATGATCCTTCCGATTAACCTTCCGCGCGCAGGAGCCGCTCCAGGGACTCCAGTTGGCCGCGCACCGAGCCGTCGTAAACCGTCGAGCCGATCCGCGCCACCACGCCGCCGATCAACGCCGGGTCCACCGCGTAGCGCGCGCGGATACGCTTGCCCGTGAGGCGCTCGAGTTCGGCGCCCAGCGAGCCGCGCAGCGGTTCGGAGAGATCGCGCGCCGATTTCACCTCGGCGCGCGCAAAGCCCAGGCGCTCGTCCACAATCGTCTCGAAGCTGTCGATAATCTCGCGCAGCGCGGCAATGCGCCGGTGGTCCACCAAAACGAAAAGAAAGTTGAGCGCGATGCGCGCGAGGCCCAGATCTTTGCCGATCCGCGCTACCACGGCCTTCTTGCGGCCGGCGGGCACGGCCGGCGTGATCAGGGCGTTATGGAGGTCGCTGAAGGACTCCAGCAACGATTGAAAAGCGCGCAACTGCGCCATGGCATCCTGCGGGCGCAGGGGCGATGTGCCGGCGGTGACGACATCCGCCAGAGCGTTGGCGTATCGCGTGGCTACGGCTGAAAGTGTCATGGTCTAGGTAGTCTGTGCGCGCGAGGTGGGCGGTTCCAGGTTGCGCACGAAGCCGCGCACCAGGGCGTCCTGCTTTTCCGGCGTGAGGCGCGCCTGGATCTTCTGTTCGGCCAGCTTGATGGCCAGCTCCGCCGTATAACGCTGGAGTTCCATGCGCGCGGCCTTGGCGGCCGACGCGATTTCCCGCTCGGAATGGGCTTCGAGCTTGGCGATTTCGGCCGCGGAGTGCCGGGCGATGCGCTCGGTCTCGGCCTGCTCTTCGCATTGCGCTTCGGCGCGCAGGGCGGCGATTTCCGATTCCAGGTTGGCCAGGCGGCGCTCCACTTCGGCCGTGCGCGCCTCGGCGGCTTTGCGCGCTTCGGCAGCCTCGATCATTTCCTTGCGGATGCTCTTCGACCGCGCCGCGAAAAACGGCCCGCCGTTCTTGCCCGCCAGGTAGCCGAGACCTCCGGCCAGCAGCAGGAAGTTAGCCCATTTCCACGGACCGAGATGGTCCTCCGCGGGGGCGCTTTCGCTCGAAGCGGCTTTTTCCGGGGCGCCCTGGCCGCTCGAGGCCTCCTGCGCCCAACCATAAGGAGCCGCCGCGAGGCCAAGCAGCATAACCCCCAGGAGAAGCGCCTTCATGCCATGCTCCGTCGCAGGATGGATTCCGCGATCTGGGCCGCCAATATGTCGCTATCGCGATCCAGGCTGGCGCGGGCCGCTTCCACATCGCTCCCCAGATGAGCCTTGGCCTCCTTCACGGCGGCGTCGGCACGCGCGCGCGCCACGGCAATCCCGGCGGCTTCGCGTTCCTGCAACCGCTTGTGCAACTGCTCCTGGGCCTGGTACACCTCGGCCCGCGCGGCGCGCATGGCGGCCTCGTATTCGGCTGTCTTCGCCGCCGCGCGCTCTATGCTTAACTCGGCAAGTTTGCAGGCGCCTTCGGTCGCGTCGTAGCGCTCATGCAGCACCCTCTCCAATGGCTTGAAGAAGACAGCCTTCAAATAGAAATTCAGCAGGATGAGCAGAACAAAGGTGGGCAGAGCTTTCAGCAGAAGCCCGCCCAAAGCGTGCAAAGTGGCTTCCATGTGAGTACAAGGATAAGACGGTCTATTACTTAGTGATTCAGGTTAACATCCGGCGGAAATGTGCGTCAACCGTCCCGAATGGCCACACTTTAATTCGACGACGTGGCGGCCACAGCGCCTTTTCTCACATATTTGTCGTACCAGGCCAAGTACCTCTCATAGCGGTCGCGGACGTAGCTGGGCCGCTGGATTTCGTGCCCCTCATTTGGGTAGATCACCAGTTGCGTATCGATCCCCAGGCTCTTGAGCGCCTGGTACATCTGCTGGCCGCCCTGGACCGGCACGTTGAAATCCCGCTCGCCGCCCAGGAACAGCGTGGGCGTGGCGATGCGGTCCGCGTGCAGAAACGGGTAGGACATTTTCACGTACGTATCGAAGGCCTTCCACGGCGGACCGATCTCGTTATCGTATTGCACGATGTACTGATCGGTCCCGTAAAGCGCCAGCGGAAACCCGGTACCCGCGCCGCTGGTGGCGGCTTTGAAGCGGTGGTCGCTGGCAATCAGGTAATCGGTCAGCATGCCCCCATAGCTCCAACCGCCCACGCCCAGGCGGTCCGGATCGGCAATGCCCATGCGCACGGTGCACTCCACGCCGGCCTGCAAATCTTCCACTTCGAGGTGTCCCCAGTCGGCAGCTATGGCGCGCGCAAACTTCAGCCCGCGCCCCGCGCTGCCGCGATAATTCACCGCCAGCACCGCGTATCCATGCGCGGCGAAGAACTGGCGCTCGGCGCTGAAGGAATGCGCGTCCTGCATGTTGGGGCCGCCGTGTATGCGCAGGAGCAGTGGAACGCGGGTCCCGGTCCCGTATCCTACCGGCTTGGTGAGCAGGCCGTGCACCTCGGCGCCGCCCTTGCTCTGGAAGCTCACCTCTTCGGTCTGGCCGGTCTCGATCGCGGCGAACTGCTCGTCGTTCTGGTGCGTCAACTGGCGCAGCTTGCCGGCTTCCACTGCGTAAACCTCGGCGGGTTTGGTGTCGGTGGAAACGATCGCGGCCGAACAACCCTTCTGGGCCGTGGGACTCGACAGCACCACCGGGGGCGCCATGAGCTTCTCCACCTCGCCGCCGCCCACGCGCACGCGCGCCGGGTAGACCGAGCGGTCGTCGGTTACCAGAAACTCGATCCAGGCGCCGTCGGCGCTGAAGCGCGGCGCAGAGACTCCACGATCCAGGTTAGCCACCGCCTTCACGACCACGGGCGCGCGCGATCCATCGGCGGCCACCGTGGCCAGCCGCTCCAAATCGTAAGCGCTCCATTTCTTTTCGTCGCCCGCCAGGAACGCGATGGTCTTGCCATCGGAGTCCCATTCGGCCCTCCCGTGGTCCCCGTGGATCAGCGGCGGCGTGATCGGCCTTCCGGTAGCTCCGGGAACGGCATCGGCCACGAAAATCTGCCCCTCTGGATCGCGGTCGGGGTCCTCGTTGGCATTGCTCGTGTAGGCGATGCGCTGTCCGTCCGGCGACCACACCGGCGAGGCTTCGTCGCGCGTCCCCTTAGTCAGGCGGTCCAACTTCCGGGTGGCAATATCGAACAGGTAAATGAAGGTGTGGCGGCTCGAGAGCAGGTAGCCCTGCCCATCCTGCTTAAAGTGATACCGGTCGATCACGATCGGCTTGGGCGCCATCCCGCGGCCTCGCGCAGCTCCGCGGCCGGCCCCCGCGCCACCTCCCGGGCCTAGCGTGAAGGGGGGCACGCCGTTCTCCAGCGCGTCGGCTTCCGGGTCGGGATCGGCGACCACCAGTGCCAGACGCTTGGAATCGGGCGACCACTCATAGCTTTGCAGCCGGCCCTGCACCGCCGTAAGTTGGACTGCCTCTCCGCCTTCCCGGTCGAGCAGCCAAACCTGGTTGCCGCGCGCCTTGCCGGGGCGCGAGGAGAGAAACGCGAGGTATTTCCCATTCAGGCTCCAGCGCGGAAAGCTCTCGCGCGCGCCGCTCGAGGTCATGCGCAGGTCGCGCTGTCCGTCGAAGCTCACCTCCCACACGTCGGTATCGCGCCGGTCCCCGGCGGTATCGACGGTATCGACGGTATATGCTACCCACAGCCCGTCCGGCGAGCATTGCGGGTCGCGCACGTCGCGAATGCGATCGAGGTCGTCAAGCGTGAGCGGATGGCGCGCCGGTTGAGCCACCAGCGCCAGCGGCATGAGGGCGAGCGCGAGCCGGAATGCGGCCATGGCGGTAGTTTAACCCCAATCAGTCCGAAACCGCTTCGAAGATCCCGCGTTCGCGGTTCTTGCGCACCGAGTGCCAATCGAAGCAGCGGCCGTTCATGGCGACATAAACCCCGGCAGGAAGGGTTTGGACGAAGGCCAAGGCCGTGCCCAGGTTGAAGAGGCCGTCGGAGCTGCCGAACTTGTAAGGAACCATGGCGCCGGTCAGCACGATGGTCTTGCCCGAGATTTCCTTGCCCAGCACCGCGGCGGTCTGCTCCATGGTGTCGGTGCCATGGGTGATTACGATGCGGCTTTCGGGCGCTTCCCGGCAGCGCCGCAGGATCAATTGCCGGTCTTCGCCGGTCATCAAAAGGCTGTCGATCATCATGAGGGTTACCACCTGCACATCCAGGTGGCAGCGCCCCAGTTTGAGCATGTCCGGGAGGTGCGTCTTGTGAAAAAACAACTCGCCATCGATCTCGTTGTAGTCCTTATCGAAGGTGCCGCCCGTCACGAAGATGCGGATGCGCTCGGGTGCCATTTCGAAGCCTACCAGTAGCCGTCCCGCAGCACCACGTTGCGACAGGACGCGCAGAACTCCGAGCCTCGTACGTCCAGGCACTCCACGCCATGGCAGGAGGACATTACGCAGCGCCAGTCCGCGCAGTGGCGCAAGCCGAAAGTGTGGCCAATCTCGTGCGCGGCTTCCTTGAGGAGGCGCTCGCGCATGAGTTCCTCGCGGCGCGGCAGGCCATAAAACTCCTCGTTCAGGCGGGCCGTGGAAACCACCGCGCAGGGGCCTTCGAGCTGCGCCTCCCCGAATACGAAGGTAAGGACCGGCACGTAAAGGTCGTGGCCCGTCACGCCCAGCACGCGCGCGCCCGGATCGGCGGTACGCTCGAGCCTCTCGATGATGGCCGTGGAATGGTACTGGCGGCGTCCGGCCTCCATCGAAAAGCCGATATCCAGCGTCTCCGGCCGGATGCGGCACGGCGTGCGGAAGGTGCGGGCCAGTGCGGCCGCCAGGTGCTCCAGCGTGTCCAGGCCGGGATCTGCGGCGCCGTTCCCGGTGGAAAGCCCGAGCGGGATGAGATGAATGGGCTTCACCGCGTTCGGTTTACCTCAAGCCGTAGCGGCGCAGCTTGTTGTAGAGGGTGGTCCGGTCGATATCGAGAACGCGCGCGGCCCGCGAGAGGTTGTGCTGGGTCTCGCGCAGGATGCGCTCGATGTGCACGCGCTCGACATCCTCCAGGGTCTTGCCGCCCTGGGGCTCCTCCGGCTGGAACTGGAACGAGAAGTCGGCGGGCCGGATCTCGTTTCCGCGTCCCACCACCAGCGCGCGCTCCACGGCGTTTTCCAGCTCGCGGACGTTGCCCGGCCAATCGTGCCGCATGAGCACCTCCAGCGCCTCGGCCGAAATCTGCGGCACGGGACGGCTGGTGGCCATGCAGAACTTGTTCAGGAAATGGTTCACCAGCAGGGGGATGTCGTCGCGGCGCTCGCGCAGCGGCGGCAGGTCGATCGAGAACACGTGCAGCCGGTAGTACAGGTCCGGCCGGAAGGTCCCGGCCTTCACCAGGCTCTCCAGGTTCCTGCTGGTGGCGGCGATGCAGCGGAAATCCACCTTGATCGGCTGGTTGCCGCCCACCCGCACGATCTCCTTTTCCTGCAAGACCCGTAGCAGGTCGGTCTGCGTCTTGAGGCTGATGTCGCTGATCTCATCCAGAAACACCGAGCCGCCGTCGGCCACTTCGAACTTGCCCTTCTTGCGGTACTGCGCGCCGCTGAAGGCGCCCTTCTCGTGGCCGAACAGCTCGCTTTCGAGCGGCGTTTCGGTGAGCGCGCCGCAATGGACGGTCACCATGGGCATGTAGCGCCGCGGGCCGGCCGCGTGGATGGCGCGCGCCACAACTTCCTTTCCAGTGCCGGTCTCGCCGGTGATGAGCACGGTCGCCTCGGTGGGCGCCACCATCTCGATCAGATCCATCACCTTCTTCATGGCGGGGCTCTTGCCGATCAGCTCCGTGCTCGGAGAGACCTCCTGGAGACTCTCGCGCAGCCGCATCACCTCGCGGCGCGCGCGCTTGTGCTCCAGCGCGTTGTGGACCAGGTGCGAAAGTTCGTCCGGGTCCACCGGCTTGGTGATGTAGTCGTACGCGCCGTGCTTGAGCGCCTGCACGGCCGTCTCCACCGAACCGTATCCGGTCATGATGACGACGGTGAGGTCCGCATCGGCGTCGCGCAGCCGAGATTGCAGCTCCATGCCGTCCATGCCGGGCATCTTGATGTCGATGAGCGCCACATCGAACTCGGCCTGCTGGATGGTTTCCAGCGCTTCGCGCCCGCCACTCACCGGCCGGGCCGTGTAGCCCTCGCTAATGAACCATTTGCTTAGCGAATCGCGGACCACCAGCTCGTCGTCGACGATCAGAATTCTCCCCTTGGTCTTCACCGCCGATGTAGGTTCTACAGCCGTTGCCATTGGCTCCTCCTGCCCCGCGCGGCCGAACTCCGCCGCTTGCCCTTCACTCCCGTACCCCCGCCGCAACCGCCGCAACCGGCAGCGTCACGACAAATTCCGTTCCTTCGCCCCGCGTGGAGCGGACCGAGATCTCGCCCGCGTGCTGCTCCACGATGCTATATGCCACGGCCAACCCCAACCCGGTGCGGTTCTGGTCGTCCTTGGTGGTGAAGAACGGATCGAAAATCCGCGGCATTATATCCTCCGGAATGCCGCTTCCCGTATCCTTGACCCGCACCGAGATCTGCCCGGTCTCCGGGTCGAAGGCCGTCGCCACCAGGAGACCGCCCCCCTTGGGCATGGCTTCCGCGGCGTTTACCAGCAGCACCAGCAGCACCTGTTGGATCTGGTTGGCATCGCACTCGACCGGCGGCAGACCGGCGGCCAGCGATTCCTCCAGCGCGATGTTCTGGATCTCGAGCCGGTGCTTCACCAGCAGGATGGCGCGGCTCGCGATAGTGTTGAGGTCGTCCGGTTCCCGCTGGCCGGGCTGCTGTCGCGAGAAGGTGAGCAGGTTTTTCACCAGGTCGCCGCAGCGTTTGCTCTCGCGCTCGATGGTGCGCAGTTGCTCGATCAGCTCGTCGCGGCCGACAAACTTCTGCTTGGCCAGCTCGCGCGAGGTCAGCCGCGCGTAGGTCAGAATGCCGAAGAGCGGGTTATTGATTTCGTGGGCCACGGTGGCCGCCAGCTTGCCGATGGAAGCCATCTTCTCGCTGCTGAGCAGGGTCTTGTGGACGCGCTCGAGCTCGGCGGTCTTCCGGCGCACCTGCTCTTCGATCTTGGCCTGCACGCCGGCCACTTCGGCGGTCATCTTGTTGAAGGAGGCCGCCAGATCCCCCAACTCGTCGTCGCTGCGCACCGGCAGGCGGTATTCGAGATCGCCCCCGGCCACCCGGTGTGTGCCGTCGATCAACTCCTTCACCGGGCGATACACCACCACCCACATGAACGCCACCGCCGCCGCGCAGCCGAACAGGATGGCGGCGATCAGGAACCAGGTCAGCCGGGCCTGCTGCTGGGCGTTCTGGGCCTCCACGGTGGCCAGCGAGAGATTGGCGTCGATCACCCCCAGGACGCGCTGAGCCGCGCCGTGCACGTGGCAGGCGGCGTTCGAGCACTCCGGCGCGTTCTCGATGGGGCGGATGACGGCTACCAGGTGGTGGCCCGAGCGGTCTGTGAACAGGCGCGCGCGGTCCCTGCGGTTCACCTTGGCCAGCGGCGCGGATTGGGCGTGGCACCAGTAGCACGCCTCGGCACTCTTATCCACCACCCGGCCGGTCTCCGCACCGTCGGTGGAATACGTGATGCGGCCTTCCGGGTTAAAGATGCGGATGCGCTGGATACCCGGCTCGCTGCCCAGCTCCTGGATGATGTTGTAGAGCGCGCCGCGATCGTTGTGCAGCATCTGATAGTGCGTGCTCCGTACGATCACGTCGGCCACGCGCTCGGCCGATTGCTGCACCAGGCTGAGCGAATGGGAGCGCTCCACACGCAGGTTGATGTAGCCGAACAATGTGAAGAAGGCCGCCGTGCTCGCGATCACGCACACCGCGAGCTTGGCAGCCAGACCCACGCGAAACTTCTTCCCTTGCGTCATCAGACTGCGGCTGAGTCTTCCATCGCTTCTTCCACACCCACGCCCTTGAAAATGAGGACCAAAACCGCCATGGACATGAAGGCCTTCAACTCTTTTTTAACAGATAATCAGGCCTAATGTGTAGCAAAATCTTACAGCCGCCTCAAATAGCGAGGAAGAACTCGCCAGTGAAGGGCGCGGGCTACACTGTAGGGAAAGGAGTCGCTGGATATGACCACGCAGAACTACGCCAACCACAGACAGACGGTCCCCATGTTTCACTATGTATTGTTGGGGCTGCTCGCGCTCACGCTGATCGGCTCTTTGGTTAACCTGTTTGAATCATTGGGCGACCACGAGCGCCTCTACAACGCCGCGCTGATCGTGGCGCTCACTGTTGCCGTTCTGATCCTTTCCTTCCTTTGCCGCATCTTCGCCCTCAAGGCCCAGGACCGCGCCATCCGCGCGGAAGAGAACCTGCGCCACTTCGTCCTCACCGGCCAACGGCTGGACGCCCGACTGACGATTCGCCAGATCATCGGCCTTCGCTTCGCCCCGGACGACGAGTTCGTCCCGCTGGCCCGCCGCGCGGCCGAGGAGAACTTGACGCCGGACGCCATCAAACAGGCGGTCAAGAACTGGCGGCCGGACCTGTACCGCGTCTGACCGGCCGGCCGGAGGCGGGCATTCGCCGGTAACGGCAGGGCGTTCGCCGAAAAACCGGGGCTTGTTTACGCCCCCAGCCCTACGCTGGGCTCGTGACACAATTTCACATTCAACGCGAGGAGGAAGGCTCCTCCACCACACGGCTGCTGCCCGGTTTGGTCCTGGTGGGCCTCGGCGCTCTGTTTCTGCTCGACAATCTGCACATTGTGGCGTTCCAGGACTTGTTTAGCTACTGGCCGGCGATCCTGATTGCCATCGGGATCGTAAAACTGGTGGATTCCACCCGCACCGAGGGCCGCATGGCTGGCGGGATATTGGCCGCCATCGGAGGGCTGCTGCTGGCGCACAACCTTGGCTACGTGTATCTGGGCTGGAATGCCATCTGGCCGCTGATCCTGATCGGCGCGGGGATCTACCTTCTCTTGCAGCGCCTTCCGTGGCGGCCCGCAGTCCCAGTCGGCGTGCGCGACTGGGCCGGAAACGTCCTGGACGAGGTGGCCATTTTCGGCGGAGGCAAACGAAATATCAACGCCCAGGATTTCCAGGGAGGGCAGATCACGGCCATCTTCGGAGGCGTCGAGGTGGACCTGCGCGACGCCGACATGAAGGGCGATTCCGCCGTCATCGAGGTCAACTCGATTTTTGGAGGCGCCAGCATCCTCATCCCGCGCAACTGGAGCACAGTCATGCGGGGCGTGGGGGTTTTCGGCGGCTTTGGCGACGAATCGGTGCAGCCCGATCCGCGCGCGCCGGGAGTCAAGCACCTGATGGTGAAGGGCGCGGCGCTCTTCGGCGGGGTGGTTGTGAAGAACTGACGGGCGATGCACCCGATTCTCACCTCCTGGCGCGGCTTCGCCGGCTACCTGCTGGTCTGGGTGGCGGCGGCGGCCCTAATGGTCTGGGTGAGCTGGGCCGCCGGGGGGTTGTCATGGGCCGATGCCATTGCGGTCCTGTTGCCGGCCTGCGGGGTCTACGCGTTTGTCTGCCTCTCGCCGTGGTACATCGGCCGAGGGCTGCCGGTGGCTTCCACGGGCGCTACCCAGTTGACCGTTACCTACGTGGCAGCGGCAGCAGCCGCGGGGGCCCTGTTCCTGGGATGCGCCCGCGTCTCCGCGCAGGTTCTCGGCAGCCTGCCTGCCTTGCGCGGCGTGGAGCTTCGCCTGCACGGCCACCTGGCGCTCCTGTTCGGCATGGGTCTGCTGCTCTACCTGCTCTCGGCGGGCCTGCATTATGCGGCCCTCGCGATGGAGGCCTCGCGGGAAGCCGAGCGGCGCGCCACCGAGGCCCGCACCCTGGCGCGCGAGGCGGAACTGCAAGCCCTGCGCATCCAGCTCAATCCCCATTTCCTGTTCAACAGCCTGCATTCCATAGCCGCCCTGGCGACCGCGGATGGCGCGCGGGCCCGCGAAATGTGCGTCCGCCTGGGCGGTTTTTTGCGCGATAGCCTCGGGCTGGGCGCCCGCGAGAGCATCCCGCTCAGTGAAGAGTTAGCCCTGGCGCGGGGCTACCTGGCGGTGGAGCAGGTGCGCTTCGGCGGCCGCCTGAAGCTGGAGCTCCAGGTGGAACCGGGATGCGAGGGCTGCCTGACACCCTCGCTCCTGTTGCAGCCGCTGGTGGAAAACGCCGTCAAGCACGGGATCGCCGGGCTGGTGGAGGGAGGCTCGATCCGGATCGCCGCCCGCCGCACGGGCTCCTGGGTGGCCATCGCCATCGAGAACGACTTCGACCCGGAAGCGCCCGCCCCCCATAGGAACGGCCTGGGCCTTCGCCACGTCCGCCGGCGCCTGGAAGTGCGCTACGCCGGGGAAGCCGCCTTCGAAGCCGCGCCCCACGGAGCGGTCTACCGGGTTTCGCTGCGCTTTCCCGCCGAATCGCCCATGGCCGCCAGCAGCCGCGCGTAACCCGAGCGGCTCACCGGCAGGCGCTTGCCGTCTTCCAGAATGGCGATCCGGCTCTCCTTGCCGTACGGCTCCACGCGCGTGACGCGCTCCAGGTTTACGATCGCCGAGCGGTGAATGCGGACGAAGCGGGCTGGATCGAGCGCCGCTTCGAGATCCCCGATGGGCTGCTGCTTCAGGTAGCTCTTGCCCCCGCTGTGCAGAGCCACATAATCGTCCTGCGCCTCGGCGTAATCCAGCTTTTCCAGCGGAATGACGTGAACGCGCGTGCCGTCCCGCACTACGATGCGCCGCGGGCGGTCCTCGGGCGCGCGCGCCTCGCGGGCCAGCCCGGCCAGAGGGCTCGCTTCGCCCAGGCGCGCCTTAGCCCGTTCGAGGGCCTTCTCGAAGCGTTCGGCGCCGAACGGCTTCAGCAGGTAATCCACGGCGTGGGCGTCGAAGGCGCGCATGGCGTGCTGGTCATAGGCGGTCACGAAGACGACGGCCGGCCCGGCGCCCTGCCCGCGCTCGATCAATTCGAGCACCTCGAAGCCATCCAACTTGGGCATCTGAATATCCAGAAACGCCAGATCCGGCTGCATTTCGGAGATCGCCTTGACGGCTTCGAAGCCGTTGGCGCACTCCGCCGCGATTTCAATCTCGGGGTGGGCCCGCAGCAATTCCCGCAGGTAGGCACGCGCCAGCTCTTCATCGTCCACAATCACAGCGCGCAGCGTACGCTGGTTTACGATTTTAGCCAAAGTTAGGGCTCCACATTCCATTCTCGCGCCGGAGCACTTCTGTGCGAGAATTGGAGAACCGGAGATTTTAAGGCCACATCGGTGGCGGGCGGTCGGAAAGGCGATTGAGTGAGCGATCAATCCGAAACACCGTTCGACAGCATCGAGGGTTCGCACGAGTATATAGCCCTGCTTGCCGAGGCGCTCGATGAAGCGCGCCGCGACGTGGAAGAGGACATCGCGCGAGCGGATCGCGAGGGAGCTGAGAGGCGCAAACAAGCCCTCCTGCTGGTTTCTTTCAATCTCGCCAAGCTCAACCTGCACGTCACCTCCAGCCGAAGGATCCTGAATGACTTGCGGACATTGCGCCGCCTGCTGCTGGCTGAGCGGGATCCGTCGGCCGCCCCACCATCGGATGAAGTGCCGACCACCGAGGTATCTGATTCGTTCTAGCCGCCCCTACTTCCGTACGGTTTTTCGCACAGGACACCTTGACAAGCCCTTTGAGAATGCGTACTATTCTACAGTTGTTTCAACAGAGTCTCGCATTTCTCGACAGTTGCGGTTCGTGGGGGACCGCTTATGACGTTTCAAATCGGTGACAAAGTCGTCTATCCCAACCAAGGCGTTGGGACCGTTGAGAATATCAGCACGCGATCTTTTGGGGCCGCTCTGGAGAAGTTCTACCTCTTGCGTTTCGGGGGCAACCGGATGACAGTTATGGTGCCTCTCGCGAACGCGGCCAATATCGGGCTGCGCGGGGTGACCAAAGACCGCCAGATCTCGCGCGTTCTCGCATTCCTCTCCAATGGATCCTGCGGCCTCAGTCCGGACTGGAAAGTCCGCTACCGCGAAAACGCCGCCAAAATGCAGAGCGGGAACTTGCTGCAAGCGGCCGAGGTCCTCAAAGGCCTCCTGCAGCTCCACCTGGACAAGTGCCTCTCCTTCCGGGAGAAGAGCATGCTGGAACGCGCGCGGCACATGCTGGTTTCGGAGATCGCCACCGCGCGCGACATTCCGGAATTGCATGCGACGGCCATGCTGCAAAGAGCGCTGGCCAAGGCGGGACTGGTGCTTCCGCCGCCTGAATAGCCGGCGTCAGCGCTCCTCGCCGAGGAGAAACTCGCCTTCGGCGACAATCTCCGCCGGGCCGGTGAGATACGCCTCCTGCTCGATCCGGAGGTGGAGTGTGCCGGCGGGCGTCAGCACGTGCACGGGGGACCGCGCCATGCCACGCGCTATGGCGGCGGCGGCCGCGCCAGTCGATCCCGTGCCGGAACTCATGGTTTCGCCCGCGCCGCGCTCGTAGAATCGAACGTCGATCGAGTGCTCATCCACCGGCTTGATGAACGAAACGTTCGTGCGGTTGGGAAAATGCGGGTGCGTTTCGATCTCCGCTCCCATGGCGCGCCAGTCGAAATCGAAATTCTCCACGGGAACGGCGCACTGGGGGTTGCCTACCCACACCAGAGTTACGTCGCGGGAACCCGTCGAGAGGGGCAGCGCCAAGCGCTCCGCGCGGATCTCGGGGCGGCCCATGTTCATCTCGAATTCGAACCGCAAGCCGCGGCGCTCGATCAGGCGCAGGGTCTTGACACCCGCGCCCGTGCGGATGCGCGCCACATCCGCGGCGTGGCCGTGGCGGATCAACAGGGCCGCCGCGCAGCGCGTTCCGTTGCCGGAGATCTCCGCCGCGCTGCCATCGGAATTGTAGAGCTGGATCTCGCCTTCGGCGCCGGCGCCGGGCACGCACGGAGCCACCAGGAGCCAGCCATCGGCACCCGCGCCCGTATGGCGGTCGCAGATGGCGCGCGCGATGGCGTCCAGGTCGCCTTCGGGCGCGTCGCGGCGCCAGGTGAGCAGGAAATCGTTCTTGGCGCCGTGCGCCTTGGTGAAGCGGATTCTCATCGCACCGGTTCCACCTCCACGGCCGTGCCGTAGGCCAGCACCTCGGTGACGCCGTTCATAATTTCGGTGGCATCGTAGCGCGCGCCCAGGACCGCGTTGGCCCCCAGGTCCGACGCGTGCTGGATCATCAGCTCGAAGGCGTCCTGGCGGGTCCGTTCGCACAGCTTGCTGAACAGCGAGATGTTGCCGCCCACGATGGTCTGCAGGCCCGCGCCGATGGTGCCCACGATGGAGCGCGAGCGCACCACGATCCCCCGGACCACGCCGAGGTTGCGCTTCACGCGGAAACCGGGAAGTTCGAATGTTGTCGTAACGTACTCATGAGGTACCATGCATTCCTCCCGCGCGCCGGTAGATATGGATGGCCGGCGCGCCTTTCACTTCAATGCTCTTTTCCAGACGAAAGAGGCCACCGCAATGCTCCGGCGCCAGGGCGGCATCCACCGCGTCGCCGGCCTTGGCCACGGCCCATTCCTGCCACACGAATAGCTCGGGGCGCCGTATCGCCGCCAGCCAGGGCAGGCCGTTGTCGCCCGTGAAGGTCGCACGCAACGGGATGCCCGCGGCGCGGTACACGCCGGTCAGGTCGCCAAACGACGTCAAAATGCCGGCGCCCAGCCGGTAGCGCGGCGCCAGATATGCGGCAGCCCCTCCGGTCCACCCGCGACGCGCCTCGGAATTGACGCGGGATTCCTCCCAGGTGATCCAATTCGAAGGCTGGGAGTGGAGAAACCAATGCATACTGCCAGCCACTATCACCAGCAGCGCCACCAGCGGGCGCCAGCGCGGAGCCAGGGCCACCAGGCCGGCCCCGCCTACCGCCAGCAGCGGCAGCACGGCCAAGCCATAACGAATGTTGTAGTAGGAATACGGCCACATCGCAGGCACGAAGATGGGAGTGGCTGCGGAATGAATGCTACAGACGTAGAACACACCCGGCAGGGCCAGCAGCACGATCGGCCAGAAGGCGCGCCGAGCCAGCGCGGCCAAGACGCCCGCGGTGCCCACAAGAGCCAAGCCCGGCCCGGCGCACAGCGCGGCGGAGGTGCGGTAGTAGAGCCAGGCCAGCCCCCAGTCGCCTTTACCTGGATAGTAGGTCGATCCTTGGATGGCGCGCGCGGAATAGGGGCCGCGGATGAAATCCAGGGCATCACCCGTGAGATACCAGTGATTCGCAAGGCAATAGAGCGGCCCAGCCAGCGCGATGGCGGAAAACACGAGCGCCATTTCGATGCCGCGCCTGGCGGTCGCAAGCAGCCACAAGGCCACGAAGGGAAGGACGAACCAGCCTTCGTAGCGTGTGAGCGTTCCCGCGCAGGCGGCCAAGCCGGCGAGCACGAGCCAAACGCGGCTTTGTGTTTCGCGGAAGCGCACTGTGAAATACAGCAGCGCCGTGAGGCAGGCCAGGAAGACCGGCTCGGTCATCGGGATGGATTGAAGGTAGAGCTGGTTCGGATTCAGGGCCAGCAGAGCGGTGGCCGCCACCGCCGCGGCGTGCGAGCTGAACAGGCTCCGCACGGCCGCGAACAGGAACGAACCGGCCGCCACGAAACACAGCGCCGAAGGGATGGCTCCGGCCAGGCCGCTGCGCCACCAGGCGTCGCGGCGCACGAACGGCAGCATCAGCACGTGCGGCAGAGGCAGCCAGACGGTGCCGAGCTGATCGTATCCGGGCGTTTGGGAATCGACCACGCGGCGCGCGATGTTCAGATGCGCCTCGGCGTCGCCGTAATAGAGCAGCCAGCCGCGGCTCGCGAAAAAGAAGACCGCCGCCGCCGATAGCAGCGCCAGACAGGCCGCCACGAACCAGCCGCTTCTCAGAAAGCCGTGCAGGTCTGGAACTCCCGGTAGCGGGATTCGATCTCCTCGCGCCTGAGCGTGCGGAACCGGTCCACGCCAAATTTCTCGCAACAGAAGCTGCCCATCACCGAACCGTAGATCACAGCGCGCCGCAGCTCGGCGAAATCGAGTTCGCCACCGCGCGGCCGTATGCCTTGGCCCGCCAGGTAGCCGATAAAGCCGCCGGCGAAACTGTCGCCCGCGCCGGTGGGATCGAAAACGTCTTCGAGCAGATAACCCGGCGCCATGAAATGCCCGACCTGGCCGCCATCCCGCGCAAACGCCACGGCGCCATATTCGCCGCGCTTGACGATCAGCGTGCGCGGTCCCATCTCGAGGATGCAGGCCGCCGCGCGCCGCAGGTTGTGCTGGCCAGAGAGCAGGCGGGCCTCGCTGTCGTTGATGAGCAGGAAATCCCACTCGCCGATGGTTTCGAGCAGCTCGCCGCGGAAGTCGTTAATCCAGTAATTCATGGTGTCGCCGCCGGCCAGGGCGAGCGCGGGCATCTGCGCGCGAACGCTCTTCTGCAGCGCGGGCTGAATGTTGCCCAGCAGCAGGTAGGGCTCCGGGCGATAGGATTCGGGCAGCTTGGGCTGGAAATCGGCGAAGACGTTGAGATCCGTGCGGAGCGTCGTGCGATCGTTCATGTCGGCCGAATAGACGCCCGCCCAGAAGAAGGTCTTGCCCTCGGGGACGCACTCCAGGCCGGCCAGATCGACGCCGCGCGATTCGAGCAGATCGACGTCCTCGCGCGCGAAATCGCCGCCCACCACGGCCACGATCTTCACCGGCGTGAAGTAGCTGGCGGCCAGCGAAATATAGGTGGCCGCGCCGCCCAGCATGCGGTCCACTTTCCCATGCGGCGTCTCGACGCCGTCATAGGCCACGGATCCAACCACGACAAGTGCCATCTATGGAGAGATTGTAGCAACCGGAGGTCATCGTTCATCCGGGAAAGTGAGGTGCAGCTCCTCTTCCTTCTTCTGACGCGCGGCCATGCGCAGCCCGCCGAGGAAGGCCAGCCCGCCAGGGTCCAAACGGCGAGCGTCACGCGATCGATCTCCCGCATGCGGGAAGATCACGCCGAGGCCGCAGATCACCGCGCGCACCACCCATCCGATGAAGCCGCGACTGGCGCAGTTCCCTCCTGCGCACGGCCACCAGCATGCGGCCCGCCTGAAAGGCGAAGAGCAGCGAGAGCACGCCGAGGACTCCGCGCAGGAACTCGAAGGGAGACCGGCATCATTTTAAACATGCCGCAGGACGGCGGTGATTGCAAGCCGCCGGGCGAACGGCGGGCGGCTTTCGTGATACAATGGCGTTACGGCGATCCCGCCCCATGCCGAAAACGGACATCATTGAGAAGCCCGAGCGGCCCGTTACCGAAAACTTTGGGTGGATTGCGCTGGCGGGCAGCATCTTGTCCTGGTTTGTACTGGCGTTAGGAGCGGGAACCGCGGGCTTCGCGCTGGTTCTGATTGTCCGCTCCTTCAGCCCGGTGCTTTTCGTAGATCAGTGGACGCTGCCCGGGTATTTGCGCGCGCTGCACCATTTGCCGCTCGCATGGTTCTGGGAGCAGCATAACGAGCACCGCCTTCCGATTCTCAAAGCCATCCAGTTGATGGACCTGTATTGGTTCGGCGGCCACAACATTCTGCTGGTGGCGCTGAGCGTCGCTGTGGTTGCGGCGCACGCCAGCTTCCTTGTTTATATGGTGCGAAGAGTGGGCGGGTTTTCGGCCGCGGCCGCCCGCTTTCTGGCCGGGGCGGCGCTGTTCTGCATCTTCTGCCCAAACCAGTGGGAAAACTTCGTCTGCCCCTTCGACCTTACGAACCTCATGGCCTACGGAGGCGCATCGGTGGCGGTGGGGGGTCTGATTCTGCTGCGCGAGGGCGTGGACGCAGGCCATCCGAAAAAGCGTTTGCTGGCTCTTTCGATGGCTGCGGCGTGGGTGGCCGAGTGTTCGGTGGCGGCGGGCCTGTTCCTGTGGCCCGTGCTGGTGGTAGAGGCGTGGATCCTGAGGCTCTCGGGGCGCGTGCAACTAGTGTTGGCCGCCACCGGCGTGGCCGCCGCGGCACTGTTCCTGATCGGGTGGCAATCCGTGCAGGGATCCGGCCGGCTCGGGTCGTCACTGGCCCATCCGGTCGATGTTTTCCACTACCTGATCCTGTACCTGGGCGCGGGCTGGCGCCAAGTGGATCCGCACCTGACGGGCGGCATGGGCTTATGCGGGCTGCTGCTGATGGGCGCGATCGGTCTCTGGGTGCTGGCGCGGCGTCCGGCGAAACCGCTGGCGGTCTATGGGGCTGCGATGGGCGCTTTTCTGCTGGGCACCGGCCTTCTGACCGCGCTGGGGCGCATCAGCTTCGGCCTGGAGCAGGCCTTCGTTTCGCGCTACCAGACGGCTGTGATGCTGTTCTGGTGGGCCTTGCTGGCGGCGGCCCTGGCGGCACTGTGGAAGGCGGATCGGGAGTGGATATTGCTTCCCATGGCAGGCTTGGCGGCGGCGTCCATGCTGGCTGCCGCGACCGGTTTCCCCGCCGTCTTGGACGGCTGCATCGGGCGCAAGGGCCTTCTGGGGGCCGCGCGGATGGCGATTCAGATCAACGTGCGCGACGATCAGTACATCGCCGATATTTTTCCCGACCCAACCGTACCGTTCGATGGCTATCACTTCCTCTGGAGCCAGGGGCTGGCTCTTCCCGGCCCGGACCCCTGGGGTCTAGTGGGAGTGCCGCTGACTTCGCGTTACACCATGGCGCCGCGTGACGCCTGCACAGGGCGTGTGGACACGGTTGCCGCAATTGGCGGCACGGAGCTGGTCACGGGCTGGGCCTGGAGCCGCAACTCCCGCACCGCCGCCGAGGGCATCCTCTTCGCGGATTCGCGCGGCAGCATCGTGGGAAGCGGCGTGGCAAGCCTGCCGCGGCAGGAGGTGCGGAGTGCCGTGCCTGAAGTGACGGCCGCGAACGTGGGTTGGCACGGCTACATCCGGAACTGGCCGGACGCGGCCGGAGTCCACCCATATGCCATCCTGCCCGGCGGGCGTTCGGCTTGCGAGCTGGAGCAGAGCGTCGTGCCGCCGATTCCGGCACGGTAGCGGGGTGGCAAGAGTGGCATCGCAATTTGGGAATCTTCTCTATTGACAACAATCACAGATCGCAATATTGTTATTACAGATTGCGATATGCGGCTCGGTGAAAAGCTTCGGTACCTGCGGGAAGTGGAAGGCACGCTGCGCGGGCTCGGAGCGCGAGCTTTCGCAGCAGGAGATGGCGCGGCTGATCCAGAAGGAACTGGGTAAGTCCATCAGCCAGAGCTACTTATCGCAGATCGAGAGCGGTGCCCGGCCGCACCTCACGAACGGCTCGCGGATGCTGCTGGCGCGGTTTTTCAAGGTGCATCCGGGATACCTGGTGGATGATCCGGAGGGCTTCGCCAACGAGCTGATTTCGGATGTGGGGGCGCTCGAGGACAAGCTGGATCTGTGGCTGGTGAGCGGCGCCGAGCGCTTCTCGCGGGACGCCGAGCTGCACCGCGCGCTGCTCACGGTGGCGCAGCACGCCGATTCGCGGATGTGCCTGATGCTGCTGGGCACGATACTCGAGAATCCGGGCCTGGCCGAGCGGCTGATGGAGGTGCTCAAGACCCGCCGCCGGCCGTGGGCAACGGCCGCAAGCCGGGGAGGCGCGCATGAGCTGGAGCGAATTTTATCTGATCTGTTTCGTGGTGGGTTTCGGTTTGAGCGCGCTGGCGTTCGTGGCCGGCAGCACGCACCTGCATGTGCCGCACCTCGACTTTCATCATGGCATCCACATGCCGCATGCGCACGCGGGCGGCCTGGTGCGCGGCGAGCCAGGAGCTGCCCTGGTTCAATTTCGGAACGCTGGCGGCGTTTCTCTGCTGGTTCGGCGGCACGGGATACCTGCTGGAGCGGTATTACGCGGTCTGGTTCGTGCTGGCCCTGGGGGTCGCCACGCTGAGCGGGATCGGCGCCGCGGCGGTGGTCTTCTGGTTCGTGGCCAAGGTGCTGATGGCGCGGGAAGCGCGCGCTCGATCCGGCGGATTACGACATGGTCGGCGTGCTGGGGCGGCTGATCATCCCGATCAGGCCGGGCGGAACGGGAGAGATGATCTATTCGCAGGGCGGCACGCGCCGCGTCGCCGGCGCGCGCAGCGAGGATGGCGCGGCCATCCCCAAAGGCGCGGAAGTGGTGGTGACGCGCTACGAGAAGGGCATTGCATTCGTGCGCCCGTGGGAGGAGTTCGCGGGCGACCGCTGACCGCGTGGCAAGCCGCGGTCCGAGAAGAGGAACTGACGATTTATGGATAACCAAGCGTTTGTGATCGCCGGGCTCATGGTCCTGGCGGTTTTCTTCCTGATAGCCATGTTCGCCAAGCTGTTCCGTAAGGCCGGGCCCAACGAAGCCATCATTGTGTATGGCTTCCGGGGCACGCGGGTGGTGAAGGGCCGCGGCACGGTGATCTTCCCCATGGTGGAGAGCTGCCGCGGGCTGTCGCTCGAGCTGATGTCGTTCGACGTAGCGCCGCAGCAGGATCTCTATACCCGCCAGGGCGTGGCGGTCACGGTGGAGGCGGTGGCGCAGATCAAGGTCAAGTCCGATCCGGAATCGATCCTGACGGCCGCCGAACAGTTCCTCACCAAGTCGCCGCAGGAGCGCGAAGGGCTGATCCGGCTGGTGATGGAAGGCCATCTGCGCGGCATCATCGGGCAGTTGACGGTAGAAGAGATCGTCAAGCAGCCGGAGATGGTGGCCGAGCGCATGCGCTCCACCTGCGCCGATGACTTGAACAAAATGGGGCTCGATGTCATCTCGTTCACCATCAAGGAAGTCCGCGACAAGAACGAATACATCTCGAACATGGGGCGGCCGGACGTGGCGCGCATCAAGCGCGACGCCGACGTGGCCGGGGCAGAGGCCGAGCGCGATACGGCCATGCGGCGCGCCATCGCCTCGCGCGAAGCGGCCGTCGCAAAGGCCCAGGCCGATCAGGAGCGGGTGCTGGCCGAGACGCTCTCGCAGACCAAGCAGGCCGAGGCGCAGCGCGATCTCGAAGTGAAGAAGGCCGAATACCTGACCATGGTCAAGACGCAGCAGGCCCAGGCGGATAAGGCCTACGAGATTCAAACCAACGTCATGCAGCAGCAGGTGAAGGCCGAGGAAGTCACCATTCTGCAGGTTCAGAAGGAGCACGAGGTCAAGGTGCAGGAGGCCGAGATCGCGCGGCGCGAGCGCGAGCTGAACGCCACCGTGCTCAAGCCGGCGGAAGCCGAACGCCAGCGCATCGAGACCCTGGCGCAAGCCGAGAAGCAGCGCCTGGTGATGGAAGCGGAGGGACACGCAGCGGCCATTCGCGCCCAGGGCGAGGCCGAAGCCGAGATCATCTTCAAGAAGGGCGAAGCCGAGGCCAAGGCCATGAACGTGAAGGCCCAGGCGTACCAGGAGTTCAACCAGGCGGCCATCGTCGATAAGCTCATCACCGGTATGCCGGAGATAGCCAGGGCCCTGGCCGCGCCGCTGGCCAACGTGGACCGCATCACGATCGTCTCTACGGGCAACGGCGACGCCGCGGGCATGAACAAAGTCACGGGCGACATGGCCAAGATGGCGGCGCAGATCCCCGCGCTCTTCGAGACGCTCAGCGGAATGCCGCTCAGCGACCTGTTCTCGAAAGTGCGGACGATCGGCGAGAAATCGCCCAAGGCCGAGGAGAAGGCCAAAGCGGCGGCGCAGGGGACGGCGCCGCAGGCATAGGGATGGCATAGAGATTAGGAAAGGAGCATTCCATGGCACTCTTAGAGCGAGTCGCGACATTGGTTCGCGCGAACATCAACGACCTGGTGGACCGGGCGGAAGATCCGGAGAAGATGATCAAGCAGGTCATCCTCGACATGGAGAACCAGTTGTTGCAGGTCAAGACACAGGTGGCGATCTCGATCGCCGACCAGCACGTGCTGGAGAAGAGGCTGGCGGAGAGCGAGGAGAACGTGCGGCAGTGGATGCGCCGGGCGGAGTTGGCGGTGGACAAGCATGACGATGCCCTGGCGCGCGCCGCGGTGGAGCGGTCGATGAGTTATAAGACCACCGCGGAGAGCTTCCGCCAGCAGGTGGAGGATCAGAAAGCGCAGGTGGAAAATCTCAAAACGGCGCTGCTGAAACTGCGCCAGAAGCTGGAGGAGGCGCAGGCCAAAAAGGACGTGCTGATCGCCCAGCACCGGCGCGCGCGCGCCCTGGGTAAGGCCACGGAAGCCAGCCTGGGCATGGGCGACGGGTCCAAAACGGCGGCCTTCGATCGCATGAAGAACAAAGTGCAGCACTCCGAGGCCACCGCCCAGGCGCACGCGGACCTGTTGGCGGACGACGTGGAGGGGCAGTTCGCGGCGCTCGAGAAGCAGCAGGAGATCGACCGCCTGCTGGAGGAGATCAAGTCCAGGCGGAAGGCCGGCTGAAACGCGGGGCAGGCGGGCGCGCTGCTGGTCCCCAGTATTTTTCGCGGACCGGAAGTTACTCGCCGGGAGGCGGCTCTTCGGCCGTGAAGTATGCGCAATCGGGGTGATGGAAGGCCAGCGCGCTGACGCTGGCCTCCGGCTCCATCATCATGCCCTCGGTTAGGTGGACGCCGATGTCGCCCGGCTCCAGAAGTTTCCAGATGCCCTGCTGGTCGTCCAGATTGGGGCAGGCCGGATAGCCGAAGCTGTAACGCTTGCCTCGGTATTTCGACGTGAAGCGGTCGTGCATGGTGAGGGTGGGCGGATCCGGAAATCCCCAATCCTCGCGGATGCGGCGGTGCAGCCATTCCGCGGCGCCCTCGGCCGTCTCGATGGCCAGCGCCTGAATGGCGTGGGCCTTGAAGAACTCGCCCGCCAGCTTGTACTCCTCGGATTTCTCGCGGATGCACTCCCCGGCGGTCACCACAAAGAGGGCCAGGTGATCGCGGCGGCCCTCCTCCGCCTCGAGGATGTAGTCGCTCAGGCACAGGCCGCCCTCGCGCGCCTGGCGGCCAAAGCGGAAAGTGTGGAGCGGCGCCGCGCTTCCCGGCGCGAAGAGGTGTATGGCATTGCCCGCGCGCTCGGCCTCGAAGAACTGCCACACCGCCCGAACCTTCATGAAGCGGGCGGCCTCCTGCTTCACCGTTTCCAGGTTGTGGAACAGCTCGAGCGCTTTGGCATCGTGCTCGGCCAAGGCCTTTTCAAAATTGCCTTTGTAACCCAGGTGCCGTCCATAGAGCATGAACGGGTTGATGTAGCTCCACACCTCCGGCAGATGGGGAACATCCCTCCGCTTGCGCTCGAGATACGGCGCCGCAGGAATCGGAATATCGGTACGCACCTTGGGGCTGCGGCGGGTGGAAACGGGCGCCGCGGCCTCGCTGGGTGTGGCCGCTTCCGGAGGAGCCTCGGTAGGCCGGTGCGCGGTCAGCAGGGCCGTGCGCGCCGCCGGATCCATGATGCGGTTCATCAGGCTCAGGCCGGTCATGGCGTCCTTGGCATAGCACACCGCTTCGCCATAGGCCGGCGCGATGCGCGTGCGGGTAAATTTCTCCGAGAGCGCGGCTCCGCCCACCAGCAGCGGCACGCGGACGCCGGCCGCCTGGAGATCGCCGGCCGTGATCGCCATCTGCTGCGTGCTTTTCACCAGGAGTCCGGAAAGCCCGATGACATCCGGGCGGTGCTGGTGGAAGGCCTGGATAAGCGCTTCGGGCGGCACCTTGATTCCCAGGTTGATCACCTGGTAGCCGTTGTTGGCCAGGATGATCTCCACCAGGTTCTTGCCGATATCGTGCACGTCGCCCTTCACCGTGGCCAGGATCACCTTGCCGCGCGAAGCCGCATCGGCCTTCTCCATGAAGCGCTCGAGGTGGTTTACCGCGGCCTTCATGGCTTCGGCCGATTGCAGGACCTCGGCTACGATCAGCTCGTTGTTGTTGAACAGGCGGCCCACCTCCGCCATGCCGGCCATCAGGGGACCGTTGATGATATCGAGCGGCGCGGCGCCCTCGGCAAGCTTGCGGTCGAGATCGGCCACCAGGCCGTCGCGGGTGCCTTCGATGATGTAGTTGGCCAGGCGCTGATCGAGCGGCAGATCCTCGGCGCGCACCTTGCGGCGCGCGCCGGCCTCGCGGAAATGCGCGGTGATGGCGGCGATGTGCCACTGGTTGATGGCGATGCGCGCGACGGGCGTCTGTTCGCGCCAGTCCTCGGGCGCCGTGCGCAGGGATTCATCCTCCGCGTCAACGGGCGGCGTGTTGAAGAGCAGGTTCTCCGCCAGGCGCCGCTCGCCCTCCTGGAGGCTGGCGAAGCGTTCCAGCTTCTCGGAGTTGACGATGGCCAGATCCAGACCCGCCTTGGTGCAGTAGTACAGGAACACGGAATTCACCACTTCCCGCGCGGCGGCAGGCAGGCCGAAGGAGACGTTCGAGATCCCCAGCACCGTCTTGGCATATGGCAGGCGTTCCTTCACCAGGCGCACGCCCTCGATGGTCTCGACGGCCGCCCCGATGTAGTTGGCATCGCCGGTGGCGCACGGGAAGACCAGCGGATCGATAATGATGTCCTCGGGCGGGATGCCGTACCTCTGGGTGAGCAGCTTGTAAGAGCGCTCGGCTACCGCAAGTTTGCGCTCGCGCGTGAAGGCCTGGGCCTGCAGCTTGTCCTCGTCGATCGATCCCACTATCAAGGCCGCGCCGAAGCGCCGCGCGATGGGGCAGACGCGTTCGAACTTCTCTTCGCCATCCTCCAGATTGACGGAGTTGATAATGCTCTTCCCCTGGCAATAAGTAAGCGCCAGCTCGACGGCCTTCGGATCGGTAGTGTCGATCATCAGCGGCGCTTTGATCTTGCGGATGAGCTTCTCGTAGAACGGCGGGATGTCCTGAATTTCGTCGCGGTCGGCGCTTTGCAGGCACACATCCACAATCTGGGCGCCATTCTTCACCTGGCGGCGCGCGATCTCGCTGGCTTCTTCCCACTGCTCCGCGGCCACCAGGTTCTTGAAGGCGCGGGAGCCGATCACGTTGGTTCGCTCGCCGACGATCAGCGGGCGGCTGGTTTCCTCCGCCTCCACCAGGTCGACGCCCGCATACCAGGAGCGGTGCGCACGTCCGGGCAGGGGCCGCGGCCGCTTGCTTTCGGCCATCTGCGCGATGGCGCGTATATGCGCGTCGGTGGTGCCGCAGCAGCCTCCCACGATGTTGAGCCAGACGTTGGCGATGAAGCGCTCGAGCTGCGCCGCGAGCGTGGCGGGCGTCTCCAAATAGTTGCCATCCTCATTGGGCAGCCCCGCGTTGGGATAGCAGGAGACGCACACCGGAGACATCTCGCTGATGGTGCGGATGTGGTCGGTCATGAATTCCGGGCCGGTGGCGCAGTTGAGGCCGATAGAGAGCAGATCGGCATGCAGAATCGAGGCGCAGAAGGCGTCCGCGGCCTGCCCCGCCAACATGGTTCCCATGGGCTCGATGGTGCCCGAGACCATCGCCGGAATCGCCTGACCCAGTTCGCGCCGCAAACGCTCGATGGCCAGCAGTGCGGCTTTGACATTGCGCGTGTCCTGGCAGGTTTCGACCAGCAGGATATCCGCCCCGCCCTCCACCAGCGCGCGCGCCTGCTCGTGAAAATTCGCGATCAATTGCGCGAAGGTCACCCCGCCGGTCACGGTGATGGCCTTGGTGGTGGGGCCCATCGAGCCGGCTACGAAGCGTGGACGGGAAGTGGTCGAGAACTCATCGGCTGCCTGGCGGGCCAGGCGCGCCGCCGCCAGGTTCAGCTCGTGGGCGGAATCCCCCAGCCCGTACTCGCCCAGCACCAGCCGCGTGCCGCCGAAAGTGTTGGTCTCGATGGCGTCTGCGCCGGCCGCAAGATAGGCACGATGGATTTTCATGACCGCGTCCGGCCGCGTGCGGTTGAGGTTCTCGTTGCAGCCCTCGAGCGCGGGCCCGCCGAAATCGTCCGCGGAAAGGCGCGCCTGTTGCAGCATGGTGCCCATGGCTCCATCGAGCACCAGAATTCGGGTTTCCAGGATCTCCTCGAGCGCCTGCCGGCGCTCCTCCGGGTGGGTCATAGGCTGCGTTCTATGACAATTTTATCAGGCGACCGAAGAGGCTCGTTGCCGCGCGCGTTACAATCGTCATTGATATGTTCCGCAGGTTTTTCCTCTTCCTGTTCCTCTTCGTCTTCCTCGCATCCACGATGGTTTTGGCGCAGAAGCGGGCCTTCGACGTCAATGCGCTGATGGAAGTGAAGCGGATGAGCGATCCCCAGATTTCGCCGGACGGCCGATGGGTCGCCTTCACGCTCGAAACCGTGGACGTGGCGGCAAACCAGAAACCATCTCACATCTGGATGGTGCCGCTTTCGGGCGGCACGCCGCGCCAGCTCACGCACGACGGGGAGGACAACCAGCGCGCCCGCTGGCTGCCCGATTCCAAGCGCATCGCCTACGTTTCCGACCGCGGCGGGTCTTCCCAAATCTGGCTGATGGATTACGATGGCGGGAACGCCAGACCGCTTACCAACCTGGCGTCCGAAGCGGACGGCGTGACCGTTTCGCCCGATGGCAAGAACCTGCTGTTCACCAGCGAGGTATATCCCGAGTGCGGCGCCGACGACGCCTGCAACAAGAAACTGCTGGACGAGGAGAAGGCCAGCAAGGTCAAAGCGCGTATCTATACCGAGCTGCTCTACCGGCACTGGACGGCCTGGTCGTCGCGGCGCCGCAGCCATCTTCTGGTGATTCCGGTGGCGGGCGGCGCAGCCCGCGATCTGACGCCCGGCCCGCACGACGTGCCGCCGTTTTCACTGGGCGGCCCCGACGATTACGACATCTCGCCGGACGGTGCGGAGGTCTGCTACTCGATGAATGCCGACCCCGTGCCGGCCGTCAGCACCAATTCCGATCTCTACGCGGTCGCGATGGCGGGCGGCCAGCCGCGCAAGATCACCGGCACGCCGGGCGGCGATTCCAGCCCGAAGTACTCGCCCGACGGCAGGTACATCGCGTGGCGGGCCCAGTTCCGCGCGGGGTACGAGAGCGATCGCTTCCGGCTGCTGGTGCTCGAACGCGCCACCGGCAAGGTCACCAACCTCACCGAGAACCTGGACCGCTGGGTCAACAGCTTCACCTGGGCCCCGGATTCGACCGGCCTGTTCTTCACCACGGCGGATCGCGGCCGCCAGGCCATCCAGTTGATTTCCGTCGCCGGCGGCGCGGTGCGCGTGGCCGCCAGCGGAGACAGCACACTCGACGATATGCAGCTGACCGCCGACGGGAGGACCATGGTCTACACGCAGCAGACCGGCACGTCGCCCGTCGAGATCTACCGGGCCTCTTCTTCGGGCGGCGCGCCGGTGGCGCTCACGCATCTCAACGATGCGGTGCTGAATAACTATCAGCTCACTCCGCTCGAGGAATTCTGGGTGGATGGCGCCGAAGGATCGCGCGTGCAGAGTTTCGTGGTGAAGCCGTTCGGCTTCGACGCCGCCCGGCAATACCCGGTCGTCATGCTGATCCACGGCGGGCCGCAGGGGAACTGGGGTTATGACTGGACTTATCGCTGGAACGCGCAGGTCTTCGCGGGGGCCGGCTACGTGGTGGTCATGCCGAACCCGCGGGGCTCCACCGGGTTCGGGCAGAAGTTCATCGATGAGATCAATGGCGATTGGGGCGGGCGTCCTTTCGACGACATCATGGCGGTCGCGGATTATGTGACCGCCAACATGCCGTATGTCGATTCCGCGCGGATGACCGCGGCCGGCGCCTCCTATGGCGGCTACATGATCGACTGGATCCTGGGGCACACGCAGCGGTTCAAGGCGCTGGTCTCGCACGCCGGAGTTTACGACCTGACCGCCGAGTTCGGCGCCACCGAAGAGCTGTGGTTCCCGCTTTGGGAGATGGGCGGGACACCGTGGGACAAGCCCGAAGATTACGCCCGCTGGTCGCCCAACAATTATGTGAAGGACTTCCACACACCCACGCTGGTGACGCTGGGCGAGCTGGATTTCCGGGTTCCCTATACGCAGGGGCTGGAGCTATTCACGGGGCTCCAGCTGCAGAAGGTCCCTTCAAGGCTGGTCGTGTTTCCGGACGAGGGCCACTGGCTGCTCAAGCCTCAAAATAGTTTGCTTTGGTATAAGACGGTTATCGATTGGCTGGATTCCTGGGTGAAAAAGTGAAAGCAATTCTGGCGGCAGTTGTTGGGGTGGTCGTCGCGACGATCGCGCTTCTCGCGATGTGCACTTCCACTGAGATCGGTGTTACGGCCGCGCCTCGCACCATCGGCCTTAGCACGCCGGTCACCGTGCGGCTGGCTAATCCTCACGGCGTGCGTCGCGTGAGCGCCTGGCTGGAGCAGAACGGGGCGCGCTACCCGGTGATGGAACAGAGCGCCACGGCCACGCGCCTGTTCTGGCGCCGGCACGAAGCGGCGCGCAGCATCACGTTCGAAGTCGGCAAGAACCAGGCGCCCAATCTGAAAGAGGGCAAGGCCCGGCTGGTTGTCGAGGCGGTCTCGAACGATCTGCGCGCCAGCACCACCACGTACGCCAGCGATGTGGAAGTGGTGCTCGCCGCGCCGCGCGTATCTCCCGACGGACTCCAGCATTACATCAACCAGGCCGGCATGGAGCTGGTGACCTTCACGGCCGGCGGCTCCTGGACCGACGCCGGCGTGAAGGTGGGCCGGTACACCTTCCGCAGCTTTCCCCTTCCCGGCCGGCCGGCGGATCAGCGCTTCGCCATGTTCGCCTACCCGTGGGACCTGGATTCCGATGCGACCCCGCTGGTCTTCGCCTCCAACCGGGCCGGCACGGAAGCCACGGCACACTTCTGGTTCAAGCTGTTCCCCAAGAAGTTCCGGGTACGCGATTTCGAGCTGACCCAAGCCCTGATGGAGAAGCTGGTCAACTCCTGCGATCCCACCGGCCAGATTGCGCCCGGCCCGGATCTGCTCGCTCGCTTTTTGTTCATCAACGGTCCGATGCGCCGCAAGAACAACCAGCAGCTCGCCGATCTGCGCTTCAAGACCGAGGAGAAAGTCCTCTGGGAGGGGCCTTTCATTCACTGGGGCAAGGAGGAGGCCAACTTCGCGGATACCCGCGATTACATCTACCAGGGCAAGAAGGTGGACCGGCAAACCCACCTCGGCTTCGATCTTTCCGATGTCCAGAACGGCCCGGTGATGGCGGCCAACACGGGCCGCGTGGTGTGGGCGAGCGACCTGGGGATCTACGGCAATTGTGTGGTGCTCGACCACGGCTATGCCCTGCAATCCATCTACGGCCATATGCGCCAGATCGACGTGAAGGTGGGCGACCTGGTGAAGAAGGGCCAGAAGATGGGAATCGCCGGCGAGACCGGCCTGGCGGGCGGGGTACACGTGCATTTCGGCATGCAGATCGACGGGGTGCAGATCAACCCGCGCGAGTGGTGGGACGAGCACTGGATCCAGGACCGCATCCTGAGCAAGCTGAAATAGGCGGGCAAGCGGAAATTCGCGTCTGTGGTATCAAGTTTCCGAGAGAAACCGCCCGCCCTCCGCACGGCAATTTGTGATGCAGAAATCCCTTCAGACGGTGGACCGCCGGATCCACGCGATCCGGGCTCAGAGAGTGATGATCGATCGCGATCTGGCCGAGTTATACCAGGTCCGCACCATCGCGCTACGCCAGCAGGTCAAGCGCAACCGCGGCCGGTTCCCGCGCGATTTTGTCTTCCAGTTGACGCGCGCGGAAACCGAAATGTTGGTATCACAGTCTGTGATACCATCGCGCCGCAGTCTGGGGGCTCGCTGCCTTATGCCTTCACGGAGCAGGGCGTCGCGATGCTGTCGAGCGTGCTGCGCAGCACCCGGGCCGTCCAGGTCAACATCGCCATCATGCGCGCCTTCGTCAAACTGCGCGAACTGATGGCCACGCACAAGGACCTCGCGCGCAAGATCGAGGAGCTCGAGAAGAAGTACGAAAAACACGAGGCCCGCATGAGCGAGTTCAAGGAAGTTTTCGAAGCACTCCGGGAACTCATCCACGCCCCCGCACCGCCCAGGCGCCCCATCGGATTCTTGGCTGAAAGAAATCGGTCGGCGGTTTGACGGGCGTCCTCACACGCGGCTGGGACGGTAGCCGGGGCGCGCATGCACGCGGTACTTCTTGCCGGGGTCGCTGACGATCTCCACCGAGATTTTGCGGAATCCCTCGTTGGGATTGGGCGCGGGGTAATAGGTGACGGTATAGGAATTGCCCAGGTCCTCGCGAATGTCCTCGAAGGCCTCCACCTGCCGCTGCCACGTCTGCGCCCAATAGGCTTTGCCGCCGGTGCGCTGGGCGATGCGGCGGAAGACGCTGCTGGAGATGGCATCCTTATTCACCTCGTTAGTGGAGATGACGTATATGGGAATCCCCTCGTCCTCGGCCACGGCGCGCACGTCGTCGGGGGCCACCATGCTGGCGTTGTCGGGGCCGTTGGAAAACACGATCACCACCTTGCGGCCGGGCACCTGGGCGGCGTCGCGCAGGGTAAGCAGGAGGGCGTTATACAGAGCCGTATCGTCGCCGGCCACGGACTTCCGCAGGCCGGAGATGGCGGCGTTCTTATCGCGATTGAGGCTGGCGGCCCGCGAAAGATTGCGGCTGAAGGTATAGACCGCTACGGAATCGGCCCGGTCCAGGCCGCGCACGAAATCGGCGATGGCGTCCTCGGCATATACGAAGCCGCGATACATGAAATTGCTGGTATCGAAGAGCACGAAGACGTTGGTGCCCACGAAGGCGTCGGGCCGGTCGAGGCCCGGCAAAGCATCCGTGGCGCCCTCGAGCAGGGGGCGGACGGTGCCGTCGGCAGCCACTGCCACGGGGGCTTTGGCGCCCTCGGCAAAGGTGGCGATCCTCTGGGGAATGCCGTCCTCGGAAATGCGGAAATCCTGAGGCCTCAAACCGTTAATGTAGTGGCTCTTGTTGTCGGTGACCTGGAAGCTCAGCACCACCATGTCCACCTTGACCCGGAAGATGGGTCTTTGGCCGGCGTCCTGAGCCAGCAGGCAAGGCGCGCCGGCGGCCAATCCAAAGAATGCTCGTCGTGAGATCGTCATGATCACCTGCCGATGGGGTACTCCTGAACCTGGGCCTTCTGTTCCGCCAAAGCCGATGCGCGGCTGCGAGATCGCACGTCGTCTCCCACCATCAGGAGCGATTTCAGCACCGCGGGCCAATCTTCCAAATGGGAAGCGAAGATGCGCTCTACCATTTTCTGAGTCCATTCCGGGATGCGCAGACTCAACTGCGAGGGGGGCAGGCCGAGCTCGTCAGCCAGCGCGGCCCAGTAGATCGTATTCGATTCCCAACTCTCGGCCATGATGCGGCTGGAGTAGCCCATCAGGGCCGGGAACGTGCGCAGATTCAGCAGCTCAGGCTGGTAGGAATTGGCCAGCGTGGGCTTGGGAGTGCCGAAAGCCCGCGAGATGGCCGCATAGTTGATGGATTCCGGGGACGCTTGGGAGAGCTGCCGCAGCTCGGCGGCGATCGAGGAAGTGGACAACGCGGCGGGGCCCGGGCGGGATGCGAATTCGCGCGCCACGGCGAACAACTCCGCGGGCGTGACGCCGTCCGCGGCGCTGCGGACGTCGCCCTGCGCGATCCACTGGCCCAGCCGGTCGGTGCGTCCGGGCGGTGCGTACTGGCCCAGTGCGGTCAGCACTTGCGCCCGCAAGGTTGTATCGAAAGCCGATTCGGCCAGCAACTCCCGGGCGTAGCGCAGATGCAGCCCCACCCAGTGAACCTGAGCGGGAGCGACCGTCCACCAACGCGGGGCGGTGGCGCTGACGATGATCTGGGGAACCAGGTCCGTCCAGATGAGCGCCTGAGTATGGGCGGGAACCAGGAAGTTCTGTTCGGCTTCAGCCAGGGCGTAGGGCAGGCTGACGAGCGATCCAATCAGGCGCCCGCCTCCGTTCGAAGGCCAGCCGCTAGCATAGATTTCGGTCCCAGCCCACATCCGGGCCGGGTTGTCCGTCCCGATGAAATCGTGGCTGCGCACGAACAACGGGTTGGTATAGAGAATCTGGGCGCCCGGAGGGGCGTAGTAGGCGTAATCGAGGGCCACCAGCGTATCGCGCAGGAAGGGCGCCAGTTCGCCGCGCTCCTCTTTGAGCCTTTCCGGATTTCCGCCGGCTTTCTCGAGGGCCGCGCGGATGTTGAGCCGGCGTTCCATGTCCACGTGCTTCTCCGGCGTGTAACCGAAGCTCGATGCGTTCTTTTCGACGGCGCTCAAAGAGGCCCGCGGCGGGGGAATCTCGTTGATCCGGGCAGCCACCCGATTCACCAGCGCGGTATTGAGCTTGCCGCCGCGTGGAAGGCTCTCGATGTGATCGGCCAGCTCAAACAGGGTATCAAGAGAGACCATGTGCTGAGCCTCGAGGATGCGGCCGATCTCCCGCGCGGCTTCCTCGTGCGCTTCGGTATCCTGCGATTCGGCGCCGGCCAGAAGGCCCACCACGCGCTCCTCGGTCCGGTTGGCGGGTACATCTCCGATCAAGAGTTTAAGACCGTCGCGGCCCGCATCGAACAGCTCGTGATCGTTGCGGACTCCGGCGAACGAAGCGGCGATCTTCAGGAAAAGCTCGTCGGCCTTCGATTCGGCCACCGTGTTCTGCCGGACGAATATCTGCCACAAACCGATGAGCGCCTGGAAGGTGCCGGCCGCGTCGGCACGGAACAGCGGGTCGTGCAGGCGGCCGAGGGCGTCGGCGGTGTCCAGAAACTGCTGGATGGAGCGGTCGCTCAGGGAGCGCGTTTCGCTAAAAATGGCGTACTGGCGGCCGTAGGTGCGATAGCCGCGCGCAAGGCGATCGACGGTCTCCTCCGGCAAGGGAACGGCCCGGTTGCGATCGACGTCGCTGAGCGCCATGAAGACCTTGACCGGTTCGTTCTCCACCATTTTGCGGCACAGGGCGAACAGCCCCTCGATGACGTCGTCCGGCTCCTTCCAGTCCTTGACGACGCGGCTGAGCCGGACATCGTACTTGCTGGCGGGATGGTTCAAAAAGAGGGTCTTCCAGACCTCTATGCTGCCGGGGATGTGCGGCTTTCCGTTGGGGTCCAGCCGGAGCCGCGTGGTCAGCAGCATCATGTCGGTGTTGGCGCTGAACACCGGCCGCGCCGGTCCCGGGCTGGTGATGCGGCCCCGCACGGCGGAATAGAAGCGCTTCAGGCGCGCGGGCTCGATCAGGTAGTCGCGAACCGGTCCGTTAAGCCGGGCCACTGTGTCGAACAGGCTGGCCAGCCAGCCGTCATCCCGCGAGATGAGCCTCTCGAAAAAGGCCGGCCCGTTTTCGGGAGACGCTCCGGCCAGCTCGGCCCAAGCCGGGGCGGAGTGCTGCCCGCCTGGCACCACCGCATGACCGCTGCGGATTTCGAACATGCCGCCGAAGAAGTCGAGCACATGGGCGTACGCCTTCAGGCGCGCATAAGCTACTCCCTTGCGTAAGCTCTCAGCGGTTTCGCGGTCGAGCTTGGAAAACCCCAGGTACAGGCGGCAGATGGAAGGGTCGCCGATGAAGCTCTCGATGAAGTCGCTGGTTTCTTTGCCCTTATCTTTGGAACCGCTAAACCAGTAATCCGCTGAAAACATTACCGGGATGGCTGTCGGATGGAAATCGTATGTGAAGGGCCGGTTGGTGCGGAGGGCCACCTCCAGATCGTTCACGGGGAAGCCGGAATCGGTAGTGAGGAAGGCGCGCGGAGCGTTCACGGTCTCCAAAACCACCTCCGACCCGCAGCCGCCACGCATGCGGAAGCCGAGAATGCGCAGCAAATCGGCGACGTTGGGAGCTTCGCAGTTATCGACCCGTATGATTTTGTCGAAACCGGAGAGCTTTTCGAGCTCCTGAGCCTGTGAGAGATAGCGCTGGATAAGCTTCAGGTACTCGGTCGGCTCCAGGCCCTCCCGGCTGCCGGTCGCCTGATAGCCCCGCATGACGATGTTACGCGCGAGCGAGACGAGAACATCGTCCGGGCGGCCCTCCGAATCGATGGCGGCCATGCGGGCAAAAGAGCGCAACGGGCCGGGTACGAGAACGGTTGGGGGAGCGGCGGCCTCGGGCCCGGCGATCTGCAAGGTTTCACCGGTGGCCGCGCTATAAGCTTCGAGATCGCGGGAGACGCCATCGCTGTCCCCGGCCAGCAGGTCCAGCCGCAACAAGCGGCGGGCCAGAATACCGGCGCGGGCGTTGTCGCCCGACTTGCGGACTAGCGCCAGCAGCCTGCTATAGGCTTCTCGAGCACCGGAATCGCCATATCGATCGAGAAACTCCGCATAGACGGTGAGAGCCGAAATGCTGTCGGGATTATTTCGGACGGTTTGGGCTAGGGCGGCGCGGGTATCGGGTGCTTCGGAAGGCGCTTCCAATTTCGGGATTTCCGGGGAAGTCTGTTGCGCCTCCAGGGCCGGAAGCGCAAGCTGAAGCGCCAAAGCCACGATAACCCAGGATATCTTCACGGTGCCCTCCCGATATTCTAGAGATCAACTCTAGCATTTTCACCGGAAAACCGCCGCTTTAATCCAAACAAACCATCCAGTGAAAGCAGATAGATGTAAAAACAAGCACCGAGGATGCAACATTCCATAAATGGAAGGTGCGATGCCTCCGCGGCTCCCGCTATGGTGCCGGCACTTGGAACTGCACATGGCGCTCCCGGTTTAATTGCAAGCTAAGGGCGCGGTCCACAGTGTCGAGTGGTGCTTGTTTTTCCTCGTGCTGAAGCGTGACATAGTGCAATGTCCGGCTATCCACCCAATAAGCCGAAGCCGCGCGGATCACATGGTCGTTGAAGGCAATCAGGTAAATCGGCGAACTAGCGGCGCCGGAGCCTTCCGAACCGGTGTAACCCGAAAATGGCGCTATCTCCTGCCCATATTGATCATATTGCCGCATCACGGGATTGGCGCGCTGGGCCGACGCCGTAGTGGCGTAACCCGGATTGGATGGCGGGTTGACTACTACGACATTGGGCGAGGTTTGATAGCTGCCCCCATCCGGATATGCCGCATAACCCCCATAATACCCATAAGGATAATCATAGGGATCGTAGCCGTAGTCCCAGCCGTAAAGCGGGTAGCCATACCCCCACCAGGGCAAACCCCAGCCCCAACCTGAACCGTAATAGCCCAAGCCGTAGCCGTACCGGCCGTATCCTCCATAGCCAAATCCCCGGTTGACGATGCCGCCGCCAAAGCCGCCGCCGCGAATTCCCCCACCGCCAAAACCACCACCGCGAATTCCGCCGCCGCCAAAACCGCCCCCACGCGCTCCGCCTCCGCCGCCATGACCTCCGCCGCCTCTTTGTGCCATGGCTCCTCCAGCGGCCAGAACGCAGCAAAGTGAAATTTGAATCAGGACCTTCATACGCATGTCTCCCTAATTCGGAGCTTACTCCCGGCGCAGCCCGGCGGCAAGGCGCATAAGATTGCGCTACGATCATACGGGGCTCAGGATTGTGGCATTTAAACTATTCTCCACCTCGTTCGCCGATGCCGCGTGGATTCCCGCGCTTCACTCGTGCGAGGGCGCGAACCTGGCGCCGGCGCTGGAATGGTCCGGCGAGCCACCTGAAACGCGCAGTTTCGCTCTGATCGTGGAAGATCCCGACGCACCCGCCGGCATTTGGTGTCATTGGCTTCTGTACGACATCGGACCCAAGGTCCACAACCTGGCGCAGGGCTTCCGCGCCGGCGGCCTGGGGTTGAGCGGCGCCAACGATTTCGGCAAACAGGGGTACGGCGGACCTTGCCCGCCCAAAGGACACGGGCCGCATCGCTACTTCTTCAAGCTGTACGCGCTGGACGTGCACACGTTGGGGCTGCCCGCGGGCGTGAAGCGGCCTGAAGTGTTGCGGGCCGTCAAAGGGCACACGCTGGCCGAGGCGCAGTACATGGGGCGTTTCGAGCGGAAGTAATGCCGCCGCCGGCCATCCTGGTGCGCGCGCTGCGGAAGAGCTATGGCGCCAAGGCCGCCGTAGATGGCCTGGATCTGGAGGTGCCGCGCGGCTCTTTCTTCGGGTTCCTGGGACCCAACGGCGCGGGGAAGTCCACCACGATCCGGATTCTCACGGGGCTGATTCCGGCCGACAGCGGATCGGTCGAAATCCTCGGCTTCCGGCTGCCGCAAGAGGAACTCGAGATCAAGAGACGCATTGGCCTGGTGCCGGATGAATCGCTGCTCTTCGACCGCCTCACGGGTTTGGAGTTCCTGGAGTTCGTCGGCCGCATGTACGGACTCGAGCGGCCCGCGGCCATCGAGCGGGGGCGCGGCCTCATGGACCTTTTTGAGCTGCCGGCGGACCGCAAAATCATCGCCGAGTATTCCAAGGGCATGCGCAAGCGCGTGGCCATGGCGGCGTCGCTGATCCATCATCCCGAGCTCTTCCTGATGGACGAGCCGTTCGAGGGCGTGGACGCCGTGGGCGCGCGGCTCATGAAAGACATCCTGGTGGACCAGGTGCACCGGGGCGCCACCGTCTTCCTGACCAGCCATGTGCTGGAAGTGGTGGAGCGGCTGTGCGACCGCGTGGCTATCATTCACGCCGGCCAGATCGTGACCTCGGGCACCATGGAGGATCTGCGGGCGGACGGCCAATCGCTGGAAGACGCCTTCGTGCGCCTGGTGGGAGCCGAACGGCCGGCGGAGCGGCTGAGCTGGCTATGATCGCCGCCATTCTGCGGGCCCAGGCAATTTCGATGCGGATGGGCAAGCGCCGGGGCGCGGCGCTCTCCGCGCTGGTAGCCGTGCTGTGGTACGGCATGTGGGCCGGGGTGGCCTGCGCGGTTTTTGCGTTGGCCTACGCGGCCCGGTTGGCGGCGCTGCGGGTGTACGCGCCCCTCGGGTTCCTGGGCGTTTTCGTGTACTGGCAGATCGCGCCCGTCCTGACCGCCAACCTGGGATCCGCGCTGGACACCCGCAAGTTGCTAGCCTACCCCATCGCCCATGGGAAGCTCTTTCTGGTGGATCTTCTGCTGCGGCTCACGGGGGCCGGGGAGATGGTCATGGTGCTGGGCGCAGGTATGCTGGGGATCCTGGCGAACCCGGCGTCCGGCAATGGGCGCGACTGGCCGCGGGCGGCCATCGCGGCGCTGCTATTCCTGTGCTTCAACCTGCTGCTGGCCTCCGGCATGCGGAGCCTGCTCGAGCGGCTGCTCTCGCGCCGCGGGGTGCGGGAACTGGTGGTGCTCGGGATATTGATGCTTTGGGTGGCGCCGCGCCTGGTGATGGTCTCCGGGTACCATCCAGCCTGGCTAGGCAGCGGAGCGGCTGTCTTGGGCGCGGCGATTTGGCCGTGGGGCGCGGCGGCGCGCGCGAGTTTGCCGGGAGGGCCGGCGGGTCTGGCGCTCTTGACGCTGGGCTGCTGGATGGCAGTGGCGGGCTGGTTCGGCCGTGCGCAGTTCGAGCGCGGGCTGCGCTTCGACGCGGAGGCCGCACAAGCCCGTCCGCTCGAAGGCGGCGCGCGGCGCGAAGGGTTTCTCGAACGCTTCTACCGCTTACCCGGATGGATCTGGCGCGATCCCCTGGCGGGCATGGTGGAAAAGGAGCTGCGCACGCTGGCACGCACCCCGCGCTTCCGCACGGTCTTCATCATGGGGTTCACGTTTGGCTTGCTGGTATGGCTGCCGATGGCGATGCGGCCCCATCACGTCGGGCAGGGCGCCATCGAACGGAATTTCCTGACCATCGTTTCGCTCTACGCCTTGACGCTGCTGGGCCAGGTCTCCTACTGGAACTGTTTCGGGCTGGACCGTTCGGCGGCGCGCATCTATTTCGTCATTCCGCATCCCGTCGGGACCGCGCTGGTAGCCAAGAATATCGCCAGCCTGGTATTTATCTACGCGGAGGTGCTGCTGCTGACCGCCATTGTCGCGGCGCTGCGCCTGCTGGCGGGCTGGGGCCAGGTGCTCGAGACGCTGGTGGTGGTGGGAATCTGCGCCTCGTATGTGATGGCGCTGGGCAATGTCAGTTCGGTATACTACCCACGGCCCTTGAAGCCGGAACGGGTCTCCGGAGGCGGAGCTTCGAGCCGTTTCCAGGCCCTGATTTTCCTGCTGTATCCCGTGGCGCTGCTGCCGGTGGCGCTGGCCTACCTGGCGCGCTACGCCCTGGCCAGCCAGGCGGCCTTCGCGGCCGTGCTGGCGATGGCGGCCGCCATCGGCGCGGCGCTCTACTGGGTGGCCATGGATTCGGCCGTCGAGGCCGCCGGCAGGCGCCGGGAGACGCTGATCGAAGAGCTTGCCAGGGGCGATGGGCCTGTGGATTCGGAGTGAGACCGCGGTGGATGGCGGCCTATAGAATGGAAACTACGATGCAACAACGCAAACTTGGCAGTGAACTCAGCGTGCCCGCTCTGGGCCTTGGGTGCATGGGCATGTCGGAGTTTTACGGCCGCGGCGATGAGGCCGAATCGATTGCCACCATCCACCGCGCCATCGACGTGGGCGTCAACTTTCTGGACACCGCGGACATGTATGGGATGGGCCGGAACGAAGAGCTGGTTGGGCGGGCCCTCCGCGGGCGCCGCGAGCAGGTGATCCTCGCCACGAAGTTCGGCAACGTCCGCGGGCCGCACGGCGAGTTCCTGGGGGTCAACGGACGGCCCGAGTACGTGCGCGAAGCTTGCGAGGCCAGTCTCCGGCGACTCGGCGTCGAGGTCATCGACCTTTATTACCAGCATCGCGTGGACCCCGCCACGCCGATCGAGGACACCGTCGGCGCGATGGCGGAACTGGTGCGCGCCGGCAAGGTCCGCTACCTGGGATTGTCCGAGGCGGCGCCGGCGACCATCCGGCGGGCGTGCGCCGTGCATCCCATCGCCGCGCTTCAGACCGAGTACTCGCTGTGGAGCCGCGACCCGGAAGACGGGATACTGGCCGCTTGCCGCGAACTCCAAGTGGGCTTCGTTGCCTACAGCCCGCTCGGTCGGGGCTTCCTGACCGGGCGCTTTAAGAAGAACGAGGATCTGCCCGAGGATGACTTCCGCCGCCACCACCCGCGCTTCGAGGGTGAGAACTTCCAGCGCAATCTGCGCCTTGCCGAAGCGGTAGAGCAGATGGCCCGCGAGATAGGCTGTCCCCCGGCGCAGCTTGCGCTGGCCTGGGTGCTCGCCCAGGGCGACGACATCGTGCCCATCCCGGGAACCAAGCGTGTCCGCTACCTGGAGGAGAACCTGGGGGCGCTCCAGATTCGCTTGACGCCCGAGGAACTGCGCCGTCTCGGGGAGGCCTTTCCCCAGAACGGGACCGCCGGCCCGCGCTACGCCGAGCGGGCCATGCGATTGGTCAACGGGTGAGAGCCGTGAAGCGGCCGTTCTGGCAATCCCTGATCGCCGTGGTGGCGGGGAATGCCATCTACTTCAGCGTGGAGCGCTTCCTCCCGCCGCGTGCGCAACACCAGCTCTACCAGCTGGATTGGGGCTTGGCCGTGGATTTCTGGGTCTGCCTGGTTTGCTGGGGGCTCGTGCGGATGATTCGCTAAGCGAAGTCGTGGCATAATGCGGCTTGCTGGATCCAGTTGAAGAATTGCAAACGCCCCGCCGAGGGTGGTACCTGGGGTTTTGGGGCGCGCTCTCGGTATACGCGGCGGCATTCCTGATTTATTCGCAAGCCTGGGCGTTTGCCTGGGATGAAACTTTTCATCTGCTGGCAGCCCAATTAATCCTAGCCGGCAAGAAACCATACATCGATTTCTGCTTCCCGCAGTCGCCTTTGAACGCTTACTGGAATGCATGGTGGATGAGCGTGTGGGGTCAAAGTTGGCACGTTGCGCATGCGTTCTCGGCGCTGCTCACGATCGGCGCGGTTCTGCTCACGGCCGATTATTTTGCCCGCCGCTTCCCCGTCCCGAGCTGGCGCCTGGCTGGCGGCGTAGCAGTTGGCCTGGCGGCTGGCCTGAATGCCCGGGTCTTCGTTTTCGGACCTCTGGCACAGGCCTACGGCATGTGTCTGTTCACGCTGGCCCTGGCTTTCCGGATTTCCGTGCGCGCCGTGGGTCGAAGTGGATGGCTGCTGCCGGGGCTGGCCGGCCTGGTCGCCGGAGCCGCGGCCGGTTCCTCGCTTCTGTCCGCCGCCGCTGTCCCGGTGCTGCTCGCCTGGATGTACATTTACAATCGCGCGGGCAACCGATGGCTCAAGTCCGCCGCTTTCACGATTGGCACGGCGATTGCGTTCGTGCCGGTGTTCCGGTTGTTTTCGCTGGGGCCGCGACAGACCTGGTTCAACCTGGTTCAATACCACGTCTTTTTTCGCGAACTGTATTGGCCTGAGACGACGCGCCACGACCTGGAAGTCCTGGCGTCCTGGATCGATTCCGGCCAGGCGCTGCTGCTCGGACTGCTCGCCTTATTCGGCCTGTTGTACGTGGCGCGCAGAAGCGGGTGGGCGCCCGCGTTGAAAGCGGAGTTCTACCTGTGCGCGTGGCTGGCCCTCGCTCTTTCCGCCGAGGCTGGCCGCGCGCATCCAACCTTCCCCCAGTACTTTCTCTTCATCGTGCCGTTTGTGGCGATTCTAGCCGGCGTGGGACTGTATGCGATCAGCTCGCGCGTGCTCGAGCCAGACCGCCCGTTATGGCCGGTGTTGTTGGTCACCGCGCTGTTCGCATTGGGACTCGGCGAGACTCTCTACAATCGCCGGGACGACATCTGGTGGGGCAGGTACAAAGTCCTGGCGGCCAAAATCGACCAGGTAACGCCGCCAAACGCGAGGCTCTATGCCGATGAGCCGATCTATTTCCTGACCAGGCGCCTGCCGCCACCGGGATTCGAATTGTCCTATTCCCACAAAGTCAACCTGCCTCCCGCGGAACGCGCGCGGCTGCACATCATCACCGAAGCCGAGGTTAAACAACAGGTGCAATCGGGATCGTTCGCCACAGCTTTCAGTTGCGACGACGATGAGATCGACGACCTCGGTCTGAAGTCTCTCTACAACCAGCGAGCCGACATCGGGGACTGCGCCATTTTCTGGGATCTGAAAGCCGTCGGCCGGCCGCATCCATAGCGCGGGCGGCTGAGGTCATGGCCCGCGGGCCCCCCGACGGTGAACGTGAAATTCCGGGTTTGGCCGGCGGCCTGTTACACCGGGGATGCCGAAGCGGTGCGCCCTTGCGCCCCTTTGCCCAGGAAATCGACCAGCGCCTCGTTAACTTCGTCCGCATGGGTCCAGATGGTCGGCATGCGGCCCATCTTTGACCACCACCAGGCGAGCGCCCTGAACCAACTGGGCGGTCCGGCGGCCACCGGCGTCAATGGGCACAATCCGGTCCGCATCGCCGTGAATGACCAGGGTAGGAACGTCGATCCGGGCGAGATCCGCGCGAAAATCCTCACCCCACGCCGGCACGCAGGCCAGACTGGCCGTGGCGGACGACTGGGCCGCGACATTCCAACTGGCCTGGACGGCCTGGGGGCTGACGCGCTTGCCCAGAAATACATCCGTATTGTAGAAATTGTCGAAGAACCCGGTAAAGAATGCGTAACGGTCCGCGGAGACGGCCTTTTCGATACCCTCAAACACAGAGCCATCCACGCCTTCGGGGTTCTCCGGCGTTTTCAGCAGGAAGGGCGGCACACCATCGATAATCACGGCGCTGGTGACCCCTTTCGAGCCATATTTCCCTATGTAGCGCGCTATTTCGCCGCCCCCCATGGAGAAGCCCACCAGCGCGAAATTGCGGAGTCTGAGCTGGGTCACGAGCTTGTGCAGGTCTTCGGCGAAAGTATCGTAGTGGTAGCCGGTGGTGGGCTGGCTGGATTTGCCGAATCCTCTGCGGTCGTAGGTGATGACCCGCAAACCCGCGTTTAGAAGCGCGGCGGTCTGCTTTTCCCAGGAGGCGCCGTTCAACGGGTATCCGTGAATCAGGACAACGGGGTCGCCCGAACCATGATCCTCATAATAAAGATCGATGGCTCCGGAGTTTTCTTTTCCTACGTTGACGAATGGCATTGCGATGCTCCTTGCGCAACTCTCCAGAGTCGCTCCCGCATCCGGAGCAAGGCAAAGACCGGGTTGGGGCAATCCGCGCGAAAACAAACGGGACGGCTTACCGAAAGGTGAGGAACCGTGCCGCCGAAGCGGGAGCTCCGGCGGCCGCTATTTCAATTGCCTAATGGGGCGGACTTATTGGATTTTATCGGCCAGCGCCTTCGACAACGCCACTCCGTCGTAGCCGTCCTGGGTGATCGTGTAACCGCCGATGTACCTGCCCTTGCGGAAGAAACAGAGCTTGCCGAGGTACTTATCGTTGGCTTGGAAGGCTTCGTCGGCAATGGTCGCCGGAGTGTTTTCACCGAAGCGGGTTTTCAGTTTCTGGATCACGGCGGCGGCCGATTCGGGCGAAGCCTCAAGCACCACGAAGGCCTTGCCGTAATCGTACTGAGCCACGTAGCCGCGCTTCAGCAGGCGGATCCCCAGCGCGCTCTCCGGAACCAGCCGCAGCCCCGTGCGCTTCTCCGCCGGAAACCACGACATCGCGGGAGGAACGGTGGTGCTGCCGGAAACGGTCTTATCGAGAGCCGTGATCCACTCCGTCAGGGCGGCGGTATGGTCGCCTTCCGGATTGGCCCCGATCTCCACATAGTATTGGCCCTTGGCGAAGGTGGCACGCCGCGGCTGGATCTGACCACCCATACCGACCGGGTTAGCGGGCTGCCGCGAATCGAAGTTCGCGGTGAAGATGCCGTAGGCGGAATCGGCGTCGCCCATGTCGGAGACGTCCACTACGAAGGTAACTTCGCCCTTCTTGCAGGTGACTCCTTGCATCTTCTGAAAGCCGTAGATGAGATAGCCTTCCGCGTTCCCGTCCATATACTCGAACAGGTTGTCGGAAACATAGGAGCGGGCCGGCCCGGATTGCGTCCAGCCCGGCACGAGAGTGCACGTAGGAGCGGGAAGGCTCTGCGCGGCGAGCACGCCGGCCACCAGAGCTGCTCCGAAGACGAGTTTTAGCATGCGAATAGTTCCTGTGCCCGAATCAGGCATTCTACTACTTTAACTCCATGCGGGCACTGAACGGTGCAGCTCGGGCAATCGCCGCATTTTACGCTGGTATGCTCGGGGGCCAGTTCCAGGAAACGCTCGCGGCCCAGCGCGAACTGCCCGTAACCATCGGCATAGGTCAGGATGCGCAGCATATCGGCTACGGGAAGGCCCTGCCGGCAAGCGCCGTCGCACTGGCCGCACGTGCGGCAGTAGAGCGGCCGGATGAGCTCCAGGCGCTCGGCCAGCAGTTTCTCTTCGGCGGCGCCGTAGGGATGCCCCATGGCCGTGAGGTTCTCCGCGAGTTGGTCGTTATCGGTAATGCTGGGGATGGTGGTATTGACCACCTTAGGGTTGCGCATGGCCCACTTGAGAGCCGCCAGCAACCCGCCATCCTGCTTGAGCTTCGCGTAGGCGGGATCGCCCGGCTTGATGGTGCGGAATCCGCCCGCCATCACCTTCATGGCTACCACGCCCTTGCCCGCCGCGGCGGCCTGCTCGAGGGCCGTGGTGACAGCGGGTTCCAGGGTGAAGTTATAGGCGCTCAGGACCACATCGATATTGGGATTCTTCGCCAGCCACGGCACCAGCGTGGGCTGCCCGGCGTGGGTGCTGACGCCGGCGAACCGGATCTTGCCGGCCTTTTTGGCGATCTGCTGAGCCTCGATCAGGTCGTCGGTAACCTCTTCCGGCTTAGTCTTGGCGTGGAGGTACCAGATGTCCAGGTGATCGGTGCCGAGTTCCTTCAGGCTGGTATCCAGGTCATTGAGCGCCTCCTTCCCGGTGGCGGAATGCGATTTGCTCGACAGCGTGATGCTGTTGCGCTTCCCCTTGAGGGCGGCGCCGACCATGCGCTCGTTGTTGCCCCCGGAGTAGCCGCGGGCCGTGTCGAAATAGGTGATGCCCATATCGGCCGCGCGCTCGACCACGCTGCCATCCGAGGTGACCATGCAGCCCATGCCCACGGCGGTGACTTTGAGGCCGGTCTTGCCCAGGATGCGGTATTCGAACTGGACATCCGAAGAGCGCCGGGCGCGAGTTTGGGGTTCCGGATCGGCGGAGCGGGAAGCGGATGCGAGCGCGGGCAATCCGATCCCGGCCACCAGAAAGTTGCGGCGAGAAGAACTCATAGTGCCTCCAGGAATACACCATTTCAGGTGTTAGAACCTTATTATACCTAATCGGTCCGCTTTAGCAAGCCCGTTCCGCGCGGCCGCGAAAAACTCAGACCAGGCTTTCGTAGAGTACCGTGCTCAAGTAGCGCTCGCCGGAATCGGGCAGCACCGCCACGATGGTCTTGCCCGCGAATTCAGGCTGCCGCGCCAGTCTCACAGCCACCGCCGCGGCCGCCCCGCAGGAGATCCCCGACAGGATGCCCTCTTCCCGCCCGAGCCGCCGCGCGAACTCCACGGACTCCTCGTTGGTGACGGTCTCCACGCGGTCCACCATGCCTAGATCCAGGGTCTCGGGGATGAAGCCCGCCCCGATGCCCTGAATTTTGTGCGGCCCGGGCGCCAGCGGCTCGCCTTTGCGCTGCTGGGTGATGACCGGGCTCGTCACCGGCTCGACCGCTACCGAGAGGACGGCTTTGCCGCAAACCTGCTTGATATAGCGCGAAACGCCGGTGATGGTGCCGCCCGTGCCCACGCCCGATACCAGCACGTCAATCTGGCCTTCGGTATCCTCCCAGATCTCCGGCCCGGTGGTACGGAAATGGATTTCGGGATTAGCGGGGTTCTTGAACTGCTGCAAGAGAACATAGCGGGACGGGTCCGATTGGGCGATCTCTTCGGCCTTGGCGATGGCGCCTTTCATACCCTTGGAGCCGTCGGTGAGCGCGAGCTTGGCTCCGAAAGCGGCCAGCACCTTGCGGCGCTCGAGCGACATGGTCTCGGGCATGGTGAGGGTAATGGGATAGCCCCGCGCGGCCGCCACGAAAGCCAGCGCGATGCCGGTGTTGCCGCTGGTGGGCTCCACCAGTTCCTTGCCGGGGCCGAGCGCGCCGCGTTTTTCGGCATCCCATACCATGGAGGCGCCGATGCGGTCCTTGACGGAATAGGCCGGGTTGCGTCCTTCGATTTTGGCCCAAATGGTGGCCGAAGCTCCCTGGGCCAAACGGTTGAGGCGCACCAGGGGCGTGCGTCCGATACTGAGCGAGTTGTCGTCGAATCTCATGAGCGTGTTCCTCTGATGATTATGCGCCGGGTGTGGGTTCAGACGGTACCGGCACTCTATTCTCATGCAAGATGAGCCTGAACCGGGGCCTGGATTCTCACGCAAGATGAGCCTGAAGGGGAAGATCGCGATGCTGGGTGTTGATCATCAGCATGGACGATTCGGAAGCCGCGAGCCTGGAGCAGATCCGGGCATTTCTGGCCGGCAGCGGCGAGGTGCGGTTTGCCGGGCAGAAGCGCGCGGAAGTGTACGGTTGGGTGGAACAGACGCTGGTGCGGCGCCAGTATGTCGGCTTGGACCGGCCGGGCAAGGGGCTCGTGCGGCTCTACATTGGCCGGATGACGGGGTTGAGCCGGGCGCAGGTGACCAGGCTGATCGCCGGATACCGCGACACCGGCCGGGTGACAGCGGCGATCTATCGGCGCAACCAGTTCGCCACGCACTACACCGCGGCCGATGTGAACCTGTTGGCTTACGTAGACAAGGCGCATGGGAACTTGAGCGGACCGGCGACTTGTCGAATCCTGGAGCGCGAATACGCCGCATACGGCCAGGCGGCCTACCAGCGGTTAGCGGAGATTTCCGTGGCGCACCTCTACCGGCTGCGCAACTCGCAAGCGTATCGGAAACGCAACACCAGTTACCAGCCCACACGACCCACGCCAATTCCCATCGGCGAGCGGCGCAAGCCGCAGCCGTGCGGTTCGCCTGGATACCTGCGCATCGACACGGTGCATCAGGGCGATCAGGACGGGCGCAAGGGGCTTTATCACATCAACGCGGTGGACGAGGTGACGCAATGGGAAATTGTGGCCGCCACGCCGCAGATTTCCGAACTCTGGCTCATGCCGGTGCTGGAAGCACTGCTCGCGCAGTTTCCCTTCGTGATCCGCAGCCTTCATTCCGACAACGGCAGCGAGTTCATCAACTACAACGTGGCCCGTCTGCTGGGCAAACTGCTCATCGAACAAACCAAGTCGCGGGCGTACCATTCCGGCGACAACGGCTTGGTCGAATCCAAGAACGGAGCCATCATCCGCAAGCATATCGGCTACGGCTACATCGACGCGCAACACGCCGAGGCGATGGACCAATTTCACCGGCAGCACATGAACCCGTACGTCAACTTCCATCGCCCTTGCGCCATACCCCAAGTCGTCACCGAAGCCAACGGCAAGCGTCGCCGCCTCTACTTGCGCTGGGCCACGCCTTTCGAGCTCTTTCGGGAATCCCCGCGCTGCGAGAGCTTCCTGCGCCCAGGGGTCACGCTGTCGGAACTGGAGGGCTTCGCCCAAACCCAATCCGACACCGAAGCCGCGCTCGCCATGCAGCACGCCAAACGGAAGCTATTCGACCGCTTCCGGCGGACGGAAACCGCCTAACACGCCCCCCATGCGCCTCCCGTCGGTCGGCGATCGGTTCTGTGCCCCGGTCGGGCGCAAAACCAACCCAAAACCAAAACCGTTCCAAAGAAGGGAAAACCAACGGATGTTTGCAGGCCATGCGTGCCTCCCGTTGGTCGGCCCCGGAGATTCGAAACAGCATCAGAAAGGAGACTCAGCGCCGGATCGCTTCGCCCCCGGCTTCAGGCTCATCCTTCGATGAGAATATGCTCCGGCCCGCCCGCAAGCCCGCACTGCTACACTCAGGAGAGAATGGCGAAAGCGACAGCCAAAGCAAACGAAGAGAAGCCGGTGACGCCGCCCCTGGCCACCTGGGCGCCGGCCGTGGCCTTGGGATGGCTGGTTCCCGGAGGAGGTCACTTCCTCCTGAAGCGGACCGGCCGGGGAATCCTGCTGCTGGCGGCGGTCACGGTCATGTTTGTGAGCGGCCTGATGATGCGCGGCGCGATGTTCCACCCGCAGAATGGCGACCTGCTCACCGCGCTGATCAACTGGGGCGGCTTTTTCGGCGATGTCTGCGGGGGCATTTTCTATCTGCTGAGTGTGTGGCTGGGGTACAATCAGCCGGATGTAGCCGGCCACGTCCATGATTACGGCACCAAGTTCCTGGTGGCCGCCGGCCTGCTGAACCTGCTGGCCATGGTGGATGCTTTCGAGATCGCCGCGGGGAGAAAAGACTGATGCCCAAAATGACGCTTTCGCATTTCGAGGCGGCCATACTGTTTTCGCTGTGCACGGCCGTGGTGATGGGCGTGGTCACCAAGCGCACGGACCGCGAACGCCTCCACTACGGCATCTACATCTTCGCCTGCTTCGTGGTTGCGCTATTCGGCTTGGGCTGGCTGATGTATCTCGGCCACGGATGACCCGGCGTGCGCCCTACTCCTTCAACCCGTAAGTCACGCTGACGGTGGTGTCCGGTCCCGAACGACCCACGACAACGACCAGGGAGCGGTGGCTGCCCTCGTCCTCGGCGGTGAACATGCCGCCCTGTGGGGTGGTAGTGTTCACGGTGACCTTCATCCCCGCGTCGCGCGCCTTGTCCTGGTAAAAAGACAAAACCTGCGCGGGCGAATCCGGCGTGCTGAAGGCGAATGTGCCGCCTTCCTTGGCGCCCTGGTTATCGGTTCCAGTGGCTGAAAAAGTGGCCTTTCCGTTCGATCCCGGATACGCCGGCACCCAGGCGGGCAGCTTGGCGGCGCCACCGCCAAAATCCAGCGTGGCGGTTTCGCCGTTATCGCCCTCGGCGGTGATGTGGAAGCGGCCATTCTGGATGTCGTTGAAGTTGAGGGTGGTCTCCTTACCGGTGTGCCGGTCGCGCACGGTGATGGAGCCGGCGTTATCGTCATGGCTCACTTCCTCCAGGTCCGGATGAGCCCCCAGGAACATCTTGGCGACCGCATAGCCGGGGTTGCGGCGCATCAGGCCGGGATCGAGGCCCGCCTGCCGCACTTTGTGGGCAATGAACAGGCCCGTTCCCACAGTGGCCGCGCCGCCCAGGACGAACAGCCCCAGGATCACTACCAGCACCCAGACCAGCGGGCTGGTCCTGCGCACGGGCGCGGGCGGTACGCCCGCGGCGCTCGCGGCGGCGGGGATTGGCGCGGGCGCTCCCGCGGCGCGCACCGGCGTGCCGCAATTGCCACAGAAAGCGCCGCTTATCTGGGCTCCGCAATTACTACAGAAAGCCATATATCCTCCGATTCGATTCACTGTACGCTAGCGGCGCGAACTTCGCAATGGTTTTATCCGGGCCTAACGCGAACCCAGGTAGATGTCATGAATCCGGAGCAGCCCGAGCGCCTGCCCGGCCTCGTTCACCACCGGCAATACCGAAATCTGCGACGGGCGCCGCTCCATCAGGTCGAGGGCCGCGCCGAGGCTGACCTCCGGCCCGATGGTGACGGGCTTCCGGGTCATGACGTCCCCGGCGCACAGGCCCCGGATATCGTCGTGGGTGGTGAGGGCGCGGCGCAGGTCGCCATCGGTGATGAAGCCGGCCAGCGCGCCATCGGCCGCCACCACGCAGGCCCCTCCCAGCGGCTGGAGGGTCATGGCGATAATCACCTCTTTGAGCGAAGCCTCCGGCGAAACGCGGGCTACCTCATCGCGGCCGTGCATGGCCTCGCGCACCGAAAGGCGCAGGTTGCGGCCGAGTTGGCCGCCGGGATGGTAGCGGCCGAAATCCTCCCGGGTAAAATTGCCCGCGCACATCAGGGCTATGGCCAAAGCGTCTCCGAGAGCCAGGGCGGCCACCGCGCTGGCCGTGGGCGCCAGGTTATGCGGATCCGCCTCGCGCTCCACTGAGGCGTCCAGCAGTACGTCCAGCTGGGCGGCCAGCGGCGCGGCGGCGCTGCCGAGAATCCCGATCAGCGGCGAATGGAACTCCCGCAGCAGGGGCACCAGCGATAACAGCTCGGGCGAGCTGCCGTTTTTCGAGACCAGCACGGTGGGGTCGCCGGGCGTGTAGATCCCCAGGTCGCCGTGCACGGCTTCGGCGGGGTGCAGGAAAACCGCGGCCGTGCCGGTGCTGCACAGGGTGGCTACGATCTTACGGGCGATGTGTCCGGACTTGCCGATGCCCGTGACTACCACCTTGCCCGGATGAGCCCGGATCAACTCCACGGCGCGAATCAGCTCGCCGCCCAGGCGCGCCGCGGCCCGCGCCACCGCTCCGGCCTCGATCTCCATGGCGGTGCGCGCGGCCGCCAGCCACTCTTCGTGGATTGGGTCTGAAATCATGCGATGCGACCATGATCGCACGTTGCAATCGGGGATCTAAGCCCACCGGTGCACGGCGCCTGCGCGCGAGTAATTAGACGCCAGACTCTTAGAATCCATATAATCGGCTGCCGGATTCCATATAGCGTGCCGTGATCGCGCCGCCTTCCACCCCCAATGTGTCGTTTTTCGGACCTTCAGGTTGTCCGAAATTTAACCGTGCCGGCTCTTCATCCCCTCTATCGGGGTCTTTACCGCCCCAAAGACATAGTGGCTAGTAAGTTGCTTGAAGCGAGACCAGGTTGGAAGCTAATCCAACATTAGTTTCCAGTGGGAGGGGAGAGTACGATGCTGAGACACTTACTGCCGCTGTGCCTCGCCCTGTGCATGGGCGTAACCATAAATACCGGCGCTGGGGCGCAATCGATTACATCGGGCGACATAACCGGGATGGTTACAGATCCGAGCGGAGCCACCGTGCCCAAAGCCACCGTGACACTGACCAACGTCAACACCAATGCCACGGAGAACACCATTACGAGCTCGCAGGGAACGTACCGTTTTGCTTTCGTGCCTGTAGGAGCCTACAGCGTGACTGTGAAAGCCGTCGGTTTCCAGGTGCAACAGAAGAACGGTATCATGGTCACCGCCGGACAGCCTACTGCCGCGGACATCCAGCTCCAACTGGCCACGGCCACCGAGACCGTGCAGGTTTCGGAAGCCAGCAGCGTCATCCAGACGGAGAACGCCGACGTGGCAACGGCCTACAACACGGAGACGCTTCAAAACATGCCCAATCCCGGGGGCGATCTCACCTATTTTGCGCAGGGGGCGCCCGGCGTGGTGATGAATACGCAGGCCGGCTATGGCAACTTCGTCGCGGGCGGAATGCCCGGCATTTCCAACCTGTTTACTATAAACGGCACGAACGATAACGATCCTTTCCTCGGCCTCAATAATAGCGGCGCCTCCAACCTGCTGCTGGGCTCGAATGACATTGGCGAGGCTAATGTGATCAACAACGCCTATTCCGCGCAATACGGCCAATATGCCGGAACGCAGGTTACTTATATCACGAAATCCGGAACGAATAAGTTCCACGGCGACGCTATATATAATTGGAATGGCCGGGCACTCAACGCCAATCAGTTTTTCAGCAACCAGGTGGGCCAGCCGACGCCGTTCAACAACTTCAATCAATGGATGACCAACCTGAACGGCCCCATTTGGAAGGACCACACGTTTTTCGACTTCAACTACGAAGGCGTGCACAGCTTGGTACCCATCTCCAGCAGGCTCAACCTGATTCCCAGTCCCCAGTTCCAGGCGGCCACGCTGGCGAACCTCGCCGCCAACGGGAATTCCGCTGAGATTCCTTTTTACCAGAAGGCTTTTGCAATCTATAACAATGCTCCAGGGGCCGCCTCCGCCATTCCGGTGGCGAATAACGGGGGCTGTCAGGACTTCACCGGTTTACCTTCCGGCGTCCCTTGCGCACTCCAGTTCCGGAGCACGCCTGGCAACCTGTTTACGGAATACCAGTGGGCCGCGCGTGTTGACCACATCTTCAGCCAAAACGATCGAGGTTATATCCGGCTGCTGCGCGATAATGGCTTTCAGCCTACTTACACCAACTCGTTCGGCCCGATCTTCAATATTCAGAGCAACCAGCCACAGATGCTCGGCCAAGTCTCGGAGACGCATGTTTTCGGTCCAGAGACGGTCAACGAATTCAAGGGATCCGCGCTGTTCTACTCGGCGGTCTTTGAGCCGGCAAGTCCCAGCGGTTCCTTGGCCGCGCTGCCGACGTTTTTGAGCTTCTCGGGCACTCCATTCTCCAGCATCGGACCCTGGACCGAACCCGGAAACCCCAACGCCTACTTCCCGGAGGGACGGCGCGTATTCCAATATCAGATCCTGGACGATCTCTCGCATGTCCGGGGCAAGCACACCTTTCGCATCGGGTTTAGCTGGCTCCATGACACCGTTACCGACCTTGATTTTCAGGGGGTCGGCGGACCTCTCAATGGGGCCATCGTGACGACCTTGACCGATTTCTTCAACGGAGGGGGCCCCAGCACTTCTCTCAACCAGGCTTTTCCCTCCTCACCGGAAGAAAGCATCCGCCTCAATACTTATGGAGGCTATGTCGCGGACGACTGGAAGGTGAACGACCGGCTGACGGTTTCCTTGAACTTGCGGCTGGAAAGCTACGCCAGCCCCACCTGCGATTCCAACTGCTTCTCCCGCCTGGCTTCGCAGTTCACCGGCACACCCACCCCCGGCGCCGCCAATACACCTTATAACCAGCTTATTCTCACGGGTCAGAAAGACGCCTATCCGCGCAGTCAAGCGGTGGTTTGGGAACCGCGCGTCGGGATCGCCTGGAGGCCGTTCAACACCGATAGCACCGTTATTCGGACGGGCGCCGGCGTCTTCGCGGACGAATTGCCCGGTGGACTGGCGGAGTTCGCGGCATTCAATCCTCCAACCCTGACTGCTTTCACGGCTGGAAACGGTCTACTGGCGCCGGGTGTTTCCGGGAGCTTGTTTACGAAGGTCGCCCAAGCCAACCAGATCCTGGCATCCCAGTTCGCGTCCGGCGGAAGCTTCAACTCCATTTCGCAATCAATTCCCACTTTCGCGCCTCCGAGTTTCACTGCTTTCCCCAATAACTTCAACCAGCCGACCTACTATAAGTGGAATTTCCAGATCGAACAGGCGCTGGGCTGGAAGACGGCGCTGATTGTCAATTACTCGGGCATGCATGGCGAGCACATCCCCATAGCGGACACGGCGTTGAACGGTTATTGTCCGACCTCGGTTTGCCCGACCGGCTTTCTCGGTCTGCCGGTCGCCCCGCCGAATCCGGCGCTGGGCCAGGTCACACAGTACCTGTCGGCCGCCAACTCGAACTACAACGGCCTCACGATCAGCCTGCAGCGTCATCTTTCGGCAGGTTTAACGTTCAATGTGAATTACACATGGAGCCATTCGCTCGACGATGTCTCAAACGGCGGCGTGCAAAACGAGCCCTTTAACTTCGTGTCCACGGACCCAAGCATCACCGTTCTGCAGAACCCCTACAGCGTGCGCGGCAATTACGGGAACTCGGATTACGATGTGCGGCATTACTTTAGCGCCAGCTTCGTCCTTACCGACATGTTCCGCCAGGCGAGATTCCACTGGGGTCCCAACCGGGTTTTCGGCGGATGGACGCTTTCCAGCAACTGGTCCTTCCGGACGGGCCTGCCCTTCACCATCATCGATAACAGCGCGCTCGCCCCATTGCTCGGATCGAATTTTTCTCCGGTACAATACATCTTCGCCTCGCCGGTGACGAGCGTCCCGGGAACCTGCACCAGCGCTGTGAATTCGCCTTGTCTGAGCCCGTCGCAGTTTGCGCCTCCGGCCAACGGCGCCCCGTCCGGCTTCGGCACCATCGGACGCAACTCCGTCTACGGCCCGCATTTCTTCGATACCGATATTGCGCTCATGAAGGATGTCGCTCTCGGCGAGCACGTCACCTTCTCGTTCGGCGCGCAGGCGTACAACGTGTTCAATCACCCCAATTTCGACCAGCCGGTCAGCGACATCTCGAACCCGCAGTTTGGTTCCAGCATCTCCACCGTGGGACCGCCAACGGGCATCCTGGGTTCCTTCGTGGGTGCCGGGAGTTCGCCGCGGTTCGTCGAAATCAAGGGCGCCCTGCGCTTCTAGGACGGACACTGGTCACGACGGAAATTCGCAGCCGGAATGCTATCCTGAAACTCCAATATCCATGCGCATCGCGGTTCTTTCCGATATCCACGATAACGTCTGGCGGCTGGCGGCAGCGCTCGAAGCGGTGAACGGCGCCGACGCCATGATCTGCTGCGGCGATCTCTGCTCGCCCTTCATCGTTCATCAACTGGGCCGCGGCTTTCCGAAGCCCATCCACATCGTTTTCGGCAACAACGATGGCGACCTGTACCGGATTGCGAACAACGCGCGGCGCTACGAGCAGATTCAGATCCACGGCGAGTTCTTCCGCGGGGAATTCGAGGGCCATCGCGTGGCCGCCAACCACTACGACAACATCGCGCGGGCCATCGCGGCCTCCGGCGAGTTCGAGGTGGTGTGCTACGGCCATAACCACGTCTACGCGGTCGAACGCATCGGCCCCACCCTGGCCATTAATCCGGGCGCGATCATGGGCGCCACTTTCGGCGCCGATGGAACCCGCACCGACGTGGCCTCTACTTTCGTGGTCTACGACACTGCGTCCGGCCAGGCCACGGGCTTTGAAGTGGCCCATAACGGCGAGGTGCAGGCTCTTTCCCTGGCTCACTCGAGTTAGTGCCGCAGACGGCAGTTCATTCACCGGCCTTAGCGATTCATGAGACAATCGGCTTTCTTCGGTGACGAACATGGGCTGGCATAAAATTCTTTTTTCTGGTTTGCTGCTCGCGGCCTTGGCCGGCGCGCAAACTCTTAATTGCGATTTTCAAGGTTATAAAGCGCTCGACGGATTGAAAGCCGGGATGCGCGCGGGTTCTTTGGAATTGATCTGGCAGGGCGAGCGCGGCCAGACATTGCGCGCCACACTCGGCGTGAACGGCGGCCAACCCGTCGTGCGGGAACTGGCCGTCGAAAAGGGTGGCAAGTGGTCCGTACTGGGCCGCGACCTCACTCCCGAATACCAGGTCACCACCGGCCGGCGGCGCATCTCCGCCCAGCAGGAAGCGCCCTTGCGTCAATTGGGCATTTTCACCCCCGAAGTCATCGAGCGTCAGAAATGGTTCGCGTTCTGGGACGCTCCTCTGAACGTCCCCGGCCATCCCGGTATGAACGCGGCGGTCGATCTGCCGCGCAAGCCCGAAGAGATCCAGCGCGCGTGGGCTACGTTTCAAATCACCGGCTGCCAGGTCGGCACCGACGGCGCCCGTTTGGAGGCCAATTTCCCCGGAGTTTCGCTCGGCATCTTCTCCGGCGGTCTGCGCTATACCGTCTACCGGGGAACCAACCTGATTCGCCAGGAGATAATCGCCAAAACCGATGCCCCCTCGGTCGCCTACAAGTTTGCCGCCGGTTTAAAGGGTTTCGCCATCGGCGACGATACCCGCATTGTCTGGCGCGATGTCGCCCGCGGCTGGCAGCATTACCTGTTGGGCGGCGGCGTCAATTCCGATCCCGTGGCGCTGAAAGCACGCAACCGGCTGGCAATTGTCGAAAACAGCGCCGGCTCGTTGGCCGTCTTGCCGGCATCTCACAAGTTCTTCTTCTCGCGCGAAGTGGAATCCAACCTCGGATACAACTATTACCGCAAAGACAGCGAGACCACTTTCGCCGTGGGCGTGCGCCAGGCCGATCGCGAGGAATCTTTCAAACCTTACGGCACGACCGACGCCGTCTGGCAGCGCCGCGTCAGCCAGGCACGCGAGTTCGAAGAGAACTTTGCGCTCTACAACGCTCCCCCGGGCACCCTGCAGCGGATGGCAGTCTATTTTTATCTGGATTCGGGCAAGGCGGAAGCCACTCAGCAGGCGGTGATGGCTTTCACCCACGACGATGTCTACAAGCCCTTGCCCGGCTACCAGGTGATGGTCAGCCATTTCCACTTCCATCTTAATGAGGAACTGACCGATGCCGGCACCCTGGATTACCAGCCGCAGTGGATTCCCACCTTCAAGGCCCTGGGCATCAATATTGCCGCGCTGTGCGATTTCCACGCCGATTCGCATCCCACTGACACGGGCAAGATCCGTCTCGAGGAGCAGCGCGTCTACTTCGAAGGCAGCGCGCGCCTGTCCGATCGCGATTTCCTGATCATTCCCGGCGAAGAGCCCGACGCCACGTTAGGCGGCCATTACATGTTCCTGTTCCCCAAGCCGGTCTATTATACGCACGCTCAGCTGCCCCGTCCCGGTTCCAAGCGAGTAGTCGTGGAACAGCCCTATGCAGAAGAGATCGCGCCCTACGGCAAGGTCTATCACACATCCTCGCCTGAAACCGAGATGCGTATGCTGAACGACGAGCATGCCCTCATGTGGCAGACTCACCCCAGAACCAAGAGTTCCGATGGCTACCCGGATGCCGTGAAGGACCAGCCGCACTTCCTGAGCGACCGCTTCGCCGGCGCCTCCTTCCAGTCGTTGCCCGTGGATCAATCCCAAAAGCGCCTGTGCGAGGTGCGCTGTCTCGATCTGCTGGACGACATGAATAACTGGGCCGGCGCCAAATACCTGATTGCCGAGGGAGACACTTACACCAAGTCTCCGGAAGACGAGACTTACCCGCAATTGGACGTCAACTACGTGAAGCTCGACCGCCTCCCTAAGTTCTCCGATGGCTGGATGCCGGTCCTCGATGCTCTACGCGCCGGCAATTTCTTTGTGACTTCGGGCGAAGTTCTGCTGCATGACTACGCCATTCAGGGCACGGGCGACAAGCGCACCTTCGTCATCGACGTGGATTGGACCTGGCCGGCGGAATTCGTGGAGCTGGTCTGGGGCGATGGCAAGACGACCAACCGCGAAATCCTATCCGCCACTTCTTTAGCGCCGTTCTCGACGCACCATTACCGCATACCGTTCGATACCGCCGGCAAGAAATGGGTGCGTTTCGCCGCCTGGGATTCCGCGGGCAACGGAGCCTTCACGCAGCCCGTGCACTTACGGTAAGTGAAATCCCTGCGCGTCACTCATAGCGCAACGATTCTATGGGGTCCAGCCGCGCGGCTTTGATGGCCGGCAGCAATCCGGCCACCAGGCCTACCGTTTCGAGCATCACGGTCGAGGTCACAACCGCAAAGGTGGAGATGTGCAGGTGGATGTCGCCCCTGCCGCTGGTGTCCTGAAAAAGCGGCCCCAGCAGCGGGAGCGTGCCCAGCAGCCAGGTGACCAGCCAACCCGCGGCCACGCCCAGCACTCCTCCCGCGGTCACAATCGCCATGGCCTCCAGCAGAAATTGCGCGAGGATCGAGCGGTTGGTGGCGCCGATCGATTTCAGCACGCCGATCTCGCGCGTCCGCTGCGTTACCGAAACGAGCATGATGTTAGCCAGCCCCACCCCGCCGATGGCCAGCGTGAGCGTGCCCACGAAAGCCAGCAGCACGCGCAGCGCGATCCCCATGGTGTCTACCAGGCGCATGTATTCGTTGAAGACGATAAAACGCACCGCGCGCTCGTCGTTGGCGGAAAAGGCGTGCAGCCGCGCCAGCGTCTCGCGCACCTGCCGCAGGGTATCGTCACGGAACACAGGGTTGGCCGGCATCCAGACGATATCGTCGGGATACTTCAGGTCGCGGTAGAGCGATGCGGTTTCGAACGGGATAAATCCGCAGTCGTTGTCCGGCGTGTTGTAATTGGCTACCTGCGTTTTGGTCTCGAGCACCCCGATCACCGTGAAGCGCAGGCCGTCGATGGTGATCTCTTCGCCATCCGGCGGGATCTCGCCGAACAGCTTCTCGGCCATCTTGGCGCCCAGCACGGCCACACGGCGCCGGGCGGCCTCGTCTTCCGGCACGAACCAGCGGCCCGATTCCATGGTCATGTTGCGGATGCGCTCGTAGGGCGCTTCCACGCCGCGCACCATGGTGGTCTCGGTGCGATAGCCGCGCACCAGCGTCATGCCGCGCATCATCATCTCGCTCGAGATGGCAGCCACCATGGGCACCGATTCGCGGATGGCCGCCACGTCGCTGCGTTCCAGGCGGACACGGTGGCCCGCCCGCTCGCCTCCAGCCTGGTCGGAAGTCTGGCCGCCGAGCATGAGCACGAGATCCTGGCCCACCTCCAGGAAGGCCTTCCGTATGGCCGCGTGGAAGCCATCGCCATAGGCGTAGAGGATCACGAAACAGGAGACGCCCCAGGCCAGGCTGACGGTGGTCAGCAGGCTGCGCTGCCGGTTGAAGCGCAGGGCTTCGGCGGCCTCCCGCAGGATCGAGCTAACGCTCATAGCGCAGCGCCTCCACGGGCGTCAGGCGGGCGGCGCGCCAGGCCGGCCAGATGGCCGAAGCCACCGCGATGGCGCCCAGCGCGGCGAAGGCCTCGGCGGTGGTGGCGGCGCTCACCGGCAGGCCGCCGAACATTTCGCGATGCGGCAGTTGATTGACGAGCGTGGCCAATCCAAAGGCCGCCAGCCAGCCGCCCACGCCGCTAAGCACCGCCAGCAGGACGCCTTCCGCGAAGAAATCCGAGAGGATGCGGCGGCTGGTCGCGCCCACGGCCTTGCGCAGACCGATCTCCTGGGTCCGCTCGCTCACCGATACCAGCATGATATTCATGACCCCCACTCCGCCCAGCGTCAGGGTCACCAGCGCGATGACACCCAGAAAAATGGTCATGGAAGTGAACATGCGGTCCACCAGCTCGGCGTTCTCCACGGTGTCCCAGAGGTAGATGGCGCCCGTATCTTCGGGATCGAACCGGTGGTTGCGCGCCAGCACGCGCGTGACCTGCGCGCGGGCCTCCTTCCATCCGTTCAGCGAGGCGGGGACATAGATCAGGTCGCTCAGAATTCCGGGATGAAAATTCTCGTCGGCCGGGGGCAGATCGCGCATCATCGTCGAATACGGGATGTAGATCTTGTCGCTGTCCAGGCCGTTGTAGCTGCTGCTTTGATCTTTTGGCGGCATCAGCCCCACGATGCGGAATGGCAGGCCGTTGATCGAGAGGCTCGCGCCCGGCGCCACCGGACGGTCGCCAAACAACTGCTTGCGGACGTTGTCGCCCAGCACCGCCGCGCGGGCCGTGCTGTCTTCATCCCGGTCCACCAGGAAGCGCCCGCGGTCCACGGGGATATTGCGGATCTCCGCGTACGCCGGCTCCACGCCCATAACCGGGAACGATCCGCCGTTGAACGGCGTAACCGCATGGGCGGTGTTCTGCAGCTCCCCCAATACGCTCCTGGCCAGGAAACACTCGGCACGGATGTCCCGCACGTCGTCGTAAGTCAGCCGCACGCGCCGTCCGGCCCGCTGGCCGCCAGCCTGTTTCTCGGTTTTGCCGTTGAAGACGATTACGATGTTCTCGCCGATCTGCCGGAAACGGTCGCGCTGGCCCTCCTTGAAGCCATCGCCCATGGCCACGATGATCACGATCGAGGCCACGCCCCACGCAATCCCGGCCATGGTCAGGAGGCTGCGCAGTTTGTTGCGCGCCAGGCTGGAGAAGACCCCGCGGAAAATCTCCTTGAGGTAAAGCATCGGATGGCACGCCCCGCGCTATTGCAGGACCACTTGCTGGCCCTCCCAGAGACCCTTGACGATCTCCGTCTTGGACCCGTTGCTGATCCCCGTGGTCACCGCGACCCGGCGCCGCCCCGATTCCACCGTGGGGTCCGCCACTTCCACCTCCGTGGTGCGGTCTTTTTTGTAAATGATGGCGCCTTCCGGAATGGCCAGCACGCCTTTGTGCTCGTCCAGCATGATCTCGGCGTTGGCCGTCATGGTGGCCATCAGCTTGCCGGATTCGTTGGAGATGGAGACCCGCACCTCGAACGTGGTGACATTGTCCTTCTCCACTCCCATGGGCGAGATCTTGGTCACCTTCCCCGTGAACGTGCGGTCTTTATAGGATTCCACGGTGATGCGGGCCGGTTGTCCCAGGTAGACCTTCCCGATATCGCTTTCATCCACCTTGCCCTTCACGTAGACCTCGCGCAGGTCGCCCACGGTCATAATCAGAGTGGCGCCCGATCCCATCACCAGGATCGAGCTGACCGCGTCGCCCACCTCGCGATCGCGCGAAAGCACCACGCCATCGATGGGCGAGATGATGGTGGCGTTGCGCAGGTCTTCTTCCGATTGGTTCAGCGCCGCGCGCGATTGCTCCACCTGGGCCTGCGCCTTGGCGATGGCGGCTTGCGCAACTCCCAGGTTCACCTGAGCCTGCTGCTGCCGGTTCACGGCCAGTTGGTAATTCTTCTCGGCATCGTCCCGCGCGGTCTGCGGCACCAGCATCTCCTGGAACAACTGGCGCGAGCGTTCCATGTCGCGTTTCAGAAACGGGACGTCCGGTCCGAGTGCGTCTACCTTGTCGCGCTCGTAATCGGCCTCCGCGCTCTTCAAAGCCGCCTCCGCCATTCCGACGGCGGCCTGCGCCTGGCGCAGCTTGGGCAGCAGGTCGTTCTGATCCAGCTCGCATATGGTTTGCCCTTGGTGCACCGCATCTCCCACGTTCACCGGCAGCTTCAGGATAATCCCGCTGGCCTTGGATTTGATTTCCACCTGCGTGGTGGGCTGTATCTTGCCGGTGGCGACCACCGACCGGGCCAGATCGATCCTTTCCACGGAAGCCAGCTTCTCGGGATCTATTTTGGCCGGGGTTCGGCTGATGGCCCGGAGCGAGAAGAACGCCGCACCGGCCAGAAGCGGTACCAGGGCCAGTAAGAACCAGTAAAAAGAGTGCGATTTGCGGTTTGCCATGGCCTTACCTTTGAAAACCCACTCTTATTCACCTACGATATCGTTCCTCGTTTCGTTCCGCCGGGTCTTAAAATAGAATGCGACAATGCCGCGCCCGCCGGATTCCCGACGCCGCACCTTCCAATGGCTGCGGGTTTCCTTGCGCGCCCAAGGCGTGGCTGCATTAGTTGTGCCCCTGGGGGCCTTGTTCGCCGCTCTCTGTTCCATCTTCTGGATGGAGGGTGACGTCCGGGAAGCCGACCAGACCGTGGCCTCCTTCTACGATACCCGTTCCGAGCTGGTGCGGCTGCGCAGTTCGCTGACGGATGCCGGCATCGCATCAGGTGTCTTCGCGGCCACCGGGCAGACGCAGTACCGGACATCCTTCGAGGAAGCCCGCACGGCAGCCGGCGCGGCCTTGAGCCGCTTGCCATCGTTGATCGGAAACGATCCAGCCGCGGTCGCGGAACTGGGCCAAATACAAAAGGTGGCGGGCCAGGATCTCGCGTTCCTGGCCCGCGCCGCAAACGCCGGGCCGGGGGCGGGCGCGCCGTGGATCGATCGCGCCAAGGCGCTTGAAACCGATGCCGCGGCCCGCATCGGCGTGCTCAGCAATGAGAACGAGCGCCGGTTCGCCCAGGCGCGCTCCGATCGGGATCTCCAACGCCGGAAGCTCTTCCAGATAGTGGTGATCTGCGGAGTCGTGGGCCCGTTGGGCGCCCTGTTAGTGCACCTGCTGCTGACGGGCAGGCTGGTGCGCCGCATCCAGGCCGTTCAGGAAAACGCCCGCCGTATGGCGCATGGCCTGCAGCTCCAGCCCTTTCCCGCGGGCACCGACGAGATCGCCGACCTTGCCCGCCAGATCGAAGACGCCGCCTACCTCTTGAATGCTCGCGAGCGCGAACTCGCCGAAAGCGAGAAGCGCTACCGGGACCTGTTCGACCGCGCGCCCATCCCTTACGAGGAGACCGACGTCAACGGCGTGGTGCGGCGCTTCAACCAGGCCGTCTGCGCCCTGCTGAAATGCACGCCCGATCAGATCCTGGGCTGCAAAGCCTGGGATTTCGTGGCTCCCGATCAGAAAGACGAGATTCGCGACGCCATGCTGAAGCGCATCGCCACCGGTATGGAAACCGCCCCGTTCGAGTGCGAGTACCTGATCGAGGATGGCTCCAGTATCACGGTCGAGATCCGCGAAAATCTCATCCGCGACGAGCCGGGCACGGTGACCGGCACCTGCCGCTCCCTGATGGACGTGACCGAACGGAATCTGGCGGCCGTGGCGGCCCGTAAGGTGGAACAGTATGCCATGGAGCTGCGCAACAAGAACGAGCAGCTCGCCCGCGCCCTGGATGCCGCGCGCACCGCCACGGAGGCCAAGAGCCGCTTCCTGGCCAGCGTCTCGCACGAGCTGCGCACGCCGCTGAACGGCATCATCGGCTTCTCCGAACTGATGTATGACGAGAAGGTGGGGCCGGCTACCGCGGAGCAGCGCGAATGCCTGTCCGACATCCTCACCAGCGGCCGCCATCTGCTGAATCTCATCAACGACATCCTCGATCTTTCCAAGGTGGAGGCCGGTAAGATGGAATTTCATCCCGAGCCCGTCATGGTCGGCGAGCTCGTGCGGGAGGTTCGCGATGTCATCCGGCCGCTGGCCGATAAGAAGGATCTCCAGCTTACTTGCGACGTCCCGCCGCGGCTTTCCGCGGTACTCGATCCGGGCCGCTTCAAGCAGGTTCTGTATAACTACCTTTCCAATGCCGTGAAGTTCACGCCGGCCGGCGGGTCGGTGCAACTGCGCGTCACGCTGCTGGAAAACGAGGCCTTCCGCGTGGAGGTGGAGGATACCGGAATCGGCATCCCGGCCGTCGAGATTTCGAAATTGTTCCAGGAGTTTCAACAACTTCCGAATAGCCGGAGGGCCGAGCAGGGAACCGGGCTGGGGCTGGCCCTGACGCGGCACATCGTGGAGGCGCAAGGTGGTTCGGTGGCCGTGCGCAGTACGCCCGGGCGCGGCAGCACCTTCTCGGCGGTTTTGCCGCTGGCGCCCCGGATGGCGGTCGCAAAAGCGGTGTAGGATTTCTCGGAACGTGGGTTAAAATACGAAGATACTATGGCCGGAGAGCCGATCCTCATCGTCGATGACACGCCCGTAAACCTGAAGTTGACGCGGATCCTTCTGGTCAACGAGGGTTACAAGGTACTTACCGCCGCCAGCGCCGAAGAGGCCCTGGACCTACTGCGCAGTTATCATCCCACCTTGATTCTGGCGGACGTGCAATTGCCCGGCATGGACGGCCTGGAGCTGACCCGCCGCGTCAAACAGGCCGACGCTACCCGCGACATCCTGGTCGTGGCGCTGACCGCTTTCGCCGGTAAAGGCGACGAGCAGAGAGCCATCGACGCGGGATGCGACGGCTATATTACCAAGCCGATCGATACCCGCGCGCTGGGCAGCCGGATCCGTGAAATCCTGGACCGGCGGAATGAGACTCCGCCGCCGGCCGCGGCTCCCGCCGGCGAGAGTGGCCAGTCCACCGCGATTCCAGGCGTCGATCCCGCCGAGATGATGGTCTTGCGGCGCCGTTTTCTGGCCGAAGGCCAGGAGAAATCGCGGCAGTTGCTGCTGGATATGGATGGCCAGTTCAATGCCAACGACGCGGCCAAGGCGGTGCATCAATGGATCGGAACCGGCGGATTGCTGGGCTACACGGCCATCAGCCGCCTGGCGCGCGAGGTCGAGGCAGCCCTGCTCGAGCGGCCGGTGGACAACTCCCAGCTTCGCGATTCCCTGACCAACCTGGCCCTGGCGTTCAACAGCCCGCGGGAAGCCCGCGACGCGCCCATCTCGGATCAGATCGTCAAGACGCTCTCGGGTAAGCGCGTGGTCGCCGTGGGGTTTCCGGCTAACGAAGCGCAGCGCCTGAACGTGGCCCTGGAACGCGCGCAATCGTCCGCACTGTTCGTGGATCTCACCGAACCTCCCAATTCGCGGAGGGCGCTCGATTGCCAGTTGGCGGCGGTGCACGTGGACGCCGAAACCATGGGCTCGCGCTGGCTCGATCCGGCCTATGCGCGGGAAGAGCGCCCCATGGTGTTCGTGGGGACTCGCGACGACCTGCTGTCACTCGATCACGCTGTTCAATCCCTGGCGCGCGAATTTCTGATGGATGCCTGGCAGCCCGAGGAGGCCCTGGTGCGGCTGAGCCTGGCCCTGTCGCCGCGTCCCGAAGGTGCGCCTGCTGCCTCCCAGCCACGCGCCCAGCGTAGTCTGACCGCGGCCAGCCCGGCGGGACGGGCCCAGGTGCTGATCGCCGACGACGATCCCATGGTTTTGGCTCTCGTTCGGACCGCGCTCCAGAACTTCGGCATGGAGTGTCACACGGCCTCGGACGGCCCGGAAGCTCTCGCGGCGGCTCGCCGCCTCAAGCCGGCGGCCGCGGTCCTCGACGTGAACATGCCCGGCATGGATGGCTTCGAAGTGCTGGCGGCCATGCGCGCCGAGGAGATTCCCTCGCGGGTTCTGCTGCTGACCGCGCGCCAGCAGGAGAATGACGTGATCCGCGGCTTCACCCTCGGGGCCGACGATTACGTGGTCAAACCGTTCAGCCCCATGGAACTCGTGGCGCGCCTGAAACGGCTGCTCGCGCGATGACCGGCGTTGAATTCCGGGTGGTGGCGTACCTCTACTGCGGGTACGCGCTTCTGCTCTTCGCCACCTTCATCATGGCGGTGCGGCGCGGGTTTGCCGCGCGCCGGCTCGCGCGCGCCTCAGCCCTTCTGCGTCCCCAAATGCGCGACGCCCTGGTGGACTACCTGGCGGGGAACCACGATCTGACCCGGCTGAAGGACTTCGTGCGGATCAGTTGGACCGATACCAGCGAAACGCTGCTGGGCTTCCAGAGCACGGTGGGCGGCAGCGCGCTCGATCAACTCTGCGAGCTCACGCTCGACTTGACCCTGGCTCACGAGTGGTGCCAGCAGGCGCGCTCGAAGAACGCGACAGCCCGCCGGACCGCCTTCCTGCGCCTGGCCTTCATTTGCGGCTTCGAGCCCTGCCGGCGGGTGGCCGGTGAGCTGCTGGAGGAGGCGCTCGAAGACCCGGATCCGGAAGTCCGGCTGGCGGCCTCGCGCGGCCTGTTGAAAACCGGCGATATCCGCGATGTGGAGCGCGTCTTCGAACAAGCCGTCTCCCACAGCCTCATGATCCGCGTCCTGCTCACCGAGGACCTGCGCCGTTATGCCATTCCGTTGTGCGAGGGGCTGATCCCCAAAATCGTCGGAGCCAGGGAGAAGTCCCGCATTTTGGCGATGCTCGATATTTTGACGGCCTGGGAGCGTGCCATCCCGCTGCCCGCGCTGGCCTTGCTGCTGGACGACCGCGACCCCGAAATTCGCCTGCGGGCCATAGCCCTGGCGCCCATGGTGCCCTACTCGGCGGAGATCCGCAACGGCATCATGCAAGCCCTCTCGGAAGACGAGCTCGATATTCGCCTCGCGGCGGTGCGTAGCGCCGCCAGGATGAAGCTGAGGGAATCCATCCACATGCTGGCACACTTCCTGCGCAACGGCCCGGCCCAACTGGCGCGGGCCGCGGCCGCGGCTCTGGCTTCCCTGCCCCCCAGCGGCTGGACCACGCTGGAGGAGCTCGCCGGCAGCTCCAATCCTATGACCGCGGCCGAGGCCCGCGCGGCCTTGGAACGCGCGCGCCAGGTAGGTGCCTGATGGAATCGGCCGCCACCATCGTCACCGGCCTCATTCAGGCCATCGTGCTGCTGCTGTGTCTGGCCGGAGCGGCCTGCTTCGTCGCGCTCCTGAAGGGCTGTTTCGTTTTGCGCCGGATGGGCCGGAGCGTGGCCCGCGACGACACTCCCATTCTGCTGAAATCCCCGCTGGTTCCGGCGGTGTCGGTAATCGCCGTGGCGCGCGACGCCTCGCTTGAGTCCCGCGAATTCGTGCGGCGCCTGGTGGGCCTGCATTTTGGCAAGCACGAGGTGGTCCTGGTTCTGGACGGCGCCAGCGCCTCCGCGCTCGAGGTCTGGACCCGCGAGTTCCACCTGCTGCGCTCCGGCCGGACCGATCCGGCATTCCCCGGCCTCGGCCCCACGGCCCAGGTGCGCGAAACCTACGCATTTACGGACCCCTATAGCCTCGTGGTGGTTGACAAGGACCGCGGCGGGGAAGCCGATGCGCTCAATGCCGGGGTGCGCGAGGCCTCTTCGCCGTGGATCGCGCTGATCGGCCCGGAGTGCGAATTCGAGCCCACGGTTCTGCTGCGCGTAGTCCGCCCGGTTCTCGAGTGGCCGGACACCTTGGGAGTCTGCGCGGGAGCGCCGACCCTGCCGACCGGCGGCCTGGCCGGTCAGTTTGCCGCCCTCGAATCCCTGCGCGCCTGGCTCGGCCGTTTCGCGGCCATGGCCGGTTGGGGCTTGCTGGGACCCATCCCGGGTAGCACCATGCTGCTCAAGCGCGAGGCCATCGCGGCGGTAGGCGGTTTCCAGGCCGGCGGTCTGGAGATGTTCCTGCGGCTGCACGCCCTGGCCCGCGCCGCCCACACGTCGTATCGCATCGCCCTGGTGCCGGACGCCATCAGCCGCTGCCGGACGCCGCAGTCCATGGAAGAACTGCGCCGGTTCACCATGTTCGAGCAATGGGGCATTGCGCGCGCTTTGAGCTTCCGCGCGAGCTGGAAACAGGGGCTCTTCCCGCTCGGCTGGCTGCTTCCGGCCCTTTTCTGCGACCGCTTCATGCGCCCGCTGCTCGAGACCATCGTCTACCTGCTGACAGCGGCCGCCCTGGCGGCGGGTTGGCTGGATGCGCCTCTGGCGGGACTGGTACTGCTCTCGACCGTCGGGACGGGAATCCTGGTCTCGATGGCCGCAGTGGTGTTCCGCGAATTGACGGAGATGTCCGGCTCCGATCCCGGCCGGCTCGTCAAGATGTTCCTCTGCGTGTTTCCCGAGAATCTCGGCTATCGCCAGATTCGCAATTTCTGGTTGCTCGCGGGATACACGCGGCACGGCCCCGAGGGCGCAAAGCAAAGCCGCGGGCGGTAGTCTCAAAACCCCCGTCCCGCAGCGTCACGCTCTACCTCGAGATAGCCGCCGGAAGGCAGCTACGGGTTGAAAATTAGCCTGGTCCGGGTGCCGCCGATGCGAATTTCCGAGATGGCGGATTTTCCGCCCTCGGCCGTGTAGCGGACTACCGTGGTGCCGAACTTCGTGCCGCCGTTTTCGACCTTCACCGGCACTTCAATGGAATTCTTGCCGTCCGCGATAGTGACCTTGGATTCCTCTATGTTGAGGCGGTACTCGCCTGCTTTCAACTCCTTGCCGTTAACGACAGCGGACTGCGTGAGGTTCACTCGGTAAGTCGCCGCACTAGCTATCGCAAGGAAAAAGAGGGTGAGTAGAAAGCTCGCTTTCTTGGCCATGATTGTCTCCTGATCTCCTGTAACAGGGCTGGTAAGCCCTATGAGATTTTAACACCACTTTATCGTGGATGCTAGAAGTATGGCCTACACCGTCTCCAGCGCGGCCTGCATCATGGCCCGGGTATAGGCCACGCTATAGGTGATACCCGTATAGCCGCCGCCGCCGGGGTATCCGCCGATCCGTCCACGATCGCGGTCGTAGTCGAGCGCGCGGGGATGCTCGGGATAGATCGTCCCGGTATATTTGTTGGCGACCAGCGCCTTCATGACCCCGAACATATCCACCAGGCCGGCGTCGATGAAGACTTCCGAGTATCGCTCGTGAGGCTTTACCACGAATACGTTGCGATAGTGCATATGGTTGATGCGTTTGCGGCTGGCAAAATAGCCCGCCACCTCCACGGGGTCTTCGCCCATCTCCCGCGTGACGCCGCAATCGAAGGTGATGCCATTGGCGGGGCTGTTGACGATCTCGATGAGGTGCTTCCAGCCCGCCAGCGAGCCCATGATTTGCTGGGAGCCGCGGCTGATGGGCGCGGGAGGATCGTTGGGATGCAACGCCATGCGGACGCCCGCCTTCTCGGCTGCCGGGATGGCGGCCTTGAGGAAGTAGGTGATGTTCTTCCACATCTCGTCCAGGTTGTGCGCGCCTTCCTGCGCGAGCGGCGGCAGGTCCCTGAATTTCACTCGTTTGGCGTTCGGATACGCCTGCAGGGTTTCGGGGGTGAGTTGCCCCTTCTCGTCGCGCAGCATCCCGGGCACGACTTGGCCGTTCTCGTCGATGAGCAACTCCAGATCGTAGTCGAAGCCCGTGTAGCCTGCGTTGGCCCGGCCAACCTGCTCGAAATAGCCCTCGACCGCCCGGTGCGCGTAGAAGTTGTACTCGACCACCGTAAGCCCGCCCTTGCCGGCGGCTTCGAGGGACGCGACCATCGCTTCCATGTCTTTGTCGCGGCCGTCCCGCCCGTAGATGATCGAGTTGGGCACGTTGATCATGGCGTTATAGGCCACCATGCCGTGATCCTTGGCCGCCTGGACGGTGGCGCGGACATTTTCTTCACGCCAGGGGAAGCCGCCCACGTTGACGCCCAACAGGTGGGCCACGCCGATCTGCCTGAGACGCTGGTACGCCGCCGGGCTATTATAGCGGTCGCTTCCAGCCGGGGCCGCGGCCGGAGCGGCTTCCGGGCGGGGCGCCAGCCTTCCACCGAAGCCGCCGCCCAAGTTCCCGGGAGCCGCTTGGGCGCGAGCCGGCGATTCCGCGCTGGCGGGCGGCACGCCGCTATCGCCCAGGCTCAGACTGATTTTGGGAGTGTCCGGACCCTCCTCAATGGGCCATTTGCGCGTCGCGGCGGCGGCATTCACTGTCTCGGCGGACTGCGCCAGGGCCGCGGCCCCCACGCCCCGCATCATCGTTCTTCTGGAAAAGCGGAATTCCATATCCGAACCTCCGGCCAACAGCACATCCTGATCCCGTGAGTATATACCCGCCGGCCACCCCGGCGGCTCAACTCTCTACCGCAGCGGCACCTCGTAGATACTCATGCTGAGCTTGGGAACCGTCAGCCGGCCGGGCACTCCCGTCACCGGACTCTCCACAATGTCCACCACCAGCGGCTTGCCGGGCACATTATCGGCGGCCAGCTCCGCGCCGGCGATGCGCCACAACCGGCCCTGGTCCTGAACCGTCACGCCCTGGATCGCGACATCGATCTGCTGCTCGGACTCGGTCGGGTTCACGATCGCCACGGTCAGGGCCTTCTTGTCGGCCGTCAGGGCCGCCGCGGCATCCAGCGGATAGGTATCGCTGCCCGAGGAGACCTTGGGCTTGTCCACCCAGATCGTGCCCTTCACCTCGTGTTGCGGCGAGTTCCCCGTCACCGCCACCGGAATGGTCCCGAAATGCCGCCGGTACATTTCGAACATCAGCCCGATCGGCCGCACCGTCGCATCGGTCTTGTTGATCGTCAGCAGCGAGGACGCCCCGGTGTACGCCGAAATGATGAACATGTTCGAATGCCGGAACATCTCATGCATCGCCTGGGAGCAAGCCAGGGGCGCAAACATCGAATTGCCGGGCGGGTTCGTTCCGCGTTCTCCGATCCATTCGGAGACCCATTCATCGAGCGCGACCGGGTATCGATCCATCTTGAGAGCCGGGAATCGCCGCTGGTACTCCTCCCAGGCCTCGACCACGCAGCGGACGCCATTGGCAATCTTCCGGGCGTAACCAACCAGGGGCTCCTCCACCTTCACGTAGTCCTGTTTCTCGGCATCGAAGGCCTGGTCCGCCGGGGAGGGATAGATGTGTTCGGCGGCCGCATCGAAGTAATCCGAGGAGTGGGCCAGCAGGGCGCCGGTAAAGTCCGCCGGCCCGCCGAATGCGGCAATGTGCTTTCCGGTGATGGCGAGCGCCGCGTGGCTCTGGCTGGTCTCAACGGGCGACGCCCCCGACGTCACGATCTTGATGTGCGGGTCCACCTGCCGCATCGCCTGCGCGAACATGTTGTGCTTGATCCAGTACTGATCGGCAGCCATGAAGCCCATTTGCGCTGTGTTCCACATCTCATTGCCGATGTTCCACCAGGTCACCTTGTAAGGCTCCGGATGGCCATTGGCGGCCCGCCACTTGCCCATCGGCGTGTTCACCGAACCGCTGACGTACTCGACCTCTTCAGCGGCCGAATGCGCGTCGCCGAAACCGGCATTCACGCAAATGTACGGCTCCAGGTTGAGCAGCTTGTTGAGGACCATGTAGTCGTCGATCCCCAGGTCGTTCTGCTGTACTTCGCTCCAGGCGGGGTTCAGGCGCGGGGGCCGCTTGTCGGGATCGCCGATGGAATCGCGCCAGTCCCAGGAGGAGACCATATTCCCACCCGGCCAGCGGAACATGGTCGGCCCGATCTTCTTCATCTCCGCGATCAGATCCGCGCGATAGCCGTTCAGGTTGTCCGCCGGCATCAGCGACACGGCGCCGATGTGGAACGTCCCCTTCCCGGTTCCCACGATCTCCAGCCGGGCATCGTCGCTGTCCGCCCCGGCCGTGAAGCTCAGGGGAAACTTGGCGTATTCGGTTCGGAGCGGCTTGATTTGGATAGTCTGCCGGTCGCCCGGATTGGGCCCCCAGACGAGGCTGACCTTCACTTCCGCCCCCGGATCGGCCGCCAGGATCACGCGGCCGGAGTACTTCCTCCCTTTTCGGACTCCCAGGCCCGCCTCCTGGATCCCGTGCGGCGTGGCGGCCTCCAGCTTCACCATGGGGCTGTGCTCACCCACCCAGACCTTCTGCCGGTCCATCACTACGAACTCGTCCGGACCAAAGGGCCTAAACCTGGGTGCCGTAGCTCTTCTCCTGCGCCCCGGGGCAGGTTCGGGTTCCTTACTGGAATCCACCGGATGGAAGAACTTCCGGTCGCCGAGCATCTCGGCCCAAAAGCCGCCCTCGTTGTTGGCTTCATGAAGTTCCGTGAAGAACCCATACATGTATGCGGAGATGGGCGCACCCGTTTTGGTCGCGTCCACCGTCATAGTCACCTGTTGCGCGCTGCCCGTGTAGGCAAAAAAGCTGACGGCCATCGCCGCCAGCAGGATCTTGTGGAGTCCTTGGGTCCTCATCAGTCACCTCGCCTTGCCACCTTGGATTGTAGCCCCAACACGCCCGGTTGGATGCTCTTTTGTTAGCACCTTTCGACCGGAGCGGGCCACGCCGGGCCGGCTCAATCCTAACGAACATTAATCGCCGGGTGCCTCGATTCGGTGCGCGCCTTAGCCTGCGCGGGCTATCGTGCAATTCGCCGGTCTGCCGCAACATGGAATTGTAAGGCGGGGCAGCAAGCCCGCCGGGAGAATAGAAACCATGAAAAAGACCGTACTCGCCATCGCATTCGCGGTTGCCACTATGCCGCTGACGTTCGCCGCGCAGACGCCGGCCAATCCGCCGGCCAACAATGCCGGCTCGATCACAGGCAAAGCCGGCACGACCAAAACCAAGACCAACGCCAAGAAGCATCACCGCAAGAGCGCCACGACCAACGCCGCCAAGCCCAGCAATGGCGCCGCGGCCACGCCGCAGAAGTAATCCGCGGGATGCCCGGCCCACAAACAAAACCGGCGGACGCTCGGAGGAAAACGTCCGCCGGGTTGGCCCACGAGGAGTCAATTCCCGCGGGGCCACTCGTATAAAAGCTTTCAGTAACAGAGACGTAACAAAGGGATGCGGCGTTCCAGCCAGCCCGGCGGCTAGGCGCCCAGCTCGCGGCGAATGGCTTCGGCGATCCGCTCGCTGAAGCTCTCCACCTGCTGCTGGTCGGGACCTTCCACCATCACGCGGGCCAGCGGTTCGGTGCCGGAGAAACGCACCAGCACGCGGCCGGAACCGGCGAAGGCCTCCTCGGCGCACTGAATCTCGCGCGCCACGGCGGGAACATCGGCGAGGTTCTTCCTCTCGCGTACCCGCACGTTGACCAGCCGCTGCGGATAGACGCGCAGATCGGCGCTCAGCTGGTCGAGTCCCGCGCCGTTCTGGCGAACCAGCTCCAAGACGCGCAGCGCGGTCAGGATGCCGTCGCCGGCAGTGGCGTACTGGCGGAAGATCACGTGTCCGGATTGCTCCCCGCCCAGCACCGCGCCCAGCCGCACCATCTCCTCGAGCACGTACTTGTCGCCCACAGGGGTGCGCACCATGCGGATGGAATCGCGTTCCAGGGCCTTCTCCAGCCCCAGGTTGGCCATCACGGTGGTCACTACCAGGTGATTGTCCAGGCACCCGGCGCGATCGAGCGCGCGCGCCGTCATCAGCAGGACGGCATCGCCATCGATCAACTTTCCGCTGGCGGCCACGAACATGGCGCGATCGGCATCCCCATCGAAAGCCACGCCCAAGTCGGCGCGGTTGGCGAGCACCGCCTCGCGCAGGCTCTCCAGGTGCAGGGCGCCGCAGTTCAGATTGATGTTGCGGCCGTTGGGAGCGCACGCCATCGCGATCGCCTCCGCGCCCAGGGCACGCAGCAGCTCGGGCGCCAGGTCCGAGGCCGCGCCGTTGCCGCAATCGACCACCATCCGGAGGCCCTCGAAGCGCGCCGGGACGGTGGAGGCGAGGAATTCCAGGTACGCCTGCTTGAGGCTGCAATCCACGGCGAGGCTGCGGGGACGCGGCTCGACTCCCTTTCCGCGCAGCAGCAGAATCTCCCGCTCGATGGCGTCCTCTTCCGCGTCCGGCAGCTTGAATCCGGAATGGCCGAACACCTTGAGGCCGTTATCGCGATAGGGATTGTGCGAAGCGGAGATCATCACGCCCGCCAGAAACGGCCCCGTTCGCGTGAGGTAAGCGATCCCCGGAGTGGTGATCACGCCGGCATAGCGCACCCGCGCGCCACGGCTCGCGAGACCCCCGGCCACCAGTTCGGCGATCCACGGACCGGATTCGCGCGTGTCGGCGCCGATCAGAATTTCCGGGTTCGCCTGGGCCGCTACGGCATCGTCGCCCAGAGCCATTCCGAAGGCGTACACCGTCTCCGGATCCAGCGGATACTCTCCGGCCACACCGCGAATCCCGTCCGTGCCGAACAACTGTTTACCCACGCATTTCCTCCGATGTCGTGCTACTTCTTTCTCATGGTGACGCTCACCGACACCTGCGGAGATGCCAGGAAGCGCACGTATGGATCTTCCACGAACGCGTTCACGCGGAACTCGGCCACCCCCACCGCCGAGGCCAGGTTCACCGGGTCGGTGACCGCCGCGCCGATGCGGGCCACGTGGCTGGCGGGGCCGGCGATGCGCAGCACGTTCGGCTCCACGTCGTAGCGGGCGATGGCATAACCGCTCTGCTCGCCGGTAAATCGCGGAACCACCTTCACCTCGCGCTCGGCGTGCCGTTCGAAATCCAGACGCACTTCGGAGGGAATGGCGCGCACCAGGTGTACGCCGCGAGCCAGCCGCACGTTGCCGTCCCCGATGGTGAAGGTGCGCTCGCCCGGCTGCACACTGGACATATCGAGGATCACCGAGGGCCGCGGGCTCTCGCCCGCATTCTCTCCCAGCCCGCGCAGCTCGCCGGAGGGGCCGCGCAGTTCCAGGGTTATGGAAGTCACCGGGGGGGAGGCGATCTCCAGGTCCTCGGGCAGATTGCGGTACTCCAGGCGCACGGTCGCGAAGGTGGCCAGCTCCGGTTCGCTCGCTACCGACGCCCAGATGGTTACCGCGATCGCCAGGGAAGCCGCCTTCCACCAGAAATTCTCGAAAACCAGCCCCAGCACCCAGCTAAGTTTGCCCTTCATGGCTGGGTCACCTTCTGGGTGGCCTTCTCTGAAGGCCGGCCGTCCAGGACCGGCAGCGGCGCCGGTTCGCTGGCCAGCGGAATATCGGCGGCGAATTCATCGATCTGCGTGGGCGTGGGCCGCTCCACGCCGAAGTGCCGGTTGACGCGTTCCACCACGTCGTTCAGCGCGACCCCCTGGACCAACTCGCCGAACGAGGCCACCGAGATGCGGCCGGTCTCCTCGGAGACCACCAGCGAGAGGCAATCGGTCTCCTCGGTGATGCCGATGGCCGCGCGATGGCGCGTGCCCAGCTTCGACGAGAGCGCGGGATTGGTGGTCAGAGGCAGGAAGCAGGCCGCCGCCGCGATGCGATCCTTCTGCACGATTACGGCGCCATCGTGCAGCGGCAGACCGGGATGGAAGATTGAGAGGAGCAGATCGCGCGAGAGCCGCGCCTCCATGCGCACCCCGCTCTCGATGAACGTGCGCAGCCCGATGTCGCGCTCGAGTACGATCAGCGCGCCCACCTTCTGATCGGAAAATTGCTCGATGGCCATCAGGATTTCGCTCACCGATTCGGGCGCGTGGAAGCCCGCCCCCAGCCAGCGTTTGCGTCCCAGGCGGGCCAGCGTGCGGCGGATCTCGGATTGGAATAGCACGATGATGGCCAGGCCCAGGTAGGGGACAATGAATGAGAGCAGCGATCGCAGGGCCTGCAGGCCGGCCCACCACGCCAGCACGTAGAGCCCCACCATGATCAGGATCCCGATCAGGATGTGGCCTGCGCGGGTGCCGCGCACCACCATGAGCGCCTGGTATACCAGGAACGCCACCACCAGAATGTCCATGATGGCGGTCAGATCGAGCGCCGCGAGCGAAGGCAACAAGCGAAGCATGTTTGGTACCGCAGGCCCAGCCCACCATCTTACCCTAGGGCGTATGGAAGCGGTAACTGAACAGTAATGGATACAATGAATTATGCCTTTTGCAACACCCGCGGAAGCCATCGAGGAGATCCGCGAGGGCCGCATCGTGGTGGTGGTGGACGACGAGGACCGCGAGAATGAAGGCGATCTCACGGTGGCGGCCGAAAAAGTCACGCCGGAGATCATCAACTTCATGGCGACGCACGGGCGCGGCCTGATCTGCCTGGCACTGACCCCGGAGCGCTGCGATTTCCTACGCTTGCCGCCCATGAGCGCTGAAAATACCTCCACTTTCGGCACGGCTTTCTGCGAGACCATCGACGCGCGCTACGGCGTTACCACCGGCATCTCGGCGGCCGATCGAACCCGCACCATCCTGACTTCCATCGATCCGCAGACCCGCCCAGCCGACTTGGCCCGGCCCGGCCACGTATTCCCCTTGCGCGCCCGCTCCGGTGGAGTGCTGGTGCGCGCCGGCCAGACCGAAGCATCCGTGGACCTGTCCCGCCTGGCCGGCCTGGCCCCCGCCGGGGTGATCTGCGAAATTATGAACGAGGATGGCACCATGGCGCGCGTGCCTCAGCTCGAGGAATTCTGCGCCCGCCACCATCTGAAAATGATCTCGGTGGCGGCTCTCATCCGCCATCGCATGAACCACGAGCGCTTTATCAGGCGTGTGGGCGAAGGCTGCGTCAAGACTGAGTTCGGCGAGTTCCGGTCGCTGGTCTACGCCACCGATTTCGACTCCGAATACCACCTGGCGCTGGTCCGCGGCGATGTAGCCGGACGTGAGCGCGTCCTGGTTCGTATGCACGCCCGCTGCCTGTTCGGAGAGGTCTTCAGCGCGGCCACCTGCGAGTGCGGCCAACTGATCCGCGGATCGCTGGGCGCGATTGCCGCCGAGGACGCGGGCGTGCTGGTGTATCTGCACCAGACCGGTCCGGGTTTCCGGCTGGAGCGGGACCGGCTGGGAGATGCCCGCATGATCACCCATGACCGCGATTTCATGCATTATCAAGGGGAAGCCGGCCGGCGGCAGCTCCAGCACGAGCATGGCATCGGCGCCCAGATTCTCTCCGACTTGGGCTTGCACACCATCCGGCTGCTGACCAATCATCCCCGCAAGATTGTTGCACTGGAAGGATTTGGCATCGAAGTCGTGGACCAGTTGCCGGTTCCCAAGTGAGTTCGCGGCACGGCGGAACTTCGGGGCGCCGTGATGCGTTAATAACGGAGAAGGGCTGCCGTCTTGAATCATATGAACGCACGAATCCTGACCGCTACCGCGCTTGCCGCCGTTTTGGGCGCCGTGCTACCCGCCCGGGCCGCCGATCCGCAACTGCTGAACCTGGTGATGCCGGATGTCAAAGTCATCGCGGGCGTCAATGTGGACCAAGCTAAGACCACCCCGTTCGGCCAGTACGTGCTATCTCAGATCACGGGCCAGCGTCAGCAGAATCTGCAGAATTTGATCAACGTGACCGGTTTCGATCCCACCAAGGACGTGAGCGAATTGCTGCTGGCAACCGATACAGTGGGGGCCAGTGCCACACCGGGGACGAACCAGGGATTGGTCTTGGCGCGCGGGACTTTCGACCCTGCCAAGATCGCGGCAGCGGCCACGGCCGGCGGCGCCCTGACGGAATCGTACGGGGGCGTCACCATTATCGAAGGCGCGAAGCAGTTGGCCGGGTTCGCGTTTCTGAGCGTTACCAGCCCTGCCGACGCCACCTATGTGGTGGCCGGCGACATCGCCAACGTCAAAGCGGCGATTGACCGGCAGACCTCGCCATCCAGCCTTCCGGCCGCGCTGGTCACCAAGATCAATACCTGGAGCGCCACCGAGGATGCCTGGGTGATCTCTACGGTCCCGCCCTCCACGTTGAAACCGCCCAGCGCGGCTCCCAACGTCCCCGGGCTGGGCGCCAACGGCGGCACGGCGTTTCAGAACATCGTGGATGGGGCCGCGGGCGTGAAGTTCGGCGCAAACGTGGTGGTGACCATCCAGGCCGAGGCGGATAACGCGCAGGACGCGACCACTATGTCCGGCGTCTTGCAGTTGCTGGTCAGCGTGGCCAAAATGCAGGCCGCGCAGAACGCCCAGTTGGCGGCGCTGGCCAACGGGCTGAATGTGACCAACGAGAACACCCTCGTCAACGTAACGATCACCATGCCGGAAGACCAGTTGCAGCAGCTGCTATCGCACCCCAGGCCGGCGGCGCGGCGGCGCGTCGGGCAGATGTAATCCCGGCGGGGCACAGATCCCGGAAGAACGGGCAGCGATGGCACCGATCGCCTTCGCGCAACGGAAACTCCAGGCGCGCCCAGGCATCCGCGAAATCGCGCACGATGGCTTCCGGCCCTTCGAGCAGCGAGGGCGTCAAGTCCACTTCCACCAGGGCATTGGGCCGCAGGAAATGCAGCCAGGCCCGGTCGGGCGGCCGGCCGGCGACCCGTTCCACCGCCATGGCGTAGAGGCGCAACTGCAACGCATAATCGGCGGCGTGCCGGCGGGCTTCCACGGCTGAGACGGCATCGGTTTTGTAGTCCACCAGCACCAGTTCCCCGCCCTCCTCGAACCACAGGTCCACTTGCCCGCGCGTAACCAGGCCCTCCACGGCCATCAGAAAATCGAATTCGCGCTCGATGCGGCTGGCGCGCGCCGCGCGTTTCCCCAAGGGACTTTGCCGGAAAGTCTCGGCCAACCGCACGGCCTCCGGATCCGCTTCCGCGAGCGCCGCGCCCGCCAGCAGGGCATGGACCTGGCTCCCGAACTCGGCCGCCGAAAGGGCGTCGGCTTCGGCCATTTCCGCGGCGCCGCGCGGGCGGCCCTCGAAGCCCAGGTGCTCGCCCAGGTAATAGGCCCTGGGGCAATTCGCGAATTTGGCGAGCGCCGGTGACGGTGGCATCGGCGTCTTGTGGTTCGGTATGGGCGGGTAGTAGCAAGAGCGCTCCCTCCGCCCGGCTCGGAATGGGCGCCGGCTGCATGCCCGCGGGCAGTTCCGGTGCGCGATCCGTCACGAGCAGGCGCAGCTTCCACGGCTTGCCGTCCGGTGCGTCGAGCGTCAGAAGCTCGTCGCGCGGCGCGGTGAGATCGAGCTTCAGGTGGCGGGCCACCAGTTCGGCCCAGTTCGCAAGCTTCCGCCCGCTTCCGGAAAAACTCAGAACCAGGTGCTGCTCGGCGCGCGTCATGGCTACGTAGAGTAGCCGGTCGCTCTCCTCGGCCTCGCGCCGGCTTCGCTCCTGCCGCAGGGCGTGCTGGAAGAGATCGTCCTTTTCGCCGCGGCCCCCGGTCCGCACGGGATTGCGCCAGCGCGCGCCCAGCCCGATGCCCGGCGAGAAGGCCACTACCGGCGGATTGGTCTCCGTGCCTTTGTGCAAGGCCGCCACGAACACCACCGGGAACTCCAGCCCCTTGGCTGAATGCACGGTCATCACGCGGACGGCATTGGCCGAATCCTCCGGCGGGGCATCCGGCTCGCGCGGGTTGGAGGCGCGCACCAGCGCCAGTTCCTCGACGAACTCATCGAGCGACATGCGCCCGGCGGCCTCGCGCGCCTGGGCCAGGAACTTGTCGATATTGGCGGCGCCGCGCGCGCCGGCCTCCGGACGGTAGCCGCTTTCATCGAGGGCGTCGGCCAGCAGGCGGTCGAAGGTCACGTATTCGCGGCGCAGACGCCATTCGCGCAGGCGGTCGCGAAAACGCAACAGCCGGGCGTGATCCTCGGGGTCGAAGCCGGCGCTGTCTCCAGGCCGCAGGCGGGCCAGCGCGTCCGCCATGTCGCCGCGCGCGCTCTTCAGCCGCAGCAGGGCTTCATCGGAGGCGGCCACCAGCGGCGAGAGCAGCACCACCGCCAGCGCGATCTCATCGCGCGGATTGGCGATGACGCGCAGCAGGTGGACCAGGTCGTTCACCTCGCGGGCTTCGTAGAAACCCCGGCCGCGGTTCACCAGGTAGGGGATGCCGGCTTCCTCGAAGGCCGCCGCAAACTCGCCGATCACTTCCGTATTGCGCACCAAAACGGCGATGTCCTTAAATTCGAAGCCTTCGTCGCGGGAGAATTCCGCGATCCGCCGTGCCGCCCAGCGCGCCTCCATGCGCAGAGCGTCGTCGATCTCCGGAGCCAGGGCGCCAATGAGATCCACGCACAGGGACCGCTCCCGGTCGAACGCGCGGCTGCCCTTCAGCGGGCGGGTCTCGATGCCGCTGGCGCCGTGGGCGATGGTCTCGACCGCGCTCAGGATCTCCGGCCGGCTCCGGAAATTATCGGCCAGTTCCACCAGCCGCCGGCCGCGGCGCGCCACGTCGTCGCGAAACTTCGCGAATCCGGCAGGCTCGGCGTGGCGAAAGCCGAAAATCGATTGATTGATATCGCCCACCGCGTACAGCCGGTCGGGCGCGCGGACCAGCTCGAGGAGGCGCGCCTGCTGGCCGTTGGTGTCCTGCAATTCGTCCATCAGGACATACTCGAACTGCTCGACGACGCGCGCGCGCACGTCGGCGCGCTCTTCGAGCAGGCGAACCGAAAACTCCTCCAGGTCGGCGAAATCGAGCACCCCGGCAGTGCGCTTGCGCGCGCGATAGAGGCGGTCGAAGCGCGCCACCAGCTCGATCAGGGTCCTCCGTTCGGCCGCGTAGAGTTCGGTGATGAAGCCGTACGCGGATTCTCCGATGGCCGCCCGCAGTTGTTGAACGAGATTATACGCGGCGGTGCCGGGCTTGCACTTGCGCAGATTGCAGGAGAACTTCTCGATGGCCTCCAGAGCCGCCAGCGGTCCCGGCGCGCTCACCACGCGCTCGGCGGCTTCGAGAACGCCGGCCAGGTAGTGCTTCTGCGCGCAGTTCCAGTCAGCCAGCGAATCGCGGCCGAGCGCGGCCAACGGAGTGGCGAAATCCGCTTGGTCGGCCGGAATGGTGAAGGCGGCCAGGTCCTCGACGCGCGTCCCCGCTCCGCGCATGGCGTCGTAGGCCGAGAGCACTGCTCCTTCGAATTCCGGCGACGAAAGGCCGCGGATCAGTGCCCGCACGGCCGTGGACCGCTCGCTGAAAAGTTCCTCCAGCGCGGCGGCCATGGACTCCTGCTGCATGCGCCAGGATTCGCGCTCGTCGGCCACTGCAAATTCGGGATCGACGCCGGCAAACACGGCGTGCTCGCGCAGCAGCCGCGCGCAGAAGCCGTGGATCGTCGAGACCCACGCGCGCTCCAGACGGGCGCGGCGCTCCGGGCTGTCGCGAAAAGCGCGCGCCAGTTTGTCGCGCATGTTTCCGGCGGCTTTTTCGGTGAAGGTGATGGCCAGGATGCGCAGCGGATCCGCGCCCGCCTCCACCAGGCGGCGAAAGTATTCCACCAGCACGGTGGTCTTGCCCGACCCCGGTCCCGCCACGATGCAGGTGTCCTGATGGCTGCGAGTAGTATCCAGGGCCTCGATTTGCGCGGGAGTGAAACGCACCTCGCTCATGCGCCCTCCGCCATTTCGCGGCCCCGCCGGGCGGTCCGGCGGCACGCGTCGCGGTAATCGCAGTAGCGGCAGTGATCCGCTTCAGCCGGCGCCGGTTCCACGCGGCCGGCGCGGATCTCCTCCACGGCCCGGCGCGTGCGCGCGAGGGCGCCCTCGAACCAGCCCTCGGGGATGCTCCGGCCATCCATCAGCCCGCTGTCGCTCCAGCCGGCGTACGCGATGCCGCCCTTAAGCCCCACATAGAACATGCCGGCGGGCGTGGCGCCGAAGACGCGCTCCGCCGCCAGCAGATAGAGCGGCGCCTGCAACAGCGTTTCGGAATCCAGGCGGGCGCGCGTGCGCTGGGCGGCGCTGTACTTGTAATCGATCACGTACGCGCGCCCGTCCGCGCCCTTATCCAGCCGGTCGATCTGGCCGGAAATCTCGAGCACCCCCTCGAGCGGCAGCACGAAGGGCCGTTCGGTTTGGGAACTGAAATCGCCTCGCGGCCAGGGGTCGCCGGCGGCAAAGGCGCGCAGGTCGTCAAGCATGATATTGCGCAGGCGTTCGGTATGGTATCCGCCGGGGATGCGCTTATCTTCAATCTCGCGCTCGAAGAAGCTCTCGAAAAGCGCTTCGATGTCCTGGGGACGCTCCCACCATTCGGCCAGCACGGCGTGCACGATATTGCCCTGCATGAGGAAATCGAACCTCTCGGCGGGGCGGCGGGGCGGCGGTTCGAGGCGCAGCGTGCGCCCGGCGAAGAACTGGAACGGGCATTCGAGATAGATTTCGAGCGCCGTTGCCGAGAGGCGCGCGGTGCGGGCGCGCAGCAGGTTCAGGAGATCCGGCGCGCGGATGCCTCGCGGGGGCGCGAGAGGGGTGGGATGGATTCGCGGCGGGGGCGCCGGCTGCGCGGGCACGGGCGCCAGCCCCAGACCCTCCAGGTAAAACGAAGGCAGGTTGCGTTCCCCGCGGGCGTCGAACTCGGGATAGGAGAGCGTCACCGAGAGGCTGGCCCGGCTCACGGCCGAATCGAACAAAGCCCGCTCCTCGCGTTCGAACTCCTCTGCCGTGCGCAGGCGGATGCCGTGGCGGTTCAGCGCCTGGCGGGCGGCGTCCGGGAAAAACGGGTTCAGCGGGTGAACCTGGGGGAACTGCTTTTCCACCATCCCGCACACGAACACCACCGGCAGCACCCACTGGCGCGCCTCGTGCGCGCCGAGCACGTGGACCACGTTGCGGCGGCCGTCCGGCAGGCGCAGAGGCATGAGGCGCAGCACGGATTTCACCGCGCGCCAGAACTCCTCGAGACCCACGGCGCGCCCCGGTTCGAGCGCTCCGGCGGCTTCGTCGAGGGCCGTTTCGAACTGCGTCAGCACGGCTGCCTGGCCGCGCCAGATTTCATCGAAGGGCGCCGCGATCTCGCCCACCCACGGCCGGAACAGGTCGCGCAGAGTGCCGAGGCGCGCGGCCCAATCGCGCGGCGCCAGCGAAAACGAGCGCCACTCCTCGATCCCCGCCAACGCATCCAACAGCCGGACCAGTTTGCCTTCGGCGGCGGCCGCCTTCAAGGCGCCCAAGCCGGCATTGGGAAGCTGGGAGCGCACGGCGAAATCGAAGCGGTCCATGACGCTCGAATCGGCGAAGCGCGGCGCCAGGCGCAGCACCGCGAGGGTGCGGGCATGATCCCAGCCTCCCAGCATGGCATCCACCGCGCCCACCAGAAAACGCGTCACCGCGTGGCGGTCCAGCTTGGAATCGAAGTAGAAGCGCGCCGGAATGCCGAAGCGCTCCAGCGTGGAGCCGAGGATCGGCGCGTAGTTCCCGGCGGCGCGGACCACGATGCCCATCTCGCGGAAGGGGCGGCCGGCGGCGGCCTGCTCCAGAATGCGGCGGGCGATTTCCTCGGCCTCGCGCTCGATCGAAGCGGCCCGCACCAGCGCGATCGCGGGCGTGGGGCGTGCGCCGGCGGCCCGCTCTTCCTGGAATCCCATGGCCAGCAGGCGCGCGCGCGCCGGTTCGGTGGCCTCGCCCGCGCCCAGCGTCACGGTGAGATCGGCGTGCCGCGCCAGGGCCGCGATGACGCCCAACTCGGGATCGGGCAGAGCGTGGAAGCCATCCAGCCAGATGGTGCGCACGTCCAGGCCTCCGGCAGAGATGCGCACAGCGGCAAGCTCCAGGCGCCGGGCGCGCAAGGCCTTGCCGCGGCGCTCCAGTTCCTTATCCACTTCCCGGTAGACCGCCAGGAAGGCTGGTGCCAGCGGCGCGTCGGGCAGATGCGCAGCCAGGCGGGCGCTGTCGCACCCCGCCGACGAGAATTCGGCCACCATGCGCGCCATTGACGCCGAGAAGCCGGGCGCCTCGACCACACGCGCGAACTCGACCCGCCCGAGCCGCCGGGCGGCTTCCTCCACGATCAGATACAGCGCCGCCTCGGATATCTCGGGGGTATCTTCCACCCAGGGCTTCACGAAACCCGATAGCGTCTGTACGATCCGGCGCCGGAACACGAAGCCCTCGCGCGCCAATCGATGGGCGAGATGTTGCGCCAGGGTGGCGGTAGGGACCAGCAGGCGCACGGATCCATCGTTCGCCCGCAGAGCCGCGCGCAGCCCTTCCAGAACGAGGTCGGTCTTTCCCGATCCCGGAGGTCCGGTGACCAAGCGCATGTGCTTCAGTGTAGCGCAGGCGAAATAAATACGAAAGCGCCTGGATAGGGCCCATGCGGCGCGGTGCGGAAGATAACAAACCCAGCGGCGGATGTTTTTCCACGCGGCCCTTTGACTTCCTCTCCGCGTTATGGTGTACACTGAGACTGACGAAGTTTCGCTTGTCCTTAATTCGTGCCATTCCGCTTTCCGGCCAGAGAGTCTCCCCGGTCGCCCGGCGCCCCTTCGTTCGCCTCCGTCATCCTGAGCCTAACGTTTGACCACCAATGTATCCGAGAAATTTTCCGCCTCGCAGGCAGAACCGCAGAGAGAACGTAAACGAATCGATCCGCGCCCGTGAAGTGCGCGCGGTCTTCCCCGATGGAACCACGGAAGTCATGCCCACTTCGGCGGCTCTGCGTAGAGCGCAGGAGCTGGGCCTGGACTTGGTTCTGGTGGCTCCCACTGCCGTGCCGCCCGTGGCCAAGGCCGTGGATTTCGGCCACTATCAATACGACCAGAAGAAGAAGCAGCACGACGCCAAGAAGAAGCAGCACGTCGTGCAGGTCAAGGAACTCAAGTTCCGCCCCAACACCGACGATCACGATTACGAGTTTAAGAAGACTCACGCCATACGCTTCCTGCAGGAGGGTAACCGGGTCAAAGCCGTGGTTCAGTTCCGGGGCCGCGAAATCGCTCATGCTGATCTGGGCAAGAAGCTGCTAATGCGGTTCGCCAGCGACCTGACCACCTATGGCAGCGTGGAAGGCATGCCACGCCTGGAAGGCCGGAACGCCCACATCCTGATCAGCCCTGTGAAGGGCGTCGCGGCGAAATCCGCCGGCGAGAAGCCCGCATCGCCGCCCTCGGCCGCGTAAGGACGCGATCGATAGTCTAGGTAGTACTCTCCTTGGGGCGCCTCTGGCTCGCGTGCTAAGATGCCAGTTAGCTGTAGCACCATTAAGGGTCCGCGACTATGTATAACGCTTTCTTCGGGTTCAAACTCAGTCCCTTCAATATGAGCCCGGACCCTTCCTTCCTGTTCCGGAGCGCGCAACACGAGGAGGCGCTGGCCAACCTGATTTACGGTGTGCAGAGCCGCAAAGGCTTCATCGTTCTCAGCGGCGAAGTGGGCACGGGGAAGACCACCATGCTGGAGTGCCTGCGGGATTTTCTGAACTCGCAGCAGGTGGCTTTCGCATCGCTGTTCAACTCGCGGCTGACGGTCACCCAGTTCTTCGAGCTGCTGGCCTATGACCTGGATCTGCGATGCAACCGGCTCTCTAAAACCGAAGTATTGCTGACCCTGAATAACCTGCTGGTGGAAAGAGCCGCGGTTGGGCGCACTACAGTACTTATAGTCGATGAGGCCCACAATCTGGATTGGGACGTACTAGAAGAGGTGCGCCTGCTGGGAAACCTCGAGAACCGCCGCGGAAAGCTGCTTCAAATCGTTTTGGCCGGCCAGCCGGAGCTGGATCGCAAGCTGGATGCTCCCGAATTCCGGCAGCTCAAGCAGCGCATCGCGCTGCGCTGTAACCTGCTGGGTTTCGACCGGCAAGAAACGATCGCCTACGTGAACTCGCGGATGGCCCGCGCGGGTCTCCCGAATCAGACCGTGATCTCTCCGGAACTCATTGAGGAAGTGCACTTTAGATCGCAGGGCATTCCTCGCCTCATCAACTCCATTTGCGACAATTTGCTGCTCACGGCATTCGCCATGGAGACCAAGATACCCACGCGCGAAATGCTCGATGAGGTGACCGCCGATTTGCGGCTGGACTATCCTGGCCAGAGTCCTTTTCGAGCCGACCCTGACTTTCCGGAGCGCGTGCTCCGCCGCCCCTCCTAATCCGCTTCAGCTTAGTCTAGTACTAAGGTGTTTCCCCGATTCGCTCCCCACAAATAAGATCTAAAAGTACTAGTTGGTCCCGTACTCATCAGGTATTTGTTCGGATACACTTCGGGATGAGATAGGCAAGATAGCTTCGCCCTCCGAGTTTCGCATCGGGAAAATCGCTTCTACCTAGTCTCAACCAAAACAAATAACCTAAGGAGCCTTGAAAAAATGCGCACATTCCTCTACGCCAAACTGGCTGGGACGCTAGTGCTTCTCGTGTCAGCGTTTTCCCTTAACCATGCACAGGGAAACCAACTCACTCAGATCTCTCCTCAAGCTGCCTTAGCACGCGTGGGCCATGGTCCCACCATGCCGCCGGATCCCGACGAGCCGCCGATGGCTCTTCGCCATGGTCCCACCATGCCGCCTGATCCCGATGAGCCCCCGATGGCTCTTCGCCATGGTCCCACCATGCCGCCGGACCCCGATGAGCCGCCGATGGCTCTTCGCCATGGTCCCACCATGCCGCCGGACCCCGATGAGCCGCCGATGGCTCTTCGCCATGGTCCCACCATGCCGCCGGACCCCGATGAGCCGCCGATGGCTCTTCGCCATGGTCCCACCATGCCGCCGGACCCCGATGAGCCGCCGATGGCTCTTCGCCATGGTCCCACCATGCCGCCGGACCCCGATGAGCCGCCGATGGCTCTTCGCCATGGTCCCACCATGCCGCCGGACCCCGATGAGCCGCCGATGGCTCTTCGCCATGGTCCCACCATGCCGCCGGACCCCGATGAGCCGCCGATGGCTCTTCGCCATGGTCCCACCATGCCGCCTGATCCCGACGAGCCGCCAAGTCGCGCCTGAAGATTTGAGATCTGGCGCCAGCCGCGACCAGGGCCTAGAATTGTAGCAGTTGCAAAACGCCATTCAGTTGATTGGCTACCTGGTCGGGGTGCCCTTGGAAGTGCTGATCGTCGCGACCCTCTTGCGCGGCGGCTACTCGCGGTATCCCTTCGTCTTCGCGTACGTCATCGCCGACCTGATCACCACCGTGATCGAGATCCGGCCCTGTTTGGGTTACGGTTCCCGAATGAGCGAGTCGATCCACCAGTTCATGTGGATCTACTGGATCGATGAACGTGTCATGGAGACACTGATCTTCCTGGTTGTCATCAGCTTGGTGTACCTGGCTGCTCAGGACCGAAAACCAAGGGGCGCGGGGGTGGCGGGAGTGATCGGGGGGACCCTGATCTTTACGGTTATCTCATTTTCGATTCACTACCGTCCCAACCTTTACGTGGGCCAATGGATGACTCCATGGACTCGTGATATGAATTTCGCCGGGGCGATTCTCGACCTTGGGCTGTGGGCTAAATTGATTTCCCAGCCCCGCAAGGATTATCGGCTGCTGATGGTGAGCGGCGCACTAGGTATCCAATTCACCGCTCAAGCAATCGGGCAGGCCATCCGGACGCTTTCCCACTCGCCTACCATCCGGTTCCTCGCTAATATCCTGTTGATGTCGATGAACCTGATCTTCCTCTATCTCTGGTATCAGGCATTTCACGCGGGCGCTTCCGCGTCGCCTGAGCCAGCCCGCCCCGCCGCGGGAAAAGCCGGCTTCGAATCGAGCCCCTCTCCCGCGGCTCAACCTAACATTAACGATATTCGTTTAGGGTTGGTTGGAACTCGTCGAAGCGGTTGGCTGGCTGGTGAGTGAGGCAGTCGCCTGATCGGCACTGAAAACCTTCACTTCCACGCGGCGGTTCTTGGCCCGCGCGGCCCGGTTGTGCGCCTCATCGACGGGTTTCTCTTCGCCCAGACCGATCATGTGGACGCGGTAGATCGGAATATCGTGCTTGGCGACGAGGTACTCGACGACCGAGTCGGCACGCCGCCGGCTGAGAGCTTCATTATAGGCTCTTGAGCCCGTGCTGTCCGTGTAACCTTCCACCGCGATGAAGAATCGCTTGTCGCTCTGCACATCGCTGGCGAGCTTGTCCAGGTCTTGTTTGGCCTGCGGGGTCAGTGCCCACTGGTTGAATTTGAACGGCACAGTAGCCGAAGTCTGCATCCGGTAATCGTCGATATTGCTGACGACCTGCCTCAAGCTGTTGATAGCCTGGTTGTCCTGGTCGGCGGTTTGAGCGGCCTGATTGGCCCGGTTCATCGCTTCCTGGGCATGCTGGTCGGCCGTGGCCGCGTGCTGGTCCGCGCCGGAGGCCCGCTCCTGGGCGGCGCTGATACCGCTTTGCGCACGCTCATCGACCTGTTTCACCTGGCTTTGAGTATCTTGGATCTGCTGACTGTTCTGAGTAGTCTGTTGACCTACCTGATCTACCTTAGCTTGAACTGGAGCGGTGGTGTTGCGGACATACTTTTTAGTAGCGCAACCGGAGGTGATCAGGGTGGCCGTCACGATGCATGTAGTCGCAAGGAAACGTTTCATGTTCCTAACCTCGCGCTTTATAATGCAATTCAGCAGCCCATGTCTCGCGGCCACGATTTTGCCCATTTTCAAGGGCGCAGGAACGTCAGCCGTGTAACGATTACGCAAGGTGTGTGCGTTTTCTTCCTTCCCCAGGCTGACTGATGAAACACGGGGGACCCGGCCGAAAGAAGCTTGGAGGAGCACCCGTTGCAGTCTACGGCGACTGGAGCCGAGTTGAATGCCTTAACGCGCCGCGACCACAACGGGAAGTTCGGCGCCGCCGCCGCCGGTATCCAGGCAGGTCCCAAGCCACGTTCTCATAGATCTCATCTTCGGGATCGAAATCCAAAGGCCAAAAGTGGAGTGTATCCATAACATCGACCTACAGGAGCTTCTGAAGAGGAACAACTTCATTGTACCACCGTGCGCTTTAAGTCAAGTTACAGGCAAGTTTATGAAAACACATAAGATTTGGCTTCTTCGGCCGGGAAACGAGACTGCGGGGGCTTTTCGGGCTACAGTTTGAGCTTCTCGGTCCAGTTGGTCACCACCGTAATGGGCGAAGAGTTGGACCACTCCAGAGGGAGGTTGACCAGGAAGCGCTGACCGTCGCGGGAGACGTCATAGAGATTCCACGTGTGCGGGATGGGGCGGGTCTCGAACAGGAGGCGCGCTTCATCGAACTGGAATTCAGTCCCCTTGGGGTGGACGTTGACACTCATCATCCGGCCGCCGGAGGTTATGTAAACCAGCTCGCTCGAATCTCCACTCCAGCGCGGCAGCCCGCCTCCGTTTGGAGATACCTGCCAACGGCGTTTGGTATTCGACGAGAAGGAGTCGAAGGCCTGCACGTAAACCTGGTTCACGCCGGATTCATCGGACTGGAAGGCCAGCCACCGGCCATCGGGGGAAAGCGCTCCGTAGCCTTCCGAATACACGGTGTTCAGGATGGGCGTGGCGCGGTGCTCGGCCAGCGAAAACAACCACACATCGGCCTTGGTGCTGTCCGCGAGCGATCCGAACAGGATAAACCTGCCGTCGCGGGACCAGTCCGTGGGATATTTCGGGAGAGGGCTCTTGTAGAGCAGTTCGGGGCGGGCGGCGGGCGTGGCGGCCTGCCCGTAGATGTCGTAGCTACCTTCCTGGTTGCTGAAGAAGGCGATGCGCGTGCCGTCCGGCGACCAAATGGGAGATCCCTCGTGGGCCGGCGTGGAGGTAAGCTGAGTCGCGCCGCCGGAGGCGTTCAAAATCCAGAGGTTGGCGTGCTCGCCTTCCACCCCCAGTTTGGCGACTATGGCGCGGGTTCCGTCGGGTGAGATGCGCGGCGGGCCCCACTCCCCGGGCTCGCTGGGCGATCCCAATTGTTTGCCGGTGCGGTCCATCCAGACCAACTGGCGGGTCGACCGAACGGTGCTTTGATAGACCAGGACTCCATTGGAGGAGACCGAAATGGGCGCCAGCGAGAGGCTGCGGACTGCCCCGATATCCGGCGCCAAGGCCAGTGGCTCGCCTTCCACCGCCAGCCGGGAAGCGTTGAAGCGGCGGGCCACCATGTCGCGATCCCGCAAATACAGCAGGTAGCCGTCCTGGGAGCTGCCACTCGCCAGAGGCGAAAAGACCGCGTTGGTTTCGGCGGCGAACACGAACTGGTGGCCGGGGTGATCGAGCGCCGCGGTGTATACCCCCGTGGTTTCGGCAATCTCGGTCAGCCCGAAAAAGATGAAGTGCCGGCCATCGGGCAGGAACTGGGGCCACAGGTGAGCGTGTTCAGAGCGCGAAGCGTCCAGTGTGGTGTAGGGTTGCGGCTGGCCGCCCTGCGCGGAGACCTTATATAGCCCGCCATTCAGGCCGGGCGCGAACAGGATGGTGCCATCCGAGCTCCAGGCGCCGCCGCCGGCCATGGCCTCCACGGCACAGACGATTTGGGGCGCGCCCGGGCCACCCGCCTCGTTGCGCACGCGGACGCGCTTCAACGAGCGATTGGCGAAAAAGCCGATGGATTGACCGTCGGGCGACCAGAAGGGCGCGAAACCGCCGTCGGTTCCCGGAATCACGGTAGCGGCGAGCTCGTCCAGGGGCCGCAGCCAGAGCATGCGCTGGCCTTCGGCGGCTATGGCCGAGAACGCCAGGTAGCGGCCATCGGGCGAAATGGAGGGAGTTCCCGGATAGCTGCTATGCTCGGGCGCGGTCACGGAAAAGCGCATAACCGAAGGCGCGGGCCGGCGGCGCAGGTAGATTGCCGCGGCAGCCGTCAGCGCCGCCAGGGCCACCAGCAGCAACGCCACTGCGGCCAGGCGCCACCTTGCATCCGTGGACGGGCTGGCAGCGGTTTCGTTATGGAGCGGCGGCCGCGGCGCAAAATTCCTGGGCTTGTGTAGCAGCTCGCGGGCGCGTTGTTCCGCGGCCCGCGCCAGTTGGCCGGCAAGTTTCAGCTCGATCACCGCATTCTGAATGCGCTGCCGCCGCTGCGCCGGGTCCTTGACCAGGCATGAGGCAATCACCCCTTCCATAGCCGCATGCACGGGCGAATGGCTCATCAGGGCGAGCGGCGGCTTCAGCAGAATCGCGTTGCCGAGATCGCCGCCATCCCCGGGAAAGGCGCGCCGGCCGGCGGCCATCTCGTAGAGTATGGCCCCGTAGGCGAAGACGTCGCTGCGCCAGTCCGGCTCCAGGCCGCGAACCTCTTCGGGAGAGCGGTAGGGGGCGTGTGGATCGTCGTCGGAGGGCGGAGGCAGAATCCGCGCGCCCCGGTAGGTCAGTAGAATCGCCGATGGCGAAAGCGCTCCGTGCACGCGGCCGAGCGAATGGGCCTTGCCCAGTTCAGAACCGATTTCGATGGCGTAACGCAGGGCATCGGAGGGATCCAGAGGGCCTCGCCCGAGCCGGATCGACAAAAGCTCGCCATTGATCGGCTCGCCATTTACGAAATCGCGATCCTGCCCGCCCGATTGCAGCACTGGTTTGCTCCGGCCGGCCGCGAGAATTCCGCTCCCGAACCGGCCTTGCAATCACACTATACTCTCGGGTGAGGGTCGCTACAATTGTGTCACCGGATAGTAGAGTCCTGGATGTACTAACCGCAAGGATAGCAGTCGCCTAGACGCCCACCAGTTTGCGGCTGTGCTGCCAGAGGTCGCTGGCTTCGTCGACCACTTTGCGGCTCTCCTCGTAGATGTTCTTGATGTGATCGACGATGTCCCGGGTCACACCGGCCAGGTCGCCCGAACGGTCGGAGAGCCGCTTGGCGACATCTTTGGCCGAATCCCAGCGGGTCTGTCTTCTGCGGGAAAGCGCGATAGCGACTCCGACCCCGGTGCCGATCGCAATTCCAATCCAGATCTTTTTCGCGTTGCCGCCGTTGACATCTTGCGTATCCGAACCCATACTCGAAATCCCCCCACTCACAGTGTACCGGCGGGCCGCCCGCTTGACCGGACGGTAAGCGCCGCCCGCGTAAGGGTTCGCACAAGCATACCGAATGCTTTCGTGAGACGCCGTACGGGCGCGGATCTCATTGCGCAACGATTCCAGATCCCGATATCCGCATCACCCCCCTATTGACACCGGTCACGCCCCGTGTACAATCCAAGGTGGGGATATTTGACAACGAAAGTGGCGCAAAATGTTTAAATCCAGGAAATCGCGGCCGGCCGCTTCCACCGAACTGCAGGGCCACAACAGCAGCGAAGTCGCCCGGATCTGCGGAGTGAGCCTCCGCCAGTTGCAGTGGTGGGACGAGCGCAAGGTGGTCTCCCCCGGCAGGACGGCCACAGGCGCATTTACCTGCCGGAGGAAGTGGTCGAGATTTCGGTAATCGCGGAACTGCGGCGCAAGGGCTTCTCGCTGCAAAAGATCCGCCGCGTGATGCGCTTTCTGCAACGCGATATGGGCCGGCGCTTGAGCGAGGCGCTGTCTTCGTCGTCGGACATTCACCTGCTCACGGACGGCAAGTCCATTTACCTGGAGGAAGCCTCCAATCGCATCATCGACTTGCTGAAGAACGCCCGCCAGCCCATGTTTTTGGTCTGCGTAACCGACCAGGTAAAGCGCCTGGCGGCGGCCACCGAGCGTAAGCCCGCCAAATCGGAGACGGCGGCGGCCGCGCGCAAGGCCCGCGCCGTCTGACGGCCGGACAGGCGCCTGCGTCAGGAAAGCACGCGCCATCGAAAGCACCCCTGCGGCGAGTTATGATAGATACCAGGGGGGCGTCCGTCTTTCGCCGACAGGCGATGCCATGAAGACCAACCGGAATCTTATTATCGTTGGGATCGTCGCCGCGGCGGCCGTGCTGGCGCCGCTCTACGGTCCCGGAATTCGCGCGCGCGCCGCTTCCACCAGCGGAGATGATCTAGACCGCAGCATCCACGCGGTGGCGTCGGCCTACGCACTCATCGAGCAGAACTTCGCGGACGCGGTTTCCCCGGAGCGGGCCTTTTATCAGGGCGCCATTCCGGGCATGCTGCACACGCTCGATCCGCACTCCAATTTCGTGGACCCGGCCGAATACCGGGAGATGGAGCGGCGCCAGCATGCGCAGTATTTCGGCGTGGGCATGGAAATCTACATGGATGGCCCGCGCGTGGTGGTGATGCGGCCGCTCCCCGGTTCGCCGGCTTTAAATGCGGGTCTGCGGCGGGCCGACATCATCGTGGGAGTGGGCGATAAGGATGTCACGGGGCTCGATTCGGCGGCCGTGGCCGATCTTCTGCGGGGTCCGCGGGGCACGCAGGTGCGCGTGACGGTGCGCCGCGAAGGCGCGCCCGATCCCATCATGGTGACAATTACCCGCAGCGAGATCGGCACCACCGCCGTGGACGCCTTCCAGGTGAAGCCGGGAATCGTATTTCTGCGCGTGGACACCTTTGAGGCATCCAACATCAGCCGCGACGTGGAAGCGCGTCTGCGGCAGATGGGCGAGGAGAATGTCAACGGCCTGATTCTGGATTTGCGCGGCAACCTGGGCGGGCTGGTGAACGAAGCGGTGGCGCTGGCGGGAAGGTTCCTGCGCACCGGTCAGACGGTGGTCTCGCATCGCGGCCGCGCCGAGCAGGAGCAGGTCTTCCGCGCCAAGGGGCAGCCCCTGGCCCAAAAGTACCCGGTGGTAGTGCTGGTGGACCGCCAATCGGCTTCGGCGTCGGAGATCGTCTCGGGCGCGCTCCAGGATCACGACCGGGCCTGGATTCTGGGCGAAACCACTTTCGGCAAGGGCTTGGTGCAGGCGCAATTTCCGCTCGCGGAAGGCGCGGCGCTGCTGCTCACCATTGCGCACTACTACACGCCCAGCGGCCGGCTCATCCAGCGGGATTATGAACACCAGTCGTTCCTGGAGTATTACTATTCGCGCCCCAGCGACACGCAGAACACGACCGACGACGTGAAGGCGACCGACAGCGGGCGCAAGGTTTACGGCGGCGGCGGCATCGCACCCGACGAGAAGTACACGCCGGCGCCGTTTAATGTTTTTCAACGCCGCGTGGGACCGATCGTGAACACGCCCAACGCGTTCTACCACTTCGCCTCGATCTACTTCGGCGCGGACCAGCCGCGGCTTCCGGCCGGATGGCAGCCCGACGACCAGGTGCTGAGCCGCTTCAGAGACTACCTGAAATCGCAGCAGATTCCCTTCACTACAGAGGAGTTCGAAGCCAACCAGCAGTGGATTCGCGGCCAGCTTCGGTGGGAGATGTATATTCGCGCGTTCGACAAGGAGACCGCCGACCGGGCCCTGTGGCAGGACGATCCGGAGGTCCAGAAGGCGATTGAGAGCCTGCCCAGGGCGCAATTGCTGTTGCAGTCCGCTCAGCGCGTCCTGGCCCGGCGCACCGCGCCCCACTAAGTTCCCATTCCCCGGCTCCGCCCGTTGTTAGAATCGAAGCTGTGCCGGCCCCCATCGACGCCCAATCGCTGGCGGTGAAGCGCGCGGAAGTCGAATTCCACAACTTCGCGTCGCTCGGCCAACCCGCGCGTGCCATAGCCTCCTATCTCGATGAGAACGTCCGCCGCGGCGCCATGATCCTCCAGCATCACGATTTTATCGGCCCGCTAACCCCCTTCCTCGAGATCGGCGCCAATGCCGGCCACACCAGCTACATGCTGGCCAACCAGTTCTCGGCCTCCGGCTTCGCTTTGGATCTCTCCGCCGACGCTCTGCGCCACGGCATCGCCCTCATGGAGCGCTGCGATTTCCCGCGGGCGCCCGTCCGCGTGGCCGGCGACGCCCTCAACCTGCCGTTCCGCGACGGCTCCCTCCGCTTTGTCATGGCGTGCCAGATGCTCAGCCAGTTCATGGATATCGAGAGCGTCTTCGTCGAAGTCAAGCGCGTGCTCTCCCCCGGCGGCGTGTTTCTGTTCGTCGAGGAGCCGCTGCGCCGTCTGCTCTCTCTGCGCCTCTACCGCTCGCCGTACCAGAACCGCATGAAGCCGTGGGAGCGCCAGCTTTTCGACTGGGGACTGCTGGGCTACCTGGTGCGCGACGTCATCGGCGCCGAGCAGGAGGCGAGCTTCGGCATACGCCAGAATCACACGATGTACCTCAAGGACTGGCATCAGCTCGTCACCCGGCATTTCGCCGAGCACCGCTACCTGGTCTTCGTGCCGCAACGCGGCTGGGGCGAACGCATTATGAAACGCCTGGCCATCCAGCTCGATCCGCACCGCTCGGAATGGCGCGCCGCCCACCTGCTCGGCGGAACGCTGGCGGCCATGGCCCGCAAAGCCGGGCCGGATGAGTTGCTCGCAGTCGCGCCGGCGAACTTCGAGACGCTGCTGCGCTGTCCCGATTGCCACGGTGGCCTGGCATGCGACGGCGCCGCGGCGCTCTCCTGCGCTTCCTGCGGCTTTCACGCACCGCTCGAGGGCGGTGTGTACAACCTGCTGTCCTCGGCCGAACGCGCCGAACTCTATCCCGGCGACCGCGACGACTCTATCGATTTCTCGCTCGCGGGCCACGCCGGCCGGCTCGGGGAGGGATGGCACGAGCTCGAGGGCGAGTTCGGTAACAAGTACCGCTGGATGGGCGCGCGGGCGTCCGCCCGTTTGCGCGCGTCGCGTTCCGCTCCGCAGCGCCTGCGCGTGCGCGGCTACGCCCATGCCGCCCAGTTCCGGCTGGGACGGCCCGTGCGGGTCGAGCTTTTCGACAACGGGTCGCGCCTGGCCCAGCAGAGCCTCGATCGCCCCGGAATGTTCGTCATCGAAGCCGATGTGCCGGACGCGGCCGACCACACCATCGAGATCGCCGCATCCCCCCTCTGGAGCGCCCCCGGCGATGGGCGCCTGTTTACCGTCAATATCGGCATGATCCGGCTGGTGCCGCGCGATTGAGGGAACAAACTTGGGCAGCCCTGCGTACTCCGTGAATCGAGGAATGATTATGCGCGCACAATTTTCAATTGGCACCCTGGCATTGGCAGCCGCCCTCGTCTCAATCCCGGCCTGCGACGTGGAGTTCGGCGACCTGGGACGCTTCAGCCGCGATTTTCACTACAACTACCCGTTGCAGACCCACGGACGGATCGCAGTCGAAACTTTCAACGGCTCAGTCGAGATCTCCGGATGGGACCAGCCGATGGTCGATATCAGCGGCACCAAGTACGGCCCCACCGAGGAAATCGCCGAAGCCCTGACGATCAGCGTCGATCACACACCCGATGCCATCTCGGTGCGCGCCGTCCGGCCGGCCGACCGCCGCGGGAACCAGGGCGCGCGCTTCGTCATCAAGATTCCCCGCGACGCGATTCTCGAGCGGATCGCCTCCGCCAACGGCTCCATTCGCACCGTTGACGGCGCCGGTCCGGCCCGCCTGCGCACCTCCAATGGCGCCATTCACGTGGCCTCGCTCAATGGCCGCGTGGACGCCCAGACCACCAACTCCGCCGTGGAATTAACGGACGTGAACGGCGACGCCACGGTGGTCACCTCCAATGGCCACATACACGCCGAACGCCTGCGCGGCTCGCTCCAGGGAACCACCAGCAACGGCGGCATCAACGCGGTCCTGGAAGCCGTCAGTGGCCCCATCCGCCTGGAAACGAGAAATGGCAGCATCGACCTGCGGCTTCCCGAGAAGTTCACCGGCGATGTGCACGCTACCACTTCCAACAGCGGGATCTCGCTTCACCTGCCGCCGGACGCCAGCGCGCGCGTGAGCGCCCGCACCAGCAATGCCTCGATCTCCTCCGATTTCGAAATGAAGGTCCAGGGAGAGTTCAATAAGAACCACATAGAGGGCACCATCGGCAGCGGCGGCCCGTTCATCGATCTGAGCACCACCAACGGCGGCATACACCTGCTAAAAATGTGAGCGGAGGAGGGCTGACCGCTGCCGCGGCTGGCCGTCACTCTCGAAGAGGCTTCCATGAATCTATCCAGAGACTTGGCCTACGCGGTTCGCCAGTTCCGCCGCGCCCCCGTTTTTGCGCTCACGGCCGTGCTGACGCTGGCTCTGGGCATCGGAGGCACCACCGCCATTTTCTCGCTGATCGACGACATCATGCTGCGCTCTCTGCCGGTGGCCGATCCCGCCAGCCTGTACCGTATCGGCTCGGGTGACGATTGCTGCATCGAAGGGTTTCCCCAGGATAACTGGGGTATGTACTCATTTTCTCTGTTCGAGCGATTGCGGGCCGCCGCGCCGGAATTTTCCGAGGTCACGGCGTTCCAGGGCGGTTCCCCGCAGTACAGCGTGCGGCGTGCCAAAATCGACCAGTTCGCCAAGCCTTTGCGCGCCGAGTACGTCACGGGCAACTACTTCGCGGTTTTCGGTATTCGGCCGTTCGCGGGGCGCCTTTTCTCGGCGGCTGACGATATGGCCTCGGCGCCGCCGGTCGCAGTGCTCAGCTACCGCGCCTGGCAAACGAACTGGGGCGCCGATCCATCTGCCGTCGGCTCGGTGGCTATCGTCGAGGGCAAGCCTTTCGCCATTATTGGCGTCGTGCCTCCGGGATTCTTCGGCGACACCCTGCGGAGCAATCCGCCGGATTTCTGGCTCCCGCTCCAGCAGGAGCCGCTCATCGCCGGCCAGGATTCGCTCTTGCACCAATCCATGGCCGCCTGGCTGCGCGCCATCGGCCGGCTGAAGTCCGGCGCTTCGACCGCCGGAGTGGCGCCGCGGCTTACCACGGTGGTGCGCCGGTGGATGGAAACGGAAGCCGGATATCCGGCCGCCTGGGCGAGCGAACTTCACCGCCTTGTCCCGAAGCAGAACATCCAGGTAATTCCCGCCGGCAACGGCGTGGAGGAGATGCGCGAGGACTACGGCCGCAGTCTCCAGATTCTGCTGGCGGTGTGCGGGCTGGTGCTGCTGATCGCCTGCGCCAATGTAGCGAGTCTTCTGATTGCGAGGGGCATGGCGCGGCGCACCCAGACCGCCATTCGCCTCGCGATGGGCGCTTCGCGGGGGCGCCTCATTCGGCAGTCGCTGGCCGAAAGCACGCTGCTGGCGATGGCCGGATGCCTGGCGGGCCTCGCCGTGGCGTATGCCGCCGAGAAGACCATTATGGCGCTGGCGTTCCGCAACGCCAGTTACCTGCCGTTCAGCACCACGCCCTCGTTTCCGGTGCTGGCCTTCGCGTTTGGCTTATCGCTCGCAACCGGTCTGGCCTTCGGCGCCGCGCCGGCGTGGCTGGCCACCCGCCGCGACCCGGTGGAAGCGCTGCGCGGCGCGGGCCGCGGCACGGGCGATCATTCCTCGATCGCACGCAGAGCTTTGCTGGTCTTTCAGGCGACCTTGTCGGTGGTCCTGGTGGCGGGAGCGGCCATGCTGGCCCGCAGCCTCGACAATCTGGAGCGGCAGGATTTCGGATACCGCTCCGATGGCCTGGTGGCCGTCAGCTTGAATCCTCCGCCATCGTCGTATTCCGAGGAGCGCCTGGACGCGCTCTATCGCAACCTTCAGGAGCGCTTGCGCCGCCTGCCGGGCGTCGAGCGCGCCAGCCTGGCGCTTTATTCGCCGCTCACGGATAACTGGGGAGAGCTGATCTTCGTCGATGGCCACCCGCTGGCCGCCCTCAATCAAAACTCCGTGGCCTCGTGGGACCGTGTGAGCGGCGGCTTTTTCGAGACCATCGGGCAGCCGGTCCTTCGCGGGAGAGGGATCACAGATGCCGATTCGAAGACCACCGAGAACGTCGCCGTGGTGAACGAGGCCTTCGTCCGCCGGTTCCTCAAGAACGAAGAGCCGCTCGACAGGCATTTCGGTATCGACCTGCCGGTCAATTCGCGCAATTACCGGATCGTCGGAGTAGTCCGCGATGCCAAATACACGCAGCCGACCCGGCCGGTTCGCCCGATGTTCTTCGTGCCTCTGGCGCAAGCGGTGAAGTACGATATGGACCTCATGCAGATGGCGGATTCGCGATCACATTTCATCGGCGCCGCGATGCTGCTCACGCATCTCCCGCCGGGCGAACTGGAGCCGCTTCTGCGCAAGACCTTCGCCGATGCGGATCCCGATCTCACGATTGTCAGCGTGCGCACCATGCGAGACCAGATCGCGCGGGTTTTCGACCAGCAGCGCGCCGTGGCCTCCCTCGCCGGCCTGTTCGGCGCCGTGGCGCTAATGCTGGCGGCGGTGGGGATCTATGGCGTCACCGCTTACACGGTGGTGCAGCGCACCGGCGAAATCGGCATTCGGATGGCCCTCGGGGCGGATGCCGGCGGCGCGCTGCGGCTGGTTTTGTGGGGCGCATTCCGGATGGTCGCGATCGGCCTGGCGCTCGGAATCCCGCTGGCCATTGGAGCCGGACGTCTCATCTCGGCGCAGCTATACGGGGTAACCGGATGGGATCCGGCGGCCCTCTCGGTCGCGGTGGCCGCGCTGGCTGTGTGCGGCTTCGCCGCCGCGATCATCCCCGCCCTGCGGGCCGCCTCCATAGACCCCATGAGCGCTCTCCGCACCGAGTAGACGGGCCCGGGTAACCGCCTGGATCTCGGGAGGGCCGCGGCCGATCTCATATTCATGGAGAGACCGAGTTACGATCCGGGTTTGACCCAGCAGTTCACCGTCCCCCTGCGCCGCGCCATCGATAAGGACGGCACTTTCAACGTGCGCCGCCGGGGCACTACCTGGCGCGATTTCCATCCCTACCTGCACCTCATCAACCTGAGCTGGCTGTCCTTCCTGGCGGTGCTGTTTCTGGGATTCGTTATTGTCAACACCATATTCGCGGGCGCCTACTTCGCGCTCGGGCCGGGCCAGCTTCAGGGGGGCGAGGCCGCCACGGAGTTCGAGCGCTTCCTGAAGGCATTCTTCTTCAGCTCTCACACCCTCACCACGGTGGGCTATGGCAACATCGTGCCGCGAGGGATCGCCGCCAACGGGTTAGCGTCGTTCGAATCGCTGCTGGGGGTGCTGGGCTTCGCGGTGGCCACCGGGCTGCTCTACGGCCGCGTGTCCCGCCCTTCGGCGCGCATCGGCTTCAGCCAGAACATGGTGATCGCCCCTTACCAGGATGGCTTCAGCTTGCAGTTCCGGGTGGTCAATCGCCGCGCCAACTCCCTGATGGAGCTGGAGGCCCGCGTGATGCTTATGACCGTGGAACCCAGCGGGGGGCGGCCGCGGCGCACCTACACGCTGCTGCCGCTCGAGCGCGAGACGGTGCTGTTCCTTCCGCTTACCTGGACCATCGTGCACCCCATAGACGCATCGAGCCCGCTGTGGGGGAAGACGCGCGCGGACCTCGAACGCTTGCAGACCGAGGTGATCATCCTCATCAAAGCCTACGACGATACCTTTAGCCAGACGGTGCTGGCGCGATCCTCTTACCGGCACGATGAAATTCTGTGGAACGCGCGCTTCGAGCCGGCCTTTTACGTGGACCCGGCCGGGGCCATGGTGCTCGAGCTGCCCAAATTGGACGCCACGGCGCCGGCGATCACGGAGGCGGAGCCGCAAGCCGCGGGGTAAAGTGGTAGCGAGGCCGCCGGTGATCGCGCACACATGGAATCCCGAGTTATACGAGTCCAGCCACGCGTTCGTCTGGGAGCTGGCTCGCGATCTCGTGGCATTGCTGGCCCCGGCGCCGGGCGAGCGCATCCTGGATGCCGGCTGCGGCACCGGCCGGATCACCGCGGAGATCGCCCGCGCGGGGGCCTCGGTCGTGGGGGTGGATAACTCGCCCGCCATGGTGGAGCGGGCGCGCGGCAACTTCCCCTCGATCCCGTTCGAAATCCAGGATCTGCGCAGCCTCCCCTACCAAGCCGAGTTCGACGCGGTCTTCTCGAACGCCGCGCTGCACTGGGTGCAGCCGGCCGGCGACGCCGCCGCTTCCATCGCCCGCGCTCTCAAGCCGGGCGGCCGTTTCGTGGCGGAATTCGGCGCCCGCGGCAATATTCAGGCGCTGCTGGAAGCTTCCTGGCAGGCCGTGGAAGCCATGGGGCTGGGCGCCACCCGGGTGCATCCGTGGTTCTATCCCACCATAGGCGAATACGCCGCGCTGCTCGAACGCCATGGGCTGGAGGTAACCTACGCCATCGTCTTCGAACGGCCGACTCCGCTCGAAGGCGGCGAGGAGGGCCTGGGGACCTGGTACGCCATGTTCGGTGGCGCTCTGGCGGCCGCCGTGCCGCCCGAACGCGACGAGGAATACCTGCACCTCGCCGAGCATTTCGCCGCTCCCCGCCTGCTGCGCGACGGCGTGTGGGTGGCGGACTACCGGCGCATCCGCATCGTGGCCCAAATGCCCGGGAATCGGTAGTGATACAATTCGGTTTAGAAGCCAAGGAGAGCGGTGCGTGTCGTCTTTTCTGCATAACCAGTTCGAAAAAAACGTGGTGACCACCTCGGTGGACTACGTGTTCAACTGGGCGCGCGAATCCTCGCTCTGGCCGCTGACTTTCGGCCTGGCCTGCTGCGCCATCGAAATGATCGCTTCCAGCACCTCGCGGTTCGATATTGCGCGTTTTGGCGCGGAGGTGTTCCGTCCCAGCCCGCGGCAGTCGGATCTCATGATCGTGGCCGGAACCGTGACCCTCAAGATGGCCCCGGTTCTCAAGCGCATCTGGGACCAGATGCCGGATCCCAAGTGGTGCATCGCGATGGGCGCCTGCGCCAGCGTGGGAGGGCCGTTCAACACCTACGCCGTCTTGCAGGGGGTCGATAAGATCGTTCCCGTGGACGTCTATTGCCAGGGCTGCCCGCCGCGCCCGGAGAATCTCTTCTACGCGCTGATGAAGCTGCAGGACAAGATCGAGCAGATGACCACCCTGGTGAAGCGGCCTACCGAGGTGCGGCTCGACGAATCCATGCTGGCGAAGTTCAAGGACCAGGTGCGCATCGCGCAGATCCAGAACCCGGTCTGACCGTGTTCTATCGCGATTCGCGCGGAATCTATCGCGTTCCGGAACTGGATGCCCTGGTGTGGCTCGTGCACGGCTTTGGCACGCGCCTGGCGGATGTCCCCGCGCTCTACGGTAATCTCGGCCTGGTGAAACAGATCCATTCCGCGACCTGCATGGCCGCCGAAGGCCGGGCGGGAGTGCTCGGCCAGGGCGACGCCTTACTCGAAGACACGCCTGGCGCGGTGGTAGCGGTCCGCACGGCCGATTGCATCCCCATTTTGCTGGCCGATGAGCGCCATCGCGCGGTGGCCGCCGTGCACGCCGGGTGGCGCGGCACAGTGGCGGGAATCGCGGGCCGCGCGGTCGAAGCCATGCGGCAGCGTTTCGGCACGCGGCCCGAAGACCTGCACGCGGCCATAGGGCCGGGCATCGGGAAATGCTGTTACGAAGTGGGGCCGGAAGTGGCAGCGCATTTCGGAGCCGCGGGCCGCTCGCACATCGACTTGGCCGAGGCGAATCGGAGCCAGTTAGCGGCGGCCGGCGTGGCGTCCGCGCGCGTATATGTGGCCGGCCTGTGCACTATGTGTCATTCCGATGAATTCCACTCCTTCCGCCGCGACCGCGAGGCCGCCGGCCGCATGTACTCTTTCGCGGGCGTAATCGGATAATCGCACCGCGATCTCCCCAATTGACTTCGCCCTGTCTGCCGCTTAAAATTCTTGGGGATACATCACCGGCCAATGGAGGCTACGTGAGGTTCGCGCGCTTTCCCACCCTGTTCATCTCAATTCCAATCCTGTTGAGCGGCGGTCCGCTAATCTTCCCGCGAAGCGTGGTTAGCAGCGCCAGTTACCTTTCGCCCGCGTCGCCGGGCGGGGGGATCGCCCAAGGCTCCATTTTCTCGATATTCGGGTCCGGATTAGGACCTGCAAACTATGCCACGGCTAGCGCCTTCCCGCTCTCCACCACGCTGGGAGGCTCGTCCGTCAAAGTATTCAACGCGACTACTTCGGTCAGCGCCTACCCGCTCTTTGCGTGGGCGACGCAGTTGAACGTGGTGATGCCCTCCAACGCGCCGCTGGGACGCGTTTCCGTCCAGGTGACCTACAACGGAGTGACCAGCAATCCGGTTCCCATCACCGTGGTGGCGAGCAGTTTCGGCATCTTCGCGATGAATTCGGCGGGCAACGGTCCCGGCGCGGTGACCAACGGCAATTGGCCGATCAATTCGCTGACCGTGCCGGCCACGCCGGGGCAAACCGAAGTCCTCTGGGGCACCGGCCTGGGCCCCATCAACGCGCCGGATAACACTCAGCCCCCGGCCGGAACGCTGCCGACGCCGGTCGAGGTCTTCGTCGGCGGAATCAGCGCAACCATCGCTTATAGCGGCCGGGCGCCGTATTCGGGGGAGGACGAAATTGTCTTCACGGTGCCGGCCAATGCGCCGCTGGGATGTTACGTGCCGGTCATGGTCCGCACGAACGGCACGACGGTGAGCAACTCGGTCTCGATCGCCATCACCAAGGACGGCTCGTCATGCGTGGGGACCTTGCCGCCGGTCGCGCAAACATTCGTCAATGGCGGCAAAGCGGGGGTGGTCACGATGATGAGCTGGACCGAGCATGCGGATATCGAAGTCGCCCCTCTGGACGTGGGTTTGGACTTCGCGGCGGCCACGTTTTACAACGCCACGGCCAATCCGTTCTTCTACCAGCCGCTGCTCTCGCCACCGGCCGCGGGGACCTGCCTGACCTATGCCGCGTCGTCGGACCTGACGGATTTCATGCAGAACAGCCCGTTGATCGTCATGCCGGGCACCGGGTTGGATGCGGGCCTTCCCGGAACGATCTCGGCGGCCGGAGGCAGCAGCACGCCCCTGGGTTACTGGCTGGGCAGCAAGTCGCTGGGGAACCTGTTGGGGTTCAACAACGTTCCCAATATTCAGGCCAGCCCGTATTTCACTTCGGGCAATTACACGCTCAGTACGCCTGGCGGAGCGGACGTAGGCACGGCTTCTGTGACGCTGCCGTACGTTTCGCCGGTGAATTGGACCAACCGGGATGCGGCTACGGTCGTGACCGTGAACCGCTCGAATCCGCTGACCCTGAACTGGACGGGGGCGGCTGTCTCCGCGCAGGTCTATATCTTCGGAGGCAACGTGGATGTCCCGACCAATTCCAGCGGGGCGTTCCTTTGCACCGTCCCGCCGGGAGCCAATAGTTTCACGGTGCCGGTTCCGGTGCTGCAGACCATTCCACCTGCGCGATTCCAGTCCGGCCAGCAGAACGGCTCGATTTTCATCGCGGTGACTCCCAGCGCGGCGGGCACGCCGTTTTCGGCCAAAGGAATGGATAGCGGTGGGGCCTTCTTTGTATCGCTCAGCGGAAGGACGGTGATGTTCCAATGACCACACGCATTGAACAAATCCCGAGGGCGCTGGCTTTCTGCATAGCCTGCCTGTGCCTGGTGACCGTGGGCTGCTCTCCGGCTCCGCCGGCGGTGACCGAGAGGTTCAAAAACTTCCATATCACCGGCACCTCGGGAATCATCGTCGCCACCTACGCATCCAGCGGCACTCCTGTGATTCTCAAGGCCCCGGAGGCACAGTACGAAAATATCCCGGCGCAGAGTGAAACGCCGCAGGACTGGGTGGATAAGTGGTACGCAGTCCCCGGCGGCGAAGGCTGGCAGAGCGCGCCGTTGCCCGACAAGTACACGGTCAACAGCGAAGGCCAACTAGTCTGGAAAGGGGGTCTGAGCGCGTCAACAGGAGGTGCTACGGCAAATCGGTCCGGGTTCACTCCGCTGTCACAGGCCCAAGCTCCGGCGCAGTACTCGCCCCAGCCGGCGGCATTAGTCTATAAGGCCGGCGCCAACACTAATACCGTCATCGTTCTCGACCCGAGCACTCTCGCCATCGTTGGAAACGTCGCTGTCGGGACGCATCCGCGCGGCCTGGCGGGCACGCCCGATGGCACGCAGCTCTGGGTCACCAATATGAACTCCAACTCGATCTCGGTGATCAATCCTTCCACTCAGAAAGTTACCGCGACCATTGCGCTTCCTTCCAGCCAGCCGTACGGCATCGATATCACACCGGATGGAACCACGGCTTACATTGCCAACGGAACCACGCCCGGCGCGGTCTATGTGGTTGACGTGGCCAAGCAGACGGTCACGGCGACCATCGCGGTGGGCGGGCGCCCGTTCAAGCTGGCGGTCAGCCCGGATGGCGCGCAGGTGTATGTCACCAACAACGCCGATGGCACCGTTTCCGTGATTGACGTTTTGACCAACACGGTGATCCAGACCATCACCGTCGGCGCCGCCGCGTTCGGGGTGGCGTGGGCGCCCAATGGGACGCGAGTCTATGTCACGGCCGATGGAAATCTCTATGTTATCGATCCTTCGAGCTACCAGATCGTGGCCACCATAGCGGTGGGCTCGTATCCGGTCAGCGTGACGGTCGATCCGACCGGGACGGAGGCGTTCGTGTGCAACCGGCTTTCGACGTTCATCTCACACATCGATCTGACGACGAACACCGTGATCGAAAACATCGCCGTGGGCTTCTCTCCCGAGACCGCGGTCCTGGTTCCTTGAGGTTCTTATGAGAAAATCCCATAGACTGGAGCGGCCGGCGAAGCCGCGCCGCGGAGGTTGTGCATGAAGCGAGTCGCGCTGCTCCCGATTCTGCTGGCGGCGGGTCTGCTGATGCAGCCTGCTCCTGTTTCCGCCGCGCCCGACGATGCCTGCTATAACCGATGCGTTGAGTTTCACAGTTGCTACGGCGCCAACGCGCCAGGAGGTCTGGCGCAGTGTTTGCATATGTGCTGGGACATCTGCAAGAGCGACAGCTGGGGGGCCATCGCGTATAGCTGGACAGACAAGATCGCCGGCTGGTCGTATGCGCAGGACGATAAGGCCACGGCGCAGAGGATCGCCATGCAGTATTGCGCCAAGGAGGGCGGCGCCAAATGCATCCTGCAAACCAGCTTCAACAACCTGTGCAGCGCCGTCGCGGCGGATCGCGACCTGGTGGCTTGGGGGACATCCGACACCAAGTCGAAGGCTTATCTGCGGGCCATGGCGGAATGCGAAAAAATCGGCGGCAAGAAGTGTGCCGTCGAGGTCTCGGTCTGTTCCGCCCCCAACAACGTGAGCGGGGGGACGCCGGAGCCGCCCAAGGCGATATCGTGGGGCGCCATCGCATACAGCAGCGGTGATATGGGCGCCGGATGGTCGCAGGGCCAAGCCGACCGCGCCAGCGCGGAGAGAGAAGCGATGAACGCCTGTTCCCAACACGGCAAGGCGTGCGTTTTGCGGAACGCTTTCAACAAAGCGTGCGGCGCGCTGGCGGCGGATCGGGACATCACGGGCCTGGGTACGTCGGCCAATCCGCGCGACGCCCAGCAGCAGGCCATCACCGAGTGCCAGAAGGCCGGCGGCACCAGGTGCGCGCTTCATGTTGCGTTTTGCTCCATGTAACACGGCTCCGCTGTAGAGTAGCAGTATGCTGCTCGAACGCGTGGTGGAAACGTCGCGGCGGGTTACGGAGACCTCGCGGCGCCTCGAAAAGATCGAGCTGATCGCGGGGCTGCTGCGGGAGGCCGCGCCGGATGAAATCGAAACCGTCGTGGCATTCCTTTCCGGATACGTGAGGCAGGGCAAGATCGGCGTGGGATATGGGACGCTGCGGGATTCCGGAGCCGCGCCGGCGGAAGCGGCGGCGCTCGCGATCGGCGATGTGGAAGCGGCGTTGAGCGAGATGGCTCGCGCCGAGCCGAAGCGGCGGCGGCATTTGCTGGAAGCCTTGATGGCCCGCGCGACGGCTTCCGAGCAAGCGTTCCTGAAAGCTCTCCTGGTGGGCGAGGTCCGGCAGGGCGCGCTCGAAGGCGTGATGATGGACGCGCTGGCGAAGGCGTCCGGGACGCGGCCGGAGCGGGTGCGGCGCGCGGCCATGATGGCGGGCGATGTCTCGCGGGTGGCGCGGGCGGCTATGGAGGAAGGCGACGCGGGCTTAGCGCGGTTCGACGTGGAATTGATGCGCCCCGTGCAGCCGATGCTGGCACAGACGGCGGAGGACGCGGCGGACGCCATCGCTGAATTGGGCCGGGCGGCTTTCGAATACAAGTTCGATGGGGCGCGGATACAGGTGCATCGGGCGTCGGGCGACGTGCGCATCTTTTCGCGGGCGCTGAACGACGTGACGGCGGCGGCTCCGGAGGTGGTGGAGGCGGCGCGGGCGCTGCCGGGCGGCGATCTGATTGTGGAAGGCGAAGCGCTGTGCCTGGCACCGGACGGGCGTCCGCAGCCGTTCCAGGTGACGGCGCGGCGATTCGGCCGGAAGCTGGAGCTGGAGCGGATGCGCGCGGAGCTGCCGCTGACGCCGTTCTGGTTCGACCTGCTGTACGCGGATGGGCACTCGATGATGGATGAGCCGCAGCACCGGAGATTCGCGGCGTTGGCGCAACTGGCGCCGGCTGAGGCGCTGGCGCCGCACCTGGTGACGGCGAACCCGGAGGAAGCCGAGGAGTTCATCCGTCAGGCGCTCGACCGCGGGCACGAAGGCGCCATGGCGAAATCGCTGGACGCTGCCTACGCGGCCGGAGCGCGCGGGCAGAGCTGGCTCAAGATCAAGCGCGCGCACACGCTGGACCTGGCCATCCTGGCGGCGGAGTGGGGCAGCGGCCGCCGACGGGGATGGTTGAGCAATCTGCATCTGGGCGCGCGGGACACGGAAAAGGGCGGTTTCGCCATGCTGGGCAAGACGTTCAAGGGGTTAACGGACGAGATGCTGGCGTGGCAAACGGCGGAGCTACTGAAGGCCGAGATCGCGCGCGATGCGTATACGGTCTACGTGGAGCCGAGGTTGGTGGCGGAGATCGCGTTCAACGAAATTCAGGTGAGCCCGCGATATGCCAGCGGGATGGCGCTGCGCTTCGCGCGCGTAAAGCGATACCGGCGGGATAAATCGGCGGCGGATGCCGATACGCTGGAGACGGTGCGGAAGATCGCAGGAGGTCCGAAGTGAAAGACCTCAGAATTCCCAGCGCAGCCGCGCGCTGGCGGAGCGTGGCGCCGCTATGCCGGTGCCCGAGAAGAGTCCCGCGAAGTCGATGACGTTCAAGCGATTCGTGAGGTTCTCGCCGGCCACTTCCGCGCGCAGAGCTCTCTTTTCGTGGCGCCACAAATCGACGCCCGTAGAGGCGTCCAGCGAGAAGTTGGGGCGCACGCGGCTCGCGGCGAAATTCACGCGGCTTACCACTTGCGGCCCATACTCGGTCACGAGCGTAGCGGGGTCCTCGGTCGTTTCGGACGGCAGGCCGCTGCCGTACGAGCTGTTCATCGCCAGCCACACCCGCGAGGTCAGCTGGAAGCGAACTCTCGCGCGCGCCGTATTGCGCTGGTCCTGGGAGATAGGAAAGCTCCCCGCGCTCGTCAAGGCGCCCACGGCATCGCCGCCCAGGAACAGGCCGCCGGACACCGGGAGATAAGCCACGCCGAGCATGTTCGAGTAACTCAGGAAGCCCGAAAATCTCCCCCACGAGGGCACCGCAAGCTTCACATCCACGCCGTGGATACTGGCTCTCTGAAAACTGATGGGGAAGCTGATGCCGGTGTTCAGGAAGACGTCATCGTCGGCATAGTTCACGAACGTGCGGCGATAAAAGGAAGCGTCCAGTCGCACATGGCTGGCCAAGCCCTGGCTGAATCCCGCTTCCCAGAAATTGCCGCGCGAGGGCTGCAACGGGACACGAAGCACCTCCGGTTCCACGCTGGTGACCTGGGCCGAGCTGGCCAGCAGCAGGTTCTCCATGGCCGGCGTGAGAAACGCGCGATCATAGGAGACCCGCAGCACCAGGTTCGCCTTGGGCAGGTACCAGGCCGCGCCCAGACGGGGACTCCAGGCGTTCTGGGGGACTACCAGCCGGTAATTATCCCAGCGCAGGCCGGCGCTCAAGGTCAGGTTGCCCAGCCGGATGTTGTCCTGCGCGAAGAGCGATTGTTCGCTATCGATGCGGCGGTCGGCGAAGTTGAACTGGGGCACCGTGCCGGGGTCGAAAAACGAGACGTCCGTGATGAGATACTGCAGAGCCTCGCTGACCGGAGCATAGTAGGCATCCCCGCCAAACTTGAACTCGTGCCGGCCGCGGCGCAGCGAGACGCTCGGGCTGAAGTAGCCGCGCCGGAAGCCGCGCTGCTGAAAAGCAATGATGGGCGTGGCCAGCGCGTTCGACCAGAGATTCGCCGAGAGATCCTCGACCGAGGCCCGCACGTTCAGCAAGGCTCGCGGCGTGATCTCGTGCGTCCAGCTTACCTGGCCGACGTCTTCGCGCCCGTCGCGGTCCTGGCGCTGCCCAGCGGCCTGCTGGAGATTCTCGTTGGGCACCTCGAAGAGCGACTGGCGGCGGGCGAAGGAGAAATGCAGCCGGTCGGCATCGGAGATGTCCCAATCGTAAGCCGCCGAGATGCCGTCCGCCGTCCCAGAGTTGGTGAAATTGCCGAGGACGGGCGGGTCGAGATACCGGTCGGTGTCCGAGCCGAAAGCGCTCACCGTCACCGAGCTGCGCTTCCATCCATAGGTTGCGTCGACCAGCCCGTCGGTGCTATCGAAGCTGCCGCCGCCCAGTTCCGCGTCACCATGAAAACCCGGTTGCTGATCGCGCGCCGTCACCACCTCGACGATGCCGCCCAGTTTGCGGCCGTACTCGGCCGGGTAGTTGCCGGTCAGAACCGTCATTTCGGCGATATCGCCATCCGGGATTTCCGGCGCGAATCCCGGCGAACGGTTCTCGTCCATGGGGATGCCATCCACTACCAGCAGGGTCTGGTATTCCGAGCCGCGCGGGTGCAGCACGGCATTGGATTCGAAGAGCCAGCCGGGCTGCTGGTTGACCAGGTCGAGCATACCCCGTCCAGGAATGGCGCTCTGCTGTTCGCGAATGTCGCGTGCGCCCACCGGATAGGTTACGCCTGTGCGGTGCGGGTCCAGGAGGGTCTCCGCATCGGTCACCAGCAGGCTGGTCGGCACCGGCTCGACCGCCAGGGTCAGGTGGACCTCGGCGGGCACCGCGGAGCGCACTTCCACCAGCGTCGAGGAGCGCGCGAAGCCCGGATGTTCCACCGTCAATTGGTAGGGCCCCGGGGGTAGATGCTGGAAAATGAAGCGGCCTTGACCGTCGGTTTCGAAGCTGCGCAGAGTTTGCGAGGCGCCGCTCGAGAGGGTCCCGGAGGAGGGAAGCGCCAGGCCAGAGGAATCGGCGACCCACAAGCGCATTTCGCCGGTCTGCACCTGGGCCCAGGCGAAGTGCGCTGCGGCCATTGCCGCCAACGCTATTCCTAAGGAAATCTTCGTCTGGAACATCTTCATCTGGAACAAGAAGCGCATCCTGCCGGTTTCCCCCACTATAATGCTGGGATGCGCTCCCGCGACGGGCGGATTCTCACACTTCTGTTCGCTTCGGCTTTTCTCGTATATATCGACCGCGCCAACCTCTCCGTCGGCGCCACCGACATCATGCGCGATCTGCATCTTTCGCCCTACCGGATCGGTGTTTTGCTCTCCGCCTTCTTCTGGACGTACGCCCTTTGCCAGCTTTTCGGGGTTGCCGGCTGGGTGGCCGACCGTTTCAACGTCTGCTGGGTGCTGGCTGGCGGATTCACCCTCTGGTCGGCGGCCACGGCCTTTACGGGCATGGCGCGCGGCTTCGCGTTCATCTTCGGCATGCGCCTGCTGCTGGGGTTCGGAGAATCCGTGGCCTACCCGTGCTATTCGCGCATTCTGGCCAACTACTTTCCGGAGCACCGCCGCGGCTTCGCCAACGCCACGATCGAGGCCGGCACCAAGGCTGGACCGGCGCTGGGAGCGCTCTTAGGCGGCCTGTTGATGGCGCGCTTCGGCTGGCGCCCGTTCTTCGTAGTGCTGGGCTTTGGAACGCTGGCGTGGCTGATTCCGTGGATTCTGTGGATGCCCCGCGGCCAAGGCCTTTCCGTGCGGCAGGACCCGCGGGAGACGCCCGGAATCTTCGAGATACTGCGCCACCGCTCGGCCATCTTCAGCGCCCTCGGGCTATTCTGCTCGAATTACTTCTGGTTCTTCCTGCTCACCTGGATTCCGGCTTACCTCGAAACCGAGCGCCGCTTTGCCAAAGACAAGATGGCCGTGTTTGCGTCGCTGGCGTTCTTCGCGGTGGCGGTTTCGGCCACCTTCCACGGCTGGCTTTCGGACCGCCTGATCGCGCGCGGCGGCACGCCCACGCGCGTCCGCAAGAGTTTCGCCGGGCTGGGCCTGCTGTTTTCCACCATCATTCTGCCCATGGCGGTGGTGCGCAATGAAAACATTGCCATGGCCCTGCTGCTGTTCACCTGCTGGTGCTACGGGATGTTCGGCTCGAACCTGTGGGCCATCACGCAGACGCTGGCCGGCCCCAACGCGGCCGGCAAATGGACCTCCATGCAGAACGGCTTCGGCGCATTTTCTGGCGTGGCGGCGCCCTGGTTCACAGGCTGGGTGGTCCAGCAGACCGGGCAGTTCTACCTGGCCTTCGTGGCGGCGGCCGCGATTGCGCTCTGCGGCGCCGCGGCGTTCGTGGTGGGTATCGGACCCATCGAGCAGGTGCCGTTCCGGCTCAAAGATCCGCGCGCGGCCGGCGTTATTTGATGTGATAATCTGCGGAACATGAAGCCCGCTCTGCTCCCGCTCGTCGCCATCCTTCCCTGGGTTCTCTATTCCCAGGACCGGCCTCTGGCTTCCCTGCCCTACACGCCCAGCCTCGATACTACATTTCTCGACCGCTCGGCGGAACCCTGCGTGGATTTCTACCAGTACGCCTGCGGGAGTTGGAACAAGCTCAATCCCATTCCGCCCGATCAGGCGCGCTGGAACGTCTACGCCAAGCTCAGCACGGAAAACATGGCCTTCCTGTGGGGAATACTCGAGGAGGCCTCGCGGCCCTCGCCCGCGCGCACTCCCAACCAGCAGAAGGTCGGGGATTATTTCGGCGCCTGCATGGATGAAGCGGCCGTCGAGAAGGCGGGCGTGGCGCCGCTCCGCTCGCACCTGGATGAGATCGCGGCGCTCCGGCGCGTTTCCGATATTCCCGCATTTCTGGGGCGGCTGCATCTGGAGATGAGCGACACCAGCCCCCTGTTCGGCTATGGCTCGTCGCAGGATTACGCCGATTCCACGCGGGTGATCGCCTTCGCCATGGCTGGGGGCCTGGGTCTGCCGGATCGCGATTACTACACCAAGACCGACGCTAAGTCCCAGGAGACGCGCACGCGCTACGTCGAGCACGTAACGGCGATGTTCCGGTTGCTCGGCGACGCTCCGGAAGCCGCCGGCGCCGAAGCGAAAACGGTGATGGAGATCGAAACCGCGCTGGCGAAAGCCTCGCTCACGCGCGTCGATATGCGCGATCCCTACAAGCTCTTTCACAAGTACACGCGCGCCAAGCTCGGCGCACTGACGCCCGCGTTCCACTGGACGGCCTATTGGAAGGCCACCGGCATGCCCGCGCCGGCCGTAGTGAATGTCACCGAGCCGGAGTTTTTCCGCGAACTCCAGCGGCAGCTCACGAGCCGCCCCATGGCCGATTGGCGCACTTATCTGCGCTGGCACCTGGCGCACTCCCGCGCGCCTTATCTCTCGGCGCCCTTCGTCCAGGCGAATTTCGAATTCTACAGCCATTACCTGCGCGGCGTCACCCAGTTACAGCCCCGCTGGAAGCGCTGCGTCCACTATGTCGACCGCGACTTGGGCGAGGCGCTCGGCCAGGTCTTCGTCGAGAAGACTTTCAGCGCCGATACCAAGGGCCGCGCCCTCCAGATGACCAAGGAAATCGAAAAGGCCATGGAGGACGACTTACACCAGATCTCCTGGATGGGCGAGGCCACCAAGCAGCAGGCGCTTACCAAGCTGCACGCCCTCACGAACAAAATCGGCTATCCCGATAAGTGGCGCGACTACAGCGCGCTCAGCATCGCGCCGGGCGATTTCGCCGGCAACGTGGAGCGCTCCTTCGTCTTCGAATCGCGCCGGGAACTCGCCAAGATCGGTAAGCCTGTGGATCGCACCGAATGGCAGATGACGCCGCCCACCGTGAACGCGTATTACGACCCGCAGATGAACGACATCAACTTCCCCGCCGGCGTGCTCCAGCCGCCGCTGTTCGATCCCAAAATGGACGACGCGCCCAATTACGGCAACACCGGCGCCACTATCGGCCACGAGCTGACCCACGGGTTCGACGACCAGGGCCGCCAGTTCGACGCCAAAGGCAACCTGCGCGACTGGTGGACCAGGCAGGATGCCGACGAGTTCGTCAAGCGGACCACGTGCGTCTCCGACCAGTACTCGCAATACACCGTGGTGGACGATATCAAGATCAACGGCAAGCTGACCCTGGGCGAGGACGTCGCGGACCTCGGCGGCACACTGCTCGCCTACCTGGCGTGGAAAGAGGCCACCCGCGCCCAGGATCTGAAACCCATCGACGGCTTCACGCCGGAGCAGCGCTTTTTCATCGGGATGGCGCAATGGGCGTGCGGCGACGAGCGGCCCGAAAGCAAGCGGCAAAACGCCATCACGAACGAGCATTCGCCGGACCAATACCGCATCAATGGCGTGGTCTCGAATATGCCGGAGTTCGGCCAGGCGTTCTCCTGCAAAGCCGGCCAGCCGATGGTTCGCGCCAACGCCTGCCGGGTGTGGTAAACGCTCATGACTAGTCTGAGGGGGAAAGCGGCAATTATGCTCGCAGTTTTTCAAGCTGCGCTTTCCAGTTCTGCTCAGGTGCCGTTGAAAGATGTAGTAATCAAAGGCACTATCGTGGACTTCTCGGGTGCGCCTGTGAAAGCCGCGACCGTGGGTATAGCCGCTCACGACCGCAAACCCGTGGTCATAGCTGCCACGAGGTCGGACGGTTCCGGCCAATTCAGCCTTAAGGCGCAGGTTTCTGGCGAGTGTGAACTGACGATCCATGCGGACGGCTTTCGAAACGCCGTAATCGCTCTAAGAATATCCGCAGCGAAACCTGAGCCGCACCGGGGCCGCAGCAGCATTCTCACTCATTGAGGGCCAGGTACGTTCGCGCGAGTAACGCTACTCGAATACAGACCCGCATTCGAATACATACTGCCTCAGCCAGGTAGCACCCTGCCTCGTGAACAGGGAATAAGTGCGCTCTGTTCCAAATTCCCCCGCAGCGGTCGCGAACAGCACAGCCCTATTCCGATGGGAGTCGAAGCCGACAATGGAAAACGTGACGTAGTAGTCGGCCCTCCAAGCATCATACAGGGCGTTCCAGTAACCATGAGCCAACCCAGGCATAAGAGCCGGTGCCGGTGCGAGCGTATATCTCACAGCCGATGCCGGTGCGAGCGTATATCTCACAGCCTTACACTGTATGTACGGCTGAAGCAGCCAGTTCTCGGCATTTTGTTTCGTATAGTCGTAGAAAGCTTCCTCAAACCCTGCGCGAACGAAACCAGGGAGGCACCTCTCGGCTACTCGCGGCGGGGTCTCGGCCGATCCTGATCCGGCTTCCTGCTGAATGACCAGAGATCCGCCTCCTTCCCCGAAGTTGGCCGTCATCCACGCGCCCAAAGTCGAGTATCCATCCGCATCTTCGTACGGAAGCACGAGGCGAGGATATAACTTGCGAATTCGCGGCAGTTCCTCCAGGTAGAGCGCCGCGCTCACCCAACGCTTTGCACTCCAGTACAAGTCAACTACGTGTTGTGGGAACACTTCGCACGCAATCGCTACAACAACGAGGACGGTGCCCAACAGCGCGATCACGATTCCTGCTCGCCCGCGCATCAGCTTCCTCACGGCAATATTAGGATAGCTCCGGGCCGAACTACCGCGCGAAGCCCAATTGCCGAAGCGTGGCCACCGGCTCGGGATCTTCGAATTTGGTGAGCGGCGCCTTCTCGCGGCCGTCTTCCAGCGCCACGCCGAACGGGTAGCTGGTGTAAGAGAAGACGTTCTTCAGCAGGGGGAAATCCGTCGTCACCACGGCGCGCAACCCGGTCTCATTGAGGAATTGATCGGCGAATTGCGGCTGCTCCACCGGAACCGCCACCACGCGCGTGTCTCCCCACTCGAGCCGCGCCATGCGTTTCGAGGCGTCGTAGCAGTGCATGCACTGCGGGTTGAAGAAAAACAGGAACACCCGGCCTTGTGTCAGCGAGTAAGGTCGGCCGGCCACGGAAATGGTCTCGGGAGCCTGGGTTCCGGTGCGGCGCGCGGTGTCAGCCCCATAGGAAACCAGCGCGAATACCACCACCGCTCCCAGCACCAGCACCGCGCCGCGCAGGCCGGCCGAAGGCTTGGCCCACACGCCCGCCAGGATGGCCAGCAACAGCATCGCGCCATCGCCCATAAAGAAGCCCGGTCCCACCACCCGCTTCAGCCAGGGAAAGCAGCTGCAATCCTCGCCCGCGAGCGCGTGATAGTTCAAGCCCATGTAGACCATGAAGGCGATCAGCAGCAGCCCCGTCAGGACCGCCCCCCAGCGCCGGTATCGCGGCACCAGCACCAGCACGCCGCCGAAGGTCTCGGCGATCCCGAACGCCAGGGCCGCCGCCAGGCTCAGCGATTGCGGCACGCGCGCCTGCGCCATGCGCACGGCGGCCGCCTGCACGTCGGTGATTTTCCAGACGCCCGATGTCAGGAACAGCAGAGAAACCAGAATGGCGGCGCTCCAGCACAGCGCGGATTTCCAGCCGGGCAGCTCGAACAGACGTGGAGCGACCCGGCCACTAGCGTGTGCCATACTGTCGGTCATGGTCCCTATTGTAGCGTTTCAGGACATGCGGCACGGGATCCCATGACCGCGCTGGCGTGCCTTCTGCTGTTGGCGGTCTCCCCGCGCGTCGAGCTGGTGGACGAAGTTTTCCAGATTCCCGCCAACGAATGGCGCTATGTGGAGCTGGGCCTGAGACAGCGGCCGGCCTTCGTGGATGCCGACTACGAAGTGCGCTCGGGACCGCCCGAGGTGCGGCTGGCGCTGGTGCGCGAAGCGGAGCTGGAGCGGATGCGACGCGACCGCGCGCACGGCGTGATTGCCGCGACGCGCCCGGGCTCCTCCGGAAACATCCGATACGCCGTTCGCCGGCCGGACGAGTACGCCATCGTGGTGGACAATCGCGACAGCGGCGAGGCCGCCGGCGTGCATCTGCGCATCTGGCTCGATTTTGGGGGGCGCGGCGGCCCGGAGGTCACGACACTTCCGCCCCGGCGGCAGTTCGTGGTGATCCTGGTCAGTTTCGCCGTCTTCTTCGCTATCGTGACGTGGTCGGCCAACCGCCTGCTCGGCGTCATCAGGCGGTGAACGCCTGCCGGGCGGCCTCGGCGGTCCGCCGTATGTCCTCCTCGGTGTGCGCGGCCGATACGAAGGCCGCCTCGAACTGCGAAGGCGCGAGATACATGCCGCGTTCCAGCATGGCGCGGAAGAAGCGCGCGAAGCGCGCCGTATCGCTGCGCTTGGCCGATTCGTAATCGGTCACCGGCCCGTCCGTGAAGAAGAAAGTGAACATGGATCCCACGCGATTCACCGTGATCCCCTCAGGCGCAGCGGCGCACAGAGCGGCCGCGCGCGTTTCGAGAAGGTCGTAAGTCTCGGGGTGCGCCTTGAGATAGCGCAGCATGGCCAGCCCCGCCGCCACCGCCAGCGGATTGCCGGAGAGCGTCCCGGCCTGGTAGACGGGCCCGCACGGCGCCACCTGGCGCATGATCTCTTTGCGCCCGCCGTACGCGCCCACCGGCAACCCGCCGCCGATCACCTTGCCCAGCGTGGTGAGGTCCGGCCGGATGCCATAGCGCTGCTGCGCGCCGCCGAAGGCCACGCGGAAGCCGGTCATCACTTCGTCGAAGATCAGCAGCGCGCCGTACTCCGCCGTGATCTCGCGCAGCCGCTCGAGGTAGCCCGGAAGCGGCGGCACGCAGCCCATGTTGCCCGCCACCGGCTCCACGATCACCGCCGCGATGCTCTTCCCGTGCGCGCGGAACGCGGCCTCCAGCGCGCCGGTGGAATTGAACGGCAGCGCGATGGTGGTATCGCAGAAACCTTTCGGGACGCCGCGCGTATCGGCGATCCCCAGCGTGGCCATGCCCGAGCCGGCCTTCACCAGCAGCGAATCCACGTGCCCGTGGTAGCAGCCTTCGAACTTCACGATCAGGTCGCGGCCGGTGAAGCCGCGCGCCAGGCGAATGGCCGACATGGTGGCTTCGGTTCCCGAATTGACCAGCCGCACCATCTCGATGGAAGGCACCGCATCGGAGATCGCCTCGGCCAGCTCGACCTCCTGCGCGGTCGGCGCGCCGAAGCTGGTGCCCATGGCCAGGGCGCCTTCAAGCGCCGCGAGGATCGCGGGATGCCGGTGTCCCAGAAGCAGCGGCCCCCACGAGCCGACGTAGTCGATGTACGCGTTCCCGTCCACGTCGATAATGCGCGACCCCTCGCCGCGCGCGATAAACGGCGGGTTGCCGCCCACGCTGCGATAGGCTCGCACCGGCGAATTCACGCCGCCGGGAATGATCTCCTGCGCTCTGCGGAACAGTTCTTCGGAGCGTGAATGGCTCATCTACCCCGCCTTGCGCGGCACCAGCCGGCTGAAGCCCAGGCTCATGCCCGAATCGTAGAGGCTTCCATTGAGATTTCGCAGCAGGCGCCTCTTCAGGCTGGAGTACGGCTGCCGGCCCGCGAACAGGTCCTGCATGATCGCCGAGAAACGCGGGCTGCGGCGCGTGAACTGCACCATGCGCGCGGTCACCGAGCTGCACAGGAACCTTCCCAGGAAGATGCGCTTGGCCAGGCGTGCGCCCAGCTCCAGCTCGGCCGCGAAATCGCGGCGCAGCAGGGCGCGGTAATGGCGCAGCTTCTCGGCCACCTCGCCCACTTCGGAAAGCAGCGCGCGCGCCGCCAGGTCCGCCGATCGGATGGCGTAATAGAGGCCCTCGCCAGTGACGGGATCCACCAGGCCGGCCGCGTCGCCCACCGCCATCCAGCCTTCTCCGGCCACGCGATTGTTGAGCCACGAGGCGGCATCGAGCGAGGGCAGCAGGTGGCTGTAGAATAATTCGCCCTTCCAGGCGATGCCCCGCTCGGTCATGAAGCGCTCCAGGCGTTGGCGCAGCGAGACGGCCGGCTCGTTCTTGCCGCAGATGCCAATCGACAGATGGCCGCAGCGGGGGAAGATCCAGATGTAACCTTCCAGGCGCGGCAGGAAATGAATGTCGATGCGCGCCTGGTCCCCGGGGACGTAGTAGCCGAGCGCCGCCATGGTATCGTGCGGTTGCAGCTCCGTGCCCACCTGGCGCAGCGGATTGCGCGCGCCCGTGGCCACGATGCAGAAATCCGCGCGGGCCATGCCTGAGCTGGTGCGCAATTCCCATCCCCCCACGTGCCGGGAGATCTCGCGCACGCGCGCCTTCTCGATCCGGGCGCCCGCCCGCTCGGCGCGCTCCAGCAGCATTCGGTTCAGATCCAGACGCGAATAAATCAGCAGCGGATCGTTCAGCTTCAGAAGCGCCTCGCCGGCCTTGGGTTCGGAGAGCACGGTTTCGGTGACGAAGCGCTTGGGGGTCGCGTTATCGATGAGAAACGGATACTGGTGGTAGGCCTTATACGTCAGCCCGCCGCCGCACGGCTTTTCCCAGGCGAGTTTCTCGTCGAAGAGCTGCACCGCGAGGCCGGCCGCGGCCAGTCTCTCCGCCGCGTAAGCTCCGGCTGGACCACCACCCAGAATGGCGACGCATTTCATTTCTTCTGGCCGGCGGGGGGAAGATCTTCGGGGGCGGGCATACCGCCCGGTGAGGCCGGCATGGCCGGCGCAGCCATCCCTCCGCCGTGCGGATTCGACCCGTTGGGCGGCATCGCGATGCCGCCGTGCGGAGGGCCGGCCGGGCGGCCCACCACCACCCAGTTACCGCCCTGCTGCTCGAGCTGATAGGTCATGGACATGCCCGCGCCGCTGGTTCCCTTGGGCGTGATCGCCACCGTCGCGTCCGCCTTGTTTCCGTTGAACTGAACGGCCGTCACCTTCACATCCATCGCCTGCACGTTCAAGCCGGCTTTGGTCAGGTGATCGATTACGCCCTGACGCACCGCGTCGCTATTCTGCGCCTTGGGGCTGCAGCCGGTCAGAGCCAGCATCAGGAGGAGAGCGGAAGCAATTCGCACTTCTCGATTATAGCGTCGGATTGTACCGGGTATAATAGCCGAAAGGGTCTCATGCATTTCACGCGGATCGCGTGGCTGGCGCTGGCGTGGCTGGCGGCAGCGGGGATCGCCGCCGCTCAGGTGACGCTCTCCGGCCGCGTGGTGGATGAGAACGAGGCCCCCGTGGCCGGCGCGCGGATCGCTGCGCGCCTCGGCGCCGAGCTCCCTATCGAAGGCGAGTCCGGACCTTCCGGCGATTTCCGGCTTTCCCTGCCCGCTCCGGGCACTTATCTGCTCGACGTGAACCGCACCGGCTATTTCCAGTTGGCCGGCCGGCCCCTCGACGTCACCGGCGCCGGCACCGAGGTCACCCTGGTGCTCAACGCGCAGCGTGAGGTGTTCCAAAGCGTCACCGTGGGCGAAATGCCCGCCCCCGTCGATCCCCAGCAGACCCAGCGCGAACAGCAGCTGAGCGGGACCGATGTCAACGATGTCCCCTACCCCGCCAGCCAGAGTTTGCGCAATGGCATGCGGCTGATTCCCGGGGTGATCCAGGACCCCAGCGGGGGCGTCCATTTTCACGGCGGCGCCGAATACCAGACGCGCTACACCCTCGACGGATTCGACGTCACCGATCCCATCGACAACCGCTACTCGACGATGCTGGCGGTGGAAGGCGTGCGCACGATGAACCTGGTCTCCTCGCGCGAGACTCCCCAGTATGGCCGCGGCTCCGCCGGCACGCTGGAAATCCAAACCGATAACGGGACCGACCAGTTCCATTACACCGCCACGAATTTTATCCCGGGCCTGGATTTCCATAGCGGCGCGCGGGTGGGTGATTGGACGCCCCGCGCGGGCTTCTCCGGACCCATTCTCAAAGCCCGCGCCTGGTTCTCCGACAGCTTCAACGGCGAATATAACAACGGGTACGTGGCCGGTTTGCCCGCCGGCCAGAACACCAACGCCTCCTGGACCGCCGGCAATCTCTTCCATACCCAGGTGAACCTCACGCCCTCCAACATTCTCTATGCCGATTTGCTGTCCGACTTCGATCACCAGGCGCACTATGGCCTGGGCGTGCTCGATCCCGTCCCCACCACCAGCGGGGAGAGCGGCAGCGAGTGGCTGGCCGCCGTGAAGGTTTCGCATTCCTGGTACAGCGGAGCGGTTGTCGAGACCGGCTTCGCCTTCCAGCGCGTCTATCGCCGCCGGGTCCCCGAAGGCAGCGAGACCTATGTCATTTCCCCCGCCGGGCGGAGTGGGAACTATTTCCTCGATTCCAAGGAGGAGGGCCGCCGGAGCCAGCTCTTTATAAACTACTTCCCCCGCTGGTGGCACCTCGTCGGACGCCATCAGCTTCAGATCGGCGCCGACGCGCAGCGCCTGGATTACACCGCCGATATGCGGCGCACGGCCTTCGAGACGATCGGCAACTCGGGCTTGCCGGTCTTCTTGACCACCTTCCGGGGCAGCGGCGATTTTTCGCGGCCGAACGCGGTCGCGGCTTCCTATATTAACGATCATTGGCGGGTGGCCGAGCGCGTGACGGTGGATATCGGCCTGCGCCAGGAATGGGATGAGCTGGTGCGCCAGCCAGCCTTCGGCCCGCGTGTCTCGGCCTCTTGGGCGCCCTTCGCCGACGGCCACACCAAACTCACCGCCGGTTTTGCGCGCGTCCACGACGCCACCAGCCTGGCCCTGTTCTCCCGCTCGCTCGATCAGCAGCCGGTCACGACTCCCTATTCCGATACCGGCGTTCCGGGTGCGCCGCTGGTCACCACCTTCGTCACCGGCGGAAATCTGAAATTGCCGGGCTTCGATAAGTGGAGCGCGGGTCTGGAGCACCAGTTCTGGCACACCATCCTGGGCAATGTCGAGCTGCTGCAGAAACGCGGCACCGATGGCTTCGTGTATTCGCCCGTGGGCGCACCGCCCGGCGCCATCAACATAGGGCCATCGGCGTTGGGCTATGGTTTCGGTGGAACCTACCAGCTCACCAACCAGCGCCAGGACGCTTACGATGAGGCCGCCTTCACCGCGCGCCAGACTTTCGGCGATCAATACGGCTGGATGGCCAGCTATGTCCGTTCGCGGGCCGTTTCCAACGCCGTGCTGGACGTCGGCGTGGATCAACCTCTACAGGTGGCCAATAACTTCGGGCGGGTGCCCTGGGATGCGCCCAATCGCCTCATGGGCTGGGCCTACCTTCCGCTTCCGTTCAAAAACTGGGCCGTCGCCACGCTGGTGGATTACCGCACCGGCTTCCCCTTTTCGGTGACCAGCGACAACGGAACGGTGGTGGGCCCGGTGGACTCGCAGCGCTACCCCGTTAGCTTCGATCTCAATCTGCATCTGGAGCGCCGCTTCACTTTTCGTGGATATCGCCTGGCCATCCGCGTGGGCGCCAACAACCTGACAGGCCATCGCAACTATACCGCTGTGGGAACCGTGATCGGATCGCCTGAGTTCCTGCAATACTACGGAGACGAGGGTCGCCATTTCGTTGTGCGCCTGCGGATGTTCGGCAGGGCGGGAAAACCGTAAGGGTCGGCGCTCCCTCGAAATCCTCCAGCCCGTCCCGGACTACTTCTCCAAATAGGGCGATTTCACCCATAGGGTCCGGTGGTTTTCACCCAAATCCAGGCTTACCACAAATCTATCCACATCCTGATGAGTTTCCCAACACAAACATATCAAAAGACTTGAAGACCTGAGTATCAGCTTCGCAGGTTTGGCCTGCCAGGTGCTTTCTCCTCACAGCTTGGTAGCTTCAGGATTGTTTCCAGGCGTACAAGTATTTTGGACTGTCAGGTCTTAAATTTTGGAGAATACGAAAATATGCGGATCTCGTGTTCGGCTTTCGCAGCAAAACGCTTGGCTCTAGTTTTGGCACTGATCGCCGCTTCCGTGGCGCTGGTGAGCGGAGCCAGGAATACCGCTTTTTCCCCCCACGACAAAGCCTATTACGCACCCCAGGCGATCGTGGAATATGTCAACCCGGGCTTGGTCTTTAGCGTAGTCTCAGCGACCATTGCCTCAGACGGCACCATCAGCGTGGATTACAAGGTTACCGACCCGACGGGCCTGCCACTCGACATCAATGGCATCCAGACTCCTGGTGCGATCACTCCCCGGTACCTGGCGGCGTATATCCCCAGCGGCCAGGAACAATTTGCTTCGTATATCGTCAGCACGGCTACGGCGGTCCAGGGCGGCGCCACGGCCACCCAGGCAGCCGGCGATTCCGGCGGCACCACCTCCACGGTGAATGTCGGCGAGTACGTCTACACTTTCAAAACCAAGGCGCCGGCCGGATTCAATCCTAATCTCACGAACCGCATAGGCATTTACGGGTCGCGCAATCTGACGGAATGGGATCTCGGCACCAACTACGCGTCCACCACCTTCGATTTCGTGCCGTCGGGCGCCTCCAAACCGGCGCCGCGCGACGTCGTCCGCGACGCGGATTGCAACAAATGCCACGACATCATGTCGTTCCATGGCGGCTCGCGCGTGGGAACGGCCCTCTGCATCATGTGCCACCAGCCGCAAACCTCGGACCCGAACACCGGCAACAGCCTGGATTTCAAGGTATTTATCCACAAGCTCCACATGGGCGCGGACCTGCCCTCGGTAGTGGCCGGCGGAACGTATCAGATCTACGGGCATGGCGGCTACACGAATTTCTCCACGGTGAGGTTCCCCTCTACTTCGCTCTACGAACCGCTCGATTGCGCGGGCACCTGCCACAATCCCAAGAACGGCGCGGCGCAAACCAACGCGTGGCTCACCACGCCCACCCGTGCGGCGTGCGGCTCCTGCCACGATAACGTCAACTTCGCCACCGGCGCGAACCATGTGAACCTCCCGCAGACGGATGACAGCCAGTGCACGCAGTGCCATATACCGCAGGACGCGGGCGAATTCGACGCCTCCATCATGGGAGCACACACCGTTCCCGACCAATCGAAGACCATTACCGGCTTGAACTTCACCTTGGTATCGGTGACCAACGGCGGCGCCGGGCAGAAGCCGACCGTCACCTTCACGGTCCGGGACAACAACAAGAACGGGATTCCGATGAGCTCCGTTTACGACCGGCTCGAACTCCCTTTCACTCACCATGGCCGGCCCCACCACGGACTACGGCTATACCAGCTTCGGCTCGGACGTGACCACTCCCGGATATGTGACCGAGAGCGTCGCCTCCGCCGCCACCTGCACCAACGACGGAACCTGCACGTACACCTTCACGCACGCCGTTCCGGCGAAGGCTACCGGCACCTACGCGATCGGGATCGAGGGGCGGCTCAGCGCCACGCTGGAGCCCGGCACCACCATCCAGCAGACCGTGAATTACGCCGGGACGAACCAGGTCATCTACTTCTCGGTGGATGGCTCGACGGTTACGCCGCGGCGCACGGTAGTGGCGCTTGCCAACTGCAACAACTGCCACACCAAGCTGGAACTGCATGGCAGCCTGCGCAACAACACCGAATACTGCGTGCTATGCCATAACCCCAGCAATACCGATGCATCCACGCGGGCGGCAGCCACCAACGCGGCCGATAAGGCGGCCCCGCCGCAAGGGATCAATTTCACGATGATGATTCACAAGATCCACACTGGCGAGACCTTTGCGCAAGCCGGCCTGACCTACGTCATCGTTGGATATGGCGGCAGCCATAACGACTTCAGCACGATTCTCTATCCCGTCTTCACGCCCAGCGGTGACCCGCCGGACACGGCCAAGTGCTACATGTGCCACACCGGCAGTTCCGAAGAGAACCTGCCGATCGGCAAGAATCCTGTAACCGATCCAGAGGGGCTTGAGAATCCCACTCCCGCTACTACTTCGGCTTGCACCGCGTGCCACTTCCAGGCATCGGTGTACGCGCACGCGGACGTCAATACCGATCCCAAATTCGGCGAGAGCTGCAGCGTGTGCCACGGATCCGGAGCTGCATACGACGTCGATCAGGTCCACGCCGGCCTGTAAACGTCATCTAAAACGTCGTGTAGAGGAACGCCCGGGACCAGCCCGGGCGTTTCTGTTTTTCTATACGTCGTCCACGTCCCCGCGGGCCGGATCGTCGGTCGCGCGGTCGGCGTAAAGTTCCTCGTCGGTAACAGCCTTTCCGGTCCCCGCGCCGCGTACCCGCGGGCGTGGCTTGTCGGTATTGCTGAAGTCTCCCGCCTTCTCTCCCGCGGCGCCGATATCCTGCGCTCCGGTCTCGCGCAAAATTTCCTTGGCCCGCTTCACCCAGTCGCTGCTGTCACAATGCACCGAGAGCAGAATACCGCCCTCCCGCAGCCGGCCTTCAAAGCGCTTGGCTTCATACTCGGGAATTCCCATTCCCACCAGCGCGCCGATAATGCCACCTAGCGTACCCACGGCTCCCGCCCCCGCCAGCGCGGCCACGATCGGGCCGGCCGCGATAAAAGGACCGATCCCCGGAATAGCGAGCACTCCGATGCCCGTCAGCCAGCCCAGCACTCCACCCGCAATTCCGCCGGAGACCGCCCCCGCGGTAGCGCCCTCGGGAGCCTTGGTATTCTTCTCGTGCGCGAATTCCTTGGTGCCTGAGTTATCGGGGAACAGCACCGAAATATCCGTGCTGCGGAAACCCGCGCTACGCAAGTGTTCCACGGCCTCCTCGACCATGGGCCGGGTTGCATAAATTCCGAAAGCCGAGGTGTTCTTTCCTGCCATACCATCTCCTTTTTTCGCGGCGCCCGTGGCGGGCCGCCTGCCTTCCCTGGGAGGAGCAAAGGGAGGGCCACGCCACCGCCGGCGCAGTGTTCTTCCATACCAGAGCCGCCGCCGAGCGGCACCGCCGCCCCGCGGCGTGGTCTTCGACACATCCGCGTTAAAATGAATGGCGAGCCGTATGAAAACTAAGGCATCCCGCCGCAACTTCCTGCGCACCGCCGGCATCGCCGGATTGAGTGCCGCGGCGCCGCCCCTTCCGGCCCGCATCGAAACCACGCCTTGGGGCATCAAGCTGGGAATCGCTTCCTACTCGCTGCGCAAATTCGACCGCGCCAAAGCCATCGCCATGATCAAGGAGCTGGGAACGCCCTGGATCAGCATCAAGGATTATCACCTCGGGTTCGACAGCACTCCCCAGCAGCGCGCCGAGTGGCGCCACGAGTTCGAAGCCGCCGGCCTGCGCATTATGAGCGGCGGCAACATCACGATCGACAAGGGCGACGACGCTTCCATCCGCCGCGCCTTCGAGTACGCCAAGGACGCCGGGATGCCCATGATGGTCTGCGCTCCCACGCACTCCAACCTTCGCGCGATCGAGCGGTTCGTCAAGGACTACGATATCCGCATCGCCATTCACAACCACGGGCCGGAGGACCAGAACTTCCCCACCCCGCAATCGGTGCTCGAAGCGCTGCGCGGTTTCGATCCCCGCTGCGGGCTGTGTTTGGACGCCGGTCATACGGCCCGCACGGGCGCGGACGTGGTGCAGTCGGTCGCGCAGGCCGGCACGCGCCTGCTCGATATGCACGTCAAGGATCTCCGCAACATGTCCGATAAGGAAAGCCAGTGCGACGTGGGCGACGGCGATATGCCCTTCCCGGCACTTTTCAAGCAGCTCAAGAAGATGAATTACCAGGGCTGCGTCAACCTGGAATATGAAATCAACGCGGATAACCCCATGCCGGGCATGCAGCGCTCGATGAGCTATATGCGCGGGGTTCTGGGGGGACTGGCCGCGGCCTGATCGCAACCGACTTTATGAATGAAATCCCGATTGGCGCCAAGGGCGAGGAGAAACTGCTGGTTACAAGCGAAGTGGCTATCGACTTTCTGGGACTGGAGGGCCCGCGCGTATTGAGCACGCCGCACATGATCGGCTACATGGAGCGCACCTGCCGGCTCGCCGTGCTACCGCTGCTGGCCCCCGGCTACGATACCGTGGGCACGCACGTGAATGTTTCGCACCTTGCCGCGGCGCCCGTGGGCGCGGTCGTGACATTCACGGCCGCAGTAACCGGCGTGAGTGAACGCCGCATTTTGTTTCGAGTGGAGGCGCGCGACGAGACCGAATTGATCGGCGAGGGCACTCACGAGCGAACCATCATTCATGTGGCTCGCTTTGCCACGCGGCTGGCTTCGAAGAAGCCGTAAATTAAAAGACTACAATCCCAATATGCCCGAGACGGGTTTGAGTCCGTCAAACATTCCTTTACCGCCGTTTTGCGAGGCCGCCGGGGCACTGGTTCCGCCGCTGGTCTCACGTCGGTAGAAGTCGAGTAACTCGCCTTCGTCGTAGTCGATTGCGCGCGCGTACTGGCGGATATAGCTGGTGGTATAAATTCCGCCGGGTAGCTTGCGGAACTCGCCCCGCTCGATGGCTTCGAGGGAGCGGATGCTGATCTTCGTGGCGTCGGCAATTTGCCGCAGAGAGATGCCACGATTATGGCGGATCGCAGCTAGACTCAACACACTCTTCTCTTCGATCATGCGCCTGCCTTCCGATCCTGGATCATCCAAGAGGAGGGCAGCAGATCCATGACCGGCCGTATTAAAAAATACACTATAACACTAATAACGCCTTCTGATAAACTCTTTTTTTATGAGGCTTTGCCGACGGCAGTTCAACGCCTTGGTATGGGGCGGAGTGGCCAGTCGGCTGCTGGCCTTTCCCCCCCGCCCTAAACTGCTGGTACTGGTAATCATCGAGCAATTTCGGCCCGACTATATCGATTTGGCCTGGCCCTTGCTCGGCTCCGGCGGCCTCCGCCAGATTCTTTCCCGGGGCGCCTATTTCCCCGATTGCCGCCACCTCGCCAGCACGTTCCCGGCATCCGCGCTGGCTACCTTGGCCACCGGAGCCTGGCCCGCGCAGCACGGCATAGTCGCCGAAAGTTGGTACGACCGGGGGGCGCATGCGGTGGTTCAGGCCTCAGCCGAAAGCCTGCTGGCGACTACTTTGGCGGCCCAAGTGGCCGCCGAGCCTCGAACACGGGTTTCTGTGGTTTCCATGAACGCTTCCCACGCCCGGCTGATGGCGGGCACGCCGGACGCTCAAGTCTTCTGGATGGACTCCGAGGGCCAATTCGCGACCGGGGGCGAGCCGCGCGACTGGATATCCGATTTCAACAGCCCGACTTCCCCGGATGAAGCTCGCGATGCCCGCTGGATGGCCTTGGGCGCGAAAGCGGATGCGCCTCCGCTGCGTACCCTGGTATACGATCCGGCGCGCCCCCGGGAATTCATGGACCTATATAAATCCTCTCCCTTCGGCCAGACCGCCCTGTTCGATTTCACCGGGGAGCTGATCGCGCGCGAGCGCCTGGGCCAGGGCGAGACATTCGATTTCCTGTGCCTCGTGGATGGCTCCACAGCCCTGCTGGGCTACGAAACGGGCGCGCGCTCGCCCCTCATGCAGCAGATGGTGTTGCAGCTCGACCGGCGCCTGGAAACGCTCCTCACCCTGCTCAAAACCGCGCCCGGCGAGAACGCCTACGACCTGGTGTTGGCAGGCGCGCACGGTGCGCCCCCGGAGCCGCCCGAGGAATCGCGGCCCCGCATGGCCGTGAATGGCGAGACGCTGGCACGGGCGATCGAGTGGCCGCTGTCGGCCGCCGGCCCCGGAATCCACGTCGAAAAGTATCTGTACCCGTTTCTTTATCTGAATCCCGGCTCCGCGCCCGATCCCGAGCCGGTGCGCCTGCTGGCGGGGCGTTTCGCCCTCGAACAGCCGGCCGTGGCTGGGTATTTCACGGCCCGCGGCGCCTGCTCGACCCAGGACGGCTGGGAGCGCCGCTTCCGCGACAGCTTCTTTCCGGGCCGTTCCGGCGACGTGATGCTCTCCTATCGCCCCGAGTACGTCGAAGAGTATGGCCAGAACCGTGGCATCTCCTACGGCTCGCTCTACAATTACGACGTGCGCGTGCCGCTGTGCTTTTATGGCCCGCAGTTCCGGCCGGGAACCTTCGAAACGCCCGTGGAATCGGTGGACGTCGCTCCCACGCTGGCGCGCGCCATGGGAATCGCCGAGCCTTCCTCCTCTATGGGCCGCGTGCTGGGGGAGGCCTTCGCCTTCTGATGCCGGCCATAGCATGAGCGCCCGCGATCCTTCACTCGCCACCACCTTGTGCGGCATCGCCCTGCGCAACCCTGTACTGGCCGCTTCAGGCACTTTCGGCTACGGGCTCGAGTTTGAGAAGGTAGTCGATCTCAACTCCCTGGGCGGTCTGGTGGTGAAGGGGCTTTCCCGCGAGCCGATCGAGGGCAATCCACCGCCGCGGCTCTACGAAACCCGAGCCGGCATGGTCAATTCGGTGGGCCTGCAGAACGTGGGCGTCCACGCCTTCGTGCGCGACAAACTGCCCGGCCTGGCCCGGCTTTCGACGGCCGTCTTCGCCAACGTTTTCGGCTGCCGGCCGGAGGAGTACGCCGAGGTGGTGCGCGTGCTCGAAGATCACGCGGGACTGGCTGGGTACGAGCTCAACGTCTCCTGCCCCAACACGCGCCACGGCGGCATTTACTTTTCGAACGACCCCGCGCTTCTGGCGGAAGTCGTGGCCGCGGTCCGGCCGGTGGCCCGCCGGCCGCTGATCGTGAAGCTGTCGCCCAACGTGGCCGCGATCGAGCCTCTGGCGCGGGCCGCCGAAGAGAGCGGCGCGGACGCCATATCGCTGGTCAACACCTTTATCGCGCTGGCCATCGACGCCCGTACGCGCCGGCCGCGCCTGGGCGCGGGATTCGGGGGACTCTCCGGGCCGGCCATCAAGCCCATCGCGCTGCGGCTGGTCTATCAAGCCGCGCGCGCGGTGAAAATCCCGGTGATCGGGCTGGGCGGCATCGCCGGCGGTCTGGACGCCGCCGAGTTCCTGATCGCCGGCGCGACCGCCATCCAAGTGGGCACGGCCAATTTCTGGGACCCGCGGTCGCCGGTGCGCGTGGCCGCCGAGCTGGCCCGTTTTCTCAAGCGGGAAAAGATCGCCAGGGTTTCCGAACTGGTGGGCACGCTGAAAATGCCGGATGCGCCATGAAGATCCCGCATCCGATTCCCTACCAGGGCAGCAAGCGGCTCCTGGCCCCCGCCATCCTCGCCTATTTCCCGGACGATACCCGCAGGCTGCTGGAACCCTTTGCGGGAGCCGCGGCGGTCTCGCTGGCCGCGGCCGCCGCCGGTAAGGCCCACAGTTTCGCTCTGAACGACGCCAACGCGCCGCTGATGGATCTCTGGCGCCGGATCGTCGATTCGCCGGAATCGATTGTAGCGGCCTACCGGGAGCTTTGGGAGAGCCAGCGGGGCAGGGAGCGGGAATACTATGATTTCGTGCGCGACAGTTTCAACCGGACCCAGCGCGCGGATTACCTGCTGTACCTGTTGTTGCGCTGCGTGAAGTCCGCGATCCGCTACAACTCCGATGCGCGATTCAATCAAAGCCCGGACAACCGGCGCCGCGGAATGCGCCCCGAGACGCTGGGCCGGCACATCGCGGAGACATCCCGGCTCTTGCGCGGCCGAACGGAGATCGCAACCGGCGACTACCGCGAAGCATTGGCCGCCGCCACTCCCCGAGACCTGGTTTACATGGACCCTCCCTACCAGGGTGTCTGTGGCACGCGGAATCCGCGCTACTTTGGCAGCTTCAGTACCGAATCGTTCCACGCGGCGCTGGCGAAATTAAACGAGCGGAGGATCTCCTACATCCTCAGCTACGATGGGCGGAACGGCGAGCGCGTATACGGAGAACCGATGCCGGAGCCGCTGGGGCTCACACGCGTGGAGATCGAAGCCGGCCGCTCGTCGCAAGCCACCCTGCTGGGGAGATCGAGCGTCACGGTCGAATCGATCTACCTGTCGCCGGCTCTGGCCCGGCGGCTGGACGCGGCTATCTCTGCCGCTCCTCCAGCATGGCCCTGAGGCTCGCGATTTCGCGGCGCAGCTTGCGCTGGCGGCTCACCAGCATCAGGACGTAGATCACCAGGATGAGCCATGCGGCCGTGAGGCCGTAGCTCAGGAATTCATAGTTGCGCTGCAAGCGCGCCATCTCGGTTTGAAAGTCCTGGGGCGAGACCTGGGCGAGCAGCAAGGGGATTGAGAATGCGAGCATGAGTGTCTCCTAGAAGGCGTGCGCCATGCGGCGCAGAGAATCGATCTCCCGCTGGGCATCTTCCTCGCGCAGGCGCAACAGTATCAGCACCGCGGCCAGCATCATCATGGCGAACATATTCCACATCAGGATCATGGACCAATCGTGCGGGAACGATCCCTGGCTGGTGAAGAAGACCGGGCCGGGGTGCTGCGTGCGAAAGAGGCGGATGGAGAGATACACGATGGGAACGTCGATGAAAGCGAAGATCGAGAAGATGGCCGCGAACGTGGCGCGCTGGGTGGGTTCCTCGATGGCCTGGCGCAGGATCAGGTATCCGGCATAGAGCAGCCAGCAGACCAGCGCCGAGGTGAGCCGCACGTCCCAGGCCCACCACACGCCCCAGATGACGCGCGCCCAGATGGAGCCGGTCACCAGGTTGGCGGCCAGAAAGGCCAGACCGACTTCGGTCGAGGCGACCGCCAGGGCATCGTACTTAAAGTTCCTGGTGACCAGAAACAGCACGCTCGCGGCCAGCGACACCACCGACGCCGTCATAGCGGTGGCCGCCACCGGGACGTGGAAAAAGATGATTTTGAAAATGGCGCCCTGCTGCATCTCGCCGGGCAGGCGCGCAATCAGGTAAATGTTTCGCGCCAGCAGCACCATGGCCGCCGCACCCAGAATGTAAATGACTTTGTCACGCAATTCGCACATTCCCCCTTTTTACCCTACCAGCACCGTCTCCACCAATAGCAGCGAGACGGCCGTGTAAATCACGTCGAAGCCCACCAGCATCTTCAGCCACGCCACGTTCTCCGCGCCGATCGGCTTGCCCACCACCAGGTCCGAGGTCAGCTGCATGGCGCCCATCAGGGCCGGAATCATAATCGGGTAGATCAGCATGGGGAGCATCACTTCGCGCAGCCGGATGTTCACGGTGAGGGCGCTGAATACCGTGCCGATCACCGTCAGTCCCCACGTGCCGAGCGCCACCACCAGCATGAGCTGCCAGAACCGGGACGTCCATGGCACATTATAGAAAACGCCGAAGACCGGCAACGAGACCAGCTCCACAGCCAGCACCAAAACGTAGTTGGCCAGCACCTTGCCCAGGAACAGGGCCGCCCCCGGAATGGGCGCAGCGATCAGGGCATCCAGGCAATCGTTGGGCAGCTCGCGCACGAAGCTGCGATTCAGCACCAGCACGCCGGCGAAGGCGAAGACGATCCATAGCAGGCCGCCCGCGATGTCGCGGGTGGTTTCGGCCGAAGGATCGAAGGCGAAGCTGAACAGCAGCAGGATCACCAGGGCGAAGGCCAGGGCCGCGTTAACGGCCTCCTTGGTGCGCAGCTCGGCCCGCAGGTCTTTGCTGGTAATGACGAGGACCTGGCGCAGAAAGCTCATCCGCCCTCGCCGTAACGCGCATAGACCAGTCCGGGATCGGCCGCCATCTCCGGCGTGCAGGGGCCGTGAAAGGCCACCTGGCCGCGGTTGAGCAGTGCGACGTGCGAGGCGAGCTCGAGAGCTTCCCTCAATTGATGGGTGGACATCACAATGGTCTTGCCCGCGGCCAGCGCTTCCGCCAGCAAGCGCTGCAAGACCGCGATGGCGCGGTCGTCGAGAGCTGTGAACGGCTCATCGAGCAGCAGCACGCCGGGATTGTGCAGGAAGGCGCGGGCCACCGCCAGGCGCTGGCGCATACCCCGGGAAAACTCGCGCACCAGGCCATCGCGAACGCGCTCGAGGCCGGTGCGCTCCAGCCATTCGAGCGCCGATCGCCGGGGATCGGCCAGGCCGTAGAGGCGTCCGAACAAGGTGAGGTTTTCGAGCGCCGAAAGCTCATCGTACACGGCAATCCCGTGGCCAATGAAGCCCATCTGGCGGCGCGTGGCGGTCTCGCGCGGCGAGCTGCCGAAGATGCGGACCTGGCCGCGCCCCGGCCGCGAGAAGCCGGCCATGATGCGCAGCAGGGTGGTCTTCCCCGCGCCATTGCGCCCGATCAGCGCCAGGCACGATCCCGCGCCGGCTTCGAGGCGCACGTCCCGCAGGGCCGGGAAGTCCCCATAGAACTTCCACACACCCTCCACGGCGACGGCGCTCATTCGCTTTTGGGAGCGACAGGCGCCCGGCGGTAGAGCAGCACGAAACCCAGCCCCAGAATGGCCAGCGCCAGCGCCACGATCGTCCCGGCTTGGGCGTTGACGCGCGGCATGATTTCCTCGACATGCGGCCCGCTATCGGACTGATCGCCGGAGGCATCAGCCGCGGCACTCTGCGCGGCGGGGGCGGCCGTGCCGGTCAGCTTCACGTTGTAGGCCGTCCCGGTGAATCCATAAATGTGGGATTGGCTGCGCGGCTCCACGCCCAGGTCGCTCAGGTTCTCGCCTGTAAGGGTGACGCCGTTCGGCGCGATGAGGTAGCTGTCTTCGTCCTGGGTGACGATCTTGCCAGCGTAGGGTACGCCCTCGGTATAGGGGACCGAATAGGTGATGTCGAAACGGGTCTCGCCGGGCTTGACCTCGAACTTAGCCACGTAGACATCCGGGCGGGAGGTCTTGTCGGAAGGCACGGGCACGGACATGCCGTCGGGCGCGGTGGCGCGCACCTCGACATTCCCCTTGGCCGCCGCCGGCAGATAAAACCGCAGAGTGCCGGCCTTGGGGTCGAACCACGTGACCTGGCCGGAGTTCTCCACCAGGCAAGTCTCGCTGACCGCCATCTGCCCGCCGGAAGGCTGGAGCATAATCATATGCTTCCCAACTTTGGCTGCGCCGGGCTTGGCGGACGCGCTGTACACCGGGATCTCGAGACCTGTAGCCGGGGACCCCGGCGGCAGCATGTGGTTGTAGGTGACTCCTTCGATCTCGACGCGCAGCATAGAGGGACCCTGGCCGTCCGGCTCGCGGTCGATGGAGAAGCGGCCCTGCGCGTCGGTTTTGGCCTGGTCCACGCGTTCCATGCCGCCCTGGCCGAACTTGTAGAAGTCCACGGTTACCGCCGGAGCGGGCCGGCCCGTGGTACGGTTCACCACCGTGCCGGTGACGGCGGCGAAAACCGGCGCACAAAGCAGCAGAACGAACCCGATTCGCATCATACCTGGACCGCCTTCATGGGCTTACCGCACTCGCCGCAGAACTTCAATGGCTTTTCGAATTTTGCACCGCACGAGGGACAAACCAGGCCGTTTGGCGAAGAGGCGCCGCTCGCGACCGCCTTGGCAGCCTTGGGTGCGATTGGCTTGAGTGGCACCTCCGGCTGCGCCAGAGCGTGCTTGAGCTTGTCTACTTCGGCCAGCACAACGGCCAACTCCTTCTGCAGATCCCGCTTGGTGTTCTGATAATCCTCGTCGGAGAGCTTGCCCACGCGGAACTCGAACTGCAAATCGCGCAGATTTTCGTAGATCGCGGCCTTACGCTCGTCCAGGTGGCGGAACGGCGAAGGCTCCTCGGGGGCCGGTAAATCCTGGGGACGCACGCCCAGTACGAACGCGATAACGGCGATCGCGAGCACGCACGCAATAACGATGATCAACTAAGCACCAATTATTCCAGGTTAGCCAGGTCTTTTTCGATCTGGTCCTTGTACTTCTCAAGCTCGGGGTCGTCGATTTCCAGGGGGCCCATCTCCGCCAGGGGTTTGGGTTTGCGGTATTTGCGGATGAACAGCCAGATTACTACCAGCCCCGCGCCAACCGAGGCGTAGGGGACAATCCAACCGAAGGGACTGGGCGGAGCCAGGTAGATGCCCGGCCCATAGTCGCGCACGAAGGCTTGAATGATCTGCTCGTCGGACATGCCCACGGCCTGCATGCGGGCGATGCGCTCCTTGGCGGGTTTCGAGAAGCTGCACTCGAGCATGCTGCACGTGGCCACCGAATCCTTGCAGCCGCACTGGCAGGCCAGCCGCATACCCACGCGCCGCACATCCGTGCTGGGCTTTTCGGCGACGGTCTGCGCCAGAGCCACGGCCGCGATCAGCGCAAACAGCGCGTAAGGGCCGCAGGCCCGCTTCCACATCCCCCGGCGCCAGCCCTCGGACCTCCGCTCACTCAGCGATCTCAGGTTTTGACTTTCCGGTTGCTTCTCCGCGTAAATCTCCGCGTCTCCGCGTCTCCGCGGTGAGTTCCACGCCCTCTCGCTAATTCTGAATCGCCACATGTTTCTTGGTGATGCCCACCACCTCCGTGCGGGCATACTGCATCTTGACTTTGCTCGGAACCAGGCAGACGAGCGTGCCGCCCACCAGCACCAATCCGCCTATCCAGATCCAGGATACCAGGGGGAAGACATAAGCCTGGATCACAGCGCGCTGGTTATCGTCGGACATGCCGCCGAAATTCAGGTACAGATCCTCATTGGGGCGCTGGCGAATGCCCACTTCGGAAGTGCCCTGCTTGCTGGCCGTATAGAAGCGCCTCTCCGGTTCGAGCGTCCCCAGAAAATCGCCGCTCTTAGAAACCTGAATCGTGGCGCGGTGCCATTCGTAGTTGGCGGTTTCGCCCTGCCGCAGATCGACCATCTTCAGGTCGTAGCGGCCCACCTGCATGGATTGGCCGGTATTCAGCTCCTTAACCTCGCTCTGGTTGAAGGCATGGCCGGTGAAACCGATGAACATCAGCACGATCCCCATGTGGACCAGGTAGCCGCCGTAGCGCCGCGTATTGCGGTGGGTCAGTTCGACCATGGCGCGCGCCAGGTTCATGTTGTTCCGAGCGGCGATGGAGCGGCCGCCTTTGTAGAATTCGATCATCACCGTCAGCGCCACGAAGAGGCAGAAGCCGAAGGAGATCAGGGCGTAGAACTGGCGCATCCCGAGGACCACCAGGGTTCCCACCAGCGCCAGCGCGGCGAGGCCCGGCCACTGGAAGTTGCGGCGCAGGCTTTCAAGCGAGGTCCGCCGCCAGGAGAAGAGCGGTCCCACGCCCGTCAGGAAGAGGAGGAAGAGGCCGATGGGGACCATCAGGCGGTTGTACCACTCGGTATCGAGCGAGATCTTCTCGCTGCTGACGGCTTCCGAGATCACCGGGAAGAGCGTTCCCCACAGCACCGCGAAACAGCTCGCCAGCAGGATCAGGTTGTTGAACAGGAAGCTGGATTCGCGCGAGACCACGCTTTCCAGTTGCGATTCGCTCTTGAGGTAATCCAGGCGATCGAGAATCAGATAAATGGTGGCGGCGATCCCCGTCGCAAGGAAGGTCACGAAGTACTTGCCGATCTCCGAGCGGGCGAAGGCATGGACGGATTGCACCACGCCGGAACGCGTCAGGAACGTGCCGAGAATGCACAGGAAGAAGGTGGCCGAAACCAGCACGATGTTCCAGACCTTCATCATGCCCTTCTTTTCCTGCATCATGACCGAGTGCAGAAAAGCCGTGCCGCTGAGCCACGGCAGCAGCGAAGCATTCTCCACCGGATCCCAGGCCCAGTATCCGCCCCAGCCCAGGACGTGATAAGCCCACGCGGCGCCCAGCATGATACCGCAGCTCTGGAAGAGCCAGGTGACCAGGGTCCAGCGGCGTGTGGTGTGAATCCAGCCGTCGCCCGGTTCCCGAGTAATCAGCGAGCCGATGGCGAAAGCGAAGGGCACCGCAAAGCCCACGTAGCCCAGGTAGAGCATGGGCGGGTGGATGGCCATGGCGGGATATTGCAGCAGGGGGCTCAAGCCGTTGCCGTCCGGCACGGCGGTGATGAGCTTTTCTATCGCCAGCATCTGGAAGGGGTTGGCGATGAAATTATTCAGCACCAGGAAGAAGCACTGGACCGTCGAAAGCACGCCGATCACGTAAGGCATCATGTTGCGGTGCCGGGTGCGATTGGTAAAAACCACGACCGCGCTGTACGTGGAGAGCAGCCAACTCCAGAAGAGCAGCGAGCCTTCCTGGCCGCCCCACCAGGCCGCGAACTTGTAGAGCGCCGGCAGAGTGCGGTTGCTGTGTTCGGCCACGTAGGAGAAGCGGAAATCGCTGGTCATGAGCGCGAAGACCAGCGTGCCGGCGGCCAGGGTCAAGAGCGCCCAGACGGCATAAACCGCCCTCTGCCCGCTGACCATCAGGAAGGGATTCTGCCGTATGCGGCCGACTACCGAGGCCACCACGGCATACGCAGCTACGCACAAGGCCAGCAGAATGGCCAGGGAACCCAGATTTTCCATAGATACCTTTTTAGATGCTGCCCTTTAGATGCTACCTTTACCGGGGTTAAGGGGGACCGCCGCGGGGACCATTTTACCCGTCTGCGGCTCGTACTTCGAAGCGCACTTGGCCTGAATGCGGCCGGCGCGGAAAACGCCGTCCTTGTCCATTTTGCCGTCCGCCAGCGCCTGCGCGCCATCGCGAAAAGTGTCGGGCAGCGGGTCGGTGCCGGTGTAAGCCACCTTCAACTTGCGATTATCCTGGCTGAGGATGAATTGCACCTGGTTGCCAACGCGCTGGATAGACCCGTTCTCCACGTCGCCCCCCACGCGGAGCCGCTTTCCATAAGCCTGATCGCCCATCTGACCGAGCTCGGTGATGGTCTTGTAGTACGTCTTGGATTCAGTGGATCCGGCCGCCGCCAGCCAGATCAAAGTGCCGATGACAATTGCGATCAGAACGGCGAACGGCGCGTATTTCTTCATCCCTTGCCTCGAAATTAACAGTATAACCCGAAAGGAACACAGCACATCATTGGGCGTGATGGGTATTTTGTGGGAATATTCTACACCCCCGCAAATAGGGTGATCCGAGAATTCATATTCTCGATGCCCGGCGGGCATCCGGCGATTCGCGACAGATCCCCCGCTCGCTGCATCGGATGAAGGCTACCAGGTGGAGGGTCTCGGGAGTGGGGATTTCGCTTTCTATCCTGGCCAGCGCCGCCTCGAGCTTCAGTCCGGCGCGGTAGAGAATCCGGTAGGCCCGCTTGAGGATGGCGAGATCGCCGGCCTGGTATCCGGCGCGCTTGAGCCCCACCACGTTGATGCCCTTGGGTTCCACGTACAGACCGGCGTAAAGGAAGAACGGCGGAGCATCGCTGTTGACGCGGGTCCCGCCGGCGATCATGGCGAGGCGGCCAATCTTAGAGAACTGGTGCACCGCCACTCCTCCCGAGATGAAAACCTGGTCCTCGACTTCCACGTAGCCGGCCAGGAGCGAGCAACTGGCGATCACCGTGCGGTTGCCCACCTTGCAGTTGTGGGCGATATGCCCGGAGCCCATGATGTAGTTGCCATCGCCTATCTCGGTGACGGATTCGGGCGCGGTGCCGCGCGAGATGGTGAAGTGCTCTCGGATAATGTTGTCGTGGCCGATGCGGAGGTAGCTGCGCTCACCCGTGAAATGCTTGTCGAAGGGATCGGTGCCGAGGACCGCTCCGGCCGAGATCTGGTTGCGCTCCCCCAAGGTTGTCCACCGCTTGACGTAGACGTAGGGTTCGAGCATGGAATCGGCGCCGATCGAGACATCGCTTTCGATCACGCAGTACTCGCCAATGCGGACGCGCGGTCCGATCACAGCATCGGGGTTGACACGCGCCGTGGGGGCGACGGCGGCCGAAGGATCGAGGGGCATGAAACTGTATCATAAGACATGCGAGTTCGCGAATTGGCGGAGTGGCTGGGAGCGACCTTCGAAGGCGACGGCGAGAAGGAACTTACGGGCGTGGCGCCGCTCGAGACCGCCGGCAGCTCCGATCTCTCATTCGTGGGCAGCCGCAAGGCTACGGCCCAAGCGGGAAAATCGGCGGCGGGCTGCCTGATCGTTCCGGAGGAATGGAGCAGCAGTTACCGGACGGTCATCCGGGTGCCGCAACCGCGCACCAGTTTTGCGCGCGCGGTCAGCCGCTTCTATCCCACACAGGAACTGGCGCCGGGCGTGCACCCGACGGCGACGATCGGGAATGTGGAGGTGGGCGCTCTGGTAGCTGTGGGGCCGCACGTGGTGGTGGGCGATGGCACTCGCATCGGGGTGGCCGTCAACATAGGCGCGGGCACGGTGATCGGAAAGCGAGTGGTGATCGGCGATGGCTCGGTTCTGCACGCCAATGTCACGATTTACGACAACGTGGACATCGGCCGCGGGACCATCATTCACTCCGGGGCGGTGATCGGCGCGGATGGTTTCGGCTTCGTCATGGATGGCGACCGGTGGCAGAAGTTCCCGCAGGTGGGGCGCGTCGAGATCGGCGATTTTGTGGAGATCGGCGCCAACACCTGCGTGGACCGGGCGGCGCTGGGCGTGACCTCGATCGGCGAGGGCACCAAGCTCGACAACCTGGTGCAGGTGGGGCACAACTGCCGGATCGGGCGGCACGTGGTGGTGGCCGCGCAGACTGGATTCTCTGGGGGAGTGGTGGTGGAAGACTACGCGGTGATCGGAGGTCAGGTAGGCATCGGGGATAAGGCGCGCATCGAGGCGCACGCGGTGCTGGGGTCGGGCTGCGGGGTGCTGACTTCCAAGATTGTGCGCTCGGGGGAAACCGTGTGGGGAACGCCGGCGCGGCCCCTGAAGCAGCACCTGGAACAGCTCGCCAGCCTGGCGCGGCTGCCGGAACTGCGGCGCGAGGTAGCCGAGCTGAAGAGACGGCTGGGGGAGCGCATCGCCTGATGTTGCTGGTGGTGGGGGGCCAAGCCAGGAACCTGGGAAAAACGGCCGTGGTCGCAGGCCTGATCCGCCGGTTTCGGGAGCTCCGGTGGACGGCCATCAAAATCACGCAGTACGGGCAGGACGTCTGCGCGCGTAGCGGAGAGCGTTGCGGCTGCGAAGGCGACCCCGAGCACCCGGTAGCTTTGAGCGAGGAATATGAGCCAAACCGGACGGATTCAGGCCGGTTCCTGGCGGCTGGGGCGGAGCGTTCCTTCTGGCTGCGCACACCGGTGGGGGAACTGGGAACCGCCTCCGGGATGCTCGGAAAAATCCTGGCGCAAAGCGCTCACGTAATCGTGGAATCGAACAGCGTGGCAGAACTGGTGCGGCCAGACCTTTTCCTGATGCTACTCGATTTTACGTGCCGGGATTTTAAGCCTTCCAGCCTGCGGCTCATTGACCGGGCCGACGCTGTGCTGGTGATCGACCGCGGAATCAACGCGCCCGTCTGGGAGCACGTCTCGAGCGGGCTTTGGGAGGGAAAGCCGCGCTTTCTAGTGAAACCGCCCAATTATGTGACGGCGGAAGTGGCCGCCTTGGTGAGTTCCAGGCTCGGGGCGGGCTGAGCGGGACGGCGATCCAGTTCGGCGGCGGCCTGGTCGATGAGACGCGAGGCGCGATCAGCCTGTTTTTCCAGAGCCCGGATTTGTTCCTGCAATTTCCCGCCGGGCTCGCCCAGCAGGAGATTCAGATAGAAAAGACCCAGTCCTATGTTGCCGATAGGCTGCCGGAGGTCGTGGAGGAGACGCGCGATCATCTGGTCTGAATTCTCATCATCTGGAAGGGGCATAGGGGCTTCGGGGGACCAGTATAGCGCAACCGTACTTCCGCAGATGTATTCTTGAGGATTTTTAAGGTTTCTTTTTCTTTTATTGGAGAGGCTACGTTTTGGCGCAGGTTCCAGGGGCGGCGGCTTCCAGCAGATAGGCCGATTCGACCCGATTGCGGCCCCCAATTTTGCTCCGGTATAGGGCGCGGTCAGCCTCGTGTACGAGCGCTAGAGCGTCGCCGGCAAAATTTTCGGTGCAGGCGATTCCGAGCGAACAGGTGACCCGGAAGTGTGCACCGCCGGCGTAGAACGCTTCGCGAGCCAAGGCTTGGCGCACATCTTCGGCGCGCGCGCAGGCCGACGAAGAGTCGCATCCCGGCAGGACGATCAGGAATTCCTCGCCCCCATAGCGGCCCACCGCGTCATAGCCGCGGACAGCCGAGCGCATGCGGGCGGCGGCTTCGCGCAGCACGGCATCGCCCGCGGCGTGGCCGCAGGTGTCGTTGACGCGCTTAAAATCGTCCAGATCGGCCAGCAGGACTGCGAGCGGCTGGTGTTCGCGACCGGCGCGGAATACCTCGTTTTCGAGCGCCTCGAGAATCGCGGAATGGTTGAAGAGACCGGTCAGGCCGTCGTGAGTGGCCTGGACGCGCAAGGCTTCGCGCGCCCGCACCAATTGCTCCTGCAAATCCAGAATCCGGCAGCCGGCGCGCAGCCGGACGCGCAACTCGGGCATCTGAAATGGTTTGGTGAGGTAGTCGTCCGCGCCTGCCTCCATGCCCTCCACCAGATCCTGGCTCTCCGAGCGGGCGCTCAGGAGCAGGATGTAGGTGTAGGGTTCGCGGCCGGCCGCGCGTATACGGCGGCAGAGCTGGACGCCATCCAGAACCGGCATCATCCAGTCCAGGATGGCGAGGCGCGGCGCATTTGGCGTTTGCAGGATCTGCCAGGCCGCCATGCCGTCATTCGCCGTCAAAGTGCGGTAACCCCACTCGCCAAGCATGCTCCGGAGGAGGGCTTGGGATATGGGGCTATCTTCAGCCACCAGAACCGGCCTGGACCGCTGCGAGCCCGGTACCTCAGCGGCACCTTGCGCATCCGCCAAAAAGGTCTCCATGAGCACCATTTCTAGTAGTGCTTATCGGACGTTTTGGGGAATCCCACGGGGAGATCCCCCCTCTTCACCTACTCGCGCGATATCTTAGTGACCAAGCGGGATCCACCGGAAGCCAGACACTCTACTCCACCTACGTCGGAAGCCCGGCGCCTTCCAGACTGTGCTCGCCGGCGCCCACGATGCTTTCATAGTCAAACTGAGCCCGCTTCGCCCGGAGCCTTCCAACCAAGCCCGTCCCATATTGCGTCGTTCTCGGCATCGGCCCGCCTTTGCATGCGGAAGCGCCATTACAGTGGATTCAACGGGCGCTCCGTGGATCGCGGGCACTCCCAGCCCGGTCTTTCCCACCGCCAGCCCTTTCCGCATTCAGTCGGGTGATGGTTTCGTGAGTAAGTTAAGCCCCGATCTTACACAGCTCTTATTCTCGACTTACACCGATAATGTGGCCGGCGGGCAAACCAATTCGCTTAGCACGGATGGCGAGGTCTACAACGATCCCTTGCCGCAGCCGGTAGGCGCGGTCACAGTACTGGCGGGTTCTCCGGACAACCTGGCGAACCCGGAGTGCGGGTGCAGGTAGGCTCGGCGGCGACTTCCTTTGCCGTCTATGTCCAGTGAGCGTCCACCGCGGCGCTCCCGGCCAGATCGCTCTCCTCGGGCGGTGCGGGCGGTTTGGAAGAGGTCCTTTCGCACAATCTGCGGCCTTTCCAGGTGGCGAATTTCTCCTGGCTGCGGCATAATGGCCGGACGGAGGAGGAGAACGATGTCGCCATCCGGGGGATCGATGAAACGCAGCGTGCGGGCCATTCCAGAGGGTTACCACACGGTGACGAACTATCTTACGGTCGAGGGAGTCGGCCGGCTGCTGGAATTCCTGAAGCGCGGTTTTGGGGCAGAGCAGAGGGGACCCGTTCACAAGGGCCCGGGGGGCGCATCATGCACGCCGAGGTGAAGATCGGCGACACCATCATCATGATGGGCGAACCGATGGCTCAGGGGCAGGCCCGGCCCAGCAATCTGTACCTTTACGTGGAGGATGTGGACGCCGTCTACCGGCGCGCCATCGAGGCCGGGGGAAAGTCGATCAGCGAACCCAAGGACATGTTCTACGGCGACCGCAACGCCGGAGTCGAGGACCCGTCCGGCAACACCTGGTATATCGGCACGCACATCGAGGATGTGTCGGAAGAGGAAATCGAGCGCCGCATGGCTAAAATGAGCGGGCAGCCCTGAGGGGCTTACCGTGCCGGTTGTGATGAATTTGCGGAGGGCTTCATAATGGAATTCGATGACCTCCGACGATCACGCGATCGCCATCAGCGCCACCTTTACCGCCGAAGCCATCCAGCCGGGACTGGCATTTTGGGCCGGAGAATTGGGGCTCGATTTCGAGATCCGCTTCGCCGGCTATAGCCAGCTGTTTCAAGCGCTGCTGGATCCGGGAGGTTTGTTTGCGCGCAACCGGCACGGCGTGAACGTGGTTTTGGTGCGCTTCGAGGATTGGCTGCGCGACGGCGGCGTAGCCGGCCTCGAGGAGCGCGCGCGGAAATTAGCGGAAGCCGTGCGGAACGCGGCGCCTTCGGCGGCTCCGCTCGTGCTGGCCGTTTGTCCCGCCAGCCCGGCCCGCGGAACGGCCTTTGAGTGTCTCGAGAGCGTTCTCGCGGAGGGCGTGGCGGAACTGCCGGCGGTTTATACGCTGATGCCTCGCGAGGTCGAGGCGCTCTATCCGGTCGGCGAGGTTCACGATCCGCACGGGGACGAGCTGGGGCATCTGCCCTACACCCCCGAGTTCTTCGTGGCGCTGGCCACCGCCATCGCGCGGAAGATCCACGCCATCCTCCAGCCGCCCTACAAGGTGGTGGCGCTCGATTGCGATGAGACCCTGTGGGCCGGCATCTGCGGAGAAGACGGGCCGCGGGGCGTGACGCTGGATGCGCCGCGCCGCGCACTGCAGGAGTTCATGGCCGGATTGCGCCGCGCCGGGATGCTGCTTGCGCTGGCGAGTAAGAACAACGAAGAGGACGTAATCGAGACCTTCCAGGCGCATCCGGAAATGCCCCTCCGGCTCGAGGATTTCGCCGCGCGCCACATCGACTGGTCATCCAAGAGCGCCAATCTGCGCGCGCTCGCCGAGGAACTGGATCTGGCGCCCGAGAGCTTCATCCTGGTGGATGACGACCCCAAGGAGTGCACCGAGGCTCAAGCGGGCGCACCGGAGGTATTGGCACTGCCGCTGCCGGCGCGCGCCGAGGAGATCCCCTCGTTTTTGCGGCACGTGTGGGCGTTCGATCGCGCGCGCGTGACCGAAGAGGATCGCCTGCGGCCCATGCTGTACGAACGGCGCGCCACACGCGCGCAGGCGGAGCGGACCGCCGCCGGCCTGGAGGAATTCCTCGCATCGCTCGAACTTGAAGTCGGAATCGCGCCGATGGAGCGGCACCAGGTGGCCCGGGTGACGCAGCTTACCCAGCGCACCAACCAGATGAATGCCACTTCCATTCGCCGGACCGAGCCCGGGATTCTGGAACTGGAGCGCTCCGGAGCCACATGCCTGGCTGTGGAGGTGAAGGACCGCTTCGGAAATTACGGGCTGACCGGCGCGGCGATTTTCCGGGTGGCGGGCGCGTCGCTGGTGGTGGATACGTTCCTGGCAAGCTGCCGGGTGCTGGGGCGCGGCGTGGAGCACCGCATGGTGGCGCGCTTGGGAGAGATCGCCTGCGAGCTCGGCCTCGAGCGGGTGGAGATTCCATTCACGCCTACGCCGCGGAATCGGCCTGCGGCCCTGTTCCTGAATTCGCTATGCGCGCCGGATGCCGATGGCGTCTTCCGGCTGACAGCGGAGGAAGCGGCGGCGGTGAGCTATCGCGTGGGGAGTCCCGCAACGGCGGCGAGCCAGCCGGCGGGGCCCGCGGGCACGGAGGGCGCGCGCAAGCATCCGGATTACGTGAAGATCGCCACCGCGCTACGCGACCCCGCGGCCATCCTGGAGCGCATCCGCGCGGCTACGCGGCGAACTCTGCCGCGGCGCGCCGCAACGCCTCCCCGGACGCCGCTGGAACAATCGCTGGCGGAGCTATGGGCGGGGCTGCTGAATGTGCCACCGGTGGGGATCGACGATAACTTTTTCGACCTGGGCGGGCACTCGCTGCTGGCGGTCCAGTTGCTCTCGCGGGTGCGACAGATTTACGGCGTGGATCTCTCGCTGGAAGTGGTGTATAGCGGCGAATTCACGGTAGCGGAGCTGGCCAAGGCCGTGGAGTTGAAGGGAATCGAACAGGCCGGCGGGAATTACCAGGATCTGATCGAGGAGCTGGACGGCCTCTCTGAGGAGGAAGTTCAGGCGCTGCTGGCCAAAGAGCGGGAAGGCGGCTAGGAGTGCGCCTGCTGCTGGCTACGAACGCCTCCTGCGCGCCCCCGCGGGGCGGCGCGACGCGCAGCAACCTGGTCTGGCTGAACCACCTCGCCAAAGCCGGCCACGCGTGCCGGATCGTGTGCGGGGCCTCCGGCGCGGGGCCCGATCTCCCGCGCGAGGCCGGCATTGCCATCGAGGCCGTGGCGGAGCCGGCAAGGCGCACGCAGGCCTTGCGGCGCCACATCCGCGAGTTCGAGCCGGACTGGGTGCTGGTCTCTTCCGAGGACCTCGGCCATGCCCTGCTGCGCGAGGCCCACCACTCGGCGGAAGGCCGGGTGGTCTACCTGGCACACACGCCGCAGTTCTTCCCTTTCGGGCCGGCAAGCTGGAATCCGGAGCGGCACGCGGCGGAGCTGGCGGGCCGGTCGGCGGGAATCGTGGCCATCGGGCGGCACATGGCCGGATACATCGAACGCCATCTGGGACGCGCCGCCACGGTGATCCATCCGCCGATTTACGGCCGCGGCCCGTTCGCGCGCCTGGCGAACTTCGAGCGCGGGTCGATCGTGATGTTCAATCCGTGCGCGGTGAAGGGCATCTCGATTTTCCTGGAAGTGGCCGCGCGGCTCCCGGCGCATTCGTTCGCCGTGGTTCCGGGCTGGGGGACCGCGGCTGAAGACCGCCACGCGCTGGAGACGCTGAGCAACGTCCGCTTCCTCGGCAACGCGCGGGACATCCAGGAACTGCTGTCCCAGGCGCGCCTGCTGCTCATGCCCTCGCTGTGGTACGAGGGGTTCGGGTTGATCGCGATGGAGAGTATGCTGCGCGGTATTCCGGTGGTCGCGAGCGACGCGGGCGGACTGAAGGAGGCCAAACGCGGCACCGGGTACGTGATCCCGGTCCGCGCCATCGAGCGCTACCAATCGGCCTTTGATGAACACGGCATGCCCAAACCCGTAGTGCCCGAGAACGACGTGGCTCCCTGGCTGGAGGCGGTGCGCGAGCTGCTCGCCGACCGTGACGCTTACGAGCGGGAATCGGAGGCCTCGCACACCGCCGCCGAAGCTTTCGTGCGCGGGGTGGACGCGGGCGCGATGGAGCGCTTCCTGGGCGGCCTGCGGCCCTGCGCCGGCTGCCGGGCGGAGCCGGCGACCATGGAATCGCTGGCGCCCGGCAAACGCGCGCTGCTGCTCGAGCGCCTGAGGAAGCGGGTGTGATGCGCATCCTGCTGGCGCAGAATGCGCCTTACTATCCCGCGCACGGCGGCGGCGATAAGTCCAACCGGCTGCTCATGGAAGCGCTGGCGACGCGCGGGCATGGCTGCCGCGTGGTGGCGCGGCTGCCGGCCTTCGGCGAGCGGGAAGAGCGTGAGTACCTGGAGCAATTGTCCGGGCGCGGCATCGGCGCGCGCGCGGAGTGCGGGGTGGTGGCCTTCGAGCGCGCTGGCGTGGAAGTCCGCATGGTGGCCAACGCCAACCCGCGGAGCTACTTCGCCGCGGAGGCCGAGGCTTTCCGGCCGGACGCGATCCTGGCCTCGACGGACGACCCTGCGCAGTTACTGCTGGAGGCAGCGTTGCGCGTGGAAGGCGCGCGGGTGGTCTACCTGGCGCGCACCACGCTGGCCGTGCCCTTCGGTCCCGATTGCGCCTTTCCGAGCGAAGCCAGGACCGCACGCATGCGGGCCGCCGCTGCGGTGGTTGGGGTGAGCCAGTACGTGGCCGATTACGTCCGCCGCCACTCCGGCATCGAGGCGGTGCACCTGCCCATCTCGCCGCTCGACGAGGGCCCCTGGCCCGATCTGGGAAATCCGGCGAACGAGTTCGTGACGATGGTGAATCCATGCGCGGTGAAGGGCATCGATATCTTCCTGGCGCTGGCGGATGCCTTCCCGGAAGTGGCCTTCGCCGCCGTGCCGCTGTGGGGCACCACCGCGCGCGACCGGGCGGCGCTGGCGGCGCGGGTCAATATCGCCCTGCTCGATCCGGTAGACCGGATCGATGCGCTGCTGGCGCGCACGCGCGTGCTGCTGGTGCCTTCGCTGTGGGCGGAGGCGCGGTCGCGCATGGTGGTGGAAGCCATGCTGCGCGGCGTGCCGGTGATGGCCAGCCGGGTGGGCGGCATTCCGGAAGCTAAGATGGAGGCGCCGTATGTGCTGCCGGTCGAACCGATCGTGCGGTATCAGGCGCGCCTCGACGAGCGGATGGTGCCGGTGGCGGAGGTGCCGCGCCAAGAGATCGGACCGTGGGCGGCGGCGCTCTCCCGGCTGCTCGGAGACAAAGTTCATTACCGCGAAATCGCGCGGGCTTCGCGCGCGGCGGCGCTGGATTATGCCGCGCATCTGAGCGTGGAGCCTTTTGAGCGGCTGCTCGAGGAGGTGGTGGCGCGTCCCCGTCCCGCGACCGCGCGGCCGGGCGGCGCCGCGAGACCCGGCCCCGAGAGCTTATCTCCCGGGAAGCGTCGTCTGCTGGCCATCCGGCTGCGCCAGCGTGCGCCGGCGGCGGCGTGGTTTCCGGGCGCGGAAAGCGTGGCGGCACCGCGCCTGTTCTGTTTCCCCCACGCGGGCGGAGGCACGGCCGCATTCGCGGGTTGGCGGAGCGCGCGGATTCCAGCCTGCCCGGTGCGGCTGCCGGGCCGGGAATCGCGGATGGCCGAGGCGCCTTTTGCGCGCATGGGACCGCTGGTGGAAGCCCTGGCCGGCGCTATGGAAGGGTACCTCGCCGAGCCTTATGCCTTCTTCGGCCACAGCATGGGGGCATCGGTGGCCTTCGAACTGGCGCGAGCGCTCGGCCGGCTCGGGCTGCCTGGACCGGCGGCGCTGTTCGTCTCCGGCGCGCGTGCGGCATGGTGCCGCCGGGACTGGGTTCCTTCGCCGGCGCCCTCGGATGAGGAGTTGATCGAGGAGCTGCGCCATCTCGAAGGCACGCCCGCCGAATTGCTTGACGACCCTCTGGCGATGCGCGCCATGCTGCCCGCCCTGCGAGCCGATGCCGCGCTGTATCGGAACTATACGTACTCGGAGGGGGCGCCGCTCGCCTGCCCGATTCACGCTTATGCCGGCGAAAGCGACGGCAGAATCGCGGGCGAGCATCTCGAGGCGTGGGCCCACGAGACCACGGGAATCTTCACGCTGCGCCGGTTTCCGGGCGGCCACTTCTTTCTCTACGCGCGCCGCGAAGAATTCTTGCAGGGACTCGCGGCGGATCTGGAGCTGTACTGGTGAACTCCGGGGAAATCCAGGTCTGGGTTGTGAGCCTGGACAAGCTGCCCGATGGCTCGCTGCCCGCTCCCACCGCGGGCGAATTGGCGCGCGCCGATCGGCTGATCCCGGGATTGCGCCAGCGCTACCTGAGGGCGCATGGTGCGTTGCGCCACATTCTGGGACGGTTCGCGGGCGCACACCTGGATTTCGCCCTCACGCCCACGGGGAAACCGTACTTGCCAAGCGTGCCCGAGCTGCGCTTCAACCTCTCCCGCTCGCACGGGATGGCGGCCATCGCCGCGGCTCTCGAAGTGGACGTTGGAGTGGATATCGAGCGGCTGCGGCCCATGCCGGAGTACCAGGCCATCGCCGAGCGCTTCTTTCCTCCCAGCGAGGCGGCGGCTCTTGCGGATCTGCCTTTGGCGGAGCGGGAAGGCGCATTCTTCCAGCGCTGGACCCGCATTGAAGCGATGCTGAAGGCCACGGGCGTGGGCCTCTACGGTTTGGGCGTGGAGCTGGAAGGCCCCTGGACCTTGGAAGATATCGAGGCCGGCGAAGGGTTCGCAGCGGCCGTGGCGGCGCGCTGCGACGGCATGACCGTGCGGCTTGCGGAATTCCCCGGCGGCCAAGCGGGCATGTGAATTGTCGAAACACGGCGGCAAGCGGAATATGCTACTTTTGAATCGGTAAACCGGCGGAGCGGCAATATGGAACGAAGACATTTCTTAATCGGGTCGGCGGTCACTTGGGGAGCCGCGGCCAGCGTGTTCGGCGCGCCTAGCGAAACGGTGCGAATCGCTGCCATCGGCGTGGGCGGCCGCGGCCGCCAGAATCTCAGTGGATTCGGCAAGCTCCCCAATGTGGAAGTGGCGGCGGTGTGCGACGTTGACCAGAAGCACCTCGATGCGGGTGTCGAACAGGTGGTGAAGGACGGCGGCAAGAAGCCGCAGGGCTTCACGGATTACCGCCGGATCCTGGACGATAAGTCCATCGACGCCATCTTTATCGCCGCGCCCAACCATTGGCACACGCTCATGGCCATCCAGGCTTGCCAGGCAGGCAAGGACGTGTACGTGGAGAAGCCCTGTTCGCATAACATCTTCGAGGCGAAGCAGGTAGTCGCGGCGGCGCGCAAGTACAATCGCATCGTGCAGCAGGGCAGCCAGATCCGCTCCTCGGTGGCGGTGCAGGAAGCGATTCGCCAGATGCGCGAAGGCCTCATCGGCGATGTCTACCTGGGGCGCGGCCTGTGCTATAAGTGGCGCGACACCATCGGGCGCAAACCGCCTTCGCCGGTGCCCCCGGGCGTGGATTACGACTTGTGGACCGGGCCGGCGCCCAAGCGCGAGTTCACCATGAACCGCTTCCACTACAACTGGCACTGGTTCTGGGACACCGGCAATGGCGACCTGGGCAATCAGGGCATTCACCAGGTGGATATCGCGCGCTGGGGTCTGGGCGTGAAGTACCCGGTGAAGGTGAGCGCCATGGGCGGCCACTTCATGTTCGACGACGACCAGGAGACGCCCAATACCCTCAATTGCGCCTTCGAGTTCGAAGACAACGGCAGACGCAAGTTAATGGAGTTCGAAGTGCGCCATTGGGAGACCCACCACGAGGCGGATATTCAAGAACGGGGCAACACCAACACCATCGGCGCGATCTTCTACGGGTCGAAAGGCTACCTGGCCGTGGACAGCTACATCTCTTACAAATCGTGGCTAGGCAAAGAGCAGCAGCCCGGTCCGACCGGGCGCGAGGGGGGCGACCACTACCTGAATTTCATCGAGGCCGTGCGCAGCCGCAAGCGCGAAAGCCTCAATGCCGAGATCGAAGAAGGCGCCGCTTCGACCGTGCTGGTGCACCTGGCCAACATCTCGTACCGGATCGGGCGGACCGTGCATTTCGATTCCACGACCATGACCTGCATCGACGATCCGGAAGCCAACCGGTATTTGACGCGCGAATACCGCAAACCTTTCGTGGTGCCCGAACAGGTATAGAGGCCGGCCATGCCGCTCGCAAGCGATGCCATCCCGGAGATCCTGGAGCGGCTGCATATCGAGCCGCTGAACTCGGGCGCGTGCCATGGCGACTGGATTTCGACGCCCGGCGGGGGCGAGTTGGAGTCGCTCAACCCGGCCACCGGCGAGGCGCTGGCCAAGGTGGTGCTGGCCGGCCCCGCGGATTACGAATGCGTGATGGCGCGGGCCGCCGAAACTTTCCTCGAATGGCGCATGATTCCCGCACCGAAACGCGGCGAGATGGTGCGCGAGTTCGCCGATGAGCTGCGCGCGCACAAGGCGGATCTGGGCACGCTGGTCTCGCTGGAGATGGGCAAGATCCTCGCCGAAGGCCTGGGCGAAGTGCAGGAGATGATCGACGTCGCCGATTTCGCGGTGGGGCTTTCGCGGCAGCTCTACGGCCTCACCATGCACAGCGAGCGGCCCGGCCATCGCATGTACGAGCAGTGGCACCCGCTGGGCGTGGTGGGGGTCATCAGCGCCTTCAACTTCCCCGTAGCGGTATGGTCGTGGAACGCCATGATCGCGGCCGTGTGCGGCGATTGCGTGCTGTGGCGGCCATCGTCGGAGACGCCGCTGGCGGCTATCGCGGTGCAGAAACTGGCCAACCGCGTCTTCGACCGCCACGGGATCAAAGGCGTCTTTAATCTGGTGATTGGCCCCAGCAGTTCGGTTGGAGAGGCGCTGATTCAAGACTGCCGCATCCCGCTGGTGAGCTTCACCGGTTCGACCGAAGTGGGCCGGCATGTGGCCGAGGTGGTGGCGCGCCGTTTGGGCCGTACCATCCTGGAGCTGGGCGGGAACAACGGCATCATCGTGATGGACGACGCCAGGCCCGATCTCGTCCTGCGCGCGGTGCTTTTCGGCGCCGTGGGCACGGCCGGCCAGCGCTGCACCACCACGCGCCGTCTCTTCCTGCAACGCGGGATCGCGCCCCGGATTACCGCTGCGCTGGTGAGCGCCTACCGCCAGGTGAAGATCGGCGATCCGCTGGAGGAAGGCACGCTGATGGGGCCGCTGGTCAACCGCCGCGCGGTGAACGACATGATGGATGGGATCCAGCGCATACGCGAGCAGGGCGGCGAAATCCTCTATGGCGGCCGGCACTTGCGGGGATGCTACGTCGAGCCGACGCTGGTGCGCGCGCGCCCGGAGATGCCCATCCTGCGGGAAGAGATCTTCGCACCCATCCTGTACCTGGTGGAATTCGACGAGTTGGACGATGCCATCCGCTGGCACAACGACGTGCCGCAGGGCCTTTCGTCGGCCATGTTCACCGCCGGCCTGGCTTCCGCCGAAACGTTCCTGAGCCATCGCGGCAGCGATTGCGGGATTGCCAACATTAACCTGGGCACCAGCGGCGCGGAGATCGGCGGCGCATTTGGCGGCGAGAAGGATACCGGCGGCGGGCGCGAATCCGGCAGCGACGCGTGGAAGGCCTACATGCGGCGGCAGACCAACACGATCAACTGGTCTACGGAGTTGCCCCTGGCGCAGGGGATTCGGTTCGAAGCGTGAGCATGGACAAAAAGCGAGCCATCCACGATTTCAAGGAACGCAAGGTCGCCCGCGGCGTGTATGCGGTGCGATGCAATCAGACCGGCGACGTATGGGTTGGCTCCTCCCCGAACCTGGCCGCCACGCGAAACGGAACCTGGTTCTGTTTGCAGAACGGCTCGTCGATCCACAAACAACTGCAGGCCGAGTGGGACACGCGCGGCGAGGCGGCATTTGAGTATGAGATTATCGAGCAACTCGAGGACGACGTCTCCGCCCTGGCACTACGCGACGTGTTGAAGGAGAAGAAGCAAGAGTGGGTGACGCGGCTCGGCGCGCAGGCGCTGCTGTAATCTCGAAACTACACTAGTCAGTCTGAAAAAAAGTGCGGCCTCAGTGGCCGGAGTTTCGGCATCAGGCGACGGCCTGCAGCTCCATCGTCGCGAGGATCGTCGGGTCTTCGGCCAAACCCAGCTCGGCCAGATCTTCGCCTTCCAGATGCAGCGAAATAGCCTCGCGGATGTTCACTGCCAACTGGTCTAACGTCGGCGCCTGGATTACGACCGGCAGATCCAGGCATTCGGCGACGTATTGACTCTCGCCGCGGAAAATCCTGACTTGAATCGTCCGTTTCATGCGGGCGCAACTCCCTGAACAACTCTATCACGCTTGCCGCGCGCGGTTGCCGCCTGAACGCGACGAGAGCCGCGGCCCGACACCGCGGCTCTCGCTAGAGCGGAAATGGCAAGTGCTATGATTCTTCTTCCGGCTCGCGGCCTTCCTGGCGCGCTTTGAGGCGTTCCTCGCGGCGCTTGGCGCGGTCGGCGGCGCGCTTGACGAGCTCGGAACCTACCAGCTCGATCATGGCCTGCTCGGCGCCGTCGCCCTTGCGCGGTCCCAGGCGCGTGATGCGTGTGTAGCCGCCGTTGCGCTGGCCGAAGCGGGTGCCCAGCGTGTCGAACAGCTTCTTGACCGAAGCCGGGGTTCGCAGAACGGCGGCGGCCTGGCGGCGGGTGTGCAGGGTATCGGCCTTGGCCAGCGTGATCATCTTCTCGACCAGCGGCCGCACCGCCTTGGCCTTGGGAACCGTGGTGATGACGCGCTCGTTATCGATCACGCTGGTCGCGAGATTCCGCAGCAGCGCGTTGCGGCTGTCCACGGGCCGCTTCAGTTTGTATCCATCAACCTTGTGTCGCATGTGCTATTCCCCGATCGAGTCCTGCTGGCCCTCGAACTCGGGGCCGTACTCCACCGCCATCCCGGGCGGCTGGGCGGGCGGGGCCACCAGGCGCCCGTGGGCATCGATGCGCATGCCCAGCGAGAGCCCCATGTTGGCGAGAATCTCCTTGATTTCGTTGAGCGATTTGCGCCCGAAGTTCTTGGTGCGCAGCATCTCCGCTTCGGTCTTCTGCACCAGCTCGCCGATGGTCTGAATGTTGGCGTTCTTCAGGCAGTTGTAAGAGCGGACGCTGAGTTCGAGCTCCTCCACCGAACGGTTGAGGATCTCGTTCATCTTGTCGAGGCCGCGCTCGGAGATCTCTTCGGTCTGCTCGGGCACTTCCTCGAAGTTGATGAAGATGGCCATGTGGTCCTTGAGCAGCTTGGCGGCGTAGCCGATGGCGTCCTGCGGGGAGACCGCGCCGTTGGTCCACACTTCCAGGGTCAGCTTGTCGTAGTCGGTCATCTGGCCGAGCCGCGCGGCTTCCACCGCGAAGTTCACTTTGCGCACGGGCGAATGAACCGAATCGATGGGGATGTAGCCCAGCGCCAGGTCCTCGTCGAAATTCTTGTCGGCGCTCACATAGCCGCGGCCGGTCTTGAGCCGCATCTCGATGTGGAGCTTGCCGCCCTCGCTGACGGTGGCGACGTGCACGTCGCGATCGAGCACTTCCACGTCGGCGTCGGTCTCGATCTGGGCGCTGCGCACCTGCCCGGGCTGTTCCACGTTGAGGCGCACGGTTTTAATGCCTTCGCCCATGATCTTGAAGGGGATCTGCTTCAGGTTGAGGATGATATCGGTGGCATCTTCGACCACGCCCGGAATGGGGCTGAATTCGTGTTCCACGCCCTCGATGCGCACGGCGGTGATGGCCGCGCCCTCGATGGAGCTGAGCAGCACGCGCCGGAGACCGTTCCCGATGGTGGTGCCGAATCCGCGCTGGAACGGTTGCGCCGTGAACATGCCATACCGCTCGGTGAGCGTTTCGGTATTGGCGACCAGTCGTTTGGGTTTCTGAAAGCCCTTAAACATAAAATTCCTCCACGTGGGCCCGCGCCCGATCCTTACTTCGAGTACAGCTCGACGATGAGCTGCTCGTTCAACTGGATCTGCACCAGCTCATCGCGCTTGGGCAGGCTGGTGACGCGACCCTTCAAACCTTCCCGGTCCACCTCGATCCAGTTCGGCGCCGGAGCATGGGCCGTGGCGTCGCGCGCCGCCAGGATGGTGGGGTTATTCTTGCTGTTCTCCCGCACGGATACCACGTCGCCCACCTTCACCTGGGCGGAGGGGATGTTGCACTTGCGCCCGTTGACATCGATATGGCCGTGGCGCACGACCTGGCGCGCCTGGGCGCGGCTGGTGCCGAACCCCATGCGGTAGATCACGCTATCCAGCCGCCGCTCGAGGGCCGACATCAGGTGTTCGCCGGTGATGCCCTTGGCCAGCGCGGCTTTTTCGAAAGTGGTGCGGAACTGCCGCTCGAGCACGCCGTAGACGCGGCGCACCTTCTGTTTTTCGCGCAGCTGGAGGCCGTAGCCGACGATCTTGGGCTTGCGATCCTTGCCGTGTTGTCCGGGGATGAAATTGCGGCTTTCGATGGCGCACTTTTCGGTGTGGCACCGTTCGCCTTTGAGAAAGAGTTTCATGCCCTCGCGCCGGCATTGCCGGCAAACCGGGCCGATATATCTTGCCAAATTGCTCTCCTTACCTTTCTTTTCAGGTGCGGTTTACGGCCATGGCAGGCCTTCTTCCCGCTTATTGCTCAAATCCGTTCAAACTCTCCGCTTCTTGGGCGGACGGCAGCCGTTGTGCGGGATCGGCGTGACGTCCCTGATGGAGCGCACTTCGATGCCCGCGGTGGACAGCGCGCGCACGGCCGATTCGCGGCCGGAACCCGGACCGCTGACGCGGACCTCGACCGTCCGCAGCCCGCTCTCGGTGGCCTTGTTGGCCGCCGTCATGGCCGCCTGCTGGGCGGCGAAGGGAGTTCCCTTGCGCGATCCGCGAAAACCGAGCGAGCCGGCGCTGGACCAGGACACGGTGTTCCCTTCCTGATCGGCGATGGTCACGATAGTGTTGTTGAAGGTGGCCTGGATGTGCACGATGCCGGTGTGGACAACGCGCTTTTCCTTCTTTTTGAAGCTCTTCTTCTTGCCTGTCTTTACGGGTGCTTTCGCCATGTCGATCCTATGTCTTGGACGCCGACTTCTTCTTGTTGGCCACCGTGCCGCGGCGCGGCCCCTTGCGCGTGCGCGCGTTGGTGTGGGTGCGCTGCCCGCGCACCGGCAGGCCGCGGCGGTGCCGCAGGCCGCGGTAGGAGCCCATCTCGATGTGCCGCTTGATGTTCATCGAGATTTCCTTGCGCAGATCGCCTTCCACGGCGCCTTCCTCTTCCAGAATCTGGCGGACGCGGTTGACTTCATCCTCGCTCAGGTCGCGAACCTTCTTGTCGAAATCGATTCCCGCCCGGTAGAGGAGCGAGCGCGAACGGGTACGGCCGATGCCGTAGATGTAAGTCAGCCCGATCTCGGCCCTCTTTGCGTTGGGCAAGTCCACACCGGCAATACGTGCCATGGAGTTCTCCCTTTTATCCCTGTCTCTGCTTATGCTTGGGGTTCACGCAGATGACCCGCACGACGCCCTCGCGGCGGATCACCTTGCACTTGTCGCAAATCTTCTTCACCGACGCTCTTACCTTCATGATGCCTCTTCACAGCTTGCGTATGATTCTGCCCCGCCCCGGATCGCGCGGAGCCAGCTCCACTTCGACCCGGTCGCCCGGAACCAGCCGGACGAAATTCCGTTCCACCGCGCCCACCGCGTGGGCCAAAACCTCGCGCCGCCCTTCCAGCACAACCTTGTAGATCGCGCTGGGCCGCTCTTCCACAACCGTCGCTTCGACCTTCACGGCCGCGTCAACACCCATGGCCCATTGTCCGTCACGGCGATACAGTGCTCGAAATGCGCCGAGTAAGACCCGTCCTTGGTCACGGCCGTCCAGCGGTCCCTGCGAACCACCGCTTCCGGCCGGCCGGCATTCACCATCGGCTCGACCGCCAGCACCATCCCCGGCTTGAGCCGCGGGTTGTCATTTTTGCGGTCCACGTAATTGGGAACCTGCGGCTCCTCATGAAGCTGCGTCCCGATGCCGTGTCCTACATATTCCCGTACCACCGAAAAACCGTTCGCGGTCACGTGCTTCTCGACCGTGCCGGAAACGTCGAACAGCCGGTTCCCATCCCGGACCCGGTCGATAGCCAGCTCGAGCGCCTCCTGCGTCACCTCCAGGAGCTTCCGGGTGGTCTCGCTAACCTCGCCGATCGGCACCGTCACGGCCGAATCACCGTAGTAGCCGTCCAACTTCACCCCGGTGTCGATGGAAACGATGTCGCCCTTGTGAAGCACTCGTTTCGGGTTCGGCATCCCGTGCACAATCTCGTCGTTCACCGAAGTGCACAACACGAACTTAAAGGCCTCGCCGGCGGCCGGAACGTAGTATCCCTTGAAGGCCGGGCGGGCGCCCGCGTCGGCGATCATCTTTTCGGCGGCCACTTCGAGATCCATGGTGGTCGCGCCTTCTACGGCCAATTCCTTCAACTTCTGCAGGATCTGCCAGACCAGCAGACCGCTGCGCCGCATCTTCTCGAGCTCAGCGGCAGTTTTTCGAACGATCATCCTCCTCCATTGCCTGGCAAAGCCTTTCAAAGATCGACTCCGGCGTGCCCTGGCCGGCGTCCACTTCGATTACCCGGCTGCCGTTCGTCCGGTAGAATTCCAACACTGGGCGCGTTTCCCGCTCGTAAGCGTCCAGCCGTTCCCGGATTACGGCTTCGCTATCGTCCACGCGGCTCACCAGCCTTTCGCCATCGAGGTCGCACAACTCATCCACGCGAGGCGGCTGCGAGATCAAGTTGTACAGAGTTCGACACTGAGGACACTGGCGGCGTCCAGCTAACCTAGTGATAATAATATTGTAATCGATCTCGAGGAAAACCACCACCGCGCGCTCCCCGCGCGCCCCGAGCCATTGATGGAGCCGTTCCGCCTGGCTTAGCGTGCGCGGGTATCCGTCTAAAATGAAGCCCTGAGCGGCATCCGGCTGGCATAGCCGCTGCTCCACGATCTCATTCACGACCTGGTCTGGAACCAGGTCCCCCGCCTTCATTGTGGCGAGCACTCCGGACGGCAAGCTTTCGCCCTTCCGGATGCGTTCGCGCAGCACCTCACCGGTCGAGATATGAGGAATCCCCAGCCACTCGGATAAGAGCTTCGCTTGGGTGCCCTTCCCCGAGCCGGGTGCTCCGAAAACAACGATGGCGTTCATCATTAGATAAGGCAGCCGTTTAGAACGTGCTCCTGCGGCCGCGGATTCTGCCCGACCGGGGAGTAAAACCCTCATAATGGCGCATGATCAGTTGCGCCTCGATCTGGTTGATGGTGTCCATGGCCACGCCGACCACAATCAGCAGCGACGTGCCACCGAAATAGAACTGTACGTTCAAGCCCTCCAGCAAAAAGCGGGGGACCACCCTGTCCATCCAATTGCCGACCAGCGGCAGGTGGTTCAACTTGATGCCCGCAATCATGATGTCCGGAAGCACGCAGAGTATAGCCAGGTAAATGCTGCCGACCACCGTGATCTTGGTGAGAATCGCGTTCATGTAGTCGGCCGTGTTGCGTCCCGGCCGGATGCCCGGAATGAAGCCGCCGTACTTGCGCATGTTGTCGGCCGCTTCGTTGGGATTGAAAATGATCGAAACGTAGAAGAAGCAGAAGAACATGATGCCGGCGACGTACAAGACGTAATACAGCGGCTCGCCGTGCTGGATCGATCGCAGAGTGGCCGAAAGCCAGCCCACATTCTTGACCCACTCGACGTTCAGCAGGGTGGTCGGGAAAGCCAGCATCGAGGAAGCGAAAATCGGCGGGATCACGCCGCCGGCGTTGATCTTCAGCGGCATATGCGTGGATTGCCCGCCCATCACTCGCCGGCCCACCACGCGTTTGGCATACTGCACCGGGATACGCCGTTCGCCGCGCTCCACCAGGACGATGAAGGCCACCACCGCGACCATCATCACGATCATGACGATCAGGGTGAGGGCGCCCCACTCGTGGGTGACGAAAACGTTGTTGTAGATGTTGGCGATGGCGCGCGGCAGGCCGACCACGATTCCGGTAAAGATGATCAGCGACATGCCGTTGCCCACGCCGCGCTCGCTGATCTGCTCGCCCAGCCACATGATGAAGGCCGTGCCGGTGGTCAGCGAGATGATGGTGAGCAGCAAAAAGCCGAAGCCTGGGTTGATGACGATGCCCTGCTGCATGGACTCGAGGCCCCTGGCGATGGTGGCCGACTGGATCACGGAGAGCATGATGGTGAGATAGCGGGTCCATTGGGTGATTTTGCGCCGCCCGAGCTCGCCTTCCTTGGAGAGTTTTTCGAGGGTGGGCACGACCACGGTCAGCAACTGGAGGATGATCGACGCGGTGATGTAGGGCATGATGCCCAGCGCGAAGATCGTCAGCCGCCGGATGTTTCCGCCCGCGAACAGGTCGAAGAAGCCGAAAATCGACCCGGCCGCCGATCCGAAAAATTCCTCCCACCGCTGCGTGTTGATGCCCGGAGTGGGAATGTGGCCGCCCAAGCGGTAGACCGCCAGCAGGGCGAGCGTGAACAGCACGCGCTTGCGGAGGTCCGGTACGCGAAAGATGTTCGCGAACGCTTCTAAAAACTTCATGGTTCCCTTCGATTCCCGGCTCTCACGTTTGAGCCGCGCCGATCACCTGCGCCGTCCCGCCGGCCTTCTGGATTTTCTCGAGCGCCGATTTGGAGAAGTGGTGGGCTTCCACCGAAATCTTACGCGTCAACTGGCCGGAACCGAGGATCTTCAAGCCATCGCCCAGTTTCTTAACGACGCCCAACTCGATCAGGCGGTCGGCGGTGAAGCTGTCACCTTCCAGCTTTTCCAGCCGCCCCAGGTTGACGATGGCGAACTCCTTCTTGAAAATGTTGGTAAATCCGCGCTTGGGCAGGCGGCGGTGCAGCGGCATCTGGCCGCCCTCGAAACCGCGCTTCTGGCCGAAGCCGGTGCCGGCGCGCTGGCCTTTGTGGCCGCGCGTGGAGGTCTTGCCGTGCCCCGATCCCATGCCGCGGCCGATGCGCTTGCGTTCCTTCTTCTGCCCGGCCGGAGGTTTCAATCCGCTCAGGTTCATTATTCGACCACCTCCAACAGGTGCGGCACCTTGTTCACCATGCCGCGGAATACCGGCGTATCGGGCCGCTCTACCACCTGGTTGACCTTGCGAAGGCCCAAGCCGCGCACCACCCGCTTGTGCTTCTCGGGGGTGCAGATGGGGCTGCGAACCAGTTTGATTTTGATCATGCCTTCCATCAGAGCTTCTCCACTGTGAGGCCGCGCATCTCGGCCACGGCGGCCCGGTCGCGCAGCGATTCGAGCGCCACGATGGCGGCCTTCACCACGTTATGGGGATTGCGCCGGCCGATCGACTTGGTGAGCACGTTGGAAATTCCGCAGGCGCTGATCACCGCGCGCACCGCTCCGCCCGCGATCACGCCGGTTCCTTCGGGAGCCGGCTTCAGCAGAACCTGAGAGCTGGCATATTGCCCCAGCACCTGATGCGGGATAGTGGTATCGAGCACGTGCACGCGGCGCAGGTTCTTCTTGGCGGCCTCGATGCCCTTGCGGATGGCCGAAGGCACTTCCTTGGCCTTGCCGACCCCGTATCCCACCACCTTGGCGCCGGGATCGCCGATCACCACCAGAGCCGAGAAGCTGAGGTTTTTGCCGCCCTTCACCACCTTGGTGACGCGGTTGATCGAAACCACCTGTTCCTTCAAGTTGAGGGAGGCCGGATCGATGCGTTTCACTGACGTCGTCATTAGAACTCCAGTCCTGCCGCGCGCGCCGCATCCGCCAGCGCCTTCACGCGGCCATGGTACTGATACCCGCCGCGGTCGAACACCACCCGGGCGATCCCCTTCTCCTTGGCGCGCTCGGCCACCAGTTTGCCGATGGCCTTGGCGGCCGCCACGTTGCCGCCCTTGGTGCGCACTCCCTTATCCACCGAGGATGCCGCCACCAGGGTGCGGCCGGCGCTATCGTCGATGACCTGCGCGTAGATGTGCGCCACGCTGCGGAACACCGCCAGGCGCGGGCGCTCGGGAGTCCCCGCCAGCTTGCGGCGGATGCGCTGGTGAATGCGGTTGCGGATTTCCTTCTTCTCGATCTTATGAATCATTTGGCACTCGCCCCGGTCTTGCCGACCTTCTTGCGCAGCGCCTCGCCGGTATAACGGACGCCCTTGTTCTTGTAGGGATCCGGCTTGCGCAGCGCGCGTATATTGGCCGCCACCTGGCCGAGCATTTGCCGGTCGTACCCGCTCAGCACCAGGTGGGTCTGCTTCTCGATCTTCAGCTCGATGCCCTCGGGCAAAAGGACTTCGATGGGGTGCGAGTAACCGAGGGTAAACGTGGCCACCCGGCCCTTCACGTCGGCGCGGTAGCCGATGCCCACGATGTCCAGCTCCCTGGTGAAGCCGCTCGAAACGCCCTGGACCGCGTTGGCCGCCAGAGCCCGCGTCAGCCCGTGCAGGGCGGCGTGCTCGTCGGAAGCGCGCTTGAGCTCGAGCTTTCCATTGACCTGCTCGACCTGGATGCCCGGCGGAACGGGGACCGACAGCTTGCCCTTGGGACCGGTCACTTCCAGTTTCTCGCCGATCTTCACCTTGACGCCGCCCGGCAGGGGGATCGGCTTCTTGCCAATTCTCGACATAGCTCTAAAACCTCGCTTGGGACACGCTCACCATACGCGGCACAGAATCTCGCCGCCGACGCGCTCTTTGTGCGCGTCCCGGCCGGTCATGACCCCGCGCGCGGTGGTCAGGATGTTGATGCCCATGCCGCCCAGCACGCGGGGGATCTCGGTCTGGCCGACGTAGACGCGGCAGCCGGGGCGCGAGACGCGCTCGATCGCCGAGATCACCGGCGCGTTATCGGCGCTGTACTTCAGGTAGATCTTGATGGTCTTTTTAGCGCCTTCCTCGGCCACCTTGAAGTTGGCGATATAGCCTTCTTCCTTGAGGATGCGCGCGATTTCCGTCTTCAGCTTGGACGCCGGCACGTCCACTTTGGGGTGGCGGGCCTGCATCGCGTTGCGCACGCGAGTCAGCATGTCGGCAATGGGATCGCTCGTCATAGTTCTCCTACTCCGCTCCGGAACGGTCCAAACCGCCCGATCAGCACCTCTCCTACCAGCTCGCCTTCGTCACGCCGGGAATCTCGCCGTTCAGGGCGAGCTGGCGGAAGCAGAGGCGGCAGATGCCGAACTTGCGCAGGTAGCCGCGCGGGCGCCCGCAGCGCCAGCAGCGGTTGCGGTGACGCGTCGGCAGCATAGGGGTGCCCGGCTTCTTCTCAGCCTTGGCCAATACCGAGGCCCGGCGGATCTTGTCCAGCTTGATATCTTTCGCGATCTTAGCGGTGGTCGCCATCTTGTAAGCTCTTCTCCTGTTACTGCCGGAACGGCATCCCCATCTGGCGCAGCAGCGCCAGGCCTTCCGCATCGGTGCGGGCCGTGGTGGTGATGGAGATGTTCATGCCCTTGGTCTTTTCCACCTTGGAATAATCGATCTCCGGGAAAATCAACTGGTCGCGCACGCCCAGCGTGTAATTGCCGCGGCCGTCGAAGGATTTGCTCGAGACGCCGCGAAAGTCGCGCACGCGCGGCAGCGCCACGTTTACCAGCCGGTCGAAGAACTCGTACATGCGGTCGCCGCGCAGCGTCACCATGCAGCCGATCGACATGCCCTCGCGCAGCTTGAAAGCCGCGATGGACTTGGTGGCCTTGGTGATGACCGGCTTCTGGCCGGCGATCTGCGCCAGCTCGCCCACCGCCCCATCCATCAGCTTGGCGTTCTGCGTGGCTTCGCCCAGCCCGATGTTGATGGTGATCTTGTCGATCCTGGGCACGGCCATGACGTTCTTGTAACCGAATTCCTTGGTCAGCGCCGGAACCGCGCTCTTGTGATAGTGCTCTCTCAATCGTGCCGCCATCGATTCCTCACTTCCTGTCGAGCGTCTGCCCGCACTTGCGGCAGACCCTGGTGCGCCGCGTCTTGCCCCCCGGCAACTGGTCCACGTGGTGCGCCACGCGCACGGCCTTGTTGCAGCCGGGGCACACGATCAACACGTTAGAGGCCGCGATGGGGCTTTCCCGCTCGGCGATGCCGCCCTTGATCTGTTTGGCGGGGTTGGGACGGGTGTGGCGCTTGATCATCATCACGTGTTCCACCAGCAGCTTGCCCGTCGATTCCTCGACCCGCAGCACGCGCCCGGTCTTGCCTTTGTCGCGCCCCGAGATCACCTTGACGGTGTCTTCCCGCTTCAGCTCGATCCGCACCGGCTCAATCTTTTTCTTGTATGGCATCAGATCACCTCCGGGGCCAGCGACACGATCTTCATGAAGCGCTTCTCGCGCAGCTCGCGCGCCACCGGCCCGAACACGCGCGTGCCGACCGGCTCGCCCACTTCGGTGATCAGCACGGCGGCATTGGAATCGAAGCGGATATAGGTGCCATCCTTGCGCCGGGTCTCCTTGCGCATACGGACGATCACGCAGCGCACCACTTTGCCCTTCTTGATCGCCGAATCGGGAGCGGCCTCTTTCACCGCCGCCGTGACCACGTCGCCCAGCCCGGCGCGCAGGCCCAGGTCGCCGCCGCGCGGCAGAATGCAGGAGAGCTTGCGCGCGCCGGAATTATCGGCGACCTCGAGAATCGTTCGCATTCCAATCATAAATGCTCCACCTCAGATGGGGCGGGCAGGCCGGAGGGCCGCCCCGCCACTAAACCTTCACGTCCAGATCCGCCGGTTGCGCCCCCACCTGCGCCGCGCGCCGGACGACTTCGACCAGGCGCCAGCGCTTGGTCTTGCTGAGCGGGCGGCACTCGATGATGCGCACGGTGTCGCCCGCGTGGGCGGCGCCCTCTTCGTCGTGCGCGTAGAACTTCTTGCGCTTGCCGATAATGCGCTTGTACAACGGGTGCGGCACGCGGCGGCTGACCTCGACCACGATGGTCTTCTGCATCTTGGTCGATACCACCTGGCCCACCTTCTCGTTCTTGTTTCCCTGCGCGGCTTGCTGTTCGGCCATCTTATTTCGTCTCCCTCGCGAGTTCCTTCTCGCGCAGGATGGTGTGGATGCGCGCCCGGTCCTTGCGCGTCGCCCGGGCCTTTTTGAGGCCCTCCATCTGTCCCATGGACATCTGGAAGTTGAGGCGAAACATCTGCTCATCCGCCTCGTGCAGCTGGCGCCGCAATTCGTTTTCATCCAGATCGCGAACCTTGTCCGACTTCATATTCCGTTACTCCACTTCCTCCCGGCTGACGACCTTGGTGCGGATGGGCAGTTTGTCGGCCGCCAGGTTCATGGCGTGCACGGCCGTGGCCCGGTCCACGCCCTCCATCTCGAACAGGACCTTCCCCGGGCGAATCACCGCAACCCACTGCTCGGGAGCGCCCTTGCCCTTACCCATGCGGGTTTCAGCGGGCTTCTTGGTGATGGGCTTGTCCGGAAACAGGCGCACCCAGACCTTCCCGCCGCGCTTGATGGAGCGCGTCATGGCCACGCGCGCGGCTTCAATCTGCCGGTCCGTGATCCAGGCGCACTGGAGCGCCTTCAGGCCGAACTCTCCGAAGGAGATCTCCGACCCGCGCCAGGCCTTGCCGGCCATGCGCCCGCGCTGCTGCTTCCTATACTTGACCTTCTTTGGCATCATCATGGCGGTTTGCCCTCAAATCCTTATTGGTTCTCGCCCCCGGACGGTTCCGGCTTGGGGCTCCGACTTCGCTTCCGGCTTAGGCTTCTCCTGGCCCTCCTGGCGCGCTTCCTGTTTCCAGGACGGCTGCTGCGGCGACATGAGCGGCGGCAGGATCGGTGTGGCCGGACGCATGGCCGGACGCGGCAGATCGGCCGGCGGCGTCTGGACAACCGGGCCGGCCGGCTCGGCCGCCGGCGGTGGGCTCGGAGGCGCGCCGGCGGGGGCCGGCGGATGGTCGTGCGCGGCCGCAGGGGCGCGCCGGCGATCGCCACGATCTCCCCGATCACCGCGGTCTCCCCGGTCGCCGCGGTCGCGCCGATCGCGCAAATCGCGGCGCGGCTCCGGCTCCGGCAGCAGCCCGCCGCGGCGCTTGGTCAGATCCAGAATCTCACCTTTATAGAGCCACGCTTTGATGCCGATCACGCCATAGGTGGTGTGGGCTTCGGCAAAGCCGTAATCGATATCGGCGCGCAAAGTGTGCAGCGGGAGCTGGCCCTGCAAATACCATTCGCTGCGCGCGATCTCGGCGCCGTTCAGGCGTCCCGAGACGCGCACTTTGATTCCCTTGCAGCCGAAGCGCAGCGCCGAATCGACGGCCTTGCGCATGGCGCGCCGGAAGGCCACGCGTTTTTCCAGCTGCAGACCGATGGATTCGGCCACCAGTTGCGCGTCCAGTTCCGGCTTGTGAACTTCCTGGATGTCAATGAAGACCTCGCGCTTGGTGCGCTTGGCCATGTCCTGCTTGAGCTTCTCGATCTCGGCGCCTTTGCGGCCTATGATAATGCCCGGCCGCGAGGTGCGGATGGTGACCCGCAGCTTGTTCCCCGGCCGGTCCACCTCGATGGAGCTGACGCCGGCGGATTTCAGCCGTTCGAGCAGGCCCTCGCGCAGTTCGAGATCCTCCTGCAGCAGCTTGGCGTAGCCTTGCTTGGCGAACCAGCGCGAGCGCCAGGGCTTGTTGAAGCCTAGCCGGAATCCATACGGATGAACTTTTTGTCCCATCTATGCTTCTTTCTCCGTCACCTTGATGACGATATGCGCCTGGCGGCGCTGGTAACGATAGGCGCGGCCCATGGGAGCCGGCCGGACGCGCTTGCTGCGCGGCCCATCGTTGACATAGGCTTCGCTCACGTACAGCCGGTCGACATCCACGTCCTCGATCCGGTTGGTGGCGTTGGCGATGGCCGATTCCAGCACTTTGAGCACGGTCGGCGCGATGCGCTTATTGGTGGAGCGCAGGGTGGTGCGCGCGGCCCCGGCCTGCTGTCCGCGGATCAGGTCCACCACCAGTCGCGCCTTCTGCGGGGAGATCCGGATGTATCGCGCTTCCGCCTTGATCTGTTCGTTCGGTTCCATCGTTCCCTCGCTATGCCGGCTTGGCGGTCTTCTCCGTGGCGGCCTTCACCGAGTGGCCCCGGAAGGTGCGCGTGGGCGAAAACTCGCCCAGCTTGTGTCCCACCATGTTTTCTGTCACGTACACCGGGATGAACTTCTTGCCGTTGTGGACCGCGATGGTTTGCCCCACGAACTCCGGCAGGATGGTGGAGCGGCGCGACCAGGTGCGGATCACCTTCTTATCGTTGATCGCGACAGCCACCGCCACCTTGGCTTCCAGGTGCGTATCGGTAAACGGCCCCTTCTTGACGGATCTGCCCATGTGTCTACCTCTTCTTGGTCTTGCGCGTCACGATCCACTTATCGGTGCGCTTGTTGTTGCGAGTCTTGAAGCCGCGCGTGGGCTGGCCCCACGGCGTCACCGGATGGCGCCCGCCGGAGGTCTTTCCCTCGCCGCCGCCGTGCGGGTGGTCCACCGGGTTCATGGTGACCCCGCGGTTGTGCGGCGTCTTGCCCAGCCAGCGCGTGCGCCCGGCCTTGCCCAGCGACACGTTCTCGTGATCCACGTTGCCCACCTGCCCGACCGTGGCCATGGATTCGAGCGGCACCCGGCGCACCTCGCCCGAAGGCAGCTTCAGCAGCGCAATGTCGTTTTCCTTGGAAACCAGCTGCGCCTGCGATCCGGCCGAGCGCGCCATCTGTCCGCCCTTGCCGGGCCGCAACTCGATGTTGTGCACGATGGTGCCGGCGGGCATGTTCTTCAGCGGCAGCGCGTTGCCCAGCAGGATGTCGGCCTCCGGCCCGGACATCACCTTCTGGCCCACTTTGAGCCCGTCCGGCTGCAGGATGTAGCGCTTCTCCCCGTCCGCATAATGCAGCAGGGCGATGCGCGCGGAGCGGTTGGGATCGTATTCGATGGCCGCCACGACCGCCGGAATCCCAGTCTTGTCGCGCTTGAAATCGATTACCCGGTAGGCCTTCTTGGCGCCTCCGCCGATGAACCGCGAGGTGACCCGCCCGGTGCTGTTGCGGCCGCCGGTCCGCTGCTTGGGTTCCACCAGGGATTTTTCCGGCCGCTCCTTGGTGATATCCTCGCGCGACACCACCGTCTGGAAGCGCCGCGTGGAGGTAACCGGTCTGTATGTTTTGATCGGCATCTAGATCTCCGCGAAGTCGGGCACCTTTTCGCCCTTCTTCAGTTTGACGTAGGCCTTCTTCCAGTCCGGGCGATATCCCGCGAAACGCCCGCGGCGCCGCAATTTTCCCTCGAAGCTGGCGGTACGGACTTCGTCAACCTTCACCTTGAAAAGCTTCTCCACCGCGGTCTTCACCTGAGTCTTATTGGCCGCCAGGGCCACCTCGAAGCACAGGGTCCGCTGGTTGTCCTTCTTCTCGACGCCCTTTTCGGTGACGAGCGGTTTGCGAATCACTTCGTAGAGTGTCATTTCGCGAGTGCCTCCGAGAGTTTGCGCGCGGCCGCTTCGCTCAGCAGCACGCTGTGGTGGCCCAGCAGGTGGTAGGCATTCACCTCGCGGGTGGCCATCAAGGTTACGCCCTGCAGGTTGCGCACGCCCAGCTTCAGGTTGCGGTTCTCGCCGTTCTCGACCACCAGCACCGTGTCGCCGGCTTCGAGCGTGGCCAGGGCTTGCATGGCGCCCTTGGTTTTGGGGCTGCCCAGGTCGAAGGCCTGCACAACCTTCAGCTCGCCATCCCGCACCTTGGCCGAAAGAGCCGAGCGCAGCGCGCCCAGTACCATTTTGCGCGGCAGGTTGTAACTGTAATCGCGCGGCTGGGGACCGTGCACCGTCCCGCCGTGGCGCCAGATGGGCGACCGGATCGACCCCATGCGGGCCCGCCCCGTGCCTTTCTGCTTCCACAGCTTCTTGCCCGAGCCGGCCACTTCCGAGCGCACCTTGGTCTTGTGCGTGCCGGCGCGGACGCCCGCCTGGTAATGGCGCACGGCTTCATAGAGCAGCGCCTCGTTGACCTCGGCCCCGAAGACCTCGTCGGCCAGCGCCAGCTCGCCCACCTTCTGGTTCTTCAGATCCACTACATCGACTGTCGGCATGGCAGCTACCTCTTGGACCTCCGCACCACCACGTATCCGCCATTCGGCCCGGGCACCGCGCCTTTGACCACCAGCACGTTGTCCTCGGTGTCCACGTCGATGACTTCCAGATTGCGGACCGTCACGCTGCCGTGGCCCATGTGGCCGGCCATGCGCATACCCGGCAGCACGCGGGATGGGAAGCTCGACGCGCCGATGGAACCCGGAGCGCGATGGAACATGGAGCCGTGGGTTTCCTCGCCGCCGCGGAAGTGATGGCGCTTGACCAGGCCGGCGAAGCCGCGGCCCTTACTGACGCCCATCACATCCACCTTGTCCTTGGGTTTGAAATCCCCCACCAGCACCTGGTCGCCCGCTTTCAGATCGCCGGCGCCCGCCTCGAGGCGGAACTCCTTCAGAAACCTGGCGCCTTCCGCGCCGGCCTTCTTCAGGTGGCCCGTGGCGGGCTTGTTGATGCGCTGCGGCTTGATGAATTCGACCAAGCCAAGCTGCACCGCGTCATAGCCGTCCGTGGTGGGCGTCTTGCGCTGCACCACCATGCACGGACCGGCCTTCAGCAGAGTGACCGGCACCGCCTGGCCATCCGGCCGGAACACCTGCGACATTCCAATTTTCTTGCCAAGGATTCCTGGGCTCATCTTTCCAATCCTTCATTCACCGCCGAAACGCCGGCCGTCGCGCGGCTCGATCGCTTCGCGGCGAGAGCTTCACTTCCCGAACGCCTTGATCTCCACATCCACTCCGGCCGGCAGATCCAGCTTCATCAGCGCATCCACCGTCTGCTGGGTCGGTTCCAGGATGTCCAGCAAGCGCTTGTGCGTCCGGATTTCGAACTGTTCCCGCGATTTCTTGTCGACGTGCGGCGAGCGCAGCACGGTCGTGATCGTCCGCGAGGTCGGCAGCGGGATGGGACCGGCCACCTGCGCGCCGGTCCTCTTCGCGGTATCCACGATCTCGGTGGTCGATTGATCGAGCACGCGGTGATCGTAAGCCTTCAGGCGAATGCGTATGCGTTCTCGTAGCGCCATGGATGCCTACTTTATGACTTCCGTGACCGTGCCGGCGCCCACCGTGCGGCCGCCTTCGCGGATCGCGAACCGCAGCCCCTTGTCCATCGCCACCGGCGTGATCAGCTCCACCTTCAAATCCACGTTGTCGCCCGGCATCACCATCTCCGTGCCCTCCGGCAGCTCCGCCACCCCCGTCACGTCCGTCGTACGGAAGTAGAACTGCGGCCGGTATCCCTTGAAGAACGGCGTGTGCCGCCCGCCTTCTTCCTTGCTCAGCACGTACACCTGCCCCTTGAACGTCGTGTGCGGCGTGATCGACCCCGGCTTCGCGATCACCTGCCCGCGCTCCACTTCGTCCTTCTCCACCCCGCGCAGCAGCAGCCCCACGTTGTCCCCGGCCAGCCCTTCATCCAGCAGCTTCTTGAACATTTCCACGCCCGTCACCACCGTCTTGCGCGTGTCCCGGAAGCCCACGATCTCCATTTCCTCGCCTACCTTGCACTTCCCCCGCTCGATGCGCCCCGTCACCACCGTGCCGCGCCCCTGGATCGAGAAAATGTCTTCAATCGGCATCAGAAACGGCTTGTCCATCACGCGCTGCGGAATCGGCACGTACCCATCCACCGCGTCCATCAGCTCCAGCACCGTCTTCTCCCACTTCTCTTCGCCGTTCAGCGCCCCCAAGGCCGACACCCGCACCACCGGCAGATCGTCCCCCGGAAACTGGTACGACTTCAGCAGCTCGCGCACTTCCAGCTCCACCAGGTCCAGCAGCTCCGGATCGTCCACCATGTCCACTTTGTTCATGCACACCACGATGTACGGCACGCCCACCTGCCGCGCCAGCAGCACGTGCTCGCGCGTTTGCGGCATGGGGCCGTCGGTGGCCGCCACCACCAGGATGGCGCCGTCCATCTGGGCCGCCCCGGTGATCATGTTCTTGATGTAGTCGGCGTGTCCCGGGCAATCCACGTGGGCGTAGTGCCGGTTCTTGGTTTCGTACTCGATGTGCGCCACCGCGATGGTGATGCCGCGGGCCTTCTCCTCGGGCGCGTTATCGATGGAATCGAAGCTGCGGAACTTCACCTTGGGATTGTTCTTGCCCAGCACCCTGGTGATGGCCGCCGTCAGGGTAGTCTTGCCGTGATCGATGTGCCCGATCGTGCCGATGTTTACGTGCGGCTTGGTGCGGTCGAATTTCTCTTTTGCCATATGAAGGAATTTCTCCTTATCTCGAAATCTTCCCCTGGACCTTGCTGACGATCTCTTCCGCGAGACCGGCCGGAACCTCTTCGTACTTGCCGAAATGCATGGTGAAGCTGCCGCGCCCCTGCGTGCGGGAGCGCAGCTCGGTGGCGTAACCGAACATCTCCGAGAGCGGCACCATGGACTTGATGATCTGGGTGGTGCCGCGCAGCTCCATGCCCTCGATGCGCCCGCGGCGCGAGTTCAGATCGCCGATCACATCGCCCATATACTCTTCCGGCACCACCACTTCCACCGCCATGATGGGCTCGAGCAGCACCGGCTTGGCCTTGCGCGCAGCAGCCTTGAGGGCCATCGAACCGGCGATCTTGAAGGCCATTTCGGACGAATCCACCTCGTGGTAGCTGCCGTCGAAGAGCGTCGCCTTCACATCGGACATGGGGTAGCCCGCCAGGATTCCGCCTTCGAGCGCCTCCTTGATGCCCGCCTCGGTGGGACCGATGAATTCCCGGGGAACCCGGCCGCCCACGATGTCGTTGACGAACTCAAACCCCCCGCCGCCCGGCAGCGGTTCGATGCGAATCTTGACATCGCCATATTGGCCGCGGCCGCCGGTCTGGCGCACGAAGCGGCCTTCCGCTTCGGCTTCCCGGCGGATGGTCTCGCGATACGCCACCTGCGGTTTGCCCACGTTGGCCGCCACGCCGAACTCGCGCATCATGCGATCCACGATGATCTCCAGGTGCAACTCGCCCATCCCGGAGAGAATCGTCTGGCCGGTCTCGGCGTCCGTATTCACCCGGAAGGTGGGATCTTCCTGGGCCAGCTTCTGGATGGCCATCCCCAGCTTCTCCTGATCGGCCTTGGTCTTGGGCTCGACGGCGAGCTGGATCACCGGCATGGGGAACTCGATCGATTCGAGCACCACCGGGTGCTTGTCGTCGCATATGGTGTCGCCCGTCGAAACCGTGCGCAGCCCCACCGCCGCGCAGATGTCACCGGCCAGGATCTCCTGAATCTCCTCGCGCTTGTTGGCGTGCATGCGCAGGAGGCGCCCGATGCGCTCGCGGCGGCTTTTGGCCACATTGAAAACCGAATCGCCCGATTTCAGCGTCCCCGAATAGACCCGGAAGAACGCCAGTTGGCCGACATACGGGTCGGTCATGATCTTGAACACCAGGGCCGCGAACGGCTCGTCGTCCGAGGCCTTGCGCACCACGGTCAGTTCGCGATGGTCGAAATCCATGCCCTCCACCGGCGGAATATCCATCGGGGAGGGCAGGTAATCCACCACGGCATCGAGCATGGTCTGGACACCCTTGTTCTTGAAGGCCGAGCCGCAGATCACCGGGAAAATCTTGAGCGCGATGGTGGCCTTGCGAATGCCCGCGCGGATCTCGTCGTTGCTGATCGCCTGGCCTTCGATGAACTTGGCGAACAGGTGGTCGTCAAACTCGGAAACCGCCTCGATCATGCGCTCGCGGTATTCCTGGGCCAGGGCGAAAAGTTCTTGAGGAATCTCTTCGATATCGAATTCCGCGCCCAGCGTCTCTTCGCGCCAGATCACGGCCTTCATTTCGACCAGGTCGATAATGCCCTTAAACTGCTCTTCCGATCCCACGGGGAGCTGGATGGCCACCGGCTTGCACTTGAGCCGCGTGACGATGGTCTCGATCGAGTGGAAAAAATCCGCCCCCACGCGGTCCATCTTATTGATGAAGCAAATGCGCGGAACCGAGTACTTGTCCGCCTGGCGCCACACGGTCTCCGATTGCGGCTGCACGCCGGCCACGGCATCGAACACCGCCACCGCGCCATCCAGCACGCGCAGGCTGCGCTCCACCTCGGCGGTGAAATCCACGTGGCCGGGCGTATCGATAATATTGATCTGGATATCGCGCCATTCGCAGGTGGTCGCGGCGGAGGTAATGGTGATGCCGCGTTCCTGCTCCTGCTCCATCCAGTCCATGATGGCGGTGCCCTCGTGGACCTCGCCCAGCTTGTGCGTGCGGCCGGTATAGTAGAGAATTCGCTCGGTGGTGGTGGTCTTACCGGCATCGATATGAGCGGCGATGCCGATATTCCTCATCCTTTCGAGCGGGACCGTTCTTGGCATAAAAACTAAAAACTCAACTTCCCAGGGGGAACCTCACCACCGGTAATGCGCGAAGGCCTTATTGGCCTCGGCCATGCGGTGGACGTCGTCTCTCTTCTTAATCGCTCCGCCGCGCAGGTTGGCGGCTTCGTTCAACTCGTTGGCCAGTTTCTCCGGCATACCCTTCTCCGGACGCGAGCGGGCGTTGGTGATAATCCAGCGGATCGCCAGCGAAGTCCGCCGGTTCTGCGGCACCTCGATGGGCACCTGGTAATTGGCGCCGCCCACGCGCCGGGTTTTGACCTCGAGCAGCGGCTTGGCGTTCTCGACCGCCTTCTTGAAAGCCTTCAGCGGATCGTCGTTGGTGCGCTCCCGCAGCTTGTCCATGGCTTCATAGAACATGCCCTGAGCCACGGTCTTCTTCCCCTGCCACATCATGGAGTTCACAAACTTCTCCACGAGCGTGGAGTTATAAACCGCGTCGGCCTGCACTTCGCGAATAACGGCTCTTCTTCTGCGTGGCATACGTTCCTATGACTTGGGCCTCTTGGCCCCGTACTTCGACCGGCCTTGCTTGCGGTTAGCGACACCGGCGGTGTCCAGTGCGCCGCGGATCACGTGGTAGCGCACACCCGGAAGATCCTTCACGCGGCCCCCGCGGATCAGCACAATGGAGTGCTCCTGCAGGTTGTGCCCGACACCGGGGATGTAGGTGGTCACTTCAATTCCATTGGTGAGCCGGACGCGCGCCACTTTTCGCAGGGCCGAATTCGGCTTCTTGGGAGTGGAGGTGTACACGCGCGTGCAAACCCCGCGCTTCTGCGGGCAGCTATTGAGCGCCGGGCTCGAAGTCTTCCAGCGCGGCGGCTTCCGCCCCATACGCACAAGTTGGTTAAAAGTCGGCACGAATCTCCTCTTTGCGATGTAAATCAATAAAGTGGCGCAACCCACTCACGAACGGGACCCACCGAGATCGGAGATCCCCCAAAAACCAAAGGTCGCAACAGCGAGGATTAACTTGCTTGAGACAGGCCCATGTCACAACCGGCGCAACCGGTAGAACCTCGGGGCCTCACCCCCGGCCGGACCCGCTCTCACACGGGTGGTAGCACGGAGACAGAAAGCTTTTCTCGCGAAACTCTTCAATCATAACGAAACGGAAGGGAGTGTGCAACTGGGTTGTCGCAAAAAGCCCTGGCCGGGCCTCTTCGGCGCCCGTCCAGGGGCTCGAAAACCAGCGAATTGTCCGACCGCTATTGCCGGTTCCAGGCGCCGGGCATGGCGTGACCCCGCATCGCCTGGCCGCCAAAACCGCCGCCGGTCTTAATGGTGTAGTTGGAAGGAACCACGAACAGGGATGCCGCGGGCTCGGCTTGCACAATGTTGGTCAGTTCCATCTCCGTGGTGCCCCTGCGCGGATCGCTGGTCGTGATCTGGATGGGGACCTGCAGGGCGGTCGAAACCCACACAGTCCGCACGCTTTGAATCGGTTGCGAGTTGCCGATGGTGCCCGCGGGAATCGTCCAGGTGGTCACGGTTTCATTGGTGGTGAACCCGTTGAGGTTGACACCAGTCGTTGTAGTTGTGGTCGCCTGGGCTCCGCCCGTCCGGCTTGGCGGAGGAGTCGTAGTGCCGCTCGTGGTCGAGGTTGGAGCTTTGGGCAGCGGCATCTGAATGGCCGTCAATGTTGAGGAATTCAACACATACCGATAGCCAGCCACCGGGTCGACAATCGTGGTCTGGGTAAACGGCTGCTTGCCGGAGGATGCCGGCGGGGTCACGGTGGTTTGCGTGCACGTGCGGCCCTGGCCGTCCCGATAAACGCTGGATGTCTGGCTGTGCGAAATCTGGGTGCCGTTGGCCAACGTCTGCTGCGACGTAAACGTCTCGGTCGCCGAATATGGCGCGCCGGTTACCGGCCCGCTGGACAGGCGGGCTCCCATCTGGGCTCGGGCCCCCGAATCCCCGGCGGCTTGCCGGTCCCTGGGCGGACAGTGTGAGGACAAACAGCCCGGCAAAACAGACAATGATAGTTTTCTTCATGCGATCTTTCCCGTTCAAAAAAGCTGCCTTCCATATACTATTGCTCCCGCGACCGAAAAAGTTCCCAACATTCTGAGCGCTCTGGATAGCTCGATTCTCCGGCCCTGGCACATTACAGTGGTAACGCCGCGGCCCTCTCGCGCATCTCACTGTGCGATGAAATCCGCGAACGCCTTCTCACGCCGGAAGTTTATCTGGCTGGCCGGCCTCGGCCCGGCGGCCCACCTCGCCGCCCAAACGCCCACGTTTTCCGGCGGCGTCAAAGTGGTCAACCTCTTCGCCACCGTCCGCGACAAGCAGGGCCAGATCGTCCGCAACCTGACCAAGGACGATTTCCTGCTCGACGAGGATGGGCGCCCGCAAACCATTGCGTACTTCTCGCAGGAGAGCGACCTGCCCTTGACGCTCGGCCTGCTGGTGGATACCAGCGGCAGCCAGCGCCGCGTCCTGGGCGATGAGCGCAGCGCCAGCTACCGCTTCTTCCAGCAGGTGATGCGCGAAGACAAAGACATGGCCTTCGTGCTGCATTTCGATTTCGAGGTGGAGTTGCTGCAGGACCTCACCAGTTCGCGCGACAAGCTCGAAAAGGCGCTTGACCTCCTCGATTCGCCCCAGCTCCAGAGGCAATCCGGGCAGGGCGGCGGGGGATATCCCGGCGGCGGAGGTGGAGGGTACCCGGGTGGCGGCGGATATCCCGGCGGCGGCGGATATCCCGGCGGTGGCGGGCGGCAGCGCGGCGGGGGAACCACCCTCTACGATGCTGTGCTCCTTTCCGGCGATGAACTGATGCGCAAGCAGAGCGGCCGCAAGGCGGACATCGTTCTCTCCGATGGCGTCGATACGGGAAGCAAGGTCTCCCTGGAGCGCTCGGTGGAAGCCGCCCAGCGCGCCGACACCCTGGTCTACTCGATCCTGTTCGCCGATCCCGAGGGATACGGCAGCCCATACGGCGGCGGTTTCGGCGGCCCGCGCATGGGCCGGCGCGGCGGGATGGGGCGGCCTCCGGTCATGATGAACCGGCCCGACGGCAAGAAGGTGCTCGAACGGATCTCGCGCGAGACCGGCGGCCGTTTCTTCGAGGTCTCCAAAAAGCAACCCATCGGCAAGGTCTACGAAGCTATCGAGGAAGATCTGCGCAACCAGTACAGCCTCGGGTACACGCCCGACCAGACCAATTCGGGCGGCGGATACCGCACGATCCACCTGACTACCAAGCAGAAGGGGCTGATCGTGCAGACGCGCGAAGGATATTACCCGGCGTAACGGCTACTTCTCACCCTGCCCGTAGGTCGCGCTCGCGCCGTGCTTGCGAAAGAAGTGCCGGTCGCGGAGGGCTCCGGAAATCGGAGCGGCCTCAGGATCGATGGTGAGAGTCTCGCTGGCCAGCGCCGCCAGTTCTTCGACGATCACGGCCATGTGGGCCGCCTTTCCGGCCGAGCTTCCCCAGCAGAACGGTCCGTGCCCGGCCACGAGCACGGCGGGCGCGTCCAGAGGATCGTTCCCGCCCATCCGGCGCACGATCGCATGGCCGGTGTTGGCTTCGTAATCGCCCTCGATCTCGGCGATCTCGAGCGCCTCGGTCACCGGCACCGGCCCGTGGAAGTAGTCCGCATGAGTGGTACCGAAGCAGGGGATCTCGCGGCGCGCCTGGGCCCATGCCGTGGCGTGCCGTGAGTGCGTGTGAACCACGCCGCCGATAGCCGGGAAGGCGCGGTAGAGCACCGCGTGAGTCGCCAGGTCCGAAGACGGCCGCAGACGGCCCTCGACCACGCGGCCTTCGAGGTCCGTCACCACCAGATCGGCCGGGGTCATTGTCTCGTAGGGGACGCCGCTGGGTTTGATGACGATCACACCTTCGCCGCGGTCGATGCCGCTGGCGTTGCCGAAGGTGTAGATCACCAAGCCCCGGCGGACCAGCTCGAGGTTGGCCTCGAAGACCTCAGACCGCAGCGCTTCCAGCACTCTGGCCTCCGCGCGCCTGGGCCGCGATGCGCCGCAGCTCCGGCAGAACGCCGCCGATCGCGGCCGCCTCCGAACGCCGCTCCCCGAAAGCGAAGTAGAGCTTGCGGTAGAGCGGATACAGCTCCGCGTAAATCCCCGCGGCGCCGGCCTCGGGCTGAATGGTGGCGTAGCCCGGACAGAGCGCGTCCTGCGCCTCTTCGACGCTCCGGAAGGCGCCCGCCGCCAGGAACGCGAAGATGGCCGATCCCAAGCTGGTCACGTCCCCGGCCGGCACCAGGATAGGCTTACCTAATACATTGGCGTAAACCTGGTTGAGCACCACGTTGCGCTGCGGGATGCCGCCGCCGTTGATAATGCGGCGCACCACCACACCGTGCTCCTCCATGCGCTCGAGGATCACGCGCGTGTGGAAGGCCGTGCCCTCGATGGCCGCGAAGAGCTCGTCCTCGGCGGTGTGGGTGAGCCGCCAGCCGAGCGTGATGCCACCCAGTTCGGAGTTCACCAGCACGGTACGGTCGCCATTGTCCCAAGTCAGGCGCAGCAATCCGGTCTGGCCGGCCCGGTACCGCTCCAGGCCCCGGGAAAGCTCCGCCACGCTGGTGGCCGCGCGGCGCGCAATGGCGTCGAAGATATCGCCGCTGGCGGAAAGCCCCGCCTCGATGCCGGTGTACCGCGGGTGAATCGACCCCGCCACCACACCGCAAACGCCGGGGATCAGAGTGGGCTGCTCGCTAATCGCCATGATGCACGTGGAGGTTCCCACCACGTTGACCACGTCGCCCAGACGCACGCCCGCGCCGATGGCGTCCCAATGCGCGTCGAAGGCACCCACTGGAATGGGGATGCCGGCGCGCAAGCCGAGCTTCTCTGCCCAGATCGGCGTCAAACGGCCCGCGATGCGATCCGAGGTGGCATACACGCCCGCCAGTTTCTCGCGCACTCCGGCGAACAGCGGATCGACGGCCGTCAGGAACTCGTCCGGAGGCAAACCGCCCAGCTCCCGGTTCCACATCCACTTGTGGCCCATGGCGCAGATGCTGCGCGGGACTGAGGCGGCGTCCGAAATGCCGCACAGCACGGCCGCCACCATATCGCAATGCTCCAACACCGCGACGCAGCGCGCGCGAGCCTCCGGATTGTGCCGCAGCCAGTGCAGGAGCTTGGCGAAGCCCCACTCGGAGGAGTACGTCCCGCCGCACCACTGTATGGCTTCGAGGTTGCGGTCGCGCGCCGCGGCGGTGATCTCGGCGGCTTCCTTCCAGGCGCGATGGTCGCACCAAACGTAGTAATCGTCCAGCGGCTCGAGATGCGCATCCACCGGGACGATGGTAGAGCCGGTGGTATCGAGCGCCAGGGCTTCAACCGCGCCGCCGTCCACGCCCGCACCGGCGATGGCCCGGCGCACGGCCAGCACCAGGGCCGTCATGTGATCGGCGTGGCTTTGCGTGGCGCGATCAGGATCTTCCGGGGAGCGATGCAGCGGATATTCCGCCACGCCGGCACCCAGGCGCCCGCCAACGCTATCGAAAACCGCGGCCCGAACGCTCAGCGTTCCGAAATCGACCCCGATAACGATGCTCATGGAATCTCCGAAGGCCGAAACTCTCAGGGCACTTACTAGCTATGTTTCTCCATCCACCAGCCCAGGTATCGCGACGTGGCTTCGTACACCGCCGCGCCGACGGGGGCCAGGTTGGCCGCCACGTGGTGCTCGAACCCGTTTTCGCAGATGAAGCGCAGCAGCTCCTGGAGCCGCGGAATGCGCACCACGCCCGCGCCTCCGAAGGTGGTCAGGGGATCGTCGGTGAACTCACCTTCCCCGACGTAGCCCTGGATCTCGCCGGCCGCGTCGTTGGTGGAGAAGCGCGCGAAGCTCATCGGCCCGACCTTCACCAGCCCCTCGCAGGTCCCATAGGTGTTTTCGCGGCCCACCGTTCCGGCGATGATCTGCTGGAATTCCATGCGCGCCTCTTTGAAGAAGTGCCTGGGCAGGTTGCTGCAATGGAAGCAGACGGCCTTATCGGGGTCGTCTCCGTAATTGTTGTTCCAATCGAGCAGGGCGCTGGGAGTGCCGGAGGCGAGTTGCAGGGCGTGCATCGCCACCACGCCGCAGATATCCACCTCGCAGGCGCTGGACATCAGGTTCTCGCTCATCATGCTCATCACCGTGCACGGCACCACGCCGAAATACTCCTCGAGCGAGGTCCAGCACTGCACGGCGCTGATGGCCACTTCGGTCTCCGCCATCCACTGGTCGATCACCGCGCCCAGCTTGGCCATGCGCAGCAGAGCCTCTTCCGGCACACTACCGGTGTTCACGTAGCGCTTGATGGCCGCCAGCTTTTCGACGGCCGCCGCATCTTTATCGCCCATGCGCTGGATGCGGCCCAGGATCTCGGAGAGATCGATGGTTTCGATGGAGATCCCGTTGGCTTCAAGAAGCTTCTCGCTGAAGCGCACGGTATTGAAAGCCGCCGGCCGCGCCCCGATAGCGCCCACGCGCAGGCGCCGCAGCCCGCGTACTACGCGGCATACGGCCGCAAACCAGTCGAGGTCCGCGTGGAACTCCGCGGAATCCGGCGCTTCGGTGTGCAGCGTGGTGAGCGAATAGGGAATGCCGTACTGCTTCAGATTGTTGCAGGCCGACATCTTGCCGCAGAAGCTGTCCCGCCGGTCCGCGATGGTCATGCGGCCGGGCGTATCCGGGGTGGCCTGAATCAGCACCGGTACGTTCAGATCGGCCTGGCGCAGGGTATCGGCGATGGCGCGCTCTTCGCCGAAATTCGGCAGCGTGACGAGGATGCCATCGATCGCCTCGCGATTCTTCCGGAATAGCTCGGCGCAACGCGCCACTTCGGCGCGCGTGGTGATCGCGCCGCACTTGGTCTCATCCGCGCCTACCGCAACCGCGCCGTAGCCGCCCTTTTCGAGCACCGATAGGATCTCGGCGCGTCCGCTTTCCGCCAGGTGATCCGGGAAGAAGCCCCGGTTGCCCACGATTACGCCGAATGTCACACGACGCGCTTTTCCGTTATTCATTTGCCACTCCGTTTCTTAGGCGAGTACCGCAGCGAGTAAAAGAGGCCCATCGCGATCAATAGAGCGCCCCACCAGATGCTGGCGTGCAGCCCAGCCATCACCACTGGATGCTCCGGGGGAGACGCCAACTCGTAAACTCCGGCGCCGCAGATCAGCAGGCCGTAGATCAGCAGCAGGACGCCGATGAAGAACCAGATCGAAACCATTCCAGCACGATGCATGTTTTGCCTACCAGAAAATGATATTCAGCGCCACGAAGACCACGGCCACCATGACTGCCCAGAAGGCCGGCCGCTGGAAGAGCGGCAGGTCGCCTTCCGAGGGCACGTCGGTACAGCCGTAGACCAGCCCGGTCAGTTCCGCCTCCGGACGGGGACGCGTAACGGCGCTCACCACCACCGTGACCGATACGCAGATGAGGAAGGCCCACAGCGCACGGAACATGTTCTCGGCCATGGCCTGAGCGTGCGGCGAGAGGGCCACGTAGCGCAGCGCCGAAGGATCGCGGTACACCCAGGTCCACAGCCCGATGGAGGAAAGCGTGCCCGCCATCAGCCCCCAGAAACCACCCGCGGGAGTGGCGCGCTTCCAGAACATCCCGAGCAGCACGGTGCCCAGCAGGGGCGCGATGAAGAAGCTGAACAAGGCCTGCACGTAATCCATGATGCTCAGGAAGTGCATCACCAGGTACGCCGTGCCGATGCTCACCAGCACGCCCACAATGGTGCACCAGCGGCCCACGCTCACGTAGTGTGCGTCAGGCGCATCGCGGCGGATCTGAGCGCGGTAGATGTCGTAGGTCCACACGGTGGCGAACGCGCTCACGTTGCCCGCCATGCCGGACATGAATCCGGCGATCAGCGCCGTGATGCCCAGTCCGAGCAGTCCCGGACCGCAGTAGCGCGCCAGCATGATGGGCAGGACCTCGTTATAGCTATGGCCGCCCGTAGCGACCGCCTGGGTTTCGCCCACCAGGTGTTCGGGAAGCACCGCCAGCGCCAGCAGGCCCGGCAGAATCACGATGAACGGCACGGCCATTTTGAAGGCGGCGCCGATGATGGGAGCCATCTTAGCCGAGCGCAGATCCTTGGCTGCCAGGACGCGCTGCACCACCAGAAAGTCCGTGGTCCAGTAGCCCATCGAGATGGCGATTCCCAGGCCGAACACGATGCCGGCCCAGTGAATCCCCATGGGGTTGTCCTGAAAATGTCCCATGGTGCGCCACAGGTGCGTATAGTCCTGGCCGGGGAAGTTCTGGTGGATGCGCGCCACCATGCCGTGCCAGCCGCCCGCGTCGATCAGCCCGATGATGGAAATCAGCAGCCCGCCCAGCCAGATCAGCACGAACTGGAGCACCTCGTTGAAGATCGCCGAGAGCAGCCCACCCAACCCCACGTAGATGGCCACGGTCAGGGAAGAGACCCAGATGCTGAAATGAATGTCCCAGCCCAGCACCACCTTGAGCACCAGCGCCATGGCATACATGTTGATGCCGCTCATCAGCACCGTCATGAAGCCGAAAGAAAGGGCCGAGAATGCCCGCGCCGGTTCGCCGTACCGCAGCTTGAGATAGCCCGGCACGGAGTGGGTCTTAGAGATGTAATAGAACGGGATCATCACCACGCCGAGGAACAGCATGGCGGGAATGGCGCCGATCCAATACCAGTGGGTGGCCAGGATGCCGTACTGATAGGCCGCGGCCGCCCATCCCATCAGCTCGAGCGATCCCAGGTTGGCGGCCAGAAAGCTGAGTCCCGCGACCCAGGCGGTCATCTCGCGGCCCGCCAGAAAGAAATCCTCGCCCGTCTTGGTGTAGCGCTTCAGGTAGAAGCCGATACCCAGGACGGCCACGAAGTATAAGGCGATGATGACCACGTCCACGCTGGAAAGCGAGAGCAGGCGCGACGGCGCACTCGCCAGAAGCATTGCAGGCAAAAATAGCATGTGCGACTCAGCCGTTAACGACCGTTAATCTTAATGGGACTTCCCCAACCCAGTCAAGCCCTTGCGGACGTGGGCCGATCAAGCCGGTAGCGCAATTTACTCGCCCACGGCTTCCTGGTAAATCTCCAGCACCTGCCGGGCGGTGCGCTCCCAGCTGAAGCGGGCGGCCTGCTCCCGGCCGCGGCAGATCAGCTCCGCGCGCAACTTCTCATCGAGCAGCACGTCGCGAACGCCGCGCGCGATATCGAAGACGTTCTCCGGGTTCACCAGGACGGCCGCATCCCCCACCACTTCGGGGAGCGAGCTGACGTTCGAGGTCACCACCGGCGTGCCGCATGCCATGGCTTCGAGCGGGGGCAGCCCGAAGCCTTCGTAGCGCGAGGGGAACACGAAGGCCGCCGCCGATTCGTAGAAGCAGCGCAGGGTATCGAAGGGGACGAAGCCCAGGAAGCGCACCACGTGCTCGGTGCGGCTCTTGATCACCGTCTGCCGCACGGCCGGATATTGCGAGATGGTGTCGCCGATGATCACGAGGCGCAGGTCCTTGTAGAACGGATGCGCGGCCAGTTGCTCGCGCACCACGGCGAAGGCTTCCACCAGGCGCGGCACGTTCTTGTGGCGCCGGATATTGCCGGCATACAGCAGATACGGATAGGTGATCTGGTAGCGCTCCAGGATGCGCTGCTGGTCGTCGCGCGAACGGGAGCGCTCCAGAAATTCCGGATCGGGCGCGTTATAAACGCGCCGGATGCGGTTGGAGGGGAAGCCGAGGAAAGCCTCCGTGTCGCGCTTGGTGGCCTCCGACACCGCCATCACGCGGCTGGCGCGAACCAGGCCCCGGCGGAAACGGAACCTCCGCAGCTGCTTGCGGACGCTCGATTGCTGCTCATCGAAAAACAGGTTGGCCATATCGTGTATGGTCACCACGTAAGGCTTGACCATCAGCACCGGCACAAGGTTGAGGGGAATGTGCACCAGGTCGGGCGCAAGCCGGTGTGTGAAGGCGGGGAACAGCACGTTGTCGAGCGGATCCACGTCGCTGCGCGCGTACACTACGATCTGGAAGTTCTCGGGCAGGCCGGCCAGCGTGCGAACATCGGCCTCGGCGCTCACCAGCGTATACCGGTTGGCGGTGTCGATGGCGCCCAGCGCGTGGACCAGGCTGCGGATGTAAGTGCCAACACCGAAATCCCGGATGCGCCGGGCGTCGATCACGATGTGCAGCGCCATGGCCGGTGGATGAGTCAGCGGCTGCCGACGGGCGCCAGCTTCCAGGCATACAGCGGGAAGCGGTCGGTTAGGGCGCCCACGCGGGCGCGCACCGCGGCGATGGCGCTTTCGTCATCGATGTGGTGGAGCACTTCCCCGATCAGCGCTCCGGTCTCGCGCATCTCCTCCTCGCGGAATCCGCGCGTGGTCACGGCCGGCGAACCCAGGCGGATGCCGCTGGGATTGAGCGGCGGGTTAACGTCGAAGGGGATGGCGTTCTTGTTCACCGTGATGCGGGCGCGGTCCAGGGCCTTCTCGGCTTCCTTACCCCGCAGACCTTTGGAGAACACGTCTACCAGCATGAGGTGCGTATCGGTGCCGCCGGAGACCACCCGGAAACCGGCTTCCGCCACGCTTTGGGCCAGCGCGGCGGCGTTGGCCACCACCTGCTTCTGGTAGGCCGCGAATTCCGGTTGGAGAGCCTCCAGGAAGCAGACCGCCTTGGCTGCTATAACGTGCACCAGAGGGCCGCCCTGGACGCCGGGGAACACGGTCTTATCGATGGCCGCCGCGAACTTCTCCTTGCATAGGATGATGCCGGCGCGCGGCCCGCGCAAGGTCTTGTGAGTGGTCGAGGTGACGATATCCGCGTACTGGCAGGGGTTGGGATGCAGGCCCGCCGCCACCAGCCCGGCGATGTGCGCCATATCCACCAGGAAGATCGCGCCCACCGCGTCGGCGATCGCCCTTATGCGCGCGAAATCGATGATGCGCGGATAGGCGCTGGCGCCCGTGATGATCATCTTGGGCTTGTGCTCGTGAGCCAGCCGCTCCATCTCGTCGTAGTCGATGCGCTCGTCGTCCCGGCGGACGCCATAAGGGACGATGTGATAGGTCTTGCCGGAAAAATTCAACGGATGGCCGTGGGTCAGGTGGCCGCCGTGAGCCAGGTTCAAACCCATCACGGTGTCGGCGGGGCTCAGCACGGCGGCATAGGCGGCCTGGTTGGCCTGCGAGCCGGAGTGCGGCTGCACGTTGACATGCTCGGCCCCGAAGAGGCGTTTGGCGCGATCGCGCGCCAGGTTCTCGACGATGTCGGTGAACTCGCAGCCGCCGTAGTAGCGTTTGCCCGGATAGCCTTCCGCGTACTTGTTCGTAAAAACGCTGCCGGTGGCTTCGAGCACGGCTTCGGAGGTGAAATTCTCGCTGGCGATCAATTCGAGCTGCGAGTGCTGCCGTTCCACCTCGCGCTGGATCGCCTGGTAAACCTCCGGGTCGACCTCCGCCAACGGCCGCGCCATCTTTTCCGCTGTGGTCATATTTATAGACACCCCACACACCAGCCGCGCGCGCCGCGGCCTTTTCGTAGAGAGTCTCCAATTTTAACATGCTAGAATTGGTTTTTCCCTTTCCAACCCTATGCTCTGGAGCAAGTTGTATATCCCTACGTTGCGCGAGACTCCGGCCGAAGCCGAAGTCGCCAGTCACCAGTTACTGCTGCGGGCCGGCTATATCCGCCAGCTTTCGGCGGGCATTTACAGCTACCTGTTTCTGGCGCAACGTTCACTGCTGAAGATCCAGCAGATCGTCCGCGAGGAGATGAACGCTATCGGCGGCCAGGAAGTGGCGCTGCCCATGCTGCACCCGGCCGAGGTCTGGCAGGAGTCCGGCCGCTGGGACATCATGGGCGATAACATGTTCCGGTTGAAAGACCGGTTCGGACGCGACCTGTGCCTGGGCATGACCGAAGAAGAGGTCATGACCGTAATCGCGCGCGGTGAACTGCGCAGCTATAAGCAGCTTCCCCAGATCTGGTACCAGATCCAGGCCAAGTTCCGCGATGAACCCCGGCCCAAGTCCGGGCTGCTGCGGGTCCGGCAGTTCATCATGAAGGATTCCTACACCTTCGACCTGGACCAGGCTGGCCTGGACATCGCCTACGAGAAGCATTACCAAGCCTACTGCCGCATCTTCGATCGCTGCGGCCTCGAATACATGGCCGTGGAGGCGCACTCGGGGGCCATGGGCGGCAGCCAGTCGCACGAGTTCATGGTGGCTTCGGACGCGGGCGAGGACCTGGTGGCCGTCTGCAAGTCTTGCGGCTACTCCGCCAACCTGGAAAAGGCCGCCTCCGTGCCAGTTCCGCCCGCAGCGCCCGATCCCGCGGGCGACCTCGCGCCCGAGCCGTTCCACACGCCGGGACGCAAGACCATCGCCGAAGTGGCCGAATTCACGAGCCTGCCCGAAACTTCGCAGATGAAGAGCCTGGTGCTGGTGGCCGATGGCAAGCCCGTGCTGGTGCTGCTGCGCGGAGACCATCAGCTCAGCGAAACCAAGGCCGGCGCGATCCTGGGCGATCCGGAATACCGCCCCGCGCGGCCCGACGAGATCCGCGAGTGGTTCGGCGCGGAGGCCGGCTCGCTGGGACCAATAGGCGCCGGCAACATGACCATCTTTGCGGACCGGGCCCTGGCGGGCCGCCGCAACATGATCGCGGGCGCCAACCGCGACGACTATCACCTGCGCAACGTCACCCTGGGCGAAGATTTCCAGGCCGAGGTTCGCGACCTGCGCCAGACGGCCGCCGGCGATCGATGCCTGAACTGCGGCGGCGCGCTGGAGATCGTCAAAACCGTCGAGATCGGCCACATCTTCAAGCTAGGATACAAGTACTCCGAATCGATGGGGTTGCGCGTGCTCAATGCCGACGGCAAAGAGATCACGCCCATCATGGGATCCTACGGGATCGGCATCGAGCGCATCCTGACCGCCGCCATCGAGCTTTTCCATGACTCGGACGGCATGATCCTGCCGCACTCCATCGCGCCCTTCGAAGTGGTGGTGACCCCGGCCAACAACTCCGACCCGGTGCACATGGACACGGCGCGGGAGATTTACCAGCGTTGCCTGGCCTTGGGGCTGGACGCCCTGCTCGACGATCGCGACGAGCGCCCCGGCGTGAAGTTCAAAGACGGCGACCTCATCGGCGTGCCGTTTCGCATTGTGGCAGGCAGGAAGCTGGTGAAGGGTCTGGTGGAGCTGGTGGATCGCAAGACCCGCCAGGGGGTTGACGTGCCCGTGGCCGATGCGGCCAAAGCGGTGGCGACCAGGTTGCGATAAAACGCTGTAACGTTGGGCCGCCGCCACGCGCGGATCCGGCGCAAGCCGCTGCGGGATCCTCGATGAACGCGCCGGGGGTGGCCTCGCGCGCTTGTCCCGGTGGCCGCCGGGGAATGGCGGCTTCGCCCGCGAGCGTCGCGGAAGCCGGGATCGCGGAAGCCCATTCCTCTTCGTCATCGAGGTCGCCCCAGCGCTCCAGTAGCTGCTGATCTTCGGGCGTCAGCCGCCGGGTCTTCGCGAGCGCAACCATCCACGCCACGGATGGCAGCAGAATCAGCACCAGCGCGCTCATCGGGCGCGGCAGGGGTTGAGGAAGAGTGGGGCTAGCCGCGCCGCGGCTGTGGACAAGGCTCAACGTGCGGACGTGCAGACGCCACGCCGAGGTGCACCAGAACACGAGGCATACCACCGTTTGGGCTAGCAGTACCGCCGCGATGGCGTGGAACAGGCGTGGCTCCCGGCGCCTCCAGATTCGAATTTCACTGGGCATTCGAGAAGAATAGTCGCCGGAGTCCACCATTCGGCTCATCTTTCTCGCGACGCGTTGGCGCGCCGGGCACGACCGCCGGCAGAGGGCCTGGAGGAGCGTTAATGGGCTCGGAACCAGCTACGCCTCAATCACGTGTGGACTCAAGGGCCGTCCTTTCGGCTGGTAGCCAAGACGACCGCGAGTCACGATAAGAACCAGGAGCGCCAGCACAGCCATCGCGAGAGCGAAGGGCAGGTTCATGCCAGACACAATTGGGGCCGCAAAAAGTGGCTGCACGGTATACCCAAAGGTATCAAAGCTGGCATGCAGGAGAATAGCGATGAATACGCTGCCTCCCGTGTGGTTGGAGACCCAGGTGAAAACAATCGCAAGGGCCATGACCATCGAGAGAAAAATAGGCAGCTGAACATAGAAGGCAGACAGGCCGGTTCCTGGCCCACCCAGTTGAGCCGATGAAAAGAACTCCGGGAAGTGCCAAAATGTCCACAAGACTCCCAGGAACAGGGTCGCATTTAACGGACCATAGCGACGCTGCATGCGCGGCAGAGCAAAGCCGCGCCATCCGACTTCCTCGCCCAGTGGCCCACCCCCAAAAAAGACAAGGACAAAGAGAAACGGATAACTGACCCAAAAATGCGGTGGAAGACCTCGAAAGCTAGCGAGCGCTCCCGGCAAGACAAGAATCCCAAGCAACATCGCCGCTGGAATGCCCAACAGAATGAACGCATACCACTGCCGGCCCACTCGTAACAGGCTAAGGCGGCTTCTTAGCCTGACCCATCCCTGCTTTCCCTCAGTGATATGGAACATGATGTATGCAGCCAAGGTCGGCCCGAATGCGTGGAGAGCAAAGAGAAGTTTATTATGCATCGCCTGAGGCACGATGCCCCACTCTGAAGCGACCCAGGGTATTAGTAGGGCCCAGGAGAATGCGTACGCCATGAAAAAGTAAAAGAATAGGGGATGCCGCCGCATCAACTCGAGCAGGCTTTTGGAAGCAGATGTCGGTTGACTGGATGTATTTGAAGTGCTCGAAAAGACGGCTTTCTTCATCCGGGATCTCCATTGTGGTTTTCCCGCACGGTTTAGTATACGCTTGGCAGCCTTTTTTGATCCACAATTGTCGAGTTGTGGCTCTGAAAGTCTCTGTCGGTCCCGGCGATGAGATCGCCTTGAAATCCAGGCTTAGATATAAAGGCCCATGCGGTCCTTTACCAGGCGCACGGTGGAATCGGCGATGGGCGCCACGCGCGCGGCGCCCTCGCGCAGCACGCCGGCCAGGTATCCCGGTTCGGCGGTGATGCGGCGGTAGCGCTCCTGAAACGGCTCCAGGTGCGCAATCACCATATCGGCCACCTGCTTTTTCAGCTCGCCGTAGCGCAGTCCCGTGAAGCGCCGCTTGATCTCTTCGTCGCTCGCATCCGCGAAAGCCTGGTAGATCGCCAGCAGGTTGAGCACGCCGGGGCCGGCCGCTTCGAAATCCACCGCCGGATTCGAATCGGTGGTGGCGCGCATGATGATCTTACGGATTTTGTCCGGCGGATCGAGCAGAGCCACCGCGTGGTTCGCGCCGGTATCCGATTTGCTCATCTTCTGGGCGGGATCATCGAGACCCATGATGCGCGCGCCCACCGCCGGCAGGCTGGTGCCGGGCACCACGAAGGTATCGCCGTACAGGCTGTTGAAGCGCTGCGCGATGTCGCGCGTCAGCTCGAGGTGCTGCGCCTGGTCCTCGCCCACCGGAACGATGCCCGCCTGGTAGAGCAGAATGTCGGCGGCCATCAGCACGGGATATTGCAGCAGACCATCGCCCACCGATTCCTGTTTGGCGGCCTTGGCCTTGTACTGCGTCATGCGCTCCAGCCACCCCACCGGCGTGACGCAGGTGAGCATCCACGCCAGCTCGGCGTGCGCCGGCACGGCCGATTGCACTATGATCGAGCACTTTTGCGGATCGATGCCCGCGGCCAGGTAGAGCGCCGCGATCTCCGCGATCTTGGCCCGCAGCGCGGCAGGCTCCTGATACAACGTGACGGCGTGCAGATCAACGATGCAGAAGATGCACTCATATTCGTCCTGAATGCGCACCCAGTTTTTGAGCGCGCCCAGGTAATTGCCGATGTGCAAATTCCCGGAAGGCTGCATGCCGGAGAAGACTCGTGTTTTCATGATAGGGACGGGAGTAACCCTTATCGTAAGCAATTTCGAGATAACCGTGGAAAAGCTGGTCTACGGCGGCTACGGCCTGGCGCGCCTGGATGGCCGCGTGGTGCTGGCGCCCTACGTCCTGCCCGGAGAGCGCATCCGCGCCTGCTCCGAGCGCGAGCGGCCCGGCCTGGTCCACGCCCGCACGCTCGAGATCCTGGAGCCGGCCCCGGAGCGCGTGGCTGCGCTATGCCCCTACTTCGGCCGCTGCGGCGGCTGCCATTACCAGCAGGCCGCGTACGAGTACCAGCTCGCGGCAAAACGCGCCATCCTGGCCGAGGAACTACGGCGGCTCGGCAAGCTCGCACCCCCGGCCGAAATCGCGACCATCTCGGTCGATCCCTGGGGCTATCGCAATCGCGTGCAACTGCATGTGGAAGACGGCCGCCTCGGCTACCTGGAGGCGCGCTCGCACCGCCTCTGCGCCATCGGCCATTGTCCCATCGCTTCGCCGCATATCAATGAAACGATCGGCATTCTCGCGGAAATGCTGCACGATCCCCGCTGGCCGCGCTTCATCCGCTCATTTGAAATCTTTACCGATGAGAGCCAGGTGCAGCTTAACGTGCTCGAAAGCGACCGCCCGGTGGCCCGCCGCTTTTTCGACTGGTGCGCTGAAAGAATCCCCGGCCTGGTGGAGGGCGCGCTCGATTACCAGGGCCGGTACCGCGTGAGCCGCGGCGCGTTCTTCCAGGTGAACCGGTACCTCGCCGGCCAACTCGTGGAGACCGCCCTCGGCGAGGCGCGCGGCGAGACGGCGCTAGACCTCTATGCCGGCGTGGGCCTATTCTCGCTCGCTCTGGCCGGCCGGTTCGCCCAGGTGACCGCCGTGGAATCGGGTTCGGCCGCGGCCCGCGATCTCGCGTTCAACGCCGAACGCGCCGGCCTGCCCCATCTCAAAGCCGAGCCCGGCACGGTTGAGGCCTACCTGGAAGCGCTCGACCGGTCCCCTGAATTCCTGCTCCTTGATCCGCCGCGCGCCGGCCTGGGCAAAGCCGTGGTGCGCCGCCTGACCGAACTCCGCCCGCGCTCCCTGACGATCGTCTCCTGCGACCCGGCGACTCTGGCCCGCGACCTGTCGGGCCTGGTGGCCGGCGGTTACCGGATCGCACGCATGACCCTGGTGGACCTGTTCCCACAGAGCTTCCACCTGGAAACGGTAACGAGCCTGAGGCGGGAAGGGGTCTCATAAAATAGTTTCGGACTCTGAAATCGCGCTAAAATGAGAAGCGCTCATTTTGCTCGGAACTCAAGGAGGCGCATATGAAGACCGATACTTCTCGACGCTCTTTTCTCGCCGCCGCCGGCCTGGCTTTGCCCGCCGCCGGCCTCGCAACCACGACCAGCGCCGCTGGCCCCGCACCGGCGCCGCCCCAAGCGGCCCCTTCATCGGGTAAGATCACCTACCGGGTGCTCGGCAAGACGGGCATGCGGCCCTCCTCGGTCGGCTGCGGCTGCATGATTACCTCGGACCCGACTGTAATCACTCGGGCCGTAGACATGGGCATTACGTACTTCGACACTTCCCGCGGATACCAGGGCGGCCAGAACGAGCGCATGGTGGGAGGGGCCTTGGGAGCCAAGCGGAAGGACATCTTCCTGTCGAGCAAGTGCGATACCCGGACCGCCGCCGGCATCCTGGCGGAACTCGATACCAGCCTCAAGGAACTCAATACCGATCACCTGGACGTCTGGCTGCTGCATAACAAGAACACTGTCGAGGAAATCCCCGACGAACTGGTGGATGCGCAACGGCGCGCCAAGCAGCAGGGCAAGGTGCGGTTCATCGGCGTGAGCACTCACGAGGTGCCGACCGTGGTCGATCGCGTTATCGAGTGCAAGCTGGACATGCTCCAGACTATGTACAGTTTCGCCTCGGCGGCATCCTACGGACCGGCCATCGAGAAGCTCCATCAGGCCGGCGTGGGCGTGGTGGCCATGAAGGTGATGGCGCGCGCGTTGCCTCCCTTCGGCCGGGGCGCAGCTCCTCCTCCGCCCGAGCCCAAGCGGCCCGCCAATTTCGCTCCGGCAGCGCTCAAGTGGGTCCTCAACAATCCCTTAATCGGCACCACCGTCCCGAGCATGACGGATACCGACCAACTGGAACAGAATTTCGGGGTCATGGCGGAGAAATTCACCGATGCCGATGCCAAGATCCTGCACGCCCGCCTGGAGGAGATTACCCCGTATTTCTGCCGCATGTGCGGGGAGTGCAAGGGGCAGTGCCCCAAGGGTCTGCCCGTCGCCGACCTGGTGCGTTTCGTGATGTATGCGGATGGCTATGGCCAGTTCCCATTGGGCCGGGAGAACTATCAGCAGCTTTCCCTGGAGCACCAGCAGGTGCGCTGCGGCGATTGCGCCGATTGCCCGGTTCACTGCCCGCACGGGGTGCGTGTGGCCGCGCGTTTGATGCGCGCCCAGGAACTGTTCGCTTAGCCAGGTTCGATCTCGCGGAACAAACGCGTGCCGCCCTGCGTACGGGGCTCTGAAGGAGATGCGATGAACTTCCGGAGCCTCGTTCCGCCGCTCCTCGCCGCAACTCTGTGGATGGCCGGCTGCGTGACCATCCAGCCCGGGCCCGAGCGGCATGAATCGCGCGCCGTCGAGCGCGACGCGGCCGAGCGCGTCAAGGCGATCCTCAACATGGGCGCCGGCCGGCTCACGGTACGCGGCGGAGCGCGGAAGTTGATGGAGGCGGAATTCGCCTATTCGACGCCATTCGGAAGGCCGGAGGTGACCTATCGCAGCACTGGCGCGCTGGGCACCCTGACGCTTGATCAGCCCGCCAGTTCGGGTCCCCACGCCGGAAATTCAAAGTGCGAATGGGACCTGGCCCTCAACAACGAGGTGCCGCTCGATCTCAGCGCGCATTTCGGAGCCGGCGAGGCCCGCCTCGATCTGGGTGATCTGACCCTGCGCAACGTGGAAGTGCACATGGGAGTCGGCCGGCTCGAACTGGACCTGCGCGGCCATCCCAAAGGCGATTTCGCCGTGCAGATCGAGGGCGGGGTGGGTGAAGCCAACGTGCGCCTGCCGCTCGAAGCCGGACTGGAGGTACGGGCTCGCGGCGGACTGGGAGCCATCCACGTCCGCGGCCTCCGCCAGGAGGAGGGACGCTGGGTCAACGACGCGAGGCGCGATGGCGCCGCGAACATCCGCGTGGATATCCGAGGCGGCATCGGGGCCATCAACGTGACAGCCGAGTAGGCTAAGGCCCGCAACAGTTCCCGCGAATTACGTTCCAGCCGGCCTCCACGCCCGGCGCGCGCGCGATGCAGCGCGTCGCCATATGGAATCCCGTGATTTCGTTTTCCTCCACAACGTTTCCGCGCGCCGGGGCCGGCCGCGCCGCGCCGCGCCCCAGGTAATGCCGCTGCGCAGCATGTCCGGTTCGCCGGGAGCGTAGTAGCAGCCGAAGCGCGCCGCCTCCTCGTTGCAGTGCGCGCGGTTCAAATCCAGCAGCCGGTTGCGCACGATGCGATGGCCCGTGCCGATCACGAAGATGCCGCCGAACTCAGCGCCCTCGATGGTGTTCTCCGCCACCAGAATGTTGCGCGACTGCATGTCCGGGTTGCTGTCGTTCATCACGATTCCGTAATTGCCGAAGCGGTACGCTTCCGGCGGCCGGCGGTTCACGCACGCGTTGCCGCGCACTTCGCCGTCGTGGAAGCCATCCAGGTCGATGCACTTGCCGTCGAGATCCTCGAAGCGGTTCCCCGCGTAGCGCGAGCGCTCCACGTTGCCCGCCGTGTCGATGGCCACCGGGACCGCCGCGTGCTCGATGTCCACATCTTCCACGGGAAAGCCGATGCGCCGGCCGGCGTTGTTCTCGACGCGCACATCCGCGGCATGGCCCACCTGGATCGCATCGCGGCCAATCTCATCGAACGTATTGCGCTCGATCAGCCCGCGGGCGTTGCGCGGCGAGGTATAGAGCGAGTGCGTCCACACGCCGTTGCCGCGGATATTGCGCAGCCGGCAGCGCGCCACGTGGAAGTCCGCCGTGCCTTCTTCAAGCAGGATGCCGCCGGTCGAATTATTCCGCCCGGCCGCGTCGCGCGATCCGCTATCGGCGATCTCCACGCCGTCGATCGATATCTCGCGCGCGCGGCTGGCCAGCACAGCGAAGCCGGCCACGTTTTGGAAGCGCACGTTCTGGATGGCCAGCCGCGCCACGTTCTCGGCCAGCACGCCGTTGCCGCGCGTATACCGCTCAAACGGGACATTCGATGGCGGCAGCTCCGCGCGAATTTCCAGTGCCGCCCGGTTACCGTCGATCGAGAAATCGCGCAGCACCACGCCGTCGCCCGCCACCACCAGCGCCGCCGGTCCCGCGAAGCCGGCGGTCATATGCAGCACCGTACCCTTGGGCGATCCGCGCAGTTCGGTGCCGGCAGCGATTGCCATGGGGCAGCTCAGCTCCACCCTTCCAGCCGGGAGTTCGACGATGCGCCGCGCGGGCCGCGGCCACCCCACCAGCAGCGCGGCCGCCAGGGATGCCGCCACAGCGGCGGCCGCGCGCATCAGGTCACCTCGATGGCCAGCGGGGCGAACTCGCGCCGGCCCAGCGCCATACGCAGCTCGTGCGGTCCGTGCCCGATGCCCGCCGGCAGCTTGAAATTGAACTCGTAGCGCCGCAGCATGGGGTCCACACAGAATTCCTCGATTTCGCGCACCGGGAGGCCGTCGATCGTGGCGCGGAATCCGCCCGGTTCGGCCACTTCCAGCAGCCCCACTTTCACGATACCGCTCGAGACGCGGCCGGCCGCCAGCAAGTCGACTCCATCGGTCACCGAGGCGATACGCGGCACCATGGGACCGGCCGGAACGATGCGGGCCGCTTTGGGCGCACAGATCGGCCGGCCCAGCCAGGCCACCTCCACCAGCACCAGGCCCGTGCGGATACCCTCAGGCAGGGCGACGTTCACTTGCGAGACGCCGTCGCGCGCCGCCTCGCCCACGTACATGCCGCGGCAGGCGCGCCCGTCGGCGGTGACGGAGAGGTGGTTCAGGTCGCACTCCGCGGGCAGGTTCTCGATCCACAGCGAGAGTGCCGCCAGCGGTCCGGTGGAGGGCGCCGCTCCCTCGCCGGTCAGCGCGTTGCTGATGTTGCGAATGGCCGAGTTGGCCGCGGGGACCTTGGCCGCCAGTCCGGCGGTCCAGCCGGCCGGCATCTTGCGGCACGCGATCCACATGTACTGCGTCCAGATCTGCTCGATCTCCAGTAGCTGGAAATCGTTCGAGCGCGCGAACTCGCGGATCTCCTCGGGTGAGATGCGTACGCCATTCCAGGTATCGTAGTGGCGCGCACTGGCCGGCAGTCCATTGATCTGGCAATGCAGGATGCCGCCGGTTTTGAGCACGCGCCGCGCCTCGCACAGGTAGCCGAACACCACTTCGCGGCTGGGGATGTGTTGGAAGACCGCGTAGGAGTAGACGTAATCGAACTTTTCGGCTGGGAAGGCCGCCAAGTCCGAGCCTGAGCTGTGTCGGGGATGCGCATTGGGCGCGTCCCGCAACCGCTCGCGCGCCAGGCGGATCATCTCGTCGGAAACATCCACGCCGTGGATTTCGCCGAAGTGCCGGCTCATGGGGCGCATCAAGCGGCCGGGGCCGCAGCCGATCTCGAGCGCCGCGTTGCGCGCCCGCAGCCGCTTCAGGCTGGATTCGAGCTTGCGCACCACGTCCGCAGCCGTGGCGAAGAACTCCTCCTCGCCCTGCTCGCGGCGCCCAAAAGCCACATAGTAGTGGGCATCTTCGCCGGCGCGGCGGTTCCAGTCGGCGCGCATGCGCTCGAGCACGTGGGGATCGTCCATCTCGCAGTTGTTATTCTAACTTCTATGGCCCTGGCATTTCGCCGCGTCTCCCGCCCGCCGCTTCGCGATTTCGACGCCGCCGCGCCGGATGGGGTGGTCATCGGGATCGTGGGGGAAGATGGCGCAGGCAAGAGCCTGCTGTTGCGCCTGGCCGCGGGGATCGAGCGGCCGCTCTCCGGCTCCATCGAGGCATCCGGAGCCGTTCGCCTGCTGGGCCCGGACCACGCGCTCGATCTGCCCGTCGCGCCGGTACTGCTCATCCATCACACCTTCGCCCGCCACGATCCGGCGGTGCGGGAACGCGCGGTCATGGCCCTGGAGCGCCTGTGCCGGGCCGGTTCCACGGTGCTGGTAGTCTCGCATGAAGAAGAGCTGCTGCTGCGCCTGGCCGATGAGATCTGGTGGCTCGCCGAAGGGCGCCTGGCCGGGCGCGGCGATCCTACCGAGACGCTGACGGCTTACCGCGGGCACATTTCCGGGCGGGTGCGCGCCGCGGGGGTGGGGGAATCGGCCGCCCTGGCGCCCCGCATGCGCCGCGGCGACGGCCGCGCCGAAGTGTTACGCATCGAAATGCTGGGCGAGGATGGCCGGCCCACCATCGTCTGGCGCAGCGGCGAACTAGCCCTGGTGAAGGTGCGGGTGCGATTCCGTGAAACGGTCGCCAATCCGGTGGTGGGGATCATGATCCGCACGCGCGGCGGCCTCAACGTCTACGGCACCAACACCGAGCTCGAGCGCCTCAAGCTGGGCCCCTGCGCCGCCGGCCAATCGATCGAGATCTCGTTCGGTTTCCGCTGCGAGCTGTGCCCGCAGGAGTACACTCTCACGGTGGCCTCGCACGATCCCGATGGCGTGTGGCACGATTGGCTGGAAGATGCCGTGGCTTTCTCGGTCACCGATGACCGCTACACGGCCGGCGTAGCCAACCTGCGCGCCACTGCCCGCTTGACCGCCCGCGAATGATGCGGCGTGATTGATCCTGCTTCCCGGGCGGCCCGCCCGACGAACCGCCCGAAAACCGCGCGCTACTTCAGCGCCGCGTATGTCTTGGTGAAGTTGTTGCGCGTATTGGTGACGGTGAACGATCCATCTTCATTCCCGGAGACTTTAATCATGTACCAGGGTCCCGTATCGTGTCCGCCCCGGCCCCTGCCCGCTCCCGGTGGGGGCGCACCCGCGCCCGGCGCGCGCGGCGGTCCTTGTCCAAAGGTTGGCGGAGGATTCAAGATCGCATTGGCCGTGGTCTGCGCATCTTCCACGTTGGCGATAAACAGCGACGGCGCGTTCAATTCGAGCAACGCAGCGTAGGCCCAGTGAAGCTGCCAGACGTCTTCGAGGCCCGGCGACGAAAACAGCGTCTGCATGGTCGGAACCGCTCCGCCTTTGCCGGCGGAGTTGTTCATAATCGCCACGCGCGGGCGCAGGCCATGAACCAGCGCGGGAGATCCCGACTGGTCGATCCCGTGGTGCGAGGTCATATATACATCGACCGTGCCGATAGGGTTGTTGGGGCACATCAGGTCCCGCTCGCGGTTATAGGTGAAATCGCCCAGGTTGACGGTGCGGAACTTCCTGTAAGCGATCACCACTCCAACCGACATTTGATTGTCCGGGTCCACGCGCGATTCGTCGCGCGGCTTGAAATCGGCGCAGGCGGGATTCGGTTGCCCAGCCCCTGGAGCGCCCGCGATCGGCGTCTTCAAGGTCTGTCCGGCCGAGGTGACCACAATGGTGGTCGTTCCGGCGAAGGGAATCTTGTCCCCCGCCTTGAGCACGGTGTGCTCGGCCTTGGCCAGCAACTGATCGTACATGACCCGGAACCCCGTTACCTGGTCTGTCGGTTCGCTGTTCGGCCCGTGATCGTAGAAGTGCTTGATGGGAATCTGCTGGGAGATTTCCTGCAATCCACCGGCATGATCGCCGTGATAATGCGTCAGCAGCATATGGTCTATCTGCTTGACACCGGCCATCTTGAGCGTTTCGAGGATGCGGCCCGCATCGCGGCCGCCCGGACTGCCGGTATCGATCAGGAGAGACTGACCGGTGGGAGACACGTACAAGGCGGATAGACCACCCTCCACGTCGATGTAATAAGTATCCAGCGTTTTGGCAGGCCGAGTCTGGGCGCCGCCCACTGCCGCCAATGAGGACAAGGCTAGCAGAGACGCAATTACGAGGCGCATCGGGTCACTTCCTTTCTGCAGCTAAACCCGTAGTGTCGCACATCCGGGAAACGAGGGATCGGTCCGCGTCCGGGCGATCCCCACAGCTCGCGCCCGGAGGCGGCTCGGGGCTGATGTGAGGTCCGATACCCCGGCTTGAAATGGACTAGAACCCTCTCAATGGCGCGGACATCCGAGTATCATGCGGCGTTGCCGCTCCATTCAGGCGCCTGTCAACGCGCATTCACTTGGTTCCCATGCCGAGCATATTGGTGGTTGACGACGTCCCGGAGATTCTGAAAATGCTGGGCGCCGCGCTCGAAAGCGCGGGGTTCGAGGTTACGACGGCTCTAGACGCGAAATCCGCCCTCCAGCTATGCTCGGCCAGGCACTTCGATACGGTGCTGTGCGACGTGAACATGCCTAAGGTGACCGGCTGCGAACTGGCGCGCTGGATGGCTCGGCACCGCCCGGCGGTGCGGATGGTGCTGATGAGCGGCTCGGAAGTTTCCTGCCACGAGTGCCCCTACCTGCCGAAATGTGTTCTGATCGGCAAACCGTTCCGCTTGCACGACCTGCTGGACAGCCTCACGCGGCGCAGCCACGGCCCGGGAAGTTAGCCGCGCCGGTTCCTTCGACCTTGGCCTGCTACAATTCACCTGAATGTTTCGCAAGGTATTGATCGCCAACCGCGGCGAGATAGCTGTCCGGATCATGCGCGCGCTGCGCGAGATGGGCATTCGCTCGGTGGCGGTCTTTTCCGATGCCGACCGCAACTCGCTGCATGTCCGCATGGCGGACGAAGCCGAGCCCGTCGGCCCGGCGCCTTCGGCGGAAAGCTACCTGCGCATCGATCGCATCCTGGACGCCGCCCGGAAGCACGGCGCCGAGGCCATCCATCCCGGCTACGGTTTCCTCAGCGAGAACGCCGAATTCGCCGCCGCCTGCGAGGATGCCGGCATCGTTTTCATCGGCCCCTCCGCCCAGTCGATTCGATCCATGGGATCGAAGACCGCCGCGCGCCGGACCGCCATCGCCGCGGGCGCACCGGTGGTGCCCGGCACCGATCATGCCGCGACCGTCGAGGACGTGCGGGCGTTCGCGCGCGCGCATGGATTTCCCGTCCTGCTCAAGGCCGTGGCGGGGGGTGGCGGCAAAGGCATGCGCCGCGTGGATACCGAAAGCGAGTTGGAATCGGCCTTCCGCAACGCCTCGAGCGAGGCCGGGCGGGCATTTCGCGATCCCGCCATTTACGTCGAGAAGCTCGTCGAAAATCCCCGGCATATCGAGATTCAGGTGATCGGCGACCGCCATGGCAACATGGTGCATTTGGGCGAGCGCGAGTGTTCCATCCAGCGGCGCCACCAGAAGGTGATGGAGGAGTGCCCCTCCCCGCTGGTGGTGCTTCATCCCGAGATGCGGCAGAGCATGGGAGAGGCCGCCATACGTGCCGCCGCGGCAGCGGGCTACTACAATGCCGGCACCGTGGAGTTCCTGGTGGATTGCCAGCGCCGCTTCTATTTCCTGGAAATGAACACGCGGCTGCAGGTGGAGCACCCCGTCACCGAGCTGGTCACCGGCCTGGACTTGGTGAAAATGCAAATCGAGATCGCCGCCGGCGCGCGCCTGCACCTGCGGCAGGAGCAGATCGAATGGCGCGGCGCGGCCATCGAGTGCCGCATCTACGCCGAGGACCCTTACAACGATTTCCTCCCTTTCCCCGGCAAAATCACGCGCCTGGAGCGGCCGCTGGGACCGGGCGTGCGCATCGATGGCTGCATGTACGCGGGCTGGACCGTTCCCATGGAATACGACCCCCTGCTAGCCAAGCTGGCCGTCTGGGCGGTGCGGCGCGAAGAAGCCACCGACCGCATGATCCGCGCACTGGGCGAGTATGACGTGGGCGGCATCCGCACCAACATCGGCTTCTTCCGCCAGATCCTGGAGGATGCCGGTTTCCGCGCGGGCCAGCTTCACACCGGTTTCATCGAGGAGTTCTTCGCGCGCCATCGGCCGCCCCTGCCGGGACGCGACCGGGCCGAAGTAGCCGCGCTGGCCGCCGCTCTGCACACCCTGGCGCGCAATGGCAACCGCGCGGAGCCGCGTACCGCGGCGAGCCCGGACCCTTGGCTGGCCGCCGGAAGGAGCGACTTGCTGCGATGAAGCTCCAGGTAAACATCAACGGCATCGACGAGACCATCGAGATCCTCGCGCCGGCGCCCGACTGCCGCTTCCGCCTGGGCCAGGATGCCGAGCGTGGCGCCGAGGTCCAGGTGCCCGAGCCGGGAGTCTACTCCGTGCTGATGGGGGGCCGCAGCTACGATGCGCGGGTGGAGGAGCATCCGAGCGGGCTGGTCGTAGCTCTTGAGGGCTATCGTTTCGAAGTGGCCGTGCGCGATCCGCGCCGCCTCTCGCGCGGGGCCGCGCGCCGCGGCGAGCAGACCATCGAGAGCATCGCCGCGCCTATGCCCGGCAAGGTGGTGCGCGTGCTGGTATCTCCCGGCGATCCAGTGGAGACGGGCCAGGGACTGGTGGTGGTGGAAGCCATGAAAATGCAGAACGAAATGAAGTCTCCACGCGCCGGGAGGGTGCTTTCCGTGGCCGCCCGGGAAGGCGCCACGGTGACCGCCGGCGAGGTGCTGGCTACGGTGGAGTAGCGGACGCCGGCACCCCCGCGCGCTCCGGATCTGAAATACGTAACCTGAAGCCGCTCGCCACAGTCTAACTGTTGTACACAGCGGCAGTGCTTCAGGTCACAATAGTGTTGCGAGCAGTGTTGGTTGGTCTACTGGTGTGCGCCGCCGCGCGCGCCCAGGACCGGCTGGTTCCGCTCACGGTGTGTGAGATCGTGCACGATCTGAGCGCCAGCCAGGGAAAGTCAGTGGCAGTTCTGGGCCGCTACTCCTTCCGGGAATTCGGGAGCTGGGTTGGAGAGCAGACGTGTGAACCCGCCGAACCCGCCGCCGGCGCCGCGCCGCCGCAGCTCTGGTTGGTGGAAGACCCCGTCGGTGGGCCCCGCCCCCCCGAACATTTCGAGATGGACGCCACCGCGGTGCACCACAAAATTGTGGAGATCGCCCGTCATACCTCGCTCGGCAAGTTCCGCTTCGGTACTCCGGATTACGACCGCTGGGCGGTCATTTACGGTCGCGTGGAGCCGCGCAAAACGGAAGATAAGAAGGGCGTCGCCAACCTGGTTATCCGCGGCAGCGGGGTCATCGTCTTCGTGAGAGCCGATCAGTAGAACCACGGGCTACTTCTCCCCTGTTCCCAGAACCGTTTCCAGATAAGGCGCTTCCTGCTCTTTGTGTACGACGGCGATCTCCACGTTGTGGAAGCCGGCGTTTTTCATATAGCGTTCCAGTTCCGGCTCCGTGAACCCCAGCCACAGATCGGCGTACATCTCGCGCGCCTCCTCGAAGTGATGGCGGTTGAGATCCAAAATCGCAATGCGGCCGCCGGGCTTGAGGATGCGAAATGCCTCCGCCACCGCCCGCTCGGGGTGAATGGCATGGTGCAGCGCCTGGCTCAAAAAGGCCAGGTCCACCGTGCCGCCGCGGATGGGAACATCCTCCAGATCGCCCAGGCGGTATTCCAGGTTCGAGATGCCGTGCTTGCGCGCCAGCTCCGAGCCGAATTCCACCATCTTTTCGGCATTGTCGATGGCGATCACCTTCTTGGCCCGCTGCGCCATCAGTTGAGAGATGGTGCCTTCGCCCGCGCCGAGGTCGGCGATCACCAGGGGCGGCATCAGCTTGAGGAGCGCTTCGGCTATGCCCTTCCAGGAACGGCCCGGCACGTACTGGCGGCCGAACTTGCCCGCCAGTTCGTCGAAGTACTGTCGCATGCGGTCCTGGCGCCGCCGCAAGGCCAGGCGCAGAGCCTGGCGATCGGGATCCACCTCGGGGACCTCGCCGGCCGCCTGTCGCAGCACATTCATCAGCGCGGCGGGGGCCGTCAGCCGGTAGAAGGCGTTCTTACCCGTGCGCCGGGCGTCTACCAGGCCGGCCTGCTTCAACTGCGCCAGGTGCGTGGAGATCTGGCTCTGCCCCTGCGAGAGGATCTCCTGAAGCTCGGAAACCGACAGTTCTTCCTGCTCGAGCAGGAGCAGGATGCGGAGCCGGTTGGCGTCGGCGGCCAGCCGCACCGATTTTAGGATTGACGCCATGTTTTGAATGAGACTAATATCAATGTATCAAGATTTCTTGATACGAGAGGATCGAATATGGGCATTGCAACGCTGACCGCCGCGGGCGCCGATTTCAAAGTGGCCGATCTAACGCTCGCCGAGTGGGGCCGCAAGGAAATCTCGGTCTCCGAATTCGAGATGCCGGGCCTCATGGCGATACGCCGCAAGTACGCCCAGGAGAGGCCGCTCGAGGGCGTGCGCGTCAGCGGCTCGCTGCACATGACCATTCAGACCGCCGTGCTCATCGAGACGCTCCGCGATCTGGGCGCTTCGGTCCGCTGGGCGAGCTGCAACATCTTCTCCACCCAGGACCATGCCGCGGCCGCCATCGCCGCCGCCGGCGTGCCGGTCTTCGCGTGGAAGGGCGAATCTCTCGAAGAGTACTGGTGGTGCACTTACCAGGCGCTCAGCCACCCCGATGGCCAAGGGCCGCAGCTTGTGGTGGACGATGGCGGCGATGCCACCCTCCTCATCCACAAGGGCTACGAACTCGAGCAGGGCAGCGGCTGGGTGAACACGGATTCGGCCAGCCACGAAGAGAAGGTCATCAAAGATCTGCTCAAACGCATCCATGCGGAGGACCCGCGGCGCTGGAGCCGCATCGTGAGCGAGTGGCGCGGCGTCTCCGAAGAGACCACCACAGGCGTGCACCGCCTTTACAAGATGCAGGAGGCCGGGCAACTGCTGGTGCCGGCCATCAATGTCAACGACTCGGTCACCAAATCGAAATTCGACAATCTCTACGGCTGCCGCGAATCGCTGGCCGACGGTATCAAGCGCGCCACCGACGTGATGGTGGCCGGCAAGGTGGCGGTGGTGTGCGGCTACGGCGACGTGGGCAAGGGATCGTCGCACTCGCTGCGCGGGATGGGCGCGCGCGTGGTGGTGACCGAGATCGATCCCATCAACGCGCTGCAGGCGGCCATGGAGGGCTTCGAGGTTACCACCGTCGAAGACACGCTGGGGCGCGGCGACATCTACGTGACCTGCACGGGCAACTGCGAAATCATCACGCTGGAGCACATGGAGCGAATGAAGGACCAGGCCATCGTCTGCAACATCGGCCATTTCGACAACGAGATCCAGATGGATCGCCTGAACGGCTCCGCCGCCACCAAGACCAACATCAAGCCGCAGGTGGACATGTACACCTTCCCGGACGGCCACGCCATCTTCATTCTGGCCGAGGGGCGCCTGGTGAACCTGGGATGCGCCACCGGACATCCCAGCTTCGTGATGAGCAACAGCTTCTCCAACCAGACGCTGGCGCAGATCGATCTCTGGAAGAATCGCGACGCCTACAAGCCGGGCGTGTACACCCTGCCCAAGAGGCTGGACGAGGAAGTGGCGCGCCTGCACCTGGAAAAGATCGGCGTCAAGCTCACCAGCCTGACGCCCAAGCAGGCGGCTTATCTGGGCGTGCCCATCGAAGGACCTTACAAACCGAACCATTACCGGTACTGAGCGGCCGTAGGCGCCGCCGCGTGATAAATTAGCGACTAGCAGCCGCGGGAGGACACTTGGCAGATACGCAACGTTATCTTTTCACATCCGAATCCGTTACGGAGGGCCATCCGGATAAGATTGCGGACCAGATCTCGGACGCCGTGCTGGATGCGGTGCTGGCGGACGATCCCACCGGCCGGGTGGCATGCGAAGTCCTGGTGACCACCGGCACCTGCATCGTGGCCGGCGAAATCACCACCCGTACTTACGTGGACGTTCCGCGGATCGCGCGCGGCACCATCGATTACGTGGGCTACAACGACGCGGATTATGGATTCGATTCGCACACCTGCGGCGTGCACAACCTGATTCAATCGCAGTCGCCCGATATTTCGATGGGGGTGGACACCGGCGGCGCCGGCGACCAGGGAATGATGTTCGGCTTCGCCTGCGACGAAACCGCCGAGCTGATGCCGCTTCCCATCATGATGGCTCACAAGCTGGTGCGGCGGCTTTCCGAGGCGCGCCGCGAGGGCATCCTGGATTTCCTGAGGCCCGATGGCAAGAGCCAGGTCAGCGTGGAGTATGTGGGCAACACGCCCAAGCGGATCGAGGCGGTGGTGATCTCGACCCAGCATTGTCCCGATATCTCCATCGAGGAGCTGCGTACGCAGGTGAAGAAGCACATCATCGATGCCGTGGTACCCTCTGCGATGGTGGATTCCCAGACGAGGTATCACATCAACCCGACGGGCCGCTTCGTAGTGGGCGGGCCGCACGGCGACACCGGCCTCACCGGGCGCAAGATCATCGTGGACACCTACGGCGGAATGGGCCGGCACGGCGGCGGGGCATTCTCCGGCAAGGACCCCACCAAGGTGGACCGCTCGGCGTGCTACATGGCGCGCTATATCGCCAAGAACATCGTGGCCTCGAAGCTAGCCAGCCGCTGCGAAGTGCAGATCGCCTACGCCATCGGCGTGGCGGAGCCGGTCTCAGTTTCGGTGAACACGTTCGGAACCGGCGCGATTGCCGACGAGCGCTTCACCGGCCTGGTCCGCGACACATTTAATCTGACTCCGCGCGGCATCATCGATCAACTGAAGCTGCGGCGCCCGATTTACCGCAAGACCGCCGCGTTCGGCCATTTCGGCCGCACGGAAGACACCTTCACGTGGGAAGCCACCGACAAAGCCGAGGCGCTGAAAGATTGCGCCGCGGCGGCTCAGGCAGCGGCGAAGTGAAATAAGACGGGGTTGAGCCTAGCCGCCGCTCACCATGGAGGCCAGGTTCTCCACAATCTCCTGCAGCGCCTTCGATTGCGTGTTCAGTTCCTCGGCCGCCGAAGCGCCTTCCTCGGCCTGGGCCGCTGTGCTCTGGGTCACCTGGCTCATCTGTACGATCGTTGTGTTCATCTGAGCGATGCCGCGTGCCTGCTCTTCGGAGGCGACGCGAATCTGGTCGGTCTCCACCTTCACGGTTTCGGCAGCTCCAATGGTAGCTGCCACCGTCTTCTGCATGGCTTCGAGCTTTTCCCGGCTCTGCCGGGATTTTATGAGCGACTCCTCGATCAACGCGGCGGTTTCGCGGGCAGCATTGGCGGAGCGGTGCGCGAGATTCCGAACCTCGTCGGCAACCACCGCGAAGCCCATCCCGGACTCTCCGGCGCGGGCCGCTTCCACCGCCGCGTTCAGCGCCAGAATATTGGTCTGGAATGCGATCTCGTCGATTATCTTGATGACCTTCGATACCTTTTCGCTCGACGCGCCCACATCCGCGACGGTGGCCGCCAGTTCCTTCTGCGCGGAACCGAGCGAGTTGACGATCGGAATAGCTTCAGTCATCAATTGCGCGGCTCTTCTGGACCGTTCGTTGTTTTGCCGGGTGATCGAGCCGATCTCCTCGGCGGTCGCGGACGTCTCCTGGATCGACGCGGCCTGCTCGGAGGCGCCCTGCGCCAGCGAATGGCTGGCGCCGGAGATCTGGGATGAGGCGGCGAAGAATTGCCGCGCGGCGCGTTCGAGGTCGGCGACCACGCCGCCAATCCGCCGCGAGACCCGGCCGGTCAGATACGTCACCGCCGAGACCGTCCCCGCCAGCGACAAGAAGCCGAATAGCATCAGGTAGAACTGGATGGTTTGCACACCCGTGAGAAGCTCCTTCTCCGGGACAACCGCCGCTATGGTCCAGGGCTTCTCTCGCGCGCGCTTGAAATGCGCGGCCTCGGCCGATCCCTCGAAAACATAGCTCAACGATCCGCTGCCCCGGCTCAGCATCTCACGGCCGAACTCCGTATCGCCGACATTAAAGGACATGATCTTGCCGCGGTCGGGATGAGCCACCATGATTCCCGAACCATCGAACATGCACAAGTAGCCGGTCTCGCGAATGCGGTACTGGCTGACAAAGCTGTTCGAGAACTCCGACAGCTCAAGGGACGTGCCCAGCATGCCGATGAGGCGATCTCCTTTCCGGATCGGCGCCGTCACCAACGCCACCGGCCTCCCGGAGGCCGGCGATTTCATGACGTCTCCCGTCCACACTTCGCCCCGCCGCGCATGCTCGACATTTACCCGGTAGCCTTCGATGGCCATCAAATCGACCCCTTTGGATTTCCCCCCGATGGCGTCGAGAAACAGCTCCCCATTCGCATCCGCCAGAAAAACATTCTCGTAAAACGGCGACCGGTCGTGAATTCGTACCAGAGCCTGTTCGGCTTCGGGCAGCTTATGCCCCGAGCAGGCGGCGGCAAACGGCCCCAATTCGGCTAGATTGACGGCGTCGCGCGCCCGGCTGCCGAGCCATAGATCCAGCTCTTCGGCAGTCTTGCCCACGATGCGATCCAGCTCTTCGCCGGTTTGTTCCTTGAGGACCCGGGACGACACGAGATAGATACCCAACATCAGCGCCAGGCTGGAGGCGATCACAACCGCGGAGGTCCATACCGCGAATTCGGCGCGAAGAGAGAGCGTTTGCGTCACGTATCCCTAATCGGCCGAAATCGGCGGAATGTTTAGTGCCCGCTCGCGGGGGCGGGCCTGCTTACAGAAAAGCCATGCTTTTGATGCCCGAGATATCGAACCGCTTGCGGCAGCGCAGGTTTTTGCAGGCCACCTTATCGTCCAAAAGGACCATGTAGCTTTGGGCCTTCTGAAACTTGGCCCGGTCGCGCTCGTCGGCGCCGGGGGGAAGACGGTCCTTCTTCTTCTTTACCGCCCATCGCAGCTCGTAGCTCTCGCGGCTGTGGCAGTACGGGCAGTTCAGCTCCGCCGGCCGGGTGGTTTGGGTGTCGGTGTAATATGCTCGTTCGTCCATGTTCGGCGGGAGCGCTAGCGCTCCGCGATCGGTATCCAGGTCTGCCCGTCGGGATTGCCTTTGTATTCGGCCCGCGGGCGGATCAGCCGGTTGTTGCGGTATTGCTCCAGCACGTGGGCCGTCCAGCCGGACATGCGGCTCACGGCGAACACGGGCGTGAACAGATCGACGGGAATTCCCAGCGAATAATACGTGGAGGCGGAATAGAAGTCCACGTTGGGGTCGAGTCCCTTGACGCTTTTGACGGTCTCTTCCATGCGCCGCGACAGCCGGAAGAGCTGTTCGTGGCCGGTGCGCCGGCCCAGTTCCTCGGAGAGCGCGCGCAGGTGCGTGGCGCGCGGATCCTCGGTGCGGTACACGCGGTGGCCGAAGCCCGGTATCTTGACTTTGCGAGCCAGAGTGTTCCGGACGCCCTCCACGGCTTCGCTCTCGTCCTTCATGCGCAGCAGCCAGCGGATGACATCCTGGTTGGCGCCGCCGTGCAGCGGCCCTTTGAGGGCGCCGATGCCGCTGACGATCGAGGAGTAGATATCGGAAAGCGTGGCCGCGGTCACGCGCGCGGCGAAGGTGGAGGCGTTCAGCTCGTGGTCGGCATGCAGCGTCAGGGCCACGTCGAAGGCGCGTTCCATGACTGCATCGGGGCGCTTGCCGGTCAGGGTATAGAGGAAATTGGCCGCGAAGCCGAGTGCGGGATCCCCCTCCAGCGGCTGGTTCCCGTTACGCAGCCGGTCGAAGGCCGCCACGATAGAGGCGGTCTTGGACATCAGCCGCAAGGCCTTGCGGTGGTTGGCCTCGGTGGACATATCCTGCACTTCGGCGTCGTACAGGGAAAGCATGGAAACGGCCGTGCGCAGCACGTCCATGGGGTTGGCCCGCGGCACGCTTCCCAGGAACTCGATCACCGGCGCGGGCAGTTCGCGCTCGGCCGCCAGGTCCGCCTTCAGCCGCGCGAGATCGCCGTCCTTAGGCAGCCAGCCGTTCCACAGGAGAAAAACCACCTCTTCGAAAACGGCATTCTGCGCCAAGGTGTGGATATTGTAACCCCGATAGCTGAGAACGCCCTGATAGCCGTCGATGAAACAGATTTCCGATTCGCCCGCGATCACGCCCTCGAGACCCGCCGCCATGGTTCCCATACGTACCCATTCTAGGACGAGCGGGAGCCGGGGGCGCGCGCAGCGGCTATTTGTAGGTTCGGCCGTGCAGGCGATACTTGATGTTCCGCACAAAATCGGCGATGCGATTCCGCTGCGGGCACTGCTCATAAGGCGGAAACCCGATGGTCAGATCCGTGCTCTCGACCCACAATTTCCGGTCCCCAGCGGCGCCCAGATCGGCATCCACGATCACGCCGGAGCCGCAGGACTCACCGTCCAGCACTTCGAATTTGCCCGGCGGCACGGCTTGCGGTCCCCAGTCCTGCAGGAAGGCAGTCATGGAGTAATCGCGGCAAGGATGCGCGTCGCTGCAGCCCCACAGGGCGTAGGCTCCCTTGTAGTCGCGAGCCTCCAGCCGGGCGAGGAAACGCTTCACCTGGCGATCTTCGCTGAAGTTGTGGAAAACGGCGAGCAGAACACCGGCGGCCGCCGCCAGCACCACCAGCCAAAGCACGACGCGGCGGATAGTCTTGGCCCGCTTCTCGTCGCTGACTCCGTATTCATCGAGGTAGCCGGCCATCGGAATTCCGTCCTCAGTTTACTTCTTTGCCGCCGGCGCGGGGGCGGCCGCGGATGCGGGGGCGGCCGCTGTCACGGGATAGGCTTTGTCGTAGGCGGCGATGGCGTCGTCGGTAATATCCATGGACGGCTTGAAGTAAAGCGCCTGACCGCTGTCCACCACCAGATCCAAACCTTTGCTTTCCGCCAGCTTCTTGACGACATCGGTCATTTTCTGGGAGCTCTTGCCGAGGATCTCGTTCCGCTCGCGTTCCACGTCCGCCTGCATGTCCTCGTTCATGCGCGTCAACTCGCGCTGTTTGCGGGCGCCCTCGGCGTTCAGATCGGCCTCGGCCTCCTGGGTCAGTTTCCCGGCGCCGGCCTGGAGTTGCTGGGCGATGGCGGCGATTTCGCCCTGCAGCGCCTGGGCGCGGTCCGCCCGCGGCTTGTAGCGGGCCTGCATGTCGGCATCGGCTTTCTTGATCTCGGCCGACTCGAAAACCGCCCGCTGCATGTTGACCACTCCAACCTTGAGCTGGGCGGATGCCACCTGGCCAAGCATCAGCAACGCCGCGCAGACCACTACGGGCCTGAGACCTATCCGTTCGAACATGAAGCTACTCCTGGAAGTTTGGTATGAAAGCTCAGAGTAGCATACCTACTCCAGCACTCCCAGGATCTCGTCCTCCTTCAAAATGAGGTACTCCTCGCCGTCGATCTTGATCTCCGAACCGGAGTACTTGCCGAACAGGATACGGTCGCCGGCTTTGACATCCACGGCCACGCGTTCCCCGTTTTCCAGCATTCTGCCATCCCCGACGGCCTGCACTTGGGCCTGCTGCGGTTTCTCCTTGGCGGTATCCGGAATAATGATCCCTCCGCGCAACTGTTCGGCGGCTTCCAGCCGTTTAACCAGCACGCGATCGTGTAGCGGACGCAATTCCATAGCCACGATTATACAGTGACGCTCAGGCGCCGGGAGCCGATCGAGCCGGCACGGAATGCGGTCTACAGAGGGGTGACGGGCTTACTGTCGGATCCCAGGCCCAGCGTGACCGGCACGGTTTCGCTGGGCGGCAACGTCAGCAGATGGGGCCGAATCAGGACCAGGACCTGGTCGGTGCTGTTGTTGCGCGTATGAACGCTGGTGAGCGGTCCCAGGTACGGAACTCGCGAAAGGCCCGCCAATCCGGCGATGTTGCGCGCCTCGTTGGTATCGAGCAGGCCCGCCACCACCGCCCAGTCCCCGTGATTGAGCCGCGCCTTGGATTTCAGCACGCGGCTCGAGATCACCGGGATCCCGTTCACCGACTCCCCGGATAGCACCTTGAACTCGGCGTCGATATCCAGCGTGACGCTCTCGGTCCCGTGTACATTGGGCGTGACCTTGATGCTGAAGCCCAAGTCCTCATATGTGAAGGAGGGCGGCGGCGTATAGACGGTCCCCTGACCGGCGGTAAAGCTGGGAGGTCCGTAGTAGCCCGAGGTCATGATGGGATATCGATCGCCCACGTGCAAGGTGGCCGCCTGGCCATCCACCGAGCGGATCTCGGATTGGATCATCAGCGCGCTCCGGGACCGGGTCATCTGCGCCACCGCCGAGGGGGTCAGGATTCCCAGGCCCATAAGGGTCTTGCCTCCCCCGAAAGCCAGCAGGCCGACGACATTCGAGGGGTTGCTGAAGGTGTTGTTGAGCCAGGTCGTGAGCGGGGTGAGACTGAACAGGGTGGGGAAATCGATTCCGTAGGTGATCATATTGTTGCGGCTGACTTCCACCAGTTTTACCTCCACCACCACCTGGCCGCGCGGATGTACCAACTCCTCCAGCAGGGCCCGGGCCGGCAGCACTTTGGAAACCGGACCCCGCAGGATCACCATGTTGTCCTGCGTATCCAACGCGGCCTTCTCCAGAGCCATCGATTGCCGCACCGCGGTGATGGCGGCGTTGAGATCCTGCGGGTTGGTGGCCTCGCCCAGGTGCACTCCCACAGCCACGTTGGGTTCCACCTCGGCGCGCTTCTGCGCAGTGTCCCGCACCACCAGGAACAGTTTGGGGGTGAGCGGCACGATGAAGGAATTGGTGGCCACCTCCAGGGCGTGCAGAGCCTGGCGGTAATCGAGGCCGTTCACGCGAAAGCGCACGGAACCCACCGGCTGGTAATCGCCGTCGAAGACGCAATCCAGGCCAAAAGCATGGGCCACCTCCTCGAACATCTTCTTGGGGTCGCCGGTCAGGTCGAAATCCCGCGCACCCGGCTCGGAGGTCAGTTCCGCGGGCGGCAACGGCTTCCGCGCATCGGCTATATCCTTGGCCGTGGCGATTTCGAGCGGGACCGGCGCGGCTGTACCGGCCCCGGCGTCGGGCTTTTCCAGCTGAATCGCTGGGGTGGGCTTGGCTTCGAGCGCGGCACGCGACCGCACGGCCTGGCTGCGCAGCCAGTACGTCCGATTGTCCGGTTCCAGCGCGGCCGCTTCGGAATAGAGAAGATAAGCCTGGGCCATGTGGCCGGCCTTCTCCGCGTCGCGGCCCTGCTCGTAGAGGTCCCAGGCCGAGGGTTCGTCGGCTACCAGGCACGCCGCCGCAAGCACGGCGGCTATGAACGCACCGATCCGCACGTTCCGCACATAGAGAGTGACGCCGGATGGTTCGGACGCGTGCAGCCCGTTGTTTGTGAGAATCTGGTCATGGAGCGTGCCATGAGTGTGATCCGGCGCCTGATCGCCCGCGCGTTGACGATGGACCCCATGGAACTGCTGCTGCCGCTCGGCATCTTCGCGGTCGTTTTGGCGCTCGGATACCTGGCTCGCCGCCTGTTTCTCCGCGCACTCAGCGCCTGGAGCCAGCGAACCGGAAGCCGCCCCGGCCGAATCCTGACGGATTCGCTGCGCGGCCCCACCATGATCTGGGCCGTTATCCTGGCCGCGCATTTGGCCCTGGAGTCGTCATCGCTGCCCGCTTCGGTGACCCATTGGACCGCCACGACCCTGCTGGCGCTCTGGATCTTCTCCCTGACCCTCATGGGGATGCGCATCGCGAGGGACCTGGTGCGGTTCTTCGGCGGCCAGATCCCCGGCGCTCTTCCGGTGACCACACTCACGCAGAATCTCGCCCAACTGGCGGTCTTCATTCTCGGTATTCTCTTGATCCTCAGCGCAGTGGGCGCCAAGATCACCCCAATCCTGACCGCCCTGGGAGTGGGCGGCCTGGCCGTCGCGCTGGCGCTTCAGGATACGCTTTCGAACCTGTTCGGCGGGTTCTACGTGGCGGTGGCCGGGCAGGTGCGTCTGGACGGCTACATCAAGCTCAACACCGGTGAAGAGGGCTACGTGGCGGATATCGGATGGCGCAGCACCACCCTCCGCGGGCTGAATAACAACCTGGTCATCGTGCCGAACGCCAAGCTGTCGCAGGCGATCGTCACCAACTACCATCTTCCCGAGAAGCGCATGGGCGCTTCCCTGCAGGTGGGGGTGAGCTACGACTCCGACCCCGAGCATGTAGAGCGCGTGCTGGTCGAGCTGGCCACCGCGGCCGCCGCGGATGTCCAAGGTCTATTAGCCGATCCGGCGCCCTCGGTCGCTTTCGATCCGGGCTTTGCCGATTCGTCGCTCGCTTTCACGCTCAATTTCTACGTGGCCGAGTTTGCCAACCAGTTCGGTGTACGGCACGAGCTTCGCAAACGGATCCTCCGTCGTTTCAAAGAGGAAGGCATCCGAATCCCTTTTCCCACCCGGACGGTGTACGTGGACCCTCCGGAGAACCGGCGCGACACCGCGGCTCCTTAGCCCCTCAAATAATTGAGAGGAAAATTGCTGAAATCGGCCACAGCTCTTGCCAAGGCTGTCTCGGTTTGTTAACCTGATTGAAGTCAGCCGATAGCCAGACCGAAGTTCTGGTCGAAATAATCGAAATTTCCGGCTCGCTCAGCTCGTCGATGTAAGGCGGGCGTGGGCGAAAGCGGCTGGCGCGAGTTTCGGGGCCCGCGTTCTGGTTTTGTATTACGATGCAGGGCCGGGGCGCGCAGATCTTTGACAATCTGGTTGGATGCAGTAAGGAAGAACTCGTCAGTCTTCTGAGTAAACTGGAGCGATTGTAACTCTACATGTTCACATGAGAGTTTGATCCCGGCTCAGAATCAACGCTGGCGGCGCGCCTAACACATGCAAGTCGAACGCGAAAGTGGGCAACCATGAGTAGAGTGGCGTACGGGTGAGTAACACGTGGATGATCTACCTTCTGGTGGGGAATAACTCTGGGAAACCGGAGCTAATACCGCATAAGTCCGAGAGGAGAAAGCAGCGATGCGCCGGAAGAGGAGTCCGCGGCCGATTAGCTAGTTGGGGGGGTAAGAGCCCACCAAGGCGAAGATCGGTAGCCGGCCTGAGAGGGCACACGGCCACACTGGCACTGAAACACGGGCCAGACTCCTACGGGAGGCAGCAGTGGGGAATCTTGCACAATGGGGGAAACCCTGATGCAGCGACGCCGCGTGAGCGATGAAGCCCTTCGGGGTGTAAAGCTCTTTCGGCAGGGACGATGATGACGGTACCTGCAGAAGCAGCTGCGGCTAACTACGTGCCAGCAGCCGCGGTAATACGTAGGCAGCAAGCGTTGTTCGGAGTTACTGGGCGTAAAGGGTGTGTAGGCGGCCTTTTAAGTTTGGTGTGAAATCTCCCGGCTCAACTGGGAGGGTGCGCCGAATACTGAAAGGCTAGAGTGCGGGAGAGGAGAGTGGAATTCCTGGTGTAGCGGTGAAATGCGTAGATATCAGGAGGAACACCGGCGGTGTAGACGGCTCTCTGGACCGTAACTGACGCTGAGACACGAAAGCGTGGGTAGCAAACAGGATTAGATACCCTGGTAGTCCACGCCCTAAACGATGCACATTTGGTGTGGGTCATTCAGTTGATCCGTGCCGGAGCTAACGCGTTAAATGTGCCGCCTGGGGAGTACAGTCGCAAGGCTGAAACTCAAAGGAATTGACGGGGGCCCGCACAAGCGGTGGAGCATGTGGTTCAATTCGACGCAACGCGAAGAACCTTACCTGGGCTCGAACGGCCGGTTAACGGCGGTGGAAACACTGCTACCCCGCAAGGGGGTCCGGTCGAGGTGCTGCATGGCTGTCGTCAGCTCGTGTCGTGAGATGTTGGGTTAAGTCCCGCAACGAGCGCAACCCTTGTCCTGTGTTGCCATGGTTGAAAGACCGGAACTCGCAGGAGACCGCCAGCGATAAGCTGGAGGAAGGTGGGGATGACGTCAAGTCCTCATGGCCTTTATGTCCAGGGCTACACACGTGCTACAATGGACGGTACAAAGCGCCGCAAACCCGCGAGGGGGAGCCAATCGCAGAAAACCGTTCTCAGTTCGGATTGCAGGCTGCAACTCGCCTGCATGAAGCTGGAATCGCTAGTAATGGCAGATCAGCACGCTGCCGTGAATACGTTCCCGGGCCTTGTACACACCGCCCGTCACATCACGAAAGTGGATTGTACTAGAAGTCTGCAGGCCGACCCGCAAGGGGGGCAGCGGCCCAAGGTATGATCCATGATTGGGGTGAAGTCGTAACAAGGTAGCCGTAGGAGAACCTGCGGCTGGATCACCTCCTTTCTAAGAGAGAACGTGGGTGGAGTTTCCGAAAAGACAAGTTCCGCTGAGTGTACGCGGAATTCGAGTAGGAGACAGCCGTTCCACTCCAAACCGCCATCGGCGCTACGGCGCAGGTGGTGAGCCCGCTCTGGATCTCCACTTGGAAGACGTGAGTTTTTCTGAAGCGGTCATGGGCAGGTCCCATGATCCCTGTATCCAACTGGCCTCGATTGATTTTCAGTCACAAGGGGCTGTAGCTCAGCTGGGAGAGCGCCTGATTTGCATTCAGGAGGTCGCCGGTTCGATCCCGACCAGCTCCACCAGTATGCGGACATGGGCCTGTAGCTCAGTTGGCTAGAGCGCACCCCTGATAAGGGTGAGGTCGGTAGTTCAATTCTACCCAGGCCCACCAATCGGCCGCCGGCAAACGGGAAGGATGTTTGCGGGTTGCCGAAGCGGCAATCGAGATCTTTGACAACCGAATATTTGACGGGCATATGTAGAACACAAGTATAAGCGCGTGAAAGTAGCGTGCCTGTGTGCGAAGTAGATTTTATGGTCAAGCTACTAAGGGCGTGTGTGTGGATGCCTAGGCGCAAGTAGGCGAAGAAGGACGTGGTCAGCTGCGAAAAGCTTCGGGGAGCCGCTAACAGGCTGTGATCCGGAGATATCCGAATGGGGAAACCCGGCGGGTGCGAACACCCGTCACGCATATCTGAATCCATAGGGTATGCGGGCGAACCCGGGGAAGTGAACCATCTCAGTACCCGGAGGAGAAGAAAACAACCGTGATTCCGAGAGTAGTGGCGAGCGAAATCGGAGGAGCCTAAACCAGGCGATCCGCAAGGAGAGCTTGGGGTTGCAGGGCCACAATCATCCGCCGGCGTTCCGTTTTTGGAAAGAAGCGGGACATCGGCAGGTGAAACGGGGGATAAGAAAGCGTTAATCGAACGGTCTGGAAAGGCCGGCCATAGAGCGTGACAGCCGCGTAGATGAAAATGCCATTCTTCCTTTTAGTGGTTCCTAAGTACCGCGGGACACGTGGAACCCTGCGGGAATCTGCCGGGACCATCCGGCAAGGCTAAATACTCACTTGCGACCGATAGTGAACTAGTACCGTGAGGGAAAGGTGAAAAGAACCCCTGCGAGGGGAGTGAAATAGTACCTGAAACCGCACGCCTACAAGCAGTGGGAGGGCTATACGGGGCAACCCGGATGCCTGACCTCGTGCCTATTGCATAATGAGCTGGCTAGTTATTCTCAGTGGCAAGGTTAAGCGCAAGCGAGCCGTAGCGAAAGCGAGTCTGAACAGGGCGATGGAGTCGCTGGGAATAGACGCGAAGCGGGATGATCTACCCTTGGCCAGGATGAAGGCCGTGTAACAGCGGCTGGAGGTCCGAACCAGTGTTGGTTGAAAACAGCTTGGATGAGCTGAGGGTAGGGGTGAAAGGCTAATCAAATTCCGTGATAGCTCGTTCTCTCCGAAATAGCTTTAGGGCTAGCCTCTCGTGGTCCGTCGCGGTGGTAGAGAACTGATTGGACTAGGGGCCTTCCCAGGTTACCGAATCCAACCAAACTGCGAATGCCGTGAATGTGTAGCGAGGGAGTCAGACAGTGGGGGCTAAGCTTCATTGTCGAAAGGGAAACAGCCCAGACCGTCAACTAAGGTCCCCAAATCCATGCTCAGTGGGAAAGGAAGTCGGGACGCTCAGACAGCCAGGAGGTTGGCTTAGAAGCAGCCATCCTTTAAAGAAAGCGTAACAGCTCACTGGTCGAGCGGCCCGGTGCCGACAATATAACGGGGCTTAAGCATGGTACCGAAGTTACGGAATCCAGCAATGGATTGGTAGGAGAGCGTTCTCAAGGCGGTGAAGGCGTATCGAAAGAAGCGCTGGAGCGTTGGGAAGCGACTCTGCCAGCATAAGTAGCGAGAAACCAGGTGCGAACCCTGGTCGCCGTAAGTCTAAGGATTCCTGAGAAAGGTTAATCCGCTCAGGGTTAGTCGGAGCCTAACGCGAGGCCGAAGGGCGTAGCGGATGGACAGCCGGTTAATATTCCGGCACTACCTCGAACCGATCAAGACCGAAGGGGGGACGCGGACCGTAAGCCTTGGTGCGCAATGGTTTCAATCCAAGGTGAAGGGAGATCCGGACAGGGAAATCCGCCGGGTCGTCCGCCAGGAAAAGCCTCTAAGGAGGAACGAGGTATCCGTACCACAAACCGACACAGGTGGACGAGAAGAATATTCTAAGGCGCTCGGGTGATGGTAGGTTCAGGAACTAGGCACATTAGCTCCGTAACTTCGGGAGAAGGAGTGCTCTTGGCGACAAGAGCCGCAGTGAATAGTCTCAGGCGACTGTTTAACAAAAACACAGGTCTCTGCAAAGTCGAAAACGACGTATAGGGGCTGACGCCTGCCCGGTGCCGGAAGGTTAAAGGGAGAGGTTAGCCGCAAGGCGAAGCTTTGAACTGAAGCCCCGGTGAACGGCGGCCGTAACTATAACGGTCCTAAGGTAGCGAAATTCCTTGTCGGGTAAGTTCCGACCTGCACGAATGGCGTAACGATCTGAGAACTGTCTTAACCTGCCGCCCGGCGAACTTGTGGTCCCGGTGAAGACGCCGGGTGCCCGCCACTAGACGGAAAGACCCCGTGCACCTTTACTATACCCTTTCATGGAACTATGGGGCGGTCTGCGCAGGATAGGTGGGAGGCTTGGAATCCGGGTTCTCGGACTCGGAGGAGCCAACGGTGAGATACCACCCTGATCGTTCTGTGGTTCTAACCTCCATCCCGGAACGGGATGAGGGACAGTGGAAGGCGGGTAGTTTGACTGGGGCGGTCGCCTCCTAAACGGTAACGGAGGCGCGCGAAGCTTGGCTCAGGCGGCTTGGAAATCCGCCGACGAGTGCAAAGGCATAAGCCAGGTTAACTGCGAGACCTACAAGTCGGGCAGATGCGAAAGCAGGCCTTAGTGATCCGGTGGTTCTGTATGGAAGGGCCATCGCTCAACGGATAAAAGGTACGCCGGGGATAACAGGCTGATCGGAGTCAAGAGTTCACATCGACGCTCCGGTTTGGCACCTCGATGTCGGCTCATCGCATCCTGGGGGTGTAGAAGCTCCCAAGGGTTAGGCTGTTCGCCTATTAAAGCGGTACGTGAGCTGGGTTCAGAACGTCGCGAGACAGTTCGGTCCCTATCTGTGGTGGGCGTAGGAGATTTGAGGGGGCCTGCCCTTAGTACGAGAGGACCGGGGTGGACGAACCTCTTGTGATCCAGTTGTTCCGCCAGGAGCATCGCTGGGTAGCGAAGTTCGGTCAGGATAAACGCTGAATGCATATAAGCGTGAAACCTTCCCCAAGATGAGATCTCCCAACCGAAAGGTAAGAAGGGCACTGGAAGACGACCAGTTTGATAGGACGGATGTGGAAGCGTGGCGACACGTTGAGCTTACCGTTACTAATTGCCCGTTCGGCTTGACCATAAAATTTACTGCGCACACAGCGCGCGCTGGCTTTCCGCTTTACCAAGATCGAGTTCGAGACCCGTCAAATATTCCGCGTCAACCCAGCTTCTGGGTGACCATAGCGAGAGGGACCCACCCGTTCCCATCCCGAACACGGTAGTTAAGCCTCTCAGCCCCGATTGTACTGCACAGGCGACTGTGTGGGAGAGTAGGAAGTCGCCCGGTTCAATGTGTGATAAAGCCTCCCCCCGGGGAGGCTTTTTTGTTTCCGCCGCTACTTTTCCGTGCCTCCAGGCCTCCGTCCCCCCGCGCACCCCTATGATATATTCGAGGAGCGTTTGATAGCTTCCGCGAATCCGGCCGAGTGTTTTCCGGGCGACAGCTCCGCCGTCCCGCTTATTGCCTCGCAGATGAGCCCGCTCTCAAAGCGTGAGGAGAAAGACTGTGAATATCTTCGTGGGCAACCTCGATTATAACGTCACCGAGGAGACTGTCCGCAATCTGTTCGAAAGGTATGGCGCCGTAAACAGCGCCCGGGTGATGACCGATCGGGAGACCGGCCGCTCCAGGGGTTTCGCATTCGTCGAAATGCCGAACGATACCGAGGCCGGACAAGCCATCGCGGCCCTCAATGGGCATAACCAGGACGGCCGGGCTCTCAACGTCAACGAGGCCCGGCCCAAGCCCGAACGCGGATTCGGCGGGGGCGGCCGCTTCGCCTCCGGCGGGTCCGGCAGCCGGCCTTCTGGCGGCGCCAACCGGTTCGGCGCCGGCGGCGGGGGCGGCGGACGCCGCGAGCCGCGCTGGTAAGAGCGTAGAAACCGATCCCTAAAGCGCGGCTCGCGGCGCCCGCCTACACTCCGCGGGTGCCGTTTTCGAGAAACGCCCGCAGGCGATGGCTGCGGCTGGGATGCCGCAGCTTGCGCAATGCCTTGGCCTCGATCTGCCGGATGCGCTCGCGCGTCACCGCGAAATTCTGGCCCACCTCTTCGAGCGTGTGCTCGCTGCCGTCCTCCAGCCCGAATCGCATCTTGATGATCTTCTCCTCGCGCGGTGTGAGCGTCTTGAGCACCTGGGCCGTCTGTTCGCGCAGATTCAGGTCGATGACCGCGTCGGAGGGCGAAATCCCGCGCTGGTCCACGATGAAATCGCCCAAATGGGACTCCTCTTCCTCACCGATAGGCGTCTCGAGTGAAATCGGCTCCTGCGCCACGCGCAGCACCTTGCGCACCTTCGAGACCGGCAGTTGCAGCCGTTTGGCGAGCTCCTCGTTGGTGGGCTCGCGGCCCAGTTCCTGCACCATCTGGCGCGAGGTGCGGATCAGCTTGTTGATGGTCTCGATCATGTGTACCGGAATGCGTATGGTACGCGCTTGGTCGGCGATAGCCCGCGTGATGGCCTGCCGTACCCACCAGGTGGCATAGGTCGAGAATTTGTAGCCGCGCCGGTACTCGAACTTGTCCACCGCCTTCATCAGCCCGATGTTGCCTTCCTGGATCAGATCGAGGAATTGCAGCCCGCGATTGGTGTACCGCTTGGCGATGCTCACCACCAGGCGGAGATTCGCCTCGATCAGCTCTTTCTTGGCCGCTTCGGCCTCCTGATGGGCCTTGAGGATGATCTCCACCGTGCGCCGCAACTCGGCAGCCGACGCCCCGAACTGCTCCTCGAGCTGCTGCAGGCGCTGTCCGTAGAAGCGCTGCTCCTTGCGCAGCTCGCGGATGCCTTCCGCGCGCGCCCCCGGCCAGGTCTCGAGCTTGCGCTGCACGCGCGCGACCTCGCGCTCCACCGGCATCAACTCTTCCACCGCCCCGCGCACTCGGTCGATGAGGTGCCGGATCACGGGGCTTTGAAAACGGATCACCCGCACCAGGCGCGAGGTCCGCACGATCAGCCGCCCCAACTCCCACAATTGCCGCCGGTACTGCTTGGGCTTCATGCCACGCGGGATGGCTTGCAGCTTCTGCCGGCATTGCAGGATGCGCCGGTAATGCCGCGCGATTTCCTCGCTCGCGCTAAGGAACTCCTGACGCTTTTCCTCCACCAGTTCGTCCGTCAGGATGGGATCGGAGATCTGAATCACGTCGCGCGCCGAAAGCGCGTCCTTCGAGATCTCCTCGCCCATGGCCAGGACTTCATGGACCACCAGCGGCGCGCGGGAGAGCGATTTCAAGACCGTGTTCTGGCCGCGCTCGATGCGCCGCGCGATCTCCACCTCGCCCTCGCGGGTGAGCAGCGGAACCGTGCCCATTTCCCGCAGGTACATGCGGACGGGGTCGTTGACCTTCTCGCCGACGCCGGCGGCCAGCTCCAGATCGAGTAACTCGTCTTCCTCGAGCTTCTTCTCGAAGTCTTTGGCTTCCTCGAGGATCTCGATGCCAGCCCCATCCAGGCCGGCCAGGACATCCTCCAGTTCGGCGCCCGCGGAAAGATCGCCCGGAAGGATCTCGCTGACCTCGTCGTACAGGACAAAGCCCTTCTCTTTGCCCATCTGCACGAGGCGCTGTAACCCATCGAATTTGTCGTCAAGCGCCACTGAAGCCCCGCACTCCCGGCGTACGTTGATCCCAAACATTGTACATCACGGCGCGGCGGATAACAGGCCGCATTCGGGGGATCATCCGACGGCCTCGCGCGGCCTTTCCAGCCGCTGCAATTCCACTGCCAGGCGCAGCGCTTCGGCCATGTCGCCGGCGCGCTCGGCTTCCTTCACCCGCGCTTTCAACTGCGCGCGGCGGAACTGTTCCTCTGACCGGCGGATGCGCTCCAGACACTGTTTCCCGAATTCCGGCACCGTCTCATGAAGTTTCGCTTCTTCGGAGAACAGCACCTCCGCCAGAAGGCTCTGATCGCCTTCCTCCAGCCGCGCGTTGACCGCCTCGAACGTGACCGGCTCTCCCGCGGCCGCCATCGCCAGCACGGTCTGAAAGATCCGGCGCGTGACCAGGCGGTTGAGAACCTCGAATCCCGCGAGCTCCGCCAGCAGCGCCTGGTTGCCTCCGTCTTCCGCCAGCAGCGCCGCCAGCAGCCCTCGCTCGTCGGCGCGCACCGGCTCGCGCGGCCGCTCGATGCTCTTTTCCTGCCGGTCCGCCGCGGATTTCCGGAAACTCTCAATCACCGCCCCGTCGCTCACCCCGACATAGCCCGCCAGGTCGTGCGCCACCGCCAGCCGCTCCAGCCGGTCAGGAATGCGCTGCACCGCCGGAAGCAAAAATTTCAGCACCGCCACCACGCCCTCGCTGGTGTGCGCATCGAACCGCGCGCGCGCCCGGTCCGCCAGCCAGTAAAAATACCCCTTGGCGCCGTTCAGCCGTTCCCGATAGGCCTCGGCGCCGCGCTGCTGGCAGAACTCGTCCGGATCCAGTTCGCCCTCGAGATCCATGATGCGCACCTGCATGCTCTCGTCCAGCAGCAGATTGATCGACCGTTCCGCGGCCGCCGCGCCCGGAGCGTCCGGATCGAAGTTCACCACGATGTGCTGCGAGTGCCGTTTCAAAGCCTGGACCTGCGGCGTAGTCAGAGCCGTCCCGCAGCTTGCCACCACGGCCGGGAAGCCCGCCGCCGACACGCCGATCGCATCCATGTAGCCTTCCACCAGAATCACCCGGTCCTCTTTGCGCACCGCCTCCTTGGCCCGGTGCAGGTTATACAGCACGTGGCTCTTTCTATATATCGGCGTTTCGGGCGAATTCAAATACTTGGGATTATCCTCCGCCGCCAGGGCACGCCCTCCAAAGGCTATGACGTGGCCCGATTCGTTGTGGATGGGAAACATCAGGCGGTTGCGGAACGAGTCGTAGAAGCTTCCGTCGTCGCGCTTGCGCACCAGTCCCGAAGGCTCCAGCCGGTCCGCCTGGAAGCCGCGTGCCTCGAGCAGCCGCACCAGCGCGCGGCCCGCGCGGTCCGCGTATCCCAACCCGAACTTCTCGATGGTCTCGGGCGCCACGCCGCGCTTCGCCAGGTACCCACGCGCCGCTTCTCCCGCGGGCCCGGCCAAGTTGGCGCGGAACTGCTCCTGGGCCAGTTCGTGCATCTGCAAGAGTGTCTCGCGCAGCCGGGACTCCTCGTCGGCATACTGCGAGCGCTTGGGCATCGGGATGCCGTAGCGCTCTGCCAGGCTCTTGAGGGCCTCGTAGAAGCTGACGTGCTCCATTTCCATCACGAAGCGGATGGCGTCCCCCTTGGCATGGCAGCCGAAGCAGTAATAAAACTGCCGGGCCGCGTGCACCGAAAAGGAAGGCGTCTTTTCGGAATGAAACGGGCACAAACCGGTGTACCGGTAGCTGCTCGATTTGCGCAGCCGGACGTATTCGCCGACCACGCTCACAATGTCCACCGAGGTTTTCAGCTGCTCGACGAAGTCCATGGCGGCCCTGGGGACATTATCCCGCACGGAGCGTGTAGACGCCGTTAATTATCCCTTGCTAACTGAAGTAAACTTGCCTGGAGATAAGGATTTTCCCTTAGGCTGGAAATATGCCGCTGGTGAGGATTCTCGAAGATCTCTGCGGTAGGCGTCAGCAGAGTTCGTAGTGGCGCAGAATCTCCACCCAGCGGTTTTGCGCTTTCAGCAGCAGTTCCACCACCTCCCGGATGGCGCCCGCGCCTCCGGAGGCGTGGGTTACATAGTGCGCCGCGGCCTTGACTTCCGGCCGGGCATTGGCCGTGGCGATGGCCAGGCCCACGCGGTGCAAGATCACCACGTCGGTGAGGTCGTCGCCTACGTACGCCACCTGGCTCAAGTCGATTCCCGCCTTGGCCATGATCTCCTCCAGGATCGGGATCTTCTCGATATGCCCCTGGTACACGTACGACATGTTGACCTGGCGGGCGCGCTCCTCGGTGGCCGGCGACAGGCGGCCGCTGATCACGCCGGTCTTGATGTCCTTCCAGCCCAGCCATTGCAGCGCGATGCCGTCCTGGGTGTCGAAGCCCTTGGTTTCGGCCATATTCCCTTGGCCGTCCGGTACGTAGTAGAGCTTGCCATCGGTGAGGACGCCGTCCACGTCCATCAGCAACAGCTTGATCTTAGCGGCTTGCGAAGTGATGTCGATTTCTCGCTTCATCTCTGTATCCTTGCCGATCCGCCCCTGGCGAACGAGCGCACGTCGTCCAGCGTGGCCATGGTGGTGTCGCCGGGGAAAGTGGTGAGCAGCGCGCCGTGCGCCCATCCCAGCTTGACCGCGTCCTCCGGGGATTCGTTGGCCAGCAGCCCGTAGAAAAGTCCCGATGCGAAGCCGTCTCCGCCGCCCACGCGGTCGTGTATATCCAGTTCGGCCGTGGGAGCGGTATAGTTCCGGCCGTTAATCCAGGCCACCGCGCTCCAGCTGTGGTGGCTGGTGGAATGCACATCGCGCAGCGTGGTGGCCACCACCTTGATGCGCGGGTACTTCTCGATCACCTGGTCGATCATGCCAAAAAACACGCTGGGGTCCAGCTTGTTCTTGGCCGCCACTTCAGGCCCGGCCACGCCCAGTCCCCTTTGCAAATCTTCCTCGTTGCCCACCAGCACATCCACGTTTTCGACGATCCGGTTCAACACGGTAGCGGCGCGCTGCTCGCCTCCCGATATGCCCCACAGTTTAGCGCGGTAGTTCAGATCGAAGGAGACCACCGCGCCCGCGCCTCTGGCCGCCTCGATAGCTTCCACGATCAGCTCGGAGGTGGTCGGCGAAAGCGCCGCGAAGATGCCGCCGCTGTGGAACCAGCGCACGCCGCCCGCGAAGATGGCCTGCCAATCGAAATCGCCCGGTTTCAGGCGCGCCGCGGCTTCGTTCGAGCGGTTGTAGAAGACCACCGGGCCGCGCACGCCCCAGCCGCGGTCGCTGTAGACGGTGGCCATGTTCGGACCGGTCACGCCATCGTGCCTAAAGCGCTTATAGAAGGGCCGGACGCCCATCGCGCGCACCCGCTCCGCGATCAGATCGCCGATCGGGTAATCCACCATCGCGCTGGCGATCCCCGTGCGCAGGCCGAAACAATCGGCCAGGTTGGCGGCGCAGTTGAATTCGCCGCCGCTGACATGGATCTGGCACGTGGTGGCCTTGCGGAAGGGCACAATTCCGGGATCCAGGCGGTGGACCAGAGCACCCAGCGAGAGGAAATCGAGCGCACCATCCGGACGGATATTCAGACCATGGGTCATATTCTTCTCCGAAGTAATCGAGCTGTCGATGCCGCGCCGCTACACCGTATACGTACCGGCGGCGACGTTTCCGCCCTTGCCGGTCCAGTTGGTGTGGAAGAACTGGCCGCGCGGCCGGTCCACCCGCTCGTATGTGTGAGCGCCGAAGTAATCGCGCTGCGCCTGCAAGAGATTCGCCGGCAACCGCGCGCTGCGGTACCCGTCGTAGAACGCCAGCGCGGTGGTGAACGCGGGCACCGGAACACCCGCCGTCACGGCCGTCGCCACCACGTGCCGCCAGGAGTGCTGGCTGGATTCGATCACGTCCCGGAAGTATCCGTCCAGCAGCAGGTTGCTCAGGTTGGGATCGCGGTCGAAGGCGGCTTTAATCTTGCTAAGGAATGCCGAGCGGATGATGCATCCCGCGCGCCACACCATGGCGATGCCGCCGTAGTTGAGGTTCCAGTGATACTCCTTGGCCGCCTCGCGCAACAGCATGAAACCCTGGGCGTAGGAAACGATCTTGGAAGCCAGCAGCGCCTGCCGGATATTCTCCACGAACAGCGGGCGGTCGCCCTCGAATTTGAATTTCGGTGCGCTCAGGATCTTGGAGGCGGCCACGCGGGCGTCCTTCATGGCGCTCAGGCAGCGCGCGTACACGGCCTCGCCGATCAGCGTCACGGGCATCCCCAGGTCGAGCGAGGAGATGCTGGTCCACTTGCCGGTGCCCTTCTGGCCGGCGGTGTCCAGAATGAGATCCACCACGGCCTCGCCGTTTTCGTCCTTGTAGCCCAGGATGTCGCGCGTGATTTCGATCAGGTAGCTGTCCAGCTCGCCGCGGTTCCATTCGTCGAACACGCCGTACATCTCGGCATTGCTCATGCCCAGGCCTTCCTTGAGCAGTTGGTAGGCCTCGCAGATGAGCTGCATGTCACCGTATTCGATGCCGTTGTGGGTCATCTTCACGAAATGGCCCGCGCCATCCTCGCCCATCCAGTCGCAGCAGGGCTCGCCCGATGGGGTCCGGGCGCAGATCGCCTGGAAGATGTCCTTCACCAGCGGCCATGCGGCGGGGCTGCCGCCCGGCATCATCGAAGGGCCGAAGCGCGCGCCCTCTTCGCCGCCCGAAACGCCCGTCCCGACGTACAGCAGGCCTTTGCTCTCAAGGTACTTGGTCCGGCGGATGGTGTCCGGGAAATGCGAGTTGCCGCCATCGATGATCAGATCGCCCGGCTCCAGGTGGGGCAGCAACTGCTCGATGAAATCGTCCACGGCCTTGCCGGCCTTGACCATCAGCATGATTTTGCGCGGCCGCTTGAGAAGAGCGACTGTCTCCTCGATGGAGTGCGCGCCGATGATGGTCTGTCGGCCCTTGGCGGCGTCGTTGAGGAATTCATCCACCTTCGCGACGGTTCGATTAAAGGCCACCACCGTATAGCCGTGGTCGTTCATGTTCAAAATGAGATTCTGACCCATCACGGCCAGACCGATCAGTGCGATGTCAGCGGTTGGTTCCATGTCCTGTCTCCCCTTACTCGGATTCCGCGGTCGGGCCGCGCGCGTCGCGCACCAAACATATAGCTGGGGCGGCAGCGCGGCTCACAGCGTCGTGAATATTGCAGATGACAATCTCACTTATAACACGCGGTCCGCCGCACACCCAAGCGCGGCGCTCTGCCCGGCCGCCGGTTTTGCTAGCCTTCGAGTATGCTCGAACGCGTGGCCTCGGCGATCTTGCGCTACCGGATGTTCGAGGCCGGTGAGCGTGTGGCCGTGGCGGTCTCCGGAGGCGCGGATTCCGTGTGTCTGCTCCACGTGCTGCGGGAATTGGCTGCGCGCTGGGATCTGCGCTTGAGCGTGCTGCACCTGAACCACCGGCTGCGCGGCGAAGAATCCCGCCGGGATACCGAATTCGTCGCCAATCTGGCGGCCCAACTGGGATTGCCGGCGGCGATTCGCGAGGTGGATGTGGCGGCCTCGCCCGGAAACCTGGAACAGGCCGCGCGGGAGGCCCGCCTGGCATTCTTTCGCGAGGCCATCGCCGGCGGCGCGGCCGGCAAAGTGGCCGTCGGCCACACCCGTTCCGACCAGGCCGAAACCGTGCTATTCCGCTTCCTGCGCGGGGCCGGATCGGCGGGTCTGGCCGGCATCCGGCCCGTCACGTCCGATGGCATCGTGCGGCCCCTGCTCGCCATTGCCCGCGCCGAAGTGGAGGAATTCCTGCGCGCCCGCGCCATCCCGTGGCGGGAGGACTCGTCCAACCGCAGCCTGGAATTCGCGCGCAACCGTATCCGCCACGAGCTGCTCCCGCAACTCGCGCGGGAGTGGAATCCGGCCATCGGCGAAACCCTGGCGAATACCGCCGATTGGGCGTGGGCCGAAGAGGAGTACTGGGGAAAGGAACTCGAAAGGCTGAGCGCCAGCCGGCTTTCCGAACACCAGGGCGCCGTGCTCATGCGCGTCGACGATTTGCGCGACCTGCCGCTGGCCGCCGCCCGGCGTCTCGTGCGCAGGGCCATGGAGCGGGTGAAGGGGGATCTTCTGGGCATCGATTTCCAGCACATTGCCGCGGTGCTGGACCTCGTTTCGTTGGCCGAAGGCCATGGCCGCGTGCAGGCGCCGGGACTCGATATCTTCCGCTCTTTCGAGTGGCTGCGGATCGCCCGGCGCGTCACAGATTCGCTCCAATCCCGCGACTATCGTGTGAAGGCGTCCGTTCCGGGCGTGCTGCGCGTGCCCGCCCTGGGAATTGCCGTCTCTCTGGAACTGATTGAAAATCCGGAACCTTCCTGCCCGCTCGATTGCGTATATAATAACAGTGGAACAAGTTGGCTGGATGGTAGCAAAGTGGCCGGTCCCCTGGAGTTGCGGAACTGGCGGCCTGGGGATCAGTATAGGCCTGTCGGAAGTGCCGGCGAGGAGAAGATCAAGACTTTCTTCCAGGAGGCCCATATTCCACTTTGGGAACGGCGGCACTGGCCGGTTCTAACTGCCGGGGAATCTATTGTTTGGGCGAGAAAGTTCGGCCCGGACGCGCGGGTGGCGGCGGGGCCGGGCTGCCGCTCGCTCCTCGCGGTCCGGGAGCTCGATCCCTGGCTGTGAGCGGGGTCCCGGAACAAGCGGGAATCGGGAACGCGTTGACGGCGTCTAAAGAGTGTGGACCGGCTAGGGAGGTTTCGTGAATTCCAATATTAAGACCCTGGTTTTTTGGGCGGTGCTTATATGCGTGGTAGTGCTGCTGGTCGCGGTGGTCCGCACCGGTCAGGCGCCCAAAGAGCAAACCATCAGTTTTACCGATTTCCTGGACAAGGTGCAGGCCGGCGAAGTCAAGGAAGTCAGCATTACCGGTAGCGAGGTTCACGGGCTGTACCAGAATCCGAATCTGGGTCTTCATACCTTCGTTCCGGCCAACTATCCCGATCTTTACAACCTCCTTCGCGACAAGAAAGTCAACGTCACCATCAAAGACACCTCCTCGGGTAGCTGGGTTTCCATTCTGCTGAACGCCTCGCCTTTTATCGTCCTGCTGGCCTTCTGGATTTTCATGATGCGCCAGATGCAGAGCGGCGGAAACAAGGCCCTGAGCTTCGGTAAGAGCCGCGCCCGCCTGCATTCCACGCAGCAGAAGAAGGTCACCTTCAAGGACGTGGCCGGCGTCGAAGAGGCCAAGGAGGAACTGCAGGAGATCATCGAGTTCCTGCGCGAGCCGCAGAAATTCCAAAAGCTGGGCGGCCGCATCCCCAAGGGCGTGCTGCTGATCGGCCCTCCCGGAACCGGCAAGACTCTTCTGGCGCGCGCCATCGCCGGCGAAGCCAGCGTGCCGTTCTTCTCCATCTCCGGATCGGATTTCGTCGAAATGTTCGTTGGCGTGGGCGCCAGCCGCGTGCGCGACCTGTTCGAGCAAGGCAAGAAGAACGCGCCCTGCATCATCTTCATCGACGAAATCGACGCCGTGGGACGCCATCGCGGCGCGGGCCTGGGCGGCGGCCACGATGAGCGCGAGCAGACCCTCAACCAGTTGCTGGTCGAGATGGACGGCTTCGAATCCAACGAAGGCGTGATCCTGGTGGCCGCCACCAACCGGCCGGACGTGCTCGATCCCGCTCTGCTGCGGCCCGGCCGCTTCGACCGCCGCGTGGTGGTAGGCCGCCCCGACGTACAGGGCCGCGAAGCCATCCTGCGCGTGCACACCAAGAAGATCCCGCTGGGCGACAACGTGGATCTTGAGCGTGCTGGGCCGCGGAACTCCCGGCCTGGCCGGCGCCGATCTGGCCAACCTGGTGAACGAAGCCGCGCTGAACGCCGCGCGCCAGAACCGCAAGGTCGTCATGATGGCCGATTTCGAGCTGGCCAAGGACAAGATCCTGATGGGCGCGGAACGCAAGTCGCTGATCCTCAGCGACGCCGAGAAGCGCAATACGGCTTATCACGAAGCCGGCCACGCGCTGGCAGCCGCCGTGCTCCCCGATGCAGACCCGCTGCACAAGGTCACCATCATCCCGCGCGGCATGGCGCTGGGCGTCACCATGCAGTTGCCCATCGACGACAAGCACTCCTACAGCAAGGATTACCTGCTGGCGCAGCTCGCCATCCTGATGGCCGGGCGTATCGCCGAGGAGCGTTACATGCATCACATGACCACCGGCGCCGGCAACGACATCGAGCGCGCCACGGACTTGGCCCGCAAGATGGTCTGCGAGTGGGGCATGAGCGAGTTGGGGCCGTTGAGCTTCGGCAAGAAGGAAGAGCAGATCTTCCTGGGCCGCGAAATCGCCCAGCACCGCGATTACAGCGAAGAGACCGCCATCCGCATCGACGAGCAGGTCAAGAAGCTGGTGCAGGGCGGCTACGACACCGCCTCGGCTGTGCTCTCGAAGTATTCCGACGCGCTCGTCAAGATCGCCGAGACGCTGCTCGAGCGCGAGATCCTGGACGGCGCCGAGGTCATGCAGATCATAAGGGGCGAGCCGCTGGCTCCCCTGGCCGCCGCCGGACAGAAGGACTCCGAAGACCATACCCAGCAGGTGCTGCGACCCGAGACCGGCCGGCGCGTGCCGGGCCTTTCCGAGGGGGAGCGTCCGCAGCCGGCGTGATCCCCCGTTTTCCGGTCTACCTGTTCGATCTCGATGGAACCCTGCTCGATTCCGCCGAGGATATCTGCGGCGCGGTGCTCCAGACCGTGGAAGGCGCCGGGGGCGGCCCGCTGCCGTTCGAGTTTCTAAAGGGCTATATCGGGTTTCACCTGCTCGACCTGTTCCACGACATCTTTCCGCGCTACACGGACGCGCAGATCGATGCCCTGATCCAGCAATACCGCGTCCATTATCTATCGCGCGGCCATAAATCCACGCGGCTCTACCCCGGCGTGATGGAGGCCCTCGAAGTGCTTGGCGGACGCAAATCCATCGCCACCACCAAGGGCACTCCCACCACCCGTTTGGTCCTCGAACAGTTCGGGCTGCTGCGGTTTTTCGACCACGTGCAAGGCACCGACGGCTTCCCCTGTAAACCCGCGCCGGACGTGATTCTGCGCTGCCTGGAAGCCTTCGCGGTCCAGCCGGGCGAGTGCCTGATGGTCGGCGATTCGACGGCCGACATGCAAGCCGGCCGCCGCGCCGGCGTGAAGACCTGCGCGGTGCGCTACGGCTACGGCAACCCGGCGGACCTGGCCCGCTGCGAGCCGGACTACTGGCTGGACGACTTGCGCGGCCTAGCCGGGGCCGGGCACCGTCACCCTCCTGTGATATGCTGAGTGATTCCAACGTCAGATGCCACAGACGAGGCCGCTCCCGCGGGTATGTATTGCCTTAGGCCTGCCGGATGTGCCATCCTTGCTGGCACACGCCCGGCGCGAAGCCGAGGCCGGAGAAACTTTCTTCGAGTTTCGTCTGGACTTCCTCGGCCAACCCCTGGCGGGCGCCGCCGCGATTCGCGAATTTCTCGATAAATTCCCCGAATCCATCATCTTGGCCACCTGCCGGAGACACCAGAATCACGGCAAATTCAATGGAAGTATCGAGGAACAGATGGCCGTTTTGGACCTCGCGGTCGAGAACGGCGCGCGCGCCGTGGACATCGAAATCGAAACCGCCGAGGCCGCTCCCGACCGCGTGAGCTCGTTCCACGGGCGCGTCCACGTGATCCTCTCCTATCATAATTTCGAGGCCACCCCGGCCATGGACGCCGTGGCCAGCCGCCTCCTGAAGGTGCGCGCCGATGCCTATAAGATCGTCACCACGGCGCGCAAGCCCTCCGACAACCTGCGCGTGCTGGCCGCCGCCAAGGCGTTTCCGAGGGAGCGCATGGTCGTGCTGGCGATGGGTGAATTGGGCTTCCCCACACGCGTCCTTTCGCCGGTGTTCGGCGGCGCCTACACGTACGCGGCGCCACTGTGCGCTTCGGGGACTGCGGCCGGCCAGGTGAACGCGGAATCCCTGCGCCATCTGTACCGGGTCGAGAAACTCGGGAAATCCACTAGAATCTACGGCGTAATCGCCGACCCGGTCCGCCATTCCATCTCGCCCGCCGTGCACAATCGCGCCTTTCAATGCCGGCGCGTGGACGCGGTTTACCTGCCCTTCCTGGTTCCGCCTGCCCATCTGCGGGATTTCTTTTCCCTGGCGGCCAAACTGCCGCTGGCCGGATTCAGCGTCACGATCCCGCACAAACAGAAGATCATTCGCTACCTGGATGCGGTGGACCAGCTGGCGCGACGCATCGGGGCGGTCAACACGGTGTGGCGCAAGGCCGGAAAGTGGCGCGGAACCAATACGGATGCGGCCGGTATTTCCGGCCCACTGGCGCGCCTGCTGCCACTCGCGAAGGCCAGAATCCTCATCGTGGGAAATGGCGGCGCAGCTCGCAGCGCGGCTTTCGCCCTGGCGGACTCGGGCGCCAGCATCACCCTGGTGGGCCGCAACCCGGACCGCGTACGGTCGCTGGCAAAAGTCTGCGGGGCGGAACCCATTTCCCGCGAGCAGCTCGAGGCGCGGTATTTCGACGCTGTGGTGCACGCTACACCTCTCGGCATGTTCCCCCATATCGATGGCTGTTTCTTCAACGGCAACATCCCTGCGGACGTGGTGTTCGACATGGTATACAATCCCCTGGAAACCAGGCTTTTGCGAAACGCCCGCGAACAGGGAAAACAGGTGCTGCCGGGAATCGAAATGTTCGTGGAACAGGCGGTCCGCCAATTCGAGCTATGGATTGGAGACGCAGCGCCCCGTCAGGCCATGGTGAAGGCCGCCTACGAAGCGCTCGAACAGCAGAGGTAACATGAAACTCACCCGGCGCGAACTGGCTGCCGCGCTGGCCTCCGGCGTGGCCGTGGGCGCGGCGCAGACCGAATCTACCGGACCCTCCGTGCCCTCCACGCCCCAGCAGGAACTCGAGGCTGCCCGGGAACGCAACCGGGAAACCGCCGCGGCACTCGCCGGATATGCGGTGCCGATGGCGGCCGAACCGGCGTTCCAGTTCAAGGCCTGAGGCGCGGCATGGCGGAACTCTCACCCGATGTTTTTTTTGCTACCGTCACCGAACTGAACGCGCGGCTTAGATCCCGCGAGTTCTCCGCCCTCGAGTTGACGCGAGCCTTCGGAGCCCGGCTCGAGAAGCTCGGCCCCCAATACCATGCCTTGGCGCTGCCCCTGGTCGAGCGGGCCGTCGGGGGAGCCCGCGAGGTCGATCGGGACATCAAGGTCGGGCGTTTGCGCGGTCCGCTTCAGGGCCTGCCTTACGGCGCCAAGGACCTGCTGAGTTTTCGCGGCCATCCCACCACCTGGGGCGCGCGGCCCTATGCCGGCCAAGTGTTCGACTACAACGCCACCGTCATCGATAAGCTGGCTGGCGTCGGCGCGTTGTTGATCGGCAAGCTGGCCATGGTCGAACTGGCCGGTGGGGGCGGATATAGCCATGCCTCGGCATCCCTGACCGGACCTGGGTTGAATCCGTGGGACCGCTCGCGCTGGGCCGGTGGAAGCTCCAGCGGCTCGGCCGCGGCCGTGGCTGCCGGCCTGGTGACCTTCGCCATCGGGTCGGAGACTTCCGGATCCATTGTGACCCCGGCCTCGTTCTGCGGCGTCACGGCCCTGCGCCCCACCTATGGACTGGTCAGCCGCTACGGCGCCATGGCTCTTTCCTGGACGCTCGATAAGCTGGGTCCCTTCGCCCACAGCGCGGAGGATTGCGGGTTGATTCTCGAAGCCATCGCCGGCAAGGATGGCAGAGACCCCGGCTCGGCGAGCAAGAGCTTCTACTATACGCCTCAGTACGCGCGTCCATTGAAGGAGCTGCGCATCGGCTACGCGCCTGCGGATTTCGAGGCGCGCGCCGACCCCTCGGCGCGGCCCGCCTTCCAGTCCGCCTTGGGAGTCCTGAAAGAGGCCGGCGCCACATTGCAGGAAACCCGTCTGCCGGACTTCCCCTATGGCCCGGTGCTCTCGATGATTCTGACCTCCGAGATGGCCTCCATCTTCGAGCCGCTCATCTCGAGCGGCCAGGTGGACGACCTGGCCGACCAGGCCCAGATCGCCGGTTTGAAAGCCAGCCTGGACGTCGCCGCCAAGGACTACCTCAAGGCCCAGCGCATTCGCCGGCTGATCCAGGTGGAGTTTGCCAAGCTGTTTGCCGATTTGGACGCCCTCGTGGCTCCGGGGCGCGCGGGACCGGCCGTCCCGGTCGATCAGCCTCTCGATCGCCCGGGCGGAACGGCCTCGCCGCGCGTGGCGCCCCAAGGGCTCCAGGGCATCGTCCCGGCGGGCAACCTGGCCGGGCTGCCGGCCCTAGTATTCCCGTGCGGCTTCGCGGACAACCTGCCCGTGGCCTTGCAGGTGGTGGGCGCGCCGTTTTCGGAGAATCTGCTGCTCTCGATCGGCCGCGAGTTTCAGGCCCGCACGGATTGGCACCGCCGCCGCCCGCCGGGGCTTTAGCCTGACCAACCGGCAGCAGGCTGCCAACGGGAAACCCTTAGCGGTATATCCCCCTCAGCCCGTACCAGCGCACCTTCAGCGGGTCCAGGAAGGCCGCCAGTCCGCGCCAGAGGCTCACTTTGGTGCCCGGCACGTCATTCCACCTCACCGGGACCTCCACGGCGCGGCAGCCCAGCCGCCGCGCAATGTACAGCGCCTCCACGTCGAAGCCGAAGCCGTCCAGCCGCTGGCGCTTGAATATCTCCCGCGCGGCCCGCGTCTCGAACAGCTTGAACCCGCATTGTGTGTCGGCATATGGCAAGCCCGTGATCAGTCGCATCACCAGGTTGAAGAGGCGGCCGCTATATTCGCGGAACACCGGCTGGTGCACCCCGACCAGCGAACGATCCACCGCGCGCGACCCGATGGCCACTTGTGCAGCCGCGCGTCCGGCCGCGTTCCATAGCTTGTCCAGTTCCTCGATGGGCGAGGAAAGATCGGCGTCCGTGAACAGCGCCCACTCGCCCTTCGCCTCCATCATGCCGTGCCGCACCGTGTAGCCCTTGCCGCGGTTCCCGAAGTTCGATACCACCCGCGCGCCGGCCTTGCGGGCCACCTCGATTGTGCCATCGCGCGAGCCATCGTCCACCACCACAACTTCCGCAAACTCCCACTCGGAGGACTCCAGGTAGCACCGCACGGCTTCCAGCGTCGCGGGGAGCCGTTTTTCTTCGTTGTACGCTGGAACGATAATGGAAATGGATCTGCGCAAAGAAGTTTTATAATAGCTGATTTCCCCCATAGGAGACCTATTTGTCCCTGGAAGACGACCTGCTCAAACAGCGCCTCGCCCGCATTCGCGAGATCGAAGCATTGGGATTCCGGCCCTATGGGCGCCGCTTCGAGTTTACCCACACCGTTCCCGAGATCGTGGAGCGCTACGGCGCTTCGACGGCCGAAGGGCTGATTCCCCAGGTGCGCGTCCGCATCGCCGGCCGGGTGATGACCCAGCGCCGCATGGGCAAGGCGGGTTTCGCGCACGTGCAGCAGAACGGCGAGCGGCTGCAGATTTACGTCCGCAGGGATGCCGTGGGCGAGCGCGATTTCGCGCTCTTCCTATTGCTCGATATCGGCGACATCGTGGGCGCCGAGGGGTATCTCTTCCGCACGCGCACCGGCGAGTTAAGCGTGCACGTCGAGAAGCTCGAGTTCCTCTCCAAGACCCTGCTCTCCATGCCCGAGAAGTGGCACGGCCTGGAGGACGTGGAAACGCGCTATCGCCAGCGCTACCTCGATCTGATCGCGAATCCCGACGTGCGCCGCATCTTCGTCACCCGCGCCCGCGTGATCGCCTCTCTGCGCCGGCAGCTCGAAGCGCGCGGCTTCATCGAGGTCGAGACCCCCATGATGCAGCCGCTTTACGGCGGCGCGGCGGCGCGCCCCTTCGTCACGCACCACAACACGCTCGATATCGATCTCTACCTGCGCATCGCGCCGGAGTTGTACCTCAAGCGCCTGGTGGTGGGAGGGCTCGAGCGGGTTTACGAAATCAACCGCAACTTCCGCAACGAGGGACTCTCGACGCATCACAATCCCGAGTTCACCATGCTCGAGTTCTACCAGGCCTACACCGATTACCAGGGCCTGATGGATTTCTCCGCCGAGCTGCTGGCCCAGACCGCCCGCGACGCCGCCGGAACCACCGCCATCTCCTACGACGGCCACGACCTGGATTTCTCGCGCGTGGAGCGCTACACCATGCGCGAGGCCGTGGTGCGCTTCTGGGAAGGCGATGGCTGCCCCAGCCTAGAGGACGTCGCCAATCCCGATTGGCTCTTGCACCACTCCGATAAGCGTACCCGCGGCGAAGCCCTCGCCGATATCTTCGAGCGCGTGGTGGAGCACCAGCTCATCCAGCCGTCCATGATTTACGATTACCCTGTGGAGACCTCGCCGCTCTCCAAGAACAAGGCCGAGGACCCCGCCTTCGTCGAGCGCTTCGAGATCTACGCTGCGGGCATGGAGATCGGCAACGCCTACACCGAGCTGAACGATCCCCAGGAGCAGCGCCGCCGCTTCGAAATGCAGATCGCCATGCGCGAACGCGGCGACGAGGAAGCCCACCAGATGGATGAGGATTACGTGCGCGCGCTGGCCTACGCCATGCCGCCGGCCGGCGGGGAGGGCATCGGCATCGACCGCCTGACCATGATCCTGACCGGCGCGCGTTCCATACGCGATGTCATTCTCTTCCCGCTGCTGCGGCCGGAAGGCCCCATCGACCTGGTGCGCCTCATGCGCGAGTTGGACAAAGAAATCCAGTGAACGCGCACTTCGAGTTGTTTGTCGCCGGCCGCTACCTGCGCGCCCGCCGCAAGGAAGCCGTGATCTCGGTCATCACCGCCATCTCCGTCGTGGGCGTGGCCGCCGGCGTGATGGCTCTGATTATCGCGCTGGGGGTGAACAACGGCTTCCGCGATACGCTCCAGCGTAACCTGCTGGGCGCCATGGCCCACATCAGCCTGATGGACAAGGAGCCGCTCGAGGGCATCGAGGACTGGCAGGCCCTGGCCGCGCGCCTGCGCAAGCTGCCTCATATCACGGCCGTTTCGCCGGCGCTCTACAGCCCCGTCTACCTCACCGGCCCGCTGCAATCGAAGGGCGCCATCCTCAAAGGCATCGACGTGAGTTCGGAGCTGGCCATCAGCGATTCCCTGCGCCGGCTGAAGGCGGGATCGCTCGACCGCCTGCGCGACCCCCATGCCCGCCCGCCCGGCATCGTGCTCGGCTCGAGCCTGGTGGAAGACACCGGGATGATATTGAATTCGAATATCGAGGTGGTCAGCCCGCAAGGAGAGTTGACCCCTTTCGGACCGCGCGCCAGCAGCCGCACCTTCCGCGTCTGCGGCATTTTCCAAACCGGCTTCTTCGAAATCGACGATAACTGGGTCTTCACTTCCATTGCCGGGGCGCAACAGGCCCTCTCGCTGCCGGACGTGATCAACCGCATCGAGATCAACGTGGACGATCTGCATAGCGCCGAGCAGATCGCCGTCGAGGTGCGCCAGGCCGCCGGCCCGCGCTTCACCACCACTACCTGGATGGAGCAGAACCGCCAGCTTCTCAATGCCCTGCGCATGGAGCGCGCCGTGACCATCATCACCATCGGGCTGATCGAACTGGTGGCGGCGCTTAATATTCTGATCACGCTCGTGATGATGGTTATGGAAAAATACCGCGATATCGCCGTGCTCATGTCCATGGGCGCGCGGCAGGGGCAGATCCGGCGCATCTTCATGCTGCAAGGCGTGCTGATCGGCGCGGTGGGCAGCGCCATTGGCCTGGTGGCCGGGTACGCGCTCTGTTATTTCGCCAATAAGTACCGCTGGGTGCGCCTGGATGAAACGGTCTACTCGCTGAGCTTCGTGCCCTTCGAGCCGCGCTGGGTGGATGGCGTCTGGGTGGCCGCTGCGGCCATCCTGGTCAGCTTCCTCGCCACCATCTATCCCGCCCGCAACGCCACCCGCATCACCCCCGCCGAAGTTCTGCGATACGAATAGGCGGGAAAGCGGCGGCGGCTCCCTTACGCCTGCGAGCGGCGAATCCGCGATGGCTGGCATACTGGATGGCATGAGTGCTACCGGTCTGTTCACGCTCTTCTCGCTTCGCGACATCTCCTTCCGCAACCGCATCGGCGTCTCTCCGATGTGCCAGTATTCCGCCGAGGATGGTTTTCTCAATGACTGGCACCTGGTGCACCTGGGAAGCCGCGCCGTCGGTGGGGCCGGCCTCGTGATTATGGAAGCCACGGCCGTGGAGGCTTGCGGGCGGATTTCACCGCGCGATACCGGTATCTGGAAGGACGAACATGTCGAGCCGCTGGCGCGATTGACGCACTTCCTTCGCCGCCACGGCGCGGTGGCCGCCATCCAGCTTGCCCACGCCGGACGCAAGGCCAGCACGCGCCCGCCCAGCGAAGGCACCGGCGTCATTCCCATCGCGGAGGGAGGCTGGCAGACGGTGGCGCCCAGCCCGCTGCCGTTCCTTCCCGAAGACCCGGCACCGCACGAACTCACGGTCGCGGAAATTCATGCGATCGCCGGGGCATTCCGCGCGGCGGCCGCACGGGCGCTGCGCGCGGGCTTTCAGGCCCTGGAGATTCACGCCGCGCATGGATACCTGCTCCACCAGTTCCTCTCGCCGCTCAGCAACCGGCGCGCGGATAACTATGGCGGTCCCTTCGAGAACCGCATCCGCCTGATCCTCGAAGTGGTGGATCAGGTGCGCGCGGTCTGGCCGGAAGAGCTGCCGCTACTGCTGCGCATTTCCGCCAGCGATTGGGTGGAGGGCGGCTGGGATATCGAGCAATCCGTCGAGCTGGCGCGCTCGGTGCAAAGCCGCGGAGTCGATCTCATCGATTGCTCATCCGGCGGCGCCTCGCCGTTGCAGAAGATCCCGCTCGCGCCCGGCTACCAGGTTCCCTTCGCCGAGCGCATCCGCCGCGAGGCCCGGATTGCCACCGCGGCCGTGGGTTTGATCACCACGCCGCAACAGGCCAACGAGATTGTGGCTTCCGGGAAGGCCGACATGGTTCTGCTGGCCCGCGAGTTCCTGCGTGACCCCTACTTTCCGCTGCATGCGGCCCAGGCGCTGGGGGCGGCCTGCGATGCGCCGTTGCAGTACGCGCGCGCTTTTCCGAAGTAGCGCGGGCGGCCCGAAGCCGCCGCGGCGGCCGATCTACCGCTTACAAACCGCCGTCAGGAAGCGCGAGTCGGGGCTGCGGTACTCGTTCAGTATCTCGAGGCCACCATGCTCCTCGATCAGCCACCGGAAGGCCTCCGGGGTGTAGATGTAGTTGAAGTTCAGCCCGATGCGCTCGCCGCGTTGCAGCGGAATCTCGACACCGGCGAAGGCCGCCGAGATATCGCGTTCCGCGCGGAAGTGGCGGGTTACCAGGTGCAGTCCGGGATGGCGCGCGTCCACCTTGTGATTGAAGCGGATCTCGCCGTCCTGGGCGACGATTCCACCATGGGACAGCAACGCCAGGATGAATTTGCGGACGACCGGATTGTCGCGCAGCGCCATGGTCTCCCGCTCATCGTACAACTCGCCGTCGACGATCAGCCGGTCGCCGTCCTTGAGGCATTGCGCCAGGTAGCGAATCTCGGCCAGCGGGTCGAACGCGCTGATGGTGTTTCCCGACATGATGAAGAGGCGCGGCGCCTCGGCCGCGTCGGCGGCATATACCAGGTGCACGGGGCTGGAGATATCGGCCTTGATGCCGAGAGTCTCCACGTCCAGATCGTCGCCGCCGCCGCAGGCCATCTCGAGCATCGACTGGCTGGCGTCCACCGGCGAGTACATGCACTCGCGCCCGGCCTGCTTGAGGGCCTCGAGCAGCAGCCGGTCGCGCGCGCCGTCGCCCGCGCCGAAGCTGATCACCGGCACGCGCCCGGCGATGTGCCGCACCAGGGCGGGCGCTTCGGCGGCGATCTTCTTCCAGGTGTCCCACAAGCCGCCATATAACGCATCATCGTTGGTGAGCGCGGACCACGCCTGGGCGGAGCGCGGGAACCAGAAAAAGAACTTCTCCGGCAGGTCGCGGGCCTCCAGGGCCTCGGCGAATTCCTGGGCTATATCCGCTTCCGTGAGAACGACATCGACTTTCATAGGGAACCCCTATTATGGCAGGTGGACTTCCCGGTTAGAACCCCATCACGTGCATGCCGGCGTCCACGAACAGAATGTTGGCGGTGATCCCGCGGCCCAGATCGCTCGCCAGGAACACGGCCGTGTCCGCCACTTCGGCCGGGTCCGTGTTGCGCCGCAGCGGGGCGCGCGATTCCACGCAATCGAGAATCGACGAAAAATCCTTGATGGCGCGCGCCGAAGCCGTCTTGATGGGTCCCGCCGAAATGGCGTTGACGCGGATGCCGCGCGGCCCCAGTTCTCCGGCCAGGTATCGCGTGCAGGCCTCCAGCGCCGCCTTGGCCACGCCCATCACGTTGTAATTGGGAACGAGGCGCGTGGATCCCAGGTAAGTCAGGGTGGTCAGCGATCCGCCTTCGGTCATCAGCGCGGCGGTTGCGCGCGCCACGGCCACCAGCGAATAAGCGCTCACATCCTGTGCCAGCAGGAAGCCCGTGCGCCCGGTCTCCAGAAACGGCCGCGTGAGATCCTCGCGATTGGCAAAGGCCAAGCTGTGCACCACGGCGCCGAGCGGGCGCCCGAGACCGCGAAGAGATTCGGTCAGCGCGGCCAGTTCTTCATCCCTGGTTACATCGCAAGGCAGCACGGCCGCGACGTTCAGTTCCCGCGCAAGATCCTCGATGGCCGCTCGCTGGCGCTCTCCGAGATAAGTCAGCGCGAGCGTGGCGCCTTCGCGCGAAAAGGCCTGGGCGATGGAATAAGCCAGGCTCCACTTGTTGGCGATTCCCAGAATGAGAGCCAGCCGGCCCTCCAGCAGGTTGGACATGAATAACCCAGTTTACTGGAGATGGGACCCGGCCGGCGCGGCGAAGCCGTCGGAGCGCGTCTGCACAATCGCAGGGAAGGGGCGTTGTCGCCCCTTATTTATGGACGCCTCAGGAATCTCGAGTAGAACGCTACGAACACCAAGACGATTCCAATATTCACTGTCAGCCGTTCCCAGAATCGGTGTCTGAAGAACACGAAATCTACAGCGACTATGACGGCTGCCATCGCCACCACGTAAAGCACGATAGCTACTTGTCTGCTCATTTCGGTCCCTGGTTCAATCATAATTCAACGGGCGTCGGTAGCTCCTTGTCGCCCAGATCCTCGACAAGCGACCGCAGGGCGGAGTCCGCCTTCGGTGTCGGTCGTTAAGTGGCCCGCTTCTTCATTGTCTTTTCGAGCAGGCCGGCGTCGCGAAGCAGGGCCTTCAACTCCGTGCGCTCCTCGGCGGTCAGATCGTCGCCGGGTCCCCGCACAGGGCCGCCGGCGAGACCCACAATGTCCATGGCGGATTTCAGAACACCGACGTAGAGGTGACCGGCGGTGTATTCGGGCAGGACCCAAGGGTCGCGACCACGGCGCCGCGCACAGATTCCTGCGAATTCGTAGAGCGGGGCGATCTTGGCCATAATCTCGCGGACGCGAAGGAAATTGCAGGCATCCGCGGCTTCCAGCAGGTCCAACGACAACTCCGGCGCAAAGTTGGCCGTCATGGAGATGAAGCCGGGACAGCCGAGAGCCGCCGTGTAGGCGAATTGCAGGTCGCCGAGTCCGCACAGCACGGTCATCTTCGCCGGGTCGATCGCATCCCTCATCTTCTTGTAGTGGAGCCACCCGGCGCGGGCTCGAGCCATGCTGGCCCACTACCGGAACCGGCTCCGGATGGCGGAGAAGCTGGGGCTGCTCCGGCTCCGGGAAGTCTTCCAGCAGATCGTCGATACGAAGGAATGGCTTTTAGTCCATGGCGGGCTCGCTCAGGCTGGAGATCCGGCCGGCAGATATTTGTATAGCTGAACAGGAGAAAACAACGTGAAGATTGCCGTACCTACAAACGATGGCTTATCGATTCCGAAGCCCTTAAACAAGCCGGCGTGCGCGAGGTGATCGTTGCCAGTCCCGGCCCGGTCGAGGAGCGGGTCCAAGCCTATTTGAAAGGCGAGCTGACTGGCACGACTGAGAGCTTCTGTCACTGCAGCCATTAGAAGATCCCGCGGGAGCCTTATCGGCCGAGCAGGTCTTCGCTGTCCTCGGCAAGCGGCCGCGACGGCTTGATCAGGGGGCGATCCGGGCGTGGCCGTTTGCAACGCCGCGCGGGCGGCGGTATTCTGGCGCTGTGATGGCCGGCGATCCCCCGCTTCCCGAGTACAGCGAAGACGGCGTGGATCTTTCGCTCATCCGCTGGACGCTTTCGCTAACGCCTCTGGAGCGCCTGGAGTTTTTGGAAGACCGGATCGACGACATCCTGGAGATTCGCGAACTGAATGCAAAGAGATCGGCTGATAACGATCCTCCGGGATCTTAGGAGAAGAGAAGTTCAGTTCGTCGTGGTTGGCGGCATGGCCGCGATCCTGAATGGCGCGCCGGTTCAAACCTACGACATCGATTTGGTTTACTCGCGAGAGCCGGCGAATCTCGGCCGCCTGCTGAAGTTTCTGGATGAGGCGGACGCCATTTTCAGGATTCAGCCGCAAAGGCGATTGCAGCCCAACGCCACCCAGCTCGCGGCCGGCGGCCATCTCAACTTGCTGACGCGTTACGGACCAGTCGACTTGCTCGGCGCCATCGGCCGCGGCTTAGGCTTTGCGGACCTGCTGCCGCATTCGATCGAAATGAGTATCGGCGAGGGGCTGGCTATCCGTGTTCTCAACCTGGAGACCATCATCGCCATCAAGGAACAGCTTGCCTCGGAAAAGGATCTCGCGGCGCTGCCGATACTCCGGCGGACGCTCGAAGAGATGAAGAAGCGGCCCACTTGAAGAACTTGCCGCGGCTCCTCCAGCGTGCCGGTTGAGTCTCTTTTCCGGCAAACCGGGTTATCGATGGGCGATCTCGCGCAGGACCTGCGCGCCTATGTCGTCGCGGCCTTATGCGCCATATCGGCGATCTCGGTGCCGATGGCCAGCGCCGCGGTGGCCGCCGGGCTGGGCGCGTTCAGGACGTGCAGCGCGTTGGACCGCGAGATGAAGCGGAAGTCCTGCACCAGGTCGCCCTCTGGGCTGATGGCTTGCGCGCGCACGCCGGCGCCGCCGGTAGACAGGTCGGCAGCTTCGATCTCCGGAACCAGGCGCTGGAGCGAGCGGCAGAACAGCGCGCGGCTGAAAGAGCGGCGCAGCTCGAACCACGCCATCGAGGGATAACGGCGCATGAAGCGCCAGAAACCGCCGTACGAAAGCGCGTCGAACAGGTCGCCGGGCTGGAAATCGATCTTGCGGTAGCCTTCGCGGGCGAAAGCCAGCACCGCGTTTGGGCCGGCCTCGACGCCGCCGCGAATCAGCCGCGTGAAGTGCACTCCCAGGAACGGAAAGGCGGGATCGGGCACGGGATAAATCAGATGCCGGACCAGGTGCTGGCGCTCGGAGCGGATCTTGTAGTATTCGCCGCGGAAGGGGAGGATGCGTATCTCGCGGCGCTCGCCGGCCAGCTCCGCCACGCGGTCGCAGTGCAGGCCCGCGCAGTTGATGATGAAATCGGCCGCAAACTCGCCGGCGGGCGTTTCAGCGACCCATCCGGAACCGGAAGAGCGCAGGCGGAGGACGCGCGCGCCGGTGATCACGCGGCAGCCGGCCGTCGAGAGGCGCGCCACCAGCGCGGCACAGACGCCGGCGTAATCCACGATGCCCTCCTGCGGCACGCGCAGCGCGGCCACGCCGCCCACGTGCGGCTCGATTTCACGCATCTCGGCGGGGCCTAGCCAGCGCAGGCCCTCGAGTCCGTTGGCGCGCCCGCGCGCTTCGAGGTCGCGGAGCCGCGGCACCTCCGCGTCGTCGGCGGCCACCACGATTTTCCCGCAGATCTCGTGCGCGATGCCGTTTTCCTGGCAGAACGCCACCATCTGGCGGATGCCCGAAACCGCCAGGCGCGCTTTGGCCGATCCCGGTTTGTAATACAAGCCGGAATGCAGCACGCCGCTGTTATGGCCGGTCTGGTGCTGACCCACCTGGCTTTCCTTTTCTAGAACGGCGATGCGGGCGCCGGGAAACCGCTCGCCCAAACGGTAGGCAGTGGCTAATCCGACGATGCCGCCGCCAATGACGATTACGCTGCGAGAATTCAGGGGTTCCAAATTCGAGTGTAACGCCGCGGGATTTCCCGGCCAGGGGGGCTGGAGTTACGCGACTTTCGCCGGATTTCGCCCCAGCGCGCCGGGCCGGGCCAAGTTGCGGGGTCCCCTTAACAAACCCGTGAATGGCTGCAAATGACTGAAATTGAGTAACTTATATCAGAAATGCGCGCGACGAATCTATCGTTTTGCGCACTTCTGTGGGATACTCAATTATAGAACAGGTTTTCAAGCCAGAATGTCCCAGTTGGACGAGGCAGTAGCCAGGTATAACCGCCTTTTAGAAAGCGGACCGTATCGCGACCTTGGATGGGTCGACGAGCTCCATGAGAGCATGGAGAGCGCCAAGCTTTCGGCGGGCGGGCGCCTGATCTGTCCATTTCTGCGGCCAAACTTCATTTCACGCCGCCAGTACGATTCGCTGGTGAAGACCGGCGAGGCGCTGATCGGCGCCATCGACCGCATGGAACAGATGGTGCTGGCCAGCCCGGCGCTGCTGGCGCGCCTGGAACTGCTGCCGGCGGAGAAGATGCTGGCCTCCATCGATCCGGGCTATCAGGCGCTCGAAGTGGCCGCCCGCCTGGATTCGCACCTGTGCAACGGAAACCTGCACTTCGTGCAGTACAACGCCGATTCGCCCACCGGCGCGGGCTACGCGGACGAGCTGGCCGATCTGTTCTACGAAACGCCGCCCGTCAAGGAGTTCCGCAAGAAATATAACCTGACGCGCACGGGCAGCCGCATGCACCTTTTGGAAGCGCTGCTCAAATCCTATAAGCAGTTCGGCGGCGATAAGAAGCCCAACATCGCCATCGTGGAGTTCCGGCCGGCCTACCACGCCGGCCAGAGCGAGTACGAGCTGTTTCGCGATTCCTTCCGCGCGGAAGGCTACGCGGTCGAGATCGTGGCGCCGGAACAACTGGAATACCGCAATCGCACGCTGCGCAAGGGAAACTTCGACATCGACGTGGTCTACCGGCGGCTGGGCGTGCAGGAGTTTTTGACCCGCTTCGACCTGACGCACCCGCTGGTGCAGGCCTACCGCGATCGCACCGTCTGCGTGGTGAACAGCTTCCGCTCCGAGCTGGCCCACAAGAAAGCCATGTTCGCGCTGCTGACGGACGAGGCGCTGACGGCCAAGTTCCCCGCCGCGGAGCGCAAAGCCATCCGCGATCACCTGCCGTGGACGCGGCTGGTGGCGGCCACCAAGACGACTTACGGCGATCAGACCGTGGATTTGCCCGAGTTCATCGTCCAGAGCCGCGAGCGGCTGGCGCTGAAGCCCAACGACGATTACAGCGACCTGCACACCTACCTGGGCTGGGAAATGGATGCATCCGAATGGGAACGCGCGCTGAAGCAGGCCACGCGCGCGCCCTACGTGGTGCAGGAGCGCGTGGAACCGGTGCGCTCGGTATTCCCGCTGATGAGCTTCGGCACTATGGAATTCCGCGAGCTGCAGGTGGACGTGCACCCGCACGCCTACCTGGGCAAGGTCCAGGGCTGCTCGAGCTGGCTTTCCACCGGCAAGAGCGGATTCTCCTCGGCCGCGGGCATTGTGCCGACGTTCATCCTCGAACCCAAGCCATAGCCGCGACGCCTTTTACAGCAGCGGGCAAAAGCGCTACATTGAGTTCTACTACCATGCGTTCCATCGTGCGCCGTCGAGCGCGCTGAAACGGCCGCCCGGCGCGATGCGGCGGGCAAAAGAAGTCCGGAGGTGTTCCACAGCATGCGATTCTCACGTCGAAATTTCTTCAGCCTGGCTGCGGCCGCCGCGGCTGGGTCCCGAGGCGTGCTCTCGGCGCAACCACCGGCGCAGGCGCCCCCGCAGAAACAGGCTCCTAACCTGGAACCCTGGACCAGCCAGCCTCAGCCGTACCCGTATTACGCGACCCGGTCCACCGTAGCCATCGCCAAGGGCGATAACCGGCGCAAACTCGTCGAGGACGCGCTGGTGGCCATCGACGACCAGATCCGGCCCGTCCTGAAGACCAAGAAATACGTCTTGATCAAGCCCAATTGCGTCAGTGCGGTGCCGCTCGGAACCACCAATCCGGATGCGCTCATGGGGGTCATCGATTACCTCGCGCCGCGCTTCAAAGGCCCGATCGTCATCGGCGAAGCCTCCGGCAACACGCTCGGCAATTTCGACGCGCTCGGTTATAAGAAAGTCATTTCCGAGTACCCCCGCCGCAGCGTGACGCTGGTGGATTTCAACCGCGAGGCGAAATACCAGATCGTGGCCGTGCTCGACTATAACGCCCACGTGATTCCGGTGCGGCTGGCGGCACGCATGTTCGATACCGACGCCTACATCATCTCCTGCTCGGTCATGAAGACGCACAACGCCGCCATCGCGACCATGGCTGTAAAGAACATGGTTCTCGGCGGGCCGCTATCCAGCCCCCCGGGCGAAACGCCGCGCTGGAGCGACAAGCGCAAGTTCCACGTGGGCGTGCGTATGATGCAGGTCAACATGATGCTGACCGCCCAGAAGCTGAGGCCCTGCTGGGGCGCCGCGGTTATCGACGGCTACGAAGGCATGGAGGGCAACGGGCCGCATGCCGGAACCCCGGTGCCCCACCGCATAGCGATCGCCTCGACCGATTACATCGCGGCCGACCGGACCGGTTTGGAAGCCATGGGCATCGATCCCGAGTGGGTCGGCTATCTTCTCTTCTCTTACCAGATAGGTTTGGGGCAATACGACCTGAACAAGATCGATATCCGCGGCCAGAAGCTCGCCGACGTCAAGCGCAAGTACCTCTTGCACCCGGACATCGATCTGCAGAAGCGCTGGATGGGGCCCATGGAGGAACTCCCTCCCCGGCTGGGATAAGCCGAATACAATTTCGAATCGAGGAGTAAGGACAATGGCGAATTATTTGAGCGTTCGTTCCGCCGCCAGGCGCTTGCAGCCGCTGGTTATGGCAATCCTGGCGGGTTCGTTTTTTCTGGCGCAGGCCTGGGGACAAGTGTTCACCATGACCCGCGAACAGTTGATCAAATACACGGCCAAGAATCCCTATGAGCGTTATGCGGACGGAAGGCCGAAGGTGCCGGATGCGCTCCTCGAGAAATTCAAGGATATGTCCTCCGAGGAGATCGGCCTCGGGCGCGGCGGTTTCCCCAATCAATTCGTAGGCGACCTGCAGGTTCTCCATCCGGATAGGAAACTGATCGGCCGGGCGTTGACGCTGCTGCTGATGCCCACGCGTGCCGATATCACGGAGGTGGACGCGGCGGAGTGGAAGGCGCAAGGCAACCAGCGGCCGCGCGATCACCAGAATGCCCTGGACATGCTCCAGCCCGGCGACGTCTTCGTGGTGGATGTCTTCGGAAGCGTCGCCGCGGGCGGCATTATCGGCGACAACCTGGCATATTACATCATGAAAACGACCGGCGCCGGTTTTGTTATCGACGGGGCCATCCGCGATCTGGACGGCATCTCGCCCTTACACGACCTGTCGGGATACTACAGGGCCGCCGTGCCGCCGGCCATCCACAATGTTTTCGTCGCGGGCATCAATATCCCGGTGAGGATCGGGAATGCCACGGTGATGCCCGGTGACGTGGTGTTCGGCGATAGCGAGGGCGTTTCGTTTATCCCGCCGCACCTGGTGCAGGGGATCGTTACCGAAGCCCAGGTGACGCACATCCACGACGAGTGGACCAAAAAGAAATTCGACGAAGGCAAGTACAAATCGACCGATATCTACAGCCGCCCGCGGGATCCCGCGCTGCTCAAGGAATATGAGGACTATCTCAAGCAGAAATTGGGCCCGCAAGCATACGAAGAGTATCTCAAGCAGCGGCCGGCCGGGCCGCCCGCGGCGCCGCAAAGGCAGCCCTAGCGGCAGGGTGCGGCGCGCCTGCGATACTGATAAGGGATGTTTCCCCGCCCGATCACGCACCAGAACATCTTCCGCGTGCTGATTGCCGGGTTCAGCCTGGTGATCGTGTTGCTGGCCGCCGCCGCCACGCTAGCGCTGCGGAATATCCGGGCGGTCCAGCAGAGCGCCGCCAGCCTGGTGCGCGAACAGGCCGTTACCAACCGCCTCATCGACGAGCTGCAGCGGCAGCAGACCAGCCTCAGTGAAGTTTTTTCGGTGCTGGCGCGCGATCCGGATTCCGTGGATTACGACCGCATCATGAGCCAGCTCGACGAGGCCGATCGCGACATCGAACGCATCTCGGCGGAAGGTGCGCGCACCGCCGAAAGCCAGCTCTGGTCCCGCCTGCTCGAAGCCTCCAGGGCGTTCTCCGGCGAGGCCCGCCGCCTGCTCACGGTGGAGGAGCCCGAGACGTTCTCCTCGCTCGACCTTTTCCGCGATCACGAAGCCTTCGTCTCGGTGATCGCTCGCCTGATCGAGGCCGAATATCGCAAGGTGAGCGCGGCGCAGGAGCAGATCGACAAGCGCTCCTCCCAGTTGCTGGATGTTTCGCTGGTGTTCACCGGCGGCTCCGCGCTGCTGGCCCTGGTGTTCGCGTTCATCACCGTGCGAATGGTCTCGCAGCTCATCCGCGCCATGGAGTTCCAGACGGCGGAGCTGGGGCGCGTCTCCTGGCACATGCTGGAGAACCAGGAGGCCAGCGCGCGCCGCTTCTCCCACGAGCTGCACGACGAGCTGGGCCAGGCGCTCACCGCCATCAAGACGAACCTCGCGGCGCTCGATTCGGGCAACCAGCCCTCTCACGCGCGCCTGGAAGACTGCCTCCATCTGGTGGATGACGCCATCGGCAACGTCCGCCAGCTTTCGCAGCTTTTGCGGCCCACCATCCTCGACGATTTCGGCCTGGAAGCCGGCCTGCGCTGGCTGGCGGAAGGCTTCTCCGCGCGCACCGGAATCGAGGTGGATTTCCAGTCGCGCTATGCGGGACGCCTGCCGGATGAGACCGAGACGCACCTGTTCCGCATCGCGCAGGAGGCGCTCACCAACGTAGCGCGCCATTCGGGCGCGCGCCACGCCGCCATTCGCCTGGAATCGCACGCCGACGAGATCCGCCTGGAGATCCGCGACGATGGGCGTGGATTCACCCCGGTTCCAGCGGCGGCCGTGAAGCCCGGTCAGGGGCTCGGCCTGGTGGGGATCAGCGCGCGCGCCCGTGGCGCGGGCGGCGAGGCCAAAGTTCGCGCGCGATCGGGCGAGGGTGTTGTAATTGAGGTGCGCATCCCGCTTCGCCATGAAACGCATACGCATCCTGCTGGCTGACGATCATGCCGTGGTGCGCCAGGGTTTCAAAATGATTCTGGACGCGCAGCCGGACATGGAGATCGTGGGAGAAGCCGCCAACGGCCGCGAGGTTCTCGCGCTGGCCGAAGAGGTTCGCCCAGACGTAGTGGTGATGGATGTGGCTATGCCGGAGCTCAACGGCATCGAAGCCACGCGCCGCCTGGCCAGTTCGGTTCCGCACGCGCGCGTGCTCGCGCTCAGCATGCACAAAGACTCCGTTTACGTGCGCGAAATCCTGCGGGCGGGAGCGCGCGGATACGTGCTCAAGGAGTCTGGCGCCGGGGATTTGGTTAAAGCCGTGCGTGCGGTGGCTTCAGGCGAAGGCTATCTCAGCCCGGCGGTTTCCAACGCCGTGCTGGACGATTACCGGCGGCACGTAACCAACCCCATCGACCTGCTCACCAGCCGCGAGCGCGAAGTTCTCCAGATGCTCGCCGAAGGCAAGACCAATAAGGAGATTGCCGGAGTGCTGGACCTGAGCGTATATACCATCGACGCGCATCGGGGCCACATCATGGAGAAGCTGAACCTGCATAGCATCAACGATCTGGTGCGCTTCGCCGTGCGCAACGGCCTGATCGATTAGGTCCCGAAGGTACGCCTGTCAACCAATCCTCAACCGGGTGTTATCGTCCCATTGGAAGGTTAGTTGCTGTTTGCGGGGGATAGAACAGCTAACGTAATCTTGGATTAGGGAGGGAGAAATGAAGGTCGGTACTTTTGCAATGACAGCCGGCTTGCTGGCAATAGGGTTCGCTGGAGTGGCCAAAGCCCAGGGTCCTATAAACGACACCGTGACTGTCAATCTGCCTTACACGGTAACGCTGGGCGATAAGACGCTTCAGCCGGGCGACTATTACATCCGGGAATTGCCCAGCACCAGCAAGAGCTATGTACTGTTGATCTACTCGGATAACGGCGCGAAGTTCGAAACTTCGGCCATAACCATTCCCACGGTGGACCCGATAGCCACGCCGGACAGCACCAAGCTCGTGCTGCATCACTACGGGAACGACTATTACTTCGACAAGATCTGGATCGAAGGGAAGAACTACGGTTACGAATTCCCGCTTCCCAGCAATGTCAAGCAGCGCGAACTGGAGGCTATGCAGTCTGTGACGTTAGCGGGCACTCTGCAACCCCCGCCGGCGCCCGTGGTAGCGCAGGCTCCGCCGCCTCCAGCCCCGGCGCAGGAAGCGCAGCCGGAACCCCAGCCCGAACCGCAGCCGATGACGGCACAGGAAACTCCGCCGCCGGCTCCCACACCCGAGCCTGAGCAGAATGAATCCAACCGGTCCATGCCCGCCACGTCGGCCGGCTGGGTCATGATGCTGCTCGGCGGTGGCACTCTCTCGGGTCTGGGAATGATGCTGAATCGCAAACGGTAATGCGCCGCCCGATCGCCAAATCGCTTTCATACGTCCTCCTGGCCGCGGGAACTATTCTCGTGTTCATGGGGACCCGCGACTATCTCGATTCGCGCATCGGCCAGGTTCAGGCTGCGCGGAGTTTCGCCATCCCGGGGGCGGGAACGGAGTATGATCCCCCCCGGCTTGGCGAGAGCGTCGCCAGGTTGACGATACCGCGTCTAGCCACGGAGCTCTATGTGGTGGAAGGCGATGGCGCGCGGCAACTGAGGCTGGGTCCGGGGCACCTGAAAGGCACAGTTTTACCAGGAGCCAACGGAAACTGCGTGATCGCGGGCCATCGCGATACGCACTTTCGCGTTCTGAAGGACATCCGCAAGGGCGATGAGATCGTGCTGGAAACGGAGATGGGCCAGTTCATCTACCGCGTAACGAAGCTCGAAGTCGTGCCTCCCAGCGACACCGATCCGCTCCAGCCGGTGTCCCGCGCCGAATTGAACTTGATCACGTGCTATCCGTTCTACTACGTCGGCCCGGCGCCGAAGCGCTTCGTGGTGACGGCCGAACTCGAGCATTCCGTTTCGGCCGGGCCGTCCATGTAAAATGGGCGTAATGCCCGAGGACAACCAGGAATTTTATCGCATAAGGAAGTTGCCCCCGTACGTTTTCGCGGTCATCAACGAGATGCGCGCGAAAGCACGGGCCGCCCAGATCGACGTGATCGATCTGGGGATGGGTAATCCCGACGGCGCCACGCCGCGCCCCATCGTGAGCAAAGTGGTGGAAGCCGCCCGTAACGCGCGCAACCACCGCTATTCGCAATCGAGAGGCATTCCCAAACTCCGCGAAGCCATTGCGAAGCGCTACCAGGCGAATTACGGAGTGTATCTCGATCCGGAGCGCGAGGCCATCGTCACCATCGGAGCCAAGGACGCGGTGGCGCACCTCTTGTTCGCGGTTGTGGGTCCCGGCGATATGGTGGTTTCGCCGAACCCCTGCTATCCCATCCATCAGTATGGCGTCCTCATGGCCGAGGGCCATGCCTGCCTGCTGCCGTTGCCGGATCCGGCCACCTTCCTGAATCGCCTCGAAGATCTCTACCGCACCTCATCGCGCACGCCCAAACTTCTGATGCTCTCGTTCCCTCACAATCCCACGACCACGTGCGTGGACCTGGATTTCTTCCGCGAGGTGATCCGCCTGGCGCGCGCACATGGCACGCTGGTGGTGCACGATTTCGCCTATGCCGACCTGGGTTTCGATGGCTATCGGCCGCCCAGCATCCTGCAGGTGGAGGGCGCCAAAGAGGTGGCCGTTGAGATCTTCTCCATGTCGAAGAGTTACAACATGGCGGGGTGGCGCGTGGGTTACTGCCTGGGCAATGCGCGCATGATCGCGGCTCTGGCGCGCATCAAGAGCTATCTGGATTACGGGGTCTTCCAGCCCATCCAGATCGCCTCCATCATCGCCCTGCGCGAGTGCGAAGAGGACACCGTCAAGATTTGCGCCACCTATCAGAAGCGGCGCGACGTGCTGGTGACCGGGCTGGAGCGCGCCGGTTGGCCGGTGGACCCGCCGCGCGGCACCATGTTCTTGTGGGCGCCGGTGCCGGAGAAGTTCCGCCATCTCGGCTCGCTTGAATTTTCTAAGCTGCTGCTGGAGAAGGCTCTCGTGGCGGTTTCACCGGGCATAGGTTTCGGCCCGCTGGGAGAAGGCTACGTGCGTTTCGCCCTGGTGGAGAACGAACACCGTATTCGCCAGGCAACCCGGGCCATCGGGCAGTTCCTGAGAGCTTAACCGCGGATTGCCCGGCTGTTCGTTATTACACTTTTTAAACAGCATTAGGCGCGAGACGCAGTTACGTTCTGCGCGTTTGCTCGCGGCCCTGGGCGGACTAATTGCCCATGCTCTTAAGAATTACCTTGCCAGCCGCAAGGGCCGCCTCGCTCATAACCCTCTTATCCGTGGTGTCGGGTATCTTTGCCGCCGGAATGACAAAGGTGAGGGCCTTCTCCACAGCCCGATCCTCGACCTCCGTTGTCTCGACCCGCTGCAAGACTGTACGTGTCTCCATCACCATCTGCATCTGGGTATGGTAGTTTCCGGTCAAAGGGTCATAGACATTTTGCGAGCGTTGGACAGGAGTTTGCTGCGGCGTGGCAACGAGCCTGGACTCTGTGTCGAGGTAAGCCTCCATGGAGGAGTACAAGCACGAAACTTGCACGATTTTTAGGGCTGGAAAGTGAGCAGCGATTAGCCGGAGACGCATGAGAAGTTCAGCGATGCCGCCATCCAGCGCCACTTGGGCGGTCTTCTGACGGCGCTCGTCTCGCGTGCCAGCATGACTCGCCACGCGAAAGGCTGACCCTCCAAAAGAGCGATCCAGACTGATCACGATGGCGAGTTCGGGTTCACCCGTCTCCGAGTCTTTCCCCACGACGACAAACTCCAACTCCAACGGCACGCACCGGAGCGCTGCCGCATCGGCTAGGATCGTTCTCTCGAATTCCTCCTTCACGCCGTCATTCAACTGTTTCAGTTCGAGCGGCTCATCGTCACCGATGAAGAAGGACATCGGCTCCGCGTTCAACGTCGTGCTCACCTTCTCATCCGTCCATTTCACCTCGACGTTCTCGCTGCGGTAGCCGAATCGCCTTAGCCGCACCTTTTGTATGTCGTTTTCGCCGTGGAATTTCAACTCAACCGCGCCAGGCGTGACGGCGTCCGTGCAGGTCAGCGTCCGTCCCTCGATTGTCCAGATCGCAGCCCCTGGCGGGTCGGACGTAAACAGCACCTTTCGCGTCAGCGGGCCGGCATCCTGACCCGCAGCCCCGCCGATCATTGGGAGCCCCAGCAGAAAAATGCAGGAAATTGTTACCGTTAATGAAGGCCGGCGCGCAGTTGTGCGGCGGCTCCCATCGCCACGTCCATCAAGCATACGGCGCCTCACTTCCCTCTCCCGGATTGATCGAAACCATCGAAAGAGCGGTTGTGATCTCTCTTCCAGCCCTCGAAATCTCCTCTAGTGGTAAGTGGCTAACACCTTCTGTATCTCGATAAACAACGCCCTTCTGAAATCTCCGCTGATGATCGCCTCGATGCGGGCTTTACGTGCTCTGCTGAGACTGGGAACAGCGGTGGCGTTCACGGTCATGCGAGTTTCAGGCTTCGGACTAACCACCTCGATGTTGATCTCGAAGTCGACTTTGCTTGTGGCGGTAGCTCCCTTAGGCAGGTAATCGCCATTGCCGGCGATCGTCCCCTTATTTTTGTCCGCGGCTTTAACGAAAAGGCCGATGCGCTGAATAGCATCCTGGGTAGCCTGAAACACCTCGTCATAACTGTTTGTATAAACCCGGGTGGTATCCTCCTCGTCGTTCACCTTGTCTTTCTGTCTTCCCGGCGAGTTGGCGATGGCGGCATTGGTGCTGCAGGTCAGAATCCCCAAAACAACAACCATCGGGATCGCTACCGCACGCGGTCTCGAACACCCCCAGGCCTCTTTTCTTCCGATCATTTCACTCTTTCATCCCAGCCACGATCACAGACATTCTCGCACCGCCGGATCTTGGTGCCCCGCTTTAGGGCGCAACCTTTACCGATACGTGGCCAGTACCTTTTGCAATTTGACCACGAAGCCCTGGCTAGAATTTTGTGCCAGCCGTTCGTAGAAGCTCTTACCCACGAGCTTATGCCATGGCGAGACTAAGTGCGCGATAACAGTCACCCGGGTCTCAGGCTTGTTGCTGACTGTCTCGACACGAACGTCAAAGGCGTACCTGTCGTCCTTGTCGGTCTGTCCTGCGCTCTTCGCCGTGAGCGTGCCCTTATCTTTGCTCTTATCCACAATGAACAAGCCGTCGCGTTCAAATGTCTCCTGGCAAGCCTGGAAGACCTCGTCGAAGGTGTGGTCATAAATTTGGGACGACTGTGCGGTAACTTCGATGTCCTTGCCATAGGCTTTGAATGTCAGGATCGCCGGCGCCACAGTCAGGGCTAGTATGACAATTGTCAGGCGTTCTAGACTCACATTCATAGAGCATCGATCATGGTGTGCTCCGGTCATTTCACTGCCCTCCTCCTGGGCGGGCCACTTGGGTGAGACAACCAGTTAAGACACTGGTTACGGTTTGATGATAAATCCCTTCCCTCCGACTTGTCCAGCGTTTTATGATCGGGTTCCGGTGAAGCGGAAACGGGCTCCGCCGGCTCGCAACCCGATCTAATTTGACAGCTTACTGAACCTGGTAGGGAACCGTAACTTCGACCGTCTTCGGCGGGAAGCAGGCCCGTTCGTTGCAGGCCTGATAGCGCAGCTTGCCGGTGGCCGCGCCGGGCCCCGCCGGCGCGTTCGCGCCCACCTTGAAAGTAGCCGCCAGGATGAAATTTCCGGTGAAAACCGAGAGCGGCTTGGCGGCGAACTCGTATTTTTCGAGCGACGGTTTCGGATACGCCACCGCGCCGCCTTCGAGCGCACCGGTCGAGGTCCACATCAGCTTCAACGGGATGAGATATTCGTCGCCGGGCGTATTGCTGTTGACGTGAAAGCCAGGCTGAACCGAAATCGGGATCTTCGCTTCCACGGCGGCGTTGCGTTTGCCGGTTACCTGGGGAGTCCGGCCCACCGTGAGATAACCGCTACCTTGCGCCCAGAGAAACGGCAGGCAAAGCAGCGCGGTTGCCGTTAGCAGCCGGCGCATCGGCCTGCAAGAGCTGTTCGACACCATCTTCGAAATCCCTCCGGCTCGCCAATCCGATGTGAACGGCGGCGATTTTGCCATCCCGATCGATCAGGAACGTGGTCGGCAGCGAATCGACGCCGCCATACGCCTCCGCCGTGGAATCGCTGCCCATCACCACGCGATAATTGACGCCCAGCTCGGCAAGAAACGGCTTCACCACTTCCCAGCCTTCATCGTCCATCGAGACGCCCAGCACGGCGAATCCGCGGTCCTTATTCTTCCGCTCCAGATCCATGAACCAGGGGATCTCGATTCTGCAAGGCCCGCACCAGGTAGCCCAGAAATCCAGCAGCACCACCTTGCCGCGATAATCGGCCAGGTGCACCACTTTGCCATTTACGTCTTTGAGGGCGAAATCCGGAGCCACGTGGCGTTCCTTGCCGGGCTTCAGGGTGGCGGCCGCGACGGATGTCTCGCGGTTCCCGCAGCCCGCCAGCAGGCACACCAGCACGCCAGCCAGGGCGGCGGAGAGGTAAGTACTCGTCACAAGCGGTTTCCTGATCCAATTATATCGACAATCGTTTGCCTTCCACGGATTCAGTAAACCACGCCCGCCGGCGCCGGCGGTACCGGGCCGCCAGCGTGAACTCGGCATGCTCCGTCAAGCCGGAGTACAGCCAGGCGGCCGTATCGCAGAAGCTCTCGCAGCAGTATTCGCGCCAGTGGCGGCTGCGCCGGCGGCGGTCGGCGGGGCGCAGGGCGTTCTTTCGCCATTCGGCCGACCAGCCCAGCTCCCCGCGCGCCCCGGCCGCCAGTTCGCCCTCCACCACGGCCTCATAGGCCCGCCGGGTGCGGTTGCCCAGCCGCAGCCACGCAAAATGAAACAGCTCATGCACGAAGATGCGCGGGAATTCGGCCCGCGTGCAATTGAAAGCGATGCGCCGCTCGCGCAGGAAGGAGCCGGCTTCGGCCGGGCCATGCGCGTCGCTCAATCCGCGCGCGGCCGCGAGCCGCACGGGCGCCCCCTCGACCGGCGGCAGGCGGCCCAGGATCCGGGCGATAACCCGCTCCCATCGCGGCTCCTCGCAGACGAACATCCGAGCTAGAATAGCAGAGGTCTCCAGGCTCCACAGACCCGGACTTCCCGAGAGGAGAACGACACGTGAACCGTTGCACCGTACTGATTCTGACCGCCGCCATGGGGGGCGGTTGCGCGCTGGCGCAAACCGGCAACCCGCTGATCGCGGAATCCAAGCAGAGCTACACCTCGATCAAAAACAACCTCACCAAAGCCGCCGACAAGATGTCGGAGGCGGATTACAGTTTCAAAGCTACGCCCGATGTTCGCACCTTCGCGGGGCTCATCGGGCACATCGCCGACGTGCAGATGCGCATGTGCGCCGGGGTGAAGGGCGAACAGAAGGCCGCTACTGCGTCCTCCATGACCGCCAAGGCGGACCTGGTGGCGGCGCTCAAAGCATCCTTCGACGAATGCGACGCCGCCTTCGACAGCCTGACCGATGCAAACGCCATGGAACGCGTCGCCATGGGCCGCGGCCCCGGGCGCACCAAGCTGGGAACCCTGCTCAACGCCATCATCCACGACAACGAAGAGTACGGCTACCTGGCCGTCTATATGCGTCTCAAGGGCATAGTTCCGCCCTCGAGCGAAGGCCGTTAGTCCAAATCAACGCTGCCACAGGATGGGTGTGGCTTCCAAAGGAACAGATACCCCGTCACGGCGCGGGATGATGCGCGCCGTGTAGTCGGCAGCTGGACGAGCGGCGGAAACGGTCGCGCTAAATGCGTAGCCGCCGCTCGATCCCACCAGCGGGCGCACCCGTGCCATCTCCCGCCGTTCGGGTGAACCGCCGCCGATTCCATCCGCATAGATTTCGACTTGCACCGCGTTCGGATCGAGGTCGTCCAGATAGACCTGCGCCTCGAATACGTGTTGCTCTCCGCGGGTTGCCACCGTCACCTCACCAAAGCGCAGCGCGTTCCACTTGCTTTCCAGATCGCGCCGCCAATCGACCAGCTGCTCCCCAAACTCACCGTTGCTGGCCGCGCGCGCGCGATAGGCCGCCGCGCCCGGCAGGTAATGCTGCTCGGTGTATTCCCGCACCGTGCGGTCGGCGGAATACTGCGGGGTCAGCCGCGCCATGCTCTCCCGCATCCGCGCCACCCACGCAGTGGGGATGCCCCGCTCGTCGCGGGTATAGAACTCGGGGATCACCTCCCGTTCGAGCAGGTCGTAGAGGGCTTCGGCTTCGGCGGCGTCCCACGCCGGATCGTCGCCGTGTTCCCGGCCGTCACCCAGCGCCCAGCCAACTTCCGGGGTATAAGCCTCCGCCCACCAGCCATCCAGCTCCGAGAGATTGATGCCGCCATTCACCAGCACCTTCATGCCGCTGGTTCCGCTCGCCTCCCAGGGGCGCCGCGGTGTGTTGATCCAAACGTCCACACCGGCGACCAGGTGATCGGTCAAGAGCATGTCGTAATCGCCCAGAAACATCGCATGCGGGCGGATTTCGGGCCGGCGAATGAACTGCATCCATTGCTTGATGAGATCCTGTCCGGGACGGTCCGCCGGGTGGGCCTTGCCGGCGATGATGAGCTGCACCGGGTGCTGCCGGTTCGTCAGGATACTTGCCAGCCGCGCCGGGTCGTGCAAGAGCAGGTTTGGCCTCTTATAGGTCGCGAAGCGGCGCGCAAAGCCCAGCGTCAGGACATTCGGATCGAGCATATGCCTGGCCCGCTCGACGGCCTCGGCGGAAGCGCCTGACGCGGCTATCTGCCGGGACAATCGGCCGCGAGCATATTCCACCAGGCACTTGCCGGCGGCCAGGCGAAACTGCCAGAGCTTGACGTCGGAGACGCGCCGTATGTCCCGCTCGAGATCTTCCGATGTCCCCAGCCAGCGTTCCTTGCCACAGGCCTCGGTCCAGATATCGTCGGCCTCCGCCGAATCCCAGGTGGGCACGTGGACCCCGTTGGTCACGTGTCCAACCGGCACCCCGCTTTCCGGCCAGCGCGGAAACAGCGGCAGGAAGAGGCGCCGGCTCACCTGGCCGTGCAGGCGGCTCACTCCATTCACCGCCCCGCTGCCGTGGATCGCCAGGTATGCCATGTTGAATGGCTCTGAAGAATCGGCCGGGTTCTGGCGGCCCAGCGCCATCAAATCGGGGAGCGCGAGGCCGAGCTTCTTTTGGGCGTAGCCCCCCAGATATTGCTCGACAAGGGCGGGAGAGAAACGATCGAAACCGGCGGAAACCGCGGTGTGCGTGGTGAAGAGATTGCCCGCCCGGGTGACCGCGAGCGCGGCTTCGAAGGGCTGCCCGGTCTGCTCCATAAAGTCGCGCGCGCGTTCCAGGACGGCGAAGGCCGCGTGCCCTTCATTCAGATGGCATACCTCCGGCTGAAGGCCCACGGCGCGCAGCAGCCGCCAGCCGCCAATTCCAAGGATTATTTCCTGCTGCAGCCGCAACTCCGGCCCGCCGCCGTAGAGTTCGCTGGTGATGCCCCGGCGCTCGGGGAAATTGGCCGCGTCGTTGCTGTCCAGCAAATAAAGCTTCACCCTGCCCACCTGAACCTGCCAGGCGCGCAGCCAGACCGAGTATCCCGGCAGGGCGACCTCCAGCCGCAGCCACTCTCCAGTGGGCTGGCGCAAGGGCGTAATCGGCAACTGTCCGGGATCGTTATACGGAAAGAGCGCTTCCTGCTCTCCGTTCCGGTCGATGACCTGGCGGAAATAGCCCTGCTGGTAGAGCAGACCCACGCCCGCCACCGGCACACCCAGATCGCTGGCCGCCTTGAGTTGGTCGCCGGCCACATTGCCAAGCCCGCCCGAGTAGATGGGCAGAGCTTCGCTCAGCATGAATTCCATGCTGAAGTACGCGACCGAGCGAAGCGGACCCTCCGCATGATTGCGTTGAAACCACGCGGGCGCATCCGCGGCCTGCCGGACGGCCTCGACCAGGCCATCCACGCTTTTCCGGAAAACGGCATCGGCCAGCACGCGCTCGATCCGGTCGCGCGAGGCGGTCTGCAGCACCACCCAGGGGTTATGCGTGATCTCCCACAACTCCGGATCGAGTTGCCGCCATACCTGGTCGGTGGCGTGATTCCAGGACCAGCGCATATCCAGGGCAAGTTCCGCGAGGGAATCGAATCCGTCGATCCCGGTGGGTAGAAGGTTATGGATGGGGTGGGCCGCGCGGGCCTGGTTGTTCATAAGGTCATCTCCGTGGGACAATTACCGCGGCCCCGTCCACTGAATCGCTCTTGATCGCGGTCAGGGCCTCGTTGGCGCGATCCAGCGGGTAGGACGTTACGCGGGCCTCGATGCCGATCTCGCCCGCCAGATGGAGGAAATCGGTGGCGTCGGCGCGGGTCATGTTGGCGACGCTGCGAATCTGGCGTTCGCCCCAAAGCAGCCGGTCGTAATCGAACTCCGGCATGCGATCGAGGTGAATGGCGTTGATCGCCACCACGCCGCCTTTGCGGAGACTGGCGAGAGCCGCCACGACGACGTCTCCGCTCGGGGCGAAGGTAATGGCGCGATCGAGATCCACGGGCGGCTTTGCGTGTTCATCGCCGATCCAGGCGGCTCCCAGCGAAGCGGCCAGCCGGCGGTGCGACGCGCCGCGCGTCGAGACATAGACCTTGCATTTCCACGCGTGCAGCACGGAGATGGCCAGCGAAGCCGAGGAACCGAAGCCGAACAGCCCCACGTTTTCGCCGCGTTCCACGCCGGCCACCCGCAGGCTGCGAAAGCCGATGATACCGGCGCAGAGCAGCGGCGCCGCATGCAAATCGTCGAGCGCTGCCGGCAGGGGAAAGACGAAATCCGTACGCGCCACGGCATATTCCGCGTAGCCGCCGTCCACGGTGTAACCGGTGAAGGTGGGCGCATCACAGAGGTTCTCAAGGTGCCGACGGCAGTACGGGCAACTTCCATCCACACCGCCGACCCACGAAACACCAACGCGGGCGCCGGCTGGGAGATCCGGCGTGCCGCCCTCGATAATATCGCCGACAATCTGGTGTCCCGGAATCAGGGGTGAGCGCAACTGCGCCAGCTCGCCTTCCACGATGTGGAGGTCGGTCCGGCACACTCCGCAAGCGCGAACGCGCAGCAAGACCTGTCCGGCCCCCGGCTGAGGGCGCGCCACATCCACGATCTCCAAAGGACTCTTCCGAATATCGGCCGGCGCGCGCAGGATGGCCGCTTTCATAACCGATTTGCTCCTCTTGCCCTCCACCATGATCTCGCGCCTTTCGTTGGATGTAAAATCGGTGCTGGCCGTGAAAGGAACCACAACCGAATGAAGCGCAATGAGCTGGATCGAGCGACAGAAGCACAATATGGCCAACTCGTGGAACGGATAGTCGCCCGGCTGAAGAGCCAGCCGGGAGATGTGTGGTCTCAGTTCTCCGCCGGTATTCAAGGGCACGACTCCGTTCTCTTCGAAGAAGCCGATCGCGTGGTGAAGGAAGCATGCCTGGAAGCCGTGCGCGCCTGTTCCAATCCCGAACTGGGAGTGCTCTGGCGCGGTTCGGATGCGTTATGGACGAGCACCGGCGACGATCCGGGTATTCGCGCGGCCTGGGAGGAGGGAGTGCATCGGGAGTTGTATGAACGCGTCAGGTACGCGGCCGGCGAAGCCGCCTTGGGCGGTGACGAGGAAAAGCGAAAAAAAGACGAATTTCAGGCGAATTTCCGTTTCGAAGCCGACGACCTGGTCTTCTTGCAGAAGGTCGCCCGGAGGCTCGCGTCTTTGACCGCCAAGCCAGGCCTTGCTCCGGAAAAGGCCGCCGCAATCAGGCGCGCGGTAGCGGCACTGAAGAAGCTGCCGGGGCTGACACCCGGGATTAACGTTCGCATCGAAGTCGGCCACCGTATGGGAGGCGAGGAATTCAGCGAGAGCTACCGTTACACGGTCGAACTGGATCGGCAGCGGATCGCGATCGGCGCCAGTGGCAGCCAACACGATCCCGCGGTTGGCACGACCTCCTTTACCCTGGAGTCGCTCAAATGGTACGCCGATGGCCAAACCGCGCATGAGGGCAACCGGGACATCTGGCTGGAGCGGTTGGCCTACGCGCTCACCCGCGACCACACCGTAAACGCAACCTCCGGCGAAAGCCACGAAAACCGGGCGCTGCCCACTTGATCCGCGCTATGGTATAAACTAATCAGATGTCCGGAGTCCTATATCGGGATTCCAGGGGACCAGTTTACGGGCCGCCGGCCGGCACCGGCGGAAACGGGAGGCAGATATGCCGATGAATCGACGCGACTTTTTCCAGAAGGCGGCTATCGGGACAGCCGGCACCGCCCTCATCTCGGCGCTCGCGAGACCGGAATGGCTCCGGGGCGCCACTACCCCTCGCAAAGCGAATGACGTCATATTGTTAGGGCCGGAAAAGATCAGGGTGGCCCGCATGGCCGTCGGCATGGGGACCCTTTCCGGCAACGTGCAGCGCGAAATGGGACTCCAGGGCGGGGCCGACCACCTCAAGTTCGCCTTCGACCAGGGACAGTTCTTCTGGGATACGGCCGACGCTTACAAGACGCATCCGCATATCAAACAAGCCTTGAAGAGCGTTCCGCGCGAAAAGGTCACCATCATGACCAAGACGGATGTGCACACAGCCGCCGACATGAAGAGCGACCTGGATCGCTTCCGGCAGGAATTGGGGACGGATTACATCGACATCGTCCTGCTGCACGGAATGCGGTCGCCCAAGTGGACGGACGAGTTCAAGCCGGTTATGGACGTGCTTTCGGAAGCCAAGGCGAAAGGCGTCATCAAATGCCACGGGGCATCTATCCATTCCCTGGAGGCGATGGCGTTGGCCGCCAAGGACCCCTGGTGCCAGGTTCACTTGCAGGGCATCAATCATGCCGGCATTAGGATGGACTCGACCAACCCGGCCGACGTCGTAGCAATATTCCGCCAGTCGAAGGCGAATGGCAAGGGCGTCCTCGGTATGAAGATCCTCGGTGAGGGCCGCCTGAGAGACCGCATCGACCAAACGCTGCATTTTGTCCTGAATCTCGATTGCCTGGATGCTTTCACAATCGGCGCGGGGAATCCCAAGGAGCTCGCCGACCTGATCAAGCGCATACCGAATGCTTCCGTGGCGGCCTGAGCGCACCATCCCGAACGGGCATCGTGCCTGCCACGGTGCCCTTCGCTTCCGCTATCGCTGACTGTCGCCGCTTCGGAGCCTGCTTGCTTCGCCGTCCTACCCTCGCCTATGTGGCACCGTTCGCGGCCTATGTCGGCATCCTGGCGCTGGGCCGCGCGCTGGGATGGTCTCCGCAGCTCGTCTTTCCAATCCTCCTACTTGTTGTTTCGGGCCTCCTGGTGTGGGTCTCCCGCCCCTACATTTCCCTGCGAGCATCCCAACCCTGGGCCAGCGCCTTTCTCGGCATAGCCGTCTTTCTGGTTTGGATCGCGCCCGACCAGCTCTTCGGCTACCGGCATCACTGGATCTTCGAAAATGCCATAACCGGCGCAGCCGTCAGCTCGCTGGCTCCGGCTCTGCGCCACAATGTATTTTTTCTTACATGCCGGGTGGCCAGCTCGGTGCTGCTCGTCCCCATAATCGAGGAGCTTTTCTGGCGCGGCTGGCTGATGCGCTGGCTGGTGGGAATCGATTTCCTGAAAGTTCCGCTGGGCGCTTTCTCGCCCGCGTCTTTCTGGCTGGTAGCCGTCTTATTCGCTTCCGAGCACGGCCCTTATTGGGAGGTGGGCCTGGCGGCCGGAATCGCTTACAACTGGTGGATGGTGCGCACCCGCAACCTGGCCGATTGCATGGTGGCCCATGCCGTCACCAACGCCCTTCTGTCCGCTTACGTGCTGATCGCAGGGCTGTGGCAGTATTGGTTATAAACCGGACGGGGCCGGCGCGCATCCAATAACTGACGGGGCAAAGAAGCCTTTCCTTCTCCTCGTTTGGGGCTTCGGACTACCGCGGCTTGTCGGGCCCCGCATTCCGGAGCCCCAGCTGCCTGCCACCTGGGCATGGTGCACCGTTTCCCGCCGGATTCTTATATAATGTTCCTAATCCCCTGATTCGGACGGAAGAGCACCAGCAGCACCAGTCTATCGAAGGATTTTGAAGCATGAATTTAAGCCAGATGGCGAGGTCTATATGCGAGTCCCCCACTCTCAAGCTGAACGAGACCGCAGCATTGCTGAGAGATAAGGGCGAGCCGGTTATCCACCTGGGAGGCGGTGAACCGAAGAGCAAGGCGCCCATTGAAGCCGTCGTGAACTGCGCGGCCTTGCTGCATACCGGTGATGTCAAGTACACTCCGGCCGATGGCATTCCGGCATTGAAGAAGGCCATTATTCGTTACACGGAGGAGCATTACAACCGGCTGGCCGCGCCATCCAACGTGATTGCCTCGAGCGGGGCCAAGCAGGCCCTCATGGTCTTCCTGCACGCCATCCTCGATCCTAAGGACGAGGTCATCTTTCCGGTGCCGTATTGGGTCAGCTATCCGGAAATGGTGAAGCTGGCCGGCGGGGTCCCGGTGCCCGTGACAGCGCAGGATGGCGGTTTCGAACCCACCCTGGAGGAGATCGAACAGGCCATTGGTCCGTATACCAAAGCGGTCATCCTCAACAGCCCCAACAACCCCTCGGGAGCCGTGTACTCGGATGCCTTCGTGGCCGGCGTGGTGGAACTGTGCGAATCGCGCGGCCTCTTCCTGGCGATGGACGACACCTATAACCGCCTGATCTTCGACAATCGCCCGCCCACCAACTGCTACGACTACTCCCATGAGCCGAGCCTGGACAACTCCAAGCTGGTGGTCATCAACTGCGTTTCAAAGATGTATGCCATGACCGGTTTCCGCGTCGGCTGGGCGGTCGGCGCCAAGGATCTGATCCGCGCCATGACCAATATCCAGTCGCAGGAGACTTCCGGTCCGGCGGCGCCTTCGCAGTGGGCCGCGGTGGGGGCGCTCAATGGCGTGCAATCCTCCATCGAAGCATTGCGGCTGACCCTGGAAAACAACCGCAACGTCATGCTGAATCATTTGAATGCCATCCCGGGAGTGAAGGCCGTCAAACCTGGCGGAACGTTTTACACCTTCCCGGATTTCAGCGCTTATCAGAAGGACTCCCAGAAACTCGCGCGCTTTCTGCTGGACAAGGTCCGGGTGGTCACCATCCCCGGCCGCGAATTCGGCATGGAGGGACACCTCCGGATGAGCTTCTGCGGCACCATCAAAGAGCTCACCGAGGGGATCACGCGCATTCAGTGGGCGCTCGATCCCAACGCTCCCAACGAGCTTTACATGGGCGGCCACAAGCTGGTGAGGGATTGGCAATGAACCCGTACGCGGATATCCCGTCTCCCACGCAGGCCCAGGCCGGCAAAATGGCCAGCGTCTTCGGCCTCCAGAACCACGGCTTGAGCAACTTGCGCTGCGCCTATTGGAACCTCACGACCGGGCCCCTTTACGAGGAAGCCGTCTTCCGTGGAGAGGCACAGGTGGCCCACCTGGGCCCGCTGGTGGTGAACACCGGCAAGCACACTGCCCGCGCCGCAGCCGACAAGTTCGTGGTTCGGGATCCCAACACCGAGCACCATGTGTGGTGGGGAGAATACAACCGGCCATACAGCCAGGAGCGGTTCAGCGCTCTGCGCATGCGCCTGCAAGCCTTCCTGCAGGGGCGCGACGTGTTCGTGCAGGATTGCTACGGCGGCGCCGACCCGGAACATAACCTGCCCATCCGGATCATCACCGAGAAGGCCTGGCACAGCCTGTTCGCCCGCACCATGTTCATGAAAATGCGGAACAGCGAGCATCTCCAGCACCACGTGCCGGAGTTCACCGTCATCTGCGCGCCTTCGTTCCATGGATCGCCCATCATCGACGGCACGCGCAGCGAGACCTTCATCATCTTGAATTTCGCCGAACGGCTGGCCGTCATCGGCGGCTCAAGCTACGCCGGAGAGATCAAGAAGACCGTCTTCACGGTGCTCAACTTCCTGCTGCCTCTGCAGGGCGTGCTGCCCATGCACTGCTCGGCCAACGTGGGGGACGATGGCGACGTCGCCCTGTTCTTCGGCCTTTCCGGCACCGGCAAGACCACCCTTTCGGCCGACCCCTCCCGCCACCTCATCGGCGACGACGAGCACGGCTGGAGCGACAACGGCATCTTCAATTTCGAGGACGGCTGCTACGCCAAGGTGATCCGCCTCTCTCCCGAAGCCGAGCCGCAGATTCACGGCTGCACGCGGCGCTTCGGAACCATCCTGGAGAACGTGGTCATGGACCCGGTCTCCCGTCGCCTCGACCTCAACGACGACACGCTCACCGAGAACACCCGCGGCGGCTATCCCCTGGAGTACATCGATAACCACCTGCCGGGAAAGATGGCCGGCCATCCTCGCAACGTGATCTTCCTGACCTGCGACGCCAGCGGCGTGATGCCTCCCATCTCGCGCCTCACCCCGGACCAGGCTATCTACCACTTCATCTCGGGCTACACCAGCAAAATCGCGGGCACCGAAATCGGCCTGGGCCTGGAACCGGAGAGCACCTTCAGCGCCTGTTTCGGCGGGCCGTTCATGGTTCACCACCCGTACCGCTATGCCGAGATGCTCAAGTCGCGCGTGCTGCAGCACGGCGCCCACTGCTGGCTGGTCAATACCGGCTGGACCGGCGGAGGTTTCGGCATCGGCAAGCGCATCAGCATTCACCACACGCGCGACCTGCTCCACGCGGCTCTCAACGGAAAATTGCACGATGTCCCGTTCCGCAAGGACCCGGTGTTCGGGTTCGAGGTGCCGGAACGGTGCGAAAACGTGCCAACGGAGATTCTGAATCCCGCCAACACCTGGGGTGACCGCGAGGAATACGCCCATAAGTATCGCGCCCTGGCCCAGCGCTTCATCGAGAACTTCAAGCTCATCAAAGACGGCTGCCCGCCGGAAACCGCGCTGGCGGGGCCGCACATCGCGGAAGTGCAAGCGGTTTAACCGTTAAGGGTTCTGAGCGGGACCGGTTCCGCCGGCCCCGCCCAGGCGCCGCGGCGGACGCAGCAGGCGCGCGGGCAGCTTCGAGAGATACGCCAGCCGCTCCACCGCAGGCAGTAGTCGCCGCACTGTACGGCCATGGAGCAGCAGGCTGCCGGCCACCAGCGCCGGATGCGGAATGGTGGTGCAGCAGCGCGAGCACACGTCCACTTCCCCGCCCCGCCCGGCGGCATGCAGCCGGCGCATCTCCACCATGGCCGGCGAATTCCAGATCGCGGCCAGCGACTGCCCGGCCAGGTTGCCCAGAGGCGCCCCATCGAGCGAGTAGCTCTGGCAGCACGGGTATACGTCGCCGTTCTGCTTCACGTACATTGGCCCGCGCCACAGGTAGTGGCAGGGGTGCTTCCAATCCCCGGCGGCATGGCCCGCGTCCGGGCGCATCAGGTTGGTTTCGTCCTGCTTGATGCGCACCTGGTCCACGCCCGGGACGGCGCTCCAGAAGGCCGAGAACTCCTCTACCTCGCCGGCGGTGCCCTCCATCAGCACCATCTGGACCACTATTTGAAGCCGCGACCGGCGCTCTTTCTTCATCCTCGCGAAGCGCACGAAGTTATCCCGCACCTTCTCGAAGTTGGCGCCCTTGCGGTAGAACTCGAAGGTCTCCTTGCGCGCCCCATCGAAGCTCAGAGTGATCTGTTCGAGGGGCGAGGCGAGCACTTCGGCGGCCCTGCGCTCGTCGAGAAAAGTGCCGTTGGTGGAAAGCAGCGTCGAGACACTGTGGCGATGGCAGAACTCGATGCGCTCCATTATCTTCGGATCCATGAAGGGCTCGCCGAGGCCGATCAGCATCATGTGCTCGGCCGAATCGCCGGCCTGGCGGACCAGGGTTTCGAAGATGCCATCCGCCATGTCGGCCTTGGGTTGCCGGTGGGTTTCGCGCGGGCACATGGGGCAGTAGAGATTGCACTTGGCGGTGGTCTCGACGATATACTCCACCGGCAGCGCCGGCAGCTTGGACCGGCGCGTCACGTATGCCCACAGCAGTTTTGCGCGGTTCCAGGCCCGCATGTTGATCTTATTGTATCCGTGGATGGCGGCAATAATCTCATAAGTGTGGAAGAGCAGCGCACCGGCCGGGAGCTCCTCGCATGAAGATCGCCATTTCAGGCGCATCGGGATTTATCGGCACGCGCCTCTTGCAGACCTTAACCGCCGCCGGCCACCAGTTGTACGTATTCAGCCGCCGCGCAAGCGCCAATCTGCCGCCCGGGGTGGGCCTTTCGGTATGGGACCCCATCGCGGGTGAACCGGCTCCTAAAGACCTGCGCGACCGGGACGCCGTGATCCACCTGGCGGGCGAGAACGTGGGCCAGAGGTGGACGGCCGAAGCCAAGCGCCGCATTCTCGAAAGCCGCGTGAACGGCACCCGCAACCTGGTGGCCGCGCTCGCGAAGCTTACCGAGCGGCCGGCCACGCTGATCTGCGCTTCCGCCACCGGCTACTACGGACCGCGCGGCGACGAGATCCTGGACGAATCCGCCGCGCCGGGGAATGGTTTTCTGGCGGAGGTCTGCGCCGCGTGGGAGCGCGAAGCCCGGGCTGCCGAATCGCTGGGAATGCGGGTGGTACGGGTGCGCATCGGATTGGTGCTCGACGCGCATGGCGGCGCGCTCCAGCGCATGCTGCCGCCCTTCCGCATGGGAGTGGGCGGCAGGCTCGGCGAGGGCCGCCAGTGGATGTCCTGGATCCACCTGGACGACCTGGCCGCGCTCTTCCGCTTCGCGCTGGAGCACCCGCTCGCGGGTCCGGTGAATGGCGTGGCACCGGAACCTGTCACCAATGCCGATTTCACCCGCGCGCTGGCGAAGGCCCTTCGCCGCCCGGCGTTCTTCCCGGTGCCCGGCTTTGCGTTGCGCGCGATGTTTGGGGAAATGGCGGAGATGCTGCTCACCGGGCAGCGCGTCGAGCCGCGGGCGGCCCAGGCGGCCAGCTTCCGTTTCCGCTTCCCGCGCCTGGATGGCGCGCTGGCGGATCTGCTGAGGTAACGTTATTGTAGGTGGTCTCAAATGAGTAGAATTTCAGGCAGGAACCCGGGGGCGGAAGCCCTGCTGATCGCGGCTCTGCTCCTGGTGATCGCGCCGTATCGGGCATTAGGCCAGGCTGAGCCAGCGGAGAGCCCCTCGAATATTGGATGTCTGGAGCACCTGGAGATGCCCGACTATCCGCCGTTAGCACGTCAGGCCAACATCCAGGCCATACAGACGGTTAAGGCGCTTCTCTCCGATCAAGCGATCGTACAAAACATCGAAAGCAGCCTACAAGGAAAAGTCATCAAAGTTGAGGGGCTCTTCAAAGAGGGCGTAGAGAAGGCCCTTAAGAACTCCCGCTTTTCGAAGACTTGTGGGGGAAAGAGCATTATGCTCGTCTTTCACTACGAGATTCGCGATGACCCTCACAGATCGTCGCTCTTTGCTTTCGAGCCGCCGAATCATTTTTGGATACGGGCCGGACCGTTTTATTTCATGCCCTAGTGTCCCTGTCCCTCCCCATAAAGGTAGCTATCTCCGCCAGCGCCAGAACACGTACGGGGCGACGGCCAGCCAGATCAGCAGCAGCGCCCAGACCCGTCCGGCGAGCAGGTTGTAATCCACCAGCAGCGCGCTCCAAGGACGGCGAGCGGCGTAGCGCCCGAACAGGAACTCGAACGCCACGGTCATCGCGACCCACATCAGCCCAATCCCGAGCGACTGGCCGGCGGATTCCAGCGGCCATATCCGGCTGAGGCCCCAAATGTAGATGGCGAAGGCGATTCCTCCCGTAAGCGTGGAGACCTGGTGGGCGCGCAACTCGCCGAGAGCCTGCTTATAGCCCTTCTCGCGTATCGCGCCGTTCACGATGGCGATCGCGACCATCGGGAACCAGGCCAAAAAGTAATTCAGGCGCACAACTCCATGATAGCCAAGGGGTAGCCCCGCCCGCCCTACAATATAAGTAGTGCTCCCCGGTTTCGATCCCCTGGTATCCGAATGGTTCACCACACGCTTCGGCAGCCCCACCGAGCCGCAGGCGCGCGGGTGGCCCGAGATTCACGCCGGCCGCGACGTGCTGGTGTGCGCGCCCACCGGCTCCGGCAAAACGCTGGCGGCATTTCTGATCTCGATCGACGCGCTGGTGCGCCAGGCCCGCCGGGGCGAATTGCCCGACCGCACCCAGGTGGTCTATGTTTCGCCGCTCAAGGCACTCAGTAACGACGTCCATAAGAACCTCGAGGTGCCGCTCGCGGAAATCGCCGAGCTGGCCCGGCTGCGCGGCGTCCCGCTGGCGCCCATCCGCGCGGCCCTGCGTACCGGCGATACGCCCCAGTGGGAGCGCCAGCGCATGACCCGCGAACGGCCCCACATCCTGGTCACCACGCCGGAATCGCTGTACATCCTGCTCACCGCCGCCAAGTCCCGCGAGATGCTGGGGGACGTGCGCACGTCGATCGTGGACGAGATCCACGCCGTCGCCGACGATAAGCGCGGCTCGCACCTCGCGCTGACCCTGGCGCGCCTGGATCGCCTGGTAGAACAAAACGGCGGGGCGCGCCCGCAACGTATCGGCCTTTCGGCCACTGTCAGGCCACTCGAGGATGTGGCGGCGTTTCTCGCCGACCAGGCTTCGGTCATAGACATCGGCCACCGGCGGGCCATGGACTTGGCCGTCGAGGTGCCGCGCGACGAATTGGGTCCCGTGGCCAGCACGGAAATGTGGGGCGAGATCTACGACCGCGTGGCCCAGCTCATCCGCGAGCATCGCACCACCCTGGTCTTCGTCAACACGCGCCGCATGTCCGAGCGCATGGCTCACCAGTTGGCGGAGCGTCTGGGGGAGCATGCCGTCCTGCCGCACCACGGCAGCCTCTCGCGGGCGCTGCGCCTGGAGGCCGAGCGGCGGCTCAAGAGCGGGGAACTGCGCGCCGTGGTGGCCACCGCGTCGCTCGAATTGGGGATCGATATCGGCACGGTCGACCTGGTCTGCCAGATCGGCTCGCCGCGCTCCATCGCCGTGGGAGTGCAGCGCATCGGGCGCGCCGGCCACTGGGTGGGCGCGCTTCCCAAGGGGCGCATCTTTGCCACCACACGGGATGAACTGGTGGAGTGCGCCGCGCTGGTGCGCGCCATCCGCCGCGGCGAACTCGATCGGCTCGAGATACCCCGCAACGCGCTCGATATCCTGGCTCAACAGATGGTGGCCGCCTGCGCCTCCGAAGACCTGTCCGAGGATGACCTTTTCGCTCTGGTCCGCCGCGCCTGGCCATACCGGACGCTCCCGCGCGCCGATTTCGACGCGGTCCTGGCGACCTTGACCGAAGGCATCTCCACTTCGCGGGGGCGCACAAGCGCCTGGCTGCACCGCGATGCCGTGAACCGGCGCGTGCGCGGACGCCGCGGCGCGCGCATGACCGCCATCCTCTCGGGCGGCGCCATCCCCGATACGTCGCAGTTCCTGGTGGTGGCCGAGCCGGAGGGCATGACGGTGGGCACCGTGGACGAGGATTTCGCCACCGAGAGCATGTCCGGCGACATCTTCCTCCTGGGCACAACCTCCTGGCGTATACGGCGCATCGAGGCCGGCCGCGTGCGCGTGGAGAACGCCAAGGGCGCCGCGCCGGGTATCCCGTTCTGGCGCGGCGAAGCGCCCGGACGGACGCGCGAGCTTTCCTACGAGATGGCCACCCTGCGCGAGGAGATAGCCCGCACCGGCACTTGTCCTGAAGAGTGCGGCCTGGACCGCCGCGGCGCCGAGCAGGCCGTCGAGTATGCGCGCGCGGGCCGCGCGGCCCTGGGCGCCATGCCGGGGACCACAACCGTGGTGGCGGAGCGCTTCTTCGATGAAGCCGGCGGCATGCAGCTCATCCTGCACGCCCCCTTTGGCGCGCGCATCAACCGCGCCTGGGGCCTGGCATTGCGCAAGCGCTTCTGCCGCTCCTTCAACTTCGAATTGCAGGCCGCCGCCACCGATAACGGCATCGTCATCTCGCTCGGCGAGCAGCACTCCTTTCCGCTCGAAATCGTCTTCGAGTTTCTCCGCCCCGAAACCGTGGAAGAAGTGCTCACGCAGGCGCTGTTACCCTCGCCCATGTTCACGGCCCGCTGGCGCTGGAACGCCTCGCGCGCGCTGGCGCTGCCGCGCTACTGGGGCGGGCGCAAAGTCCCGCCGCAGATCCAGCGCATGCGCGCCGACGATCTGCTGGCCGCGGTCTTCCCTGACCAGGCCGCCTGCGCCGAGAACCTGGAGGGCGAGATCCGCATTCCCGATCACCCTCTGGTCAAAGAGACCATTGGAAACTGCCTGCACGAGGCCATGGACCTCGATGGCCTGCGCGAGGTGCTCGGCGCCATCCGCGACGGGCGCATCCGCGCCGTGGCCATCGATACGCCCGAGCCTTCCCCCCTTTCCCACGAGATCCTCAACTCGAATCCCTACGCCTATCTCGACGATGCGCCGCTCGAAGAGCGCCGCGCCCGCGCCGTGCAAATGCGCCGCGCGCTTCCCGCCGATCAGGCAGAGGCCGCCGGCGCGCTCGACCCGGAGGCTATCAGGCAGGTGGCCGCCGAGGTCTGGCCGCCCATGCGCGACCCCGACGAGTTGCACGAGGCTCTGCTGGGATTGGGCGTTCTGCCGGTGGAGCGCGAGCCGGCCGCGGAGCTTTTCGAGCCGCTCGAAAGCGGGCGGCGCTCTACCACGCTGATCGTCGATGGCCGCCGCTTTCGGGTCGCCGCCGAGCGGCTGAACCTGGTGCGTCCGGTTTACCCGCGGGCCGTCTTCGATCCGGAAATCGCGGCGCCGGCCGGCAGCCGCGCGGTGCCCGACTCGCAGGAAGCCTGCGCCGCCGAGATCCTGCGCGGCTGGTTCGAGTGCTCCGGCCCCTTGCGCGCTTCGCACCTTTCACACGATTTGGCTATGCCGCCCGATCTCGTGGCGCAGGCCCTCGCCCGCCTGGAGGCTGAAGGACAGATTCTACGCGGCCATTTCACGGCGGGTGATACTGGCGAGCTGGAATGGTGCCATCGCCGCCTGCTGGCTCGCATTCACCGCCTCACCATCGGCCGGCTGCGGCGGGAGATCGAGCCGGTTGCCACGGCCGCTTATTTCGCGTTCCTGAATCGCTGGCAGCACCTCTTGGCCGGCCAGCAACTGCACGGCGTGGATGGCACGCTCCAGATCATCCGCCAGTTGCAGGGCTGCGAGTTTCCCGCCGCCGCCTGGGAAACCGAGGTCCTGCCGCAGCGCGTGGCGCGCTATAAGCCAGAGTACCTGGATCAGCTCTGCCTGGCCGGCGAAGTGAGCTGGGGACGCCTCTCGCCGCACCCCGCCTTCGAGCATGGCGAGCGCGCCGGCGACGATCGCCGGAGCCGCCGCGTACGGCCCACGCGCGTGGCCCCGCTGGCCATCTTTCTGCGCGAGGACGCCGCCTGGCTGCTGGCCACGCCCCAGCCTTCGAGTCCGGATTCTCTCTCGCACCCGGCGCGCGCGGTGCTGGAGGCTCTCGAATCGCACGGCGCGGCCTTCTTCGCCGATCTGGCGCGCGCCACCGGACGCCTGGCCAGCGAAGTGGAGGATGCCCTCTGGGAATTGGTGGCGGCGGGCCTCGTGACGGCCGATGGCTTCGAGAATCTGCGTGCGCTGCTCGATCCCAAGCGGCGGCGCGGCGAGGGACGCGGCCGCCGCGCGCGCCCCAGGCATTCGCCGGGCCGCTGGGACCTGCTGCGCCACGGGAGGCCGCCGGGGGGCGGCGACTCGGAGATCTTCGCCCGGCAACTCCTGCTGCGCTGGGGAGTGGTCTTTCGCGATGCCGCCGCGCGCGAGCCGCTGGCGCCCGCCTGGCGCGACTTACTGGTGGAGTTGCGCCGCATGGAATCGCGCGGCGAAATCCGCGGCGGCAGATTCGTGGCCGCCTTCATCGGCGAGCAGTTTGCGCTGCCGGAGGCGCTCGACTTGCTGCGCGCCATCCGCCGCACCGGAGAGACCGCGCCGGCACCCGAAGGCCCAGGGCCTTGGGCAGCGCTGGCCGAGCCTGCTGAGGCGCTTACCGTCTGAAGACCGCGCTCCCGGCGAAGTGGTTCGGTTTACAATGTATGGTCTCTGGAGGAAAACACGTGTCCGCCAAGTGGATTTTCAGCCTCATTTTCGTGGCTCTGATAGCCGTCCTTTGCATAGCCCCCGCGGGTATGGCTCTGGAACGGCAGGATATCACTTTCAAAGTCTTTCAATTCCCCTCGAATTTGAAGCCGCGCATCGACGGCAATGCCGACGATTGGAAAATCGTCCCCGACGATTATGCCGTTACCATGGATCAGTTCATGGATACCGAGCAGGGCCATGGCCTCACCCATGATCCGAAGAAGATGGACGTGAAGATCAAGGTCGGCTGGGTCAAAGGCGAAAACCGCCTGTACTTCCTTTACGAGGCGTACAAAGGCTATTGGGATTTCTCCCTCCCGGGCTTGCACAACGATATCTTCGAAGTGGTCGTGGATGGCGATCTATCGGGCGGGCCGCTGATCGACCAGTATCACCGCGAACTCTTCATACCCGAAATCGTGGGGAAATCGGCGTCCGTTCTGGACCCGCGGATCGATCGCGAGACGGCCTCGCGGCAGACCCACGGCGTCACGGCCCAGAATTATCACATCTTCACGCCGCCGGGTCCGGGCAAGAACTGGGCCATGGAGTGGGGCTGCCCGCAGTACGGGATCGATGAGCCTTATTCGGAGCACGCCTACAATTACAGCTTCAAGCCGGGGGAATCCGGGAAGCTTACCCTGGAGTTCTACATCACTCCGTTCGACTATTCTGGTTGCGAAGGCCCGTGGCGCGCGCTGGAAACCCAGTTGACGGAGAACAAGCTGATCGGGATGGGCTTGGGGCTGATCGACTGGGAGGGCGCGGACGCCAAGCAGCGCTACGCTTTCTGGAACATCTCGCACCAGCAGTTCTGGTACGGCGACGCGTCTCTGCTGGTAGGCTTCAAGTTGATGCCGCTGGAGCCGCAGTTCCAAAACAGCGTGGAGCCCAAGTACCCCGTAGAGGGCGAGGGTGGCCCACCCCGTGGCAACGAGGGCGGGCGAGGCGGACGCGGCGAGAGGCCGCCCGCGAAGTAACCCCTGCCCGAACTATTGGGTTTCCCGGGAGCGCGCCGCGATTTTTCCGTCTGTTAACCTGATACCGTAACGGTTTCATGAAGGCCCCTAAGAAACGCGCCGCCGCGCGGCAGGCGAGCCAACCCCCGCCCAGGCCCCGAAGCCTGGCGCCGCGCCTGCGGCTATTGCTGGCGATGGGCGCGCTCGCCGCAGTGACGTTTCTGGCCTACTCGAACTCGTTCAGCGCCGGCTTCACTTTCGATAGCCAGGGCCTCATTCTGCAGGATCCGCGCGTTCACGAAGCCACCCCGCAGAACATCGGCCTGATTCTTCACCGGACTTACTGGTGGCCCTACGGCGAGAGCGGCCTCTATCGGCCCGTTACCACGCTCACCTATCTCTTCAACTACTCGATCCTCGGCAACGCCGACCAGCCCGCCGGCTACCACTGGATCAATTTCCTGCTGCATTCCGGCAACGTCCTGCTGGTGTTCGCTCTCGCTCTGCGGCTGATGCGGAAATTATGGCCGGCGGTTTTCGTCGCTGCTGTCTGGGCCGTCCATCCCGTTCTGACCGAGTCCGTAACCAATATGGTCGGGCCGCGCCGACCTGCTGGCGGGCATGTCGTTGCTGAGCGGCTTCTGGATGTACCTGAAGAGCGCCGGAAACCCAGGGCTGGCGCCGATGGGCCTGGCTGGCCGGCACTGATGGCCGTGACCACGGTGGGCGTGTTCTCCAAAGAAAGCGCGGTCACCATCCTGGGCGTGATCGTGCTTTACGAGCTGACCTGGTGGAAAGAGAGGAGGCAGCGGCCGGGCGCTTCTTGAGGGATGCCTGGCCATCTCACCGGCTCTCGCAGCCATGTGGTACGCGCGGTCGGCCGTGTTCGCGAAGGTGCTGACGCCCGAGTTTCCGTTCTGCGATAACCCGCTCGTCGGCGCCGGCTTCTGGACGGCCAAGCTCACCGCCGTTAAGATCGTGGCCAGCGTATCTTCGGCTGCTGGTATGGCCCGCTCATCTCTCCTCCGATTACTCTTACGCGCAGATCCCACTCGCAACCGGCAGCCTCGCGAGACTGGCTGGCGTGGGACCTGGTTGCCGCGGTGGCCGCCGCGGTGCTGCTGGCGTTCCGATTCAACCGCACCGTATTCTTCGTTGCCAGCGTGGCGTTCGTCACGTTCCTGCCTGCCTCCAACCTGCTCTTTCCCATCGGCACAATCATGGCGGAGCGCTTCCTCTACCTGCCGTCCCTCGCGCTCGCCGTCTGCGCCGTCCTGGCCCTGTACGCAATGGGCGGCCGGGCCCGCCTGGCCTGGCTGGCTCCCGTTACGCTGTGCCTGATCGTGGCCGCATTCACCGCGCGCACATGGGCTCGCAATTTCGACTGGCGGGACGACCTCAGCCTCATGACCGCCGCGGTTGAGACCTCGCCCAACAGTTACAAGGGTCACCTGGCGCTGGCGGCTGCGCTGTACGATTCCGACGCGACCCATGCCAATATCGGCCGCGTGATCGCCGAAGCGGATAAGAGCCTGGCGATTCTCGACTCCGTGCCGGACTGGCACAACAATTTCGAAGCCTTTCGCAAGGTGAGCAGTTATTACATTACCAAAGGCGACTTACTGGCCGCGCCGGAAAGTTTGCGGGCTTACCACCAGGCGCTCGAGTTGCTGCTGCGCTCGAAGGCCATGATGACTGCAAGCTATGAAGCGTCTGGTGGCGACGGAGCGGGCGCGCGGTCCATGAAACTCCGCAACCCGATCAGGCCAAGTTTGCCGATCTCGAACGGTCGATTTCCGATGCCTACCTGAAATTGAACGACCCGTCGAAGGCGGTGGATCGGGCGGCTGCCGCACTGGAACTGGACCCGTTGAATCCCCAGACGTACTGGCAACTGGCTACCGCATATCTCGCCGCCGGCCGTGCCGACGAAGCCGCGGTCGCCCTGGTGCGAGGGCACGTTCGCGACGTCCGACCTCACTCTGAGACAGGACCTGCTGAGTCTCTACCGCCAAGGTCTCGATTCCAAGGGCTGCGCGACCATACCGGGCCCCAGCGGCCCGGCGATAAACCCGTCGTGCGAAATCGTCCGCCGGCATACGTGCGCCGCCGCGGCTGCCGTAATCCCGCTGTATCTTCGTTTGCAGCGCCGGGACCTGGCTGAGCAACTGAATTATTCAGTATCGCGGGATTTCGATTGTCCAGCCGCCCGCTTGAATGAACTCTTGCGATAGGGGCCCGGCCCGGCGGCCTGAGACAGTACCTCTCTAAATGGAAAAAGCTGCCACCCGCCGGCGCTCAGTCCGCCGGCAGGCGGCAGCTCAAGGAATACAGTCGCGGCAAGGGGCGGCGGATCCGCCCCTTTAGCGATTCAGTGCTACCAGGTTAGACGCGCAACAATCTGACCATTGCGCGTGGTCGGAATGGCTCCGCCGGTCTGAATGTTGGTGACGCTGGTGTTGATCCAGCCGAAGCCGGAAGTGGCCAGACCGGTGCTCGAGCTAATCACCTGCGCTAGCGTCGAAGGAGTGTTCGTCGGCGCGCTCAGGAAGTTGCGGTTGAATATGTTGAAGAACTCCGCGCGAATCGCGAAGGTGGCGCGCTCCTTGATGCGGAAAATTCTTCCAAGGCTCATGTTCTCCGCCGGCTGCCGCTGCCACCGGTAGTTGTTGTAATACGCTGCGCCGGTTCCAAATTGCCCGGTTGGGGGCTGGGTCCATGCGGCGGGGTTGAGAATGAACGTCTTGCTGGGGTCGAAGCAATGGCAGTTAGGGCTCTGCGTAAAGAACGCCTGGCCCGTAGGATCGGAGAACGTCATGTTCGATCCGACTGCGCGCGGTAGCAGCGCGCTCAGGTTGTTCGTGGCGTAGGGGGACTCGATCAACGCGCCGCTCTGGTAGCGGAGGCTTCCTCCTAAAGTCCAATCGCGCGTGACCCAGCTCACTACCTTGTTCTGAATCGGCGCCTTCGGAATCGTGTAACTGAAGGCGGTGACGAACACGAACGGCAATGAAGAGGGGGACAGGCCCTTTTGGACGGGAAGATTGTAGACATCGTTGGCGGCGACGCCTTCCGCGGTGGTCAGCTCCTTTTGCCAGGTGAAGGAGGATTGAGCGGTGAGGCCGTGCTTGAAGCGCTGCGTGAGCTTGGCCTGCAACGCATCATACCAACTGTTGCCCCGGGGGTCCCACTCGATCTTGATGTTGGTGAATTGCGGGAACGGGCGAAGCGCCTGCGCCAGCGTCGAGGCCAACGGGAAACCAGGATAAGGCACCTTGAACCCGGCGGCCTGCGGTATCCCGGAAGCGAAGGTCGATTTCAGCAGGGTGTCGTTGGCGGCGTTGTTGAGATTCAGGCCATTCGCGGCCAGGATTTGGTTCGTCAACCCGTTAATGTCAACGAGGTTGGTGGCCTGCAGCCACACGGCACGGTTGCCTACGTAAGCCGCCTCAGCCACCAGATCCTCGGTGATGGAGCGCTGGATTCCGATGTTCCATTGATTGATCCGCGGGGGCCTCCCGGCTTGGGGATCGATCCAGTAGGGTGGGGAGTTGAGCTGTCCGGGGAAGGGCACGATCCCGGCGCTCAGGGTCGCCGGATAGAGCTGCGCCTGGGTGTAGGGCAGGCCCTGCGTGAAGTTGGCGGCCGGCGTCCCGAAGCCCGGCGCGACCCACGAAATCGAGTTATAGCCGATGGATCCGCCGCCGAGAATCGACGTGTTGCTGATGTACGCGAAGGGGTCCGTGCCGCCGTAGGTGACGCCCCACCCGGCGCGGAATATGGTCTTGGATGTGATCTGGTAGGCCACGCCCAACCGCGGGCCGAACGCCTTGTTATAAATACTCGCGAAAGTGCAATTGCATCGCCCCGCGCCGTCGCCTTCGTAAATGGTTGCTCCCAGCAGTCCGACCGTGGGGTTCATCGTGGTGGGAGAGAACTCCGCCAGGCGCTGGTGGAATTCGTCCGCCGCGCCCTGGCGATCCCAGCGGATGCCGTAGGTGAAGGTCAGCTTGCGGCCGGCCTTCCAGGTATCCTGCGCGAAAAGCGACCAGGAGGTTTTCCGGAATTGGGGATCTTGCGGCGTCTGTACGGCGGCGCTGTCTGCCAACCCCAGCAGAAAACTCGCATACGAGTTTCCGAGGTTGGCGCCGCTAAGTTGACCGGCTTGAATATATGGCTCGGCCGTTTCGTTGTTACTGAAAGTCCAGATGCCCTGGGTGCCCCGGACGTTGCGGTCGCGATAGGCGTCGATGCGCCAGTCCGCCCCAACCTTAAAGCTGTGGTTGCCGGCAACGTAAGAGGTGTTCAGTACCGCGGTGGGTTTATCGATGGCGTACTTATTGGCGTTCGCCGGCCCCATGTTGAGCGACATGCCGTAGCCGCCCGTGGTCAAAGCAGTGAGGCGGGGGAATCCGGTCGCGGTGGTGGTTCCCGTGAAATTGTTCGGGATGCCGCCCACCAGGCCGAGCTGCCCCGGGGCGTCATACGCCAGCACGCTGCTGAGGGCTACGTCCGGATTGCGGTACAAGATGTAGCCGACTCCGGCATGGACGAGCAACCGCGGGGTAACGGTCCAGTCGTAGTTCAGGCGAATGGTCCGGTTGCGCTCGTACAGGATGCGCAACGCCGTGATCGGCGAGGGCAGCCCGTCGGGTGTGACGTACTGGTCGGTGCGGAACTCCGAGTAGTAGAACGCAACTCTCTGCGAGCTGTTGATGTTCTGGTCGATCTTGATGCTGGGGACGCTCTGCAAATCCGACGTGGGATAAGTCTGCTGCCAGTTGTTCACCAAAGCCGTATTGTTGGGTGTGGGGATGAACGCCTGAATCTTCGCCGCCTGCGAGGTGATCCGGCTCGCCGGAATCATATTGTTCGGGAACGGGCTGGTGACCGCCTGGCCGTTGACCGTTGTTTGGGACGCGGGATCGAAAATCATATTTCCCTGTATCGACGATCCCGTGGGGGTGGTGCCTACGACTGCGGGGGTCAGAATCGCGCTGAAATCTCCATTCCGCATCGCGGAAGTTGGCACGGTCTGGTAAACGCCGGAGATGTGCTGAAGCGCCTTGTAACCTTCCCAACTGAAGAAGAAGAAGGTCTTGTTGCGCCCATCGTAAACGTGGGGAATATACGCCGGGCCGCCCACGCTGCCACCGAAATCGTTGCGCCGCACGGCGGGCCGGATCAAATGGCCAGCGCCATCGTTGGTGAATGGAACACCTGCGTTCAGATCGTCGTTGGCGAGGTATTCGTACAAGCTGCCATGGATACTGTTCGTGCCGGATTTCGAATTGAAATTGAACAGGCCGCCGACGACCTGCCCGAATTCCGGCGCGTAGTTGCTGGTCTGCAACGCAACCGCCTCGATGGATTCCACCGAGGGCTGCAATTCGTCGATGCCGCCGGCGCTGTTGGTATTGGTAGCTTCCTGGCCGTCGACCATCATGGATTCCGTGCTGTTCGGCATACCGTTCACGCGGACGGTATTTTGTCCCGTGTTATTGGCGCCGGGCTCGTTCACGATGAACACGAACGGGCTGCGCACGTATCCGCCGGCGATAACCGAAAAGTTGATGGGCAGGTTGCCGACCATCTCGCCCGACATGGCGTGGCTGACCTCGGCGTCCTCCGTCTTCAGCAAGGGAGCTTCCGCCGTGACGGTGATGGATTCACTGGCCGACCCAACTTGCAGAGTGATGTCTACGCGCTCGGTCTGGGCCACCTGCACGGCGACCCCGGATTGCACGTATCGCTTGAAACCTTCCTTGGTGACCGTGACCTGGTAGGGTCCCGCGGCAAGGGAGGGTATGGTGTAGTTTCCGGTATCGGTGGTGGCGACCGTTGTCGCTATTCCAGTATCGGTATTTGTGATCGAGACTGTGGCAGCCGGCACTACAGCGCCGGCTTGGTCCGTAACGGTTCCCGTAATTGTGCCACGGTCGCTTTGAGCAAGGGCGGTCGCGAGAAGCATGAGACCACCCATAGCGATTGCCAAAATTCGCATTTTTGACCCCTTTTCACTCCAAACGTTGCCTCGGGGCAATGGCTCGCTGAACTAACGCAGCAAGACCCCGCAGACATCCAAATCGGATTTGGAGCGAACATATCATGGTTTCCCACCCGAAGTCAACCACCAGTGGACCCCGGATATCCCCTTGGCGGCATTCGACTTGGAATGGCCGCGCTTACTTTCGATCCAAAAAATAATGACACTTCGGTCATTTGTAGCGGTACAACTTCACCCGCTGGATACCGCGAGCGCCGGCCGTTAGGCGCACCCCGCTGCCCGACTGGTTCATTCCGGCAACCACGGCCATGTCATAGCGCAAAACTGAATCGTCGCCCGCCAGATAACGGGTCGGCACCCACTTGCCGCCTTCGAAACGGCCACATTCCTGCCAGGCAAGACCGGCGATGGGAGGGCCCGGCGTAGCCGGCGTAAATGCAACCTGAAGGTTGTTGCCGGCCAGATAAAATTCGTCGGGCCCAACTTGCATGAAGATCCCGTAACCGGTGAGGTCCGGGACCACACTGAGCGCGCGGAAATTGCGCGGCAGCCCTACATCCAGGAGATAATCACCAACTTTCACCTGGACATCCGGATTGGCCTTGTCGACCGAAGCGGCGGCTATCGTGCCGCTGCTCTGGTGCTCCAGGATCATAGGGGCGATCTGGGCCAAGGTCCGATAAGCCATGGGTAATGGAAGATTCTCTATGTCGGGCATCTCCGATGCCCTGAGTTCGGGCGATCCCGCGGCCCGGCCCAGCATTCTCCCCACCGAGTCAATGCCCATGGACGAATAGCCCATGCCATTGTGCTGGCCGATGACGTAAAAGGCATTGGCCGCGCCGTGAATATCGCCGGACGACTCTGGGATGAACAGCGGATTGCCGTTGCGGCTGTAGCGGGCCGTCAGCCCGATAAAATCGGGCAGATAGATATCGGGGGAGAGCATGTCCAGGTGCGGCGCGCCGGCGCGCCAGATGTCGTGCATGTGATCCTGCGGGCCGCCGCTCGGATAGTCGCCGGGTCCCTTGTCCGCCGGCTGCACGATCCACGCGTTCACATACATCGGTATGGGATATTCCCGCTTGCCGGCTTCGGCGACATGGTCGATATAACGGGAGTAATTCCAACCCATGAAGATCTCGTCAGCCAGCCCGGGACCCTGCCCGAACACTTCTCCCCAAGTACCCGATGTCTTGAAGCCGGCGGCCTCCCATTTCTTCCGGAATTCGGGGAGCAGGGTGTCCTTGTGTTTCTCGAGGTAGTTCATGAACTCCGCGGGGACGGGCTTGGCGAACGCCGCTTGAGCCAGGGGGGACCGGTCGCGCGAATCGCCCAGCAGGCCCACCTCGTTCTCCACTTGCACCATGATCACTCTGTGGGTCTTATCGACTTCGCGGACGTGCCGCATTAGGGCCGCGAAGGCCCGCGCATCCGCCTGCCAGTTGTTCTCGCTGAGGGTGGATAGGACCTCGATGGTCTTCCCGCCCGCGACCTGGGCGCGCGGAAAGCGCTCCTGGTTGGCTTTGGCCCACGCCGGGACAAAGCTGGAAAGGCCGTTCTTCCAGCTCGCAAACCAGAGCCAGGCAATCCGGAGGTCGTAGCGCCGCGCGTTCTCGATGGCGGCGTCGGCGATGGTGAAGTCGTATTTGCCTTCCTGGGGCTCGACCCAGCTCCAGGCCATGCCCGTCAGCACGGTGTTGAGATGCACCTTGTTGGCGAGCAGCGGCCAGACGGTTTTCATCGTTTCGAGGTCGGAAGACGCGGTATTAGCCAATTCTCCGCTCAGAGCCAGGAACGGCTTGCCGTCGACGATCAGTTGGACGGCCGAACCCCGTTTCTCCACATGGGGAATCAACGGGTCCGCGGGCGTCGTTTGCGAGTACGCCACCGAAGCCGTCAGGATGCATACCGTTGCGCAGAAGCTATGAATCGAAGGTCTCATGATTCTTCCTAGAAGGTGGCGATCGGGTTCACCGGTCCTCCGGTCGCGCCGGGAACTCTCAATGGATTCACGGTCGCCAGAAATATCCAGCGGCGGCGCTGGGCGGCCGCTTCACTGAGATCCTCGAGGATGCAATTGTCGATCAAGGGCAGGCCCATCGCCATCAATCCGATCTGATGTATTGGTTGGTTCACGCCCTCTACGCGGGAAGGCCTCACGTCCTGCACCACATCGCTGCCCAGGATGGCCACGCCCCGTTCCCGCATCCACTTCGTGACGGAGGCGTAGAGGCCCGGAGTAGCGCGGTTCAGGTCCAGAGGCCCTTTCTCCTTGACGCGCAGCCAGCGCCCGGTGCGGACGAACATGGCATCGCCGCTTGTCAGGCGGAAGCCGGCCTTCTTTTCCCAGGCCTCCAGATCCTCCACGTAGATCGGCTCGTCGTCGCCGAGGTAGGGGACGCCCTTCAGTTTGGGGATGTCGTACAAAACGCCTCTGGTGAAGATGCCGTTCTTGAAGGCCATGACGTCATCCTTACCGGCTCCCCGGTCTGTGTAGCTGGTTTGCGGAAAGCCGCCGAAGATCTGGCCTTTGTAGAAGAGGTGGCTGAGGGCATCCAAATGGGTGGTGTTATTGCCGTGATAGGAAACCGCGATGGTGTCCACCACGTATGACGCAAGCTGCCGGGGCTCCGGCCCCGGAGGCCTGGATGTTAGGGTCCAAGTCGGGCGGTCGGCGAAGCCGCCGCCTTGCCCGCGTCCACCCGGCGCGTTACCGGCACCCGGCGGGCTCATGGCCGGCTGCCCCTCGCGCCCACCCCGCATCCCGCCGCCCCGGGGGCCAGAACCCGGCATCATGCCCGGCAATGGCCCACCGGTCGACCCCTCCTTAGGTAAATCGGCATCGAGGGCCATGGATACGCTGACGCCGTCGCGGACGAGCGCGGCGGCGGCCTTGCGCTTGGCGGGGGTAATCAGGTTCACGGTTCCAGCCTGGTCGCCCGCGCCCCACTTATCCCAGTTAGAGAGCTCTTTCATCCAACGGTCAACGTCAGCCTGAGTCAAGTCGCGTGGATATTGGCCGGCGGTGGCGCAAGCCGCCGGCCGCGTGGAAATTGCCGTAACAGCCGCCGCGCTCGCGGCGGTGAACAGCGCCCGGCGTGAAATTTCTGCTGACGACATCAACAAGCCTCCTCGCATTTCCGAGCGGTCATCTGCTTACGCGCCCGGAACCATAAGCCTGGAGTCATTCAGGTTTCAATACCTCATCAGCTTGACTCGATATATCGCGCCTTGGGCGGGCAGGCTCACTCTCGGAGGATCGTAGGATCCCTGATAGGTGATCGCGCGCGCGGTCTTCTTCCAGGCGCCATTCTCAAAAACTCCCTGCTCGGCTTCAAGGAACTGAGCCGAGGTGTACTCGGAACCCACGGCGGGCCGGAAATCGACCGCCGAATCGAAACCCATAACCAGGAATTCGTCCGGACCCAGTTCGCCGACCAAGACACGGCCGGACGGCAAGGGAGCCGCGGAAGGAGTGGAAGCTATACCTGTAGCCTGCGGCCGGAAGTGCACCAGCACGTGATAGCGGTCGAACATCAGGTTCTTTCCGCGGACCACATCCTCCTCGATCGCGGCTTTCAGCTTGCCCTTTTGCTGCAGGTCGGTAATCGCCGGCATGGCGGATTGGACAAGGCGGAAATCCGCACCCAAGTCAACGAAAGGCGCACCCAGCCCCGAACCGGCGCCAGTGTCGACGCCGTAAGCTCCAAAGCCGATCGTGTTGTAGTTCGCCAAGGCATAGAAGAAAACGCGCGCCCCGGTCATGGTTCTGCCAGCCTCAGGACTCCAGTAGGGATTGTCGGGCCGGTTATAGCGCGATACGATCATCCGGAAATTCTCGGACGGCTGCTTGGAGGTGTCCGGAGAGAGAATGTCGATGTCCGGCGCCGCAGCCTTCCACAGATCCAGCATGTGCGACACGGGGCCGCCGCTGGGGTAACTTTCACCTGGCCGGTCGAACAGGTCATACTGATCGCCGGTATCGTGGCCGCCAGTCCAACAGTTTACGTATGTGACTAAGGGGTATACCTGCTTGCCGGCATGCGCCACCTCATTCTCATAGCTGGAAAGGTAATACGCGCTGAAAGCTTCTTCCGCATCCGGCCCAAACACCTCTTTCCACGTCCCCGATTTCTTCTTGAGGGCCGTCACGAGGCGCTCGGGAACCAAGCCGCTGAAGAGCTTGTTCGATTCCGGAGAATAGTCGCGCACGCTGCCGAGCAGGCCGGATTCGTTCTCGACCTGCATCATGATTACGGTACGGTCGGCTTCGTCTATTTCCTTCAGGTGCCGCATCATGGTGACGTACGCTTTCTGGTCGGCATCCAGGTTGTTTTTCGAATGCGGGGAGAGCACCCGGATAGGTTTGCCGCCCGAGTCAATCACCCTGGGAAAACGCTTGGTGTCGGACTTGACCCAGTTCGGCGCCCAGTCCATGGCCCCATTCTTCCATGTCCCGAACCAAAGCATGACGACCCGCAAACCCTCCGATCGCGCCCGGAGAAGAATCTTGTCGAAGTCGCCGAAGTCAAAGTGCCCTTCCTGCGGCTCGATTTCATTCCAGTAGATCGGGTACTCCACTGTGTTCGCGCTCATGGCCTTGAGCTTCGGCCAGGCGGTTTCCAGCAGATCGGGAAAAGCATTGGGGTTGTGTATTTGTCCGCCGAGAATTATGAACGGTTTACCATCCACCAGGAATGTGTACTTGCCGCCATCCTTGACCAATCGCGGAATCGGCTTTCCCTGTGAAAAGGCGATTCCCGCGATAACTGCTAAAAGGACAAGAAAACGCCCCGCTCTGCAAGGCATTACCAACCTCCATTCACTCGGAGCGGGAGAGGTAGCGGATCGGCCGCCGACATACCGTTTCTCCCTGAAGCCCACACCCTACCTCTTTGCGCAGGCAGACTATGGTTCCCGCAAAAGCACGTGTATCGTTATATGGTTCTCAGGCCTGTAAGTCCGAAACAAGACCTTGACCGCCAGCGGGCAAAAGCTCTGTGATTTCAGCGCGCGAACCGCGCGCAGCCGGAGGTCACTGACCGTCTTGGACCTCACCAAGCAGCCATGTGCTACAATCGGCGCTTCAAGGAGACCAGGATGGCAGGAAGTGGGAATGCTCCGCCGAGCGTGCGGGGGGGCGGGGATTCTCCAATCAGTTTGAATACCCAGACGGACGATTCGGGTAACGCCATTCGTCAGCAGCTTGGGCTGATTCTGGCCAGTCCGGCTTTTCGAAACAGCAAGCGCTACTCCGCCCTGCTGAGACATCTGGTGGAACAGACGCTGGCGGGCCGAGCCGGCGATCTGAAGGAGCGCAATATCGGCGTGGACGTTTTCGAAAGGCCCGCCGATTACGACACGACGACGGATCATTCCGTTCGCAGCGCGGCCAGCGAGATTCGAAAGCGGCTGGCCCAGTACTACTCGGAATCCGGACACGAGTCGGAGATCCGAGTCGATCTATATCCGGGCTCGTACGTTCCTCAATTCCGCCCCTCTTGCGAAGAGCCGCGCGAAGCTCCGGCTGCCATTCTTCAGGAACCGCCGGACGAGAGCGCCGCGGAACCATCACCGCAGCCCCGAACTCTATGGGGGCCAGTGACTCTGGCCGCCGCTTTCCTGGCCGGCGCTGCCCTGGCCGCCGGCGTCATTCGGATGGCATCCGAGCGTCCGCAAACCGCGCTGGACGCCTTTTGGGCGCCGGTACTTGCGCAGGAAGGTCCCGTGCTGCTCTGCGTCGGAACGCACGCCTCCAATGATTCGCCGGTCGGGGACCAAGGCTTATCAGCTGCTGATACCTTGGCTCTGCCAGGTTCTCCCGGGAGCCTGGTCACGGCAGACGCGATTACGCTCGCTCGGATAACCGGCGCGATCCAGGCCCGCGGAAAGAGCTTCCGGATTCTGCCGGTCGTGTCCACGAGCTTTGACGATCTCCGGCAAGGCAGCGCCGTTTTGATCGGAGCGCTCAATAACGAATGGGTTCTCCGCCTGACACGCCAACTGCGCTTCCAATTCGAGAATGTGGGTCCCGGGAGGAAACCCTTCATTCGGGATTCTCAGGAGCCTTCCAAGGCCACTTGGTATCCAATCTACTCTGCAGAAACGCGAGACTGCACCAAGGACTATGCCATCGTCGCGAGGTATTGGGACGCTTCCACCGGCCGGATAGTGGTCTTGGCAGCCGGAGCGCACCGGTGGGGCACCACCGCTTCCGGTGAGTTTGTCGCTTTTCCGGAGCACTTTCAGCAGTTGGAGGCGCACGCACCAAAGCACTGGGAGCGCAAGAGCATGCAGATCGTGCTCTCCACGGACGTGATCAACGGAGTAGCGGGTCCACCGAACGTCATTGCGGCGCATTTTTGGTAGGCCGCTCCGAACTCTTCCGACTTCAGGTCCGAGCTGCCCAACCCGGCGCGTGCGCCAGTCAAACATCTGCGCCATGATATTAATTGGCCTCGCGTGTCTCTCCGAAAGCCGTGAAGACGAAGGCTCCCCAGGAAGCGGCCAAGGCTCCCCGGGAAGCCAGCCGTACGCCGCTCGCCGCGGTCCTGCTGGTCTGCTGCACTGTTGTGGCGTATTGGCCAGCACTCCAGGGCGGTCTCCTCTGGGACGACGCCGCCCACGTCACCCGGCCGGGGTTGCGCTCGCTTGATGGGCTGTGGCGGATCTGGTTTGAGTTAGGGGCCACCCAGCAATACTATCCCCTGCTGCACAGCGCCTTCTGGATCGAGCACCGGTTGTGGGGGGACGCGATGCTGGGCTATCACCTCACCAATGTCTTCCTGCACGCGGCGGCAGCTTTCCTGGTGATGCTGATCATGCGCCGCCTGGGCCTCGCGGGGGCTTTGCCGGCGGCTTTGGTTTTCGCGCTCCACCCGGTGTGCGTCGAATCGGTGGCGTGGGTCAGCGAGCAGAAGAACACGCTGTCGGCGGTTTTCGGCCTCAGTGCGGTTTTGCTCTACCTGAGCTTCGATCAGAGCCGGCGCAGATCGCAGTACTTCCTGGCGTCGGCGCTCTTTGTCATGGCACTCCTGTCGAAAACGGTGACCGCCACGCTGCCCGCGATCCTGCTTGTCGTTCTCTGGTGGCGGCAGGGACGGCTCGACTGGAAGCGCCACGTGCGGCCTTTGCTGCCCTGGTTCGCGCTCGGCGCGGCAGCCGGGCTGCTCACCGCCTGGGTGGAGCGGAAGTTCATCGGCGCGGAAGGTCCGGAGTTCGCGCTGACGCTGGTCGAGCGATTCCTGGTCGCGGGCCGGGCCGTTTGGTTCTACTTAGGCAAGCTGGTGTGGCCCGCGGACCTCATGTTCTTCTATCCGCGATGGCACGTGACTTCCGCGGAATGGTGGCAATATCTCTACCCGCTGGGAGCGGCGGCGGCCCTGGCGGCGTTGTGCCTGCTGGCCCGCAAGCGAAGAGGGCCGCTGGCCGGAGCCCTGATCTTCGGGGGCGCTTTGTTTCCCGCGCTCGGGTTCTTTAGCGCCTATCCCTTCGTCTATTCCTACGTTGCCGACCACTTTCAATACGTCGCCAGCCTGGGAATCATCGTTCCGGTGGTCTCCGGATTGGCGTCGCTCGTCAGACCCGGCACGCGGCGCCTGGCGGCCGTGGGGGCCTGTGCCGTGCTGGCGGCGCTCGGCGCACTCACCTGGCAACAGTGCGGCATGTACCGCGACATCGAGACGCTCTTCCAGGAAACACTGAAACGCAATCCCGAGTGCTGGGCCGCCCATTACAACCTGGGAGTGCTCATCGCTGAAACCCCGGGCCGGGCCGAGGAGGCCATTCAGCACTACCGGGAGGCTACGAGGCTGAAGCCGGACTACGCCATGGCCCACTACAATTTGGCTCTGGCGCTGTCCCAGACGCCCGATCGCCTGCCGGAGGCCATTGCGGAATACAGGGCGGCGCTTCGCATCGACCCGAACGACGCCCGGGCCCACAATAACCTGGGATTGGCTCTGTCGAAGCTTCCGGGCCAGATGCCCGAGGCGATCGCGGAGTACCAGGCGGCCTTGCGCATCGACCCGGATTCCGCGGAGGCGCACAACAACCTGGGAATCGCCCTGCTGCTAACCCCGGGCCGTGGTTCGGAGGCGATCCCTCACTTCCAGGCGGCCCTGCGGGTCAAACCGGATTCAGCCGAGATCCATAACAATCTGGGCAGCGCTTTCTCCCTGGCGCCGGGCCGGATCGAGGAGGCCATCGAAGAATACCGCATCGCGCTGCGTCTCCAGCCCGATTACCCGGATGCCAGCTACAACCTGGATATGGCGCTGGCGAAGAGCCGGCGGCCGCTTAAGCCGGCATCCGGGCGGCCGGCGGCGCGAACAGGCTCACCGGCTCGAACGCCGTGATGCGCCACTTGCGGCCCGTCTTGACCAGCCGGCATTTCACATCCTGCTCGCGATTCGTGGCGGATGCATCGTTCTGCTGGTCAACCAGGGTCAAGCGCCAATCCAGTTCCAGCGCCCGGTTGCGGTCGTCGCCTTCGTTCTTCACGGGATCTATCGAGGATTGCGCCACGAACTCGCGCACCAGCGCGGTTACGTCGCTGCGCAACTCGTCGAAGCCGGGCATCGCCGGATCGAAATAGCTCATGAATTCCGAGACATTCCCATCCACCAGCGCCGAAGCCATCGAAGCAATCAGACTCCAAACGTCGTCGGCCGCGTCCGCGCGCAGGCGGACGGCCCAGACTGCCACCAGGAGCGCGCGGCGGGTCATCTTCAAGTCCTGTAGCTCGCGTTGATCCGGATATAGCCTTCCGTGAGGTCGCACGTCCAGAAACGCGCCGACCCCTTTCCCCGGCCGCGAACGGCGAAGCGTATCTGGCATTCGGGCGCGCCCAGCTTGCTCTTCAACTCGGCCTCGGAGAACGCGGCGGCCAGGCCGCCCTGGCACACCGGCACGTCCTGCATGTGGATATCCACCTTCAGCGGATTGAAGACCACTCCGGCATTACCGGCGGCGCACAGAATGCGGCCCCAGTTGGGATCGGACCCCGCGATGGCAGTCTTGACCAGCGGAGAATTGGCGATAGAGCGCGCGATGCGCGCCGCGGCGCCATCGCTCGGCGCCCCCGAAACCAGAATGGTGATGAGCTTCCGGGCGCCTTCGCCATCGCGCGCGATGGCCTGCGCCAGCGATTCCATTACGCCCGCGATGGCCTCCTCCACCTTGGGAAGTTCCTTGGCGTCCGGCCGCACGCCGCTCGCCCCGTTGGCCAGCAGCACCAGGGTGTCATTCGTGGAGGTGTCGCCGTCCACTGAAAGCCGGTTGTAGCTGCGCTCCACCCCGCGCTTCAGCATGGCCCGCAAAGCGGGCACCGGAATGTGGGCGTCCGTCAGCACGAATCCCAGAGTGGTGGCCATCTGGGGATGAATCATGCCGGATCCCTTGGTCATGCCCGCCACGCACACGGCGCCGCGGCGCAGGCGGCATTCGGCGAAGGCCGTTTTGGGCGTCAGGTCGGTGGTCAGGATGGCGTTCGCCGCATCCGTGAACCGGCCGGGATCGAGGCCATCGATCAGCGCGGGGAGCGCATCCAGGATCTTCCGCGGATCGAGTTCCACGCCGATCACGCCGGTGGAGGCCGGGAGCACCTGGAACGGCGGCATTCTCAGCATCCGCGCCACGGCCTTGCAGGTGGCCTTCGCCACGGCATCGCCCGTCCGCGTGGCGCAATTGGCGTTGCCCGCGTTCACGATGATGGCCCCCACCTGTCCCTTGGAAACCTTCAGCAGCCGCCGGCACAGCTTCACGGGCGCGGCCGGCGCCTGGTTCTGCGTGAAGACGGCGGCGGCATTGGCGGGGAGGCCGGAGACGATCAGGGCGAGGTCGTCCTTCTCCATCTGGCGGATTCCGGCGTAAGTGGCCGAGTAAAGATAGCCGAGCGGCAATTTCAAGTGTGCGAATCTCCTAACCCAATTCTTCATTCTCCGCCAGCCGCTGGCCATTCGCGAAATCCGATGCCGGCATGCGCTTGCGGCCCTCGAGCTGCACTTCGACCAGTTCCAGCGCGCCCTCGCCGCAGGCCACCACCGGCGGCCTCACGCTCAGCAGCCGTCCGGGCGCGCCACTCATCTCGAGCCGCCGCGCGCGCCAGACGTGCAACGCCTGACCGCGGAAGGCGGTGTAAGCTCCGGGCCACGGTTGCAGGCCCCGCACGCGATTGTGAATCGCCGCCGCGGTCTGTGACCAATCGATCAGGCCATCTTCCTTCTTGAGCAGCGGGGCGTAGGTGGCCTGCGCGGCATCTTGTTTCTCGGGAACGATGGCGCCCGCCGCGAGACCCTCCAGCGTACGCACCAGCAGATCCGCGCCCATCTCCGCCAGGCGCGCGGCCAACTCCACGGCGGTCTCCTCCGGCGCGATGCCGGTTTCCGCTTTCAGCAGCATGTCGCCGGTATCGAGCCCGGCATCGATCCGCATGGTGGTCACGCCGGTAGTGGTTTCGCCGTTCAGGATTGCCCACTGAACCGGGCCGGCTCCGCGATACTTGGGCAGCAGCGAGCCGTGCACGTTCACGATGCCGAACGGGGCGATATCAATGACATTTTGCGGAATGATCTGGCCGTACCCCACTACCACCATGGCATCCGGCGCCAGCGCGCGCAGATACTCGACCGCTTCCGGCCGCCGCACGCGCTCCGGCTGATAGACCGGCAATCCGAACCTTTGGGCAGTCTCTTTCACCGGGGGCGCGGCGGCATGCTGGCCGCGTCCGCTGGGGCGATCCGGCTGCGTCACCACGGCAAGCACCGGGTGGCCCGCCGTTACAACGGCTTCGAGCGACGGCACGGCGAACCGCGGAGTTCCCAGGAAGACCAGGCGCATGGCGGCGCCCTATTCCCAGTCCCCGGCGCGCTGGAGCTTCTTGATTTTGCGCTTCAGCAGGTCGCGCTTGAGCGCGCTGATGTGGGTAATGTAGAGGCGGCCGTTGAGATGATCGGTCTCGTGGAGGAAGGCGCGCGCCAGCAGGTCCTCGCCGGTCCTCTCAAACTCCTCGCCTTTGGCATTCATGGCGTGCACGACGACGCGCTTGGCGCGGCGCACCTGCTCGCGAAAGCCCGGTATGCTCAGGCAGCCCTCTTCGCCCTCCTGCTTTCCCTCGGTGTGAATGATCGTAGGGTTAATGAGGACGATCTTGTCGTCGGGGTTCTCCCCGTTGGAGGCATCGATCACCGCGATCTTCCTCGCGAAGCCGATCTGCGGCGCGGCCAGCCCCACCCCCTTGGCCGCGTACATGGATTCGAACATGTCCTCCAGAAACTTGTGCAGCTCCGGAGTGTCGAACTCGGTGACAAGCTCCGCCTCGCGCTCCAATACCGGGTCGCCGAATTTGACGATCGGATAGACCATACGCTCAGAAATTCTTGATTTGTTCCAGGTAGCCTTCGACATTCCGCCGTATCTCCGGCAGCGAATCGCCGCCGAACTTCTCCAGGAACGCCTGTGCCAGCACGAACGCGACCATCGCCTCGCCGATCACGCCGGCGGCCGGGACCACGCACACATCCGACCGCTCATAAGCCGCCGGAGCCGCTTCCTTAGTGGCCAAATCGGCGGATTCCAGGGGACGCCGCAGGGTCGAGATGGGTTTTAGCATGCCGCGCACCACCAAGTCCTGGCCGTTGGTCATGCCCCCTTCGAGCCCCCCGCGCGGTTGGCGCCGCGGGTGAATCGCCGCTCTTCGCGGTCGTAGTGGATAGAGTCCTGCACCTTCGACCCGAATTCGGCAGCCCCTTCCCCCGCCAGCCCGATCTCGACGCCCTTCACCGCCTGGATGGAGACAATGGCTTGCGCCAGGCGCCCATCGAGGCGCGCATCCCAGGTGACATGCGAGCCCAAGCCGGGAGGCAGACCGCGTGCTACCACCTCGAAGATGCCGCCCACGGTATCCCCAGTTCGATAGGCTTCGTCCACCACCGCCTTCATGCGGGCTTCGGTTGCGAGGTCCACGCAGCCCAGCATCACCGGCTCCCGGCGGCCCAGCGCGGCGATTTCATCCCAAGCCGCGGGCCGCGCCAGACGCACCGGGCCGACCGTGATCGAGTGGCTCGCGATCTCGATGCCGAACGGCGCGAGCAGCGCTTTGGCCAGGCCGCCCACGGCCACGCGCGCGGCCGTCTCCCGGGCGCTGGCCCGCTCCAGGATATAGCGCGCATCGTGGAAATCGTACTTGAGCGCGCCGGGGAGATCGGCGTGCCCCGGCCGCGGGCGGGTGACGGGTTTGCGCGGGTTCTCCGCTCCGCCGGCATCCTCCACCGCCAGCGCGTCTTTCCAATTCTCCCAATCCCGGTTGCGTATGAGGATCGCGACCGGCGAGCCGATGGTATGGGAATGCCGCACGCCGGCCACTATTTCGGCGTGGTCGTTTTCAATCTTCATACGCCCGCCGCGGCCATAGCCCTGCTGCCTGCGCCACAGGTCCCGGTCGATGCCCTCCACGGATATGGGGATCCCCGCGGGAAGTCCCGTGAGGGTGGCCACCAAGCATTCGCCGTGAGACTCTCCGGCGGTCTCGAATCGCAACATTAGGAAAGTCTTAAGAGAAGTCTTATATTACCAGACTGGAACAATTCCCAGGTTGGGCGCGTATTGAAAGAGAAGGCTCATCGTGAAGTTCCTGCTTTGGTGCATCTTGCTGGTGCTTTGCTGGCCGCTGGCGCTGGCGGCTTTGATTCTCTATCCCGTAGTGTGGCTGTTGCTGCTTCCGTTCCGGTTGGTGGGAATCGCCGTGGAAGGCGTGCTGGGCCTGGTTTGGGCGATAGTGACTCTGCCGGCGCGCATCGTCCGGGCACTCGTGTGACAGGGCCGTGGCTGGCCACTCCCCGGCCGGCAGCGCTCCGCTCAGCGGGCGAAGGAAAGTTCAGCCGGCTGCTGCATGGCCTGCGCGAACACCCGACCCTGCGTGCGGAATTCGTACCGCTCTATGGCTACCGCCGCACCTTTCTCGTTGCTCCGCACCACGCAGCCGTAGATCATGAGCTTCATCGGGCAGGAATCGTTCAACAGAACAGGCCAATTCATCGAAAGCTCGATCGGCATCCCCGTGGTCAACATGCTGTCGGTCGTAAACCACACGCCGCTGCTCGATATATTCGAGGTCTTACCCGTGCCTGTTTCGGCGATGCGCTGGCCGTACAGCATCTTATAGCGGACTTCCTGTTCGATTTGGAATCGCCGTTTGAGCCGCCGTTCACGCTCTACGTTGTTCTTGACGGCAGGACTGTCTTCGGTCTCGATCACCACACACCGCCTTCCCACCCGCAGAATTGCATCGCGCGTGAGGCGCGCTCAATATGTCTTTGGTTATTCGCACGGTGCTAACCGGCACCCTTCCCCTCCCCTGCCTCAAAACCCTTTCCAGAAAAAACTGCAAATTATTGTGGACAATCGGATCTCAATACTGTTAAAATTCATACAAGTAGACAGCATCCCTGGCGGTGAGTCCCCTCCCACCGCCAACCCTCTGAGTGCAAGGCCCCGAGATACCCAGCTCGGGGCCTTTTGATTTTTCTCGCTCCGCGCTGGAGTCGCCCCGGAAAATACCCCCATGTGGGGGTATCAGTTTGGTCCCCCCAAAATTGTTTTGCACGAAAGTAGACAAGCAGGTCTGAAATTGTTAGTATTGGACTAACACAGACAGCATCCCTGGCGGTGAGTCCCCTCCCACCGCCAACTCTCTGAGTGCAGGCCCCGAGATACCCAGCTCGGGGCCTTTTACTTTTTCTTCACTTATTGGTTTTTCCGGCAGATCCCCGCTTTGGGCTAGAAAACCCGGTCCTGCTTGCGCAACGTCCCGAACGATCCGATATTGCCGATCACGAACGCCGCGCGCCACTGCCCTTCGTCGCGGATGCCGATATTGTAGCGGTGGTATTCCACGCTGAAACCGCAGCAGTCGGTGTTGTAGGTCGCCTGAACGGTGGAGTACAGGATTTTGTGCTGGTCGTAATCGTAGACTGATACCACGCCCGCGTTCCATCCCTTGTGATTGGGGTCGCCGTAGGCCATGCGGGCGCGAAACTGGTTGGCGGGAGCGAAGAGCACGGGGCTGGTATGGATCTCATCGTTGCCCGCCGACACAACGAATTTCTTTTTGTTGTAATCTACGGCAAAGCTGCTGTCGGTCAGGTGCTTGAAGTAGGGATCATAGTCCGCCTGCCAGCGAATGCCCAAACCGTTAATCGGGCTGATGCGCAGCGTGGAAACTACCGGGGAGTAACTGCGCGGCCCCGTCAAGAACGCGATGCCCGTGACATCGGCGGTGCTGGTGAAGATGTTCGGCTGGCCGGCGAGGAGCGCCCCGCCGAAGGTGGGATCGAAGTAGCGTTTCTGCGCCAGTTCCCAAGTGAAGATCTCCAGGATGGAATCGCCGCGCTTGGCGTAGATCCGGTTCGTCAGCGAGATCTCCACTTCGTTGGTGTCGGCCAGCAGGTCGGTTTGGTCGAAACGGATGAACCGGTTGAACTCGTCGCCCACGCCCGTCACATAGCGATACGTCGCGCGCGGTTCGATCACGTGCTTCAGCTTATCGCCGAAGAGGGTCTTCTTCGGAAAGATGCGCACCAGCGGCGGGAAGATGATGTTGAGGGAAAAATCGCGCGCGCTGCGGACAAGGTTGGTGCCCACAACCTGATTCTGAGTCTGACCCGAGATCGAATTCACGGGGCTGGTCTGGCTTTCGGAGTAGAACGTCTCATCGAAGCCAATGCTCGGAACCAGGTCGAGCGGGCCCAGGTGGAAGGCCGTTGTAACGTGCGGCGCCAGGTTCACGCGGCTCATCAAATCGCCCGTCTGGAAATCGCCAGTGAGGGTATAGGGATTGGCCGCCGACGCGTTGTACAGGATGAACGGCTCGGAACGCTCCAGCAGGCCGGCCGAGGAATCGAACGAGAACCACAGCGGAAGGTTGTCGAAGATCTGGTGGTCGCGGGAGCCGAACTCCACTTCCGGCAACTTGCGGATAATCACGTCGTTCGACATCGTCTTGGTCGTTCCAGTAACTGGGTCGAACACCGGATGTTCGAGATCCTCGTAGTTCTGTAAACGCGAAAACACGGCATCGAAGGTGAAGGTGCCGAGGTTCTTGTTGATAAAGCCGACGGAATGGATTTCTGAACCGATAGCCTCGTTGAACGACTGCGTCCAGCCCTGCCGGAAATCGAAAGTGCTGATGTAGTTGACGGTCGCCCGGGCCGTCCACCCATCGCCCAGATCGGAGCTCCCCACCCCATAGAAGCTGAATCCACCGTACTTCTGCGGAGGATTGCCGCTATTGGGCGCGCCGCGGTCCTGGACTCCGTAGAAGATCACGTCGTAATCCGTGCCGGGCAGAGGCTTGCCTCGCAGATCGACGTGGTGCGCGTAGCCCCTGGAGAGATAGTCGATGAGCCGGTAGGTAATGTCGTAGCTGCGGTTGATCGCCCAATAGCCACCCAGCATCAGCATGAACCCGCCGATGGAACTATGACCCGCGCTGGGAGTCAGGAAGCCGCTCTTGCGAGGTTCCTTCTCGAGCGAGTGGTAGAAGAACGGCGTGTAGAACAGGGGGAACTGGCGGAGCATGAACCAGCTCTTGTACGAGAGAGAGCGTTGGCCCGGTATCACGTCAAAGCGGGCGCCCCGCAGTCGCCACCAGGGCTTGGGGATTTGGCAATTGGTCACCCAGCCCTTGTAGAGAATGTACTTCTCTCCCACGCGCTCGGCCCATTGGCCCTCGAAATGAAACGGTGCGTTGACCGTGAGCACGCCGGGCCGGGCGATGACGCGGGGCATGGTTTCCCCGACCACGTCGTAGAACTTGCCCTTTTCGTTATCGGTGTCGTATTCCAGGTGGTCGCACCAAAGCTGCTCGTTGGTGTCGAAACTGCGGAAGTAGACGTGTCCTTTGGCCGTAATGACGCCAGTATCGCGATTGTAGTGGACCTCGTTGGCGCGGAACAGCCTGCGCGAATCCTCGAATTCGACGGGGTGGCCGGTCCAGACGTACTCGTCGCCGGTCAAATCCTGGGTTTCGAAGCGCACGTCCCAGTGGTCCAGGGGAATCGAAGCCGGCGGTTCGGCGGGCGGCGGTTCTTTCAAACGAACTTGGGCCGAGGCCAAAGCCCAGGAGCATAAGACCAATGCACCCAATAGAATAAGCCGCCAAAGATACAAACAGCTAGAAGATTTTTCGTGACAATGTCCGGCTCTTATGTTAAGAAGGATTTGGGAGCTTTTCGGGAAAGACCTCAATCGCCATAATTACCATATTCCGTTGGTAAACGGATAACGACTAGCTTTCGAGGCCCGAACACCGCCGATGACTTGCAGCTACTGTGGTACGCGAAACCGGGAGGGGGAACATCGCTGCGTGCGCTGTGGCCGCAGACCGGAAGATACCTTAACCGGGGAGTTTCCGATGCCTCGCACCGATGGGGCGCTGGCGACAGCGCGCCGGCTGCAGCCGCGAACGCAGCCGCCTGCGCCACGGCGGGATCCTGGTTGGGCGCGGGCCGTGCAGCGGCCGCTGCAATTCGGCGATCAGCCGCCCTCTAAGGTGGTGGCTTTCGACTCCTATGTTCTTCCGTCCGCCGCCAAAGCGGCGGCGCGGCCCCGTCCCCAAGCAGGCGCGGCCCAGGGCACGCGCCAGCCCCTGCGCCGCGGCTCGCGCGTTTCGCCTGACCAGGGAAGCCTGGAATTCCTGCCGCCCGCACCGGCCAAACCACGCACCCTGGAGACCTCGGTCGAAGCGATGATCCGCTGCGACGCACCCGTGGCGACGCCTACTCACCGGGCGGTGGCCGCCGCGATCGATGGGAGCATGGTGCTGATCGGCTATGGCGCGTTCCTGGTTGCGTTTTACCTGCTGGGCGCCGGATTCACGCTGGATAAGCTCACCCTCGGCATCCTCGGCGGAATGCTGGGGCTGATGACGGTCACGTATAAGCTGTATTGGGCCCTGGCGGGAACCGAATCGGCCGGGATGCGCTGGATGCGCCTGCGCCTGGTCACCTTCGACGGTCAGCCGCCGGAAGGCCGGCAGTTGGTGGTGCGTTTTGCGGCTTCCTGTATGAGCCTGTGCACGTTGCTGGGTCAACTCTGGCTGCTGGTGGATGAGGAGAGCCTGGCCTGGCAGGATCACATGTCCCGCACCTTCCCTACTCCTTGGGAACTGGAATCGCGGGTCTTCCGCCGCGGCTAGGAGCCGGCCGGCCCGGCCTCCCGGGCTTCGTTGCGTTTGGCGAACGCAGGGCGGCTTCCCGGCCCTGCCCCTTCAACCCGTTCTGCTACGATGAAATTTCCCCACCAATATGGCGCTGCGATTCTACAACACGCTCTCGCAACAGGTCGAGGAGTTCTCTCCCGCGCGCGACAACACCGTCCGCATGTACACCTGCGGCCCCACCGTCTACGATTACGCCCATGTCGGCAATTTCCGCACCTTCACGTTCCTGGACATCCTGCGCAAATGGCTGCGCGCGAGCGGCTTTAAGCTCGACCACGTCATGAACATCACGGACGTGGACGACAAGATCATCCGCAACGCGGCCGCCCAGCATAAGGATCTGAAGGAATACACCGAAATTTATACCAAAGCGTTTCTGGAAGACTGCGGCACGCTGCGCCTGGAGCGTCCCGAGCGTCTGGCGCCCGCCACCGAGCACATTGCCGACATGGTCTCGGCCATCGAGTGCCTGGAGGCCGGCCATCACACGTACACGAGCGAAGGGTCGGTCTATTTCCGGATCTCGACCTTCCCCGGCTACGGCAAGCTCTCGCACAACGATTTCAGCGGAAACATGGCCGGCACGCGCGTGGACCTGGACGAATACGAGAAGGCCGATGCCCGCGATTTCGCCCTATGGAAAGCTCCCAAGGAAGGCGAGAAGTCCTGGGACACGCCCCTCGGGCCGGGCCGGCCGGGCTGGCACATCGAGTGCTCTACCATGGCGCTCAAGTACCTGGGCGAGACCATTGATATTCACGCGGGCGGCGTGGATCTGATCTTCCCGCACCACGAGAACGAGATCGCCCAATCTGAATCCATAACCGGCAAGCCTTTCGCGCGCTTCTGGCTGCACGCCGAATTCCTCATGGTGGAGGGCCAGAAGATGTCGAAATCGCTGGGCAATTACTTCACGCTCCGCGACATCCTGGCGCGCGGATATCAGCCCGAGGCGATCCGTTACCTGCTGGCCGCGGTGCCATACCGCAAGCAGTTGAACTTTACCTTAGAGGGGCTGAAATCGGCCGCCACGGCCATCGACCGGCTGCGCAACTTCAAGCTGCGCCTGGAGACCGACCGCTATCCCGAAGGCGTCAACGAAGCGATCGCCGCGCGCACCGCGGCGGCTGAGCAGCTCTTCCAGGAAAGCCTCGACAACGATCTGAATACCGCCGAAGCGCTGGCGGCCGTCTTCGAATATGTACGCGACGCCAATAGCGCCATGGATGCGGGCGAGTTCCGCGCGGGCAACGCGGGACCCGCCCTGGAGCTGGTCAACCGCTTCGATTCCGTGTTCGACGTGCTGCGGCCCAGCGCTCAGGGCCAGGCGATTTCGGACGCGGAAGTGGAAGCCCTCATCGCCGAGCGCACGGGCGCCAAGAAGGCCCGCGATTTCGCGCGCGCCGACCGCGTCCGCCAGCAGCTTCTGGAAGCGGGCATTGTCCTCGAAGATACTAAGAGCGGCGTGCGCTGGAAAAGGAAATCAGCTTGAAACTCAACAGCCGAGCGGTGCACGCGGGAGACCGCAAAAAGCCCGCCACAGCCATACCGGTCACGACCCCTATCCACACGGCAGCCAGTTATTACTACGACTCCATCGAGCGGCTCGACCGCGTCTTCGAGCGCAGCGAGCCAGGCTATTGCTATGCGCGCTACGACAACCCCACCAACGCCGCGCTCGAAGAGCTGATGTGCGCGCTCGAAGGCGGCCACGGCTCGCTGGCGTGCGCCTCGGGTATGGCGGCGATTCACCTGGCCCTGCTGGCCGCGCTGGCGGACGGACGAAAGTCCATCGTGGCGGCCGACGCGCTTTACGGCGCGACGATCCGAGTGCTGTTGAGCGTGATGGAACCGGGCGGCTGCGCTATCCGCTTCACCGACGCCTGCGACCTGGATGGGCTGCGCGCGGCCGTGGCCGAAGCCAAGCCCGGCGCCATCCTGATCGAGACGATCTCGAATCCCTTGCTGCGCGTGGCGCCTCTCGATTGCATCGCGGAGATCGCGCGCGAAGCCGGAGCCGCGCTCGTAGTGGATAACACCTTCGGCACGCCGTTACTGGTGCGGCCCATGGACCTGGGGGCGCACCTCACCGTCCACAGCGCCACCAAGTATCTGGCGGGCCATGGCGACGTGCTGGGCGGGGTAGTGATTTCCGACCAGGAGCACTACGAGACGCTGCGCAGCCTCTCGCGCGCCATCGGGCCGGTGCTGGGACCGTTTGAAAGCTACCTGACTATGCGCGGCATCAAGACCTTCCCGCTGCGCATGGAGCGGCAATGCGCTAACGCCTGCCAGGTGGCCGCCTGGCTGGGCGCGCATCCCCGGGTGGAGCGCGTGCACTTTCCGGGCGATCCCAACCACCCGGATGCCGCCGCCATCCGCCGGCTCTTCCCCGCCGGCCTCTATGGCGGCATGGTGAGCTTCGAGATCCGCGGGGCCGCGCGGGCGGAGATCTTCCGTTTCATGGAAGCCCTCAAGATGATCGTGCCGGCAACTTCGCTGGGCGACGTTCACAGCATGGTGCTCTACCCGGTGATGAGTTCGCATCGCGAGGTCTCTCCCAAGCATCGTGAACGCATGGGCATTCGCGAGAACCTGGTGCGGCTCTCGGTGGGCATCGAAGCCGCCGAGGATATCACAGGTGATCTGGAAACTGCTCTGGGGAGCTGAACGATGATCCGGCGTTCGGCAATCTTGCCGGTGGCATGTCTGTGGCTATGGTGCGCCGGCGCCAGGGCCGGCCAGCCCATGCAAATGTTGTTGAAATGGGATTATCTGGCGCCCTGGATCGACCATCGGAAGGTCGCTTTTATTCTCCCGGACGGGACCAGCGTGGCAGGGAAGGTCATGGCGGTCGAACCCGATGCGCTGCGGCTCAAGGTCACGTATTCTTCCAATCGCCGCGTTCAGCCCAAAGGGCGGCGCGTGATTCCCCGGCGAAGTCTGTCGGTGCTGCGCGTGACCGAGTACCGCAAGAAGGGCCGGCTGCCAGGCACTTTGGGCGCCGCCGCATGGGCGGGGGGGATCGCAGCGGTGGCTGGGGACAAGCACGTCACGGAAATCCGGATCGAGCAGGGTCCGACCGTTGATATGTTGATATGGGGGCCCGATCGGCGGGAGGGTATGGCCGCTAACTGAAGATAAGGTACGCGAGTAAGGTTATGAGACTACCCCCCGCGAAGATAATCTTGTCGGAGATTCCGGGACCTGCTTAACTCGCTAATGGGAGAACTCAGATTTCTCCGAGACGAGGACGAGAATGACCAATTTTTCAGCTACACCGATCCCCTCCCGCACGTTGGCGCAGCGCCTGGCGGAAGGCCGGATTCCGCTATCGGAAGCGCTCAGCTATTCCATGATTCTGGCCGAAAGTCTGCGCAAACTGCACGACTCCGGCCTAGCCAACGGCGCCGTTTCCCCGGTCAACATCGTGATCGGAGGGTCGGGCCTCGAACTGCTACCCGCGCTGCTGCCCTCGGGCGCCACTCCCTACACGGCTCCCGAAGTTCTGGAAGGCCGCCAGCCGGACGCGCGCAGCGACATCTTTTCCTTCGGCGCGGTGGTGTATGAGATGCTGACCGGCCGACGGGCTTTCGAAGGCGACAGCCCGGCTGCCCTGGCGGCCGCCATCGTCAATTCCAAGCCGCCCAGCTCCGGCAGCCCGGCCGCGGACCGCCTGCTGGCGGGATGCCTGGCCAAGGACCCCTCGGCCCGGCTCCAGCGCATGCAGAAGGTTCTGCTCGAACTCAAGCTCCTCACTGTGGCGGCGCGCCGCGCGGAAGCCCCGGCCCCTCGCGTGGACCATGTCGAGGCCGTCCTGAAGGACCACATACAGAAACTCGAAACCGGCATGGCGGCGCGCTTTGAGACGCACGAAACAAGGATGTCGGGGATCGAGGGGAACGCCGGGGAGGCCGTCACCGCTCTCCGGCGGGAGATCGCGGCCCTTGGCGCGGAAGTCGGCTCCGCCCTGGAGCGAGCCGCAACGACTGAAGCCATCGACGCCGCCGGCGAGCGCATCACGGCCCTCGATCAGCGCCTCGAGTCCATGGCCCAACGCATCGGCGGCCTCGAGCAGAGCGTGGGAGGAGTAATCGACCGCCTCCTGCACCTTGAGGAGGGTCTCGGCACTCTCCGGCAGGACAGCGGCGTGCTCCAGAAGAATGTGGCGGCCGACCTTCAGGATTTCGAGCAGAAGCTGAAGAGCCAGGCCAGCGCCATCGAATCCGTGCGCACCGCCATGTCCCAGACAGACGACCTGGTGGAGCGCGTAGTGGAAGCTTTGGAGTTACTCCAGTCCAGCGTCATCGAAAGCAACGAAGAGCGCGCTGCGATGGCTAATTAGTTTCCTTATCGGTTGGCCGCGGTGCAGCCTCGGGCGCCGCGGCCTCCCAGTACTCTCCCCCACCTTACAGTACGTTTCCCGCGCCAACGTATAACTTCAAGTACCCGTATGACCTTGTTCACCAAAGCGTTCCAGGGTATGACTGAATTGTGGAACACTCTATCGATGAGACCGGGCGCAGCGGCGAAGCCCCGGAGGGATCCTTAGCCGTCCGCCTTTCTCAAGGCCCTCTGCCGCTCCAATTCGCCTTGCGTTACGCCGCCGAGGTTGCCGGCACGCTCCGTCAACTGCACAACGAAGGGCGCTTTCACGGAGACGTGGAGCCGGGGTCGATCCGTATAACCGATGCGGGCGCCCTGCTGCTTCCACCGAATGGACACTCGCACCTGGCGACCGCCCGTGACGACATTTCCGAGTTCGGCGCCTTGCTCTTTCAGATGCTGACCGGCGCGAAGCCCAATGGCAACCTGCGGGCCGCGGCGCGGGAGGGCGGCCGGGAGACCATCCGGCTCGCAGCAACCCGCCTGGCGGCACGCTGTCTGGGCGCGCTGCCCGATCCCCCCACCGACATCCAGAAGGTATCCACCGAAGTGCGCCTCCTCGGGGTGCTGGCCCGCCAGCACGGCGTGGAAGACGAGCTTCCGCCCGCGCCGCCGGTTTTGGAAGCCGCACATGAGCCGGCGGCCCCACAGGTTCCGCCCGTCACGGCACCCGCTGAGACCGTAGAGCCGCTCGCCGTTCTCGAGCCCGCCGAACCGCACACGGAAGGGGCCTGCCCGCGCTGCTCGGCGCATCTAACCAGTGAGTCGCGCCCGCATACGGCTTTCGAGGCCCTGTTGCATGCTTTCCACGTGCCGATCCGCCGCTGCGGCCGGTGCTTTCATCGCTATGTGATTCTGTTCGGCCTGCCCATCGAGCGCTCGGCCCACGCGTAAGGGCGAGAGGCGCATCGAGCAGCCGGCACGGGATGAAGCAGCAGGCCGCAGGCCGAAGCGGGTCTGCCGGCCGCGTTTAGGGCATCCGGCTCACCTTTACTCCTTGCACGCGCTCTCTTGGATCGATGAAGCCCAGGCTCCTGACAATCTCGAAATTACCGTTGTGCGCCTGAGCAATGTACATGTTCATTCGAACGTGATGCTGACCGGGCACCATTTCAGCCGGACCACCCGGCCCCTCAGCTATGCTTGCGTGGTCTAGTGCCTGGATGACATCTTCCTGCCTTAGCGAGCCGGCCTCTTTCACCGCGGCCTCCCACAGCTTCAGACGGACGCGATCTTGTCTATAGTCCCGCTATAGTCCGTATGATCGACCTGATCTTGCTGGACGAGCTTAGCAGCTTTGGCTTCCGCTACACGACAAACCGTCGCTATGGAAGCGAGGCCAATGGACTCCCCGACACCAATTCGCCCCGGTATTGCAGTCTGGACCCCAGCCTCTGTGGCCTGGCCGGGAAATCGGCTTGGCTACGATGATGCCGGCCCCACGATCCAGCCGTCCGCCAACTGGATTACCCGGTCGCTATATGCGGCATTAACTTCCGAGTGCGTCACCTGCACGACGGTGGCGCCCTCCCGGTTGAGCTTCTTGAACAGCTCCATGATTTCCTTGCCCTGGCTCGAGTGCAGGTTGCCGGTCGGCTCGTCCGCCAGGATCAGCTTGGGGTTCGCGATCACCGCCCGCGCCACGGCCACGAGCTGCTGCTGCCCGCCGGAGAGCTGGCTGGGGTACAGATCGCGCTTGCCCACGATGTGAAAGCGGTCCAGCGTGTCGCATACCATGGCCGCCCGCTCGGAACTCTTCACGTCGCGGTAAGAGAGCGGAATATCCAGGTTCTCGTAGACCGTCAGGCTGTCGATCAGGTGGTAGCTCTGAAACACGAATCCGATGTAGCGTTTGTTCAGCTCCACGCGCTCCCGGGGCTTCATGCGGTGCACCGGGTGGCCCAGGAACTCGAACTCGCCGGTCCAGGCGCCGTCCAGCATTCCCAGGATGCCGAGCAGCGTTGATTTGCCCGCGCCGGAAGGCCCCATGATGGTGACGAACTCGCCCTCCTTGATTTCGGCGTTGATGCGGCGCAACACGTAAGTCCGGCCATAGCCGCCTTCGTAATATTTCTCGAGGTTGCGAAGCGTAATCATGATCCGTCTCTATTCGTGCCTCAAGGCCATCAGCGGGTCTACCGCCATGGCTCGCCGCGCGGGAATATAACCGGCCGCCAGGGCCACCAGGCCCAGCAGCAGCGCCATGCCGGCGAAGGTGTAGGCGTCCGTGGTCCGCACGCCGTAGAGCATACCGGCCATCAGCCTGGTGAGCGCGAAAGCCGCCGCCAGCCCCAGTGCGATTCCTCCCGACGCCAGGGCCGCGGCTTCGCCCACCACCAGGCGCAGAATCTCGATCTTCCCCGCCCCCAGCGCCAGTCGGATGCCGATCTCGTTGGTCCTCTGGCCCACGTCGTAGGAGATCACCCCGTAGATCCCCACGGCGCACAGCGCAAACGCGATGGCCGCGAAGATCCCCAGCAGAACCGTGTCGAAGCGCTGTCCCGCGATGGCCCGGTCCACCACATCATCCATGGTCCGCAGGTCCGAAACGGCCTGGTCCGGATCGATCCGGTGAACGGCGCGTTCCACCGCCGAAGCCAGCGTCAGCGGCGGCCCCACCGTCCGCACCGCCACGGCGACCGCGGCGATGGGCTGCTGCGCATAGGGGCAATAGACCGTGGGCCAATCCGCCGCTTCCACGCGATCCGGCCGGACGTCGCCTACCACGCCCACGATCTCGCCGGCGGTCGTTCCCCCGCTCAATTCCAGCAACAGGCGCCGGCCCAAGGGACTTGAACCATCCGGCCAGAAGCGCCGCGCCAGCGTCTGGTTGACCACCAGGACCATGCGCGCCTGCTGGTTGTCGTCCGCCCCGGCGAACTCCCGGCCGGCAATCAGCGGAATGCCCGCGGCCCGAAAGTACTCGGGTGAAACCGACCGCAGCAGGCCCATGGTCCGCTCCTCGCCCGGCGGCGCCACGCGGCTCTCCACGGCGAACGCCATCCCCATGCCCAGACCGTTCAGAGGCAGCCCGCTGGTCAAACCCGCTCCGCGTACTCCCGGAAGATCTCGAAGCTGTTCCAGGAGGTCCCTCAAGAAGGGCGCGCGCCTTTCCGGAGAGGTGTTCCGTCCGCCCACCAGCCTCAGGCGGAACGTCAGCAGTCCGCCCTTTTGGAAACCCAGATCGGCGGAGCGCAAATTGACGAAGCTGCGCATCAGCAGCCCCGACCCGATCAACACCAGGACCGCCAGCGCCACCTCCGCCACCACCAGGCCGTTGCGCACCAGCCTACCCGCGCGGCCGCCGGTGCCGCTGCGCCCGCCTTCCACCAGAAGGGCGTTCACGTTGGCGCCGGATGCCTGAATGGCCGGCGCCATCCCGAACAGGATTCCGGTGGCCAGCGAGGCCGCCAGCGCGAAGAGGAAAAGCCGCGCGTCGAACCGCGCTTCGCTGAGCCGCGGAATGCTCTCGGGGCCCAGCCAGGCCACCAGCGCCAGAGCGCCGCGCGCCAGCGCCAGGCCCGCCGCTCCGCCCGTGAGCGAGAGAATGCAGCTCTCGGCGAGCAACTGTCCCACCATGCGCCCGCGGCTGGCCCCCATGGCCGCGCGCACCGCCAGTTCCTTGCGCCGCGCGGTTCCCCGCGCCAGCAGCAGGTTAGCCACGTTGGCGCACGCGATCAGCAACAGCAGACTCACCGCGCCAGCCAGGATTAGCAGCGGCTGCCGCACCTCGCCGCGCACCGCCTCGTCGAGAGCGAAGATCGAGGGGCGCCAGCCCCGATTCAACGCCGGATCGGCGCGTTCCAGCGCCGCCCCGAGCGTCTCCATCTCGGCGCGCGCCTGCTCCATCCCGACGCCGCTTCTCAGGCGCGCCACCACCGTCAGGATGCGGCGGGAGCCTTGCGCATCAACCGTCGCCGTCGAGCCCGAGCGGCGTCCACACCTCGACCCCCGGTTCCAGCACCGCGAAGCCCGGCGGCAGCACTCCGGTCACATTACAGCTTTGCCCTCCCAGCATCACGGCCTTTCCCGCGATCGAGGGGTCCGCCCCGAAGCGCCGCTGCCACAGCCCGTAGCTCAGCAGCGCGCTGGGCGCGCCGCCCGGGCGGTCCTCTTCCGGCAGAAACGTGCGCCCCACCACCGCTCGGACACCCAGCAGCGGGAACAGGCCCGCCGTAGCGCGTTCCGCCTTCAGCTCTTCGGGTTCCATGTGGCCGTTGGGGCCGCCCGTCAGGTTCACGTGAGTTTCCTGGATGGCCGCCAGCGCTTCCAGCGTGCGGCTCTCGCGGCTCCACTCGAGGAAGTTCCCACTGGCTACGAAGATCTGCCGCTGTTTCTGGCCGAGTTTTCTTTCCCAGATTGCCAGCAGGCGGTCCGGATCGCGGAACGGCAGCGGCTTCAGCAGCACGGCATCCACCACGCTGAAAATTGCCGTGGTGGCGCCGATGCCCAGTGCCAGCGTCACCAGGGCTGTCGCGCTGAAGCCGGGGGTTTTCCCCAGCAGACGGACCCCGTGGCGCAGATCCTGAAGCAGCGAGTACACGGCCTGTCAGGTTAACATCCGGCGCTCCGCCAGGAACAGGCCTCAGTTACAGAATCAGTTGGGGCAGCTTCGGTTGAGCACGGCGCTCATGATCTTGTTGACCACTTCCTCGCGCTCATTGGCGTTGTGCGCGGCCAGCGGCGATACCTCGATGTGCACCAGCTCGTGCACAATGGTGCATTCCATGTCGAGCCTTAGTTCGCCGCCCTTGAGGTTGTAATCGCGCGGATCGAGCACGTTGATGACGCCCGTCTTATACTGCGGGTCCCATTCCGCGGTGCCCCAGGCGTTTTTGTCGATCTCCGACTGCCGCACCACGCGCACCGTGAAGCTCCAATCTTCCAGGCCGAGACGCTTTTGCCAGAACCTCATCCGCTGATCCAGGCGAGCTTCCAACGGGCTCATCGCAGAACAGGTAAGGACGCCGAACAGAAGTACGAAAGCCAGCCGCATGTCCAGATAGTACTCGAAAACACTTACCTTTGCTAGGGGTACTTCTTAGTCATTTTCCTGAAACTTACGTACTATGACGTTTGATTCCCGAGCGCGCGAATGATGGCCTCGGCGTCGAATATGCAACCCGCCCAGGTTCCACCGCTGACGTTTTGCAACGCCGCCCACAGACGCGTATCCCTCGGCAGATCCGGGTCGGGGGCCAGATCCGGTCGCGGCGGACGCGCGGCCAATACGCGCGCGCCTTCCTCGGCGCCGAAAATCTCGCCATCGGCTCCCACCAGGTTGACCGATCCTTCCAACTTCACGCGGTCGATCACGATCTCGATGCGATCGCCCTCCAGGATCTTGCCGAGCGGCCCGCCCGCCAGCGCCTCGGGGGTCACGTGGCCGATGCAGGCGCCGGTCGAGACGCCGCTGAAACGCGCATCGGTGATGACGGCTACGTGCTTGCCGAAATCCAGGTGCCGGAGCGCCCCGGTGACCTGTAGGATTTCCTCCATGCCCGAGCCCATCGGCCCGCGGCACATCAGCACCACCACGTCGCCCGGCTCGACGCGCTCGGGCCCGTCGCTCTTGATGGCCGCCATGACGGCCGGCTCGGTGAGAAACACGCGCGCGCGCCCGGTCATGCGGTAGACGCCATCGGCATCCACCACGGTGGGGTCGATGGCTGTGCTCTTGATAACCGACCCGCCGGGGGCCAGGTTTCCCTTGGGGAACGTGACGGTGGAAGTGAGGCCGCGGCGGCGCGCGCCATCGGCATCCATGATGACGTCATCGGGGTCGATGCCGTCGTTCTCGCGCAGCACCTTGCGCAGCGCGGCGCGGCGCTCGGACTGCTCCCACCAATCCAGGTTGGCATCGAGCGTCTGGCCGCTGGCCGTGAGCACTTTCGTTTCGAGCAGCCCCGCGCGCCTGAGGTGCAGCATGACTTCCGGTACGCCGCCGGCCATGAAAACCTGCACGGTGGGATGGCCCTTGGGGCCGTTGGGCAGCGAATCCACCAGCCGCGGAATCTGCCGGTTGATGCGCGTCCAATCGTCCACCGTCGGCCGCGTCAGGCCGGCCATCCAGGCAATGGCGGGGATGTGAAGCACCAGGTTGGTCGAGCCGCCGAAGGCCGCGTGCACCACCATGGCATTGCGCACCGAGCCGTCGCACAGGATGTCTTTCATGGCGCGGCCGCAGGCTTCCTGCGCCATCAGCGCGCGCGCCGAGCGGCGCGCCATATCCACCCAGATGGGATGCCCGGAGGGCGCCAGCGCGGAATGCGGCAGCGTCATCCCCAGCGCCTCGCCCACCACCTGCGAGGTGGCCGCCGTCCCCAGGAACTGGCAGCCGCCGCCGGGCGACGCGCAGGTGTTGCACAGAACCTCGGAAGCCGCTTCCAGCGTGATCTGCCCATGGGCGTAGCGCGCGCCCACGGATTGCACCGTGCCGGCGTCCTCGCCCTGTTCCGCCCGCAGCGTGACCCCGCCGGGCACCAGGATGCCGGCGAGCGCACGCGCCGAGGCCAGCGCCATCATCATGGCGGGCAGCCCCTTATCGCAGGTGGCCACGCCCATTACGCCTTTGCGCGTGGGCAGCGAGCGTATGAGGCGCCCGAAAACCGCGGCGGCGTCGTTGCGATAGGGCAGCGAATCGAACATGCCGGTGGTGCCCATCGTGCGGCCGTCGCACGGATCGGTGACGTAGCCGGCGAAGGGAATGGCGCCCAGCGCCTTGATCTCCTTGGCCGCGGCATCCACCAGCAAGGCCACCTCCCAGTGGCCGGTGTGGTATCCCAGCGCCACGGGCGTGCCATCCGCCGCGCGGATGCCCCCGTGCGTGCTGAGCAGCAGGAACTCCTTGCGCCCGAGATCGGCCGGGTCCCAGCCCATGCCGGTATTGTGCGACCAGCCGAACAGCTCGCCCGAAGGCCGGTGCAAAAGTAGTTCGGGAGTGAGGGGCAGGGCGCCCAGCGGGCCGCGCGCCGTGGAGCGAACGTCGTATAGCGACGCATCGCCGGAATCGAAAATCTGTTCGAGGGTGGTCATGAAAACCGATGCTAGCAGGTTGAAATGCGGGAGGGAGCCGCGGCCGGCAGTTTGCTTGAAATTTATTGACAGCCCAATTTTCGGATGTTACTCTCCAACTAACCTTGGTTTCCGAAGGAACGTACAGATGAAGATACAGCGGATTAGTTCGGCGGACATCGCGGTTGAGAAACTCCCCGACGGCTCTACGGCAATTTTCGATGCCGCCACCAAGACAGTTTACTCCTTAAATGCCACCGCGGCGGCGGCGTGGGAGGCATGTGGCGACTCGGCGACGCTCGCTCAAATCATTGCCTCCATGCAGCAGTCGTTCAACCCTGCCGTCACGGACGAGATTGCATGGGAGGCGGTGTCTCAATTGCAAGACAAGGGTCTGGTAAGTATAGCAACTCCGTACTCCGGCCCCACACGGCGGTCCGCCCTGGCGACTGCGGGTGCGCTGCTCGCGCCCCTGGTTTTGGCTTTGACCGCTGCCGAGCAGAAGGCGCACGCGGCGGCCGCGATTTCGGGCATACCATAGGTGAGCCGAAGCCGGTCCGGACCGGTCAAAGGCCCGGGGGGCGCGCTCACAGCCGAGCATGGCTGCAGCTCAAACCCCGCCAAGTAACATGGACCATCGCATCGGGATCGCGGCGTTTAACAGCCGGATTGCAGTGGTCTCGACTTGCGAGCGGACCCTCACGGCGCTCGAACGCTTCCTGTTGCCCTCGTTGCCCAGGATTGCGCTGGACACGCCAGGCACTGCTATCGAGCTGCGCATTCTGCGCAAGGGAGATGGATTTCAGCTTATCTGCGGCGGCAGGATCGAGTTGGCGCACGATTTTCCGGAGTTGGTGAGCGCAGCCGTCAGACTGCTCGATGAGGAAATCGTCAGGCGTCTGACGAGTCTGACGGCGGTCCACGCCGGAGCGGTCGAGCTTCGAGGAAAAGCACTCCTGCTGCCGGGGAAATCGCATGCCGGAAAGTCGGCGCTGGTGGCCGAATTGCTCCGGCGCGGCGCGGTCTATTTTTCCGATGAGTATGCCCTGATCGACGATCGGGGCCGGGCGCATCCCTATCCCCGGCCTCTTTTGCTCCGCAACGGCGGACCGGAGCAGGTTCCCGTGCTGCCGGAGGAGTGCCATGCGCGAGTGGGAAACCTGCCTGTAGACGTGGGTTGGATACTGGCCCTGGAATACGATCCCGCGGCAAGCTGGCGGATTGCCGCCATCCCGCAGAGTGAAGCGCTGCTGCTTCTATTGCAAAATACGCCTCACGAGTTACGCGAAGCGCCGCGCATATTTCCGGCGCTCGGACGTGCCGCCTCCGGCTCGGGCTGCTACGCCGGACGGCGAAACGGCGCGCCTGAGGCCGCGGATCAGATTTTGCGGCTGGTCGCGGGATGACGGATGGCCAAGGGACCGGTCCACACGCGAATGGCCCCGGGCCAGATACTGACCGCGTGCTTCGGAGATGAAGACGAAAGCCGGCGCGCGTTGGAAGCCTGCGCGCTTCTGGATAGGGGCGAAATCGACGCCGCGACCGGCCGCCTGCTTCCCTTTCTGTACCGGCGCTGGGGCGCGCTGACCGGCAACCGTCTCGTCGAAATGGGCCATTGCGCATACATCGCAACGTGGCGGCAAAACCGGGAACGCATGGCCCATCTTGGATCGGTGCTTCTGGAATTTGAAAAGGCGGGCATCCCCTGCATGCTGCTCAAAGGCGCTGCCCTGACCCTCCGGCACTACCGGGACTACGGCCTTCGCGGCATGGGCGACTTCGACCTGCTGATTCACGGGAGCGATCTCGAGCGTGCCGCTGATTTGCTCATGCAAACTGGTTGGACGCCGGAAGAGGGATGCCCCACGGATGCGATCCGGCGGCAATCCCGCGTCCGCCACGCCTGGCAATTCTTCGGGAGCGACAAGCAGAATTGCGATCTTCACTGGCGCCCGCTGGCCCGATGCTATTGCCCTCAAGTCACGGAGATGTTCTGGCAAGGCGCGGAGCCGTTCGATCTTGACGGCCATGCCGTCGGGGTTCCGTGCCCAACCGATCAGTTCTTCCACACTTGCGTGCACGCCATGCATTGGGAGTGGACACCGAATCTGTATTGGATGGCTGACGCGATAACTGTGCTTCGCGACGGCCAACCCGACTGGGACCGGGCGGCGGCCCTCGCCACGAAATCCGGCATGCGGATCCAGTTCGCCCAGGCGCTCGCCGCGCTGGCCGCGCAGTTCCACCGCATCGTTCCCAAGCAGCTACTGAGCGCCGACGTGCCGCCCTGGCAGCAGCGCGAGTACAGGCTTATGCAAAAGCCCTGTCCGCTGGGGATGTGGGACAGCGTCGCCTGGCATGTGTACCATTTCCAGCGTCTCCGGCCGTTCGATTCGCGCTGGAGTAAAACGCCTGGTTGGATCGGATTCCCGCAGTATCTGGCGGCTTTTCTGAACGCATCGGATTGGCATACTTTCCTGACGAAATTGTGGCTGCAAGTGAAACGGCGGGCTCGACAGCCGCGAAGGGAAAATTGAACGCCCCGGCGCGGCGGTTGTTGTATTCTTTACTGCATGGCTGAACTCGCGCGGGAATCTGAAGCGCAGTACCGGAAACGATAATGGCGATCATAGCGGTTCTCGGGCGCAAGGGCGGCATCGGTAAATCTACCATTGCCGGCAATCTGGCGGCGGAGTTCGCCGCCATGGGGCGAGAGGTCGTCGTGCTGGATGCCGATCCGCAGCACAGCCTGGTGGCCTGGGCCTCGTTGGGCCAGGGGCTGCTCTCGAGCTCGGTCGAGAAAGTGAAGGCCGATAGCGCCGCGGCCCTGGAGGCGCGCGCCCGCAAGGCCGAAAAGACGACCGGCATCGTCATCATCGACACGCCGCCGGGAATGCCCGAGACCGCCTATCTGGCCGCGCTGGCCGCCGACCTGGTGCTGCTTCCGTGCGGCCCCTCGCCGCTCGATCTGCTGTCGCTGAAGGACGCGCTCGGCCTGGCTCTCAAAGCCCGGGCCGCCCGGCGCTCCAAGAAGCCGCGCATTCGTTTCGTGCCCTCGCGGGTTCCCCTGAACACGAACCTGGGGCGCAATCTGGGAGCCTCGCTGGAGAAGATGGGGAAGAAGGTGCTCCCGCCGATAGGCCAGCGCATCGTGATCGCCGAAGCCGTGGCCGAGGGTTTGACGGTTATGGAATACGCGCCGAATTCAGTGGCGCATGCCCAGTTCGCCGAATTGGCTCGGGCCGTCGAGAAGATTGTGGAGAAGTGAGCAGGATCGGCCTTTAGCGTGCCCGCTATTGTATACTAAAAGACCCGGAAGTCTATATTTGGGAAGTTCCGCCTGCAGGCGCCCATACCCATGAGCCTTATTCGCCCCCGACAGGATCGCGCCGCACGCCGCGAGTGCGCGGGGGCGACGCTCATCTCGTCACAGGACCTATTATGATCCGACTGATCCTCGCACTCGTTCTCTTCCTGATAGGCCCTCTTTCGGCCCAATCCCCGCTAGAACCGGTGCCGCCCGCTGGAGGCGGCTACACCTCCAGCGGCCAGACAGCGACGCCGGCCGTCCCTGACGACGCCGCCGCCGCGCCCAAGGCGAAAAGCCCGGAAATGCAGGTGACCCAGACCGACGCCTCGGCCGGAGAGAACGAACGCAACGAGAATGTCGCGGTGGCCCCGGTGGACTTGAATATCCTCAAGGACCTACTGGTGCGGATCGGCCCGACCGCCACCCTCATCACCGAATTCCAACCGGAGGGTGACTATTTCGGCTCGGAATACGGCGTGGCGCCCACCATCGGGCTGCACGTTCCGGCGCGGCCGCGGCGCGCGCTGCACGGCAGGGTGTTTGAATCCCACCAGAACAGCGTCTTCGGCGCACGGGCTTTCTTTCAGGTGGGCGGGTTGAAGCCCGCGCACGATAACCAGTATGGCTTCGCGGTGGAAGCGCCCCTCTGGAGCGGGGCTTTTGTCACGGTCGATACGGGCCAGCAGAAGACTCGCGGCATGGTGAACGGGAATGTCCTGGTGCCGTTGCCCTCGGAAAGGACCCCGCTGGCCACCGATCCCACTCTGCGCGCCTACGTCCAGCTCATTCTCAACTCCTACCCCGATGAGGTTCCGAATCGCACCGACATCGATCCCCGGATGTTGAACACCAATTCTCCCCAGACCGTGAACGGGCAGAACTGGAACGCGCACTTCCATCAGGACATCGGGAGCCGCGACAAGCTGGTGTTCCACTACGGCTATATGGGCGATAAGGTGATCGCCTTCCAGCTCGTCGCCGGGCAGAACCCGGACACCACGGGGTTTTCGAACGACGGCCGCGTAACCTGGCATCGCGATTGGAGTCTCCAGTACCTCCACCAACGCCACGGTGGCCTTCGATCGCGATACCTCGCTGTTAGCCGTCGAGCCGGGCACCCTCGGCCCCACCATAAACGTGATTGGTTTGCAATCGCTCGGCGCGTCGCCGGACGTGCCCTCTTACCGCGCCGACACCCGGTACCGCTACGGCGCGCAGATGCGCCACCTGCATGGCGATCACGTGTTCGTCTTCGGGTTCGAGATCTCGCGGCGGCAATACAATGGATTCCGGTCCGACTCCACCCGCCCCGACATCGCTTTCCAAGCCGACGCTGTAAACTCCGCCATCACCAATCTGCGACTGGGCTTGCCTTATTCGATGGTCACTTCGATCGGCGATCTGTGGGCCGGATTTCGCAGTTGGGGCATGTCATACTACGCCGGCGACACCTGGCGCGCGGCCCCGAACCTTACCGTGAGTTATGGGCTTCGCTACGAACCTAGTCCGGCTCCCAATGAAGTCAACCATCCCGGCGCCATCCCCTGGGGCTGCGACTGCGGCGCCGTGGCTCCCCAGGCGGGCCTGGCATACCGCCTTCCCGGAAGCGCCGGCGTGTTGCGCGCTGGCTATGGGCTGCAGTACGGACCCATTCTTCCGTCTTCTTATGCCTGGATACGCTCCAACCCCCCGGCCAATACGGTGCTCGGAATCCAGCAGCCGAACCTGATCGAGGCGCTGACGGCGGCCAATGGAACTTCCTACGCCGGGGCGACCCAGGGGCGGCCATTCTTCACCATTCTGGACCCGAACATGGCCCTGCCGTATTCAAACCAGTACAACTTCAGTTGGGAGCGGGAGTTGCACGGAGCCTGGCACGTTCAACTGGGCTACTTGGGCAGCGACACGTTCAAGCTGATTATGATCCGATCCTCCAACCGCGCGCTGATTATTCCGGGAATGACGCTGACCGAGGCCAATGTCGACCAGCGGCGGCCCAACCAGAACTACAGCACGATGCGCAACGTCGAGAACGCCGCGAATGCCTTGTACAATGCAGCCACGGCCACCCTCTTCCTGCCGCGCTGGAAAGGGCTGCACACCGATGTCTCGTACTGGTTCAGCAAGGCCATGGACGACGGGGCGGGCTTCGCCGATCAGGGGCCCCCTTCGGTAATGGACAGCCAGTGGGAGTTTGAAACTCACAAAGACCTGACCGGCCGTTCGGACTTCGACCAGCCGCACTCTTTCCGCGCCCGATTTTCCTATGAGACTCCCACGCCCCCTTCTGCCAGTCGCTGGGTTCGGGCTCTGGCCGGAGGTTGGAGCTTTTCGAGCATCGTGTTGCTCAAGAGCGGTACGCCATTTACCGTCTACACCGGTTCCGACGCGCCCGGATATGGCAATGTGGACGGAGCGGGGAAGGACCGGCCCAACGTGATCGACCCTGCCGTCCTGGGCCGCACCATCGGCAACCCGGACACAGCCACTGCGTTGCTGCCGGCCTCCGCTTTCGCGTACATCACGCCGGGAACGATCTCGGGGAACCTCGGCCGCAACACGTTTCGGAAGGGTCCCATCCGCAATGTCAACGCTTCGATATCGCGGCGCTTCCGGGTGTGGAGGGAGAAGCCGCTGACCATCCGGGCCGAATCGGTGAACCTCTTCAACACGGCGCAGTTCTCCGCGCCGGATAATTATCTGATCGATTCGAGTTTCGGGGAGATCACCAACACGTTGAACAACGGAAGAAGCGTCCGTTTTGCGGGCAGCTTCGAGTTCTGATCCCCCGGGACATCCGCGCCGCTCCACGCGCCGTCACTTGGAGGAGAAACGCCGCCTGATGGCCTGTATTGCATCTCTCAAGCGCTGGGCAAAACCGGGAGCGGGCTCCGCCGGCGGAGAGGGAGCCGGCCCGGTAAGCGCATTGGCCGGCGTGGCCGTGGCGGGAGGCTTGGGCACCCAGGCCGGCTGGACCGCCTCGCACGGGCGCTCGCCGGCGAACCGCACGATATTGCTCAGGAGGGCGTACTCGCGGCGATATCGCTGCCCATCGCTCTTCGCCATACATACGGAAAAGCCGGCATAGCGCTCGCTCGACGGCGCGCCTCTGCTCCGCGATCCCGTGGAGAGCGCCACGTTTTCCAGCAGCACCGGCGCGTACCCTTCCAGGTTCCGTTCGATGTACGCAGTCTCGTAGCGGTGGCGGCGCAAGCTCCAGACGAAGACCCGGAAACTGTCGAAATCGTAGGGCACGTCTCCGCTTCCGATGGTGGTCCAGAGCCAGGTGGTCTTCTTCTGGTCCCCGTCCTCGGTCTCTCCCAGGGCGAAGTACGAAACGATTCGCCGGCCTTCGGCGTATTGCGCCACATCGTCGGGAATGCCCATCACCAGCCTGCGGGTGAGCACCCATCCGGCCGGCCCTCCGGGCGAGCGGATCAAGCTCCAGTCCTCGGTGGGAGGCGGCTTGGCGGGTTCCGGCGGCGGCTCGTCGCCGGGATCCTCCCGGCTGAGGTCGGTGTGGGAAAGATCCAGCCAGTTGCCGGGTGGCGCGGGAGGCTTGGGCAAGGGCGGCGGCGGATACTTGGGCTGCTTGCCGGCAGAAGCCTTGCGCGCGGCCTTGGCTTTCTTGGGAGTCGGCGGGAGAAGAGGCTGCCGGGGAATCTCGATGCGCGGCAGGCGGACGTGCGCCAGCACATCCATCTTTTCCTTTTCCTTTACCTGAAAGAAGCTGGGCGATTGACGGTCCGGCTCGGTATGCACGTTGAGTTCGCCGAACGAAGTGGCCTGCCCCTGAACCGGCATACGGGCTGCGCGAGCCGCCAGATCCTGCAGGGACGCCATGTCTCCGGCGCTGAGCAACTGGCGCTCGTCGGTCCACCCTTCGGCCCCGGCCGGAGTTCGGACGCGCAGGAACCGGCGGCGGCGTTGCAGGATCTCCAGGCGGTCGCCGTGTTTGACGGTGGCCACGGCGGCAGATTCCACGGGAATATCGCCCCGGATCTTGAGGGAAGCGGGGCCGACAAACGCTTCGCCGATCGCGGGCGCGTGCGGGGGACCCCCGCGACAGCCGGCCAGCAGCAAAAGCAAAGCGATCGCGGCGGCAAGCTTGCCTCTCACGCCTTTGTCCACGTTTCTCTTACAGTTTACCAGCCGGATCGCGGAACGCGTCCGCGGCGGCGATGACCATTTCGCCGCGGGCGGGAATCGTTTTATCATCAGGGTGCCGGAACCGGCCGCAAGCGCCGGCCGGCGCATGAATTACGCTATGCCCAGATACGAACTCTACGGCACCCGAGGCTGCCCGTACACGCAAGAGATGCGGGAGTGGCTCGATCTCAGACGCCACGATTACGTGGAATACGATGTCGAGGCGGATCCCGAGGCGCTCGATCGCATGCTCGCCCTCGCGGGAGGCCTGCGCACGGTTCCCGTCCTCGTGGAAGACGGCCGCGTCGTCGAGGTCGGCTGGCAGGGCCGCGGCTGCATCGTGGGACCGGGCCAGTCCGGATCGTGAGGCCAGCCATGCGCGAGTACGACCACGAGCTTTCCAGAATTGTCGAAGAGTTGAACCGGGCGGCGCCCAGCCAGAAGAGCACCGAGCGCGAGCCGCGATCCACTGCCTCGCTCGAAGAGCTTCTCAAGTTCGCGGCCGGCCGCAACGCGTCCGACGTGCTGCTGATCGCGGGCGCGCCGCCGGTGCTGCGGATACAGGGGGCGCTGGCGCCTGGCTCGGGTCCCGGGCTCGAGCCGGAGGATGTTGCCAGCTATGTCCTGCCGCTGCTCGAACCGGCGCAGATGGAGGAGCTGCGGCAGAGGAAGTCGGTGGATCTCGGATTCGTGCGCGAAGGCCTGGGGCGCTTCCGCATCAACCTCCACCACCAGCGCGGAACGGTGGCGGCCAGCATCAGGCTGCTGCCCGCGCGCATTCCCTCGCTCGAATCGCTGCACCTGCCGGCCTCGCTGGCCAAACTGGCCGAACGTCGCCAGGGGCTGGTGCTGGTGACCGGCCCGACGGGTTGCGGCAAGAGCTCCACGCTGGCCGCTCTCATCGATCTCGTCAATACGCGCCGCTCGGCGCATGTGGTGACCATCGAGGACCCGGTGGAGTACCAGCATGCCAATCGCAGCGCCATCATCGAGCAGATCGAGGTGGGCCGCGACACGCCGGATTTCGCGGGCACCCTGCGGAGCATCCTGCGGCAGACGCCGGACGTGATCCTGGTGGGCGAGATGCGCGACACCGAGACCATCGCGACGGTGCTGACGGGAGCCGAGACCGGCCACCTGGTGCTTTCGACGCTGCATACCAACGATGCCGTGCAGGCCGTGGGCCGCATCCTGGATTCCTTCCCCTCCGCCAACCAGCCGCAGATCCGGCAACAGTTATCGCTGGCGCTGGCGGCCATCGTCGCCCAGCAGCTGGTGCCCGGCGCGGACGGCGTTTCGCGGTGGCCCGCCACCGAGATCATGATCGCCACCGACGCGGTGCGCGCGCTGATCCGCAAGGGCGACGATCACCAGCTCCGTTCGCAGATCTCGGTGGGCCGCGCGGAAGGCATGATGACCATGGAACAATCCCTGGCCGAGCAGGTGCGCGCCGGCCGCATCACCCGCGAAACGGCCCTGGCGCACTGTCTCCGCGCGGACGATTTCGAGCGCTACGCCGGATGAGCGGGGCGCCGTAAGCAGCCCTCGCCGCCACTGGAGTATACTTCTTCGGACAACCCGTTTGGGAGGCGCATACGAAAACACGATCTTGTTATGGCCTGATCGCCATACTCTCGCTCGCTGCACTGGCAGCGCGCGCTCAAAGCAATGCCGGCACATCCACGGCCATTCCTCACCTTCAAAGGCACGGCACCGCCACGCAGCTGATCGTTGACGGCAAGCCGTTTCTGATGCTGGCGGGAGAACTGCGCAATTCCAATACCTCCACACCCGATTATGCGAAGCCGATCTGGCCCCGGCTCGCGGCTATGCACGTCAACACGGTCCTGAGCGTCGTCAGCTGGGAACTGATCGAACCCCAAGAGGGCAAGTTCGACTTTTCCCTCGTGGACAGCCAGATCCGGGATGCGCAAACCAATAATCTCCGGCTTATTTTCCTATGGTTCGGAAGCTGGAAGAACGGAGTGTCCAGCTACATTCCGGCCTGGGTGAAAACGAACCCGGACCGGTTTCCACGGGTCCAGACCAAGGAAGGCAAACACATCGAGGTCCTTTCCACGTTGAGCGCCGCCAATCGCGATGCCGATGCGCACGCTTTCGCGGCCCTCATGCGGCACATCAAGGAAACGGACGCCCGGCACCGGGTAGTCATGATCCAGGTGGAGAACGAAGTGGGCCTGGGGAGCGACTCGCGCGATCGCAGCGAGGCGGCCGAAAAGGCCTTCGCGGCGCCCGTGCCGAAAGAGCTGCTGGACTATATCGCCGCCAACAAGGACAGGCTGTATCCGCAACTCCGCAAAGCGTGGGAGGCAGCCGGGTCCAAGACGTCCGGGAACTGGGAAGAGGTCTTCGGCAAAGACGAGTATACGGATGAGATCTTTATGGCCTGGAACTATGCCAGCTACGTTGGCAAGGTGGCCGCGGCCGGCAAGGCCGAGTACCCGTTGCCCATGTTCGTGAACAACGCGTGCTCCATGCCCAGCCCCGACCGGCCCCACCCCCGCGGCGGCGGCCGCCCGCAGCCCGAGGTGGGCAACATCTGGAAGGTCGCCGCGCCGGCGATCGATATCCGCGGGCCGGACCTGTACACCCCTAACCTGCCCGTGTGGGTGCAGTGGTACCAGGAGTCTTTTGTTCCGGAGAACCCGATGTTCATTCCCGAGACGGACGGCAACACGGGCACCTACCACGTTTTCTATGTGGTGGGACAGTATGACGGCATGGGTTTCTCCCCGTTTGCGATCGACAATTATGCCATTGCGCGGCCCGGCATGAAGAGCGTGGAACCGGCGGACCTGCCGCTGGCGCGAAGCTACGGCATCCTCGCGCAACTGGCCCCCGTGATTCTCGAAAACCAGGGCAAAGGTAAGATGGCCGGCGTGGTGGTGGGTGCGGACGAGCCGCCGCAGAAGGTCCCGCTGGGCAACTACGTTCTGGAAGTGAGCTACCCGCGGCGCATGGGTCCGGCGGCGGCTTCCGCCGCGGCGGCTCCGCCACCGGCGTTTGCGATGGTGTCGCTCGAAGCCACCGAACTTCCGCAGCGCTCGGGCGCTCTCTTCATCGCCTTGGGGCCGGATGAATACCTGGTGGCCGGCAGCGGACCGGTGGAAGTCAGGTTCTCGCCGAACACGGGGGACGAAACCGTCGGCATCCTTTCCATCGACGAAGGCACCTACGTGGACGGCCGCTGGGTTCCCGGACGCAGGCTGAACGGGGACGAGAACGGCGGCGGGAAGAATCTACGGCTTGGCGGCGACGAGAGCCGCAATGGGCTGATCCAGCGAATCAAGCTCTACCGCTACCGCTGAGCCGGCTTCCGTGGAAACGCGAGCTCCTGCTGGGATTAAGGTTTGTTTATTGACCCAGGGCCTGTTTGGCAATTAAAATGTAACGGGGGAGTTGTTCGTTCGCGCCCATTATGACAACGCCTGCGTCACTACCGGCCAGACACAGGACTATCCTGGGCTCGATCGTGCGTGCGTACATCGAGACCGGCGAGCCGGTGGGATCGCGCACGCTTTCCAAGGCCGCGCGGACAGCCCTCAGCCCCGCTTCAATTCGCAACGCTATGGCGGATCTGGCCGAGGAAGGGTACCTTTCGCAGCCGCACACTTCGGCCGGGCGCGTCCCCACCGAGAAGGCCTTCCGCTTTTATGTCAGTTCCCTCACCGCCGGCCGCATGGCCCAGGCGGAGGCACAGCGGTTGCGGCGGGAGTTTGCCGGCCTGGATACGCTCGAGGCGCGCGTCGAGTGCTCCAGCCACATTCTGGTGGAACTAACGCGAAATGTGGGGATCGCCGCGGCGCTTCCGGCGGGGTCTCAGGAACTGGACCAGATCGAGCTGGTGCCGTTGGCGGATCACCGGATCCTGATGGTTTTGGTGACGCGCGACCGCATGGTGCGCCATCGCGTGGTGGTCATCGAGGAGCCGCTTTCGCCGGACGAACTCTCAAACATCCGCAATTACGTCAACCGCAACTTCGCGGGATGGCGGCTGGCGGATGCCCGCCGCGAGCTGCTGCGGCGCATGCTCGAAGAGGGGGCCCTCTACCAGGCGGTGACCCGCAAGCTCGAGGCGCTCTATCAAAAAGGCCTGCTGATGGTGGACACCTCCCCGGAAGTGCACATGGAAGGCGCCAGCAACCTGCTGGGGCTGGACCTGCACCTGACGCGCGAGAAGATGCGGGAGCTGTTGCGCGCACTGGAGGAGAAGGCGCGGCTGATCGAGTTGCTGGACCGCTTCCTCGAGCAGCCGGCCGGTGAGCTGGAGGTCCACGTGGGCCTCGAGCGGGTCCACCCGGCGATGAAGGATCTGGCGCTGATCGGCATGACCGTTCGCATGGGGAGCGGCCTGCCGGCCAAAGTGGCGGTGCTCGGTCCCATGCGCATGCATTATGAACGCGTTATGGCGGCGGTCCTGGAGACCAGCCAGGCGCTCGCCAACGCCCAGTTCTGACGCGGCGATACGTTAGAATGAAGTCAGTGGAAAGCCAGAATCCGGACGAGAATCCCTTGGAAATGCCTACCGACGATGCCGTCCCGGCCGAAACCCTCGAAGGCCAGCTTGCGGCCGTGACGGCCGAACGCGACCGGCTGGCCGGCGAGAAGAACGAGCTGTACGACCGCTTGCTGCGCGCGCACGCCGAGTATGAAAACGCCCGCCGCCGGGCCGAACGCGAGCGCTCCGATTTTCTCCAGTTCGCCGCCATGGAGCTGGTGCGCGACATCCTGCCGGTGCTGGACGATTTCGAGCGGGCCCTCAAGGTCCCGACCGCCGATCGCGAGTACGCCAAGGGCGTCGAGTTGATTTACCAGCGGCTTTTCGACACGCTCAAGAAGCTGGGATTGGAGCCGATTGACGCCCTGGGGAAACCGTTCGACCCTAACCTGCACCAGGCGGTGGAACGCGTGGAGACCGGGGAGGCCGCGGATCAGACCGTGCTGGGCGAGTTTCAGCGCGGCTATCACTTCAAGGGCAGACTCCTCCGCCCCGCCATGGTGCGAGTCGCGGTGAGGCCATAACGTTTTGAATCCCGTGTCGAAAAGAGACTATTACGAGATCCTTGGCGTCGGGAGGGAAGCCGGGGAACAGGATATCAAGGGCGCCTATCGCAAGCTGGCGCTGAAACACCATCCCGACCGCAACCCGGACGATCCCGAAGCCGAAGAGAAGTTCAAAGAGGCCTCGGAGGCTTATAGCGTGCTCAGCGACCCGCAGAAGCGCGCGGCCTACGACCGCTTTGGGCACGCGGGCTTGCAGGGCGTTCCCGGGGGCGCCGGCGTCAATCCGGATGCGTTCGCCGATTTCAGCGACATTCTGGGGGATCTTTTCGGTTTTGGCGACCTTTTCGGCGGCGGCGGACGCCGGCGCAGCCGCGCCCAGCGGGGCGAAGACGTGCGCTACGACCTGGAGATCGGTTTCGAGGAGGCCGTGTTCGGCTTGAATGCCGAGATCCAGGTGCCCCGCATGGAGCCGTGCGGCCATTGCCGGGGCACGGGGGCCGAGCCGGGCAGCGGCGCGAGCACCTGCCCCACCTGCCGCGGGCGCGGTGAAGTAATTTATCAGCAAAGCTTTCTTTCCATCCGGCGCACCTGCGGCACGTGCGGCGGCGCGGGCAAGATCATCCGCAACGCGTGCGGTCACTGCCGCGGCCAGGGCTATCAACAGGTGCAGCGCAAACTCAAGGTCAACATCCCCGCGGGCGTGGATGAAGGCACCCGTCTGCGCATGGGCGGCGAAGGGCAACCCGGCGCCAATGGCGGCCCTCCGGGCGATCTCTACGTTTTCCTGAAGGTCAAGGAGCACCCCTTCTTCGAGCGCCGCGAGAACGACCTGCACTGCACCATTCCGCTGAACCTCGCGCAGGCGGCCCTGGGATGCGATATCGAGGTGCCCACGCTCGAAAAACCACACAAGTTGAGTATTCCCGAGGGCACGCAGAGCGGGGCCCAGTTCCGCCTGCGCGGCAAGGGCGTCCCCAGGCTCAATGGCGGCGGCAGAGGCGACCTTTGCATCCACACAGACGTAAAGGTTCCCGCCCGGCTCACGCGCGAGCAGCGCAAGTTGCTCGAGCAACTCCGCGATTCGCTGCCGGTGGATAACACTCCCGCTGAAAAGGGCCTCTTCGAAAAGGTCAAAGACTACTTCGTGTAACTCTGGATGGACGGCGCCTGGCCGGGAATCCGGGGCATGTGCCACTCCAGCCAATCGAGCATTTCCATTTGCCGGTCGCCCTGGCCCTGTTGCACCTCCAGGTTGACGTAGCGCACGCCGCGCGCCGCCGCGAGCCGCGAAAGCGAACCATCGTCCTCGCGCGGGCCGCGCTGCTGGAGAACCACGTTGTAGGGCGATGTGGCGAGAATCTTGAAATCAGATGGGTCCGTGCACAGGAAGAAGGCGTGCAAACGGTCCGGCTCGCGAATCGATTCAGCGTCGCTGATGGGGCGCTCATCGGCCACCGAGTAGGCTTCCGAATTATTGTGCAGGGCCACCAGCAAGCCGCCGGAGGGCGGAAAAAACGCCTGCACCAGCCGCTCGCGGCCGCGGTCCAGAATGGCCAGGGCCTTGGCGATCCGGGCCTGGTCCCATGACGGGCTGAGGCTCTTCAAACTGGCCTCCGCGCCGGTGCGCGAGAACATGCGGTTGGGGTCGATTTCACCCCCGTCGATGACCACATTCCGGGTGTGGCTTTCGATGATGTAGGCAATCCCCTCGTACAGTTGGATATGCAGCTCGAGCACCTGGCGGGCGGTCTCTTCGTCGCCGTGGATCACCAGGTACCGGCGCGGCGAGTGGCCGTTGCGCCGGATGCGAAAACGCGCGCCCGCGAGATCTATGTGCCGGCGGCGCGGGAACGGAAGCCAATTGAACAGCGGCCACGCCGCCGCGGACGCCAGGAACTCCCGCCTGGACGGCCGGCCGCTCCGGGTCAGTTGCCCTCCTCGAGGGTCTTCTTGTGCTTCGGCTTCTTGCGGGAGGACTTGGGTTCGATCGGCCCGCCGGCCGGTACCGGGCCCACGCGCTCGCGCGCAATCGCCTTCACCTCTTTGGCCAACTCAAAGCCCTTCTTCTTGCGAGGCAAGGATCCTCCGGATCGATGTGGCCAGTTCCTCCGGCCCGAAAGGCTTGAGCAGAAAAGCCGCCCTGCGCCCGGCGCTCTGTTCCACGGCTGACATATCCACAGGATATCCGCTGGCGACCAGGATGCACAGTTTGGGGCAGGCCCGGAGCAACTTCAGGACGAGATCGGACAGCGTCGAGCAGGCCATGGTGGCGTCCAGCACGGCCACGTCGAACCCATCCGGCGCCGCATCCACCTCCGCCCAGGCCCTCGCCGCGCTGTCCGCGACCGTGACCGCATATCCCAGCCGGTCCAGGTACAGCTCCATCATTTTCAGTACGGCAGGCTCGTCGTCCGCCAGGAGGATTCTGGGTGCGGAGTTAGGCATTGGTTGCGCGGTTGTATCATCGGCCTATGAGATTTCACACCGAATACTTGACGTTTAAGACCGCCCGCCACCGCGACTATATCAATATTACTCCACAAGTGGAAGATGCGCTGCGCAAAAGCGGCATTCAGGAAGGCATGATCCTGGTTTCGGCCATGCACATTACCGCGGGTATATGGGTAAACGACGCCGAAGACGGCCTGATCGCCGACATCGACGAGTGGCTCGAGAAAATCGCGCCCTTCCGCCAGGATTACCGCCATCACCGCACCGGCGAGACCAACGGCGATTCCCATTTGAAAAGCCTGATCGTGCACCACGAGGTGATTGTCCCGGTGACCAAGGGCCGGCTCGATTTCGGGCCGTGGCAGCAGGTCTATTACGCCGAATTCGACGGCCAGCGCCCCAAGCGCGTCATCATTAAAGCCATGGGCGAATAGCCGGTTGAAAGGAAATGCCGCCAGGCGGCATTCCGGAAGTGTAGATGTGGCGGCGGGAACAACTTGGGCCGGCCGCCGTCTAAAACAACCATGAAACACCTACTAACGGCAATCCTGGGCCTGGCCGCGCTAGCCGCGGCGGCGGACCTTCCGGTGAAACAGGTGGTGCTTTACAAACACGGCGTGGGCTATTTCGAGCGCTCCGGAACGCTCGGGCCGGGCGAATCGGCGCGCCTGGAATTCAACGCCGCCGAGATGAACGACGTTCTGAAATCGCTCACCATTTCCGAGCGCGGCGGCGGCAGGATCTTCGTCCTGCGCTACGACGCCATGGACCCGCTCAGCCATCGCCTGGCCGATTTCCCCTTTCAGATCGGCGGGTCGCAGCCGTTGAGCGCCATGCTGGATCAGCTCAAGGGCGCGCGGCTGGAGCTGAAATTCGGCGGCGAGACGGTCACCGGCGCCATCGTCAACGGCCGCCTGGTGGCGGGGAGCGACAAGCAGCCCGAGCGCGAACAGCTCACCCTGATGCTCGATTCGGGCGAGCTGCGCACGGTGGATTTGAGCGCGGCCACCGCGATCCGCTTCGCCGATGCCACGCTCCAGGGGCAATTCCGGGATTACCTGGCGGCGCTGGCGGCGGCGCGCTCCAAGGACAAGCGCAGCGTCTACATCGATTCCACGGACGCGGCCGCGCGCGAGGTGGTGGCCAGCTACATGGTTCCCGCGCCGGTCTGGAAATCGAGCTACCGCCTGATTTTCGGCGCGAGCGGGCAGCCGGTGCTGGAGGGCTGGGCGATTGTGGATAACACCACCGGCGAGGATTGGAACAAGGTGCAGCTTTCGCTGGTCTCGGGCCGCCCGATTTCGTTCGTGAGCCAGCTTTACGCGCCGCGCTACGTGGAGCGCCCCGCGGCTGAGCTGGCCGACGATCGCGCCGCGCAGCCGGTGGTGCACGAAGGCAGCTTCGAAGGCTCGCTCGCCCCGCAGAGGGTGCGGGTAGGGGGCAACGTCGGCCACGGAGGCGGAGCCGGAGCGATGGCCGGATTGAGCAGCGGGACCATCGGCGGTATTACCGGCTCGCTCGCCCCCGCTCCGCCTCCGCGGCAATTTGATGCGGGTATGCTCATGGCGCCCGACGCTAAGAAAGCCGAAGTGGCTCCCAGTTCCATTGTGGCGAGCGCCTCGGCGGGCGAACTGGGCGAGCTCTTCGAATACCGCATCGCCCAGCCGGTAACCATCCGCAAAGATGAATCCGCCATGCTGCCGTTCCTCCAGCAACCCATCGAGGCGCGCAAGCTGCTGATCTATTCCGATCACAGCTCGCAACATCCCACCGATGCCGCCGAGATCACCAACACCAGCGGCAAGACCCTCGATGGCGGCCCCATCACGGTCTACGATGGCGGTGCTTACGGCGGTGAAGCCCTCATGGAGACCCTCAAGGCCAAGGACAAGCGGCTTATCAGCTACGCCGTGGACCTGGGAACCCGCATCACCGAGGCCTTCGACGGCAAGCAGGCGGTGGTGCGCGAGATCCACGCCAGCCGCGGCATCCTCACCACGAAACTGGCCGCCGAGGAGACGCGCACCTATACCATCCGGAACGTGGATCAGAAGCCCAAGACCCTCATCATCGAGCACCCCTTGCGGCCCATGTACACGCTGCTCAATCAGAAGCCGGCCGAGAAGACCGCCGACGCTTAGCGCTTCGAGGTAACTTTGGCCGCCGATGCCACGCGCGAATTCCCCGTCTCGGAGGAACGTGTCTACGATCAGACTTACGCGGTCACGAACCTGACGCCCGATGTGCTGGTCACCTATGTCCACAACGGCGCCATTAGCGAGGCCGGCCGCGCGCAGCTGCAGCGCATCGCCGATTTGAAATCGCAGGATGCCGAAGCCGACCGCGGCCTGCATGACGTGGACAGCCAGACCGCTTCGGTCACCTCCGATGAAGAGCGCATCCGGCGCAATATCGCCAGCCTGAATGTGGTGAGCGGCCAGCAGCAGCAGGTGCAGGACTACGCGCGGCAACTGGCCACCAGCGAACAGCAACTGGCCGCCCTGCGCGACCGCAAGGCCGAGCTGCAGAAGAAAAAATCAGCGCTGGAGGGCGAGATCAACAAGCTGATCGAAGCGCTTTCGTTCTGATGCGGGAGCTTTAGGAGCTGCCGATCAGCAATCCGGTGAGAAACACCAGCGCGCCGCCCAGCCCGACCTGGAAGGCCGCCGAGAGAGCCGGCGTCTCCATGTAGCGTTTGCGGATCCACGCGATCACCGCCAGCTCGACGATCACCACGCCGATAGCCACGGTCATGGCCGCGCGGAAATCCGGGATCAGGAAGGGCAGGGTATGGCCGATGCCGCCCAGCGCCGTCATCAGGCCGCAGATCAGGCCGCGCACCCAGGGATGGCCGCGGCCGGTGAGACTGCCGTCATCGGAAAGCGCTTCCGCGAAGCCCATGCTGATGCCCGCCCCGATGGAAGCCGCCAGGCCCACCAGAAAGGCGTCCCACGGTTTGTGCGTGGCGGCCGCCGCGGCGAAGACCGGCGCGAGCGTCGAGACCGAGCCATCCATGAGGCCCGCCAGGCCGGGCTGGACGATCTGGAGGAGGAAGAGCCGCCGGTTGGCTTCATCCTCCTGGTGGCGCACGTCCTTTTGGAGGTTGTCTTTCTCGAGCTCATCCGCGCGCGTTTCATGGGAGCGCTCTTCGGCCGCCAGGTCGTCCAGCAATTGCCGTATGCCGGCATCCTGGCTGCGCGCGGCCGCTTTCTCGTAGAAGCGGCGCATCTCCACTTCCATGGCGGCGGCCTGGTTGCGCACGGTATCGAGGCCCATGGGACGAACCATCCAGACGGGCCGGCGATTCACGAAGCCCTTGATGTCCTGGCGGCGGACCAGCGGGATATGTTCGCCGAAGCGCTGGCGGAAGAGCTCGATGAGGCGACGCCGGTGGGTCTGCTCTTCGACGCGCATCCCGTCGAAGATGGCGGCGGTGGCGGGAAAGTCCTGCCGCAGGCCTTCGGCGAAATCCGCGTAGACCCGTTCGTCCTCCTCTTCGGCGGCGATGGCGAGGGCGAGAACCTCACGTTCGGACAGGCTGTCGAAAGAGCGCATAACAGAATTATGCACTGATGCGCCGCGTGTTAGCATCGGACCAGATGGCTCTGGGCGAATTCACCAAGCAGATCGCGCAGCAGGCGATTCTCTCCGCCACGGCTCCCAAGGAGACGCCCGCGCCCGCGCAGGCTTCGGAGAACGTCGGCGCGGTCATCCTGGGCCAAATCCAGGCCATGCAGAAGGCCCTCAAGGACGATGAAGAGCTGGTGCTGCACTGCCACGCCGGGGCCGAGAGAATTCGCGTGATGGATATCTTCCTGCCCTCGACGGGTGTTGCCGTGCTGCGCGGCCTGGATGCCGAGCGCGCCACGGTGCGCGTGGTCTCGGCGGTGGATGCGCTGCAACTGGTGGTGCGCGTGGCCAAGGTGCCGCCGGGCGTGAAGGCCGCGCGGATCGGGCTGGTTACGGCAAAGCCGAAAGATTCCAGCGCGAAATGACGCGCGTCTCGCGCTCGTAGCCCAATGTGGATACCGAAGCGGTATCGAGGGCGAAGAGCCGCCCGCCCGCCGGCGGCAGGCCCAGCCAGCAGGCCGTCAGGATGCGCAGGATGTGGCCGTGGGCGAAGAGGGCCACATCGCCCTCAACGGCAGCCGCGCGCGCAATGACGGCGCGGGCGCGGCCGGCCACGTGGTCGATGGTTTCGCCGTGCGGAATGGGCGAGGTCCACAGAGACCAGCCGGGGTTCTCCCTCTGAATGTCCGCCGTGGTGCGGCCTTCATAATCCCCGTAGTCCCATTCCTGAAGCTGGGGTTCCGTTTGGGCCACGGCGCCGTAGCCGGCCAACCGGCAGGTTTCGGCCGCGCGCTGGAGCGGGCTCGACGAGCACCAGGGCGAACGGCCTGCCTTTCAGCAGGCGTCCGACGGCCAGGGCATTGCGCCGTCCCTGTTCCGTAAGGGGCAGGTCGGTGCGCCCGGTATGCGCGCCCGAGCGGCTCCATTCCGTCTCCCCGTGGCGAATCAGCCAGAGTTCCCCCGGCACGGTAGGAGGATATCACGGTTAAGGTGAATCCGTCGGTATTCTCTCCCGCGCGTTGTCGTGATATAGTATTACCTAGTAACACCTTGGAGCACTCGCGGTGGCGACCCTTTCCACAACCAGCCTGAAGCTCGATAGCGCGATGAAAGAACGTGTCAATCGGCTCGCTTCGGCGCGTCGCCGGTCGGCGCACTGGGTCATGCGCGAAGCCATCGAGCAATATGTGGACCGCGAGGAGAAGCGCGAGCAACTCCGGCAGGACGCGCTGGCCGCGTGGGCCGCCTATCAGACGACCGGCCTGCACGTCACGGCCAAGGATGTCGACGCATGGCTGGCCAAACTCGAAGCCGGCAAGCGCGCTGCTATCCCTAAATGCCACATCTGAGATGGTCCCCGGCCGCCCTGCTGGATGTCGCCCGCCTCTATCAGTTTCTTGCCAACAGTCCAGGGGCCGCCCAGCGAGCCATCAAGATGATCCGGCGCGGTGTGAGAGCGCTCAGCAAGCACCCGGAGATTGGCCGTCCTGTCGAAGAGTTGCCACCCGAGTTTCGCGAGTGGGTGATTGAATTCGGGCAGGGAGCCTATGTCGCTCTGTATCATTACGACGGGAAACAGGTGGTCATCCTGGCGGTCCGCCACGGGCGCGAAGCCGGATATTGAGTTTCATCCCAAGACCTTTTGCCGGCCTCTGGCGTTGAAGCCCCGCTCCTTACGTGCTACAAACGAAGCATGGACAAGACCATCCGCAAGTACACGAACTTCGACGAGATGAAGGCGGATGAATATCGTTACTGGCAGAGCCGCCCCGTACATGAGCGCGTGGCCGCCGTGGCGGAACTTACCGAGGAAGGCTACAAACTGAAGGGGTTCAAGCCGGATGCTTTCAGACTACAAAGAACTCTTGTCCATTTTGAACGCGCACCGCGTTAAGTACCTTGTCATTGGCGCTTATGCCGTAGCGATCCATGCGCAACCCCGCGCAACCAAAGACCTCGACATTCTGGTGAAAGCCGATCCCGAAAACGCAAAAGCGGTTTTCGCGGCCTTGGCTGAATTTGGTGCGCCGCTCGAAGGTCTGACCGCCGCCGACTTTGAGGAACCCGGCCCGTTCTTCCGCATGGGGCACGAACCGGTCGGCGTTGACATTCTCACTGCAATTCCGGGCATCGAGTTTGACGACGCGTGGCCGCGCCGGGTGGAAGACGTTTTTGACGAGGAAACGAATTTGCGGGCAAACTTCATTTCCCGTGAAGACCTGCTAACAGCAAAACGCGCCGCTGGCAGACGTCAAGACCTCGCCGACATAGAGGCCATCGAAAAGGCAGCGAAGAGCCAACAGCCGTAGCCCTCGAAAAGAAAGCCGGCAGTTTAACCTATGCCGCATCCTCGAACCTGACGACGATCCGCTTGCCGAGCACTGCCAGCGCAGCTTGAATCTTCTCGGGCTTAGTGTTGCGCTTAGGGTCCAGCATTCGGCGGACAACGGTTTCGCTGACGCCAAGACGCTTAGCTAGGTCCGTATTGCGCATGCCGCCCTCGCGCATGGCCAGATAAAGGGCAAGCTTGGGCGCCAGGTACAGCGGAACGCTTACTGGATATTGGCCGCGTTTCAACTTGGAAGGCGCCGGAATTGATTCCCCGCGTGCGATCCGTCCGGCGAGAGCTTCGGCCAAACAATCGGCCGCCTGCTTATGTGTGTCGTCGAGATCGATTCCTCCCGTGAGCGCTTCGGGCAAATTGGGAAACCGGACGTGGAAGCCTTTGCCGTTTCTCTCGGTTAGAAAATCGGCGGGATAAGTTGCGGTAAACATTACAGGTCCTCCTTGCGAATTCCGAGTTGCTTCAGCATATCCGACAGCAGACCGGGGCCGAGTTCCTTCTTGAGATCTTTCACGACCGTGTAACGATCGCCAACGTAGAGGGTGCCGTGGCTGCCCGAGCCGCGCTCCGCCACCCAGCGGAAGGTCAGTTTCTTCCGCCCGGCGACGGCTCTCATCTTGCGAAGGAACTCGCTCCCTTTCACGCTCGTATTGTCGAACACTTCTGTTCGATTCGCAACATCATGGATTCCCAATTATCAGTACTATGACAAGGGCCGCGCGAGCGCCAGCAGGCGCGAATACCCGTCTTCAAAATCCCGCGCCTCAACGCCCGATCTCAGCCGGCGTCGTCCTCCACGTCTCAAAACTGCTCCTTTTCGCCCGATCCCCGCTAAACCGAAACTCTAAACAAATTCAGACGATTATGTTACAACAGATGTAGTCTCGGTTCGCACCCGCCATCATGCCGACACCGCCCGGCTGGTCTCATCGCCTTAGAGAGTTCCTGAAAGGCTGGAAATCCGGCGAAGATGACTACTTGGGCGACAGGCCCTTTGGCAGTTTCGCTCTGACGGAACAGGCGTCGTCGTGGGAGGAGTGTCTCGCGTGGATTATCGAGCTTGAGGGGGCGTGGTGCTTCCGGGGGCAGCGCGATGCAAGATGGTATTTGAACACATCCTTTGACCGTGCCGTGAAGAAGGAATTCTCCTCACCCACAACTTGTGCTGAAACGCGAGCTTCGAATTACGTTCCTCAAAAACCTGCGGGCGATGAACATCCACAGGGCATCGCTTTTCCCCGGCCTCGACGGGTTTGGACAGTCGCTCAGGCTCGATCTGGAAATGAAAGTTAAGGCATAGATCCCGCGTAGTGCGCCGAGTGATGTCTCGAAAATGGTAAGGCAGGCAACGACGGCCGAGGCCCTAAGATTAGGCCTCTGCGTGCCGCGGAAGTCTAGCGCAAAACGAACCCAGGCCCCGCGTGGTGCTAGGCTGAAGTCGTGCGCCGGCTGTTTCTGTTCCTCTCGCGGCGAAAGTGGCTGCGCCGATGGATGGAAACTTCCCCTACTACACGGCGCCTGGCCAAACGGTTCGTGTCAGGAGACACACTCGAGGCGGCGCTCGAGGTCAGCCGGCGGCTAAGGGCCGAAGGCATCAACGCCACCCTCGATCACCTGGGCGAGAGCGTCACCTCGCTGGTCGAAGCCGCCGAAGCTCGCGACGTCTATCTGCGCGCGCTCGAAGCGCAGCACGAAGCCGGAATCGAGGGGAATGTCTCGCTCAAGCTGACCCAGTTCGGCCTCGATTTCTCACTCGAGGAATGCCGCGCCAACGTCGAGCAGCTCGTGGCCCGCGCGGCGCGCTTGGGCAGCTTCGTGCGCGTGGACATGGAATCGAGCGAGTACACCCAGCGCACGCTCGATCTGGTGAGCGATCTCCACGCCCGCTACCGCGCGGTGGGGGTGGTCGTCCAGGCTTACCTTTTCCGAAGCAAGGCCGATGTTGAAAACCTCTGCAACCAGCGGATTCGCGTGCGGCTCTGCAAGGGCGCGTATCTGGAACCGCCCGAGGTGGCGTTTTCGCGCAAGGCGGACGTGGACCGCAATTACGTCGAGCTGATGCGGATCCTGCTCGATCGCGGATTGTACCCCGCCATCGCCACCCATGATGAGAAAATGATTTCCGCGGCCAAGGCCCACGCGGCTGCGCGGAAGGTTCCGCGGGAAGCTTTCGAATTTCAGATGCTCTACGGCATCCGCCGCGATCTGCAACGGCGCCTGGTGGCGGAAGGCTACCGCCTGCGACTCTACGTGCCCTTCGGAAAAGCCTGGTACCCGTACTATATGCGCCGCCTGGCGGAGCGGCCCGCCAATGTTCTGTTCATTCTGCGGAACTTGTGGCGCCCGTGAGTTTCGCAACCGCAAGGGGGCGCGGGGAATCTGTTACGTATGAGATATTGGGGCTACCTGGCCGGCAAGCTGGGCGTGGCGGCCGCGATGTTCTACGGGATGTTGAGATGGCTCGAGTGGATGTGGCCACCGAATCTCCACGCCTCGCCCCTGGCGCTGTTGGGCGACGGTAACCGCGTGCTGCTCTGCAATCTGGCCTACATGGTCTGCTTTTTGATCGCCTGCGGAGTGTTGTACATCGTGATCTGGGACCAGCGCTACCGCTGCCGCGTGTGCCTGCGGCGGCTGCGCATGCCCATCCAGACCGGTTCGTGGGGCCGCATGTTGCAGTTCGGGCGCCCGCGGATCGAATATATCTGTTTGTACGGGCATGGAACCCTGAAAGAGGATGAATTGCAGATCTCCGGCCTGTCAAATGCCGAATGGACGCCGAATTCCGACGATTTCTGGGAAGAGCTGGCCGCCGCCAGCAAGGAATCGGGCCGCGAGCGATGAGGGGCGTCGCGCGCTGGCGGATCGTGGCCGGAGTGTTCGTGCTGGCGGCCTTGGTGGGCTTCGCGGGCTTCATCGCGCCCATTTATCTGCACAACCTTCAACTTCAGGAATTCGTCTCGGGAATGACGCAGAGGATCGCCAAGCAGGCTCCGCCGGACGACGTGCTGCGCTCCCAAGTGCTCGATAAGGCGCATTCGCTCGACCTGCCAGTGAACGAGGACGACGTGCATGTCTTGCATTCCCCCGACGGGCTGCGCATCGAGGTGCGCTATTTCGTGAAAGTGGACTTGCCCGGATACACCGTGAACCTGCATTTCTACCCCGGCGCGGGCAGCCAGTAATTGCGCAAACTATACCCGCCCAGCCCGCCGCGTGCGAAAATTGGATTAAGTGGCTACTAAAGCGCCCCAGCGGGTTTCCAAAGGGAAAATGAAGGTTCGCGTTCCCCGGAATGCGGGATTGGCGCGGTTTTTCTTCGGGCGCGTGGGCGGGACCCTGATTGTCTTGTTTGCCCTTGCCATCATTGCGGGGCTGGGGGCATTCACCTACTTCTACTCCAGCTACTCGAAGCTCATCGACGAGAAGCTGCGGGTGGGGCCGATCGCCAATACCGCCAAGATTTTCGCGGCGCCCGAATCCATCGCCGTGGGCGATGCCATGACGCCGGCCGATGTGGCCAACCAGCTGCGCCGCAGCGGCTACACCGAATCGCGCGACAACCAGGTGGGCTATTACCAGATCCATCCGTCCTCCATCGAGATCTTTCCCGGCCCGGATTCCTACTTCGACCAGGAGGCCGGGGTGATCAAGTTCGCCGGCGGGAAGATCGCCGAGGTGATCTCGCTGGCCGACAATACGCCGCGCACGCTGTACCAACTCGAGCCGCAGCTCATCACCAATGTCTCCGGACCGGCCCGCGAGAAGCGCCGCATCGTGAAGTTCGCCGACATCCCCAGGATCCTGGTGGACGCGGTCACATCGGCCGAGGACAAGCGCTTCTTCCAGCACTCCGGCTTCGACCCCATCCGCATCATCAAGGCCGCCTACATCGACCTCAAGGAAGGCCGCAAGGAGCAGGGAGCTTCCACCCTGAGCCAGCAACTGGCGCGCATGTTCTGGCTGGATCAGGGCAAGCGCTGGACGCGCAAGCTGGCCGAGATGATCATCACCTTGCAGCTCGAGCAGAAGCTCACCAAGGAGGAGATCTTCGAGTTTTACGCCAACGAGATCTTCCTGGGATCGCGCGGCTCGTTCCAGATCCACGGATTCGGCGAGGCCGCCGAGGCCTACCTGGGCAAGGAGCTCAGCCAGATTACGCTTCCGGAGGCGGCCGAGTTGGCGGGTATGATTCAGAAGCCGGGGTTGTACGATCCGTACCGGCATCCGGACCGGCTGCGCGAGCGGCGCAACGTGGTGCTGGGCCTGATGCGGCAGAACGAGCAGATCGGCGATCGCGACTGGGCGCTGGCGGTGGAAGCGCCCCTGACCGCGGCGCGCGGGGCGGTGCAGTCGGACGAGGCCCCCTATTTCGTGGACTTGGTGAACGAGACCACGCAGTCCCTTTTCCAGGATTCGGATATGCAATCCAATGCGTTCCGGATTTATACCACCTTGGATTTGCGGCTGCAAAGGGCCGCCGAAGAGGCCGTGCGCGACGGCATGGAGAACGTGGATCAGCAGATCCGCCGGCAGCGCCGTTTCCGTGGGCAGACTCCACCCGATGCCCAGGTGGCGCTGGTGGCCATCGACCCTCACACCGGCGAGGTCCGCGCGCTGGCGGGCGGGCGCAACTACGGAGTGAGCCAGCTCAACCATACGCTCGCCAAGCGGCAGCCGGGTTCGATTTTCAAGCCGTTCGTGTATGCCGCGGCGCTCGATACGGCCATCTCGGGAGGGCCGCGCCTGCTGACCGCCAGCACCATGGTCTTGGACCAGCCCACGACTTTCTGGTTCGACGGCAAACCCTACGAGCCCACCAACTTCGAGCAGAAGTTCTACGGCAACGTGACGCTCCGCGAGGCGCTCGCGCACTCCCTCAACGTAGCCACCGTCAAAGTGGCGGAAATGGTGGGTTTCGATAACGTGGTAGCCATGGCGAACCGGGCCGGCATGAACTACAGCATCCAACCCACACCGGCGGTGGCTCTGGGAGCCTACGAAATCACGCCCCTCGAAGCGGCGGCCGCGTACACCATCTTTTCCAATCAGGGCGAATACGTTAAGCCGAGCTTCATTTCGCTGGTGCGCTCGCAGGATGGCAAGACGGTTTTTAAGAGCAAGACCGAGACGAGACCGGCTCTCGATCCGCGGGTGGCGTACCTGATGACCAACCTGATGGAAGAAGTGCTGCGCAGCGGCACGGCCGTGGGGGTGCGGGAACGCTACGGATTCACGGCGCCGGCCGCGGGGAAGACCGGCACATCGCACGATGGCTGGTTCGCGGGCTACACATCCGAGCTGCTGTGCGTGGTGTGGGTGGGTTTCGACGACAATCGGGAACTGGATTTAGAAGGGGCCCACTCGGCCGCGCCCATCTGGGCCGAGTTCATGAAGAGCGCGCTGGCCTTTCGCGAGTACCACGATACCAAGCCCTTCGAGGCGCCCGATGGTATTGTCACCATCTCCATCGATCCGCAGTCGGGAATGCCGGCCACGCCGTCTTGCCCCACCTCACGGCCGGAGGTCTACATTGCCGGAACGCAGCCGGTGGGCGCCTGCCCGCTGCACGGCGGCCAGGTGACCAATGTGGCGGGCTGGGAGGTCGCTCCGGCCGCTTCGGGTGCATCTCCGGAGAGCGGCGCAAGGGCGCCGGCGCAGGAAAGCGCGCCGCCGGCACCCCGCCCAACTCAGGCGCGTGCCGAGGCGAATGTGCCGGCGGCCGCGCCGCAGACCGCCGAGCAGCAGCCCAAGCCGCAGAAAAAGGGATTCTTCCGGCGATTATTGAATGTGTTTAAATAGGGGGCAGAGGAGGCCCGTATGCATTTCCCACCTCTGGCCCTGGTGCTAGCCTCTGGCCTCTGTTCCACCTGGGTGATCGCGCAATCCTCTGACGCCGTGCCGGATGGGCTGATCCCATCGCCGCCGCCCGTCCAAGCGCGGCCGAATCTCAGACCGGAGGAGCGCGGCGACATCTACATGGCGCGCAAAATGTACCGCGAGGCGATCGAGGCCTTCCGCGAGGGATCGCCCAAAGACGCGGTGCTGCAAAACAAGATGGGGATCGCGTATCACCAGATGCAGCAGTTGGATGCCGCCCGGAAATGTTATCAGTTGGCCATCCGGCTCAAACCGGACTATGTGGAAGCGGAAAACAACCTGGGCACGGTTTACTACGCCCGGAAGAACTTCCGCCGGGCGATCGACTGCTATCGCAAAGCTATCGCGATGATCCCGGAGGGCGCCCGGCAGGCTTCTATCTACAGCAACTTGGGCACGGCCTACTTCTCCCGCAAGCAATACCAGCTTGCCAGCGAAGCCTACCAGACGGCGCTCCGGCTGAACCCTGATGTCTTCGAGTCGCGCGGCAGCGCTGGCGTGATGCTGCAGGAGCGCAACGTCGAGGAGCGCGCGAAGTTTCACTATTACATGGCCAAGGTGTATGCCAAAGACGGGCGTAACGACCTGTCGCTCCAATACCTCAGGAAGGCGCTCGAAGAGGGATTCAAGGACCGCAAGAAGATCGAGGAAGATCCCGAGCTCGCTCCCGTGCGCGATCTGCCCGAATTCAAGGAGCTGATGGAACGGGAGCCGCGTGCATTATAAAGCGGGGTGGATGCGGGGAGCATCCGCCGCGCTCTTGACGTGGGCCGGCCTGACAGGCTGCGGGAGGAGTTCCGCTCCCACCGTGCCGGAGCGACTCGCCGTACTGCGCTTCGAAAACCTGGGCGCGGACGTTTCTACCGATTGGATGGGCCGCGCGCTTTCCGAGGCAATTGGCACCGAGCTGACCGGCATTCCGGGTATGCGCGTGATCGGCTCGGCGCAACTGCACAGCCTGGACGGCGCGCTGGGAATCCGGCCGGCATCCGCGCCGGGAGTCTCGGCGGAACGAGACCTGGCGCTGGCCGCCGGCGCCAACCGCATCGGCTACGGCGATTATGACGTGCGGGCGGACCGCCTGGAGGCGCGCCTCGCGATCGAAGATCCGCGCACCGGCAGGATGGTCGAAACGATCGCGGCATCCGCGCCTTCCGGCGACGTACTGGGGGCGGCCGCGAGCCTGGCGCGCCAGCTTTCGAGGTACGCTTCCGCCTATCCCACGCGCAGCCAGGCGGCGCTGCGGGAATACGCCATGGCCCTCGAAGCGCAGGGCCCCGGCACCGCCGCGCACCTGGAAGCCGCCATTTCCGCCGATCCGGCTTTCGGTCCGGCCTACCGCACCCTGGCGCATCTCGAGATCGGAAGCGGAGACCGCTCCGGTGCTCTGGCCACCCTGCAACGCGGGCTGGCGCGGGGCGGCGCCATCGGCCCGGTGGAGCGCGCGCGCCTCGAAGCGGAGGCCGCCAGCCTGGGCGGCGATTTGGGCGCCAGCCGCCGTGCGCTGGCCGCGCTCGCCCGCCTGCAACCGGAAGACCCCCTGGTGTGGCGCTCACTGGCCGACGCGGCCATGAACGGACGCGCTTATGGGGAGGCGGTCGAGTCTTTCCGGAAGGCGCTGGCGCTCGAACCGGAGGACGTTGCGGCGCTCAACCAACTCGGCTACGCGGCTGCCTATGCAGGCGATCTCAATGCCGCCATGGAGGCTTTGCGGAGATATCAGAAGCTGCGTCCGTCCGATCCCAATGCGCTCGATTCCATGGGCGACGTGAACCTGATCACCGGGCGCCTGCGCGAGGCCGAAACGTTCTACCTGGAGGCCGCCGGGAAGGATGCGAATTTCCTGGGCGGCGGCGACCGGCACAAAGCCGCCATGGCGCGCCTGATGACCGGAGACCGCGACGGCGCCGATGCCCTCGAAAAGCAGTACCTGGACGCGCGCACGGCCGGGCACGACCCTCTGGTGGCGTATCGCCAGGCTCAATGGTCGTGGGTGAGCGGCCGGCGTCAGGAGGCTTGCCGGCAACTCGAGGATTATGCGCGAGACGCCCTTAGGCTCCCCCAGCGGGAGGTGGCGTCGCGCGCCTATACCGATCTGGCGGTCTGGAGGCGGCTGCTGGGCGATCGCGAAGGCGCTTCCGCCGCGGCGAACCAGGCGGCGGCCGCGGAGGGGGCGGCGGCCGGCGTTGGAGCCGCTTTGGCGCGCTTCCTGAGCCAGCCGCACGCCCCGGCCTCCGAATGGGCCGCCCGCGTGGCGCGGCTCGCCCCGGGCCCCGAGACGCCCGCACGCGACCGCGCCCTGGCGTATGCGCTGCTGCTCGACGGGGAATTCGACGCCGCTTCGGAGGTCCTGAAGAGGCTGTATTCCGCCACTGGCACGCCGCCCGAGGAAGGGATCGCGATTTTGCTGGCGTGGAGCTATCTCGAAACCGGACGCTACCAGGATGCCGCGCCGCTGCTGCGCTTCAACCCCGTGCCCGCGGCGGATGGCCTCTCTCCGTTCGTTTCTTTTTTCTTCCCGCGGCTCTATTACCTGCGCGGTGAGGCAGCCGTCAAAGCCGGCCACGCCGACGAGGCGCGCGCTGATTTCAAACTCTTCCTCGAAATCTCCGGCCCGGATCCGCTGGTCTGGGGCGAGGAGAAAAACGCCGCCGCGGCACGCTGACATTGTGCGCGGCGCAAAGAAGTCGTAAGCTAAGAACCTGGGGTGCAGTCATGCGGGAGGCTATTGCCCATGCGTTGGACCGCCGCACGCTCCTGCGGCTAGCCCTTTTGGCCGCGGTAGAGAAACTGCCTCCTAAGGCGGCCCGGGCGGCGAACCGTCCCGTGCGCAAAGTCGTGCTGGCAACCATCGCCGGCGTCAGACGGAAAGAGACCTTCGCTCCCACCGGGCTGGCTAATATCCCCCGCCTGCACGGCGACCTCATGCCCCGCGCGCTGTTCTACGAGAACTGCGTAAATGAAGGGGTCACGTCGCACTTCAACACCATCTCCAGTATTCTGACCGGAGTCTGGCAGCACGTGGACGACTGGGGCCGCGACCTGCCGCGCAACCCCACCCTGATCAACTATCTTCGGAGTCAGCTCCACCTGGACCCTACGCAGACATTTGTCGTCACCAGCAATAAGGCGCTCACCGCGAACATCGGGGCGGGCGGGAACGTGATCCTCACCAAGCAACTGCTGATCGAGGCGGTCGAGCGGATCGTCCTGTTCGGCCAGCGGCCGCGCCTCGATCGGGATCTGCTGCTCAATGAATTGACCGAGGTCATGCAGCAGGATTACGAGCGGATCGGTTGGGAGGTCCCTGGACCGGCTGCTACCATGGCGCCGGCGCTCAAGCAAACGTTTCTGACCGCTCTGGCGGATTTCATAAAGGGACCCGACAACGCCACGAGCGGCGACGAGCTCACCTTCATCGTCGCCGCCGAAGTGCTTCGCCGCGTGGAGCCGGCCCTGCTGATGATCAATTTTTCGGACATAGAGGTGGCGCACTTCGGGCTCTACTCGGCTCACCTGGCGGGCATACGCAACACGGACGCGATTTGCTACCGGCTCTGGAACCTGCTCCAGTCTCTTCCGGCATACGCCGACCAGACTGCGCTGGTGATCATGCCGGAGTTCGGCCGGGATCCCGACGGATCGACGACTAACGGCTTTTTCAACCATCGCACTAACACCGAGGAGAACCGGGTGACCTGGCTGATGGTGCTGGGCCCGACCGCGAGCCGGCCCGCGCTCGTGAAGACGCCGGTGCGGCATATCGATGTAGCTCCCTCTCTGGGGGCCTTTCTTGGCGTGGAGTGCACACAAGCGGTGGGCGCTATGCTGCCGGAATTCCGGGTCTGACGATGACCGCGATCGACAAAGAGCTGCTCAAACGGTTGCCCAGGACGTTTGTGCCGCCGCTGAATGAACAGCTCGAGAAGTGGGACGTGCTGTTCCCGGTCGAGCAGCGCACCCTGAAAGATCAGATCGATTACCTCGCCGGGCTTTCCCCCGCGGATTTCGAAGCGTTGTTCCGGGCGGTAAACGGCATCGAGGCGAAGATGCAGTTGCCGGCCTGGAAGGATTCGAGCGCGCGCATCAGCATTGCGGAAACGTCCCTGCTGGTGCGCTCGCCGTATTATCCCCAGTGGCGCTCCGAGGTCGAGAAAATCTTCGCCCGAATCGACGCCGGCGTCGAGGCCGCGAAAGGGCGGAAGCGGCGCAGGAACGTGGTCGTCTGCCTGCTGCCGGCCGGGCTGCCCCTCCCCGCCGGAAACCCCTGGCCCGGGCTCGCGCAGGCCGCCCGGACGCTGGCGCTGCGTACGGCTTTCGGCGACGGCGCGGAGAAATTCCTGCTGGCGCTGGCGGGCCACACGGATCCTGCCGCGGACACGGCGGAACGCACCTGGGTCTTCGAATCCGGGGATGCTCTCAGCCGGAAACTGGCGCCGGGGGCGGATGGCTTGACGCTGCTCTCCTTTGACGCCCTCGGACCTGCCCGAAAGGAGTTCCTGAAGCGGCTGAATCTCATCAAGAAGGATCTCCATTCGGCGGACCAGGCCTTCGAGGATTTGCGCCGCCTGGATCTGTCTCCGTTGCTGGGGAAGGGGCTGGGACACGATCCCCGCCTTTCCGGCTTCATTCGGGATCTTTTTCTCACCGGCAACGGGGCGTTGCTTTTTGGGAACGCTTTCGTGGAGTGGGGCGCCTCGGAGGCCATCCGCCGGGCGCAGCCGCAACTCGCGATCTGTGCCTTCGGTATTCGGCGCAAGCTGAAGCCTTTCAGCAGCGTAGCGGTATTCGAGGACCAGGGGCGGGCGAACCCGGTGCCCGAGCAGGACGACGCCCCTTCCTCGCTCATCGACGCCCAGATCTTAGCCGAGTATGTCTTTCTCGCAACTTCCCGGCTGCCCTCCTACGAGGGGAATACCCTGGGTGTCTTCGCCATCGAGGACTCCAATGTAGTCCAGCTAGTCGGACCGACCCTCTCCACCATTTGGCCGTCTGAGCCGCTGGCTCTAACCGAGCTGAACGCCGGCATTTTGCGTTGGATGGAGGAAGCCGGGTGAGAGCCAGGCGGCGCGGCCCAGACACCTTCGGCGAGTGCTAGCCAATTACGATGTCAGTCCGCACGGATTAGCCCTGGAAGGGGTTTACCGGAAGGGCGGGTAGACCGCCGCAGGCGTCAATCAGATCCGCCTGTTCAGTATTGAGCTTATTTCGGCCCCAAAATACTGATTGCAGCCCCCGAAAATATCGGAATACCCTTGACAATAGTTAACGATTATAATATAGTCTCCCATCATAGGAGTAGTAGAAAGAGATTAGAGAGTCTGGATCTCTGCTGTACACCGCCTGTACCTGGGGGCGAGAAGTTCCCGCACGCAGGTTCGGGTTGGGAGTTGAGGCGTCGGGGTGTGAGAGGCCCCGCAGGGGAAAAGGGATATGGCTGGGGTTGTGCGTTAACTGAGAGAGTAAAGAGAGGTTACGCATGGTAGTGACCCGAGGGTTCCGTTTGACTTCCCTCTTTAAGTGCATGGGATACCTGAGAAGCTGTATATGGATGGTGTCCCTCGTACTGCTGCTTAGCAGTCTTGCTTTTGCCCAAAGAGACTTGGGTACAATCACCGGCACGGTAACCGACCCGTCGGGCGCCGCGGTGCCAGGTGCGACAATTACCATTACCAACGTCGGGACCGGGGAAAGCGCCACGGTCTCTACGACTGCGACGGGCGATTATGCTCGTCCGGCGCTGCCTACCGGGACTTATACAGTAACGGCGGAGGCGGCGGGGTTCCGGCGAACGAGCGAGTCGAACATCACCGTCACGGCCGGAAGCAGAATCGGCGTTCCCTTCGTGATGCAGGTCGGGCAGATCACCGAGACGGTCGAAGTGACCGGCCAGGCAACCCTGGTGCAGGACGAAAGTACCCAGCTCGGCGCCGCGCTGAACTCACAGGCGGTCACCTCGCTGCCGTTGGGCGCGCAGCGCACATTCACTTATCTCGCGCGGTTATCGCCCGGCATCAACCCGAGCGAATCCACGCGCGATCAGAACACGGGCGGTTTCTCCGCCAACGGCCAGCGCGGGACGGGGCAGAACAACTTCCTGCTCAATGGTGTGGATAACAACGTCGACGTCATCGACTTCCTGAACGGAGCCTCGTTCGTCATTGGTCCGCCACCCGAGGCGATCGGCGAGATGACGGTCATGACCAGCGGCTACAACGCTGAGTACGGCCGGGCTGCCGGAGGCGTGGTCAACGTCAATCTCAAGACGGGGACCAACGAACTGCATGGCGGCGTCTGGGAGGTCCTCCAGAACAACGATCTCAACGCCAACTCGTGGCAGAACAACAATGTCGGCTCGCCCCGGCCGGTATACAGACAGAACCAGTTTGGCGGCGCTGCGGGCGGACCGATTATCAAGAATCGCTTCTTCATCTTTGGCGATTACCAGGGCACGCGGCAGAAGACCCCCTCGGCCGGCTTTGACACCTTCCCCACGCAGGCGGAACTCCAGGGGAATTTCTCGGGCTTGCTGGGACCGTCGATCGGCTCCGGCGCGAATGGGAACATTGCCCAGTACCAGATCTTCGATCCGGCCAGCACCACGACCGTCAATGGCCAACTGGTACGCACTCCCTTCCCCGGAAACATCATCCCAACCACCCGGTTCGACCCCGCCGCAGCCAAGATTGCAGCTCTCTTTCCGGCGCCGAACCAGCCGGTGAATGGCTTCCCGATCAACGACTACTACTACTCCGCGCCGAGTTTTATGCAGCAGGACTCCGGCGATCTCCGCGGCGACTTCCGGATCAGCGATAAGGACAGCCTGTACGGCTCGTTGAGTTGGATGGACCAGGCCTCGGGTGGTAACGCTGTACTGCCAGCGCTCGGCTCTAATGCGGGCGGGAATCCGAGCACCCAGGCAACCTTCACCCGCAACGGACAAATGGGGTACACCCGAGTTTGGACCCCGTCGATCGTTTCCGAGACCCGCGTCGCCACCACGCGCCTGCATACCTCGATTATCGGCGTCAATCAGACCACGGACGGCTACAAAGAATACGGCATCGGAGGATACGACCCCAGCGGTTCCCTGCCGAGCAATGGCGGGCTTCCGGGGATGAGTCCTTCCCGCTACACCGGTTTTGGCGCGGGCGGATGGCAGCCGATGCTGATGTGGAGCAACGTCCGGGACTTCATCCAGAACGTGGCGATCATGAAGGGTTCCCACGCGATCAAGTTCGGAGGCGAACTCCGGCTGGTGCAGTTCCCCTTTGTCCAGTTCTCGGACCCGCACGGCGACATGAACTTCTCCAACAATGCCACGGCATATCCTGGCGCCGGCGCCCTCAGCGGCAGTAGCGGCGATGGGATGGCCTCCTTCCTGCTGGGCATTGTGGATTCCGGCTCCATCTCCACCACCAACTTCATCTCCTCGCAGAAGCAGACCTGGGCGTTCTACGGTCAGGACGACTGGAAAGTTACCCCCAAGCTGACCTTGAACCTGGGGATACGGTACGAACTTTTCTCGCCCACTTACGAGAGGTTCGGCCGGTCATCGAACTTCGTGTGGCAGGACGTAACCCTCTACATCCCGAAGGGGAACAACTCCAACCAGGCTCTGCCGCCGAACTTTGCCACTTCTTTCCCGAACGTCACCGTGTCCCGCGGCGCGGTCAGCAAGTACATGTACCCGTGGGACAAATACGACTTCGGCCCGCGGTTTGGCTTGGCCTACAAAGTAGCTCCGAAGACCGTCATTCGCGCGGGCTTCGGGATCTTCTACGGCGGCGAGGAAAATCTGGGCGGCAGCCCCAACCTCGGCGAAAACGCGCCGTTCAACTATACGGTCTCGCTGGGCCGGTTCGACCTGAATGACAACCCGCTTCCCAATAACTTTGTCACGAATCCGTGGTTCGCCGGGGGATTGTCCTCCGGCTGGCCTACGAATGTCTTCCAAGCGCCTGCCCCGGTGGACTTCCACGGTTTCGCCACGGACTCCCGGAGCCCGCTGGTGCAGAAGTGGAACGTGGCGGTGCAGCGCGAGTTTCTCTGGCAGACCGCAGTGGAGGTGGCCTACGTCGGAAATCACCAAAGCCACCAATATGAGACGGACCAGGCGGGTGGGAATGCCTGCCCCAACTTCGCCACCACCAACACCAACATCACTTGCGCGTCGCTTGAGCCGATTCCGTACATCGGACCGGGCAACGTCACCAACAGCAACGCATACGCAAACTACAACGCCTTGACCGTGAAGGTGGAGAAGCGGCTGAGCAATGGCTTACAGTTCATCACCTCGTACGCCTGGTCGCACGTGATGACGGATGCGTGCCTGCCTCTGAGCAACGTGTGCGATTCGCCCAATCCGCTGAACTACGCGAGCATGTACTCCAACGCCCAGTGGGACCATCGCCATAGCTTCACCACCGGCTTCGTGTATGAATTGCCGGTCGGGAAGGGCAGGCAGTTCGGGGCCGCTATGAACCCCGTGCTCAACACCATTGTGGGCGGGTGGGGGCTGAACGGCATTCTGACCATCCGCACAGGCGCTCCTAACATCCTGAACTACAACGGATGTCAGGGTGTATGGCGTTGGTGCCGGCCCGATGTCGTATCCGGGCAGAATATCGGCTCGCCTGCCGGGGGCCGGAGCGCGAATGAATGGTTCAACACCGCCGCCTTCACGACTCCCGCTCCTCTGACGGGCGGCAACGCAGCTCCGTACGACATATACAACCCTGGAAACAGCACGCTCGACTCGGCTCTGTTCAAGAACTTCCGCATCACCGAGCGCTTCAGCACGGAGTTCCGGTTCGAGGCCTTCAACACGTTCAACAAGGTTCAACTCGGCGCCCCCGACACGAACTTCCAAGACTCGACCTTTGGCAAGATCACCACGAGTTCGGGTGAACGTCGCGCCCAGTTCTCTCTCCGGCTGCATTTCTAGCCGGACGCCTGACCTTTAGACCGTTTCACACGAGCCCCCGCCCTATGCGGCGGGGGCTTTTCTTTATACTGGATACGGAGCTAAATCGTGCGGGCAGCTATCACTGGTGGATTTGTAGCTTTGAGCGCGCTCCTCAGCCCGGCCTTGTGGCGGGCCGCGCCTGCCGAATCGCCCATTCACTTTATCTATCGGCCGATCGATTTCACCCTCGACACCTGCCAGACGCCGGAGCGCCATGCGCCCGAAACCATGGCCGGCGGGGTCGCGGTCTTCGACTACAACAACGACGGTAACCTGGACATCTTCTTCGCCAACGGCGCCGATATCCGAACGCTGAAGAAGACCTCGCCCAGGTACTCCAACCGGCTGTTTGCCAACGATGGCAAGGGCCACTTCACGGACGTTACGGAAAAGGCCGGCCTGGCAGGCGGCGGCTACGACATTGCCGCGGCGGTCGGCGATTACGACAACGATGGCAACAAGGATCTCTTCGTGGGCGGCGTCCACGGAAACCGGCTTTATCACAACAACGGAGACGGCACCTTCACGGATGTGACCAAGAAGGCTGGAATCGACCAGCCCGATAGCGAGTACGGCCCCCTCTGGTCGGTCGGCGCCGCGTGGGTCGATGTCAACAACGATGGGCTGCTCGATCTGTTCGTAGTCAATTATCTGAGCTGGGACATCGCCACGGAGCCGCCCTGCCTGACGGCGGGCGGGCGTGACTATTGCGATCCGAAATTTTACAAGAAAACCCCTAACCAGTTGTTTCTCAACAACGGCGATGGCACGTTCAGGGATGTCTCGGCCGAGTCGGGCATCCGCGCGCACCCGGGCAAGGGCATGGGAGCCGGCATCGCCGATTTCGATCTCGATGGCTGGATGGACATTTTCGTCACCAACGACAAACTCGAGAATTCCCTCTTCCATAACAAGGGTGGCGGAGAGTTTGAGGAAGTCGCCTTTGAGACCAATGTAGCCTTGCGCGAGGATGCCGAATGGATCTCCGGTATGGGCGTGGACTTCCGCGACATCGATAACGACGGCTATCCCGATATCGTCTTCGTGGCGCTTGACGACGAAACCTTCCCCATCTTCAGAAACACGGGAAAGGGGGATTTCGCCGACATCACCCGCAGCAGCGGCATGGCTGCGCTCAGCCTGCCGATGGCCGGATACTCGCCGACGGTCTGCGACTTAGACAACGATGGCTGGAAGGATATCTTCGTCACTCGCGGGCATGTTGAGATGATGCTGCCGGAACGCGTCGGCCAGGTCGAGCAGCCGAACACGGTCTTTCGCAACCTTGGCGGAGCCAAATTGGCCGGCGGCGTCAGGTTCGCCGCGCTAACCGCCGAAGCGGGCCTGGCCGCGCAGCCGCCCAGGCGGCACCGCGGCTCGGCCGTGGGCGACCTGAACGGCGACGGGCGCTTGGACGTGGTGGTGAGTGCCATCGGAGCGCCGGCCGAGATCTGGATGAACGACAGTCCTGGAGGCAACCACTGGATCGAGTTTCAATTGGAAGGCACCAAGAGCAACCGCGACGCCATAGGGGCGCGGATCAAAGTGGTGACGCGCGCCGGGACGCAGTATAACCATGTCTCGTTCAGCTACGGATACGCTTCGTCGAGCGCCGGCCCCGTGCACTTCGGTTTGGGCGCGGAGAAGTCGGCGGATACCGTGGAGGTCCGCTGGCCGTCGGGAGTGGTTCAGCAACTGAAGAATGTTGCCGGCGATCGCGTAGTGCGGATCAGGGAGCCCGGGCCGCCGCGATGAGACGCTTTCGGATCGCGCTGCTGGGCGTGCTTGCCTGTCTGCTGTTGCCGCTGGCCGGTCCGGCGCAGCCGCAAGCCCAGGACGACCTTCGGCAGGGCCTGGCCGCACTCAGCCGGAACGACCTAGTCCACGCGCGCGAATGCCTGGAAAGAGCTTCGCAGGCGGATCCGCGGAATGCCGTAGTTTGGATAGCGCTAGCCCAGACCTACCTCAAGAGCGGGCAGAAGGACATGGCGGCACGGGCCGCCGGCCGCGCGGAGCAGTTCGGCGCCAGCACTCCTCCCGTCCAGCACGCGCTCGCCTTGTATTACGCGGGGACCGGGGAGTTCGCCAAGGCGGCCGAGTGGGAGCGCCGCTTTGCGGCCTCGCCCGGAGCCGGCGCGCAAGCGGTTTCGAGCGCCGCCGTGCTTTCGCTCGATGCCGGCCAGGCGGACGAGGCCGTGAAATGGGCCCAGGCCGCGTTGCGTGGGTCCGACAGCCCTGAAATGCACCACCTCCTTGGCCAGGCATATCAAGCGGCGGGGCGGCCCGATTCCGCGCTGCCCGAATTGCGCCGCGCGTTCGAACTGGCGCCCGCGCAAGAGGTCTTCCTGTCGGACTATGGGCAGGCGCTTCTCAAGGCCGGGGAATTCGCCGGGGCCTTCGCTGTGTTGGAGAACGGACAGCGCGAGTTTCCAAAAGACCCGCAGATCGTACTCGCCTATGGCGTGGCCTGCTACGTCCAGCGCCGAATGGCGGATGCCGTGAGCGCTTTCTTGCAAGTGATCCGGCTCGACGACACGGTTGAGCAGCCTTACGTCTTTCTGGGCCGGACTCTGGAGCAGGCGGGCGCCCGGCTGCCGGAGGTCATTGCAGCCTATGCCGCATGGGAGAAGAAGGCCCCGGACAACTACTTGCCCGTCTTTCTTCACGCGAAGGCAATTGCGGCATCGAACCCGGACGCCCCCGAGATAGAGCCCGACCTGCGCCGCTCGATTGAACGGAACGGAGCGTTCTGGGAATCGCACCTGGAACTAGGTGTGCTGTTGTCAAGGCAGGGTAAGTGGCCCGAGGCCGCTCGCGAGCTGTCGCGTAGCATCGAACTGAACCCCGATGAACCCAGAACGCATTATGAGCTGGCGCGAGTCTATTTGCGCCTGGGCAAGCCGGATCTGGCCCGAGCCGAGCGAGCCGAGTCCGACCGTGCAAGGAACTCCGAGAACACCCCGGAACCGCAGGAGGGCCCCGGAAATAAGTAGGCAGGCTCAGAGCCCCTGGGTGAAGCGATAGGTCATGTAAACGAAGGGGTAGTTGAAGTCCTTGCCGGAAGTGGTGCGATTCAGAAAAGCGCCGGTGAAGAACCGAGCATATCCGAAGCCAAGAGAGAGCACCTCTTTCCAGTTCCGCTCGGCCCAGGCATCCGCTTCCTGGCCCACGTGCCGCCCGGCTGAACCGGTGGGCGATTGAGCTACAGGAGCGCCGCTCAAAGAATAGAGGGCATCGCGCGCGCTGGCCAGCCAGAAATTCCCGTAGGTTTCCGTGAACTTCCATTTCCGGCTCACGGTCTCGGAGACGCCCGCGCGCACCTGCTCGATATTGCGCCAGCCCACCTGGTCGGCGAAGCCAAGCTTATTGTGATTGGAAGGATAGATCTGGTCAAAGGTGCCCCATGTTCTGCCGGTGGGGTCCTTGGTGCCGCTGGCATAGTTGGCTTCCAGGAACGGCCGCGGCTTGAGCCGCATGTTCAGCGGTTTCGCAATATTCCAGTGGCCCGCCCAGGAATCGATAGAATCCGGGCCCAAAGAGCCCGCTTGACGCGCCATTTCTACGTCATACTCGAGCACGCCCGGCAGCTTGCCGTCCAGGCGCGCGCCCATGGTCGCTTCGCTCAATGCGCCGCGCCCGGCGTTCTCGCTGAGCCGCAGAGTCGCCGGCGCCACGCGCCACAACACATACGGTTCCAAGGTCGCATGCGGAACGATACGGGTCAGGCTGCCATACGCGCCGTGAAGATTGTTTCCCTCGTAGTGATGGTCGATGACGCCATCGCGCGCCAGAACCACCGCCGACGAGAACAGGCTCAAGCGGAACCATGTATGGTGCAGGTCGAGCCGCACCGCGTCGAAGGTCCGCGGCACATTCAGCCAGTCCGCCGGGCCTATGAGGCGCTCTTCTCCGAATGAGAGAACCTGCCGGCCGGCCAAGATATCGAACCAGCCGTCGGAGGCGTTGCCCAATTGCACGTAGGCTTGCCAGATATCGAAGGTGTTCTGGTAGGGCGGCGTGGAGGGCACATTCTGGTTGCCAAAAATTCGAGAGTCCTGCATTTCGCCCACAAATTTAAGCCAATTAGTGGGTTGAATGGTCACCTTTACTCGAAGGCGGCTGAGGTCGTGGTCATCGTCTTTGGAGTTATAGCCGATGCCGCTGGGGCGTTCGGCACGGTTGCGGTACTGGCCGTCGAAGCGGAGCCACGGGGGCAGCTCCTGGTTTAGATCCTCTATGGGAATCAGCCAGGATGGAGGGTCGCTTGTCTGGCCGGTGGTCTGTGCGTTCAGAGACGCAGCGGCGGCGCTGAGCAACATAGCGCCGGCTGCTAGCGCAGTCGCCGCGCGGAAGTTGGTATAGGAAAGCAGAACTCCAGTCATGTGTGTGTCTCGATGCTTACTTGTTTATTTACTGAAGGGCTGTAATCCCGCGGCTTTCATCGATGAGCACCCGCTGATTGGCGGCCACATTCTCGAACCGCTGCTTTCGGCCGCTGGGCCACTGGACTTCTACAGCCGCGACCGCATCGGCGCCCAGTCCGAAGGTCAGGGCCAGGTCGCTTTGCGAACAGTAACTGGAACCGCTGCGCACCATGTTCCACTGTTTTCCGCCGGGGCTTTCTACACGAACCACGCCGCCGATTCCATCGCGATTCGATTGCGTACCCCTAAGCCGGACGCTCAACCAATGGTTGTGGTTGGCCCGGTCATTGCGCAGCAGAACGGCCGGCCCGTTATTCGCTGAGATCAGAACGTCCAGATCGCCGTCGTGGTCGAAATCGGCATAGGCCGCTCCACGCGCCACCCTGGCCGTTGAGAAAGCCGGTCCCATCCGCGAACTGACGTTGTCGAAGCGGCCATTCCCCAGATTGCGGAACAGCAGCGGGGATTCCTTGTAAGCCACCTTCGGCTGCACGCGGCCGATCTCGTCTTCGATATGGCCGTTGGCGGCCAGGATATCGGGGTAGCCATCGAGATCGTAATCGAAGAAGAACACCCCGAAAGTGAGCGAGAGGAGGCTGCTACGGCCCACAGTGGAAGACGGCGCTTCGTCCACGAACAGGCCGTTTCCCTCGTTGTGATAGAGGCCCAGCATCTGGTTGGAGAAATTGCCCACCAGGAGGTGAGGCCGGCCGCTGCGGTCGTAATCGGCGGCATCGGCGCCCATAGCTCCGCGAGCTACGCCATCTTCGCCGTAGGCCACGCCGGCCGCCATGCCTTCCTCCCTAAAAGTTCCGTTGCCCAGGTTGCGATAGAGCTTATTCGGTTGGGTGTCGTTGGCTACGAATAAGTCGGGCCAGCCATCCTGGTTATAATCCAGCACGGTCACACCAAGCGACTTACTCGTAGGATCGCCCAGACCGGCCTTTTCGGACACTTCTTGGAAGCGGCCATTGCCGAGGTTATGGAACAGGCGCGAGCGCGTGCCTTTGTAGGATTCGGGCGTGCAATAGGACTTGGTGGCGCCATCCAAAGAGCACCACAGATCAGTTTGTGGCGTCCACTGCACGTAATTGGCCACGAACAGGTCCACTCTGCCGTCGCGATCGTAGTCCAGCCAGACCGCGCTGGTTCCGAAGTTGGCATTCTGAATTCCGGCCGCCCGGGTCACGTCGCGAAATTTGCCGTTGCCCTCGTTATGGAAGAGACGGTCGCCCTCGAGGGCGGTGATGTAGACGTCTTCGCGGCCGTCGTTATCGTAGTCCGCGATCGCCACGCCGAGGCCGTACATTTCCACATCCAGGCCGCTCCCGGCGGTCACGTCGGTGAAGGTTCCGTCATGGTTGTTATGATAGAGCGCGGCGACGGAACGCCGGCCCCGGGGCGTGAAATCCTTGCCATTTACGAGCAGGATATCCGCCCAGCCGTCGCCATCGGCATCGAAGAAGGCACAACCCGCGCCGAGCGTCTCGGGCAGATACTTTCGGCCTGAACGCCCCGCATTGTGAATGAAGCGAATGCCCGCCTGCGCGGTAACATCGGTAAAAGCCGCCGTGCCGCGAGGAATGCTATCCGCCGCGAGAGTTACTACAACCAGAACCGCCGCGACTAATATAAGTGGGAATGCGTCCGAAGCTCTCATTTATCCTCCGCGAGAGCGACGCTCTCATGATCGTGGATAGCCTGGCGCTCGTTGTTATCTTCCGGACTCAGCCGCCGCCGCGCCTGGGTAATCGACTGCGAAGATTCGTCGGCTTTGAAGCGCTGGAACAGCTTCTCTTCCCGCTGCGTCGCGGGGAGATTGCCCAAGCCGCGGTAGCAGAGCATGAGGGTATAGTGCATCTGAAGGTCCTCCGGATCGACGTCGTTCACGGCCTTTAGGGTCTCCACGGCAGCCGCGTATTGACGTTTGAGAAACTGCACGCGGGCGATCTGGTTCAGCACCACGCGATCGCGCGGGTATTGCGCGCGCGCCACCGCCAGCGAACGGAGCGCGCCATCGTAATCTCCGTCGGCCTTCTCGACCGCGGCCAGGAAGAACATAACACGGCCGAGTTGCGGGCGGATGGCCAGCGCGCGCGCTAGGTACGGCTTGGCGGCGTCGGTCTCGCCCTCCTGAATCAACGCCCGAGCCACGTTGAGCCAGCCATCGGCGTACTCCGGATCGGCCTCGGTGACACGCCTGAAGGCATACTCCGCGCCTTTCAGATCGCCCTGCAGCAACAGCCCAATGCCCCAATCGTTCCAGCGTTCGCGATCCTGCTTCCGGACCGCCGGCGTCCAGACCGGCGTTCCCAGCGGCACCGTCGCATGCGCCTCCGCCAGGGTGACGATCGGCAGGTCGGGAATCGATCCGCGGATCTTCCCGGATACATTCGAAGGTATGTGTGATGGCAGAAATGAGTAAGTCAGACTATTAAATTCCTTTGTGAGCAATGCCCGGTCTTGTCCTGGTTTGGGCACGCCGGCATAAGCGAATTGCGTGTAATACCAGGAGAACTTACGGTAGTTCAGACGGGCGGAGATATGAATCGGCCCCTTGGCGTTGCGCGGCGTTTTTAGCAGGTAATGCACCACGTCGGCGGCGCCCGGGGGAATCAGTCTTACATAGAGCAAACTGCGGGATTGCCAGGCGTTACGCTTGTTGATCGGGTTTCCTGCGCTGTCAAGCTGAAACGAGCGATAGAAGTGCGCTCCCGGTTCCACGGGGCCCTTTCCATCGTTCTCCACTTTGCCGCTCCAGAAGAGGACGCGGCCATTGTCGTCCTTGACCTGCAATTCCAGCCACGTATCGAAAGCATCCACCGTTCCAGCGGGAAAGAAATGCCCGATCTTGCGCGTTCGCACCACCACGTCCACACGGACGGTTGAGCCGGGCTCGAGACGTGTTTCGGCGGAACCAACCGGCGCGGCGAGCTCTCCGACCTCCCGAATCATTGTGGGACCCGATTGTTCGGCTTCTTCTCCAACCGCAAAAGTCGAATTGGCCTCGACGGCGTCGCTCCGCCGGATCATAGCGGTCTGTCCCGCAACGGCGTTTGCTGGCGACAGCGCAAAGATATCCACCGAGATGAATCCCGATTGGAGAAACTTCTCGGTGGCCTGTAACTGGCCCTCGTCCCGCTCGACATACGGGACAGCCGTATTAGCCGCCGCGAAACGGTGCGAATGGACCTTGCCTTCGCGATTGCCCGGGTCGCGCGAAGCTACCAGCGGCATGTGGCAATCGGCGCAAGCCATGGATCTATCGGGGTAATAGAAGGAGCGCGCGCCCTGGCCGGAGACGCCGCTGGCCTGCCAATTGTCGTAATCGTCGAACCCTCGAAACCAGCGGTAATTGTTCACCGGCACATCCAAATGGACCTTGTGGCACGCCGCGCAGAACTCCGCTTCGCGCATGAACGGCTTCAGGAATGTCTGCCGGTGAGGCCGCGGATTGAGATAAGTCAGAAAGGAAGCGGCAGCCCGGATCGGGCGGCTGTGACTCGAAGCTAACTCATGGAGCGGAGGGTATTCCACCACGAAATCGGAGTTACCCATGGTGCTTCCCACGTGGACAATGGCGTGGCAGGACATACAACCCAGGCCCGCCTGCGCTTCCGGGGTGTCGATTTGTTCGGAGATAGGCCTGTCGAAACGGCCGTTGAAAAATACCGCGTGATCGTGGCATCCGGCGCACCATTTGCTGCCGTACGTTCCCGTCACGCTCTGCATGTATTCGATGGATTTTCGATAGAACTGATTATTGAACGATGCCATGTGGTGCATCGAACTCTTCCATTGTTCGTAGATATCTTTGTGGCACTCGCCGCAGGTTTGCGAATCCATGAAGAAGTTGGAGGGGATCGTCCGCCCGGTGGTGGTGCGCGCGGCGGACGGCGAAAAGGGTGATTGCGCGCCCAGGCCCTCCTCGTCCATCGAAAGCGGAGGCGATGGAGGATTGCGGATCCGGCCGGTCGGGTCAGGATGAATGCGGCCCCACACGGCCGCCGATACCGGGAGCAGTAGGGCGACGATACAGGCGGGAACCACTATAGGAAGCCGGCGCCGGAAACGGAAAGCAACTAACGCCGCCGCAGTGATTCCGAGCGCAATGTGCAGCCACAGAATATAGCGGTGATCGAGCGTGTTGCCAATGAAAACGAGGGGCAGGGCCACGCAACCGGCCGCCAGAAGAGCTCCGCCTTCACGCGGATAGCGCTTCAGGGCCCACGCGGCCGCCGCCATCAGCAGCAGACCCGCCCCGAGGTGCGCCACCACGTTCCCCATGTAGAAGAGGGACGCGGCCGGATAAGCCGCAAGGTAGCCGCTGTTGAGAAGCAGGAAGACAAACAAAGCGGCAGCGATTCGGACTTTCATGTTATTCCCTGAAGCGTAGGGCTGAAGCGATCCAGTTACTTCTTCACGAACGTGAATGAATCGTACTATGAGGCGGAACTAGCGGCAATAATGGAAAGCTACTAAGCTGAGGCGCTGGGTGTTCCGATTCTTACATCCTCGGATGTGCCTGCCGCGGCTCTTCCACCTTGAGGATTTGGTCGGCGGCCACGGCGCCCAGTTTCTGGATCTGACCGCGCGGCCAGCGGATCTCGAGCGACCGGACCTGCTTTTCGGCGCCGAGCCCGAAATGCACGCGCTTATCGCTCGACGACATGAAGCCGACGCTCACCGAGACGTGGTTGTACAGCACCCGGCCGGATGCGGTGGTCAACTTCACCTGCGCGCCAATCGCATCGCGATTGCTTTCGGTCCCGACCAGCTCGAGCATCAGCCAGTGGTTGCCGTTGTCGGCGGAGTTCATCAGAATGCGGGGCGCTTCATTCAGCGACGTGACCACCAGGTCCAGAAAGCCGTCGTTGTTCAAGTCTCCGAACGCGGAGCCGCGCTGGTACCCTACCCGGAGAAAATCCGCGCCCATCGCCGCCGACACATCATGGAATGTGCCGCCGACGTTCCGGAACATGGTGTCGTGCTGGCGCAGGTCGGGCGAGGTGTTCTCGACATCGCCGTTAGCGGAGTACAGGTCTTTCCATCCATCGTTGTCGTAATCGATGAAGCCGTTGCTCCAGCCGGAAAGACGTTCGCTGAGAGGCCGTAACCGGACCTGCTCGGGGTTGTACCGGAAAAAGCCGCCGCGGTTCTGGTAAAGCTGCCAGACCTGCCCCATGAGGTTGTTGGAGAAGATATCGACCCGACCATCGTTGTCGTAGTCTTTGGCGTCGCTGCCCATGGAAGAGACCGCTTGCGCGTCGTCGTTGAAGGCCACGCCCAGTTCCAGGCCTTTTTCCTGGAACGTGCCGTTCCCCTTGTTGATGAAAAGTGAATTCGCCTCCGTATCGTTGGAGATGAAAACGTCCTGGTATCCGTCTCCGTTGAAATCCGCGATCGAAATTCCCATCCCCTTTCCGGGCGCGGCCGCGAAGCCCGACTTCTCCGTCACATCCTCGAACTTGCCGTGGCCAAGGTTGTGATAGAGGCGGTGGGGGACGCTCTTGTAGTAGGTCGGACTGCAGTAGATATCCAGGCCTTCCTTGATGCACCGCCTGTCCGTCTCCGGAGTCCAGATGGTGTAGTTGGCCACCACCAGGTCCAGCAAGCCGTCGTTGTCGTAATCGAACCACGCCGCGGCCACGCTCAGGGTTGCCGTGGGCAGGCTGTCGAGACCGGATTGCGCGGTGACGTCCGTGAAAGTTCCGTCGCCATTGTTGTGATAGAGAGTGTTCTGGCCGGTGCCGACGACGAATAGGTCCTCGAAGCCATCGTTGTCGTAGTCGCCCACCGCGACTCCAAGGTTGTATCCGAGGTTCTTGCCGGCCAGTCCCGCCTTTCTCGTGACATCCTCGAAGACGCCGTTTCCTTTGTTGTGGAGCAGGCAGTTGTAAAAGCTGGGATCCGTTTTCTTCATCTCCGGTATCTTGGCGCCGTTGGTGAAGAAGATATCCATTTTGCCGTCGTTGTCGTAATCGAAGATCGCCACACCGCCGGCCATCGGCTGCAGAAAGTACTTCCGCGGCGAAAGATCGTTCTTCGTGATGTACGAAAACTGAGATCGCGCGGCTATGTCGGTGAAGTGGGGCTGTTTGGGCGGGGACGGCCGCGGCCGCTCGGCCTGGAATGCGCCCAGACAAGCCATGAAGATCGAGAGCACAGCGGCGGATATCAGCCAACCGGCCAGACGCTTGACCCCCCGAGGACAGTCCCATCCCCGCCCGTACTTTTCAATTTCTCTCAAAACTTCTCCCTCGCTGAGGCGATGGCACCTATCTCCCGTCTTGCGCCTGGGCAGCCCGGATTGCGGCGGCGTGTTCCGCCGCTCGCCGTTCGTCGCCATCGGCCTGATAGGCCCGCGCCAGCAGGTAGTGAATCTGAACCTCAGCCACATCTTCGATCGGAAGCTGGAGCGCCGCCTCTCCGGCTTTGACCGCGCCCTTCGGATCTCCCTTTTTCAGCAGCAATTGCCCAAGCTCATAGTAGAGGTCCCGGTGGTTGGGAAACAGCGTGAGAGCGCGGTTCACCACCTTGGCGCAGTCGTCCAGGCGTCCCAGCGCCTGGAGAACGCGCGAGTAGGCCACCAGAGTATATGGGTCGGGCGCGCCCGCGGCCTCCGCCAGTTTGACCGCCTGCTCATCGTACGTGAGAGCGGTTCGCGCGTCGCCGAGGCGCTCGTATGCCATTCCTAGATAGAGTGACGTATGCGCGTCCCGCGGATTCAGTTTTCGCGCCGCCTGCAATTCAGAGATGGAGCGCGGCCAATCGCCACGGAGGTAATACCAGAATCCGTAGAGGAAGCGGACGTACCAGGAGGCCGGATCGGCCTCGACGGCCCGCTTCAGGCACTCGCCGGCGATCTCGAGCCGGTTCGCTGAAATAGCGATCTTGGCCTTGAGGGTCAAGGCCGGAACATACCTGGGATCCGCGCTTAAGGCCTCTTCCAAGGCAGCCACGCTCTGCGCCAGATTCTTCTGTTCAAAAAACTCATTGGCCCGAGCGTAGGCCTGTTGCGCCTCCGACACGGCGGCGCTCGCCGGCGGCGCGGCGGTATCCGGCGCTTGGGCGGCCGCGACCCCCAGAAACAGAGCTGGCAATAGCGGTATCCAACCACTCACGGCAGGGAAACCCGTTTTGCGCCACCGTCCGAACAGACTTATCATCCCGGAGCGAGCGGCGCCGACACCTCATTGTCGGGCAGCCCCCGGCCCTCGTCAAGAGGAGGCATCCTGGGTTCGGCTGGGGAGCGCGTCGGCGCCGCCGCGGTCTCGGCAAACAGACCGGCGTTGTATGCTTGGAGTCATTGGCAGGAGATTTCGAAGGGAGGTGAAGGTGAAGGGTTCCCCCGCGATTGCCGTTTTCATCTGCGCCGCCGCTGCGGCGGTCTGCGCCGCCACCGCGGCGATCTGGGCTGCCACCGCGGCGGCCCCGATCCAGTTCAGGGAGGTGGCGGCGAAATCCGGGCTGCATTTCCAGCTCAATAACGGCGCCACGGGCCGCTTCCGGCAGGTGGAACTAATGACCGGGGGAGTGGCCGCTTTGGATTACAACAACGACGGCTGCGCCGACATCTATTTTGCAAACGGCGCGGCTCTTCCCTCCCTGGAAAAGACGTCGCCGGAATTCTACAACCGCCTCTATCGCAACAACTGCGACATGACCTTCACCGATGTCACCGAGGAAGCCGGCGTCGCCGGGGCCGGCTACTCGATGGCGGTGGCCGCCGGCGACTACAACAACGATGGGTTTACCGACATTTTCGTCGCTGGAGTGAACCGCAACATCCTGTACCAGAACCTCGGTAATGGGAAGTTTCGCGACGTTACCGCGCAGGCCGGCCTCATGGGAGTCGACCCCCAACGCGGCAAGCCTTGGTCCGTCTCGGCCGGGTGGTTCGACTACGACAACGATGGCTGGCTGGATCTGTTCGTCTCCAATTATGTCGCCTGGGACCCCCGCACGGAACCCTCTTGCGGGATTCCGGGTAATCCCATCTACTGTCACCCGGACGACTATCCCGGTCTTTCCAACCAACTCTTCCACAATAACCACGACGGCACTTTCACGGACGTCTCGGAATCCTCCGGGATAGCCCGCCATATCGGCAAGGGCATGGGTGTGGTGTTCGCGGATTTCGACCAGGATGGGTTCACGGATATCTTTGTCGCCAACGACTCGGTGCGCGGCGTGCTGTTCCACAACCAGGGCAACGGTACTTTCAAGGAAATGGGCCTGGAGTCCGGCGTGGCGTTGCGCGAGGACGGCTCGCCGATTGCGGGCATGGGGGCAGATTTCCGCGACCTCGACAATGACGGCTTGCCCGACCTGGTCGAGTCCGGCATGATGAACGACTCCTTCCTGCTCTTCCGCAACCTCGGGAAACGATATCAGTTCGAGGATTGGGGCGAGCGTTCCGGCATTCTGGCGGGCACGCGGCAGCTTACCGGCTGGGGCCTGGGGGCGTACGATTTCGATAACGACGGCTGGAAGGACCTGTTCTTCGCGCTCTCGCACTTCCCCAACCTGGAACGTTTCATCGGGCGCCCCGTGGCGCTGCCCAACAAGGTCTTCAGGAATATCGGCGGCAAGCGCTTCGAAGACGTCTCCGCTACCGCGGGAGAGGATTTTCAGAAACCGGCCATGCACCACGGAGCGGCGTTCGCGGACTTCGATAACGACGGGCGGATCGATGCCGTGGTGTCGGTCTTGAACGGTCCCGCCAAGCTCTACCGCAATGTCACGCCGAATGCCGGCCATTGGCTGGCCTTCAAACTCGAAGGAACGCGCAGCAATCGGCAGGGGCTGGGCGCGGTGATCCGTGTGACGCTCCCGGACGGGCGCACTCTGACGAACCACGCTACTACTTCGGTCGGATATGCCTCTTCAAGCGAGGCTCTGGTGCGTTTCGGGCTAGGCGCGAACGAGCGCGCACGCCGGGTGGAGGTGCGCTGGCCGGGCGCGGGTTCACAGGTTCTGACGGACGTAGCGGCCGACCATGTAGTCGAGGTGAAGGAGGCTCCGGCCCCATGAAACAAGCGCTTCTGGCTTCTTTGGCGTTCCTGCTGGCGGGCGCGGCCGCCGCGCAAACCCCCGCCGCCATGCGCGCGATGCAGGCCTACGCCAGAGCCAATAGACTGTTCGAGCAGAACCAGTTACCACAGAGCCTGGCGGCTCTGGAGGAAGCCCTGGCAGCGGATCCCAACAATGTTCCGGCGCTGACGCTGAAGGCCAAGATCGCCATGGGGGCGAATCGCTTCGACGTGGCAGGCGAATGCCTCGAGCGTGCCGTGGCCGCCGATCCGTCTTCCTGGTACGCCCGCTTCCTGTATGGATTCTGGTACTACCTGCGGGACGATTGGTCGCGGGCCCTCGCCGAGCTGAACGCCGCGCACAAGCTGAATCCCCGCGACGCCCGCTCGCCGCTGTATCTCGCATTGACCTACGAGCGCCTCGGGGATTTACAGAAAGCCATCGCATTTTCCGACGAAGCCGTCCGGCTGGAGGAGGCCGCGGGCAAGCCCGGTGCGAACAGCCTGCTGACCTCCGCGCGGCTTCTGCAACAGGCCGGCCGGCTTGCCGACTGCGGCAAGGTCCTGAACCGGGCGCTCGAACTGTACCCCAACTCACGTGACGTCCATTACGAGAATGGGCGCCTGTTGTTGAAGAAGGGCGATGCCCGGGGCGCGGCGGCGGCGGGCGAAGAAGCCCTTCGCATGCCGCCCGAGGATGTCACCGATCTGCAGGTTCGATATCTGCTCGTCCGAGCCTACGAGAGGGCGGGCGAAGACCGGCTTGCCGCTCAACAGGCGGCGGCTATACGGGCCGCCGAGGCGGCAGCGGGGAGATAATCCCCAGGCCCCGCCGCGCCTGCCAGCCGAGGGCAAAAGCGTAGTCAAGCAGCCGAAATTCGCATTCGGCGGGCCGGTTAGTGCTTTAATATTAAGGAAACAAAGGAAATATAGTCCTTGACAAATCCTTGGGTTGAGGCAAAATTGACCCAATAGTATTTTTGTATTATCACCAACGCTGCTTGTTGGTAGTCCCGCTTCTCGAAACTAGCTTTGAAAGAGGAATGCAAGCATGCCTTTCCAAGGTTCGCTACAAGTCAAAACGATGTTGTGTTTGCTGTTGTTGTCCTTACTTGTTCCGGCTTTAATGCTGGCCCAGAGCGACCGCGGGTCCATCACCGGAACCGTTACAGACCCGGCCGGCGCCATGGTTCCCGCCGCGAAAGTGGTGGCTACCCGCGCGGATACGGGCGCCGTTTATGAGACGGTGACCACCAACACCGGGAACTACACGCTGCCATCGCTTCCGGTTGGCGTTTACAGCGTGAGCGTTGAAGCAGCCGGTTTCACCAAGTACGTTCAGCAAGGTATTACTGTTCAGACCGTTCAAGTGGCGCGCGTTGACGTAGCCCTGAAGGTCGGATCGGCTTCGGAATCCGTAACAGTGACTGCCGATGCACCGTTGCTGAAGACCGAAGACGCGGAAATTGCCAAGTCGGTAACCGGAGACGAGATCAATAATCTCCCGTTAACGTATGCCGGCAATGGCCTTCGCAATCCAACGGCGTTCACCGCGCTACAGGCTGGCGCGAATGTAACCTACGACGCGGGCGCCAACTTCGAAGTGAAGGTCAACGGTATCCCCAACGGCCTGTTCCGAACCCTTATGGACGGCCAGGATATCACCAGTGGTATCGACCCCACGCACCTGTCGGAAGGCCACCCCTCCACCGAGGCGCTCCAGGAATTCACGCTCCAGACCAGCAACTACGCCGCCGAATTCGGCCAGGTTGCCGGCGGTTTGTTCAACTTCACGTCGCGCTCTGGCTCCAACCAGTTTCACGGCAGCGCATACGAGTACTGGGTCAATGAAGTCTTGAACGCCGGCGAGCCCTACACCCAGAACCCGGGCGGCGTCGGATTGGTTCGCCCCATCGACCGGAACAACGATTTCGGTTTCACCGTGGGCGGCCCGGTCTGGATTCCGAAACTCTACAACGGCAAAGACAAGACCTTCTTCTTCTTCAACTACGAAGAGTTCAAGACCACGGCAGGATTCTCGGGCGTTCTAGGAACTGTCCCGACCGCCGCCTTCCGGAATGGCGATTTCAGCGCGGCGCTGATCTCGGGACCGGCGGGCGTGCTCGGCACAGACCCGCTCGGCCGCTCGATCATCACGAACATGATCTACGACCCGAGCACCACCAGGAGTGTGAATGGCCAGGTGATTCGCGATCCGTTCCCCGGCAACATCATCCCGAGCTCCCGGATCGACCCGGTTGCGGCCAAGATCCAGGCGCTCATACCGAACGCTACCACTTCCGGGCTGCTCAACAACTACGCCGAAACCGATACGCTGCCGACCACGAACTCGATTCCGAGCCTCAAAGTGGACCAGTACATCAGTTCCAAGTTGAAGGCTTCCTTCTATTGGGGCGACTGGAAGAACGACATTCCGAAGAACTTCGGTGACGGCATGCCCGTTCCGATCTCGGCCTCGCGCTTTTACAAGACCCGCACCAACACCTACCGGTTCACCGTCGACGACACGATAAGCCCCACTCTTCTGTTCCACATCGGCGTAGGCGAGTACCGCTACGACCACCACGATTCGGCGCCGCCAGCCACCTTGACCTATGGCGCCACTTCCAAACTCGGTTTGGTGGGATCCGCCGTAAACCCGGCTCCATTTCCCCAGATCAATATTGCGGAAAGCGCGCAGGGCGGCTTCAACCCCAGCGGTTTCGCGCCGGGCGCGAATGCCACCATGGGACCGACCAACGCCAATGAGTACCTCAACGACAACCCGACGATAACCACTAGTCTTACGTGGGTGAGAGGCAACCACACATTCAAGACCGGCGCAGAGTGGCGCAAGAACATCTGGAGCGATCTCAACGGCGGCGGGCAAGGCGGCATCTACAACTTCACTTCCGCCGAGACCGGTCTGCCCTACCTGCAGAATACGACTCTGAATGGAGGCTCCGTCGGCTTCCCGTACGCCAGTTTCCTGCTGGGGCAGGTGGATACCGCCCAGGTGAACTCGGGCCAGGATCCACAAATGCGGAAGACGTCCTACGGTCTCTACATCCAGGATACGTGGAAGATCACGCGCAATATCACGCTCGATTACGGCGTGCGTTGGGACTACCAGACGGCCCTGCACGAGATGGATAACCGCTTGGACGAATTCGCGCCGAATACCCCGAACCCCTCGGCCGGCGGCTTGCTGGGCGCGGTGTCTTATGAAGGCTACGGCGCGGGGCGCTGCAATTGCAGCTTCACCAATACCTATCCCTACGCCATTGGGCCGCGGTTGGGCATCGCTTGGAAGATCGATGACAAGACGGTGTTCCGCGGCGGCTGGGGCTTGATCTACGGCGCGACCGCCGGCGTCCAATATATGACCGGCTCGCCCATGATCGGCACTGGCTGGAACAGCATCGCTTTCACTCCTTCGTCTTTTGGCGTTGCGCCGACTACGCTCGCCCAGGGACTGGTCTATCCGGCCTCCGAGCTAACCAACGCATCGCTCAATCCCGGCATCCGGCCCGACCCCGGCCAGCTCGATCCTCCTTCCTTCTACATCGACAAGAACGCCGGTCGGCCGCCCAGGATCAACCAGTGGAACCTCGCATTACAGCGGCAGATCTTCCCGAACCTGTCGATCGATGTCGCCTATGTGGGCAACCGCGGAGTCTGGTTGCAGGGCGACAACCTGGAAGATCTGAACGGTATCTCGAACGCTGACCTGGCCGCCCATGGGCTGAACATCAACAGCGCCGCTACCCGGGCGCTGCTCGTTCTGCCCATGAATTCGCCGCAAGTAATCGCCGCGGGCTTCAAGATCCCCTACGCCGGCTTCCCGGTCGGCCAAAGCCTGGCCCAAGCCATCCGGCCCTACCCGCAGTTCACCAGCATCACTGCCAAGTGGGCGCCGTTAGGCAACAGTTGGTACGACGGTCTCCAATCCACGCTCACCAAGCGCTTCTCGCATGGCCTGACGGGGACGACGGCATTCTCCTGGCAGAAAGAGCAGAACCTCGGCGCCATGGACGCCGTGGGCTGGAATCCGAACCTCTTGAACGATGTCTATAACCGCGGCATCAACAAGTCGATCTCCGGCGAATCGCAGCCGTTCGTGTTAGCCATCGGCTTCTCCTACGAAGTCCCCAAGGTAACCAGCAACAAGATCGTGCAGCAAGCAGCGCATGGCTGGACGGTGGGCGGGTTCATGCGGTATGCCAGCGGGCTGCCCATCCCGTCTCCACAGGCGCAGAACGCCCTCAATACCTTGTTGCTGCGCAATGTGGGCGCGGGGGATGGCACCTTCGCCAACCGCGTGTCCGGTCAACCCCTGTACCTGGCAGACCTCAATTGCCACTGCATCGATCCGAACAAGGAACTGGTGCTGAATCCAGCGGCTTGGTCGGACCCGGCGGCCGGGCAATTCGGAGGACAACCCTTCTTTAACGACTTCCGCTATCAACGCCGTCCCACGGAATCGTTGAGCTTGGGCCGGTTGTTCCACATTCGCGAAGCGATGTCGCTAGAGTTCCGCATCGAGGCGTTCAATCCCTTCAACCGCACCGAAATGAACGATCCGGTTGCGACCAACGCATTGGCCCCGGAGACGACCAGCAATGGAGTCGTTACCGGAGGCTTCGGATACATCAACCCAGGATCGCTTTACTCCAAGCCGCGGCAGGGGCAAATCCTCGCGCGGTTCAGATTCTAGGCGGACCTCAACCGGGAGGGGCGGCGCTCAACCGCCGCCCCTCTCATAACCTTCCGCGTTCTCCTTCCCCTCACCCCTCCGGGCTGCACCGCGTCGGCCGCGCCATGAGCGACAATGGCGTTTCATGCCGAAACATGCTCCTGAAGACGACCTCCTGATGCTCTCGGCCCGCGCGCAGGCCCGGCTGGTCCGTGAACGCCATATTTCCTCCCGCGAGCTGGTCGCAGCGCATCTGGAGAGAATCGCCGCTGTCAACCCGGTGCTGAATGCCGCCGTGGGAGTGCAATCCGAATCGGCCCTGGAGGACGCGCCCGCGGCCGATCGCGAACTGGCCGCTGGTGCATTGCGCGGCGCTTTCCACGGCGTGCCGTTCAGCATCAAGGATTCGATTGAGCAGGCCGGCACGCGCTGCACTGCCGGAACCCTGGGCCGGCGAAACGCCGCGTCTTCCACCGCCGATGCTACTCTTGTCCAGCGATTGCGCAACGCCGGCGCGATCCCCATCGCGCGAACGAATCTCCCGGACCTTCTCTTCGCCTTCGAAAGTTCCAACCTGATCTTCGGACAGACCAACAACCCATACGACACGACGCGCACTCCCGGCGGCAGCAGCGGGGGGGAAGCCGCGCTCATTGCGGCGTGCGGCTCGCCGCTGGGGCTGGGCAGCGACGCCGCCGGTTCCGTCCGCTTGCCCGCCGCGTTCTGCGGAATCGCCGGCCTCAAGCCGACCTCGGGTCGCTTGCCGCGCACCGGCCACTTTCCTCCCGCCGGCGGCTGGATCGAGTCCTTATGGCAGATCGGCCCAATGGCCCGCCGCGTGGAAGATCTTATCGAAGCCATGCGCCTGCTGACCGGACCCGATGGCATCGATCCCACCGTTCCCGATGTGCCGTTACGCGATCCCCTGGCCGTGGAATTGGCCGGCTTGCGCGTGGCGGTTTTCACCGATAACGGAATCGCCGCGGCGGATGGCGAGGTGTCCGTCGTTGTCCGGCGGGCGGCCGCATCCCTGGCCTCTGCGGTTCGCTCGGTGGAGGAAGCCCGCCCGGCGTGTCTTGAGGCAGCCTACGATCTGGAGATGAAGCTGATCGGCCCGGATGGCGGCGACAGCCTGCGCGCCTATCTGTGTCAACTGGGTTCGAGTGAAGTCCATCCGCTTCTCACCGGCTGGCTCGACAAGCTCCCGCCGTTTCGCACGGATTTGGCCGGCCTGGCGGCCTATTGGGCGGAACTGGATGCCTATCGCGCGGAGATGCTCCGTTTCATGCGCGAATACGATGCCATTCTCTGCCCGGCATATATCCACGCGGCCTTGCCTCACGGCGAATCCATCCGCGACCATAATTTTCGCGGCTTCAGCCACACCATGGCCTTCAACGTGGCGGGATGGCCGGCCGCCGTGGTGCGCTGCGGCGAATCGAGCGCCGGCCTGCCGATCGCGGTGCAGGTGGCGGCGGCTCCGTGGCGTGAAGATATCGCCCTGCGCGTGGCGCTCTGGCTGGAGGAAGCCTTTGGCGGCTGGAAGCCCGCGCCTGACCGCGATTGAAAAGCGGCCCCGTCATCGCGTATCCTCATAGCGTCGTGATCAAGAAGACGAGTCTCTACCTGGCTGCCATCGCGGCCCTGGCGGCCGCATTGTTTTTGGGAGTTCCCCGCGGCTCCGGGCAGACCAGCCAGGAGCTGTTGTGGCGCCACCGGAATCTCGGCAAGGCGCTGTTCGAGAATCCCACGACGCAGTCGCAGGCTCCCGCCGAGCTCAAAAAGGCCTTGGACCTGGCGCCCAACTCCTTTCGCGACCGCCTCAATTATGGCTTGGCCCTGCTGCGCGCCGGCGAGATCGATCAAGCCATCGCCGAGCTTCGGAAAGCGCAGGCGCAGGATCCCAAATCGCCGTACGCCTGGTTCAATCTGGGCATTGCCTACAAGCGCCAGGAGCGCACGGCCGACGCCCTCCGCGAGTTCGAGCGCATGGTGCAACTGGCGCCGGACGAGCCGGTCTCGCACTACAACCTGGGAATCCTGTACTCACAAACCAACCGCCCGGCCGAGGCACTGGCGCAGTTCGAGACCGCTGCAAAACTCGACCCGAAGCTCGTCGCGCCCCTGTTCCGCATCTACAACTACTACCGCCTCGGCGGCGACGAGACCAAAGCCGCGCAGGCGCTGGCCGCTTTTCAGGCGGCCAAGCAGCGCCAGCAGGCCGCCGACGAAACCGAAGACATGGATTGGTCCTTCTATGCCGAGCTATACGACCCGATCCAGGCGCGACCGGCGGCCGCCGGCGCCGCGACGCCCGCCACGGTGAAATTCGAGGATCGCAAGCTCGCCGGCGCCGCGGACGCGGCCGGCGCCGGAACGCTGGTGCTGGATGCCGATGGCGATGGCCGGCCCGACCTGCTGGTGTGGTCGAGCCGTGGCATCCTCCTGTTCCGTAACGGGAGCGAGCCGGTCGCCGATTCCGGCCTCGCGGACCTGCGCGGCGTGATCTCGGTGGCGGCAGGAGACTTCGATAACGATGGCCTGCCCGATCTCTGCGTGCTAACCGAATCCGGAGCGCAGCTCTATCGCAATTCCAGGGGCCGCTTCGAGAAAGTGGATGCTAAGCTCCCCGCCGGCCGCTTCGAGCGCGCCGTGTGGCTCGATTTCGATCACGACTACGATCTCGATCTCTTTCTTTTCGGCGCCAAATCCGCGCTGCTGCGCAACGACGGCAATTCCACCTTCGAAGACTTCAGCGCGCATTTTCCGTTCGCCGCCGGGAAGGCTGTGGACGCCGTCGCGCTTCGCGTGGTGCCGGATAGCAAGACCTTCGACCTGGCCGTCTCCTACGCGGATCGCAAAGGCGTGCTGTACCTGGACCAATTGCGCGGCCAGTACACGGCCACGGATCTCGATGCCCTTCCGCCCAATGCCACCGGGCTGCGCGCGCTCGATTTTGATAACGATGGCTCGATCGACCTGGCCGCACTGGCTTTCGACCGGGTTCTCCTGCTCCACAATCGCCACGGGAAGTTTGAAGCGCAGACCACCCTGGCTTCGGGCGCCTTCGCTTTCTCGGATCTGGAAAATCGCGGCTTCGCGGACCTTGCGGCGGGCGGCCAGGTATATCGCAACCTGGGACTCGACCGCCTGGCCAATCCGGTTGCGCCTCCCGGAATGATTTCCGGCCGTGCCTGGGCCGCAGCCGATTTCGATGCCGATGGCCGCGGCGACTTTGCGGCGGTCGCCCCTGACGGCAGCATTCATCTCCTGCTGAACCGCACCGGCACCAGGAACGAATGGCTGCGGATCTCGCTTACCGGCGTGAAAAATCTCAAAACCGCTCCGGGCAGCGAGGTCGAAATCAAAGCGGGAAACCTGTACCAGAAGAAGCTCTACAACGGAGTGCCGCTGCTGTTTGGCCTGGACGGCACGAATCGCGTGGACACGATCCGCATTACCTGGGCCAATGGGATGATCCAGAACCAGACCGACAAGGCGGCCGGGCGCAGCCTGCCGATTACAGAAGCGCCGCGGCTTTCCGGCTCCTGCCCGATGATTTTCACGTGGAACGGCCGCGCTTTCCAGTTCATCACCGACGTGCTGGGTGTCGCGCCGCTGGGGGCGAGTTCGGGCGATGGGGAGTATTTTCCGGTGGATCACGATGAGTACGTGCGTATCCCCGGCGAGGCGCTGGCCGAGGTGGACGGGCATTACGAGGTCCGGATCACCGAGGAGCTGCATGAGGTCTCTTACTTGGACCAGGTGCGGCTGTTGGCGGTGGATCACGCGGCCGGAACCGAGATCTTCACCAACGAGAAGTTCAAATCGCCGCCATTCCCCGAATTCCGGCTGTTCGGTGTGAACCGGCGCGTCTTCCCGGTGGCCGCGCGGGACGATAAGGGGCGCGATATGCTGCCGGCGCTGCTGCGCCAGGACCGCGTCTATGCAGGCGGTTTCCGCCACGATTCCGCCGGAGTGGCCGAGTTGCACGCCTTGACGCTCGATTTCGGCCCGCATGCTGCGCCTGGGAATAAGGCCGTACTCCTGCTCGAGGGATGGGTCGATTGGGCGGATGGCAGCACCTTCTACGGCACCTCGCAGGCGGCCGGAAGCGCGCTGGTGTTTCCGTATCTTCAAGTGAAGGACGCGGCCGGAAACTGGAAAACGGTCGTCGAAGACATGGGAATTCCGGCCGGCAAGCCGAAGACCATCGCCGTGGATCTGACCGGGCGATTCCTTTCGGCCTCGCGCGAAATCCGCATTGTTACAAACCTCTGCCTCTACTGGGACCAGATTTTCCTGAGCGAAGACGCGGCCGCGCCGCCGGTCCGCCTCACTCAGATTGACGCCCGCTCGGCGGAAGTTCGGCTGCGTGGTTTTTCGCGCCCCACCATCGACCCGCGGCGCGAGCAGCCCGAAGCCTTCGAGTATGCCAACTGGACCCCGGCGGCCAACTGGAACCAGACCCCCGGGTTTTACACGCGCTACGGCGATGTTCGCGAACTGGTCAAAGAGGCCGACGACCGCTTCGTCATCATGGGCGCGGGCGACGAGCTGCGCCTCGAATTCCCAGCCACCGGTCTCCCTCCGCTCAAAGCCGGCGAGCGCAGGGACTTCCTGCTGCTGGTGGACGGTTGGGCCAAGGATGCCGATGCCAACACCGCCTTCTCGCAGACCATCGAGCCGCTGCCGTTCCATGCCATGAGCCGGTATCCCTATCCCCCGGCGGAGCACTATCCGGACGATCCGTCGCACCAGGCCTACCGCAAGAGCTACAACACGCGGCCGGCCATCCGCTTTGTTCCGAGGCTGTTAGCTGGCGCCAGTTGATGCTGGGATTGCGCCTAATACCTTTCGACTATTCCCTTCGCCCCCGCATCCATATAAGATTTCCGGAGTGGGGTCTGCTTTTATCCGATTGGGCGCGTTGTTCCTCTGCGCCGGCATCGTGCCCGGTCAGGTTGAAAACTCGCTCGATTTCATCTATACCGAAGCGCCGCGGTACGATCCCGCAACGCCCGCTGCACGGTTTCCGGCGGGCGCCACACTGCGCATCGTCTCGCATGGGCAAGCGCGTGCGTTAGTCCCTGGTTTTGCGGCGTCGGCGGACGCCAGCGTTGCATTCGACCGTCGGCGCGTGCTCTTCTCGGGCAAGCGGAAGGCTAGCGACCCGTGGCAGATATGGGAAGTCGCCGTGGCCGGCGGCGAGCCGCGGCGCATCACGGCGTTCAAGGAGGATGCCGTCGCACCGTTCTATCTGGCGGACCAGTGGATCGTGTACGCCCGGCGTACGCCATCGGGGTTTCAGCTCGAAACCATGCCGCTCGAAGGCGGTGAGCTTATCGTTCGCCTCACCTACGCGCCGGGCGACCATCTGCCCACGGATGCGCTGCGCGACGGCCGCGTCCTTTTCGACGCCCCGCACCCGGATGCCGCATCGCCGCTGCGCGACGTGTACGCGATTTACCCGGACGGCAGCGGCGTTGAGACGTACCGCTGCGAACACGGCCGCGACCGTCATAGCGGCCGTCAACTGGCTTCGGGAGACATCGTTTTCGAGGTTGCCGGCCGCCTGGCCCGATTCACCTCTGCCCGCGCGGATCAGGTGGAGATTCCGCTGCCCGCCGGCGAGTTTGCGGGTCCAGTTGCCGAGACTCCCTCCGGCGATTGGCTGGTGGCTTACCGCCCCAACGGCCAGGCGCGCTATGGAATTTACCGGTGGAAAATGGGTCTGAGCCAGCCGGAGAAGGTGGTCGTGTCGCAAGCCGCGAACGCCTTCCAGCCCGTGCTGGTCGCTCCCCACGAGATTCCCAAACGTCACCCCTCGGGACTGGGGGATCGCGAGGGGGCCAATCTGCTCTGCCTGAACGTCTACACGTCGCGCTCTCCGATCCCCGCGGATTCCGTGACGGCCGTGCGCGTGTGGGCGCTGGACGATGCCGGTTTGGCCGTGAGTCTCGGCCAGGCCCCCGTCGAGCGGGATGGATCGTTCTTCGTGCAGGCGCCCGCCGATCGGGCCGTCCGGTTCGAGTTGCTGGACCAAGCCGGAGAGACTGTGGCGGCCGAGAAGGGCTGGTTCTGGGCCCGGCGCGGCGAGCAGCGAATCTGCGTGGGATGCCATGCCGGGCCCGAGCGGGCACCGGACAACGCGGTTCCCGCGATTCTTCTTAGGGGAACCGATCCCGCCAAGATGCTTCTCCCGGTCCACGAACGCGAAACCGCGGAGGTCAGATCCAGATGAGACTCTTTTGGGCATTGGCGCTGTTCCTGGCGGCGGGCGGGCAGCCATCCGCGGTCTCCATTCGTTTTGAGGAAGTGAGCAGGCAGGCGGGCGTCAATTTCACCCACAGTTTCGGCGCTGAAAAACTGGGGTCGCTGCTCGAGAGCACGGGCGCGGGCGCCGTCTGGTTCGACTACAACAACGATGGCCTGATGGATCTCTACGTGGTAAGCGGCAAGGATCTCGGCAAGGGCATGCACCCGTACCCGCTGCGCAAGGCTCCTACGGTTCCGCTGCGCAATCACCTCTTTCGCAATGACGGAAACGGCAAGTTCACCGACGTCACGGACCAGGCCGGTGTGGGAGGCGACCTCTTCAGCATGGCCGCCATCGCCGCCGATTACGACAACGACGGCTACACGGACTTGCTGGTCACCGGCTATGGCCGCGTCATTCTTTATCGCAACAAGGGTGACGGCACGTTTGAGGACGTCACCGAGAAGGCCGGCCTGAAGGTGCCCGGCTGGTCCATCGGAGCCGCGTGGCTCGATTACGACCGCGATGGCTGCCTGGATGTTTTCATCGGCCGCTACGTGAAGTTCGACCCCGATTACCACGCCTATTACGCGGCCGACAATTTCCCCGGCCCGCTCGATTACGAGCCCTCTGGCAGCGTGCTGATGCACAACAACTGCAACGGCACCTTTTCCGATGTCAGCGAAAAGGCGGGCATCGCGCGCCTGAAGAGCCGGGCCATGGGAGTCACGGCCGCCGATTTCGATGGCGATGGCTACCCCGATATCTACGTCGCCAACGACAAGACCGAGAATTTTCTCTATCACAACCGCAAAGACGGCACATTCGAAGAGATCGCTGTTCCCGCCGGCGTGGCTTACGGTCAGAACGGAGAAGGCACGTCGGCCATGGGGCCGGTGTTCGTGGATTTCGACCACGATGGCCGCGTGGACCTGTGGGTCTCCGATTCCAAGTACAACCGGCTCATGCGCAACATCGGCAACCTGCGCTTCGAGGATGTGACGCGCCAGGCCGGCATTTCGCAACTGGCCGCGCAATACGTGAGCTGGGGCACGGGCGTCCACGATTTCGATAACGACGGCCGGGACGATATCTTCATCGCCCACGGCGGATTGATCCACATGATTCCGCAGGAGCACTCGGTATTTCGCAACCTGGGCGACTGGAAATTCGAGGATGTCTCCCGCTCCGCCGGCCCGTTTTTCGAAGTGAAGAGCGTGGCCCGCGGGGCGGCCTTCGCCGACTACGATAACGACGGCCGCATCGACGCGTTCATCGTGAATCTCGGCGGCCCGGCCTTCCTGCTGCACAACACGTCCCCCAACGCGGGCCATTGGATCTCGATCAAACTCGTAGGCCACAAGAGCAATCGCGACGGCATCGGGGCGCAGGTGGAAGTGCTGGCCGGCGGCAACCGGCAGACGCACGAGCGCGTCGCGGGATCGGGTTATCTGTCGCAGGACGATCCGCGCGTGCATTTTGGGTTGGGGACGGCGACCAAGGTGGATCGCCTCACCGTCACCTGGCCTAGCGGCATCCGGCAGGTGCTCGAAAACCTTCCCTCGGACCGCGTCGTGACGGTCGAGGAGAAATGATGGCGCGCTGGAACCACGCGCGAACGGCCCTGATTGCCTTGGCTCTGGCTTCGGCCGCGGCCGGCGCGTCTGGGCCGCGCTATCCATCGCCCATAGAGCTGGCGGTTTCTCCCGATGGCGCGCGCCTTTTTGTCGTGTGCGAAGGAACCGATGAGGTAGTGGTCTACGACAACCGCTCGCACGCCATCGTTCGCCGCATCCCCGTGGGCCGTGTGCCCAAGGATCTGGCGCTCTCGCCGGACGCGCGGCGCCTCTACGTGGCGAACTCCTGGAGTGACACAGTTTCCGAGATCGATACGCAATCCCTTGAAGTAATCCGCAGCCTCCCCGGCGGCTTCGAGCCCAACGCAGTGATCGTGGATCGGGCCCAGCGGTATCTCTATGTGGCCAACCGCATCGGCAATGACGTTTCCGTGCTGGATCTCGCCGGCGGCCAGGAGACCAAGCGCCTGGTGGCCGGCCGCGGAGCCAGCTACCTGGCGCTCTCGCCCGATGGCGGCAGGGTGTACGCGACGCACATTTACCCGCTGCCCGGAAAATGGCGCACGCCCCCGCAATCGGAAATCACCGTGATCGATACTGCCCGGCAGGTCGTGACCGACCGCTACCGGCTCGATAATGCCGCTGGCGTCTTTCACGTGGCGCTTTCCACCGACGGGCGGCTGGGATTGGCCGCGGAGATGCGCCCCAAGAACCTGGTCCCCCTGGCGCACGTGGAGCACGGCTGGGTCTTCGGGAATTCGATATCGGTATTCGGTGAAGACGTCGGCGAGTTGGTGCAGATTCCCATCGATGAGCTGGACCGCTATTTCACGCCGCCGTTCGGCGTTGTGATGGCGCCCGATAAATCCGCTGCCTACGTATCGACTACCGGCTCGGACAGCGTCACGGTGATCGATATCCGCCGCCTGCTCGAATTCCTGCGCGCGGCGCCGCCGCCAGCCCGGCGCGCGCTGGCCAACGATCTTTCTGCGTCCTCGCATTACGTGGAGGCGCGAATTCCAGTGGGGCGCGGTCCCAAGGGGCTGGCGCTATCGCCTGACGGCAAGCTGCTCTACGCCGCCAATCGCAGCGACGATACGGTTTCCGTGATCGACACCGCCGGCCGCCGCGTGATCGAAACCATCTCGCTCGGAGGCCCCGCCGATCTGACGCCCGAGCGCCGCGGCGAGCAGCTCTTCTTCAGCGCCCGCTTTGCCTTCCAGGGTCACTTCGGTTGCGCCAATTGCCATATCGAGGCTACCTTCGATGGCTTGCAATGGGATCTCGAACCGGATGGTTTCGGCGTGGATATCGTGGACAACCGGCTGCTCGAGGACATCGATGGCACCGAGCCGTTCAAGTGGAACGGAAGCAATCCGAATCTCGAGACGGAGTGCGGCCCGCGCACCGAAAAATTCTTCTACCGTTCCCAAAGTTACGACGGGCAGGAACTGGCCGACCTGGTGGCCTACATTAAATCCATTCCGGCGCGGCCCAATCGCTACCGCCGGCCGGACGGCGAGCTAACGGCCGCCCAGGAACGCGGCAAAGCCATCTTCGAGCGCAACCGCAAGAAGGACGGCACGCCCATCCCGGAGGCCAACCAGTGCGCCGTGTGCCACTCCGGCCGGCACTACACCAACCAGCGACTGGCCGACGTGGGCAGCGGCAAACCCACGGACCGTTCTCCTCTCGTCGATGTGCCGCAGTTGACCAATATTGCGCTGACCGCGCCCTATCTGCACGATGGCTCGGCGCGCACACTCGAAGAGATCTGGACCGTTTTCAATCCGGCGGATACGCACGGAGTGACTAACGACCTCCAGAAAGACGAACTCAACGATCTGATTGAGTACCTGAAAACGCTATGAGCAAGCTTGCCCTTGTGTTCGCTCTGGCTTCGGCGGCGATGGCCGCGGCCCCCGATATGCCGCGCTTCCGCTGGGAAAATTTCACCACCGCCAATGGCCTGCCGGACGACCATGTCTTCAACGTCTGCGTGGATGGCAACCGTGTCTGGGCGGCCACGGAAAACGGGCTGGGACTTTACGAAAACGGCAAGTGGCGCATCTACCGGCCCGCCGATGGCCTGGCCCACCGGGCGGTGCTGAACGTCGCCGTGGATCCGCGCACCGGAGATGTGTGGGTGGCCACCATGGCCGGCCTGAACCGCTTCTCCGCCGGCCGCTTCGACACCTTCACGCAGCTCTCGAGCGGGCTTGCCAACGACGTGGTTTACGGCGTTTCGGTTCAGGGCGACGAGGTTTGGATCGCCACCGCCGCGGGCGGAAGCCGCCTCAACACGCGCACCGGCGAATGGAGCCTCTTCAACGAACGGAACACGCCGATGTACGAGATCTGGACCTACGCCGTGCACGCCACCGCCAGCAAGGTCTACTACGCCGTCTGGGGCGGCGGCGTGCTCGAGTTCGACGTCAAGACCGAGCAGTGGAAGGATTACAACGACCCCGACGGCGAAACCGAACTGGTGCTCTACAAGGACCAGGGTCTGATTCACGAAGTCACAACGTCGGTCAGTTACGCCGAGAAGGATAAGATCCTGTGGGTGGCTACTTATTTCGGCGCGAGCCGCTACGACGGAAGAAACTGGCAGAACTTCCTCGATATGGATAGCGGGCTGCCGAGCAATTTTCTGAACCAGGTGAAAGCCGTGGATGGGACCCGCGCGTGGTTCTCCACGGATAAGGGTTTAGCATATTATGATGGCGCCAACTGGGCCGTCTACCGCCCGGCGCTCGACACACACAAGCCCGAAATGCTGGTCCGCGACGCAGCCGGCAAAGTAACCCACATGGACGTAGATACGGCGCCAGCCCACAACTACATCCTCGGGATCGATTTTCAGGGAGACGATATCTGGGTGGCCACGGCCAAAGGTCTAAGCCACGGGATCCGAGTGAAATGAGGACTCATCTATGACGATTCAGGAAGTTTTAGCGGAAATGTCCAAGGCCACGGCCATCGACAAAAGGACCATCAGCGCGCCCGAGGTGCTGAACGAAGCCTTCCACTACGAGCGCCCCAGCTCCTTCTCGCGCGGGCTGAGGCTGGATTTCGGAGCCTTCTCCGTCCTGCTGATCTCCGGCACGGCCAGCATCGGGACCAACGGGGAGACGCTGCACGTCGGCGACTTCCGCGCGCAGACGCGCCGCACGTTCCACAACATCACGGGCCTGCTGGCGGCCGAAGGCGCGACGTGGAAAGACATCGTGCGCACGACCTGCTACCTGCGCGACATCGATCGCGATTACGCCGATTTCAACGAGGAGCGCACGGCTTTCTATCGCGAGCAGGGCCTCGATCCGCTGCCCGCATCCACGGGCGTCCAGGCCAAGCTCTGCCGGCCGGAACTGCTGGTGGAAATCGAAGCCATTGCCGTTTTCCGTAACCGGACGGAGATCTGAAGCCATGGCGCGCGTGCGAGGACTGGTGCTTCTGGCCGCGGCCGGGTGCCTGTGGGGGCAGGCGGCCAAGACCTGCGCCTGCGGCTCCGATCCGCCGGGCCCTCCCCGTAATCGGGAGCTGCGGCCCTACGCCAACGCTCCGGAGGATATGCGCCCCTACTCCAAGTTCACCGTGCCCTATTACGAGAACTATACGAGCCTGGTGGAATACAACGGCGCCGCGCGCGATGTCCCCACGGTCAAGCCCGAAGAAGTGGACGAGGTGCGCATCGGCTTCCTCGGTCCTATCGAAAATCATCCCGACCAGGCCTTGGGCAGGATGATGCTCAGCGGCGCGCAGCTGGCCATCGAAGAAGCTAACGCCCGCGGCGGTTACGGCGGCAAGCCTTTCAAGCTGATGGTCCACAACGACCAGGCGCTGTGGGGGGCATCCAGCAACGAGATCGTCAAGATGGCTTATGACGAGAAGGTCTGGGCCATGCTCGGCTCGCTGGGCGCGGATTCCACGCACATCGCGCTGCGCGTTTCGCTCAAGGCCGAGGTGCCCATCGTCAACTCCGCCTCCACCGACCCCACCATACCCGAAACCATTATTCCCTGGTACCTGGCTACCCTCCAGGATGACCGCGCGCAGAGCTACACGCTGGCCCGGCGCATCTTTAGCGAACTGGGCCTGCAAAAGGCGGCGCTCCTGCGCGTCAACGACCGCTACGGCCGTTTCGGCGTGCTCAAGTTCAAAGATGCCGCGCGGCGGCTCGGCCATCCGGTGATGATGGAGCAGAAGTACGAACCCGGCGCCACGGATTTCGGGCGGCAGCTGCGGATCATCAAGGAATCCGACGCCGATGCCGTGGTGCTGTGGGGCGACGCCGCGCCGGCCGGCACGATCCTGAAACAGATGCGCGAAATGGGCATGAAGCAGCGCGTCTTCGGCAGCTTCCGCGTGCTGGGCGACGACATGCTGCGCATCGCCGGAAGCTCGGCCGAGGGACTTGAGATCGCCTACCCGTTCGACCCGACGCGCGACGACCCCGCCTGGCTGGCTTTTCAAACGGCATTCGAGAAGCGCTTCGGCAAGCCGCCGGAAGTGTTCGCCTCGCTGGCCTACGACACCATGAACATCCTGCTCGATGCCGTCTGCCGCGCCGGTTTGAACCGCGGCAGAATCCGCGACGCGCTGGCCGGCCTGGAGCAGTATAAGGGCGTGACCGGGCAGATGATCTTCGACCCCAACTCGAAGAACATCGTGCCGCTCTACCTGGCCACCGTCCACAACGGGAAATACGAGTTCCGCCGCTACCCGATGCAGGCGCCCTATGCCAAGGTCGGGGAGCACGGCGTCCAGTACAACGGGCCCCGCGGTGGAGGATGCGCCGGCCGGCGCGCCCCGGATTGCGGTCTTCGGGCCGGGAGCGGAGCGAATTGCCGCCGCGTACCACGGGAAATATCAAGTGACCGGCATTGCCTCGGACGTGCCCTGGGGGAAGGCCTCGGACGAGCTGGTCAAGCTGATTTACGACGGCCACGCGCTGGCCATCCTGGCGACCGATCGCAATTCGAGCCACCTTGCCGAGCAGCTTGCCGTGAAGTCGTTCGTTCCCGTGATGGCGATCTCGGCGGACCGCGGCCTCACGGCCCTGAATATTCCGTGGGTGTTTCGTCTGCCCGCGGACACGCCACCGGCCGACGCGCTGCGCTGCCTGATCGACGCGGCTGAGCACGCGGGACCGAACCGCGGCCGCCTGCGCGACGAGCTAGCGTCCGGCACGGAATTTGCGGGGAAGATGCGGTTCGATTCCACGGGGGAGTTGCAGGGGCGGTAGAGGCGAGCGCAGGGTCTGCGGAGGCTGGCGCTCTTTGGGGGAATCTGCGTGAGGTCAGGCCCTGTGACTCGGGGAAGCCGGCCCATGCCGCGATGGTGACGCGCTGGATGCCGACGAACTCCAGATCATGTTCTGGGACGCCCTCGACCTCCAAACATAGCTCTATGGCTTGGCGAATGCGCTCGGTGACCTCATCGAGGGACCGCGCTTGGGTATGGCACGCGGGGATTTGCGGCAGCGAGGCTACATAATAGCCTTCCGCGTCGCGCTCAATGACTACATCGAACTGGCGTGACACCGGGTGTCTCCTCGCCTTCCATTGTAGACGGCTTGTGAAGCCGGCGCAGGGATGAGGAGGCTGGCCGGCGGGAAGCGCGTTTCTCGTTCCTAATCCTGGATCGTTCGTCGACTGCAACCGTAAAAAGGTCCGCCGGCGGCGGTTCGGTCCAGCCCGCACCAATACTGGGATCGCTGCCATCCTGTCCCGCAAGCACCGCAAGCCCGCCGAACATTGCAGATCCTGATGAAATAAGTTATACGTGATCTGTGCCCCTCACGCTAACTGAGCTGAAGCAAATCATCGACACGGGCGACTTCAACAAATTCGTCGGTGAAGTCGAGGATCAGTTGTTTGATGCAAAGGGACAGCCATACAGGTTTGAGGATGGCCCCGATGTGAAGCGAGAGTTCGCAAAGGACGTAGCCGCATTCGCGAATACCAGCGGCGGGAGCATCCTCATTGGCATGCACACGAAAACGGGTCCACTTCACACCGGAGAGGAGATTGATGAGGTCCGGCCCGTACCAGGAACTTTCTTCGACCCTGACCAGTACCGCAAGATTCTCGCCGAGTGGCTTTACCCGCAACCGGCCGGTGTCGAGATCTTGTGGAGACCGTTCGGGTCAGATGCCGGCAAGGGAATAGGCGTAATCTTCATACCACTTCAGGATGATCGGGCGAAACCGTTTCTAATGAAGCGCGTGGTCGGTGAAAGCAAGAAGAGTAGCGAGTTGCTGATCGGCTACGTGGAGCGGCGAATTAACAGAACCGAAGTCCGGACTATTGCAGAATTACATCACGCGCTCAAAACTGGCCTTAATCTTGAGCGGGAACTTCTCGGACGAATCGCGAATCTAGAATTGCTGATCGAACAGCACTTCTCTGCAAAAGCAGCAATGGAATCGCTAGAACAGCGAGAGGAAGCTCTGAATAAGCGAATTGCCCGCCTGATTAACGAGGCGAAGGGTTGATCGCCATGAAGGAACAACGGAGCGTCATCCTTAGCGCGATGCCTACCGAACACGCCGAAATGAGGACCATCTTTTCCGACAGGCCGGACAGCATAAGACGCCGACTCGAAAACCCTCCAATGCTCCGCCCAAATGGATGGGGCCTGCGCACAGGAGATCAGGCGAAGTCCATCCGCGGCGAACTGATCCGAGTGCAAAGCTTCAGGTCAACTATTGATCTCTACCGCGATGGTACCCTCATTTTCGGCGGGCAAGTCAACCGAGAGTTCCTCGCATGGTCCGACAGGACGGACACCCGATTGCATCCTCTGGCATTCGCGGAGGTAGTTGTCAATTTTGCTCGGTTCTATCAGCTGGTTTTGAGCGACTTCCGGACCGCCGCGAGCCGCTTAGAATTTAAGATCGATCTCAGGAACATGTGGCTCGGCAACGAGAAAACACGCTTGCCTGGGGGCCCGGTGACGAACCAATGGTGGGAGGTGATGGCCGGACCACCAATGGAAGCGCCTGCAGACACATGGAGCTATAAGTTTCTCGTTCCATCAGAGGCGTACAACCCTGATCGCGTAGCCTTTCAATTAATACATGAGTTGTACATATGGTTTGGTCATTCTGAAGAGTCGATACCGTACAAGAAAGAAACGGAAGCTGGTTTCATCAGTGATGCCGGCGCAATCGCTAACATTCACTGAGGGGTCAAGGGTAGATCACCACCGTTCGCGGAGTTGTCACTCGATTCCTCCTGATAAGTCGGCTGGTGCCCTCAGATCGTCTATAACCCCACGATGATCGCTTCGCGCCGGACACCCTTGTGCTGGGCGACGGCACGAATAATCGAACTGAACGTTCCCAGTCTGAGGGGATGGTGGTCTGGAATCGCGATCCGGTGATGAGTAGGCTGGGCGCTTTCCAGGACGATGTGGCTGCCGACCTGGTGCACCCTCGCGTACTGCCATTTTCGGCACAGGAGGTCAGCGAGACGCGCGCCCGAAACGTCGCGAGGAAGCTTCATGCCACCAGGAGGACTTCGTCGCGGACAAGGTGAAGCCGAACCCGTTCGGGCCGCGGCCGATCAAAAAAGAACGCAGAGGTCGCCTCCAGCACGTTGTTGCGCAATTCGTCCCACGTGTCCCCTTCGGTGAAGATGCTCTCCGTGAGGCATTCGGCGCAATACCCGCCATCGGATTCCTGGACCACCTCGAATACCAGCTCAGCCATACGTCTATGATACGGCATGAGTTCGCACGACGGGTGGGTCAAGAGCGACTCTCGCGCGCAGATTAGGATCGGGAAGTCGGCATTGCGACTGCAACCTCGCTTTGGTTCGTGCCCGAGGGTGCGGCATGTGTTCCGGAGCGCGCCACGAGACCCCGGAGTAGGTCCCGTCTGCTTGCGCGGTTGCAACAGGCCGGCTCATGGCGATTGCCTATCCCTGGCCTTCTCCTCAGTCTTAGCGGTTCTTCTGCGTATCTCGATCGAACGCCACGCCGTCGAATGGCACTACGATAACCTTGCTGCCGTGGTTATCGTTTCCAAGCTCCTGATCTTTCGGTACATCGACGACGGCAAATGTAAAGGCAGCGACATGGCCATTCACCAGGACCACGCCGGGGCGCTCCATCTTCTCCCAATGGTTGACGGTTCCGTCCGTATAGCGAACGAAGTCCGCGGTGGGATCGTAGGCCAGGCCCTGGTTGGTCCAGTTGCCAATGCCATCGGGCGAGGTCAAATGGAACGCCTTGCGCTCGCTCCAGCAATTGACCACGAGGTGATACATGCCGCCGTAGCCGAGAAGCCCGGTCATCCCAACGGCATTGGGATTGTCATGCTCCAGCCGGGCGGCCGCTCATATAGGCATCGGCGACCGCGGCGAAGACGCCGTACTCTTCATGGCGAACGTGGATAAACTCGATTTTCCCGTTGCGCCGCAACCCGTCAATCACCGGATTCAACGCGTCTCCCACGATGCCGTAGCAGCGTTTTACGCCAGCCTTCTCCAGCATCTCCCACATGACGTCCGCTACTTTTTGTGACGTGGGTGTTCCCCTCTGACGCCAGCATATCACCGACGCTTCGGGCGTCCCTTATCCCCGCGCCACCAATCCCCCGCCCTCCACGCACTCGTACATCCCCGCGCGCACGTCCTTGAACTCCTGCGTCCGCCCGCTGGGCCACTCGATCACCGCGCGTGGCGCCGCGTCCCGGCGTCCCAACCCGAATGTGAGCGTCAGCTCGGATTGCGAGAGGTAACTCGATCCCGTCCGCACCATCCTCGATTGCGTTCCATCCAGGGTCGAGACGCGCACCACCGCGCCTATGGCGTCCCGGTTCGATTTCGTTCCCACGAGGCGCAGGCGCAAAGATCGCTGGCCCGCTGCCACATCGTTGCGGTACAGGTACGCCGGACCCTGGTTGGTGGTGATCAGAATATCCACGTCGCCGTCCCGGTCGTAGTCTCCCAAGGCCAGGCCGCGGGCCACCTTCGGCTGGGAGAATTCGGTGCCCGCCGCGGCAGCCACGTCGCGAAAGCCGCCCTTGCCGTCGTTGACGAAAAGATTCGGCGGCTGGGCGTAGGCCAGGTTCGTGCGCAGGTGGCGCGCGGTTTCGTCGATGTGGCCATTCACCGCCAGCAGATCGAGATACCCATCCAGGTTGACATCGAAGAAGGCGCATCCGAATCCCAGGCTGTTGCGCGAAGGCTGCCCGATTCCGGCCCGCATGGCGATGTCCGCGAAAACGCCCGATCGCAGGGGGCGGTAGAGGGCCATCATTTCGTTGTCGAAATTGGTGATGGCGATGCTGGTTACGCCGGAATTATCGAAGTCCGCCGCGTCCACGCCCATTCCGGCGCGCGCCTTGCCGTCCTCGCTGAAGGCCACGCCCGCACGCACGGCGACATCTTCGAAGGTTCCGTCCCGCAGGTTGTGATAGAGCTTGTTCGGCTGCGTGTCGTTGGCGATGAACAGGTCCGGCCAGCCATCGCCGTCGTAGTCCAGCAGTGCCGCTCCCAGCGATTTCGAGGTCGTGTCGAAGATGCCGCTCTTGGCGGTGACATCCTCGAACGTGCCGTTTCCCCGGTTGCGGAAGAGCCAGCACGTCTCGCCATGGTAGGCTTCCGGGGTGCAGTAGGACTTTCGCTTGCCATCCACGCTGCAGAAAACGTCGCGCGCGGGCGACCAGCGCACGTAGTTGCATACCAGCAGGTCCAGCAGGCCATCGCGGTCGTAATCGAACCACAGTGCGGACGTGCTGAAGGCGTTTCGGCCGCCCAGTCCGGCGGCCTCGGTAACGTCGATGAACCTGCCGCGGCCGTCGTTCTGAAAGAGGCGGTTCTGCCCCACGGCGGTGATCAGGATATCGGGGAAGCCGTCGTTATTGTAATCGGCGACCGCCACGCCCATGCCGTACATCTCCACCGCCAGCCCGGCGTGCTCGGTCACGTCCGTGAACGTGCCGTTGCGATTGTTGCGATAGAGCCGGAGGGTGCTGCGCTGGCGCTTGTGGCCCTGCCAATCCGCGCCGTTCACCAGCAGGATGTCCAGCCAGCCGTCGCCATCGTAATCCAGAAACGCGCAGCCCGCCCCCATGGTTTCGGGCAGATACTTGGCTCCGAAGGCGCCGCTGTTGTGCCGGAAATCGATGCCCGCCGCGGCGGTCACGTCCGCCAGGTGGAACCCGGGAGGCGCCGAAGAGGCCCGCCCGGTTCGCGCGCCGATGAGCGGAAGCCCGCCGAAAAGGAAGGTCCGCCGGTTCACGGGATGCTCACCAACCCCTTGCGAATGGCATAAACCACCAGCTCGGCCGTGTTGTGCATGCCGAGCGCCTGCATGATGTTCGCGCGGTGCACCGCCACGGTGTTCACGCTCAGTCCCAGCACGCCGGCGATCTCTTTATTGGACCGGCCCTGGACGATCCACTGCAGCACTTCCAGCTCGCGCGTGGTGAGCTGTGGCGCTTCTTCTTCCTGCTCGGCCAGGGAGCCGAGCCGCGGATCGAGCACCCGTTCTCCCGCGGCCACTTTCCTGACGGCTTCCACCAGCTCCAGGTCCATGGCATTCTTAAGCAGGTATCCGCGCGCACCGGCGTCGAGACACGTCCGCACGTAAGACGGTTCGGCGTGCATGCTCAGGATTAGAACCGCGGTCGCGGGACGCGCCTTGAGAATCGAGCGCGTGGCCGCCGCGCCGTTCATGCCGGGCAGCGCGAAATCCATGACTACCACCGCGGGATGAACCCGGGCCGCCGCCTCCACCGCATCGTTGCCGTCGCTCGCTTCGCCCACCACTTCGATGCCGGGTTCATCCTCCAGCATGCGGCGGAAGCCGCGCCGCACCAGGCTGTGGTCGTCCACCAGCAGGACCGTAATCGCCGGCTCAGGCATGGGTCTCCTCCGGCACCACCGGGACCGTCAGCCTCACCAGCACTCCGCCGGCCTCGCGCTCGATGAATTCCACCCGGCCGTTCACCAGCTCGGCTCTCTCCCGCATCGAAACCAGTCCCATACCCTGCCTCTCCTTGCCGCCGCCGAATCCCACGCCCGCGTCTTCCACTTCCAGCACTACCGATTCCGGCAGAAATCGCAGGCGCACGACGGCCCTTGCGGATTTCGAATGGCGCGCGATATTGCTGAGCGCTTCCTGCAAAACACGGTACACGTGGATGGCCACGTTGCGGTCCAGTTCGCGGCTGGGCCCGCTCTTTTCGTACTGGATTTCGATGCCGGTCTGCTTTTCGAAGCCGGGCAGGTACACATCGAGGGCGCTCTCCAGTCCCGCCTCGTCGAGGACCACCGGATGCAGCGCCAGCGAGAGCGAGCGCACTTTCTCGAGCGTCGCTTGCACGACCTCCTGGATTTCGCGCAGGCCCAAGCGCAGCGCGTCGGGTATGCCGGGGGCGCGCCGTTCGGTGCGCTGGAGCATCACCCCCACCGCCGTCAGGATCTGCCCGAAATCGTCGTGCAGCTCGCGCGAGATCGAACGGAAGGTGCTCTCCTGCATCCCGATGAGCTGCTGCGCCAGCTCGCTGCGCCGTTGGGAAAGCTCCGCCACCTGCTCGAACATTCTCCGGTTGTATTGCACCAGGTAAAGGCTGGTGGCGACGATCAGGATCAGCATCAGCCCCACGAACAGGTACAGATTGCGTTCGGCGCGCGTATAGATCTGACTGGTTCGTTCGGTGGCTTCGCGCGCGATCTCGTTGTTTTGCACCAGCAGCCGTGCCACCGCCGTTCCGAGCGCCTCCTGCCTGGCCTGGAGCGACACGCGGATCCAATCCAGCGCCTTCTGTTCCTCTCCGGATCGCGCCAGCACGAAGAGCCGGTCCTGCGCGTCCCAAAACTGGGCGACGGACGCGCGCAGATAATCCTCCTGGCCGGGGGCGCGCTCGGCCGGCGCGTACTTGGCTTCTTCCGCAACCGCGTCATCGAGATCGGTCCGTATGCGCTGAAACTGCCGCTCCCAGGCTGTCAACGGGTACGGTTCATTGCCCTCCAGTATGTCCCGCATGGTAAGAGCCAGCGAGTTGAGGCTGTTCTGAACGCGCAGCAGAAGCAGGGAATCAATGCGGTTGCGGTCGATGGTTCGCGCCTGCAACTCCTCGAGGCCCTTGAGCTGGGTGACGGTATAGCCCGAGTATACGGCGACCGCCGTCAGGGTGATGGCCAGGCCTCCGAGCAGCCGGGCGGTCGGAGATCGCCTGTAATCCACACCTGACGAGGGCATCCGTCTAATATTCTCGTATGATAGCGGCCAAGCGCGTTAACTCTCGATCCGCAGGTGCCTGCCCCGCGCCATGACTGCGCCAATGTAAAAACTCTCCAGCCGCCGGACTGCGGCCGACAGATCGAACTCCCTCCGGGCCCGTTCGAGACCCCGCCGGCCCATGGCCGTCCGCAGAATCTCGTCCCGAAGCAAGCGGATGATCGGCTCCGCAAACGCTTCCGGCGTCCGCTGCCGCACCAGGTAACCGGTGATTCCGTCGGCCACCAGTTCCGAAACGCCGCCGACATCCGTAGCCACGACCGGCAGTCCCGCCGCCATGTACTCCATAATTGCGTTCGGAAGGCCCTCGCTCAGGGAACACAGGCACGCCACCGACATTCGGGCCAGATAGTCGGGCACCTCGCCAACCCCGTCCGAAAAGTACACCCGATCCCGAATCCCCAGTTCCTCGGCTAGCCTCTCCAGTTCCGGCTTCTCTGTGCCTTTCCCGATCAGCAGAAACGCCGCCTGCGGTTGAGCCTCCGCCACCAACCGCGCTGCCCTGAGAAAGAGAGCCAGGTCTTTCACCGGGCGATAATTCGCCACCACCCCGACCGTCTGCGCGCCGGAGGGCAAGCCCAGCGCCGCCGCCGCGGCCGCATCCCAGGATGAGGACGCATAAAGGTTCAGGTCCGTTCCGGGATAAAAAACAGTTATCTTGTCCGCACTGAGCCCCTCAGCGGCCGCCACCACCTTTTTCGCGTACTCCGAATTGGTGATGACGTGCGTCGTGAACCGGTTCAAAACCCGGAATAGCCGCTTTAAGCCCGGCGTGTACCAATAACCCGTATTCAGCCGGCTCGTGATGACCACCCGTCGCAAACCCACTGCGGCGAGCACGTTGACGATATCCGCCCGCGTCATGAAGCTGTGCACGATGTCGATGCGGTTCCGCAAGATGTACCTGCGGAATTCCCATACCCGCCGAAGTCCCGCCGGCGAGTACACCCGCCTCAACGGAAACACTGCCGTGGCGAGATCGCGGCTCAGGAGAGCCAGCCGCGCGCTGTCCTCGAAACAACAAACGTGCGGCTCGAACGCCTTGCGATCCATCCTTGTCGCGATCGCCGAAACGAGTTTCTCGGTTCCAGCGTCTTCTTTGACCGTGTCAAGTATCAGGCAGACTCTCAGCGGGCTGTCATCGGCCATCTCGCCTGCTCCCCTAATCGAAACCCCACGCGAAGCCCGATCATATCGCACAAACAGGAACGGCTGATCTTCGCATGTTACAATCCTACGTTGCTTCCAGTTCTGGCCGGCGTATGATTGAGGGCCCTGCCGATCAAACTCGCGGAGTTGAGGCGGCTCGGTCGAGTCCGCTCGAAAAAGCGCGCACCGAAGACCTGCTCCGCATTATCCCTCGGGGACGCCGTTCCGTACTGGACATCGGCGCCCGGGACGGTCATTTCTCATGCTTGCTGACCCAGTACTTCGCGGAGGTGACGGCCCTCGACCTGGAACCGCCCGCCTGGCGCTTCCCCGGCGTAACTACCGTCGCGGGAGATGTCACCCATCTGGCTTTCCCGGACGCGGCATTCGATTGCGTGTTCTGCACGGAAGTGTTGGAGCACATCGCCGGCCTCGAACTGGCATGCCGCGAGATCGTAAGAGTCGCCAGGCGCGAAATCGTCATCGGCGTCCCCTTCCAACAGGACATCCGGTTGGGACGCACCACGTGCCTTGCCTGTGGGAAGACCAATCCGCCGTGGGGACATATCAACTCCTTCACGGAACAGCGGCTCTTTTCGTGTTTTCCCGCGCTCTCGGTCGTCTCCCGGTCCTTTGTCGGACTTCACAAGCAGGCTACCAATGCCATTTCCGCTAGGCTGATGGACTGGGCTGGCAACCCCTGGGGGTCGTACGGTCAAGAGGAGCCCTGCATCCACTGTGGCGCGATCCTGACTCCGCCTCCACAGAGGTCGGCCGGCTCGCGGCTCTGCTCCGCCGCGGCAGCCTGCCTCAATCGCGCACAGTCTGCTTTCACGCGGCCGCTTCCGGTCTGGATTCATGTGCTCTTCGCCCTGCCGGATCGCTCCGCTCCCTTGGCGGCCTACCGCCCTTGACTCATCGCCAACTCGCTCGACGCCAGCACGGCTCCCGTGGCCGACAGGTACTCCACCCGAAAAATGTGGTCGCCCTGCCGTTCGTCAATAGTCACTGCGCAGGGCGACGAGGTGCAGGATGTATCTACAACTGCCCCGTCCGGCGCGATCGTGCTGACCCGCACCGCCGCGGTTCCGGCGACGCTTTGCATATTCACGGCCACACGCACGATACGCCCGCCCCGGGGTTGCGGCCCCCCCACCCGGTACGCCGCCCAGTCCGCGTTCGCGCCGAAACCGAACACCATGCCGAAGTACTTCTGCCACGCGTTCGCCCAGGGCGTCCCGATCATGTTCCAACCTGTTCCATCGTCCAGATCGGAGATGTATTCCCCATCCGGCACGCATAAGGTCGAAGAGACCGGGCACGTACCAGGCTTGGCAAACATCGAGTTGTACAGCAGGTCCCCGAAGGCGGCTAAATTGGGGTCCTGATTGTACTGATACGCGAGCATCACGGAGCGCACGGGTATGGCCGAAAGCATGCGCATTGAGGCCGTGTCACTGAGTCCCACACACCATGTCCACGAGGGATCGATAGGCGCTTGACAGTCAACAGTTCGAACGATGTAATACATGGCCTTAGTGGAGGGCGAGGCGCCATATGTCTTTAACCAGTTCGCGATCCCCGCATTGTAACTATGAGCAAGGGTTGCATTGGTTGGGTCCGAATCCGCGATGGCGCGGGACGCAAACTCGAACGCCACTCCGATTATTCCCTCTATGAATGGCTGCGCGCCCCACCCGACGAAAGAATTGGAAACCCCGGCGCCATAGCCCAGCATCCAACCATGGGTTCCCGTACTCCCCGTATACGGACGGTCTAAGGTGAGGTGCGTGCCGTCCACAAAGGTCGGCGTGTAATAGGTTCCCTCCGTTTGGTCCGCATAGGTAGCCGGCGCAGCTGTTGTTGGAAGAAACACTATGTGCGTCGGGAACTCGCCGCTGCTCCAGGAAGTGCCACTTGCGATAACAGACGTAGAACCATTTGTGAGACTTACACTCGTGCCCTGAGTCCACGAATTGCCCTCGGAATTCAGCCCCTGCCAACTCCCGTCCGGCGCTCTGGTGACTGCCCAGTATCCGGTTATAAAACTGCTGATCGCCTCCTTGCATGAAGAGCTTTGTGCGGAGTCGGTGGAATACAAGGCGCAGTAAGACAAGATCGCTGTGATGTAAGCTCGCTCTCGGTCGTCTCCCGCACCCCAACCAATATAGATGGGTATATACTGCACGTAGTAGTTGAAAAACCTGTTCAGGTCGGGCCACATGTCCGGTCTGCCGTCGAATGCTCGAAGCACCATGCCGAGGGTGGATACTATCCTCGGCGCTGGGCATTGATCCGGGTAAGGCCCGCCGAACCTGCACATCCTCCCGCTATCCATGCGGAACTTCCAGAAACGGTCGGCCAGGTTGCGGGCCGCGGTCAAATAATCGTCTATCCCGGTTCTGTAATATAGAGAGTAGAAGCCCGCCACGGTATCATAGTAGTTGCTGCCTTCTCCGGGACCGGATGCGTTGTAAGTCCAAATCCCTCCATAGTTCACGCTCCCATCGTCAAAACTGTACCGGCACCCTCCACTGTGGCAGTCGGTCACGTCTCCATACCAGGCCGTGGCCATCGTAAGCTGCGTGTCGCTTTGACAACTCGCAACTGGCGTCTCTCTCAGACCATATCCCTCCTGGGAGTTATCTGGGTACCAGAGGAGAAGGTAGACGTTCTGTCCGTTAACCTGCTGGGGGACCGTAGGATTGCTTGGGCCCTGGCAAAATGTCGTCGTGAAGGTCGTCCCGGCGGATCCCGTCGCTATGGCGCTGCCGGCCGTCACAGTCACGGTTCCCGGACCCTGCGATCCCACCCAGAAGTCCCTGTAATAGTCGGCCAGGTGCGCTGAGTTAAGATCGCCTTCGGCTTTGTGCCGGCTGTCAGCCCACGGCCACGGATTCGCCCCATACCGGATCATCCACCCAAGAAGCGCGTCGGTAGCTGCGTTTCCTGTGATGACGATGGAATTACTGTCGGTCGCCACGAAACCATGCTTGACTGTGCAATTGTTGGACTGCCCGCGGCTGTCTGTCACGGTCAATTGAAACACATAACTCCCGAATACAGTCTGGCTGATGGTAGGATTCGCGCTGTTCTGCCCCGACCAGAGAACCTGCGTAGGTCCGGAAAGCTCTTGCCATAAGTACCGCGCCATCGCGTTGCCGTCGAGCGGATATGCGCCCGATCCGTCTAGTTTGGCCGGATACCCCGCCCGGAAAACCTGCTGCACGCCTGCTACGCAAGTGGGAGAGTAGGAGGGGGTGGCGGTGTATGAAGGTCCGACGTTGAAAGATCCGATACTAACGCCGTACCCTCCTGTCCCTTGATTGGTCAGATTGTTTTCGAACCGCCAGTCGGCTAAGTCTGCCGCCGTGGATTCCTGTGAGAACGGGCTCCCGGCGGGCACGGTCGTGCTGAACCACTTCAACCACGCCAGCGAAAAAGCCGTGGGATAGCCCGGATTTCCCACATACCCGGTCGCGCCCGACCAGTCCGCCACTCCTGGAGTTATCGCGCACGCATAAGGCGAGGTGGTATAACTGCAATACGAGCTGATGGGAGTGCCGCTCACGTCCTGTGCTTCGAGGAGAAACTGCCCTGGTATTCCGTCTCTGACGGGCAAACCTCCGAGCCGCTGCACTCGCACGATCACGTCGTTGTGTCCGGTCAGGTTGGCGCATGATTCGCCGCCAGATGTCGAATCGACCCAATCGGCGGCGCAGAGTTCACCGGACGCCTTCATGAGGATCTCAAGATACCGTACTTTGGAATATGAACCCCAACTGAAAAACTGCGGGTAACCTGAGGCCGGTATTGTCCAATCGTGAATTCGAAACTCCAGCCGGTAATCGCCGAGCGAGGTGAATGGCGGAACCGCGGGAACCTGCAGCACGCTGGTAGTCCCTGGTTTCACCAGTAGCGAGGAGTAAGCCAACGCGTGCGCCGCCAGAACGAGTAATAGCCAATAACGCCTCATAATACTCCTATTTTGAATAATACACCCGCACTTCTCCGCTGGCCCCGGCGCAACCAGAGCAGTCCCGACTGCCCGTACACGCCGTTCCGGTATTTGCGCCTCCCCCGCCGCCACCGCCGCCCGGCGCGGTTCCCGCGGTACAAGCGACAAATCTCGACGTAGCTGTGTTGTAACCTCCACCGTTTCCACCGGCCCCTGCGAGTGCGGATATGCCGCCAGGTCCCACGGTCATACTGCCGAGAGCACCACCTCCGCCTCCCCCGCCAGCGCTCGCCGTCCCACCCGGATATCCGTCCGCGGATGATCCCCCCGCGCCGCAAGCGCCTCCGTCGAGCCTCATTGGAACTCTGCCCCCGCCACCCCCGGGAGTGCAGTAATCAGCAGTAACTACCACCAAATCGGTCCCGCCATAAGTGTGATATATGGCATCGAGACCATTCAAAACACCTCCGGCTCCACTTCCCGAACTACTACCCCCGGTCCCGCCGGTAACTGCGATGCAGGTTCCGAAGGACGAATTTCCACCAGCATCGCCCCCCCCATTCGCACCCTGGCCCCCAGCACCCCCCAGCCCTACCGCGATTCTAACGGTGCCGCCCGGATTCGTCGGGCAAACAGTCTCGTACATTCCCCCGCCGCCGCCACCGGAGCCGCCGCCGCTGCCTGAATATCCTCCCTGCCCGCCGCCGCCAGCGCCGAACAGTTGCACGTGCACCCAGTTCACACCCGTTGGCACGGTCCAGTTCGTAGTACATTGCGCAGCCGACCCGGAGCCGCAACTCCATGTCACCATCGAACCATCCGCGAGCGTGCTCGTCGAGCCGTCGAAAACCAGCGGCCCCGTGTTAGCACCGGAAGCGATACTCGGCATAGACGTCATCAGGCGGAACTGCGCTCCGTCGTACCAGATGTCGTAGAGTTCCCCCGCCACGATATCCGTCGCCGCGGGATCGCTCGCTCCGTCGCCCAGTTTGACCGGCACCGCTCCCAGCGTATCTATATTGAGCGTCGTGGGGCCACCGCCTCCGTTTACATCGGGTTTCCAGTGAAGCGTCATGCCGGCCGTGTATGCCACCAGCACAGGCGTGAGCGAACACTGGTACGCGCTGTTCGATCCGCTCGTCGAAGAGCATAAGAGCACCGTGCCACTTTGCTCTCCCGTCTGGGTCTGAACCGTGGCTGTATCCAGCGCCCATGAGATATCGATCTGCGAACCGGTATCCGCCATAACCGACATTAGCCCGGGGCCCGTCATGAAGTTGATGGTCGGTTCCGATCCCACCGCCTGGCTGTCGGTAGCCAGGGTGAGATTCGGGCCCTGCGCCGTCCAGGTATTCACTGCCGTGCATCCGTAGACGTTATTTCCGGCCGGCGCGTCCGTGTTGAAGAACATTTCCCCCAACGTGCACGTGCCGGGCAACGTTGTGCCGGTTTTGACCGGTTTCGTCGTAGTTGCCGCCGTGAAATCCACGCTCTTCGCTTGCGTACGAAGATCGATCTGCGTCTGAGCCGCGCCGGTGAAAACCACCAAAGCCGCCAAACACATTCTCCGCATTCATCCACCTCCATTCCCACTATGCGCACGCCATTCCCTCGGCTGGCCCCAAACTCCAATACAAATCCAATTAAATCAATGGGATAAGCAATATCTCAGAGATGTGAATGAAGGTTCCGCCGTCCACCGCAGCGCGGGCTAGCTCGCCCGTGGCTCAACTCCAGGGGGCCTCCGGCGCGCACGCCACGCCGGTGCCGCGATCACCGGGATCTGCCCGGCCGCGCCCCGGATTTCGAACTCCCGCCCGGCGGCAGCTGAAATGGCGATCGCCAGCGCACCCATCGCTGGGGCATAGAACAGGTAGGCAAAATTCAAGAACGAAGCCGCCACCGTGAAACCAGCCATGCCGGTCATGACGCAGAACACCGCGCCACGAATATCCTGGCAATCCGCTCTCCCACGGGCCGCCCGGTGGGTGGCGTTCAGCCGGCGCCAGGTGGACACAAAGCCTCCCAGAAGGAAAATGAGGGCCGGAATGCCGCACTCGCTGGAAGCCTCCAGGAAAATGTCATGCGCATCCTGCCACTCGCCGGGACCACTTGACTTTCTAGTCTGCTGCCCCAGGATGTCGGCCATCTCGCCGGGACCCACGCCGAAAAGAGGATGCCGGAGGGTATACTCAATGCCCGTCCACAGAAGCGCTTGGCGCGCCTGGAGAGACTCGACTGCCTCCGAACCACCCTCCTGCGAAAATGTCGTCATTCGCCGCAGTGCCGCCCTTGGAGCCGTTGCGAGGGTGACCCCAAACAGGATCACGCCGAAGGTCAGGACGGCGATGCGCTGGCGCAGGCTGCCGAACAACAGAAAGAACGCCACCTCCGCCAGCAGCCCCAACAACGCACCCCGCGACCCCGTGGTCAGGATGACATACACCCCATACCCGACCGCCGGAATCACGGCCACAAGAGTCCATTTGGAACTCATCCCAATCCAAAGCAGAAACGGCAGCAGCAGCAGCAGCACGCAGGCGACGTCGTTCGCGTTCGCGACGGTTCCGAATGCCAGGCTAAAGCGGTCCACCGCGCGCGGATCCGCAAAAAGCCGCGAGATCACTAACATGAGAACGGTGCCACAGCCTATCATGCGCAGGATCCATTTGCATTCGCGCCAGGTAACCGCCAGTCCAGCCATTACCAAGAACAAGAGAAACGTGGACCTGAGATTCCCCCAAGCCAGAAGCAGGGAACCGCCCCTCCAACTGCTAAAACAGGCGGCCACAAACAGCCAAAACGCATACGCAGTCCACCAATAGGCGGTCTTTGCCCGGAAAACCCGCCGCAAGCCCCCGCTCAGCACAAGCCCCATCAGCGCCGGAAGACCGAAGACATACTGGAGCAGTAGGTTGACGCGAACGACATACGTGACCAACTCTTGCAGCATGCCGAAGCGGACCAACACCAAGCCCAGCGCCGCCAGAAAGCCGAAAACGCGGGCGGGGTCATAGAGTTCGGCGGCGGCTTGGGCCGCGGACTGCGTGATGGTCGCATTCCGGGCCGTGGCGTTGGCGGAACTGTCGATCACAAACCTCAGATTACCATCATTCAGCCGCGTTTCAGCCGCGAATATCGGCTGGTAAGACAGGCTTATCCGCGGCTTCCGAATCGCCAGTTACGCGCTCATGCCCCGCTTTTCCGCTCTTGTTGGATGGGCAGCCATAATTACGAAAATAGACTTCAGCCGGATTTCCCATGGCCAGGCAATAAGGAGGGATACTCGAAATCACCACGCTGTTTGCGCCGATCACGGCGCCTTCGCCAATAGTCACGCCTTTCATAATCGAGGTGCCGTTGCCGATCCAGGCATGCCGGCAGATTCTCACCGGTAGGATGTCTCGCGGATCTACCGGCGCCTTCTGCGCGCGACGATCCGCTTCTCGTGGGTGGCCGTCATTATCGAAAATCCGGCAGTCGAAGGAAATCGCCGCGTCTTCCTCGATGACGACTTCCCTGCCCACCGATATCATAACTCTCCATCCGATTTCGGCGCGGTCTTTGATGATCACCTTGGGCCGGTGTTCGAGCGCGCGGCCAGCCTTGATGCTAATGCCCCCCCCAAGCCATACGTCGTCCCCAATGTAGACATCCACGGGACCGGTGACCCACGGCAGCGTGTCAACCGACAGGTTCCGGCCGACAAAGGCGCACCGGGCTTGGAAAAGCGGCCCGCGGTAAAAGACCTGCAGGAACCACCGCAGCGGGATGAGGATGGCAAACCGAAATGTGTAAATGGCACTTAGAAGCGGTCTCAGAAACCCGGGGATCCGCGGAGCAGTGGGGCGCAGGATGAGGAACCTCGCCACGGCCCGGAGGAACCTGTACAGGGGCGTCTCACCGCGCTTGATTCGGGCTATGAATCCGTCGATCCCCATCTGCTTACGAACCCTATTGAAGCACATAACGGCAGGGTGTACCAAGGCTCTCCGGCGCCGCGCGGACAGGGTATGATAAAGTACTACAGAGGTTATAGAGCCGGATGACTCGGCAGGAATTTCTTTTGGAATTGGACGAGATCCTTGAGTTGCCCTCTGGTACGCTGAAGGGCCCCGAGAAACTGGATAATCTGGAGCAGTGGAATTCGATGGCCTTGATCGGGTTTATCGCGCTCGCCGACACCAATAATGGTGCGCGGATTTCGCCTCGGCAAACCATCACTTGCCAGACCGTCGCCGACCTCTTGGCCCTTGCCGGAGTGGACGGCGCCTCCAATTGATGATGGTGGGCAGCCCTCCGGGTGGCAGTCCCATGGATCTCGCCGGCTCCACCGTGCTGGTGACGGGAGCGTCCAGTGGAATCGGCCGCGAAACGGCGATTCTTTTGAGTTCCTTGAATGCCCGTCTCGTGCTCACGGGACGAAATCGCGAGCGTCTGGAAGAGACGCGTTCTCTTCTTTCCGGCCAGGACCACCGAATTGAACCGTTCGATCTGGCTTGCAGCGAAGAAGTCCCGCCATGGTTCCGTTCCTGGATCCCGAACACCGGCCCGCTGCACGGTTTGGTTCACGCCGCGGGAATACAGTCTACTCTGCCCATCCGGTTCGCTAAGCATGCGGGCGCGCAACATCTGTTGCGAACGAATCTCGAAAGCGCCATCATGCTGGCCCACGCCTTCTGTCAGCGGAACTGTCACGCTCCGGATAGCAGCATCGTGTTCCTCTCCTCGATCATGGGGCTCGCCGGAAAAGCTGGTATGTCGGTCTACGGCGCCAGCAAAGCGGCCCTGATCGGTTTCGCCAAATCGCTGGCGATGGAGCTGGCACCTGACCGGATTCGCGTCAACTGTGTAGCTCCTGGCTGTGTGCAGACTGAGATGCTCGGTGTGATGCGGGAGTTTTTTTCGCCTGAGCAGTTTCAAGCCCTGGAGAAGGCCCACCCTCTCGGTTTCGGCGCCCCCCGGGACGTGGCGAACGCGATTGCCTTTCTGCTGGCCGATACGGGGCGGTGGATTACGGGAACAGTGCTCGTCGTGGATGGCGGCTACTCGGCGCAGTAGCCGAAAATCGGAGGCAAGAGAACCTCATGCAGGCAGCTATTTCCGGGATTGAGTATTACCTTCCGGAGAAGACCGTCTCGACGGCCGAACTTTCCGCGGAGTTTCCGGAATGGTCGGTGGACAAGATCGACCAGAAGACCGGCATAGCCGAACGGCATCTTGCCGCCCCGGACGAGTGCGCCTCCGACCTGGCGGCCGCCGCCGCGCGGAAACTGTTCGCCTCGGGGGTCTGCGCGCCCGGCGCCATCGACTATATCCTCTTCTGCACGCAGAGCCCGGATTACTTCCTGCCCACTACGGCCTGCCTGATTCAGGACCGGCTGGGCATCCCGAAAACGGCTGGGGCGCTGGATTTCAACCTCGGCTGCTCCGGGTACATCTATGGACTCGGGCTGGCCCAGGGGCTGCTCGCTTCCGGACAAGCCTCGACGGTCCTGCTGCTCACGGCCGAAACCTACAGCAAGTACATGAACCCACGTGACCGTAGCGTTCGAACGATCTTCGGCGATGCCGGAGCCGCGACACTGTTATCCGCAGTGGATGCTCCGGCTCCCCTCATCGGTCCATTTGTCTATGGCACGGACGGATCTGGAGGCCTGAACCTGATCGTGCCTGCCGGAGGAGCCAGGATTGCCGCGACGGCCGATACGGCCCTCGCCCTCGAGGCTGAGGGCGGTAACTCGCGAAGCAAGAACGATCTTTACATGAACGGAGCGGAGATTTTCACCTTCACGCTCGACGTAGTGCCGCAGACCGTCGAGACTCTGCTGAAGAAGGCTGGACACCAGTTGCCGGAAATAGACCTGTTCGTCTTTCATCAGGCGAATCGATACATGCTGGACCACCTCAGAAAAAGGCTGAAGATCCCACCGGAGAAGTTTCAGGTTTCCCTCAGCCACTGCGGCAACACGGTTTCCGCCACAATCCCGATAGCGCTCAAGCACGCCGAGATGGAGGGGCGGCTCCACAAGGGGGCGCTGGTGATGCTGGTCGGATTCGGGGTCGGCTATTCCTGGGGCGCCGCACTGCTGCGCTGGTCCGGCTTGCCCTGATGGACGCACATCTCAACCGGAACACCGCCTCATGCCGAAACGTTCGCTGAAAATAGCGTTGCACGCGGTTTCGTTCGCGCTGGCGGTCCTGCCGGCCGCAGCGTCCGGGTTTGGCAGATGGCGGACGGCGTATGAGCTTTTCGCGCAGTGCTTCGCCCTGGCGCCTGGAATTCCAGGCGATTACCTGCGGGTTGCTTTCTACAAGCTGACCCTGAACGAATGTTCGCTGTCGTGCCGCATCTCGTTCGGCTCCTTTTTCGCGCACTCCGGCGCGCGCGTCGGGCCGAACGTCTACATCGGCGCCTATTGCGTTATTGGCCACGCGGTGATCGGCGCGCGGACCCAGATTGCTTCGGGAGTTCAGATTCTGAGCGGCGGCCGGCAGCACTCCCGCAATGAAGCGGGCGGGATCTCGGGCGCAGACGGTGGCGTATTCACCACGGTTGCGATCGGCAGCGATTGCTGGATCGGCGCAGGGACGATCGTGATGGCGGATGTGGGGGCAGGCACGACCATCGGCGCCGGTTCGGTCGTTTCCCGCTCCATTCCGCCCGCCTCGGTAGCGGTCGGCAGCCCGGCCAGGGTGATCCGGACCGGGGCGGCGGGAGAAATATGACGATTTCAAAACGCGACGCTCTTGCCGCCTGCTGCCGGTACTCGGGGATTACGCGAGCGCTGGGGCTGCTCCCGGACAAGCCACTTTTGCTGGTTTTGAATTATCACCGCATTGGAAATGGAGACGAGAGTCCTTACGGTCCCGACAACTTCTCGTGTACGGAGGAGCAATTCGATGGACACGTGCGGTTCCTCAAACGCCGTATGCACGTTGCCAGCCTGGATGAGGCCATCGATCTCGTGGAAAAGCGGAGCCTCCCGCGGAGACCGATGGCATTGGTGACATTCGACGATGGCTACGTGGATAACTACCAGATCGCGTTCCCCGTCCTGAAGAGTCACGGCGTGCAGGGCCTGTTTTTCCTTCCCACGGCGTTCATCGGATCCGACCGGATTTCCTGGTGGGACTCGGTCGCCTATATCGTCAAGCACAGCCGCAAGCGGAAATTCCGGCTGGGCATCCCGCCCTATCGGGAGATTGACCTGGATGCGAAGGGCCCTATAAGCCCCACGCTGCAGATTATGTACCTGTACAAGTCGGAGGGCCTCGAGACGAGCGAACCATTCCTTGCCATGCTGGAGGAAGCCTGCGGTTCGGCCCGCCCCGACGGCTCCGAGCGCAGCTTCATGAACTGGGAGGAAGCCGCGGCCATGCTGCGCGGCGGAATGGCCATCGGCTCCCATGGGCACAGTCATCAGATCCTGGCGAGACTCGCGGAAGAGGAACAACTGGCGGAACTGGTTACCTCGAAACGGATTCTCGAAGAGCGTCTGGGGCCCCCGTGCGAGCGCTCTCCTATCCGGTGGGGCACCGGAACACCTTCTCCGCCGCCACGCGCGCCGCGGCGGCAGAGGCCCAATACCGCGTTGCATTTTCGTTCTATGAGGGGTTCAACCGGTTCGGCGCGATCGACCCCTTCGACATCCGGCGGCTGTGGGTTACAGCCGCGGTAGCGCGCTTTAGCCTGCAGATCACACTGGGAGCTGCCAGCGGCAGTTGCTGGTTCTGAGCGCCTCAAGCGAACCAAGGGCCGGACGAACGCGCGGCCAGCCGTTTCACCGCGGCGGCTGCGCGGCCCGCGCTTTGGGGCGGCGCGCGGCAATCAGATGGCTGGACGACCCCAGCAGCTTCGCCATCCACCTCCGGGTCGTAAGCGGCAGGTCCGGCAGGAACAGGAACCCGCTATAGAACACAGCGCTGCCGGCCGACTTCACATCTTCGTACCCCGCCTGCCGGAAAGCAGCCGACCATCGCGAACGGCGAAACGCAATGATCTCGACAATCGTATTCCGCGAGGGTCCTACGGGCTCCGGCCACAGCAGCAGGTTGATCCGCGCCGCCACGGGAACCGGGGCCGCGCCTCCGGTATTCCCGGGCCGATCGCCGGCCGCCGGACGGGACCGCCTCGCGAGCTTCGCCCCGATCCGCCTCAGCAGGTCGAAATAATAGAGCACATTGGTCCACCAGCGCCAACTTGCCGAAGGAACCACGTGCAAGGTCAGGCCCCCGGGGCGCAACACTCTCCGCACCTCGGCCAGAAACTGGGGCATGGTGTCCAGGACGTGAAGAAGCATGTGGGACGAATACACCACATCGAACTCGCCGTCGCCGAAAGGGAGACGCCGTCCATCGTAGGACTCGACGGGCCAGTACTGCTTCTGAAATCCCTGATGCTCAGGCGATGGTTTCTGTGCGACGTCAATGGATACAACTTCGCAGCCCTCGGCCGCCAGGAGCGCGGCTTGAAATCCGCTGCCGCCTCCGATCTCGAGGACCCTGGCTCCCCGGGGGATCGACGGGAGCGCAAGCCGCAGCTCCTCGCGGCGCATCCGCTCATGGCCCGTGTCGCCACCGCCGCGCTTTAAGTCGATAGAGGGCGCCATAATGAAGGCAAGTATAGCTCTATTAAAAATCCGGTTTTGCTATCCTGATGATGATCTTCGGCACCCGACGCCGAAAGACATCCATGATCGGCCGAACGCCACTTAAAGTACTCATTACAATTGATACGGAAGTATGGCCCCGTCGGCAGGCCTGGCTTGAAGAACGCCTCGAAGGCGACCTCCAGCGGGATATGTATGGAGTTACCGGTGATGGCGAATTCGGGATCGCCTTTCAAAGCCAGATGTTCCGCGATCATGGCCTCCAAGGGATCTTCTTTGTCGAGCCCTTGTTTGCTTATGTGGTTGGGATCGCCCCGCTTGTGCGAATCGTCAACACCATCCGAAAGCACGATGGTGGCGGGATCGAACTGCACGCCCATCCCGAATGGCTCAGGCACTTTTCGCCGCCAGGGCTGCCCGAGGGGATGCTCGTCCAGCACTTTCACGAGTTGACGGCCGAGCAGCAAGCGTCGGTTCTCGAGCTGGCCCGCAAGAACCTCCAATCGGCGGGCGTGGCGCGGACGCGGGCTTTCAGAGCGGGCAATTTCGGCGCGGATCTCGACACCTGCCGGGCCCTGAAAGGCCTGGGAGTCCTCTTCGATTTCAGTTACAACGCCTCCTTCACCCGCACGTGGTGCAAGATCCAGTCTCCCCGGCCGCTTTTCAAACCGTCGGCCTTGGGCGGCGTCATCGAGTTCCCCATGACCTGCTTTCGGGATTGGCCGGGCCACATCCGCCATGCGCAACTCTGCGCCTGTTCGTTTTCGGAGATGCGGAACGCCTTAAACCAGGCATGGCGGTTGGGATGGCGGTATTTTGTGATTCTCTCTCACAGCGCCGAGCTCCTCAAACGGACTGCCAGACCGCAAGAGGCGATTCTGAACCGGGTAGCCCTCCACAGACTGGAACACCTTTGCCGTTTTCTGAGAGACAACAACGACCGGTTCACGACGATCACTTGCGAAACTCTCGATCCGGCCGACGCAGCCGAGCCGGAGCCCGGCTATCCTTTGCCAGGTTGGTACTGGAACACCGTCGTGCGATACGTCCAACAAGCCTGGGCCAGGCTATAGCGGCCGGGCAGGTGCTTCCCAAATTCCTCGCGCACCCCGCGTTGCGCCGGCTGGCTGGCTTATGATCGAGCCGCCGAAACCGCCCAAGGCTCCGACGCACAATTCTTCGCGCTGATTCTGTCGATAGCCGCCATGAATCGCCGTATGTCGAACGGCTTGGCAAAATACTCGTCCATCCCTCCTTCAAGGCATCTCTCGCGGTCGCCTTTCATCGCGCACGCGGTCAAGGCGATGATGGGAACGTGGCGCCCGCTGGCGGTTTCCCGCCGGCGAATCTCGGCGGTCGTCTCGAAGCCGTCCATATTGGGCATCTGGATATCCATGAGTATCGCGTCGAAGGACTGCCTGTCGAGCAGCGAGAGGGCTTCCAGACCATTGGCGGCGAGCACGGCGGAGTGACCCTGGCGCTTCAGCAGCGATGAGACCAATGCCTGGCCGGATTGATTATCCTCTACGACCAGAATGGTCAGCGGAGCGCTTCCGGCGCGATCACTTTCGCACTCATCCTTCGGGTGCCAGCGTTCGGCGACCTCGGCAAGCCGCAATTTCATGGTGAACGAAAAGACGCTTCCCCGGCCCTCCTCGCTCTCCACCCAAATCCGGCCTCCGGCCAACTCCACCAGCCGCGCCGAGATCGCCAGGCCGAGGCCGGTGCCGCCGTATTTGCGGGTTACGGACCCATCGGCCTGCCGAAAGGGCTCGAATATGCACCGCTGCTTTTCCAACGGTATGCCGATGCCGGTGTCCCGCACATCGAATTGCACGGTGATGTCCCGGCCCTCGTTAAGGATCGCGCGCACCTCCAGCTGGATGAAGCCGGCGGCCGTAAACTTCACGGCGTTCCCGAGCAGGTTCAGGAGCACCTGGCGGAGCCGCACGGCATCGCTCGATACCGCATCGGGCACATCCGCGCCGATCTTCCAGCCGAGTTCCAGCCCCTTCTTGGAGACCTCCGGAAGCACGAGTCTGGCGGCGCTCTCCAGACATTCACGAAGCGAAAACGGCGCCTGTTCGAGATCCATGCGGCCGGCCTCGATCTTGGACAAATCCAGGATGTCGTTAATGATCCGCAACAAGGCGTCCGCGGAGCTATCGACGGTCTCCAGATAATCGCGCTGGTCCTTGGTCAGACTGGTGGCTAGGGCGAGCTGCGTGAAACCGCAGATGGCATTCATGGGGGTGCGAATCTCATGGCTCATATTTGCCAGGAACTCGCTCTTGGCCCGGGCGCCGGCCTCGGCCGCGGTTCGCGCGTGCCGCAGTTCCTCTTCCATTCGCTTGCGGTCGCTGATATCCAGCAGAAAGACCAGGAAGCGGGTATTGCCGTGAATCTCAACCGCTCGGCTCCACACCAGACCGACGCGCCGCTCGCCTCCGGGCCGGAAAAACGCGATTTCTCTTTCGTCGACGGCCCCTCGCAAAGCCGTCTCGCGGCACAGTTCCTCCTGATCGGCAGGCTCCAGGACTCCCAAGTCAGACGGCGTCTTGCCCACGAACTCAGCTTTGCCAAGTCCGCTTTGCATCTCCGCCGCCCGGTTCACATCCACCACGCGGCACGCCGCGTCCGTTAATACGATGGCGATGGCGCTGGATTCGAAAACGATCCGGAACGCCTCTTGAGCCTTGGCCTGCCGCTTGAGCTGCTCGGCGACCATTGCATCCAGATCCTCCATAGTGACCTCGGCCTGGCGGCTGACCAGCCATTTCCGGGTGAGGGCGTGAGCTAACTGCATCACCTCGATATTGTCGAAGGGCTTTTTCAGAATGAGCAAGCTATCCGAAAAGCCCAGCCGTTTCTGGATGTCCTTCCAGGAGTAGTCGGCATAGGCTGTGCAGATGACGGTTTGCAGGTTGGCATCCACCTCGCGAATCCGGGCGATGGTCTCCACTCCGTCCCATCCCGGAGGCATTCGGATATCGACGAAGGCAAGGGCATAAGGACGGCCCTGCGCCACCGCGTCCCTCACCGCTTTCAGGGCATCCTGCCCCTGGTAAGCCGAATCGATTTCAAACTGCGTAGCCGGCGTGGCGACACCGTCGTCGAAGAGCAGGGCTTCGTCGTCCTGAAGATCCAGCGCGGTTCCGGTATCGGGAACGAGGATGTTTCGAAAATCGTCGTGGATTGCCCGGTTATCGTCGATGATCAGAATGCGATGGTTGGGATCTATCCGGCGTGAAGGCTGCACACGACCTCCTCAACATCGGTCTGGAAAGTTCGCGGCGATGGGAAGCTCAAGAATGAACGTGGCGCCCATTCCCAACCCCGCGCTTTCCGCCCACAGCGAGCCGCCCATGTTCTTGGCCGCCAAGGCGCCGGAATGCAGGCCAAAGCCGTGTCCGTTCTTTTTGGTGGTAAAGCCATGAGCGAAGATCCGCGTCAGGTTCTCCGGCGTCACGCCCGCGCCCGAATCCGTCACGGCCAACCGCACCCGCTGGTTTTCATGCCGCGTTATGCGAAGCCAAATCGCCCGGTCGGGATTGTTCCCGCTCTTGATGGCATCGATGGCGTTCCGCAGCAGGTTCAGAAGGATCTGAAGAACACTGTGCTTATCGACGATCATGGTCGGCAGTTCTTCATATTTCCGCTCGATCAGAACCTTGTGACGGTCGAATGCCGGTTGCATCATGCGAAGGGCATCTTCCGCCAGCCCCGGCAGGGAAATCTCTTCGGTCAGAGCGGACACTCTGGCATAGTTCTGCTGGGTCGCCACAATGCGTTTTATGTGATCGACGTGCCCCCGCAGAGCATCCGCATACTCGAGCATGCTGCGGCGTTCCTCCTCGAAATGCTTTCCCAGCTTACTCAGGTAGGGGATGACTCGCTGCCCTCTCGGATCGCGGTTGATAAACTCCTTCAGATCGCCGCTGTGCTGTTCGAGCAACTCGGTCAGGCTGACCAGATTCCGGATGCGCAGTTCGCCGATCTTGCCAGCCAGCAAAGTAGCCGTCACATTCACGCTGTTCAGTATGTTGCCCACATTGTGGAGCACACCGGTAGCCACCTCGGCCATGCCGGAGAGGCGGGATAATTCCTCGACCCGCTTGCGGTCGGTGATGTCGGAATGGGACCCCGCCATCCGGTAGGGGACGCCGTTTTGATCCCGAATAGCCTGACCGCGAGCTAAAATCCACACGTATGTCTCGTCCTTATGACGCAACCTGAATTCGACCTTATATTTGGTAACTTCCCCTTTGAGGTAGCTCTGGAGATGGTCCATCACGCGGGGTTTGTCGTCGGGATGAAGGTGATCCTCGAAGGTTGAGAACGCATTCGGCAGTTCGCTGTCCTCATAACCGATCATGCTCTTCCACCGGGGCGAGAGGAAATAGGTTTGGTTGGCAATGTCCCAATCCCAGATTCCGTCGTTGGTGCCATTGACGGCCAACATATAGCGTTCCTCGCTCGCGTGAGTGCTTTGCTGGGCGCGCTTGACATCCGAGATATCCACCAGGCTCTCGACGAGCTGCGCACGGCCGCCGATCGTGGCCCGAACGACGGTCTTGAGGATAGGCACCCTGCTGCCGTTCGCGGCGAGCAAAACCCGCTCCGAATTATCGAGCACCTGGCCAAGATTGCTGATGGGGCAGCGCCCTTTTTCGGCGGGACAAATGACGCTATGGCACACGTTGCCGATGATCTCATCGCGAGCCCGGCCCGCCATCCTGGCCGCGGCCGGGTTCATATCGGAGATTGTGTGAGTCTCCTCGTCGATGACGATAATTCCAGCTTGTACCGTGTTGAAGATCAACGATAGCCACTGCTGGCTCTCCTGAGGTCCCACGCTACGGGCCTGGGGCAAGCTTGCGGCCCGCGGGCACGTCATCGGAACGTTATCCGGCTGTTCGGCGACCTCCGTCATTGCTTTGCACCTCGCAATCCCGGTCCAAAGTCACTACCGGCCTATCTGTTCTTATCGGACCTGATTAATAGATTTCGAGCTTCTTACTCCCTATACTCGGTTAACAATCGCGACCACCTGGCTTAGGTGGGGGCTTGTGAGCCAGGGGTTCGTGACCGCCACGTCCGCCTCCCCGAGGGCTACAATGATGGGAATCCAATGAAACGCGGCTTTCTCTCCGGCGGAGCCGCTCTGGCGCTCGTGGCGCTCGCCGCCGCGGGCCTCGCGCAACGCGGGCGCTTCCGCGTGCCCGAGCGGGAGGAAGATGAACTCCCCGCCCCCGCGCGCAACGGCGAGTTCCATTTCATTCGCGTGGAATATACCGATCTTCCCCAGTACCACCGCGGCTTCGGTTACGCCTCCCGCATGGGCATGGGATCCGGCTGGTGGATCGTGGACTGGCCCGCCGCGGACAATCACTTCAGCTCCGGCGTGGGGCGGCTCACGCGCGTCGATACCGGCGATCCGCGCCATCTGCGCCTCACCGACGACCGGCTATTCGACTATCCCTGGATCTATGCCACCCAGACCGGCTGGTGGGGATTGACGGATGCCGAGACCGCGCGGCTGCGCGAATACCTGCTGCGCGGCGGTTTTCTGGTGGTGGATGATTTCTGGGGGCCCGAGCAGTGGGCGGTTTTCCGCGAGACCATGGCGCGCGTCTTTCCCGCACAGCCCATCACCGATATCGCCGAATCGGACGCCGTCATGCACGTGGTCTACGACATCCGCGAGAAGGACCGCACCTTCATCCCCGGCTCGCGCCACTTGTATCGCGGGCCGGGCGGGACGGTCCGCGTGGTGCAGCCTCCCGGCACCCAGCCCGCCTGGCGCGCCATGTACGACGAGCGTGGCCGCCTCATCGTGGCGGTCAACTTCAATACCGACGTAGGCGACGCCTGGGAATTCGCCGATGTGCCTTACTACCCGGCAGAGATGACGCTGCTGGCTTACCGCTATGGGGTGAACTATCTGGTCTATGCGATGACGCATTGAAATCGGCGGCCCTCTTGACAGGCCGGTCGGGCAGGGTTTATGATTCTCCCATCGACATCGATGGGTAAGATTAAGAAAGACCAACTGCTCGGCAAGCTGGACCTCCTGGTTTTGCGGATTCTCGCTTCGGGCGAGAAGATGCACGGCTATGCCATCGCCGAGCGCATCGGACAGATGTCCGAGAACGTGCTCCAGGTGGGCGAGGGATCGCTGTATCCGGCGCTGCATCGCATGGACGAGGCCGGCTGGATCCGGTCGGAGTGGGCACCCTCGGATAATAACCGCCGGGCGCGGTTCTACCGCATCACCGCCGCGGGACGCCGGCAGCTCGCCATCGAGGAGGGCGAGTGGCTGCGCGCGGCCGATGCCATCGCGCGCGTTCTGAGGCTTGCCTGATGGGATTTTTCCGGCGATTCGTAAACGTGTTCCGGTCCGCGCGTCTCGACCGCGATTTCGACGACGAACTCGCGTTCCATCGCGAAATGCGCCTTCGCAAGGCGCGCGAACAAGGGCTCGGCCGCGCCGGGGCGGAACGGGAGACCGCCATTCGCATGGGCAACCGAACGGTAGCGAAAGAGGAAATGCGCGACGCCCGCGTGCTCGGCTGGCTGGCGTCCGGGCTGCAGGATCTCCGCCACGGCGCGGTTCTGCTGCGCCGCGACGCGGGAATATCCGCGCTCATCATTGTAGTGCTGGCGCTGGGGATCGGCGGCAACGCGGCCATCTTCACGCTGCTCAAGGCCGCATTCCTCGACCCGCTGCCATATCGCGACGCGGGCCGGCTGATCACCATCACGGAACATAACGGCTGGATTCCAAGCGTCTCGGAGTTCATTGAGATCCGCGCGCGAACGCGCACGCTGGAACAGGCCGCCTTCGCCGAGCACGTCGATATGCAACTCACCGGGACCGGCGAGCCCGCGCGTGTCTTCGTGGCGCGCGTCTCGGCCTCTTTCTTTCCGCTGCTGAGTGTCAATCCGCAGTTGGGCAGAACGTTCCTCGACGAGGAGAACCGGCCCGGCCGCGCGCCGGCGGTCATCCTTACCGACGCGTTCTGGAAATCCAGACTTGGGGCCGACCCCCGCGCGGTCGGCAGCTCGCTGCGCCTCGATGGCCAGCCCGCCGAGGTTGTGGGTGTGCTCCCGCCTGGTTTCCATTTCGATTACCCGACGCTGCGCATCCCCGAGCCGGTGGACATCTACGTCCCGTATCCCATCGATTTCTCAGCGCCTTTTACTTCGGGTGGAAGCGGCCTCGGTGTGCCGGTTCGCCTGATCGGCCGATTGCGGGAAGGCGTCACGCTGGCGCAGGCGGAAGCCGATGTGCGGGGCATCGCTCACGCCCTGACGCGCGAGCATCCCTCGGCATTCCCCAATCCGCAACACGATCCGAGCCTCTTTACTTTCGACATTCTGCCGCTGCGCGATGCCATTGTCGGGACGCAGCGTTCGCTACTGTGGTTGCTCCTCGGAAGCGTCGGTGTCTTGCTGCTGATCGGTTGCGCGAATGCGGCGCAACTTCTGCTGGCGCGCGCGCTGCAACGCGGACGCGAAGTGGCGATCCGCTCGGCATTGGGCGCGAGCCGGCTGCGGCTCATCCGGCAGTTCTTTTTGGAAGCGCTGGTGCTCGCGGTCTGCGGTGGGGCGGCCGGGCTGCTGGCGGCCGGAGGGATCGCGAGCATTCTCATTCGATTGCTGCCGGAACCGAGCCCGCTGCTCGCTTCAGCCCATCTGGATGCGGGGGCTATCGCTTTCACGCTGGCGATCTCGGTCATTTCGGCCATCCTGTTCGCGATCGTCCCTGCGGTCAAAGGCAGCCGGTGGGCACCCGGGCCGAATCTCGTCTCCCGTGCCACCATGGGCATGGGAAACCGCTGGCGCCACATCATGATCGCCATCGAAGCAGCGCTCTCGGTTTTTCTGTTGTGCGGTGCCGGGCTGATCGCCCAGAACCTGTGGGCGCTGGTGGCTACGCCCATGGGCTTCGATGGGAACCACGTCCTGGTCATGCGACTGAAGCTGCCCGCGCACCATGAGAACACCGTCGATCCGAAGGCGGGGCCGGTGTTTCAGGAGTATGTTGATAAGATCGAAGCCATCCCGGGAGTGGAAGCCGCCGCCACGGTGACCGGGCCGCCGTTGCGGCCGGCGCGAGGAGGTCCCGACTCGCTGATCGGAGTAACCGATGCGACGGGCGCACCGAAGATGGTCGTCTCGTTGAATCACCAGGTCAGCTCGGACTACTTTCGCGCACTGCGCATCCCGCTTCTGGCCGGGCGCACCCTTCGCAGTGACGATGCGGGGAATCACATCACGGTGGCGGTCGTGAACCAGGAGTTCGCGCGACGTTTCGGACTCGGCGCGGACGTAGTGGGCAAACAGATCGACGACGGGCCGGAGGTGCCCATCACGATCATAGGAATAGTCGGCAGCGTCCGGACGCGCGGCCTGCAAATCGATCCGTTCCCCGAAGTGTATCTCTCCTCATTGCAGCTTTCCTGGGCGAACACGTACCTGGTAATTCGCTCCGCGCTTCCGCCGGGTCAATTGTTGAAACAGGCAAAAGCGGCGATTGCGTCGGCCAACTCCGAGCAGCCGGTGTTCGGCGTCCAGACCATGCGGGAATTCATCGCAGACGAGCTGGCCGGTCCGCGCTTCGACGCCTTCCTCATCGGCGCCTTCGCCCTGCTCGCCGTGGCCATGGCGGCTGCGGGAATGTACAGCGTGATCTCCTGCCTCATCTCGCAGCGCACTGGCGAGATCGCCATTCGGTTGGCATTGGGCGCGCCGGGCACAGCAATCGTCCGGGCCGTTCTGGGAACCACGGCCGCCTGGCTGATCGCGGGGCTGGCGTGTGGTTTAGGGTTGGGACTCGCCACCCGAAAGACGGTTGGCGCACTTTCCAGCACCGCGGTCGAAGGGTCGCCATGGATGTATGTCTCAGTGGTGCTGTTCTTTTTCATGGTGAGTCTGGTGGCCGCCTACCTGCCCATGCGGCGGATCGCCGGCTGCGATCCCGCCGCGGCTTTGCGCTGCGAATAGAGGCTCTTTCGCCGGCGCCTACGCTACGGGATCACTACCTAATCCGCGCGATGGCGCATTGAGCGCCCGCCGCTTCGAAAGAGGCCAGCTACAATCTACGTTATGAACCGCCGCGATTTTCTTAAGTTCATGACCGGCAGCGCTCTCCTGACAAGTCAGGCACTCCGCGCATGGGGCGCCTCGGATATCGGCTCTGAAATCCTGGAATACAAGAAGCCGGTTTTCAACCTGCACAAGTTCTTCGATGCGCCCGTCAAGATCGCATCGATCGAACTGCTTCAGGCATACGGCCAGTTCTTCCTCCGGACTCGGTCGGCTGACGGCGCCGAAGGAATCATCGAGACCAAAGACATAGTCGATTACATCCAGATCCTGGCGCACCGCGTCATGCCGCACTTCCTGGGCAGGGACGCGCGCGACCTGGAACACCTGGTGGACGAGGTCTATGTTACGAACTCGAATTACAAGCTGGCGGGGCAGGAATTCTGGTGTCCGGTGGCTTACATCGAGCAGAGCCTGTTCGACTTGATGGGGAAAGCACTGAAGAAACCGGCGGGCGAGCTGATGGGAGGAGTGCTGCGGAAGGAGATCCCGGTTTATCTTTCGGGCTCGGGACGCGAGACCACCGCGGAGGAAGAGGTCGATATCTACGTACGCGAGGTGGAGAGGACCGGGGCCAAGGCTGTGAAATTCAAAATCGGCGGCCGGATGAGCGATAACCGCGACGCTGCCCCCGAACGCACCAACAAGCTGCTGGAATTGGCCACTCAGAAGCTTGCCGGTAAGGTGACGTTGATGGCCGATGCCAACGGCTCGTACGACGCCGAGAACGCGATCGAAATCGGCAAACGGCTGCAGGAGATGAAGTACCTGTGGTTTGAGGAGCCATGTCCCTGGGAGGAGTTGAGCGAGACGAAGAAGGTTGCCGACGCACTGGATATGAAAGTGGCGTTCGGCGAGCAGGATTCCAGCCTGTGGCTGTTCCAGTGGATGATCGACAACAAGGTCATGGACGTCGTGCAGCCCGATTTGAACTATAACGGCGGTTTCATCCGGGCGGCGAAGGTGGCGCGGATGGCGCGCAAAGCGGATATGTGGATCTGCCCGCACGACACGCAGACGGGCGCGGCGGCGGTGAATATCCTGCAGTTTGCCGCGACCACTCCGAATATCGGGCCCTGGATGGAATACGTCTCCCGGAATGCGCCCAAGAAGGAACCGTGGTACGCGCCGAACTTCGACATCAAAGACGGCGTGATTCCGGTTCCCACAGGACCGGGCATGGGCCTGGAATTCGACCTGGATTTCCTGAAGAAAGCCACGGTCGTGAAGCTCGCGTAAGCCTTCGTTCGCTTACTTGTCCGGCAGCCCGAAGGAGAGGATGTTCGCGCCCGCCGCGATCGCCACATACTGGTGGCCATCCACCGTATACGTCATGGGCGAGCCTTTCCAGGTATTCCCGGATTCGAAGTGCCACAAAGTGGCTCCCGTCTTGGCATCTACCGCCGCGAAGCCGCCGCTCGATTCGCCATAGAACACCAGCCCGCCGGCCGTCGCGAGAACCCCGGAGTAGTTCCGCTCGGCCGGACCGATCTGCGGGATCTCCCAGGCAATCGCTCCCGTCTCGATGTTCAGCGCCCGCAGGTACTTCATGGCGGGATCTTTGGGATCGTTTAGAAATCCGAAGCCGCCCTGCTTGGCCTGCCGGTACAAGCCGCAGTCTTCCACCACCATTACGTAGTAGAGCCCTGTCAAGGGACTAAATGCGGGAGAATACCAATTCGTGGCGCCGCGCACGGCCGGACAGGTTCTCACCTCGCCTGCCTTGGTTTCATTGTTAGGCGTCAGAATGGGGCGTCCCTTATCGTCGAGGCCGCTGGACCAGGTCAGCTTCTTGACGAATGGTTTGCCGAACAGAAATTTGCCGTCGGTCCGGTCGAGCACGTAGAAATAGCCGTTTCGATTGGCATGCAACAAGAGCTTGCGGTCGCTGCCGTGATATTTCGCGTCCACCAGCACCGGCGGCTGAACCGCGTCCCAATCATGCAGGTCGTGCGGCGTGTACTGGAAATACCAGCGCAGTTGCCCGGTCTTGGGATCCAGCGCCAGGTCGCTGTTGGTGTAAAGATTGTCGCCGCCGCGCTCCGTGCCGTCGGTGTCGGGATACGGGTTCCCGGTGGGCCAGTAGAGCAGCCCCGTTTCGGGATCGTAGGTGCCGGTGAGCCAGGTAGGGCCGCCGCGACCCTCCACGACGTTGCCTTGCCAGGTTTCCGAACCGGGCTCGCCGGGATTGGGAACCGTCCAGAATCGCCATGCGAGTTCGCCGGTGGCCGCTTTCCACGCGCCGACAAAACCGCGGATGCCATCGTCGCCGCCGGCAACTCCGGAAATCACCAGGTTGCCGATGACCAGCGGCGCCGACGTGGCCCCGTAGTGCTGCGCGGTTTCCGGCATGAAGACGTCCCAAAGCAGCGCCCCCGTGAGCCGGTTCAGGCACAGCAGGTGGGCGTTATCCGTGGCGAAAAAGACGCGGTCTCCCAGCAGCGCCACGCCCCGGTTCGCGCCGATGGCGGCATCGTTCGCGATCGTTCCAGCGGGGGTGCGAGGGCGCGAGTAACGCCAGATCTCGCGTCCCGTCCGCGCATCCAGCGCATACACCTGGTTCGGGCCGGTCACATACATCATGCCGCCCGAGACCAGGGGCGTCGTCTCGAGGGGTTGATACTGAATCGGATAAATCCACCGGAGCTGCAAGCGGCCGGCGTTCGCCGCATTGATCTGCTCGAGCGGGCTGTAGCGGTTGCCGCTCAGGTTGCCGTAGTAAGTCGGCCACTCGCCCGGCTTCGGGTGCTGGATGGCTTCGAACTCGGCGGGAGAAGGATCCGCCATCGGGACCTTGAGTGCACCGGCGGGCGAGCCCCAGGCGGCTCAAGTACGCCAGCAGGTCGCGCTGTTCGTCGGCGGATGCATGCAGGGGCGGCATCAGCGAAGCTTCTTCGGTTTGGATCGCGCTGTAATCGGCGTCGGTCAACAGCCGCATACCGCCATCCAGCGTTTCGAGTTGCAGGTCGTGGCTTCCCCTGCTGCGCGCGAAACCGCGCAGCTTCCCGCCATCCTTGAGCGTGACATCCACTACCGCATATCCCGCCGCGATGCGCGCGCTGGGATCGGTCAGCGACTGCTCCAGTTCCGGCAACGTGGACTGGCGAGCGACGTTCGAAAGATCGGGACCGGTCGAGCCGCCGCGGCCCGCGACGGCGTGGCATCCGCTGCAACCGCCCCCGCCGAAGAAGAAGCGTTCCCCCGCCGCCGCATCGCCCGGTGGTTTGGTGTCGAACGCATTGGCATTCAGGGAGCGGACGTAATCGGCCAGAGTGGCCACTTCGGGCGCGGGAAGCGCGAATCCAGGCATGCCACCGGGAGTTCCATTCCGAATGGTATTGGCGATATCGCTGGGGCTGCGCATCCTCAGCCGCCGGTTGCCCAGCAAGGCCGGCCCCCGGTCGGTCCCACCCGCATCCGCTCCATGGCAGACGCCGCAACGCTGCTCAAACGATTGCCTGGCGGAGTTCGGTTGCGCGGGAAGCGAAACCGCCATTACAAATGCGAACAAGAAAATTCGTTTCAACATTGAATTTGAAAAGCCGCGTCAGAAAGCCGCCCGGCGATTAAACGGTCCGCCGTTTGCGCGCGGAGCGGATCGTCCATCATGCGCCGCTGTTGTGTTGGGTATCGCTACCCTCGCAGATACGGCTTCAGATACGTATTCAGAGCGTCGCGGATATCTTTCTTGCCGGCTTCGTCCAGCGGCAGGCCGCGTCCGCCCTCGCCCCCGGGTCCACCCGGGCCGCGCCCCGCGCCGCCTCGCCCACCGCCCGCCGCGCCTCGACCGCCCTCGCCGCCGGACATCGACATGGCTCGCGTGATGGTGCCCTCCTTAAATACGCCGCGGGCAATCAGCACGTACGAACCGGCGTTGGGGATGCTTTCGAACGCCAGCACACGCCCGAACATATCGAACGCTTCCCGTTTCTGCCCGGCGTGCCAGAGATCGAAGGCCTGCGCGTAAATATCCGCGAGGCCCGCGGTGGGGCAATGCCCCATAAAGCCGCGTTCCATTTCGGTGATCATGGTGCGGACGCCGTTGCCCGAGAAGACATTCAATTTTCCGCCCGTCCGTTCCAGGATCTCCCGCACCCGCAGCAGCGGGTTTCCGGCTTCATCCTTGATCACCCGCATGGTGGGGATCTCGTTGAACATCCGCACGATCAGGTCAACGCTCATGTCGCCCCTGCTCTGCACGAAAAGCGGAAGATCGGTGGCCTTTCCAATGGCCTTGTAATACTCGAGCATGGCCGCGTCGTCGGCCTTTTCCGGAGGCAGCGAGACGATCGCATCCGCCCCGTGCTGTGCCGCGTGCTTGGCGTAATCCAGTGAGCCATTAAGGTCGCCGCCCATCGTCTGGACGCCAATTACCAGGGCGGTCTTGCCGCCCTTTCCGGCGGCCAAAATCGTCTCGGCGCCATCGAGGCGTTCTTTCTGGCTGAGACCCGCCCAGCCGCTGGCGATTTGCGGCCACACGAAGCCATGCACGCCGCCGCGATTGCAGAATTTGACTTCCGACGCCAGGCCATCCAGGTCCAGTTTATTGTCCGGCGTGCAAGGCGTTTGCGCGATCGGAAACAGCCCCCGCAGGGGCTTGCCTTCCGCGGCGGCGAAGCTGGTATTGGCGAATGCCAACGACACAGCGCCTACGCCCAACTGACGCAGAAATTCGCGCCGTCCGCGCATTGGGAAACGATGGTTCGCTACGTAGCTCGTCATTGTTAGCCTCCTGAAGGGCTCACGTGCAGCATATAACCGAAGCTGGGCGCCGGTCAAGCAGGAAGCCGCCGGCGCGCTTCCAATGTCGGAAGGGCTTGAGATAAACTAAACGTCCAGTGAAGCTCCACAAGAGAATCTGCCTCATCGCGGCGCTGGCCGCGCCCGGATTGCTGCTGTCGCAGCAGCCGGACCGCTTTGCGGCCATCGCGCCGCGCATGCGGGAGTTCGTCGACAAAGGCGAGGCTGCCGGCATCGTGACCCTGGTGGCTACCAGGGATCGCATCCTCCATCTCGCCGCCGTCGGCAAAACGGACATGCAAAAGGACCGGAAGATGCAAACCGGCGACATCTTCTGGATCGCCTCGATGAGCAAACCGATTACCTCCGTGTGCATCGCCATTCTGGTGGACGACGGCAAGCTGAAGTTTGACGACCCATTGGCCAGCCATCTGCCGGAATTCGCCGGCCTGATGGTGAACGAGAATGGCCAGAGCGTGAAGCCGTCCCGCCCCATTACCTTGCGCGACGTGATGACGCACACCAGCGGATTCGGGGAGATGAGCAGCCGCGAACCACACCTCACCCTGGCCGAAACCAGCGTCAAGCTATCCCAGCAGCCGCTGCGCTTCCAGCCGGGAAGCCGCTGGGCGTACTCGACGGCGGGGATGGACATTCTGGGCCGCGTGATAGAGGTAGCCAGCGGGATGCGATTTGACGAGTTTCTGCAAACGCGCGTGCTGGACCCGCTGGGAATGAAGAACACCAGCTTCTGGATCGACCCCCAAGATCTGCCGCGCTACGCTCTCAGTTACCGCTGGAACGCGTCAGCCGGCAAGCTGGAAGAAACCACTATCTCGTATTTGTATAAGACCGCCGTGACGGACCGTCAGCGGCCGCCGCTGGGCGGAGCCGGCCTGTTCTCGACAGCCGAAGACGTCGCCCGGTTCTATCAAATGGTACTCAACCAGGGAGCGCTGAACGGCAAGCGCATCCTCAAGCCGGAGACCGTAGCGGAAATGACGCGCAAGCAGACCGGCACGCTCAACGCCCGTCCCGGCATGCCTTGGGGCCTGGGATTCTGCGTCGTGGAAGATCCCACCAAGATGGCCGCCAACAGCATCCTCTCGCCCGGCTCCTTCGGCCACGGCGGAGCGTTCAGCACCCAGAGCTGGGCCGACCCGGTCAAAGGCCTCGTCTGGATTGTGATGTTTCAGCGCGATGGCAAAGGCAATCCAGACAATTCAGACGTTCGGATTGCCTTCCAGGATGCCGCGAGCCAGGGCCTCGCACAGTGAAGGAGGGGGATATCCAATGAACAAACTTATTTCGGTTGGCGTGCTGGCGCTCGTGGCGCCTTGGCTGAACGCAGCGGTGTTCGAAGTAACTAACTATGGCGGCAAGGCGGACGGCAAGACGGAAAACCGCCAGGCCATCAACAAGGCCATCGAAGCGGCAGCCGCGGCGGGAGGCGGAACGGTGGAGCTCGCCCCGGGCGCCTGGCTCACGGGCTCGATCCGCATGCGCAGTAATGTGACGCTGCTACTGGACCGCGGGGCGACCATCGAAGCGAGTTCCGCGGCGAGCGAGTACGATGCGCCCGAACCGGACCAATGGGATAAGTTCCAGGACTTCGGGCACAGCCATTTTCACAATAGCCTGATCTGGGGCGAGGGGCTGGAGAATATCGCGATCGCGGGCTTCGGACGCATTTCGGGTACCGCGTTGACGCGCGGCGACCGCAACACGGGAGGCGACAAAGCGATCGCGCTCAAGCTTTGCCGCAACGTGACGCTGCGCGATATTACGATCGCGAACGGAGGTCATTTCGCGATTCTCGTGACGGGCGTGGACAACCTGACGATCGACAACGTTGTGGTCGATACCAACCGCGACGGTATCGACGTGGATTCCTGCCGTAACGTGCGCATCTCGAATACCAGCGTGAATTCGCCGAACGACGATGCCATAGTCTTTAAGGGAACTCACGCGCTGGGAGCGGCGCGGGCCAGCGAGAATATCACGGTCACGAATTGCCTGGTGAGCGGATTCGCGGTCGGATCGCTGCTGGACGGCACTTACAAGCGGACGGGGCAGCAAGTGCCCGACCGCGACGGTCCCACGGGGCGGATCAAGATCGGCACGGAATCGGAAGGCGATTTTCGGAATATCACGATCTCCAACGTGGTCTTCGACACGTCGCGGGGGTTGGCGCTCGAGAGCGTGGATGGCGGGACTATCGAAGACGTCGCGGTTTCGAATGTGACCATGCGGGATGTTTCGAACGCGCCGATCTTCATTCGTCTGGGCAGCCGCATGCGCGGCTCCGGAGGGGACGGCGGTGGGGGCCATCAGGCGCATCCGCATCAGTAACGTGGTCGCGTCGAATGCCGACCCGCGGTATAGCTCCATCATCACCGCCGTTCCCGGGCACTACGTCGAGGACGTGACGCTCAGCGGCATCCGCATTTTGTCCCGCGGCGGGTTGACGCTCGACCAGGTGGCGAAACAGCCCGCCGACCTGGTGAACACTTTCTTCTTTCGTGCCTCCGGAGGCGTGCCGCCGCGCGAAGCGTACGAGACGCCGGAGCGGGAAAAGGAATATCCCGAACCTTCGATGTTCGGCCTGCTGCCGGCATGGGGATTCTTCATACGCCATGCCAAGCGAATCGAAGTGACCGATACCGACATGGTCTTCTCGAAGGAAGACCGGCGGCCAGCGTTTGTGCTGGATGACGTGGACGCAGTCGAACTCGATCATTGCAAAATCGCCAGCGCGAGCGGCGTTAAGCCTTTAGTGATGATGCAGGCTGCCAACGTGAGCGCGCGCAATTGCCAGGGGCTGGCGGACTTTCAGGGCGGCAGCGTGCCGCGCGTGGAGAGGTAATGGCTCGCGTGAAGTCAAATTCGGTTCTGCCGCTGGTGGCTTTCGCCGTTCTCCTTTCCGGTAATTCGCTTTGGGCGGCTCCGTCGCGATTCACGCCACCCGCGTCGCCCCGCGTCACGTACAATTTCAACGCGGGCTGGAAGTTCATCCGCCAGGACGTGCCCGGCGCCCAGGAGGTGTCCTTCGACGACTCCCAATGGGAGACCGTCAGCACCCCGCATTCATTCAACGATGTCGATTCGTTCCGCATGATCATCGACCACAGCGGGGGCGACCGGGGCACGTACAAGGGCCTGAGCTGGTATCGGAAACACTTTTCGCTGCCGGCGGCCGCCGCGGGATCGAAGGTGTTCATCGAGTTCGAGGGCATGCGCCAGGCCGCGGATATCTATTTCAATGGCAAGCCGTTCGGTCTCTATGAGAACGGCGTAACGGGCTATGGCGTGGACATCACGTCCGCGGTGCGGTTCGGCGACCAGGACAACGTGCTGGCGGTCGAGGTCGATAACCGCACCACTTACAAGGAGCGGGCCACCGATACGCCGTTTAGATGGAATGCCAACGACTTCAACCCCGACCACGGCGGCATCAACCGGCGGGTGTGGCTGCACGTCACGGGAAAGATCTACCAGACCCTGCCACTGTATTACGGCCTGAAGACGACCGGCGCGTATATTTACTGCGGTAACTATAACATCGCGGGCCATAGCTGCGACGTCACAGTCGAATCGCAGGTTCACAATGCCACGGCCGATCGGAAGGTCCCTCAGGCGAACGTCACTTTATCCTGTGTGATCGTGGATAAGGATGGCGTGGTTCGCGCCACGTTCAAGGGCGAGGGCGTCGATATTTTGTCCGGCGCGAAGACTGTTCTGACCGCCACCGGCCCGTTGGCCAATGCCCGGTTCTGGAGCCCCGAGGATCCCTACTTATACGACGTTTACACGATCCTGACCGTCGATGGGACAGTCGGGGATGTAAATAAGGTAACGACGGGGTTCCGCAAGACTGAATTCAAGGGCGGCGCCGGAACGGGCGGTGTGTATATCAATGATAAGTTCGTCTATCTCAAGGGATTCGCCCAGCGCTCCAGCAACGAATGGGCCGGCGTCGGCGCCGGCTATCCCGAGTGGATGCACGATTTCACCGCCCAGATGCTGCGCGAGAGCAACGGGAATTACGTGCGCTGGATGCACGTGGCGCCGCAGAAGGCGGATGTCGAAGCGTTCGACCGCTTCGGCATCGTCGAGGTGACGCCCGCCGGCGACAAGGAAGAGGATGCGCAAGGCCGCCAGTGGCAGCAACGCGTGGAGGTCATGCGCGATACCATCATTTACTTCCGCAACAATCCCAGTGTGCTCTTTTGGGAGGCCGGGAACATCGGAGTCACGGCGTCGCAGATGCGGCAGATGGTGGAATTGCGCAAGGAACTGGACCCGCACGGTGGCCGGATGATGGGGTGCCGCTCGCTGACGGAACCGGGAGCGGCGGCCGTTACGGAATGGTTCGGCACCATGCTCGGAGGGCCCTACAACGCCCAGATGCGCGACCAAGCTCCCCTCATCGAGAGCGAAGATTTTCGCGAGGAAGGCGCCCGCCGCTTCTGGGATGACTATTCACCCCCTTATTTCGGATTCAAGAAGGGACCGAACGATACCTGGAACTTCAATTCCGAGACGTTCGCCCTGGCGCAGGTCAAGCGATATTGGTTGTTCTGGTCCAACCGCATTTCCAACAGCGACCCGGAGCAGTCCAAGTGGGCGGCCTACGCATCGATCTATTTCACCGATTCCGACGCCGACGGCCGGCAGGATTCGAGCGAAGTCTGCCGCGTCAGCGGTAAGATCGACGCCGTGCGCCTGCCCAAGGAGATTTACTTCGCCGAGCGCGTAATGCAGAACGAAAAGCCGGACATCCACATCATCGGGCACTGGACTTACCCGGCCAACACGACTAAGACGATGTATGTCATCGCCAGCCATGTGGATAGTGTCGAGTTACTCGTGAATGGTGTGTCCCGAGGCAAGGTCAGCCAGCCGGAAAGCGGTTATGTCTATGCCTTCCCGAACATCGCCTTCACACCCGGCACGATCAAGGCCGTCGGCTATAAGGGCGGCGCCGCCGTGACGGAGCATGAACTGAAGACCGCCGGCGCTCCCGCGGCAATCAAGCTCACTTTACATACCGCTCCACAGGGCCCGCGCGCCGACGGCGAAGATGTCGCTCTGATCGACTTTGAAGTCGTCGACGCCAGCGGCCAGCGTTGCCCGACCGACGACGGCCGCGTGGAATTCTCCTGGAATTCGGTGGGGAGGGCGGTCTCGGTCACCGGCCCCGCCATTTGGCGCGGCGGCTATAACTCCGGCAAGACCAACTCCACTAACAATTTCTACCTCAACACCGAGTGCGGGATCAACCGCGTGGCTTTCCGCTCGACTCTCCTGCCGGGCGCGTTCGCGGTGACAGCCAGGCGCGAAGGGTTGAAGCCCGCGACGATCACGATCGAAACCAGACCCGTTGCTATCGTGGACGGTCTCACGCTGGAAACGCCGCCGACCCTGTCGCCGGCGGCGCAGTAGCTGCCGACTGCTCCAGGAGCTTCATCAGGGCGGAGAGGGTATCGTTCACCGGCGTGGGAATGCCGAGCGACGGCCCGCGCCGCGACACGTAGCCGTTGAGCGAATCGATTTCCGTGGGCTTTCCGCGGCCGATATCTTGCGCCATCGAGGAGAGCGCGCCGCTCATCACCTCGCCCAACTGGAAGGTGGCTTCCACCAGGGCCGGCTCGGATAAGTTGACTCCCTCCGCGCGAGCCACCGAGACGGTTTCCGCGACGACGCACCGCATGATCTGGCGCAAGGGATCGAACGCGATGATGCGGCCGTACCGCGCGCGTGTCAAGGCGGAGATGGCATTGTACGCACAGTTCATCACCATCTTGGTCCACAACTCCGTTTCGATGGCGTCCGAGATTTTGCAGGGGATACCGGCGTTCTCGAACAGGGCGGCCAGCGGTTTCAGATCGGGCAGCGGGGGCCATCCCGCGCGATGCCCCATCACCAGGTCGCCGCGGCCGCCATGTTTCAACCGGCCGGGAGCGCTCATCGAGGCGGCCACGTATACCACGACGGGAATCGCGCGGAGTCCGGTGGCCGCGTAAATGCGATCGACGTTATCGACGCCGTTCTGAAAACTCAGGACCGTGGCTCCGGGAGAAAGGAACGGCTGTATTTCGCGAGCGGCCGTTTCCGTATTCACCGTCTTCACCGAAAAGAGCACCACCTGGGCGCCGCGCACGCCGGCGATGTCTGTAGAGGCCGCCACGGGGATGCGCCGGCAACCGCTCGATTGCTCCAGAAGCAGGCCGTCGCGGGCGATCGCTTCCATGTGCGGCGGCCGGCCGATCAACGTCACCGGAATGCCGGCGCGCGCCAGCATCCCTCCGAAATAGCAGCCCACGGCGCCCGCGCCCACTACCGCGACCACCGGCCCATTGTCGGCCCGCATGCGGAACCATATTACCGCGGCGCACGCCGAATTAACCCGCAAGTGCCATTTGACATCCGACCTCGCGCGCCTGTATAAATGGAGTACAGGCGAATATAAGGCGAATATAATGGGCGCGGCGGGGGTTCTCAAAAAACAGTTCGAGGAGGTGCTGGGCGGCCCGCTCGAGTGGCAGGAAAGGCACGTTCCCGAACTGGTGCGCACCGGCCTTTCGGAGATAGATGCGGCCATGGGCGGAATTCCGCGCGGATGCCTGACGGAGATCACCGGTCCGGCCTCCTCCGGCCGCACCAGCTTGCTGGTTTCCCTGCTGGCGGCGGCCACCGCGCGCGGCGAGGTTTGTGCCCTGGTGGATGCCGAAGACGCCCTCGACCCCTTATCGGCCGCCGCCACCGGCGTGCATCTCGAAAAGCTGCTGTGGGTGCGCTGCGGCCACAACGCCGAGCATGCGTTGAAAGCCGCGGACCTGCTGATCCAGGGCGGCGGTTTCGGCGTGGTGGCGATGGACCTGGGCGATACCCCGCCCGCCACCACGCGCCGTATTTCGCTCACCTCCTGGTTCCGCTTGCGCCGCGCCGTGGAGCACACCCCTACCATGCTGGTGACGGTGGCGCGGCAATCCAATGCCAAAACCTGCGCCTCCCTGATCTTGGAATGTGCGCGCCGGGAGGTTTCGTGGATGGGCGGGCCGCCGGCTTCATCGCGGCTGCTCGGCGCCATCCGCGTGGAGGTGGCGCGGCGCAAGCCGGCGCGCGAAGTGAGGGCCCATGTACGCCTGCCTGTGCGGTGACGGCGACCTCATCGCGCTGGCCCGCGAGTTTTCGCCGGTGGTCGAAGCCACCGCGCCGGGCGTGGTGACGCTGGATGCCGCAGGTCTCGAGCGGCTCTTCGGGCCGGCGCAGGATGTGGCCGCGGCCATGGCGCGCCGCGCCGCCGAACTCGGATTGGAGGTCAATCTCGCGCTGGCGGCCAATCCCGATTCGGCCATCTGCGCGGCGCGCGGATTTCGGGGCATCGGCATCGTGCCGGAAGGCGATGAGGCCAAGTATCTGGGCACCCTCCCCCTGGCGCTGCTGGCGCCTTCGCCCGAATTGGGGGAGACGCTGGCGCGCTGGGGCATTCGGCGTTTTCAGGATTTGGCCGCGCTGCCTCCCCTGGGGATCGCCGAGCGGCTCGGCCCGGAAGGATTGCGCCTGCGCACGCTGGCGCGCGGCGAGGCCGATCGCAAGCTGGCGCCCATCGAACTGCCCGAGGATTTCGCCGAGGAACTCGAGCTGGAGCATCCCATCGAGTTGCTGGAGCCGCTGGCCTTCCTGCTGGCGCGCCTGGTGAACGGCCTGGCCTTGCGGCTGGCTACCCGCGCGCTGGCCACCGATGAACTGCGGCTCCGCCTGGAGCTCGAGAACCGCGCGGCGCACGAGCGCACGCTGCGGCTGCCCGTCGCGACGCTCGATACGCGGGCGCTGCTGAAACTCTTGCAGCTCGATTTGGCCGCGCATCCGCCCGAAGCGGGCATCGTGCGCATCCGCATGGAGATGCACCCGGAGAAACCGCGTGCCGCGCAGAGCGGACTGTTCATGCTGGCGGCGCCCGAGCCGGTCAAGCTGGAAGTGACCCTGGCGCGTATTCAGGCGCTGGTGGGGCCCGGCCATGTGGGATCGCCGGAGCTGCTCGATACGCACCGGCCGGGAGCTTTTCAAATCACGCCGGGGATACCGCTTCCTTACGGGGCGCCCTCTGGGCCCGGCTCGCTCGTCTTTCGCGTCTTCCGCCCTCCGAAGGCCGCTCGCGTGGCGCTGGCCGCCGGGCAGCCCAGCTTCATCGCGGCCGAGGGCGTGCGCGGAAACGTGGTCGAGCGCTCCGGCCCCTGGCGCACATCGGGCGATTGGTGGACCTCTGATCCCTGGTCGCGCGACGAATGGGATATCGCGCTCGGCGATGGCGGCTTGTATCGCCTCTACTGCGAGCCGCGCGGCTGGTTCCTGGAGGGCGCGTATGACTGAGGCCTTCGTGGAACTGCACGCCCGCTCCGCCTTTAGCTTCCTCGAAGGTGCGGCCGTGCCCGAAGAGCTGGCCGGCGCCTGCGCGCAATTCGGCATGCCCGCCATGGCCCTGGTGGACCGCAACGGCGTCTACGGCGCGCCGCGTTTCCACATGGCCGCGAAAAAGGCCGGTATCCGCGCGCACATCGGTTCGGAAATTACGTGTACGAATGGCGTCTCCTATCCGCTGCTGGCGGAAACGCGCGAGGGTTACCAGAACCTGTGCCGCCTGATCACGCGCATGAAGCTGCGCGCCGCCAAGGGCGAAGGCGCGGCCACACTCGAAGAGCTGGCGGAGTTTTCCCGGGGTCTGATTTGCCTGACGCGCCATCCCAGCGAGCGCCTGCTCGAAATCTTCGGATCGCGCCACCTTTATGCCGAGATCCAGCGGCATTACGACCGCGAGGAAGAGGCGCACAACCAGGCTACGTGCGAGCGCGCGCGGCGACTGGGCATCCCAGTGGCGGCTTCGAACGGCTCGGCCTATGCCGAGCCCGCCCAAAGAGAGCTACTCGACGTCTTCACCTGTGTGCGTCACAAGACCACCCTGGCCGAGGCCGGACGGCGGCTCGAGCGCAACTCCGAGCGCCACGTCAAAACGCCCACCGAGATGGCGGCACTATTCGCCGATTTGCCCGAGGCCCTCGCGAATACGCTTGAGATCTCCGCGCGCCTGGAGTTCACGCTGGCGGACCTGGGCTATGAATTTCCGCGCTATCCCGTCGGGGAGGGCGAGACGCAGATCGGCTTCCTGCGACAGCGCGTCGATGACGGCGCGCGCCTGCGCTACCGCCCTTATCACGAGCGCGCCCGAAGGCAGATCGAGCGCGAGCTGGCCCTCATCGAAAAACTGGGGCTGGCCGGCTACTTCCTGATCGTCTGGGACATCGTGCGCTTCTGCCGCGAGCAGGGCATTCTGGCGCAGGGGCGCGGATCGGCGGCCAATAGCGCGGTGTGCTACGCGCTGCACATCACCGCGGTCGATCCCGTGGGCATGGATCTGCTCTTCGAGCGCTTCCTCTCCGAGGAGCGCGGCGAGTGGCCGGATATCGATATCGACCTGCCCAGCGGCGATCAGCGCGAGAGGGCCATCCAGTACGTCTACCAGCGCTACGGCCAGCTCGGCGCGGCCATGACCGCCAACCTCATCACCTATCGCGGGCGCTCGGCCGCGCGCGAGGTGGGCAAGGCGCTGGGATTCGAAGTCACCACGCTCGAACGCCTCACCGGCCTGGTGCGCGCCTGGGAATGGAAAGACCCCAAAGACACCACCGAGCGCCAGTTCCGCGAGGCCGGTTTCGATCTCACTCACCCGCGCGTGCGCAAATTTTTCGAACTCTACCGCATGGCCCAGGATCTGCCGCGCCACCTGGGACAGCATTCCGGCGGCATGGTGATCTGCCAGGGACAGCTCGATTCGGTTGTGCCGCTCGAGCCGGCCACCATGCCGGGCCGCGTGGTGGTCCAGTGGGATAAAGAAGACTGCGCCGATATGGGCATCATCAAGGTGGACCTGCTGGGGCTGGGGATGATGGCGGTGATCGAAGAGAGCCTCAAGCTGATTCCCGAAGCCTACGGCAAAGAGGTGGACCTGGCGCATCTGCCGCAGGACGATCCCGCGGTTTTCGAGGCCCTGCAGAAGGCCGATACCGTGGGCATGTTCCAGGTGGAGAGCCGCGCGCAGATGGCCTCGCTGCCGCGCATGCGGCCGGCGCGCTTTTACGACATCGTGGTGCAGGTGGCGATCATCCGGCCGGGACCCATCGTGGGCAAGATGGTGCATCCCTATTTGAACCGGCGGCAGGGCCGCGAGGCGCCCGATTGCCTGCATCCCGCGCTCGAGCCGGTGCTGCGGCGCACGCTGGGCGTGCCGCTTTTCCAGGAGCAGCTGCTGCGCATGGCCATGATCGCCGCGGGCTTCACCGGCGGCGAGGCCGAAGAGCTGCGCCGCGCCATGGGTTTCAAGCGCTCCGAAAAACGCATGGCGGAAATCGAAGTGAAGCTGCGCGCGGGCATGCAGCGCAACGGCATCGCGGGCGAGGCGCAGGAGGCCATCGTGCGCTCCATCACTTCGTTCGCGCTGTATGGCTTCCCCGAATCGCACGCCGCCAGCTTCGCCCTGCTGGCCTATGCCAGCGCCTATCTGAAGTGCCATTACCTGGCGGCCTTCACCTGCGCCATGCTGAACAACCAGCCCATGGGTTTCTACGCCCCGGCGATTCTGATCAAGGACGCCCAGCGTCACGGATTGCGCGTTCTGCCGGTGGACGTGGCGGAATCCGAGTGGCCCTGCACGGTGGCCAAGGGAGCGGCGCCCGCGTTGCGCCTGGGGCTGCGCTACGCCCGCGGCCTGCGCGAGGAAGCCGGCCGCGCCATCGTGCGCGCCCGCCCGTTCACCAGCGTGGACGACCTGGCCCTGCGCGTCCCCGAGCTGCGCAAAGACGAGCTGAATCGGCTGGCCGAGATCGGCGCGCTCCAGACGCTCGAAGCCCATCGCCGCGACGCGCTCTGGCAAACGCAGCGCGCCATATTGCCAGTCGGCCCGCTGCTCGCGCCGCTCGAGGAAACCGGCGCACCCTCGCCGCTCGCCCGCATGGACGCCCAGGAGCGCCTGTGGGCCGATTATCGCGGCACGGGCCTGACCATCGGCAAGCACCCCATGGCTTACCGCCGCGAAGAGATGCAGGCGCGTGGCGTGACGCCCGCCGCCCATCTGGCCCGCCTGCGCAACGGCCGCGTGGTGCGCATCGCGGGATCGGTGATCGTGCGCCAGCGCCCCGGCACGGCCAAGGGTTTCGTATTCCTGAGCATGGAAGACGAAACCGGCATCATGAACGCCATCGTCACGCCCGACACTTTCGACCGTTACAAGTTCCAGGTGCTGGGCGGCCATTTCCTGTTCATTGAAGGTGTTCTGCAGAACGTGGACGGAGTGGTCTCGGTGAAAGCTGCGCGGATCGAAGGGCTGCCTGCGGGCGCCGCGGCGGAATCGCACGATTTCCATTGAGGGGCGTACACTGGACATACTTCCTATGAAGACGGTCGATATTCATGCCGCCAAAACTCACTTTTTCGCGCTAGTGGAACGGGCTGCTGCTGGCGAGGAGATCGTGATCGCAAAAGCGGGAAAGCCGATGGCCCGGTTACTGCACCTGACCCCTGGGACAGGAGAGCCAAAGCTTGACTCAAGCCTAGAAGGGCGACGCGTATAGAAATTCCCGTAAAAAGAGGTTAACAAGCCGCAGCGGCCCTGAATTAGACCTTCCGGAAACCATCTTCCCCGATTCGCAGATCCCCCCACGCCTCGCTGAAATGCTCCTTTAAGCGAGGCGTGCCACGATCAAGCGGCTGTCAACCTCGTCACACGGAGCTTCCTGCGATTCCGCTCGGCGTGCCAGGAGCTCGTACTGAAGTTGCTGGTTGAGCCAGCTTTCGGCGCTGGTATCGAAAGCGATCGAGAGACGGACTGCCATCTCCGGGCTAATGCCCGCCCGCCCGCTCAGGATGCCCGATAGCGTCTTGCGGCTTACCCCGAGCGATCGGGCTGCCTCGGTCACAGTCACGCTCAACGGCTCCAGGCACAGCGTCTTGAGCACTTCGCCCGGATGCGGTGGATTATGCATTTATCAGTTCCACCAGATCCCCGAACACCCCGTACGCCGTCTGCTCCACGCCCGGGTCGATCGAGACCGTGCCGAACGTGCCCATCAGGTCGGTATGGAAAAGCAGCACGTTCGAGGTTCCGCGTACGGCTGCCAGGATGTCGCAGCGGTCCAGGACCTCGGCGCGCACGCGCAGCGCCACTCCGGCGCCCGTCCGCTTCGCCCGGCTGATTAGCCGCACGGTCTTGCCCTGCCGCGCCATCTCCTGCACGCGCTCGGGCGTCAGGCGCGTGATGCCGCGCGTCGATACCTGCGCCGGGGTAACGCGCGCATCCATCAGCACGTTGGCCAGCGCGGCGGTTTTGGCGGCCGAGTCCCAACCCTCCACGTCGTATGCGCCGTCGGCTTCCGTGATGCCCTTGGCGCGCGCGGCGGCCAGGCCGTCTTCGAACGAGCCGCCCCGCTCCATGGTCTCGATCACCACTTTGCTGGTGGAATTCAGCGCGCCGGTGAAGCCCAGCAGCTTGACGCCCGGCATGGTGTGGCGCCACAGGTTGAAGATCGGAGCGCCATCCATCGCGGCCGATTCGAAGCGGAAGCCCACGCCCGCGGCGGCGGCCGCGTCGCGCAAGTCCGCGTAGGCGTGCGCCAGCGGGCCCTTATTGGCGGTGACCACGTGCATGCCCCGGGCGAAGGCCGCGCGGATATGCGAGATGGCCGGCTCACCCGTGGCGGGTTCGAGCGTGGTCAGCTCCACCACGGTATCGGCGCGGGCGGCATCCAGAAAGGCCTCAATCGAAGGCGCGCGCGGCCCGAACGGCGGGTCATCCGGCAGTCCGGCGGGGTCCACGGCGGTGCCATGGCGCAGGGTGTGGATGCCGGTGATGCGGAACGGAAAGTCGCGGCGCTTCCGCGCGAGCAGCCGGGCCAGCGCGCGGGCCGCATTTCCGTAACCGATGAGCGCCAGTTTCAAGAGGCGAAGTCCTCTTCAGTAGCGATAGCGCCGGTAGGGCTTGTCGTTCAACCGAAAACGGCCGCGCCGAAGAGCACGCGCGCCAGGGTCGTGCCGGTCCAGGGCAATATCGGGATATCTCTTATCCCGGGTCCGTAATTCAGAACAGCTATTTTATCAGTTGGCGGTTTTCGACCTGATGAACTTAAGGGGCGGCGGCGCGAACTATAGCATGGCGCATCGATGAGTATTTTTCCGTCCCTCAGACGCATTTGAAAATGCAACATCGGTGCAGCCTGGGCCGTCCAATCAGTGCCGAAGGGCGCTTTCGAAAACGCGGCAATCCGAAAGAAGAGCCGCTCCTCATATGTCGGAGCCGTCACTTTCGCTGAGATCGTCCCGGGCGCAGAGCGACCTCGAAGCTTTGCTTGCCCGAATGCGGCAGCGTCTGTATCCAGAGACCATACCGGTGCTGGCCTCTTATTGGCTCAAGACGGTCTATGCCGCCGGCCATGAGCGGGCGTGGTGGACAGAGACTCAATGAACTATTGAAGCAAGCCCTCCACGAGCAGTTCCTGGACGCCCCCTCGCGTGAGGCCCTGGTTGAGATTCAGAGCTGGATCCCACCAGGAGTCCTTCGAGCCGGCAAAATGCCTGTGCCCCGCCCTCCACGATTGGGACCGTTTCGGGCTGATCTAGGCCTGGAGCGCCTCGCACCGTATATCGGCCGGCTCCTGAACGAGTGGTTATCGGCGGAAGTCGCTGGTCTACTGGTGAATGACCAAGAATTAGCCATCCTGGAGGACGGCGGCATTCCGGTTTTGGCTATCGGTAGAGCGCTGGAACGGCTGCTGGTTCGGGAGCGCCTTTCGCCGGGAACCTTGGAGACGCTCCTTCAGCCCGAACTCCTTTCCCCCCACTACGTTTACCCCGCCGATGCGGAGATCTTGCGCGACGTGGTGCTGGCTCTGCTCGGCCGCACTGAGGCGCCCACGCCACCGGTGATGCCTGCCATCGTCTTAGGTTCGGCAGGTGGGTCGGCTCTTCCGCCTGACTATAGGGAAGCAGTTCGCCGGGCGGTATTCGTACAGTGTCGGGGCCGCGAGGAGATTCGGGTTCCTATTGCGGCGGCGCAGGCTCTGGACCTTCTCAAGGGCGACCCTGTCCGGATCGGCTCCATCATTGTGACGATGGACGGCCGGTGGTGGGAGTCTGAAAACCTGCAGAGCGGGGAGCAGCACGCGGTTGTGTATAAGCCTGGGGGCCGTTTGCGAATCGACTATTCGGCGGACCACGCCAGGCTGGACGTGCCCTGGCCGGAGACGCAGCTACGGTGGCCCGGCGGCGTCGATTTTAGAGATCCCTTCGAAATCTTCGGCCGCGAGTGGCGCGTGTCCAGTTGGGAAATGGACGGGGAACGCAGCTGGTTTCATCTGGTGTTCTCTCGTGCCTTGCCAATGAGACAGAGTCCGCCCGCGGCGGAGCCGTCCTTTCGGCGGTCGCGTCCCGCTGCCGTCGATATGGCGTGGGCCGCCCTGGAGAATGCGCTCACCGCTTCGATTTCCGGCAAGAGCCGCGAGCCGATTGAGCAGCTCCGCCGCTCGGATTTCATTCCGCTCGGACACGCCCTCTTCGGGCTTGCGGAATCGATGACGAACCGCTGGCTGCTGAAACGCGAGACCATCGCAAGCCAGCTCAGGGCCATGCGCTATCTGGAGTCGGGGCTTTCCTTACGGTACGGCCGCGCTCCATGGAGGATCCTTCCCGCGGCGGTTCGGGAAACGTTCCTGAAGAAGCGCCCGGACCCGCCCTTGCGGGATCTCTTGAATGAAGTATTCGATGGGTTCCCGGAGGCGTTGAGCGAGGCGACAGGCGCGGATCGGCTATCCGGCCAAGCTGCGCGCTCGCCGTCCCAGGCCGCCTGATACCGGCCCTAAACAACTCCGGTTGAATGCGATGCGAGTTCCGGAAACTCCAAAGCGCCACGTTGCTCACCAAGGTTTGGGGCCGCTTCCGAAGGCCTTCTCGCGGAGCGCCCGCCGTACCAGATGCCGCACAGCGCCGCGGCCGTCAGCGCAAACAGAGGCAGCGGCGAAACGCCTGAGGCGGCGTAATCGCCGTACTGCCCCCCCATGCGCGCCAGGTTCGTCAGCACCGGAAGTTGAAAGCCGCCCACGAACACGTGCAGCACCGGATCGAGCACCCCCAGCCCGCGCTCCACGTCGCGGTACATGGCCATCGACCAGGCCTGCGCCACGGCCGCGATGGAGATGAAAAACGCCATCCGGCGAGGCAGGCGAGCCAGCACCATGGCGGCGGGCACGAACAGGAAGGGCAGCAGCGGCGCCAGGTACCGGATCCCGGTGTTGAACTGTAGCCGCGTATAGCTGATGCCGCCGCAGAACAGCCACAGGCCCAGCGGAACCAGCGTCAGCACAGCCATCTCCCGCGCGGGAATCGCCCTCCGCGAGCCGCGGTTCCAAAAGGGCGCAGCCAGCGCCAGCAGCAGCAGCGGACAGCTCGCGAACAGGCCGTAGCGGTAGTCGAAGAGGAGATGCCCCAGGATGTCGGCCTGCGGCGCCGTGAAGCCCTGGTAGCCCACGTCGATCCATTCCACCGGCGGCATCCAGTGCTGGCCGGGCAGGAACGGATTCCCGAAGCTGGCCCACTGGTAGAACCACAGCAGCAGAATTGGTCCCGCCGCGCCCAGCCCGTAGAACCAGCCGCTCCGGAACGTCCTTCCGCGGGCGACCGCGTAGAGGAACAGGCCGGCCAGCAGCACGACGCCCGAATAATCGAGCAGTAGCGACGCGCCGCCCGCCAGGCCGCCCAGGAAGTAGCGGAGCGTCTCGCCCCAGCGCGTGTCGCGGCCCGGATTCCACATCGCCAGGAAACCGATGAAGGCGAATTCGCCGAGCATCAGGTTGTGGTTGAGATACCCGGTGCGGAAGAAGACCGGCGTTCCGAAAGCGAATAGCAGGGCCAGCCAGAAACCGGCGCGATCGGAGGCGAAGACCCGGCGCAGCAGGTAAAACATGGCCACCGCCGCGAGCGCCGAGATGGGCGCCATGCAGAACATCTGCATCACAATGGCGGCGAGCGCGAATTTCACGTCATACCCGCGCCGCCAGGCTTCACGGTAAAAGGCCCGCACCATGGGCCACGGCGAATTGTAAGGCGGAGGATCCTTGACGCCGCTGGCCGCGCGTCCGCGATTCACCGCGGCCACCACGCGATCGATCAGCGGACGGCTCAGAAAATAAGGCACCGCGCCCGCCAGGGAGGCTCCCGGATTCGCTCCGATGTGCCACCCGTAACCTTTCTTCTCGAACAAATCCGGGTGCATGTTGGCGTAATCGTCCACGCGAAAAGAAAAGTGGTCGCCGATGGACAGGGCAAGGTAGATCTCGCGCACGGTGTTGGTGGCGACGTGGATGGAGTAGATCAGCCAGCAGCTGATAAACAACCGCACCGCGATCGTGCGTGTTGGGAAGATCCAGGGTGCGGGACGCAGAAAGGTTGCCATAGTCCGGAGTCTGCCGATGCAAAGCGATGACCATCTATATGCGCGGCCCCGGCTTCCGAGGCTGCGGCCATGATCGGCGCGATTAGAAATTGGCGGCTTCGGAAAACGCGGCCGTGGCGGCGACCCCGCCGTTTCGCACAAACCAGTCGCGCGTGAGGCGCAGCGCTAGATCCAGCGTCACGCGCGGAGCGTAGCCGGTCAGTTCCAGCACTTTGGTAATGTCCGGCACGCGGCGCTCCATGTCCTCGAAACCTTCTTCGTAGGCCTGCGCGTACGGGACGTATTCGATTGCCACTTCAGCCCCAGTGATGGCAATCACGCGCCGGGCGAGATCTTCGATGGTCGCTTCCTCGGGGTTCCCAAGGTTGAAGACGCGGCCCGCCGCACGGTCGTTCGAGGCCAGCAGCAGCAGCCACTCCACCACGTCGGAAACATACGTGAAACAGCGCGACTGCCTGCCGCTGCCATATACCGTTAGGGGCCGGCCGCTCAGGGCCTGCTTCAAGAACCGCGGCACCACCATGCCATAGCGGCCAAGCTGTCGCGGCCCGATGGTGTTGAACAGGCGCGCCACCACCGCGGGAACCTTGTACTCCCGCCAGTAGGCCAGCGCCAGGAACTCGTCCACCATCTTGCTCGAGGCATAGCTCCAGCGCGACTTGCTGGTGGGGCCGAGGACCATGTCGCCATCCTCGCGGAAGGGCACCACCGCGCTTTTTCCATAGACCTCGGAGGTGGAAGCTACCACGACTTTCTTTTTCTTCTTGGCCGCCATCTTGAGCACCTCTTCGGTGCCGCCGATGTTGTTGACGATGGTGTCGACGGGGCTCTCGATGATATTGAACACGCCCACCGTCGCGGCCAGGTGAAACACCACGTCGGCGCGGTCCACCAGTTCGGCCAGGACGCTTTTGACAGCCACGCTCTCCGGCACGAATTCGAGCTGCGGGTTGCCCCTCACCTCCGCCAGGTTATCGATACTTCCCGAGGAGAGATCGTCCAGCACCAGCACGCGGTGCCCCTTTCGGAGGCAGGCTTCCGCCAGGTGGGATCCGATGAATCCGGCGCCGCCGGTGATTAAGACAGTAGACATCCGGCAAACGTTTCGCACGCGCGGTGCCAATTTGCAGATCCGGTATAACCGGCTAGGATACGCGAAAAGCAGTCCCGGCATCCTAAAGAACGGGCCGGACTTCCAAGGTTTGGGATCAGGGTGGGGCTGCTTTAGTCCCCCATACCACGCGGCCGACCTAGCTGAACCAGTTCCCGGAAAACTCTCGCCACGTCACCGGATACCCTATCTTTCGGACCGGGCACCTATCTTTTGGAAACGTCAGGTCCGCGATGCCGCGCTCCGAATGCCTAAACGCCAGTAAGAACGCGCGATAGCTCCATCTCCGAATGGTATCTGTTTTGCGATGCTCCAGAGGAGTTTCTGAGGAGGACAATGGTTACGACTTCGGTTTCGTCACAAGCTTGGGCGCACGTTCCCGCTCTGGTTGCGCTCGCGGTTTTGATTTACAGCGCGTATTGGCTGCTGGGTATGGCTCGTTGGCCGGCCTGGCGCCGGCGTGACGAGTGGCTCGAGAGATCGAGCATGAATGCGGAAGCGCTGGGCGGATTTCACTTCGGCTCGCTGGCGGCCATCAGCCTGGCCAGCCTGTTCCTGGAACTGCTGCTGGTGCGCTGGATCGCTTCGGAGATCCGCGTTTTCGCTTACTTCAAGTCGCTGGCGCTGATCGCCTGTTTCCTCGGCTTCGGCCTGGGCTGCTACCTGACGCGCCGCCGGATCTACCTCATGTATACGCTGGTTCCGTTGACCGCCATGGTGGCGCTCGTGGAGTTGCCGTGGGCCCCGCTGCGCCACCTGGTGGTGAACCTGTCGGGTTTCATCGGCTATTTCTCCGACGTGCATATCTGGAGCCGCGCCTACTTCAACGGGAACGCCGTCTGGGGATGGACTTCGGCCGGCATCGCGGTGGCCACGGTCATCGCCCTGTTCGGATTAATCGCCATTACCTTCGTGCCTTTCGGGCAGTTGGTGGGCTGGTATCTCGAACGTTCTCCCAAGGGAATTCTGGGCTACTCCATCAACGTACTGGCTAGTATCATCGGGATCTGGCTCTACACGCTGCTGTGCTTCCTCTCCACACCGCCTTACATCTGGTTCGCCTTCCTGGCGATCGGTCTGGCCGTCATCTTCTGGCCGGTGCCGCGTATGAAACGCGCGGTGGCGGGCTGGTTCACCGCCATTCTCCTGCTGTTTGTGGCGGGCCAGTACCGCTCGCAATGGTGGGGCGAAGAGAGCTGGAAGGGATCGCGGGCGGATGTCTACACCGAGCAACCCGGCAAGGCCAGCATCTTCTGGTCGCCGTATCAGAAACTCACTATCGTTCCGCTGCTCGAAAACGGGCAAGTGATGCGCTACGTCCTGAACACCAACGACAGTTGGTACCAGGAGATCCTCAACCTCAAGCCGGAGGCCGTGGCCGCGCACCCCACCTTCAACGAGCAGGGCGTGCCGCTCCAGTTTCACCAGTACAATCTGCCGTACCGCTTCTATCCCAATCCCCCCAAAGTTCTGATCGCGGGGGCAGGCATGGGTAACGACGTGGCCTCGGCCCTGCGCAACGGCGCCGAGCACATCACCGCCGTCGAAATCGATCCGCTGATCTACGCCAAGGGCAAGGAACTGCACCTGGAGCATCCTTACGACTCCCCTCGCGTCGAGGTTCACGTGGACGACGCGCGGGCCTTCATCGAGCGGACCCACGATAAGTACGACCTGATCGTCTATTCCATTCTGGATTCCCACACCACCAGCTCCTACTACACCAACATCCGGCTGGATAACTACGTGTACACCGTGGAATCCATCGAGCGGACGCGCCAGCTTCTGAATCCGGACGGGATCTTTGCGCTCTCCTTCTCGAGCGAGCGGCCCTGGTTTGCCGGGCGGCTTCGCGGCATCGTGACGGAAGCCTTCGAGCGGTCTCCGCTCATGGTCCACGTGGCGCCGGAGTTCTTCATCGTGGGCAACGGCGATCGCGTCGAGCGCACGCTGGCCGCGAATCCCGAGTTGCAGCAGTTCGTCGATTCGCGCTCCAACGTGCCGGTGGCCGCCGCCACCCCGAGCACCGACGACTGGCCGTATCTCTATCAACAGAACCGAGGAGTTCCGGCCGTGGTGTGGGTCCTTTCCCTGGGTTTGACGCTGGTGTGCTGGTTGACTTTCCGGAGCCTGAAGGCCTCGCGGGAAGGCATTCAGTGGCACTTCTTCTTCCTGGGCGCGGCTTTCATGCTTCTGGAAGTCCAGGTGGTCAGCAAAGCGGCGCTGCTGTTCGGCACCACCTGGCTGGTGAATTCCATCGTGATCAGCAGTATGCTGGCGTTCATCCTGCTTTCGAACCTGGTGGTTTCGAGGTTTCCGGACTTCCCGCGCGAGCTGGCCTATCTGGGCCTGTTTGCGACGCTGGCGTTAAGTTACGTGCTGTCGGCCCGCAGCCTGTTCTTCGAATCCATGGTAGTGCGCGGCCTGGCGGCCACGGCGCTGTATTGTTCTCCGGTGTTCTTCGCCGGGCTGATCTTCATCGCCAGTTTCCGCGAAGCCGGATTCCGCGCCGAGGCTTTCGGCTCGAACCTGCTGGGTTCGCTGGTGGGCGGGCTGCTGGAATCGCTTTCCTACCTGGTCGGCATCAAGGCGCTGGTGCTGGTGGCGGCCGCGCTGTACTTCGCTTCCGCGATGACCGGCAGGAAGATGCGGGTACCCGCGATGTCGCCCCAGCCGGTCGTGCCGGTGGCGTCCTGACAAACCGCCCTCCGCTCCCCGCAAACGCATGAGAGTGGAGGGCGAAACTTCGCCAGAAGGCGTCGTTTAGATTCAACGTTGAACCAGGTGAAGGGAGCACTGCGATGTGGCAATTCATTCATTTATTAGCAAGACAAATGGAGCTTGCTGTCGGCTGGGTCTTCAGCCCATCGTGGCTGCCCCCCAAGGATTTCGAGTTCTTCCGTTGGTTGGTAGTGCCCGGCTACGGTTACGGCTTCGTCCTGATCGCATTCGCGATATGGGAATTCATCCGTCCACAGGACCGCCGTCCTTGGAACCGGGCATCGCTGCTCAGCGGCACTTACCTGCTGCTCGCCGGGAAGTTGAGCGTATACGTGCTCGTCATCACACCGCTGGTCCGCAATACCTGGGTGTATCTGGGACTTCCGTCGCTTCATCTCGACCGAAAGCTGCCGCTACCGCTGTACATGCTGGCCAGCCTGTTGGTCGTGACCTTCACCGCTTACTGGGCCCACCGCGGAATGCATCGGATTCCCCTGCTCTGGCACATTCACAAGGTCCATCATTCCCCTCAGAATCTGAACTGGAGTTCGATCTACCACAGACATTTCCTGGAGTACCTCCTGCAGGAGCCTCTGCATTTGATCTCCGTGCTCGCTTTGGGGACCGACCTGGTGGCGCCGTTCGGCATCATCTTCATGACAATCGATGTGTTAGGGCACGCGAACGTCCGCCTGAACCTGGGCCGGCTGAGCTATATTATCTCCACCCCCCAGGCGCATAGGGTTCATCATTCCATCGAGCCCAGGCACTATGACACCAATTTCGGCAATACATTCATGCTGTGGGATCATGTCTTCGGCACATTCCGCTACGATCCCGACTGTCCGCCTATCGGGTACGGTGTTGACGAAGACATTCCGGCGAGCTTCGTGAAGCAACAGATTCTGCCGCTGGTTTGGATTGCACAGGGCGCTTATGCCGGACTCTCGAGGTTCGGCTCGAATTATCGTGGGCGGGCCGAAAACGTCGGTTCCGTGGAATAAGGGTCCCCCTCTTTTCTCGCATGCGCGCGAGTCGCCCCTGGGGATTCGACGGGGCAGGCACGCGGCGATACACCACCGCCAGTTTCAACCCTGCCGCGCGGCGAGGGCGCCTTCGTCCCGATCCTTCGGAAGTCTCGCGCTTCTTTTGCACTCAGCCGCGGCGGCCCTCCTTCGGGCGGCCGATTCAGGGCGCCGCCTTTGGCCCGAACTTACACGGCCGAAGCGTTTTTGAGCGCTGGCGGCGAATGGTATTCGTTTTGCACTAACTCAACCAATTCTAAGGAACGCCATTGAACGCCGCTTCCGATCCGGTCAACCGAGAAAAAACAGATTCGCGCGATGCACGCGCGGCTCGCGGTTTCGGCGGCTTCCCGATGACCGCCCCCGCGCGGTCCGCGGCGGAGGAGGCTGGAGGCCTGCCCGCGTTCGCCGCAGCCGCTGCCGTGGCGGGCCTGGCGCTAGCGATGGCCGCGGCCATCCGCCTGATACATGGCTTCTTCCCCCAACAACCGGAGCGGGCCGTGCTGATTACCGGGCTTGGCTTCGCGGCGGTATTGGCGTTGGGGCCGGGGCTATACCTGGCGCGCATGCGCAGGGAATCGAATCCCTGGACCGCCGGCCTGACTTTCCTGGCGGCTTCGAGCGTGCTGCTCCTGGCGGCGTATTTCTACTGGGTGAGCTGGTACGTGGACTTCCCCGCCGACATTCTGACCTGGTCGGAAGGCGACTTCATCAACGACATCATCAAGTTCTCAGTCGGCTATCCGCTATATAGCCCGCAAGCGAACAACGATGCCTTTAACTACCCTCCCGGACCGCAATTGCTGACTTACCTGCTGGCGTGGCTGGCGGGCAAGGCCGGTTCGATCTCTTTCTATCGCGCCATCCAGGTGGGGTACACGGCCGCGGCGGCGTTCCTCGCGCTGCTCTCGTGCCGGCGCCTGCTGCGGCAAGCCCGGTGCGATCTCCGGCCGGCCTGGCTGTGGAACGCCTTCTTCTATGCCGCCCTGTTACTGATGGGCGCCAACTCCATCACCAATCGCTTTAGCCACAACCTGCATGGCGACGCCCTGGCTCAACTGACGGCGCTGGCAGCCTTTTACCTACTGCTGGTCTATATCGATACGCGCGACCGCCGGGTGCTGGCGGCCATGGCGCTAATTGCGCCCATCGGTTTCCTGGTCAAGCAGAGCCTGGTAATTTGGGCGGCCTGGTACGCCGGGTTTCTGCTCCTCTGGGATCGAAACTGGAAACGCACCCTGGCTTTCTCGGCGGCCACTGGCGCGCTGACGGCCGCCGTCATCGGCGCGTGCTATGCCATCTGGGGCCAGCCGTTCTTCTACTGGACGTTCACGGTGCTCGGATCGCACGGCGTCTCGCCGCTGCGCAGTTTCCAGCACGTCCTGGATTCCTGGACCTACTTCGCCGGCGGACTGCTGGGCGGCGCCGCGGTGCTGCGCTTCGCCCAATCGAAATCGCTGGTGGGCGCGTGGCTGGTGTGGCTCGGGTTGATCTCGGTGGAGGCCTATACCAGCGGCATCGCCTGGATGCTGAACCATATCGGCCCGGGATGCCTCATTGCGGGCGTGTGGTTCCTGGCGGGCCTGGCGGTGGTTTGGAGCCGCGTCGCCGCAGCCTGGAAAGCCAGGACGTCCCACGCGCCAGATTGGATCGCCGCCGCGGCCGCCGCGTTCTCGGTGGCGCTGCTATTCGCCGGCATGGGAATGGTGCGCATCCCCGCGCAGCCGCTTTCGAACGACGCTTACCGCTATGTGCGCGACATCGAGGCGCAGTTTCGCGGGCTGCCATCGCGCGCCGTCCTGCTCGACGCTGGCGGCTCCTGGATCTATGAGCGCGACGGCGTGGTGATGGGCGACCGCGCACCCTGTATCGGCGAGCGCGGCCATTCCGGCACGGGCGATTTTTCGGGGATTCTCGCGCGCATCGCCGCCCATCGCTACTCGAAGATCCTGGTGCGCGACCTGCACGAGGCCGATTTCTGGTACGAGCATTCGACCTGGCCCAAGCCCAGCGGCATCCGGCAAGCCCTGCTCGATCATTACCGCGAAACCGGCCGCATTCCGGCCGCCGAGCCGCCGCTCGCCACGCGCGACCGCGCCGAAGATCCTTACCTGTTCGACGAGATCACGGTTCTCGAGCCGAAAACACCGGAGTAAATCAGACCATGTCTCATTACGTCATTACGGGCGGGGCCGGGTTCATTGGAAGCAACCTGGCCGATTATTACCTTTCGCGTCAAAAGCGCGTAATCATCGTGGACAACTTCTCGCGGCCCGGCTCGGAGAAGAACCTGCTGTGGTTGAAATCGCGCCATCGCAAGCGCCTGAAGGTTATCGCGGCGGATATTCGCAACGGCGACCTGGAGCTGCGGAGCGCCGTGGAGGGCGCCGACGCGGTTTTCCACCTGGCCGCTCAGGTGGCCGTGACCACTTCGGTGACCGACCCGCGCGAGGATTTCGAAATCAACGCCCAGGGCACCTTCAACGTACTGGAAGCGGTGCGCCACTCCGCCTCCCAGCCCATCTTGTTGTACAGCTCGACCAATAAGGTCTACGGAAAAATGGCGGACCTGGGCATTGTGGAGCGCGGCGGCCGCTACGCCTACGACCAGATGAGCGAGGGCATCTCCGAGCGGCGGCCGCTCGATCCCTATTCTCCGTACGGCTGCTCGAAGTGCGCCGGCGACCAGTACGTGCTCGACTACGCGCGCATCTACGGCTTAAAGACCGTTGTCTTCCGCCAGTCCTGTATTTATGGACCGCGCCAATTCGGCATGGAGGACCAGGGCTGGCTTGCGTGGTTCTCCATTCGAGCCTTCCAGCAAAAGCCCGTCACCATCTACGGCGACGGAAAGCAGGTGCGCGACGTCCTCTACGTTCGGGACCTGGTGGAGGCCTACGACGCCGCCGTGCGCAACATCGGGACCACCGCGGGCCGCGCTTACAACGTGGGCGGCGGGCCGTGCAACACGCTCTCGCTGCTGGAACTGGTGGAATTGCTGAACAGGAGGTTCTCGCGCCCGCTGGAGTGTTCCTTCGAGGGATGGAGGCCCGGCGACCAGCCGGTCTTCGTCAGCGACATCTCGCGAGCCCACCAGGATTTCGGATGGTATCCGGGCACTGGCGTCCGCAAAGGCTTGGGATTGCTGCTTGAGTGGATCGAAAACCACGCGGCCCTGTTCGGGACCGGCCGCCCGGCGGCGGCAAGCCTGGGAGTTGCGCGATAGCGGAGGGGAGCGGCGGCATGATGAAGTTGAGCGTGATTATTCCGGCCAAGGACGAGGAAGCTACCCTCGGCTTGGTCCTGGAAGACCTGAACAAGACCATCGCGGAGCTGCCCGGCTACGAGGTGGAAGTCATCTGCGTGGACGACCATTGCCGCGACCGCACGGCCGCCATCGCGCGTTCTTATGGCGCGCGCCTGGTGGAGAACCGGCGCACGCCCGGCAAGGGCCACGCTCTGCGCGCGGGGTTCGAGGCGGCCGGCGGCGACCTGCTGCTGATGATGGATGCCGATTACTCCCACCGGCCCGAAGATATACCCAATTTCCTGCATGCCATGCGCGAGGGCGTGGGCCTGGTGATCGGATCGCGGGTCTTCGGAGGCAGCGAGGAATATAACCACGTGCGCGCCATGGGCAACGTATTTCTCAGCGCCTCGGTGGGGCTGTTCATGGGCCGCTATCTTTCCGACGCGCTGAACGGCTACAAGCTGTTCCGCCGCGAGGTTTTCACGGACTTCCGGTACGGCTCGCGGAATTTCGAAATAGAGATCGAGATCATCGCCAACGCCCTGCGCAAGGGCTACCGCGTGGTCGAGGTGATCAGCCATGAACGGGCGCGGGCGGGCGGCGTGATGAAATCGAGCGCCGTGCGCCACGGCCCACGCTTCCTGGCCCGCATTATCTGGGAGGGATTCAAAGGGGTGAAAGCCAAGGACGCTCCGGCGGTTGTGGGCGCGCCCGCCGCGCCGCCGGACAGCGCCGCTGACACAAGCTCGATCCGGTGAGCGGCCGTCAGCGTGGGATGCCAATGAGCCGGCCGCTCAATTTCCTGCATTTCGCCACCTTCTACCCGCCCTATCATTTCGGCGGCGACGCCATGTACTTATACCGGCTCTGCCACGCCCTCGCCGAACAGGGACACCACGTGGATGTGGTCCACTGCGTGGATTCCTATCACCTGCTGCATCCCGATGCGCCTCCTATGGCGTTTGCCGAGCATCCGCGCGTGGTGCGCCACGAACTCCGCAGCGGCTATGGCGCGCTTTCTCCCCTGCTGACCCAGCAGACCGGCCGGCCCTACCTGAAGCGCGGCGCCATTCGCGAGGTCCTGGCAGCCAGGGCTTATGACGTAATGCACTACCACAATATTTCCCTGTTGGGGCCCGAGATCCTGTCACTCGCTCCCGAGCGCGGCCAGCCGGTTAAGATGTACACCACGCACGAGCACTGGCTGATCTGTCCCATGCACGTTTTGTGGAAGTATAACTGCCGCCCCTGCGAGAAGCCCGATTGCTTCCGGTGCACCCTTCAGGCCAAGCGCCCGCCGCAGCTTTGGCGATACACCGGGATGCTCGAGCGCATGTCCTCCCACGTCGATCAATTCGTGTCTCCCAGCCGCTTCACCATGCGCATGCACGCCGAACGCGGTTTTCCGAAGCCCGTGGCGCACCTGCCGTACTTCATCGACCGCGTTGACGGCGATTGGCAAACGCCCGGCCCGCGCCCGCAAGAGAAGCCCTACTTCCTGTTCGTGGGCCGCCTCGAACTGATCAAGGGCCTGCAAACGCTCATCTCGCTCTGGGACCGCGTGCCCGGACACGACCTGCTGGTGGCAGGCGCGGGAGCTTATGAAGCCGAACTGCGCGCCATGGCGGCGGGGAATCCGCGCATCCGTTTCCTGGGGCCGCGCCCGCAGAAGGAGCTCGGCGCGCTCTATTACCACGCGGCGGCGGCCATAGTCCCCTCGATCACCTTCGAGACGTTCGGCATGATTATCATCGAGGCTTTCGCGCGCCGCACGCCGGTGATTGCCAGAGACCTCGGTGCGCTGCCCGAGGTCGTGCAGGATAGTGGCGGCGGCTTCGTTTATCGAACGGACGAAGAACTGCTGTCCGCCATGCGCCAGATCGCCTGCTCGCCCGGGCTGCGGGAGAACCTGGGCGAAAAAGGCTACTGCGCATTTCTACGCTGGTGGTGCCGCGAAGCCCACCTGGAACTCTATTTCGACTACCTGAGCGATATCGCGCGCCGCAGATTCGGAAGCATTCCGTGGCACGCGGCTGGAATCAGGCGGTCAAGATTCTAGATTAGAGCTGCCTCCGGTCGGTATCAGCTACCGACGCGGCTCCCAGCCGCTGACTCCACAATTGCCTGCGAACCCTGAAGATTCCCTTGACGTCTTCCCACGCAGTCTGGAAGATCTTGACGCGGCTGTCGTCGTCTTCCACCCATACCACGGGGATGTCTTTAATACGATAGCCCTGCTTCTCCGCCAGCACCAGTAACTCCGTATCGAAAAACCAGGATTGGTCCTCTACTTTCGGTACGATGGCCTCGACCGCTCGGCGGCTGACCGCCTTGAAACCGCACTGCGCATCGCTGAACTTGGTCAGCAGCACGGTCTTGACCAGGAGATTGTAAAGCCGTGAGATGGCTTCGCGCTTGAACGACCGTGCCGTCCGCGATTCCCGCATCAGACGGGAGCCGACCGCTATCTCATAGCCATCCACGGCGATGGCATCCAGCAGCTGGGTAAGGTGATCCAGCCCGGTCGAGAGGTCCACGTCCATGTAGCAGACAATGTCGGCCGTGCTTTGCAGCCACGCGCTGCGCAGCGCCCGCCCGCGGCCTCGTTGGATCAGGTGAATGAACTTAACCTCTGCATGCTCGGCCGCCAGTTGCTCGGCGACCTTCTGTGTGCCATCGGTAGACCCGTTGTCCACAATCACGATCTGACACCGGTACGGCACCTTGGCGCGCAAGAACTGTAGGACGGTTCCCACACTTTTCCGCAGGACGTGCGCTTCATTCAGAACGGGAATGACGAGGTCCACGTTAACGGCTTGCTGACTCACGAGCGCTGCTTCTCGCACTCGAGATGCCACTAAGATACGCTTCAAAATGAAGACGATCAGCGGGCCTCTTCTGATAAACCACCCTCATTCCAAAGATTCTTTCCCAAGATTTGGTTCCGAGGATTCACCTCGGCCGAAGCGCGTCCGGCCGGAACGGCAAAACTCCCCAAGCGGCGTAACAGGCCTTTGGTCATTCGGCGGCGGCGCCCGGAATCGGCCCGCCAAGCAAGCCGCAGGCACTGGCGTTCCGGCCCATTACTTGCCAGTCATTTCTGGGAGAATGGCTCGCTCGATTTTCCTTACTGGCGCGGGAGGATTTCTGGGAAGCAGGGTTCTGGAGCGCCTCTCGCGGGAAGGGAGCCGGCGGATCGTTTGTCTGATTCGCGGCCGGGCGCCGGACTCCGCGCCTTCCCAGGTCCGGTATGTGCGCGGCGATCTTCTGGAGCCCGCCGGGTATGCGGCAGCCTTGACCGGCTGCGACGCCGTGCTGCACATGGCGGCGGCCACCGGCAAACACTCTCCCGCGGAATATCTGCGGGTGAACCGCGATGGGACCGAAGCGCTCATCCGCCAGGCGCGGCAAAGTGGCGTGGGCCGTTTCCTGTTTGCGAGCACCGTGGCCGTGAAGTTTCACGATCAATTCCGTTACTACTACGCGCAATCGAAGCAGGACGCGGAGGCCGTAGTTATTGCGAGCGGGCTAAGGTGGACGATTGTGCGCCCGGCGATGGTCCTGGGCAAAAACGCTCCTGTGCTCGCCGGCCTCGCCCGCTTAGCCGCTTTGCCCGTCGTGCCGGTGTTCGGAGACGGCCGCGTGCCGGTGCAGCCCGTTTTTGTCGATGATCTGGCGGACTGCCTGGCGGCCCTGCTGGATGAGGAGGAAGGGTTGGACAGCGCCACCCTGGAAATCGGCGGACCCGAAGTTCTGACGATCGAGGACCTGCTTCTCCGCATCCGGCGAGCGGGTGACAAGCCGTCCGCACCCGTGCTGCACCTGCCCCTGCGCGCCACCGCCTGGTGCCTTGGCTGGATGGAGCCGTTTCTGCGGCCGTTATTGCCATTTACCGCCGGCCAATTGGCCTCCTTTTCCAACGCCGGCACCGCCGCTCCGCACCCCTGGGTCACCGGACGGCAAAATCGAATGATCGATGTGAGTGAAATGCTACGGTTGGCTACTAATGGATACGGTTCAGCTTGAGCGGGAATGCCAGAGCTACACCCGATATTTGATCGGGCAGGCTCCCACCCCGTACGTAATTGAAAAATACTCGGATTTCCACCAAAGAATCGGAGCGGCGGCAAACCGGGACCGCTTCGACTGTTTTTTGGTGTCCGCCTCGGCGCGCGGACCCCTGTGGGCCCGTCTGGCGGACAGTTATGCAAGCCTCTGGCGGAAGAATTCGCCGGTGCGCAGCAAGCTGATTCTTACCCTGGCGCTACTGGAGTGCGCTTCGTCCAGCTTCGAAGATCTCGACCGGTTCCCCCGCGGCGGTTGGCTTGGAGTTGTCGTTCGGCTGGCCCTGGGATCCCTGAGCTATGCGTGCGCGCTGGCCGCCTCCGTTGCGCTATTCGCGCCGGTTCATCTCTGGATGGCGGTGAGGGAACGCTGATGGATCCGATCGTCGTGGTTGGCTCCGGGGCCAGCGGCGTGCACTTCGCACTCACCGCTCTGCGCAAAGGCCGGCGGGTGATTATGCTCGATGCCGGTCACACTGCACAGGAGGCGGTTCTCCCGGGCGAGACGCTTGTCGGCCTCAAGCGGAAGCTCCCCGATCCGGCCCTCTATTTCCTTGGTCCGCGTTATGAATCGCTGGTGCTGCCGGGGAGTGAAGGCGAATACTATGCATTTCCCCCGTCTAAGGAACATGTTTTCCGCCCCCGCCCCGAGTTCCATGTTCGGGGGGACGGCTTCTCGCCGCTCTATTCCTTCGCCGCCGGTGGCCTGGCGGAGGCCTGGACCGGCGGTTGTTACCCCTTCAATGACCACGACCTGAGTAAGTTCCCATTTGGCTACCAAGAACTTGGGCCGTACTACGCCCGCGTGGCAGCGGAAATCGGGATTTCGGGGGCTAAGGACGATATGGCCGCGGTCTTCCCGTACCACGACGGCCTGATGGAACCACTCGATCTCGACGAGCACTCCGCCGTGCTGCTGGATTCTTACCGGAGGCGGCGTAGTCTGTTGAACGGGAAACTCCACTGTCTCATGGGCCGCGCGCGGGTCGCCGTCCTCAGCCGCGATCGGGGCTCGCGCAAAGGGTGCGATTATTCCGGGCGCTGTCTGTGGGGATGTCCCAGCCAGGCCTTCTATACGCCGTCAATCACGCTGGCCGAGTGCCGCACCTTACCGGGCTTCGAGTACTGCCCGGGCCTCTGGGTGGATCACTTCCGCGTGGACAGCGCAGGCCGGATTTCGGGCGTGGTGGCGTCGGCGCGCGATGGGCAAACCCGCGAGTTCGCCGCTAGCTCGCTGGTGCTGGCGGCCGGAACCCTATGTTCGGCCCGAATCTTCCTCGAATCCCTCTACCGCGATTGCGGCAAAGCGCCCGAGCTGCATGGAGTGATGGACAACCGCCAGATCCTCATGCCGTTCGTCAATTTGCGGATGCTGGGCCGGCCCTGGAATCCCGAGACGTATCAGTACCATCAGGTCGCCATGGCGATCCGAATGAATACTGGGGAGATGATCCACGGGCTGGTTACTACCTTGAAAACCGCCCTGATCCATCCGCTGGTGCAGACTCTTCCGTTCGACCTGGGAGCGGCGATCTCGGCCTTCCGGGGTATCCATGGTGCGCTGGGGATGGTGAACGTCAACCTTCCGGATCACCGCCGCGAGGAGAACTTTATCGCGCTCGACACCACCTCGAAGCCGCATCGGCTTGTGGTCCACTATCGTCCGGAGAACGGCGAGGCGGAGCGTTTGCGCCGCGTCGTTGCCGCTTTCCGCAGGATTCTGCTGAAACTGAGATGCCTGGCCCCCCAAAGAACCATCCATGTCCGGCCCATGGGGGCCAGCGCCCATTACGCCGGGACCTTGCCCCTCACCGTGGAGAGTTCTCCGGGCACGTGCACGCCCCTGGGTGCCTGCCGGGATATCGGAAACCTGTATTTCGCGGATGGCTCCACATTCCCCGATCTGCCGGCCAAGAACTTGACGTTTACGTTGATGGCCAACGCAACGCGCATCGCCGAAGAGGCATTTTGATGGTGGAGGAAAGGTCCGAATTGCTGGAGAAAGTCTCGGTTTCTGGGATCTGGTCCGGAACGTGCTTTAGCAGGCGGTCACAATGGTAGGGGCGCTTGGGATGCGTACGGGACTCCGTCTGTTCAGCGCGGGCGCGGCCTGCGCGATCCTGGCGGTCGCGTGGGACTGTCCGTACTGCCGGACTTCCGAAGGATCCCTGAACGGATTCTTCTCCCTGGGGCTGGCTGCCGCCCTGGGCGCGTTGCTGGCCGGCTGGACGGCATTCACTCTCTGGGAGCGTCCAGGCCGCTGGCTGGCTTTGGCGCTGGCGGGTCAGGCCGCCGCTCTACAGCTTATCGACGCCGGCATTCGCACTCATTTCCAGCATTACCGGCTGCCGGCCGAAGCCATGGCTAACCCCGCGTTGCGCTGGGTGCTTCTGGCGGTGGGGATCCAAACCCTGCTGGTATCGGCCGGGCTGTTTCGGCGCCGCGATGCGATCCTGGCGTGGTGCCGGATCCGGCCGCGCTCGGTACTCCTGGTGGTGGGCGTGGCCGCGTGCGGATGTGTGGCGGCGGCGGTCTCCCGCGATCCACGATTTTATGTCGCAGAAGTGAGCCTAGCCACGTTCATTGAGCTTGTAAATGCCGGCAATATTCTGCTGGTTGCCTCGAGCCTCCCGGAGGCGGGTCTGAAAAACCTTGGACGCCGGTTTGATGCTCTGTTGGGCTCCCGTGACCGAACCGGACCAGTCGCGATCGACCGCTTTTCCGTCGCGGCGGCCTTGTGGGTGACCGCCGTATCGGCCCTGCTCGCATGGTTCGTCTACCAGGGCCATCCGCACATTGCCGATGAAGTAGCCTATCTTTACCACGCCCGGTACTTCGCCGCGGGCCAACTCACCATGGCGCCTCCACCGGTGCCGCCGGCGTTCGAAGTGGATCTCATGGAAAACCAGCCGGACAAGTGGTACGCAGTGCCTCCGATGGGTTGGCCGGCGGCGCTAACCGCGGGCGTGGCGCTCCGGGCGCCCTGGCTCGTCAACCCAGTGCTTGCCGGGCTGAATATCCTGCTGAGCTATCTCTTTCTCGGCGAGCTGTATCCGCGCCGGATTGCGCGCATCGGCGTGCTGCTGTTGTGCGTGTCGCCCTGGTACGTCTTCATGGCCATGAGCTACATGAATCACACGTTCACCATGACGTGCACCCTGCTGGCATTTCTTGGCGTGGCCCGGGCGCGGCGCACAGGTCTCGCCCGCTGGGCCTGGCTGGCCGGCGCCGGCGTCGGCGTCGCGAGTCTAATCCGGCCGCTGGAGGGTCTCATTGTGGGCACGCTCACGGCTGCCTGGGCGCTCGGCGTGGGCGGCAAGCGCCTGAAGTTTCCGGCGCTGGCGGCGTTGGCGGCGGCAACCGTGCTTACGGGCGCGCTGACACTGCCCTACAATCAGAAGCTTATCGGCGAGGCCACTGCATCCCCCATCATGCGATACATGGACTTGCACCACGGGCATAACAGCAATGCCTATGGGTTCGGTCCGGACCGTGGAATGGGCTGGCCGACAGACGCATACCCCGGGCATACACCGTTTGAGTCGCTGATCAACGCCGAGCTGAACGGTTCCTCGTTGAATGTTGAACTCTTCGGATGGAGCACGGGATCGCTGGCTCTGATGGCGCTCCTGATCCTCTCCGGAGGCCTGCGCCGCGCGGATTACCTGATGCTGGCGGTGATCGCGGCGGTGATGCTCGCGTATATGCCCTACTGGGGCAATGGCGGCGGAGACTTCGGGGCCCGCTACTGGTACGTGATGTTGGTACCTTGCGTGGCGCTGACGGCACGCGGATTGGATTGGCTCGAAACCAGCCTGGGTCGAAACGGCCGGAACGACGCACGGGCGACGGCCGCTGTCGCGGCCCTCTGCGCCTTGGCGCTGGTCAACTACTTCCCCTGGAGATCGCTCGATAAGTACTATCACTATCTTCGGATGAGCCCCGACGTGTCCACCCTGGCCCGGATTCACGGTTTCGGGCGGAGCCTGGTATTGGTGCGCGGGGACGGATTCCCCGATTACGCCTCCGCGGCCATTTACAACCCTATCGATCTGAAGGCGGATGCCCCCGTGTATGCCTGGGACCGGAATCCGGCCGTTCGCGCCGAAGTTCTGCGGGCGTATGCGGACAGGCCGGTGTGGATTCTGGACGGCCCCACCATCACCCACGCAGGTTACCGGATAGCCGCCGGCCCCTCGAATCCCGGCACGAGGCCCTAGTGCGCGGCTACGAAGGCGTGCCGGCCGCCGTTCTAGGCGCCTCCGGATTCATCGGGAGCTGGGTGGCCCGGAAGCTCACTGAGCGGGGCGCGTGCGTTTACCGGATCGGCCGTGAGGATGTGGCCAACTTGGAGAGCGCCTTCCGCCGCTTCCGTCCCTCCATCACGTTCAATCTGGCGGGCTATGGGGTGGACCCCTCCGAGCGCGATGAGGCCACCGCGTACCGCGTCAACGCCGAACTGCCGAGGGTGCTCGCGCAAGCGGTAGCCGCCTGGAAGGACCCGGCCTGGCCCGGCCAGCATCTGGTTCACGCGGGATCGGCCGCCGAATACGGGGATGCGGGCGGAGACCTGCGCGAAGACGGCCCGGCCCGTCCGGCGACGCTTTACGCCAGATCCAAGGAACGCGGCACGCAGGCTGTTGCCGAACGCTGCCGGGCGCTGGGTCTCCGAGGCGTTACAGCACGCCTCTTTACGGTCTATGGTCCCGGTGAGAGGGCCGGCCGGTTGCTGCCCGCTCTTCTTGAGACCAGCCGGAGCCGGCAGCCGCTCAATCTGAGTGCGGGCCTCCAGCAGCGCGACTTCACCTATGTCGAAGACGTGGCGGAGGGCCTTTTGAAGGTCGGACTGGCAGCGAAGGAAGGCGGCCCGATCGTCAATCTGGCGACCGGCCGGCTGACACCAGTCCGGACTTTTGTGGAAATCGCGGCGGGCATCCTGGGGATTCCGCCGGAAAAGCTGAACTTCGGCGCCATCCCCAGCGGCGCTCATGAAATGGAACAAGAGGGGGTGGCCTTGGACCGTCTCCAGGAGCTGGTTGGATGGATCCCGCCCACGTCGATCGCGGAAGGCGTGCGAAAAACCGTGGAAATGAAGTTGCTCATAAGGGCAGAGCTATGATCACCGACGCGGTGGATACGCGCAGCGGGCCCGATCTTTCCCTCGTGATCCCGTGCTACAACGAGGAAACGGTCGTAAGCCGCACAATCGGCAAGCTGTTAGACGAGTTTGCCAAGGCTGGCCACCGGCTGGAAGTGATCGCCGTCGACAATGGCTCGCGGGACCGGACGGGCGAAATTCTCCGCGGCTGGGCGGCGCGCAACCCCGCGGTGATATGCCATAGGGTCGAACAAAATGAAGGTTATGGGAACGGCGTTCTGGCCGGGCTGCCGCTGGCCACTGCCCCTTGGGTCGGCATCATCCCAGCCGATGGACAGGTGGACGCCGAAGACGTAGTCCGACTCTACGAAGTGGCGCAGTCATCGAAGCACTGGGTGATTGCCAAAGTGCGGCGGCGCTTCCGCCTGGATGGATTCGTGCGCAAGATTGTCTCCGTCGGCTACAACGTGACATTCCGGCTGATGTGGCCGACCATCGCTTCCATCGATATCAACGGTACGCCCAAGATCATGCCGCGCGAAGCCTTGCCGGCCATGAGGCTCACGAGCAAGGGCTGGTTTCTCGATCCCGAGATCATGATCAAATCGCACGCCCTCGGGATGCAGGTCCTGGAGCTCAACGTATTCGCGCGCCTGCGCGGCGGAGGCGTGTCAAATGTAAAGCCCGGCGCCTGCTGGGATTTTTTCAGCAACATGCTGAGGTATCGTTTCAGCGGCAAGTGGAAACGCGAGCGGATACGCGACCGTTCCGCGCTGGCGGCGTCCACTCGCGTGGGGGTCGAAAACTGATGCCCGCGGTCCATCATAAAAGAACTTGCTGCCGGGCGTGCGAGGGCGGGCGTCTCACGCCTTTTCTCACGCTGGGACCGCAGCCGCTGGCGAATGCCTTCCTGGTTTCCCCGGACGAATTCAGCGGGGAGGCTTCGTATCCGCTGGATGTTTATTTCTGTGAGTCCTGCTCGCTGGTGCAATTGGCCGATGTGATCGATCCGGAGGTTCTCTTCCGGAATTACATCTACGTCACCGGCACATCCGATACGATTGCCCGGCACAACACCGCCTACGCGCGAACCGTGACCGATCTGCTGGGGCTGGGGCCGCGCGACCTGGTAATGGAAGTTGCCAGCAACGACGGCAGCCTGCTCCGGGAGTTCAAGGCTCTCGGCGTTTCCACGCTGGGTGTTGAGCCGGCCGCCAATTTAGCCGAGATGGCGCGGCAGAATGGGATCGCCACGGAGAACCGCTTCTTCAACTCGGATGCGGCGCGCGGGTTGCGCCAATCCTACGGGCGAGCGAAGGCGGTGGTCGCCAACAACGTGCTGGCGCACGTCGATGACACCATCGATTTCCTGCGCGGCGCGCGCGACCTGCTGGCCGAGGGCGGCATGGTCGTGTTCGAAGTCCCCTATCTGGTGGAGCTGCTCGACCGGCTGGAATACGACACGGTTTACCATGAGCACCTCTGCTACTTCTCGGTAATGGGCTTGCGGACGCTGTGCGAAAGCGCGGGCTTGGGCATCGCGCGCATCGACCGCGTGCCGGTGCACGGCGGTTCCTTGCGGGTTTACGCAGCGGCGCAAAGCGACCATGGCGCCCATGCCGCGGAGATGGCGGAGGCCGAGCGGCAGGCGGGCCTCGATTCGATCGCGCGCTACCGCAAGCTCGCGGCGGACGTCGCAAGGAGCCGCGGTCTGCTGCGAAACCTGCTGTGTCATCTGCGCTCCGAGGGCCGGTCGCTAGCCGCGTACGGGGCTCCGGCGAAGGGGAACACGCTGCTGAATTATTGCGGAATCGACACCAGCCTCCTGCCGTTCACCGTGGACAAAAATGAACGCAAAGTGGGCCTCTACACGCCGGGGATGCACATTCCCGTGCGGCCCGTCTCGGCGCTTCTGGAAGAACAGCCGGACGACGTTTTGATTCTGGCCTGGAACTTTGCGAGCGAGATCATGAGCCAGCAGCAAACTTACCGCGCCCGGGGCGGCCGCTTTATAACTCCCGTGCCCGAGCCGGTGGTGTACTGATATAAGGTGTGTCGAAATGAAGGTCGTCATTCTCGCGGGGGGAAAAGGAACGCGGCTGGCCGAAGAGACTACGGTGCGCCCCAAGCCGATGGTGGAAATCGGGGGCAAGCCGATTCTGTGGCACATCATGAAGATCTATGCCGCGCGCGGCTTCACCGAGTTCCTGGTGGCCTGCGGATACAAGGGTGAGTGGATCAAGGAGTACTTCCATAATTTCCCCGTGCATAACAGCGATTACTTCATTGACCTCGGAACCGGCAACCGCACGATCGTGAACGGCTGCGGCATCGACTGGCGCGTCGGGTTGATCGATACCGGAAGCGAAACCATGACCGGCGGGCGGCTTTTACGGCTGCGCAAATGGATCGGCGAGGAGCCGTTCATGGTGACCTATGGCGATGGCTTGGGAGACATCAACGTCTGCGCGCTGGCGGAGTTTCACCGGTCGCACGGCAAGATTGCGACGGTTACCGCGGTCCGGCCGGCCTCCCGGTTCGGCAATCTGTCGCTGGAGGGCGGCGCGGTGTGCGAATTCGCCGAGAAGCCGCAGGCCGACGAAGGCTGGATCAACGGCGGATTTTTCGTTTTCAATTCCGCCATTTTCGATTACCTCGAGAACGACGAAACGATCCTGGAAAGAGGTCCCCTGGAACGGCTGGCCCGGGAGCGGCAATTGATGGCCTTCCGTCACGCCGGCTTCTGGCAGCCGATGGATACGCTACGCGAGAAACTGCTTCTCGATTCTTTATGGTCCAGCGGCCAGGCGCCATGGAAAATATGGGCCTGAACGATTCAATGGTGGGCCCGCGGCGACTCGAACGCCGGACCTCTACCGTGTCAAGGTAGCGCTCTAACCAACTGAGCTACGGGCCCTGCGGTGTGAACCAAAAGTATATCACGCACCCTCATTCCACGAGCGAGAGAATGGTCAACGGCGCGTTGCCTTCCAGGCGGTTGTTGACGAACAGGAACAGCCACTGGCGGCTCTCGGCGGCGCGGCCGATCAGCACCCGCATGGAGTCGCGAACTTCCGGATTGGGGTCCTGGATCTCGCTGTAGGGCGCGAACCGGGCCACGGCTTCTGCGTAAGCCCGGCCGCGCCGCAGCAGTCCGCGGCACACCGCGAAATTGGCGGTGCTGGAATCCGGAATGGCGATCTGGTGGCGCAGCTCGGGCATGCGCGACCAGGCGTTATACACGTGAGCCACGCGATGGCTGCGCAGACAGGCGAAATAGTCGCTCGCCAGGAATTCCGGATTGCGGATCTCCACCGCGTAGCGGAACTCGGGCGGCAGCGCGGCCAGGAACGGATCCAGCCGGTCGAGGAAAGCCGGCAAGTCTTCGAAGGAGCGCCGTCCGAAGGAGCCGAATTCGAAAATCAACAGGGCTGCGCGGTCGCGGTAGGGCAGGAGCGGCCGCAGAAACTCGCGTTCGAGCATGCCCGCATCCAGGAACGCTTCGTTCGACTGGCTGGCTTGCGAGCCGTAGCGCGGATGGCTTGGAAACACTTTGCAGGTGATCTGTTCGGGCACTTTGAAGGCGAACTGGAAACCGGGCGGGGTGCGCGCGAAGAGGTTGCGCCAGAATTCCGGGCTGGGGAACTGGTAGAACGCGAAATCGCCGCACACGGTGGGGAAGGTCTCGGCGTATTCGCGCAGGCACTCGCTTTCGAAGAGGCGCCGCGCGAAGCGGCCGCGCGAAAAATACCGCTCGCGCGTATAGACCTGCCCCAGCCAGCCCTCGTATTTCCAGGAGCTGGTGCCCACATAGATCCCGCGCGCGGCCATCTCGCGCAGTTTCCCGGCGAGTCCCGCGCGGTCGAACGCGCCGGCCTCCTCGAACAGCGGACCTACCATGCCTGCGCCACGCGCAGATAGAAAGGGTCCGCGCCAGCCTCGATCATGCCATCGGGATGCAGCCGGATCATCACCGGCGCCGAGCCGCTGTCGTTGCGGCTGCGGATCTCGATCACGTGCCGCCGCTTGCGCAGCTCGTCGGCCACCGCCGACGGAATGCGCTCATCCAGCAGCAGCAATCCGGGATGCATCTCGTGGTTGTCGAAGCTCGAAACCAGGTGTTCGGATTGGAAGCGCGGCGTCTCGATGGCCTGCTCGACGTTGCGGCCGAATTCGATGGCGTTGAAGAGCACTTGAAGCAGGGCCTGATCCTGCTGATCGCCGCCGGGAGTGGAGAGCGCGATTACCGTCTTGTCCGGGTTCACCACCAGGGTGGGGCTGAGAGTGACGCGAGGCCGTTTGCCGCCGGCCAGCTCGTTGGGATGGCCCGGAATCAGCAGGAAGCTCTGCGCGCGCTCGGTGAGCGGGATGCCGGTGTCGCCGGCGATCAGCGAAGGCATCCACGAACCGGAGGGCGTGATCGAGATTGCCACCCCGTCCTTATCGATGGCGTCCACGCAGGTGGTGTCCTTGGCCAGCAGGGCGTCGTCGAAGCTGTGGCGCGCAATCCGCGCAAAGTAAGGATGGCGTGGCGGGTCCGGCTCCAGATTCCCCGGCCGGAACTCAAGCGAGGCTTCCGCTCCGATGAGCGCCCGCCGTTCGGCCCCGTATTCCTTGGAGAGCAGGCGCGCGGGGATTTTGACGAACCGGGGGTCGCCGTAATAGGTGTCGCGATCCGCATAGGCCAGCTTGAGCGCCTCGGCCAGCGTGTGAATATAGCCCGCCGAGTTCTGCTTGAGCTCGGGCAGATTAAAGCCCTCCAGGATGTTGAGAGCTTCGATCATGGAAGGCCCCTGGCTCCAGAAGCCCGGTTTATAAACGGTGTAGCCGTGGAAAGTGGTGGAGACCGGCTCTTCCGGCTCGACGCGGAAGCCGGCCATGTCCTCGTACCGCAGCAACCCGCCCTGCTGTTTGGAGAATTCGTCGATGCGGTGGGCGATCTCGCCGCGGTAGAAATAGTCGCGCACGGCGTCGATCGCCTGGGCGCGGCTGGCGCCTGCCGCGAGGGCCTTCTTCTCCACTTCGGCCATGGAGCGCAAGGTGCGTTCGAGATCCGGCTGGCGGAAGATCTCGCCGGCCTGCGGCACGCGTCCGTCGGGCAGAAAGACGCGCCGCGAGGAGGGCCACGCTTCCAGAAAACGAAGGCTGCTCTTGATGCTCGCGGAACGCATCTCGTCGATAGGGAAGCCCGCGGCGAGTTCGATGGCCGGCTGGACGGCCTCGGAGAAGGACTTGGTGCCGAACTCGCGCAGGGTCACCAGCGCGGCTTCCACCATGCCTGGCACCAGCGCGGAGAGGATTCCGGCCACCGGCACCCACTCCTTCAGCCCGCCGGCTGCGGGCGGATCGACCAACTCATCCGGTTTCAGCTTGTGGTTGCGGAAGAAGTCCGCGGTGGCCAGCTTGGGCATGGGGCCCACGCCCGCGACGGCGTAGACTTTGCCCTCGCGCGTGTGCACCAGGATGGGCGCCTCGCCGCCCAGGCCGAAGTGCGAGAACTCGGCGACGGAGGCCGCCAGCATCGTGGCGATGCCGGCGTCCACGGCGTTGCCGCCGCTGAAGTACATGCGCATACCGGCCTCGGTGGAAAATTCGCTTCCCCCCGCCACCGCGCCGCGCGTTCCGCGCGAAGGCAGCCGCAGGGGCCGCTGTCCCCACGCCGCGGCAGCCAGCACCATCAGGATCGCAGCCAATTTGAGTCGCATAATCATCGCCTCTATTCTATGGGTGTCCAGGCATAATAGGAAGTTCCGGCCACCGCTCCAAGGTGCGCCCCGGCGGTCCGCAGGCCTGATATCGTAAAAGGACCATGCCAGTTTACCGCTCCCGAACCACCACCCACGGCCGCAATATGGCCGGCGCCCGCAGCCTGTGGCGCGCCACCGGAATGCAGGACGGCGATTTCGACAAGCCCATCATCGCCATCGCCAACTCCTTCACGCAATTCGTGCCCGGGCACGTACACCTCAAGGACCTGGGGCAACTGGTGGCGCGTGAAATCGAACGCGCCGGCGGGGTGGCCAAAGAGTTCAATACCATCGCCATAGACGATGGCATCGCCATGGGGCACGACGGCATGCTCTACAGCCTGCCGTCGCGCGAGCTGATCGCCGACAGCGTCGAGTACATGGCCAACGCCCACTGCGCCGACGCCCTGGTGTGCATCTCCAATTGCGACAAGATCACGCCGGGGATGCTCATGGCCTCGCTGCGCCTGAACATTCCTTCGATTTTCGTGTCCGGCGGCCCCATGGAGGCGGGCAAGGTCAAGCAGGGCGATACGGTGCGCGCGGTGGATCTCATCGACGCCATGATCGTGGCCGCCGACCCGCGCATCAGCGACGCCGAGACCGCCGAATACGAGCGCTCCGCCTGCCCCACCTGCGGTTCCTGTTCTGGCATGTTCACCGCCAATTCCATGAATTGCCTCATGGAGGCCCTGGGGCTGGCGCTTCCCGGCAACGGAACCCTGGTGGCCACCCACGCCGACCGCCGCGAACTGTTTTTGGAGGCCGGGCGGCGCATCGTGGAACTGGCCCGCCGTTATTACGAGCAGGGCGATGAATCGGCGCTCCCGCGCGGCATCGCCACGTTCGAGGCCTTCGAAAATGCCATGACGCTGGATATCGCCATGGGCGGTTCCACCAACACGGTGCTGCATCTTCTGGCGGCCGCTCAGGAAGCCGGCGTGCCCTTCACCATGCGTGACATCGACCGGCTCTCGCGGCGCGTGCCCAATATCTGCAAGGTGGCGCCCTCTTCGGCCACGGTCCACGTGGAAGACGTGCATCGCGCCGGGGGCGTCCTGGGCATCCTGGCGGAATTGAATCGCGGCGGTTTGCTGCACCGCAGCGTCCGTACGGTTCATTCGGCCACCATGGGCGAGGGGGTGGATCGCTGGGACGTGCGGAACGCCCAGGATCCGGCCGTGACCCGCTTCTACTCCGCCGCGCCCGGCGGCATCCGCACCACCGAGCCGTTCAGCCAGGACGCGCGTTATGCCAGCCCGGATCTGGACCGGGAAACCGGCGCTGTCCGGGACATCCCGCACGCCTTCAGCGCCGATGGCGGCCTGGCCGTGCTCTACGGCAATATCGCCGAGGATGGCTCGATCGTGAAGACCGCCGGCGTGGATGCGACCCACCTGACCTTCACCGGCCCGGCCTGCATTTTCGAAAGCCAGGAAGAGGCGGTCGAGGGCATTCTGGGCGACCGCGTCAAACCCGGCGACGTAATCGTGATCCGCTACGAGGGTCCCAAGGGCGGACCGGGCATGCAGGAGATGCTGTACCCCACCAGCTATTTGAAGTCCAAGGGACTGGGCAAGGTCTGCGCGCTGGTCACCGACGGGCGCTTCTCGGGTGGCACCTCGGGACTCTCGATCGGCCATGTCTCGCCGGAATCGGCGGAGGGCGGCGCGCTGGCCCTGATCCAGGAGGGAGATCGCATCGAGATCGATATCCCCAACCGTTCCATTCACGTGTGCGCTACCGAAGCGGAGCTGGCGAAGCGCCGCGCGGCCATGGTGGCGCGCGGCGAGGCTGCCTGGAAGCCCGCCACCCGCCAGCGCCACGTTTCCGCCGCCCTGCGCGCCTATGCGGCCCTTGCGACGAGCGCCGCGCGTGGAGCCGTCCGCGACCTCAGCGGCATCGGCAAATAGGCCGCGCGCCGCGCCGCAAAGCGGCCCCGGCATCTCAAGAAGCGCGTTTCATCCGATAAGGTTCTTGGTGCGAGCGTGCCGCTCCAGAGACCGCCGGTCCGGCCCGAGAGCCGGAGGCCAGCCCAGCGGTCTCCTTCCCGGCGAGCGGACGCCGTGCGGAACCCATGGAAAGCGGCGAATTCACCCCCGAGCTTACCTCGAGCAGCTTCGGCCGGTTAGCCCGGTATGTCACCAGCGAGCTTGGCGGTGCTTCCCAAATTCACCTCCCAGGCGATGATTCAGACCACCGAGAAGGTGGTGGCCATCGGCGCCTCAACGGGTGGAACCGAGGCGCTGCGGGAATTTCTGCAGGCGATGCCTCTCGATGCTCCCGGAATGGTCATTGTCCAGCATATGCCGGAAGAGTTCACCGCCCGTTTCGCCGAGCGCCTGGACCAGATATGCCGGATCACGGTCAAGGAGGCCGCCGAGGGCGATTCGGTGATCCGGGGCCGGGCCCTGATCGCGCCGGGCAACCGGCACCTCCTTCTCAAGCGCAGCGGGGCGCGCTACTACGTCGAGATCCGCGATGGCCCTCTGGTAAGCCGCCACAGGCCTTCCGTGGATGTCCTGTTCCGCTCGGCGGCGCGCTACGGGGGGCGCAACGTGGTGGGCGTGATCATGACCGGCATGGGCGACGACGGCGCAAAGGGGATGCTCGAGATGAAGCAGGCGGGAGCGTTCAACATCGCCCAGGACGAGGCGAGTTGCGTGGTATTCGGTATGCCCGCGGAGGCCGTTAAACTGGGGGCCGTGGATCGCGTCCTGGCGCTGGGCCAACTCGCGCCGGAAATCGTGCGGCTGTGCCGGTGAGCTCGGCTCAACGGCGGCGCGGTCTCCGTCCGGCAGCCACGGCTTGTTCAATCACCGTCTCGCGGTCGCCCTTTTCCCAGTACTGATGAATTTCGCCGTCGGGCAGACCCGCTATTCGGCCCACCAGCAGGAAGGACGGCAAGGCGTAACGTAACGTCTTCCAGCGTGCCATCTCGATCAGGGCGGCGAGCGCGCGCTCACGCATCAGGTCGAGCGCCCCGCGATTGGGGGTTTCGGTCAGATTGATGAGCGCCCGTACCGCCTCTACCCGGTCGCTGAGCACTACCGAGTTCAGCAGGTCCACGAACCACGTCGGCGGGATGGGAACCGCCCGATCGGGATGTTTGGAATTGAAGACGGCGATGGCCGACAGCGCCCGCATGGCGTTGGCGCGCACGGTTGGATCCGCATCCTCGACGGCGTATTGCAGGTCGTCCACCACTTGCCGTTTGTCCGGCGCATAGCCGATCACCGCCGCCGCGATGGCGCGTTGCTCGGGCTCGGAACCGTCGCGGAGAACCTGTCGAAGCAGCTCAACGTGGGTTGCCGCGAAACTGGCGAAGCGTTCCTGGAAGGCGCGGGACTCCGGGTCGGCCATCAGCGAGTGGCCCGCGGTCAGGTCTTCGGCGGTATTGCCCTCGCTGGCCGCGCGCTGTACGGCTTCCAGGAACTGGCGATAGCTCGCCACGAACTCGGGAGGGAGCACCGCGTCGCCCGCCGGCGGCGAGTGCAGGGAGGGATGCGGCGCGCCGCGTTCCTCGATTCCCACGAAGAGGATGGCATCGCGGCCCTCGCAGCATACCGCTTCGACGCGCGCTTCCACTACGTCCGGAATCTCCTCGATCTGATCTTCCAGGTCGCCTTTGGAAGGCGGAAGACGGTCGCCGTGCCGCACCTTGATGGCGGTCAGGATCTTCTCGGCCGGGACTTTGTGGAGACCGTAGAGGTTGATATCTCCCACCATCGGCACCTGGGCCGCTGCGGAGAGCGAAAGAGCCAACCAGATCCACAGACCCTTAATCACACTACTCAGATGCGCGGGAGCGCGATGTTGTTCCGCCATGGCCGTTAAACCTGTTGCTTCGCCAGTCGCCCGATAACCGGCAGAATTATCTCTCTGCCCCGATATGTGTTCGCGATCATGTATACCCAGAACACCAGAAACGTCATGCCGATTACCGAAGACAGGCGCGCCGCGAAAAAAATGCCCGCGAGATGGAAAGCCAGGGAAACGGCGCTGAAAACAAACCAGATGGCTACCCAAGCCACGCCTAGAAAGATAGACTGGCAGGCATGAAAGCGGATTTTCGGGTCGCGGTTGTAGGGGGGCCAGGCCAGGAAGAGCGCGCCCGCAACCACGAGGAACAGGTAACAGAGCGCCGAGACCACATTGCCGGCCGATCCGGTGGCCGCCGGGGTGGCCAGGCTGACAGCGGAGCCGCATTTGGGACAGGTGCCCGCTTCCATCAGAAAACCACAATTCGGGCAGAAAGGCATCGGCGATCTCCGCTCAACGGCCCGGAGGGCCCAGCCAAATCAACGGGATCAATGCGCCAATCACGGCACCGGCGATCAGGGCCGGATTCCCGGCGCCCAGGAATGAAACCAGCAGGCCGGCCAGCGAACCGATCCCCGCGCCGATGATCGCGAGCATAACCCTTTTGCCCATAACAAAAGTGCTACTCCTACCATACCAGCCTGTAGCCGACCGGCACGCAGATTTCATGCCGCGGCATTTGGACGTGCAGGAGTACTACGCTTTGGCAGCAGCAGCGCGCGCCTACCGCTTGGGAGGTTCCCCGATGATATAGACCTTCTCATCGGGATGTACGAGCTTCAGCCGTTCCTTGATTTCCATCTCCTGATCGGAGGCGCTGTCCTCCAGCCGCTTGATGTGGTCGCGCTTGCGCTCGATCTCCTGCGCCAGCGCGGTGTTGCGCGTTTCCAGCTCGTGTATCTGCTGCCGTTTGTCGTTGAGGGCCGCCAGGCCCCGCGGGCCGCGCAACGCGACAAAAGCATAACTGAACACCAGCAGAAGCGCTACGAAGTAGGCTGACCGCAGCAGCGAGGGTTTCATGGAACTAAGGGCCTGGAAGATAATAGTAACATCGCGAACGGCATTTACCGGCGGAATTTTTCAGATGACCGACAAGATTGTTATTCTCAGCACCTGCTCCGGCGAAGACGAAGGCGCAAGGCTCGCCCGCATGCTGGTGGAGGAGCGGCTGGCGGCCTGCGTGAGCGTGGTTCCGGGGATGCGCAGCTATTACCGCTGGCAGGGCGCCATCGAGACGGCCGGCGAATGCCTGCTCATTGTTAAGACCTCGCGCGCGCTGTTCGACGAGGTGCGGGCCGCGCTCGAGAAGGCCCACTCGTACGAAATCCCCGAGGCAATTGCGCTGCCGCTGGTCGAGGGCGCGCCCAACTACATGAACTGGCTTCAGCTGAATCTCAAGAGCGAAATCGGCGGCGAGTAACGTCCCGTGGGATACAATCGAAGTTGACTCCTCGTCCCGCCCCCAGCCTGGCGTTGATCTTCGACATGGATGGCGTGATGGTCGATTCCTATCCGGTGCATCGAAAAGCGTGGGAAGCATTCAACCGCCGTTTCGGCCTGGAGACTACCGTGGCGATGGTCGAGCGCAATTTCGGTAAGCGCAACGACGACATCGTACGGGACTTTTTCGGGGAGGACCTGTCCCCCGAAGAGGTTGCGGCTCGCAGCGCCGCCAAGGAAGCGCTATTCCGGAAAATGATCTCCGGCCGGACGGAAGAGTTACTGGTGCCCGGCCTGCGAGGTTTCCTCGAGCGGCGCTGCGGCGCGCCCATGGCCGTGGCCAGCAATGCCGAACCCGAAAACGTCGCCTTGCTTCTGGATGAGACGGGGCTGCGCCGATATTTCCAGGCGGTGGTGGATGGGTACCAGGTCGGCCTTCCCAAGCCGCATCCCGAGATTTACCGGCGGGCTGCGGAACTGCTCGGAGTGCCGCCGGCCCGCTGCGTGGTATTCGAGGATTCTGTGGCCGGAGTGGCTGCCGGGCGGGCCGCGGGCATGGCGGTTATCGGCATCCGTACTACTCATGGGAACTTGCCAGGCACGGACCTCGCGGTGGATGATTTCTTAAATCGGGACTTGGACCCATGGCTGGACCTCAGAAGCCGCGAGGTTTGACCCGTCTGCGCAGCGCACTGCCGGCTGTGGCGGCGTTGGTGTGTCTGCCGGCCATGGCCCAGACGCCCCTCCCGCTGGATGCCGCCGGCGCGCGCAATTCCCTTGATTTCAGCCCTGTACACGGCGGAGAGAAGGTCCGGGTGCAAGGCGTGGTGGGCGCTGCCGCGGCGCATTTCTCCGACCGCACCGAGCTGGCCATCGAGGATGGCGTCGCCGGCATCTTCCTCGAGACCGGCCCCGGAGATGCCAGCCTGGATGCCTTCCATCCCGGCGACCGGCTCCAGGTGCAAGGCACTATGCGGGTCTCGTACGGGATGCCGGTGCTCGCTCCGGAAAGTATTGAAATTCTGGGCCGCCAGGCAGCCCCGGTGCCGGCCCGGGCGCCGTTGGGGGATCTCCAAGCGTTCCGCTACCTGGGACGGCTGGTCAGCACCGAGGGCCGCGTGGTGGAAACCGGCCAAGGTACCAGCGGAGCGTTCGTGGATCTGGCGGGGCCCTCCGGTGTATTCCGCCTGTTCATACCCCAGGCCGCCGGTGAACCGATGCCGGACGTGAGCCGGTTCAGCGCCGGCGACAGGGTGAGGGCCACCGGAGTGGCGCACCAGTTCTGTCCCGGGCCACCTTATAACGGTTCGTTCGAGATGCTGGTCGAAAATCCGGCGGCCATCCTGTTGCTGGGGCGGGACTGGTTTATCCCGCCTCTGACGCTGGCGATCGCCACCATGGTGGTGCTGCTGGTGAGCTTCTTCCTGTGGAGCCGCGAGCGACGTGTGCACGACCAGCGCGAGCGGTTGCGCAGGACCTTCCATCTGGCCGAGGAGATTATGGAAGCTTCCTCGGCCGAGGCCATTCTGAAGCGGCTGGCCGAAACGTTGCCCAGCATCCTGGGCGTGACCCGCGTGCGCCTTTACGTGCACAACCGTGCCGCCAAAACGCTGGACGAGGTGATGGCCGGTGACGGCGAGCCGGTATCGACCTCTCTATCGGAGCCAGCCGGCGGCGCACCTGCCGGAGCGGTGGCTTGTTTTCACTACCGCACCCTCCTGGCGATCCCGGACATGGGCCGAAGCCCCTTCCCCATAGCCCTCCGGGAGGCCGGTGGGGGGCCGAAATCCCTGATGCTCGTCCCCATGCAGGCGCAGGGCGAGGTGGTCGGCGTGCTGGAACTCGATCAGGAGAACCGGACGCGCGACTTCACCGCCGATGAACAGGCGGTTGGGCAGCACCTTGGCAACCAGATCGCCGTGGCCATCCGGCTGCTCGATCAGCGTTCCGTGCAGGAGCAACTCTTCCGGACTGAGAAACTGGCGGCCGTGGGACGGCTGATCTCGGGCGTGGTCAACGAGCTCGAAGCGCCGCTCTCCTCAATTTCGGAGATGGCCGCCCGCGCCCAGGAAAGAGAGCACGCCGGGGCCGCCGGGCGCGAGATTGCGGCCATCGCCGCCGAAGCCCAGAAGGCCGCCGGCATGGTATCGCGGCTGGTGTCTTTCGCGGCCGAGCAGGTGGAGGTGCGGCCGGTCTGCATCAATACCCTGGTGCACAACCTGATCGAATTCCGGGAGGGGGATTGGAAGGCCTCCGGAATACGCGTGCACGACCTGACCAGCCGCGAGCCGCTGTACGTCCTGGGATCGCAGGGCCAGCTTGAGCAGGCCTTTCTGAACATGCTGGTGCACGCGGAGCAGTCCCTGGCGGGCGCGGCCCAGAAAGTCCTCACGATTCGCACCAGCGTACTGGCCAAGCGACTGGTGGTGGAGATCGCTTTTTCGGCTATGCCCGAATCGCGCCAGGCCGGCGAAACGGCCGCGGTGCTCGGTTTGACCCGCACGGTGGTGGCGGGACACGGCGGCGAGGTCCGGCTGATCGAAAAGAGCGGCGCCGATCCGCGCTTTGAAGTGGAACTGCCGGCCGTCGCCCGGGAACGCGTGTCTACGGTCTTCGCTCCGGAAGCCCCGCCGGCCGATTATGGCCGCCGCATGACCGCCCTGGTGATCGATGCCGATGAAGCCGCGCAACGGCAGATTCTTGGTTTGCTGGCTTCGCGCAGCTTCCGCGTGGTTCCGGTCGATAACGCCGACACGGCCCTGGAACTCGCCCACCGCATGCGCTTCGATCTGGCCTTTTGCTCGTTGCACGCCCCGGGATTGAACTGGGTGGAACTCTCCGAGCGGATGCAGGGCCGCGTGAACGCCTTCATACTGCTCTCGGACGGGTATGATGCCGAGCTAACAGCCGATTTCGAGGGCGAGGGCCGCTTTGTGCTGGCGAGGCCGCTTCAGGACGCCGATTTAACCCGGGTCCTCGCAAGCATCGAATCGCGCAACGCCGCCATGCGCACGGGCGCGGCGTAAGCGCTTCAGCCCCGCTCCAGCCAGCGCGCGCGGCGCAGGCGCGCGATCAGGAACAGCGCCATAAAACCCGCCAGCAGCCCGAGGGTGGCTCCCAGGCCGATGAGCTGGGGCTGAAACGATCCCACGCTCCAGGTGATCGTCACATTCAAAATCACGGCCAGAACAGCGGCCAGCACGGGAGGCCAGGGACGCTCCAGCGCAAACAGGGAACGGGCCTCGATTTCGATCAGGCTCCAACCCACCACCGCCGGGCCCAGACCGAGGAAAACCGCCGAAACCAGCCGCGTCGATTCGGCCGTGAAGCTGCCGCGCTGAAAGAAGAGAGCGATGGCGGGCCGGCGGAAGGCCAGCGCGAAAGCGCAGCCGGCCACCGCGACCAGGGCGGTCAGCGCCACCGTGCGATCGATGAGGCGGAAGGCCTCCCGCAAGCGGCGCAAGCTGCGCAGGCGCGCGATCTCCGGCAGCAGCGAATTCGAGATGGGGTTCACCAGCAGCGCCATCGGCACGCCCACGCCGCGCATGCAATAATCCAGCGCCGCTGCCATGCCCGGCCCGGCTTGCGTGGCATAGGCGCGCGTGAAGGTGATGTTCAACCCCAGCCCGGCCGCGTAAGTCACGAACAGCGCCGGCCTGGCGAGGATCTCGCGCCAGTGGATGGCGCACGCGGGCGCGCCGGCGGTATCGAGGTCCCGGCGCGCCGCGAAGTAGACGATGGCAAGCTGCGCCCCGGCGCCCGCCGTGTATCCTATGGCGAAGGCGTACACACCCACGAGCTTCCACAGGCTGAGCGCGCCGGCGATGGTGAAGAGGTTGAGCGCGGCCTGGTAGAAAGCCGTGGGCGCGAAGCGGCGATCCGTGAAGAGCAGGGCATAATGCACGGCGGCGATGCCGGCGGCCACCGTGGAGAGCGAGAGGATGCGCAGGTTCGTCACGGCCGTCGCGAAGTAGCGCGGGTCCAGGCCGGGCGCCAGAACATGCATCAGCCAGGGAGCGCTGAAAACCACGGCCGCCGTGAGAGCCGCGAGAACCACCCCGAACAGGCGGTTCAACTTGAGAAAGAGGGCCGTGCGCGCGGCGCCCGAGCAGGCCGTCAGCATGGGCACGAAGGTGAAGACCATGCTGTTGATGATCACCGAATTCAGCGTGTCAAGCGGTCCGATGGCCACCGCCAGCGAATCGGCCCGGCTGTGCGTGCCCAGCAGGTAGGCCATCAGGGCGACGCGCACCACGCCCAGCACATTGCCCGTCAGCACTCCGGCCGCGAGTGTCAATCCGCCCCGCACCAGCGGGCTTTCTGCAGCGCGCGTCAACACGCGTTCGGCGCCCAATGCCGGCGATGAATCCGCGGAGCTCAGCTTGACCTCAAGCCGTCACCGAAAGCGCGTCGCGGGCGGCGGCCAGCGCCGCTTCGTAGTTTGGGAAATCGGCCACTTCCTTCACATATTCCACGTAGCGGATGCGGTTTTGTTGATCCACGACGAAGATAGCGCGGCTTTCAATGCGCAATTCCTTGATGAGCGTTCCATAGGCGGCGCCGAAAGAGGCATCCTTGTGGTCGGAGAGCATCTTGACGTTGTCCACGCCGAAAGCGCCGCACCAGCGCGTCTGGGCGAAGGGCAGGTCCACGCTCACGGTCAGGATGTCCACACCCGGAAGCTTCGAGGCGGCTTCGTTGAAGCGCTTGGTCTGCGCGTCGCAAACCGGGGTATCGAGGGAGGGAACCACGCTGATAATGCGCACGCGGTTGCCCGTATCTTTCAAGGTGACGGGCTTCAGGCCGCTGTCCACAACGGCGAAATCGGGGGCGGAGTCTCCGGGCTTCAGTTCCGGGCCTATCAACGTCAGAGGATTGCCTTTGAGAGTCGTTGCTCCTGCTCGTTCCATTACTCCTCCAGTAAGTTAGGGGTTGAAGGTCTATTGTAGCAATTCGGCTAATTCAGCCGGTCCGGAAACCGGCAACCGGCACACAAAGTTACGGCATACGTACGCGGCGGCACGGCCGTTCAGCTTGGCCATGGCCGCGATGGCGGGGTGGGCGGCGGCCAGGATGCGGCGCGCGTGGGCCGAATCCACCAGCAGCACGATCCGCTGGGGCACGAAATGGCGATGGAGTTCGCGGAGCAGGGCGCTTGTATCCGGGGCATCCCGATCGCCGGCCAACACAATCTCCTGGCGCTCGCCAAGGTGGAATTCGAGCGCGCCCAGCATCTGGGGCAGCGTCACGGGCGCGGCCGCCAACCGGGGCGCGAAAGCGGCGAACGTCTTTTCAGCGGACTCGCGCAGATCCGGCCGGTTCGAGATCGCGGCCAGGCGCAGCAGGTTCATCGCCATCACGGAATTGCCGGAAGGCTCCGCGCCATCGTAATCTTCTTTGACGCGCATCACCAGGCCGCTATCGGGCGCGGAACCGAAGAAACCGCCCACCGCTAGGTCCTCGAACAGCTCCCCAGCCTTTTCGGTGAGGAGCAGCGCGAGATCCAGCCAGCGTCGATCGAACTGGGTTTCATACAGGTCCAGCAGCCCTTGCGCGAACATGGCGTAATCGTCGAGAAACGCCGGAATGGCCGCTTCACCCTGGCGATAGCGGCGCAGCAGCAACCCGGTTGCCGGGTCGTACAGGCGGCCGGCGATGAACTCGGCCGCGCGCCGCGCCGCATCTGCGTAGCGCGGCTCATCGAGCGCCGCGCCGCCCAGCGCGCAGGCCGAGATCATGAGCCCGTTCCAGGCCGTCAGCACCTTGTCATCGAGGTGCGGACGCGGACGCGCCGAGCGGGCTTCGAGCAGAACGCGTTGTGCCTGCCCCAGCGCGGCGCGCATCTCTTCGGCTTCGCGGCCGAACTTCCGCGCGGTATCTTCGATGCTGCGGGCCTGGTAGAGGATATTCCGGCCGCCGAACTCGCCGTGGGGGTCGCTCGAAACGTTGCCGCCGTCCTCGATGCCGTAGCGGTAAGCGAACCAATCGGCGGCCGGCGCGCCCAGCAGCGCGCGGATCTCGGCCGCGCTCCAGATGTAAAATGCGCCTTCGCTTTTCACCTCCGGCCGGGCGGGATCGATGGCGCTATCGGCATCCTCCGCCGAATAGAACCCGCCTTCGGGCCCGGTCATATCGCGCAGCACATAATCCAGGATGCCGCGGGCCGTTCCGGCATACAGCGGGTCGCCGGTGATCTGGAACGCCTCCAAATAGGAAGTGGCGAGCTGCGCCTGGTCGTAGAGCATCTTCTCGAAGTGCGGCACGAACCAGCGGTCGTCCACCGAATAGCGATGGAAACCCCCGCCCAGCTGATCGTCGATACCGCCCTTGGCCATCTCGCGCAGGGTCAGCAGCACCATGTCGAGGGCCTCCCGGTTGTGAGTGCGCGCGTGGTAACGCAGCAGGAAATGGTGGATCGATGGCCGCGGAAACTTGGGCGCGTCGCCGAAGCCCCCCAGCCGGGCATCGAAGATGCGGCGGAAGCCGAAAAAGCCGCTGTCCAGCATCCCCGTATCGACCCGTCCTGCGCCACCCGCCTCAACTGCCGCGTGCTGCCGAAGCTGCCGGACCACCTCGCGCGCCGAATCCACGATCTGCCCGCGGTCGCTCTGCCAGGCGCCGGCCAACTGCTCCAGCACGGAAGCGAACCCAGGATGGCCGTAACGGTTGTCGGGCGGAAAATACGTGCCGCCGAAGAACGGCTCCAGGTCCGGCGTGAGCCACACCGACATGGGCCAGCCGCCCCCTCCGGTGGTGGCCTGCACGAAAGTCATGTAGACGCGGTCGATGTCCGGGCGCTCCTCGCGGTCCACCTTGATGGGCACGAAATCGCGGTTGAGCAGCTCCGCGATGCGTTGGTTCTCGAAGGACTCGCGCTCCATGACATGGCACCAGTGGCAGGTCGAGTAGCCGATGCTGAGGAAGATCGGTTTGTTCTCGCTGCGCGCTTTTTCGAAGGCTTCCGCGCCCCAGGGATACCAGTCGACCGGATTATGCGCGTGTTGCAGCAGGTACGGACTTTTCTCGGCGGCCAGCCGATTGGTGTGCATGTGGCAAAACCCCTCTTGCCGGTCCGGGCGGGACTGCCCGGCATGCTTCCATGGTAACAGCAGCCGCCGGAAGTGAGCCTACCTCAACTGGTTCTCCACTTCCTTCAGCCAGTCGGGCCGCTTCAGCACTTCGCGCGGCTTGCTGCCATCCGGAGGGCCGATGATGCCGTCGCGCTGCATCATATCCAGGATGCGCGCGGCGCGCCCATAGCCCAAGCGCAGGTGGCGCTGCAAGGTCGAGGTCGAGGCCTTGCCCATCTGGAGCACCAGCCGCACAGCCTCTTCATACATGGGGTCCTGGTCGCCGCCCGGCGCGTCGCCATCTCCCGCGGCTTCCTCGTCGTCGGCGGGAGGCGCGATCAGGTAGGATTGATCGTACTCCGGCGAGGCCTGTTCTTTCCAGAACTCCACCACGCGGTTGATCTCGTTCTCCGTCACGAAGGCCCCGTGCAGCCGCGTCAGCCGCGAGGAGCCGGGCGGCAGGAAGAGCATGTCGCCCTTGCCCAGCAGGTGCTCCGCTCCCATCACGTCGAGAATGGTCCGCGAATCCACGCGCGTGGCCACCCGGAAGCTCAGGCGCGCCGGGAAGTTGGCCTTGATCAACCCGGTGATCACGTCCACGCTGGGCCGCTGCGTCGCCAGCACCAGGTGCATGCCCACCGCGCGCGCCATCTGCGCGAGGCGCGTCACGCTCTCTTCCACGTTGCGGCCCTCTATCATCATCAGGTCGGCCAACTCGTCGATCAGGATCAGAATATAGGGCAGCGGCTTGAGATCTTCCTGCGTCGGATCGTCGGCGAAAAGGTTGCGCGGCTCCTCCTGCAGCTTGCGGATCTTCTTGTTGAACTGCTCGATGTTGCGCACCCCGTACTCGGCCAGCAGGCGCAGCCGCCGTTCCATTTCCAGCACCGCGTTGCGCAGCGCGTTGGTGGCCTTCTTGGGGTCCGTGATGACCGGCGTGAGCAGGTGCGGAATGCCCTCGTAGAGGCCCAGTTCCAGGCGCTTGGGATCCACCATGATCAGCCGCACCTCATCCGGCGTCGATTTGTACAGAATCGACATGATCATGGAATTGATCATGACGCTCTTGCCCGAACCCGTCGAGCCGGCGATGAGCAGGTGCGGCATGGAATCGAGCGCCGCCATTCGGATGCGCCCGTTGATGTCCTTCCCCAGCGGTATCGTCATGCGCGAGTGCGATTGCGCGAACTCCTCCGATTCCAGCATCTGGCGCAACGCGATGAGCTCACGCCGCGTATTCGGCACTTCGATCCCCACCGTGGGTTTGCCGGGGATGCGCTCGATGAGAATCGATTCGGCTTGCAAGCCCAGGCATAGATCCTCGGTCAAGGTGATAATGCGGCTGTACTTGATTCCCGCCTCGGGCTTGAACTCGAAGGTGGTCACCACCGGGCCGGGGTTGATCTGGACCACATTGCCGAGCACGTTGAATTCTTCGAACTTCGATTTGATGCGCGCAGCCGTGTCCTTGAGCTCCTGCTCGTCGTAAGGATTTCGTGCCGGCACCTCGTTGAGCAGGTCGGTCGCCGGAAGCGTGAAGAGGAACGGCTTCGGGTCTTCCGCCTGCGCAACCGGCGCGGGCGGTGCAGGCGGCAAGGGAGCCGAAACAGGCAAAAGAGCGGGAGCGGCAGGAACCGGATCTTCTATCGGGCAGATGGGGATCTCATCGGCTGCGGGCCCGGCTTCCGGCGCCGGGGCTGGTTCCACCTCCCGCGGTGGGGCGTCCGCGGGCGCCGTAGCCACCTCTGCCGCCGCCTTCTTCTCCTTACCCCGCGAGCGCCGTTTTTGAGCCAGACGTTCGGCCTTCTCGATAGAGCGCGCGTGCATGCGCGCGCGCCACGCGCGCCATGCGTCGCGCCTATGCCGCAGCCAGCCGACCGGACCCGCGAACCACCCGCCGGCAGTTGCAATCGTGAATTTCGAAACCAGGTACAGGGAGACGACGATGGCCGTGGCGGTGGCCAGCAGCGCGCCCGCCAGGTTCAACGAATCCAGCAGATAATTGGCCACGACGAACCCCAGCGTCCCGCCAACCCGTATGGCACCGCCGAAAATCCGCACCGGCACGAACGACAGGCCCGCGCAAGCCCCCAGCGTCAACAGCACCGCCCCGAGCACTTTGGCCAACCCCGCCTCGATGTCTTCGGAGCGTATCCATCGCCAGGCCAGCGCGAATATCAGCAAGGGAAACAGCAGCGCCGCCGCGCCGAACACTTGCAGAAACAGGTCGGAAAGATAGGAACCCGGGTACCCGACCAAATTGAGAGGGCGCGTCTCCGCGGCGGTGTTCCACGAGGGGTCCTGGGTGTGATACGAAACCAGGCTCAGCAGCATCACTAACCCCAGCGACAGCAGCAGCAGGCCCGCGGCTTCGTTCAGGCGCTTGTGGGGAGTCGGGGATAACAGCTTCATCACGCTGGCCGGCGGATGAAAGCCAGAGCAAGCACTATTATGCCAAATATCACCCGGTAGTACACAAACAAACGCAAGCTGCTATGGCGCAAATAATGCAGAAACCACGCGATCACAATGCAGCCCGTGATGGCGCTCACCACCACCCCCACGGCGAAAGGCGCGGTCAGGATCCCATGCAACTGTTGGTGCTTATGCATATCCCACAGCGTCTTGGCCCCCGCACCGGCAATGGCCGGCGCCGAGAGCAGGAACCCGAACCGCGCCGCCGCCTCCCGGGTCATATTGCGGAACAGCCCCGCGGAAATGGTGATTCCGCTGCGCGAACAGCCCGGCACAATCGCCAGCGCCTGCGCCATCCCCACCGCAATGGCGTCCGCCCAGTGCAGCGAACCCAATTCGCGCGCCTTCTGTCCGGCGCGATCCGCGAGCCACATCACTATGCCGATGGCAATCAGCATCGTCCCCATGACCCAGGGCGTGCGCCATGTCGTTTCCGCCTGCTTATTGAAGAGCAGCCCGAAGACGCCCACCGGAATCGAACCCACCACCAGCAGCCACAACATCGAGCGGTTCGACTTGCTCTGGTCCTCGTATCCCCCTCGCATGCCGAACCCCTGGCTCACAATCTGGATCCAGTCGCGGAAAAAGTAGATCAGGATAGACGCCAGGGTCCCCAGGTGCAGCATGATATCGAACTGCAAAGCCTCCGTCTGCCATCCCAACAACCACGACGTGAGGTAGAGATGCGCGGTACTCGATATCGGCAGGAACTCGGTCAACCCCTGGACGATCGCCAGGACAATCACCTGCAACATGGGCATATGAGAATAGCGTGCGGAAGGCCGGCCGCAAAGTCAAGCGCCGGTGACAGAGTTCTGTGACAGACCCGTGACAGGATCCGTCGCCGAGGTCGGACCGGGCAATCACCCTTTGGCGCCGAGATGTTCGATCAGCGTGCGCATATCTTCGGCGTGCTCTTCCTCGTTGGCGAGGATCTCTTCCATGAGCCGCCGGCTGGTGGGGTCGTTGTGGCCGAAGTAGCGGATCATCTCGGAATAGGATTCGATGGCGATGCGTTCGGCTACCAGATCCTCCTGGATCATCTCGACCAGGCTGCCCCCTTCCACATACTCCGAATGGCTGCGCATGGCGAGGCCCTCCGGGTTGAAGTTGGGTGCGCCGCCCAATTGAGTGATGCGCTCGGCGATGCGGTCGGCGTGTCCCTGCTCCTCGGCCGCGTGTTCCGCGAACTCGGCGGCCACGGACTCCGAGTTGAGGCCGCTGGCCATGAACTGATGGCGCTTATAGCGCAGCACGCAGACCAGCTCGGTAGCGAGCGCCTCGTTGAGCACGCGCACGGCGGTCTCGACATCGCCCTGGTAATTTTCAATTACGGCGCCGCGCTCGATGTGCTGGCGCGCCCGCCGGCGGATCTCCTGGATATCGGTCAGGAAGGGCTGCTTGGGTTGCATCGTAGCCATAGACTCCATGATGCGGCGGGAGTCCGGCGGGAGCGCGTGCGAAGAGTCACGGCGGGTCTCCGCACTCCCCGAAGCTCGTGATGGAATGCACCGGCGCGGGCCCGCGGCGGCACGCGCGGCCGCCTTGCGCTATGGTATCGGATAAGTGCCCGAGCCCTTCATTCGCGCCCGCGATTTATCGAAAGTCTACCGGTCTGGAGATGCCGACCTGGTGGTTTTCGAGCACCTCGATCTGGATGTGTATCGTGGCGAGATGCTGGCGCTGGTGGGCGAATCGGGAGCGGGCAAAAGTACGCTTTTGCACCTTTTGGGCGGGCTCGACAGGCCTTCGAAGGGTACGATATACTACGAGGGTCGAGAGATCTCAGGGCTGTCTGACTCGGAGCGGGCGGATTTTCGCAATCGGGATATTGGTTTCGTTTGGCAGATTCACTATCTGCTGCCGGAATTCTCGGCGCTTGAGAACGTCATGATGCCGTTGCTGATTCGGGGTTGGGCGCATGAGCGCGCGGCTTCGGAATCGCGGGCGAGGTTGGATGAAGTGGGGCTGGGCGCGCGGGCATGGCACCGCGCGGGTGAATTGTCGGGGGGGAACAACAGCGTGTCGTTCTGGCCCGTGCGCTGGTGGGAGAGCCATCGATCCTGCTGGCCGACGAGCCAACTGGAAATCTCGATTTCCGGACCGGGGAGATGATCTTCCAACTCCTGGCCAGCCTTCACCAATCCCACCGGCTCACCTCGGTCCTGGTCACTCACAATCTGGCTTTCGCGCGCAGGTGCCACCGCATTTTGAACCTGGAGAAAGGCGGTTTGGCACCCGCCGGGCTCACGGAGCCGCATCCCGGAGCCCAGCCGGAGTATCTTTAGTTTTAGGGGGTCGTCGTTCATTTATGTTCGAGCGATATACGGAAAAAGCGCGCAGGGTCATTTTCTTCGCGCGCTATGAAGCCAGCCAATTTGGAAGTCCTTACATTGAAACCGAGCATCTGCTCCTGGGCCTCCTGCGGGAAGACAAGGCGCTGGCGAACCGCTTCCTGCGCTCGCACGCCGCCGTGGAATCGATCCGCAAGCAGATTGAGGGGCACACCACGATTCGTGAAAAGGTGTCCACTTCCGTGGATCTGCCGCTCAGTCATGAATGCAAGCGCGTGCTGGCCTATGGCGCCGAAGAAGCCGAGCGGCTGAATCACAAGCATATCGGCACTGAGCATCTGCTGCTGGGGTTATTGCGCGAGGAGAAGTGCTTTGCCGCCGAGATTTTGCACGAGCGGGGGCTGCGGCTTACCACGATTCGCGAGGAGTTGCAGCGGTCGCAGAGCGAGAAAGTAGCCTCGGCGCGTCCCAAGGAAAGCTCGCTGCTGACCGAATTCAGCCGCGACCTGACTCAGTCCGCCATGGATAACGCGCTCGATCCGCTCATCGGGCGCGATTACGAACTCGAGCGGGTGGTGCAGATCCTGTGCCGGCGCACCAAGAACAACCCGGTGCTGATCGGCGAGCCGGGAGTGGGGAAGACGGCTATTGTCGAAGGGCTGGCGCAGCGCATCGCCGAGGGCGACGTGCCCTCTTTCCTGGCGGACAAGCGCATCCTGGCGCTGGATCTTTCGCTGATTGTGGCGGGCACCAAGTACCGCGGGCAGTTCGAGGAGCGGCTCAAAACCATCATGAAGGAGCTGATGGAAAATCAGAACGCCATCATCTTCATCGACGAGCTGCACACGCTGGTGGGGGCCGGTTCGGCCGAGGGATCGCTGGACGCCGCCAACATCCTCAAGCCGGCGCTCTCGCGCGGGGAAATCCAGTGCATCGGCGCCACCACCCCCGCCGAATTCCGGAAATCCATCGAGAAGGACCGCTCGCTCGAGCGCCGCTTCCAGGCGGTCAAAGTTCCGCCGCCCACCGAAAGCGACGCGATCAAAATCCTGTTCGGCATCAAGGACCGCTATGAGAAGTTCCACGCGGTAGCCTATACCGACGACGCCATCGAGACGGCGGTCTTTACTTCCAGCCGCTACATTCCCGACCGCTACCTTCCGGACAAGGCCATCGACCTGATCGACGAAGCCGGCGCCCGCGTCAAGCTGCGGCAGACCACCCTGCCGGCCGACCTGACCGATATTCAGAAGCGCATCAAGTTCATCGTGCACCGCATGGAGAACGCCATCGCGAACCACGAGTTCGAGAAGGCGCGCTTCTATTCCGACGAGGAGCGCAAGGAGCGCGAGAACATGCGCCAGCTCCGCGAGAAATACAACCTCGACGATTCCTCCACCGGATGCGTCACCAAGGACGACATCGAGGACGTGGTGGCGCGCTGGACCGGCGTGCCCATGACGGCCATCAAGGAAGAAGAGATCGCCAAGCTGCTGCGCATCGAGGAGGAGCTACACAAGCGCATCATCAGCCAGGAGAAGGCCATTTCGGCGCTGGCCCGGGCCATTCGCCGCTCGCGCGCGGGGCTCAAGTCGAGCGCCCGGCCGGCGGGGTCGTTCCTGTTCCTGGGCCCCACGGGCGTGGGAAAGACGGAAGTGGCGCGCGCGCTGGCGGCCTTCCTGTTCGGCAGCGAGAAGAGCCTGGTGCGGTTCGATATGTCCGAGTACATGGAGAAGCACTCGGTTTCGAAGCTGATCGGCTCGCCTCCAGGCTATGTGGGCTATGAGGAGGGCGGCCAGCTCACCGAGCGCGTCAAACGCAACCCGTACAGCATCATCCTGCTGGATGAAATCGAAAAGGCTCATCCGGATATCTACAACATCCTGTTGCAGGTGTTCGAAGACGGCCAATTGACCGACGGCCTGGGCAACCAGGTGGATTTCAAGAACAGCATCATCATCATGACCTCCAACCTGGGGGCGCGGTATCTCGAAAAGCGCGGCCACCTGGGCTTCTCGGCCCCGGCCGGCGAGGGCACCTCCAGCAAGGTCGAGGAGATGGTCCGCAGCGAGGTGAAGAAGGCTTTCAATCCCGAGTTCCTGAACCGCCTGGACGAGATCATTCTGTTCAGCTCGCTGACGGACGACGACTTGGTGCAGATCATCGACCTGATGGTGGGTTCGGTGAATCAGAACCTGGTGGCCAAGCAGGTGAAGATCCGGCTGACCCCGGATGCCTCCAAGTACATCCTCGAGAAGACCTGCGGCGACCGCAGCTACGGCGCCCGCCCGCTGCGGCGCGCGCTGCAGAGGTACATCGAGGACCCGCTCTCGGAGGCCCTGATCCAGGGCACGCTGCCGCGTCCCGCCGAGCTCGAAGTCTTTCTCGGCGACACCGGCATTTACTACCGGCAAGTGAACGCCGAAGGCGAGGCCGCCGTAATCGCGGGCGCGACAGCGGAACCGTCTCCCGGCACCCTGCTGTACACCTTCTGATATCTGCGTTGCGGGGGCAGGCTCAAAGGTCTGCCCCCCAATGACCAATAAGTTAGAAGTGGAAGCCTATGGTTGCCGTGATCGCGCGCGGCGACACGTAGTGAGTTCCGCTGAACGTGGAGAGGAAGTTGTAAAGTGCCTCTTTGTTCATCAGATTCACGACCGTCAGGCGCGCGCTCCACTTGCGCTTCTCGCCGTGAAACAGATTATCGTCTCCCACGCCAACATCGAACAGATTGCGCTGCGCGATGCGCTGCGGGTTGTGGTCCGCGTCCGCAGTGCCGGGAGCGGGAATCGAAACCAACGAGGAACCATACAGGTTAGCCGGGCAGAGGCCGGTCGGACTGATCGGAGTCGTGGGCGTCGCATGCACGCTGCCGCAGTAGAGCCCTCCTTCGAACTGTTGATCGGGCGTGAGGTTGGAGACGTCCACCACGGTGTCGGTCCCACTGGGTCCGTTGGGACAGGCGCCCCCGGCGCAGGGCACCGCGCCGGTCACCAGCCCGCTGTCATAGCGCCAGTTGAAGCTGATCCACGGGGCGTTCTTCACCGGCTGGTATTGCAGGTGCGTGGTCATATTGTAAAGCTCGTCGTGATCGATCCGGAATACGCCAAACCCCACGGGAGTCGCGCCCACACCGGCGAGTTGCGGGCTGAAAAAGCGCGCCGCTACGCTGGACGCCACGGCGAACGCCGTCAGCCCATGGAAGTTGGGAACCGTGGCGCGGAGCGCATATCCGGGGATTTTCGAACTGGTCCATTCGATCGGATAGGTGAGCGGCGTATTCCCTAATACGCTGAAGTCGAAGGCCCGGTGAGTATACTTCCAGATATACTCGCCATCGATCACCAGGTACTTGCCAAATGCCTGTTCGAGGCCGGCATGGAACTCATTCCGATGACCGGGCCGCAGAGCCGTGGTTGTCACGCAAGCGCCGCCCGGCACCAGCAACTGGAATGCGGAGATCACGGGGTCGTTGCATCCGAGGCTCGCCAGCACCAGGTTCTCGTTGAAGGGACTCTCCATGGTGCGGGCATAGGATATCCGCAGAACCGTGTTGCTGGGCTTTATGTTGTACGCGATACCCAGGCGCGGCTCCCCTTGCGCGGCGCTCGAAATGCCATTGTACTTGTCGAAGCGCACGCCCAGGTTAAAGGTCCAGTTGTGAGCAATGATTGTATCCTGCGTGTAGAAAGCGAACTCCTTGATGTCGGCATGGCCAAAATATCCATACTCGGTGCTGGTGTTATTGGGGCAACCGTCGGAAGCGGGCAGCGCCCCCGTTCTGGTGAGGTCGTAACAGCCAAGAATCGGATTAAACGCCGGGACTGGGTTGCCGCTAGCAAAGAACCCCTGACCGACGTTCGCCTGCAACCCTAAACTCGCGCACCCAGCCGGATCCGTCAACAGAGGGCTCGTGTCCGGGGTGAGGTCGGGATTCAGACAGGGAGCGTTCCCCGTCGGATCGACCAGTCCGAAGTTGTCCCTTTCGGTGATAAAAGTATGCTCATACTGAGCGCCGATCTTGATATTGTGAATGCCGCTTACATAAGACACACTGGTGCGGCCGCCAGCATTCGTCAAGCGTCGATTCTGGGCTACGGTCGCGCTCTGACCAACGCCGGCGAAACCAGGATCGGGCGTCAAGTCGGCGAAGGGATTGTCGCTCGGATAGTAGTTGTATTGATCCTGCCGCAGAAAACCGCCGAACGTGAAGACGCTATGGGGATTGAGCAGACGAGTCCACACGGGAGCTATGTTGAACGTTGTGATCTTTGACCGCTGATCCGCGGGGCCAACCGGCAAACCATTGGGACCAAGGCCACCGTTATTCACCACGAGGCCGTTCCAGGCTGTCGCACCCTGAGCGTCGTAGGAATTCGGAGTCTGAAACCAGGACCGGGTAAAGCCCAGATTGAGGTTGAGCGAGTCCTTCTGGGAAAGCTGGAAATCGAGCCGGTCGAACACGTTCACCTCGTTGCCATGATCGTGGAAAACCTGGTACTCGGGGCCATCGAGGAAACGGCCGCTGTTCAAACCATTGGCGGAGATGAAGTTTCCCCATTTGGCTTGCCCATAGGCCAAATCGAAACCCTCGTTGGAACTGCCGAACGTGCCGTAGGAAGCCGTTATGTCGCCATGGGGCGAGGTGACCCCAAGCCCCGAGCGGGTGGTCACCACAACCACCAGGCTGGTCTTGCCGCCATACTCCGCCGGTGGCGCGCCTTCCAGGACTTCCATGGACTGGACGGCGTCAACCGGAACCTGGTTTGAAAAGACCTTGCTTTGCTGGTCTGTGATCGGCTGACCGTCGACGGAAAAGGAGTTCGAGGCGTGATCGCCCAGCCCGTGAAAAAGGCCGTTGGAGTCGGCCGCGACCCCTGGGGTTGCCAGCGTCACCAGGGAACTGAGCGACGAGGACGCGCTTTCGAGAGGCAGTTTGTCGAAAAGATCCCGATTCACGTCCGTGTGAGTGTTAGCGGTGGTCTCGACCAGATCCGCGCCGGCAGTGACGGTCACGGTGGACGTCTGGGTTCCAATCCTCATGGCGAACTTCATTTCCACCGGCACCGGTGAGCGCACATCTACATCCTGCTCGCTCCCATCAAATCCGACGGCGGAGACGCTGGTGTGGTAATTGTTGAAAGGAATGTTGTCGAATTCGAACCTTCCCTGGTCGCTGGTTACGGTTTGTCGAACGTATTGAGAGACGGGATTTTGAATTTCCACGGCGGCGCCCTTCAAGGCGGCGCCCGAGGGATCGAGCACGGTGCCACGGATGGTTCCGGCGCCGGCGCTCATGGTTTGAGCATTACCAGGAACTCCACAAATAAGCGAGAGGGCAGCGTATGCGGCGGTGGCCACAAGGATTCTCTTCATTGCCTCAGTATCGGGAAAGTCGCTTGCCGCACCTACTGAATTCTGACCAGCGGAAACTCTTTCCGAGGGAACGGGCGGGAACCATCCATGAGCGGGCAGACCGCGACTTACCACTGCAGAATCCGGCGGATATTGTGAGCCTGGCGCTTGCTGACCACTATTTGCAAAGCATTACTGAGGGTAATGAGCCAGCGCTGGCTACTTAGGCGGCTCATTTCCCGGATGTGACTGATATTGACGATTGTACTTCGGTGTACTCTTTGGAACTGGGTATCTCCCAGGCGCGCTTCGATGGCTCGCAAACTCTGCGTTGCCAGGACGCGCCGCTTCGATGTGATAATCCAGACTAACTCTCGTTCCGCCTGAAAGGCTAAGACTTCATCCATGGCCAGCAGGAAGTACTCGTCGCCGTTTCGTCCTACAATCTTACGGCCCGAGGATGCGCGGGACGGCTGCGCAGACGCTATCTTGTCCACGGATGCGGCGATCTCGTGGGGCCGGCCCAGCAAATGCCGGACGCGCTCAACCGACATGCGCAATCGAACTTCGTCGACCGGCTTCAGTAAGTAGTCGATAGCTCCGGCCTCGAAAGCCTCGACTGCGTGCTCATCAAACGCGGTGACGATAACGATAACCGGCAGTGCAGGACCGGTAAGATTACGCACAACCTCAAAGCCGCTCATGGCCGGCATCTGCAGGTCGAGAAAGACCACGTCCGGTTGGAGCTTAGTAATAGTCTGCAGGGCTTCTTTGCCGTCCGACGCCTCGCCAATCACCCGCACTTCCGGGAGAAGCTCCAGTTCTTCTCGCAGGACCCGCCGTGCCATCGGCTCATCGTCGACGATCAGGGCCCTTATCCCCGGAGCCTCCATATTGCCAGATACTACAGGGAATGCGGCGCGGTACCTAGCGAAAACCCATGAGCGGCGCTACGGCGTCTGGTTAGCGGGCTGAATCCAGTTATGAGCGGTTGCCTGCGAGCACGCTCGAAGGCCGGGGATTCCGCATCCCGCTGGCCGATCCGACCCGCCCGCCCACGAAGCGGCACACGCCGTTGGTCGAAATGTCGAAGGAGCCGCGGCGCCCGCCATGTAAGATCTGTATAGAATCGCTTTCCTGCGACAGGAGGGGGGATGAGTGTCGCCGCCAATCCAATCGGCCGGGCGCCTGCCGGCCTCCGATCCGCGCATGAGCCGGATCGCGCACACGGCCGGGTCGGCCGAACGGATCTCATCCGGTTCACGGCCGTTGGAATGGCCGCCGCCGCGAGCTGGGCCGGAACCGCTCCGCGTTTCGAGGGCATCGATGTCGTAGCGGTAGCGATGGTGGCCGCCGGAGGTTATCCCGTCTTCCGGGAAGCGTTCGAGAACCTGCTATCCCGCCGCATGACCATGGAGCTTTCCATGACCCTCGCGCTGGCGGCGGCCCTGGCCATTCGGGAGTTCACCACCGCGCTGTTCATTCTCTTCTTCGTTTTGGGCGCCGAGATCCTGGAGGAACTGACCGTCGATCGCGGGCGCAAGGCCATACAGAGTCTGCTTGATCTTCTTCCCAAGACGGCCCTCGTCCGCCGCGGCGCAATTGCGCAGGAGTTGCCCATCGCCGAGGTGCGCCCGGGAGAGATGGTGATCGTCCGGCCCGGAGCCGAAATCCCCGTCGATGGCGTGGTGGTGCTTGGCCATTCCACCGTGGATCAGTCCACTGTAACCGGCGAATCCATGCCGGCCGAAAAGCTGCCGGGAGCGGGGGTGTTCGCCGGCACCACCAATCAATCGGGCATGCTCGAAGTGAGGACGGAGCGGCTGGGGGCCGACACGGTTTTTGGCAGGATCATCGACGCGGTGGAGAGAGCCGAGCACTCGCGCGCTCCCATTCAGAAACTCGCCGACCGCCTGGCTGCCTGGCTGGTGTACGTCGCCCTGGCGGCGGCGCTCGTCACCTTCGCGCTGACGCACAACGTGCGCGCGACCATTGCCGTGGTCATCGTGGCCGGCGCGTGCGGCATCGCCGCCGGCACTCCGCTGGCCATCCTGGGCGCCATCGGGCGGGCGGCCCACGGGGGCGCCGTGGTGAAAGGCGGAAGATACATGGAGGCCCTTGGCACGATCGATACCGTGGTGCTCGACAAAACCGGCACCCTGACTTTCGGGGAGCCTTATGTCGTGGACATCGTCGCATGTCCCGGTGTTGACCCCAACCAGGTGGTCGAGATAGCGGCTATCGCCGAACGGCCTTCGGAGCACCCGCTGGGGCGGGCCATTCTCAAGAGATTCACGCATCTGGGACTGCCGATCGAGGAGCCGGAAGCATTCGAATACCTGCCCGGCCAGGGCATCCGCTGCACGTGGAACGGCGACGAGATTCTGGTGGGCAACCCGGCGCTGATGAGCCGCCATCTGGACGGCTTCGAGTCCCAGCGCCGCGCCCTGGCCAACGATGCCGGCAACGTTCTGGTGGCGTTTCGCGGGCGGCTTATCGGCGGGCTGCGGATTGAAGACGTGCTGCGGCCGGAAGCCGTGGAGGCGGTCACGCGGATCCGCGAGATGGGCCTGGATCTCGTGCTTCTGACGGGAGATCGCCGTGACATCGCCGAGAAGATCGCCCGGCAGTTAGGCGTCCGGGAATTCGGCGCCGAGCTCCTGCCGGAACAGAAGATGCGGCGCGTGGAAGAACTGATGGCATCGGGGAAGCGCGTGGCCATGGTGGGAGACGGCATCAACGACGCACCCGCGCTCTCCAGGGCGACGGTCGGGGTTGCCATGGGGTCGGGCACCGACCTGGCGCGCCAGAGCGCCAATGTCCTGCTGCTGGGAAATCATCTGGGCGATTTAGCCGAGCTCCTGAACGTTGCGCGGCGCTGCCGGCGCATCATCCTGTTCAACTTCGCCGGGACTCTGGGGGTGGATGCCGTGGGTGTCGTTCTCGCCGCGGCGGGCGTGCTCAGCCCGTTGACGGCCGCCGTTCTGCACGTCTCCTCCGAGATGGCCTTTATCCTGAATTCCGCGCGGCTTGTGCCGGCCTCGGGCCTGCGCCGCGTAGGGGGCGCGTAGGCGCGAGACCGAGTTGGCGCGCGCCTATTACCGCGGCTATCAGGGCAAGACCGCTAAGCAAGAGAGTCGAAGAAGCCGGCTCCGGAACGCCGGTATCGACCTCGCCTTGAATATAATCGTTTCCGCAATCCGCCGAGGACCATAATATCCCGAGCTGCTCGGAGTCGATAAGGGTGCTGCTGCTGTTGAAACTCAGCGTAACGGCGTATTCCGCGCTGTTGGTCCCGTCGCCGTATGCCGCAACAGACACGCCTTTTCCAGCGGCCACCAGCGAACCGGAAGTAAGCAGCTCTGGCAAATTGGCCCGATAAACTAGATCCGGCGATCCGATCGCCTGCGATGCTGTTTCAATGCTGGACGTGTCTACCTGATAAAGGTCGCCGGCGATCAGCCCATTGTGGTTCACGAGCGGAACGGCGTATGTCAGGTACGGCTCGATGTTGGACTGGGGGTCGGCGAAATCCGTAACATTGGGGTCCACAAAATTACTGATGTTGTTTTCGCTGGCCGCCGCATAGAAAAAGAGATCGCCGGGAATAAGGGTCGGGCCCAGGCCTGAATCGAAGGATCCCAGCGCCAACTGCCCGTTCTGCGCAGTCACGCCGCCGAGGTTGCTGAAAAGGGTAATCGTCGTGAACCCGTTACCGGCGACCGTCACGCTGGCCTGCTGGATGTCGTAGACGCCGGCACTGCCGATGACGTCGCAATCGCTATACGGCGGGGTCTGACTGTAATTGCAGTTGTTCTGGGGCTGGTTGAAGAGATCGCTTATTGTGCCAGCCGAGCAAAGGGCGGCGCCCAAAATCAGAAAAGCCAGCCCATATCTCATGCCCCATAGTTATCTCGATTTTGTTTTCAAGAGAATAGGCCTGGAGGATCAAATAAAATCAGATCCACCATGACCTTGGTTCTCTGAGAGTTCGGTAACGTCGTTTTAGGCTTGAGGCTAATAGGTCCTACGGATTTATCCGTGATTATCTACTTGACAACAACAAGCCCACAGAACCACAATGGGTTGTGGTGACAGGCCGGTGAACAAGAGACAGAGAAAGAAGGCCGCAAAGAAGGTGCTGGCCCGCTTGGTTGGCGGGCCGAGACGCTAGCCGCGCTTCTTGGCCGCCCGCTTCGCCTTCGGTGCCCGCTTGCGCGGTATATCGGCCAGCGGTATGGGCGGCGTATTTAGTAGGGCGCGGATGACGGCCTTAAACTGGTCCTTGGGGACCTTTAGTGCGTCCATTGTGACTAGTATAGCGTAGGTGTTTTTATTTTGGCCCGGTACTTGCTATCGGTGTCCCGCACGTCATATCATTAAGGAGCGGACTATTTTCACCTTTTGTTCGCCATGGGTGATAAAATGCGCAAGAATCAGATCAACGAGAACCTGGAGCGCTTCCGCGAGCTGGTCTTGTACATCAGCCAGAAATGCGCAAATGACCCGCGTTTTGGCGCTACCAAGCTTAACAAAATACTATATTTCTCGGATTTCGTCTGCTACGCACATTACGGGCAACCACTGACAGGAGTTGAGTATCAGAGGCTACCGAACGGGCCAGCACCGCGGCGCTTACTGCCGATTCGTGAGGAAATGCAGCAAGAGGGATCACTGGGAATCCAGGAAGTCCCCCTCCGGAACGGAAGGATGCAGGTTCGGACTGTGAATCTTCGCCAGCCCAATCTGGATATCTTCAGCGCGAAGGAAATCGCCCTGGTTGACTCGGTTATAGAGGCGCTCTCTAACGAAACCGCTCAGGGCGTGAGCGACCTGAGCCATAACATGGTCGGATGGAAGGTGGCGCGGGATCAGGAGAATATTCCCTACACAACGGTTTTTCTCTCCGACGCTCCGTTGAATGATATCGATATCCAGCGAGGTAGAGAGGTTGCAAAGGAATTCGACCTGGTTGCTCAGGCTTAGGACAATCCGCCAAGAGCCGAAGTTCGATGAACAACTTCGTGAGCTTGGGATCTCATGCCGACGACTGGATGAAATCCTTGACGGTGTTTGCTTCGGCCTAGCTCGCGACCCCGAGTCGTTTGGGGTCGTCCCAGGCACGCACCTTTCAATTCTCAAGACGGCCGTGTTTCCGCAAGCGCCTTCATTACGGATCTTCTTCACCTATACCGACAATGAAGTTTGCTTGCTGTGGGTTGAATTGTGCGAAGACGACGTGCCACCATTCGTTCGATATGAGGAGTAGCCGAGTGAGCGGAGGGCGGGGGATCGGACCCCATGCCCGGCAGAGCATTGCGGTTTATAAGACCGCTCCTAGCGCCAGCTAGACGCCCTCCGAAGTTGGCGGGAAGCCTGCCCGAACAGGCCTCCCGGTTGGTTGAACGGTTTTGATTTTAGCGTCCCTTACGGATCGGAAATGCTTTGAATCCGTAATCGGAAGCGTAGAGATAACACTTCTTTCGCCAGTGCCATATACGGGCAGCAAACAAGTCCGTTTGACCTTCTGGCTGAGGTTTAGGCTTTGTGGCCATTTCAACCTCCTATGGTTGTAGGGTCCACCATGGCCCGGTCTGGTGAGTTTACGAGGCTCGCTTCCAGACCGGGCCTTCCTGTTTAGGCCCTCAGTGCCGGCGGCCGTGAGCGCTGGGGGCTATCGTCCTCCTTATCATCGCTTCCGTCCTTTAGTCACTAAACCCTGCATACGTCTACAAACCTATTGCTCCCTAATACCCCCAGTTCACGCTGTCGGCTCTTCCGCAGCCCGAAACGATGGTATTTCGACGGGATTCCCTTCGGGCTGCTTATACCCGTCGAGTTTGTCAATTAGATCGAACACAAACTTCCGATCCTCTGGATTCAGGGCAAAGAGATCAAGGGTTGCGGAAAGCGTAAGCGTTCCTCCGCTTTGCAGGCGCACCGTCTTTGAGGTTCCAGATTTCGCTTGCTGCTCAATGGCAGCAGGTGCGCTCTGGCGGCGTGGTGCGCGTTTTCGTTGGGCGGTTGTCCGCCCCCCGTTTGCTCCCTTCTTAGGCAACAACAGTGGCGACAGCTCGATTCCGGCATACTCTGCAGCCGAAACAAAAAAACGCACCGCCTTTTCCTTGGTGTCGCCCACGTTGCCGTAGGCGTCCGCAATCTTCTTTTCGACCTCGGCTGGGGTAGCCTTCTTAAGGTTGATTGCGAACAGTTCGGAGTACCGTCTCTGGAGAATCTCAGACAACTTCTCTTTGCGCCGGCGTTCTACGGAGTTGCAGAGTTCCGCAAGATCCGGGAGCGGTTTGTTGTCCTGATCAATCAGGCCGAGAAATCGCAACGCCGTGAAGAACTGGTTTTGGACAGAGTATGCCATCCCTGGAAATACGCTCTTGTCAATGACGTTGGGGATTTCCCCCTTCGAAAGTGCCGTGATGGAGTTCTCAAAGGTCTTCCATGATACGTAAACTGCCGCGAGCTTCTTTTCGGCGTCCGCCATAATCATCTCCGTTGTACCACTTCGGTACAAGCCAATATTACCGTAGAATTTTTTCTACGGCAAGTGTTGGCGTAGAAAATTAGCGATTGCAGTATATGCCTACGAGTCGTAATCTAAGGACATGGCAGAGCAACTCCATCCCGGACAATTAGTTACGGTTAACGCTTACCCCCGAAAGCGTCCTACCGTAAAAGTGGTCGAAGACCGTGGAGATGTCGTACTGATTTGCAAATCGGAAGAATACGACGCTGCAGTGGCCGAAAACCGCGCCCCAATTGCGGTGGGTTTTCACCGTGAGGACGTACTGGAAATCGTCACCAAGAAGGACGCCTCTTCCGAGGTGCCGATTGAGCGACGCAGTTCAATGGCTGGCGACTAGCACTTAAAGCGGCTCGTCTTCCAGCGTCACTTCCGGCCCGTTGCCCCGTTCTCCTTCCAGCGGTTCGATGAGCTTCGCGTACGGCAGCGTGGACCCTATCAGAAGCGCCGCAATCACCAGCGCCCACGGATTCTCTTCTTCTCGGTTATTGAACCGGTATGTGAACTCGGCAAGGTACCGTTGCAGGTGCTTCACGCTGACCTTGTGGAACGAACCTATCAGGCCGCGCTTGAACAGGCTCCAGAAGTTCTCTACGCCATTGTTGTGGACTTGGCCGTTCACGTACTCGCCCCGGCTGTGAATCACTATCGCGTGCTTGCGACCGGTTGTGCGGAGGGAACGGTACGCAGCGCCTTCGTCCGTGTAAACCGTGGCACTCTTCGATACGCGATCCTCGATAACGCCCGTCACTACCTGCCTACTCTCTATCGGCACGGGTTCGGCATGAATCTTTGAGTGCTGGCCCTTTGTCCGACGTTGCAGCAAGCCAAACACGGGCTGTTTGCCATATTTCGCCCGTTGCCGGCGCGGGTCGTACTTGCCGCCCACAAACGTGGCATCGGCTTCAACGACTCCCTCAAACACGGCGGGAGCACTGCCGATCATGGCTTCCCGAATGCGGTGAGAGAGATACCAGGCTGTTTTGTAGGCCACGCCCAGATCACGCTGCATCTGCTTCGCGCTAATTCCCTTCTTGGCATTTACCATTAGCGCCGCCGCCATGAACCATTTTTCGAGCGACAGGTGGGAGTCGTTGAAGATCGTTCCTTCTGTGACAGAGAACTGCTTGCCGCATTCCAAGCAGACGTACAGAATGCGGGCCGGAACCGGCTGCCCTTTCCGCGCTCCGCTCTTGCGGACGCTGGCTTGTTTGACGTACTTCGAAACCCGCTTGCTCTCGCAGGCTAGGCAGGTAATACCATCCGGCCAGCGCATCTTTTCGAGGAAGTCGTTGCAGGATTCAGCGGTGGCGAATTGTTGGGCTACGTCTATGAGGTTCATGTGCGGCCTCTAGATGTAGTATGCCGCTAGTCTCGATTGTTGTCAAGTAGATAATCACGGATTTATCCGAGAGAACGGCCTCATCTTCGGCTTCAGAATACGAAGCCCACTCGCGCTATCAGGGTACGCGGCTGCAGGAAGTGCGTTCCGCTGAACGTCGAGAGGAAGTTATAGAGGGCCACCTTATCGGCCAGGTTGGCGATACTAATGGACGCCGTGATGCGCTCGCGTTTCTCGGTGTGCAGCAGGTTGTCCGTGCCGATCCCCATATCGAAAACGTTGCGCGGCTTGACGCGATCGGGGTTGTGGTCGTCGTTCTCCTGTCCGGTTTGCGGCAGCGTCAGCAGCGTGGAGGTGCCCACGCCGTTACAACTGGTGATCGGGGTGGTGAACGTCGCGTAGACGCCGTTGCAGGCGAAGCCGATGGTGGTCTGCTGCGCCGGGGTGAGGGTTAGCGCGGCGGCCACATCCGGCACGCCGCTCACCACCATCCCGCTGTCGAACCGCCAGGTGAAAGCGACCCACTCGGCCTTCTTGTGCTGATACCGGAAAACGCCGGTCGATTGAAACGCCTGGTCGTGGTCGATGCGGAACACGCCGGGCGCCAGCGGCGCGCCTTGAGGGACCAGCCCGCCAACCTCCGGAGGGAAGAAACGGGCGCGCGTATGACCGAACGTCCAATAGGCCTGGAAGCCGCGCAGATCGGTGGTGCTCAGGCGGCCCGTGACGCCATCCAGCTTCGAGTTATGCCAGGAGATCGGGAACGTGATGGTGGTGTTGAGCAGCGTGCTGAAATCGTACGCGCCGTGCGTATATTTCCAGAAGTAATCGGCATCCAGCATGAGGTACTTCCCAATCGCCTGCTGTACGCCGGTGTTGAACTGGTTGCGCCGCCCCGGTGCGATGGGCACCGAGGAACTGCCGAAAACATTCTGGGCCAGGCCGCCGGTCCCCGTCGCGCTCGAAAGCAGCAGGTTCTCGTTGAACGGCGTCTCAAACGTTCGCGCATAAGCCACCCGCAGAACCGTTCCGGTCTGCTTGACGTTGTAAGCGATGCCCAGGTGCGGCTCCGTGCCGTTGTTGGTGGTGAGGCCGTTGTAGCGGTCGTAGCGGAAGCCGACGGTAAACAGAAAGCGCCCGGCGGTAATGCCATCCTGCACGTACGAGGAATACTCATCGATATTGCCGGTTCCGTGGAACTCGAATAGAGATCCGCCGCGCGTCAGGTCGAAAGGAACCAGCCCCGGCTGCAGATTCGGATTGGGAGTGAAGCCGAGGCTCGCGCAGCTATTGGGATTAAGCAGCGTGAGAGGTCCCGCGGCATTACCGCTCGAATTCACGCAGATGGGGTTGAAAGTCGGATCCGTGATGCCGAAAGCGAAGTCCTCGAGCAGGCGCGTCTGCTTCACATCCACGCCCGCCTTCAGGCTGTGGCGCCCGGCAGTCAGGGCAATATCGCTCTTCACGCCCCAATTCAGAAGTTGGCGGGCCTGGCTTTGCGTGGCTGGCGTGTCGTCGAAAGGATCGCGGCTTGGGTAGTAGACGAATTCGTCTTTGCGTATGTACGGATTGATGGTGAAAAGCGTGCGTGGGTTGATGGTGTGCTGGTATCCCGGGGCCACGCTCCAGGTGAGCACCCGCTGATGCTGGTCCTGGCCCAACTGGTCGTAGTCGTTGGGAATCTGAATCCAGTTGCGCGCCGCAAACAGGTTCAGGTGAAAGACGTCGCTGGTGTCGGGCTGGTAGTCCAGACGGTCGAAGAAGCTTTCGTTATTGCCCTTGTCGTGAAAGGCCGTGAACTCGGGAGTGTCCAGGAATCTTCCGCTGCGCGTGGTATCCATGGCCAGGAAGTTTCCGATCTTGTCGTTGCCGAAGCCGAGACCCGTGCTGATCCCGGCCGTGCCGAAGGAGCCGTACTGGGTATCGAAATCGCCGAACAACCCTTTGGCGCCCAAGCCGGATCGCGTCGTGATTTGAGCCACCAGGCTGGTCTTGTCTCCAAACTCGGCATCCGGAGATCCGGTCGTCAGTTCCATGCTCTCGATGGCGCTGGTAGGTAGCTGCGTCGAGAAAACCTTGCTCTGCTGATCGCTGATGGGTTGGCCGTCGATCACGAAGCTGGTCTGGGCGTGATCGCCCAGCGGGTGAAAAAGGCCATTCCCATCGGCGGCCACTCCTCCAGTGGTGTAGGTGATTGCCTGGCTGAGCCCGCCTCCGGGATCGAACGAAGGAAGCTTGTCGATGAGAGACCGGTCGGCATCGCTGTGATCGGAAGAAGTCACTTCCAGCAGGTCGGCGCCGGCCGCCTCGACCGTTACGGTGGTGTGCCCTCCCGCCAATTGCAAGGTGGCTTTGATCTCGACCGGCAGCGCATTGCGGATCGCGATATCCTGCGAGAAAACGTCGAAGTTGGCGGCTTTGATTTCCAGGTGGTACGGGTTCGGCGGAATGTTGACCAGGCGGAAGGAGCCGGTGGTATCCGTGGTGGTGGACTGGCTGTAATTGGTAACGGGATTGTGCAGCGTAACCACTGCGGCAGCAACAGCCGCGCCGGATGGATCGACAGCCACGCCCTCAATCGTGCCGGCGTTTCCGAGCGATTGTCCCTCCATGCACGGCGTGAACGTGAGGATGAACACACTCACAGCGGTCAGAGCGAGGAGCCTCTTCATGGGATCAGTATCGGAAGAAAGCGGCAGAACGGCCAGAGAATTCGCACCGGCGAACTGGCGTTGGCCGGGAGCGGGCTGAAAATGCCCATGAACGGATTCGTCGCCTCACACGCATATGCAGGTGTTGTAAGATCGCAAGCGTGAGCACAGCGCTGGCGGTAATTCGCACTTTGATCGTCGATGATGAGCCCATCGCCCGCCAGGTGCTGCGCGACGAACTCTGCCGCATCGAAGGCGTCGCGATCGCCGGAGAAGCCGTGGACGGCCACGATGCACTGGCGAAGATCGAAAGCCTCAGGCCGGACGTGGTCTTGCTGGATTTGCAAATGCCGGAACTGGACGGTTTCGACGTGATCCGCTGCCTGCCTTCGGACGCGCTGCCGGTGATCATCATCGTCACCGCCTATGACGAACATGCCATCCGCGCCTTCGAGGCCGGGGCGCTCGACTACCTGCTCAAGCCTGTCGCACGGGAGAGGCTCGAGAAGGCTCTCGACCGCGCGCGCGCCCTGTACGGCCGCAAACGCGAGGTGGCCGAAACGCTGGAACGTCTGAGCGAGATCCCCGTGGCGCCGTCGTCGGGCCCGCGGCGCCGCAAGATAGTGGGCCGCTCTGGCGAGGAGTACCATCTGCTCGATATCGACGACGTGCTGGCTTTTCAAGCCGAGCGCGAGATCGTCTGGATCATCACCTCCGGCCAGCGCTATATGGCCACCCAGCCGCTGCACCAGATCGACGCCCGCCTGCGGGGCCCGATCTTCCAGCGCGTGCACCGCAACGCGCTGGTCAACGTGAACCACGTGCGGAAGATGACGCCGCTCACCAGCCAGCGCTGGCTGCTCACGCTCAGCAACGGCCAGGAGCTGATTGTGAGCAAACGGCTGGCGCGCGATGTCCGGGAGATGCTCCAGTGGTGATCTGGGGTATCCACGAGCCGCTGCTCGTCAATATCCTTGGACACGCCGCGGGAGCGCTGATCTTCGCCATTTTCCTGCGCCTGCTGTTCAGCGGCCGGGGATGGTCCGGCGCGGAGGGCCGCAACCTGTCGGGTTTGGCGGCCGCTCTGGCATTGGGGTGGAATCTGGGATCCCTCATCGTGCTGGCCTGGCCCGGCATGCCGGAGCGGCTATCGAATCTGGTGGTGGCCGTCAGCTTCTCGGTTCTGAGCCTGCTGCCGGCGGTGCTCCTGCACATATCGCTGAAGGAAAGCCGGCCCGTGGTGGTGTGGGCCGGCTACCTGCTGAGCGCGATTGCCGTGGTGATGCACTTCTCGGAGATTTTCGACAGCCGCGCCGCGCTCCATCAGCCGGCATTGCTGCTGATCACCATTGGGTTCCTGGTTCTAACGGCGGCCGCGGTGGCGGGCCCCGCCTTCAGCCGCTCCGCGCGAGGCGCCGGAGGCGTTCGCATCGCGGCATCCATGTGCCTGGCTTTGTTCGCGATGTCTTTTCTGCATTTCGGAACCGGCCACGCGGATCAAGCCTGGTCGGGCGAACTGGTGATCCACCACGCTGGCATACCGCTGGCCCTGTTCGTTCTCCTGCAGGATTACCGCTTTGTTCTGCTGGATGCGTTTGTCCGCTTCCTGGCCAACGCGCTGCTGGCCGCCGTGCTGACCTGGTTCGTGATCGAAGCCGCGTTTCGCCTGGTCCTGGTGGAGCGCGCCGCTCCCCAGCCGCTGCAGGAGGCGCTGCTGCTGATCAGCGTCTGCCTCTTCCTGGTGTTCTTCGCCTGGCTGCGCAGCCGCGCGCAAGCCTGGCTCACCCGTGCCGTTTTCCGGCAAGGCACGGTCTCGAGTCTCATCGCGGGCCTTAAGGACTGCCCCGCACTTTCGAGCGAGGAGCAGTACCTGGATTGGGCGGCCTCGGTGGTTGCCGCGGCTTTCCGAACCAAGAGTTACGTCGTGATCGGGCAGCACGAAGTGGAAGCCGGCGCGAGCCTCCACGCTCCCGTGCTCGTAACCGTGCTTCCAGCCTTCGATCCCGAGGGGCGCTGGAGCTGGGCGCAGGCCCTGGTGCCCATCCGGCTGGGACAGGGCAAGTCCAAGTTTCTGCTCCTGGGCGGCCGGCAGGGCGGCCAGCGCTATCTGGGCGAGGACCTCGAGGCGCTGGCCCGCGCCGCCGCGGAAATAGCCGAGAAGGTCGAACTTCTGCGGCAGCAGGAGATGAACCGGCTGGTCAGCCAGGCGGAGCTGCGGGCCTTGCAGTCGCAGATGAATCCGCATTTTCTCTTCAACGCCCTAAACACGTTGTACGGCACGATCCCGCGGGAGGCCGCGGACGCCCGCCGGATGGTGCTCAACCTCGCCGGGATCCTCCGCTATTTTCTGCAATCCGACAAGACGTTCGTTCCCCTCGAAAAAGAGATCGAAATCGTGCGCGCCTACCTGGAGGTGGAGCAATCGCGGCTGGGCGCTCGGCTGAAGGTCGAAATTCATGTGGATGACGACGCGTTGCAGGTGCCCATCCCAGTGCTTTCCATCCAGCCGCTGGTGGAGAACGCCATCAAGCACGGAGTGGCGCCGCGGACCGGGCCAGGCTACGTACGGATCGAGGCCGGGCGCGCAGCCGGAAACCTGCGGATCCTGATCGAGAACAGCGGCGGCGGCGGGGGCCCGGATAGCGCCGGGACCGGAATCGGCCTGCGCAATGTCAAGCGGCGTTTGGAGATCTGCTACGGGCCGCCCGCGACCCTGCGGTTTTCGCCGGCCCCGGATACCACCAGGGTCGAGCTTTCCATCCCGCTGGCGAAGGCCGTTCCTGCCCGGTAGCGGAGTTCATGGCGGAATCGCGGCTGGTTTCAGCCTGGGGGTCCGGCAGGCCTCGCCGATTGAGCTACTTCCCAAATAGCCTGGAGTTTTTCCGCCACCTCCGGCGATAGCTTATCCCTGGGCACGAAGCGAGCCAGCCGATGGTAATCCGTCTTCAACATCAGATTGCGGATGCCCAGGAGATCGAAGTATCGCTGGAAAACGGGGTCGAGAAATTCGTCGCTGGCTTTCACGTCCGGGCCAAATGCGTCGGGCTTGCGCAGCACCCTAATGGCTTGGGAAACCTCGCCGATCGCCGACTGCATAGCGGCCACCCGGCGTTCTCGCTCCACCGCCTCGAAAAGCGGTCCGGCTTCGCCGCCGGCTTCCGCCGCATACTCCAGCAGGGTCTCCGGGAAACACAAATAGTTCTCGATCTCTCTCTTGGTCCATTTGACTTCACACAAGGGCCCGCCTGCCGGCAGCTCCTGCGCGATTGAATCGAATAGCGCGATTCCCACCAGGTCCGGCTTGGCTTCTCGCAATCCCCAGAAATGCTCGCGCGCCTTCTGGGGCTGATTTTCCACGTAATGAACGAACGGCCTCTCGAAGGCCGCTTTGACGGGGTGCTCCAGTAATCCAGCGAAGGCGCGCAGAATGGCCAGATCCGTGGAGCCTTCGAGGTACAGCACCCATCCAGTCTGTTCGGCTTGATAATACTGGTCGAAACCGATACTCTTCAGCGCCTTCAGCAAATGGCTGCCCCGATCGTCGATGCGGTGCGGCCTGCCGACGAAAGCCACCACCACATCGCGATCCGCGGCTTCGTTCAGGATCACTTCCGAGTGGCTGGCCGCAATCACCTGGCAGCCCTGAGCTTCCGCGGTTTGAGTCAGAATCTGATAGATTTGGCGTTGCCGAAGGATCTCCAGATGGGCATCGGGTTCATCCAGAAGAAGCACGGTTCCACGATGCGTATAGAGGTGCGCAAGCAGCAAAAGGATCTGCTGCAGACCCCTTCCGGAGGAGGCCAGGTCGAGCACAACCTGGGAATCCTCGATGTATGACATAGTGATCTGGCCGCGCTCGGCCACATACTGGGGTGGGTTCAATGTGACGCCGAAGAGGTTCTCGATCTGAGTAACCAGAGCATTCCATATGTCCCCGTTTATGCCCGAGTAGATCTGATAGCAGAGGTTGCGCAGGACCTCGGCGGTACGCCCCTCGCCGATCCGGACGTCGATAGCGCCCGCATCGAGCCGGTCCTCGGTGGCGGCCAGCCCTGACATCGGTGGTAGAAAAGCGACCCTTACACCGGCAGCCGCGGGAGGTACTGGCATTCTCCGGGGCTGTTTGTCCTCGGTCATCCGCAGCGGGCGGCAGTAGAAGGATTCCCCGTTGGCATAATCGAATTCGAAGCCACAGTCCCACTGCTTGTCGTCGCTGACGCCGGATACCAGGATGTCGATCCGAATGTTGCTCGTGTCCGGTTTGCCGTCGGGGCGCCGGCGGACAGCGCGGACGTGCAGGTCTTTCCAGAGCAGATTCGCATCGGCAACCGGAGCGGCGATCAAGTCCTGGCGATTGATGGTGACCCCCGGCCGCTTCTCGGGCGCGTCCTTCGCGCTTCGCTTCTCGACCCACTTCCGGAGGCCGGTCTCCCACAGCGCCAGGGCCTGCAAAGCCGTGGTCTTCCCCGAGTTATTGGGGCCGATCAGCACGACCGTGGGTCCCAGCTCGATCTCAACATCGGCCAGGCGCTTGAAGTTCCTAATACGAATGCTCGTAAGCATCTACTGGGATTGATCTTACCGCGCCGGCCCATCCCCCTGAAGCGCCACCGTGGCCCCCGTGCGGCAGGAGCGGTACACGGCGTCCACGATTTCCAGGGCCTGGCAGCCTTCTTCGCCGGACACCAGAGGCTTGCGGCCCTGGGCGATGGCGTCGCCGAAATCCCGGAACTGGCGCTCGAAGGGCTCGAGCGGGATGGCCATGGGGTCGGACGCGCCGGACGCCACCTCGCGAGCCAGCGGCGCCGGCTCTCCGGCATCGTCGCGGACGTCCCAGGTGGTCAGCCTGTCGCCGGAGATAATGGCCGTGCCCTGGGTGCCGTGAAACTCCATGCGCTCGCTATAGCCAGGCCAGCAGGCGGTTGAGGCCTGGATCACGCCGGTCGCTCCGCTGGCATAGCGAATCGCGGCGTTCACCACGTCCTCGGATTCGATGCGGTGCAGGGCGCCCAATTGCCAGCACGCGGATACCTCGGCCACCGGTCCGGCCAGCCAGCGCAGCAGATCGATCTGGTGAATGGCCTGATTGATCAGCGCTCCGCCGCCTTCGGTCTTCCAGCTTCCCTTGATGGGCCGCGCATAATACTCCGGCGAGCGGTACCACTTCACGTAGGCGTCGCACTCGATCAGCCGCCCCAAGCGCCCACCGGCGATGGCCCTGGAAAGGAACAGGCTGGCATCGTCGAACCGGTGCTGGCTCACCACGCTGAACAGGATGCCGGCCTGCCGCGCGGTTTCCACCATGCGGCGCGCGGTCTCGACATTCGTCGCGATGGGCTTCTGCACCTGGATGGGTTTGCCGCTTTCGGCGCACGCGAGGAGCGGCTCGAGGCGGAAATCCGGAAACGTGCACACGTCCACGTAATCCACGGCCGGGTGGCGGCACACTTCCTCGAAAGTGGCGACGAACTCCGCGCCGTGCTGCTCCGCGAACTTCGCGCCCTCCTGGCGATCGATATCCGTGCACACGCTAATTCGGTATCCGATGTTGCGGTAGGCCTGCGCGTGCTTGTGCGAGATCGCGCCAGTTCCGATCATCCCGACATTCATAGTGAGAAAACCATTCTAGCGGGCATTCAGCCGTCGGTACATTTCGACGAACCCTTCAAGCGGAATCTGCTCCGCCCGCAGCCTCGCTTCGGGCCAGTTTTCCAGGACTTGGCCGTAAATCTCCGCCAGGTTGTTGCGGATGGTCTTGCGTTTGTGCCGGAAGCAATGGCCTACAAACTCCAGGAAAGCGTAGGGATCCGCCAGGCCGGAAGGGCGCTCGCGCGGCTCCAGCAGCACCACGGCGGAATCCACTTGGGGAGGCGGATGGAACGCGGCGGGCTTCACCTCGAACAGCTTGCGCGCGTTCGCGAACAGCGCCGTCTGGACCGTGAGAAACCCATACGCGCGCTGGCCCGGATGCGCCACCAGGCGGTCCGCCACTTCCTTCTGGATCAGAAAGACGGCCCGCGCCGCCGGCGACCGGACGGCCCTCTCCAGAATCGGCGTAGCGATGTAGTAAGGCAGGTTGCCGGCGATGGGCGCGCGGCCCCACTGGTTCAGATCGGTGTCGAGCACATCCGCCTGCATCACTTCGAGGCGCGGCTCGGAGGCGAAGCGTTGGCGCAGGCGCCCGGCCAGCCAGGGGTCCAGTTCCACCGCCAAAACTCTATCCGCGCGCTTCAGCAGCTTTTCGGTGAGCGCCCCGCGGCCGGGGCCGATTTCGATGACGAGCCTCTTCGGGGGCTGGACAGGCAACTGCCGCAATACGGTCCAGGATCGCCCCCTTGATGAGGAAATGCTGCCCGAGTTTGGGATGCGCCACGCGCGGCCGCTTATGCCCGGCCGGTCCGGTCGATTGCCTCCACGACCTTCACCTTGCCCGTGGTCGGCAATCCCAGAACGGTGGCCGGCAGAAACTGCGAAAACATGATGATGTTCTTCAGATCCGGCGTCAGCTTGCCGCGTGCCACCGAGTAGTCGCTCACCCGCCCCGTCGCGTCGATGGTCAGCAGCACCACGTTGCCTTCCGAAGGGATTTCCGCGTCGGCCGGTTCGATCCGAAAGAGCGATCCCATCGGCTTCACCACCGAGCCGACCTGCTCCACCACCAGCCCCACCGGATGGGTAAAGAACGATTGGTCCGAGAAATTGTGGGCGAAGCTCAGGTTCGGCACCAGCATGCTGAACAACACCAAAGCCGAAACCAGGCCGCCCGCTATGGGCAGCGCCACCGGCCGCATGAGGTTGTCGAACCACAACTGCGCGCGCCCCATCCAGTGCTCCAGGCGCGCCGCAACGCTGACTCTGGTAAGCTGCCGGGCGCGCTCGTGAGAGGCGAGCACGCGCAGCTTTTCACTCAACTCCGGCGGTATGTTGGGTGCGGCCAGGCTGCGCAGTTCTTCGCGAAGGTTGTGGATCGATTCGCAATGCGCCGCGCACTCCCGGCATCTCCCCAAGTGCGCCAACACGTCCTCCCGATCCCCGATCGGCAATTGCAGATCGAGCAACCTGGAGGCCGTTTCCTGAACGCGATTACAACTCATAATGCCACGCTTCACTCTGCCGTTTTCGGCACCAGTCGCAAGGCCGGCCTCGATGTGAGGCTGCCTGCGAGCTCCTCCCGCAGGGCTTCTCGCCCTCGCAGGATCCGGGACTTAACAGTCCCCAACGATACTCCCAAAACGTCCGCGATATCCTCGTAGCTCAGGTCCATGACGTCCCTGAGCACGACGGCATCGCGAAACGCGGGATTGATGCGATCCAGGGCTGCTTCGATCATGACGTGCCGCTCGCTGTCGAGCGTCTCGTCGTATGGCGAGCGGCCGTTATCCGGTATGCTCTCCCTCCAATCCTTGCTCTCCGGCGACCCGGTGTCCAGATCCAGTTCGCGCTGCCGGTGCCGGAAGAACCAGCGCCTGGCATTATGCGCTTCATTGACCGTAATCCGGTACATCCAGGTCTTCAGCGAGCTTTGTCCCCGGAAACTCCCCACGTTGCGGAACACCTTCAGGAAGACTTCCTGCACCACGTCAGAGGCGTCGGACTGATCGTTCAGGAGCCGGAACGCCAGGGCGTATACCGGCTGCTGATAGCAGTGCAGCAACTCCTCGTAAGCCGATTCCGATCCCTCGCGCAGGGCCTCTACCAGCCGCAGATCATCGCAATCGGCGGCTTCAACCGTTCTGTCCGGGCTCAACTCCAGGATCGAAGTGGCCACCGTCAGCCTCACATTCAGCCTTTGACTTCACGGTACCAGGGAACTTCCAGCCTTGCAAATAGCCTCGTAAATGTAGAGACACCGCCCGGCCGAGGAAAGTTCCCCGACAAGCCCGTCGTCAGGGGTGAAGACGCGCCACGGGAGTGCGTGACGCCGCCGCGGGATATCCGACTAAACTGGAACTTCATGCCCTTGATCTCAGCTCCCCAACTCACCCGCTTTGTCCGCGAGATCCTCGCCGGCGCGGGGGTTCCGGACCATAAGGCCGTCCTGGTGGCCGAATCCGTAGTGGCTTCCAACCTGCGCGGCGTGGATTCGCACGGAATTCAGCTCATCCCCTTTTACATGGAGAAGCTGCTGGCCGGCGAAATCGACGCCGCCGCGGATGGCCGGGTGGTCTCCGAAAACGGCGCGTGCCTGGTTTTCGACGGCCAGAATGCCATCGGACAGTGGGTGGCCGAGACCTGCTGCAGGCACGCCGTGCGGCTGGCGCGCGAGCATGGCCTGGGGATGGTGGTGGCGCGCGAATCCAATCACTTCGGGGCGGCGGCCTGGTGGGCCGCGAAGATGCGCGCCGCCGGCCAGATCGGCATCGTGATGTGCAACGCCTCCGCCATCGTCCCGCCCTGGCAGGGAATGGAAGGGCGGACGGGCACCAACCCGATCTGCGTCGCGGTGCCCGGCCCCTGGCTGCTGGATATGGCAACCACCACGGTGGCGGCGGGCAAAATCTTCAAAGCCATGATCAACAACCAGCCCGAGATTCCCGCGGGCTGGGCCTTCGACCGGCGGGGCGTGCCCACCACCAGCACCGCGGAAGCCTACCACGGCGGCATGCTGATGCCGCTGGGCGGCTACAAGGGCAGCGGCTTGGCCATGCTGGTGGAGATTCTGTGCGCCGTCGTGGGCGGCGGCGCCATGGCTATCGACGTGGGCGGCATCCGCACGCGCGGCCGGGCCATGCGCACCAGCCAGATGTACCTGGCTATCGAGGTGGCCCGCTTCATGCCTATCGAGCAATTTACCGCGCGCATGGAAACCCTGGTGGCGCTGATCAAAGGCACGCCGCCGGCGCCGGGCTACGACGAGGTTCTGGTGGCCGGAGACCCGGAGTGGCGGTCGGAAGCCGAGCGCCTCAAAAACGGCATCCCCCTCGCCGAGGGCAATTGGGAGACGCTGTGCCAGATCGCCGCCCGCGTGAACGTCGCGCCGCCTGCCCTACAATAGAGTAAGGTGCTGATCTCCATCGCCCCCAAGCCTGAACGGCCCCCGTGGCTGCGTGCGCCCGCGCCCGCCGGCGAGAACTACAGCGAGCTCAAGGGGTTGATCGGACGCCTACGCCTGCATACCGTCTGCGAAAGCGCCGCCTGCCCCAACGTGGGCGAGTGCTGGAGCCATCGCACCGCCACCTTCATGATTCTGGGTAATGTTTGCACGCGCCGCTGCGGCTTCTGCGCCGTCCAGAAGGGCGCGCCCATGCCCGTGGATTACGACGAGCCGCGGCGGGTGGCGGAAGCTATCGAGACGATGGGGCTGAAATTCGCCGTGATTACCAGCGTGAACCGCGACGACCGCAAGGATGGCGGCGCGGAGCTGTTCGCCCTGACCATCCGGGCCATCCGCGAGCGCGTTCCGGGATGCGGCGTGGAGGTGCTGATTCCCGATTTCCAGGGCAGCCGCGAAGCCCTCGGCACGGTGCTGGAAGCCGCTCCGGACGTGCTCAACCACAACACCGAAACGGTGCCGCGCCTCTACCGCCAGGTGCGCCTGGGCGCGCGCTACGAGCGGTCGCTCGAATTGCTGCAGCGGGCCAAGCGGATGTCGCCCGCGACGCCGGTCAAATCCGGGCTGATGCTGGGGCTGGGCGAAACCCTCGAGGAGGTGCTCCAGGCCATGCGCGATCTGCGCGCGCACGCGGTGGATATCCTGACGCTGGGCCAATACCTGCGGCCTTCCCCCAAGCACCTGCCGATCGTGCGCTACGTGCCGCCGGCGGAGTTCGACGCCCTGGGAGCCGCGGGCCGGGAAATGGGCTTCGCGCACGTGGAATCCGGCCCATTGGTGCGCAGCTCGTATCACGCGGCACGGGCCGTCACCCCTTGCTGACGGCCGATAGTATTGCTTAGGAGCCGATATGTGTTACAAGAGGAGTAGGGTAACCGGGGATCGGGGTCCCCGCACTGAGCGCCATGAACGCTATCGTATTTCTGCTCTTTTTCGGCCTGACTATACCTACAGGGAGAGTCCTTACCTTTGATCGGGATTCCATCGGGAAAACACCGCCCGGCTGGACCGTCGCAATGACCAACCGTGGAAATCCTCCACAATGGGTGGTTCAGAACGACAAGACCGCTCCCACCCAGCCCTACGTGCTGGCGCAGATCTCGCAGGATGCTACCAGCAACCGCTGCCCGCTGGCCATCCTGAACGACGTGAGCCTTCGGGATGGCGATGTGAGCGTCTGGCTCAAGCCCGTCGCGGGCCGGGAGGATCGCGCCGGTGGACTGGTTTGGCGCTACCGCGACCCCAACAATTACTACCTGGTGCGGGCGAATGCGCTGGAACATAACGTTGCCGTGTTCAAGGTGGAGAACGGCCAGCGCACCCAGATTCAAGACGCCGTGCCGCACGATATCCCTTCCAACGCCTGGAGCATCCTGAAGATCTCGGTGCGTGGCAATCGCTTTCAGGTGTACGTGAATCACCGGCGTATCTTGCAAACCTGGGACAGTACCTTTGCCGGCTCCGGCAAGGTCGGGCTGTGGACGCTGGCGGACTCCGTCACCTACTTCGACGATTTCAGGGTGGACCCCAAGTAGCCGATTTCAAGTTGCCGCGCCGGAATCATCTTGACGGATCGCTGACATTCCAATAGCATTATTCTTCGACAGCAACCGAGCTCCAACTAGAAAACTGCTGACGAACAGAAGCTGTCTGCGCTTCGGGGTTGCGCTCAGCCGCGCCCGGGCAGGGGCAAGGCCGGGGCGATCAGCCGGTGCGCAGAAACGCGAACCGATTTCCGCGCTGAAAGGAGATGCGTAATGTTCCGAAGGTCATTCCTGAAGTCGCTGGCCGTCGCGCCGGCCGCCCTGTTGGTAAGGCCGCCCCGGCTGGATGCGGCGCTGCCTAAGGCCAAGGTCACGAAAGTGAATATCTACGAGCCGCCGAACGTCAACCGGCTCTTCAACCAAAGCAATATGGTCATTACGGTTGAGACGGATATCGGCATCACGGGAATCGGCGAGGGCGGGAGCAGGGACACGCTCGAGCAGTGTGCCGGTAACCTGGTCGGCCAGGACCCGTTTCATATCGAGCGGCTTTGGCAGGAGATGTACGTCTCGTGGTTCTATCCGCCGGGCCGGGAGAAGATCCACGCGGTTGGCGCGATGGACCTGGCGCTGTGGGATATCAAGGGCAAGGCGCTGAAACTGCCGGTCCACGAGATCCTGGGCGGCTCGGTTCGCAATTATGTGGAGTGCTACGCCACCGGCAATGTTCGCCCGGCCGGGGATCCCGCGCCGCCGGAAGGTGGGAGGGGTGGGGGCGGCCCGGCCCAGCCGGCCGGCGATCCGTTCGACTACATCCGCCGGAGCGCCGAGGCCACCATGGCTGCCGGATATCGCGCCTACCGTATGGATGCCTCGGTTGGCGGCCCCATTCCCGACAACGTCTTCAACCAGCGCGAGCGGGTGCACCTGGTGGCGCAATCCTGCAAAGCGGCGAGGGAGGGTGTCGGTCCAAAGGGCGACTTCAACATCGATTTCCACCAGAAATTCGACTACATTGACGCCTTGCGCTGCTGCCGGATGATCGAAGAATATGAGCCCTACTACGTGGAAGACCCGGTTCGGGACGAGCACTTCCTCGAAGACATCCCCAAGTTACGTCAGATGACCACCTGCCCCCTGGCCCCCGGGGAAGAATGGGGTCAGCGCTGGGATTTTAATCGCCTGGTGGAGAATCACGATATCGATTTCGTCCGTGTACCGCTGCCCAATGTCGGCGGCATTACCGAGATGATGAAAGTGGCGGCGCTCTGCGAAACGCACGGCGTCGGCATCGCCCCGCATTTCACCGGACCGATTTCGACGGCCGCACAGGTGAATTGTCTATCCACGTTCTCCGGTCCCGTGATATTCGAGTACAACTATGGGAACCGCCCTATCCCATATTTGCCGGAGTGCCTGGACTTCAAGAATGGCAAGCTCTACACAAACGACCGGCCGGGTCTGGGTGCGACACTCGACCTGAAGCAGGTCAAACTGATCAGCGAAGTCACCCAGGTTGGCCGGCGCCAGTTCTACTTGCGCCCAGACGGTTCGGTCACTCACTGGTAGTCCAAGGAGGAATACATGGGCCATTACTTCAGCCGCCGCGAGTTGATATACCTCGCCGGCACAGGCACGATGGGGCTGGTGGGGGGCGCGCCGCTCGCCTCCCAGCAGCCTCCCGAACCGCAGTTGAAGCTTCCGCCGGACCCCATCGTCCCCATCGCCCGCCGCTCCACCGTGTCGCTGGTCAAAGGGGATGACCGCCGCAAGAACGTATACGAGGCTCTGCTGGCTATCGATGCCGAACTGCGGCCTGCCTTGCAGCGGAAGAAATCAGTCCTCATCAAACCGAACTTGACCAGCGTCACCTTACAGCTGGCCTCGACGCACACGGATACGATTCGGGGTATTCTGGACTACCTCGCTCCGCGGTTCAAGGGGCCGGTGGTCATCGCTGAGGCGGCCTCCGGCGACACCACACTCGGCTTCGAGAACTTCAAGTACGGTCAACTCATTCAGGAGTATCGCGCCCAGAGGATCAGCCTGATCGACCTGAACGACGAAGGACTGTACATCCCCGCGGGCATACTGACCTATAACGTTCATCCGCAGATGATCCGGCTCGCCAAACGGCTGTTCGATCCGGACGCTTTCATCATCGACCCCTGCATCCCCAAGATGCACAACGCGGTGGTCATGACGGCGGCGGTTAAGAATATGGTGGTCGGCGGCACACTGCGTAGCGGCCGCAAGGACGCGCAGTGGACCGACAAGATGAAGTTCCACGCCGGTCCTCACCAGATGCACTACAACATCCTGCTGGTGGCGCAGAAGATGGCGCCGTTCTGGGGCGCGACCGTGGTGGACGGCTACGAGGGTATGGAAGGTGACGGGCCAGTCTCCGGCACGCCGGTTCCGCACCGTATCGCTTTTGCCTCCCTGGACTACGTGGCTGCGGACCGTGTGGCCACCGAGCTTATGGGCATCGATCCCCGGTGGGTCGGATATCTGCAGTATTGCGAGGAATTCGGCCTGGGCAACTATGACATCGCCAAGATCGATGTGCGGGGCGAGACCATCGCCTCTCTGCAGAGAAAGTACCGGCTGCATCCGGATACCGACCGCCAACTGTTCTGGATGGGTCCCCTGACGCCCGACCCGGGGTTCGGGCGCGGGCAGAGGCGCGGGGGCGCGTAGGCATCCCATGAGATCGCTCCTGTTCTGCCTGCTACCCTGCGCGCTTTGGGCCCAAACACGCCCCGCGCCGCCGATTCCGAAGTACGAGGTGAAGCGCGCCACGTCGCCCATCGTGATCGACGGGAAACTGGACGACCAGGCGTGGGCCGCCGCCAACACCGCCGAACTGACCTTCCCTTGGGAGTCGCAGACCGGCGCTAAACAGAAGACCGTTGCCCGTCTGCTCTGGGACGACGAGAACCTGTACGTCTCCTACGAGTGCGAGGACGCGGATATTACCGCGCAATTCACGCAACGCGACGACCCCACGTGGCGCGACGATGCGGTCGAGATTTTCATCAACCCGATTCCGGCCCAACAGACCACCGCTTACATAGGCCTCGAGATGAATGCGCGGGGGGTGCTCTACGACTACCTCAGTGTGGCTTTGACGCCTTCCCGCCGCGTGGTCTTCAAGCGATTCAATCTCGAGGGCGTGAAGGTGGCGAGCTCGATCAACGGCACCCTCAACGATAGAAGCGACAAAGACCGCGGCTGGAGCCTCGAGGTGTCCATCCCCTGGGTGAACTTCGAAGAGTTCTCCAGGCGGCCGACGGCCGGCGCCGTGTGGAGCTTCAACTTGAACCGATGGGACGGCGTCGAACCGAACCGCCGCATGAGCATTTGGTCGGACTCTTTGTTGCAGCAACCCGGGCCGCACGTCCCCGAGCGGTTCGGCGAAATGCGCTTCGTAGAGTAAATCCCCGAGTTATAACGCCGTCCTTAGGCGGAACGCCATCGATGGACGCGGGCAAGCTCGCCCGCTCACCTGTCAGATCCAAAATTACACCTCAAAATACACGATTTTGATGTGTTAACAGATCTGAAATGTTTTATAATTCAGCTTCTCACAATAGTTGACTGACGGAGGCATGGGTGGATAGGTGTGTCGGTCATGTTGACGCGTTTCAGTCCGGCGTGATTTGGGGTTGGGCGCACGATCCTTGTGCGCCCGAAGACCGCTTGCGAGTCAGGGTTTTACTGGATGATCAGCTTGTGGAGACGCTGCCCGCGAACGAGTTCCGGCCCGATCTTCTGGTGGCGGGAGTAGGCGATGGCTCGGGCAGTTATGCCTTTCATTTCGTAATTCCCGAGCCGCTACGATCGCAGGTTGTCTATGCATTGCGGTTCTGCGTGGACTCGGCGCAAGGGCGGTTGGAACTTGACGGAAGTCCTCTGTTGGTAAGTGGGCAATATCCTTCCCAAGGTCGCGTCGCCGCGGGCGAATTACCGCCTTTTACAGAGCGCGTTTCCATTTTACCGTCATCCCCCAGCGAAGGCGGCGATCCGCTACTGAATAGCGGTCTGGCAATACTGAACGAGCCTTATCCGGATGCCGAACGAACGCTGATCGTGATCGGCCACGCGCGCAGCGGCACGTCCCTGGTGGCGCGCGGCTTGCACGTTCTCGGCTTGCCCATGGGAGTCCCTCCCGGGTACAGCGGGACTAACTTCGAGGATGACGATTTTCTGCAAATCCTGACGGCCGAATGTGTGAATACGCGCCGGCTGGACCGGCTCATTGCGCTCCGCAACCACCACCACGCCTGTTGGGGCTTCAAACTCCCCGCCGCTTTGAATCATCTGCCGTATCTGCTCCGCCATACCCGCAACCCGCAGGTGATCTGCGTCTTTCGAGACCTCCTGGCGATCGCTGTGCGCGAACATCTGGCGGTGGGAGCGGATTTTGAAGCGGCGATCGATTCGGTCCTGTCGTACCAGCAGCAGATGCTGGACTTTTTGCGGCACACCGATGTTCCCTGCCTTCTGGTCTCTTACGAAAAGGCTCTCTTGAATGCGCCGGGCTTCTGCCAGCACCTGGTCCATTTTGCCGGACTGGAAGCAGACGAGTCTTTGATCGATGCGGCGGTATTGCAGATCAACCCGAACCAACCGGACTACGTTGAGCAGGTCGGCCTCGAGCGCGCGAGACTGGGATTGGGGGAAGTTCGACGGGGAAGGGTCGAAATGAGCGCCGCACCGCAGTCCCTCCTCAAATAGCCTTAAATAGCCGTCCCGGCCATCATTCGCCGGCAGGCATGAAGTCGAAACGGCTCTCCGTCTACTGGGCGATCTCCGCGACGCATGCCAGTTGCGAGAAGTAGCCTTTCTGGAACACGGGCGGCGCCGCCCCCATGTCCAGATCGAACGCCACCGTGAGCGGATTGCCGTTGGGCAGCTTCAGCGGATCTTTGCCGATGCGGATCACCCATTGCAGCATGTTGGCCTGAGCGGGATCGGCCCCCTTCTCCGCCTCCGCGAAGAATTGGAATGCGGCCCACAGCCCTTCTTTGGATTGCCATGTCAGGTCCGTGCCCAGCCTCACCGTGGCTTTAACCTCCTGGGAAAGTCCATTCCAAACGAACTGCTTGGGAGCGGGTTTGCCGCCCGAGAAGCCGAGCGTCTGGCCGCCGATGGTTAACGTCTGGCTCTGCACTCCCTCGGTGCGCACCGGCGTCAGGGTGTAAGTGAGAGCCGGTTCGCCGGACCCGCCGCCGTACAGGGCCTGCGAAAATCCGGCGACGCGGTTGAAGAAGGCGACGAACGCTGGCGTGAGATGGACCTTGGCGTCCGCGGCTGGCGCGTATTGATTCCCCTGGCGCACCAGAAGTTTCTGAAGCTCCTCGTCGTAGAGCTTCCAGAGCGCGCCCTCCTTAGGCCGGAAAATGGCGTCCACCTCGGGCATGGTGGCCTGGGCGCTGGCGTTGGGATTGAAAGGGTACTTGTTCATCAACGGCCGGAGTTGGCCGCAAAACGCCTTGCCCTTGCCGTTCAGTTCCGCCGGCCCCACGTTGCGCAGCAGGGCCTCGGCATACGTGATGGGATCTTCCATCAGCTTCTGAACAACCGTCTCGATGTGCGCGTCGGGGTCGATCCGGAAGGCCTGCGCCACCTGGCGCGTAGCCAGTCTCGCCGCGCTGGCGCTGTTCAGAGCCGTGGAGGCTGCCGTGTCGGCCGCCTGGGGCTGTCCGGCAACCCCCTCCAGGGAGGCTTGGAGGGCCATGAGAGCGTTTATGTAGTTCTGGTTGGGCGGCGCGATGAACCGGTCGGCACTGCCCGGCGGCACTACGGCCTGGACCGGCTGGAACAAAGCGGCCACCTCGGGCGCATCCACGGCCGTGTTCTGCGAGGCCAGCCAGAACAGGGACAGCAGCGGGGACTGGTTGCCCGATTGCAAATTCAGCTTCTGCACCGCGTCGTTCAGGCTGGCGTAGCGCAGCACCGTGGCGTTCTTCAGATAGGCGCGCCATTGTTCCGTGAAATCGGCAAAATAGCGCTGTTGCAGTTGCTGCTTAAGCTGCTGCCGGTCGATATTCGAGGTCGTCTGGTCGCCCAGCACCCATTGCTCGCCGCTGAAGTACCGGTCCGGGTCGGAGATGGCCTTGCGCATGAAATCCCACCCGCCCCGGGTGAAGGCGCCGGGCACCTCGTAGGCATCCGCGATGACAGCCGCGGAACCGGGAAACCGGCGGTTGAACTGTACCGGCTGCGCGCGGTTGCCCGCGTCGGCGATCATGGCCTGGTAGACGCGCTCGAAACCGGCGAACTGCGAGAGATAGCGCCGGCCGGTCCCGACGGCCACCGGGTCGCTTTGGGATGAGAACGGGTTCGCCAGCCGCAGCTCTTCGCTGTAAAAGTCGAACTGCTTCTGAGCCAGCTGCTGGCGCTCGGGATCGACGTTCCGGTTGGCGCTCCAGCGGCTCAGCAGAACCGGCGACAGAAATGCCTGCGTGCTCTTCTCGTGGTGCGACGTGGTGATGAGGTACGCCTTGAGCGCCTCGTACGTGCTCCGGTAATCGGGACCGGGGGTGGGCGGCAGCTCTCGCAGGAACTCCACAAGCTGGACCTGCGCCTGAGAGAACAGCAGCCGTTGAAAGCGCTGGAAGTACAGGCGGCGAACGTCGGGATAGGCCGCGCCCCCTATGTACAAGCCCCAGCGGTAGCTCGCGGGCGGGCCTTGCCGGTCGTAGGTAGCCAGAAGCTCGACGCACTCGCGCAGCGCCTCCAGGCGGCGAAGCGCGTCCGCCGAGGGGAGCTCGGTGGCGCCCAATTCCACCGGGGAGCTCGCCGCGGTCGCCTCCCGGATGCGGGATTCCAATGCCCCGTTCCTGGCGTAAGACACGGTGAAACCGATCGAGAGGACCAGGCACACCGCCGCAGCCACCCCCAGGCCCACACGGCGCAGCAGGCTGGTCTTGGTGCTCGCGCCGCTGGCGCCCAAGGCCACTCGATCGGCCAGCAGCACGCTGTGGAAGAGATGTCCCAGGAACAGCCACTGCGGGACTCTGCGCCGGCTCGGCCTGCGGGGCGGGGGCGCCGCCGCCGCTCCGAACGCGCCGCTCCGAAACATGCGGGTGGCGTCGCTGGCGCCCTCGAGGCCCAGCTGCTCCTGAACGGCCGGCATCGGACCCGTTTCGATGTCCTCGATCGTGACCGGCCGAACGCCCGAGAAATAGAAGCCGCGCAAGAACGGTCCCGCGGACAACTGGCTCGGCCGGCACAGCTCCACCAGGAATTGCACGACCGGCCGGCCCAGCTTGCGGAACTCGCGCGGAAGCTCGTAGGCCGCCAGGATCTGAGCGGCGTCATGTTCCCGGGCGAGGATTTCGATGCGCGCATCGCACAAGGATCGATGCAGGATGTCGAAGGCCTGCTTCAGGCGGGCGGCCTCCTGCTCCTCGTAGATCCCCTTCGGCTGCCCGGAGCGCAAGGGCAAGGTGGATCCCAGCACCTGGCGCGCTTCCTCGTTGCTCAAATTCCTCACGAACTCGGAGAAGAAAGGCACCCGGTCGGCCCGCGTGAACAGGACGTACACCGGCAGATTTACGCCGAATGCGCCCGACATTTCACCCAGACGCTGGCGAAGTTCCCGGGCTGCGGCGGCCGCGGCTTCCTGCCCTCCCGGCCGGAGGAAGGTCTCGGCATCGAAACAGACCAGCGCCGCGCGCGGCGCCTGGCCGCCCTTCCCCAGGACGCTCCGCAACCGGCTCGGGCTTACGGCGCTAATCAGCCGTTTCCATAGGGCGGCATCCGAGAGGAGCGTACCTCCAGCCTCGACGAATACCACCCCCTGGCCGAACCAGAGGTTGGCGGATCGTGTGGACGCGATGGCGTTTTCTTCGTAGATGCGCCCCGCGAGCAACTCGGCGTTGATCCCCGAGTTCACCAGGACGCTGGTCTTGGCGCTGCCCGCCTTGCCCAGCAGGAAGATGGCCGGCAGGCTGCCAATTCCGCCTTCCACGCGGGACCCCGCGAGCTTCCTCTGGGCCTCCCGCACCAGCAGGCCGATATCGTCGCCCGCGGCTGAAGCGTCGCCGGCCGGCGTGGCCGCCCCCTGTTCCAGTTTCTGTTTTTGCCAGATGAACCACAGGACGACGGCTGCCGCGGCGATCCCGATGAGCCACAGCGAAGCACGAAACATCCACAGCGTGGACCCGTGAAGCCCGAGCAGCGTGCCGCCGATGAATACCAGCACAAAGTAGGCCAGCAGCACGATCGCAGCGATCAAAATCGGCTTACGCACCGTATCCTCCCATGCCGGGAAGTCCCGAGCCAAGCGACACCTTATAGATCGCGAATAGCAAAACCGCCAGCAGCAGGCACCCGAGAGCCCCGTAAAGCAGCCGGCGCGTCCAGTAATCCCTGGGCGGCGCCACCGATTCCTGGGGTAAGGCCCAGGCGGGCGAGAAACCCGCGAAATCGCCCCGTATGCGGCGGATCTTCTCGGCCACTGCGTTCATCACCGGCAGGACCTCGCTTCCGCCGCGCCCGCTGTATCGGCCCCGGAAACCGAGAACCAGGCAGAGGTAGTGCATCTCAAGCAGGTCGGCCAGGTCCGGCGAATCATTACGCCCCAGCAGGCTCTCCAAATTTTGAAAAAAAACTTCGCCCGCCAGGTGGGTGCCGAACAGCTCCTCCTGAAGCGGTTTGCGGGGCCAGTCCGCAAAAGCGGGGTTGCGTGTGTCGAGCACCGTTTCATCGAGAAAGCCGACCACCGCCAGCGTGGCCATCCGGATGTCTTCCGTGGCGTAATCGCCCGTGTTTCTGGCTTCCTGGGCCGCCGCCTTCAAAGCCTCGCGAAGGCGCAGGCGGAACGATTCCGCGTCCGAAACGCTCTCGCGGTTCGATCGCAATCGCACGATGGCCGTGAGCACCTCCTGGAAGAACAATGCCAGGTTGGCCGTGCGATGCACCCTGGGATCGCTGCCGGTTACTTGTGCCATGATGGAGTCCTCAATTTTCGGGGATCACCAGCAGTTCCAGCTCGGCATTGGGCAGATCCCCTGGAACGTAAATGCCGATGCGCCGGGTATGCACGATGTGATCCCAAAAAGGCCCGGATCTAGAAATACTAAAATACTGCGCTTCCGCTTTGGCCGGTATGGCGGCGGGGGGCACCTGCAGGTGCGTGAGCGTCAACCCGGCCATGGCGCGCTTGACGAGTTCGCCGACGAACTTCGCCGAACAGATCTTGATCAACTGCGGCGCTTTCACGATCAGATCGGCCTCGCCGGCCGTGGAGCGGACACCCAGCAGCCAGCGCGAGCGGCCGAAGCAGCGCGCATCCCCAATCTCGCCCTCGTAGAAGAAGGCTGCCGGCTGGTTCAGCGGGATGGCAATGAAGGAGGTCGGGACCACGATTTCCAGGTGCGTCCGGATGTGCCGGTCCAGCGCCTGGAAGCACTCACCCGGAGATTGGTGGTCGTAGGAGGGCAGCGCGCGCGGATGGGACTCCCGGCCGAAAGTGCAGAGCGCGCCGGCCAGACGGGACATCTCCAGGAAAAGTTCCTCGGGATGGCCGCGCTTGGAGGCCCACAAGTGGCGCAGCGCCACGGCCCCGGAATTGGCCGCGTGCAGCAGCCAGAAATTGGCAATCTCACGCGCCACGAATCCTCCGGGGCTGGCTTCCGCCGTCCCCCTCATCAGAGTGGCGCTCTTCTCATCCAGGATCTCGACCAGCCGCCGCAGAAGCAGCATCAGGCTCTCGCTGGCGCCGATCTGGAGGCAGGGGGAAATGAACTCCGGATCGTAGATCGCGCACCCGGAACCATCGCGGACCAGGCGGGCCACGGGAAGCGTGACGAGGCCCTCGCATGGCTCGGTTTCAAACAGCAGCCGGATGTTCTTCCGGCCCACGCGCACGGATCGCTCGTCCGCGCCGGTGGTTTCGTCCGGGAAAGCGCGCTCTTCGGCGATATAGCGCGCGTGGGTGTCGCGGGCGGTTCCGCAATTCAAGCCGTTGTCCTTGCGCTCCGGGACGGCCAGCGAGACGGTCAGGTTCTCCCGCGTGGGGGCGAACAGGTCGCCCACCGGCCGGGCGGGGGGCAGCGCGTCGTAGTCGGGCATGTGAAAGGGCAGGCCGTCGCGGAAGATGCCGCGGGCGTGCAGCACGGAGACGGTTCCGTTTTCCAGCGCGTGCGCGTCCAGTGCGCAGCCGGTCAGTCCGTAGGGCTCGAACCACAAAGCCGAAGCCGCGAAATGGATGGAGTCTTCGAAGTACCGGCTCTGGGCCTGGAAGTGCTGCGGGCCGAGGTGCATACCTTCGGACCAGACCACTTTCGAAAGAAGGCTCATAGACACTGGCGCAAAAGCGTTTGCAAAAGCTTTTTCATGCCCATACTATGATAAGCGGGATAGAGGTCGTTTTCTACTCGTAATGAACCTGCTGGAAAAGTTCGAGTTACTGGATGCGGCGCCGGACCTCGGCGGCACGCGTGATCAGGCGATACCCGCCCGCGAGAGGACGTCGGGTAAGGCGGTGCTGGTGCATATCCTGGCGGCCGGCGCGGATCGGCCGCCCGAAGAGCTCTTGACCGCAGTGGCCAAGCTCCCCGTCGAGAGCCTGTGCCATGTCTTGGAGGTGGGCGAGTTGGCCGGCGTGCGGTACGTGGTGACCGATCCGCTTCCCGGGGCGCGGCACCTTCGCCAGTGGGTCGAGGCAGTGACGGGCGCGCCTCCGGTTTCGAAGGCTCCGCCAGATCCCGCTCGGCAGGCTGATCCAGGAGAGTTCACGCGGTTGTTCGCGTCGCCGCGCGCACCCGCAAACCCGCCGCTGGAGCCGGAGCCGGGCGAGTTCACGCGTCTGTTCCAGCAACCGGCGTCCGCACCCACCAGGCCTTTTCAGTTCCAACCACCCCCACTCCCCATGCCGCCGCAGCCGGCGGCCAAGAACGAAGCGCCAGAGCCGGGCGAGTTCACGCGCATGTTTTCAGCGCCCATGATCCCCGCCGCGCCACAGCCGACACTCCATTCGGGTCTGCCTCCGGTCCCGGCTGCTCCCACCGCTCCGCCCGCGCCCCAACCAAGCGCGCCGGGCGAGTTCACCCGCATGTTCTCAGCGCCGGTGATCTCCGCCGCGCCCCAAACGGGATTCCATTCGGATTTGCCTCCGGTCCCGGCTGCTCCCGCCGCCCCGACCGCGCCCCAACCAAGCGCGCCGGGCGAGTTCACCCGCATGTTCTCGGCGCCGGTGATCCCCGCCGCGCCACAGCCGACACTCCATTCGGGTCTGCCTCCGGTCCTGCCCGCGCCTCCCGCACCTTCCGCACCCCAGCCACCCGCGGCGAGCGAAATCACGCGCAAGGTCTCGATGCAGGCGGCTCCGCCGGTGCCGCAGCCGGTGGTGCAGCAGCCGGCAATCCCTGCGTTCGCGCCTTCGGCCGCCGCTCTGCCCGCGCTCCCGCAACCGCCGGCGCCGCCCCGCGCAGCCCCCGCCCCGGCGCAGATCTCTTACGTTCCGCTGATCGTGATTTTGGCCGTGCTGTTCCTCTTGGCCGTCGCACTGGTCATATTTTTCGCCACTTGGCGCTGACCGCCCGTCATACCGCCTGCGGCAGCAGGATCAGCAGTTCCAGTTGGGGGTTCGGGAAATCGCCCGGCACATAGACCGCCAGGTTGCGGGCCCGCACGATGGATTCCCAGGGGCTGCCGCTTTGGCTCAGGCTGAAGTACTGGTATTCGAGCTTCACGGGAATGGCCGGAGGCGGCGAGAGCAGATGAGTCAAAGCCACGCCCCCGAGCGCCCTCTGCACCAGGTATTCGATGGAATCGGTGGAAGAGATCTTTACCAGCCGCGGAATCTTGCGAATCATATCGGCCTGCGTCGCGTCGGAGCGCAGCGCCAGGTACATCCGTGTGTTGGCGAAGTACTCCTCCCGGTCTATGGACGTAGCGTAGATCGACGGTTGCGCCAGTTTCAGAGGCAGCGAAACGAAGTTGCTCGGGATCACGGTCTCGAGCAGCAGCCGGAGCTTCTCATCCAAAGCGGCGAACGAGCGGCCCAGGTTGTCGTGGTCATAAACGGGCAAATCGCGCGTTTGAATCTTCTGCGAAAAAGCGGTGAGAGAACCGGCCAGGCTCAACATGGCCGAATACAGTAGTTCCGGATGACCGCCGCGGGTCTCGAACAGGTGCCGGAACACGGGGAAAGCCGTATTGATGGTGTAGAGCAGCCAGAAGCTGGCGATGTCGGCGGCGGTGAACTCGGCGAGGCTTTGGTTTTTCTGGCGCCGCGTCCCGGCCAGGGCGCTGCTTCGGGCCGCCAGGATTTCCAGAATGCGCCGCGCGATCGAGACCAGGTAGTCGCTGGCGCGAAAGTCGAGCAGAGGAGGCACGAAATCGGGGTTCAGCTCATATAATCCGGCGGAAGTCCGGCGGATCTCGACCAGCGGCAGCACGGAGCTACCCTCGCGGCTCTCATCGTCGAACAAGAGCCGGAAGTTCTTGCGGGCGACCATCACGGGCTTCTCGGATTGCCCGGTGTTCTCATCGCGCAGCATTTCGATATCCGCGCGATAGCGGACCTCGGGTTCGCGTCCGGCCCCCGCCACGTTGAAGGCATTGTCTCGATAGCTGGGGATGGCCAGGAAGACCAGCAGGCTGTCCCGGCCAGCGTCCAGGTGGTCGGCGATGGCCTTGGGGGACGGCGCCGGATCGGAGCGCGGTATATCGAAGAGCAGCCCGTCGGGCAGCATCCCGGAAGCCTCCAGGATGCCAACCGTGCCGCCGGCCAGCGCCTCTTGATCCACACGCAAGCGGGTAAAACCCCAGGGCCGGAACTCCAGCGCCAGCACCTGGAAGCGCAGCGAGTCCTCGAGAAAACGATCCTGCTGCTGGAGATGCTGCGGGTTCAGGAAGGTGCCCTTGGTCCAGATCACCGGCTCTAACTGCCGCATCGGCTTTACATTACCAGAATGCGGAGGAGCGCGGGGGCTACTTCGGTAGGGCCTTGAGAATGCCGTCCCTCTCGGCAACGGGATAGACGGCGACGATTTTGTCCTTCAGGCCGGCATTGGCGAGGTGCTTGGGATCGAAGCCGTTGGCGCTCAGCTTGTCCTCCGCCAGCCGCGTCGCGAGGTCGGGGAAGTTGGTCTGCAACTCCTTCTGCTTCTTGAGATCCGCGACGCTTTTCGGTTTGCAGAACTCGTAGTTCGTGACCGCGCCGCTGAGTTCCTTGACCGTAAATCCTAACTTCTGATAAGCCTCAATGCTCTCCTGGGTGAGGAAGTCCCGATCCAGGAACTTCGCGTCGTTTGGATTCCTCACCTCGCATTTTTTTAGTTCGACGAATGCGTTCGCCGTAAGTTGGGCGTTCGATGCGGCAAAGGCTGACATAAGGGAATAACGGAAAGCTCCCCAATGGCGATGGATGGCATAGACCACGCCCGAATCCTCGTACGTTCCAATGATTACAGTCCAATGGGCGGCCTTTCCCGTTGCATTGGTGGGATCTCCCACATTAGGGTCTGTAACACATACATCAAACGGAACGATCACAGGGCACGAAGCTTTGATCAGGGCTTCTACTTTCCTTTCGAAATCCGAAGCGTTCGAAATATCGAGCACTTCACCGTCGAACTGACCGCCATACTGTGAGCCCGCGCCGCGTGCTATCTTCACGAGGTTTTCGGCGTTGAAAACCGAGCCGTACGCCGTCAATTGGTTCAGTTTGCCATACTGCCGCAAGGAATCGTATTGACCTGTTTTGGCCTTAGTGAACTTGGCGGTCTTCTCCGCCAGGGATTTCGTTTTGGAAGGCGAATTTACGTTGCTGGTTCGGGCCGCCAACGGCTTGGAAATGCTCCAATTTTCGCCTAATTCCTTCTGCCGGCTATACCAACACAGCATCGCATAGGCAAGGGCGTAGAATCCGCAACTGGGGCCGCGCTGATCCGGCCTCGCAGGAGGAATGGGATAGATAAGGTCCCAGGTCTTTCCGTTCACGAAGTCCTTGAGTATTCCGGGAATTTCAGGCATTGTTCCTCCTTTTCAGAATGGAGAGTAAAACGGGCGCTTGCGCAACCGCGACACGTGGGTTCATGGACGGCTGCTTCCCCGCGCCAGATTGGTCGGGGGTTGCTTACGTACAACTCTCCAGGAATTCCCACTTTAATATCCAGGAATCCCGTTCAGTATACAACCAGCCGCCATGTTCTGATCGCCTTAATGATGACCGAGCGCAGCGCCAGGTACATCCGTGTGTTGGCGAAGTACTCCTCCCGGTCTATGGACGTAGCGTAGATCGACGGTTGCGCCAGTTTCAGAGGCAGCGAAACGAAGTTGCTCGGGATCACGGTCTCGAGCAGCAGCCGGAGTTTCTCATCCAAAACGGCGAACGAGCGGCACCGGCTCTAACTGCCGCATCGGCTCTACATTATCAGAATGCGGAGGAGCGCGGGGGCTAATTTGGCTGCGCCAAACCCTTTCGAAACCGAAGACCGGTGAGGAGTTCCGACGGCAGCCGGAAGAGCCGCACAGAAACGCCCGAATCCATTCGGGACGGGAAAATGAGAAAAACAGCTCCAAAATGCGCCGTTGGATGTATAATCGTCCTGCCAGGACGGCGAAGACGGAAGTTTTGGCTGCCACGGCCGGAAAGTCTGGACGGCTGTCGCGCCACATAGGGAGAGCTAATATGAGGCTCCTCGGTCCGAAAGAAATTAAAGAAATCAGGACGCAGCGCAAAGACCTGGAGGTCAGGGTAGGGCGGAGCATTGGGAAGTGCATCAAGGACTGCTGCCAGCAAGATCTGCGCGAGATGATCCGCGTGCTGCTGAGAGAAATCTGCCAGATTCCGATGGCGACCCTGAACAAGTTCCTGGCTAAGAAGTACACGGCCTATGCCATGTTTGTCAGCGGGGCGGTAACGCCGACCAGACCCGGATTGGCTTTTTTGTGCTCACGTTCGGACTCTCTCGACGATTTGTCGATTTGCTCCGACATCATTCGCCTGTTTGGCGAGCTTTCCGAGGAGGAGGCTTGCAAGAACCTCACTGGAAGCAGATGGGCGCAGCACGAGGCTCGCAAGAACCTGTTGAAACCAGAGCCGACATACCTGAAACCCGAGGATTCCCGTGACAAAGGATGGGTACCCTTTGTTGGCCCGTTGCGCCCCTCGGACTCGGAGCACCTCTACGGCCACAGGCGTCGCGACGATCTGGAGAAGATGAAACTTCCAATAACGCGCAGCGAAGCGCCCTACGACCCCATCCCAAACCAGATCAAACGGGGAGTAGATAAGTTTCGATTTGGCGATCAAAGCGTTATCGGCGCAATCGATCGGACGTTCGGAGCGGAGCCGACCGGCGCAGATGTCTCCGGGACCACCACCGATTCCATATATGCCGTCAAATACGCGGTCCTGGGGTCAGCCTTCGACCCGGAGCACATGTATGCCTTCAAACACGCGCCCAAAGGGTCACCCTTCGATAAACACTTACACCTGCTGATGTTGTTGCCCGTCGCGACCATGGTGCCGGCCGGGCACCATTCGCTGATCGAGTGCGCCTATCCACTGTCCCGCTGGAGCTATATCGACTATCACATCGGCTACTACGACACGCTGGTGCCAACGAACTGCACGGGAAGGGACGGGGAGGCGTTGGGAAAAGCGCTCGCTGCGTTCCCGGCTGAAGCAAACAAGTTGCACGCGCTGGTCTATCGGAACAAGATGGGCCAGGAGGTGGGCCTGTTAATGGAAGGCGACCACGAGATCGGCCTATTCAAGCCACTAGCGCGGCTTCGTTCGGCGTACGGCTGGTGTGTCGCGGGCGGACTGAACTGGGACCTTCTCCAAAACGTGATGAATATCTACTGCAAGGACCTGCTCAGCAGCTACCCCGGTCATCTGCGAGCCCGCGCTAAGACACAAGCGTCCGTGTAAACCATGACCCCTGTCGAGATATGGCGCCTATGTCCGTTATGATGCGCGCTGCAGGCTCTCCAACCCGAGACTCTCTCCAGCTGAGGCAACGATGAAAGACACCCCATGGCAGGACATCTACTCGCTCCCAGAGTGGAACACGATAGTGACCGATTATTGTTCGCGGAAGAGAGACGGATCCGCAAAGGGCCCGCTTGACCCACTGGGATCCTTACTGCGGGTAAATCGCGCAGTCCCGCCCGATTTGGCCTCGATTACCCAGCAGGTACGGGTGTATTCCGAAACCGACAAGCGATCGACCGAAAAACTGAAAACGCGCATACGGATACTTGCGACAATCAGTATGCTCGGGCAAAACTACCTCACTAAGTATTCGATCCCGCTGAAGCCCGGGATGAAAAAAGAAGCGCGGAACCTTTCGCTGGATTATGCCGTGGCGAAACTGGTTCGCCGCGCCACACGAAAAGCAGACTACCTGAGGAAGCTTTGTGAGCATCTCGAGAGCGGCGATCAAGGATTCCTCCCGGGCCGCAAGACCTTACTTGACTACCTGGCGTCAAAGGAAGCGAGGCACTCCCCGGGGTTATTGGGCGTAAACTCGGCCGACATGATGGAGAAGGTCGATCCGTGGCACCGGGGCTTCGATTTGAAACGTACCTCGGACACGAACGTGCCCTACCTCAGTGGGGGATCCTCGGTGCTCGGCTTCGCTTTCTATCAGTGGCAACGAAGCGAATCGGAGATTCCGTTTTTTGTCTGGCTGGAAGGGCATGGCATCTGCACTGGACAAATGGACGACACGGCAAAAGGCTGGCTGGATAACCATGCCAATGCCGAGAAGGTCGGGCAGGTCATCTATCGCGAGGCCGACAAGGAGTTTAGTCCCGAGATCCTCATGATCGGCGCACACAACGGATCGCTGTGGGCCTACAAAACTGACAAGAATGGTGACGTGGACCTGGATCTCTATGATACGTCGGCCACCACGAACGGTCTCCGGAACAGCGGCATGGACGCTTACGTGTGGAGCAGGGACGGCCTCATTTTTGCCGCCCCTCACGTGCCCGGGCAACTTCACCACTCGAGTTTTACTTCAGGCAAGAAGGTGAAGTGCGCTGGCTTTATTGGTGTGAAACAAGGAAAGGTAGTGAGCGTCAACAATGACTCGGGCCATTACAAGCCGCCTCCCGCTTACCTGCGTGAATTCGTGTGTCACCTGCACAACCAAGGCGTCCTCGAGCAGCATGCGACATTTGACCTGGCCGGTCTTAAGAAAGGCCTGAGCTGGCAGGAACTTCTGACCTGGAAACCGGAGCTTCCGGATCACAAACCGCTGACACCGCTGAAACCGCCCCGACCGGCTAATCGGTCGTGGAAGCAGGTATAATCGTTCGTGGCCCGGTAACCGGATCCGATTGTCCGGCCGCTCGCCTACGGAGCCGTTATGTTCGGAAAGTCGTGGAAAACCCGACTCACAGAGTGCTACACCTATATCGCCGGACTGCACCTGTCGGAAGAGAAGCTTGAGAACCTGCGCAACGCAGTAAACCGCCACACTTCATACACCCCGGAGGAGATCAGCAAGGCGATCTCCCTGCCGAGCATACCCCCGAACTCGACCAAGCAACTGCGCACCGCCATCCGCTCCCTGTTGCTGGTGAAGATCGCGCTCGATGGAACCTCCATAGCCCAGGCAGCCGTTCTGCGCGGATCTTTCACCGCCTGGGCGGAGAGCCGCCTCGATGCGGAAATCAAGACGATCATGCTCCGGCAGGCGCTCGGCATTCTTTCCAAGCCGCCCTCCGGCAACGTGGACTCGATCGCGCCGGTGAGTTACGGCATCTCGCTCGCGACCGTCAAACAAAAAGGGCAGTCTCTCACTGCACCCCTTTCGACGACGGCCCCGGTGATGCGCCCCGACATTGACCAGGATCTCACGTCCGTCCAGACACAGACGTTCGGCACGAAGTTACAGGCATTCGATCTGATCTCGCGCCTGAACATCGTCCTTTCCGGGCACGGTTCCTGGAAGCAGTTCGATCCCGTGCCGGCGCTCGGTCCGCATGTAACACAGAACGACGGCTGGCTCTTTGTCAAACTGAAGCCACTTCAGGAAATTCGCTTTTACATCAATCACTACTATCCATTGGGCAATGACGTAGGCAAGCGGATCGATCACAACGAAAATGTTGTGCCGGTTGAGGTAATCGCTGGGGATTCCAAGGTCTTTAACTACACCCTCCACCCTAAACACTCGCTACACCTCGGCAATCACTCGGCGTATGACCGCACGTTCGTCACGGTCCAGAGCGACACGTTACTGAGCCATTTCATCAACCAGAAGGGGTACGAGTCGGCGGTATTTCACTGGGCGGCCTGCCGGGTCGTCTTCGACAAGACCAACGCTCCGTGGGATCCGGTGGCCAATCGCTGGAAGACCTGGAACGGCACCCGGTGGGTATAACCGGATCGCCACGCTTTACTGCCGCTTCTGCTCCGTGAACGTGAAATTCGCCAGCCACATCTGCGCGTCGCCGGGGAAGTAAAAGCCGAAACGCCCGTCCGTGAAAGCCGGCGACGGCCGCTTCCAGTCATTTAACTCCATGCTGCCGTCATCCGTCAGAAGAACAACGGCCAGGTGATCCAGATCGACCGTCATTCTGACCCTGAACACGTCCGATTTGACGGAGAACTTCTTCTTCTCCATGTGCATGGCCCTCTTCCCGTCGCGATACTCCGAGACATTATAGGACTGGCGCTCCAGTTCGAAAACGATATAGTTGCGTTCGTCCATATAGCGCGCCAGCCAGCGCACCTTGGGGCCGGAGAAGGTCGACCCTTTGGCACGCAGAGTGAAATCATAGGTTCCCGGGACGGGAGTGACCTTGTACAGCACAAAATTGCCTCCCTGCCGCGTGAACCAATCGCCGTCCTTCGACCAAGACTTGTCCCAATCGGCGTCGTTCATGGAATGAACCACCGGTTGCGGCACCACCTTCCGGGTAATGACCGGCGCCAGATTCAGGTTCGCGTTCTGGGTCCCGCCGCCTTCCACGGCGACCGAGACGGACTGTTCGAGATAGCCGGCCGCGCGGGCCGTAAATACATAATTGCCTTCGGGGAGCTGCAGCTCGCCGGGAGACGCCGCGTGGGTTTCACCGTTCCGGCTATAGGTAACTTGCGCCGATGCCGGAGAAACCGCGAGGCGCACACTGCCGAGCAGCGTGCGCGAGGCCTTCACCTGTTCGGGAACGGCCGGGCGTGCGACTAGCAGGAAGGCCACCTTGGCCTGCTTGCCCTTCTCCACGGTGACGCTTCGCCCCGGAGCGTCCAGAAACCCATCCTTCTTAACGCGGATCTCATGGGGGCCGGGTTCGGCGCTGAACTGGAGCGCTCCGCCGGCGGTCAGGCCCTTTTCGGCGCCGTCCAGCAGCACGTGCACGCCATCCGCTCCGGTCGCTTCGACGAAGACCGTGCCGGCGCTGACGATCGAGATCACAAATGCGCCGATCGAGGGCAGCGGTCCGTTCTCCAGGGAACCGTACCAGATCTTATCGCCACCCCCCACCGTCAGCTCGTGAGATCCGGGGGCGAGGCCGTTCAGCTCCAGCCCGTTGGCATTCAGTTGCCCCGCGTCCCGGTCGCCCACGCGCACCGGCGCGTTCTCGAAGCTGGAGTGGACCAGCGCCTTGTCTTTCCAGGCGCTGGTGATCACCGCGTCGAGGTCTCCCGATACCTCGGGCTTCTCGATGCGCGGCAGCGCGCCGGGCTCGGTCTCGAAAGCGAAGGACGCGCGCCGGGCCCCAATCCTCAGCGCCAGCGTGTGCCTGCCGGGAGCCACATCCACCATCACCTGCCCACTCGGCGGCACGTCGGCCGAGGTTCCTCCATCCAAGGAGTACCGGGCGCCCTTCAACATGCTGGTGATTCTCAGTTGTTGCGGAAGGGGTTGCAGGTTGACCCGAAAGGGTGGCAGGACTTGACCCGCTTTGAGCGCCACGGGCACTACCTCTGGACCGTATCCGTCCAGGACCGCCAGCACGCGGTAGTTTCCGAGCGGAAGCTGGATGCGCGATCCCGCCGTGCCGATCGGTTTCCCGTTGACCTGCAAACTGGCGCCCGGAGGAGTGGTCTCGACCACCAACGCAGCCATTTGCCCCGGCTTCCGACCGGGCCCGCCCTTCAGCCAGAGCGCCAGCACGACTCCGGCGCACACGAGCACCAGAACCACGCCGGCCGCGATGGCCGCTATGCGCTTGGGAACCAGAGTGCGCGCGGCCGGCGGAGGAGGAGGCGCAACCGGCGCGGGAGGGGCCGCCGCGGGCAGTCCCATGCTCTCAAGCGCGGCCTTCACGGTCGCGGCAGAGAGGATTTGCGTCGCACCCATCTCGAGCTGAGCCGCCGGGGAAGGAAAACGAGGAGGTGGAGCCGGCGCGGGAGCCTTTGGGGACGGGGCCGTTACGACCGGCTCGGGCGGAACCGCGGGAGCCGTGGGCGGAGGAGCCGCAGCCGCCGGAGGAGGAACCGCAGCGGCCGGCGCCGCCGGAGCCTCCGGCTGCGATTTGGTTTGCGTCGCTGTTCCGGCATCGGGGGCCGGCTTAGCCGGCACGGCGGGAGGCTGTGACTTGGTGGCCGTGCGCAGCTTCTGTTCCACCCCCTCGATGACCGTCTGAAACTCCCGGTCTCCGGGGTAGTGACCGGCAATGAGGCTCATCAGCTCGACAATCGACTGTATGTCGGCTGCCTCGTGGACAAAGCCCACGCCCGCGGCCAGCCCGCGGATCTGTTCCAGGTCGCGATGCCGGTCGGACTCCTTCGCCTTGCTCTCCAGGCTGGGCCGAAGCTGGAGCAGGCGGGGCTCGTTGGGATAAAAGGATAGGGCCTGTTCCAGTTCGGCCAGGGCGTTCTTGGCCTCGCCGCTGGCCTGGTGCTGCCGGACCCGCGAGATGGCCTGGTTGAGGAAGTCCTCTCGCCTCAGGTCTTCGAGCAGCAACCCGACGCCTTTGGCGCCCGCATGAGCCGGATTGAGGCTGAGGCCGCGTTGTACCAGGCCTTCGGCGGCGCGCCAATCGGTCTCCACCAGCCTCTGCGCCCTCGCGACCAGCCGGTTCACGAGGCTGGCGCGTATGGCGTCGTTATGCTTATCCAAATCATAGGAGCGCTGGAGGGTTTCCAGACCTTCATCAAACTCCCCGCGATCAAAAAGACGCTCGCCTTCGGCGTGCAGACGCCTGGCCTCCGCGCAGCGCTCCTGGCCCTGCAGGGCGAGTTGCTCGAGCGGCTCCAACTCACCGTCGCCGGGAAACTCCTGCCGGGCACTGCGGGCCGTTTCCAGCGCGCGCTCGTAGTCTCCGGCCTCCAGGTGCGCGTCGATCTGCTGCGTCCACCGGCCTTTGCTTTCGGTTCGCGCCTGTTGATCGCGGCGCTTGCCGACCCGCTCGATTTCAAATAGCAGGCCGGGGTACCGCGTGTGAATCGTGCGCAGGATCTCCCACTGGCCGAGCGCCTCGGTAAACTGCCCGCGTTCTTCGTGGTAGCGCGCCTTGGCGACAATGCCGTTGACCAGGTCGAGACGCTCGCGGATGATTCGCAACAGGCGTTCAAAATGCGGCTCGCCCGGGAACCGGTCGAGCGCTTCCGTGATGATGCCGACCTTGCGTTCCAGATCGGTCTCGCCTTCCACCCGGCGGTCTACCTCGGCGATGTAGGTGGAAAGCTGCAGCCGCTGCTGCTCCTGCGCGTCGAACTTCAAGCTCTGAAACAGGGCGTGGCCGGGATACTTCTGCAAATACTCGTCGCAGATCGCCAGAGTCCGGGCGATATTCTGGTCGGCCAGGCACCGGCGCGCCTCGGCGTAGGAGTTTTGGATGGCGTCGTGATCCGAGCGGACCTGGTTGAACAGGTTCTGATAGGCGTTTCCGCGATCCTGCTGCGTGCTGTCGGGAGCGCGGCGCTCCATCTCCAGCACCCGCTCGAGCTTAGTGAGCGCTCCGCTTACATCCCCTCTCTGATAAGATTCCACGGCGAGCTGGTAAAGTTGCTCCTTTTCCTGGCGCAGCCGCAGGTATTCCTGCTCCTTGCGGCGCACGTCCGACAGCAGGCCGGAGGCGCGCGTATCCTGCGGCCGGATCTGGAGCACGTTTTGGAGCGCCTCGCGAGCGTGGGAGAAAGCGTTGTTGTCGATGTGCTGGCGGGCCAGCCGGAACCAGCCCTCAATCTGCCCCTCGCTCCGCGCGCTCTCGATTCTGGCCTTCAGGCTGAGCGCTTCCGCGTTATCCGGCTCCAGGGAGAGAATCTCCTGGACCTTCTGGAGTGCGAGCGGGTACTCTTCACCTTCGATGCGGCTGCGCGCGCTCTCCACCAGTTGCCGGATGCGCTTCTGCCGGACGGCGATATCGATCTGGCGGTGCAATAAAGCCAGGTCCGGATCCAGGTGGCCTTCGGCTTCCAGCTCTCCCACGATCTCCATGGCGAACTGGTCGTCGCCCTGCTCGAACGCCGCCTTGGCGCGCTGGATGCGCGGGCGGATGCGCGCGCTGTCGAAGAATTCGATGGCCTCGCCGCGATGGGCCTTCTCCAGACAGTCGCCGAACTCGCGGGCCGTCGAGAAGCGGTGCCAGGGTTGCTTCGCCAGCGACTTGTGAAGCACCCGGCTGAGAGCCTGATTGACGGACGTATCCAGGTCCGAAGCCGGCGGGGGGCTTTCGTGCAGAATGGCCTCGACGATTTCCCTCTCCGTGGGGCGATCGAAGGGGCGCCGGCGTGTAAACAGCTCGTACGCCACCACGCCTAGGGCGAAAATGTCGGACAGCGCGGATGGCGGCTTACCCTCGATCAGCTCAGGCGCCATGTAGAGCAAAGTCCCCTTTTGCCCGGTGGCGCCGGCGCTCAAAATGTGAGCGATGCCGAAATCGATAATCTCCGCGGAAAAGTCCGGCATCACGAAAATATTTCCGGGCTTAATATCCCGGTGGACGAGGCCGCGTTCATGCGCGGCATGAAGTCCCCGGCAAACCTGGGAGAGAATCTCCACGCGGCGTTGCACGGTGAGCTGCGTGCCGGAGCCGCGGATCAGCTTGTCGAGGCTCATGCCCGGCAACAGCGGCATGACGAAATATGGCTTGGACTGGCCCTCCTCCTCGAATTCGCCGATGTCCAGGATCTGGACAATGTTGGGATGATTGAGGGCCACCAGCACCTCGCACTCGCGGTAGAAGAGCTGGAGTTCCATGGGATCCGGAGCTTCACGCAAAGTCTTGAGCGCGACGTCGCACTTGAGGACTCCATCGTAGGCGCGGTAAACCACGCCCATCCCGCCCTTCCCCAGGGTTTCCTTGAGTTCGTAGCGGCCCTTCAGCTTCTGCGTGTTGGCCATAGGGTTTGCCCTATATTATGCACCTATCGCGATCCGAAGCGATGGCATAGAATTTTGGCTGGATTTCGCGCTGGATTGAGTTACGCTTAGACGGATAGGTATGCCGCCAATGCCAGCGTCTTCATGGGCCGACGTCGCGCTGGACGCCGCTCCAGAGAGCCATCTCGCACCGGTAGCCCAGGGATCGGAAGTGCCCATGCGTATCGCCATCCTGGGCGATTTCGGCGGAAGCGCCAACGGTGGAATCGGGGGAATCCGCCCGCCCGTCGAAGTGGACCGCGACAACTTCGACGCGGTCATGGCCCAATGGCGAGTGGAGGCCCGTATCCCGGTAGCGGGAGCCATTCGCTTCCGGGACTTGGACGGCTTCCACCCGGACCTCCTGTATACCACGCTGGACATGTTCGCGGGCCTTCGGGAAGCCGCCGGCGCCGCATCGGGGCCCCCGCCATCCGCGCCCCCGTCGGAACGGGCTTCCGAGCCTCCCAGCCTCGGACTCAACGGCCTGCTCGACCAGGCCATCGAGGAGACCGCCGGGCGGGCCGAAAACCGCCGCCCCGAAGTGACGGACGATTTCCAGCTTTGGTTGAGGGAACGAGTGGCCCCGCACCTGCAACCCGCCGAAGAACCGGCCGCCGCCGCCCGCCGTGCGCTCATCGAGCAGGCCGCTTCCATCCAGATGCGGGCGTTACTGCATTTCCCGGAGTTTCAGGCGCTGGAAGCCGCCTGGCGGTCGCTGCTCTTCCTGGTGCGGCGGATCGACACCGGCGAGACTCTCAGGCTGTACCTGATCGATGTTTCGAAGGATGAGCTGGCCGGCGACCTCGGCCGGTCCGCCGATTGGCGGGAGTCCGTCATCGGTCAAACATTGTTGGAATCGGCCGGAGCGGTAGGCGGCGATCCCTGGTCCCTACTAACCGGCAACTATAGGTTTGGCCCCTCGGCGGACGACTTGGACCTGCTGGCCCGGCTGGGGACCATGGCCGCATCCCTGGGCGCGCCGTGGCTGGCCGGAGCGGATCCCGTTCTGAGACGGGAGCCGGTTGCTCCCGGCTGGGCGGCGTTGCGGCGCAATGCCGTGGCGCGGTGGATCGGATTGGCTTGGCCGCGCTTCCTCTTGAGACTGCCCTATGGGAAGGATACGGATGCTTGCGAGCGCTTCGCGTTCGAGGAGATGCCGGACCCTCCCGAGCATGAGCGCTACCTGTGGGGAAATCCGGCCTTCGCCTGCACGGTGCTCCTGGCTCAGTCGTTCGCGGAGCGCGGCTGGCAGTTCCGGCCGGGTATGCACTTGAACCTCGGAGGTTTGCCCTTCGACGTTCGCACGTGCGAGGGCGAAAAGCGCGCCCAGCCTTGCGCCGAGTTTTACATGTCCGAGGTCTCCGCGGAGAGCATCCTGGAATCGGGCATCATGCCGCTGGCCTCCCTGAAGGAGACCGATGAGGTGCGGCTGGTGCGGTTCCAGTCGATCGCCTCTCCCCCGGCGGCCCTGGCCGGGCGATGGGGCCCCGGCGCCACCACGGCATGAGATTTGGGTTGCGCCGGCGGGGAGGGAGTGGAATACTGCCGTTATGGGCCAGCCGGCCGCGCGAGTGACAGACATGCACACGTGCCCGCTCTCGACGGGCCCGGTCCCGCACGTGGGCGGCCCCATCCTTCCGCCCGGGTGCCCGACGGTGCTGATCGGCAAATTGCCGGCGGCCCGCGTAACCGATATGGCCGTTTGCGTGGGCCCTCCGGACACGATTGCGAAAGGCTCGACGACGGTCATGATCGGAAAGCTGCCCGCGGCCCGGATCGGAGACCAGACGGCCCACGGCGGCGTGATCGTGGTCGGCTTGCCCACCGTGCTGATCGGCGGCTAGTTCCCAACCACTTCTATGCTTCCCAATTACGACGTTCCCCCCCGACATCTTGAAGGCCTGCGCCATGTGCTCGAACAGGCGCACTATTCGGAGACTGGAATCTGCCAGCGTCTCGGGATCCCTTCGATTTTCGATTTCAATGCCGGCGCGAATCCCCAAGGCGAGATCGAAGACGATCTGGCGCTGCTCATCCGGTTATTCCTGGATGGTGAGCCGCTTGCCCGGGCACGGATTGAAGCGGGGTTGGATGAGGAGGCCTTCCACCATCTGGAAAAGCTAGGGCTGGTGGCGTCCAGGGTGAAGCACCCCGACCTGTGGTACGCCACGGCGCATTTGTATCCCGTCGAAGGCCTCTACATCGCTTCCGACCGCAGTACACCCGGAGATCCGGATTTGGGCGAACCGCTGCCGCCCGACGTTGTCTATCCCGCGATCACCGACAACACGGCGCGGTTCCTGTCCATCCTGCCCGCCGATCCCTGCGAGGAATGCCTGGACCTGTGCTCCGGGACCGGCATCGCGGCCCTGGTAGGGGCGTCGCGTTACGCCCGGCACGCGTGGGCCACCGACCTGGGCGCTCGCTCGGTTCATTTTGCGGAGTTCAACCGCCGGCTGAACGGCCTGGAGAACGTCACGGTGGCGCAAGGCGACCTCTACGAGGCCATCGGGGATCGCACCTTCGATTGCATTCTGGCCCACCCTCCGTACGTTCCGGCCAGCCGGCAACGCCTCCTCTTCCGGGATGGCGGCGAGGATGGCGAGCAGATTCTGTGCCGGATGATCCAGGATCTGCCGCGCCATCTGCGTCCTGGCGGCCGTTTCCGTTGCCTGACCTTCGCTACCGACCGGAAGGATGAGGAACTGGAACAGCGCATCCGGAAGTGGCTGGGGGAGTGCGAAGCGCAGTTCGACGTCGCCCTGATCGCCATCGAGACCCAGCGCAAGCCCGAGAACGTCCTGAAGGCGGTCATCCAGGCCAAGGGGAAACTTGGCGAACTGGGCGAGAGCAGCAAGCTGTTCGAGAGACTGGGAGTCACGGCACTCTTCTACGGCGTGGTGGACATCAGCCGCCACGGCGAACCCCGCCCCGCCGGGACCGGGAGGGTCCAAAAAGCCAAGACCGCCGGCCGCGAGGCGATCGAATGGTTCACGCGCTGGGTGGCGGCCTCCGCCCGGCCGGGTTTCGAGGAGGCGCTACTTAACTCACAGCTTCAAATCGCCTCCCATCTCTCGCTACAGGTAACTCACCGGCTGGTCGATCGCGAGCTGGTCCCTTCGGAGTTCCGGGTTAAATCCGATTTTCCGTTCATTTCGGACGCGAATATCAGCCCGTGGCTGGCCGCCGTTATCGGGAATTGCGACGGCCACCGCGCGGCCAAGGATATTTACGCCGAAATGCAGGCTCAGGAGGGCGTCGCTCCCCAGATGTCCGCGCACGAATTTGCCGGTTATTTGCGGCTCCTGATTTCGCAAGGGTTTCTGGAGATGCCGCGGTTCCCTCTCCCGGTGAAAAACCCGTAACAGGCAGTTTGGCCTTTACTGCGGTCCAAAGTAGTGGTAGGCTTTTTCCGAGTAGTCGTGAAGTAATAGTGTGCCGGGCCGTATGCGTCCGAGCGGCGGACCCCGCCTCGACACAAGTTATAGCAACTAATGCCAACGGAATCGGAGCGCCTGGATGCCTGAAAGCCTACAGCATAAACTCGATCGCGTTCGTTCCCCGCGTGTCCATATCACTTACGATGTAGAAACCGGCGGAGCGATCGAAAAGAAAGAACTGCCATTTGTAATGGGAGTCTTCGGCGATTTCACCGGCATGCCCGAGGAACCACTGCCTCGGCTGAAGGACCGGAAATTCGTGGAGATCAACCCGGATAATTTCGATGCCGTCCTGGCGGCTACGAAACCCCACCTTTCCTTCTCGGTCGAAAACGAGCTCAGCGACGATCCCGAGGCCGGGCAGCTCAAGGTGGATCTGCGCTTCCGGGGCATGGAGGATTTCGAACCCGCCCAGGTCGCCAAGCAAATCGGACCGCTCAAGGAATTGCTGGATCTCCGCACCAGGCTCTCCGACCTCAGAGGCAGCCTGCAGGGCAACGACAAGCTGGATGAACTGCTCCAGGACGCTCTGCGCAACACGGAGAAGCTGGAGAAGCTGAAGACCGAAGTGGGCGGCGGCGAAGGAGGCGGCCATGAGTGATCCCCAACAGGCACCCCTGAACCAGCCGGCCGCGGCCGAGACCACCGTCACCACGAGTCTGCTCGATCAGATCGTCGAAGAAGGACGGCTGGCGCGCGACCCGGATGCCCGCGAACGCGGCAAGACGCTCGTCAAGGAGTTCGTCGCGCAGTTCCTCGAAGGGTCGATGACGCTTTCGCGGGACTCCGAGGCCATGATCAACGCGCGCATCGCGCAGATCGATCACCTGATCTCGCTGCAATTGAACCGCGTGCTTCACCATCCCGCGTTCCAGAAGCTGGAAGGAACCTGGCGAGGGCTCAAGTACCTGATCGCCAACAGCGAGACTGGCGAGAATTTGAAGATCAAGGTCTTTAACGCCAGCAAGAAGGACCTGCTCCGCGACCTCCAGCGGGCCCCCGAGTTCGACCAGAGCGCCATGTTCAAGAAGGTCTACGAAGAGGAGTTCGGCATCTTCGGCGGGCACCCCTTCGGCGCGCTCATCGGCGACTACGAGTTCGGCAAGGCGCCCGAGGACCTCGAGCTGCTGCAAAGGGTGTCCCAGGTGGCCGCGGCGGCCCACGCGCCCTTTATTTCCGCGGCCAGCGGCTCCATGTTCAACATGGATAATTTCACGGAGCTGGGCAATCCGCGCGACCTGGCCAAGGTGTTCGACACCACCGAGTACGCCAAGTGGAAGAGCTTCCGCGCCTCGGACGACGGGCGCTATGTGGCGCTGTGCATGCCCCACGTTCTTATGCGCGAGCCCTACGGCAAGGCCACGCGCCCGATCGAGGAGTTCGATTATGAAGAGCACGTGGACGGCACCGACCACAGCAAGTACCTGTGGGGCAATGCCGCTTGGGCCCTCGCCACGCGCATCACCGAATCCTTCGCGCGCTACAACTGGTGCGCCACTATCCGGGGCGTGGAAGGCGGCGGCAAGGTGGAGGGCCTGACAGTCCATAACTTCCTCACCGACGAGGGCGATGTGGCCATGAAATGCCCCACCGAGGTGGCCATCACGGATCGCCGCGAGAAGGAACTGGCGGACCTCGGCTTCGTGCCGCTGGTTCACTGCAAGAACACCGACTATGCGGCCTTCTTCAGCGTGCAGAGCTGCCAGAAGGCCAAGACGTACGATACCGACGCCGCCAACGCCAACGCCAGGCTGGCCACGAACCTGAGCTACATCTTGGCCGTTTCGCGTTTCGCGCACTACCTGAAGGCCATGATGCGGGACAAAATCGGCAGCTATCTGACCCGCGGGGAGTGCGAGGCATTCCTGAACCGTTGGATTTCGGGCTATGTGGTCGATACCGTGAGCGCCTCGCCCTCCATGAAGGCCAAGTACCCGCTCGCGGAAGCCCGTGTGGATGTGGTTGAGGTGGCCGGAAAACCCGGCGCCTATCGCGCGGTCGCATTTCTCAAGCCGCATTTCCAGTTGGAAGAATTGACGGTTTCCATGCGCCTGGTAGCCGATTTGCCGCAATCTGCCCGGTAAGAAGGCGCCGGCCAGTCTTTTACACGTTACACGGCGTCCCGCGCGGCCGCCGGAGGCTCGGGAGAATTAGTTCGTTTCTGTAGAGGAGAGTGAAATTCGATGGCATTTGATTGCTTCATGTACCTTAAAGGCGGAACACCGCCAGTCGAAGGCGAAACCACGGACAAGGTCTACAAAGACAAGAAGGCATTCGAGATTTACAGCTTCTCCTGGGGGGCCAGCAACCCCACGACGATCGGCTCAGGCACCGAAGGCTCGGGCGGCGGGAAGGTCAGCATCAGCAGCTTCAGCATCATGAAGAAGACCGACAAGGCTTCCGCCAATCTGTTTACCAATTGTTGCAAAGGATCTCATTTCGACGAGGGGCACGTCGTATTGCGCAAAGCCGGCGGGGAGGCCGTCGAATACCTGAAATTCGATTTCGAGGAAGTTTTCGTGGAGAGCATCCAGTGGAGCGGTTCGTCCGGGGGTGACGATACCCCCACCGAATCCGTTTCCTTCGCTTTCGGAAAGGTCGCCCTGGAGTATACCCCGCAGACGGGCAAGGGGCAAAAAGGCACGCCTATTCCCGGCAACTGGGACGTCCGGCTCGGCCATTCCGGCTGACAGCCCGGGAGATAACTTCACATGGAACCGGCCCAACTGCTGGCGGCGGGCAAGCTGAAGGAAGCGATCGAGGCGCTGGGTGCGGAGATTCGCCAGAATCCCACCGACACCCGGCGCCGCACCTTCCTTTTCGAGCTCCTTGCGTTCGCGGGCGAGTTTGACCGCGCCGCCAAACATCTCAACGTGCTCGCGGGGGCCAGTCGCGACGCCGAAACCGGCGCGCTGCTGTACCGCTCCGCGCTGGCCGCGGAGCGGCAGCGGCAACAGATCTTCGAGGAGCGCACGTATCCCGCCCGGTCCGCAAACGCCGCGCCGGGTACGCTCAACGGCAAGCCCTTCCAGACGATCGAGGACGCCGATGACCGCATCGGCCCGCGCCTCGAGATCTTTGTGGCCGGCGAGTATGTCTGGCTCCCGTTCGAGCATATCAACTCTATAAAAATGGAGCCGCCGCGGCTTCTGCGCGACCTGATCTGGGCGACGGCCACGGTGGCGACCGGCCCCTCTTTCAAGGGCCGGGATCTCGGCGAGGTCATCGTGCCCGTGCTGTACCCCCACTCGTTCCGGCATGCCCGCGATGATGTGAAGTTGGGGCGCGCCACCGAGTGGGAGGATACCCCCGATGGCCCCGTGCCGTTCGGCTTGAAGATGCTTCTCGTGGACGGCGGGGAATTGGTCCCGTATCTGGAGATCCGGCAACTGCGGTTCGCATCCGCCGAAGCTCCCCTCGAGACCCTGGTGGCACCGGCCCCCTGATCCCAGCATGCCGCTCCGCGACGACCTTCTCACTCCGATACCAGGCCCCCACCCCAGCGGCGTGGATCTGCGCTACGATCCGCTGACTGACAAGATCCGGGAGGCGCGCCGTGCGGATGACGACGCTCCCCAAGGTGAGTGGAAAAGCGCGCTGAAGGTCGCCGATTACCCGCAGGTGATCAAGCTGGCCGGTGAGGCCATCGCCAAGCGCAGCAAGGACCTCCAACTCGCGGTCTGGCTGGTGGACGCCCACGCGCGGCGCGAGGGCTTCGGCATCGTGCCCGCCGGGTTCCGGTTCCTGCGCGGCTTGGTCGCGGAGTTCTGGGACACGCTCTACCCGGAAATCGAAGACGGCGACGTGGAGGTGCGGGCCGCTCCGCTCGAGTGGTTCGGCGCGAAGTTCGAAGAGGTGCTGCGGACGCTGCCGGTCACGTCGAACGGCCTGAGCTGGATCCGCTACAAAGAGTCCCGGACCATCGGCTACGAGAAGGACGCCGCAAGCGATGAAAAACGATCGCTACGGAAGCGGCTCATCGAAGAAGAAGGCAAGATCCCGGCCGAGGATTTCGATGCCGCCGTGGACGCCACTCCGAAACTGTTTTGCGAGACCCTCCAGGCCAGCCTGAACGAGTCGCTCGAAGCACTCGAAGCCCTCAACGACCTGTGCAATGAGAAATTCGGGGAGTTCGCCCCCAGCTTCGTCAAACTTCGCACGGCGCTCGAAGAACTTTCCCATGCGGTCCGGTCATTCATCGACCGCAAGGGCGGCCCCAGCGCGGCGCCGGCGCCGCCGGCCGAAGATATCGCAGAGGCTCCCGCAGCGGCGCCCGCACCCGCGCCGCAGGCCACCGCGGCCGCCGCACCCGAACCCGCCCGGGCGGTCCGCCCCGCCCCGGCGCCGGCCGCCGGCATCGAGCCCGCCGACATCGAAGATGCCCTCCGGCGGCTGGCCGCCATCGCGCGCTACCTGCGCCGGCAGGACGTTTACAACATCGCCCCGTTTCTGATCCTGCGCGGCTGCCGCTGGGGCGAAATCCGCTACAACGGCCCGCAGATCGACGCCGCCATGCTCGAAGCACCCCCGGCCGAACTTCGCACCCGGTTAAAACAGGCCTGGGCGGCCGAGGATTGGGATGCCGTCCTGGAGGCCACCGAGGCCGCCATGGAGCTGCCGTGCGGACGGGGCTGGCTCGACGCGCAGCGCTACGCGGTCAAAGCGCTGGAGAACAAGGGCCAGTGGTTCGGGTTCGTGGCCGGCGCCGTGCGCACGGAATTGCGCGGCCTTCTGCAGGACTTGCCCGGCCTCCTCGATATGAACCTCGCCGACGACACGCCCGTGGCCAATCCGGAAACCCGGGCGTGGATCGAAAACGAGGTGCTGGCCGGCCAGCCCCTTCCCGCGGCTGCCGCGCCCGAGCCGGCCGGGGAAAAGGCCGCGCCGGAACCGCAGGCAGCACCCGTGACACTGGACCAGGCGCCGCCCATGCTGGAGCCCGCCCAGGAAGATGGCTCCGCCGCGAAGGATGCGTTCGCGCTCGCCTTGGAGGCCGCCCGGCAGGGGCACGAGACCGAGGCCGTGCAGACCATCTCGCGCCAGCTCGCCGCCGAGCGCTCCGGGCGCGCCCGGTTCCGGCGCCGCGCGCAGCTCGCGCACCTGCTCATGGCCACCAGTCGCGGGCAGATCGCCTATCCCATTCTCGAGGAACTGGCCGCCGAGATCGAGAGCCGCCGGCTGGAGGAATGGGAAGACGCAGAGGCTCTGGCATACCCTTTGTCGCTGCTGCTGAGCTGCCTGCAGGCGAGCGGCAACGACCCCGAGTTGTGCCGCCGGATCTATGCGCGCATATGCCGCCTGGATCCCGTGCGCGCGCTGGAGTGCTCCGCCGGGTGATGCCATGGCCCAGCCAACGGAACGGAACGTCCAGCAATCTCTTCTCGACCGGCTGATCGATCTCGATCCCCATTCGGCCGTGGAGGCGCCTCTCACGCGTCAGCAGTCCCTGCGCCAGTTGCGCGCCTCGGTGAAGCGCCAGGTGGAATGGATTCTCAACACCGTCCGCACCATTGAAGAAGTGCCCGCCTGCTGCCGTGAGCTGCGGAAGTCGCTCTATTTTTACGGGCTGCCCGACATCACCAGCATCACGCTGAACTCCTCGCAGGACGAACAGCGCCTGCTGCACGCGATCGAGAACGCCATTTCGCAGTTCGAGCCCCGGCTCACGCGCGTGCGGGTCACCTCGTACGAGCGCATGAGCAAGCAGCGGGCGGCCATCCAGTTTCACGTGGAAGCCTTTCTGATGATCGATCCCGCGCCCGAGCGGATCTCGTTCGATACGGTCCTGGAAGTCTTCCGGGGTTCGTACGAGGTGAAGGACGAGCATAGTGCGTGACGAACTCCTCTTCTATTACGAACGCGAGCTGAGCTACCTGCGGCAGCTCGGCGCGGAGTTCGCGCAGAAGTACCCCAAGGTCGCCGGGCGCCTGCTGCTCGAAGCCGGAAAGTGCGAGGACCCGCACGTCGAGCGCCTCCTGGAAGGCTTCGCCTTTCTGGCCGCGCGCGTTCACCTGAAGATCGACGACGAGTTTCCGCGGATCGTCGAGGGTCTCTTCAATATTCTCTATCCCAACTATCTACGGCCCATCCCGTCCATGTCGGTGGTGCAGTTCCACCTCGATCCCGAACAGGGCAAGCTCACCAGCGGGCTGAAGATCGAGCGCGGCTCGCTGTTGTATTCGCAGCCCGTGAGCGGGGCGCCCTGCAAGTTCCGCACGTGCTACGAGACCACGCTCTGGCCGGTCACCGTGAAGAGCGCGCAATGGAGGCTGCCCGACCGCATCCAGCCGCCCGTGCGGGCCTCGGGCGCGGTGGGGGCGCTCCGGCTGGAGCTGGCCTGCCTGCCCGATGTCAACTTCTCCAGCCTGGACTTGCGCACGCTGCGCTTCTTCCTGCACGGAGAGGGCACGCTGGTCCACACCTTGATCGAGCTGCTGACCAACAACTGCCTCGAGATCGTCATCCGCGATCTCGCCAGCCCGGAACGCAAACGGTTCGCGCTCGCGCCGCGATTCCTGCAGCAGGCGGGGCTCGACATGGCGGACGGCATGCTGCCCCTGCCGCGCCGCTCCTTCCTGGCATACCGGCTCTTGCAGGAGTGGTTCACGTTTCCGGAGAAGTTCTCCTTCCTGGATCTCGCAGGTTTTGATCAGGCCGCCGCGGCGGGATTTGGCCCGCGCCTGGAGGTCATCTTCCTGCTCTCCGATTTCGAGCGGGCCGACCGTCGCCAGATGCTCGAACTCGGCGTCTCCGAGAACACCTTCCGCCTGGGCTGCTCGCCGGTGGTCAACCTGTTCGCGCAAACCGCCGAGCCCATTCTGCTGGAGGAGAAGAGCTTCGAATACCGCATCGTGCCGGACGCCCGGCGCGAGCAGAACGTCGATATCTTCGCGGTGGAGGAAGTCACCGGGGTCGTCTCCGCCTCGCCCGAACCGGTCCGCTACGAGCCGTTCTACGCTTTCCGCCACGCCGGCGGCCGCGATGGCAAGCAGCCCTTCTGGTACGCCTCCCGGCGCCCGTCGGGCTGGCGGACCGACAAGGGCACGGACGTTTACCTGGAACTGGTGGACCTGGCCGGCCGCCCCATCGAGCCCGAAGAGGATTCCGTCACCGTGCGGCTGACGTGCACCAACCGCGACCTCCCGTCGCTGCTTCCGTTTGGCAGCGAAGCGGGAGATTTCCAGCTCGAGCGCGGCGGCCCCATCACGCGCATCGTCGCGCTGGTCAAGCCCACCCCGGCCATCGATCCGCCAGCCCGCCACGAGATCCTGTGGCGCCTGATCTCGCAGCTCTCGCTCAATTGCCTTTCGCTGGCGTCCGAGGGGGTGGACGCCTTTAAGGAGATTCTCCGGCTGCACAATTTCGCCGAGACGTTGTCCGGAGAGCGCCAGATCGCGGGCATCGCCGGGATCCAGAGCCGCCCCCATTTTGCGCGGCTGGTCTCGGAGCACGGCGTCGCTTTTGCGCGGGGAACGCAGGTGGAGATCGAACTGGATGAAGAGCAGTTCGTGGGCTCCGGCGCCTACAGTTTCTCGAGCGTGCTCGACAGTTTTCTGGGACGCTATACGTCCATGAACAGCTTCAGCCAGCTCGTCGTGCGAACGAAGCAGCGAAGAGGAATTCTGAAGAAATGGCCTCCCCGGTCCGGACAGAAAGTCTTGATGTAGCGCGGTCGCCGCTGGGCGAGAGGCTCCGGCGCGAGCCCTGGGTCTTCAACTTCTTCCAGGCCGTGCGCCTGCTGGGCCGTTTCCAGCCCGGCCGCGCCGCGATCGGGACATTCGCGCCTCCGCGGGACGAAATCGTGCGCATCGGTGCTCATCCCTCCCTGGCTTTTCCAGCCAGCCAGATCGAGGCGCTGGTTTGGGACGAGGTCTCGCCACCGCGCATGACGGTCAACTTCATGGGCCTCATCGGTCCGCTGGGCGTACTGCCGAACTATTACACCGAGCTGGTGGCCGGGCGCGTCCGGGCCCGCGACGCCGTGGCCCGGGACTTCCTCGATATCTTCCATCATCGCCTCATTTCGCTCTTTTACCAGGCCTGGGAAGTCCACCATTTCACAGCCGGCTACGAGCGAAACCGGGACCCGCTGTCCGAAATCCTGCTGGATCTGATCGGCATCGGGACCGCCAACCTCCAGCGCCGCTGGCCCGTGCGAGACCATACGCTGATCTTCTATGGAGGCCTGCTCGCCCTGGAGCCGCGGCCCACGCTGGCGCTCGAATCCCTGCTGGCGGACTATTTCGGCGTGGAGGTGGAACTCGAACAGTTCATGGGAGTCTGGCGCGCGCTGGATTTGCAGGACCAGTGCCGCCTGGAGCAGGGCGACGAAGACTCCCGCTCGTTGGGCTGGGGCGCCGTGGCCGGCGACGAGATCTGGGACCAGCAATCGCGGGTGCGTATCCGCTTGGGCCCCCTGGATGCCGCGAAATACCTGGAGTTTCTCCCTAACGGCGCGGCCTACGAACCGCTGCGCGCGCTGACCCGGGCCTTCTGCGGCGACGATATCGAGTTCGAAGTGCAATTGATTCTGAAGCGGGAAGAGGTGCCGGTTTGCGAGCTGGGCCGCGAGACCGGAGCGGCGCCGCAACTCGGCTGGTTTACCTGGATCCACTCGAAGGCGGGCTTCGATCGCGATCCCGGGGACACAGTCTTTTTGTTGAATTAGAGGTCGGGCACGAGAAAGGAATATATGAGCGTAAATCTACGATCGCTGATCGGGAAGCTGAATGAGACCACGCGCAACGCGCTCGAGGCCGCCGCGGGCCTGTGCCTGTCGCGCACGCATTACGACGTCGAAATCGAGCACTTCCTGATGAAGCTGCTGGATGGCGGCGATACGGACTTTGCCTGCATCATCCGGCACTTCGGCGTGGACAAATCGCGTCTCGCCGCCGAACTCACGCGCAGCCTCGACAAGCTGAAATCGGGCAACGCGCGCACGCCCGCCATCAGCCCATCGGTCCTGAAGATGCTGACCGATGCCTGGACGTTCGGCTCGCTGGAATACGACGCCGTCGAAGTCCGCTCCGGGTTCGCGATCCTGGCGCTGGCATCCGACGAGGAGCTGGCGCGGATCATGCGCGAGGCCAGCCGCGAATTCCAGAAGATCAATGGCGGACTCGCTGCGCAAGGAGTTCAGCTCCATCGTGGCCGCATCGGGCGAGGAAACCGTCACCGCAGCGGCCGCTGCGGCGCCCGCGGGCGCCGAAGGGCCGCGGGCGGCGCCGGGCAGCAAGACGCCCAACCTGGATCAATACACGGTGAACCTCACGGAGAACGCGCGGGCCGGAAAGATCGATCCTGTGCTGGCGCGCGATTTCGAAATCCGCCAGGTGGTCGATATTCTCACCCGCCGCCGCCAGAACAACCCCATCCTGGTCGGGCGAAGCCGGCGTCGGCAAGACCGCCGTGGTGGAGGGCTTCGCCCTGCGCGTGGTCAAAGGCGACGTGCCGCCGCCTGCTGCGCAACGTCGCTATTCGCACCCTCGATCTCGCCCTGCTGCAGGCGGGAGCGGGGGTGAAGGGCGAATTCGAGAACCGGCTCAAGGGCCTGATCGAACGAGGTGAAGTCCTCGCCCATCGCCCATCATTCTGTTCATCGACGAAGCGCACACCATGATCGGCGCGGGCGGCCAGGCGGGCCAGAACGACGCCGCCAACCTCCTGAAGCCGGCGCTGGCGCGCGGCGAGCTGCGCACCATCGCGGCCACCACCTGGTCCGAATACAAGAAATATTTCGAAAAGGATCCGGCGCTGGCCCGCCGCTTCCAGGTCGTCAAGGTGGAGGAGCCCGACGAGGCGCAGTGCCGGCTGATGCTGCGCGGCGTGGTGCCGGCGCTCGAAAACCATCACAACGTGCGCATTCTGGATGAAGGCGTGGCCGCGGCCGTGAGGCTTTCGCACCGCTACCTGCCGGACCGCCAGCTGCCCGATAAGGCCGTCAGCGTGCTCGATACCGCCTGCGCGCGTCTCGCCCTGGGCCAGAGTGCCATCCCCCCGGCCATCGAGGACGCCCTTCGCACGCTCGACGACCTGGCCGTTCAGGCCCGCGTGCTGGAGCGCGAGGCCGCGCTCGGCGCCGACCACGCCGAGCGCCTGGAGCGCATCGCCGAGCAGAAGGCCGCCACCGAAGCAGCGCCTGTCGGAATTGAAGCCCGCTGGGAAAAGGAGCGCGACCTGGTGGGCCAAATTCGCGAGATCCGCGGGCAGCTGGAGCAAGGCCCGCCCGTAGCCGCGGCAACCTCCGCAGGCGCCGGGGCCGCTTCCGCCGGCGCGCCTCCGGATTTCGAATCCGCGCGCGCGCGGCTCGGCCGCTCTCAACGCCGAACTGGAAGCCCTGCAGGGCGAGCACGCCGCTGATCCGCGTCTGCGTGGATGCCCAGATCGTCGGCGAGGTCATTTCGGCCTGGACCGGGATTCCCATCGGCAAGATGCTGAAGGACGAGGTCGCCACTGTCCTGAATCTCGAAGAGCACCTGGGCAAGCGCGTCATCGGCCAGGGTCACGCCTTGGAGGGCATCAGCCAGCGCATCCGCACGGCCCGCGCGGGCCTGGACGATCCCAACAAGCCGGTCGGCGTATTCCTGCTGGTGGGTCCCAGCGGCGTGGGCAAAACCGAAACCGCGCTGGCCCTCTCCGACCTGCTGTACGGCGGCGAGCACAACCTGATCACCATCAATATGTCGGAGTTCCAGGAGGCCCACACGGTTTCCACCCTGAAGGGCTCGCCTCCGGGATACGTGGGCTATGGCGAAGGCGGCGTGCTGACCGAAGCCGTGCGGCGCCGGCCCTATTCGGTGGTCCTGCTCGACGAGGTCGAAAAGGCCCATCCCGACGTGCTCGAGCTCTTCTTCCAGGTCTTCGACAAGGGCATGATGGAGGACGGCGAAGGCCGGCAGATCGATTTCAAGAACACCATCATCATCCTGACCTCCAATGCCGGCACCGACACGCTCATGAAGCTCTGCGCCGACCCGGAAACCATGCCGGACGCCGCCGGGCTGGTCAACGCGCTCAAGCCGGAGCTGAACAAGATCTTCAAGCCGGCGTTTCTCGGGCGGCTGGTGATCATTCCGTATTTCCCCATTCGCGACGAGGCGCTGCAGCAGATCATCGTTCTCAAGCTCGGCAAGATTCAGCGGCGCCTGCAGGAGACGCACAGGATCGACCTCACCTACGACGAGGCGCTGGTGGAAGAGGTGGCGCCGCCGCTGCACGGAAGTCGAAAGCGGCGCCCGCAACGTGGACAACATCCTGACGAACACGCTTCTGCCCGACATTTCGAAGCAGTTGCTGGGCCGCATCGCGGAAGGGCTGAAGCCCCAGGGGATTCACGTATCGATTGGCGAAAACGGCGCGTTCGTTTACGCGTGATGTCGCGGGGCCGTCCCCGCAATCCGACCCGGGAGGAATACTATGGCTTATTCGCAAGAAGGCCGGCCGATTCAAATCTCCACCAGTTTGGGCGAGACCGAGCTGCTGCTGGAGCGGTTCACGGGAACCGAGTCGGTATCCGCGCCGTTCGAGTTCCAGGTGGGCCTGCTTTCGGAGAATTCCTCCGTCAATCTCAAATCTCTGCTGCGCAGCCCGGCGGCCATCAGCCTCCATTTGGCGGACGGAGAGACCCGTTATATTCACGGCATCTTTAACCGCCTCACGCAACTGGAACAGGGGAAAGACAAGCTGGTAGCCTACAGCGGGACCCTGGTGCCCTCGATCTGGTTTCTGGGCTTGTATGCTAATTGCCAGATCTTCCAGAACCTGAGCGTCCCGGATATCGTCGAGCAGGTTCTGACGAATCGGGGCGTCACCGATTTCAAGCTGAAGCTGAACGGCTCCTATCCGCCGCGGGAATACTGCGTGCAGTACCGGGAAAGCGATCTGAACTTCATCTCGCGGCTGCTGGAGGAAGAGGGCATCTTCTATTTCTTCGAGCACACCAAGAGCAAGCACACCTTGGTCATGGCCGACCGCCCGTCCGCTTTCGCGCCCTGCCAGCAGGCTACCGTGCACTACTCGCTGGCCCGCGAGGGTTGGGGCGACGAAGACAGCATCCTAACTCTCGAGAGGATCGAGGAAGCGCATACCAGCAAGATCGCCCTCGAAGATTACGACTTCGAGAAGCCCAACGTGGATCTCCAGGTGTCCCTGGCCGGCAACTACTCCGAAGAGGTCTACGACTATCCCGGCAAGTACCTGGAACGCTCGGAGGGCGAGCGTTACGCGCGTGTCCGTCTGGAAGAGCAGGAGACCCCGCTGCTCACGGTGCGCGGCACCAGCCGTTGCCGCGCCCTCCAGGCCGGATATCGTTTCACCCTGGCGGACCATTATCGCGAAGACTTGAATGTGGCCTACGCCGCGCTTTCGGTGACGCACGAAGCCTCCGACAACAACTACCGCGCTCCGCAATCGGAGCCGTTCTCCTACAAAAATTCCTTCGAAGCCGTGCCGCAATCGGTGGCCTACCGCCCGCCGCGCCGCGCGCGCAAGCCGGTAGTCGAAGGGCCGCAGACCGCCGTTGTAGTTGGGAAGAGTGGCGAAGAGATCTGGGTGGATAAGTACGGCCGCGTGATTGTCCAGTTCTACTGGGACCGCATCGGCAGCCGCGATGAGAAGAGTTCCTGTTGGGTTCGCGTCGCGCAGTCCTGGGCCGGCAAGAATTGGGGCTGGATAACCCTCCCCCGGATCGGCCAGGAGGTGGTGGTGGATTTCCTCGAAGGTGATCCCGACCGGCCGCTGATCACCGGCCGGATCTACAACGCCGACCAGATGCCTCCCTACACGCTGCCCGACAACCAGACGCAGAGCGGCATCAAGAGCCGCAGCTCCAAAGGGGGCGGCACGGGCAATTTCAACGAGATCCGCTTCGAGGACAAGATGGGCAGCGAGATGTTCACCGTCCATGCCGAGAAGGACATGGAAACCGTGATTGAGCACGACGACACCCAGACCGTCCAGAACGACCGCACCATCGAGGTGGACGGCAAGCACACCGAAACCATCACCGGCGACATGAGCATCACGATCAAGACCGGCAACCACAGCCTGAGCATCAGCACCGGCAAGAGCACCACGGAGGCAGCCCAATCCATCGAGCTGACAGTGGGCCCCAGCAGCGTGAAGCTGGATCCCACGGGCATCGTTCTTCAGGCTCCCCAGATCCAGGTGAGCGGCAGCGCGACGGTCACCATTCAGGGCGGCTTGGTCATGATCAATTAGCGGTACGCCGCCTCCAGGCACTTCCGCAAAAACTCCCCATTCCGCCGGATGGCCGCCAGTTTATCGGGCGGTTGATACTCGATCTGCAGCGTGATCGGGCCGGTGAATTTCGCGCCGGCCAGCAGGCCGAAGAAGTGCTGCCAATCCACCACGCCCTCGCCCAGCGGGCACGGGGTGGCGTCCTTGCGGCAATCCCGGGCGGTCACCATCTTGAGGCGCGGCAGCGCCATGGCGAATGCGGCGGCTACCGCGTCCAGGCCGCCTTCGGCCGCGGCGGGCGAGGGATCGAAATCGAAACCGACCCAGCGCGGGTCGAGCGGCCGCACGATCCGGCTGACCGTGGCCACCGTGGCGCCTGCCGCCGCGCCCGTGTTCGGAATGCCCATGGCCATCTTGCTGGACCGTCCCACGGCCGCGAGGCCGGCAATCGCGCGCTGTAAGGCCGGCGAGGGTGCCTCGAACCGCCACGGCCCCGGCCGGAAAAACGGCACCCCGATTACCCCGGCCAGCCCCAATACCTCGCCGGCCGTCGGATCGGCCATGCTGGTGAGCGCGGTGGTGATAATGGGGACCTCCAAATCCACCCCGCTCATCGCCTCCAGGGCCGGCATGAGGCTGACATCGGCGGCGCCCGGATCCACGTGCCCGCCCGGTTTGACGGTGAGGTTGCAGCCCTCGAAACCCAGCCCGCGCACGATCTGCGGCAGCTCGATGTAATCGATCTCGATCAGCGCCTGGGAATACAGGCAGACCAGCGGCGTGGCGCGCGGCGGAGCGGTTTCGCCGGAACGCGCCTGCGCGCGCGCCTGCCCGGCCGCCAGCGCTCCCGCCAGGAATTGCCGCCGCCCCAGTGCCATGATTGTAGTGTAGTGCCAACTCCACGTCCGGTCCGGGTGCACGGCCACCGCGGCGCGCGCGCCGTGCTGCCGGAGAACACGCTGGCCGGTTTTCAATATGCCATCGCCGTGGGCGCGGATGCCATCGAGATGGATGTGGCCGCGACCCTCGACGACGTGCCGGTAATCTCGCACGACCCGTGGCTGCGCGGCGGCCGGCCCAAGATCCGCGAGCTGACTTTCGAGGATCTGCGGCGGCGCGCGCCCGATATTCCCACGCTCGCGGAAGTGCTGGCGCTGGCTCCGCTCGGCGCGTTCCTGTTTAACATCGAAATCAAGAGCAATCCCCGGCGGCCGGCGTTATCGCCCGCTCCCGAGCCGTTCGCGCACCTGGTCCTCGATGCCGTTCTCGCCCGCGGCCTCGCCGATCGCGCCATGGTGCAGTCCTTCGATTTCCGCGTTCTGCGGGCCGTCCGGCGCCAGGCGCCGCAGCTCGCCCTGGGCGCGCTGTTCGCCCGCGCCTCCGCGGATTTCGCCACCCTGGCGCGCCGCGCGGAAGCCTCCATCGCGGTGCCCTATTACCGGCTGGCGACCCGGCGGCGAGTGGAGGCGGCCCACCAGGCAGGCGTGCCGGTATATGTCTGGACCGTCAACGGCCCATTCGCCTGGCGCCGGCAGATCGCGGCGGGTGTGGACGCCATCATCACCGACGATCCCGCCGGCCTGATTCAGTTCTTGGGATCGCCCGCTACACCAGCACCGTAAAGGTGGCCCCGGCGCGCTGGACGGGACGGTACAGCGTGTCCCGCTCCACCGGTTCGCGCCCGGCCTTGCGGATCAGTTGCAATAGCTCGGCCCGGCGCAAACCCTGCTGCGTGGTGGCCCCCGCATCGTGGTAGATGCGCTCCTCCACGATGGTGCCATCGATATCGTCGGCTCCGAAGCGCAGCGCGATCTGCGCGATGCGCGGCGTCATCATCACCCAGTAGGCCTTGATGTGCGGGATGTTGTCGAGCATCAGCCGCGCCACCGCGATGTTCTTGATATCGTCGAAACCGGTGGTCGTGGGAATGTGCCGCAGCGCCGTGTTATCGGGGTGGAACGCCAGCGGGATGAAGGTCACGAATCCGCCGGTCTCGTCCTGCAACCCGCGCAGCCGCGCCAGGTGATCGGCCCGGTCCTGGTCGTTTTCGATGTGGCCGTAAAGCATCGTGCAGTTGGAGCGCAGGCCCAACCGGTGCGCCGTGCGCGCGGTCTCCAGCCACTCGTCGCCATCGATCTTGTGGTCGCAGATGATCCGCCGCACGCGCTCGTTGAAGATCTCGGCCCCGCCGCCGGGCAGCGACTCCATGCCCGCATCGCGCAGCCGCTCCAGCGTTTCGCGAATCGAAATCTTCGTGCGGCGCGCGAGGTACGCCACTTCCACCATCGTGAAGGCCTTCAGATGCACGCCCGGAAAGCGCTGCTTGAGGCCGCGCAGCATCTCGCAGTACCATTCCAGCGTCAGCTCCGGATGCAGCCCGCCCACGATGTGGAACTCCGTCACCGCCTCGCTCCATCCCTCGCCGGCGCGCTGCCACACCTGGTCGAGCGACATCGTGTAGGCCTTGGGATCCCGCACGCGCTTGCCGAAAGCGCACAGCCGGCAACTGGCCACGCACACATCGGTGGGGTTGATGTGCCGGTTCACGTTGAAATAGGTGAGATTGCCGTGCAGCCTTTCGCGCACCAGGTTGGCCAGGTATCCCAGCGTCAGGATATCGTGGGTGCCGTAGAGCGTCACGCCATCCGCCACCGGGAGCCGTTCGCCCGCCTCCACCTTTTCCCGGATGGGAATCAGGCGGGGGTCGTCAATGGTGATGGACATAGGTCAGGCACCCGGCCGGATGAGGAGTATGTCGGCGGCCCAGAAGAGAAAGAATAACACGCTCACATAACCATTCATGGTGAAGAAAGCCGCATTCACACGCGAGAGATCGGAGGCCTTCACCAGGCTGTGTTCGTAAATCAGCAGCCCCGTCGCCACGGCCACGCCGGCCAGCGCCAGGGGACCCAGGCGCAGCGCCGCAACCAATGCCAGCAGGCATAGCACCATCAGCACGTGCAGTCCGCGCGCCACCCACAAGGCGCCTGCGATTCCCAGGGATCGCGGCACGCTGGAGAGGCCCGCCTCGCAATCGAACTCGTAATCCTGGCAGGCATAGATCACGTCGAAGCCGCCCGTCCAGAACGTCACCGCGGCGGTCAGCCACAGGATGCGCGGATCGAGCGAGCCCCGCACGGCAATCCAGGCGGCCGCCGGCGCGATCCCCAGCGAGAAGCCCAGCACCAGGTGGGAAAAGGAGGTGAACCGCTTGGTGAACGAGTAGAAAAACACGATGGCCAGGGCGACCGGCGCGAGGCGCAGGCACAGCCGGTTCAGCTCGCCGGCGGCCAGGAAGAAGAGCGCCGCGGCGGCCGCCACGAAACTCCACGCGAAGGCGCGGCTCAACCGTCCGGTAGGCAGATGGCGCATGGCGGTGCGCGGATTGCGCGCATCTACGTCCGCATCCACCAGGCGGTTGAAGGCCATCGCGGCTGAGCGGGCGCCCACCATGGCGAGCACGATCCAGAGGATCTTGCGCGCGATCTCCCCGCCATCGAGGCCGCCCTGGCGAATCGCCAGCAGCGCGCCCGTCAGCGCGAACGGCAGCGCAAAGATCGAATGCTCGAACTTGATCATCTCCAGCGTCAGCCGCAGGCGTTTCCACATGGCGCGTTTTCATTCTACCGTCTCCCGCTCGCCAGGGAGGCGCTCGTGCCTAGCCCCATTTCTAGCGTCTCCGCACCGCGAGGTACAATACGGATGCCGTGCTGGATGCCTTTGCATTGTCGGACCGGGGCTGCGTCCGCGAGAATAACGAAGATTACTGCCGCATCGAGCCTGGGCTGGGCCTGTACGCTCTGGCCGATGGCATGGGCGGCGCGCGCGCGGGAGAAACCGCCTCGAAGCTGGCCGTGGATACGGTCGCCGAGATAGTGGGGTCCGCCAGAATGCGCGATTCGCAAACGCTTCTGGCGGCCGTGGAAACCGCCAACCAACGCGTGTTCGAAGCCGCCCGCGGCGATCCCGACCTGGAAGGCATGGGCACCACCCTGGTGGCCGCTCTCGAAACCGGCCCCGGCCTTTCCATCGCCAGCGTGGGAGACAGCCGCGCTTACCTGCTGGACTCGGAGGGTTTTCGCGCCATCACCGAGGACCAGACGTGGGTCAACGAGGTGGGCCGGGCTCTCGGCATGGCCGAAGAAGCGCTGCGCCGTCACCCCATGCGGCACGTGCTGACCATGGCCATCGGCGTGGCGAAATCCGTGACCATCCACTCCTACGCGGTCGCGCTGGGCGCGGGCTCGCTCATGATGATCTCGAGCGATGGCCTGCACGGAGTTGTGGGGGCGTTCGAGATCGAGGATATTCTCCGCCAGGCGAATGGCGCGCCGCTCCGCGACACCTGCACCCGCCTGGTGGAAGCGGCCCGCGCCGCGGGCGGTCCGGACAACATCACGGTCGTGCTGCTGCGACGCTGAGCGCTTACGTGCCCTGCCGCAGCCACTCCCGGAACGCGTCGCGGTAGAGAATAATCCCCTTGCGCGAGTACCGCAAATACCCCTGCCGGCGGAACTGGTTCATGTAGTGCGTCACGATTTCCCGGGAGGTGCCCACATATTGCGACAGCAGTTCGTGCGTAAATGGCACCATACGAATCGAGCCATCCTCCTCGGGAACTCCCAGCCGCTCCGAAAAGCGGATCAGCGAGCGCGCCAGGCGCCGCGCGATGTTGTCCACCGAAAAGCTCTCGATGCGGTGCGTAAAATCGATGGTGCGCTGAACCAGGATCTGCAGCAGGGCCACCGCCAGCCGTGGCCGCTTCATGACGATATCTTCGATCTCCGACGTGGTCCAGGTCATCAGCTTGGTGTTCTCCAGAGCCGTGGCCTGCTCGGACCGGTGCGGAAGGTTCAGAAAAGCTGATTCGCCGAAGAACTCGTCCGGTTGGTAGATGTCAACCACAACCTGGTGGCCGTCGTCCGCGAGTCGCGAAACCTTAACCTTGCCGTCGATGACCAGGTAGATGCTGGTGGAAGGCTGGTCTTGATTGTAGATCATCTGGCCTTTCCGGTACTCCACGATGCTGGAGCACGGAAGGTGCGCTAAGGGGTCCTCAAGTGGCTTTTGAGTCTGCAAGACCGTGGGAGTGGATGCCATTTGTCTCCTCCTGTCAAACGTCGATTCGTCTCTGCTGAGGCGAGAACTCATACGGGCTTCTCTGGCTGACCGGCCCTCTTATATTGTGCCCATTGCCGAAGCGGACGTGGCCGATCGACCCTCGAAATCGCGGGAGTCCTGGCGGCCAGGTGGATTGGATGCTGAACCCGGAGTTGGCGCTGGCCCCGGCTTCGCTGAGGAGGAGCGTAAACAACGTCGTGGAAACCAATCCCTCTCGCATTCCGTCTCGCGACTCTGGCAGCACGTCGCGTGCCAGCCGATACGCGTTCTCAATTGGGCGCCCAAAGTGCCCCCCCAAGTGGTGGATCTCCCATCACATAGAGGCGGGCTCTATACCCACAAGGAGACCGTACTTTCAAAGACTAACAATTACGACGGGTAGAATTGTTTACCGACTTGGAAAAAGATTACCACTATTGTAATAAGTTTTACACTTGGCCCGTCTGGAGGACCAGGTGGCGCTCGATATCATAAGAATGTGCCCCTCCGAGCCTGCCTGGGATTGATCGCGCTCAGTGCCGTCTTGCCGGCTCAATGGTACACGGCTCCCGCGGGCGACCGGCCGGCTCTCCGCCGCACCGCATCGTCCGTTCTTCCCGGCGGGCGCACCATCGCGCCGTCCGGAGAACAGTTCGCCACGGGCCCGGGTCCTTTTGGCCTGGCGGCCAGCCCTTCGGGCCGAACTGTGGTCACCGCCAATTCCGGACCCGGCCGGAATTCCCTGACCATCCTGGAGCGCGATAAGGATGGCCATTGGTCCAATCGGCAGGTGGTGACCCGCGGCAGCCCGGAAGACGCCGACTGGCGTGGCGTTTTCATGGGGTTAGCCTTCTCCGGCGAGCACGGCGTATGGGCTTCCGAGGGCAACTCCGGGCGGGTGGACTGGTTCGATTTCGGAAACGACCGCCGCCGCGCCATCGACCTCAACCAGAACGGCTTCGACAACAGCTACACCGGCGACTTGGCCCTGGATTCCCAACGGGAAGTGCTCTACGTGGTGGACCAAGCCAACTTCCGGGTAGCGGTTATCGACGCGCGCTCGCGCCAGGTGACGGCTTCCGTGCGGGTGGGACGCTTGCCGTTCGCCCTGGCGCTCTCGCCGGATCGGCGCAAGCTCTATATAACAAACCTCGGGATGTTCCAATATCGGCCGATTCCCGGCGCCGATCCCGCGCGCGCGGCCGCGACCGGCCTGCCGTTCCCGGCCTTCGGGTTCCCCAGCGCGGAAGCCGCCTCCGGTGTCCAGCGGCAGACAGCCTTGGGTTCAGTCGAGGTGCCTGGGTTGGGAGATCCCAATGTCAAGGAGGCTAACTCTCTGGCCGTGGTGGACGTCTCCGATCCCGCGGCGCCCAAGCTCGAAGCCCTGATCCCCACCGGAACTCCTTTTGGAGCCTCCAGCAACGGCGGCAGCAGCCCCTCCGGTGTCCTGGCCGCCGCCGGCCGCGTTTATGTCTCGAACGCCGCCAACGATTCCATCACCGTCATCGATCCACAGACGAACCGCGTCGAGGCGGAAATCGTCATCCGCATCCCGGGCCTGGAGAGTCTGCGCGGCGTGCTTCCCGTGGGCATGGCGTTCCACGAAGCTTCGGGATGGTTGCTGGTGGCCGAGGCGGGCATCAATGCGATCGGGGTGATCGACACGCGCCGCCAGCGCGTCCTCGGGCACGTGCCGGTAGGGTGGTTTCCCGCGCGCGTAGCGCTCGATGGCGATTCTGTCATCGTGGCCAATGTGCGGGGTCGCGGCGCCGGTCCGAACGGGGCCAGCTCGCTTGCGCGTCTAGGCGAGCAGGGATCGGTCTCCATGTTTACCCTTCCTCAGCCTGGCGATCTGGACCGTCTAACCGCGCAGATCATGGCGGCCAACGGCTTCAACCCCGTGCCGGAAAGCGTCCAGCACCCACCGCTGCCCCAGGCGATCCGCCACGTGGTTCTGATCGTCAAGGAGAACCGCACCTACGACGAAGTGCTGGGCGATATCCGAGGCGCGGGCAACGGCCCCGCCATGGCCGATCCCCGGCTGGCCCGCTTCGGCACCCGCGGTTACGTGGACGGCCGCGGCAAGCGCCTCAGCCTGCAGGATGTCAACGTAACGCCCAACCACCACGCCATCGCGCGCCAGTGGACCTTCAGCGACAACTTCTACGCCGATTCGGATGTCAGCGTGGATGGCCACCATTGGCTGGTCGGCTCCTATCCCAACGTCTGGACGGAAACTTCGCTGCTGGCGGCATATAGCGAACAAAAGAAGGACTTCCGTTTGGTAGAAGCGCCCGGACGCCTGCTCTTCGCCGGCACGAACGCTTCGGTGCACCCCGAGGAGCAACTCGAAGGCGGCACCATCTGGCATCATCTCGCTCGCCACCAGGTCTCGTTCTACAACTTCGGCGAAGGTTTTGAATTGGCGGGAGCGGATGAAGGGCCGGACCTCGAACCGAGCGGCGCGCGCTACCTCACGAACGTCCCCATGCCCGAGCCGCTTTACCGAAATACCTCGCGCCGGTATCCCGGCTTCAATATGAATATCCCGGACCAATACCGCGCCGCGGCGTTCATCCGCGAAATAGAGGAGAAGTACGCCCAGCCGGGTCTCGATCTGCCGCAATTCATCTTCGTGCACCTGCCCAACGACCATATGGCCGATGCGCGCCCCGAGAGCGGCTACCCTTATGAGGCATCGTTCGTGGTGGACAACGATTATGCTTTGGGGCGCATTCTCGAATATCTCTCCGGCACGAAATGGTGGCGGGAGATGGCCGTCTTCATCACCGAGGACGACGCCCAGGGCGGCGTGGACCACATCGACGCCCACCGCACTCTGCTGCTCTCGGCCGGCCCGTGGTTCAAGCGCAATTACGTTTCCCACGTGAATTCCAGCTTCCCCGGCTTGCTCAAGACAATCTTCCGGCTCCTCGGTCTTCCTCCGCTCAACCTCTTTGACGCCACGGCGGCAGACCTGGACGACTGCTTCGCCTCGCAGCCGGACTACACCGGCTACCGCGTCCAGGGAGTGGACAAGCGCATCTTCGATCCCTCCGCCGCGCGCCAAGCCGCTCCCGGGACCCCATCTCCGCGCATGGACGCCCCGCGCGAGCGGTGAGCTGTGGAATTCGTGCTCTTCCGCACCACCCTAAGGTCCTTAAGATAACCGGGTAAATCAGATCCATCTTGTCATTTATGGCGACCAAACCCAAACTCAAGGTAGAAGAGTTTTTTGGCAGGAGGAATCGAAAATCATGTGTGACTACTCGCTTATGGCCGTTCCAAACCGCTTGGCTCAGGAGGGTGAGGACCTGGTGGCGCACCGCTTTCCCACGGGTTCGATGGGCTTGGCTTCACCGGCGGATCTGAAACGCGCGGCCCAGCCTGTTCCGGCGCGGCGCGGGCTGTGGTGCGCGATTCAGGAGTTCTTCAACCCACCCAAGACGGAGCCCGTGGCAGCCGTGTGCATCCCACCCGGCGCGCGGCTTCAAATGCAGGATATCCCGCTGCGATTGCAAAACGAGCTGGGGGTGGGTCCGGTGGAAAATGTGACCTTTACCCAGATTTCCGCGGCGGTGAACAGCTACCGCGACGCGGTGCGCTTCGCCAACGGACGCGAAGTGCGGCTGCAGGAGCTGCGCGAAGGGCAACGTGTTCGGGTGATGGATCTTTCCATGGCGGAGGATCTGGATCTGGAGGTGTTGCGCGAAGAGCGCGCCGAGTTTCCGTACCGCGCCCGCTGAGCCGGCCGGCGAGGGTCTGCGCCGGCTCGGCGCCAAAGTCGGGGTCCTGGACAAGGACGTTGCGGGAGCGCACCTCTCCAGCGGCCTCGGCTTCAGCCAACTCCCTGGAAGTTCACGTGAAGTGCCCAGCGGTGCCAGGGCAGAGCTCGGAGCGAATCTGGGCTACACTGGAACACTTGGGTCTGGTTTCCTTTGATTGATCTTCATTCGCACACTAATGAATCGGACGGAACGTGTTCGCCCGCCGAGTTGATCGGCGAAGGGGTGCGGGCCGGGGTCGAGGCGCTGGCCATTACGGACCATGACACGCTGGCCGGGTACGACCAGGCTGTCCCCCTGGCTCGGGAGGCCGGCATCGAGCTGGTGTGCGGCATCGAGCTTTCCACCAAGCTGCAGGGCCGTTCCGTTCACCTTCTCGGCTACTACCCGAACGGCGTCAAGCTCGATGGCTTTCGCGAGTGGGTGCTGGATATGCAGGCTTCCCGGCGGGAGCGTAATATCCGCCTGGCGGCGCGGCTGCGCGAACTGGGCATGGATATCAGCCTGGAAGAGGCCGAGTCGCGCGGGCGGGGCATGACTGGGCGGCCGCACTTCGCCCAGATCATGGTCGAAAAGGGCTACGTGGCCGATTATCGCCAAGCCTTTGACGATTACCTGGATGAATCCGCGAAGGGCTATGTGTACCGGCGCGAGCCCCAGTTTGCAGAGGGAGTTGCCCGCATCCGGGAAGCGGGCGGCGTGGCGTCGCTGGCGCATCCCACGCGCGTGGCGGGGGATGTGGCGGCCCTCATGCCCGAATTGTGCGGCGCCGGATTGAACGCCATCGAGGCCTACCACAGCGATCACGACGCGAGCGACACGCGCCTGTTTCTCGACTTGGCCGCGCGCTATGGGCTGCTGGTGACGGGCGGCTCGGATTTCCACGGCGCGGTCAAGCCGGGAGTGCGGCTGGGCACCGGCTGCGAAGGCAACCTGCGCATTCCGCGCGAGTTGCTGGATAAGCTACGGATGAGCGACGGCTGCCCGCACGTAGGCCAGAGCCACCACTTTTTCAAGAGCCGGCGAATATAGGGCCGAGGTGACCTCGGCTTCGCCGCCCTCCACGGCGAGTTTGGTTCCGGGAGCGGGCGGCTCGGTGGCTTCCAGTTCCAGGCGCTCCAGCTTACGGTTGATGTGGCCGCGGGCGCGAATGCGCTCGACAATCTCCTGCCCCAGATAGCAACCCTTGGTAAAGCTGACCGCATGCATCTGCTGCGTCTCCTGGGGCAGCGAGGTATCGCGGATATCCTCGCCATAGCGCGGCTTACCGTTTTCGATGCGCACCAGGCGGGCGTCCTCGGGCGTGGCCGGCACTACACCCACGGTTTCCAGCCGGCTCGCCAGCGCGGCGATCTCCGCAACCGGCAGAAAGAACCGGAAGCCCGGCTGGCCGGTGAGGCTGATAGCGGCCACGGTAAACTCGCCCCAGGGCAGATGCCCGTAATCGGCTGCGGGTACGGGCGCGCCCAAAGCCGCCAGCGCAGCGGCCGCCCGCGGTCCTTCGACGGCCACGGCGGAGGTCTCTTCGGTAACGTCCTCGATCTCCACCTGGTCGGAAATGATATAGCGCCGGATCTGCTCGATCACGCGCGCGCGCATTTCGGGTTCAGAACCGAGCAGAAAACGGTCCGCGAAACAGAAGATCTCAAGATCGGACTGGATGCGCCCCTGGGGGTTGAGCAGGAACGCATAGCAGCCGGAGCCGGGCGCCAGGCGCTTCACATCGTTGGTAGTGAGGTTGTGCAGCAGCCGCGTCCGATCGCGGCCGCGAGCCAGAATGCGGCCCCTCGGAGAAAGATCGAGCCAGGCGGCGCCCTCGCGGAGAGCTTGATAACCGGAATACATGGTTCCAGTGTAAAGGCATTCCGAACCGGCCGGGCCCCATCGTAAACTGGGGATTCATGCTTTTCCGCCACTCCATGTGCAACGAGGCTTTCGGCGCGCGGCCCTTCGCGGAGGCTTGTGCCGGGATCCGGCGGGCCGGGTACACGGGTATCGAAATCGCCCCGTTCACACTGGCGGAAGACCCGGCGTCCCTGACGGGCGCGGCGCGCCGCGAGTATGCCGCCATTATGCGCTCGGAAGGCTTGCAATTCGCCGGCTTGCACTGGCTTCTGGCCGTTCCTGCGGATCTGCACGTCACCGCGCCGGATGCGGCCTTGCGCGCGCGAAGCTGGAATTACGTCCGCGAACTGATCGACCTGTGCGCCGAACTGGGAAGCGGCGGGGTGATGGTATTCGGATCGCCCCGGCAGCGTTCGGCCACCGGCGGGCTGACCCCACAGGAAGCCACCCGCTACCTGGTGCAGGGGCTGGCCTCGGTGGGAAATCACGCCGCCGGACGCGGGGTGACCATCCTGCTGGAAGCGCTGCCCTCCAACCAGGGCGACGTGGTGCGCACTCTCGGGGAAGCCGTGGCCATCGTGCGAGAGATCGGCTCTCCCGCCGTGCGGACCATGTTTGACGTCCACAATACCCTGGATGAGACCGAGCCGCACGCGGCCCTGCTGGACCGGTATTTTGACGACATCCGCCATGTCCACGTGAACGAGCTGGATGGCCGCCACTGCGGAACCGGAACCTACGATTTCACGCCGCTCTTCGAGGTTCTGCGGCGCCGCTCGTACGCCGGTTGGATTTCGCTCGAAGTTTTCGATTTCGCGCCCGGCGCGGAGCGCATTGCCGAAGAATCCCTGCGCCACCTCGAACGTCTGATCGCCGAGCTGCCGTCATGAGCCATTACGTCGTCACCGGAGGGGCCGGATTCATCGGCTCCGCCATTGTCCGCGCGCTGTTGCGCGAAGGGGCCCGCAAGGTCGTCGTGATCGATAACCTGCTGACGGGACACGAATCCAATCTCGAGGAAGTGCGGGCCTGCATCGATTTCCAGCGGGCCGACGTGCGCCATTACGAGGAGATCGCGCCGATTATCCGCGGCGCGGCGGCGGTGTTTCACGAAGCCGCCATCCCGTCGGTGCCGAAGTCGATCGACGATCCGGTTCCCTCCCACCAGGCGAACATCGACGGTGCGTTCAACGTGCTGCTGGCGGCCCGCCAGGGCGGCGCCGGCCGGGTGGTCTATGCGGCCTCTTCCTCGGCTTACGGCGATACGGAGGTGCTGCCAAAGGTTGAGAGCATGGCTCCGCGCCCGAAATCGCCTTACGCGCTGCAAAAGCTGGTGGGCGAATATTACTCCACGGTATTTTCGGCCGTGTACGGCCTCGAAACCGTGTCGCTGCGCTATTTCAACGTCTACGGCCCGCGGCAGGACCCCTCCAGCCCGTATTCCGGAGTGCTGTCGCTGTTCATGAAAGCCGTGCTGGAAAGGCGGCCGCCGGTGATATTCGGCGACGGCGAGCAGTCGCGCGATTTCACCTACGTCGAGGATGTGGCCGAGTTGAACCTCAAGGCTGCCCGTGCCCCCAACGTCTCCGGGCGGGTGTATAACGGCGGCAACGGCGGCCGGATCACGCTGAACCAGGCTTGGGCGCTATTACAGAAGATCGAAGGCGTCGCCATTCCGCCGGTCTATGGACCGCCGCGCGCGGGCGACGTGCGCCACTCCCAGGCCGATATCACCGCGGCCGTACGGGACCTGGGGCACGCCCCTGTCTTCTTCTTCGAGGAGGGCATGCGCCGCACGCTCGAGTGGTACCGGAACGCTGGACCGCGCCAAGCCGTCTGAGATCCCACCTGCGGCCCTCGGGAGGCGTGCGGCGCCGCACGCGCCAGGGATCGCACTCTCCGCCGCAAGTGATAGGCTGATAGCGAATGCCCGAGGTGAACCGGCAGATCGTGCTGGCTTCTCGTCCGGTAGGAATGCCCAAGGAGTCCGATTTCCGTCTGGTGGTCTCCCCCATTCCCAAGCCGGCCTCGGGAGAGGTGTTGGTTCGGGCACAGTTCCTCTCGGTAGATCCGTACATGCGCGGCCGGATCAATGGCCGTTCCGGCTACGCTCGGCCCGTGCAGGTGGGCGAGGTCATGGTGGGATCGGTGGCCGGCGAGGTGATCGAATCCAACGATCCGCGGCTGAGCGTGGGCGATCCCATCGAGGGCAATCTCGGCTGGCAGGAATATGCCGTGGCCCCGGCCAAGGCGCTGCGAAAGCTGGACCCCGCCGTAGCGCCGATTTCCAGTTCGCTCTACGTGCTGGGGATGCCCGGCCTGACCGCCTACTTCGGTCTGCTGGATATCTGCCGCCCGCAGCCCGGCGAAACGGTGGTGGTTTCCGCGGCCGCTGGCGCGGTGGGCTCGCTGGTGGGCCAGATCGCCAAAATCAAGCGCTGCCGCGCGGTGGGCCTCGCGGGGAGCAATGAGAAGGTCCACTTCATCACGCGCGAGCTGGGCTTCGATGCCGGCTTCAATTACAAAGAGACGCCTGACTACGGGGCCAGGCTGAAGGAACTCTGCCCCAACGGCATCGACGTGTACTTCGATAACGTGGGCGGCGCCATTACCGATGCCGTCATCCAGCTCATCAACACGCGCGCCCGTATCGCGGTCTGCGGCCAGATCTCGCAGTACAACCAGGTGGAGCCGGAGATGGGCCCGCGCTGGCTGGGCCAGCTCATCAACAAGCAGGCCAAGGTCGAGGGCTTCCTGGTGCACCAGTTCGCGGACCGCTACGAAGAGGGCTACCGCCAGTTGGGCGCGTGGGTCCGCGAGAAGCGGATCAAGTACCGCGAGGACGTGATCGAGGGCCTGGAGAAGGCGCCTAAGGCTTTCATCTCGATCCTCGAAGGCCGGAACATCGGCAAACAACTGGTGAAAGTGGCCTAGCAAGAGACGCGGTGCCCGCTACCAGCGCGCCTCCTGGATCGCCTTTTCGACCACGCGCAGCAGGCTCGCTACGCTGAACGGCTTGGGCAGCAGGGTAAACCCCTTGTGGGTGACGAACCGCTGCACCAGGTCGGCGTCGTGGAAGCCGGAGATGAACAGGACCTGGAGATCCGGCTGCCTGGCCCGCAGGCGTTCGGCTACCACCGGCCCGGTGAGATCGGGCATAATCACATCCGTCAGCAGCAGGCGAATGCGCTTCTGGCTGTTCTCGTATACCTGGATGGCATTCCAGCCGCCGTCCGCCAGCAGAACATCGTATCCCGCCGAACGCAGCGCGGTGCCCAGGAGACGCAGCACGGCGTGATCGTCGTCCACCGCCAAAATGGTGGGCGGCGACAGGCCAGGCGTTGGTCGGAGCAGGGCGGACATATTCAAACCCAGTGCGGAGGCTGCAGCGTCGGCGAAGGCCGCGGAACGGGGCGTGTTGAGATTGCCCCCCGCTTTGGTTACCCCATTATAGAGGTCTTCATGGCGTTGGAGCTATAACCAAGCGGCAAAAAGCTCCAAAGAGCCAGCGCGGCGATGAACAGAGAGATCGGACGTGCTAGAAGACCCGCCGCTTGAGGCGTTCCACGGTGAATTTGGCGGTGTCCGCGACGGCCATCACGGCCATCACACCGGCTTGCACGGGATCTGTAACCACCAGATCGGCGGCGTCCGGAACGCTGCCGGCCATGTTGAGGCTGACTACCAGGAGGCCCGCCTGGCGGACTTCCCGCACGGCGGATTCGATCTCGCCTCCCATCAGCGATCCGGCCAGGACCAGGGCGCGCGCGCGGGGCAGGCGCGCCACCGCGCGCACGGCATCGGCCAGCTCGCGTTCGCCCACCAGGGGGATGGTGTCCACCGATATGTGCTCGCCGCGAATATTGTGGCGATCGGCCTCGGATACGGCTCCGATGGCCACCTGACCAACCTGGGCGCCGCCGCCCATGATGATGATCCGCTTGCCGTAAACCTTCTCAAAGGTCTCGACCACCTCGACTTGCCGGACAATATCGAGGTGGTGCAGATCTTCGAGCAGCGCTTCAAATCCGTCCGGGAGGGCTATTTCGAAGTATGTGCGGGCCACTTCGGGGCGGTTCTCGAGGATCTCGACCGACGCGATGTCCCCGTCGTGTTGCGCGATCACCCCGGTGAGGCGGTGGAGCACGCCGGTTCCGCCAGCGGCTTTCACCACCAGCCCAATGGTCTGTCCCATTTCAGGACTCCAGTGTAACGTGAGCCGGTTGATAAACTGAAGGATATGGTGCGTCCGGAGGCCGGCGCCGCGATTTTCGTGGAGCGCTTCTTCCAGTTTTCGGTGCTGGGGCTGGTTACCTGCGGTTACCTGGCAGTGGCCAGCTCGGGATACCTGGACGCGCCCACGCTGGTGCTGGCCGGGGCCGGGCTGCTGTTCCGGGGGCTGGTTCTCTGCGGCCTGGTGCGCATCGCGATTCCCGAGCGCGTGGCGACGGCCGCCACGCTGTTCTACTCGGCCTTCTTCGTGGCGGATTGTTTCGTGATCTCGAAGGCGATTCTGCCGGCCACGGTCCACCTGGTGTTTTTCATCGCTGTGGTGCGCATCCTGACGGCCCGCAGGCACCGCGACGATTTGACCATCGCGGCGGTGGCCTTCCTGGAACTGGTGGCGGCGGCCATTCTCTCGATCGGCCTGAGCTTCTTCGTGTGCCTGGCGGTGTATCTCGTGTTCGCCATGGCGGCGCTGACCAGCGGGGAAATCCGGCGCTCGATCGGGAGATCTCCGGCTACGGCGCGCAGCGGTCTCCGGCGGTTCCATCCCCGGCTGGCGCTGCTTTCGGGGCTCATCGCGGCGGGCATCCTGGGGCTTACGGCGGGGCTGTTCTTCATTCTGCCGCGCACCGCCGACGCGGCTTTCGCGCGGCTGCCCTGGCATCGCGTGCTGACACCGGGTTATGCCAGCGAAGTGGTGCTGGGCGAGGTGGGCGGAATTGACACCAGCTCGCGACCGGTCATGCACGTGCGCCTGTTCAGCCGCGAGCCGTTGGCGGGTCTGAAGTGGCGCGGCGGGGTGCTCGAGGAATTCGACGGCAAGCGCTGGTACGACGGCAATCCGCGCCTCGAGATCATCCCCACCGAGAGCGGCCACGTGGATCTGGCGACCCAGGAGCGCGCCGGAGTGCACGTGAACTACGACGTGCGGCTGGAGCCGCTTGACGATACCGCCTTATTCTTCGCGGGGACGCCGGAGAAGCTCGACCTGAACGCCGCTTCTATTTTCCGCACCAGCGCCGGCGCGTACCGTTTGGGGCGCTTGCCGGCGCGCACGTTCCAATATGCCGCCTACAGCCTGCTGGAAGAAGCTCCGGAAGTTTCGGCCGTGTACCCGGCCCCGGTGCTTCCGCTGGCGGAGCGCGAGCGGAACCTCGAATCGCCGGCCCTCGACCGGCGCATCCCGGAGCTGGCGCGCGCGATGACCGCCGGCGCGGCTACGGATCTGGAGCGCTCCCGCGCGCTGGAGCGCCGCCTGCGGGCCGGCTACACTTATAGCCTGGAGACGCCCAAGCGCGAGCCGGCCGATCCGCTGGCTTATTTCCTGTTCACCAGCCGCAAAGGCTATTGCGAGTATTTCGCTTCGGCCATGGCGGTAATGCTGCGGAGCCTGGGAGTGCCGGCGCGCCTGGCCACCGGATTCCAGAGCGGCATTTACAATCCGCTGACCGAGTTGTGGCTGGTGCGCGCCTCCGATGCGCATACCTGGGTGGAGGCCTGGATCGCAGGGCACGGATGGACCACGTTCGATCCTACGCCGCCCGACACCGGCCCGCCGGGTTTGAGCCTGGCGGCCAAGGTGGGGCTCTACCTGGACGCCGCGCAGACGTTCTGGCAAGAGTGGGTGGTGAGCTACGACGTCGGGCGGCAGGGTACCCTGGCGGACCGTCTCGAGCAGGGGGCGCGGCGCGCGGGCATCCGCTGGTATGACGCGCTCGCGGCGATCCAGGGAGAGTGGCGGGCCTACCATCCGGCCATCCCGGTTCGCGGGCTGGCGGAATGGGGAATCGCCGGATTGCTGGCGGCGGCGATCTGGCTCCTGGGACCGCGGCTGGCACGGCGGCTGCGCATCCGGCGGCGGGTGGAACGCGTGCGGCGAGGCGAGGCCTCGGTGGCCGATGCCACCCTGCTCTACGAGCGCATGCTGAAGGCCCTCAAGCGGCGGGGATACGATAAGCCCACCTGGTTTACGCCCGCGGAATTTGCCGCGGCCTTGCCACCGGCTGCGGCGGGTGACACGGTGCGGGAATTTACAACAGCCTACAACGCCCTGCGATTCGGCGGTCGCGGCGACGCGGCCCCGCGGCTTTCGAGTCTGCTGGACATCATCGAGCGGCGCGAGGCAAGGTAAAGCCGTTCAGGCTCCCGGCACTTCACTCATGATGGCCAGCAGGTTACCATCCGGATCGCGGAAAAAAGCCATCCATAGATCGTGATCGGGCAGGCGAGCCACCAGGTGCGGGTCACGCTCGAAAGCCACGCCGCGGGCGGCGAGAGCTTGGAAGGCTTGCTGGATGTCCGGTATCCGGAAGTAGATTGCCGAACTCGAAGTCCCGGCGGACTCAGCGCCGCCGCTGAGCATCAGGCGCACGCCCGCGCAATCGAAGAAGCCCAGGTTGGGGGCCTGGAAGAGGAACGGCAATCCCAGGGCATCCCTGTAGAAGGCGATGGCGCGGTCGAGTGCGGTTACGCTGATGGCGATCTGGCCAATAGCGGAAAGTGCCACGGGCGATGAAGTGGTAGCAGGTCCCATATCTCTCTCTGGATCAAGCATACACGAGGTGAGGGAGATCCCCCGCGCGGAGCGGGCTAGGTGATACAAAAGCCCGAGGCAGACCGGGAGGGAGCCGGCCGGCGGGCAACCCCGCAAGTTCTCGAGCACGGCGTCCAGCACCTCGCGGCGTTCCTCGTCCAGAGTGGCGAGGATGCTGGCATGGATGGGTCTGTTGGCAACCACCGGTACGGCTTCCAAGGTGCTTATCGGCTGGGCCGCGCGGCTACTGAGAGCGGCGCCGGTACCGTGGTACCGCCATAAAGTTTTCCGGCTGCCCGCCGATAGAGATGAGGAGCCAACAGGATGATCCGTCTGACGCGCCTCAACCAGCTACCCATGGTGCTCAATTCCGATCTGATCGAGCATATCGATGTCACACCAGACACCGTGATTACGCTGACCACGGGGCAGATCCTGCGAGTGCGCGAGACGGCCGAAGAAGTGATCCGCCGGATCGTCGGTTTCCGGCGGCGGATTTCCAGTCTGGAGAACGATCCCGCCTCTCTCGGCGGTCCCAATGAAATCGAAGCGCGGGACCGCCAGGAGCGGGCCGCGGGGCGGGACTGAGACACGATGGCCGACAGTTCGCAGGCACTGAAACCCATGGTCAAACCGGCTAACCGGCCGGCTCGCGGGAGACCTGATCTTTCCACTCTCGCGGGGATCGCAGTGGCGCTGGGGGGGATTCTGGGAGGTCTGATTCTGGAGAAAGGCCAGATCCAGGACATCGTCCAGATGACCGCCGCCCTGATTGTTCTGGGTGGGACGCTGGGCGCGGTTCTGGTGACCACGCCGCTCGCGGTGGTCCTGCGCGGCATCAAAGGTCTCGGGGGGATCTTCCTCGAACGCGGCAGCTCGGCGGATGCCACCATCGACGCGCTCATCGGATATGCCACCAAGGCCCGCAAGAACGGGATCGTGAGCATCGAGAAGGAAGCGGCGGCGATCGAGGATCCGTTCATGCGCAAGGCGCTGAACCTGGCGGTGGACGGCACGGACTTGCAGGAACTCCGCAAGATGATGGATACGGACATCAGCTTGAGCGAGCAGTCCGCCGAGGCGGATGCCAGGGTATGGGAAGCCGCCGGAGGGTATGCCCCCACCATCGGGATCATCGGCGCGGTGTTGGGGCTGATCCAGGTGATGAAGCATCTGGAGGACATCAAGGAGGTCGGGCACGGCATTGCGGTGGCCTTCGTGGCAACGGTATATGGCGTGGGATCGGCCAACATTCTGTTTCTGCCGGCGGCCAACAAGATGCGCGCGCACATCCGGCAGGGCACGATCCTGAAGGAAATGATCCTGGAGGGGGTTGTGGGGATTGTGGAAGGCCTGAACCCGTCGTTGATCCGCATGAAGCTGGAAGCGTTTAACCCCAACCCCCGCAAACCCAAGAACGAGGGCGGCGCCAAACTGCTGCCGGGCGCCAAGCCGGCAGCCGTTAAGGCCCCGCCGGCCGCGGTGGCGGGAGGCTGACCCGTGCGATTCATTGCGACCGGGAACACCATATGGCATTGAAGCGGGGCCGCGGGCCGGGCCATGAGAATCACGAGCGCTGGCTGGTCTCGTACGCCGATTTCATCACCCTTCTGTTCGCCTTCTTCGTGGTGATGTTCGCCTCCACGCAGAGCGATAAGTCCAAAGCCAAAGCGGTCTCCGATTCGGTGCGCGAGGCTTTGGAGCACGGGCAGTTCACCTCGGCCGTCTCCACCATGCTGGGGCGCGGGCGGCACGAAGCTTCCGACCCGCTGCGGGATAAGCCACAGGTGGCGGGCAAGGAGAACATCCCCTTGCCCGCGGCGCCTCCGCCAATCCCCTTGGCCGATCTGCGCAAATCGAAAGCCAAGCTGGAAATGGGCCTCGGCACGGAACTGGGCAGCGGCAAGGTCCAGCTCAAGCTCGAGGGCCGCGGGCTGGTGATCAGCCTGCGCGAAGCCACTTTTTTCGCGTCCGGAGACGATGCCGTGCAGCCGGCCAGTTATCCGATCCTGGCTAAGGTTGCGGCGGTCATCGCCGAACTGCCCAATTCGGTGCGCCTGGAAGGCTACACGGATTCCAAGCCCATCCACACCTCGCGTTTTCGCAGCAACTGGGAGCTTTCGGCGGCCCGCAGCATCGCCGTCATGGAGCTGCTGAGGCAACGCTTTGGGGTGCCGGAGGAGCGCCTCGCCGTGGCGGGCTACGCCGAGAACGCGCCCACCGACACCAACGATACCGAGGAAGGGCGCGCACACAACCGGCGCGTGGACGTGGTGGTGCTGTCGGCGGAGGCGCAGAAGACCGAGCCGCAAGCGGCCGCGCCGCCGCCCAAGAGCCCGGGCAGCCGATAGGCGCGCAGGACTGTCTTTAGACCCAGGCGCTCAGCAGGCGGCCGCGCCCGCCTCCCACGCACAAGCCATCGGCGCGGTGGAGGGCCACCCCCAGGGCGGTCTTGCTGGGAACGTCTTCCCGCACGGGCCCGGCTACCCGACCAGCACGATGCGCACGTCCATGACGTTGGTATTGGTCGGGCCGGTCATGACCAGGTCCTTGAGCGGCTCGAAGTAGTGGTACGAGTCGTTGCCGTCAAGGTAGCGGAGAGCGTCGGGCTTGCGGCTGAGCGTATCTCCATCGGCAATGGCGCCCGCGGCGTCCGTGGGGCCGTCGGTGCCGTCCGTGCCGGCGCTGAACACCACCACGCCCGGCAAGCCGGCGATATCCAGGGCGGCGGCCAGCACGAACTCCTGGTTCCGGCCTCCCAAGCCTTGCCCTTTGAGCGTCACGGTGGTCTCGCCGCCGGTGATGATGCAGGCGGGCGGCTTGACCGGCTGTCCCGTTTTGCGTATCTCGCGGGCGATGGCGGCGTGCATGCGCGCCACGTCGCGCGTTTCGCCCTGAATCTCGCTCGAAAGCACCAGGGTGCGGAAGCCCATCTCGCGAGCGCGCTTCGCCGCCGCATCCAGGGCCAGCTCGCAGCTTCCCACGATGGTGTTGCGGACGCGCTTGAAAATGGGGTCGGCCGGCTTGGGAGTCTCGGGGATTTCGCCGCGGATGCCGGCTTCCAGGCGCTCGCGCACGGCCGCGGGCACGCGCGCCAGGATGCCGTAGCGCTCCAGGATGGCGACGGCGCCGGCGAAGGTGGAAGCATCCGGGGCGGTGGGTCCGGAGCCAATGACGTCCAGGTCGTCGCCGATGACGTCGGAGAGCATCAGAGCTTCCACGGTGGCCGGGAACGCCAGGCGTGCCAGCTGGCCGCCCTTGATGCGCGAGATGTGCTTGCGGATGGCATTGATCTCGTGAATGTTGGCGCCGCAGGCCAGCAGCAGCTTGGTGGTGGCCTGCTTCTCCTCCAGGGTGATGGGTTCGGCGGGCAGGGGCAGGAGGGCCGAACCGCCGCCGGAGATCAGGCAGATCACCAGGTCGTCCTTGCCGGCCTTTTCGGCGATGGCCGCGATCCGCGCCGCGCCATCCACGCCTTGCTGGTCGGGAACGGGATGCCCGCACTCGTTCAGCTCGATGCGCTTCAGCTTGGCGAGGTGGCCGTACTTGACGTTGATCAAGCCGCCGGTGATGCGCCGGCCGAGGACTTTCTCGGCCGCCTTGGCCATGGAAGCTCCGGCCTTACCGGCGCCGATGACGTAAATATTCTGGAACCGCGAGGTGTCGCGGCTCTCGAGGTGGCGCGCGACGGCGCCAGCCGGGTCGGCCGCTTTCAGCGCGGCCTGAAAGATGTTGGATGCCTGTTTGCGAAGACGTTGGGTGCTCATTGCGATTGGCTCATCGAAAGTAAGGGTGAGAAAGAATGAAATCGACCACATCGCCGGCCGCGTCGGTTTCCACCGAGACGCGCACGTCCGCGAGGCGATAGGACTCGCGGCGCGCGGCGTAGAGGGCGGCGAACTGTTGCGGATCGCGCGCCAGCGGCCGGCTGGTGCACTCGGCCACGCGCCGGCGCAACACGGAAAGCGGGCAATCCAGCCACACGCTGATGCCGCTGGAGGCCAGCAGTTCGCGGGTGGCGGGGTCCAGGAAGGCGCCGCCGCCGAGCGCCACCACGGCGGGAAGTCCGCGCTCGATCTGGCCCACGTGCGCGCGGATGGTCTCGCGCTCCAGGCGGCGGAACTCGGGCTCTCCGCGGGTCTCGAATATGTCGGCGATGGCGCTCTTTTCGGCGGCCTCGATTTCGCCGTCGATATCCACGAAGCTCCATCCCAGGCGTTGGGCCAGGAGCGGGCCGATAGTGGACTTGCCGCACCCCATGAAGCCCACCAGGTAGATTCCGGGTGAACGCTTCAGACGCAGGTTCATGCGGTGCCGTTCCACGCCGCGAGGCGCGCCTCCACCAGGGATGGAACCAGGCCGGCCAGCGCCGCCAGTATCCAGCCGGAAGCGGGAGACATGACCGTGCGCGCGTCGCGCTCGATGCCGCGCCGGATGTCGCGGGCGCACTGCCCGGCGGTGATCGCAAAGCGGCGGCGGCGCAGCAGTTCTTCGGGCGGCCGGCCGAGGAGCGCGTTGTCCTGGAAATCCGTTTGAACGTAGCCCGGGCAGACCAGCATGGCGCGGATGTTATCGCGCCGCAATTCCATGCGCAGACCTTCGGTGAGGGTTCCCACCGCGCTCTTCGCGGCGCAGTACAGCGTGAGCCAGGGGAGCGTGATCTTGCCGCCGATAGAACCCACGTTGACGATCGTCCCGCCGCCCCGCGCGCGCATGTGTGGCACCACCAGTCGCACCATGCCGAGCAGCGCGAAGAAGTTCAACTCGAACACCCGGCGCGCCTCTTCCATGGGAACGGACCAGGAGGGCAAATACAGCCCGGCGCCGGCATTGTTCACCAGGATATCGATCGCGCCGTAGCGCGCGAGGGTCTCTTCCACGACGCGGCGCCGGGTGTCTTCGTCGGTGAGATCTCCGGGGACGATCAGGGCGCCGGGTGCGGCTCGGCGCAGGCCTTCTTCGGAACGGGCGGTCACGGCCAGACGGGCGCCGGCGCGGGCGAACTCCGCGGCGCAGGCCGCGCCGATACCTTCCGAAGCACCGGTGACGACCACCACTTGGCCTTCAATGCGCATGGTTTCGTTCGGGATTGCTGCATAATGGTACCATGCCTTCGGGCTTGATTCCGCTGTTCCCCCTGCATGTGGTCGTGTTCCCGAGGACACGCCTGCCGCTGCATATTTTCGAGGACCGCTACAAGGAAATGGTGGGCGATGCCATACGCGACCGCTCGGAATTCGGCATCGTGCTGGTACAGGAAGACGGACTCGTGAACACCGGCTGCACGGTGCAGGTGGAAAAGGTTCTGCAAATGTATCCGGATGGGCGCATGGACATCGTGACGCGCGGCCTGCGGCGGTTCGAGATTGTGGGGATCAACGAAGAGAAAGCCTTCCTGCAGGCGGAGGTGAGCTTCTTCGACGACGACGATTTCGCCGCCGTGCCGGCCGAGTTGCGGGAAGCGGCGCTCGCGCACTACCGCGCGCTGGAGAGCCTGCACGCGGACGGCGCCGAGCCGGATCTGAACGATTCACAGCTCAGTTTTCAACTGGCGCAGGGTTTGCCGGACCTGAATTTTCTGAACACGCTCTTGCAGCACCGCTCCGAATCCGAGCGGCTGCGGCAACTGAACCGGTACCTGGCGGAATATCTTCCCCGCCAGCGCGACATCCAGCGCGTGCGCGGCCTGGCGCCCACCAACGGCTTCGGCGGCAAACTCGCGGGGTTGTGATCCATGGGGATGCCGGTTCGCGGCAGGGGGTTCGCCATCTCGGGTGCGCTGCACGCCCTGGCGCTGGGGTGGGTGGCGCTGGGCCCGGCGGTGCGCCTGCCCCCGCCGGCGGTCTCGCTGTATGACAGCGAAATCCGGCCCAATGAAAAGCGCCTGGTCTGGTATGACTTCCGCGGGCGGCTGCCGGAAGTGGCGCCGGACGCGGCCCGAAGGCCGGCGCGGCCCGCGCGAGCGCGCGTCAAGCTGGAGCAGACCATCGTGGCGGGATCCCGGGACAACGCCCGGCCGCCGCAAATCATCTGGATGCCGGCGCCCGAGATTGAGCCTTCCAAGCCCGTCCCGCTGCCCAATGTGCTGGACGTGACGGCCGGCGCGCGGCCCGTGCGCGAGTTCGCCGCGCCGCCGGCGGCGCATCTGCCGGCTGTGCAGGCGGTCCTGCCCGAAGCGCCGCGCACGAGTGCACCGGCGGCTGGGATGCTGCCTTTGGCCATCCCGTTGCCGAAGCCGCAGCCGCGCGCGTTCGTTCCTCCGGCGGAGACGCGGCGGCAGCCCGCGGCGCCGCTCCTGGCGCCCGAGGCTCCGGATATCGCGAACCCCAGCGCGGCGCCCGCGGAGGCGTCCCTGGCCATCGTGGGACTGGGCCCCGCCAAGACCGTCGATTTCCCGGCGCCTCCCGGATCGCGGCAGGCGGGATTCTCGGCTGGCCCCGCGCCGCAGCCTTCCGGAGACAATGCCGGCGCGCCCAAAGCCATGATCGTCGTGCCCGGCCTGTTGGCTCGCGGCGGAGATGCGGATAGCCGGCCCGCTCTGGTGGCCGCCATCCCGCCCACCACGCGCGAGCAACTGGCGGCCTCCGCGCCTATCGTGCCGCCGGCCGCCGATCCACCTTCGGAGACGCGCGCCACGCGCGTCGCGAGCGCGCCCGATCCGCTGCTGGAGGGACGCACCGTCTATACAATGGCCATTCAGATGCCCAACGTGACCAGCTACATAGGGAGCTGGATGGTTTGGTTCGCCGAACGCGACCCGGCGGCTGGCCCGGGCCCGGACATCCAGCCGCCGCTGCCGCTGCATAAAGTGGACCCCAAGTACATCGCCGCCGCGGCCGCCGAGCGCGTGGAGGGAAAGGTGCGGCTGGCGGCGGTGATCCGCAAAGACGGGCGTGTGGACGATGTGAGGCTTTTGCGCCACGTGGACGACCGGCTGGACCGCAGCGCCGAAGAGGCCCTCGCCAAGTGGGAGTTCGAGCCGGCATTTCGCGCCGGCCGCGCCGTGGACGTGGACGCGGTCTTCGAGATCCCCTTCACGCTGGCCCCCCGGCCTTCACGATGACGCCACAGTTTCTGCTGATCGACGCCGACGACACGCTCTGGGAAAACAACATCTACTTCGAGCGCGCCTTCGAGGAATTCGTGGACTTTCTGGACCACTCGTCGCTGACGCCGGGCGCGGTGCGCGATGTGCTGGATGAGATCGAGACTGCCAATAACAAGATCCACGGCTACGGCTCGCTCAACTTCGCCCGCAACCTGCGCCAGACCTACGAGCACCTGGCCGAGCGCCCGGTGCGGGAGGAAGATTTGCGCACGGTGATGGGGTTCGCCGAGCGCATCCTGGAGTGTCCCATGGAGGTGATCGAGGGCGTGGCGGACACGCTGGCGTACCTGGCCTCGCGCCACGATCTGACACTGTTCACCAAGGGCCACCCGGATGAGCAGAAGCTGAAGATCGACCGCTCCGGGCTGGGCGGGTTCTTCAACCACACGGCCATTGTGAAGGAGAAGGACGCGGCAGCTTATATTTGCCTGGTGGCGGAGCGCGGGATGGACCTGGAGCGGACCTGGATGATCGGCAACAGCCCGAAATCGGATATCAACCCGGCGCTGGAAGCGGGGCTGAATGCGGCCTTCGTTCCGCACGCGCATACGTGGGTGTTGGAGAGGCAGGATATCCGTCCGGGCAAGGGCAGGCTGCTGGTGGTGGAGAGTTTCGGGAATCTGCAGCGCCACTTCTGAGCGCGTTGACGGCAGACTGTCAAGTCGTATGTCGTAATGCGGTTTATGGCTGGGGTTCGGCAATTCCGGCAAGCGCGTCTACCGACTGCGTGGCCGCGCGAGCAGCGCAGCAAGCCTAGAGAGGCAATTACCACGGAAGTTCGGTTGCTACGTTTGCCAGGTTGTTTCTGATGTCGTCGCGGGTGCAGCCGGACGTCTCCTCATCCGGGACGCCAATCATACGCAGTTCGGTCGCACGCGCTCCACTGATACGGAAGACGTAGACCCTATCTACGTCACTGAGGCTCACGCCGATTTCCCAGACAGGGGGAGTTCCACCACAACGGGCAATACGCCCAAGTTGAAAGCCGTGCTTCTCTATCTGGGCTGCAATGCTGTTGCGGGCTTCGAGAGCCCGCGTGTCACCCCAGCGCACCGCCTCGGCATCAGAAACTGTCAGCCATTCGCGTATAAACCCGGCTCTCGTCAGGGCTAGGGGCGCCTCGCGAATCGCCCGATTCCCAAGGACGCGATACCTGGCTATTGCTGGCACGCTCAACAGGTCGGGATCACCTATTGCGCCCTGGTACCAAAATGTCACGACGTCACCCTGAACCCATGCGTCGACATTCTCGCCGTCCCGGTCCTGCGCGTCCAAATCCCGCGCCAGAATGCCCTCAATCGAAGGCTCGCCGACCCGGTCAATGCGTATGCGTTTGCCGTTCCAGGTGGAGGTACAATTTGAAATCGTCCAGCCGCTCGCAACAACCCGACGGCCGCTAGCGTCCTTGGCGGCCACATCCAGTCCCGACAGGTAAAACGCATACTGCGATTCACCTGACTCCGCGTTGATATCCGCAAGTCTCGTCCGTGATCTGCGGTCGTACAAGACCGCTGTCACGTCGAGAGAGCAGCCGACGCCCACATAAGTGCCGGCGGCGATCACAAGGATGTCATCGGCACCCCGGACGGATATCGTCGAAACCTCTAGGTAGCCAGCGTGGCTCTTAAACATCTCATCTACCGTGTCTGCCCAGCGCGGCAGCAACCCGGCGAGATCAAGGGTCCGGTTGATGCTCTCCGTGCTATCACCGGCCTTCACTCGGGCGTCGATCCAGCTCAAGTACTCGGACTTCAGGACCTTGTACTCAGCCGATGAAAGCCACTTCCTCCCACGCAGGCCCTTCACTTGGGCGGCCAGGTGCGTCATGTCGTCCGCCGGAGAGGCAACGGCACAAGATCCGATCAGAATCGCCAAGATTGCCGCCCGGCATAAGTTGTTGCGCATCTTGCTCTCACTATACCCTGGACGGCTCCAGCGAACCCCCCGCGAGCAAAAAGTGGCGTTTGCGGACTTCATCTCCCCGAGCCGTTCACTTCCCGATGCAAAAGGTCGAGAAGATGCGGTTCAGGATGTCGTCGGCGGTGGTGGCGCCGGTGATTTCGTCGATGGCACGCAAAGCCGAGTAGAGATCGAGCAGCAGCATCTCGTGGGGAATTGAGTTTTCGGCGGCGGTGAAGGCACGCTCCAGGGATTCGCCGGCTTCGCCGAGGAGGCGCGCCTGGCGGAGGCTGGTGATGAAACCGGAGGCTTCGTCCGGCGCGCCCTCCGGGGCAATGGAATCGAGAATAGCCTGGCGCAGCCCTGGAATGCCCTCGCCGGTGAGCGCCGAAACGGGCAGGTGAGCGAAACCGGGCAGGCCCTGGGCGCCTATGTCGCATTTGTTGCCCACCAGCAGCACGCGGCCCTGGCGGCGGGCGCGCTCGGCCAGTTCGCGGTCGGAAGCTTCGTCGGGGCGCCCAAGATCGAGCACCACGAGCGTGAGGTCCGCATCTGCCATGGCTTGGAGGCTGCGCTCGATCCCCAGCGCCTCGATCCGCTCCGTCGAGGCGCGGATGCCGGCGGTGTCGTAGAGCTTCACGGGGATGCCGCCTATCGCGGCGGTTTCGGAGACCAGATCGCGGGTGGTGCCGGGGATCTCGGTGACGATGGCGCGGTCGCGCTCCAATAGTGCGTTGAAGAGGCTGCTCTTTCCCACATTCGGGCGGCCGACGATGGCCAGCGTCAGACCTTCGGCCACCAGGGCGCCGTATCGGAAGCTGGCCGCCAGAGCGGCGATGCCCTCGCGGACGGGCGCCAGACGAGCCAGAATTTCTGAGGCGGGCGCCACGCTGACGTCATCCTCGGCAAAATCGATGCCCGCCTCGAGCAGCGCGATCAGATCGAGCAAGCGCTCCTTGAGCGGAGCGATGCGGCGGGAAACCGAGCCATCCGCCTGGCGGGCCGCCACGCGGGCCTGATAGAGTGTGGTGGCCTCGATGAGGTCGCGGATGGCTTCCGCGCGCGGCAGGTCGAGGCGCCCGTTTAGATAGGCGCGCAGGGTGAACTCGCCGGGCTCGGCCAGGCGCGCGCCAGCCTCGACGGCGCTCTCTATCGTGTGCCGCAGCACCACGGGCGAGCCGTGGCACGCAATCTCGACCACGTCCTCGCCGGTGTAAGAGCGCGGCCGCTCAAAGAAGAGCACCACGGCCTGGTCAATGGGATGGCCCGCGCGATCGATCAACTCGGCCATGCGCGCACGCCAGGAATGCCACGCGGCGGCGCCCGGAAAGCGCAGGATGGCTTCGGCGATGGAACGTGCCGCCGGGCCGGAGAGGCGGACGATCCCCAACCCGCCGCGCCCCGGCGGCGTCCCGATGGCGGCGATGGTATCGGTAAGGTTCAAAACGCGAAGCGTTACCGGCGGGCGCCGCGCGGGCGAGGAGCGCCGCGCCGCGTCTCGGCGAAACGGGGTGGCTCGGGCAGACTGGCCATGCCGGCCGGGTACACCACCACGCCGCGCGCCGGTCCCGATCCGAGGCTCTCGCTGCGCACAGCGGGTTCGTTGCGCAGGGCCAGGTGAATCACGCGGCGCTCGCGGCTGTTCATGGGGTTGAAGCGGAAGGGCACGCCCGTGCGCTTCACCTTGTCCGCGGCGGCCATGGCGCTGACGCGCAACTCCTCGATGCGCAGCATGCGGTAATCGTTGGCGTCGAAGGAGAGGCGCGAGTGGTTGTCGGACGAGATCCGCAGCGCCTCCATGGCGACGTGTTCCAGGGCCAGCAGCAGCTCGGCGCGGTTAGCCAGGAGCAGGTCCACATCGGGGCCGGAGAAGGTCACCAGTACGTCGGGCGTCTCGAAGTCGTCGTCGGCAGGCTGCACGTCGCGGATGTCGTATTCTACTTTGATCCCCGCGTTGCGGAGCGTGGCTTCGAGAAAACCATCCAGGCGGAGACCGATGGTGGCAACCGAATATTTGCGCTCACTCACAAATTATTTCCTGCCATTCTTCTTCTTGGGTGGCTCGACCGAGCGGGCGGCCTCCTGCGCCGCTTCCGTATGGTTGAAGAACCACTGCTGCCCAATATTCACCAGATTGCTGGTCAAGTAGTATAACACCAGGCCGCTAGGGAATTGGTAGAACATGAAGCCGAAGATGAGCGGCATGAACATCATCATGCGCTGCTGGTTGGGATCGACGTTGGCCTGCGGGGTCATCTTCTGCATCCAGAACTGGCTGGCGATCATGATGATGGGCAGAATCTTGATGGGCAGGTGTTCCGGCTGCGAAAGATCGGTCACCCACAGCCAACTGGCGCCGCGCATCTCGACCGAAACCGTGAAGACCCGGTAAAAGGCGAACAGGAAGGGGACCTGGATGAGCATGGGAAGGCATCCGCCCATGGGGTTGACGCCATTCTTCTTGTAAAGCTCCATGACCTCCTGGTTCTGCTCGGCCTTCTTCGGGTCGCGCAGGCCCACGTTCTTGTACTTCTTGTTGATCTCGTCGATCTGCGGCTTGAGGGCCTGCATCTTGCGCATGGACTTCATATTGGAAAGCCGCAGCGGGAACAGGATGAAGTTGAGAATGATGGTGATGAGGACGATGGCCCACCCGAAGTTGTGAACAAAAGCGCTGTTGAACCAGGTGACCACCAGGAACAGGGGTTTCGCCAGAATAGATATCCAGCCGAAATCCACCACCTGCTCAAGTTTGGGGTTGACGCTCTTGAGCAGGTTGACGTCCTTGGGACCCACGAAGAGATCGAAACGGTTGGGATCGCCGTCGGAAAGAGCCACGCCGGTAAGCTGGAGAGGTTTCGAATCGACGGGGGTGGGTACGGTGTCGTCGAAAGTCACCAGCCGGGTAGTGGAGTTGTCTCCGGGCAGGAATGCGGCACAGAAATAGGCGTCCTCCACGCCGCCGAAGGAGAAGCTGCCGCCGGAGGTAACGGGTCCGTTTTTGGCGGATTTGGCGGTCTGCTCCACCAGTTTGTTGGCGGGCACGTCGAAGTAACCGGTCTTCTCCTGGCCGGCCGGATTGGCCACCGTCAGGTCTCCGAAGCCGCCGCGCCACTCGAGCATGTTGGGCACGGGCTTGCCATCGATCTTCACTTCGCTGGTGACTTCCGATAGATAGCTGTTCTTCTTGAAACGGAAGGTTTTGCGGACCGAGGTGTGACCATCGGAGAACTCGAACAGGACGCCCAGACCATCGGGATCGGGGGTCTCGTGGAAGTAGGCCCAGTTGACTTTGGAGGTGGGCTGCGCGTCGGGGAAATAAAGCGAGAACGGGTATTCCAGACCGGACGCGGTGTTGACCAGATCGAGCGGCTTGCCGTCGTTGCCCTTGTACTTCTTGAGCACCCAGCTTCGCACCGTCGCGCCCTGGTTGTTGAGGACCACGTGGTAAAAGTCGGTATCGACGATCAAAGGCGGCTGGGACTGCTGGTGCGTGGCGCCGGGGATTTCCGCCGTGGCCACTGGAACCGCCTGCGCCTCTTTCGTCGCGGGCTTTTCGGCTGGCGCGGGCTGCGCGGGCTGCGCGGCCGGCGCGGGTTGGCCCGCGACCGGGGTCTTGGCGGGCGGCGGCGGAGTGGACTTGAAAAAATAGGGCGTGAGGAACATCACCGCGCCCATCAGGATGAAGGCCAGCAACAGCCGGATCTCCATCGACATCTCTTGGGGCGGCTTTCCCTGGTTGCTGCTACCGCCGGTCACCGATTCGGCCATTCAAAAACCATTCCGTTTCTTCAAAAACTGGCGCTACCGGACCGGATCGAAACCGCCGGCATGAAAGGGATGGCATCGCGCCAGTCGCCGCAATCCCATCCAGACTCCCCGCGCCGCGCCGTGCCGCTCGACGGCCTCGCGCATGTAATCCGAGCAAGGCGGGTAGAAGCGGCAGGCCGAAGGCAGCCAGGGGGAGACACAAACCTTATACACTCGCAAAGAACTCACGACGACCCATTGCAGCGGGCGAAGAGGCGTTCGATCTCCCGGCACAGATCCGCGAGAGGTGCATCGAGCGCTCGCCGCCGTGGATTGATGACAATGAACCACTGGGGATTCAACCGGCCGAGTTCGCAGCGGACGGCCTCACGGACGCGCCGCTTGATGCGGTTGCGGACCACCGCGCCGCCCATGGCGCGCGGCACCGTAAGCCCGATGCGGGGACCATCGGGAGCGAGGTCGCGGACGCAAAACGCCGCGAAGAGAGGACCGGAAAAGCGGGTACCCTCGTCATAGATTCTTCGGAAATCGGTCGATCGCAGCAGACGAACACGTTTCGGAAAACCAGCGATGGAAGACTACCTTTCGGAGCTGACAGTCAGCTTCTTGCGCCCGCGCGCACGCCGCCTGGCCAAAACGGCGCGGCCGTTCTTGGTCTCCATGCGGCTGCGGAAGCCGTGGGTCTTGGCGCGATGGCGGTTGTTAGGTTGAAAAGTGCGTTTCGGCATTGTCGTTCAAGTATTTAGTATAGATCACACGCCAAACGGCCGGCAAATGCCGGAAACCAGCCCGGCGCTCCCCAAAGCGCCGCGCGTGTGTCAAATTTACCCGAAGGCGCCTACCGGCCAACCGCCGGGGGCGTATCGAACATGGAAAGAAGCAGGCAAAACGCCACTAAAACCGCCAGCCCCGCTGCCACAATCATGTGTGTTCCCGAACCTCTGCCTTTTGGCTAGCAATTTGATCTCCGGAAGGAGGCCGGGGATTCAGGCGCGTTAGGGGGCTTGGCAAGTTTTCAGCTGGACGGCGAAGGCCGCCACGCTGCTCCAGCCCGCGCCCTCCAGCCGCTCGACGTGGAAAGACTGGGTGGGGCCATCGGCGCGCACCCGCCATGCGGGGGCATCGGCGGAGGAATGGCCCGGATCGAGGGGCCGATTGCTCTCCTGCCTTATGACCCAGGTTTCACCGCCATCGGGCGTCTCGTACAGGGCGTAACGTTCGCGCGGGCTTCCCGAACCCCGATCCAGGATCGCGCTCCCGCTGGTGCGCGAGGTGAACAGGAAGTGCTGAAGCGAACCGTTGAATGTCTCGGTGAACAAAGAGCGCTGGCGCCAACTGCGACCCCCATCGGTGGTGACAAGCAGGAAGGGATCCCGAGGAAGCGGGTAGAGAACCTCGCCACCGGCCCAGCCCGTGGCGGTGTCGAAGAACTGGATATGATCGAGACCGGCTCCACGAATGCGGGGGTGGGACTCGCGCCAGGTAAGACCGGAATCGTCGCTCGCCAGCAACACGGAATAGAGGGTGACCGTGGAAGAATGAATGTTCCCGGCTACGAAGAGCCGTGCGCCCGAAGATTCAGCGGCGCTCAGCTCGAGGTAAATGGGACACGGTTCATCCTCGGAGCAAGCGAGGCCGGCCCACTGCTGGTCTTCGGATGTGCACTCATATGGCAGAGTCATCGGCTTGCCGAAGTTCTCAAGGGCGGCGGGCGCGGATGGCGCGGGCGGCTGCATTTGCCCCCAAACTGCCAGCGCACTCCACAACAAGTGGAAAACTAACGTAACGATTTGAGACCTACGGGACCGAATTGCCATATTCGTTCTTGATTGCGGATTATGATATACCGAATTAGCCCTAAAGAGCTACATCGGCGTGGCTCTTTTTCTCTTCGAAAAAATCGTGTAACCGGTAACGGTTCCTATTGGTTACAGCGTCTTACCAAGCAAATCCCCGTTACGACAGCGGGCGCACTCACCCCTATCACCCAAATGCGCCCGCTTTTTTTATTTGGGTGATTTGCAAGTTGTTCAGATATCCCAATTCACCACGAAACGGTTCTGCTTATCGTTCCAGACGCGCAGCAGCTCGGCGAAGGTAGTTTGGTCGATGATCTGGGAAATGGCGGCGTCCACGCGCTGCCACATGTCGCTGAAGGGCGTTTCGGGTTTGCGCCGGCGACGGGTCTTTTGAGGCGAGCCTTCCACCGACCGCAGGACTTCTCCCACAGTAATGGCCGCCGCGGGCCGCGCTAGCAGGTAGCCGCCTTCCGCGCCGCGCCGGGATTCCACAAATCCGGCCTGCTTAAGCCCGGCCAGGATGAGCTCGAGGAACTTCTGGGGAATCTGCTGGCGGCGGGCGATATCGGCGATCTTCACGGGATCGGTGCCCGTCTGGGCGGCCAGATCGAAGATGGCTTGCAAGGCATATTCGCTCTTAACCGAGATATTCATGGGAATCGCAGCCGGGAAAACCCCGCATGCCAATAGAGATTGTAGGCCCGGCGGGTTCACAACTGCAATTGATAGATGTTCAGGCCCAGCGAGGTGGCTGCCAGCAGATAGCCGTTGTTCGTGGTCAGGATGCCGCTGAAGCCGAACTGGGTCTGGAACGGATACGGAGTAATGGTGGAAGGGGTGCGGGCGTCCACGATCATCAGGGAGGAGGGTCCGAAATCGTCCGTGTCCGGCGGGTTGTTCACAATCGCAAAAATGGCGCTGGAGAAGGCGGAGACGTGGAATGTCCCGTTCACCTGCAGATTGGTCGTGAAAGTGGTGATGACCGCGGGGGCCTGCACGTTGGTCAGATCCATGGTGGTAAGGGTCAGGTCGCCGGTGAAATCGAAATCGGGAGTTCCGGGGTTGCGCTGCCCGGTGGTGTTGCCGGCGGCGAGGAGCGTGTTGCCCGCAATATCGAAGCTGAGCAAAATGGCCGCCGCGGTGACGGTCACCTGGCTGATGGGATAGGGCGTGGATGGCGTGCCGATGTTCAGCACGTCCAGCACGCCGGCGCCGCTGGTGCTCGATCCGGTGGCGGTGCTGCTGGCGATATAGGCGAAGATCTGATCGACGACCTCGGCATCGGGTTTGAGATTCAAATCGCTCAGCGTCGAGGGCTGCAGAATCGTCAGGAACCGCGGAGCTGCCGGATTGGTGAAATCGAAAACCAATAAGTCGCCGTTTTGCGCGGTTATGTCGGCAGTGCTGTTCTGGTAGGTGATGTAGCTGGTGGTTATGAACGCATAGTTGCCGGAGAAGCTCACATCCACCATGTTGGCGTAGGTGGTTGTCGCGACATCCAGCAGGTTGGGCGACTTTGGGTTGCTCAGCCCGTAGACCGCGAAGGATTCGTCGCTGGTCGAGCTTCCGAAAATTTCCACCAGATACGGAGTGGCGGCGGACGTGTTGATGGCGCACCGGTCGCCGTAGCCGTTGAGAACGCTGTCGCCGAACTCGCCGATGTAGCTGGGCGCGACGGCACTGGTGACGTCCACCATGACGATGCGATTGGCCCCGCAGATATAGGCCACGTTGTCGTAGAGCGCCACGGTGCTCGACCCGCTGTTGGCGAAGGCGACCGAGCTCGAAAGCGTCAGCGGGCTGGTATACGTTCCCGATCCCGAAACCGAGATGACGGCCGAAGCGCTGATATATCCGCCCATGGCGATGACCAGAGGGTAGTCGCCGGACGGCAAGGTGGGAACCTGGATATCCGCCTGCGCGAGCCCCGCAAAACCCGGCGTGAGACCGAGGAACTGGATGGAAGCACTGGCGGCGCCGATGGTAGCGGAGTAAGCCGCGGTGGCGTTGGATAAAGGCGAGGTGGGGGCAGGCGAGCCATCGGCGACCGCATTATCGACCGCGCCTATGCCCGTGAGATACACGGTAACGATGGAACCCGAGGCGGCCGCGGCCGATGACGCATTGACCGTCGTCGAATTGCCGTTCTGCGCGGCGGCATGGTTGGCGCCGTACTCAAAGATAGCCGGAGCCGACGAGGTAACCGCGAAGGTGAAGGACGCGCTGGCGCCGCCGGGGCCATCCACAACCAGGCTGGCGCTGCCGGCGGCCAGCGCGGAGGGCACCTGAAAGTTGATCTGAGTGGGGCTGGCGTAGAGCAGCGGCACGGAAGCGCCGCCGATCGTGACGCTGGCGTTGCCGAGACTCGTGGGCAAGGGGAACGCGGACGCGGAGGCGGTCGCACTCGCGAGGTTCGTGCCGAAGATGGACGCCAGCGAGCCGGGCGCCACGCGCGGGCCGTACGCGGCGGAATCGGTGACGCTCTGGACCACCGGAGCGGAGGTGGCGGCCGGACATCGGAATGCGCCCCAGAAGAGCATGCCGGATAGAATCGCGGCAGCCCGCCACGCGCGGAAATTTCCCATTAAACAAGATCAGACGCAGGGACCGCCGAACTCGTGCAATCGGACCGCGCTCGCGTGCCTCAAAAAGTGAAGCGCGTGGAGAACTCGATGCGACGGTTGTTGGCGACGCTCCCCATCGGGCCGCCGGGTCCGCCGCCGGGTCCGCCGCCGAAGCCGCCACCGAAACCGGTATTCACGCTGGTGGGCTGGCCGAACTCATTCGACGTCAACACGCCCTGGTAGCCGCCCGGATTCAGGTGGTTCAGGATGTTGGTGAAGCTCACCGCCAGGGTGAGATTGAAGCGGTGTTCGGTGCTGGCGCCGCCGAAAAATCCTCCACGGCCTCCGCCGCCCCCCATCGGGCCCATGCGCATGCCGCCCGGACCTCCGAAACCGCCGCCTCCGCGGCCACCCGGGCCGCCGCCGCCCGTTCCGCTGGGCATGGCGTGGGAGCCGCCGCGCTCGCCGAAACCGAAAACGCGATACACGCGCAGGTTCAAAGAAAACAGCGGGGCCATGGTGAGGTAATTTCGCGGAACCAGATTGTTGCCCGTCACGACCGCCGCCGGATTGGTGTTGAAGTTTCCGTAGGGAGTGCACACGATGTCGCCGCCGCAAACCGCTCCCGGGCCGGCGAGCACCGGGCGCGCGTTCAGGTAGGTGTCGCCGAAAACATCCTGGCCCAGCAGCACGTCGTAGGGCGCACCGGAGCGAACGATCACGAACGGCGCGAACGCGACGCCTTTCGGTCCGAGTATGCTGCCGAACATCTGGAAATTGTGGCGCCGGTCGAGATTGGAGCGCCCGTAATCCAGCGCGAAATCGTAGGGATCGGATGGAGTGGAGGGGAGATCGTGCGCGTAATTGAGCGAGTAATTTCCCATCAGCGAAACCCGGCGGCTGAAGCGGGTATTGAAATTGACCATCACGATGTTCTGGCGCAGGATGCCGCCCGATTCGTAATCGAAGATATTGCCGGCAGTGTATCCATAGGGGAAGACGCCGTTAGTCGGGCCCAGCGGCGACAGCGGATTGAAGGTACCGGGCAGAGGCGTGTTGATGGGAACGGTCTGCGCCAGATGTTCCGCGCGATTGTTCGTGTAAGTCACCGAAAGAGTGGTATTACCCGGTATCTGGCGCTCGACGCCGATGGCGCTTTGCAGGCTGTAATCGGCGCGCAGATGCGGATCGACCATGTTAATCGTGTTCTGCCCGCTATTCAGCGAGGAGAGCGACGGGATAGTGGGATAGAAGGTTGGATTGAAGACCGTGTACTCCACCTGGTTCACGCCGTTGTTCAAGATGGCATTTTCAAAAGGCGTGAAGCCGATGCGGTCGTAGAAAACGCCCACGCCCCCGCGGATCACGGTCTTCTGACGGCCGTTACCCGCGCTGCCGGGAGCCCAGGCGAAGCCCACGCGCGGGGCGACATCGCGGTAGTCCGAGACCAGGCTTTGCACCTCATAGCGCAGCCCGAGGCTGAGGGTGAGGTTGGAACGTAAGCGCCAGTCGTCCTGCACGAAAGGCGCGGCATCCCATCGTACCAGGCTCACATAGGACTGGCCGCCCTGGATGGTGAACCGCGATGGTCCGCCGCCGAGGGCTTGTATCTCGCTCTCCGTGAAGCCCGCCTGCTGTAACTGGAGGTTGCGCTGGTATTGCTGGAGGGCCGTCAGCAGGGTGGTCTCGCCGGGGACGATTTGATTGGTAGGATCGAGCACCGGCTCGACACCGCCGGTGAAGGTGAAAGCGCCGTTAAAACCAGCCGGATTGTTGTTCTGGTCGGTCAGGCGGCGGACTCGCACTCCGAAACGGATCGTGTGAGTGCCCTGCGAGATAGAGGTGTTGTTCTGCAGCTCGAAGTGCTTGGCCAGGTCGTGCTCGTTGCCAATGCCATTCCCGCCCGTGACGAAAGTGTTAGCCACGTCGATGGTGGGTATCTCATTGCCTTCCGAGGCGGTCCACTGGCGCACGAATTGAAAGCGGGTTTCATTAACCATCTTGGGGCTTATTACGGCCGTCTCGGTGAGCATCAGGTTCTGGCTGTTGGACGGAATGTTATAAGCCATGTACTTGTTATAGGGCGGCGGGAGGGCATATTGTCCCAAGCCCTGGTTATCCAGCTCGCTAAAACGCTCTTCGAAACGCGCGACGAGGGTGTGGTTGGTACTTAATTGGTAATCGAGCCGTGGCGAGATCACGGTGTTCGCGGTGGGCGTGACCACAGCGGTATTGACCGGCGTAACGGCAAAACTGGTGGGGTCGAGATAGAAAGCGTGCGTGACGGCGTTATTTTGGATATCGCGCCGGTCGAAGTTCACCAGGAACGAAGCTTTCTTGCCGATAGGCCCGCCGAAGCTGCCGCCGAACTGGCGGTTGGAGTAATCGGGCTTGTTGGCGGCGAAAGGATTGCGCGAATTGAAGGTGGAATCGCTGTCGTTGAAATACAGCATGCCGCGGAACTTATCGGTGCCGGGCTTGGTGAAAATCTCGATGCGGCCGAAACCCAGCCTGTCGTATTCCGCCGAGAAGGGGTTCTGATTGATGCGGATCTCACGAATGGTCTCTTTGGGGGGCAGTTCGCCGCCGCTGAAGCCATCGATGTATATAGAGCCGCCGTTGGGCCCAGCGGCTGGTCCGGCGAGGGCCTGAAGGGCATCGGAGAGGTCGTCGGGATCGTCGGGGAGGGCCGCGAGGTCGTCGCCCTTCAGTACCAGAGCGGTGGCGTTGTTATCGGGTTCCACGCTTACCGTGGGGCCGGCTTCACCCTGAACGGTGATCTCCTGCTTCTCGCTGCCGAGCGTGAGGCTGATGGGAAGCTGAACCGTGCCGCCGCCGGTCACCGAGACGGATTTTGAAAAGGGCGCGAAACCCGGGAAGGTTACGCTGACGGTATACTGACCGGGCGCGAGGCCGGAAAAGGCAAAGCCGCCATCGTTGCCGGTCAGCATGGTTTTTTGTGCGCCGCCGCTCTGAATGGCCACAGCGGCGCCGGGTATGATGGCGCCGGAGTTATCGGTGAGGGTGCCTTTGACGGCACCGCTAGCGGACTGGGCCGGCGCGGTGGATGCCGCCAGGGCGGCTAAGATCGGCAAAAAGCAGAGTGTTCTCAGGTTGAACATAGTTTTCTTCAGTACCAAACAGCACAGTGATTCGCGATCCGCTGGATTATTGGTTTCCCATGTCGCCGCCGCCTTCCCCGCCGAGGTTCCAGCCGCTCATGATGTCGCGCGTGGCTGTGGGAGAAGCGGTCAGCAAAGGTTCGACTCCCGCCAAAAGCATGACTGCGGTGACGCGTCCCGGGTCGGTTCCCACGGTGGTGGAGACCATGATGGCATCACCGGGTTTGAGTTCCGCCAGCGGCATGGCCGGCAGGCGGTCGAGCAGTTGTCCGATATCGCCGGTGCTGCCTCGGCCCCCGGAGGCGGGGGGCCCCGGGGCTGCGCGATCGGCGCCGGGTTGATAGCGGCGCGCGAGCATGCGGGCCACGGGCTCGGGCAGCCGGCGGAGGGTGGAATCCGCATCGACCCGCAGGGTGAGGGACTTCTTGCTGGCCAGATCCTTCATCTGGATTTCGCCGGTCGCGGGATTCACGGAGGTGACGGTAGCGGCGAGCTGGCGGAAGGTGCCGAAGACGATCTTCTCCGCTTTGACGACCGAGCCATCGCCGCTGGGATTGCCGAGGACGCGCACCTGATCTCCGGGCTTGATTTCGGCGAGGGAACCGGGCTGGGCATCGGCGAAGCGCGCCGAATCCGGGGCGTAGCGGCGGATATCGGCATCGGGAGAAGACTCCACGGTGAGGGATCGCGAGCCGGCCTTAATCGAAATGGTTTTGGCCGCGGGGTCTGCTGTCACCACCGTGCCGGCGATGCCGCGTTTCTGCCAATCGGCGCGCTCCTTCTGTTGAATCTCCGATAGATCGGCGCGGGTCATCACCAGGATGGAGCGCGCCTGGAGGGATTTTTGGCCGTCGGAAAAAGCCCCTAGGGCAACGATGCGGTCGCCCGGCGAGAGGCTGGACAGGGCCATCCTGGATCCCTTCTGGACATCGGTTTCGCCCGGGGGAACATGGATGATAGCGGTCCGCTCGGAGGTGGTGACGGTGACCGGCTCGCCCTGATCGGTCTTCAGGGAGATTTGGCCGGCGGCGGTATCCACGGCAGTCACGGCCCCGGCCGCGCGAGCGGAGCCGGGAGCCTGAGCCGCACCGAGAGGCGCGGACAAGATCCCGACGCAGACAGACAACCCCATGAATAAGAAGAACTTCATGGAAGATCCCTTGAATCCTTACCCTCTTATGTGGAGGGCGTTCATCCAATTTGGAAGGTTACACGGACAAGACTTACAGCGGGATGAAGAGAAACTCCTTGCGGGGGAAAGAACAGAAGAACTGAGGAGGGGGGACTGAAAACTGGATTGCCGCGTAGGTTCCTAGCCACTACGCGGCTGCCCAGCAACATATTGGAAGCGCGCGAGCGCCGCCTTACTTCTGAGTAGTGTCCTTCGGCGGGGCCTTCTTGGTCTTCTTGGCCTTCTTCGTCTTTGTGCTGGTGGCGGTGTCCTGGCTATAGGACACGCTAATGGTGCCGAGTGCGAACGCCAGACCGAGCGCCAGAGCCATCAATTTCTTCATTTTTCGTTTCTCCTTATATGGGTGATGAACTGCTTCATCTGGTTGAATGATAGCGAACCCGACATGAATGCCCGCTTAAGCCGCTATTAAAATCGTTTCATGTACGGATCACCCGGCCTGCCACGATTTTTCGATCGAATAAGTTCTGTGTTTTCAGATAATTCGAGGAGCTCTCCGGGTACCCAGGCGGGGAGCCGGAGGGGGCCGGCTGGTAAATTGAAACCGGAATGAAGAAGCCGGATATCGCCAAACGCATGGCGCGGCGGACGGGCGTGAGCGAGGCGGAGGCGGCCGACTGCCTGGACCGCGTGGTGCACCAGATCCTCTCCAATCTGCGGCAGGGCCGCGATGCCCGCCTGAGCGGTCTGGGCATTTTCCGTCACGGGCCGGATGGCGGCGTGGTGTTCGAGCGCGAGGGGGACCGGCGGCGTGGGTGAAGCGCTTTCGACCGACGAACTGGCGCAGGTGGTGATCCGCGGCCTGGGATCGGGAAAGACCGTGGAGATCGAGGGGCTGGGGACGTTCCACCCCGATACGGCGCGGGGATTCCGCTTCGACCCCTGGACGCAGCCGCAGGTATTCATCGCGCACGTTAGGGAAGACGCGGCGGCGGCCGAGCGGCTCTCGCGGAACCTGGAGGAGGCCGGCTTCAACCCGTGGACCGACGCGCGCAAGCTGCTGCCGGGGCAGAACTGGCCGAGAGCCATCGAAAACGCCATCGAGAATTCGGATTTTTTCGTAGCCTGCTTCTCGACCCACGCGGTGAACAAGAAGGGTGGGTTCCAGTCGGAACTCCGGTACGGGCTGGATTGCGCGCGGCGGGTGCCGCTCGACGAGATCTTCGTCTTGCCGGCGCGGCTGGATGCGTGCCGGATGCCGCCCTCGATCCAGCGCGAGCTGCAATACATCGACCTGTTTCCCAACTGGGCGCGGGGAGCGCGGCGGATGGTGGCGGCGATGCGGCGGGAGCTGGCGCGGCGCGCGCGGAGGACGGTGCCGGCACGGGGCTGAACGTCCGCAACATAACAGCGCAACCCGTTTCTGTGCGGTACCCTCCTAGACAGAAAGGAAATCTCATGTCTCTTCGGCCTGTGAAGCGCGTCATCTCATCGAAGCCCACCCTGGAAGGCGCGGGAGTGCACCTGCGGCGTGCGTTCGGCTTCGGCAACACGACCGATTTCGATCCGTTCCTGCTCCTGGACGATTTTCGAAACGACGTTCCGGCCGATTACTTGGCCGGTTTTCCCTGGCACCCGCATCGTGGGATCGAGACCATCACCTACGTCCTCACCGGAACCGTGGAGCACGGCGACAGCATGGGGAATAGCGGCACCATCGCGGCGGGGGATGTGCAATGGATGACGGCTGGCCGCGGAATCATCCACCAGGAAATGCCGAAGGGCGATCCGGCCGGGCGCATGCATGGCTTCCAGTTGTGGGCCAATCTTCCGGCTGCGCTCAAAATGACGACGCCGCACTACCAGGAGGTGAAGGCCGGCGATATCCCGGTGGTGAAGGACGACGACGGCACGGAGGTGCGCATCGTCTGCGGGGAGTTCTGGGGGAAGAAGGGGCCGGTGGACGAGATCGCCGCCGATCCGATGTACCTGGATGTGACGGTGCCGCCGGGGCGCAGGAAAGTTCTTCCGGTCGAGACGACGCGCCACGCCTTTGCCTATGTGTTCGGGGGCGCCGGGAAGTTCTCGAACGCCTCCGGGCCGCTGGCGGTGCCCACCGAGCCGGTGGGCTGGGCGGACACCACGCCTCCCGCGCAGGCGGAAAACCGCTCGCTGGTGCTGTTCGACCGTGGCGACGAGCTGATGGTGCAGGCGGGCGACGATGGGATTCGCTTCCTGCTGATTTCGGGAGAGCCGATCGAGGAGCCGGTGGCCTGGTACGGGCCTATCGTGATGAATACGCAGGAGCAGCTCCGGCAGGCCTTCACGGAACTGCGCGAGGGCACGTTTTTGAAGGAGACGGCGCGGGGCCAGGGGTCATAGGGTTATTCTCGGAAGTGAGGTGCGTGGCAAGGGTATTCTCATCGCCGGAGCCGTTTTGCTGGCGGGAATCGGCATCGCGGCTCTTTCGCTGCGGCAGCGGCGCGAGTTGGCGACCGGGCGGGCTCCGGCCCGCGCGTCGGCCGCGGTGGTAGCGCCCGCGGGGGAAATCACGCTGCAGGGTCCCGTTCGACCGCAGCACGTCACCGGCGTGGGCTCGGCGATGGCGGGGAATATCGACGCGTTCCTGGTCGAGGTGGGGGAAGAGGTCTACGAGGGGGAAGCGCTGGCGCGGGTAGGTTCCACGGGCCTCGAAAGCGCCCGCGAGGCGGCCGCCCAGGCGGTGGACCGCGCCCAGGAGCAAGTGCTGCGAGCTGAAGGGGTGGTCTCGGCCGCCATGATCGAGGCGGCCCGCGCGGATGCCGCCGCGCAGCACTCCAGAGCGGAGTTCGAGCGCGTCGAAAAGCTGTTCTCCCGGCAGAAGACCTTGCTGGCGGCCGGCGCCACGCCGCGCCTCACGTATCAGAGAGTCGAGCGGGATTACGACGGTGCACAGGCGGAGTTCGACAGCATGGAAAAAGCCGCGCGGTCGGCTCACGATCAGGTGGACGAAGCTAACGGCGAGCTGGCGGCCGCGCGCAAGCTGGCCGAGGACAAGAGCCGGGAGCTGCAGGATTCCCAATCGGCCCTCGACGCGGCGGAAATCCAATCGCCCGTGGATGGCGTGGTGGTGGGGAGAAACGGCGAGGTGGGCCGGGCAGTCTCCGAGGCCGGCAACGACCTGTTTCAGATCGCCACCGATCTGTATGCCCTCGAAGTGCCTCTGACCGCGCCCGCATCCGCGGTGAGCCGCATACGGCCGGGCCAGCCGGCGCTGGTGCTGATTCTCGAGATGCAGAGCGCGGCGATGCCGGGAACGGTGAAATCCGTCGAAGGATCGGCCGTGGTGGTGGAGTTCACGAACACGCTAGCGGACCTGCGGCCCGGGATGCGGGCCGATGTACGGCTCAAGCTGGATTAAGGCGACTCCGATTAGAATGCTTGTATGGAGTTCTTAGCCACCAGTCTTCTCGAGCTGGTTATTCAAACCTCGACCAATCTTCCGCCGGATGTGCGCGCGGCGATGTCGCTGGCAGCGAACCAGGAAATTCCGGGGACGCAATCCTCGCAGGCCCTGGATGTCATCCTGCAGAATATCGACATGGCCGCCTGCGACGAGGGCGCCATCTGCCAGGACACCGGGATGCCGACGTTTATCGTGCATACTCCCGTGGGCGTGAACCAGATGGCCATACGCAAAGCCATCCTGGAGGCGGTGGCCGAAGCCACGCGGCGGGGCAAGCTACGGCCCAATTCGGTGGACTCGATCACCGGCCGGAACAGCGGCAACAATTTGGGCGCAGAGACGCCCGTGGTGCACTTCGAGCAGTGGGAAGAAGACCAGATCGAGGTGAAGCTGATCCTCAAGGGGGGCGGCTGCGAGAACAAGAACATTCAGTACTCGGTGCCCTGCGAGCTGGATCACCTGGGGCGCGCCGATCGGAACCTGGAAGGCGTCCGCAAGTGCATCCTGCACGCGGTCTGGCAGGCGCAGGGGCAGGGATGCTCGCCGGGCGCCATCGGGGTGTGCATCGGCAGCGACCGGGCTCACGGCTACGAATTAGCCAAACGGCAATTGTTCCGGACGCTCGATGACGTGAATCCCAACCCCGTGCTGGCGGAGCTGGAGACGGCCGTGATCGAGGAGGCCAACAAGCTGGGAGTGGGCGCCATGGGATTCGGCGGCAAGGCCACGCTGATCGGGTGCAAGATCACCGCGGCCAACCGGCTGCCGGCCAGCTTCTTCGTATCGGTGGCGTACGATTGCTGGGCGTTTCGCCGTCTGGGCGTGCGGCTGGATCCGACCACCGGGGCCATCGCCGGCTGGCTCTACCGCGACCCGGCGCGGCCCGTGGAGGCCCTGGCGCGCGGCGCGGGCTTCCCGCTGACGGGCCGGGAGGTGGTTTTGACGCCGCCGCTGACCGAGGCGCAGGTGCGCGCGTTGAAGGTGGGAGACGTGGTGCTGATCACGGGCGAGATCTATACCGGCCGCGACGCCGTGCACGCCTATCTGATGAAGAACCCGCCTCCCGTGGATCTGAACGGCGCAGCGCTCTACCATTGCGGCCCCGTGATGCTGAAAGAGGGCGACAAGTGGGCCGTGAAGGCCGCCGGCCCCACTACCAGCATCCGGGAGGAACCTTATGAAGCCGAGGTGATCCGCCGCTATGGCGTGCGCGCGGTGATCGGCAAAGGGGGTATGGGGCCCAAGACGCTGGCGGCGCTGAAGGAGCATGGGGCGGTATACCTGAATGGCATCGGCGGAGCCGCGCAGTACTACGCCCGAACGGCCGAGAAGGTGCTGGATGTCCACCTGCTGGAGCTGGGCATCCCGGAAGCCATGTGGCACATCCGCGTGAAGGATTTCGCGGCCATCGTCACGATGGATGCGCACGGCAACAGCCTGCACGCCGAAGTGGAGCGGCAGACCGCGGAGGAGTTGGCCAAGGCCATGTAGAGCGACTTGCGGGCTATGCTATTTTGTGAGTAAAAGCATGCAACCCGCAATCTCGAGAATCGGCGTTCTCGTCGCCGGTGTCTTGACCGCCTCGCTTTGCCTGTATCCACAAAGCCCGGCAAGTCCACCAAGCGCGGCGCCTTCGCAAACCGCGCCCAAGAAGGAGCTGCGTCCCAACGAACCGCAAGGTCTGCCGCCGAGGTTGACTCCGGCCGAATACCAGGCGCACGTCAAAGCCGGCACGGTGACGATCGGCGCGGAGTTCGTGGGACACTTCGTGCGCACGGCGCAGAAAACGCTCACGACCGAAGATTATGTGTCGGTCGAGGTGGGGCTGTTCGGGGAGCCGGGGGCGAAGCTCACACTTTCTCCTGGAGACTTTACGCTGCGGATCAACGACAAGAAGGTGCTGCCCAGCCTGCCCTATGGTCTGGTGGTCCGGAATGTCAAAGATCCCGAGTGGGAGCCGCCCGAATTAGCATCGTCAAAGAAATCGAAAACCAGCCTCAACTCGGGGGGCGGTCAGGACGAAGGCCCGCCGCCGATCGTGCACGTCCCCATAGAATTGCAGCGCGCCATGGCGGAGCAGACCAAATTGGCCTCTTTGTCGGAAGGGGATCGGACTCTGCCGCAGGCAGGACTGCTTTACTTCGAATACCGGGGCAAGGACAAGAGCATCCATTCGGTCCAGTTGACGTATAACGGCCCGGCCGGAAAGGCCACCGTGGCGCTCCAGCCGTAGCGCCTTCGAGACTCGCCGTTTCCCCGCATGTACCGCGCGCTGGTTCTCTTCGATATCGATGGCACGCTGGTGCGGCGCGCCGGGCCGCATCACCGGGCGGCATTGGTGGAGGGGGTCCGCAAGGTGGCGGGCCTCGAGACCACCACGGAGGGAATTCCGGTGCAGGGCATGCTCGATCCGGACATACTGGCCATCATGATGCGTAAGGCAGGCGCTACACGCGCGCGCATCCGCGAGACGCTGCCGGCGATCGTGCGGGCGGCCGAGCGCTATTACCTGCGCGCGTGCCCGATGCTGGGCGATAGCCGTTGCCCGGGCGTCCCGGCGCTGCTGGAACGGCTGGCGCGGCGCGAAATCCTGCTGGGGCTGGTCACGGGAAACCTGACGCGTATCGGCTGGCACAAACTCCGGCGCGCGGGGCTGCGCGACTACTTCCGCTTCGGCGCGTTCGGCGAGACGGCTTCCACGCGGGCGGGGCTGGCGCGCGCGGCCATTCGCGCGGCGCGCCAGCGGGGCTGGATCGAGCGGAGCGCTCCGGTGTCGCTGGTGGGCGACTCTCCCTCCGATATCGAGGCGGCGCGGCGGAACGGGATTCGCGCGATCGCCGTCCGGACGGGGGTCACGCCGGAGGAGGAACTGGCGGCCCTGGGGCCGGACATTCTGCTGCGCGACCTGCGCGGGCTGCGGCTGCGGATGGTGATGGCTCCGACGGAACCGCGCACTCGAGGGCGCGCCGGCAAGCGGTTGTGAATCAGGCAGTAACACAGCCGCCTTATAATGAAAACATCCATGCACCAGACACTGAACGAGAGGGTTGTGGATTCGAATCCACAGGAGACTACCGAGTGGGTGGAGGCGCTGGACCAGATTGTCGAGGCGGCTGGACCGGATCGCGCGGCGTATCTGCTGGATCAGCTCAATGAGCGGGCGCGAGCCGGCGGCGCGGATCTGCCCATCCATCTGAATACGCCTTACGTCAACTCCATACGTCCGGAGGATGAACTGCGCTATCCGGGCGATCGCGCCACGGAGCGCCGCATCAAGAGCCTGGTGCGGTGGAACGCCATGGCCATGGTGGTCCGCCAGAACAAATACGATCCGGGCATCGGCGGCCACATTTCGACTTACGCATCGCTCGCCACGCTGCTCGAAGTGGGGTTCAACCATTTCTTCCACGCGCGCTATGGCGATCAGCCGGGCGACCTGCTCTATTTCCAGGGCCATGCCTCGCCGGGAATCTACGCGCGCGCGTTTCTGGAAGGGCGCCTCAGCGAGGAACACCTCAAGAACTTCCGGCACGAGCTGCGTGAAAATCCGGGTCTCTCCTCGTACCCGCATCCCTGGCTCATGCCGGATTTCTGGCGTTTCCCCACGGTCTCGATGGGACTCGGGCCGATCAACGCCATCTACCAGGCGCGCTTCATGCGATACCTCGAGAACCGCGGGCTGATCGTGAAGACGCCGCGCAAAATCTGGGCGTATCTCGGAGATGGCGAGATGGACGAGCCGGAATCCATGGGTTCGCTCACGCTGGCCTCGCGCGAGAAGCTGGACAACCTGATCTTCGTCATCAATTGCAACCTGCAGCGGCTGGATGGGCCGGTGCGCGGCAACGGCAAGGTGATACAGGAACTCGAAGCCGCCTTCCGCGGCGCCGGCTGGAACGTGATCAAAGTGATCTGGGGCGGCGAATGGGACGCGCTGCTGGCGCGCGACACCTCGGGCCTGCTGGTGAAACGCATGGACGAGGTGGTGGACGGCGAGTTGCAGACCTACGTCACCAAAGACGGCGCTTATATCCGCAAGAACTTTTTCGGCAAGTACCCGCAACTGCTGGACCTGGTGGCGCACCTCAGCGACGACGCCCTGCTGCGTTTGCAGCGCGGCGGTCACGACCCGCAGAAGGTCTACAACGCTTACCAGAGGGCTGTCGAGAGCGAGGGGCAGCCCACCGTGATCCTGGCTCAGACCATCAAAGGCTATGGATTGGGCGAGGCCGGCGAGGGCCGCAACATCACGCACCAGCAGAAGAAGCTCAACGAGCAGGAGATCGCGCATTTCCGCGACCGCTTCGAGATCCCCATTCCGGAGGAGGCGGCGCGCAACGCGGCCTTTTACCGGCCGCCGGCGGACAGCCCGGAGATGATCTATCTGCACGAGCAGCGGCGGCGGCTGGGCGGGTACGTGCCATTCCGCAAGGTGGCGGCCAGCGCCATCGAGGCTCCCCCGCTGGAGTACCTGAAGGAATCGCTGGAAGGCTCGGCGGGCCGCGAGGTCTCGAGCACCATGGCATTTGTGCGCATCCTGACCCTGCTGATGAAGCATCCCGAGATCGGACGGCGCGTGGTGCCCATCATCCCGGACGAGGCGCGCACGTTCGGCATGGAGTCGCTCTTCCGGCAGTTCGGGATTTATGCCAGCCAGGGGCAGCTGTATAAACCGCACGACGCGGAGATGTTTCTGTACTATCGCGAATCCAGGGACGGCCAGATATTGGAGGAAGGCATCACCGAGGCCGGTTCGATGGCTTCCTTCACGGCCGCAGGCACGGCCTACGTGAACTACGGGATTGAGATGATCCCGTTCTTCCTGTACTACTCGATGTTCGGATTTCAGCGCGTGGGCGACCTGATATGGGCTTTCGGCGACGCGCGCGGCAAGGGCTTTCTGTGCGGCGGCACGGCGGGACGCACCACGCTGGCGGGGGAGGGCCTGCAACACCAGGACGGCCACACACCGATTCTGGCGAGCACGGTGCCCACGTGCGCGATTTACGACCCCGCGTACGCCTACGAAATCGCCATCATCGTGCAGGACGGCATACGGCGCATGTACCAGGAGGGGCAGGATCGCTTCTACTACATCACGCTGTACAACGAGAACTACCCCATGCCGCACATGCCCGAGAGCCTGGACCCCGAGGACGTTCTGAAGGGCATCTACCGGTGCCGCGCGAGCGCGTCCGGGCCGGCCCGGGTACAGCTTTTCGGCAGCGGTCCGATCCTCAACGAAGCGTTGCGCGCACAGCAGATCCTGGAGGAGCGGTACCAGGTGCCTGCGGACGTGTGGAGCGTGACGAGCTACAGCGAACTGCGCCGCGAGGCCCTGAAGGTGGAGCGCTGGAACCGGCTGCATCCGGCCCGGCCGGCGCGCAGGCCGCATATTCTCGAGGCGTTAGGCGATGCCGCGGGACCCATCGTGGCGGCCTCCGATTACATGAAGGCGGTGGCGGATCAGTTGGCGCCGTGGCTGGCGGGCCGCATGGTGGCGCTGGGCGCGGACGGCTTCGGCCGCAGCGACAACCGCGAGCACTTGCGGCGGCACTTCGAGGTGAACGCGGAATCCATCGTCACGGCGGCGCTTTCGAAGCTGGCGCGCGACGGCCAGTTCGATGCGGCCCGCGCGATGGCCGCCTTCGCCGATCTCGGGGTCGATACGGAAGGCGCCGATCCGGCGCTGGCGTAGCGCATGCAGATTGGCCAACGCGTCGCCGCCGCCGGGATGATCGTGAGCGGACTGCTCGCGGTCCTCAAAATCGTGGTGGGCCTGGCGGGCCATTCCACGGCGGTGGTGGCGGACGGCCTGGAATCCGGCGGCGACGTGTTTGTCTCCGGCCTGGTGCTGCTGGCGCTGATCCTGGCCGCCAAGCCGGCCGACGAAAATCACCCGTATGGCCATGGGCGAGCTGAGATTCTCACGGGATTGTTGATCGGGCTGGTGCTGACGGCGGGCGGCTCGCTGATCTGCTACGGATCGTTCGAGCACCTGGGCGAGCCGCACCAGCCGGTGGCCGCTTACGTGCTATGGCCCCTGGTCGTTTCGCTGGCTGTCAAAGTGGGGCTAGCCGGTTTCAAGTATCACTACGGCCGGAAGCTGAAAAGTGCCGCGCTGACGGCCGATGCCTGGCACACCATCACGGACACGCTTTCGGCAATCGTGGCGCTGATCGCAGTGGGGCTGACGCTGGCGGACCCGGTGCGGTACCTCGACGCGGACCGGTATGGTGGCATTGCGGTGGGGCTGATCGTGATCTCCGCGGGCGTCCGGGTGGCCTGGGATACCGGCTTGCAACTCATGGACACCATGCCGGATAACCGGCTCATGAACCAGATCCGCCAGACGGCAGCCGGCGTGCCGGGAGTGCGCGGCGTGGAGAAGTGTTACGCGCGCAAAACCGGCATGCGGTACCACGTGGATCTGCACCTGGAGGTGGACCCGAACTTGACCGTGCGACAGTCGCACCAGATCGCGCACGAGGTTCGCCGCAGGGTGGTGGGGACACTCGATTGGGTGGCCGATGTGCTTGTGCACGTAGAGCCGGCGCCGTAGGGGAGAATAGCTCAGGGTTCAGAAGGGGGAGAAGGCGAATTCCTGCCGGAGCGCTTCTTCCCCTTTCTAGTGGAGAGGACAGTTCGTCTTATTGCTCGGTTGCTAACTAGTCAATTCGCGGCGGGGATTCTCTCGAAATCTTTTATTTCGCCGGCGCCCTCGGACGGATTGCAGTCGTAGACATTCGGCTCGACGTTGAAGCGGGCCCGGTAGGCGCGCGCGATCTCCTCGCGGAAGCGCGGCGCGGCGCCGGCGCGCAGCATGGTGACGGTGCAGCCGCCGAATCCGCCGCCGGTCATGCGCGAGCCCACCACTCCTTCGATGCCCAGGGCGGAGTCCACCAGGAAATCGAGTTCGGCGCAACTCACTTGGTAGTCGTGCTGCAGGCTGCGATGCGACTCGACCAGCAGGCGTCCCATGGTTTCCAGGTCGCGGCGCGCGCTGGCCTCCATGAAGCGTTCGACGCGCGCGTCCTCGGTCACGATATGACGGGCGCGCCGCGCCACCACTTCATCCAGAAGGTAGTTGGCCGCTTCGAACTGCTCCGGCGAGACGTCGCGCAGGCTCTCCACTTCGGGGAAACGCTGCCGGATGCCGGCCACGGCGGCGGCGCATTCCCGCACGCGATCCTTGTAAGCCGAGCCGGCCAGCGCGTGCTTCACCATGGTATTGACGGCCACGAAGGAGACGTCCGCGGGCAGGTCCACGTAGCGGCGGCCCAGGCTGCGGCAATCGATTTCGACGGCGCTGTGTTCGCGGCCGAAGACCGAGATGTACTGGTCCATGATGCCGCAGGGCATACCCACGAATTCGCGCTCGGCGCGCTGGCACAAACGCGCCAGGTCCAGCGGGTCGATGGCGCGGCCGTCCAGGAGGGCCAGGGCCGAGGAGACTTCGAGGGCGGCCGAGGAGCTGAGGCCGGAGCCTTCCGGCACCGTGCTGCGGATCAGCAGGTTGGCCGGTTCGACCGGGTACCCGGAGCGCACCAGCTCGCGAGCCACGCCGACGGGGTAATCGGTCCACTCGTGGAGCGGCTCGGCGGCGCCGATCGAGGCGGCGTCGAACTCCTTCAGCTCGCGGCGGTGTTCGGAATAGAGCCGCAGCTTGCCCTCCGCTGGAGCGGCGGCGACGAACGTGGCCAGGTCGAGCGCCATGGGGAGGACGAAGCCGAAATTGTAATCGGTGTGCTCGCCGATCACGTTGACGCGACCGGGCGCGCGGAAGACGCGCAGGCCATCGGCTGCGCCATAAATTTCTCGGAAATGTTGGATCATGATTTGCCAGAGCGGCCCGCCGGCCGCTGGAATCCTGAGTCTAGCACACGGGCCGGGCGAGTAGCACATATTGACAGTTCGTGCTACTCATGCTAGTATCACGATTCGCGATTTCGTAGCACTTCTACAGGAGGAGCCTTGAGTCATGGATCGCAGGCCGGCGCCGCGTTGACGGTCGCCGCCCTGCTTTTGCTGGCCGGCACGGCCCTTTACGCTGCCGACGCGAGTGTGAACGGCCAGATTACCGACCCGCAGGGGACACCGGCGGAGGTCGCGAAGCCGCCTCAGCTATCAGCGGTTATCGTTGACCCGTCTGGCGCGTTGATCGTGGGGGCGGCCGTGGTGGTTCAGGACGCGAACGGTACCGTATACACAACGACACGGTCGGACGAGAACGGCTACTTCACCATTTCTGGACTCCCGGCAGGGAATTATCGGCTCGTCGTAGCTCATGCCGCTTTTGAAGCCAGGGAAATAGCCATCACCATCGGCGCCGGAACGCCACCGTCGCTGCGCATCTCTCTGGCTGTGCGCTCCGTGAGCACCACCATGAACGTGCAGGGCCGCGCGGATGATCTTGTCGGAATCGCCTCCTCCGGCACCCAGGGAACGGTGGGCGCACAGGAAATAGAAGAGCGTCCGATGCTTCGTTCGGGAGAAGTTTTGGAGGCGGTTCCCGGCCTCATCATCACGCAACACGCCGGAGGCGGTAAGGCCAACCAATATTTTCTACGCGGCTTCAATCTCGACCACGGCACAGATATGGCCATGTTCCTCGACGATATGCCGCTGAACCTGCCGTCGCACGCGCACGGCGAGGGGTACTCGGACATGAACATTGTCATCCCGGAGCTTGTGCAGCGGGTGAATTTCGAGAAAGGTCCTTATTACGCCGACGTCGGCGACTTTGGCTCAGCCGGAGCGGCCCATCTGGAATTCTTCAAGACTCTGCCCGAGAACTTCTTTGAAGTGGAAGGCGGCATGTATGGCTATGCGCGGGCCGTTTTCGGCGTATCGCAAAAGCTCGGTTCGGGCAATTTGCTGTACGGCGGAGAAGGGTATTACGATGACGGCCCATGGAAGCATCCGGATGCTTTTGCCAAGTTCAACGGCCTGCTAACCTACAGCCAGGGCGACGACGCCAATGGTTTCAGCATCACGGCCCGCGCTTACCATGGAAAATGGGACTCGAGCGATCAAATGCCGGATAGCGCCATACCCCTCGTTGGCAGGTTCGGCGCACTGAACCCGACTGACGGGGGCAATTCACAGCGTGAGAGCTTGCAGGCTGAATGGCATCGCCAAGACGACCATTCCAGAACGCAAATCATGGCGTACGGATTTTATTATTCCCTCGATTTGTTTTCCGATTTCACTTACTACCTGGATGACCCCATTAAGGGCGATCAGTTCGAACAGCAGGACAAGCGCTTCGTGGCTGGGGTGGACGCGCGCCACACGATTTTCAGCCAATGGTTCGGCCGCAGGGTGGAAAATACGTTCGGAGTGCAGGTCCGCAACGATTGGGTCCACAACGGCCTTTACCGGACGGAAAATCGCACGCGCACGGACAAGAACGATAGCAACGCATGCAACGAGGAATTCATCGACGAATGCAATACCAATCCGAACCTGGTCGCGGTCTTGCCCGCGGCAACGGATGTGAATAAATTCACCGACACGATGTTCGGTTTTTATGTGGAAAATAAAATCCAGTGGGCGGAGAAATTCCGCACGGTCCTGGCCCTGCGCGGCGACGAAGCGAGATATGCCGTCACCAACGTGACTCCCAGTTATACCGCCACCGAACTACCTGGCGCTCCGGTGGCCAACTTTGCGGCCGCCAATACGGGCACGGTCACCCAGTTCCTGCCCGAACCAAAAGCGAGTTTGATTTTCGGCCCGTGGGCCAAGACTGAGTTCTACGTACAGGCCGGAGCCAGTTTTCACAGCAACGACGCGCGCGGCGCAACGCAAAGGATGGAACCGATTTCGCCGGACAATCCATTTCCCACGGCCACCTCGAGAATCCCCGCCCTGATCCAAACCAAGGGGTCGGAAATCGGCGTGCGCACTACGGCCCTCTCCCATCTGCAAAGCACGTTTTCACTCTGGTATCTCCACAGCCAATCCGAACTGCTGCAGGATGGCGACACCGGAGGCACGAGCGCTTCATTAAGTCCGAGCAACCGCTATGGCATCGAATGGGCGAACTTCTACACGCCGCTGGAACATTGGGCTTTTGATTTTGACCTTGCGGATTCCAGAGCCTTTTTTACCGCAATCGACGCGGATGATGCCGCGCCGAACAGCCCCGGTGGCACGCGCGTACCCGAAGCGGTTGGGGTGGTGGCCTCATCGGGCATCACGATGCACGATTACAAACGTTTTTCGGCGAGTTTGCGCCTGCGCTACTTTGGCCCGCGCGATTTGACATCCGACGCAATTTATCGCTCAAATTCAACGGCTTTGGTCAATGCGCAGGTCCGTTATCGAATTGCCAAGAAATGGAGCTTTGTCGTCGAAGCTTTGAATTTGCTGAACCGCAAGGATTCCGACATTGACTACGCCTATACCTCCCGAATAACGCCAACGGCCGATGCGACATTCGATCGTGTTCTCCACCCCGTCGAACCGTTTCAAATGCGATTCGGGTTACGTTACACTCCCGGTCCGAATAGTAACTAATTGATTCACTGTTCAACCTGTGCGGAAGGCCATCCTATGTCGGCCTCACCCTGAGCTGTCACCCCGGTCACAAGAAGGCGTAGTGATGCCACTCACACCCGCACCGATACCACGATCCCCCGTCGTGACGCGGACTGGAGAACGGCATCAGCTTGCGGCTTTGTGGGTGTGGTCGTGTGGCTCCAGCTCTTGCGGCTGATGCGGATGGTCGTGCGAGCTATGCTCTCCCTTATGCTCATGTTCGTGTTGCTGAGGATCGCCCGTGTGGGAATGCTCGTGCGCATGCTGATGCTCGTGTTCGTGCTCGTGTGCGTGGTCGTGTTCGTGAGTGTGCGCGACCCCATCGTGAGAGTGCTCGTGGGTGTGCGTATGAGCGTGCTCGTGCTCGTGTTCGTGTTCGTGTTCGTGCTTGCCTTCCATCGAATTCTCCTCCAGTCTCCTCGGCGGGTATGTAACCAGCTTAGGCAACCCAATCTTAGCGCGACCTGAAGACGGCGGCAAATGCGGCAGAGCCGCTGCGTGAGAGAAGCCACAACACGCCGCGAGAGCGTGTGCCTGCCTTGGATGCGCATCTCTGAGCTAGATGCGGATGTCTGAACTGAGCTGCATTTACGTGTCCATCGCCACCGAACTTCTGGGCAGGTTTGACGTGCATCGCGCCGCTGGCGTCGTACATTGCCGGAGAAGGCGATCTCGGCAAACACGTGCGCTGCCGCCTGGGCTGGCGGCATGATGAAATCTGGATGGACGAGGACAACCTGCTCACGCCGGCAAACTCCTGGAGCACGGGGGTGCCAAACAAGGAGTTTGGCGTAGCCGTCAATAGCGTGGTGGGGTCAACTCCTGTGATACCCTGTCCTTCGGAGCCTTATGTCCCTCACGCGCGAAAAAGCTCAGCTGATGAGCGCATCCGAAATCGACCGGACGCTGGTCCGCCTGGCTCACGAGATTCTCGAGAAGACCCAGGACCTGGAACGGCTGGCGTTCATCGGAATCCGCCGGCGCGGCGTTCCGCTGGCGCAGCGACTGGCCCGCAAAATCGAAACCCTCGAGAAACGGCCGGTGCCCGTGGGCATCTTGGATATCAACTTGTACCGCGACGATCTCACCACCGTGGACATCCAGCCGGTAGTCAGCGGCACCGAAATCCCCTTTTCGGTTCAGGGCAAGGACATCATCCTGGTGGACGATGTGCTCTACACCGGGCGCACCGTCCGCGCGGCCCTGGACGCGCTGTTCGATCACGGCCGCCCCGCCCGCGTGCAACTGCTGGTGCTGATCGACCGCGGCCATCGCGAGCTGCCCATCGAGGCGCGCTTCATCGGGCGCGTGGTGCAGACCTCCGACGCTGAGATCATCGAGGTCAAATTCCAGGAGATCGACGCCACCGAGAAGGTGCTCCTGGTGGAGAAGGCCGCGGCCTCGGAAGTTGCCTGAACATGCACGCCGGACTGCTCGGAATCGAGGAACTCGGGCGCGACGAAATCGAGGCGCTGCTGGCGCGCGCCAAGGATTTCCAGCCCATTCAGAGCCAGTCGTTGAAGAAGCTGGACACGCTGCGCGGGAAGATGATCGTGAACCTGTTTTACGAGGCTTCCACGCGCACGCGCACCAGTTTCGAGATCGCGGCCAAGCGCCTGGGGGCGGATGCGGTTTCCATTACCGCCTCGGGGTCCAGCGTTTCCAAGGGCGAATCTCTGGTGGATACCCTGAACACGCTGGCGGCCATGCGGCCCGACGCCATCGTGATGCGCCACGAGGCTTCCGGCGCGCCGCACTTCCTGGCGCGGCATCTTCCCACTCCCATCATCAACGCCGGCGATGGAACCCACGAACATCCCACCCAGGCGCTGCTCGATGCGCGCACCATTCTGGACCGGCGCCCCACGCTGGAAGGCCTGCGGGTGGCCATCATCGGCGATGTCGCGCACAGCCGCGTGGCCCGCTCGAACGTGCACCTGCTCTCGAAATTCGGCGCCCGGATCGTGTTGTGCGGGCCGGCTTCGCTGCTGCCCGTGGAATTGGCCCAACTGGCGCCCGGCGTAAGCCTCACCACCGATATCCGCGAGGCTATTCGGGATTGCGACGTCATCATGATGCTGCGCGTGCAGCTCGAGCGCCAGCACGAAGCCGCCTTTCCGGCCAGCGAGTATTTCCGCTTTTACGGCTTGCAGCTCGAGCACCTGGATGCCGCCAAGCCGGATGCCATCGTGATGCACCCCGGGCCCATCAATCGCGGCCGCGAGCTTTCCTCGGAGGTGGCCGATTTCCAGCGCTCGGTGATCCTCAACCAGGTGGAAAACGGCATCGCCGTGCGCATGGCGGTGCTGGAAAAGGTGATTGGATAGGCCATGGCGATCCTCATCAAGAACGGGCGCGTGATCGACCCCGCAAACGGCACGGACCAGGTGTCGGACGTGCTGATCGCAGACGGGCGGATCGCCGGCGTGGCCCCCAACCTCTCCTATCACAACGCCGAGGTCTTCGACGCGTCCGGGATGATCGTGGCACCCGGCTTCATCGACATGCACGTGCACCTGCGGGAGCCGGGCTTCGAGCACGCCGAAACCCTCGAGAGCGGCTCGCGGGCTGCCGCCGCCGGAGGCTTCACCTCCATCTGCGCCATGCCCAACACCAAGCCGGTGAACGACAGCGCCACGGTGACCAGCTACATCGTGGAGCGCGCGCGCCGCACCGCCGTGGTGAACGTGTTTCCCATAGGGGCCATCACCAAGGGCAGCGCGGGGGAGGAACTGGCGGCCATCGGAGCCATGAAGGCCGCCGGGGCGGTGGCCATTTCCGACGACGGGCGGCCGGTGATGGATTCGCGCGTGATGCGCCGCGCTATGGAGTTCGCCCGCTCCTATGGCCTGCCGCTGATCGACCACTGCGAGGACCTCAGCCTCAGCGCGGGCGGCGACATGAACGAGGGCGTGCCATCCGTGCGGCTCGGCTTGCGCGGTATTCCGGCGGCTTCCGAGGACGTCATGGTGGCTCGGGACTTGCTGCTAGCCGAGCTGACCGGGGCTCGCTGCCACATCGCCCACATCTCGACGCGCAACGCCGTGGCCATGGTGGAATACGCGCGGCGCAATGGCATCGCGGCCACCTGCGAAGCGGCTCCGCACCATTTCACCTTGGCCGATTGCGATATGGCGCCCTACGACAGCAACTACAAAATGAAGCCGCCGCTACGCGCCCCGCATCACCGCGCCGCCGTGGTGGAGGCGATTGCGGCCGGCACCGTCACCGCCATTGCCACCGATCACGCCCCGCATCCCGGCAGCGAGAAGATGCAGGAATTCGAGCGCTGCCCGTTCGGCATCATTGGCCTCGAGACCGCCATCGCGCTGGTGCTGGAGACGCTGGTGCACACCGGCAAGATCGGCCTGAGCCGCATGGTGGAGCTGTTCACCACGGGACCCGAATCGGTGCTCCACCTCGGCCGCGGCACGCTGGCGCCCGGCGCGCCCGGCGACGTCACGATTTTCAGCACGGACGTGGAGTGGACCTACGACGTGAATGAATCCTTCTCGCGCAGCCGCAATTCGCCGTTTGACGGCCGCACTTTCCGGGGCGGTCCCAGGGCCACCGTGGTGAACGGCGAGTTCGCGTGGCGAAAATAATTTTTTCACGCCTGTGGGGCAGGCCCCCTGGCCTGCGCGGGACGCCCCCGTACCGCGGTTCGATCCGTGTGCAAGAGCCGAGGCTCGAGGTGCTCCCGCTGTGCCAGGGTTGCCCGTTCTGGCCATGCTTGTATCCTGCGATGAAAGCTGCAAGAATGAGCAGTCACGATTCCCGGCACACTCGGTAGAATGGCGGCCGCCCACAGTGCCTGGCTCAAGCAATCGAACCAGGCACCGTAGAGAGCCATGGAACCTTCAGGCGACAAGCTCGTCAATATTGAGTCATATCAGAAGGAGATCGACTGCCCTCGAATTGACGGCTCCACCTCCAACGCCCCTTTGCTTGTCGCGATTGAGCCCACCGCGAAATGCAACTTCAACTGTGTCCACTGCTCTCGGGCATTGTCTAAAGATCCCCCGGCAGACATGAATCTGGAACTGTTTGAGTCTATCCTGCCGGCCGCGCAGTTTGCTTTGGAGGTGTACCTTTTCGGCGATGGCGAAGTGCTGCTGAATGTACCTCTTCATCTCGCGATGGTTTCGCGCATCTACCAACAGAATCCCGGATGCGCGCTCGGCTTTTCGACCAATGGAAGACTGCTGACGCCAGATGTGTACGAGCTGTATTCGGCGGCCGGAATTCGGTACATTCAAGTCTCCGTCGATGCAGCTACGAAGAAATTGTACGAGACGATGCGCCGAGGCGGGAGCTTCGACGAACTTGTTCGCAATCTGGAAGGAATTGCGGAATGGCGCCGTCGATTCACGGTGAGTCGGCCGGAACTGTTTCTCGCCACCGTCATCTCGCGGCAGAACTTCCGAGAGCTTCCCGAGCTGGCTCAATTCGCGGAAAAATACGGGTTCTCGCAGTGGTATGTCAACGTGGAGGCCCCTCAGAATCCGGGTCGTGACCGGCTGTGCTTAACGGCCGAAGATCGGCGGGAGTTGCAGTGCATCAGAGCACGGATCGCGGATACCTACGGCTCGTCCTTTTCCGTGCAGTTCGATCCTGCGATCGGGTTGCCTGCCCAGACCACCGAGAAATGGGTGGAACAAGAGTCACGTGTATTCTGCGCAGCGCCCTGGCAGCAGTTTGAGGTGAAAGCGAATGGTGACGTCCGAGTATGCCCCTACTTTCACCAGCCGATTTGTTCGATGAATGGCAGGTCTTTTGCAGATGTCTGGAACGGGCCGGAGCTTCGACAGATACGCAGGTCGTTCACGAATCTAACCGACATTCCATCCTGCTGCGTCAACTGCAATCTTGGCATAAGAAAGCAGTATCTTTCGGAATCTCCGGCGTTGGCGGGTATCCCGCGAAGCAGCCCCCCAAGTTGGGTCCATCGAGGAGCAATCAAACTCAGGACCTTCCTTTCACGGCGACTGCTCCATCAGAGATCGTAGGAAGCCCTCGCCCTACTGGAGCACGGCCAGTCCGGCCTTCGATACCTGGTAGTCGTCTTCCGATTTGCCGCCGCTGAACGCGGCAATCCAATATCCCGATTTGCCGCGCTTGATGGCGCCGCCCTGCCAGCCGTATTCGCCCGTCATCGGGGGGCGCACATTGCTGCCGCTGTCCTTGAGCGTGTCGGCCATCTCGGCGGCCTTCGAGTAGGCGATGCCCAGCAGGTTGGAGCCTTTGTCGGTCCCCGACGGCTCGTTTTTGTAGCGGTTCACCACCACCATCTTGGATACCCAGGAGTGGATGCTCTCGCCCTCAAACCAGGCCACCACGGCCGCGCCGCTAATGTTCAACTCGGCGGCGCGCTTCTGCATGGCCGCCAGGGCGCGGTCGGCTGCCTTGTCGAATCCTTTGGCATCGGCGGGCGCCGCGCTCTTGCCCGCCTGACCGGCGGCCAGTAACGTGGCGCCCGCCAGCGAGAGGCTCAGGATCATTGCGATGGTTCGAATACGCGTCATCGTGTAGTTCTCCTTGGGACCTGCCAACCACACGCGGCGCCCTTCCAGCTAGACGCGCAGCGCAGCGCACCTCGGCAGTTATCAGGGACTCCATTGTAACGTGCGTCTTGCGCGTGAACGGCCGTCTCGCTGCGTCAGATCGCGAGGCCCAGGAACCTCCGCGCGTTCTCGTAGCAGATATCGCGTATCATCCCTCCGGCCATCTCGATGTCCGCCGGAATCAATCCCGCTTCCATATCTTTGCCGAACAAATCGCACAGCACCCTGCGGAAATACTCGTGCCGCGGATAGCTCATGAATGAGCGCGAATCGGTCAGCATGCCGATGAAGCGCGAGATCAGGCCGCAATTGGAGAGCGCGTTCATCTGCCACTCCATGGCTTCCTTCTGATCCAGGAACCACCAGGCGCTGCCGAATTGGATCTTGCCGGCAACCGAGCCGTCCTGGAAGTTGCCGATGAGCGCCGCGAAGAGATAATCGTCCGCCGGGTTCAGGTTGTAGATCACCATCTTGGGCAGAGCGTTCTCCTGGTCCAGGCGGTCCAGGTAAGAGGCCAGCGCATCGGCCTGGGGCCAGTCGCCGATGCCATCGAAACCGGTATCCGGCCCGAGCTGGTGGTAGCGCCGCGTATTGTTGTTGCGCCGCGCTCCCAGATGGAGTTGCTTGGTCCAGCCCTTTTCGGCGTCCAGGAGGCCGAAGAACAGCATCATGTAAGATGCGAAGCGGCGGTGCTCGTCCGGCTCGGCGGGATGCCCGGCGCGCGCGCGGCCGAAAATCCGCGAGGCTTCAGCGTCGCTGCAGAAATCGCCATAGGCGTGATTCAGACCATGATCGGAGAGGCGGCCACCCATGGAGTGGAAGAAGTCGTGACGGCGGCGCAAGGCGTCCAGGAAGTCCGGCAGAGGGCCAATGGCCATGCCGGCGGCGGCTTCCAGCCGTTCCACCCATGCGTTGAAGATTTCCGGAACGTGTACGTTGAGCGCCTTGTCGGGACGGAACGCCGGGAACACCTTGGTGGCGAGGCCCGCGGCGGCGATGGCGCGGTGGCACGCCAGATCGTCGGTGGGGTCGTCGGTCGTGCATAGCGCCTTCACATGGAACTTCGCCAGGATGCCGTGGGCGCGCAAATCGCCGGTGGCGAGCCGGGCGTTGGCCCGCTCCCAGATAGCCGGCGCGCTGCGCTCGTCGAGCAGCTCGTCGAGGCCGAAGTAACGCTTCAGCTCCAGGTGCGTCCAGTGGTAGAGCGGGTTGCGCAGGGTGTACGGCACGGTGCGGGCCCAGGCCTGGAACTTTTCGTAAGGCGTGGCGTCGCCGGTGATGTAGCGCTCGTCAACGCCGTTGGCGCGCATAGCCCGCCATTTGTAATGGTCGCCTTCCAGCCAGATCTCGAATAGATTGGCGAACTGCCGGTTCTCCGCCAGGTCGTGGGGAGGCAAGTGGCAGTGATAATCCAGGATCGGCTCCGCCGCGGCGTATTCATGGTAGAGACGCCGCGAAGTGGGCGTTGTGAGCAGGAAATCCTCGTGGATGAAAGGCATATGACGATTGAAGCACAGGGCTACAATGTAAGGCCATGCCTCTGCGCAGCCGCCTGGAATCCTACTTCGAGTTCGAATCGCTCGGCGCCACCTGGAAGACCGAGATCCTGGCCGGGTTCACCACGTTCATGACCATGGCGTATATCGTCTTCGTGAACCCCGCCATATTGCATGAGACCGGCATGCCGCTCGCGGCCGTAACCGCGGCCACCTGTCTCTCGGCCGCGGCGGGCAGCTTTCTGATGGGCGGCTTCGCGCGTTACCCTATCGCGCTGGCGCCCGGCATGGGTTTGAACGCTTATTTCACCTACACCGTGGTGAAGGGCCTGGGCGTGGCGTGGCCGGCCGCGCTGGGCGCCGTCTTCATCTCCGGCGTGGCGTTCTTCCTGTTGACCCTGGTGGGCGTGCGCCAGCTCATCGTCTCCACCATCCCCACGGAGCTGTATGCGGCGGTAGCGGCGGGCGTGGGGCTGTTCATCGCGCTGGTAGGATTCCGTAATTCCGGCATCGTCGTAGCGAACCCCTCCACCACCGTGGCGCTGGGCAACCTGCACGACAAGAGCACCGCGCTGGCGCTTTTCGGCCTGGTGCTGATCGCCGCGCTGCTGGCCTGGAGGGTGCGCGCCGCCATGCTGATCGGCATCCTGGCCACCACCGCGCTCGGCCTTCTCACCGGGGTGGCGCGGTGGACGCCGCGGGCTTATCGCTTGAGCGATCTCTCGGCCACGGCCTTCAAGCTGGACCTCGCCGCGACGTGGCGCCTGGGATTTCTCGAAATCGTCTTCGTGTTTCTCTTCATCGACCTGTTCGATAACATCGGCACGCTGGTGGCGGTGGGCCAGAAGGCCAACCTGTTCGACAAGGCCCACCAGATCCCGCGCGTGAATCGAATTCTGCTCTCCGACGCCACCGCCACGATCGTGGGCTCGCTCGCAGGCACTTCGACGGTGGTGAGCTATATCGAGAGCGCGGCCGGCGTGGCGGCCGGGGGGCGCACGGGGGTGACCGCCATGGTGACGGGCCTGCTGTTCGTGGCGGCCCTGTTCGTGGCGCCGGTGGTGGGCGCGATTCCCGCCGCGGCCACCGCGCCGGCGCTTATCGTGGTGGGCAGCCTCATGATTTCGGCGGTGGCCGAGATCGCCTGGAACGACCCGGAAATCGCCGTGCCGGCCTTTCTCACCATCACCACCATTCCGCTGACCTTCAGCATCGCCAACGGCCTGGCCTTCGGCTTCACGGCCTTCACGCTGCTCAAGGTAGCGCGCGGCAAGTTCCGCCAGGTGAACTGGTTCGTGTATGTGCTGACGGCCCTGTTTATCGCGCGCTTCGTCTATCTCTCGCGCGGATAAGGGCGAGCCACGGGTAGGGCGCCCGATTCTTGCGGGATCTTAATGCAGCCCTCCGAAACCTGCCGATCCCTCTGGGAATCACAGGTGTTTGAAGAGAGTGGAGAGATAGCCATTATATGAAGACCACAATCGTTCATCTGGGACTCCTACTGGCGCTGGCGGGCGGGCCGGCCATGGCCGATGCCGGGGATCCGCCGTCGCGCGTGGCCCGGCTCAACTATTTGAGCGGGCCGGTTTCCTTCCGCCCCGGAAGCGTCGAGGATTGGGCCGCGGCTTCGCTGAATTACCCCTTGACCACGGGCGATCACCTCTGGACCGATGCCGGCGCGCAAGCCGAAATGCACATCGGGTCCACGGCGCTGCGCATGGCGCCGGAGACGGCGCTGGCATTTCTCAACCTGGACGATCGCACCGTGCAGCTCGGCCTCACCCAGGGATCTCTGCATGTGCGCCTTCGTTTTCTTGAGCCGGATGAGATTTTCGAGGTGGATACGCCCAGCGTGTCGATCTCGCTCGTGCAGCCGGGCGATTACCGCATCGATGCCGATGGCGACCACAATCTGACAATTGTGGCGGTGCGCGCTGGAGAGGCCCAGGTCAATGGCGGGGGCGCCGCGTTTGCCGTCGAGTCGCGCCAGAGCGCGCAAATCAGCGGGCTGGATTCGGTGACCCAGGAGATCGGGCCGCTGCCGCCGCCCAACGAATTCGACAATTGGTGCGCCCTGCGCGATCGGCGCGAGGAGCAATCCATCTCGGCCAGCCATGTGGGGCGCGAGATGACCGGCTATGAGGACCTGGATCAGTACGGGGCGTGGCGCGACGTCCCCGGGTACGGCTGGGTGTGGGTGCCGCAAACGGTGGCCGTGGGCTGGGCGCCTTATCGCTACGGCCACTGGGCCTGGATCGAGCCATGGGGCTGGACCTGGGTGGATGACGCCCCGTGGGGATTCGCGCCGTTTCACTACGGCCGCTGGGCCCTGGTGGGAGGCGGCTGGGTGTGGATGCCGGGCGCCATGGTGGCGCGTCCCGTGTATGCCCCGGCGCTGGTGGCCTTCGTGGGCGGGCCGCGGTTCGGCGTTTCGCCGGCTATCGGTGGAGGCGGCGTGGCGGCGTGGTTTCCGCTGGGACCGCATGAGCCGTACATCCCGGCGTATCCCGTGAGCGCAATCTACGTGCGGCAGGTGAATATCGCGCACGTGGCCGTGACCAATATCAACGTCGTCGGCGTCCGCTACGTGAATCAGAACGTGGCCGGCGCGGTGACCGCAGTTCCCCACGATGCCTTCGTGAGCGCGCGGCCCGTGCGCGAGGTGGCTATCGCCGTTCCGCCGCGCGAGATGGCGCAGGCTCAGGTGATCGGGGCCACCGCTCCGCTGGCGCCGCGGCGGGAGAGCGTTTTGGGCGGTGCGGTGCGAGGCGGCGGACCTCCCGCGCGTTTCGCGGATCGTCCGGTTGTTGTGCGCAACGCGCCTCCGCCCCCGCCAGTTTCGTTTGCCGCCCAGCAGCGCGCGCTGGAAGCCAATCCGGGGCGCCCGCTCGATCCGGGAACCATAAACAGCCTGCGCGGGCAAGGCCCGCCGGCGCGCAACCCAATGGTGCGCAGCGTGGCCGCGGCGCCGGCGCAGCGCGAGAGCTTCCCGCGCAACGATCGGCCCGCGTCCGCCGTCGCCACGCCCCGAAACGCCGAGCAGCCCAGGAGCAGCGCGCAGCCGGCCCGCGCCGAGCCGCGCAGCGACCGCCCATCAAAAGATTCCAAGCCGCCGAAGAAACCCGTGAAGAAGCCGGAGCCCAAGGACGAGAGATAGAGAACGCGTCGCGTAGGAACACAAAGGGCCGGCAATCCTGACGATCGCCGGCCCTTGTGCTTGCGGCTGCCGTCTAAATTCAGGCTACCGCGGCCCCCTTGGGAGCGGCGGTGGCAGCTTTGTTCCTGCTACCGGGCGGTCGTCCGCGGCGCTTGGCGGTCACTTCCGCCAGCCAGGCGGGAGGCCTTCCCCGCCGTCGCGCCCCTCCACGGGCCAGGCGCTCCAGGCTGAGGATGGCTTCCTCGATCTGCTGCCGTTCGCTTTTCAGTTCCGCAAGAATCTTGCTGACATCCATTGTTCGCTATGCCCCCACGCCTTCGACCGGTAAGCCACGGCGCGAAATTCAGTGAATTCCATTATCCCCACTACGCTTTACTCTCCGATTTTCGCTCCAAAGATGCCTATATTTCAAGGTGAGTATGAAAATTAGAGGGCTAAATCCGTTGTCCAGCCGTACGGTGCGTATGCTCTAGTACGAGTGGGGCCGTTTCGCGCTGCGTTTGCGTTTCCAATAGAAGTAGAAGGGCAACCCCAGCAGAATCAGTCCCGTACCCATCAGGGACTCGCGCGGCGAGTCGAGCAAAGTGGAAAACAACAAAATAAATGCAACCGCTACAAATATAATGGGAACCACTGGATATCCCGGGGTGCGGTAGGGGCGCGGAAGGTCCGGCCTCCGGATGCGCAGAACGATTACGGCAGCCCCGGTCATGCCGTACAGAATCCAGCTCGAAAAAATCACATATGTATAAAGCTGCTCAAAACGGCCCGAAAGAACCAGAACAGCGGCCCACGCGCTGAGCGCCAGAATGGATACGCCGGGGGTGCGGTAGCGCGGGCTGACGTGCCCCACGGCCGCGAAGAAATAACCTTCGCGGGCGGCAGCGTACGGCACGCGCGAACCGGAAAGGATCGAGCCGTTCAGGGCCGCGAAAATGCTGATCATAGCGGCCACCGAGACGGCCCCGGCGCCCCATCCGCCCAGAATGCGGCGCATCATTTCGGCGGCTACGCGCTCGCTCGAGCCCACTTCCGCGGCCGAAAGCACCCGGAAATAGGCGGCATTGGCGAGCAGATACACGGCAATCACAATCAGGGTGCCGCCGATCAGCGCGCGCGGCAGGTTGCGTTGCGGCTCGCGAATTTCCGAGGCCACCATGCTGACATTATTCCAACCGTCGTAGGCCCATAGCGCCGCTACCAGCGCGGCGAAAAAACCGGCGATTGTCAGCGGGGCCGCGCCGGCCGGTGGCGTAACAGCGCGCTGGCCGATCCCCCATGTCAGTCCAGCCAGGATAATGAACGCGATCAATCCCACTTTGACCGCCGTTACGGCCACCTGTACCTCCCCGCCCAGCTTCACGCCGTAGTAATTCAGCCAGGCCAGCGTCATAATAAGCGCGATTGCGAACAATTGGCCGTAGCGGAATTCGAGCGGCCCCCCATGCGGGCCGAGGGGCCGGGGAATGGAATAGAAAACCGTGTCTAACCGGGGGAAAAAGGCCGCTAAATAGTAAAAAAATCCCGTGCCCAAAGTGGCAATCGAGCCGCTTTTCGCTACCCACATTTGTGTCCAACTATACAGAAATCCCCAGACCGGGCCGTACGCTTCGCGCAAGTATATGTATTCGCCGCCGGCCTCCGGCATGGCAGCCGCCAGCTCCGCGTAACTGAGGGCTCCGGCCAGGGAGAGCAGCCCTCCGAATACAAAGACGGCGAATACCCTTTCCGGCGTGCCGACGCGCTGAATCATGGCGCGCGGCACCAGGAATATACCGCTGCCGATCACCGTCCCCACCACGATGGATAACGCCGGCCACGCACCCAGATCTTTTTTCAGTTCGGTACGGGAAGAAAGTGGCGGCATGGCAATGCACTCCCCAAAGCCGCCCGCCGCGTCCGCGGGCATGTTGCAGGGGGTGCTTCCAGCATAGCGTTGATCCTGCTATGATTTTTGATTCGGAACCTGGAAATCGATTGGAGCGTCGCATTGAGCTATACTTCGTCCATGCGCGCCCCGCGCGGACGGGCCGGGGTGGGCGTGAGTTTTTAAGGCGGTAAGCCGATGTTGTTATTCTCGATGTGGAACAGGCAGGAGGCGCACGTGCACAGATTCTTCAGACCCTTGATGGGCATCGCGGCGGTTGCCTTGTTTGGCGCGGTCTCTCTAGTAGGCCCGGCGCGTTTGGCGCGGGCTCAGGGTGCCCCGGCGCAAGCCCAAAAGAAGGTAAAAGACCAGGGGGAATACGACCTTTTTAACGGGGTCACCAAGGAAACCGATCCCGCCAAGAAGGCCGCGCTCCTGAACACTTGGAAGGAAAAGTATCCGGATTCGGATTACAAGCTGGAACGGCAGGTGCTGCTGATCCAGGCCTATGCGGCGCTGCAGCAATGGCCGAACGTGATCAATGCGGCCAAAGAGGCGCTGACCATAGATCCGAAGGACATCACGTCGCTGTATTGGATCACCTTCCTCACACCCAACCTGGGGAGCAACGCGCCGGATGTGCTCTCGACCGGCGAGAAGGCCGCCACCGCCCTGCTGGCCGCCGAGCGGCCCGCCACCGCCAAGGAAGAGGACTGGCCCAACGTCAAGAAGAGCTTCGACATCCTGGCCCACAAGACGCTGGGCTGGATTGCCATGCAGCGCAAGGACAACGCCAAGGCCGAGCAGGAATTCCGCGAGGGCCTGAAGCTCGATCCCAACCAGGCCGAAGTTTCTTACTGGCTGGGTGGGGTGATCGTCGCCCAGCAGAAGGCCGAGCGGTATTCCGAGGCCATGTACTGCTTCGCGCGCGCGGCCGCCTACGAGGGGCAGGGCGCGCTGGCCCCGCAGGGCCGCACGGCGGCCGATCAATACCTGACCAAACTGTACGTCCGGTATCACGGGGACAACTCGGGCCTGGATGAATTGAAAGCCGCCGCCAAGGCCAACGTGTTCGCGCCAGACGGCTTCCATATCAAGACGAAGGACGAGATCGACGCCGAGAAGGACGAAGCGTTCAAGAAGAGCAATCCGCAGCTCGCGCTGTGGATGTCGATCAAGAATCAGCTCACGGCGGCCGAGGGAACTCAGTACTTCGACGGCCAGTTGAAAGGCGCTGGGGTGCCCAAGCTGCGAGCCACGGTGATCTCGGTGAACCCGCCCACCAATTCCAAGGAAATCGTGGTGGCGCTCGCCGATACCAAGACGGCCGAGGCCACTCTCAAGCTGGACGAGGCACTGGTCGGGAAACCGGAAGTGGGAGGCATCATCGAGTTCGAAGGGGTGCCTTCGGCGTTTGTCAAGGAACCCTTCATGCTGACCTTCGACGTGGAGAAAGATAAGATCGAGGGCCTCAAGGTGGAGGCGCCCCCTGCCCACAAGGCGCCGGCTAAAAAGGCCGCCGCTAAGAAGCAGGACTAACTCCAGCGGTCAGCTTCAGGCTCTTCTGCCATCGCGGGTACGCGGCGTGGGTCGCCGTGTACCCTGCTTTTCTTCGTGTACCCCTTCTGTCTGCCCATCCGTCTTTGATCCCGCGGGGAGATGTACATCCCGCTCATCCATTGGTGGTTTCTGTTACGCGGCGCAACGGCCGTCCGGGAACCCTCCGGATCTGAGCGTCGTCGAATATTTTGCACGGGCCTGCGCGGTTCGGCTATACTCCACGGGCGCCCGCCGGGCGTGTGTGAGGCGGCCACGCTGGGACATCGGCCCGCGGATGGCAGCAGCTTAACAACTCAATGTGAACAGGCAGGAGGGACGCACGTGCACGGTTTCGCGAGGACGCTGAACGGCGCGGCCGTAACGGCCGTTTTGGGAGCCTTGGTCGCGGGGATGGTGGGTCCCGTCCGGGCGCAAGGGGCCCAGGCCGGGGGCGGCCAGCCGCCCGCAGAGGCGCAGACGCAAAAGAAGCTTAAGGACCAGGGCGAGTATGACATTTACAACTCGGTAATCAAGGACATCACGGCGCAGAATTTTACCAAAGCCCTGACGGACCTCGACACCTGGAAGCAAAAGTACCCGGAATCCGATTACCGCGACGACCGGTTGTACTTTTACATCCAGGCGTATAACGGCACCAACCAGCCGGCCAAAGTGCTGGATGCCGCCTCCGAGCTGCTCTCCAAGGATCTGAAGACTGCCTTTCCGGACCCGAAACAGCAGCTCCAGATCCTGTACCCGGTGACGTTCAACGCCGCCAAAATCGCCGCCTCCGGCTCCACTGCCACTCCCACGCCGGAAGAATTGGCCACCGGCGAAAAGGCCGCCCACCAACTCGCCGATTTTGCGGCCTCTTATTTCACGGCCGCCAACAAGCCCGCGGCCGCCAGCGACGCCGATTGGGCGAAGGCGCGCGCACAGGTGGAAGACGTGGCCAAGGCCGCCCTGGTGACGCTCGCGATGTACCCCGGCACCGAGGCCATGAAGGCCAATCCAAAGGACCCGGCCAATTGCGCCAAGGCCGAGCCGGTGTTCGTCAAGGCCCTCCAGGAATACCCCGACAGCGCCACGGTGGGGTGGGCCCTGGCGGGGGCGCTGCGGTGCCAGCAGGTGCAGCACCCCGATAAGGTCCCCGCGGCCATCTATGAATATGCCCGCGCAGCCGCCATCGATCCCACTCTGGGGGGCACGGCCGACCCCAAAGCCATTCAGAACTATGTGAACCAGGTCTACACCGCCTATCACGGGAGCGATGAAGGCCTGAAGGAGTTTCAACAGGCGGCCGCCAAAGCACCCATGCCGCCGCCCGATTTCAAGCTCGCGAGCGCCACCGAAGTGGCGCAGGAGAAGGAAGCGCAATTCGAGAAGAGCAACCCGCAACTCGCCTTATGGATGAAGGTCAAGGGGCAGCTCTCCGATACCAACGGGCAGCAGTACTTCGACAGCCAACTCAAGGATGCCGCCGTGCCCAAGCTCAAGGGCACCCTGGTGGAAGCCAAACCCGCGTGCCACGCGAAGGAACTGCTGGTGGCCGTCCCCGAGCCGGGCCAGCAGAGCACCCTCCAGCCGGAAATCACGCTGAAGCTCGACGCCCCAACGACGGGCAAGCCCACGGCCGGCGCCGAGATCGAATGGGAGGGCGTGCCCTCGGCCTTCTCGCGCGAGCCGTTTATGTTGACCATGGATACCGAGAAGGCCAAGATCGACGGTCTCAAGGAAGAACACTGCGGGCCGGCCGCTCCCGCCAGGAAGGGCGCCCGGAAGAAATAGCGGAATCCGGCGGCAGCCGCCGGCTATATGCGGCCCGCGGGAACCGCTGCCGGCAGCTGGGCATGATGCGCCCGGCTGTTGGCCAGGACCAGACTGAACACAAAGCGCTCGACCGGGTTCAGCGAAGTGCCCGCGCGGTCCAAATCCTGCAAGTAATGCTGCGCGCTGCGCACCGAACAAATCACATGGCCATAGGAGGGCGCGCTGTAAACCGCCGTACCGGCCAAGCCTGCCACTAACATCCCGATCATGATCGCTTTGTGCATCGTCAGTAGATAAGACGAATCTGCCGCCCCGAAAGTTAGCGGTGTTTCACCACAATCATGGCCCTCGAGGGCCTCGGATATGTCCAATTTCTCCAATTGCTTAGGCGGCTTGCGCCGAGTAGGGAGCGGCGTGCATCTGATATAATTGAGTTAATCTTCTGGGTATAGAAGAAATATGCCCCTTTACGAATATCGTTGCAAGGAATGTGGAACCACTTTGGAGGTTAGACAGAAGTTTTCCGACGAACCTTTGACGCGCCATGAAGGATGCGGCGGAGCGCTCGAGAAGCTGATTTCACGCTCAGCCCTGCACTTCAAAGGAACAGGTTGGTACGTGACCGACTACGGGCGCGGTGGGAAACTGCCGCCGACCAACGGTTCCAACGGAAAAACGGAATCCAAGGCTGAAACCAAGAGCGAGTCGAAGACCGCCGGCAAGACCGAATCCAAGAGCGAAAGCAAACCCGCTCCCGCCGGCGCCAAGCCGTAAGCTCCCGGCCCGCGGTCAACGGCCCGACGACCCGAATCCGCCCTCCCCACGCTGCGATTCGGCCAGTTCGCATTCCACCCACTCGACGGCTTCGTACCGCGCCACGATCATTTGGGCGATGCGGTCGCCGGCCTGGATGGTGTAGGGTTCGCGGCCCAGGTTCAATAGGATGACGCGAATTTCGCCGCGATAGCCGGGGTCCACGGTTCCCGGGGCGTTGGGCATGGTGACGGCGTTCCGCAAGGCCAGGCCACTGCGCGGACGAACCTGGGCTTCATAGCCCGGCGGCAACTCGATGGTCAGGCCGGTGGGCACCAGCCGCGGCACGCCCGGTTCCAGGGTGGTCTCCTCGACGGCGCGCAGGTCCATGCCGGCGTCTTCGCCAGGGCCGTGCGCGTAGGAGGGCAGCTCGGCGGCGGGATGAATGCGGCGAACTCGGATTTGCATCTATTCCGGTATCATAGCGTCTTGACCCCCATCAAACGCGTCATCACGCTGGCGCCCATGCCGCCTGAGAAGAGCGCCTATGCGCTGGCCCGCTACAGCCGCTCGCCCGATTCCATACGCCAGTCGCTCGATTGGGTGCGCGCGCACGATTCCCGCAATTTTCTAGAGAGCTTCTATTTCCAATACGGTCACGCCTCCATCGCGGATCTCGGCCACGCGGTCATGTGCTTCGAGGGCATCTCGGAGCTGGCGGCTACCGAAATCGAGGAAGAGCCGCTCTGGGACGGCCAGGCCAAATCCTCGCGCTACCAAGATTTTTCGCGCTCCGGTTTTTTGACCCCGCCGGAACTCCGCGATCCGGATGCCGCCCCCTACCGGACGGCCGGCGAGAAGCTGTTGGAGGCTTACCGCCAGGTTAAAGAGATGGCCTTCGCCGCGCTGGCGGAGCGGCTGCCGCGACCCGCGGATGTGAAGGCCGAGGCTTATCAGCGCAACCTGGCGGCGCGGGCCTTCGACGTGGCGCGCTACCTCCTGTTCTGGGGCGTGCCCACCAACGTGGGCCAGGTGACCAGCATCCGCACCCTGGAGAAGCAGATTCGCCGCCTGGCGGCTTCCGAATACCAGGAATTGCGGGAACTCGCGCGGGAGATAGCCGAGGCGTGCGCCGCCGCTCCGGATTGCGCGTGGGACCCCGCCTCGGCCGCCGAACCGCTGGCCCCCACGCTGGCCCGCCATGCCGAACCGGACGAGCACGCCGCCCGCGCGCGCCGCGATCTGCGGCTGTGGGCCGCGCAGAACCTCGGCGCGCCCGCCGCCGAGGGCACGCGCTCTCCGCGCGTGGATCTCGTGCGCCCCACCCACGCAGCCGCCGATATCGTGGCCACGCTCCTCTATCCGGTTACCAGCCTGCCTTTCCGCGAGTTGTACGAAATGGCGTGCGGATGGAGCGAAGGGCGCCGGGCCGAGCTGATGGATCTCGCCCTGGCCTCGCGCAGCAGCCGCGACGAAATCCTGTCCGGTTTCCGCGGAGGGCTGTACGCATTCGATATGGCCATCGATATCGGAGCCTATCGCGACCTGCACCGGCACCGCCGCTGCCAGAAGTTCCGCCAGGACTATTCCAACCACTTAGGCTTTGAGACGCCTCCTCTGGTGGAGGAGTGCGGAGCGCGCGACGTTTACAATGCGGCCATGCGCCAGGCTTTCGAGACCATTCTCCGGCTGCCCGCTCCGGGGCGCGATTACCTGTTGCCGTTCGGCGCGCGCTCGCGGTTCCTCTTCAAGATGGATTTCGCGGAGGCCGAATACATCGCGCGGCTGCGCAGCGGCGTGAAGGGCCACTTCAGCTATCGCCAGACCGCCTGGGAGATGAAATGCGCCATGGAACGGCTGGAACCGGAGTTGGGCCGCCTCATCCAGGCTACGCCGCCCTGGGTGGAAGATCCCCTAAAGCGGTAAGAAACGTGCGGAACTTCCCCTTTGGCAAGCGAGCCGCTATGATGAAGGTATGGCCAGAGGTTGGGAAAGCAAGTCGGCCGGGGAAGCCCAGGCCGGCATAGCCGAGGTCCGACACGGCGCCGATCTGGAAAACACCCCCGATCCCAAAGAGTTGGAGTTGATTCGTCAGAAGGAGACCTTGCTTCTCTCCCGCACCCGCGTGGTCCGGGAGATGACGTCCGCGCAGAATCCGCGATACAAGGCACAGCTTAGTAAGGCCTTGGCGGATCTGGAAACGCAATTGACTACGGTCCGGCGCAAGTTGGCGACCTAGGCGGCGCGTAGTTGGCCGCAGCCTGAGAAGCTGAAGTGGCTGGGCAAGCTAGAGCGTACCCCAGCGGTGGGGCGCGTTTTAGTTTGCCCACCTTCCCCTAGCGCGTGTGACGCGCCTTTGCACGCAACCCGCCGCGGCTGGCGTGTTGAAACGGGAGCGACTTACATGAGGCTGTATGGGGCTTCTTTCTTTCTTTTCGCGGCTACCCTGTCGGCGGCGCCGGCGGCGTTACGCTGCGGCAAGCTGCTGGATGTCCGCACTGGTATCGAGCAGGCGAATGCGGTGATTCTGGTGGCCGATGGCAAGATCAGCCGGGTGGGTCCGGCCGCCGAGGTGGCGATACCGGCGGGCGCAACCGTCATCGATCTGTCAGGCGATACCTGCCTGCCCGGATTGATGGATGTACACGATCACCTGACCAGCGACCCGGAGATGGAGGGCTACAAATCGCTGGGCGTTTCCATCCCGCGCCAGACGGTCATGGGAGTGAAGAATGCCCGGATCACCTTGCACGCCGGGTTTACGACGGTTCGCAACTTGGGGGCCGAAGGCTACTCGGACGTGGCGGTGCGCGATGGAATCATGGCCGGAGAGATCGAGGGACCGCGCCTGTTCGTCTCCGGCCCGCCTCTCAGCATCACGGGCGGCCATTGCGATAACGACCTGCTGGCGCCGGAGTATCATGCCCGCGCCGAAGGAGTGGCCGATGGGCCGTGGGAAGCCCGCGCCAAGGTCCGCGAGGTGGTCAAATACGGCGCCGACGTGGTTAAGGTGTGCGCCTCGGGTGGCGTGATGTCCAAGGGCGACCAGGTGGGCACGCCACAATATTCTCTGGAGGAGCTCCAGGCCATCGTGGCAGAGGCCCATAAGCTGGGACGCAAGGTGGCCGCCCACGCGCACGGAACGCAATCCATCAAGGACTCGATCCGCGCCGGCATCGATTCGGTGGAGCACGCCAGCCTGATCGACGACGAGGGAATCCGGCTCGCCAAGGAGCACGGGACCTTCCTGGTGTACGACATCTACAACGACGATTTCATCCTGCAGGAGGGGGCCAAGGTGGGAATGCTCCCCGAATCCATCGAGAAGGAGCGCGCGCTCGGCAAGTTGCAGCGGGCGAGCTTCCAGCGCGCCTACCAGGCCGGGTGCAAGCTGGCTTTCGGCACCGATGGCGGGGTCTACCCGCATGGCGACAACTGGAAGCAATTCCGCACCATGGTGGAATTCGGGATGAAGCCCATCGAGGCCATCCGTACCGCTACGCTGAATGCCGCCGAGCTTCTGAACCTTTCCAAGGAAGCCGGGTCGCTCGAGGCGGGCTTCCTGGCGGACGTAATCGCGGTGGATGGCGACCCCCTGCAGGACGTTGCGCGGCTGGGCAGCGTGAAATTCGTGATGCGGCAAGGGGTGGTCTACCGCAAGGATTGATCCGTTGCGCATTCTCGGCATTGAATCCTCCTGCGACGAAACCGCGGCGGCCGTAGTGGAAGACGGCGAGGCCGTGCTCTCCTCGGTGGTGGCCTCGCAGATGTCCACGCACGGCAAGTACGGGGGCGTGGTTCCCGAGCTGGCCTCGCGCGAGCATCTGCGGGCCATCGTGCCGGTGGTACGCGAGGCGCTGGATCTCTCCGCGACGAGGCTGGGGGAACTGGCGGCCATCGCCGCGACGGTTGGGCCGGGACTCGTGGGGTCGCTGCTGGTGGGCCTGACTTACGCCAAATCGCTGAGCTTCGCTAGCGGAGTGCCGCTGATCGCGGTCAACCACATCGAGGGCCACATCCACGCCGTGATCCTGGAAGCGCGGCACGCCAGAACCCCCGTGGAGTTTCCGGCTCTGGCGCTGGTGGCGAGCGGCGGCCATACCCACCTGTTCGAAGTGCGCGAAGAGTTCCGCTACCGCCTGCTCGGCAAGACGCGCGACGACGCCGCGGGAGAGGCTTTCGATAAAGTGGCCAAGCTGCTGGGCTTCGCCTACCCCGGCGGGCCGATCGTGGACCGGCTGGCGCCCTACGGAGACCCGTCCGCGGTGCGCTTCACCTTCGCCAGGATGAAGGGCAACGCGCTCGATTTCAGCTTCAGCGGGCTGAAGACGGCCGTGCTGCGATGGGTCCAGGCGCGCGATATGCAGGCGGAGATCGAAGCCCGCCGCGCGCTGCTGCGTAGCTGCCCGGCGCCCACGACAGAGGAGTGGCTGGCGGTCACGCCGCAGGCCACGCGCGACCTGCTGGCGTCCTTCCAGCGCGCCGTAATTCACGAACTGCTGACCCGCGCGGCGGCTTCGGCGGAGGGCATCGGGGCGCGCGCGCTGATCGTGGCCGGCGGGGTGGCTTGCAACGCGGGCCTGCGCGCGGCCGCGCGCGCCGCTGGCCTGCCTTATCCGGTGCTCTTTCCCTCCCCAGGACTCTCGACCGACAACGCCGCCATGATCGCCGCTGCGGCCTTTCCCAAGCTCCAGGGCGGCGAATTCGCGGGCCTGGACATTGCCGCGCAGGCCAGCCTGGCGCTGGCGTGAAGCCATCGTGCGATAATAGCCACTTCCATGACCGTTCTGGACATAAACGAGATTCAGACTATCCTGCCGCACCGCTACCCCTTTCTGCTGGTGGACCGGATTGTGGAGCTGGAACCCGAACGTATCGTCGGGATTAAGAACGTCACCTACAACGAGCCGATGTTCACGGGCCATTTCCCCGATTTTCCGGTGATGCCGGGCGTGCTGATCGTCGAGGCCATGGCGCAGACTGCCGGCGTGCTGGTGCTGAAGAGCGTCCCCGACCGGCATAACAAGCTGGTGCTGCTGGTGGCCGTGGAGAACGCGCGCTTCCGCAGGCCGGTGGTTCCGGGAGACACGCTGCGCATGGAAATGAAGGTCATCAAGCGCAAGGCTTCGGTGGCCAAGATGGCGGGTGTGGCCACCGTGGATGGCGTGGTGGTGGCGGAAGCCGAAGTGATGTGCAAGCTCGCCGACAAGGACGAGAAGCCGCCCGAAGCGAACGCGTAGATGGCGATCCATCCCACCGCGATTGTCGATCCGCGGGCGCGCGTCGCCGAAAGCGCCGAGATCGGCCCTTATTCGATCGTCGGAGCGGAGGTCGAGATCGGTGCCCGCACGCGCCTGATGGGCCACAACTACCTGGAAGGCCCCACCTGGATCGGCGAAGACAACACCTTTTTCCCCTTTAACTCCGTGGGCGTGGCATCGCAGGATTTGAAGTACCAGGGCGAACGCGCCGAAACCCGCATCGGCCACCGCAACCGCATACGCGAGTTCGTCACCATACACCGCGGCACCCAGGGCGGCGGCCTCGTAACCTCCATCGGCAGCGACAACCTGCTGATGGCGTACACCCACGTGGCGCACGATGTGAAGCTGGGCGACCATGTCATCTTGGGCAACAGCGTCGGGCTGGCCGGCCACGTCATCGTGGAGGATTGGGCGGAGGTAAGCCCCTTCAGCGGCGTGCACCAGTTCTGCCGCATCGGGCGGCACGCCTTCGTGGGGCCGTACAGCGTCATCAAGCAGGATGTCATGCCCTATTCGCTCACCAGCCACAAGCCCGAGGCGGAAGTTTACGGCGCCAACGTGGTAGGGCTGGGACGGCGCGGTTTCGAGAAGGCGGCCATCGAATCGCTGCAAACGGCCTTCCGCCTCCTGACGCGTTCGCAGCTCAACACCTCGCAGGCCCTCGAGCGGATTCGCGCCGAGCTGCCGCCGCGCCCCGAACTGGAAGAGCTGATCGCGTTCATCCAGGCTTCCGAGCGCGGCGTTACGAAATAGATGCGCTACGGAATCATCGCCGGCAACGGCCGTTTCCCGCTATTGGCGCTGGAAAGCGCCCGGCGGCTGGGGCACGATATCACCGTGATCGCCATCGAGGAGGAAGCCTCGCGCGAGGTGGAGGCGCTGGCGCCGCGCTGCTACTGGATCTCGCTCGGGCAACTCAGCAAGCTGATCGAGATCCTGAAGCAGGAAGGCATCACCGAGGTTGCCATGTGCGGCCAGGTGAAGCACGCCAAGATCTTCTCTTCGATCCGCCCGGATTGGCGCCTGGCCAAGCTGCTGGCCTCGCTCCCCTTTCAGAACACCGATGGACTGATCGGCGGCGTGATCCGCGTGCTGGAGAGCGAGGGCATCCACCTGCGCGATTCCACCGGCCTGCTGAAGCCGCTGCTGGCCATTCAGGGCGCCATGACGCGGCGCGCGCCCTCCAAGGAAGAGATGGCCGACGTGGAATACGGCCGCCGCGTGGCGGACGCGCTGGCGGGCTTCGATATCGGGCAGGCCGTGGCGGTGTGCGGCCGCGCCGCGGTGGCGGTGGAGGCCATGGAAGGCACGGACGCCATGCTGCGCCGCGCGGCCACCTTGGTAAACGGACGCCGCATGGCCCTGGTGAAAGCGGCGCGCCGCCGCGAGCACCTGCTCTTCGACGTGCCGGTGGTAGGGCGGGACACCATCCCGGTGATGCGCGAAACCGGCACCAGCGTGCTGGCGGTGGAAGCCGAGCGGACCTTGATGCTGGACCGAGCGGAGATGATCGAAGACGCCGACGAGGCGGATATCGCGATCGTAGGGGTGTAATGCCGATGCATGGGGAATCCCCGGGCAACTCAAAGCTGGATGCGTCTTCGTTGGCGAAGCTGTTGGACGAATGGATGCAGGGCGATGAGACCGAACAGAAGGAGACCTTCGAAACCCTGCGCCGTTCTCTGGACGAAGATAGGCCCGAGGGCTACAAACTCTTCTCATGAGCCTGATCGTTTCGCCGCAGGCCCGGCTGGTCTTTACATGAACTTTCTTCTTCTGAAGGCCGCAAGATCCTGAGAGGTGAGTTCGAACCACTCGCCGTTCTTGCGCCGATCGTGAAAGCGCCGGTGCCAATACGCTTCGATTCCTTCAGGATCGTCGGTCTTGATCGAGTGGATAAGCTTCGCTGTCTCGGGGAGTTGGATGGCAAGCTCGTCATTCTCGACGACCAAGAGCGTTCGTTCGGCCAATCTTGTAATAGCGGCCAGATTTCATCAGGTAAACGTAGCCCAATTCGCCAGTGGCGGCTTCCTCATGAACTCGCTCTCCGTCGTCGGCATCGTCTGCCTTGGCCGCCGCGGCACAGAGGTCCGCGAGATCACTTTGGCCCCGGTCGCGGCAAAACTTCTCTAACTTCGCGGCAAGTTCCCGTTTGCCGCCGAACCGTCGGAATGTTTTGTGGTTGGGAAACTCTGGATCGCTTCGAGCCTTGATCCTGATTTCTGCCATGACCGGAAATCGACCAAGTTCCCCAACGAGCGCCGCCAAACGTTCCAATAAATCGTCACTGGCACGTGCGAGCGTACGTTCGTTTGGCTGGAACCCTGCATCTTTGACGGCCTCGCTCCATCGGACCCAGAACTTCCCCCGCCAGCCCGACTCCTTGATGCCCGTTTCCGAAAAGAAGCGATCAACGCCAAGCGGAGCGCCCCCATTTTCAGCAGCGGTCCGGCGGATCTCCGATAGAATGTGCTCCTTCGTCATATTGATCCCAGCTTTCCGCAAACCTTGCGGCATTTGGGCGAAGAAGACCTATTGTAAAGTAATTCCGGCCCGGCTGACGCCGCGCCGCCTGGGACCCGCGAACGGAACGCGCGCCATGCTAGCCTCCAATGTTGACATGCCAAAAACTCGATTGGCCGTAGTGGGCGCGGGACAGTTCGGCCGCAATCATTGCCGCGTGGTTCACGAATCTTCGCGCGCCGAGCTGGTGGCGGTGGTGGATCGCGACGCGGCCCGAGCCGCCGAAATGGCCGCTCTTTACGGCGCGCAGGCGTTAAGCGATTACCGCGATCTCGCGGGCCAGGTGGATGCCGCCATCGTGGCCGTGCCCACGACGACCCACGCGGAGGTGGGGTGCGCGCTGCTGGCGGCCGGGATCGATCTGCTGGTCGAGAAGCCCATCGCGGCGGACCTGGAATCGGCCGACCGGCTGGTGGATGCCGCCGACCGCCACGGCCGCATCCTGCAGGTGGGCCACCTCGAGCGCTTCAATCCGGCGGTCATGGAACTCGAACGGCGCGCCACCTTGCCCCTGTTCTTCGAGGTCCACCGGATGAACACCTTCAGCCCGCGCAGCCTGGATGTGGACGTGGTGCTGGACCTCATGATCCACGACGTGGATATCGTGCTGGCGCTGGCGGGCGCCGAGCCGGAGGAGATCCGCGCGGCGGGCATTTCGATCCTGTCGAAGAAGGTGGATATCGCCAACGTGCGCCTCCAGTTTCCCAACGGCTGCGTGGCCAATCTCACCGCCAGCCGCGTCTCTACCGAGCGCGTGCGCAAGCTGCGGCTCTTTCAGCCGCGCCAATACCTCTCGCTGGATTACGGGCGGCAGGACCTGGCCATCTTCTCCGTGGGGCCGAACCACCAGATCGGGTTCGAACAGGCGCCCGTCGCCAAGGCGGAACCCCTTAAGCTCCAGTTGGATGCCTTCCTGGACGCGGTGGAAACCCGCACGCAGCCGAAATCCTGCGGCCACGCCGCGCGTCTTAGTCTAGGGGTGGCTTTGGCCATTCTTGCTAAAATCGAAGAGCACGCCCGCTTAGTCTCGCAGACTCTGGAAGCTGGATGGACAGAGTAGCACAACCTCCGGCCGACGCCGAGATACGAATTCTCACCGATTGGAGCGAGCCGGGCGCCAGTCCCCGCAAACGGATCGCCCTGGCCGGAACCCTGCTCTTTCACCTAGCCTTGGTCGGAGGCCTGGCGCTGGCGCCGCCCGGATTTCTGACCCCTCCGCCGCGCGTGGCTGAGATCTTCCACATCATCCCGCTGGTGGAACCTCCGCTCACCGCGCTGACCCAGAAGGCGCCGAATGAAGGCAAAGTCACCAAGGAATTCGTAGCTCCAGACGTAGCCCCGCGTCCGCGTATCCAGATCCCCGCCGGAATGCCCTCGACCAACCGTCCGGAAGCGCCCCGGCCGGCCGTGATTCCCGCGCCGCCAGAGCCCAAGCCGGCCGCGCCGCTGCCGGAGCCGCCCAAGCTGGACGCCTCGGCTGAGGCGCCCAAGCCGCCCGCGCCCGTCCCCCCGCCGCAGATCCATACCGAAGAGCAACCCAAGCTGGCGTTCGAGACCCCGACGCGCCAGGCGTCCGTGCAACCGGGGGAGAGCCGCGTGCCCGTTCCGAACCCCTCGGTGGCCAACGCGATTACGCAGACGCTGCGCGGCGCGGGCGGCGGCGGCATAACCGTGGGCGATATGGGCGCCGGGCCGGGAGGCGTCGGCGAAGGCATCAACCTACCGCCCTCGCCGGGCAGCTCGGGCAGCAGCCTGCAACTGCTCAGCGATCCGCAGGGGGTGGATTTCCGGCCCTATCTGATCCAGATTCTGGCTTCGGTAAAGCTGCATTGGCTGGCGGTGCTGCCGGAGAGCGTGCGGATGGGCCGGCGCGGCCTGGTGGCCATCCAGTTTTCCATCAGCCGCGACGGCAACGTCCCGAAGCTGGTCATCGCCGGCTCTTCCGGCGCCGACGCCCTGGATCGCGCGGCCATCGCCGGCATCAGCGCCTCGGTGCCGTTTCCGCCGCTGCCCGGGGCGTACAAGGGCGATCTGATCAAGCTGCAATTCACCTTCGCGTACAACATGCCCAAGCGATAAGCTCGACCGCCTGGTTCAGGCTGCTATCGTGGAATCGTGAAGGCAATCGTGAAAAGCCGGCGCGAGCCGGGGCTCTGGCTGGAAGAGATCGAGGTTCCCAAGATCGGCATCAACGACGTTCTCATCCGGGTTCTGCGCACGGGAATCTGCGGCACGGATATCCATATCTACAAGTGGAACGAGTGGGCTCAGGCCACCATTCCGGTGCCCATGGCGGTGGGCCACGAGTTCGTGGGCCGCATCGTCGAGGTGGGTTCCAACGTGCTCGATTTCTTTCCCGGCGAGATCGTCAGTGGGGAAGGCCACGTGGTGTGCGGACGTTGCCGCAATTGCCTGGCGGGCCGGCGGCACCTCTGCGCGCGGACCCAGGGGATTGGCGTGAACCGGCCGGGCGCGTACGCCGAATATATCGCCCTGCCCATGACCAACATCTGGCGCCACCACGAATCCGTTCCGCTCGATATCGCCGCCATTTTCGACCCCTTCGGCAACGCCGTGCATACCGCCCTGCAATTTCCCGTGCTGGGGGAAGACGTCCTGATCACCGGCGCGGGACCCATCGGCATCATGGCCGCCGCCGTGGCCAAGCACGCCGGCGCGCGCTACACCGTCATCACCGATCTCAACCCTTACCGCCTGGAACTGGCCCGCAAGCTCGGCGTGACCCGCGCCGTGGATGTGCGCGAAACCAGGCTGGCGGATGTGCAGAAGGAACTGGGCATGACCGAGGGTTTCGATGTCGGCCTGGAGATGTCCGGCAGCGAGGCCGCTCTGCGCGACATGCTGGCCAACATGAGCCACGGCGCCAAAATCGCCATCCTCGGCATTCCCACGCGCGAGATGTCGATCGACTGGCGTACCGTGATCTTCAATATGCTCACGATCAAGGGGATCTACGGCCGCGAGATGTATGAAACCTGGTACAAGATGACGGTGATGCTCGAATCCGGGCTGGACATCGGCCCCATCGTCACGCACCGCTACCATTACACGGAGTTTGAGAAGGCTTTCGAAGTGATGGCTTCAGGCTGCTCGGGCAAGGTGATTTTGAACTGGGACGGGGAACTCTGATACGTTAATTTTCAGTCATGAACAAGCTCTACTACAGCGACAACCTCACCGTCCTGAAGGCTTGTATCGACGATGAGAGCGTGGATCTCATCTACCTGGACCCGCCCTTCAACAGCCAGGCGACTTACAACGTGCTGTTCAAGAGCACGGCCGGCGAGAAATCGCGGGCGCAGATCGAGGCGTTCGAAGATACCTGGCACTGGGGCAACGAGGCCGAGCTGGCCTTCGACGGGGTGATGTCCGGCGGGAATGCCAATGCGGCCGAGATGCTGCGAGCCATGCGGGCGTTCTTAAAAGAGACGGACATGATGGCCTACCTTGCCATGATGGCCGTGCGTCTGTTGGAGCTACGCCGTGTGCTCAAGGCGACCGGAAGCCTCTACCTTCACTGCGATCCTACGGCCAGCCACTACCTCAAAATACTGATGGATGCCATCTTCGGCCCGGAGCACTTCAAAAACGAGATTATCTGGCGCAGAGCGGATCCCAAGGCACATGCTTACAACCGTTTCCCCTCCACGCATGATGTTCTGCTCTTTTTTTCCAAAACCGAGGAGTTCTGTTGGAGCCCACAGCGCCGGCCACACGACGCCAGCTATATACGGAGCCATTACTCCAACATGGAGCAGGAGACAGGGAGGAGGTATACATTAGGCGACTGCACAAATCCTAATCCCGATCGACCGAATCTGACTTACGAATGGATGGGAATCACGAAGGTTTGGCGATGGACGAAGGAGAAAATGCAGCGATACCACGATCAGGGTAGGCTCGTCTATACCAAGTCGGGCGCACCACGTTATAAGCGCTATCTCGACGAGACTCCGGGCACTCCCATTACGAGCATCTGGGGCGACATCCCCTTTATCAACTCACAGGCTCAAGAGCGCTTAGGCTACCCCACTCAGAAACCGCTCGCCCTCCTGGAACGCGTGATCGCGGCGAGTTCGGCAGAAGGCGATGTAGTTCTCGATCCTTTTTGCGGCTGCGGCACGACCATTCACGCCGCCCAGAAGCTCAAGCGCCAATGGATCGGCATCGATATCACCCACCTGGCCATCTCCCTGATCAAGAAGCGGCTGAGGGACGCCTTCCCCGGCATCCAGTACCAAGTTCACGGCACGCCGAAGGATCTGGAAGGCGCGTGCGATCTGGCGGCGCGGGACAAGTATCAGTTCCAATGGTGGGCGGTGTCGCTGGTGAATGCCGTCCCGTTCGCCGGCAAAGAGAAGGGCGCCGATACCGGCATCGACGGGCTGATCTATTTCAAACCCGAGGGCAAGGTGACCGAGAAGGCCATCGTGTCCGTCAAGGGCGGAGAGCACGCCAACGTCGCGATGGTCCGCGACCTGGCGCACGTCGTGGATCGGGAAAACGCCAAGATCGGCGTGTTCATCACCCTGGCCGATGCCACCGCGCCCATGCGCACCGAGGCGGTCAAGGCCGGTTTCTACGAGACGCTGTACGGCAAGTATCCGAAGATTCAGATCCTCACCATCGGCGAGTTGTTCGGCGGCAAGCAGCCCGACATTCCCCTGATCGACGCCGGCGCCTTCAAGAAAGCTCCGACGGAGAAGCGCGGCGATCAGGAGGGACTGGCATTCTGAACCCCGTGCGAGAATGGCGGTTATCGCTATGAAACCTTCAGCCAGTGGCGATTTGCGGCCGAGCTACGCGACTTCCGCTACCGCCCGCCGCACATCTTCGAGCAGGATTTCCATGTCGCGCCGCCGCGTCCGGTAGTTCAGCACGCACCCCCGCAGGGCGAAGCTGCCGCGCACGCGCGCGTTCGAGAGATAGCTGCCGCCGGCCCGTTGCAGCGCCAGCAGGATGCGCTCGTTAAGGGCGTCCAGGTCGTCCTTGAAGCCGGACGGGGCGTAGCGAAAGCAGAAGACCGAAAGCTCCACCGGGGCCAGCATTTCGAAATCCGTTGTCGAGCGGATCAGCTCCTCGAAATAGCGCGCGCAGGCCAGGTTCTCTTCGATGGCCTCTCCCAGCCGGCGCGCTCCGGCGAACTTGATCTGCATCCAGATCTCGAGGGCCCGGAAGGGGCGCGAAAGCTCCGGGCCGTAATCCCAGAACGCGAATGCCTCATCGCGTTCCAGGCCCAGCGGGCGGGTGTATTCGGCGGCGTGGGCGAAGGCGGCGCGCGCGGCGGCGGGGTCCTTGTATAACACCGAGCCGCAGCCCACCGGCAGGTAGAGCCACTTGTGGGGATCGAGCGCCACCGAATCGGCTTCTTCGATGCCGGCGAAGAAATGGCGGGCGGAAGGCGCCAGGGCCGCGAAACCGCCATAGGCGGCATCCACGTGCAGCCAGAGATTGTAGCGGCGGGCCACGGCGGCCACCTCCGGGAGTGGGTCGAATGCGCCGGTGGCGGTGGTCCCCGCGTTCGCGGCCACGCAGAAGGGCAGATGGCCGGCCGCGAGGTCCTGTCGGACCAGGCTCTCCAGGTGGTCGAGGTCGATGCGGAAACGGGCGTCGGTCCTGACGGAGCGCACGTTGGCTTCGCCCAGGCCCAGCATACCCGCGGCCTTCGAAATCGAGAAGTGGCCCTCCTCGGAGACGTACGCGCACATGCGCCGGCCGGCCGCGGCCAAGCCATCGCGCACCACGTTGCCGGGCGCTTTGGCGCTGCGGGCGGCGGCGAGGCCGGCGAAGTTCGCCATGGAGCCGCCGCTCACCAGGAGCCCGGCGGCGGCGCGCGGATAGCCCAGCATTTCCTTGAGCCAGTTGACCACCACGCGCTCGAGCTCGGTGGGCGCGGCGGCCGAACGAAAGCCAGTCACGTTGGAAGCCAAAGTCGAGGCCAGCAAGCCAGCCACTGAAGCTACCGGCGATCCCGGCGACGCCACATAGCCGAAGGCCCGCGGGTGGGCGTTGTGGCGCGTGAAGCCCGCGATGGGGCCGCTGATGGTTTCGAGCAGGGTTTCGATGTCCGTGCCGGATTGCGGCAGGGGCTCTTCGAGCTGTCCGCGAAGCGCCGTGGAAGTGGTAGGAGCCACGATGCGGCGGGCGTCCAGGCCCGCGTAGTATTCCGCGACCCAGTCGAAGGCCGCACGCCCCATGGCGCGGATCTCGTCGGGCGAAAGCTGCAAAGCGTCGGTCATGGGGCGAGCCGGTTTCCGGCCCTATCTCTGAAGCTGCTCGTCCCGCTCGATCTTGCCGTCGCGGATGTGGATGATGCGATGGGCGTGCATGGCGATATCGTGCTCGTGGGTCACCAGGATGATGGTGTTGCCCTGCTGATACAGCCGCTCGAACAGCGCCATGATCTCGTTTCCCGTAGCCGTATCGAGATTGCCGGTAGGCTCGTCGGCCAGCAGGATCGAGGGGTTGTTGACAAGCGCCCGGGCAACCGCCACGCGCTGCCGCTGGCCGCCCGACAGCTCGTTCGGCTTGTGATACATACGAGCTTCAAGATCGACCTGCCGCATGGCGTTGCGGGCCATCTCCAGGCGTTTCTCGGTTGGTATGCCCGCATAGATCAGCGGCAACTCCACGTTGTGGAGCGAGGTGGCGCGCGGCAGCAGGTTGAAAGTCTGAAAAACAAAGCCGATTTCCTTGTTGCGGATGCGCGCCAGCTCGTCGTCGGTCATGTTGCTGACCAGGTTACCGTTGATGTAGTATTCCCCGCTCGACGGTGTATCGAGGCAACCGATCAGGTTCATGAGGGTCGATTTGCCCGATCCCGAGGGGCCCATGATCGCGACGTACTCGCCGCGCTTGATCTCGATATCCACTCCGGAAACGGCATTGATCTCGGTATCGCCCATGACATAGGTTTTCCAGAGATTGTAGGAGCGGATGACAATGCCATCCCGCTTCAGTTTTTCGCCGCGCTCGAGGAGTTCCTTCTTCGATTGTGCAGCTTTCGATTGTGCAACCGCCATCGGATAGTTTCTCGCTTCTCAGCCGTCCCGTCTAAGTCTTTGGCTGCTCCGGACTCTTGTTATCCACTTTGACCTGCGCTTCGTTGCGTATGGTCCGGATCACCTGGTACGTGCCGGTAATAATCTGATCGTTTTCTTTCAGCCCGCTCAGCACCTCGATATCGGTGGCGCCGGTAATTCCCGTCTCCACTTTGTGGAAAACGGCCTGCCCCTTGTTGCCGATCACAAAGACCCCTTGCACTTCTTCCTTGCGGGCCTTCTCGGCGGCCGGATCGATCTTGGTGGCCGCCTGCGCGCCGGAACCCGAACCGGCAGGCTTCGGCTCCAGGTCGCCCTTCTGCCGGACGGTCAGTGCCTGGATCGGAATAGTTAAGACGTTCTGACGGGTGGCCGTGGTTATCTTGGCCGTGCAAGAAAGTCCGGGGCGGACCTCGTCGGGCGGATCGTCCATGGCGACGACCACCTTGAAATCCTTGGCTTCCTGGCTGGAGATGGCGCTCTGCGAAGCGGCTACGCCGGTGGAGCGCAGGATGGCGGTGTTGCCGATCTCGGTGACGTGCCCCTTGAAGGTCTTGTTGGGAATCGCATCGATCGTGATATCAGCCGTCTGGCCAAGCTGCACGTTGACGATATCCGTCTCATCCACCTTGACTTCCGCCGTGATGAGGGACATATCGGCGATGGTCATGATGAGGGTTCCGGTCTGGTTCTGCAACCCCGGTACGACGGATTCGCCTACGCGAACCGGTAGGTTGGTGACCACGCCATCGAGAGGGGCGTAGGAGTTATGCTTGTGGAGCACGTCGTTGATCCGCACCAGGTTGGCGCGCGCCATGGCGATGCGCCGCTGCATGGAAGCGAGATTGGCGGCCTGCTCCTCGCGCTGGGCGCGGGCCTGCGTGACGCGGGCTTCGGACTGCTGGATGGCGGCCAACTGGGCGGCATAGGTGTACTTCTTGAGCTCGTAATCCTGCTTGGCGCCAAGTCCTTCTTTGAAAAGCGATTCGGCGCGATCCAGGTCGGCCTTCATGCGTTCCAGGTCGGCTTTGTCGTGCTCCAGGCCGGCCTGCATGGTGAGCAGGTTATCGTCGGCCGCTTTGACCTGGTATTCGGCGGCGCTGGAATCGGCTTCGGCGGAGGCCAGGGTAGCTTCCTGAGCCTCCACATCCGCCTGCGGCTGCACGTCCTCGATTTTGGCCAGCAACTGGCCTTTTCGGACGTGATCGCCTTCCTTCACCAGCAATTCGGTGAGATCGCCCATGGCGTTGGCGCCGATATTGATGTAGTTCTTCGGTTTGATCTCGCCCGATGCGGTGACGATGCTGGTCAGATCCTGGCGCACCACGCTGCCGGACTGCACCGTGACCACGCCGCGCTTGCTGTAAACGGTGCTCGCATACACGCCCGCACCGGCCAGCACCACCGCCACGAGCGTAATGACTACTTTCCACTTAGGCTTCACGGCGAGAAAGCTCCCCTGTCCCCGAAGATCTTAGACGCTAATCGTTTGGCGGGAGTTCACTGTTATTTTACACCCGACTCGGGAGGCGAACCCGCGTCAGCTTCCATTGGTCCCATTGGAGGGACGGCCGCGCCGAAGCGGGATTAGCGGCTACGCGAAGAAGTTGCCCATGCGGCGGAACTTCTCGTAGCGGTGCTCGACCAACTGTCGCGGCCCGAGGAGCGCCAGTTCTTCCAGTCGCTCGCGGATAGCCTCTTCGATGCTGGCGGCGGCGGCGTCCCAATCTTCCTGAGCGCCGCCGGGAGGCTCCGGCACCACGGAGTCGATCAGCCCGAAGGACAGCAGATCTTCCGCGATCAGGCGCAGGGAGCCGGCAGCCTGCTCGGCCTTGGCGGAATCGCGGTAGATGATGCTGGCGCAGCTTTCCGGGGAGATCACGCTGTAGACGGCGTTTTCCAGCATGAGCACGGCGTTGCCCACGCCGAGCGCCAGAGCTCCTCCGCTGCCGCCTTCGCCGATCACGACGACGACGATGGGAACGCCCAGCCGCGCCATTTCGCGCAGATTACGGGCGATGGCTTCGGCCTGCCCGCGCTCCTCGGCGTCGATGCCCGGGTACGCGCCCGGCGTATCCAGGAAGGTGATGATTGGGCGTCCGAACTTGGCGGCCAGTTGCATCGCGCGCAGTCGCCTTGCGGTAACCCTCCGGTTTCGGCATGCCGAAGTTCCGGAACAGCTTCTGCTTGGTGTTGCGGCCCTTCTGTTCGGCCACCACCATGACTGGGCGGCCTTCGAAGAGGGCCATGGCCGAGACGATGGCGGGGTCGTCGGCGAAGTACCGGTCGCCATGGATCTCCTGAACCCCGGTGAAGATCCGCTCCATGTAATCGAGCGAGTGCGGGCGGTTGGGATGGCGCGCCAGTTGTACCCGCCGCCAGGCCGGGTGTTGTTCGGGCGCAGGTGCCGGCTCGGGCTCGGGCACTGGCTCGGGCGCGGGCACGGGCGTGGCACCGGACTCTGCGGAATCCATTCCTCACATCTTACCAGCCGCGCGAGGTGGATGATTTTGGGACAATGCGGAAGTGGAAATCCGCCCCGATTCCGAAGAGCCGCACCTGGTCTTTATCGAGCGAAACAGTCCGCGACTAGCGGTATGGGAGTGGCCGGGCGCCGGCCCGCCGGTGCTCTTCGCGCACGCCACGGGATTTCACGGGCGCCTCTGGGATCAGGTGGCCCGCAGGCTCTCCGGACGCCGTGCGCTGGCCATCGATTTCCGGGGCCATGGCCGCAGCGGCAAACCCGATCCTCCGTACCGCTGGCCCGATTTCGGAGACGATATCCTGGCGGTGGCCGGAGACTTGGATCTGCGCGGCGCGACCGGCGTCGGCCACTCGATGGGCGGGCACGCGCTGGTATCGGCGGCGGCCCGGCAGCCCGACGTTTTCAGCGCCTTATTGTTAATTGATCCGGTGATCTTTCCGCCGGAGTATTACACGGCGCCGCCGCCCGATGCCTCGTTCATCCGGCACCGGCGCGCGGTCTGGAAATCGCCGGAGGAAATGTTCGAGCGCTACCACGCGCGCCGGCCTTTCGCCGGCTGGGATCCGGCCGTCCTGCGGGATTATTGCCGGTTCGGCCTGTTGCCCGCTGACGGAAATTTTATGCTGGCCTGCCCGCCCGCAATCGAAACCTCCATTTATGCCGAAGGCAATGCGCCCGAAGCCAACCTCTACCCACTGATTCCGGGCATACGGCTGCCGGTGACGGTGTTGCGCGCGGATGCCCGCGGCGCGCCGGGCGTCTTCGATCTGAGCGCGTCGCCCACGTGGCCGAGGCTGGCCGAGCGATTTCCCTGCGGGCGCGACCGGCTGCTCGCGGGGCGCAATCACTACATTCCCATGGAATCGCCCGAATTAGTGGCCGCCGAGATCGGCGCGATCACCGGATTGCGCCGGTAGCCAGGCCAAGCCATCCGGAGCGTTGACGCCGGCGATGCGGGCGGCGAGATCGAACGTGCGCAGGTCGATGGCGGCGACATCGTTATCGCCGGTCATCGAAACGTAGGCGCGCGAACCGTCGGGCGTTACCAGGATGGCCGACGGCTCGTGCCCCAGCGGGATGCGCTTCATCTCCTTGCGGGTGGCGCGTTCGAAGACCAGCAGGTCGCCGCGCTCCTGGTCCGAGATCAGCGCCAGTTTGCCATCCGGTGTGAATTTCAAGCGGCAGGAGCGGCTGGTCTGCACGTTGAAGGTGCGGATAAGGCGTTTGGCGACGAGATCGATCGCTGAAACCGAGCCATCGCGCGAGTTGGCCGTCCACAACTGGGCGCCATCGGGCGAGATGTCGAAGCCTTCGGGTCCCTTGCCCACCGGGATTACGGTCTGGTTCCAATCCGCCACGCCGCTGCGCTCGAAGATGCCGATGGTGTTCGAGTCGCGATTGGCGGTTACGATGCGCGACGCGTCCGGGCTGACCCAAATCGTGCGGGTGGCGTTCTGGCCAGTGCCCAGAAGCCAATCCACACGGTTGGCGATGGGGTCGTAAGCGCCGATGAGCTTGTTGGTCTCGGCTGTGAAGTAGAGCTTTCCGGCCGCGAAGGCCAAGCCATGCGGCCGGCTCAGGACGCCGAGGTCCACGCGGCGAATCTCGGCTTGCGCGGCCGGATCGATCACCGAAATGGTTCGGCCGGCCGTCTCCGGAGAGCCGTAGTTACTCACAAAGGCGAGGCGGCCGTCGCTGGATACCGCAACTTCGCGCGGTTCTTCGCCCGTCTTCACGCGTCCCACTACTTTGCGCGTAGCGGGATCGACGATGGCAAGCGAGCCTTCCCGGCTCACGACCAGCAGGGCGGGCGAAGGCATAAGGCCGGCCGCCAGGACGATTCGGAGGGCCAGCATCGCGAGCGGGATTCGGGCCAGCATCATACTGGTATCGTGATCGGGAGCAATTCTAAATGCAAGCTGGCGGCCATCGGTGCGGTCGCCGGGTCTGGATTGGGCGGCTGCGCAGACGGGGCGCGGGCAGCGCCGGAATTGTAAACTCGTTAATGTTCTTATGCGGCTTCATACCCTGGACTGGATTATTGCGCTGGCCTCGGTGGCCATCTGCTTCATCCCGGCGCTGTTTTTCGGAAAGCGTTCGGGCAAGAGCACAGCCGAGTTTTTCGCCTCGGGGCGCGCCGTGCCGTGGTGGCTGGCTGGCCTCTCGATGGTGGCTACCACGTTTTCGAGCGACACCCCCAACCTGGTGGCCAATTTCGTGCGCACCCAGGGAGTGGCCGGCAACTGGCAGTGGTGGGCCTTCACGCTGACGGGCGTCGCCACGGTCTTCTTCTACGCGCGTTTGTGGCGCCGCTCCGGCGTGCTCACGGATCTGGAATTCTACGAGCTGCGCTATTCCGGCAAGGCGGCCAGCGCGGTGCGCGGATTTCGCGCAGTCTACCTGGGCCTCTTTTTCAATTGCATCATTATGGCCACGGTGAACCTGGCGGCCTGCAAGATCGCCGCGGTGCTGTTCGGGTTCAGCCGCTGGCAGACGCTTCTGGCGGTGGGTCTCCTCAACGTGGTCTTCGCCGCGCACGCCGGGCTGTGGGGCGTGCTGGTGATCGACATGATCCAGTTCTTCATCAAGATGTCGGCGGTGATCGCGGCCGCCTACTTCGCGGTGACGCTGCCGCAGGTGGGCGGAATGAGCGGGCTGATCGAGAAGCTCTCGCACACGCGCGGTCCCGGCGGGCTGAATTACCTGAGCATGCTGCCGGATTTCCGCAATAACTGGGACCTGGCGATGGCGGTCTTCATTATGCCTATTGCCGTGCAATGGTGGTCGGTCTGGTATCCGGGAGCGGAGCCGGGCGGAGGCAGCTATATCGCGCAGCGCATGCTGGCTTCCAAAACCGAAAAAGACGCGCTGGCCGGAACGCTCTTCTTCAACGTGGCGCACTACGTGTTGCGGCCGTGGCCGTGGATCCTGGTGGGCCTCGCGTCGCTGGTGGTCTATCCGCAACTCTCGGACCTGCAGCGCGCCGTGCCGCATGTGGACCCCAGCCTGGTGGGGCACGATATCGCCTTTCCGGTGATGCTGCGTTTTCTGCCGGTGGGGTGGCTGGGGTTGATGCTGGGCGGATTGATCGCGGCTAATTCCTCGACCATCCTGACGCACCTGAACTGGGGCGCATCCTACCTGGTGCACGATTTCTACCGGCGCTTCGTGCGCCGCGGAGCGACGGAAGCGCATTACGTGCGCACCGGCCGGCTGGTGACAGTGGGGCTGTTCGTGCTCTCATCGGCCACGGTATTCGCGCTCACCACCGCGCGGGACAGCTTCAACATCATTCTTCAGATAGGCGCGGGCACGGGTTTGCTGTACCTGGTGCGGTGGTTCTGGTGGCGGGTTACGGCCTGGTGCGAGATCGTGGCTATGGCCAGCTCGTTCGGCGTCTCAATGGTATTCCTGATGATGGCGCGCGCCGGCGCCGCGCCCGGCACGGCCGCGCAACTGCTGTTTACCGTGATCTTCACCACCGCGTGCTGGCTGGCGGCGGCCTATCTCGGGCCGCAGACCGAGATGGCGACGCTCATCTCTTTCTATCGCAAGGTGCGCCCGGCGGGTCCCGGGTGGAGGCGCGTCGCTATCAAGGCGGGGATTCCGGAGGCCGAGATCGAAGCCGATACGCGCGCTGCCAAAATCCCGCTCTCGCTGCTGGGCTGGTCAATAGGATGCGCCATGATCTGGTCGGCGCTCTTCCTGGTGGGCAATGTGCTTTACGGGCGGACCGGCCCGGCGATCGCGCTGGCTGTGATTTTCGCGTTGACGGCAGCGACGCTGGTCTGGGTGGTGCGGAGATTGTGGAGGTAGCGGCGAAGCAATCCGGCCAGCCCACTTGGGTTGCGTACTGCATTCACTTCGCCTACTACAATTTCTGCCGGATTCACAGGACGTTGCGCGTAATACCCGCAATGGAAGCGAACCTCACTGATCATGTTTGGGAACTGAAGGAACTGTTAGCATAAAAACGTTCACCACGGTTAGTGTATTGAAATTAAAAGACTTATATTGACAAGAGAATACTAGCGTGCTAATGTAATGGTTGCAGGCTGTCGATAGCTTCGATAGACTGAAGAGCCAAACGGAATTTTGGCTCCTCTGACAGGAGGCGCGACATGGCGGCCATGACTCCCCGATTCTCAAATCCGAAAGCAATCGCTCAGGCCGGTGAAGAAATTTACAACAGAAAGTACCGCTCTGATTTTGAGGCAAACCAAGTGGGAAAGTTTGCAGCTATCAACGTGAAGAACGAGCGGTGCTATCTAGGCAACACTCCTGAAGCGGCTCTGGAGAGCGCGAAGGAAGCCGATCCGGACGGATTGTTTCATCTGATCCGCATTGGGTTCACGGGAGCTTTCCAGGTAAGCTATGCCTTCCAGAAAACCAGTTCTGATTGGCTCTTTGGATAAATCTGGGCATCCTACCATAAAGATCTCAGTTCACGGCATCAGTCCTGAATTGGGACAAGAATTTGAGGCAATGATCGATACCGGTTTTACCGGTTTTCTGATGATGCCTCTTATGTCAGCCTTTCCGCTTGGCCTAACGCTATACGGCACAAGCAGCTACACCCTGGCCGATGGCTCTACAAGTGCGAAGCTGCTGGGTCTTGGGACCGTAACCGTTCAGGAGGAGTCGGTAAGCGGCGTCATCGTCCTTGAAACAAACGAATGCGGGCTTCTCCTCGGGATGGACTTTCTGCGACGGGCAAAACGCTGTTTAGCTGTATCGGTCAACGGCGTCGCGTTGTTTGACGAGGACGCCGTGGCTGTGGCGATCAAGGCCATTACCGACACGGCGGCGTCTTCAGTCACCATGAATGAGGCTCCCGTTGCCAGCCGCCCCTCACAGTCCTTAGAGTCCGGGTCGACCTCGACTCCGGCGTGAAAAACTGCTCAACGCACATTTCAGATACTCCCCGCTTGCATTTCTCCGGGAACCCGGGCTAGAATTGAAAACTAGTTATCCTGGAAATGTCCCAATCTGCCACAGGCCGGCCGCTCTTCGCAAATCCCCTCGGCGTGGTCCCTATTCCTGTCGGCATTATTATTAGCATTCTGGTCATCGTAGCCGGCCCTGCCTGAAGGCCAGCCGGAAGCGGATTCCGAGGCCATCGGCAGGGCGAATAACCCGGCCGGTGGCCTTTTTCGTTATGGAGTGAGTTTTTGTCGAGGCGATACGAAATATGTCGAATTTGATGAGCGGGGCCAGAATGCTGATGGAGTGCCTGGTGCGCGAAGGGGTGGATTGCATCTTCGGCTATCCGGGCGGGGTCACGATTCCCCTGTACGACGTGCTGTACGATCACCACGTGCGCCACATCCTGGTGCGGCACGAAGAGAATGCGGCTTTCGCCGCGGAAGGGTACGCGCGCACAACCGGCAAGGTAGGGGTTTGCTGCGCAACCTCGGGGCCTGGCGCAACCAACCTGACCACCGGGCTGGTGGATGCGCTGATGGATTCGATCCCCATCGTGGCCCTCACCGGACAGGTCACCAGCAAGCTGATCGGCAGCGACGCCTTCCAGGAAGCCGATACTTTCGGCATCACGCGGCCCTGCACCAAGCACAACTACCTGGTGAAGAACCTGGACGACCTGGCGCGCGTGATCCACGAAGCGTTTTACGTGGCTTCGAGCGGGCGGCCGGGACCGGTGGCAGTGGACATCACCAAAGACGTGTTTCAGGGCAATGGCCATTACCAGCCAGTGGCCAGCGTCCACCTGCCCGGATACAGAGTCATCACCGATGGCCACACCGGCCAGATCCGCCGCGCGGCGCAGTTGATCGGAGAGGCCGGGCGGCCGCTGGTCTACACGGGCGGCGGGATCATAGCCTCGGGCGCCGCGCCGGAACTGCGCGAACTGGTGGAGGGCAGCGATCTGCCGGTGGTGACCACCTTGATGGGCCTGGGCGCCATGCCCTCGGACCACCCCAACTTCATCAGCATGCCCGGAATGCACGGCAGCTACGCCGCCAACATGGCGCTGCAGGCCTGCGACCTGTTGATCGCCCTGGGAACGCGCTTCGACGACCGCGTAACCGGGCGCCTGGCGGAGTTCGCGCCGCACGCCAAGGTGATCCACGTGGATATCGATCCGGCGGAGATCGGCAAGAACCGCGCGCCCGAAGTGCCCATCGTGGGCGATGCCAAACGCGTAATTGGCAAGCTCAACAAGCTGCTGGCCGAGAGTCCCAGCCTGGATGAAAAAGTGGCGGCCGCGCGGCGGGCGTGGTGGCGGCAGATCCGGCAGTGGAAGGAGCAGCATCCGTTCGAAGTTCCCACCTCCGATACGGAGATCAAACCGCAGCACCTCATGGCCGAGATCGACCGGATTTCGAACGGCCAAGCTGTGGTCTGCTCGGACGTGGGCCAGCACCAGATGTGGGCCGCGCAACTCATCCGCTTTTCCGAGCCGCGCCTGTGGCTGAATTCGGGCGGGCTGGGATCGATGGGCTTCGGCATTCCGTCGGCCATGGGCGCACAGATGGCGCGGCCCGGCAAGCTGGTCTTCGCCATCGTGGGCGACGGCGGATTTCAGATGTCCATTCCGGAGCTGGCCACCATAGTATCCAACGGCCTGCCGATCAAAATCGTGGTGATGAACAACGGCTACCTGGGGATGGTCCGGCAATGGCAGACGCTGTTCTACAACAACCGCCTCAGCGGGGTGACGCTGGACGGCTTCCCTGACGCGGAAAAGCTGGCGGCGGCTTACGGATTCAAGGGCAAGACCATCGAGAAGCCGGGGGAGCTGGCACCCGCGCTCGAGGCGGCCGTCGAGGAGCCGGGACCCTACCTGCTGAACGTGAAGGTGTCGCCGTACGAATGCGTCTACCCCATGGTGCCGGCAGGCAGCGCGATCCATGAGATGGTGTTGGGGCCGCCGCAGCCGGTGGCGGTGCCGGCCAAGTGAGGCGAGGTGGAAGATGATGCAAGTGATTTCGTTGCTCGTCGAGAATAAACCGGGCGCCCTGATGCGCGTCACCGGCCTGCTCAGCCAGCGGGGCTACAACATCGAGAGTCTGACGGTAGCCCGCACGCTCGATCCGGAAATCTCCCGCATGACCATTGCGGTGGAGGTGGATGCCGCCCTGCGGCAGCAGGTGATCAAGCAGATGAACAAGCTGCTCAACGTGCTGCAGGCCACCGACCTGACCGATTCGCCCGCGGTGGTGCGGGAGCTGGTGCTGGTGCGCATCCGCATGGGGCAGGAGACGCGCTCCGCAGTGCTGAAGGAGGCCGAGATTTTCGGCGGGCGCGTGGTGGACTCCTCCACCGAGGGCTTCGCTATCGAGGCGACCGGCGCGCCGGAGAAGCTCAACGAGTTCGTGGATGTCATGCGCAGTTACGGCGAGATCGAGGTGACCCGCTCGGGCGCGCTGGCGATCGCGCTGGAGGCCAAGAAACTGAAGCTGCAGCCGCCCGTGCCGACGCGCGCGGGAGGCCGGGTGGAAGAGAAAGTCCTGTGAGGAAACGGTAATGGCAAAACGATACTACGAAAAAGACGGAAATCTGGACTATTTGAAGGGCCGCACGGTGGCCATCGTCGGATATGGTAGCCAGGGGCACGCCCACGCTTTGAACCTGCGCGATTCAGGCGTGAACGTGGTGGTGAGCGAAGCTCCCGGCAGCCCCTCCTGGGCCAAGGCTGAAGCGGCGGGATTGAAGGTGATGACCACCGCCGAAGCGGCCCAGGTGGGCGATGTCATCATGATGCTGGTGCCGGATCACATTCAGGCGCCGGTCTACCGCGCCGATATCGCGCCGCACATGAAGGCCGGCAAGACTCTCATGTTCGCGCATGGCTTCAACATTCACTTCAAACAGATCGCGCCACCGGCCGATGTGGATGTTTCCATGATCGCGCCCAAGGCGCCGGGACATCGCGTGCGCGAGCTGTTCACCGAGGGTGTGGGCGTGCCGGCGCTGGTCGCGGTGCACCAGAACGCTTCCGGCAAGGCGCTCGAAAATGCGCTGGCCTATGCCATGGGGCTGGGTCATCTGAAGGCCGGAGTGATCGAGACCACCTTCAAGGAAGAGACCGAGAGCGACCTGTTCGGCGAGCAGGCGGTGCTGTGCGGCGGCACCAGCGAGCTGATCCGCGCCGGTTTTGAGACCCTGGTGGAAGCCGGCTACGCGCCGGAGATCGCCTATTTCGAGTGCCTGCACGAGCTCAAGCTGATCGTGGATCTGATCCAGGAAGGCGGCCTCGCGTACATGCGTTTCTCCGTTTCGGATACGGCCGAATACGGCGATTACACGCGCGGCCCGCGCATCGTGAACGACCAGACGCGCGCGGAGATGAAGAAGATCCTCGGCGAGATCCAGTCCGGCGAGTTCGCGCGCGAGTGGATCGACGAGAACAAGGCCGGCCGCCAGAAGTTCCTGGCCATGCGGGAAGCGGCGCGCCACCAGCCCGTCGAGGAAGTGGGGCGCGAGCTGCGCGAGATGATGACATTCTTGAAGAAGAAGAAGGAAGCGGGCGTGCCGCAGGATACCGAAGCGGCCGCCGCGAAGAAGTGAGGTTGTGGCGCGCGCTTGCCCACAACCGGGGAGGCGCGCGCCACGGGATGCTGTCATGAAAATCTTCACGTTCGATACGACGCTGCGGGACGGGACGCAGGGCGAATCCGTCTCATTTTCGGTGGAAGACAAGCTCGCTGTCGCACAGAAGCTGGACGAGCTGGGCATCGACTATATCGAGGGCGGCTGGCCCGGCTCCAATCCCAAGGACAAGGAGTTCTTCGCGCGCGCCGGCGAGCTGAACCTCAAGCACGCCCGGCTCACGGCCTTCGGCTCCACGCGGTTCGCCCGGAACACGGTGGAGGAGGACCGCAACGTGCGCGCGCTGGTGGAGGCGGGCACGCCGGCGGTCTCGATGTTCGGCAAGACGTGGGACCTGCACGTCGAGCGCGCCCTGGGAATCAGCCTCGACGAGAACCTCAAGCTCATCTCCGAAACCGTCAAGTTCCTCAAGGACCACGGCAAGGAAGTGATCTACGACGCCGAGCATTTCTTCGACGGCTACGCCACCAACCCGGACTACGCGCTGACGCACGCTGGAAGCCGCCGAGAAGGCCGGCGCGGACGTGCTGTGCCTGTGCGACACCAACGGCGGCACCGTGACGGGGCGGCTGGTGGAGGCCGTGGCAGAGGTGCGCAAGCGCTTCGACGGCGTCATCGGAATCCACACACATAACGATTCGGACCTGGCCGTGGCCAACGCGGTGGCCGCGGTGGAAGCCGGCGCCACACACGTGCAGGGATGCATCAACGGCTACGGCGAACGCTGCGGCAACGCCAACCTGGCCTCCGTCATGGCCGATCCTGGAACTCAAGCTCGGACACACTACCGTGGGGCCGGAGCGGCTGGCGAGCCTGGCTTCGGCTTGCCGCTTCATCGCCGAGCTGGCCAACCTGCCGCTGCGCGACGACCAGGCCTTCGTGGGCAAGAGCGCCTTCGCGCACAAGGGCGGCGTGCACGTCAGCGCCGTGTTGAAGGATTCGGCCACCTACGAGCACATCAAGCCGGAGACGGTGGGCAACCGCCAGCGCGTGCTGGTGAGCGATCTTTCGGGCCGCGGCAACATTCTGTACAAGCTGAAGCAGCACGGCCTGAGCGACCGCCTGGGCGAAGACGCGCGCCGCGAGCTGCTCGAGCGCATCAAGCAGATGGAATACGATGGCTACGAACTGGAGGCGGCGGAGGGCACCTTCGAGCTGCTGGTGCGCGAGGCGCTCAACCCCGGCACGCATTTCTTCGACGTGGAAAGCTACGAAGTAACCACGCGCGGCGGCGGAGCGCCTGGCCATGCGCGCAGCACCGCCACGGTCACGCTGCGCGCGCAGGATGGCGTCTATTCCGCCACCGAGACCGGCCACGGCCCGTTCAACGCGCTGCACCTGTGCCTGCGGAAATGCCTGTCGAAGCTCTACCCGCGCATCACCGGCGGTCCGGCTCACCGATTACAAGGTGCGGGTGCTCGATTCCAACAAGGGCACGGCCGCCAATGTGCGCGTGCTGATCGAGTGGAGCGATCATCGCCGGAGCTGGTCCACGGTGGGCGTCTCCGACAACGTCATCGAGGCGAGCTGGAAAGCACTGGTGGACGCCATCCGACTGGAGCTGATGCGCCTGACCGAGCAGGACCCCTCGATTGAGCGGGCGGTTGAGGATTATTGCTGGGGCGTGTGAGGGTGAGTGAAGGAGGATCCCGGCTCCGCCCTGAACGCTAAAATAGGAATTCGCCGCCCGCATTCGGTAACGGGCGCGGACTAGGATGGCTGCATTTTCATGCGATGCCTTTACCGACTGGCCGAATCGTTCTGATCGTCCGAATAGGGCCGCTCTGGGCAGGTGCTCCTCGAACATAGCCCGGTGACACCACGTCCCAACCGGTCCAGTACTGCCCACACAGCACGCAGACAGGCGTATCATGTTCAAAGCGGAGACGGAGAGGCCAAGAATGGCACAGCTCTTCAGACATCCATCGGGGTGGCGAGTAGCCTTCACGAACCCGACCACGGGGGGAACCCTGTCACGGTCGCGCCGTAGACAAGGTGTTGGCCAGGAAGTCAGATGAGTTTCCGGATTCTGCGCCAAAACTGGTGTCCTGAGTTAGAAATGCGTCTGCCAAGTTAGATATGTGGACCCAAAATTACACACCTCTCGCGGGCAGTCTTGCACTGTCCGCGCTCGCGGCCGCTATGCCCGCCTTTGCGATGCTCTACTTGCTCGGTGTCAAGCGGCTCCCCGCCTGGAAGTCGTCCGTTGCCGGGCTTGGCGCCGCGGTTGTTGTGGCGCTGTTGGTCTATCGCATGCCGGTGGCGCTGGTCGCCGGCTCGTTCTTCTATGGGGCGGCGTTCGGCCTGTTCCCCATCGGCTGGATTATTTTTAGCGCCATCTTCCTGTACCGCGTGGCAGTGGAGTCCGGGAAGTTCGAAATCATCAAGGATTCGCTCGGCGGCCTGACCCAGGATCGCCGCTTGCAGGCCTTGCTGATCGCCTTCTGTTTCGGCGCCTTTCTGGAAAGCGCCGCGGGGTTTGGGACGCCCGTGGCGGTAGCGGCCACCATGCTGATCGGACTTGGGTTTTCGCCGTTCTACGCGGCCAGCGTCTGTCTGCTGGCCAACACCGTGCCGGTGACTTTCGGTTCCATCGGGATTCCCATTGTCACTTTGAGCGCTGTTACCGGCCTGCCGGTCAATTCCCTCAGCGGCGCTGTGGCGCTAATGGGGTTGCCGACCTCTCTGCTCCTGCCTGCGTATCTCGTCTATGTGATGGGTGGCTGGAAGGGTCTTAAGGGTGCGTTGCCAGCGGTAATAGTCTGCGGTGTGCTCTGGGACGGCGTACTGTTCCTGATCGCTTGGTTTGTCGGTCCTTATCTCGCCGGTATGGTGAGTGCGCTGGTGACGCTTGTGGGTCTCGTCGTCCTGCTGCTTGTCTGGAAGCCCAAGGACAAGTTTGTGCTCGAGCGGCGACCACTCTTCTATCCAGGCTGCCCATAAGCGCCATTCAGCGGGCGCCGTGATCTGGGCTTGGAGTCCTTACGTGATCCTGATGGTCATGGTGCTCCTGTGGTGCGTGCTTAAGGCGGAGTTGAACAAGGTCTCGGTGACGTTCCCGTGGCCGGGCCTGGACCGATTGGTAACGGAAGTTGCCCCCGTCGTCCCGACCCCCACTCCTTACCCGGCGATTTACCGGTTCGATTGGCTGGGGGCCGCCGGCACCGCAGGCGTGCTTTCGGCACTCCTTTCGGCGGCCTTGCTGGGCTTGTCGCCCTCCAGGTTCGCCAAGCTTCTCTGGGCCACCTGCAAGCAGGTCTTTCTGGCTGAAATCACGATTGCTGCGGTTCTCGCGCTGGCGTTCGTCATGAACTATTCCGGAGCCACCGCTACTCTCGGCCTGGTGTTCGCCACTACCGGCGCGCTGTTCCCCTTCTTCAGCGCCGTTCTCGGAGGGCTGGGCGGGTTCTTGACTGGCTCGAACACGTCCGCCAACGCTCTTTTTGGCAATCTCCAAGTGGTGACGGCCAGACGCTTGAACTTCAGCCCGGTACTAATGGCTGCCGCCAACTCCAATGGGGGCATGATGGCCAAAATGATCAGCCTGCAAAGCATCGCCGTGGCAGCCACGGGCGCCGGCCTGCCGCCCTCGGACGAGGGACGGTTATTCCGGTTCGCGCTCCGCCACAGCCTTCTGCTTACAGTGGTGGTGGCCCTGATTACGATGTTCCTGGCGTACGTCGAGCCTCAATGGGTGCCGTAGGAAGGCTTCATCAGTAGAACCAGATCATATCGGCCGCAAACATCAACTGATGCCGCTTGAGGCCGGAATCGTACGCGGGTGCATCGTACGCGATATCATAACGGAGCTCGGGACGAAAGACCAGTGTAGTTCCGACCCAATGGTTCCAGGAGATCGTGTGCGTCGTGTACCTGGTCTTGAACCCGGTGCGCTGCCCCCGGATATCGTCGAAGAACTCATTGCGGACTATCAGGGCGTCCTTTTTTCCGACCTGCCTGCTGATATAGTGCACAGTGGCCCACTCCGGAGCGAAACAGGTGAGATCGGAGATGTTAGAGCAATATGCCCCGTTGGCATTGGTCAGGAGAAGCGAGGCCGCGGCCGGGTTATTGACATTGGGCGTATCTTTCTCATACTGGTACCAGGTCTCCCAGGCCATGTGATATTTCGACTGACCAAACTTGTGATACCACGTGGCGTAATAGGCTGCGAGGTTGTTGTAGCTGTACTTACTATCGTTAATGGAGTTGGCGCACGTATAGAAATTATCGCCGCCGTTGGCCCAGGTATACCCGAGGCAGAAATTGCCGGTCAGCTTGGCGACTGGGGACCACGGGGCCGCCTCGCAGCCTCCCGATAGCCCGATTTGCGTCGTCCAGTGATTCGACCATTTAATGGTGGCGTTGATACCGGTTTGCGTGTAGCAATCATACGTATAAGTGAGGGAGTGGGTATAAGTGTAGTTATTCGGCGCCAACTGGGCTTCGATGTCCGGCAGCGAAATATACCGGCCGATTCTTACATCCATTCCCTCGCCTACTTTAGGAAAGTAGAGATCCAGATACGCCATAACCGGGTCGTACCCATACTTGTTTCCAATGGTGCCGTCCGGCTTGGGATTGTTCAGAAGTTGCTGGCTGAAATAGCCTTCGGCGGTTGTAAAGCGGTAGTCGAAACCATACAGGTTGGTCAGCCGGAAGCCCCAGTCGAAGTGGTCCGTCTGTACGGTATCGGGCACGCGCTCGATGTAGAACGTGGCTTGGTCGAGCACAAATGTGTTGGCTATCTGCGGGTATGCCGCGGGCGCGTTTGCGTACGTGCCATTGTGCGAAGTGCTGACGTTCATGCCCAGATCGGCCCAGCCATAGAGTTGGATGTTCGCCCTTTTCAGCCAGTTCGGTTTCTCGCTGTTGCCGTACAGGGCGTTTGTCAGCGGGTAGGACGTGGCATTGGGGTAGCCGATCCACACGGTTCCGCCAATGGGCCAAACGGTAAAAGGAAAAGGCGGGTTGGAGATCGGCGCCGGATACCCGCGGTAGGGCGCGTCGGGGCCGCTGTTGGCGGGGGGATGCCAGTCGTCCCAATATGCCTTGCCGAGGCGCTTGAAGAAGTTCCCGCTGTTGCCCGTCTGGCTGGTGGCCGCGGGCGCGATGGCAAGGGTCACATCGATGTAGAAACTCTGGCCAGCTGCCAGTTGCAGGGGCGCCACGGGCGAAGACCCGAACCCCTCCTTGTCCGCTGTCACTTCGTAGCGGCCCGGTTTGAGGCCGTCGAGCGAGTACGCACCGTCGAGGCCACTGATGGTGGATCTCGCGGCGCTGCCATCGGCGCCGCGTACCGTCACCTTCACTAAGGGCAACGGGAGACCTCTCGGATTTCGCGTGATCCCGCGAAGGCCCCCCATGGACGGCACCGGAGTCGGGGTTAGGGAGGCTCCATCGGCGGGCTTGGCTGCCGCAAGAGCGGTCTGGGACGCCCCCTTATCCGTTGTCTCCGAGGTGGGGCTCAACGCCTCATTTGCTCTAACTAGTGACTGCCCGTCAATACATACTGAGGCCAGCAGGATTAGTAAGCCGCGAGCGCTGATTCCGATGCAAGATCTCATCTGTTCTTTCCTCCCTAGGAAGTGAATGCAGTGTTCGCCTAAGAGTGCGAGAATTACTGCCTCAGCGCTGTCGCTCCCAGTCGTTAAGGCGATAGTAAACTTGGAGGCGCTCGTTCTCTTAGAGGCGCTCACTGTTTTGCCTGCACGTCTGACCTAATCCTTGTCAGTATGCGGTTTCGCGCATGAAGAAGGCATGAAAGGACCAATGGAATTATTTATCGTTTGTATATAACCAAAACGCGACGGCGGGGTGCGGTTAAACGGAGCATCGCACTGCAGAGTGTAGACCGACTTGCATGAAAAACGCATGAAGACCGGGAAGACCGCGCGGGGCGCAGGTTCTGGGAGGGGCGGCAACGATCGGAATTCGGGCGTTCATTGGCCTCAAATTGCCTTTTGCCGCGGGGCAGCGCCAAATAGAACGTAGTACCTATGCGCTCTTCGCTCACCACCCAGGTTCTGCCCCCATGGGCTTCCGCGGCCTTCTTCGCGGGCGTGCTGGTCAAGTTCTGACCTGGCGCGTTGCGAACCCGGGCGCGGCCCAAGAAGACCAAGCTAAATCGGCCTCTACTGTAACCCACTTGAAACCAAAGAAAGTAGAGGAATTATTTCCATTTGCCGATAAGCTGGTTTTAGCGATGCTACGGCTCCCCCAGTGGCGCGAGGCCGTTGTGATCACGGCCGCGGGCGCGCTCGGTCTGTGCCTCAACCGTTTTGGCATTTCGATTTTACCGGATGTCGGGCTGTACTTCGGCGGCATCCTTTATCTGACGGTAGCGCTGCGATTTGGTCCCGGCGCCGGCGCTTTTGCAGCGCTTCTCGCGGGCGCCGCCCTGGTCCCCCATTTTGGATGGCCCGTCCTGGCGGTGGTCTGCGCGGAAGCCTCCGCCGTCGGTGCCATGGCGCGGCGCGGAACTCAGGCGCCGCTGGGGGACCTGTTGTTCTGGGGCGTAGCCGGCACACCCCTCACGCTGTTGGTCTATATCGGCATCCTCCACTACCCATCGCCTCTCTGCTGGGTCTTGGTGGTTACCCCGATTCTCAACGGTTTCTCCAACGCCATCGTCGCCCAGTTTCTGGAAACGCTGCCCTGGATCCGCAATTTGGGCCGCACCGGGCGCGGAGATATCCATTCACTTCCGCTGCGCCGCCACCTCTCGCAGCGTTTTGCCTCGATTGCCGTGCTGCCACTTTTGCTGGTCACGGTAGTGAGCGGGCGCCTCTACGTGGAACGCCAATACAACGACGCGCGCGACTACTCCGCCGAAGCCGCCTTCGGAATCCGCGAAAACATCGATGCGGTGGTTATTCGGCACCTGTCGGCGGTCCAGGCGCTAGCCGGTTCCCTCACCCCCAGAAGCGCGCACTCGGGCGCGGTTCTGAATCGGTGGCTGGCGCGCGTAGCCCCCGTCTATCCGGATTTCAAAGACCTGGTGGTGGCCGATCGCGCCGGCAACGTCTTAGGCGCCGCCGCCGCTGCCGCCGATTCGGCGGCGTCGTCCTTGCAGGCCGCTCTGGGCGGGCGCCTGCGCGACCGCGAGTTTTTTCGCCGCGCCGTCTCCAGCGGCAAGCCCATCGTCTCCGACGTCATGTGGGATCGTGCGCATGGCGAACCGGTCATCTACCTCAGCGCTCCGGTGCTCTCCTCCGCCGGGTCGGTCGACGCGGTGGTGACCGGCTCCCTCAAGATCTCCGCGTTCCGGTTCTCGAACCAGCCCGAGCGCCTGAGCCGCTTCGCGGCTGTGATCGTGGATCCGGACGGGCAGGTGATTTACGCCGCCGGCGATCAATCGCCCACACCCATGGAATCGCTGGAAGACTCCCCCTTGCTGGCCGCCGCACGTCGCGCCGGCAAGAAGGCCGCGTTCCGTTTCGACGATCAAACCAGCTCCGGGGCGAACGCCGCCTACCTGATCGGCACCGACACGTCGCTCCTCACCGGCTGGCGCATCTTCCTGAAGCAGCCTTTCTCCGAGGTCTACCTGCAAACGGAGATCCACTATCTCTTTGCGTCTCTGTGCCTGCTGGCCGTGTTCGCCCTGTGCCTGCCGCTCTCGCGCATTCTCAGTCTCAGCTTCCTGCGCCCCTTGGAGACTCTTCTCGCCGCGTTTCGCGCTTTCTCCATCGATAGCAGCCGCGTGCCGCAGGTCGACCTGCCGGAAGCCGCGCCGCGCGAACTGGCTGAAGCTCTCGAAGGTTTCGAGCAGGTGGCCAACCGGCTGTCCGCCTCGTATACCGAGTTGCAGTCTTCGCTGGCCGAGCGGGAACATCTCAACCGGGAACTGCAAAAGGTTCTGGCCGGCTTGGACCGGAAGATCGCGGAACGTACCGCCGAACTGGCCGCCGCCAAAGACCGCGCCGAGGACGCCAACCGCCTCAAGAGCGAGTTCCTGGCCAACATGAGCCACGAGATCCGCACGCCCATGAACGGGATCATCGGCTTCACCCAGATCACGCTGGGAACGCCCTTGAACGCCGAGCAGCGCGATTACCTCGAGACGGTGGAAGACTCCGCCCAGGCGCTCCTGCGGATCATCAACGACATCCTGGATTTCTCGAAGATCGAAGCCGGCAATCTGGAGATGGAGCGGGAACCCTTCTCGCTGTACGAAACCGTGGCGGGCGCTGCCACCGCCATCGCTCCGGAAGCCAAGGGCAAGGGTCTGGAGATGAGTTGGGAGATCGATCCGGAGGTACCCGACGCGTTGCTGGGCGACTCCACGCGCCTCCGCCAGGTACTCTTAAACCTGCTCGGGAACGCAGCCAAGTTCACCGCCATAGGATCTATCCGGGTCGAAGTGCATAGCGAATCAGCAGCCGGCGCGGGCGCGGTGCTCCACTTCACCGTTCGGGACACCGGGATCGGCATACCGCCGGCGCAGCAGCGGCTGATCTTTGAGCCGTTCCGCCAGGGGGATGGCTCGACCACGCGGAAATACGGCGGCACCGGTCTCGGCCTGGCCATCTCGGCGCGGCTCGTCCGAGGCATGGGCGGCAAAATTTGGGTGGAGAGCGAGGTGGGAAACGGAAGCGCGTTCCACTTCACGGCATATTTCGACCGCGTGGAGGCTCTCCAGGAGGCCGCAGCGCAGGGCCCGGGAGGCGATCCGGATCGTCCCACGCTCGAGATTCTGGTAGTGGAAGACGACCCGATCAGCCGGGCGCTGGCTTCGACGGTGCTCAGGCACAACGGCTATTCGGTTTCGACCGCGGCCGATGGCGTCGAAGCGCTGGAACTGGTAGAGCACCGTCCTTTCGACTTGATTCTCATGGACATCCAAATGCCCCGGATGGACGGTATTGAAGCCACCGGCCGGATCCGTCAGCGGGAGATCCGCAGCGGCGGCCGGGTTGCCATCGTGGCCCTGACGGCTCATGCCATGAAGGGAGACCGCGAGCGCTGCCTGGCTGCGGGAATGGACGACTACATCTCGAAGCCGCTCGACATCGACGGGCTATTGGCGATGGTCGGGGGCATAGCCTTTTCCAGAAGCGGCGCCGCGGTTTCCAGGAGGGGCGCATGACTTCCACCAGGACAGGACAAATCGGACGGGTTACCCGGTTCGCCGGCTCATCAAACCGCAACGTTCCCGTCACGCCGCTGCAACACCAGCCGCGCATAGTGATAAAGGATTCGCCGGCGGCTCGCCATAGGCGGCTCCGGTGTTTTCCCTATAATTCGCAAGGAGATTGCATCATGCCGAGTTGTACCTGGGCTTGGGCCATCGCGGTTCTTCTACTGCTCCCCTCTGCGCCCGCCCAGACGATCAATGGGGCTGGAGCTACATTTCCATACCCTCTCTATGGCCAGTGGTTCGATGCGTTTTCTTCCGCCCACCATGGAGTGGAGATCAACTACCGACCGGTCGGTTCCGGCACTGGCATAGCCCAACTGCTGAATGGCGAGGTCGATTTCGGCGCCTCCGACATGCCGCTCACGGACGAGCAGCTGGCTGAAGCTAACGCCAAACTGAAAACCACGGTTCTGCATTTTCCCACGATCCTGGGCGCCGCCGTTCCGGCCTATAATCTGCCGGGCCTGCCGGACAATCTCAAGTTCACTCCCGAGGTGCTCAGCGGCATTTTCCTCGGCTCCATCCGCCAATGGGACGCCCCGGCGATCTCGAAGATCAACCCCGGCGTCAAGCTCCCCTCCAATGACATCGCCGTCATTCACCGCGCGGAGGGCAGTGGCACCAGTTACTGCTGGACGGACTACCTCTCCAAGGTCGATCCGGAGTGGCAAAAACGCGTCGGCAAAGGCACCACCGTTCCCTGGCCGGTCGGCAGGCCCGCCAGGGGCAACGACGGCGTGGCCGCGCTGGTCAAACAGACACCCTACGCCATCGGTTACGTCGAATTATCTTACGCCCTTCTGAACCACATTCCCTTCGGTAGTGTCCGCAATTCCGCCGGAGTTTTCGTGCGCGCCGATCTGGCCAGCGTGGAGGCCGCCGCCGCCAGCGCCGGAGCCAGCATCCCGGACCACTTCCGCGTCTCCATCACCAACGCTCCCGGCCCGAAGGCCTATCCGATTTCCACCTTCACCTGGCTGCTGGTTCCCGCCAAAGGCTCCAACGCCGCCGCGCGTAAAGCCCTGGTGGCGTTTCTGCGCTGGGCGCTCACCGACGGCCAGCGCATGGCTGCCCCGTTGCAATACTCGCCACTTCCCAGAGAGCTGGCCGCCCGGGAAATCAAAGCGCTGGCAGCTATTCAATAGCCACGGGGCTTCTTGAGCGTGCCTGATCGGCGCTAGCGCGAGCAGCAGATCTGGGTTGAAACCAGTGCGGCCGGCGTCACGGAGGCCGATGCGAAGTAGTTCTGCTCGCCCAGGCGGCGGTAGACGTCCCCCGCGATACCCGCGGCCAAAGGACCACTGGTTGGCCGGCCGCCGGTCAACAAGACTACCACCACCAGCTTGCGCGGTCCCACGTCGTTGAACGAGCCGAACCAGCCCAGGTGCGTGTGATTTTCGCTGCACGTCCCCGTTTTGCCGGCGATGGGGCCATCCTCGCTGGCGCGGCGCGCAGTGCCGAATTCCACGGCGCCACGCAGCCCCGGTTTGATCAGAGGCAGCAAGCCCTCGATTTCCAGATGGCGCTTGACACGCGGCACGAGGGCGCCAACTTCGGCCTGGTTGCGCGGATATTGCAGATAGTAAAGCGTTCCCCCATTGGCGATGGCGCTCATCAGGGCCGCCAGTTCGAGCGGAGTCTGGGAGATCTCCTCGCCGAAGCTGGTCAGCATTCCGACGCCGCCATTGCGCGGCGGCGCATCGGGAAAGCGGCCCGGCCGCTCGCCCGGTATATCCAGCCCGGCCTTTTCTCCGTATCCGAACTGCCGCGCGTAGTAGCTGAACTTTTCATAGCCCAGCTTTTGCCCTAAGGTGGCGAAAAAGAAGTTGTTGGAGTGCGCCAGCGCGTAGGTCAGGTCCATGCGCATGCCCGCCAGACGCAGCTTGGCGACGGGATCCACTACCTTTTCGCTGAGCGCCGCCAGCGCCACCGAGATCTTGACGGTGGAGCAGGGCTGGAATCCGGCTCCCAGGGCAAGCTTCTGGTTGACCATGGAAAGCACCCGCCCGGTTGCGGGGTCCACTGCCACCACCGAGCCATTGTAAATGCCCAAGGCATCCACAGACGCCCGGCGGATGGTCAGATCCTCGCCATCCACGTTGTCGCCAAGCGTCGAATCGGCAAAAGTCGGCTCGGTCCAAGGTCCGCCGGCGATTACCGGCTCTGCCGGAGGCCGGTGTACGGCCGGCGGGCGGGTCACCATAGCTACGGCGTGAATGGGGGCGGGAACAGCCGCCGGCCGCGCGAGGGCCGGCTTCACGGCTGAAGTTCGGTGATGCGCCGCACCGGTTGCGCGGCGCTTATGCCTCCTTGCGGAGACGGCACCAAAACCGGGGGCCGATACAAACCCAAGCGCCAGCGAAAAGCAAAAGATACGGTAAACTGAGGGTCCCAATTTCATAAACAGTCGCACGACACCTTTCGGTGTAACCGGGGGGATTCAAGCGCCAGAGCAATGGCCCAAAAGCCCGATCGGAGCAATCGGACTAATTGATTGTGGACGCTCAAACTGCTGCCCGTCAAGCTTATTTATCCTCATCCTATCATGCAGACGAATCTTCCCTCACTGAAAGTCACAAATAGTAAGCGCTCGAACGATAACATTAAAATAGGATTAACCCCGGTGCTCGAATTGCTTCAGCAGGAGATCGTCGATTGCCGACTCTGCCCGCGTCTTCGGGAGCACTGTTCCCACATCGCCGAGGTGAAGCGGCGGGCCTACCAGGAGTGGGAATACTGGGGCCGGCCGGTGCCTAGTTTCGGCGACCTTCAGGCGCGTCTGCTGATCCTCGGCCTGGCGCCCGGCGCGCACGGCTCCAACCGCACCGGCCGCATGTTCACCGGAGACCGTTCCGGCGACATGCTTTACCGCGCTCTGCATAAGACGGGTTTCGCCTCCCAGCCGGCCAGCATTTCGCAGAACGATGGCCTGACCCTCTACGACGCCTATATCACCGCCGTGGCGCATTGCGCGCCGCCGGGCAACAAGCCCACGCCCGAGGAGATCCGCAACTGCCGCCCATTTCTGGAGCGAGAACTGGCGCTGCTCGCCAATCTGCGGGTGGTGGTGGCGCTGGGGAAGATCGCCTTCGATGGCTACCTGGAAGTGCTGAAACGCAAGGGCGCGATCCCGAGCCGCGCGGCCTTCGCCTTCGGGCACAACCGCGCTTTCCCGATGAGCGATGGCCTGCCGCTGCTGGTGAGCTCCTATCACCCCAGCCAGCAAAACACTTCGACCGGGAAGCTGACCGAACCCATGCTGGTGGACGTGTTCCGGCGGGCGCGCGAAGCCGTAGAGGGCGCGTAGCTCCCAGCTTCAGAGCAAGCGCCGGCCTGCCTGGGCGGTGTCATAGCCGCCTATGGCTTCCAGCTCGCGCCGGAAACGCGAGCGGCTCAGCGTGTCGAAAAGCGTCTGAACGGCCGGCAGTTCCAGGTGCGCGCGGCGCAGAACCAGGTCGTAGCGCTCGGCCACCAGGGGGATAAAGCCCAGGCCGAAGAGGCGCGCGGCGGCTCCCGTGGCGATGGCGCAATCGGCCGCGCCCGTGCGCACCTGCCACGCGGCGGCCAGGTGTCCCGCGGCGATCCGGTCATAGCCGCGCACGCGCCGGACTGGGATTTCCAGGCGCTCCAGGCAGGCATCCAGCAGGCGGCGGCTGCCCGCGCCCGGCTCGCGGTTGACGATCGAGATCTCCTGGCGCGCCAGGTCCTCGATGCCGCGTATCCCTTTGGGGTTGCCGCGCGCAATCAGGATGCCTTCCTCCCAAATGGCAAAGGAAATCACGGCTACCGAGCGCTTGGGAAAGAGACGGCTGACCTGGGGAATGTTCGATTCGCCGCTGGCCTCGTCGCGAAGGTGCGTGCCGGCGATGTGAATCGTCCCCTGCTTAAGCAGCTCGAGCGCCTGGGTGCTGTTGCGGTGGGCCAGGACGAGATCCACGCCGGCCGCTTGCACGTGGCGCGCCAGCACCGAGATGCCCGGATCGCAACCGGCCACCAGGATGCGATGGCGGGCTTGTTCGAGCGGATGAAAAATCTGGACCCGCGTCTTGCCTCCGGCGGCGGCACCGCTGACGACGGCGTCGCTGGCCGGGAAATACCACGGCACCGGCGAAGGCGCGGCGGCCACCAGGCGGCGATCCACGCGGCACAGCTCGACCGGCTGGCCCGGCTCGGGAGCATCGGCGCCCGAGAGCAGCACGGCCTCGGCGGCGGGCAGCTCGGGCGCGGAGCCTTCGCCGGGAAGCTTGAAGAGGTCCTCGACACGGGCCTCCAGCGCGCGGGCCAGGCGCAGCGCCACAGCGGTGTTGGGAACGTAGGTGCCGGCTTCCATAGCATAAATGGTCTGCCGGCTGACCCCCGCCATTTTGGCGAGTTGCGCCGCCGGAAGGCCGCTGCGCTCGCGCAGAATGGCCAGGCGATTCTCGATGCCGGCCGGTTTGCGGGTTTTCATAACGGCCTCAACAGCTCCCCGACTTCGCCATCCGCGGGGTTGGCGCGAATCTCGCGCCAGCCGCCCTGCTGCACGATTTTGCCGCGCGCCAAGACCATCGCGCCGGGGCACAGGCGCTCCAGCACCTCGGACTGGTGATCCACCACCACCATCGCGAATCCGATCTCGCTTTTCCATGCCAGCAGGGCCTCGATCAGCTCGCGCACCAGCCGGCGATCGAGACCCGTAAAAGGCTCGTCGAGCAGAACCAGCGGAGGGCGGCGGGCCAGCATGCGGGCCAGTGCCACGCGGCGGGCCTGGCCCCCGGAGATCTGAGAAGCCGGAGCGTTCCATTCGTTCGCGAGGCCCAGGCTGACGCGCAGGTGTTCGAGCCAGGCGGTTTCCCGCGGCGAGCGCGGCGCGGCCAGGCCGAAGGCCACATTCCGCGCCACCGTGAGATGCGGAAACAGGTGGGGTTCTTGCGTGAGATAGCCGATGGGACGGCGGTCCAGAGGCAGGGGCGGCGGAAAGAGATGGAGATCGCCCAAGCGGATCGCGCCGCCATCCGGTTGCTCGATGCCGGCGATGGCCGAAAGGATGGTGCTCTTGCCCGATCCGGAGGGGCCGAATAGGGCCAGGCATCCGCCGGCCGCCAGACGCAGCTCGACATCCACGGTGAAATCGCGGCGCCGCTTGAAGATGCGAGCCTCAAGCATGCGACCTCCGTTGCGCCATCAGGTGCAGCAGCCACGGAAGCGGCAGGGCGGCGGCCAGGAAGGCCGCCAGCAGCGGCATCACCGCTGTGAGGCCGAAGCTTTCCAGGTTCACCCAGAGCTGCACGGGCATCCCCGCGGGATGATAGGCCGTCACCACCACCGCCCCGAATTCACCCAGGGCGCGCACCCAGGCAACGCTCAATGCCACCGCCAGTCCCAGGCGCGCGAGCGGAAAGGTGACCCGCCAGAAAACCGCCCAGGGCCGCTGTCCCAGCAGCGCCGCGTGTTTCTCCAGCATGGCGGGCACCGCATCGAAGGCCGCCACCGCGCCCAAGACGTAATATCCGACGCTCACGTAAATCTGCGTGATGACGAAAGCAAAAGGGCTATTGGAGGTGCGGATGCCGAGTTGCGCCATCCACCGGCCCAGGGGGGCGGCCGGGCCGAAGGCGATGGAAAGCAGGATGCCGATGGCCAGGGGCGGCAGCAGAATCGAGAGCAGCAGGATACCCTGCCACCAGAGGCGTTCGCGGGTGCGGGCGCGGGCGATGTAAACGGCCGCGGGGGTCCCGGCGAGGAGCACGACTCCCATAGCCAGCGAGGTCAAGCCCAATGAGACGCGAATGGAAGCCAGGGTGGGACCCGCCACATCGCGGTCCCATCGCCACGGCCCCACCGGCGCCAGCAAAGCGCCCAAGGGATACAGCAGAGCCAGGGCGAAAGCCGCCATAGCCGCGCGCGCGATCCACTTTCGCGAGGCTCGGTCAGCCACCGAGCGGCCTCGCATCGCCGGCCGGATCGTAGGCGAACCGCCGGAAAATTTCCTGGGCGCTCTTCCCGAGCAGCCATTTTACGAACGCGGCCGCGGCAGCCGAATGCGCGGCGCCTTTGAGGGCAGCCGCATAGTAGACCAGCGGCTCGGGATGGTACGTGCGGCCGCCAAGGGTCAGTGTGGCTTGCGCGTATTCGGAGGCCAGGCGGTCGCTCGCAAGGTTGATGGCTGCGGGCAGCGCGATGTAAGGCAGTCCAAAGGCGGCCGGCTGGATCTTATAAGCCGAAGCAGCATCCAGTTCGCCGCTCTGGAGACGCGCCTCGACGGAGGGTTCGGTGAAGATCTGCTCGGGATTGAGGTCCGCGCCGAGCACGCGGCGGACGAGATCCGGCTGGCGGTAGAGGCGCGCCGCCAGTTGCATGACGAAGATGATATTGCGTCCCTGGGGGTCGGTAAGCGGGTCGGTACGGCCGAAGCGCAGGCCGGGTTCTTGGAGAATGCGCCACCAGGGTTCGGCGGGGTCCCGCGCGGCGCGCTCGAAACGCGCGCGGAAGCGGCTCCCCGGACTGTAGGCGATCACCATCTCAGTGCGGGCGATGGGCACAGCGCAGGCGGCCATTCCAGCGCCGAGCACCGTCAGCATGGGACCGGGGGTGACCGAGAGGAACACATCCGGGCGAAGGCTACGGCTCACGATGAGCTGGGCCAAGCCGCTGGCGCCCTGCGCGTGCCCTTCGAGGGTGAGATCGAGTTCGGCCGCGGCCGCCCGGCCGAGGGGGCCTTCCATGACCGAGGCCATTGAGCCGGCATAGGCCACCTCCAGCGGCGTAGCGGCGTCCAGGGGCGCGGCCAGCACCCCGGCGGCCAGGAGAAAGCGACGGCGGGTCATGGTTCCGACTGTTAGTTTCCCACGCGGGCGCGCCCGGTGTCCCGCTTACGCACCGGTGTCCCGCTTACGTGACGGCGAACTGCGGAAAACCCCTTATTCCATAAGGCGTTGTCCGGAGGCTAACAGGGGAAATCCTCTCAATTACTGCTGGAATTCTTCGCTTTCGTGCCGATATTCGTCATTAAGGAGCCGAGGATTCCCGGTTTCCGGAGGCGGCAGTGAGATGAAGCCCGATATTCGCAGCACAGATCGCGCAGAACAGCAGGCCGGAGTGTCGGAGCGGCTCTCCAAGCTGCCGCCTTTTCGTCCCGCCTGTCTGAAACTCCTAGCCGTCTCGACAGACGCCTACTCGGCCATGGGGGATTTCGCCAATATCTTCCTGTCCGATCCGCCTATGGCCGCCAACCTTCTCCGGATGGCCAATTCGATGGAGTTCGGCTCGCGCTGCCGTATCGAGACCATACCTCACGCGCTGTCGTACCTGGGCCTGGAGCGGATTCGGTCGTTGGCTTCCACCATCGCCTTGCGCCTGGAGGTAGATCGAACTCCCCACGAGAGCGTGCGGCCATTATGGCTCCACAGCATCGCGAGCGCCGTCATCGCCGAAAAACTGGGCACGATGCACGGTGTGCAGGGGATTTACACTGCCGCGCTGGTGCACGACCTGGGCCGTTTGGGCCTGCTCTCGGTGGAGCGCGAACGATACGCCCTCGTCCTCGGAACCGTATTCGAAGACATTGACCAGGCCAATCGCATGGAAGAAATCCTGTTTGGCATGGACCACTGCAAAACGGGAGCTTTTCTGGCCGAAAAATGGGGTTTCCCCATCGGCTTGCAGACCGCTATGTTCGCGCACCATGCGACCGGGCAGATGAGTCTGCCGCGGCGCATCGTTCAAGCCGCCTGCGCGATAGCGGAGTCGCTGGGATTCCCGGAGGTGCAGCGTCGCGACCAGGACGCCTCGGACGGACTGTGTAAAGAAGCGGGACTCGCGCCGGACGCCATCTGCGAGCAGATCGCCAAGCGCATGGCCACGCTGGAGGGCGCCGTCCCCGCCACGGCAACGAATGGGTTGCGCGCGTAAGGCACCGCATTCGAGGCTAGCTCCGGGAGAGGACGCAGGCGCGGCGGAGGCCGATCAAGGGAAGGTCGGGCACGAAGGAATCGAAGAGCCGCTCGCCCTCAAAGAGACGGCCGAACGCACCGGTTGCCACGATCGCGGGCTGGTCGCTCGCGAAGTGGGCTGCGGTGACGCGGGCGGCGAGGGATTCGACGGCCGCCGCCGTGCCGTAATCGAGCCCCGCCTGAATGCTCTCCACGGTGGACCGGCCCAGAACCTCCGCCGGCCGTAGAATCTCCACCGCCGGAAGGCGCGCCGTGCGGGAATCCAAAGCGGCCATGGACATGTGAACGCCCGGCATGATGATCCCGCCGAGATACTCCTTCTCCTTGTTCACGGCGCACAGCGTGGTCGCGGTGCCGAAATCGACGATGATCAGGTTGCGGCCCGGAAACAGAGCGAGTGCCCCGATGGCATTGGCGATCTTATCGGCGCCGACCTCCAGAGGATTGCGGTAGCGGATCTTCAAGCCGGTCTTCGCGCCGGGCCGCAGGAGAAACGGATCGAAGCCGAAATACTTCTGGAAACAGCTCCGCAAGGAGTGCAGCACGTCGGGCACGACGGAGCAGATGGATGCCATCTCGATGCAACGCGGATCGATCTCCTTCTCGCGAAGCACGCCGCGGAAGAAGATTCCATATTCATCCGAGGAAGCCCGGACGCTCGACGTCCGCCGGAAGGTCGTCTGCAAACGCTCGCCGTCGTAGACTCCGCCGAAGATCTGGCTGTTTCCGATGTCAAGACAGAGCAGCATCGCCGTCTCCGGTTTCGTGGCTCGGGAGGGGCACGTTGTCGATGAGCCGCACGCCCTCGATGAAGGCCGCTGCCAGCCTGCGCCCCCATTCTTCTTCGACGTAGTCCACGCGGAAGCCTTCGGCTTCGAGCCGTGACCTTGCCTCAGCGGCGGTCGCGGCGGTGGTCAGCGCGCGGAAGATCAGGGCGGCCTTTTCCCGCGCGGCGGCGGAGAGAAGCGCGTTTCGCGAGCTGGCCGCGAGACCGGATGGCTCGCGTACGGTGGGGCAGGGGACGATCTCGGTGGGGATGAAGAACTCCGCGGCCATCTCCGTGACGATCCGCAATTGCTGATAATCCTTCTCGCCAAAGTAGGCGCGGCGCGCGCGGACCAGGTTCAGCAGCTTCAATACGATGGTCATGACGCCCTGGAGAGAGCCGGGGCGGAAGGCGCCCTCCATGGTGGTGGTCAGACTATCCGCCTCTACGCGGAAGCGGTACCCATGCGGATAGAAGTCCGAGGCGGGCGCGAGGATGATTTCGTCGGTTCCGAGGCCCTCGAGAAGAGCGAGGTCGCTCTCGAGAGTGCGGGGGTAGCGTTCGAGATCCCTGGGATCGTTGAACTGCGCCGGGTTGACGAAGATGCTGACCACCACGGCTTCGTTTTCCGCGCGGCACCGCTCCACCAGAGAGGCGTGGCCGCGATGCAGCGCCCCCATGGTGGGGACAAAACCGATGGCGCGGCCGGAGAGGGCGCCCTCGCGCCGGCAGATCCATTGCTCAATGGTTCGCGAAATGTGCATTCAGGAGTAGCTCTCTTCCTCGGCGGGAAAGGCGCCGGTTTTGACCGCGCGATCGAAGCCGGAGACGGCGTCCCGTATGACGCGCGCGCCGTCCAGGAAAGGGCGCGCGAAGCGGGCTTGGAATTCGGGATTCATGCCCAGGAGATCCTGCAGCACGAGGATCTGGCCGTCGCACCCGGCGCCCGCGCCGATGCCGATAGTGGGGATGCGGAGCGAGCCGCCGATCTCGCGGGCGAGTTCCGCGGGAATGCACTCGAGAACGATGGCAAACGCGCCGAGTTCCTGGAGGAGGGCCGCATCGCGGGCGATCTCGCGGGCGGCTTCCGCGTTGCGCCCCTGCACGCGGAAGCCGCCGTATGCGTGAACGGATTGGGGCTGAAGGCCCACATGGCCCATGACTGGAATTCCGCTCTCGACCATCCGCTGAATGGCATCCGCGTGCCCCTGGACGCCTTCCAGTTTGACGGCGTGAGCGCCCGCCCGCATCAGCACCGCGGCGGCATCGAGAGCCGCCGCGACCCCTTTTCGAAACGATAGAAAGGGCATGTCGGCGACCACGAATTTACCCGCGGCGCCGCGCGCGACGGCCGCGGTGTGGAGGCGCATGAGCGCGAGGGTGACCGAAAGCGTCGAGGAATAGCCGTGCATGACCATGCCGGCGCTATCCCCGACGAGAATGCCGTCGATAGCGGTTTGGGAGAGGATGCGCGCGAAGGTATAGTCGTAGCACGTAACCATGGAGAGCTTGCGGCCCTCGGCCTTCGCGCGAAAAAAATCGGTCGCGGACATGGCTCACCTCGCGGAAAGAGCGGATAAGTTCAAGCGGAATGTTAGTGGGGTGTGAGAATCGTTCGGCATCGCCTTGGTACCTGTCGAAAGCACGATCAAGTCCCGGACTTACATGCGGCTCTGAAGCCGGCGGTCTTACTCCTCGTCGCCGCCATCGCTGGTCGGCGCGCAGAAGTATTATACCAAGGAGGCTGGAGCGGGAAGTGAATCAGCCGGCCCCGGCGCGACCAGAATACAGTTGGCTAACTCGTTGCTGAGGCGGATCGGGTTCGTGCCATCGGCCAGACGAACCGCCAGCGAAGCCGCGGAGTTCTTTTGCTCGACGGTCAACGTAATTCCGGGCAGTAACCCCAGCCGCTCCAATTCGCGGAGAGCGGCGGCGCTGCGGTCGGAAACACTGCTGATGGTCGCGGGCGTCTGGAGAGGCCATCGCGCGAGCGGCACTTCCGCCCGGCGCACGCCGAATTCATGCTTCCGCGGAATCACATGCCCGTGCGGGTCCGTTTCGGGATCGCCTAAAACGGCCGCCATCCGATCCTCAAACCGTTCCGAAATGAAGTGCTCCAGCCGTTCGGCTTCGTCGTGCACTTCATCCCAGGAGTACTTCAGCACGTCATGAAGGAACAACTCCAGCAGCCGGTGGTGCCTGACCAGTTCCCACGCCCGCTGTTCACCGGCAGGGGTCAGCCGGACGCCGCGGTGCTTCTCATAGCGCACCATGGCCGGGCGCTGCGCCGCGAGCTTCTGGAGCATTCCCGTCACCGAAGCCGTGCGGACGCCCAGCCTGCCAGCCAGAGCGTTCGTCGTCGCCGGCGAGTTCTCCGCGCCGCCCAACTCGAGGATGGCTTTCAAGTAGTTGTCCACGGACTCCGAAGTGGTCATCGGGTTTGTTTTAGGCGGCACTAATTACGAGGGTATGCGGCTTCCCGGCATTTTGCAAGCGCAAACCCGAGAATGTGCGGACGCGAACACGGATTGTTGCAACACCAGCGCCATCCCTGCTATCTATTAGCCATGCCTAATTTTGGCGCGATGGCCCGTTTCTTCTTCCTCATCGGTTGCCTGGCGTCCCCGGCGGGCTTTCTGCCGCGTCTTCTCGCGCAGGGAGAGACGACCAGCGCCATTGTGGGAACGGTGGCCGACCCCAGCGGAGGCGCCATAGCCGGCGCCGCGGTAACGATCGTCAGCACCGAGTCCGGATCGAAACGCAGCGCCGTGACGGATGAGGATGGCCGGTTCAGTTTTCCGCAGTTGAAGCCGGGCCCGTATGCCGTTACCGCCGAGGCGGTCGGCTTTGACCCGCAGACCAGTAGCGCGGTTTCCGCGGGTCTCGGGCAGAAACAGACGGTCAACTTCACCCTGAAGCTGGCCGCGGCCAAAGGAACGGTGACCGTGACCGGCGAGGAGCCGCTGGTCAATCCGGAAAACCCCAACACCGCTACGACGCTGAGCGCGCAGGCATTGGAGGACCTTCCGAACCCGGGCGGCGATATGACCTACCCGTTGCAATTCGCGGCGGGCGCTTTGATCAACACCGCGGGCAGTGGCAATGATTTCGTCGGCGGCACGAACGGCTATGGCAATGTGCAATTCAACGGGCTGCCGGCCCTGTCCAATGGCTACATCGTGGATGGCCTGGAAACCAACGATCCGCTCACGAATCTCAACAGCGGGCTCTCGACAAATCTGGTGCTGGGTCTTAACTCCATAGCGGAGGTGACGGTGAATACGCTTTCCTACACCGTGGACCAGGGCCGATATGGGGCGTCGCAAGTCAACTACGTTACCAAATCCGGGACCAACCAGTTTCACGGAAATCTCTACGAGCTCTGGAATGGATCGAAGTTCAACGCCGCCGATTTCTTCACCAACGCCACCCCGGGAAATCAGAAGCCGCGCTCCACGGTCAACCATTTCGGCGGCAGCTTGGGCGGGCCGATCCTTCACGACAAGCTGTTCTTCTTCTTCGACAGTGAATGGGTGCGCATCGCTCTGCCCATCGTCTCCGCCGTCACAGTTCCGACGCCGGCCTTTCAGAAATACGTTCTCCAGCAACTGCCGCTCGGCGGCACGGACTCCATAACCGGGTCCACCTATCAGCCGGCGCCCCAACTCGTCCCCTTCTATCAGAAAATGTTCAGCCTGTACGGGAACACGGCGGGCACGCCGCTGGCGATTCTCGGCTGCCCATTCAACAGCGACGGCGGTCCTGCCCTGGGATATCCTCCCAACGGCAACGGTTGCGGCAATCGCCAGAGCATCTCGCACTCCAGCGACGATCACGAACAAGTCGAGACCGCCCGGATCGATTACAACATCGATGGGAACAACACCACGTGGTACCGCTTTCAGGCCGATACCGGCGTGCAGGCTGCCTATACCGACCCGATCAATCCCCTGTTCGATTCGGTCTCGCCGCAACCGCTTTACTCTTTTGCATCCGGCTATACGCACGTCTTCTCCTCGAAGCTGGTGAACTACTTCAATCCGGCCTTCTCCTGGTACGAAAGCCTCTTCGGCCCAGCGGATTTGCAGAAGACGCTGGCGGCATTCCCCATCGTGCTCCAGGGCAGCGGCTCGAACGCACCGTTTACAACGCTCGGCGGCATGGACAATAACTGGGTGCAAGGCCGACGCGCGACTCGTTTCTTCATTAACGACAACCTGGCATGGACCGCGGGTGCGCACGAGCTTCGCTTCGGAACCAACACGCGAATCTTCCGGCTGAACGATTACGACTTCGGCGAGGGCGCCGTTCCGCTGGTCACCTACACGACTCTGCCGCAATTCATCTACGGCGTGGCTTCCACCGCCACCAAGACATTTCCCGTCGCCAACTCGCAGCCTTACAATTTTCTGAATCTGGATCTCTACGCGCAGGACACCTGGAAAGTAACCTCAAGGCTCACCTGGACATTCGGGATCCGCGCCACGGACAATTCAAACCCTCTCAACCCTCACGACGCGGTGGCGCGGCTGCCGGGGTCGTTCGCCTCGATCTCGCACGATGTAAACCAGCCGCTGAGCGCAGCCATCCAGACCGGCCTTGGAAACATCTTCGCTTCCACGCCGCTCGCGATCTTGCAGCCCAGGACCGCGCTCGCCTGGCAGGCTACGCCGCGAACCGTGCTGCGAAGCGGCTTCGGTCTGTTCAGCGATCTCTTGCCCGGCAGCGTTGTCGATCTCGTCGGCGCCAATCCGCCGTACTCCCAAACCTTTCAAGGGGGCCTTCTGGGAACCGTAGGTGGGACGGCCATTGCGCCGGGAGTGCCCGGCAGCGCGGTCGATGCGACGGCCGCCGCAAATCAGTTGTTCACCGCGGGCTTCCCCAAGGGGACTCTCTCCTGCGCATCGCCGCTCTCCAGCCCGAGCACCTGTCTGCAGCCGGTGGCCATCACGGCCGTGCCGGATGGAAAGCTGCACGCACCCTATTTCATGGAGTGGAGCCTGGCCCTCGAACACCAGATCGGCAACACCATCAATCTGCGGGCACAATACGTCGGCACACGCGCCGTGAACCAGCCGTATACCACGCAGGTCAACGGTTATCAGACGGTCTGCCAGGGCTGCTTTGCACCCTTCCCTTACGGCGCAGCCACGGATCCGAGATTCGGCGCCGTCACCCAGCTCAACACCGGTGCAAACAGCCATTACAATGCGCTGCAAACTACCGCCGAGAAGCGGCTCGGGCATGGATTCGAGGTCCAGGCGAACTACACCTGGAGCCGCTGCATAGACACGGTCTCCAATGGCGGATTTCTGTCATTCTCCGCGGGAGGAATCCTCTCTCCCATTCCTGGCGATCTCGAGCGCGACCGGGGCCCTTGCGATTATGACGTGCGCCACAACCTTACCGCCAACTATGTGTATGAACTCCCCGTCAAGGTGCACGGTCATCTCGGGGCCGCGCTGAATGGATGGCAGGTCTCCGGGACGTTCTTCTGGCATAGCGGCTTGCCCTTCTCGGTTTTGAGCGCGCCCTATTCCGCGGATGGAAACGGCATCGTGAATGGCAGCGGGCCGCAGTTCGCCAGCGTCGTCCCCGGCGTGCCCCTCTACGCGCACAATCCGATTCCCGGCGTCACCCAGCCCGGCACGATCCAGTGGCTGAATCCGGATGCGTTCGTTTCTGCGATCGATCCAAGCACCGGAGCCTGCGCCGGCGGCGATACACCGAGCGGCTGCCAGTTTGGCAATCTGGGACGCAACGCTCTGCGGGGTCCCGATTTCACCTGGAGCGACTTCTACATCACGAAATGGTTCACGATCAGCGAGCGAGTGAAGTTGCGCATGGATGGCCAGTTCTTCAACCTGTTTAATCACCCCAACTTCGGACTCCCGGTGCTTGGCTACGCGGGTATTCCCGGCAAGCCTTCCACCGAGACGGGCTTTGGCTCGCTGACTTACACTACGTCGCCCCCAACCGGCCTGCTCGGAGTCGGCCTCGGTGGCGACAGCTCTCCGCGGATGATTGCGTTTCAGGCTCGTATGGAATTCTGAGGCTCTCCAGCAGAAGACTCCGCGGTGTGGTTCGGGGTCCCTAGCGCTACTCACAGCCCTATTCTGGGTTAAACGCATAGAGATGACCAGATTTGCCCTCGGGATCTGCTTAATCGCCGGCTGTTTCACCGCCGCCGCGCAGGTTTCCGCGACCATCGATATCGACACCACGCATACCACCCCGCTCAACGCAAATTTCAGCGGATTCAACGATGAGGTAGTCTTCCCAGCCGAATACTACGACTACCGCCTCAATAACCTGGCTGCGCAGCTTTCGCCGGGCTGGGTGCGCTATCCCAGCGGCCTCTTCAGCGACGCCTTCGACTGGCGAACCGGCCTGATGGTGGCCGCATGGGCCGCTGAGTTTCCGGCCAATGACATGGACGCGCTTCTGAGCGAAGGGGTCCCGTGGGTGGCCGGCAAAGGCGGCGGTTCGTTCGTGGATGCCGGCATCCGCGCGAACTTCCTGGGGGCGAAGCTGATCGTGTGCGTTAACGTCTACACCGATACGCCCCAATCGGCCGGCGCGATGGCCGCCTTCGCCAAGGCGAACCACATTCCGGTGGCGGTTTGGGAGCTGGGTAACGAGCCGTATTTGATGCCTTCGTTCTTCTCCTCCGGCGCCGACTACGTGACCAAGGTCGAGCCTTACCGCGACGCCATCAAGGCGGCCGATCCCGATGCCGTGGTGGCGGTTTTCTTCCAGGATGCGGGCGATACCAATGCCAATCCGCCGTGGGACCAGGCCATCGCGAATTTCTCCAACAAATACTGGGATGCCGTGACCTTTCACCATTATCCCCAGCAGACCGCGACCACCTTCACGCAAGCGATGTTGGATGACAATGGCGTGCTGGCTACCAAATCGAACGCTTTCGTGACGGGCTATCTCGCGACCGTGAATCCGGCGGGAACCAGGTTCCTGATTTCGGAGTTCCTGCCCTCGAACGACGGGCTGGGAACCGGGACTTCCCTCACCGATGGCACGCTGTACGGCGCGGTCTACGCCGCGGAGTATGTGATGCGCATGTCCGCGGTGCCTTCGATGCTCCACGTCGGGCCGCATGCGCTCACCGGAACGCGGGGAGTCTATGCGGCCACCACGCACTACAACGACGTGGCCGCGGCGGCGGCCGAAGGAACTTCGATCGACACGCTCTCGCTCGATTTCAGCTTTTACACAACCGCGCAGCCCTTGGGGGTCGCCGTGCTGAACGGGGTCCTGCGAAACGCCACCGCGGTGGATTCAACCACCGTGACCGGCGGGGCCACCGTGACTGCCACAGGCGCGGGCCAGATTCCGGCTCTCTACGCGCAGGCCTACGGAACCGCTACGGGCCAGCAGAGCGTCGTGATCTCGAATAAAAGCGCCACGCCGCAGCAGGTGACGATCCGGCTGAACGGAAGCGCCGTATCCGGAACGCTGGCCATCCAGTTTATCGGCGGCGCCGACCCATCGGCGGTCAACACCGCGGCGAATCCGAATACCGTCGCGATCCAGACCGCCACGTCGGCCAACCCGGTGACGGTGCCCGCCTACAGCGTGGTGCGCGTGGATCTGAACGCGCCGGCCGTGGCCACGCCGGTCAACAGCGCGAGTTACGCCGCGGGGCCCGTGGCGCCGGATGAGATCGTCACCCTGTTTGGACCGTGGAGCGCATCCAATTTCACCTCGATTGCCGTTCGCATCACCGATAGCGCGGGCAACTCGCAGGTCGCGCCGGGCTTTGCCGTCTCAGCGGGGCTGGCCAGCATTGTATTGCCCGAAGGGCTGGCAGCAGGACCGGCCAATTTCACCGTGCTAAGTGGATCGGCCACACTGGCGACAGGTTCGATGACAATCGCCGGCTCCGCTTCCGGGCTCTTCAGCATGAACTCGGATGGCGCGGGCGCGGCTGCCGCATTAGCATTTCGATTCAGCGCGACCAGCCAGGTGACGCCCGAAACGGCCTTCTCCTGCGACCCGTCCGCGGCCAGAAGTTGTCTGCCTGTGCCCTTGAGCTTGGGCAGCGCTACCGACACGCTCTGGGTATCTCTTTACGGCACGGGAATTCGCGGCGCGGCCTCGGTCCAGTGCTTCGTAGCCGGCCAGAGCGTCACCGTGCAGTATGCCGGCGCAGCCTCCACGCCGGGGCTCGACCAGGTGAACATCGCGATTCCGCGCAGCCTCGCGGGCACCGGCCATGTGTTGGTTTACCTGGTGGCCGATGGCGCGGCCTCCAACGCCGTTAGCCTGAGCATTCAGTGACCGGCATCCTCACGCGAGGTTTATGAGAGAATCACTGTTAACCGCCGTCCATCTCCCATGCCCCTGCTTGAAAGCTGCACCGGCCTCTCGAAAAGCTTCGGCTCGCGAATGCTGTTCGAGAACATCTCGCTGGGCATTTCCGAGGGCGAGCGCCTGGGCCTGATCGGCCGCAACGGCTCGGGAAAATCCACGCTGCTGCTGATCCTGGCCGGGCGCCTGGAACCGGATTCCGGGTCCATCTCCATGCGCCGCAATCTGCGCGTGGGATATGTGCCGCAGGACGCCACGTTCCCCGATGGGAAAACCGCCGCGGAAGTAGTGGCCGAAGCCATCCGCGAGGAACGCCTGGACGATCTCGAGCGCGCCGCGCGCATCAACCAGACCCTCGGACGCGCCGGCTTTACGGATGGCGGGGTTCGCACCGAAACGCTCTCGGGCGGATGGAAGCGGCGGCTCGCCATCGCGCGCGAGCTGGCCGCCGATCCGGACCTCCTGTTTCTCGACGAACCCACGAATCACCTGGATCTGGAAGGCATCCTCTGGCTCGAGAAGCTTCTGACCACTTCCTCCTTCGCCAGCATCGTGGTGAGCCACGACCGCTATTTCCTGGACCACGTGGTCAACGACATGGCCGAACTCGGCCGCGCGTATCCGGAGGGCATCTTCCGCGTGGAAGGCGGCTACAGCCGCTTCCTCGAGAAAAAGGAGGAATTCCTGTGCGCGCAATCCAGCCGCCAGGAATCGCTGGCCAATACGGTGCGGCGCGAAATGGAGTGGCTGCGGCGCGGGGCCAAGGCGCGCACGTCCAAGTCGCGCGCGCGCATCGATAAGGCGGGCCGGCTGATGGAAGAGCTGAGCGAACTCGAAGCCCGCGCGGTGAAAGGCGTCTCGCAGATTGATTTCACCTCCAGCGACCGCCGCACCAAGCGCCTCGTGACCGTCGAGGCCATCGCCAAACAATTGGGCGGCCGCACGCTCTTCCGCGACTTGAGCTTCGGGCTCGGGCCGGGCACGCGCCTCGGCCTGCTCGGGCTGAACGGCACCGGGAAGACCACGCTCCTGCGCATCCTGGCCGGCGAGCTGGCCGAAGACGCCGGCCGCATCGAGCGCGCCCTTGGCCTGCGCACCGTGTATTTCGACCAGGCGCGCGAGCATCTCGATCTCGATCAAACCTTGCGCCAGGGCCTTGGTGCGCACGGCGATACGGTGATCTTCCGCGATCGCACCATGCACGTGGCGGGCTGGGCCAAGCGCTTCCTCTTCGACGCCGGCCAGCTCGAGCGCCCCATCTCGAGCCTCTCCGGCGGGGAGCAGGCCCGCCTGCTGATTGCACGCCTCATGCTCCAGCCGGCCGATCTGCTGCTGCTCGATGAGCCCACCAACGATCTGGATATCCCCACGCTCGAGGTGCTCGAAGAGAGCCTCACCGATTTTCCCGGCGCGCTGGTGCTGGTGACTCACGACCGCTTCATGCTCGACCGCGTCTCGACCGCCGTGCTGGGCCTGGATGGCCGCGGCGGCGCCGAGATCTATGCCGATTACTGGCAATGGGAGCAGGCCCAATCCGAGCCGCCCCCGCCCGCCTCGGCAGCTAAGACCGCCAGGCCCGCGGCCCCGCGTTCGGAATCGCCCAGGAAGAAGCTGGGGTATCTCGACGCGCGGGAATTCGAGCAGATGGAGGAGCGCATACTGGAGGCCGAGATGGATCTCGAGAACCTGCGCGCCGCCATGCAGGCGCCGGACGTGGTGTCCGATGCCGCGCGACTCCGCGACTGCTATGAGAAGGCGCAGGCGGCCGAGGCTCGCGTGGCGGCCCTCTACGAGCGCTGGGCGGAACTGGAAGCCAAGAAGCCCTGAGGTCCCCAGTTGCAGCCCGCCTAGCGCACAACCGGCGGATCGGCCACCTCGGTGCCCAGTCCGGCGTAGGACTCCTTCACCTTAATTACCTTGTCGCCGCTGAAGGTCACGAACGTGATCTTGCCGGGCGGCGTGCCGAAAACCCAGTCCTCCACCTCGAGGCCGTCCTCGGTCTCGCGCGACTTGTGAGTGGGCCGCCCCATCGCCATCACCACCTGGTCGCGGTCCATCCCGACCGTCACACGCTTTTCCTCGATGTTTTGCCGCATCTCCGGCGACAGCGTTTCCGCGTAGATCTCCGTGGCGCTGCGCTTATCGAAATCCAGCACCGGGGAGAGCATCTTCTTGATCTCGGCCGCCTTGACCGGCTCGAGCGGCTTGTGGAAGAGCAGCGCGATGGAAGTGCCGCCGGGCGCGTTCGAATTGGGATCGCTGGAGATGGGCACGGGCGTGTTACCCATTCCGCCGGAAACATGCACCCCACGGTACCACTTCCTTCCTCCGCTGAAACCGCCGTTCAATTCGAGCACGATGCGGTCGGATTCGATCTCGACCTTGGTGATCTGCACCTGGTCGCCGGTGCGCGCCGCCGGGCCGCTCTGTTGAGCAATCTGGCTCCACTGGGCCTTGTCGTAGGATCCCGTGGCGTTGAACTCCAGCGGTTTCTTGGAGCGTGGCAGCAGCACCTTGGAATTGGCGTATTCGGCCAGCAGACCGCGCACCAGCTCGACGCGATCCTGCATCGCCAGATTACCGGCCGCCTTCGAGACGGGTGGCGAAAGGCTCAGGATTGCAATCGCGATGGCGGTAACGGCTCGCATCGGGCACTCCCCCCGGCTGGACCGGTCAACGGCGAAAACTGCCGGCGCACAGGCGCCTTCGACACATACAGAAACAGCAGCACCAGTACGCCGGAGGTCAGCAGGCTGGCTTCCGGGCCGTAATCCCCGCCGCTCCATATTTTGCCGGCGGTCCACACCATTGCATGGCCCGTCATATCCATTCTAAGCCCGCTGACGTTCACGCCAAACAGCGGCAGTGTAATGTTCCAGCCGAAGTGCAGGCCGATGGGCAAACTGAGATCCCGGCTGCGCAGGTAGGCGTACCCGAAGAGGACGCCGAATCCCGCCGTGTTGGCGATCCCGAACCACGTAGCGCTGGGGTTGGCAGTGTGCATCAGCGCGAACACGATACCGACGGGAATGACGGTGGCCCACGGCCCGCAGGCCGCCACCAGCACCTGGAAGCCGTATCCCCGGAAGAAGATCTCCTCGCCAGCCGCGCCGGCCGCCAGCAGGATGGCCAGCACCAACGCTGCGCCCGCCGAAGGCTGTCCGGCGGGCGAACGCACGAAATGCGCGGCTCCCACCGCGAGCGCCGGCCCTAAAACCAGGCAGGCGGCCGCCGTGCCTCCCGCGATTCCCAGGGCCAGGTTGTCGGCCGAAGCGCGGTTCGGCCACAGCCCCAGGTCCACCACGCGACGCCCTTCATAGATGCGCAGCGCCAGCCAATTGGCGAACAACGCGGTCGCGAGGCCGGTAGTGGTGATCCCCACCATGTAGCCTCCCGCCCACATCAGCAAGGGTCCGAACAAAAAGGCGCCGGCGAAATACAGCACCACATAGACGCCCACGCGGAGCGCGATTCGCAACGGGTCCACCCGCTTAGTCATAGCCGAAGCACCACTATATAACGCGCGCGCGCCTCAGGGCGGCCGCGCAGCCTCGCCCGAGCCTCTCCGCTACAATTGGATTGAGTCCACACCATCAAGGAACTTTCGTGACCGGTCACCAAATCAGACAGCGCTTCCTCGATTTCTTCGCGGCCCGCGGGCATCGCGTGGTGCGCAGCTCCTCGCTCGTCCCGGCGAACGACCCCACGCTGCTGTTCACCAACGCGGGCATGAACCAGTTCAAGGATGTCTTCCTGGGCCTCGAGAAGCGCGATTACACGCGTGCCGCCAGCTCGCAAAAGTGCGTGCGCGCTGGGGGGAAGCATAACGACCTGGAGAACGTCGGTTACACCCGCCGGCACCACACCTTCTTCGAGATGCTGGGCAACTTCTCGTTCGGCGATTACTTCAAAGCCGAAGCCATCGAGTTCGCCTGGGACCTGATCACTCGCGAGTACGGCCTGGACAAAGACCGGCTCTACGTGACCGTGTTCCGCGAAGACGATGACGCCGAGACGCTGTGGCAGAAGGTGGCGGGTGTTTCCAAGAGCCGCATTTTCCGGCTGGACGAAAAGGACAACTTCTGGCAGATGGGCGAGACCGGACCGTGCGGGCCCTGCTCGGAGATCCACTACGACCTGGGCGTGGAAGCCGCCGATCCCGGCCGCGAAAACGAGCCGTTTCCGAGCGACGCGGGCGGCCGCTACGTCGAGATCTGGAACCTGGTCTTCATGCAGTTCAACCGCGATGCCAACGGCGTCTTGACACCTCTGCCGCGGCCTTCCATCGATACCGGCATGGGCCTCGAGCGCATCGCGGCCGTGCTGCAAGGCAAGCTCTCGAACTACGAGACGGACCTGATCCGCCCCATTATCGACCGGGCGGCGTCGCTGTTCGGCGCCCCTTACGGCGAGGATGCACGCCGCGACACAGCCTTGCGCATCGCCGCCGACCATGCGCGCGCCGCCGCTTTCCTGATCCACGATGGCGTGCTGCCTGCCAACGACGGCCGCGGCTACGTGCTGCGCAAGATTATGCGCCGCGCCATGCGCAACGCGCGCCTGGTGGGTGTCGACGAACCGTTCCTTTACAAGCTGACCGGCTTCGTGGCCGAGCTGATGCAGCCGGCCTATCCGGAGATGATCGACAGCGTCGAACGCGTGGCGCGCGTGGTGCGCGACGAAGAGCACCGCTATGCCACCACGTTCCTGCTGGCCGAGAAGGAATTCAACGCCGCCATTGGCAGCCTCGCGGGCGGCGTCATCCCCGGCGCGGTCTCCTTCAAGCTCTACGACACCTACGGGCTGGCGCTGGATGAGCAGGAGGAGATGGCCCGCGAGCGCGGCCTGGAGATCGACCGCGAAGGTTTCGAGTGCGAGATGAACCAGCAGCGCGAGCGGGCGCGGGCAAGCTGGAAGGGCGCCGAGAAGGGCGCGGTGACACCGGCCTACCACGCCCTCCTGGAACACGGCCGCACGAAATTCCTGGGCTATGGCGAGATCGAATCGACTTCCCGCGTGATCGGTCTGCTGATGGACAAGCAGCTCGTAGACGAGGTGCCCGAGGGCGCGCACGCCGAACTGGTTTTCGACCAGACGCCGTTCTACGCGGAGTCCGGCGGCCAGGTGGGGGATCGGGGCGCCCTCTACTCCGCTTCCGGCGAAAAGGCGGCGGACGTGGAGACAGCCTTCCCCGGGGTTCCCGGATTGACGGTGCACCAGATTCTGGCGCACGCGGCCATCCGCGTGGGGGATGTGCTGAAGGCCGAAGTCGCCCAGCCGCTGCGCGACGCCACCCGGCGTAATCACACCGCCACGCACCTGCTGCAAGCGGCGCTGCGCCAGGTGCTCGGCCCGCACGTTAAGCAGGCCGGCAGCGTGGTGGAGCCCGCGCGCCTGCGCTTCGATTTCACGCACTACGCGGCCATGGACCGCGCCGAAATCGAAGAGGTGGAGCGCATCATGAACGACCGCGTTCTGCGCAACCTCGCGGTGGACACCACGGTGATGCCCCTCGACCAGGCCATCTCCACGGGCGCCATGGCGCTGTTCGGCGAAAAGTACGGCGACGAGGTCCGGGTGGTTTCGGTGCCGGGATTCAGCCGCGAGCTGTGCGGCGGCACGCACGTCGGCCGCACCGGCGATATCGGCGTCTGCAAAATCATCTACGAGGGCAGCATCTCGGCGGGCGTGCGGCGCATCGAAGCCATTACCGGGGAAACCGCCCTGCGCCAGTACCAGGAATCCACGGGAGCGCTGCGGCGTATCGCGGAGCTGCTGCGCGCCTCCGAACCGGAGCTGATCGAGCACGTCGAGAAACTGCTGGCCGGGGAGCGCGCGCTCGAGCGGCAGATGGAGCAGTACAAGAACCGGCTGGCGCAATCGGCCGCCCTGGAATTACAGGCTCAGGCGCGCGTGGTCAAGGGCGTCCACGTGGTGGCGGCGCGGCTGGAGGAAATGGACCGGCAGCAGATGCGCGCGCTGGCCGATTCGCTGCGCAACAAGTGGAAGAGCGCCGTGGTGGTGCTGGCGTCGGTGGCGGATGGTACGGTGGCCATCGTTTCGGCCGTGACCAAGGATCTTACTGGCAAGGTGCATGCGGGTAAGCTGGCGGCCGCCGCGGCGCAAGCCATCGGAGGAAAAGGCGGCGGCCGGCCCGACATGGCCGAAGGCGGCGGAAAAGATGCGGCCGGGCTCGAAGGCGTGCTGGAAGATGTTTATCGCGAAGTGGAAAGCAAACTGTAAGTGAGCGAATCTTGCGATGTCGTGGTGGTCGGCGCGGGACCCACGGGTCTGGCTTGCGGAATCGAGTTACAGCGGCGCGGCTTGAAAGCCGTGCTGATCGAGAAGGGCTGCGTGGTGAATTCCATTTACCACTACCCCACTCACATGACCTTCTTCACCACGCCCGAGCTGCTCGAAATCGGCGGCATTCCCATGACCAGCCTGAACGAGAAGCCCAACCGCACCGAGGCTCTCAAATACTACCGGCGCGTGGCGGATTATTTCGGGCTGGATATCCGCCAGTACGAGCGCGCGGACCGCGTCGCCGGCGAGGACAACGCTTTCGAGATCTTCACGACGGACCGTTTAGGGTGCTCTCATCTGTACCGCACGTCGAAAGTCGTATTGGCCACGGGTTACTACGACGTAGCCAACCGGCTCGAGGTGCCCGGCGAGCAACTGGAGAAGGTTTTTCATTATTACAAGGAGCCTCATCCTTACTATAATCACGATGTTGCCGTGGTTGGAGGCAAGAATTCGGCGGCCATCGCGGCTCTCGAACTATTCTGGACGGGTGCTCGCGTGACGCTGATTCATCGCGGTCCGGCAATATCGGACTCGGTCAAGTATTGGATCAAGCCCAACATTGAAAACCGCATCAAGAGCGGTGAAATTCGCGCCTATTTCAACTCCCGCGTGCTTGAGATACTGCCGGATTCCCTGCGAATCGCCACACCCGAAGGTGAGATTTCAGTAAAGAATGACTTTGTTTTCGCGCTGATCGGCTATCGTCCGGACCTCGCGTTTTTGAATTCCACAGGCATCGGGATAGACCCCGTTACACTTAGGCCGCGGAGCGATGCGCGGACGCTGGAAAGCCAGCGGCCTGGAATCTATCTGGCGGGTGTGGTCGTTGCCGGGATGCATACCAACGAGATATTCATCGAAAACGGCCGTTTGCACGGCCAGCTTATTGCCTCTTCCATCGCTTCGAAATTGCCGAAGTAAATTCCGGAATTCCGGCATGATGGCTCAGCCCGAACTGTCCGAACAAGCACACATTTCGCTGGCACCGTACTAGTGCGAACTGAAACTCATCCGGTACATATCGTATCTAACTGAGTGGGAGGTGTAATCCCGACATGCTTCAATCTATTCTGAATTCGTTATTTGCGTGCTCTCACCGCAAAACGACTTTTCCGCTGACCCCCGGGCGCCGGAATGGATTTCCTATTCCCGGCGCGTCGCGCAACGGCACCTACGTTGTCTGTCTGGACTGCGGAAAGGAATTCGCTTACGACTGGGATGGAATGCAGTTAGGGAAGGCCGTTACCCCTCCGGTAGTTCCGGTGGAAGCCGGAGCCGAGGTTTCGTACCGCTGAGGCGGCTCAACCCGTGAGGTTTCCGAGCAGCACAGCATGCTTCGCCCCGGTGGCCGAAGGCAGGTTGCCCGCTTGGCCGGAGCGCGTCCGGAAAGCGAGCACCGCGAACGCAATGGCCTCCTTGGCATCGGCGTCGATGCCGTAAGCCGTCGAAATCGAAAGAGTGAAATCCGGCAAAAAGGCCGCGAGTTGCGCCATGAGCTGCGGGTTGTGGACGCCTCCGCCGGAGACGATCACCTCCGCGGGAATGCCGTCCGTTTTCCCGATGCCCAGCGCGATGGTCGCGGCGGTGAGCGCGGTTGCGGTGGCCATCAGGTCGGGCAAACCGAGCCCGGAGGCCCTCAGCCGGGCGATGAATTCCGCTCCGTATTGCTCCCGGCCGGTGCTCTTGGGCGGCCTGCGGCGGTAGTAAGGGTCGTCCAGTAATTCATCGAGCAGCCGGCGATCGACGCGCCCCGTTTGCGCGATGCGCCCGCCGCGATCGCAATTCAATCTTCCCTTGGAGAAGAGCCGCGCTAATGCGTCGAGTACCATGTTTCCCGGTCCTGTGTCGAAAGCCAATACCTGCTCCGGACCTGCGGCCGGCGGGATGATCGTGATATTGGCGATGCCTCCGATATTCAGCGCAATACGCCGGCGCCGGGGATGCCGGAAAAGCAGGTAATCTACGTAGGGCACCAGCGGCGCGCCTTGCCCGCCCGCCGCGATATCGCGCGCGCGGAAGTTCGAGATTACCGGCACGCCGGTGCGCTCCGCGATCACCGCCGCCTCGCCGATCTGCAGGGTGTTCGAGCCGCCCTCATGGTAGATTGTCTGCCCATGACACCCGATCAGCTCCACCGGGCCGTAACGCCCGATGGCGGCCTTCACGGCTCGCGCATACAGCTCGCCCAAGCGGTAATTCAGGCGCGAAATCGCGGCCGTGGTGGTGGAGGCGTTGGAGACTTCGAGAATCGCCCGGCGCGCGGCTTCGGGGTACGGCGTACTCTGAAATCCGAGCGTTCGCACGCGGTGCCCGCGGACCTCCACGATGGCGACATCGATGCCATCGAGCGATGTGCCGCTCATGACGCCGGCGACTCTCACGGCCGCCCCAACTCCTTCTGCAACTCGGCCAGCAGGCGGAGCGCTTCGATGGGCCGCAGTTCATCCACATTCAGGCGGCGAATGCGTTCGGCGATGCCGTATCCCAGCGGCTCGAAGAGCTGAATCTGCACCGGCCCCGTATCTTCGGATTTCGCCAATTCCCCGGTGACCTCACGCTCGGTGCGCTCGTGGAGTTTGAGCACCTCCTGCGCGCGCTCGATGACCGGCAGGGGAAGGCCCGCCAGGCGCGCCACTTCGATGCCATAGCTGCGGTCGGCGCGCCCCGGCTCAACCTTGCGCAGGAAGATGATGCGATCGCCGGTTTCCTTCACCGAGACTTTGAGGTTGCGCACGCCTTCGAGCTGCTCGGCCAACTCGGTGAGCTCGTGGTAATGGGTGGCGAACAGCGTCTTGGCGCCGGTGCGGGTGTGCAGGTGCTCCACCACCGCCCATGCCAATGCCAGGCCGTCGTAAGTAGAGGTGCCGCGGCCGATTTCATCCAGCACGATAAAGCTGCGCGGCGTGGCGGTGTTCAGGATCACGGCCGTTTCGGTCATCTCCACCATGAATGTGGAACGGCCGCGCGCCAGGTTGTCCGAAGCGCCGATGCGCGTGAAGATGCGGTCGATTACCGGCAGGCTGGCGGATTCGGCGGGCACGAACGAACCCATCTGCGCCAGGATGGCGATGAGCGCCGCCTGCCGCAGGTAAGTGGATTTGCCGCCCATGTTGGGGCCGGTAATGATGGCGATCCGATCGGTCGAATCGTTGAGATAAAGGTCGTTGGGAATGAAGCGTCCGGCTTCCTGCTCGGCCAGCCGCTCGATCACGGGATGGCGGCCCGCCATGATGCGCATCTCGCCATCCGCGGAAAACGTGGGCCTCTGGTAGCGGTTCTCGGCGGCCACTTGCGCCAGCGCGGCTGTCACATCCAGCTCGGCCACGGCGCCCGCGGTGGCTCGAATGCGTTGCGCCTCGGCGGCCACGCGCGAGCGGACCTGGACGAAGAGATCCTTTTCGAGCGCCAGGATCTTCTCCTCGGCATCCAGCACCTTGTGCTCGTACTCCTTCAGTTCCGGCGTGGTGAAGCGCTCGGCGTTGGCCAGGGTCTGCTTGCGCTCATAGTCCGGCGGCGCCAGTGCCAGGTTGGAGCGGGTAATTTCGATGTAGTAGCCGAAGACGTTGTTGAACCGCACCTTGAGCGAGCCGATGCCGGTGCGCTGCCGCTCGCGGGCCTCGATGCGCGCGATGTACTGACGGCCGTTCAGGCTGAGGTCGCGCAGCTCGTCGAGCCCCGCGTGAAAGCCGGGACGGATGGCACCGCCTTCGGCGATGGCCATGGGTGGCTCGTCCGCAATCGCTTCGAGAATGAGGCCGGCCACATCGGCCAGCTCGTCGAGCCGCTCGTGGATGGAGCGCAGCCGCGCGGCCTGCTGCGTGTCGAAGGCGCGCCGGAGCGCGGGGATTTTCTCGAGCGAACGGCCCAGCGCCAGCAGATCGCGCGGCCCGGCGGATCCCAGCGTGACTTTGGCGAGCAGGCGCTCGAGATCCAGGATGCCGCCGAGCTGCTTGCGCAGTTCCGCCCGCAGAATGGTCTGCTGCAGCAATTCGCCCACGGCGTCCAGCCGCTGACCGATTTCGGCGCAATCCACCGAAGGCCGCAGCAGGCGCTGGCGCAGCAGGCGGCCGCCCATGCCGGTGAGGGCCTGGTCCAGCACTCCGAGCAGGGTGGGCTGGTCGCCTCCGGCATCCGCGGCGAAGATCGGCTCGATCAATTCGAGATTGCGGGCCGTCACGGCGTCCAGCACCATGCAATCGGCGCGGTCGTAGTAAGCCGGCCGGTCGAGATGATCGAGCGCGCCGCGCTGCGTCTCGCGCAGGTAGTGGAGGATGGCGCCCGCCGCGCCCACCGCCGCGGGCCGGCCGCCCAGGCCGCAGCCATCGAGCGAAAGCAGCTTGAAATGCTCGCGCAGCTCGCGCCCGCCGTAATCGGCCGTGAAGACCCACGGTTCGAGCTCCGTGCGAGTGCACCGCGGCGCGCTGCGCTCCTCGCCTGCCAGCAGCGGCAGCTCGCCGGAAACCAAGACCTCGCGTGCACCCAGTTGTTCCAGCGCGCCGGTCACCTCGGCCGGGTCCGTCTCGGTGACGCGGAACTCGCCGGTGGAGAAATCCACGTGGGCCACCCCGGATCGGCTGCCGGCCCGCGCCACCGCCGCCAGGTAATTGTTCTCGCGGGAGCGCACCAGGTTGGCATCCATGGCCGTGCCGGGCGTCACGACGCGCGTGAGTTCGCGCTTCACCAGCTTCTTGGCGAAGCGCGGATCTTCCATCTGGTCGCAGATGGCCACGCGATAGCCCTTCTGCACCAGGCGGGCGATATAGCCTTCGGCGGCATGGTAGGGCACGCCGCACATGGGGATGGCTGCGCCCTTTTCCTTATTGCGCGAGGTCAGCGTGATTTCGAGCTCGCGCGCCGCCGTGACCGCGTCCTCGAAGAACAGCTCGTAGAAATCGCCCAGCCGGAACATCAGCAGCGTGTTGGGCGCCTGCTGCTTGACGGCGTGATACTGCCGCATGAGCGGCGTGGAGGGCTCAGAGGACATGGGAGTCCGGCCCCGCGCTACGCGTAGATCCCCCGCAGCTTGATGGCGAAGGCCACGCGGTCCAGGGCCAGCATGTACGCCGCGATGCGGTTGTCGGCGCCATGCTTATCGGCATAGTCCACCACCGCGTCGAACGACTCAACCATGATCTCCTGCAACCGCTCGTTCACCAGCGCTTCGTTCCAGAAGAAGCCCTGGCGATCCTGCACCCATTCGAAGTAAGAGACCGTCACGCCGCCGGCATTGGCCAGAATGTCGGGAATCACGAAGACCTTCTTTTCGGCCAGGATGACATCGGCCAGCGGAGTGGTGGGGCCGTTAGCGCCTTCGCACAAAATCTTGCAGCGCAGCCGGTCCGCGTTTTCGGACGTGATGACGTTTTCCGTGGCGGCCGGCAGCAGCACTTCGCACTCCAGGAACAGGGCCTCGTGCTTGTCCATCGCTTCGCCGCCCGCGAAGCCGTTGATGGAGCCGGTCTCGTGGCGGTGCCGCTGCAGCGCGGCGATATCCAGACCGTGCGGATTGTAGACCGCGCCATCGTATTCGACGATGCACACGATAGGGAATCCCATGGCGCTCATCAGCCGCGCGGCCATGCCGCCCACATTGCCGAATCCCTGGATAACCACGCGCGAGCTTTCCGGCTTCAACCCCAGGCGCGCGAGCGCCTTTAGCGTGACGATCATGCAGCCGCGCCCGGTGGCCTCCGGCCGCCCCCGAGAACCGCCCAGCGACATCGGCTTGCCGGTGACCACCGCCGTGACCAGACGGCCCATGTGCATGGAGTAAGTGTCCATGATCCACGCCATCACCTTCTCGTTGGTGTTGACGTCGGGCGCCGGAACGTCGCGCTCCGGGCCGAGAAACTCGATGATCTCGGCCGTGTAGCGCCGCGTCAGCTTCTCCAGCTCGAAATCCGAGAGCAGGTTGGGATCGCAGATCACGCCGCCCTTGCCGCCGCCGAAGGGGATGTTGACCACGGCGCACTTCCATGTCATCCAGGACGCCAGGGCGCGCACCTCGTCGAGCGTCACATCGGGCGCGAAACGGATGCCCCCCTTGGCCGGGCCGCGCGCCAGCGAATGCTGCACGCGGTAGCCGGTGAAAACCTCCAGGCGGCCATCGTCGAGCTGCACGGGGATGTTGACGGTGATCTCCTTGGCGGGCGCCCGCAGCACCTTGCACATGCCCTCATCCAGCTTCAGGCGCCGGGCGGCCTCGTCGAAACGCGCGGCCGCGGCCAGCCACGGGTTCTTCTCGTTCTCGAAGGAAATAGAAACAGGCGGTGCGAACGTGGCCACGTTTATGCCTCCGGCTTACATTATGCCAGACCGCTACGACCCCACCACTTCCAACGCCTTCAGGATGACCGGGTCGCGCTGCGCCTCGACTTCGTCGCCCTTCTCTACGCCCAGCGCCTGGTTGAAAATCTCCGTCTTGATGCGGTTGATAACGAATTCCCGATCCGCCGTCCACTCCCCCACGCTCGGCTGGATCCTGCGGGCGCTCGCAAATGCGCGGAATTCGTCGAGCACCTCGGGCGTGGCTTCAAACTCCTCGGTCACCTTGTTCCGCCGCAGGTAGTCGGTGGCAAATTCGGTGAACAAGCCGCTGGCATCCAGCACCAATTCCAGGCGGTCGAGGGACGCCGGTTGAACCTCGATATCCGGTTGGATGCCGCCTCCGCCCGTAACCGGGCGGCCCTTATCCGTGTGGAACTCGGTCTGCCGGTTGGGATGCGCCGTGGCGCCGGAAAGCTCGAAGCGGGCCGCCTCGAGCGGCTTCTGAATGGATCGGCCGCTGGGCGTGTAGTACAGCGCGGTGGTAAGCGCCATCCCGGTGCCGCCCGCCAACGGGAAGACGCTCTGCACAAGACCCTTTCCGTAACTGGGGACGCCGAGGATAGTGGCGCGGTCGTGATCCTGCATGGCTCCCGAGACGATCTCCGCGGCGCTGGCGGTCTTCTCGTTGACCAGGATGGCGAGCTTGAACGCGTAAGGCTTGGCATCGGGCGGGACCAGCTCCGAGTGCTCGGGGGTGTGGCGCCCTCGCACGGTGACGATCTTCTGATCGGGCTTGAGAAACAGAGAGGCGGTCTGGATGGCCGCGCCCACCAGACCGCCGGGATTGTTGCGCAGGTCCAGCACCAGTCCGGCCAGGTGGGTGCCGCCCAGCTTCTCGATGGCTTCGCGGAGCTGCGCGGCGGTGTTCTCATCGAAGCTCGACACCTTTATGTAGCCGATGCCGGCGCCGATGAAAAACGCGCGCTCCACGCTGGGCGATTGCAGATCTTCGGGTGTCAGCACGAATCGCATGGTGCGCGCCGAGCCGGGCCGGCGCACGTCGAGCTGTGCCTGCCGCTGTCGCGTTTCGGTAAGCAGCTCGGTGAGCTGCTCGACATCGAGCGGCGCCACGGCGTAGCCGTTGATGGACACGAATTCGTCGCCCGGCGAAAGGCCCGATTTCGCCGAGGGCGTCCCGGGCAAAGTCTGCAAGACGATCACGCGGCCGGGCAGCAACGACACTACGCTGCCGAAGCCCTTCTGCGTGGAGGACTCCATCTTCTTGAGCTGCTCGAACTGGCCGGGATCGAAGAAAACCGAATGCGGATCGAGTGTGCGCAGAAGCCCCGGAATGGCGCCCTGATAGAAGATCTGTTCGGAAGGCGCCGCGCTGGCGGCATTTCCTTCTACGATGGAGTAGGCTTCCAGCACCCGTTTCATCTGCGATTCGAGATCGTCGGCCGCCGCGAAAGTGGTGGCCGCGCAGACCAGAACGGCGGTGAAACGAAACATCAATCGGGCCAGATCCCTGTGATATCCACTTGGACGCTGGGAAAGCTCCGGGGTTTCAGGAGACCCTCGGCCAAGATGGGCGCGCTGCCTCGCAGGTAGCCGTTCTCGAGGTAGAGAATCTCCACGGTGCGGGCTTCCGGCGAGACGACCCAAACTTCGGGGACGCCGAGCGCAGCGTAATCGCCCAGTTTCTCTTCGCGCTCGCGGCGTGTATTGGAGGGCGAGAGGACCTCGACAACAAGCTGCGGAGCCGAATGGATGTAGCCGTCCTGCTCGACGATGGTGCTGGCTTCAAATACCGCCAGATCGGGCACGCGCTCCGTCAGAGGTTCGCGGCGGATAATCAATCCGAATTGCGCGACCGTCACGGTAACAACCCGACTGTCAATCTGCGGCCGAATCTGGTCATAAATCCTGGAAACGATCTGGCTGTGATTCCACTTGGGTGCGGGCATAAGGCGGATTTCGCCGTTCACTACCTCTTCGATCTCGTCGGTGACCTCGGGCATGCGCAGCCACTCTTCATAAGTGACCGTTTTCGAGCTGGGCAGACTCGCCATGTCTTTATTCTATCGCGTGAACTTAGTCGCCTTCCGCTGCTCATGCCGCTCCAGCGCCAGCTCGATCAGCTTATCCACCAGCGCCGCGAAAGGAAGGCCGCTGTGCTCCCACATCTTGGGGTACATGCTGATCGACGTGAAACCCGGAATCGTGTTGATCTCGTTGATGTACAGCTTGCCGGTGGCGCTTTCGAGCAGAAAATCCACGCGGCCCATGCCCTCGCATTCCACGGCTTTGTAGCACTCGACGGCCAGCCGCCGTAGCTCGGTCGTCTGTTCCGCCGCGAGGTCCGCGGGGACCTGCGTCCCGGCCCGGTCCAGCAGATACTTGTCGTCGTAATCGTAGAAATCGCGCGAGGGCAGAATCTCGCATGGCACCGACGCCACCGGCGCCTGGTTGCCCAGCACCGCGCACTCGAACTCGCGGCCCAGGATCGCCCGCTCCACAATCACCTTGCGGTCATACTGCGCCGCCAGCGCGATGGCCGCTTCCAGCTCGCGGGGATCTCGCGCCTTCGAAATCCCCAGTGACGACCCCAGGTTGGCCGGCTTGACGAACATGGGGAAGGGCAGCCGCTCGCAGGCTTCGACGATGCCGGGCGCCTCCCGCGTCACCCTGACGTACTCCACCACGGGCAAGCCGCGCTCCAGGCACACGCGCTTCATCATCTCCTTGTCCATGGAAACGGCCGACCCCAGCACGCCCGCGCCCACGTAGGCCAAATCGGCCAGCTCGAGCAGCCCCTGCACGGTGCCATCCTCGCCGAAAGTGCCGTGCAGCACCGGGAAGACCACGTCGATATCCGGCTGCGCGCCCGGTTCGGGCAGGATCGGCCGCGGGCTCCATTTACCGTCCTTAGCGATGAAGTACTCGAGGGTCTCGTACCTGGCGGGGTCCATCGCGTGCAGGATGGCCTTGGCCGAGCGGATCGACACTTCGTGCTCGCCGCTGCGGCCGCCGTAGAGGACGGCTACGCGTAATTTCATAGAATGCGCTTTCCCAATGCGGACATCACCAGCTCGACCGCCAGATCGGCCGTGCGGTTCACCTCGTCGATCACGGGGTTCACCTCCACCACCTCGAGCGAGAGCATCTTCCCGGAATCGCAGATCATTTCCATGGCCAGGTGCGCCTCGCGATACGTGACGCCGCCGCGCACCGGCGTTCCCACGCCCGGCGCGTCCTGGGGATCCACGAAATCCATGTCCAGCGAAAGATGGAATCCGGCGGTGCCCTGGCATGCCACCCGCACCGCCTCTTCCATCACCGAGCGCAGCCCGCGCTCGTCGATATCGCGCATGGTGAAAGCGTGCACTCCGGAATCGCGCACGTTCGGTTTTTCAGTCTGATCCACGTCGCGCAGCCCGACAATGGCCACGTTCCGCGGAGCCACCATGGGCTTATAGCCCACCAGCTCGCTCAGCTCGCGCGGTCCCAGGCCCACGATGCAGGCCAAGGGCATGCCGTGCACGTTCCCGCTGGGGCTGGAATCGGGCGTATTCATATCCGCGTGCGCGTCCAGCCAGATCAGGCCGATGCTTTCATCGCGCTGGCGGAAGAAGCGCGAGACCCCGCCCACCGTTCCGGCCGCGACGGAGTGATCGCCGCCCAGGACCAGCGGCACCACGCCGCGCGCCAGGGCCTCGCCCACCAGCCCGGCCAGGCGGCCGCACGCAGCCGCGATCTGCGGCAGGTACTTGGCCCGCGAGTCTCCCTCGGGCAGAGCCTCGGCCTGTTCCGCGTGGATGTTGCCGAGGTCTTCGACCTCATAGCCGAGCGCCGCCACGCGCGCGTTTAGATTGGCCACGCGCAGCGCGGAAGGCCCCATATCGACGCCGCGCCGCCCCTGCCCCAGGTCGAGCGGCGCTCCGATGATGGCGATGTGAGATTGGCGCATGCTGCTCTTGAAGCCGCCGGCTTATGGGTGCAACCGGTACAGCATTCTCGGAAACGCGATGGTTTCCCGGATATGCTCCAGCCCGCAGATCCAGGCCACGCACCGCTCGATGCCCATGCCGAACCCGCCGTGCGGCACCGTGCCGTACTTGCGCAGATCGATATACCAGTCGAAGGCTTCCTTGGGCAGATGGTGCTCCTCGATGCGCTTCAGCAGCAGCTCCAGGTCGTGAATGCGCTGGCCGCCGCCGATGATCTCGCCATAGCCTTCGGGCGCGAGCACGTCCACGCCCAGCACCACCTCGGGCCGCTCCGGCGTCGGGCTGGAAATAGAAGGCCTTGAAGCAGGCCGGGAAACGGTCCACTATGATGGGCCGGTCGGCGGCCTCGGTCAGCAGCGTCTCGTCGGTGCCGCCGAAATCGCCGCCCCACTTGATTTCGCTGCCCTTGGCCTGTAAGAGCCTGACCGCTTCGTCGTAGCTCATGCGCGGGAACGGCGCCTGGATGAGCTTCCAGCTTGGCCACGTCGCGCTCCAGCCGCTTCAGCTCTTCGCGCCGGTTTTCGAGCACGCGCCCCACGATGAATACGATCAACTCTTCGGCCACCCGCTTGATGTCTTCGATCGTGGCGTAGGCCATCTCCGGTTCCACCATCCAGAATTCGGTCAGGTGGCGGCGCGTTTTGGATTTCTCGGCGCGAAAGGTCGGCCCGAAGCAGTAGACCTTCCCCAGCGCCATCGCGGTGGCTTCGTTGTAGAGCTGGCCGGATTGCGTCAGGTAGGCTTTGTCGTCTTCGAAGTAATCCACCTCGAACAGCGTGGTGGTGCCCTCGCAGGCCGCCGGCGTGAAGATAGGCGTGTCCACCAGCGTGAAGCCGTGCGAATCGAAATAGTCGCGCACCGCCTTGATGACTTCGTGCCGCACCTTCAGAATGGCGTGCTGGCGCTGGCTGCGCAGCCACAGATGGCGGTGATCCATCAGAAAGTCGATGCCGTGCTCCTTGGGGGTGATCGGGTAGGGGTCGGTTTCCGGAACGCGCTGCACCACTTCTACGTTCTCCACATCCATCTCGTAACCGCCGGGAGCGCGCGGCTCGGCGCGGATCTTCCCCGTCACGATGAGCGAGCATTCCTGCGTGAGGTTCTTGATGGTCTCGAACAACTCTTCCGGCAGGGAAGATTTCACGGCCACGCATTGCATCAGCCCGTAGCCATCCCGCAGGATAGGGAAGGCGATCTTTCCCGAGCGGCGCAGGTTGTACAGCCAGCCGGCGAGCTCCACCGTCTCGCCCACGTGGCGCGACGCCTCGGCAATCGTGATTCGCGGAATCATACGCTACAGATCTTCCAATCTATCGAACGTTTCCTTCACCACATCCAGGGGATGGGCCATGCCGGGCACCTCCCTCAGCTCCAGCAGCAGGGGATACTGCCCGTCCCGGCTGCGCAGCATTTGCATGGCGTCCCGCCAGTCGATCGTGCCGCCCTCCGCGATCAGGGGGAACAGGTGGATGTCGTCCTTGCCGTTGTTGTCGTGAATGTGGGTGGAACGGATGCGCTCCTTCATGAGGTGGAAGGCCGTCTCCACGCCCTCGTTCATGTTGGCGTGGCCTACGTCGAATGCGAAATTCATGCGCAGGTGGGTGGTTTCCCCGAACATCAGGAGACGCTCGGCGCTGGAGAGGCCGTTGGGGATGTTCTCGAGCAGGATCTCCACGCCGCGCTGGCCCGCGAACAGGTTCAACTGTTCGAGCGCGGAGAACGCCGCGTCCACCTTGTGCATGTCGAATTCCTCGCCGCCCACGCCCAAGTGTTGAATCAGGTAGCGGAACGGCGCCACCTCGGCGATTTCCAGGACGCGCTTGATTTCGTCCACCATCTGGAGCCGCTGGCCCTTGACGCGCTCGGTGATATTCAGGATGGATTGCGGCCCGGAGCGTCCCCAGATCTCGTCCGTGTACATAGGGGCGTGCAGCGCGTGCAGCTTCAGCCCGGAATCCTGGAACCAGTGGCCCAGTTCGGCCACCTGGGCCTTGTCCCGCTAATCCAGGTGCTGGCGCCCGCAGAAGATCTCTACCGCCGGAATGCCAGCCTGTTCGATGCGGTTCAACAGCGCGGTGGTCAGACGATGATTGACGAACAGGTGGGTGGACAATGCGTGATTCATGTCGATCTCAGTATCCCTCCGCGATCGCCGCGATCACCAGCTTTGAGCGCATGAACCTCGATTTTACTATGCCGGATTCGTGCGGCGTCTGCGCCATTCGAACAGCGCCACGCCCGCCGCCACCGAAACGTTCAGCGACGATATCTTGCCCGCCACGGGAATGCGGATGGTCGCGTCGCAGTGTTTGCGCGTCTGCTCGTGCAGCCCCTTGCCTTCGCCGCCCACGACCAGCGCGGTGGGGGTGTTGTACTCGACGCGCGTGTACTCTTCTTCGCCGCGCTCATCCAGGCCGTAGATCCAGTAGCCCTTCTCCTTGAGCTCCTCGAGCGCACGGTTCACGTTGGTCACGCGCACCACCGGCAGGTATTCCAGCGCGCCGGACGCGGCCTTCGCCACCACGTCCGTGACGCTCGCCGCGCGCCGCTCCGGAATCACCACCGCTCCCGCTCCCGCCGCGTGCGCCGTGCGGATGACGGCTCCCAAATTGTGCGGGTCTTCCACGCCATCGAGCACCACCAGCAGCTCCGCTCCGGCCACGCTCTCGAGCTCCTGGTAGCGGCTGGCCGCGCCCATGGCCACCACGCCCTGGTGCGCCGGGCTGCCCGCCAGCCGGTCGAGCGCCGCCCGCGGCTCGAAACGAACCGGAACCGCGGCGCGGCGCGCCAGGTCGATGATTTCCTGGAGCCGCGGACCGCCGGCGCCCTGCGCTACCAGCACCCGTTCGAGTGGATGATGCGCCCGGAGGGCCTCCGCGATAGGGTGAATTCCGCTGAGAATGGACATGGAGTTGGCTGGGATCTACTTCTCCGGTTCGATCTCCAGCCCATTATTGAAGCGGTTGGTGAAGTTCGCCATGGCCGCCACGAGCGTGATCTCTACGATCTGCTCGCTCGTGAAATGCTCGAGGAGCGCGGCGCGGCTCTCCTGGGCATCGGCCGTCTGAGTCAGCTCGCGGGCGTACCGGATGACGGCGCGCTCGGTCTCGGAAAAATCGTGGTCCTGCTCGGTCTGAAGAGCGCGCAGCTCCTCTTCGGTGAGGCCCGCCTTCCTGCCGCCGGCCGTGTGGACGGCCAGGCAATAGGCGCACTCGTTGGCGTAGGAGCAGGCCAGGTAGACCAGCTCCTTGAGGCGGCGCTCCACAGAGCCCGGCCCCATTACCGCGCCATAAAAGGGCACGAAAGTCTTGAGCGCCTCGGGCCGGTTGGCCATGCTGCGGAAGAAGTGACTGGGGCGGCGGCTCTTGGCTTCCAGGCTGGCCAGAAATTCGTCCTGGGAAGGATCTATCAGCTTGATTGCGCTTGCCATACGAACCAGTATAGAGGCGGCCTGCTCGCGAATAAATTTGAGGTCGCCCTCGATGAAGTCGAATTCCGTGAGTTTGCCCACTGGAGACCAGCGCATTTCGTGGAAAATCAGGTTTCGCGGCTCGCCCGTGAACGACCGCACCTGGATGAAGATCAGCTCGATGGGGTTTCTCCCCGGATAACAGACCGGGTAGCACGCGATCTCCCGGCCGGCGGCTTCGAGGATGCCGAGCTCCTCCTCGAGTTCCCGCGCGAGCGCCTGGGCCGGCGTCTCGCCCGGCTCCACTTTTCCGCCCGGGAATTCCCACTTGAGCGGATGCGTCTGGTCCGCGCGCCGCCGGCAGATCAGAACCCGGCCGGCGCTCTCGATCACGGCCGCGACCACCTGAAGCATGCCATTATTGGAACACAGCATGTATTCCGAGCGCCTGCTCGAACACTTTCAGAACCCGCGCAACGTGGGCCAACTGGAGCCGCCCGCGCTGGTAGTGGAAGTCTCCAACCCGGCCTGCGGCGACATCCTCCGCCTTTCAACGCGCTTCGAAGCCGGCCGGGCGGTGGAAGCGCGCTACCAGGTGCGCGGCTGCACGGCCTCGATCGCCGCCGGTTCGGCGCTCACGGAATGGATGGCGGGTAAGACGCGGGCGGAGTTGGCGGCCTTCGCGCCCGCGATCGTCGAGGAAGCCTTGGGCGGCCTGCCCGCCGGATCGGAGCACGCCGCGCGCCTGTGCGCCACCGCCGTCAAGCGCCTGCTGGCCCTGGCGCCGGATTGCTGATGGCCGATTCCGCCGAACCTTTCGAGCAATTTGTGGCCGCCATCAACCGTCACGACATCGGCGCGCTCACGGCGCTGATGACACCCGATCATCTGTTCGTCGATTCGGTTGGCAACCGCGTGCACGGCGCCGCCGCCATGGAGGCTGGATGGCGCGGTTATTTCGCCATGTGTCCGGACTACTGGATTCGCATCGACCACGCGATGGCGGAAGGCGGCGCTGTGCTGGCCGCGGGAGAGGCGGGTGGGACGATAGGCGGCGTGTCGTGGCGGACCCCCGCGGCGTGGCAGGCCGTGGTTCGCGAAGGTAAGGTCTCGGAGTGGCGCGTGTTCGCCGATAACAAACCGGTTTACGAGATCCTGGCGGCGCGCCGCCCACTCCGCGGCTGTTAACCTGAATCTTCATGCCCTCCCATGGCCCTTCAACCGCAGCCGCTGGGCGTGGTTATGCCTGGTACCGGGAACTGAGCGGCTACCAGTGGTTCGTCGTGGCCATCGCCAGCATCGGCTGGATGTTCGACACTATGGCCCAGCAGCTCTTCAACCTGGCGCGCGTTCCGGCGCTGCGCGAACTGCTCGGCGGCAAGGCCCCCGCGGGCGTGGTGTCGGAGCAGGCCGGCTACGCCACCATGGTCTTCATGATCGGCTGGGCCCTGGGCGGCATTCTGTTCGGGATTCTGGGCGACCGCCTGGGCCGCGCCAGGACCATGATCCTGACGATCCTCACTTATAGCATTTTCACGGGGCTGAGCCTGCTCTCGACAAGCGTTTGGGATTTCAACGTCTACCGCTTCCTGTGCGGCCTGGGAGTGGGTGGGCAGTTCGCCGTGGGAGTGGCGCTGGTAGCGGAGGTGGTGCCCGAGCGCGCCCGCCCATACGCCCTGGGGACCGTGCAGGCCTTCTCGGCGATTGGCAATATGACGGCCGCGCTGGTGGGCATCCTGCTTGGGCAGATGGAGCAGGCCGGGGCCATCGTAGGTGCCTGGCGCTACGAGTTCCTGGCCGGAGCCCTGCCAGCGCCGCTCGCCTTGCTGGTCTTCCTCAAGCTCAAGGAACCGGAGCAATGGCTCAAGGCGCGCGCCGCCAAAAGCAAGCTGGGATCTTTCGGCGAACTTTTCTCGGACCCGCGCTGGCGGCGCAACGCCATCGTGGGGATGCTGATGGCGTTCTCCGGCGTGGTGGGGCTGTGGGGGATCGGCTTTTTCAGCTACGACCTGTTTCGTCCGGTTCTCGAGCGGACCTTCCGGGCGCAGGGCCTCGTGGGCGCCGCCCTGGAGGGCAAGACCACCACCTGGATCGGTCTCACCTCGATGTTCCAGAACTTCGGCTGCTTTCTGGGGGTCTACGCCTTCACCTACTTGACGCACTATACCGGCCGCAAAAAGGCCTTCGCCGTGAGCTTTGTGGCGGCCATGGCAGCCACGGCTTTCACCTTCTGGCAATTGAACGAGCGCAGTCAGATCTTCTGGATGATCCCGCTGATGGGCTTCACCCAACTGGCCCTTTTCGGCGGCTATGCCATTTATCTGCCGGAGTTGTTTCCCACGCGCCTGCGCAGCACTGGAACGAGCTTCTGCTATAACGTGGGACGCGCCGTGGCGGCGGCCGGCCCGCTCACTCTGGGCCTGCTCACGCACCGCGTTTTCCACGGTCCGGATGCCATGCGTTATGCCGGCATCACCATGTGCTCGGTCTTCCTGGTGGGGCTGGCCGCGCTGCCTTTCGCGCCCGAAACCGAGGGCCAGCCGCTGCCGGAGTAGGGACCTTCTTCGGGGCGCCGCCTGGCGACACTGCTACACTGCATAGGTAATGCCTGCCAACGCGGCGGCGCCGGGCGTCAGCCTCAATGAACTGGCCGAAAATCGCGCGGTGCGCGAGTGTCTCCAGTGGCTTACGCGCGAACGCCCCTGGATGAACGAAATCCACCTGGCGCTCTGCCGCGTGCCCGCTCCCACCTTTCTCGAAGGAGAGCGCGCCTTGTGGTTCCAGGAGCAGTTCCGCGGGCTCGGCTGGGACGCCACCATCGATAAGGCCGGCAACGTGATCGCCGCCGATGGCGACGGCCCCTACGTGGCCCTCACGGCGCACCTCGATACGGTGATCGCGGCGCGCGGAAAAGACGATATCTCGGTGGATGCCGACGGGCGTTTCCGCGGTCCCGGCGTGGCCGATAACGGAGCCGGCCTGGCCGCCCTGCTGGCCATCGCACGGGTCTGGAAGTGCGTGGCCAAACTGCCCGAGTTCCCCCTCCGCCTGTTGCTGGCGGCCAATGTGGGCGAAGAGGGCGAAGGCAACCTGCTGGGCATGCGGTACCTGGCTAAGCAATCGCCGCTGGCCAAGAAGATCGAAAGTTTCGTGGTGGTGGATGGCGCTAACATCGACCACGTCACCAGCCGCGGGCTGGGCAGCCGGCGCTTCGAGCTGACCTTCGCCGGCAACGGCGGCCATAGCTGGAGCGATTACGGGGTGGGAAATCCGCTGCACGCGTTGTGCCGGGCGGTGGCGTGGTTCACCGAGCCACGCCTGGATGGCGCGCCCAAATCGGCCGTCAACGTGGGGCTGATCGAGGGTGGGTCGGGCGTGAATGCCATTCCGCAGACCGCCCGCGCCAAGTTCGATATCCGCTCGGAAAGCAATGAAAAGATGGATGCCCTGGTCGAGGCCCTGGAGGCAGCCATGGAGCGCGCGCGGGATTTCGAAAACCAGCGCTCGACGGGCGGCAGGGTCTCGGCCAAGATGAAAGAGATCGGCTCGCGCCCGGCGGCGGCGCTCGCCGAGGATGCCGCCATCCTGCAATGCGTGCGCGCCGTGGATGCCCACCTGGGCATTCGCTCGCACCTGGATTGCTCGTCCACCGACGCCAATATTCCCCTCTCGCTGGGTATCCCGGCCATCGCCATCGGCGGGGGCGGCATCGGCGGGGGTGCCCATACCACACAGGAGTGGTTTCGGCCCGAAGGCCGCGACCTCGGTTTGAAGCGCATCTTCCTTTTATTGCTGCTCCTGATGCGCGGAGCGGAAAGCGGCACGGGGAGCGGCCGGTGAGCCGGCAGCGGGTCGCCGAGGCGGCCCTGGTTGTGAACACGATGGTCTGGGGCGCCACCTTTGTGCTGGTCAAGGCCGCGCTGGCCAGCGTTTCGCCGGTCCTCTTCCTGGCCTTGCGCTTTGCGCTCGCCACGGCGGCCCTCCTGGTGGTATTCCGCCGGGCCCGGCCGGCGCCAGGCGGATACCGCAAAGCGCTTTTCGCGGGGCCCTTACGGGCACGTTCCTGTTCGCCGGCTATCTTTTCCAGACGCTCGGGCTGCGCCTCACCACGGCGCCCAAATCGGCCTTTATCACGGGCTTGTCCACAGTGATGGTACCTTTGCTGGCCGCGCTCGTCTATAAGATCAGGCCGAGAGTTTCGGAGCTGGCCGGGGTAATCGTGGCCACCGCCGGGCTCGGCCTGATGACGCTTGAAAGCGCCATTGGTCCAGTTGGGCGAGGGGATCTGCTGACGTTGTGTTGCGCGGCCGCTTTTGCCGCCCACATCGTTACGCTAGGTCATTTTTCCGACGAGATGAGCTTCGAATTGTTGTCAGCCGCACAAGTGGGAGCAGCCGCCGTCTGGTCCCTCGCACTATTCTGGTGGGTGGAAATCCCCCAGGTGCTTTGGCGTCCGGCGGTCGTCTGGGCCATACTGATAACAGGACTGGCAGCCACCGCGCTGGCATTCACCATCCAGGCGTGGGCTCAACAGTACACGACTTCGACGCGAACAGCTCTGATATACACCCTGGAACCGCTGTTCGCTTGGCTGACGTCTTTCATCTTTGTGGGTGAGGGCCTCTCGAGACGCGCCGCTGCGGGCGCGGCCCTCATCTTGAGCGGGGTTGTGTTGGTGGAAGTGAAACCGTCACATGCGCGGAAACATCCATCCAATTAACGGTGCGGCGTGGAATCTGCAAAACTCGGTCGCACATACCCAGAGGAGTAAGAGATTCAAAATGAGTATCTTCGACAAGTTGCGTTCGCAAAAGCTGCTTTCGTTCACGCTGGTCCTGTTCACGCTGTCGATCGGGATCGTGATTGGCACCCTGATCAGCTCCGGCGTAAAGGCAGCCAAGGATCCGAGCCCCGCGCCCGGCGCGACGGCTCTTCAGATTCCCAGCCCCGTCGAGCTTTCGACTACCTTTTCGCAGATTGCCAAACAAGTCGAGCCGTCGGTGGTGAATATTTCAACGACCTATCTTCCCAAGGCGCCCACGCGCTCTCGCGGCAACCGGCGTCCCCAGGTGATGCCGAATAGCCCCAACAATGACGATGACGACCAGGATCAAGGTCAAGGTCAAGGCGGCATGGATGAATTCTTGTACCGCTTCTTCGGCAACCCGTTCGGTGGTGGCGGCGGCGCCACGCCGGATATGCCGCAGCAGCACCGCGGTGAAGCTCTCGGCTCGGGCGTAGTCGTGGACCGCGCCGGCTACATTCTGACCAATAACCACGTGGTCGATAAAGCCGACCGCATCCAGGTGAAGTTCCCCGGCGATCCGACCGAATACGATGCCAAAGTTGTGGGCGTGGACGCTCCCACGGACCTGGCGGTGATTCGCGTGGAAGGCAAGCACGATATGGTTCCCGCCAAGATCGGCAACTCCGATGCCGTGCAGGTGGGCGACTGGGCCGTGGCCATCGGCTCGCCATTCGGCTTCCAGGAGACCGTGACGGCGGGCATTATCAGCGCGACGGCGCGCGACATTCCAGGAGGAGACAGCTCGCAGTTCCAGCATTTCCTGCAAACCGACGCCGCCATCAACCCCGGCAACAGCGGCGGACCGCTGCTCAACGCTCGCGGGGAAGTGATCGGCATCAACACGGCCATTGCCTCCCGCTCGGGCGGATATCAGGGCATCGGCTTCGCCCTGCCAGTCAACATGGCGGCGAAGGTCTACAACGATATCATCAAGAACGGCAAGGTAACCCGCGGCGGTATAGGCGTTTCGTTCACGCCGTCGGATAATCCGGGCGCCACCGCCCTGCTGAAGGCCAACGGCGTGACCGAGGGCGCGTTCGTGCAGAGCGTGGCGCCGGGAGGACCGGCGGAGAAGGCCGGCATCAAGGACGGCGATATCATTCTCTCGATCAACGGCAAGCCCATTCGCGACGGCAATCACCTGATCGATATTGTGACCGAGACGCCCATCGGGACTCCGCTGAACCTTACGGTCCTGCACGATGGCAAGCGCGAGAACCATTCCGTGGTGGTGGGCGACTTGGCCCAGATTTTCCCGGACCGCTTCGGCGGGTCTAACGACAACTCGGCGAATAAACAGGAGGAGACTGCGGCCAGCTTCGGCATGTCCATCCAGAACCTGACTCCGGCCCAGCGCGAGAACCTGGGTCTGAAGGAGACCGCCGGGGTGAAGGTGGTGGAAGTCGAGCCGAATTCGTTCGCCGAAGATGTCGGCCTGGAACCCAACGACATCTTGACCGAAATCAACCATAAGCCGGTGAATTCGGTAGACGATGTTTCGCGCCTCAAGGCCACGCTCAAACCCGGCGACGCGGTAGCTTTCCGAGTCATGAGAAAGAGCGGGAACGGGCGCAACGCCGACTGGGTATCCACTTTCGTGGCCGGCATTCTGCCCAATAACGCGAAGTAACTTGGTCCTTCGGTTAGCGGCTTGGCGGCGGCCGGCAATCCCCGCGGGGATCGCCGGCCGCCCTTTTCATTTGGCTCCTGATAAACTGGAATAACACACGCATGCGGAAGACTTTATGCTGCGCGCTGGGCATCGCCATGGCGGTGCTGGGATGGAGCGCTCAAACCCCCAATACGGCCACTAAGAAGACGCCCGCCAGGAAGAGCGCCACCAAGTCCGCCACCACCGTCCACAAGCGGGGGGCCGGCCTGTCCAAATCGGCCGCGAGCCGCAAGGCCGGTGCCAGGAAAACCTCCGCGGCCGCCGGCGCAAGCTCCTCCTCGGCCGGCCGGACCGCCTCCACCAGAAGTTCCACCGCGCGGCGCGGGAAGAAGGGAACGGCAACTGCCTCGCGGCGCCCGGCCACCACCTGGCGCAACCGTCAACTGGCGCCCACGCCGGATCGATATAAGGAAATTCAGAATGCGCTGGCGGCCAAAGGCTATCTCAAGCCCGAGGAGGCCACCGGCACGTGGAACCAGACTTCCGCCGACGCCCTGAAGCGCTTTCAGGCGGACCAGAACATCGAGGCGAGCGGCAAGGTTACGGCCATGTCGCTGATCGCGTTGGGGCTGGGACCCAAGCACGAAACCGCCGCGGCGAAACCGCCCGATCCACCGGCTTCCCAAACGGCTCCGGCGCAGCCGTGAAGCCCGCGGCGCGGGTCTTGGTAGAATAAGAGACTTCATACTCATGCTGGTTTCGTCTATCGAGGAGCTCGAGTCCCGCGCGCTGGAGCGCATTTCGGCGGCCGGCTCGGCCGAGGAGCTGGAAGCCGTCCGCGTGGAAGCCATTGGCCGCAAGGGCCGCCTGGATCAGCTCTTCAAGGAAATGGGGAAGCTCTCTCCGGAGGAGCGCAAGAGCGCCGGCCAGCGCCTCAATGCGGCTAAACAAAGGCTCGAGGCGGCCATCCAGTCGAGGCAGGCGCAATTCGCGGCCGCCGCTCTCGATGCGCGCCTGGATGCCGAATGGCTCGATCTCACGCTTCCCGCGCCCGGCCCGCGCCGCGGCCATCTGCATCCCATCACGCGCATCCAGCAGGAGCTGGAAGAGTTATTCGTCTCGCTGGGGTTCGCCGTGCTGGATGGCCCCGAAGTGGAGACCGAATATCACAACTTCGACGCCTTGAACATCCCCGCCGATCACCCCGCGCGCGACGCCCAGGATACCTTCTGGCTGGATGGCGGCAACCTGCTGCGCACGCACACGTCGCCCGTGCAGGTGCGCGGCATGGAGCGGCTCGGCCCGCCGCTGCGCATGATCGCCCCCGGGCGCGTCTTCCGCAACGAGAACGTGGATGCCTCCCACGAGCACACCTTCTACCAGATCGAAGGCATGATGATCGACCGCCAGGTCTCCGTGGCGCATTTGATCTATTTCATGAAGCAGATGCTGACGGCCATCTTCCGGCGCGAAGTCGCCGTGCGGCTGCGTCCCGGCTTCTTTCCCTTCGTCGAACCCGGTTTCGAGCTGGATATCCAGTGCCTGCTGTGCGGCGGTTCCGGCTGCCCGGTGTGCAAGCAGAGCGGCTGGGTGGAGCAGTTGGGCTGCGGCCTGGTGCATCCCAGCGTCCTGCGCAGGAGCGGCATCGACCCCGAAGAGTGGAACGGCTTCGCTTTCGGCCTGGGCCTGACGCGCCTGGCGATGATGCGTTACGGCATCGACGACATACGCTGGCTGCAGAGCGGGGACCTCCGTTTTTTGGAACAATTCTAAGCTTCGTGGCGAGGCCATTTTGAAGTTCTCATACAACTGGATTCGCGAGCTGGTCGAGGATTTGGATTACGCCCCCGGCCCCCTCGAACATCTCATCACCATGAAAACCGCCGAGTGCGAGGGCATCGAAGCCGCCGGCGCTCTTCTCGACCGCGCTTGCGCCGCGCGCATCGAATCCGTCGAACCCATCCCGCACAGCCACAACGTAAAGGCCGTGGTGGAGGCCGGCCGTTACGGCGTTCGCACGGTGGTCTGCGGCGCGCCCAACTGCCGCGCGGGTCTCGTCACGGCCTACGTGCCGGTCGGAAGTAAAGTAATCGACGGCGTGGAAAGCCAGGGCATGCTGGCCAGCGCGGCCGAACTGGGGATCAATCGCGATCACACCGGCGTGCTCGAGCTCGAGGGCCGCGCGGCCGTTCCCCCGGGCGCTCCGCTCCCCGGCTGCGTTCCCGACAGCGTCATCGAAATCGATAATAAATCGATCACGCACCGCCCGGATTTGTGGGGCCACCATGGCATGGCGCGCGAAGTAGCCGCCATCCTGGGCCGCAAGCTGAAGGACCCGGTGCGCGCGGGATCCTGCCGCGAGGCGCCGGGGCCATTCAAATCGCCATCGAGGATTACACGCTGTGCCCGCGCTACAGCGCCCTGGTGTTCGAGGACGTGGACACGCGGCCTTCGCCCCTCTGGCTTCAGTACCGGCTGACCGCCATCGGCCTGAACCCCATCAGCAACATCGTGGACATGACCAACTTCGTGATGGCCGAGCTGGCGCAGCCCATGCACGCGTTCGACGCCGATCTCCTGGCGGGCGATACGATCTTTATCCGGCCGGCCCGCGCCGGCGAGCGGCTCCGCGCGCTCAACGGCGAGGAGTATGCGCTTACGCCCACGAACCTGGTGATTGCCGACGCCTCCGGCCCCATCGCCCTGGCCGGTGTGATTGGCGGCATGGCCACCTCCATCAGTGAAAAGACCCGTCGCGTGGCGCTGGAAAGCGCCAATTTCAACGCTTCCTCCGTTCGCCGGACGTCGGCGGCCCTCAAGCTGCGCACCGACGCCTCCATACGTTTCGAGAAGGCCCAGGACCCCGCCAGCACGGTTCGGGGCCTGGCGCGCGGCCTCGACCTGCTGAATGAGATTTCCCCCGGCATCCGCGTGGTCGGGGGCGTGGCCGACCAGATGAGGGAAATCCCCGTGCCGCCGCTCATCGACCTCCCGCTCGATTGGCTGGAGAGCAAGCTCGGCCGCGCCGTGGAAGCCGCCGAGGTGCGCCGCATCCTGGAAAGCCTGGAGTTCGGCGTCAGCGAGCCTGCGCCGCGCAGGTTCTCGGTGCGGGTGCCGGGCTGGCGCGCGACCAAGGACGTCTCCATCAAGGAGGACCTGGTGGAAGAAGTGGGCCGCATGGTCGGGTATGACACCATTACTCCCCAGGCGCCGCTGTTCCCTTCCCTGGCGCCGCCCCCCAACGAGGGCCGCAAGTTCCAGCACGAGGCCCGCCAGATTTTCATCGACCTGGGCTTCACCGAAGTCTACAAATATTCCTTCATCAGCGAAGAGAGCGCGCAGGCGTTCGGCTTCGACCCCGCCGGCCACGTACGCGTAGGCAATCCCATCGCCTCCGACCAGGCGCTCATGCGAACCTCTTTGCTGCCTGGCATCCGCCACACCATTCTGGAAAATGCCAAGCACCGCGATGCCTTCCGCGTCTTCGAGATCGGCATGGAGATCCACGCCCAACCGGAGGGCCTGCCGGAAGAGACGCCGCACCTGGCAGCCGCCATCTACGACCGCTATGGCGATGGCGCAGCGGGTCTCTTCGAGCTGAAGCGCGCTGCCGAGTGTCTCATGCCCGGCGCCCAGACCTGCCCGGGCGAAGCCGCGCCCTACGAGCACCCCGCGCGCGCGGCCCGCATCCTGTGGAGGGGCGAGACGGTGGGACGCCTGTTCGAACTGCATCCCACGCTCATGGAAACGGGGCGGGCGGCCATCCTGGATTTGGATCTGCGGCGGGTGCAGGCCCATTGGAGCGCGGATTCCCGGTACACGCCCATCCGCCGCTACCCTTCGAGCGCTTTCGATCTTTCGGTGGTCGCCGGTGTGCGCGAACTGGCCGGCGACCTGGAGGCCAAGCTGGCTTCCTTGGCCGGGCCGCTGGTGGAATCGATTGAGTTCGTGCGCCAGTACTCCGGACCGCCCCTCGCGGAAGGAACCAAGAGCGTCTCCTTCCGGCTCACGGCCGGTTCGCCCGAGCGCACGCTTTCGAGCGACGAGGTGGGCGAGATCCGCGCGCGCATGATCGAGGGGATGCGCCGGCTGGGCTACGAGCTGCGCGTGTGAGATAGAGTTGAATCGGCGCACCGAAGACGTGCATCCCGGTATATGATATGTACAGTTCCGCCGCTCGCCCGATCGCGCGGCGATCTGCTCAGAAGGAGACAAAACGATATCATGACCAAGTGGACTGTTGCCGCCGCCACCATCCTGTTCGCCGCCTGCCTCTCCGCGGCCAATAAACCCGTAACGGTCGATGTGAAGGACGCCAAAGGCCAGAGCGTCGGAACGGCCGTCATCAGCGACGCCAAGAGCGGCGGCGTCGCCATCAAGCTCAACCTCAAAGGCCTGCCCCCCGGCGAGCATGCCGTGCACATTCACCAGAACGCCAAGTGCGAAGCCCCGGCCTTCACCTCCGCGGGCGGGCACTTCAACCCCGGGCAGAAGCATCATGGCCTTCAGAACCCCGAGGGTCCGCACGCCGGCGACATGCCCAACTTCACGGTGAAACCCAACGGCACCGCCAAGGTGACGGTCCTCGATCCGCGCGTGACCTTGGGCGAGGGCAACAACTCGCTGTTTGCTAACGGCGGGACGGCCCTGGTGATTCACGCCAAGGCCGACGATATGAAATCCGATCCCTCCGGCAACGCCGGCGACCGCATCGCTTGCGGAACGATTACGAAGTAAGCCTTCGATCTTCTTGCTGAAGCGCCGTTCAGGGTCTTAGCGGATCCGCGCTCCAAGGGTGTGGTGTTGCCGGCGGCAGCGGGGTCTCGTCCGTTCCGCAGCCGACACAGCCCACGAATTCGCGGCCTTCCTTCTCTCCGTCTCGACGATAATAGAGGCGATGGCTACCGATTCGGTTTGCTCGAAGTGCGGAGGCACCGGCTGGGTGATCGTGGAACGGGGGGCGGTTTCGGGCGCCGAGCCCTGCGAGTGCCGCTTCGAGGGCCGCGCTACGCGCATGGAGGGCCGCGCGCAGATCCCTCCGCTCTACGCCGGCGCATCGTTCGACAATTTCGTGGTCCCCGGCCCCGACAACCCCATCGCCCGACGCGATCTCACCAACATCCTGCTGGCCGTTAAGAATTATGTGCGCGAGTTTCCGCACGAATCCCGCCCCGGGCTCCTGCTCATCGGCGAGCCGGGCACCGGCAAAACGCACCTGGCGGTGGCGGCGCTGCGCAAGATCGTCGAGAAGGGTTTCGAGTGCCTCTTCTGCGATTATCAGAACCTGCTCGACCGCATCCGCGCGGGTTACGATTCGAGCTCCAATTCCGCCGATAAGGAAGCCTACCGCGTGGCGCTCGATACCGAGGTGCTGCTGCTCGACGATATCGGCGCGCACCGCGTCACCGACTGGGTAATGGATACGGTCACCTCGATCGTCACCTACCGCTGCAACAATCGCCGCGCGCTGATCGCCACCACCAATCTTCCGGATGGCGATGCCGGCAGCCCCATCGCGGAGAAATCGGCGCTGGGAAAACCGGAGTACCGCGTCACCCTGGCCGAGCGCATCGGCGAGCGCGCCCGTTCGCGCCTTTTCGAGATGTGCACGGTAATTCGTATGCCCCTGGTGCAGGACTACCGTCTCAAAAAGGCTCGGATGTTCTGATGCGCTCCGGCCGGCTGACCGTCGCGGCACTTTGCGTCCTGGCGATTCACGCGCGGACGCCTGGCGCGCCTTCCGCGCCGCCGCAGGAGTATGTGCAGGCGGTCGAGTTTCCGTATTATCTCTATCCCCGCGCGCAGTGGGAACGCGAGCTGGTCTGGATGCGGACCATCGGCGTGCGCACGGTGGAGTTTTCGATTCCCTGGAACTGGCACCAGCTCCGGCCGGGCGAATTCGATTTCACCGGCCGCACCAGCCCGCGGCGCGATCTCACCGGCCTCATTCACGTGCTGCGCAAACTGGGCTTGCGCGCCTGGGTGCGCCCGCTGCCGCCGGTGGCCGGGTGGCTGAACGGAGGCGCGCCGGCGCCACCCGGCGCGGCGGACGAGGGCGCCTGGATCAAGCAACTCGACGACCTGCTGGCCACCCAGACCGCCAGCCACGGCGGCCCCGTTGCATACGTGGAGGGCGCTGCGCTGGCGATCGACGCGGCTCCCGCGCCCACGGCGGTCGCCATCTCCGCCACCGATCCGGCCGCGCTGGCTATCAGCCGCCAGGCCATTCTCGCCGGGCGCGCCATCCTGTGGACCGGCGTGGAAGACGCGCTCTGGCCCGCCGGCTGGGAGCCGGACGCGGGCCCGCTGCTGCGCACAGGAGCGGTGGGCCTGGCAGGCGTTGAGCGGCCGGCCATTCGCGCGCTGCGCCGCGATGGCGCCTTGCTGCGGAATTGGACGCCGCTGCTCGGCGCTCTCCGCCGGGTCGCCATGCCCAAACAAGCGCCGCGCAAGCTGCCCGCCGGCGTGACGGCCGCGGAAATGGCCTCAGGGCCGGCTTCGGCCGTGAGCGTTACCAATCGCGGCAGCCAGGATTTCCACGGCGATCTGCGCGTGCTCGATCCGGCCTCCCGGCGCAAGCTTGTCATCCCCGGCGTCACGATTCCCGCGGGCGATTCGCTATGGCTGCCTTTGAATGTCTCGCTCGCGCAGGACGCCTTGTGCCGCGAGTGTTCCCCCTTCACGCCGGCCGAGCGCATGGTCTACGCCACGGCTGAGTTGCTCTCCATCGAATTCGAGAATGGGATTCTGGCTATGGAATTCGCGGCGCCCCAGGCGGGCGAGGTCGTCTTGCAACTCGCGCGGCAGCCCAGCGGCCCGTTGCTCGCCGCCGGCAAACCGACCGAGTTCACGTGGGACGAAAAGACCCTGCGCGCGCGGCTGCCCATCCCCGCGGGAACCGCCGCCGACGGGCGCGTGCGCATCGGCATCGCCATTGCGCCGCCCGAAACGTCGGCCTTCTTCGATGAAGCCCATCGGCTGGTGATCGGCCAGGAGAACCTGCTTTCCACCACTTATTCTTCGCCGGACCTGGCGGAGCGCTCGCGCCTGCGCCTGCCCGAGGGCTTCAGCGCCACGCCCAACCGCAAATCGCCCAATGAGATCGAATACCAGGTGGGCGTCCCGGTCGATGCGCTGCATGGCGACTGGGCCAACCTGGCGCTGGAAGCCGACGGCGTACCGCTCGGACGGGCCCATTTGCAGCTTTTCCGTCCCGCGTCCATCCGGCTGGCCGATAACATCGGCCTCGATTTCGGCGCGCAGACCGAACTGGCGGTCGAGCCGCCCACCGCTCCCATCGAGCCGCGCGCTGGCACCAACCTGGAAATTTTGATTCGCAACAACTCGCCGCGCATCGAGACCTACGAACTGGCGGCCTCCGGAGACGGCCTGGAATTCTTCCCGCCCGCAACCGAGATTAGCGTGGGCGCCATCGCCGAGCGCCGCGTCTCGCTGCGCGTCTTCGCGCGCCCGGATGCCCCGGCTGTCGAGGGCCTCCGCGAGTGGCATCTGCGCGTTACCGGGGCCACTACTTTGGATATGCCGATGCGCGCCGTGCTGGTGCCGCGCGGGCGCACGGTGGTATGGACCGCCGACCTGGATGGAGACGGCTCGCCGGAGTGGATCCTCGAATCCCAGAAGGCGCGCGCCGTCTTCTCCACCCAGGATGGCGGACGCTGGCTCGAGTTCCTCTCCAAGGATGCCAACGCCAACTTCCTTCCCGAGACGGGCGCGTTCGCCGCCCCGGGGCCGGTGGAGGTGCGCCCTTGCGAAGACGGGCTGGAGTTCTTCGGCCAGGGCTGGCGGCGCACCGTGCGACTGGTGGATGCCACGGTTTCGATCGAGCAAGATACGCCGCTGCCACCCGATGGGCTCGCGCCGGAGACGCGCGGCAACATCGGTCTCAAGATCGCGCATCCCACCGGCTCGCGGGCCACCTACACGTTTTCGGCTGTCGAGGCGAAGCCCGCTCTGTAATCCGGCCGGCTTACCGGCGCTCGCGGGCGGGCGGCGAGAGCGCCCGGACCAATGCCTGCATGTCGGGAGGGAGCGGGCAATCGACCGAAACGCTCTCCCCCGAGCGCGGGTGCCGGAACTGAAGGTGCGCCGCGTGCAGGGCGACGCGGGCGATGCGCCGTTCGGACGCTTCGGCCGGCCGGTACTTTCGATCGCCGACGGCCGGGTGGCCGATGGCCGCAAACTGCACGCGGATCTGATTCTGCAATCCCGTCACCAGCGTGACCCGCACGAGCGAAGCGCCGCGAAGAGGGCGTTCCACCACGTACCTCAGCTCGGCGCGAGCCGCGTCCGGATCGCCCTTGGTGGCCACCTGTTGGAACATTCCCTCGCGCCGAAGGTAGCCGATGAGCGTGCCTTCGGGCTCCCGCGGGCGCCCGCGGACCACGCCGAGATACTGCCTCACCGGCGTATGGGCGAGAAACTGCCGGACCAGGATATCCCGATCCAGCGCGGTTTTGGCGAAGAGCAGAATTCCGGAGGTAAAGCGGTCGATGCGATGCACGACAAAAGCCTGCTGTCTCCGCGCGTTCAGTTGCACCGAGAGAAGCGACCAGGCCGACGGCGTATCGGAGCCCTTCACGGGCACGGCCGGGAGTCCGGCGGGCTTATCGAGCGCCACGACGGCGTCGTCTTCGTACAGCACGGCGAGCCGGCGTGGGAGCTTCTGCATCACCTACACCACCGCCTTCTCCGGGTCGATCTTTAACCACAGTAGCGCGCCCGCCAGATTCGCCGCCATGGCCAGCACGAACGGTGGTATCCACGATCCGGTCATCTGTAGGAACCCGCCGAAGGCCAGCGCCGAAAGCGCGTTGCCGAGACTGCCGGCCGTGAGCATCAGGGCCGATACGATGCCGGCCCGCTTCAGCCCCACATCCAGGCAGACCGCGAAACAGATGCCATGGGCCAGCGCGGCGAAGCCATCGGCGAATCCCAGGAACACGGCGGCGGCGTAGGGGTTCGCCACCAGCAGGCCCGGCAGCACCGCGGCGGCGCCCAATCCGAAGCCGGTCATCCCCACCGCGCGGCGTCCGATGCGCAGGCCGTGCCGGCGGCTGAGGCGGTCGCTCCACCAGCCGCCCAGGGGTTTGGCGACGATCGAAAGCGCCCCGGGCAGGGTCGCCAGCAGTCCGGTGGTGGTGAGCGAGAGATGGCGCGCCTCGGTCAGGTATGTAGGGAACCAAGTGATGTAGATGTACCCGGTGTAGCCGTACGTGAAGTACATAGCCAGGATGGCCCACAGGTTCGCATTGCCCAGCAGCCTCCGCCACCCGATGGCGGCCTGCTTCGGCTCCGGCCCGGCTTCGCGGATGATCTCCAGCTCGGCCGCGTTCACGGCCGGGTGTTGAGCCGGGTCGTCGCGATACCACAGGCGCCAGGCCGTGGCCCATGCCAGGCCGGCTGCCCCGAAGGCGAAGAAGGCCGCGCGCCATCCCCAGTGGATCAGCACGAAGGTGGCGGCGGGCGCCGCGATGGCCGCTCCCAGTCCCATGCCCGCGAAGAAGAAGCCCTGCGCCCGGCCACGCTCGGCCGGCGGAATCCAGCGCGAGAAGGCCTGCGAGACGTTGGGCGCGGCGCCCGCCTCGGCCGTCCCGAACAGGAATCGAATCGCCAGCAGCGATGCGAAGCTCCAGGCCAGCGCGGTCCCGGCGGTCGATGCCGACCAGAGCACCACGATGACGGCCAGCACGCGCCGCGGTCCGAAGCGGTCCCCCAGCCAGCCCATGGGAATGTGGAACAGCGCGTAGCCCCACACGAAAGCGCTGAAGACCCAGCCCATGGCCAGCGGGCTCATGTGCAGGTCCGCGCGAATGGCGCCGGCCGAAATGCTCAGGACCGTGCGGTCCATGTAGAGCACCGCCGCCAGCAGGAAGGCCATCGCGACTACCTTGTGGCGCGTTCGGCTGGGCCGGCCGGTGGGTGGCGTCATTTCGGTTTGCGCTGCTCCCAGCCGTCCTCGAAGAGGCTCAGGAAGTTGGTTGGGCTGTAGGGATGCTTGAGTGCCTCGGCCTCGTTCAGCTCGACTCCGATGCCCGGGTGATCGGACGGCTCGATATATCCGCTCTCCACTCGTGGCACGCCTTCGAAGAGATTCCGCGCCCAGGGTTCCAGAAAATCGTCGAAGCACTCCTGGATCAGGAAGTTCGGAATAGCGGAGTGGATGTGCGCGTTGATGGCCGTATTCAGCGGGCTCTGCGCCTGGTGCAGGGCCACGAACGCTTCGGCGGATTCAGCGATGGCGGCAGCCTTCATGGCTCCCGAGACGCCGCCGATGGCCAGCGTCTCCGGCTGCACGATGCTGATGGAGCGGTCCGCCACCAGCCGCAGAATGTCCGAGAGGCGTCTGGAGCGCTCGCCGGCGGCCACTGGAATCGAAATGGAGCGCGCCACCTGGAGCGTGGCCTCGATATCGGTGGACATCACGGGCGTCTCGAACCACATGGGGTGAAACTCCTCGAGGCGCCGCGCCAGCCCCACGGCCGTGGCCACGCTGAAGCGGTCGTGGCCTTCGATCAGGATATCGACACCCTCGCCGACGGTCTCGCGAACCGCGCGGACGATGCGGATCGAAAGCTCCTCCTCGCCGCGATCGAGAAAGCGATAGGCCGCGCCGAACGGGTCGAACTTCAGCGCGGTGTAGCCCATCTCTTTCACGTGCGCGGCAGCCTCAGCGAAGAAGACGGGATCGCGCGGCCCCTTGTACCAGCCGTTGGCGTAGACGCGCAGACGCGGGCGCTGCCGGCCGCCAAGCAGCTTCCACAGCGGCGCTCCGAGGCTCTTGCCGAGGATGTCCCAACAAGCAATCTCTACCGCGCTCATGGCCACCGACGTATTGAGGAACAGGCCCTTGTAGATCTTCTGCCAGACGCGCGCCGGGTGCAGCGGATCTTCTCCGATGATGAAGCGGCCGAGCTCCTCGAACTGGGCCTCGATGGGCCGCGTTTCGAGGCCGCCGGTGGCCTCCGCGAGGCCCGTCAGGCCCTCATCCGTCTCGATGCGCACGAACAGCCAGTTCTTCCAGGGATTGCCAGCGATGATGGTCCTGAGTCCCGTGATCCGCATGGTCACTTGCCCCAGCTCATCAGCGGCGCGAGGTTGCGCAGGATGTCGTCGAGGTAGCGCGCGCCGATCTCGTCGAGCGGCGCCTGCCCGTTGCGCTTGCGCGGGCAATCGATGACGCCGCGCCGGAAAAGCACCTCCTTGTAGCAGCCATCCACCTGCGTTTCGAAGAAGAACAGCGGCGCCATTTCCTTATATATGTGAAGCGCGCGCGGCTCGTCGCCAGCTTCGAGCGCGCTCCACAGCGCCACCACCACGTCCGTGACATGGCACCCCGGCATGTTGCCGTCCGTGCCGCGGCGGTGCTCCTCGATGAGGTAGCGGCCTCCCGCGCCGCCGAAACATCCCTTCACGGAACCGTCGTTGCCCTTGACGATTTGGGTGAGCTTGACGGTACTCGGCTCGGTCTCCTCCTTGATGTATTCCACGTGCTCGATTTCGCGGCACAGGCGCAGCAGGAACGGCGCGGACATGTCGGTCCCGATGGGGCCGGTGTAGTTCTGGATAAAGACCGGCATCCGGGCGGCCTCCGCAATGGTGCGGTAGTAATCCAAGATGACCTCTTCGGAAAGCGCGCGGCGGCGGATGTGGGGCGGCATGGCGATCACGCCGTCGGCGCCAATCGCGCGGGCGTGCGCCGCGAAGCGCGCCGCCAGTTCCGCGGTGGCCGCGCCGGCTCCGATGACCACGGGAACGCGGCCGCGGTTCTGCTCCGCCAGTTCCCGCGAGAGCAGCATGCGCTCTTCATCGCTCAAGTGAATCCACTCGCTGGCGTTCACCGGGAAGACCAATCCGTGCGCACCGCATTCAATGCAGAATTCCACGATGCGGCGAAAGCCGGGGATATCGATCTGGCCGCTTTCGAGAAAAGGCGTCGATGGGATGGTGAAGATGCCGCGGAAACCGCCGTTGTGTCGGGCCATCAGCCACGCATTGTACTACCCGGACGCGGGGCGTCGTCGAGCGGTTCAGGCCGGCAGCGCGATTCCCATCTTCTCGTACCAGGGCGTGGCCGAGCGGATGGCTTCGTTCACGGCCTCGATGTTCTTCACGGCCTCCCGGCGCAGCCACTCCTCGAGCGCCTTGAGACCCTGCTTGGCATAGACGGGAATGCCGTCCTTCCAGGTGGCGCGCCCGCACAGGACCCCCGAAAAATCGGTGCCCGCCTCGGCGGCCATGCGCAGCGATTCGGTGAACTGCTGGTTGCTCACTCCCGCGCTGAGATAGATGAATGGCTTCGTGGCCACCGCCGCGGCCTCGCGGAAATGCTGCAGGGCCTGCTCGTGGCTGTAAGCCTTCTGGCCCTGAAATACGCTCGAGCCTTCCACGTACTCGGCGTTGACGGGGATCTCCACTTTGAGCACGTCCACCTTGTAGCCGGGCTTCGAGAACTCCTCCATGCTGCGGCGGACGATCTCGGGTTTCGACTTGGCATACTCGAAGCCCTTCTCGTCGCCGCCTTTCGGGTCGTAGCCCACGAATTCGAGGAAGAAGGGCATTTCGCAGCCTTCGCACTCGGCGCCAATGCGCTCGATGAAGGCGTGCTTCACATCGTTAATGGCGGCATCCTCGCTGGGGTTGTAATAGATGAGGATTTTGACGGCGTCCGCGCCCCAATCGGCGATGCGCCGCGCCGAAACGTGCGGCAGCAGGTCGGGCAGGCGGCCGGGACGGGTGTTATCGTAGCCGCTGGATTCGTATGCCAGCAGCAGGCCCGCATTCGGGTCGCGCTGCCGCGCGGCTTCCAGGCCGAATTCGGGATCGAGCAGAATGGCGCTGGCGTGCGGCGTCAGAACCTTGCTGACGGCCACCTTGAATTCGCTCATCATGGCGGGCGTGATCTCACCTACCGCCACGCCGCGCGCGGCGGCCAGCGATTTCTGAAGGCTTCCCCGCTGGTCCATGGCGGCGGCCGCGATGATGCCGCGCGCATCGGCCAGCGCCCGCATGCGCATGAGCTTCGCCTCGGAAAGTGTCATGGCCACATTATCCCGCCACGCCGGGCTGGGGGTGCGGCCGGATCGTGCCGTTACGTGCCCGAAACCACAATGGTGACGGCCGATTGGGTCGAGACGCCGCCGATCTGCAGCGCCACGGGAACCGCGCCAGCGGTGAGGCCGCTGGGGATCACGAGGTTCACCTGGATCACACCAGCCACCAGGTTGGCGGCGCTCCCGGCATAGCTGACCGTGGCGTTCTTACCGCCGATGGTAGCGGTGACATTGGCATTAGGCAGAGGGGCCGGCACTCCCGCGGATCCCGGCAGCCCATCCGATCCCGGCGGATTGGTCTGGCCGGCTCCGGTGACATACAGGGTCACGTAGCTCCCGGCACTGGCGGGATGCGCCGGGCCGTTGATGGAACCATCGGCGTCGTTGACGGCCAGCACCGGCCCCGCGCCGTTGGCGCTCAGCGTGAACAGACCGGGCGCCGTGGCGGCCACCGGCACAGTCAGCGGGCTCGAGTTCTGGCCCTGATACAGCACGAACACCTGGGCGCTCGAGCCGCTGACGCCGAACGGCACGATGGCTCCTACCTGGTTCGACGAGGTGTAGAGCAGCGGCGCGGGCAAGCCATTGACGTAGACGCTGGTACCGGCCAGAGTGGTGGGCACCAGGCCGGAGCTGGTGAGACTGGACTGCGCGAGTTGGCTGGGTCCCAGGCCGGAGCCCCACAGCACCGCCACCTCGCCGGGCGCGATGGCTCCCGTAGCCCCGCTAGCCCCGTTGACCACGGCCGCCAGAGTGACGCCGGGGCCGCTCGGGACGAGACTGCGGATGGCGCTGTTGGCGCTGTCTGCCACGTAAACCGTTCCGTTGGAATTCACAGCCAAAGCCGAGGGCCGGTTGAGAGTGGCGCTGAGGGCCGGGCCGCCGTCTCCGGAATAGCCCGCCGCGCTCGTGCCGGCGATGGTGTTAATCGTGCCATCGGGGTAGACTTTGCGCACGCGCAGGCTGAAATCGCTGATGTAGAGGTTGCCCACCGCGTCCACGGCCACGCCGAAGGGGTTGCCCACCATCGCCTGGATGGCGGGACCGCCATCGCCAGAGTAGCCCGCAAAACCATTGCCCGCGACGGTGGAGATCAACCCGCTCGATGAGACCTTGCGGACGGCGTTGTTTCCGGAATCGGCGATGTAGAGGTTGCCGGCGAAGTCCACAGCCAGGCCTTCGGGATTGGTGAGCTGGGCGTTGGTGGCTGCGGCGCCATCTCCCGAATACCCGGTCATGCCGGTGCCCGCGACGGTCGTGATCGTGCCGGATGCCGAGACCTTGCGGACGCGGTTGTTGCTGAAATCCGAAATATAAAGATTCCCGGCGCTATCCAGAGCGAGGCCCAGGGGTGCGTTGAGTTGTGCGCTGGTCGCCGCCCCGCCATCGCCGCCATATCCGGGCTTGCCGTTGCCGGCCACCGTGCTCACCGAACCGCTGGGAGTAACCTTCTGCACGCGGGCGTTCTGGCTGTCGGCGATGTAGAGGTTGCCGGAGGAATCGACGACCAGGCCTTCCGGGTTGCTGAGCCCGCTGGTGCTGGCCACGCCGTTGCCCAAAACGTTATAAATGGCGCCGCCCTTGGTCACCATGCGCACTACGTTGTTGGCGCTATCGGCGATATACACATCGCCCCCGGCATCCGTGGCCACGCCCAGCGGCGTATTGAGCTGCGCGCTGGTGGCCGGGCCGTTATCGCCGGAGTAGGCATAAATGTGGTTGCCCGCGATGCTGGAGATGTTGGAGTTGGAGACTTTACGGATCACCAGGTTCTGGGAATCCGCAATATACAGATTCCCCGAGCTGTCGATCGCTATGCCGGTGGGCGAATTGAGCTCCGCGCTGGTGGCGGCCGCCCCATCGCCGAAAAAGCCGGAAATTCCGTTTCCCACAATGGTGTTGATGTAGGCGTTGCTGACGGTCACCTCGCGGATGCGCGAATCGGCGTTCTCGACGATGTAGACGTTGGCCTTGGAATCGAGAGCCAGCGCATAAGGCGCGAACAGGTCGGCGCTGGTGGCGGCGGCGCCATCCCCGGCATACCCGATCGTGGTACTGCCGGCGATGGTGCTGATGTTGCCGGATACGATTTCGCGGACGCGGCCATTGGCCGTATCGGCGATATAGATGTTGCCGCTGGAATCGAGCGCCACATCCTCAGGGTGGTTCAATTCCGCCACGTTGGCCGGCGAGGGGGGAATGGGGGCGACCGTGGTGGTGGGATCGCCGGCATAGGAGGGATAGCCATCGCCCGCCACGGAAGTGATGTTGCCGTCGGTGGTGACCTCGCGGATGAGGTTGTCTCCGGTGTCGGCGATGTATATATCACCGGAACTATCGATCGCCAGGCCCATGGGATTGTGCAGCAGCGCCTGGGTGGCCGGGCCGCCATCGTTGAAAGTGCCCGGGCTCGAAGTCGCACTGAACTGGCCGTTGCCCGCGAACGTGGAGATAATGCCGCCGGGAGTCACCATGCGAACCCGGTCATTGCCCGAATCCGCGATGTAGAGGTTGCCCGAACCGTCGAGCACCAAGCCGTGCGGGGAATTCAATTGGGCGGCGGTGGCCGCTCCCCCATCGCCCGAGAAGCCGGCTCGCGAATTGCCCGCCACCAGGGTCAGCACGCCGCTCGAGCTGAGTTTGAAGACACAGTTGATCGAACTGCTGAAATAGAGGTTTCCGGATGAATCCAGTGTGACGCGATTGGGCCGGCCAATGCCAGTGCTTGTGGCAGTAGCCGGCGTCGAAGGAGGCGCGCCACCGGCCACCGTCGCTATGGTATATTGCTGGGCCAGCGCCACCGAAGCGCCGGCCAACAGGCAGACCGTTCTTAGCATGTTTAAGTCCATCAAGACGTTCCCAGCGCGCGACCGTTTCCGTAATCGCGCGGAAGAATGGGGGTTAAGTCGCTTATGATAGCACCGCAAGGGCCATCGCTTCGAGCGCGCGGGCGCAAGCGGTGCGGTCCACGTCGTAGTGCGTGACGGCGCGCATGCGGCGCTCGTCGATGGCGTTGATGAGGACGCCGCGCGCCTTGAGGCGGGCGCTGATCTCGCCACCCGCAAATCCCGTGCCGCCGACGTCGAAAACCACGATATTGGTGGCTACCGAGGCCGCATCGACGCGGATTCCGTCAATGCGCGCAAGGCCTTCGGCGAGGAATCTGGCGTTGCAATGGTCCTGGGCGAGCCGCTGAGGGTTCTCTTCGAGCGCGATCAGCCCCGCCGCCGCCAGAACGCCCACCTGCCGCATGCCGCCTCCCAGCCGTTTGCGGTACAGGCGCCCCCTGGCAATGAGATCCGCCGGACCGGCCAGCAGGGAGCCGGCCGGAGCGCCCAAACCCTTAGAGAGGCAGAACATAAGCGTATCCACTGGGGCCACAATGTCACTCACCGGCACACCCAGCGCGGCCGCCGCGTTGAACACGCGCGCGCCATCCATGTGAACTTTCAAACCGCGCTCGTGGGCCCCCTCGCAGATCTCGCGGATGGCGTGGAGCGGGTAGACCGTGCCGCCCGCCATGTTGTGGGTATTCTCTATTTCGATAAGGCCAGTAGGCGCGCAGTGCGGCCCGAGAGGCCGGATATGGCGGCGCACGTCGTCCCACGAGAGGATCCCGTTTTCGGTGGGCACCGCGCGCACCAGGCAACTCGAAAACCAGGCCGTCATGGCCAGTTCGTAATCGAGCACGTGCGCGCGCGAATCGCAGATAACCTCCTGGCCGGGCTCTGTGTGGAGCTTGACCGCGATGGTGTTCCCCATCGTGCCGGTGGGGACGAATAACGCCGCTTCCTTGCCGGCGATTTCGGCGGCCCGCCGCTCCAGGCGGTTGGCGGTGGGATCTTCTCCGTAAACATCATCGCCGACTTCGGCCTCCATCATGGCGCGCCGCATCGCGGGCGTCGGCTTGGTTACGGTATCGCTACGCAGATCGATCATAAAATCAGAGCAGAAACTCCTGGAAGACTTCGTTCGAGAGCAAGACGCCGCGCTTCGTGAGGCGCAGGCTGCCGTCGCTGGTTTCGAGCAGCCCGGCATCCAGGAATCGGCGGATGGGCCGCTCGAAGCGCTGCCACTCGGCGGCCTCGGGGCGTATGCCGCCGGTCAAGCGCAGCCCCACAAAGAAGCGTTCTTCCTCCAGACAGGCGCGCGTGGAGTGGCCTGGTTCGCTGGCGAGATAGGCCGGGACGCTCTCGGGGTTCTCGCGGCGCACGCATCCATCGAACGAATGCGCATCGGCGCCGAAGCCCACGTAGGCTTCCAGGCGCCAGTATTTGAGGTTGTGGCGCGATTCGCGCCCGGGCCGCGCGAAATTCGAAATTTCGTAGCGCGGGATGCCCGTGGCTGCCAGGCGCTCGACGGCGATTTCATAGAGATCCGCGGTCTGATCGCCGGAGGGCGTTTCAGCCGCGCCGTAGCGCGTGCCGCCGCGCAGGATCTCGCGGCCCAGGCGGCTCTCTTCATCCACTTCGAGCATGTAAACCGAGACGTGCTCAGGTGCCAGCCGCTCGATCCAGTCCAAAGATTCGCGCCAGCTTGCCTCGGTCTGACCGGAAAGGCCGGCGATGAGATCGATATTGCAGTTGTGAATTCCAGCCGCGCGCAGGAGCGCGAGTTCATCGGCGACGGTCTGCGCGGAGTGCTTGCGGCCGGTGCGCCGGATTTCGAGTTCCACGAACGACTGCACTCCCAGGCTGACGCGGTTGATGCCCGCCGCGGCCCATGCGCGAGCCCGTTCGGCGGTGATGCCGCCGGGAGCCGCCTCGATCGTCGCTTCGATCCAAGGCCGGCCGGGGATCAGCGCGAGCAGCGCGACAAGCGCCCCGGCATCCATGTTGGAAGGCGTGCCGCCGCCCAGGTACACGGTTTCGGGCCGCCATCCCCAGCGGTGCGCGCGGATCTCGGCGGCCAGGGCTTCGCGGTAGCGCGCTTCGAGCGCCCGCGGCCAAACGCCCGAAGCGAAGTTGCAGAAGGCGCACTTCTGGGCGCAGAACGGATAGGCAACGTAGACGCCGGGCACTCCTTTGATTGTAGCGGCCGGAAATGCGCGGAGTGTGACTGGCCGCGGGAACCTCGAATGCTACAATTACGGGTGCTTCCGGGGGGAGCGCCCATGCGATTCGTCACATTTCAGCGCGAAAGTTATGACGAGCCGGCCATTCTGTTCGAGGACCGCCTGATTGGATTGCGCGGCGCCGGTTTCACGGACCTGCGCACCCTGATTGCGGGAGGCGCTGATGCCCTGGATCGCGCGCAACGCTGGCTGCTCCACCCCCCGGGCGGAGAACTGATCGAGGCCGCCTCCGCGACCTTGCTGGCGCCCATACCGCGGCCGCCCAAGATCGTCTGCATCGGGCTGAATTATCGCGACCATGCCGCGGAAGCCCGCATGCCCATTCCGGATGTCCCCACGGTCTTCGCCAAATTCCATACCGCCGCGACCGGGCACCGCCAGCCCATCGTGCTGCCCAAAGCCTCCGCCAAGCCGGATTACGAAGCCGAATTCGCCGTGGTGATCGGGCGGGGAGGGCGCCACATTCCCGAGTCCGCCTGGCGCGAGCACGTCTTCGGCTACACCATCTTCAACGACGTGAGCGCGCGCGATTTCCAAATGGCCACCAGCCAGTGGATGATCGGCAAGACCTTCGACACGTTTGCGCCCTTCGGGCCGGCCATTGTCACCGCCGACGAAATCGAGGACCCCCACAACCTCGATATCTCCCTGACCCTGAACGGCGAGGTGATGCAGAGTTCCAACACGCGCAACCTGATTTTCCAGGTGCCCAGGCTGATCGCCTATCTTTCAAGCGTCTTCACGCTGGAAGCGGGCGATATCATTGCCACCGGAACGCCGGCGGGCGTAGGATTTGCCCACAAGCCCCCGCGTTTTCTCAAGCCGGGCGACGAAGTGGCGGTGCGGATCGAGGGCCTTGGCGAATTAAGCAATCCGGTAGTTACCGAGGGGTAAGCTAGAACTGTAAGAAAAATCACTAAAATCCAGGACCCGACTTGCTCTGGGAATGCCTATGGGTTATCGTCGGTACGCTCGGTGATAGGGACCCGAATCTCTACTGATAGCCTGAAGGAATCTGAAAGGACCTATATGCGCAACCTGATGAAAATTTCGACACTCGCCGTTCTGATACTGACACTTCCCATGGCTGCTTTGGCGGATCTCAGCGGAACGAAAACGCTGTCCGCCAACACGGCGCTGAGCCTGGATACCGGGACAACATCCTCGTCCGGCGGCGACCTTTTGTGGAGCGGGACCAGTTTGACGCCGCAAGGCAGTGCGTCGGCATACAACTTCGGCGCGGCCGTGCCCTTCAGTTCCATGACCCAGCAGGTCGTGCAGGCGGCTTCCGCACTCTTCTCGAAGTCTGCCATTAGTTCGCTCGCGGTGAACAATGTTCTGGCGGTCAAAACCAATGGCGGCAATTACGCCGCTGTCCTGGTAACGGCAGTGAGCAGCGGGGGTTCGATCACCCTCCAGTTCACAACCTTCGGAGTTTCGTCCGCTGGCTCAGCGCCCGTTATCACGCAAGTGCTGAACAACTACGGCCTGGTTCCGGCGGGCTTCTCGAATTCCGGTATCGCACAGGGGGCGCTGTTCATCATCAAGGGCTCCGGGCTCGCCGATCCGAACGCGCAGGCGGTTCTGCAGTCGAGCGCCAGCGGCCTGCCCCTCACGCTGAACGGCGCGAGCATAAAAGTGACGGTGAACGGCACCACGACCACACCGGCGCTTTACTACGCGATCGCGGCACAACTGGCGGCGGTGCTGCCGTCCAATACGCCCATCGGGACGGCTCAGGTCACGGTGACGTACAACAACCAGACCAGCGCGCCCTTTAGTTTCCAGGTGGTGCAAAGCGCCGTAGGATTCGACTCGTATTACGGCGCCGGCAGCGGCCTGGGCGTAGCGACCAATAGCGCCACCGGGGCACTGTACAACTACGCCAACGCCATCCCTCTCGGCACCCAGATCACTCTGTGGGGTTCGGGGCTGGGCGCGGATCCCGCCAGGGACACCACATTCAGCACGGCTAACCTCGCCAACATCAAAGGCCTGGGGCATGTTTACGTCGGCGGCGTCGACGCCGCGATCGGGTACCAGGGACCCTCCGGCTATCCCGGCCTCAACCAGGTGAACATCACCATACCCACCTCGGCTACGCTGGGCTGCAACGTCTCGCTGGTGGGAGTGACCACTAGCGGCGTGCCCACGAATTCGCTCACGCTGCCCATCGGTACCGGGGCCTGCTCAGACTCGCAGTTCGGAACCATCGGAACCCAGCTCAACAACCTGAGCGGGCTGACGAGCCTCAATAGCGGTGCTTTGATTCTCGCGCTCGAAACTTCGCCCGCGACCAGCGGAAGCGGCACTCAGGTGACCGACACGGCAATTGGGTCTTTCCAACACATCAGTTATAACGGCTCCACGTATGGCGCCGCCGCGGCCGGATCGGTTTCCCTGGGCGGCTGCATCGTCAACCAAATCGTGAACTCGACGAGCACCGTCACCACGACTACGACAGGGCTGGATGCCGGCACGATCACGGTCACCGGCCCCAGCGGCAACGCGACCTTGACTGCATTCTCAGCAATCCCCGGGTACTACCTGGCACAACTGGCCACCGGGTTCATTCCCACATCGGGCGGAACGTTCACGTTCCAAAACGGCAGTGGGGGGAAGGACGTTGGCCCCTTCAAGCCGTCGCCGTCAATTGTTTTCTCCAACCCCGTGTTGACTTGGACCAACCAGAGCGCCGCGGCGACCGTCACTCGCTCGGCGGGATTGCCAATAACCTGGACCGGCGGCTCCTCGGGCACGTTCGTCTACATCGGCGGGAGCTCGTCAGCGACGGTGGGCGGCCAGTCCGTATCCGCCAGTTTCACGTGCTTTGTCCCAGTGAGCCCGGCGCAGTTCACCGTGCCCAGCTACATATTGGCGGCGCTGCCGGCGGGCACCGGCGGCGTGACCGTGGGGAACTACACGAATTACCAGTCTTTCTCGGCGACGGGACTCGATAACGGTGCCGCGCTCGGGTTTGTGGCCTACGAGATCAACTCGACGTATAACTAGGTATTCTTTCAGCTTCTGTGAACCGGGCGAGCGGCTCCGCAAGAGCGGACGCCGCTCGCGCCCGGTTTGGCGAGTCCTGTTCGTACCCAGGTTCTCAAGTACCACGCCAGTACGGGTGGACATTGGCTTGCCGCTCGCATCCAGCGATACTTGTATTTCGGACACAAAAGTATGATGCTCGAATGCAATACCCGCGAAGACCTGATGCTCGAATACATCCGCGCCGGGAACCAGTTGGTCGATCTGAAGATGCGCGGTGGAAAGCGCACGCTATTGCCGGCCCACGACCTGGCTTCGATCCTGATCAAGCGGGCCCTCGAGCAGCGCACGCAAGCCCGCGACAATCTGCTCAAGCACTGCGGCCAGCACGGTTGCTGAGAGCGCGGCCGGTTGCGCCGCGCGGGGGCGGGCGCGTACCATCGAATGCGTGACCGATAGCCAACCGCTGCGCGATCTGCCCGCTGTGCACGAAGTCCTCGAGCGGCTGTCCTCCGTCCTGGGGCGCTTCCCGCGATCCCTGGTGGTGAACGAAATCCGGCGCGTGCTCGAGGAAACGCGGGACCAGCTCCGCAAAGGCGCCGAGAGCCGCCGCATTCCTTCGGTTGAAGAGCGCGTCGAGAAGTCGCTGCGGGCGCTTGAGACCCCTTCGCTGCGGGCCGTGATCAACGCTACCGGCGTGGTGCTGCATACCAACCTGGGGCGCGCGCCGCTGGGGCCGTTCGCCCCGATCGCCGGCTACTCCAACCTGGAATACGATCTGGCCACCGGGCGGCGCGGGCAGCGCGACGCCCACACCGCGGGCCTGATTGAGCGGCTGGTGGGCGCGCCGGGCATCGCGGTTAACAATAACGCCGCCGCCATATTCCTGGCGCTGAACGAACTGGCGGCCGGCGGAGAAGTGGTGGTCTCGCGCGGCGAGTTGATCGAGATCGGCGACGGCTTCCGCATTCCCGAAATCATGGCGCGCTCCGGCGCCGAAGCCCGGGAGGTGGGCACCACCAACCGCACGCGCATCGAGGATTACGAGGCCGCCATTAACGAGCGCACGCGCCTGCTGCTGCGCGTTCACCCCAGTAACTTTCGCATGTCCGGCTTCACCGCGCGGCCCACGCTGGGCGAGCTGGCGGCGCTCGGCCGGCGGCGCGGATTGCCGGTCTACGAGGACCTGGGCAGCGGTTGCGTGGCCGACCTGCGGCCCTACGGCATCGAGGAACCGCTGGTCGCTGCAAGCCTATTGGCGGGCGCGGACCTGGTCTCCTTCAGCGGCGACAAGCTCATGGGCGGTCCGCAGGCGGGCATCCTGGCGGGCCGCTCCGAGCTGGTGGCGCGGCTGCGCCGCAACCCGCTCTACCGCGCTTTGCGGCTCGACAAGCTGATCTGCCAGGCGCTCGAGCAGGGCCTGCGCAACCTGCTGCTGGAGCGCTGGGACCAGGTGCCCGCGCTGGCCATGATCCGCCAGCCGGCGGCCGAGATCCGCGCCCGCGCGGAAGCGCTGGTGGCGCGGCTGCCGGGGCTGCGCGCCGAAATCCTGCCGGGTGAATCGGTGATCGGCGGCGGCGCCACCCCCGAACAGGCCATCCCCACCTGGCTCATCGCCGTGGAATGCGCGGATCTGGCGGACGCCGAGCGGCGCCTGCGCGCGGGCAATCCGCCCGTGCTGGCGCGCATCTCTGGCGACCGGCTGATCTTCGATTTAAGAACGGTATTTCGCGAAGAAGAAGAAGCGCTGGCCGCGGCCCTGGCTCCGTGGGCGGCTCAGGCCCGTTCCTGATAGGTTCCTTCGGCCGTGTTGACGCGGATCTTCTCGCCCTCGGTGATGAAGGGCGGCACCTGCACCACCAGGCCGGTTTCGAGCTTGGCGGGCTTGGTGACGTTCGATACGCTGGCGCCCTTCAATCCCGGCTCGGTCTCCACCACGGTCATATCCACGGTGGCCGGCAGCTCGACGCTGATGGCCTTGCCCTCGTAAAACTCCACGGCTACGTGCAATTGCGGAATGAGGTACTGCGTGGCGTCGCCGAGAATCTCCTTGGTCAGGTGCATCTGCTCGAAGGTCTCGGTGTTCATGAAATAGAAGTACTCGCCGTCGTCGTACAGGTACTCCATTTGCTGCTCGTCGAGCTGGGCCTTTTCCACGCGGTCTTCGGAGGAGAAGCGGTGCTCGGTCATGGAACCCGTGCGCAGGCTGCGCATTTTCGCCTGCACGAAGCCTCGCAGGTTGCCCGGCGTCCGATGGTTCACGCTGAAGACCGAGTACAGCTCGTTATTGAATTTGATCACCATCCCCGGACGCAACTGTGTTGACGAAATCATGCCCGCTCCTCGGAAAATTTCGAATTGAAAGTACAGTATAACAAGCGGCGGCGAAGAGCACGCCGCGGCCCGTGAGGGAAGGGGGACGTGGCGGTGGCCGAGGTCGTGCTACATTGCAGAAAGTGGCTGAACGCACGCTATACCAAGTCCTGGAAGAGTCGGCCCGCCAGTATGGCGATGCGCCGGCGCTTCGCCAGCCCGCCGCCACGGTCGAAGGCGGGTATCTGGTCTACTCCTGGAACGAGTACCAGCGCGCGGTGGAGGAGATCGCCGCCGGATTGCGAGCGCTGGGCCTGGGCAAGGGCGACGTGGTGGCCCTGAATTCGGAGACGCGGCTGGAGTTCTACCTGGCCGATCTAGGGATCGTGACCAACGGGTCGGTGGCCGCGGCCATGTACCCCAGTTACCCGCCCAGAGACCTTCTGCGCACCCTCGAGAACATCGACGCCAAGGCCCTCTTCGTGGAAAACCCGAGCACCTATCTGCTGCTGAAGGATGCCCCGGTCCGCCATTGGATACTGCTCACGGGGTGGGTCGAAGGCGTGCTCACGCTCGAAGATCTGCGCGAGATGGGGCGGGAAGCCATGGCGCGGGATCCGGAGCTGGTTTCGCGCCAGCGCGCGGAAACGCGCCCGGAAGATAACGCCGTTCTGTACCTCACCTCCGGCGCCACGGGAGAGCCCAAAATGGCGCTGGTGAGTCACCAGGCCATCGTCTCCAACCTGGATATGGGACCCTCGGTGTTTCCCATGGGGCCGGAGGACTCCACGGTGGCGTTTCTGCCTTCGGCGCACATCGCGCAGCGCGTGGTGATCGAATTCCTGCCCATGCGCTGCGGCATGCCGGTGACCTTCTCCGAGAGCCTCATGAAGCTGCCCGGCGAGATTCGCGCCGTCCGGCCCACCATCCTGCTGGCGCCCCCGCGCATGTGGGAGCGCATCTATTCGAGCATCTGCACGGAATTGCGCAAGCGGCCCGCCGCGGCGCGCAAGGCCTTCTACGCCGGCCTGGCACTGGCTTTAGCGGCGGCGCGCTGCCGCCGCGAAGGCAAGCGCGTGCCCATGCGCATCCGCGCGCCTCTGGCAATCGCCGACCGGGTTATGTTTCGCCAGGTGCGCGCGCGGTTTGGCGGCCGCCTGCGCGTGGCGGCGTCCGGAGCAGCGCCGCTGAGCAGGGACCTGGCCGAGTTTTATGAAGCCATTGGCATGCCCATCTCGGAGGGCTACGGCCTGACCGAAGGCGGAGTGGTGGTGCTCAATCCCCTGGATGCGCCGCGCCTGGGCAGCATCGGCAAGCCGCTCCCCGGCTGCGAAGCGCGGCTGGCGCCCGATGGCGAACTGCTGGTGAAGGGTCCGTGCCTCTTTTCCGGTTACCTCAACGATCCTAAGGCCACCGCCGAGGTGTTGCGCGACGGCTGGCTGCACACCGGCGACCTGGCGCACATCGACGCGGACGGCTACATTTTTATTACCGGCCGCAAGAAGGAACTGATCGTCTCCTCCACCGGCAAGAAGATCTTCCCCTCGCGCGTGGAGAGCATGTTCAAGATGGAGCCGCTCATCAGCCACGTGCTCCTGGTGGGCGACCGCCTGCCGTACCTGACGGCGCTGTTCACCATCAACCCCGGAACCGCCGAAACGCTCAAGGGGATGGAGGAATGGCGCGGCCGCCCCACCGAGCAGATCGCCCAGGCTCCCGCGGTGCTGGCCGAGATTCACAAGGCCGTGACGCGCGTGAATCGGCTGCTGGCGCCCTTCGAGCAGGTCCGCAAGTACCGCGTGCTGGCGCGCGATTTTTCGATCGAGATGGGCGAACTCACCGCCACCATGAAGATCCGGCGCACGCGGGCCATGGAAAACTTCAAGGAGCACATCGCGGAGCTGTACGCCGGGCGGGAATAGCGCGTCCGGAGAGCGTAGGCGACAACGCCGCGACAGAAAGGAATCCCCGATGTACCGTCTTCTGAGCGTAGCGTTCTCGATCGGCCTGATGACAGGATTCGATCCGGCCCTGGCCCAGGCTCCAGCCGCGACCCCGACCCCAGCGCGCCCGACCCCGCCGACCCGCGATCCCCACGCTCCCGGTTATGTCGCGGCCGAAGAATTACCCGATGGCGCCAATGCCCCGGCAAATGCCGACGGAAACTTCATCCTCGGCCCCACGCACAACCCCGCGCCGGAGATGACCGCGCGGGAAGGCGTGCCGCAGGGAACGGTATTCAATTTCACCATGGAATCGGCCGGCAGCAAGATCTATCCCGGCATCGCGCGCGCGGCCAACACGTTTGGCCAGGCGGATCCCAGCGACCCCGCCAGGATGGTCGTCACCACCAGCCACCCCGCTCCTTACACGCGCCGGGTAGCGGTGTATGTCCCCAAGCAGTATGTGCCCGGGACGGCCGCGCCGTTCATCGTCGGGGCGGACGGACCCGACCCGGCGCTGTTCACGGCCCTGGATAATCTGATCGCCCAGCGCCGGGTACCCGTGATGATTGCCATTTCCATCGGCAATGGCGGCGGCGACGCCCAGGGAAGCGAACGCGGCCTGGAATACGACACGATGTCGGGCCTGTACGCGGAGTTCGTCGACAAAGAAGTGCTGCCTCTCGTGGAGAAGCAATACAACGTGAAGCTGACCAAAGATCCCGAGGGCCGCGCGACCATGGGCGGCAGCTCCGGCGGCTCATGCGCCTTGATCATGGCATGGTATCACCCGGAGCTATACCACCGCGTTCTCACTTACTCCGGCACCTATGTGAACCAGCAATGGCCGCCGAACCCTCAGACTCCCCACGGCGCATGGGAGTTCCATGAACGCCTCATTCCCAACAGCCCGGCCAAGCCGCTGCGCATCTGGATGGAGGTCGGCGACCGGGACAATCTCAATTCGAATGTCATGCGCGACAACATGCACGACTGGGTGATTGCCAATGAGAACATGGCCAAAGTGCTGGCCGCCAAGGGCTACCATTATCAATTTGTATTTGCGCGCAACGCCGGCCACACCGACCGCGCCGTGAAACAACAGACCCTGCCCGAGGCTCTGGAATATGTATGGCAGGGGTACCCTATCGGGGGAGCGGGGAATTAATAATAAGGGCCGTGCCGCACGGGCAAACTCACCCGCGCGCCACGGCCCTTTTTTGAGGCTCCCGAAGGTTAGGCGGCCCTACAACTGGTATTCGGCCCGCACGATTTCTTCGTCGAGCGAGTGCTTCAGCGTGAACCCGAGCTTCTCGCAGATCCGCATGATGTCGCGGTTGTCCGGCAGGATGTCGGCCGTCAGCTTGGTCAGCTTCTCGTCCGCCGCAACCGTCAGCGCTCGCGAAAGCAGCTCCCGGCCCAGCCCCTTGCCGTGCCACTTGTCGCTAACCAGCACGGCCACTTCGCCTTCGTTGGTGCCGTGAACCTTCATCATCCGGCCGACGCCCAGAATCTCGGCTTCGCCGGTCTCGGGGTTGCGGCGCTCGGCCACCAGCGCCATCTCGCGATCGTAATCGATGAAGCAGATGCGCGTGAGGCGCTCGTGCGTGGTGCGCTGCTCCAGATTCATCAGGTGGAAATAGCGCAGGTACACGCTGCGCTCCGAAAGGGTCTCATGGAAGCGCACCATGGCCGGCTCGTCTTCCGGACGGATGGGGCGTATGGTTACGGCCGTGCCGTCCTTCATGGTCCAGCGGCCCACGTAGCGGGAGGGATACGGCCGGATGGCGGTGGCCGGAAGCTGATCCTCGGCGACTTCGGGGCCATGCACCACCACGCGCGCATCGAGCGCGATCAAACCATCGGGCGATGCCAGCAGCGGGTTGATATCGATCTCCTTGATCCACGACTGCTCGGCCACCAGCGCGCTGAAGCGCACCATGAGCACTTCCAGCGCCGCCAGATCCACCGGCTTGCGCCCGCGGACACCTTTGAGCGCCTTGTAAATCTTGGTCTGCTCCATCATGCGGCGGGCCAGCGTGCTGTTGAGCGGCGGCAGGCCCAGGGCGCGGTCTTTAAACACTTCCACGAGCTGGCCGCCGGTGCCGAACAGCAGCACGGGGCCGAACTGCGGATCGAGGCTCGAGCCGATGATCAGCTCGTAAGCATCCTTCAGCTTGATCATGGGCTGCACGGTGACGCCGCCGAAATGCTGCGCGCCCACGCGCTCGGTCACGGAGGTCTGGATGGCGCGGAAGGCGCGCTCGACGGCCTCGGCGTCGCTCAGGTTCAACTGCACGCCCCCCACGTCGGTCTTGTGGGTGATGGTTTCGGAGTAGATCTTGAGAACCACCGGGTAGCCCATGCGGTCGGCGGCCTTCACCGCGGCGGCCGCATTGGTGGCGATCACGGTCTTGGCCGTGGGAATGCCATAGGCGCCCAGCACTTCCTTGGATTCGAACTCGGTCAGGATGGTGCGCTTCTCGCCACGAGCCTTCTTGATGATCTGCTCCACGAGGGGGCGGTCGGGAGTCCAATCGGCCGATTCCTCGGGCATGGACGGCGTTTCATACAAGCTCCTCAGGTTGTAGCTGTATTGCCACATGTAGTTGAAGGCGCGCGCCGCCGTGTCGGGATAGGGGAAGGTGGGGATATTGGCGCGGTTGAGGATTTCCTCTCCGGCGGCCACATCCACGCCGCCCATCCAGCTTGCCAGCACGGGCTTGCCTTCCTGCTTGGCCAGTGGCTTCAACTGCTCGGCGATCTGCGTGGGATCGGTCATGGATTGCGGCGTGAGGATCACCAGCATGCCGTCGCTGTTGGGATCTTTCGAGGCGATCTCGAGGGCCTTGGCGTAGCGCTCGGGGGAGGCGTCGCCGATGATGTCGACCGGGTTGTTATGGCTCCAGGTGGGCGGTAGAACGGCGTTGTAGGCCTCCATGGTCTCCGCGGTGAGCTCGGCCAGTTCGCCGCCGCCCATTATCAGTGCGTCGGTGGCCAACACGCCCGGACCACCGGCGTTGGTCACGATGGTCAGACGCGGTCCCTTGGGACTGGGCTGCTTGGAGAGCACTTCCGCCATGTAGAACAGATCGGCGATATTGTTGACACGCAGCACGCCGCTGCGCCGGAAAGCGGCTTCCAGAACCTCGTCGCTTCCGGTGAGCGAGCCGGTGTGCGAAGCGGCTGCCTTGGCAGCCGCGGCCGAGCGCCCCGGCTTGATGACGATAATGGGCTTGTTCAGCGCCACTTCGCGCGCCGCCGAAATGAAGGCCCGCGCGTTGCCGATCGACTCCATGTAAATCACGATCGAGCGCGTCTTGGGATCGTTGCCCAGGTGATAGATCAGGTCGCCCCAGCCCACGTCCACCATGGAACCCACGGAGACGAAGGCGCTGAAGCCCACCATCTCCTTGAGGCTCCAATCCAGCACGGCCGTGCACAGCGCGCCGCTCTGGCTGATGAAACCCACCGAACCTGGCCGCGCGATGGTGGTAGCGAAGGTGGCGTTGAGGCCCGAGAGCGGGCTCATCACGCCCAGGCAGTTGGGACCGATCACGCGCACCTCGCCGGCCTGCGCCTCCGCCAGAAGCTGCCGCTCGAGGGCCGCGCCCTCCGGTCCGATTTCCTTGAAGCCGGCGGAGATCACGATGGCGCCGCGCACCCCGTTGGCGCCGCATTCGCGGATGATTCCGGGGATCGAGGGTGGCGGCGTCACCACCACGGCCAGATCCACGTGCTCGGGGATGTCCGAAATGGATTTGTAAGCCTTCACGCCCAGCACACTGGGCCGCTTGGGGTTAACGGGATAGACGGTGCCGCCAAACGGGCTGGTCACCAGGTTCCAGAGCAACGTTCGTCCAACGGTGTTCTGGTTTTCCGTCGCTCCGATGACGGCAACGGTCTTGGGTGAAAAAAATATGTCCAGGGGCTGATTTCTTTGATGGCGCAGCTTTTTTCGGGAAGGTTTAGTCGCTTGCATGATCTTGCGTATCCGCCTTTGGTCCGGACCCGGCCCGGTTCAGGGCCTCGACCGCGTCCGGAGCGTTTAGTCCGCACTTACGCGCCATGGTTTCGATCTCACAATCTACTCGGGAGGGATCGAATCGAACCAGCGCAGGCACGGCCTTGAACCTATTTGAAGGTCTGCACCCATGCTACCAAATTTTGGACCTGGAGGTCCTATTACGAACAAACGGGTTGCGCGCCCCCGGGCGGCTTCGGCAGGGTCGCCGGTGGGCCATTTGCCCCAAAGGGCCGGAACCGCGGGCTTACGGCAGCCGGCCCTCGATCCGCAACTCCGCGGGCGCGCCCGTCTGGCAGCCGATCTGTTTGGCCGCCGATCCCTGTCCCAGCGAAATTTCCAGGTACCCGGAGCTCCCCACGATCAGGAACAGCTCGCCCGGCCCGCACTCGGCGTAGTTGCGCGCCAGCACGCCGATCTCGCGCGGGCCCAGCACCATCGCAAAGCTGGCGCGCTCCAGGTTCGGAAAGGCGTCCACGTGAAAATTGGTGACGATGTTCCCGAAGCGGTCGATCTTCAGAATTCGCCCCGTCCAGGTGCGTTTGCCGGTCCTCTGCGGCTTCTCGAACGAGGGCCGCAGATAATCGTCGATGAGCTTGCCCACGCGCGCCGGCGTCACGCCGCGGGCCACGTGCGCGGCCACCGGAGCGAAAATATCGCGGCCATGGAACGTCTGGCTGACCGGCTTGCGAAACAGCTTCTCGTTCGAGATCAGCCGGATTTTGTGTTTTTCGCGCGCGTACACCATCGCCAGCACGCCATTATCGGGGGCCACGAAATACTGGCCGGCGGCCTCCATCAGGATGGGGCGCCGCGCCGTCCCCACGCCCGGATCCACGACCACCACATGCACCGTCTTCTTGGGGAAATAACGGTACGCCTGCGCCACCGTGTAAGCGCCCTCGGCGATCTCGAACGGCGTGACCTCTTGGCTGATGTCTACGATCCGCGCCCCCGGACAAATGTTCAAAATCACGCCCTTCATGACCCCCACGTAGTGGTCCGCGAGGCCGAAATCGGTGGTTAGCGTAAGAATCGGGAAAGGCATTGATAAAATAAACCTAAGTGCAGCGTTTCTATTTCGACCACAACGCCACCACCCCCGCCGTGCCCCAGGCTCTGGATGCGGTGGTGTCCTGTCTCGGTCAAGAGTATGGTAACGCTTCCAGCATCCACTATTTCGGGCAGGCGGCCAAGCGGAAGATGGAAGCGGCGCGGCGGCAACTGGCGGCCCTGCTCCACGCTGCGCCGGCCGAAATCGTCCTCACCAGCGGCGGCACCGAGGCCGATAACATGGCCGTGCTGGGCGTGGTGCGGCGCGCGGGCTGCCTGGGCCGGCATGTGATTACGAGCGCCATCGAGCATCCCGCCGTGCTGGGCCCTTGCGCGCAGCTCGAGCGCGAAGGCGTCGCGATTACGCGGCTGCCTGTGGGCGCGGATGGCGCCGTGGACCCCCAAGATGTGCGCCGCGCGCTGCGCCCCGAGACCGTCCTGATCTCCATCATGCACGCCAACAACGAAACCGGCGTGGTTCAGCCGCTGGCCGAAATCGCCCGCGTCGCGCGGGAGGCCGGCGTGCCGCTGCACTCCGATGGCGTGCAAGCCGTGGGCAAGATTCCGGTGGACGTGGAGGCTCTGGGCGTAGACCTCTATAGCCTGAGCGGCCACAAGTTCTATGCCCCCAAGGGCGTGGGCGCGCTCTATATCGCCAAGGGGACGCGCCTCGATCCGATCGCCTTTGGCGGCCATCACGAGCGCGACCGGCGCCCCGGCACCGAGAATGTCCCCGGCATTGCGGGCCTGGGGGCGGCCGCGGAAGTGGCCGCCGAGTGCCTGGACGGCGAAGCCACCCGTGTGGCCGCGCTGCGCGACCGGCTGGATCAAGCCGTGCTGGACAGCATTCCGGGCAGCGGAGTGAATGGCGGACGGCGGAATCGCACGCCCAATACCACCAACTTGTACTTCGACGACATCGATGGCGAGGCGCTGGTGATCGCGCTCGATCTGCGTGGCTTCGCCACCTCGACCGGCTCGGCCTGCTCGAGCGGCGCCGTGACGCCCTCGCACGTGCTGACCGCCATGGGACTCTCGGCCGAGCGCGCCCGCGCCAGCCTGCGCATTTCGCTGGGCCGCTCGAATACCATCGACCAGGTGGATGCGCTGGTGGAGGCGCTGGCTGCCTCCGTCGCGCACCTGCGGCGGATCTCCGTCCATGCCTGACGTTCCCATTGCCGTCGCCATGAGCGGCGGAGTGGATAGCTCCACCGTGGCCGCGCTGCTGGCGCGCCAGGGACGCAGCGTCATCGGCCTGACCATGCAGCTCTGGAACCAGCGTCGCCTGCCGGCTCTGGCCGTGGAAGGCTCGAGCGGCCGCTGCTGCTCGCTCGACGATGTGTATGACGCCCGCCGCGTGGCCGAGCAGATCGGGATTCCCTACTACGTGCTCAACTTCGAGCGGGAGTTCGAGGAGCGCGTGGTGAAGCCGTTCGTGGACGAATACCTGGCCGGCCGCACGCCCATCCCGTGCACGCTGTGCAACAACTTCATCAAGTTCGCGCGGTTTCTGGAGGTGGCCGATGCCGTGGGCGCGCACCAGATCGCCACCGGCCATTACGCGCGCATTCGCCGAGACGCGGATTCCGGCCGCTGGCAGTTGTGGCGCGGCGCGGATGCCTCCAAGGACCAGACCTACTTTCTCTTCGGCCTGACTCAGCCGCAGCTCGCGCGCGCGCTGTTCCCACTAGGCGATCTCACCAAACCGGAGGTCCGTGCCCTGGCGCGCGAGATGGGCCTTTCGGTAGCTGAAAAGAACGATAGCCAGGAAATCTGTTTTGTGCCCAACGGCGATTACGCGGCCTTCCTGAGCGCCTATCTCGAAGAGAACGGCACGCCCGCCGCGCCCGCCGCGGGCGAGATCGTCGCCACGGATGGTCGCCGCCTGGGCGAGCACCAGGGGGTCCATCATTTTACCGTTGGCCAACGTCGCGGCCTGGGCATTGCCGCTGGCGAGCCGCTCTACGTAATCTCGACCGACGCGCGTTCGCAGCGCGTCCTGGTGGGCGGAAACGACGAGCTGCTGCGCGAGCAGCTGTGCGTACGCGAGGTGAACTGGATCGCAATAGAGAATCTCACCGCGCCCCTGCGCGCTGAAGTGAAGATCCGGAATAAGCACGCGGCCGCGCCCGCCACGCTGCGCCCGGCCGGCGAGGGCGTCGAGGTGGTGTTCGATAATCCGCAGCGTGCCGTCACGCCCGGCCAAGCCGCGGTGTTCTATCAAGGTGATTTAGTGCTGGGTGGCGGCTGGATCGAGTAGATGGGGCGGGTCACTCGCATGATGCTCCCCTCGCACCATCGGGCCGCGGACTGCTCCGGACGGATGCTGACCGGATTCTCGGCGAAGGCGCCACGGCGGACAGCGACGGTCAGTGGAGTAGAATGTGGGTGCTTCCATGCCAAAGGTCGACAAGCTGCGCGACCTGCTTGCCCGAGGCGACTGGGGCCGGGTTGCTTCTCTGCTCGGAAGTCTGGACGCCGCCGTCGCCGGCGACACGCTGCTGAGCGTTCCTCTGGATAAGCAGCAGGGCCTGTTTCGGAGTTTGCCTGCGGACGCGGCCGCCAGAGTCGCGGGTGCTCTCCCCTACTACGATGCCTATGTGTTGCTGCATTCGCGGCCGCCGGAGGAGATGCGGGCAATTGTTGACCTTATGGACATCGGGCAGCGCCTGCGATTCTTCGACGAGTTGCCTGAGGCGCTCTGGGAGCGGTTGATGGATGAGCTGGGGGAGCCGCAACCTGGCGGAGCCCGGACGGCTGAGATTCTCTTAGCACCGGGCGGCATCCCAGCAGTTCCGGCGGTTATTGAGGCCCGGGAGATCGAAAAGAGCTATGGCCGGCCCGGCGGCGAGCAGGTGCAAGTCATCGCCCCGACGAATCTTTCGATCGATCCTGGACTGATCATCGCGATGCTAGGGCCTTCGGGCTCCGGCAAGTCCACGCTGCTGCGCATGTTATCCGGTCTGGCCCCGCCGACGAAGGGAGAGGTCCTGTGGCACGGGGAGCCGTTGAGCGCCTCCCGTCCAAACGTGGCGATCGTGTTCCAGAGCTTTGCCCTGTTTCCTTGGCTGACCGTGGTGGAGAATGTCGAGGTCCCGCTGCTGGCGCGGGGGATGGCCCGCCGCGAACGGCGCCGCCGGGCGGGCCGGGTCTTAAATTCTGTCGGCCTGAAAGGGTTCGCCAGCGCCTACCCAAAGGAACTCTCGGGCGGCATGAAACAGCGTGTAGGACTGGCCCGCGCCCTGGCGGTGGAACCCGAGGTCCTGTTCATGGACGAACCGTTCTCGGCGCTCGATGTTCTGACGGCCGAGAACCTGCGTGGTGAGCTGATGGAGTTGTGGCTCAGCAGGAAAATGCCGACCAGGAGCATCTTCCTGGTTACGCACAATATCGAGGAAGCCGTGATGCTGGCCGACCAGGTTCTCGTTTTGGGCGGCAATCCGGCGAGGATCCGCGCCGATTTTCGAATCCGCGCGAAGCACCCGAGGGACCGCAACTCCGCCGAGTTCCTTCTCTACGTTGACTACATTTACAGGCTGCTCACCCAGCCGAGCCTGGAGGCGCGGCCGCCTTCAATCCCTCCCGGCGCCAAGCAGCCTTACCAGACGATTCCGCACGCGCGCAGAGGAGCCATCGCCGGGCTACTCGAATTGCTCAACGACCGCGGCGGCAAGGACGACCTGTACCGCGTAGCCGAGGACCTCCGCATGGAGCTGGACGATCTACTGCCGATCGTCGAGGCCGCCACGCTGCTGTCATTCGCCAAATCGGCCCGGGGCGGGGTCGAGATCACCCCGGCCGGCAGGGCGTTTGCCGTAGCCGACATCCAAGACCGGAAGCGCTTGTTCCGCGAAGCCGCGCTTGCCGACGTGACGCTTTTGCAGCAGATGAAGAGCGCCTTGGTGAGTAAGTCCGACCACACCATGTCGATCGAGTTCTTCCGCGACCTGCTCCGCAAGCATTTTTCCGAGGCCGAGACCGAGCGGCAGGTCGAGACTGCCTTGAACTGGGGGAGGTACGGCGACATCCTGACCTATAACCCCAAGGATGGCCGGCTGTCGCTGTACGATGCCTCGGTTCCCGCGGAGTCCGAAGAGGAGGAGTCCTGAAGCGGCAGTACGCGACGGAAGTTTCCGGAGGCCCACCCTGGGCCGCGTTCGCCACCGTTCCATCGCTATGGAAGGATCTGCCGATCCTCTGCGCCGGTCTGGCATTGTTCTGGGCGCTTCTCTCCCTGACGCGGTACTGGGCCGGGCCGGCGATAACGCAACCGGAAATCGATCTCAGCCCCGCCGCACTGCCGAAATACGCCCTTTTCTCTCTGGCGCGCATCATCATCGCCTACTCGATCAGCCTGATCGTAACCGTGGTCTACGCGTATACCGCCGCCCACAATGCCAAGGCGGAGAGGGTGATGATCCCGCTGCTGGACACGCTGCAATCCATCCCGGTGCTGAGCTTCCTGCCTCCGGTGATGATGGCGATGGTGGGATTGTTCCCAGACCGGCAGTTGGGGGTGGAACTCGGGTCGATCCTGTTGATCTTCACGGGGCAGGTCTGGAACATGACGTTCAGCGTCTATTCCTCCATCAAGGGCATTCCCCGCGAACTGCAGGAGGCGGCAGACGTGTATTGCCTGAGTTGGTGGCAGAAGCTCATCCAGTTGGAGCTGCCCTATTCGGCCATCGGACTCGTCTGGAACTCGATGATGTCGGTAGCCGGTGGGTGGTTCTTCCTGATGGCCTGTGAGATGTTCGTGCTAGGCAACCGCGATCTTCGGCTGCCCGGCCTTGGTTCGTACCTGCAGACTGCCGCTAACGCGGGCAATACGAGCGCGATCGTCTGGGGACTGGCCACCATGATTGCCGTGATCGTCCTGATGGACCAACTGATCTGGCGCCCGGTCATCGCCTGGAGCGAGAAGTTCAAGTTCGAGCAAGTCGAGGCCTTTCAGACACCCCGGTCGCCAGTGCTGGATCTGGTGCGTCGTTCGAGACTGGTCTCTCTCGCGGGCCGCGTTTTCGTGGCGCCGTTGCGCGAAGCCCTGACGCTGCATTTCGCGAAGTCACGGGCTTCGGGCCGGGCCCGCGTCCGGCGCGAAATGGCTAAGTGGGGCTTGCGCGCGCTTGGCGTTGCAGGAGGAGTGGCGACGGTCTACGCCGCCGTGCGGATGGTCGCGGATCTCACCGCGATTTCGCGCCCGGGCTGGCGGGAAATCCTAGTGGGGGCCGGGGCCACCTTCCTTCGCGTTGAGCTGGTTCTCCTGCTCGCCGGGCTCTGGACCGTCCCGGCTGGAGTATTCATCGGACTACGTCCAAGGCTGGCCGCTATTGCCCAACCGATTGCCCAGATCGCAGCTTCGGTGCCCGCCACAGCTCTATTCCCGATTGTCATGCTCGGTCTGATCCGCCTGGGCGGGGGGCTGGGGATCGGCTCTATCGTGCTGCTGTTGCTCGGCACGCAATGGTACCTTCTGTTCAACGTCATTGCGGGTGCGACGGCGATCCCCACGGACCTCAAAGAAGTCTGCGACGTTTGCTATATCAGCAGCACAGACCGATGGCGCAAACTGCTCCTGCCGGGGATCTTCCCTTTTCTGATCACCGGCTTCGTAACCGCGTCCGGCGGGGCGTGGAATGCAAGCATCGTAGCGGAATACTTCCGTTTCCACGGCCGGACGTTCTCCGCGGCGGGCTTGGGAGCGGTGATCAGCGTCGCCGCCGACCGCGGCGACTTCGCGGTCCTGCTGGGGGCCACCGTCACCATGGCGGCAATGGTTCTGATCGTGAACCGTCTGCTATGGCGGCGGCTTTACGCTTTGGCGTCTACGCGGTTCAAGCTGGAAGCCTGAGCCAACATGATCGATTCTATGGAGCCACCCGCCGGGATCGAACCGGCGACCTGCTGATTACGAATTGACAGTTGGGGTGCCTACCTTTTCCGCTGATGTCTATTATCAATTACCTAGCACTGGGCCTGGACGCCAAAACAAGCCAAAGAAGCCGCTAGACGAACGGCGTTGCTACCACGGTTGCTACCAGAATCGGAAGGAATACCCAGTGCGAAGGCCCAAAAAAGCGATCGGGAGGGGCTCTTTATTCAGATCACTTCTCCTGTACGGACGTTCCTTCTATGGGTATTCCAACCATTACGGAGATCGGGCGTAGCTCTATTTGCCATGCGTGCGGAGTAGCCGGCGCGCGGCGCCTACCGCCAGGGCCGCGCAGCTGAGCAACCACACATCCAGCAGAAGATTGAATAAGTAGAGGTGCCTGACGTTGTCCCAGGCGTCGCCGAACAACGCGGTCAGCAACGCCAGCAGGCAGGACAGCGCCAGCAGGCCGGCGAACTCGACCGGCAGCTCGCTTCGCCTGGTTCGCAGCCGCCGCACCAGCGCATATAGAGGGGCAATGGGGAGCAGGAAGAGAATGTACTTGATCGCGTGCACCAGCACGCGGGCGTGGAAGCCGCTCCATATCGCGAACGCTCCGCTTCTGGCGCCGGGATAATACCCCGCCGACGGCTCGAAATTGCCGCACCATTCCGGACGCAGCGAGGTCGCCAGCGGCAGCTTGGATTGAACGTGGCGCCACATCCGCGTGGGCCGCAGCGCGTAGAACTGGACAACGGTTGCCAGGGTCACGACGCGCCCGATCGCGCCGCTGGCGTGCAGGCGGAAGAAGGCCGTGTTCGGACTCCACGCCCCGGTGGTCGAGTAATCCCGGAGGCGCGGGTCGAGGCCAAGCGATTCCAGGTCCGCGGCGGCGTGGCGCGATTCCGGCACGATCGCCATAAAAACCATGTTGTAGGTATTCTGATCTTCCATCGATGCGGGCGCAGTGGCGAGAGCCGTGACGGACGCCGTGGCGATGGCCGCACCGCCGATCCAGGCGGCGTACCGGGCGGCTTGAGAAGCCGCGCGCCCGCTCAAAACCAGCGCGCAAAAAAGCGCTAGCAGCAGCCCCGGCGGCGCATTCTGCGGCTTGGCGAGCACCAGCAGAACCGCCCACAGCGACCAGCGAAAAAGACCGGCCCCGGAGACGCTGCCGCGCAGGCAGATCTCGGTGCTCTCGGTCACCAGCAGCAAGGCGAAGAGGCCGGAAGCAGGTTCGGCGTAGAACGAATTCCAATAGGCCACGTAGCCGACATCGGTGAAGATGACCAGCGCAGCGATCCACAGCCACGCGCGGGCCCGGCAATTGCGGGTGACGAAAAGAAATCTCGCGAAGACGGCGAGAAACGCCAAAGCGTGCACCAGTCCCATGACGGTGATGTCCAGCGAGCCATCCTTCGACACGACCTTGTTCACGAGCAGGGCGGCTTCAGTGAAGAGCAGCTCCGAGGTGAGCTGATCCCAGTCCCGTTCGCGAAAGTCCGGATTGGGAACATACTTCGGCTCGACGAAGGCGATATTCAAGCTGCCATCCGAGTGAACCGCCCCGTAACCGAGTCTCCCGATGGTCCGTTTGAAGTCGTTCTGATCGGCCAGTCCGATCACGGGCGGGATAAAGAGCTGATAGGCAAGGATCGCGGCCACCGCGGCTATCACGGCCCAGAACAGCCGACGACGACGCATGTCGAGTTTAGCCAGAACTTCCATGTAGCCAGAAAGAGAAAGCATTGTACCAGACGGGACGGAATCGCACCGCGCCTGCCGCTAAGCTCCCTAAAATGGCGGCCGCGTTTCCGCCATTCACGGCAGAGCAGGCCAGGGCCTCTTGCTCATGCCTCCGAAGTCCGAAAAGTCCCGCCGCACCATTGAGCTTCCGGCATCCTGTACCGCGGCACTGAAGGCCCACGGGGAACACGGTTGCTACCAAACCGGGCAGCCTGACTCTGAATTAGCCTGTAAATTATTTATTTTATGGAGCCACCCGCCGGGATCGAACCGGCGACCTGCTGATTACGAATCAGCCGCTCTACCAGCTGAGCTAGGGTGGCGTCCCTTTGCCTATAGCAGCTTGCGGACAATGGAAAGAGCCATTGCCCCTTCATCTTAGCATCGGGGCCGAGTGTTGCGCACGAGCCGTGAAGCGACCTCGGCGCGCTCTCGGACTTCCGGACCCCCACGTCCGCGAAACGTTTCCGGCCGTGGTACGCTGGCACTTTATGCAGATTTCGGATGTCTACCTGGCCCTCGGTGAAGATGCGTTCGGCCAACTCATCCGCGGCATCTCCATCGGCAAGTTGAAGACCTATCAGATGTATGAGGGCTTCAAAGTGCGGGCCCGTCTCCCCAAGGTCAATACCGAGTTGCTGCGCAAAGCAGTTCCTCGTTTCTGGGCGCGTGTTGCTGTACACGAGGAGGATTTCTCGAAAGACCTCGCCCAGGCCGTCCTGGTATCGCACCTCGATCTGATCTCCGCCGTCCTGGATTTCCAGGGTGTGCCTCACGAAAACGGCTTTTTCGCCAAGGATGTGGATCCCAAGCCCTTCTTCACGGAGGGGTGGGAGGACCGCGTTCGCGAAAAGTTCGAGAAAAGCTATCCGGGGCCGGTACTCCTTTTTTATGTGAATCACTTGAGATGGGAGTTGCTGGGCGCCACCGAACCATATTGCCCGGCCTCCCCCAGCGCGGCTTGAGTTCGGCGCGCCAAGTGCTTAAACTATTGTGAGAACCATGACAATTCCCGCAGGGGATCCCCACGCGGAGCTTCGTCGGAGACTGTGCAGCCCGTGGAAGCCGATGCTTCTTAACCAGATCCGGGGTGCAGCCCCGAACCGCCAAGGAGCCGCCGCTTGATCCGGCGTTGTCGCGTTCTTGAGCAAGGGGGAACACCCCTGCGCGATATCACCCAAATGGGGTTTTCTGCTCCTGGAATCAAGTGGTCACCCACAGATACGAGGTGCCGGACATGAATCATTGCGATTTCCATTATTCCCATTTACTGCCCAAGAAACCAGGCATTCTCCCGCTGGAGGAGACGATGACGAAGCAGTGCCGCCGCTGCGGCGCTGAATTCGTCACGCGATCCAGGATTCGGAAGCGCTGCGACGCATGCCAGACGGTCGTATCCGCGGAAAAACAGAAAAAGGCCAACGAGCGCCTGAAGGCCCGCCGGGCAGCCCGGCGCCTGTGCCTGTTAAAGGCGAGTTGAGGGCGGACCCGGCCCGGCCTTAGCTCGCCAGAGTCACAATAGCCTGAGCCTCGGCGGAGCGTCCTTCTCCCACGGGACCCACCTTCTCGGCGGTTTTGAACTTCACTGAAACTCTGTCCGCCGCCAGGCCCAGCGTCTCCGCCAGCCGCCCCCGAATGGCCTCCCGGTAATCCTTCAACTTGGGCCTCTCCAGCACCACCGTGGTGTCTACATTCACGATGCGGAATCCCCGCGCCTCCGCCAGTTCGCGGGCATGGCGCAGAAACACCAGGCTGTCACAGTCTTTCCACCGCGGGTCGGAATCCGGAAAGTGCATCCCAATATCGCCCAGGGCGGCGGCCCCCAGGATGGCGTCCGTGAGCGCGTGCGCCAGCACGTCGGCATCCGAGTGGCCTTCGAGCCCCAGTTCGCAGGGTACCGTCACGCCACCTAGAAGCAGGCGGCGGCCGGGAGCCAGGCGGTGGACGTCCCAACCAATCCCGGTCCGGTACTCGCTCAAAGCTGCGAGCCTCGGGCGAGTTCCTCGCGGTAGAACAGGTGCGCCAAATCCATGTCGCCGGGCTTGGTGATCTTGATATTGCGGTCGCTGCCCAGCACCACACTGACCTCGACGTCGAGGCGCTCCACCAGGCTGGACTCGTCGGTCCCCGCGAATCCATCCGCGCGGGCCTCCTCGAAAGCCCGCTTGAGAAGATCGTAGCGGAACACCTGGGGAGTTTGGGCCATTACCAGTTTTTCACGAGGCAAAGTCGCGCGGATGCGCGCGCGGCCGCTTGAGCGGCTGACTTGCTTGACCGTATCCACGGCCGGCACTCCCACGATGGTGGCGCCCGTCTCGGCGGCCTCGTCGAACGCCTGGTGAATGGTCTCCAGGTCGATAAACGGCCGCACCGCGTCGTGCACCGCCACCAGGTCGATCTCTTCTCCCAGCGCGGCCAGCGCGTTGGCGACGGATTGCTGGCGGCTGTTGCCGCCTTCCACCACGCGCGCCCGTCCGTCCGGGAAATCGCGCGCCAGCATGCTCGCCACCCATTCCAGATCCTCGGCCCGCACCGCCACCACAATGTCCGTCACGCGGGTGGAGGCGGCGAACTTACGAACCGTGTGGATCAGAATGGGCGACCCTTCGAGCAGCATGAACTGCTTCCGGCTGGTGCCCGTCTTCTCGGCCGGCACCTTTCCCATGCGCGTGCCCATCCCGGCGGCGGGCAATATTACGGCAACTCTCATTGGACCTACGATTCTACCGTGCTTTTCTCCGGAGCTACGTTCGTGACCGCCTGCGGTTCGTTCTTGCGCGGCGGCCGTTCATGCTTGTCGCCCACCGCCGCGGCGTGCACGCGCTCGTCGTACTTGCCGAAAATCATCTTCCCCGCGGTGGTCTGCAGGACGCTAGTCACCGAGATGTCGATGGTTTTCGAAATCAGACGCTTGGCGTTATCCACCACCACCATGGTGCCGTCGTCCAGGTAAGCCACGCCTTGGTTATATTCCTTGCCCTCCTTCAGGATAAAGACTCGCATCGTTTCGCCCGGCAGCACAATCGGTTTCAGCGAATTGGCCAGCTCATTGATGTTGAGGACCTCGACCCCGTGCAACTGGGCCACCTTGTTCAGGTTGAAATCGTTGGTGATGATCTTGCAATCGTAGACCTTCCCCAGTTCGATCAGCTTCATGTCCACGTCCCGCACCTGCGGGAAATCCTCTTCAACGATTTGCACCGTCAAGTGGGCCATTTTCTGGATGCGCTGCAGGATGTCCAGCCCGCGCCGTCCCCGGTTCCGTTTCATAGAATCGGCGGAATCCGCCACCAACTGTAGTTCGCGCAGCACGAATTGCGGGATTACCAGCACCCCATCCAGAAAACCCGTCTCCGCAATGTCGGCAATGCGACCATCGATGATGACGCTGGTGTCGAGGATTTTGAACGACTTCTTGGAGCTGGTCTTCTCGCCCCCAAAAATGCCGCCCAATGCCGAGAGATTGAGCATGTCCCCCTTCTTAGCCCCTACGATCAGCCCCACGTAGGTCATCCACAACAGCAGAGAGACGTGCAGAAAAGCATCCTTGGTAGCGATGCTGAGCACCAGCGACATAACATAGGCGCCGATGATTCCGAGAACCGACCCTACCGCGGCTCCGATCAGCCGTTTCAGGCTGACCTGTTCCAACCGCACTTCAAAGAAGATAATGCCCGCACCCAATACCAGCCCCACCGCCCCGGAAAGCCATTGGAGCGCCGGAGTGCCGCCCAGCGGATGCAGTGCGTAAGCCGTAAGCGATAGAACCAGAACGAATATAGCACGAAGGATGACTAAGTCGAACAAGAGTACACCACCTCAGGGTGAGAACCTTTACTCCGCGCAATTTTCGAAAAATCCGATACATAACTCTTAATCTGCGAGCGACGTCGCGCCAAGAGTATAGCATCTCCGAATTCCGATAAATCAGGGAGGAACCCAACATCCATGGTACGAACGTAGCCGGAAATACATTCCACCGGTTTAGTACTTTAGCCTTAAGGCCGCCTGGGAATATTCCTCGGATGCCGGTCGTACCTTGCACTGCGCCAGCGGCGTGCGAAACTTTTGTCAGTGCCTGTTTCGCCCCAAGATTGGACGTTTGCCTTGCGGGCCCTGCGTGCGCGCAATTATCGCCTCTTCTTCAGCGGCCAGAGCATCTCCCTGATCGGCACGTGGATGACGCGGCTGGCCACCAGTTGGCTGGTCTACCGTCTTACCGGGTCCGCTCTGCTTCTGGGCGTGGTCGCCTTTGCCGGCCAAATCCCCGTATTCTTCCTGTCTCCCCTGGCGGGAGTCTGGGTGGACCGTTGGAACCGCCACCGCACCCTGGTAGTCACCCAGGTGCTTTCGATGCTGCAATCGTTTGCCTTGGCGGCGCTTTCGCTGACCGGCCTTATCACGGTGCCGGAACTCGTCGGCCTGGCGCTCCTGCAGGGTCTGGTGAATTCCTTCGATATGCCCGCACGCCAGACTTTCGTCGTCCAGATGGTGGATGACCGCAGCGACCTGGGTAACGCGATTGCCTTGAACTCCTCCATGGTCAACGCCGCGCGATTGGTGGGGCCGGCGCTGGCCGGCGTGGTGATTGCGGCGGTGGGCGAAGGCTGGTGCTTTTTCATAGATGGCGTCAGCTATATGGCCGTGATCGTCTCGCTCTTACTGATGCGGGTCGTTCGAACACCCAGGCGGGCGGTGCGCAAGCATGTGCTCGGAGAACTGGTGGAAGGCTGGAATTACGCTACCCAGTCTTTGCCTATCCGCTCGATTCTCCTGTTGCTGTCGCTTGTCAGCCTGGTGGGGATGCCCTATACCGTGCTGATGCCCATCTTCGCCGCCAAGATCCTGCACGGCGGCCCGCACACGCTGGGGTTTCTGATGGCCGCGACGGGCGTGGGCGCGCTCACCAGCGCGATCCTGCTGGCAGCCCGTAAATCGGTGCTCGGCCTGGGGAAAATGATCCCGATCTCGGCGGCTCTCTTCGGCGCTACATTAATTGCCTTTGCCTCTTCGCGCTCTTTTTGGCTTTCCATGGTGCTGCTGCTGGGCACCGGCTTCGGGTTCATTCAGCAACTGGCGGCCAGCAACACGATCCTGCAGACCATCGTGGAAGAGACCAAGCGTGGCCGCGTGATGGCCTTCTACGCCATGGCTTTTCAGGGAGTGGCGCCTTTTGGCAGCCTGCTGGCCGGCGCTCTGGCCGCGCGTATCGGCGCACCCGCCACACTGATGCTCGGGGGCGTCCTGTGCATCGCCGGAGCGATCCAGTTCGCGCGCCGGCTCCCCGCCATGCGCCAAGCTGCGCGGCCCATTTATGTCCGGTTGGGTATTCTCCCCCAGATTCCCGAGGTCCCAGAGGCCCTTTCAGCCATTTCACCGGAGATTCCCGAGGCGTAGCGCCTCGAATTGGACTTTCGACGCGTAACTGGGAATGCTACTCTACGGATGTTTGAGTTGCAGCTCAAACGGGAGGCAACTAACCTTGATACGCTCACTCGCGATTGTTACTGCCCTTCTGCTGGCCGCGCTTCCACTGGCCGCCCAGCAGACCGGCACCCTCAAAGTCAATGCCAATCCCGGTAAGGCCGGGGTTTTCGTGGACGGCAAGTACCTGGGACCGGCGGCGAATTTCGGAATGTCCCGCACTTACACCGTGGCCGCCGGGGAACATGAGATCAAGCTCGTTGATCCACGCTATGAAGAGGTGGTTACTAAAGTTACGGTCACTCCCGGGAAAAAGACCGTCGTTGCCGAGACCCTAAAGCCCCTGCCGCTCGCCAAACCGCCTTTTGGCGTCCTGCGCACCGAGGCTGCCGACAAGTTTGCCGCGGTCTATATCAATGGCAAGTTCTACGGCCACGCCGGCGAATTCAACAACGTCGTGCAGGGCCTGCTCCTGCCGCCGGGCCAATATGAAGTCCGCATCGAACCCGCCAGCGGAGCGCCGGTCGTCCAAAAGGTGACGATCGAAGCCAACAAGACGGTCATCGTGAAATAGCTAAGCCGGGAGGCTCGCCCACGCGGGCCTACCTCCGGACTTTACGCCGCCGCTATATTTCTTCGCAGCGCGCTCTCATAGCCGCGCACCAGGTGAACGAGCAGCAAGTCGAAGAAATAGCTCAATCGCCGTTCCAACTCCTCTTCTGCGAAGAGTTCGACGCTGCTGTTGGACGCGATGTGTTCCTCCACGTATTCCATGGTCTTTTGCCGGAGCAGGCATAAACCCCGCACGGATTCGTGGAGCGGAATCTCCTGTTCGAAACGCATTCTGCCGAGCCGCTCGTAGCGGCGGGCCAGATCGTCCGGACTGCCAACCGTGAGCCAGTGCCCCAGGTTGCGCAGCAAATCGTCTCCCCATTCCCGCAATTCGCTATCCAGCAGAGTCCGCAAGTGCGGCAGCTCGGGCTCCCGCCGGATCGCTTCCACAACGCGGGCGATGATCCGGTCCCAATGCGTTTCGACCAAGTGAACAAGTTTGCCGGAAAGCATGGTTCACCCCCGCTGGTAGTATCTTAGTCCCAAAAACCGCCGCGGGAAATGGGTGCAAAGATCAAACGAGCGCGTAATTGGCAGCGATTCGTCCGAACTCTTCCACTTGGCTGGTCTGCCAGGCGGCGTCGCGCCCCAACTCGCGAGCCAGCAGCGCGGCCGCGTGCGGCGCCATGGCCACGGAGGCCCTGGCATTCAGGAACAGCGCCCGCGTGCGCCGGGCCAGAACGTCTTCTAGCGTGCGGGCCATCTCGTGGCGCGCCGCCCACACCACCTCCGCACCCGTGTAGGGCAACGCCGCGTCGAGCGGCTCTCCCAGGCCCGCTTCGCTCTCCTCCAGCGCGCACACGGCCGGCGCATCCGCCCCGTAAACCCGCAGACGGCCGAGTTTATCGGCGGCGGTGTGGAAACCGTGAATGTTAAGGTGGCCGGTGAGGCAAGGCTTCTCGGGGAGGCGCGCGAGCGTGGCCGCCAGGTTCACGCAATCCTCGGCCATGTGGCGATAGGTGGTCCACTTCCCGCCGCAGATCGTAACCATCCCGGAATTCTCGATCCGGATGGTGTGATCGCGCGACAGCGCCGCGGTGTTGCCGGATTCGCCGGCACGCACCAGCGGCCGTATGCCTGCGAACACGCTCAGCACGTCGCCGCGCGAGGGCCGCTTGTCCAGGTACAGGGAGGCGGTCCGGAGAATGAACTCAACCTCCTGCTCCTGCGCCACCGGCTCCGGCTGGGCCTCCGCTATGGGCGTATCGGTGGTGCCCACCACCGTGTGGCCGTGCCAGGGAATGGCGAACATCACCCGCCCGTCGCTGGTGTGCGGCACCATGATGGCGCTATCGCTCGCCAGAAACGACCCGTCGAAAACCAGGTGAATACCCTGGCTGGGAGCGATCATCGGCTCGACGCCGGCTTCCGCCATGCGACGAACCTCGTCGGCGAACGGCCCGGTGGCGTTAATCACCACCGGCGCGCGGGCTTTGAATTCTTCGCCGGTCTCGGCATCGCGGAAGCGCACGCCAGCCACAAAGCCATCGCCGTCCCGGGTGAGAGCGATCACCGGGGCATAGTTCAGCAACGTGGCGCCCTGCTCGAAGGCGGTGGCCGCCAGGTTGATGAGCAGCCTGGAATCGTCGAATTGTCCATCGAAATAGATGACGCCCCCGCGCAGGCCGTCGGTCTTGATGGTGGGGAGCCGCTCGAGCGTCTCTTCGCGAGAGAGAATGCGTGAAGCGCCGAAGCCGTATTTGCCGGCCAGCAGGTTGTAGAGCTTCAGCCCGATGCCGTAGAAAGGCGCCTCCCACCAGTCGTAGTTCGGCACCACGAAACCCAGGTTGCGGACCAGGTGAGGCGCGTTCTGCAACATCAGCCCGCGCTCCTTGAGCGCCTCCATCACCAGCGAGACGTTGCCCTGCTCGAGGTAGCGAACGCCTCCGTGCACCAGCTTGGTGCTGCGGCTGGAAGTGCCTTTGCCGAAATCGCTGCGTTCGAGGAGCAGCACCTCGTAGCCGCGCGTGGCCGCGTCGATGGCCACGCCGACACCGGTGGCGCCGCCGCCGACCACAATCATGTCCCACCGCTCCGCGCGCGCGTGGAAGCGGCGGAACATCTCTTCTCTGTTCATGTGAAAATGCGCGGCGCGCCCTCCGGAGCGCGCCGCTATGGACAATTGTCGCCTAAAAGATCAGCTTGAGTGCAAACTGGCCTTGCCGCGAGGGGTAGGTCGTGCGGACGGTACCGAAGGCGGAACTGGTAATTTGCGTGTTCGGAATCCCGAAATTCGTATGGTTCAAAACGTTAAAGAACTCCGCCCGGAATTGCAGCCGGGCCCGTTCGTGGATCCGGAAGTTCTTATCGGCGGAGAAGTCCCACTGATCGAAATTGGGAGCGCGGAACGAATTCCGGCCGACATTCCCGTACGGATCGCTGGCCGGCGGAGTGGTGAAGGTGTACCCGGCGAAGTATGTATTCAGCATCTGCGACCGGCTCTGGCTTACCGAGCTGCCGGTTACGTTGGGACGCAGTTCCGGCTGGCCGCGGTAGTCGTTGGAAAGCGAGCTGACGATGTTGGCGCCGGTCGCGCCATAAGTCACGTCCAGCGGTTGGCCCGTGTGAGCGGTATTGATGCTGTTGATCTCCCATCCCCCCACGACCCCATCCAGCACTGGATTCATGTTGGAGCCGAATTGCCGTCCCTTGCCGAAGGGAAGCTGGTAGACCACGCTGGTGACGTTATTGAACTTCACGTCGAAGCTGGAGGGTCCTTTTTCCGCGGCCAGATCGCGAATATTTTGTGGGTTGGCCTGGTAGTAGCCCGCGAAATACTCGAGCGCCTGCTCGGAATCGCCCATCCCGTTACCCCAGGTGAACGCGTTCAAGACATAGAAGCCTCTCGTGAAACTGTGTTCCACGCGGGCCGAGAGGCCATTGTAGTGATCGTCGCCGGCCGGATCGAGCCACGTGATCGGCCCGAAAGTCGGGATCGGCAAGCGCGCCGAGACTCCCAGGCTTTGGCCCGGCTGGTTCGGAGCCGCCTGATTGTAATCGGCGATGATGGGGAGCCGCAGGCTATGGTTCCCGTTGTACGACAACTCCAACACCGTGTTCTTGGGAAGCTGCCGCTGCACCGAGAAAAACCAGTTCTGGATGTACGGCCATTTGCTGTCCGGCGGGGTGTAGACCACGTTGGAATTGGCCGGATTGAAAGCCGCGGGGCTGGCGATGTTCGTGCTAAAGCTGTTCAACGTCGTCAGGAAGGTCGAGCTGGTGGGATTCGACTGGCTGAGGACGCCGAAAAGGGCCTGAGGAGCATTGATCCCCTCCTGGGCGCTTCCGGGCCGGTTGAAGAAGGTGTAGCTGATGCCATATCCGCCGCGGACTACCGTCTTCGAATCGATGCTGTATGCCAGGCCAAGCCGCGGGCCCCAGTCGTTGTAGTCGGGGTGGACCAGGCTGCGGTTATACAGGCTTCCGCTGGTGGCTTTGATCATGGTATCGGTGGTGGGGTCGAAATTCGAGTAGTTGTTATCGCGCTCGTAGAGCGGGGAGGCGAACTCATACCGCAGACCGACGTTCATTGTCAGCTTGGAGGTCATTCGAAAATCGTCCTGAAAATACAGCGAGTGCACGAACTGGCGCAGGTTGATAACCGAATAGCTCCCCAGGTTGATCTGATTGGGAGTGCCGAAGTAGAAATCCGCGAGACTGTAGCTGGTCGAGTCGCTCGGAATCGTGCAGCCGGTTGGCTGGTCCAGTTCCGCGCAGGTGGGCTTGCTGAACGCCCCGCTGTACGTGTCTTGACCATAGAGCGGATTGGTGTCCAGAATCTCGGTGCGGATGTTTAGATACTGATAACCCACTTTGAGGGAATGCCGGCCCAGGGTCTTCGAATAATTGAATTCCGGATCCCAGGAAGTGGGATTCTGGAACTGCGGATTGCTGGTTTGCCGGCCCAGGGCGGTGAGTCCGCTGATGGTCTGCGTGTCGAGTCCGCCGGTCAGGCTGGGCGTCGTCGGCAGGCCTTGAAAGCCGCCGTACAGGGCCGACATGCTCGGGCCGCCCAGATACGGCGGCTCTTTGCCTCCCAGAATATGGGAGAAACCCAGGCGGGCCTGGAACAGAGAGGTTGGCGTGACGGTCCAGGTGTAGCCCAGCGAAGCATTCTGATCGATGACGTGAATGTAGCCGTTGCCATCACCGCCGGACGGCCCGGTCAGGTCCGGCGCGTAGTACTGCAAATCTTTGCGCTGGCTGAAACGCAGGAACGCCGTCATGCGATCGTTGATCTGCCCGTCGATCTTGGCGTCGAATTTGTCGCCGTAATCTTTGATCAGCAGGAGCGCCTCGTCGTTGTTGGAGCGCCCGGGCCCATTGGGCGCCGGGAGCGCGTTCAGGACCGCGGCGGCAAAGGGATTCAACTGGGAGATTGGGATCTGCGTGTTCGCCGGGTAGACGGTGCTGGTCAGCTGGTCGACCACCGTCACGGGGAGGATGCCCTGGCGATCGTTCATGTCGGGAATGGAGTCGAAATTAAGATAGCGCTGCAACTGGCGGAAGCCCTCGTAATCCGCGAAGAAGAACAGCTTGTTCTTGATGAAAGGCCCGCCGATGGTGGCCCCGAACTGGTTGCGCTGCAGCGTGGGCTTGACGAACACGGCCGGGCTGAACAGAAAGCCGGTGGCGTTCAGATCGGTATTGCGCATGAATTCGTAGGCGCTACCGTGAAACTGGTTGGTTCCGGACTTCATGACCGCGTTCACCACCGCGCCGCCCACGCGCCCATATTCCGCGCTGTAGTTGCTGGTGATGACTTTGAACTCGGCCAGCGCGTCCGGCGACAACTGCACCAACTGCGCGGAGTAGCCCTGGTTGCTGGTGCCATAGGCATTGTTGTCCAGGCCGTCCAGCAGGAAATTGTTATACGTGCTGCGCATGCCGTTCACGTTGAAGGCGCCCTCGCGCGGCGTGCCGCTGGGCGAGAACGTGGCCGAGATGGGAGACTTGACGGCGTTCGTGGACAAGAGCGCCAGGTCGGCGTAATTGCGGCCGTTCAACGGGAGTTCCGCAACCGCCTCCGTATTGATCACCTGTCCGTGTTCGCTTGAATCCGTCTCCAGCGCGGCGGCCACGCCGGTCACTTCAACCGTCTCGGTGATTGCGCCCACCTGCATGGCAACGTCCACCCTCTGGCGCGCGTTCACGTTTACCTGCACATCCGCGGTGGTGAACTTCGAGAATCCGGCCTGCTCCACCACGACGCTGTAGCGGCCCACTTTCACGTTAAAGAAATCGTAGTTACCGCTTTCGTCGGTGGCTGTCTTGGCCTGGATACCCGTATCCATATTGGTCAGGGTCACGGTGGCTTTGGTAATCGCGCCGCCGGACGGATCGCGCACCGTTCCCAGAACCTCGGCCGTATCGAACTGGGCGAAAAGCGCCGCGGTCATTACGAAACACGCGACAGCTATTGCTTTTATCATGTTCTGCATTCTTTTTCGAGACCTCCCCGCGATGGTAACTTCAGAATGTTACGAGCCGTTCGCATAACTGTTACAGCCCTGTTAATACCTGGAAAAATGTCGCTCATGTGGAATGCTGGCCGAACGGCGCTTTCAGACTTTTTTTGCTACTCCCGAGTGCGGCTGCGTCTAATATATGACAATGGGTTATTGGGGTCAATTGCTATGTTCAATCGAATTGTCTCGTTTAGTATCATCCTGTTCGCTCTGGCCGCGCCGTAGTCGAGGCGGCCCATAAAGCCGGTCTTCAAGTGGTGCCCTGGACCGCCGATAGCGAGGCCGATTGGGATCGCCTCATCGAGGCCAAGGTGGACGCCATCATCAGCGATGATCCGGCCGCGCTGATCGCCTATCTCAAACAGAAGGGGGTGCGGTGAGGATCAGCCGCGCGCTTGTCGAGCGGCGGCTTTTTCCGACTCGTGGTTAAATAGAAAAAGGTACGCCACGGTAGCTCAGTCGGTAGAGCGGCAGTTTTGTAAACTGCGGGTCGCAGGTTCGATTCCTGTCCGTGGCTCCACTCTTCCATTCAGCCCGCGGAGTAATGGGACCTCCGCCTCCGACGCGCGGCCTGCCAATCGCCCTTGGCGCACCCTGAAGACGGTCGCCTGGGGGGACGTGTCGGGGTTCCGCGCGCCTTGAGGCGCAAACATCCGCTGGGGCTTGGTCAGATCTCGCTATCGGTGAGACTGTATTTCTCTTTCAGATTCGAGAGCGCCGTTCCGACCACATCTTCCGGGGGTCTGTAGGCCTGGAGCAGCGCATCCAGATTTCCGATTTCGGTCGGATAGGTGTCTCCCTTGTAGGTCTTATCGCGCTTGTATTGGAGAAACTGAGGGGAGATCTGCTCCAGCAACGCGCGTACGTCCTGAAGCCGGCGCTGGCGTGCTGTCAGCTCGGTGACCAGCGTGTTGCGAACACTCCTGGTATAATCTTGCTCGAGCGTCTGGTCGTTAACCGCCTGACGCACCTGGCTCAATTGGGTGCTGGCCGCCACCGCGGATTTCGCCAGTTCGGAGGCCACCGTCGCGTTCTGATCCAATTCCGCCCCATGACCCGCTCCGTTTGCCACGATTCCGTCACACCACGCGCGAGCGCTGCCCATAAAGTCCTTCTCGATGGCGTCGGCGGAGGCATAGTTAGCCTTCTTCGCATTGAGCGCCTTCGCCAGTTGAACCGCTTCGTTCCGTTCTTGTTTTGAGCATCCGGCAATCAAGACTGCCGCGGCGACCAGCAGCAGACATTTTCCACAGTTAAAATTATTCATTTGCGTTTCTCATCCGCGACCCAATTATAGGCCGTCTGTCCGGACGTGTCCATCGCCAGACGCATCCCGAGTTCGCACGCCAGAACAGAGGATCAGGGATGTGTTTTTTGGCCCGGCTCGTCTCTTGTGGCCCGGCCTTGTGCCTAAAGCCTTATGTTTCTATTTGATGCGGCGGAACCCCAACGCCGAAAATGAATTCGGAGTCCCAGACTCCAAAAAACCTGACGACTTTATTTTCAATGCCGGCATACGCTTCGACGGGACGCCCGTACATCCGCGCGGGGATCCGCGGATCAGTAAATACTCTTCAGTTCCACGACCACCGTTTCGAGCGGCTTGTCGGCCAGGTTGTCCAGCTTCTGTTTGGAGGGACCCTGCCAGCTGGCGCTCCCGTCCTGGTGTTGCACGACCTCAGCTATCCCCTCGGGCGATGTCGCGCGCACGTTCTGATCGGTGATGTAAACGATTAAGTGGTTGAGGGTGTACTCGTGCATCGGCACGCTCTGCCGCGGGCCCATTTTCAAGCGGATGACGCGAACCTGGCTGTTCTCGAATACCAACTGGAAGTCTTTCGGATCAACCCGCAACGGGTCGAGAGCTGTGCCCGCCGCCTTGCCGGGATATCCCGGCTTCTTGATTCCGATATCGACGATCATTGGCGTGGTGAATGCCGGGGATTTCCACACTCGCGGATCGAGCGCAGGCGGGATCTCCGAGTAGTGATAGCCCACGGCCGGGCTCCATTTGACCGTGCCCGCTTCCCACTTCAGGTCCTCCACGCTGCCGTCCAGGTAAGTGAGCTTTTCCCCGCCGGGATGTACGTAGACCATCACACGATTCAGCGGGTGGTTGTGCCAATTCTTGCCGCGGCGGCGCCGGGAATAGTAATTCCGGGGTGCGGCGCGTTGAGAATCACCTGGTCATTCTCGAAGTGGGAATCCAGGGAGCCAGGGTCGAGGGACGGTTGGGATCTCTGGGCGGAGAGTTGAGTTCCCGCTAGAATAAGCGGAAGGCAAAACGTGCAGGCCTGTTTCGTGTGCCATAGCTGCGATGTAAGGAGTCGCATAAGTAGATGTTGACGCGATGCCGGGAGGGGGTTCGACTTAGATCGTTGGACAACCATTATTTCGGAACCAAGGATATCACACCGGGGCGCCTGACTGAATCCAGACGCCCTGCCCTGCCCTTCGGGACTCGATGCCCCATCGAGTGCGACGTGAAGATCGTCGAGATCCAGCCGCGTTGCCGCGGCGCTCGGCGACGGGTTAAGATTGGACGATGAACCCGTACTCGTATATCCGTTCCGTTGTCCGGATATCGGTTTGCGCAGCCGCTTCGCTAGGCGCGCTGGTTCCCTTCTCAGCGGCAGCCGAGCGGCGGCAGGCCCAAGCGCAATTGCTCGATCACGCTGAATTTCTTTGCGCGAACTGCTTTTTCGGGGCGAGCGATTTTTATTACTGCTTCGCGGTGGACGATAAGGTGCTGATTGGCTATCAAAGGACTCCGGTTTTGAACTGGCAGGATGAATCGAAGAATTATCTGACGAAGTTCCACGGCGCGTGGGCGGCCTGGACCGCGCCCGGCCAAACCGTGCCAATCAGCTACGACGACAAACACATCTGGGTCAATCGGCCGGAAGGTAAACCGGCGAAACGAGATCTCTGGACACACATAAAGGCGATCGGCGGCTGGGCCACTCGAGCGGATGGTAAACAAGTGAGGCTTACCCGGAGATCCTTGCCGGACATCTTCACCCATAACGACCGGTGCCGGCACGCCGGGAGCGCGGAGGCCCATTAACGGATGTGGACGGCATTGGCTGCCGCTGCCCCCTAACAAAACCTGCACTCTCTTGAAGCAAGGGCGTCCGCTTTTGCTCTGGCCCCTCTCGGGAATTCCGCGGGGGTGGCAGCCATCCGCCCGGGGAGCGGAGGTGTAACCTTTGGTGCCCTGGAATCAGTCATAATTTCGGTGGTGTGTAGCTTCTTCAACAGGCGTTCGGAATGACAACAACCACAAAGACCCCTGAATCGCTGCCGGAAGTGCATCTGCCCGGCCAACCAGGACCAAAGCCGCCCGGCTCCGGAAAATCGAAGAAACGCGGCCTGATCTGGGTCGTTTTTCTGCTGATCGTGGCGGGTGTCGCGGGATACGCGGTCTGGCGCGCCGGGCAGCCGGTCGTCACCCCGCGAGGCCAGGGCGGCGGCGGAGGGGGCTTTGGAGGGGGCGGCGGCAGGGGCGCGGCTGCCGGCCCTGTGCCGGTGGTGGTGACGAATGTCGCACGCTCCAGCATCCCCGTCTACCTGAACGGGCTCGGCAACGTGACCGCTTACTACACGGTTACAGTCAAGTCACGGGTCGATGGCCAGTTGATGAAGGTGAATTTCAACGAAGGCGATCTGGTCAAGCAGGGCCAGGTTCTGATCGAGATCGATCCGCGGCCTTATCAGGTCCAACTCGAGATGGCTGAAGCCGCGCTGGCGCACGACCAGGCTCTGCTGGCCAACGCGAGGGTGGATTTCGACCGTTACACGTTATTGGTGAAGACCGACGCCATCCCGAGCCAGCAATTGGATACGCAGAAAGCTCTGGTTGCGCAGTACGAAGCTACAACCAAGCAGGATCAAGCCAACATCGATAGCGCCGAGCTGAATTTGACCTATGCCAAAATCACCGCGCCGATTACGGGTGTGCTAGGCCTGCGGCTCGTGGATCCCGGCAACATCGTTCACGCCTCGGACGCGAACGGCATGATCACCATCACGCAGCTCCAGCCGATTTCGGTGGTGTTCACCATCCCGGAGGACACTCTTCCGCAGGTCACGCAGAAGCTGCGCGCGGGTGTTCATCTGCCAGTAGACGCCTATAATCGGGACAATTCCAAGAAGCTGGCGTCCGGGATGTTATTGACCATCGATAACCAGATCGACAACACGACCGGCACCGCGAGGCTGAAGGCGGTTTTCGACAATAAGAACAATGAACTCTTCCCCCAGCAATTCGTCAACGTGCGCGTGCTGGTTGACACCTTGACCAATCAGCTCGTCGTTCCAAACGTGGCCGTCCAGAACGGCCAGCAGGGCACTTTCGTCTATGTCGTGGACGACGATTCCAGAGTGCACCTGAAGACGGTTCAGGTGGGAGTCACTACCGCGACCTCGTCCCAAATTCTCGGCGGCATCTCGGATGGAGACCGGGTAGTCGTCGACGGGACCGACCGGCTGATCGAAGGAGCGGCGGTCAGAGTGCGCAAAGCCGGAGAGATGGACAACCCGCCAGATAACGGCGGCGGAAATGGACGGAGCGGGCGGGGCGGACGTGGCGGATCCAAGAAAGGCGAAGGCGGGTTTAAGAAAGGCGCTGGCAACTTCAAGAACGGCCAAGGCGGAGGCGCTCCCCGGTGAGTCCCTCCCGGATCTTCATCCTGAGGCCGGTCGCCACGTCGCTGATGATGGCCGGCGTGGTGCTTGTCGGTGTCACGGCTTTCCGGCAACTGCCGGTTTCGGCTCTGCCCCAGGTGGATTACCCGACCATTCAGGTCCAGACCTTTTACCCGGGCGCCAGTCCGGAGGTGGTGACCTCTTCGATCACCGCGCCGCTCGAAAAGCAGTTCGGACAGGTGCCCGGATTGACGCAGATGACGTCGATCAGCTCTTTTACCAGCTCGCTGATCACGCTACAGTTTTCGCTGGATCTCAGCATCGACGTGGCCGAGCAGGAGGTGCAAGCCGCCATTAATGCGGCTACGACTTTTCTTCCCACGAATCTCCCGTTTCCGCCGATCTACAGCAAGACGAATCCCGCCGACGCGCCCATTCTGACTCTCGCCATTACGTCTTCGACCGTTCCCCTGCCGAGAGTCGAAGAACTGGCCGAGACGCGTATGGCGCAGAGGATTTCCCAGCTCCCCGGCGTGGGCGCGGTGACCATCAGCGGCGGGCAGCGTCCGGCCGTGCGCGTACAAGCGAACCCCACCGCGCTGGCGTCCTACGATCTGAGTCTCGAGTCTCTGCGAACGGCGCTGAACAGCGCCAACGTAAACCAGGCCAAAGGCAACTTCGACGGCCCGGACCAAGCCTGGACGATCAACGACAATGACCAGCTTCAGTCCGGCAAGCAATACGAGCCGATCGTCATTGCTTACCGCAACGGCGCGCCCGTGCGCGTTCGGGACGTCGCCACCGTGACTGACGGCGCGGAAAACACCAAGCTCGCCGCCTGGGTGAACGCCAACCGGGCGATCGTGCTGAATATTCAGCGGCAGCCCGGGACCAATATCATCAACGTCGTCGACACGGTTCAGGCCCTTCTTCCCCAAATCGAAGCATCTCTGCCGCAGGGGATTGGCGTCCAGATCATCAGCGACCGCACCACCACCATCCGGGCGTCGGTCGCGGACGTGGAATTCGAACTGATGCTCACCACCGTGCTGGTGGTATTCGTGATCTTTTTGTTTCTGCGCAGCCCCTCGGCCACGATCATTCCGGGCATCGCCGTACCCCTTTCGCTGGTGGGAACGTTCGGCGTCATGTACCTGCTGGGGTACAGCCTGGATAACCTCTCGTTAATGGCGCTGACGATTTCCACCGGTTTCGTGGTGGACGACGCGATCGTGATGATCGAAAATATCTCACGCTACATCGAGAGGGGCGATTCGGCCATGCAAGCCGCGCTCACCGGGTCGGCCGAGATCGGGTTTACCATCGTATCGCTGACGGTCTCGCTGATCGCCGTGCTGATTCCCCTGCTGTTCATGGCGGACATCGTGGGCCGGCTGTTCCGCGAATTCGCCGTGACGCTCGCCGTCACCATCATGTTCTCGGCCTTTGTCTCCCTGACGCTGACGCCCATGATGGCCGCTCGAATTCTGAGGCACCATCCGGAATCCGAGCAGGGCGCCTTGTACCGCTGGTCGGAATGGTGCTTCGTCAAGGCCATCGAGGCGTATGGCAGGATGGTCCGGGTAGTGTTGCGCCATCAGTTCGCAACGCTCATGGTGGCTATCGGCACGCTCGGCCTCACGGTTTACCTTTACAACATCGTTCCGAAGGGGTTCTTCCCCGTGCAGGATACCGGCGCCATCCTGGGCATTTCGCAAGCGCCAGAAACGGTATCGTTTCCCGCCATGGCCAGGCGGCAGCAGGATCTGGTTCAGGTGATCCGTCAGGATCCGGCCGTCGAGAATCTGGTTTCTTTCATCGGCGCCGATGGTGTGAACACGACCATGAATAGCGGCCGCATCCAGGTCACGCTGAAGCCGCTCGAACAGCGCGCCGGCGTTTCCGCGGTGGATGTGATCCGGCGGCTACAGCCGAAGGTGCAAGAGGTGGCGGGTATCCAGCTGTTCTTGCAGCCCATCCAGGACCTGACAGTGGAAGACCGCATCAGCCGCACGCAATACCAATACTCACTCGACGCACCCGACAAAGCGCTGCTGGACCGGTGGGTCCCACTGCTTCTGGCTAGGATGCAGAAACTGCCCGAACTCCGGGACGTGGCCAGCGATCAGCAGAACAACGGCTTGGGTTTGTATCTCAATATCGATCGCGACACGGCGGGCAGGCTGGGCATCACCCCTCAGAACATCGACGATGCGCTCTACGACGCCTTCGGCCAGCGGCAGGTATCGACGATTTATACGCAGACCAATCAGTTCCATGTGATTCTCGAAGTCGCGCCCCATTATCAGCAGGACTCGGCGTCTCTGAACGACATGTACGTGCCGATCGGGTCGGCGTCGGCGAATCTGGCCACGACTATCGCGCTGGCCGGGACGAATAGCGCTCTTACCGGCGCGGCGGCGCTCGCGCCGGCTCCGCTCAGATCGCTGGTCAACGCGTCTCTGATTCCGGCCCCCATCGAGATTAACCACCAGGCCCAGTTCCCGGTGGTTACGGTTTCCTTCAATCTCGCTCCAGGAGCCTCGTTAGGCGCGGCGGTCGACCACATCAAGCAGGTCACGAAGCAACTGGGAATGCCCGCCAGCATCGAACCGAGCTTTCAGGGAACGGCCCACGCATTCGAATCTTCGCTGGCCAACGAATTGGTTCTGATTCTGGCTGCCTGCGTCACCGTGTACCTCGTTCTGGGGATCCTATACGAGAGCTTTATTCACCCCATTACCATCCTTTCCACTCTGCCATCGGCCGGAGTGGGCGCACTCCTGGCTCTGATTCTGTTCAAGAAGGATCTGGACGTCATCGCGCTTATCGGCCTGATTCTTCTGATCGGCATTGTAAAGAAGAACGCCATCATGATGATCGACTTCGCCCTGGAAGCGGAGCGACATGAAGGCAAGTCGCCGGAAGAAGCCATTTACCAGGCGTGCCTCCTGCGCTTCCGCCCCATCATGATGACCACCATGGCCGCGCTGCTGGGGGCGGTTCCGCTGGCCTTTGGGAGCGGCGTGGGTTCCGAATTGCGAAAGCCGCTGGGCATCTGCATCATCGGCGGACTGATGATCAGCCAGGTGCTGACGCTGTTCACGACCCCGGTGATCTATTTGTATTTCGATAGGGCGGCGGCCTGGTTCGGCCGGTTCCGCCGATCGGGCAATGAGGATCTCCTCCCCGGGACCGAGTTGAGTTAAGACTGGCGACTATGAGCATTTCCACGCCATTCATTCACCGGCCGGTCGCCACCACGCTGTTTACAGTGGCGATCTCGCTGGCTGGCGGCATCGCATATACGTTATTGCCCGTCGCGGCGCTGCCGGAAGTCGATTTTCCGACCATCATGGTCAGCGCCGGCTTGCCGGGCGCGAGTCCCGACGTAATGGCGGCTTCGGTCGCGACTCCGCTGGAAAAGCAGTTCACGCGCATCGCGGGTGTCACGGAAATGACGTCCAGAAGCACGGTCGGGGGCGCGTCGGTCACGCTCCAATTCGACCTGAGCCGCGATATCAACGGGGCAGCGCGCGACGTGCAAGCGGCCATCAACGCCGCCGCCGGGTATCTCCCCGCTAATCTACCTTCTCTGCCCAGATACCGGAAGATCAATCCGGCCGATCAGCCCATTCTGCTGATGACACTCGAGTCGGATGTAGTGCCCAGGCCGCAACTGTATGACATCGCCTCCTCGGTGTTCGCGCAAAAGCTGGCGCAGGTCCAGGGCGTCGGCCAGGTTACTGTTGGCGGAAGCTCGCTTCCCGCGGTTCGTGTGGAGGTGAATCCGCAGCCGCTGTCCAAGTACAACGTGGGTCTCGATCAGATCGGCTCGTTTCTCCAGAACGCCAATACGAATAAACCGAAAGGCGCGCTGGCTAATTCCGATGTGCAGCTTCCCATTTACTTGAGCGACCAGCTCTTTCTGGCCAAAGATTATAAGGACCTGGTGGTTGTGTATCGGAACGGCGCTCCCGTCCGCCTGTCGGACCTCGGCCGTGTGGTTGACGCGAACGAAGATGTCCGGAACTTCGGCATGGTAAACGGAAACCCGATGGTGCAGATCCAGGTCAGCCGCCAGCCGAACGCGAATATCGTCGACACGGTCGCCCGGATTAAAGCCTTGATGCCGCAGTTTCAGGCCCAGCTTCCGCCGAGCGTCCGTTTCAAGATCGCCAGCGACCGCACCACCACGACGCGCGAATCGCTGAGGGATGCGGAACGCAATGTGATCGTCTCTATCGCACTGGTGGTTCTGGTGGTGTTTGTCTTCCTCCGCAGCATCCGGTCGACGTTCATTCCCGCCATATCGGTGCCGGTATGCCTCATCGCCACCTTCGGCGTGATGTATCTGATCGGGTACACCCTGGACAATCTTTCGCTGATGGCGCTTACCATCGGTACGGGATTCGTGGTGGACGACGCGATCGTCGTGATCGAGAACATTACGCGACACGTCGAAGATGGGATGAAACCGAGGCAGGCCGCCCTGACGGGCGCGGCGGAGATCGGTTTTACCGTCCTGTCGATGAGTATGTCGCTCGTCGCCGTCTTCATTCCCATCCTGATGATGAGCGGCGTGGTGGGCCGGCTGTTCCGCGAATTCGCGGTGATTCTGGCGGCTGCCATCGGCGTATCTCTGGTTATCGCTTTGACGTTCGTGCCAATGATGTGCGCCTTGTTCTTTAAGGAAGACCGCGGTCACGGCGCTCTTTACAACCAAACCGATAGAGCATACAAGTGGATCATTTCCACGTATTCGTCGGCTCTGGATGTCGTGCTGAGCCATCCGCCGTTTGTCTTGGTGACGGTCCTGCTTACCATAGGCACTAATGTGTACCTCTACGACAAGATCCCCAAGGGGTTCTTCCCGCAGCAGGACACGGGGCGTCTACAGGGCGCCGTCATGGGCGAGCAGCACATCTCTTACCAGTCTCTGCTGGATAAATCGAGATGGTATGAGGAGAAGATTCATCACGACCCGGACGTCGAGACCGTCACCATGGTGTGCGGCACCAGCGGCGGCGGATTCGGTGGGAACATGGCCCAAATCAACGTTCAGTTGAAACCGGCGGGAGTCCGCAAGACGACTTCGGACCAGGTGATCGCCCGCCTGCGCCGTCAGACCTCGGGCGTGCCGGGGGCTCAGTTGTTCCTGCAGAATTCTCAGGACGTGCGAGTAGGCGGCCGGCAAGGCAACGCGCAATATCAGTACACGCTACAGGGTCCCGATTTCGACTCGCTGGCGTATTGGGGGCCGAAGCTTCTCGATAAGCTCTCGACGCTGCCGGAGGTCGCCGACGTCAGTTCCGACCAGCAGGTTTCCGGTTTATCTTCCAATGTGGTGATCGACCGCGACACCGCATCGCGCCTGGGCCTGACTGCGCAAGCCGTAGACTCCGCGCTTTACGATGCTTTCGGCCAGCGCCAGGTCTCGGTGATGTACAAGTCGATTAATCAGTACCACGTCGTTCTGGCGCTGCAGCAGCAGTGGTGGTCAAGCCCGGACTTCCTGAATACAATTTACGTGCAGACGCCCAAGGGCACCGACGTGCCCTTGTCAACCTTCACGCACTTCACGCAGGGGATCACGCCCATTTCGCTGCCGCACCAGGGACAGTTCCCGGCCACCACGCTTTCCTTCAACCTGGCGGAAGGTCTTTCGCTGAGCGACGCCGTGGCCGCCATCAACCGGGCGGAAGTAGAGATGGGGCTGCCTGCCAGCATCACGGGCAAGTTCGCCGGCACGGCGCGGGCCTATCAGGAAGCGCTTGCCAACCAGCCTATTCTGATCCTAACGGCGCTGCTGGCCGTCTATATCGTGCTGGGAATGCTATACGAGAGCCTGATGCACCCGCTGACCATCATCTCTACGCTGCCGTCGGCGGGCGTGGGAGCCCTGATGGCCATGGTCCTTTTTAAGAGCGCTCTGGACCTCGTGGGCATGATCGGAATTATCCTGCTGATCGGCATCGTGATGAAGAACGCTATCATGATGATCGATTTCGCGCTGGCGGCCGAACGGAACGAAGGGTTGAATTCGCGGGCTGCCATCCACCAGGCGTGCCTGCTGAGGTTCCGGCCCATCATGATGACGACGATGTGCGCGCTGCTGGGCGGGATGCCGATGGCGCTCGGCTGGGGTGTGGGATCGGAGCTGCGGAAACCTCTCGGAATTTCCATTGTAGGCGGCCTCGTGGTCAGCCAGTTGTTGACTTTGTTCACTACACCCGTGGTTTACCTTTATATCGACCGGCTGCGCAAGCGTTTTGCCCGGCGGCAGCCCAGTTACCGGCACCGTCCCGGTTTTCTGATTCCCGGCGGTGTCGCGGAGAGTGCTGATTGATGACGCGGCTTTGGATAGTCCCGGTTTTTGTTCTTCTCCTCTGCTCAGGTTGTACGATCGGCCCGCGATACCAGCGGCCCGTGGCACAGGCTCCGGCGGCCCTCAAAGAAATGGCCGGCAACGACCAATGGAAGATGGCGAACCCTAGCGACGGCCTTCTCAAGGGTAAGTGGTGGGAGATTTTTGGCGATCCGGAACTGAACCGCCTGGAAGAGTTAGTGAGCATCAATAACCAGAACGTCAAGCAGGCGGAAGCCCAGTTCCGGGAGGCGCGGGCAGTGGTTTTGGCCAATCACGCCAATTACTATCCCACCATCGGATCGAACCCGTCTATTGGTCAAAGCTACGTCGAAGGGAAATCCAGCACGAGTTTTTCATTACCCGCGGTGGCGAGTTGGGAGCCGGACCTGTGGGGCCGGGTTCGCCTGTCGGTCGAGAATGCTGTCAGCAACGCGCAGGTGAGCGCGGCCGACCTCGAGAATATCCGGCTGAGCCAGCAGGCGCTCGTGGCGACCGATTACTTTTTGCTGGCGGCGCAGGACATGCAGCTGGAGATTCTCAGCAACACGATCGAAACCTACCAGAAGAATCTGCAACTTACCATCGACCGCCATACCGGCGGAGTGGCATCGCGGTCCGATATCACGCTGGCGCAAACTCAGCTTGCGAGCGCCATGGCCCAGAGAGCTCAGACGCGCATTTCGCGAGCGCAGGCCGAGCACGCGATAGCCGTGCTGACCGGTCAGCTGCCGGCTTCCCTCGAGATTGGCGCCAGCAGGATCAGCGCCCCGCCGCCGCCTATTCCGATGGCTGTTCCCTCACAGCTTCTCGAGCGGCGTCCCGACATCGCCGCGACTGAGCGCCAGGTGGCCGCCGCCAATGCCAACGTCGGTATTGCCGAGACCGCTTACTATCCCACGCTGACTCTTTCGGCCACCCCTGGGTTTCTTTCAAAGGATCTGGCGAATCTGTTCACCTACGCGAGCCGCTATTGGTCCGCGGGGCCTTCGCTCTCGCAGACGCTGTTCGATTTTGGCCGCCGCGGAGCCGCGCTGGAAAACGCCCAGGCCGCATACGACGCTACCGTGGCCGCTTACCGGCAGACCGTTCTCTCCGCATTTCAGGAAGTCGAGGACGACCTTTCGAACCTGCACTATCTCGCGGAAGAGGAAGTGCACGAGCGGGAAGCGGTGGTGGCCGCCCAGGAGGCGCTGACTCTTGAGATGGCCCGCTATCGCGCGGGCACGGATTCCTATCTGAACGTCATCACGACCCAGATCATCGCACTGGGCGACGAGCAAACCGAAATCACCATTCTGCAGCAGCGCATGAGCGCGGCGGTGGATCTTGTCAAGGCCCTCGGCGGCGGTTGGGACGCCGCAGAATTGCCGTCGGGCAATGCGATTCGTTCGGCCGCGCTGGCCGATCCGAAGAGCACGCCAAACGTGGCCCAGGCGGAAGGCCAGCAGGCGGAGCGATAGCGGAATCGTGCCCGGCGGCATGAACGGGACGGCCTCGCTTGAGACCAAGACGACGAAAGCTGCCTGGCTGGCCCTGGTCCTGCTTGTGGTCTCGGTCGCAATCAACTATATCGACCGCACGAATCTCTCCGTGGCGGCTCCGGGATTGCGGACCGAGCTCAGGCTGTCCCCGGCCCAACTGGGACTCCTGCTGTCGGCTTTCTTCTGGACTTACGCGTCGTTCCAGATCGTGTCCGGGTGGCTGGTGGATCGTTACGCTGTCAACTGGGTATTCGGGGCTGGTTTCCTGATCTGGTCGTTGGCGACGGCGGCAACCGGATTCGTGGGCGGTTTCGGCGCGCTGTTTTCGCTTCGGCTGGTGCTCGGCGCCGCGGAATCGGTCGCCTATCCCGCCTATTCGAAGATCATCGCTACGCGCTTCCCGGAACACCGCCGCGGCTTGACGAACGCCCTCATCGATGCCGGCTCGAAGATCGGACCCGCTCTGGGGACGCTGATCGGCGGCCTGGTGATTGCGCGGTTCGGATGGCGATCTCTGTTCTTGATTCTGGGCTTCGGCGCCCTGCTGTGGGTTCCATTATGGGCCGCCTGGGCGCCGCGCGCCCAAGCCGCGGACACGCCGCTCCGCCACCCGGGGCCGGGCTTCGTCCGGATTCTGCGGGAGCGGTCCGCATGGGGCACTTTTTTCGGGCTCTTCAGTATCAATTACGCATTCTATTTTCTGATCACCTGGCTGCCCACCTACCTGGTTATGGAACGGCACTTCTCGATCCCCATGATGGCCATCGTGGGCTCGGTTCCTCTCTGGGGACTCGCCGCCTCGGCGACCTTCAATGGTTGGCTCTCGGACCGCTTGATCATGCGCGGGGCCACACCGACCCGCGTTCGCAAGAGCTTCGCGGCAACCGGGTTGCTGTTGTGCACGCTGGTCTTGCCCGCGGTGGTCGTTAACAGCCCGTGGATGTGCATCGCGCTGCTGACGGCAGCCTGCCTGTTGTTCGGACTCTGCACCGCCAACCACTGGGCCATCACGCAGACCATCGCCGGATCCTCGGCGGCGGGCAAATGGACCGGCCTGCAGAACGCGTTCGGCAATCTGGCGGGGGTGGCCGCGCCGTGGGCAACCGGCGTAATCGTTGCGGCCACCGGTCATTTCTTCTACGCCTTCCTGGCTGTCGCGGTGGTGCTGGTGCTGGGCGCGCTGAGCTTCCTGTTCGTCGTGGGGCCTGTCGCGCCGATAGACTGGATCAACGCCGAATTGCGTGGCAGGCCTCGGCTAGACTAAGTCTCCGTATTCGTTCGGGTCTATCGGGACATCCAACACCACGGGAAGACGCCCGGCCAGGGCGCGCTCAACCTCGGTCCTGACCCCCGCGAGGCTTTCGGTCCGCCGCGCGTGGATCCCAAAAGCCTGCGCGATGGCGGCAAAATCGGGAGCCGGGAAATCGACTCCGCAGTTGGGAAGTCCGCGCCGCTCCTGGCTGACCCGGATCAGGCTCAGGCTGGAATCCGAGAACACGACGATGATGATGGGAAGATTGAGCCTGCGGATCAGCGCCAGATCGTGCAGCATCATCAGCATCCCGCCATCGCCTACAACCGCCAGCACGGGCCGGTCCGGATACGCCAACTGCGCGCCCACCGCGGCGGGAATTCCAAAACCCATCCCGGACAGGCCGTTCGACATGAAGAAAGTTCCCGGCTGGTACGCGCGCCAGAACTGTCCCATTAGCAGCTTGTGGGCGCCCACGTCGCAGGTGACCAAGCCGTCGCGCGGAAACGCAGCTCGCAACTCCTCGATCAATCGCAGGGGTGACAGGCCCCGGCGCGGGCATTCCGGCGTGCGCGCCATAGCCTTCCGGCGGCGGGAAAGCAGCTCTTCGGGCCAGGGCTTCGGTTCCAAAAGGGCTGTCAGGCCCGTCACGAGTGCCGCCACGTCTCCGATCGCTTCGAGCGGACGATAAGTCCCTTCGCTCATCGTGACCGCATCCAGCGCAACCATTTCCACGTCGGCGAACCAGGTCTTATCGCACTCCACCGGGTCGAAGCCGATGGCGAGCAGCAGATCGGCAGCCCGGATCGTTTCCAGAATGTCGCGATCGATGGCCATCCCGGAAGCGACGCCCAGAAAGCGTGGATCGTCCTCGGAGAGGATACCCTTCACCTTCGGCGTCACCAGGAACGGCGCCTGGAGCCGATCCACCAACGCGCGAATAGCTGCCGCCGCGGAAGGATCCGCACCCAGGCCGATCAGTACCAAGGGGCGTTCGGAGGAGTTGACCCGGCCGGCAGTCTCCGGCAACGTCTCCTCGCCCGCGGAGCAGCCGGCCACGGGATCCTCTTTCGCCGGCGCTGCGACACATTCCTGGATGGCTACATCGCTGGGCAGCGCCAGGTGAACCGGTCCCGGACGAGGCGCCGATGCCAGCCTCATACTGTTGAACGCGATCTGCCCGCTGTCCCCCGCTCCCAGCGTAGAGGAGCGCTTGGTGATGGGCGAGAAGAGCCGTTCCAGCGGCACCCGCTGGTGGCTCATGGTGGGGAGCGCGCCACTCGGAATCTGGGCGGTGAACACCGCGAGCGGCGCTCGGTCGAGAAAGGCATTGGCAACGCCGGTGACCAGATTGGTAGCGCCGGGACCGAGCGTCGAGACGCACACCCCCGCGACACCCTTGATCTGGCCCATCACCTGGGCCATCGTCGCTGCACTGGATTCGTGGCCGGCCAGGACGAACCGCAGATCATGGCGCCGGCAAGCGTCGATCAGGGCCAGAACTTCTCCGCCGGGCAGTCCGAAGACAAACTCGACTCCGCACCCCGCTAATGCCTCGGCGATTGCGTCCGCGTGGCTAGCCATGCGAGACTCAACCAACCGCGTCGGCCTTAGGGGCGTACATCTCCCGGATCGGGAACAGGTAGCAGAACACGCCCAACACCAGTACCACCAGGACCGCTACCATCGGAGCTTCATAGCTGCCGGTCTTCTGCAAGAGCCAGCCGGTGAGGATCGGAGCGACGATTCCGGCGAGGCTGCACGAGCAGTTCTGAATTCCGGAAATCCGCCCGATGGCCGCGCCCGGGATCAGCGTCTGCGTGAGCGCCCAGTAGTTGGCCGTGGCCAGCCCAAGGCCGGAGAGCGACACCACCGCGAAGAGCAGCGCCGTCTCAAGCGAGGAAGCTCGCGCGCCGATCAGTTCCGTGCAGGCGATGGAAAAGCCGGCGATGGTGAAGCACTTTCGGACGGTCACGGGGTTGAGTCCGCGCCTGATCAACCGGTCCGCCGCCCATCCAGCCAGCGTAGCCATGATAGCCATGCCGCCGAAGCTGAAGAACACGAAGAGGCCCATCTTTCCCAAACTGAGGTGACGCCGCTCCATGAAATAGGCCGGCATCCAGGTCATCGAGAAGTAGACGAAGTACATGTAGCAGAACGACGCGATGATGGTGCCCCAGGTCACCGGACTCGCCATGATCCGGCCGAATGGGATGGGCTTTGTGCCATCCCTCTTTACGGCAGCCCGCTCGATTTGCCGGTCGTCGTTCTTGACCAACATCAGCCAGGGCACCAGCCAGATCAAGCCGCCCAGTCCGATCAACACGAACATCATCCGCCAATCGTACCGGACGATCAGCCAGGCGGCCAGCGGCGCTCCGACGGCTGGCCCCAGCTTGGTGCCCGTCATATATAGACCGACCGCCAGGCCGCGCTCTTTCTCGGCGAAGTGATACCGTATCCACCGGTAACTTGCCGGCGCCACAACCGACTGACCAGCGCCCAAAAGAAACTGCACCACGATCAACTGCGGGATCGACCGCGTCAGGGCCGTTCCTGCCGACGCCAGGCACCAGATCGTAAAGCCCAGGAAATAGGGAAACTTGACACCGTACCGGTCCACCAGAAAGCCGGCCGGTATCTGAAGCAAGGCATAGGTCCAGAAGAAGGCGGAGTTCAGCAACCCTCGATCCGTGAGGGTAAGGTTGAAGGTCTTGATGAACTCCGGCAGTGCCAGAGGAACCGACAAGGCGGAACGCGATACATACGCGATGATCATACCGAGGCTCAGCACCCCGATGATCATCCAGCGCACCGACGGAGCTTCGCTTCCGGCGGATTTCAGCGAGGCAGCGCCACTTGCCATGGTGTTTCGACTCTATCACGATTTGTTTGCCGTCCACCAACGGAAGGGCCTGGTGAGAGCTATCCGCGGCGCTTAGAGTTATAATCGCTTGTGGCCAGCGGGGCCCAAAAGGAAATTCTGATCGGAATATAAGAGCTCGAAAATGAGACTCATAAAAACTGCGGTATTCGTTCTCGTGGCGGTCTCGGCCTTGTCAGCGGCCAAGACGCTCGACATGTACGTCATCGATCTTGAAGGATCCAAGTCGTCTCTGTTTGTTTCGCCAACCGGACAGACTATGGTTATCGACGCCGGTATCCCGGCATCCGAGGCTAACGGCCGCGATACGGACCGTATCGTGGAAGCCTGTAAGGCCGCCGGTGTTACGAAGATCGATTATATGGTGGTGTCGCACTACGATGGCGATCACGTGGGCGGCGTCCCCGCGCTGGCGGCGCGGATACCCATCGTAACCTTCCTGGACCACGGTGATAACGTCCAACACAACGATTTCACGGAAAAGATGGTGAAGGCCTACATGGATGTCGCGGCCAAGGGCAAGCGCATCGTGTTGAAACCCGGCGACAGAGTTCCCATCAAGGGCTTCGACGCTCTGGTGGTGATGGCAGCCGGAAAAGCAATCGCCGAGCCACTCAAGGGGGCAGGCCAGCCGAATCCCGCTTGCGAGACGACTCCGCGTAAAGTGTGGGGGCCGGATGCGCGGGGAATCGTAGATAACCACGACACCAACGAGAACTCCCAGGCGATTACGCTGCTGATCACGTATGGCAAGTTCCGCATGTTGGATCCAGCCGATCTTACGTGGAACAAGGATCGCGAACTGTTTTGCCCTACGAATAAAGTCGGCACGGTGGACCTCTTCATGACCGCCAATCACGGCACCAACAACGCCAACTCGCCCATAATGGTGCACGCGCTCCAACCGCGGGTGGTCATCGCGGACAATGGACCGAGAAAGGGATCCGCGCCGGAGACGTTCGAGACTGTCGAATCGTCGCCCGGCCTGGAGGATTACTGGCAGATGCACTATTTGATCTCGAGCGGAGATAAGGCCAATACCAAGCCGGACTACATTGCCAACATAGAGGGCAGCCCCGACGGCAAGTGGATCAAAGTTTCCGCCCAGGCAGACGGCACGTTTACGGTGACCAATACCCGCAACAACTTCAGCAAAACCTATAAGCCGAAGAAGTAGGCGGATCGGCTTTCGGCGTACATGAAGCGCGGTCCTTCGGCGATGTTCCCGTGCGGGCCGCGCCTCTGATATACTCTGAGTTTATGGTTATCGCCACCGTCGCGAGGCACCACCATCCGGGTCATGCCGGAGTGCGACGGGCGGTGTCCTGATTGGCCATCAAATCGTAATCGGAAAGGACGCCCGCCGTGGTTCTGGCGGGCTTTTTTGTTGCTGGCATCATGAATCTGGATTTCGACAAATCCGACGGCCTGATCACCGCCGTCATTCAGGACCTTAACTCCGGGCGCGTCCTGATGGTGGGCTATATGAACGAAGAAGCGTTTCGCCGGACCGTCGATACGGGCTTCGCCACTTTCTATAGCCGCTCGCGCCGCAAGCTGTGGCTGAAGGGCGAAACCTCCGGCCACCGCCTGGTGGTGAAGGAGATCTCGACCGATTGCGACCGCGATGCCCTGCTGGTCAAGGTGGAGGCGCTCGGCCCCGGCGTGTGTCATGAGGGTTATGAAAGCTGTTTCTTCCGGCGACTCGAAGACGGCGAGTGGAAGGTGGCCGAAGAGCGCGCCTACGATCCCGCCGCGGTCTACGGAGGCCACCCGTGAAGCTCAAACTGGGAATCCCCAAGGGCAGCCTGGAGAACGCCACCATCGATCTTTTCCGGCGCGCGGGCTTCGCCATCACCACCAGCAGCCGGTCGTATTTTCCGGGCATCGACGATCCGGAGGTCGAATGCATGCTGATTCGCGCCCAGGAGATGGCGCGCTACGTGGAAGACGGCATCCTGGATGCCGGGCTGACCGGCCGCGACTGGATCGAGGAGAACGAAGCCGACGTCGTCGCGGTGGCCGACCTGATTTATTCCAAGCAGAGCTTCGGCAAGGTGCGCTGGGTGCTGGCCGTGCCGGAGTCATCCAGCTTCCAGTCGGCGGAAGACCTTCAGGGCAAGATTATCGCCACCGAGCTGGTATCCACTACCCGGCGCTATCTGGCGGCGCGAGGCGTGGCGGCCAAAGTAGAGTTCAGTTGGGGCGCCACGGAAGTGAAGCCGCCGGTGCTGGCCGATGCGATTGTCGAGGTCACCGAAACCGGCTCGTCGCTGCGCGCCAACAAGCTCAAGATCATTGACACGGTAATGGAATCGAACACCCAGTTGATCGCTAACAAGCAATCCTGGGATGACACGTCGAAGCGGCGCAAGCTCGAAGACATGAAGATGCTGCTCGAAGGCGCCATCAACGCGCTGGGCAAGGTGGGGCTGATGCTCAATGTGCACAAGGACTGCCTGGCGGCTGTGCTGGCCGTGCTGCCGGCGCTGAAGCGCCCCACCATCTCGCACTTGAGTGACGAGGAATGGCTGGCGGTGAATACGATTCTGGATGAATCCACGGTGCGGGATATCATTCCGAGGTTGAAGCAGGCGGGCGGGGAGGGCATCGTCGAGTACCCGCTGAACAAGATCGTGCTGTGATTCGAATTCTGGAGAGAGCGCAGGTCGGCCGCCTGCTGGCACGCAAAGCGGCGCGACTCACGGAAGCGGAAGCCACGGTGCGTCCGATTCTGGAAGCGGTACGGCAGCGCGGCGACCGCGCCCTGATGGAATACGCCCGCCAGTTCGATGGCCTGACGCGCCGCGGCGTGCGCGTGCCCCAAGCCGAGCTGAGCGCGGCGCGCGAGGGGCTGGCGGCGGAGTTTCGCGCCGCGGTTGAAACTGCCGCCGCTAATATCCGCGCCTATGCCCGGCTCCAGATGCCGCGCGCGTGGATGCGCGAGCTGCGGCCGGGGCTGCGGCTGGGACAGGTGGTGCGCCCTCTCGATACCGTGGCGGCTTATATTCCCGCGGGGCGCTATCCGCTGCCCTCCACCATCCTGATGACCGTGCTGCCCGCGCAGGTGGCCGGAGTTCCGAATGTCTGCGTGGCTTCGCCGCGCGCGGTGAAAGAGGTCTTCGGCACGGCTGCCCTGCTGGGCGTGGAGCGCGTCTTCGAGATGGGCGGCGCGCAGGCAATCGCGGCTTTTGCCTACGGCACCCGCACTGTCCCCAAGGCCGACCGCATCGTGGGTCCCGGCAACATCTACGTGGCCGCCGCCAAGAAGCTGCTGGCCGGCGAGGTGGGGATCGATTTCGTGGCCGGGCCCACCGAGATCCTGATCATCGCGGCCGAGGGCAACCCAAAGCAGCTGGCCGCCGACATGCTCGCCCAGGCGGAGCATGATGTGGATGCTTCGGCGGTGCTGCTCACCACCTCGCGCAAGCTGGCGAAAGCGGTGGCGGCGGAAGTGGAGCGCCAGCTTGCCGTGCTGCCCACGGCCCCGGTCGCCGCTAAATCCATCGCGCGCAATTCGGCCGTGGTGATCGTCGGATCGCTTGAGGAAGCCATCGAGATCGCGAACCGCTTCGCGCCCGAGCACCTGAGCATTCCGGACGCTAGTTTGCTCGACCGCGTGCGCCACGCCGGCAGCGTATTTGTGGGGCCGTTCAGCCCGGAAGCCGCAGGGGATTACGCCTCGGGCCCGAATCACGTGCTGCCCACCAGCGGCGCGGCCCGGCAGCGCGGCGGCCTGGCGGTGACGGACTTCCTCAAGGTGATCTCGGTGCAGGAACTGAGCGCCGCGGCGCTCGCCAAGCTGGCGCCCGCCATCACCACGCTGGCGCGGGCCGAGGGCTTGGAGGCTCACGCGCGCTCAGTTGAGGCGAGGACCGGAGGGGAAGCCGTATGAAGCTTCCGAAATTGCCCAAGGGCGCCATCCGGCCGCGTCCGGCGGTCGCCGCCATGTCGCCTTATTCGCCGCCCACCGCCGGCCGCGCCGATAAGCTGCGCCTCGATTTCAACGAGAACACGGTGGGATGCTCGCCACGCGTGATCGCCGCGCTGCGGGATCGCCTGGACGCCGGCAGCCTGGCGATCTATCCCGAATATGGCGAGGCCAAAGAGGCGGTGGCCGGCTATTTCCACGTCGCGCCCGACGAATTCGTCTTTACCAATGGAACCGACGAAGCCATCCAAATCTTCGTCAACGCATATGTCGACGATGGGCAGGAGGTGCTGCTGCTGCGCCCCTCCTACGCCATGTACCGCTTCTATGCCGAGGTTGCGGGCGCGCAAATCAAAGAGATCGATTATCCCCAGCCGGCAATGGAGTTTCCGCTCCAGGAAGTACTGGATGCCATCACGCCCGCAACGCGCGCCGTGATTCTGGCTAACCCCAACAACCCTACCGGCACGGGTGTTTCGCTGCTGACCATCGAGCGCCTTCTGCATCGCGCCCGCAAGGCCGCGGTGCTGGTGGATGAGGCCTACTATGAATTCGCCGGCGTGACCGCGCTGACGGAGATCGAGCGCGTTCCCAATCTGTTCGTGAGCCGCACGTTTTCGAAGGTCTTCGGGATGGCGGCCATGCGGGTGGGCTGCCTGTTCTCGCACGCGGCCAATATCACCCTGCTGCACAAGGCGCAGTCGCCGTATAGCGTGAATACGCTCGCGGTGCTGGCGGCTCAGGTGGCGGTGGAAGACAGCGCCTACGTCGAAAACTATGTAACCGAGGTCCTGGCGGCGCGCGAGCTGCTGTGCGTGGGGCTCGAGAAGCTCGAGATCGCGTATGTGCCTAGCTCCGCCAATTTCGTCCTGGGATGGTTCGGGCGGCGGGCCATCGAAGTGCGCGACGCGCTGCGCGGCCAGGGCATCCTGGTACGCGACCGCAGCTACGAAGCGCCCGGAGCGGTGCGCATCACGGTGGGCACGCGCGAGCAGACGCGCCGCTTGCTGGCGGCCCTCGAGGAGGTCTGGAAGAAAGCATGACGAAACCGATTCTGGCCTTCGACCTGGATGGCGTGCTGGTGGATGTCACCGAATCGTATCGCGAGACCATCGCGCGAACGGTCGCGCATTTCACCGGGCAGCCGGTCTCGCACGCCGAGATTCAGGACTACAAGAACCGCGGCGACGCCAGCAACGATTGGCTGCTCACCGAGAAGATCGTCAACGAGCGCGGATTCGAGGCGCCCTTCGAGGAGGTGAAGGCGCGCTTTCAGGAGCTGTTCCTGGGCAACGGAACCGATGGGCTGATTCAGCGCGAACGCTGGATTCCGGCTCCCGGACTGCTCGAAGGACTGTCCGAGCGCTTCCGCCTGGCGGTTTTCACCGCCCGCCCGCGCGAAGAAGCGAACATCACCCTGGCGCGCTTCGCCTCTGGAATCGCCTTCGACCCCATCGTCGCCATGGAGGACGTGCGCAATCAGAAGCCCGCACCCGATGGTCTCTACCGCATCTTCGGCGCAGTTCGAGCCCCAGGAGGGCTACTATATTGGCGACTCGCCGGACGACGCCTTCGCGGCGCGGGCTGCCGGCATACGCTTCGTGGGAGTGGCGGCGCCCGCGAATCCGCGCTATATCGACCTCATCTCTCAGTTCCAGGCTCAAGGCGCCTGCGCGATTATCGACGATGTTAACTTCATTGGGAGGGTCTTCGAGTGATCCGCCGCGCCGCCATCCGCCGGGATACGCGCGAGACGCGCATCGCCGGCTCTCTCAAAATCGAAGGGCGCGGCCGCTACGAGATCGCAACCGGCATCCGCTTCCTCGATCACATGCTGGAGCTGGTCGCGCGCCACGGCGGATTCGATCTGAAGCTCCGCGCGGATGGCGATTTGGACGTGGATCAGCATCACACCGTGGAAGACACAGGCATCGTGCTGGGCCAGTTGTTCGCCCAGGCGCTGGGCGACCGCAAGGGCATCAACCGCGCCGGATATTTCGTGCTGCCCATGGATGAGACGCTGGCCGTGGTGGCGCTCGATCTGGGCGGGCGGCCCGCGCTAGTGTATAAGGACCGCGTAAAGGCGCGCACGGTGGGCGATCTGCAAACCGAGCTGGTGGAAGATTTCTTCGCCGGTTTTGTCAATCACGCGGGCGCCAACCTGCATGCCAAAGTGCTCTACGGCCGCTCCACGCACCATCAAATCGAAGCCATTTTCAAATGCTTCGCGCGCGCCATGAAGTACGCGTGCTCGCGGGATGCGCGGCTGAAGGACGAGCTGCCGTCCACCAAGGGGCTGCTATGATCGCGATTCTGGATTACGGGGCCGGCAACCTGCGCTCGGTGGAGAACACGCTGGCGGAGATCGGCTGCCAGTATAGCCTGGTGCGCGACTCCGCTGGGTTGGGCCGCGCGTCGAAGATCATTCTGCCGGGGGTGGGCCATTTCGGGCAGATGATGCGGGCGCTGGATGAAATGGCGGTGCGCCAGGCGCTGGTGGAGCGGCTCGCCGCGGGCGTGCCCTTCCTGGGCATCTGCCTCGGTTTGCAGGCGCTCTTCGAGACCAGCGAGGAGGCGCCCGACGTGCGCGGGCTGGGCATTTTCGCGGGCGCGGTGCGGCGCTTTCCCGCCGACGCGCGCGTCCCTCACATGGGGTGGAACGAGCTGGAGCCGCGGCCGCGAACGCGCCTGGTGCGTAACCTCGAAGCGCGCCCGTTCGTGTACTTCGCCCACAGCTACTATGTGCCGGAGCATGAAAGCGCCTCGGCCACCTGCACCTACGAGGTGCGCTACACGGCGGCGCTGGAAGCCGGAAACGTCTTCGGTGTGCAGTTTCACCCCGAGAAATCCGGGCCGGTGGGACTGCGGATTGTGCGAAATTTTCTGGATGCTGGCTAAACGAATCATTCCCTGTCTGGATGTCACCGGCGGACGCGTGGTGAAGGGCGTCCACTTCGTCAACCTGCGCGACGCGGGCGACCCGGTCGAGCTGGCCGAGCGCTACAACCGCGATGGCGCCGATGAGCTGGTCTTCCTCGACATCACCGCCTCGAGCGACGCCCGCGAGATCATGGCGGACGTTGTCGCGCGCACGGCCCGCCGCGTCTTCATTCCCCTGGCGGTGGGCGGCGGCATACGCTCGGTGGCGGATGCGCGCCGCGTGCTGCTCTCGGGCGCCGACAAGGTCTCGGTCAATACGGCGGCCGTGCGGCGGCCCGAGCTGATCACGGAATTGAGCCGCGAATTCGGCGCGCAGGCGGTAGTGCTGGCGATCGACGCGCGCCGCCACGGCGCGGGCGCCTGGCACGTCTACACGCGCGGCGGGCGGGATGACGAAGGCATCGACGCCGTGGAATGGGCCGCGCGCGGCGAGGCCCTGGGCGCGGGCGAGATCCTGCTTACCTCCATGGATACCGATGGCGTCCAGACGGGTTTCGATTGCGCCCTCACGCGGGCGGTCTCGCGGGCCACGCGCGTACCCGTGATCGCCAGCGGCGGGGCCGGCCTGCCGGAGCATTTCGTGCGCGTGCTGACGGAGGGCTGCGCCGATGCCGCCCTGGCGGCTTCCATTTTCCATTACGGCACGTACACCGTCAATCAGTTGAAGGAAGAGCTGGACCGACGCGGTGTTCCCGTGCGGGTGGCGCCATGATCCTGCCGTGCATCGACCTGATGGAGGGCAAGGTGGTGCAGTTGGTCCAGGGCCGCGAGAAGGCCCTGGAGGCCGAATCGCCCGAAGCGATGCTGCGCAAATTCGCGGCCTTTCCGGAAATTCAGGTGATCGATCTGGATGCCGCCATGGGGCGCGGCTCGAACGACGAGCTGGTGCGCATGATTACCTCGAAAGCCGTGACGCGCGTGGGCGGCGGCGTGCGCTCGGTGGAACGCGCCGCGGCTCTGGTGGAGCAGGGCGCGCGCAAGGTGATCGTGGGCACCGCCGCGTTCACGGCTCAAGGGATCGACGAAGCTTTTCTCGCGGCGCTCGATCGCGCTGTGGGCCGCGAAAGGCTCATCATTGCGCTCGATTCGCGCGACGGCCGCATCGTGGTGAAGGGCTGGCGGGAATCCACCGGTTTGACCGCGGAAGAAATGCTGCGGCCGCTCGAACCCTATTGCTCCGGCTTCCTGTGCACCTACGTGGATAAGGAGGGCATGATGCAGGGGACGGACCTGGCGTGGTTCCGCCGCTTGCGCGCGGCCACCAAGCTCGAGCTGACCGCCGCGGGCGGCATCACCTCTCTGGACGAGGTTCGCGCATTGCTGGCGATGAACGTCCATGCCGCGCTGGGCATGGCGATCTATACCGGGCGGCTCTGCCTGGATGATCTGGCGGCATTGGATCGGGCCTGAAAATATTTTTTCACTTGCGCACGAGGGACGAGCCGTTCGAGAATATCGGCAGAGGACGTCCGAAATGCACACAGTTTCAAGAAGGCGGTTTCTGGAAGGAAGCGCCATCGGCGCCGCCGCAACCGGTTTGAGCATCACTTCTCTTCGCGGGCAGGATTGGGCGCGGCAAGCCGTGGATAAATCGCCGCGGCGCCACGAGTGGGTCGCGGTGAAACACGATGGCCGGTCCGTCGAGTCGTTCCTGGCCTACCCGCAGGCGCGCGAAAAGGCGCCCGCAATTGTGGTCATCCACGAGATCTTCGGAATGACCGACTGGGTGGAGGACGTCGCCGACGAGTTTGCGGAAGCCGGCTACCTGGCGATCGCTCCCGATCTGCTCTCGGGCATGGGGCCGAACGGCGGACGCACGAAGGATATTCCGGCGAACGAGGTGGGCGCGGCGATCGGCAAACTGCCTCCCGACCAGATCACCGCGGATCTCAACGCTGTGGCCGATCATGTCCGCGGGCTTCCCGCGTGCAACGGGAAGGTCTGCGTGGTGGGCTTCTCCTGGGGCGGCGGGCAATCCTTCCGCTTCGCCACCAATCGCAAGGACCTCTCGGCAGCCTTCGTGTGCTATGGCAGCGGGCCGGACGCGGCGGCGATCCCGAACATCACCGCACCGGTCTACGGTTTTTACGCCGGGACCGATGAGCGCATCGGCGCCACCGTGCCAGCCACCAAGGACCAGATGAAGGCGGCCGGAAAGTTCTTCGAGACCGTCGTATATGAAGGCGCCGCCCACGGCTTCATGCGGTCCGGAGAGCAGCCCGACGCCACCGAAGCCAACAAAAAGGCGCGCGCCGCCGCGTGGGTGAAGCTGAAGGCGCTCCGCGCGGGCTATAAGTAAACGCGCCGGGAGACTTACCGGAACAGTTTGAGATCGATGGCTTCTCCCATGGCTTTATAGCCCGCATCGTCGGGATGCAGGTGGTCGCCGCTGTCGTACTCCGGGAGGAAGCTGTCCGGGTGAGCGGGATCGCGCACCGCTTTCTCGAAATCGATGACGCCATCGAAGGCGCCACCGGTGCGAATCCATTGGTTGATGGCCTTTCGCTTGGCTTCCCTCTCGGGCGTGTAGTAGCCGGGGCTGGCGGTGTTCTCGAAAGGCGTCAGGGTGGCGCCGAAGATCTTCAGGCCGCGTTCGTGCGCGCGCTCGATCATCTGTTTCAAGCCGGCAATCAGGTCGTCCGCGCTCACGGTTTCGGAGGCCTGTGTGAATGGGCCCGGTTGGCCGAGATCGTTAATGCCCTCCAGCACGATCACGTAACGTACGCCCACCTGGGCCAGTACGTCCCGGTCGAAGCGCGCCAACGCGCTCACGCCGAATCGTATGTTTGAGACTCCATCGTGCAGAATGCGGTTCCCGCCGATGCCCGCATCGAGGACGCCCAACTTGCGCCCGCCGCCGGCCGCCAGGCGGGCAGCCAGTATGTCGGGCCAGCGGTGGTTGGCATCCACCGTGGAGCGCGCGCCATCGGTGATCGAATCGCCGAAGGCCACGATGGCGGCCGCGTCCGCGGGCGCCATGACGTCCACGCCGGTCAGAAACACCCAGGATTGCAAGCTCGTCGGTTGCGCCGGAGACTCGGCGGCGGTGAGGTCTCCCGGGCCCACGTATATCGTCTGCTCCGACCCATAGTGAATCCCCGCGCCCATGACGGCTCCCGGGAGGAAGATGCTGATCGCCAGGTCGGCGCCGGCCGGGAAGCTCAGCTTGACCGGGTCGCTCAACACCAGCGCGTCCGGCGGGATCGCAACACTGGGGTGGCCGCTGAAGGTGAGGGAGCGATCGGAGCCGGTGGCGATGGCCGCGCCCTTGGCCCGCAAGGCGATGTGCGCGGCGCCGATCTCCAGGGTCTCTTTGCCATACGCGTTGGAGAGCCGCACGCGCACCGAATCGCCGCCCAAACTGGTGTGGACGATCTCGCGCAGGGTCTGGTTTTCGAAGCGCAGGTGGGCGGCTTGCATCTGGGCGTCCGGTAGCTGGGGTGCGGGACTGGCGCCCCAGGCGGCCACCCAGTGGCCGGGAGCGGCCGCCATCGCGCCGGAAACAAGAGTGAGAAGCAGCAGGCTGTTAGTTGGAAGTCTCATGGCGTCACCCGATTATTCTACGCCCGCGTGCCGCCGGAGCAGCAGAAATCCCAGCAGCACCGCGCAGCCCAGCAGCACAACGCGCAGGTAGACAGCCGCGTGCATCCGCGGATCGCCCAGAATCTGGCGCACCAGACCGAAGCCGGCACTGAGAGCGCACAAGCTGAAATAGAGCCGCTCGGCGCGGCCGGCAAATGCCACCAAAATCGCCAGGACGGAAGTGACCACCAGGTACACCCCGGCCAACGCCCACGATCCCACCGACGACGACAATTCGAGCGCCTGCACGTAACGGCGCGAGAGAAGCACGGCCGCCAGCAGAAACACAACCGTATGAACCAGCGCGACGATCACGCGTTTTCGCGTGGTGAGGATGACGAAGGTCCGCATGAAAGCCACAGTATACCGGAACGCGCGGTCCGCCTGTGCGCGGAATTATAATCGCATCAGGCCCCCTATGGCGACAATCAAATTCACGGTCAATGGAAAAGCGCGCAGCGTGGATACCGATCCCGAGCGGCCTCTGCTCGAAGTGCTGCGCGAGGACTTGTTCTTGACGGGCACCAAGTTCGGCTGCGGGGAAGGCGAGTGCGGCGCTTGCACCGTGCTGGTCGATAACCGCCCGGTGCTCTCCTGTGTCATGCCGGTGAGCGGCGCCCAGGGCAGCAAGATCGTCACCATCGAGGGCCTTTCCGATGGTGTCACGCTGCATCCCGTGCAGCAGGCCTTCATCGAGGAAGACGGCATGCAGTGCGGCTACTGCACGCCCGGGATGGTGATGGGCGCCGTGGCGCTGCTGGCCGCCCATCCGAAACCCACCGATGCCCAGATTGTCGAAGGCCTGAACGGCCACTTGTGCCGCTGCTCCGGGTACCACCGCATCGTGGCCGCGGTGCACCGGGCCGCCGAATTGAACGCCGCCGTGGAATTGACGGCCGGGAGAAGATAGGAGGCCACCATGCTCGAACCGGAACGTCATGAGTTGCGGCAACGGCCCGCCTGTCGTTTGGCCGTGAATCGCCGGCAATTTCTGGAGGCGGTGGGGACCGGTCTTTTGATCGCGGTGGCGCCGGGGACCTCGGAAGCGCAGATGGGCGGCGCCGAGGGGCCGCTGGAGGCCCGCCTGCATATCGGTGAGGATGGCTTCATTACGCTCCTTAGCGGCAAGGTCGAGGAAGGCCAGGGCGCCCTGACGGAGCTCGCCATGGCGGCCGCCGAAGAACTGCGCGTCCCGGTGGAGCGCCTGCGCATGGTTCTGGCCGATACCGATGTGACGCCCAACGACGGTGTCACGGCCGGCAGCGGGACCACGCCGCGCACGGTGCCCCCGGTGCGCAAGGCCGCCGCGGCGGCCCGCGAGCTGCTGCGGAACGCCGCCGGCCGCCAGTGGGGAGTGGAGGCGGTCCGCCTGGAAGTGCGCGATGGCGCGGTGGTCTCCGGCGGCAAAACGTACGGCTATGCTGACCTGGCGCGCTCGCCCGAGCTGGCTGCGGCTTACAAAGCCGCGCTGCCGCCAGGGACCGCGGTGACGCCGGCCAAAGATTGGCAGCTTCTGGGAAAACCCCGCGCCCGCCTGGATGCCCGCGAGATCGTCACGGGCGCGCATCGTTTTCCGCGCGACGTGGCACGGCCCAACATGCTCTACGGCAAAGTGCTGCGCCCTCCGGCGTACGGCGCCACGCTGGTGAATGCCGATCTTTCGACGGCCCGCAAGATCCCGGGAGTGACGACGGTTCGCGATGGCGCTTTCGTCGGCTGCGCGGCGCCCACCAGTTTCGCCGCGCGCAAGGCTCTGGAGGCCATCGCGGCTGGCGCGCAATGGAACGCCACGCCGCAGCCTTCCAGCCAGAGCCTCTTCGAATATCTCAAGCAGCACGCCAAACCGGGGCGCCAACAGCCCCAGGCGCGCGGATCGGTCGAGAGCGCCCTGGGCGGCGCGCAGCGCAGGCTGAAGGCCACCTACCAGGTGGCCTACGCGCAGCACGCCCCGCTTGAACCGCGCTCGGCCGTGGCCGAGTGGCGGGATGGCCGCCTGACGGTGTGGACCGGAACCAGCAATGCGCCCGGCGCCCGCCAGCAGCTTGCCGAAGCCCTGCGCGTGCCGCCCGAACGCGTGCGCATTATCGTGCCGCATTTCGGCGGCGGCTTCGGGGGCAAGCATACGGCCGAAGCGGCCCTCGAAGCCGCCCTCCTGGCGCGGGAAGCCGGACAGCCCGTGGCCGTGCAGTGGACCCGCGAAGAGGAGTTTATGTGGGCCTACTTCCGCCCGGCGGCGCTGATCGAGGTGGAGGCCGGGCTGGACGCCGCGGGCTCCATCGCCGCCTGGGATTTCACCAATTACAATTCGGGCGGGTCGGCCCTCGATACGCCCTACCGGATCCCCAACACGCGCGCCCGGTTTCTCGAATCCGATTCGCCGCTTCGGCAGAGCTCCTACCGCTGCCTGGCGGCGACGGCCAACAACTTCGCGCGCGAATCCTTTACCGACGAGCTGGCCGCGGCCGCGGGCAGCGACCCGCTGGAGTTCCGCCTCGCGCACCTCGATAACGAGCGCATCCGCAACGTGCTCACCGCCGCCGCCGAGCGCTTCGGATGGGCCGCGCGCCGCAAGCAGCGGCGGCCCGGAGTGGGCGTCGGCCTGGCGTGCGGAACCGAGAAGAACTCGGTGGTGGCGGCCTGCTGCGCAGTGGAAATCGACAAAGAAACCGGCGCGCCGAAACCGCTCGAGGTGGTTCAGGCATTCGAGTGCGGGGCCATTCTGAATCCCCTCGGCCTGCGCTGCCAGGTGGAAGGCGCCATGACCATGGGACTCGGCCCGGCATTGCGCGAAGAGGTGCTCTTCCAGGATGGCAAGCTGGCCAACGGCCAGTTTTCGGCTTATCGCGTGCCGCGTTTCCGCGACTTGCCCAAAGCCGAAATCATTCTACTGGACCGCAAGGACCTCGAACCGGCGGGCGCGGGAGAGACGCCCATCATCGCCATCGCGCCGGCCATCGGCAACGCGGTTTTCGACGCCACCGGCAAGCGCTTGCGCTCCATGCCCATGCGCGTGCCGAAAGCCTAGAGACGCCCTTAATAGGTCGCCAGCGTGACGCGCAGCACCACGGGTTCTTCGCCAAATTTGAGGCCATAGTCCGTGGCATCTCCGTTCTGGCTGCGAATGAGCTTGAAAACGCCGTTCTCGTAAACTCCCTGTTCGACGCGCAGGAACTGCCGGTGCTGCCATTTGCCGTCAATCAGAGCGGAGGGAATCTGTCCGGTTCCCTCTACGATATGCTGCGACGCGCGTTGCTGCCCCGTGCCGGCCGGAAAGAAATCGACCGTGCAAAAGTATCCGGCCACCAGAAACTGGTTGTCGCCGAGTTGGGCGACCAGAACGCGCCCCTGCGACCTCGGATTGGCCGCGGCAGGACCATATTGGCCCGATCCCCACGTCACCGCCGCGTTCCAGTTTCCGAACGGCAGCCTCTGCCGGGGGTCGCCCTGGTCGGAGCCCTTGAAGTGCAGCGGCTCAGCCGCGGCCTTGAGCTTCCCTTCGAAACTGAGGCGGGCGATCTCCCGCTGCATGGGACCGACCATTACGAAATTTCTCGCCAGGTAAGGCACGGGTTCCGTCGAGGATTCCGAGTCCCCTATGGCCCCCAGCCCGACTATCGTGAAGAAATACCGCGTAAAGTCGCCGGTTGCCGGGTCGCACATGTAACAACCGCTCTCCGGCAGAAACAGGGGATTGTCATTGCGGCGATAGAGTTCCAGAACCTTCACGTATGCGGCGGGGTCGCCCTGATAATCGTCGGGCGCGAGAATATCGATGGCCGGCGCCGCGGCTTTCCAGATGGGGATCACATTGTCGGTGGGACCGCCGCTCTCGTAGGCGGCGGGAGATCCCGGCTCGCCCGGAGCGCCAGGATTGAAAGGGTTGCGCAAAGCTGCGTTGGCGTCCATGGGCAGCGGATAAACCGCCTTTCCCGCGGCCGCGACTTGTCCCACATATCTCGCTGTCGCCCAGGCGTTGAAGTATTCGTCCGCATCGGGACCGAAGGCCTGCTGCCAGTTCGGAGACGCAGAACCAGCTTTCACATTCATAGCTTTGAGGATCTCGGGGGGCACCGGAGCCTCGAAGACCTTCTGCGCCGCCGGAGAGAAATCGCGGACGCTGTTCCAGTTGCCGGTTTCATTCTCCACCTGAACCATGAGTACGGTGCGCTGCGGGTCGGCTTCCTTCAGGTGTCCCATGACCGCCGCGAAGGCCTTCTTGTCCGCTTCGAGCGAGGCGGTGGCGAACGGCGAAGGCGAGTCTACTGCCTGTCCGTTCCTATCGACCGCATGGAAATAGCGGGCCGGGTCCAACAACATCCATTCGGGCATGTAGTGCTGGCTGCCGTTCTTCCACGTGGCGAACCAGAGCAGTACCAGACGAACATTGTGCTGGCGAGCTTCGGCCAGCAGGCTGTCGATCGACGAAAAGTCGAACTGCCCGGGCTGCTTTTCGATCAGATCCCAGTAGATCGGTATTTCGATCGTGTTGGCATGCAGGTATTCCATGGCAGTCCATTCTTTTGCATGCGCAGGCCAGGTGGTCTCCAGGCCCAAGTCCTGGTCCTCTATGCCCAATATCAGGAATGGAGCATCGTCCACGAACAGAGCGAAGCGTCCGTCCTTTTGCACCAGGCGGGGAATCGCATGCTCCGTGACCTGGGCATCGAGCGTACTGATGACGAGTGTAGCCGCAATAGCGGCCAGAAGGGGGGAAGTCACTTTCATTTTTTGCACTCCTGCGTCTTCGAGATTGCCGCGCGTTCTATTTTACACGTTGCGCAGGCGCTCGGCCGCCGTCTCGGCCGTGATGTCGCGCTGCGGCATCGCCAGCATTTCGTAGCCGACCAGAAATTTGCGCACGGTCGCCGAACGCAGCAGGGGTGGGTAGAAGTGCAGGTGGAGATGCCATTCGTCGTGCACCGCGCCATCGGTGGGACGCTGATGGAAGCCCATCGAATACGGGAATGAGACGCCGAACAGCCGGTCGTAGCGGGCGGTGACGCGCTTGAGGATGTCCGCCAACCCATCGCGTTCCCGCCCAGTAAGCGCATCGACTGCGCCGGCGTGGCGCCGCGCCGCGATCATGACCTCGAACGGCCACACCGCCCAGAACGGCACCACCGCCAGGAACCCATCGTTCTCTTCCACCTTGCGGTCGGGCATCGCCGATTCGATGCGCGCGTATTCGCACAGCAGGCACGAGCGGTGCTCGCGGCGCCACGCCAGTTGGGCGGCCTGTTCCTTGACGATCTCGTTCGGCAGGCTGTGATTGGACCAGATCTGGCAGTGCGGGTGGGGATTGCTGGCTCCCATCATGGCGCCGCGGTTCTCGAAGATCTGCACGTAATTGATGAAGGGCTTCGCGCCGAGGCTGGCGTACTGCTCGGCCCAGGCGTCCACCACCACCCTCAACGCGGCCGGCTCCATCTTGGCGATGGTCAGGTTGTGTTTCGGGGAGAAGCACACCACGCGGCAGATGCCGGGCTCGGCTTCGGCCACCAGCAGGCCATCCTCGGCGAAAGCGCCGATAGGCGTATCCGGTTTGAGAGCCGCGAAATCGTTATCGAAAACGAACGTCGAGGTGTACGATGGATTGCGCACGCCGCCCGCGCGCGCATTGCCGGGGCAGAGATAACATTGCGGATCGTACTCCGGCTGCGCCGCCGGCGCCGTCTTCTCCACCTGCCCCAGCCAGGGCCGGTCGGTGCGGTGCGGCGAGACCAGCACCCATTCGCCGGTCAGAGGATTGAAGCGCCGGTGCGGGTCCTGCTTCCAGCTGATCATTCCATTTCATGGTAGCGGACTCATTGCGCCTCGAAGATCACTACCGCGCGGCCGAAGTGTATCTCGTCTCCCGGTTCCAGCCTGGTTCCGCGGCTGTCGCGGTGCACCTCCCGGCTCAAGCCGTCGCGCACGATCCAGATGCCGCACTCTCCCGAACGCGGACCGCGTGCATACCAGCGATCGTTGAAGAGCCGGTATTCGCCGGCGGCCTTGTCGAAGAGGATGTGGCCATGCTCGCGGGAGACGGAGCGGTTGATCTCAGTGTCCTCCGCGAATGCCAGGTCGTTGCGGCGCGAGAGTCCGTGCTCGCGATAGACATCCACGGTGCGGCCGATATTGATGCGCGGCTTGGCAAGCGGCAGTTCCGTCACATTGGCGGCGCCCTCGCGCACCACCAGCCGTGCGGCCGGACGCGCCTCGCTTCCCGCGGGCGTCTGCGAACCCACCTCCACCACCAGCCACGGTTCATCGCGCTGCGGCAGTCCCACGCTGGCGTTCACTTCCACGCGCAGATTTTCGGGGAAGCGGCAGCCGGCGTCGCTCAGGGCGCGGCGGACCTCCTGCTCCAGGTACTGGCGGAAAAAGCGGCCCGTGAAAACGGGATAACGGCTCTCCTCGACCCCCCGCAGCTCCACGCGAACCTGATCGTAGGGGAAAACCTTGCGCCCCGCCGCGCGATAGCTCTTCTCGCGCACGTGGTCCAGCATGGCCAGGCGGATTTCGGCCAGCTCGGGAGGCTCTTCCGGATTGGGCGCGGTGGCCAGCGGCCGCTCGAGCAGCGTCCGTCCCCATTTCTCGAGAAAATCCCCCACGTTCACGCTCACCTCCCGATCAATCCCAGGCCGGCGGCCGCTTCCATCACCTCGCGGGCGATGGGCGCGGCCATGCGCGCGCCGTACCCGCCATGTTCCACCACGACCGCGCAGGCCAGCCGCGTCCCAGTGCCATCGTAGGGCGCAAACGCCGCGAACCAGGAGTGCGGCTGTCCCTGATCGAGCTGCGCCGTGCCGGTCTTGCCCGCCATGCTTAGGGGCGTTCCGGCCATGGCCTGGCGCGCGGTTCCCTCCGTCACCACGCGGCGCATGGCCCCGGCCAAAAACGCAGCCCCCGCCGAATCGAGCACATCGATAGACGCCGCCGCCTGATCCTCGGTCCAGCGGCCCTTCGGCATGCGCCCGCCAGCCGCTATGGTGGCGGCTACGCGCGCCATCTGGAACGGCGAAATCAGCACCGGCCCCTGACCGTACGCCGCGAACGGCAGCGCCTTGCGAAGTTCCGCCATATCGCCGGTCGAGATGCCCATCAGCGCGGCAGTCTCGGCCAGCGCCTTCGACCCCACGTCGTGCACTCCCAATTGCGCGAAGTAAGCGTTGCACGAAACGGCGATGGCCCGCTGCATGTCCAGCGTTCCGTGGGCGTGGTCGCCGATATCGTCTTTGATGGGGCGGTTCCATCCCGCGATCGTGTTGCCCGCGCGCCCATCCGGCAGCCTGCGGCAGAGATACGTGCGATGCTCCAGTTCCGGGTTGAGGCGCAGCGCGGCGATGGCGGTGACCAGCTTGAAAGTCGATCCCGGTGGATACAGGCCGTAGCGGGCGCGGTCGAGCAGTTCATCCGGCGTGGGCGCGGCGGAGCGCTGGCCCGGCGGCTCGGGAGCGGGCGCATTCACCATCGCCAGAACATCCCCGTTCGCGGCATCCATCACCACCAGCGCTCCTTTGCTTCCCGCCAGGCGGCGATCGAGGATCTCGCGGGCCCCGAGCTGCAGCCGCATATCCAGCGTGAGATGCACGTTGCGCTCGCGCGCCAGGAGCCGCGCGATATCGGGGTTGCCGGGTTGATGCCGGTACCGCACCAGCGAAACCAGCTCCGAAAACTCGTAGCCCTGTAGCTTCCGGTTCGAATCGTGCTCCACCAGCGACGCGTTCGAGGCGTGGAAGTTCTCGCCCGTGCGCAGGTCGCCCACCACTTGCGCGGTCGCCGCGCCGAAGGGATAGTGGCGCGTTTCGAAGCGCGAGCAGGCCTGCTCGAGCGAGATCCCCAGCGCTTCATAGTCGGAGCGGTGGCGTTCCAGCTCGTTCCAATCGCTGGTGGCCACGGGGATGCCGTTGCGGTCGTAGATATTTCCGCGCGGAATCTCGCGCGCCAGCGAGTTCAGGCGCGGGTTGTGCTGCGGGCGTTTGACGCCATCCTCTTCGATGGTGTGCGCGTCGCGCGCCAGGTAGCTGCGATCGGCGAGCACCTGGTAACGCGCCGCCACGGCCACCAGAGCGAGGCCCGCGCAGGCCAGCACGGCCTCGAGCGGCCGGAGCGAACGGCGCAGCACGTCCGCGCGCAGCACGCCCGGGTCGCCTCTATCCGCCGAGATCGAAAGCAGCACCGCGAAAATCAGGAAATTGGCGAGCATGGCGGTGTTGCCCGAGCTGAGGAACGGCGAGACCACCCCGGAAAGCGGTAGCGCGCCCAGCACGCCCGAGCTGATCAGCAGCATCTCGAAGGCCATCAGGCTGGCCAGGCCGAGCGCCAGAAAATAGCCGAAATGCGTCCCCGCGCGCGTCGCGATGCGGAAAGCGCGCCACGTGAGAAACCCGAACAGCAGGAATACCGCCGCGACGCCCGCGAAGCCCCACTCCTCGCCGATGGCGGGCAGCACCAGGTCCGTATTGCCGGCCGGAATCAGATCCGGATCGCCCCAGCCCGGCCCGGAACCCGCGGGACCGCCGGTCGAGAAGGCCCACAGCGCGTGCGCCAGTTGATCGCCGCCGCGCACGTCGTTATCCCAAGGGGCCAGCCACATATCGATGCGCTCCACCACCGTGTGCGGCTGCCCCAGCCGGTATCCCACCGCGACCGAGACCACCATCAGAGCCAGCCCCGCCAGCGCCAGGCCGGGACGCCCGCGGGCCACCGCGAACATGGCCAGGAACACGAAGAAGGTGACCAGCGCCGGGCCCAGGTCCTTGAGCAGCGAAGAACAGCGCCAGCGCGGCGCCGACGCGCACGAGCACCGGGACCACGTGCTCCAGCCGCGGCAGGCCGACGCGCCGGAACAATCCCGGCAAAATGCGTTTTTCGCGCAGATCGCGCAGGCGCTCCCAGTTGCGCGTGAAGTATCCGGCCAGGAAGAGCACCAGCAGGATCTTGATCAGCTCGACCGGCTGGAACGGCCCCAGGTTCACCTTGGCGTCGTTGCCGGTGGGTCCCCGGCCGAAGAGCATCAGCAGGCGAACAGGCCCAGCGCGGCGGCCAGCGGCGTGTAGCACCAGTCCGAGAGCCGCCGGTAATCGAAGACGCGCAGAGCCGGCAGCACCAGCAGCAGGCAGCCCAGAAACACGCCCACTGAAAACTTGCTGGAATTCCAGCGTGTCGCGCAGTGGATCGCGCATGCCGGCCATCAGGAGGAAGCCCGATGCCCGTGAGCAGGTGCAGCGCCGGCAGCAGCGCGCGGTCGCCGCGGAAGCGGGTCCAGCGCCATACCAGCGCCACCAGATAGAAACCGGCAAAATAGACCAGCGACCAGCGCACGAACTCGGCCCGGAATTCCGCCTCTGTACGCACGGAAGCGAGCGGCTTCACCTGAGCCAGGGGAAGCGTCCGGTGGCCGCGTGGCGCGTCAGGAAAGACGCGCAGCCGCGCGAGCGCCCCCACGTTATGCAAAGGCCGTGAGCGCATCAGGAAATCGAAGGTCTCTTGCGCTACGGCTGCGCGTTCCGCGCGGTCCGGCAGGAACTCGAAGAGCGGCTGCAACTGGCTGGGGTCCGACACTGCGTTCAGGTCGATCGGCGCCGGCCCGCGCAGCCGCTCGATTTTGGCCGCATAGACCAGCGCCATCCCGGCGGCGATCAGCAACGAGGCGCCCCCCAGCCACGCGATCGCGGAACGCGGCGCCGGCGATTTCCCGGGCCGCGCCACCGCGGCGCCGGCGCCCGGAGCGCTCCAGCTTCGGGTTACCGCCATCGCCGCGACCTCCGGGCTCTGGCGCGCGCCGCGGCGGCTTGCAAGTGGTCGAGACCCGCGAGATGCTCGTCCACCAGGTCGAAGCCCCGTATCTGCTCGTAGAGGCCGCGCGCCGTCTGGGCGTCCTGCCAGGCCACCTCCGGCGATTCGCCCGCTCCCAGTTCGGCTCGAATGCGATACGCGTCGGCCTCCTGCTCGATCTCGCGGCGGCCCATCGCGGCGCCCTGCAATTGCGCGGCGGCGAACTCGGCCATGGCCTTCTCCACGTTGGGCAGCGAGTAGACATAGAGGCGGGCCAGGGCCAGGTGCGGAGCGGGATCCTGCCCCAGCTCGCGCGCGGCGATCTCGAACTGCTCGCGCGCCTGGTGCCGCAGCCGGGTGGCGCCGGGGTCGTCGTAGGATTCGCCGTTCAGGCGCTCCAGGCTGGCGTACCCGCGGCACAGGGCCAGCTTTCCGGGCAGGGCGGCATCGCGAGCGCCCAGTTCCTCGGCGCGCTCCAGGCATACTTCGGCCTTATGCCAATCGAAATCGTGCAGCGAGGAATCGGCGCTGGTGCGAAACGTCTCCAGAATGCGATCCGCCGCGGCGATGTAGAGATCCGGCGTTTCGATCGTGACCGGCGTCGCGCTTTTGGCGATCACCACGGCCGGAGCGGAAGGCTTCGAGGGCCGCGCCACCAGGGCTTCGTACGCCAGGGAGCCGCCGATCCAGAGGGCCATGCCGGCGCCAAACCACGCCACCGGGCGGCTCGCCCGAGCCATGGCCCGCAATACCGCCAACTGGCGCCGCGCCCGCCGCGCCGTGCGGGTGGCCTTGCGCAGATACTCGCGCGCCGCTTCCATGGTGGCAGTAGGAGACCAGCGGCGGCGCCGCTCGGTTTCGGCCACCGTGGGGCGCCGCTCGAGAAAGGCCCTCAGATCGCTTTCGAAATCGCGCGCCGAGCGGTAGCGCTGCGCGGGATCGGGCGCCAGGGCCTTGGCTACGATGGCGCCCAGCCCGCACGGGCAGCCCGGCGGAAGCGCCCGCGGAGGCCGCCGCGAGCGGATCAGGCGCTCCAGCCGCGTCGTGTTCTCGGCCTGGAAAGGCGGCGCGCCCGCCAGCATCTCGTAGAGCGTGGCGCCCACCGCCCAGATATCCGATTGCGAATCCACTTCCGAGCGTGCCAGCCGCTCCGGCGAGCAGTAGCCCGGGCTGCCGAATGTGATGCACGGTGGCATCGCAATCGGTCCGCAGCGTCTTGGCGATGCCGAAATCGAGCAGCCGCACCGTGTCGTTCCAGCCGAGATGGATGTTCGAAGGCTTGATGTCGCCGTGCACCACGGCCGAGTGCCAGGCGTGGAACTTGGCGAGCTGCTCGCAGATTTCCAGCGCCACGGCGGCCGCGCGCTGCGGTTCCACGGTTTGCTCCGAACGCAGCACTTCGGCCAGGTTGCGCCCTTCCACGAACTCCATGGCCACGAAGAAGTAGCCCTCCATCTCGCCGAAATCGTAGATCTCCACCACGCGCGGGTCTATCCCGCGCAGTTGCTTCTGAATGGCCGCGCCGCGGCGCTCCGCCTCCATCGATGAGCTGCGTGGTGCGATCGGGCGCCGGCTGGATCAGTTTGAGCGCGACCTTGCGGTTCTCCGCCGTGTCGATGGCCAGATACACGTCCGTCATGCTCTTGCCGAGCCGGCGGACAATTTCATATCGCCCGATGCGCACCGGAGCGTCCACATCATCCCCCTCGTGCCCGCAGGACTGCCCACAGGAGCATACCAAGCAGCAATCCGTATGTCAGAAAAGCCAACCGCCCGGTCAGCAGCCGGAATCGTGTGCGCAGCCGTGTGACGGCGGAACGCGGCCGCGTGGCCCCCGCACGGCCCTTGAATTCAGGCCCGGCCACGAACAGGGCGGTGATGTTGTCGCGCCCCCCGGCGCGATTGGCCGCCTCCACCAGTTCACGCGCCACCCCGGCCGCATCGCCCTCGTAGCGCTCCACGATCTCGCGCACCTGGGCCGAGGCGATCTGATCCGTGAGGCCGTCGCTGCACAACAGCAGGGCGGCATCGGGATGGAAGCGGCACCGGCGGATTTCGATGAACTCGGGCTCCTCGGCAAGGCGCCGGCGCGACCCCACGTCGCGGAACACCTCGTGACGCCGCGGGTGGCGCATGGCCTCCCACTCGCTCAGCTCTCCCGAATCCTCGCCTTCGCCCACCGGCGAATGGTCGCTGGTGAGCTTGCGCATGGCGCCGTTCCAGATCAGGTACAGGCGCGAATCGCCCACGTGCCCGATGGTGACCTCGGGCCCGTCCACCACGGCCAGGGTCAGCACGCAGGCCATCCCCGCCAGTTTCTCGTCCGCTTCCGCCAGGGCGAAGATGCGGTCGTTCGCGCTGACGATGGCCCGCCGCACGCGCGCTTCGGCCGGCCCGCCGGTCTCAAGCAGGGATTCGCGGATGGCTCCGACGGCGGTCTCGGCCGCCAGCTCTCCCGCCGCATAGCCACCCACGCCATCCACCACCAGGAAGATGCCGCGTTCCGCGTCGATCCAGTAGCGGTCTTCGTTGCGCTCGCGCAGTTGGCCGGTATCGGTGGCGGCGCCGGCGTTCATGACCGCTTCCCCAGGTGCACCGCGACAAAGAGAACCACAAACGCCAGAAAGGCGATTACGAAGGGCGTATGCAAAATAGCGAGATCGCGCATAGACGGCCTTTCACTTCCGCGCTTCGAAGGAGAGCTTGATGACTTCCGCGATACCGATTTCGGCGCGGTCCGGCAGCCGCTCCTCGACCCCGCGAGCCAGCCGCCGGCCGTTCAGCCACGTGCCGTTGCGGCTCTTATCGGTGATCACGAAGCTGCCGCTGGCCGGATCGCGCCGCAAGCGCGCATGCTCGCGGGAAACCTCCTCGCTGGCATATAGCGGCAGATCCACCCACAAATCTTCGCCGCCGCGGCCTATCGAAACCTCGTCCTGCGTGATGAAGTAAGTCTGCGGGCCGGAATCGTCCTGGTAACGGATCTCGCCGAAAATCCTCTCCGGCTGGCGGCGCGTGCTCTCGCGGTCGCGGGCCACGCGCGCCGCGGTCACGGATGGCTCGCGCTCGAGCAACGTGGTCTTCACCCCGCGATACCCCGGCTGGGCCGTCTCGGCCAGCTCCGAGTGGATCTCGACATCGCCCGGCGGCACGGCGCCCTCGCTATCCGCGAACAGCCCGATCCACCACTCATTCTGTGCGATGCGGAACGGTTTGCGGGGACTCGCCCGGCGAAACCGCGAGCCACCGCCGTTCCACTCGGCCATGCGCGCGCTCAAAGCGCGCCGCGCATCTTCCCTGATAATTTCCTGGACCGCCAGAATTCGCGCGTAGTCATCCGGGTGAAGATACACGCTGAAGATGCATGGCAAGAGGATACTGTAACCGAGCTCCAGCCGCCCCAGCTCCATGTTACGGATGATTTCGTCGATGATGATCTGGCCGCTGATTCGTGAAACCGGCGGTCTGGCTCCGCTCTGTCCCATAATGGCGCACCTATCTCCCGGCGGGCCTCTGCCAGCGCACGGCCGCAATCTCCCCGTTCTGGCCGCCGCCACTCAAAATGCGGAACGTACCTATAGACGAAACCTCAGGCCCTGGGTTTCATCCAGCGGGGCACCGGAGGGGGCAAGCGCCGATTAAAATCCGCTAATTGTGGGCGTACCCTGCTCCTCAGTCCGTTCCCGAGGCATTGGGGCGTAGTCGCTGCGGATATTGTACCCGACGTTTCCGGCAGCGCCGTCTGTCACTCTATTCTCATGCAAGATGAGCCTGAACCGGGGCCTGGATTCTCACGCAAGATGAGCCTGAAGGGGAAGATCGCGATGCTGGGTGTTGATCATCAGCATGGACGATTCGGAAGCCACGAGCCTGGAGCAGATCCGGGCATTTCTGGCCGGCAGCGGCGAGGTGCGGTTTGCCGGGCAGAAGCGCGCGGAAGTGTACGGTTGGGTGGAACAGACGCTGGTGCGGCGCCAGTATGTCGGCTTGGACCGGCCGGGCAAGGGGCTCGTGCGGCTCTACATTGGCCGGATGACGGGGTTGAGCCGGGCGCAGGTGACCAGGCTGATCGCCGGATACCGCGACACCGGCCGGGTGACAGCGGCGATCTATCGGCGCAACCAGTTCGCCACGCACTACACCGCGGCCGATGTGAACCTGTTGGCTTACGTAGACAAGGCGCATGGGAACTTGAGCGGACCGGCGACTTGTCGAATCCTGGAGCGCGAATACGCCGCATACGGCCAGGCGGCCTACCAGCGGTTAGCGGAGATTTCCGTGGCGCACCTCTACCGGCTGCGCAACTCGCAAGCGTATCGGAAACGCAACACCAGTTACCAGCCCACACGACCCACGCCAATTCCCATCGGCGAGCGGCGCAAGCCGCAGCCGTGCGGTTCGCCTGGATACCTGCGCATCGACACGGTGCATCAGGGCGATCAGGACGGGCGCAAGGGGCTTTATCACATCAACGCGGTGGACGAGGTGACGCAATGGGAAATTGTGGCCGCCACGCCGCAGATTTCCGAACTCTGGCTCATGCCGGTGCTGGAAGCACTGCTCGCGCAGTTTCCCTTCGTGATCCGCAGCCTTCATTCCGACAACGGCAGCGAGTTCATCAACTACAACGTGGCCCGTCTGCTAGGCAAACTGCTCATCGAACAAACCAAGTCGCGGGCGTACCATTCCGGCGACAACGGCTTGGTCGAATCCAAGAACGGAGCCATCATCCGCAAGCATATCGGCTACGGCTACATCGACGCGCAACACGCCGAGGCGATGGACCAATTTCACCGGCAGCACATGAACCCGTACGTCAACTTCCATCGCCCTTGCGCCGTACCCCAAGTCGTCACCGAAGCCAACGGCAAGCGTCGCCGCCTCTACTTGCGCTGGGCCACGCCTTTCGAGCTCTTTCGGGAATCCCCGCGCTGTGAGAGCTTCCTGCGCCCAGGGGTCACGCTGTCGGAACTGGAGGGCTTCGCCCAAACCCAATCCGACACCGAAGCCGCGCTCGCCATGCAGCACGCCAAACGGAAGCTATTCGACCGCTTCCGGCGGACGGAAACCGCCTAACACGCCCCCCATGCGCCTCCCGTCGGTCGGCGATCGGTTCTGTGCCCCGGTCGGGCGCAAAACCAACCCAAAACCAAAACCGTTCCAAAGAAGGGAAAACCAACGGATGTTTGCAGGCCATGCGTGCCTCCCGTTGGTCGGCCCCGGAGATTCGAAACAGCATCAGAAAGGAGACTCAGCGCCGGATCGCTTCGCCCCCGGCTTCAGGCTCATCCTTCGATGAGAATATGCTCTGTCCACGATTATTGTCCAAGGGGCAGCCATCGGCATTTCAAACACCCCGACCAGCCATTGGTGATTACCGTGCCAGGTCAGGATGGCAAGGAACTCGCGCCCGGGACTCTAAACGCTATACTCAAGAAGGCAGGATTGAAATGAGCGCGAAACGATACCCGGTTATCATAGAGCAAACCTCGACCGGCTACTCTGCATATTCACCCGATGTTCCGGGATGCGCCGCCGTTGGTGATACCGAGGAGGAGACGCGTCGAAATCTTCAGGAAGCTCTATTGGAACACTTCCAGGCAATGCGCCAAGTCGGCGAGCCGATTCCCGAACCACACACTTCCGTGGACTACGTAGAGATCGCCGCGTAATCTCGCCAGTGCCGGATTTTCTTTCTTCCAGGTGGTGGGAGCGATATCGGGGATGGGGGGTCTACTGGAACGTGCACTGGGCACAATCGAGGGCGATGTTTGGACAGATAAACCCGGCGATAGCTGGGGGCTCCGGCTCCGTAGCGGGAACGTACGATCCAGCATCACTGCGTCGGAATGGTACGACGGAACACGCCGGGCAGGCGTTACGGTCAGGGATGAACGGCGTACTTGGGTCTTCCCGCCTGCCCAGAAGAGGCCTAACTATCTGGACAAACCGGAAACCTGGCGAGAGCCACCCGCCCTGTCCGTCGTGTTTAAGTCGTGTTTAATAAGTGAACGGCATCCGCCGCCGAGTATACTGTGAAGGTGAAACGGATGGTTTTGTCGCTCTTCGCTATCCCGCTTATGGCTGGACCCGCCGAGTTCGCTGAACATACCGTCGCCACCGGGCTGAAGGGCGGTTATCAGGTGGTGATCGCCGACCTCAATCACGATGGCAAACCGGACCTGATCGCCCTCGCCAGCGGCATGCCGGAACTGGTCTGGTATGAGAACCCCGGGTGGCAGCGGCACGTCATCGCCGGCGGCTTCACCCAGATGATCAACCTGGCGGTTATCGATAGCGGGCGCGGCGATGGCATCCCCAATATCGTGCTGGCCAGCGAGTTTGCCATGGCGGCCGCCAAGAGCGTGGGGGTGGTCAGCGTCCTGCGGCACAACGGCGACCCGCGCGGTCCCTGGACCGTCACCGAGATCGACCGGCTTCCCACCTCCCACCGCATCCGCACGGCGGATGTGGATGGCTCCGGTAAACCCATCGTGCTCAACGCGGCCTTAATCGGCGCCAAGGCCGAGGCGCCCGACTATCGTGACCAGACGCCGCTGCTTTTCTATCGTCCGGGCGAGTGGAAGCGCCATGAGATCGTGCCCATGAATTTCGGCCTGGTGCACGGCATTTACGTCATCGATTGGGATGGCGACGGGCGCGATGAGATCCTCACCTGCGGCTTCGAAGGCATCCACCTTTTCAAGCTGGGCAAGGACGGCGCCTGGACCCGCACCGAAATCGCCAAAGGCTCGCCCGACGCCTGGCCCAAATCCGGATCGAGCGACGTGGCGGTGGGACAATTGGCCAAGGAGCGTTTTCTGGCGGCTATTGAGCCGTGGCATGGCAACCAGGTAGCCATCTACCGGCGCGACGGCGCGGCCTGGGCGCGCCAGGTGATCGACGACTCGCTGGCCGACGGGCACACCGTTCAGGTCGCCGATCTCAACGGCGACGGCAACGATGAGGTCATCGCCGGGTGCCGCGGCGGCCCGCAGAGCGTCAACATTTACTACGCCCAGGACGGCGGCCGGCGCTGGACCAGGCAGACCCTGGATGCCGCCATGCCCGCGGCGGCCTGCGCGGTGGGCGACCTCAACGGCGACGGTCGCGCGGATATCGCCTGCATCGGGGCGTCCAGCGCCACCCTCAAGTGGTACGAGAATCTGCGCAACCGGCCGTAACGAAATTCGCTACCCGCTGCTCAGGGGCGCCGTGCAGGCACCAGCCAGATGACTCACACCGATCACTTGCAATGCAGCTGGATGTAGAGCGGGCCGGGGACGCTGCCGTCGTCGCCGCCGCCGCCGTAGGCGGTGATGAATCCGCCAGTGTTCGTGGTTTGTAAATAAAGCGCGATCGTGTCGCCGGCGGCCAGAGAAACGGTGTGGCTGGTATCTGAGCACGGGGTCAAAGCGCCGGTCGGCGTGCCACATGTCAGGCTGGTAGACACTCCACTATGGTACAGAGTGGCCGTGAACTTGTCCGCCGTGTCACCCGTGTAGTTGCGCACCTGGAGGCCGTCCACGGTGCACGCGCCGAACACGGTGATTGAGGCGTTGTTATAGACAGAGGCGTTTATCGGGCACCCGCTTAGCTGGCCCCCGCCGACGCAGCCGGTGTAGTCCCCAGCAATGCCAGGCGGCGCGTACATTGCGCTGTCGGACGTGTAAGGAAGCACTACTGAACTGATCCACAACTGACCTCCAACGCCAGTTGCGCCGGTCGGACCCGTCGCGCCCGTCGGACCCGTGACGCCGGTCGGACCCGCTACAGTCGAAGCCATTCCCGTCACGCCCGTAGCACCCGCCGGACCCGTCGCGCCGGTGGGGCCAGTTTGGCCGACCGGTCCTGTTACACCGGTCGGGCCGGTAGGGCCTGTCGCGCCGGTGAAACCCGTCATGCCTATCGGACCCGTCACGCCGGTTGAACCCGTGGCGCCTGCCAACCCCTGCGCTCCCGTCGGTCCCGCGACACCGGTCGAACCTGTAGCCCCTGGTGGACCCGTGACGCCGGTCGGACCCGTAGCGCCCGCCAACCCCTGCGCTCCCGTCGGTCCCGTCACGCCGGCCGGACCCGTCGCGCCTATCGGACCCGTCACGCCGGTCGAACCTGTGGCGCCTGCCAACCCCTGAGCTCCCGTCGGTCCCGTCACGCCGGCCGGACCCGTCGCGCCTATCGGACCCGTCACGCCGGTCGAACCTGTGGCGCCTGCCAACCCCTGAGCTCCCGTCGGTCCCGCGACACCGGTCGAACCTGTAGCCCCCGCTGGACCCGCGGCGCCGGTTGAACCCGTGGCGCCTGCCAGCCCCTGCGCACCCGTCGGTCCCGTCACACCGGTCGAACCTGTAGCCCCCGCCGGACCCGCCACTCCGGTCGACCCCGTCGCGCCCGTCGGACCCGCTACGCCAGCCGCACCTGTCGTGCCGGTCGGCCCCGTAGCCCCAGTCGGACCCACTGCCCCGGGCGGCCCCGTCGGACCCGTCGAGCCGTTCGCTCCCGTGGTCCCGATTGGGCCGGTCCCTCCCACAGGCCCGGTCGCCCCGGTCGGTCCGGGTAAACCCATACCGGCCGGACCCATCGGACCGACGGGCCCCGTAGGACCGGTCGGCCCGACCACCCCGCTGGCCAGAACGTAGTACCCGTTCATGTCGATCACCAGGTCGCCATTGTTCGTGGACATCACCTGGATGCCCCCGTCCGCCCCCGCCGGCACGATGGCCGAGTTGTCCACCACCCCGCCCAGCAGCGCGTTCAGAACCACCGTCCCCGGCCACGCTATATCGTCCTGCCACGCCGCAATATAGCCAACCGCTTGTCCGGCCGGTGTAATCGAGACGAAATTCATCGAGTAGGCCACCGCCGCGGGCACCCCGCAATTGGAAGACGGAACCGGAACGACGCGTGCCTGATTGGCGACCAGCGAGGGAGGGCCGAACGCGCCGGTCAGGCCCGAGCCCCCGCGCCACGCGTATCCATGACGCGGCAGGGCGTGATCGAGACGAACACCAGGTCCGTAGCGCCATTCGGCGTGGCCGCATTCGAACTTTGACCGAGTGTCGCCTGGCTGTCAATTTTAGGCACCGCCCAGTTCTTCACCGGTATGGCATCCGGCTGTACACCCTGCGCGAACATCGCTGGCGCTAAAGCCGCCACGGCGCACAGGAGCAAGGAACAGGAGTTCATCGCGGAGGTCTTCATTTAGTTATGGAAGCGTCGATGGTAAGCGAATACTCTAGGGAAATCAAGGGTAACTAGACGTCGTGTAATCCAGTGAGGGCCAGATGCGACGCCCGAAGGATCGGTGCATCGGATCTTTTCATAACTCCGTAGTAATTCTCAACATTAGTCGGCGGCGGCGCGCGCAAGGTTAGCATCTACTACCGGCTCGGTCGTGGATCAACCAGCCCGGCTGCGTAGTCGCGCACCGAGGCATCTTCTTCACCACCCGCCAAGGAGAAGCCAAACTCCGCCGCCCGGTCCGCTAACCGCGCTAGTACAAATGAAGGTGTAACTGTAATAAGCAACATCTGTGTCAGGGCCGCCGTTGATGTTCAATTCCTGAACGCCGTTGCCTTTATATACGTCTATGAATGTGTCAAAGCTGTTACCGGGCTGAAAGGTCGGGCCGGTTCCCGAACCGTCATACGCAATGAACACGAGCTTCTTGCCGTCATGGGTGGTGCCGGTGAGCCGATCCATACACTGCGGCATCCAGATAGAGTAGCTCTTAGCGACCCTGTCGCTTATTACGAAGTACGTGATGGTGGAGGTGTCACTGATCGTGGTGTCGGTATTGATTATCGACGTGCTGGCGGTGTACACGTTTGAGATAGACCCCGCTGAGCCGGTCGGACCCGTGCCGCCGGTTGGACCCGTGGCGCCCGCCAACCCCTGCGCACCAGTCGGGCCCGCCACCCCGGTCGGGCCCGTCACGCCGGCCGGACCCGCTACAGTCGAAGCCGCTCCGGTAGCTCCGGTAGCACCCGCCGGACCTGCCGGACCCGTGGCACCGGTTGAACCCGTAGCGCCTGCCAACCCCTGCGCACCAGTCGGCCCCGCCACGCCGGTCGAACCTGTAGCCCCTGCCGGACCCGTGGCGCCTGCCAACCCCTGCGTACCGGTCGGTCCCGCCACGCCGGTCGGACCCGTAGCGCCCGCCAACCCCTGCGCTCCCGTCGGACCCGTCACGCCGGCCGGACCCGTCGCGCCTATCGGACCCGTCACGCCGGTCGAACCTGTGGCGCCTGCCAACCCCTGAGCTCCCGTCGGTCCCGCGACACCGGTCGAACCTGTAGCCCCCGCTGGACCCGTGGCGCCGGCTGAACCCGTGGCGCCTGCTGGCCCCGTCGCACCGGTCGGCCCCGCCACTCCGGCAGGCCCCGTAGCCCCAGTCGGACCCACTGCCCCGGGCGGCCCCGTCGGACCCGTCGAGCCGTTCGCTCCCGTGGTCCCGATTGGGCCGGTCCCTCCCACAGGCCCGGTCGCCCCGGTCGGTCCGGGTAAACCCATACCGGCCGGACCCATCGGACCGACGGGCCCCGTAGGACCGGTCGGCCCGACCACCCCGCTGGCCAGAACGTAGTATCCGTTCATGTCGATCACCAGGTCGCCATTGTTCGTGGACATCACCTGGATGCCCCCGTCCGCCCCCGCCGGCACGATGGCCGAGTTGTCCACCACCCCGCCCAGCAGCGCGTTCAGAACCACCGTCCCCGGCCACGCTATATCGTCCTGCCACGCCGCAATATAGCCAACCGCCTGTCCAGCCGGTGTGATCGAGACGAAATTCATCGAGTAGGCCACCGCCGCGGGCACCCCGCAATTGGAAGACGGAACCGGAACCACGCGGGCCTGATTGGCCACCAGCGAGGGAGGGCCGAACGGGCCGGTCATGCCCGAGCCCCCGCGCCACGCGTATCCATGACGCGGCAGGGCGTGATCGAGACGAACACCAGGTCCGTAGCGCCATTCGGCGTGGCCGCATTCGAACTTTGACCGAGCGTCGCCTGGCTGTCAATTTTAGGCACCGCCCAGTTCTTCACCGGTATGGCATCCGGCTGGACACTCTGCGCGAACATCGCTGGCGCCAAGGCCGCCACGGCGCACAGGAGCAAGGAACGGGCCTTCATCGCGGAGGTCTTCATTTAGTTATGGAAGCGTCGATAGTAAGCGAATGCTCCAGGGAAATCAAGCATATTGGACCTCTTGTAATCCAGCGCATCCGGACTTTTCATAACTCCGTTGTAATTCTCGGCATAAGTGCGGCAGCGGATGCGAACATAGAGTCCGTCAAGTACAATCGAGTGTTACGCACCGCTGGCGGCGCTCCCTCAGATAGAAATACGCCTATGCTGCAACGAAACACGGCTTTTCTTCTGGCTCTCACGCTACTCCTGGTTCTGCTGGCCTATTCCAATCACTTTAATAACAGTTTCCACTTCGATGACTTTCACGCCGTAACGGACAACCCCTGGATCCGCGACCTGGGAAACATCCCGCGTTTCTTCCAAGACGCGACCACCATGAGCACGTTGCCGTCGAACCGCGCCTATCGGCCGCTGGTGACGACGTCGCTGGCTGTCGATTACTGGCTGGGCGACGGTCTGAAGCCGTTCTTTTTTCATCTCTCTACGTTCTGCTGGTACCTGTTGCAGATTGTCGTAATGTTCCTCTTGTTCCGAAAAGTCTTCGACCGCGTTCGCCCGGGATCCCTCAACGTTTACGTCGCGCTGTTCGGAGCCGCCTGGTACGGGCTTCATCCAGCCAACGCGGAGACGGTGAATTACATCGTCCAACGCGCCGATCTCTACTCCACGCTCGGAGTTGTGGCCGGGCTGTTCGCATACGTGGCCTGGCCGGCCCTGCGGAGATCCGGCTGGTATCTTGTTCCGGTCGTGCTGGCGCTGCTGGCCAAGCCGCCCGCGCTGGTGTTTCCGTTCATTCTCTTCGTCTATGTGTTTCTGTTTGAGGAAGACGGCCGGCGCGACCGCATCGGCGCGGCATGGAAAGCCGCGATCCCGTCATTTGTGGTAACGGCCGCGTTGATGCTCCTCCATGCGGCCATGACGCCGCGCACTTACATCGGCGGAGCCGCGTCCGCGTTCCACTACCGGATCACGCAGCCGTTCGTCGCGTTGCGCTATTTTGGAGAGTTCTTCCTGCCGCTGTGGCTCTCCGCCGACACGGACCGGCAGGCGTTCAGCTCGCCCTGGAGCGGGGATGCGCTCATCGGCTTCGGGTTCGCCATCGTTCTGGTGGTGGCTGCCGTTCTTCTGACACGCCGCCGGGAAACCCGCCCCATCGCCTTCGGCCTGCTCTGGTTTCTGTTCGCGCTGCTGCCCACCTCCCTGTTCCCGCTGGCGGAGGTGGAGAACGACCATCGCATGTTCTTTCCGTTCGTGGGGCTCGCCATGAGCGTCTCGTGGTCGCTGGCGCTGGGACTGTTGTACCGCGGCGAGGCGCCGGCTTCGCCCGCGCGGAAGAGGGCGCTCGTGGCGGGCGCTCTGTGCGTCCTGATCGCATGCGGCTGGGGCGTGCATCGGCGAAACATCGTCTGGCACAGCGAAGAATCCCTCTGGTTCGATGTCACGAAAAAGAGCCCTCACAACGGGCGCGGACTCATGAACTATGGCCTCACCCAGATGAGTAACGGTGCGATTGTCACGGCGCTCGACTACTTCACGCGCGCCACCGCCTACACGCCCAATTACGGGATCCTCGAGATCAATCTGGGAATCGCCAGCGGAAGTCTGAACCGCGATCGGGAGGCCGAGAGCCACTTCCGGAGAGCCATCGAACTCGCGCCCGGCGACGCGCAGGCGCACTTCTACTACGGCCGCTGGCTGTGGGGAAAGCGCCGGAGCGGCGAGGCGCTCGGGGAGTTGCGCACGGCGGCGGCGCTCAACCCGCCCTACCTCGACCCCAGGTACCTGCTCATGCAGGTCTATGCCGAACAGCACGCGTGGAGCGCGGTGACGGAAGTTGCCAACCAGGTATTGAGTATCACACCGGGCGATGCCAACGCGGCCGCCTATCTCAACCGCGCACGAACGGGAAAGGACGAGCTTGGCGAGGCCGTCCAGGATGCCCTTTCCCATCCAACTGCCGAGGCGTACCTGCAGCTATCCCTGCTCTACCATCAGGCGGGCAAGTATCGCGAATGCATCGCGGCCGCCCAACAGGCCCTCCGGCTGAAACCCAACTACGCCGAGGCGTACAACAACATTGCGGCGGCCTACGAAGCCATGTCCCTGTGGGACCAGGCGATTACGGCTGCGCAACAAGCCCTGCGCATCAAACCGGATTTTCCGCTGGCGCGGAATAACCTGGCCTGGTCTGTGGAGCAAAAGCGAAAAGCCGGCCCGCCGTAACCACCCCCGCCAGTAGCCCCCGAATGGTATTATTCCTCACGGAGCGAAGAAGCCTATGTTTTGTCATACATGCGGCACCGAGGTGAGCCCGGATTTTCGTTTCTGCCCCAATTGCGGGCAGTCTCTCGCGACGGCGGCCGCAGCCTCGGGTGCGGCGGCCTGGACGCCTCCGACCGGAATCCACTCCCAGACCGGCCGCTGGATCGGCGAAGGCTGGACGATGGTCCAGGCCGATATCGGCATCTATATCGCGCTGGCGCTGGTGACCATTGTCCTGAACTCGATTGTCCCGTTTATTATCCAGGGCCCGCTGATGGCCGGTTTCTTCATCGTTTGCATCAAGAGAACTCTGAACCGCCACGCGGACTTCCCCGACCTGTTCAAGGGATTCAACTACTTCATTCCCACGCTGCTGGCCTCCCTGGTGGTGGGGCTCTTCGTGATGGTGGGGACGCTCCTCTGCCTCATCCCTGGCCTCGTGGTGGCGGCCATGTACAAGTTCACCTACTTGTTCATCGTCGATAAGCGCATGGATTTCTGGCCCGCCATGGAGGCCAGCCGCGCGGTGGTGAAGAACGACTATTTTGGCTTCACGATGTTCCTGCTCGCGCTGTTCCTGGTCAATGTGCTGGGTTTGCTGTGCTGCATCGTGGGCCTGCTGGTATCGATACCGGTCACCGTGGCGGCCATCACGGTGGCTTACAAGGAGATCGTCGGATTCGATCCGCGCAGCGTGGATGCGCTGTGAAAACGCCTCGCGCCTGGTGCCCGGCCGCTGGAAGCATCGCGGTTCTGGCCGCGCTCCGGTACCTCCAGCCGCCGCCTCTCGCGCCCTACCGGCTGTGCGGGTTCCACTGGCTCACCGGGCGTCCCTGCGCGCTGTGCGGCGTGACGCGGGCTTTGTTCGCCTTGGCGAAAGGGCATTGGGGTCAGGCGATCCACCTCAACGCCTTGAGTCCGCTGGCTTTGGCCATGCTCCTGTCGCTTTTCTGGTGCAGCCGTTTGCGCGGGCGTCTGTGGCCCGTGGGCCTCGTGGCCTTCGCAATTTACGGCCTAGGCCGCGTTTTCTTTCCGTTCCTTTAAGTACTGGCCCTGTTAAAATGGACCCGTGCTTCCGAAGGCGCCGAAGGAGGAATACTCCCGGGCCGATGTGTGCCGCCAGTTCGGCCTTTCCGAGCGCCAGCTTCGAAGCTGGGAACGGCAGGCCCTGATTCCCGCCGCCGAACAGTACACCTTTTCCGACCTCATCGCCATCCAAACCCTCATCAAGCTGCGCGAGAACCGCATCCAGCCGCGCCAGATCAGCCGGGCTCTCCAGTCCCTGCGTGAGAAGCTGGACTGGGTCAAGCAGCCGCTCTCGGAATTGCGCATCGTCTCCGATGGCAAGAGAATCGCGGTTCATCTGGCGGGCCAGAAGATGGAAGCGCTGACCGGCCAGATCCTGTTCGATTTCGAAGCCGCCGGGCTGGGCGGTGTCAAGACTTTCCCGGAGCCCAAGCGCGAGGCCACGCGCCTGCGCGAATCCGAAATGTGGTTCCAGAAGGGGCTCGACCTGGAGGAACGCGGCGCGCCGGTCGAAGAGGCCGTCGCAGCGTACAAAACAGCACTCGAGCTGAATTCCGCCGCGGCCGGCGCGCTGGTGAACCTGGGTACAATTGCCTACCGGCTGCTCCGGTTCGCGGAAGCCGAAGAGTACTATAAGGGAGCCATCGCCGCCGATCCACAATACCCTCTGGCCCAGTTCAACCTGGGCAATCTCTATGACGAGCGGGGACGCACGCCCGAGGCCTTTCAGCACTACCGGCGCGCCCTGGAGCTCAATCCCAACTACGCGGATGCGCACTTCAATCTGGCCCTGCTGTGCGAACGCGCCGGCGAACCGCTGAAAGCCGTATACCATTGGAAAGCCTACCTGAAACTGGATAAAACCGGTCAGTGGGCCGAGATTGCGCGGCGCCAGCTCGAGCGGCTGCGCCAATTGACGGTGGTCGAGTCGCGCTAGCCCCGCGCTGGTTTCGCTATCCTAAAAACTTGGAGCCGAAGTTGTGAACCGAATTCTTCTAGCGTTCCGCTGTTTCATCGGAATCCTGTTTCACGGGGAACTCTCCGAGGCCGCCTTGCGCGAACTCAAGCTGGCGCCACGCGCGGCGGCGCCGGCCAAAGCCGGCAAGACTGCGCCCGCATCCGCTCCCCCCGAGCCTGTGGCGCGGGTCTCCGACGGCGCCTTGCAGATTCTCGCGATCATGCAACGGGATGCGCGGCTGGTCGATTTTCTGATGGAGGATATCGCCGGCTACGCGGACGATCAGATCGGCGCGGCGGTGCGCGAACTCCACGACCAGTGCCGCGATTCGATCGCGCGTTACGTCACTTTGCAGCCGGTGATCGATGGCGTGGAGGGTACTTTCACCAAGGCTCCCAGCGCCGATCCCAACTCGGTCAAGTTCATCGGCAACGTGCCGGCTAAACCGCCCTCGGGCGGCATTCTCCGGCACAAGGGGTGGCGCGCGGCCAAGGTAGACTTGCCGGCGCTCGCCGCCCGGCAGGACGCCGCCATGATCGCCCCGGCGGAAATCGAAATCGAGTGAGCTTTGGAACCCCGATACGTCATCGGCATCGATTTAGGCACCACTAACTCCGCGCTGGCCTACGCGGAAAACCAGCCGGACGCCGATCCCTTGGCGCCCGCCGGCGTGCGGCTGCTCGAAATTCCGCAGCTCGCGAATCCCGGCGAAGTGCGCGAGGAAGACCTGCTGCCCTCGTTCCTCTACCTGCCCGGCGCGTCCGATTTTCCGGCCGGGAGCATCGCGCTGCCCTGGGATGCGGAGCGCGCCTTCGTGGTGGGGCGGCTGGCGCAGAAGCGCGGCGCGGAGAACGCCGGGAGGCTGGTCTCATCGGCCAAATCCTGGCTGTCGCACTCGGGAGTGGATCGCACCGCGCCGCTGCTGCCCTTCCGCGCGCCGGAAGGCGTGGAGAAGATCTCGCCCGTGGAGGCCAGCCGCCGCTACCTCGAACATCTGCGCGACGCCTGGGATTCCAAGATGCCGGAAGCGCCGTTCGTCGCGCAGCAGACGCTGGTCACCGTGCCGGCCTCGTTCGACGCCGTGGCTCGCGAGCTGACGCTCGAGGCAGCCAAACAGGCCGGCTACGAGAACATTACGCTGCTCGAAGAGCCGCAGGCGGCCTTCTACGCCTGGATCGAGCGGCATCCCGACTGGCGCGAGCGCGTCCGTATGGGCGATCTGATCCTGGTGGTGGATATCGGCGGCGGCACCACCGATTTCACCTTGATCGCCGTAACCGAGAGCGCGGGCGAACTGGCGCTGACCCGCGTGGCCGTGGGCGAGCACATCCTGCTGGGCGGCGACAACATCGACCTGGCGCTGGCGGGCGCGGTTTCGCAGCGCCTGGCCGAAAAGGGCACGCGCATCGACAGCCGGCAGCTGCAGGCGCTCTGGAACAATTGCCGCGTGGCCAAGGAGAAGCTGCTCGAGCCGGATTCCAAGGCCAAGGAACAGCCCGTGACGATTCTCGGCAAGGGCACCGGCCTGGTGGGCGGCACCATCAAAGCCACGCTCTTGCGCAGCGATATCGAGCAGGTGCTCGGCGAGGGATTCCTGCCCGCGGCGGCCAGCACCGAAATGCCGGCCGCCCAGCGGCGCGTGGGGCTTGCAGGAATTGGGGCTGCCCTACGCCGCCGATGCGGCCATCACGCGGCACATGGCGCGATTCCTGCGCCAGCAGGCCGCCGGCAGCGAGCAGGGCGCGGTGCGGCGCGGTCCCAGCGGCCTCGCCTGCCCGACGCACGTGCTGTTCAACGGCGGTGTGCTGAATGCCGCTCTGGTGCGCGAACGCATTCTCTCCACGCTCGATTCCTGGCTGGCCGGCGAAGGTTTCGGGAAGATCCAGTGCTTGAGCGGCGAAGACCTCATGCACGCGGTAGCGCGCGGGGCGGCCTACTACGGCCTGGCGCGGAGCGGCAAAGGCGTGCGCATTCGCGGCGGCGTGCCGCGCACGTACTACGTGGGAATCGAGAGCGCCATGCCCACGGTCCCCGGCTTTCCCGCCCCGCTGAAGGCGCTCACGGTGGTGCCTTTCGGCATGGAGGAAGGCACCGGCATCCGCATTCCCGGCCGCGAATTCGGTCTGGTGGTCGGCCAGCCCGCCGAGTTCCGCTTCTTCACCTCGTCCACGCGCAAGGATGACCAGCCCGGCGACCTCATCGAGGATTTCGGCGAGGAGTTGCAGGAGCTTTCGCCCATGGAGGTCAGCTTCGAGGCCGGAGAACGTTCCTCGGAGGTGGTCCCGGTTTCGTTTGAAACCGTGGTCACCGAAACCGGCGTCTTGCAGCTCTGGTGCGTCTCGCGCGACGATCGCCGCTGGAAGCTGGAGTTTAATGTGAGGGAGCGCGTGGAAGCGTGAAAATCGGCATCGACCTCGGCACCACCAACTCCGCCCTGGCCTATATCGACGAACGCGAGGCCGAGGACCGCGATTTCCCGCCGGTCCACATCTTCGAGACGCCGCAACTGGTGGCCGCCGGGCGCGTCGAACCGCGCCGCACGCTGCCCTCGTTCCTGTTCCTCGAAGACGGCCAGCCCGTGGGCGTCTACGCCCGCGAGCAGGGCGCGCTGGTGCCGACGCGCCTGGTGCACTCGGCCAAATCGTGGCTCTCGAATCCGGATGTGGATCGCACCGCCAAGATCCTGCCCTGGGATTCGCAGGAGACCGGGCGCGTGCTCTCGCCCGTGGAGGTCTCCTCCCGCCTGATCGCCAAGTTCCGCGAAGAGTGGGACCGCGCCCAGGGCGCCCCGCTGGCGGAACAGGATATCGTCCTCACCGTTCCGGCTTCCTTCGATGAAGAAGCCCGCGAACTCACCGTCATGGCCGCGCGCGATGCCGGTCTCGAGCGGCTGACCCTGCTCGAAGAGCCCGCCGCGGCCTTCTATTCCTGGATCGCCAACAACCTGGCGCAATCGCGCAAGAGGCTGTTCGACGGCCAGATCGTGCTGGTCTGCGACGTGGGCGGCGGCACCAGCGATTTCAGCCTGATCCGCGTCTCGCGCGAAGGCGACCTGGTCAACTTCACCCGCACCGCCGTCGGCAAGCACCTGCTGCTGGGCGGCGATAACCTCGATCTCACTCTGGCCTGGCTGGTCGAGACCAAGCTGGGCGTGCCGCTCTCCATCCGCCAGCGCAGCGGTCTGCGCCGCCAATGCTCCGCGGCCAAGGAGCGGCTGCTCAACGACCCGAGCTTAAAGGGTGTCGAGATCACCGTGCTCGGGGCCGGCTCGGCGCTCATCGGCAAAACCCTCAGGAGCGAGATTCTGCGCCAGGAGGCGCTGGAGCTGGCGCTCGAAGGCTTCCTGCCTTTCTGCGCGCGCGGCGAAGCGCCCAAGGAAGAGAAGCGCAGCCTGTTCCGCGAGCTGGGCCTGCCGTACGTTTCCGATCCCGCCATCACCCGGCACCTGAACGCCTTTCTCGAACCCACCGGCCAGGCGCCCGATGCCATCCTCTTTAACGGCGGCTTCTTCATCCCGGAGATCCTGCGCGAGCGCGTGGCGGACGTGGTGGGCCAATGGTACGGCCGGCGTCCCGAAATCCTGGAGAACAGCGACCTGGATCTGGCCGTGGCGCGCGGCGCGGCCTACTACTCCTACGTGCGCTCGACCGGCAGCGGCGTGCTGGTGCGCGGGGGACTGCCGCGAACTTATTACATCGCCCTCGGGCCGCCGCGCGAGGGCTGATTCCCGGCGGTTTGCCTGGTTCCGCGCGGAGCGGAGGAGGGCGCGGCCCTCGAGATCGATAACGACGCCCTGCAACTGGTGGCCAACCGGCCGGTCTCCTTCCGGCTGTACAGCTCGCTCACCCGCACCGAAGACAAGCTGGGCGACGTGGTCGAGTTCCGCGCCGACGATCCCGAGCTGCACATGCACGCGCCTTTGAACGCGGTGATCCGCTTCGGCAAGAAGGCCGAGGAGCGGCTGATTCCGGTCAAGCTGGGCGCGCGCCTCACCGAGATCGGCACGCTCGAAACCTGGTGCGAATCGAAAATCAGCGACAACCGCTGGCGCTTGCAGTTCGAGCTGCGGAAACAGGCGTCCCAGGTGGCGCCGGAGCGCCAGGCCGCGGCGGTGGTGAGCGAGCAGGCGCTCAAGGATTCGCTGGAATTCATCGCAGCGGTATTTTCGCCCAACCGCAAATCGCCCGCCGCGCCGGAAGAGGTCCCCGCGCGCCTCGAACAGAGCATGGGGTTGGGGCGCAACAGTTGGCCGCTATCGGCCATACGCCAATTGGCGGACGCGTTCCTGGCATCCGCCGATGGCCGCAAGAAGAGCCCCGCCTACGAGATGCGCTGGCTGAACCTGGCCGGTTTCTGTCTGCGTCCGGGTTTCGGATATCCGGGCGACGATTTCCGCATCGAGCAGACCCGGCGCATCTACTTTGCCGGGCTGGCGTTCGCCAATCACGCGCAATGCGAGATCGATTGGTGGATCTTCTGGGGCCGCGTGGCCGGCGGCCTCAACCGCAACCAGCAGACCGATTTGTACCAGCGGCTGGCGGCCTTCCTGCTGCCGCGCGGCAACAAGAAAGCGCCCCGCATCAACCCTTCCCTGCTGCGCGAGATGTGGCGCACCGCGTCCAGCCTGGAGCTATTGCCGCTGGGCACCAAGACCGAACTCGGCGACGCGCTTGTCAAACGCGTCAAAGCCGGCGATTTCCGCGAGAGCGAGTTGTGGTGCCTCTCGCGCCTGGGGGCTCGCAAGCTGTTCTACGGGCCGATCAACCTGGTGGTGCCGCCCGCGACCGCGACACGCTGGGCCGAGGCGCTGCTCAACGCGACCAACGCCGGTGATGCCCTGGCTGCCATCGCGCGCCGCACCGAAGACCCCACGCGTGACCTTCCGGCCGCCACGCGCGCCGCCGTCCGGCGCAAGCTGGAAGCCATGCCGCATGCCGACCGGCTGCTGGCGGAATTCGAAGGTGAAGAAGAAGATGATCGCGCGCTTGGCCGCATCTTCGGAGAAGAACTGCCCTCCGGGCTGGTGCTGGCCTGAACGCCAGGACTTAAAACCCATTACGACGAGCGCAGGATCTCCGCTTCTTCGAGTGTAACCTCTGGCTCAGGGACGTGTTCGCCCTCTTTGCGCTGCTGCCGCTTCGCGGCTTTTTCGCGCTGCTTCTCCGCGCGAGCCATTTCCTTCTGCCGTTTCTTGAAGGTGGTACGCGATCTTGTCGCCATAGGTTATCTCCTCTCTTTCGTAACTCGAACTACAACAGTCTACAGCCTGGCAACCCGAACGGCCTTGGCCAATCCCAACATCTCCAGAAACCGGATCGTCATCCAGCTGATGTCGATCTCATACCAGGCAAGTCCGTGGCGAGCCGACGTCGGATGGGCGTGATGGTTATTGTGCCAGCCTTCGCCGAAGCTGAGCAGGGCGACGAGCAGATTATTGCGCGAACCATCGCGCGTGGCAAAACGGCGCCCGCCCCAAAAATGCGTCAGTGAATTGACCATCCACGTGGCGTGCAGTCCCACGGTCACACGGAAAAACACTCCCCAAAGGAGAAACGGTAGGCCGCCGAACGCCAGCAAAAGTGCCGACAGAACGATCAGCGGCACGTAGTTATATCTCGAAAGCCAAACCATGAACCGGTCCTTCCGGAGGTCCATGGCATAGCGAGCGAACTCTTCAGTCTTGTTGTGGGTTGCGTCGCCCACCATCATCCAGACGATATGGGACCACCATTTTCCATCGTTGGGCGTGTGCGGGTCGCCGGGCTGGTCGGAGAACTGATGATGAATGCGGTGCGTGGCGACCCAGGAGATCGGCCCGCCTTCCAGGGCCAGCGTCCCGCAGAGCGCCAGAAAATACTCCATCCACTTCGGCGCCTGATAGGAGCGATGCGTCAGCAGGCGGTGGTATCCCATTCCAATTCCAAGGCTTAGGGAAAGCCAGTAGAGGCCCACGGCGGTAAAGAACGCCGGCCAGCTAAAGAAGAAAAGAGCCACCACGGCCCCTGCGTGGAACACCAGGAACGCGATCACAGAGATCCAGTTGATTCCCTCGCGTTTGATGATCGGCTCCACAACCCTGTTCATTTCCATCTTCATTCTCCGTCGCGCGGAATCGGGGTGTCAACCAAAAGAGGGGACGCGACCTGCGCCCCCTCCGAATCCACCCCTCGGTTGTCTACCAGCGCTTCTGCCGGCCGCCGCCACCGCTATTGCCGCGATAGCCGCCGCCACCGCCGCGGTCTTCCTTCGGCCGGGCTTCATTGACATTGAGCGCCCGGCCATCGAGCTCGCGGCCGTTCAACGCGGCGATGGCCTTTTCGCCTTCGCCATCGTTGCTCATCTCAACGAACCCAAACCCTCGGGCCCGCCCGGTATCGCGGTCGGTCACGACGTTTACACGGTCAACCTTGCCGTAAGCCTCGAACATGGATCGAACCGCCTCTTCGGTAGCTCCGAAGCTGAGGTTTCCTACAAAAATATTTTTCATCTAATCTTCTTTCTGGAATTTGCAGAGCAGCGAATCAGGACAGGACAGAATAGACGGCAACGCCGGCCTATGCGAGAAGCCTAAATTAGCGGGACTGGCAAACTACACTAATATGATTGCACAGGAAAGGGCAAGATTCAAACCTTTTCGGCGCTCGATAATATTCGAGCGCCCGCGCCATGTGTTTAGATGAGATCCATAATGTCTCCAGCCGGGTCTCCCGCAGCCTCCGACCGCGGCAGCCGGGTGTATCTCTATTTCGTGGCACTGGTGGCCGCTACCTCCGGACTGCTGTTCGGCTTCGACATCGCCGTCATCAACGGCGCCATGATTTTTCTGCGCGATCAGCTCCATCTTTCCGAGTTGCAAACCGAAACCGCCGCCAGCAGCCTGCTCGCTGGATGCATTCTGGGAGCCAGCGTCGGCGGATGGCTCAGCGACCGTTTCGGGCGGCGGCGCGTGTTGATGATCTCGGCGGTGCTGTTCGGACTCTCGGCCTTTTGCGCCGCGTGCGCGCGAAACCTGCCGGAGTTCGGCGCCGGCAGGTTCATCGGAGGGATCGCCATCGGGGCCGCTTCCGTGCTGGCGCCGCTGTATATCGCCGAAGTGGCGCCCGCGCGCAATCGCGGCCGGCTGGTGGCCATGAACCAGATGGCCATCGTCTCGGGAATCCTGGTGGCTTACCTGGTGAACTGGCTGCTCTCCTTCGCCGGCCCTTCCAGTTGGCGATGGATGTTCGCCATCGCGGCGATCCCCGCGGCGGCCTTCCTGGCGGGCTTGTTCTTCGTTCCCGAAAGCCCCCGGTGGCTGATCGAGAAAGGCCGCTCGGCCGATGCCCTGGCCGTGCTGGCGCGCGTCAACGGGCGCTTTGCGGCGCTCCGGGAGGCGCGCGAGATCGAGGAAACGGTGGCCGCCGAGAGCGGCACGCTGGCCGAACTATTTCAGCCGGGCCTGCGGCGCGCCCTGTGGATCGCCGTGTCCCTGGCCATCCTGCAGCAGATCACCGGCATCAACACGGTCCTGTTCTACGGTTCGCTGATCTTTCAGGAGCATGTGGGCGGCGGCAGCCCGACATCGGCCATCTTCGCCAATGTGCTGGTCGGAGCGGTCAATTTCGCGGCCACCATCGTGGCTCTGGCGGTGATCGATAAGCTCGGCCGGCGGCCGCTGCTGATGATTTCCTCGGGCGTGATGGCCGCGGGGCAGCTGGCGCTCGGGCTGGCTTTCCGCGCGGCGCATCCGCCGGCCGCCCTGGTGCTCGCTATCATGCTGGTCTGCACGGCTTCCTTCGCGGTGGGCCTGGGTCCGGGAGTCTGGGTGCTGCTTTCGGAGATTTTTCCGACACGCATTCGCGGGCGGGCCATGTCTATCGCCACCATCAGCCTGTGGGCCGCGTGCACCCTCCTCACCATGACGTTTCTCTCCCTGAGCCGGGCGCTCTCGGCAACCGGGGCGTTTGCCATCTACTCGGCGATGTGCGTGCTCGCATTCCTGCTGGTATGGCGCGTCGTCCCCGAGACCAAGGGCCGCAGCCTGGAGGAAATCGAACGGTCGTGGCACGCTCCCGCGGACTTCAAACGGCGTTAGTTGTGGGCGCTCTCGGCGCTCTCTTCGACGATCCGCCCGTCGAACAGCCGGATGGTCCGGTCGGCGAACAGCTCGTATCGCGGATCGTGCGTCACCATGCAGATGGTCGCCCCGCCCGCGTGCAGGTCCCGCAGCAGGCTCATCACGGCCTCGCCGTTGGCCGAATCCAGATTACCGGTCGGCTCGTCCGCCAGCAGAATCAGCGGATCGCCGCTTAACGCCCGGGCCACCGCTACACGCTGTTGCTGGCCCCCGGAAAGCTGCGAGGGATAATGCTTCATGCGGTGCGACATCCCCACCCGCTCCAACGCCTCCTGCACGCGCCGCTTGCGCTCCGCTGCGGACATCCCGCGGTAGGTCAGGGGCAGTTCCACGTTCTCGTACACCGTCAGATCCCCGATGAGGTTAAAAGCCTGAAAGATGAAGCCGATCTCCCGGTTGCGGATGCGCGCCCGCTCGGAGAGCTTCAACCCCGTCACCGGCTCGCCGTTCAGATAGTAGTCGCCGCCGGTGGGCGTGTCCAGCAGGCCCAAAATAGCGAGTAGCGTGGATTTGCCGCAGCCCGACGGGCCGGCAATCGACAAGTACTCCCCTTGCCTCACCTCGAAATGAATCCCCGAAAGTGCGTGCGTTTCCACTTCGTCGGTCACGAAGACCTTGCTCACGCTCTCCAGGCGAATCAGCGGTGATGCCCCGTTATCCATGTTCGTTTCCTTCTCTTGTTACGAGAGTGGCCGGTTCTTAGTTCAAACGAATCCGGTCGTAGGCGTCGTACTGCGACATATCCGAGAGGATCACCCGGTCGCCCACCTTCAGGCCATCCTTCACTTCGATCGTATTCACCGAGCTGCGCCCAAACGCTACCTTGACCTTGCTGGCGTACTTCCCGTCCGGCTCCAGCTTGAAAAGCTGCACCGTGCTGCTCTCCTGCCCGAACACCGGCCGGCCCACGTACACGACATCGTCCAGCTTCTCCAGTTGGATGGTGCCGTCCACGCTCAGGTCCGGACGGGCCGCCGCGGGCAGCGGGCCTTTCAGCCGCACGTCCACCGTGACCGTGCCGTTCAGAATCGAGGGGTCGATGCGCGACACGCTGCCCTCGATCAGCCCGTTGCGCGTATCGATCACCGCCGGCTGTCCGATGACGATGTCCTTCACCTGCGTTTCGGCGATCTTCAGCTCGGCTTTCAGGTGCGCCGGCTGGGCCACCTTGCCGAGCGGCGTGCCGGCCGTCACCTTCTGCCCCTCTTCGACCGGCGCCAGCGGCGGCGGCAGCGCCTGCAAGGTGCCGTCGAAGCCCGCCCGGACCTTCAGCTCGTCCACCTGCCGCTTCTTCAGCTCGTACTGCGCGCGGAGCTGCTCCACTTTCACGCGCTGCGAATCCAGTTGCGCCTGTTCCGCCTGGGCGTTGATCGACAGGCGCTGCTGCTCGATCTTGTAGCGCCCCTCGAGTTGTTGGGCCTTCACCTCCGAGATTTTGGCGTCCAGGCTGGCCAGCAGATCCTCCTTGGCCAGCGCCGAATCGCGGTCCGCCTGCATGCGGGCGGTGTTGTAATCCGCGTTCACCTGCGCCGCGGTCGCCTGCATGTCCAGCAGGGCCTTTTCGAGCGTCACCTTCAGATTGGCATAATCCGCCTCGGCGGCCTTAAGCGCGTACTCGGCATCCAGCAGGGCCGTGTCCAGTTCCGGGCTCGTCATGATCATCACCACCGAATCGGCCTTGACCGGCGTGCCCGGCCGGATCAGGATGCGCTCCACGCGCCCGTCGGTGACCGCCGTAATCAGCATGGTGTCCTCGGGCACCAGCGCTCCCAGCCCGCGAACTTCCCGCACCATCGGCCCGCGCTTCACCGTGTCCGGCCAGACCGTGGACAGTTCCACGCCGGGAGCCGCCGGTTTCAGCCTGGCCAGGCCCCAACTGATCCCGCCTACGGTCGCGGCCAGCACGGCCAAAAGAATCGCTATCCGCGCGGTTTTTTTTCTGCGGGCGTCCTTGCGTGGTATGTCCATAGCAGCGCTTTCCAGGGCTGGAAGCGCACCTTGCCTGCCACTTCCGTGCCTGCGCTAACATTATGACCCCACAGGATTACTGAAGATAGCGGGGCAACCGGGGGTGTCCGCTTCTGGGACGCCTGGTGCACTTACCGGACGAACCAGCCCGGTCCCACAATCAAGTGATGGCTGATGGAATCCGGAACTACCAGCAGCACCAGGAACCCCAGCGTGGCGTGCGCCGCGCCCAGGAAATAGAGATTCGGATGCCGCCGGTAAATCCGCGCGCACACATAGCCGAAAACCAGCGTCACCGCCATCAGGAACCAGTTGGGCATATGCGCCCCGGAAAATAGCGCCGCGGAGATCGCGGGCGCCGCCCTGCGCGAGACCGAAGCTTCCAACCGATTGAGGAAATAGCCATTTAACACGTATTGCTGGAGCACCCCCCAGGGCAGGTAGGCGGTCCAGGCCAGCACCGCCTGGTCCGCGCGCATGGACCGCAAGCTCTGCGTCAGGATCCCGGCCGCCAGCAGTGTCAGCCCGAGCAAAACCACCCCCGGAGCGAATTTCTCGCAGCATTCCTTGAGGTTGGCCAGCCTGAAGCCCAGGCGGTCCGCATCTTCCCGGTGAACCCGGTTCGAGACCACCATCATCGCCAGAATCGCCAGGAACATCCCCGGGTGCGTGAAGCGCAGCTCCCAGATATAAGCCATGATCGCCACGAAAATCGCGACCGGTTCCAGAATGGCGTATTTTCGCGCCGCTGCCCTCATCCCCTCCGACTCTCTCAAAAGAAGAAATGCTTCGTCCAATCTACTAGCATGTGCAATGCCGCGGAAGAGAAGACCGTCGTGGATTTCTGGAAGACTTTGCCGTAAGCCAAGCCGGCCAGGGTCGCCAGAATCATGTAGCGCCAGTTGGGCAGCGGCTGTGGACCGTTATCCAGGTGCGCGCAGCCGAAGATCAGGCTGGCCGCCACCAGCGTACGCGCGCCCGGGCCGAACCGCAGCATCAGCAGGTTTTGGATTAGCGACCGGAACAAAATCTCCTCCGGCAGCGCCGTCCCCACCAGGATCAGCCCCGCCGCGGCCGCCATCCGGCCGGCCGGCTGCGTGGGCAGGTGCGGCGCCGGAATGAAGCCCAGCGCCATTCCCACGACCATCAGCACCGGGGCCAGCACGGCATACCCCACCAGCGGCAGCCGGTAATCGCGCGGTGCCCGCGGCAGGTTGCAGCGGAGCCCCTCAAACGAGCGGAATCCGATAAAGAGGATCAGCCCCAGGAGTATGGCCACGCCGTAGGCCACGCTGTGCAGGAAGCCTTGCGCCGGCCGCGCTACCAGGCTCGCTCCGGCGGCGAATTCGAGCGGCAGCCAGAGCAGCAGGATGGCCGCGAAATCCAGGAGATGGGGCCGCTTGGGGAAACCGCTTCCCAGCGCGAAAACGCAGGCTACCGGAGCGGCGGTGTAAACCAGCGCCAGCAGGATCAGCGGCGGACTCCAGGCCCCCGCCATCGCCGCCGCGCCCGCGAAGATCCCCGTCAGCACGAGCGGCGCCGCCCACACTGCCACCGGCTTCGCGTGCAGCAGAGATCGCAGGCGTGCCTGCAACGTAGGCGAAAAGAAACTGAAGACCCCGGCCAACAGAAGCGCGAGAACCAGCGTTTGCATGTTTAGCGAAACGCTCCGTTACTTCAGAGTGCCAGAGCCGCGCTCAGCCTGGCAAGACGCCCGCGGCACGCCGCTGTAAGCGGCGGCACAAACGTCTACTTCACCACGATTCCGCTCTGCGCCAGCAACTCGCCGGTCTGAAAATACAGGTTCATCAGGTTCAACTGCACGCCGATCTGGTTGCTTACCACCGACGACTCGGCCTGCGTGAGCTGCTGCTGGGCGTTGATGACGTTCTGGTTGATATCGGTCCCGAGCTGGTACTTCTGGTTCTCGGCGTCCAGGTTCTTGGCGGCCAGATCCCTCTGCACGATCGCCAGCCTCAACTGGTCTTTGCTGCCCTCCAGCTTGGTCACGGCAGTCAGGATGTTCAGCCGGATGGTCTCCTGCTGGTTGCGCAGGTTGAGCGCGTCGGTCCTCTTCTGGATCACCGCTGCCGCCATGGCGGCCGAAGCCGCTTTCGACCGTATGGGCAGCGTTAGCGTCAGGCCCGCGTTGTAGGTCGGATAGCTGAACCCCCACATCTGGGACAGAGCGTCGAGTATCCCGCCCTGGACCACGCTCGTCGAGGCGGAACCGCTGCCCAGGATGGTCGAAAGGCCGGGGTTGTAATCGCCGCCCGTCCCGTTGGACTGGTAGTACATCGAGAACGACAGGTTCGGCAGCAGGCCGTTGCGCGCCGACTGGATTCCCAGGTCGTCGTAACCCATCTTTTCCACGGCCTGGCTGATCGCCGGATGGCTGGCCAGAGCCGTCTGCACCTCCCGCTCGCGATCCACCGCCAGCGCGGCGGTCGCCGGGACTTCCACCGGCTCGGTCAGCTCGATCGGCACAGTGCGGAGCTGCGGATCCAGGTCCACGGCGATTTGCTGGCGCAGCGCGTCTTCCGCCTGGGCCAGGCTGAATCGCGCCTGCGACACCGCCAGGTCGGCCGCGGCTACGTTCGCCTCGGGGTTGAAAATATCCAGCGGCGAAATCGCGCCCAGGTCCAATTGCTGCTGCATGTACTTGAGAAAATCGCCCTGTGTCTGGCGGGCTTGCTCCTGCACCCGCAGGGTTTCGCGGGCGGAAACCGCGTTCCAGTAAGCCGTCTCGGCGTTGCTGACCAGCGTCAGCAGTTGCTGGCTCAACGCGTAGGTCGATATCTTATAGTTCGATTGAGCCATCATCAGGGGAAGGCGGTTGAAATAAGTGCCGCGGTTTTGCAGCAGCGGCTGCGTGACCGCGAACCGGATGTTGGCCGTCAGCGCCGGGTTGTAGTTGTTATAAGAATTGGTCGCCTCCGTCTTCGACCCCGAGAACATCGCCGTGTAGGATGTGCCGGTCGGCAGCGTCTGAATGTACTGCAGCGAATAGGGCTGCGTGAGCGATTTCGTCGTTGCGGCCGCGTTCTGGGCCGCGGTCGCGTTGGTCGGCAAAGTGGTGGCCGCCGTGGTCTGGAAACTCGCGATAGCCTTCGGATCCCAGGCTCCCATGGCCGTCTGGATAGCGGTCTTGGGAATCTCCACGCTCAGCAGCTGGATCTGGATGGCCGTGTTGTTGGCCATCACCAGTTGCAGGTAGTCCTTCAGCGAGAGCTCCAGCTTCCCGGAGATCATGAAGTCCTTCAGCCGCACCGGGTCTTTCAACTCCACCTTGGTCTGCGCCTTCTGGAACGTCTCCCGGAAGTAGGACGGCTTCGGAAACGACGTCATCTGCGCGAACGCGCCCGCCGTCAAAAGGATGCCAGTAAGAATGGTTCGGAACCGCATAGTTTACTCGTAGCGAATGGCCTCGATGGGGTCCAGTTTCGCGGCCTGCACGGCCGGATAAATGCCAAACAACAATCCGATGAATACCGACACGCCGAAAGCGATGGCGATCGAAGATCCCGTCACCACCGTCGACCAGCCCGCCGCCGTCGCGATGATCTGCGACAGCGTGAAGCCGAATGCGATACCGATCAGCCCGCCGGCAATCGAGATCAGCACTGCTTCGGTCAGGAACTGCCGCACGATGTCGCTCTGCCGCGCGCCTATGGCCCGGCGGATGCCGATCTCCCGCGTCCGCTCCAGCACCGTGGCCAGCATGATGTTCATGATGCCGATGCCGCCGACCAGCAGCGAAATACCGGCGATGCAGATCATCACGATGTTGAAGATGAACTGCGTCCGCCGCCGCTCCTCCAGCAGCCCGGCCGGCACCACCACCGTGAAATCGCCCGCCCCCTTGTGGGTCGCGTCCAGGATGGCGCGCACCACGTTGGAAGTCTCGATCGAATCGACCCCCGTGCCGACCTTCATATAGATGCCGTCGATTTCGTCCTTCAGGTAGCTGGTGTTGTCCTCAAACCGCCGCATCACCGTGTTGAGCGGCGCGATCACCATGTTGTTGCGGTTCGACGACTGCACGCCCTCGACTTCGGTGTCCCCGGAGGCCTGCGGCGTCAGCACGCCGATCACCTGCAGCCAGGTGTCGTTGACCTTCACGTACTTGCCCACCGCGTTGTCGTAACCCAGCAGGTTCACTTTGGCCGTCTCGCCCAGCACGCATACGGCGGCCGAGGCGCGGTTCTCGTCCTCGGTGAAGAAGCGGCCCGCCACCAGTTTCAGGCTGTTGATTTCCACGAAATTGGGATATACGCCGATAAGCTGCGGCTGTTCCTGGCTGGTTTTGGGAAGCAGCTTCTGCGGCTTGAAACGCTTGCGCGGCGTGATCGCCACCAGGCCCGAAACGTTCTCCGAGATGGCCCGGAAATCGCGGAACGTCAGTCCCGGCGAAGTCGCCCGCACCGTCTGGAGTTCGTTGCGGTCCACCGCTTCGTGCGCCTCCACGATGATGTTGTTCACGCCCAGCTGGTCGATGAAGCTCATCATCTCCTTCTGCGCACCGGCCGTGATGGAAAGCATGGCCACCACCGCTCCTACCCCGAAGATCATGCCGAGCATCGTCAGCAGGCTGCGCAGCTTGTGCGCAAAGAGGCTGGCCAGCCCCATCTTCAGTTCGGGAATGACGTGCCCAAAAATCATGGCTATTTCCCCCCCATGGCGCCCATCGGGTTAGCCTCGGATTTCTTCTCGCTTTCCTTTTTTCCGTTGCGGTTCACGGTCGGGTCCGATAGCGCCACGATCTGGCCGGCGCTCACCCCGGAGGTCAGCACCATCAACGATTCGCTCTGCTTGCCGAGCTGCACCACGAGCGGCTCGAACTTCCCGTTCTTCTGCTTGACGAAGACCGTCGGCTTGCCGTTCTTCTGGAAGATGGCCTGCGCCGGAACGTGCAGCGCATCCGGGATCTTCTCCACCGTGATTTCCACGTCCGCCAGCAGGCCCGGCCGCAGCAGCTCCTGGAGCTGCGAATCCTGCTGGGGCGGCAGGGGCAGCTTGGCGTTGTCGCGTTCCTCTTCGGTGAACTGCGAACCGCTGTAGCGGCTCATCAGCATCTGCAGAGTGTTGTCGCCGGCCCGTCCGGTCTCCTGTGCGCCGCTTCCGCCGCGGCCTCCGGCCGCCTGCCCGCCAAACCCGAAGGGTACGCCGGCACGTCCCGTGCCGCCCGCCTGGTCTTCACCGCCGCGTCCTCTGGCGCCCCGGCCGCCCATCGTCTGGTTGAACTGCTCGATCATCTTTTGGCGTTCCTCGGGGGTCCCGTTCTGGAGTTGCTGCATCATCTGGCGCATCTTCTGGCGCTGTTCGTCGGACATCCCGCTCCGGCCGCCGCGTCCGCTTCCGCCGCCTTCTCCGCGTCCGCCCTCTCCTCCACCGCCCCGGCGCATCCCTTGCGCGCCACCCTCACCCTGGCCCTCTTCGCCCTGACCTTCGCTTCCCGGAGCGGCCGTCGAGGCGGTCAGGTTCTTCTTGGCGTTGGCCGCCGCGGTCTGCATAATGCGGTCGATGTCCGCGGGCTTCATGCCCAGCCCGCTCAGCAGTTCCCGCATGTTTAACGAGAAGACCACGTCGAATTTCTTCGAGGGGTCGCCGGAGTATACATCGGTCGTGGCCGTGCCGCTCAGGGTCTTGATCTTGCCGTGAAATTGCTTGTCCGGAATCGAATCCAGTTGCACGGTGCATTCCTGGCCTTCGATGAGGTTGGCGCGGTCCAGTTCCCCCACCTTGGCCGTCACCTCCACCTCGGACAGGTCGAGAACGTCCGCCACGGGCATGCCCGGCATCAACTGGTCGCCTTCCCGGATGTCCGGCATCTGCTGGCCGAAATTGAAGTTGAAGGAGCGGTTCTGCTTGAGGGCCACCAGCCCGGTGATGGGCGTCAGCGCCTTCGTCATGGCGATGCGCTGCAGCTCGCGCGATACGTCCAGCATGTTGCGGTTGCGCGTCTCCCGGAAAACCGCCATCTGCGAATCGAGCTGCGCCTTCCGCGATTGGACGTCGTTTTCCAGGTCCGCCAGCGCCCGCCGGGTCTGCTCGAGCGACAGGATGTTCTTCTTCGCGTCGATGGGGTCGAGCACCGGGTTCCGCTGCACGGCCAGTTCCGCCGAGCGCACCGCATACCGCGCCTTCAGCAGGCTCAACGCATCCTCGCTCTGCGTGACGCCTTGATTGGCTGTCACCTGCTTGATCGATTCGTCCACCGACTGCACCGCGAGCCGGTCTTCCTCCAGGGCTGCCTGCCGCTCCGAATCGTCATACTCGACGACGAGATCCTTCTCATTGGCCAGCGCCCCCATGGGGGCCAGCCGCGTCACCTGCACCGTGCCGAAGAGGTTGGGCGCGGAGATGGAAAACGACCGGACCGCGCGCAATTCCCCGCGCGTATAGGCGCGAATGACCACGTCGCCGCGCTGCACTTTGGCCGTGGCGACCTGCTCCTGCCGTTGCGGCATCTGCTTGTAGTAGCGGTAGCCCCCATAGCCCGCCGCCACCAGAATTGCCAGCCCGAGTATGCGAATGATTACTTTTTTCATCGAATGCCATTCCTGCCGGCCCGCGAGCCGGGACCGCTACAGCTTCTTTCTGGCCCGCCGGGCCGCGTCCGCGGGACTCTCGAGGGTGACGATCTCGCTTTCCTTCAGGCCGCCGGTCACCACGATGTCGTCGTCGTTCTGTTTGCCCACGGAGATGCTGCGGATCGCGAAATCCTTGCCTTTCTGCACGTACACCGCCGGCTTGCCGTCGTGGGCGAAGCTCGCGCGTATGGGCATCAGCAGCACGTTCGGCTGGCGCTCGATAATAATCTCGGCCGTGCTGCTCATCCCCGGACGCAGGCGCGGATCCAGGTTCTTGAGCGTGGCCCGCGCCGGGAAGGTCTTCACCGCCGCGTTCGACGTCATGCCGCCCTTGAACACCAGCACCGCGATCGGGCTGATATAGTCGATGACGGCCTGAAACTCTTTATCCGGGATAGCATCCACCCGCACGCGCACGTCCTGACCCATCTGCAGCTTCCCGCGGTCGGTCTCCTCCAGGGCCACGTCCACGTACATTTCCGAAAGGTCCGGAATCTCCACGATCTGCGCCCCCGTCCACACGTTGTCGCCCTCCTTGAAGGGCGGCGGCGTCTGCCCGAAAGTGCCGCCCGCGCGGAAGTTGGCGAGCACGTTCACCGACCCGTCGATGGGCGCTTTCAACTGCATCAAATCGAGATAGCTCGCCGCCAGTTTCAGGTCCTGAACCGCCTTGTTCTTGCGCTGGTTGAGCCGGAGATCGTCCGAATTATGGCCTACTTGGTGGGCGTTGATGACCGCTTTTTCCTGCTGCAGGGATCCCTCGGTAACCCCCACCTGGATGCGGAACTTGGCGCCGTCCACGTACGAAAGCACGGCCGCCTTACTGGCGTCCAGCTTGGAGCTCTCCACCGTGTATTCGTTGGTCATCTTGGTCAAATCGTCGCCATCGTTATCCATGACCTGCGTGGCCTTGGTCTGCTCGATGTCGCCGTCGGCCGCGCGCACTGCCGTGGTCCGCGCGATGACGTTCTGCTCCTGCTGCACGGGATCGAACTGCACCACCACATCACCCTTCTTCACGCTGCTGCCGTTGATCGCCAGGTGAGTAATGCTCAAGCCCGGCACCTGCGGCGCCTTCAGGATGACGGAGCGTGCGCTCTTCACATCGCCGCGCGCCCGCACGCTGATGATGAAATCGCCGCGCCGCACGCGCGCCGTGGCGACCTCCACCTCGGTTGTCCCGGTGTAGTGGTAGGCCGCGTACAGGCCGCCTCCGCAAGCCCCCAGCCCGAGCAGCCAGAAGATCGCCTTGGTCCTTCCCGGATGTGAGCGCCCGAGGCGCTGTTTCGGTCTTTTGTCCTTGGATGCCATTGCGCTTTCCCTTCGCGGATTCCGCTGAACGTCCGGCTTCTATAGCGGACGCTGGGTCGCGATGAGATCCCCTTTCTGCAGCCCGGAGCGTATCGCCACGCCGGTGAAGCTCCTCAGGCCCACTTCCACCTTCCGGCGGGTCCAGCCCTCCGGCCCTTGCAGGAAAACGAATGGGCCGCCGGCTTCCTCGAAGACCGCCTCGCGCGGCGCGATCAGCGTGTTGTGCTCGCCCGACAGCATGATCTCCGCGCTCCCGGTCAAGTCCGGAATCATGCGCGCATCGGTGTGCTCGATCTTGACGAGAATCGGAATTTCGCCCACGTAGCCCGCGCGGAACGTGCTGGTCTTCGACAGGGCCCCGATCCCGATCAGCGTTCCATCCGTCTTGAAATCCGGATACGCGTCCAGTTGCACCACCGCTTTCATTCCCAGCCGAAGCTTCTCGGCGTCCACCTGGTTGACCGTGGCGTTCAAAACCAAGGACCGCAGGTCCACAATCTGCATGAAGGTCTGGCCCGGCATGACCTGGTCGCCCTCGCGCACCTGCCCCAGCTCGCCGTTGCGCACGATGCTGGGCATCACCACGATTCCCTGCATGGGGCTCTTCATGCTCATTTTCTGGACGTTTACCTGAGCTCGCTGCATTTCGATGGTGGTCTGCTTCTGGTTGAGCTCCGTGGCGCGGATCTGCGCCATCTGCGACTCGACCACCAGCGAGGCTTCGTACAGGAGCTGCTTATACGTGGCCTCGGTCTGCTCCGCCGCCAGCTTGTAGTTCTCGGCGTCGATAGCGCTTCGGATCGGAATCGTCTGGAGGTCCAGGAGCGCTTGCTGCCAGGCCGCCTTGGCGGCCCGCACGGTTTGGTCGTGGGCTTCGCGAATGGCTGCCAGGTTGGCCTCCATTTTGCGCAGGGTGCCCTCGTTCTGGATGACCGCGTCTTTGTAGTCGTCCAGCCGCTGCTGCTGCATCTGGGGATCGAACTCCGCCACCACGTCCCCGGGCTGAACCAGCGCCCCCGGCTTGGCGAGCGTCATCAGGATCAGGCTGAAATCGCCCATCGGACCGGGTCCCAACCCGCCGCCGCCGCTGGCTACTTGAACGCCGCCGAAATTGTTCGCCGTGCCGCCGCGGTTGAAGTTGGTGCGGCTGCCTTGAATGCGCGGCGCCATCAGGGCCGCGAAATTCTGCGCCGCCACGGTCCCATTAGCCCGAATCGTGGCATTCAAATCGCCCACATTCACCGCCGCAACCGGCACGCTGGCCACCGAGGCCTTTCCTCTGGCCTGCATCGCGGACCGGTTGGCCAGGTAAGCCGCTACTCCCGCGGCCGCCAGAACCAAGACTAGGATGGCCCCCCATAGCACCAGCCGACGCCGGCGGCCCGGCTGGGGCGGGACCAGTGCGGGTCCCGGGACTGGCTCGGTTACCAGCGTCGATGGCAACCCATGATCGGGAGTTGGTGCGGGCGCGCTGCTTGAGAACGATTGCATAGTCCACCCTTCGAGCCCGATGCTCCCCTTGCATCTGGGCGCCTTTCAACAAAAGGACGATGAAGATTTCATAAAGGTTATCGCTTCAATGGAAAAAGCTGGCAGATTTTCGGATATCGGCCACCGATTTCCCGATGTGCTCGCGCCGCATGATGGCCGCAGCATAGTACGACTTTCCTATTTTGTTGGAAAAGCCGACATTCGGCCGGCTCAGAACAGAACGTCGAAATCCAGCGTGGAACGGCGCCCGCGGTGCCCGAAGAAGTAACCAAAAGCCGGATCGTCCACATTCGCATGGACCGCTTCGGGATTAAAGTGATTGGTCAGGTTGAAACTGCTGACCGATAGCCTGACCGAGTACTTCGCCGTCACTTTCAGGTCCTTTGAGACCCTCGAATCCAAGGAAAGGAAATCGGGAAATCGCGTTTCGTCGGGAATTCCAACATATTGTTGCAGCGCATCCGTCACAAGATAGGGAAACCCCGTCCGATATTCAAAAACCGGTGATATCCGGAATTTCCACGGTAGCTGAACCACGCCCCAGGCTAGAAAACGGTTGGGCAAACTGCCCGGAAGGTCCGCATACACGTTCGGCCGGACCACGGGCATCGGGAAGCTCCCCAGGTAATTATTGAAGTCGTTCAGAGTGCCGCGCACCCGGCCGTACACGTAAGAAAAGAACAACTGGCCGCCGCCCCATCGATTCAGCTTCACTCGCGCGGTGGCCTCCAGTTGGTGGTAGCGGGAAAATCCATCTCCGGACAGCAGGTAGCCGCCGGTCATGCTGGTCAAATCCGGTCCCTCGGGCGCCAGGTTGACCAGGCCGTCGCCGAAATTCTGCATGTAGCTCAGCCGCAGCTTCAAGAAGCCGCGTATCGGCTGTTCTATCTGCACGCGCCGGGTATCGCTCTGGGGCGAGAAATCTCCCGTTTGCGGTCCCCCGAAGATCAACCGGTGGTGCCGGAAAACCTCGCCCAACGTGTTCTCGTACAGAAACGGTCCGCCGGAAATCCCCCCGTCCGGATCGTACGTAGTGATGATCTCATCGGGATACATGTTGAACGAGTAAACGTTCAGAGGGACGTGATCGTAAAACCACCCGAAGCCGGCATAGAGCATGGTGCCCCACCCCGGCAGCAGGTTCCACGCCACGCCGGCCCGCGGCGCCACCCGATAGGCGTGCGACACCTCCTGCGATTCCGTGCGCAGCCCCAGGTCGAACGCCAGGCGCGAGGAGACGATCCAGTGGTCCTGGCCGAAAAAGGCGTACTCGGTGTCGTCCATCGAAAACGGCTGCCCGTTGTGCGTGAAGCCGATGGTTTCCAGCAACAGGCCGGAGGCGTCCCGTATGTCGATAGGGTTCTTGGATATATCGCCCTGGTCCGCGCTACCCGCCAGATAGGAGCCGATTTTGAAGCTGTGCGACCCCCCTAGATTCAGCGGGTGCAGCGCGTAATTGACCGCGCCGGAGATCCGGGAGGCATTGCGGCTCTGCTGGGCGAAGTAATCCCCCGAATTCCCCTGGGGAGCCAGAATCAGGTCGTCCGGCCCCTGGCCCCAAATGGTGGCCCCAAACCGGGTTTCCGAAAAACTGGTCTCCAGCAGGCCCCCGAAAATGGCCAGGTGATCGGAAATCGTTCCGGTATAGTTGTGCAGGCGCGCGTCGGGCGTGGTTTGTTGCGGATTGAAGGCGTCCATATTCACGAACTCCATGCGTTGCGGAGCCGCGTGGACCGTGGCCGTCAGCAGGTTCGTGCTCGAGATCACCCAATCCACCTGAGCGAACGAGTTCACGCCCACATTCTTCTTCTGATTCCAGGGAAACGGCTGGGTATAGACTTCGACTTTGCGGACCTCGTACTCCAGACCTTCCGAGAAATACAGCTTGCCCGCGAGGATCGGCCCCTCGAAGTTAAGCCGCGGCGTAGCCGTTTTCAACCCGCGCAACTCATAGCTGCGAATCCAGAACTCGGGCAGGGGATCGTTCAGCTCCCATTTCCACTTTTCCCCGCCCCGGCGCGTCTCGACCGAGACCAGCCCCGCCGTGAATCGGCCGTACTCCGCCAGAAAGGGGGTCTCGTAGACATTCACGCTTTCCACGCTGTCGATGGGCACCGTCAAGCCGAACAGCCCGGTGGCGGGGTCCGTCACGTCGGCCGAATTGACGACCATCGAGCTGCGGTGCTCGGCACTGCCGGAGATGTTCAATCCGCCTCCCGGCTGGCGCACCACCGCCGGCACCATGGGGAGGGCATCGGCCACCGTGGCGGGCCGGCTGGGGAGCAGTTTGGCGGTCTCGGCCTCGACCGCCGCGGGCGCGGAGGACGCCTGCTCCAAGGGAGTGGCGGTTTCGTGAACCTCGACGGTATCGTGGCGCGTTGCCGGGGCCAGCGTCAACTCGACCGGCACAACCCCGCTTTCCGCCACCTCCAGGCCGCTCCGGTTGACGGTTTCAAAGCCTTCCTTTGACGCCGAAACCTCGTACCGGCCGGCCCGCAAATCGGGAAATTCAGCTATTCCTTGGGCGTCGGATTCGATGGAAGCTGCCCGGCCGCCCTGCCAGCGGAGTTGCACCTCGGCGCCGGCCACCGCGCGGCCATCGGAATCCTGTATGGAGACACGAATCCGCGCGCCTGCCGCCATAGCCGCCGTGCCCGCTGCGGCAAGGTACACCAGGAGCGCCGCCAGGACGAATCTGCCTTTTCCTATCACCGGCTCTTAATTTGATTATCTGTAACACATTTCAGGGGTTTTGACGAGGGCTGGCGGGCGAGGGCCGGCCTGCGTTTGCCGGCCTGCAGCAGATGCGAGCTGGCCGGGATTTAGACCGCCGTGCGCCCTCCCGATCGGCTAAGCCGGCCCTCATCCGGAATAGACCTGAGCAATTTGATACTCGACACATTTCCGAATCCGCGGTTCCATAGGATTTGGTAACGCATTTTGGGGCGGAGCCAGAACACTCAACACACCCATTCAGCCACTCAATACGACGGCTTCGGGAACTTGACGGCCAAGACGCCCACCAAGGGGTCGGCGCCGGCCTGGTCGGCGACCTACAACGCGGCGACCAACTGGCAGATGGGGGTGCAGTACGACGCCAACGGCAATCCGCCGGTGGGGACGTTTGACGTGGAGAACCGGCTGGTGAGCGAGATCGACCCCTCCACGGGCGACACGGTTAGCTTTCTCTACGACCCGTGGGGCAAGCGGGTGATCCGGCAGGACCAGTCGGCCGGAACGTATCAATATACGCTGTACGGCGTGACGGGGCAAAGGCTGGCGGTACTGGCGTGCAGCCCCTATTACTGGGAGTTGAGCTGCGCGACGAGCTATAGCAACGTGTACTTCAAGGGGCGGCTCCTGATGTCCAGCGCGGGCTACTCATCGCAGGACCGACTGGGGTCGGTGGGGACGGGTAGCGCGTATTTTCCGTACGGGGAGGAGCAAGGGAGTCCGCCGACGCCGACGGGGGTAGAGCGGTTCGCGACGTATTACCGTGACTTCGTGGGGCAGGATTACGCGGACCACCGGTATTACAACAGCATCGGGGGCAGATTCCTGACGCCGGACCCGCTGTTTATGAGCGCGGCGGACAAGAAGGACCCGGGTAGTTGGAATCGATACGTCTATGCCGGCGACGATCCGGTGAACCACAACGATCCCACGGGGCTGGATTCCTGGATGTCTACTGGGCAATGGACGATTCCCGGAGCCCCGCCGGGGTTCTGCGGCGGCAGTGGCGACCCGTCGCTCGCCTTCCTCCCGGCTGAGGTTGCTGGTTGGATGTGCCCGACTTGGGTAGCGACAGGGCCGCCACAACCCGTGGCGCAGCCGGCGCCCTCTTTGCCAGTCTGGGACATCGATGTGGGCTATACTCCGGTGGTAGGAAGCTTCGACCATCTCTTTATCTGGGTTCACTTGGACGGCATCTCGCCCTACCAGGCCAACGCCTCAAATTCCGAGGTGTTTGATGGGGGACCGGCAGGCAACTGCCCCTCTAATTGTGGGCTTCTGGCGGCATGGAGCAGCGCGACCGGGCACTACAACGAAATCGACAATCCGAACATGGCGGACTTTTTCAGCACCACGCTCTCACCACTGGGCGGAATGTTGACCAGCGACGAAGCCGACTTAGCCGACTTCCTCTACACCAAGCAGCAGGCCTACAACGCGATACTAGGCCCGAATTCCAATAGCGTGGCCTATACTCTTCTCCAGGACATTCGAGTCACCGTGCCGCAGATCAGCACGACAAGCCTTGGCCCGATTTCAGTCGGGACTCTGAACCTCAGCGGAACCGCTCAGTATTTCACGGGGTGGGGACAATACCTGGTGTATTGATGCGGGCCAAGGTCATCGCAATCGCTGCCGCAGCGCTGTTACCGTTCCTGGTCTCGGTGCCGGGCCTGTCGATTCTGGGGCTTGGCGTCCCTGGAGGCAATTATGGTCGATTCTGGATCCTGTCAGGTCTGTCGTGGTGCCTCCTCTTCGCTTCCATCTACGCTTTCTCCAAGAATGCAGACCGCAAGAAGCTGCTGTGGCTATTGCCTCTCGTTCTATTTGCCTTTACCTTTCCCGTCGCTTACGCGTTCCTGTGGCTAGCTTTCATGTGGGAAGCCGCGCACGGAAGAGCCGTTCCATAGCAGCGCGTCAACAGCGCGTCGGGTCCCGCCGGGGCCGCTTGCACCCTAATCAGGGAAATCAGGGGGAAATCAGGAGACGGACGGAAAGTTTTCCATCGCAGAGCACGCCAACGCGGTACGGGTAGGAGATCCGGGCGCGGTCATGGATCAAGAGCCCGTACGAGAAATCAGGGACAGGCGGGACGTTTCCTTATTAAGGATAGTAACGGTAACCAGATCCTCATCTCCTATCAGGCCGGAGCTGGTTCCGGCAGTAGCGACGCGAGCGCGTGTATATCCAGCACAACCGACCGGCGCAGCTCTTACGGTCTGCCTATGTATCAATTCAATCATCTATCGCGGCAGCCCCACCACGGCAACCAGTAACGGTCAGGGAATCCAGGCACTCGGCGGAGGGTTCCGACCAACCGTTCACAAAAGGCGTTCGCTTTCGGTGCTCGACGAACCTGAGCGGCTCTCCGACTTCACTCAGTTGCAGCGTCTGGGGCAACCTGGACGGCATCGACGGCACCCACCTGCACGGATGGGCCTTTAACCGCGCCACGGATGCGCCGATGACGGTAGACGTTTACGACGGCACGAAGCTGGTGCAGTCCGGCGTGCTGGCCAACCAGTTCCGGCAGGATCTACTCAACGCGGGAATTGGAAATGGGTACCACGGTTTCGACGAACCCACGCCGGCGGTGTTGCTGGACGGCCAGACGCATACCATCTCCGTGAGATTCGGCGGCACGGGAGTGAATTTGCCATCGAGTCCGGTTGGCTTCACGGCGCCAGCGGTCAACACCCAGACGCGCACCTTCGTCTGGTCCGGCCAGGACCTGGTGAGCGTCACCAACCCGGAGAACGGCACGGTGACCTACACCTACGACGGCGCGCACCGCGTCACCAGCCGGACCGACGCCAAGAGCCAGCAGACCCAGTACACTTACGACACCTACGGGCGGCTCACCGAAGTCCGCCATTACCCCACCAGCGGCAATGAAGACACCAGCCAGCGCTGGGACTACTACTACGACAGCAATCCTTTCGATGGCTCATACTCGTCCAACGTCTGGGGCCGCCTGGCAGCCGTGCAGTTCGGCTCGTCCCGGGCTTCGAGCATGCAGGAAATGTACAGCTACAACGTAGCCGGGCGAGTGACCGGCCAGCGCCTGTACCAAACGCCGGGGTCGCTCATCGACATGCGGGTCAGCTACGCGTGGGACAATGAAGGAAAGATGACCAGCCAATCGTACCCGGTGCCGCCGAACAGCCTGACCGGCGACGGCTCCACTACGCTGGGGCTGACGTACCAATACGACAGCATGGCGCGGCTGACCACCTTGCTGTTCGGGGATCAGACCACCACCGCCGCCTACGGCCCGGCCGGGGAGTTGACCAGCCTTGGCACCTTGGGACCTTGGGGCTCTGTGCAGGAGACGCGGACCTACAACAGCATGTTGCAGCTCACGCAAATCCAAAGCACGGGCAGCCAGAACATCCAATACGTCTATTCGGCCACCCAGAACAACGGGCGCATCATTCAGAGCATCGACGCGGTATCGGGCGAACAGGTGACCTACCAGTACGACACCTTAAACCGGCTGTCGCACGCCGAGACGGCGGGCAACACGTGGGGCGAGACCTACCAATACGACGGTTTCGGCAACCTGACGGTGAAGACGCCCACCAAGGGGTCGGCGCCGGCCTGGTCGGCGGCCTACAACGCGGCGACCAACTGGCAGATGGGGGTACAGTACGACGCCAACGGGAATCCGCCCGTGGGGACGTTTGACGTGGAGAACCGGCTGGTGAGCGAGATCGACCCCTCCACGGGCGACACGGTGAGTTGGCTCTACGACCCGTGGGGCAAGCGGGTGGGCCGGCAAGACCAGACAACTGGAGCCTCTCAATACACGCTCTATGGGGTAACGGGGCAGAGGCTGGCGGTGTTGGCGTGCACCTTCAATGGCCAGTGGTCCACCTGCGCGACGTCGAATAGCAATGTGTACTTCAAGGGGCGGCTGTTGATGAGCGCGCTCGGGGGCTACATGTCGGCGGACCGGGTGGGGTCAGTGGGGACGGGCAGCGCGTATTTCCCGTACGGGGAGGAGAAAGGGAGTCCGCCGACGCCGACGGGGATAGAGCGCTTCGGGACGTATTACCGGGACTTCGTGGGGCAGGATTACGCGGACCAGAGGTATTACAACAGCATCGGGGGGAGGTTCATGACGCCGGACCCGGGCGGGATTCGGACGGCGGACCCGAAGAACCCGGGGAGTTGGAACCGGTATGCGTATGTGAATGGCGATCCGGTGAACTACTTCGACCCAGGTGGCCAACTAGCTCGCTCTGCTGGTGACATAGAGAGACTTTTCAGCGATGCAGCTTGTGAACCGTCCGGGTATTGCAATGTATATCCTTGTGGTGGTGGCTGGTCGCCCGTACAGGATCCTGACCGTTGGCATGAAGACGCCAGTGGATGCCCGGTTCCCATCCCCGCTCCTTCGGCCTCCGGCTCAAGCTACGTTGGCTTTAAGTTAGCGATTGCGGATCTGAAAGATAAGCCGAACTGCGCAACGTTGATTGGCGGTGGCAGTGTCGCAGCTGGCGATTTGATCGATGACCTAAACAACGCGAAAGTCACAACAGGGACAGACCATGGGAACGGCCCCGTTCAGGTTACCACGAATCCGGATGGGACCTATAGCTACACCTACCAGTGGGCCTATACACAAGGTGGGAACATCCAGTTGAATGCGAACTATTTCCCTGATCCAAGTCAGCAGAACGTACAAGTTGGAGACACGACCGTGAGCCTTGTCCAGTTGGTTAACAACGCCCTCGGTAGTAGCCTCACTACAGAGCAATTCGGGGCATTGGTCTTCCTCCACGAACTAAGTCATATCGTTAGTAGCGCTAGTAGCATAGATTCTGACGACTACAATCAAAAGCTAATAACGGATTGCCTAAAATGACCCGACTTTACGCCTTCTTGTTGCGAGTGTGCAGTCTTGGGATACTGGTGGCACATCTAACACCCCAAACCGCAGGAGCTGCTGAGTTTTGCGCACTAACCGTAAAGGCAGTGAACTCAGATGGGCGCCCCGTAACGAGCACCTGGATCGAGCTCGTCGACCCTCGCGGCGCGGTTGTTCGCAGTCAGATGATGGTCGGCCCGGAACTAAAGATTTGCGATTTTGGGTTTGGCCCCCACACGCTTCGAGTTGGTACCAATGAATGCCTTCCCGCAGCGGTGTCGAATTTGCGTGTAGTATTGGGATCTCCCCTCGAGGTCACAGTCACGCTGAACTCGTGTGGCTACCGCCTTTCAGGCAGGGTTGGATGTTTCCTGTATCTTCGTGTGACTGATCGTGAGGGCAGTCCTGTCGAGGGCGTTGATCTTTCTCCGCCCCTATCGGACCCAGCTGGGCGGACGGATGCCTACGGAAGATACCAAGTCGCTTTCGTCGGTGACCGAGATATGACCTTAAGTAAGGACGGGTATTACTCGAGCACAGTTCACCTCGCGTGCCAGGCAAACGAGGAAGTCGATCAAGGCATCATACTAACGAAGCGCGACCGCTGAAGTTCGGACGCGTTCGGGAACCTGACCGTGGTGAACCGAGCCGAATCCCAGCGGCGGCGCGAATTTGACAACCTCGTACACCCACAACAGGGCCAGCCGACTTAGCCAGGTCTCCATGCCGCGGTCCACGGAGAACCAGGCGCGCACCTTCGTCTGGTCCGGCCAGGACCTGGTGAGCGTCACCAACCCGGAGAACGGCACGGTGACCTACGTCTACGACGGCGCCCACCGCGTCACCAGCCGCACCGACGCCAAAAGCCAGCAGACGCAATACACTTACGACACCTACGGGCGGCTCACCGAGGTGCGCCATTACCCCAGCAGCGGCAACGAAGACACCAGCCAGCGCTGGGACTACTACTACGACAGCAATCCTTTCGATGGCTCATACTCGTCCAACACTTGGGGCCGGCTGGCCGCCGTGCAGTTCGGCTCGTCCTTGGCTTCGAGCATGCAGGAGATGTATAGCTACAACGTGGCCGGGCGAGTGACGGGCCAGCGCCTGTACCAAACGCCGGGGTCGCTCATCGACATGCGGGTCAGCTACGCGTGGGACAATGAAGGAAAGATGACCAGCCAATCGTACCCGGTGCCGCCGAACAGCCTGACCGGCGACGGCTCCAGTACGCTGGGGCTGACGTACCAATACGACAGCATGGCGCGGCTGACCACGATGGGGTTTGGGGATCAGACCACCACGGCCACCTACGGCCCGGCCGGGGAGCTGACCAGCCTTAACACCGTTGGCACCACTTGGGGCTACGTATGGGAGACGCGGACCTACAACAGCATGTTGCAGCTCACGCAAATCCAAAGCACGTCGAACCCGAACAACTGGAGCCAGAACATCCAATACGTCTATTCGGCCACCCAGAACAACGGGCGTATCACGCAGTCGAATCGACGCGATGTCGGGTGAGCAGGTGAGCTACCAGTACGATGCGCTGAACCGGCTATCGCACGCCGAGACGGCGAACAACGCCTGGGGGGAGACCTACCAATACGATGGTTTCGGCAACCTGACGGTCAAGACGCCCACCAAGGGTTCGGCGCCGGCCTGGTCGGCGACCTACAACGCGGCGACCAACTGGCAGATGGGGGTGCAGTACGACGCCAACGGGAATCCGCCCGCTGGGACGTTTGACGTGGAGAACCGGCTGGTGAGCGAGATCGACCCCTCCACGGGCGACACGGTTAGCTTTCTCTACGACCCGTGGGGCAAGCGGGTGATCCGGCAAGACCAGACAACTGGAGCCTCTCAATACACGCTCTATGGGGTAACGGGGCAGAGGCTGGCGGTGTTGGCGTGCACCTTCAATGGCCAGTGGTCCACCTGCGCGACGTCGAATAGCAATGTGTACTTCAAGGGGCGGCTGTTGATGAGCGCGCTCGGGGGCTACATGTCGGCGGACCGGGTGGGGTCAGTGGGGACGGGCAGCGCGTATTTCCCGTACGGGGAGGAGAAAGGGAGTCCGCCGACGCCGACGGGGATAGAGCGCTTCGGGACGTATTACCGGGACTTCGTGGGGCAGGATTACGCGGACCAGCGATATTACAACAGCATGAGCGGGAGGTTCTACACGCCGGACCCAGGGAATGCAGGCGACCTAAAGAACCCAACGTCGCTGAACCGGTACGCCTACGTTCTCAACGACCCCATCAACTATACCGACCCGACTGGGTTGGATGTCAGTAATATTGGCATTGCCCCCAGCTTAACGCCAACTTGCCTTAACCGCTTCTTGAGTACCGTGTCGGGAGATCTAAATAAATGGCTCAACAGCGATGAAGGGACGATGGCCCTACAGGTCTATTGGGAAGACAGGGGCTACGGCACACAGGCTGATCAGGCGATTTGGGAGGATATTGCGAACGTCCTTCGGAATCGGTGGCACCTCACAAATCCGGACAAGAAGAGATACGGCTTCACAACGGCTGGATTTAAGCAGTTGATCTACGAGACGACCGGGCCACAATGGAACAAGTCGGGAGCGGCCGCCGCCAATGCATCTATTTGGGCACCAAACGGGGATCTCAAAGAACAGTACAAAGACATCCTAATCGGAATTCTGGATGGGAGTCCAACCAGCAATGACTGCACTGGCATGATTACCGCTTTCCAGATATCCGATTCTGTTTACAACACCCCGCCACACGATGACAGCGGGGATCCGACCAACGGTGCTCTCTTTTTCTACTATGCGGGAAACAATTCGGTTCCGACTGACCCATTCGGCCCGATGAACTTCAGTCTTGCTCCGACAGCTCTCGTGCCTGTGCCGTCGTCAGGCGGCAAATCCTGGATTTTCTATACACCTCAGGAAAGGTGCTCGTACTAGGTGCGGCCGAGCAGGAGTATGCGGATTGGCGTCTTCTTATCGGTTTTCTTGCTTGCGCTAAGCGCACGATGCCAGTACGTCGCTGTCGAGAAACCTTCTGAGCCGGAGGCTCATCCGGTGTCAAGACCCGAGCCGCGGCACCGCGTAACATCGTCGCCGTTGAAGATCTTCACCGATCTCTCGAGTGCGTTGCCCGAGGCGCGGCGTTCCGCCTGCCGCCAGCTTGGGCTGGGTGACAGTCCGGAATCGCCAGAAGTAGACGACGTCCGCCTACGAATGCTGAACCTCGATGCCGATGATGACCTGGAGGCGATTCTTGTTGTTACCGTGGGGAAGCGGCTCACGAGGGCTGTGGTATTTGATAAGGCCAAGGATGGGTGGTGGCAGGTGGGAGCATTCGATTACTCCTGGATTTGGACTAGCGATACCGCCGAACACCTCATCGAAGTGAAGGAAATTGTCTGGCCAGGCCGGAAAGAACTGATTGTTAGGCAGGAATCCGGCGGCACAGGAGTTGTCCGTACAGATCTTGCCATATACCGCATGTACAGCGGTGAGCTCTACCGTGTTTTCGACGTGAATGAATCCTGGCAGTACGCCGCGATGGGCCAGCCAAACGTCACCGCGTATCTAGAGCAACACGAAATCAGCTTCCATGATCAATACGCCGCTTATCATCAAGGCCGTCCATCTATCCTGGTTCGGCACACTAAGACAGCGTACCCGACCGACAGTTCCGCTCAGCCGAGCGTCCAGAATCTCGGATGCGTAGCCTACGCTTGGGACGCCAGAAGGTTCGAGTTTCTGTCCGATTCCGCGGCCACAGCGAGGCTCTGCGGTCCGGAGACAGGCTTGAAGCCGCCGGAATCAAGCAACCGGCCGGCAAATTGACACTGGCGTTGGGGAAATCTGGCAAAGCTGGGGACAGACGGAAACTATCCATCTACGACCCTGAATCTGACAGCATGGCGCGGCTGACCACGATGCTCTTTGGCGCGCAGACCAGCAACGCCACCTACGGCCCGGCCGGGGAGCTGACCAGCCTTACCACCTCGAACGCCGGTCTATACGTGCAGGAGACGCGCACCTACAACAGCATGTTGCAACTCACGCAAATCCAAAGCACGGGGAGCTTGAGCCAGAACATCCAATACGTCTACTCGGCCACGCAGAACAACGAGCGCATCCAGCAAACCCTCGACGCCGCGTCGGGCGAACAGGTGAGTTATCAGTACGACGCCTTGAACCGCTTGGTGCACGCCGAGACGGCGGGCAACACCTGGGGCGAGACCTACCAATATGACGGCTTCGGCAACCTGACGGTGAAGACGCCCACCAAGGGTTCGGCGCCGGCCTGGTCGGCGACCTACAACGCGGCGACCAACTGGCAGATGGGGGTGCAGTACGACGCCAACGGCAATCCGCCGGTGGGGACGTTTGACGTGGAGAACCGGCTGGTGAACGAGATCGACCCCTCCACGGGCGACACGGTGAGTTGGCTCTACGACCCGTGGGGCAAGCGGGTGATCCGGCAAGACCAGACAACTGGAGCCTCTCAATACACGCTCTATGGGGTAACGGGGCAGAGGCTGGCGGTGTTGGCGTGCACCTTCAATGGCCAGTGGTCGACCTGCGCGACGTCGAATAGCAATGTGTACTTCAAGGGGCGGCTGTTGATGAGCGCGCTCGGGGGCTACATGTCGGCGGACCGGCTGGGGTCAGTGGGGACGGGCAGCGCGTATTTCCCGTACGGGGAGGAGCAGGCGAGTCCGCCGACGCCGACGGGGGTAGAGCGGTTCGCGACGTATTACCGGGACTTCGTGGGGCAGGATTACGCGGACCAGCGGTACTACAATAGCATCGGGGGTAGGTTCCTTACGCCGGACCCGCTGGGAACCGGGATAGCCATGACTTCGTTTCGCCCGAGCTTTCGCGCCATGCGCTTGGCCAATCCGACGATGTGGAATCGATATGCTTATGCGTCAGACGATCCGGCTAACAGGAATGACCCGAGTGGGCTGGATGATGCTGACTGCCAAAATCTTCTTACCAAGATCAACTCGATAGTCTTCGGAAACGACACCACCCTCAATCCTTCTAAGGGCCTGATCCAGCGTTTCTACGAGCAGCTCTACGGAAATATAGGCCCCGGCCAAGCTGGCTGGCAGAGCCACGAAGACCAGATTAGAAGACTCCAGAATCTTTTGAAGGAGAAGATGAAGCAGTTCAATGACGATAAGTGCCCCCCCCTCCTTCCAACTGGAAGGTGTTCGATTACTGGGCCAACAGACTGGTGCCGAGTCAAAAAGATTACAAGGGGCCTAGCGCTAGCCCTAATATGATGCAGTGGGTCTTCGGCGCCGGCGGAAGCTACATCTTCTATCAAATGGTTCCCAACCTGGAGGACGCATTCGAAAATCTCCTGCCTGAAATCGAGGATCTCGCCGCCGGCTTCGCTGAATCCACAATAACCTATGGTGACATGGTGGATGACGGCGACGATGAAGATGGAGGAGACGAAGAGGTACGTTTCCCAGATCGAGCTTTGGAGACCAAACTTCGCCTGCCCCTGAGGTGGTCAGGTCCATCGCCTATTCTCGTGATCCCGCCGGATCGACAGCCGATCCGCGTTGGTGGAGATTAGCATGGATCGGACGGTTCCGTTTCTCCTCGACGCGTTCCCACCAGTTGGTGGAAGGGACTTGCCGTTACTAGGAACGCGCGCAGAGGCCGACCGGGGCGTTACCCTGGCGAGATTCACATCGCCTGGAGATTGTGGCGGAACAAGTTATGGCAGGTGACGATCTGGGATTTATATGCAAGGTTTGTGGGCGGTTCCACACTGACTGCCAGGTAAAAGAGTGGGACACAAAATGGGAGATCCGGAATGGCGAAAGGTGGCTAAATGAGATAGTACAACGATGTCCATTCTGTGGAAAGACCTCCAGCTATCAGCCAAGCGACGCTAAGTTTCGTTTCCAGGCAGAGAGTTAAAACAACGGGCGCATCACGCAGTCGATCGAAGCGGTCTCAGGCGAACAGGTCAGCTACCAGTACGACTCCCCGAACCGCCTGGTGCACGCCGAGACGGCGGGCAACACCTGGGGCGAGACCTACCAATATGACGGCTTCGGCAACCTGACGGTGAAGACGCCCACCAAGGGTTCGGCGCCGGCCTGGTCGGCGACCTACAACGCGGCGACCAACTGGCAGATGGGGGTACAGTACGACGCCAACGGCAATCCGCCGGTGGGGACGTTTGACGTGGAGAACCGGCTGGTGAGCGAGATCGACCCCTCCACGGGCGACACGGTTAGCTTTCTCTACGACCCGTGGGGCAAGCGGGTGATCCGGCAAGACCAGACAACTGGAGCCTCTCAATACACGCTCTATGGGGTAACGGGGCAGAGGCTGGCGGTGTTGGCGTGCACCTTCAATGGCCAGTGGTCCACCTGCGCGACGTCGAATAGCAATGTGTACTTCAAGGGGCGGCTGTTGATGAGCGCGCCCGGGGGCTACATGTCGGCGGACCGGGTGGGGTCAGTGGGGACGGGCAGCGCGTATTTCCCGTACGGGGAGGAGAAAGGGAGTCCGCCGACGCCGACGGGGGTAGAGCGGTTCGGGACGTATTACCGGGACTTCGTGGGGCAGGATTACGCGGACCAGCGGTATTACAACAGCATGAGCGGCAGGTTCCTAACGCCCGATCGGAAGGGCGGGACTTTGAACTCGCCACAGTCTCTGAACCGATATGCCTACGTTGTGGATGACCCGGTGAACTTGAACGACCCGCTCGGGCTATGCCCGCCAGGATACGTTCCCGCTACCTCAGATCAGCTCCAGGACATTGTCGACACGGCGGAATCGTACGTGGGCGACAACCTCACGCACGCGAACGGCGTTCACTACGTTGACCCCAGCGGAGTGCTAACGGCGATCGATTGCACGGGTCTCATAGCGCAGGCACTCGCCGGGATCGACTACACTCCAACCAACTTTCAGCGGGCACCCACGGCGGATCAGTTCCCGACGGGTCAGATCCCCAACCTCTTCGCGGCCGTAACGACGTCTCCGCAGGTTGGAGACATTATATCGTTTGGAAATCACGCCGGTATCGTAACGGGTGTGTCGAACGGCCAAGTCACGTCTTTTGTCGGCTCCCAGGGCAGTGTCACTAGACCGGGTGGGCCAGCGGACGTCAACCTAGCATCGAGCCCACATTGGGCGAGTCAGTTGAGCAGCGCCAAGGTATATCAGCCATGTGTTCCCGCATCGAACTCGGCCAGCGCTGGCCCTGGGCCAGAGGTTTTCACGGAGTGGGACCCAGTCTATGGCACTGAAGGCAACATAATAGAGTATGTCCCCTACTTCGTGCCGATCGGTAACTGGTCAGGAATAGGAATAGCTGGCCCCAGTCACGCCTTTGATATGTAGGAGCGCTAGCATGGCTCGGAGCTGCTGTGTGGAAGAGCGCGCGGCGTATTTTCGACCGGCGGCGAGCGCCGCCAGTGGTATTGCAATGTCCGTCCGGAGATGACATGGGAAGAAGAAGTTTGTTGGCGTCGGCGTTGATTGCTTGCTGTTGCGCCCATCCTGGTGGGGCGCAACCGGAGAAACCCTGCTACGCTTTTCTTCGTAGCCAGGACTTGCACGTTACATGCGGCAAGGATTCGGGCCAGATAACTTATCGCCGTAACATTGACCGCTTCGCGGTCAGCGAGGAGCGGTCATACCTCGCTTTCTTGACGTCGCAAATTACGAAGCGGACAGCAACTTCGGCCGACGCAGTCTACACAACGACGCTGGTCGACCTGAGGTCCGGGAGGCTCAGTCAGACGGCCGGGCAGGCGTTCGGCGATAACACCCTTGTGGGAACTTGCGGGGGAATCTTCCGTGCCGCTGATCCCAGAAACGAGCACTCTGGCTCTACTGACCTCATTACGGGTGCTCAGATCGATATGTCGCCATATAGGTGGTTTGTCTGCAGCTCTGACCTCAGGGTCGTATTCGGCAACCTCGGGGCACCTGTACGAGGGACGCCCGCCGGTCCTTAAAGTGCCCGCCTTAGGAAAGTACGACTTTTACACGTACAATATCAGCCCGGACGGATCAAAGATAGTTTACGAGACGGGATCCCGTCCACTCTGCGTGTTGTCCTCCCCCGGCCCGCCTGAGTGCGCTCCTGAGGCGCTTGGCGAGGACTTCGAGCTTTCCGTCAACAACGATGGTGAAGTGTTGATTGAGGAACGTGATCTGGACGGCCATATTGGAATCGACTACTGGAGGACCGGTCTGAACTCTCTCGAAGTCATCGAATCGTACGGCGGTGCACCCCAGTGGATTAGCCCCGGGACGGCCGAGCTGCTGCTAAAGTGGTCCGCACAACAGGATCGGAAGCCAGCCAGGTGAAGCGCCCGACTCACCCGGGGGAAATCAGGGGGAAATCAGGGACGGGAAATCAGGGACAGACGGAAAGTTATCCATCCTTCGAGGCCACCTGAGACAATGAAGGCGAGATGACCAGCCAATCGTACCCGGTGCCGCCGAACAGCCTGACCGGCGACGGCTCCAGTACGCTGAATCTGACCTACCAATACGACAGCATGGCGCGCTTGACCACGATGTACTTTGGCGATCAGACCACCACGGCCACCTACGGCCCGGCCGGGGAGTTGACCAGCCTTGATACCGGGAGCCCTGGGTTCAGCGTGCAGGAGACGCGGACCTACAACAGCCTGTTGCAGCTGACGCAGATCCAAAGCATGGGGAGCCCGAACAATTGGAGCCAGAACATCCAATACGTCTATTCGGCCACCCAGAACAACGGGCGCATCATTCAGAGCATCGACGCGGTATCGGGCGAACAGGTGACCTACCAGTACGACACCTTAAACCGGCTGTCGCACGCCGAGACAGCGGGCAACACCTGGGGCGAGACCTACCAATACGACGGCTTCGGCAACCTGACGGTGAAGACGCCCACCAAGGGGTCGGCGCCGGCCTGGTCGGCGACCTACAACGCGGCTACCAACTGGCAGATGGGGGTGCAGTACGACGCCAACGGGAATCCGCCCGCGGGGACGTTTGACGTGGAGAACCGGCTGGTGAGCGAGATCGACCCCTCCACGGGCGACACGGTGAGTTGGCTCTACGACCCATGGGGTAAGCGGGTGGGCCGGCAAGACCAGACAACTGGAGCCTCTCAATACACGCTCTATGGGGTGACGGGGCAAATGCTGGCGGTGTTGGCGTGCACCTCCAATGGCCAGTGGTCCACCTGCGCGACGGCGAATAGCAATGTGTACTTCAAGGGGCGGCTCTTGATGAAAGCGGCCGGGGGCTACATGCCGGCGGACCGGCTGGGGTCGGTGGGGACGGGTAGCGCGTATTTTCCGTATGGGGAGGAGAAAGGGAGTCCGCCGACGCCGACGGGGATAGAGCGGTTCGCGACGTATTACCGGGACTTCGTGGGGCAGGATTACGCGGACCAGCGGTACTACAACAGCATCGGGGGGAGGTTCCTGACGCCGGACCCGGGCGGGATTCGGACGGCGGACCCGAAGAACCCGGGGAGTTGGAACCGATACGCGTATGCGGGCGGCGATCCGGTGAACCGCAACGATCCCACGGGGCTGGATTGGCTTAATAGTGGTGGGCTATGGGAGCTTCCAACCAACGCCTCGATGTCCTGCATGGGCGGTCCGACGGCCGCCGCCTTTCCGGCAGAGATTGCCGGCTGGGCGTGTTTGGTCCCGCCGATGATAGCGGTAGCAATAGCGACGACTCCTCCACCACCGCCACCCAACTGTGGTCAGGCGTTCTTCTCGGCGTTCGGCCTCATCAGCCAGGGAGAGCAAGATGCCGTGTCCGTGCTTTTGGGCGAGAATTCTTGGAATTACATGGGTACGAGGCAATATTCGGCAGGCCAACGCTATGGTCATGGAACGGGGCCTGTAATCGGTGTGTCGGATGTCTACTCTGAAGATTCGTACATGGCCGATGTTCTCTTGAACCGCGTCGCTCAGTGGGGCGGAACCCTGTCCTCACAGGCCAGTGACCAGAGTCAGTTCAATGGCTACGGAACGGGAGCGCAGATGTTCAGGGCCGATATGTCGAAGGCAACCGACACAACGGACTGTTCTGACCTACTCCTCGCGTTTAGTGCACTGCGGAGCCAGGAGACCGGCGCAAGGTTGAACACCAGCATTTTGTTTTGGGGAGCGGCGGTAAACCCGAAGACGAGCAGAGCCATTTTGGTCGGTCCCGGGGAGTTCATGGTAGCTGACACCGTCTTTGGAGTAACTCAGGTGTACAAATGACGGCGCGGACCTGCAGTTGGCGATATCTCCGTGTACCGTCCATCTTGCTTGGCGCCATTGTGCTTGTCAGCTTCACTCCGACTCTAATACCAGCGTCGGGCAAACCGCTGCCCGGAAGCGACCGTGACTACGCAGACTACGGGGTCCATTCCGTATTTCACGGGCGGCCGGCTAAACCCAAGTTCAAGCCTGGTGCCGACACGTGGCCCGACGCCGACCCGAGGTTCCGAGACTCGGTCGAGTATCAGGTGAGCAAGGGCCCAAACTTTGCCGGGGCGTACACGGTCGTAAAGACGACCTGTGGGACGGGCTGCTTTTATGTTGTGATTGTTGACGCTCGTACGGGTCGCATATTTGAAGACCTGCCCTTTCGAATGGTCGTGGTTGGGCAGCCGAACCAATACCGAGGTCTTTCCTTTCGCTTAGATAGCCGACTTCTGATAGTCGAAGGCTTCGTCGATGGCTCACAGATGCCGACGCGAGCATCATATGAGTGGACCGACGCGGGTCTCCGCGCGATACAAAGTGTTCGTGCTACCCAACGTTGATCTAACGGGGAGGGCCGAACCTCCATCCGGGCCCGCGCCCCGCCGTCGCGGGAGGAACCCGGCCCCAGCCGCCGTCACCCACAATGCCAACCCCCGCCGCACAGGGCGCCCACGTAGCCTTCTCCCAGCGCGCAGTGGCAGCTTCACGGGGAAAGCCGGAAAGCCGGAGCCGGAAAGCCGGGGAAAGCCGGGGAAAGCCGGGGAAAGCTGGGGAAAGCTGGGAAAGCTGGGGACAGCAACCGATTGTTCGATTCTCCTGAGAAGCTTAACGGCAGGGGGCCACTCTCCCCGTGTATGGCCAGATCGCCGAGAGCAGTCCTTGTGGATACGCCGCATCACGTAACTCAACGTGGGAACGGGAGGCAGGCAGTATTCTTCTCCGACGAAGACCGGAAGGTCTACCTGGACGCATTCTTCGAGTACGCATCGCGATACAGCCTGCGGGTATGGGGCTACTGTCTGATGAGTAATCACGTTCACTTTGTGGTGGTCCCAGAACGGGAACAAAGCCTGGCACGCGTTTTCGGCCGAACGCACAGCGACTACGGGCGATACGCGAATCTGGTGCGGCGCAGTTGTGGGCATTTCTGGCAATCGAGGTTTTACAGTTGCGCTCTGGATGCGCGACACGCATGGGAGGCGTTAGCCTATGTAGAGAGGAACCCGGTTCGGGCGGCCTTGGTGGAGAAAGCGGAACAGTACCCGTGGTCCAGTGCGGCGGCGCACTGCCGGGAGGAAGACAGCGACGGACTTCTGGACTTCGAGAATTGGCGGCGGCGCTTCACGGGCGAGCGCTGGCGGGAGGTCTTAGACATTGGTTTGCGAGATGCCGCCCTGGAAGAACGGATTCGGGAGGCCACGCGGCGAGGAAACCCCCTGGGATGCGACGAGTTTGTGGACCGGGCGAGTCGGTCTCTCGGCCGGGACGTGCGTCCCCGTTCCCCCGGTCGTCCCCCGAAAACCAAGGTCCTGGAGTCTTCCGTTGTGGGGTAATTTGGTGCTGTCCCCAGTTACCCCCCTCAGGCGAGATCTTCCGCAATACACCTTTCGGGGAGGTGCACTTTGGCACGCCTGTGAATCCCTACGGGAAGATCTCCTACCGCCTGAACAGCCGTCTGCTGGTGATCGAGGGAAGGATTGATGGGGTTTCAAAGACTCCAGTCCGCGCATACTATGAGTGGTGTGACCCTGGGCTCCGCTTGCTGCAGGCCGTGCCGATAGGCCCGCGATAGCTCGAGCACAAAAGGCAAGACGCCAACGGGAATCCGCCGATGGGGGAAATCAGGGACAGAGTGCGCCGGGGAAATCAGGGGACGGACGGAAAGTCTTCCATCGCAGAGCACGCCAACGCGGTACGGTCAGGGGATCCGGGCGCGGACCAAATCGCGGATGTGCCTCGGCAAGGATGGACTGCCACGCTTCCGGGATTGAGCCAGGCGCCTTTCCGTAGCTCCTACGACCGTCGTGTTATCGTGATATTCGGTGTCATCGCCGCTCAATTTCCACCTGGAGCAGTATCAGGGGCCGCTGGACCTGCTGTTGGACCTGATTCGCAAGCAACAGATCGACATTAAAGACATCCCCATCGCGACCATCACGTCGCAATACCTGGCCTTTCTGGATCAGGCTCGCGAGCGGGATATCGATCTCGGTGCTGAATTTGTCTACATGGCCGCGACCCTGATCCACATCAAATCCAAGATGCTGCTGCCGCGCGACCCGGCCCTCGAAAAGGAGGGCGAATCCCCGGAAGATCCCCGGCAGGAACTGGTCGAGCGGCTCCTCGAACACGAGCGCTTCAAGAACGCCGCCGAGATGCTCCAGCAGAAGCGGATGATCGAGGAAAACGTCTGGTCCAATCCGCAGATCCAGCAGTTCGTTTCCGAAGACGACGATCCGGGTCTGGCCATTACCCTGTTCGATCTCGTCAGGGCCTTCGGTGAATTGCTCGAGCGCGCCAAGAACCGCCCGGTTCTCGAGGTGGAATCCGGCGACGTCACGGTGACGGACATGGTGCGCTATCTCAAGGATCAGTTCCTCGAGGCGGGCGAGGGCCGGCCGGTCTTCATTCTGCGCGTCTTCGAGCGCCAGCGCACCCGCCGCTCCATGGTAGCTTTGTTCCTGGCGGTCCTCGAGCTGGTCCGCATGCAGGCGGTCGCGGTGGTGCAGAAGGATCTCTTCGGCGAAATCGCCCTGGAGCGGAGCCGCAACTTCGAAGCCGCCTTCGCTTCCGGCGAGCCCCTCGAGGCCCTCGAAAAGGACTATATCTAAATCAGGCATGGAAGAATTGGAAACACCGGCGGAGGGCGCCAGCCCGGATGAGCCGCAGGAGGCAGCGGCCCCGGTTCCTGTTTCGATGGAAGAGCTGCTGGCCAAAGACGGCGCGGACCTGGGCCTGGAAGCCGTCCCCATGGAGGAAATCAAGCTCCGGGCGGTCCTGGAGGCTCTGATCTACGTGGCGGAAGAGCCGCTCACCGTGGCGCAAATCGCCGCGGGGCTCGGCCAGCCCGCCGAAAGCATCGCCCCGCTGCTTTCTCAGCTCATAGCCGAATTCGACCGGCCCGAGCACGGTGTGAACATACGGGAGGTAGCCGGCGGCTACAAGATGGCCACCAAGCCGGAACACCATGAGGCCGTCCGTAGTTTCGTCAAGAGCCTGAAGCCGCCCATGAAGCTCTCGCTCCCGGCGCTGGAGACGCTGGCGGTGGTGGCTTACAAGCAGCCGGTCACGGCACCCGAGATCATGGAAATTCGTGGCGTGCAGGGCGCCGGCGTTCTCAAGACGCTGCTGGACCGCAAGCTGATCGCGGTGGCCGGCCGCAAGGACGTGATCGGAAAACCCATGCTCTACAAGACCACCAAGGAATTCCTCATCCAGTTTGGCCTCAAGGATTTGAGCGAGCTGCCTTCACTGAAGGAATTCGAAGAGATCCGCCGCATGGCTTTCGCCGACAGCGAAATTCCCCCGGCCCCGGCCGTCCCCGAGCCGCCGGCTGCCCCGGAGAAACCGGAGGATTGATGGCGGAAGAGCGGCTCCAGAAGATTCTCTCCCGGGCCGGAATCGCCTCCCGGCGGCAGGCCGAGAAGTTGATCGTGGAAGGGCGCGTGACCCTAAACGGAGCGGCGGTCACCGAATTGGGATCCAAGGCCGACCTCGATCGCGACCATATCAAGGTGGATGGCCGCCTGGTCCGCCCTCCTAAGCGTCTGGTCTATATCGCTCTTTATAAGCCCAATAACACGGTGACCACGGTCGCCGATCCGGAGCGTCGCGCGACGGTAATGGAATTGCTTCACGGCGTGAAGGAGCGCGTCTATCCCGTGGGGCGGCTGGATTATCACAGCGAGGGACTGCTACTCGTGACCAACGATGGCGAAGTGGCCAATGCGGTCATGTCGGCCAGCACACACCTGCCCAAGACCTACCTGGTGAAAGTCAACGGAAGGCTGACCGCGGAACAGGAGCAGCGCTTCCGGGATGGCGTCCCGCTTTCCGGCCGCCGCACCATGCCGGCCGGGCTCCGGCTCATCCGCGAAGGAGCCAATCCCTGGTATGAGGTCCGCCTCGAGGAGGGCCGCAACAACCAGATCCGGCTGATGTTCAAGCACTTCGATCTTCTGGTGGAGAAGCTCAAGCGAATCCGCATCGGTCCCCTGGAACTCGGCCCCCTGAAGCCTTGCGAGTTCCGCTACCTGGAGGCGCGGGAAGTCGATAAGTTGAAGCGCGCCTTATTGCGCCGCACGGGCGCGGAAGCCCATCCACATGAATAGAATCTCCGCGATCCTCGGTTCGGCCCGTACCATAGCGGTGGTGGGTCTCTCGGGCAGGCGCTGCCGCCCCAGCTACGGAGTGGCGGAATATCTCAAGAGAGCCGGCTACCGCATCATTCCGGTGAATCCCCATGAAACCGAGGTCCTGGGAGAGAAGTGCTATCCGGACCTGGATTCGGTGCCCTGCGAGATCGACATCGTGGATATCTTCCGCCGCTCGGAATATGTGCCGGAGATTGTGGAGGCGGCCATCCGCAAGGGCGCCAAAGCGGTCTGGATGCAGGAGGGTGTGATCCACGAGGAAGCCGCCCGCCGGGCCTCCGAAGCCGGCCTGGCGGTTGCGATGGACCGCTGTATCTTAAAAGGCCACCAGCGTTTGCGCCTGGCGTCCTGATCCCCTCACTTGTCGAAAAGTTCGATCTGCTCCTGGGGCACGGCTTTGGCTTTGCGCTTCTTGAGCGGGCTGCCCACCACCCCCAGCACCTCCACGGCTTCGAGCGCTGCCCGGGGCACGAACACGCGCTGCTGGCGGCGGTAGGGATCGGGCGGAATCAGGGTAAAGCCATAGGGTTCCACGTGGAGCAGATTGTTGGGTATGACGCCTTCCATCAGCTCGCCGTCGCGGTACCGAAGGCGGACCCATAGCCCCTCGATTTTGGGGCGCGCGTTGAAAACCCTCCGCCCGGGATCGCCGCCGGCCTCAAAATCCCGCACGAAGGCGATGCTCTTGATATCGGCGTATGGCACGGTGGCGATGTTGCCTTGGGCCGAGAGCACCTCAACTCCGGCCGGCTGAAGGTAGGTGTCGGGATTGACGTAGCCGGCCAAAGGTTCCTTATCGAACCGCCGGACGACCGCTTTTTTGGTTGTGGATCCCGGCAAGACGCCTCTTTTTCGCCTCTACGTTTCAAACATTTCCGCGGTTATTGTATCATTGGCACGATGTCCGGAGCGCACACGGCGGAGACCGCGCAAGTTCGTGTCCAAGCGGACGCGTTCCTCAATTTCTGCCGCGTGGAAAAGGGTCTCTCGAGCCAGACTCTGGATGCATATTCTACTGATCTTAAAAGATTTATCAGCTTCCTCGGGGAAGCCGCCGAGCTTCCCGGAACCGCCCGGCTGCGGCCTTATTTGGATCATTTATACCAAACCGGTTTGAGTCCCCGTTCGATTGCCCGCCACCTCACCACGTTGCGCAACTTCTACCGGTATCTCCTCGGGGAGGGGCTGGTGGACGCCGATCCCACCGCGCACCTGGGCCTGCCCAAACAGTGGCATACGATCCCCAAATTCCTGAATCTGGAAGAGATCGACCGAATTCTGGCGGCTATGGATGTCTCGCGCCCCACGGGTCTGAGGGACCGCGCCATGCTGGAGCTGCTGTATGCCACCGGGCTGCGGGTCTCCGAGCTGTGCCGCGTGGGCGTAAACGACCTGAATTCGGCCATGGGGGTGGTCCGCGTCACCGGCAAGGGCAACAAGCAGCGCCTGGTGCCGGTAGGCAAGGAGGCGCTGCGGGCCATCGAGGCCTGGCTCCGCGACGGGCGCGCCGGCTTGCTCAAGGGCCGTGCCAGCCGGTATCTTTTTGTGACCGCGCGCGGCGGCTGCCTGACGCGCCAAGCTTTCTGGAAGCTGCTGGTGGCTCACGGCCGGAAGGCCGGCATCTTCCACGGGTTGACTCCGCACGTGCTGCGCCACAGTTTCGCCACCCATCTGCTGGAAGGCGGCGCGGATTTGCGCAGCGTGCAGGCGATGTTAGGGCATGCCGACATCTCGACCACGCAAATCTATACGCATGTCATGCGGTCGAGGCTTCGGCAGACGGTAGATATGCACCATCCCCGGGCCTGAGAAAAGGGTCCGGTTCGGCAGATCGGGAGCGCACGCGATGAGCGATTACATCTACATGCTGGAGAGCCACCTGAGCGCCGATCAGAACCGCGCGGTGGCAGCCGTGCGTAAATCCGCCAGCGAGGCCAATCTGAACCTGTTTCTGACCGGCGGCGCCATGCGCGACATGCTGGCGGGCTTCCGGATTCGCGATCTGGATTTCGTGGTGGAAGGCCAGGCCCTCAAGCTCGCGGGGAGCCTGTCGGAGCGCGACGGGGCCCGGGTGGTGCGCGCGGATGAAGGCGCTAAGAGCGCCGAGCTGATTTTCGCCGGCGGCGTTACGGCGCTGGTAGCCATGTCGCGGCGGGAAAAGTACGCGCGCACGGGGTCGAAGCCGCAGGTCTCCCCGGCCACTATTCAGGAAGATCTGCGAGGGCGGGATTTCACGGCCAATGCCATCGCGCTTTCCCTCAACAAGGCCTCTCACGGCCTTCTGCTCGATCCCATGAACGGCCTCGCCGATATCGGCCGCCGGGAGCTGCGCGCCGTCAGCCCGTACGGGTTCTACGACGATCCTTCCCGACTGCTGCGGCTCATCCGCTTCCGCGTGCGGCTGGGGTTCAGCATCGAAGAGCGCACCCGGATGCAGGTGGCCAACGCGCGCGAAGCCGGCGTGGAACGTAACATTCCGGCGCATGCCCTGGGCGAGGAAATGAAGAAGATAGCCCTCGAGGACAGCCCCAGCGAGATCCTGGCGGCGCTCGAGGAAGCCGGCTTGCTGACGCTCCTTTCGCCGGCGCTGGTCGGCCCCAAACGCAACCAGGCGGGAATCGCCAGGCTCGAGAAGGGCATCCGCTTGCTCCCCGACGATTCGCCCTCGCGGGCCGCGCGCCTGGGGCCGTTCCTCTACGCGGTGACTGAGAAGTTCGCGCCCAAGGAGAAGCAGGCCTTCATCAAAGACCTGGAACTGGCCAAAGCGGACGTGGATCTTTGGCAGAAGCTCGAAGCGCGTGCCAAGAAACTGGAGATGGCGCTGCGCGCTCCGCGCGTCAGGAAGCCTTCCCACGTATACCAGATCGTCTCCGCCGCGGCGCCGGAGGAAGTGCTCTTCCTTCTATACCACTCGAGCTTCAAGCAAGTGCAGGAGAGGCTGCGGAACTACTACCAGAAGTTCCTGCCGGCGGTGCAGGAGATTCCTCCCGAGGAATGGGCCGCCGTGGAGGGGAAACCCGGAACGCCTCGTTACGCCAAAGCGCGCCAGGATCTCATTGCCAACCGCCTGGACCGCCGGGCCCCCAAGACCGAAGAGCCGCCCGCCGAAGAGGCGCCATCCACGACACCGGCGCCGGATACTCCCGGAAGCGCCGCCAGCGATGGCGCGGCGGCGCGGCGCGCGCGGTAGCTACTGTCTCCAGGGTGACGGCATACTCTTCAGACCCCCCAGCAGCGGGACCGGAGAATGCGTCCGGGATTGCGGTTGATGGCGCTCGGGGGCGCTGGCGATGGTGCGGAACTCGTACTGAGTCATGCGAAGGGCCGCATGGCAGCCGTCGGTCCGCACGATCCGCCCGATCACCACGAGCTGCAACGGAGCCACGTTGTGCAGCAGCACCGGCCAGGAGACGGAGAGCTCGACGTTCAAGCCCGCGGGCAGATTCTGGCGGGCATCGAACAGGATGCCGCCGCTGCTCAGGTCGATGGTCCGGCCGACGCCGTTCTCAAGAACCTTGCGGCGATGGACCAGCTTCCAGCGCAGTTCGAGTTCAATGCCGTAACGGCGCTCACGCCGGCGATCGCCGGCAATCGCATCGGTTCGTTTGTTCGCTTCATTCCAGCTCGCAATCGCGTTCATTGAGTGAAATCTCCGGTCCCTCTGCAAGGAACGCTTCGATTATGCCGGTGGGGCTTCCCAAACAACAGTAATGACGGTACTTGCGCGGTACTCGCGGTCCCATCGCCGGCCCTTTGGAGCTGGGACGAAAAGCGGAGCTTGGAGCGGCAACTGCTGTCGGCAGTAAACTGGGGAGACACCATGGAGGAAGAACCAAAAGCACCGATGGCCTGGGAGGCGGGACATTTTTATTCTCCGATTCCCTCCTTACGCGAGGTCCGTGCACGAGAGCAGAAGATTTTCGATGTCCCGCGCTTTATTCCGGGCGTCGATTTGAACGAGTTGGAGCAGGCGCACTGGCTGCGCACGCTGACGCGCCTTTTCTCCGATCAACCGTTTCCCGCGAAACCGGACCCCCGAACGCGCTTCTATTTCGAAAACGACTACTTCACCTATGGCGAAGGGTTGATGTACCAGGCGATTCTGCGCCACGTCCAGCCGAAGCGGGTCGTAGAGGTCGGATCCGGTTTCACGACGGCGCTGCTGCTCGATATTGTGGACCGTTTTCTTCCGGGCGGCGTGGCGTGCACCTGCGTTGAACCATACCCCGATACTCTCCGCTCATTGCTGCGCGAAGACGACTTCAGCCGGATTGAGCTGATGCGGGTGCCATTGCAGGACGCCGATCTCGAAATCTTCCAGAGGCTTCAATCGGGAGATATCCTGTTTATCGATTCGACGCACGTATCCAAAACCGGCAGCGACGTCAACCGGGAGATATTCGAGATTCTGCCTTGCCTGGCCAGTGGAGTGCTGATCCATTTCCACGATATCTACTATCCCTTTGAGTACCCCAAGGAATGGGTATTCAAGGGGATAGCCTGGAACGAAGCCTATCTTCTGAGAGGCTTCCTCCAGTACAACGCGGCATTTCGCATCCAGGTTTTTAATTCCTTCTCGGCCCGGTTTCTGGCGTCACAGATCGACCAGAGGATTCCGAACGTCAACCTATTCCTGATGAATCCGGGGTCCAGTATCTGGCTGCGCAAGGTGTGAGAGGGTAACGACCGGGTGTGGCGGCTCCGCAGGCCGGCTTCCGGGCGTCCAGCGGCTTCCCTGCTATCCTCTTATCAGCAGGAGCTGTGCATATCGTGAGAGCAATTCGTCTGTTTGCCATCCTGTGGCTGCCGCTTTTCCTTTCGGCCCAGGATCTCCATGAGTTTGAAAAGAAGGTTACCGAGTTCACCCTGGCCAACGGCCTCCACTTCATCGTCGTGGAGCGCCATGAGGCCCCGGTGGTCTCCTTCCACACCTACGTCAATGCGGGATCCGTGGACGACCCGAGCGGTGCCACCGGTCTCGCGCACATGTTCGAGCATATGGCCTTCAAAGGCACCGAGACGATCGGGACCCGCGACTGGCCCGCCGAGAAGAAGGCGCTGGATGCCATCGAAGAGGCCTACGACCGCCTGGATGCCGAACGGAACAAAGGGCCCCAGGCCGAGGCGAGCAAAGTTTCCGCCCTCGAAGCCCGGTTGAAGATGGCCATCGACAGCGCCCAGGCGTTCGTCGAGCCCAACGAGTACACCCGCATTATCGAAGAGAACGGGGGAGTGGGGCTGAACGCCGAGACCCAGCTCGATTCCACCGAATACTTCTACAGCCTGCCCTCGAACCGCATCGAGCTATGGTTCCTGCTGGAATCGCAGCGTTTTCTCCATCCCGTCTTCCGCGAGTTCTATAAGGAGCGCGACGTGGTAATGGAAGAACTGCGCATGCGCGTGGAGTCCAGTCCGCAAGGCAAGCTATCGCAGGAATTCCTGGCTTCGGCTTTTGAAGCACAGCCCTATCGCAATCCACCCGCGGGATGGGCCAGCGACGTGGCTACCTTGCGCCGCGGCGAGGCGCAGGCATTCTTCGAGAAGTACTATGTGCCGGCTAACATCGTGATCGCGATCGTAGGGGATGTCAATCCCGCGGAGGCCCGGCGCATGGCGGACCGCTACTTCGGGCCGCTGCCCGCGCGTCCGCTGCCGCCGTTGATCCATACCGTCGATCCGGAGCAGCCGGGGCCGCGCAGCGTGGTGGTGGCATCGCCCAGCCAGTCGATGATGATGGTGGGCTATCACCGGCCTGCCGAGACGGACAAGGACGATCCGGTCTTCGACCTGCTCTCGCTGGTTCTCTCCAGCGGGCGCACGAGTATCATGTACAAAGATATGGTCGAGGACCGGCGCATCGCCTTGGCGGCCGCGTCCGATTCCACGTTCCCGGACGGCCGCTATCCCAACCTGTTTCTGTTTTTCATGGCGCCCACGATGGGCCATACGGTGGAGGAAGACCAGAAGGCGCTCGACGAGCTGCTGGTCAAATTCGAGGCTACCAAGGTGGATGCCGAAACGCTGGCGCGCGTGAGGGCCAAGGCGCGCGCGGCGGTGATCCGGCGGCTGGACAGCAACGCCGAATTAGCTTCGCTGCTGACGACGTTCTACGCGGCTTACGGCGATTGGCGGAAGCTGTTCACATCGCTGGACGAATATGACAGGGTGACGCCCGAGGATTTGCAGCGGGTGGCACGGCAGTATTTGGTGACCGCCCACCGCACAATCGCTTTTATCCAGACAGCCGGGCCAGCGCCGCGGGCAGCGGCCGGCGCGGGAGGTAACCGATGAGACGGACGCTCGCAATCCTGGTCCTGGCTGCGGGAGCGGGGCTGGCCCAGAAACCGGCCGGCGCGCCGGTCCCCGCCACTGCTCCACCAACTACGCCTCCCAGGCAGGGGGCTTCCAAGGCTCCGCCCGCGCCTTCGGTCCGGAACCTGAAATTCCCGCCGCTCAAGCCCATCTCGATTCCCCAGGTGGCCACCTTCACTCTGGCCAACGGCATGCGGCTGTTCCTGCTGGAGGACCACGAAATCCCGATTGTCAACGGCACCGCGCGCATACGCACGGGGAACCTCTTCGATCCGAAGGATAAGGTCGGGCTGGCCACCATGACAGGGATGGTGATGCGCACGGGCGGAACGCGCTCCCAGACTGGCGAACAACTCGATGTGGCGCTCGAGAATGTGGCCGCCACCGTGGAAACCAATATCGGCGAGACGGCGGGGACGGTCTCCTTCTCGGTGCTGAAGGAGAACGCCGACCAGGTTATGGCCATTTTCAAGGATGTGCTCACCGCCCCCGAATTCCGCGAGGATAAGATCGACTTGGCCCGCACGCAGTTGCGCAGCTCCATTTCGCGGCGCAACGACGACGCCCACGCGATCCAGCACCGCGAATTCGGCGATATCGTGTACGGGCAGGACAGCCCTTACGGGTGGGATATCGAGTATGCCACGATCGACCGGATCGCCCGCGCGGATTTGCAGGCCTTCCAGCGGCGCTACTTCTTCCCCAAGAATGTGATGCTGGCGGTGCGCGGCGATTTCGACACGGCCCAGATGAAAGCGCGGATCGAGAAGCTCTTCGCCGATTGGACCGTCGAGCAGCCGCCCGTTCCGGCCTTCCCGAAGGTGGAAGCCAAGCCCACGCCAGGCGTGTACCTGGCGGCTAAGACGGATGTCACGCAGACGTTCTTCTCCATGGGGCACCTGGGCGGCGAAATCCGCGATAAGGACTACGCGGCGCTCGAAATCCTCTCCGACATATTGGGCGGGGGATTCCAGAGCCGGCTGGTTCAGCGGGTGCGGACCCGAATGGGGAACGCTTACGACATCTCGGCGGATTGGGACGCCGAATACGATCATCCCGGGCTGTTCGAGATCGAGGGCAGCACCAAATCGTTCTCGACGGTGGAAACGCTAAAAGCGGTGCGCGAGGAAGTGGACCGGGTGCGCACCACCGAAGTGAGCGAAGAGGAACTTCAAACGGCCAAGGAGACGGCCCTGAACAGCCTGGTATTCGCCTTTGACACCAAGAGCAAGACGCTCGGCCGGATGCTGACATACGAATACTATGGATACCCGCTGGATTTCATCCAGCAGTACCAGGCGGCGCTCCAGGCGGTGACCCGCGCGGATGTTCTGAGGGTCGCCAAGGAGCATCTCAAGCCCGAGGATTTCACGATTGTCGCGGTGGGTAATCCGGCCGATTTCGGGCAGCCGCTCGCCAGCTTGGGCGGCCCGGTGCACAACATCGATCTGACGATCCCGCAGCCCAAGCAGGAGACCACCCAGGCCGACGCGGTTAGTCTCGAAAAGGGGAAGCAGATTCTGGCGCACGCCCAGCAGGCGGCGGGAGGCGCGGACAAGCTTGCGGGCGTGCGCGACTATGTTCAGTCCCTCGAGCTGAGGATCGCCCCGGGAGCCGGCGGTCTCCAGGTGAAAGAGACCAATTCCTGGCTCGGCCCCAACCAGCTCCGGCAGGAGAGCGTGCTGCCGGTCGGCAAGGTGGTGGTTTACACGGACGGCAAGAGCGGCTGGATGACGACGCCGCAGGGATCCGGCGTGCTGGCCGGTCCCAACCTGAAGCAACTGCAGAGCGAGCTGTTCCGCGTGTATTTCAGCGTGCTGCTCAGCGACCGGATTTCCGGCCGCATGGTGAACGCTGTGGCGGACGACGCGGTGGAGATAACCGACAGTACCGGCCAGAGCGCCCAACTGACTATCGATCCGGCTACCGGACAGTTGCGCAAGATGCGCTACCAGGCGGTGAACCTCGCAGGTCCGCCCATGACCGTGGAGCAGGCTTTTTCGGACTTCCGGGAGACCGGCGGCGTAATGGTGCCTTACAAGTTCGCGATCACCCAGGGAGGCGCGCCATTCGGCGAGGTCACGGTGACGGACTGGAAGGTGAACGCAGGCCTCAAGGCCGAGGATTTGCAGAAGCGGCCATGAGACGCAGGGATTGGTTGTGGCTGGCGGGCGGGGCGCTGGCGCGGGCGGCCCGCTCGGAAAGCGCCGCGGAGCGCGGCAAGCGCGTGGTGGACGAGTGCCTGGAGGCGCTCGGAGGCAACGCGTTCCTCAAAATGGAAGATCGCGTGGAGAGCGGACGCGCCTATCAGTTCTACCGCGAGCGGATCTCGGGCCTGGCGGTCGCGAAGATCTACACGCGCTACCTGACCCGCCCCGAGCCGCCCGTGCCGGGGCTGATCGAGGTACGCGAGCGCGAAAACTTCGGCAAGGAAGAAAACAGCGGCGGGGTACTGATCACCGAAGAGGGAGCCTGGGATCTGAGCTGGCGCGGAGCGCGCCCGCGCGACGATCAGTGGTACGCCAATTACAAGGACAGCCTGCTGCGCAATGTCCTGTACATTTTGCGGCAGCGGCTGGGCGAGCCGGGGCTGACTTTCTACTCGCAGGGCGGGGATATGTACGAGAACCGGCCGGTGGAGATCGTGGACATCAACGACGCGGACAACCGCACTGTGACGGTCTATTTCAGCAGCCTGGACAAGCTCCCGGTGCGCCAGATCTTCAAGCGGCGCAATCCGGAGTACAAGGATTTCGACACGGAAACCACGGTCTGGACGAAATACCGCGACGTGGGCGGGGGCGTGAAGTGGCCGCAGAGCACGATGCGCGAGCGCAACGGCGAGAAAATCTACGAGATGTATGCGGACATGGTGGAGATCAACCGCAACCTGACGGACAACCTATTCACGCTGCCGGCGAATCTGAAGATGCTGCCGAAGGAGAAATAGGGAGGGGCGGTCACTTGGCCAGCTCGGCCTGGAGCTGCCGGTAGGCGGTCTCTTCGTAATCGGTCTTGAGCCGCTCGCGGCCTTCCACGCGGGATTCGGCGGGGCGGGGGCCTTCGCGCTTCAGGGCGCGGCCGAGCAGCGTGGTGGCCTCGGTGTCGGCGGGGTTGCGGGCCAACACGGCGCGAAAGCTCTCGACGGCGCCATCGAACTGGCCGGCCCGCCAGAGCGCGTAACCGCGATTGAAGTGATAGTCCGGATCGGCGTCGTCCCCCTCGATGGCCTTCGCAAAACTGGCGGCGGCGATGGCGAACTGGCCACGGCGGGATTGGGATGCGCCCAGGTCATTGAAGACTTCGTTGAGCGGCATGGACGATGAGACGATCTGGAAGGCCTGGCCGGCGCCGTTGAAATCGCCTTGATTGTAGAGACACAGGCCGAGGAAGAACTGGGCCTCCAGGTAGTGCGGGGCGGTGGCAGCCACGCGCGCGAACCAGCCGGCGGCGATCTTGTACTCCTTCTGCTCCCAATACGTCTTGCCCAACTGAAAACAGGGCTGCGAATAGTGCTCGTCGAGGCGCGCGGCCTGGGTGAAGAAACGGTGGCGCTGCTCGGGCGAAGCGGCCAGCAGCCCGCGCACGTAGCTCTCGACGGCGTCCAGGCGAACGGCCGGGCGGGCGTTGACGAAATCGTGCTCGGGCGGAGCGCCGCGGGGGTTCAACTGCTCCAGAACCTGCCAGGCCAAGTGCGCTTCGAGGGTGGTGAGGTCCTCGAGCGCGCCCAACTCGCCAGCCGCAGGTCCTTGAGTGGTGCGCTTGAGATCGAGGATGTGGGCGGAAATTCGCAGCGAACCCCTGGACTGGCTGTTGCCGTCCCCGGCGGGCAGCAGCTCGTAATCTCCGTAGACCACGCGGGCCGCATCCAGCGCTTGTCCGATCTTGATAACCGACGCGCGGGTCAGTTCCGCGCCGGGCCGCAGGGAGAGGCGGCGATAGGCCTCCAGGCGGTCCTGGCGATCCAGCACCAGGACGTTCTCGGATAACAGCGCGTCGTGCAGGCTCTCGGAAATGCTCTCGCCGATCCAGCCGAGGTCACCCGATTTGGAATGGTCGAAGAAGGGCAGTACGAGAACGGTATCGGCGCGCAAGGCGCCGCACAGCAGGGCAAGAACCAGAAACCGGCACATCAAATCCCAGTGTAGCAGCGGGGAGAAACGCGGCGTCCGGGGACTATGCGCGAAAACCGGACGCCGCGCGGGGCATTCAGTTTGCGCTGGAAGCGGTGAGCACCAGCTTAGTGGCCGTTCCGCCGAGGTGGACTTCCTGAATGCGCATCTTGCCTTCGCTATTGTCGAAGCGAACGGTGGTGGTGAGATAGCGGGTTTCGCCGGTTTCCTCTTTCACCGGACATTCGGCTACTACCTTGCCGCTCCTGATCACCAGCTTCTGGCCGACCACATCGAGCCGGTAATCCCCCGCCGCGAGCTGGACATTCCCCACGGTGGCGGGCTGAAACAAAGTCACGTTATAGCTCTTGGCGACGGCGATGGCCGTGCCGAGCAATGCGAAGATCAGCAGAAATCTCTGAATCACGTCGAGCCTCCAAATTCCGTATTTGAGATTTTCGCCGGCGAAATCTTCGTGTACACCCGCTCAGACGATGAATTGCTAAAAAGGTTCCGTGGAATTTACGCCAAGAAAGCAGGCCACGCGTGCGAGCGCCTCCTCGCGGATACGCGACTCGTCGCCGAAGCCCCTGAGCCACACCAAGTCCGGCTCGCGGCGGAACCAGGTGATCTGCCGTTTGGCATACTGCCGCGTGTTGCGCTGCGCGTAAAACACCGCCTCGCGCGGATTCAATTCGCCCGCGAGCAATTGCAGCGCCTGTTTGTATCCGTGCGATTCGAAGGGCTTGGCGGAGGCGTGGAAGCCCATGGCCAGGATGCGGCGTGCCTCATCGGGGAGCCCGGCTTCGAACATGGCGGCACTGCGCCGATTGAGGCGATCATAGAGCGCGTCGCGATCGGGCAGCAGGCCGAGCTTGAGAACGCGATAGCCCTCGAGAGCCATGCGTCCGGCGCGCAACGTTTCGCTGGCCGGCCGGTGCGTGAGCAGGCAGACTTCCAGGGCGCGGGTGACCTTCGGAACATCGTGGGGATGAATCCTGCGGGCGGCCTCAGAATCGAATCGGGTAAGCAGGCGGTGAAGCGAGCCGGGGCGGCGGCGTTCCCGGGCGGTGAGGCGGTCGCGCAGAGTCTGGTCACGGGCGGGGCCTTCGAACAGGCCGTCAAGGAGGGCGCGCAGGTAGAAGCCCGTGCCTCCGGTCACAATGGGGAGGCATTCACGATTCGAGATGTCGGCCAGAGCCAGACGGGCCAAGCGGGCGTATTCGCCGGCGGTGAACAGGTCATCGGGATCGAGGAGATCCAGAAGATGGTGGGGAATTCCCCGACGCTCGGCGGGCGACAGCTTGGCGGTGGCGATATCGAAGTAGCGGTAAACCTGCAGGGAATCGCAATTGACAATCTCGCCGCGGAAGCGGGCGGCGAGGGTCAGGGCCAGATCGCTCTTGCCGGAACCGGTCGGGCCAACGACTGCAACCAGCGGGCGTTTGGAGACGTCTGGGGCTAGAGACATTGCCTGGGAATTCGAAAGGCATTGCGCGAAGAGCCCGTTATACAATAAAAGAGTGATTTTCGGCCTTCTGGGTGTTTCGCGCGGTCGAAAGAAAGTAAAAACTTCATGTTTCGCTCAGCCAAAGCGCTTCTGATCGTCTTTGCAGTGGGTTGCACCGCTTTCGCGCAGACCCCGCAAACTCCCGTTGAAACCAACGGCGCGCCGGACAACCGGGCCGGCGCCTACTACCACTTTGCCATGGGGCGGCTCTACGAGGGGCTGGCGGAACTGGAAGGGACCAAGAACGACTACATCCCGCAGGCCGTGGAGCACTTCCAGGAGGCCCTCAAACTCGATCCGGGCTCGAGCATCATCCTGGAGGAACTGACGGATCTCTACGTGCAAACCGGCCAGTTGCGCAACGCGGTGGCGCAGGCCGAGGAACTGCTCAAGCAGGACCCGGATAACCTGGATGCGCGCCGCATGCTGGGGCGCATTTACATGCGCGCGCTGGGCAACGCGCCGGATGGAAGGATCAACGAGGAAACCCTGCGTTCAGCCATCCAGCAGTACCAGAAGATCACCGAGAAGGATCCCAAGGACGTCGAAAGCTGGGTGATGCTGGCGCGCCTGTACCGCGCTTCGAACAATTCGGTGGAAGCGGAGAAGGCGTTCGACGCGGCGCTCAAGACGGATCCGGATAACGAAGAGGCGCTCACCGGGCTGGCGATGCTGTATTCGGACCTGGGGGACACCTCGCGGGCCATCGAGAAGCTGAAGGCCGCTACCGACAAAGCGCCCAACGAGCACACCCTGGCGGCGCTGGCCAGCGCCTACGAGCAGTCCCACGATTACAAGAATGCCGCGGCGGCCCTGAAGCGCGCGGTGGAGATAGCGCCCGACAATCCGCGGCTGGTGGAAGGCCTGGCGGAGGATCTGCTTTATTCGGACCAGCTCGACGAGGCGCTGAAGCTATACCAGCAGATTGCCTCGGACGACTCGCGCGAGGCGCGCCCGCAGGTGCGTATCGCCCAGATTTACCGCGCCAAGCACGATTACGCCAAGGCGCAGGAGGCGCTCGCCAAAGCCAAGGCGCTCGAACCGGACGACATGGAAACGCAGTTCGAACAGATTAACCTGCTCGAGGCCGAGGGGAAATCGGGCGAGGCGATCACCGCTCTGAAGACCCTGCTGGACCAGACCGCCAAGAGGAGCTACTCGACCGGCGAATCCAGCTACCGGGCCACCCTGCTGGAGCGGCTGGGGCAGCTCTACCGGACCAATCTGCAGTACGCGCCGGCGGTGGATGCGTTCCGCCAAGCCATTGCGCTGGAACCCTCGGGTGGGGGGCGATACTCGGTCGAGATCGTCGAGACGTACCGGGCCGCCAAGGACACGGAGAGCGCGCAACGCGAAGCCGATGCGGCCGTGAAGAAGTTTCCGACCGAGCGCATCGTGGTGGTGGAGCACGCCACCGTGCTGGCCGATCTGGGCAAAATCGACGCGGCCGTGGCCGAGGTGCGCGCGCTTCCCAAAGACCACCCGCGCGAGACGGCCCTCACGCTGGCGCAGATGTACGAGAAGGGCAAGCGCTGGCAAGATATGGGCAAGGCTCTCGACGAGGCCGAGAAGCTCTCGGAATCCAATGATGACAAGGAGACGGTGCAGTTCATGCGCGGGGCCATGTACGAGCGCATGAAGCGCTACGACGCCGCCGAGGCCGAGTTCCGCAAAGTCATCGAGCTCAACCCGGAAAATGCCGGCGCGCTGAACTACCTGGGTTACATGCTGGCCGACCGCAACACCAAACTGGAGGAGGCTACCCGGCTGATTAAGAAGGCCGTGGAACTGGAGCCGGACAACGGAGCCTACCTGGACAGCCTGGGATGGGTCTACTACCGGCAGGACCGGCTGAGCGACGCGGAGGGTCTGCTGGTCCGGGCGCTCGACCGCATAGGCGGGCAGGACCCCACGGTCCACGACCATCTGGGCGATGTGTATTTCAAGCTGGGCAAGACCCGCGAGGCGATCACGCAATGGCAGGCGTCGCTGAAGGAATTCCAGGTGGGCGCGCCCACTGACATCGATCCCGACGAGATGGCCAAAGTGAGCAAGAAGTTGGAAGGCGCGCGCACACGTCTAGCCCAGGAGATGAAGAAGCAGCAGTAGACAGGGCTGCCCCCCTGCTCCGGTGTGCCCGGAGCAGGGGGGCAGCGTTCGCGGGAGGAACGCCGCGCGGAGGGGATTAGGTGGTCGGTTCCTTCTGAGCCAGACGAATTCTCACGCCCAAGTCCTTCGTCTCGAAGGATTCCGGAAGAGGCTTGATGACCTCGAGGGCGCGATCCATCAGGATCTTCTCCTTTTCCGAATCGTTCAACTCGCGCTCGGAATACAACTGCGACGCATCGAACAGGCAGTTCGCCATGGAGACCAGGTACATGTTGCGAGTGATCTTGCCTTGGCTGGCCTTGAGGGTTGCCTGGGCCTTGGCTGCGTCGTCCGGGGACCCGGCCGCGCGGGCAATGGCCAAGATAACTCCGCGTTGCAGAGCCAGTTTTTCGGTCTGGTCGGCGACGGACGAAGGCAAGAGATTGCCACCGGCGACGGTTTCAAGCTGGCCCACGGGCTCGGCGCTGCCCGGCGGGAAATTGAAATCCAGAGTTACCGAATCTCCCTTGAGATTCCCGTACTTGGCGAAATTATCCGCAAAACGCAGTGTCAGCCGGCCGACCTGGCTGCGGTAACTGCCTACAAACTTGAAGAAATTACCGGGGGTTTCCTTGTTCTTCTTGCCGCCGGTCTGGTAATGATCGGCCAAATCCGCATAGCCGTTGGCCAGCCCGGATGTCAGGAGCAGTGACCACGGCACGGCGCGCGCGGTGTACTCGTTGTCGGAATCCAGGATTCCATCCAGATCGTCGATAGTCTTCAAATAATCTCCCGCGGCATAGCTCTCGTGGGCGGCAGCCCAGAAATACGCGGGAGTACCTTTCTCCGGCGCGCTGGGACCGCAAGCGAACGCCAGCAGCAACATGGAAAGGGCGGCAATAATGGCGAGGATGTAGGCAGATCTCTCGCAAACGCCTGACTTACCCCAGGCAAAGCTCGGCTGCTTCATGGCAACTCCTTCTCGCTCCCAGCACCACGCGAGGGCGGATCGCCCTTCGGGAGGCACAGAGATAGCGAATAGTATCGTGACATCAATATTAGGACTGCCTGCACCGAAATACAAGGGGCATTCCGAGCCGGAGATTTCAACTCTCCGAAACTGAAGAATCGGCGGAGTTTCCGCCGCCGGAGAAGATCCGCCCGATGGGCAGATCGGGTCGCTGGCGGCCAGGCGGCGTTAGTCCTAGTCCACGGGTTCCCAGGAAGGGTCCGGGTCAAAGCGGGTTATCGGCGCGGGCGGATTGCCGGCGACGGGCGGAATGTCTTTTTGATAGACCACGCCGTCCTGGTTCACGATGAATGTGTGAATTCCGGTGGCTCCGTATTCGGCCGGCCATGCTACCAGCCCGAATCCTCCAATCATCTTGCCCTTGAACGCGTAATTGTGCGCGCCGCCCGGCGCATAGGGGCCTTGCCCATCGAGGACCCGGAAATAATATCCGTGGTAGGGCTGGGCCTGGCCCTTCTGGGAGCCGTTCCATTCGGAGCGCGCGAGACCCGCGGGAATGAGCGGCTGGCTCGCGCCCTCTGCATACAGCCCTTCGCGCCCGCCGGGCTGGCTCATCAGGCGGGCAGAGTACTCGAGCATGCCGTCCTTATCGCGATCCTCGGAAGCATACTTCATCTGAGCTTCCACGTAGCCGTGGCAAATCTCGATGGCGTCGAGCTCGTGGGCGCCAATGCGGCGGGCTTGCATCTCGACCGGAGTTTGAGAGGCATCGAAGCTCCATTTGCCGTTGACGCGGCAAATGGGCACCGGAAACGGCCAATCCTCGTCGCCCATCGCGAGAACCATCCGATTCGGGTTCATGGGGGAGATTTCCAGCTTGTGCCGGTCGTGCGCCAGGCGCGCGAATTCGCTCTGCTCGGCCTTATCCTGCGCGGGATTGCCGGACGTAAGAATTCCCGGCGCCTGCGGACCGATGATGGCCGAGAGCCGCGCAGAGTCGTGGTTGCCGGCGGCTTCGATGATCGCCTGCGCGGCAGCCTCGGCGGAATCGAATTGCTCCTGGGCAATCGAAGGCGCGGCAGATGCAATCGCAGCCGCGCAAAAAATGCAAAGTCTCGAAATCATCTTCTAACGCCTCCCACCGCCACCGTGAAAGCCGCCAAATCCGCCTGCACGCATTCCTCCGCCGAACGCGCGGCCCGCTCCCAGGCTCGCGAAGCCGCGGTCGCTTTGCATGCGCGCCATCCCGCCATTGTGATATCCCCCGAAAACGCTGTGACTGCCCGTCCAGGCGCGCTGCTCGAAGCCCTGGCTTCCGAAGCGCTGCCCGGCCGCGAAGCCCTCGGAGCGTGCGCCGGCGGACCGCTCGGCTCCCGCGCCGACTCCGCCGTTACGTGCAAACCGCTCAGCCACCTCGCGGTTCGCATAGGGGACGCCGAGCCGGTGCGCGGGATTGTGCGCCCAAACCGAGTTGCCCAACCTGCCTCCACCGAAATCCCGGAAACCGTAACGGTGAAAAAAGGAATGGTCGATGAAAATATTACCGGCGTACCAATTCGGGTACCATCCCCAGCCGCCCCATCCCCAGCCGCCCCATCCCCCGAAGAACAGTCCGATATCTATGCCGGGAAACCAACCGAAGCCCAGATCGATGCCCGGGTATAGCAGGGGCGGATAAACCCCCCAAACCGGTGGCCCCCACACGTATACAGGGTTGTAATTCGGCACATACCAGACATCCGGGTTGGCGGGCTGGACGCTGATCACCGGCTGCCCGTTTTGCGTTTCGGTGGTAACGGTCACCTGCGGCGTGGAGCGGAGCGTGCCTTTCGCCAGCGCCTGAGATCGCATGCGCTGCACCGCCTGCATCACGTCGGCCTGCTCCGCGAGGAAGGCATTGCCAAGCTGCGTGGTCCAACTCATATCCTGGGTTAACCGGGCGAGCACCTGCGGAAAGGCGACCAGCCCTTGAACGCTGGGGTCCCAGTTCTGTTTCTTCGCCTCGTCCATTAGCTTGGACGGTTTCCACTTAGGGTGATCTTGTACCCATTGTTCCGCTTCCGCAATCTCCATGGGGTAAGTGGAAGCAGGCAGTACCTCGGCCAGCAAGGGATCGGGATACAAGGCTATTGGCGCCACCAGATCGTCAAGCTGCTGGGGCGACAGAAGCCCGCCGGGTTGCGCCTCGGGCGGGGCGTTCTGGGGAGTGTACCCCAAAGCTGCCGCACACAAAAGTAAGATAGGGAACAAAACATGACCTCTGCCAGAGCACGCGGAGCCAACGCATCTGAAGAAACCGGAGGCTGAATTCACAACGTGATCCTCCTAGTTGTAAGTTACGACATTTGGGACCGCGATCCTATCGTGTGGGGAGGGTATTATGGTGGATTTTGAACAGAAGGCGCGTATGGCATTTCACAAGCTCGCGATCGCGGTCTCACCTTGACAGAATCCGACACTCAAGTCGCCACGCCAAAGGGCCACGCTCAGCATTACGAAGAAACCAGCGATGAGTCGTAAGTAACGTTCGACGGACATGTTACTTTTCTCCCTCGATTGACCACCAAGTAGACGACCGGCACGGTCATGCGCGACAGCGCCAGCGATGCACGGCTGTTGGTGACAGCGTTACGGAACTACCGGCAGCCACACGGCGCTGGCGCGGTCGGCGGAGCGGAAAACCGATTGAGTAGCTTTGATATAGTCGGCCGGCTTGGCGAAGAAGATATTCTCCACGTAGCTCTGCGGGTTGCGGTCGTACAGGGGAAACCAGCTCGATTGGATCTGCACCATGATCCGGTGGCCGGGAAGAAAGACGTGGTCGGCGGTGGGCAGCGCAAAGCGGTAGCGTTGCGGCCGGCCGGCCGGGATGGGCGAGGGGTGCTCGAAGCTCTCGCGATACCGGCCGCGGAAGATATCCATCGAGACCGCCAGCTCATAGCCGCCCATCCCAGGCTGGCTGGGCACCTCGTCGGGGAAGACGTCGATCAGCTTCACCACCCAATCGGCATCCGTCCCCGTGGTGGCCGCGAACAGCTCCGCGACCGGCGCGCCGGCTAGGCGAACAGGCGCGGTGAGGACGGGCGTCTGGTAGGTGAGCACGTCGGTGCGGTCTTCCACCGAGCGCTGATCGGAGACCAGCCATTGCCTCCAGTTATCCGTGTCGGCAAAGCGCACCGGCCGCGGAACGTAGGGCACGGGCTTGGCGGGATCGGAGACGTAGTCGTCCGAGAGGGCGCCCGGCTGCGCCGGCTTCTCGAATGTCAGGCCAAAATCCGCCGCCAGATAGAGCGGCTTCAGGCCCGCGGCACAGCCCGCCTCGCAGGCCCGCGGCCACTCCTTCAGGCGGTCCCAATGGTTCTCTCCGGTGTTGTAGATCAGCACGGGCGGAGTGTCGGCATGAGGAACGCCGGTTTTCAGGTATTGATCGAAGAACGGCTTGAGAACGTCACGGCGAAACTGGAGGGCGGTATCGCCATCCCACTTCAGCGGGCCGAGATTATAGCCATCGTAATTCACCTGGCTGTGCCGCCAGGGGCCCATTACCAGGTGGTTGAGGCCGGCCATGCCCTTGGCTTTGAGAGCCATATAGCAGTGAACCGCGCCCCACATGTCCTCCTGGTCCCACAGGCCTTGCAGCCAGATGGTGGGAACCTGCGAGGGGCGCTCGGCCACCAGCTTATCGAGCGCCTGCCCCTGCCAGAACGCGTCGTAAGCGGGGTGTTCCATTACGCGGCGCGTCCAGGGAAGCTGGTCGAGACCGTGAAGCAAGGCGTAAGCGCCGGCTGAACCGGCGCGGCGGAACGTCTCGTAATCGTCGTAAGCGCGGCGCGGCACGGGGTCGCCTTCGTCCTTCTTGGAGGTCTGCTCGCTGAAGTAATCGAGGTTGATCTGGCGGAACGCGCCGTAGTGGAACCAGTCATCGCCCATCCAGCCATCGACCATGGGGCTTTCGGGCGCGGCGACTTTCAGCGCGGGGTGCGGCCCCAGCAGCGCCATGACGACCGTAAAGCCCTCGTAAGAGGAACCGATCATGCCCACGCGGCCGTTCGATTCGGGCGTGTTCTTGACTAGCCAGTCGATGGTGTCGTAGGCGTCGGTGGTGTGGTCGGTCGCCGTGCGGTTCAGCGGGCCGCGCACGGGGCGCGTCATGACATACTCCCCCTCCGATCCGTACTTGCCGCGAACGTCCTGGAAGACGCGGATGTAGCCATCGGCGACGAACAGTTCGTCGCCCTGCGGCAGGATCGCGAGCATGTGCGGGCTGTCATTGCGGGCCGTGCGTTTGGAGGCGTCATAGGGCGTTCGGGTGAGCAGAATGGGCGCATTCGCGGCCCCCTTGGGAACGACGATCACGGTATGGAGCCGCACGCCGTCGCGCATGGGGATCATGACCTCGCGCTTGACGTAATCGTAGCCGGTGAGGGGCGGATTGAACTTAGCCGGGATGTCGCCGCCGGTCTGTTGACCCAAAACGCCGAGCGCCGCCGCCAGGCTTGCGCCGAGCGCTATCCAGATTCTTCGCGTGCAAGACACTCTTCTACTGTAAGGCAAGCGGCGGTCTGCCCGGCCTCGCCCGCGCCGGATGTTACCCTGCTATTGACTTGTCCGCGCATCCCCTCTTCAAACCCTATCTGGCGCTCGCCGCGGTGTGCGCTTTTTGGGGCACTACCTACCTGGCGATTCGGATGTCGCTCGAATCGTTCCCGCCGCTGGTGCTGGTGTCGCTGCGTTACGTTCTGGCGGGCGGCATCATGCTGGGGTTCGCCGTCGCGCGGGGCGCGTATATCCCGCGTGGGAGCGAGCTCCGGGCGGCCTGCCTGGCCGGGTTTCTGACGCTGGGGATCGGCAACGGAGGCCTGGGCTTCGCCGAGGTGCTGATCCCCAGCGGCGTCGCCAGCCTGATCGTCACGATCCAGCCGTTCTGGATGGTGGGATTGGAAGCCTTGTTGCCCGGCGGGGAACGCCTCCACGCACCCACCATCGGCGGCATGGCGGTGGGCCTGGCCGGCGCGGCGCTGCTCTTTACGCCGGACGCGGGCACGCATTTCAACCGGAACTTGATCGACGGTTTTCTGATTCTCCAGGTGGCCCTGGCCGCGTGGTCGTACGGGTCCATCTACCAGCGCCGCAAAGCCGGCCAGGCGCACCCCATAATCGCGGCAGCGGTGCAGCAACTGGCGGCCGGGCTGATCCTGGCGCCCTTTGCGCTGCTGATTCCTCAGCCGCCCGTTCACATAACCGCCCGCGGCGTAGGAGCTTTGCTGTACCTGGTGGTGTTCGGCTCGATCGTCGGATACAGCGCCTACGTATATGCCATGGACCGTCTCCCGGTGGCCATCGTTTCGGTCTACACCTACTTGAATGCGGTGGTGGCGGTGGCGCTGGGCTGGCTGGTTTATCGCGAGCCGTTCGGCTGGCGCGAAACCCTCGCGATGGCTGTGATATTCGCCGGAGTAGCCATCGTCAAGCGATTCTCCCGGCAGCCAGCACGCCCGCGCGAATCACTCGCGGGTGCGCGTGCGCGGCGGTACTTCTCCGCCGGTCAGCTTGGCGCCGAGCGCGCCTCCGGCCATGCTCAAGCAGGTGATGAAGATGAATAGCTGCATCAGGAGCAGGAACACGTCGGGACCGTTCTGCAGCATCTTCAATGCTTCCATCATGCGCGGATCGGCGCTATTACGGAGCTGCGCTTGAAAGATCTCGGCGCCTCCCGACATATTGAAGAGCACCAGAAATCCCCCGAAGAACACGGCCACGATGGCATACACCAGCAGGCCCGTAATCCAGCCGATGCGCACGCCCGACCGCACGTTAAGCAGAACGCCGGTGCGGCGCCGGTAAAGGTAGACCGCGAAATAGCCGGCCCCCAGCCATAGGATCACGTTAAGAAACGGAACCCAGCTCAGCAGGGCCGCCATGATCGCAACCATAAGGGCTGACCGCAGGGCTACCGGGTTGCGAAACCCAAGCGGCGCAACCGGCGGCGGATCGGCCGGCGGCGGCGGGGGCTCAATTCGGGGGCGGGCGCTTCAGCCGCCACCGGCGCGATCTCCCGCTGGGGCTTTCCGCATTTGTGGCAGAACAGAGCATCGGGCGGCAGTTGCGCCCCGCAGGTACAGAAATCCGGCATGTGGCACCTCCAGTTTGACGCACAGGGAGCGCCGAAGCAACCCTCCGCATAACCGCCGCTCTGCGCCGATTCGGACCGGTGGTCCGGTTTTACCCGCCGCGCTTCATCAGCGCGCCGCTCTCGTGCACCATGTAAGTGGAGGCAGCCAGGTGCAAGAGTCCCACCGGACAAAGAAAATCACGAATAGCGAACGATATCAGGCCGGGGTAATTCCCTACGCCAAGATGGGTTACTGGGATCCCGACTACATACCGAAAGATACAGACATACTCGCGCTTTTCCGGATCACGCCGCAGGACGGCGTGGACCCCGTGGAGGCGGCCGCGGCGGTTGCCGGCGAGTCTTCTACGGCCACGTGGACGGTGGTCTGGACGGACCGCTTGACCGCCTGCGACGTTTACCGCGCCAAGGCCTACCGCATCGACCCCGTGCCCAACGCTCCGGGGCAGTGGTTCGCTTACATCGCCTACGATCTCGATCTGTTCGAGGAGGGGTCGATCCCCAACCTGACGGCCTCGATCATCGGCAACGTATTCGGCTTCAAAGCGATCCGCGCGCTGCGCCTGGAAGATATGCGCATCCCGGTGGCGTATCTGAAGACCTTTCAGGGTCCCGCGACGGGAATCGTGGTGGAGCGCGAACGGCTGGATAAATACGGCCGCCCGCTGCTCGGCGCCACGGTGAAACCCAAGCTGGGGCTGTCGGGACGCAATTACAGCCGCGTGGTCTACGAGGCACTGCGCGGCGGCCTGGATTTCACCAAGGACGACGAGAACATCAACTCGCAGCCCTTCATGCGCTGGCGGGAGCGGTTCCTGTGCTGCATGGAAGCGGTGAACCGGGCATCCGCCGCGACCGGCGAGGTGAAGGGCCACTATCTCAACGTGACCGCCGGCACCATGGAGGAGATGTACGAGCGGGCCGAGTGCGCCAAGGAGCTGGGCTCGGTGATCGTCATGGTCGATCTCGTGATCGGCTACACCGCCATTCAGACGATGGCCAAGTGGGCGCGCAAGAACGACATGATTCTGCACCTGCACCGCGCGGGCAATTCGACATACGCCCGCCAGAAGAACCACGGGATTAATTTCCGGGTGATCTGTAAATGGATGCGCATGGCGGGAGTGGACCACCTGCACGCCGGGACCGTGGTCGGCAAGCTGGAAGGCGATCCCTTCGCGGTCAAGGGCTTCTACGATACGCTGCGCGAACCGCGCACGCCCACGCGGCTCGAGAACGGCCTATTCTTCGATCAGGATTGGGCCTCGCTGCGCATGGTCATGCCGGTGGCGTCCGGCGGAATTCACGCCGGCCAGATGCACCAGTTGATCCATTATCTGGGCGAAGACGTGGTGCTGCAGTTTGGCGGAGGCACGATCGGGCATCCCCAGGGGATCGCCGCCGGCGCTACAGCCAACCGCGTGGCGGTGGAAGCCATCATCCAGGCGCGCAACGAAGGCCGCGATTACCTGGCGGAGGGTCCGGAAATCCTGGAGCGCGCCGCGCAATGGTGCTCGCCGCTGCGGGGGGCGCTGGAAACCTGGAAGGACGTGACCTTCAACTACCAATCCACGGACACGGTCGACTATGTCCCGATGGCGACCCCACTTACTAACTAGCGGAGCAAAACATGAGGCTGACACAAGGCACTTTTTCCTTTCTTCCGGATCTCACCGATGAGGAGATCTCGAAACAGATCGAGTACTGCCTGGCGAAGGGCTGGTCGATCGGAATCGAATACACCGACGATCCGCACCCGCGGAACGCGCTTTGGGAGATGTGGAACCTCCCCATGTTCGACATCGCGGACCCGCAAGCCATCCTGCACGAAGTGAACGCCTGCCGGAAGGCGTTCCCCTCGTACTACATCAAGGTCAATGCGAACGATTCCACGCGGGGGCGCGAGACAGTGGCGCTCTCGTTTATCGTCAACCGGCCCGCGAAAGAGCCCGGTTTCCGGATAGACCGCCAGGAGGCCGCTGGTCGTATGGTGCGTTATACGCTGCACCCATACGCCGCCGACCGCCCAACCGGCGCGCGCTACAACGGTGCGAAATGACGCCCGCCGCGGAGATAGATGTCGGCGCGGCCGCGCGCGAGGCGCTGATCGACGAAACCCTGCGCGCCCTCGATGCCGAACTGATCGGGCTCGAACCGGTGAAGCTGAGGATTCGCCAGACAGCCGCTCTTCTGTTGGTGGAACGGCTGCGCGGCCAGGCCGGATTCTCGGCCGACCCGCCGTCGCTGCACATGTGCTTCACGGGCAATCCCGGCACGGGCAAGACCACGGTGGCGCTGCGCATGGCGAAGATCCTGCACAGCCTGGGGTACGTGCGCCGCGGCCACATGGTGGTGGCCACGCGCGACGACCTGGTGGGGCAATATGTCGGCCACACCGCGCCCAAAACCAAGGAAGTGCTGCAGAAGGCCATCGGCGGGGTTCTGTTCATCGACGAGGCCTATTACCTCTACCGCGCCGAAAACGAGCGCGATTACGGGCAGGAGGCCATAGAGATTCTGTTGCAGTTTATGGAAAACCGCCGCGACGACCTGGTGGTCATCCTGGCGGGATACAAGGACAAGATGGATAAGTTCTTCCAGTCGAATCCGGGGCTGCATTCGCGCATCGCGCACCACATCGATTTTCCCGACTACACGCTCGACGAACTCATGGAGATCGCCGAGCTGATGTTGCGGCAGCAGATGTATGCGTTTGACAGCGAGTCGCGCGAGGCGTTCCGTGAATACCTGGAGCTGCGCGTGCGGCAGGAGCACTTCGCCAACGCGCGCAGCGTCCGCAACGCCATCGATCGCTTCAGGCTGCGCCAGGCGGTGCGCATCGTCGGGCGGGGCGGAAGCATTCCCCGGGAGGAGCTCGCGCGCATCGATGCCGCCGATATCCGCCAGAGCAGAGTTTTCCAGGGCGGCCCTAAAGGAGTGGCCGCGTGATGAACGGCCCAGCCCCGCTCCGGGGAGGCGAAGGAGTTGGTATGACGGGACGAAGACCAGTCATGCTGGGAATTATCGGCGACAGCGCCGCGGGCAAATCGACCCTGACGCAGGGCCTGACGAACCTGCTGCGCGCCGAACACGTGACCCATGTTTGCACGGACGACTACCACAAGTTCGATCGCCAGGAACGCGCCGCGCGCGGCATCACCGCGATCCATCCGGAGTGCAACTATCTCGACATCCTCGAGCTGCAACTGGAGCGCCTGCACTACGGCCAGCCGATTCTCAAGCCGGTGTACGAGCACGCGACGGGCACGCTGATCCGGCCGGAATACGTCCAGCCGCGAGAGTTCGTCATCGTGGAAGGCCTCCTAGGCTTCCACACGGCCGTAATGCGGCAGTTCTACGACGTCAAGGTGTTCCTCGAGCCGCCGGAGGAGCTGCGCCGCGTGTGGAAGATCAAACGCGACACCACCAAGCGCGGCTACACGGCGGAGCAGGTGCTCGCCGAGCTGAAAAAGCGCGAGCCCGATTCGCGCGATTTCATCCGTCCCCAGCGCCGACACGCCGACATCGTGGTGCAGTTCTATCCACCGGAAGGCAAATCGGCCGAGGAGGCCAACGGCCATCTGAACGTGCGGCTTACGCTGCGTCCGACCATCCCGCACCCCGATATGACGTACCTGTGCAGCGGTAAAGAAAACACCGGGATACGCTTGATCCTGGGCCGCGATTCGGCCCGCCCGGTGGACATCCTGGAAATCGATGGCAGCGTCACGCCCGAGCAGAGCGCCGATCTCGAGGAGACGATCTGGCGGCACCTGCCCGGCGTCGATCCTATTCCCGCGAACCAGTTCGGCGCCTACCAGGACCGCGGCGAGACCCGCCACAGCGACCCGCTGGCGTTAACGCAACTGCTGTTGACATATCATCTGCTGCGGGAGCACGGCACCGGAGAGCCGCGCCTGTTCGCGCCGCCCGTCGCGGCGCTGGATCGCGTGCTGACCAGCCGCTCTGCCGCGGGACCGAGCGGCGGCCAGGATTGAGCCGCCGCGCGCCGGTCCTAATGCAACCGGCAAATCAGTAACTGGCGCTCGTACACCATCTCCTGCGGCAGGTGATTGTGGAGGCCGATGAACAGCTCCTCGTGCCCCATAACCTCCGCGCGCCAGGCCGCCGGGTCGATGCTCTGCAATTGTTCGAACTTCTTGCGAGGGAACGCGAGCCCATTCCAGTCCATGTGTTCGTACTGCGGCACCCAGCCGATAGGCGTCTCCTTGGCCTTCGCGCGCCCATGCACGCGATCCACGATCCAGGTGAGAACGCGCATATTCTGGCCGAAACCCGGCCACATGAACTCGCCGCGATCGTCTTTGCGGAACCAGTTCACGTGGAAAATCCGCGGCAACTCGCTCAAGGAATGCTGCATGTTCAGCCAGTGCCGGAAATAATCGCCCATGTGATAGCCGCAGAAAGGCAGCATAGCCATGGGGTCCCGGCGGACCTTGCCCACCGTCCCGGCCGCGGCCGCGGTCATCTCCGATCCCATGGTCGCGCCGGCGTACACTCCCGAGGTCCAGTTGAAGGATTCGAAGACGAGCGGCATCGTCGTGGCGCGCCGCCCGCCGAAAACGATCGCGCTGATCGGCACGCCTTCGGGATCTTCCCAGGCGGGATCGATGGTGGGGCACTGCGCGGCGGGCGCCGTGAATCGCGCGTTCGGATGCGCCGCTTTGGCGCCGGTTTTACGGGCGATCTCGGGCGTCCACGGATGGCCCTGCCAGTCCAGGCACTCGGCCGGAGGCTCCTCGGTCATGCCTTCCCACCACACGCCCCCCTCCGGAGTCAGCGCCACGTTGGTGAAGATCGTGTTTCTCGAGAGCGTCGCCATGGCATTGGGGTTAGTTCTGGCCGATGTCCCGGGAGCCACGCCGAAGAAGCCCGCTTCGGGGTTGATGGCGCGCAGGCGTCCATGCGCATCCGGCCGGATCCAGGCGATATCGTCTCCCACCGTCCAGACCTTCCAGCCTTCGAATCCCCGGGGTGGAACCATCATGGCGACATTCGTTTTGCCGCACGCGCTTGGAAACGCGGCCGCTACATAAGTCTTCTCGCCCTCGGGGTTCTCGATCCCCACGATCAGCATGTGCTCGGCCAGCCACCCTTCGTCGCGAGCGATGTTGGAGGCGATCCGCAGGGCGAAACATTTCTTCCCCAGCAGGGCGTTGCCGCCATACCCGGAACCGTACGACCAGATCTCCCGGCTTTCCGGGAAATGCACGATGTACTTCTCCTGGTTGCACGGCCAGGGCACGTCCTTTTGGCCGTCCTCCAGCGGAGCGCCCACGCTGTGTATGCAAGGCACCACGCGCTGTTCGTCTTTGTCGATTTCCCGCAAGACCGGCAGGCCGATGCGGGCCATCGCGCGCATGCTCGCGACCACGTACGGCGAGTCGGTCAGTTGCACGCCGATGCGCGACATCGGGGAGCCGACCGGTCCCATGCTGAAAGCCAGCACGTACATGGTGCGCCCCCGCATGCACCCCGCAAACAGGGACTTCAGCCTACGCCGCATAGTGTGAGGATCTTCCCAATTGTTCGTGGGACCGGCGCCATCCTTGGAAGAAGAGCAGATGAAGGTGCGCTCCTCCAGGCGAGCCACATCGCCCGGATCGGATCGCGCGTAGTAACATCCCGGCCACAGCTCCTGGTTCAGCTCGATGAGCGTGGCGTTCTGCACCATCTCCTCGCAAAGGCGGCGATACTCTTCAATGGAGCCATCCACCCAGTGGATAGCATCCGGCTTAGTCAGCTCGGCGATCTTATCGACCCACTTCAGTAAGTGTCTGTTTTCGCACGGAGCCTCACTCTCCCACGTTGTGAATCTGATAACTTTCGACGCAGCCATTCTCAACTTCCTCGTAGTCCGAAGGGATCTCTCCGCGACCATGATACCGGGCCACGGCTAAGTGAGAAATCGAGCTGGGACGAAACGGACGAGTGGCCCTATCCGGACTACGGGAAGAAGCGCGGAAGCGCGCCGGGCCGGAAACGGCGGAGCGCGCTTCGGGGTGGTCCGATCAACTATTGATCGGGATTTGACGGGTCTTGTGGTGCTGCTCGGAAACCGGAAGCTGAACTGTCAGCACGCCGTTTTTGAACTCCGCTTTGGCCTTGTCGGGATCCGCGCTTTCCGGCAAAGGAACCATGCGGTAGAAGCGGCCGAAACTGAGTTCGGAGCGATGATATCCGCCCTCCTCGGTCTCGCGCTCGCGGCGTTTCTCGCCTTCGATTACAAGCCCTTCATCCGTGAACTCCACTTTCACATCATCTTTGGTCAAACCTGGAAGCTCCGCAACGATTTCCAGGTTGTTATTGCGCTCGCGGACTTCGATGGGCGGCGCCCACATCCCCGGCTCGTTCCATCGAGGGAAGCCGAAGCTGCGGGAGAACGCGCGATCCATCTCTTCGGAAAGCCTGCGCATCATGGAGAAGGGACTGAGACCGAACAGGTCCCGGCCATAAGATTCATGCCGGCGCTCGATGCCGCGTTGTTCTGCGGTGTCGCGCGCTTTCTCTTTGGTTTGGACAGATGTTTCTGCCATTGGATTTCCCCTTCGATTTCATTGTGGGAACTGCGCTCCCCGAGTTCAAGACCGCGGCGCGCGCCAATGTGAAGCTCCGAGCACGCTTGAGCTCTGCCAGGCATCCTTTCGCGCACGCGCGGCTGAAGTGATTTACCGAACGCCGGGGTCGAGCCGCCGCTCCGGCGGATAGGGAAGGACGTAGTGCAGCTCGCCTCGCATGACGCGGCGCTGCAATTCGTTCCAGTATTCCAGCGTGAAGAGATTCCCGTGCCGCGCGCGAAACCACCCGCGCAGGTCGGCCGGAATTCCCAGGAACCGCTCCCACTCGTCCACCAGGACGTCGTTTTCATCCACTGCGAACCAGGCGCCGTCCATCTCGCTGTTCCACAACAGCTCGTCGCTCTCATCCTGGCGGGGCGTCTCGCGGAAGCGGTAGTGAGAGAGCGGCGCCAGGTCGTCGAAATCGAAGAGCGTCACGTTGCGCGCGTGGGTCAGGCCGGTGTTGAAGGTCAGACCGTAATGATCGCCCACGAAGAACCCCATCCAGGCCAGGTCCTTGATGAACGTTCCGAGCGCATCGGCCACGCGCTCGCGCTCGCCGGGGTCGGAGGTCTGGTCGAAAAATGTGTTGAGCGGCTGGACGCGCCGCTGCGCGTAGACGTGCCGCAGCACGACGATTTCACCATCCAGCCGCACGCTGAAGGGCGCCGTGCGGAGCAGCTCTTCGAGCACCCTCTCGTCGAACGCCTGGCGCGGAAAATGAAGATTGCGATAGAGCCACGCATCCAGCATCAACCGTCCGCGGTTCATCTCGTGCACCCAGCGGTACAGGTCCATGATGCGCGCCCGGCCCGTCCAGCATTCCTTGCGGGAGAAATCGCGCACCACCTTGAATACGTACGGGAACGAAGGCGGCGAGAAGACCACCATCGCCATGCCGGCGCGTCCCGGCGCGGGGCTGAACTTTTCGCCGGTCTCCCGCAGATGGCGCCGCAGCCGCTGGTTCAGCGCCACGCGCGCCGGATGGGTGAAGCCCAGCACCGCGCACATGGCCGGATGGCCGCGCTCGGGCGCCAGCGTATCGAGGAAGGCGAGGGTTTCGCGGTAGGCATCCGTGCGCGCGTGGAAGGTGGAGCGCGTCGAGACGAACAGGATGTTGCGCATGTCCTCGCGGCCGCTGAGGACGGCATCCACGGCGATCCCGCGCTCGTCGTGGCGGAGCGCCAGCACCACGGGCAGCTCCCGCGAGCGCGCGCACAGCTTTCCGGCCAGGTACGCCTCGCGGTCGCGGAAGAGCGTGGTTTTGAGCATCCGCAGCTCGCGCGGCGCGCCGCCCGCCGGTCCCCAATCGCGCAGCAGTCTCTCCGCCACGCGCGCGGCATCCCCCGCGGCGTCTTCGAACCGGGCCCGGAAACCGCGGCCGGCGAGCAGCTCTTCGATGGAACTTCGCAGCCGGCCTGGGTGCGCGCTGTACCGGCGCCAGATGGGATCCGGCGGGGAGGTGTGCAAGCCTTCGGCCAGCCCGTCGTCGTCGTATTCCACCGGGATTTCCTGGGCGTCGAAAGCCAGCCGCATGGTGGAGTAGAAGAAGGTGAGCGCCAGGTCCGCGTCGTAGCGATGGAAGGCGCGCTCCAGAAACAGGTGCCGCGCGGCCAGCCAGAAGCCGCGGTCCGCCGCGCGCTCCTCGAATTGGCGCTTGAGCTTGCGCCAGGCGTCATCCACCGCGTCCCGGTACAGGCGGACCCTCTGCTCGGCGTGAATGGCTCCTTGGCCCAAGCCCGTGTCTCGAAGGTCTCCTGCGCCATGGCGGTGATGGCGTCGAATGTCTCGAGATAGGTGTGATGGGCGGCCAGGATCATTTCCGCCGCTCGCCGCGCTTCGTCCCGTCCCGCGGCCGGCAGGCTCTCCAGGGCCGCTTCCCCGCCAGGAAAGAGCTGGCGCCGCGCGGCGCGTTGGCGCTCCCGAAGCATGATTGACGATACCACCGGAAGTTGGCGACCGGCTCGCCCGATCCGCAACCGTTGTGATGAAGTCCGCCCCACCGTCCGCCACAGTTCGGTATCATCGCTGGGGTGAGGTGGATGCGTGGCTTCTTCGCCCGTTACCCAGGCGGCACCCCGATCTGATTTCCTGTTGATCCGCAGCGCCCTGGTAGCGGCGCTCGGCGGAATGCTGTTCGGCTTCGATACCGCGGTGATTTCCGGAACAACCCGGGCGCTCAGCCAGATGTATGCGCTCTCTCCGGGGATGCTCGGGTTCACGGTCTCGATGGCGCTCTGGGGAACTGTGCTGGGCTCGATCCTCGCCGGAGGCCCGGCCGACCGGTATGGCCGCCGCGCATCGCTGCACTGTCTGGCCGTGTTCTACGTGGTATCCGCGCTGGGCTGCGCATTCGCGCTCAATTACCCGTGGCTGATCGCCTTCCGATTTATCGGCGGCCTGGCCATTGGCGGCTCTTCGGTGATCGGCCCCATGTACATCGCCGAGATTTCCCCGGCGGAGAGACGGGGTCGCCTGGTGGGTCTCTTCCAGATCAATGTCGTGGCTGGAATTCTGCTGGCCTACCTGTCGAATTACCTGGTGGGGCTGGCGCACATGGGCGCGGCCGAGTGGCGCTGGAAGCTGGGCGTGGCGGCGCTCCCCGCGGTCCTCTTTTTCTTTTCGTTGTTCACCATCCCGCAAAGCCCGCGCTGGCTGGTGCGCGTGGGACGGCGCGAGGAGGCGCGCGGCGTGCTGGTCCAGATCGGCGAGCAGGATATCGACCGGCACCTGGAGGATATCGTCGAATCCGTAGCCACGGAACGGAGCGGCCGCGGCGAGCCCCTGTTCCAACGGAAGTACCGCCTGCCGGTTTTTCTGGCGATCTCGATAGGCGTCTTCAACCAGCTCGCGGGCATCAACGCCATTCTGTACTACGTCAACGACATCTTCGACCGCGCGGGTTATAGCAAAGTATCGGGCGATCGGCAGGCGGTGGTGATCGGAACGACCCTGCTGGTGTTCACGCTCGTGGCGATGAGCCTGATCGACCGGCTCGGCCGGAAGAAACTGCTGCTCACGGGCGCCTTGGGATGCGCGTTCAGCATGGCCGGCGTGGCCGCGATCTTCGCCACCGGGCAGCACGCGGCATGGCTGCTCTGGCTGCTGGTGGGCTTTATCGCCTTCTTCTCTTTATCGCAGGGCTCCGTGATCTGGGTCTATCTGAGCGAGGTCTGTCCGACGCTGGTGCGGGCCAAGGGGCAGAGCCTGGGCAGCTTCAGCCACTGGTTCATGAACGCCTTGATCTCGGGAGTCTTCCCGCTGGTGGCGGCCTCCTCGGGGGCCGCGCCCTTCGCTTTTTTCGCGGTCATGACGCTGGCGCAGTTCGTGGTGGTTCTTCTGTTCTATCCGGAGACCAAGGGCGTGACGCTCGAACAGATGCAGAAGCGACTGCTCTCGCGGTAAGCACCGGCGATGAACCGCACTGACGCACGCCACGGGTGGATCCACTTCGCGTCCCTCTACGCCGCCCTGGGCCTGTTCTTTGGCTGGTATGCCGGGCTTTACTTCCGGCGCTATCCGGTAGGTGGAGCGCAACGCGCGGCCCTGTACGTTTGCCTGATGCTGCTGTTGGCCCTGGCCTTGGCGCCCGGCTTCCCCGATCTTCGCTCCCGGCTCCGCGAGCGCGTTCACGGTCTGTCAGGAGCCGCTTGCTGCGTTCTGTTCTTCTTGCTTCCCTACCTCGTTTATTCCGCGGGCACGGGCGATTTCCGCTGGCCGGCTCTGGCCAAGCTTCTCGCTCTCTCGGCATTGCCTTTCGGGTTGTTCGCCGCCGCTCCCGTTCGCGGGCCGGACCGCATGAACTGGCAGGACGCGCTGGTTCTCGTCTGGCTGCTGGCGCCGGTCATGTTCGGACAGATCGGCGGGATTTGGAACGTGCCGGTGAATTTGGATTTCATGGCGCGGCTCTTTCTGATCGGCGCCGGCGCCTGGTCCTTTTTGATCTGGCGGAAGGTCGAAGGATCGGGATATGAATTTCGCTTCTCGCCGGCCATCGCGCGCGACGTGTTGGTTTCTTTCGCCGCATATGGGGCCATCGCGCTCCCGCTTGGATTCGGCCTTCGCTTCATCGCCTGGCATCCGCAATGGCACGATGTGGCGTCCTTCCTCTCCGATTACGTTACGATCTTCCTTTTCATCGCCCTCGTGGAGGAGCTGTTCTTCCGCGGCCTTCTTCAGAACCTCCTGGAAGGCTTGCTGCACTCCCGCTACGGGGCCCAGGCGGTGGCCGCGGCCATCTTCGGATTCAGCCACATCCGGCATGCGCCGTTTCCCAACTGGCGTTATGTGGCCCTGGCAACCGTGGCCGGATGGTTTTATGGTTCGGCGTATCGGAGCCACCGCAGCTTGATGGCTTCGGCTGCCGTGCATGCCCTCGTCGATACGCTTTGGCGAACCTGGCTAACGTTGCCAAGACCCTGAGAATACGGCCATGGCCGGCGCGAGACGGAAGGCGTGTTACTGAAGAGCCGCGCCGCCCAAACTCACGCTGCCGGACGCGGACGCATTAGTCCATTGGATCGTCAATGTCTGCCCCGCCGATGCTGCGCTGTAAGTGAGCGTGTAGTTTCGGTCCCAACGGCCACTCTGCTTTGCCGTAGTGTCCTGGTAATTGGCCGCCGATCCGTCCGATAAGGTGGCCGTGAGCGTGCCGCCGCTGTTTTGACCGCCGGCATGCACGACCAGGGTGTGTAAAGTGGTGCCCGCCGGAACAGTGAACGAGAACCCGTTGTGTTGGCCGGAATTGCTGTCTACGTATACGACGGTGCTATTGGAGCCGCTGACATTTGGTGTCCCGTCGCTCCAGGTCAGCGTGCGCGGGTCGTTGCCGGTGGTAGCCACCGCCAGAGATCCGATCTCCTTGTAGTTGCTGATTTGGGCCGCGACGCCGGCTTTGCGATCCGCGAGTCCAGGACCGCCGGAGACGATGCCCCAATTAACCCAATCGGTAGGTCCTTCGGTGGTCAGGTTGAAGGTCCCCGCGTTGAAGTTGCCGGAGCCGGACAAAGTTCCGCTGCCGCCGGTAGTTGCGGCCGTGTTGGTCAGGCTGAAGCTGGCGGGCGTGGTGACACCCGAGACACTGGCAGTGACTGTGTAGCTGCCTGTCTGGTCGTTGGCGGTCAGGGCCGGCGCGGTGGCGACTCCGCTGGAGTTAGTAGTGACGGTCGCCGATCCGCCGAAGGTGGCGCTGGCCCCGCTGGCCGGCGCGGCGAATGTCACAGTCACTCCGCTCAGCAGATTGCCGCTGCCATCCTTCACGGTGGCTTGCAGCGCCATCGTAAATGCCGTATTCACGGTAGCGCTCTGCAGCGTGCCGGCGGCAGCAGTAATACTCGCCGGGGTTCCAGAAAGGTTCGTCAGGCTGAAGTTGGCTGGGCTGGCCACGCCCGCAACACTGGCTGCCACGGTGTAACTTCCTGTCTGGCCGTTGGCGGTCAGGGCGGGCGCGCTGGCAATCCCGCCGGCATTGGTGATAGCGGTTGCCGCGGCCGATCCGGAGAAAGCGGCGCTGGCCCCCGTGCCGGACGCGGTGAATGTCACAGTCACGTTGCTCACCGGATTGTTGCTTGTGTCCTTCACCGCCGCCTGCAGCGCCGTGGCGAAAGCCGTGTTTATCGTCGCGCTTTGGGGCGTGCCGAAAACGGCCGCGACACTCGCCGGGGGTCCGGGAAGATTCGTCAAGCTGAAACTGGCGGGTGTGGCCACATTGGGGGCGCTGGCTGTCACCGTGAAACTGCCCGCCTGGGAGTTGGCCGTGAAGGCCGGCGCGGCAGCGATCCCGCTGGCATTGGTAGCGGCGGTCGCCGTCGCCGATCCGTTGAACGAACCGGTGGCGCCCGTCGTGGGCGCGGCGAAGGTTACCGTTACCCCGCTTAGTGGGTTGTTGCTGCCATCCTTCACCGTCGCCTGCAAGGCGGTGGTGAATGCCGCGTTCACGGTCGCGCTTTGAGGCGTTCCGGCGGTGGCTGCAACCGTCCCTCCCCCGGGAAGCAGACCGTATACATTGAGGACGTTATCGAACGTGCCCAGATAAACTTTTCCGTTAGCGACGACGGGCGGCGAGAACTTAGCCCAGCTCCCGGAATAATCCCGCGTGCTGTTCTGGTTGCTGTTCCACAATTCCTTGCTCACATTCGAGGCATCGAAGGCACGCAGAATTCCCGGTTGGGCGCTGCCATCGGCGAGCCCCCCTGGCGTGTACGACGCCCACACGATCCCTGTCCCCGCGGTAAGGCCATTCGCCGAGATACACATAGCCGGACCGTTGCTCAACGGCGCCGGCGCCGGTGACGGTGCTTTCGAAAATCGGCTTCACATTGAATTGCGATCCGTTAAAAGAGAGCATTTGCAGCGCGTACCCGGTGGGAAAAACATACAACGTGTTGTTGTAATAGATCCGGTTACCACCCCAGAACCCGCCGCTCATCTTCCATTCCTGGACGATCTTATCGGTGCTATTGAACTGGCCTAGATTGTTCGTATCCACAACATACACCGTGCCGGTCTTCCCGCCGACCACGGCCAGCAAGGTTCCGTTTCCGGGAATCAACGTTGGGCCGCTGCTGCCGAGGTCCCAATCGTTAGCTTCGTCCTGGGTTTCGGTGGAAGGTGAAAAGTAATCGAGGACCGCCAGGCCGTTTGCCGTCCCTACCTTCACGACGCTGTCCCCATATTCCCGGCCGCCCGCCTTATTGGCGTCCATGGGTCCGTTGCCCGTGGCGAAATAGATGTTGCCGTTCGCGTCCCCGGCCAAACCTACGCCACCTTGCCACACGGCGTTCTGCTCCTGGTCGGGCGCCAAACAGAGTATCCCGGTTTGCTGCAAGGGGGTCACGCCGTAGCCAATTGCGCTGTAGCCAAAGACCCAGCCGTGGTAGGGGCCGGAGTCCTGATGCGATCCGAAGCCGATGTATATGGTGCCGTTCATCAGCAGCAGGCCGGGCCGCTGCCAGTGGCGCATCGGTTGGAACGCGAGCTTCCCGTTCGCGCCATCCGAGGCCGTGCCCGGCACGCTACCTTGGATCGTCGCTGCCGGGACTTTATCGGCGCCTGTCGTAATATCGAGCGCATGCAACTGGAAGTAGGCCGCTTGATTCACGTAAGTCTCGGCGACCACATACAGCGTGTTGGTCGACAAGTCGATCACGGGAGTGCTCGTGATGCCGATTTCGGGCAACAAATCCCGCGGCGCGCAGCATACCGATTGCGGCATGGATGGGCCGAGATTGACATGCCACAGAAAACCGGTCTGCGAGGCCGAGTCCGCGTCGAAGGCGTACACGCTGTTGTGTTCCGTCGCCACATATACTACGTTGTGAACTCCCTGGGAAGGGATGCTGACCGCGGGCATATACAGCGGCTGCGCATAGATCTGGCCATCCACGGCCAACGAGAAGAGTTTTCCGAACGTATTGACGTTGACGTTGGATGTATTGAGGGTGGTTTCGCCTAACACGGCGCCGGTGCGGGCGTTGTCGTAATGGTAAGTGGTCACTTGGCCCCGCAGGGGCCAGCATGCCGCCAGCGCGGCAAGCAATGCGACTTGAGCGAACATTGTTCTTTGACTTGGTTGCATAGAGCTTGAATTCCCACTTGAATACTTCAGAACCGGCCGCCCGCTATTGAAAGCGCCGCGGGGAACGTTAGGTCGAATCGGCGGAAGACACAGTCTTCCATTCGTCCGCCCACATGTGTTTTCGTGATACAACGGCAGGAAGGACTCCTGCCGCTTCGCCTCGAAGTCGAGCGAATACCGTCTTCTCGTGGCGAGGCCTTACCGGAAGCGCGTACCACCTGGGGCGTGCCTCCGGTACGTCACTTACAATATCCTCGAAGTAACGGCGGGCGTCCCGGCTCGTGTGTTCTTATCATGTCCGTAGCAGGTCTAAGTGTCAAGATCGCATCCGCCTGTTTTGTGGCGGAGGGCGTCTGGAACGACACACGTCAGACACAGGCCGCTTGCGGCGGCTGCCTCCAAGCCGCCCCGCCGGCCTGCCGCAACGATCGGCACGGTAAACTGTTGTTGATGGCCCCGAGGGTCGACCGTTCCGGCGCGCTCGTCCGTTGTGTTGTCGACGCCCGGTGAAACTCGCGCCGGCCTCACCGAAGAGGAGATGGAATGGAAATTCTGAGCCGTAAAAGCAGCCCCGGCAGGCGGGAGTTCCTGCGTTTGTTGACAGCGGGTGCGATTGTCGTCGCCCTGCCTGGCAGCCGGCTGCTAAGCTTCCAGAAATCGGGCTCCAAGCCTCTGCGCGGCATTTTTCCCATCGCGCACACGCCTTTCACCGATTCGAACCAGCTCGATCTCGCCACCTTGGTTAAAGAGGTGGAGTTCATCGATCGCGGGGGCGTGCACGGCTTTGTCTGGCCGCAAATGGCCAGTGAGACCCTCAGCCTTACCGACAAAGAGCGCAGCGCGGGCGCGGAGGCGATCATAACCGCGGGCAAGCGGCTGCGCCCCGCGATCGTGGTGGGGATTCAAGGTCCGGACCTGGCCGCCATGCAGCGCTATGCCAAAGAGGCGGAGAGGTTGGGCGCCGACGCCGTCATTTCCTTGCCCCCCGGAGAGAACGCCACCGAGAAGGACATGCTTCAGTATTACCAGGCGGTGGGCCGGGCGACGAGCCTGCCGATCGTGGTCCAGGCGGTGGGAAACATCAGCGTGGACCTGCTGCTGGAGATGTTCCAAAGCGTTCCCAACCTGCGCTATGTGAAGGATGAAGCGGGCAACCCGCTGGAGCGGGTTAAACAATTCCGCGAGCGGACGCACGATCAGTTGAAGGTCTTTTCCGGCGCGCATGGCCGCACGCTGATTGAGGAGATGCGCCGCGGATTTTCAGGCTCCATGCCCGCCGCCTGCATCGCCGACCTGTACGCCACCACCTGGGATCTGTGGCAAGCCGGGAAACATGATGAAGCCATCCTCGCGCACGGCCGCGCGCTGGCCATGCTGGCCGATATGTTCCTCTACGGCATCGAAGGGATGAAGTACATTCTGTGCCTCCGCGGCGTTTTCAAGAACTACACCGTTCGCAACATACCGGTGGCCAAAGGCTTCGAAGGCGCGGCCAAGATCGTTTCCGGCGACAATACCGCCCCCCTGGACGACGCGGCTAAGAAAGCGCTCGCCGAAACCCTGCACGCGATGAAGCCGTATTTGCGGGCCTGATCCGTGTTGGCGGTACTTGGCTGCCCCCGAAATGTTCTCGCTAAACCGTACGACCTGTAACATCGAGATGGAGATCCGTCGCCTAACAGGAGAAGTCGCGGGTTCACGCGCGAAATCCTGGGGCATTGTCTTGCGAAGTGAGGTCAAAATGAGAATCCCACGGTACATGCGGCTGCATGCGGCTCTTTTTCTTGGACTTTTCTTGTGCTGCTCCCTATTTGGGCAGACTTATACGATCACCACGATCGCGGGAGACGGGGAGCTCCGGCTTCGGTCCCGATGGCCCGGCTCTCGCCTCCGCGCTAAATCCTGGGGGCATTGCCGTGGACACCGCGGGCAACGTCTACATTTCCGATGACAACCGCGTCCGCAAGATCTCGGGCGGCGTGATCACCACTGTGGCGGGAAATGGAAGCTACGGCTTCAGCGGCGATGGCGGCCCGGCCACCAGCGCCCAGTTGCTGAATCCCCACGGCTTGGCGGTGGATGCCGCCGGCAATCTCTATATCGCCGACACCCTCAATCTCCGCATTCGCAAAGTCTCTAACGGAGTCATCACTAGCGTGGCGGGAAATGGAACCTACGGCGGCAGCGGCGACGGCGGCCCGGCCACCAGCGCCCAGTTGAATATGCCTTATGGTATTGCCGTGGACGCTGCCGGAGACCTCTACATCGCCGATGAGAGCAACAATCGCATTCGCAAGGTCTCCAAGGGAGTGATCACCACCGTGGCCGGAAACGGGACCTTTGGCTTTAGCGGAGATGGCGGTCCGGCCACCGCCGCCCAGTTGAACTGGCCTCGCGCGGTCGCCGTGGATGCCGCCGGCACCATCTACATCGCCGATACCGAGAGCAACCGCATCCGCAAGGTCTCCAAGGGAGTGATCACCACCGTAGCTGGAAACGGGACGCGCGATTTCCAGAAGGACCAGGTCCCGGCCGCCAGCGCACCCTTGAATTGGCCCCAAAGCGTCGCCGTGGATGCCGCCGGCAACCTCTACGTCGCCGATTCGTTCAATAACCGCGTCCGCAAGGTCGCGAAGGATGGCGTCATCACCACGGTGGGGGGAAGCGGGGCCTTTGGCTTCAGCGGCGATAACGGCCCGGCCACCAGCGCCGCGCTGAGTCCCGGTGCCATCGCCGTGGATGCCGCCGGCGACTTGTACGTCTCCGACACCGACAACCGGCGCATACGGGCTCTGAAGCTCACGCCGGCCCAAGGCAAGGCCGCGACGAATTAGCTCTCCCCGGCAATCTCTACATTCCTGACAGGGTTTGGGGCGATGATACAATAGAATCACCTGCGCGCCCGTTTTCCTTTTTGTTTACTTAGCGATGCGAGATCCGCATCCGGGCCGGGCGCAAATGAATCCAAGGTGGTAGCCATGGCCCACATGTCCGCTGTCCCGCGGCCGGCCCGCAGCGATGCCGAGCCGCTGCTGGCCACCATAGGGAATACGCCGCTTCTGCGCCTCGAGAAAATCCCACGCGAGTTTCCCGGCGTCGAGATCTTCGCCAAGGCCGAGTACTTCAATCCCGGCGGAAGCGTGAAAGACCGCGCCGCCCTGAATATGATTCTGGACGGCGAGCGCTCCGGCAAACTGAATCCCGAGCGCGTCATTCTGGACGCCACCAGCGGCAATACCGGCATCGCCTACGCCATGATCGGCGCCAATCGCGGCTATAAGGTCAAGCTGGTGCTGCCGGCCAACGCGTCCCCGGAGCGCAAACGCATTTTGAAGGCGTACGGGGCCGAGATGATCTTCAGCGACGCCGGCGAAGGCTCGGATGGCGCCATTCGCCTGTGCCGCCAGATCTATCTGGCCGATCCCGACCGGTATTTTTACCCGGATCAGTACAACAATCCGGCCAACTGGAAGGCTCACTACGAGCACACCGGTCCCGAGATTATTCGCCAGACCGCGGGACGCCTTACGCACTTCGTGGCTTCCATGGGAACCAGCGGAACTTTCATGGGCGTCTCCCGCCGCCTGAAACGCGAGCTGCCGGAGGTGCGTTGCTGTTCCGCGCAGCCCTCCTCGGGTTTTCACGGCCTGGAGGGGTTGAAACACATGCCCACGGCTATCGTGCCCGGCATTTACGACCAGAAGCTGGCCGACGCCAACCTGTGGATCGAGACGGAAGACGCCTACGCCATGGTCCGGCGGCTGGCGCGCGAAGAGGGACTCCTGGTGGGGATTTCCTCGGGCGCCAACGTGCACGCGGCCAGCCTGGTGGCGCGCGAATTGTCCCGCCGGGGCGAGACCGGCATCGTCGTGACCATGCTCTGCGACAGCGCCGACAAATACCTGAGCGAGCCTTTCTGGGACGAGCGATGATCCGGATCGAACCCGAACCCTGGGCAGCCATGCTGGCGCACGCCCGCCAGGTCTATCCCGATGAATGCTGCGGCGTGATGCTGGGGATCTCCGAAAACGGCGCCAAGATCGTGAGCGCGGCCTTGCCCCTGGAAAATTCCTTCGCGGGCCCGCGTGCCGCGCGCTACGAGCTGCGTCCCGAGGACCTGATCGCCGCCGAGAAGGCGGCCCGCGGCCGCAACCTGGATCTGATCGGCATTTACCATTCGCATCCCGATTGCGACGCCTACTTTTCGCAAACCGATTTGAAGAATTCGTGTCCGTGGTATTCCTTCGTCGTGCTGTCCATTCGCGGCGGCGAATTCCACCACGCCAATAGCTGGCTGCCGAACTTCGAGCGGACTGAAGCGGCCGGCGAGGAGTTGGTTTACTGATATGCCCAAAGTTCTGATTCCCACCCCTCTGCGCCAGTTCACTGGAAAGCAGGACACCGTGAGCGTTCCGGGAGCCACAGTCGGCGAGGCGCTCGGCGCGCTCACCGCGCGCTATCCCGATCTGCGCAAGCAGATCTTCACGGACGAAGGCAAGGTCCGCAGCTTCGTCAACGTGTATCTCAACGACGAAGACATACGCTACCTGGGGAAGGACGCCACCGCCCTCCAGGAGAGCGATACCATCTCGCTGGTCCCCTCGATCGCCGGCGGTTCCACCGTGACCGCGCCGCCGGAAGTTTCGGCGGACCCGGTTGCCTTGTCCAACGACGAGGTCCTGCGCTATAGCCGGCACCTGATCCTGCCCGAAGTGGGCATCGAAGGCCAGCGGAAGCTGAAGGCGGCCAAGGTGCTGCTGGTGGGCACGGGCGGCCTGGGCGCGCCTCTGGGGCTATACCTGGCCGCCGCCGGAATCGGACGCATCGGCATCGTCGATTTCGACGTGGTGGATGTCACCAACCTGCAGCGCCAGGTGATCCACTTCACGAGCGACGTCGGCCGCAAGAAGCTCGATTCGGCCGCCGAGAAGATGCGGGCCATCAATCCCTATTTGAAGGTGGTGAAGCACGAGACGGCGCTTTCCAGCGGGAACGCGCTCGAAATCCTCAAGGAGTACGACCTGGTGGTGGACGGCACCGACAACTTCCCCACTCGGTACCTGGTCAACGACGCCTGCGTGCTGCTCGGCAAGCCTAACGTTTACGGCTCCATTTTCCGGTTTGAGGGTCAGGCCACGGTTTTCGCGTATCAAGGGGGCCCGTGCTACCGCTGTCTCTACCCCGAGCCGCCGCCTCCGGGCCTGGTGCCGAGCTGCGCCGAGGGCGGCGTGCTGGGTATTCTGCCGGGCACCATCGGGTTGATCCAGGCCACCGAGACGGTCAAGCTGATCCTGGGGATCGGCGAGCCGCTGGTGGGCAGGCTGCTGCTCTATGACGCGCTGGGAATGCGTTTCCGCGAACTGAAGCTGCGTAAGAATCCCGAATGCCCGGTGTGCGGCGAGCATCCCACGATCACGCGGCTGATCGATTACTACCAATTCTGCGGCGTGCCGGCCCCGGCGACGACCACCCAGGAGACGCAGGTGAACGAAGGCGAAATCGAAGTGACCGAAGTTAAGGCCAAGATGGATCGCGGCGAGGAGTTCGTGCTGCTGGATGTGCGCGAGCCCCACGAATACAAGATCGCCGCCATCTCCGGATCCAGGCTCATCCCGCTCGGCGAAGTGCCTAAGCGGCTGGGCGAGCTGGATCCCCAGGCGGATATCGTGGTGCACTGCAAGAGCGGGATGCGCAGCGCCAAGGCGTGCGGCATTCTGCGGCAGGCCGGCTTCGAACGCGTGCGGAACATGAAGGGCGGCATCCTGGCCTGGAGCGACCGCGTGGATCGGAGCGTGCCGAAGTATTAGGCGTCGTCCGTTCGGCTGCGCGTTCCCACCCGCGCCTCGCGGAAGGCCCAAAAAAAAGCGGCCTTGCCCATCGCGAAAGCCGCCCGCATTCCCGTATTTGTATAGGGCCCGACCTAGCTTCCGGCCTTCTTCGCCGTCACTTCGGTTGTCATCGGGTTGCCGTCGCGTCCCGGACGCGTGATCTTCAGCTTCAGCTGGTCTCCCGCCAGAGTTCCGCTGAAATCCTGAGTCATCGACATGCCGCCCATATTCGTCTCGACTTTGAAGGAGATGTTGTCTCCATCCACCTTCCCATCGGAGATCGGGGTTTCCATCGCACCCCCGTCACGGCCGGGCCTCGACAGAGTCCCGGTCAAGGAAGAGCCGCTGGCATTGAGAGTGAGGGTCACCTGAACGGGGTCCCCGCCTCTACGGCCGGCTTGCTCGTAAACCCACTTGCCGCTGACATCCGCCGCCATGGCGGCGAACACGACGACCAGCAGGATCGTGAACGCAAATAGCAGTTTCTTGGTCATAGTGAATCCTTAGGCGTACCCGGACGCTGGAACGTTACTCCCCGGGTTTGGGGCAATCCGGGCCGCTCCCGCCGCCTCCGGGATTGCCCCGACGCCGGTGAAACGGCTTTACACCCGGGAGGGCATCCCAAATTACGATATACTGGTGATTTAATACTAACCAATCTCGTTTGGAGGAATCTATGAGTTTTCGCAGCCTAGCGCAGGCATCGGCGGGGCTGCTCCTTTTGGCCTTCACTTCACTCGCCCAAATCACTTCGATTGAAGGGGATGTGAAAGGGATGGACGGACAGCCGGTTATAGGCGCCGTGGTCAAGATCGAGCGCACCGACATCAAGGCAACGTATCAAACCAAGACCGACAAGAAAGGCCGCTACTTCCACACCGGCCTTCCCATCGGCACGTACAACATCACCGTTCTGATGGACGGCAAGGAAGTGGACAAGCAGAACGGCATCAGAACTTCGCCGAGCGACGCCAAGGATGTCAATTTCGATTTGAAGGCGGACTCCGCCAAATTGGCTGCCGGCGCCCAGCAGATGGCCGCCGCCGATACGCGCCAGATGAGCGCCGCGGATAAGGCCGCGCTCGAGAAGAACATGAAAGAGCGCGAGGCCCAGCTCAAGAAGCGCTCCGAATTGAACGATTCCTTCAACACCGGAATGACGGCCGCGCAGAATAAGCAGTGGCCCGAAGCGGTGGCCGCGCTCACGAAGGCTTCCGAGGTGGATCCCACGCAGCCGGCCGTGTGGGGGCAGTTGGCCGAAGCCTATGTGGGCCTGGCCAGCACCAAGACCGGCGCCGATTTCGATGCAGCCATGGCAAAGGGCCTGGAAGCGTATGCCAAAGCCATCGAGTTGAAGCCTGACGACGCCGCCACGCACAATAACTACGCTCTGGCCCTGGCCAAGGCGAAGAGGTTCCCCGAGATGCAGGCCGAATTGGCAAAGGCTGTCCAGCTCGATCCGCCCGGCGCCGGCAAGTACTACTACAATCTCGGCGCGCTGCTGGTGAACAGCGGCCAGAACGATGCGGCCGGCGAAGCGTTCAAAAAGGCCATCGATTCCGATCCGAACTATGCCGAGGCCTATTACCAGTACGGCGTTACGCTGGTCTCCAAGGCCGCCATCGGCTCCGACGGAAAGGTGACGCCGGTCCCCGGCACTGTCGAGGCGCTGCAGAAATACCTCGAGCTTCAGCCTACCGGCCAGTTCGCCCAGCCCGCCAAGGATATGCTGGCAACGCTCGGTTCCAGCGTCGAAACCAGATTCCAGAATCCCGACGCCGGCAAGAAGAAAAAGAAGTAAACTGATATCGGTTCGCATGGGGCGGAGGGCCGCACCCTCCGCCCCGGTAGCATGCTTCGTTACCTCTTTGTCGATCTCCTCTTTCCCGTGCTGCTCTTCTTTTTGCTGAGAGGGGCGCTCCGGAATTTCTTCGCGGGGAACCGTTCCCCCCTTCCCCGGCACACGGCCAATCCACCTCCTCCTCCGGTTCCGGCCGGCGGGGAGCTCAAGAAAGACCCGGTGTGCGGAACGTATGTCTCCACGGCGGCCAGCCTGACCCGCACGGTGGGCGGCCAGGTCGTTCACTTCTGTTCCAAAGAGTGCCGCGACAAGTACCGCGGCTAGCAGCCTTCCCGCAACATCAGATCAGAATCAGCCCTTTACGGATGCCGGTGGTCACCGCTTCCGTCCGGCTGGCCGCATTGAGCTTGCCGAGGATCGAAGCCACGTGAAACTTCACGGTGTGCTCCGAGATCCCCAGCTTCCAGGCGATGTTCTTATTGGCGGCGCCTTCGGCCATCATGCGCAACACCTCGAGTTCACGCGCTGTGAGGGCGGCGGTTTCGGGCGGCGGATGAAGGTGCGCTGCGCGAGCCAGCAAAACCTCCAGGTCGCGGGGATCGAGCGCCGCCAGACCCGCGGCGGCCGCCTGGACCGCCGTCACGATCGCCCCGGCCGCCACATCCGGCGGCAGCACCGCCCGCGCGCCGAGGCGCAGCGCTTCCTCGGTCCACACCGGATCGCCGGCGCTCCCCAGCAGGACAACCGGCGCCGCGCTGGTCTCGGCTGCGTCCGCCAGTTCCTCGATCTCGACAGCCGCCAGCACGACGTCCGGCCGCATACTCGCGGCGGCCAGCAAGTCCGCGCCCGATCCCACCACGTCGAACTCCGGATGGCTCGTGAGCAGCGCTTCGAGGCCGGCCCGCGTCACCGCCGAGGGCGCCGCGATCGCCACCCGGATCACGCCGCCTCCGCATAGGGAGCGAGGCGCACGAAGGCCTCCCTTACGCGCCGCGGATCGCCGCGCAGAAACCGCAGACGCAACACCTCTTGCCCGGACATATCAGTTTCTCCGGGGCCGTTCCCCTACGGTAACCGTCAGCGTGTGCGCGGCCCCTGCGCGCACCAGAGCGGCTTCGATGCCGCTGCCCACGCCGTGCGTCTCAAGCAGGCTCTGGATATCGTCCGTCTCCGCCACGGGCACTCCGCCCAGCGAGACCAGGATGTCGCCGAGCAGCAGCCCGGCACGCGCGGCCGGTCCCTCCGGCTCCAGCGAAAGCACGATCAGGCCTTTCTGATGATCCGGCAGTTCCACCCGTTGCAGCCCCACTCCCAGGTATCCACGTGCCATCCGTCCGCGCGCCAGAATCTCGTCCACCACGCGGTCCACCGTTACCGTGGGAATGGCGACGCCGGCGATGCGCGAGAGCGCCGAAGTGGCGATCCCCAGGGCCTCGCCGGCCGTGTTCACCACCACGCCTCCCGAAGATCCGGGATACACCGTGAGATCCAGCCGGATGTAGTGATCCAGCCAGCCTCCCCGCCACGTGCGCCAGACCCCGCTCACCGCGCTGACGATCCCCATGGTAGCGTTCACGCCGGAATCGGGCGAGCGCCCCAGATTCAGCGCGATTTGTCCGGGCTTGGGCGGTCCCCCGGCTTTGGGGACGGCCGCGTGAGCGGAATCCTCCACCCGCAGCACCGCGATGTCGGTTCCGGGATCGCTACCCGCCAGGCGCGCCGCCACGCGGGCGCCATCCGCCAGCGTGACCGCGATCTCCTCTTCCCGCCGGACGGTGTGTTCGGCGGTGACGATCACGCCGGGCCGCCAGAAGACCCCGCTCGAATAGAACCGCGGGCGCGCATCCACCGACGCCACATAGCCTCCCGCCCGCTCCACCACGGCCGCGAGCTCATCGGAAAGCGCGGCCAGTTCGTTTGTCATGAAAACCTCCTGCAATTACAGGATGGCCTCCGCGGGCACGCCGGCACACCGGTAATTCGGCCAGGCCGAAAGGGCAGGAAAAGTCGGAGCCCCCTTACTGCGTACAGCAGGGGCTGGTGATGAGAATCTGGGGCATGTCCGGCCGATTAACCATATCCGAGGCGAAGTAGCGCTGCTCGGAGAGGTTGCGGTACACCGCCCCGGCCACTGCGGCAGCTACACCGCCGCTCACCGCTTTGTTAGTCGCGGTCAGCATTACCACGACCACGATCTGGTGGCGGCTGACGTCGTTGAAAGAGCCGAACCAGCCCATGTGACTGGCCACCCGGAAATCCGTGCACGTGCCCGTCTTCCCCAGGATCGGCTCGTTGGGATCGTAGTTGGCGCGCCGGCCGGTGCCGTAGTCCACCGCGCCGCGCATCCCGACTTTGATATCGGCGAAGCCGCTGGGCGCCACCTCCAGAACATTCTTGACCTTGGGAGTGAAGTGCTCGATCTCCCCGGGTGTGCGCGGGTATTGCAGGTAGTACAGCGTACCGCCGTTGGCCACTGCGGAGAGCAAGGCGGCCAGCTCGAGCGGAGTCATGAGGATGCCTTCGCCGAAAGCCGTCATCAGGCCCATGCCGCCTTCCTTGGGCGGCGCATCCGGCCACACCCCCGGCTCCTCGCCGGGGACATCGCTCCCCGCCTTCTCGCCCAAGCCCATCATCCTGGCGTAGCGCGTCACGCGATCGTAGCCCAGTTGGGTGCCCAGCTTCGAGAAATACTCGTTGTTGGAGTGCGCCAGCGCGGTCGTAAGATCGAAGCTGACGCGGCGGCTGATGTGCAGCTTGGTGTCGCGCTCCACGACGTGCTCGCTGAGGGCCGCCAGCGCCGTGACCAGCTTGATCGTGGAACATGGGATAAAGCCGCTCTTGAGCCCCAGGTTTTGATTCACCATGGTGAGGATCCGGCCATTCGAGGGATCCACCACCACGATGCTGCCGTTCACCTGTCCCAGAGCCTCCACGGCCGCGCGGCGGATGGTGAGGTCGTCGCCATCCACGTTATCGCCCACGGTGGGATCCACCTTCGGGTAGGGCGTCAGCGGCTTGCGGGCCGCCTTCTTCTTCCGGGCGGAGGCGCGCGCGGTATTGGCCGCCGGCGTAGCGGCGGATTCGGCATTCTGGAGCAAACCCACCAGAGCCAGCGGAAAAACGAGCCAAATCGCTTTCATGGACGCGCGTATAGGGGTGCGGCCCGGCTTTTCGACCGGCACACCCCGGTTAACTATCGGCAGTGTGATCCGCCATTATAATACCCGGGCGATAGCCCCAGGCTACTTGCCCATTGAAATCTCATGCAAGCTTGGCCGCCACCGACTTGGCCTGCAAAAACAGCAGCAGGTAGTCCGGCCCGCCGGCCTTCGAATCCGTCCCCGACATGTTGAAACCGCCGAACGGGTGCGCCCCCACCATGGCGCCGGTACATTTCCGGTTGAAATACAGGTTGCCCACGTGGAAGCGCTCGCGGGCCTCGCGCATGTGCTCCGGATTGTTGGAGTAGAGCGCGCCGGTCAGCCCGTATTGCGTGTCGTTGGCCAGTTCCAGGGCGTGCTCGAAATCCCGGGCCTTGGTGACTGCCAGAACCGGCCCGAAGATCTCTTCCTGGAAAATGCGCGCGGTGGGCGCCACATCCGCGATGACCGTGGGCGCGATGAAGTAGCCGCCTTCCGGAGCGGTCCCCTCGGCCAGTACGCGGCCTTCACCCCGGCCGATTTCGATGTAATCGAGGATGCTCTTGCGGGCTCCCTGGTTGATCACCGGTCCCATGTAGTTGGCGGGGTCGTCCGCGGGGCCGACCTTGATGTTCTTCACGCGAGCCGCCAATTTTTCCAGGAACAGGTCGTAAACCGCGGCGTCCACGATGGCTCGCGAGCACGCCGAGCATTTCTGCCCCTGGTAGCCGAACGCCGAGACCGTCACACCCTCGACGGCTTTATCGAGATCGCAATCGGCGTCCACCACGATGGGGTCCTTGCCGCCCATTTCCGCGATCACGCGCTTGATCCAGATTTGTCCGGGCTGCGGCCGGGCCGCCAGTTCGTTGATGCGCAGGCCCACGTCGCGCGAGCCGGTAAAGGAAATGAAGCGCGTCTTGGGATGCTCGACCAGCACATCCCCCACGGCCGCGCCGCTGCCCGTCAGCAGCGTGAAGCTGTTTTCGGGGAAACCGGCATCCAGCAGCACCTCGGCGAATTTGGCGGCAATGGTGGGGGTGTCGCTGGAGGGCTTGAGCACCACCGTATTGCCAGTCACCAGCGAAGCCACCGTCATGCCCACCAGGATGGCCAGCGGGAAGTTCCACGGCGGAATCACCACGCCCACGCCCAGCGGGAAGTAGATCAGCTCATCCAGCTCGCCGGGAAGTTGCACCACCTTCTGCGGAGCCGCCAGGCGCAGCATCTCGCGCGCGTAGAATTCGCAGAAATCGATGGCCTCGGAGACATCGGCCTCGGCTTCGATCCAGGTCTTGCCTGCCTCGTACACCAACCAGGCATCGAACTCCAGCTTACGGGCGCGCAGGATGCGCGCGGCCTCCAGCAGCAGGCGCACGCGCTCGCCGGCCGGGGTGCGGCTCCACTCCGGGAAATTGGCGTGCGCGCTATCCACCGCGCGCCGCGCGAGCTCCGCCGTCGCCTTGTGATGAATGCCCACGGTCTCCCGCGGATTCGAGGGGTTTAGCGAGATCAGCTTGTCGGAAGTGGCGATCCATTCGCCACCCAAACGCAGTTGGTATTCGCGGTCAAAAGCGCCGCGGACATGCCCCAGGGCAGCCTCCATGGCCTGCCGGTTAGCGGGCGTCGAGAAATCGCGGTAGGGTTCGTTGCGAAACTCGGGCAAAGTAGCGGTAGTGGTGGCCATCCATTACATAGTACCCGCAGAGGGCCGCCCGCGGTACCGCTTCCCGGCAGGCCGTGGCGGAATTCAGCCCTTGACCAACTGCCGCCCGCGTTCGAACAGCTCGGCAGCATCTTCAATCAGTTTGCGCCCGCGCTCGAACATCTCGCGGCCAGCGTCCGCGAATTCCTTGCCGGTTTCGCCAACCTGCTCCCTTTTATCGTTCAGAAAGCGGCGGGTTTCCTTGCCGCTCTTGGGGGCGAAGAGAATCCCCGCCGCGGCGCCGATCATCAAGCCGGTCAGGAACCACGCCAGCTGGTTGCCGCTCTCTTCCCGCATACTGGACTTCCCTTCGTCGCTACCTGTTCCGGACATGAACCGCCTCCGCGCGCACAGCGCCTTCCGGTCGCCTTCACACATTCTGCGATATCCTTGAGGCATGGCGCAAGATCCCGAACGCGAGCCCGAAGGCGAGGAAGGCCAGCCCGACGAGGAGTTTGTGGATCCCTCCGCCGCGCTGGACATGATCACAATCTTCAGCTCCAGCGCCATCGACGCCGAGCTGGAAGCCGGCAACATTCACAACCTGCTGCAGGCCAGCGGGATTCCCTCCATGGTCGTGGGGGACAGCGTGATCCCCGTGTTCGAATTCCAGGTGCAGGTGCCGCGTGCCGATCTGGAGAAAGCGCGGCGATTGATCGAAGAGGCCCGCGCGGCCGGACCGGATGCCGCCGCCGAGGCCGAGGCGGCTTTCGAACAGGAGCGGGATCGGCAGTAGAATTAGAACAGCGCGTATGAACTTCCCGGCGCTCCGAAGGCTGGGATGCTGCGGTCTGGTGCTGGTTTGCGGTCTGCTTGCGTTCCAGCGCCCCTTCCGTGTCTATCCCAGCATGGAGCCGTACGACGATATCCCGCTGCCTTCGGATTACCAGGAGAAGACCGAGTGGGTCTTCGCGCGCCTCATGTACCCGCAGCATCCCTACGCGCGCTTTGGACGCTATTCGCGCCGTTTCGGCGGCGGCTTCGACTGGCGCGAGGGCTGCACGAGCTGGACGCAGGATTATCCCCGCGCGGACCGCCACTTCGCCGCCGCGCTGCGCCGCCTGACCCGCATCCACGTCCGCTCGGTAGAGCAGCCCGTTAATCCGGACGATATCGACGATTTTTACAACTGGCCCTGGATGAACGCCGGCGAGATGGGCGATTGGAAGCTGACCGCCGCTCAGGCCCGCACGCTGCGCGAATACCTGCTGCGCGGCGGCTTTCTCATGCTGGACGATTTCTGGGGAACCGAGGAATGGAACCGCTTTAACGAAAGCATGCGACTGGTCTTCCCGGACCGCCCCATCGTGGAGATCGATGGCAAGGACGCCATCTTCCACATGGTCTACGATCTGGACGATCGCTACCAGGTGCCCGGCCAATGGGCCCTGGCGCGCGGCACCACATATCGCAACGATGGCTCGATCGCCCACTGGCGCGGGATCTACGACGACCACGGCCGCGTAATGGTGGCTCTGACCTTCAATTCCGATATAGGTGATTCGTGGGAATGGGCCGACGATCCGGAGTATCCCGAGAAGTACTCGGCGCTGGGGATCCGCATCGGCGTGGACTACGTAGTGTACGCCATGACGCACTGAGCGAGCGTGCTACAATTGCGGTGATCCTACAGACAAACCGGCGCTTTCAGGCAAACCGCACCTCCTCCCGCAGCCACCCGACAGCTTGAGGGCAGTTTATCCAAAGTTGTAGGCGAAGGGAGATTCATGCTCGACCCAGATCTCATCACAGTCGCCGTGCTTCTAGCAGGAGTTTTGATTGCTCTCCTGCTGCCGCCCGGACCGGGATCGCCGCTGCCCGAGCGGGTTCGGGAGCGCTGACCCGCCGGAGAAACAAAAACGGCTCCCGGCCGCAACCGGGAGCCTCTTTCCGGGCAATTCCGCAGGTCTGCTTTTACCAACGGCGGAAGCCGCCGCGAAAACCGCCATAATAGCCGCCGCCAAAGTACACTCCGAACCCAGGACCCCAATAATACGGGTAATAGTAGGGATAGGGATAGGGGTATCCGTAATACGCCCCATAACCGTAATAGGGCGATGCATACGGAGCCGGCGGCCGGGCCCGCACGAGCTGTTGCTGCACGGGATAGTTGTAGTCTTCCGGACCCACGTACCGGAAGGCTTGCGGCGCCCGATCGGTGGCGATCGTGACGGGAGAATCGATGCGGAACGTGAGGGCAGTTTCGGGGTACACCACCGACGCATGATTGCGGGTCGCCAAAACGGTCGCGATCCCGGCGACCGCTCCAGCTCCCGCTCCAATAGCGGCGCCGGTACCCCGGGCGGCAATTCCACCAATCGCGGCCCCCGTCGCGGTGGTTCCCACTACCGTGCCGGCTTCGATGCCGCCGGGGGTGGTGGGGCCTTGCCGCGCCACCAGTTGCGATTTAATCGGCGCCTGGCTGCCATCCGCCAGCGTCAGGCTGGTTAATTCGAGGCCCAACCGCGACGGCGCGCTGCCATGATGTTTCTCCACCAGGGCCACCCGGCCGTAAACGCCCTGGCCCCGGTTGGCCACGATTACGCCGTTCACGACAATGGGTTGCGCCAGCGTGGCGGTGAAGGTGTCGCCCTGATGGTTGCGGTCCGAGGAGAGCGGCTGATTGATCCGCACGGTCATGAAAGTGCCGGGCTGCAAAGTCAGCGTTGCGGGAAGCCCGTAAGCGGGGCGGTTGGCCGGCCGGTTGGGCGCCGGCTGGTATTGCGGCTGCGGCTGGTATTGCGGCTGTTGTTGATACGGCGGAGCCGTCTGCGCGGGGGGCTGAGCCGCGGGCGATTGAGCCGGAGCGCCGGGCTGGCCGTATTGATCGCTGCGGTCCACCGGTTCAGCGGGATCCTGCGCTTCGTTTCCGGCGGAGGGGGCTGGACTTGGAGCGGCGGCCGCCGGCGGCGCGGGCGCGGGATCGCCCAGGTGGCGCCATCCTCCAGGAGCCTGGTCCTGCGCGATCGCGACCGTACATGCGGCCAATGCGCCAAGCATCAGGGTAGCAACGGAGCGAAGGATCTGAATTCGATTCTCTTTCATGGCTGCCTCACAATATCTGACGAACATCTCTATGCATCTGTTTCGCCAATCCCAATTCATTGAAAGCAATAGGTTTCCGGATATCCAGCGCTGGCCGGGATGCACCACCGATGGTGCTTTTCAGCCAGCTTCCGCGCAAGCTCCCTATGCCTTGTGCCACAATGGGATACTTTGGACGCGGTTTCGAGGCCGGAGCGGTGCGCGCCGGCGGGATTATCGCTGTTTCCGGCTTGCGAAAGGTCCGTAAAGGTCGCTAAAATCAACGCGTCCATACATCACCCAGGAGGAATCATGGCAGCGGTTGAGCAGAAGGTGAAGCAGATTATTGTCGAGCAGCTCGGCGTCGATGAGAGCCAGGTGGATAACAACGCGTCGTTCGTTGACGACCTGGGCGCAGATTCGCTCGATATCGTCGAACTGGTCATGGCATTCGAAGAAGCCTTCGAGCTGGAAATCCCCGACGAGGATGCCGAGAAGATCACCACCGTGAAGGACGCCGTTGAATACATCGAGAACAAGACGACCAACAAGAAGTAGCCGGCGTTTCTCCAGGGGGACTCTTTGACGCGACGAGTAGTAGTGACGGGCGTCGGTCTGCTGACGCCGCTGGGTATCGGAACCGAAGCCACCTGGGAGGGGATCCGCGCTGGGAAGAGCGGCATTGGCCCCATCACCCAGTTCGATGCCTCCGCCTTCACCTGCCGGATTGCCGGAGAGGTGCGGGGTTTCGACCCGGCCTTATACATCGAGAAGAAAGAAATCAAGAAGATGGGGCGCTTCATCCAGTTCGCCATCGCGGCGGCGGATTTCGCGCTGGCCGATTCCGGGTTGAAGGTGACGCCCGAAACCGCCGAACAGGTAGGGGTTTATATCGGCAGCGGGATTGGCGGCTTCGAGGTGATCGAACGCGAGCATCAGACGCTGCTCCAGCACGGGCCGCGGCGCATTTCTCCGTTTTTCATTCCCGCCACCATCGTCAACCTGGCTTCGGGTCACGTCTCGATACGAAGCGGCGCCAAAGGCCCTAATTCCGCGACCGCCACGGCCTGCACCACCAGCGCCCACGCCATCGGAGATTCCTTCCGTCTGATCCAGCACGGCGATGCGGGCGCTATGATCTGCGGCGGCACGGAGGCGTGTATCACTCCCATGGGGATCGGCGGCTTCGCGGCCATGCGCGCGCTTTCCACGCGCAACGGCGAGCCGGAGCGCGCTTCCCGGCCGTGGGACCGCGATCGGGACGGTTTCGTGGTCGGAGAGGGATCCGGGATTCTGGTGCTCGAGGAACTCGAATGTGCGCGCGCCCGGGGGGCCCGCATCGTAGCGGAGATCGTGGGTTACGGAATGAGCGCCGACGCTTTTCACGTGACCGCGCCGCCGGACGACGGCGACGGCGCTTTCCGCGTGATGCGCAATGCTCTGCGGGACGCCGGAATAGCGCCCGAGCAGGTGCAATATATTAACGCGCACGGCACTTCCACGGAAGTGGGCGATCGCGCCGAGACCTGCGCCATCCGGCGGGCCTTCGGCGAGCACGCCTACAAGCTGGCGGTCAGCTCCACCAAGTCCATGACGGGCCATCTGTTGGGAGGCGCGGGCGGCCTGGAAGCCGGCCTGACCGTTCTGGCCCTGCGCGACCAAATCGCGCCCCCAACCATAAACCACGAGAACCCCGACCCGCTGTGCGACCTGGATTACGTGCCCAACCGGGCGCGGCCTATGCCGATCGAGCACGCCCTCTCCAACAGCTTTGGATTCGGCGGCACCAACGGGTGCCTTATTTTCAAGCGCTATTAGGGTTGAGTCGTGCGCCGGGGAAACTTTTGGAGCATCGCCGGCGTCTTAAATTACTGAAGTTTTACGATTGGCACTTGAGAGAAATGAATACCATCAACAAAAGTGGGGGGAGAGCCAAGTTCGCCGCTTACCGCAAGACGCTGGAGGGAAAGGCGGATGAGGTCCGCCGGAGCATGTCCGCCCAGAAGGCGGCGCAAGTAGTGGCGCGGCCGGATTACCCGTCCGACGAAGGCGACCTCAGCCAGCAACATCACGAAGAATGGATCTTTCTGAACCGCAATTCGCTGGATATGAAGCTGTTGCGCGAGATCACGGATGCCTTGCAGCGCATCGATCAGGGCTCCTATGGCACCTGCATGGAATGCGAACAGCCGATTTCGGCCAAGCGCCTCGATGCGGTACCCTGGGCGCGCTACTGCGTGACCTGCCAGGAGGAAATTGCGAACCGCATCGCATCCGGCGAAATGGTCGAGTTTCAGGAAGCCGATCGGTAGAGCCGGGCATGGCCGCCCGGCCGCCTCTGCCCTAGCGCGCGAAAGCGAATAGTCCATCCGAGCCAGCGTTTCCCTTCCCAATGGGTTACAATACTATCGCCGTTCGAAGTCTCGTTTTTTGGTTCCCGAAAGGGTTTGGGGGATTGCGATGGAGAAGTCGGCGCAAAACATCCAGGACAGTTTTCTGAATAATGCGCGCAAGGACAAGGTTGTTCTGACGATTTACCTGATGAGCGGCGTTAAGCTCTCCGGCCGGATCAAGAGCTTCGATAAGTACTCTTTGGTCCTGGAGACCAACAATCAGGAGCAACTCGTTTTCAAGCACGCCATCTCAACCGTGGTCACGCAGAAAATGGCCCACGCCTACACCAGCGCCCCGCAGGCCGCCGTGCAGGGAGCCGCGAGCCAGGCTGCGCCGGGAGTGCCTGTCCACACCGATTCGCCGGAGGCATAACCAACGCCTCTTCGCCATCCCGTTCGCGAGCGGGCCATCCTGGTTGGCCTGGAGTGGAGGACACGGGGGATTCCCGGGCGGGAAAGTGACGTAGCGGCGGAGGAGTCTCTCGAGGAACTCGCCGAACTGGCGGCCAGCGCGGGCGCGGAAATCGCCGGACGATTGATGCAATCGCGGCTGGCGCCCGATGCCGCCACGCTGGTGGGGCGCGGCAAGGTGGAAGAAATCCGCCTGGAAGCCCGGTGCTCCGCGGCTGACGTGGTGATCTTCGACCACGATCTGACTCCCACGCAGCAGCGCAATCTGGAGCGCATTGTCGATGCGAAGGTCATCGACCGCACCCAGTTGATCCTCGACATCTTTGCTTCCCGTGCGCGCACTCGCGAAGGGCGCCTGCAAGTGGAGCTGGCGCAACTGAACTATCTCCTGCCGCGGCTGGCCGGCCACGGCGTGGAGATGTCACGGCTGGGCGGCGGCATCGGCACGCGCGGGCCGGGCGAGACCAAGCTGGAGACGGACCGCCGACGCATCGCGCGGCGCATCAAGAAGATAGAGGACAATCTCGAGGGCGTGCGCGCCGGACGGGCTTTGCACCGCGGCCGGAGGAGCGCCGTGCCACTGGCCACCCTGGCTCTGGCGGGTTACACTAACGCGGGCAAATCCACCTTGTTCAACCGCCTCACGCAGGCTGGAGTCATGGTGGACGCGCGCATGTTTGCCACGCTCGACCCCACCGTGCGGCCGCTTGAGCTGCCCTCGCGCCGGCGCGTGCTGGTGAGCGATACCGTGGGGTTCATTCGCAACCTGCCCACCACGCTGGTGAAGGCCTTCCGGGCCACCCTGGAGGAGGTGCGCGAATCCGCGTTGGTGCTGCACGTGGTGGATGCTTCTTCGCCGCGTGCGTCCGAACACGTGACCCATGTGCTGAAGGTGCTGGGGGAGATCGGAGCCGCCGAGATCCGCCAGATCCTGGTGGCCAACAAGGTTGACCGGGTCGCGGGAGGCGCGCCCGCGCGCGAGGAGATGGAAGGCATCCTGCGCCGCCTAGCCGGTAGCCCAGCCCAGGGAAGCGCGCGCGCCGTGGCGATCTCGGCCTTGACCGGTTTCGGAATCGAGGACCTGATGGCCCTCATCGATGAGGTTCTGCCCGTCGATCCCACCGTGCGCACCACCCTGCGCGTGCCCCACGCGGACGGCGCTATTTTGGCCCTTCTGCACGAATTTGGACGCGTGCTTGAGACCCGCTATACGGGCGAGTACTGCGAAGTGGAAGTGGAAGTTCCGGAGTCGCTCAAGCGGCGTCTGGAGCGGCGCACGTAATCCACAGGGGTTGTGGAAAATTCTGTGGATAAGGCAGTACCACTACTTCGAAGTACCGTACTCTCTGAGACTTACATCGAATTGAACCAGACGGCAGCAATTCCTGACAAGTTGCACGATCGAAATAGGTTATCCATCAATATCGGAGGGCACCCCGCCTTCTGCTTCGAGCGGCTGAAAAAATCAACACACCATGTGATTTTCCACAATTAGTATCAGGGAGAACATGTATTTCGGGGCGGTAAAATGTGTATTCCGGTACGATTTATCGAGTTTGGTACACTGGTTTGGAAGGCGGTGTAGCTCAGTCGGCAGAGCGAGGGTCTCATAATCCCTAGGTCGACGGTTCGAGTCCGTCCGCCGCCACCAACCTTCTTCGACTGTTCTCTGCGCTTCGAGATGTTAGAATCCGATTGAATATTCCATTTACCGAGGCCGCTTTTGGTGTCACAAGACAACGAAGTCTCGCGCCGGGACATACTGAAGAGCACGGGGGTGGCCGCCGCAGTTTCGGCTTTCCCCGCCGTCCAGAAAGCCATGGCAGCCGCCGAGCCGGTGAAGTATGGCATTATCGGCAGCGGCAGCCGGGGAACGTACTTGTTGAAGCACCTCAAGAACATTCCCGGGGGACGCTGCGTGGCCATCTGCGACATCCAGCAGCCGGCCATCGATCGCGGCGTCCAGACCATCGGCAGCCAGCCGAAAACCTACAAAGATCATCGCGCGCTGCTCGATCAGAAGGATATCGAAGCCGTCCTCGTGGTGACTCCGCTGTTCACGCATTTTCCCATTACGCAGGACGCGCTGCTCTCCGGGCGGCACGTCTTCTGTGAGAAATGTCTGGTGTTCAAGCCCGCAGAGGTGCACGCCTTGCGCGCACTGGCCGCGGGCCGGCGCCGGCAGGTCCTGCAAACCGGCCTGCAGCGGCGGTATAGCTACTTCTACCAGACGGTGAAGAGCATGGTGGATAAGGGCATTCTGGGCGATGTCCGCCAGATGCACGCGCAGTGGCACCGCAACATGATCAACAAGCCGAGCTCGCTGTGGACGATGAAGCCCGGCGGCCCCTCGAACATTGCGAACTGGCGCGTTTTCCGTTCCATGTCCGGCGGCCTCGCCGCCGAGCTTACCTCGCACCAGGTGGATGTGGCGGACTGGATGTTCGGCGCCAGTCCGGAATTCGTGCTGGGCTTCGGCAGCCTGGACGTTCTGAAGGATGGCCGCGACGTCTACGACAACTGTCAAATGATCTACCGCTATCCCCAGGGCCGGCAGCTCACCTATTCGACGATCAGCACCAGCCAGTTCCTGCCGTACTTCAACGGCGGCCGCCCGGAAATGGGCGAGATCATCATGGGAACCGACGGGACGGTCGAGATCACGGTGGGCGACGATCTGCACTCCTGCATCGCCTGGTGGTACCGCGAGCCTCCAAAAACTACTACTGTAGAATCGGCGCGGAAGAAGAATGAGCCCTTCGTGGCGGGCGCCACTATGGTGGCCTCGGGCGCGGCCAGCGGCCCCATCCCCATCATGACGACCGACCTGGACTTCAAAGCCGGAGAGAGCTTCCTGGCCCGCGAGGCCAAATTCGCCCGCCGCTGGCTCACAGCCAAGGGCGTGCTGGTGCAGGAAGAGGCGCGCAACCCGGTGGATGCCGAACTGGGGAGCTTCTTCCAGAACTGCCGTGACGGCGAGCGGCCGAAGGCCGACCTGGAAATCGGGCTGGCCGATTCGGTGGCGGTGATCCTCTCCAATCTGGCGATGGACGAGAGCCGCCGGGTTTACTTCAATGAGATGGAGACCATGGGCAAGCCCGAGGAAGCGCCCAAGAACCCCAAGATCACGAGCAGCGCGCCGCAGGCCCTACCGCACGCAGGCGAGTAGGCGGAGAAACTAGCGCGCCGCGGCTGGGAATCTAGCGGCTGAAGCGCGGGCCGCCGCTTCACCCCAGGCCAAGGGCGCGCCCGGCTCGAAGCGGGGCTATCGTATCCTGAAGGCACGATGGGAATCGGTGTCCGCATCGAAGAGCTGTATAAGGTATACGACAGCCCTCCGCCCATGGCCGCGCGCGGCGCCGGGTTTGCGTTCGGCGGCATGAGGAGCGGAGGGAAGAAGGAACCCAAGAAGAAATTCGAGGTGGTGGCGCTGGCGGGCATTTCGCTCGAAATACGCCCGGGCGAGGTTTTTGGCCTGCTGGGGCCTAACGGCGCCGGCAAATCCACCACCATCGGCATCCTCACCACGCGCACCGCGCCCACCGGAGGCCGCGCTTTCATCGGCGATTACGACGTCTGGCGGCAGCAGGTGGAGGCCAAGCGCCTGATCGGCGTGGTGCCGCAGCGGCCCAACCTGGATTTCGCCCTGACCGCGCGCGAAATCCTCCTGTTTCACGGCGCCTACTTCGGGCAGAGCGCCCACGAGCGCGCGCGCCGGAGCCAGGAACTGCTGGATAAGTTCAAGCTCACCGACCGCGCCGATCACATGGCCCGCACCTTTTCGGGCGGCATGATGCAGCGGCTCTCGATCGCCCGCGCCATGATGCACGATCCGGAGGTGCTGTTCCTCGACGAGCCCAGCGCGGGGCTGGACCCGCAGACCCGCCTGCTGCTCTGGGATCTCGTGCGCGATTACAACCGCCAGGGCAAGACCATCGTGATCACCACCCATTACATGGATGAGGCCGATGCGCTGTGCCACCGGCTGGCCATTATCGATCACGGCCGGATCATCGCGCAGGGCACGCCGGCGGAGCTGAAAGCTTCGATTCCCGGCGGCTATCTTCTGCGGCTGCGCTTCGACCGTCTGCCGGAGGGTCTCTCGGCCGATCTCGAGAAGCTGCCCGGGGTGAGCGAGGTGCGCGCGGCCGAAGACTCGTCGGCCGATCTCTATGCCGACCGCGGCGGCCCGCTGATCGCCGCCATCGTGAATACCGCCCAGGCCGCCGGCGCGGAGCTGCGCGACGTGCACATCGAGGAGCCCAGCCTGGAAACGCTGTTTCTGCATCACACTGGAAGGAGCCTGCGCGAGTGAACTGGAAAACCTTCTACGCCATGCTGTCGCGCGACGGCCATGTGGCCCGCCGCAACCTGATTCCCACGCTGGTGCAGAACCTGCTCCAGCCGCTGCTGCTGGTCTTCGTGTTCGGCCGCGTGCTCACCGCGGGCGGCATGATGTCGATGAAGTTCAAGGACGTGCTGCTGCCCGGCATCATGGCAGTGAGCATGGTGCTTTCCGGCATACAGGCGGTGGCGATGCCGCTAATCGCCGAATTCCAGTTCACGCGCGAAATCGAGGATCGCCTGCTGGCGCCCATGGAAAACGGCTGGCTGGCGATCGAAAAAGTGGTGGCTGGAATGATCCAGGCGCTGGTGGCGGGCCTGGTGGTGATCCCCGCCGCCTGGCTGCTGCTGGGTTCGGGAGTAAACGTCAGCCTGCGCCGGCCGCTCGAGTTTCTCGCCATCTGCGTGCTGGTGGCGCTGCTCTCCGGCTCAGGCGGCCTGGCCCTGGGATGCAGCGTGGGACAGACGCAGATCGGCCTCATGTTCAGTCTGATCGTGGCGCCCATGATGATGTTCGGCTGCGTCTATTATCCCTGGAGCTTCCTCTCGGCTTTCCCGGTCCTGAAGATAGCCGTGCTGGTAAACCCGCTGGTGTATGCCGCGGAGGGATTGCGCGGCGCGCTGGCTCCGCAGGTCCCGCACATGCCGATCGAGGTGGTGTTGGGCGCGCTGGCGGCGCTCGATACTGTGCTGTTAGCGCTGGGGCTGAATCGATTCCGGAAGAAAGCGGTGACTTAGCGCCGGCTCAGCGATTCGCCGCTGGGGCTGCCGGCCGCTTCAGCTTCTCCAGTTCGGCGCGGCAGGGCTCGGAGAGGGGCGCCAGTTCACAGGCAATTTGTAAATGGTCGAGCGCCTCCTTCCGTTGGCCCAGGCGGCCGTAGACGATCCCCAGTTCATATTGCGAAAGGTAATCGTCCGGAGCGGCGGCCAGCACCTTTTCGAAGCAGGCGCGCGCTTGTGCGAAATTGGCGCCGGTCACGTACACCATTCCCAGATCGCGCCGGGCGAGAGTATTTTGCGGATCCTCGGCGAGCACGCGGTTGAGGAAGGCGAGGGCCTCGCTCATGCGCCCGGCATTCACCGCGTCTTCGGATTTCTCGTAGAGGTGCAGCTCGGCGAGCCGGTCCTTGGGATCGGGCGGCGCGGTTTCGGCGGAGCGATTCCGCGGCCCGCGTGAAAGATAGCCGAGCGAGCGGAGCAGCGCTTCATTCTGCGGCGGCGCCGGCCCGGCGTGCGATTCGGCCGCGCGATAGTGCACCAGCAGCCGCGACATCTCTGCGCGTAGCGCCTGGGCGCGAGCCGGGTCGGTCTTCGCGAGGTTGAGCGTCTCGCCGGGGTCGTGCTCCAGGTCATAAAGCTCCGGGCCGGGTGCATCGATGTACTTGAAGGCTCCGGAGCGAAGCGCGCGCAGCGGAGCCCAGCCGAACGCATCGCGCGTATGCATGCTTTCGCTGTAGACGGGCCGCCGCTCCTGTCCCAGCAGGCTGATTCCCACGAACGACGGCGGCGCCGGAATGCGCAGGAAATCGAGAATGGACGGAGCTACGTCGATCAGGCCCACGGGCCGGTCGTCGCGCACCCCGAGCGGCGCCGTGCCGGAAGGCCAATGCAGGATCAGGGGAACATGCAGGGTGCTCTCGTAAACGAACGCTCCGTGCGAGTTCTCGCCATGGTCGCCCAGCCCCTCGCCGTGATCGGAAATCAGAATCACGAGAGAGCGGTCCCACCAGCCGCCGCGAATCAGCGCCTCGCGAAACGCGCCAACCACCCGATCGGCATATACAAGCTGGGCCGCATAATCGGAAAGACCGGGTGGACGGCGGAAACCCGCCGGCAGCGCATAGGGCGCGTGCAAATCGAAAAGGTGGACGAAGGCGAAGACCGGCTGGCCGCGCCGCTCGTCGAGCCATCTCTCAGCCGCGCGGACCACCAGGTTTCCATCGCGCCGGTCGCGGACTGCCAGACGGTTGCTCCGCGCACCCACGAAAAAGATCTCGCCCGAGAGCGGCGAGAAGGCATCGAACTGAAACGGGCTGTCATAGAAATCGAAGCCCCGGTCGAGGCCGAGCTGGCGCTCCAGGAATACGCTGCCGATGAACGCCGCGGTTTGATATCCATGTTCGTGAAGCGCTTCGGCCAGCGTCGCGAGGTTCGCCGGCACGTGTTCGGCGTTTTCCTCCACGCCGGTTTGAAACGGATATGTCGAAGTCAGAAGCGAGGTGTGCGAGGGCAGTGTCAGCGGCACTTGCGCTTCGGCCGCGCCGAATAGAGTACCGCCCGGCGCGAAGGCATCGATCCCGGGCGTGGAAACGCCGCGGCTGCCGTAGACGCCCACGCGATCAGCGCGAAGAGTATCGATGGAAATCAGGATGACCGGAGTTTGCGGCGCGGCTGCCAGCGCCGCGGCGAAGAAAACGAAGATTGCCAGCGTTGCGGGTCGCGTCACAGCTTCACGCTCCCCCTCCATGCCAAAATAGGGATTATAGTTCTACTTCCATAATGTCATTGTTGCTGGCGTATGTCGGGCCGGGCGCGGGATTCACCTTCCTGGGATCGTTCGCTGGCCTTCTGGCGTCGCTCGTTCTAGGTTGCGTGTCATTTCTCCTCTGGCCGTTTCGCGCGGGCATCGCGTGGATGCGGCGCGGACGCGGTTACCGTAAGGCCCGCATCCGGCGGCTCATTTTTGTGGGCCTCGACGGGCTCGATCCCGGGTTGACCGAACGATATATGGCAGAGGGGAAGCTGCCCAACCTGAGCCGTTTGAAAGAGCAGGGATCGTTTCACCGCCTGCGGACCACGTTTCCCGCGCTCTCGCCCGTGGCGTGGTCCACCTTCGCGACCGGAGTGCATCCGGCGCGGCACAACATCTTCGATTTTCTGAATCGCAGCCTGAAAAGCTACGTGCCGGAACTCTCTTCGTCGCGGGTGCGGCCGGCGCGCCGTTGGTGGAAACTGGGGCGCCTGCGCATTCCATTGAGCCGGCCGGAGATCGAAATGCGCCGCAAGAGCCGGACGTTCTGGCAGATCCTCGGGGAGCACAATGTTCGCAGCACCATCCTGCGCGTGCCCATCACGTTTCCGCCCGAGAAGTTCGAGGGGCAGATGCTCTCGGCGATGTGCACGCCGGACCTGCGCGGCACGCAGGGCAGTTTCTCGCTGTTCACGGAGAATCCGGCCGCGGCCGAGCGCGAAGGCGGCTCCTGTTATCCTCTGAAGCGCGATGGGGAATGGCTTTCGGGAAAGCTCGAGGGACCGCCGGATGAATTCCACGATGCCGGCGGGTCGCTCGCGATTCCGTTCCGCGTACGCGAGCGCGGACCGGAGATCGCGCTGGAGATCGATGGCCGGCGTTACCGGCTCGCGCGCGGCCAATACTCGCCGTGGCTGCGGCTGGCCTTTCGCGCCGCGCCGGGCGTGCGGATACGAGGCATCGTGCGCTTCCTGGTGACCGCGACGGAGCCGGAATTTTCGATGTATGCGACCCCCATTCAGATCGATCCCGAAGCCCCCGCGATGCCGATCAGCCATCCGCCCTATTACGCGGCATACCTGGCCAGGCTGCTGGGATCGTTCGCCACGCTCGGCATGGCCGAAGACACCTGGGCGCTTAACGAAGGCGCGATCGACGAAGCCGCCTTTCTGGACCAGGCATGGCTGACGCTGGCCGAACGCGAGGCGATGTTCGAAAACGCGCTGGCGCACACGCGGCGCGGCGTGGTGGCGTGCGTTTTCGATACCAGCGATCGCGTGCAGCACATGTTCTTCCGGCACCTGGATGGGGAGGGCGATCCGCGCTGGAGCGGCACCGTCCCCGAGTTGTACGCGCGCATGGACCGCCTGGTGGGAACGGTTATGCGGCACGTTGATGACGGCACCGTGCTGATGGTTCTTTCCGATCACGGCTTCAGCCATTTTCGCCGCGCCGTCAACCTGAATTCGTGGCTGCACCAGAATGGATACCTCGCGCTCGAAGACAGCCGATCCGAGAGCGGCCGCTACTTCGCCGGCGTGGATTGGAGCCGCACGCGGGCTTATTGTCTGGGTTTGAGCGGGATTTATCTCAACCTGCGCGGCCGGGAGGCACAGGGCACGGTCGCGCCCGGCGCCGAGGCTGTGGCGTTGAAAGGCGAGTTGATCGCCCGGCTTACGGGCCTCCGCGACGACGAACGTGGCGAAATCGCAGTTCGCGAAGTGTACGCGACGGACCGGCTCTACCGCGGCCCGTATCTCGACGCGGCGCCCGATCTCATGGCGGGTTTCAATGCGGGCTACCGGATCTCGTGGGAGGCTGCCATCGGCCAGGTGACCGGGCGCGTGATGGAGGATAACCGGAAAGCCTGGAGCGGCGATCACTGCGTCGATCCCCCGCTCGTGCCAGGAGTCTTGTTCTGCAGCCGCCCGATCGCCAGCGCCGATCCGGGAATCGAAGACATGGCTCCCACGGCGCTCGATCTGTTTGGAGTGGAACCGCCGAAATGGATGGATGGAAAGCCCCTGTCGTGCGCGGTGTGAAGTACTTCCTGGCAGCCGCTGCGCTGGTGCTCTCCGCGTGCGGCCCGCGCCCACGGGCGCCCATGGCAAGCGCGTGATCGTGCTGGGCGTCGATGGCATGGACCCCAACTTCCTGGAGCGCCATTGGGACGAACTGCCGAACCTTGCACGCTTGCGGGATCGCGGCGGCCTGGTGCGCCTGGCGACCACAACGCCACCTGAGAGCCCGGTCGCGTGGGCCACCTTCATCACGGGCCTCGATCCCGCTGGTCACGGCATATTCGATTTCGTGCATCGCGATCCGGCGACGCTGGAACCCGTTTCCTCGATGGCGCAGACCATCGGGCCGGCGCACCAGCTGGAGATCGGCCCCTACCTGCTGCCGCTCGGCGGAGCGCGCGTGCGCTCCTTTCGCTCCGGGCGCCCGTTCTGGCAGATTCTCGCGCAGCATGGCATCCCGGCAACCGTGATTCGCATGCCCACCAACTACCCGCCCGAGGAGCAAGCGGGCGAAGCGCTGGCCGGCATGGGCACCCCGGACCTGGAAGGCACCTTCGGCACGTTCACGTACTACACGGACGATCCGGGCGAGACGGCCAGGGAGGTTTCCGGCGGGCGCATTGTTCCCGTGAGCGCGGAAGCCGGGCGGGTCGTGCTGCCCGTCGCGGGGCCGCCGGATGTGCTGCGGCGCGACGGACGGCCGGTGTGCGTCAACATGGTTGCCGATGTCGATCCCGATGCGTCCGCGGCGAGTTTCCGGATTGATGGGCAACAGTTCATCCTGCGCCAGGCCGAATGGTCGCCGTGGGTGCGGGTGAGGTTTCCGCTGATGGGCGGGATACGCGGCGTGAGCGGAACGTTTCGCTTTTACGCCCGGCAACTGCATCCCGGGATCCATATTTACCGCTCGCCGGTGAACATCGACCCAGCGGACCCGGCGTTGCCGATATCCGCGCCGCCGGAGTATGCCGGCGAAATGGCGCGGCGCATCGGCCTTTTCTATACGCAGGGGATTGAAGAGGATACCTCGGCATTGCGGCAGGGCGCTCTGGATTTGCCCGAGTATCTCGAACTGAGCCACTACATAGCAAGCCAGCACCGGGCCATGCTGCGCGAATGCCTGCGCCGGTTCCATGACGGCTTGCTGTTTTTTTACTTCTCGGAGGTCGATCAGGATTCGCATGTGCTGTGGGGCCGGCACGAAGACGAGCTGCTGGGGACGTACCAAAGCGTCGATCGGGCGGTTGGCGACGCGCTCGACGCGGCTCGCGGAGCGACGGTTATTGTGATGTCCGATCATGGTTTCTCGAGCTTCCGCCGCGCCTTCAATCTGAATGCCTGGCTGCGCCGCGAAGGATTTCTGGCCTTGCGGGATGCGCCGGCTCGGGACGAGGGCCATCCCTTCGCGAGTGTGGATTGGTCGCGCACGAAGGCCTATGCGCTCGGTTTGAACGCGCTCTATCTCAACATGGCAGGGCGCGAGGCGCATGGCATCGTGCATCCCGGCGCCGAGCGGGAGGCTTTGCTGGTCGAGCTTCGCGAGCGTCTCGAAGCGTTGCGCGATCCGGAGAACGGCCAGCGGGTGATTCAGGATGTAGCGCCGGTAGCGGCTTCGGCCAGCCGGTATGCGCCGGACTTGATCGTGGGTCCCGCGGCGGGCTATCGAATTTCCTGGGAGACGGCTTTGGGCGAGACGCCGCCCACGGTTCTGGAAGACAATACGGATGCGTGGATCGGAGATCATTGTATGGCGGCTCAACTGGTGCCCGGGGTTTTGCTCGGCACAGGGCGGGCGCGCATAGCGGATCCGGGCCTGAAAGATCTGCCGGTCGCGATTCTCGGCCTGTTCGGCGTGAAGGCGCCCGCCGCGATGACGGGCCGCGATATCTATCGGTGACCATGGCGAAGATCAAGATCAGTTCCGAAACCTGGAAGCGCATCGAGGAGTGCGCAAAGAAGGCCGGCTACAGTTCGCCGGAGGAGCTTGTCGAGCACGCGATTGCGAAGGAGCTGGCGCGAGTGGAAGAGGATGACGCACGCGCGGAGGTCGAACGGCGTTTGAAGGGCCTCGGGTACCTGGAATGAGGCTCGCGAGCCTGGCGCTGGTGGCTGCGCTGTGCGGCGCGGCGACGATGGCGGTTTACCGGCGCGCCGGCGGTCTCGACAGCGCCAGCCGGACGCTAAAGCGTTTGGTCGCGCACCTCGTCGAATTCCGGCTCTTCGCGAGCGAACCGGTATTGATCTGGCGCGCGCAGCTCGCCTCCATCCGGGAGAGCGCGCGGCTCTTTCTGATTATGGCGAAGCCGGCGCTGCTCATGGCTCTACCGATGGCGTGGCTGCTGGTGCAGCTCGATTCCACTTACGGGCACGCGCCTCTGCCGCTCAACCAGCCGGCGATCGTCACCGTGCACTTGGCGCGCGCGCTCGACGCGGCGGATGCGGCCTCCGCGCTCGTGGCGCCCCCGGAGATCGCGGTCGAGACGCCGCCGGTACGGGCCATCTCCCAGCGCGAGATCTATTGGCGCGTGCGCCCGCTGCGCGCGGTGCGGAGCGTCGTCACGCTCAAGCTGCACGATGGCGAGTTTACGAAATCGATCGACGCCGGGCGCGGGGGCGGATGGCTCTCGCGGTGCCGCGTGCGATCGATGCTCGCGTTCCTGGTGCATCCCCAGGAGCGCCGGCTTCCGCCCGGAGACGTCGATTGGATCGAAGTGACCTATCCCGCAGGGCCGTGGGTGGCCTGGTTTTTGGCCTTCTCGACGCTGGGCGCGGTGCTCGCCATACCGCTGTGGAACCGCCTGGAACGGCGCTTTTGGTAAGGTGAAAGCAGTGCAGGCCGGCCGCGAATTCGTCACCATCGTGAGCGGGGTTCCGCGTTCGGGCACCTCACTGGCCATGCAGATGTTGCAGGCCGGCGGCATCCCCGTGCTGACGGACGGCGCACGCCAGCCCGATGAGCACAACCGCAACGGCTACTTCGAATACGAACCGGTGAAGCGGCTCGCGGAAGATGCGCAGTGGCTGCCCGCGCTGGCCCGCGGCAAGGCGCTGAAGGTGATCTACAGGCTGTTGTGGCGCCTGCCTGCCGCAGCCGCGTATCGCGTGCTCTTCATGGAGCGCGACCCGCGCGAGGTCTTCGCCTCGCAGCAGGCCATGCTCGTGGCACGAGGCGACGCGGCCGCGAACCAGCCTGAGGCGAAGCTCACAGCCGCGATCGCCTCCGAGGTGCATGCGGCCAAGGGATGGATGGAGGCCCAGTCGCACTTTCGAGTGCTGAGCGTGCCCTATGCGGAGGTGGTGCGTGAACCGCGGCTTTGGGCGGGGAAGATAGCGGATTTTCTGGGCGGAGGCCTCGAGATCGAGGCGATGGCCGCGGTGGTGGATGCGCGGCTCTACCGCAACGTCGGAGCGGCTTGGAACGTCCAAAGCAGATAAGGGTTTCTTGATGCCTGACTGGCGCGTGCCGGCGATTTTGCTTCTTCTTTCCGCGGTAGCCCCGGCTCAATCGCCGGGGACCCAGGGCGAGACGCCCCCACCCCCCAGCCCCGCTGTGCTCATGGCGCGGGCCAGGCAGTTGTACGCCGAAAAGTGGTACGCCAGCGCTCTGGCGGTGTTCCGGCAGGCCGCCGATATCGGCGACGTCGAGGCCATGATGTACATCGGCGTGATGTACGGCAACGGGCAGGGCACGCCCGTGAATTATCAGGAAGCCTTCGAGTGGTTTTCGAAGGCCGCCGATGCCGGCGACACCGAGGCGATGAATAACATCGGCCTGTTGTATTATGACGGCCGGGGCCAGCCGCGGAACTATCTCCAGGCCCTCGCCTGGTTTCGCAAGGCGGCCGATCAAGGAAACGCCGAGGCCATGTTTAACACCGGCGTCATGTACCGCGACGGGTTGGGCGTGCCCGTGAACTACCGCGAGGCTATGAAGTGGTTTCGCAAGGCGGCGGACAACGGCGATATCCTCGCCAGCAACGAGATAGGCGTGCTCTATCAGAACGGCCAGGGCGTCGAGGTGGATTATGCCACAGCCATGACCTGGTACCGCAAGGCGGCCGATTGGGGAAACGATAGAGCGATGTATAACATCGGCGTGCTCTGCGAGGGTGGGTTGGGCGTGGGCCCGGACCAGGATGTGGCTGTCGCCTGGTATCGCAAGGCCGCCGCGGCCGGGAATGCCGCCGCCAAAGACCGCTTGAAGAGCCTCGGTGTCCAGGAGTGACGATGCGCAGCCGCATGCGCCATTCCCGGCGGCGCGTCCTGCGCGCGATGGCTTCCCTGCTGGGGGCGCGCTTCCTTCTGCGCGGCCAGCAGGAGATTCCCACCTTTTCAACTGAAGTGAACGTGGTCAACGTGCTCGCCACAGTGACCGACCACAAGGGAGCGATAGTCCGCGACTTGGCCCAAGATGACTTCCTGCTGCTCGAGGACAAGCGGCCGCAGACCGTCCGCTACTTTTCGCGAGAGACCGATCTCCCCCTCACGCTCGGCCTGATGGTGGATACCAGCACGAGCCAGACGCGCGTGCTGGATGCCGAGCGCGGCGCCAGTTTCCACTTCCTGGAAGTGGTGCTGCGCCCCAGGCAGGATCGCGTATTCCTGATGCAGTTCGATTTCAGGATCTTCATCCGCCAACCGCTCACCTCTTCTCTCAGGCAACTCAACGATGCCTTGGCCTTCGTGGACACGCCCTCCAGAAGCCAGTTCCAGCTCCAGACCGGCGGCGGCACGCTGCTCTACGACGCGGTGGTGACCGCGGCCCAGGATGTCATGTCCAAACAGCAGGGGCGCAAGGCGCTGATCCTGCTCACCGACGGCGTGGATACCGGCAGCGAGTCCACCTTGGCGGAAGCCACCGATGCGGCTCAACGGGCCGACACACTGGTTTATTCGATTCTCTTCTCCGATGCCGGCGCATACGGATTCCTGGGCGGACCGGATGGCCGGCGGCCTCTCACGCAGCTGGCCGAAGAGACCGGAGGAAGCTTCTTCGAGGTCTCGAAAAGGCACAGTATCGATGACGTTTTCGGCTCCATTCAAGAAGAGCTGCGCAGCCAATATAACCTCGGGTACGTCTCCGATCAGCCCGTGACCATCCCCGGTTTCCGGCGAATCGAGCTGACGGCCAAGCGAAAGGGCCTGGTGGTGCGGGCCCGCGACCGGTATTGGGCGCGGCGCTGACGGCCTTCGACCCGCCCGGCGAACGGTGCTGTCCATCACCTATGGGACCGCCCTCGCAATTCACTCGCACGCCTCCTGGAACGCGGGTTGCTCCGGAATAACCGCTAGGGAGGAGCTTACATGAAAGGTATAGCTGTAGTGTGTGGTTTGGTTCTTTCGACGGGTCTGTTGGCGGCCGACACCGAGCAGGAACGCCTCAGGGACGCCACTGAGGTGTTACACGAAATCATGGGCACACCAGACAAGGGCATCCCCCACGACCTGCTGGACAAAGCGCAGTGCGTAGCGATCATACCCAGCGTGAAAAAGGGTGCGTTCATCGTGGGGGCCGAATATGGGAAAGGATTTTTGGAATGCCGGGCCATGGGAGGGGGCTGGAAGGCTCCCGCGGCGATCCAGGTGGAAGGCGGCAGCTTCGGATTTCAGATTGGCGGCTCATCCACGGATGTCGTCGCGCTGATCATGAATTCCCGCGGAGTCCAGAAACTGGAGTCCGACAAGTTTACCTTGGGCGCGGATGCTTCCGTCGCGGCGGGCCCGGTGGGACGGACTGCGGCGGCCGCAACGGATGCGCAGATGAGCGCCGAGATTCTCTCCTGGTCCAGAACGCAAGGAGTATTCGCCGGCATCGCTCTGAATGGCGCCACGATAAGGCCCGACACGAAGGGCAACGAAGAGCTTTACGGTGGAAAAATGGGCACCAGGGAGGTCCTGGAGAGTCATGAGAGGATCCCTGCCGCCGCGGAACCTCTAGTCGCCGAGTTGGACCGCTATTCCATGCATAAGGAAGGGCATGAGGCGGAACGAAGCGTGGATCGCGACCGCAACCATTAGAGATCGAGCGTAACGATCAGGCGGGACGGAGGGCGGAGCGGCCGGAGTTAGACTAGAATGTTAGCGGCTGCATGGCTTCTCCTCCCATCCCGCCTTCGCTTGAAAATATCGGGAACCGGCCGTTCTCGTTCTTTCCCGCGATTGACCGGATCGAACATAACGAGTGGCTTTTCCGGAAGGCCACCTGGTCGGAAATCCTGGTAGTAAATACCCAGAGCGGAATGGAGCTGTGGATACCCCGGCGGTTCGTGGGCGAGTTGTCGTCCACGGATCACCCGGTTTTAATTTTGGGGTTGACGCGGGAGCTTGAGTATAAGGGCGGGATGATCTATCCGACCCGCCGGCGAATCCTGAACATGCCGGCCGTGGGCGCTACTGGATCGGCCGACAGCGGGGTGGAGCGGCAGGAGCCAGCCCCTGTTCTGGGTATTCGCTTGTCATCGTCCACCGACCGCCGTATGATGCGGCTGGTGGGGGGTACGCTGGCCGTGGCCATTCTGGCCTGGCTGGTGGTCGGCAAGTTTTACACGGGTGGGGACCATTCGCCAGCGGGTCGTGTTTACGACCAGGGATCAATCCTATCTGGAACTGACACCGCGCGACGACTACCTGGCGGTGGTCAACAAGATCGGCAAACCGGCCCTGGAGCGCTCCCAGGAAATCGGCACCATCCAATACCGGGAGTTGGGCTATCCCGACCGCCGCTACACGGTTATCCTGATGGGCGCGGAACTCAATAGCGCTCTGTTCGTGGGAATCATGGACCAGAACTGGCACCCGATTTATGCCACCAACAGCGCGACCATGGCGCTGCTGCGCGGCCTGAAGAGGTTCTAGCATCCCGTGGTATGAAGGCAGGCAATCCGGCTTTTACCTCCGCAACCCGCAGGCAGATCGAGGAGTTGCAGTCGCTCGGCTGGTATCACAGCATCGAACTGCCCACGGGCGAAACGATCCGCGGCTTCCAGACCGTGGAGCAGTTGCGCATGCGCGTGAGCCAGTTTCCCATCCCCGCGGATCTCACGGGCAAGCGCGTCCTCGATATCGGCGCGTGGGACGGCTGGTTCACCTTCGAGATGGAGCGGCGCGGAGCTTCGGTGGTGGCGGTGGATGCCGTGCGCAGCGCGAAATTCCTGCGCGCCCGCGAACTGCTGGCCTCGCGCGCGGAATATGTGGTGGCGGACGTGTGCGACCTGCGGCCCGCCGAGCTGGGCCGCTTCGATATCGTACTGTTCCTGGGCGTGCTCTACCATTTGAAGCATCCCGTGCTGGCGCTGGAGCGGGTTTGCGCTCTCGCCACGGACCTGGTCTGCGTGGAATCCTACGTGACCGACGACGGCAGCGACTCGCGCCTGAAGCCCGCCCTGGAGTTTTACGAAACCACCGAGCTGTGCGGCCAGTTCGATAACTGGGTGGGTCCCAACACGGCCTGCCTTACGGCCATGTGCCGCGCCGCGGGGTTCGTGCGGGTGCACCTCGAGAGCGTGCTCGACAACCGCGCTCACGTGGTCTGCCGGCGCCGTTGGGACACGCCGGAGGGAAGCGGTTCCGCGCCGTACATCGTTTCGGTGGAGAATGCCGTTTCGCTCGATCACAACTTCTCGGCCTCGCGCGACGATTACGTCTCGGTGTGGTTCAAGGCGGCCGGGGAGGCGCTCGGCCCGGACGAGGTGTTCGCGGAGATCGGCGCTTACGCGGCGCGGCCCGTGCAGGTGTTCTCGAGCGGTGGCGATGGCTGGCACGCCATTTTCAAGTTGCCTTGCGGGATCGCCGCGGGCTGGAGCGGCCTTCGCCTGCGCGTGCCCGGGAGCGCCTTCAGCAACCCCGTGCGCATCGGCGTGGATGTGAGCGAAGAGGAGCGCCAGAGGCGCACACTGGCCACACCCGGCGGCGCGGAGATCCGCATCGAGATCGTGGCCGACGGCAAAACCTGGGAGCGCAACCAGGTGCGCACCCGGCAGGATGCCTGCATTTCGCTATGGGTGCGCGGGATGCCGGAGGGCTCCCGCGCCGAAGGCGCGCTGGTGCGGCTGGGCGGCAACGACCTGCCGTGCATCTTTCTCTCCGAGCCGGACCCGGCCGGGCTGAGACAAGTGAACGCCCTGCTGCCGCCGGGCCTGGCGCCAGGAAGGATGAACGTGAACCTGGTGATGGGGGACGTGGTCTCGGCGCCCGCGGTTGTGGAAGTGGTGGGGCAGGGCTGAGCCGGCTACTCCGCGGGCACGGGCGATCCCTGGTAAGGTTTGTAGCCGTTGCGGCGCATGATCTCGCTGGCCGATTCCAGCATCTCCGGCAGCACGTAGAAGAATGCGCCCGTGCGGGTGGTCTGGAATATCACGCCGCCGTGGTATTGGTCGGCTTCGACGCCGTAATCCATGCCGGCTTCGGTGAAGATACCCTCGAGGCGCAACGCGTCTCGCAATCGTTTGGCGATGTAAATGAGAACCGGCTCCCGGCCGTCGAAGTAGGATGCTTCCTGTTTCATGCCGCTTCCCTATAGTGTAGGAGAGTTTGGTGAGCCGGTTTAGACTTGATGATGGATGATGCCCCGAAAAGCTCTCCAAGCTCTTCTCACGCTGGCGTTGGCCGCTTCGGCTCCGGCCGCGACGCCCGCGGACCAGGCCGTTCTCACGGCGCTGCGCCGGGCTGCGCCGGCGGGTCAAGCGGCGGTCATCCGGCGGATGCCGGCCGGCGACGAACTGGACCTGGTGCTGGCACTCGCTTCCCCAGATCCCTTCGCAGCGCCTCCTGGCCGTTACTGGTGGAACACCAAGGACCGCGTGGGCCTCTTCTTGCAATCGCGGGCGGATTCCGGTCGCGTCTACCGGCTGGCCGTCGAGCCGGGACCCAACGACGATTGCTCCATAGCCATCGAGCGCATGACGCGCGAGGAGCTGGTGCTCTCCTGCATCGGCGAGAAGTGGGCTACCTACGACAACCGGAAGTTCATCTACGATGTGCGCGCGAAGGCGCTGGTGAAGCAGTTTGCCTATGCGCCTTTCCACGCGGCGGGCCTCGTTCGCGGTCCGCGCGGCCCGCGATTTTTGATGAACAATGGGCAGCGCGACCTGCTGGTGACGGTTTCCGCAGAAGGCACGTGGCAGGTGTGGGCCGCTCCCCAGGAGACGCCGCCGAAACCGGCCGAGGTATTCGGGCCAGGCGGGAGGTTCCAGCTCGTACCCGAAAAGAACCGCTTCGGAGAGGACTTCCCCGTCATCGCCGAAGGGGAACGCCGCTACAAGCTGCCGCAATCGGATTTCGAGACCTGGCGCGCGGCGCGCCCCGATTACGTCGGAAGCCGGCCGCAACTCAATCCTGATGAGGAGAACGAACAGATGGGCCCGCGCCAGGCCGAGACCGATCGCCTCTGGTTCGGCAAGACCTTCTACGACGGCGAAGGCTGGACCGGCGTGGGCGGCTTCGGCTATTTCGATTGCGCCACCCGCGCGTTCCGTCTTTTCTCGCCGCCGGAAATTCAGCGCTGGTCGGCCTCCGCGATTCTGGTGGAACCCGAAGCCATCTGGCTGGGCCTGTACCGGCGCGGAGAGTATGGCGATACCGCCGGCGGGTTGCTGCGCTGGGATCGCCGGGCGGAACAGGCGCGGCGCTTCGCGGCGGCCTCCATCGTCACCTCGATCGCGCGGCGCGGCGAGGTCCTGTACATGGGCGCCCACGACGGCCTGCTGGTTTTGCGCGACGATCGCATCGCGAGCTTCTTCGTAGACCGCACTTCTGGCGGCAGCTATGGCGTTGTGCCGCGCGAGTGACCCGGCGGCGCGGTCCGGGCTTGCGCCTCGCGGTGCGCGGCTGATAGGGTAGAGGCGTCGCTCGATCATGGCCGCGCCTATTCTCACTCGCGAAGAGGAACTCCACTGGATCGCTTTGAAACTCGTGCCGGGCCTGGGCACCCGAACGGCCGGCAAGCTGCTGGAACGCTATCGCACGCCGCAAGCCATTTTCCGCGCTTCGCGAACCGAGCTCGAAGCGGCCGGCGTGAACGGGGCAGTGGCGCAATCCATCGCCAGCGGCTGCACGTTCGAAGACGCCGTGACCCAGCAGGAGAAGATGGCGCAGGCTGGGGCGGTACTGATCACAGTAGGGGACCCGCGCTACCCCGGGGCTCTGCGCGAGATCTTCGATCCGCCCACCGTGCTGTTCGTGTGCGGGCGCCTCGATCTGTTGCAATCGCTGATGCTGGCGGTGGTGGGGACGCGGCGCGCCACTCCCTACGGCCTGGCCGCCGCCGAGCGGCTCTCGGCGGACCTGTCGCATGCCGGATTGACCATCGTCAGCGGGATGGCGCGCGGCATCGATACCGCGGCGCACAGGGGCGCGCTGGCCGCGGGAGGCGGAACGGTGGCCGTGCTGGGATGCGGCGTGGACGTCGTATATCCCATCGAGAACAAGAAGCTGGCCGCCGAGCTGGCGGTCAAAGGGACCATCGTCTCGGAGTTTCCCATGGGAAGCGTGGCCTTCCCGCAGAATTTTCCCATCCGCAACCGCATCATCAGCGGGATGAGCCTCGGGGTGATGGTGGTGGAAGGAGCGCAATACAGCGGCTCGGCCATCACCGCCAAGCTGGCCATGGACCAAGGCCGCGAGGTCTTCGCGGTTCCGGGCAACATTACGTCGAAACTGAGTTGGGGACCCAACCTCCTGATTAAGCAGGGGGCCAGGCTGGTGCAGGACTGGAATGACGTGGTGACCGAGCTTCCGCCTGAATCCCGGCGGCATCTAATAGAACAGGGGCGCAGGCGAATCCTGGAAGGAGGAGGCGCCACGGCCGAACCGGAGCAGGCATCGCTACTGGGCGGCGAGGCTTCGGAGCTGGGCAAGACGGGTCGCCGGGCGCTCGAAATCCTGCGCGTGGATGCCTCCGTACATTTGGACGATCTGCTTGAGAAGATAGAGGATACTACGCCTTCCGAGCTCATCGCGGCGCTGTTCGAACTGGAAATGCTGGGCCTGGTGAAACAGCTTCCCGGCAAGAATTTTGTAAAAGTGTGGTAACGTCAACTGGGTAATTCGCAATCATTGGCACTCGGCGGAGGGCGCCGTAAATCGGAACAATTCATATGGCAAAGGCTCTGGTAATCGTGGAGTCGCCTGCGAAGGCGAAGACCATCAACAAATACCTGGGCAAGCAATACATCGTCAAAGCTTCGCTCGGTCATATCAAGGATCTCCCCAAGCGGGATCTGGCAGTGGATGTGGAGCGCAATTTCGAGCCGCGCTATGAGGTCATCGAAGGGAAGAAGAAGCTTGTCGGCGAGCTGAAACAAGCCGCCAAAGGCGTGGAGAGCGTGTATCTCGCGGCCGATCCGGACCGCGAGGGCGAGGCCATCTGTTTTCACCTCCAGGAGGAGTTGCAAGACAGCCGGAAGAAAGCTCCGAAGATCTTCCGCGTGATGTTCAACGAGATCACCAAGAGCGCCGTTCAGAAAGCCTTTCTGAAGCCCGGCCAGGTCAATATCAACCTGGTGGACGCGCAGCAGGCGCGCCGCGTGCTGGACCGCCTGGTGGGCTACAAGATCTCACCGCTGCTCTGGGACAAGGTGCGGCGGGGGCTTTCGGCTGGCCGCGTGCAGACCGTGGCGCTGCGGCTCGTTGTGGACCGCGAGCGCGAGATCCGCGCATTTGTTCCCCGCGAATATTGGACCATCGACGCGGAATTGCAGGCCAAGAAGGCGGCTCTCTGGGCGCGCCTGGTGAAGATCGGCGAAGGACCCGCGGAGATCGGCTCGCGGGCTGCCTCCGATGAAACGGTGGCGCAGCTCGAAGGAGCCGGCTATGTTGTCCGCTCGGTGACCAAGCGCGAGAAGAAGCGCAATCCGGTAGCGCCCTTCATCACTTCGACCCTGCAGCAGGAGTCCTCGCGCAAATTGCGCTTCAGCGTGAAGCGCACCATGATGCTGGCGCAGCGGCTCTATGAGGGCATTGAGATCGGCACAGAGGGCGCGGTCGGCCTGATCACTTACATGCGCACCGATTCCACGCGCATTTCCGACGACGCCCTGAACGACGTGCGGCACTACATCGGCGAGCACTACGGAGACGCTTTCCTGCCGCCGGCGCCTAACGTCTACAAATCCAAGAAGGACGCGCAGGATGCCCACGAGGCCATCCGGCCCACGTCCATGGCGTATGCGCCCGAAGTCGTGCAGCGGTACCTGGCCGAGGACGAGATGAAGCTCTACCGGCTGATCTGGAACCGCTTCGCGGCTTGCCAGATGATGCCGGCGCTCTACGATCAGACCACCATCGAAGTGGCCGCCAAGGGCAAGAACGGCCTCGACTACCTGTTCCGCGCCACCGGCTCGGTCCTCAAATTCGAGGGATTCCTGAAGGTCTATCAGGAGAGCAAGGACCAAGCGGACGACGAGGACGAAGAGTTGAAGCACCGGCTGCCCGCCGTAACCGAGGGCGAGAGCCTGCGCTTCCGCTCCCTCCAACCGGAGCAACACTTCACCGAGCCGCCTCCGCGCTACAACGAGGCCACCCTGGTGAAGCGGCTGGAAGCCGATGGCGTGGGGCGCCCATCCACGTACGCGTCCATTCTCTCCACCATCCAGGAGCGCGAGTACGTGAAGAAGGAAGGAGGCCGCTTTGTCCCCACCGAGCTGGGCATGGTGGTTACCGACCTTTTGATCGAAAGCTTCGACGACATCTTTGAGGTGCGCTACACCGCGCGCATGGAAGAGGAGCTAGACGAGATCGAGGAGGGCAAGCTGGACTGGCGCACGGCCATCTCCGAGTTTTACGAGCGTTTCGACCGCGACCTAAAACACGCCGAAGAGCACATGACCGACATCAAGCGGATGGAGAGGCCCACCGACTTGATTTGCGAGAAGTGCGGCAAGCCCCTGGTCATCAAATGGGGCAAGCACGGCAGTTTCATCGCCTGCACCGGCTATCCCGATTGCACCTACACGCGCGAGCTCACCGTGGACCTGCCCGATGTGGACAAGGCCGATCTGGGCGAGCAGGCGGACGAAGAGTACTGCGAAAACTGCGGCCGTCCCATGGTGCTCAAGAAGGGCCGCTTCGGAACGTTCTTCGCCTGCACCGGCTATCCCGACTGCAAGACCACCAAGCCCGTCGGCGGGACGCAGAAGAAGCCTGATCAGCCTCTCGACGAAAAGTGTCCCCAGTGCGGGAACAATCTGGTGTTGAAGACCGGGCGGTTCGGCGAGTTCACCGCTTGCAGCAACTACCCGGCCTGCAAGTACGTCAAGCAGAAGACCATCGGAGTGAAGTGCCCGGAGTGCTCGGACGGCGAGGTTATCGAGCGCCGCTCCCGCAAGGGGAAGACCTTCTACGGCTGCAACCGCTATCCCGATTGTAAATTCGTGGCGTGGGGCAAGCCGGTTGCCGAGAAGTGCCCCGAGTGCGGCAGCCCGTACATGGTTGAGAAATGGCTGAAGGCCGGGCCGGTGTGGCAGTGCCCCAATCCGGAGTGCAAGCACAAGCAGCCGGCTCCGCAGCCCGCCGAAGCGCTGGCTAAGTAAATCTTCATACGATCAGTCCGGTGGAATTGGGGTTGCCGGCACACAGGGCGGCCCTGGAATGTCCAATCGTTCACAAAAAGGGATTCAAAGGTCTTATAATCTGTTTAAAATAGAGAAGCGTGGACGCGGAAGAACAGGAGGTTTTATGAAGCCGTTCAAATGGAGCAAGTCGAATGCTGTTTTCGTTCCCGAAATAGACGCGGAGCATAAGACCATCTTTCGCATGGCCGAGCAGCTGCAACAAGCCCTGGAGGCGGGCACGAGCACGGCGGAACTGCAGCCTCGACTGAAGGCCCTGGTGGACCACGCCGAGGCCCATTTCGAGCACGAGGAGATCCTCATGCGCGATTCCATCTGCCCGTCCTTCGAGTGGCACAAGCGCCAGCACAATACCGCGCGCAAACGCCTGCGTCTGTTCATGCCGGAGATTCAGCAAGGCGACCGCGAATCCCTTGAACAGATGATGGAGTTCCTGGCCGGGTGGTTCCGGGATCACACCGCCCTCACCGACCGCATCATGGGCGCCCATTTGCGGAACTATCATCGGGCCGCCACGCGCCTGGCTTCGTAAGCTTCTGGCGGTCCCGGCCGGTTATAAACGGGTCGCCACGTAGAAGGTCCGGCCTTCGCCGAGTTCGCCGGCCATGCCCAGGTCGCCGGCGTCGTAGCAAGCCGTTTCGCCAAAGCCCGCGCGCTCCAGCGCCCGATCGATCTTCTGGGGAGCGAAGCAGCGCTCCACGATCGTCACATCCGAACGGCGCCAGGCGCCTTCGAGCAGGCGGAACATGGTGAGCGTGCAGCGCGCCAGGCGGCTGCGGAAATCGTATCCCGACCCGGTGATGGTCAGGACGTGATCGTCGCGAACCAGGGCGAACGATTCCCCCCAGTGGTGCTGGTAAGCCGCTTCGAACAGCACGTCGAAGGCGAAGGTGGCGCCGGGCTTGAGCGCGGCGGCTGTATTGCGAAAGGCCGCCTCGAGATCCTCGCACGAGAGAATGTGATTCAGGCTGTCGAACGTGGAAACGGCCGCGTCGAAGGCGCACGGCAAATGAAACCGGGCGGCGTCCGCGACCAAGAACTCCGCTTCCGGCACATTGTCCCGCGCAAACGCGATCATGGCGGCCGAGAGATCGATGCCGGTCACGCGGTAACCGCGCGCGGCCAGCAGGCCGGCCAGGCAGCCGGTTCCGCAGCACACATCCAGAATGCGCGCGCACTGCGGAACGCGAGGCAGCCAGATACGCTCCAGAATCGGAAACGCCAGGCCATGGAACTCTTCGTTCCAGTAGCGCTGGTAGAACCAGGCGAAGTCGTCATATCCGGCCATCGGGCTTCCTTCAGCATGGCATACTGAATGGACATGCGATGGACCCTCTGGATGGCATCGAGCGCGGCCGTCTGCCTGGCGCTCGCGGGCTGCTCGTCGCCGGAACGCGCCCGAACCGAGGTGAAGAAAGAATCCCCTCCAGCCAGCGCTGCGAACGAACAGGCGCCGGATATTTACCGGGTGAACCTGGACACGTCCAAGGGCACGGTGATCATTGAAGTGCACCGCGACTGGGCGCCGCATGGAGCCGACCACCTCTACTCGCTGGTGAAGCTCGGCTATTACGACGGCAACCGCTTCTACCGGGTGGTGCGGAATTTCGTGGTGCAATGGGGCATCAACGGCGATCCGGCCACCACCGAGCTATGGGCCAACGGCTACATTCCGGACGATCCCGTCAAGCTGCACAACGTGAAGGGCACCGTGACCTTCGCGGCCACCAGCACGCGGAACTCGCGCGCCACCCAGTTGTTCATCAATCTGAAGGACAACCTCTCGCTCGACCGGGATCGTTTCGCGCCGGTCGGCAAGGTGGTTTCCGGCATGGACGTGGTGGATCGGCTCTATGACGCTTATGGCGAGATGCCACCCAACGGCAAAGGCCCCGATCCGCGGGAACTGATGCGGCTGGGGGACCAATACCTGATCGACAATTTCGCCCGGCTGGACCGCATTTACAAAGCCACGATCGAGTGATCGGTGATATAGTGGTCTGGACCCTCCCCGATACGAAGGGGACCAGGAAGCTACCAATACAGGGTCAAATTGGAACGACGCGGCCCGGCGGGGGCGGAACCCTCGCCGGGTTTTTTTGTGAGCGCGCGAAGTGCGGCGGCTTAAGGAAGATGCCGCGATCCGGTCAGGCCGGTACCCATGGGCCGCCATCGCTTGGCGGTCTAGGTATTCTCCCCCGTGGACCATGCGGCTGTATACCAGATTACCCTATCCGATTTGATGAGTGATCCCGATACAACTTCGAACTTCTACATGCCAGAGTACTAGGAAGGAACTGCCGACGTGCACTATGGACCGACCATCTCTGCAAGTACTGCTCATCGAAGATAATCCCGGCGATGCGGACTTGGTAAAGGACATGCTGGCGGACGCCGGCGAGATTGCGTTCCGCATCCACTGGGCCGAAGCCTTGTTGCCCGGGCTGGACCGGCTGGCGCGAGGCGATATCGACTTGGTCCTGCTCGACGTCTCTCTTCCCGACAGCCAGGGGCTGGATGGTCTTAATGCCATCCGCATCCACGCGCCGAACGTTCCGATTGTGCTGCTGACGGGATGGGACAATGAGTCCCTGGCATTGCGGGCGGTTCAGGGCGGAGCGCAGGACTATCTGGTGAAAGGCAGGTTGGACGGCGCCGCGCTGGCGCGCAGTCTTCGCCGGGCCGTGGTCAGGCAACAGACACAAATAGACAACCCTAAGACCGAATCCCCTGAACAACCAGCGAAGATCGTGGGGTATGTCGGCGCCAAGGGGGGTGTCGGAACTACCACCGTTGCCTGTCACATCTCCCAGGAACTCGGCCGGCAAACCGGCGGGCGGGTGCTGATGATGGATCTGGGCGCGGGGGCCAACTCCATCGGTTTCCTGATGCGGGTGAAGGGAGCTTACACGATCCTGGATGCTTCCAACGACATCCTCCACCTGGACCGGGATCGATGGCAGAAGTTGGTGGTTCGCACTGCGACAGGCCTGGACCTCATCCAATCGGCCGGCCCGGCCTGCCAGGAGGAACGGCAACCGAGGGCGGAGAGAATCCAGTTCATCCTTCGTTTTGTGCGTACGCTCTATAACTGGATCGTGATCGATCTGGGCTGCCTGGGCCCGCTTGCCGTCCGGGTGGCCCGCGACGTGGGGCAGTTGTTCCTGGTGAGCGCCTGCGACGTTCTCGCGCTCAACGAAGCCAAATGGGCAATCCACGGGCTGCACGAAGCGGGCTTCGGAGGGAATTCGCTTCAGATAATTCTCAACCAGGCGCCATGGAGGCTGGGGATCTCGCCAACCGAACTTCAAGAGATCTTAGGCGCTCCTGTTCATGCGATGTTACCGGAATCCAGGCCAGGCTTCCTCGGCGCCACCCCTGAGGGCGGCGTGCTGGGCGAAGGCCGTGAGTTCCGAAAACAGATCGCCCGCATGGCGGCAGAAATTGCAGGCCTGAAAGAGGATGATTCTGCAAAAGGACCATTGTCATTTCTAGCCGGAGTCTTACGCCATGCAACAGGCTAGTCGGAGTTATCATGCTGAACAACTCCCGGTGAAGATTGCCGGCACGGCCCCGGCCGGCGATGACGCAGATTGGGGGGCCGCGGAACTGGCAGCGATGCTGGAAGCGGCAGGGGCCTCCATATGGGGGCTGGATTTGCGCGGGCGGTGCGCATTCATCAATGCGGCAGCCTGCCGGATGCTGGGTTACACGCGCGAGGAATGCGTCGGCCAGGACATGCACGAAAAGGTCCACGGCCGTTGCGCCGATGGCTCGGTCTTTCCCCGGGAGGAGTGCACCGTGCTCCACGCCCTCCAGACCGGGACCGGGATTCGGATGGACGGCCATGTGGTCTGGCGTAACGACGGGACTCCGCTTCCGGTTGATCTGTTCGCCCAACCTGTTGTAATTAACGGGCAGCTCAAAGGCCTGGTGGTTTGCGCGTTCGACATTACCAAACAGCGGTTGGCCGAGGAGAATTCAAGACTGACCTCGGCCGATCTGGAGCGTTCCAACAAAGAACTGGAACAATTCGCCTACGTCGCTTCGCATGACCTGCAAGAGCCACTGCGCATGGTGTCGAGCTACACGCAGCTCCTGGCGCGGCGCTATCAGGGCCAGCTGGACGCCGCCGCCAACGAGTTCATCGCTTACGCCGTGGACGGGGCAAACAGGATGCAGAGGCTGATCAACGACCTACTGGCTTATTCCCGAGTGGGCGCGCGTGCTAAGGGACTCGTTCCCACTGACTGCACGGCCGTCCTCGACCAGGCGGTCGCCAATCTAAAGGGGGCGATTGAAAAAAGCGGCGCGGCGGTGACCCAAGACCGGCTGCCGACGGTTACGGTAGACAACTTGCAACTGCTTCAGCTATTTCAGAACCTGATCGACAATGCCATCAAGTTCCACGTTGAGAAGCCGCCACGTATTCATGTATCGGCTGAACAAAAGGGAAACGAATGGGTCCTTTCCGTTCGCGATAATGGCATCGGCATCGATCCGCAATATGCCGAGCGCATCTTCATTATCTTCCAGCGCCTGCACACCAGAGAAGAGTATCCCGGCACCGGTATGGGCCTGGCCATCTGCAAAAAGATCGTGGAGCGCCGCGGCGGGCGCATCTGGGTGGAGTCGCAACCCGGGATAGGCTCCACGTTTTACTTCACGATCCCCATAGGAGGTGACGGCTATGAGCGCTGCCGCGCAAGGCAGGCCTGTTGAGATTCTCCTGGTGGAGGACAACCCTGGTGACGTAGTCCTGACGCGGGAGACTTTGAGCGATTCCAAGCTGCTCAATAATATGAGCGTAGTGGACGACGGAGTCGAGGCTATGGCGTTTTTGCGCCGCGAAGGCAAGTACGCCAATGCAACCCGTCCGGATCTCATCCTGCTCGATCTGAACCTGCCGAAGAAAGACGGCCGTGAGGTGCTGGCGGAGATCAAGGGCGATGAGCAGTTGAGACGCATCCCCGTGGTAGTCCTGACCACGTCAAGCGCCGAACAGGACATTCTCAAAACATACGACCTCCACGCGAATTGCTATATCACAAAACCCGTGGACCTGGATCAGTTCATCGCAGTAGTTAAAGCCATCGAGGAATTCTGGTTCACCATAGTGAAGCTGCCGCCGGGATAAGGAGAGGTTATGTCATCCGAACCCATCAAAGTATTGCTGGTTGAAGACAACTTGGGAGACGCCCGCCTGCTGTACGAGGGCCTGGAGGAGGCCCTGCCCGAGCATTTCCAGATGACCCACGTCCGGCGGCTTAGCGAGGCGCTGGAGTACCTTTGGGGCGAGACCTGCAATGTGGTTCTGCTGGACCTGGGGCTGCCGGACAGTCACGGCCTCGACACGCTTATCGTAATGCGGGCGCAAGCGCCGGGTGTTCCCATTGTGGTGCTGACAGGCTTCCAAGACGAAGAGTTAGCGGTTGAGGCGCTGAAGGGAGGGGCACAGGACTATCTGGTAAAGGGTCAAGTGGATAGCCAACTGTTGGGGCGCTCCATGCGCTATGCCATGGTGCGCAAGGCGACGGAGGAGGCGCTGGTGCGGCAGGGGGTAGCTCTCACCAGGGCGAAGGAAGTCCACCGCTCGCAACAGAGGCTTATCGCGGCGCAGGAGCGCGTTCGCCAGGAAGCCGCTGCCCTACTACGTGATGGCGTGCGCGAAGAGCTCTTAATCCTGAAGGGCCGCATTCAAGAGATCCTCGAAGGCAAAAGCCCGGCCGCGGAAACAACCCGGGTTCTGAGCGGAACGGTCGACGCCCTGAACCAGGTGATCGAGCAACAGGTAGGCGCTCTCAGCCGCCATCTCTACCCTGCAACTCTCAGCCGCGGGCTGGTCCCGACCTTTCTGTCTTTTGCCGATCGCCATAAAGCGGCTCCGGTTGTTGAGGTAGATCTGGACGGAGAACTTGTGAGGCGGGAGAAGGCCGACCCGAACTGGGTTCCAGAGCTGGTGAAGCTGGCCGTGTACCGGGTCGCCGAAGAAGCTCTGACCAACGCGGTCAAGCACGCCAAGGCCAGCAAGGTTGCCGTGCAGCTGGATGCGGCTCGGGAAGGTTGGCTACGTCTCACGGTGCGGGACGACGGCCAGGGGTTTGTCGCGGAAAGCGCGCCTGCTGGGCTGGGGGTGGCTATCATGCAAGATTACGCCGACGCCGTGGGTGGACAGTGCGTGATCCAAAGCTCTCCAGGCGCGGGCACGGAGGTTATGGCGGTGATCCCTCTCTCGCGGCTTGGCGCGGACCATTTGGAGACCTTGGAAGTGGGAGCCGACTGATGGAGAAGCAGATAGAGACCTGCCCCTGGTGCCATAGAGAAGTGCAGGTGGATTCGGGGCGCCAGCGGCTGTACTCATGCCCCTTCTGTAAGAAGGAGTTCACCTTCACTCCAAGTGCCGCTCAGATGGGGGATAAGCCACCAGCCCAGCGATGTGAACCAAGAAGCGCTCCGCCATCGGATTTCGTGGAGACGCCCTTCGTCAAGGACTTGGTAATCCGCACTCTGGCCTATCTCCGGGATGGATTACACGTACACCTCTCCGGTCCAGCAGGGAGCGGCAAGACCACCATCGCTCTCCACGTGGCCCAGCAACTGGGCCGTCCGGTAGTGCTCATCCATGGGGATGACCAGATGGGCACCGCGGACCTGGTGGGCAAGGAGAGCGGCTACAAGCGAAGTTATACGCACGACCAGTACATTCACACGGTGCTTAAGATCGAGGAAGAGTCCAAGCCCCTGTGGGTGGGAAGAGCCCTCACCGAAGCCTGCCAGAAGGGCTGTACCGTAGTCTACGACGAATTCACGCGTTCGCGGCCCGAGGCCAACAATGTGCTTCTTTCAGTCCTGGAGGAGCGGGTGTTGCCTTTGCGCGGCGAGCATATAGCCGTTCACCCCGATTTCCGCATCATCTTCACCAGCAATCCCGCCGACTATGCGGGAGTACACGGCGCCCAGGATGCTCTGCTGGACCGGATGGTAACGATCCTTCTGAGCGGCTTCGACCAGGAAACCGAAGCCGGTATCACCCAGACACACTCCGGACTGCCTCTGGCGGAGGTCGAGAGGATCGTAGCTCTGGTCCGGGCCTTCCGCGATGCGGGGCTCAAGACCAGCAGCGCCAGCGTCCGGCCGGCCATCTTGATCTCCAGAATCCTGCGGGTGCGAGGGGGGCACGCATATGCCGAAGACCCTGTCTTTGTCCAGACCTGCCGGGATGTTCTCCTCTCCCAGGCACGCCGCACGGTCGCGACCCCGGAGGGAGACCACCAAAGCGAGCAGACCCTTCTGCGCCTGATCCAGGAGATCTGCTCCATACCGTTACCCAAAGAGTGCTCCGCCATCGAGGCGGCCATCCAAGGAATGGAGGCTGGCAACCTTATGGCTGAACTGGGCGAAGATAAGGAGATTCAGGAACTGCTGCTCAAGAAAATACGGGAGAGAGGGCTTGCCGGCAAGCTGCTCGCGAGGGTCTAGTCCAATGGTGGATAGCGCAGTCTGGGGAGCTACGGAACTGGCGGCGATGCTGGAATGTTCCGGGGTTGGGATGTGGGCAGCCGACCTTGACGGACAGTGCGTATTCATTAACCGCGAGGCCTGCCGGATGCTGGGCTACTCGCGGGAGGAATGCATCGGCCAAGACCTCCACGCAATGGTGCATGGGCGCCGGCAGGATGGATCGACGTATCCCAAACACGAGTGCCCCATGTCGGCGGTCCTTCGGACCGGCTCGGGCATTCTGGTGGAAGACGACTTGTTCTGGCGCCGCGACGGAACTTCGTTCACGGTTGGCTATTCCGCACAACCGGTTGTGATCCAAGGGCGCGTCGAAGGCGTGATGGCAACCATATGGGAGACCGCCAAGCGAAAGCAGGCTGAAGAGTCTCTCCGCGCGAGCGAAGCGCAGGTCCGCACGGTCTTCGATAACGGCCTGATCGGCATGGCCGTGGTCTCTCTCGACGGGCATTACCTGCAGGTGAATCAGAGTCTGTGCCGGATCACCGGATATACCGAGCAGGAACTGCTGCAAACAGACTTCGCCTCGGTCACTCATCCGGACGACCGGGCGGATGGCCTCGAACTGAAACGGGCCATGATCGCCGGAGAAATCTCGCAGAGGGTCTTGACGAAACGCTATGTCCGTAAGGACGGGGATTTGGTCTGGGTCTGCGCCAGTGTCTCTCTGGTGCGCGACGGCAGCGGACAGCCGCTTCACTTCGCGACCCTGGTGGAGGATATCAGCGAGCGGAAGAGGGCCGAGGAAGCGCGGCGGAACTTCGAGCTGCTGTCCGAGCATAGCTGGGATCCAATTTTATATTTGGCGCGCGAAGACCGGCGCATCCTGGAGGCCAACGCCGCCGCTACGAGGGCCTACGGGTATACCCGTGACGAGCTGCTGAAGCTATCGATCCACGATTTGCGCGCCCCCGGCCTGCCGGGGCTGAGCGCCGATCGACTGGCGGAGGCCGACGCGCACGGCATCCTCTTCGAGACCGTGCACCGCCGGAAGGACGGCAGCACGTTCCCCGTGGAAGTGAGCATGCAGGGCGCCACGATCGGCGGCACTCGCGCTTCGTTCAGCGTAGTCCGGGACATCACCGAGCGGAAGCGGACCGAGAAGGAGCGGCGGAAAAGCGAAGAGTGGCTGGCGTTCGCGCACCGTGCGGCGGGAATCGGCATCTGCTACAAGGATTCCGGGGAGACCAAGGTTTCCGAAGAGCAGTTCCGCTTGTACGGCCTGGAGCCGCGCCCGAACTGGCTGACCCGCGAGGAGTGGCTCCAGACGCTGCATCCCGACGACCGGCAACGAGTTGCGTCCGAACAGAGCCTGGCGCTGGAGGAGCAAAGGCCCTACCAGATTCAGTTCCGCGTCGTCTGGCCTGACGGGAGCGTCCATTGGCTCTTTTGCAACGGCAGGACGTTCGCCGGCGAAAGGGAGGGACTCACCCGGAAGATCGAAGTCACCGTGGACACCACGGATCGCATGCAGGCCGAATCGGCTCTGCGGCAGTTTTTCATGGTGTCCGACTCCCTGCTGTTGGTCATCGGCTTCGATGGGTATATCAAGCGGGCCAATCCCGCGCTGGTGAAGACCACGGGATACACCATCGAGGAGTTCCAGCGCAAACCATTTACCGAGTTTTTCCACCCGGATGACGCCGCGGAGATGCGGGCCGAGTTCGCCAGGATCTGTGCCTGTGGGGGGACAACGCAAGACGAATTCCGGGGCTTGTGCAAGGACGGTAGGCAGCTTTGGCTCCTGTTCAGCTCCACAGCGGCGAAGGACGAGCAGTTGGTGTATGTTGCGGCGCACAACATCACGGAGCACAAGCGGGCCGAAGCGGCCCTGGCCGAGGAGGCTACCCGGCGGCGGGCGCTTTTCGAGCAATCCAAAGACGGCATCGCCGTCGTAAACGTAAGCGGCGAGACGGTTGAAGCGAACCGGAGCTTCGCCCGCATGCTCGGGTACCGTGTGGAGGAACTACTGCAACTGCACATCTGGGACTGGGAGGCCGATATGACCCGGGACCAGATACTGGAGGGAATGAGGGACCTTCAATTCCAGCCCCACACCTTCGAGACGCACCACCGGCGCAAGGACGGAACCCTGGTGGATGTCGAAGTCAGCACAACCCAGATCATATTGGGAGCGGAACGGTTCCACTACGTTGTGATCCGCGACATCACGGACCGCAAACAGGCTGCCGAGACCCTGGCTAAGGAGGCTGCCCGGCGGCGCGCGCTCTTCGAGCAATCCAAGGACGGCATCGCCGTCGTAAACGGGAGCGGCGAGACGGTTGAAGCGAACCAGAGCTTCGCCCGCATGCTCGGCTATAGTGTAGAGGAACTACTACAACTGCACATTTGGGACTGGGAGGCCAACAGAACCTGGGACCAGATACAGGAGGGAATGAGGGACCTCCAATTCCAGTCCCACACCTTCGAGACACACCACCGGCGCAAGGACGGAACCCTGGTGGATGTCGAAGTCAGCTCCTCCGCGATCCAATTGGGAGCGGAGTTCTTCTATTATGTAGTGGTTCGCGACATTACTGATCGCAAGCGGGCTGCGGCGGCCCTGGCCAAGGAGGCTACCCGGCGGCGCGTGCTCTTCGAGCAATCCAAGGACGGCATCGCCATCACAGACGTGGGCGGCAGGACGATTGAAGCGAACCAGAGCTTCCTCCGCATGCTCGGCTACAGCGCGGAGGAGATGCGGCAGCTTTACGTCTGGGACTGGGAAGCCGGCATGACCCGGGAGCAGATACTGGGAGGGAGGGAGGACCTCCTGGGCGCTCCGAAAACTTTCGAGACCCATCACCGGCGCAAGGACGGCACCCTGGTGGATGTCGAAGTCAGCGTAACCGAGATCTCATTGGGAGCGGACCTCGTCTACTATGTGGTGGTTCGCGATATCACGGATCGCAAGCGGGCCGCGGCTGCCCTGGCTGAGGAGGCAACCCGGCGGCGCGTGCTCTTCGAGCAATCCAAGGATGGCATCGCCGTCTTAGACGTGAGCGGCAGGACGACTGAAGCGAACCAGAGCTTCCTCCGCATGCTCGGCTACAGCCTGGAGGAGATACGGCAGCTTTACGTCTGGGACTGGGATGCCGACATGACCCGGGAGCAGATCTTGGAGTCGGTGAGTGGCCTCCACGTCCCTCCGGTAACCTTCGAGACGCACCACCGGTGCAAGGATGGAACCCTGGTGGATGTCGAAGTCAGCGTGACTCACGTCGATTTAGGAGCGGACCTCGTCCACTATGTGGTGGTCCGCGATATCACGGATCGCAAGCGGGCCGCGGCTGCCTTGGCCGAGGAGGTCACCCGGCGGCGCGTGCTGTTCGACCAATCCAAGGACGGCATCGTCGTCTTCGGCCCGAATGGCAAGACGATTGAATCGAACCTGAGCTTTGCCCGCACGCTCGGGTACAGTCAGGAGGAAATGCGGCAACTGTACGTCTGGGACTACGACGATCACATGACCCGAGACCAGATCCTGGAGGGGATGGGGAAGAGCCGGTCCGTTCCGATCACCTTGGAAACGCGCCATCGGGCTAAGGACGGGACCCTGGTGGATGTCGAAATTAGTTCCACCGCGATCCAATTGGGAGCAGACCTCGTCTACTATGCGGTGGTCCGCGACATTACCGATCGCAAGCGGGCCGCAGCTGCCTTGGCCGAGGAGGTCACCCGGCGGCGCGTGCTATTCGAGCAATCCAAGGACGGCATCTTCGTCTTGGACGCGAGCGGCAAGACGATTGAAGCGAACCACAGCTTCGCCGACATGCTCGGGTACAGTGTGGAGGAACTGCTGCAATTGCACGTCTGGGACTGGGGTGCGGACCCCGTCGACCTGCAACGGCAAAGGATGAGGGGCGCACTGACCGCGCCGATCACCTTCGAGACACGCCACCGGCGCAAGAACGGAACCCTGGTGGATGTCGAAATCAGCGCCACGGCGATCCAGTTGAGAGAGGGCCTCGTCCACTATGTGGTGGTCCGCGACATCACGGATCGCAAGCGGGCCGCGGCTGCCCTGGCCGCGGAGGTCGCCCGGCGGCGCGTGCTCTTCGAGCATTCCAAGGACGGCATCGCCGTCATAGACGCAAGCGGCCAGGTGATTGAAGCGAACCAAAGCTTCGCCCGCACGCTCGGGTACAGCGTGGAGGAAATGCGGCACTTGCACATCTGGGACTGGGCCACCGACCTGACCCAAGACCAGGTACTCGAGCAGATGGCGGAGGTGGTCCGGTCTGGTCCGGCCACCTTCGAGTCAAGCCACCAGCGCAAGGACGGGACCCTGGTGGATGTCGAAATCAGCGCAACCGCAATCGAATTAGGACCGGACGTCTTCCACTACGTCGTGTCCCGCGACATCAGCGAGCGCAAGCGGGCCCAGGAAGCGCTGCGCGTAAGCGAGCAGCGTTTCCAGTTGATCGCCGGGACCATCGACGAGGTCTTCTGGATGGCCGATGGGTCGAACGAGAAGATCGTGTACGTCAGCCCCGCCTACGAGCGTGTGTGGGGGCGCTCGTTGGAATCTCTATACCGGGACCACCGCTCATACATCCAAGCCATACACCCGGGGGACCAGGCCCGGATACAACCGGCCGTTCTCGAAAGCGTGAAGGCCGGACTCGCGACCTCATCCGAATACCGCATCACGCGGCCGGATGGCTCTCTCGCGTGGATCTGGGACCGCGGATTCCCCGTCCGAAGCGCCACCGGCGAGGTCGAATTCTACGTCGGTGTAGCTCAGGACATCACGGAACGCAAGCGCATGGAAGAGGCGCTCAAGCAGGATGCGGAGAAGCTGGCGCGCTCCAACGCCGAACTGGAGCGGTTCGCGTACGTGGCCTCTCACGACCTGCAGGAGCCGCTCCGCATGGTCGCCAGCTATACGCAACTGCTGGCCAAGCGCTATAGCGGCCAGTTGGACGAAAGAGCCGACCGGTACATCCACTATGCCGTGGATGGCGCCACGCGCATGCAGCAACTGATCGTCGATCTGCTGGCCTATTCTCGCGTCAACAGCAAGGCCCTGGACCTTAGATCGACCGATTGCGAGCAGGCCGTCGCCGGAAGCCTCCAGAACCTCAAGGCGGCCATAGAGGAGAGCGGCGCTTCCGTTACGTGGGATCCGCTTCCCACGTTCATGGCGGACACCTCGCAACTGGTTCAACTGTTTCAAAACCTGCTTGGCAATGCCATCAAGTTCAGGCGGGAAGCCCCTCCGCGCATCCATATCTCCGCGGTGGATAACGGCACTGACTGGCTGTTCTCCGTCCGCGATAACGGGATTGGAATCGATCCCCGGCACGCCGACAGCATCTTTCAGGTTTTTCAACGGCTGCACGGCCGGGGGGAATACCCGGGCACTGGGATCGGGCTGGCGCTCTGCAAGACGGTGGTGGAGCGGCATGGAGGGAAGATTTGGGTAGAATCGGAAGTCGGAGTCGGATCTGACTTCCGTTTCACGTTGCCGAAGCGGAACCAGAATGGAGGCAATGTTGAAGGAACACAGTAGACCCGCCGAGATTTTGCTTGTCGAAGACAACCCCGGCGACGTCGAACTGATTCAAGAGGCCCTTCAGTCCGGAAAAGTATTGAACCGTATCAGCATCGCGGAGGATGGTGAAGTCGCCATTTCCTTCCTTCACCGCGAAAAGGGCTATGAAAACGCCCCCCGCCCGGACCTTGTCCTGCTCGATTTGAACATCCCGAAAAGAAATGGGTTCGAGGTCCTGGCGGAGATTAGGAACAATTCGGATCTGTCCCATGTTCCGATCGTGATTCTGACCAGTTCGCAAGCCGACCGGGACATTGTGAGGAGTTATAGTCTCCATGCAAACTGCTTTGTATCGAAACCGGTTGATGTGGATGAGTTCCTTTCGGTCGTCCGCTCCACCGGAGAGTTCTGGCTTAACATCGTGAAACTGCCCGGCGATTCCACGACTTAGGGGAGATACCCCACTGGCGCTACAATAGAGCCGCCTGGTGTTGTATGCAAACGTACAATCATGGTACAAGAGCCTGTATGGCCGAGCCCTCTGAGGATCCTGCTGATCGGCTTCCCCTTGCATTGTCGAAGGCGCCGGCCCGCCACACCGCCGAAATCGTTTTGCTCACTGACGCGACCGGACAGATCCTGGATGCCAATGAATCCGCGGCGGCAGCCTACGGCCGTGACCGGCGGGACTTGATCGGCTTGAACATCGGCAGCCTCTACGCTTCCGAAGCTGCCCCCGGAGCGGCGGACCCGGGTCCGACCCGTGAAAACCTCCACGTGCGGGCGGATTCATCCACGTTTCCGGTCGAGATCCATACGGTGGGTCTTGAGGCCGCCGGCAAGATCTTCTTCCTGAGCGTCATCCGGGACAGTTCGGAAAGGAAGCGCGCTGAGGCCACACAAGAGGCTTGGAAGCGCTCCGCCGAGGCGAATCAACAGACGAACCGCCTGCTTCAACAACTTTCCGCGGACCTCCTCCGGTCTCAGGATTACTTGAAGCGAAAGATCGCTCGCGAATTGCACGACAGCACCGCCCACTTGCTGGCGGCCTTGTCTATCAATCTCGGGCTTCTGCGCGATGCGGACCTGGAACCATCGCAAAGAAGCAAGCTGCTGTCGGAAACGATCGATGTGGCCAACCACTGCTCCCTGGAGGTTCGCACGATTTCATACCTGCTGCATCCGCCTCTGTTGGACGATCTCGGCCTGAGAGGCGCACTGCAGACCTATGCGCAGGGCTTCCACCAGCATACCGGCATTGCATTGGAGCTGACGATTCCGCCGGATTTCGGCCGCCTGGACCAGGCACTGGAGATGACCATTTTTCGGATCGTTCAGGAAGGCCTCTCCAATATCCACCGCCACTCCGGAAGCGCGCTGGCCGAAATCCGGCTGGAGCGCGATTCACGCGCCGTCCGTCTAGATCTGTTGGACCATGGCCGCGGACTCCCCGCAACCTCCACCCCACACCAGAAGGAGTCTTTCCGGCTTGGCGTAGGCATCCTGGGGATGCGGCAGCGGGCAGAGCAGCTAGGGGGAACCCTGGAGATCACGTCCACCGAAGATGGAACCAGGCTGACTATAACCCTGCCCTTGCCGGAACCGGACGACGATCAGGCATAGCACGATACCAGGATTGGCAGGTCGGCCAACTGGAGCTGGCAAACCGGGCATAGAACCAAGTGAACCTCCAGGGCCCGTACCTCAGGTGGGGAAAGCAGTCTTTTCCGGTATCGAACCAACACGCGGTTCGGCACGTGGACTTCGAACATCCACTCGAACGTGAGGTTCGGATTGGGATCATCAGCCGGTTGGAGCGGCACTGAAACCTCCCCGACGGGGCGACATAGAAGTTGCCGTCGCCCCGCCGCTATATACAGGGTTACAGACAATCTCCGCGTATCCAATACCTCGAAACCCGGTATGAATCAGGCATGGCACCGTACTAATTGTTGTTAGGTCTAGTACTTGTATACTATCAAGGCGCGAGGGGGAACGATTTCATACCGAATCGTCCTCGCTAATTTAGGGGTTTTACCGGCGCAGTAATAGATTTCACAGGTGTTACACTACTAAGTAATATTACGGATTTCAGAGGCCCGCACTGGCTCGATGATACTGGTTCTTATAGCCCGCTCAGAGGCATGGGCGCTTTTCGCGGAGATCGTAGGCCTCTTATTCTCTCACCGCCCAGGTTGCCGGTGACGGCACAATTATAACGGGGATCGCACTACTACTGGAGTAGTGGCATATGTGGTCGAAACGTGAGGTGGCATTCGGATACAGCGGATTCCGGTTGCCTGCGCTGTTCGTTCCTCTGGCCCGCGGCACTGGAACTTGCAGCCGGCAGCGGGTAGTTTCCTCAAATCCCTTCGCGGCCGTGGGTGCCCTCGGCTTCCAGGGCCTCGTTCAACCCAAAGACTACCGCGCTCTCCCACTATGGGCCGCCGTGCGGCCTGTGCCGGAATCCGACTGGGCCGTCATAGTCAAGGTGGACCGGAACGAGCCACCGGTTCCCCTCCAGGAACGCACGCCGAACCTGATCGCAGCGGTCAGCTTGATGTTCACGGCCTTTGTCCTGCTGGCAGTGCTGATCTGGCGCCATCAGAAAGTCGCACATTTCAGGGAGTTGTATCAAAGGGAAGTCGATCGCGAGGCGCAACGGAAGCAAGCTGAAGATGCGCTGAAAGCGAGCGAATCCATGTTTCGCAGCCTGGCGGAATCCGTGCCGGCTTCTATCTGGATTACCGACGCCACTGGCAAGACCACTTACGTGAACCAGCGATTTATCGATGCTACCGGACTGCCCGCCGGCGATGCGCGGGGCCAAGGCACGTGGGAGATAATCCATCCGGAAGACCGGGCCGCCGTCCTCGAAGCCACGCGGATTGGCCTGGAGCGCCACACGCCCTACGAAATTCTGTGCCGGGTTCGGAATGCCGCCGGCGAATACCGATGGATCCTGAATCGTGCCACGCCGAAGTTTCTCGGGGACGGCCGTTTCGATGGTTATATTGGGACCGCTATCGATATTACCAAGCGCAAACAGACGGAAGACCGGCTGCGGAAGCTCTCTCGAGCCGTGGAGCAGTGCCCGGCAATCATCGTGATTACCGATCTCGACGGCCGCATCCAGTACGTGAACCCGAAATTCACCCAGGTCACCGGCTACGGCGCGGAAGAGGTAGCCGGCGAGAACCCGAGGATTTTGAACTCCGGCGAAACGCCCCCGGAGGTATACAGCGAGATTTGGGCGACCATTCAAAGCGGAGGGGAGTGGAGAGGGGAGTTCCACAACAAGAAGAAAAGTGGCGAGCTTTATTGGGTGTCCGCGTCGATTTCAGCGATCAAAGATCCGGCCGGCGCCGTCACGCACTTTCTAGCCGTTCAGGAAGACGTAACGGAGTGGAAATTGGCCCAATCGGAGGCCATTCGGTCGGCGCAGCAGGCCCGCCGGATGATCGACTCGAACGTGGCGGCCGTGGCGGTCGTGCATTCGGGGGTGGTTATCGAAACGAATGACGCGTTCCTCCAGCTGACGGGGTGCTCGCGTGAAGACATCCTGTCCCGGAAGGTGACCTGGACGGATCTGGTGCCGCCCGAGAACCGCGCGCAAAGCGCCCAGGCGATGGAGGCTATGCTCAAGACCGGCATCAGTCTGCCGTTCGAGTTGGAGTACCGCCATCAAGACGGCCGGCGCATTCCCGTTCTCATTGGCAGCGCGATCACTGCCCTCCAGCCGAACCTGGAGTGGATCTGCTTCATTCTGGATCTTACCAGCCTGAAGAGATCCCAGAAGGAGTTACGAGAAAGCGAGGCGAAATTCCGCGGGTTCGTGGCGGCGGCGGCGGAGGGAATTCTGGAGATCGACAGCGAAAACAGGATTACCTACGCGAACGGCCGGGTGGCCGAGCTATTCGGGTATCCGGTCCCGGACCTGGATGGCCAATCGATATTTCAGCTTGTCGATCAGAAGTACGGGGCGGTTGTTCGGGCGCAACTGGAGCACCGCCGGCAAGGAATCTCCAGGCAGTATGACGTCAAGTGCCGCCGCAAGGATGGAGCAGCGATATGGTGTGTCTTTAGCACCTCCCCGCTATTCGACGCAAAGGGATGCTATTCCGGAGCGATTGTTCTGTTTTTCAATCTCACTGAACGAAAGGAAGCCGAAGAGCAACAGAACAAAGTCAATCGCGAGCTTCGCCGGCTTTCCCTGGAGGTTCTTCATTCAGAGGATCGAGAGCGTCGAAAACTGGCGCGCGATTTGCACGACAGCACAGCTCAACTTCTTACCGGCATCACCATGAACCTCGGTCGTGCGATCGATATGACATCGAACGAGGAGCAAACGCAGCTGCTGTCGGAAGCGGTAGCTCTCTCCAAACAGTGTGCCGGTGAGATCCGGGCTCTTTCTTATGGGCTTCATCCTCCGCTCCTGGACGAACTCGGGCTGATCACGGCCGTCCGCCTGTTCACCAAAGGTTTCGGAGAGCGCGCCGGTCTCGATATCGGCGTGAAGGTGCCTGACGACTTCGGGCGGCTCGATAGCAACATGGAATTGGCCCTCTTTCGAATCGTCCAGGAGGGCATCATCAACGTCCACCGGCATTCGGAGAGCACGCGCGCCGTTATCGAATTCGAGCGGGACTCCGAGGAGGTGCGGCTGACAATCCGCGATTTCGGCCGGGGGATTGAGGGCTTTCTACTCGGCGGGTCGAACGGCGGCAGCGCTATGTCCGGCGTCGGGCTCCTGGGTATGAGGGAGAGGGCACAGGAGTTCGGTGGGCGCATGACTATCGAGTCAACGCCCGCTGGGGTCATATTGACCATAACTTTGCCTCTGGTTAAATCGAATGAAAACTGTTCGCATACTGATCGCTGACGACCACGAAGTCGTGAGGCACGGCGTGCGTGCCATGCTCGAGACGCACGCCGACCTGGAGGTTTGCGGGGAATCCGCCAACGGGCGTGATGCCGTGGCCGAAGTGGCGCGATTGAAGCCGCATCTGGTGGTCATGGATATCGCCATGCCGGAGATGAACGGCTTGGAGGCAACCCGTCAAATTCTGAAAGACAATCCCGCAATTGAAGTTTTGATCTTGACCATGCATGAATCCGAGGAACTGGTGCGCAATGTGCTGGCCGCCGGGGCCCGAGGATACGTTCTGAAGAGCGACGTGACCGAAAACCTCCTCTCAGCGGTGCGCGCATTGGCGCGCCACCAGGTGTTCATCAGCTCGAAGGTGACGGAGGTGGTCTTGCAGGGCTACTTGCACAACTGCGTCGCGCCGGGAAGCCAGGGCGCAGGGCTTCCGAGCGAGATTAGTCCAAGGGAGCGGGAAATCGTCCAACTCGTGGCGGAGGGAAGATCCAACAAAGACGTAGCCGAGGTTCTGCACATCAGCGTGAAGACCGTCGAAACGCACCGTGCCCATATCATGTCAAAGCTCGATCTGCACTCTGTCAGCGACCTGGTCCGCTACGCGATCCGCAATCACATGATCGAGACTTGATCCGCGCGCAGCCGCGTATCCAAAGGGGAATCCATAGAAACCCCTAGCAGGACCGGGATGCCGCCCCCAGCCATACGGTGTCGAGGGCGCAATATTCCAGGATTGCCCGTATAGGCCAGTAACTCTTACAACGTTAAGCTAGACATGCGATGGTACTGATCGAGACAACGGCTTGCCTGCTGTGGCTACTATTGCTTATGGCGGAACGGCACAAAAGTTATGTGGTTTACCCAGGTACCCGCACTCTGTGCCGATTGTTGTTTCTGGGCAGCGCGTCGATGGCCATGCCGTTGTCTGTGTTGGTGGGACTGGCAGGGATCGCGTTCGGAGAAGCCCTCACCGCGAATCTCAACCGTGTTTTTGTGGTTGGCATTCTCGGTCAAACTCTTTCATGGGCGTTCGTCTTTCGGCGAGGCGCACCTAACTCTGCCCTCCTGATTCCGGCATCTCGTGTGCGACAACCAACCGAGCGCGAGCTAATATTCCTCATCACAGGGATCGCCGCTATTCTGCATAAATCGCGTGGCTGCGTGCTTGGGGGGGCTTACGGAAGTCATGAAGCTTTTCACTAGTCGAGCGACTAGGTTGGGGAGAAGAGAGTCCACGGCTTCCAGCGCCGTGATAGGCTTGCCCGACATTGAGCAACCTGCTCTTCTCAGCCGCGCCTGTCGGCTCAGAGACTATGTCCGGCACCTGGTGGCGGAACTCGAGTTGTACGACAACTGGGAGTTTGAGGCCGCGGCTATGTTTTCGCACATTGGATTCCTCGATCTACCTCGGGACACGGTTGTTAACCTGTGCGCGGGAGGGCCGCTTTCCGCAGCCGAGCGTGAAGCGCTTGCGTCGCGCGCGGCGGAAGGAGCGGCCTTGCTGCGCGCACTTCCGAGGCTGCGCGTGGTCGCGGATATCATAGGCTGCCAATTCAAACCGTATCGCGACTTTGAGGAAGAGTTAGAGTTCTGTGAACCAATTATTGCTCTTGGCTCCCAGATGCTACATGTTGCCGGAGACTTGGATCGACTATTGAATGATGGCTTTTCGCAGTCCGACGCGCTGGCGCGGATGTTTCGGCAGAAACTCGAATATAATTCCGAACTGCTCGCACTTCTCATGACTTACGATGTCACCGCGGACCGCGGCCGGCTGCTTGCTCGGAGCGGAGGCCCTTTGACGTGGTGGAGATTGCAGAATTGCGCGCAATAGTCTCTCTGGCTGCCGGCGGCCAAGTGCCGGGTCCATGCCGCCGCCGGCGGCAAGCCGCGTGAGTATCTTGTCTCCAGAGAACCGGGCCCGTTACAAGTTCCCCTCCCCATCCTTTGGGGTATTCCTATCCCTGCAAGCGCTGGATGTGCTCACGACTCTGATTGGGTTGCAAACCGGCGCGGCGGAAGCTAACAAGTTCGTGAGCCGAGCGATGCGATGGGGCCCAGTTACCGGGCTGGCGATCTCGAAAACATTCGCCCTGCTCCTGCTGGCGGCCGCATTGCGCTTCAGGCGGCAACGTGTAGTTGTTGTGCTGAACTACTGGTTCGCCGCGGTGGTGACCTGGAACCTCCTGGTGATCTTTTTGGCGCTGTTGGATCGAGTGCTCCACAATTAGCGATACTGCATAAATCCGGCACATTACGCCGGTTAGGACCAAAAGCGTGGTTCAGTGGAACACCAAACCGTGATACTTACAGGCAGCGGCCGCAAAACCGGCTTAGTACCTAGTAATGGGTCCACATTCTCCCCTGTTACGATCTGGGTTACTTAGTATTGAGGCTGCGAAAGCCGAATAGCATACTGAGGAATGATCCCAGGAAATTCCGATCGGCCGATAGGAAATCAAGGAGCGCCGAGACTTCTCCTCCATATTCCTATCGTGCATACCGAGGCTGATATGGGCAGCTTGAGAGAACCGTTAAGACAGTTGAAGGTTTCAATGGCTGGAAAACAAGGGCCGGTTCGTGGTGCACGGCTGGTGGACAAGATCTGGGATGAGATTGAGCGGGCAGTGGACAAACTACCTATAGCCGCGGGGAAGGTCCGTGTATATCAGGACGGCTTGCCAGTCTGCGGAAACGAGCAGCAAGTCATTGCCGAACTGGCTGCGGCAGGAAGTCGAAACCATCGCTTGATTCAGCGGCTCGTGGAACGGGGCGCGATTCCCATGGGCACCGAATCCGCGGAACTCCTTCTCGAAGAATACGAACTCGCGGTCTCTACCTTGGCTCCCCGGGGACCTCGGAACGCCCTTAGATCGACCGGCCGCGAGAAAGCACTGGGCGAGTCTCTCCTAGAAAGACGGGACAGGTTTATAGGCGCCCGTATTAACACTACTCTCGCGGATGGCGAGACGGGAATTCTGTTTCTCGGCATGCTTCACGTGGTGGAGCCGTTTCTGGACAAGGATATCACGGTCGACCATCCTATTCGCCCGCCTCAAGAGGCTGCCGCCCGCTCGGTGATCCGATGAACCGGAAGATTCTTATCGTCGATGACGAGTTAGAAGTGGCTCGCGCCCTGGCGCAGCTAATGGTCCGCGAAGGGTTGGAGCCAATAGTTGCCGCCGATGGACCCTCCGCCCTTCGACTAATCCAGTCAGAGTCTCCCGATGTTCTCCTGGTGGATTTTCGGTTGCCCGGGATGGACGGGATGGAAGTCCTCCGCCGCTCCAAGGCTATGGATGAGGATCTGCCGGTCATTTTAATTACCGGCTATGCGGAAGTGCGGGGCGCCGTGGAAGCCATCCGTGCCGGGGCCCATGACTATCTCTCCAAGCCATTTAGCCACCCAGAGGTGATTCGCGTCGTCCTGCGCGCTTTGAATGAAAGCGCCCTTAAGCAACGCTTACGGATCTTATCGAATCAAGTGGGGCACAGCGGCAATCTGCGGGAGGTTCTCGGACCCAGCGAAGCTGCTGGCCGGCTGATCGCCAATGTCGAGCGGGTCGCCAAGTCGAACTTCACGGTGCTGATCACGGGCGAGACCGGGGCTGGAAAAGAGGTCATCGCGCGCGCCATTCACGAATCTAGCTCGCGATCCGGCGGGCCAATCGTGCCGGTGGATTGCGGAGCCATTCCGGAACCCCTGCTGGAGAGTGAGCTTTTCGGACACGAACGGGGAGCGTTCACCGGAGCGAATCAACAGCAGCAAGGGAAGTTTGAACAGGCCAAGGGCGGCACGCTGTTCCTGGATGAGATTTCCAATATGCCAATAGGGTCTCAAGCTAAGCTGCTGCGTGTGCTCCAGGAAAAGGTCCTGTATCGCGTGGGCGGCACAAAGCCCATCCAGACGGATGTGCGATTGCTGGCGGCCAGCAACCACGATCTGGAGCAACTGGCCGAATGCGGCGCATTCCGCCGGGATCTTTTTTTCCGCCTGAACGAATTTGCCATTCGCATCCCTCCATTGCGCGAGAGAATGGACGATATTCTCTACTTAGGCCGGCGATTCATGGAGGTCGCCAACCTGGAGCTCGGCAAGCAGGTACGGAGCTTCACTCCAGCGGCAGTCGACTTGATGCAGTCGTACGCCTGGCCGGGCAATGTGCGGCAACTCCGGTCCGTGATTCGCCGTGCCGTCCTTCTTGCCGGGGACGTTATCACCGAACGCCAACTGGAGTTGAACGGGCACTCCCCGGCGGTTACCGCGGACAAAGTCGACTCTAAGTCCGAGTCCCAGAAAGGCGCCGGCGAGCCGCTGCCGTTACGGGAGATTGTAAGACGGCACACGGTAAATTTGGAGCGCGAAGTTCTGCAGCAAACGCTACGCACGACAGGCGGCAATAAGGCCAGAGCAGCCCGGCTGCTCCAGATCGACTACAAAACCATTCACTACAAAATGAAGGAGTACGCAATTCAGATCGACTTAGAGGAACAGTATGGTCAACAAAGGCAATAAGAAAGAGAAGCTTTCACAGGGTGGGAACGACCTTGGTTTGGGCGGCATTCTCAGAGGGCTGGGCGATCTCGTAGAGAAACTTGGAGAACTGGCCGAATCGGGAGAGCAGATCTCCAAAACCGGCGAGATTCGAGGCTCCGGCCAGGAAGTAAAAGGCATCTACGGCTTCACCGTCAAGGTTGGCCTGGGCGACGACAAGCCGCGAGTCGAACCCTTTGGCAACATTCGCCGGGACGCGAAGTCCGGAAACACTGTTGTTCAAGAAGTGCGCGAGCCCGTTGTGGACGTATTGGAAGAGAAGGACCACGTGTTGGTGCTGGCGGAAATGCCAGGTATCAGCGCGGAGAGCGTGCAGATCGAGGTTCACGACGATGTGTTGACCATCACCGCGGAGCAGGGCGACAAGAAGTACCGCAAGGAGGTGCTTCTGCCGGGGCGCCTCGACCGGAAGAAGATGCAGATCACGTGCAATAATGGCGTTCTCGAAATCAAGTGCCGGAAGTAAGCCGGAGGCCGAACCATGTCGAACGATCAGGCGCCGGCGCTCAAACTGAAGGTGACGGAAGCGCTGAATAAGGACGTCGGGCGCGCCTACGCCCGCATGGGCCCGGAAGATCTGGAGAAACTCGGGGCGGCCATCGGAGACATTGTCGAAGTAACCGGCAAGCGCACCACGGTCTGTAAGTTGATGCCGGCCTATCGCGAATTGCGGGACCAGTCCAGGGTACAGCTGGACGGGATCGTGCGCGAGAATGCCGGAGCGGGTCTCGACGACTCCGTCCAAGTGCGCAAAGTGCTCTGCCGGCCGGCGGAACAGGCCGTGCTAGAGCCGATCAACATCACCCCCGCCGAGCGCGACCTGAATTATATCGGCAGCCTCTTGGACGGCCTGGCTGTGCTGGAAGGCAATCGCATCCGTGCCACGCTTTTCGGCAGCCGTTGGGCGGACTTCAAAGTGGAAAGCACGGTTCCGAAAGGACCCGTGTTGATCAATCCGGCGACGCGTTTGCTGATTGGCAAGCCCCGGCAGAAGGGCGACGCGATTGCGGAAACGATTTCCTACGAGGACATCGGCGGACTGAGGCCTCAGTTACAGCGAATCCGTGAGATGATCGAGCTTCCCCTGCGGTATCCGGAAGTGTTCGAGCGGCTGGGAATCGACGCCCCCAAAGGCGTGCTCCTGCACGGGCCTCCGGGATGCGGCAAGACCCTGATCGCGAGGGCCATCGCGCACGAAACAGATGCCAATTTCTACTCCGTGAGCGGGCCGGAGATCATCCACAAGTTCTATGGCGAGAGCGAGGCCCACCTGCGGAAGATCTTCGAGGAAGCCAGCAGCAAAGCCCCTGCCATCATCTTCCTCGATGAAATCGACGCCATCGCGCCAAAGCGCGAAAGCGTCGTCGGCGATGTCGAAAAGCGCGTAGTGGCGCAGTTGCTGGCCCTCATGGACGGGCTGTCCCAGCGAAAACATCTGATCGTGATTGCAGCCACAAACCGGCCCAACGCAATCGATCCGGCCCTGCGCCGGCCGGGGCGATTCGACCGCGAGATTGCGATTCCCGTTCCGGACCGGAACGGCCGCGAACAAGTCCTCGGAATCCACAGTCGCGGAATGCCCTTGGCTGAGAATGTGAACCTGGGACACCTGGCCGAGATCACGCACGGCTTCGTGGGCGCTGATCTGGAGGCGCTCTGCCGTGAAGCGGCCATGATCTGCCTGCGCCGCATCCTGCCAGATATCGATTTCGCTTTGTCGCGAATTCCTTATGAGCAGCTGTCCAAGCTGGAGATCCAGATGGACGATTTTCGGGATGCCCTGTGCGAAGTCGAGCCTTCCAGCACACGCGAAGTGTACGTTGAAGTGCCGGACATCCACTGGGCGGACGTCGGAGGGCTTGCCCGGATACGGGAACAGCTCATCGAAGCCGTAGAGTGGCCGCTGTCCTATGCGCCTCTATACGCGAAGGCGGGGATCCGCCCTCCGAAGGGTATCCTCCTCGTGGGGCCGCCCGGCTGCGGGAAGACGCTGCTCGCTAAAGCCATTGCCACCGAGAGTAAGGTGAATTTCATTTCCGTAAAGGGGCCGGAGTTGCTGTCGAAGTTCGTGGGGGAATCGGAGCAGGGGGTGAGGGAGGTCTTTCGTAAGGGGCGTCAGGCCGCCCCCTGCATCGTTTTCTTCGATGAGATCGACGCGCTGGTGCCCGCCAGGGGCGCCGGCGCGACGGACTCGCATGTCGCTGATCGCGTCTTGAGCCAGTTCCTGGCGGAACTCGATGGGGTCGAAGAACTGAAAGGTGTGCTCGTCCTGGGCGCGACGAACCGCGTCGATATACTGGATCCGGCGGTCCTGCGTCCCGGCCGATTCGACGAAATCATCCAGATCCCCCTACCGGATGAAAACGGGCGCCGCGAAATCTACGAAGTCCACATGCGCGGTAAGCCCCTGTGCCCGGGAATTGACGCGTCCGGCCTGGCGGCACTCTCGACCGATTTTAGCGGCGCTGAAATCGAATCGGTCTGCAGGAAAGCCGCTTTGCGTGCGGTCCGGCGGGCGGTGACAGCCGGCAAGAACCAGCCAGTGGAAGAAATGCAGGTGCGCATCGAAGCAGCCGATCTGGAAGCCGCCTTTCAAGAGGTGAGACAGTGTTGATGGAGACGGGTGGGACAGCATACTACTTGTACTGCATCTTGCCGCAGGGGCGCCTTTCGCATCTAACAGCAGGCGGGATCAACGGAGGCGAAGTTTTTACCCGGGCTTCCGGTAACCTGGCTGCGATCTTAAGCGAGGTTCGCGTGGTGGATTTTTGCGGCGCTACGGCGGAAGCCCGCTTGATGGATCTCGCCTGGGTCGGGCCAAGGGCCTGCCAGCATGAGGCAGTCATCGAGGAGGCGATGCGGCAATCGCCGGTTCTGCCCGCGCGCTTCGGGACCTTGTTCCGATCCATCGCGAGCCTGGATGAGTTCCTGTCCTGCCAGAACGATCGGATCGCCTCGTTCTTTCACTGGCTGGGCGATCGGCGGGAATGGGCCGTGAAGGGTATGGTGGACCGCGCCCGTGCCCAAACGCCTCATTCCGCGGAAGGACAAGCCAATACGGCGGACGCACTTCCCGGTGTGGCGTATTTTCAACGAAAACGGAACGAGACGTCCGCAGCCAAAGAGTTGAACCAGCGTCTGAAAGCGATCTGCAGGGAAGTGGCCCTCGATCTCCAGCAAGCGTCTAATGGGTTTCGTGAGCGCAGGGTCGTGGATCCCGCGGCTGGCGAGTCGCCCTCCGAAGTAATCGCGAGCTGGGCCTTTGTGCTTCCACCGGCGGCGGAAGAGGAATTTCGGCAACGTCTCGAACGGCTGAATCGCCTGCACATCTCCACTGGCCTCGCCTTTCGCCTGTCGGGTCCGTGGCCGCCATACAGCTTCGCTCCACTACTCGCGTCCGAGGGGCAAATATGAAGTACCTGCTGCATTGCATCTTCGCCTCAAACGCGGATCCGCAGCCATCCGTTCCCGCCGGTGTCGTAATCGTGGAAGCCTTGGGGCTTCGAGCGGCACTCTCGTGCCTGGATGGACCCAGGCCGCCGCTCGATATCGGCTGCTTGCTGGCGTACGAAAAGGTTGTTGCCGCGCTTCACGAGCAGCAGCCCGTCATTCCCGTGCGTTACGGCTGCACGATGGAAAGTGAAGCGGCCGTCAGACGGCTTTTGGACGAACACCGCGAGGAGTACCAGCGGCTCCTTCGCGAGTTCGAGGGCATGGCGGAGATGGGCCTGCGAATCCTGGTGGGCAACCGCCAGAACTCTCGCGCAGGCGAGTCGCTTAGCAACGCGCCCGCAACTCCAGGCGCCGCCTACCTGGATTCTCTGCGCAAGCGGCACGCGGCGGAAACCCGCCTGACGGAAGAGGAGCAAACGCTTGCGGCTGGGATCTATAAGGCGCTCGGCGGCTTGTATGTTCGGGAGCGCGGCGAGGCTTCGACGATTGACGGCATGCGCTTGCTCTCCCTCTTCTTCCTGGTGCCGACAAAATATATCGCATGGTTTCTGAAGCGAATCGAACGCTTCCACTCCTGGAGGGCGCCGAGGCTCTTAGTGAGCGGCCCCTGGCCGCCGTATAACTTCGTTTGAGAGTGACTGCTAATGCTCTTTCCTCAGCCCCGGAGTTCCGAAGACCGCTACCGCGTCCTGTTCGACGCCAACCCCCAGGCCATGTGGGTCTGCGACCTGAAGACACTGGCCTTTCTCGCGGTAAACGATGCCGCAGTTCGCCACTACGGCTACTCTCGAGATGAATTCCTGTCGATGTCGATGGATCGGATCTGCCCGCGCGACGACATTCCCCGGCTTCGTAAAGTGCTGGAACGGGAGAACGGCATAGCTCCCTGCTGCCACCTCAGGAAGGATGGCACCCTAATATATGCCGAGACCACCCTTTACCCTCTGCTCTTCGGGGACCGCCCAGCGCGCCTCATGTTATCGGTCGATGTGACCGAGGGAAAAAGGGCCGAGTTTCTCTACCACATGTTGGTGGACAGTATCCCGTCGTCCGTCCTTCTTATTGACGAAAGCCTCTGTGTGTTCCTGGCGAATCGGAACTTCCTGGAAAAGGCTCGCCGGTCCAAGGCGGATACATTTGGGAAACCGCTCAATGAGGTGTTCCCACTCGTCATTCTGGACGAGCTCGGCTTATTGTCTCAGATCCGGCAATCGTTCAAAAGCGGGCAGGCGTCTCAGGGGCAGCGGCTGACCTATCGCGCGCCGGGAGTGCCATTACGCACTTACTACTACGGCATCATCCCCATGTCCTGGGCGGGGCACGTCGAGCATGTAATGCTGCTGATGGACGATGTAACGGAACAACTGCGCCTCGGCGAGGAGATACGGCGCATCGAACGCCATCTCGCCAGCGTAGTCGAAAGCGCCAACGAGATCGTCCTTTCCACGGACACCAAGGGCCGCATCTCGAGCTGGAACACCGCGGCCGTACGAATATGCGGTTATACTTCGCGCGAGGTCCAGGACAAGTACCTGTTCGACTATTGCCCCGAGCGTCACCGTGAGAAGCTGCGGGCCAGCTTTCGAGAGGCCGGCCAACAAGGTAACTCCTGCGCCGCCGAATACGACCTCACCACCAGCAACGGCGCCGTCATTCCCATTTCCTGGGTCTTCTCGCCCATGAAGGACGATGCCGGCGCGACTGTCGGGATCGTCGCGGTAGGCAGAGACCTCACGGAGCAGCGTAAGTTCGAACAGCAGATCCGCCAGGCCGACAAACTTGCCGCGCTAGGCGTCATGGCCGGCGGGATCGCGCACGAAGTCCGAACTCCGTTAACGATCGCGTCATCCGCGGCGCAATTCCTGATGGAGGATGACATTACCCCGGAGTTTCGCAGGGAATGCGCAACCAAAGTCCACCTGGGGATGCATCGGGCCTCCGCCATCATCGAGAACCTTCTCCGTTTTGCGCGCCCATCGGGGCACATGGAGATGACAAACGTAAACCTGGAAACGGTAATTCGCCAGGCTGGGACCCTGATAGCGAATGAGGCCAAACTTCAAAAGATCGAAATTACTTTCACCTTTCCAAACAGACCGATTCTGGTCGCCGGGATCGCCAGCCTGCTGGAACAGGTCTTCTTGAACCTCTTCTTCAATGCCATGAACGCCACTTCCGATGGCGGCTTCTTGACCGTCTCCGCGGAAGAAACTGCGGGTAAAGCGGTAGTTCACGTCCGAGATACGGGCTGCGGCATTGCCGACACCGATATCGACAAGATATTCGATCCGTTCTACACTAATGCGCGAACAGGCGGAGGCACAGGCCTGGGCCTGTCGATCTGTTACTCCATCGTAAAGCAGCATTCCGGCGCGATCGACGCGGATAGCGTGCTCGGCAAGGGGACCACATTTACCGTGACGTTTCCCGCGGTCCGGCGGTGATGAATACCCCTTCAACTCCCCTCTTTCTGATCGTCGACGACGAGCCAGATACTTGTTGGGCTCTTCAACAGATTCTACGAAAGCTTGGCGTTTGCGAAATAGCTTTGAATGGGCGAGACGCACTGTCACGGGCAGCGCAGCACTCCTTCTCGCTGGTCCTGCTGGACGCTAAGCTGCCGGATGTAGACGGGCTGGATCTGGCTGTCCAGTTTCGCGCCGCCGATCCGAACGTGCCCATTCTTCTTGTGTCCGGCTATTTTAGCCGTGACGACGCCGGCGTTCTGGAAGCTCGCTCCGCGGGATTAGTCCAGGCTTTTGTCGGCAAGCCTTTCTTGCATGAAGATATCCTACGAGTGGTGCGCCATATCTTGGAGCTGCCGTCATGAGTTCGACCTTCAAGTGGAACGGGATTCCAGTGGTATCTGGCATTGCCTCTATGGAGTGGATTCCATGGTTAACCAACGATAACGATGGGAGCCTCTTAGTTATCAGCAATGTATCGAAGTTACTAAGTGGTTCATAACATGCTTAGCTATATGCGGCGGGCCATTAAACAGAGCAACGCCACAGAGACTACTTAGGAAAGGGAGAAATCAATATGGCAAAAGTGCAGAAGTCTACGGATTCTTCGAGCCTGGCAGAAGTTGTCGACCGCATCCTCGACAAAGGCATCGTGGTCGATGCCTGGGTGAAGGTGTCCTTGGTCGGAATCGAACTGCTTTCGGTCGAAGCCCGTGTCGTGATCGCCTCGGTGGAGACGTACTTGAAGTACGCCGAAGCCATAGGCCTGACTGCTAGCGCCGCGGCGCCAGCCTAGAGAGCCGGGATGCAGCTTCCGCAAGCCGGGTAAGGGGTCGTGCAGGACCTCCCCCGGCCTCGGGAATGCGGCAACCCCAACGAGAGAGGAAGTTCTTGATACCTATGCTGACCGATGAAATGACTCGGTTGCGCAGTAGCATCCTCGCCATGCGGAACATGCGCAGCGTGATGATGTTCGAACTGGAGCAAACCAACAAGGCTCGCAAGCGCGCCGTTTCTGATCTATGCCGCCATTTTCACGGCGCTCGGACGAGCATGACGCGAAGAGCAAAGGCCGAGCGTATTGCCGGGCTTCAGAATCTGAAGCGTGTGGTAAACGCCCGCCGGCAAACCATGCGATCCGATCTGAACGGCGCCGGACGGATTTGGGCGGGAAGAAGCGCCTAGGCTCCGCTTTGGGCCGGCAAAGCGGACCATGCCCTGCCGCCGGAATTCGGCGCGGTAGGCCGCCATCCCGCGGCAGGGTGCATATCCGGACATTCGTGAAGGAGGAGGACACTTGGCTACGTTGACTGAGAGCATAGCGCGGTTGCGCGCGGAGATCGTCTCCCAACGGTTACGCAGACAGGCCTTGCGGCGGGAGTTGGCACGGCGCACAATGGCGCGGCGGGATTCGGTATCCAGCTTGCGCGGGGCGTTTGCCCGCGATCTTGCCGGGGCGCGGGCGGCGTGGGATCCGCCCAGGGCGGTGGTCCCGGCGGAGAAAACGCCGTTTCTGGCGCCGCAACGGTCCTCGATGAAGATGCTCCCCAAGAGCCGCAAGAAACGCCCCTGATCCCGCGAGAAAGAACTCGGACGACGAAAGAGGAAGAACATGAGCGTGCCGGAAATAAGCCTCAAGCCACCGCTGGAAGTGATGATCAGAGTCGAACCGCAAAACGACAACCTGGTGCCGGAAGCCAGCGACGAATTCGTATCGACAGCCCACATTCAGGGGTTGACAGAACGCGCACTGGCCTACCTGGAAGTAGGATACGCCGTGCACTTTTCGGGTCCGGCGGGGGCTGGGAAGACGACTCTCGCTTTCCATGTGGCCGCCCTGCTGGGACGGCCGGTGATATTGATCCACGGAGATGATCAATTCGATAGTTCGGATTTGGTCGGCAAGGACTCCGGCTATCGCAAGTCCAAGGTGATCGATAACTACATCCATTCCGTGCTGAAGACCGAGGAAGATGTTAATACGGTCTGGGTCGATAACCGGCTTACGACGGCATGCCAGAACGGTTTCACCCTCATTTATGACGAGTTCAACCGTTCCCGGCCGGAGGCTAACAATGCGCTCCTGAGCGTCCTCGAAGAAAGAATTCTCAATCTCCCGAGCCTGCGTAGATCGGGTGAGGGCTATCTGAGGGTGCACCCGGACTTCCGCGCGATTTTCACCTCGAACCCAGAGGAATACGCCGGCGTCCACAAGACGCAAGACGCTCTCATGGATCGTTTGATTTCGATCAACGTAGGCCACTTCGACCGGGAGACTGAAATCCGCGTGGCCATGACAAAGTCCGGGCTGGCTCGCGCGGACGCCGAATGCGTGGTGGATGTTGTCCGGGACCTGCGCGGATCCGGAGCCGAGAATCACCGCCCGACGATCCGGGCCTGCATAGCCATCGCCAAGATCCTGGTTCACCGCAACGCTCACGCGAGCGCGGACGACCCCGTCTTCCAGTGGGTTTGCCACGACGTTCTCAATGCCAACACTGCCAAAGTCATGCACGATGGAAAATCGCTGAGGCCGCAGCATATCAGCGAAGCGATCGCCCGCGTATGCGGCTCTTCCTCGAAACGCAAGAAGAGTCCTCTGCAATCGCCGGGCGAGCGGGCAAAGAAGGAATAACACCATGGCAATTCCAAGATTAGGCTTGACCAACATTCGCACTATCTCCGGCAAGGTGAATCAGGCGACCGTTCCTTACCGCGCCTATATGCAAGTCACCTGCCTCGAAATGGAGAGAGCCAGACGGTCGGCGGAGCGCCGAAGCGCCATGGCGAGAGTGACGGCCATCGATCGCCGCGTCGCCGCCATCGATAAAGAGAAAGAGGCGTTGTTGAAATCGATCGATGAACCTGGAAAAGTTGCGCCTTTGCAGCACACCGAACCACAACCGGGGCACGGCGCGCGGAGCGGTGTGCGTGGGTTCAAATTCCGTTATTGAGAGCAGTCGCGCTCCGTGTGTCGAAATGAGTGCGACTCGAGCGGGGGGCAGTGCGATGGGCAAACATAGTCAGACGGCAGTCTTGAACGGCGTGGATCGGGGTCGCAAGTCCTTTGAAACACGGTGCCGCAAATACCTGTACGCCATCATCTTCGCCGACAGCGCCGGCGCGAGCGGCCCGGTGGGAATCGAAGGATTGGGAGTCCAAACCGTATCCGAAGGCCGCGTGGCGGCCGTGGTCAGCGATGCCCCCGGACCGAAGATCCGTCCGGAGCGCCGGCACCTGGCTGCCCACCAGGCTGTTCTGAAGCAACTCATGGGATCGACGACACCATTGCCGATGTCGTTCGGCATTATCGCCGACAGCATCGAAGCCGTCCGCGGGATCCTTTCCCGGGATCAGCGGGCGCTTCTGGATCAATTGAACCGCGTGGCCGGCAAGGTGGAAATGGGGCTGAGGGTGACCTGGGACGTGCCGAATATCTTCGAATACTTTGTCAACACTCACGCGGAGCTGCGTGCCGCGCGAGACCGCCTTCTAACCAGCGGCGAGGGGGCCACTCACGAAGAAAAGATCGAGGTCGGCCGGATGTTCGATCATCTACTGAACCAGGATCGGGATAGCTGCACCGAGCGGGTGGAAAGGCTGCTGAGGCCTGCCTGCGCCGAGTTTAAGGAGAATAAGTGCCGCGGCGAAAAGGAAGTCGTGAATCTTGCTTGTCTGATCGGCCGGACCGGCCAGGAGCGTTTTGCCGGGGCAGTGTTCGAAGCGGCCAAGGTCTTTGACAATAATTTCGCTTTCGACTATAGCGGGCCATGGGCCCCTCACAACTTTGTCGAATTGGACCTCGACTCCTGATACGAGTTTCGGAGAACGCGGTGCTACTGGTCGACGACATTCTGTTCTTTCCCGTGCGCAGCATCCTGTGGATCTTTCGCGAACTGCACAACACGGCCCTGGAAGAACTGGCGAACGAGTCCGATTCTATCACTCAGCAGTTGCGCAACCTATATATGCAACTTGAAACGGGCGGGATCTCCGAGGAGGTTTTCGACCTTCAGGAGAAGAATCTGTTGGACCGCCTGGACGAGATCGAGGCAAGCAAGCCGGCACCCGAAGACGAGGAGGTAGAATGATCCCATCGGCGCCCTCCTTTCTGGAGAATCGGAACCTGCAACTGCTGATATTCGGTGGGAAGGGCGGCGTGGGGAAGACCACTTGCGCCGTCGCCAGTGCTCTGCGCATGTCCGCCCTGTCGCCCGACCGGTCTCTTCTGCTCGTCTCTACCGATCCGGCTCATTCCATCCGCGACAGCCTGGCCGGCTTGGTCCCTCCGTCCAATTTGACGGTCCACGAGATTGATGCCCGCGATTGCCTGGAGCGCTTTCACGCCAGAAACGGCCCTGTTTTGGAGCGCATCGCCTCCGCGGGTACGTTCCTGGACGACCAGGACACCCACGAACTCGTGAACCTGTCTCTGCCCGGGCTCGATGAGTTAATGGCATTTCTGGAGATCTCCGATTGGGTGGAGCAGCGTGCCTACGATTGCATCATCGTGGACACCGCTCCGAGCGGCCATGCCTTGCGGCTCCTGGCCATGCCCGAGCTGATCCGAAGCTGGCTAGCCGTGTTGGATGCGATGTTGGCGAAGCGCCGCTACATGAGAAAAGTCTTCACCCGATCCGCGCGCGGCGACGCGCTCGATGCCTTCGTCGCTGCGTGGGCCACCTCCACGGCTCGTATGGAAAAGCTATTACGCGATCCCACCCGCTGCCGGTTCGTCCCTGTCGCGATTGCGGAATCGCTGGCCGTCCGCGAGACGGAGGCTATGGTCCGGCAACTGCAACACGGGCACATACCGATATCCGAGGTGCTGGTGAATCAGCTTCATCCGGCGGGACGCTGCCCATTCTGTTCTGAGGCCCACGAACTGGAAAGGCGGGAAATTCAATCTCTGCGAGCCATTGCCGCGCTGGCTTCACACAGCTTCTGGGGCATCGAGTTGTTTCCCGGCGAGGTTCGAGGCCAGCCTGACCTGCAATCTTTCTGGAGCCACGCTGCTTTGTTATCCGAGGAGCGGGGAATTCGGATCGCGGCGCCCGTTCTCGAGAAAACCATCGAAGGCGCCTCTGTATATCCACCCGAGGGAATACGGTTCATTCTGATATCGGGCAAGGGAGGGGTTGGCAAAACTACTTTTGCTTGCGCCACCGCCCTCCGGTTGGCTCGCGATTCTGCCGGAAAGAGAGTGCTGCTCTTCTCCACCGATTCGGCGCATTCTTTATCGGCCTGTTTCAAGACGGGAATCGGCCCCCGCCCTGTCGTGATCTCTGGGAACTTGAGCGCCATCGAAATCGACGCCGCCGCGGAATTCCAGGCTCTGCGGGACCATTATGCCAACGATGTGGACGATCTTGTGCGGACCATTGCGCCGGGGTTCGATCCGACGTTCGACCGCGTCGTCCTGGAGCAGATGGTTGACTTGGCGCCCCCAGGCCTCGATGAGCTCATGGCGCTCCTGCGCATCGTCGATTTCCTGACGCTGGACCGCTACGATCTGTTCGTCATGGATGCCGCCTCCACCGGACATCTGCTCCGGCTACTGGAACTGCCGGAGCTGATCGATCAATGGCTCAAGATTTTCTTTGGTCTCTTCCTTAAGTACGAGCACATTCTGCGCATGCCCCGTTTTTCCGGGCAATTGATCGATCTCTCGAAGAATCTAAAGCGGCTCCGGAAGTTGCTGTCAGACCCATTCCGGACCGCTCTTTACGTGGTCGCCATACCGACCCAAATGGCCTGGGAGGAGACGAAGGACCTGATCGCCGCGTGCGATCGAATGGAGATTGCGACACGGGCCCTTTTCCTAAATATGATGACCCCACCCGGCAGTTGCGCCTTGTGCACCGGTCTGCGGCGCAGAGAGTTGGCCGTAGCAGAGCAGTTTCGGCGCGCCTTTCCGGACAAGCCCCAAATCCAGGTCTACCGCCAAGGTGAAATTGCCGGAATCGAACAGCTGGACAAACTGGGCGGAAGCCTGTACGAAGAGAGGGAAATGTTCGCGCATGCTTGAAAACTACGAGTCCGTACCACGTGAGTTTCTCGCACCAGAGTTGTCCAGGTTGGACGATGACGAACGGGTCTCCCTTTGTGAAACGCTCGACCGTGTCCTGAACAAGGGTGCGGTCGTGATCGGCGAGGTGACGATTTCGGTAGCCGGCATTGACTTGGTTTACCTCGGCCTCCAGCTTCTTCTGACCTCCATTGAAACCGCCCGCGCGAGCATGAGTTGCCAGCCAGGCGTCGGCCTGGGCATCGCAGCCGGGAAGGAGAGCGCATATGGAGCCTATTGAGACGGCCCGAGTCCAGTCTGAGTTCTTCACTGATTTCGCCCAGGTCATGCGGAGCCCGGCGCCCACTGGCAGCGCGAATGGCCACGGGACGCGAGCGCGTTTGGATTTGGATCCGGAAAGCGTGAAGAACGGTTTGGGCCAGCTCGTTTTGACCCTGATAAAGCTACTCCATGAACTGTTGGCTCGGCAGGCGATCCGGCGAGTGGACGCCGGCTCCCTTACTGACGAGGAGATTGAGCGGATGGGTCTGACGCTCATGCGACAGGCCGAGGAAATTGAACGCCTGCGAGAGCAATTCGGCCTGGATGAAGAGGACCTGAACCTCGATCTCGGGCCTTTAGGGAAGCTTTTGTAACAAGGAGATTCTTCTTATGCAGCAGAGTATGTCGCATGCTATTCAGACTTCAACTCTATCGGATGTCCTGGAACGCGTCTTGGACAAGGGGATCGTCATCGCCGGCGACATAAAAGTGAAGCTCGTCGATATCGAGCTGCTGTCGATTCAAATACGGCTGGTGATCTGTTCGGTTGACAAGGCTAAGGAGATGGGCATGGATTGGTGGGTCAATAATCCCGTCTTTTCCAGTCAGCCCCAACGGGACCCGTTGGAAGCCACCGTAGAGCGTCTCGAACAAAGGCTCGCGCGGCTCGAAACGGTACCGGCATGAGTTGTCCCGATTTTTATGCAGAATTGTTTTTGGCGCATACTCCCTGCTGAAGGGTGGAGCTCAGCAGGTCCGGGTGATCCTGCGGGCTTTGGCGCTCCTGCAGCTGGCTGAGGTCGACCCGGAAGGATCGAGTTTTCTCGCTCCAAGGGGTCCAGCGGGAACCGTTTCGTTCGGGTCAATCGGCCACCGAGCAGAGCGGCTCGGTAGCAGACTGCGCGCACCCCTCGGGCGGCTCGCTACTTTCTTGTGGGCCAGGAACGGACAGAAGCACCGAGGCGACTCCCTTGACGCGGCCACGGTCGGCAGTAATCGCCTTTATACGCATACTCAACCGGATCTTTGAGCCGTCTTTCCGGAGAAAGTCCTGAACCAGGCTCCCTGCGGCCGCCTCCCCTTCTATTACGGCAATTACCGTCTCTAGGCAGGCCGATCGTTGCTCGGGCGATACCAGATCCCAAACGTGCATCCCCAGGATCTCCGTGAGCTCGTAGCCCAACAGTTCGCATTCTAATTCGTTGGCACGCCGGATGACCCCTTGCATGTCAAGTTCATGCAAGGCCACCGGCGCTTGTTCAAACACCTCAGTCAACTGTCGCTCGCGTTGTCGCAACCCTCGCTCGCGCTCGTTTAGGGCGCGTGCCGTGACGCTAAGTTCCCTCCCAAGCTGGCCGATCTCATCTTTGCCTCCCGGTACAGGCATCATGGGCAACTCATGAACCAAAAGGTGGACAAAGTTGCGCAGTCTCCCGAGCCGCTTAGTTACTCTCTTACCAACGCGTAAGCTGAAGATGAAGCCGAAGATCGGACAGCCGCAGGCGATCACAATTGCAGTCAGGAAGAGCTTAGAATACACCTGCTCCTGTTGCCACAGCCGAAAACCCAGGAAGCGGTCTTCCTCCGATGCTATTTCCTCGAGCCCTCTGCGGGCATCTCTCGTTGAATCGATCTCTTGCTGGAAACGGAGGCGGGCCTGCGATCCAAGCTTGTTCGGCGAAGGCTGGTCCGCAAGTTCTTCTCGAAATGACGACAGAGCAAGCTGTTGTATTTCCACCACATGCTTGCGCTCTTGAGCGTGAGACGCTACCCGCGCCGCCAACTGGGAAAGTTCAGCCAGAAGCGGTGCCTCTGAAGGTGAGCGTCCTTCCAGGAGGTGGTTATCCCCAGTCACGAGATAGGCCGAGAATTGAGACTCCATTTCCAGCAGCAGTATCTCGGCTCTTTGAGCGCAAAGACGGACCTCGATCGCATCGCGGACCCACTCTTCAGCCGCGCGACGACCGGAAGCCATCGTCGAAATCAACCAGACCATGAAGAGCAGGGCGCTCAGGGGGAAGAGCAAGAGAAACAGCCCCTTGACGCGAAACGACAGATCATCGGACCACTGGCTGAATATGGAGAGCTTCATCCTGATAGTCAGGATGGCGGATTCGCCCTCTTGGTTCAATACATGAAACCCTTCGAAGCGGCGATGGCGACTATGTAATAACCTCTGTATACTCGCAGGGTTTTCCCCCAGGGGCAAAGCATAGATTGGGGGGGCGGTCTCTGCGGGCGGGATTGGTGTGAAAACGACGACCCTAAGTCTGCCATGGAGTTCCTGAACGTGGAAAAACTAACAGGCCCTGTGCTGATCGGAATGAACGTCGATACCGCCTACGCAAGGTCGTGCAATATTGAGAGAAGACCTCATCGGACCTAGGAGAGTTGATCCCGAGTGTGTCGCAAAAAGGAGCATCATGTCCCATCATCTCGATTCACCAATTGCTCGGCAAGATATCCGCCTCGACATCACGGACCTCTAGGTATTTCGCGGAGAGACAGGCACCTTGTTCGCGATCATGCCCGCAGCTCTTGAAATGTCAATTGGTTGTTTGACAAGACAGATCGAGCGTCTCAGAAATCAGGAAAGGAAGAACTTATGAGTATCACAGCCCTTGAACATCAGGCGCGGGGGCTGATGCGCAAGGAGACCGATAGCCTCGGTGTTGTTGAAGTCCCTGCCGACAAGCTCTGGGGCGCCCAGACACAGCGTTCGCTGAAATACTTCAGCATTGGCAAGGACCTGATTCCACGGGAGATGATCACCGCTTATGCCACGCTCAAGAAGGCGGCCGCGAATGCGAACCACGATGCCAAGCGCCTCGACGACCGGCGCCGCGGCCTTATCGTTCAGGTCTGCGACGAAATCCTTGCGGGGCAGCACGAAGACATGTTTCCGCTACACGTTTGGATGACTGGAAGCGGCACGCAATTCAACATGAATGTGAACGAGGTGATCTCGAATCGTGGCTGCCAGCTTGCCGGCACGCCGCTTGGGAGCAAGACGCCGATTCACCCCAATGACCACGTCAACATGTCGCAGTCGTCGAACGACTCCTTTCCCTCCGCGATGAATATGGCCGCGGCCGTGAGCGTAAAGCAGCGGCTGATTCCCTCGGTGAAGGCGCTCTACGATGCCGTCGCACGGAAGGCTGGAGAGTGGCAGGACATCGTGAAGGTCGGCCGTACTCATATGCAGGACGCCCCACCGCTTACGCTGGGAGAGGAATGGTCCGGATATGCGGGCATGCTCGCGGACAATCTGGACCGGATCGAGGATGCCTTGAAAGGCGTGTATCGCCTCGCGCTCGGCGGTACGGCAGTTGGCACGGGCATCAACGCCGCGCCTGGATTCGGAGAGGCGGCCGCCGGCGAGATCGCCAAACTTACGAATCTGCCGTTCGTGAGCGCACCGAACAAGTTCGCGGTGCAGGGCGCACACGATGACCTGGTTCAACTTTCAGGAACGCTGCGCACCCTCGCGGTCTCCCTCTACAAAATAGCCAATGACATCCGGCTGATGTCTTGCGGCCCGCGAGCGGGGTTTGCCGAACTGCAGATCCCTCAGAACGAGCCGGGCTCATCGATTATACCGGGAAAGGTAAATCCCACTCAGGCCGAAGCGTTGACGATGATTGCAGCGCAAGTGATTTCCAACGACGTGGCGGTGGGGTTCGGGGGCGCCGGCGGCTATCTGGAAATGAACGTTTACAAGCCGTTAATCATCTTCAACATCACTCACTCGGTCACCATTATGGCGGATGGATGCACGAACTTCCGCGAGTTCCTCATCGAGGGAACGAGACCGAACCTGAAGCAGATTGCGGACTACGTGGAGCGTTCTCTGATGCTGGCGACGGCCCTCTCGCCCGTCATCGGCTACGACAAAGCGTCCCAAGTTGCGCACTATGCTTTAGACAACGACCTCACGCTGAGGCAAGCCGCGCTGAAGCTCGCGTTTGTGACGGAAGAGGAGTTCGATCGCGTCGTCGATCCAGCCAAGATGGCCCATTCGCATTATGTCGGACCCCGCCCGCTTCCTGCCGATCGTGTATGACCCGACCATCGGCGAGGCCTGCCTGCAGTTCGAGCGACATTGTGGCTTAGCGGTATCCTGGGCGGTAATGCGAAGTGAAGCGGGCCTGCGGTAGCCGCAGAACGTGCCCCATCCGGGGTAGGCTTGTGGCATAATTCCAATTCTCGCTAGGAATTGTTTCATACAGGAGCATCAGATAATGAGACGGAGAGAGTTTTTCGGGCTTGTGGCTGCGATGCCCGCCGCGGCGGCGCTGCCACTGAATTTGTCTTCTGTCAAATCCCGGACCATCAAGAGCTGGGAGCTTGGCTATAAAACCCCCCACCCGAAGCCCAACGCGCTGGATATCACCAAAGAAGGGATGTGGATCATGGATCAGGGACCGGAGACCTGGGTGTCCCTGGTGAACATTCCGGACGGGAAGGTGATTCGCGAGTTCAAGGTTCCCGACGCCGTTGGTTCGACGGGCGTGCACGTGGACGATGACAACATAATGTGGATCACCGGCACGCATAACAGCATGATCGTGAGCTGCAGCCCCGTCGATGGCAAGGTGATCGCGAAATACTGGACCCCGGGCGCCGGCAGAATCTTTCAGATGGCGGGGGACCCTCCGGCTCGCGTCACCGCCTTGAAGCCGGCTTACCCGGACGAAGGTGGTCCGGGCCGTGGCCCGCTGGGAGTGGGCGGGCGCCGGGGCGGCCGAGGCGGCGGCCTCGGGCCGGGACAGCTTCCGATGGACGCGACTACTGGCATGGGAGGCACGGGCGCCCATGCGATCGTCTCGAAAGGTAATCTGCTCTACTATGCTTGCCCGCCGGCGCGGCAGATCTTCACCATCGACAAGAAGAGCTGGCAAGTCCAGGCGACTTGGTTCACTCCGGGCAACCGGCCGCATGGCATGACCTGGGATGAGAATCACGAGAGCCTCTGGAACGCCGATTCCAACCTGAATGCGTTCTTCCGCTTCAATATCAAGACCGGAGAAATCTTCGAGAAAGTCCAACTCCCCGACGATTCTCCCGTGATTCACGGAGCCAAGCTGCACGACGGTTACATGTTGATGTGCGATGACGTGGGCTGGATGTGGCGCGTCAAATGGTCGTAAGCAGGCGGCTTGAGGGCGTCCGCGGCGCGACCGCTGAGTGTATTCTTGGAACAGACCCGGGAGTCGATATAAAGGAGATCTCCGTAAATGGATCCGAATCCCACCGTCAGCCGCCGGACGTTTCTCGGCGATGCAGCCGTGGCCGTGGCAGCCATCGGCACAGCCGCTAAACTGAAAGCGCAGGCGCGGCAACCGCCGCCGATCATCGATACCCACATCCATCTCTTCGATCAGACCCGCCCGCAAGGCGCGCCGTACGCGGGCGGCCGAGGCAATACCGAGCCCGCGCTGCCCGCGCGATACCGCGCCCTGGCCGCTCCCCTCGGCATTGTTGGCGCCATTGAGATCGATGCCAGTCCCTGGATCGAGGACAACCTCTGGGTGCTGGAGACCATCGAGAAAGATACCATCATGGTCGGCACGGCAGGCAATCTGGAGCCCGACAAGCCCGAGTTCAAGGAGTACGTGGAGCGCTATCAAAAGAACAAGCTGTTCCTCGGCTATCGTTACGGCAATGTCTGGAACCGCAACTTCGTCGGCCTGATCGATAATCCGGTGTTCGTCGATGGCCTGAAGCTGACGGCACAGTTGGGTCTGGTGCTGGACAGCGGAAATCCGCGGCCCGACCTGATTGCTGCCTTGGTTAAGGCCAAGGACAAGGTGCCCGATCTCCGCGTGGTCCTCGAGCATACCGGAAACTTGCCGCCGCGGCCGCCCCGGCCGAATGGCCGCGGCGGCCGCGGCCAGATTTCGCCGGAAGACCGCGTCACCATGGAAGCCAATTTGCGGGAGCTGGCCAAACGCCCGAATGTCTATTTCAAGCTGTCCGAAATCATGCAGATGGGGACCGATGGCACGCCGGTTTCGGATCCGGCTGTGTACCAGCCCCAACTCGATTATCTGATGGATCTCTTCGGCGAAGACCGGGTTGTGTTCGGCAGCGATTGGCCAAACGGAGCCGCGGTGAACCACCTGGATGTGATCGTGAAGATCGTGCGGGATTACTTCGACCCCAAGAGCCGCGCGGTGCAAGAGAAGTTCTTCTGGCGGAATTCCATTCCGGCCTACAAGTGGGTCAAACGAGATTCTTCCCAGCCGTCGCTCTAGCCAGGAGGGCTCGTTCACGGTCTGAAGTGGGCGCGGAGGGTCCGCGGGTATGAAAAGCCTGCTTCTATCGGCGCTGGTGGCCGTGGCCGCATTTGCTGCCGAGCCGGTGTACGAGCTGACCGGGCATATCCAGCCCGAAGGGGTCGCCGACGGTTTCGCTGTTCGGCACCACAACGCCGTTCCGCGATGCCACCACTCAGCGACCCGGCCGGCAAGTTCACGTTCAAGAAAATCGAGGCCGGCACGTACACCGTCGCGGTGTTGTTCTCCGCGCGCGGCCTGGCGCGACGGACAGTCGAAGTCGGCCCCGGCACGGCGGATGAGCATCGCCGCGTCAACGTGAATCTCGAATTCCAAGACTCGGATTTCGTTTTGGCCGACGCCGTCCGCCGACGCCACTCCATTTCGGCGCGCCAGCTCCTTATCCCCGGTAAGGCGCTCCACGATTACGACGACGCGCAGAAGGCGCTCGCCCGCCACCAGATCGATTCCGCCGTGAAGAGCCTGGAGCACGCCGTGGAGTTGGCACGCCAGTTCGCGGCCGCCTGGAACGAGCTGGGCACCCTCGCCTATCAGACCGGCAAATTCGAGCGCGCCGAGCAGTGCTTTCGCCAAGCGCTCGATCAGGACCCCGAGGCTTTCGAGCCGCTGGTCAACCTGGGCGGCGTGCTGGTCACGCTCCGCCGCACCGATGAAGCTCTGGACTACAACCTCCGTGCCGTGCTCGCCCAGCCCAATGACGTGCCTGCCAATTCGCAGCTCGGGCAGGCGTATTTTCAAGCCGGCAATTACGACCTGGCGCTGAAGTACCTGGAGCGCGCGAGGCAGATCGACCCCACCCACTATTCCCATCCGCAATTGTTCATGGCCGAAATCCATCTGCGCCGCGGCGAGCGGCCGGCGGCCGCCGCCGACCTGGAAGACTTCTTGAAGCATCATCCGGATTGGCCCCAGGCCGCCGCGCTCCGCCAGGCCATCGCGGAGCTCCTCCAATAAGCGCAGGGGCTTGCCGACCGCGCCCGCGAGCTACTCCCGCAGCCCGAACACAAACATCCCGTGCCCCGCCGCCACCGCTACATACTGCTTCCCGTCCACCGAGTAGCTCACCGGACCCGCCGCGATGTAGCCTCCCAACGAAACCTTCCACAGCAGCTTCCCTTCGCGCGCGTCGAAAGCATGGAAGTATCCTTCCCGGTTTCCCGTGAACACTACGTCCCCGGCCGTGCTGAGCACGCCGCCCTCGGTCAGGTCCGCGAATTTCACCTGCCACACCGTCTCCCCGGTCTTCGGGTCGATCGCCTTCAGCGCGCCGTATCCCTGTTCTTCGTCCGGAAGCAGCGTCGGGTGCCGGTTGAACGCCAGGGGCTGACGTATGTTCCCCCCGTTGAATCGCCGCCCCGCGACGTACTCCGCCTCGCCCTCCTGGTACACCGAGTAGTAGTCGGCCCACACCGAAAGGTAGAACAGCCCCGTCCGCGGGCTATAGGAGGGCGCATACCAGTTCGTGCCGCCCTGCACGCCCGGGTAAACCAGCGTCCCTTCCGCCGTCGGCAGCGAGCTCTGGTTGCAGCTTCGGACGCCCGTTCTCGTCGAAGCCCGCCAACCAGTTCACCTTCACGAACGGCTTGCCCGACAGAAACTTTCCGTTGGTCCGGTCCAGCACGTAGAAGACGCCATTGCGATGGGCCCAGTACAGCAGCTTGCGCGGCTGCCCCTGCCACTCCGCATCCACCATTACCGGAGTCTGCATGGCGTCCCAGTCCCACGCATCGTGCGGAACAAACTGGTAGTGCCATTTCAGCTTGCCGGTGTCGGCATCCAGCGCGATCACCGAACTGGCGTAGAGATTGTCGCCCGGCCGCACCGTCGCGTTCCAGTCCGGACTCGGATTCCCCACGCCCTGAATGATCAGGTTCAACTCCGGATCGTAGGAGCCGGTCAGCCAGACGGAACCGCCGCCGTGCTGCCACGCATCGCCTGCCCAGCGTCTCATGTCCCGCCTCACCCGGTCCTGGAATCGTGTTGAACCGCCATACCTCCTTGCCGGTGCGCGCATCGAAAGCCGCCAGGAAGCCGCGTATCCCGTACTCTCCTCCCGCCGGTCCGATGATGACCTTGTCCTTCACCACCAGCGGCGCCATGGTCAGGCTGTAGCCCAGGCTCGGGTCCACCACCCGCGTCTTCCAGACTTCTCTTCCCGTCTTGGCGTCCAGCGCCACCAGGTTCCCGTCCAGCGCCGCCAGGAACAGTGTGTCCCCCAGGATGGCCAGCCCGCGGTTGACGCGCCCGCAGCACACGCCCACAGTGCCCGCCAGCGTGTAGCGGTAGGTCCAGAACGCCCGGCCCGTCTTCGCGTCCACCGCGATCACGTCGCTCGGCGGCTGCGTGAAGTACATCACGCCATCCACCACCAGCGGACTGGCTTCGAACTTGTCGATGGAATCGAGCTGGTATACCCACTTCAGCTCGAGGTTCTTGGCGTTCCCGGTGCGGATCTGGTCGAGCGGGCTATAGCGCCAGCTCTTGTAGCTGCCCGCATACGTCAGCCAGTTCGCGGCTCCCGGTCGGCGTGCAGCAGCCGCTCGTAGCTCACCTGCGCGCCCTAATGGCATCCAGCAGCTCAGCCACACTACCACCGCAAGGCTCTGTTTCATGGAGTCCCTTTCAATGACGCCAGGTAGGCGACCAGGTCGCCCAGTTGCTCGCGGGTCAATTTCCCTTCGTAGCTTGGCATGGGCGACTTCTTGATGAGCTCGTACTCTCTCAGATCTTGCTTCACCAACGAAACCAGCTCGTCCCGGGCATCGATAAGCTGCACGCTGTAGGTGTCTTCGTTCAGCCTTCTGCCGGTGATGGTCCGCCCGTCCCGCGTCACCGCCCGCACGTACCAGTTCGCCGGGAGCACGCGCTCGTCCGGGCGCAGCAGCGATGCCAGCAGGTCCGACGGTGGCAGGCGCGCCCCGACGTCGCTCAGCTCCGGCCCGATCCGCGATCCCGTCCCGCCCACTCTGTGGCAGCTCGCGCATTCGCCACTGGCGAAGAGGGCGCGCCCTCTTGCGGCATCGCCCTCCGGAGGAGGCGGCATGGCGGCTCTTCCCAGCGCCCGCACATAGGCCAGAAGCTGCATGGACTCCACTCCGCTCAGTGGGAATCCTGGCATCTCGGTCCCCGGAATCCCGTTCCGCATGGCCCGATACAAATCGTCGTCGGTGCCGCCATGCCGGAACTTGCCCCTGGTGAGGTCGGGCCCACGGCCCCCCTTCCCGTCGGGGCCGTGACAGACGGCGCAGTTGGCCGACCACAGCTTCCGGCCCTGCTCAGGATCGATCCGGGCATTGAACAGCCGCTCTGGCGGAGCCTGTGCCCTAACGCATGATGTAAGCAGTACAGCTACACACAAACTTCGCATGATCTGAATTCCGGCTTCCAGGCCGCCCCGATTATACAACCCCGGCGCAGCCGGGCCAAAAATGAATGAGAGCGAATGAACGTCCAGGCCCTTCCCCGTTAGAATGGGAGAAATGCCCCGGAAACTGCCGCGCGCGGCGTGGCTAGCGGCGCTCGTGGCCGGCGCCCTGTACATCTATCGTCTCGGCGCGGCGGGGCTGGTGGGCCCGGACGAGCCGCGGTACGCCTCCATCGGCCGCGAGATGGCGCGCGCCGGCGATTGGATCACACCGCGCCTGTGGGGCCAACCGTGGTTTGAGAAGCCCGCGCTGCTGTACTGGATGGAGGCGGTGGCGTTCCGCTTGGGCCTGGGTCCGGAGCTGGCACCGCGCCTGCCGGTGGCCATTCTGGCCGCGGCGTTCCTGGCGTTCTTCTGGTGGATTCTCCAGCGCGAATTCGGAAGCCGCCCGGCCGCCATGGCTACCTTGATCCTGGGCACCTCGGGCGCCTGGATGGCGGCCAGCCAGCTCGCAGTGACGGATCTGCCTCTGGCGGCCACGTTTTCCGCGGCCATGCTGCTGGCGCTCCCCTGGATTGCCCGCCGCGAGACCGCCTTTCTGCCCCTGGCCGCGGCCTTGATGGGCTTGGCCGTGCTGGCCAAAGGGCTGGTCCCCGTGGCGCTGGCGTTTCCCTTGTTCTGGCGAAAGGCCGCCTGGCGCGACTTCTTGCGGCCGCGGGTGGCCCTGCCATTCCTGGCGGTTTCCCTGCCCTGGTATACGCTTTGCTGGCTGCGCAACGGGCGCGAGTTCCTGGTCGGCTTCTTCTGGCGGCAACACTTCGAGCGGATGGTCTCGGGCGCGCTGCTGCACGTTCAGCCCTGGTGGTTTTACCTGCCGGTGCTGCTGGCTTCCCTGCTTCCCTGGACGCCTCTCTTGGCCCTGCTCGGGCGGCCGGCCGCCTATCGCGACCCGCGGCGCCTCTTCCTGCTGGCCTGGCTGCTCTTCGGGTTGGCGTTCTTCTCCATCGCGCCCAACAAGCTGCCGGGTTACCTGCTGCCGCTCGTACCGGCTGCCGCGGCGCTGATGGGGCTGGCGCTGGAGGAGGCGGCGAGGGCGCGCGCCTGGCTCGCGCTCTCGGCCGTGTTGCTGGTGGTCTTCCCCATGGCTGCCCCGATCCTTCCCGCGGCCGTCGCGGAGGGCCTGTCGCGCGCGCCGCGCCCGGTATTCCAAGGGAGCTGGCTCCTCCCGGCGGGCCTGGCCGCGATTGTCTGGCTGCTCGAGGCGCATTCGCGCCGTCTGGCGGCCGTGATGGCGATCGCCGCCGGTGCAGCCGCGGGAACCATCTTTCTCAAGCACTCCGCCATGCCGGCACTGGACCGGGAGGCCTCGGCGCGTTCGCTCTGGCGCGAAGTGGACGGCCGGGCCGCCCGCACGTGCATCGAGCCGATCCATCGCAACTGGCGCTACGGTTTGAACTATTATTCGGTAGTCCCGCTGCCGGATTGCTCCGCCGATCCCCGCCCGTGGCACGTCCGCCAGGCGCCCGGCCAGCGCCCGTCGGTGGCACCGGCGGTTGACCCCATCTCGCTCCGCGTTGTACCCTCACGTTTCCGGAAGTGATCCGATGATCCTGCCACATACTCAAACCGCCGTTCTGTTGCTGATGCTTTTGGGCTTCCTCTGCTGGGGATCCTGGGTGAACGCCTTCAAACTGGCCGGAACGCGTTTCGAGCTTTTCTATTACGATTTCATCCTGGGAACGCTGCTGGCCGCCGGCATCTCCGCATACACCGCCGGCAGCATGGGATATGACGGCTTCACCGTGATGGACGATCTGCTCAATGCCGGCAAACACCAGGTTCTATATGGCGTGCTCGCGGGAATGCTGTTCAATTTTGGCAACATGCTGATGCTGGCCGCGGTGGTTGTGGCGGGCATGGTGCTGGCGTTTCCCGTGAGCTACGGGATCGCCATAGTGGTGAGCAGCGGTTTGAGCTACCTGGGGAACCCGAGCGGCCATGCGGCTCTGCTGTTGCTGGGTGGCTCCCTGCTGACGGCGGCCGCGTTGATCGATAGCGTGGCCCACCGGCGTCTGGCGGTTTTGCGGCACGAAGCGCTGGCCAAGGCGGGGAAAGCCAGGAGCACGCGCCGTCCCACGGCCGCCAAGGGACTGGCGCTGGCGGTGGTGGGCGGGCTGCTGATCGGAACCGCTTACCCGCTCCTGGCCAAGGCGCAGGATGTCAATACCGGGTTAGGACCCTATTCCACCGGATTGCTTCTGGTTCTGGGCATGTTCGTCAGCACCATGGTTCTCAACCTGTTCTTTCTCAATCTTCCGGTGGAAGGCGAGCCCCTGGAATTGGCGGCTTTCTTCCGGGTCTCGATTTTCCAGCACCTCATGGGCATCCTGGGCGGAGTGGTCTGGTTTGCCGGCGCGCTCGCCGCCCTGCTGGTTCTGTCGCCCAGAGCCGGGATCCATCCGGATCCCGCGCTGGCCTACGGGCTGCTGCAGGGCGGACCGGTGCTCGCGGCGGTGTGGGGGCTGGTGGTCTGGAAAGAGCTGAAAGACGCGGACACCCGCACGCGTTCGATGGCGCTGCTCATGCTGGCGCTCTTCGTCCTGGGCCTGACGCTGGTGGCGCTGGCACAGGCGCCCACCGCGGCGGCTTAGGCACGGACAGTCTGTTGGTTAAGAGGACCGAGGCTGGCTTCGCGCAACGTGACCAAGGCTACAGCCCTACTTCATTTTGGCTAGTCCGCGCACGATCACGTGGATGGCCTGGTCCCCGTCTTCGGTGGCGATGAAGCGGACCGTCACGCGCGAATTGACTTTGGGCTTGCCACCTTCGAACCGGGTATCGTTGGTGAGCGTAAATGTCCGCGTGGCGGCCACTTTACCTTGTCCTACCCGAACGGCGGTGAGACTGGTCTCATCCACCGCCGTGACCGTCCCGGAGAACATCTGGTCCTTGGGCGGTTTCGGTTGGCCTTCATCCTGCCATGCCGGGCTGGGAAGGGGAACCAGTGCCGCGCCAACGCCCAGCAGCATCAGGAGGATTGCGGACCTAGTCAGCCACACCATATCAGATTATGGAAACGCCATGAATGGCAGCTAAAGCCGGGATTAAACTTCTTTCATGATTCCCGAGGCAGCCTCCGCGCCATTCATCTCCAGGGTGTCCGACCCCATCCCGTCGGCTGGAAGCTGGATGATGAAGCGGGTACCCTTTCCCGGAACGCTGTTCACCTCTATCTGTCCGCGATGAGCCTTGACGATCCACGCCACAAAGCTTAAGCCCAAACCGAGACCCTGGTCCGGACGCGGCGCGCCGCCCTCTCCGGGAACCCGGTAAAAGCGGTCGAAAATGTGCGGCAAGTGCTCGTTAGGGATTCCCCGGCCGGTGTCCGCCACTAGAATTTCGATCATTCTTCCCGAGGGCTGAATGGACAGCCGAACCTCGCCCTCCCGCGGCGTAAACTTGATGGCGTTCGAGAGCAGGTTCGAGATCAAGCGCTCGATCTGAACGTGGTCGCCTTCCAGGTAACACTCCGCGGCGAGGTCCGCCGACAGACGAACTCCGGCCTCTTCGGCCAGAATCTGAAACTGCTCCACCAGATCTCCCGCCAGCTTGCTCATGTTGAGGCGCGATTTCTGCAGCACCACCTGGCCCGATTCCGCCTGGGAGAGCGCCAGGAGCGCGCGCACGATCTGCGAAAGCCGGTCGATATCCAGCAGCGCGTTGAGCATGGCTTCGCGGTACTGCTCGGTAGTCTTGGCGGTGAACAGAGCCACTTCGAGCTGGCCGCGAATGGCGGTGATGGGCGTGCGCATCTCATGGGAGACATCCGCCGAAAACTGCTTCATCTGCTGGAAGGAAGCCTCCAGCCGCTCGATCATGCGATTAAAAGTCAGGATTAGATAATCCAGCTCGTCCCCGGCATCCCGCGTGGGGATGCGCAGGCTGAGGTTCGACCCCGAGATGCGCTGCGCCGCCTGGGCCACCGCCAGCACCGGCTGGAGGGCCCGCCCGGCCATGACCCAGCCGAGCAGCGAACCCACAATCAAGGCGCCCGGGATCAGCACCACATACGTCCAGGTGAACTGCGTCAGGATGCGGTTGTAATCCGCAAGCGAAAGCCCCAGCGCCACGTAATACGGCTCGTGATGCAGCTCGTCGAAGACGATGCCCGCGCGAATGAGATAGGGCGCACCCTGCGAATTGTGCCGCACCATCCAGAAAGTCATGCCGGGAGGAGGATTGCGCCGGGCCGACTCGACCGCCTGGCCCACGCGCGCCTGGATGGCGCCGGGCGAATCCACCCCGATGTCGTGGTAGGGCGCCGAGCACTGCAGGAGTTCGCCCTTCTCGGTGGAACCCCAGATCACCGAGCCGCGGCTGTCCGCGATCAAGTATACGCGCTGTATGTTGGTGACGATGAAGCGCTCGTCGGGGTCCTCCTCGTCGTAATACCAGTAGGCTTCGTAGCGGTCGGTCTGGGGGTTGCGCTCGATGCGCAGGTAGCCCTTGAGCGCGGCCCAGCGCTGGTCCAGAACGGCATGCTCCTGTTCGTTCAGCTCGGTCGCCAGGCGCTCGCGATACAGGGACGCCACGCCGATCAGCACCAGGGCGAAGAACAGGGCGGCGCTGACGGTCAGCCGGAAGCGCAGTCCGCGCGTGAGCCGCCGGAAATCGCGTCTGCGGCCGCGGGGCACGTCACGCCTGCCGTTCGGCGGCCGGCTCGGCCGGCTTCTCGACGGGCCGGTCGGGCGCCTCGATCATGTAGCCGATCCCGCGCACGGTCTGGATCAGTTTGGGCATAAAGCGGTCGTCGATCTTGCTGCGCAGGTGCCGGATATAGACGTCCACGATGTTGGTGAGGCCGTCGTAATCCATGTCCCAGACGTGCTCGACGATCATGGTGCGGCTGAGCGGGCGCCCGCGGTTGCGCATCATGTATTCCAGGATGCCGAATTCCTTGGGCGCCAGGTCTATGGTCTCCAGGCCGCGGGTGACTTTGCGGCGGATGCAGTCCACCGTCAGATCGGCCACCTGGAGCCTCTCGGGAGCGGGCTGCCCGCGCCGCAGCAGGGCCCGCACGCGCGCCAGCAGTTCGACGAAAGCGAAGGGCTTCACCAGGTAATCGTCGGCGCCCTGCTCGAGCCCCTTCACGCGGTCGTCGAGCGTGCTGCGGGCGCTCAGGATCAGCACCGGCGGCCCCACCTTCTTGCTGCGGATGCGCTCCAGCACGGCGATGCCATCCATATCCGGCAGCATGAGATCCAGAACCACGAGGTCATACTCCGCCGAGTGGATGTGATCGAGCGCCGCCGCGCCCGTGGCGGCGGCATCCACGGCGTAGCCCGCGCCTTGCAGGCCGCGGCAAAGGAAGTCGGCGATGCGCTTTTCATCCTCGACAACCAGGAGTCGCATGTGCTTTCAGCTTAGCAGGCCGCTGTTCTGGCGGGAGCGGCGCCGGCTTATTTGAACCGCAGGCTGATGCGGTTCTCGCGGCCGCCGTAGAGCAGTTCGAGATCTTTCATTTTCTGCTTGTCCATGGCGAAGTAGAGCAGGCCCACGGCAGGTTTGTCGGTCTTGCCGTCCCGGAGCATCTTGCCGGCCAGCACCTTCTCGAGCGGGTTTTCCTTGTCTTGAGCCGAGCTGCGCGCGGTGGCGGGGACCTCCCCGCTATCGCCGCCGCCGCCGCCGGTGCCCACGCCCACTCCCCCAGGCATCATGACCGGGGGACCTCCCATAGGAGGATAGCCGCCCGGGTAACCGCCGGGATAGGGATACGGAGATCCCATCTGGACGCCTCCTCCGGTCCTCGGCGCCTCTCCGGCCTGCGAGACGATCAGGGCGCCCCGGCCGGCGATCTCGCTGGCCGACATGGGCCGGGTCCTCTCGCCGTCTTTGTCGGTGCGCAGGGTGAAATCGTCGCGGTCGATGGAGATTTCCTTCCCGTATTTCGGCTCTACCTTCACGTCCACAACAATGTACTGGCCGCCCATGTCGTCGCCGACGGCCTGCTTCACCGCGGGGCCGTCGAGATACAAGGTAGCGGTCAGGACCAAGTCCTCGTTTTCGCCGCGCGCCGTGGCGACAGTCTTCTTGGGCGCGGCCGGGAGCAGCATGGCGGGAGCCAAACAAAGAGCAAGCAGGCGGGCGGTCATGCGAAAGACCTCTCGTTCGATTATACCGTCGGCGCCTTGCCCGGCCGCGGCTCTCCCGTCCCGGCGCCAATCGCCGCCATCAGGTTGCGGCCGAGAATCGCCGAGGCCGCGATGACGCCGCCCATGAACGCGCCCGTCACTCCCAGGCTGGCCACGTCCTGGCCCGTCAGATACAAACCCCGCGCCGGCGTCACCGGCGTCAGGCAGCGCATTCTGAACCGCTCCGGCGTGGCGGCCAGCCCATACGCTTCGCCCTGCTCGTAGTTCATGAAGTGGCGCGTCGTGAGCGGGGTGGACAGTTCCGCATAATCGATTTTGCCGGCGACCGCGGGAACGTGGCGTTCCAACTCGCTCTGCAGGCGGCGCGCCAACTCCTCTTTGAAGCTGTTGTACTCCGCGCTCCGGCGCTTCCACCCCGAGTCTGCCCACTTGGAGAACCAATCGTATGGCACCGGTGTAACCACTTCGATCGTCGCCCGCCCCGGATGACGCCTGGCGAACTGCGGGTCCTTCGCCGATGGAAACGAAATGAATAGCACGGGAAACGGCGCCGCCGGATCTTTGTCGAACCGTTCGACGTTGCCGTCGTGATCGTAATTCGGGCATACCCAGAGATTGGTTCCCGCAAGCCCGAGCTGCTCCGCCGCCTGCTTCACGCCAACATACAAACTCAGATGCGCCATCGACGGCTTCGCGCTGGCGATCTCGGACCGCACGGCTTGAAAGCCCGCGCCTTCCGCGCGCACCAGGTGCTCGAAGGTGTTCCGGGCGCCGGCATCGCTGACCACCAGCGGAGCCCGCAAGGCGCGTCCATCCGCCATGCGCACGCCGGCGGCCCTGCCGTTCTCCAACAGGATTTCGGCAACCTCGGCGCTCGATACGATTTTGCCGCCGTTGCGTTCAATCACCGGCGCAATGGTCTCCGCAATTCGGGAGGCGCCGCCCACCGGATACGCGCCACCCTCGAAATAGTGGCTCACAACCATCGCGTGCACGCCAAAGCTGCTGCGCTCCGGAGGCAAGCCGTAGTCGGCCCATTGCGCGGTGAGCACGCCGCTCAATTCCCGATCGCTGGTGATCCCGCGAAGCACATCCGCCGTCGTGCGACCGGCCCACCTGAGAAACGGCGCGCGCATCAAACCGCCCGCCAGCGCGGCCACTGGGCGGGGCACCGCCTTTTCCGCAGAATACAGGTTCATCCACTTCATGCACGACCGCACCGCGGCGATGTACCGATCGATGGCCGCGCCCTCGCCCGGGAAGTACGATTTCATGCGGGCACGAAACCGTTCGGCTCCCGCGACCAGATCGTAGGCGCGGTCGCCTATGATGACGCGGTCGTATACCTCCGGCATCGGCTGCCACTCGAGCGCGCCTTCGGTGAGGTGGTCGAATGCCCTCCGCACGTGCGCATCCTGCCCGATGTAGTGCAACCCGACATCCCACTCGTAACCCGGGCGATGAAAGCTGTGGGTGTATCCGCCGACCGCGTAGTGCCGCTCCAGCACCAGCACTTTCTTGCCGCCATGCTTGGACAGAAGCGCGGCTGCCGCCAGTCCGCCGATGCCCGAACCCACCACGATCGCGTCCCATCGCTCTTCGATGGCGTGCTGCTTGTAGGAAAGCCCGGTCATTGGCGCTCCCGCTCTAGGGTTTCTTGAAGTTGCCCACCGTCTGAGACAGCGTGATGAGCTGGTCCGGCCGCAGTTTCAGGGCCTTACTCAGCTCCGGTTTCGGCACCGAGCCTCGCACTACCGCGGCCAGCCCCTCGGACGCGCAGAACAGATAGACGTTCTGGGCGATGAAGGCGGTGTCGGCGTACGAGGTCGCCACCTTGCTTTCGTTGTTCCCCGGGGACCTGGCGAAATCCGCTATGTACACGAGGTCCAGCGGGGCCACGGCCACGAAGGGCTGCATTCCGGTGAGCTTGCGCAAGTCGCCGCTGGCCACAGGTTTGAGCATATTGGCCTTGGCGTCGTAGACATAGGCGCCCTCCGCCATCACCGCGTAGACATCCATCTCCTGATGGTTGTCGGACGAAGGAGCGGTGCGTCCGCCGTCCTCGCGATTGATACCCCAGGCCGCCCACAGGAGGTTCGAGAGCGTCTGCTCGGAGAGCTTGTCGGGCGCGAACTCACGCGTGGATTGGCGCGCCTTGAGCGCTTCCATCAGCGGCTTGCCGCCGGTCATCCGCGGGGCGGGAAGGTTGATGGGTTTAAGCTCCTGCGCGGTCGCCAGCCCCGCCGGAATCAGCAACAATACCAATAAAGACCTGTACATCGGGAATTCTCCTTTGGGCGGTATAACGCTCCGGAGAGCAGGCGGGCCGGATGCCGCCGGATCGGCCCGCTTGGCGCTTTAGCGGAAATACTCCGGCGCGTTGCCCGGCTTCCACTTGATATTGCAGCCGATACTGGGTCGCTGTTGCGCGCTCACGGGGCGCCCGGCGAGCACCGCGTCGATGGCGGCCCGCAGGTCCGCTCCGGTGACCGGGAGCGGGTTCGAGGGCCGGCTGTCGTCGAGCTGGCCGCGGTAGACCAGCCGAAGGTCATGATCGAACAGGAAGAAATCGGGCGTGCAGGCGGCCTGGTAAGCCTTGGCGGTTTCCTGGGTTTCGTCGTAACAGAAAGGGAACTGGAAACCCAGCTTCCGGGCCATCTGCCGCAGGCCATCGGGGCCGTCGTCCGGGTACTGGCCGGCATCGTTCGAGGAGATGGCCACCATCCCCAGGTCCGAGGCGGCGTAGTCCTTAGCCAGTGCGGCCAGGCCGGAGTGAATGTGCTTGACGTAGGGGCAATGCGGGCACAGAAACATCACCAGCAGTCCCTTTTTACCGGCGAATGAATCGAGACGGATGTTCCGGCCGGAGACTGTGTCCGGCAAGTCGAAAGCGGGCGCGGACGTGCCGAGCCCCAGCATGGTGGATTCGGTGGCTGACATCAACCTTAAGATACCAAGTGCGGCGAGCGGGCGGCGACTCTCGCGCGTCACGCCGTTTGGCGCCGCGGGGCGAAGATCACGGGTTTGATTGGACCCACTCCCAACACGAACATGCCCGCGCCCGCGATGGCCACGAGAGCCGCCACCAGAAATGCGATAAAAAAGTGGCCCGTCACTCCCACCACCCACCCGGTGATCCACGGGGCACTGACGCCGGCCAGGTTGCCGACACCGTTCTGAATGGCGCACCACTTCCCCGCCGCGTGCTCGCCCGCGAGCGTCTGGGAAATGGCCCAGTTATTGGAACTCCACATCCCGATGAAGACGCAGGCGGCCAGGAGAAAGGCCATAGCCAGGGAGTCGTCTCGGATGGCCGCGACCGGAATGATGATGGTGGCCAGCGTGAGTCCCGCGCCCGTGAAGGTCTTGCGCACTAGCGTGGGCGTGCCCCCGTGGGCGATCCAGAAATCGGACAGCCATCCCGAGGCCAGGCTCGACACGGACGCGGTGAGGAACGCGGCCGCGCCCCATACGGCCATCTTCGCGGCGGGGAAGTGGCGCTCCTTCTGCAAGTACGGCGGCAGCCAGGTGACCAGGAAGTACCAGAAGTAGTTGCCGCAGAACAGGCCAAAGAAAGTGAACCAGGCCGAGCGTTGCCGCAGGATATCGCCCACGCCCGGCAACGGCAGTTCGCCGGCATCCTCCTTCTTCGCGGCGATGCGCCAGCCGCGGGGCATCGCGGAAACCCACACCAGCAGCCAGAGCATGCTGCCCAGGCCCAACGCCAGGAAAAACGCGCGCCAGCCGTAATGCGCCATCAGCAGCCCTCCGATCAGCGTGCCGACCGCCGGACCGCAGCGCGTGCCAGCGTCGATGGCGGCATTGGCGAAGCCGCGGCGCTCCTCAGGGAAACTGGCAAAAATGCGCGCATACGCCGGGTAGGCCACCGATTCGCCCGCGCCCAGCAGCAGCCGCATGGCAAAGAGCGCGGCGAAGGTGCGGCCCAGCCCCGTGCCGGCCGTGGCGGCGGACCACAGGAAGTACCCGGCCGCATAGACCCATCCCACGTGGAAGCGGTCCACCAGCATCCCGGCAATGGCGAGAAGCTGCAGAGCGGCATACGTCCAGAAAAAGGCCGAGAGGAGCAGCCCGAGCTGGTAATCCGACATCCTCAGTTCGGCCTGGATCGATGCGGCGCCGACCGAAAGCGTAGCGCGATCCAGATAATTGATGAACGCGGATATCACCAGCAGGATCAGGATCCAGCGCTCCCGTTTGGTCAGCATGGGAGCATTGTAGCCGAATGCGTGCGATGGCTTGGCGCCCGGAGTCCCCTGTCAGTGCCGTCCGAAGGCAATCGAAAGCAGGATCTCGGCCTGGTTGGCCTCGGTGGCGAGACCCGGGTATCCGCTTATGATGTTGTTCATCAGCCACCGCGTATAGCGGACCTCCGGCGCGATGCGCACGGTCCCGCCGAATTCGACGCCCGCCGAAAACACCAGGCCGGCGATGTTCTTATGGGGCGCTTCGTCGATCATCTGCTTGGTCAGGAAATTGGGCGGAGGTCCCGGAAACACATAGCTCTCGCGGGTCGTGAAGAAGCGGCGGAACGCGGCGCCGGCGCCCACATACGGATGCATGCCGGCCATTCCGAAACGCCGTTTGACTAGCGCGTCGAAGTCCCACGCTCCCACGCGCGCGGTGGATTGGAAGGCATTCAGCAGCGGCGTGCCGGCGCGGCTGCTATCCCACCCGATGCGTTGATAGAGGGCGTCCACCTCAACGCGCAGCCCGGCAATCGGCAGGCCGATCTCCGCTTCCGGACCCACCGTGTACCGGCGTGTGACGGAGGTATATGTAGTTGGGCCGCCGCCCGCCGTAGCGAACGCATCCGTGAGCGGCACGCCGCCCTTCGCGCCAAACGAAAATGCCTGGCCGAACACGGGTCCGGCCAGGAGCATCAAGGAGAAGAGGCCGCCAAAAGAGCGCATACTCCAAAGACCCTCCGAGCCCCGATCTAACTACACCTCACGCATGTTAAAGTAGTACTTACCAGCACTCCTCTAGCTCACCCCGAAAGTCATGAACGGCAGCAACCCAGCTATCCGCAATATCGCCATCATCGCGCACGTGGATCACGGGAAGACCACCCTGGTGGACGCCATGCTTCATCAGAGCGGCATCTTCGGCAGCCACGAGCAGCCCGTCGAGCGCGTCATGGATTCCAACGAGCTCGAACGCGAGCGCGGCATCACCATCCTTTCCAAAATCACCGGCGTGCGCTACCGCGGAGTCAAAATCAACATCGTGGACACGCCCGGCCACAGCGATTTCGGCGGCGAGGTGGAGCGCGCGCTCAAGATCGTCGATGGCGTCATGCTCCTGGTGGACGCCAGCGAAGGGCCGCTGCCGCAGACGCGCTATGTGCTCATGAAGGCTCTCGAGGCCCATCTGCCGCCCATCGTGGTGATCAATAAGATCGACCGCCCGGACGCGCGCGTGCAAGAGGTGTTGAACGAAATCTACGATCTCTTCATCGACCTCGACGCCACCGAAGACCAGCTCGATTTCCCGGTGCTGTATACGGTCTCCAAAACCGGCGTGGCCAAGCGATCGATGGAGGACCCTTCAAATGACCTGCGCCCGCTGTTCGACTCCATTCTGGAGCACATTCCCGCTCCCGCGGCCGATCCGGAAGCCGTGCTGCAGCTGCTAGTGGCCAACCTGGATTACAGCGACTACCTGGGGCGCATGGCCATCGGCCGCGTCCTCAATGGGACTCTGCGTTATGGCGACACGGTGGCTATTGCCAAACGCGACGGCTCGCTCCAGACGACGCGCATCACCAAGCTCTACTCCTTCGAAGGCCTCAAGCGCGTGGATGAAACCACCGGCTGTCCGGGCGATATCCTGGCCATCGCCGGAGTGGAGGGCATCACCATCGGCGAAACCATCACCAGCGCCGAAGCGCCCGCGCCGCTGCCGCCGATCCACATCGACGAGCCGACCATTGCCATGGCGTTCACCATCAACACCTCGCCCTTCGCGGGCCGCGACGGCCAATGGGTGACCTCGCGCAACCTGCGTGAGAGGCTCGATAAGGAGCTGCTCACCAACGTCTCGATTCGCGTCGAGGAATTGGGGCACGACACGTTCAAGGTGATGGGCCGCGGCGAATTGCAGCTCGCCATCCTGATCGAAATGATGCGCCGCGAAGGCCACGAGCTGGCCGTGGGCAAGCCCGAGATCCTGACCCGCACCGTCGAAGGCCAGGTGCAGGAACCCCTGGAGCTGCTGGTGGTGGATTGCCCGGAGGCCTATCTGGGCGTGGTGATCGAGAAGCTCGGCGCGCGCAAGGGCAAGATGAACAAGATGGTCAACCACGGCTCCGGCCGCGTGCGCCTGGAGTTTCATATTCCCTCGCGCGGGCTGATCGGACTGCGCAGCGAGCTGCTGACGGATACGCGCGGCACCGCCATCATGAACTCGCTCTTCGAGGGCTACATCGAGTGGCAGGGCGAAATTCCCACGCGGCCCACCGGGTCGCTGGTGGCCGACCGCCCCGGCAGGGCCACCGGATACGCCATTTTCAACCTCCAGGAGCGCGGCGAGATCTTCCTGGTGCCGGGCACGGAAGTCTACGAAGGCATGGTGGTGGGCGAGAACGCGCGCGAGCGGGACATCGACGTCAACATCGTCAAGGAAAAGAAGCAGACCAACATGCGCGCCTCGACGGCCGATGAAGCCATCCGGCTGGTTCCTCCGCGGATTCTCAACCTCGAGCAGGCCATCGAATTCATCCGCGAGGACGAATACGTCGAGGTCACTCCGCAATCCATCCGCCTGCGGAAGAAGATCCTCAAGCGGAACCAGCGGTAGCGAAGCCGGCTTCCTCTTCAGTACTTCGCCAGATCCTCGAAATCCAAGTTCCCTCCGGAGAGCACCACGCCCACCGAGCCAATCTCGCGCGGCAGCTTGTGGAACAGCACCGCGGCCGCGGCCGCCGCCCCGCTGGGCTCCACCAGGATCTTCAAGCGCAGCAGCAGAAACTTCACCGTGGCGCGAATCTCGTCGTCGCTCACCAGCGCCACGCGCTCCACGAGCCGCTGGAGGATGGGAAACGTCAGCTCGCCCGGCTGGGGAGAGCGCAGCCCGTCGGCAATCGTATTCACCTGCGGCAGCGCCACGCGCTTGCCGGCCACGAGCGAGAGGAAAGTGTCGTTGGCGCCCTCAGGTTCGGCGCCGAAGATGCGGATGGCGGGCTGAAGATCGCGGGCGATGGTGGCGCAGCCGGAGAGCAGGCCGCCGCCGCCGATGGGCGTAATCAGGGCGTCCAGCGGGCCGGCCTCCTCGAGCAGCTCCAGCGCGGCCGTGCCCTGGCCGGCCATGATCATGGGGTGATCGAAGGGTGGAATCAGCGTGGCGCCGGTTTCTTCGAGCAGCTCCCGGGCGATTTGCTCGCGGCTATCCGTGAGCCGGTTGTAGGTCACGATGCGGGCGCCGTATCCGCGCGTAGCTTCCATCTTGGAGCGGGGCGCATCCTCGGGCATCACGATGGTTGCCTGCGCGCGCACGTGCCGCGCGGCGATGGCGGTGGCCTGCGCGTGGTTGCCGGAGGAGTACGCCACCACGCCGCAGGCCAGGGCGGATTCGGGCAGTGACAGGATGAGGTTCGACGCGCCCCGGATTTTGAAAGCGCCACCGCGCTGGAGATTTTCGCACTTGAAGAACACGCGCGCGCCGGCCTCGGCGTCAAACCCCGCCGAGGTGTAGACGGGCGTACGGCGCGCCAACGGTCGAATTCGTCCGGCGGCGGCGCGCACGTCGTCGGGCTGGATGGCCGAAGTCATTGCTCGTAGTATATATTGCGTGCGCTGACCGCGCCTTTCGCCCCTACTTCAAAATGCTCAGCATATTCGAGAAGTCGTCCGTCCAGGGGCGAAATCCGGGGTCCGCGCGAAGGATGCGCGCCTCCGCCAGCAACTCGGAATGCGCGGCGGTCGTGGCTGGGTCCATGATGAGAGTCCAGCTGCACCCGAAGCACAGGAAGTCGGCGTCTGCCGGGATGAAATCGTAGACCAGCGCCTGCTTGTGGAAGGCGATGGCGTCCGCGGCCATGACCGGCTCCAGGTTCAGGTAGCGGTTGGTGATGTTGATGGCCAGAATGCCGTTCGGCTTGAGGTGGCGGAAATAGGTGGCCAGCGCCTCGCGGGTGATCAGGTGCACGGGCACGGAATCGCCCGAGAAAGCGTCCATCACCAGCAGGTCGAACTGCTGGCTGGGTTCGGATTCCAGCACCAGGCGCCCATCGCCCAGGGCTACCTCGACGCGCGCCGGCGTGTCACGCAGATAAGTGAATTCGGTGCGCGCGATATCGAGCACCAGCGGGTTGATCTCGTATATGCGCAGCGTGTCGCCGGCTTTTCCATAGGCCGCCAGCGTGCCGCAGCCCAGGCCCAGGATGCCGATGCGGCGCGGCGCGCCTTCGAGCGCATGCATGGCGCGGCCGATCCCCGATTCCGGGCAGAAGTACGTGATGGGCCGGTCGCGGTATTCCGGGCGCAGCATCTGTTCGCCGTGGTTGATGACGCCGTGCAGCAGTTTGCGGCAGGCGTCCACGTCGATCGCGGGGTCGCCTTCCTCGCTGACGCGGAGCTCGCCGTAGAAATTGCGCGCCACCACGCGATAGCCGGCCACCATCTCGCGAACATCCCTTCCCAGGTAGACCACGTAACCGCACAGCAGCACGGCCGCGGCCACTAACCCGCCGCGCACCCACAAGGTGGATGGCCTCCAGAGCTCGCGCAGGAATACCAGGAACCACACCGTGGCGGCCAGCCCCAGGCCGAGCGGGAACTCGTAGTCGGAATTGAAAACATTGGGGGCCACCAGGCCCACGAAGAGCCCGCCCAGCGCGCCGCCCAAAGCCACGGTCACGTAGAACCCCGTGAGATGCCGGGGATGCGGCTTGAGCCGGGCCAGTTCGCCGTGGCACACCATCGAGCAGACAAACAGGCTGCCCGCGAATAGGGCGATCGCCGGTCGCGCCGCCGGGCCCGTATCGGAGGGCGCCAGTTGATAGGCCATCGCCACCAGGCACGCCGCGCCCAGCGGTACGAACAGCAGCCTCCGGTAATAATGCGGCGCGTCGAAGCACAGGATGAAACTCAACAGGTAGGCGGCCAGAGGCAGAATCCAGAGAAACGGGATGGCTGCCACGTCCTGGGTGATATGCGTGGTCACCGCCAATAGAAGGATGGAGGCCGACGCGGCCAGTCCCAGCCACAGCAACCGCACGCTCCAGCCGGGCGCGGGTTCGCCGCGTTCTTCGGAAACGGGGAGTGGCGCAACGCCGGCCGGCGGGAGCTTCCAGTTCCGCCAGGCCGCCGCCGCGCACAGGGCCGCGAAGCCGGCATACGCCGCCGACCAGACCAGCGCCTGCGTGCGTGAAGAGAGATGCGGCTCCACCAGAAAGGGATAGCTCACCAGCGCCAGCATGGAGGCCAGATTCGAGAGCGCGAAGAGACGATAAGGAACCGCGCCCTTGTGGGTGCGCGCATACCAGGCCTGCAGCAGCGGACTGGTGGACGACAGCAGAAAATAAGGCAGCCCCACGGTGAGCGCCAGCAGGCCCAGAATGCGCAGGGAAGCCAGGCCTACGGCGGTGCTCTTCCACATCAGGTTCGGCAGGATAGGCAGGGTGGCCAGGCTCAACGCCAGCGCGGCTACATGAGCCACCGCCTGCTTGCGGGGCGTGAGCTTCGCGTGCAGCCAGTGCGCGTACAGATAGCCCAGCAGCAGCACCACCTGGAAGAACAGCAGGCAGGTGCTCCACACCGCCGAAGAGCCGCCGAACCAGGGCAGAATGATCTTGGCTATGATCGGCTGGACCTGAAACAGGAGGAACGCCGAGACGAAAATCGCAATCGAGTACAGCAGCACTCAGGAGCCATTATCGACCGTATCGCGAGTGGCGGGAAAGCTTGCCGGCGCGGGCGCCTTCAGAAGCGCGTTGCTTCCGTGAAGTTGAAATCGCGCACCTTCATGGCGGGCGCCACCATGTCGCCGGCCTCTTCGCCCGAGGCGCGCGCCGCCGGCGAAAGCGCCTCCACCTTGGAGAGCATCTCGATCAGGCTTTCATTGAAGCGGAAATTCCGCACTCCCGCCGTCACGCGGCCGCCCTCCACCAGAAAGGTGCCGTCGCGCGTCATGCCGGTGAAGATCTTTTCGTAGGGGTCCACCTCCCGGATGTACCACAGCCGCGTCACCAGGATGCCGCGCTCGGTGGAAGCCACCATCTCTTCGACCGTGCTGGCGCCGCCTTCGATGGCGATGTTTACAGGCGCCTCGCCCATTTCATTGGGCAGCGGGAACCCGTGGCCGGTCGGCGCCACGCCGCTCACGGCGGCGGCCTGCCGGCCGTAAGCGATCTCGCGCACCACGCCGCGCTCCACCAGCGTGAGCGGCCGGCGCGGCACCCCCTCGCCATCGAACGGCGGGCCGGATTGCAGCCGGTGAAACACATCGTCGCGGATCGTGATGTTCTCCCCGAAAATCTTCTTTCCGATGCGGTCGTTCAGAAAGCTCCGGCCATCGCGGATGGCCGTGGCGCTGAAGTCCCCGAACATCTGGCCGGTCAGATCCAGCACCGCGGCAGGTTCCAGGATCACGGTGTAACGGCCCGGCGCCAGCTCGCGCGGCGCCCGCGATTCGGTGGCCTTCGCAGCCGCCCGTCGCGCCAGCGCCACCGGGTCCAGGTCAGCGTGATGGCAGGCGCCGGCCTTGGCCCAGCCGGAACTGTCCGCACCCATGGCGGTGATGGAGAAACGCGCGATGGTCTCGCGGTGAGTCGCCGCAAGGCCGCGCGAGTTCATCAGCGTCAGGGTGGATTCGCCCGTGGAGTAGATTCCCGCAGCGGTCTGGCCGGCCCCCTCCACCACGCGAATGGCCTCCGCCACCGCCAGCGCGCGCTCGCCCGGCGTGGCCCGCGCGGTGGCCTCGAAGAAGCGGTCCACGCCCCGAATGGGAGCGGTAGTCGCCAGCGGCAGCAACTCGGCATCGCGCTCGTTCAGGCGCGTGATGGCGATGGCCTGCTCCACCACCGCGCGTATGCCTTCGCGGTCCAGCCGGTTGGTCCCGGCCCGCGCCGTACGCCCATCGATTACCGGGCGCACCGAGAGGTGCCGGCCATGCTCCGCCACGTTCTGATGAATCGCGTTGTTGGCGAAGCGCGTCAGCGCATGGGATCCCCCGCCGGTCATGGCCTCGATTTCGGTCACGCCCAGCGCGCGCGCCGCATCCACCACCTGGCCGAAGATTTTCGCCGCGTCGAAGCTATCAGCCGCCATACGCGCTCCCGATCCGGATCTTGCGGAAACGCGCCGGGCTGGCGCCGTGGCCTGTGCCCATCACCTGTTCCGGCTGGCCCTTGCCGCAGTTCGGCACTCCCCACAGCGTCCAGTGCTCCGGCCCGGCGATGGCCGCGCAAGCATTCCAGAACTCCGTCGTGATGCCGCTATAGCTGGGGTTCTTGAGCATGCGCACGCGCTTGCCGCCGCGCATCTCCCAGCCGATCTCGCAGCCGAACTGGAAGTTGTAGCGCTTGTCGTCGATCGACCAGCTCCGGTTGGTCTCCATGTAGATGGCGTGGTCCGCGCCGAAAACCTCCTCGAGCGATTGTTGGCCGGGCTTGAGGCTGACGTTGGTCATGCGGATCAGCGGAAGCCGCGCCCAACCGTCGGCCCGCATGCAGCCGTTCGAGCGCGGCTCGCCCACCTCGGCGGCCGTCTCCCGCGAGGTCATGTAGCCCAAGAACCGCCCCTCGCGAATAATATCGGTGGCCTGCGCCGCCACGCCTTCATCGTCGAAGGCGAAGGTGCCCAGCCCCGGGCCGTGCTCCAGGCGCGCATCGCACACCACATTCACGATCGGCGAGCCGTATTGCAGGCGTCCCAGCTTGTCCAGCGTGAGGAAGCTCATCCCGGCGTAGTTGGCCTCGCTGCCCAGCACGCGGTCCAGCTCGATGGGGTGGCCGATCGATTCGTGAATCTGCAAGCCAAGCTGCGAGCTGCCCAGGATCAGGTCGAATTCCCCTTCCGGGCATTTGTCGGCTGCGTGCAGCGCCACCGCCTCCTCGGCTACTCGCGGCGCGTTTTCGAGCAGGCGCAGCTCGTCCACCAGCTCATAGCCCTTCAGCTGGTACTGCCCGCCGAACGAGTTCGGATACGAGCGCCTCTGGATGTCGCCATCTTTGTAGCTCAAAGCCGAAAAGCCCGCGCCGGTGGTGTGGCGCGTCTGGTCGATCAGGCTGCCCAGCGTGGAGGCGAACACCTGCCGCCGCCTCTCGAAGTGCATGGAAGCCTCCGCCAGGCTGACCGCCGGATTCCGCCGCAGCTCCTTATCCACGGCCAGCAGCACCGCCAGGTTACGGTCCACGGGGGTGGTAAACGGGTCGATAGCGCAGGGCGAGATCCAGGTGGCCTCGTACTTCTGTTCCGGCGCCAGGATCGTTTCGTGTTTGCGTGCCGCCGTTCCGGAGCGCGCGATTTCGAGCGCCAAGGCCGCCGCCCGCCCGATGCCGTCCCGCGTGAGATCGTCCGTGGCGGCAAACCCCCAGCAGCCGGACGCCAGTACGCGAATGCCGATCCCCCGCGATTCGGAACTCGATACGTGCCCCGCCTTGCCGTTTTTAGTGGTGACTTCGCGCTCGCGGATCTCGAGCGCGCGCGCATCCGCATAGGAAACGCCGCGCTTCGCCACCGCATCGAGCGCCTCCAGAGCCAGGTCTTTCATCGCGGCGTGATCAACCCTCCGAGTTTATCCTGCTCCCCCGAGGCCGTCCGCGGAAAGCGCGTGGCGTACGCTTCCGGATACTTCAGCCCGGAACCGGTATTGTAGAGCACTATGCGATCGGACGGCTTGAGAAAGCCGCACGCCAGCAGCTTGGCGAGCGCCGCCACCGAGGCCGCGCCCTCGGGAGCCGCATAAATGCCTTCTTCGGAGGCGAGCTGGACGCCGGCATCCAGCATCTCTTCGTCGCTAACCGCGATGGCCGTGCCGCCGCTCTCGCGCACCGCCCGCAGGATCAGGAAATCGCCCAACGGCTTGGGCACGCGCAGCCCGGCCGCCACCGTTCGGGAGTCCTCGAAAAACCGGCTGCGATCTTCGTGCTCCTCGAAGGCGCGCACCACCGGCTGGCAGCCCTCGGCCTGTACGGCGATCATTCTCGGCCGCCGCGAGCCGATCCAGCCCAGCCTCTCCATTTCGTCGAAGGCCTTCCACATGCCAATCAGTCCCACGCCCCCGCCGGTGGGGTAGAAGATGGCCTCAGGCAGTTCCCACCCCAATTGCTCGGCCACCTCGTAACCCATGGTCTTCTTGCCTTCGATGCGATAGGGCTCCTTCAGCGAGCTGATGTCGAACCAACCCTCCGCCGGTGCGCGCTCGGCCACTATCCGCGCGCAGTCGCTGATGAGGCCATCGACCAGCGTCACACGGGCGCCGTATGCCTTGCATTCCAGGTAATTGGCCTGGGGAACGTCGCGCGGCATGAAGATATGAGCTTCGATCCCCGCCGCGGCCGCGTAGGCCGCCAGCGCGCTGCCCGCATTTCCGGCCGAAGGGATAGCCGTTTTGCGTATGCCCAGCTCCACGCACATCGAGACCGCGCAGGAAAGCCCGCGCGCCTTGAACGATCCCGTGGGGTTGAGGCCCTCATCCTTGATCCAGAGCGCTTCGGCTCCCAGCCGCGCTCCCAGGCGCCGGCTGCGGATCATGGGCGTCCAGCCTTCTCCCAGGGAAACGATGGCGTCATCCGCCGGCGGCAGAACCGGGGCGTAGCGCCACATGGAGGCAGGGCCTTTCGCGACTTCCCGCCTTCTCCACCTCTGCCGGATGCGATCCAGGTCGTAGTGCGCCAGCAGCGGGCCCCCGCACTCGCAAAGGTTGGCGGCCACTCCCGCCTCGAACCTCTCATTGCACAAGCTGCATTGCAGATGCGTGGCTTTTGGCATTCAGTACTAAAGTCTAGCATCGGGACGCGTACGGGAATGCGCACCGGAAGAAGCGAAATCTGGTACTATTACCGGCCCCGTACCCGCAGTCCTTATGCCCGGATCTCCCAGGTGCTTAGATTGAGACATGCACGCGGCTCACGCGTTACCCTTGATCCTGGTCGCCCTCGGGGACCTCATCGCTCTGATTTGGATCCGCCAGTGGCACCGCCGCCAGCGAATGACGAAGCGCATGAATACCAGCCTGAGTGCGGCCGTCCACCGGGAGATAGCGGTAAAGACCGGCGGGCACCCGGTTGCGGCGAGCTAGCAGAGCTGTTCGAGCTCGCCTTCGAGCAGGGCCACGTGATCTTCTTCTTCCGCGGCCAGTTCCAGGCAGAGATCCTTCTCCAGCCCCACCGGGAGGTCGTTAGCCAGCTTCCGGAAATGGTCGCGGGTGCGGCGTTCCATCTCGAGCGCTACCTGGTACAGATCTTGCACCGCCGACTCCTCGGTTACCCGAATTCCGCGAAAGAGCCAGTTGGAGAGCAGCTTCTGCTCGTCCAGCGAGAGCTCCACCACTTCGCGGTCCAGGTGGGCGTGGTACTTCTCCTCGAGCTCGTGAAGATGGTCCAGCTCCGCCTCGTAGAGCCGCTCGAGCACGGCGCGCTGCTCCGCCGTGGTCGCGCGCAGGCGCGCCAATTTATAGAAATGGAATGAGTTCAGCTCGAACTGCACGGCGTCCCGGATGGCCTGGAAGCGCATCGAATCGCCCAGGTCCCGTCCCGGAATCACCTCCAGCTCGCCGCCGCACAAGAAGCATTTCCCGTACGGAATAGCAAAACCGCTGGTCAGCTTGAAACAGCTTTTGCAGCGCCAGCTATAGCGCACCTGGGCGCAGCAGATCTCGTCTTCTTCCACAACCCTGCGGCATTTCGGACAAGAGGATGGCATATTAAACTGTCTCCGCCTTTGCAATTTCGCGCGGCTGATCCTGCGCGCTACCCGGCCGTAGCAGACCCATATACTCCAGCATTCCCTGGGCCGCCCGCCGTCCCGCCCCCATGGCCAGGATCACGGTGGCCGCCCCGGTAACGATATCCCCGCCCGCGAACACTCCGGGGTAGGACGTCATGCCGGTGCCCTCGTTCACCTCGATATAGCCCCATTTATTGATCTTCAGACCCGGCGTGGTCTGGGCGATAATCGGATTCGCCGTGGTGCCCAGCGCGTAGATCACGGTATCCACGTCCACCAGGAACTCGGAGCCGGCCACCGCCACCGGCCGCCGGCGGCCCGAGGCATCCGGTTCGCCCAGTTCCATCTTCTGGCAGCGCATACCGGTCACCCATCCCGAGGAATCGCCCACGATCTCCACCGGGGCGGTAAGCCACATGAACTGGATGCCCTCTTCGATGGCGTGCTCCAGCTCCTCGACGCGCGCCGGCGATTCCCGCCGCGAGCGGCGGTAGACGCAGGTCACCGATTCCGCGCCCATGCGCAGCGACACGCGGCAGGCATCCATGGCCGTGTTCCCGGCGCCCACCACCGCCACGCGCTTGCCCATGCCTACCGGCGTATCGTAGAGCGGCTGCCGGTAGCCTCGCATCAGGTTGACGCGCGTCAGGAACTCGTTGGCCGAGAAGACTCCGTTGAACGCCTCGCCGGGGATGCCCGCGAACTTGGGAGATCCCGCGCCGGTTCCCACGAAGGCGGCGTCATAGCCCATATCCGTGAGCAGTTGGGGGATGGTGAAGAGCTTGCCGATGATCGTATCGAGCCGGATTTCAACCCCCATCTTCTTGAGGTTATCGATCTCCGCGTCGATGATGATGTCGGGCAGGCGGAATTCCGGGATGCCGTACTTCAGCACGCCGCCCGCCACGTGCAGAGCCTCGAAAATCGTCACCTGGACGCCGTTGCGCGCCAGTTCGCCCGCGCAGGCCAAGCCCGCGGGTCCCGAGCCGACAATGGCGGCTTTCTTCGGCACCGGCGCGGCGGCGGGCGTCTCGTCCCAGCCCCGCCCCATTCCGCAATCGGCTACGAACCTCTCCAGGCGCCCTACGGCTACCGGTTTCAGCTTGGCGCCCACCACGCAGGTCGCCTCGCATTGCGATTCCTGCGGGCAAACGCGCCCGCACACGGCCGGCAAGGCATTGGTGCTTTTAAGAATCTGGTAGGAGCGGCGGATATCTTTATGGGCCAGCGCGGCGATGAAGCCGGGGATATCGATGCCCACCGGGCAGCCCGGCACGCAGCGCGGCTTCTTGCAGCGGATGCAGCGTTCGGCCTCGTGCAGCGCGCCCTCCAGGTCCAGGCCGAGCGCCACTTCCTTGAAATTGTGGATGCGCTCCGCCGCAGGCTGGTGCGGCATGGGCGAGCGCTCCTGCGGGATGTTCTTCAGGTTCTTGGGCACCAGCGGTCCCGGCGCCTGGGCCACCGGCTCCGGCAGCACGCAGGTCGAGATCGGCTGCCCGTCGGTTTCGCCGGCCGGTTTGAATCCCGCCATGCGGGCGGATTCGTTGCGGAAGCGCTCGAGCGCGGCCTTCTCTTCCCGCGCGAAGCGCTTCTGGCGCAGCGCTAGTTCGTCGAAATTCACCAGGTGGCCGTCGAAATCCGCGCCGTCCACGCAGGCGAATTTCATGTCGCCGCCCACCGTCACGCGGCACGATCCGCACATCCCCGTGCCATCCACCATGATCGAGTTCAGGCTCACGACCGTGGGGATGCCGAACGGCCGGGTGGTTTCCGAGCAGGCCTTCATCATGGGGATGGGCCCGATGGCCACCACTTCGCGGATATTCTTCTCGTTCGCCAGCACGTCGGCCAGAGCGTGTGTCACGAAGCCCTTGCGACCATAGCTGCCGTCGTCCGTGGTGACGATCATCTCGTCCGAGAACTCGCGGAAGAGGTCTTCCCAAAACACCAGGTCGCGGTTGCGAAAACCCACGATGGAAACCGTGCGGTTCCCCATGTTCTTGTAAGCCCGCAACTGCGGATAGACCGGCGCCACGCCCAGGCCGCCGCCCACCAGCACCACGGTGCCATCCAGCTTGCGTATGTGGCTGGGCAGCCCCAAAGGCCCGATGAAGTCCAGCAGCATGTCGCCCTCGGCCAGCGACATCATCTCGTAAGTGGTCTTGCCAACGGCCTGGATGACCACCGTAACGGTTCCCTGGCGGGCATTAAAATCGGCCACCGTCAGGGGAATTCGCTCCCCATGTTCGTCGATGCGAGCCATGATAAAGTGGCCCGGCCGCGCCGCTCGCGCCACGTCCGGCGCTTTCACGTCCCAGAGGAAAGTTGTAGGTCCGAATTGCTTCCTGCGACTGATGAGAAACACTGCACCCCCGATGATAAAACCTATGGTATCAGATTGCCGGAACCGCTTATCCGATGGGGTGAGGAAGGCGGCGGCCTGCCCCTCAATAACCCCGCTGGAGGGCCGAGGTGAGTTCCGGCAGGAGCTGGGGCGAAGCCGTGAGCAGCTTCTCGGGGAATCGGCGATTTTCCAGGATCTGGTTGTAGATGATGCCCTCCGCGGAGGTGTTCAACGCCATACCCGCCAGGAATTGCAGGCGCAGGTTGCCGTCGCGGTTGATTTCGGCCCCCTTGAGCCACGGTTGCAAATCGGACGCCTGGTTCGCGTAGGTGGCCAGCATGTCTATGGCGGAGCGGAACCCCACTTCGCTCATCGAGGTGAGCACCTGGGCGTCCTCAGGGCTGGAGAGGCGCTTCTGCATCGCGTCCACATCGATCCGCGTGGCTCCGCCTGCCCCAGCAGCACGGTATCGTATCCCCCGCCTTCGTTTTCGTTGCCCCAGATGGTTCCGTCCGGAAAGACGCTGAAAAAGGTCGCCAATTCGCTCTTCACCGTGGCGATATCGCTCTCATACAGCGGCACCCACTGGGTGATTACGCCGCCCGGATTGAGGTGCTGCTTCACCAGCTCGAAATATTCCTTCGAATAGAGCGTGGCGCTGCCCTTCACCCACGGATGAATGGGATCGGAGGTGATGATGTCGAACTTCTCGCGGGTGGTCAGGATGTAGTGGCGCGCGTCGTCGTAGACCATCTCGACCCGCTTGTCGTTCAGCACGTCGTGATTCTCCTTGGCGAAGTAGCGCATGGCCACCGGCGGGATGAGCGGCTCCATTTCGCAGATCACGATGCGCCGCACCTCCGGGTGCACCACGAAGGTGCCGGCCGTGACGCCCGCACCGAATCCCACCACCAGCACCGAGCGCGGCCGCTTGTGAATCAGCGCCGGCAGGTGACCGAGCATGCGCTGCAGCCGCATGTCGTAGCTCTCGGTGGAAGCTTCCACCTTGCCGCTCACGTGGAACTGCAACGCGCCATCATCCCATCGGGAGATGGCGATCGAGGCGTTCATGCCTTCGCCGGCGTAGAGGATCGTCGAGTGGGAGGCGGAGTTGAACATGCGGCGGCCGTAGGCGATCAACATGGAGGGCACGCCCACGATGTGCCCCGCCAGCCAGAACGCCACCGCCAGCGCGGCGGTTAGCCCCACGCCTCCCGCGATGGCTCTGGCTCGCCAGAGCATGGGTCCCAGCGCCACCACGGCCGCGGTCGCCGAGATCCCGATCAGCGCGCTCTCGGAGATCTGCGTTCCGATCCAGGGCACCAGCACCAGACTGAACCCCAGCGCGCCGGCGATGGCCCCGGCCGTGTTCGCGGCATAGACCGCGCCTACCGCCTTGCCCGGATCGGCGCCCGGCGGGACCGCCGCTCCCAGCGCCAGCGGAAAACTGGCGCCCCACAGCAGCGCGGCGGGCAGGAGGGTCCAGGCGGCGCGCGCCAAATCGATTTGGAAGGTAAACCACGGGCTGGTCGAGAGCAGGGGGTTGATGGGCCAGTATGGAAGCGAGTCAGCCAGCGTGAACGCGGTCCACGCGATAGCTCCGGCCAGCAGAATCTGGCACCAGCCCAATGCCTGCCGCGCCCATCCGGGACCGCGGCCCACGCCGCGCAACAGCAGTGCCGCGCAGCCGCTGCCAATCCCCAGCCCTCCCAGGAAGACGGCCAGGATAATCGAGAACGTGTAGACGGTGGCGCCCAGCAGCAGCCCCAGCAGCCGCGTCCAGATCACCTCGGCGCCCAGGGCGCAGGCGCCCGAAAGCGCTATAGCGATGTAGACTGGCCATGCACCTGTGGTTTTCACGGCCGGCTCCGCGTCCGGTGCGGGATCGTCGGCGCGCGCGCTGGTCCGGCGGGCTACCGCCAGGCTGGCCAGCGCCACCAGGAAGTTAAGGGCCGCGGCCACGTAGGTCGCGGTGGCCATGTCGTACACGCGCAGCAGATAGAAGCCCGCCAGCAGGCATCCGAAGACCGCTCCGCAGGTGTTGCCGCCGTAGAGCAGCCCCATCCACGAAACGCCTTCCGGGGTGGTCTCGATCCAGCGCGCGGCGGCCGGCAGCGACGCGCCCATCAGCATGGTGGGGGGCAGCAGGCACACCGCGCACACCAGCGCGCGCAGCAGCATGGCCGGAAGACCGTGCCCCACCGCCGACGAGTAGACGCTGTCCACCAGCGGCATCCCAAAGAGCGCCAGAATACCGCACACGCCGATCCCCATCTCCACGAGGGCATACACGCGCAGAGGGTGGCGCGCGCCCAGCCGCACCACGCGCGGCAGCGCCAGGCTTCCCAGACATAGGCCACCCATGAAGGTGGCGAGCAGAACGCCCAGCGAAATGGCCGTCGAGCCGATCACCAATTGCAGCAACTGATACCAGACGATCTCATAGATAAGCGCGGAACAGCCGCTGGCGGCGAAGAGCGCCACGAGCACGGGGAGAAAACGGCGCGAAGCGCCCGATTCAGGGGAGAAGGATTGGTGATTCACGGCTGTGGGTAAACCGCATGATAGCTCATTGCGGCACAGTTCCGTGGAGGGCTTAACCGGACCGTCGCCTCTTTTTCACGCCAAATTCACAAACGGGGCGTACAGTGCCGATTAGGAGAGTCGTGGTGTCTTTCAAAAGAGTGAGGTCGGCTGCCGAAACGGCCATCAACCCGCTGGTCACCAGCTCGTTCCTGATCTTCTGGCTGTGCTGCTGGCCGGTTTACCGCCTGTACCACCGCCACGCGCGGCCCTAGCGGGTCTTCAACTGCTCGGGAAGCACCGCGTAACCCTCCGGCGGCGGGAAGAGCGCCAGCAGAATCTCGATGCGGCGCCGCAGGTACCGGCTGGGCATCTGGCGCGGCCCGGTCTCCACATCGATATCGCAGCAGGTGCCGTGCAGATATAGTGTCAGGGTGTCCTCGAAGGACTGGCGGGCATACTCGCGGAACAGTTTGGTCTCGCGACGCACGTTGGTCTGGCGGCGCAGGAGCGCCTGCTTGAGGTGCCAGCTCTTTTCATCCACTTCCCCGTGGACCTCACTGCTCAGCTCCTCCCGCAGGGCGCGGTAGAAGCGCTCCTGGATCTCCTGGTTCCAGTGTTCGGTCACGATGGCCGCCAGCACGTTGTAGAACTGGTAATGATAGTCGGCCACGTCGATATCCTTGATGCCCAGCACCATTACGCAGAGATCGGACAACTCGCGGCGGGAGTGAGGGATCTGCCGCTGTTCGGGAGGGCGTTCGAAGGTCATCGAGTCGCCTTCCTTGCCATTGCCCTTTTCGAGGTAGGGGGCCAGGATCACGCCTATTTTGGGCAGGATCTGGACCACCGCCGGGGACAAGGCGGCGATCGGATCGTTGAGGTACTGGCGCAAGTCGTCCTCCGCCATGGGGGTAGTGGAGAAATACGAAAACTTGCTGGTGAGCGGGACCAGTTGATCGCGGAATCGCTTGGCCAGCTCTTCCACACTCATTTTGTGCGGTTCGGCTTCGGTGGGCATCGCGTGGTTCGATTGTATCAAGGCGCCACGCTACACTCGTAGGTGGATGCACCGCAAGATTCTGATATCCGCGGGAGAGGCCTCCGGCGACCTCTATGCATCGCTGGTGGCCGAAGAGATGCGGCGCGCGTGGCCGGACGCGGAATTCTTCGGCTGCACCGGCCCCAACCTGCGTGCGGCCGGCGTTCGCACCGTGGTGGATGCCGCCAGCCTGGCGGTGGTAGGCCTGCTGGAGGTGATTTCGCACATCCCGCGCATCCACCGCGAGTACCGCAAGCTGCTGGCGGCGGCGCGGGAAACCCGCCCGGATGTCGCCATCCTGACCGATTCGCCGGATTTTCACCTGCGCGTGGCGCGCCAACTCCACGCATGGGGCGTTCCGGTGGTTTACCTGGTGGCCCCGCAGGCTTGGGCGTGGAGAAAAGGGCGGCTCGCGGTGATGCGGCGCACCCTTCGCCATACCTTGTGCATCTTTCCTTTTGAAGAGGAATTCTTTCGGGGAGAAGGAGTTACGGCTACGTACATTGGCCACCCGCTGGCCGGTCTGGTACGGCCAGCGCTCGGCCGGGACGAGTTTTTCCGGAAACACGGGCTGGCGCCGGGCCGTCCATTAATTACAGTGCTACCGGGAAGCCGCCGCGGCGAAGCGGCGCGACATCTGCCCGCGTTGTTGGGCGCCGCGAAACGGCTCCATCGGGAGCTAGCGGTGCATCTCATACTGCCGGCCTCGGTCACCACCGGGGCCGTCTTTTTCCGGGAGCGCACAGCGGGCTCGCCTGTCCAGGTGATCGAAGGGGAGAGCTGGGATGCCCTGGCCCATGCCGATGTGGCTCTGGCGGCCAGCGGGACCGTCACCATCGAGGCGGCTCTGTTGGGCACGCCTATGGTGACGTTTTACAAAGTGACACCCCTAAGCTGGCTGGCGGGCAAGTTTCTGGTTCGCGTGCCGTTTTATTCCATGGTGAATCTGATCGCCGGACGGGCGGTGGTGCCCGAATTGATGCAGAGCCGCATGACGGCCGAAAATCTGGCCGCCGGTGCGCTCCGCCTGCTCACCGATCAGACGGCCCGCGCGAAAATGCAGGCCGGCCTGGCCGAAGTGCGGGACAAGCTCTCCGGTTCGGCTGGCGCGCCGCGGCGCGCCGCGGCCATCGTGCAAGAGATTTTGGAAGGACAAGTCGCTCATGTTTCGTAAGATCCGCGTCGCTTCCCCGGCCCTTGCGGCCGGCTGGTTATGGATCGCCGGGACGGCCGTGGCGCCCGCCCAGGAGCGCCGCTCCGCGCGCATCCACGTCGAGCAGTACACCATCGAAGCCGAGATATCTCCCAACACGCAGTCGCTCGCGGCCAAGGCGACCGTGCGGTTCGTCCCCATCGACGACAATGTCTCCTCGGCCGCCTTCGAGCTGAACAACGCGCTGAACGTTTCGCGCGTCGTGGATAGCACCGGCAAGCAGATTCCCGCCTCGCGCAACCAACAGGATTTCACCGTACGCCTGAGCTTCGACCAGCCCCTGCCCAAAGGCCAGCCGGTCACCGTGACGTTCAACTATGACGGCCACCTTACCGGCCAGGAGGATTCGCCGGTTTACGGGATCAAGTTCGCGGCGATCCATCAGGATTTCGCTTACCTCACCTACCCCGCACGCTGGTTTCCGGTGAACGGTTATACCACCGACCGCTTCGCCTCCGATATCAAGATTACGGTGCCCTCCGGTTTCGCGGTGCTGGGCAGCGGTCTCGACACGCACCAGACGGCCGGGGACAAGAGTATCTACGAATTCCGCTTCGACCGGCAGTCGTTTCCAGGCAGTATCGCGGTGGTGAAGGGCGATCCCGTCAAGGTGCAGGAAGAGGGCGTCACCACTTCGCTATACTTCCGCGGAGCCGAGGCTGAAATGGCGCAGGCATATGGGCAGGAAATCGGCAAGCAGATGTCCTACTTTACCGGGACCTTCGGATTGCCGCCCTCCGCCAACCTGGCGGTGATCGAGACCGAGGCCGGAGCACCCAACGGCTACGCCGCGCCCGGCCTGGTGTTTCTGGCGCCGCATGCCATCACCCGCCCGGTGAGCAGTAGGACCGTGGCCAACGAGGTTTCACGCCAGTGGTGGGAGGAACTGGTGTCGCCCACCACCCGCAACCATCTCTGGCTGACGAACGGCCTCGCGGCTTATTCCGAGCTGCTGTGGACCGAGCACGCCATCAGCGCCGCCGCCATGGAAACGCAGTTCCGCGACGTGATGGTGGAATCGCTGACCGTGGACAATGTGCCCATCATCCAGTCGGCGCGCCTGGAAGATTATTCCCCCGAGCTATGGGCGCTTACCGGGAGCAAAGGTGCCGCCGTGTGCGGCATGCTCCGCTACATCGTGGGCGACGACAAGTTCTTCCAGATCCTCAAGACTTACGTCCAGCAGGACGCCTGGAAATCCGTCGATACGGACGATTTCCGCAAGATCGCCGAGACCGTCTCCGGTCAGGATCTGGGATATTTCTTCATCCAGTGGATCGAATCGAGCGGCGCTCCGGAATTCAAGCTGGAATACACCATCTTCCGCACCCAGAAGGGGTTCCGCGTGATGGGCAAAATCGCGCAGGACCTCGATACCTTCCGCATGCCCGTGGACCTGAGAATCGAAACCGAAAGCAATCCCGAGGAGAAACGCGTGGAGGTAGTGGGAACGTCCTCCGAGTTTTCGGTGGATACATTCGGCAAGCCCAAGAACGTGGTGATCGATCCGAACGAGCACGTGCTGCGCTACAGCGCCAATGTGCGGGTGGCCGTGGCCATCCGGCGCGGCGAGCAGTACGCCGAGCTGACCGAATTCCCCGACGCGCTGAAGGAATATCAGAAAGCCCTGGAGACCAACCGCGGCAGTTCGCTGGCCCACTATCGGATCGCGGAAGTGTATTTTTTGCAGAACAACTACCAGCCGGCGGCCAACGAGTTCCGCGAGGCCCTGAATGGCGACCTGGAACCCAAGTGGACGGAAGTGTGGGCCCACATTAACCTGGGCAAGATCTTCGATATCACAGGTCAGCGCGACCGCGCGGTGAACGAATATAACCTGGCGATCCGGACTAAGGACGATACTCAAGGCGCCCAGGAAGAAGCCGGCAAGTATCTCAAGACGCCATACGAGCGGCAGCGCCGCACCGAGCAATAGAATCTTTACTAGAAAATCTTGCACCTGGCAACACTACAGTTTTCTAACTGAGGTTCCCAGGTGACAAGAATTCTCAAGCTGGCGCTGATCGCTGCTCTGCTAGCGATGGGCGGCCGCGCCGTATGGGTAATTTGGCCGCCGGCAGACCCGGTACCGGTGAGTTCGGCTGAACCTCCCGGCTACGGCGCGCCCAAGTACCCTGAAGCCTTCGCCGTGGAGGCTCCGGAGCCACCCATCGCGGTGCTGGTGGGAATCGGGCTGGTCGGGCTGGGATTGCTGGCCCGCAAACGCTCCTGGTGGTCGCGTTCACGCTGAAGCCGGAACGGTTCGGGCTCAGCTCCAGTGCCCTTCCACCAGGACCCAGCCGCGGGGCCGATGGACCCAGTGCGCGCGGACCCAATGGGCACGCGGACGCGGCGGCCTGACCCAGGCTCCCGGCATCCAAACGTAGCGCCCTCCATCCCACCGATGGTATCCGGGCGTCCACACGAAACCCACGCCAGGCCGCGGTGGCGGCGCTTCGACCACTGGCCGCGGCGGCCCAACCCGCACATAAACGTCGGCCGCCGCGGCGCTCCCCGCCAGCATGCCGATAAAAATACAAGTCGCCAATCCTCTGCGAAACATGCTTTGTTTCCCTCCACCCGGAGAGACGCACGCACCCCGCCAATGGGTTATTAAGAGCGATTCATGGTCATTCTTCGTCGGGCTGCGCGGCAAGCTGCGTCACTACGGAGAGATCTTCGAGCGTGGTCACATCGCCGGTCACTGCGTTGGAGGTTATAATTTCCCGCAACAGGCGGCGCATGATTTTGCCGCTGCGCGTTTTGGGCAGCGCGTCGGTGAAGCGGATCTGCTCCGGCCTGGCGAAGCCGCCGATCTCCTTGGCCACCCACTGCCGCAGCTCTTCAGCCAGATGGCCGTGGTCCCAATGGCCCTTCTTCAGCGTGACGAAGCAGGCCACCGCCTGGCCGGTAATCTCGTGCGGTTTGCCCACCACCGCGGCCTCCGCCACGGCCGGGTGACGCACCAGCGCCGATTCCAGCTCCATGGTGCTCAGCCGGTGGCCGCTGACGTTCATGACATCGTCCACGCGCCCGAGGATCCAGAAGTAGCCGTCCTCGTCCCGCCGCGCGGCATCGCCCGCCAGATAGACGCCGTCGATGCGCTCCCAATATTGCTGGCGGTAGCGCTCCGGCTCGCGCCACAACGTTCGCGCCATGCCCGGCCAAGGCCGGCGCACGATCAGGAATCCCTCCTGGTTGGCCGGCGCCGGCTTGCCCATCAGATCGACGATGTCGGCCACAACGCCCGGCATGGGCAGCGTCGCCGAACCGGGCTTCAGCGGCACCGCACCCGGCATGGGCGCGATCATGATGCCTCCGGTCTCCGTCTGCCACCAGGTGTCCACTATGGGGCAGCGTTCTTTCCCGATGGTCTTGAAGTACCATTCCCACGCCGCCGGATTGATGGGCTCCCCCACCGAACCGAGCAGCCGCAGGCTGGACATATCGTGCGCGTTAGGCCACCGGTCACCGTGCTTGATGAAGCTGCGTATGGCCGTGGGCGAAGTGTAGAAGATGTTGACCCGGTACTTCTCGATGAGCCGCCAGAAGCGGTCGGGCTGCGGGAAATCCGGCGCGCCTTCATACATCACGGTGGTGGCGCCCGCCGAGAGCGGCCCATAGACGATATAGCTGTGGCCGGTGACCCAGCCGATATCCGCCGTGCACCAGAAGGTATCTTCCTCGCGCAGGTCGAAGACCCACTGCATGGTCATGTGGGTATGCAGCAGGTATCCCGCGGTAGTGTGCACGATGCCCTTGGGCTTTCCGGTGGTGCCCGAGGTGTAGAGCACGAAAAGGGGATGCTCGGAATCGAGCGGCTCGGCCGGGCACTCTTCGCCGGCGGCTTCATCGAGGTCATGCCACCAGTGGTCGCGGCCCTCGCGCATGCGGACCACGCCGCCCGTGCGGCGATAGACGATCGTGTCCCGCACGCTGGGGCACTCTTCGAGGGCCTCATCCACCGCATCCTTGAGACGGACTTCGCGGCCGCGCCGCCAGCCGCCATCGCACGTAATCACCACCTGGGCTTCGAGATCCTGGATGCGCGTTTTGAGCGCTTCGGCGGAGAAGCCGGCGAAGACTACCGAGTGGATGATGCCCAGCCGCGCGCAGGCCAGCAGCGCCACCGGCAGCTCCGGGACCATGCCCATGTAGACGATGGCGCGGTCGCCGGCTTTGAGGCCGCGGCCTTTCAGCACGTCGGCAAAGCGGCACACCAGGCGATGCAGTTCCTGATAGGAGATCTGGCGCTGGTCGCCCGGCTCGCCCTCCCACAAGATCGCGACCTTGTTCTTGCGGGGCGTGGCCAGATGGCGATCCAGGCAATTATAGGAGGCGTTGATTTTCCCGCCTTCAAACCATTTGGCGAAGGGCGGATGCCATTCGAACACGTGCGACCATTTCTGGAACCAGGCGATCTCGCGCTCCGCCAGCTCGCCCCAGAACTCTTCCGGCGTCTCCGCGGCTCTCCGGTAAAGTTCGCGATAGCCTTCCATTCCCTTCACGCGGGCACGCTGGACGAACTCCGGACTGGGTGCGTATACGCTCGGGTTGGACATAGCGAAATCTTACCAGAGGAGGCCCGGAGCGGACGGCGTGCTCGTCCAATCGATACCTTCCGATCGCACATCGGCCCTAAGAATGACGCCCACCGACCGGGACCGATTTCTTCAGATCATTGCGATTCCGCGTAGAATCGCCGGACAATTGCCGGAATCCCGGCCACGCCCTTCCAATCCGGATACTTGACATCGAATTCGGCTGTAAGAGTCTGGCCTGCCTGTTCCGCAGTCTTGCCCTCAGCTTTGAGTTCCCGCGAACGCCGCTGCAGGTCTCGGAGCACTTCCCGCTGGCTGGAAATCAGCGAGGCATCCCGGACGTCGCCATGATTAGGCATGACGATAAGCGGATGAAGTGCGTCCAGCTTGTCGATAACGTCGAGCCAGTTTGTAACGCTGGGGGTTTGGTCCGGCATCCCGGGATACGATTTGCTTGCGAGGATATTGCCGCCGTGCAGCACGCGATCCGGCTCAATAAAGATGACAACGTCTCCGTTGGTGCGCGCCGGGCCATACCAAAACAGGCGGACCGTCACTCCGCCGCCCAAATCAATCCTGGCGTCCCGATCGAAGACGATGTCGGGGTCCCGCAGCTTTACATCCTGGAGCGCCGCCTTCAGATCGGCTGACCGCGATACGAATGAATCGATGTAGCTGGCTGTGCCTTCGGCAATATCCGCTGCTTGCGCCGCGGGGATAATCCACACCGTATGGGGCGGAAACGCCATCGCGCCGGTGACGTGCTCGGGACGAAAATCGGTTGTGGCGAGATAGAATTTCGTATTCCTGCTGAGACTCTGCGCTTCGCGCACGACAATCTCTCCGCTCTTCGGGCCCATGCCCGTATCGACCACCAGCGTGGCTCGGCTCCCCACAACGATGGCTATGTTGGGGACGCCAGGCCTATTCTGATCGGGGATCTCCCAGACATGCTCCGATATGCGTTTCACGGTGTGTTCCCGCACGATGAATGGCGTCGGAGGCGCCGCCTGATCCTGGGCAATTGCCAGCGCGGGGGTGAAGACCATCGTGAACGCCACGAAAACAAATAGGGAAGTTACCGGGACTAAACTCGCAGATTGCCTCATCGGAATCTATGTTCCTTTCAGATTGCTCAAACGACCGCGGAAAAGCTACCCGAAACAGTTTATCCGACCGGGAGAGCATCCCAGGTTCGAAACACCCTTTCAGAAGTGCGGCGTCACGCCTGCCAGGACGGACACAGTATAGCCCAATAGGAATGCTATGACCGCGGCGCAGAGCGATTCACGGTGCTTCCACCACCAGGAGGTTCTCCGAATATGGAAGGAAAGCTCGGCGGCGATCTCTGGCGCTTTGTCGCGAAAGGCGGCATCGTTGGCTTCGGTAACGGTCCGGTTTTCGGCCTGGGCCGGATGAGGGTCCGGTTTCTTCATGATCCCTAAACCGTGACTCCGGCTGACCGCCATCAGCCCCTCCTCGAGAGTCGCCTTCCGCGTGAAGAAGACGCAGTTGCGGGAGCGAAACCGTTGCCACACGTCTTCAGCCAGCGCCAGGCCACCCTGGTAAGTCTGTCTCAGTTTCGCCAGCACGGCCATGAAATCCGCCTGTGCGAGGGTGTACCGGCCCCATGCGGCGCGCAACTCAGAGAGCTCCGCTTCGCTATTAAGAGGACCCTCCGGGAAATAGAGATCCAGCACGAACAGTTCCGGGCGCTCCCGCCCGTTTCTCTTGAGATCCGCCAACGCCTCGTCGAGCGTCTGGCCGGCTCCAATCACGAATTCCGCGCTCAGATTCTCGCGAAAGCGCCGGAGTTCCGCGGGATCGTCATCGACAAAGCAAAGGGAGCGTCGTCGTTTTCTCATGGCGGCCTCTTGACGCGGCCAGCGCTAACGCCCCGGCGCGGCCAGCTTCTGCGCGGCTGCCATGTCGGACTCGGCGCCGGCTTTGTCCCCGGAGGCGCGGCGGGCCACCGCGCGGTTGATATAGGCGTTGGCGTACGCCGGATTGATCCGGATGGCCTGGTCGAAATCCGCGATGGCTTCGGCGTACCGCTTGAGCCGCAGCTCGGCATAGCCGCGCCCGTTATAGGCCACCGCGAAGAAGGGGTCCAGCTTCACCGATTCGGTGAGCAGCTCGATCGCCTCTGGGAAGCGGCCGTCCTGGATCATCTGCCGGCCCAGGGCATTGTATTTAACCGCGCTCATTTTCGGTGCGGCGGGCGCCCGTATCGCTGCCGGACCGGGTGTGGGAACCGGCATCCGGGCGGGCGCCGCCGCGGAGACCGGCTCCGCGGCCGCAGCAGATGTCGCAACCGGTGTGGTCACAGGCGCGGGCGCGGGTTCAGCGGGGGCTGCGGCCGTCGCAGGCGCGGGCGCGGGTTCAGCGGACGCTGCGGCCGTCACTGGCGCGGGGGCGGGTTCAGGCGCGGAAGCTGCGGCCTCGGGCTGGGGAGCCGGCTGGGATTCTTCCGCTCGGCCCTGTATGGCCGGCGACGTTTCGCCGGCATCCGGCAGGCGCAGGGTGCTGGTCTCGGGCGCCTGTTCCTTCTCCAGCGATTGCCGCACGGCGGCATCCACCTTCGCTTGCGCCTCGCCGACCAGCCGCTCCGTTTCTTTATCGTTGGGGTCCAGCTCGTGGGCGCGCTTCAGGTCCGCCAAGGCTTCGTCGAAACGCCCCAACAGGAAATAGGCATCGCCGCGCGCCGCCCAGAGGTAGGCGGAGCTGGGATCGAGCGAGATCGCCATGGTGCGGTCCTGAATGCCTTTCTCGTGCTGCCCGAGCAGGTGATAGGAGCCGCCGCGCGCCACGTAAGCCTCGGGATTCCTGGGGTCGAGCGCCACGGCCTGCTCACGATCCTGGAGAGCCTCGGAGTATCGCTGCAAACGAACGAAAACCGCGCTGCGCGCCAGAAAGAGCCGCGCGTCCTGGGGATCGCGCCGGATCGCCTCGCCGTAATCGGACAAGGCGCCCTCGTCCTGCCCCAACCGCTCGCGCACCGCGCCGCGCACGCGCCACGCGCGCAGATCGTCGGGCTTCAGCTTCAGGGCGGTGTCCAGATCCTGAAGGGCCTGCTGGAAACCGTGCGCGCCGACGTAAGCCAGGGCCCGGTCGACGAAGGCCTCCTCGTAATCCGGTTTGCGCGCCAGGCACAGGTCAAAATCGTCCAGCGCGGCGTTGTATTCCCCCAGCGCCGTCCGGGCCAGCCCGCGGCCGAGATAAGGTTCGGGACTGTCGAGCCGCAGCTTGATGGCCTGCGCGAAATCATCGACGGCTCTGTTGTACTGCGCCAGGGCGAGGTAGGCGTTGCCTCGCCCGGTGTAGATTTCGGAGCGCTCGAGCTTCAGGCTGATGGCGGTATTGAAGTCCTGAATGGCTCGCTGCGGCTGGTTGGTGACGGAAAAGTAGTCGCCCCGCGCCGCGTAGGATTGGGCATCGCCCGGCTGGATCTTAATGGCCTCTTCCAGGTCTGCGCCGGCTTGGTCGCGCATGCCCGCGGCCAGGTACGTCTTGGCGCGCCCTCGCCACGCGGCGCTGTTGGAAGGATCGGTCTCGATCGCTTCGGTGTATGCGGCCAGGGCTTCCTCGCGCCGCCCGGCCTCCTCGGCGCGGACCGCGCGTTGATAGGCGGCTTGGGATCGCTTCCGGTCGGACTTCGCCTCCGCGCCGTGCGCGGGAAATAGCAAACCCGCTACGGCAATGCCGATCAACACCCGCGCGAGGCGGTCGAGTAGCTGCCGCATGCAATCCTGCCAAGGATGTATACTCGGATTGTAGTCGAAATCACCGCTGGTGTACGGGAAACCGGTGAAAGTCCGGCACGGCCCCGCCACTGTAAGCGCGGAGGCCCGGTCCAACCGGCCACTGCCCCTGTATGGGGGTGGGAAGGCGGACCGGTCCGAAGATGCGCAAGTCAGGAGACCGGCCAGCGAATATCGTCGATTCAGCTCTCGAGGGAGGAGCTCAGAATGCGCTGTTTTGTCCCGCTGGTTTGCTTGGTTGTTTTTTCTGCCTGCCTTTCCGCCGCTGAAATCAAAGGCAAGGTTGTCGATCCTTCGGGGGCGCCTGTCCCCGGCGCCCAGGTCTCGCTCGTCGGCCGTCTAGGCGTTGAAGCGAGCGCCGCCGCCGCGATAGATGGCGGCTTCGCCCTGGAAGCTCCGCGCACGCCGGACTCCCGGCTGGTAGTGACCGCGCCGGGATTCGCCACCAAGACGGTCGCCCCGGACGATAGCGCGGTGGTCGAACTGGATATCGCGCCGGTGGTGGATTCGGTGCGCGTGGCCGGTTCGGCCATCGATGTGCCCGCAGAAGAGCAGGGCGGCAGCGTCAGTATTATTCCCGATGCGGAGATCCGCGAACGCAACGAGCCCATGGCTATCGATCTGCTGCGCTACCTTCCGGGCATGCAGTTCTCTCAGACCGGCGCTATGGGAGGCCTGACGAGCCTCTATATTCGCGGCGGAAACGACAATTTCAACCTGGTGGAGATCGATGGCGTCCCGGTCAACAGTTTCGGCGGCGCCTTCGATTTCGCGCATGTTCCCGCCGAGGCCCTGGATCACGTGGAGGTGGTGCGCGGCCCGGAATCGGCCGTCTATGGCCCGTATGCCATCTCCGGCGTGGTCGATTACGTGACGCGCGAGGCTGGCTCCACGCCCACTCTGGACCTGATCGCCGAGGGCGGCTCCTACGATGAGCGCCGTTTCGGGATTTCCGGGGGCGCGCTCGTGGACGGGTTCGGCTTGACCGCGTCTTTATCGCGCCTGGATACCAATGGTCCGGTGACCAACAGCGATTACCACAACAAGAACGCCGTGCTGGGCCTCACGCGGCGCTTCGGCAAGCAGTCGCTGGCCTTCCACGGGTATTTCGATTCCAGCGGGAACGGCGTGCCCGGCCCGTGGGGCTCCGACCCGCTAAACGATTTCACCGGCATCGATACCATCAGCCGCAACAACAACAACTTCTCGGCGTACTCGGCGCACTACGAAGGCGATCTGAGCGAGCGCGTCCGGCAGGAGGTCTTCGGGACGTTTTTCCTGAACAACAACGGCTTCATCTCGCCCTATGGTTTCTCTTTCAATAAAGACCTGCGCGGCCAGGGCGAGACCCGCACGGTGGTGAGCGTCACGCGGCACGACGTACTGGCCATCGGCGCGAGCGAGGGCCTCGAGGAGGTCAAGAACACCTACATCACCGATGCCGAAAACGACACCTTTCCCATCCGGCGCAACGATACGGCGGTGTACGCGGAAAACCGCCTGGAGATCGGCGGGCGGCTGTTCGTGAACGTGGGCGTGCGCGGCGAATGGCTGCGCACGGGCGCCATTCCCCCGGATGGCTACAATCGCCCGCTCTTCCCCACACAGAACATCGGCGTGGCCAATCCCAAGGTGGCCGCTTCGTATAACATGGGCGGCGGAGCGCGCCTGCACAGCTCGTTCGGCACGGGCATCCGGCCGCCCGACGGTTTCGATCTTGCCTATACCAATAACCCGGCTCTCAAGCCCGAGCGCACGCGCGGCCTCGATGCGGGAATTGAACAGAAGCTGTGGCACGAGCGCCTGTCGCTCGATGCAACCTACTTCTACAACCGCTACTACGACCTGATCGTCATTCTGGGCGGCTCGCTCACGACGCTGAGCTATTACGAATCCGACAATATCTCGAACGCCCGCGCGCAGGGCGGCGAGTTCTCGGCCGGATTCCGCCCGGCCCGCTGGCTGTTCGTTACGGGGTCGTACACTTATTTGAAGAGCGAGATTCTCTCGCTCAACGGATCGACCCTGGCGGAAGCGCCCTTCACCCCCGGCCAGGAGCTGCTGCGGCGGCCGGCCAACTCGGGAGAAGTCGTGGCCGGTTTCACGCGCGGCAGGGTGACGGCCGACCTGACCGGCTACTTCCGCGGCTCGGTTCTGGATGTCGAACCCACCTATGGCGCCAGCGCCGGATTGTTCCAGAACCCCGGCTTTGCCAACGTAGGGGTGAACCTCAACTACCGGCTGGCGCACGGCCTGACAGTTTACGGCAACCTCAGAAACGCGCTCGACCAGCACTATGAAGAAGTCTTCGGCTACCCATCCCTGCGTCTCAATTTCGTGGCAGGCTTGAAGTGGGGGCTCGGAAGATTATGAGCGAAGCGCCATTCGACCAGCCGCGCCTGGCCATCAATCGCGTCTACACGCGCCGCGGCGACCAGGGGGAGACCAGCCTGGCGGGCGGCCAGAGGGTCCCCAAAGACAGCCCGCGCATCGCGGCTTACGGCGCCGTGGACGAGCTGAACGCCTTCGTGGGTGTGGCGCGGGCTTCCCTCGCGGAGGCGGTCCCGGCCGAGCCGCGCCTGGCAACCCTGGGCGCCATTCTGCTGCGCGTGCAGCACGAATTATTCAACCTGGGTTCGATCCTGGCGACCCTCCCGGAAGACGTGCATCCCAAGCAGGCGCGCGTGACGGACTCCGAGGTCGAGCGCTTGGAATCGGAAATGGACGTCCTGAACCGGGATCTCGCTCCGTTGCGCTCGTTCGTTCTGCCGGGGGGCAGCCGCGTCAATGCCGACCTGCACGTCTGCCGGACCGTCTGCCGCCGCGCGGAACGCGAATTGGTAATCCTGGCGCGCACCGAGGCCGTGCCGCCCGAGGCCGTGCGCTACCTGAACCGCCTGGGCGACGCCCTGTTCGTATGGAGCCGGTGGGCCAGCCACGCCGCGGGCGTTCCGGAAACTTTGTGGCAACCGAACCTCTCGGCCTCCGGGCTGGTTGATAGATAATGAAGGTTATGGAGGAAGCGATGCAGAAGAATCCGGCGAGGCCTTTAGCCATCGGCCTGGTGGTCATAGCGGCTTTAGCGCGCTTGGCGCAGAGCGTGAATTTCGCACCCGTGGGCGCCCTGGGCCTGTTTGCCGGCGCGCGTCTGAGGGGCTGGAAGGCCTACGCGCTGCCCATCGCGCTGATGGCGGTAACGGATCCTTTCCTGGGAGGCTATTCCGCCGCCACCCCTCTGGTTTACGCGAGCCTGCTGATCAACGTGTGGATCGGCTCGCGGCTGCGCGGGACGGAGAATCCGTTGTACATCGGCTCGGCGGCGGTGGCCGGGAGCATCCAGTTCTTCCTGATTACGAATTTCGCCTGGCTGGCCGCCAGCAGCATGTATCCCCACACGTTGGCGGGCATGGTGGCCTGCTACGCCGCCGGTATTCCGTTCTTCTGGCGGACGCTGGCTTCAGACCTGCTGTATTCGGGCGTCCTGTTCGGCCTGCATGCCTGGCTGAGCCGGCGTGTGGCCGTCCAGGAGCGCGTGGCCCTGCAAACAGCCTAGGGTCTCGGAGGGCGGCCCACAGTCGCCCGCAAAGTCTCATGGCGTTAATCGCGGTTTCCGGCCATCCCGGATGCCGGTACGAAGAGGTGGCGCGCATCACCGCACGGCGGCTGGGGTTCGAGTTGCTGACGCAATCCCGCATCCAGCAGCTTTGCGAGCGGGAGTTCGGTTCCGGCGTCCCTTTGCCGGATAAGGCATATCCCAGCGTGGTAACGTGCATCCTGGCCCGCCTGGCCACCGAGAATCACCTGGTTTATTGCGCCATCGGAGGCGAATTGCAGGCGCGCCATTTCCCCGGTATGCTGCGCGTTCACGTGGTGGCGCCGGAGAACGTGCGCATTGGCAATCTCATGCTCGACCGGCGCCTGGAACGGCCGGCCGCGCGGCAGGCGCTGCTGGAACTCGAGGCCGCCGAACGCGCCGAACGCAAAGCCAGGTTCGGCCGCACGCGCGCCACGGCCGATCTATTCGATCTGGTGGTGAACAGCGAAGCGCTCGGCGCCGAGCAGATCGCCGAGATCGTCGAAACCGCCGTGAATTCGGCGCACCTCCGCGAGCTGGGCTACCTCTCCCGCGCCGCCGAAGCGCAGCTCCAGTTCCAGATGCGCCTCAAGCTTTCGCGCTACGGCATGGTGCCGCCGGCCAAAATCACGCTGCGCAACAAAATGTTCGCCAATCCGAGCGAAGAGATGTTCGCCAACCTGCTGGACTTCTATCGCATCGCCTGGGAGTACGAGCCGCGCAGCTTCCCCATCCAGTACGACCGCGACGGCCGCCCGCTGGAGTTCTTCACTCCCGATTTCTACTTGCCGGAGGTCGATCTCTACCTGGAGCTGACCACCATGAAACAGTCCCTGGTGACTCGCAAGAACCGCAAGGTGCGGCTGCTGCGCCAGTTGTATCCGCAGGTCAACATTCAGGTGTTCTATCAGAAGGATTTCGAGAACCTGGTTTTCAAATACGGGCTCGCCGAACGGCCGGTTGAAGCATGAGCGCGGGATTGCCCCCGGGCGTCGAGCGGGTGCTTTTCACCGAGGAGCAGATCGAGCGGCGCATTCGCGAGGTAGCGGCCGAGATCTCGCGCGACTACCACGGCAAGGTGGTCAAGCTGGTGGGTGTCCTCAAAGGGTCGGTATTCTTCCTGACGGAGCTGGCCCGCCATATCGATGGCCCCGTGAAAGTGGATTTTCTGGCGATCTCCAGCTTCTCCAACCGTCACGGGGCGCCCGGAGTGGTACGCATCGCCAAGGATCTGGACGAGAGCATAGAGGGCGACGACGTGCTGCTGGTGGAGGACATTGTCGATACCGGCTTCACCCTGCGCTATCTATTGCAAACGCTGGCCGGACGGGCGCCCAACTCCCTGGCGGTGTGCACCTTTCTGGACCGCAATTCGCGGCGCATCGTGCAGGTTCCGGTAAACTACCGATGTTTCGAGATCCCCGATCGCTTTGTGGTGGGGTTTGGCTTGGATTATAACCAACTCTATCGGAACCTTCGCTACGTGGCGACCATCAAGCTTGAAAAAGATGCGTAATTCCGTGCGATCTTCACCCGATCTTTTGCACTTTGTCATTGTCGGGTTATCGGTCCAGGGATAAAATTAAAGAAGGTTAAGATTGTTGGAGCGCGTATGCGGTCCCGAATATTGTTCATTTCCGAGCACCAAGATGATGCCCGACGCATTTCGCGGATGCTCTATGCTCTCCCGCTGGCTATAGACCACGTGGGAACGGTGGAGGACGCGCGCGATCAGCTTCATCGGAACGACTACGATGTCATTCTGACGGAGGCTGCTTTACCCGATGGTAGATGGCTGGATGTGCTCCATCTGGCCCGAGAATACCCCCGCGAGTTGGAGGTCATCGTAACCGACCCCCAAGCGGACGCCCACCTCTGGGCCGAGGCCTTGAATCTGGGCGCCTACGATCTGCTGGCCCAACCGTTTTATGAACCGGAAGTGCGACGCATTTTAGGCAACGCCTGTTCGCGCCCCACCGAGAGTAGGTTCGGGGCGGCCGCCGTATAATGGTTTCTCCGAACGGGAGAGACCATGTCCGCTGCCACCGACGCATTCGTTACAGAAAATCGGCTTCGCCTGCTGGGGGAACTGAAGGAGTTCCTCCGCATTCCGAGCATCAGCACGCTGCCTGAACACCGTCCCGATATCCAGCGCGCCGCATCCTTCGTGGCGGAGAGTCTCGCCCGCGTGGGGATGGAACACGTGGAGATCGTTCCCACCGCTAACCACCCGCTGGTCTACGCCGATTGGCTGCACGCTCCGGGTAAGCCCACGGTGCTGTGCTACGGGCACTACGATGTGCAGCCCGCCGACCCCCTGGAGTTGTGGGCTACCCCGCCCTTCGAACCCACCGAACGCGACGGAAATCTCTACGGCCGCGGCACGGCCGACGACAAGGGGCAGATGTACATGCACGTCAAAGCCATCGAGGCGCTCCGCGCGGCCACCGGGACGCTGCCCCTGAATCTCAAGTTCCTGGTGGAGGGGGAAGAGGAGATCGGCGGCGCGTCCATCGCCCGATACGTAGCCGAAAACCCGGAGAAGCTGCGCGCGGATGTGGCCCTGGTTTCCGATACGGCGCTCTATGCCGAGGGCATGCCGACCCTCACGGTGGGATTGCGCGGCCTCGTGTACATGGAGGTGGAGGCCTGGGGACCCGCGCGCGACCTGCATTCGGGCCTCTACGGCGGGGCCGCGCCGAACGCCGTCTACGGGTTGATCGAGATGCTCGGCAAGGCCAAGGACGCCGATGGGCGAATCCGGATTCCCGGCATCTACGACGATGTCGAAGAGCCATCCCCGGCCGAGCTCGAAAGTTGGAAGCACCTGGGCTTCGATGAGGCCGAGTTCCTGGCCAAGGAGGTCGGCTCGAGCGCGCTCACCGGAGAGCCGGACCGCTCGGTTCTGGAACGTATCTGGTCCCGGCCGACACTCGAAGTGCATGGCATCGCGGGAGGTTTCACCGGCGCCGGATCGAAGACCGTGATTCCCGCTCGGTCCACCGCCAAGGTCAGCATTCGCCTGGTGCCCCGCCAGGACCCCGAGAAAGTGGTGGCGGCCTTCCGCGCCTGGGTCGCCAAGAACACCCCCAAAGGCATCCGCACGGAGGTGCGGGTGCTCAGCGCCTCGCCCGGATTGGTGGTGAATACGGATCATCCGGCCATCGCGGTCGCCGCGCACGCTTTCGCCGACGTGTATGGCAAGCCCACTGTGTACATACGCGACGGAGGCTCTATCCCGATCGTGGGCGATTTCGCCGAGCACCTGGGAATTCCCACCGTCCTGATGGGATTCGGACTTCCCGACGACGGCCTGCACTCGCCCAACGAGAAGTACAAGGTCGAAAATTACTACCTGGGAATCAGGACCATCGCGCACTTTTTCGAGCAGTACGGAGCGTAGGCGCGTGCGCCCGGATTTCGCGGAGAGTGAGGTTCGTTGCGGGCTCGGCTTGATCGGCATCGGCAAGCCGTGGGGGGTAGTCCCGGGCGAGGTGCCCTCGGAGCTCGAAGCGCTTCGCTTTCTGGAAGGCGCTTATGCCGCCGGCGTCCGCTATTTCGATACCGCGGCTTCCTACGCCTCGTCCGAGCGGCGCCTGGGTGAGTTATTGAGAAGCCTCTCCACCGCCGAGCGATCCGGTATTACGGTGGCCACCAAGTTCGGCGAGCACTGGGACGAGCAGGCCGGGCGGCCGTACGTCGATCACAGTTTTGCCGCCTTGGCGAAGAGCCTGGAGCGCAGCCTCGAGCGGCTCGGTGCGATCGACGTCCTCCAGCTGCACAAGAGCTCGCCCGAGGTCCTGGCCTCCGGCGACCTGGCGCGCGCCTGGGAGATGGCGCGCGCGGCGGGCATCCCTGAATTGGGACCCAGCGTGAGCGACCTGGAATCCGCGCGGCTGGCTTCGGTATGCGGCTGCTACCAGATGCTGCAACTCCCCTTGAACCGCCAGAGCCCGCAATTCGCCGGACCGCTGGCAGCCGCCGGGCGCGCTGGCATGTGGGCCGCCATCAACCGCCCTTTCGCTATGGGACAGATCGTGATCGAGGCTGGCCCGCAACACGCCCACGCCGCACGCGTCGAGGCCTTTGAGGAGGTGCTATCGCACCGGTTCCGTGGGGTGATTCTGAGCGGTACCAAGTCGCTCGCCCATCTGCGCGAGAACCTGGAAGCCTTCCGGGAAGCGTGTCAGAAGCGTCCTCGGGAAAACGCCCCCCAATCCTGAGTGTTACCCGGGCCGTGAATTAACCGGTGTGCCGGACCTTAGTCTTCTTGAGCTTGCGGGCCTTATACTTGCCGGGCTTGTAGGCTTTCTTGTATTTCTTGGCCTGTTTCTTGGCTTTGGCGCGCGCCTGCTCGGCGGGCGTCTTGGCTTCCCCAATTGCCCCGGCTGCGAACGTGAGCGCCAGAGCCAGGGCCAATGTGCGAAATCTCATCTCCCCTCTATTATTGCGCCGAGTGGGTGAACCACATATACATCTTTAGGAAGCAAACCAGAGTGAGGAAAATGCAGAACCAGGAGGCTCCCCGCCAGACCTTCTCGGTGGTGGAGCCTTCCCAGCGCGGCTGGCCCGCCAGGTAACCCACTCCGAAACCGGCCACCAGGCCACCGATATGAGCATAGATATCGATTCCCGGCAAGAAGCTGAATAGAAGGCCATAGATGGCCCAGCGCGTGTACATCCCGCGGACCGCCGCGCCCAACGGGTTGCGGTGCCGCACCCCCAGCGCAATCATGGCCCCGATCAGCCCGAACAGCGCGGCGGACGCTCCCACTGATGGAGCCGCGCTGAATGTCGCGCTCACATAGAACCCGAAAACGTTGGCCAGGAAGTAGATCACCAGCATGCGGCTGGTTCCGTAAACTTCTTCCACCTGCGCTCCCAGGTCAAATAAAACCCATGAATTCATAAAGATGTGGAAAAGACCCCCGTGCAGAAAGCCGGCCGTCACCAGCCGCCACCACTGGCCCTCCGCCAGATACGGATTGAACTTGGCGCCGAAATCGATCAGCGTGACGGTGTCGATCCCCATGGGGCCGCCCCGGCCCGCACTCAGGCTGTAGAGCGAGGTAGCCAGGTACATCCCTAGGTTGATCACTAGGATCAGCACGGTGACAAAATGCGCGTGCGGAATGAATCCGCCCAGGATGTCCGCGGGATTGCGCCGATCCACGGCGCGAGGCCCCACCGGCTCGTTACAGTAGGGGCAGATCTTGTCCTTCGAGGTGATAAATGCCCGGCAGTGCGGGCACATGCGGCGCGAGTCCATCGGCACCATTCTACCGCCGGTAGATTTCCACCCCCTCAAACGTGCCTTCTGCTACAATCGGAATTCCCATGAAGACGGAGCGTGAACACCGAGACGATATCGTCCGCATTGGCCAGCTGGTATTCCAGAAAGGCTGGATTGCGTCCAACGATGGCAACATTAGCGTCCGCCTGGACGCCGAACGGATACTGGCTACGCCCACGGGTGTGTGCAAAGGAATGATGGCTCCCGACGACTTGATCGTCGTGGACATGAAGGGCAACAAGATTTCGGGGCGCCGCGAGCGCACCAGCGAGATCATGCTGCACCTGACCATCTATGATATGCGTCCGGATATAAACGCCGTTCTGCACGCCCATCCCCCGGTGGCCACCGGCTATGCCAGTGCCGGACGGTCGCTCAACCAGGCTCTGCTGCCGGAAGTCATCATCGGATTGGGCTGCGTGCCGCTGGCGGAATACGGCTTGCCGGGCACCCCGGCGATCACCGAGCCGATGCTGCCCCTGATTCCCAAGTACGACGCCCTGTTGATGGCCAATCACGGCGCCGTGTGCTATGGCCCGGATGCCTTTGCCGCCTACTTCCGGATGGAATCCGTGGAGCACTTCGCCCGTATCGCGCTGGTGACGGAGTTGCTGGGCGGAGCGCGTGTGCTGCCGCGCGGGGAAGTCAACAAGCTGCTCGATGCGCGTTCGCGTTACGGCGTGAAGGCGCGTAATGCCGGCGAAGTCGGTTGCCCCGTGGCGGCCGGCGAAGCCGGGGCGGGGTCGGAGGAGCGGTTCAACGTGACGCGCACGGAACTGGTCGGCCTGGTGGAAGAGGCTCTCCGGGCGCGGGGCTTGGTTTGAAAAGTTTGAAAAGTCAGTCTGGAGACACTAGATGGGCGAAGCGTTAGGAATGATCGAGACGCGTGGCCTGGTGGCCATGATCGAGGCCTCCGATGCCATGGTAAAGGCCGCCAAGGTGAGCCTGGTCGGCTGGGAGAAGGTCGGCTCGGGATATGTGACCGCCATGGTCCGCGGGGATGTGGCCGCTGTGAAGGCGGCTACCGACGCAGGCGCCGCCGCCGCGCGGCGCGTGGGCGAACTCATCGCGGTACACGTCATTCCGCGGCCGCACCAGAGCCTGGAAGACGTTCTGCCGATCGGCAAGACGCAGGCTCAGAGCGCCGGCAAGTAGCCGAATCGGGACCCCATGATTCTGGCCCGCGTGGTGGGTACCGTAGTTGCCACCCGGAAAGATCCCCGGCTCGAAGGCAAGAAACTGCTGGTATTGAAGCCGGTTACGCCGGACGGCAAGGACGAGCCCGGCTACGTGGTGGCCGTCGATACGGTCAGCGCCGGCTATCGCGAGCGTGTCCTCGTGGTGGCAGGCAGTTCCGCGCGCATGGCTGAAGGGTGCAAGGATACGCCCGTGGATACCTCCATCGTCGGCATCATCGACGACGTGCAGATGGGCTGAACCATGTTTCTGGGCCGCGTAGTGGGATGTGTCTGGGCCACCGTGAAACACCCCGAGTACGAAGGCATTCGCCTGCTGGTGGTTCAGCCGATTACCGCGGATCGAAAGAACGCCGGAAAACAAATCATCTGCGCGGATTCCACGGGCGCCGGCACGGGCGATGTGATCTACTGGGTGCGCGGCCGTGAGGCCCACCTCCCCTTCCTGCCCCATGAGCCGCCGGCGGATGCGGCCATCGTCGCGATCGTGGACACCATTCACCTCGCGGGCCAGGAGCGCGGCGAGCCATGCTGATCGCGCGCGTGGTCGGCGAGATGACCTCCACCCGCAAGCATCCCAGCCACGAGGGGATCAAGATCCTGCTGGTTCAACCGCTCAATCTGGACGGCAGCGACCGGGGAAACGCCTTGGTGGCCCTGGACGCCGTGGAAGCCGGGATCGGCGACCGCGTGCTGGTGGCCACCGAAGGCTACAGCGCCATGACCTCCGTGGGGAGGATTCGTTCACCCATTGACATGTCCGTGATTGGCTTCATCGACCAAATCGACCTGCTGCCGGGCGTGTCCTGAGGAGCCATGCCGGCGAACCAGCCGGAACGCCAGCGCCAGCCCGGCGGCTACCTTGCCGATTTCCACCACCCAATAGCCGATATCCGCGAGCGCCACGGCGCTGTCCTCTGATGATATCAGCGCATCCGCGCCGGCCCGCCCGCCCGGCGCGAACAGCCCCGGCATGAGCAGCAGTTGTTGTCCCAATACCGCCGCGAGCATGACCAGAGCCAAAATCAGGGCGGCCTTGCCTTCCGCGGTGCCAAACAGCAGGAAGAAGAAGAAGACCGCGCCCCACGCGATCTGGGCGATCGACCAGGCCTCGAACAGCCAGCGGCTCCGCTGCACGGCCTGATATTCCAGCAGGAGGCGCGCTTCGCCCGGTCCGAGGGCCTTGATCTGCGGATTCAGGGCCGGGCCGGGGTTCTTCAGAATCCGGTCCACCGAGCGGGAGCTGTCCAGCGCCACCAGCGCCATCAGCAGCCCGGCTCCGATCCAAATCCCCAACAGGAGACATGCCAGCCGGCGGGAGTGCATGCGCAACTCACGATTCTAACGCAGAGTGCTACTTGCCTGACCGCGCCGGGACCGCGCCGGAACGATTTTCCAGCCGGGGACAAACCGCGCATCTAAAGTTCCACGTTGCGCCGCCGATTATTGGACAGGGCCATTACTCCAATGCCGGTTTTTGAAACCAGAAGCTTCGGGCGAATCCCCTACGAAGAAGATGCGGTGCTCGAATTCCCCTCCGGGCTGCCCGGATTCGAGTTGCGCCACCGCTTTGTGGCGCTCGATTTCAAGGAGCGCCGCCCGCTGATCCTCCTGCAGAGCCTGGAAGACCCCTGCCTGTGCTTCATCACGTTGCCGGTGCTGGTGGTGGATCCGCGCTACCGGCTGGAGGTGAACGCCGAGGACCTGGCACTGGTGGGGCTCGCCGCGGCGCGGCAGCCGCGCATCGGCGAGGAGGTGCTCTGCCTGGCGGTGGTGGCGGTGCGGGAGAGCGGTCCGACGGCCAATCTTCTGGCACCCATCGTGGTCAACCTGGCCAATCGGAAGGCCGTGCAGGCGGTGGCACCGCAATCCGGCTACTCCCACCAGCAGGCCCTGGTGTCCGAAGAGGCGGCCGTATGCTCGTAATGTCGCGGCGGAAGGGCGAGACCATTCTGATCGGCGACGAGATCGAAATTGTGATCGCGCACATCGGCCGCTCGCGCGTACGGGTGGGCATTCGCGCGCCCCGCTCCATGCTGGTGATCGCGCGGGAGGTGAAGCTGGTGCGCGACGAAAACCTGGCGGCTGCCGCGGGGCCCTCGCCGGTGGCGCTTTCCGGTTTGTTGGCGCACTTGCAGCCGGGGGTGCGCGAATGACGGAAATGTGCGCCGTGCCGCACCGGCCCTGTGGGTTACCCGTGGCGGCGAAGAATGCCGAGGATCTTGACAAAGGAGGCTTGAAGATGCCGGTCGTGATCTCCTCCAAAAATAGTGAGCGGCTCTTGCGGCCGCCGGATGCGGCCGGGCTGGCCCGGCGCCTGGTGGCCACGGTGTGTCCCGCGTGCGGGCATCGCGTGGCCGTGCCCTTTTACCACGGTGGACGGCAGCCACCGGCAGCCGCGGCCTCGGCCGCCAGCGCCGGGGAGGCGCTCGGAATGGCGCGCCTGCCGCTTGAATTCGTCCGCTGCATCGCCTGCGGACACATCTTCAACGCTGCGTTCGACGGTCCGGCCTCCTGCCCGGCAGCGCCCGGCCGCGTGTTCAACCAGGGAGCGCAGTGGGCGCGCTTCAAGCGCGAGTCGGCCGCGGAGGTGCTGCGCCGCCTCCCGCCCATCCCCGTGGTAGTGGAGGCCGGGTGCGGCGATGGCACGTTCCTGGATTTGCTGGCGAAGGGACGCCGCGGGGGGCGCTTCATCGGCTTCGAACCCCAAGCGTCGCCGCCGGCCGGGGCAACGCGGCTGGAACTGCGGCCCGAGGCCTTCGACGCGGCTGTTCACTTAGGCGAACTCGAGCCGGACCTGGTGATCAGCCGGCACGTGCTGGACCGCCTGGCCGATCCGCTGGCGTATCTGCAACACATGGCCATGGCGGCTTCGTGCCTGGGCCAGGGACCCCTGGTATACGTGGAAGTGCCTTGCGCCGATCAGGCCCTGGCCGCCGCCCGGACCCAGGATTTCTGCTACGAGCGCCGCTCGCAATTCACCACGGCCAGCTTCTGCCGCATGTTGGACGCCAGCGGGGCCCGCCTGGAGACGCTCGGACACGCCTACAACCGCGAAGTCGTATATGCCTTCGCCCGGCTGGTGGCGCGCGGCGAGCCGGTGTGCCGGGGCCTGGCGGCGCTGGAGTTCTTCGACGCCGCCGCCCGCGGGCGAGACCGTATCGCGGCGCAGCTGGAAGCCCTCGGCCGCTCGGGCAAGCGCGTGGCCGTTTGGGGAGGCGCGGGCAGCCCGGCAGGCTTCCTCAACGCGCACGGCATCGACCGCGAGCGCTTCCCCGTGGTGGTGGATTCCGACGCCGCGCGCGAGGGAAGTTACGTAGCGGGAACGGGCCAGATCGTCCGGTTCCGGGACTGGCTCCTCGATCATCCCGTGGACGTCGTGGTGGTCGCCTGCCAATGGAGGGCGCAGGACATCCACCGCGAGATTCGCACGGCCGGCATTCCCTGCGAAGCCCTCCTGGTCGCGCATGGCGGGGAATTGGTCGATTTCGAGCGCGGGAGCCATCCCTACGGCCGGCCCGAAGGAGCCGCGGAGAAGCCGCCTTCGAAGGCACACCCGGGCGTTCTGGCGCGCGCGGGCGCCCCCGCCGCCATGGGGGCATCGCGGCCCGGCCCTTAAAGCTTCGCTGGAGCGCACCGATGAGAGAAGCGACCGGCAAGAGGCCGGCACCAAACACGAAAGGATTTCACCATGTCGTTTTCGATTCAAACCAACGTAAACTCTCTGGTCGCCCAGCAAAACCTGAACGTCATTAACGCGTTCCAGAGCAAAACCATCGACCAGTTGACCTCCGGTTACCGCATCAATTCGTCCGGCGACGATGCGGCTGGCCTGGCGGTCGCCAACATGTTCCGCAACAACGTCGCGGAAGTGTCGCAGGGCGTGAACAACGCCAACGACGCTGTATCTCAGCTTCAGATCATGGATGGCGGCATCAGCAACATATCCACGATGCTCGACCGCCTGCAGACACTGGCCACACAATCGGCCTCGGGCACCTTCACCGGCGACCGCACGGTGTTGAACAACGAGTTCCAGTCGGTGGTCGGAGAAATCGACCGGCAGGCCCAAGCCATCGGGTTGAATACCGGCGGCACGTTTGCCAAGAGCCTGGACGTCTATATCGGGGGCGGCAGCGGCTCTACCTCCCAGGCGGCCCTGCAGGACGGCATCGTCAACCTCGATTTGACCAAATCGACGGTGGATTCCGCGAGCCTGGGCCTGACGGGCATGAAGGCGATTGCCGGCACGGTGGCCGCCAATGGCACCGATATCGGCACCGGATCGAGCAACGGCACCACGGTCCAGGATATTGTGAGCTCCAGCGCCGGCAATGCCGAGGCAAAATCGGGCTACGCCACGTTTGTTCTTGCGGGTCCCGGCTTCTCCGACGACAGCCAGGTCTCGGTGGCGGCAAGCCTGACCGGCGTAAGCGACGTGAACACCCTGGTGACGGCAATCAACACCGCCATCGCCAATGCCGCCGGCGGCTCCACGCAGGCCGACCAGGCGCTCAAGAGCGCCGGCATCGTGGCGACCGTCAACACGGACCAGTACGGGCATCAGCAACTGGCCTTCAGCTCCAGCACCACGGCTTTCCAGGTGACGGCGGGAGACCAGATGGCCAATGCGCTGATGGGGAACTTCGCCAGTGCCGGAAGCCCGACCGGCGTGGCCGTCACCAGCACGGTCACCGGCGCGACCACCGATCTCGCGACCAATCCCTTTACCCCGGCCGGCGTCTCCGTTCAGGTACAGGGGGCGGGCCTGGCGGGCCCGGTAAATTTCACCTTCTCGTCAGCCGACAGCAGCGTAAGCGACGCTACCAGCGACCTCATCAAGCAGGTGAACCAGAACGCGCAGTTGCAGCAAGCCGGCATTACCGCCTCTCTGACCTCGGACAACAAGCTTCAGTTCACCAGCGCTACCGGGGCGACGTTTACGGTTTCCTCCAGCGGCGATACCGCCAACGCACTCGGGCTGGGCACGTTCGTTACCGCCCTCAACGGCGCCGCCTCCTATAGCGACATCACCGCGGGCACCGCCTATAGCCAGGCGGCCACCGGCAATGGCGTAGCGACGCTCGGGTTCTCGCTCGACGGAGGCGCCACGGGCGGGATCACGCCCGCCAGCATTACCGGCGCGGCCACCGGAACGGGATACAACGGCGGCGGCACGCCGAACGGCACCGTCGACAACGCCGCGGGCGCGCTGGGAACCATGACCCTTACGCTCAATGGGAACTCGACCGTTACGGTGAATTTCGGCCTGGATGCCAACCAGTCCGGAACGGAGACGGCCCAGCAGGCCGCCGATTTCATCAACAACCAGATCCAGACACAGGCCGGCTACGGCAGCGATGTGAAGCTGGCCACGGTAGACTCCGCCACCAACACCATTGTCCTGACCGGTCCGCCCGATGGAGCCGGGACGATTTCGGCATCCGGCACCGCTGCCAGCGCGCTCGGTTTGACGGCCGTCTCAGGCGCCACGATTGTCGCCGCCAGCGGCAGCGCCGGTAACACGGTCTCGGTGAACCTGGCCGGCGACGATGCCACCGGCGCGGTGGCTACCGGAACGGCGGCCGCGGCGGCCAATATCGCCACCGGCACCAACACCATGGAACTGAACATCGATGGCACGGCCGTTAACGCGAACTTCGCCAACGATGTCAACGCCGCAGGCACGGCGGCCGCCTTCACCAGCGCCACGCTCGGCTCGAACGGGGCCGCGAGCACCGTGGGTCTCAGTTCGCTTCAGGGGACCGCGGCCAGCATTGCCGGCGGGGGAATCACGGGAGTCACGTCGCCGTCGCCGTCCGGCACGGTCAACCTCAGCGGCTACGCGGCAGTCAAGGCCGCCTCCACGGGCACCGCGATCGCGGGTGCCACGAGTGCGACGGCCGGCTCGGTGGACCTCAGCGGCTTTGCGGCCACTTCGGCCTCCACCACCAGCGCGGCCCTGGGCACGGGCGGTACCGCCGACCCCACGCTTTCCACCCTGCTCTCCGGCTACGCGGCCAAGGCGGCCACCGTAACAGGCGGGGCTCTGGGCACCAGTGCGAACACCGCCGTGGGGGCGGGCTACGCCCTCGATGTCACCCAGTTCGCGGCCGCGGCGGCCTCCGCCACGGGCACTACGCAGTTGGCGTCTACCGGCCTGAACCTCGGCGCCTTCGCCGCGCAAGCGGCAGTTATGACCGGAACCGCGGTGGCGGCGAACGATACGGCCACGATTTCGGCGCTCGGCAACCTCAACCCGGCCGACACGAGCGATAACCTCATCATTACCGTAAACGACGGCACCAACACCTATACCCATGCCGTCAACATCAGTGGGGCGACGAATCTGGACGGCGTGGTGTCCGCCATCAACAACGACACCACTCTCAACGCCGGGGGTACCCACCACGTAGTAGCGTCGGATGCCAACGGCGTACTCACGCTCACTAGCGGCGGCGACCTCGCGGGAGGGGCTACGGGCGCCGCCAAGACCATCACGGTGGCCGCCAATAATGCCTCCCTGGCGGTCGGCCTGTCCACTTCCGGGCAAGTCGCCAACAGCACGGCGCAAGGCGCGAATTACACCGGGCTGCAACTGACGGTCGATACCCCCGCCCAGGCGGCCAGCGCCACAACCGGCGCTACGGCGAATACCGGCACCAGCCTGAACCTGTCCCAATTCGCGGCAACGCAGGCAACCCTGACGGGGACTCAGGTCGCTCCGAACGATACGACCTCGAATCCGGACATCGCGGCACTCACCACTGCTCAAAGCGACGAGCTCGGGGTTAGCCTGGATGGAGGAACCACCCAATACATCAGCCTCCACGGCTGCACGACCCTGGACTCTGTCGTAACCGCAGTCCAGACCGCGATAACAGGCGACCCCACGGATTTAGGGCACTTGTCCGTGTCGGACAATGGGGGCACCCTCACACTCACCAATAACAATGCCGCGGGTGCGGGTCACAGCCTCACGATCACCAACAATAATGCTTCCCAGGCTCTCGGCTTCTCAACCCTCACGTCCACGAGCTCGGCTTATCAGGGAGTAAAGGTGACGGTTGACGGCGTCGCCCAGGTGAACGTCGATGTCAGCGGTTGTCAGTCTATGGCAGCCATCGCGACCGCAATCGGCAACGCGGTGCACGGTGCGACGGGTGGTTCGGGTTATACCGCCGCCAGCGTCGCGCAAGGCAGCAACACCACGGGCACGCTCACGATCGGCGGCATGACCACGGGAACCACGGGAAAGGTCGATATCGTAGCGAACGCGGCCACGGCTTTTCTGGGGCTGACCACCAACGCCACGACGGCCAACAACACAACGGGCGTGGCGGCGGGCAATACCACGGTGAACGTAGACCTCTCCGGCCAGACCACCCAGACGGGAATTGCGCAGACCATCAACAACGCGGTGAAGGCGGTGAACCCCAGTTCCGCCAACGTGGCCGCGTTCAACGCCAATGGAACCCTCACGATCACAGGCAATGCCGCGAGCAGCTCGGGCACCGTCGATATCGCCAACAACGCGCTCTCGAATTACCTGGGCTTTACTACGGGAAGCGCCGCGAGCGACAACAGCGGCAAATCCGCTCAGTTGCTGACGCTGAACGTCGATGGGCAGGGAGCGAAGACGGTCGATATCAGCACGGCCACGACTCTGGGCCAAATCGCGAGCGATATCAACACCGCCGTGGGGTCGAACGTGGCTTCGGCCGCGACTGGATCCCTGGTGATCACCGGCCAGACAAAGGGCAGCGCGGGATCGGTCGATATCACCGACAACGCCGTCTCCCGGGCGTTGAAGCTGACCACCAGCGGCGAAGTTGACCAGACCGGCACCAATGCCACCGACCTGAAGCTCAACGTTGACGGGATTGGGGAAGTGGATGTCGATGTCAGCGGGGTTACGGACCTGACCAATGCCACGACCGGTCTGGCCGCGGTAATCAACTCCGCGGTGGCCGCCGCGGGCGGTACGTACGCGACGTACGGGAACATAGCCTCCGCGACAACGGATACGAATGGCAACGGAACCCTCACGCTCACCAGCAAGGCCACCGGGTCAACGGCCAGCAGCATACAGGTCATCGGCAACGCGGTCTCGACGGCGCTGGGGTTAACCGCGGGCACCACGACGGGCCAGGACTCGACCAAACTCGACCTGAACGTAGACGGGCTTGGGACCGTGGCCGTCGATCTCAGCAAGATCAGCGGCACCGGCGGCGCGGGCCACGGTACGGTTACGCAGATCGCAACTTACATCAACGCCGCGCTGGCGAAAGCGGGTGGTGGCTACAACGGCACGTACGATAGTGTCGCCACGGCCAACTCCGGCGCCGGCAGTACCGGGTACCTCTCTCTGGCCGGCGTGACGCTGGGGGGCAGCCTTTCGGTAACCAACAACGCCATGTCGAAGGCGCTGGGATTGGCCGCGGGCACCTCCGACACCAACGTCTCGGGCGCCGCTCAGACACTGAACCTGACGATAGACGGGCACAATCAGGTGAAGATCGACCTCAGCGGCCTCGGAACCGCGAGTGTAAGCAACATCGCGGGGGCCATCAACACCGCGCTATCGAACGATACGGCCGATGGCTACGGCTCGGCCTATGCTCACGTCGCCACGGCCAACTCCAATGGAACCATCATGCTCGCCGGCGTGTCCCAGGGCGGCACGCTGACCGTCGGCAACTCGACCCTTTCAAACCTGTTGGGCCTCACAGCGAACACCTCCAACGCTTCCAATACCGGCACGGCCCCCCAGACCCTGAACATCAGCATCGACGGCAAGGCCACCGAGAATATCAGCTTCGCCAATGTCGCCGGCGGCAGTACACCGACCCTCAGCGGCATCGCCCAGGCCATCAACACCGCCCTGGCGAACGACACGGCCAATTACGGCTCCGCTTACGCCAACGCCGCCGCGGCCAACGCCAACGGAACGATCACCATCTCCGGCGAGGCGCTGGGCGCGGCGGCCGGCAAAGTCACTATCGCCAATAACACGGCCTCGCAGGTGCTGGGCCTGACCTCCGGCTCCAACCCCTCGGTCACGGTCACCGGCAACGACGAATCCCTGGCGGAGGTCGTCTCTTTCCTCAACTCGACCGCGCAGAAAGCGCTCGGCACGAGCACGGCGGCTAATATCGTCTCCCTGAACTCCAGCGGCGACGTGGTGATCTCCTCGCAGACCAAGGGCGCCAACTCCAGCGTCTCGGTGGTCGGCGCCGGCACCACGGGTAACCTGGCCGCCGCGCTGCAACTGAGCGGCTATGTGGATTCCGCCACGACGGGCCAGGCCCGCAGCCTCGCCAGCGTGGTGAACAGCCTGAAACAGTCCTTCAACAGCAACGCCACGCTCGAGGAGGCGGGGCTGACGGCCCAGGTCAACCAGGCCACCAACAGCCTGGAAATCAAGTCCACGAACGGCACCCAGTTCCGCGTCGATGCGTGGGGCACCAAAACCACCACCACCGATTCCGACCTGGGGTTCGGCGATACCGGCACGGCCTTCACCAACGCCCTCACCCCCGCGCAATCCACCTCCAGCATGGTCGATGTGCAAGGGGCCGCGGCTATCGGGACCGCCGCCAACGGACCCACCGGCAACACCGCGAGCATCTCGTTCCAGAACATGGAGTTCGGCAACGACACCCAGTCCATCTCCATCTCGGCCAACAGCTCCGCGGGCGTGCCGCAGACGCCGCTGACCATCACCCTCGAGAACAACAACACGGCCCAGACCGGCGCCACGATCGACGCGGCCATCAGCGCCATCAACACGCAACTGCAGCAGAGCGATAATCCGACGCTGCGTTCCATCACGGCCGTCGAGCAAACCAACGCAAATGGCACCGAGAGCATCAACTTCATCAGTTCGCTCTCTTCCTTCAACGTCGCCGTGAGCAGCTCCGCGGGCGCCGCCGTGGGCGATGGCCTGAACGGTGGCGTGGCGAAGACGTTCAGTTCCACGTTGAACGGCAGCGCCAGCGGCATAGCGATCGATTCCCAGGCGGGCGCCGAAGCGGCCGTTCAGGCCGTCGGCGCCGCCGTAACCAAACTCGGCAGCGCCCAAGCGGCCGTCGGCAAGGGCGAGAACCAGTTGGGCTATGCCATCAACCTAGCCTCGTCCCAGGTGACCAACTTCAGCGCCGCCGAATCGCAGATACGCGACGCCGACGTCGCGGCGGAGGCCGCCAATCTCACCAAGGCCCAGGTCTTGCAGCAGGCCTCGCTGGCTGCCATGGCCCAGGCCAATTCCGCGCCTCAGGCGGTATTAGCTCTCCTGAGGGGCTAACCAGTAACCTGACAACCGGGCCGGCGCTCTCCGCCGGCCCGCCAACTTGTGGGCGTTAGCGCGGGCTCGAGCGCCGCGCCGCGCCCCAGGGGGCTTTCATGGGAACCACCAGCAGCGCCACCGCTTCGCTCTTCACGGGCAGCAGCGCGTTTGCGCAGTCTTTGCAGGCCTCCATCACGCAGGCGGTCAATATCGCTACCCTGCCGATCACACAGTTGCAAAACGAAGTGACCAGCCTGCAGAACCAGTCCTCCGACCTATCGGGAATCGACTCCAAGTTCGCCTCGCTCCAGACCGCCATCGCAGGCATCGATCAGGCCATGGACGGCTCCTCCTATGAAACCGACGTTTCGGATACCAGCGTGGTGAGCGCCACCACCTCGACAGGCGTCATGGAGGGGAATTATGCGATCGAGGTGGACAGTGCCGGCGCGTATGCCTCCAGCATGACGACGAGTTCCTGGGTCGACAGCGCCAACCAGCCTGGCCAGCAAACTACCTACCAGCTCGTAGTCGGGAGCAACACCTACAACATCACTCCGGCCGATAACAGCGCCGCCACGGTGGCCGCCGCCATCAATGCCCAGGCCGGAAACCAGGTGCAAGCCACGGTGGTCAACGTGGGATCGAGCGGCAGCCCCGACGAACGCATTTCGCTCCAGAGCACCACGCTCGGACCGGAGACCCTGGATATCCAACTGAACGGCGCCAGCCTGCAAACCCCGCAAACCACCGGGGTGCTGGCGTCGTATATCGTCAACGACTCCGGCGAGACGGTCACCAGCGATTCGCAGTCGGTCGATATCGCTCCCGGATTGACCGTGAACCTGCTCTCGAGCGATCCGGGCAATCCGGTGAACATCACGGTGACACGCTCGACTTCCGCGCTGAGCACGGCGCTATCGAGCTTCGCCGATGCCTACAATGCCGTCCAGAGCGCGCTCCAGAACGAAAGGGGACAATCGAGCGGATATTTGAATGGGCAATCCATCGTCTATGAGATGACGGACGCCCTGCAAGGCCTGGCGACCTATACGTCGCCGGGATCCGCGGTCAGCGGGCTGGCCGATCTCGGCCTGACTCTCAACGACGACGGCACGCTGACCTTCGACCCCACCACCTTCATGGGGGAGGATTTCGGGAACTCGACCGCCGTGGACTCGTTTCTAGGCACCGCCACGACCGGCGGATTCCTGGAAGCGGCCACCAACGCGATGACCGGGCTGGAGGATCCCACCACGGGGATCATCAAGACCGACGAAACCGACATGCAAAACCAGATCACCTCGCTCAACAGCCAGATCTCCACCAGACAGGATCAGGTCAATACGCTGCAGCAGAACCTCACCACTCAAATGGACGCCGCCGACGCGGCTATAGCGACCATGGAACAGCAATACACCTACCTGTCCGGTATGTTCCAGGCCGAGCAGGTGGCCAATGAGCAATATTCGGGCCTCTGAGCGGGATAAATATGCACGAAATTCCCATAAACAGCGATTTTGAGGCCGCCATCCGGGCGGCCTTTGGCGCCGGCGAGTTTGCGCGCGCGCGGAGACTGTGGATCGAATGGGCCGCACAGACGGAAGCGGCCATTCGCAGCCGCTCGGCTTCTCAGGACACCCTGGCGCGAATGCGCGCGTTGATCGATTGGGCGCGCCTGGTGCACCTCTCCTTCCGCGCGCGGGCTTCCGGCCGCCTCGCCGCGCTGCACGCCGCCGCCGTCTACTCCGGCCCGCCGGCCCGGCCCGCCGGATCGTTCCGCGCCCGCCTGTGACCACCCCGGCTCACCACAGGTAATCCTTGGCGATTTCGCGCTTATCGTACCCATCCAGCACGTGAACCACGCGGATCTTCTTGAGCGACACCGGAGAAAGCTGGCCGATCGGGATGTAAACGACCGTGCGGCCCATGCGCGCGGCGATGGTCTTGAAAATGGAGCGCGGCGGCTTGGCGGCTACGTAGACCACGTGGCGATGAACCGAGTAGTCCAGGGCCGCCAGCAGCAGCCGCTCAGACTTCGATTCGGCGAATTCGTAATCCGCGTCCCGCCAAACGTCGTACATGCGCCGCGGAGGCAGGCTCATCAGGAAACCGCCGTACTCGGCGCGGCCGATGCCCGGCCCCGCCAGGTTGTCGAAGGGAAAAGTGGAGTAGAAGGCCATGTCCGATTCGTTCTGGTTTTCGCCCAGCCAGGTGGTGGCGTAAGGATAGCGGTTGTCGCGGTCCTCGTCGAAAATCACCACCACCGAGCCCACTTCGCCGCGGATCTTCTGAAACTGGCGGACGTAGATGCGGCCTTCGTACCACTTGCGGATGGTTTCGCGCAGGTCGACGCCGTCCAGGATCGAAGTGGTAAACGGCTCCACGCTCACGCGCTCCTCCGAGAGGATGCTCTTGCCCTTCTTCCGGAGGAAGCGCCCGTAATCCTCGATGACCAGGTCCTCGGGCGGGTAGGAACAGATGCTGGTCCCGTTCAACTGGCTGGCCCACTCGCCGGGAAACTTCTCTTTCCGGCGCGGCTTCAATCCGAACGGCCGCGGGCGCCGCTTGGCGCTGGGAAGGCGGCGGCGCAGGCGAATGCGCCGCGTGTCCATCCAGACCTCGTCGCCGGAGATGCGCATCGTCATCGCTTCGGATTCGGCCTTCTGGGGCGGGTAGCGGCCGGCCGCTTCCCAGACCTCCCAGGCGTAGTTGTCGTCGGCCGCGCCGCGCGCCGCCACGGCCAATTCGAAAATGCCGGCCGAGAGCTGGCCGCCGGCCAGCGCCAGGTTGCGCGTGTAGCGCGCCAGCAGGCGGCGCTGCCAGTGCGCCAGGCGCTCGCCCGTCGAGGTCTCGTACCGCTTCTCGGCCTCGCGCAGGACGGCCAGCTGCGCGTGGCGGCGATCGATCAGTTTCCAGTCCGCCGCCGACTGCCGGAAAGACTCGTAGCGCCACTGGAGCTGGGGATACTCGGCGCAGATCTCGGCCAGGCATTCGGGGTGCGCGTTGAAGACCTCGACGTCCTCGCGGTGCGTGCGCGCCAGGGGCTGCGCCTGGGGTTCCTCCATGGCGTCCAGCAAGGGGTCCAGCAGGTTGAGCGATACCACCACCATGACGGTTTCAAGCGGGTTGGCGCCCTGGAGTTTCCAGGCGATGCCCTGGGCGTGCCGGGCGATCTCCTCCGAGCGCGGCTGGGGATAGACGCGGTAGGCTTCCACGTAACGGTCCAAGCCGATATGCCGGACCGCGAAGGAATCGGGATAGGCGTCCAAAAGATGCGGCCGCTCGCCCGCGTCGGGGTCCGCGAAGACGATTTCGGCGCCGGTCTCGAGCCCGGTGCGAATGGCCTCGGTAAAGGGGTCGGCCGGCTCGATGGGAATATACACCGCGCGGTCGCCGTCGGAGGTGTCGTCCGGGTAAAAGATCAGGGATATCTCGGGCAGGCGCTCGACGGCGCGCAGCCAGGCCCGCTCGAGGGTGACTGGCAGTTCCAGCGCCACCACGCGCGGGCGGTCGCGCAGAATCGCCTGGCGCACCTCGATCGAGAATTCCAGCCGGCCCGGAACCACCGGGAAGTAGGTGAAACGCCCGCGCTTCAGGCTTCCCGCGTCAGGCAGGGGAAGATCGGTCTCTCCGGGCATAACGCAGGGCTTCCTCTCCCAGCACCTGGACAATGGCTGACTCCAGGGCCTGAGTCTCGTGCGCGCGCTGGGTGGCCAGGCTTCTCAGTTTGATGGCGTAGCGCGCCACGTTGATGCCGTCGCGCACCGTGTAACGCTCGTCGGCGGCATGCGCCATTTGCAGAAAATCGGTCACGTAATGGAGGATACGCTCCTCGGCGAAGGGCAGGTTCTCTTTCAGGATGTGGTATTCCTCGTCGCGTTCCGGGAAATCGATGAAGATCTGGGGCTGCAGGCGGGAGTGAATGTACTCGGGCAGTTCGAAGGTGGAGGCGTCGTCGTTCATGGTGGCCACCAGACGGAACTGGGGGTGGGCCTTGATCTTGATTCCGGCCACGATGGACTCCACGTAGCGGCGGTTATCGAGCAGCGGGGCCAGGCTGGCCCAGCTCTTCTCGCTCATGCGATTGCCCTCGTCGAGGATGGCGACGCCGCCGCGGATCATGGCCGTGACCAGCGGGGAGGCCACGTAGCGCAGGCTGCCTTCGCCCTCGATGACGGGGGTGATCAGCAGGTCCTCGGGGCGGGTGTCGAGGGTGGCTTGCAGGATGTAGGCTTCGCGGCCCATGCGCCGGGCAGCCGCATAGGCCAGGGTGGTCTTGCCCACGCCAGGCTTTCCCAGCAGGCGCGGGTTCATGGGCAAGTCCTGATCGTCGACGACCATCCAGGCGGCCAGCAACTGGCGCATCAGCTCTTCCTGCCCGACCCACTGGATCGCCAATTCGTCGGGGTGGGCAAGGTGCAAAATGACGCCTTCGATCTCGATCGGCATATCCTAGCTCTATTATGGGGCAGGGACGCCGGCGCGGCGCCGAAAACGCGCTCACACGTGGCTGAGAACGATCTGCTGGACCTTCAGGAGCAGGTCGACTTCCTGCAGGGGAATTTCCAGGGTCAGCGCGATCTGTTCGCGCGTTTCGCCCCTCCGGTGCATGCGCAGGGCCTGGGTGCGTTTGCTCAGATTGAACCCGGGCCTGGGCGCGGCGGGAACCGGCGCGCCGGAGGGCGGCTGTTTCCGGATCTCGCGAATCTCCCCCGCCAGGCCCTCGACCTTTTCGAACAGGGCCCGCAGCGCAGCCTCGCACTCCCCCCGGGAGGCGTGCGCGCGGCGTTCGGCGGCCGAAACCAGCGCCGCAGCGCGGAATATCACCAGCAGGCCGAGTCCCACGCTCCCCAGCGCCAGGCCCGCAAGGAGAGCCGCGGGAACCAGCCACGGATTCATCGCAGGCTCCGCAGGCGGTCCTGCCGGTTGACGATCTGCTGGATGCGCACGCCGTAATTGCCGTCCACCACGACCACCTCGCCGCGCGCGATCAGGGAGTGGTTTACCAGGACCTCGACCGGGTCGTTGACCGCGCGATTCAGTTCGACGATGGAACCCGTGGTCAGCTTGAGGATCTCCTTCATGGGCAGTTCCGCCTTGCCGAAGGAGATGCTCACGGGCAACTCCACGTCCAGCAGCAGATCGAGGGTGCGGGAACGAGCGGGTGGGGAGTCGGCTTCCGCGCCGGGCTTCGGAAGAACGGCGCCGGGGCCAGCTCCCGAATCTTCAGCGGCGATTTCGGCCGGAGACGAGATCAGGTTCACGAGTTTGGCGCTAAGCGCCACCACCAGCGGTTCCAGCGGGCTGCCGGTGAAACTCAGGCACAGCCAGGCCCGGTGGCGCCCCTCCGGGCCGGGAGCGCGTTCCACGCCGGCTTCGCAGTTGACCTCCCGACCCACATGGGCGCCGATGGAAGCCGCCATCCCGGAGAGGGACTGGCCCAGGATTTCATACCAGGTATTGCGGGCCTCGCTCGAACCGGCTGTATCGAAGCCGGCGGCTTTTAAGGCGAGGGTCGCGATGTGCTCCCACACGGCTCGCGGAGCGCCCACCCAGGCCTTGGCGGCCGGCGAGATCTGAAAGGGCTGTTCCCACCACAACAGCTCCTCGCCCATTCCGGATCCGGCCGGAGCGGCGAGGTCTTTCCGCCACTCGAAGGCCGGCTTCTGCCCGGTCATGGCTTCCAGGACCTGGACCAGCGTCCGGGCCCAGTCGTCCAGCAGGCGCACCACGATTTCGGCGGATTCGCGCTCGGCGGGCTCCTTGCCTGGCTCGCTCACGCCGGAATCACCCCTCGCGGAGCGGGCCATTGCGCGCTCAGACGGCTCCGCAGCCTCAGAATGGCTTGCGATTTCAATTGCGAGATGCGAGATTCGTGCAGATTGACCACAACCGCGATTTCGCGCAAAGTCAGCTCCTCCTGAAAGTAGAGGCCCAGCACGGTACGCTCGATGGGAGGGATGGTCTCGATGCTCTCCGCCAGAAGACGCTCCAGTTCCGCCCGCTCCAGAAGCGTGGAGGGCAGGTCCTCTTGGCCGGAGGGGATATAGCGCAGCAGATCCTGGTTTGGATCATTGCCGGCGTGTTCGAGGCTGGCAATGTTCAGGCCCCGAATCTCAACCAGCCACTCGCGGTACTCCTCGATCGAAACTCCCATTTGCGCGGCGATCTCTTCCTCGCCGGGGCACCGCTTGAGCTTTTGTTCGGCGGCCGAAATGGCCGCCTCGATCTGCTTGGCCTTTCGGCGCTTCTGGCGGGGGCCCAATCCAACCCGCGCAGACTGTCCAGGATGGCGCCGCGGATCTTGTACTCGGCGTAGGTCTTGAGCTTCACGTTGTGGCTGGGGTCGAAGTTGTCGATGGCCGAGATCAACCCGATCACGCCGGCCGACACCAGGTCCTCCAGAACGACGCTCTCCGGCAAGCGGTCCTGAATGCGGCGCGCAATCAGGCGGACCTGGGGCAGGTGCTCGAGGATGAGCCGGTCCCTTTCACTCTCGCTGGCCGGCTCCTTCACCGCGTAGGAATGCATCATGCCCTCACTCGTCAGGCGGCTGAACGAGCCCGACTCCCTGCCCCGCCAGCACTAAGTCGATGAGGCGGGCCTGGCTGGCCGCCTCGATATCCTCGGGAATGCGCTGCCCGGTGGTGAAGAAGGAGAGCGGCCGGGAGGTGCGCTCCGCCTCTCCGAACAGCGGGCCGAACGAGCCGGTTTCATCAAGCTTGCTGAACAGCAGCCGCCGCGGCCGGAAGACCTCGAAAGCGTCCGCGGCTTGCGCCAGGTCCGCCGATTTCATGGAAGCCGGCAGAACCAGGTGCGTGTCGATATCGGTACGCGAGCCCAGAAAGCGGGCCAGACCGGAGGAGTGGTCCAGGTCGCCGAAACCCAAACCGGGCGTATCGATCAGCAGCAGGTCCTTTCCGCGGTGCTCCTCCAGCGCCTGCGCCAGCGCGGTCACGGTTTCCAGTAGTTGGAACCCGACCCCCAGGATGGCGGCGTAGGAACGCAACTGGTCGGCCGCTCCTACCCGGTAAGTGTCGATCGAGAGGAGCATGGTGGGGCGGCGGCAGGCCAGCCCATAGTTGACCGCCAGCTTGACCAGGGTGGTAGTTTTTCCCGAACCGGGCGGCCCCACCAGGGCGGCCACGCGCGGACGCGCATCCGAACACCCCAGCGCGGACTGCACCGTGAAACGCGAGGCCAGCTCCTCGGCCAACGCCCGCCGAAAAGCGGCTCCGTCGGAATGCTGCGCGCCGCGCTCCGGGGCTGCGTGGGCCGATGTCAGACGTCTCTCGGCACCCTCCACCACCGCCCGCGCCAGATCGGGCGGCATCTCGCTCGAAGCCAGCGTCTCCAGAGCGCCGGCCGCGTTGGGAGCGAGCGCGCTGGTGATTCCAGCAGCGGCATAGGCTGGCCGAGCCAGGGCCCGACGCATGGCTTCCAATTCCTTCTTCAGCTCCGCCACCTCGCCGAAGAGGCGCTCGCCCGCTATCCACTCGGCCGGAGAGGCTGCCTCGGAAGCGCCGTTCCCGGCTTCGACCGGCGCGGTGTGCAGCCCGAAGACCACCTCGTACTCGCCCAGGTGGCGCGATTCCGGCGGCGCCCGCCGGCTGTCGATCAGCATGGCGTCCGGGCCGAGTTCCTGGCGCGCGGCATCCACGGCGTCCTCCACCGCGTGCGCGAAATAGGACTTGATCCTCATTCGCCCAGACCCCCCGGTTCCGTGCCGAACGCTTCAACCCGAAAAACCCGCTTGTGCCGCACGCCAATCTATCGTCATTCCGGCCATCTTTCTGTAGACCCCGGAATCACAGATTGCCCAGCGATTGAACCCGCACGGTGGGCGGCAGCTCGCTGTGCGAAATGAAGAAGAGGTTGGGCAGCGCGGCTTCCACGATCTGCCGGAGGAAGTACCGCGCGCCGCCCGAAGTAATGGCCACTACGGGCGTCTGGGCCGACTGGATCCGGCCCGCGATGCGGTTCACGATGTCACGCACGGCCTGCGGCGCCAGGTTGAGATGGCTCGACTGCTCGCCGTGCTCCACCCCCGACTCGACAGCCCGCTCGAGAGCCGGGTCGACAAACCAGGCCGGCAGTTCGCCCCCCCGGTTCAGGTACGGCTTGACCACCGCGCGCCGGATCGCCTGGCGCACGTACTCGGTCAGCAGCACGGGGTTGCGCGTGGACGGCGCGGATTCCCCCAGCGCCTCCAGGATGGAGACCGCGTCGCGGATCGACACGCGCTCCCGCAGCAGGTTCTGCAAGACCCGCTGCACCAGCGCCAGGGGCAGGATCTTGGGCACCAGGTCCTCCACTACCTTGGGATGTTCGACGGCCACGCGGTCGAGCAATCGCTTCACATCCTGGCGCGAGAGGAGTTCGTGCGCGTGGCGCCGGACCAGTTCGGCCAGGTGCGTCCCCAGCACGCTGACGGCGTCCACCACCGTATAACCGGCGCGGCGGGCTCGTTCGGCGCGGTCGGCGGGAATCCACAGGGCGTTCATGCCGAAGGCCGGCTCGCGGGTCGGCTGCCCCTCCAGGCCGCCCGGCGCAGCGCCCGCCGGGATGGCCAGTTCGCACCCGGCGGGCAGCTCGTAACGGGCGATCTCCACGCCCTTGAGCGAGATCGCATACTCGCGGCTGCGCAGCGCGAGGTGGTCGGCGACTTTCACGGGGGGCAGCACGTACCCCAGGTCGGTGGCCAGTTGCCGCCGGATCGAGGCGATGCGCCGCAGCAGCGCCGAATCCTGCGCTCCCTCTACCAGGCTCACCAGGCCCAGCCCCACCTCGATGGCCAGCGGCTCGACCCGCAGCAGGGCCTCCACGTTCTCCTTGGCCGTGACGGGCTGGCCGCCCGCGGGCGCGAGCGCCGGACGCAGCCCCTGCCGCCGCAGCCGCCACCCCAGCGTCCCCGCGCCGCCCGCCATGAGCAGGAAGGGCAGCTTGGGCATCGAGGGCAGCGCCGCCAGCGCCACCAGCACCCCAGACGCCAGCAGCAGCGGCTGCGATTTGCCGAGGATCTGGCGGTGAAACTCGGCGCCCAGGCGGGCTTCGGAGCTGGCGCGCGTCACGATCAGCCCGCCGGAAATGGAGATCATCAGCGCCGGAATCACCGTGACCAGCCCGTCGCCGATGGTCAGCACGGTATAGGTCTCGAGCGCGCTGCGCCAGATCCATGCCGTGCTGCAGCACGCCGATCAGGAAGCCGGCCACGATATTGATGCCCGTGATCAGAATGCTGGCCACCGCGTCGCGCTGGGTGAAACCGCGAGGCGCCGTCCATGGCGCCGTAGAATTCGGCCTCGGTGGCCAGTTGCTTGCGCCGCCGCTTGGCCTCGGTCTCGTCGATCAGCCCGGAGTTCAGGTCCGAGTCGATGGACATCTGCTTGCCGGGCAGCGCGTCCAGGGTGAAGCGCGCGGTGACTTCCGAAATGCGCACCGCGCCGTGGTTGATCACCACGTACTGGATGGCGATCAGCACCAGGAAGATCACCGCGCCGATGATGTAGTTGCCGCCCACCACGAAGCTGCCGAAGGCGCCGATCACTTCCCCGGCGGCCGTGGTGCCGGTGTTTCCGTCGAGCAGGATCAGCCGCGACGGAAGAGATGTTCAGGGCCAGCCGGAACAGCGTCAGCAGCAGCAGCGTGGTGGGAAAAGAGGTAAAATCCACCGGGCGCACCAGGTACAGCGAGACCATCAGCACCGTAACGGACATCAGGATGTCGGTGACGATCAGCAGGTCCAGCACGAAGCTGGGCAGGGGGGTGATAAGGGCCACCACGATGGCCAGCACCGCCAGCGGCACGGCCATTTCGCCGAGCGTGGCCCAGGGCACACCGGCCAGCCATTTGGGGGCCGGCGCCGCCATGGTCTTAGGCGGTGTCATGCGCCTATGCCGGCAACTTCCCGTGCATCAGCTTGAAGATATAGGCCAGGATTTCCGCCACGGCCCGGTACAGGTGCGGCGGGATCTCCTGCCCCACATCCACGGAGGCGTAGAGCGCCTGCGCCAGGGGCGGATTCTCGATGATGGGGACCTGGTGCTCCACGGCGATCCGGCGTATCCGCAGGGCCAGGTAATTCTTGCCCTTGGCGACCACCACCGGCGCCGTCATCGCGTCCACCTGGTAGCGCAGCGCCACCGCGAAATGTGTGGGGTTGACGACCACCGCGGCGGCCTTGGGGATCTCTTTCATCATCTGGTGACGGGCCCGGTCGCGCTGCAGCCGCCGGATGCGCGCCTTCATCTGCGGATTGCCTTCCTGCTCCTTGACCTCCTCGCGGATCTCCTGCCGGCTCATGCTCAGGTCCTGGCGGTAGCGCCGTAACTGGCGCGCCAGGTCCACCGCCCCGAAAACCAGAAACAGGCCCGCCGCCTTCCAGAACAGATCCATCAGCGAAGCGGCGATAAAGGCGCACCCGTTTTCGACTCCGATCAGGGGCAGCGCCAGCGCCTCCGCCAGCTTGTCGCGAGCTATGGCATATACCGCCCACAGCATCGCCGGCAGCATGACCAGGGCCTGCAGCACGGAGGCCGGCGATTGGCGCCACACGTCGCGCAAACGGGACGCTGGGTTGAGCCGTCCGAAATCCGGCGCCAGCTTCTTCAGACTGAGTCCGAAACGCGTGGTGACCAGGCGGAAGGCCAGAGTGGCGGCCGCCACCGCGAGGCCGCCGGCCAGCAAGGGAAACATCTGGTTCCAGAAGAGCTGCCAGAAGATGTGGGTCAATTCGCGAGCGGTCAACTCCCGGGCGAAGGCTCGCCCGAACAGCGCGCGCATCGCTCGCCGGAAGCCGGCGAACCAGCGCTCCCCGAGGGCCCCCGCGAGGCCCAGGATGACCATGAACTGCAAGGCCCCCACCAGCTCCCGCGCCGCCGGAAACTGGCCTTCCCGCCGGGCTTTCTCCAGGCGCCGCTGAGTGGGCGGCTCGGTTCTCGAGGAGCGGTCCGCCAAGGGTTCTCACAGCCCCAGCATCCGCCGCGTGGCTGCCCATGCCTGCCCGTCGAATTCCACGAGCAGGCGCGGAAACACCGGCGCCACCCAGCTCAATACCAACAGGCCGGTCAGCATCTTGACCGGAAATGACAGCGAGAGCAGTTGCAGTTGCTGGTTCAGGCGTCCAAGCAAAGCCATTGCCACCTCGATCAGGAGCAGCAGCGCCACCACCGGCAGCGCCAGGCGGACCCCCACCGAAAACAGCCCGGCCCCGAAATGGATCAGGGTTTGCGCGGCAGGCGGGCCCAGGCGATAGACTCCCGCCGGGACCCGCTCCACGCTTTCGGCAAAGAGGCGCAGCATCTGGCGGTCCAGGCCCAGCGCGAAGAAGAGCAGCCCTCCCATCAACTGCGCGAAAACCAGCAAGATTCCGGAATCGGCCTCCGTGTTGGGGTCGATCGTGGAAGCGTAGGCGTAACCGGCCTGGAGGCCCAGAACCTGCGCCGCCATACCGAAGGCTTCCAGGACGAAAGCCACCGGAACGCCGATGGCGATCCCCACGGCCGCCTCCGCCAGGACCCATCCCGCCAGGCGGGCGGCCGTCACCGGCGAACCATCCACCACCGGCCAGCACGGCGCGAGAGCCAGCGTAAAGCCCAGAGCAAACACCGCGCGAGCCTGCGGGGATGCGCCGCTCGCGCCCGGCCAGGGCACGAACACCAGCGCTCCACTCACCCGCGTCAGCACTAAAAGGAAGGCATACAGTGTTCCGGTTGAAAGGGTCAGGTCAATGGGCATAGCGCCCCAGATTCCCCAGCAGCGCGACCGTGTAGGTGACGGTCCGGGCCAGCATCCACGGCAGCAGAAGCACCAGTCCCACCAGAAAAGCCGTCAGGCGGGGGATGGTGCTGAAGGCGGTGTCCTGCATGGACGTGGCGATTTGCACCAGGCTGACCACGATGCCCGCCAGAAACCCGATCGCCAGCAGAGGCGCCGCCAGCCAGAAGGCCGTCAGCAGGGCCTGGCGAATGATTTGGACCACCATGTCGGGTGTCATCCGTAGAAGCTTTTCATGAGCGAGCCGACCACCAGGTTCCACCCGTCGGCCAGCACGAACAGCATAATCTTAAAAGGCGCCGAAACCATGACCGGAGGAAGCTGCACCATCCCTACCGAAAGCGTCACCGAAGCCACCACCAGATCGATCACCAAGAAAGGCAGGTACAGCACCGCCCCGATCTGGAAGCCGGTCTTCAGCTCCGAGAGAATGTAAGCCGGGATCAGAACCTTCAACTCCAGGTCCGCGGGGGTGCGCGGCGCCGGTGCGTGCGAGATTTCGACAAACAGGCGGATGTCCTTTTCCCGCGCAAAACGGAGCAGGTATTGGCTCAGCGGCCTGGCGGCCCGTTCCATGGCTTCCGGCGCGGTCAGCTTCCCCGCCTCGAGCGGCTCCCAGCCCTGGCGGTACATCTCTACCGCCACCGGCTGGACCAGCACGATGGTCAGAAATAGCGCCAGGCCCAACAGCACCTGGTTGGACGGCGTAGATTGCGTGCCCAAAGCCTGGCGCAGGAAATGCAACACCACCGTGATCCGCAAGAATGGCGTAACCGCCATCACGGCGGCGGGCAACAAGGTCATCAGCGTCAACAGAACCACGATCTGCAGGGGAACGCTGAGGCCACCTGTGCCCTTTCCGTCCGATATGCCGAACAGGGCGAGAGGCCCGGCGGGCGCGGCTAAGGCCGGAAGGGCCGTCACCGCCATCGCCAGGGCAGTTCGACAGAAGTATTTCACGGCCGGGCCTCCCCGTGCGGGTCGAAGCCGGTTCGCGCCTGGCTTTCGAGCAGCGCGCAGCCTCCCGGGGAGGAGGCCACCAGCAGAATCCTCTCTCCCAGACGGATCAGGTGCAGGGTGTGTTGCGGGCTCAAGGGCAGCCTCTCGAGCCGCTCGAGGCGCCGTCCTCCGGGCGCCCGCGCCGCCCCGGTGCGCCGGCGCAAGAACCACAAGGCCGCGCCCAGAGAGGCTGGAACGGCGGCCAGCGCCGCCATCACCCGGATCGTTTCCATGCCGTGTCATCCTCGTCATCGCTCACGCTCAATCGTCCCGGAAGTCTGTGATCCGCACGCCCAGGGTGTTCTCGATCACCACGATCTCGCCCGAACCACACAGCACGCCGCCGATATAGATATCGATATTCTCGCCAGCCGACCGCACCGTCCGGATGACCGCGCCCGCTTCGAGATCCAGTACTTCGCCCAGGGTCATCACGCGCCGGTCAAGTTCCACCTCGATCTCGACCGGGACTTCGCTGAGCAGCACGATCTCTTCCTGAGGAGACATCGGAGGTTTAGTGGATTAAATTGATAGTGTCCTGGCTCAAAGTGTCGGCCGTGGTCACGACCCGCGCGTTGGCCTCATAATCCCGCTGGTACACGATCAGGTTGGTGAACTCGCTGGCGATATCCACCGTGGAGGCTTCAAGCGACCCGCCCACCACGTCTCCGCGCCCCCCCGTGCCCGGAACTCCGATCGAGGGCGTGGCCGTGAGGGCGCTCAACTGGAAGTTGTTGTCGCCGACCGCCAGCAGGCTGTCTGGATTTCGGATCGAAGCCATGGCAACCTGCCCCACCACCACCTGATCGCCATTGGAGTACTGCGCCAGGATCTGCCCTCCGTTGGCCAGGCCGACGTTTACGAGTTGGGCCGCCGCCGAGCCGTTCTGCGAGCTGGCGGATGGCGCCGACGGTTGATCGAACTGCGTGATCCGGCCCGCCCCGGCACTGGTGTAAGGATTCCAGCTCAAGCTCATATCCGACGCGCCGTCGGAGAGGCCGGTGATGGCGACCGTAATCGGGCTGCCGTTGGGTGGATCGATTAACTGGCCGGTGCTGTCGAACGTCAAGGTGCCGCTTGCTCCGGTATCGTAAGGCGTCCCGGCGGTCCCGCCCGAAACGTCTTCCCCGGGTATCGTGACGTCGTAGCTCCACTGGTTGGCGCCGGTCTTCTGGAAGTTCAACGTCAGCACGTGAGAGTTCCCCAGGCTGTCATACACTGTCATGGGCGTGGTGAACGCCGAGGTGGAATCCGCCGTCGCCGCGGAATTCAGGTTCAGATCGACGGTGAAGGCGGTGGTGGCTGTGGGAGGTTGCAGCGATCCCACCGGCACGACGATGTTGCCGATCGGCCCGTTGGTGTCCACCGCGCCGGTAGTCGGGTCGATGGTCGTCCAGCCCTGCACCTGGTCGCCCTCGGCAGTCAGCAGGTTTCCGGAGCTGTCAGTCTTGAAGTTGCCGGCGCGGGTATACAGGGTGTTGCCCTGGCCGTCCGTCACCACGAAGAAGCCGTCCCCCTGGATGGCCGCGTCCAGGAGGCCGGAACTGGTCTGGATGGCGCCCTGGGTGAACTCGCGCGTGGTCAGAGGCAGGCCCGTGCCGAAGCCGACCTGCGTCTCGCCCAGCCCGGCGCCCAGCGATTGGGTCACCAGGTCGCGAAAGCAAACTTCGCTGGTCTTGAAGCCGGTGGTATTGAGGTTGGCCAGATTGTTGCCAACCACGTCTATTGCGGTAGTCGTCGCGTCCAAGGCGGACAGTGCGGTGGAAAAGGAAGTCATGCGATTCTCCTAGGAATTTGCAGTACTGGTGGTGCCGCTCGACGAACCGACGAGTTGGTCGAGATCCTGGCGGATGGCCGAGACGTCCTGGCCGGTGGTCATCGACTGCTCCAGTTGCTGGAACTGGGCCAACTCGCCCAGGAACTGGGCGCCGTCGGCCGGGTCCATGGGATCCTGGTTCTCGAGTTGCGCCACCAGCAACTGGAGGAACATGTTTTCGGTGACGTCGGTGGACGTCGAAGATGACGTGGAGCTGCCGCTCGAGGCGGCGTTCTGGCTGGAAGTCGAACTGGTTGGTATCGGACTCATGCTTGTGCCCTCTTGGGTGGCGCCGTATTTCCGCGGAGCGCCGCCATCTAGTTGAGGTCTCCCATCAGACTTGCGAAGCGCTGGCGATCTTCCTTCGACCGCGAGCCGCCCGCATTTTTCGCTTTGGGCTGTGGATCGTCTCGACCGCCGCGGCCCCCCGAGCGGCCCTCCTGGCCGCTGTTCTCGGAAACCGCCGCGGCGCGCCACGCGGCTACCGGCGAGCGGCCCTGTACGGCCGCCGGCGGATGCCAGGCTTCCGCCCGAAAACCGGCTTGCTCCAGGCGGGCGGTGAGCGCCGGAAGCCCGCCGCGTAGTTCGGCGGCCAAGCGGGAGTCCGGCGTGCGCACGTCCACGTGCACGTCTCCGGAGCGCTCCACCACGCGCACTTCTACGCGGCTGTCCGCCCCGGCCACCTCCAGGCGGATATCGCGCACCGTCGCCGGCCGCCCGGCCGCCCCGAGGGAAGCCGCGGAATCGGTCGCCGGCACGGGTTCTTTCGGAGAGGCCGCCACGGCGGGTCGGCTGGCGGCTGTCGCGGGTGCGTGGGCCACCTCGGGGGCCGGGCGGACCATGGTGGCGGCGAGAGCGGCAGGCGGATCCGCCGAAGAGGATGGCGGCGGATCCTGGAGCACCTCCGGCGCCGCTGCGCGAGGCTTCTCGCGTGCGGCCGGTGGCGCGTCGTTTTCCGGATTCTCGCCGGGTCTTTCGGCTGGCCGCGAGCCTTGATGGAGCGGATCCACTGCGGATGGAGCGGGGGCATCGTCGGCCGGCTGACTGGCAACGGCTGCGCTCCGAAGACTCGCCTCGGCCGGAAGAGAAGGCTCGGCCGCTCGACCGGATGCGACCGGATGCGACCGGACGCGGGACGCCGGCTCAACGGTTGCCGGCGCAAGTTCCGGCGGTGAGGCCGGCCGAAGATCGACGGCGAAAGCCAGTTCGGCGCGGGGCGCTTCGCTCGGCGCCGCCGGCGCGGCGGAATCGGCAGCGGAGGTTGTGGACCGCGGGCTGGATGCCGGCTGCGGCTCGGCCGCGAGTGGACGCGCCGGAACCGGCGCCCGGGAGGTGTTCCCGTCTTCTCGGATGAGGGGATCGCTGAGCGGAGTGGCGCGCGGCTTTGCGCCGCTCGAGTGCGGACCCGGCGCAGCTTCCGCGGGTTGCGAGATCCCGTCATCGGTGTCAATCGCGGGGGGGGGCGACTGCCACGCACCCGTCGCCGGTGCTGGCGCGGCATCCCTGGCGGCTGCCGGGCTGGGAAGCGATGTCCGAACCTCCGATTGGTCCGGACGCTTGCCGGAACGGCTCTTCGCCGCGGACAGGCGCGGCGTGGCCGGCTGCGTGGAACCCATGGGGAGCGATACCGGAACCGTCGCCTTATTCGCGGGCTTCCCGAGCCGGCGGTTGTCCTCACGGTTGGCCTCAGCTGAAAGCGGAACGTTTGATTCGAGGGCTGGTCCGGGGACGATCACACGTGGATAACCACGCGGAGCGATCGCCGGCTTCGGCTCCGGTTCCAGCCCGGAGACGGATGGCATGGCGGCCGGTTCGGCTCCCAGTGCCTTGCCCGAGGGTGGCGCCGATCCCGATATCGCCGCGGCGGCCGGTTCGGGAGCCCGGCTCGATGCGACCGGCGCGCATGCTTCGGAGGGTTGCGCGCGGATCGCTTCCACGGCGGGCATGACCGGCAATGGCGGCGCGGCGCTCCACGGCTTTTTCGCCAGCGGAACCAACGGCGGGACGATGGCGTTTCGATCGACCCTGTCGTCCGGCAGATTGTTCTTCGGTTGCTCCACGGCTTGGCGCGGGCGCGTGGGCTGAGTCTTGCGAGCGGTCGCCGGAGCGGCCGGCTCCCCCATTTCAGAAGAGAGATCTTTGAAGAGTTGCGGGAACTGGGGCGCCCTCTCCGAAGCCAGCGCGGTATCTTTCGGCTGGGCCGGGATACCCCCAGCGGCGGGCGGGTCCGGTTTGGCGGCCGATCCCTTGGAAACCAGCGCGGCGAGGAGCGCGGTGAGAACGGAAGCCGGAGGAGCAAGCGCGGTCACGCCGGCTTGCGATGCAGATGCGGGACCAAAACGGAGCGGCCCGTTTTCAACGGGTTAGTGGGGTGCGATGCGGCAACCGATTGCCGCGGCGAAGGACCCGCGGCAAATTGATGGCACCGCGCCAAGCCTTCCCGCATGGCTTATCGGCCGCCATGCGGTGATTCTAAAACGGCTTCCGATTTCCGGGCGGCTTGGCGCGCCGCGTGCACTTGAGCCTGCCGCATGGATCCCATGACCGCCATCGCGGCCAGCGGCCTACGGGCCCGCATGGAATCGCTCGACATGCTGGCCAACAATGTCGCCAATACCTCCACCGGTGGGTACAAGGCCGATCGCGAGTTCTACAGCCTGTATCTCGCGCCGGAGGCCCAGGAGAACGATCTTCCAGCCACGATGCCGTTGATCGAGCGGCCCTGGATCGACCTTTCGCAAGGCGTCGTACACACGACCGGCAACGCGCTCGATGTGGCCCTTAACGGCCCGGGGTTTTTCCCGGTGACGGGACCGGATGGGACGCTGTACACGCGGAACGGCAGCTTTTCCACCGCGCCCAACGGCACGATGGTCACCGCCGAGGGCTACGCCGTCCAGAGTGCGGGGGGCGCCCCGCTGGTCCTCCAGCCCGCGCGCCCGGTGGAGATCTCCGAAGACGGCACGGTCCGGCAGGGCGGAAATGTGATCGGCCAGCTCGCCGTGATGGACTTTGCCAGCGCGGAAGGCTTGGTCAAGCGAGGCCGTAACTACTTCCGGGTGGCCGGTGCCGCCGGCGGAGCGGCGTCCCCCTCGAGCGCGCGCGTCGAACAGGGAAAGCTCGAGGATTCCAATACCGGAGCGGCCGAATCGGCCGTGCGCCTGGTGAGCGTCATGCGGCAGTTTGAAATGCTGCAGAAGGCCGCATCGCTGGGCGAGGAGATGAATCGCCAGGCGGTCGAGGAAGTGGCCAAGGTGGGGTCGTGAACGCCATGAGGATAGCTTAAGGAGAACGCATGATTCGGGCACTCTACAGCGCGGCCAGCGGGATGACGGCCCAGCAGATGAACGTGGACAATATCGCCAACAACCTGGCCAATGCCAGCACCAACGGCTACAAGGCGCGGCGGGCTCAGTTCGAGGATCTGCTGTACCAGAGCGTGGTCCAGCCAGGAACCGCGGCGGGGCAGCAGACCGTAGTTCCCACCGGGCTTCAGGTCGGTCTGGGAACGCGCGCCGCCTCGAACGAGATCATCCTCACGCAAGGCAGCTTTTCCGAGACCGATAACCCGCTCGACCTGGTGATCCAGGGCCAGGGCTTCTTCCAGATCCAACTGCCCTCGGGCCAGTTGGCCTACACGCGGGCGGGGTCGTTCCGGCTGGATCGCACCGGCAACATCGTGACCGCCGATGGTAATGCGCTCCAGCCGTCCATCAACATCCCGGCGGATGCCCAGCAGGTCACCATCGCGCAGGACGGAACCGTGAGCTACACGCTGCCCAACCAGACCGCCGCGCAGCAGGCCGGGCAGATCCAGCTCGCCAATTTTCAGAATCCGGCGGGCCTGAACAGTTTGGGCAACAACCTCTACCAGCCCACGGATGCTTCGGGCGATCCCACGGTGGGCCTGCCGGGCGGACAGGAAGGCATGGGAACGGTGATGGAGGGTTATATCGAGCAGTCCAACGTCTCGGTGGTCGAGGAGTTCATCAATCTGATCGTGGCGCAGCGCGCCTACGAATCGAACTCCAAGGTAGTGCAGGCCGCCGATGAGATGTACCAGACCGTGAATAACCTCTCCCGATGATGTTCCTGGCCGCCATCACGCTAGCCGGCTGCCTGGCGGTAGGCGCCGGCCCGGATCGCATCGTAGGCCGCGATCTGGCCGCCCTGTGGCCGGCCCTGGCGGAGGCCCACCCGGACGCGTTCCTCGCGCCAGCTCCTGCTCCGGGGGTGCGCCGCGAATTCCCGCCGGCCGAGTTGCTTCGCCTGGCGGCCCGCTGGAATGTGGCTCCGCCCGCGGGCGGGCTGTGCATGGAGCGGGCGGTGGCCCGGCTCGACCCGGCGCGTCTGCTGGAAGCCATGCAGCGGCGTCTGCCGGAAGCGCGCATCGAAATTCTGGATTTCAGCCAGCAACCCGTGCCCGATGGCGAGCTGGAATTCCCCAGAGCGGGTTTACGGCAGACGCCGGCGGGCGAACTCTGGGCCGGCACGGTGCGCTATGCCGAGACACGCAGACTCCCGGTGTGGGCCAAGGTGCGAGTGCGGGCCGACGTGCAGCGCGTGATCGCCGTCGAGGAACTGCGGCCCGGCTCTCCCATTCGCGCGGGGCAGGTTCGCCTGGAGACGCGCGCGGAATTCCCGGCTAGCGAAGGGTTTGCCGCGTCGCCGGAAGAGGCCATTGGAAAACTCCCGCGGCTCAAAGTGCCGGCGGGCGCCCCCTTGCTGACTCGATGGCTCGTGGCCGCGCCCGACATAGCCCGTGGAGACATGGTCAGGATCGAAGCCGCGGACGGGGGGGCGCACCTGATGCTCGAGGCCGAAGCGGAGGCTTCCGGCTCCAGGGGCCAGGCGATTTCGTTCCGCAATCCGACCACGGGCAGGCGCTTCTGGGCGCGCGTGGAAGGCCCGGGCCGGGCGTCGGTGAAGGGACGGTAATGAAACCAGCTATCGCGATGCTCCTCTTGCTGGCGGCGGTGGCTGCGCCGGCGGCGACCAAAAAGAAGCCCGCCAAGCCGCCGGCACCCTCCGCGCTCGACCGTTACGTGGGGGAGGCCGAGGCCCGCTCGGCGGAGGCTGCGCCGGCCAGCCCGGGATCGGTCTGGTCGGCGGCATCGCGCCTCGCGGATGCGGCCCGCGACGTGCGCGCGAGCCAGGTGGACGATGTCGTCACCATCGTGGTGGCGGAGCAGGCTTCGGCGGTCGTTACCGGCGCCACGAAGACGCAGCGCGCCTCCAGCCTGTCGACCTCGGTGACGGCCCTGGCGGGAGTCCCCAAAGCCACCGCGGCCCTGCCGAACCTGGTCGGTATGTCCGGCAACAACGCGCTGAACGGGCAGGGGACCACCAGCCGCACGACCACGATCTCGACCACCCTGACCTCCCGGGTCACCCACGTGCTGCCCAACGGTGTACTGGTCGTGGAGGGATCGAAAGACCTCCAGATCAATTCCGAGTGGCAGACCATCACGGTGCGCGGGGTGGTCCGGCCAGCCGACATCGACACCACCAACAGCGTGTCCTCCACCCGCCTGGGGCAGCTCGAAATACGCGTCAACGGGAAGGGAGTGGTGGGCGATGCCATCCGCCGGCCGAACATCCTCTATCGGCTGCTCATGGGGCTGCTGCCGTTCTGAGCCATGCGGGCACTGGTCGCCATGATCGCGTTCGCCGCCCTGCTGGCCGCGGACATCGCTCCGGCCGCGCGTTTGAAAGACCTGGTGGAGATCGAGGGCGTGCGCGAGAACCAGTTGATGGGCTACGGGCTGGTGGTGGGGCTGGCTGGAACCGGGGACAAGCGCACCACCCTGTTTTCGGCGCAAAGTCTCGCTAATATGCTGAGCCGGATGGGCGTTTCGATTTCCCCCACGGATATACGGGTGGCCAATACCGCGGCCGTGATGGTCACCGCCGTCCTGCCGGCGTTCGCCCAGCCGGGCACGCGCATCGACGTCACGGCGGCCGCCATAGGCGACGCCACCAACTTGCAGGGCGGCATCCTGTTGCTGACCTCGCTGCGCGGCGCGGATGGCCAGGTGTACGCCGTGGCGCAGGGACCAGTGATGACCGGCGGGTTCGCGGCGGGCCGCGGCGGCGCGGCGCAAACGGTCAACCATCCCACCGTGGGGCGCTCTCCGGAAGGCGCCATCGTGGAGCGGGCCGCGCCCTCGGTGGCGCCCCGCACGGTGGTGCGGCTGCAATTGCGCCGTTCGGATTTCACCACCTCGACGCGGATCGTGGAAGTCATCAACGGCAAGTTTGGCGCTACGGCGGCGCGTGCCGAAAACGCCGGGCTTGTAACAGTCGTGGTTCCTGGCGAGTTCGGCGCCAAAACCACTGAGTTCATCTCGGCGCTGGAAAACCTGCCGGTGGAGGCGGACCGGCCCGCGCGTGTCGTAATCAACGAGCGCACCGGAACCATCGTTCTGGGCAAAGACGTGCGCATCGCTCCGGTGGCCATTCTGCACGGAAATCTGAGCGTCGAAATCCAAACCACCTATGCGGTCTCGCAGCCCGCGCCGCTCTCCGGTCCGGGGGCCACCACGGCGGTGGTTCCAGATACCAAGGTGGCGGCCAAAGAGGAGAAGAGCCGCAACCTGGTACTACGACAGGGCGCCACCGTGGAAGAACTGGTTCGCGCGCTGGCCGCCATCGGCTCCACGCCGCGCGACGTGATCGCCATCCTGCAGAACCTGCGCAGCGCGGGCGCGCTGGATGCCGAGGTCGAGGTGATCTGACATATGAACCCCGCGGAGATAGCCCCCCTGGCGGCACCGCTGGCCCAGGCTGCCCATCCCGGCAGCCGCCAGCCTGACGATCCGGCCAAGGTGAAGGATGCGGCCCAGCAATTCGAGGCCCTCATGATCGAACAGATTCTCAAGAGCGCGAGCGAAAACGGCGAGCTTTTCGGCTCCGGCTCGGACGCCGCCAGCGGGACGGTCATGGATATGGCCACCCAGCAGTTCGCCATAGCGATGGCCCGCGGAGGCGGGCTGGGCCTGGCCGGCATGGTGGCTAAGGGCCTCGGAAGCCGCGGCGACTCCCGATAGCCGCCCCTCGCATCAATTCTTTCTATCGGCCCCAATCAAATTTCTTGTGGCGGGACGGCGTGCGATCTCATACCGTGAGGAGTTGCTCGCCCCGTATGCGAGCCATTCTCCAAGTCGAGGAGACTATGTCGTCGAATCGGATATTGGCAGGACTGTTCCTGTGTTGTTCCGCGCTGCCCGCCCAGGTCGCGCCATGCGACCGCGCCGAGATGGATGCCTTGCACGCCGCGGTGAAGGCTTCTCAATCGGCCGGCGATAACGCGTGGATGTTGGTCAGCGCCGCACTGGTGCTGATGATGACCGGCCCCGGTCTGGCGCTCTTCTATTGCGGCCTGGTCCGCAAAAAGAGCGTGCTCGGCACCATGATGCAGAGCTTCGGCATGATGACGGTCATCACGCTGGTGTGGGCCGTGTGCGGGTATAGCCTGGTTTTCGCCCGCGGAAACCCCTTCATAGGCGATCTGCGCTACCTATTTCTGAACGGCGTGGGGGCCGATCCGAACCCGCTTTACTCCGCCACCATCCCCCATCAGACGTTCATGATTTATCAGCTTATGTTCGCCATCATCACGCCGGCGCTGATCGCCGGGGCATTCGCCGAGCGCATGCGCTTTCCGGCCATGCTGACCTTCTCGACGCTGTGGGCTTTCCTGGTCTACTTTCCGGTGGCCCACATGGTGTGGGGGGATGGCGGCCTGCTGAACGCATCGCTGGGAGGCCGCTGGCCGGTGTTCGATTTCGCCGGCGGCACGGTGGTCCACATCACTTCGGGCTTCTCCGCGCTGGTGACGGCGCTCTACCTCGGAAAACGCCTGGGATATCCGGATGAGAAGATCGTGCCGCACAACCTGGTTCTCAGCTTCGTGGGGGCTTGCCTGCTGTGGGTGGGCTGGTTCGGCTTCAACGCCGGAAGTGCCCTGGCGGCATCCCCGCTGGCCACCAGCGCCTTCGTCGCCACGCACTTCGCGGCGGCCTCGGGCGCTTTGGCCTGGATGGCCGCCGAGCGCATTCGCAACGGCAGGGCCAGCGCGCTGGGGGCCATCTCGGGGGCCGTGGCGGGGCTCGCCACCGTCACCCAGGGGGCCGGGTTCGTGCAGCCGTTCAGCGCGGTGCTGATCGGCTTCATCGCCGGAGCGGTCTGCTACGTCATGGTCTCGACGGTGAAGAGCAGGCTGGGCTACGACGATTCATTGGACGTGTTCGGCGTGCACGGGATCGGCGGATTCATGGGCTGCCTGCTGACCGGCGTCTTCGCCACGCGCGCGGTCAACTCCGCGCTGAAGCTGGCCAATGGGCAGCCCGCGCCGCTTGGCTGGATCGATGGCAATCCCGTGCAAGTCCTGAACCAGCTCATCGGCGCAGCGATCGGGATCGCCCTGGCGGTGGTGGGCACGCTGGTGGCACTCAAGATCACCGCGCTCGTGACGCCGTTGCGCATGGAGAAGACCGAGGAGGCCAACGGCATGGACCTCGCGCTGCACGGCGAAGAGGGGTACAATTTCGAGGCATAGCCATGTTCAAAATCGAAGCGATCATACAACCCGCCAAGCTGGAAGCGGCCCGCGAGGCACTGAAGAACGCCGGCGTGGATGGCATCACGGTCAGCGAAGTTCGCGGCCATGGCCGACAGAAGGGCCACACGGAGGTCTACCGCGGCCGCGAGTACCAGATCGACCTGCTGCCCAAGATTAAGCTGGAGATGGTGATACCTTCGGGTCGCAAAGACGAGGTGGTGCGGGCTCTCGCGGAGGCCGTGCGCACGGGCAAGATCGGCGACGGCAAGATCTTCGTCTCGGAAGTGATGGAAGCCATCCGCATACGGGACGACAACCGAGGCGAATCGGCTCTATAGCCTGGGCTATGCCTTGGCTCGCTCGAAGACCAGAACGGCGCCCGTCAGCATGAGCGCTCCCGCGCAAGCGAAGGCCACAACCGGCGATACGGCGCTCCACAGCGTGCCCACCAGGGCGCTCGCCAGCAGGGTTGGCGCGAAATCGCAATGCCACGATGGGTTTGCGGCGGCCCACGCGGTCGGAGAACCAGCCGGCCCCCAGCTTGACGAAGCTCGAAAGCGCATCGGCGGCGCCTTCGATCCATCCCAGCGCGGCCGCCGAAACGCCGATCGAGGAAAGAAAGCCCGGCAGAACCGCGCCGACCATCTCGTATCCCACGTCCACGCAGAAGCTTGTGAGGGTAACAATTTACTTGACTCACCTGCATCTCCGGCGTATACTTGAAATATGGAAACGGACAAACTTAGCGTTCACAGTGGTTTGATCGGAGCCGTAAGGCATTACAGTAGCCCGCTGACGTGCGTTGAGGAAGTTGCATCGGTGAAATGGCCGAACGGTCGGCCGGTTTGCCCGCGCTGCTCCAGTAAGAAATCGTCGTTTCTTAAAACCCGCCTGTTGTGGAAGTGCTTGGCGTGCAAGAAACAGTATTCGGTTAAGGTCGGAACGATTTTCGAGGATTCGGCTATTGGACTCGACAAGTGGCTTTGCGCGATGTGGATGCTCGCGAATTGCAAGAATGGAATCAGTTCTTACGAGATCGCCCGCGCTTTGGAAGTCACCCAAAAGACCGCGTGGTTTATGCTTCAGCGCATCCGCTACGCGATGCACCACGGCACGATTAACAAGATGTCTGGCACGGTCGAGGCCGACGAAACCTTTGTCGGCGGCGCTGCTCGCTTCATGCACAAACATCGCCGCGATGCCAAGATCCACGGGCGCGGGCCGATGGGCAAAGAGATCGTATTCGGACTGTTGGAGCGCAAGACGGGCCGCGTTCATGTTGAGCACGTCGAGACGCGGCGCAAGGGTGAACTGACCAAGATCGTACGTGAGCGCGTTCGCAAAGGGTCCGAAGTGATGACGGACGAGCTTCTGTCTTACGACGGTCTCAACAGCGACTACGCGCACAAGGTCATCAACCACGCCGAACAATACGTTGACGGAAACGTTCACACGAACCGCATGGAGAACTTCTGGAGTCTCCTGAAGCGTTCGATTAAAGGCACGTATGTGAGCGTTGAGCCGTTCCATTTGTTCAGATACCTTGACGAACAATCGTTCCGCTATAATGAGCGGCACGACACAGACGCAGAACGCTTCCGTAAAGTTCTCGGATCGGTCGCCGGGAAGCGTTTAACTTGGAACACGCTGACCAGTCAGGAGGTGGGGTGATGTCAGACCCGCACGCCAAAGACAAGGCAGAGGAAGCAAGGGACCTCAAAAAGACTCCCGAATATCGGCGATTCAGAAAACTGCTTAAGCAGGTCATTAAAGCGCCACCGATGCCATCAAAGAAAAGCACTGTTCCTAAAGGTTCGGGTATATCCACAGTGCAAGGAAATACATAGCGATTTGGCCGACCACATACCAGAGCGCAGCGAGCAGGACATACCTTCCGCCAATGAGCGCGGTATCATTCCCACTACGGATGAGATAGCGGAACGAAAGAGATCCGAACAGGAACGCCGCCAAAACGACGATCATCAACTTCTGATACGTCTTCAAACGAGACAAACGGAGGCTCAGGAACTTCAAGCCAAAACCAATACCGCGATAGCGGGCCTCACCGGGGCCTTGGTTATAGTCTCCATGGTTGGAGGATTTGTTTCCTACTTGCAATTTCGGGCCGCCAAAGAAAGCGCGGATGCGGCCAAGAGCGCTGCTTCCACGGCTTCCACCACGCTCCAACAAACAACTCTCAATAATGCAAGGCAGGACAAGCGAGCCCAGGACACTCTCAATGCGACCATTCAAGCCGCTAGAGATGAGCAACGCGCTTGGATTGGCGTGGGACGAGCAGAAATCTCGTTTAGCTTCCAGCAACCTAGTTCGTTCCAGATATATTTTCTTAATAGCGGCCGGACACCGGCGCTCAATCTTCACTTCGTTACTGAACTGGGGTTCCGGAAGCCCGGAGAACTGCCGAACTTTCATCCCAGTGAAAAAACCGCTCACGGCAGAGGTGTGCTGGTCCCTGGAGCAGAACTCAGCGCGAAGGGTACATACATACTTAGCGAACTCGACATTGAGCGGATCACATCCGGCAGCTATCAATTCTTTATAGGTGGTTCGATTTGGTATCAGGATGTCTTCATGAGAAACCACAGAACTCAATTCTGTATGGTCTATAACCCCACGAACAGGTCGATGGAAGCTTGTCAGGAACAAAATACTGCCGACTAGGCAAAGCAAGAGCAGCCAGCCTGTCACGCCGACCAACATCATACCAGACTCGGGTGAGCCAAGTACGTTAGTGCCCTTGTGAGGGTCATCCCGGCCACGTTGCGGTTGAGCCAACCCATGCCTGGATTTTCGCAAAAGCCGCGGGCGGGCCTGGCCGGCCGGCTGTGCTACGCTGAGCGCAGAGACATGCGAAACGTGGCCATTATCGGCTCGGGTTGCGCCGGCAACACGGCCGCCCTCTATACCGCGCGCGCCAATCTACAGCCGCTGGTGGTGAGCGGCTACCACGCCGGCGGACAGCTCTCGCTCACCACCTTGGTGGAGAACTTCCCCGGGTTCCCCGAGGGCATCAACGGCCCCGAGCTGGTGGCGAACATCAAGCGCCAGGCCGAGACGTTCGGCGCCGAGTACCGGCACGGAGCCGTGATCGACGCCGATTTCTCCGTGCGCCCGTTCCGCCTCAATATCGAGGGCGAGTGGATCGAGACGCGCACCACCATCATCGCCTCGGGCGCGACGGCGCGCTGGCTGGGGCTCGAATCGGAACAGAAGCTCATCGGCCACGGCGTGAGCTCGTGCGCCACCTGCGATGGGTTCTTCTACCGCGGGAAGCGCATCATGGTGATTGGCGGCGGCGATTCCGCCATGGAGGAGGCCAACTTCCTGACGCGCTTCGGCCGCGAGGTCACCGTGGTTCACCGGCGCGACGAATTCCGGGCTTCCAAGATCATGCTGGAGCGGGCCCGCCACAACCCCAAGATCCGTTTCCTGACTAACACCGTGGTGGAAGAGCTTTTCGACGTGGCCATCCACCAGGTCTGCGGCGCGCGCCTGCGCAATGTGAAGACCGGCGAGGTCTGGGACGAGCCGGTGGACGGCTTTTTCGTGGCCATCGGGCACATTCCCAACACGCAGGTGTTCCGGGGCCAGATCGAGACCGATCCGGACGGCTATATCATTTCGAAAGGCGGCGCGCGCACCAATATTTCGGGCGTTTTCCACGCCGGAGACGTCCAGGACCGCGTGTACCGCCAGGCCGTTACGGCCGCCGGGGCGGGATGCATGGCGGCCATCGAAGTGGAGCGATATTTGGAATCGGAGGGACATTGACCATGATCGAGCGTATCTCCCCGCCCGGCGTGCCGGCGCCGCGCGGCCCTTACTCCCCGGCCGTTCGCGCCGGCGATTTCATCTTCGTCTCGGGCCAGGTGCCCGTGGACCCCGCCACGCAACAGCTTGTTTCGAGCGGCATCACCGAGGAGACCCGCCAGGTGCTCAGCAACCTCCGCCGCGTTCTGGAAGGCTGCGGCGCCAGCCTGGCCGACGTGGTGAAGGTCTGTGTTTACCTGGCGGATGGCCAGGATTTCAAGGCCATGAACGAGGTGTACGCGGAGTTTTTCGGCGAGGCCAAACCGACGCGCACCACAGTGGTAACAGCCTTCGCCCTTCCCAACATCAGTGTAGAGATAGACGCTGTGGCCTACCGGCCGCGCTACAGGACACGCTGAAGGACTCTCATGGAACCATTCCGATATCACGTTTTCGTTTGCGATCAGCAGAAACCCGAGGGCGTGCCGTGCTGCGCGGCGCGCGGTTCCGCCAGGACCATCGAGACGCTGCGGCGCGAGATCGGCGCGCGCGGGCTCGAGGACGACGTGCAGATCACGGCCTGCGGCTCGATCGGACTGTGCGAGCACGGGCCCAACATGATCGTCTATCCCGAGGGCGTCTGGTACTCGGGCGTCACGCCGGAGGATGTGCCCGAGATCGTGACGTCGCATTTCGAGAACGACACGCCCGTGGAGCGCCTGGCGCGCATGGATGAAGCGGCGCTGCGGGCCGAGATCCTGGGCAACCGCGAGAAGATGAAGGCCGGGTTGCGCGTCAAGGCGGCTTCCGGGGCGCTGCCGGACGATCTGGCCGAGCGCATGCGCGCGTTCCAGGAAAGCCGCGCGATCCTCACGGCGCTGGAGCTGGATCTGTTCAGCGCGGTGGGCGAGGGTTCCAGTGCGGAGCAGGTGGCCGCGCGCCTCAAGACCCACCCGCGGGCCACGGAGATGCTGCTCAACGCGCTGGCGGCCATGGGCCTGCTGGCCAAACGCGACGGCCGGTTCCACAACACGCCCGTCACGGCGCGGCATTTTACCTCGGATGCTCCCCATCCGGCCCGCCTGGCTTCGCTGCATACGGCCCATCTGTGGGCCACGTGGTCTAATCTCACGGAGTCGGTGCGGACCGGCACGGCGGTCCAGGGGCCGGAAGGCCGCGGCGCGGATTGGACCGAGCCGTTCATCGCCGCCATGCATCGCAACGCCTCCGAGAGGGCCGGGTTGGTGGTGCGGGCGGTAGACGCCCAGAGCGTGACACGAATGCTGGATGTAGGGGGCGGCTCGGGCGCATATTCCATCGCCTTCGCCAAGGCCAATCCCAAGCTGTGCGCCGAGATTGTGGACCTGGCCGCGGTGGGGCCGATCGCGCGGAAGCACATCGCCGAGGCAGGGGTCGCGGACCGCGTGCACGTGAGCGCCGGCGACCTGCGCACGGACCATTTCGGCCAGGGCTACGACCTGGTCTTCGTCTCGGCGATTTGCCACATGCTTTCCGAAGACGAGAACCGCGACCTGTTTCGGCGCTGCCGCGAGGCGCTCGTGCCGGGCGGCCGGCTGGTGGTCCAGGATTTCATTCTGGAGCCGGATAAGACGGCTCCTAGGTTCGCCGCGCTGTTCGCCCTCAATATGCTGGTGGGGACGCGCGCCGGAAGCAGTTACAGCGAACCCGAGTACGCCGGCTGGCTGGGCGAGGCCGGTTTCGGCGAGATCCGGCGCGTTAGCCTCGCCGGCCCGGCCGATTTGATGATCGCGGTTCGATGATGCGCGCGCCGGGGGTCCGCCGCGCACACTTGTACAATAGGTACATCTCATGAAGAACTCGCGGGGTTCGCGAACCTCCGGCATCGGGCTGGTCATTCTGCTGCTCGCGCTGGCGGGGCTGGTGGTTTCCCAGCCCGCTCCGCGCGAGCAAGTTGGACCTCTGCCTCGCGGCGGCTTTCTGCTGAACAGCGGGTGGCGGGTCGAGCCCGCCGGCAAGCAGATTCCGCTGGATACGCTTCCCATGTCTACGGCGATCTCTCCGGACGGTAAGTACCTGCTGGTGCTGAATGGCGGATACAGGCCGCCCTCGGTCAGCGCGATCGAGATCGCCTCGGCCAGCGTAGTGAGCACAATCGGCGTCCCGGATGGCTGGCTGGGGCTGGCTTTCGCGCCGCATGGCGACCGGCTGTATGTGGGCGGCGGATCGCGCGCCTCGGTTTTCGAGCTCAATTTCGCGGGCGGGAAGCTGACGCCCGGCCGGACCTTCGAAGTGGTGCCGCCCGGCCGCCGCACCGTCGAGGACTTCATCGGCGACGTGGCCTTCTCCCCGGATGGCCGGCTGCTTTACGCCGCCGAGCTGTATCGCGATTCCATCGCGGTCATCAACCCGCAATCGGGGATGGTGATCGACCACTTCAAAACCGGCCGGCGGCCCTACCGCATCCTCTTTCACCCCGATGGAAAATCCTTTTTCGTCACCCATTGGGCGGATGGATCGATGGGCCATTACAACACGGCCGATGGCAGCCAGCTTGCCCTGGTGCGCATCGGCGCGCACCCCACCGACATTCTATGGCGCGACGGCGGCCCTGAAGAACCGGTGGAGGGTGAGCCTACCTGGACGGCCCGCCTGTTTGTGGCTGCGGCGAACACCAATAATGTCTATTCGGTAGCGGTCAGCGCCGGCAAAGAGCTGCGCGTGGTGGAAAGCGTCAACATCTCGATGACTCCCCGGCAGCCCCTCGGCATGACGCCTTCGGCGCTGGCGCTCACTCCCGATGGCAAACGTCTCTTCGTAGCCTGTTCGAATGGCAACGTGGTGGCCGCCGTGGATGTTTCGGGCGGGGTAAGCCGCGTGGAGGGCTTCATCCCTACCGGCTGGTATCCCACGGCCGTGCGGGCGCTGGCTTCCGGCACGCTGGTGGTGCTCAACGGCAAGGGCTTGCGCTCCTATCCCAACCTCAAAGGCCCCAATCCGCTCAAGCTGCCCGAACCGCTCCATGGGGGTGTGGCGTCGGAAGAATATGTGGGCCGCATGCAAACCGGCACGGCTTCATGGATCGATCCCTTCACCGCGGATCAGCTCGACCAATGGACGCGCGAATCGCTGAGCAACACGCCCTATAGCGATGCCCGGCTGGACGATCCCAACCCGCTGCCGCCCATCGAGCACGTGATCTACATCGTCAAGGAGAATCGCACCTACGACCAAGTGCTGGGCGACATGAAGGAGGGCAACGGCGATCCGTCGCTGGTGCTTTTTGGCGAGAACGTCACGCCCAACCTGCACAAGCTGGCGCGCGAATTCGTGCTGCTGGACAACTTCTATGTAAATGCCGATGTGAGCGCGGATGGGCACAACTGGTCCACCGCCGCCATCGCGCCCGATTACGTTGAGAAGTTGTGGCCGAATCAATATGCCAAGCGCCGCGCGCGCGCCGATTTCGAGGAGATCGACCCCGCCTCGCTGCCGCCCGCCGGCTATCTCTGGACGAACGCCGCGGCGGCCGGGCTTTCCGTCCGCAACTTCGGCTACATGGTGGATAACAAGCCCCTTACTGCCGTGCCGGCCTCACCGGGCGCCGAGCAGGTGGCGTCCGTGCGCGACCCCGTGCTGGCCAAGGTCACCAACCGCTTCTATCGCGGCTTCGACCTGATGTACCCGGATGGGGAGCGGGCCAAGGTCTTTCTGAGCGAGCTGGCCGAGTACGAGCGCGCCGGCAGCATGCCGCGCCTGATCGTGATGCGGCTGGGCAACGATCATACCTACGGCGCCGCGGCGGGGCGTTTGTCGCCGCTTTCCCTGGTGGCGGATAACGATTACGCGCTGGGAACCATGGTCGAGGCGGTTTCGCGCTCGCGCTTCTGGTCGAGCACCGCCATCTGCGTGCTGGAGGACGACGCGCAGAACGGGGCGGACCACGTGGATTCGCACCGCTCGCCGGCCTTCGTGATTTCGCCGTGGGTGAAGCGGCACAGCGTGGATGGCACGATGTATAACACCACGTCGATGCTTCGCACCATCGAATTTCTGCTGGGCCTGCGTCCCATGACGCATTTCGACGCGGGCGCGCGGCCCATGACCGCGGTTTTCCAGCGGACCCCCGACCCGGCGCCATACACGGCCGAGAAACCCCGCATTTCGCTGACCGACCGGAATCCGGCGGCGACGGCCGCGGCGGCGGCCTCGGCGCACATGAACTTCGACGAGGCCGATGAGAATGACGACGATGAGCTGAACGATGTCCTGTGGTCGGCTATCCGCAAGGACGAGCCGCCCCCTCCGGTGCGAAGCTATTTCGGCCGATAGATTATCACCGGCCGCGCCGCCGGTTCAGAAGCCGGCAAGGACGCCGACGAAAAGAGATGCCACGAATTTATCTGTGCTTCTTATGGCACATGCACCAGCCCTACTACAAGGATCTGGTCTCCGGCGAGTACAAGCTGCCGTGGACGCGCATGCATGCGCTCAAGGACTACTACGGGATGGTGCGGATTCTGGAGGGGTTCCCGGCCATCCGCCAGACGTTTAACCTGGTGCCGTCCATGATGGCGCAGGTGGCGGAATACGCCTCGGGCGCCGCCGTCGATCCGTTCCTCAACCTGGCTCTCAAGCCGGCCGAGAGCCTGACCGATTCCGACCGCGCCTTCCTGCTCAGGCATTCGTTCTACTCCGATCCGTACCGGATGATCTACCGCTATCCGCGCTACGGCGAGCTCTACGATGCCTGGCAGGCGCAGAAGCAATCGAAATCCTCGATCCTGTTCGGTCCGCGGGAATTCCGCGACCTTCAGATGTGGTCGCAGCTCGCCTGGTTCGACGAGGAGTTCCAGGCCCAGGATCCCGAGGTGCGGGAATGGATCGAGCGCGGGCGCAACTTCACGGCGGACGATCAGCGGCGCATGGGCGAGAAGCAGCGCGAGATCGTGGGGAAGGTGCTGCCGGAATACCGGAAGCTGGCCGCCACCCGGCAGATCGAGATCTCCACCACTCCGTACTACCATCCGATTCTGCCGCTGCTGTGCGATTCGGATATCGCCGCCGTGTCGCATCCGGGCGTGCCGCTGCCGCCGCGGTTCCGGTATCCCCAGGACGCGCGCCGCCAGTTGGCCCTGGCGCGGGAGTACTGCACCGAGCACTTCGCCGTGGCGCCGGCGGGGCTGTGGCCTTCGGAGGGTTCGGTTTCCGACGAGGTCTTCACGATCGCTTCCGAGCTGGGCTTCCAGTGGGCCGCCAGCGATAGCGGGGTGCTGAACCAGACGGTGGGACGGCCCGAGTCCGTGGACGGGCTGTATCGCCCGTACCGTTGGGAGCAGCGCGACCACCGCCTGGGAGTGATTTTTAGGGACCATTTCCTGAGCGACCTGATCGGCTTTGTCTATTCCAAGATGGATGCGGCGGCGGCGGCCGAGGACTTCCTGCACCGCATCCGCGAGAACTGCGGCGGAATCCTGGCGGGCGGGCGCGATGCGCTGGTGCCCATCATTCTGGATGGCGAGAACGCCTGGGAATATTACCACCGTAACGGCCGTCCCTTCCTGAGTGAGCTGTACCGGCGCATTTCCGAGGACCGGCGCATGAGCGCCGTGACGGTGAGCGAAGCGCTGCAATTGATGGAGCCGGAGCGGCTCGAGCGGATCTTTCCGGGATCGTGGATCAATGCCAACTTCGACGTGTGGATCGGGGCCGAGGAAGATAACCGGGCCTGGACGCAGTTGTTGCGCGCGCGCCAGACGTTCGATTCCGTCTCCGGCATATCCGACCCGCAGCGCGCCCTGGCGTTCGAGGAACTGCTGATCGCCGAGGGCAGCGACTGGTGCTGGTGGTACGGGCCGGAGCACGAATCGGCCAACCGCGAGGAGTTCGACCAGCTCTTCCGCAGCCATTTGGCCAACGTTTACCGCTTTTTGAACCTGATGCCGCCCGAAGAACTCTCGCGGCCGATCCTGCAGGTGGCGGTGCCGGCCATCGAGATCGGGCCTTCGGGCCCCATTACGCCGGTGATCGACGGCCAGGTTACGTCCTACTTCGAATGGATGGGCGCGGGCCTCTATCGCGTGGATGAGCGCTCCGGATCGATGCACGGCCGCAAGTTTCTGGTAAAGGAAGTCTATTTCGGCAGCGACGGCGCGCGGCTCTATGTGCGGGCCGATTTTTATCCCGGTTTCGAACAGGAACTGGCCGGCATGGAAGCGCGGCTCACCGCCCAGCCGCTGGACGGTTCCGAGACCAGCTCCATCGAGATCCAATTTTCTCCTGGCGCCGCCCACATTGCGAGGATGAAACTGGCGAATGACGGCGAGGGCGCCGAGTGCGCCATGGTGCGCGTACTCGAGGCGGCCGTTCCGCTGGCGGCCCTGGGAGTGGCGCCGGGCCACGGCGTGCGGTTCCAGTTTTCGATCTGGCAGGGAGGCCTGCCGCTGGAGGCCGTTCCGCAGTCCGGCTGGCTGGAATTGCGCACCACCGAACCGGAACAGATGGCGGCATATTAGTGGCATTGGCGCGGATCGGCTGGAGCATTTAGAGGGGACGTCTCATCTGGTAAACTGGTACGAGTTATGGCAATCCCGAATGTGAAGCGGTTCCGGCCCTTCTGCCCTACCTGCAACGAGAACTTCACCGTAATGGCCGTCCTGCCCAAGGACGCCAACGTGGACCAGTACCTGTCGGACGTCGTGGCGCGCCACGATCATAAGGCCTACCAGGAGTCCAAGCAGTTGCACTTTAAGGTGCGCGTCGGCCAGCAGAAGCAGAAGAAGGCGAAGTAAATCCGATTTCGAAGCGCGGAGCCGGCTACAATCCGGCTCCGACGATCGCTTCGCGCACTTTTTCCAGCACTTCCGGCACATCGGGCCGGTCCACCCGGATCACGCGGCAGTGCTCGCCCACCGGACGCCAGCGGTGGAACATGCGGGGAACAGCGAACCCGGCAAACACACTCACCAGAGGCACTCCACAGGCCGCCGCCACGTGCTGGCCCGCCGAATCGTAGCCCACATAGAGCCGGCTGCCGGCTATGATGGCGGCGAAACCCGCGAACGACCCTTCCCAAAGAGTCGCGCGCACTCCGGAGCGCTCCGCGGCGCGCGCCACGCGTTCGGCTTCCTCTCCGCCCGCGCCCTTGTCGATGCACACCGCAAGGCCCTGGGCGGCCAGCAGCCTGAGCAACTCCTCTTCGAACGGGTCCGGCAGGCGCTTGGCGGGGTTCTCGCCGACTCCCAAACTTACCGCTGCATACGGCGCGCGCCGGGGCTGCTCCCCCAGCGATACATAGGGCTTGGCGCCGGCCGTTCCGAGGGTCTCGGCGGCCCAGGCGGCGGCCAGCTCGGGAAGCGGGCGGTCCGAATCGCCGCCAAAGGCGCGGCTCTCGAAGAGGTGATAGCGCTCCTCTGGAAACACGGGGACCAGGCCAAGCTGGGTGAGGCGGGAATCTGGGTCGATCACCGCCGAATCTACGGAGGCCAGCAAGGCCTGAAGCTCGGCGGCCACCGCCAGGCGTTGGCGCAAGCCGCCGCGCCGGTAGTCCACCTCGGCGTGATGAATGCGCTTGTCGCCGGCGAACAAGTCGTAATTTTTGCGCGGACCGACGAAGACAATTTCGGCGTGCGGGAAGCGGCGCTTGGCCGCCGCTATCAGGACGCTGGTCACGGCCACGTCGGCGCCCAGCGTGACGCGCGAGAGCACGAAGATGCGGTGCGGCTTGCCGGCGATGGGCCGCGCGCGCCGCACGCGCTCGTAGCGGGCCACCATCACTCCGGGGTCGGCGCCCGAAACGCCGGCCACGGCTTTCGAGAACACGCGGGCGTAGATATCGCACAGGGCCGGGTCAAAGCGGTCGGCCATGCCCTCCACCACGATTCCGAACAGGGCCGGCCCACCGGCATCCTGGAGCAGGGCCGATGGAATCTGCTTGGGCGGATTGCCGTTCAGGCACCGTTCGAGGAGTTCCTCCGCGATGATCTTACACGAGGTACTTTTCAATCAGGATCCCCAGTTTCCGGCGAGTGGCCTCGGGCACCGCGGAGCGGTCGGTGATGATGGCGTGGGCCAGCGCCGAGCCGCACTTGCAGGCGCGCGCGGCGGGCAGGCGGGTCACCGCCTCGGCCACCACTTTGCAGGCGTGGGCGGCGTTCTGGAGCAAGTTCGAAACGATCTGCTCCACCGTGACGGCGTCGTGATCGGGATGCCAGCAATCGTAATCGGTCACCATGGCCACGGTGGCGTAGCAGATCTCGGCTTCGCGCGCCAGCTTGGCCTCCTGGAGGTTGGTCATGCCGATGACATCCATGCCCCAACTCCGGTAGACTTCCGATTCGGCCTTGGTGGAAAAGGCTGGACCTTCCATGCACAGGTATGTGCCTCCGCGCGTGACGTTCACGCCAGCGGCGCGGCAAGCTTCTTCCACGACGCCGGCCACCTCCGGGCAGACCGGGTCGGCGAAGCGATGTGGGCCACCAGGCCTTCGCCGAAGAAGGTGGAGGCGCGGCCGCGCGTGCGGTCGAAGAACTGATCGGGGATCACGAAATCGAGCGGCCGGTGCTCTTCCTTGAGCGATCCCACCGCGCTGAGGGAGATAATGCGCTCGACGCCCAGCGACTTCATGCCGTAAATGTTGGCCCGGAAATTCAATTCCGAGGGCGAGAGGCGATGCCCCCGGCCGTGCCGCGCCAGGAAGGCCACCTGGCGGCCGGCCAGAGTTTGCCGACCACGAAGTTTTCCGAAGGCCGGCCGAACGGCGTCTCGATACTGACTTCCTCTTGAGCCTCGAATCCGGGCATGGAGTACAGGCCGCTGCCGCCGATGATTCCGATTTCCGCTTTCAACTTGAGCTCTCCTGAATAAAGACGAGATTGGCGGGGCAGGCTTACCGGCCCGCTCACCGCCTCTAACAACTCCGCGATACCAGTACCCTCGGTGGCCACCGCGCGGATCACCGGAGGCCGGCTGCCCTGTCCCTCCGCTAAATCCAGCATGAGGGCGATATCGCGCTCCACCGCATTGGCGTCCGGAAGATCGGCTTTGTTGACCACGAACACGTCGGCGATCTCCATGATCCCCGCCTTCAGGGCTTGCACGTCGTCGCCCATGCCGGGCACCAGCACCACCACGGTGATCTGCGCCAGGCCCGCGATCTCGATTTCGTCCTGCCCCACACCCACGGTTTCGATAACCACGTAATCGCGGCCGGCGGCGTCCATCGAGCAGGGCGAGGTCGGCGGTGGCGCGCGCCAGGCCGCCGAGGCGAACCGCGCGTGGCCATGGAGCGGATGAAGACGCCCGGATCGGCGTGGTGCCGCTGCATGCGGATGCGGTCGCCCAGCACGGCGCCGCCGGAAACGCGGCTGGTGGGATCGATCGCGATAATCGCCGACGGTCTTGCCGCGGCGGCGCAAGGTGAGCGCCAGCGCATCCACCAGGGTGCTCTTGCCCGCGCCGGGCGCGCCAGTGATCCCGACAATCCGCGCATGTCCGGCGAAGGGCCTGAGCTGCTCGAGTGTTTCAAGCGCCAGCGGGTCGCGGTTCTCGATGCCGGTGGCGGCGCGCGCGAGCGCGCGGGCATCGCCCGCGCGGATCTTCGAAGCCCACTCGTTCATTCGCTTTTCAGAAGCTGCCGCGCGATCACCAGGCGCTGGATTTCGCTGGTGCCTTCGCCGATGGTGCAGAGCTTCACGTCGCGGTAGAACTTCTCCACCGGATAGTCCTTGATGAAGCCGTAGCCGCCGTGGATCTGCACGGCTTCGTTGGCGATGCGCACGGCGGCCTCGGAGGCGAACAGCTTGGCCATGGAGGATTCGCGCGTCACGCGCCGGCCGTGATCGAGCATCCAGGCGGCGCGGTAGTTCAGCAGGCGCGCGGCGTCGAGATCGACCGCCATATCCACCAGCTTATGCTGGATGGCCTGGAACTCGGAGATGGGCCGGCCGAACTGCTTGCGCTGCTTGGAGTAGCGCAGCGCGGCATCGTAGGCGCCCTGGGCCATGCCGATGGAGAGCGCGGCGATGGAGATGCGCCCGCCATCGAGCACCCTCAGGCTGTCGACGAAGCCCTCGTCGCAGCCGGCCCAGCAGCTGCGACTCCGGCAGCCGGCAGTTCTCGAAGATCACTTCGCCGGTGGCGCTGGCGCGCAATCCCAGCTTGTTTTCCTTCTTCCCCAGGCGGAAGCCGGGCGTGTCCTTTTCGATGATGAAGGCCGAGATGCCGTGCTGCGCGGCGGCCCGGTCGGTCACCGCCATGGCCACGCAGACATCGGCGTAATGGGCGTTGGTGGTGAAGGTCTTGGCGCCGTTGAGCACCCAGCAGCCGTCCTGTTCCACGGCCGTGGTGCGCGTGCCGGCGGCGTCCGAACCGGCTTCCGGCTCGGTGAGCGACCAGCAGCCAATCCATTCGCCGGAAGCCAGTTGCGGAATGTAGCGGCGGCGCTGCTCCTCGCTGCCCATCTTGTAAATGTGGTTGGTGCACAGCGAATTGTGCGCGGCCACGATGATGCCCACCGAGCCATCCACGCGCGAGAGTTCCTCGATGACGATGGAATACTCGATGTAGCCCAGCCCGGCGCCGCCCAGCTCTTCGGGAAAGATCGCGCCCATGTAGCCCAGCCGGCCCAGCTTGCGGATCACTTCGAGAGGGAAGATCTGCCCCTCATCCCACTCCGTGACGTGCGGCGCAATTTCCGCCTCTGCGAATTCCCGGACGGCCTTGCGGAGCTGGATCTGTTCCGGAGTGTACTCGAATTCCATTTCTTCTAAGACGATCTTAGACGATCTGTTCCCGGACGGCATCCCACCGGACGGTGCGCTTCTGGCGATAGCTCTCGACGGCCATGCGGCAGGCGATGGCCACGCGGAAGCCAAGCTCGAAGGGGCAGGCCAGTGGCTGCCCGGGGTCCCATATGCAATCGAGGAAGTTCTGCAGGTGGGCCTTGCTGTCTGATCGCGTGCTGCCCATCATTTCATTGCCATCCCTGCGATTGACCTTCTGCGGGGACGTAGCGGACGCTCTGCGGGGTGTGCGAGATGGTGCCATCGGTGCCCAGCACGTCTTCGGTTACCCGTAGTTGATCGTTGCCGAACCCGGAGACCCAGGTGAAGAGAATCTCCTCTTCGTGCTCCATCGAGACATGGATGGTGTCGGGCACTTCGCGGCCGTCTTTCCATAGGTACAGGCCGCCCGTCATGGTGACTGCGGCGGGAATCCTCAGCCCCAGGCCCTTGTACCAGAAGGCCAGCTGGTGGCACATGTTCTCGTGGACGTTGCCGCCGGAGTAGTCCCAGAAGAAGCGCCAGTTGATATACCGGTTGGCGTCGAAGGGACGCTCGGGGGCTTCGCCGAGGAAGGATTTCCAGTCGATGTTCTCGGCCGTCATATCCGGATGGATAGGCCGCGCCCACTGCGGCTTGCCGTGGGGGGTGTTGCGGTACATGCGGGCTTCGATGCCGGTGATTTTGCCCATCAATGGCGGCTTCAGGAAACTGAGGGCGTCGGCCATCTGCCCGGTGGAGGTCCATTGGTGGCCGATCTGGACCGCGCGCCGCCGCCCCGCGCGCTGCCAGGCGGCGCGCATGCGCTTGGCTTGCTCCACGGTGAAGGCCAGGGTCTTTTCCTGGTAGACGTGCTTGCCGGCATCCAGGGCCGCCGTGAAATGCTCCGCGTGCAGGTGCTGGGGAGTAGCGATCAAAACGGCATCGAGACTGTTGTCTTCCAACAAATGCCGGTAATCGAGGTACGGTTTGGCATTGGGAGCGATGTTGCGGGCTTCTTCCAGCCGCCGCGTGTAGACGTCGGCCACGCCGATGCACTCGGTGTTGGAGCAGGCCAGGGCGTCGCGCAGGATCTGCTGCCCGCGGTCGCCGGCGCCGATCAGACCCAGGCGGATACGTTCGTTGGCACCCAGCCCCTTGGCGGTTGCCAGAGTGCCGGCCAGCCCGGAAGCCACTTTGCCGATGAAGATGCGGCGGGATTGCATGAGACGGGCTGCTCCTTATGAAGCCAAGAACGATTATATCCAAGCTGACCGTTCACAACTGAGTGGGGCGCGGTGCTTTTGGGGCGCCGTGCGGCTGAGCCGCCGGCGGCTAAGCTGCCTGCAAACCCCGGTGCTAAAATTGAAGGGTTCGGAGGGATGCAAGGTGAAGTTCTTCTTGGATGCCGCCAGCCCGGAGGCCGGCAAGCGCGCAAGCGGGGGCGGGATACCTCGGCTGCGAGGTGAATGAACGGGGACATGCCGGGCGCCCTGGTTTCCTACAAGGCGGCGGAAGCCGTTACGCTTGCTCTGGCCCTATTGCTGGTAGCGGCACTCGCGTTAATGGCGTATCGCCGGTGGATTCGGCGGCGGGTCACTCCCGAGGAGCGCGAGCGGGCGCGGCGCTCCGTGCTGGTGGCGCGCGGCAAGATGGGCGATGCCAGCGTTCTGGAGTTTCGTGAAGGGCTATTGTTCTACACGTACAGCGTGCGCGGGGTGGTGTACACGGCTTCGCAGGATACCACGGGACTGACCGATCGCCTCCCTCCGGATTTATCGCGCGTAGGCGCCGCCTGGGTGAAATACGACCCCAAGAACCCCGCTAATTCGATTATCTTTTCTGAGGAGTGGGTCGGTTTGCAAGCCCACAAGGTGGGATAGCGGCGGGCTACGCTATCATGGGTAAAATCCCATGACTCAAGACGTACTCCCCGAGGGCCTCACATTCGACGATGTTCTGCTCGAACCAGCCCGCAGCGACGTGGTCCCCGCGGAAGTGGACACGCGCACGTGCCTGACCCGCCAGGTGGCGCTGAACATTCCCATCGTCTCGGCCGCCATGGACACCGTGACGGAGTCGCACCTGGCAATTGCGCTGGCGCAGCAGGGCGGCATCGGCATCGTGCACCGCAATATGCCCATCGCGCGGCAGGCCGAGGAGGTGGACAAGGTAAAACGCAGCGAGAGCGGCATGATCGTGGATCCCATCACCATCCGGCCCGATCAATCGATCGCCGATGCGCAGGCCCTGATGGCGCGCTACCGGATCTCCGGCGTTCCCGTAACTGAAGATGGAAGGCTAGTCGGCATCCTGACGAACCGCGACCTGCGCTTCGAGAACCGCTTCGATTTGCCTGTCTCCGAGGTGATGACCAAGGAGAACCTGATCACCGTCCCGGTGGGCACCACACTCGAACAGGCCGAGGCGATTCTGCACCGCCATCGCGTGGAGAAACTGCTGGTGGTGGACGACCAGTACAACCTCAAAGGGCTGATCACGGTTAAGGATATCCAGAAGAAGCTGAAATACCCCAACTCGGCCAAGGACAGCCAGGGCCGCCTGCGGGTGGGCGCGGCCATCGGCAACACCGGCGATTTCCTGGAGCGCGCGCAGGAACTAGTGGCGCGGAAGGTGGACGTGCTCGCCATCGACACGGCGCACGGGCACAGCACGCGCGTGATGAACGCGGTTAAGACCATCAAGAGCAAGCTGCCCGACGTGCAGCTCATCACTGGCAACGTGGCCACTTACGAAGGCGCGCGGGAGCTGATCTCGCTGGGCGTGGATGGAATCAAGGTGGGGATCGGGCCGGGCTCGATCTGCACCACGCGGGTGGTCTCCGGCGCCGGCGTCCCGCAGATCACGGCCATTTCGGAATGCGCGCGCGCCACGCAGGAAGCGGGCGTTCCGCTGATCGCCGATGGCGGCATCAAGTATTCCGGCGATATCAGCAAGGCCATCGCCGCGGGCGCCGACGCGGTCATGATCGGGAGCCTGCTGGCTGGCACCGATGAAAGCCCCGGCGAAACTATTCTGTTCCAGGGCCGCACCTTCAAGACGTATCGCGGGATGGGGTCGCTGGGCGCCATGGCGCAGGGCAGCACGGACCGGTACGCCCTCGATCCCAATTCCAAGCTGGTGCCCGAGGGCATCGAAGGGCGCGTGGCGGCCAAGGGACCCCTTTCCGAGCTGGTGTACCAGCTGGTGGGCGGGTTGCGGTCCGGCATGGGATATTGCGGCGCGCGGAATATTCGCGAGCTGCAGCGCAAGGCGCGCTTTCTGCGGGTCTCGCCCGCGGGCCTGCGGGAGAGCCATGTGCACGACGTCATCATCACCAAAGAAGCGCCCAACTACCGCGTGGAGTGAGGCGCGGTAATTCGATTGAAACGCGCGGCCGGAATCCCCGGATTATAAACCGTAAAGAGGGTCTGAAAATAGACAATCGATGTATAATGTGGCCTGACCGGGTCCCCCATTGAAATCCCGGTTTAAATCTCGTAACGAGGAGAATGACGTGAAACGAAACTTATTGAGACTCCTGCCGTGGGCCGTGCTCATGGTGATTGGCGTGGTATCGGTGCCCATGCCGGCCAACCCGCAACCGCGGGAGCGCCATCCCCGGATTTATGCAGCGATCCGCAACCTGGAGGACGCTCGCGAATACATGCGCTCGGCCCGTGGGGATTTCTGCGGTCATCGGAACAGGGCGATCGAGGAGACCGACCGGGCCATCAATCAACTGCGGGACGCGGCGGCCTGCGAGCGCTAGCAGCATACGCGGCTTCGAGTTTCCGATCCGCTGCCCGCGGCCCGGCGGGAGCCGCCTCGCTGGGCCGCCTTCCCGTGGCCGTCTGCTATTCTAAGAACTAATCCCCACGTTGGAATTCCACATGCGCGAATACCGCTATACGACTCCCCACGGGATCGCCGTCTCGCGTACGCCGTCGAAGGCCAGTTTTCAAAAGGGCCTGAAACACCTGTTACGCGATCTGGACCGGCACCGCGGCATCTATCTATCTTCGGGATACGAGTATCCCGGAAGATATTCGCGCTGGGATATCGCCTCGACCTGCCCGCCGCTGGAGATCGTGGCTTACGATCGCCGGGTGGAATTCCGCCCGCTCAACCAGCGCGGCGAGAGGATCGCCGCCATGCTCCAGCCCGTGCTGGAGGGCCATCCGCACTGGGAGGAGTTCACGCTGCGCGAGGGACGCCTGGAGGGCGTGCTGAAGCCGCTCCCCGCGCTGTTTCCGGAAGAGGAGCGCAGCAAGCAGCCGTCCGCGTTTTCGATCCTGCGCGCGCTGATCGACGAATTTCGCGGCGAAGAGGATGCGCGTCTCGGCCTGGTGGGCGCCTTCGGCTACGATCTGCTGTTCCAGTTCGAGCCCATCGAAAAGAAACTGCCTCGCGACGGCCGCAAGGATCTGCATCTCTACCTCTGCGACGACATCTGGTACATGGATCGCAAGAAGGAACAGGTGGAGCGCTTCCGCTACGAGTTCGAGCGCGAAGGCCTGACCACCCGCGGCCTGGCGCGCGACGGGGCCAAAATCGCTCCGCCGCGGAAGAGCGAGCCGGCGCCCATCCACTCCGACCACACTCCCGAAGAGTACATCGCCAAAGTGGAGAAGGTCCGCGAGGGCATGGCGCGCGGCGATTATTACGAAGTGGTGCTGCGCCAGACCTTCCGCACGGCGTATGCCGGCAAGGCCTCCGAGCTGTTCGAGCGCGTGCAGCACGCCAGCCCCAGCCCCTACGAGTTTTTTCTGCAATTCGGCGAGGAGCAGTTGATCGGGGCTTCGCCCGAAATGTTCGTGCGGGTGGAAGGGCGGCGCGTCGAAACCTGCCCGATCTCCGGCACGGCGCAGCGCACGGGCGACCCGCTGCGCGACGCCGACAACATCCGCGAGCTGCTGAAATCCACCAAGGAGGAATCCGAGCTGACCATGTGCACGGACGTGGACCGCAACGACAAGTCGCGCGTCTGGGTGCCGGGCAGCGTGCGGGTGATCGGGCGGCGGCTGATCGAATCGTACGCCGGCGTGTTCCACACCGTGGACCACGTGGAAGGCCAGCTCCTGCCGGGCTTCGATTCGCTGGACGCGTTTCTGAGCCACATGTGGGCGGTGACGGTGATCGGCGCGCCCAAGAAGGCCGCCTCGCAGACCGTGGAGAGCCTCGAAAGGGACGCGCGCGGCTGGTACGGCGGCGCGGTGGGCATGATCCTGCTGAATGGCGATATCAACACGGGCATTCCGATCCGCACCACTTATCTGCGCGATGGCGTGGCCGCGTACCCAGTGGGCGCCACGCTGCTCTACGATTCCATTCCGGCCATGGAGGAGCGCGAGACGCGACTGAAAGCCACGGGCTTCTTCCGCGCCATGGGCGCCGCAGAAGCCGCGCCGCAATTGTCCGCTTCGGCGCAGGCTGCCCCGCGCTCTTTAACGGGGGCCGGCGTCAAGCTGCTGCTGGTGGACAACGACGATTGCTTCATCCACACGCTGGCCAATTACGCGCGCCAGACGGGAGCCGAAGTGGTCACCTACCGGTCCGGATTCCCGCCCGAACTGATCGCGCGGGTGGCGCCGGACCTGATCCTGATCTCGCCCGGCCCCGGCCGCCCCGCCGATTTCGGCGTGCCGGAGCTGGTGAAGACCGCCGTGCGCATGGGCGTTCCGGTCTTTGGCGTGTGCCTCGGTTTGCAGGGCATTGTGGAAGCTTTCGGCGGCGAGTTGGGAGTGCTCGACTATCCCATGCACGGGAAGCCCTCCACGGTGCGGCATCGCGGCCAGGGCATTTTCGAAGGCTTGCCCGAGGAATTTCTGGTGGGCCGCTACCATTCGCTTTTCGCGCGGCGCGAGACCTTCCCGGCGTGCCTGGAAGCGACCGCGGAATCCGACGACGGCGTCATTATGGCCGTGCGCCATCGCGAGCTGCCGATCGAGGCGGTGCAGTTCCACCCCGAATCGATCCTGACGGCCGACGGCGATCACGGCTTAAAGCTGATGGAGAACGCGGTAAGACTGGGGCGGCGGACGAAGGTGGAGTAAAAGGGCGGGCGCATGGTGGCAGCGGTAAGGTTGGGACGCCTGGCACATCCGAACGGTCCCGCTCCGATCCGATAGCACCCAGGAGTTCTGGTACGCGGCGGATGTATAGCGAGCGAAACATCTTGCTCAGCAAGCCTCGTTCGGGCAAAATAGATTCCGGAGGTAAAGGGGTGAAAATGCGATTTGCGGGAATCGCAATGGCGGCCGTGTTGTCACTGGTATTCGCCGGAGCCGGGCGGGGGCAGGCAGCCGGACAGGCGAAGCCTTTGGTAAATGCCGACATTGTGAAGATGGTCAAAGCGGGGATCGACGAGGAGACCATCGTATTAGCTATTCAGAACAAGCCCAGCTCGTTCGATACCAGCCCGGAAGAACTGATTCGTCTGAAAGGCCAGGGTGTCACACAGCCGGTTCTGAAAGCCATGCTGAGCGCTTCCCAGGCCGCTCCCGCGGCTCCGGCTCCCGCGCAGCCTCCTCCTCCTCCGCCAGCCCAGCAGGCGGATCAAGGTCCCGTGGGGGCCTGGGTGGGAATCTACGGAGTCTGCCCGCGGAACGATCTGGTGGTGTTCAAGCCGACCATCTACGCCAACCAAATCGAGTTAGCCCGCCTGGCGTGCAACACGTTCTTCTATGTCGCCGCGCAGCCCGGAACTTACAAGTTCTGTGCCACGAAGGGTAAGTGCACCACGGCGGAGATCACACTGAACGGGCCGTTCTACTTCCGCGTTCTGCCGACCACTCTCAGCTACAGCATTGGCCCCATAGAAACTTCCATAGCCGAAGAGCAGATCGCGCGCCATAATGTGAGCGCGCTCGATCCGGGCAAGATTCTGGCCCCCAAGATGGTCACTGTGACGACGAATAACCCGCCGGCCATAATTCTGTCGGCGCAATAGGAGTTCACCTAATTTCCGGCTGGTCAGCCGAGGAGCAGATACATGCGCAAAACCCTTCTCACTCTTCTTCTAGTAGCAGCCGCTCCATTTTGCCGCGCGCAGTTGGCTCGCATGCCCCTGAACGCGCAGTCCTTCATGTACTTCCCGCACCTCGCGGATGGCGGCCCGGCCGCCAGCCAGTGGCAAACCCGTTTCACTTTCATGAACCCGAACAGCAGCGCGGCCACGGTAGAGGTCTGGACCTACGCCGATAGCGGGATCCCTCTGGCGTTGAATTTCGGCTCCGGCCTGGTTACGACCACCACGTTCACCATTGCCGCGAACGGGACATATGTGCTGCAAAGCAACATGGCCAGCTCGACCCTGCAGACCGGGTGGGCTCAAGTCGCGGCGACTCTGCCGGTCCAAGCCAACGTGGCATTCCGCTCCTACGGGAACGGAAAGCCGCTCCTGGAAATCACCGCCGAACCGACGCTGCCCTCGCAGGGCTACCGTGCCGTTGCCGCTCCCCTTACAGGGATTGCGATCGCCAACCCCAACGACGCCGTCAACCCCCCCTACAACGCGCCGCTTGCCGCCACCGTGACGGTTTACGATGGTTCGGGGAACAATCTCGGACAAAAGAACGTGACCATCCCGGCGATGGGTCACACGTCTTTCAACCTGAATTCGCTCTTTACCAGCCTGCCGGCCAGCTTCACCGGGAACTTATTGATTACGGCCCAAACTCCGGGCTACTACCTGATCGCCTGGGCCGTATATGCCGATTCGACCGGCATCATATCGAGTCTCCCCGATGGGCGCTCCGGCTTTCCCATGTCACAGCCAGAGCCGATCGCCACGGTCTACACGCGGCTGTTGAACGCGTTTCAGACGTCCGTGTCGGATTTTGGCACCTCCAATCCGAATCTGGATGTCGACACGGACACAAATAGCAACGCGATCAATGCCTCCGCTGTGAACGGTACGGACGTGCATATCGAGGTTGCGCTGGGCGAGCTGATCGGCGACTCACCCAGTGAACTCGCGTTCGTGATCGGCCACGAACTCGGGCATATCTACCAGCAGCGCACCGGGAAGTTCCTGTTCAATACCGATAAAGAGTTGGACGCCGACTACTGGAGCCTGTGGATGGAGATGGTCGCCGGTTACGATCCTTATGCCGCGGCGGGCGTTTTCGGCAAGCTCGGCATGGCAACCGGCACGGCGAACCTGGGAATCCTGAACTGGGAGAACAACCAGCCAGCCGCGACCGTGCACACCTCTTTCAGCACGATGATCAACAACTTGACGGCCATGATCCAGTCGTTGTGCTCGTCTTCGACCGCCATCCAGAACGCGTGTAATCCGTACAAGTCTCTCGTGCATCCTTACTTCCCCTCGCAGGCCAGCGTGCCGCTGCTGCAGGCACCGTCGAGTCAGACGCAGTAAGGGAAGCTGCGGTTCGTCGGATGCGGCCCTATTCCGGAAATGGCCAGACGCGCTCGATGGTCTTGCTCAAGATCCACTGGCGGTCCTCGGCGTTCAGGAATTTCATCTCGTCCCGAACCACGCTGAGCGCCCGCGCGTAAGTAGAACGGCCTTCCACGATCGGCCAGTCCGTGGCCCACATGAGACGCTGGGGCCCGAACGCATCGTAGAGGCGCTTCACATACTGCTGCGCATCCGGCCATGGGTAGGGCTGGCGCGAGATCGACCAGGTGTGTGAGATCTTGACGAACAGGCTGGGGAATCGCTTCAAAGCGATCAGCTTTTCCAGTTCGGCCGGCTGGTCGATGGGGCAATCGGCCATGTGATCGATGACCACGGTCAGGTCCGGCACTTTCTCGAGCAGCAGAGCGACTTCCGGCATGCGCGCGATGGGCGCCAGCACGGTCATTGGCACTCCGAGATCCCGGCACCTCTTCCACAACGGCGGCATCAGCGGTCCATGAAACCAGTCGCCCGAGGCGTCGCCGGCCGGGCTCAGCCGCACGCCGCGAAACCCCTCTTCGGTGCGGGCGGCGAGATGGTCGGGGGCCGCGGGATCCAGCGGGTCCACCCGGCAGACGCCCTGAAACGTTCCGCGGTAGCGCTTCAACACGGCGGCCACGTAGCGGTTGTCGTAGCGGTAGTGAATCACCTGGATAATCACGGTCCGGGAGACACCATTGGCCTTCATCAGATCCAGCAGCGTTTCCGGCGTGGCGTCGCGCGGCGGCACGTTGGCGCCCTCGGCAAACGGGAAAGCCGGATCGTGTTTCCATACGTGCACGTGAGGATCGATGATCCGCGTGGCCGGGGCGAATGGAACGGCGGCCGCAGCCTGGAGCAGAACGCGCCGCGTGATTCCCGGCATGAGCCGATCAGACATAGATCGGCTCCAGCTTGCGCACCACGTAATCCCCGCTGCGCTCATAGCTGGCGCGCGGGCCACCGCGGGCGATATCCAGGTCCACGATCAGCCATCCCTGGAACCCGATCGACTTCAACACGCCGTGACAGCCCGGGAAATCGATTTCGCCATCGCCCAGGTCGAAGATGCTCTCGCGGTCGAACGCGTCAGGCTTGGCATTGGGAAGGCGACGGGCGTCTTTGTAATCGGCCATCATCAGCCTGCGGCGGTGCTTATCGAGGGTCTTGACTACATCGCAGCCGGCCAGGAGCAAGTGCGCGGTATCCGGCGAGAAGAAGAACAGATCGGGGTCGGTCAAAGCCATCGATCGATCGATCTCTTCCGGAGTTTGAACCATCTGGCCCATGTGATTGTGCAGCCCGGCGTAGAAATCCAACTCCCGCGCGGCCTGCCCGATCTGGTTGAAGCACTCGCACATGGTTTCGAAAGCGCGCGGGCCTTCCGCGAAACGGCGGCTCGGCGAGAAGACCACCAGGTGATTGGCTCCGAACGGCTTGAGGAAGTTCATGGCCTCTTTCGCGCTCTGGATCACCTCGGACTGGCGGGCGGCGTCGTGCATCGGACCGCTGAACGAGATGGTGGCGATGTGGCAGCCCCGCTTGGAGGCTTCCGCGGCCATCCGGGCGGCGGTGATGTCGTAGGTTTTGAGAATCTGCGGGAACTGGGTCAGCCGCAATCCGATGAAGCCGGTGTCCCGCATGACGTCGAGGATGTCCGTAAAGGGAACATGCGGGAAGTAGTTCCACAGGTTGGATCCCAGCCCCCATTTGACGTGCTGGTTGGCGGGCAGACGGCCGGCCGCGCGGGTGAGCGCTGCCGCCGCGAGCGCCAGAATATGACGTCGGGTCATGCAGCTATGCTATCAGGCCTGAGAGCGGCCCAGGCTTCCCCTGGCGCCACGAGTGCCGCGCGGAAACCCGGCATAGCGAACCACCCGCGCGGCGATCTATCATAAGCCTTATTCGGAGGTCTGAGCGATCTACATGCACGGCGAATTGACCATCGGCAAATACTCGATCGGTGTGGGCGACCGTTTCGCGCACCAGGCAGCACCGCAACTGCGGGCCTGCATGATGGCCGCGGATCGCGGCGTCGAGGTCGTGCCGGTTTGGAATAAGTCGAACCGCGAACACTTGATCGTCGGTTCGGAGCCCGCGAGCGTGCGGGCAGCCGCGCGGGCCGCCGTGGAGCGGCTCGGGTGGACCGGGGCGTACCATGTGGACGCCGATCACATCAACCTTTCGACCGTGGACCGTTTCATCGAATCGAGCGATTTCTTCACGCTCGACGTGGCGGACTGGATCGGCAAGCCCGCCGGCGCCGCGGCCGTGGATGCTTTCGTTTCGTGGCATCCAGAATTGTGCCGGAACGTGAGCATCCCCGGTATCGAGGCGCCCTTTCCCATCGATGGCGCGTTCGTCCGGAAGGTGGCCTCCCAGTACCTGCGGGCCGCGGCGGAGGCCGGCAGTATCTACCGGCACATCGAGAAGCTGAAGGGCGAGGGACGGTTCATCACCGAGGTCTCCATGGACGAGACCGACGCGCCGCAGACGCCGCCGGAGCTGCTGATCATCCTGGCGGCCATCGCGGACGAGGGGATACCGGCCCAGACCATCGCACCGAAATTCACCGGCCGCTTCAACAAGGGCGTGGACTACGTGGGCGATCCCGGCGTCTTTCGACGCGAGTTCGAGGACGACGTGGCCACGGTGGCGTTCGCGATCCGGGAATACGGGCTGCCAGCGAATCTGAAATTGAGCGTGCACTCGGGGAGCGACAAGTTCTCCATTTACGGCGCCATTCACGATATCATCCGGAAGTTCGATGCCGGCGTGCACGTCAAGACCGCCGGAACCACGTGGCTGGAAGAGGTCGCCGGGCTGGCCGGGAGTGGAGGCGAAGGGCTGGAGGCGGCTCGGGAGATCTATGCCGAAGCGTACGCATCGCGCGAGGCCCTGTGCGCGCCTTATGCCAGCGTGATCGATATCGATCCCGCCGCGCTGCCGCCGGTCGCGGAAGTACGCCGCTGGTCCTCCGAGCAGTTCGTCGCGGCTCTGCGGCACGATCCCGCCTGTCCGGCTTTCAATCCCGCACTTCGGCAGTTGCTGCACGTGGGCTACAAGGTGGCCGCGCACATGGGCAGCGGGTACCTCGACCTGCTGGCCCAATTCGAGGATGCCGTGGCGCGCAACGTGACGGCCAACATCTTCGAGCGGCACATCCGGCCGCTGTTCTTGGGCGAGTAGGCAAATCCCGCCGGCGGCGGGCGGCGACGTTTGTCCCGAATCTGTGTTATCCGTTTGGTGAGGACACCAGACCCATGAAGAGAGTGACACGCCGCGCCTGGCTATCGGGACTGGCCGGAGGGATGGCTTGCCTGCCGGCGCTGGGCGCCCAAGGCCCCGGCCGCGTGAAGATCACCGGATTCGAGATCCACAAGGTGAGCCTGCGCTGGCGCGACCTGCTCTTTCTGGAGGTGAAGACGGACGCTGGGATCACCGGCCTCGGCGAAGGCACGCTGGAAGGCCGCGAGGATGCGGTGGAGAACGAGCTGCGCTGGCTGGAGGAGAGTTATGTGGGGCGCGACCCCGCGGGCATCGAGGAACATTGGGACCGCACTTACTACCTGCTTTCGCGCTGGCGCAACGGCCCGCCGGCCATGACGGCGCTCTCGGCGCTGGATATCGCGCTGTGGGACATCGCCGGCAAACGGCTCGACATGCCGGTATACCGGCTTCTCGAAGGGCCGCTCGAGCCGGCGCTGCGGGCCTACCACACGCACTGGGACGCTGCGCTCACGGGCGCCCGGCGCACGCCGGAGAATTTCGCGGAGCTGGCCCGGCAAACGCGCGCCAAGGGGTGGACGGCCGTGAAGTGGTCGCTGCCCAGGGGCGGCAGCGAAAAGGAGCGCGTGGCACAGTCGGTGAAAGAGATCGCGGCGGTGCGCGGGGCGATCGGCGATTCCATGGACCTGGCGCTGGAAGCGAGCGAGACCTTCACGGTGCGCTCGGCCGTGGAAATTTCCGAGGCTCTGGCTCCCTACAAGCCGCTATGGATCGAGGAGCCGACCCTGCGTGAATCGCCGCGCGGGCTGGGGGATGTGGCGGCGCGCTCGCCGGTGCCCATCGCGACCGGAGAAGGGCTGTTCACGCGCTACGAGTTTCTGGAGTTGTTCGAACACAAGGGCGCGGCCATCATCCAGCCGGATGTGCTGCACGCCGGGGGTATCACGGAGATCCGCAAAATCGCCGCCATGGCGGATACTTTTGGGGTGGAGGTGGCGCCGCACCAGTGTGCCGGGCCGATTGCGCACGTGGCTTCGATGGCCGCCATGTCGGTGTGCCGCAACTTCCTGGTGCACGAGTGGGAAGCCGCCGACGAGCAGCTTTACCTGGAACTGACCGGCGGGCGCTTCCCGCAGTTGCAGAAGGACGGCACGATGCCGCTGCCAGGGGGACCGGGGCTGGGCATATCCGTGGACTTCGCCGAGTTCAAGAAGCGCTGCCCGTATCAGAAGCGCTATATTCCAGCGGGCTTGAAACTGTAGCGCCGCAAGCTAGGCCCGCTGCATCGCGGCTTTGCCGGATTCGGTTTCGCGCGGCGGCCGCTGCCGCCAGTAGTTCGCCAGAGCCGAGCCGGAAACGTTCATCCACGTGCCGAAGATCAGAGAAGCCAGCGCGGCGGCCTCGCTCTTCAGAACGTCGTAAGCCAGGCCCACGCCCACACCGGCGTTTTTCAAGCCGACCTGGATGGTGAAGGCGCGCACGTCCGCGTCATTCAGCCGCAGCGCCTTCGCGCACCCGTACCCCAGAATGAATCCGAGGAAGTTATGCGCGATGGTCGCCACAAATAGCGCCGGGCCGATGCTCAGAAGCGTGTCCCGGCTGTGCGCCGCCACGATCACGATATACAGCATGATCGAAACCAGCGACAGCTTAGGCAAAACCATGTCCATCCAGTCTTTGGGACCGTGCGCGCGATCGACCATCATCTTGGTGAACGAGACCGCCGCCACCGCCCACAAGACCAAGATCAGGCCCGACTGCAGGGACTTCACCGTGGCCGCAAAGGGCACGAACACAAGCGCCAGACCCGCCCCGAAACAGGCGAACGCCAGAGCGGCCAAATTGCCCGCCCGCGTGAACCAGACAATCTTGCCATACAGAATCTTGTTGCAAATCAGACCGGCGGCCACCGGCACGATGACCATGTTCAGGATGCCGATCATCATCCCGACTGTATCGACCGCGATGAGCCGGCCGGCGAAAAGCTGCATCATGAACGGTGTCCCGAACGGGGCCACCAGGGTCGCCAGCATGGTGACGCTAAGGGCCAGCGCCAGATTGCCGCGGGCCAGATAAGTCATCACGTTCGAGGCGGCGCCGGTTGGGCACACTCCAATCAAGATGATACCCGCCGCGACGGCCGGCGGGAAATGGTAGACCTGGATGATCGCCAGCCCGGCCAGGGGCATCAGCACGAAGCCCAGCAGGGTGCCCAGGACGATCTTGAGCGGGTGCTTGAATTCGCGCGCGAAATCGGCCAGGCTGAGCTTGGTTCCCATCCCGAACATGATGAGCTGCACGGAGGGGACGATCAGGATATTAGTGTTGAAGCCCCAGTTCGTGAACATGTACGGGAAGTACATGGCGAACGAGACGTACGCGAAGATCAGGAAGGTGAAGGAAAGGCCGCTCAGGGTCTTGGTAAGTTTGACGGCCGACGAGAACGCATAGAACATCACGAACAGCGCCAGCCCCGATACCGGCAGCTTGCCGTTTCCGGTGGCGAGCAGGATACACTCGGCGGCCATGAGCGACAGCGCTCCGCCCAGATACAAGTTTCTCCTCGATCTGTCCGTCATTGGACCTCCCGAAGATTTTTCAGCGCCACCATCGCGGCGCCTTTCATGGAGGATTGCTCCTCGAACACGTACTCCACTCCGGGCAACATCCATTTCTTCTTGGCATTCAAGAGCGAAGGATTCGCGGCGCCTCCGGTGACGTGGACCAGCGGCTTGATGGGCTGGACGAGCGAGATCTCCTTGAGGTGCTCGCGTTGATACTCGGCCAGGCCCCGGACCATCGCCGCCATGAGCTCCTCCCGAGTGGTCTCGGGAGTCATGCCGAGAAACTCCGCGGTGAGCGGCTTAAGTGTATAGCGCGATCCCATCAGGTATGGCGTGTAAGTGACGGTACTCTCGCGGCTCACCCAGTAATCCACCGCCTTCGGCATGAAAACCTGATAGTAATCCTGATAGCTCATCTCGCTGCAAAAGACGCCGCGAAACCACTCGAACGCCGCACCCTCCGCATTCATGACATAGAGGGTGACCCAACGGCCCGGGATCACGTGCGCACGTATGTTGTACTTAGTCGAGAAATAGCACTTATCGAGGCAGACCATGCTGATCTCGCAGGTTCCATTGACGTCCACGTAGTCTCCGGGTTCCTTGATGCCGATGGAATATGCGGCCAGCACGGCATCGTTGCCGCCGATGATCACCGGGGGCTCCCGATGGAAGCCGAGCCGCCTGGCGATCTCGCCGCGCATCCGCCCGGGGCTCTCAAAACCGGGCATCACGCGCGGAAGCCGGCTCATCCCGATGCAAAACGTCTGGCAGATTTCCTCGTTCCAGGTCAAGTCGTTCCGGGCGGTGTTGTAAAGCGCGGTGAGCGAGGCCGAGGAAGGGTCGATGGCAAATTCACCGGTCAGCCATTTGGCGAAGTAAGTGTTGGTGTGGCCGAAGCAAGCCGCCTTGCGAAACACCTCGGGGCAGGCGTCGCGCAGCCAGAGAATGCTGGCCAGCGAACAGCCGCCCGGGACCGGCATGTTGCCCGTCTCCTCCAGGAGCCGCCGCAGGCCGATCTTGCTTATGATTTCGGACGCCTGCGCGCGCGAGCGCTGATCGAGCATGTGGATCGCGGGATGAAGCGCGGTGCCGTCGGCCGCCATGGCGGTCAAACCGGGGGTGGTGCCCGAAATGCCGATGCCGTCGACTTCGCGCAGCAGGGTCTCGAGTTCGGCGCAGCCGGCGGCAAAGGCCGCCTGCCACTTCTCCGGCTCGATATCGCTGAACTGGCCGTTGTTGTACGTGTTGATGCCGTACGTTTGAGCGAACTGGCCGATCAGCTCGAGGCCGGCGTCTCCCTCTTCGTAGACGCCCATCTTCAGGCCTGTTGTTCCGATATCGACCCCGACCACTCGCATGCAGGTAAGCCTCCTCGGAGAATCCACCGCCGGATTGTGTGGCGAACTCGAAGGCTAGATTGTATGTATCGATCCCTGCGTTTGTCAATCCGCGACTGGCCCGAGGCCCAATCACTGGCACCGGCCCCAGGCTTCGGAGGTGCTGCTGTAGTAAACTAGAACTTGTCCGAGACGTTCTTGAGGTGCTGCCATTCGGTGAAGAGTTCCTTTAGGTGTTCGATCGCCGTTCAGAGGCCTCAAGGGCCGTTGGTTCCGCGCAAGTTCTTGAAGACAAGCGCCCGTAGCTCAGTTGGATAGAGCGTCTGGCTACGAACCAGAAGGTCGGGTGTTCGAGTCACCCCGGGCGCACCACAAAACAAAGCACTTAAACATCAGACAAGCCTCTCCGAATGGGGTTTGGTAGCAACGCTGGTAGCAACCGGCTTCGGGGCAAGAATTTCATCCATCTTGACTGCGGTTTGCTTCCGGACTTCGGGCAAAACGTGCGCGTAGGTCTGCGTAGTGAAACTCACCTGGGAATGCCCGAGCAGTTCCGTGATGTAACGCGGGCTGACGCCTTGAGCTAGCAGCAATGTGGCGGCGCTGTGCCGAAGGTCATGGAACCGGATTGCCGGGAATGGCAGTTGCGGCGGTTTCTCTCCGGGCTTCTCCGGCTTCGGCCTGGTGATCGCATAATACTCCCGCAATAGGTCGCGCGGATCAACAGGCGTTCCGATCCTGGTCGTGAACACATACCCCATCTCCAGCCAGCGCGTGCCGGCCCATCTGCGTTGCGCATCCTGGTCCGCTTTGTGCTTGGCAAAGGCGGAGATGCATGCTGCCGGAAGTTGCAGGCTCCGCCGGCTAGTGGCTGATTTCGGCTCAACGCGGATGAGTTTCTTGTCCACGCGCTGAAGGGCGGCGCGAACCGTGAGCAGTCCGGTTTCCATATTCACGCCGTTCCATTGCAACCCGAGGATTTCGCCTTGCCGCATCCCTACGGTTTCGATGCTACGTCATCAACGGGCGGATTTCAGCCAGTGATGAGCAGGGCAAGGGGTTGGCTATCCACGAAACCAAGTACCGGCAACAGCAGCTACAATGGGTCGCTAAACAGGCTGCTGCGCTCAACATGCAACGTGTTTCCGGCACGGATGCGTGAAGTGGGCACCGCGGACTGGTACTGTCGCTCTTGGGTAGCTGAGTAGCAGGGTGGTCAGTCAGCAAAGCAAGAGCCGGACGCCGTATACGAACCGGCGTTGCGACTTCGCGTAGCCGAGGCCACCGTGGTGCCAAATATGGCTTGATATGGCGCCTTAATGGTGCCATGATGGTGTCATGCGGTTGGATCCCTACGTCGAAGCTGTTCAACGCCAATTAGCTGCGGCTGCCGAAACGGGCGGTAATGAGGCCCGTGCGCTTGCGGCTCAACTCGCAGCTGCTCTCGAGCCAGCCGTTCGGCTTGCCCTCCAGGACGCCTTGGCGTTGGCTGTCAGCGAGATCACCTGCGAGCTGGCACCGGGGTCGGTTGAGCTCCGCTTGCGCGGTCGGGATCCTGAGTTCGTGGTCACCTTGCCACCGGCCACTGATTCTCCCGATCGAGCGGATCCGGAACTGCTTCCAGCGGAGACAGCGTTCGAGGCGGATCAGGGCGCAATGGACCGCATCAACCTGCGTCTGCCTGCGCGGTTGAAGACGCGAATCGAGGCAGCCGCTGCCGCAGGCGGCCTTTCGGTGAATGCGTGGATTGTGCGCGCAGCGACGCTCGCCGCCGAGGGGTTCAGGAGTGAGGCGCGAAACGAGCGAGTCTCCCACGACGGTCAGTACTACAGGGGATGGGCTCGTTAGCCATAAACGTGATAACCCCGAACAAGAACTGAAAGGAACCCAAAAATGCCGACTTTCAACACACCTCAGCCCATTTCTGTTCACCTCGAACTTGGAGGAGTAGGCGTAATCCGGCTTGCCGCGAGCGACCGGCCGGACACCGCCGTCGAGGTGCGTCCTACCAATCCTGCAAGCAAGGCGGACATTGCAGCCGTTGAGCGGACCCGAGTCGAGTACTCTGACGGTCGACTGACCGTCAAGGGGCCGAAGGGATGGCGGTATTACTCCGGGTGGGGCCAATGGCGCGAATCGATCGACCTCGAGATTGCGATGCCCTCGGGATCCCGGTTCGAGGGCAATGCGGGAATCGGCACGCTGCACTGCGAGGGACGGTTGGACGAGCTCCGCTTCGACACGGGCGCCGGCGAAATTCACGCTGAGGAGAGTGGATCAGTGACGGTCCGCACCGGAACCGGTAACGTCAACATCGAGCGCGCGGCAGGACGGGTGGAGATCTCGACTGGCTCCGGACGGCTCGAGGTCGGCCGGGTCGATGGATCGGCAGCTGTCCGAAACTCCAACGGCGACACGTGGATCGGAAATGTCGGGGGCGAACTCCGGGTGAACTCCGCGAGCGGCAGGATCGCGGTCGACCGGCCGCAGTCGGCGGTCTTCGCCAGAACGGCGAATGGAGACATCGTGCTCGGTGCAGTCGCGCGCGGTGAAGTCGTCGCCGAGACCGGCTTGGGCCGGGTGGAGATCGGCGTCGCCGACAGCGTACCGGCCTGGTTGGAGCTTCACACGAAGTGCGGGAACGTTCGCAACGAACTCCACGCTGCCAACGCACCAGAGCCGGGCGAGGAAGCCGTCGAGATCCGTGCCTGGACACGCTACGGCGACATCACGATTCACCGCTCACTCGAAACACGAGCAGCAGCGAACCTATAACGTTAGGGCCGGCAGCACCGTGCAGCAAGCGCCGCGGCACTGCGCAAGCGATTCATCTCAATACTCTTTGAAAGGTGGCACAGCATGTTGGACACAACAAGCGGAACAGTAGTGTGTGGATACGTCGAGAACGGCTGGGAGAAGGTGGCCGATGCCTTCGTGCGAACTTCGAAGGGAACCCCGGCGAAGTGGGCGCGGCGTGCCGCGTCTACGCAGCTGGTCACCCCGTCGTGGATCTGTGGGGCGGCGATCGCGAAGCGAACCGTCGCTGGGACGAGGACACCATCACCCTCGTCGCATCCACGACGAAAGGCGCGACCGCGATCTGCGCCCATCTGCTGGTGCAGCGCGGTGAGCTTGATCTCGACGCTCCGGTGATCCAGTACTGGCCAGAGTTCGGCGCTGCCGGCAAGGAGCATATCCCGGTGCGCTGGCTGCTCTCACACCAGGCCGGTCTGCCGGTTGTCGACGGTCCGTTGACCTTCGAGGACGCCTGCGCCTGGCATCCGGTCATCCGGGCACTCGAGGCGCAGGAGCCGGAATGGCAGCCGGGCAAAGAACACGTCTACCACAGCATGACCTTCGGGTTCCTGGTTGGGGAGGTCGTGCGGCGGATCACCGGCAAGTCGCTCGGCACCTTCTTCGCCGACGAGGTCGCGGCCCCGTTCGGGCTGAGCGCCTGGATCGGGCTGCCCGAGGGGCAAGAGGGACGGGTGGCGCGGATCGGGTACGCCGCTCCGTTCACGATGGAGGAGCTGACCGCCGGGATGATCGAGACCACCGGCCTCGATAGGGACACGGTTATCGCCTGGATGAACGCCGTGTGGGGCCCGGCTCCGTGCAAGCCCGCGCTGGCCTGCTCGGCGGCGCCTTCGATCGCACCGACGACTACGTCAACTCGCGTGCCTTCCGTGCCGCGGAGTTCCCCTTCGGGAACATGTTCACGGACGCTCGATCGCTGGCGCGGATGTATGCGGCCACGGTGAGCGAGGTCGACGGCGTGCGGCTGCTGAATCCGGCGACGGTCGAGAAGATGACGGTCGTCCAGACCGACAAGACGCGGATGAACGGGCTGCCGCCAGGACTGGAAGTTCCGGCCGACCGCTCCTTTTACATGTCGCTCGGGTTCTGGCGGGCCTGCCCGCCGATGCCCTGGATCGGGCCCGGGTCGTTCGGCCACCCCGGCTCCGGCGGATCGGTCGCCTTCGGCGACCCCGGTGCCGGTATCGGCTTCGGCTATGTCACGAATCTGTGGTCATTCCGGATTGGCGAACCACGGGCGTCGAACCTGGCCGCAGCGGTCACTGCCTGCCTCGGTTAACGATTCAGAACGCGTTTGCCGAGAGCTTCAATGGCCGTCTCCGAGACGAGTGCCTGAATGCCAACTGGTTTCTGAATGTGGGGGACGCGCGGCGCAAATTGAGGGCGTGGCGACAAGACTACAACGAAGCGAGGCCGCACAGCGGCCTCGGCTACGTGCCGCCCAGAGAGTTCGCGGCTCGAATAGGGAGTTCGCTGCCATGCTGAATGGAAGAGCTGGAAAACCTGGAATAGTAGCCTCCCTCCGCCCTAACGGGCGTCGGACTACGGAGGACGGCGAAGAAGGCCATTTCGGAGGGGACCGGAGGGATCGAAAGCCAAGCGCGGTCGGCCACCTGGGCGGCGAATGCCGTGCGGCTGGGGCTGCGGTCTCAGCTCACGGCAAGCCATATGCGCGCGCATTTCACCGATTGCCCGAACCGGCCCAGCCATTGAAGTCTGTCATTCCACCCGGGGTGCGGGCAGGCGCCAAACGGAAATCTGAAAGCGTACGCCACGACCGCCGAAAGTGGCCACCGCGAACCCAGAACTGACGCTGCCGGTCGCGAGTTCCGGGTGGGATTCGGCCTCGCGGCAATAGATGTCGATGCACGTCATAATATCGCATCGTTGCAGATGAATGCATACCTCGCCAAGCAGGGTCCATCGTGGGCGGGGACCGATTGACTGATACGGGCGGCCCTGGGTTGCGGAGGTCAGAAGCTGCGCAGTAGAAATTCTCTTGTGCTCGCCAGCACTTTTTCTCGCATCGCGCGATCGGGCAGCAATCGAGCAATTTCAACTGCCCCGATCATGGTTGAAAAAATCGCAAAGAAAGCCCGTTCTTTGTCCGCGGTCCGCTCGCCAGGCATGAACGGAACCATTCGGCTCTTGTAATTCAATAACTCCGCTGCAATCTGCAGCTTCATCCTTTTATCCGCCCGCGCCAGGTCCGGCGCGAGTGCCGCCAAGGGGCACCCGCGCTCGGGATGTTCACAGAGATCCAGGCTCGAGTAGGTATTTACGATGGCCTTCCATGCCTCTCGAAGCGGCGACTGTTTAGCGGCATAAGCCAGAGTGTCCTCGATATCACGGAAGCCCTCGCGCAGCGACTCGAGAAGCAGGTCGTCCTTGCTCTCGAAATGCTTGTAAAAACCTCCGTGGGTCAGGCCGACTCCGTCAACAGGGCGTTGAAGTGGTCGAGGGCGACCTTATGACCCCAACTTCCGCTCAGGCCGCCATGCGGAACGTCAAGCGGGCCTACTTTACTTACCCAGTGGTCGACGGCCTGCATGAGGCCGCGACGATCTTCGCCGCGGCTGCGCGCGATGCAAGCCTGGAACTGGTGGTGAACAATTCGCAGTTTCAGGGTAGGCCTGGTGATCCCGCGTATCGCGATCTGAACCACGCTGCCAGCTTTCGCAATTTGCAGCATCGGCTGGCCGATCGCATCTTCGATTGGGCGCAGGTGGGCGCTGTTCATCTCCAGGCGCCGCCCTACTACGAAAACGTGCGCGCTCTTGTTAGCCGGAGCGTCGCCGAGCAAAGTACGGTCTTCTTGCCGTGGGGCGAGGATACGACTGTGATTTCGCTCGTCGGCCATACCCAGGAGGCCTGAAATGTCATCGGAAACCATCTTCAGTATCCAGCTCGTTTTGGGGTATGTCGCGTGGCTGCTTTGCTTCAGCGTCTACGTTTGGCCCAGGCTCAGGGCAATTGACCGATTCGATGCCCAACGTGCAATCGCCACGCTGCACAGCTTTCGATTCTTCGGGCTCGTCTTTATCCTCCCGGGCATCGTAGGCCCTGATCTGCCCGCCGGCTTCGCCACCTCCGCTGCCTACGGTGACTTCGCGACCGGAATGCTGGCTATTCTGGTGCTCCTCACCGCAAGGATCCGTCCGCTGTTTTGGTCTTTCGTCGTCGCCTTCAATCTCGTGGGGGCAACCGACATCATCGTCGATTACTACCACGCCATTCAGGTCGGCGTTCCTGCGATGGCGGGGCAACTTGGCGCCACCTATGCGATCCCGATCATCTACGTGCCCTTGCTGATGATCACTCATGGCGTCGCATTCTATTTGTTGCTTCGTCCGCAAAAGGAGAACCGATATGTCTGATCTCTTAGAAACAGTTGGCGCTGCCGCCGCCTACAGCGGCCAGGCCCCGTCCGCCGAGGCTTGGTTCGCAGGTGGTGAGCGCGTCGGATACGACCCAAAAGCGCACACCATTTTTGCGAGGGAAGACGTTGCGAGAGAAGACGCGCCCCTCAGGGTTTTGACGTTCGCAGGAACCGCGCGCGGCCCGCGCATTTCACCGTGCGCCCCACGCCCGCGTCCGCGGGGCAATGGGCTCCGCGGCTGGCCGCGGTGCGTTCCGCCCGAGCGGCGGCGGTGTCACCCTGCCACCGCGGCTCGCGGCGCGCGCTGAGCCGGCCGAGCCGCCTGGCGAAACCCTCCGGCCCCCTTGGTCCGGGGACGTCCGCGCTCGGCCGTTCCAAAAACTCCAGTTTTTGGAACATAGAAAAACCGTCGACCAGAGGACGTGCCGGACGAGGCGCGCACGAATGTCGACCGTTCGGTAGTCGCGCGTCGCGCCGCGTCCCGCGGACCGCGGCAGTCGTGCGCACGGCGCAGTGCGCGATTCCGCACCCAGCCGCCGTGCGTGCCAACCGAGCGGCGGCGGAACCAGTCGCTCACGCGGCGACCGCCACGGTTGCCGCGGGCAGCGCCGTGGCTTTTCGGCTGCCGCTTGTGCTGCTCGTTGGCCTGCCGATTAAGCTTCAGCAGGGCCTCTCGCTTTATGTGCAACTTCTGCGAGTATTTCTTAAAGACCTGGGCATCACCCCAGTTTGAACCGCCATTAGCGCGCCACCAGCCGGACTGGCCCCAGCAAGCCCGAAGCCGGAGGCGTTGCGCCGCGACCCCTTCCGGCGATCGCGGGCACAGGTAGTGCGGCGGCCGCGACTCCCGGTGTGGCCGCGATTCCCGGCGTCCCTTGCCCCTCGCCGCCCCTGCCGCCGAAACCCGCGCCGGATGTGGGGGGTGCACTGACTGCAACGGCGCCGCCAAAGCCACCGCGGCCACCCGCCGTCGCGCGCACTTCCACTTCGAGATCGTTCGATCCCGCTTTCACTACGTTGGTTACTTCCCAACGATACGGCTGCCACGCGTGGCCCTCCAACTCTTTCCCGTTCAGCTTAACCCGCGCGTAGTCGTGCACATTTCCGATTTCCAGAAACACCCGCTGGCCCACCGGCGACGCCGAAACCGTGAACTGCTTCCGATACGTCGCCGGCCCGGCAAACGATCGCGTCCCCAACTCCTCCCACGTCTTTAGAGCCGTCGTCAACTGTCTGCCGTTCAGGTCCAACGCCCACTCTCCGTCGAGCTCAGCCAGAGTGGCGCCCGATGCCCAGGACGGCTCCGCAGCGGCCACCCCGCTGGGAAGCGGCCCCACCACAACGACTCTTGTTTCGTAGGGTCCCAGCACCAGCGGAAACTGAACCGAATCGCCTTCCGCCGTGGCCGCCGCCATCGGGTGAATCTCCCCGGCGCCCAAATCCCAGGCCTGCGCCTGTCCATGGCCGGCGATGGTCGCCATGCGCGATTCTTTCTGGTCGCTCTCGTTGAAGAAGAGATACATTTCGGCGTCGCGCCAGCTCCGGTGCGCGTACGTCAATCGCGGGAATTCGGCGTCCAGCTTGACATCCGGTTTCGGCAGCGCCGCCAGCACCCGCGGCGTGATATCGCCCGAAGGCTCGATCAGCGTGGCGAAGCTGAGGTCGGGCTTTTCGTTGGCGTCGCGGAAAGTCTTGTCCACCACGAGCGTGGGCGTCTTGCCCACGAAAATCATCTTGCCGCCAGCTTTGACGAAGGCCCGAAAACGCTCGAGGCCGGTCCGTGTGATCACCATCGAGGAAGGCACCACGATGGCCCTGTACACCTGGCCGCTGAGGTTCTTGAAGCCGCCATCTGCGATGGTGGCCACCGAGCTGAGCGACTGCTCGTCGAAATAGTCCCACTCCACCTGGTGTTCGAGCAGTTGCCAGCCCAGCTTGGTCGTGCTCCGGTCGGCCTCCTGGTCCCCCATCCACATGCTGTTGACAGGGTGGTAGATGCCCACCTGCGCCGCCGGGCGGCCGATGGCCATCAGATAGCCGCCCCGGTTGGCGTACCATGCCACCATGGATGCCTCCGGCGCCACGGCGGGCGCAGGCGAGGCCGCACCTCCGCCGCCCGAACCTCCGCGGACCGGAAACCGGATCTGCAGCGCGTTCACTCCCCTCACCAGTTGAAAGTCCAGCTGGAACTTGCCGTCGATGCCCGGTCCGCCGCCTTCTTCGGCCCACACTTTGGGTTTGCCAAACAGGTGCGCCGCAGACGAGGCCAGCTTGGGGAAATTGTTGTTGAACTGCCACGTCCCATCCGGCGTGTGGATCGCGCCCGGCACAAGCTGGCTCAGATTATCGATTCCAGGCACTTGCGGGTAGCGCTCGTCCCTGAAGAAGTCGCCCTCGTTGCGGATCAAGTCCTCGCTGCCGCCGGGATTCATCATGGTTTCTTCGTACTCGACGTGAACCAGGTATTCGACATTGTTCCGCGCGCACCAGTCGGCCTGCACCCCGAAAAAGGAATCGCGGAACATCCCGCTCCAGACGTCCCAGAAGTCCGCTTTTACGCGCGAGGCTTCCTCGCTCATTTTGGGCGCAAAGAACAGCGGCAGATAGGGTTGGAGATCGTAGCCCTTCTGGCGCCGGAACTCGTCCAGCAGCTTGGGCGTCCACGGCATCATGCCGGTGTAGTTCGGCTCGTCGCCAAAGAAGCCCAGCACGGTTTTGCCGAACTCATCGCCGATCGCCTGCTTGTAGGTTTCGTGCGTAATCTTGAGGAAGGCGCGGGTGGCTTCCGGATCCAGGTAATCGATCAACGGGTACCGGGCATCCTTGTTGCGGGTTCCGTCCTCGCGGTTGAACATGCGGGTTGGGGAACTCCGGTAGACATGGCGCACGAATACGATGTCCCAAAGCCAATTCGGGGTATACGGATCCGAGCCCGTATTGGGCGCCGTGTACTTAAGCTGGCCGTCCTTGGGCATGGGCAGCACCGTGGTGGTGTGGTCGGAGCCGTTCTCCACGTACATTCCCAAGGTGTCCGGCGGCAAAGGCATGGAGATGGTCTGGCCGGCGGTTAGCGAGACACGCATGTCAGCCACGATTCCCTGCATGGCGAGCTGCGGATACCTGCGGCCGATAAAGCCGCCGGCAAACCCGCTGGGGTAATCGGATTCATCCTGGATCCATAGCTTGATCCCCCGCTTCTTAGCTTCCTGGACAATGAACTTCATCTGGTCCATATGCTCCGGAGTGAGATACAGGGGCTCGCCGCGTCCCGGCGAGACGTTGACTATGAAGACACCGTTGGCCGCGAGCCGGTCGAGATCCTGGACGATCCGTTGTTTCCTTTCATTGGCGTCCGGGCCGTTCCAACTGGAAAACGGCTGGATGGCGCCGTATTCGTGCGGCGGCTTCTTGAAATTCGCGGCCACGTCGCGCACCGACGGAACCGTGACCTGCTGCCACGGGCGCTGCGCCGGAGACACAGCAGCCAGTAGCGGAATTAGCGCAAGCGCTTTCAAGATCCTCTGCATTTGAACCTCCCCTGAAATGAATTTTTGGGTAGCAGCCGCCGACGGCTACAGTTCCCACGCAAATTGCGTTCGCCGCAGCCCCAGAGCCGCATGGCCGACGCACTTGGGATGCTCAATATCCCGGAGCCCGATGGTGAAGTGCGCCTCCAGCGGGTCGCTGCCTCGCTGAAGCTTGATCAATACCTGATTCCATCCCTCGTGGAGAATGGCCTGGCTGTAGTTCGCACCGTCTCCCCCGCCGTTTCCCTGGTTTGGCCTGATCGGCGTGATCTTCCTCGTCTCATGTTGGAGCGTGCCGTTGAGCCACAACTTCATCCGGCCGTTGTTGGACACACCCAGCACCACGTCCCGCGGCGCATCCGATTGGATGAAATGCAGGAGATAGATCACCCCCGGCCAGCCTCCGAACAGGCTCTCCACCTGGAGATCGTTGCCGGGGCGCCACAATTCCGCCCACGATTCCGGCGGCGCGTCAATCATGCGGCTCTCGTCGAAGCCGCAGTTGGCTTCAATCGTCGAACCCGGCAACAGCGGCGAAACCATCCACCTGGCGCCGCCTAGAAAAACGAGCGGCAGGCGCGGCAGGGCCGGTCTCCCTTCGACCTCAACCTGGATTGTGCCGCTGTTCGAATCCGCGATGGCCGCGGCCCGGGCCGCCGCGGTGTAGGGAAGCGACAGGCGCGCCTGTGGCTCGATCGCACAACGCACCGGCTCGCCCGGCCGCAGAAGCCACTCCTCCGGGAGTCGAATCGCCACGGAGACTCGCACCGGTTCGGGCCGGGGATTCACGATCTCGAGTTCAAAACGCGCCGGCTCGCAGCCCGTGATGGCGGCGTGTTCGTCATATCGAAGAGAGACCACCACGGTATCGAGGTCCCAGGTGATGCGGCCAGGATCGTATGTGGCGAGCCAACTCGAGTTCAAGTGAAGATCGGGCGCCGGAGAAGAACTCTCCCCGTCCGCGGCGATGACTTTACCGGCGTTCCAGTATTCGAGAACGCGCGGTGCCAGTTTGCACACCTCATCGGTAAGCACGTTGATGTCGGTGGGCGCGCGCAAATGCCGGATACCGCCGGTTGTCAAATTGGTGCTGATCTCGTATCCCAGCGGGGCCAGCCATTTAGCCGGCAACTGCCCGGCGCCCATAATGATCCCCAGGATCGCTCCGACGGTCGCCGCGGTGCAGTCCGTGTCCCAGCCGCAGTTTGCGGCCTTGCAGATGGCGTCTCCGAAGCTTTCGCCGTACAGCAGCGCGATCGTCTGAAAGCCGAGGTTGATGGGCGAGTATTGCGCGACCGCCATGTAGAACTCGTCCTTAATCGCATGCCTCGCCGCTTTCCAATCCAGCCCCGCGTTGAATAACTCCAGCGCGCGGCGGACCGCGCGATGGGTAAGGCACTCGGAAGGGATGGCGCTCAAGCCGATTTCGACCAGTCGAACCCTGTCGCTGACGACAAACGCACAGGATTCGAGCACGGCATTGAAGACTTCGCCGAAAACCGATTCCCCTCCCGCGTGATCGCAGATGGCATCCTCGAACGCATACGCGGCGGCGATCTCAGGCGTTCCCGGGGCGACGCACGCCCAAATCTCAGACCGGATGGGGCTTCCCATGCAGTGCTTGAACCAGTTGTTATGCCAGCCCGATACCGGTGGAACCAACCCCTTCTGGAGATTCGTCTTGCTCAGGCCGTATTCATCGAAGTTGTACCGGATACAATCCAGCCAGTACTCCGCTAGATCGCGGGCCACTATGCCGGGGCCGCGCTCCTGCAGCGCCTGGAGCCAGATCAGTTGCATCTCCAAATCGTCGTTCGGTATGCCGCCCTCGGGGAGATCGGGATACCAATCGACATCAAACATTTCTTCCTGTCCGAACTTCCCCTCGAGGGGCCCCCCGAGGGTGCCTCCGGCGTTCTTCCCAAGCCAGCAGCCAAGGACCTTGTCCCGGTACACGGTCTCATCGATCCGTATTCCCCGGTCTCCCAGATTCAGATGGGGTTTCAAGCCTTTGCTTCCTCTCCTTTTCGCGAATCGATCTTCGCTTCGACATCCTTGATGTAGCAGTCGAGGCGCTCGGGGTTCAACAAGACAGCGGCGGGATAGCTTCGCGCGTAGGATGACCGTTCAAGGCGGTCCTTGTATGACTTCAGCTCCTCTAACGCCTCCCGAAGCGGCCCTTCAACCGGCTGGCGCCGTTCCCAGGCGAGTCTCGAGAAGATATACAGGCGCGTGGTTAGACGGAATCCCTCGGCATAGCACCGCAAGAAGCCAAAGCGCCAGACTAGGTCGTCATAGGCATCCCGTGTAAGCCCGGGATTGGCCTGGGTAACCTGCTCGTAAAGCCGGGCCGCCAGACGAACAGCTTCGTCCTTCTCGTCAAGGATCTTCTTGACATTCCGATCACTCAGGCCGAGCGCATCTTCCGCGTCCGCATCCCAGTTGCGCAAGCTGTGATGTGTCTCCGCGACCCAGGTGGGCTGGCCGAGATTGACATGGAACGCGCTATTGTCCGAAAAGACGGTGCCGTTGACATAGACGGCGCTCCTCGTCGCGGGCCAGGTCTGCTCCAGTATTTCGATGCACCAATCCAGGCAGCCCTTCAATTCCCCAGCCGAAATCCCCTCTTTTAGCAATCCGGCTTCCATCAGCCACCGGGCATAGATATCGCGCGTATCGGCGTCGCAGTCCTTGCCCAGGACAGCCCCGGCGTAGAGGTTCAGCAGGTTGGGAGTGTCGAAGCACGAGTGGTTTTGAACGCCTTCCCAATCTGTGCGCATGATATAGCCGCTGACTCCGCGATCGAGGCCGTATTGAAGACGCCGTCTCAGGTCGCCGATCATGATGCTGGGGGTCATTCCCCACCCGAAATACTGCCCGTGCACGTCGTACTCGATCCATTGTTCGCGCGAGCCGACCTTTCCGATGAGAGGGTTGTCGGGAAACGTCGGATAGAAGTCGTGCGGCGTGTTCTTCAAGGAGAGCGCGATATCGGCGGGCCACTGCTCGACAGCCTTCGCAAACTGGTCCTGCTCTTCCTTCTGGTAAATAAAGTCGCGCACCACCAGCTTCTTTCCGGCCTCGTGGAAGGGCTTGTGCATACCCAGCACAACATTCTTATGCCATTCGGCCGGATCGAGCGATTTGCAGCGCTCGCAATCGCACGCATACATGTTGCTGATGGCCAGCCGGCTTTCGCCCGTGCCGAAAGAGGTAACCACCCCGGCTAGACCGGGCAGAGCGACAAACAGTTCCTTATATTTTTGCGGCAGGAACTCGTTCCACCAGAACGGATCGCTCGGACAAAATACTCCATTCTTCAGGACCTCCGGATGGCTCTTGAGAATGAAATCCTTAAACCACAGCTCCTTGTCCTCTAGGTAGACCGCGATGCCGGAACCGGAGGCTTCGGCGATCACGTGCTTCAGGTAGTCGCGTCGATACAGGTTGAGGTTTTCGCGCAACGCATAGTAGTAAATGTTATGGTCGATCTGCTGGTACGCTTCGAAGATCGACGCGGCCGTTCCCGTGCCCCCGAGAAACGCGGCCGGGAAAACGATCTTGTCGACCAGCCCGGGCTCGTGAAACACAAGAGCGTTCATGTCATTACTCACCATGAACTTCAACCGGCGGCGCACCTCATCCAGATTCCAGATGCGAACGAAATCGTGAACCTCTACTGCGCGCGTTTGGTATTTAGTCATATTAGTCCCCGGTCACCTCGCCACGTCCCCGGCTGCGGCTTTGGCCCCTGGCACGCCGCTTGCCGGGTCAATCGCCTGGTGGCGCGTCCAGTAAAGGGCCATTTGCAGGAAGATCAGGGTCGCGAACGCCAAGAGAACCGCCTGCCAGGTTGTCACCGGCAGATATAGGATGAGCACGCCGGCAAACATCACCGATGCGGCGATCAGCTTGTCCGTGATGCCGCGCTCGCGGAAGAAAAGCCAGCCGAAGAAGACGGACAGCACGATGCCCGCCCGCTTGATACTGATTGCAATGACGACATCTATATAGCGATACGACGCGAATTGCAGCAACATAGCGAGTGCGTCCAGGACGCCCGCCGTTGCGATCCACGCGATGTTGTTGCGAAGCGCCGCCCTGAAATCTTCATGTCTCACCAGCGAAAAAATCCAAAAGACCGCCGACATCCCTAAGCCATAGACCAAGGCCTGAGTGTAGATGTCTGTCATCAATACCAGTTTCTTTTCGAGCGGGCTGGTGATCGCGAAGATCAACGTCACCATCAGCATGTAGCGGCAGCCCTTTTCTCGCAAAATGGCCTTGGCGGGAGCCGTCCAGCCCAATGCGAACAGCCGGCGGTGCATCAGCAACGACCCGGCCACGACCAGGATCACCCCCAGCAGCTTGGCCTGCGGCGGCAACTCGCCCAATACTAGGAAGCCCGTCGGAATGAGAAGGAGGGACGTGAAGGCCAGAAAAGGGACGCACAGCGACATCGGAGAGACCTGCAGGGCCCGGAAAAAGAGAAAAGTGGCAACCGAAAGCAAAGCGACATTGATTGTCTGGTAGACCAGATACGTCGCCGGGGCGGACAGCGCTATACCGGCAATTCCAAACAGACTGCCTCCGTCGCGCACCACCAGGGCTGTGCCCGTCGATATCTTAACCGCCAGCGCCATTGCAAAAACCAGAGAATCGAAAACATGGCAACAACAGGTTGTGGCCATCAGTGGGCGGTCTGAGACCGCCTTCTTGCGGGCCACTTCCATGAAGACGGTCATCGTGGACATGGTGCCGGCGATTAGCAGACCGAAGGGGGACAGCGTTAACCGTGACATAGCCTTTACCCCCGTTCAGCCGCCATACTCGGGCGGCGTCTTTGAAATTATGGTCACTTTACAGAATGGCGGCGCCGCGACGGGGTTGCCGCGGCGCCGCCGCCATTCGTGCGAAGGAAAAGAAGAACGCGGTGAATGCGCGGGCCGAACCTCCGATACGACAAGCCGGCCGGCCCGGGCACTCACACAAGCGGTCAGAATACAAACCGCGCTACCACCTGGCCGGTTCGCCCCTGGGTGCCCGAGGTTGCATTCATGAACCCGAAGCCCGACTGCGGAACGCCCGCGGCACTCACCACTTGCGTCTGCAAGGGGTTGGTGGCGGACGCGCTGGGGACCACTATGCGATTGAGCACGTTGAAAAACTCTCCACGGATCTCGAGACTCATCTTTTCCCGAATCGGGAAGATCCTGCCCAGGGCCCCGGTTTCATTGGGCATGCGCCGGGCGCGGAAATCGCTGTAGTAGGGGGCTGCGGTACCCCACTGCCCAGGCGCCGGATCGGACCAGGCCGCTGGGTTGTACAAGAAGACCTTGTTGGGATCGACGTTGCTGTTAGGGTTTTGCGTGTACAGCGGTACGCCGGGCACCCGGTTGAACAAGGTGCTGCGGAACAGGTCCGTGCTGAGATTATTCTGCGCCGCGGGAGTCGCAATCAGGGCTCCGTTTTGGTACTGCTCGACTCCGGAAAGAGTCCAGCCGCCGACCACCGCGCGCACAATGTGGTTCGAAGTCACTTTGGGGATAACGTAGTTGAACGAAATCGCCAAAACCTGTGGCAGGTCGGAAGCCGAGAGCGCCTTCAGGTTCGCGCGGTTGAATTGGTCGTTGACCACCCCGCCGCCATTGTAGTTCTCCGCTTCCACATCCATCGTCTTCGACTTCGTGTACGACACCGTGAAGGCGAGACCATACGACGTCCGCTTCGTGAACTTCGCCTGCAAAGCGTCGTACCAGGTGTCGCCCAAGGGCGCCCATTCCTCCACCAGGCTGCCGAACTGCGGGTATGGCCGCAGGGACTGGGCCACGGTCAACGTCATCGGGAATCCCGCATATGGCGGTGTGTTGAATCCCCGCGAAGCCGCCAGCGCCGAATTCAGCGGAGACTGCAACACCGCAAGGTCGGCGGAGCTGTTAATATTCAGGCCGGCTTGGGCGATCCGCTGCGGAGTCAGCGCATTCAGGTCCCAGTAACTATCCGAACGGAGCCACACGCCATGGTTGCCTACATACGCGGCTTCCACGGCCATGTTCGCGGTGAGTTCGCGCTGCAGGGCGATGTTCCACTGGTTAATCCTCGACGGACGGCCCGCGTTGCGGTCCATATAGGTCGGGGGGTTGTTGATCTGGCCCGCTGTCGGCCGTATTCCCGGGCTCATGCTGACCGAAAAAATGTCCGCCGTGGTATACGGCAAGCCTTGACCCAAAATCGCCGTGGGCTCCCCGAAGGATGTCGAACTGAAGGTGAGGGGATTCCAGCCCACACCAACCGGCGTGGGACCGGCGCCATCCGGCGTGGGACCGTACGAGATACCCCAGCCCGCACGCACCACCATCTTGGGAGCGAACTGGTAAGCGATGCCCAATCGCGGGCCGATCGCATACGGATAAACCGTCGTGAATTGGCAGTCGCATTTGCCCGCGCCATAACCTTCGTAAATCGTCGCGCCGAGCAGATTCCCGGCGCTCGGGTTCGCTATGGATGGCGCGAACATGCTGCTCCGGTGAAACACCTCCTCCGGCGCCGTCTGGCGGTCCCACCGGATGCCATAGTCGATCGTCAGTTTCCGGGTGGCCTTCCAGGTGTCCTGCAGGTATAACGACGTAGAGGTCTTGCGGTAATCCGGATCCTGCGTAGGGGGAACGGTGGCGCTGTCCACCAGGCCCAGAAGATAACTGGCGTACGGGAGTCCGATAGTGTTGCCCCCCACGGTCGTAGACTGGAGGTACGGAAGAGCCGTCTCGTTGCCGCTGAAACTGTAAGTGGGAGCGGCAATGGCGTTCTTATTGATCGTCGTGTCCAATCTCCACTGCAGACCGACCTTATAGGTATGGTTGCCGCGGACGTTGGTCGCGCTCAGGTTCGCCGTAGGTTTGTCGGCAAGGTTGACAACGGGAGCGCCCACCCCAATGCCGTACTGCGTGTAGAACCCGCCCACGGTCGCATTCCCAATGCCGGAGGAACTGGTGGTTCCCGTGAGGGTGTTTAGCACCGGCATGCCCGTGGTATAGCTGCCGAGGAGGCCGATCGAGGATGGATTGAAGGCCAGGGAGGCCGGCAGATAATTGTCGTCGTGATCGCCGCGCACAAAGCCAAGCCCGAGGTGGACTATCCAGGTGGGAGTAGGCGTGTAGTCATAGTGAAGCTCATAGGTGTCGGCGAAAATCTTCCGATTGCGCTGCGAAGTGATTGGCGCCGGCAGGCCATCGGCCCGGGCGTTTGCGTAGTACAGATAATTCGCCGCATAGAAACTAAGCTTCGACTTATCGCTGATGTTCTGGTCGATCTTGATGCTGGGGATGTGCCGTCTCTCCAAGGACGAATAGACTTGGTTCCAATTGTTCACTAAATTGGAATTCGTGGGAACGGGCATCCAGTTGTTCTGAATTGTCAGCGCGACCGCATTGAGCCGGCTGACCGGGATGACGTTATTCGGGAAGGGCGAGCGCGTCAACTGGCCATTCACGGTTTGCTCGGTGGCCGGATCGAAGATCATGTTCTCCAGGATGGCTCCCCCGGCGACGTTGGTGCCCAGCGTCTTTTGCACCAGTGCCTGGCTGAAATCCCCGGTTCTCATTCCCGCGGTCGGCATGGTGTAGTAGTCGTTTGTCCCGGTTAAATTCCGCTCCAGCTCGAGGTTGGCATAGAAGAAAGTCTTGTTGCGGCCGTTGTACACCTTGGGTATGACTACCGGGCCGCCTATGGCGCCGCCATAGTTCTTCATTTTCGACGCGGGATCGAGGTGATGGTCCCCGTTGCGAATGGTGTAAGCTTGGCCCGCATTGAGATCTTCGTTGCGAACGAAGGTGAACGCGACGCCGTGGAGTCCGTTGGTGCCCGATTTGGTCGTGAAGTTGAAGAGCCCGTCGGCGATCTGACCGAATTCGGCCGAGTAGTTGCTGGTCTGCAGCGTGAATTCCTGCAGAGCCTCCACCGCCGGTTGCTGTTCCAGCGTGTGTGACGGATCCTCGTTCGCATTGGTAATGTCCTGGCCGTCCAGCAGAACTCTGTATCCTGTGGCTGGTCCGCCATTGACCTTAATATTGGCCGAACCGGCGGCGCTGTTGGTGGCGCCGACTACTCCCGGCATGATCTCGGAAAAGCCGAGAGGCGTGCGCAAGTTCGTCGTAATGTTGGGCAACACGTCGACGCGATCCGTGCTCAGGTTGATGTTCAGCTCCGCATCCTCGGTTCTCAGCAATGGCGCGTCGGCGTTGACGGTGACGGATTCCGTGTTTGCGCCGAGTTTCATCACGACGTCGACGCGCAAGACCTGGACGACCTGAACCGTGATGCCGTGCTGGATGTACTTCTCGAATCCAGCCGCCGATACAGTCAAATCGTAACTCCCCGCCGGCAGCGAGACGAGCGAATAATTGCCGGTATCCGTAGCGACGGTATCGTACTCCGCTCCCGTCGCCAGGTTCTTGGCGTGCAGAGCTGCATGGGGGACAACTGCGCCGGTCGGATCCGTAACCGTCCCGGTGATGGTCCCGCGGTCGGTTTGGGCGAACGCGACGACCAGCGTCAACAAAAGCAAAAACAGCAAACGTATTAGCGAGCCACCGCGTGCAAGGTGGTAACGCATGAGATAACCTCCTTGTTTTCAAGCCATACAACTGAAACCTATGCTGCGTCCATCCTCAGAACGGCAACCCGTCCCTGAACGAACTCAACACATAGAGCCCTTGTTGGCGCCGATATCTGATAGGCGCCAAACCCCAACGAAGCATGGAATCGTTTCCGCAAGAGAGATTAACATCCGGTTTCAAAGCTGTCAACGAAAAAAATGGAGGCGTAAGGTGAAGAGTTTACCCGAGCCTTCACTGGCAGCCGCGAGGCTGAAACTCCCGGCATGTACACTTCGCGTGGGTGGTCTTGCTGGTTGGAAAACGATATACTATTCGGGGCGTTACAGGGGCCGCGGGAACGTTACCGCCCACGGAAAGTATCGCGGAAAAGGGAGCCTGGGAACTCCGGCTTCGATCGTAAATTCACGGGGAGGCGGTTCGGGTGGCGTCGATTCGTGACGTGGCACGGGAAGCGAAGGTCTCGGTTACAACGGTGTCGCGAGTCCTGAATGACAGCGGCGCCGTGACGGACGTGACCCGGCGCCGGGTGGAGCGGGCCATCCGGCAACTCGCATACCGGCCCAATCCTTCGGCGCGGGCCCTCCGCAGCAACCGAACAAACCTGATTGCGCTGATCATTCCCGAAATGGTCAACCCATACTTTTCCGCCATCGCACAGGGCGTGCAAGACGTCGCCAGGAGGGCGGGATTCCATCTCATCCTGTGCAATTCAGGCGGCGAGCAGTCCCTGGAACTGGACTACCTGGAGATGGTGCCACACAAGCATGTGGATGGTTGCATCATCACGCCGCCGGGCCCCAACTCGAACCCGGCCGCAGACAGCAGGTTGCTACAACTGGGCCGGCTGGGGTATCCATTCGTCTCACTGGGCAGGCAGCTCGACACTCCGGAATTATGCTTCGATTTCATAACCACGGATACTGCCGTCGGCACGCAAGAGGCAATGCGCCACCTGCTCGAAAACGGCCACACCAGGATTGCGTACTTTGGCGGTCCGGAAAACGTCGCGTCCACCCGTCTCCAGGGGTACCGCGGCGCCCTTTCAGCCCGCGGGCTGGTCGTGCAGCGGGAACTTATCTTCAGCACCGATCTGACTCTCGAGGCCGGGTATCGTCTGGGGGAGCTGATTTTGAGATGCCCCGATCCGCCCACCGCGATTCTGGCGGTCAATGACATGGTGGCGATCGGCGCTGTTCTGGCCCTCCAGGAACACGGCGTTCGCATCCCGGAACAGGTGAGCGTCGTCGGCTTTGACGATATTCCGCTGGCTTCGATTATCAGGCCGAATCTAACGACCGTGGCGCAGCCGAAATACGATTTGGGGCGGCTAGCCGCCGAGCGGCTTGTATTTCGTCTGCAGGGCGGTATCGGCAAGTTCGAAACCATCTCTCTCTCTGCTCACCTGATCGTGCGCGAGTCGACCCGAAGCATTTTCGGCGATTCCCGCCACTTGGTCGCAGATCGACGCCCGTGCACGCCGTAGAAAAGACAGGCGACGGTTTTTGGAAGCGCCCAACCGCCGCCTTCTCTTTTCGAACCGCTGGTTCAGTGCGCCACCAGGCGAACCGGGCCCAGCAAGCCCAAAACCGGCGGCGTACGCGGGCCGCGGCCCCCCCCGCCGCCCGCCGCTCCGTAGAATATGCGCTTCGGTTACCGTTCCCGGAGCGCGCTGGCCGCGGCCCCCGCGGCCGCCTGCAGCAGGAGCGCCGGAGGCGACTGCCGGAGGCGGGCCGCCGCGCGCGCCTCCATTCGTGCGCACCTCGACTTCAAGATCGTTGGATCCCTGCCGAACGCTATCGGTGACTTCCCAACGGTAAGGCTGCCAGGCACGCGCCCCCAAGTCCTTGCCGTTCAGCTTCACGCGCGCGTAGTCCCGCACATCGCCGATTTCCAGGAAGATGCGCTGGCCGCCGGGCGCCGCGGAAACCGTGAATTGTTTGCGATACGAGGCCGGACCGGCCGGAGACTGCATCCCCAGGTCCTCCCAGGACTTCAGAGGCGCGGTCACCTGTTGGCCGTTCAGAACCAGCGTCCAGTCGCCGCCCAGTTCCGCAACCGGAGTGCCCGAAGCGAAAGATGGCTCCGGAGCGGCGGCCCCGCCGGGCAACGGCCCCACCACGACGACCAGCGTCTGATAAGGTCCGAGCACCAGCGGAAAGCGCACCGAACCGCCCTCGGAAGTCGCGCTGCAAATCGGATGAATTTCGCCGCTAACCAGGTCCCAGCTTTGTGCCTGGCCCCGGCCGGCGATAGTCGCCATGCGCGATTCAGGCCTGTCGCTCTCGTTAAAGAACAAGTACATATCGGCATCGCGCCAGCTCCGATGCGTATACGTCAGTCTGGGGAAGGCGGAGTCCACTTTAACATCCGGCTTGGGAAGCGCCGCGAGCACGCGCGGCGTGATGTCGCCGGAAGGCTCGATCAGCGTGGCAAAGCTCAGGTCGGGCGTTTCCTGGGCATCCCGGAACGTCTTGTCCACCACGAGCGTGGGCGTCTTGCCCACGAAAATGACCTTGCCGCCAGCCTTCACGAAGGCCTGCAAGCGCTCCAGCCCACTTCGCGTAATCACGGTCGAGGATGGAATCACGATGGCGCGATAAACCTGGCCGCTGAGGTTCTTGAAGCCGCCATCCTCGATCTTGGCCACCGAGCTGAGCGATTGCTCGTCGAAGTAGTCCCAATCAACCTGGTTTTCGAATAACTGCCATCCCAGCTTGGTTGTGCTGCGGTCGGCCTCTTCGTCCCCCATCCACATGCTGTTGGCGGGATGGTAGAGACCCACCTGGGCGGCCGGGCGGCCGATAGCCATCAGGTAGCCGGCCCGATTGGTATACCAGGCCAGCATGGGGGCTTGCGGCGGCACGTCGGTTTCTGCCGCGGCCCCATCGCCGCCGAAGCCTCCCCGGACCGGAAGCCCGATTTGCAGCGCGCTAACTCCCCTCACCAGTTGAAAATCCAACTGGTACTTGCCATCGATACCGAGCCCGCCGGCCGACTCCGTCCAAACCTTGGGCCTGCCGAAGAGGTGGGCAGCCGAGGAAGCCAGCTTGGGGAAGTTGTTGTTGATGTTCCAGGTTCCGTCGGGCCGGTGAACCGCGCCCGGCACAAGCTGGCTCAGGTTATCGATGCCCGGCACCTCCACATAGCGGTTATCGCGAAAATAGTCGCCCTCGCTGCGAACCAGCGCCAGCATGGTCTCCTCGTGATTCAGGTGGACCAGGTACTCGATGTTGTACTTGGCGCACCATTCGGCTTGCGTTCCAAAGAAAGAGCTGCGGAAAATGCCGCTCCAGACGTCGTAATAGTCGGCCTTGGCGCGCTGCGCTTCATCGGTCATTTTGCCGGTGAAAAACATGGGGATGTACGGCCGCAGATCGTAGCCCTTCTGCCGCTGAAACTCTTCCAGCAGCTTGGGGGTCCAGGGGTAGCCGGAGATGGAATAATCCGGTTCGTCGCCGAAGAAGCCCAGGATGGTCTTGCCGAATTCGTCGCCGATAGCCTGCCGGTAAGTCTCATGCGTGATCTTCAGGAAGGCGCGGGTGGCATCCGCATCCAGGTAGTCGATAAGCGTGTAATACCCGTCTTTGGCGCGCGTGCCGTCCTCGCGGCTAAAATTGCGAGTCGGAGAGCTCACGTAGACGTGCCGCACGAAAACCACCTCCCACTGCACCCGGGGCTCGTTCGGGGTCGTGCCCTCGTAGGGAACGATCCACTTGAGTTGGCCGTCGCTGGGCATCTGGATCGGCACGACGCCCTGTGCTTGCCCGTCGGGCGATTCTTTCAAGGCAAATAAGCCGAGCGTGTCCGGCGGCAACGGCATGGTGAGCGTCTGGCCGGGCGCGACATGCACGTGGATATCGGCCACGATGCCCTGCATACCCAGTTGCGGGTATTCTTTGCGGATCTTGCCGCCGGCAAACCCGCTGGGGTAATCGGACTCATCCTGAAGCCAGATCTTCATCCCCCGCTTGGCCGCTTCCCGAACCACGAACCTCATCTGCTCCATGTGCTCCGGCGAGAGATAGTTCGGTTCGCCGCGTCCCGGCGATACGTTCATCACGAAGACGCCATTGGCTGACAGCCGGTCGAGATCATGGACGATTCTGGACCTGCGTTCGGCGGCATCCGGGCCGTTCCAACTGATGAACGGCTGGATGACGCCGTATTCGTGCGGCGGCGCTTTGAAGTTGGCGGCCACCTCGCTCAACGAAGGAACTACAATCTGCTGCCATGGCCTCTGCGCCGGCAGCGCCAATGAGAAAAGAAAAAGAACCAGGGTTCCGGTAGGAATTCGCATATCAGTCACCTTTGCACATATTACGGTTTACTGTCGAACGCTCTGCTGCCCGCTAAGCTGAGCTTGCCCGGACAGATCCGAAGTATTCATCACTCTGGCCTAAAGATTAGTCGTTTCGGCCGTTTTCAGTTGCGTATCCGGCACGCCATTGCACATGTGCGCCGAAAAATCCGAGATGTTGTGTAACGCGAAGACCGGCACTCCGTCCGCATGCGGCGCTTTAATCCGAAACAGGTCGGCATCCTGCACGTCTTCGAACACGAAGGCCGGGCGCAAGTCGTCCTTTTCGGTTTGGATCTCGATGTTGTCGAACTGAATGCCTTTGACATGCCGCACGTAAAATCCGTGAGAAGGCATCTTGTGCAGGATGGCGGGAGCGCCGGAACCGCCTCTGCCCGGAACAGATTGTCCGGCAGCGATTCCGCCCCTGCCGGCCTGCGTTCCAGGCGTTTGGGGACCTCTTCCCGCGCCTCGGACGCCTGTCCCCTCGGGATGCCAACGTCCGTCGGGGCCGCGTCCGTTCGGCCGGGGGGCTGCCACAAACATAGTGGGTTCCGGATACGTTTCCTCGTATTCGGGCGGCCGGTACGCGGCGTCGTCTCTGCTCCCGCCACCCTGATGTGAAATCTGAAGATTGCTGATCTTGACGTCCTCGATCAAATGACCCGGAATCCCGCTGATGATCGATCCCAGTTGGGAAACGGAATTCGAGCAGACCAGGTTGCTGACGATCACACGTTTCAGAGTTCCCACGGGAACGCCGTCGGGGCCGCGCATTCGGCTCCCTAACCGCATGAAGATCGGCGCACTCACGATATCGCGCATGGAAATGTTCGTGATGGTCACGTCTTCCAGAATGGCCCCATCCACCGTCTCCAGCGCCAGTCCCTGGCAGCCTTCGAAAACACAATTCGCGATAGTGATGTTGCGGAAGCCGCCGTTCGATTCGGTGCCGAACTTAATGCGGCCGGTATGCGGCACCCGAACCTCCGGACCGAACTTCTTGTAGCTGCCGTCCAGCATGGTGCCTTCTTCCCAGCATCCGCTCACATAACAGTTGGTGATGGTGATGAACTCGGTCTGCTTGGCGCGGCCAATCGCATAATCGGCCTTGAGGCAGATGCCGTCGTCCCATGGAGAGTTCACGTAACAGTTTGAGATGCGGACATTCCGGCAGGCGTCCACGTCCATGCCGTCGCGATTAGTATCGATCTTCAGGTTATCGATCGTCAGATTATCGACCCCGGTTGCCAAAATGCCGAAGTGGCCGCCGTGGAAAATCGAGAAATCGCGCAGCAGGACGTTCTTGCAATTCTTCAGGCTTATGGACTTGTTGCCCACGCCCGGAATTTGGGCGTCCATGCCGCGGCTTAACCCCCGTCCCCAGATGCGGCCCGTCCCTACGATGGCGACATTCTCGATGCCATCGCCCCACATCAGGCTGTTGCGGAAATGGCTATGGCCGAAATCCTGGTACATGTCCCACTCGTTTGGCTCCGCGGGATCGTATCCGCCCGCCGCGCCCCCGGCCGGGAAATCGGCGGCAATAATCGTAGATCCCTGTTCCAATCGCAACGATACGTTGCTCTTCAGATGAAGTGAATACGAAAGATATTCACCCGCGGGAAAGATCACCGCTCCCCCGCCGGCCTTCGCGGCTTCGTCAATGGCCCGGTTGATCGCGTGGGTATCGAGGCTCTTTCCATCGCCGGTTGCGCCATAAGCTCTCACATCGAATCTCTCGCGGAAAGCGGGACCGGGAGCGGTCTGCGCCGCGCTCTGGTCTGCCTTTGCGGCCAAGACGGCGGCGGTTGTGCCCACGCCAGCGAACTGCAGGAACCTCCTGCGCATACCGGATTGATTCGGCATAAAATCTTCTACTTAAGAAAAGCAAGACGTTTCGGTGCTAGGGTAGCACAAGGCACAACCGCACTTCATTCGAGCGGAACGGATGGCAACCGAGCGCCCCGCGTGGGTTCCCAATCATTGCCTGAATCTCCCCGGTTTCAATATTTACGCTTCGGCAACAGGGCTTCGCGCAGGCTTTCGTCCGTTTCGGAAGCCGTGCCACCGTTCTCGAGCGTGGACCACAATTGGTGAACGAACGTCTCGAAACCACAGCGCCCGGCATCTGGGCTTTGGGCGAGTGCGCAGGCAGCCCTCAGTTCACGCATATCTCCGAGGACGACTTCCGCATTGTCCAGGCCAACCTCCACGGTGGCTCTCGAAACACGCGTGGCCGCCTGGTACCGTTCTGCCTGCTGAACCGGCCGAGCCGGCGACCGGAGAGCCGCGCCGTTGCGCGAGTTCCCCGCGTGATCTCCGCCGCGACGGAATCAGATTGTCCGCGACTGGATCGGTTAGTCCCGTACGGCCTCGAGAACCACACTTCAAGGTCTTCCCGGAATTCAAGGAGGCGTCGTATGCAAAACGCTAACGAAATTCTCCTAACGAAGCTCGTACGCGAGCGCCTGTACGATGCGGCCTGCTTTCTGATGTCAAATTCCAGCGATGGATTGAAAGGCGTTTACAGCGAACCCGCGTCGGAACTGAATTTTCAAGACTTCGTTGCGTCACTGATGGCCAAGGTTATCGCTGTAGCGAAATCCGGGGAATAAAGGCAATTTCTGGCTTACCGCAGCAGCGCGAGTGACATTACGCAAACTCCTCCGGTTACACCGCTGATTGGAATGACGCTGCTAATTGCGAGGTGCTAGGGGCGTTTGACTTTGGGTCTCATCCCGAGCATCCGGAGGACACACGTTCAAGCCCGCCCCTGCCGCTTGCCTTCTGAATGCCGCGCCCGCCAGGGCGACGTGGGGCCGGCCACCCCGGCAATAGAGCTAGAGGGCGACCAGCTCAGCGAGCTTGGCCGCGATTTTCAGCGGGTTCGCCATGGAGGAACGGAAGTAGGCGATGTTGGAGTATCCGGCGCGAAATCCATTTGCCTCGGTCGCGCAAAGCGCCGTCTGCGCCAAGGCCAATTGAGGCGTACCAGTCCGGACCGTAGCCGGCACGCAGTTGCGATAGGCTGAGGCTAAGGCCAGACAAATGCGGCGGAATTCTCAAACGCTGTTCGACAGGGGCATCGAGCTGTTCAATCGGTGCGAGTTCTATGACTGCCACGAAGTTCTCGAAGAACTCTGGACCGATACCCATCAGCCTGAGCGCTGGTTCCTCCAGAGTCTGATCCACTTCGCGGTAGGATTCCATCATCACCAGCGCCACAACGCCATCGGAGCTTCGCGCCAACTCGCGAAAGGTTTACGCAAGATCCAGGCCTACTTGCCGGAATGGGGCGGAGTGCAAACGGCCGCTGTCGAGCAGGACGTCCGGCGCTGTCTGGCAGTCATTGAAGCCGGCGGCCAGATCGAAAGCTTCCCCACGGTCAAACTGCTTACTCCTTACCGGCCGGAGCCGGCTTCCGGCCCGCCGGCACGTAACACGCGGTAACACATGGTGGGCCGGTGCGGACAGGCGGCTACGCGGAGGCCCGCCTCCGCCGCGGCCGAATCGAAGCGATCACGTTGCTGCCACTGTCACGTCGCGGAACCCCCGGGCGCTGCGCCGGGTGCGGACCGGAGGAGCCATGCCGTCTTCCGCCGCCAGGCGGCCGCCGTGCGCGCCGCCCGAGCGGCGGCGGGACGAGTTTCTGCCGACCCGGCCCGCCGTACGCGCTGGACCACTCCGACGGTCCTCCCTGTTGATCCGCAAGCTAAGCAGTGCCGAGGTATATTGAGGACTGTCCAAAGAGGCTTCTGGAGCGCCGAGGACGTCCAGAAGATGATGCTTTACTTGCGTGTATGGAAGTGTTTTGCCGAGCGCGCTGATACTGAAATTCCATTTCGTCTTTGTCATGGAGGAGATGATCGTGCCTGTGTCCCGCCAGCGACCGTCCAAACCACCCGCCAAGCCACGTGTCAAGCGGGTGGTCAAGACGTCCTCACCCTTACCTCAACCATTCCTACGCTTCTACCACTCGGAGAGCCTCCGGGCGAAGACCCTCGCGGTCCTCACCACTGTCGAAAAGGCGACGGACAGCACGAAACATCGCGATGCCTTGGCCAACATCATTGTGGAACTGACCGACAGCGGCATGGACTACTACTTCCTGAGGCCGCTGAAGCTCGCGAAGGCGGGCTTTCTCATCGAGCAATCAGCCAACCTCGGCATGTCTGCTACGACGGCGGTATTGGCAACCGTTATCCGCAACATGATCGGCCGCATGGATGGCTCCCAACTTCTCACCGTGTGTAGCCACATTCGGCAGCTCATGGAGTGAACCACCGCTGTATCGTACGGCGTCATCACCCTCCGCTTGTCGCCGCCCGAAGAGTGCCGCCTGGCCCATCGTTGAAGCAAACTTACTGCCGCACAGCCCTGTGTGGCTCGCTGCCTCGCCTAGACCCGCCTTCCGCCCGTGGCCACGTTTCCGTCGTCCGCGCGCCGAGGCCATCGACGCGAGCTTTCAGTCGGCACGTCCCGCACGTACTTCGGTATGCAAAACGCGCGAACGAGCAGTTGTAGCCCGCCGCAGGCCAGCCGGACCCAGCCGCACGGAGCGTGGGATGTCAGCGATTCGGATCTCGCACGTCCCGCAGCGTCCCGCAGACCCGGCCGTCGGGCCCACGGTGCAGCAGCGTGCGCAATTCGTCGGCCGGCCGCCGTTTCGTGTCGTCCGAGCGGCGGCGGGGCGGTCGCCGCCTCGCGAAAGCGCTCGGGCGCGCGAGGCCGCCGATTGCCTGGCCTGTTGGCACGTGGAGGTTCGTCTTCGCACCGGCCGGATCGAAGCTGTCAACGTTGCCCGCCACTGCCTCAGCGCGGGGCCGCGGACAGGAGGCAGCGCATCGGTCGGCGCTGACTTGGAGTGCGCTGGGGCGCGGATGTCGGCGGTTTGCATCTCGCACGTCGCGCCGCGTCCCGCGGACCCGGGCGGTCGTGCGCTGCGGCGCAGTGCGTTCCCTCCGCGGCCGGCCGCAGTGCGTGCCGCCCGAGCGGCGGCGGGGCGCCTTCGGGTAGTCGCCGGCGCGGCCCGCCACGCGCCCTCGACCACCACGGAAGAAGGCGCCGTCAGCCGCGTAGAGCAGTTCCGTTGTCGTCAACTTCCGCCAATGGGACTTCACGGGCGTTTGCTGGTGCGAAGAGGAGTTTGCAACAGTAATCCAAGGCGAAAGTCGGTCTGTGGTTTGCCCGGGTCCTGGAACTGATGTGACGCGGGAATAATTTGCGATAGTTGCCCGTCGCTCGGCGCTGGTGGGCACTTCCTGGCGATGCCGTCACTCTCCTCCCGTATGGATCAAGGGTGCGTGAATTCGTTGGCGTGTGGAATCAACTCGAAGTATGTGCTGCTGGGAAGATTGGTCTGCCAATGACCAGTGAGACGGGCGTAGCCGCAAATGCCCAAAAACAGCCCGGCGATCCCTGCAGCCACGATCCAGGCCGGCACGCGTTTCGCGTGGGGCGCCGACAGGCATAGAGCGCCGGCCGCGGGGCATGCGGCAACGCACTCGAGGCAACCGGTGCATTCGGCGGAACGAATCGTGATCAGGCGGTCCACCGGTAGCGCGGAGGGGCAGGCTTTGGCGCACTTTGCGCAATCGATGCAGAAGCTGGGATCGCGGCGGATGCGCAAGGGGCTGGCCAGCGCGGCCACGCCCATCAGCGCGCCGTAAGGGCAAAGATAGCGGCACCAGAAGTTCTGGACCAAGACCGAAGCGATGACCAGGATGGCCGTGACAATGAAGCCGGTCAGCCCCAGGAAGCGGAAGAAGTTGAGCATCTTCACGTCGTCCACCAACCCGTAGGGGCCGCTGAGAAAGGCGCGAATCGCGGGGACCGGCATCGAGCCGACCGCATACAGGAACAGGCCCAACAGGATATATTTCAGGCTGCGTGAGACGATGTCCAGGGCGCGCGGCAAGCGGAAATTGCGGCCGAGAATGCGGCGGCCCCTGCGCCACAGCTACTCCGAGACGGTTCCCACCGGGCACAGCCACCCGCAGAAGCTCTTGCGGAAGAGCCACGATGCGACCAGAAAAGCGATCAGCAGAAACATGCCGGCAGGGTGGATGGCGGGCATGTCGCCGGACATGAACAGTACCTTGAGGTTCATCAGAGAGGCGATAGGCAGCCACCCTTCGACACCGGGCGGACGAACGGCATACACGGAACGGCCTCCGGTTTCGTAGTAACGGACGAATAGATAGAACTCGACGCCGATCCACACGTTGAGCGCCAGAAAGACCAATTGGAAGGCCCGGCGCAGCGCTTGCGAGCGGCCCTTGGCGGCGCGCTTCACCAGCTTCTTACGGATCGTCTTGATCGGCGGTGCGGACATCGCGGCCATAGGCGTCCCTACTTGCGCGGTGTCTCGAGTTGCCGTACTTCCCATTCACCTTCGGCAACGTATCCGCTCTTTAGATAGGAGTGGCCGGTCAGCAGGCCGAGAACGAACCAGCCCAGCACCAGCGCGCCCAGGGCGAAGATGCTGTCGCCGAGCATCCTCATCCAGCGCAGTTGGTTCAGGTGCCCGCTATGCAGGAACTCGGCCGAGCGCGCGTACCACGTTCCATACTCCACGGAGGCCCAGGTCTGCGCCAAACCGATGGGTAACATACTGAGGAGCACCATCAGCGCGAGGCCGATGTTAATCGCCCAGAAGGCCAGCGACAGCGGGCCGTTCTTCCACGCCCTGCCCGGACGTAGCGCCCGCAGGCAGAAGAGCGTCAGGCCAAGGCCGAGCATCCCGTACACGCCGAATAGCGCGGTGTGGGCATGCACGGGAGTCGTGTTCAGGCCTTGCATGTAATACAGCGCGATGGGTGGATTGATGAGGAAGCCAAACAGCCCGGCGCCCACGAAATTCCAAAACGCCACCGCGACAAAGAAGTAGATGGGCCACTTGTAGGCCGCCACCCAGATATGTTGCTGGCGGGAGCGGGCCAGCCGGATATTCTCCCACGCCTCAAAGCCGATCAGCACCAGCGGAACCACTTCCATGGCGCTAAAAACCGCCCCCAGTCCCAGCACGACGTTTGGCGTTCCGGCGAAATACAAATGATGGAACGTGCCGATGATCCCGCCGGACAGGAAGACCACCGTGGAGAACAAAACGGCTCGCGTGGCCGTGACCACCGAGAGCAGTTTCAGCCGCGTCAGCAGGAACGCGATCACCACGGTGGCGAAGACTTCGAAGAACCCTTCCACCCAAAGATGCACCACCCACCAGCGCCAGTACTCCGCCGTGACCAGATTGCTGCGCTCTCCGTACATCAGCCCGGCGGCGTAGAACAACGGGATGGCGATGCTCGACAGCAAGAACATCAGCAACAATGAATGGTTTTGGTCTCGCCGGGCAATTGCCGGCTTGAGCGCGCGCCACATCAGCCACAGCCAGAAGGTCAGGCCGATGAACAGCAGGATCTGCCAGAACCGGCCCAGGTCGACATACTCGTAACCTTGGGTGCCGAACCAGAACCAGAGGTTGCCGAGCTTATGTTGTATGCTCATCCACTCGCCGGCCAGCGATCCCACCACCACCAGGATCAGCGCGCCGAACAACAGATTGACGCCCAGCCGCTGGCCCCTGGGTTCCGAGCCACCGACGGCCGGAGCGACGTAGATCCCAGTCGCCAGCCACGACGTGGCAATCCAGAACAGGCCAAGCTGCAGGTGCCAGGTACGCGCCACGCTATAGGGCAGCACACGATCGAGGGGAATCCCGTACAGGCCGGACCCCTCTACGCCGTAGTGCGCCACGATGGCGCCGAGCCCGACCTGCACGACCCACAATGCCGCCACGACGAAGAAGTACTTCACGGTGGCTCGTTGAGAGGCGGTGGGCTTGAGGCCGAGCAGCGGGTCGCTCTCCGGGAGAAGCTCCTCGGCCACCGTCCGCGGCTGCGAAGCGAAATACCAGACCATGCCGCCCACGCCGGCGAGCAACAGAATGAAGCTGACTACGCTCCACACGATAGTCCCGGGTGTTGGCTGATTTCCGACCAACGGCTCGTGGGGCCAATTCTGTGTGTAGGTGATGTCCGATCCCGGCCGGTTGGTCGAGGCGGCCCAGGCGGTCCACCAGAAGAACGCGCTCATCTGGCGCAGCTTGACGGGATCGCTCATCGCGCCGCGCGGGATGGCGTACTCGCCGCGGCCGTTCGAGAACACGTCGGCGTAGTGGCGCGCGAGCTGCTCGAAGGCTTCGGCGCGAACCGGGGCGAGCGTGATCGTACGCGCCACCGGGTCGTAGGTATTGGTCCGCATCAGCAGTTGAAGCCGCGCCTGGAGGGCCGCCCGCTGTTCCACGCCGAGCGCCGCGTAATTCGAGGCGCCCGCCGCCGCCGCCCAGCGGTCGAGGATGAACGTGCATTCGCGATGCAGCCAGTCCGCCGTCCAATCGGGCGCCACGTACGATCCGTGGCCCCAGACGGTGCCGACCTCTTGGCCGCCGATCGATTGCCAAACGCCTTGTCCGTCCTGAACGGCAGCTCCGTCGAACAGAACCGCCGCGCCTCCGACGGCAACCTGAGACGGGATAGGAGGCGCGCTGTTGAGGATCTTGATTCCCACTCCGCCCAACACGGCGAAAGAGACGGTCATTACCATTCCCAGCGCAATCCACAATTTTCTGTAATTCATACTGGATACCTCTCTGGAGGAGCCGCGTCGCTAGAGTATCCGCACCGGCGCTCCCTCTCAGTGCGCCCGCTCCATCTCGACCGCCCGTGGGAAGAGAACGTTGTTCTCCAGATGGATGTGCTGGTGCAAGTCGGCCTCGAATGCCGCCAGCGCCTGGTATAGCGTCTGAAAGCTGACACAGGCATCGGCCGGCGCGGCGTAGCCATTGCTGATTTCGCGCATGCTGCGCAGCGCGTTGCCGGCGCCGTCGTGCTCGTGCATCATCATCGCCACCGGATTGCGCACGCTGCCGAAAGGAGACGGCAACATCGGTTCTTTTGCCACCGCCGCCTCTTCCATCCGCAGGATGTACGGAAAGAGAACCATCTCTTCTTTCATTAAATGGGTGGTCAACTCTTGGGCGAGGCCACCGAAGATTTCGCGCAGTCGTAGCAACTCGGGATGATTCGCCCCGTGTACCGAGCACACCTTGTCGAACAGCGGGATCAGCCGGGCAATCTCCTCGCGCGTGTAAACGTGGTGCGTGCTCCGGATATGCGCGAGCAACTCGGACAGGGGCTCGGCTTGCCAATTCCGGACGGGCGGCATGGCGGAGGCGTCACGGCTCGCCGCGAGTGAGTCCGTCACCTGGCTGATGGACAAATGGGCCGCCTGGCAAGCCTCTGCCAGAGTTCGACCGCCGCCGCAGCAATAGTCGATGCCCAGCTTTTCAAACACGCGGGTTGCGCCCGGATGCTCCAGCGCGAGTTCGCCTACCGTCTTTTCCGTCATAACGCTCATCGTGCTTCTCCTCGATGTGTCAAGCGTAATCCGGGCGGGTACTGCGCGCCTATGACTTTTGTCACGCGGAAGGCAGAATCTGCAGCGGCGAGGGCGGCCTAGACCTATTCGGCACGGTCCAGCTCGGCTTCGAACGCCTTCAGATCGGAGATCACGGCGCGGCGCCCTTCCAGTTTGAGAAGTCCTTCCGCCTGCAAGCGAGAGAGATTGCGGGAAACCAGTTCGCGAACTGTACCGAGTTGCGCGGCCAGTTCCTGGTTGCTGCCCGGCAGCGCGAATTCGACGCCCCCGGGCGATGGCGTTCCCTCATGTTGAGCCAAACGTAACAAAAAGGACGCCAGGCGGTGGCGCACGGTAGTAAACGAAAGCTCTTCGATGATTCCCACCAGCCGCCGCAATCGCGCTCCGACCACGCGGAGCACTTTGAGAGCGACTTCCGGGTGGGTCCGGCACAGGGCCTGGAAATCCTGTTTTCCGACAAAGAGCAGCGTGGCATGGTCCACCGCGGCTCCCGAGGCCGGGTAGTTGCCGCCATCAAAAACCGGGACTTCGGCGACGGAACTGCCCGGACCATCGATGCTGAGCACTTGCTCACGCCCACCGGCCGAGCTTTTGAAGATGCGGATATTTCCGCGAGCCACCACGTATAACCCCGCACAGGGCTGGCCTTCGGCGAAAACCATCTCTCCGGGAGCGTACTGGCGCGGCACGGCTCGTTCGGCCAGGAATTGCAGCTCAGAATCCGTCAGGCCGGAGAATATGGCGACCTTCGCCAGCGTCCGCCGATGGTCCGCGCGCGCTTCAGCCACGGAGCCTATTGTAGCGAACGCACCAGTGGACGCTGCCTACAGTCCGCGTGGTTGGCGGATACGGCCTTCTGGGAAGCGTGCAGCCGGATCAGGAACAGGAGGTCCACATCGCGGCGCAGTGCGAGGGCAGCGCTCCAGCTACCGCGGCCGGCCGCCTTGCGGGCCGCCGACGAAGAGGCAGCGCAACGCGCGGAGTTTGGGAGCGGGCGGAGGCGGGGATGTCGCCGGTTCGGATCTCGCCCGTCGCGCTGATTCACGCGGCCCCGGCCGTCGTGCGCACGGCGCAGCGCGCCGGCTTCCGCGGCCGGCCGCCGTGCGTGCGGCCCGAGCGGCGGCGGCACCGGTCCAGCGCCGCGCCAACCGCCACGGTGGCCAGGGGCGGCGTTTCGGCTTTTCCATCAGGCAAACGCTGTGAGATTAACTGAGGGTGGTCACCGGCCATGGGCCGCAGCCACTTCGCGGTTTGGCGACTACGCGCTCATGTGGATTGGTTCCGGGCTGCCGACAATCCACTCGCGACGGCCCAGCGAAATGTGCGCAGGCGCAGTCCGGCTCCCGCAGGCCGCAGGGAAACTGTTCTTCCGACCACGGCGGACGGCTTCCGGTGGTGCTGTTATAAAAGGTAAACAGGCCATGGTCGCCTTCGATGCCGCCCACGCGGCCGTACACTATCCGCCCGACCGGCGGCTCCGAATCTGGATCCGCCCCCCGGTCGTAAAGTTCGTCATCATCCTTCTGCTCTTACCGGTGGCCGCCGCCTGGATCCAGTTCGGTCTTGCCGGGCTTCCGGAAATCGCACCGGTTCCGCAGGTGTCACCCAACAATTTTTCGGGGCCGCACGGCTTTCCCCTCTGGGTGCGCTATTGTCATTTCTTCAATTTTCTGTTCGTCACCATGCTGATCCGCAGTGGCTTGTCCATTTTGGTGGATCATCCGCGACTGTACTTCAACAATGACTGCACGCCCGGATCCGAATGGATTCGGTTGACTCCCGTCCACGTCCCCACGGACCGCATTTGGACGGCCAAGGACGACGCCCGTTACATATCGCCCGTGGTTGCTACTCCAGGCTATCGTCACACTATAGGAATCGCCCGCGTATGGCACTTCATCAACGTGCACGGCTTCATCGTGACGGGTATCATTTTCGCCGTCCTGCTGTTCACCACGGAGCAATGGAGACGCATCGTACCCACCTCCCCGCAAGTGGTGGAACAGGCCTGGGGCATCTGGGCGCACTACGCAACTCTCCACATGCCTCCCGAGCCGAACGGTTTTTACGGGTATAACGCGCTGCAGCAGATCGCCTATTTCTCCGTGGTTTTCATCTTCGGTCCCCTCGCGATCCTGACAGGGATCGCCATGTCGCCGGCGGTGGTAAACAGCTATCCCGGGTACGCACGCATATTTGGCGGCCGCCAGTTGGCACGTTCCATCCATTTCCTGACAATGCTGGGCTTCCTTGCGTTCGTTATCGTGCACGTCACGCTCGTGATTATGACGGGTTTCGTCCGCAACATGAATCACATCGTCATGGGCACCGACGATCACCGCTATTCGGGCGTCGTTTGGGGGGCCTTTGGAATGGCCATCGTGGTCCTCGTTTGGATTGCGGCCCATCATCTTTCCTGGACCCAGCCCCGCGGCCTGCAGCGCGCGCTCAAGGCTGTCACTTACCCGATGCAGTTGCTCACTTTGAATCGGCTGAATCCAAACCAGCAGTATTCGGAACGTCAAATCTCGCCGTATTTCTGGCCGAATGGAAAGCTGCCCGAACGCGCCGATTGGAAACAACTCGCCCGAAATGGTTTCCGGGATTACCGGCTGAAGGTCGGGGGCTTGGTCGAAAAACAGGCGGAGTTCGCGCTCTCAGACCTGCAACGCCTCGGCAAGGTCGAACACATCACGATGCATCACTGTATCCAGGGCTGGACAGGCATTGCGAAGTGGAGTGGTATCCCCATGCGCGCCATCATCGAACTGGTGCGACCGCTGCCGGAGGCCCGCGTGGCTGCATTCTTCTCTTTCGGGGCGTCGCTCTACGGTGGCATCTACTACGATACCCAACTCCTAGAAAATCTCTTCAAACCCGAGTGTATCTTGGCCTTCGAGATGAATGACCGCGCTCTCCCCGAGGTATACGGCGCCCCTCTTCGCCTGCGCGTCGAAAATCAGCTCGGCTACAAGATGGTCAAGTGGATCGAACGCATCGAGTTTATCGAATCCGAAAAGTCGATCGGCGAAGGCGAGGGCGGCAAGAATGAAGATGACGAGTACTTCGACCTGCTTCCTAATATCTAAGCTGCGCCGGCAGCTTGATTAACGCTACGAATTCGCCGCGATCCAGCGATATCCCAGCCAAAATGTTTCTCAATGCGTGACGTATCACCATGCTCGCCCAGTTCTGGATGACGCCTCCCCTTTTTTATGCAGATACGGGCCATTTGGTGGTTTGGCCTGAGGAGCCAACGGGCCGTGTAACGCCCATCGTTGACACGTGGACCGCTGGTCTCACCGTGCGGCGGGGCGGCACCTGTTTTCCTCTATGAGCTCCGCGGCTTGGCGGCGACTCGCGAAGACGTTCACCTGCGCGTCCGGGCGGCGAGCCCCGACGCACGCGTTTCCGGCCGGCGCGATACACGCCGAATGCGTCTGTGCAGCGGTTCCGATCTCGCTCGTGGCACCGCATCGGGCGGTCCCGGCGTCGTGCGCGCGGCTCAGTACGCGGTCTGGCATCGTCTTCCGCGGCCGGCCACTGTGCGTGCCGCCCGGGCGGCGGCGGTCCCCAACGCCGCCGCGCGCGATGAGGCGCCACCCGGCCAAACGTCGAATCGCAGCTGCTCTTTACTCGGGCGACGTCGGATGGTATCCCGGTGCGCAGCGCGATATCCTCGAATACATGGCCGATCGTAGCTTACGCGACGTTGGCGGGACGCCCGGCGGGGTGGGGTCGTTCGTTATCGGCCTCATCCTCGCCTGCATTGGCGGATACCTGCTTACCAACCAGGTGATGGTCACAAGCTCCTATTGGAACTTCTACGGCACGAACAGCTTTGGATCCACGTCGGCACAGCTGTCTGGATCCTAGACTCCGGGGCTCGATTGAACCTGACAAAACGGCCAAGTACAAAACAGCGGGTTCAACACCCGGTTGGCACTCGGAGAATGCTGGCCGCCGGTCACGGCGTCCGGCGGAGCGCAGTGCTTCGGAACGGCCTTAGACCTGATATCGGTAGTCGCCATCTGGGGTGAAGTTCCGCTGCCAACCCGGTCGGCACCATTGGCCGGCGCTCGGACAGTGGGTTTCGACCCAACTTCCGAGTGCTATGTCATTCCGGCTCTATCCGCAGCTTCATGGAATAGCCCGCCTGAATCAATTAGATTACGCCCTCTGCGGCCCGAGATCTCCGGTCGAGTCGGCATAAGCGAGGTGGCAAAATATCGAGCAATTCGGAGGTTCCCTATGGCACCAACTTAGGCATACAAGTCACGTACGAGCTCTTAATGTCCGAGGTATCCCGGTACTGTTTCACATACGCATCCCACGCCGCGTCCCTCTTAGCCGCCAATTCTTCCCTACCCGGCGGGCGGACATGATAGGTAATCACTTCCGTGTCCGAGTATTTCATCACGCCTGTCGTGTCGTCGACTAGAACGACCCGTGAAGCAACGATTACGTTGTCGCCAAAGCCGTGGCTCCGATACCATGCCTTGTGGGCCGCGACCGCCGCCATGAAACCAGGCATCGCGCCTGGTTTGATCGCGGATACGCGAACGACGGCGATATCGCCGTCGCAAGCCAGCGGGGCATTCTGTGCAAGAGCCGATGACCCCTGAAAGACCGCAAGAGCGGCTAGACAAAGCCCAACACGCATCACCGTCACTCTCCTTGCAGGGCATGATATCAACCCCGCGCGCAGCTCTGTGTTACAAGTTAATTACAGATCCCTTTGTGCGGCGGTTCGTGCGCAGGGAATGGATGGTCGGGCACATCGGGACCGCGCAGCGCTGGTTCGGAGTGCCCCGTCAAGGCCAGCAGACGTATGATGTCCTCGAGAATCCCGAGATGAGATTGCGAATTGTAGTCGCCGAGTCCTTCCCGCGGAACTCCCTGCAGGCGGAGTTTTTTCTCGAGAGCTACGGCATCGACGCTGTGCTGCTGATCGACGTACCCAATGCAGTGGTTCAGGAACGCATCCTCAACCGCCGCCTCTGCTCCAAATGTGGCCTGGACTATAACCTGATCTTCCACCGGCTCGCTGTGGCCAATGCCTGCGATATCTGCGGCGGAACGCTGATCTCCCGCTCCGACGACACTCCCGAAGCCGTTCGGGCGCGCCTGCAGGATTATCACACCAAAACGCAACCCATCCTGGACTTATTCCGCCGTAAAGAGCCTGTGGTTACCGTTGATGGCACTTGTTCGGCCAACGAGGTGCATCTCGGTATCAATAGCCAGAGACGGAATAAGGCTCTACCTCCTTGTCACAATCGGTCGCTCCCAAGTGACCGTTTGACAGAGAGTGGGCCGCTTCAGCTACTTCTCCGGCGCCAGCGTTGCCACCCCGTCTTCCACATCCGTTAGCGTTGCCTGCCGGTTGGGATCATTGCCGTTGAGATCGTAGCGCAGCCGGCCCGCCCAGTCATACATCATCACGTCCGGGATTCCTTGCACGCCAAGTTTCTCGAACGACTGCATGATGTTCTCGTCCATCAGGTAGTTCCGGAAGGTGGCCTTTTGCCGAATCAGGAATTGCCGCGCCCGCTCGATGGCCGCCTTGTCCTCCCGGTCGTCCACGCTCATCGAGACAAATTCTACGCCCCGGTCCTTGTACCCTCGGTACAGGCTGACCATGTGCGGGAAACGCTCCACGCAAGGCACGCACCAGGTGGCCCACACATCCACCACGCCGGAGCGGAATGAGTTTTTCCGGGTTGTGCGCCCGGCACCCACCCTTCCGATAATGTGCCTCCGGCGCGCGCCACCGGTAGGTGTCTCGGCCACCGCGCTCGCGAAAATCGCCGCATCCCGCCGGAGCGGCCCGCGCGGTGCAGATACGGCCTTGTAGGAAGCGCAAAGTGATCGCGTTGTCCACCACCCGGCGTGGGGCCGCATGCGTGCGCCGCCGACAAGCGTCCCCCGCTTCCGCGGCCGGCGCCGTGCGTGCCGCCCGATCGGCGGCGGTTCCGGTCGCCAACGGCGCGGCGACCGCCGCGGTGGCCGCGGGCAGCGCCGACGAAGACGGATGTCGGCGGCTCGGCGCGCGCGCGCCGGCCGCGCACAGCACGGTTTGCGCGCAGCGGGCCGCCTCCCGCGGCCGGCGCGGTGGCGGTCCCGGGCGCCAACGCTGCGGAGCGCGGGATGTCGGCAGTGAGAAGCTCGCCCGTCGCGCTGCGTCCCGCGCACGCGGCCGTCGGGCGCGCGGCGCGGTGCAGGAGCTGCGCGTGTGCCCCCCGGCCAGCGGTGAAACGATGCGCGCCGAAACGCCGGAGCGGACCGGAACGGAACGCACACGGGGCCGAGCCAGGCTTTCACGGTCAGGCCGCCAGATCTTGGCGCCTTTCGAACAGGGGGAAATGGTCTGCCCAACTTCAGGAACGGCACTTCCCGGGCGGAATACTGACCGGCCAGGATCGGCTGGCACAAGCCGACTCAACGGGAGTGATCAACTGCGTCCCCACTTCCGAAGCTCGCCTCGGACGCCTTCCACGCCGCGAACCACGTATAATGCGTCGTCACGCAACGAATGGACTTCATCCACATACTTGGTAGCCCGGTCCATCACCCATAGGTCGGCTTTTCCGATGTCGTGGATCTGAGAACGCGTTCGGCTCAACAGCCCCATCAAGACCGAAGTCTGCTGTGCGATCAGAAAACGAGACTCAAGGCAATCGCAAAGATCAGTCCAAGGTATTCTCCGCACCGCTGCGAGCTTCGTGGACAGTGTTCTCCGGCGTCGATCCGTGCCAATCGTCAGTCTCTTGTTTTTCGTGTCCGTTCCACGTTTCCGGGATTGCGGCGGGCATGACTGGGACTCCTCCCGAAATCTCCTGAACACCTCATTCAGAAGCTTGTGGCCGGATCGTAGGGCTTGGCTGGAACGAACTCTCCGGCCATAGCACGCTCGTGTATTTCCCACGGGGACGCTCCGGCCTTACTAGCCGCCACTAGTTTGTCCGGGTCGATCTGCGCGGGCCTTCCCGCCTGTCCCGTTCTAAGGTATTCCGTTGCCGTCCATGGGCTGCCGTAGTTGTAGAAGAACATTTCGACGACGTTCCGGTCAGGGTCCTCATAATAGATGGATACTCCCGGCCCGTGGTCGGCGGCCCAGAGCATCGGTATGCCCAGATCCTTGAGACGGACATACGTTCCCAGCAGATCGTCGATGGTCGCGCACTCGAAGGCGACGTGCTGCAGCCCGGTGTGGTGGCGCCTGTCCGGATCAGTAGTAGCCTTGGGTATTTCAAAGAACACGATCCGATGATCCATCTCATCGTTGCTGATGAACGCCAAGGCCGAAAAGGGCGGACCGTGATGTGTCATGCGCGCGATTGCCGGAATTTTCGACTGATGGTTGACTGTCATGCCCAGCACCTTTCGGTACCATTCCACCATCGGGTCGAGGTCGGCTGTAATCAGCCCGTAGTGATGCAGTTTCGGATGGACGATTGTTTCGGTATTCATTTGAGTTTCTCCTTTTGTGTGGGACCCCTCGAGTGGGGCTGCCTGGCTCGATCCGCTGGTTGCGGTTCCGTTCCTCGTAAAGTTTTCGGTAGTGCTGCGGTCAAGACTTGACTCCCTTCCTCAAGTTCCATATAGTTGAACTTGTAAGCATCTTACTTGTGCAGCCAAGTTTTATCTTAAAATTGCAGCCATCGCATGTCAAGAAGGAATTTGATCGGGGACACAAAAAGTTCTGAGATCCGGCGGCATCTGGGAGATCTCGCACGAAAGTTCAGTACGCAGACGGTCTTCCTGCATGAGGCAATCGCCCAGACCGCCGGATTGAATGCGACCGACACAAGGTGTCTCAGCCTGATCCGGTTTCATCCCGACGGCCTGGTGACGGCTGGCTGGCTTTCGGACATGGCCGGTCTGACGACGGGAGCCATCACACACATACTCGACCGGCTGGAAAAGCGGGGATTGATTGAGCGGGTCCGCGACACCGAGGATCGGCGGAAGGTCTTCGTTCGCATCCGGCCGGAGAGTTTCGCCGAACTCGAGTCGCAATACGAAGCCCTTGGCGGGTCATATCGAAGTGTGGTCGAGCACTACAGCGACAGCGAGTTGATGCTGATCACCGATTATCTGGAGAAGATGTCCGAAATGACTGAGCGGCTGATGGCAGATACGATTCGCCGCCCGAAGCAGTGAGTGAGAATGTTGGTTCCGGGGTCACTTGTCCTCCCAGCGTGTGCCGGGCGCGGCCAGGTCGCGAGCCGGAGAGCCTGAGGCCGAGTCAATTGAAGGTGTGTCCTTTGCGACCGCCATCTAGTGTGCGAATGCCAAGATCGCGCAGTCAAGTTTGAGGCGGACAGTCCACAGTTACGACTGTTAAACGCCCTAGGCACCTGTAGGAGCGCCGAGTTGGCCGCTCCAGCCCTTACCCCCGATCCCCGGATATGCCCGGTCCGGTCTGACCGCGTTCCGCACTCCCCCTTGAAGTGCCATCGCCGCCGGCAGCGCCGCGGCTTTCCGGCCGGCGGTGCGCGAAAAGCGCTCTCCGGCGCGCGACCGCGACGCTGCTTGCGTGCCGGGCCACGCGGAGCCTAAGCGGCGCCGCGGGGTGCGTGGGCTTTGAGCGCCGTCGGGCGTTTTACGGCCCCGTGGCCCAGTTTCCGAGCGGCGCGTTATCCAGGAGCAATCTAGACGGAGCTTATGTACGACAGCGCGACTGTACGTCGAGTTGAATCCGTAAGCACCGCGCGGTTGCCGAGGGACCGACCCGCCATAGACTTGTCCTGAGGCGAATGCGGTCATGCTCCCGCAGTTTCAGAACCTTGAGCCGCGAATCGGCTAATCAGGCCCGTTCGCCGCGTCCACGAATCGGTTTTACGCTGCTCCTGCTAAGGGCTTCTTGGCGGGGGCGTTGTCGTGCTTCTTCTGCTCCCCTTGTTTCTGTTTCGTCAACTGCTGTTGCTTGTTCTTTTCCTTGTCTTTCTTGCCACCCTTGTCTCCCATGCCTGCTCCCTTCTTCAGCGATTGTGACTTGAAGTCTGGATCACTGCGCGGTTGATCATTCGTAATCGCCGCGAATCAACGTTACCACAACTGCAGTCAGCAAGAGTCACTGCATCCACGCGGCACCCCGGCGCAACATCGCGACCGGCGCCAGCAATGCGAACGCAAGTGCCGGCGACGAATTGAGTTAACAAGACAGCCATTGCGACCGCACAATGGCAACCGGAACAGCCCACAAGTATGACAACCTGCGCGCGAAAACGCTCTCCGCGCGAACGCGCCGCGGTGGCGCCACGGGAAGCGCGTGGCGTCCGCGCGGCCCGGATCTCGCACGTCGCGCCGCGTCCCACGGACGCGGCGGTCGGGCGCACGGCGAAGTGCGTGCCGGCCTCCGCGGCCGGACGCCGTGCGGAGCCCGAGCGGCGGCGGGGCGGTCGCCGCCTCGCGAAAGCGCTCTCCGGCGCGCGAGGCCGCCGATTGCGTGGCCTGTTGGCACGTGGAGGTTCGTCTTCGCACCGGCCGGATCGAAGCGATCACGTTGCCCGCCACTGCCTCAGCGCGGGGCCGCGGACAGGAGGCAGCGCATCGGTCGGCGCTGACTTGGAGTGCGCTGGGGCGCGGATGTCGGCGGTTTGCATCTCGCACGTCGCGCCGCGTCCCGCGGACGCGGCCGTCGCGCGCCAGACGTCGGCTTCCGCGGCCGCCGTGCGCGCCGCCCGAGCGGCGGCGGTCCCGGCCACCGCCTCGCGTAAGTGCTCTCCTGCCACTGCGCGAGCGTCCCGGAATCGACACGGTCACGTTGCCTGCCGGCGCCCGGTGCTTGGGCCGTCCGCACGCGAGCGCGGGATTTGAGGTTCTGCTCTCGCGCGTCGCGCGGCGGCCCCCGGACCCGGCTGTCGCGCGCACGGCGCAGGACGAGCGGCGCCGTGTTCCGCGGCTGGCCGCAAGTGCGCGCCGGCCGAGCGGCGGTCCCGGCGGCGCGGTGACTGCCGGCACGCGGAAAGCCGCCCGAACTGCACTCCAGGCTCTCAGTGGTTCGATCATTGTACGAGTCGCGCTTGATTCGACCAGAGCGCGTCCGCCATTCTTCCACGCTGAACGATCACTACTTGCAGTCCCGAATTTTCTAACAGTCTACATACCTGGTGAGGTTCAATCTCTGTCAGAGAGAGGCTGCAGGTCGCCGAGCATGGTGGGAATCAGCTCAGAGACGGTTGGGTGAATGTGCATGGCGTGCTGCATGACGGTGTAAGGAGCGCGCGCATACATGAGGTCGAGAATGCAATGGATCGCTTCGTCGCCACCGGTACCGAGTATATTAGCGCCAAGTATCTCCCTGGAATCCCGGTCTACCAGTATTTTCATAAATCCCTGCGTCTCACCTTTTTCGATGGCTCTCCCGACGCGTGTCATGGGAAGCTTCGCCATCAGCACATGCCGCTCGGACTGGCGTGCCCGGGCTTCGGTCATTCCCGCGCGCCCGAGAGGCGGGTCCACATACAGGTTGTAGGCTCGAATGCGGTCTGTAACGCGGCGTGTGCCGCCATCAAGCAGGTTCGCCTCCACAATCTCGAAATCGTTCCAGGAAGTGTGCGTGAATCCTCCGTGGCCATTGCAATCGCCCAGGGCCCAAATGCCGGGGATGTTGGTTCGAAGCTCATCATCCACGGTGATAAAACCTTGGGAATCACGCAGAACGCCGGCCCTCTCCAGCCCCAGGTCATCGGTATTCGGGGTTCGGCCCATCGCCAACAAAAGGTGCGATCCAGTGACTTGGGGTTCCCCCTCGGAGCAATCCACGTGCGCGGCGATCCCAGTTTTTCCCGCGACAGTGCAATGCAGTTCGCATTCAGGCGAAATTGAATGCCCTCCTGTTCGAGGATCTCTCGCACGGCCGACGATACTTCCTCATCCTCAGCCGCTATCAGGCGCGGCGCTCGATGATCGTGACCTCGCTGCCGAAGCGTCTGAAGATCTGGCCGAATTCCAGTCCCACATACCCGCCCCCAACAATCACGAGATGTGGCGGGAGGGTGTCGAGGTCGAGTAATGTGGAGTTGGTCAGGTACGGCGTGTCCGCGACACCGGGGAAAGGCGGAATGGTTGCGCGGCCGCCCACGTTGATGAAGATTCTGTTCGCGGTAAGCAGTCGTTCATCCACGCGGACCTCTGTGGACGACTCGAATCGTGCGTGCCCACGATAAACAGTGCAGTTCTGCGTACCCCGGAGCCACGCCTCCACGCCGGTTCTGGACTTCCCCTAGATTTCGTCCTTGCGCGCCTTTACGCGCTGCATATCCACTGTCACGGCCCGTCCGAGTTGAACCCCGAATTCGGAAGCCCGCCGAGCCATGTGAGCCGCGTAGGCGGAAGCAACAAGCGTCTTAGTCGGAATACAGCCTGTATTCACGCATGTCCCGCCAAATCGGTCTCGCTCAATGATGGCGACGCGCTGCCCGGAGCCAGCCATCCGAACTGCGAGCGCGGGACCCGCCTGGCCGGTTCCGATGACAATGGCATCGCAATTTTCGTTCACATGCCCTCCTGTTGACCGCCTGGAATCAGTTCACCCCTGATTCCTACGGTTGGTGAGAACAGATAGAATTGACGATTTCATCGGTGGTCACAATGGCATTGGCGTAGTTTGGGAGATTGACTTCGAGAGCGGCGTGCATGTGCTGGTCGGAGTAACTCGCGGTCGCGTCTTTAACCACCGTGACCTCATAGCCGAACTCGGCCGCATAGCGTACAGTCGCCTCCACGCAGGTATGGGCGAGCAGTTCCATGACGATGAGTTTGTGGATGCCGTGTTTCCTGAACTGCAAATCCAGATCCGTGTTGGCGAAACCGCTGTAGCACCAATGCTCCGCTGCCAGGATATCGCCTGCGTGAGGCTCGAACTCAACGCGGATCGCTCCGCCCCAGGTGCCGTATTCGAATGACTTGCGGGACCATGCCGCCTTCTGAATCGGCGCAATGTACTTCCAGCTCTCGTAATCGCCAGGACGGTACCGCCGATGCAGCGTATAGAACACGCGAATTCCCGCCCGTCGTGCAGCCTCGAGAACCTGCACCATGTGGGGCACACACTGGTTAGCTTCGGCTACACCTCTTATCCGGCCCCATATTTTGCCGCCTTCAGAAATGAAGTCTGTAGGGATCGATGATGAGCAGTGCAGTGACTTCTTTGTCGAACTTCATACTCTTCCATTGGAGGGACCTCCGAGTTCAAAAATCCTGGGCGACGTTCAACCCGGCTACTTATCCGTGCCATGGTCGTCCGACGGTCCGAACCCAGGGAGGTACCGGCCGAAGTTCAATTCGAAGTCGCTTGGAACGCCGTAACCGAGATTACGGACTTTCGCACGGCGCGCCTGCGCACCTGGTAAGGCCAGCAGTGGGAAGAACAGGTCGTTGCTCGACTGAAGCTCGGCAGCTGTGGGCAGCCCGAACCGGTTGACTTGGGTCTTCGCCGCGGCCAGCGTTTCACGGTCGAACGAGGCCAGACGCCGGACGAGAGTATCCACAAACGGGTCGAGGTCGTCATCGTCCAGCGCGCGGTTCACCCAGCCATAGCGCTCGGCGATCTCCGCATTGAAATCGTCGCCGCTGAGCACGATCTCAAGTGCGCGCGAGCGGCCGACCAGGCGCGGGAGCCATTCGAGCGCGCCGCCGCCCGGGACCAGTCCGACGCCGATCTCGGGTTGACCGAAGACGGAGTTTTGTCGGCTGGCGAAGCGCATGTCGCAGGCCAGCACGAACTCGTTACCGATGCCGCGTGTGCGGCCGCGAATCCTGGCGATGCTCACGACTGGCGAGGACGAGAGGCGCAGCACAAAGTCGCGCCAGAGGCCCAGCGCCTCCGGCCGTTCCGCTGCCCTGGCTACGTCGAGATGGGCAACGAAAAAATCGGGATTCGCCGACTGGAAGACCACGACCTTCACGGATGGGTCCGCCTCGATCTCGGTCATCAGCGCTCCCAATTCGACGATCGTTGCAGGAACAAACATGTTGATCGGCGGGTTGTTGAAGGTGATTGTCCACAGGCCCGGACAGGCGCGGTCGCTGTTGAATTGCGAAGGGTCAGGCATGGCGCATTCTCTTTTCTGTTTCCGGAACGTTCACATGAAACCCCCGAATCGCCGTCTCCTTCACTACGTCTGCGAGCATCGCTGAAATCTCCCTCCCCTAGCCGGCGACGAGCTGCTGCCCGCCGTCGATGTCGTAGGTCGCGCCCGTAAGGGCCGTGTTAATCATGATGTGCACCGCGAGTGCGGCGACGTCGGCGGGTCCGACGACGCGTCCGATGGGAAGCGTTTCGCGAAGCTGCTTGCGGCGGTTCTCGAATTCGTTGCCGAGCAGGGATGCCGACAACGGTGTATCGACAAAGCCGGCGGCGATGAGGTTGACCCGGACGGGCGCGAGTTCGAGCGCCAGGTTGGCTGTGAGAGCGGGGAGTGCGGCGGTGATTGTCGACACCATCCCGAGGCCGACGACTGGACGCCGCGCGCCGGTGCCGCCCACAAACAGCAGCGTGCCTCCCGGCCTCACCTTGCGAGCGTTGCGGGCGACCTGGATCATCAGCAGGATGTGTTCATCGACCGCGCCGCGCGCCTGCTCGAAGTCCAGATCGATGAGGCGCCCGTGGTGCGGCCGGCCAGCCGTTACCATCACGTGGTCGATCGTGGCTGGCAGGTCGCGGAAGAACCGATCGAGGGAGGCAGGATCCGTGGCATCGAAGGCCGCGGTGCTCAGCGCATCGAGCTCGCTCGCGGCGCGTTCAAGGCGCTCGGGATCCCTCCCGGTGAGGACCACCCTGGCCCCCTCAATGCTTGCTCTCCGGGCCGTTTCGAGCCCCATTCCGGAGCTGCCGCCGATCACAACCACGGTTTGCCCGAGGAGTTCCGGCTCGCGCCGACTGGGAGATGCGGTGGTTGACGCGCTCATGATTCCTCCGATCAGCTGTCTGAACTCAACGGTGTCGTCTCTGAAGCTTGACGCGCGCGCAATAGGTCAGGCGGGAAGAGGTTCATCGTCCGAACCCGCGCCGACGTGTCCCTATCCATCACTCCGGCAGCTTTCCGCCTGACTGCTCCGCCACCATATACGCGGCGTACCATTCCGGCCAGTTCTCATCGCGTTGCCCGGTGCGCTTCTCGTGCTCGCCGTGGGCGCCCTCCGCACGCCGAAACGCCTTCGCCAGATCGTTCGCCGATGCGAAGGTCGTCGCCGTGGCGTCGATGCGACCGGGCAGCCGCGTCGTGATTTCCTGAAACAGCCAGCCGTTCCCGTCTGGATCGCTGAATGAAGCGAAAGAGCGGTAACTGCGATGCTCGGGATCAGGACCGTTGACCCGGATCCGCCCAAACAGGTAGGGCTCGTCCGGGCCGACGTACACGTCGCTGGCGCCGTGAAATACCTCGCTGATCTTAACGCCGCGACGGAGCAGATCGTTGCGAGCGGCCTTGATGTCGGACACAATCAGGTATAGGCCGGAAGTCGCTGCCGTTATCGTGGTCGGCGTCGAGCCGCCACCCGAGGCCGGAGTAAAATTCTTTCGCTCGGTCGATATCCGAGACCGGAATGACGACTATCTCAAGCTTTGTATCGAGATATGCAACGCTGGTACCTTTCGTCTCTTCGTTCTTGCTTACTTCTCTCGTGCTCATTGCCGACTCCTGCCTTGTGGGGATGGCGGCCGTCTTAATAGCGCTGAAGGATCGAGCCAGCGGGCCGTACCAGGCGCCCACGGAAGCGCCCTGATTCCCCACTTCATTCTCAAGCGCCTCTTCCCGCCTGCTTCTCAGCCGAAGGCAGCAGCGGCGTCACCCCTGCCTGCTCCTCCGCCGTATACGGCGCTCCATAATACGGAAAATCCTTGCGCATCCGCCCGCGGTCGGGAGCAAGTCCATCGACAATTGGCGTATTGGCGGTCAGCGTCAACATCACATCCATCGCATCGTCGCCGAGCGCGCGTCCATTGAAGCTGGCCACCTCAAATGCGGCGGACGTTCCAAGCTCGTAAGGCATCGTGTCGGGGCACAGCCGTGCAGCGATCAGGTTCCCGTATTCACCCGGGTTCGCCGCCGAACGAGCATAGGTCGTCATCTTCTCCGCAAAATCCGCGATCGGCTTTGCGAAGCGCTCTTGATCTTCAGACGGAACCGACGCATTGAACTGCTCTTTCAACTCCTGATCTCCCAGATCGCTCAGGAAGATATGCGTAACCATAGGCAGGCCCCAACGCGACACTTGCACCTCCGGCGCATGGCCAAAGAGAGAGATCGTCGTCCATGCGTTGACCTTTCCCTTCCCAATCAGTTCGCTCGGCACCTACACCCGAATCAGTCGCGACGGAGCCGGTTTCACCCTCAACCAGACTCTCTCCGGCGTCACCACGAAGCGCATCGTCACCCGTCGCCTTCCGCACCACAAACGGATGAACGTGAGTATGCTCGCTGTCATCTCCGTGTCGTGGTTCACCAAACCTGAACTTGAACGTAACCTCTTCCTTCGCATCTCCGTTCAGGTCGAACCGGAACGCGTAGAGCCCTTCCGGATGAAGTGTATCCGAGGCAGATAATCCCACATCCGGATTCACGGTCATCGCCATCACCGTCTTACCTGAGGGGCCGTCAAACAAATAAAAGTCGCAGAGGTTGAGGCTCGGATCCTCCCTCGCCGGTTTGGTATCGAAATGATGTGACATACAGAATCTCGCTGAAAAGCGTAGCACGCAACGCGCCAACCCGGCCTCACGCCCCATCCGCTGAAACAAGCATTTCGGCACTCAGATGGAGACCCTGTGATGTCGAACTGTCGAATCTTGGACTCGGAAAAGACAGTTCGTGTCGGCCCAACGACGCCGCGGAGGCTGGACTTCCGGCAGGCACGGCCGCTTATCACGAGCGGATACGTTCCACCATTTCAGCCCGACTGGACGCGAAAAAGATTCCCGAGACGCCACCTGCACCTCCGAGCGGACTGTCCCCCACTCGTAGAGAGCAGGGCCGCAGTCGCCGAGGATCACTCCCTATCAAGTCCCGCTCACGTCAGGTGGACGGAAAACGCTCCCCGCGTGCTGAACCGGACGAGCCGGCGACCCGAGAGCCGCTCCGTTGCGCGAGTTCCCCGCGTGATCTCCGCCGCGACGGAATCAGATTGTCCGCGGCGGCCCGGCGCGGTCCCGGTTTCGCGCACGGAGCCCGGGGAGCACGGCATGTCGGCGCTTCGATCTCCCACGCCGTGCCGCTTCCCGCGAACGCGTCCGTCGGTCGTACCGTGAAGTGCGGCGCACGGCTCCGCCTTCCGCGGCCGGGCGCCGTTCGCGACGCGAGCGGCGCCGATCCACGTCGACGCGCGGCGTGGCAACCGCCACGGTTACCGCAGGCAGCGCCGCGGCTTTCCGGCTGGCGCTGGCGAAGCGCGGCATGTCGATGGTTCGGCGCCCGCACGTCGCGCCGCGTCCCGCAGACGCGGACTTCGTGCGCACGGCGCAGTCCTCGCGCGGGCGTCCGCGGCCGGCCGCCGCGCGTGCCGCCCAAGCGGCGGCGGCTCCGGTCGCCAACGGCGCGGCGCCGCGCGGAAGGTTTGGGCATCGCCGGTTCGGGTCTCTCGCTCGCGCCTTGCGAATTTCCAGCGACTCGGCACATCAGCCCCCGATTATGATGAATGGATCGGCATGAACAACATCATCTCCGAGTACCAGAAATGGAAGCAGCAGGGCGAGGACCTGCGTGTACAGGCAAAGCAGGCGATGGAGTCGCGCTTTCGGGAATTGCTCGTCGAAGCAGTTCAGATTGCGGAAGAATACCGCTCCGACTTCGGCGGGCCGCTGAAGCCGCCGCCAGGCGTCACGTCGTTCCGATACAAGACTTCCGCCAAGTTGAAGCCCAAGAAGACGCAGACTCGCGCAGCAGCCAAAGGCGCGATCCCAGCGCCGACGGCACCCGCGAAGACAGACCCAAAGACCGCACGCCTTCAGAAGCGGCTCTCGGCGGCGCAGAGGAAACTGCAGCAAGCCAAAGCGAGCGGTGCTCTCACTAAGAACCTGGAAGACAGGGTTTACGAGATCGAAGACGCGCTCCGACTGTCCACGCAAGCGTCGTAGAATCGATCAACCGAATAACCGCTTTCCGCCCGGGTCCTGGAACGCCAGAAACGTCAGCCGCCCTAACAACACAATCCGCCTCGGATCGCGCGAAGGAGCACCCCACGGTTCGGCGCGCCCACGTCGCGCCGCGTTCCGCAGGCCAGCTGTCCTGCGCTGTGCGCGCCGCCCGAGCGGCGGCGGGGCGAGCGTGAGCGTCGCGGCTCAGACGTCACGCGACGACCGCCGCGGCTTCTGGCCGGCCACCGTTCGCGCCGCCCATGTATGATAAGAAGGCTAGGCGACACCGGAGATAGGATCCGACGAGTGGGGCTGTAGTCCTGCGATGATAGTGCTCTGATCCAGAAGCAGACCGTGATGCGCTGCTGAACGCGAATGTCCGTTTGCCGGTCTGGAATGCAGGCTCGCTACAGCACTTCTTTTTTCTCTTCTTTGTTTTGCCGTCTGAACGGAAGACGATGGGACCAATACAGAAACGTCCCAGCATTTCGCGGCCGGGCCTGAATTCCAGCTCCGTGGTCCTTGTCAGGATACCCGGTGCCGTATGCGCATTTCCAATTGAAGCCGTCGTGGAAACCACGCGGCCGCTTCCCACAAGCGCTTTCACGGGAATGCCGGAGTTTCTTCAGGGAATTGCGCTGGTGCGGGGCATTCCCACGCCGGTCGTCGATCTGAACTCGCTGTTTCAGGGATCGTCACACGCCGCCGCCACCCGCTTTGTCATACTACGGACCGGAGAGCGGACTGTCGCCGTTCTGGTGGAGGCGGTCCTGGGTGTGGTGGAAATAGATCGATCGGTGTTGCAGGACTTGCCGCCCGCCCTTCAAAGCGCACGATCCGACCTAATCGAGGCGGTTGGCAGGACCGATTCAGAACTTCTTGTGACCCTTCGAATCGGCCGGCTCGTGCCGGACGCGGTGTGGGAATCTCTGACCTCCGAAGCCGGCGGGAAACCGCAATGACATTGCGCCGGGCGGAGATCGACCAGTTCCGCGATGCCATCGCGCGGCGGTTCGGCTTCCGGGTTGACGATAACCGCATGGATGAACTCGGGGGAATCCTCCGGCGCAGGATGGCGGAGGGGCGGACGGTCTCAGTCGGGCAGTACTTGCCGATGTTTGAAGCGTCCCTCGGCGAACAGCGGGCTGTGGCGAGTGAGGTCACGGTCTGCGAGACATACTTTTTTCGCATACCCGAGCATTACCAGGCCCTGACCGAGGTAGTCCTTCCCAACCGCGTTAAGGCCCAATCCTCCCGCCGTCAGCTTGCCATCCTTTCGGCGGGGTGTTCCTCAGGCGAGGAGGCGTATTCGATAGCCATAACGGTGGGCGAGCAGGCTTCCATGTTGAAGTCCTGGTGCGTCGCCATTGGCGGTGTGGATATCAATCCGGTTACGATTGCACGGGCAAGGCAGGCGTGCTACCCGGAATGGTCTTTAAGGGACACCCCCGAGAATGTGAGGGAGCTTTACTTCCGGCGTACTGGCAAGCAGTTCCATTTGGCTGAGGCCATTCGTGAGATGGTGTGTTTCGAGGAAGGCAACCTGGTCGATCCGAATGCCAGCTTCTGGCAGAGAGATACCTACGACGTGATCTTCCTGCGAAACGTGCTGATGTATTTCGCCCCCGATGCCGCCGAAGCTGTGGTGGCCTGCGTAGCCGAGTGCCTTTTGCCCGGCGGATATCTGTTCCTGGGACCGGCTGAAACGCTGCGTGGGTTATCCACGGAGTTTCACCTCTGTCATACCAACGATGCATTTCTCTATCAGCGCCGGGAGCGGCTGGAAACACGCTCCGGGCCGCCGCAGGTGCCCAGGGCCGTGCCGGGTCCACCGGCGAAAACACTGGCCGGTTCGGGCAATCGCCCGGTGGTTCTGCCGGAACTGAATGCGAGTTGGATCGACAACATCCGGCGGGCCTCCGAACGCATTCAGAACCTGACGCAGAGCCCTCCGGAGTTGCAGGCCAAACCGCCCGGAGATTTGCCGGCCGCGGCGAACGTCATAGATATGCTGCCGGGCTGCGACGTGAAGCTGGCGCTCGAATTGCTGCGGCAGGAGCGATTCGCGGATGCGCTCGCAGTGGTCCAGAAACTGCCGTCCGAGTCGCAAGCGGATCCCGATGTGCAACTCCTGTGCGCGGTATTGCTGGCCAACGGCGGCGACCTCGCGAGAGCCGAAAAGACTTGCAGGCTGCTGCTGGCGAGTAACGACTTGAACGCCGGGGCGCATTATTTGATAGCTCTTTGCCGCGAGCATGTCGGCGACCCGGACGCCGCGGTGGAGCATGACCGGATCGCGGTTTACCTGGACTCTGCTTTCGCCATGCCGCATCTGCATCTCGGACTGCTAGCCAAACGCAGCGGCCAGTCCGATATGGCGTGTCAGGAACTGCGACAGGCCGCCGTTCTGCTGGCACTCGAGGACGCGTCGCGAGTACTGCTGTTCGGCGGCGGTTTCGCCAGAGAGGCCCTGATCGACTTGTGCCACCGGGAAATCGGCGCATGTGGAGGTAAGCCGTGAGTTCCGCCAGTTCACCGATCGAGACCAAGGTGGCTGAAATGCGTCGGCGTTTCGATGAGGCGTTCGCCGCGCCTCAGGAATGCGCCACGGAGGCGCTCGAAGCGTTGCTTGCCATCAGGGTGGGAGGCGAGGAGCACGCTCTGCGTTTACGCGACATTTCAGCGTTGACGGCCGCCCGCAGAATTGTACCGGTCCCAGCCAGGTTTCCGGAATTGGTTGGCATTACTGCGCTTCGTGGAGACGTGCTGCCCGTATTCAGTCTTTCCAGGCTACTCGGGCTGGGCGGAAATTCCGAACAGGTGCGCTGGATCGTCCGGGCCGGAGAAGGCAGTGACGCAGTCGGCTTGGGCTTTAATGGGCTCGACGGATATTTCCAGGTAGACGCAGCGGAGATTTTTCCCGGCGCGGGGCAACCCGATCGCCCATATGTCAGCGCCACGGCACGCCAGAATGGGATTCTACGCGGCGTTGTGGATCTTCCTCTGCTGGTGGAACGAATTCGCCAACGTGCGGCGAACCTTCCGGGACAGGAATGGAGAAATATGTGATGGAACGATGGACCTTCGGGCAGAAGATGGCCACGGGATTCGCGGCCGTGGTGGTGCTCGCGATCGTCATCGCCGCGGTCGCCGTCTACTCGCTGAGAGACGTCGTCGCATCAAAGGACCGCGTGTTGGCGGTAAACGCGCAGAACCTGATTGATGCAGCCAAGCTGCAGGCTGCCACGGCCCGCAAATCCGCGAACTCACGAGCGTACATGCTTTCAGGGTATTCGGAGTTCCTGCAATCCGAAGACGACTCAGAGCAGGAATTCAAGGACATTTTTGCCCGCCTGAAGAGCCATGTGTATACAGACGAAGGCAAGGGGCTGCTGCGGGAAATCGAACAGCGCGATGGCGAATACCAGGCGGTGGTAGAGAAATCGCACGCGTTGCGGCAGACAAACGCCAGTCCGGAGAAGATGTCGCAGTTCGTGGTGCAGGAGATCGCGCCGGTTCGAGCCCGGCTGGACACAGCGGTGAACCGGTTCGCCCAATGGGAAGAGGAACTGCTCGCCACCGGAAAGGCCGCATCCACCGCGGCGGCCAACTCCGCCCAGAATGTTGTCGTCGGGATTACCGTTCTGGCGGTGGGGCTGGCTGGGTTGCTCGCGTTCGTGTTGACCCGCGTGCTGGCGCGCCAGCTCGGTTCGGCGGTGCAGGATATCCAGAGCTCGTCAGCGGAGCTGCAAACCACGGCCACTCAACAGGCCACCGGCGCGCGTGAGCAGGCAACCTCGATGAACGAGATCAACACCACCATAAGCGAGCTTTTGGCCACTTCCCGCCAGATCGCGGAGAGTGCCCAGCGGGTAGCCCAGATCTCTTCGCAAACGGGGACGGCGGCGGTGGCCGGCAATAGAATCGTGCAGACCGCCCACGAGTCTGTGGTCCAGATCAAGAAGCAGGTGGACCTCATCGTCAGCCACATGCTCGATCTGGGCCGCAAGTCGCAGCAGATCGGCGGCATTCTCGACATTATCAACGAACTGGCGGAACAAACCAACATTCTTGCCATCAACGCCCGGATCGAGGCGGCGGGCGCGGGCGACAGTGGCCGTCGCTTCGCGGTGGTCGCCGACGAGATCCGCAAGCTGGCGGACCGGGTGGGAGACTCCACCAAAGACATCCGCTCGTTGATCGAGGAAATCCGTGCGGCCGTGAATAGCACCGTGATGACGACGGAAGGTGGTACCAAGGCCGTCGAGGCAGGCACACGCGAGTTCGCCGAAGTCGCCACTTCGCTGAACCAGATTAATTCGCTCGTGGCCACGACCACCGAGGCAGCGCGTGAAATCGAGTTGAGCACGAAACAGCAGACCACCGCCGTCGAGCAGGTGAACACAGCTATCGCCGCCGTCGCCCAGGTGAGCAGGGAGGCGGAAAGCATCACGACGAATGCGCTGCAAACAGCCTCCGAACTGGCCACCTTATCGCGGAATCTGAACCGTCTTATCCGCGCGCGAGCCAATGGCGCATAGGCATGCCCCAAGATCCTTACCGCTATTTTCGGACCGAAGCGGGCGAGATTATCGACCAACTCACCCGCGGCGCGGGCGACCTTGCCCGTGGAGCGGCAGGTGAAACCGTCGTACCGCATCTGCTTCGTCTTGCGCACACTCTGAAAGGGGCGGCGCACGTGGTGAAGCACAAGACCATTGCCGGCCTGGCGCACCAGTTCGAGGACGTGCTGATGCCGTTCTCGAAGAGCGGCGCGGCGCCGCCGCCTGAGAATGCGTCGCGGTTGCTGCGCCTGGCGGACGAGATGGCCCGCGAACTCAGCGACATCGGCCGGACGGCGCCGGAACCGGAGGCGCAGCCGCCAGCCCCCACGGCATTCGAGGAGACCTTCGATACAGTCCGCGTGGACATCGCTCAAATGGACGAAATGTTGCGCGGCGTGGCTCAGAGCGCGGTTCAAGTGAACGGGTTGAAGGAACACATAGCCGATTTGGGCCGCACCGCAGGTTTGGCGGCACTGCTATGGGAGCAACTTGACTCGGGCGGGGAACGGTATGGGGGCGGCATCTCACCCGCCGCGCTCACCAAGGCGCGGGCCATGGCGGAAGACTTGCATGCCGCACTTAAGCCGCTGCACGGAACCCTGGCGTTCAGTGCCGGGCAGTTGGAGCGGGAGCTGGACCAGATCCGGGATGCCGCCTCCGCACTCCGCCTGGTGCCCGCCAACGCGGTATTCCCGATCCTGGAACGCGCGGTGCGCAACTCCGCTCAGACGTTAGGCAAGCAGGTGATTTTTGAGACCGCGGGTGGAGAGAACAGTCTTGACGCGCACGTGCTGGCTGCCTTACGCGATGCCTTACTTCACATGGTGCGGAATGCCGTGGCGCATGGGATCGAAACTCCCGCGGAGCGCAAGGCCGCGGGCAAGTCCGAATCGGGCAAGGTAACAGTTCGCGTAGTGCGGCACGGTAACCGAGTGGCATTTGCCTGTATCGACGATGGCCGGGGGTTCGATGTCGCGGCTCTGCGGCGGGCCGCCGCACCACGATCTTCGACCACCAGCGCAGCCGAATCCCTGGCGCCCGAGGAACTTGTCCGCCTGATCCTGCGTGGCGGCATTACGACGTCGGGTGGGGTGAGCGAAATCTCCGGCCGGGGCATTGGCATGGATATCGTTCGGCAGACGGCCGCGCGCCTGAAGGCGGATGTCCACGTGGTCACCGAACCGGGCGCTGGAGCAACCATCGAGATCACCGTGCCGGTATCGTTGCTTTCGGTGGATGCCGTGGTCGTGGAAAGCGCTGGGATGGCCGCGTCGTTGCCCATTAACGCGGTGCAGGAGATATTGCGCCTGCGCGAAGCCGATATTGCGCGCAATCGCGTGGCCGATTCGATCGTTTACGAAGGCCACGCCATACCACTCCTGGCCCTTAGCGATGCGCTCCGGCAGCAGGTAACCTCACGCCGGGCGGCATCGGTATCGGCCGTGGTGATCCGATCCAGCGGCAAGCTTGCCGCCCTAGCTGTGGACCGCCTCCTGGGAACCGCTACCGTGGTCCTGCGCCCGATAGCGCCGTTCGCCGGAATCGATCCCGTGATCGCCGGGGTCTCCATCGACGCCGAGGGGAATCCGCAGATCGTGCTCGATCCTGCCGGCCTTGTAGATGCGGCCGGCGGCGGACGACCCCGGCAGGTTGCCTCCACTGCCCCACCGATTGCGCCCGTGCTGGTGATCGACGACTCCCTAACCACCCGTATGCTGGAACAGAGCATCCTAGAATCGGCCGGTTACGAGGTGGACACCGCCACATCCGGTGAGGAGGCGTTGGACAAGGCCCGTGCCCGGAATTATAGTCTGTTTGTTGTAGATGTCGAGATGCCTGGGATGGATGGCTTCGAGTTCATCACGCGCACCCGGTCAGACCCCGCTCTCGGGAGTATTCCCTCAATCCTGGTCACCTCGCGCAGTTCCGACCAGGACCGCCGCCTTGGTATGAAGTCAGGCGCTCGCGCCTACGTCGTGAAGGGCGAATTCGATCAGGGTGCGCTCCTGCAGACGATTAACGGGCTGGTGGGCCGATGAAGATGAATAGGATTCGCGTCCTCGTAGTGGAAGATTCGCTGACCGTACGGAAGCACCTTGTCGAGGTGCTCGAGTCCGATCCCGATATCACCGTGGTGGGAGAGGCGCGGGATGGCAAAGAAGCCATCGAACTCTGCCAGGCGCTGCGGCCGGATGCGGTAACGCTGGATATGATGCTGCCGTTCCTCACCGGCGTGGCGGTCACCGAACATATCATGGCCTACTGCCCGACCCCGATCCTGATCGTTTCCGCTTCGGTGAACCGCGGGGAGTTGTTTAAGACCTATGATGCCCTGGCTGCCGGCGCGGTGGACGTGCTGGAGAAGCCGTTGTCCGACGGCGCGGGGGACGCCTGGGATCGCACCTTTATAGGGACGGTAAAGCTGATTGCAAAGATTCGGGTGATCACCCATCTTCGAGGACGCCTTGCGCCACGTCCTTCTGCGAGATTGCAGGAGGCGGGAACTTCCCTTGATGGCAGGACGGAATACCGCGCCATCGCGATCGGTGCTTCAACGGGCGGGCCTGCCGCGGTGCTGGCCATCTTACGCGCGTTGCCGGCGAAGTTCCCGATGCCGATTCTCCTGGTGATCCATATGGCCGAGTCGTTTGCCACGGCGCTATCGGACTGGCTGGACGCGCAGTGCGGCATGTGTGTGCGCTATGCCACGGACGGCGAGCCGGTGCCGGAAGCCGGCCAGCCCGGTGTCCTTATGGCGCCTGCCGGCCGGCACCTGGAGGTATGCGGCGGTAAGTTGCGGCTCACTAATGCGCCGCAACGGCATTCGTGCCGCCCCTCCGTGGACCATCTGTTTGAATCCGTGGCGCGGGAATTTGGCCCGCGGGCGATTGCGTGCCTGCTCACCGGCATGGGAAAGGATGGCGCCGCCGGTATGCTCGCGGCCCGCCATGCCGGCGCGATGACGATCGCCCAAAACGAGGCGAGTTCCGTGGTGTTTGGCATGCCCGCGGAGGCCATCCGCCTGGGGGCTGCCACCAGTATTCTCCCGTTGGACCAGATCGCCCCCACGCTGGTGGCGCTGGTGGAGGGCAGCCAGTCAGGGAGGAACAATTGAGTCCCCGCGTGTTGATCGTGGACGACAGCTTGACGGTCCGCATGGATCTTAGCGAGGCTTTCGATGCCGCGGGCTTTTCGACCGCGCGTTGTGCGGACCTGGCGTCCGCGCGTCAAGCCCTCAGCTCTTCCTCTTTTTCGCTGATCGTGCTGGATGTCCTGTTGCCGGACGGCGATGGTATCGAGTTATTGAGGGAGCTGAAGAACGACTCCGGGACGGCGGCGGTACCGGTGATGTTGCTTTCCACCGAGGCCGAGGTTCAAGACCGGGTCAGGGGCCTCCAGACGGGCGCCGACGAATACGTAGGTAAACCGTACGATACCAGCTACGTCATCGCTCGCGCCAAGGAACTTGCAGGAGGCGCGCAGAGGCAGCCTGCCACCGAGTCACGGGTCACAGTCCTGGTCGTTGAAGACAGTCAAACCTTTCGCGAGCGGATTAGGGAGCTGCTCGAAGGAGCGGGTTACCGAGTGCTGGCAGCGGCGACCGGAGAGGAGGCTCTTCACTGGGCTATCAGCGAGCGGCCCGCAGCCATTCTCGTGGACAGCGGATTGCCGGGTATCGACGGTCTTACGGTGGTGAGGCGCATCCGTGAGGATGCCATTCTCCGGCGCACCCCCTGCCTTCTTCTCACCGCTTCCGGCGATCCGTTGGAGGAACTGCGCGCTCTAGACGCCGGCGCCGACAGTTTCATGCGCAAGGATGATGGATTTGAGGTGGTGCTCGCGCGTCTGGCGGCAGTTTTGCGCCTGGCGAGCGCTCCGCCGGCTCTCTCCCCCGGTAAAAGTGTCCTGGGCCCGAAGCGGATTCTTGCGGTCGATGACGATGCCAAATACCTGCAGGAGCTTGCCGGGCAATTGCGTCAGGAAGGTTATGACGTGGTGGTGGCTCACTCCGGAGATGAGGCCCTCAATCTGCTGGCGGTACAACCGGTCGATTGCATCCTCTTAGACCTGGTGATGCCAGGCCTCTCCGGGCAGGAGACCTGCATGCGAATCAAGAGCAACCCCGCTGTCTCCGAAGTTCCTTTGCTGATCCTGACCGCATGGGAGGATCGCGATTACCTGTTGGACGGCATCAACGCGGGGGCGGACGACTATCTTGTCAAATCGAGCGAGTACGAGGTTCTGGGCGCACGTGTGCGCGCGGCGCTGCGCCGAAAGCAGTTCGAGGACGAGAATCGCCAGGTGCGCGAGCAACTGGTGCGGCATGAACTCCAGGCGGCCGACGCGCGCGCCCAGCGCGAATTGGCCGAAGTGCGGGCCGCGCTGCTTGCCGATCTCGCCGGCAAGAACCAGGAACTCGAGGAGGCGAACCGGAAACTACGAGAGATGATGGAGGAGCGGGCGCTCGACCAGACCAGGCTGCGCATGGCGCTGGACGCCGGCCAGGTCGGTACCTTCGAATGGTCCCTGGCCGACAAGCGGGTCAGGTGGTCGTCCGAGGTGGAACGCATCCACGGTATAGCGCCAGATTCCTTTGACGGCACGTGCGAAGGCTGGCGGAGTCTGATTCACCCGGAAGATGTGGAGAGCGTCTGGAGCCAGTTTTCCCGCTGCGCGGAAGGTGGACTATCGCAAGATCGTCCCGATTACGAGACCGAGTACCGCACGGTATGGCCGGACGGCAGCGCACACTGGGTTCTCGCTAAAGGGCGATGCATTCGCGACGGCTCCGGCCGTCCGGTCCGTATTATCGGTATCGCGCACGATATCACAGACCGGAAACGCTCCGAGGAGCGGCTGCGGCAGTCGCAGAAGTTAGAGAGCATCGGAATGCTGGCAGGCGGCATTGCTCACGACTTCAACAATCTGCTCGTCGGGGTGATGGGTAACGCCAGCCTGGTTCAGGAGATGCTGGCTCCGGGCGATCCCGCAGTCGAGTTATTGGATACCGTGATCAAGACCAGCGAGGAGGCCGCTCACCTGACCCGACAGATGCTTGCCTATGCGGGTAAGGGGAAGTTTCTGATTGAACCGGTGAATCTGTCGGGGGTGCTTCCCGCCATGAGCGCCCTGGTGCGACATTCCATCTCCAAGAAGATCGCCCTGCAACTCGATTTGGCCCCGGATCTCCCGGCCATCGAAGCCGATCGCAGCCAGATGCAGCAAATCTTCATGAATCTGGTTTTCAATGCATCGGAGGCCATCGGGAGCGGCGCGGGCACGATCACGGTGAGAACCGGCGTGGAGGAAGTGGGGAAGGACTATGCGCAGTGCCATCCGGAAGCAGCGGAACCTCGTCCAGGCAGGTATGTTTTCCTGGAAGTGCGCGACACGGGTTGCGGCATGAATGAGACCACGAGAGCCAAGGTTTTCGATCCTTTCTTCTCGACCAAGCTCATGGGTCGCGGACTCGGATTGGCGGCCGTTTCCGGTATTGTCCGTGGACACAAGGGAGCGATTACCGTGAGCAGTGCGCCCGGCAAAGGGAGCTGCTTCACGGTCCTGCTTCCTGCCTCGGAAAGTGTGGCTGTGGCGCCGCAGGTGGTGTCCCGTGGTGCGGCACTCGAGGGGGCCGGCACGATCCTCGTCGTCGACGATGAGAATGCCGTGCGGGAGCTGACAAAGAAGGCACTCGAACGATACGGTTACAGGGTTCTCCTAGCCGAGAGCGGGCCGGAGGCAATCGACATCTTCAAGCGGCACCCCAGCGAGATTTCGCTGGTGATCTTGGACAGCGGCATGCCGGGAATGAGTGGGGAAGAGACGTTTCCGGAACTGCGCAGAATCCGGCCCGAGGTCAAGGTGTTGATTTCCAGCGGATACAGCGAGGCAGAGACAATGAGCGCTTTCCAAGGATCTCAGGTCACCGGGTTCGTCCCGAAGCCCTATACGGCGGCCCATCTCGCTGAGAGAGTGAAGGCTGTAATTGGATGACTCTCCGCGTTGGCCGGAGGGATCGAAAGCCAAGCGCGGTCGGCCACCTGGGCGGCGAATTCCGTGCGGCTGGGGCTGCGGATCTCAGCTCACCTGAAAGACCTCGGTGCGTAGTCGTCCCGCGACGATCGCCGCCACGCCGTGGCGCCGTCCGCGGGCGTTTGCGATTGCCGCGACTACAGTGCCAACGTCCCACTCCCAGTCGGAGTGATGGCGCTGGGGAGCCGCGGCACGTAAGCCTACGCCGTCGACTGGGCGCATAAGTCTGCCGTGAAGATTCCGGCAGGCCCAGAGCTTCAGGCGGTAATCAGTCAGCGACCTTTCCGCCGTAGCACTCCTGGCAGGCCCGCCAGAAGGAACAATACTTCCGGTTGCAGAGGTTGCTCCCGCGGTTCGGCAGCCACACGCCGGCTCGGATGGACTGCTGGACCAGCGGGTACAGCCGGGCCGTCGCGCCGAAGTCCGACTGCTCCACCGTGCAGCCGATTGATGGCCAGGCGGTGCCCGTTTACGACAACTTCAGCGTAACCCTAGACGGCCGCCCACCGCTGAGCATTATTGCCAAATGGATCCGCACGCCAGGAAGGTAGATCAGATTCACTTCGAGTGCCTTGCCATGCCCGAATTTCCACGACTGCTTGCCGGAGCAAGTTGTCGATGAGTATCCTCGAGGGACCCGCAGAGAACGGATTGGCAGTCAAGTCTGCTCGGTCGTCCCCAATCCTTTATCGCGAGATCGAGTGATCATTTCTCCTACTATCCGATACCGAGCAGGATAATTGGTGCCCCGACAAGTCCGAGACCGCGAGGCCAATGAGCACACTGCGGCCCGTCAGGGCTTACTTTTGAAGCGATCGGTGGCCCAGCTGAATCGAAAGTGGGACGGCCTTCCCTCCTCTGCTTCGACCCGGAATTGGTAGCAACAGTGGTAGCAACGCCGTTCGTCCAGCACCGTCTAAGGGCGTTTCTCGCGTCTACTCGCGTTTCTAAACCGCTGATAATACACAGGGACGACTTCCGTAGACGATAGCGTTTCGAACTACGAACCAGAAGGTCGGGTGTTCGAGTCACCCCGGGCGCACCATGTAACTCACTGTTTTTCAATTAGTTACAGCTGATCCTGCACTTTGCTCCGATGCTGTGCTGCTGGCACTGTGCAAAGAATTGTGCCCACCCTTTACCTCGCGGGCCTTTTCCATGGCGTCTCGGATCGTCTGCTCTTGCGGGTGGACGTACCGCTTCGTGATGTTCATATCGCGGTGTCCTGCCAGGCTTGCCGCCCGGAAGTACAGCGTCTCTTGGTCGGAAGTGAGCACGCGCTCCTGGTGATTTTCACCCGGAACCATCTTCACTGCCGGAAGAGCCTTTTCCACCCGGCCCCACTCTTGGGCAAGGTGGAACATGCGGCGGAGCGCCCGCAACGAGGCGTCCGGTCACCGGCAGGCTTTCCGATTTCTGATATTTGCGAATGCCGGCTCGCGTACAGGGGCCGAATTGTCGACCTGGACCGCCGCCGCTCGGGCGGCACGCACGGCGGCCGGCCGCGGAGCACGGGGCCGCTTGTCGGCAGTCGTGAAAAAGTAACTCCCGGTTGCCGACCGTCCGGACACAATCCCTTCACGCATTACGAGCCGACTAAGTCATTTGAGGCCCGGCGCAAATCCGAGACCGGGTCGCCTATGATAACATCGCGTCGTGTGTACGCCTTCAAACTTCATTCTCGGACAATCGAATCAGGCATACGAGCGACTGATATATGGCGCGCGATTGCTGGTTTTTGCTATATGTGCCACGGCTGGCGTTTTGGCGCCGGTGAACGCGCAGCCCAAGTACACGGTTGCGTATTCCGGATTCGCGCCTCTGAACGCCGACATCTTTATCGCCGACGCCGACGGTCGCAATCCCAAGCCTTTCTTGGCGAACCCTGCTCAGGATTTCAACGCGTCGTTTTCGCGGGACGGGAAGTGGATCGTGTTTACTTCGGAACGCAATGGTTCCGCGGACATCTACCGCGCGCACCCGGACGGCACGGGGCTGGAACGGCTGACCGATGATCCCTCCTTCGACGACCAGGCGGCGCTTTCTCCGGACGGACGCACGGTGGCGTTCGTTTCCAGCCGCAGCGGGCATGCGGAACTTTGGACATTGGATCTCGCCACCAGGACGGTTCGCAACATCACTAACCACGCGGGAGGCCACTTCCGGCCTGCATGGTCGCCGGACGGGCAGTGGATCGCTATCTCCTCGGACCGCGATTCGCCCAAGCCGCAACGCCCCGACGGATTCGAGCTGATCCAGCAAACCGAGATCTACCTGCTGCATCCCGACGGCTCCGGCTTGCGACGGCTGACGCACACCAACTCCTATGCCGGCAGCCCCAGTTGGTCGCAGGATGGAAAGCAGATCGTTTTTTACAAGGCCAGCTTCGAAGACGTGATCAGTATCTCCGACCCCCGCCATTTGCGCGCCACCACGCAGATCGCCGAGGTAGATGTCGCGTCCGGTCAGGAGAAGGAACTGACCCAAGGCAAAGGTGAGAAGTGGTCGCCACGTTGGCTCGCGGGCGGCCGCATCGGATATTTCAGCGGCGGCCCGGAAGGCGGCGTTGAGTTCACCAAGGGCGATGCTGGAGCGCGCGGCGAATTCAACAGTCCGGATTGGTCTCCGGACGGGCGCACAATGGTCTACTACCGCGACATCGGTCAGAACTGGCCACCGGTGATGGAAACGCCGAGCAAGGATTCGCGGTTCCGCCTATTGCGGACGGGGATTTTCCCGAGCTTCTCGCCCGCCGGTGATCGGCTGGTGTTCACCAACGGGCAGGCTGCGTTCTCCCACAATGGCCTAGTGGAGGCGAGCGCGGATGGATCAAACCGCTGGCTGATTCACGACGATCTGCAACGCAACACCACGGCGCCAAGTTGGTCCCCTAGAGGCGACTGGATCGCGTTCGGCCTGGGCGCCGCGTTTCAAGGCTTTCTGGGCTCGGGGCGGGTGACCTCGACGATCGCGCTCATTCATCCGGACGGCTCCGGGCTCAAGGAGCTCACGCATGGGGAGCGCAATGACGGGTTCCCGAGTTGGTCTCCGGACGGAAAGCGCCTGGTATTCCGCACTGCGGACAAAGCCGGCAAGGGGTTGCGGATCGCCGAACTTGAAACCGGCGAGATCAAGGTGCTGACCGAGGGCGATCACACGGACAATTTTCCGGACTGGTCACCCAGAGGGGATTGGATCTGCTTCACCAGTAACCGCGAGGATAAGGATTACGAGATCTACGTCATCCGCCCGGACGGTACGGGTCTGAAGCGGCTAACCCATCTGCCGGGGAACGACGCGCATTCGACCTGGTCGCCGGACGGCGAATGGATCGCGTTTTCATCCGGCCGCGCGGGATTCAAGGACGAGGTGGCTCTCCACCCTCACAACCCGCAGTCCTATGGCGAAATCACCGTGATGCGCGCGGATGGCTCGGAGATCACGGCTCTGACGGATAATCCGTGGGAAGACGCAACGCCGCGGTGGGCTCCGCTCAGAAGGAAATGAGATCGGCCTCCGGCGCCGCGCTGTTAGCCCCGAATCGAAGTTATCTTGCGAGTTCCGGGCAAGAAGTCCGCGTGGACGCTCCGCGCGCGACTGCCGGGTAACCCGTGGTCGGCGGGCATCGGCCGCACAGTGGCCTAACACTGAACGGCTACGGACCTCGGGCGTGAACTCCACGTTTGGGCTAACGCCCTGCGGTGGGCACCGGGGCCGCGGGCAGCATGTTGCGAATCGCCGCGATTCGCCATCCTTCGGGCGTGCGCGTCAGCAAGAAGGTGCTCCACATGTGCCGTTCCTGGCCGCCGGCAAGGCCAGCCAGATCGTACCGCGCGTCAGCGATGGCCACGTCCGAAGCGAGGTAACGGATACTCTCGACCGTGAGCGTGCGCTTTCCTCCGGTCGCTCCCGAACTGGCCATAGTGCCACGCACTACTGCCTCGCGGCCCTTCCGCCACTCGCCGGAGGAAACCAGTTGGTCGCTATCGGCCGTGAACAGTGCTGTGACGGCGTTCGCATCCGTGGCGTTGCGGGCGTCCTCGTACTTCTTCACAACGTCCCGGATCGCCGAGTCCCCGCCGCCAGCGGAACCCGACTGGCCGGACGAGAACCGCCCGCTCAACAGAAGGAGTGAGAACACTAGGCACAGACGCATCGCTTACCTCCAACCTCGTCGGGCCAGTGTACCACGATCTCCATTGGCGTCCCCCTGCACGGTAGATCTGTCCGGTGTGACGCCCGAGGTTTGCGACGCCGCGATTTGGGCCTCCTCCGCTCGGGCGGCACGAACGCCGGCCGGCCGCGGAACTCAGGGAGTGATCTGCCCGAGCGCTGTCTAAGGGCCAACTTCCGGAATCGTTGTGTGTTTCTTCATGGATTCTCTACGACTTCTTCAGCTTGTCCCGTATTGGTCCGATAGTGGAGTTCTTAGGGCAGCACTCGTGAGACCGATCCTGGCCGCGTCCATCGTAATTGTGATCGCAGCTAGGCATGCGGCCGGAAGTGACCCCGCCGCCGCTCCGATCGCTACTGATCGGCCCGCTGCGACCGATTCCAGCGTCGTTGTCCCGCCCGGAAGCTTACAAGCCGGGAATGGATTCGCAGAAAGCGTAAACCAGGGGCAAAGCACGTTCGACGCTCCGGGGACATTGTTGCGCTTCGGGATGGCATCGAAAACCGAGCTGCGTCTGACTGCTCCGGACTACTTTCGCCAAGTGGGAATAGGCTCTGGGTTTGGCGACCTTGTGGTCGGGATAAAACAGCAGTTGGGCCCTACGCCAGGCGGCTTTGACGTTTCGCTCGTCTTATCGCTCAGTCTGCCGACGGGCGCTAGCGTCATTTCGAGTCACGGGTATGATCCATTCGTGCAGCTGCCCTGGTCGCGAGCATTTTCATCCAACTGGACAGCAGCGGGGATGTTATCGGTGTATTGGCCGACCGAGCAGGGCCATCGGAACGTGACGGGGGAGACCACGTTCTTGATGGACCGGCAGTTAACGAAGACGTGGGATGCGTTTGTCGAATACGCAGGCGACTTCCCGGAGCAGGGAGGTCCCAGGCACCTTGTGCATTTCGGCACGGCCTACAAGCCAACCTCCCATCAGCAGCTCGATCTGCATTGGGTTGGGCCTGTCTTCGGCCGCGGTGGATCACTTCGTCGGTGTCGGCTACTCCTTTCGCTTGCAAGCGGTCCGGCGGTAGCGGTCGACGGCAGTGACGAGACGATTGACCGTGGCAGGTCGGCGTGGAATCTGGGACCATAGGATTCTCCGTTTCGCGCGACGAGCGCTGGGCATACGATTCGCAGCGCGATGTGTATCAGACGAGCATCATTCTGGCGGAAGGGATTCAGTAGCGAGTCGATCGCCGGAGTTCATTGACTGGTATCACCACGGCGATCAACGCACCAACGCAAAAGGACTCTTGTGTGGACCCTTAGCCGACCTGTTCCCAACCGCCCCGAGAGTCCAAAGAATCGGCGGACCAAGGCGCGATAGGGAGAGGACAGGTCCATACACACCAGCAGGACATCTTCTTTGCCTTCCAAGCGTTGCAGATAGGCCTCCAGGGCGGTCTCTGAGCGCCCCAGCACCACGTCGTAGATCTTGTGGTTCCTCAGGTCGCACAGGGTGGTGGCATAGCCCTTTCGTCGGGTGAAGAAGTGCTCGTCGATGCCCAGAATCTGCGGGCAGCGGGGTGGCTGCCACTCGGCGAACTGGCGCTGGAGGCCGCGGCGGAAATAGCGCTCGACGGTGGCGGCGCCGATACCTTCTCGGCGGCCCAGGCGGCTGCGGTTGATGCCATCCAGGTGCTGCTGGTAGATGGCCTTCTGGAATGCCTCGCTACTATTGCACCGGCACTGTTCGGGGCTTATCCCTTCATCTTGCAGCAGCGCATGAAACGAGCAAGCGGCACATCCCCCGAACCCTACGCCTGAATGCTTATTCGCTGATTCGTACTGCCCTAAGTTCTCCAGAGCGAAATCAACAAGTTTCTTTGAAGGGGTGCCCGCAGCTCAGTGCCTGGCAAGATCGAGGAGCAGGATGTCGGAACGCGGCTGCACCCGTTCCAAAATCACTTCGCGGCCGTCTGGGGAAATGTCGAAGTCCCGAATATTGAAATCGTCAGGGACCTTGGTGAGCTCTCGCTCGGCCTTGGTATCCAGGTTCGTTAACCAGAGATCTTTATGTTCAATCCCACCCCGCAGGAAGGCCAGTGTATGGCCCCCCGAGAGGAATTTGAGGTGTCGGGCGCCCCGCGTCAGGTTGGTCAGCTGAGAAAGCTGATGCGCGACACCGCCGCCCGTGACAGCATTGACGGAAAACGTCGTGCCAACCTCCGGTCCAGAGTAGATCACGAAGCGGCCGTCGGGCTGCCATGCCGGGTCTAACGAGTAGTCGCGCACACGAACAACCGCAGAGCCGTCATCGATCCGCACCTCAAAAAGGTGCGGCACGCCGTGGTCATTTGCCGCCGACATAATCGACCGGCCATCCGGCGCCCATGTGGGAGAGCCCTGCAACTCGAGTGAATCGCTTAAGACATGCGCAGCGCTCCCGTCCGACTGCATCAGGTACAACGACGTGTGTCCGCTTTGGCGAATCGAAAACGCGATACGTACACCGTCGGGGGAGATCGTGGGGCCGCCAATGATCTGCGCAGCGTGAGCATTCCACAATTCCTTGTCGTTTCCGTTCGTGCGCTTCCAAATACTTTCGGTTCCGCTCACCGAAGAGCAAAACACCAGATAATCGGGCCCAAGCCTGGGAGAGAACGCGGTAGCGGGCGTCGTGGAGACCCGAGCCGGCGACGACACTCCGGCAACTGCATCGCCGATCGTTAGCCGCCAGAGAGTTCTCTTGGGATTGGCTCGCGTGACCACCAGTCGCTTGCCATCCGCGGTGGCGGCCAGTGAGGTATACGCGTCCGGACCGAAGGTCAGACGGTGAGGGATGCGGTGTTCGACGTCCATGCTGTACAGCCACGGTCCGGAACCGTCGGGCTCGCCGGCGAGGTACATCAAAGTGTGTCGATTCACGAGGACTGGATGACTCACCCTTCCGTTCTGCGTCGTGATCCGTTCAGGCGGGCCGCCCAAAGGCTTGATCCGCCAGATGTCCAGTTTGTCGGGAAGCACACCGTAGACGAAGTAGATGAACCGGTTGTCGGGATCCCATAGTGGAAAGTGGGAATGCACTCCGGCGGGCGCGGTGAAGATTGGCCGCCCCGGAAGATGCGACACGCTCTCAGAAACGAATAGTGGATCTCCGGGTGCAGTCGTATGGTAGACGATCCGTGAGCCATCGCTTGACCAATCATACTCGGCCGCGCCTTCCAGGTACGGCCTGGGCTCTCCACCTAGCGCGGGCACGGCCCATACGCCGATCTGCCCAATGGCGTCGGCCGGCTGGCGAACCCAAAACGTGACCAAGGAACCATCCGGCGAAAACCCCAGCGCCCGCACCGAGGGGTTGATGAGTTCGGGAGCGCTTCCGTGAGTCAGGTTATGAAACTGTCCCGAGCCGAGCTGTGTGACCCAGACATCCGTGTGCCCATCCCGGCCCGACAGGAAGGCTACGAACTTGCCGTCGCGCGACACGGCAGCGTCCTGCTCTGTTCCGTCGAAATCGGTCACCGTCTGAGATTGCGCTTCCGCAATCGGGTTGCGCCAGAAGCGCCCGGTATTCGCCAGCCATACAGTCGGGGTCACGGTGGCCGCAATTACCGTCGCCGCGATCAGAAGCCAGACACGGTGACGATTCTTGTTACCGTCCGGCCGCAGTTGTGATTTTGAGTCCCGAGAGCGAAACACGGGAGTGTATCCGCCCCTCGGCAGTTCGATGACGATGCCATCGTCCTTTCCTTCGGATACGTAATACTCAGCCAGCCGGGCGCGAAGCCGGCCAGCCTCGGTCCGCACGATGGAATCTCGCGAAGGATCGTGGTCCGGCTTGCGTCCAAACACTTCGACGGCAATTACCGACTCCTTGAGTTGGCCGGCGCTGCCCTCCAGATGCCGGTCGACGACAAACTTGAGGAAGCGGCTCATGCGCTCATTCCGAAGGAACCCACGGCTGGCCAAGACCCGTTCCAGTTGCCGGCGTGCGGCTCCATCCGTTACCGCAATGGGCACGTTTTCGAGAATACACCCTATTTTCAGCGATGTGCAAATGTATGAAACAGGCTTTCAACCTGTCTGGACTTGCTTCTTCTTTGCGCTGCCTTCATTGTGAAAACCGGATCGGGATCGCAAAAAGATCCTAGCAGGAGGAGAGCCATGCGAATTCGTTTCAAATCTGGGTTTTTGAGCGCCGCGCTGACCCTCTCGGTGGGGCTTGTTCTGGGTCAGGACACGAGGAACGTTCGTTTCCGGGGGGTGATTCACGACTACGGTCCTTCGACGATATCGGGCGGCCCGTACGAGCTGCGCGGGGACTGGACGCTGGAGGTGCAAAGAAGCGGCACAGCCAACTTTACGGCCGACCTGGCCATGGAAACCAGCGACTACGGGATTTCCGATTCCACTCAGGTAGATCCCACAAACCCGTCAACCCGAAATCCGCACACCCACCATATCAGCCTGACGAGCGGAGCGGTGAGCTACGACGCGTCCGTTTGCCCCGCCAACAACCCCGCCACCACGACGGTCGGTGTTGTGGTTACGGGAACTGCCGTGACGACTGCAAATGGGAGCCCGGCGCCTTTTGAATCCAAGGGGCCATCCACGCTCCAAGTGTGCGTCACAGGGGGGTCTACAGTCTCGTTTTCCAATCTCAGCTTGGTGTACACCGGGCCCGCAACGAGCCACTTCGGTACTCAGGCGATTCACGGGGTCGTGACTGCCGTGGCGACAAAGTGACGCATTAGACCAAGTACACGAGCGCGATCCGCTGGCGAATCACGCAATGTCCATGGGGTCATCTATCAGCCGACAGGATCAAGCAGCGGAGCGATGCCACCGCCGGCTGATCCTGGTGGTGGAGCAGTAACTGCGACCCATCGCGCACCGGCACATGCGCCTGGAGCCGGAGGGTGGGATGCGGCAAATTCTGGCGGACCGCGCGCGGGCAGTGGCGCGGAAAGCGTGGAGGCGGGGCGTATGAGCTGGTGCCAGACGAGCGCATGGTCCCTCCGCGAAACGATCGCGCGGCCGGCAAAATTGATGGAGCTGCGCTATTTCGAAGGCGGGAGCGGGGAGGAGACGGCCGATCTCTGGCAAAGGCCAGGCTGAAACGCGGGCTCACCCGAGGCGCAGCGGCGGATGCAGGCGGAGGTCAGGAAGAAGATCGCGGAGCTCTATCAGGCGGCGTTGGCGCAGCCGGCGGAACGGCGCACGGAGTTTCTCGCGCGGGCCTGCCCGAATGCGCAAGTGCGGACAGAGGTCGAGTCGCTGCTCAAACAGGACTTCAATTCGTTTCCGGAAGGCTCGCCCGTGTCGCCGGTGGGGCCGGAGTCAGGCTGGGCAATTTCGGGTTGCTGGAACGGATCGGGCGCGGCGGGATGGGCGAGATGTGGCGGGCGCGCGATGCCCGACTGAAGCGCGATGTCGCCATCAAGCTGCTGCCGGTGACGTTCGCGCGCGATCCGGAGCGCGTCGCGCGGTTCGAACAACAGCAGTCCGTAAGAGTGGAACAGGAGACTTTCGACGTCGGACTTGGGACAAATTATCTCGTGATCCAGTATCAAACTTTTCTCGCCCAGGCGCAGTCGACCGAAGTTGCCGCCAAGGGAGCGTACGCCAAGGCGAAGATAGCTCTTGATCCGGCCACTGCCAGAACTCTCGAGGTGAATCAAGTAATTGACGCCGACTGAGCCGACATTAGCCTTCGGTGCCGAGAAGCCTCCCCCGCGGACCGGTCCCACCGGCGTGGTGGACGGCCACGCGGTTCGGCCCGCAATCGTCACATGACCACCTTCGGGTAAAACCACGCGCTGAGCATCGACATAAGCAGCGCAGCCATGGCAAGTACGCCGATGTCAAAGCCCACTTTCGCAACCCCGCCAGAGAGCATGAGCGCCCTCAACCCGTCGACCATATAACTCAACGGATTCACGCTCGCCACCGCCTGGAGCCATGCAGGCATGATGGCAATCGGGTAAATAGCATTTGAGGCGAAGAATAATGGCAGCGTGATTACCTGGCCGATTCCCATGAACCGCTCTCTGGTCTTCACGATTGAGGCAACGATCATGGACAGACCGGTGAAGAAGCTCGCGCCCAGCATGACAATGACGACCACTCCCAGGACGGACCAGGGGGTAATGAGCAAGCGAATGCCGAGGACGATGGCGAAAAGGAAGACAATCAGCGCCTGGCTCAGGCCCCTGATTCCGGCGGCAATCATCTTGCCCCAGACCAAGGCGAGACGCGGCGTGGGAGTGACCAGCAGTTTCTGCAAAACGCCCGTGTCGCGGTCCATGATGATATACAGGCCGTAGAAGATCGCAACGAAGACGACGGATTGCGTGAGAATGCCCGGCGTGATGAACTGGAGATAGGTCAATCCCGGCGTCGCTATCGCCCGCACCTTGCTGAGGGCCTCGCCGAAAATGCCGAGCCACAAGATCGGCTGCACGGCGCGAGAGATGAGCTCCGTGGGATCGTGGAGGAGCTTGCGGGTTTCCATCTCCGCGAGCACGTATGACTTCTTGAACACCTGTGAAAGATAGCGAAGCATATGCGCACCGACTGCTATCCTAAACGCCGCTCGATTTGCCTGGCTCTGCGAATTTCTCGAAAATTGCCGGTTTCCTGAAGCTTGTTGCCGGTGAAGAAGATGAAGGCATCTTCGAGCGTGGCGCCGGGCTTGCCGGTCTTCGCTTTGAGCTCTTCCGCCGTGCCCGTCGCGGCGATCTTTCCCCGGTTCATCACGGCAACGCGGTCACTCACCTCATCCGCCTCCTCCATGTTGTGCGTGGAGAAGAAAATGGTGGTGTTGAATCTGCCCCGCAGGTCGAAGAGGTGTTCCCAAACGTTCTGTCGCGCAACGGGGTCGAGCCCGGTCGTCGGCTCGTCGAGCAATAGGACCTTGGGACGGTGGAGCATGGCTTGGCCAACTTCCATCTTCCGGATCATGCCGCCGGAGAACGTGCGTACAAGTGCATCCGTGTGTCCTTCCAAGTTGAGAAATGCGAGCATTTCCCGGACGCGTTCCTTTCGTTCCGCCCTCGGAATATCGTAGAGCCTCGCCATGAGCATCAGGTTTTCATAGGCAGTGAGCGTTCCGTCGACGGAAATCATTTGCGGCACGTAGCCGATCGCTCGTCGCACCTCGGGAGCGTGGCGCGCAATATCGTGCCCGTCGATGGTGGCTGCGCCGCTTGTGGGAGCAATAAGCGTGATGAGCACCTTGATGGTCGTAGATTTCCCTGCACCATTCGGCCCCAGGAATGCGAAGATCTCTCCAGCTTCGACAGTGAACGATATATCGTCAACCGCGGCGAGATCCTTGAACCGCTTCACAAGATGAGCAACTTCGATGATGGATGATGTCTTCCGCATTGAATTGATGAAAGCGAGATAACCACACTGGAGAAACTTCATTCTAGCTGAAGTCGGTCGTTTCGGAGCGCGGCCCGCCCGCCTGTCCCTCCGCCCAAGCGCCTGATTCGGCAGAGTACCTGATGGCTACTTACCCGTGTGGATGACGCGCCAGACGGATTTCGACCCATCGTCGGTAACCATCAACGACCCATCGGATGCGGTCGCCACTCCGACCGGCCGGCCCCAGACTGCGGCGTCCGGCAGCACAAAGCCCGTCAGAAAATCTTCGTAAATGCCCGAGGCGTGGCCATGGTCGAGAGGTACGCGCACGACTTCGTAACCGGTGCGCACCAATCTGTTCCACGATCCATGCTCGGCCGCGAAAATGTCGCCCCGGTATTCGGCGGGGAATTGCTGGCCGTCGTAGAAGGTCATCTGCAGCGAGGCGTTGTGCGGTTGCAGCAGCACGTCGGGAACAATTACCTTGGCCTTCATTTCGGGATGCTTGCCTTCGTGCCGCGGATCCTGATTGCCTCCCATGTAAAACCACGGCCAGCCGTAGAAGCCGTCTTCCTGAACGTGCGTGATGTAATCCGGGACCAGGTTATCGCCGAGGGCGTCGCGTTCGTTCACCGAACTCCACAACTCTCCCGTGGTGGGATTGATGGCGATGCCCACGGGATTCCGAATGCCCGAGGCGTAGACCTTCACGAACGTGCCGTCGGGGGTGTATTCCAGAATGTCGGCCCGATGAACCTCCTGCTTCTGCAACTCGGGATCGTTTTCCGCGACATTCGATCCGGAACCGACGGAGACGAACATCTTCTTGCCGTCGGGCGAGAACACCACATCGCGGGTGGAATGTCCGCCGACAGGAAGGGTCGGGACGATGGTTTCGACCGGACCGGTGGCTTTCAGGTCGCCGTTCTTGTAGGGGATGCGCACCACCGAGGCGGTGTTCCCAACATAGATATATTGGGGGTTCTCTCCCGGCGGGTAGAAGGCCAAGCCGAAGGGGCTTTTCAGTCCCGTTATGAACGTAGAGGTTTGCTCCGGTTTGCCATCGGCGGTGATGCCGCGAAACACCGTGAGTTCGCCGTTACTGGTGGTTTCGGCGACGAACAGATCGCCGTTGGGGGCCCGGCGGATGATGCGGGGATTGGCCAGACCCGTGGCGAAGAGCTCGACTTTGAATCCCGGGGGCGCCTGGGGCCAGACATCGGCGGGACGGGGGACGATCTGGGCAGCGCGTCGTCGACGAGGGAGTGGCGCCGGGTTTCGGAAGACTGCCGACGGTGATGTGACGCCAAACGCCGGGCTTCACGTCGGTGAAGCTGGCGAAGGCCGAATCGCCGGTGAGTACGTTTTTCGGGTTGGCATTGCCGGACGCGAGTTTGATGGCTGCCGTGCAGGCCAACAGTGCGGCGCCTGTGATCGCCGCGCGCAACGAAAGTTTCCTGAGCCCCTTCATTTGTTCTCCTTCAGGTTCACCGCGTAGATTTTGAAAGGCCCTGGATCTTGATCCTTGAGTTTCGGGTCCATCATGTAGTTGAGTTTCGCCTCGAGAACCCAGGCGATATCTCCTACCCTGGTGACGGCGGTGGAACCGTTGTAGCCGCTCTTGAGGACCTCGATTTTCGCCGTATCCCCCTCGAACGAGACGCGATCGAGACGGCCGGATCCTTCGACGAGAAGCAATTGGTTCCCGCCATTGGATCGCATTCCGTCAGGTCTCTCGAGTTTGGCCGTGAGCTGAAGCTGAGTGGCCTTTCCAGCCGATCCGTCGCGCTCCAGAGGGACGCGAAACAGGTGACCGGTTTGAACCGTGTTGACATAGATGGTTGACTCGTCGCCGAAAGCGATGCCATCGAGCGAGTCGAAGCGATCGTCGGTGGTCCAGACTTCGAGCGCGGTTGCGCCGGGCTTCAGTCTCAGGATGCGAGGATTCCCCGTGTCGGTAACATATGCCGTTCCATCTCTGCCGATTGCGATGTCGTTACAAACCGACTTGCCGCCAGGGAATGCGTAGCTTCCTTTGGGCAGGCCGGTCTTGAGATCGAAAGATTTCAGTGCCGTCGGTTCGCCCTGGCCGGACATGTTGGTTGAACAGGCCCACAGCGTTCCAGATCCTTCGTCCGCCAGGACTCCCAGAACTTCACGAAGTCCATTGGTATCCGGTTTGATCCACGGCTCGGCGGTGGCTGACCCAGGCGCGGCCTTGAAGATCATGTGGTTAGCGAGACTTCCAACGAAGATGGTTCCATCCTCAGTGGAGGTTACGCTTTCCGGGAACGGCCTGTCACCGTGAACGGTGATTTCGGTAACAGGCGGGGCAGCGAGGCACGCGCCTGCGCTCATGATGGCGAGCATCGGGATCGCGGCTTTGTAATCGCGGATATATCTCAAGTTCGTCTCCTCGGTGAGGGAATCTATTTGCTCGGTTTCGCCGCATCGAAGCGAACCGATTTCAGGGCGATGGCGTCGCCCTTCATGGCCGTGGAGCCAGCGGGGAATCCATTCTGTTTCAGCATGTAGGCGAGGACGTCCGCGTTCTGGTCTCCGTTGAGCTTGCCGGGATGGTCGGCGGGCATTGACGCGCGCATCGTTTCGAAAAGATCGCCAAGGGGCCGGCCGTCCCAGTTGGATTTGAACTCGTCGCCGGCCAGGGGTGGAAACACACCGGCGCCTTCGAGAGCCGATTGCTAGCGCCGAGCATGAAAGGGCGACAATCGCCGAAAACGTACCTCTTGCCTTCTGTCGTGTATCGGGTTACACGGTACCCTATTAGGTACGGGATGAATTTGAAACGGGGAAGGATTCAGTCATTTGATCCTGACGTCTCGAGCCTTCGGAAAGACGTTGGTCGCGGGATGGGTCTCGCCGCCGCTGGCGCCGCCAACCTACGGGTGGCCGTTCAAAGGAGCAGCAGCAGCTCGCGTGAATCACGAATCACTGCCCCGAACATTTCTGTGTCACTATGTAAGCAACAGTTCTCATGCCAACACCGCGACTGACACGCCCGGCGATGCTGGAAGCTGCCAATTGGCAGTTTGAGGGGGCAGCGAAAGTTCCTCTTGGAGGCCAACGCACATGGACAAGGTGACCATCGAAATTGATTCCAAGTGGGTGAAGATCGTGCACTCTCCTCTGTATTGGATCGTGGCTGCGCTGCAGGGGGTCTCCATCACCTTCGCCCCGCTGTTTCTGTACTGGAGCGGCAAGGGCATGTTCCCTCACGGGTCGGACCGGCTTATCGTGCCGTCATGCTTCGCGGTCATTCTCGTCGTCGGGTTCTTCTATATGCTGCTTGGTGGTGCAGTCATTGGCGAATTGAGGAAGAAGAACCTCTCGGCTTGATGCTGCAGATGGTCCGTGGGTAACGCTGCGCCCTTTCGAGCGCGTTATCCGTCTCCGGGGGCATTTTCCGGCCGGCGGAGCGAGAGGCGCGCCGGGTCTCGGCATCTTTCTCGCTGCGCTGCGGTATTCTGAGTTGTGGATTGGAAACCCTTAATAATGGCAACGCTATGATCCAACTACCTCAACTGCCGTTCGCCAAGGACGCGCTGAGCCCCTGCCTCTCCGCGGAGACTCTCGAATACCACTACGGCAAGCACCATCAAGCCTACGTGAACAACCTGAACCAGCTCATTTTGGGCACCAAGTACGAGAATCTGCCACTCGACGAGATCGTGCGCTCCTCCGAGGGCAAGATCTTCAACAACGCCGCCCAGGTCTGGAACCATACCTTCTACTGGAACTGCCTCAGCCCGAATACCGTGGGAAAACCGGCTGGCGCACTGCTTCAACGCATCGAGCAGCACTTCGGGTCGTTCGAGCAGTTCCAGAAACAGTTCACCGAAACTGCCGTCGGCCTGTTCGGTTCCGGCTGGGCCTGGCTCGTTCAGACGCCGAACGGAACTCTCGAACTGCGGGCTACCAGCAACGCTGGTACGCCGCTGACGAGCCAGGACAAGCCCTTGCTGACCTGCGATGTCTGGGAGCACGCCTACTACATCGACTACCGCAACGCGCGACCGAAGTACGTCGAGTCCTTCTGGAAGCTGGCAAACTGGGACTTCGCCGCCGAGAATTTGAAAGCCTGAAGCAGCCGCAAAACGATGTCTGTCCGGCAACGCAGCTCTGCCGCAGTCAAATTGGCGCGGCAATCCTAACTGGAACCCAAGCTGTTTGGCCCGTTACTCGAATGTGCGGTTATTTTTGGCATTAGCCGCTTGCTTCACGGTTTCTGCCTTCTCCCAAGATGCACGGGAAATCGTGCGCCGCTCCGTCGAGTTGGATCAGGCCAACTGGTTGCGCCGCCGATTATGAGACGTCGCGGCGCCGGGATCGCGAATTCTTGTTTGACGTACCCGATGCCTACGACCTCCGGCTGGAAGGAAACGACAAGGTTGACGGGAGCGAATATAAGAAGTTCCACGTCGATTCCAAGTTGGTCCCCAGCGAGCCGTAAGGGGTGGGCAGCGACGACCGCACGCGCTCATCCGGGAGTCTCGCTCGCGCTTATGTCGAACTCAGCTTGTAGATGCGCAGCGCATTCTTCCAGAAATACTTCTCCGCTGTCTCTCTTGACTTAGTAGAGAAGAACCGCTTCATAAGCCCCACCTCTTCCGCAATCGTCGCCACGCCATAACTGTTGGGATAGTCGGTCCCAAACATTACGCGATCCTCCCCGAAGGCCCCGAACAGATAATCGAGCCGGGCGCGTAACGGCTCATAATCCCGCACGATCACATTGTCCGTAAGTCGCGGGTGATAGACTTCCGTGAGCTTGACGAAGATGTTCGGCCGATCCGCCATTCCCTTCACTACCGCTTCATACGCCTGCTGGTTCCCCGGCGTCGGATCGAAGGACGGAAGATGGTCCATGATGATGCGAAGGTTGGGGATCGCGTCGGCGAGCTGCACATTGGCCTGCATCAGATCCATGGTGGGATTGGCCGTGTCCAGCGCCAGGTCAGCCTCGGCCAGCAGCTTCAGGTTGGCGACTTGATCGGCCTTGAGCGTCACCTTGCCGTTGTTCGCATCGTAAAAGCGGCTGGAGCGAATGGCGCGAAACTTCGGATCTTTGCTGAAGTGCGTCACATATCTGCCGAAATCGGATTGCCCTGGATTCAAGGATCCCGACACGCCCATCATGATCGGGTCCGTTCTGCACTGCTGGAGATACCAGAGGTTGTCGTCGATCCAGAAGCTTGATTCCACCACCACCGCCCCGATAATCCCTACCGGCCTCGCCTGCGGGCTATACATGGAGGGCAGTGAAGTTTTCGAGATGGCGCGATAAGCCGGCGAGCCCATATACCCCGCGCCCAAGGGTTGGGTACCGTCGAACAAATGGATATGCGCGTCGATAATGGGAATATCGTCCACGCTCGGCGATTGCGCATGCACTCCGCCCGCCGCGACAACCGTGGCGGCCGCAACGGCGCTCGTTACAAAGGCGCGCCGGCTCAAAACAGCGCCCGCGTCTTCGCGCTTACCCATTCGCGCAGGATTTGCTTCGTCCATAAGTCTTCTCCTGGTGCCCATCATCGCCGTTCGCTAGTTTTCACAGTATCCTGTTTGGAGTGCGCCTTGCAACCCCTTCGGTGCTGGCGGAACAGCCTTCTTCAGCTCCGCACGTTGTTCTGCCCCAACTGCGCGCGCAACTCTCAGAGAACAGGTCCAACGTCGCCAGTTCAGTGGTTTAGGCGTTACACGACCAAGTGACGCGCCAAAACTACCAGAGAAACGGAATCAAGCGGTACCGTACGCGTTCCGCGTAGGCCGCGTATCCGGGAAGCTCGCCGGCCTCGCTAGCGTTTGCCCTTAACTACGTGGCCGCGTCCATCCCGCACTTCATTTCCTTTGAAGTGCGCACTGTCGACGCGCTTTCCCGGGTCCGCTTTCTCACCGGGTTTCGGCGTGGGGCCCTTATAGCCGTGTTCTGGATGGAAATGGTTATTCACGTGGCCATGGAAGTCGCTGGGGCCATGAAACCATGGGCCCGCGCCAATGAAGACACCTCCACTAAACCACTCTGGACCGTAGTAGCCATAGGGGGCACAAGCATAAGGAGGCGCGTCATAGTAACCATAAGGACAGTCGGGGGCTACTCCGATCTCGACGCCAACCTGAGCCTTTGCGTTGGGGGCGGTAGCCGTGAAACCGATTCCAGCAACCGCAGCTATCAATACAAATGCAAATCCGCGCATTGAACTCACCTCTCAATTGTTGGAGCAAGTCGCCTGCTAATGTTGCGCATCGCACGGATTGGATCGTCATGCCGAATGCCGGATCATGCCAAAGCACCTCGCGTGAAACGCCTGGGACCGGAGCACGCGCCGGCGGGCTATTTTCGCGGCGCAGAAGCTGATGAAAGCTTGCCTGTTGGAGACCGCGTGCCCGGCGAGATTCTGGCTAGCCACTTGGCAATTCGGGTTCGAGAAGTACGCGCAGCACAGTAGCATTGACAAGGCGGAACCGGATTGGAACGGCCAGCGTCAAATTGCGAATGGCAGAGCCTGTCTTGCGCTGCGCCGAGGTCTCAAAGTTGTGAAACGCTTATCGATATGGATCGCATGGTGTGCGGCGTTGTCCTCCGCCGCATTCGGCCAGAGCCCGACAATCTCCGGCCTCGGGTACTATTACCCGCCGGTCGCCGTGGCTCCGGGGCAACTGATTACCGTATTCATAACGGGGGACGGCCAAGGTAGCATCAGCGCCACGGTACAAGGTCTGACCGCTCCGGTATTGGGAGCGCACCCGGCGTCCGCTTGCCCGTCCGGGAGCATCTGCTCCAACCTGACGGCCATCACCATCCAGATCCCTTACGAGTTGCAGCCGGCATGCGCTTTCACGAATCCGGCGTGTTCGCTGGTGGCTCCCACGCCATTGATTGTCGCCGTGAACGGTGTCGCAGGCGCACCCATCGAGCTGGCGCCGCAGGACGATCGGGTTCATATTCTGACGACTTGCGACACGGTGGTTCCCGGCGCGAGCGGAACTGCGCCAAACGGCTTGCCTTGCGCGCCCCTGGTGATGCACGCCGATGGATCGATGGTGACGCAGGGGAGTCCGGCGCAGGGCGGCGAGGAGGTCGTCGCCTATGCGGTAGGGCTCGGGTTGACCACTCCTGCCGTCAAGACCGGCCAGGCAGCCACCGCCGCCACTCCAACAAACGATACTTTCTACCTCGACTTCAATTTCCGGCCAAACTCGCTGGCGACCAAACCGATACTGCCTGCCGGGTTTGGACCGACGATTCCGATACCGCTGTATACCGGCCTTGTGCCGGGGTACGCCGGCCTGTACCAGATCAACCTGATCGTGCCGCCGGCTCCCGTGGGCACCCAGGCCTGCTCCGGCAATGTGCTATCCAACCTGACGGTGAGCGTGGGCGGGCTAGTCTCGTTTGACGGCGCTGGGATCTGCGTCGCCCCGTAGGCAGACCTCCCGGCCGGTCCTAATCGGGTTCTGCCAAACCCGAGTTCCGCCTCTGCGGGAGAGCAATATTACGCCAACGGCAGGGCGCCTTTGTCTTCCCCTGGGAGCCTCGGGAACTCGCGAGGCCAGAACGCCATCCTTTGGTCATGCGAGCTGCATTGTTCCTCCGGGGATCAAGAGGTTATCTGTAACTACTCAAAACGGAAATGCAGTAAGATGCTTTTAAGAGATTCAGTTCGCCGGGCCGGCGCCGCGGGCGCACCTTGCGGAGGATTCCTCAACCACGAGAGGTGAGGTAATGCTTTTGCAAGTCGCGGGTCCTAGTGGTGGTGGCCCCTGCTGGTTTGGGACTGGCCTTAGATCAGGACAGGTGCATCGAGATCCTCGATGAATGCGGGTTTCGTCTGGGGAACCGCCGTAACCCTAATCGAAACCGTCCGGTCCAGCCGCGTGTCCGAACCGCTCCTCGAATACCCACCCGTTCCGCCTCAGGCGTACCTCAGCAGCGCTTTGAACCCGTAGTCCATATGGTGCTGGATATGGCAATGAAACAGCGTCGGCCCTGGTTGGTCGGCGGTGAAGTCCACACTCACCCGGCCATACGAGGGAGCCACCACCGTATCCTTGATGATGCCCGCCGTTGCCCTGCCGTAGATCTCCGCGATCTCCAGCTGATGCCGATGCAGGTGCAGGGGATGCGAATCGTCCGTCCGGTTGCGGAACGTCAGCCGGTAGCGCGCGCCCGGCTTCAACACGAACTCCCGGTCGTGCGGATAAGGCGCGCCGTTCACCGTGAACAGGTTGAACTTCCCGGCCCCGCGCGGCACCTTCTCGAAAATCATCTCCAGTTGCTCCGCCGGCGCCGGTCCCGATGCCGCCTTGCCGAACATCGTGTAATCCCACCCCGATTGCGGCGGCGGCATCCATTGCGGGCTCCGCCGCTGGTTGGCGTACTCGATCACTACGCCGAGCCCGCCGTCGCGCACCATATCTTCCGGCGCTCCCATCACCCACACGCCCGGCTGATTCATCGCCACCCACGCGTCGATGCGCTCGCCCGGCCCCAGCATCAACACGTCCACCGCGGCGCTTCGCGGCGCCGGGTTGCCATCGAGCGCCACGATATTGAACTTATGCCCGGGCAGCGCCAGGTGCCGGATCTCGATCGCGCTCGCGTTCACAAAATGGAACATGACGCGCTCGCCCGCGCGCACCCGGATCGGTTCGCCCGCCCCCAGCGCTTTGTCGTTGATCGAATACAGATCGGCTGCTACCTCGAGCCCCGGCGGCCGCGTATCCAGCACCGCAGGCTTCTCCAGCTTCGGCCCCGAGGTGTCGAGATCGTCGGTATCCATGTACTGGGAGGTGAAGTACGGCTCCCAGTCGCGTAGCGCCAGGTAATGCTCCTGATCGTAGTTACCCGGGTTGGCCCCGCCTTCCACGATCAGAAATCCGAACTGTCCGGTGTATGTCCCCCGGTGCAGATCGTCCATCGACATCGCGTGCGTGTGATACCAGCGCGTGCCCGCGGGCGTCGGCGCAAATTTGTAGCTGCGGCTGCCATGCGGCGGCACAGGCGGCGTACCTTCCTCTTCGGAACCGTCCACGTCGGCCGGAATCAGCAGCCCGTGAAAATGGACATACTCGGGGGTATCGGTCTTGTTGACCACGTTGACCGTGACCGGCGCGCCTTCCTTCATCCGCAGCAGCGGTCCCGGAGACATGCCGTTGTAACCGATCGTACTCACGATCCGGTTGGGCGCAAGTTCCACCGTCACCGGCGCGATCTCGAGGTTGAATACCGTTCCCGAAATCTCTTTGGCGCCCGAAGCCGCCGGCGTTATGGGCCCCGGCATCTGCATCTGCTGCCCCGCCAGTGGTCCGGCGGCCGCCGCCGCTCCGGCCAGTTTCAGGAAATCGCGGCGATCCATAAGGGTTGGGCTCGGCATCGAAAAGGATTCGCTGGGACCTTCGTCCCTCGGGCCGTTCATGGTACGCTTCAGGATAACAAAGGTCGCTACGGTCCATGAAAATCGCGTGTCCCCTGCTTGTGATCGGACTGCTGTTGATGGCCATCGATCTCTCTGGCTGGCAACGGTTCGGCGGAGCGCCCTCCGCCGGTCTTCAGCCCTATGACGAGTCCGACCTGTCCATCCCTTCCGAATTCTACTTCAGCCGCCTCCGCTACAACACCGGCTATGGTGGCGGCTACGGATATCGCCGATTCGGCGGCGGATGGGCGCAGGACTTCCCGCGCGCCGACCACGATTGCCTCGTCGCTCTCCGCCGTCTCACCCGCATCGATTCGCCATCGCCCCTCAACGTCGTCGATATCGATGACGACCACATGTGGGACTACCCGTGGATCTACGCCGTCGGCGTCTCCAACTGGGCCTTCACCGACGCCGAAGCCCAGCGGCTCCGCAACTTCATCGCGCGCGGCGGATTTCTCATGGTCGATCACTTCCACGGCCAGGACGATTGGAACCGCTTCATGAGCGGCATGAGTATGGTGCTGCCCGACGCCGTCGTCGAAGCCATTCCGGACGACGACGCCATTTTCCACGACCTCTACGACATCCGCGAGAAGTTCCAGATCCCGGGCGAACAGTACGTGGCCACCGGCCGCACCTATGAGAAGGACGGCTATATCCCCGGCTGGCGCTGCATTCGCGACAAGGACGGGCGCGTCGTCGTCGCCATCTGTTTCAACATGCACTTGGGCGACGCCTGGGAGTGGGCCAACGCTGGAGATTATCCGGAGAAGTTCTCAGGCCTCGCCTTTCGCATCGTGCTCAACTACATCACTTATGCCATGACGCACTGAGCCCTGGCGAATCGCTCAGCCTCATTTCAAATGAATCGGCGCGCATCGCACTAGGATTGCCTTCCACCCGGGGCTTGGCAGGAGTAACGTCGCCTAGCAAGAGGCCTGAAACGGGCGCAAGTTCAATCAGCTTTCCTTGAGGCGAAGCTCTATTTCGAGGGTTATGTTGTCATTCACGCTCATCACGCGAGCGATCTTAGGAGTTGTGAGGCCGAACGTTTCGAACTTGAACTCGGTCGTCGCGCGACCCGCAACGAAGCCGTTGTTAGTGTCGACCGTGGCGATGCCTTGCCAAGTGACCGGCGCAGTCGTGCCGTGGATGGTCATATCGCCAGTCAACTGGAATCCAAATTGCCCTACGAGCGGGTTGGGCATTCCCTCGATCGTCTTTGGCACGAACTCGGCCATTGGATACTGACCGGTGTCGAGGGTCTGCCGCTGGATGAAACCGTCGCGCATCGCCTGATCGCTTTTCAGAGCGCGAAGGTCGAACGTGAGTTTCGAACTTTTGCTGTCAATCGAGCCATCCTTGCTGAAAACGATCATGCCCGTGACGGCCGTCGAAGTGCCTACGGCATCGTTTGGAAAATTGATGCCCGCGAGCTGTTCGCGCACTCGGTACGAGGCATCCGTGCCCTCGGTGATCGTCAACGTGAGCGGGAACGGCTTCGCCGGCGCTTGTGGACCGCGTTTTCCTGAAGCCCCGCCGGTCTGCCCAGGCGGTGGCCCCGCTTGAACCAATGCGCCCTGCGCTTGCGCGGCGGACCCAAAAATAGACGCGCCCAACAAGGAACATGGCGCAAGCGCCAAACCATGCCAGCCAGGCGAACCCCGCTCTTGCTAAAATTCCTGTGCGACTCATCTCAAACCTCTCACTGAAGGCAGATTCAGCGGATGTTTGCACATGTTTGCATGTGGAGCGTTTTTCGAGGCTTAAGTTATTGATAAATAAGGTATTAAGATGGTAGCGCTAACGGGAATCGAACCCGTATTTGAGCCTTGAGAGGGCTCCGTCCTAACCGTTAGACGATAGCGCCTTGAGGCGAGAAACTTTTATCTTATCAGAATCTGCGCTCTCGATAGGAGCCCGAAGTGGCGTTCTTCTGTTAGACATAGAGCGGCGCGTTCAAACTAGTCCCGGATCCTGCCGAAGTTGCTCGCGGTCGTTGAGGTCCAGGCGCCGGTCGGTTTCCCGCAGCAGCAGGGCGCCGCCGTCGTTGGTCATGGCGCCACAGTCCCACAGTCGAACGCGGCTCCGCCCCGCCGCGAAGAGCTCCGCGCAGGCGCAAATCGAGGGGTCGCCCTCGCGCAGTGTGGCAAAGGACCGCCGCATCTGCCGCACGGCCACCAGCAGCAGCTTCAGCTCATCCTGGCTGAACCCGAATGTCTTGACCATGGAATCGCACCTCTCGCATACCTCCAGAATCTAACGCCCCCCAGCCTCGGAAGCTTGGCGGCCATGCTCATGCCTCGGCTCGCGAATGGCCGGCCTTTCAGGAGCGCAAGCCTCGCTCACCGCCCGGCCGCGATCACGCGTGGAATCCCCGCCAGGTCCGGTTCCAGCTGTACGTTGTGCCATCCTTCCAGCAGCTTTGCGACATGATCCAGGCAGCCGAAACCCAGTTCCAGGATGAGCCAGCCGCCGGGCGCGAGGACGCGCGGAGCATCGGCCACGATGCGGTCGTATATCTCAAAACCGGTCTCGCCGGCGAAGAGCGCCACGGCCGGCTCCCAGTCGCGCACTTCGCGCTGCAAGCCCGCGCGCCGAGCTAAGGGCACGTAGGGCGGATTGGAAACCACCAGGTCCATAGTCCGATCGCCGATCACATCCAGCAGGTTCGAAACCACCACCGTCACCTTGGCGCCCAGGGTTCGCGCATTGGCCATGGCTACGGCCGCGGCGGCCGGCGAGATTTCGGTGGCCCATGCCTCGGCGCCGGTTTCGAGCTGCAAGATCGCGGCCAGCGCGCCCGACCCGGTGCCCACGTCCACCAGGCGGCGCGCGCCGCGGGCCAGGCGCAGGGCGGTTTCCACCACGTGCTCGGTTTCGGGCCGGGGAATCAGAACGTCCGGCGTGACGCGGAACTCGCGTCCATAGAATTCCTGGCGGTGGGTGATGTATTGGGTGGGCTTGCCGCCCAGGCGCTCATGAAGGTAGCGTCCATAGTGCAGCCACTCGACTTCCCGCAGCTCCCGTTCGGGGTGGGCGTAGAGGTAGACGCGTTCCGCGTTAAGGGCATACCCAAGCAGCACTTCGGCGGTGAGGCGAGGCACGGCGATGCCGCCTTCCTCCAACAGGCGCGTCCCCTGGTGCAAAGCGGTCTCGACGGTCATGGCGCGGTTACGCCACCGCGGCGGTGCCGTCGATTCCCTGCTGCTTGAGCTTCTCGCCCTGATAGTAAGTGGTGAGACCTTCCACCACCTGGTCCAGCCGGCCATCCATGATCAGGTCGAGCTGGTGCAGGGTCAGGCCGATGCGATGATCGGTCACGCGGTTCTGGGGGAAGTTGTAGGTGCGGATCTTCTCGCTGCGGTCGCCCGTGCCCACCTGGCTGCGGCGTTCGGCGCCCAAAGCGGCCTGCTGCTTTTCGAGTTCCAGCTCGTAGAGCCTCGAGCGCAGCACGCGCTCGGCCTTGGCGCGATTCTTGATCTGCGATTTCTCGTCCTGGCAGGAGACCACCAGGCCGGTGGGGAGATGCGTCAGGCGCACCGCCGAGTAGGTGGTGTTGACAGACTGGCCGCCCGGACCGGAGGAACAGAAGGTATCGATGCGGATGTCCTTGGGATCGATCTTCACCTCCACCTCGTCGGCTTCCGGCAACACCGCCACGGTGATGGCGGAGGTGTGCACGCGCCCCTGCTGCTCGGTAACCGGAACGCGCTGCACACGGTGCACGCCGCTCTCGTATTTCAGCTTGCTGTAGACCTTGTCGCCGCTGACCAGGGCGATGACCTCTTTGAGGCCGCCCACAGAGGATTCGCTCGATGAAGTCAGCTCGATCTTCCAACGCTGCGATTCGGCGTAGCGCGAGTACATGCGAAAAATTTCGGCGGCGAAGAGAGTGGCTTCGTCGCCACCCGTGCCGGCGCGGATTTCGAGCACCACGTTCTTGTCGTCATTCGGATCTTTTGGCAGCAGCAGAACCTTGAGCTGCTCCTCGATGGAAGCCATCTCGGGCGCGAGGCGCGCGGCTTCCTCTTCCGCCATGGCGCGCAGATCCGGATCGCGCTCTTCGAGCATTCCGCGGGCCTGCGAGAGCTGGCTTTCCGCCTGCTTCCATTCGCGGAACTTGGCCACCACGTCGGAAATCTCGCTATGCGCCTTGGCGACCTTGCGGTACTCGTTGGCATCGCCGATCACCGCCGGATCGGCCATCTGTTCGGTAAGCCGTTCGAAGCGCCGTTCGAGCTGCTCGAGCTTCTGCGCGAATTGCATGGGTTCAGGCGATGACCAGTTCTCCGCCTTGCGATTTTTCGAGCGCCATGGCGCCTTCGAGCGCGTGGATGGCCACCGCGGCCTGTTCGTCGCTCGGCGGCCGGGTGGTGATGCGCTGGAGCCACAGGCCCGGGGCCGTGAGGGCCGCCAGGAATGAGCCGGGCCGGCGTGCGGCGAAACGGATCAGCTCGTAGCTCACCCCGATAATCAGTGGCAGCAGCGCGATGCGCGAGAAGAACTTGGCCGCGAAGCCATCGAAGGGGATGAAGGGATAGATCAGCAGCGAGACGATCATCAGCAGCATCAGGAAGCTGGTGCCGCAGCGCGGGTGAAAGGTGGTGAAGCGCTGGGCGTTGTCCACCGTCACCGGCTGGCCGGATTCGTAATTGAAGACCACCTTGTGCTCGGCTCCGTGGTATTCGAAAAGGCGCCCGATATCGCGGAAGCGGGAGATGGTCCACAGGAAGCCCAGAAAGATCGCCATGCGGATGACGCCATCGGCAAAGTTGAAGGCGAGCCGCCCCTGGAGCGCCGGAAATACGGAACCGAGACGCGTGGCCAGGTAGAGCGGCAGGAACTTGTACATGAAGAGAAAGAAGGCCAGGGATAGCATGAGGTTCAGCGCCATCGCCCATGCCGGTATCTCGGTGGGCGTCTTTTCGCCGGACGCGCCGGCCGCATCGGCCAGCGACGCGTTGGCCGAGAAGCGCAGCGCCTTAACCCCTAGCTTCATGGCTTGATACAGGGTCCCCAGGCCGCGCAGCACCGGGTATCTGAAAACCGGGTATTGCTCGGACATGCGCGCCAGCGGCATTTCCTCGGTGACGAGGGCGCCATCCGGCCTGCGCACCGCCACGCAATAGCTGTGGGGCGCGCGCATCATGACACCCTCCATGACGGCCTGCCCGCCGACGAGCGTTTCCTCGCCGCCCTCCAACACGGGAAGCAATTGAATTTGAGTGAATAAACGAAAAAACGTGCGTACGGACACGGGACCTCTTGCTGTGACTGTCTTAATTATACGCTAGGTCCAGCACGCCCCCGCCTTCAGACCTCGATTTCCTCAAGCATCGCCCTCACAGCGCCGCTCGTATCCTGCAGCGTCACGCTGACGGGCATTTCCTTCTTGTTGCGCACCACCGTCACGGTGAAGGTCTTCTGCTGCCGCAAAGTGCGTAACGCGCCGCTGATCTCGCGCGTGCTGTTCACCTTGGTGTCGCCTACCCTCACGATCACGTCTCCGGCCTTGATCCCGGCCTTTTCCGCCGCGGAGTTCCGGATTACCGACTTCACCAGCACGCCGTCCTTTACGCCAAAGAACTCCGCCAGTTGCGCTTCCTGGCCCAGCGATTCGCCTTCGATCCCCAGCATGCCGTTGCGGTCGATCATCAGCATGCGCGGCATATCGGGCATGGGGGGCATGGGCGGGATTTGCGGCAGGTTCAGGTTTCCCATCGGCCAGCCCTGGCCGCCCATCATCGCCTCCTTGCGGGCTTCCACCGTGGCGGTCAGCGTCTCGATGGCACCGTTGCGCCAGACGCCGATCTTCACTTGGCGCCCCACCGGCGTCTCATGCACCAGGCGGGTCAACTGCTCGCCGCCCTGCACCTTCTCGCTGTTGAACTCCAGCACCACGTCGCCTTCCTTGAACCCCGCCTTGGCCGCCGGGGAATCGGGCATCACGCTGGTCACTTCCACGCCGCGGACTTCGTTCAACTTGAGCGCCTTGGCGCGCTCGGTATCGATATCTTGAACGCCGATACCAAGGTACGGCGTCTCGCGCGCCATCATCCTGCCCGCCGCCCGGCCGCTCGAAGGCGGCTGGGGAGGTTGCGGAGGCTGCGGCGGCGCGGTCTGCGCCACCAGGGCCGGCAGAGCCAGCCACGCGGCCAGGCACGCCGCGCCGATTGCCAGATTGCTGTTCATATAGTTCCTCTATTGTTGCCGTCTAATGAAAATCGTTCCGCCCATGTCCGAGATCCGCAGCACCGGCCCGCCGCCGTTCACCGCGCCCTCGGCCACCACGCGCATTCCGCGCATCCGCACGGGGATGCCCGGGAATTCCGAAACAATGCGCCGGATCGTATCGGCCATATCGTTCTCGGCGCGTATCGTCACACCTACGTTAGACGGGATGCTCACTGTAACGTCACCATTGCCGGTCGAAAGCGCCGATTCCTCCAGCGCGCCGCCGAGCAGACTGGCGAAGATGTTGCCCCACTGCGTCGAGACCAGCAGGGGTCCCGAAATGTCGATCGCCTGAATGCCGCCGCTGCCCGATTCGCAGTGCAGGCCCGCCGCCCCGCCCACTAGGATCCGGCCCGCCATGCTCCGGGCCGTGACCACCCCGCCGGCTTTGCCGATGACGATCTGCCCACCACCCGTAACCGCCACGACGGAACCTCCGGCATTGCCAATGCGGATTGCGCCGGCGGCGGTCTGCGCGCTCACCGGGCCGCCCAAATCGCGTGCCTCGATGTCGCCGCCGTCGCTCGCCAGCACCGTTTCCCCGCGCGCCGAATCCACCGTAATGCGGCCGGCGCCGGTCACGCAATGCAGGCCCGATTCCACGCGCCCCACGCGGATGTCTCCGCCGCCGGTGATCAGGTCGCAATAGCCTCCGATCTGGTCCGCGGCGATCTCGCCTCCCAGCGAGCGGACCTCCAGCGTTCCCGCGATCCCGCAGGCGCCCACCGGACCTCCGGAACTCGAAATAGCCACCGCCGTCATGCGGGGCGTTTTCACGGTGAGGGTGACGCCCGAAGCGGTGCTCAGTACCGCCCATTCACCTTGAGAAGCGGCACGCACGCCGCGGCGGGCCAGCAAAGCCCGCGCTTCGTCGTCGGTGCGCGCGCTGACGGCTGCCTGGGCGGTGTAGGCGATCGCCGTCGAGGCTCCGCTCTCGAGAGTGACCGGCCCGCCGGCCTCGATGCGCAACTGCGCCGCCGCCGGAGCGTTGCCCGTGACGGTCACCGCTCGTGTGCCGGGCCGGTCCTGCCCCGCCAGCGGAACCAGTGCCACCAGGGCTAGCGCCACCAGAAAGCCCTCGCTAGAATGTCCCGATCGAAGCATTCATTTCCTTGAGCGCCTGCTCGCATTTCAGGCGCACGTAGCTGTTGTCCTCTCTCTGAACCAGGCCTTGCAGCACCCCCACCACTGAATCGTCGCGATGCGACACCAGCAGATCCACCACCTGCGTGCGCACCGCCGCGTTGTCATCGGTGAGCAGCGCTTGCGCCAAGGTCCGGCGCACGCCCGGATCTCCCGCCAGCGGCTTCAGCCCCTCCACGGCCTTCAACCGCACGCCGGCATTGGGATCGTGCGATGCCGCGTTCAGCAACGCGTCGCGCACCTCGTTCGACGCCGCGTGGTTCTTCAGCACGTCCACCGATTCCACCCGGACGGCGGCGTTATCCTCGCGCGTGGCGGCCACCAGCAGCCGCTGGATGGCCTGGTCGTCCAGGTTTCCCGAGACCACCCGCCGGCGGGTCTCGTCGAAGGCGATCCGCACACGGCCGGCATTATCGGGCTCGACCGATCGCACGGTCGAGAAAACGCTATCTGAGGGCGCCAGCGAAAGCGTGGAGATGCTGCCCGGGCCGACGCCCGCGAATCGCGCGGCGAAGAATCCGATCGCCACCAGCGCCACGGCGCTCACCGGCTGGCCGACGCGGCCCAGGCCCGCCAGGCTCTCACTCACGGCGCCCCAGAAGAGCGCCCACGATCCGCGCGCCGGCCGATGCGCGCGGGGCTCGCCTCGGTCGACGGCAGCCACGATGCCCGCGCGGCAATCCTCCAGAAGTGCCGCCGGAACCTGCAGGCGGCGCTCGTCGAGCGCGGCAGCCAGGGATCTCTGCCGGCGCACCTCGAGAGCGCAATCGGCGCACTGGTCCAGGTGCCGCTCGAGCCGCTCTTCCTCCGAGGGAGTGAGCTCGCCATAACCGTAGAGTGGAATCAGTTTTGCCGCCGCATCGCAAGTCATACGAAATCTCCCAATTCCGCGCGCATCTTCCGGGTGGCGCGAAAGAGGCAGTTCTTGACCGCCTCCTCGCTGGTGCCCAGAACTTCGCCTATGTTCCGCAATCGCATACCCTGGTAGTGGCGCAGCTCGAAGACCAGGCGCTCGCGCGGCGTCAGCTCTTCCAGGGCCCTCTCGATCTTTCCCCGCAATTGCCGGTTCCACAGGGTGCGTTCAGGATCGGAGCGCGCCGATTCCTCCTCGAAGCCCTCCATGCGGTCCACCGGCCCTTCGGACGTCTCCATTACCGAAGGCTCCTCTTTCCTCACCTTCCGTTTGCGCAAAAGGTCCAGGCAGATGTTGGTGACGATCCGGTATAGCCAGGTCTGGAAGCTGCAATCGAACCGGAACGTGGGAAGGTTGCGGTACACCCGCAAAAACGCCTCTTGATATACATCCCGGGCGTCTTCGGGCGACCGTAGCAGGTTCAGGGCCAGATTGAGCACACTCCGGTCATAGGTGCGCACCAATTCCTCGAATGCGCCCTGGTCGCCGCGTTGCGCTTCCCGGACTAGGGTTTCGACCTGTGGACTCACTCGGGCGCTCGCCGCCGTTCCGGCCGCTTCCTGAGCCATAAGCCACGCTACTTGTAGCGCCTTACCGTCCCTTCCTCGCTCTGATAGATTGGACGTGGCCGGCCCGGATCTGTCACCTCGCTCCTATCTGTAACAATATAAGCGTTGGATGTTTCTTTTCCACATTTTCCGGTCGTTTCTCCCGCTTGAGAACCCGCTGGGCTTCGGGGCGGCCGATTTTATCGAACTCGGCCTGGCCGCGCTGCTGGTGGCGGCCATCCTGCTCCGCCCCCGCTTGGAGCCGGATTTTCGCCGGCTGGCCGAAAGAACCGGCTGGTCGATGGCTCTGGCGGCGCTGTTCCCCGTGGCCGCCCGCTTGCTGCTGCTCGACAAATCGGCGGTTCCCATACCGGGAAGCGCTGACGGCTTCAGCTACGTGCTGCTGGCCGATACCCTCCGCCATTTCCGTCTGGCCAATCCCACCCATCCGATGCACCGGTTCTTCGAGGCCCTGTTCGTCTTGCAGGAGCCGGCCTACGCCTCCATTTACCCGGCGGGACAGGGGATCGCACTGGCCTTGGGCCGCGCACTCTTCGGCCACCCCTGGGCGGGTGTGCTTCTTTCCATTGCCGCTTTTTGCGGGCTGTGTTACTGGATGCTGCGCGGCTGGACCACTCCAGCCTGGTCGCTGGCCGGGGCCCTGCTGGCGGGAATCGAATTCGGCCCGTTGAATCAATGGACTAACACCTACTGGGGCGGCGGCGTCTCCGCCACGGCCGGCTGCCTGGTCTTCGGCGCGTTGCCCAGGCTGCGGCAGGAGGCGCGCCCGCGCAATGCGGCTTTGCTCGGTCTCGGGATCGGCCTGCAACTGCTCACCCGTCCCTTCGAATTCCTGCTCTTGCTCGCGGCCGTCGCTCTCTACGCCCTCGCCGTGCGCTGGCCCATCCGGGCGGCCGCCAAACCGGCCCTCATCGCGGCCCTGGCTTTTCTGCCTGCAGCGGGTTTGACCTTGCTCCAGAACCACGCCGTCACGAGAAGCTGGACCACTATTCCCTACCAGCTCAGCCGCTACCAATACGGCGTTCCCACCACCTTCACCGTCCAGCCCCTTCCCGTGCCGCACCGCGAACTGACGCCCATCCAGATGCGCACGTACGAGGGCCAATCCGCGGTTCATGGCGAGGGCACCGATACGCCCGCGACGTGGCTGGAACGCCTGGGTTACCGACTGCGCTTTTACCGCTTTTTCTTCCTGGCGCCCCTCTATGCGGCCCTGCCGTTCTTTCTGTGGAGGCTGCGCGAGCCGCGCCTGGCGTGGGTTGTGGCGGCGCTCGCGATTTTCGCCATCGGCACGAATTTCTATCCTTACTTCTTCCAGCACTACCTCGCGGCCGTGGCGTGCCTGACGGTGCTGGCGTCGGTAACGGCTCTCGAGACCCTCAGCCGTGTAAAATTCCGCGGATGGCCGGCCGGCCGCGAAGCCGCCCTTTTAATCGTGTTGCTCTGCGCCGCGCACTTCCTGTTCTTCTACGGTGTGCGCCTTTTCGGCGACGAAGCCACGGTCCGCTCGGTGGCGCGCTACGAGGGCTGGGATTACATCAACCTCGGGGATGCCGAAGGGCGCCGCGCCGTCCAGCGCCGGCTCGACCAGATCCCCGGCCCTTTGCTGGTGTTCGTGCGCTACGAGCCGAACCATATGTTCCAAGAGTGGATCCACAACGACGCCGATATCGACGCCGCGCGCATCGTGTACGCCGACGATCTAGGCGATACCGAAAACGAGACGCTGCTCGATTACTATCCCAGCCGCTCCGCCTGGCTTCTCGAACCGGATGCGCTTCCGCCGCGCCTGGAGCCGTATCGCCCCCAGCGCATCGAACTGCTGCCGATTCATTAACGCCGAATGAATCAGAAGGTGTAGCTCAGGCCGAAAAGCGGCGTGAACTGCTGGAAGATCCCGCGCGCGGTGTTGTTCCCGGAAGGCGCGATCTGGCGCTTGGGAAAGGCGGTCATGTAATCGATGAAATCGGCACGTGCCAGCACGTGCTTCGCCAGCCGGTATTTGACGCCGCCGCCCGCCGTCACCAGGAACATCCATTGATCCTGATTGGTGAGCGTCCCCAGGCTGGCCAGCAATTGCGGCATAGGGGGCGGACCCGCGATGACGTAGCCCTTGGCGCCGGCGCCCAGCTCGAGGAACGGTCGGAAGCGTCGCTCGCGCCGCGCCGCGTGAAACAGCATTTCGTAAGAAAAGGCGTGCGACTGGCCCTGGATATCCTCCTTCGTGCCGCCCGAAGCCAGGAACGGGTGGCCATCCTGGTACAGGTAGCGGACCTCGCCGGAAATGTGCTCGTAAAGATCTTCGCCAAATACGAAGCCCGCGGCGAAACGGTTGCGGATGCCGGCCTGGGCCGTCGCGCCCGCTCCGAAGATGGTGCCATCGTGATACCAGCCATAGCCGATCGAGCCGCCTAGCTCATACTCTTGCGCGGAGCATGCACCGGCTGCCAGGGCCAACGAAACGAGCCATTTCCAGGTCACACTCCAAAGTAAACACCACCGGAGGAGGGATGCGCAACACCGCTTCTGTGCCATCTCGACCGGTTGGCCGGGACGATCAGTTGGCCGGAACGCGTTTGCGCAGCACCGGAAGATCGGTCCGGATCACGATCATGCCCTTGCGCAGGCTCTGGGCTCGCATCAGACGGTCGCGCACGTCATGGAACTCGGAGGTATCGAGCACATATTCGGGCTGCGCCGCCAGCTCGGTCTGGATCTCGCTCTGCGCGGCGCGAATCCGGGAGCTGGTCAAGGGATGCGTGGAGAAGGCCCGGGCGATGGTCCCGGGCTTCTTCTTCTCCTGCGATTCGATCTTCTCGAAAAAATCGACTAACGCCACGGGATCGTAGCCGGTCTTGTACATGTATTCCAGGCCAAGATGGTCCGCCTGCGATTCCATCGCCCGGCTGAATTGCAGGAAACCCATTGGGATCGCCAGGCCGGCCACCTGACGTACGGCATAGCCCGCCCAGCCACCAAAGAAAATCAGCGACATGCTGGCGTAGTTGAGCAGTTCGCCGCGGGTGGCTTGTTTGGTGCCGTGCCGCGCCGCCACATGCGCGATTTCGTGCGAAAGCACGCCGGCCAGTTCGGCCTCGTTGCCGGCCTTGAGGATCAGCCCGGTGTTGACGAACATGAACCCGCCGGGCAGCGCGAAGGCGTTGATGTCGTCGGAGTCGATGACCTTGATGATGAAGGGCACCTTGGCGTCTGAGTTGCGCACCAGGTTCTGCCCCAGCCGGTTCACATATTCGGTAATCACCGGATCGTCGATGAGCCGGGTCTCGAGCTCCACCTCCGAGGCCATCTGCCGGCCCAGCGCAATCTCCCGCTCGAGGGAGTAGAAGTTAACGCCTTTGCCCGGATCGGAGTTGCCGATATCGTCGGGGCCGAGCTTGCGCTTGTCCTTGGAGAACCCCGCCGGCGCCAGCAAGGCGACGGCCGCTATGGCGATCGGTATCTGTATGCGGCCCACCATACCAGCCCCCCACCGCCGCTATCGCCGGCCACGCGAAGCCCCGGCTCAGCTCAGCGGCACTGCGACAAATATAGTCTGCCCACCCCGATTAATCAATAGCAAGGGCGAGCGATCACCCGATTTCGCCAGCAACCCGCGGATATCCTCGGGTGAGCGCACCGGTTGCCGATTCACTTGCTGGATCACGTCTCCGGCCTGCAACCCCGCCTGGGCGGCGGGCCCATTCGGATCCACCGATTGAATGACCACGCCCTGGGTTCCGCGCGGCAAGTTGAGCTGCGCCGCCAGGTCCGGCGTCAGCGGGGCCACCGTAATTCCGAGCCGCCCGCCCTGGTTGCCGCCGCCCTGTCCGGCGCCCGCCCGCGCGCTCTCCGGCGTCAACTCGCCCAGACGCGCGCGCACCTGTTGTTCCGCGTTGTCCCTTTGGATCGTCAGCGTCACTTCGGTGCCGGGCGGCGTGCCGGCAATCTGGTTCCTGAAGCTGTTGGAATCGGTAACATCCTTGCCGTTCAACTGGAGGATGACGTCGCCGGTCTTGATCCCCGCCTTGTCGGCCGGCCCGCCGGAAGTGACCGAGTTGACCAGGACGCCTCGCACCTGCTTCAGGCCCATGCTCTGGGCGATATCGCTGGTAACCTGCTGAATGCCCACCCCAAGCATCCCGCGCGCCACTTTGCCCTTGCTGATTAACTGATCGAGAACATTTCGCGCCATATTCGACGGGATGGCGAAACCGATGCCGATATTGCCGCCGTTGGTGGAGAGAATTTGTGAGTTGATGCCAATCAGCTCGCCCCGCGTATTCACCAGCGCTCCGCCCGAGTTACCCTGGTTGATGGGCGCATCGGTCTGGAGAAAATCCTCGAAATTGCCGTTGCTCAGGCCGGTGGCCCTACCTTTGGCGCTGATGATACCCTCGGTGACGGTCTCTCCCACGCCCAATGGGTTTCCCACGGCCAGCACCACATCGCCCACGCGAACCTGGTCCGAATTGCCGAGCTGCAGAATCGGGAGACCACCGGCGGAGATCTTCAGCACCGCCAGATCGCTGGGCGCATCCGATCCCAGCACCTGGGCCGAGTAGGTCTGGCGAGACGAGAGATCCACTTTAATATCCTCGGCGCCATCTATGACGTGATGGTTGGTCATGATATGCCCATCGGCGCGCACCAGCACGCCGGAACCCAGCGCGTGTTCCACCTCGGTCTGGCCGCCTCCGCGCGGGATACGTCCTCCAAAGAACTGTTGGAAAAATGGATCGTCGAAAAACGGAAACTGCTGGGGCGCACGCACGCGCTTGGAGGAGCGGATGGTAACCACGGCGGGAGCCACCCGGTCTACTATGTCCGCATAGGAGAGCAGCGGGCCAGTCACCGAAACCGTGCCGGAGGGCATCTGGCGCGGCCCCGAGCCGCCGCTCGGAGGGCCGTAGTATGAGCGGTTACAGGACGACAGAGCGAGAACGGCAGCAAGAACCGGAAGAACGCGCTTCATGATCTATCCATAGCACGAGCCCCGGCGGGGTGGGCAATTGCAAGTGGCTTATTCTATACCGCCCACTCTCTACTTCTTCAGGTTCAGCACTTCGTTCATGGAGCCCTGGCGGTAGCCCTCCAGGTCCAGCGTGACGTATTTGAAACCGAGCGCCTTGAAGATGGCGGTGAAGCGCTGGGCCATCTCAAGCGTCAGGGCGCGTTCCATCTCGTCCCTGGCGATCTCGATGCGCACCACCTCGCCGTGGAACCGGACGCGGAATTGGCGGAAGCCCAGGGCCTTGATCTGCTCCTCGCCGGTTTCCACGGTCTTGACGTTCTGGATGGTCACCGGAGTGCCGTAGGGGATGCGCGAACTCAGGCAGGCGGAGGCCGGGCGATCCCACGTGGGGAGGCCTGCCAGCCGGGACAGCTCGCGGATATCCGCCTTGGTCATCCTGGCGTCGGCCAGCGGGGCGGATACCTGGTGTTTCCGGGCGGCGTTCTGACCCGGACGGTAATCGCCCAGGTCGTCCAGGTTGACGCCGTAGATGATGTGCTCATAGCCGCGCTGGCGGCCCACTTCATCCAGCCGCGTGAACAGCTCGTCCTTGCAATGGAAGCAGCGGTTGGGATCGTTGCGGGCATAATCCGGGTTGTCGAATTCGTAGGTCCGGATATACTCGTGGGCCATGCCGAAGCGCTCGACGAAGGCCTCCAGGTCGCGCTTGTGCGACTCCGGAAGCGAGGCCGAATCGGCCGTGACGGCCAGCGCCTCGCGTCCCAGCGCCTGGTGAGCCGCCCAGCCCAGGTAAGCCGAGTCCGTGCCTCCCGAAAAGGCCACGATCACGCGCCCCATGCCCCGTAAAATGGAGTAGAGACGCTCCTCTTTCTCCTGCAAATGCGACTTGTCCGTTAGTTCCACCAGCGCGCCCATAGCAAGCACCCCGTTCAACGGTTATTCTAGCTTATTGCAGGGGCAGCGATTCCTGCCCGTTGCCGTTGCCATTCTCGGGAGTTTCCGGAATGGTGGAGGCCGCCGCGATCTTGTCGCCTTCCTCCAGGCTCACCAGTTTGACCCCTTGCGTGGAACGGCCCGCCTGCCGGATGGTGGCGGATTCGATGCGGATGATCTTGCCGTTCTGGCTGATGATGATGAGATCGGTATCCTCCTGCACGGAGAGAATCGCGATCACCGGGCCGGTCTTCCGGGTGGTCTTCATGTTGATGACGCCCTTGCCGCCGCGATTGGTCAGCCGGTAATTGTCGAGCTCGGTGCGCTTGCCGAAGCCGTTCTCGGCGATGGAAAGGATGAGGCCCTCCTTCTCCACCACCTCCATGCCCACCAGGTAATCATTCTCGGCCAGGTCCATGGCCCGCACGCCGCGCGCCTGCCGTCCCATGGGCCGCACCTGTTTCTCGGAGAAGCGGATGGCCTGCCCTTCGCGCGAGCCCAGGAAAATGTAATTCTCGCCATTGGTGATTCGGGCGGCGATCAGCTCGTCGCCTTCGTCCAGCGTTACCGCGATGATGCCGCGCATCATGGGGTTATCGAACTCGGTCAGCTCCGATTTCTTGATGACCCCATGCTTGGTCACCATCACCACGAACTGGTCGGGGACGAAATCCTTCACCGCCAGCGACGCCCGCACTTCCTCATCGGATTGCAGCCCGATCAGATTGGAGATGTGCTTTCCCTTGCCGCTGGTGGCCGCGTCCGGAATCTCGTAAGCCTTCAGCCAGTAGACCCGCCCGCGGGTGGTGAAAAAGAGCAGGTAGCTGTGCGTGGAAGCCACGATCAGGTGCTCCACTACATCCTCGGCGCGGGTGCCCATGCCGATGCGGCCCTTGCCGCCGCGCGTCTGCCGGCGGTAGGTGTCCACCGAGGTGCGCTTCAGATAGCCGCCGCGGGTTATCGTGATGGCCACATCCTCGACGGCCACCAGGTCTTCCAGCCGGATCTCGCCGGTTTCGTCCTCGATGCGGGTGCGGCGCTCGTCGCCGAACTCTTTCTGGACGTCGCGCAGCTCCTTGACGATCAGGTCGCGCAGCACCTTGTCCGACCCGAGGATCTCCAGGTATCCGGCAATGCGCCGCTGGATCTCGGCCAGCTCGTCCAGGATCTTCTGCTGCTCCATCCCGGTAAGCCGCTGCAACTGCATCTCGATGATGGCCTGCGCCTGCTTCTCGCTGAACTCGAAACGGCCGATGAGCGAATCGCGCGCATCCCGCGGCGTGCGAGCCGCGCGAATCAGCCGGATCACCTCGTCCAGGTTCTGGAGGGCTTTCTGGAATCCCAGCAGGAGATGCTCGCGCTCGCGCGCCTTGCGCAGCTCATACTCGGTGCGCCGCCGGACCACTTCGACGCGGTGCTCGATGAAATGCTTGATGTTGTCGACGAGGCCCAGTTCGCGGGGCTGCCCGTTCACGATCGAAAGCATGATCACGCCGAAGCCGGTCTGGAGTTGGGTGTGCTTATAGAGGTTGTTCAGCACCACTTCGGCCTGCTCGCCGCGCTTGAGCTCGAAAACGATGCGCATGCCGTCGCGGTCGCTCTCGTCGCGTATGTCGCCGACTCCCTCGATGCGTTTCTCGTTGACCGCCGCGGAAGCCTGCTCGATGAGCTTGGACTTGTTGACCTGGTACGGTATCTCGGTGACCACAATCTGCTCGCGGTCCTTGCCCATCCGTTCGATGGCGGCGCGGGCGCGCAGCTTGAGCTGGCCGCGTCCCCGGGTATACGCGTCGATGATGCCCTGCCGTCCCAGGATGAATCCGCCGGTGGGGAAGTCCGGACCCGGCACCATCTCGAGGATTTTCGCCAGCGGCGTCGCGGGATGCTGGATCAGTTGAATGGTGGCGTTTATGATTTCCGTCAGGTTGTGGGGCGGGATGTTGGTGGCCATGCCCACGGCGATACCAGCCGAACCGTTCACCAGCAGGTTGGGCACGCGCGTGGGCAGCACCTCCGGCTCCATCTCGCTATCGTCGTAGTTGGGCCGGAAATCGACGGTCTCCTTGTCGATGTCTTCGAGCAGCGCGGTGGCGATGCGCGAGAGGCGCGCCTCGGTGTACCGCATGGCCGCCGGCGGATCGCCGTCGATCGAGCCGAAATTCCCCTGGCCCTCCACCAGCGGATACCGCATGGTGAACGGCTGCGCCATGCGCACCAGGGAGTCGTAAATGGGCGAATCGCCGTGCGGATGGTACTTGCCCATCACTTCGCCCGTGATCTTGGCGCATTTGCGGGTGGGGCGGTTGGGCGCCAGGCCCATTTCGTGCATCCCGAACAGGATGCGCCGGTGCACCGGCTTGAGGCCGTCGCGGATATCCGGCAGGGCGCGGCCCACGATCACGCTCATGGCGTAATCGAGGTACGAGCGCCGCATTTCATCTTCGATATTGATGGGAATGAGATTCTTGGATCCCCCATCCCCGCCGCCCGCGGGCGGCACCAGAGAGCCTTGTGGCGGTAGTTCCTGATCGGCCAAGACGATTTCCCTTATTTGATACTTAAGTTCTATTGTAACAAGAATTTAGTTGCGTGTGAAGCAAGCTCCGTATTCGCCGGATATTCGCTTTTCTGCGGCCGGGCGCCCGTTACACTTCCGTCAGGCTATCGTAAGATGGTGGTTATGGAACGGCTGTGGGCCGCGTCGGCCCTGGCTCTCTCCCTGGGCCTTTGTGCGCTTTCCGCGCAGGTCATCGAGTTCGAGTCGAATGGTCTTAAATATCAGACGCTTACGCGGTCCGGTGTAACCGTTATGTTCGCCCAGATGCCTTCCCACATCCACGAATACACCATCCTCCAGGTGGCCGTTTCGAATGGCTCGCCGGGACCCTATGTGATTCGCCCCGACGATTTCAGCTATCAGCGCCCGGATGGCAACAGCATCCGCGCCGTTCCGGCCCAGACCGTCATAGCCATGTTGATGCAGAAGGGCAGCGGAACGGATGTCATCAAGCTGGTGACCGCTTACGAGGCTGGCATTTACGGAAACCCGCATCTGCGCTCGACGAATGGCTACGAGCAGCGCCGGCAGGCGGCGCTCGCGATGGGCGGCGCCACCCGGTTTCGGGCCGCCGCGACCGCCAGCGCCATCGCCCTGGTGGGGACCAAGCTGGCCATGGGCGATTCGACTGATGGAGCCGTCTTCTTCCCCAATGAAGGCAAACCGCTGACGGGCGGCCACGTGGTGGTCCGCACCAACACCGATACCTTTACGTTCAAGACCGAATAGCCGCGCGCTCCCGCCGGCGCGCTACTGCAGCGGATAGCCGCGAATCAGCTTGCATGTCCGCGACCAGCGGGTTTTGGTGAAGAAGTGGGTGAGCACATCGACGATATGATCGATCCCGATATTGCCGTTGGTTAAATCCTGGGTGGGCGCTTCGAAGGACCAATAAATAACGAGCGGCGTGCCGACAATGTTCTCCCGGGGCACGAAACCCCAATAGCGGCTGTCGAGCGAATCGTCGCGGTTGTCGCCCATGGCGAAGACGCAGCCGGGCGGCACCACCAGCTCGCCGTTGACCACGTGGCTTTCCAGCATCTCGATGGCTTGCGGATAGATGCCCATGCCGGGCGGCCCGTCGGGAAAATCGTCGCGGTAGGAATCGATGTAGCCGGTCGAGTGAACCGCGTACGGTTCGTTGACCGCGTGGCCGTTCAGCACGAGCTGCTTGTTGACCAGCTTGATATGGTCCCCCGGCAGGCCGATGGCCCGCTTCACGTAATCTTCCGCGATATTCAGAGGATAGCGGAAGACGATGATATCCCCGCGGCGCGGCTCGCGGTAGGGCAGCAGATGCCTGGAAATGCTTCCCGCGGGCGCGTAGACAAGCTTATCCACCAGCACGTGGTCGCCGATCAGCAGGGTGTTCTCCATCGAGGCGCTGGGAATGACGAAAGCCTGCACCAGGCTCGTGGTGGCAAACAGCAGCAGGATCACCGTCACCGTCCATTCCGCGACGAATCCCCGGTGCACATCGTGAGTGATCTCCTGATAGCGGCTCCACAGGGTCCGCGGCTGGCTCTTCACTTGAGTCTCCACAGCAGCCATTGTATCGGATGAGACGCGTGAGATTTCAATGGGTCTGCTACAATCGCGAACAGAGGGGGGGAAGCGTGTCCACTGCAACTCAGGAACTGCCCCGGACGTTTGGCGCTCTTCGTCAGAGCCACTTCAGCCGGGAAAGGTACGCCAGCCGTTCAGTCAAGGACGAACTCAGACAGAATCTGATCTGCAAACTCCAGCGTGGGGATGCGCTCTTTCCGGGCATCCTGGGCTACGAAGATACGGTGGTGCCGCAGGTAATCAACGCCGTGCTGTCGCGCCACAATTTCATCTTGCTCGGCTTGCGCGGGCAAGCCAAAACCAGGCTGATCCGCATGCTCACTTCGCTGCTCGACGAGGCCGCGCCATTCGTCGAGGGCTGCGAGATACATGATAACCCCTACAAACCCATCTGCCGCCGCTGCCGCGACCTGCTCGAGAGCTTGGGTGATGAAACCCCCATCGGATGGCTCGGCCGCGACCACCGGTACGTCGAGAAGCTGGCCACGCCGGACGTGACTATTGCCGACATGATCGGCGATATCGACCCCATCAAAGCGGCTCGCCGCGGACATGACATCTCCGACGAGCTGACCGTCCATTACGGCCTGCTGCCGCGCGCCAACCGGGGAATCTTCGCCATCAACGAGCTGCCCGACCTGGCCGGGAAGATCCAGGTGGGCCTGTTCAACATCATGCAGGAAGGCGACGTGCAAATTAAGGGCTATCCGGTGCGCCTGCCGCTCGACCTGATGCTGGTCTTCACCGCCAACCCGGAAGACTATACCGCGCGCGGCAAGATCATCACGCCGCTCAAGGACCGCATCGGCAGCGAAATCCGCACGCATTATCCGGCCGCCCTCGAGCAGGGCATCGCCATCACTGCGCAGGAGGCGTGGCTCAACCGGCCTTCGCCGGTCGAGGTGCGTGGTGCCAGGCTACATCAGGGAAGTGGTGGAGCAACTGGCCTTCGCGGCGCGCGAGGATAAGCGCATCGACAAACGCTCCGGCGTGTCGCAGCGGCTGCCCATATCGGTGCTCGAGAACGTGGTTTCGAACGCCGAGCGGCGTGCGCTTCGGGTCAGGGACGACGTGGCCGTCCCGCGCATGCTCGATCTCTATACCGCGCTTCCCGCCATCACCGGCAAGCTGGAGCTGGAGTACGAAGGCGAGCTGAAAGGCGGCGACACCGTGGCGCGCGAGTTGATCCGGCTCGCGGTGGGCAAGGTCTACGACCGGTACTTCGAGGGCGCCAACGTGGCCCAGATCGTGCAGTGGTTCGATCTGGGCGGCTCGCTCAAGCTGGATGAAAACCTCGATTCGGCCACCATGGCGAAGCAGTTGGGCGGAATTCAGGGGCTGATGGAAAAGACCAAGGGACTGGGGCTTTCGGCCAACGAGCCGGACGCGGTGCGCGCCGCGGCCGCCGAGTTCGTGCTGGAGGGGCTGTACGCGCACCGCCGCATCAGCCGCAATGAGGAGCGCGGCTTCACGGCCGAAGAGAAGAAACGCGAGCCGCCTCGGGAAGAGAGCGGCGGCCGCCCCGAAAGGCCGGTCCGGCGGCAGTTCAACTGAGGGGAGTCTGTCACATGAAATGGGTTCGGTACTCGCGCTATTCCGGCGAGGATATGGGCATCGGCGCCGAAGACCTCTTGCAGGCGCTCTCGGATTTTCTCCTGGAGAGCGGCTTCAATACGCAGTACATGCCTTTCAGCGAGCTCAACGAGCACACCCTCGAAGACTTGAAGAAGGCCATCCAGCAGGCCCTCGAGCAGGGCCAGCTCTTCGATGAGCAGAGCCTCCAGGAGATGATGCAGCGCTTACAATCGATGACGCCGGAACAGATAGATGCGCTGCTCGACAAGCTCGTCCAGAAGATGGTGGATGAGGGCCAGATCACCGTCGAAGAGCCCCATTCACAGGCGGCTTCCGCCCCCGGCATGGGCGATGGCAAAGACAGCCGGGTGAAGTTCGAGGTTACCGACAAGTCGCTCGATTTCCTGGGCTTCAAGACCCTCAAGGACCTGCTGGGCTCGCTTGGCAAATCCAGTTTCGGCCGCCACGATACGCGCGACCTGGCCACCGGAATCGAGACCTCGGGCGCTTCCAAACCCTACGAATTCGGCGACATGCTGAACCTGGACGTCAGCGAAACGCTGTTCTCGGCCATTCGCCGCGAAGGCGCTAAAGTGCCGCTCGACATGGATTACAGCGACCTGCGGGTGCACCAGTGCGAATACCAGAGCTCCTGCGCCACGGTCCTGATGCTCGATTGCAGCCACAGCATGATCCTGTACGGGGAGGACCGCTTCACTCCCGCCAAGAAGGTCGCCATGGCGCTGGCGCACCTGATCCGCACCCAGTATCCCGGCGACAGCCTGCGCTGCGTGCTGTTCCACGATTCCGCCGAGGAGCTGGCCATCAGCCAGCTCGCGCGCGTGCAGGTGGGACCGTACTATACCAATACGCGTGACGGGCTGATCCTGGCCCAGCGCCTGCTTGCCCGCGAGCGCAAGGACATGCGCCAGATCGTCATGATCACCGATGGCAAGCCGAGCTGCCTGACGCTCGAAGACGGCCGCATGTACAAGAACGCCTTCGGCCTGGACCCGCTGGTGATCAGCCGGACTTTGGAAGAGGTGAACCGCTGCAAGAAACAGGGCATCCTCATCAATACCTTCATGCTGGCCAGCGATTATGGGCTGGTGAACTTCGTGCAGAAAGTGACGGAGATGTGCCGCGGCAAAGCCTATTTCACCACTCCCTATACGCTCGGACAGTACCTGTTAATGGACTACATGAACCGCAAGACGCGCTCGATCCACTAATCGGTGGTTGCGCGCAGGCGCTATAATCGCCATTTCATGACCGATTCGAAACCCGCGGGCGGGTCGCGCCCCGCCACGCGGACCGCGTTTCTCTTTCCCGGCCAGGGATCGCAATTCGCCGGCATGGGTAAAGAGCTGGCGGATGCCTACCCCGCCGCGCGCCGGGTTTTCGACGAGGCCGATGAGGCTCTGGGCTTCCCCCTCTCGCGTCTTTGCTTCGAAGGCCCCGAGGACCAGCTCAAGCTTACCCGGAACACCCAGCCCGCTCTGCTCACGGTCTCCATCGCGGCTTTCGAGGTGCTCAAAGAGAAAGGTCTGATGCCGGCTTGTGTCGCGGGCCACAGCCTGGGCGAGTACTCGGCCCTTGTGGCGGCGGGAAGCCTGCGATTTTGCGACGCCGTCCGCCTGGTGCGCAACCGCGGCCGCTACATGCAGGATGCCGTGCCCGCCGGGGTGGGCGCCATGGCCGCGCTGCTGCGGCTGCCCGAGGGCAAGCTCGCAGCCGTTCTCGGCCAGGCCGCGCAGGGGGAGATCGTCAGCGCCGCCAATCTCAATTCGCCCGAACAGGTGGTGATCGCGGGGCACGCCGGCGCCGTCAATCGCGCGGTGGATACCGCCAAAGCGGCCGGCGCGCGCCGCGCCGTGTTGCTGCCGGTGAGCGCTCCCTTCCACTGCGCTCTGATGAAACCCGCCCAGGAGCGCCTGCGCGCCGATCTGGACGCCACCGAGTTTGGGGACCTGGTCTGCCCCCTGGTGAACAACTGGCAGGCGCGTGAAATCCGCACGGGCGCCGAGGCGCGCGAGGGCCTCTATCAGCAGGTGCCCAACCCGGTGCGCTGGATGGATTCCATCCGGCTGATGGCGCGGTCGGGCTGTGCGGATTTCGTAGAGGTAGGCGCCGGCGCGGTCCTCACAGGTCTGCTGCGCGCCATCGATCCGGCTCTCGCCGGGCGGAAGTTCGGCGAGCCGGCCGACCTGGAGAAACTGGGCCTGTAAGCTGACCGGCGCGAGCGGCGATCGACCCCTGGCAGGTGGTGGACCCCGGCGCGCACCTTCCTGCACCTCGATGTTGTTCTCCCAGACACACCCGGCCAGCCGGGATGCTGATAGAATCCCGTCATGTTTTGGAAGGAGTCACGTGTGAGACAGATCACTTTCCTATTAATCGCAGTCGCAATCGCGGCCGGCGTTGTGGCGCTCCGAACCGGAGCCGCCGATGCGCAGGCTGCCCCGGTCTTCGTGACCAAAATTCCCCCCGGATACCGCGACTGGAGGCTGATTTCCGTTGCCCACGAAGAAGGCAACCTCCACAGTTTTGCCGCCATTCTTGGCAACGATGTCGCGATCAAGGCCTACCGCGACGGGACGCTTCCTTTCCCGGACGGTACAATCATTGCCGCTTTGCACTACCGTCACATTCCGTCGGAGGAAAACAACAAAGTCTTCGGCCAATCGCAATCTTTCGTTGCCGGCCCGCCGACGAACGTTCAGTTTATGGTTAAGGACTCCAAAGCATACGCCTCGACCGGCGGCTGGGGGTTCGCCCATTTTAACGACGGCAAACCTGCCGATGAGGCGGTGCTCAAAACCTGCTTTCCCTGCCACCAGAAGATTCATGATCGCGACTTGGTCTTTACGCGTTACGCACCTTAATACGAGATCAGGGCAATCCGGTAGGCGCTACCGGTGGTGCGGCACAGTCGCGAGGATACGGGCCACCACCGGCTGCGAGGCCAGCTCGAAGAAGCCATCGGCATCGTCCTCGATCAACTGGGCGATTTCCGAAACCCGCGCGAAAGACTCCAGGCGGTCCTCGAACTGCGTGGTCCTGCGCTCCAGGCGTTCGATCAGGATCTCGAGAAACTTGACCTTGGCGCGCAGGGTTTCGGCGATCTCGGTGCTGTTATCCTCCAGAAACTGGCAGGCGGTGGCTTGGGCGGCGCGCAGTTCCTCATGGCTCCAGCGGCCGTTGGGACAGTTGTCATCCGGCATTATGGCGTCCTTCCGTGCCAGGCCCGCCAAGATATCGGCAGGAGCAGGAGAGTTTGAGCAGGGGCGGAGAATCCTGAAGCTGACCTGTTAGAACTAGTTCAGAGCGTTACAAACCACACGCTCATTGAAATCCTATTGTATCCGATGGCACGGTTTTCGCGCCACTAGGTAGCGCACATCACACCCGCCGCACGCGGACGCCCGCCTCGCCGAAGAGAATCTCCACCATTCCGAAATGTTCGTTGTAATACTCGCTCGAATACTGGGACATGCGTTCGGCCGAAATCACGGCTTGGGTGATGCCGGCCTGCACGATGGCGCGGGCGCAATCCATGCACGGCATGATCTCGACGTAGATGGTGCAGCCCTCGGTGGCCGTCCCGGCACGCGCCGCGTTGCAGATGGCGTTCCGCTCGGCGTGTTCGATCCAGAGGTATTTGGCCGGCCGCATCAGCCGTTCGGGCACGTCGTCGCGAATGCCGCGGGGAAATGAGTTGTAGCCGGTGGACCGGATCTCGTGATTGGGGCCGACAATGACGCAGCCGATCTGGGTGTTGGGGTCCTTGCTGCGGGCCGCGACCACCTTGCAGATATCGAGATAATACTGGTCCCATCCTGGAATGGCGCGCATGGTCACAAATCTAGCAGAGAAACCGGCGCCGCGGCGGCCCGCCCCCGGCCGGATTCTCCATGCCCCTTGACATGGCACGGCGCCGTCCGTTATCACGAGGGTTACCCGGATATGTGGACCCAAGACTATACACCGTTCGCCGGCAGCCTCGCATTGTCCGCGATCGTGGCGGCGCTTCCCGCCTTTGCGATGCTCTACCTGCTCGGAATTAAACGGCTCCCCGCCTGGAAAGCCTCCGTCGCGGGGCTCGTCGCTGCGATTGTGGTGGCCCTGCTGCTCTATCGCATGCCCGTGGAACTGGTGGCCGGTTCGGCCGTCTATGGAGCGTGCTTCGGCCTGTTCCCGATCGGCTGGATCGTTTTCGCGGCGGTCCTGCTCTACCGCGTCGTGGTGGAGTCCGGAAAGTTCGAAATCATTAAGGATTCGCTGGGCGGCCTCACGCAGGACCGGCGGTTGCAAGCCCTGCTGATCGCCTTCTGTTTCAGCGCCTTTCTGGAAAGCGCCGCGGGGTTTGGAGTACCCGTGGCGGTGGCCAGCACCATGCTGATCGGGCTGGGATTCGCGCCCTTCTACGCGGCCGCCCTCTGTCTAATAGGGAACACGGTGCCGGTGTGTTTCGGTTCCATCGGCATCCCGGTGATCACGATAGCCGCTGTGACCGGCCTGCCGCTCGATAAACTGAGCGGGGCCGTGGGATTAATCTGCCTGCCAGCCTCCCTGATATTGCCTGCGTACATGATCTTCGTCATGGGCGGCTGGAAGGCGCTCAAGGGCGTGCTGCCGGCGGCGCTCGTCTGCGGCGGGGTCTGGGGCAGCGTGCAGTTTCTGATCGCGTATTTTATCGGCCCGCATCTGGCCAGCATGGGGGGCGCGCTGGCGGCTCTTGTAGCGGTGGTGGTTTTGCTGCTCGTCTGGAAGCCCAAGGACAACTTCGTGCTCGCGGGCGACCACGCGGTCCAGGCGGCTCCTCAGCGCCACACCACCGGCGAAGTGATCCGGGCGTGGAGCCCCTACGCGATCCTGGTGTTGATGGTGGTCCTGTCGAGCGCTTTGAAGACGCTGTTGGCAAAGGTCTCGATCGTATTCCCGTGGCCGGGGTTGCACCTGGCGGTGACGGAAGTCGCGCCGGTGGTTCCCAAAGCGACCCCCTACGCGGCGATTTACCGCTTCGATTGGCTGGGGGCGGCGGGCACGGCCGCGGTGCTCGCGGCGGCGCTTTCGTCGCTGCTGCTGGGCCTGTCGCCGGCCCGGTTTGGCAAGCTTCTACGGGCCACCTGGAAGCAGGTTTTCTTCTCCGAGATCACCATCGCCGCGGTTCTGGGGCTGGCTTTCGTCATGAACTATTCCGGGGCCACTGCCACTTTGGGACTCGTATTCGCCACCACCGGCGTGCTGTTTCCGTTCTTCAGCGCCGTGTTGGGAGGGCTGGGCGGGTTCCTGACGGGATCGATTACCTCCGCCAACGCACTGTTCGGCAATCTCCAGGTGGTGACGGCCACCCGCCTCGGCTTGAGCCGACCCTCATGGCCGCGGCCAACACGAACGGGAGCATGATGGCCAAAATGATCAGTTTGCAGAGCATCGCCGTGGCCGCCGTGGGCGCCGGATTGAAGGCGTCCGACGAGGGAGGCTTGTTCCGGTTCGCGCTCCGCCACTGCCTGCTGCTGTTGTCGCTGATCGCCGTGATTACGATGTTCCTGGCTTACGTTGTGCCGCAATGGGTACCGTAAACGGCCGGCGCATCGCGGTCACTTCTTCAATGTGATCAGCCGGTTTTCGCGCGGGAAGGTTTCCACCACGATGTCTTTGTAAAGGACCTCCTGCGGTCGATCCAAGCCATGCAGTTGGATCCCAATCGGGCCGACCTTCACGCGGTTGGGGTCGGGCTCCCGCCATTCCATAACCTCGACTCCGTTGAGCGCCGTGCGCACGCTGTTGCCCCGTGCCAGAATCTCGACTTTGACCCATTCGTGCTGGCTCGAAATCTTCTCTGTGGTCGCCTGATAAACGCGAAGCGCCCGGGCCTCGATGTAATCCCACATGCTGGGAATGGGGAAGATCACGAGCGGACCGCGGAAAGCCCACTGATTGCCTTCCTGCTCTTCGATCTCACCCCAGAAGGCGACCCCGGCGTGGTTCTCCGACTCCACCATTCTCGACGACAGTGTCAGACGGAAATCGGAGTAGTTGTCGTTAGTGAACAGAAAGTTGGATGGCACCTTGCCAGTGGACTTTCCAGCGATGGCGCCATCCGCGACCGACCACCATTCGAGATTACCGCGCCAGCCGTTCAGAGTCTTGCCGTCGAAAAGCGTCTTCTTCACGCTCTCGCCGGTCCGCGGTGGGACCAGGGGTATAGCTTCCAGCTCGGCGCGGGTGAAGGGCACCGTGGGCGGACGCGGTGGGGTTGCCGGAGCCTGCTGGCTCCATAGGAATCCCGCCGCCACACACAAACCTGCGGCCGCTCTCAAGAGCGCTACTGGCATACGTTGGGTCATCCCGACAGTATAGAGGCCTCAAACGGCCGATTTCCACCATCAGGCGGTGGTTTGCAGCCAGTAAACAACTGTCAATTCCAATCATTTCAGTTATTTAAGCCTTGGCATGCAGCTTGCAATTACAGGTGGTGCAAGGAGGCAAGAGCAATGAAAACGAAACTGATGGCGATGTTACTGGTGGCCGGCGGCTCCCTTTTTGCCCAGCATCTTTCCGTTGGAGTAGGGATTGGCGCGCCGGGCTACTACGGAGTTGGCCCCGTAGCTCCCCCTCCCGTGGCAGTGGGTGCCTATCGGCCTCCGTGCCCCGGACCGGGATATGTTTGGATGGATGGCTACTATGGCACCTACGGCAACTGGATCGCCGGCTACTGGGCGTTGCCGCCTTATACCGGCGCTTACTGGGTGGCTCCGCGCCTCTACGGCGGGCACGCCTATGCCGGATATTGGGGCGGCCCGCGATACGCCGGACCTGGCTTCCGCGCCGGCGGATTTAGCGGCGGCGGATACGCTCGTGGTGGCGGGATCGCGCGCGGCGGCGGGTTCGGGCGCGGCGGCGGTCACGGTTTCCGCCGGTGATCTCCCGAGGCAGAAACACGCAGTCATGGAACGATGCGAGCCGCCCCGCAAATTGCCGGGCGGCTCGCACCGTGCTGCTTCTACTGGGATCGCAGTTTCTCGCGCAACCCCAGACCATTTCCGGCAGCACAGCGGGCGCAAATCCGCGCCGTCGTGGTTACGCCGCCAAGCTCGATTGCAAACCCGGTTTCGGGAACCATGTCCACCACCGTCATCCCGGTTAATATCGCCTGTACCGTAATGGCGTCGCTTGAAATCATGGACGATTCGACCGGCGTCACCAGCATCTTCACGACCGACCTGCGGCCGATGCCGGCGTTCCGCCTCGTGGCCCAGCCGGCGGCGCGGTAGCCAACCGCTCGGCGCACCATTGAAATCCTGGTAAACTGCGGGTTCAGGGTTTCGGGGTGCCATCTGTGCGCAATATCTTCGTAGCAGTACTCTGCTCGGCTTTGCTTCTGGCCACCGCGTGCCGGAAGGAGCGGGCACCGCAACGCGCGGGCGGCTCGCCGGCGGTTCCGGTTTCGGTGGCCAAAGCCACCAGCGAATCGGTGCCGACGGAACTGCGCGTGGTGGGGACCGTGGATGCCTCCGCTATCGTGCAGGTGAAGTCGCAGGTCGCGGGGCAGCTCGAGCGCGTGGCTTTCTCGGAAGGGCAGAACGTCACGGAGGGCGACCTGCTGCTCCAGATCGATCCGCGCCCCTTCGAGGACGCCCTCCGGCAGGCCGAAGCGGCGGTCGAGCGCGACCGCGCCCAAGTCGCCCAGGCCGAAGCCACCCTGGCGCGCGATGCGGCGCAGGCGAAGTACGATGAAATCGACGCGGCCCGCCAGGAGCAATTGAATAAGGAGAGCCTGGCTTCGAAGATGCAGGCCGACCAGGCCAGGACCACGCTGGATGTCGGCCGCGCCTCCCTGCACGCCACCGAGGCTACCATCGAAACCGCGCGGGCCACGCTCAACGCCGACCAGGCCGCCGTGGCGAAGGCGAAACTCGATCTCAGCCACTGCGAAATCCGCGCCCCCATCGCGGGCCGCACCGGAAACCTACTGGTGCACGTGGGGAACCTGATTAAGGAGAACGATGCGGCGCTGGTGGTGATCCGCCGGGTGTCGCCTATCTTTGTCAACTTCAGCGTTCCCGAGGAGCACCTGGGCGCCATTCGCCGCCTCAGCGCCGCCCGCAAGCTTGCGGTACACGTCTTTTCCACCGACGACCCGAACCGCGGCGCCTCCGGCGTGCTCTCGGTGATCGATAACGAGGTCGATACCTCCACGGGGACGATCCACCTGAAGGCCACTTTCGAGAACCGCGATGGCGTGCTCTGGCCGGGCCAGTTTGTCACCGCGGTCCTGACGCTCGATACCCAGCGGAACGTCACGGTGATTCCCGGCGAAGCCGTGCAGGCGGGCCAGCAGGGTTCGTTCGTGTTCGCCGTAAAGCCGGATAACACCGTGGAGATTCGTCCGGTCGTCACGGGCAGCGAATCCGGCGGCCGGATCGTGATCGAAAAAGGAATCGCGCCCGGCGACACGGTAGTCACCGATGGGCAACTGCGGCTCTTCCCCGGCGCTCCGATCCAGGCCGTCGATCCAGCCAAGGTCGGAACGGGGCCGCTATGAACCTGTCGCGGCTTTTCATCGAGCGCCCGATCATGACGGCGCTGTTGGCATTCGCCATCCTGCTGTTCGGGACCGTGGCTTTCCGCGCGCTGCCGGTGGCTGCTCTGCCCAGCGTGGATTACCCTACCATCCAGGTGAGCGCCGCCGTGCCGGGCGCAAGTCCGGAGACGATGGCTTCCACGGTGGCGACGCCGCTCGAGCGCGAGTTTTCGACGATTGCGGGCGTCCAGTCGATGAGCTCGGTCAATTCGCTGGGCAGCACGCAAGTCACGGTTCAGTTCTCGCTCGATCGCAGCATCGATGCGGCGGCGCAGGACATTCAGTCGAAGATCTCCGCGGCGGGCGGACGGCTGCCCACCAGCATGCCGCGGCCGCCCTCGTATCAGAAGGTCAACCCGGCGGACCAGCCGGTGTTCTTCCTCACGCTCGATTCCAAAACCCTGCCGCTCTATACCGTCACCAACTACGCGGACACGCTGCTGGCGCAGCGCATTTCGATGGTCAGCGGGGTCTCGCGCGTCGAGGTATTTGGCGAGCAGAAATACGCCGTGCGGGTGCAGGTGGACCCCGATAAACTGGCGGCGCGCGGCATCGGGATCGACGATGTGCAGCGCGCCATCTCGATCAGCAACACCAACCTGCCGACCGGCCGCCTGGATGGCGAGCACCAGGCTTACACCATCCAATCCACCGGCGGACTGCCCAATGCGGCGGCCTTCCGGCCGGTCATCGTCGCCTGGCGCAACGGAACGCCCGTGCGGCTGGAGCAGTTGGCCAACGTGGTGGACAGCGTCGATAACGACAAGCTGATTGCCTGGGACAACGGCGTGCGCGGCGTCATCCTGGCGGTCCAGCGGCAGCCCGGAACCAATACGGTCGAAGTGGTGGACAATATCCGCCGCCTGCTGCCGGTTTTGCGGCGCGAGGTTCCGCCGGCGGTGGATCTGAGGATTGCGTTCGATGCCTCCGAGTCCATTCGCAACTCGATCCAAGACGTGGAGTTCACGCTGGTATTGACCATCTGCGTGGTGGTGATGGTCATTTTCCTGTTTCTGCGCAACCTTTCGGCAACGATCATCCCCGGCTGCGCAGTGCCGTTTTCGATTGTGGGCGCTTTCGCGGTGATGTACCTGCTGGGATACAGCCTGAACAATCTCTCGCTCATGGCGCTCACCCTGTGCGTGGGATTCGTGGTGGACGATGCCATCGTAATGCTGGAGAACATCGTGCGCCACATGGAAGCAGGCGAATCGCGCATGCAAGCCGCGCTTTCGGCTTCGCGCGAGATCGGCTTCACGATCGTCACGATGACCCTCTCGCTGGTAGCGGTCTTCATCCCGGTGCTGTTCATGAGCGGCATCGTGGGCCGGCTGCTGCACGAGTTCTCGGTGACCATCGTGGTGGCGATTTTGATTTCGGGATTCGTCTCGCTTAGCCTCACCCCCATGCTCGGCAGCCGCTTCCTGAAGCCCAGCCGGGAAGCTCATCATGGCTTCGCCTACCACGTGCTGGAATCCGGATTCAACCGGCTGGCGCGCGGCTACGAACGGTCGCTGAGGGTGACTCTGCGTTTCCGGCTCGCCACTTTGGGGGTCGCGGTGCTCATGCTGGTGGGCACGGTTTACCTGTTTCGCACTATGCCCACGGGGTTTATCCCCAGCCAGGACAGCGGTTTCATCATGGGGATCACCCAGGGCCCGCAGGACATCTCGTTTGAATCGATGGCGCTCCATCATCGCGCGATTGCCAGGGTGGTGCAGGCGGAGCCGGGCGTAAAAGAAGTGATCGCGTTCGTGATTGGCGGCAACCAGGCGATGTTCTTCTGCGACATGGGGCCGCGCGGCACGCGGCGCATGTCCGTGGACCAGACCATCGAGGACCTGCGGCCCAAGGTGATGGCCGTGCCGGCGCTGTTCACGTTTCTGCAGAACCCTCCCCCCATTACGGTGAGCGGGCAGTTCGGCACCAACGCCTATCAGCTTGTTTTGCAGAGCGCGAATCTGCAGGAGATCTATACCTGGGCCCCGCGACTGGCGGCCCGCATGCAGAGAATCCCCGGATTCGTGGATGTGACCAGCGACATGCAGATTTCGGCCCCGCAGGTGATGGTGGAGATCGACCGGGATCGCGCCCTGGCGGCCGGCGTCAACCCGCAGCAGGTGCAGGATACGCTCTTCAGCGCCTACGGCACGCGCGAAGTCTCGGTAATCTACGCTCCCGCGGATCAGTATTCGGTCATTCTGGAGGTCGCGCCGCAATACCAGCGCGCCCCGGACGCGCTTTCCAAGCTGTATATCCGCTCGTCACAGGGCGCGCTGGTGCCGCTCGATTCGGTGGTGAAGATGCGGCGCCAGAGCGGCCCGCTGAGCATCAACCATTTCGGGCAGCTTCCCGCGGTGACGGTTTCGTTCAATCTGCGGCCCGGCTTCTCGCTGGGCCAGGCCGCCGAGCAGGTGGACGACGCCATCGCCGAGATGCGCATGCCTCCCACGGTCAGCGCCACTTTCCAGGGGACCGTGAAAGAGTTTCAGAGTTCCTTTCAGAACCTCACCATCCTGCTGATCGTGGCCTTGCTGGTGATCTACATCGTGCTCGGAATTCTGTACGAGAGCTTCATTCACCCCATCACGATTCTCTCGGGGCTGCCTTCGGCGGTCTTCGGCGCGCTGCTGACGCTTTTGATTTTCGGCAAGGAGCTGGATCTGTACGCCTTTGTGGGAATCATCATGCTGTTCGGCGTGGTGAAGAAGAACGCCATCATGATGATCGACTTCGCCATCGGCGCCCGGCGCCAGGGTCTGAGCGCGGAGGACGCCATCTGGCAGGGTTGCATGCTGCGCTTCCGGCCGATCATGATGACCACGGTCGCGGCGCTGTTCGGCACGCTGCCCATCGCCCTGGGCTACGGCGAGGGAGCCGATGCGCGCCAGCCCCTCGGCCTGGCGGTGGTGGGCGGCCTGGTAGTCAGCCAGTTCCTGACGCTGTACATCACGCCGGTGATCTATCTCTACCTGGAGCGGGTGCAGGAGATGCTGCGCGGCGAGCAGCCCCTGAAAGAGGCCGTGGCACGGTAGCGTTCATTTGTGCACCCATTTCCGGACCACCGCGCGAAGGAACGGTCCCCCCAGAGCCGCGGTCGCCAGCGCGGCGGCGAATAGGGCCAGAGCCTCGAAGCTGGCGCGGCCTTCGCGCTCCCAATAGACATCGCGCAGATTGAGCCAGAGCGCGAATTCGTCCAGCGTGAGCGCCGCGCCTACGCCGTATGCCGCCGACATCGTGCGGCCCGCCCAGGTTCGCGAGCCGCGCGTGCCCGTGCCGGCCTCCAGCAGCCACCCGTATCCGGTCACCAGCAGCAGCAGAATGCCCCAGACGAGGTGATGAATATGGCGGCCGCGCATTTCGATGTCGTGAAACGGCCCGATCTGGTTATGGATGAGGAAGGTCAACGTCCGAACCACCGCCAGGGCCACCAGGAAACCGAGCGAGGCCCAGAAGAGGCGCTCGCGCGGCGTCTCGGGAAACTTCTCCCGGTAAATGGCGCTCAGGGTTCGCGCCCCGATCAGGCGGCCGATACCGTAGAGGATCGCCGCAATCAGCAGGGGACCCAGCCACAAGCTGTAATGGAGTCGGGGCACGCTTCCTCCCCTAATGATAATGATAATGATGCCCGGGCCGATTCGGCCGATAAGATCGTCAGGAGGCAAACGTGTCGGTTTCCGCGGTTTCCAACAACAACAGTCTTTCACAGACCGGCAGTCAAGGCAGCGCCGGCCAGGCGGAGAAACTTTTCAAGCAGCTCGCCAGCTCGCTGAAGTCCGGAAATCTGTCGGGCGCTCAGCAAGCCTACAGCAGTCTGCAAAAGCTGATGCAAGGCGGCCAGTCCGGCAGCCAGACGGCAAGTGCCCAGAACAGTTCTTTCCAGAACGATTTCGCCGCTTTGGGCCAAGCCCTGAATTCGGGCAACCTGAGCCAGGCACAGGGCGACTTCTCCAAGATACAGAGCGATTTGCAGTCGGCCAGCTCAAGCAGTTCGGCGCAATCGGCCCATCGGGGCCACCATCACCACCATTCGTCGGGGGCTTCCAGCGGCGCCGCCAGCCAGACAACGACGTCCGCATCGCAAACCACCTCGGGCAGCACCGTGAGCATCTACGCCTGAGATCAGCGGGGATTGCGCAGGAGGAATCCGATCGCCAGGCAGCCAACCGCCGCGGTGAGCAGTACCAGTCGTATGGTTCGAAAATGGCTTTGGGAGGATGTGCTCCCGGCGACCCTGTCGAGCGCCGCATCGGCCACCGCAGCCGCCCCGACCGCAAGGAGGCTGATGCCGAATACCGGGCTGAGAGGTGGGGTGCCCCGTTTCCATAGCAGCATGCCTCCCAAAAAGAAGAACACCAGGGGAGTGAGCCAGCGGAAGAGGGGCACTAAGTCGAAATCGGGTGGCGGCATCCGCATCCGATAAACCGTCTGCCGGAGCCGGATAGAGAAGTTCTGAAGAGCGCTCAGGAATCCATCCCGGAGGTCGCGGTCACGGCCAAGCACGAACAGCAGGAGGGCGAGGCCAATCGCGACGCTCAGTTCCGGCCATCCGTGGAAGCCCGTCATGTGGTTTCCTCAAGCGGATTATAGCGCCGGTTGAAAGCCCTACCGTCCGGAGGGCAGGCTGATGGCGCCGGTTCCTCCGCTGGGATTGAGCACGCGAGGCGTCCCGCTTTGGGGTTCCTGCTTGGGCGCAGCAACGGCGGGTTCCGCCTTGGGCTGCGAGGCGGCCTGCGCGGATCGCATGCCGGCGGCCATGGCTTTCTTCATCTCCTCTTCGGGAACCGTGAGCACGAGACGCAGCGTGCCTTGGTCCGCGTGGACGTCCAATTTCGTCCCGCTGGACTGGGGCTGCTGCGCTTTCATCATGGCCTCCAGCAAGCTCGCCGTAGCCAGCAGCTTCTGCGCGTCTTCCGCGGAGGTGGAGTGGATTTCGGCGTTCAGTTCCAGCCCGTGATTGAGCAGGATGCCGAACTGGAACCGGTCCACGTTCTCGAACCCCTGAGGCGTCGAGGCCGGCGCAACATAGCCCGCGGGCCGGTCGCCCAAGCCCCAGATGTCGTAGCTGTTGCGCAAGGCCTCCACCCGCGTGGCCAACTCCTCGGGAATGCCGCCGTGGCCCCGGCGATCGATGGCCGCCCGCACCAGCGGCGGGTCGCCGGCGATCGCCGTAGTAGCATCCAGCAGCGCCACCACTCCTTTGGAACCCTCGCCGCCGCCGAGTAGCGGTACCCCGCCGTACGATTGGGCGCCGACGCCAGCCAGCCGGTCGAGGTTGAAACGGCCCTTTACGAAAATCAGCATGGGCGGGTTTTGCCCCTGACCGGTGGTGGTGATCACGACTTCGTCCACGTCGCGCGCCAGATCGAAACCCAGCGCCGCCGTGATGCGCGTCCAGCCGGCCGCTTCGGGCGGCATCGCGGGCGCCTGGGAAATCGCGGACTTCATGAGATCGGAATCCATCAGCGAGCGCACGCGCACGCCGATCACGGCCTTGGTGTCGGGCGGAAGCCAGTCCGGAAGCGCGCCTTCGGCGGCGTGCAGGATGGGCAGGCACAGGAGCGTCGATAAGGTGGCGAGGAGCTTCATACAGTTCCCCCCATGATACGGTTTCGTTCGCCAGCTCGAAACGCTATCTCTGGATAGTGGCGTCCCCTGCTGGCAGCGCCGCGGCCCGCGTGCGGGTAAGCCGCGGCAGGATAATCAGCGCCGCGCCATACAGCAGCAGCGACAGCACCATCGCCGCCTTGCGGTCCTGATGCAGATCCAGCAGGAGCAGCCGGCCGGCGCCGGCCAGCATCAACGGGTAAATCAGGCGCGCCAGTTCCAGCCCCCGCCAGCGGGATCCCGCCCAGGCCGCCAGGAGCGCCACCAGCGCCAGCACGCCGGTCCGCATGGTAGCGCAGTAGGCGTGCGTTGCGCCCGCGCCGAACAGACCGTGATACGCGGCGGTGACGGCGCCGGCCGAAATCCCCGCGGCGAGCCACACCGGCGGGATGGCGGCCGCGAAGCGCAGCGCGCGGAAGTTCCAGGTCTCCCGGCCGCGCGTGTCGCGCACGGCCAACCCATAGCACAGCGCAGCGGTGATGGCGGCCGCCACAATTCCAAACCGGCTTCGATCCGTCCACACGGAATTGCCCAGCAGAAACTGCCCCGCGTGCGCCAGCGCGCCGGAAACGGCCAGGGCCAGCCACAGGTATAGGGCGCCGTGAACCTCCAGCGTCAGGCGGCCGAACCGTCCGCCGGCCCAGAAACAGGCCAGCGCGATCAGAAGCCATGCGCCCCAACCGGCGGCGCCCGCGAGCAGGATTCCACTAGCTGCCAGGGTGAGCAGAATGGCGAAGGTGGAGTAGGTGTAAAAATTGCGGCCATGGCCCCCCGGGCGATCCAGCCTTGCAAACGACACTACGTAGCAGGCCAGACCGCAGGCTGCCGCCAGCCCGCCGATGGCCGGTCCGGCGTGGGACAGGCGCAGCCCGCCGCCCACAGCGATCGCAAAAGCCAGCGCGCACTGGGCCGTCTCAAAACCCGTGAAGGCCACTCCGCGCAGCAGCGTGCGCACGATGGTGCTCGCGAGATAGATGACCAGCAGCAGGCCCTGCGCCACCAGCAGCCATTCCCGTGAAATGGGCGCATAGACTTCCGGCAAGCCGCGCTGGTTGGTCACCAGCCACGTGGCCAGCAGGACCGCCAGGTCCGCCGCAATCGCGGCCAGCCATCGTTCGCTGAGCCAATGATCGAGACATGCGGAGGCCTCCACGGCGGCGCCGATAGCCAGAAAGACGAAAGTAAAGGGAAGCACGTCGTGCGTGGCCATCAGAAGAGCGGCGGCTGTCCCCAATCCGGCCAGAGTGGCGATGGTGGCGACAATCAGCAGATTTTTGCGCCAGGAGACCGCCAGGCCGAAGAGCGTGAACAGCAGCAGGATGGCTCCCGCGGCCCACGCCCCCACCACGTGGAAGCGCAGGGTGGCTTCCCAGAGCAGGGGCGCCAGCACCACGACGGCCGTCAGGCTGTGGATCGCGGCGGAGGCTTGGCGCTCCGCCGGCGTGCGCGCCGCCCACACCAACCAGGCGAGGGCATAGACGATCCCCAACGTCACCCCCGCGGCCGCCGGCAGCACGCTCGACTCCGTGAAGGCACGCAACAGGTAGGCCCCCGCCAATCCCAGAAGCGCGCGGCCCAGCGCCGGCAGAAGCGCGGCGGTTTCGGGGAGCGCGGCCGCGGGGGGCTGATCGGTCGCCACGGCGGCCGCCGGGGCCGGCGCATTAGCTCCGAGTTGCCGCTCGATTTGGGACACGCGCCGCGCCAGGTCGCGGAGATCGCGCTCGAGCGCTTCCATATCGGGCTGCGGCATGGCAACCTCCTTGCGATTGGGGACCGGAACTAATCGGCTCCGGCGGTCTCGCGCTCCGGCCACGGCGGCAAGAGCTTTACCAGCACCACAAAAATGATGAAGGGCAGCAACATCAGGAAAATAGCTGGAACAAGGCCCTCGCGCGTTACGAAATCGACCTTGTAGCTGGTGTACCCGAGAAAACTCTTCGAGAATAGCTGGCCGCCGATCACCACGTTCCAGCGCATGGCGAAGATCCCCACCAGCGTCAGCAGCGCGGCGCTCAGATATAGCCCGCGCCGCACGGCCTCGCGGAATTTCCAGAACTGCGTGGCGGCCAGAATCGCCAGCGGCGCGAGCGTCCCCAGGAAGATTTGCAGGATCACATGCGAACCCCACAGGCGCGTGTGCACCATGAAATCCAGGCTGCGGAAGGATTCGTCGGCCTCGTAAGTGCGGTGCACCAGGTCCAGCATCTCCAGCGTGAAATCGATGATGAAGGTGTAGAAGAGGTACTTGGCGATGGTATCCACGCACCGCATATCGATGGCCATCTTCTTGACCTTCATCGCCGCCATGTACAGCACCAGCACCGCCGCGATGCCCGAGACCATGGCGGAGAACAGGAACACGATGGGCATCAGCGGCGAGGACCACCACGGATTGGCCTTCACCGATCCGAAGATGAACCCCACGTATCCGTGCAGCAGGAAGGCCGAGGGTATGCCGATCACCGTGACCGTGTAGCCGACCTTATCGTCGATCCGGCGCGCGGCCGGGCTGACGTTCTCCGATCCCAGCGTCAGCAGCTTGTAGACGACCCGCCGGATGCCGCGCGAGGTCTGCGCCATCCGGACGATATCGGCGCGGTACTCCAGCCAGATCTCGACCAGCAGAACCACCATGAGATACCACAGGTAGACGAAGCCGAACATGGCCATGGCCGAGGAGGTGTGCGGCGTCAGGTACATCTCGAGCGACCGCTCGGGATGGCCCAGGTGGAGTTGCAGAGGCAGTGGCGCCACCAGCAGGAACGCCAGCGCCGTCAGCAACGCCAGACGGTAAGTAGGTTTGACCTCCTCGACTTTGAAAACGCGCTCCAGCGAGGCGAGGATGAAGGCGCCCGCCACCAGTCCGGTGATATACGGATAGAGCACGATCAGGATGCTCCATTGCAGCTCCACCTCGTTCGGATACATGAAACCATCGACGCCGGGTATCATCAGGTCGCTCCCTTATCTCACCGAGCCGTCCAGGTCCTTGTAGTAAACCTTGGCTTCGGTAGCCATGTACGGCTTCAACACCTGCACCTTGTTGTGCCGCAGGAATTCGTGCACGGGGTCTTTTGGGTTCTTGAAATCCACCAGTTGGCGCGCGCCCGTGGGGCAGTTCTCGCAGCAGGCGGTGGTGAGGCCCTGGGTGATGCGGTGGTAGCACAGCGTGCACTTATCCACCGTGTTGGTCTCCGGGTGGAGGTAGCGGCAGCCGTAGGGACAGGCCTGCACGCAGTAGCGGCAGCCCAGGCAGTAGCTCTTATCCACCAGCACCACGCCATCCGGGCTGACGAAAGTGGCGCCCACCGGGCAGACCTGCACGCAGGGCGAATTGGCGCAGTGGTTGCACAGCTTGGGGACGAAGAAGGCTTTGAGGTCCGGGCGGGTGTTGGGCGGGAAGCCGTCTATGGCGCCTTTGGGCGAATCCACGCGCGGCTGCTTGCCTTCCTCCACCTGGTAGCGCTCCACCCAGGTGCGGAAATAACCCTCGGGGACGTTGTTCTCTTTGGAGCAGGCGCGCACGCAGTTTCCGCAGCCGATGCACTTGTCGATATCGATGAGCATGCCCCACCAGTGGTCGGCCATCTTGTAGGCGTCGCTGGGGGGCGCGGCTCCGGTGATCTGCTCGAGCGTGGCGCCCACCGACGCCAAAACGAGCAGCTTGCCTCCGATCCCGAACAAATCTCGCCGGCTGATATCCATGAGTGTCCTCAGAGCTTGGGGTTGTGCGGCTGGTGGCAAGCGTCGCACTTCGCGCCGCCGGAGTGCTCGACGGTGGCGACCTGGGGGAAGCCGGCGGGCTTAGCGGCATCCTTCTCATGACAACGGCGGCACAGGTTGGCGACGTCGGGCAATTGCGGAACGTTGGCCACCGGGTCGTCGGCATGTTTAGCCAGGGGACCGTGGCACGCTTCGCAGGCCACGTGAGCATGCGAACCGGCCGCGCGGGCCTTGCCCTCATCCTCATGGCACATGAGGCAGGTATCCTGGCCCGCAAAAGCAATAGAGTGGGAGCGAATCTCATCCAGCGCGGCCGGCCGGTAATGCCCATACTGGCCGAATGCCTTGGGAATCACGGCTGCACGGATGATCAGAAAAACGCCCAGCGCGGCCAAGACAACCAGCGCGGGCCGCACAAGATGTCCCGCATCCCGTAAAAACTGGCGCAAGAACCGGCCCCCTTTCCAACGCGGCGTACAGCCACCCACTCAAGTTGCGATCTGCGCACTTGCAAACAGGGGACCAAAGGATCTTTTATGGGTAAATTCTACAGATTGGCTTGAATAGCAGTGAAACACAACATTTGAGCTTGCGAAGAACTCTCTAGTTCTGGGGTATAACACCCAATTGGGGGCGTCGATTAGCTCGCTACCGCCAGCGAGTTCACCGGGGGCAAATACTCGGCTATTGCGCTCCAGCTCTCGCCGGCATCGTTGCTATGGAAGATCTGGCCACCGGTGGTGCCCACGTAGATGCCCGCGGGCGAAAGCGCGTCGGCGGCCATGCCCTCGCGCAGCACCAGCAGGTGGGCGTTGCGCTGCGGAAGACCGCGCGTCAGCAGCTTCCAGGTCTTGCCGGCATCGCGGCTGCGGGCCACGCGGAATTTGCCTTCCGGCGTCGCGCGATATTCGGCGCCTTCAACCGGCACCGTAAAGAGCGTCTCGGGCTCGTCCGCCGGAATCGCCATGCCAAAACCGAAGCGCGAGGGCAGCCCGCGGGAGATATCGGTCCATTTCTTGGCTTGGAGGCCCGCGCGGTAAATGCCGCAATGATTCTGCTGGTAGAGCGCCTCGGGATGGCGCGGATGGGCCACCAGGTGGTGGACACACTGGCCAACCTCGGGGTATTTATCGGGCATGAAATCGGCGCGCACACCCTGATTGAAGGGCGTCCAGGTGGCTCCGCCGTCATCGGTGCGAAAGGCGCCCGCCGCGGAAATCGCCACCACCATGCGCCCGCCGCCGAGGCATTGGATGGAATGCAGGCACATGCCGCCGGCGCCGGGCTGCCAGCGTTCGCGCGTGGGGTGGGCGGTGAGCGAAGAGACCTCGGCCCACGTGCGGCCCCAATCCGCGCTGCGGAAGAGCACGCCCGGATCGCCGCCCGCGTACACCACACCGGGTTCATCGGCCGCGCCCGGTTCCACGCGCCAGATCCGCTTGAGCGAAGTCTCCGGCAGGCACTTCACTTCCAGTCCCTCCTCGGAGAGCTTCCAGGATTTGCCGCCATCGGTGCTGGCGTGGATGTGGCCGCCGAACCAGGCGCTGTTCACGGCCGCATAAAGCCGGTCCGGTTCGCGAGGGTCCTGCGAGACGTGGTAGACTTCCGAGCCGCGGAAGAAGGGGCCTTCGACGCTCCAGTTTTGGCGATTGCGCGAACGGAAGACGAAGGCGCCCTTGCGGGTGCCGGCCCAGATGGCCAAAGCGCGTTTGGGCATAGAAACAATGTACATCTCCGCGTGCGGAGCGTCCGCGCACCGCGCTCGCCGGATTGTGCGGATCTCTACGCCGTGGCCGCGTGCAGGGCCGGAACATCCACCCAGCCGCGCCGCTCATGGCTGTCGAACTCGGCATCCACGAGCTGCAACTGGCGCAGGCCGTCCACAAACTGCGGATACTCGGGCTCGGCGGCGGGATCTTCAATCGAACGGTAGAAGCGCCGGAACACCTGCTTGAAGGTGTCGTCGTAGCCTTCGCTGTGACCGCCGGGGAGGTCGGCGAACGGCCGCGCGCGCTCCTTGAGCAGCGAGGGGTCCTTGATGACGATCTGGTTGGGGCTGTTGCGCTGGCCGATCCACAGCTCGTCGGGCCGTTCCTGATCCCACGCCACGCCGGCCTTGGTTCCGAAGATCTCCAGGCTCAGGCGGTTCTTGCGGCCGGTGGATACCTGGCTGGCGGTGAAAGAGCCGCGCGTGCTATCTCCCATACGGAAGATCACCGCGCCGAAATCCTCGGTCTCCATGGGGACTTCCACGTAATCCTCGGGCTTCAGCGCCTTGCCGGCGAAGGTTTCGACGGGTCCCTTGGGGCGCTTGCGGGTGTTGTGGAAGGTCTGGAGATCGGCGCACAGCGAGGTGATGCGCTGCCCGGTGACATGCTCGGCCATGTCGCACCAGTGCGAACCGATATCCGCCATGCAGCGCGAGCGGCCATTCTCCTTGGCATCCAGGCGCCAGTTCCAGTCGGTATCGTAGAGCAGCCAATCCTGCGAATAAGTGCCCTGCACCACCAGGATCTCGCCCAGGTCGCCCTCTTCGCGCATGCGGCGCATCTGCTGCACCAGCGGGTAGAAGCGCAGGTTGTGGAACGTGCAATTGCGCAGCTTGGTCTGGCGCGCCAGGGCCACCAGTTCTTTGGCCTTCTCGACCGAAACCGAGAGGGGCTTCTCGCAGATCACATGTTTGCCGGCCTCCAGGGCATCCTTGGCCATGGGGTAGTGGAGGGCGTTGGGCGTGCAGATGTGCACCGCGTCCACCGCGCGATCCTCCAGGATGCGGCGGTAGTCCGCTTCGACCCTCGTGGCGCCGAATTCGGCGGCGAGCCTCTTGGCTTTTTCGATTTCCGGTTCGCCGATGGCGTAGATCTCCACGTTACCCAGCCTGCGAATGCCTTCCAGATGCACCCGTCCCACGAAGCCGGTGCCCAGCACAGCGGTTCTCAAGTTCTTCATATAATGGCGAATCCCTTCCAAAGAGTATGCTAGATACAATTATCTCAAAAAGCTGTTAGGCTAATAGCAAATTGCCATGCGGGTTCGCATCCGGTTCAGTAAGGGTCCACAGGTTTCCCAAAAGCGCCGGAGGAACCAGCGAGCGGCCCTGGGGCTGGCTGTCCTGCTGAGTCCCGCGGCTTTCCTCGCGGCGGTGTTGGGGTTGTGGCGCATCGCCGCGGATATGAACCTGGCCGGCAATTTCGCCATCTCTTCCGGTCTCTTTTCACATTGGCAGGTCTGGCTGGTGGCCGCGGGGATTTTGCAAGTGTGCGCTCACCTTCTAAATCGCTACGGCAAGCGCGGCGAACGTCGCATGCGTTCGTGACGGCCGGACCGGTTTTGATATCCTAACTTCAGAGAACCCTCCGAGAGCCGCCATGAGCTACGCCAGGTATCCGTCCACGCGATCGAGGTTTTACGGATATTTCCCGCCGGGAGTGAAGTGGCTGCTGATCGTCAATACGGCGATCTTTGTGCTGACCAGCCTGGCGCCGGTCTCCATGCAGGCCGATATCGCCGTCTTCTCCCTGGTGCCGTACACGGTCGTACATCGCTTCACGGTATGGCAGTTGGTCACCTATCTGTTCCTGCACGGGAGCATCTTGCACTTGCTTTTCAATATGCTCACGCTGTGGATGTTCGGCATCCAACTGGAGCGCGACTGGGGCACGCGGCGGTTCCTAAAATATTATTTCGTCTGCGGGATCGGCGCGGGCTTGTGCGACGTGCTGCTGCACGCGGCGCTGGGCGACTGGGGCACGCGCACCATCGGCGCATCGGGCGCCATAATGGGCCTGCTGCTGGCGTTCGGCGTCATGTATCCGAACCAAACCGTGTTGATGAACTTCCTGTTCCCCATCAAAGCCAAGTACCTGGTGATGATCTATGCCGCCATCGAGCTGTGGGCTTCGCTGGGACCCAACACCGGCGTGAGCAGCATCGCGCACCTGGGCGGCATGCTGGTGGGTTACATCTACCTGAAGGGCCGCCTGCCGCAAATACGGGTGCTGGATGTGCAGGGAGCCTACCGGCAGTGGAAGATGCAGCGCGCCAAAAAGAAGTTCCAGGTCTACCTGCGCAAACAGAGGGGACGTGGGGGACAGGGCCCCTGGGTCAATTAAGTCACAACCAGGCCGCAACCGCGCTCGCGCCTGTGCGTCATTTGATATAGTCTACGTCAGGGCTACGCATATGCGACATTGGCTTCCCATATTGTGCGCGTTCGCACTTTTCTCCATAACCGGCTTAATCATCGCCCAGGAACAGGGCCCCAACCTGGACAGCGGCGCGACCGTCGCCCGGCCGAAGAAACCGGCGGACGATGCGTCCGAGGCGCCCGCGCCGGATTCCAGCCAGCCCAAGATTCCCTCGCAATACAAGAGGAATCCGACTCTTCCCGGCGATATCGCCACTTTCAAAAGCGACGTCGATGTGGTCACGGTGGACGTGGCGGTGGTGGATAGCAAGGGCCACTTTATCCCGGGCATTCCCAAGGGTAACTTCCGGATACTCGAAGACAATGTGCCGCAGCAGATCAATAGCGTGAACGTGGGCGAAGCGCCCCTGACGGTGGCGATGGTGATCGAGTTCAGCAACCTGTACCAGCAATATTGGAGCGCCGGGTGGTACCAGACGCTGCAGCTCGCCTGGGGCTTCGCGAGCACTCTGAGACCCGAGGATTATGTGGCGGTGGTGGCTTACGATCTGAAGACCGAGATGCTGTCGGACTTCACCACGGATCGCAGTAAGACGCAGGAAGCGCTCTCGAGGCTGACCATGGCCGGGTTTTCGGAGGCCAACCTTTTCGATGCCATAACCGATACCGCCGATCGTATGTCGGGCATCGAGGGACGTAAGGCCATTCTGCTGCTTTCTTCGGGTCGGGACACTCTGAGCAAACTCACATTCGACCAGTGCCGAAAAAAACTACAGGAATCCGGTGTTCCCATTTACGCCATCAGCTTGTTGCAGGCCATGCGGACGATGATGGATGCCCGCGGCATGATGGGAAATATGCAGGAGATGGATTTCCTGCAGGCCGATAACGAAATGCGCACCTTCGCCAAGGAGACCGGCGGCGCGGCGTTTTTTCCGCGTTTCGCGGGAGAATACGGCGGTATTTTCCAGCAGGTACACCAGGCGCTGCGCAACCAGTATGTGCTCACATACGCCCCCAGCAATAAGGCTCACGACGGCACCTACCGCAAGATCAAGGTGCAGCTGGTGGACCCCGCGACGAACAATCCGCTGCCGGTGAGAGACGAAAAGGGCAAGCCCGTCAAGTACGAAATTATCGCTAAGGCCGGTTACAAGGCGCCGCGCGAAGTCGAGTAATGACGGGGGATTCGCGCATTTTCGGCTTGCGGGAGGGCGATTTGCAGTTTCCGCATCACGCGCGAATTGTCAAGAACTGAATATTTCGCCTTTGCAAGAATATGCAAAACTATTGACACACCCGTTACGGCTTTGTTACTCTCGCTACCGTTCCATGAAACCTTCTGCGGCGGCGGCCCCTCCTCATATCCTCTTGGTAGACGACAATCGTGACGGTCTTCTGGTGCGGCGTTCCCTGCTCGAGGAAGTGGGCTACGTGGTGGAGATTGCGCGCAATGCAGAAGAGGGCTTGAAGTTCTTGCAGGCTTCATCCTTCGACGTGGTGGTGTCGGATTACCGTATGCCGCGCATGAACGGGAAGGAATTTATCCAGCGCGTCCGCCAAACAACCCCCGCGGCGGGCATCATTCTGCTTTCCGGGTTCGTGGAGCCGCTCGGCCTGACCGAGGAGACCACCGGCGCGGATGTGGTTCTCATCAAGGATAGCAACGAGGCGGTGCATCTGCTGCGCTGGATCAAGCGCCTGATGAACCGCGGCGCACAGCGCAAACCACCCGCCGCCGAGCGCCGGCACAACTCTGCCACAAGAGCGCGCTCTGTCGGCAGGCAAAATCTGCCACACTAAAAGCGGTGTCCCGTCTTTTTCCCCGCACGCTGGCGCTATGCCTGATGGCGGCCTTGGCTGCGATGGCCGTGCCCGCGCCGCGCCGCCCCGCCGCCTCCGCCAAGCCGGCCGTCCCGATCAAAGGCTCGTCCACGGTGCGCCGCTGGATCGCCGGCATGACACTGCGCGACGAGGTGGCGCAGCTGGTGTTTATCCCCTTCCATGGGGAATCCCCTAATTCGCACTCACGCGAATACCGCAAGTTCGTCCGTTTGATCCACGAACTCAGAGTCGGCGGCCTGATCCTGGTGAACTGGTCGAACGGACGCGTGGTGCAGAAGGCCGAGCCGTATGCGCTGGCGGCATTTCTGAATCGCATGCAGCGCATGGCCAAGGTGCCTCTCATGGTGGGCGGCGATTTCGAGCGGGGCGCCTCCATGCGCGTGGAGGGGACCACCGTGTTTCCGCACGCCATGGCATTCGGCGCCGCGGGCGATCCGGCGCTCACACGGTATGAAGGCGAGGTCACTGCGCGCGAGGCCCGCGCACTGGGCGTGCAGTGGATCTATTACCCTGTGGCGGATGTCAACAATAATCCCGATAACCCCATCATCAACATCCGTTCCTTCGGGGAAAACCCGGAGGCAGTCGCGGAGAACGTAAAGGCCTTCATCCAGGGCGCGCACGCCGACAAGCGCGCTTTCGTGCTGACCACGGCCAAGCATTTCCCGGGCCACGGCGACACCGCCACCGATACGCACTTGAGCCTGGCGGTGATTACGGCCGACCGCGAGAGGCTGGAGCACGTAGAGCTGGTCCCCTTCCGCGCGGCCATCGAAGCTGGCGTGGATTCGATTATGACCGCGCACGTGGCCGTGCCCGCGCTGGCGCCGCCGGACCTGCCGGCCACTCTGTCTTCGGCGATCCTGACCGGCCTGCTGCGCGAGAATCTCGGCTTCCAAGGACTGGTCGTGACCGACGCGCTCGAGATGGCGAGCATCGTCAAGACCTTCGGCTCGGGAGAAGCCGCGGTGCGCGCTCTCGAAGCCGGCGCCGACGCCCTGTTGATGCCGGCCGACCCGGAAGCGGCCATCCGCGCGGTGGTGGCCGCTGTCGAGAACGGGCGGCTGAGCCGAGCCCGCATCCGGGAAAGCGCCGCCAAGCTCCTGGCGGCCAAAGAGAGAGTGGGGCTGGCACGCCAGCGGTTCGTCAACCTGGACGCCATCGGCGACATCGTCAACGCTCCCGAGGCCAACGAGCGCGCGCAAGAGATCGCCGATCGCGCCGTCACCCTGGTGCGCAATGGCGCCAACATGATCCCTCTGGTCGCGCCGGAGGAAGCCTGCTACGTGACGATGGCGGAGAGCCGTTACTCCACCGAAGGCCAGACCTTCGCCCAGGAATTACATAAACGCGTCCCCCATGCGGCGGTGGCGGCACTGGACGCTTCCATGTCGCGCCCGGACCTGGACGAGGCCGTTCACAAACTGCCCGCCTGCGCGAATTACGTGGTGGCCGCCTTCGCTTCGGTGAGTGCCTATCGCGGCTCGGTGGCGCTCGCAGGCGAGCTGCCGGGCGTGATCGACGCGCTGGTCTCGACCGGCAAGCCCCTGGCCCTGATTTCGCTGGGCAATCCCTACCTGTTGCGCGGATTCCCCGCCGTGACCGCCTACCTGGCCGCCTTCAGCAACGTGCCGCCTTCGGAAATCGCGGCCGTCAAGGCGCTGCTCGGCGAAATGGATATCGGCGGCCGCCTGCCGGTCACCATTCCCGGATTGGCCGCCTATGGCGAGGGCATCCCGTTGCGCGCCACGCGCGCGCCGGCTCTGCCGGCCACAGCCGCCTCCGCTTCCCCGGCCGCGGCGGGAATGGCCCGCCAATAGCGGTATACTTGCTCTTCGATGACATTCGATGCGATTCCCCGTGGCCTCGAAGTGCTGCTGCTGATTCTGGTTCTGACAGCCGCTCTCTACGACGTACGCTACCGGCGCATCCCCAACTGGCTGACGGCTGCCGGCGTGCTGTTGGGAGTCGGCTTAAACGCCTTTCTCACGTTCGATAGCGTGGAACGCTGGTCCGGGCTGATGCGATCCGTGGAGGGATTGCTGATCGGCTTCTTCGCCTATCTGCTTCTCTACCTCATCCGCGCGATGGGGGCCGGCGACGTGAAGCTGATGGCGGCCGTCGGGGCGATCGTGGGGCCGCGCGACTGGTTCGGCATTTTCCTCATCACGGCCATCCTGGGCGGGATCATGGCGCTCATCCTGGTGCTGGTACGCAAGCGCCTGAAGAAGACGCTGTTCAACCTCAGCTTCATCGTCGATGAGATGAGCCACGGCCGCCCGGCCTACATGCGCAATGAAGAGCTGGATGTGAAGAGCGGCAAATCGGTGGGGCTGCCGCACGGCGCGGTAATCGCTGTGGGCACGCTGTTTTTCCTGGCGCTGACGTCGCCGTTTGTGCGGTAGGCAAGACTGCCCGCGCTTCCCTCACACCACTTCCAAAATCAAACACTTCAGGTAGTGCGTCTCGGGAACCGTGAGCAGGATGGGATGGTCCCGGCTCTGCGTGCGGCGCTCCAGCACGCGCAGGGTGCGATTGGCATCCAGCGAGGCTTCCGCCAGCAACGCCAGAAATTGCGCCTCGCTCATGTGATGGGAGCACGAGCAGGTTACCAGGATCCCGCCTGGCGAGAGCAGGCGCAGCGCTCGCAGATTGATGTCTTTATATCCCGCGGCGGCCGCCTCCAGATTACGGCGCGATTTGGCGAAAGCCGGCGGGTCCAGCACCACCATCGAGAAACGCCGCCGCGCGCCGGAATAGCCCGCCAGCAGCTCGAATACGTCCGCCTCGGTGAACTCGATGTTGCCGATGCCGTTGGCCGCGGCGTTCGAACGCGCCGCGGCCAGCGCGGACCCGGAAGAATCGGCCGCCTCCACCTTTTCGCAGTGCCGCGCCAGGTGCAGCGCGAAAGCGCCGGTGGAAGTGAAGCAATCGAGCGCCGTGCCTCCGCGGGCATAACGGGCGGCGGCGCGGTAATTCTCGCGCTGATCCAGGAAGACACCGGTCTTCTGGCCATGAACCAGGTCCGCCCGCATGTGGAATCCGTTCATCTCGACGGCCACGGATTCGGGCGCCTCGCCCGCCAGCACCGTCGATTCGAGCGGCAACTGCTCCTTGGCGCGAACCGCCACATCGTTGCGGGCCACGATGCCGCGCGGCGCGAAGATCTCCTCCAGGCAGGAGGCGATATCGGTTTTGGCGGCGTCCATGCCCTGATCGAGTGTTTGCATCACCAGATAGTCGCCATAGCGATCCACCACCAGCGCGGGGAGCAGGTCGGCTTCGCCGTGCACCACGCGATACGCGTTGGTTTCGCGGACCACTTCGCGGCGATGCGCTTCAGCCGCCCGCAGCCGGCGCAAATAAAAATCGCGGCCGATCTCTTCGACGTGCCGCGAAAGCATGCGCAAAGCTATCTGCGAAGCGGAGCTATAGTGTGCCGTGCCGAGCGGCCGCCCGCGCTGGTCCGCGACTCGTACAGCTTCGCCCGGCTGGGCGCCGTCCCGATCCGTGATGTCGCTCGAAAAGATCCACGGGTGCCCGGAGGCGACGCGATCGGCCGCCTTCCGGTTGACCCGCACTTCGTTCATCGCTGGGCCTGCAGCCGGGCGATGCGTTTCTCGGTCGAGGGGTGCGTGGAGAACAGGTTCATCAGACTCTTGCCGGTGAACGGCTGGATGATGAACATGTGGGCCGTGGCCGGCGAAGCGTCCATGGGGATGCGCTTCGACCAGGTCTCCAGTTTCTGCAGCCCGTTGATGAGCGGGTAGGGAGACCCCACGTATTTCGCAGAGGCGGCATCGGCATCGAACTCGCGCGAGCGCGAAATCGCCATCTGGATGAGCAGCGCCGCGATGGGCGCCAGGATCATCATGAAGAGCGCTTCCATGGCGCCGCCGCCGCGGTCGTCGTCGCGCCGCCCGCCGAAAAACATGGCAAAGCGCGCCAGCATGGTGATGGCGGCCGCCAGCGTGGCCGCCACCGAGCTGATCAGGATGTCGCGGTGCAGCACGTGCCCCAACTCGTGAGCCACCACGCCCTCGATTTCGTTGTCGTTCATGAGCTGCAAGATCCCCGCCGTGAAAGCCACCGAAGCGTGCTTCGGGTTGCGGCCCGTGGCAAAGGCATTAGGCGACTGATCGGGAATGAGATACAGCTTGGGCATCGGCAGGCCCATGCGCTGGGTCAAACCCCGCACGATGGGCGCCACGCGCCGGTAGGCTTCCGGATTCTCCGTTTCCGTCACGGGCTGGGCGGAATACATCGAGAGCGCGATTTTGTCGGAGAAGAAATAGCTGGAGAAGTTCATCACCACCGCGAAGGCCAGCCCGATGTACAGGCCGTTGCGGCCGCCCAGCGCCTCCCCGCCAACCAGCAGGATGGCGCTGAGCAATCCCAGCAGAAGCGCGGTTTTGACAGCGTTCATACTCAGTAACTCCTTTACACGACGACGGGCACCAGCTTGGTGATTTCGAACTCTCCAGCGCCGGGCTTGGCATCCACCAGCACCGCGTCGCCTTCGACGAAGTCGCTGTTGATCAGCTTCAGCGCCAGCGGATCCTGAATCAGCCGCTGGATGGCGCGCCGCATGGGCCGCGCCCCGTACTGCGGATCGTAACCTTCCGAGATGATGCGGTCCTTGGCCGCGGCTGTCACCTCCAGACCGATCTTGCGATCTTTCAGCAGACGAGCTACGGTCTGCAACTGGATATCCACGATCTGGCTCAGGTTCTCGCGCGACAACGTATTAAATACGATGATATCGTCAACGCGGTTCAGAAACTCGGGACGAAAGGCCTCGCGCAGCTTCTCGAGCAGCCGTTTGCGCGTATCCTCGGAATTCTTATCGCGCGCGTGCACCGAAAAACCGATGGTGTTCTTCTCCACCATCCCGGTGCCCACGTTGGAGGTCATCACGATCACCACGTTGCGGAAACTCACCGTGCGTCCCTGGCCATCCGTCAAGCGGCCGTCGTCCAGAATCTGCAGCAGCGTATTAAAGACGTCCGGATGGGCCTTTTCGATTTCATCGAACAACACCACCGAGTAAGGCCGGCGGCGCACCTGTTCGGTAAGCTGCCCGCCCTCTTCGTAACCCACATAGCCCGGAGGCGAGCCGATCATGCGGGCCACCGCGTGTTTCTCCTGGTACTCGGACATATCCACGCGGATCATGGCCTTATCGTCGTCGAACAGGTATTGCGCCAGGGCCCGCACCAGCTCGGTCTTCCCCACCCCGGTCGGCCCCAGGAAAATGAAGCTGCCGATGGGCCGGTTGGGATCGCTCAACCCGGCGCGGTTGCGCAGGATGGCATTAGAGACCAGGCGCACGGCTTCGTCCTGGCCCACCACGCGGTCCTTCAGGCGCTCCGGCATGTGGACCAGTTTCTGGATCTCGCCTTCCATCATGCGGGTGACCGGAATGCCGGTCCACTTGGCCACGATGCGGGCGATCTCGTCCTCGCCGATCTCCTCTTTGAGCAGCGCGTTCTCCTTGACGGCCTCCAGTTCCTGCTCGGCCGCCTGGATCTCTTTCTCGATCTGCGAGAGACGGCCATAGCGCAACTGCGCGGCCTTCTCCCAATCGCCGGCGCGGCTGGCTTTCTCCTCTTCCTGGCGCAGGCTGTCCTGCTCCTCCTTAAGCCGGCGGACTAAACCGATGGCGCCCTTCTCGCGGTTCCAGCGTTCCTTGAGCCCGGCGGCCTCGCCGCGCAGCCGCTCCAGGTCGTTTTCCACGTGGCGCAGGCGGTCATGGGAAGCTGGATCGGGTTCCTTGGTGAGGGCCTGGCGCTCGATTTCGAGATGCGAGATGCGGCGCTCGAGATCGTCGATCTCGATGGGCATGGAGCCGATCTGCAAGCGCAGCGCCGCGCCGGCTTCATCGATCAGATCGATGGCCTTGTCCGGCAGAAAGCGGTCCGCGATGTAGCGGTGCGAAAGAACCGCCGCCGCGATGATGGCCGAATCCTTGATGCGCACGCCGTGGTGGATCTCGAACTTCTCCTTGAGGCCGCGCAGAATCGCGATGGTGTCGTCCACGGTGGGCTCGCCCACCAGCACGGTCTGGAAGCGGCGCGCCAGGGCGGCATCTTTCTCGACGTGCTTCTTGTACTCGTTCAGCGTGGTGGCGCCGATGCAGCGCAGCTCCCCGCGCGCCAGGGCCGGCTTGAGCAGGTTGGCGGCGTCTATGGCCCCCTCGGCCGATCCGGCGCCCACCAGGGTATGCAGCTCGTCGATAAAGCAGATGATCTCGCCGTTGGAATCGATGATTTCGCGCACCACGGCCTTCAGGCGGTCCTCGAATTCGCCGCGAAACTTGGTGCCGGCGATCATGGAACCCAGATCGATGGCCACCAGCTTCTTGTTGCGAAGCTGATCGGGGATGTCGCCGCGCACGATGCGCTGCGCCAGGCCTTCCACGATGGCGGTCTTGCCCACGCCGGGCTCGCCGATGAGCACCGGATTGTTCTTGGTCCGGCGGCTGAGCACCTGCATGACGCGGCGGATTTCGTCTTCGCGGCCGATCACCGGGTCGAGCTTGCCCTGGCGGGCCAGCTCGGTCAGGTCGCGGGCATAGCGATCGAGGGCCTGGTACTTCGATTCGGGATTCTGATCGGTGATGCGCTGCGTGCCGCGCACCCCCACCAGCGCTTTGAGAATCGCGTCGTGGGTGGCGCCGGCGCGGTCCAGCAGTTGCCCGGCCGGGTCGCTGCGCTGCTCGGCGATGGCCAGCAGCAGGTGCTCGGTGGAAACGAATTCATCCTTGAACCGGGTGGCTTCGTCGAAGGCGCGCTCCATGACGTTGTTCAGCGGTTGGGAAAGATACACGCCGGGCTGCATGCCGCTCGCTTTGGGAAGGCTCTGCGCCATGCGCCGGGCTTCGGCTAAAATGGCGTCCGGGTGCGCGCCGCATTTTTCGAGCACGGGACGCACGATGCCTTCCTTTTCCTCGGCCAGGGCGATGAGCAGATGCAGCGGGAACATCACCTGGCTTCCATTCTGTTCGGCGACGGCCTGGCATTGCTGCAAGGCCTCCTGCGCCTTCTGCGTTAACTTATCCAAGCGGAACATTTAGGCCCCCTCCTATACAAACCGGGCCGGCGCTGGGCCGGCCCCGGGTCACCCTTCACTATGTTAGACGCGTCAGGCCTTGACTTCGACCTTGATCTGGCGCGGCTTGGCAGCCTCCTTCTTGGGGAGGGTAACGGTCAGCACGCCGTTCTTGTACGAGGCTCCGATCTTCTCGGTGTCGAAAGAGTTGGGCACGGCGAAGCTGCGCATGAAATTGCCGTAGCTGCGCTCGATGCGGTGATAACCCTTGTCGGAATCCTGCTTCTCAAACTTGCGCTCGCCAGCGATGGTCAGAGTCTGGTTCTCGACGCGGACATCGACGTCTTTCAGATCGACATCCGGCAGATCGGCCTTCAGGACGAGCTCGTTCTCGGTCTCATAGATGTCCACCGCAGGCGACCAGGGCCGGTTGGCCTGAGGCTCGGTGAGCATGCGGCTGAAAGCGTCCTCGAAGAGGCGGAGATTGGCTAATGGATCGAAATGGCTAAGAGACATGATTTTCAAACTCCTCATTGTGCGATTTGGAGGTCGCTGTGCCGACCTCATCCGATTTCCATAATAAAATATGAGCTTAACATTGTCAAGTATATTTAAGCACAGTTACAGTAATACTTCAAAAGATTGATAGAAAGTCGCTTAGCCTGAATCCCCTGGGCGCACTTTGGACGCGAACTTCTTCCGGAACTTCTGGACCTTCGGCGCCACCACGTAAGCGCAATAGGGCTGGCGGGGATTGTTCTGGAAATACTCCTGGTGGTAATCTTCAGCTCGATAGAAGGTCGCGGCCGGGCGCACCTCAGTCACGATGGGAGCGGGCCAAATGGCCTGGGCGTGGAGCTCACGGATGGTCTCATCGGCCACGGCGCGCTGGGCCTCATCGTGGTAGAAGATCACCGACCGATATTGCGGGCCGGCGTCGTTGCCCTGGCGGTCGCGGGTGGTGGGGTCGTGGATGGCGAAGAAGACCTCCAGAATGTCGCGATAGGTGATGGCGGCGGGATCGAAAGTGACCTGCACTACTTCAGCGTGCCCGGTTGTTCCCGTGCAGACAGCCTGGTAATCGGGGTTCTCCAGGTGGCCGCCCATGTAACCGGATTCCACCGAGAGGACGCCCTCCATCTGGTCGTACACGGCCTCCAGGCACCAGAAGCAACCCCCGCCCAGCGTAGCGATTTCGCGGCTCCCCATGCCTCCTATTGTGTCATCTGAACGACTACGGTGACGCTGCCCGTTACCGTGACGGTGCCGGTGAGGACTGGCGTGGTGGTGGCGCTGGCCGCAACTCCTGGAACGGTGTAGGGAGTCACCGACTCGCTTTCCTGCGCCGAAATGACACCTCCCGCGTTTACGCCTAGCCCGGATGCGATCGCGCCGGCGTGCGCCAGGGCCTGCTTGGCCGCCGCCGTGAGCGCCTGGCGCAGCACCGGATCGGGATTTTGCAGGCTGAAGGTCAGGCCGCTGATGTTATTGGCGCCGGCCTGGTTGGCGGCATCGATGACCTTGCCGGGAAGCGAAGTCAGATCGTAGATCGTCACCTGGAGCGTGTTGCTGGCGGTATAGCCGACGATGGTCGCGGGATTGGCATTGTTGTACTGGGGCATTACCGCATAGGCGATAGTCTGGACGGTGCCCGAGGATCCCAGCACCTGCTGAATGGCGCTGATTACGGCGGTGGTCTGAACAGCGTTCTGCTGGGCGGCGTTCTGAGCGGTATTCGCCTGGGTGACCACGCTGGCCGTGAGCTGGACCTGGTCGGGCGGCGCCGAAATCGTGGCCGTGCCATTCGCCTGGATGGTGGAAGTGGTGGCGGCCGTCTGTGCGACCAGTGCGGAGACGGCCAGCAGGAACAGCGAAGCGGGCGCAAGCTTCGACATGGGGATCTCCTGGGGTCAAATATAGCTCGTTCCAGCACCGGTCGGAAGGATGCGGTTCTCTTTCTCTCCAGCCGCCGCAACTCGTGGGACCCGAGTGCGTTCATACTCATATAAGGGGGGGACATGCGGAGCAGAATTGTCGCGACCGCAGGGTTGGCTGCCGGGCTGGCGGTGTTTTTGGGCATTCCCGCGTATGCCGGCAGGAAGAAGAGCGGGTCGGATGACCGGCAGTTCGCGCGGCAGATCTCCAAAGACCAGCGGCCTCTCCAGGCATTGAACCGCCTCACCTTTGGACCGCGGCCGGCCGATATCGAACATCTGCGCAAGGTGGGGCTGAAGAAGTGGATCGATACCCAGCTTCATCCCGACAGCATCGTCGAGAATCCGATCCTCGAAGAGAAGCTGCAAACCCTCGACAGCCTCTGGATGCCCAGCGACCAACTCGTTCGCAATTACCCTCCGCCGCAACTCGTGCGCCAGATGATCGCGGGCCGTGTGCCGTTCCCCTCCGATCCGGACCGGCGCCTGCTGTTGCAGCGCATAGCGGCGCGGCTGGAAGGCAATCCGGCCGCTCCACCCGATCGGGAGATCGCGCAGATTCTGACGCCCGCCGAGCTGCGCGCGCTGCGTACCGGCCCGCCGCCGGCCCGCCTGGCGGCCTTCCAGGCGGTGCCGCGCGATAAGCAGGATGAGGTTATTGCCGCTCTTCCGCCGGGCATACGGCTGGCGCTCTATCCCGTGGCTCCTCCCGATTTGCGCCGTCGCCTGGAAATGGCCGCCGGCCCGGCCGCCGTGGTGGCCAACGACCTGGTGGAGGGCAAGCTGCTGCGCGCCGTTTACAGCAATCGCCAGCTCGAAGAGGTCCTGACCGACTTCTGGTTCAATCACTTCAACATCTATTTGGATAAGGGCGCGGACCACTACCTGGTAACGGAATACGAGCGCCAGGCGATCCGCCCGCGCGTGCTGGGAAAATTCAGGGACCTGCTGGAAGCCACTGCCAAAAGCCCCGCGATGTTGTTCTATCTCGATAACTGGCAATCGGTGGGCACGGGCACGCCGGCGGCGCGCGGGGCCTTCAACCGCGCGCGCAACGGCCTGAACGAGAACTACGGGCGCGAACTGCTGGAACTTCACACTCTCGGCGTGGACGGCGGGTATACCCAGAAGGATGTCACCGAAGTCGCACGCTGCTTCACGGGATGGACCATCAACCAGCCGGATCTGGGCGGCAAGTTCACGTTCAACTTGCGCATGCACGATAACGGCGAGAAGGTGGTGCTGGGCGAGATCATCCCGGCCGGAGGCGGAGAGGCTGACGGCGAAAAGGTGCTGGACCTGGTGGCGCGCCATCCCTCGACGGCCCGTTTCATTTCGCGCGAGCTGGCGCGGCGCTTCGTGGCCGATGATCCTCCCGCCGCGCTGGTGGAGCGCATGGCGCTCACGTTCCAGAAGACCGATGGCAATTTACGAGAGGTCATGAAGACCATGCTGGCCTCGAAAGAGTTCTGGTCCGAGGGCGCGTACCGCTCTAAGGTCAAATCGCCCTTCGAATGGGTGGCCAGCGCGGTGCGCGCGGCGAGTGGCGACATTGATTACGCTCTGCCGCTGGCCAACCAGGTGGCGCAGCTGGGCCAGCCGCTCTATCGCAAAGTGGAACCGACCGGATATTCGAATCTCAGCCGCGAGTGGTTAAATTCGGCAGGCCTGGTGGGGCGGATGAATCTCGCCCTGCAACTCGCCGGCAACCGGGTGCCGGGAGTGACCGTGAAGAGCGGCGCCGCCGAAGGCATCGAGCTGGGCGGGCCGGATTTCCAGAAGTATTAGAGGTTGTCCCTGGGGGTGTTCCAAGATGACGAATCGTCGCGTTTTCCTGCGTAATTCCGCCCTGGCCATGGTGGGAGCTGGCGCGGCGCCCATGTGGTTCGAGCGGGCGCTCTATGCCGCGGACGCACCGTCGCCGCGCAAGAAGATCCTAGTGGCCATTTTTCAGCGGGGCGCCGCCGACGGATTGAATATCGTGGTGCCGCACGGCGAAAAGGCCTATTACGATCTGCGCCCCACGATAGCCATTCCGCGTCCGGCCAACGCAAGCGACAAGCGCGAGGATGCGGCCATCGACCTGGACGGCTTCTTCGGCTTGCACCCCTCGCTCGCGCCGCTCAAGCCGCTGTTCGATCAGGGCCACCTGGCCATCGTGGACGCAGTGGGATCGCCCGACCCCACGCGCTCGCATTTCGACGCGCAGGACTACATGGAGTCCGGCACGCCGGGGTTGAAGGCCACCTCCAGCGGCTGGATGAACCGCGCGCTGCCTCCGGCCATTGGATTGCCTTCGCCGGTGCGCGCCGTCTCGCTGGGACCGATGGTGGCGCGCACGCTGGAAGGCCGGGTCCCGGCCATAGCCATGCAAAATATCGCGGGCTTCCAGGTACGCGATGCCGTGGCGGCCCGCGAATTCGAACAGTTGTACGCGGAATCCAAGGATCCGGCGGTGTGCGGCGCGGGGCGCGAGACATTCGAAGCCGTGGCGCTCGTCGAATCCATTCAGAAGCAGCCCTACACGCCGGCGGCGGGCACCGCATACCCACGCGGCCGCTTCGGCGACAGCCTGCGCCAGATCGCGCAATTGATCAAGGCCGATGTGGGCGTGGAGATGGCGTTCGCGGATATCGGCGGATGGGACCATCATGTGAACGAACTGGGCGCGCGCGCTTCGGAAGGGCAGCTCGCCAACCTGCTGCGCGAATACGGCCAGGCGCTAGCCGCCTTCTGGCGGGATCTGGGCGACCGCATGGGCGACGTGGCGCTGGTGACCATGTCCGAATTCGGCCGCACGGCCCACGAGAACGGCAATCGCGGCACCGATCACGGCCACGCGAACTGCATGTTCGCGATGGGTGGCGGGGTGAAGGGCGGCAAGGTCTACGGCCGGTGGCCCGGCCTCTCGCGCGACGAGCTCTACGAAGAGCGCGACCTGGCGCTGACCACCGATTTCCGCGACGTGCTGGGCGAGCTGGTAGCGCGCCACATGGGCAACCCGACGCTTGACGGCGTATTCCCGGGATACCGGCCGAAGTTCTTAGGGCTGGTATAATTCGGTCATCCCCGTGCGGTCGTGGCGAAATTGGCAGACGCGCCAGACTTAGGATCTGGTTCCCGCGAGGGAGTGGAGGTTCAAGTCCTCTCGGCCGCACCAGTTAATTTCAATCATTTGCATGGAATCTCTATAGATCAGTTCGCGGCCGTGGGAGGCTCCTGTGTGCCTATAGTGTGCCGGACGGTTTCTGCGGCTCTTCCGGTGTGCCTTCGTGTGCCATGCCGCAAAGCCCCGGCCATCATGGTTAGGATCGCTGCTGGGCGCGTAGGTCCGGCACGCGCCGGCGGGCTGCTCAAGAGGGCAAACTGGGAAATGGGTAGCAGCGGCCAACGCCGGAGCCGACATGGCCTTGCACTCGGCTCGCGTAGGGCCTATGATTCCAGCGGGCGCGGAGGCGCGCCAAAAGGGATTCTCGACTGGTACGGGGCGATTCTGGAGTGTGGACGATGAATAATGAGTTCATGCAGAAGGGGCGATGTCAACTGTGCGTCAAACCCGAGGCTCAGTGGCAGCCTGGTCCCGATATCAATGCTTCCTTTGATTGCCCAGTCTGCGGCAAGTTCGTAATGGAGTTCAAATTGAATGCTGACAGGGACATGAACGGAACGCCTCACCCATATCTATCCGCGGCGACGCGAAAGGCGTATGAGGCGGGCAATCCGTTGACGTTGACCATGGAGAACTGGCGGCGTCTAGAAGATGAGCAGCGTTCCATTCGGGTTTCTCGAAAGCTGATTGACCTTCTCCGACTGATCGCGGCACGTTCCAAGACGCTGGGGCAGCGCTGGCTGATAGAACTGAATCAGGACTACCCGCTCATTGCCGCAGCAGACGACGTTGAGCTTTCGCACCTGCTCGCCCACCTGACTGAAAAGGGATTCCTGGCAGACGCCACGACCAATTGCCTACTAACGGTCCCGGGATGGGAGGCGCTTGAGCCGCTTCCGAGACCGGGAGGCATCCCAGGGCGGTGCTTCGTGGCAATGTGGTTTTCAAACGAGACATGCGAAGCGTATGACCGCGGCATAAAACCAGGCGTAACAGACGCTGACTTCACCCCGATCCGAGTTGACCAAAAGGAGCACAATAACGAAATCACCGATGAGATCATGGCCGAAATCCGGAACTGCCAGTTCATGGTTGCTGATTTCACCGGCCAGCGCGCGGGCGTCTACTATGAAGCAGGCTTCGCCTTGGGGTTAGGGCGTCCAGTCATCTGGTGCTGCCGTGACGATGAAATCGGCAAGCTCCACTTCGATACGAACCACAAGAACCACATCAACTGGAAGACGCCCGAAGAACTACGCGAGAGGCTTTCCAGGCGTATAAGAGCGACAATTCTACCCCAGGGTTGACATGCCGGTTCTTGGTAGCAACCGTTGCAGCAGCGCCGTTCGTCTGGAGCCCGTTAAGGGCAGTCTCCATGTGCGCCAAACTGTGTGCGGGCTCGGCGGGATGAGGGGGGAACAGGGATGAAACGGTCCCAGCCCCACTGACTGCAATCCACACAGAATATGAGAAATAGGGAACAATCGGGAAAGCCCAAGCCTGCTCATCTCAGACTTAGGATCTGGTCCAAGAGAGTGGGTGGAGGTTCAAGTCCTCTCGGCCGCACCCGAGCGCAGCGACCCGTCGCCACTGGGTCTCGTCTCACCATCCCCGTTTAACGGTCGGCGTGATATACTGCTCGTGTGATTCGCTCCTTCCGGTGCAAGAGCACCGAAGAGTGTTTCATCGGCAGCATACCAGGTGGTTCGGCGGTATAGCCAAAGTAGCGCGCAGGAAACTGCGAATGCTCAACGACGCCGAGACGCTGAGAGACATCGCCGCGGTTCCAGGAAACCGGCTAGAGGCTCTGACTGGCGACAGAAAGGGGCAGCATAGCATCAGGATCAACGATCAGTGGCGAATCTGTTTTTTGTGGAGAGACGGCGCCGCCGAAGACGTTGAAATTGTCGACTATCATTAGCGAGGGCACGCGTGCATGGCAGGCAAACATAAGCTTCCACCAATCCATCCGGGAGAAATCCTCCGGGAGGAGTTCCTGGCCCCTCTCGGCATTTCGGCTAACGAACTGGCCCTGGCGCTTCGCGTGCCAGCCACGCGCATCAACGATATCGTCCGTGAGAAGCGCGGCATAACCGCGGACACCGCCTTACGCCTGTCGCGCTACTTCGGCACCACACCCAGGTTCTGGATGAACATGCAGGCGTCCTGGGAATTGGAGGTTGCCGACGACCAATCGGGCAAAGCGGTCGAGCGCGAGGTGCTGCCCAGAAATGCGGCCTGAGCGTTCAGCCCTGGCCCCCTTACCTCCCGTCGTCCGGTTCTACGCCGCGGCGCACCGGGAGCGGGGGCGCCGGCACACGGCCGCATTTGAGATTCCAGTACGCCCAGGAACGCGGATCGAAGATACCCGGCGGAGCCTGTTCGAGCGCTTCTCTGAATTCACTTAGTCCGGCAATGCCCTCTAGCGCGCGCAGGTCTTCGACCGCTCCGTAGGTCATCAGATGTGCGAGGAAATGTACCGGGTCGGCCAGGGCTTCGGCCGGCGGCTTGAACCACACCACACGTTCGGCCACCTTCAGCAGTTCCGTCGTTGCGGGCAGCGGCTTCATCGCCTCAGATCATCTTCCTGGCGCGGCGCGTAGGGCGTCAATACCGGCAGACTGCCAACGTCGACGGCTTTGACGGCTTCGCCGAGGCGCTCTCTCACTTCGGCCGAGAGCGCCGGCACATCATCGAAAAAGCTGAGCGCCTTGAGCGTGATGAGCGGATTGAAACTGCGTCCGTAGACTACGCTGCCCGCCGCCAGGGCGGCAGGCAGATCGACGCCGTGCCGCATAAGGGCGTCGATATCGAGATAGTCTTTCACTTCGGCGCGCTTCTGGACGACCGCCATCTTGGTGCCTGCAAGGTCCAGCAGGGAAGCTACGTGCAGCGTCATCCCTTGGATCGCGTCGCGCTCGGCTACTTGTCCCAAGCCGAGTCCGCCGAAGAACAAACCAGCACCGCGCCTCCCCGATCCACGCGACACGTAAGTGTATCGGGCGCGATCTGGACGCGTTCGGCGCCGCGGAGATAAGGCAGCATCGAAGCGAGGCGCTCCGGGTCGAAGGGAGCGTTCGAGAAGAAGTCGAAATCGAGCGAAGTGCGATGCCCCAGGCGCAGTGTCAAAGCCGTGCCGCCATAGAGCGTGAACGACTCCGGCGTGGCTGCCAATTCGCGCCAGAGTCTTAGCTGCGGCGGCGGCAACATGGACAAATTGGGAACCAGAACGGGCACTTTCCAGCTCCCTCAAAACCCTACCACCCTCACAAACCACCCCGCCAGCGCGCCGCCCACTAGCGGGCCGACTACCGGCACGGCGGCGTAGCGCCAATCCGAATCGCGCTTCTTGGCAATCGGCAACACGCTGTGGGCGATGCGCGGTCCCAGATCGCGCGCCGGGTTAATGGCATAGCCCGTCGTCCCGCCCAGGCTGAGGCCGATGGCCCACACCAGGCAGCCCACCAGGTAGGGCGAGAGCCCCGGGGCCGGACCCGGCGCGGCCACCACCTTCGAGCCGATGGCGCTGGCCACCAGCACCAGGACGAACGTGCCCACGGCCTCGCAGAACAGATTCGAGATGGGGCTGCGGATGGCCGGCGCCGTGCAGAAGCAGGCCTTTTTGCTATCGGGATCGGGGGTCTCGCGCCAGTGCGGGTAGAAGTAGAGCCACACCAAGGTGGCCCCGCAGAACGCGCCGGCAAGCTGCGCCGCAAGATAGGGCAGGAATTTGCTGAAATCGCCCGTCGCCACCGCCGCGCTCAGGGTGATGGCGGGGTTCAGATGCGCGTCGCTGCCGCCGCAAGCTACGGCCGTGAACACGCCGCACATGACGGCGAAGGCCCAGCCCGTGGCGATCACCATCCAGCCGGCATTCTCGGCCTTGGATTTGCGCAGGGAAACGTTGGCAACTACGCCATTCCCCATGAGAATCAGAACCAGGGTCCCCATGAACTCGCCGAAGATGTGTTTTTCCATATCTCGCTTCCTATTCGCTCTCCAGCCAATCGAACGAACGCGTCACCGCTTTTTTCCAGAAGCCGTACAGCCGGTCGCGCCGGGCCGCGTCCATGGCCGGGTTCCAGGTGCGATCCACCGACCAGCGCCCGCGCAGGTCTTCCAGGCTCTCGAAGAAGCCCACCGCCAGCCCGGCGGCGTAGGCGGCGCCCAGTGCGGTGGTCTCCTTCACCGCAGGGCGCACCACCACGCGATCCAGAATGTCGGCCTGGAACTGCATGAGCAGCTCGTTTTCCACCATGCCGCCATCGGTGCGCAGGACCTTCAGCGGGATGCCGGAATCCTTCTCCATGGCCTCCACCACCTCGCGCGTCTGAAAGGCGGTGGCTTCCAGCACGGCGCGCGCCAGGTGGCCCTTGTTGGTGTAGCGCGTCAGGCCGGCGATCACGCCGCGGGCATTGTGCTTCCAATAGGGCGCGTACAGGCCGGAAAAAGCCGGCACGAAATAGACGCCGCCGTTATCTTCCACCGTGCGCGCCAGGGTTTCGATCTCGGGGCTGCGCGCGATCAGCCCGAAATTGTCGCGAATCCACTGCACCAGCGCGCCGGTGATGGCCACGCTGCCTTCGAGCGCGTAGTGCGCCGGCTGGCCGCCCAGACGGAAGGCCACGGTGGTGAGCAGGCCGCACTTCGATTGCACAATCTCCGTGCCCGTGTTCATCAGCAGGAAGCAGCCGGTGCCGTAGGTGTTCTTGGCTTCGCCGGGCTGGAAGCAGGTCTGCCCCACCAGCGCGGCCTGCTGATCGCCCAGAATGCCCGCGATGGGCACGCCGCGCACGGCATCCAGCGTGGCGGCGCCGTAAGCGCTCGCTGCTCGAGCGAATGTCCGGCAGGATCGCGCGCGGGATGCCGAAGGCGCTCAGCAGTTCCGGGTCCCAATCGAGCGTGGCCAGGTTCATGAGCTGCGTGCGGCTGGCGTTGGTGCAGTCGGTGACGTGCAGCCCGCCAGTGGGGCCGCCGGTGAGGTGCCACATCAGGAAGGTATCGATGTTGCCGAACAGCAGGTCGCCGGCTTCGGCCCGCTCGCGCGCGCCCGCGACGTTCTCGAGCAGCCAGCGGATTTTGAGGCCGCTGAAATAGGTGCTCAGCGGCAGGCCGGTTTTGGCGCGAAATCGGTCGACGCCGCCCCCGCCGGCGAATTCGGCCACCGCGTCGCCCACGCGCGTATCCTGCCAGACCAGCGCGTTGTATACCGGCTGGCCGGTGCGGCGATCCCACAGGACGGTGGTTTCGCGCTGGTTGGTGATCCCAATGGCGGCCAAGTCGCGCGGCCCGATCTCGCGCTGCGCCATGGCCTCGGCGATCACCTCGCGGGTGCGCTCCCAGATTTCGGCGGGATCGTGCTCGACCCACCCCGGCTGTGGATAGATCTGGCGGTGCTCCTTCTGGGCGCAGGCGGCGATCTTGCCGGCGCGGTCGAAAACGATAAATCGCGTGCTGGTGGTGCCTTGATCGATAGCTCCAATGTAGTCCGGCATAGCAGCTATCCAGCTTAGCTCGAAGCGGGGGCGCCGGGAGAAGATTTTGCCGCCTCCGGGAGCGCCTCAGCGCCGCGATTGGAAAAATTCCTGGAGCAGTTCCACGCACTCGACCGCCAGCACCCCTTCCACTACCTCGACGCGGTGGTTCAACACGCCGGAATCGGCTACCTGGAATTTGCTGCGCACGCCGCCGAAACGCAGGTCCCGCGCGCCGAAGACCAGGCGGGCGACGCGCGCGGCCACCAGAGCGCCGGCGCACATCACGCAAGGCTCCAGCGTGCAATAGAGCGTGGCGGATTCCAGCCGGTAATTCCCCACGCGGGCGGCGGCCTCGCGCAACGCCAGAATCTCGGCGTGCGCGGTGGGATCTCCACGCGCGACCGGGGAATTCGACCCCTCTCCGGCGATCTGGCCGCCGATCACCACCACCGATCCCACCGGAACCTCGCCCGCCGCGGCGGCTTCGCGCGCCCGCCGAAGGGCCTGGCGCATGAAGCGTTCGTCGGCGGCTTCTAGCATATAATACGGAGCATAACTCCATGCCGGAACTCGAAATCCACCACGAAACCGAACACGGTGCGGACGCCACGGGAAGGACCGTGGGCATCGTGGCGGCCATACTGGCCGTCGCGCTGGCCATCGTGAGCATCGTCTCGCACCGCACGCACACGGCCGCGATCATGCACAAGTCCACCGCCAACGACGACTGGGCCCACTACCAGGCCGAGCGCGTCAAGTACCACAACCTCGAATTAGGGGAGAACCTGCTGGCTGTTTTCGGGGCCAAGGGCGCCGCCGCGGACGCCATGCGCACCGATTACGACGGCCAGATGCGCAAGTACGAGAAGCAAGGCAAAGAGATCCAGCACGAGGCCGAAGCCGCCGACGGAGCCGCCGAGGCCGACGAGCACCGCGCCCTGCGCTTCGACATAGGGGAGGGGCTGCTCGAAATTGGCCTGGTCTTGACTTCGCTCTACTTCATCTCGCGCCGGGTGATGTTTCCGGTCATGGGTGTGGTAGCGGGCCTCGCCGGCATCGCCATCGCCATAACGGGGACCCTGGTCTAGCGCAGCACCGCGAGGCTAATGCCGGAAGTGGCGCACGCCGGTGAAAACCATGGCGGCGCCCAAACGGTCAGCGGCCGCGATAACTTCCGCGTCGCGCACCGAGCCGCCCGGCTGGATGAAAGCCGTCGCGCCGTTCCGGACGGCCTCTTCCACGCCGTCGGCAAACGGGAAGAAGGCGTCCGAGGCGACCACCGTTCCGGCCAGCGGCAGCACGGCCTTCATGGCCCCGATCTTGACCGAATCGACGCGGCTCATCTGGCCCGCCCCCACGCCCACGGCTTGGCCCGCCCGCGCATACACAATGGCGTTCGATTTCACGTGTTTGGCTACCTTCCAGGCGAACTCAAGGGCCAGCCACTCCTCCTCCGATGGCGCCCGCGCGGTCTTCACCACCGCCGCCCGGCGGTCAAGCGCCGCGGTATCGGCGGTCTGGGTCAGCAGGCCGCCCGAAATGGATTTCACCACCAGAGGATCGATTCCCGGAGCAGCGCGCAGCAGCCGCAGGTTCTTTTTGGCGGACAGCACCGCCAGAGCCTCGGGGGAATAGTCCGGCGCGGCGATGGCTTCGATGAAGGTCTTCGCGATCTCGCGGGCGGTCTCTTCATCCATCGCGCGGTTCAGCCCGATCACGCCGCCATAGGCCGACACCGGGTCGCACTCGAAGGCCTTGCGATAAGCCTCGGCGAGCGTGCCCTGCTCGGCGCAGCCGCACGGGTTGGTGTGCTTGATGATGGCCGCCGCGGGCTCGGCGAATTCCCAAGCCAGTTGCCAGGCGGCATCCAGATCCACCAGGTTGTTGTAGGAAAGCTCCTTGCCATGCAATTGCTCGGCGCCGGCGATGCCTTTCCCGGCGTGGCCGTAGAGCGCGGCCGCCTGGTGCGGATTCTCGCCGTAGCGCAGGTCCAGCAGCTTGGGCGCGCGCAGGTTCAGTTCCAGCGGCAGGCCGTGAGCGCCATCTTCCCGATCCAGGCGCTCGCTGATGGCGGCGTCGTAATCGGCGGTGGTGCGGAAAGCCTTGCGGGCCAGGCGCCAACGGGTATCCGCGGAAAGCGCGCCGCCGTTCGAGCGCATCTCTTCCAGCACAGCCTCATAATCCGCGGGCGACACCACCACGGCGACATCCTGATAATTCTTGGCGGCCGCGCGGATCAGGCTGGGCCCGCCGATATCGATGTTCTCGATAAGCTCTTCGAGGCGCGCGCCTTGGCGGGCCGCCACTTCCTCGAAACGGTAGAGGTTGACCACCACCATGTCGATAGGCGCGATTCCGTGTCCCGCCAGCGCCTGCATGTGGTCGGGCCGCCCGCGCATCGCCAGGATGCCGCCGGCGATCTTGGGATGCAAGGTCTTCACGCGGCCATCCAGCATTTCGGGGAAGCCGGTGATCTCGGCCACGTCGCGGACCGGAACGCCCGACTCGCGAAGCAGGCGCGCGGTTCCGCCCGTCGAGATCAGCTCGGCCCCCAGCCCGCTCAGATGGCGGGCGAAATCGATGATCCCGGTTTTATCGGTAACACTGACCAATACGCGTTGGATTGTGCTCATCTACAGGCAAGATAGCAAAACCGATGCAACGCCGGGCGGTTTCGCGACGCATAGTACAATAAGAGGAACTGGAGTTGTCGACCCAATGAATTTCCCGATTGCCGCGATCCTTTGTGGATTTGCGGTGGCGCCGCTCGTGTATTCGGCCGAAACGGCCCCGTCCCGTCCCAAACCTGGAAAACCCGAGATCATGCGGCTCGCCGAGCTCAAGCCCGGCATGAAAGGCACGGCTTGGACCGTTTTCCAGGGCACTGAACCCGAGCCGATCCCCATTGAAATCATCGGCGTCATGAGGAACGCCTGGGGACCCAAACAGGACATCATCCTGGCCAAAATGGGCGGTAAAGCCGTGCGCACCAACGTGGCGGGCGGGATGAGCGGCAGCCCGGTGTATATCGATGGCAAGCTGGTGGGAGCGGTGGCGCTGCGGCTGAGCGTCTTCTCACCGGATGCCGTCTGCGGGATCACACCCATCGAGCTGATGCTGGAGATCAATGACCTGGATCGCTCCCGTCCCGAGGATGCGCGCACGCCCGATAAGCTCAGGGCCAGCCAGCGCGAAGTCGCGGTGCCGGGCGAGTTGCTGGGCCAACTGGTGGCGGCCGGCAGCGGCAGTTTGCCCCCGCAGATGCCCATGATGGTGCCGATCGAATCTCCCCTGGTGCTTTCCGGCTTTACCGACGCCACCCTCGGCGCATTCGGGCCGCTGTTCCAGCAGTTGGGCATCAGCGCCGTGCAGGGAGGGGCGGCCACCGGCAGCGCGCTCCACACCAACCAGCCGGCGGCCGGGTGGGAGCATTCCCTGAATCCCGGGGAGACCGTCGCGGGGGTGCTGGTGGATGGCGACATGAGCGTGAGCGGACTGGGCACGGTGACGTACAACGACGGCAAGCGCGTGCTGGCCTTCGGCCATTCCTTCTTCAACCTGGGCCCTGTGACTATGCCCATGAGCAAGGGCGAAGTGCTCATGACCCTGGCTTCGAGCTTCCAGCCAAACAAGATGGCCAACGCCACCGAGATCGTGGGAGCGCTGCACCAGGACCGGCATAGCGGCATCATGGGCGTGCTGGGCGCCGGGAGCGACATGATTCCGGTGACCATGAAAGTGCGTTCGCTCGACGAGAAGGACGCCGTCCGGGGTGAGAAGGATTTCCACTTCAACGTCTTCGTGCAGCAGAAGTGGACGCCTTACCTGATGATGCTGACCCTGTTCAACTCGCTCTCGGAGATGAACGAGTTCGCCGACGAAGCCACCTACCGGCTGAGCGGGAAGGTGGAAATGGGCGGCCAATCGAATATCTCGCTCTCCACCATGCAGGCCTCCGGCGAACTGCCCATGCCGGCGCCCATGGTGCTGGCGGGCTGGTTCGCCGATAAGTTCAACCGCCTGTATCTGAACAACGTGAATACGCCCGACGTGAAGCGCGTGGATGTGACAGTGGACCTGCTGCCGGAGCGCCGCGTGGCCTCCATCGAGAACGCCTGGGTGGCCAATCCCGATGTTCGGCCGGGCGACGAGGTGGCGGTCAAGGTGTTCCTGCGGCCCTACCGCGGCGAGCGCATCCAGCGCGATCTGAAGGTGAAGATCCCCGACGGGCTGGCCAAGGGCGACCACCGCATCCTGCTGAGCGACGCCGATACGTTAAACCGCATGCAGAACATGGCGGGCATGATGAACCACTACATGGACCTGCCGGAGACGGTTTCCCTGCTCAACCAGGAGCGCACCAATAACAAGGTGTACGTCTCGCTGGTGGAGAGCAGCCCGACCGCGTACTACGACGATAAGACGCTGCCCAGCCTGCCATCCTCGGTGCTGAATGTGATGCAGGCGGGGCGCGTCGCGAACCGTTCGCTGTTCACCTCGCCGGAGACGGCCTCCGAGCAGATGGCGCTGCCCTTCGATTACGTGGTGACGGGCAGTTACTCGCTTCGCATCCACGTGAAATAAGGGCACGGATTCACTCGACAATGAAGAAATTTTTGACACGGCCGCGAGTTTTCGCGGCCCTCCTGCTGGCGGTATCGGCTCTGGAAGGCGGGCAAACCCGCACCTGGACGCAGAGCGATTACGAGGAATTCGAGAGGGGCATCATCAAGAACCTCTCGGTGCGGAGCGACGGCCTGTTGACCCTGGCGCCGCGCTCGGTGGAGCTGTTCGATACCGCCTCCTCCTACCTGTGGGCGCTGGCGCGGGATTCCAAAGGCAATCTGTACGCAGGCGGCGGCACCGGCGCCAAACTCTATCGCATCCCGCCGGACGGCAAGGGTAAGCTCTTCGCCAGTTTGGAAGGCTTGCAGATCCAGGCCCTGGCCGTGGATTCGAAAGACCGCGTGTACGCCGCCACCTCGCCGGATGGGAAGGTCTATCGCGTCTCGGCCGCCGGCAAGCCGGAAGTTTTCTACGACCCCAAGACGAAGTACATCTGGGCGCTGGCCACCGACGGCCAGGGAGACCTGCTGGTGGCTACCGGAGATCCCGGCGAGATCCACCGCGTGACCCCCGACGGCAAAGGTAAGGCGATCTACAAGAGCGACGAGACGCACGTGCGCTCCCTGACGCTGGACGCACAGGACAACATCATTGCGGGGACCGAGCCGGGCGGCCTGGTGGTGCGGGTTTCGCCGGCCGGCGAAGGCTTCGTGCTCTACCAGATGTCCAAACGGGAAGTGACCGCCGTGGCGGTGGCGCGCGATGGCACCATCTACGCAGCCGCCGTGGGGAACAAGCAGGGCGGCGGGCCTTCCGGCCCCTCCGCGCCGCTGGCCCTTCCCGCGCCGATCGTGGCGGCTACGGCAACCGTGAACCCTCCCGGAACGGTCGCGCCGGTTCCCAGCCCCCGTCCCTCCGCGCCTCCGCCCAGCTCGCTCGCTCCGGCGGGCGTGAATGGCGGGAGCGAAGTTTATGCCATCGACCGGAACGGAACCCCGCGGCGGGTCTGGAACAGCGCTCAGGACGTAGTCTACGCCATAGCCTTCGACGCCGCGGGCCGTCCCTTGCTGGGCGCCGGAAACCGCGGGAACGTGTACCGGATCGAATCGCCAGTTCTGTACACCGCGCTGCTCACCATGCCCTCGACGCAGATCACCGCGTTTGGGACCGGCAGCGACGGGCGGCTGTACGCGGCCACCGGAAACGTAGGCAAGGTGTACGAAATCGGCCCGGGCCTGGAAAAAGAAGGCACCCTCGAGAGCGACGTGTTCGATGCCGCCATGCATTCGCTGTGGGGCCGTCTCACATTCGAGGCGAGTCTCAACGGCGGGCAGGTAGCCATCGCGGCGCGCAGCGGCAACCTGGATGTGCCGCGCACGAACTGGAGCCCCTGGGCTCCGCTGGCGACGTTCACTTCCGGGCCGAGCCCGGCGGTCGACAAGGGCGGGCGCGTGACTTCTCCGGCGGCGCGCTTCGTGCAATGGCGCGCCACTCTGACAGCCGCCGCGGACGGCCGCTCGCCGGAAGTGGAAGAGGTGGATTTGGCGTATCTGCCGGACAACGTCGAGCCGCGCATCGACGAAATCGAAATCACGCCGCCGAATTACAGATTCCCCTCGCCCACGATTTCTCCGCTGACCTTCTTGCAGGCTCCTTCGCAATCGCTGACGCTGCCGCCTCTGGGCCGGCGCCCCGCGTCGAGCGGGCCTTCCTCGCCCAGCGAAAGCGCCACCACTACCCCCACCATGCAGTTCGCTAAAGGCTTTTTGGGCGCGCGCTGGGTGGCCTCCGATCCCAACGGCGATTCGCTGGTCTATACCGTTGAGATCCGCGGCACGAACGAGACCGAGTGGAAGCCGCTCAAGGAAAAGCTGCCCGAGAAGTATCTCTCGTGGGATTCGACGGCTTTCCCGGATGGTGAGCACCGTCTGCGGATCACGGCCTCCGACGCGCCCTCGAATCCTCCCGGGCAGGCGCTGGCGGCCAGCCTGGAGAGCGACCCGTTCATAATCGACAACACTCCGCCCCAGATCAGCGGCCTCGCCGCCACCCGCAACGCCGGCAAACTTACGGTGCGCTGGCACGCCGCCGACGCGCTGAATAACCTGAGCAAAGCCGAATATTCGCTCGATGGCGGCGATTGGACAATGGTGGCGCCGGTCACCAAACTTTCCGATGCGCCCGAGCTGGATTACGAGCTGGCGCTCGACGCGCCGGCCGGAGAGCACACCATCGCCGTGCGGGTATCGGACGAATACGATAACGTGGGCATCGCGAAGATAGTGTGCCGCCAGTGACCGAATGCGCACCTACTTCCACGTCGACATGGATGCCTTCTTCGTCTCCGTGGAAGAACTGTACGACCCTTCGCTTAAAGGCAAGCCCGTGGTGGTTGGCGGGCGTCCCAACGAACGCGGCGTAGTTTCGGCGGCCTCTTATGCCGCGCGCAAGTTCGGCGTCCATTCGGCGCTGCCCCTGCGCACGGCCTACAAACTTTGCCCGCAAGCCATCTTCGTGGAGGGCCACCCGGAGCGCTATCGCGACTACTCGCATAAGGTCTTCGCCGTTTTCGAGAGCTTCTCACCGCTCGTGGAGATGGCTTCCGTGGATGAAGCCTACCTCGATATGACGGGAACGGCGCGGCTGCACGGTCCGCCCATGCACGCCGCGCACCGCCTGCACGAACGCGTCAAGGCCGCTACGGGTCTGAACTGCTCGGTGGGCATCGCGGCGGCGCGGATGGTGGCCAAGATCGCCTCGGACCAGGCCAAGCCTAACGGCGTCCTGTGGGTCATCCCAGGCCGAGAGGCGGATTTCCTGGCTCCCCTCGACGTCCGCAAGGTACCCGGCGTGGGCAAGGTCGCCGAGCGGCAGCTTCACGCTCTGGGCATCCGCAAAGTCGGCGATCTGCGCACGCTGGATGACGACTTTCTGGAGCGGCGCTTCGGTAAGTGGGGGATGGCGCTGGCCGGGAAGGCGCGCGGCCTGGATGCGGGCGGCTGGTTCGATCACGAAGTGGGCGCCGAAGCCGGGCCGAAATCCATCAGCCACGAACATACCTTTTCCGAAGACACGGCCGACCGGGCTCGCCTCGAAGCCACCCTGACGCGCCTCTGCGAGATGGTCGGACGGCGGCTGCGCGAACACGGTCTGGCGGCCCGGACCATCCAGCTTAAGCTGCGCTACCAGGATTTCTCCACCATCACCCGCGCGCATTCGATGGAGCGCGCCACCCAGCTCGATACCGAGCTGTTGGAGGATATTCGCGCGCTGTTCCGGGCCAACTGGAATGGGAGCGCCGTGCGCCTGCTGGGTGTGCACGCTTCCTCCTGGGCCCCCGGCGCCGCGCAAATGGACCTGATGGACGAGGCCGCTCACGAGCGCTGGCAGCGCACCCTGGAAGCCGCCGACCGCCTGCGCGACCGCTTCGGCGAATCCGCCGTCGGGCTGGCCGCCGGGCTGCGCGGCTCTTTCCGCGAGCGCACCCACGAGAACCCCGCCGGATTACCGGGTAAAGAGCCGAAGCCGCGATAGCGAAGCCGGGTGTTTCGGGTTGCTATCATAGGCCCATAGCGTCGAATATGACTCCGGCCCGTAAAGCGCAATTGCCGTGGGCCCAGATCGCGTGGTTCGGGGCGCTGGCCCTGGTCTGCTACGCGCCTGTCCTGGCTCGCCTGGTGCGCCAGTGGGCCACCGACGACGACATGAGCCACGGCTTCTTCGTGCCGCTCATCGCCGCCTTCATCGTGTGGCAGCGCCGCGAGGAGCTGGCGGCTATCAAGCCGCGCCCCAACTGGTGGGGCCTGGTGGTGGTGCTGTATGGGGCATTCCAGCTTCTGGTGGCCACCTTGGGCGCGGAGCTTTCGATGGCCCGCGCGGCCTTCGTTATCACGCTGATCGGTTCCGTCTGGCTGCTGGGCGGCACCCTGATGCTGCGCAAACTGGCGTTCCCCCTCTTCCTGCTGTTCTTCATGGTTCCCATCCCCGCGGTGATTTATAACCGCATCACCTTTCCTCTGCAGCTGCTGGCCAGCCGCCTGGCGGCCGACGCGCTCACCCTGCTCTCCATACCGGTGCTGCGCGAGGGCAACATTCTCGAGCTGCCCAACCAGCTACTTTCGGTAGTGGAGGCGTGCAGCGGCATCCGCTCTCTGCTCTCGTTGACGTTCCTTTCGCTGGTCTACGGCTACTTCTTCGAGAGGCGCGCATGGTTGAGGGTGGTGCTGTTCGTCGCGACCGTTCCCATCGCCATCGTGGCCAACGGCAGCCGCGTGACGCTTACCGGAGTGCTCACGCAAATCAATCCGGACCTGGCCGAAGGCTTTTTTCACAGCGCGTCGGGATGGGTGATCTTCATGGTGGCGCTGGGAATTCTGGTGGCCTTCCACCGCCTCATGGCGAGGGCGAGCGGTTTTGTGTCGCGGAGAAAAGCGCATGCGCTTCCTCAATAGCCGGTACGCCGCCGTTCTGACCATAGTCCTGCTGCTTCAGGCGGGGGCTTATTACGCGGTGGCGTCGCGCCCCGAGCAAACCCCCAACGTTGCGCCTCTATCGCTGTTTCCCACCGCGATCGGCGAATGGCATATGGCCCGCGACTACCCCATCGAACCGGACGTCCAGGAAGTTCTCAAAGCGGACGACACTCTGAACCGGGCCTATATCGGCGGCGCTCAGAGCGCGCCCATTTTCCTGTTCATGGCCTTCTTCAAAACGCAGCGCGCCGGCCAGGCGCCCCACTCGCCCAAGAACTGCCTCCCCGGCGCCGGTTGGACGCAGGTGGAAAGCGGAACCAAATCCATCGCGGTTCCCGGACGGAACGCACCCATCCTCGTCAACCGCTTCGTGGTGCAGCTGGGCGACGAGACGAATATCACTCTTTACTGGTATCAAAGTCACGGCCGCGTGATCGCCAGCGAATATGAGGACCGGCTCTGGCTGATCGCCGATGCCATCCGTTACAACCGCAGCGATACGGCGCTCGTGAGGGTGTCGGTGCCCGTTCAGGGCCAGGAGTTCGCGAGTGCCGACAAGCTCGGAATCGGCTTCATCCAGGCGCTTTTCCCGGAACTGGTCAGACAGTTACCGATATAGTTAACGGGAAGGTGGCAGGCATCTCGATACCCATTGGACGAATCTATACAGGCACCTGCCGCATCGCAAAGGATTTCCCAAGCCAGTGCCTTCGCGCGCGCCAATCTGTTTTACGCTAATCTGTTGCCCCCCAGACGGACCAAGTTGTCGGGCGCGGCTCGCTCGCTTCGAGTGCTTTACATCGGCGGGGACGGCTACGCCCCCATAGCCGAAGAGCTGCGGAGCGGCGGTTTCGAGCCCGTCTTCGAGCGCGTCACGGCTGCCCAGGAGCTTCTGCGGGCGCTTGAACAGGAGTGGGATATTGCCATCAGCGACTTCGCCATCGGCGACTTCGGGGCTCTTCAAGCCTTGCACATCATTCAAGACAAGGCTCTCGACCTGCCGCTGATCGTGGTTTCGGGCACCATTCGAAATGAAGATGTCCTCACGGTTCTGAAGGCCGGCGCGGCGGACCACCTGATGCGCTCCACGCTCATGCGCCTGAATGCCGCCGTGGAGCGCGAATTGCGCGCGGCCCAGCTTCGCAGCGAGCGGGAGCGCTTGGAGGAGCAGTTCCGGCAGGCGCAGAAGATGGAAGCCGTGGGCCGCCTGGCCGGCGGCGTGGCCCACGATTTCAATAACCTGCTGACGGTCATCACGGGATACAGCGACCTGCTGCTGGCCGGCCGCGACCTCAAGGAGAACCAGCGCAGCGCGCTCGAAGAGATCCGCCGCTCGGCCGAGCGCGGAGGCGCGCTCACCCACCAGTTGCTGGCTTTCAGCCGCCGCCAGCCGCTCGAACCGCGCACGGTGCGGGTTAACGACCTGGTGATCCAGCTCGAGAAGATGCTGCGGCGCCTGATCGGCGAGGACATCACGCTGGTGACCCTTCCGGCCGCCTCCCAGGACACCGTGGAAGCCGATCCGGGGCGCCTCGAGCAGGTGGTGATGAACCTGGTGGTCAACGCTCGCGATGCCATGCCGAACGGCGGCAAGCTCACCATCGAAACCGGCGTCGTGCAGCTCGACGAGAGCTTTTCGGCCCGGCAATTGGGCGTCAAGCCCGGCCGCTACGTGACCCTGTCCATCACCGATACCGGAACCGGAATGGACCAGGAAACCCAGAGCCACCTTTTCGAGCCTTTTTTCACCACCAAGGGACCTGGCCGCGGCACGGGACTGGGATTAGCCACGGCCTACGGTATCATCCGGCAGAGCGGCGGGGCCATCGGCGTGATGAGCGAAACCGGCAAGGGCACCGCGGTGCGCATCTATCTTCCCTTGGCCTCCAAGCCGGCGCGCGTGGAACCGGAGAAGCCCGCCGCGCGCGGCTCGATGATGGGAGCGGAGACGATTCTGCTGGTGGAAGACGAAGCCCGCGTGCGCAAACTAATCGCCGGCGTGCTGGCCTCTCGCGGCTACAAGGTGCTGGAGGCCACGCGCGGCGAGGAAGCCCTGCGGTATTGCAAGACGCACGTGGGTCCCATCGACCTGGCCGTGGTGGATGTGGTGATGCCCGAGATGAGCGGCCCCGACCTGGCGCGCGAGATCGCGCCGCTGCGCCCCAAAACCCGCCTGCTGTACATCTCCGGCTACACCGACGAAGCCATCGTGCACCACGGCATTCTGGAATCGGGGGTCGCGTTCCTGCAAAAGCCCTTCCTGCCCGATGTCCTGGCGCGCAAGGTCCGGGAAGTGCTGGATGCCCGCGGTTCCACGGCCAACGAGTGAATCCGCCCGGTTCTCCGGCAGCCGGGTGGCGATGAACCCGCAATTGCCCTAAAATGGAATCCTGCTGCATTCCCGGTTGAGAGGTTGAATTATGAGCGGCTTTTCGCGACGTAACTTTCTGCGCGTGGCTGGGGCAGGCGCCTTGGCCGCCACTACTGGAAGAGGGCTTTTCGGCCAGCAGCAGTACCCGCCGGCGGTCCCGGCCCCTCCCATCTACCCCTACGCCACGCGCGCGACGGTATCCCTGGTACAGGGAGAGCAGCGCCGCAAGAACGTATACGAGGCGCTCCTGGCCATCGACGATCAGATCAAGCCGCTGCTCCAGACGAAGAAGAGCGTGGTGATCAAGCCGAACATCGTCAATACCAAGATTCCCCTGGCGGCGACCCACGCCGACGCCCTGCTGGGCATCATGGACTATCTGGCACCGCGCTTTAAGGGTCCGGTTACCATCGCCGAAGCATCCGCGGCGGACACCCTGGAGGGTTTCGAAAACCACCATTACAAGCTTGTCCCGCAAGAGTTCAAGCAGGTCCAACTGGTGGATCTGAACCGCGAGGGCAAGTTCTCGGTCTTCGCCATCGTGGATGAGAACGTCCGGCCTATCCCGGTGCGGCTGGCCGCCCGGCTGGTGGACCCCGACGCCTTCATTATCTCTTCGGCCATGCTGAAGACGCACAATGCCGTGGTGGCGACGATGACGGTGAAGAACATGGTGATCGGCACGCCGCTGCACAGCGCGCCCGGCGTGTCCCCGGCCTGGCACGATAAACGGAAATATCACGCGGGGCCGCACCAGATGAACTACAACATGGCCATCAGCATAGCCCGCGAGAGGCCGCAGTGGTGCCTGGCGGTAATCGATGGGTTTGAAGGCATGGAAGGCGATGGGCCCTCGGACGGCACGCCGGTGCCCTCGCGCATCGCCCTGGCTTCCACCGACTTCCTGGCGGCGGATCGCGTGGGCCTGGAAACCATGGGGATTCCTGCCTACGCCGTGGGCTACCTGCAATACGCCTCGCAGCTCGGGATGGGCCAGTACGACCTCGAGAAGATCGACGTGCGCGGACCCAAGCCGGAAACCGTGAAGCGCGTCTACCGTTTGCACCCGCAGGTCCAGGAACAGTTGAAGTGGCTGGGCAGCCTGCCTAAGGCGTAGCGGCGCGGACCCGCGTCACCTACGCCTCGAAACTGCATCTTTACAGGTGATGGAAGTTACCGTAAAGCACCTGGGAGATGTGAAGTTCGAGGCCGCCGCGCGAGGCCATCGCGTGATTTGCGACCAGCCGCCCACGAACGGCGGCGCCGATAGCGGCATGACGCCCCCCGAATTCCTGTTGGTGTCCCTGGGGACCTGCGCCGGGTTCTACGCCGCGCAGTATCTGAAAACACGCGGGCTTCCGGCCACGGGGCTGGAAATCAAGGTCTCGGCCGAGAAGGCCATGCACCCGGCCCGGCTGGGGCCGTTTCGCATCGAGGTGATCGTTCCCGGCCTCGACCCGAACCATGAAGCCGGCGTACAGCGATCGGTGAAAGCCTGCCTGGTTCACAACACGCTGCTCAGCGCCCCGGCCATCGAGACCGTGGTGCGCAGCGCGGTTTCAGTCTGATCCGCCGCGCCACGCTACAATCGAGGCGTGGATCTACAGGCCGAAACCGAGCTGGCACGCGAGGTGGCCGCCGGCCGGCCGGAAGCCTTCGAGCGGTTTGTCGGGCATTTCCGTTCGAAGATCTTCCGCTACAGCTGGCTGATGTGTGGCCAGCCGCAGGATGCCGAAGAGGTGGCCCAGGAGACTCTCCTCAAGGCCTTCGAAAGCTTCGCGCAGCTTCGCGAGCCGGAGCGCGTGCGCTCCTGGGTTTTCCGCATCGCCCGCAACGCCTGCCTGATGCAGCGCCGCAAGAGCGTCTTCGCTCCCGCCCACGAGCTTTCGCTCGATGAGCTGCCCCCCGGCGTCGAAATGCCCTCCGAAGAGCCGCCGCCGGATCGCGAGATGCTCGGCTCCGAATTGCGCGCCGTGATGGATCGCGCCATTCTCGAGCTGCCGCTACTTTATAGGGCTGTGGTAGTGCTGCGCGATCTCGAAGAGCTTTCCACCGAAGAGACTGCCCAGATTCTGGACCTGAGCACCGACGTGGTCAAGACGCGTCTCCGGCGCGGCCGCGTGGCGCTGCGGCGGACGCTGGACTGCTACGTTCATAACCACTGCCTGGAAGACCAGCCCAGTCCCGATCCCTCTCCGCTGACCGCTGCCGAGCGCGAGGAGCTGCACTCCTCCTGGCGCCGCGCGGTCCCCGCCGCGGCCTCGTAGGCACTCTACTCCTCGACGGTCATCCGGATGGAGGTCTCCATTTCCGAGCGGACCGCGCCGGAATAGGCGCCTGCGACCGGCGCGGCCATCTCCGGATCGAGCGCCGCCGCTACCGGCACGTGCGAGGTAGCCACCGCCATGCCGCGCGAGGGATCGAAGCCGCGCCAGCCGCCCCCCGGTAGATAGACTTCCGCCCACGCGTGCATGTAGGCCGGCTCGGCGCAGGCGGCTTCGCGTTCGTAACCGCTGACGAAGCGCGCGGCCAGCCCCATGGCGCGGCATGCCTCGGCGAATAACACGGCGAAATCGCGGCAGGAGCCGGCCCGTGCGCGGAGCGTCTCGGCGGCGGGCAGCGGCTGTCCCTGGGGCCGCAGCACCGCCTGGAAGGAGCCATAGATTTCCACGGTCAGCTCGGTCAGGAACGCCACCGTATTCCAGCCGGCCCGCCCGGCCACCGCGCGCGCGAACTCGGCCACGGTTTCCGATGCGTTCCCGCGCGCCGTGTAGGGTCCCAGCACGCAACCCAACCGCTCGCCATAACGCAACGGCACGCGCAGCAGGGCTCCATCCGCGAGCAAGAAATCGAAGGGGTTCGCGCGCAGGGTCTCGACCGTGAAGCGGCTGCGCACTTCGAGCGCGGCAGCAGGCGCCTCGAACCAGGCGCGCGCGGTGTGGTTGCCGTCCTGGTCCAAACACGCGGCCAGCATGACGGGCGGCGGATCGATGCGCAGCTCGTAATCGAGCAAGCGCTGCCCGCCATCGTCGCGCGGGCGCAGCCGGATGTCGTGCGGCCCCAAAATGGCGGGCCGGTCGTAGCGGTAAACGGTGGAGTGCTCGACCGCGATCTTCATGCGGGCTGGTCGAGGCTCGGCGCATCATCGGGCACGAGCTCCGAAAAGGCCCGCTCGATCCACTCCGAGGGCAGCTCGTTGACGCTGCGGCGCATGCGTTCCTGCCACCAGGCGGAGATCTCGTGCAGGTCGCGCTCCTGGAAGCGGTGCTCGATCAGCTCAAAGCTGTTCTTCTTGTACAGCACCACGTCGATCGGGAAATCCACGTCCGCCGCGCACAGGCGCGTGGCATCGAAGGCCAGGAACCCCACCTTGAAGGCGAACAGCATGGAATCGCTGAACTGCACGCTGCGCTCCAGGATTGGCTTGCCATAGCCCGATGCGCCGATGATCTGGTAGGGCGTGTCGGGCCCCACGTCCACCCAATTGCCCTCCGGGTACACCATGTACAGCCGGTGCGTGCTATCCCCGGACATCTGGCCGCCGATGAGCGTGTGGATGTTGAACTTCAAGTCCGATTGCACCAGCGCATCGCGGTCTTCCTCGGCCGCGCGGCGCACCTGGGCGGAGTAGAGCTTGACGGTCTTGAAGAGACGCTCGCGCACGCTGGCTTCCCGCGCGAAGCTCTCGTCGAAGTTGAGCAGCACCTTGTCGCGCAGCGAGCGCAGCCCGGAGGTCATGATGAAGAAGGAGAAGCGCGGCCCGGAGTAGCAGGCCACCTTGCGGGCCACCAGGCATTCGTAGCCGGACAGCAGGCGCGTGTCGGCGATGGCGACGAGGCCGTCGTTAGTGGTGATTCCCAGGCAGAATGTCATTCGATCAGCGACCCGCCGACCCGGCCACCGCCGCATCCGGGCGGGCCTCGAAGAAATCTTCGAGAATCGCAGTATCTATTGTATTCATTTTGCTCTGCAGGCCGTCGAGAAATTCGTGCAGGCCGGAGGTCAGGATGCTCTCCACGCTCGTAAAATCGAGCTCCGAGCGCAGCATGCCGAGCTGCTGCTCGGAGGCGCACAGAAAGCTGCCCTGGGGGTTGCCGGTGATGGCGTGCACGCACTCGTCGGCGCAGTGGATGCAGTAATGCACGGCCCGCGGGAAGTCGCGGTCCATCAGCAGGAACTCGACGATCCGGTTGGGTCCCATGCGCCCGAAACGCTTGCGATACATCTCGAAGCCGCTTACCGATTTCAGCACCGCCGCCCACTGGATATCGTCCAGGGGCGTGCCGACTTCGTTAATCGAGGGAAGCAGCAGGAAGTACTTGACGTCCAGGATGCGGGTGGTCTTATCGGCGCGCTCGAGCTTCCGCCCCAGCCGCAGGAAGTTCCAGGCTTCGTTGTGGCTCATGGTCACATCCGCCACCCCCTGGAAAAGATGGCAGGCCATGCGCACGCGGTGAAAGAACTCGAAGAGCGGCTCGCCGCCCAGCGAGTTCCGGCTCGAATCGATGAACCAGTACATGGTGTTGACCTGCTCCCACATCTCCGAGGAGATGGTGTCGCGGACCGAGCGGGCGTTCTCGCGGGCCGCCTGCACGCAGCGGGCGATGGAATTGGGGTTATCGAGATCGAAGGTGAGGAAGCGGACCACGTTGCTCTGGGTGGCCTCGCCATAGCGCTCGCGGAACGCCACCCGGTCGCCGCTGGCGTGCACCAGGGCGGCCCATTGTTCGGCGTTCTCGCCCGGCAGGTCGAGCATGAGGTGCAGGTTCACCCCGATGAAGCGGGCCACGTTCTCGGCCCGTTCGATGTAGCGGCCGATCCAGTAAAGCGAATCGGCCACGCGGCTCAACAGGGCGTTCGACCCGTTCATTGCTGTCCCCCCGTCGTCGGAGCCTTCATCGGCTCGGCCATAGGCTTGTCCAGCACCCAGGTATCCTTGCTGCCGCCGCCCTGCGAGGAGTTCACCACCAGCGATCCCTTGCGCAGCGCCACGCGCGTCAGGCCGCCGGGCAGCACGTAGATATCGCGGCCGTAGAGCACGTAGGGCCGCAGGTCAACATGGCGGCCTTCGAAACGCTCTTCGACGATGGTGGGCACCCGCGAGAGCGCCAGCGTGGGCTGGGCGATATAGTTGCGCGGATTCCGTTCGATGCGCCCGGCGAACTCGCTGCGCTGCTCGCGCGTGGAGGCCGGCCCCACCAGCATCCCGTAGCCGCCCGATTCGTTGGCGGCCTTCACCACCAGCTTGTCCAGGTTCTCCAGCACGTACGCGCGGTCGGCATCCTTCCAGCACATGTAGGTGGGCACGTTGGGCAGGATGGGGTCTTCGCCCTCGTAGTAGCGGATGATCTCCGGCACGTAGGCGTACACCACCTTGTCGTCCGCCACGCCGTTGCCGGGCGCGTTGGCCAGCGCCACGTGGCCCGTCCGATACGCCTCCATCAGGCCGGGAACGCCCAGCATGGAATCGGCGCGGAAGGCTTGCGGGTCCAGAAAATCGTCGTCGATGCGGCGGTAGATCACGTCCACCCGCTGTAATCCCCGGGTGGTGCGCATGTAGACGATCTTGCGGTTCACCACCAGGTCGCGGCCTTCCACCAGTTGCAGGCCCATCTGCTGCGCCAGGAAGCTGTGCTCGAAGTAGGCCGAGTTGTACGCACCCGGCGTAAGCACCACCGTGCGCGGATGGCCGGAGCCGGGGGCCAGATACTCGAGCGTCTCCAGCAGGCGGCTGGGGTAGCCGGTCACCGGCCGGATCGAGAGGCCTTCGAAGACCTGCGGAAATGTGCGCTTTAGAACTTCCCGGTTCTCCAGCACGTAGGAGACGCCCGAAGGCACGCGCAGATTGTCCTCGAGAACATAAACTTGCCCGTCCGAGTGGCGCACCAGGTCGATCCCCGCGATGTGGCACCAGATGCCCTTGGGCGGATCCAGACCCTGGCACTGCGGCCGGTAGGAGGCCGCTGACAGAATGACCTCCGCGGGGATGATGCCGTCCTTCAGAATCTTCTGCTCGTGATAGATGTCGTCGATGAAGGCGTTGAGCGCGTGGATGCGCTGCTTCAGACCCCGTTCGATGGTCGCCCACTCTTCGGCCGCCACGATGCGCGGCAGCAGGTCGAACGGAAAGATCCGCTCGGCGCCGGCCGAATCGGCATACACGTTGAACGTGATGCCCATCTGGAGCAGCAGCCGCTCGGCCGCTACCTTGCGGCGCAGGAGCACGCCATCGGGCAGCGATTCCACGCTTTCCAGCAGTAACCGCGCGTGAGGCCGGGGCGAGCCGTCCTCCTCGAACATTTCGTCGTAGAATCCCTCGGTGCGATAGGAGGAGAACCGCATATTCCTCTCCGTGACAGTTGGCGCTTCTGATCTTATGCTCCCGTAACTCCCCGGCACGGGCAACTCAAACATTTTATGGAGCAAATTGACTTTCTCGATTGGAGGAGCAGATTACGCGATGGCTCTTATCACGCCGCCATCGGCGCGCACCCGGTATTATTCTGCATCACGGATTTTCGCATCGCTCATCGCGCCACGTGAAGCTCCGCTTCTCGAAACGCCACCAGCCGGATCTGGTCGCGCAGCGTGTTGAAGCGCACCGCTCCGGCGGCCGCGCGCAGCCTCGCGATCTCGGCGTCATCGAAGGCGCGCACATACCGATCGGCGCGGTCGCGGTACGAGTACCCGCCATAGGCCGGCGCGCGCGCGCGCACCAGCTCCATCAACAGGTCCCAGTAGCTCGTCCGGCGCCAGAGCGGCTTGCGCGCGAGCGCTTCGCGCGGCAGCTCGAGCCTCTGGCGCCCCCCGCACAGCACCGCGCGCAGGCAGTTCCCGGCGGCGAAGGCACGCGCGGGGTCGGCATCCGGAAACGTGGCCAGCAGCTCGCGGAGGCTCTCGGGATCGGCCTCCCAGCCCTCCCAGCGGAAACGCGAGGCGCCCACCAGGAGCGTGCCGCGGCGCAGCATCTCGGCGATCCGCGCCTGGTCCTTCCCGGCCGCCCCGAGCATGTGCTCCACCAGCTCGCATAAGGGGAGTTCCTGCACCACCACCGGAGTGATGGAGATGGCCCCGGCGGCCTCCGAGCTGAGTTTCACCCGCACTCGCTGTGGCAGCGCCATGTTTTGATTTCACGCTAGCATGAAACCGATGACGCCCATCGGCGAGCTGCTTCGCGAAGAGATCCGCCGCGCCGGCCCCATCGGGTTCCGACGCTTCATGGACGTGGCGCTCTATCACCCGGAGCACGGCTACTACCGCCGCCCGCGCGATCCTTTCGGCGCGCAAGGCGATTTCTTCACCGCCGAGCAGATCCAGCCGGTCTTCGGAATCCTGATGGCCGCGCGCATCCGCCAGCTCTATGAAGCCATGGGAAGGCCCGCCGATTTCACGGTGGTCCAGCTGGGCGCCGGCCGCGCGGAGATGGCCGAGGCGTTCTCCGAGTGGCGCTACGTGCCCGTGGAGATCGCTTCCGGCGGCCTGCCAGAGCGTTTCCGCGGGGTGGTCTTCGCCAACGAGTTCTTCGATGCGCTGCCGGTGGAGGCGGTCGTCTTCCGCGGCGGCGCGTTCCGCGAGCGGCGCGTGGCTTTGGAAAACGGCCGCTTCGCCTGGAGGGAAGGCGGCGCGGCCTCGCCCGAACTCGAGAGCTATCTGCGCAGCTATTTCCCCGCGCCCGAGGAAGGCCGCTGGTACGAAGCCAACCTCGCGGCGCTCGAGTGGGTGGAGCGCATCGGCCGCGCGCTCGAAGCCGGCTACGTGGTGACCATCGATTACGGCTACACGCGCGCCGAAGCCATCCGCTTCCCCGAAGGAACTCTCATGGGATACCGCCGCCACACCGCGCGCGAAGACGTGCTGGAAGATCCGGGCGCGCGCGACATCACCGCGCACGTCAACTTCACGGCGCTCGAGGAGCACGGCGCCGCGTGCGGCCTGGGCGTCGAGCGTTTCGAGACGCTCGCGCAATTGCTGCTGGCCGCCGGCGAGGAAGACCAGTTCGCCGCGGCGCTCGCGACGGGCGCCGGCCCGCGCGAGGAACTGCGCCGCCGCATGCAGCTCAAGACCCTGTTATTCGGCATGGGAGAGACCTTCCGCGTGCTGATCCAGCGCATTCCAAAAGCTCGCATAAAATGAAAAAGGCCCCGGAAACCGGGGCCTCGGAGTGGAACCTTTTGCTTCAGCCCTTTCTCAGGGCGCGCCCAAGCTACTTCTTCTTTTTCGGAGCAGCCTTTTTCTTCGGGGCGGCTTTCTTCGTTGCGCTCTTCATCGATTGTTTCTCCCAAACATCAAATTTTGCGATTGGAAAAATCGCAATGTGATTCATATATAAGGTTGTTCACGAGGAAAGTCAAGAAAAAAATGCGCGCGCCTCCACGTTTTGCGCTTCCGTCGCCGCGATCGTGGCGCCGGCCCTCGCCGCGATACTACAATGGGCGCATCGTGACACGCTACATTCGCTTTCAATCGGCTTCCGGCGCGGCATACGGCATCGTGGATGGCGACACCGTTCGCGAACTGTGCGGCGATCTCTTCGGCGCGCATCATGAGACCCGCACGCGTCATCGCCTCGCCGATGTGACGCTCCTCCCGCCCTGTCAGCCGGGCAAGATCCTCGCGGTGGGGCTGAACTACGGCAGCCATCTCGCAGGCCGCCCGCGGCCCGCGCAGCCGGGGATCTTCTACAAGCCGGTCACGGCGCTGCAAAGTCCCGGCGGCCCTATCGTCATTCCGCGCGATGCCATCGACGTGCACTACGAGGGCGAGCTGGTGGCCGTGATCGGCAAACCGGTTCGCAATGTCACGCCGGCCCAGGCCCGCGAAGCCATCTTCGGCGTGACCTGCGGCAACGACGTGAGCGTACGCACCTGGCAGCACGGCGAGAATAAGGATTTGCAGTGGTGGCGCGCCAAGGGCTGCGACACCTTCGCGCCGCTCGGCCCGGCCATCGCGACGGACCTCGATTACGGCAACCTGCTGCTTGAGACGCGCCTCAACGGCGAGACGGTGCAGCGGCAGAGGACCTCGGACCTGATCTTCGATTGCCCTTCGATCGTGAGCTTTATCAGCGGCTATGTGACGCTGCTTCCCGGAGACGCGATCTACACGGGCACGCCCGGCAGCACGCGGGCGATGCAACCGGGCGACGTGGTGGAAGTGGAGATCGAAGGCATCGGCGTGTTGCGGAATCCCGTGGTGGCGGCGGACGCGTAAGCTGCCGCTCGCTTACAGCCAGCTCGTGCCGATGCTGAAAAGCAGCACCACCAGCACCGTCAGGGTAAAGAACACATACAGGCGATCGCGTTCCAGGGCGAAGGCCACCAGGGCGAAAGCCACGCGCGCGATGGGCGTCGCGATCAAGAGCAGCAGGCCGATCTGTATCGTCACTTCGGAGGGCGGAAGTGTCCCCAGCGACAGCAACCGGTGCGTCCGCGGAGAAAAATGCCGGTAGTCCACGCGTGTCGCGCCGCTCACCGCCAGGTACCAGATTCCGCCCGTGAGCACTACCGCGGCGGCCAGCGACACTCCCGCGCGCAGGAGCTTGCCGACAATCTCCTCGAGCTTCTGATCGTTCACCGCAGACCTCCCGAGAGGCCGTTATAGATCATCTCGAGGGCCAGCAGCCCCACCACCGCGGCGAACACCGCGCGCAGCACGCGGGTGCGGGCCCCCATCAGTTGGCGGGCGCCCACCAGCGAACCGCCCAGCACTCCCAGCATCACCGGCATGGCCAGCGCCGGTTGGATGTACCCGCGGCTCAGGTAAACTCCCGCGCTGGCCGCCGCCGTGACACCGATCATGAAGTTGCTGGTGGCGGTGGAGACCTTGAACGGGATGCGCATGAACTGGTCCATGGCGATCACCTTCACGGCGCCCGAGCCGATACCCAGCAGCCCCGAGAGCAGCCCCGCGCCGAACATCATCGAGAGCCCCTCCTTCACGCGCGAGACGCGATATCGGATGGGACCCGCTGGGCCGGGATAAGTCCCATCCAGTTTCAATCGCGTGGCCAGAGGATCGGGTGTGCTGCCGTCAGCGTCTTTGGGAGGGCGCCACGACACCCACGCCGAATACGCCAGCACCAGGCCGAAGATCACAGCCAGCGCCGAGACGGGCACCACGCGGGTGAGATGGGCTCCGGCAACCGCGCCGACCGTGGTGGCGATCTCCAAAAACATGCCCACCCGCACGTTCGAAAAGCCTTCCTTGACGTAGGCCGCCGCCGCGCCGGAAGAGGTGGCAATCACCGAGACCAGCGTGGCGCCCATGGCGTAGTGCAGGTCCACGCCCAGCATGAGGGTCAGCACCGGAGTCACCACCACTCCGCCGCCCAATCCAGTGAGCGACCCCAGGAAGCCGGCCACGGCGGACACCGCAAACACAATGAAGGAGAACTCCAGCGCGCTCATCGGGCGGGTCTTACAGGGAGTTCAGATACGCGATCAGGTCCGACATCTGCTGCGCCGTGAAGCGCGGCCACGCCAGCTTCCGCTCGTTCATCAGCTCCAGCATGCGCGGGCCATGATCCCACAGCGCCGAAACCATGGCGATGTCGTTATAGGCGTCTTTGCCCTTGGCCAGGTTGGGCGCGCCGCCCGCGGCGCTCTCGTGGCACATAGCGCACTTCTCTTCCGCGAAGACCTTCTTGCCGTGCTCCGCGTTCCCGCCGCCGCTGAAATACTGCCGCACCCAGAGGTAGCCGATGACCTGGCGCATCTCGTCCTGCGACAGCGTGGGCGGTGGCTGCTTCATCTCCGGCTGGTGGTTCCACATGTCCACGGCGATATCCGTGAGCGACTGGTTGTGCAGGCGGTTTTCGAGCGCCATCTTTCCGATGTGGCAGCCGGCGCATCCTTTGGATTGGAACAGCGCCTGGCCTTCGTCCGATGGTGTGAAGCTGAAGGTGCGCGGGGTGCCCCTGGTCTCCGGCAGATTTTGCAGGTAGACCAGCATGTCGGTCAGCTCCTGGGCGGTCAGCGGCGCCCAGGCCAGCTTCTTTTTGGCGAACTCCTCGCGCATGCGCGCTCCGTGATTCCACATCTGTTGCACTAGCACCACCGGATCGGCCAGCGATTCCCAGCGCGCCACCGGCGGCGCGCCCGAGAGGCTCGAATTGGCAATCCCGTGGCACTCGGCACAGTGCTTGGATGTAAAATCCTGCTTGCCGCGCGCCGCGTCGCCCGGTTGATTGAAGTAGCGCGCCGAGACGAAGTAGGCGAACAGATCGGCCGCCGAGCCGGCGCTCAGCTCGGCCTTGACGATGCCCTGCTTCCGCATGGCCGCCCACATAACCGGCGCATGGTTCCACATCAGGCTGGCCATCGCCGCCGGTGTGAAATTGCGGTCGAACGTCTTCCCCAAGTCCGGAGCCGTGCTGCCGCCCCGGCCGTTCAGGCTGTGGCATTGAATGCACTGCTCGCTTTTGAACAATTCCTCGCCGCGCCGGGCGTCGCCAGGCACGATGCTGGCGGCCACCGCGCTCCACACCCCGAGCGCCCCCACGGCGGCCCAAAGTACCCTCCCCATGGCTTCCCTCCCTCTTACCTGATGAGATGCACTACCTGACGAAACGCAGACTCGTCAGGAACGTGTGCGTGCGGAACCCCTCATAAAGATAGAAATTCTCCGCGTACCCATAATATTGCCACTCGGTGTTCCAGGATATGTGCTTTTGGAGAGGAAGCGAAAGCCGCGCCAGAGGTTGGTAGAACTGGGTCGGCCGGCTGCCCGACATGACCACCAGCGAGCCGCCCACCGTCAGCTTGGGAGCCATCCCCGAATAGCCGGGCAGGGCCAAATCGATGGCCGAGGTGGCCGCATGCGCGTTAGCGCGGTAGGATGAAACGGCCGGCGCATAGAACGGCAGCAGCAGAAAATCGATGTCCGAGTGCACGGTCGAGCGGTCGTACTCGCCGGTCACGGTGATGCGCTTCATGCTTGCCGGCGACCAGAAGAATGTCAGGGAATTATCGCGGCTCAGGAAATCGTAGCGGATGTCGGGCGCCGGGTTCTGATTGTCGAGCACCTCGAAGCGCGCCTGCAGCGAAAGCGAATTCGCAAGTTGGTAGCGCGCCCGAACCTTCCCCCGCTGGTAGTTGTTGAGGCTGGTCCGAAAATAGATGTGATCGCTCGAAGCGCCCTCGTAATCCAGGTTCACCGTCAGCTTTTGAAATGCCTTGTAGGTCAACCCCGCCAGGCCTACGTTGCGGCGCAGCGCGCCCGATTGCAAGAGGCCGGTCTGGCTGAGCTGTCCGGCCAGCACGGTCGAGTCCCCCCACACGTAGCGATAGCCGCCCCGCAAGCTGAATTTGCCCAGGTCGTACATAATATCGAGCTGATTCTGGTTGTAATTGACGACCTGCGCGTAGTTCAGCGCGTTCACGGTCGAGGACGCCAGCGTCTGCGGGTTCTGAAGGTACAGGTCTTCGAGCACGTACGGCGAGGCCGCGTCGTGCATGCGGTCCGTCATCCACGCTTCGATGATGCGCAGCCGCCTGAAAGGCCGCATCTCGAATCCCACGTTGGCGGTGACGTGCGGCTGGTTGGACGCGCCCGTCCCCAGGTCGCTCTGCGTGCTGTAGACCAGCAGCGTGGCCAGGTTGACGAAGTTGCCGTTGGCTATGTTGCTGTAGTGCACGTCGACTTTCGGTTCGCTGTAGAGGAACTGGCCGTAGATATCCAGCCAGGGGAGCGGGTTGGACGTGAACAGGACCTTGTTGTAGATGCTGCTGCCGCGGATCCCGTAAGCCTGCTCGAGGCCGGTGAGAACCTCCGTCTGGCCCAGAATCGGCGCGCTGCTGTCGCCCGGGTTCGCGCCGCTGTAGTTCACCGCGTCGTTATCCTTGAAAGTCGTGCCGCCCTGCTCCAGGGTGATGTGGAAACGGCGGAATTCAAAACTCACGCCGCCGCGGTAATGCTCGGTGCTGTCTCGCAGCGATGTAGGCACGGCGAATTCATCGTCGGCGCTGGCCACCCACGTCTCGATCCCATCGCCGCTTCCGGAGTTGTGGTAATAACCGAGGAACGGCCGGACATGGCCGGTCGGAAACAGGTCCAGGTCGATCGACGTGGAGCGCCGCCGCTCGTCGGTGGTCTGCTCGTTGAAGCCGGCCGGCGCAAAGGAATTGGCGAACGACGGCACGGCGTCGAAGAACGCCATGTTGCGGTACTCCGCCGTGAAGTTGTACACGCCCTGCTTGCGGATATCCAGCCGGGCCGAATTATAAAGTTCGCTGCCCCAGCCGTAGGCCTGCGCGTCCAGGCGGTCGAAGAGCCGCTTCTTGGGATCGGTGATGGTAAAAGTCAGGCCCAGCAGCTCGGGCCGCTGCAACTGGTCGATGACGCTGCGGTATTCCTGAAAGTTGCCCCCTTGCGTCACAAAGAGATATCCCAAGTCGATGCTGCCGGTAAACCACTCGTTGCCCGAGGGCGCGGGCGATGGGGGCGCCTGCCCGGTCACGGGCGCCACGGGAGCCGGCGCCGGAGCTTGCACCGTTGCCGGAACCGCGGCCGGTTGTTGGGGCTGAGCCTGCGGTTCCTGGGCCAGCGCCGGTACCATCAGGAAAAGAGCCAGTAGAATATCTCATCTGAGTAGCGCCCGATTGATATAAGACCCGTGTATCTTCTGGTGGCACACGTTGCAGTTGCGGAAACGCGGATCGCTCAAATTATGGAAAGCGGGACCCACCGTGCCCAAAGTTCCGTTCGCGGGCAGCGTGGGCGTGGGCAGATTCGAGTGGCATTCCATGCACACGAAGCCCACCTGCGCGCGCGTCAACATCCTGGGGTTGGCCGACCCGTGCGGCTCATGGCAGGACGAACAGCCTTCCAGTCGCACCGGCGGATGCTCATAGGTGAACGGACCGGCCAGGTCGGTATGGCAATTAAAGCACCCCGGCTCGTTGGCCCGCGCCGTCTGGAAGGAACGCGCGGTCAACCCGCCGTGGGGATTGTGGCAATCCACGCAGGACATCTCGCCTTCCGGCAGCCGGTGCTTGTAGGGACGCTGGAAGCTGGCCCACACATCCTGGTGGCAGCTTGCGCATAGCGTATTGACGTCGGGAGTGGCGCGCGGCACCGGGCCCTCCGGCCCGATTCTATGGATCGCGTGACACTGCACACAGGCCACCTGGTTCTTGACGTGGCTGCTGTTGATTCGCCCAACATGCGTGGGCTCATTCAGATGGCAGCCGAGACAGACCGCATCGGCCGGGCCAGCCCGCATCTTGAGCGGGTTTTGGATATCGGCCGCCGAAGCCGTTTCGGCATGTATGCTGCCCGGACCGTGGCACGATTCGCAGGCCTTGGTTTGAAACTTGTATTTCTTGCTCGTTTCCACCAGGTGGTGCGGATTCGTCTGAAAGGCGCTGGAGATATCCTCATGGCACTCCTGGCACACCGCCGAGCCGACGTATTCAGCCCGCTTTGCGGCGGGCGCGGGGGGCTGAGCGGGTGGCGCGGCCTGACTCTGGGCACCTGCCTGGCTCTGGGCGCCGCCGTAAGAACAAAAAATGAAGAGGAACGCCGCCGCCAGGCTCCCGGTCAGGCGCCCCGCCCTTGGGAAGCGCGCGCTCGGGTTGTGCGGCAGCTCGAGCAGGTGATTCATTGTGTTTTGTCTGATTACCAACTTGTTCCCAATAGTATAGCCTCACGCTGTCCGTGCCGCTTCCACACACGCGCAGCTACGTACAAATCCAAAGTTAGCTGGATGAATAACGGAATGTAAAGTCTTTTTTGGAATTCGTGGAGGAAAACCCTCCAGCCCGTGTAGTGAAATCCGGCATTAAGGCGCCGGGTACGTCACGCGCCCACTCTCTATCCTGGCGAATGGCATCGGCCGGTGCGGGTTGGCTCTGGCCGCGTTGGCTATATGCCGCACCGGCACTCCCCGCGCCACCAGAGCATCCGCGATCAACGACCGGTGGCAGCGCCAGGGCACCGATTCCGCGCACATCAGCGCCACACGGCGGGTACGGCTCACGCTCAGCAACTCATCCAGGCTTGCTTCGAACGCGCCGGTCTGCATGTAGTCGGCGAAACCGCGGAAGCTGAGGTTCTGCCATCCCCGGTTGATCGAGTCCTTAAGGGCGTGCCTCAGACCGCCCAACCCGGGCATGTGCCGGTATTCGATGTTGGCGGCTGCGAGGACGCCGGGCAGCGTTTCGCGGTTGAACTGGGGGTTGTGGCGCGAACGAGGCACTGTGCGGACGTCCGCCAGCACCTCCACGCCGTGCGCCTCGAGCAGCTGAATGAACTGCTCCAACGGCCGGTTGGAGTGACCGATGGTCAAAACCGCAGCTTCCTCGCCGCTTACCCCATGCCAGGACCTTCGCCGGCCGCGTGGCGTCTCCTGAACGGCAGGTGAATGCGCAAAACCCGTTCGCGGTGGCGCTCTTCCTCGAGCGCGCGTCTGCGGGCGCGCAACAGATCGTTCAGCGATATCATGCCTACCAGTCTCGGGTTCGCGGCGCTCTCGACGACCGGGAGGCGCGTTCGCCCCGTCTCGGCCATGCGGTAGACCACCACACGAAGCGGCTCATCGGCATATCCCACCACGGGATGGGTTTCCGCCAATTCCGCGATGGGCCGTTCAGACGGGCCGGAGTTCGCCAGAGCCTCGCTCAGCTTGCGCTGCGTGATCGCTCCCACCAGGGACTTCGACTCATCGACCACCGGATACAGCAACTGGCTGCGCCGCCGGCCACCGTCGCCGTCGAACGCCGCGGCCGCTTCCGCGCAGGTAACGGAGGCGGGCAGCGCGACGATGTCGGTGTGCATCACCTCGCGCACGAACTGGATTTCTAGGGGGTCCACGGCATACTCCCGGCTCAGGTGATAGCCGCGCCGGGCCACCTTCTCGGTGAGAATCGAGCGCCGCAGCGTCAGCACCGTGAAACCATGCGCCAGGCTCACCGCCAGCAGCAGGGGCAGTAGCATGTTCACGTCGTGGGTCAGCTCCAGCGCGAAAATCACGCCCGTGAACGGCGAACGCATGGTGCCGCCCAGGATGGCGCCCATGCTTACCAGCGGCCAGAATCCCGCGCCTTCGTACGGCAAGAATCCGGCCTCCAGGCTACCCAGCGCTCCTCCCATCATCAGCAGGGGGGCCAGCACTCCGCCCGAAGTTCCCGATCCCAGCGATATGGCCCAGATCGATGACTTCACCAGCAGAACACCGAGAATCAAGTGGCGCGCTCCATCGCCCCGCAGCAAAGCGGCGATGGTGTCGTACCCCACGCCCAGCGCCTGAGGGAAGACTAGGCCACCCAATCCAATGGCTAGGCCGCCCACTGCGGGCCACCACATCCAGTGGATCGGCAGCAGGCGAAAGGCGTCTTCGGCGGCGTAGACCATGATGGTGAGCAGCGCGGCGAGCGCGCCGGCCAGCAGCCCCACCGCTACGCACCCCGCCAGTCCCTGCGGGCCGATGAAGGCCGGATGCGCCGCTACCGGGAACAGCGGTCCCAGTCCAATGATGTATCGCCGGGCCGCCGCGGCAGCCACGGAGGCCAGCGCCACCGGAATGAAACTGCGCGGCTTCCACTCGAAAAGCAGCAGCTCGACAGCCAGCAGGGCGGCCGCGACCGGCGCGGCGAAGGTGGCCGACATCCCCGCCGCCGCTCCCGCGACCAGCAGCGTGCGCCGTTCGGCGCTGGAGAGGCGGAAAAGCTGGGCGATCATCGACCCGATCGCGCCGCCGGTCATGATAATAGGACCCTCCGCGCCGAAAGGCCCGCCCGTGCCGATGGATATGGCGCTCGAAAGGGGCTTGAGAACGGCCAGCCGCGGCTCCACTTTGCTGCCGTTGATGAGGATCGCCTCGATCGCCTCCGGTATGCCGTGGCCGCGTATGCGCTCGGAGCCGTACCGCGCCATCAGCCCGATCACCAGTGCGCCCGCCACCGGAACGAGGATTTCCCACCAACCCAGCCGGTTGGCGGCCGGCGAGACTAGCGCGGCGCTCCACCGCCCGAAGAATGCGAGGTTGGTGACCAGCCCGATCAGCCGCAACAACGCCAGTGCCACGAAAGCGCCCGCCACCCCGATAGCGGTCGCGAGGATGGATAAGCCGATCACGCGTCTCGTGGTGGTGAAATCGCCCAGCTTGGCCATCCCAGTGAGTCACCTTCTGACTGAAATAGAGGAAACGCCCGATTCAAAGGCCGAAACGGAGTAGATCCTACAAACGAAAGTAAGGAAAACACTTACTTACCCAGGGCACCCCATCCTGCCACTATATTTTGATCGTAACACGAGATAAGCCGGGATAATGTTCCTAAATAATACGGAGAATTCCTAACTTTCATCAGATTTTCTCTTGAATCGGGGTTGAATAATACGTATCCTAAATTTTCAGGGAAACGCTGAATAATAGGATAGGAAAAAACTGATGCAGCTCATGCCAACTTCCCTCCCCGCGCCTGCCACGGAAGAACGGATTCGTCTCCTTTCGATGGACACCATCCGGTGGAGGGCTCTTGAACGATTGTACGAACGGAGGTCTGCGGTCGACAAACTGATCCAGTCTCTCGAGGATTACGAACGAGCTCGCCAGTTCCGGGGAGCGCCCATCGTTGAGATCAGTGGTCGAAGGAAGTGCTCGTAAGGTTCCTCTCGATCGCGAACTTCACCAGACTCACCAGATCGTGCACGTTCAGCTTGCGCATCAGGCTGGCGCGATAAGTATCCACGGTCTTGGGGCTGATCTCCAGGAGTTCGGCGATGTCCTTGGCCCGCAACCCCTTCACCAGATAAGAGAAGACCTCCATCTCGCGCGGGCTGAGGGTGGCCATCGGGTCCGGGGACAGGGTCTTTTCGGGGCCGGCGAAGAGGCCCGCACCGCGCAGCAGCGGTGACACGTAAACGCCGCCGTCGCGCACGTAGTTAATGGCATCGAAGAGGTGGCGCGCTGGCCCGTCCTTCAGCAGGTACGCATCCGCGCCCGCCCGCAGCGCCTCCATGACCGTGTTTTCTTCGCGGCTGATGGAGAGGATCATAAGTTTGACCGGGAGACCGGCGGCCCGCACCTTGCGAATTACTTCCACGCCCGACATTCCGAGCATGTGCAGATCCAGGATGCCAAAATCCGGTTTGAGCTCGCGGATCATCTCCAGGGCCGTGTTGCCGTCCGAGCACTGCCCCAGGACGGAGATACCGTTGGCCGCGCACAGCGAGGCGATACCTTGCCGAACGATGGCGTGGTCGTCCGCCAATATAGCTGTGATCTGTTGGGTCTCCATTTCTTTTCTCTCCCCGGCCTGCCGTCACCGTTCCTCCGCCGTGAATGGGGCGGAGACTTCCACTATAGTTCCAGCCGTACTGCTGTAAATCGCGAGTCTTCCTCCTAGTACCTCCGCCTGATCGCGGATGGAGCGCAGACCAATTCCGGCAGCCACGCTGGCTGGCGCGGAGAATATACGGTTGACGTCGAACCCCACACCGTTATCCTGTATGGTTAATTTTATCCGGCCGGCCGAGGCTTCCAGAGACATTTCGATGCGGGTGGCCCGCGCGTGCCGGATCAGGTTAGAAAGCGCCTCCTGGGCCGCGCGATACATGAGAACTTTGATTTCCAGCTCCGGTTCCTGCGGCAGCGGCTGAATACGCAAGGATACCTGGTATTTCTCAGGGATTCCACTAATATTCCAAAGCTGCTGAAGCGCCGATTCAAGGCTCAGGCGCTGCCATTCGGGCGGGTGCAGCCGGCGCGAGATGTCGCGCACCTGGCCCAGCGCATCGCTCGCCAGCGTCGAGATATGCTCGAGCGCCGTAGCCACCGGGGCAGGCGGATTGGTAAGTTGAGACGCCACAATTTCCAGCTGAAGCCGGATGGCGGCCAGCATCTGGCCCACTCCGGTGTGCAGTTCGCGGCCCAGGCGCTGCCGGTCCAGTTCGATCTGGCGCACGGCCGCGCGCCCGCTGCCCCGGCCTGGCCGACGGCCGCGTATGATATAAAAAAGGTTACGTTCTACGGTCTGGAGATCAAAGTAATGCCGCAAGAGCCTTCCGTGCACTCGCAGCAGATTGCGGATCTCCGTGTACTCAGTTCCCGTTTCCCGGCGGACGCTGATGATCGCCCGTTCGGAAGTCCTCAGAACGCAGGAGAAGCACACGGGGGGCGATCCTGCGGCACCCGCGACGCGTTGGATCATTTCGAACAGGTTATCCGCCCCGCCGAGTGTCGCACGCGTCTCATCGCTCATCCACAGCACATGACCGCGCAGATCGCATTCCAGAAGCATTGGATAGGCGACTGGATTTCCGCCGGCGGCCCTAGCTTCCGAACCCTAGGCCAGCCTTATATATCCAGTCGTAAAGGATCGTTCCTAGGACAGAATGCCAGCATAATGTGTAGCCTGCAATGGGAGTACGTACCTAGTACCTTGCTATCCATGCTTAGGATTGAAAGCGCTTTAGCTAGAGCGCTATAAGGAAATTACCCATGTCACGAGTCCTTACCTACATTCCTCGCGTTGCAATTTTCCTGGCGGGAATTGCCGCGGGCGCTTTGACCAGCTCCCGAAAGGAGCGCGGCGCCTCGGACCCGGCAGCCACTGCGGACTTGAAGAGCGCGTTGGCGAGCCTGGAAGCCCGCCTGACCGCCCGGGAGTCGGTCCATGCCGAGCGGTTCACCCACATCGAGGCGCGCCTGGAAGAGCATACTGCCAAACTGGCGGAAGTTCCCTCGACCTCCGAAATCGTCGCGGCCATGGAGCAACTGCTCGCCAAAACCATGAACACCCTGGATGAGCGCCTCACGACCCAAGCGCACTCGATCGACGTTTTGAAGACCACGGTTTCGCAGACCGACAGCCTCCTCGAGCGCGTCCTGGAATCGCTGGATACTCTGCAAGCGTATGCCGATCCGGCGGATCTATCCGGCGACACGCTGCTGCACCAGCCGGTGGTCTGAGCAGGATCCCCCGCGCGGCCGGCTCTACCGGCGCGCTCCGGCCAGCGGCTTGCTCACCGCCACTTCGGCCTCGTCGTCGCGCAGGGCTTCGCCGCGTCCCGTCCATTTGGCCCGCAGAAAATCGCGGTTCATGCGCGCGATCACCTCGAGCTTGATCTCCTTGGGGCAGACGGCTTCGCATTCGCCGATATTGGTGCAACTCCCGAACAGCTCCTGCCGCGCTTGCGCCACCATGGCTACCGCGCGGCGCTCGCGCTCCGGCTGGCCCTGTGGCAGCAGCCCCAGGTGGGCGATCTTGGCGGCTATGAACAGCGAGGCCGAAGCGTTCGGGCACATGGCCACGCAGGCGCCGCAGCCGATGCAGGCGGCCGCGTCCATGGCGCGGTCGGCATTCTCCTTGGGCACCAGGATGGCGTTGCCGTCGGGCGGGCTGCCGGTGGCCACCGAGATGAAGCCGCCGGCCGCGATGATCCGGTCGAATGCCGAGCGGTCCACCACCAGGTCTTTCACGACCGGGAAGGCGCGCGCCCGCCAGGGCTCCAGGTATAGCTCGTCGCCATCCTTGAAGTAGCGCATGTGAAGCTGGCACAGGGTGGTCCCGCGCTTCGGTCCGTGGGCCACGCCGTTGACCATGCACCCGCACATGCCGCAGATGCCCTCGCGGCAATCGTGGTCAAAGGCCACCGGCTCTTCGCCTTTCGAAATGAGATCCTCGTTGAGGACGTCGAGCATCTCCAGGAAAGACATCTCCCGGTTGACATTCGGCACCTCGTAGCGGACCATGCGGCCCTTTTCGCCGGCGTTCCGCTGCCGCCAGATGTGGAGAATAATGCGCATTATTTGTAGCTCCGTTGCGCCGGGTGGACGTATTCGAAACTGAGCGGCTCCCTGTGCAGGGCAGGCGGCTTGCCCACGCCCCGGAACTCCCAGGCCGCCGCGTAGGAGAAGTGCTCGTCGTCGCGGGCGGCTTCGCCATCGGGCGTCTGATATTCCTCGCGGAAATGGCCGCCGCAGGATTCGTTGCGCTCGAGCGCGTCCAGGCAGATCAGCTCGGCCAGCTCGAAGAAATCGGCCACGCGGCCGGCCTTCTCAAGGGATTGATTGAGCTCCTCGGCCGTTCCCAGCACTCTGACATCTCGCCAGAACTGCTCGCGCAGCGCGGGGATCGTGGCGAGGGCGTGCCGCAGCCCCTCGGCATTGCGCGCCATGCCGCAGTAGTCCCACATCAGCTTGCCCAGCTCGCGATGGTACGAATCCACCGAGCGCGTGCCCTTGGTCTCGAGCAGCCGCTTGGTCAGGCAGGTCACCTGTGTTTCAGCTTCACGCACGGCGGGGTGGGAGACATCCACCTTCTCGAACTTCGTGGAAGCCAGGTAATCGCCGATGGTGTAGGGCAAGACGAAGTAGCCGTCCGCCAGCCCCTGCATCAGCGCGCTGGCGCCCAGGCGGTTGGCGCCGTGGTCGGAGAAGTTGGCCTCGCCGATCACGTACAGCCCGGGAATCGTGGACATCAGGTTGTAGTCCACCCAGAGCCCGCCCATGGTGTAATGAATGGCCGGGTAGATGCGCATGGGCGCCTGGTAAGGGTCTTCGCCGGTGATGCGCTCGTACATGTCGAAGAGGTTGCCGTAGCGCTCGAGAATCGTATGGCGGCCCAGCCGCTCGATGGCGTCGCGGAAATCCAGGTACACGGCCAGGCCGGTTTCGCCCACGCCGCGGCCTTCGTCGCAGACCGCCTTGGCGTTGCGGCAGGCCACGTCGCGCGGCACCAGGTTGCCGAAGCTGGGGTAGCGGCGCTCCAGGTAGTAATCGCGCTCGGCTTCGGGGATCTGCGCGGGCGGGCGCGTATCGCCGGTCTTGGCCGGCACCCACACGCGGCCGTCGTTGCGCAGCGATTCGCTCATCAGCGTGAGCTTGGACTGGTATTCGCCCGAGACCGGGATGCAGGTGGGATGGATCTGCGTGAAGCAGGGATTGGCGAACAGCGCGCCGCGCTTGTGCGCGCGCCAGATGGCCGTGGCGTTGCAGCCCTTGGCGTTGGTCGAGAGATAGTAGACGTTGCCGTAGCCGCCGGTTCCCAGCACCACCGCATCGCCCAGGTGCGATTCGATCTGGCCCGTGATGAGGTCGCGCGTGACGATGCCGCGCGCGCGGCCATCGACCACGATCAGGTCGAGCATTTCGGTGCGCGGGTGCATCTCGACCTGGCCGGTGCCAATCTGCCGTTCGAGCGCCTGGTAGGCTCCCAGCAGAAGCTGCTGGCCGGTCTGGCCGCGTGCATAAAAGGTGCGCGAGACCTGCGCGCCGCCGAACGAACGGTTGTCCAGGTATCCCGAGTACTCGCGCGCGAAGGGCACGCCCTGGGCCACGCACTGGTCGATGATATTCAGGCTGAGCTGCGCCAGGCGATAGACGTTGGCTTCGCGCGCGCGGAAATCGCCGCCCTTCACCGTGTCGTAGAACAGGCGGTACACGCTGTCGCCATCGTTGTGGTAATTCTTGGCCGCGTTGATGCCGCCCTGCGCAGCGATACTGTGCGCCCGCCGCGGCGAATCCTGAAAGCAGAAACACTTGACCTGGTATCCCAGTTCGGCCAAACTGGCCGCGGCCGATCCGCCCGCCAGGCCCGTCCCCACCACGATGACGGTGTACTTGCGCTTATTGGCCGGGTTGACCAGCTTCAGGTTGAAACGGTGCCGGTCCCACCGTGTTTCGATCGGGCCGCCGGGGGATTTCGCGTCGAGTTCCATGCTGGCCTCCTCAGTACGTCAACCAACCGGCCAGCGCCGCGATGGGGATCGAAATATTGCCCAGCAGGATCCCGTACGCGCAAACGGCCGCGAATCTTTTGAGCCAGGGCGTGTAGCGCGGATGGCTGGCGCCCACGGATTGAAACATGCTCCACACGCCGTGATAGAGGTGCAGGCACAGCAGCGCCATCGCGAAGATGTAGAACGCCGCAATGGCCGGATGATCGTGGAAGCCCGAGATCACGTTGTAGCGCACATCCGGCGTATCGGGATTGCCGCCCGCGTCGTGCAGGGGGACGACCGCCCCGGTGGTCAGGTGCAGGATGTGGAAAACGATAAACGCGCCGATGATCGGGCCGCTCCAGACCATGGTGCGGGCGGCGTAAGACGCCGGCACATCGTCTTTCTTCACGTAGCGCACCGGCCGGGCCGCGCGGTTTTGCAGCCAGAGCTGCGTCGCGGCTAGGATGTGCAGGACCACGCAGGCCAGGAGGAAAGTGCGGATGATCCACAGCGCCGCGGCGTTGGCGGGGTTGTGGAGAAATGCGGCATAGCGGTTGATCTGCTCGGGGTCGGCGGAATAGATCTGCAGGTTCCCCAATAGATGCCCGACGACGTAGCCGAACAGCACCACGCCGGTAACGGCCATGACCGCCTTTTTGCCGATCGGCGCCTCATAAAAATGGACCGCGCGATGGATGGGACGAATCGCGATTGCACTCACTCTGCCAGTATATACAAGCTCCCGGCCCCTCGTGAAAGGGGCCTGTTTTACCGCAAAGTTACGAGGGTGGCTCCCCAGCCACCTGCCTCGGGTGGCGCGTCCCGTAAATCGGCTACGAAATCGGTCCGCGCCAGCACCGCCCGCACCATCTCGCGCTGCACGCCGATTCCGCGGCCATGAATGATGCGCAGGGTCTTGAATCCCAGGCGGCGCGCTTCCCTCAGGTATTCCTCCACGATGGGCTTCGCGTCGCGTGGAGGGACGCTGTGCAGATCGAAAACGTCCGTAATCGGAATGCGGATTGGCTCTTCGGGCGATTCCATTTTGCCCTTACGAAACTCGTCCCCAAAAATCAAAAGCCCGGTCAGCCGAAGCCGACCGGGCTCGAGTGCCTGCTGATGCGCGCACCTGACGTTAAGCGACCTGCTGAGACCGGAATTGACTCACAATTGCTTCCATCTGATCTTTTAACCGCAATTTCAACTTCTTGAGGCGCGTTTCCTCGATCTGCTCCTCGTGGGTCAAGTGAGGAAGCGCTTCCAAAGCGTCCAGTTTCTTAGCGTACTCCGAGTGCTGGCTAGCGAGCTTGCGAAACTCATCGTTTTTTTCCATCAGATGCGCTTTCAGCTCTTCGTTCCGTTCCATATTGGGCAGTTCCTCCCCAGGGTAAGGTTGCCGCGCCGAGTGGCCGAACCGGGGCCACGCTCGGCGGGTAATCTCGTCTCGTTCTTTTGAAAGGGACGGCATCACCGTCTACTCGCCACCTTAACATGAATGAAACTTCATGACAATACCCGCTTCATCCGGGGAGCGGTAGTAATCGGGACGCCGCCCCGCCTCCCTAAAACCCATGATTTCATAGAACTTCCGCGCTACGGCGTTAGACTCGCGCACTTCCAGCCAGATGGCTGCCTCTGGGCACTGGGCCAGCAGCGTTTCCAACAGCCGCCGGCCGATACCCCGGCGGCGGAAAGAGGGTTCGACCGCCAGGTTCAACAACTCGCACTCGCACCCGCCCAGCGCACGCGCAACGCAGAATCCGGCTACTCTTGCGTCGCACTGAGCCACCGCGAAATCGTAGTTCAGGTAGTCCACGACATCCCAATGAGCGGCCTCCGGGCTAGCGGCCTGAATGACAGCCACGGCCTGCAGATCGCCTCTTTCACCGCGCCGAATGGTCATATGGAGACTGGGGCGTAGCGGCGCCGACCCTACATCTTGGGCGCGTAGTATCCGCGCCGGCAGCGCACCACCAGATCTTTGCGGCCTTTGACCCGCAGATCCACGTTATGAAAGAGGCCATCGGTGAGCAGTGGCTCGGGCCGGTAGAAGATGTTGTACTGATGGCGCAACTCATTGGCGATGTTCTCGAAAGACTGCTCCAGGTCCTCCACTTTGAAAGGGAAAAAGGCGCGGCCGCCGGTCTCCTGGGCGAAGTAGCGGAGGACCTCATCGCCCTCAGTCTCCGCGCGCGTCATGTTGGTCGAGATGGCGTACATGACCACATCGGCCTTTTGCGCCATTTCGAGAGCCTGGTCGCGCGTATAGCGGCTCTGGTTATCGTCGCCGTCGCTCAGAATCACGATGGCGCGGCGGAACTTGTGGCGCGGCTGGTCCTGCGCCAGCTTGTCGCGGCAGGCATAGAAGATGGCATCATAGAGCGCAGTGCCGCCGCCTGGATGCAGGCTGCGGATGGATGCCTCCAGCTTGTCGGTATCCTCGATCAGGTCGGAGACCAGCTCCGCGGAAGTATCGAAGCTCACCACCATGGCTTTATCCACGCGCGAGCGCATCACGCTCTCGATGAACTCGATGGACGCTTCCTGCTCGAAGCGGAACCGGTCGCGAATGCTGTTGCTGGTATCGATGAGGATTCCCAGGCGCAAGGGCAAATCGCTTTCCGCGGTGAACTCCTGAACGACCTGATCCCTTTTGCCTTCAATAATTTCGAAATCGGATTTCCCCAGGTCGGTGATGAACCGGCCCTTCTTGTCGGTGACCGTGAACAGCATGTTCACGCGGGTCACATCCACCTGGATGCGGGTGGGCTCGTCAGCCTGGGGAGGGGTCTCGGGGGCGGGCGAAGGGATCTGCCCGGCAGCCGCAATGGCCAAACCAAGCGCGCCTATCGCCGCAAGGGCAACCCACGGTTTCATATACACGAATTATACCGTGGGTTCAAGGCCATCCATCCACTCCTGGAGCGCGCCGGGCAAAGGCGAGACTACCGCTACCTCCTCGCCCGTCGAGGGCTGGCGGAAGCGGATGCAGTGGGCGTGCAGGAAGTGGCGGCCGAGCGGCGGACGGTCCTCGACCCGGCCCGGCGCGCCGTAGAGGGTATCGCCCGCCACCGGATGCCCAATGCTGGAAAGGTGCACGCGGATCTGGTGGGTGCGCCCCGTACCGATGCGGATTTCCAGCAGGGTGAAGCGCTCGAAGCGCCGCAGTACGCGATACTCCGACCAGGCCGCGCGGCCCGCGTTCAGCCGCGCCGTCATGCGGGTGCGATGCACCGGATCGCGGGCGATGGGCCGTTCGATGCGCCCGCTTTCGTGGAGCAGGCGCCCGTGCACCAAGGCCAGGTAAGTTTTCTCCACCTGCCTTCCAGAGAATTGGGCGGCCAGATTCCGATGGGCCGCGTCGTTTTTGGCCACCAGCAGCACGCCGCTGGTGTAGCGGTCCAGGCGATGCACAAGGCCCGGCCGCAGCTCGCCGCCCACACCCGAAAGCGCCCCGAAGCGAGCCAGCAGCGCATTCACGAGCGTCCCGGCATGGATGCCGGCTCCGGCGTGCACGGCCATGCCGGCGGGCTTATCGATCACCGCCACGTCGGCATCCTCATACAGCACGGTGAGCGGGATGTCTTCCGGCACGGCCCGCAAAGGCGGCGGCGGAGCGGGCGATACGACGATGCTCTGCCCTTCCCGCACCAGGTGCGAGGGGCGGCTCGCGGCGCCATCCACCAGCACAAGGCCCCGGCGGATCCACTCCTGGATGCGCGAACGGCTGAATTGCGGCAGCGAGCTCTGGATTACCTGGTCCAGGCGCCTTGCTGCATCCATGGAGCCGGCGGTGAGACGTATGACTGGCGGAGCGCCCGGGGCGGGCCCCGTCTTATCAGGCATCCGACTTGACGGCATCCGGCTCGGCCGCCTGGCTGCGCCCGGCCTCGGCCGATACGGGACGCCGGTCGTAAAACTGGATGCGGCAATAGCAGCAGTGGTGCAGCCGGCCCCCCGCGATCCGTTCGCAGAGGTTCAAGAACCCCGTGAACATCGGATCGATGTGATCGCGGGATTCGAGCCGCTTCAGGCGATACGTTCCACAAAGCGGACAGCGGCAATGGGGCCCGAAGTGATAGCGGAAACGGCGCGGAACGGCCTGGTCCCGATGACACTCGCGGCATTTATAGATCGCCTGGGATGTCAAACGTTCCAGCAGAGTGCGGTGGACCTGTCTTACTCGCCCCCCACAATAGCCGCACTTCCGCATGAATAGTACTATATCATTCAATTGCGGAACCGGGGGACGCCGCGGCACAATAGTAGTTCAGCATCCCTTCCGTCCAGTACCCTCTATGCTTGATAGGATCACCGTGCATGGCGCGCGCCAGCACAATCTGAAGAACATCGATGTCGAAATTCCCCGCAACAGCTTCACGGTGATCACCGGTTTGAGCGGCTCCGGAAAATCGTCGCTGGCGTTCGACACGATTTACGCCGAAGGGCAGCGGCGCTACGTCGAAACGCTTTCCACCTACGCGCGCCAGTTTCTGGACCAGATGGAGCGGCCCGACGTGGATTCCATCGACGGCCTCAGCCCGGCCATATCGATCGAGCAGAAGACCACCAGCCGGAGCCCGCGCTCCACGGTGGGAACCATCACCGAGATCTACGATTATCTTCGCCTGTTGTATTCTTCGATAGGCGTGCCGCACTGCCCGGTTTGCGGGAACGAAATTTCGCGGCAGACCACCGGGCAAATCCTGGAGCACGTCCTGGCGCTCAAACCGGAAGACCGCATCATGGTCCTGGCGCCGGTGGTCCGCGGACGCAAGGGCGAGTACAAAAAGGACCTCGAAAAGCTGGCACGCCAGGGATTCGTGCGGGCCCGCGTGGATGGCACGCTGCGCTCGCTGGACGACGACATCCAGCTCGATAAGCGCCGCAATCATACGATCGAAGTGGTGGTGGACCGGCTGCTGGTGCGGCCTGGAATCGAGAAGCGCCTGGAGGCCTCCATCGAGACGGCCACCACGTTGGCGGACGGGCTGGTGCTGGTGGCGGTGGTGAACGGCGCCGAGCGCCTGTACTCGCAGAAACTGGCCTGCACGGAATGCGGCACCAGCGTTCCGCAACTCGAGCCGCGCTCGTTTTCCTTCAACAGCCCCTACGGCGCCTGCGAGGAGTGCCACGGGCTGGGGAACACCTGGAGCTTCGATCCGGTGAAGGTGATCGCGGATGCTTCGAAGCCGCTCTTCGATGGCGGCCTGGGGCCGGGGGTCAGCTCGTGGGAAGTGCAGCATGCCACGGAGGAGTTCGCCCGCCGCGCGCGCATCGATCTCAAGACGCCCTTTGAAGAGCTGCCCGCCAAGGCGCAGGAGCAATTGCTGACCGGCGCGGGCGGATTCGCGGGCATCCTGGGCATTTTACAGGAGCTGTATCAGGATTCCAGCGAAACGTATCGCGAGTGGCTCACCGAGTACATGGCGCCGGTCGAGTGCGCCGCCTGCCATGGAAAACGGCTGCGTCCGGCCAGCCTGGCGGTGCGCGTGAAGAACTTCTCGATCGCCGAGTTCACCGCCCTGCCGGTGTCGCGCGCGCTCATGACGGTGCGCAACTGGGAGTTCGGCGAACGCGATATGCAGATCGCCGGCCGCGTGCTCGATGAGATCCGCCGCCGCCTGGAGTTTCTCTCGGCCGTGGGCCTGGATTACATCGGCCTGGACCGCTCCGCCGCCACGCTCTCGGGCGGCGAGGCGCAGCGCATCCGCCTGGCCACGCAGATCGGCTCCAAGCTGCGCGGGGTGTTGTACGTGCTCGACGAACCTTCGATCGGCCTGCATCCGCGCGATAATGGGCGGCTGCTGGAGACCCTGGCGCATCTGCGCGACATGGGCAACACGGTGCTGGTGGTGGAGCACGATGCCGAGACCATCGAGCGCGCCGATTACGTGATCGACCTGGGGCCGGGCGCCGGGCGCCTGGGCGGCCACCTGGTATCGGCGGGCGAGCCGGCGGATATCGCGCGCGATCCCGCCTCCCTGACCGGGCAATACCTTTCCGGAGCGCAGGAGATTCCGGTCCCCGCGGAACGGCGCGCGCCCAACGGGAAGAAGCTGGCCATCCGCGGAGCCAGCGAGCACAACCTGAAGAACATCGACGTGGAGATCCCGCTGGGCCTGCTCACCGTGGTGACCGGCGTTTCGGGCAGCGGCAAATCCACGCTGGTGAACGAGATTCTATACCGCTCGCTGGCCCGCGCCATCTACGGATCGCACGAGGAGCCAGGCGCGCACCAAACCATCGAAGGGATCGAGCTGCTCGACAAGGTCATTCGCATCGACCAGGCGCCCATCGGCCGCACGCCGCGCTCGAACCCCGCCACCTATACGGGCCTGTTCACGCCCATACGCGATCTCTACGCCATGTTGCCGGAGTCGCGCGAGCGCGGCTACAAGCCGGGGCGCTTCAGCTTCAACGTGAAGGGCGGGCGCTGCGAAGCCTGCCAGGGCGACGGCCTCAAGCGCATCGAGATGAACTTCCTGCCGGACGTTTACGTCACCTGCGATGTCTGCCGCGGCCGGCGCTACAACCGCGAGACCTTGCAGGTGAAGTTCAAGGGCTATTCCATCGCCGATATGCTGGAAGCTACCGTGGAAGAGGCCTTGCCCCTGATGGAAAACCTGCCGCAGATCCGCGCCAAGCTGCAAACGCTTTACGATGTCGGGCTGGGCTACGTGCATTTAGGACAATCGTCCACCACGCTCTCCGGCGGCGAAGCGCAGCGCATCAAGCTGGCGCGCGAGATCGAGCAAACGCCAGACCGGACGCACCTTCTATCTGCTCGATGAGCCCACCACGGGCCTGCATTTCGACGACGTGCGAAAGCTGCTGGACGTCCTGCAGCGGCTGGTTTCGCTCGGCAACACGGTGGTGGTGATCGAGCACAACATGGACGTCGTCAAGACTGCCGACTGGATCATCGACCTGGGACCCGATGGCGGCGAATACGGCGGCCGCCTGGTAGCCTGCGGCACGCCGGAGCAGGTGATGCGCTCGAAGAAGAGCTATACCGCCGAGGCGCTGCGCAAGGTACTCGGCAAAGGAAAAGCGGCATGAGCCGGTACACTCAGCGCCCGCTCGATTTCACGGGCCTGCGGACAGTGGCTCTGAAGGCGCGCGGCGGCAAAGTCAAGAGCATTGATTTCGCTTCCGTCTATCATCCCGGCGCGGGCCTCGCCGGGTGGCTGGATTCGCTGCCGCGCATCCTCGCAGGCAACGATTTCCGGGCCGTGGTGGAGGCCATCGCGGAAGCCCGCGCGGGGCGCCGCGCCATTATCTGGGGATTGGGCGGCCACGTCATTAAGTGCGGCCTGGCGCCGGTGCTGATCGACCTCATGCGCCGCGGGTTCGCCACGGCTTTTGCCATGAACGGCGCGGCCGCCATCCACGATTTCGAGATTGCGCTGGCCGGCCACACCAGCGAGGACGTGGAAGCCGTGCTCCCCGATGGCAGCTTTGGGGCCGCCGAAGAGACCGGCCGCGAGATGAACCACGCCATTGCGGAGGGCGATCGCGACGGTCTGGGCATTGGCGAAGCCCTGGGCCGCTGGCTCGATAACACGGGCACGGACTCCGCTCCCAGCCTGCTGCTTCAGGCTTACCGCAATCGCACCCCCGTGACGGTGCACGTGGCCATCGGGACGGATACGCCGCACACCCATCCGGCGGCCGATCCGGCGGCCATCGGCAGCGCGTCGCATCGCGACTTCCGCCTGCTGGCCACCTGCATCGCGGAACTGGACCAGGGCGGCGTGTACCTCAACGTGGGCTCCGCGGTCGTCCTGCCTGAAGTTTTTCTGAAGGCCGTTTCGGCGGTGCGCAACCTGGGCCATCCGCTGGCCGGCTTCACCACCGTCAATCTCGATTTCCTGCAGCACTACCGTCCGCGCGTCAACGTGGTGGAGCGCCCGCACGCGCGCTCGGGAGGCGCCGGCTATGCCCTCACCGGCCACCATGAGCTGATGCTCCCGCTGCTGGCCGCGGCCCTCATCGAGAAGGACGCATGATGGAAGAAGAGCAGCCGCCGGTTGCTTCGCCGGTTCCATCGCCCGCACCCGAGCAGCGCCGCGGCACGCCTTTCTGGGGCTACCACGACCTGTTTCTGTTCCTGGGTCTGATGCTGGCCGGCGTCGTGGCCAGCAGCCTGCTTGCCCACGTGTTGGTGGCCGCGCTGCATCTGAGGCACCCGGCGGAAGCGCTCGAGCCCCTGGTGGCGCAGCTCATGCTCGATGTTTTCGCGTTTGCGGCGCTGGCGGCCATCTTCCGATTCCAATACGACGAGCCCTTCTGGAGCTCGCTGGCGTGGACGCCCATGCGCATTTCGCCGGTGCGGATCGTCATGCTCGGGTTTGGCACGGCCATGGCGGTGGCGCTCGCGGCCGTGGCGATTCATCTTCCGGCGGGCGAAAATCCGCTAACCAAGCTGCTCGAAGACCGGACCTCGGTGATCCTGATGGCGGGCTTCGGCGTGACGCTGGGGCCGCTGTTTGAAGAGTTGGTATTCCGGGGGTTCTTGCAGCCTCTTTTGGTGAGGAGCCTGGGGGCGGCGCCGGGCATAGCGGCGGCGGCCATTCCGTTCGGCCTGCTGCATTTCTGGGAATACGGAAGATCCTGGCGGCACGCGCTACTGATTTCGGCGGCGGGCGCGGCTTTCGGCTGGATGCGCCAAGCGACCGGTTCCACGCGGGCGTCCACGCTGATGCACGCTTCTTACAATGCCCTGAATTTTATCGCCTTATTCGCGCAAAAGGAGAACCTCCCTCCAACATGGTAGAGACCATTCAGTGGGTGGATGGCACCGTGGTCATGATCGACCAGACGCGCCTGCCACGGGAAGAAAAGTACGTGACCTGCCGGACATTCGAGGAGGTTGCGGCGGCCATCCGTAACATGGTCATCCGCGGGGCGCCAGCCATCGGGGTGGCTGCGGCCATGGGCGTGGCGCTGGGGATGCTCGATGCGCCCGAGAACGGGCTGGATGGCCATTTCGAGACCATCCGCGGCACGCTCGCCGCCACGCGTCCCACGGCCGTGAACCTGTTCTGGGCCCTCGAGCGCATGAAGCGCCTGTACCTGTCGATGCACGGCCGGCCCATCGGCGAAATCCGCCGTCGCCTGGTGGAGGAAGCCCTGCTGGTGCGCGAGGAGGATATCGCCATCTGCCGCGCCATCGGCCGCCACGGCGCGCCGCTGGTGCCGGACGGCAAGACCCTGCTGACGCACTGCAACGCCGGCGCACTGGCCACCGCGGGATACGGCACGGCCCTGGGGGTGGTCCGCGCGGCCATCGAGAGCGGCAAGCGCGTGGACGTTTTCGCCGACGAGACCCGCCCTTTCCTGCAAGGCGCGCGGCTCACGGTATGGGAGTTGCAGCGGGACGGCATCCCCGCGACCCTCATCACCGACAACATGGCGGGCCACTTTCTGAAATCCGGGCGCATCGGCTGCGTGGTGGTGGGCGCCGACCGCATCGCCGCCAACGGCGACGTGGCCAACAAGATCGGAACCTATTCGGTGGCCGTGCTGGCGCATGAGAATGGCGTGCCGTTTTACGTGGCCGCGCCCATTTCGACGCTCGACATGACCCTTGCATCGGGCGCCCTGATCCCCATCGAACAGCGCGCCGCGGCCGAAGTGACGCACGTATTCGGGACTCTTATTGCGCCCGAGGGCATCCCGGCCGAGAACCCGGCTTTCGATGTGACCCCCGCCCGCTATGTCAGCGCGATCGTCACGGAACGGGGCGTGGCCCGCCCACCTTACGAGCAATCTTTGCGAGAATTGGTGAAATAGATTATGCGAATCTTCTCAGCTCTTCTACTCTGTGCCGCCGCGCTGATGGCGGCCAGCGGTCCGCGCCGCGCTCCCGGCTTCACCCTTCAGGACATAAAGGGCCAAATGCACGACCTGGCCGACTATCGCGGCAAGGTGGTGGTTCTGGAGTTCATGCAGAGCACCTGCCCGCATTGTGCCTCGTTCGTCGATATTCTTCAGAAAGCCCAGCGGAAATATGGCGATCAGCTGGCCATTCTGGCGGTGGGAAACCCGCCCGCGGATAACGCCACGACGATAAGCCAGTACATCGCCGGCCACCAGATCACGTATCCGGTGATGCTCGATTGCGGCCAGGTGGCCTTCTCCTACGTGCTGAAGGGGCAAATCGATCTGCCCACGGTCTATCTGATCGACGGCAAAGGCATGATCGCGGGCGAGTACACGTATAGCCCGCTTACGCGCGGTTTCTTCGAGGGCAACGACTTATTCAGCGAGATTGACCGCCTGCTGACGGCTCGCTGAAGCGATCGTTACTCCGTCACGGTCAGGGTGGACGCGGCGCTCGCCACGCCGCCGACCGTAACCACTACGGGTTGCGCGCCGGGCGCGAGCGTGGAGGGAACCGTGAAATTGATTTGCAGCACTCCGACCGACCAGCTTGGAATGCCGATATAGCTGGGTGTCACCTGCGTCCCCCCAACCGTCACCACCGTGTTTTGCTTAGGCACGGGCGTGGTAGTGCCGGCCGGGATTGCGCCCGTCGCGACGGACGGCTGGACCGCGCCGACGCCGGTGACATAGATGGCTATGGCCTGACCGCGCCCCGCCGTGCCGGTGGGAACGAGCGCGCCGCCGGAACCGGCAATGCCGGGCGCCGCCGCCGCCATTTGAATCGTAGCGGACGCGGTCTGCCCGTTATTACTCACCACCACCGCGACTGTCCCGGTGGCCGGCGTTTCATAAGGTACTTGCACGTTCAACTGCGTGGCCGAGATGTAGTAAAGCGGGGCCGCGACACCATTGATCGTGACGGATACATTACCGAGCGAGAGTGGCAACGGCGCGCTCGCCGCTGCCCCGGTAGTTAGTGCCAACTGCGACCCGAAGATGGCCATCGCCATCCCGGGGGCATAAGAATGGCTATAGGAAAACGCGTTGGTGAGACTGGAGATCGAAGGAGCCGCGGACGAAGAAGCGACAATGGTGAGCGTGGCGGACGCCGTGGCCGTGTTGTCCGCGCTGTCGCCGCTGTAAGCCGCGGTAATCGTGTCGAAGCCGGTAGTAAGCCCGGCAGCGCTTCCCTGGATCGTCACACTCGCGGTGGCCGTGCTCCCTGAACCCGAGAGCGTGCCGGTTCCCAAGGTAGTGCCGCCCGCGGAGAAGGCTACCGTTCCGCTGGGAGTGTTGCCGTTGCTGGAGGTGACCGTGGCGGTCAGCGTGGCGCTCCCACCGGCCGAAATGCTCGCGGGACTAATGGCCAGCGTCACGGACGGAGTGCTCTTGGTCAGCAGAGCGCCGGCGTGCCAGGCAGTTACGAAGTTGTAAACATCTAGGGACCCGAGACCGGTCACCTGGTCGTAACCGACGCCGGCATTATAGCCGACGGACGTCGAGCCTGTCGGGCAGCGCCGGCCCGAGCAGGTATCCGAAGTTACGATATTATTGCCCGTAGTAATATCATGAAAAGCGCTGGGCGTCGATGCCGCGAAGCCGTATAATTGCGTATTGACGTTTCCCAGTCCGGCGTAGCGTTGGTAGCCGTTCTTCACCAGATAACTATTGAGGAGCGTCAAAATTCCCGAAAACGTTGGGGCGCCAAAGGACGTGCCGCCGAAAACCTGCCAGCCCGCGGAGGACTGCCGGCCGCTGCCGGAGGTCGTGTACACCATGTAACCATCATGGTTCGGCGAAGCCGGCAGCGCGATATCGGGAACGTCCCGTGCACCGTCGGCCGGAACGCCCAGGCCGGTCTGCCAGGAAGGCTTTGCGAAAAACGCACTGGCGCCGCCGCCGCTCGCCGCCGGGTTGTTGACGGTGCTGTCGTTCCAAGACGTTTCGGGAATATACGAAAGAGCGGATGCCAAGGTTGTGGAATTGTCACTGCTGTTCCAGTAAGTACCGCTCCCTTCGCTAAACTCAGTCCCGCCGACGCCGGTAACTTCCGGGATCGAGGCCGGAGTGTCCACCGCCAGGGCGAAATCGGTGCTGGATCCGCCATACGGGGTGGTGGAGCTATCGTAGCAATCCGCCGCGCCCGAGTCGCCCGAGGCCGCCACCCACGTGATCCCTTCCGCGTTACCCTGAACCGCCCAAGTCTGGAACATCACCGCATCCGCCTCGGTTGTCAAGGTCTCGCATGCGCCGTAACTCGAGCTCAACACCGGCGCCAGGTCTTGGTCGATGGCATATTGGACCGCGTCCATAACATCGTAGGAGTATACGAAAAGCAAATTGGCATTGACGGCCACGGCGGAGGACCATTCGAGATCGAGATCGGATTCCTGCTCGTCGCCCTGGCTGATTCCCGGATCTTGCGTGTTCGGTACTAAGGTCATCGCGAGATTGGTCGCCGGGAGTCCGAAGTAACTCCGGAACGTCGCCAGGTGCGAGGTTACGATATCGCTTTGCCCCACCACGACGATAGTTTGCCCGGCCCCCGTGATCCCGGCGTTGTAAACCGGCTGAATGTCGAAGATGGTGACAAAGTCGCCGGGAACCACATAGTGAGCTCCGCCGGAATTGTACTTTGGAGTTACTCCGTCGGCCTGGACGCCCAGGCTGGCCAGCTTGCGGCTCATGGGCTTGAGGCGGAAATTATGGAGGCCGTGGATCGCCTGCACCACGCCTTGCAGGGCCGCGGGCAGAGAGGGTTCGGTGGCATTGGCGTAGTGCGTCTCGCCGTTCACAACGTAAGCGTGGATCTCCGTCTGAAGCGCGCTCTCGATCTGCGCGGCGGTCCCGCTCACCGCCACGGCATTGCGCCCGCGCGCCACGCTGGTAACGGTCAAGTTCTGGCTTTGCAGCCACGCGACGATCGTAGCGATATCGTCCTGGCTCAGGCCGAAACGGTCCGCGTATGCTTCCGGCGTCAGCCACTTGTGGTAGTTCGCCGACGAGGGGTCCTGCTGGGCGGCGAGCAATTGGACCAGATCGGCCTGCTGGGCGGGCGATGGCTGCAGGACGAATGTCACACGGCTCATCGCCATGGACCGATCCACGGGTCCCTGGTCGTACTCGCTTCGCGCCAAAGGATGAAGGTGGCCTGTCAGCGTGAACCGCTGGCTGCCGGAGATTCGTCCGGCGATGCGGTTCGACTGGGCGTGCACGATCCCCTGGAGTGAAACCAGGATGGCCATAGCGCATGTTACGCGGGTCATATCACAAATTCCGACGTGTTGGTATGCATCCCGGTTTCCTTACCGGCGGGCTGTGGACATTCACAACCTCGTTTTAACACTAGTTAACCGAGGTGTCGCCCCTACAATTGGATAGGGGCCTTGCTTTCACAGCACCACCCGCTCGTGTCCTTCGCGCCGTGTGATGCGCTCGCGATCGAGGTATTCCAGGAGAGGAATGGCATATTTCCGCGAGACGCCGGTCCAGTCCTTAAACTCCGGAACGCTGAAGCGCTGGGTGCGCCGCGCGGCCAGCATGCGGCGCAATTCGTCGATAGCGGAACGGTGAAACACCAGGTCTTCGTTCACCCGCACGAGGTGCTTTTCGCGCAGGAGCATTTCGAGCAGAGTGCGCGCGCGGGCCGGCTCGACGCCCGACCGGGCCAGCACGTCCTTCCATGCCGGAGCCGCGAGGCCGGCGGCTTCGAACGCGCGCTCGATGGAGGCGCGCGCCTGTTCCTCATTCTCCTGGAGCACCGGCCGGTGATCGCGCGCGCGCACCAGTTCGCCTTCGGCCATAATCCGGCCGGGGCCCGCCAGCAGCGTGTCCAGCAGGAAGGCGGGACAGCCCGCGAGCTCCCGGTTACGCAGCTCCTGCCGCGGCATACCCGCTAGTAGCGGATTCCGGACGTGAAATTCGCGCACGGCCTTCGCCAGCCGTTCGCGCGCGGCTTCGAACCAGGCCCGCTCCACGTACCACGGTTGGGGTTGCGGGATGGAAAGCAGATTGGCTCGTTCGGCCGCGCCGGCGATCTCGCCCGCGGTCATCCCCGTGCGCGCCACCAGCTCCGCGGTTCCCGCGCCGTAGGCGGTTTCGCGCACCAGCAGGGCCACGCGGGCCGCTCGATCGCCCGAAGCCAGCACGTCCAGCCGCGCGGCGACATCTTCGTTCCGGGCATACGGGCGCACGCCGAGATCCACCACGCGGCCGCCACCGATGGTCACTACCGGCGAGAACATGCGGATAATAAAGCGGTCGCCGGGCAACAGCAGGGCCGCCTCGCGCAGCAGCAGCCGCGCATAAGCCGTGCCGCCGGGCCGCAGCACCGCGGCGCCGCCCAGGAGGCGCACTTCCGCCTCGATCTCCGCCGTCCCCGAGTGAAAATGCACCGGCGCGCGGTGCTTAAGCGGCTTGGCGGAGGGTAGCAGATCGAGGCGGCAATCCACCTGTTTCACCGCGTGAAAGAGGCCCGGTTCGGAGAGCACCTCGCCGCGCGCCAGCTCGCCCGGCTCGATGTCCGCCAGGTTCAGGGCGGTGCGCTGCCCGGCGACGGCGCGTTCCGTGGCGGCTCCGTGCACCTCCACGCCGCGCACCCGCAGGCGCCGGCCGGCGCGGTATAGCTCGACCTCCTGCCCGCGCGACACCGCGCCGGAGATCAGCGTCCCGGTGACTACGGTGCCGAAGCCTTTCACGGAAAAGACGCGATCGATGGGCAGCCGAAAATGCCCCGCCGCGTTCCGCTCTGGCGCCGCCGCCGCCGCGCGCGCCAGCTCTTCGCGCAGATCTTGGAGGCCCAGGCCCGTAATGGAATCGACCGCCACCATGGGCGCGCCCTGGAGGAACGAGCCGGCCACCAGTTCCTCGACTTCGAGCCGCACCAGGCCCACCAGGGCGGCATCCACCAGGCCGGCCTTGGTCAGCGCAATAATGCCGCGTGGGATCTCGAGCAGCCGGCAGATATCGAAATGCTCGCGCGTCTGGGGCTTGATGGATTCGTCGGCGGCCACCACGAACAGCACCAGGTCGATGCCGCCCACACCCGCCAGCATGTTCTTGACGAAGCGCTCGTGGCCGGGAACATCGATGAAGCTCAGCCGCAGCGAAGGCGTCAGATCGAGGTTTGCAAAGCCCAGGTCAATGGTAATGCCGCGCCGCTTCTCCTCCTCCAGGCGGTCCGCGTCTATGCCGGTAAGCGCCTTCACCAGCGCTGTCTTGCCGTGATCGATATGGCCAGCCGTGCCGACGACGACATGCTTCATAACTTCGGTTCTATCCTATTCCACTGTACGCGGCGTTACATTGGAGGAAGTGATCGCCTACGCGTTGCTGGCCCTCGTAGCGGGTTGTCTGGTCTACTGCGCTCTGACGGTGGTGGCGGCCCGGCGGTACCGCGCGGCCCGCCCCGCGCGCCTCGAGACGGCTGTGCCCATCAGCGTGTTGAAGCCGCTGGCCGGCCTCGACGCCGGCCTGGAAGAGAACCTGCGCAGCTTCTTCGAGCAGGATTATCCGTATTTCGAGATTCTCTTTGCCGTGCGCAGCCCCCAGGACCCGTCGCTCAAGGTGGTTGAACGGCTGCGGGCGGCATATCCCGCGGTTCCTGCGCAAACCATCGTCACCGGCGAGCCATCCTATCCCAACGCCAAGGTCTACAGCTTGGAACATATGCTGGCAGCCTCGCGTTACGATTTGCTGGTAATGGCCGATAGCGACGTGCGCGTCACGCCCACAATGCTTTCGACCCTCGCCGCCGAGTTCCAGGACGCCAAGCTGGGGATGGCTACCTGCCCGTACCGCGCCACGCCGGGGAGCAGCGTCTGGTCCACCCTGGAGGCCCTCGGCCTGAACACCGAGTTCCTGGGCGGCGTGCTGGTGGCGGGCATGCTGGATGGCGTGAAATTCGGGCTGGGGCCGGCCATTGCCACGCGGCGCGCCACGCTCGCGCGCATCGGCGGCTTCGATGCGCTCAAGGACTACCTGGCCGAAGATTTCGTGCTGGGTAAGCGCGTGGCCGAGCGGGGCGAGGGCGTGATCTTCTCGTCTTACATCATCGAGCACCGCATTGGCGCGCAGCCCTTGGGCGCCAACCTGAGGCACCGGCTGAGGTGGAATCGCAGCACCCGCCGGTCGCGGCCCTGGGGCTACCTGGGGCTGGTCTTCACCAATCCGCTGCCGCTGGCTCTGCTGCTGTGCGTGGCGGCGCCGGCGTGGTGGCCGGTAGCGCTCCTGGCCGCGCTCGGCCGCGCCGTGGCCGCCTGGGCCACCGCGGAACAGGTGCTCGGCGATCCGCTCACGCGCCGCCTGTGGTTCCTGATCCCGGGGCAGGACTTGATCGGTTTTGTGATGTGGATCGCCGGTTTTTTCGGCAATACGGTCCTATGGCGGGGGCGCCGCTACTATCTGCTCTCCGATGGCCGCTTCCGGCTAGTGAAGTAGGGCCGCGCCCGCTACAATGATCCCGATGAACCGTCTGGAAGAACTGCGCCGGAGGCAGGCGGCCTCCGAACAGGGCGGCGGCCCGGAACGCCGCGCCCGCCAGCACCGCGAGGGCAAGCTTTCCGCGCGGGAGCGCATCGAGCTGCTGCTCGACGAGAACTCGTTCGAGGAGCTCGACAAGCTGGTGACCCACCGCGCTCGCGATTTCGGCATGGAAGAGCAGATAGTGCCCGGCGATGGCTTCGTCACCGGCTACGGCCGCATCGATGGCCGCCAGGTCTTCGTCTTCGCGCAGGATTTCACGGTTCTCGGCGGCTCGCTCTCGGAGGCCAACGCGCAGAAGATCTGCAAGATCATGGACCTGGCGCTGAAGACCGGCGCGCCCGTGATCGGCCTCAACGATTCCGGCGGCGCCCGCATCCAGGAGGGCGTGCTCTCGCTGGCCGGCTATGCCGATATCTTCCTGCGCAACACCCTGGCCAGCGGCGTGGTTCCGCAGATCTCCGCCATCATGGGACCGTGCGCGGGCGGCGCGGTCTACTCGCCCGCCATCACCGATTTCATCTTCATGGTGGAGGGCACCAGCTACATGTTCGTCACCGGCCCCGACGTGATCAAGACCGTCACCCACGAGGACGTCACCAAGGAGAAACTGGGCGGCGCCGCTACCCACAACTCGGTGAGCGGCGTGGGCCACTTCATCGCCGCGGACGATGCCGAGTGCCTGCGCATGATCCGCGAGCTGCTGGGCTACCTGCCGCAGCAATAACCGCGAGGACCCGCCGCGCCGCGCCGCCTCCGATCCCGAAGACCGCATGGATCCGGCCTGGACACGCTGGTGCCGCAGGATTCGAGCCTGCCTTACGACATCAAGGACGTGATTCACCGCGTGGTGGACGAAGGCGGGTTCTTCGAGGTCCACGAGCACTGGGCACGCAACATCGTGGTCGGATTCGCCCGCATGGACGGCCGCCCGGTGGGGATCGTGGCCAATCAGCCCGCGTATCTCGCCGGATGCCTGGATATCAACTCGTCGGTGAAGGGCGCGCGTTTCGTGCGCTTCTGCGACGCCTTCAATATTCCGCTGCTGACGTTCGAGGACGTGCCCGGTTTCCTGCCCGGCACGGAGCAGGAATTCGGCGGCATCATCCGCCACGGCGCGAAGCTGCTCTACGCCTTCGCCGAGGCCACCGTGCCGAAGATCACCGTCATCACGCGCAAGGCCTACGGCGGAGCCTATTGCGTGATGGGGTCCAAGCACATCCGCACGGATATCAACCTGGCGTGGCCCTCCGCCGAGATTGCGGTCATGGGGCCGGAAGGCGCGGTCAACATCGTCTATCGGCGCGATTTAGCCGCCGCCGAAGACCAGGCCGCCATGCGGGCGCGCAAGATCGAGGAGTTTCGCGAGCGCTTCGCCAATCCGTTCGTGGCCGCCGAGCGCGGCTACGTAGATGACGTGATCGAGCCGCGCCAGACCCGCCCGCGCGTGATTCGCGCCCTGCGTATGCTGGAGAACAAAGTAGACACCATGCCCCGCAAGAAGCATGGCAACATACCGCTATGAGAGGTCTCGCGGCGCTTCTGCTGCTGGCGGCGGCCTGCGCCGGCGCCCAGACGCGCTATCCGGTGGATTGGAAGAACGCCGGAGCCGAGCTGCTGGACGACTTCATCACGCTGGTGAAGATCGATACCAGCAACCCGCCCGGCAACGAGACTGCGGCCGCCAAGGCCATCGAGGCCGTGCTCAAGCGCGAGGGCATACCGGCGAAGCTATTTGCGCTCGATCCGGGCCGGGCCAACCTGGTGGCGCGCATCCCGGGGAACGGCTCGAAGCGGCCCCTGCTGCTGATGGGCCACATGGACGTGGTCGGGGTGGAGCGCGAGCGCTGGAGCTTCGACCCTTTCGCAGCCATACGCAGGAACGGGATCGTCTACGGGCGCGGCACCACCGACGATAAGAGCCACGTGGCGGCTGCGATGACCATCCTGATGCTGCTTCACCGCATGCACGTGAAGCTCGATCGCGACGTTATCTTCCTGGCCGAAGCCGGCGAAGAAGGTACCACCGGCGTGGGCATCGATTACATGGTGCGGGACCACTGGCCGGAGATCGAGGCCGAGTACGCGCTGGCCGAGGGCGGCTCCATCGTCGAAGAGAACGGGAGGGTGCACCACGTGCTCGTCACCACCACCGAAAAGGTGCCGCGTGTGATTCGCCTGGTGGCGCACGGTCCGGCGGGCCACGGCTCGCGGCCCGTTCCGGATAACGCCGTGGTGCTGCTGGCCCGCGCGGTGGCGCGCGCCGGCACGTGGCAGACGCCTCTGCGGCTGAATGCCACCACGCGCGCCTATTTTGGGCGGCTGGCGGCCATCAGCCCGCTCGCCGAGGCGACCCGCTATCTTGCCATTCTGGACCCCGCCCGGGCTCCCGAAGCCGACCGCTATTTCCAATTGCACGATCCCGGGCACTACTCGATCCTGCGCACGTCGGTGGTTCCCACCATTTTGAAAGGCGGCTTTCGCACCAACGTAATCCCCTCGCAGGCCGAAGCAGACCTCGATGTCCGGCTGCTGCCCGACGAGAATTTCCCCGCCTTCATGGACGAGTTGCGGCGGGTCATCGGCGATGCGCGCGTTGAGGCCATCCCGCTGGCGGAGCCAAGCCGTCCCGCGGCACCGCCCTCGCGCCTGGATACCGAGATGTACCGCGCGCTGGAGGCCGTGGGCCGCCGCATGTTCGGCGCCCCCACGATCCCCGCCATGCTGACGGGCGCCACGGACAACGCGCAACTGCGCGCCAGGGGCGTCCAGGCCTACGGCGTCGGGGAGCTGGTCTCGGTCGAGGACGGTCCGCTGGGGGGCGCCCACTCCGATGACGAACGCCTCTCGGTCCGCTCGCTCGAGACCATGACCGAGTTCTTGTGGAACGCCGTGCTCGAAGTGGCGGCGCGGTAGGCGACTGCGTCGGGAGGCGGCGGGAAAGCCCTATCTGGCTGCCGAAGTTTTGTCGGGTGCCAAAATAGCGGCACCCAAAGGGATTCGGCTGCAATGTTCTCAATTATTTACCGGGCGCCCGCGATGGCCGCGCACATGCCGTGCACCATACAATAGAGACATGCACACGATCGGGAAGAATCGGCGCGTTCTGCTGCTGGTAGCCCTGGCTTCCGCCGCCGGGGCGCAGGACACCGGACCGCTCAAGCTGACGCTGCGCGATGCGGTGGGGCTGGCGCTCAAGCAGAATCCGCAGGTGATTCTCGGCAACCTCGGCGTGGCGATGAGCGAGCAGGAGCGGCTGGTGGCCCGGTCGGCGTTGCTGCCTCAATTGGCGGGCAACGTTTCGGAAACCGACAACCGCGTCAATCTCCAGGCGTCTCTGGGTCTCCCGATTCCCGGCTTTCCCCAGCACGTCGGGCCGTTCCAGGTCTTTCAGGCCGGAGCGCGGTTCAATGCGCCGGTTTTCGACCTGACCCTGTGGCGCCGTTATCGCGAGGCGCGCTTCGGCATCGAGGCCAACCGCGCGCAGGAGACCACCGTGCGCGAGCAGGCCGTGGAGCTGGTGGTTTCCCAATACCTAGGCAGCCAGCGGGCGGCGGCGGATGTGGAAGCCGGCAAGTCGCGCGTGGACCTGGCGCAGGCGCTTTACGACCAGGCCGCCGACCTGCAAAAGAACGGCGTGGGCACGGGCATCGATACGCTGCGCGCCAACGTGCAGCTTCAGAATGAGAAGCAGCGGCTGATCGTGGCTCAGACCGAGCTTCAGACCTCGCTTTTCGGGCTGGCGCGCCTGCTCAGCGTGGACCCGCGCCGGGCGATCGAGCTGGCCGATCAGGTGAGCTTCTTCGAGACGCCGCCGGTCTCCGCGGATGCCACCCTGGAGCGCGCCTACACCACCCGGCCGGAGCTGCGGCAGAACCTGAATGAGCAGCAACGCGCCCAGCTCGAGCTGCGGAGCGCCGGCGATGAGCGCCTTCCACGCGTTTCGGTGATGGGCTTCTGGGCGGAGCAGGGTCTCGAGCCCAACAGCGCGATTCCGGTTTACCAATATCAGGCCAGCCTGGACGTGCCGCTGTTCACCGGCGGCCGCATCGCAGCCCAGCGCGCCGAAGCCGATCTGGCCATTCGGCAGCTCAAACAGCAGGAGCAGGACCTTCGCGACCGCATCGCGCTCGAAGTGAAGACCGCTCTGGCGCAGCTCGAGGCCGCGCGCAACGAAGTCACCGTCGCCAACCTGGGGATCGACCTGGCCCGCCAGGAGGTGGAGCAGGCGCGCGACCGCTTCCAGGCCGGCGTGGCCAATAACATCGAGGTGATCACTTCCCAGGACGAGCTCGCGCGCGCCAACGACAACCAGATCGCGGCCCTCTACCGCTACAACCAGTCGCGCGCGGACGTGGCCCACGCCATCGGCCAGATGGAGGCGCTGTACGTCAAGTAGGGGCTCATCGGGAACGGCTACGGGGCCCGCGCCGGTTCCCTACGCGCCGCACCACACCCATATCAACCCGTGGATTATCGCCGGCACGGTGATGATCGCGACCTTCATGGAGGTGCTGGACACCACCGTAGTGAGCGTCTCGCTGCCGCACATTGCGGGGAATCTCTCGGCCAGCGTGGACGAATCCACCTGGGCGCTCACCTCCTACCTGGTCGCCAACGCCATCATTCTGCCGATGGGCGGCTGGTTTTCCATGCTGATGGGGCGGAAGCGCTTCTACATGACATGCGTGGCGCTGTTCACGCTCAGCTCGTTCTTGTGCGGCCTCGCGCCCACGCTCGGGTTGCTCATTCTCTTCCGCGTCCTGCAAGGGCTGGGAGGCGGCGCGCTGCAACCGGTTTCGCAAGCCATCCTGGTGGAAACGTTCCCCCGTGAAAAGCAGGGGATGGCCATGGCGATATTCGGAATGGGTGTGGTGGTGGCTCCCATCATCGGTCCCACGCTGGGCGGCTGGATCACGGACAATTACAGTTGGCGGTGGGTCTTCTACATCAATATTCCGATCGGGGTGCTCTCTCTGCTGCTCACCTCGGCGCTCATCTTCGACCCGCCTTACCTGGTGCGCAAAGGCTTCAAGGATGGCCTGCGGATCGATTACGTGGGTTTTGGCCTGCTGGCGTTAGGTCTAGGCGCGCTCGAAGTGATGCTCGACGAAGGCCAGAAGGAAGACTGGTTCGGCTCGCACATGATTGTGACCTTCTTCGTCATCACGGTGGTGTGCCTGGTGGCGGTGGTGTTCTGGGAATTGCGGCATGAACATCCGGTCATCGATTTCCGCGTGCTCAAAGAACGCAACTTCGCGCTGTCCACCCTCACCATGCTGATGCTGGGCTTCGTGCTGTACGGCAGCACTACGCTGATGCCCCTGCTGCTGCAAACCCTGCTGGGTTATACGGCGATGCTCAGCGGGATGGTGCTTTCTCCGGGCGGCCTCGTAGTGGTGGTCTGCATGCCGATCGTCGGCAACATGCTGCGCAAAGTACAGGCGCGCTGGATGATTATCTTCGGATGCCTGGTGTGCTCCGGGGGGCTGTTCCTGATGGCGCGGTTCAACCTCTACATCGATTACCGGACGGCGGTGACCAGCCGCATGGTGCAGAGCCTGGGGATGGCGTTCCTGTTCGTTCCCATCAGCACGGTGGCTTTCGCCCTGATTGACAGGACCCGCACCGGCTACGCCACCGGGATATTCAACCTGGCGCGCAACATCGGGGGCAGTTCGGGAATCGCGGCCGCCACGACCATGCTGGCGCGCCGCGCACAGTATCACCAGCAGGTGCTGGTCGCGCACCTGACGCCCTACGACGGGCGGTTCCGCGAATCGCTGGCGGGGGTATCCGCGATGCTTCAGAGCCGCGGGGCCAGCGCTGCGGATGCCGCGGTCCAGGCTAATGGAATGCTCTATGGAAGCATGGTGCGGCAGGCGACCATGCTCTCGTTCGCGGATACGTTCTGGTTCATGGGAGTGCTGTTTCTGTGCATCATTCCACTGGTATTTATGATGAAGAAGATCAAACCGGCTCGCAGGCCGGTGATGGTGGAGTGAGTGGGTGTAGAGGAAGGGAATTTGCCAATGCCGAGAGTGGATGAAGAAGTGAGCCGGCCGGAAAGGGCCGAGGAAGCTGCGCCGGAGGAAAAATCCGCCTCCCGGCTCAGGATCGTTTTGCCCCTGCTGCTGGTGATCGGGGCGGCTGCCGCGTATTTCGCGTACCTGCACTATCGCGACCAGGTATCCTCGGACGATGCGGAGGTGGAAGGGCACGTCAGCGCCGTGGCTCCCAAAATCGCGGGCAACGTGATCCAGGTGCTGGTGAACGACAACCAGCCGGTGAAGGCCGGGGATGTGCTGGTGCGCATCGATCCGCGGGATTATCAGGCCAGGGTGGACGCGGCCAAGGCAACCCTGGCCGAGGATGAAAGCAAGTTGCGCTCGGCGCGCGTGAACGTGCCGATGACCAACGAAACCACCGAATCCGGCACCACCGCCGCTTCCGCGCAGCTCGCCAGCGCCCAAGCGGACCTGGAGCGCGCCCAGGTGGCCTATCAACAGGCGGCCACCGCCGATCTCGCCTTCGCCCGATCGAACGTGCGGGCCAGCGAGGCCTCCAACGACCGCGCCCAGGCGGACTTGGCGCGCATGAAGCCGCTGGTGGCTAAAGCCGAAATCTCCCAGCTGCAGTTCGATGCCTATACGGCCGCCGCGCGCGTGGCGGAAAGCCAGCTTCAGGCCGCCCGCGACAAGCTGTCCTCGGCCGAGCAGGAAGCCGACATCCGCAAAACCGTGCTCGAAGGCGCGCAAACCAGGGTCGATCAAGCTAAAGCGCAACTGGCGGACTCGGTGGCCAATCGCAAGCAGGTGGATATCCGCACGGCCGACGTGGGCACGGCCGATGCGACGGTGCAGGCGGCGCGCGCTAACCTGGAAGCCGCCGAATTGCAGCTCAGCTACACTACCGTGGTGGCGCCCGTCGATGGCGTGGTGACCCGCAAAAGCGTCGAGGTCGGGCAGATCGTCCAGCCGGGGCAGGGAATCATGACCATCGTTCCGCTCCAGGACACGTGGGTCACGGCTAACTTCAAAGAAACCCAGCTCGCTAACGTGCACTCGGGCCAGCGGGCGGAAGTCCACGTGGACATGTACGGCAAGAATCTGAACGGCCGCGTGGATTCGATCGCCGGGGCCACCGGCGCGCGCATGAGCCTGCTGCCGCCGGAAAATGCCACCGGGAATTTCGTGAAGGTGGTGCAGCGCATTCCAGTCAAGATCCTGGTGGACCAGGAGCCAGGGGTGGTCTTGCGTCCGGGCATGAACGTGGACGTCACGATTTTTACGAAGTAATCCTGCTTTCCTATCTCTCGTTAGGATCGTCACAACGGACGGTCCGATGCCATACTACTATCAGGTGATGTGTTTTAGGACACTCGCACTTCTCCTGGGCGTCTCTGCGCTGTGGGCGGCCGACGATCCCCGGTTGGCCCTGGCCTTGCGGGCCCAAACCGATTTCGATCGCGTGGAAGCATCCTCCGCTCCGCCCCTCGGCGAGTCACAGCAATGCGTGCAATCGGAGGCGGCCCTCCTGGCCGCGGCCCCGCCGGAAGAAGTTCCCTTGGCGCATTACCGCAAGGGCTATTGCACGCTGGCGGGAGCCTTGATTACCCGCGATGCCGGCGAGTTCGCGCAGGCCGGGCGGGAACTCGACCAATCGCTCGAAAGTTGGGCGGCGCGCCCGCGCAGCGCGGCTAAGAACGCGCTCCCCGAGACGCCCTCGGCCGGACTGCGCGTGCTGGCATCCATCGCCCGGCTGAAAGCCGGCCCGGATCAAAGCGGGATCGATCATGAACGCGTGATGCTCGCCCAGGCGCTCGAAGATTCAAGCTGTCGGGCGGGCGTGATGCCGCCCAACTTCTGCCGGGAAGTTCTCGAAGACGGACGCCGCTGGCTGGGCTGGATCGCCTTCGAACGCGACAACCTGCCCGAAGCGGCCAAAGACTTCTCCGGTCCCGGCGCGGAGGGCTGGAACGCGTGGGTGGCGGGCCTCGCCGCGGCCCAACGCAACCAATACGCGGATTCCGCCGCCGAATACCGGAAGGCCCTCGATCTGTGGACCGCGAAACCCAGCCAGCCGCTTTCCCTGGCCGAAAGGCTGAACCCCCAACCGGATCTGGCGCACGACTATGAGGATTTGGGAGGCGCCCAGATCCTGGCGAGCGATCCCGTGGCGGCCATCGCCAGCCTGGATGAAGCAGTGAAGCTCAACCCCTTGAACGCCCATGCCATCTACCTGCGCGGGCGGGCCAAGGAGATGGCCGGGCGGAGCGAGGAGGCTTTGGCGGATTACAGCCTGGCCAGCCGCACGGCTTTCGCCAACGCCACGGACCTGGCTTCGGGCGAGGCGCATCTCTACCGCGGCATCCTGCTCTACCGGCGCCAGGACTACGCACGGGCGGAAGACGAATTCTCCAGCGCCCTCAATTTCGATATCCCCGCGGCGCTGCGGGCCGACGCCGTGGCCTGGCGGCACCTGGCGGCCGTGGCGGGCGGCGCGTGCGGATCGGGCGCCAACCTGGATAGCGCCATGATCGCGGCTTCCCCCTATTTTCCACGGAACGAAGCGCGCGCCGCCATGAACTCCTGCGCGGCTGCCCTGACCGCCGCCGGCGCGAAGCAAAACGCGGCGCAATAGCCGGACGCCCGCGCCAGCCGGTTGTGCTACAGTTCAGGGTAATATGGCATCCCGAAGCGTCAATAAAGTCATACTGCTTGGCCATCTCGGCAAGGATGCCGAGACCAAGTTCACCCCCTCGGGGACGGCGGTCTCCAATTTCACGCTGGCTACCAGCCGCCGCTGGAAAGACCAGCAGACGGGCGAGTGGAAAGAGGAGACGGAATGGCACCGCATCGTGCTGTGGCGCTCCGAAAACGTCTCCAACTATCTGCTCAAGGGGAAACAGGTCTATATCGAGGGCCGCATTCAGACTCGCAGTTACGAAGATAAGGAAGGCCAGAAGCGCTACGTCACCGAAGTGGTGTGCGACGAGCTGATCCTGCTAGGCAGCGGCCGCGAGAGCGGCGCCCCGGCCGGCGGCGAGTATGCGCAGCCCGTCTCGATGCCGCGCGCCGCCCGCCCGCAGCCCGCCGCCGCGCCATCCGCCCCCGCCGACGATTTCAGCCAGGGGATTACGGAAGACGACGTGCCTTTTTGAGAGCCCCGGCCTCGGGCTTATCTGACGGCTCCTCCGTTTCGGGAGGGATGGGCGCGGCCATCGATTTGGGCGGCCGCCCGCGCCGCCGCGGTCCAACCTGCTGAAGCCGCTCCAGCGTCAAGATGGCTGCGTCGAGATTAGCGAGTTCCTGACGAAGCTCGGCGACCACCTTCGTGATATCCATCGACGCTTCAATTATACGGGAGTTCGGCGCCGCGGCTACCGGTTTTCGATAGCCTCGCGGAAAGCGGCGAAAAGCCGGGCGTCCGGGCCGTCGGTGCGGGCTTCCGGATGCCACTGCACGGCGACTATGAAGCGGCGGCCCGGTAGTTCCAACCCCTCGATCACACCATCCGGGGCCGTGGCTGTCACCAGCAGACCGGGCGCCACCCTGCCCGCACACTGATGATGGCGTGAGTTCACCACGTATTCGCGCGTGCCCAGGATCGCCTCCAGGCGGCTGCCTGGGACGATCTCCACTGAGTGCGCATCGCGCACCTTGCGCAGGCTATGCCCCTCCACGTGCTGCACGAGCGCTCCGCCCCTGACCACGTTGAGAAGTTGCAGGCCGCGGCAGATGGCCAGCACGGGAAGATCCCGCTCGATGGCTTCGCGCAGCAACACGCTTTCCCGGGCGTCGCGCGCCGGATCGGGATCTTGCGTCCGGGGGCCGCGCGGCTCGCCGTAGAGCGCCGGATCGACGTCGTTTCCGCCGGCCAGCACAAGGCCATCCAGGCCATCCAGCGTGACGGCATCCTCCAGCGGGTCGATGGCCAGCGCGCGAAGCGCCTCGCGGTACGGTCCGCGCTTTTCCTCCGGCGTGCCGGAGCCGAAAGGGAGGGCTGCTCGACGAGCCGTCGGCATCAGGCGGTGGCGCGGTTGGCGACCTCTTCCAGGCCCCGCTCGCGAATCTCCTGCTCCCGGATGAGGAACTTCTGCACCTTCTTGGTGATGGTTTGCGGGAAGGAATCCACGAAGCGCACGTATTGGGGAACCTTGAAATATGCGATCTTGCCGCGGCAGAAATCGCGGATCTCTTCGACGGTGGCCTGCTCGCCGGTCTTCAACTGAATCCACGCCAGCACGGTCTCGCCCAGCTTGGCGTCCGGCAGGCCCACCACGTAGGCGTCGGCCACCTTGGGGTTGGTATAAAGAAAGTCTTCCACCTCGCGCGGATAAATGTTTTCTCCGCCGCGGATGATGGTGTCCTTGGCGCGGCCCTTGAAGCTGAAGTAGCCGTCCGGCCGCATCACCGCCAGGTCGCCGGTGTGCAGCCAACCCTCCTCGTCGATGACCGCCTGGGTTCCCTCCGGATCGGCGTCGTATCCCTTCATGACCAGGAAGCCGCGCGTGCACAGCTCGCCCTGGGCGCCGATGGGCAGGTCCTGGCGCGTCTCCGGATCGACGATCTTCACTTCCACGTTGGCCAGGGGCGTTCCTATAGTGGTCACGCGATTCTCGAAGGGATCGTCCACGCTGGACATGGTGATCACCGGCGAGGCCTCGGTCTGCCCGTACGGGATGGTCATGCGTTCAATGTGCATGCGCGCGGCCGCGCGCTTCATCAGCTCGATGGGGCATGGCGCGCCGGACATGACGCCCTTGCGCAGCGAGCTGAAATCGAAGCTGTCGAATTGCGGATGCTCGAGTTCCGCCACGAACATGGTGGGCACGCCGTAAACGATGGTGGCGCGCTCTCGATGCACGGCCTGCATGGTGGCCAAGGCGTCGAATTGCGCCGAGGGCAGGATTTGCGTCGCGCCGCTCACCACGCACACCATGCTGCCGATCACCGAGCCGAAGCAGTGGTACAGCGGGACCGGCGCGCAGATACGGTCTTCGGAGCTGGCCCGGAGCGCGATGGAGATTCCCAGGCCGTCGTTGACCAGCCCGCGATGCGTCAGCAGCACACCCTTGGGCGAGCCGGTGGTGCCGGAGGTGTACTGGATGTTGGCGACGTCATCGGGGGTTTCCTCGACGGGAGGAAAATCGATGCCGCCGGCGATCATCTCTTCCCACGAGCTCTCGCCCAGCCACACGATGTGTTCGAGCGGAAGAGAATCGCCATTGCGGGATTCAGCCAGAATCTCGCGATAGTTGGCGCGAGAGTCTTTTTCGTGGAGGAACAGCGCGCGGATATGCGACTTCTTCAGAACGAAGCGCAGCTCGTGCGAGCGGTAGGCCGGGTTCACATTCACCAGCACGATGCCGGCGCGCGGCGCGGCGTACTGCAACAGAATCCATTCCAGGCAGTTACTGGCCCAGATGCCCGCGCGATCTCCGGGAACCAGTCCCAGCCCTCGCAATCCACGCGCGGCGCGTGTCACCTCGCGATCGAGCTGGCTCCAGGTCAGCCGGACGCCCTGATGGCACACCACCAGAGCTTCGTGGTCCGGATACCGGGCGGCGGCTTCGGCGAGCGTCTCGGGAATGGTTTTCTCGATTTGGGGCACGACCGCCCCGCGTATGTAACTCGTCCCTTCCTGCATCATCGTACCTGGCACAAACCTTCAGTGTAGCCAGGGGCTTAGGGCAAAGTTGAATAAGGAATCTAAATAGAACTATTACACCCGTTCGAGGTGAAGGGGTCTTCCGAGGCACTGGTTCGGAGGGGCTAATTCCGGCGCGGTTCGGCTACGTCTTGGTGATCGAGGAGGTGTTGCGGCTCGTACGCCCGGGCGGACCATTTCGATCCTTCGCGGAACTCGATTCCCACAAAGTAGCCGATATCGCGGTACTCGCAATAGCGCACGTGGCCCTCGAACTCCTTTCCGGCGGAACTCCAGCGGACTATCGACCCCTCGGGAACGGAGCTTTCCATTTGCAGACAGGCGCCCGAAGCGGAGATATCCTCCAGCAGAGCCGTAGCCCGGTGAGATTTGCCGAAAGAGGGCATCCAACGAACCCGGATCATGTCGGCGCACATCAAGCGAACTTCCGATCGGCGCTCCTGCATACGGGTCATATCGGCAGAATCGGGAATCTTGATTAGGTTGCCGCGCCGGTTTGCTTCCGGAGACCCAGAGCGGTCTGGACCACTCGCCCGAAATCCGTCACGGTATAGGGCTTCTGCAGAAAGCCGTCAATCCGGTTTCCGAACCGCCGCTGGGCCACCAGTTCGCTGTAGCCGCTGGAAACGATGATGGGAATGTCGGGGCGGATGGAGCGCAGCCGCTCGAGGGTTTCCTCGCCGGTCAGACCCGGCATGGTCATATCCAGCACGATCATCTGGACTTCATCGGCGTGCCCCTTCAGCGTTTCCACCGCCTGCGCGCCGCTGGAGGCCAGCAGAGCCGTATAGCCGGCTCGCTCCAGCGAGTGGCGGGCGGCTTCCCGCACCATGTCCTCGTCATCCACCACCAGAACGTAGCCACTTCCCCGGAAGGGCTCGCTGGGCGCCGGCGCGGCTTCGATGCCGGCGATCGCCGCGGCGGCAGGCAGGAAAACCTGAAACGTGGTGCCCTTCCCGGGCGCAGAAATCAGCTTGATGCCTCCGCCGTGCCCGCGCGTGATTCCCAGGGCGGCCGCCAATCCCAGGCCGCGTCCCGTGAACTTGGTGGTGAAGAACGGGTCGAAGATGCGCGCCTGGGTCTGGGCGTCCATGCCCACGCCGTTATCGCGCACTGTCAGAACCACGAACCGGCCGGGCTGGACGTTGTCGGCCAAAACCCACTGGGAGATTTCGGCGGCATCCACAACCTCGTCGCCCGTGACCAGCTCGACCAGGCCGGCGCGGGAATCGATGGCCTCGGCGGCATTGACCACCAAATTCATGATGAGCTGCTGAATCTGCGAGGCATCGGCTTCCACCGGCGGCAGACCGGCGGCGAGATCCAGGCGCACTTCGACGCTCTTGGCGAGCGAAGCCTGGAGCAGCGCGGTGATCTGTTTGACCTGTTCCGAGATGTCCAGCGGCTCGACCACGAAGCGCCCCTGTCCGGAATAGGCCAGGATCTGCCGGGTCAGCATGGCGGCGCGCTCGCTGGCCTTGATCACGCTTTCGAGCATTTCGCGGGCGGGCGTGCCGGCCGGGATTTCATCCTCGAGCAAGCTGGCATTGCCCATGATGGCCACCAGGAGATTATTGAAATCGTGCGCGATTCCACCCGCCAGCACGCCCAAGCTTTCCAGCTTGGCGGCATGGCGCATTCTCTCTTCGGCGCGCCGCCGGTCGTCGATATCGGTGTACGAACCGATATAGCCCAGGAACTCGCCCCGCGGTCCGATGCGCGGCACCTTGCGCCCCAATATCCAGGCGTAGTGGCCATCGCGTTTTCTCAGACGGAACTCGAAAGTCAGCGGCTGGCGTTCGCGGAAGACACGTTCGAAAGTTTCGATCGTGCGGGCCCGATCGTCCGGATGAATGCCCTCATGCCAGCCGTGCCTCATTTCCTGCTCGAAGGTGCGGCCGGTGAACTGGAGCCAGGGCAGGTTGCAATAATCGCGCTCGCCATTGGCATCGTCGGAGCAGATCATTACCGGGGCGGAGTCGGCCACCATGCGGAAACGGCGTTCGCTGAGGCGGAGTTCCTCGTCCGCTTTCCGGCGCGCGGTCACGTCGCGGAAAACCAGCACCGCGCCTTCCACCTTGCCGGTATGGGAACGAATAGGAGCGCCGCTGTCGTCGATGGGGATATCGGCCCCTGAACGCGAGACCAGAACCGTGTGATTGGCCAGTCCCACCACCTTCCCCTCGCGCAGCACGCGGCGCACGGGGTTTTCGACGGTAGCGCGCGTCTCTTCATTGACAATCCGGAAGACTTCCTCGATGGGACGGCCTTGCGCTTCCGCGCCATCGAAACCGGTCAGGCGCTCCGCCACCGGATTGAGGAAGGTGACGCGCCCTTCCGGATCCGTCGAAACAACGCCATCGCCGATGCTGTGGAGCGTGGTGTAGAGCAGATCGCGGGCGTTGGCGGCCGCTTCAGTGAGCATCTCCTGCCGCCGGGCGGCGCGGCCCAGCGTCACTGCACCGGCTACCACGAGTCCGGCCAGCAGTAAGGATCCCAACAGGGTGAGCCAGCGGACAATAGCGGCATCCTCTTCCAGATCCGCCCAGGAGGTCAGGCGGCGGTCTTCTTCGTGCGCGCCGAGATCCCTCACGGCTTCCCGGAGCCGCGTCATGGTGTGGTGTCCGAAGTCGGTCTGAACCACCGCCAGGGCCGCATCCAGCCCCACGTTGCGGCGGAGGTCGATGGTGTCGCGAAGCTCCGCCAGTTTGAGATCGACGAGGGAACGGATGGTCCGGACGCGCCTGGCCTGCTCGGGGTTACCGCTTGTCAGCCGGGCCAGTTCATCCAGTTCCGGGTAAATCGCCTGGATGGCTGTGCGATAAGGCGCGAGGTACTCGGCCCGGTTGGTCAGCAGAAAGCCTCGCTGGCCCGTTTCAGCATCCACCACATGGGCGAGCAGGCTGTCATTCAGCTCGATCACCCTCCGGACTTGCGGCACTATTTCGGCGGCCTCGCGAAACCGGCGCCAATTTGCAAGTGAAAAGTAGCCGATTACCAGGAGTGTCAGCAAAGCGAGCGCCAGTGCGGACAAACCCAGCCGCTTCACCTGGGAGGGATGCATGAAGATATCCTTACGGTATCATGACACCCCGCGCGGCCCGAAAACGAAATGTACTGAAGCCGACCAGCGGCCGGCGCATGCCATAATCGAAGCGATGCCGCGAGCCGGACCCCGGGGATGGATTTCATTCGCCATTGTGGCTGTCATTGCCGCCTCGGGGTGCGCGCACAAGAAGCACGCGTGGCGGGCCCGCGTGGCCCCGCTCCCAGGGGTGGCGCGGACGGCCCCGGGCGATGTCGAGATGGGGATGGCGAGCTGGTACGGCCATCCGTACCACGGCCGGCCGGCCGCCGATGGCGAAATTTACAATATGGAGATGCTGGTTGCGGCGCACCGCACCCTGCCTTTCGACACCTGGGTGCGGGTGGTGAATCTCGACAACCAGAAGAGCGTGGAGGTGCGGATCATCGACCGCGGCCCCTTCGTGGAAAACCGGATCATCGACCTCTCGCACGCCGCGGCGCGGGCCATCGATCTGATCGGCCCCGGCACGGCTCCCGTCCGCGTGGAAGTGGTCCGCACGCCCGCGAACGCCGAGCCGGCCTTGTTCGCGGTCCAGGTGGCTGCCTTCCGCAACCGGGCCAATGCCGAGCGGGCTCGCGCCGCGATGGCGTCGCGGTACGGATCGGCCCGGCTGGTGCTGCGCCCCGGGAATCCGGATATGTGGCGCGTCCTGGTGGGGACGGAGACGACCCAGGATGGGGCCCGCGCGCTTTCCGAGCGCATCCAGCGGGAATCAGGTGAGAGAAGTTCCTTCGTGGTGCGACTAGATTCTTAAGCCGGGCAAGACTAATGAAATGAGCAGTGGCTATCCGTGAACCTCGCAATACGCGGCGGCCGGGAGCTGATAGGCCGGTCGGCCCAGATCGAAGCCGTGCGGCGGCTCGTCGAGAAAGCCTCGCGCCACCGCCTGCCGGTCCTGCTGCTGGGGGAGAGCGGCACGGGCAAGGAGGTGGTGGCGCGCGCCATCCACAATGCCGGCCCGTGCGGCCAGTTCGTGCCCATCGATTGCGGCGCACTGGTGGGGACGTTGATGGAAAGCGAGCTGTTCGGCCACGTCAAGGGGTCGTTCAGCGGAGCGGCCCAGAGCAAGCGGGGGCTGGTGGAACTCGCCGATGGGGGCACGGCGTTTTTCGACGAGATCGGAGATCTGCCCCTGGAGATGCAGGTGAAGCTTCTGCGTCTGGTTCAGGAGCGCGAATTCCGGGCGGTGGGCGCGCTCGAATGGCGCATGGTGGACCTGCGGGTGATCTCGGCGACGCATCGCGACCTCAAGGAGGAGGTGGCGGCGGGCCGCTTTCGCCAGGACCTGTATTACCGGCTCAACGTCTTCCCCATCCACCTGCCGCCCCTGCGCGAGCGTAAAGAAGATATCCCGCTGCTGATATCCCATTTCCTGGAGACGCGCCGGCCGCCGGAAGCGCCCGCGCTGCATCCCCCGGCGGAGATCATGGAGCTGCTGATATCCTATGACTGGCCGGGCAACGTGCGCGAACTGGAGCATTGCGTGAGCCGGATGGCCGCGATGCAGACGGGGGCTCGCTCGAGGTGGCCGATCTTCCGACCGCGTTGCAGTTCCACCGGGCGGCGTCGTCCATCGACAAATTGGCCGGGGCCGTCGGGAGCGCGGCGCGGGAGCCCTTCGAGCTGTCGCCCGAGTCACCGGTGGTGCCGCTGCCGGAGAGCGAGCGGCGGGCCATCTCGCGGGCGCTTTCCGCCACGCGGGGCGAGCGCACTCGGGCCGCGCGGCTCCTCAAGATCGGCCGCACCACGCTATACCGCAAGATGAAAGAATACGGAATCAAGTGACCATCGCGCTGGACGCCACCTATAGCATCGGTGACGAACTCTCGGGGGTGGGGCTTTACTCGCGGGAGATCCTGAACGGCCTGGCGGGGGCGCATCCCGAAGTGTCTTTCGATTTTTACTATCGCCCGCACCGCTACTGGCGGTCGCGGAAGGAGCGGCTGCCCGCCAACGCGCGGCGCCGGCTGCTCGTCGAGCCGCTGGGGCCGCGGTCGGCCGCCTTGGTGCATGGGCTGAACCAGCGGCTGCCACGCCTCCCGCTGCGCCGCGCGGTGACCACTTTCCACGATCTGTTCGTGCTGACCGGCGAGTACTCGACGCCCGAGTTCCGGAAGCGCTTCGCCGCGCAAGCCCGTGACGCCGCCGCCCGGTCGGCGGCGATCATCGCGGTCTCGGCCTTTACCAAAACCCAGGTGGTGCGCCTGCTGGGCGTGGAGCCGGAACGCGTGAAGGTCATCCATCACGGCATTCGCGAATTGGCTTACCCCCTCGAAGCAGTGCGCGAGAATGTGATCCTTAACGTCGGCGTGATCCAGAAACGAAAAAACATCGAGCGGCTGGTGACGGCTTTCGAGACGGTGGACCGGCGCTGGCGCCTGGTGCTGGCGGGTTCGCGGGGTTACGGGGCGGAGCGAATTATGGCGCGGATCGAGGCCAGCCCGGCGCGCGACCGCATCTGGGTGGCCGGCTATGTCACCCACGAGGAGCTGGCGGCCTGGTACGCGCGAGCCCGCGTGTTCGCGTTCCCCTCGCTCGATGAAGGCTTCGGGATGCCCGTGCTGGAGGCCATGGCGGCAGGCACTCCGGTGGTGACCTCCAACCGCTCGGCGCTGCCGGAAGTGGCCGGGGACGCGGCCATCCTGGTGGACCCCGAAAATACCGAGGCTTTGGGGCAGGCGCTACGCGGAATTACCGAAAAAGAGAGCTTGTGGAGGGATCTGGCGTGGCGCGGCGCCGCGCGGGCGCATCTTTTTACCTGGGAGCAGGCCGTCGAACGAACCTGGAACGTCTACCGCGAAATTCTGGGCTGACCGGTTGGCGACTTCTAGTGGCCCTCGTCATCGACCGCGATCTTCAAGGCGCGTAGAAACCGGTGGTCCTGGGACGTAAACTTGATCTTGCCGGTAGATTGGAAGGTCCGCTCGGGGAGTTTGGCTTCTTTCTCCTCCTCGTCGTCTTCCTCATTTTCGCCGGTGTCCCGGCGATTGAAGCCGACGGTAGCTTCCAAAACAAGGAAGACATCGTAGCCGGCCTTCTTGATTTCGCCGATCGCTTCCGCGATCCGGTCGGACTCGGAAAGGGAATCGTTGATTGCGTTTCCCAGTTCCTGCATGAGGTGTTTCAATGGCTCGTCCACAGATACTCCCTCTTAGTGGATGCGCCGGGGATAGCCGGCGTTCCACGCACCACCCAACATCCACCCGTTTCGATTGTAGTGGACACTGAACCGGTTCACAAGCCGGGCCATTGATTCTATCGGCAATTTACAGGCCGAACTCTACATGAAAATACAAGAAAAAGCTCCCGCCTCCGGGTTTGATACCATGGAGCTGTGGCACAGTGGTTGACTGTCCGGCATGGCCGTGCATTTCTGCAACATGTGGTGCCTGCCGTCGTAAAACCTGCGCGAACTCTCTGGAATGAGTTAATCGGATTTCTTTTCTTGTGCTTAGGTATTGTTTTTGGTATCAAAACCGGGACCTACATCCGGGATTTCATGAGTACCCCACCCGGAGCCGCCACGGGGGATCTGATCCGCATGACGATGGCCGGCTTCTGCACACTGGTCATGCTGTGGTACGGCTTCTCTTCGTTCCGGCGCGCCCGCAAGATCTCCCGATCCTGAGCTCGTTGGACACAGGGGTGCCCGCGTGGGCACGGTTCAAGGCCCGGGGGGCGGGCTAAGCCACCGTCGAGGTGACTTCGGCGTAGGGGTAGAGTTCGACCGGTTTGCGCCGGCGGACGCGTTCCCGCAGCCCGAGGCGGTGCATGAGGCGGCCCACGTGATCGGGATCGTAGCGCACGCCGAAGCGGACGAAGATAGCTTCGGCGAAACGCGTGGTGGTCCAGCGGTCGCTATCGAACCCGGCGGAACGCGATCCGGCCAGGTAGATCGCGGCTATCGCTCGCAGTTGGTCGGTCGAGAGGCGGCAGGGGCGGCCCGGCGCGCGCCGCTTGCGCAGCGCCTCGAAGCCCTTCCCGGTCAGCGCGCGGCACCAGCGCGAGGCCGTCGTGCGGCTGACACCGTACTTGCGGGCCACCTGCGATTGGGAGAGCCCCCGTTGCAGGTCCTCCGCGGCCAGCAGGCGCCTGCTTTCCATTTCATCGCGAGTCAGAATTCCCGGAGCGGCTGTATCCATAAAGCTCGCGCGGTTTCGTGTACCAGAGCGATACCAGAATAGCAGAAAACATTATTTATGCAAATTGTTTTTTGCAGAAGAGACGCCGGAAGCGCGGAGGCGGGGCTTCGAAGGCGGGCCGCGGGGGCCGGCCCGGCTTTCCCCGGCGGCTCACAACCCTTGCAGGAAATAATTGAACCGCTTCTCGCGCCCGATGGTGGTGCTCTCGCCATGCCCTGGAATCACCACGGTCTCCTCCGGCAGGGGCAGCAGCTTCTCGTGAATCGAGCGGAGAATCTGCCGCCCGTCGCCGCCGGGCAGATCGGTGCGCCCGATGCTGTCGCGGAACAGGGTATCGCCGGCCACCAGCTTGCTCTCCGCGGGAATCCACAGGCCGATGCTGCCGGGTGTGTGACCGGGCGTATGCAGAACCTGGAAACGGGCCGCGCCAATGGAGATCACGTCGCCGTCGCGGGCACCCGCGTCGATGGCCACCTCCTCGGGCTCGGGCATTCCCAACCACTCGGCCTGCATGGGCAGTTGACGCCGCAGCTCGTTGTCGGCCTGGTTCATGTAGACCGGCGCCCCCGTGGCGCGCTTGAGCTTCCGCGCCCCGCCGATGTGATCGATGTGCGCATGAGTGATGACGATAGCCTTCACGGCGAGGCCGTGCCGCTTCACAATTTCCAGGATGGCCGCCACGTCGTCGCCCGGATCCACCACCAGCGCTTCCCGGCTAGCTTCGTCGCCGAACACCGAACAGTTGCATTGCAGCATGCCGACTGGAAGGATTTCATGAATCATGACCCGATTGTATACTCTTGCTATGGCCGAACTTCTCAACCTGTCGATGCGTTGGCTGCACCTTTCCTCCATGGCGGCGCTGGTGGGGGGTATTCTGTACGCGCGCCTGGCGGCGCTGCCCGCCGCCGCAACCATGGACCCCGGCCTGGAGGGCAGAATGGGCGACCGCGAGGCCGCGCTGTACCGGCCCTGGCTGGTGGCCGCCATGGCCGGGTTGGTTTTCTCGGGCCTCTATGCGATCGTGAGCGCGCCCGGCCACACGCACCGCTACCACGTGCTGCTGGGCATCAAGTTATTCCTGGCCGCGCATGTATTCGCCACGGCGCTGATGGCTTCCCGCCCCGGGAACACCCACCGGGCCCGCCTGATGACGGGCGCGGCGGTTTCGGGGCTGCTAGTTGTGCTGATTGCCGCCTATCTGCGCCGTATCTTCTGACGCGCCCGGCGCTAAGTTGCCTGCAGTTCCGGTGTGAACCCGAGACTTACTTCCACCCCGTTGACTTTGGTCATGACCCACTCCGTGGTGGCCGCAAAGGCCTCCGCGGTTAACTGCGGAGCGGCCTCCGGGAGTCCCGCCGCGATTTGTTCCAGGTCTTCGCAGGCCACGGCCTCCACCACCGACAGGCCCATCAGGTCGGCCATCTTCGACGCGGCGTGGACCAGGCGGATCAGGTTGCCCTGGCGCGACGGGCTTCCCGGCGGGCCATCGTGTTTGGCCGCGACGTTCTGTAGTTCGAGCGGGCAGCCCCACTGGCCCAGAAGCCATCTTCCGGCCTCCATGTGATCCAGGCCGAACAAGCTTCTCTCGATCTTGATCGGTTCGACCAGCCCGTCTTCGCCCGGAACCAGGGCCTTCTCATAAGCCGGATAGGCAGTGAGGAAAGCGATTTGTCCGAGGTCGTGGATCAGGCCGGCGGTGTAAGCGTTGGCTTCCGGAATGTTCAGCGTGCCCGACATCCGCTGGCAGATCAGAGCGGCGGCCAAATTGTGACGCCAGCAGGCCTGCATGCAGCGGCTGGATCGCACCGGCACCAGGGCCCGCAGGCAGGTGGTCAGCACCAGGCCGCTGACCATGTTGGACCCCAGGAACACGATAGCCTGCAACACGCTCTTGATCTCCATGCGCGCCGGGAGGAGGGGCGAGTTCGCGATTTTCAGCAGTTCCATCGACAGCACGGGATCGGTCTGGATTAAGTCGGCGACCTGGCGGAAGTTAGCCGTTGGATCGCCAACCAGCCGCAGCAATCGCACCGCAACGGGGCGGAATGGCCGCACGTGGGTCTTCAGATATGCGCACGTGGTGCCTGCGTTGGGTATCATGAATGTTCCTTGGAGAGCGCGCCATCTTCACTTCCGGCCAGGGCGATTTTCGCCACCATTCCCAGCAACTGGCCCATATCGAGTGGCTTGGATATGTAGTCGTCCATGCCCGCCGCCAGGCAGCGTTCGCGGTCGCCCTTCATGGCATGGGCCGTCATGGCCACGATCTGAACGTGGCCCCCCAAACGGGCCTCCCGCTTGCGAATGCGCGCGGTGGCCTCGAGGCCGTCCATCTGGGGCATCTGGACGTCCATCAATACCAGGTCGAACTGACGCTGCTCCAGCAGCCAGAGCGCTTCCACCCCATTGGCGGCGGTAATCACTTTGTGGCCCTGGTGCGCGAGCGCGGTGGAGGCCAGCGTGCGGCTGATGGGGTCGTCTTCCGCCACGAGCACGTGCAGACAAGGATGATCGGGATCGAGGCTCTCGCCCCTTTCCGGCGCGGTTCCCGAGGCAGTCGCCGCGACGCCAAAGCAGGCCGTCGCGTGGAAAGTGCTCCCCCTTCCCACTTCGCTCTCGACCCAGATCCGGCCCCGCATGTGTTGCGCCAGCCGGGACGAAATCGCGAGACCCAGGCCGGTGCCGCCGTACTTGCGGGTGGTCGAGCCATCCGCCTGCCGGAACGGCTCGAAGATGGTCTGTTGCTGCGCGGGCGGAATGCCGATGCCGCTGTCTTTCACCGCGAAGTGAAGCACCGCGGTCCCCCCGCTCACGGTTTCCGCGCTCACCTCGGCCCGGATGAAACCGCGGGCCGTGAACTTGACCGCATTGCCGAGCAGGTTCAGCAGCACCTGCCGAAGACGCGTGGAATCGCCGAGCAGCGCGTCGGGGACCGCCGGTTCGATATCCCAGCTCAGATCCAGGCCCTTGCCCATGGCTTCCGGGGCGACCGTGCTGACGGCGCCTTCCAGGGTCTCGCGCAGGGAGAAAGGCTCGCGCTCCATCTCGAGGTGGCCGGCTTCGATTTTGGAGAAATCCAGAATGTCGTTGATGATGCGCAGCAGCGCGTGGCCCGAGCTCTCCACGGTCTCGAGATAGTCCCGCTGATCGTCGGTCAGCGGCGTCTGCAAGGTGAGCTGCGTGAAGCCGATGATCCCGTTCATGGGCGTGCGGATCTCGTGGCTCATGTTGGCCAGGAACTCGCTTTTGGCCCGGTTGGCCGCTTCGGCCGATTCCTTGGCTTGGGCCAGCGCCTCCTCGATGCGCCGCCGCTCCGTGATGTCCTCCTTCACGGCCAGGTAGTGCGTGGGCACGCCGCGCGAATCGCGGATGGGGCAGATCCGGGCGGCTTCCCAGAACAAGTCGCCGTTCTTCTTACGGTTATGGAAATAGCCGCTCCATTCGCCCGTCCGGATGGTCTCCCAGAGTTGGCGGTACTCGTCCGGGCTGGTATCGCCGGATTTGAGAATGCGTGAAGTCTGACCCCGCACCTCGTCCTGGGTATAGCCAGTGAGCTCCGTAAATTTCGGATTGACGTACTCGATGCGGCCCTCCAGATCCGTAATCACCACCGAGACGGGACACTGCTCGAGGGCTCGCGACAGCTTGCGAAGCTCGTGTTCCATCTTCTTTCTCTCATCGACGTTGCGGCCAATGACGATGAGATATCCGCCGGAAGGGCCGGCCACCGGAACGAAGCTCATCTCCGCCCAAATCTCGCTGCCATCCTTGCTGCGTAAGAGCAGCTCGCCGCGGCAGGGCTCCTTCCGGGCCACCAGACTGGCGAGGCGCTGAACTTCGGCTAGGTCCACGTCGGGACTGTAGAGGGAGATCGCGTTCTTTCCCAGGATCTCGTCTTTCTCATAGCCGAGTTCGCGGGTAAACGCCGCGTTCGCGAAGAACACGGTGAACTCGCGGTTGGCCGTATCCATGGAAGTCAGCAGAACTCCGTCGTTAGCGTTGACCACGACGGATTCCATCAGACGCAGCGCTTCCACCGCCTTTTCCCGTTCGGTGATATCGCGGAAGCTGCGGACCGTTCCCAGGATTTCCTCGCCAATGCGTTGCGGCCGGCGGCAGCGCTCGAAGACTCTGCCGTCCCGGAACCTGAGCGTGTCGTGGGTCTCTGCGGCGGGTTCCAAGTACGCTCGCTCGACGTCTTGTCGAAATTCCTCCGGATCGGCCAACTGGGAAGCCACGAACTCGACCAATTTGGAATTGTCCCCCTCGACCGCCACAGACGGCGGAATCCGCCATAGTTCCAGGAAGCGCCGGTTGTACCCGGTGATGCGCCGCTGAAGGTCCACCACCAGAATCCCATCGGTGGTGGCCTCGAGGGTAGCGTTGACTAGCGAGACGGATTCCCGCAAAGCGCGCGCGGCCCGTCTGCGCTGGGCGAAAAGCACCACTAAAAGGGCCGTCAGCGCGCAGCAGATCACCACCAGGACATCCATTTGGTCCAATCGGCCGGCTAAAGCCCGCGACACGAACGCCTCATCCTCTCGCGCCCGCCCTAGGCCCTCACCGGCGGCGCCAACCGCGATGTCGGCCTGCGCCTCCAGAGCCCGTTGCAGTTCGAGAAGAGCCACCGGGGAAACGTCCGGATACTGCATCCGATGTTGAATGGCTGACATTTCGATCACGCCGGCATCGACCCGGGGCATGAGGTCCCGCACCAGCCCGTAAATGGGGTTCCGATCGATTTCTTGGCGGATCTGGCTATATTCCTTCTCGATAGGGCGCCGGCCTTGCGGCAGCGGAGCCATGTTTGACAATTGATGCAGAATCTCCTCGACGGAGCTGAGATTCCTCACAAGCTGGACGTTGGCGTCCTGGCGGCGCTGAAGCCGATGGGCCGACGCGATCAGGGCGGTGCTCCAGACCACAAAGACCACGCACGCCAGGATCACGGCGATGGGCCAGCGCCGGAATATGGAAGCCTTCGTCAATTTCAAATCCATTGCACTCGTCTAGCCGGCAGCGGCCGGAAGCCGCTTCTTCGATATTCGCCTGGGGGAATTCCTGGCTTCAAGATTCTCAGAAGGTATGAACCTGTTGTTAACTAAGGCCGCAAGCCCTCATCTCGGGCCTATCGAGCGGCCGGACAGCCGAAGCGGGCGGCGGCCCAGCGGGCGATCTGGCGAGCGCCCTCGGGATGGCGGGCATCCTGGTAAATGGCCTGGAGGTCCGCGGCGGCCTGGCAAAAATCGGCGGCCAGGCGCGGGCATTGCGGGTTGAGGGCCGGTCCGCCACCGCTCCGGTCCACTGCGCAGGCGCCCTCGGGGATGCGCGCGTAAACGTCGCGCAGGCCGGCCAGCGTGGCGGGCTGGAAATCATCCATCTGGGCCTTCTCGAGCAGCGCGACGGCGGCCCGCTGGGGCTGGTTCAATCCCAGGAAGGCGAGGACCATACCGTCGTAGGCGTCGAGCGCGCTCGGATCGAGGCCCGCGGCGTACCGGCAGGCTTCGGCGGCCTCCGCGAAACGGCCCAGATTCAGGTCGGCGTTGGCCAAGCCCAGATACAACTGTGGAAAACCGGAGCGGGCGGTGAGCGGGCGGCCCTGGGCGCGCTGGGTATCGTCGTAGGCCTTCTCGGCGGCGCGCGAGATCTCCCGCGCGCGCAACAACACGGCTGCGGACTTCTCGTACCAGGCGCGGCTCTGGGGATTCGCCGGTCCCAGGCTTGCGGCTTTCATGGCATAGTAGACGCCCAGAGACAGGGGTGGCACCTCGGAGGAGATGGCCGGCGGCAGCGGGCTGAGAATCGCCCAGGCCTTCTCCTGTTCGGCGATGGCGGGGTCGAGGTTGCGCTGCGGATCCCGGTCGAAGAGCGCGCGCGCCCGCAGGTCGTGCAGGCGAAAGCTCCGCGGGGCTGTGACGGTATCGGCCGTGCCGAGGGAGAGATCGTCTTTCCAATCCAGGTTGCGCGCCAGCGTGCGGCCGCTATAGAGCACGCCCAGCAGGATAACCGCGCCAGTGGCCAGGCGGCGCGGCTGGATGCGATCGGCCGCGGCGGCCAGAGCCATGGCGAAGGCCGCCGAAGGCAGGTACAGGAAGCGCTCCGCCATCAGCGCGCCGATAGGGAAGAGCAGGTTGGAGGTGGGCAGGAGGGCGATTCCGAAGAATCCCGCCAGCCAGAACCACAACGGATCGCGGCGCAAACGCGCGACCGCCACCGCCAGAATCGCGGCGATGGCGAGAATTGCCAGCCAGGCCGATAAATCCGCCGCGCCAGCCAGCGGGATCTGGTCGAACGAGCGATCCGCGGACAGACCCAGCGGCCAAACCAGCAGCCACAGATCCAGGCCGATGGTCTTCAGCGCGGTGAGGCGCGCGGTCCAGAAGCCGGCGGCCCGGATCATATTGTCCACGTAGACCGGCTGGGCCACGGGAAGCGCGCCCAGCACCAGGTGCCGCGCCAGCACCAGCACGCCCAGCGAGGCTGCCACCGCGCCGTAGAGCGGCGCGCGGCGGCGGAAATCGCGGCGCAGGCCGGCGCGATCGAAGGCGATATCCCAGAGCAACATCAGGCCCAGCAGCACAGCGGCGTTTTCCTTGGCGAATACGCCCGCCGTGGCGATGGCGAAGAGAGCCAGCGCGGCCGCGGTCCGGCCCTCGAAGGCCAGGGCGCGGCGATAGAGCAGCAGGCCTCCCAGGACGGACATGGCCGCCAGCAGGTCGGCGCGGCCCACGATGTTGTCTACCGCTTCCGTGCAGATGGGGTGCGCGGCCCACAGGGCCGCCGCGCACAGCGCCGGCCATCCGCGTTTGAAGATCAGCAGAGCGAGCTGGTAAACCAGGCAGGCATTGATGGCGTGCAGCAGGAAATTCAGCCAGTGATAACCCGCCGGGCTGGAGCCGTTCCCCAGGATGGCGTAATTCAACAGGAGGGAGGCCGTGGTGACGGGGCGGTACAGGCCGTCGCCCGCCTTGGGCCACCAGTAATTCTTCGTGAGAGTGAGTCCGAGGTTTTCGAACGTGACCGCGCGCAGGCGCGGGTCCTGGGTGATGATGGCTTTGGAATCCTGCGCCAGGCCGAGGCCGAACGAATCCGCGTACGCCACCAGCGCGATAGCGAAGAGGATAGCCCAGGGCTTCCAGCGGGCGGCCGGAGGCGCGGCGGGCATAGCCGTGGATTTCCTGGCAGGTTGCGGGATAGCCGTAGTATAACTTGGCGCTAGTTGGAAACGGTCATCACCGGATTGTTCGACGCCTGGCCGGAGATCGTGATGACCAGCGCGTAGGTGCCCTTGCCCAGCTGCGGTACCAGGAAGTTCACCTGATACAACCCGATAGATGCCGGCGTCAAGCCGATGTAATCGATCGTGGCCGGCTGCCCCCCGACTGTCACCATGGGGTTGGCGCTAGTGGGCACCGGCGACAGCCCGGCGGGCGCGGGCGATCCGGCAGTCAGTTTGCCCGCCGCCTGTACCGGCCCTCCGCCGGTGAAATACGCCACCACTTCGTCCCCGACCTTGGCGCCGTTGGATGCCGAGTTCACGCTGTTATCAGCATTCACCACGACCGCGCGATTCGTGCTGTAGACGCTGATTCCGGGCGTGCCCGTCGCGGGCACCAAGACCGTGGCGGCGTTGCTCACCTGGCTGCCATTCTTGACCACCACGCTCGCCAGCGTCCCGCCGGGAATGTCCCAGGGCATCTGCGCATCAATTTGGCCCGCATCCACGTAAAACAACGGCACCGCTTCGGTGTTCACCATCACGCTGGTCGTGAGAAGCGTAGTGGGCAGCGGCACGGAGGCGGGCTGCGCGACCTTGGCGGCGAAATTCTCCCCGAAAATAACGAAAACGCTCCCCGGCGGCGTGGCGCCGACCGCGTAGCTCGCGACATTTCCGATGGATTGGCTGGGATTCAAAAACGCCGAGTGCGCCGTGCCGGAAAGCGTCATTCCGGTGCTGGACGCGATCACGTCGAAATCCGCGCCGGTCGCGTTGGTCACGCTGAGGTTCAGCGCCACAGCCCTTCCGGCCGAATCCATCAGCGTCGCGGAGCCCGTGCACCCGGAAGCGACCGAATAATTACCGGTGGCGGTATAAGACGTGGATGTTCCGCCGGAAGTCAGGAAGTAACTGGCGGCTGCGTTCCCCTGCCCGTCCAATTGCAGGATTCCCGCTTCATCCGCGGTGCCGGTGATCGCGGTGCCGGAGAACGTGAAGCCGTTTTCGCTGAAGCCATATTCGCCCGACAGCGTGGCGGTAGCGCACGCGCCCGGCGGAGTGGCGCCGCTGCCGGAATACAGGTACGTGGCATCCTGCCCGGCGATGTTAAAGTCCTGCCCGCCGTTCCAGACCACCAGGCTGAACGTGGCTGAGCTGCCGGAAGTCAGGGTCAGCGTGCCATAACAGTTCGATGGAACGCTATAAGTTCCCGAATATGTCATGGCTTTCCCGGTGGCTTGACTGGTATTCGCAGTCACGTTGAAAGTTACTTTGGCCTGGCCATCGAACACCGCCGTGCCGTTGGATTGAAATACGGCCGTGAGGGTTCCCGAACCCGATACCGCCCGCCCCGTCAGCACCAGCGCATAAGTGCCATTCAGCGACGCTGCGGAGCAGTTGCCGCCGCCGATCTGGTTTTGCCCCCAGACGGGCGCCGCCAGAGCGACCGAGAACAGCAGGGTAACTTGCGGGTATCTCATGCCCGGCCTCCTCGGCGCGCGGCGGGGCTGCGCGCTTCCGCGCTCGCGGTGGCTTGGCCGTAAATGGCGTGCCCCGCGCCCGAAAGCATGAACTTCGACGCTTGCGCCAGCAGCAAATCGAAATCCGCGCCCTTCGCCGCCGTGATACTGAAAATCAGCCCCGTGCTCTTGCCGCTCGAATCTGTGATGGTAGCCGTCCCCACACAGCTGGACGAAAGGGAATAGGTTCCCGTGGCGATAATCGTGCCCACCGCCGCGGATGGCGACGTGAGGTTAGCCGTAACGTTGCCTTGCCCGTCGAATTGCAGCAGTCCGGTTGAATCTGCGATACCGTTGACGGCACCGCCGGAAAACGTATACCCGGTGGCGTTAAAGGCGTACACGCCCGTGAGCATGCTTGCCGAACAGCCGGTGGGCTGCGTGTTGCCGCCGCCCGTGTAGGCGTAAGTAGAATCCGTTCCCGTAACCGCGAACGCCTTACCCTGGTTGTAAATTATCAGGTTGAGCGTAGCCGTATCACCGGAAGAAAGACTGATCGTTCCGGCGCAGTTGGCCTGCGCGCTATAAGTGCCGGAATAGGTGAGCGGCGATCCCAAGCTCTGAAGCGTATTGGCCGACATGGTCAGGGTTACTTTGCTCAATCCGTCGAAGACCGCCGAGCCGTTCGCCTGGAACACGTTGGAAAAGGCTCCTGACGCCGCCACCTGGCGGCCGGTCAAGCTGATGTCGTAAGTGCCGTTGAGCGACCCCGAGTTGCAGGTCCCTCCACCAATTTGGGGTTGCGCCGCGAGCGGCGCTCCGGCAAGGCAGAAAAGACAAAACAGCCAAGCGGTTTGTAAGACTATCCTCTCTCGCATAAGCCTCGTGAGGACATCTTATGGCCCCTCGTCGCTTCAGTCAAGGATGCCATCGCGGAAGTGCGATGGAGCATACAGTTAGTCGGGCCCGCCTCAGGCCCCGCCCGGTTCGCGGCGGGCCACGCGCGAGATCGCATGCACCAGCCGGCGGTACGGGATGTCGTCGTACGTGTCGAAGCCCAGCCACTCGCCGTCGCGCCAGCTCGAATAACACCAGCGCGCCAGCAGCGCCAGTTGTTCCTGGCGTTCTCGCGCCGTGAGCTTGACCGCCGCCGCGCCGGCGAATGCCTCGCGCAGCTTGCGGTCGAGCGAGATGGTCTTGCCCTCCTCCACTTCGAAGCCGAAGCGCGCCAGCGGCCGCGGATAGCCGTCGCGCACGCACCACAACTCGACCGCGTCCGCGGCCAGCGAGCGCACAATGGCGACGCCGTTCAGGCGGTCGAGATCGCGCGCCAGTTCGTCGCGCAGCTTGAGCACTTCCTGCACTTTCTCGAAGCGCTTGTGCAGGCGCGCAGCCTCCTCGAAGGCCATCTCGTCGCTCAGGCGGTCGCGCGAATGGGCGATGGCGTCCAGCACAGAGCGGCCCCCGGTCGCCAGGAACTCCGTCACGCGGGCCACTTCGTGGGCGTACTCCTCCGCGCTCACCGCCTGCTGGCAAGGACGCAGGCACATGGCCATCTCGCCGTAGATACATCCCGGATGTTCCGGCGAAGGCGCCAGGTCTTCTTGGCAGCGGCGCATTTGAAACAAGTCCAGAAACTGCTGTTCGAAACGCTCGGCGGAAGCGCGCGCGCGGAACGGCCCGAAATAGAAGCCCCCGCGCGTCAGGTGAGTGGTGATGCGGCTGCGCGGGAACTCGTTCTCCAGGACGATCCGCACGTACGGCGGCATGCGCAGCTTGAGCATCTCGAGATAAGTCTCCGGAAAGTGCCGCCGCGCCTCCTCGTACAGCACCAGGCTCGATTCCAGCGCCGATCCCGTGAAGCGATACTCGATGCGCCGCGCGGTGTGGCGCAGGTTGAGCAGCTTCGAGGGCCGCTCGCGCGGTTTCAACAGGCGCAGCAGCCGCCGCCGCAGCAGCGCAGTCTTAGAAAGGTAGGGAGGCCCCTCGGCGGGCCACAGCAGAAAAACCGCGGGGAGATTGGGCAGGGCTTCCAGGGCCGCATCCAGCGCCGCCAGATCTTCGCCTACCTCGATAACCGTCACGCGGCTCACCCCCGGCCGCGATCTTACTCCGAAACCGCCTTGCTCTCGATCAGCCCGCGAATTTGCGCGATGAAATCCGCGAGGGGCCGGGCGCCCTGGTCGCCATGTTTGCGGTTGCGCACGGCCACCTGGCCGCTCTCCTGTTCGCGGCAGCCCACCACCAGCATGTACGGGATCTTCTGCAGCTGCGCCTCGCGAATCTTCAGGTTGACCTTCTCGCCGCGATCGTCCACCGTGGCGCGTATGCCGGCCTCCTCGAGCTGCTTCAAGACGGCGCGGGCGTATTCGGTCTGCTTGTCGGTGATGGGCAGCACGATGGCCTGCAGCGGCGCCAGCCACACCGGAAAGGCGCCCGCATAATGCTCGATCAGGATGCCGAAGAAGCGCTCGATGGATCCGTACAGCGCGCGGTGAACCATCACCGGCTGGTGCTTCTGGCCGTCTTCGCCGATATATTCGAGCTCAAAGCGCGCCGGCAGATTGAAATCGAACTGCACCGTGGAAAGCTGCCAGGGCCGCCCGATGGCATCTACTAACTTCACGTCTATCTTGGGTCCGTAGAACGCGGCTTCATCCGGGATCACCTTCACCTTCATGGCCAGCCGCTCGGTCGCGCGCTTCAGCGCGTCCTCGGCCTGCTTCCACTGCTCCGCGCTGCCGGCGTACTTGCCGCTCGCGCCGCCATCCCAGGTGGAGAGCTCCGCTTCGTACTGGTTGAAGCCGTAAGTGGCCAGCGTGTCGATGGCGAATTGCAGGCACGCCACCACTTCGTCTTCGATCTGCGCGGGCGTGCAGAAAATGTGCGCATCATCCTGGGTGAACCCTCGCACGCGAAACAACCCGTTCAGTGTGCCGGAGCGCTCGTATCGATACACCGTTCCCAATTCGCCCAGGCGCACGGGTAAGTCCCGGTAACTGCGCTGCCGGTCCGCATAAATCAGGATATGGAACGGGCAGTTCATGGGCTTGATCTGGTATTCGGCATCGTCCAGCGGCATGCGCGTGAACATGTTCTGCGCGTAGAAATTGGCGTGGCCGGAGGTCTTCCACAGGTCGAAACGCGCCACGTGCGGCGTGTAGACCAGCGAATAGCCCCGCTTCAGATACTGGTCGCGCATCCAGTCTTCGAGCTGTTTGCGGATGATGCCGCCCTTGGGATGAAAGAAGATCAGCCCGGGGCCAGCCAGTTCCTGGATGCTGAAGAGATCCAGTTCCTTGCCGAGCTTGCGATGGTCGCGCTTCCTGGCTTCTTCGATCTGCTTGATGTATTCATCGAGCTCCTTCTGGGTAAAGAAGGCCGTCGCGTAAATGCGCTGTAACTGCTTGTTATGCTCGTTGCCCTTCCAATAGGCGCCGGCGATGGACAACAGCTTGAATGCCTTGATCTTGGAAGTGTCCGGCAGGTGCGGCCCGCGGCAGAAATCGATGAAGTGCGGTCCCAGCGTATATTCGGTGAAAACCTCGTCGGCGCGCTCCTCGATCAGCTCGCACTTCATCCACGCATCCGAGTACTTGCGCAGCCCCTCTTCCTTGCGTGTCAAGACGCGCTCGTACGGGACGCCGCGCTTCTGGATCTCCCACATCTTCTTTTCGATCTTTTCGAGGTCCTCGGGCGTGAACGGCGTGGGGCGGTCGAAATCGTAATAGAAGCCGTTCTCGATGGGCGGTCCAATCCCCAGCTTCGTCTCGGGATACAACTCGAGCACCGCGGCCGCCAGCAGATGGGCCGCCGAGTGCCGGTATACATACAGAGCCTCGGGATCCCCGGGGGTCAGAATCTGTACCGAAGCATCCTTTTCAATGGGCCGCGTGAGATCGTATAACTCCCCGTCGACCTTGGCGACGATAGCCGCGTTGGCCAGCCGCGGGCTCAGGGATTTAGCGATATCGATGGGCCGGGAACCCGCTTCGACCGGCCGCTTGCTCCCGTCGGGCAGGGTGATCTCGATCTGATTCATAGGGAAACCTTCAGCGTAGCACGTGCCGGTTTCGGGGGTTGCGCTATCATTAGGGACAGATCCATGCCCGTTTCCAGCCAGCCCGGCATTGATGAAGCCACGCTCGTGGCCCAGTCGCGTACAGGCGACGATCGCGCCTTCGGGGAGCTCGTCCGGCGTTACGAAGGCAAGATCTTCCGGCTCGCGCAACACGTCACCCAGAACCGCGAAGATGCCGAGGACGTGCTCCAGGAAACCTTCATGAAAGCCTACGAGCACCTCGATCAGTTCCAGGGCAACTCGAAATTCTACACCTGGATTGTGCGCATCGCCGTCAACCAGGCGCTCATGAAGCTGCGCCGCCGGAAGACCGATAAGTCGGTCTCGCTCGACGAAACCATCGATACCGGCGAGGATACCATCGTGCGGGAGATCGCCGCGTGGGACGAAGATCCCGAGCGGCGCTTCTCGCGCGAGGAGCTCGGCGGCATCCTGGATAACGCGATACAGAGCCTGGATACGCCCTACCGCTCGGTCTTCATGCTGAGGGACATCGACGAGCTCTCCACCGAGGAGACCGCCGACGCCCTGGGCCTCTCCATTCCCGCCGTCAAAAGCCGGCTGCTGCGGGCCCGCCTGCAACTGCGCGAAAAGCTGACGCGCTACTTCAAGCGCAAGGGGGACGACGCCTTTGCTTACATGTAAGGACTTTCTGAGCGAGCTGAGCGATTACCTGGATGAAACTGTGGACGCCGAGGTTCGCGCCAAGCTGGAGCGGCACATCACGGAGTGCCCGAACTGCTGGGTAATCGCCGACACCACCCGGAAGACCATCCGCATTTACAAGGGGATGGAACCCTACCCCATTCCGGATGACGTGGAAGCCCGCCTCATGCACGCGCTCGAACGGAAGATGGCGGCCAAGCACCGCTAGACCGGGTCTCCCTGCTTCAAGCCGATGCAGCGCGGTCCTGCGCTTCCATGAGATCGAGGAACGATTGCGCTTCGCCATACCCCGGCCGGAGCCTGAGCGCTTCCTTGAAATCGGCACGGGCCCGCGCGCGGTCGGGGGTGTTATAAAGCAGGTGATAGACCCCGGCGAAGAGATGGGCTTGCGCATCAAGCGGCCGCATGGCAACGATTCGCTCGGCGATTTCGGCCGCCCGATCGAACCAGCCGAGCTGATGATATTCCGCCGCCAGAAAATCGAGCCGCGAGGAATCCTGCGGATCCGCCGCGATCTCTTCGTTCAGAATCCCGATGTACCAGAGGTTTCTGCGCCGCCGCGTTTCGGGATCGGAGGCGAAATCGTGGTCGATCGAAATCGCGGTGCGCACCAGGCGCCCGCCTCCCGCGAGTATCGACGCATCGATGGTCTCATGCACGCGTCCGCGATAGCGGTAGGACGGCCGGTTCGGGAAGAGACGCACGACGTAATCCGTTCTGGGGGCCTCCGCACCCGGTTCGCGATTGCGGCGCCGAAAATAATATCCGGCGTTTTCGTCCCGCGCGGCGAGCTCCTGAATCAGCGGAACACTGGAAGCCTGGAGGATCTCGTCGGCATCCAGCACCATGATCCACCGGCCGCTCGCGCGCGCCAGCGCGTGGTTGCGGGCGGCGGCAAAATCGACGGCCGTGAAATCGAAGGCAGTCACATTCGCGCCGTGACTCGCCGCGATAGCGGCCGTGGCGTCGGTCGATCCGGTATCCACTACGATCAGTTCGGCGCCGAGCCCAGCCACCGAATCGAGGCACCGCCCGAGACCGCGCTCCTCGTCCTTTACGATCATGCAGAGGCTTAACGCTATGGCGCTCATCGCTTCCTACGCCCGCGCCTTATCGAGCAGCATCCGGCGCACGGCGGCGAAAATCCGCTCCACCGCCGGCCACCGGTAGGCCCAGCGTTCGTCGGGCTCGGGCGGGTTCACTACCATGGTGGCATTGCTTTCGAACAACAGCACATCGCCCGATGGGCTCAAGCCGAAATCGATGCCCGCATAGTCCAGGCCGAGCGTGCCTTGAATCCCTTCGAGCGCAGTCATGGCGCGCGGCCCCAGGACGGCGGGCATGTTCTCGAGAAACTCCTCATCCTCGGCGCGATGCGCGGCGCTCTCGGCCATTTCGGCCGTGAAGTAGTGGATCTTCCAGTGGCTCGAAATCGCCACGTGCAAAGGATACAGACCGCCGCCGATCGTCATGACCCGGTACTTGCGGACCTTGCCATCGGCGCCGCGGGAATCCAGATACTCGATGGCGGTCAGCGCGTCGCCCGGCAGCCCGGCCACGGCCACGGCCAGTTCGCCGGCGCGCTCCACGCGCACAAAATGACGGCCCGTGTGAAAGCCCGGTGTGCGCACTAGCAGCGGGAATTGCAATCCGTGGCGCGCCAGGGCGGTGGCGGCATCCGGCGCACTCAGCAGCTCGCGCGCCAGCGTGACCGTGGCCGGGGCAATCACCCCGGGAAGCCGCGCCAGCCGCTGGGCATTATCGGCGCGCCCCGTGGCCATCACCGCCGCGGGCGTGTTGAGCACCGGCGCGCCGCTGAGCGCCGCCAGCCGATCGCGCGGCCGCCAGCGCCTCCCCGGCCAGATCGGCATCGCCGATGGCATTGAATATCAAGCTGTGCCGCGGCAGCGGCTGGGTGAAATCGTAAAATTCGGGCACCACCACGGTGGTCTCGAAAACACGATCGTCCAGCAGATTGCGCGTGGGGATGTTGCCGCCCACCGCCGAAACCAGCAGCAACAGCGGCACCGGAGGCCCCTCGCCGCGATACGGCAGCGTCAGGACCGCACGATGTTCGAAGCCTTCGCGGCGGTGCCAGGCCGCCCGCGAAGCGTCGCCCAATTCGGCCAGCACGTACGCGAGCCCCTGGTGCGCCTCCGGGGAATCCGGAGCGCAGCGCAAGGCCGTTTCATAATGTTCGCGCGCCGGCCTCGAGCTCGCCGTTTTCGTAGAGCGCGTTGGCCAGGTTGACGTGGCTCATGGCATCGCCGGGATGGCGCGCCACGGCTTCGGCGTACGCGGTTCGCGCCGCGGTTCTGTAGCCCGTGCCGTAGAGCAGCGTTCCGAGGTTGTTGAGCGCCAGGCGGTCTGAAGGTGCGCGCGCCAAGACATCTAGATAGGCGTCCCGGGCCTCCCGCACGCGGCCTAGCTCGGCGAGCAGGCCGGCACGCTCGAGCCGCGGCGCTACCGCCTGGGGATCTTCCGCTATTTGCGCTTCGAGCTGTCGCAAGGCAGCCTCGCGAGCCAGGCGCGGCGGCCACTCGCCCGAGCCGCCGTTCGCCGGCGCGCTGCTGCTCGCCGCCCGGTCCCGCAACGCGCGGCCCAACGCCACGGTCCGCTCCAGCAGGGCGTCCAGGTCGGCTGCCTGGGTTCGGTGATTCACGATGGCCGCGCGAATCGCCAGCTTTCCGCCGATCACAGTGGTCGAGGGCGCGGCCACGCCGGATTCCTGCAGCTCCACCGCGATGCGCGCATTCACGCGGTGCGCCTCTCCCGCGCGGTAGCGGAAGCAGACGATGTTCAACTCGACCGGCGCCGCCAGCTCCAACTCGGGCGTCTGCGCGATGCGGCCGGCCAGATAACGGGCCAGCTCGCAGGTGCGCGCGATCGAGGCGCCCAACGCCTCCGCGCCGTATACCTTGAACGTGAACCACGTCTTGAGCGCGCGAAATCCGCGTGAAAGATCAGGGCCGAGATCGCAGGGCCAGAGCGAGCCGGCAGCCAGCCCCTGCGCCTCCCGCCGCAAGTAAGGCGCCGAGGCGGCGAACGTTTGCCGATGCAACACGCCGTCGCGCACCAGCACGAAGCCGGCGTCGTAGGGAACCTGCCCCCACTTGTGAAAATCGAAGGCCAGCGAATCGGCGCGCTCGATGCCCTTCAGCCGCGGAGCCAGTTCCGGCGACAGCATGGCCAGCGCGCCGCACGCGCCATCCACGTGGAACCATAAACGCTCGGCGCGCGCCAGGTCCGCCAGCGACTCGAGATCGTCGATGGCGCCGGTGTCCACCGTTCCGGCGGTGCCCACGAGCAGAAACGGCGAAAAGCCCGCGCGGCGGTCCGCGTCAATGGCGGCGCGCAAAGCGCCCAGGTCGATGCGATATCGGCCATCCACGGCGATCCGGCGCAGCGCATCGCTGCCGATGCCGGCGATATCCAGGGCTTTCGCGACGCAGCCATGGACCGCCTCCGAAGCGTATGCCGCGAGGCGCCGGTCCCCCGCCCCCACACCCGCGCAGCGCGTATCAAATCCCAGTTCCGTATCCCGCGCCACCAGCACGCCCACCAGATTAGCCACGGAAGCGCCCGTCACGAAGATTCCCGTGGCGCTCTCCGGAAAACCAAACAGCTTTCGCATCCATCCGGCGACCTGCCATTCAACTTCAATCGGAATGTGGTCGCGCCCTCCCAGGTTGGCGTTCAACCCGGCGGCCAGCAGTTTCCGCCACCATGCCCACGGGCGTTCCTCCGCCGTGAACCCATCCCATGAACCCGGGATGCACGTTGCCCGCGGCAAAAGGCAGGATGTAGCGCATGAATTCTTCGTGAACCGCGGCCAGATCGGATGGGCCGGCGGGAAGCTCACCGCGGAAACGCTCGCGGACCTCCCGCGGAATCGGCTGCCACACCGGACGCTCGCGAATGCGTTCGATGTAATCCACCATGTCGTCGAGCATGCGGTGCGCCTGGCGACGGAACGCGTCCCAGTCGGCCGGATCGAGCGTGGTGCGGCGGGCGGCATCGCCCTCGGGAAGTTGCGGGTCCATTTACTCAATAGTAACTGCCGGGTAAACCAAAGCGTGCCCCACCGATTATCCTAGCTACTGATGGCACACGAAACCCCCGCCGCCCTCGGCTTCTCCATGCCCGCCGAGTGGGAGAAGCACCGGGCCACCTGGCTTGCCTGGCCCCACAACCTCACCGATTGGCCCTCTAAGCTCGATACCATCCGCTGGGTCTACGGCGAGATCGTGCGCAAGATCTCCCCAGGCGAGACAATCCGTATGCTGGTCGAATCCTCGGGCGACTCGAAGATCGCCGCCCGCTACCTGGACCGCGCCGGCGCCGACCTGCGTCGCGTCGAGTTCGTCGTGCATCCCACCAACCGCGGCTGGACCCGCGACAGCGGCCCTCTCTTCGTCCGCCGCCAGGCCGGCAAGCGCAGCGAGACGGCCATCGTGCATTTCCACTTCAACGGTTGGGCCAAATATCGCGATTGGCGCAAGGACCGCCGCGTTCCCGAAACTGCCGCGCGCCATCTCGGCAAGCGCCTCTTCGAGGCCCGCGCGAATGGCCGCCCCTTCATCCTGGAAGGCGGCGGCATCGACGTGAACGGCCGCGGCACGCTTATCACCACCGCGGAATGCTACCTCAGCCGCAAGGTGCAGGTTCGCAACCCCGGCCTTTCGCGCGAGCCATTCGAGGACGCGCTCCGCGAGTACTTGGGCGTCACCAACATCTTTTGGCTGGGCCGCGGCGTCGCCGGCGACGATACGCACGGCCACGTGGACGATCTCTGCCGCTTTGTCAACGCCACCACCGTGGTGCTCATCAAGGAGGAGAACCGGCGCGACATCAATTACCGCGCCCTGGCGGAGAATTGGGAGCGCATCCGCGATTTGCGCCTCGTGGATGGAGGGCGGCCCGAGATCGTGCCCTTGCCCATGCCCGCACCGCTCTTCTTCGATGGCGGCCGGCTGCCGGCGAGCTATGCCAATTTCTACATCGCCAACGCGGCCGTGATCGTCCCTACGTTCAACGACCCCAACGACCGCAAGGCGCTCGGCATTTTGAGCGAGCTATTTCCCGACCGCCCTGTTGTGGGCATTCATGCCGTGGACCTGGTGCTGGGCTTCGGCACGCTGCATTGCCTCACCCAGCAGCAGCCGGCGTAAGGTCTACCGGACCGGTGCCAATGCTATTTGGCTTGGGCAAGGGCTTCGTCGATCCCCTTGGAGATTTCTTCGAATGTGAAGGTCTCGATGAAGGGCGTGCCGTTCACGAACACCGTGGGAGTGTGCACGACGCCGCGCCCCACCCCATCCTGGTAATCCTTTTCCACCAGCGCGGCCAGCTTGGGGTCATCCAAGGCCGCCACGGCGTCATCGGGCGCGATGCCATGTGCGCGCGCGAACGCCGCCACCCGGTCTTTGAAATTCGCCGGAGTGGTTTCCCCCAGAGTGGCCAGCGCGTGGCGCCGGTACTCCAGCCCCAGAGCCGCGTCGCGCAAGGAGAAGAAACGCGCCGCGATGGCCGCCGGACGCGCACAGGGATGCTTGGCGAGCGGGAAATCGCGGTGCACGAACTCCACCTGCCCGCCATACTTGGGGAGAATCCGCTGGTCCATCATCACCCGGAAGTTGGCGCAATCCGGGCACTGGAGATCTTCGTAAATCAGCACTCGCACCGGGCTGCCCGCGCGGCCTTCCACCAGACCCTGCGCCAGAAGGCCCGCACTCGAGATCAGCATAACGGCGCTCAATCGGATCTTCATATGCGCACGGCGTTGTCCAAAACGAAAGTGAGGCGGGTCTCGGAGGGGATCTTCACGCGCTGGCCCTTAGTCGCCAACTCGACCCCCGTGCCCGCTGCGCCGCCGGCTGCCGCACCCACCGCCGCGCCTTTGCCGCCGCCCGCGATAGCGCCGATGACGGCTCCCACCGCCGCCGTTCCGCCCGCCACTTTCGCGGTGCGCGTGCCGCGCGAATCGCTCACCCGCGATACCGTCTGCGTGTTCAATTCCACCGCCCGCCCATTGATCCTTATGGATTGCAGGCTGAGCGCCACCTCCGAGCGGCCGGTCAGCTTGCCGGATTCCTTGGAGTCCACCAGCTTCACGGTCGCGTTTGTCCCGCGCGGAATCGCCGTCTGGTTGTTGAGCATCACCGGCTCATCCAGGCTGGCCGCGAAGGTATCGCCCACCGCGTTGGTCTCGGAATCCACGCCATCGATCATGCGGATCACGACATTGGTGCCCTGTGGAAGTTCAATCGACCCCACGGCAGCCTGGGCGGTCGCGGGAGCGGCGTCCGCAGCCGGCGCGGGAGCGGCCTCGGAATCGGGCCGGAACACCGCGCCTTCATCGCGGCGCCGCAGGACCGGCCGGTCCGGATCGCGATCCTGATCCCGATTCAGATTGGGCGCCGGTGCCGCCGCCTGGCTCCCAAACTCGATCCGCACAATATCCCCGACGTCGATCGTCTCGATCCGGTCGCCCATGTCCAGCCGCACCTGCCGGGGCGTGCCGCCCAGGTAATTTCCATTGAGGATGCGGCCGTCCCGGAGCGTGACGGTATCCGCAAAGCCGGCTATCGCCAGCGCGAACGCGAGGCCAAAGTGTAACAGCCGCATACTTTTCCCTTCAATTGTACGACGCAGCTTGCGCCGGGAAGGTTTACGGCTGTAGCGCGCCTCACGCCGCGTTGGATATCCGGCGATACTCCTCTTCCGACTGGGCCGGCAGCAGCACCCAGAGCGTGTATATGCCCAGCGCCGTGCCGAACGGCATCTCCAGCAGGCTGATGAAGCCCAGGAGGATGGCCAGCATGCGCGCCCATGGCTGCCGCTCGAGCAAGCCCCAGCCGGCGGCGATCCCGAGCACCGCGCCCGTCAAAATCACCGCCCCGACTCCCCGCAGCAGCCCATAAACGAAGAAGGGAATGCCGTTGGTCATCGGCGGAATCATGTGATGGAAAACGGAGAACAGGAAAAGGCCGGGGAGCAACCGGAAGACCGAGATAGCCAGCCACAGGATGCCCAGCAGGCGCAAATGGCCGGCCAGCCGGCTGTGCACCGGCATCATGGGTGTAACGCGTTGAGCTTTGCCGCACGTGGGGCAGAAAGCGCTGGAATCCTGTAACTGGGTGCCACAACGATCGCAGAACATTAGCGCACCTCTTCTTATCCCAGTACGAGGGCTGATCGACATCGGTTCCTCTTAGTTTGCTTTGTCCGCTGACGAACAGTCATTCGACCCTCCGGCCGTTATTCTGGCGGTATGCGACTGGCATTCATCGGATTGGGCAGGATGGGGACGGGCATGGCGCGCAACCTGCTCCGCGCCGGGCACCAATTGGCGGTCTTCAACCGCACCCGCGAAAAAGCGGAAGCCTTGGAGGCGGAGGGCGCGCGGGTCGCCGTTTCGCCCGAAGACGCCTGCCGCGGCGCGGAGACTGCCATCACCATGCTGGCCGATGACCGCGCCGTCGAAGAGTCTCCATCTGCCCGCCGCCCTCGAAACCGGCGCCACCCACATCTCGAGCAGCACCATCAGCACCGCGCTGGTACGCCGCTTGGCTGCTGGGCACGCGGCTCGCGGCCAAGGCTTCCTGAGCGCCACGGTCTTCGGCCGCCCCGAAGCCGCCGAGCAGGCCAAGCTGCTCGTAGTAGCCGCCGGCGCCCCTGACCTGGTGGAGCGCCATCGGCCCTTATTCGACGCCATCGGCCGCCAGACGTTCGTGGCGGGCCCCGAGCCGTGGCAGGCCAACGCCCTGAAGCTCTGCGGAAATTTCATGATCGCCAGCGTGCTTGAGGCTTTCGGCGAAGCCTTCACCACGCTGGGCAAGGCCGGCGTGGACCCGCACGTATTCCTGGATGCCATGAACGCGTTTTTCGCGTCCCCGATATATGCCAACTACGGCAAGATTATCGCGGATGGCCGCTTCGAACCGGCCGGTTTCGCTCTGAAACTGGGCCAGAAGGATATCCGCCTGCTGCTCGAAGTTACCCAGGAATGCGCCTCGCCCATGCCCCTGGCGAGCCTGTTGCGCGACCGCATGCTGGCGGGCATGGCGCAGGGCCAGGCCGAGATGGATTGGTCCAGCGTGGCCCGCGTGTCCGCCCGCGCCGCGGGGTTGTAGCGCGCCCCGCTATCGCGCCGAGAAACGGTAGACCGTGACGGTATGATATGTGGCGCCCGGCTTCAGTTCCGTAGTGGGGAAAGCCGGGTGGTTGGGCGAATCCGGATAGTGCTGGGTTTCCATGCAGAAGGCGCCGCGGAACTGGTAGACCTTCCCGCCCTTGCCGCGCGCCTTTCCGTCCAGGAAATTGCCGGTGTAGAACTGCAAGCCTGGTTCCGTGGTCGATACCTCCAGCACACGGCCCGTCTTGGGTTCGTGCACCACGGCCGCCCGGGTCAGGCCGCCGTTGCCCTTATTCAGCACGAAATTGTGGTCGTAGCCGTTGCCGAGTTTTAGCTGCTCGTCGTTTTGCCCGATGCGCGCGCCGATGGCGGTGGACTTCGTGAAATCGAATGGCGTGCCCTTCACCGCGCGCAGCTCGCCGGTGGGGATCAGCCCGGCATCCACCGGCGTGAAACGATCGGCGTCGATCGAGACCTCGTGCTGGAGAATGTCGCCGTCGCCCGGGCCCGCCAGGTTGAAGTAAGAATGATTGGTCAGGTTGATCACGGTGGGCTTGTCGGTGGTGGCTGTGTATTCGATCTTCAGCTCGTTGTTATCGGTCAGCGTATAGACCACCTTGGCGGAGAGGTTGCCTGGAAAACCTTCTTCGCCATCCTTGCTCAGATAGGTCAGCTCCAGGGCGGCGCCCTCCGCCGAGTTCACTGGAGCGGCCTTCCACACGCGTTTGTCGAAGCCCGCGACGCCGCCGTGCAAGGTGTTGCCGCCGTTATTCTGGGGCGTTACGTAGCTCTTGCCTTCCAGCGTGAATTTGCCGTGGGCAATGCGGTTGCCGTACCGTCCGACGAGCGCGCCGAAATAGTACGTCTGCTCGCGATAGCCTTCCAGGTTCTCCATTCCCATCACCACGTCGGCGAACTTGCCGGCGCGGTCGGGCGCGGTCAGGGACACCACGGCGCCGCCGTAGGTGGCGATCTCCGCCTGCATTCCCCGTGCGTTGCTGAGCGTGTAAAGGTCGACGGCGGTGCCGTCCGGCATCTTGCCGAAAGCCTGTTTCTTCACGTCGGATCTTCCTTTCTTGGGAGGCGCTTGGGCGAAGCACAGAAAAGCCAGCCCGCCTAGCAGAACGCCGGCAGTGCAGCGGCTGTATATCATCTTTATAAATCCTCCGCGAGCCCCTTGGCGCCGCCCCCCACCGCTTGCGGCCGCCCGGCCCGCCACCGTCGATTATGACCGCTGCGGCGACTGCGATCAAGCGCCTGCCGCCGCCAAGTTGCGCGTGCCGCTCGCGCCTCGTAGAATCAAAGGTTCGGATGAGTCATTCGGCGCGCACGGTGCTGATTGTCGACGACGATCCGCAGATCCCGCGGCTGGTCGAGCAGATGCTCGCCGGCCGCCGCGTTTCGGTATTGATTTCGCCCAGCGCGGCGGAGGCCTTGCGCCTCTGCGAGGTGAACCCCGTCGACCTGCTCATCTCCGACATCGTCATGCCCGAGATGGACGGCAACAAACTGGCCGAGCGGGTTCTACGCCTTCATCCCAAAACCTCCGTGCTCCTGATTTCGGGTCTCCAGCGCGGTTCGTCGCTCACCAGGTTTCCGCAAGTGCGCTTCCTGCGCAAGCCGTTCTTTCCCTCGGACCTGGTGCGGATCATCCGTGAACTGCTGCCGGAGATCTAGCTAGCGCAGCGCCTACTTCTTCTCGAGCGGCAGCGCTTTCTGCTCCTGCAATCCCGGCACGTTCAGCTTCACGTCGCAGCCGCAGTCTTCCCCGGCGTTCTTGGCGGTCTTCTGATACTCGATCTCGTAATCGATGATCGAGCGCAGGTTGGGCCAGTCGATGGCTTGCGCGATCTTGCGGCCGTTTATATATAACGTAGGAGTGGAGTTGACGCCCAGCTCCTTGCCCTGTGCGACGGTCCTATCCACCTCCGCTTCGGTGGCCTTGGTTTCCACGCAACGGGTGAGCTGGACCGCGTCCAGGTCCTTTTCGCTCTTGGCCCACTCCGCGAGCTTTGACTTGAAGTTCTCCGCCGTTATTTCCGCCTGGTGCGCGAAAGCCCAATCGTGAAAGCTCCAGAACGCGGCCGGAGATTGGCGGAAGACGCACCGGCCGGCCATGGCGGCAGCCTTGGCCCACGGATGGATGCTCTCCAGCGGAAACTCCTTGAAGTACAGCCGTACCTGCGTGGGATAGGCGTTCAGGAGGTTCTGCCGCAGCATGCTGGCTTCTTCCTTGCAGTACGGGCACTCGAAATCGCTGAAGGCCACCAGTACGACGCTCGCGCCGGGGGTCCCGAAACTGGGCGAGAACTCCGTCTTCAGCCTGTCCAGATCGGCCTTGAACGGGTTGCTGTTCACGTCGTAGATCGAGCCCTGGAGGATCTTCGAGCCATCCCTGGAGACCAGGAAGTCAAAATCCTGTGACTGGGCGCCCGCCGACGCGCGCACCTTCACGTCCAGAAAGCCCGGCAGTTCAGTCGAGGGCTTGGGATCGAGCACCTGCACGCTGACACGCGAATCCATAACGTACAGATGGCGGACATAAGCCTCCAACGTGGCCTTGTCCAACGCGGATTTTTTGGGGTCTTGAGCGGGGCCGGCCGGTGCGAGACACAATACGGCCCCTAGAAGTACGGAGATCGATCGGAACATCTCTTTATATTCTACTGGAACTCACAGCACCGGCCCCATCCGCCAGGGCACGAATTCCTTGTGTCCCAGCCGTTCGGACGAAGTGCGTCGGCCCGAGGCCACCTCCAGCATGATGTCGAATATTTCGCGGCCCATCTCCTGGATGGACTTGGCCCCATCGGCCACCGCGCCGGCGTTGACATCCATGTTGTCGCTCATGCGCCGGTACATGGGCGTGTTGCTGGCGATCTTGATTACCGGAATGGTGGGAAAACCGATGGCGCTGCCCCGCCCCGTGGTGAACGCAATCAGGGTCGCGCCGCCCGCCGCCAGACCCGCGAGCGAAACCGGATCGTAACCCGGCGTGTTCATAAAGCCGAAACCGGGAGCGGCGATGCGCTCGGCATAATCGTAAACCTCGATCATGGTGGACGTGCCGCCCTTGGCCACCGCGCCCAATGATTTCTCCAGGATATTCGTGAGGCCGCCGGCTTTGTTGCCGGGCGAGGGGTTGTGGTCGAAACCGCTGCCGAAGGCGCCGAGATATTGCCTGTACTTGCGGATCATCTCGAGCAGTTTCTCGGCCACCTGCCGGTTGCGCGCGCGTTTCACCAGAAGGTGCTCGGCGCCTACGATCTCAGGCGTCTCGGCCAGCACCGAGCTGCCGCCCAGTTCCGCCAGCAGGTCCGAACAGCAGCCCAGCGCCGGATTCGCGGTGATGCCGGAGAAGGAATCCGACCCGCCGCAGTTCAGCCCCAGCACCAGCACGGAAGCGGGCGCTTCGATGCGTTTCTCCGCCCCCGCGCGCTCGATGAAACGGTCCACCTCGCGCCGCGCCGCCTCGATGGTGGCGCGCGTGCCTCCGCTCGATTGCAGGGTCAGCCCGGCCAGCCGGCTGCCCGTGGGATAGCTATCGATCTGGTTAACCTCGCAGCCCAGCCCAACCATGAGTCCGGCCGAGACATTGGGATGATCCAACACGCCGCGCATGGTTCGCCGCAACTGGTCGAGATCTCCGCCGGGAGCCTGCCCGCACCCGTCGCCATGCGGGAATGCCACCACGCCATCCACGCCCGCTGGCAGCGCCTGGCCTTCGTAGCTGCGGGCGATCGATTCCACTGTATGCGCGGAGCAGTTGCTCGCGGCCGCGATGGCGATGTAGTTGCGCGTCCCCACGCGCCCGTCCCCGCGCCGGTATCCCAGGAACGTGGGCCCATCCAGGCGGCGTTCGGGAACGCCGCTTTCCCCGGCCGGGAACTCGTAATCCTGCTGTAAATCCTCGAAGGCCAGATTGTGAGTGTGCACATGTTCGCCGGCGGCGATGGGAGCGCTGGCGCGCCCTATGCTGTGGCCGTAGCGTAGCACGATCTCGCCGGCCGCAATCCCGCGCAGCGCCACCTTGTGCCCGGCGGGGATCGATGCGGCGGCTACCACGCGGACCCCGTTGACGCGCAGTTCCGCTCCGGCCGCCACCGGCACCCGCGCGACCGCAATATTATCGCGCGGATCGAGGAGGATGGCAGAGTTTTCCGCCGTCGGCGCGCCGGCGATTTCCAGAAGCATCGACAGACCTCCAATCCATGCTACCAGCCCGCCGAAGCGCGCCGTCTAGTCCCGCTTTTCGCGCTCCGTAGCGCCCCCTCCGCCGCGTGCCTGCGCGCCCAGTGTAATTTGCCGTACAGAGCGACCCGCAAGTTTAAATATACTGCGCCGCAGTGCGGTTAATGTTCTTACACTTTGGCGGCAAAATGCGCTCGTACACACTTAAATGGTGTTTGCTATTAAAAGACGTTTGAGTATGATTAGTTTGTGCCCTAAAAAATCCGACAAAGACCTCCGAAAATCCTCCGGGCTTCCAGGGCACTTAGTTAACAGTTGGTTAAAGTCGGTCGACATTTAGAATGATGGGGTTTAGCGCATGAACGCGGCCGGGTTGCAACGGGAGCACATAAGCGGCCTCTCTGCGAATGCGCTGTTATTCGAGGTTTGTACTCATGCCCAGGCCGAGAGAATCATCCGCAGGAGAATATCGCTAACGTCCGGACTTGTTACTGACGCGCCCGGATTGGAATCGCGGGAAGCGAACTCTGCGTGCGTTGCCGCGCATTGTTTCCGGCTTCGTGACCGCTGCCAGGCCGCCCGCGATTCCTCGATTATCCGCCGTTCGCTTGTTTGGACGATGACGGCCCGCGCGTCGTCGTAAGTATCCGCCGCTTCGCGCCCCTCGCCGGGGAAGCGGAAACCAGTGTGCTAACTGTCCGGCGCGGACGCGCTATGTGTGCGCCCGCGCATGTTAGGGGGAGTACCATGCCGCTTAACGAGATAGAGCAGCCCTTCGATACCATTGAAAGCGCGCACGATTTCATGAACGTGCTCGCCGAAACGATTCTGGATTCGGTGAAAGATCTCGACCGCGAACATTTGTTCAGTCTCAAGGAGGGCGAGGAGCGCCGCGCGCAGGCAGTCGAGCTGGCCATGTTCAAGCTCAGACTCCTGAACTGCCATGTGCATAAGTCCCGCATCATTCTGAACGACCTTCGCACCATCCGGCGCCTGCTCTTCAACGAAAGGCCGGCCGCGGCGCGCGCCATGGCGGCTATGTGACCTATGGTAGACGCTATCCAGTCGCCGTCGGAGGCTACTTATTGGTTCGTTCAGGGGCGAGTCCTGTTTTCGATCATCGCCCTGCTGGGGACCGCGTGCTTCGCTTACATAGCCGCGAAGCGCTTGGCCCCGCTCCTGAAGGGCCAACGCGACCCGCGCTTCGACCGGCCCCTCCTCCGGCTGGGCAAACTTTTGAAATTCTGGTTCGCGCAATGGAGACATCCGCGCTTCATCGGGGCCGGGATTCTTCACATTCTCATCTTCGCCGGTTTTATCATTCTGGTGATTCGCACCGGCTCGCTGATGACGCTGGGGATCTTCGGATCTTCCGCGGAGCCGGCTGTTCCGTCCTTACTGAGCCGCATATACAGTGCCACCGGTGATTACGCCGCCACGGTGGTCTTGATCTGCATGGTCGTTGCCGCCTTTCGGCGGCTGGTTCTCAAGCCGGCGCGGTACGCCGTGCCGGCGCGGTACGGCAAGGCCCGCACCGCCGATGCCGTCTTCCTTCTGGCCCTGATCGCGATCCTCATGGCTGCCGACGGCCTCTTTGAGGGCGCCAAAGCCGCGGCTCAGTTTCAGCTCGTTCAGCCGGTGGAATCCCTGGCCATTTTATCGCTGCCTTGGATGGTGAAGACCGCTCTCATTTTTAGTCCTTTGTGGATACTCCAGGATCTCCACCTCGGCGCTTACCTGACACATCAGCTCGCCTTCTTCTTCTTACTTTGTTACCGGCCTTTTGGAATCCAGTTTCATGTGGAGACATCCTTCTTTAGCATCTATTTCGCTAAGTTGGACCGCGGATCCGTCAAGCCCGTGCGATGGGGCGTTCCCGACGACCGCCTGGACCAGGTGCAATCCTTCGGCGTTAAGACCTTCGAGGATTTCACCTGGAAGCACATGCTGGACTTCTACTCTTGCGCCGATTGCGGCCGCTGCTCGGACCAGTGTCCCGCCAACGCCGCCGGACGGCCGCTGTCGCCCCGGTTTGTGAGCGTCAAAGGCCGCGATTACGCCTTCAAACACTATCCCGTTTTCGGAAAGTCCAACAACGGCCACTCTCTCGTCGGCGACGTGTACTCGGAAGATGAGATCTGGTCGTGTACCACCTGCGGCGCCTGCGAGGCCGAGTGCCCGCTGTTGATCGAGCAGATCGATAAGATCGTGGACCTGCGGCGCGGCCTGGTGGATGATGGCAAGGTGCCCCAATCGCTTCAGAAGCCTCTGAAGGCTCTGGAGAGCCGCGGCAACCCCTACGGCAAGATGGAGAAAAAGCGCGCCGACTGGGTCAAGGACAAGGAGTTTCAGCAGACCTGTTCCGTTCCAATCCTGAATGGGAACCGCGACGCCGATACTCTCTATTTCGTCGACAGTATCACTTCCTACGACGACCGCATCCAGTCGATCGGCCGCTCTACCGCCAGGATTCTGACTCGCATCGGCACTAACTTCGGAGTCCTCGGCGCGGCCGAGAGGGACAGCGGGCACGAGGTCCGCCGCTTCGGCGAAGAGATGCTCTTCATCGCCTTGCGGGACCACAACTCGGAGGCCATCAGAGCTTCCGGCGCCCGGCGCATCGTCACGAACGACCCTCACGCCCTTAACGCATTGAAGCACGACTACAAGGACGTGCCTCCCGTGGAACATATCAGCCAGACGATCGCCCGGGAAGTCAAGGCCGGCGGCATCGAGTTTGAGCCGCTCGCGGATTCCGGTAGCGTATATACCTATCACGATCCCTGCTATCTGGGGCGCCACAACGGTATCTATGAGGACCCCCGGGCCGTGCTGGATGCGATTCCCGGCTTGAAGAGGGTCGAGATGCACCGCTCGCGCGACCGCTCCTTCTGTTGTGGTTCGGGCGGACTCGCGCTCTTCTACGAACCCAAGGAAGAGCAGCGCATGGGTGTCATGCGAGTCCGCATGGCCGCCGACGCGGGGGCCAACGTGATTGTAACTGCCTGCCCGTTCTGCATGGTGAACATAGAGGACGCCATCAAGGTCGCCGGCATGGAAGGCCGCATGGCCGCCCTCGATATCACGGAATTGGTAGATCGTCAAGTTCGTGTGGAGCGGGCTGTCGGCCCGCTGGTGAGTTGTTGAACCGCCGCCCGCGCCGAGTGCCAACCGGCGCTTACAAGGAGTGATTATGGAAATCCTGGTTTGCGCAAAGAGGGTGCCCGATACCTCGGAGAATGAGATCGAGCTGGATCGCGCCGGAACGGACATCGAGCGCGACGAACTCGTGTATTCGATCAATGAGCCGGATAACTATGCGGTCGAAGAGGCCCTGCAGTTGGTCGATCGCACCGGCGGAACTGTGACCGTGACTACCGTAGGAGCCGAAGACGACGAAGAGATCCTGCGCCGCGAGATGGCCATGGGCGCTCACCATGCCGTGCTCCTCTCGGACGAAGCTTTCGAAGGCTCCGATGGCCGCGGAAACGCCGCGATTTTGAAGGCGTTCGTTCAGAAGGGTAAGTACGATCTGATCCTGACCGGCGTGCAGGCCGACGACGGCGCCGCCCAGGTAGGCGGCATGCTCGCCGCCATGCTCGACTACCCATTCGCCGCGCTGGTGAACTCCATCGAGGTTCTGGATGGCGGGAAGCTCAAGATCGGCCGTGAAATCGAAGGCGGCAACCGCGAGATCAGCGAGATCGATCTGCCGTGCGTGCTCTCGATTCAGACCGGCATCAATGAACCGCGCTATGTCGGGATGCGCGGCATCCGGCAGGTGGCTTCCCGTGAGATCCCCACCTTCGACGCGGGTGACCTGGGTATCGACCCGGACACCGTCGGCGAGGCCGGGGCGAAATTGGAGCGCCTGGATTATTTCATTCCCGCCATGGGCAAGGGCGCCGAGATGCTCGAAGGCAGCCCCGAGGAAATCACTGGGAAGTTAGTCGAGTTACTGAAAGTCAAGGGAGGGTTGAACTAATGGCTCGCATCTTCGTCTATGTGGTGCACAAGAGCGGCGTGCCCGACGACTCCGCGCCCGAGTTGCTGGCCGCGGCGCGCAGGATCGATCCCGCTCAATCTCCGACCGCGCTCCTCACCGGCTGTGGCGCGGAGCTGGAGGCCGTTTGCGGTGCTCTGACCGCTTCCTGCCAGGAGGTCTGGAAGATCGCCGGCGAGGCCCTGGCTTACCCCAATGCGGAGTTGGTCCGCAAGGCTTTGGCCGCGGTCGTGCCGCCCGGAAGCATCGTGTTAGTCGCGCATTCGCATTTCGGAGTCGATCTCGCGCCCGGTCTTTCGATCCGCATGAATGCTGCCTATGCGCCCGACGTGGTGGAGATCGAGGGTGTCACCGGAGCCGCTCTGAAGCTGGTTCGCCAGGAATTCGGCGGACAGGTGAGCGCGCACGTGCGCTGCGATATCTCCGGTGGCGCGGTCATCGGTGTCCGTCCGGGCGCCTTCAAACCCATCGAGAGCGCTCCAGCCGGCGGACAGGTGATCGATAAGTCGGCCGACGTCGGCCCGCTCACCGCGGGAAGGCGCTATCTCGAAACCGTCGTCGCCGAGACGGGCGCTGTCGATATCACCAAGCACCAGGTTCTGGTCTCCATCGGCCGCGGCATCCAGGGAGAAGAGAATGTGCCCATCGCCGAAGAGTTGGCCGAGGCCATGGGCGCCGCCGTGAGCTGTTCCAGGCCCGTGGTGGACGCTAAGTGGATGGAGAAATCCCGGCAGGTGGGTTCCTCCGGCAAGACCGTGAAGCCCAAGGTTTATATGGCTTGCGGCATTAGTGGTTCCTTCCAGCACTTAGCGGGGCTGAAGGGCAATCCCTTCATCGTCGCCATTAATAAGAATCCCAAGGCTCCCATCTTCCGCGTCGCCGATGTTGGAATCGTAGCCGACATTCTGGAGTTTCTGCCGCAATTGACTAACCGGATTCGTGAAGAATGCGCCGTTCCGGCGAAGGGAGGACACCGCTCGTGATCTCGAAAAAGACGCTCAAGCTCAGTTTGAAATCGCTCCGGGAATTCGCCAAGAAGAGGCTTCCCGACGAGCAACTCCGCGAGTGGGACGACCGCGACGAGTGTCCGCTCGAGATTGTCCACCACCTCTGCAATCCCGATCAACTGGGCATCCAGCTTTTGTTCATTCCCGAGGAGTACGGCGGTTTCGGCGGCGGCGCTTTCGACGTGTACTGCGTCTGCGAAGAGATGGCCCGCATCGATCTGGGCATCGCAACCTCCGTGCTGGCCACGTTCCTGGGGAGCGACCCGATTTTCGTTGGCGCCACTCCCGAGCAGAAAAAGGTGTGGCTGACGCGCATCGCCGAAGAAGGATTATTGTTCGCGTACGGCGCCACCGAACCTGAGGCCGGCAGCGACTTAGGCGCCTTGCAGACCACCGCCGAGCGGGTGATGGAAGGCGACCGCGTGGTGGGCTATAAGATCAACGGCAGCAAGCAGTGGATCAGCAACGGCGGAATAGCCGACGCTTACACCATTCTGGCCAGCACGCCCGCCGGTCCCAGTTGGTTCGTCGTCGAAAAGGGAGCTCCGGGCTTCAATCACGATAAGCCGGAAGACAAGCACGGTATCCGCCTGAGTAACACCGCGGCCCTCTCGCTGACCGACGTCTTTGTGGATCCTAGCCGTCTGATAGGCGGCGTGGAAGGCCAGGGGTTGATCCAGGCGCAGTTGGTGTTCGGCTACACGCGTCTGATGGTGGCCACTTTCGGTTTGGGGGCCGGCTGGGCCGCGCTGGATCGCGCCATTCCCTATTCCGCCAAGCGCATTCAGGCCGGGGCGCCGCTCTCGGAAAAGCAGGGATACACGCACAAGTTGATCGTGCCGAACGTGGCGCGCCTCGAAGCCGGCCGGGCCTATATCGAGGAAACCGCCGAGCGCATCGACGCGGGCGAGGGCAGCCTCAATACCGAGGGCGCCATCGCCAAGTACATGTCCACGGAAGCCGGCAACGCCGCCGCCGAGGCCAGTATCCAGGCCTTGGGCGGCTACGGTTACACGCACGAGTACATGGTCGAGAAGATCAAGCGCGACGTCCGCATCACCTGCATTTACGAAGGCACCTCCGAAATTATGGAGATGACCATCAGCCGCGACCGCTGGCAGCTTCATCTGAAAACGCGCGGCCAGTATTACCACGAGCAGGCGCGCCGCTGCGAAGCCATTCACGCCTCGCATCCCGATGTGGGAGCGGACGTGGCCGCGCTCGCCTTGCACGCGCTGGCCGAAGCGATGGAACGGGCCCGCGTCGGCCGGCTCACCCGCTTTCAGCACATCCTCCTCCGCCTCGGCGAATGGATCGCTTATGCCGAGTGCGCGGGCAGTTTGTCGCGCCGCGCGGCTCTCATGGCGGAAGGCCGCCTGAACGAAAAAGCCAGCTTCCGTTTCGACCCCACGGCGCTCGCCGCGATGGCCCGCATCTTTGCGCGCGAAGCGGCTCTCCGCGTGGGCACCGAGAGCCTGCGCTGGATCGCCGGCGCGGGCGGTGTGAGCGAGAGCGAAATGGCCGCCTTCGAATCGGCGTTGCGGTTGCCCGCCATCCATCGCGCGCAGGCGGGGTTGATCTCGGATATGGATTTCGTGGCCGACGTGCTGTACGGCCGCGCGGCCAAGCGCGCCGCGCCGGCCGCCTGATCGGAGAGAGAGTTCTTGACTTACCGCTAGGGAGCGAATGTGGGGAGTACAGTTATCATGGAAGATACCTCTTATCAAGCCATCGCGATTGTGGGCGCGGGAGCCGTTCTGCCCGATGCCCCGAATGTGCCGGCCTTCTGGAATAACTTGAAGAACGGCCGCTACAGCGTCACCGAAGTTACCCCCGACCGCTGGGACCCGGCCCTCTATTACGATTCCGACCGCACCGTGCCGGGTAAGACTTACTCGAAGATCGGCGGCTGGGTGCGCGAATTCGAGTGGGATCCGCTGAAGTGGCGCATTGCCGTCCCGCCGCGCGTGGCCGATGCCATGGATCAGGGCCAGAAATGGGCCGTCGCCTGCGTGCGCGAAGCGCTCGAAGATTACGGTTATCCGAAGCGCCCCATGGATCTCGATCGCACCGCCGTGATCCTCGGCAACGCGATGGGTGGAGAGCGCCACTATCTCACCTCCCTGCGCATTTACTTCCCGGAATACGAGCGGGAACTCGAGGGAAGCGCCAGCTTCAGCGCGCTCCCCGAACCGGTGCGCCGCGAAATAAACAGCGAGTTACACAAGCGGATCGCCGCCCGCCTCCCGGATACCACCGAAGACACCATGCCCGGTGAGCTGGCCAACTGCATCGCCGGCCGGGTGGCCAACCTCTTCAATTTCCACGGTCCCAATTTCACCACGGATGCCGCATGCGCGTCGGCCATGGCAGCGGTCTCCACGGCTGTGAAGGGCTTGGTGGCCAACGAATTCGACGTAGCCATCACGGGCGGCATCGACCGCAACATGGGCGTTTCGTCTTTTGTGAAATTCTGCAAGATTGGCGCGCTCTCCGCCACCGGGACGCGCCCCTACGGCGAGGGGGCCGATGGCTTCATCATGGGTGAAGGCGCCTCCATATTTATGATGAAGCGCCTGGCCGATGCCGAACGCGACGGCGACAAGATTTACGCCGTGCTGCGCGGCATGGGCGCCTCCAGCGACGGCAAGGGCAAAGGCATCACCGCGCCCAATCCGGTGGGCCAGAAGTTCTGCCTCGAGCGCGCCTGGAAGAATGCCGGTGTCTCCCCCGAAATGGGAACCTATATGGAAGGCCACGGCACCTCCACCCGCGTGGGCGACGTGGTGGAAGTCAATAGCATGATCGATTTGCTCAACGGCTTTCACCTTTCCCACTCACTCCGTGCCGCTCGGCTCGGTCAAGTCGAACTTCGGACATCTCAAAGGCGGCGCCGGCGCCGCGGGAATGCTGAAAGCCGTCCTGGCGCTGCACGACAAGCTCCTGCCGCCCAGCCTCAATTGCCAGCGCACCAATCCGGATGTCGATTTCGGCCGCTGCCCGCTCTACGTCAACACCGAGCTGACACCGTGGATGGTCCCCGCCGGTGGCGTGCGCCGCGCCGGCGTGAGCGCCTTCGGATTTGGCGGCACCAATTTCCACGCCGTTCTCGAAGAGTACATTCCCCACAAGCTGACCGGCAATGGAAAGAGCCGGGTTGCCTTCCACGAGTCGCCGCCCGCGTCTGGCGGCAACGGAGGCGTCGCCGCGAAGGATAACGCCGGCGCCCCCGCCGCGTCCTCTCATAAAGCGCCTTTGCGGGGCGCATTGCTGGTGGGCGGCTCCTCGGAGGTCGAACTGGCCGAGCGCCTGCGCGCCATCCAAAGAGCCGCCGCCGAGGGCCGCGCCCCCGCTCCGGCCCCTCCCGCCGCTCGGGATCTGCGCGCGCCCGAGCGCCTGGCCATCGATTTCGCCAATGCCGCCGACCTGGCCGACAAATCCTCCAGAGCGCTAAAAGCGCTGGCGGCCAACCAACCCCTCGCGTGGAAGGCTCTGCGCGCGCAAGGTGTTTTCCGCGGCCATGGCCCGGCGCCCAAAGTGGCGTTCCTCTATACCGGTCAGGGATCGCAGTACGTCAACATGCTGAGCGATCTGCGCGCCGCCGAGCCGATCGTCGCCGCCACCTTCGCCGAGGCGGATCGTGTGATGACTCCGTTCCTCGGCAAGCCGCTGAGTGAGTTTGTTTTCGTCGACCCGGCCGACGCCGCAGCCGTGGCGCAGGCCGAAGAAGATCTCCGCCAGACGGCCCTCACTCAGCCGGCTATTCTCTCGGCCGATATCGCCCTCACCCGCCTGCTGGCCGCGTATGGAATTCAGCCCGACATGACCATGGGACATAGCATGGGCGAATACGGCGCCCTGGTGGCTGCCGGCGCTCTTCCGTTTGAGGACGCCCTCGAAGCCGTCAGCGCCCGCGGCCGCGAAATGACGCGCGTAGCTTTGGGCGATAACGGCCGTATGGCGGCGGTCTTCGCTCCGCTCGAGGAAATCGAGCGGATTCTGAAGTCCGTCGATGGCTACGCCGTGATCGCCAACATCAACAGCGGCAGCCAGGCCGTGATCGGCGGCGTGTCGAACGCCGTCGCGCAAGCCCAGGCGCTTCTCGAAAAGGCCGGCTACAACGTGGTGGAATTGACGGTCAGCCACGCCTTCCACACGTCCATAGTCGCCGGGGCCAGCGAGCCGCTGCGGCGTATGCTCGACCGCACGCACCTCCAGTCGCCTGTCCTGCCTGTGGTCGCTAATGTGAACGGCGAATTCTATCCCAGCGGGCCCGGTGTGAGGGAGAAGATGTTGGACATTCTCGCGCTCCAGGTCGCCTCTCCGGTGCAATTCGTGAAAGGCCTGCACACGCTCTATGGCGCCGGCGCGCGCGTCTTCGTGGAGGTCGGCCCCAAGAAGGCCTTGCACGGATTCGCCGAAGACGTGCTCGGCTCCGATGCCGAGGTCCTCTCGCTCTTCACCAACCATCCCAAGTTCGGCGATATCCCCGCCTTCAACAACGCCCTGTGCGGGCTCTACGCCGCGGGACTCGGCGCCGGCATCGCGGAGCAGGCGGACCGTCCGTCCGTCCCCGTCTCTGTCGCCGAGGCGGGCGCAAGCCATGCGTCCCCACCCGCTCTGACCGACGACCGCTACCGGGAACTTGGCCGCATATTCGCCGATGCCGTCCAACGCGGCTGGCAGAATCTCCATGGCTTGAATAACGGCTCGCACGGCGCGTCGTCCACTGTTCCCGTGGCGATCACGGGAGCGGCTCTGGGCCTGCCCGGCACCGAGCGCATCTTCGACGATGCCAATGTCGGCCGCATTCTCCGCGGCCACCAGTTCATCGATGTGATTCCTTCCCGCTTCCGCCGCGCCATCCTCGACAAGCGCATCACCCGGCTCGTCAAAAGCGAAAACGGAGAGCCGGTGTTCGAGCGCATCGCCAGCACGGCCGATGTCATCAAGCTCGCTGCGCGCGGGGGAGCCTTCGATCTCGAAGGGGAATTCGGAGTTCCCGCCGACCGCCTGGCCGCCCTTGATCGCGTCACCCAGTTGGCCATGGGCGTGGGCCTCGACGCCCTGCGCGATGCCGGCATCCCTCTGGTCATGCGGTACAAGACCACCACTAAAGGCACGCAGCTCCAAGACCGGTGGGTCTTGCCCGATGCCCTGCGCGACGACACCGCCGTCATCTTCGCCTCGGCTTTCCCCGGCCTGGATTCTTTTGCCGATGAGCTGTCCCGCTATTTTGTGGACCACGGCCGGCGTGAGCAGTTAGCCATGCTCGAGGATCTGCGTGCCCGCACGACCGACACCATGCTGCGGCAGGAAATCGACCGCCGCGCCGACGATCTGCGCGTCGCCATCGAGAAGGATCCTTTCGTCTTCGACCGCCGCTTCGTTTTCCGCATCCTGGCGATGGGCCATTCGCAGTTCGCCGAATTCATCGGCGCCCGCGGACCCAACACGCATCTCAACTCCGCCTGCGCTAGCACTACCCAAGGCGTGGCCTTGGCGCAGGACTGGATCCGCGAGGGCCGCTGCCGCCGCGCCATCGTCATATCGGCCGACGACCCCACCTCCGACCACCTCATGGAATGGCTCGGCTCCGGCTTTCTGGTTACCGGCGCCGCAGCCACCGATGAAGTGGTGGAAGAGGCTGCCCTTCCCTTCGATCGCCGACGCCACGGCATGATCTTGGGGATGGGCGCAGCGGCCCTCGTGGTCGAAAGCGCCGAAGCCGCGCGCGAACGTGGCATCCGGCCCATCTGCGAAGTCTGGAGCTCCGTGACGGCCAACAGCGCCTTCCATGGCACGCGCCTGGACGTTCAACACATCAGCCAGGTTATGGAAGACCTGGTGGCCCAAGCCGAAAAGCGCGGCGGCGTCCCGCGTAGGGAGATGGCCCCGCGCATGGTCTTCGTTTCCCATGAGACCTATACTCCCGCGCGCGGCGGCAGCGCCGCGGCGGAGATCCATGCGCTGCGCCGCGTCTTCGGCGACGCGGCCGACCAGATCGTGATCGCCAATACCAAGGGTCTGACCGGCCATGCCATGGGCGCCGGCGTCGAGGATGTGGTCGCGGTGAAGACGCTCGAAACCGGATGCGTGCCACCCGTGGCCAACTTCAAAGAGGTCGATCCCGAGTTGGGGCCGTTGAATCTTTCCAAGGGCGGCCTCTATCCCGTGGAGTATGCGCTGCGCCTGGGCGCCGGCTTCGGCTCCCAGATCAGCATGACGCTTTACCACTGGACGGGCGCCACGGACGCCGCTCGTCCCACGCCCGAGGCGCTCGGCTTCGCCTATCGCGTCGCCGATAAGGCCGCCTGGAATGCCTGGATGACCCGGATCTCGGGCCAGCCGGCCGCGAATCTGGAGGTCGCTCATCGCACCCTGCGTGTCCGGGACCAGGGCGCCTCGGTGCACGCGCCCGAGGTTACCGCCGCGGTTCCCGCCGCGCCGTCCCAGCCGCAGCCGCAACCTAAGCCGGTGCCCGCGCCGGTAGCCGCGCCCGCGCCCAAGCCGGCGCCCGCTCCTCAACCTAAACCCGCCGTGCAGGCCGACCCGGTGAAAGAGCGCGTCCTCGCTTTGGTCGCGGAAAAGACGGGATACCCGGTAGAAATGCTCGATCTGGATCTCGACCTCGAGGCCGATCTCGGCGTGGACACCGTCAAGCAGGCCGAGATGTTTGCGGCCATCCGCGAAGCCTACGGAATTGCCCGCGACGACCAGATCAAGTTGCGCGATTTCCCCACGCTCTCCCATGTGCTGCGCTTCGTGCGCGACCGGCGGCCGGATCTGGCTCAGGCTCCCGCGCCCGCTCCTGCTCCCGTCGCGTCGCAGCCCGCAACCGCCGCTGCTATCCCACCGGCCCCGGGCGCCCCGCCCGTCGAACCCGGCGGCGCGGTGAGAGAGCAAATCCTGCAAATGGTGGTCGATAAGACCGGCTACCCGCGCGACATGCTGGACCTGGATCTCGACCTCGAGGCCGATCTCGGCGTCGATACCGTCAAACAGGCCGAGATGTTCACCGCCATTCGCGAAACCTACGGCATCCCGCGCGATGAGAACCGTAAGCTGCGCGACTACCCCACACTCAAGCACATTATCCGTTTCGTTCTCGAGAATCGTCCCGACCTGGCCGGCACGGCCCCTGTCGCCACTCCTATCTCCGCTAGCGCCCTGCAGTCCGCACCGCCCGCCGCCGCGGCGCCCGCGCCGCCTCCCGCCTCCGGCAATCCCATTCAGGCGGCCGTGCTCCAGATCGTCGCCGAGAAGACTGGTTATCCCCAAGACATGCTGGACCTGGATCTCGACCTCGAAGCCGATCTCGGCGTCGATACCGTCAAACAGGCCGAGATGTTCACCGCCATCCGCGAGAAGTACAACATCCCGCGCGACGAGAACCGCAAGCTGCGCGACTACCCCACGCTCCGGCACGTCATGGGCTTCGTTCTCGAGAAGCGCCCCGACCTGGCCGCCGCGGCTTCGCCTCCGGCAACGCCTGCCCCCGTCGCGGCCGCCGCCGCACCCGCACCCGCCGAGCCCGCCGTTGCTGCGCCCGCGCCGGCCGCGGACGACCCCATCAAAGAGGCCGTGCTGGCGATCGTCTCCGAAAAGACCGGGTATCCCAAGGACATGCTGGACCTGGAGCTCGATCTCGAAGCCGATCTCGGCGTCGACACTGTTAAGCAGGCTGAGATGTTCGCCGCCGTGCGCGCCGCGTTTCAGATCCCGCGAGATGGCGATCTGAAGCTGCGCGACTTCCCCACGCTGTCCCACGTCATTCAGTTCGCACGCGACCGGCAGCCGCAGGCTGCCGCGGAGCCGGCTTCTGTCGCGGCTGCGCCCGTGCGCCCGGCTCCCGCCAGCTTCCAAGCCGCCAACCTGGTTCCGCGCCGCGTCCCGGTCCCCGAACTGCGTCCTCCGCTTTCCCTGTGCAAGTCCACCGGAGTGACTCTGGGCCCCGGACGGCGCGTAGTCGTCATGCCGGATCGCGGTGGGGTGGGGCACGCTCTCGTGGAAGGTCTCCAGTTGATGGGCGTCGAAGTCCTCCAGCTCGATCCTGCCATGGATGCCGGTGCGCTGGCCGCTCGTCTCCAGGAATGGCTCGCCGCCGGCCCCATCGCGGGAGTCTACTGGCTTCCCGCCCTGGATCGCGAGGGCAGCCTGAGCGAAATGGATTTGGACGCCTGGCACGAAGCTCTGCGCGTGCGTGTCAAATCCTTCTACGCCACGATGCGCGCTCTTTACGAGCAGGTGGCCTCGCCCGGCACTTTCCTGATTTCGGCGACGCGGCTCGGCGGCCGGCACGGCTACGATGACGCCGGAGCGTTCGCGCCACTGGGCGGAGCTGTCACGGGCTTCACTAAAACCTACAAACGCGAGCGCACCGCCGCTCTCGTCAAAGCCGTCGATTTCGAAGCCGAGCGCCAGACCTTCGAGGCCGCCGAAATCCTGATCGATGAAACCCTCCGCGACCCCGCCGTGGTCGAGGTCGGCTGCCAGGGCGGCCAGCGCTGGACAATCGGGCTGCGCGAGCAGCCGGCCGCGGATGGCCAGCCCGGCCTCGCGCTCGATAAGAACACCGTCTTTGTCGTCACCGGCGCCGCGGGGAGCATCGTCTCCGCCATCACCGCCGATCTCGCCGCCGCCTCCGGAGGCGCCTTCTATCTTCTCGACGTGGTCCCCGAGCCCGCTCCGCACGACCCCGATTTGCAGCGCTTCGCCGCCGATAAGGAAGGCCTTAAGCGCGATCTCATCGCGCGCCTGCAGGCCAACGGCAAACGGGCTACTCCCGCAATGGTGGAAAAGGAGCTGCAAGCCCTGGAGCGCGCCCAGGCCGCACGCGCCGCCATCGATGCGGTTCAAGCCGCCGGCGGAACGGCGCACTACTTCAGCGTCAACCTCACCGATGCCGCCGCGGTGGCCCGGGCGATCGGCCAGGTGCGCGAGCGCAGCGGCCGCATCGATGTGCTGCTGCACGCTGCCGGCATCGAGCGCAGCCACATGCTGCCTGCCAAGGACGCCCGCGAATTCGATCTGGTCTTCGACGTCAAGAGCGACGGCTGGTTCAATCTTCTGCGCGCCATCGGCGATATGCCTCTGGGGGCGGCCGTGGCGTTCAGCTCCATCGCCGGCCGCTTCGGCAATGGCGGCCAGACCGATTACAGCGCCGCCAACGACCTGCTGTGCAAAATCGTCTCCAGTTTCCGAACCACCCGCCCGGCTACCCGCGGCATCGCCATCGATTGGACCGCCTGGGGCGGAATCGGTATGGCCACCCGCGGCTCCATTCCGAAAATGATGGAGGCTGCGGGCATCGACATGCTGCCGCCCGAAGCCGGCATCCCCTGGATTCGCCGCGAATTGACCGAAGGCGGCACGCGCGGTGAAGTCGTCGTCGCCCAGCGTCTCGGCATCCTGTTGGATGAATGGGATGCCGAGGGCGGCATCGATATCGCCGCGCCGGCCGCCTCTTCGCCGGGGCCGATGATCGGCCGCCTCAGCCAGGCGAAACTTCACAGCGGCCTCACCTTCGAGACCACCCTCGATCCGAAGCTCCAGCCGTTCCTCTACGATCACCGCATCGCCGGCACGCCCGTGCTGCCCGGCGTCATGGGCGTCGAAGCCTTCGCGGAAGCCGCCCTCTCCATGCTTCCGGACTGGAAGGTCGAAGCTCTGGAGGACGTTGATTTCCTCGCGCCATTCAAATTCTACCGGGACGAGCCGCGCTCCCTGACGGTCCAGGCGGCGCTCTCTCCTCTCGGCGATCAAGTGGTGGCGGATTGCCGGTTGATCGGCAGCCGGTCGCTCCCCAACCAGGCCGAGCCGCAGATCTCGACGCACTTCACGGGACGCGTGCGGATGTCGCGCAACGCGCCTGAAACCACACCAGCCGAGACGCCCGGCGCGCCCGCCGGTCCCATGATCGAGGCCGGCGATATCTATCGCTTATACTTCCACGGGCCGGCATACCAGGTTCTGGAACGCGCCTGGCGGGATGGAGACCGTATCGTCGGCCAGATGGCCCAAGGCTTGCCCGACAACCATCAACCGCCCGACCTGCCACTCTCGATGGCGCCGCGCTTGATCGAGCTTTGCTTCCAGACCGCCGGCCTCTGGGAAATCGCGCGGGGCCGCATGGGTCTGCCGCAGCACATCGATCGCGTCTCGCTGTTCCGTGCGCCGGAGTTGGCCGATGGGCCGCTGTTCGCGGTGGTCGCTCCGGATCTCGCGAATGGGAGCTGCGCGGTCGAGGTTGTGGACATCGCGGGAACCCGCTACCTCTCTATGAGCGGCTACCGCATGGTGGCGCTCGAGTCCATCGATGGCGAGCCGGTGAAAGCCTTGCAAGCCGTCCTGGCCGCGGGCACGAGTAAGTCTATGGCGAGCGTCGTATAACCATGAACACCAATGAGATCGACGTATATTGGCTCGAACAGACCGAAGCTGAAATTCCGGCGGAGAACTACTGGCTCACCAGAAGCGAGACTCTCCGCCTGGATGCCCTGCGCTTCCCCAAGCGTCGTGACGATTGGCTTATGGGGCGCTTTACCGCAAAAAGGGCCGTGGCCGCCTGGCTCGGCATGCGCCCCGCGCGGCTGGAGGAGATCGAAATACGCTCCGCGGCTTCGGGCGCGCCCGAAGTCTACTTGTTGGAACGGCCCGCGCCCATCGTGATTTCCCTAAGCCATCGCAACGGCGTGGCTGCTTGCGCGGTGGCCCCTTCTGGCGTGGCCTTGGGCTGCGATCTGGAAATCGCGGAGCCGCGTGGCGAAGCCTTCCTCGCCGACTATTTCACAGCCGGGGAACAAGCCTGTATCCGGGAGGCGCCCGCCGCAGAGCGGCCCCGGCTCGCCGCGCTCTTCTGGAGCGCCAAGGAGAGCGCCCTCAAAGCGCTGCGCGCCGGCCTGCGGCTCGATACCCGCTCGGTGAGCGTGACATTGAACGGCCCGCACGAGCCACCCGAGCAGTACCGCGCCAATGGCTGGCATCCGCTGTGCGCGCGCCACGGCAACATCGACACGTTCCACGGCTGGTGGCGCCAGACCGGAACCTTGCTGCGAACCCTGGTGGCCGCGCCGGCGCCGGCAGCCCCGCTCAGCTTGCGCCCCGCGCGCCGGCATTCCGCAACGGCAGCCGCCGCAACGGCACTCGCGAGTTCCGCTTAGGGCGCCATCCCCGGCTCGGCCGGCGGCAGCTTGAGCTTCCCACGCACCACCGCCGCCATTAGCGTGGCTACGTGCAGCGAATGATCGAAGCGGCCGTCCAGCATCGCGCGAGCCAGTTCCGCGAGCGTCCACACGGTAACCTCGATGCCCGCTTCCGGCGCCCGACCCTCCACCCGGCGCGCTCCCGTCGCCAGGCAGTTCCAGATGCGGTTGCCCAAGCGCCCGGTATCCGGAAACATGGGGCCGAGCACCTCCAGGGTCTCCGCCTCATAGCCGGTTTCCTCGAGCAACTCGCGCCGCGCGGCCTGCTCCGGCGTCTCGCCCGGATCCACTAGGCCGCTGGGCAACTCCAGCATGTACCGCTCCACCGCCGGCCGGTACTGCCGCACGATCAGCACGCGCTCATCGGGCGTGATGGCCAGGACCGCGGCATAATCCGGAAGCCGGAGCGAATACCACGGGGCCCCGGCCGGCTCCAGCCTCTTGGCGAGCAGATCGAACCACGGCGTCCGAAATGCGATAGAGCTGTCCAAGGGTCTCATGGTCTCCAGCCGTCACATATTACAGAAGTATTTATTTGCCGCGATAGAACACGCGCCAGACTTTGCCCTTCTGGCTTTCGGTGATATACAACGATCCGTCGGGCGCCTGCGCCACCCCGTCCGCTCGCGCAAGAGCATCTTCAGGGTTCATGATCTGCGCCTTTCCGGCGAAGCCGCTCGCAAAGACCTCGAATTTGCCCGAGGGTTTGTCACCGGAAAATGGCTGGAACGTAATGTTCGAAACTTCCTGCGGAAGTGGCGCGCGATTCCAGGATCCATGAAAAGCAATAAACGCGCCGTTGCGATACCGAGGTGGCAACTGACTACCGCTGTAGAACATCACGTCAACCGGCGCCCAGTGGGCCGGAAAACTGGTGATCGGTAATTTGAACTCCGCGCAACGGCCGACCGTTTTGCCGTCCCCGCCATATTCCGGATTCAGCAGCAATTGGTTCACGGTGTAATCGTAGAAGCAGAACGGCCAACCGAAGTTGTCGCCTTGTTTTTCAATCCGGTACATCGGCTCGGCAGGGCGGGTGGCGTTCTCCTCCGCGGTGAACTTCCCGGGCCAAAGCACGTCGAGCTGATCGCGGTTGTTCATCACTACGTAGAGACTCCGTCATGCCACGTAATAGCCGGCATCTGGCGCATTCCGGTCGCGTACCGGACACCATCTGCCTGCGTCTGTCCGAGCTTGCTGTCGCTGAATTTCCAGATTCCGCCATGCTTTTCGAGAATCGGGCAGGGGTCCTGTCCAGGCGATTGTCTGCTACGGTCACGCACCTGGCAGGCGTTTGAGGGAGCGCCGACATTAACATACAACGATCCCTTGCCGTCGAAAGCGATGCCCTTGTCGCCGTGCTGCCGGCCGCCCTCCAGCCCCGAAACCACGACTTCCGGGGCGCCGGACGGCTTGAGTTGGCCCGGTGTCATTTTGTAACGCTCCACCGAGTTCACCTTCGCAACCCACAGGTAGCCGTCACGCAACTCGATGCCGGTGGCGCTGCCTTCTCCGAATTTCTCGACGATTTCGAACCGGCCATCCCCATTAGCGTCGCGGAGCGCCGCCACCCCGCCATCCATGAGAGCGACATAGAGGTCGCCGTTGGCCGCAACCGTGGCATGGCGACCCTGGCCCACATTGTTCGCGACCACCAGAGCGCAGAAGCCCGGAGGCAGCGTGAGACCGCCGTTATCCGAATCGCAGGCGATAGGACCCGCGGCGTGCAGAGCCGATTGGGAAAGTAACATCGCAGCAGCCACTACAAGATATAGAAAAGAGTTTCTTGAGTCGATCATGGCGTGTCCTCTATACGAGACAGTGCAGCTAGCTACAGGCTACCATAGGTATGTGAAACCACTCTTATGGTTGGCGTGTTTGGCGGTGCTTGCGACGGCCCAGTTTCGAGGGCGCGCGCAAGCTCATACCTCCACGCGCGACGGCGTCTATACCGAAAGTCAGGCCCGGCGCGGAGAGGCGTCGTACCGGAAATCATGCGCTTCATGCCACGGCCAGCAATTGCAGGGTTCCGGAGCGGCCACTCCTCCGCTCGCCGGATCTGACTTTACGGCGAACTGGGATGGCCAGACGTTGAACGACTTATTCGACCGGATTCAAACCACCATGCCGGCGGATCATCCCGGAAAGCTCACTCGCGCTGAAAACGCCGATATTCTCGCCTACATGCTGCAGTTCAATAAGCTGCCCGCGGGCAAAAAGGAGCTTCCGAGCGACCCGGACGCGCTGCAGCAGATCCAGTTCGAAGCGGTCAAGTAGCTCCCGACCTGTATGCGTACGTACGGCGGGCGGCGATGCGTACTGGTATACATTACCCTTGAGGTGAACTTCCGATGAAGACGACGCTCCGAAGCGTACTTTCCGCGGCCATCGTTATCGCATCGCCGATTATGGCGCTCGCTCAGAATCCTCCGGCCAAGGCTCCGCCGCCGCGCCCGGTCTTTTGGGTTACCACGACGGCCTGGTCGGATGGCGCGGAGATTCCCATGCGGAACGCGGTTCGGGGTGACAACAAGTCGCCCGCATTTGAGTTCCACTGGAACCTGGGCACAAATCCAACGACCCCTCCGGCTGGTTTGCAGAGCTACGCCGTGATTTTTCACGACGTCGAAAACGCCATGAATAAGACGACGGCCGACACTCTCCATTGGACGTTGTTTAACATTCCCGGAACCGCCCAGGGGCTGCCAGAGGGATTGGGATCTGGCGACCTGCCCGATGGAGCGCGCAATGGTCCGGGCCTTGCGTCTCTTACCGGAAAAACTCCAGCCTACTTCGGACCCGGCGCGGGCCCCGGGCCTTTGCATCACTACGTATTTGAATTCTACGCCCTCGACACGAAGCTCGATCTGCCCGCCACCACAACGCGCGAGGACTTGCTTAAGGCCATGGATGGCCATGTTATTGGCAAATCGGCGTGGTTCGGCCGGTTCCATACGCCGGCGCCGTAGGTGCGGTTAAGACTCGCGCCTGCGTCGTGAGAAACGAAACAAACTCCGCGCCGGCCGGTGGCCGCGTGCGGCAAAATGGAACGCAGGAGACACTTTTGAATGCGAAGAATCATGCTGATGAGCTCTCTTGCCGGCCTCTTGGCCGTCTTTGCTTTGGGCCAGGCTCCGCCGCCCACGTACCCGCCCCAGGAGTTGGATCGCCTGGTGTCCCGTATCGCCTTGTATCCCGATCCGCTTCTGGCGCAGGTTCTGGCGGCGGCCACTTTTCCCGATCAGATCCCCGATGCCGCCCGCTGGGCCGACGAGCATCACTATTTGCAGGGCGATCAATTGGCGGCCGCCATTGAGGCCGACCAACTCCCCTGGGACCCCAGCGTACAAGCGCTGCTCCCCTTCCCATCGGTCCTGGATATGATGGCTTCCGACCCGGCGTGGACCGGTGAATTGGGCAACGCTTTTCTGGCTCAGCAGGCTGACGTCATGGACGCCGTGCAGCGGGAACGCCACAAGGCGTATCAATATGGATATCTCAGGAGCAACGCGCAGCTTATCGTGAACGACGGCCCGTATATCGAGATCCTGCCCGCGCGTCCCGATTTCATCGTCGTGCCGTACTACGACCCATTGGTCGTCTTTGCCGCGCCACGGCCGGGCTTTTTCGTGGGCGGCGCGATCAGCTTCAATTTCGGCATCGCCATCGGGGTCGCCTTCCGGCCTTGGGGCTGGGGCCTCAACCGTTTTGCCTGGGACGCGCATACCGTGTTCATTAACGATGCGCCCTGGAGGCGGACCTGGGCCAATCGGACGGCGTACGTTCATCCTTACGCAGTGCCGAGGTACACGCGGCAGCAGCGCCGCCCGGAGACCCACCAGCTTGTGCCTCGCTCACCGCGTGAGCGCGAGGCCGCCCGCACGGGCCGCGCGCGCGTGGAAGAGCACGACCGCGGCCGCTGATTGGGGCGAGCGCGCGTGAAGCATTCCAGTCGGCTGCTAAGTCTCTACCGATAACGGCTCGAAAGAATGTCGAGAGCGGCAGCGCGATAAGGCACTTCGTTGGCGGCGGAGGGATGCCGGTCTCTGAGATATGCGGCCATGTCGGATATCTCGGTTTCGTGGATTTGGGGCCACGCCAGGCTCCTTTTGGTCAACTCGGCTTGCATGGCAGACCCGTGGCTCAACAGCGCGGCGACCATGGACACCGGAGAGAGATCGCGTTCGCTCAGCATGGGGGCGCTGCTCCCCTGACCGGTATGGCAAGTGGCGCATTTCTTCTTCGTAAACGCGATTTCGCCGTGGTGCGCGTCGCCGCGAGGCTCCAGGGACCACAAATATGCGAACAGATTGCTCATTTCGTCACGGCTCACGGCAGGCAGTGTCTTCAGCCTGGTGGAAGCGTTCCAAATCTCGGCTTGTATATCCGCCAACGAGATTCGCTCCGTGCGCTCCTCCAAAGAGGCCTTCCCCTGGTGGCAGCTATCGCACTGCACGGAATGAAACACGTTGCGTCCTTGTTCGCTGTCCGCGAGCTGGAACTGGAACTTCTTGCTGCGGATCTCACGGAGGTTGTCCAGGTAAAGAAGAAGGTCGTTCATCTCCTGGGATGTGAAGCGCGGATAACGCACACCCTTACGCTCCAGCGCGCGCTCCATCCCCTGAGGATTCCAGGTGTCCAGCGCAAACCCGATCGGGTCGCGCAACGAATGCCACGTGACGACGGTAGGCGCATCCGCGGAAGCGCGCTCCCGGATGCCGTGGCAACTCGAGCATTGCTTCGCTCTGAAGATCTGCTTACCCCTTCGGGCATCGGCCATAGGCTCGAAATACCTCTTAGACGTGAAGTAAGCGAAAAGGTCGGCCGATTGCCCGGCATTGATGGCGAATGCCCCCTTTGTCCGCACGCCGGTTTGCGCCCACGCGGAAGGATCATGGTTCCACAACACGCCAGCCAGGCCGGCGGGCGTATAGTTGCGGGACTTCCGTACGCCGAGATCCGGGGCTCTATTGCCACCTTCTCCATTCACCTTGTGGCAATTGATGCAGCCTCGATCTCGCAGCACCTGTTCACCACGCGCCGCATCGCCTGTGGCGCTTTGCGCCAGCAGGCCGCCGCAGCTGGCGACTGCAAGACTCAGGATCTTCAAATATTGTGCCATTCGCATTCCCTCCAGTTACCGTTCCCGACTTCGGGATTGTTAACCAGGTCCGGCGCCGGTGCAGCGAAAAACAGCCGTAGCGCCCCCCTGGCACCTATTGAGGTCATTCCGCGCGTTGCCGCCTTCATGGACGTGACGTGGCGTTCGATGAACTCTTTTTTCTCTGTCGTCGTGACCATGGAAGTTTTCATCTCCCACTCGCGAAGGGCGAGAAGAATTCGTGAAACAGCGCCAGCATCTGGTCACGTTCCAGATGGCCCACGAGGTTGGAAGAGAAGTGGCCGCCATCCGCGGCAAACTCTCCCATCCCGGCGTGATCCTGCAAAAACTGGCTGATGCGGCTTAGCTCGTGTTCCATCCATTGGCGAGCCTCGGCCCCGCGCCGCACCCCCTCGAGCGTGCGCGGTTCTACCCTTCCCTCGAATAGCCAGCTACCGTAGGGGTTGGCGGTCAGGTGCGCCGGATCGGCACGAAGATACAGATTGCATGCGGTGAGCAGGATCTCGTTGGGAAATACGACTTCGAAATCCGAGCCGCCGGCAGTCAGCACGGCCGTCGGCCGGTGAACGCCCTGCTGCCAGACGTAGGCGATGCGATCGATCTTACCCAGCGCGCGGCAGAGGAAAGCGTCGATGCCCGCGTGGCACATGCCGCCTTCGGTCACGTCGATCCACATGTGATTGGCGCTGTACCCGAGCCACTCGGGCATCGCGACGCCATGCACTTCGTTGCATGTGTCCTCGGGGTGCGCCATGGAGAGATACAACTCGCAGTACCGGTAGCCATCGTTTCCGCAACGTGACTGCAGCGATTCGCTGTAGGGCACAAACTTGGCCACCGGCGCTCCGCCGCAGTACTGCATCAGCGACTCGCACAGGTAGGGGCATACCACAGCGGTCCCTTCCCCTGGAGCCTGCGCGCGGTATACCAGGCAAGAGATGTAACCGGCGGAAGAGCACTTCTCCTCCACGCGCCCGCTCAGCGTCATGGGGATTAACTTGCGCTGCGAAACGGCGCGGCAGTACTTCACCTGGGCTTCTTTCAGGAAGGGACAGGTCACTCTTCGTCTCCGTCGGCCATAGTACGGCCCACTCCAGTTCTAAGCACGAATCATTCCATGCAGAAAATAAATGAGTTGCAAGGATTAGAGGCCTCGGTTTTGCGGGATATACGGACAGTTGCGTCTGAAATTCCGGCGCGCAGAAAGTTGTGAAGACGGCGGTCTCGGCGCCACTATTCGGAATGAAGGTAGGTTCAGGATGCGCCTAACCCTATTCTTGCTGGCCTGCGGCCTGGCGCTGGCCGATTCCGCCCAGGATGTGCTGGCGCGAGCCTATGAGGCGTTGCGCGTCCGAAATTACGACACGGCTGTTGAAGAGTTCTTAGAGGCTATCCAAGCATCCCCGGAAGTAGCTGCAATTCATAAAGATCTGGCCTATACCTACCTCAAGATTGGGGAGAACGACTTGGCGCGCGACCAGTTCCGGAAAGCGCTCGAGATCGATCCCGCCGACGCGCACACGGCCATGGAGTACGCCTATCTTTGCTACGAGGGCGGCGAGCAGGCCCAGGCGCGGCGCATCTTCGACCGGCTCCGCCAGTCCGGCAACGCCGATGCGGCGCGGGCATTCCACAACGTCGATGCGCCGCTGGCCGCCGGAATAGCGCGCTGGCGGGAGGCTATCCGGCTCGGCGCCGATGACTTCAGCGCGCATTTCGAGCTGGCCCGGCTCGCCGAGCAGCGCGACGAGCTGGAACTGGCCGCCGGAGAGTACGAGAAGGCATGGCGTGTGCTGCCGTCAAGACGCACGGTGCTGGTGGATCTGGGGCGCGTTTGGCAGGCGCTCGGCCGTACGGAGGATGCCCTCGCGGCGCTGCTGGCGGCCTCCCGTGGAAGCGAAACCCGCGCCGCCGAGATGGCGCGGGAGCTGATGCCGGTTCGATATCCGTACGTCCCGGAGTTCCGGCGTGCGTTGCAGTTGGACCCCTCCAACAGTGAGCTGCGTCGGGAATTGGGATACCTGCTCCTCCGCATGAACCGGCAGGCCGAGGCCGAGCGGGAATTTCAGACGCTCACGGAAACCGTTCCAGAGGATCTGCTATCAGCCACGCAACTGGGCTTCCTGCGATACGCGCGCGGCGACCTCGAAGGCGCCATGCCGCTTTTCGAGCGCGTGTTGGCCGGAAAGGATAACGATCTCGCTAATCGGGTCCGTGCCGTGCTGCGGCTGCCCCAGGTGCTGAAAGCGCGCGACGAGCCACCGGCCTCCATCGACGCCAAAATCATGGCCGAACGCAGCATCAAGGCCGGCTACCTGAATGACGCCCTCAAGTATCTGGACCAGGCCCTGGAAGCGGATCCCTCGGACTCGGGCGTGATGCTAAGACTCGGGTGGACCTACAACATGCTGCGCCAGGACTGGCTTGCCTACCACTGGTTCAAGCTGGCGCGCGGGAGCAGCGATCCGCACGTGGCTGCGGAGGCTTCACAGGCTTGGCGCAACCTGCGCCCCGCCAACGAGACATTCCGGACCACGGTTTGGCTGTACCCCGTGTACTCGAACCGTTGGAGGGACTTGTTCTCATACGGACAGGCCAAGACCGAATGGCGCATTCATTTCCCGGTGCGGCCTTACTTGAGTCTGCGGTTCATTGGAGACACCGAAGGCGCCATCGGTTCGATCAATCCTATATACCTCTCGGAAAGTTCGTTTATCGTGGGCATGGGCTTGGCCACGCCCGCCTGGCACGGGATCACCGGATGGGCCGAAGCCGGCTCGGCCGTTGGCTATTTGACCGGCCACATGCTGCCCGATTACCGCGGGGGCGTCTCCGCCGCGCACACCCTGGGACACTCTCTCCAAGCCGAGGTGCCCGGCTGGTTCGCGAGTGCCACCCTGGATGGCGTTTTTGTGAGTCGGTTCGGCAATGATTTCCTGGTGTATACCCAGTCGCGCCTGGGATATACGCTCGGTCCGACCTCCGCGCGCATGCAGCTCTATTGGAACGGCAACCTCACCATCGACACACAGGGGCAGGAGTGGGCCAATTTCGGAGAAACAGGCCCTGGTATCCGGATTTCGCCGCCCGTGCTACCGCGTTCGGCTTATTTCAGTCTGGATCTGGTCTGGGGAGCGTACACGGCCTCGTGGAGGCCTCCGTTTCGCGATATTCGCATTGGACTCTGGTATGCGTTTACACGCTAGTTTGGCCCTATTGATGGCCCTGCCGGTTCGGTTAGCGACAGGGGCAGAACTGCCATCCTTCGCCGTGCTCACTCAGGACCCAGGCGCATGGCCCGAAATTTTCGCTTCGGTCGGCATCCCGGCTCGCCCCCCTTCAACAGCCTGTATTCTAGTGGCACGGAGCGGCACGCCGGCTTCCGCCGAATGGGCGGGGCGCGTGGAGCGCGGCGCCATTCTGATTCTGGAAGGCGAATCGTCGCTGGCCGGGTTGTTCGGTTTTCGGCCAGGTACGGAAAGCGTCCAAGTGACCAGCCTGACGGACGTCGCCCGCCCCATGCTGCCGATAGTTTGGGAGCAGGGGCTGGAGTTGCCGGTGTTTGAGCTGCCGGAAGGAGCCAAGGTCTTCGCTCGGGAGCGGTGGACCGGAGCGCCTCTGACCGCCGGTCTGCGTCGCGGCTCGGGCGCGGTACTGTGGGTGGCGGCGCCTCCAGGCGAGCACGGGTATGAGCGGTTCCCCTACCTGCTCGATGCGCTTCTGGCCCTAGGTATGGAGCCGCCTTTCCGGTCCGCGCGAACCTGGGCATTCTTCGATTCGTCCTACCGTTTGCGCGCCGATCTGGACTATCTCGCCGCGCGATGGCGAAGCGCCGGGATCGCCGCGCTGCATGTAGCGGCATGGCACTTCTTCGAGCCGGATCCGCGGAACGATGCCTACTTGAAGAAATTGATCGAAGCTTGCCACCGCGAAGGGATCCAGGTCTACGCCTGGCTCGAGTTGCCGCACGTAAGCGAGAAATTCTGGGACGACCATCCGGCGTGGCGCGAGAAGACCGCAGTTTTGCAAGACGCCCAACTCGATTGGCGTAAGCTCATGAATTTGAATGATCCCGACTGCTTCCGCGCAGTGGCGGCGGGGGTCCAGCAACTGCTCGGCCGGTTCGACTGGGACGGCGTAAACCTGGCTGAGCTGTACTTCGAATCGCTCGAAGGCATCGATAACCCTTCGCGCTTCACACCCATGAACGACCGCGTGCGGGCTGCATTCCGCAGCCAGAGTGGGTTCGATCCCATCGAGCTGTTTGACCGCCGGAAGGATGCCGCTTCGCGCAAGCTGTTTCTCGATTTCCGCAGGGATCTGGCGGCCCGCATGGAGGAGGAGTGGCTCGGCGAGATCGAAAAGGCCAAGCGGCAGCGTCCCCAGCTCGACCTGGTATTGACCCATGTGGATGACCGGCTCGATCCGCACATCCGCGAGGCCATCGGGTCGGATGCCGCCAAGCTGATGCCGTTGCTCGAGAAGCACAATTTCACTTTTTTGATCGAGGATCCGGCGACCCTCTGGAATCTCGGCGCGCGGCGGTATCTGGATATTGCCGCGCGCTACCGGCCGCTTACCACTCACCAGGAAAGGCTGGCAATCGACCTCAACGTCGTCGAACGCTATCAGGATGTGTACCCGACCAAGCAGCCGACCGGCACAGAACTCTTCCAGACCGTTCATCAGGCGGCCGAGAGTTTCGCGCGCGTGACGCTCTACTTCGAGAGCTCGCTATTGCAGCCCGATTGGAGGCTGCTGCCGGCGGCTGCAGGTGTCGCTCGAGCGGAAAGTGCGGGCAGGGCGGTGACCGTGGAGTCAGCTTCTGGTGTGGGCTTGGTTTGGAAGGGATCAGCTATGGTGGATGGCCAACTCTGGCCGGCGTTCGACCAGGATGTGGTATGGCTGCCCGCCGGGAAGCATACGGTGGAGCCGGCGCGGCATGGGGCTGGGTTACACCTTGTGCGGTTCAACGGCGATTTGAGAACGGCTCGCGTCATAGGCGCGTCCGAGCTGCGATTTTCATATCAAAGCGGGGGACGCGCGCTCGCGATCCTGAGCCGGACGCCGGTCCGCATCGAAATCGATGGCACCCGCCAGCCTCCGCTACTGGCGGGACGGGTTACGGTGTTTCTACCCGCAGGTCAACATGCCGTGACAATCGCCAGCCGGTGAGATAGGATGTCGGATGGCTCATGACGGACGTTGCGTTGCAGCCCGGGTCTACGGAGATTCCGGATAAGCTGTACTTCAAGATCGGAGAGGTGAGCGAGCTTCTCGCGGTGGAGCCGTATGTCTTGCGGTACTGGGAGACGGTTTTTCCGGGGTTGTCGCCGAAGAAATCGGGCACGGGACACCGGCTGTACCGGCGCAAAGACGTCGAGCTCCTGCTGCGGATCAAATCGCTGCTCTACGAGAAACGATTCACGATCGAAGGCGCCCGGCACTCGCTGCAGTCAGAGGGGCGCACCGTGAAGGCGCGCGCACCGAAGAGAACGCAGCAGGAGTTGTTCTCCGAGGACCCGTTACCCGATATCCGCAGGGAGCTGGCTGAGATCCTGGCGATCCTGAAGTAGCACGGGCGCTCAGTGCTCGCCCACAATAGCAGTGTAAATGCGATCGAGATCTTCGCTGGAGTAGTAGTCGATCTCAATCCTGCCCTTGTGCTTCGCCTTTTCGACCAGCCGCACCTTGGTCGCCAGAATACGCTCCATCTCCCGGATGGCAGCTTTCACGTTGGGGTCGGCGACTTCATCGACATGCTTGGGCTTGCGATCTTCCATCATGCGCTGGGTGGTGCGCTCCATCTGGCGGACGGACCAGCCTTGCGCGACCGCCTTTTCAGCGACCTCGCGCTGAAGCTCGGGGGTGGGGAGCGAGAGAAGGCACCGGGCGTGCCCGCCCGTTAAACGCCGCTCCCCGACCAACTGCTGGATGTCCGGTGGAAGCTGGAGCAAGCGAATGAAGTTGGTGATGGTGGTTCGATCTTTGCCGGTACGCTGGCCGATCTGCTCGGGCGAGAGCTGGAGTTCTCGGCCGAGCCGGTCGAAAGCAACTGCGGTTTCGATTGGGTTCAGATCTTCCCGCTGGATGTTCTCAATGAGGGTGATTTCGAGAAGGCGTTCGTCGGGGACGTCTTGCACGACGACCGGGACCCGGTCGATCCCCGCCAGTTTGGCGGCTCTCCATCGCCGCTCACCGGCGACAAGCTGGAAACGATCGCCCGAGCGACGGACGACCAGCGGCTGAATGATGCCGTTGGTGCGAATCGACTGCGCGAGCTCGGAGAGGCGTTCACTTTGAAACACGCGGCGAGGTTGGAGAGGATTCGGGTCGATGAGGTCGATGGGAAGGGAGCGATCGGCTTCCTCACGCGAGTTCTCCTGATGCGACATCGTGGGCCGCGTCGGCAATAGGGAGCCGAGGCCTCTACCGAGTGCCCTGCGCGTGGTGTCGGGCTTGTTCATGATCGAGAATCTCTTTGGCGAGCTGGATATAGCTTTCCGCGCCGCGCGACCGGGGGTCGTAAACCAGAATCGGTTTACCGAAGCTGGGAGCTTCGGCCAGGCGTATGCTGCGCGGAATAACGGTCTTGAAGACTTCGTCGTGGAAGAAGGATTTGAGGTCCGCAGCCACCTGCCGCGTAAGGTTCGTGCGGTCGTCGAACATGGTCAGGAGAATCCCTTCAACCTGGAGGGGATGATTAAAGGCGTCACGGATCCGGTCGATCGTGTCCATGAGTTCCGAGATGCCTTCGAGGGCAAAGAACTCGCATTGAATCGGAACGAGGACGGAATCGGCGGCCATAAGAGCGTTCAGGGTGAGAAGATCCAGGGCGGGCGGGCAATCGATAAGGATGAAGCTGTAGTCGTCCCGAATGGGGGCGATCCGCTCGCGTAGCCGGGATTCACGCTTGGGAATCCCGACCAGCTCAAGATTGGCCCCTACGAGGTTCTTGTCCGCGGTGATCATGTACAGATCTTCGAACTCCGTGGTGACTATGGCTGATTGGGGTGAGACGTCGCCCAGGATCAAATCGTAGAGGCTGGGGCGATCTTGGCCCTTTAAAACACCGAGACCCGTGGTGGCGTTACCTTGCGGGTCTGAATCGATTACGAGAACGCGAAGGTCGTTGGCCGCCAATGAGGCTGCCAAGTTGATTGCGGTGGTAGTCTTCCCTACACCACCTTTTTGGTTGGCAATCGCGAATACTCGGCTCAAGCGGTCATACTAGCATGTTCCACGTGAAACACGCCTCTCCCAGCGTTTCACGTGAAACACCTCGATCAAGCCCGGCGACCCCGCCTTAGAAAGCGCTCCCGACCCCAAGGCACCGGAATACCCGGCTCCCACACGAACCCCAGCGCCGCCGGTGGTTCTTCCCTGCCAGTAAGAAGATCGGCATTCGGCGCCAAAAGCTTTAGCGTTGGCGCCAAGTCTTCATAGCTAACGGCCCGAGAGATCACCCAGTCGAATTCCGCCCCGCTCGCGGCAACTTCTTCCGCGCGCCGCGCCAGCACCCGGATGTTCGACACAGAGCGGCTAGCCTCCTTCAGAAAGACCGCCTTGCGTTGGTGCGACTCAACCAGCGTTACGGCGCACTCCGGTCTCAGAATCGCTACCGGAAATCCCGGGAACCCGGCGCCAGAGCCAATATCCACAATCCCCAGCGAACCCGCGGGCAGATGAGCAGCCAAAAACAGCGACTCCCCGTAATGCCGGGTCACTACCTCCGAGGGATCTTCAATCGCAGTGAGATTCAGCTTCCGGTTCCATTTCACGAGCAGCTCGTAATGGCTCTCCAGCGCCAAGCACTGCTCCGCCGTGAGCTCCACGATCCCGCGGAGCGTCTCGCGCAAAAGCTCACTGAACACTGGCGATGCTCAAGTAGACATCCAAGACAGCGATCGCAGCCGGCGTCACCCCTGGAATTCGGGCCGCTTGGCCCAGCGTCGCCGGCCGGACGCCTTCGAGCTTCTGGCAAATCTCGCGGGAAAGCCCGGGTATGCCCTCGAAAGCAAAACCCACTGGGATATGCCTTCGCTCGGCATCCTTCAAGCGCTCGATCTGGCGCTCCTGCTGGCCAATGTAACCGCTGTACTTCGTTTCAATTTCGACGCTCTCCATGAGCCCCCGTGCCGGCTCGTCGCCAAGCACCGACCGTACCCAACCGCCGATCTTCGCGATTCCAGCCTCGGGCCGCTTCAGCCACTGCCCGTTCGGATGCGTCGCAAGCGCGACCGTTAAGCGCTCTCTCTGGGCCTGTTTGCGCGTGAAGACCGCCCAACGCTTATCGTCCACCAAGCCCACCCGGCGGCCAACAGGTGTCAACCGCCCGTCCGCATTGTCGATGCGCAAATGCAGCCGGAACTCCGCGCGCGAGGTGAACATGCGATACGGCTCATCCGCGCCCTTGGTCACAAGGTCGTCGATCAGGATGCCCGTGTACCCGTCCGTCCGCGAAATCGCAACCCGCTCCTGGCCGCCCACGCCGCGGACCGCGTTGATCCCGGCCACCAGGCCCTGACAACCAGCCTCCTCATACCCCGACGTGCCGTTGATCTGCCCCGCCAGGTACAGCCCGGGAATCGCTTTAACCTCCAGGCTGTGATCGAGCTCCCGCGGATCGATGGCGTCATACTCAATCGCGTACCCCGGCCGGATCATCCCGGCGCGCTCCAACCCGGGGATTGAGGCCACCATGGCTTCCTGAACATCGATCGGCATACTGGTCGACATGCCGTTCACGTATACCTCGTGCGTGTCCAGCCCTTCGGGCTCCAGGAAGATCTGATGCCGCGCCTTGTCCGGGAACTTGACGATCTTGTCCTCGATGGACGGGCAATACCGCGGGCCAATCCCCTCGATCTGGCCGCTGTAAAGCGGTGATCGCGGAATCGCCGCCTTTAGAATCCGGTGCGTTGCCTCGGTGGTGTAGGCAATATGGCACTCGATCTGCGCACGGTCGATACGCTCCGTCATGAACGAGAACGGGGTGGGCTCGATGTCTCCAGGTTGTCGCTCGAACTGGCTCCAGTCGATCGTCCGGCCGTCCAAGCGCGGCGGCGTACCAGTCTTGAGGCGCATCCAGCGAAGGCCGAGGCTTCGCAGTTGGCTCCCCAATAACTCCGAAGGTGCCTCGCCGTTCCGGCCGCAGGTGTACCGCATCTCGCCGACGTGAGCCAAGCCGTTCAGGAAGGTTCCAGTAGTCACGACCACCGCGCCGGCATCGATGGACCTGCCGTCGCGCAGCGCCACTCCCGCCGCGCGTCCGTTGCGCAGCGTTAGCCCCGCGACCTCGGCTTGTTTGATGCGCAGGTTCGGCTCGCTCTCGAGCACCTCCCGCATGCGTGCGCGGTACCGCTTCTTATCCATCTGAGCGCGCGGCGACCACACCGCCGGCCCGCGGCTGGTATTCAGCAAGCGAAACTGAATTCCCACGGCATCCGCGACCAGCCCCATAACGCCGCCTAGGGCGTCGATCTCGCGCACCAGGTGGCCTTTGGCTATCCCCCCTATGGCCGGGTTGCAGGACATCTGCGCGATCAGGTCCAGATTCATGGTGACGATGGCGCTGCGCGCGCCCATGCGAGCAGCCGCGCAAGCCGCCTCGCATCCGGCGTGGCCGGCCCCGATCACCACCACGTCGTACCTCTCGTGCATTGATATCATTGTAACCAATGAACATTCTGATTCTTGGCAGCGGCGGGCGGGAGCACGCCCTGGCGTGGAAGCTAGCGCAATCGCCGGATGTCCGCATCTTTGCCGCGCCCGGCAACCCGGGCATTGCCCGCATCGGAACGTGCGTCCCGGCAGGCGATGGCTCGCCGGCGGCCTTCCTCGACATCGCCCATGCGATTGACGCCGGCCTCACCGTGGTTGGGCCGGAGGTACCGCTGGTCGACGGCGTGGTGGATTCCTTCCGATCCGCCGGGCGTCTCATCGTCGGCCCCGATCGGGAAGCCGCCCGCCTGGAAGGTAGCAAGGTTTTTGCAAAGAAATTCTTCACGCAAAGGCAACTCCCCACGGCGGCCTTCATTTCCGCGAGCCACCCGGCTGAAGCCCGTCTAGCCATGGACCGCTTCGGCTTCCCGGTGGTGTTCAAGGCCGACGGCCTGGCCGCCGGTAAGGGCGTCATCGTCGCTCATGATCGCGCGGAGGCCGAAAATGCGCTTACCATTCTGAAGGGACCGCTTGTCGTCGAAGAGTTCCTGCGCGGCCGCGAGGTCAGCTTCATCGCGCTGTGCGACGGCCGCGACGCTCTCCCGCTCGCCCCTACGGAAGATCACAAAGCCATCTTCGATGGCGACGCGGGGCCGAACACCGGCGGCATGGGGGCATACTGCGATGACGCCATCCTCACCTCCGCCGAGACGCGCGCCATTCTCGACCGCATCATACTGCCCACCGTGGAGGCCACACACTTTACCGGCTTTCTCTACGCCGGGATGATGATGACCGCGGCCGGCCCCAGGATTCTCGAGTTCAACGTGCGGATGGGAGATCCGGAGACCCAGCCGCTCATGCATCGGATGACTTCCGACTTTGCGCCCATCCTGCTGGCCGCGGCCGAAGGCAAGCTCGCATCGGCCACCCTCGAATGGCGAACCGGCCCCAGCGTATGCGTCGTGCTGGCCTCCGGCGGTTACCCGGGCGCCTACGAAACCGGAAAGGCTATTACGGGCATCGAAGCCGCCGAAGCCGCGGGCGCCACGGTGTTTCATGCCGGAACGCGTATCGGCGCCCGCGGTCTCGAGACCGCCGGAGGCCGCGTGCTCGGCGTCACGGCCTCCGGCTCGGACCTCTCCACGGCTATCGACAACGCGTACAGCGCCGCCCGCCACATCCACTTTGACAGGATGCACTACCGGCGCGACATTGGCCGTAAGGGCGTCCGACGCTACAATGAGGAGACAGCGGGGACGTAGCTCAGATGGATAGAGCGGTCGCCTCCTAAGCGACAGGTCGGCGGTTCGAATCCGCCCGTCCCTACCAGCCGCTCGCCGGCGGTAAAATACGAATACCGTTTCCATCGCCTCCCCCAGGCGGTCGAGGTGTGCCGCCATCGAGGAGCCTTTCAGACGATGCCCTTTGTCCACCTGCACTGCCATACGGATTACTCTCTGCTCGATGGTGCCTGCGACATCGACCAGTTGATGCAGGCGGTGGCCGCGCAGAAGATGCCGGCCGTGGCCATGACCGACCATGGAAACCTGTTCGGAGCGGTCAAGTTCTACAACTCCGCCCAAAACGCGGGCATACACCCGGTGATCGGCTGTGAAGCCTATATATCCCAGCAGGGTCATCAGACCCGCTCGGAGACCGACCGCTACAACCACCTGGTGCTGCTCTGCGAAAACCAGGAGGGCTACCGCAACCTCATCAAGCTGGTTTCCACCTCCTACCTCGAAGGCTTCTATTACAAGCCGCGCATCGATCTCGACCTGCTCGCCAGCCACTCGAAAGGGCTGATCGCCATGTCGGCCTGCCTGCGCGGCCACATCCCCGAGACCCTCCTCTCGCAGAAATATGAAGATGCGCGCCGGCTGGCCCACACGTATGGCGATATCTTCGGCCGGGACAACTTCTTTCTTGAAGTCCAGGACCACCACCTCGAACAGGACAAACGTCTCATTCCCGAATTGAACCGCCTCTCGCAGGAGAGCGGCCTGGCGCTGGTGGCCACCAACGATTCCCACTACCTCCACAAGGAAGACGCGCGCGCGCACGAAATCCTGCTGTGCATCCAGACCGGCAAGAACATGAACGATGCCAGCCGTATGCGCTGGGCGACGCCGGACTTCTATCTCAAATCGCGCGACGAGATGATGGAGCTTTTCGGCGAGATCGAAGAGGCCGTCGATCGCACCTGGGAAATAGCGCAGCGCTGCCAGGTCAAGCTGGAAAAAGTCAAGGAGCCGTTTCCGCGTTTCGACGTTCCCGCGGAACATACCACCGATACCTACTTCGAATACGTAGCGCGGCAGGGTTTCGAGAAGCGCCGTCCCCGCCTGGAAGCCATGCGCGCCAGCGGCAGTCTGAAGCACGATCTGGCCGAGTACGCCGAACGCCTCGACAACGAAATCCGGATGATTCAGAAGATGAAGTTCGCGGGTTATTTTCTGATCGTATGGGACTTCATCCGCTACGCCAAATCCAAGGGCATCCCGGTGGGACCGGGGCGCGGATCGGCCGCCGGCAGCCTGGTCGGATACGCCATGGCCATCACCGATATCGACCCGCTGCAATATGGGCTGCTCTTCGAGCGCTTCCTTAACCCGGAGCGCGTGAGCCTGCCGGATATCGATATCGATTTCTGCATGAACCGCCGCGGTGAGGTGATCGACTATGTCACCCGGAAATACGGCCGCGAGCAGGTGGCCCAGATCATTACCTTCAATACGCTCGGCGCGCGCGCCGCTATTAAAGACGTCGCGCGTGTACTCGAGATGCCGTTCCAGGACGCCGAGCGCCTCACCAAGATGGTGCCCAACGTCCTGAACATTTCGCTGGACGAGTCTCTCAAGCAGGAGCCCGGCTTCGAAGAGGCGGCGCGCAAGGATCCGCGCGTGGCGGACGTCCTCACGGTGGCGCGGCGCCTGGAAGGCCTGGCGCGCAACTGCTCGGTGCACGCTGCCGGGGTGGTCATCTCACCGCAGCCGCTCAAGGAGCTGGTGCCGCTGTACAAGACGAACCGCGACGAAATCGTCACGCAGTTCGACATGAATGGCCTGGAGAAACTTCAGCTCCTCAAAATGGATTTTCTGGGTCTCACCACCTTGACGCTCATCGAGGACGCCCAGCGGCTCATCGAGAAACGCCACGGCGTGAAGCTCTCGCCCGAAGACTTGCCGCTGGAGGACCCGGCGACCTACGAAATCTTCTGCAAGGGCTTCACCAGCGGCGTGTTCCAGTTCGAATCCGCGGGCATGCGCGACATCCTGCGCCGCTACCATCCCAGCCGCATCGAGGATCTCACGGCGCTCAACGCGCTCTACCGGCCCGGGCCGATCCAGGGCGGCATGATCGACGATTTCATCGAGCGCAAGTGGGGCCGCCGCGCGGTGCAATACGAGTTCCCGGAGCTCAAGGAGCTGCTCGAAGAGACTTACGGCGTGATCGTCTACCAGGAACAGGTGATGCAGATCTCGAATCGCCTGGCGGGCTACTCTCTGGGCGAGGCCGACCTGCTGCGGCGCGCCATGGGCAAAAAGAAGGCCGAGGAAATGGCCAAGCAGCGCGAGCGCTTTATCAATGGCGCGCTGGAACGCGGATTCGCACAGAAGAAGGTCGAAAAGATCTTCGACCTGATGGAGCAGTTCGCCGGCTACGGCTTCAACAAGTCGCATGCGGCGGCGTATGCGTACCTGGCGTTCGTCACGGCTTATTTGAAGGCGCATTACCCGGTGGACTTCATGGCGGCGCTGCTCACCTCCGAAACCGGCAATACCGCCAAGATCGTGAAGTACATCAATGAATGCCGCGAAATGGGCATCACGGTTCTGCCGCCGGACGTCAACCACAGCGATTGGAGTTTCACGCCGGATGGGCAGGCCATCCGTTTCGGGCTGGGCGCGGTGAAGAACCTGGGGCAATCGGCCGTGGAGGCCATCGGGACCGCGCGCGCCACGGCCGGGCGCTTCAGCTCGCTGCACGAATTTTGCGAAAAGGTGGACCTGGGCGCGGTGAACCGCCGTATGATCGAGAGCCTGATCCGCGCCGGCGCCATGGATTCGCTCGAAGGCACGCGCTCGCAGAAGATGGCCGCCATCGAGAGCGCCATGGAAGGCGGCCAGCGCGTCTGGCGCGACCGCGAGAGCGGCCAGGTGGGCCTGTTCGGCGAGATCATGGCGGCCGAGCCGCACGCCGCGCCGCTACCCAACGTTCCGGACTGGACCGATAAAGAGAAGCTCGGCGGCGAAAAGGAGATGCTGGGCTTCTGGGTGACCGGGCATCCGCTCGACCGCTTCGCGGACAAGATCGCCGAGCTGGCCACGCACGATACGAGCAAGCTGGAGGGCTTGGGCAAAGGCGTCGAAGTGAAACTCTCCGGGGTGCTCACGGGAATCGTGCGCAAACGCAACCGCGAGGGCAAACCGTGGGTGTCCCTGACCATCGAAGACCGCATCGGCTCGTTGGACGCCATGGTTTTCGCGGCTAGCTACGAGCGGCTGGCACCGCTGGTGGCGGAGGATTGCGCCGTGCTGCTCACCGGCCTGGTGCTGCCGGAAGAGAACGCGCCGCCTAAGATTTCCGTGCAGGACATTGTGCCGCTGGAGAACGCGCGCGTGGATATGCCCGGCGTGATTTCGATTCGCGTGTGGTTGGGGCGGAACGGAAAGCTGGATCGCGCGCGGGAACTTCACGAGTTGTTCGGCCGCAAGCCGGGCGAGACGCAGGTGCGGCTGCGCCTGGAGATGGCGCGCGATTTCGCGGTGCTGCTGGATGTGCCGGCGAGGGTGCGTCCGGACCGGGAATTCCGCGCGGCCGTGGAGGCGATCTGCGGAGCGGAAGCCATCGAGCGCGTAGCGGGGTAGAAATCGCTCAAGCTTTGCCTACCCCTTGACATTCTACTGGAACCCGGGTATCGTTCCCCTAGGATGTCTACACGAAGACTGCCGACCCGCACCGAACTTCTGCAGGGAACCCTGGACGTGCTGATTCTGCGCACGCTGGCTCAGGGCCCGGCCCACGGTTACGCCATCGCCAAGGCCATCGCACGCACCTCCGAAGAAGTGTTGCAGGTGGAGCAAGGGTCGCTCTATCCGGCTCTGCACCGCCTCATCAAGGCGGGCTGGATTTCCGCCGAAGGAGGCGTCTCCGAGAACAACCGGCGCGCCAAGTATTACCGCCTCACCGCTGCGGGCCGCCGGCAACTCCGCGTGGAGACCGGCAAATGGGAGAGGCTGGTCCGGGCTATCGACCGCGTTTTGAGGCCGGCCGACGAGGAGACCGCCTCATGAGCCGGCGCCGACGAGCGTTGGAGGGCTTCGAGGAGGAGATTCGCGACCATATCGACCAGGAGACCCGCGATAACATCGAACGCGGCATGCCGCCCGAGGAAGCGCGCTTCGCGGCCCTGCGCAAATTCGGCAACGTCACGCGCGTCCAGGAGGAAACCCGCCAGGTCTGGGTAGGCGTGTGGCTGGAAGAGTTGCTCCAGGACGCGCGCCACGGCTGGAGAGCGCTCCTGCGGAATCCCGGTTTCACGCTCACGGCCACGCTGACGCTCGCGCTGGGCATCGGCCTGACTACCGCTGCCTTCAGCGTGGTGAACGCGGTGCTCCTGCGCCCGCTGCCGTACCCGAATCCGGAGCGCCTGGTCTGGGCTGCGGTTTACGATCCCGACCTCCAGCGCGACATGGTCTCTTCGCCGGATTTCCTGGAGTGGCGCGAGCACGCGCAATCTTACACAGCCATGGGCGCCTACGGTTACCAGCGCACCGCGGTGGCCACGGCCCGCGACGCCAGCCAGGTGAACGGCGTCGTCATCGCCGGCGATTTCTGGCGCATCACCGGCGTGGCCCCCGCGCTGGGGCGTCTGTTCGAGCCGCAAGAGCAGAATACCGTCGTCCTCTCCTGGGATCTTTTCGAGCGCCAGTTTGCAGCCGATCCGCATGTGGTGGGAAGCTCCGTCACCGTGGACGGCCGCGCTTTCACGATCGCCGGCGTTCTCCCCAAAAGCTTCCGGTTTCAGTTTCCGATGTGGTGGTCGGCCTTGTACCCGCAGGCGATCGAGGCGTATGTCCCGTTGCCCGTGAACGACATTTCGCGCGGACGAACCGTCAACGTGGTGGCGGCGCTCAAGCCGAACGTCGCCATCGGCCAGTCCCTATCCGAACTCGAGGTGATGGAGAAACACATCCTGGAGAAGCGGCCGGGCCGCCAGCCGAGCCCGGTCATTTCGAAACTGCGGATCGAGCCTCTCCAGGAGAAGCTGGTTGGCGGCGCCCGCCCGGCGTTGCTCATTTTGCTCGCCGCAGGCATTTTCGTGTTGCTGATGGCTTCCACGAACATCGCCAACCTGCTGCTGGCGCAGGCCACCGTCCGACGCAGGGAAACCGCCATCCGCGCGGCCGTGGGCGCCGGACGCGCGCGCCTTTTCCGGTGGCTGCTCGCCGAGAATGCTCTGCTGTGTCTCACGGGCGGCGCCGCGGGCTTGGCGCTGGCCCCCTGCGCCATTCGGGTGCTGGTGCGCCTCTCGCCCGCCGCCGTTCCCAGACTCGCGGAGACGGCCATCGATGGCGCGGTCCTGGCGTTCACCGCGGCGGTATCGCTCGGGTCCGGGATTCTGTTCGGAGCCGGTCCAGCCATTCTGCTGCTCCGCGGCGATTTGAGCGAAGCTCTCAAGGAAGGCGCGCGGACCTCGGCCGGCTGGCCGTGGCTTCGCATACGCAGGCTGCTGGTAGCCGCCGAGATCGCCCTGGCGGTCGTGCTCCTGGCCGGCGCGGGATTGATGCTGAAGAGCTACTGGGGCATGAATCGGCGCCCGCCCGGCTTCGCGCCGGAAAGCGTGTTGGTGATGAAGGTCAGACTGGCCGGACCGCGTTACGCCGCGAAACCCGCGCAGGACGCCTACGTGCGCGAATTGCTCGGGCGCCTCGAAAGGGCTCCCGGTGTGCGAGCCGCGGGACTTTCCAGCTGGTTTCTTTGGGATGGCGTCCCATTCCCCAGCGACACTTCACCCGGCCAGAGCCACGTGATCCGGTTGAACGCCGCGTCCACGGGGTACTTGCAGGCCATCGGTATCCGCCTGCTCAAGGGTCGCTGGCTCACAGAGGCCGATGCGGGCCGGGCCGTGCTGCTGAACGAGAGCATGGCACGGCAGGCATTCGGCGCGGCCGATGCGCTGGGACACGCGTTTGCTACCCCGGCACCCTCGACCGTCGTCGGGATCGTGGCCGATTTGAAATACTCCGCGCTGGACGCCGCGCCGGCGCCGGAGGTCTACATCCCCTTCCAGCAGACGCCGTTCATTCAGGGCATGGATGTGGCCGTCGGGACTTCCGGCGATCCCCGAGCGGTCGCGCCGGATATCCGGAAGCTGATCTCGGGGATCGATCCGGCGCAGCCCGTATTCGACGTGAAGACGTTGGAGCAGGCGCTGGCCGATTCCATTGCCCCACGCCGCTTCAGCCTGGTTCTGCTGGGGACGTTCGCGGCCTCCGCGCTGGTGCTGGCGCTGGTGGGCATCTACGGCGTGGTGTCGTATTCGGTGGCCGCCCGCGCGCGCGACATCGGTATTCGCATGGCGCTGGGCGCGCGGCAATCTCAAGTTGTTCGCGCGGTGGTGGCGGAGGGAATGGCCACAGCGCTGGCCGGGATCGCCGCCGGACTGGCAGCCGCTTGGGGAATGACGCGCCTGATGGCGAGTCTGCTCTATGACGTGACGGCCGGCGATGCGGGAACCTTTTCGGCGGTGGCCGCCACGCTGGCAGTCGCCGCCACGCTGGCGTGCTGGTGGCCGGCGCGCAAGGCGGCGAGTGTCGATCCGATTCTCACATTGCGGCACGAATAAGCGCCGCTCCGCCCTGCTACGATCGATTCCAGATGCTCTCGTGGCTCCTGATCGGAATCGGCGATATCGCCAGAAAACGCGTGCTGCCCGCGATCCTCGCCGAACCTCGCAGCCGGTTGGCCGGGATCGTCACGCGAGACCCCTTCAAGGCCGAGGCGTGGAACGTCCCAGCCTGGAGCGATCTCGATCGGGCGCTCGCCGAATCCGGCGCGGACGCGGTGTACATCGCCACTCCGGTTTTCCTGCACGCCCCGCAGACCATCGCCTGCCTAAGCGCGGGACGGCACGTCCTGTGCGAGAAACCCATGGCCCTGAACTACGCCGAGGCCTGTTCCATGGAGCGCGCGGCCGCCGCGACAGGCCGGCTGCTCGGCATCGCCTACTACCGGCGCATGTACCCCAAAGCCCGGCGCGCCCGGGAGCTGATGGATGCCGGGGCCATCGGCCAGCCCTTTCTGGCCGAGGCAACTTCGCACGACTGGCTGCGCCATGAGGGCTTCGCCAGCGACTGGCGCATCCACCCCGAACTGGCCGGCGGAGGCCCGCTCTATGATATCGCCTCGCATCGGATCGACCTGATGAACTTTCTCTTCGGCGCCCCGCTGCGTGCCGGCGGACGCCGTTCCAACCTGATCCACCAGATCGGCGTGGAAGACAACGCCACGGTGTGGATCGAATATGCGAGCGGAGTGCGCGGCCTGGTGGACGTCCGCTGGCATTCGCGCGTGCCGCGCGACGAATTCCGCGTGCGGGGAACCGAGGGCGAACTGAACCTGACGCCGCTCAACGGCCCGGAGCTCGCTTGGCCCGGCGGCCAGGAGAGCATCGCACCGCACGGGAACCTGCATTACCCGTGTGTGGCCGAGTTCGTCTCCGCGGTTCTGGAGGGCGCGCCCTTGCGGTCAAGCGCGACCAGCGCCCTGCAGACCGAGTGGGTCATCCAGCAGGTGATGGCCGAACCGGCGGATTAGCCGGCTCAGGCCGTTTTGGCGTACGATTTCACGGCCGCCGCTATTCCTCCGGCGCCGGCGGCAAGATCCTGCGGGTTCATGGCCGGACGGACGGTGAGCCGCGCGTTGAACGCCAGAAACCACGGCTCCGCGATAGCCGGCAACTGCGAGCTGTCCTTCATGTCGAAGAAGATGTAGCCGGTGCGTTCGCCATTGTCCTCCGAGAAATACGCCGCTTCGGGTTTCAGATCGGCGAGGATCCGTTCGATTGTCGAACCTAGGGTTCCGTTTTGAGCCGCGCGATTTCCGGTTTCCACCGGAATCGACACTTTCAGTAGCATTCGCATGTTGTTGCCCTCCTGGAGCTTCCGCAATTATATGCTACGGCCCGGCGCTTCCTAGTCCCAAAACCTCCGCGTTTGTGCGATGCAGAACGGCAGCGCCGCGGGCTTGACAATTTCTATGATTCGAAGATAATAGAATTATGGAAACGTTGCGGTCGAAAGCGACGCCGGGCACCGACCGGACCGCCAACTATGCGGACATGTTCGCGGCTCTGGGAGCGGAGCCGCGCCTGCGGATCTTGCGCGCCCTTTTGGCCGCGCATCCCGATGGAATGGTAGTCGGGGAGATTCAGAACGAGCTTGGTATTGCGGCTTCCACTCTGTCGCACCACCTCGAGAAGCTCAAGAACGAGGATCTCATCGCGGTGCGCCGCGAAAGCACGTTCCTGCGATACACCGCCAATACCGCGATGCTGGAAGAACTGCTCGGGTTCCTCTACGCCGAGTGTTGCACCCGTAACAAGGCCATCAAACCGGCCAACATCACGCGGATATGCGAGCGCTGATGGAAGGGAGAAATCGGCATGGAATTGAAAGAGAAAGTGCGCGAGAAATACGGCGAAGCGGCGCTTCGCGTCAAGCGGGGTGGAAGCTCGTGCTGCGGCTCGGCCCCCAGTTCGGCCGGTCGCATCGATCCCATCACCTCCAACCTCTATGAGGCAAGCCAGACCGGCGAGATCCCGGAAGGGGCCATACTTGCTTCGCTCGGCTGCGGCAATCCGACCGCGCTAGCCGCGCTCAATCCCGGCGAAACAGTACTCGATCTCGGTTCAGGCGGGGGCATCGACGTGCTCCTTTCCGCGAGGCGCGTGGGACCGAGCGGCAAAGTCTACGGCCTCGACATGACCGACGAGATGCTGGCTCTCGCCCGCGAGAACCAGCGCAAAGCGGGAGTCGAAAACGTCGAGTTCCTGAAAGGCGAGATCGAAAATATCCCGTTGCCCGACAATTCGGTCGATATCGTCATTTCCAATTGCGTGATCAACCTCTCGGGCGATAAGGACCGTGTGCTCCGCGAAGCGTTTCGCGTCCTCAGGCCGGGCGGCCGTTTCGCCGTCTCCGACGTGGTTGTCCGGGGCGAGGTGCCGGCCGAAGTGCGGCGCAGCATCGACCTGTGGACCGGCTGCGTTGCCGGGGCGCTGCGCGATTGCGATTACGCCGCCAAGCTCACCGAGGCGGGCTTCGAATCGATCGACATAGAGCCTACCCGCGTTTACAGCATGGAGGACGCGCGGCAGTTTCTGAGCGGCGAAGGGATCGATGCCGATGCGATCATCCCGCGGATCGAAGGCAAATTCATCAGCGCCTTCATCCGCGCGGTGAAACCAGCGCCGAGGGAGTGTTGTAGCCCGGCGTGCTGTAGCTGAGGGCATGCCCGATAAGAAAAGAATCCTCATCCTCTGCACCGGAAACTCGGCCAGGAGCCAAATGGCGGAAGGACTGGTGCGCCACGACGCGGGCGACCGCTTCGAGGTGTTCAGCGCCGGAACCAGACCGAGCCAGGTTCGCCCCGAAGCCATCGCCGTCATGCGCGAGCTGGGCATCGACATTTCCGGCCATCGCTCCAAGAGCGTGGACGAGTTCGCCGGTCAATCGTTCGACTACGTCCTGACCGTCTGCGATAACGCCCGGGAAAGCTGCCCGTTCTTTCCGGTAAAGACCGCTGTCCTTCATCGGAGCTTTGAAGACCCGGCCGCATTCCAAGGTTCCGAAGAGGAACGGCTGGCCGGGTTTCGCCGGGTTCGCGATGAAATGCGGCGCTATCTCCGCGGCCTTACCTAGCGGGGCCTTAGCGGAGGTAGCGGAGGTAGCGGAGGCCGCCCGGTTTCACTGGAGCGGCGGCTGTGTATATACTGGACAGGAGCCGGCATTCTAAAGAGGGAACTCCCGGATTAGGAGAATTTCTAATGGCAAATCGACAATTGTCGCGTCGCAATTTATTCGGCGCTTCCGCGCTCGGCACCGCCGCGTTGGCGGCCTTGGCCGATCCCGGGCAGGCGGCGGCCCAAGCGGTTGGAGTCAAGAAGTCCGATTTACCCGACCTCACCATCAAGGAGGTCAAGGTCTACGTCGCGAATCTCGGCAATGTTCGCCGCCTCAACAGTACCGAGACTGGAGAGATTGTCTCCCTCGTGACTAACAGCGGCATCGAAGGCAACATGACCATCGGCAATCGAGGAAACCCGCCGGGCTTCCTGGCGTATGCCAAGGGCAGGGTGCTCGGGAAGAGCGCCCTCGATGTCACTTCGATCACCCGCGTTCCCAACACCATGCGCTTCAGCGCCTATGGATCGCTCGATACCGGCCGCGGCATGGGAGGAGGCGCACGGCCCCCCGCGCCCACTCCCTTGGCCACCGCTCCCCTCGCCGCCGCCGGACGCCAGTCCAACGCTCCGGCCGCTGCTCTCCCCGCCCCTCCGCGCGCAGGTGGCTTCGGCCAGGCCGGTGGCGGGCAGGATTTCATGCACGATTCCATCATCGACGTGTGCCTGTGGGACATCCTCGGCAAGTCGGTCAACCGGCCCATCTACCAACTGTTGGGCGGCACCAAGACGCGCGTGATGGCCTACGCCAGTTCGCAGCACCTGCCCACCGTCGAGGAGTTCGCTCCCGACGCCCTCAAGGCCAAAGAGGCCGGCATTCGCGGCTACAAGATCCACCCCGGCGGCGGTCAGTCCAAGAACGCGCCCCCACGCGCCAGCTACGTGGGCCACATGGAGGAGATCCGCACGGTCCGCAAGGCCGTCGGCGACGATTACCCGCTCATGTTCGACCCCGTCCAAGGCTACAACGTCTACTCGGCGCTGAAGGTCGGACGCTTACTCGAAGACCTGGGCTACATCGCCTTCGAAGACCCCATCCCCACCGCCGATATCGAAGGCCTGATCGTGCTGGCGCGGGCGCTGGACGTGCCCCTCAACATCGGCGAGTTCATCATGAACATCAACGGCTTCGCCGACTACATCAAGCGGGACGCCCTCGATATCGTCCGGTTTATCGCGGATAACATCGGCGGGATCACCGGCGGGCTGCGGGTGTGCCAGCTGGCCGATGCGTTCAACATGGAAGTTCAGCCGCACAACTGGGGCAACGTGATGGACCTGGCGGTGCACTTCCAACTGGAACTGGCTTCCAACAACAGCAACTGGTTCGAGATGCCGTGGCCCCCGGAATACGCCGACCGCGTTTACCACAAGGACAAGTTCCGGATCGACAAGGAAGGCTACATCAACGCGCCGACCGAACCGGGACTGGGATATCCGATCGACCGCGACGCCCTCGACAAGATCATGATCCGGATCGACCGGTAAATCTGGAAATACAGGAGTGCCGGGCGTGGGGCCGGCAGAACTGCCCGGCCCCGCTTTCGCCGCGCGCGAGGAGGCACCGGGATGGGGCTTGCGATGCTGTCCATGCAGCCGATCGGGTATGTAAGGAGCCCCTACCGGGAAACTCGGGATATTCCCAAGGGATTAGGCGCGAAGCACGAGGCCGAAGGGGTCCTCGAGATCCGGGGCGAATTTGAGGCTGGCCTCACGGATATTGAAGGCTTCTCTCACCTGTTCGTCATCTGGGCATTCGATCGCTCCGAAGGATGCACCCTGATGGCAACGCCGCCGAGCGACGATTCGGCCTCACGGCGTGTTTGCGACCCGCTCACCTCGACGTCCGAATCCGATCGGGTTAACTGTGGTCGAACTGCTGTGCCGCAAGGGCCCGGCACTCTGCGTCCGTGGTATCGACATGCTTGACGGGACGCCGATTCTGGATATCAAACCCTATCTCTCAAGCGTTCCGCCAGAACGCCTGCGGCGCGGTTGGCTCGCGGAAGCCGAAGCGCGTATCGGGCAGAAACCTTAACGCCACCCTGCGCTGCCCGGCCGCCCGGTTTCAGAAGGGTGGCGGCGCGTATATACTGAGCAGGAACCGGCAGTCCAAAAGGGCAACCCCCGGATCAGGAGAATTCAGTGGCAAATCTAGCATTGTCTCGTCGCAATTTGTTCGGCGCTTCCGCGCTCGGCACCGCCGCGTTGGCGGCCTTGGCCGATCCCGGACAGGCGGCGGCCCAAGCGGTTGGAGTCAAGAAGTCCGATTTACCCGACCTCACCATCAAGGAGGTCAAGGTCTACGTCGCGAATCTCGGCAATGTCCGCCGCCTCAACGGTACCGAGACCGGAGAGATTGTCTCCCTCGTGACCAACAGCGGCATCGAAGGCAACATGACCATCGGCAATCGAGGAAACCCGCCGGGCTTCCTGGCGTATGCCAAGGGCAGGGTGCTCGGGAAAAGCGCCCTCGATGTCACTTCGATCACCCGCGTTCCCGACACCATGCGCTTCAGCGCCTATGGGTCGCTCGACACCGGCCGCGGTTTTGGAGGAGGAGCACGGCCCGCGGGCGCTCCCCCGCTCAACACTCCGGCTGCCACTCTCCCCGCCGGTTCGCGGCCAAGCGGCATCACCGGCCAGGTCGGCGGCGGCGGGACGGATTTCATGCACGATTCCATCATCGACGTGTGCCTGTGGGACATCCTCGGCAAGTCGGTCAACCGGCCCATCTACCAACTGTTGGGCGGCACCAAGACGCGCGTGATGGCCTACGCCAGTTCGCAGCACCTGCCCACCGTCGAGGAGTTCGCTCCCGACGCCCTCAAGGCCAAAGAGGCCGGCATTCGGGGCTACAAGATCCACCCCGGCGGCGGTCAGTCCAAGAACGCGCCCCCACGCGCCAGCTACGTGGGCCACATGGAGGAGATCCGCACGGTCCGCAAGGCCGTCGGCGACGATTACCCGCTCATGTTCGACCCCGTCCAAGGCTACAACGTCTACTCGGCGCTGAAGGTGGGACGCTTGCTCGAAGACCTGGGCTACATCGCCTTCGAAGACCCCATCCCCACCGCCGATATCGAAGGCCTGATCGTGCTGGCGCGGGCGCTGGACGTGCCCCTCAACATCGGCGAGTTCATCATGAACATCAACGGCTTCGCCGACTACATCAAGCGGGACGCCCTCGATATCGTCCGCTTCATCGCGGATAACATCGGCGGGATCACCGGCGGGCTGCGGGTGTGCCAGCTGGCCGATGCGTTCAACATGGAAGTTCAGCCGCACAACTGGGGCAACGTGATGGACCTGGCGGTGCACTTCCAACTGGAACTGGCTTCCAACAACAGCAACTGGTTCGAGATGCCGTGGCCCCCGGAATACGCCGACCGCGTTTACCACAAGGACAAGTTCCGGATCGACAAGGAAGGCTACATCAACGCGCCGACCGAACCGGGACTGGGATATCCGATCGACCGCGACGCCCTCGACAAGATCATGATCCGGATCGACCGGTAAGTCTGAAAATACAGGAGTGCCGGGCGGCCATAGGGCGGCCCGGCGCTTCCCTGAGCCGAGCTACTTATCAATACAGAGACACGACCGACACAGCGTTTCCGATCGTGAGCTGTGGCGAAGAGTAATAACATGCGGATGCAGGCGGCGGTTGGTAGAGGAAATTGACCTGCAGCGCGTTCACCACCAGGCCTGGAGAGCCGCCCGCGTAGAGCACCTGCTGCGTCACGTTCGGGCATTCGCCGAAGAGCGTACCGACACCCAACTCGGTAATGGACACCGGCGCCACCGGAGACGGCGCCGGATTGGAAGCGACGGATCCATCGGGCAGGCTCTGGTTCAGCGCTCCTGCTCCGCTGAGATACATCGTCAGGATCGAACCGGCCACCGCGGGATGGTCCGGGCCGTTTACGGTTCCATCGGCATTCACGATCACGAAGACGTTGGGCTGGGTGGGGACCACCGTCAAGTCCAGCGTTTGCGATGAGCCCGCGGGAGTGAGCACTTGCATCGTGGTGGTCGCCTGGCCCGCGATTTCGTACGGAGCCAGGAGGTTAATCTGAGTGGCGGAGGCCCACAGCAGAGGCACCGCGCGCCCGTCGAAGAGCACTTGCGTCCCGCCAAGCTGGGAGGCGATTCTACCGCTCGAATCGAGCGCGGCCCCGGCGCCGGTCGCGGGGCCGAGACCCGTGCCGTAGAGGCTGACGAATTCGCCGGGCGCGACGATCCCCCCGGTCTGGCTGGCAGCGGAATCCGCGACGCCCAGAAGCGAGACGCCCGAAACCTGGGCCGCGGGCAGGCGCAGGAGCCAATCGGAGGCACTGGTGGCGCCCGTCGCGTCGGTCAAGATTGATCCTCCGGAGACAGTGAGTGTACCGTCCGGGTTGGTCCAGAGGTTAAACGGGCTATTTACCTCGAACAATAGGGTCAACAGCCGCGTCAACGGGAGATAGTTCCCGTAAAATCCACCTGTCGCCGCCCCCGGAATCCGCTCCGAAAACAGCAGCCGCGAGCCATCGGCGGCGAGATGTAAAACGAACGCGTTTCCTAGCTGCAAGCTTCCGGGCAGGGACGGGAAATCGGGTGAGGTCGTGCTTCCGGTAAGCCAGATGTTGCCCTGCAAATCCGCCTGAATGGCGCTGATGAAATCATTATCCGAACCAGCCAGGTAGGTCGAGAAGACCCACGTCGTGCCGGCGGCATTCACGCGCGTTACAAAGCCGGCGCCGTTTGAGGCGCCAGCCGGCGGAGCAGCTTCGAGGGCGCCCGGTGTCACTGGAAAATCGGGATCCGAGGTGGTGCCCGCCACCACGGCACCGCCATCGGGTTCCAGGGCGATTCCGGAAACCGTCTCGGTCATCGATTCCGCAAACGGGCCGGTGCCGCCGAGAAATGTGGACCAGATCAGACTCTTGAAATCGGCGCTCAGGCGCGTGAGGAAGATATTGCCGGACTCGGCGCGGCATTTGCACACGGACTGCGGTGCGCCCGCCGTGACGGGATAATCGGCCGCATTGGTGCTGCCAGCGATGGTGACCGCGCCGCTCGCATCTACGGCGATGGCCGCCGGCGTGGTCACCGGGTAGGCGGAATCCGGCGAGTTGTCGGGAATGGTGACGCTCACGCCGCGCAGCAGCGTCGAAAGCAGCCGCGTTCCGGAGTTCGAGAATTTGGTGACGAAACCGAAACCGTAAAACTGCTGGAGGGCGAACGGGATCGAGCCGGATGGGAAGCTCTGGAACGCGCCCGTCGAGACAGGGAAATCGCTTTGGCTGGTGGTGCCGGTCACATAGACGTTGCCCGCTGCGTCGATAGCTAAGGCGGCCACGCTGGTGTAGCCGTTCGGGTCCGCGCCGCCCAGTTCAATCGAGAGCGCGGGAGGGCCGGAAGACGTCAGCTTCACCAGCGTGTGAAATCCGGTCAGCCAGAGAGCGCCGTTGGCATCCACCGCGGCGGCCGCGGGAAGAAACGGTAGCGTCGTCGTGATGGTTGCCGTGTTGTGGAAGCTCGGGTCGAACTTCAGCACCGAGACGGCATAGCCGGTTGTGGGACTCTGGGACGAGTAGACTATGAAGAGATTGCCGGCCTTGTCCTGAGCGGCGCAAGATTCGCCCGATCCGGCCGGGGCCTCGTAATAAGAGAGCAGGGAAGTCTGGGCCGGGGACGCGGATGCCGCCAGGCACAGAGCAGTGAGAAGCAGGCAGGGGGAGCGCATCCGGCGGGGCCGCCCTTACACGTCCAGGTTCTTCACGTCGAGCGCGTTCTCTTCGATGAACTTGCGGCGGCTTTCCACGTCCTCGCCCATCAGCGTCGAAAAGATCTCTTCGCACTCCACGGCGTCTTCGAGCCGCACTTCGAGCAGCGTGCGCTTCTCCGGGTTCATGGTGGTTTCGGCGAGCTGCTCGGCGTTCATCTCGCCCAAGCCTTTGTAGCGCTGCACGCTGGCGTCCTTCTTGCCTTCGTTCTTGACGTAGGCCAGCAGGTCGATCCAGTTGGGCTGCGCTTCGCGATGCTCGTTCTTCACCACGACGAAGGGCGGACGATTGTGGCGCGCGATGGAGCGGGCCAGCGCGCGGAAACGGCGATACTCCGGCTGCGCGGCCAGCGCCAGGCCGATGGGCCGCTCGGCGTTGGTGGAATCGTGGAACACCACTGCGTAGGAAGAGTGCTCCTCGTCGCGCCGCATCTCGGGATGCAGGCCGAGCTTCTCGAGGGCCTCGAGGACCGGCCGCAGGTTGGCTTCTTCCTGAAACTCGGATTTATGATCCACCCTCAGCTCGACATTGGCCAGCACCTCGATCACACGCGCGTCGCGGAGGCGCCGCTCGAGCTTGTGCACCATCTGCTCGTATTCATCCAGGTTCAACAGGAAGGCGCGCAGTTCCCCGCCTTCCAGCACGCTCTCGGCGCCCGACCCGTTGCCCGTGGAGTGGATCTCGAGGCGCAGGTTCTCGGTGGCCCGGCGCATGATCTCGCGCGTGAATTCCTTTTCGTCCTTGATGTACTTTTCGCTCTTGCCCTTCTTGATGCGGTAAAGCGGCGGCTGGGCGATGTAGATGTGCCTCTTCTGGATCAACTCGTTCATGTGGCGGAAAAAGAAGGTGAGCAGGAGCGTGCGGATATGCGAGCCATCCACATCCGCGTCGGTCATGATGATGATCTTGTGATAGCGCAGCTTGCTGGCGTCGAAATCGTCCTTGCCGATGCTCGTTCCGAGAGCCGTGATCATGGCGCGGATCTCTTCATGGCCCAGCATCTTGTCGTAGCGCGCCTTCTCCACGTTGAGGATCTTGCCCTTGAGCGGCAGAATGGCCTGGAAACGCCGGTCGCGGCCCTGCTTGGCGGTGCCGCCGGCGGACTCGCCCTCGACCAGAAACAGCTCGCAGAACTGCGGGTCGCGCTCCTGGCAATCGGCCAGCTTATGCGGCATGCCGCCGGATTCGAGGGCGCCCTTGCGGCGCGTAAGGTCGCGCGCCTTGCGGGCCGCCTCGCGCGCGCGGGAAGCTTCGATGGCCTTGCCGACGATCTTCCGGCCCACCGCCGAGTTCTTGTCGAAGTACTCGCCCAGCTTCTCGTTGACGAACTGCGTCATGTAGCCGGCGATATCGCTGTTCAGCTTGCCCTTGGTCTGGCCTTCGAACTGCGGCTGCGGCACCTTTACGCTGACCACCGCGGTGAGGCCCTCGCGCACATCGTCGCCGGTGAGGTTTTCTTTCACGTCGCGAAACAGCCCGGCCTCCTGCCCGAAGGCGTTGATGGTGCGGGTGAGCGCGGTGCGAAAGCCGGTGAGATGCGTGCCGCCATCCACGGTATTGATGTTGTTGGCAAAGCTGAAAATGTTGTCCGAGTAGCCGTCGTTATACTGGAGCGCTACTTCCATGGTCAGGGTGCCGGCGCCGTTGGGCAATTCGCGATCCGCTTCGAAGTGGATCGGCTTATCGTGCAGCACGGCCTTGCCGCGGTTCAGGTGCTTGATGAACTCAGCGATGCCGCCCGTGTACATGAACTCGTTGGACTTTTCGGGTTCCGTGCGCTCGTCGGCGAGCGTGATTTTGAGGCCCTTGTTCAGGAAAGCCAGCTCGCGCAGCCGCTGCGCCAGCGTGTCGTAATTGAACGTGAGCGCTTCCATGATGGCAGCGTCCGGCTTGAAGGTCACGCGCGTGCCGGTTTTGCGCCCGGCTTTCCCGCTCCTCACCAGCGGCGCCTTGGGGATGCCGCAGGCATACTCCTGCTGCCAGGTGTAGCCATCGCGCCAGATCTCCAGCTCCAGGCGTTCCGAGAGCGCGTTCACGCAGCTCACGCCCACGCCATGCAGGCCGCCTGAAACTTTGTAGCTTTTGGAATCGAACTTGCCGCCGGCGTGCAGCTTGGTCATGACCACCTGGGCCGCCGACACGCCTTCTTCCTCGTGGAGGTCCACGGGGATGCCGCGGCCGTTATCGATCACGGTGACCGAGTTGTCGTCATGAATGATCACGTTGACCTCGGTGCAATACCCGGCCAGCGCCTCATCCACGGCATTATCGACTACTTCGTAAACCAGGTGGTGCAGCCCCATCTCACCGGTGGACCCGATGTACATGGCGGGGCGCAGACGTACCGCTTCCAATCCCTCCAACACCTTGATACTCGTGGAATCGTAAACGTCGGGCTGGCTCATATTCACTTCATTTGGCATACCGATCGATGGCGGATCCGGCGTCCGCCGTTTTTCACAACCTCATCGGCATCACGACGTAGCGGTATTGATCTTCGACACCCTCGCCGGCGGGGCGCAACTCCCCGGCGCTCTTCTGGTCTTTGAGCTCGAAGGCCAACTCGGATTGCGGGATCGCACGCAAAAAGTCCAAAAGGTACTGCGCGTTGAAGCCGATCTCGAGGACCGGCCCCTGATATTCGCTCGAGACGGTCTCCTCGCTTTCTCCAGTCTCAACCGAGGATGAAAAGATACGCACCTCTCCCGGCGTGAACTGGACGCGAATAGCGCGCGAGCGTTCGTCCGCAAACTGCGCCACACGTTCGATGGCTGAACGAATCTCATCTTTCTGCAGCTTGGCGATCAGGTTGTGATCCTTGGGCAGAACGCGCTCGTAATCCGGGAAGTTACCGGTCAGCTTGCGCGTGATCAGCAAACGGTTCCCGGTTTGAAAGAACAGGTGATTATCGTCGCCACCGAAGACCAGCACGGCGCCCGGTTCGGCGTCATCGGCCAGCTTGGTCAGTTCCGCCATGGCCTTCTTGGGAATCAACGCCCGGAAGTTCTGGCGAACCTGCCCGCTCTGCTCAGCGCCGGCCTGAACAAAGGCCAGCCGATGCCCATCGGTGGACACCATAATCAGACCTTCGGGGCGCACCAACAGCAGTGCACCACTCAGCGTAAAACGCGATTCCTCCATGGAGATGGCAAAAGCCGTGCGCGCGATCATGGAAGCTAGCGTCTTCACCGGGAACTCCGCAATCGGCTCCGGCATCTGCGGCAGCTCCGGAAAGCTCTCACGTGACATACCGGCAATGCGCGTGCGCGAACGCCCGGCGGTGATGGAGGCCCAGTGATTCTCCAGGAACTTCATGTTCACATCGCCTTCAGGCAGCAATCTGACATAATCCAGCAACCTCCGTGCGGGCACCGTGCCGGCGCCTTCCTTCTTCACGGTAGCCGGGCAGGAGCAGCGGATGCCCAACTCCAGATCGGTCGCCGTCAGCGTTACCCGTTCTCCGGCAGCTTCCAACAGCACGTTGGACAGGATCGGGATGGTAGTCTTCTTCTCTACCACGCCTTGCGACAGACTCAGTTCACGTACCAGATCGGCTTTGCTGACAGTGAATTCCATGGGGCCAGAGCTCCTACTTTTCTTCAAGCTGAGATATGTACTACTAGAACCGTATTCATAGGGCCTGTGCAAACTGTTGAAAGCTACCTAAATTATACTAAATTCAAGTACTTTTCGCTACTGGATCTTGCGGAAACTGCACTGAAGGAGCGTTTAGAATGCACCTTAGGGCGTACTTTTGCACAGCCGTTCAGAGGGGTCTGGAAGGGTACGTGTGGAAATTCTTTCTAACCTCATTGCAATGAGTCCATTAGGTTGTGCAGAAGCCTGTTTAATTCAGGGTCTATTGAACGCTCCTTCTCGATTTTGTTTATCGAGTGGATTACGGTCGTGTGGTGCTTGCCGCCGAAGGCCCGTCCGATTTCAGGCAGTGAGGCGTCCGTCAGTTCTTTAACCAGGTACATGGCCACTTGCCTGGGATACACGACTTTGCGTGTGTTGCTCTTCTCCTTAAGCTGTGATGGCTTGATCTGGAAGCGCTCCGCCACAGACTTCTGGATGGCATCGATCGTCAGCTTGCGATCCTGCACATGGATCAGGTGTTTCAGAACCTGCTGGGCCATCTGGAGGTGGATGGGAGTTCCAGTGAGGGATGAATAGGCAATCAACTTTACCAGACCGCCCTCGAGCTCACGCACGTTCGACTTGGTTTTCGAAGCCATGAAGGCGCGCACATCGTCAGGCAGTTGGATGCCCTCGGCCTCAGCCTTCTTATCCAGGATGGCCATTTTGGTTTCCAGGTCAGGCGGTTGGATATCCGCCAGCAGGCCCCATTCGAAGCGCGAGCGCAGCCGCTCCAGAAGTCCGGGAATCTCCTTTGGATGAGAGTCGCTGGAGATCACGATCTGTTTCTGGTGATCGTGCAACTCATTGAAGGTATGAAAGAATTCCTCCTGCGTGCGGTCCTTGTTGCCCAACAACTGGATGTCGTCGACCAGCAGGACATCGGCCTCGCGGTAGCGCTGATGAAACTGCTGCATGCGGTCGGTGCGGATGCACGAGATCATCTCGTTCATGAACCGCTCGCTGGAAGTGTAGATCACGCGCATAGAGGCAAAGCTGTTCATCAGTTCCCGCCCCACGGCGTGCATCAGGTGTGTCTTTCCCATCCCTACCCCGCCGTAAATGAATAGCGGGTTGTAGCTGCGCGCCGGATTGGTGGCCACCGAGCGCGCCGCCGCATGGGCAAACTGGTTGCAGGTGCCAACCACGAAGGTATCGAAGGTGAACTTGGGATTCAACAAGTTCTGATTTTCGCTGTCGTTAAGCTCCACGAGCGCCGCCGTCTGGCCGCGCACACCGGGCGTTTCATACGCCACATGGTGGATAGGAAGATTCAGCTCTAAGATGCTAGAACGGATCAGCGTGGCGTACTCATTTTCCAGCCAGGCGCGAGTCTCACGATCCGGCACTGAAACGAACAAGGTTTCCCCGTCGCTGCCGGCGAAGGCGCTTCCCTGGAACCAGTTGTCGAAACTTTCAGCGCTAACCTTAGTCTTCAGATAATTAAGAATTTGATCCCAGAGATTCATACTTCCAGACACCAGATGCGCACAGTTTCCACAGACCTTTTCCACAGCGGCGTGGGATTCGGCGGCACTTAATTCAGAGGAATCGCCAGGAGCTCAAAAGCGCCGGAGCGTATAGTACTTTTTTGCTTTTCTATAGGCCGAAATGTAGGATAGCATACCAAAAAGACTTTCCCACAAGTTTATAAGTCTTTCAGATCCTTATGTTTCCGCGAAACGTTTGACACTAGCGATGTTTCTGAAGGAAAATGGTTTTTCTGACCCCCGGGCGGGAGTAACTCAGCTGGTAGAGTGCGACCTTGCCAAGGTCGATGTCGCGGGTTCGAATCCCGTCTCCCGCTCCATCATCTAACCACCTGAGGCCATGATCAAGCCCAGGACGTTCTTATCTGCCGCTCTTCTGTTTGCGGCGTCTTCTCTGCTTGCCCAGGATTACAAGTTGGAACCCATAGCCGCCGGGGCCCCCGCGCTCGCCGGCGGCTACACTTCCATGATTTCGGGCCAAGGCTATCGCGTGAATGGCGCGAGCGGCCCCTGGTGCGAGATCTGGTTCCGGAGCAGCATTCCAACCGGTGCCAAGCCGAGCGACCCCGCGATCACTCTGCCCATCGCACAAGGCACCCTGGTAGCCATTATCCGGTTCCCCGGCACCGCGGCGGACCGGCGCGGCCAGTCCATCAAGCCCGGCGTCTATACCATGCGCTACAGCAACAATCCGGTAGATGGATCTCACTTGGGCGTCGCGCCCCAAAGAGACTTCCTGCTGCTGACTCCGCTGGCCAACGACCCGGACCCGAACGCCATGCCGGATTTCGCCACGCTCGTGAGCTGGAGCACCAAGGCCTCCGGCACCCCGCATCCCGCGGTTTTCTCTATTGAGACGCCCGCCGGATCGACCTTCCCTGAACTTACCAAAGAAGGCGATCACGACACCGTGCTGAATGTGAAGATCGGCGACCTGCCGTTGGCCATCATCGTGGCCGGCAAGTACGAGGGTTGAGCTCGCGAGCGGGTGTAGACTTTCAGTTTGGGCGCCGCCAGCGAATTCGAGTTCCGCCACCGCTTTTGGATTCTATGTTCGATGTTCGGCATCGGGTTCGCCTGCTATTGGATTGACCACACCAATACCGCGGTAGCTCTCGCCCGGCTGCTGGCGGGTAATCGGACGGAACGCATCGGCTCCCTGGTGCACCTGATTCTTGGAATGGGCGCTTTGGTGATGGTGGCCTGTGGGCTGATCCGCTCGTGGGCCGCCGCGTACCTCGCGAGCGCGGTGGTTCATGACACCAAATTGCACGCCGAGCGCCTGGTAGCCGATGGCCCCTATCGCCATCTGCGCAATCCATTGTACCTGGGGACCATTTTGCTGGCGCTGGGCCTGGGCCCCATGGCCAGCCGCCTGGGCTTCGGGGTGCTGGTAGCGGGAATCTGGCTGTTCACGCATCGGCTGATCCGGCGCGAGGAGGAACAGTTGCTGCGCTCCCAGCGGGACAACTACCGGCGTTATTCCGAGGCCGTGCCGCGGCTGCTTCCCTCGCTGCGCCCCCGCGTCGCGCCGGGCGCGGGCCGCCCCGACTGGCGGGATGGGATTTACGGCGAAGCGTTCATCTGGGGCCTCGTAGTGGGCACGACGATTTTCGCGGCGACTCTGCGGCTTGCCTGGTTCTGGATCTCGATGGGCGCCGGCTTCGCGATCAGCTTTTGGCAGCACCAGCAGATGAAACGGGCAAAGTCTGAGCCATAATAAATTCGGAGGGCCAGGTATGGAAAGAGCCAAGAGCATTCAGTTGTTGAATCAGGCAGTAGCCGACGAGTTGCAAGCCGTGCATCAGTACATGTACTTCCACTTTCACCTGGACGACCAAGGTTTCAAGCCGCTTTCGCAGTTGTTCAAGCGGATCGCCATCCAGGAAATGGGCCACGTCGAACTGCTGGCCGAGCGGGTTCTGTTCCTGAAGGGAGACGTGGAGATGGCCGCGTCCGGCCCGATCGAGAAGATCCTCGAGCCGGAGGCGATTCTGGTGAAGGCCATGGCGATGGAGGAGGGCAGCGTCAAAGCTTACAACGAGGCAGCCCTGGCTTGCGGGGCGAACGCCGACGCAGCCTCCAAGCAGATCTTCGAACACCTGGTTGCCGACGAGGAAAGCCACTTCGATCAATACGAGAAGCAGCACGACAATATCAAGCGCTTCGGCTTGAGCTATCTCGCACTGCAATCGTTCGACGCCGCCCCGGCCGGCGCCTCCAACGTCGGGTAGGCCCGTTCGCCCGCGGAGCCGCTACGGAGTTTTCGCGCGCGCAACCACGTAGACGTATTCGAGCACCTCTTTTCCGGTATTCGAGACGTTGTGGCGGGTCGCGGGGGGGATATAGGCTAGCGCCGGCGCGGCGAATGGCTGCGGCGGCTGGCCCTCGATGAGCGCGGAGCCCTGCCCGCGGAGGATTACCAGGGCTTCCTCGTTGGCGCCGGTGGTGTGCCATCCCACGGTTGCGCCGGGCTTGAGCCGGACAAAGCCGCTGCGCATCCCGGTGGTCTGCGGCGCTCCCTTCAACAACGCGCAATCTCCTCCCGGACACGCCAGCGGCATCGCCAGCGGCTGGGGGCGTGGCATCTGCGATCCCAGCGGCAGCGCGGCCAGGGCCGCCGCAAGCAAAACCATGATGATCGAACGCCTCATCGACACCTCCGTCATTCGGGACTTCTGAGTCTGGTTTATCATAAAGTCAAGACGGAGCGGGATCCGCATGAGCCCCGGACGACCGAAACTCGCGCGTATCCGCTGCATCAGCCAGATCGTTTTTCTGGCCCTCTTCATCTTTCTGCTGGCGATGACCGAAGTGCCGCGGTTCGCGCGAGGCGCGCCCGCCGATATCCGGATACCCTATCCCATCCGGATGTTCCTGGAAATCGACCCGCTCACGGCGCTGGCCGGCGCGCTGGCCAGCGGCGCCCTCTACCGCGGACTGCTGTGGAGCCTGGCGGTCATCGTTCCCACTCTCTTTCTCGGCCGCGCGTTCTGCGGGTGGGTCTGCCCGCTGGGCACCCTGAACCATTTCTTCTCCTGGCTTCGGTCCGAGCGCAAGCGCGGCCAGCGGCTCATCGATTCCAATCGCTACAAGAAGTGGCAAAGCCTCAAATATTACGTGCTTATCGCGGTTCTGGCCGCGGCCCTGGCGGGGAGCGCCATCGGCGGGCTGCTCGATCCTATCGCCCTGCTGTTTCGGTCGATCGGCATGGGCGTGCTGCCGGCGCTGAATTATGCCTCGCGCGGCGCGCTGGCTTTCAAGCAGGCGTACTTCCGGGAGGGTGCGCTTTACGTCGCGATCCTGGCGGCGATCCTGCTCGCGAACCAGCGCGTTACGCGCTTCTGGTGCCGCGCCCTATGCCCGCTGGGCGGTTTGCTTGGGTGGCTGGCGCGAGGATCGATTCTCAATCTCAGGAAAGACCCCGCTGCATGCGATCAATGCAACCGCTGCCTGACCGGCTGCCAGGGCGGCGACGACCCCATCCCCGGCGCGCCCTGGCGCAAAGCCGAGTGCCACCTGTGCTTCAATTGCGTGGCGGAGTGCCCCACCGCGGGCATCGCTTTTGAGTTCACGGCGCGGCCATCCGAGGCAGTGAGCGGTCCGGGCCTCGATCGGCGCAAGCTGCTGGCGGGGATCGGCGCGGGTCTGGCCATCGTGCCGCTGCTGCGAGCGAGCGCCGGGCCGGCGGTGGAGAGCGATGCCCGCCTGATCCGCCCGCCGGGGTCGCTTGATGAGAAGAACTTTCTGAGCCGCTGCATCCGGTGCGGTGCCTGCATGAAAGTGTGCCCCAACAATGCGCTGCATCCGGCCGCGGGCGAGGCGGGCATCGAGGGCCTGTGGACGCCGGTGGTGGCGCCGCGCATCGGATATTGCGAGCCGAGCTGTTCGCTGTGCGGCCAGGCCTGCCCGACCGGGGCCATCTGGGAATTCACCGCGCGCGAGAAGGGCTGGGCCGCGGGAAGCTCGGCGGCGAGCCAGCCCATCCGCATCGGGACAGCCTTCTACGACCGCGGCCGCTGCCTGCCGTGGGCCATGGCCACCGAGTGCATCGTCTGCGAGGAATGGTGCCCGACCTCGCCCAAAGCCATCTACCTGCGACCGGCGGAGGTAGCGGATGCCGCGGGCGCGGCCAAGACGGTGCGGCAGCCGTATGTGGATCCGGCCCGGTGCGTGGGTTGCGGGGCCTGCGAATATGCCTGCCCCATCGGGGATCGCCCGGCCGTGTACGTCACGAGCATCGGAGAGAGCCGGTCGAAAGCGAACCGGATTCTGCTGGAGCGCCAGGATCGAAGGAGGGCCGGAAAATTATGAAGTATGGCGCGGCCCTGGCGGCCCTGGCCGCGGCGCTGGTCGCGGGATGCGGGGGGCGGCGGGCGGCGGACGATTTCCCGCGCGACGACGAGGTTCGCGGCTGGAAGATGGAGCGCCAGCCGCGCGTTTTCCAGGCCGACAACCTGTGGCAGTACATCGATGGCGATGCCGAGCGGTACCTCCAGGCCGGTTTCGAAAACGTGCGGAATGCGGTCTACCAATATCGCGGGCGAGTGGAGGCCGCGGCGGATATTTACACCATGAAAAACCCAGGGGCGGCGGCCAAAGTTCTGGATTCCGAAGCGGACGTGGGCAGCCAGCCGGCCGCCCTGGGCGATGGCGGCAAGGTCTACCGCGCCAGCATCGTGTTCCGCAAGGGGCGGCATTTCGTGCGGCTGATCGCCTATCAGGACCATCCGGATGGGCAGAAGGCGCTCATGGAACTGGCGCAGGCGATCGCCGAGAGACTGACATGAACCCCGCGAACCGGCGCGAGATGCTGCTCCAACTGCTGCGCCTGGGCGGCGCCGGAGCGGTTGCGGGCGGGGCGGGCCTGTGGCTGGCGCAGCGCAGCCGCAAGCCCGAAGAACCCGCCGCCACCACGGCACGCCACAATTTCACCATCCCGCCGGACCCGTCGCTGCCTGAAATGGCCGTGGTCCAGGGAGAGAACCACGGCGAGCTGGTGCGCGCGGCGGTGGCGGCGCTGGGCGGAATCCGGCACTTCATTCGACCCCTTGAAGTAGTGGTGCTCAAGCCGAACGTGGCTTGGGATCGCACTCCCGAACAAGGCGCTAACACCTCCCCAGAGGTGGTGGCTGAAATGGTCAAACTGTGCTGGGAGGCTGGCGCGGCCAAGGTGATCGTCGCGGATGTGAGCATCAACGAGCCGCGCGGCTGTTTCGCGCGCAGTGGGATTGGCGAGGCGGCTCGGTCCCAGGGGGCCCAGGTGGTGCTGCCCGGGGAGCGCCGCTTTCGCGAGGTGGATCTGGGCGGAGAGGTGCTGGCTTCCTGGCCGGTCTTCGAGCCGTTTCTAACCGCCGATAAGACGATCAACCTGCCGGCCGCCAAGCACCACAGCCTGACGGGCGCCTCGCTGGGGATCAAGAACTTATACGGCATTCTCGGCGGCCCGCGCCACCGGCTGCACCAACGCATCCACGAAAGCCTGGCGGACCTGGCTGATTTTATGCGGCCTACGCTCACCGTGCTGGATGCCTGGCGCGTGCTGCTGCGCAATGGCCCGGGAGGGGGGAACCTCGAAGACGTGGTCCTCAAGAAAACGACGATTGCCTCGACCGACCCGGTAGCTCTGGATGCGTGGGCCGCTCATGCGTACTGGAACCTCGATGCCAATAAGTTGCCGTATCTGGAGATGGCGGCGGCCCGGGGTCTCGGCTCGGCGCGCTTCGAAGATAAGCGGATCTCAACCGCTACAATTCCTTGACAGCGCGAAAGCAAGGCCCCGATAATAGAGGTTTCCCACACCGGTCGACCGCGCTGTCGGCCCCGATTGTTTTTTCGGATGAAGAGAGCCGCTTGTAGCATGGCTGTTTGGAAGCGAGGTGTCTTCGTAAGGACCCCACCCCCCGGCTCTGACAGAGTTTCTTTTTGGGAGTTAGCAAATGCCTTTAACTTTTAGGACTTCCCCGCTGGCAACCGCCGCGTGTGCCCTTTTATTCGGCGCGGCTGTGCTGAGCGCCCAGGATGCCACCGGCAAGATCGCCGGCAACGTGACGGACCCGAGCGGTGCGTTCATCACCGGCGCTAAGGTGACGGTTACCAATACCGCCACGGGCCTCGAAAAACAGACCTCGACCGACCGGGCGGGCTATTACCAGGTCTTGCAGCTTCCCGTCGGGCGGTACCAGGTGGCGGCCGAGGCGCCGGGCTTCGCTCGTACGGTGGTGCAGGGCACGAACCCGCTGGAGATCAACCAAACCCTGCGCATCGACGTGCTGTTGGAGGTCGGCAGCGTCCGGGATACCGTTACGGTGGAAGGCGGCGCCAGCGCGGTGGAGACGGAGAACGCCACAGTAGGCGCGACGGTCAGCAGCAACGCGGTGTACGAGCTTCCGTTGAACGGCCGCAACGCGCTCGATCTGCTGGCCACGCAACCGGGCGTGACTCCCAAGAACTCCGATGCACCGCGGCAGGCGGGTTCTTACAGCATCGGCGGGGGGCGTTCGGATTCGGTGATGTACCTGCTCGATGGCGGGATGAACAACCACCTCATCAACAACGACGTGGTGATCAATCCGAACCCCGACGCAGTGGGCGAGTTCCGGGTGTTGCAGAGCAACTACTCGGCCGAGTACGGGCGCAGCGCGGGTGGCGTAGTCAGCGTGGTCACCAAGAGCGGGACCAACTCGCTGCACGGCACGGCCTTCGATTTTCTGCGCAACGACGCCATGGCCGCGAACACCTTCTTCAACAACGAGCAGGGCATTCCGCGCCAGGTTCTCAAGCGCAACCAGTACGGCGGCACGATCGGCGGACCGATCTACATTCCACATGTCGTCGACGGGCGCAACAAGCTGTTCTTCTTCTTCTCCTACGAGGGCCAGCGGCTGAACCAGAACTCGGCGTCGGGCAAGATCACCACCTTCACGCCGCTCGAGCAGCAGGGGAATTTTTCGAAGTCGGCCAGTGGGGGCCCCGATCCGAATGTCGCCAGCTTTTTGGCGGCCAATCCGTACTTCCAGCCGGATCCCAACCTGGCGGCGCAGGCTATCATCGCGCCCTCGCGCATCAATCCGATTTCCCTGAATTATTTCAAGAACAACCTGATTCCGGTTTCGTCGACGGGCTATGTCTTCCCGGAGGCCTCGGCTACGACGAATCACAGCGAATACCTGGGCAAGATCGATTACCTGATTACCTCGCGCGATACCTTCAGCGCCACGCTTGCCGCGCAGGACTCGCCGCAGGTGGTGCCGTTCTCGGGCACGTCGGGCGCGACCACGGTGAGCGGCTTTCCGGTGTCGGACGACACGGCCGCGTACTTCGGCAACCTGGCCTTGACGCACACGTTTTCGCCGACGGTCGTGAACCAGACCCGCTTTACGGCGCTGCGCAACAACACGGCGCAGAATTACCCGATCGGCACGAAGCCCGGCCCGGCGCAACTGGGAATCACCGGAATCACGCCCGACCTGGTGGACGGCCCCACGATCATCAATCTGGAGGGCAGCACGATGTTCGCGGGTTACAACCCCTTCGGGCCGGCGGACATCGTGGACAACACCTTCACCTTCACGAACGACCTCTCCTGGACGAAGAACAAGCACACGCTCAAGTTCGGCTTCTACTGGTCGGATTACCGCGATGCGATGATCTACGGCTACTATCTGAACGGCGAGTACGATTTCTACGGTCCCGGCACTTCGATCGGATCGGGGAACGACCGCGCCGATTTCCTGATGGGCCTTCCAGACGACATGCAGCAGTATCCCAACGCGCCGACGAACATCCGTTCGCACTCGTATGCGGGATACGCTCAGGATACCTGGAAGGTGACGCGAAACTTCACGTTGGACTTCGGGCTGCGCTACGAATATAACCAGCCGAAATACGACACACATAGCCGGTCGTTCTCGTTCATCCCCGGATTGCAGTCCACGGTATTTCCGAATGCGCCGCTCGGGCTGCTGTTTCCGGGGGACAAGGGCGCGCCCAACGGCTCGAATTTCCCGGATCGCAGGGATTGGGCGCCGCGCGTGGGCTTTGCCTGGGATGTTTTCGGCAATGCCAAAACGAGCATTCGCGGCGGCGCGGGGGTGTTCTATGACGTGCTGAAGGCCGAAGACAACCTACAGTTCAACGGCCAGGCTCCCTTCTTCGCGTCCGGCTTTCTCAGCTTCAGCGCTCCCGATGGCGGGTTCACCTCAGACCCGGGGATCATGGTCAGTCCGTATGCGGCGGCAGGGGCCGTCAACCCGTTCCCATCCAAGCCGGTCAACCACAACGCGAATTTCTACGATTCAGGCTTCCTTCCCATCGGCGGCGGCAACCCGTTTTTCATCGATCCGCACCTGCGGACGCCGTACATATACCAATACAACTTCAGCTTGCAGCAGCAACTGGTCAACAACCTGACTCTCTCGGTGGGTTATATCGGCCACGATGCGTTCGGGCTAACCGGGCTGACCGACATCAACCCGTTCCCGCGCGGCAGCGATACCCGTCTCTACGACCTCGCCAGTTACAATCCGAATCCGCAGTACCCGGACGCGTACAACTTCATGAACGAGTTCCAGAACGTCGGACGCTCGAAGTACAACGGCTTGCAGACGGACCTCACCAAGCGTTTCTCCGATTCGCGCATGGGCAACACCTTCTTCACCGTGGCGTATACGTGGTCGCACCAGCTCGATAACGAATCGGGCTACCGGCAGCGCAATGCCTCCGTGCCGTACTACAATCACTATCAATTCTGGTCTTCGGGCGACATGGATATGCGACAGTTCTTCTCGCTTTCGGGCGGATGGGAACTGCCGTTCGACAAAATGTCGCCGAAGGCTCCCAAGCTGCTGACCAAGGGCTGGAACATCATTCCGATCGTGACTTGGCGCTCGGGTTTCCCACTGGATGTGCTGGCGTTCACGGCTTCGGAATCGCAGACCAACCCGGGTCCCTCGGGATATGGCGACATCCAGATGGTGCGCTCCGACCTTATGGCGCCGATCCAGTATTACAACGCCAAGGACTACCAGACGCTGAAGGGAGCCAGCGGCGGCGGGAGCCAGACCGGCAACTACTGGTTCAGCCCCAGCAGCTTCTCGAACGCGCGTGAAGTCAACCTGAACCAGTTGGTGCAGAACGTGAATCCGGCCACCCTCATGAACCAGTTCACCTACGGGAACCTGGGGCGCAACGTGCTGCGCGGGCCGGGGGCGTTCAACACCAATGTCTCGCTCTCGAAGCACTTCAATATTCGCGAGAAGCTTGACATCGAGTTTCGCGCCGATGCATTCAACATCTTTAACACCGTCGAGTTCTTGAACCCCGACACGAACATAGGCGACCCGACCTTCGGGCAGATCTCGAATACGGCGGACCCGCGCATCATGCAGCTCGCGCTGCATTTTAAGTTCTGATTCAAGTAGTGGGGCGGACCGCCTGGTGGGTCCGCCCCACAGCACCCGCCTCTCCCGCACTGCTACGATAGTAGTTACCCCCGAAATGGAATCGCATACCGTGGACCTTAAGCAGACTATCAATCTGCCGAAGACGGCTTTTTCCATGAAAGCCAACCTGCCGCAGGCCGAGCCGAAGATGCTTGCGCGGTGGGAGCGGGAGAAGCTCTACGAAGCCATCCGCGCCTCGCGCGCCGGCCGCCCCACCTACATCCTGCACGATGGGCCGCCCTACGCCAACGGCCGCATCCACCTGGGCACGGCCTTCAACAAGATCCTCAAGGATTTCATCGTCAAGTCGAAAACCATGGCGGGCTTCGATGCCCCTTACGTGCCGGGGTGGGATTGCCACGGCCTGCCGATCGAAATCAAGGTCGATAGCGATCTGGGGGCCCGCAAGGCCAAGATGTCGGCGCTCGAGATCCGCCGCGCCTGCCGCAAGTACGCCGAGAAATACGTGGATCTTCAGCGCCAGGACTTCAAGCGGCTGGGCGTGCTGGGGCAATGGGACGATCCGTACCTGACCATGAATCCGCACTACCACGCGGTCATCGCGGGGGCGTTCGTCGAGTTTCTGGATCGCGGTTATGTGTACAAGGGGCTGAAGCCGGTGCACTGGTGCATACACGACCGCACGGCGCTGGCGGAGGCCGAGGTCGAATACAAAGATCACATCAGCCCCTCGATCTGGGTGCGCTTCCGGCTGACTTCGGACGCCGCCAACATTCATGCGGACCTGGCGGGCCGCGAGGTTTACGGCCTGATCTGGACCACCACGCCCTGGACCATACCGGCCAACATGGCGATCGCGTTCAATCCCAAGTACGAGTACGTGGCGGTGGAAGCGGGCGGCGCGGTCTACATCGTGGCCGCGGACCTGCTGAAGGTCACGGCCGAAAAGTGCGGCTGGGGCGAGACGCGGGTCGTCGCCACGTTTCCGGGCGCGCGCCTGGAACACGCGGTCTTCCGTCACCCGTTCCTGGAGCGCGATTCCGTGGGCATTCTGGCGGACCACGTGACGCTCGAGCAGGGCACCGGCGCGGTGCACACGGCTCCCGGCCACGGACAGGAAGACTACGTGGTGGGCCGGCAGTACGGGATTCCAACCTATTGCCCGGTGGACGCCGCGGGGCGCTTCTTCCACGCGGAAGGCGCGGCGGGACGGCTTCCCGAAGAGCTGATCGGCACGAGGGTCTTCGAAGCCAACCCGATGGTGGTGGAAATTCTGAAATCGTCGGGCGCGCTGCTGGCGGTTGAGAAGCTGGCGCATTCCTACCCGCACTGCTGGCGCTGCCATCATCCGGTGATCTTCCGCGCCACCGAGCAGTGGTTCATCGGGATGGAGCGCAACGGTTTTCGCGAGGCCGCGCTGGAGGCCGTGCACAAGACCCGCTGGATGCCGGAGTGGGGCGAGGAGCGCATTGCCAACATGATCGCGACGCGCCCGGACTGGTGCATCTCGCGCCAGCGCGTGTGGGGCGTGCCGATTATCGTTTTTTACTGCGACCGCTGCCGCGAGCCCTTCACCGATCGTAAGGTGCTGGACCACGTGGTCGAGTTGTTCGACGAGCATAGCGCCGATATCTGGTACGAGCGCAGCGCCGCCGAGCTGCTGCCCGCGGGGAGCGTGTGCGCGAGGTGCGGCGGAGGCGAGTTCAGCAAGGAGAACGACATTTTGGACGTGTGGTTCGATTCCGGCTCGAGCCACCTGGCGGTGCTCAACGAGCGCTTCGGCCTCACGTGGCCCGCGGACCTCTACATGGAGGGCGGCGACCAGTACCGCGGCTGGTTCCACAGCTCGCTGCTGGTGGGCGTGGGGATCAAGGGCGGCTCGCCCTATCGCATGTGCGCGCTGAACGGATGGGTGCTCGATGGCGAAGGCCGCGCCATGCACAAATCGCTCGGCAATTCGATCGAGCCGCAGGAAGTCTGGAAGGATCACGGCGCCGAGATCCTGCGGCTGTGGAGCGCGTCCGTGGAGTTCAACGAGGACGTGCGCTTCTCGCCCACCATTCTGACCCGCCTGGTGGATGCCTACCGCAAACTGCGCAACACCTTCCGCTATCTGCTCGGCAACCTCTCCGATTTCGACCCGGAGCGCGACGCCGTGCCGGCCGCGGAAATGGCGGGGATCGACCAGTGGATTCTGCTGAGAGCTGAAGACCTGGTGGCCCGTGCGCGGGGCTGGTACGAGAAGTTCGAGTTTCACAAGGTCTATCATTCGGTCTACGCTTTCGCCACCGTGGATTTGAGCGCGGTCTACTTCGACGTGCTCAAGGACCGGCTCTACACCGCGGCCAAGAAATCGCAGGCGCGGCGCAGCGCGCAGACCGCGCTTTACCGGCTGCTGGACGCGCTGGTGCGACTGCTGGCGCCCATCCTGAGCTTCACGGCCGAGGAGGTTTGGGAGCACATGCAGCGCCCGGGCAGCGTTCACGTGGCGTTCTTCCCCGAGCCGGCCGAGCTGAGCGCCGGCCTCGACGAGGCGGCCCGGAAACGCGCGGAGGCCTGGGACCGTCTGATACAAGTGAGGGATGAAGTCCTCAAGAGCCTGGAAGAGGCGCGCAACGGGAAGCTGATCGGAGCGCCGCTCGAAGCGCGCGTGCGGCTCTCGGCCGATGGCGATCTCTACCCACTGCTCGAACGCTACGCGAGCGAATTGCCGTCTCTGTTTATCGTTTCGCAGGTGGATCTGGACTGCGCCGATGGCCCGGGTTTGCGCGTGACGGTGGAACGGGCGGCCGGGGGGAAGTGCGAACGCTGCTGGAAATACACCGGCGATATCGGTTCGGACGCGCGTTTTCCCACGATTTGTGGGCCGTGCGCGGAGGCTGTCGAAGAGACTTTGAATGGTTGATGCGAGGGTGAAGGCGTATGGGGCCGCCGGCGCGGTGGTGGTGCTCGACCGCGTCACCAAGCGGCTGGTGGAGACGCGCCTCTCGTTCACCGATTCCCGCAGCGTGATTCCAGGGTTCTTCGATATCATCCGCTCGCAGAACCGGGGCGCCGCGTTCGGCATGTTCAACGATTCGGCATTCGAGTGGCGCACGGCGCTGCTGGTATTGGTCTCGGCCGTGGCCATAGGATTGATCCTCGTGATGTTGTGGAACGCGCGGCGCATGGACGGCCGCACGGTGGCGGCCCTGGCGCTGATCCTGGGCGGCGCGGCGGGCAACGAGATCGACCGCGTGGCTTCGGGCCGCGTCACGGATTTCCTGTTGTTCTATGTGGGCCGGTACGAGTGGCCGGCGTTCAATGTGGCGGATTCGTCGATCGTGATCGGCTGCGGGCTGCTGCTGCTGGACATGCTGCGCCCGAAACGGCAGGCGGCTAATGTACCCTGAGATCTTTCATCTTTCGTTTCTGCACACCTACGGCGTGCTGGTGGCACTGGCCTTCGTGACGGCCTTGTGGCTTACCGGCCACCTGGCGCGGCGCGCGGGCATGAACTACGATGCCGTAGTGAACCTGGGCATCTATTGCGGCCTGGCGGCCCTGCTGGGCGCGAAGTTGATGCTCTTCCTGGTGGATTTCAATTACTACGCCGCGCACCCCGGCGAGATCTTCACGCTTTCGACGCTGCGCGCCGGCGGCGTGTTCTACGGCGGGCTGATCGCGGCTCTGGCGGTGGCCGGATGGTACATGCGCAAGACCAAGCTGCCGCTGCTGGCCACCGCGGACGTGTTCGCGCCGGGGATTGCGCTGGGCCACGGCATCGGCCGGCTGGGCTGCTTTTCGGCGGGATGCTGCTGGGGCGTGGAATGCCACCTGCCCTGGGCGGTGACCTTCAAGGACCCGGTGGCCAGCGAGTTCGTGGGCGTCCCGCTGGGCGTGCCGCTGCATCCCACGCAACTCTACGAGGCCTTCGCGGAATTTGCCATTTTCGCGGTGCTCTACTGGCGCATCGTGAAGCCGCATTCGAAGGGCGGCATCATCAGCCTCTACCTGCTGCTCTACGGCGCGGCCCGCTTCGTGGTGGAATTTTTCCGCTTCCACGAACAGGGCAACCTATGGGGCGGCCCGCTCGATACTTCGCAGTGGATTTCGCTGGCGCTGATGACACTAGGCGCGGCGCATTTCGTGGCGGCGCGGCGGCGGGCGCCGGTTCACGCTTAGGTTCATTGTCCGTTCATCCGGCGGGGCGCAAAATGGTAGACATACCCCATGCGCATCCTGCTGGTGGAAGACGAAGCGCGAGTCGCCGGATTCATCGCGCGCGGGTTGCGCGAACACGCATATGCCGTCGATATCGCGACCGATGGCGAGCAGGCGCTCTACCAGGCCTCGGTCAACGATTACGACCTGGTGATCCTGGACGTGCTGCTGCCCGTCAAAGACGGTCACGCGGTCTGCCGGGAGCTGCGCGCCTCCGGGTTGGGCGCCCCGGTGCTGATGCTGACGGCGCTGAATTCGGTCGACGATCGCGTCGCCGGCCTCGATAGCGGCGCCGACGACTACCTGGCCAAGCCCTTCGATTTTAAGGAGCTGCTCGCGCGGCTCCGGGCCCTGGCGCGGCGTTCGGCTACCATTCGCCCGGCGCTCGCCCGCGTGGCCGATCTGACGCTCGATACCGCCAGCCACGCGGTGATCCGCGCCGGCAAGTCCGCGCATCTCACCGCCAAGGAGTATGCGCTGCTGGAGTACCTGGTGCTGAACCGCAATCGCGTGGTGGGCCGCGGCGAGATTGCCGCGCATGTGTGGGACGAAAGTTTCGACCCTTTATCGAACATTATCGACGTTTATATCAAGCGCCTGCGCGCCAAGGTGGATGCCGGGCGCGGGCAGCGCCTCATCCACACCCGCCGCGGGGAAGGCTACATTCTGACCGAGGAGCCCCAAGCCGGTGAAGATTAAGAGCTTCCGCCTGCGGCTGACGGCCTGGTACGTGGGCTTCTTCTCGCTGCTGTTCGTTCTCTTCGCGATCTTCTTTTACGGCATCCTGGCGCGCGATCTTCGGGACCGGCTGGATGAAACGCTTACGTCCGAGGCCAACACCGGCGTCAGCCTGTTTCTGGACGAGCTCGATGAAATGCACGGCGACCCCTTGAAGGCCGCTCCCGAAGCGGTCTCCGAGATGCGCCTGCGCGGGGGACGCGTGGCGGTTTTCGCGCGCGGCCGGATGCTGGCGGCCAGCGCGCCGGTTTCGCAGCCTGAGTTCGAGGCCATCGCGGCCCAGGCGGCCGCCATACGGGGCGCCGATGCCCTGTTGGCCGTTCCGCGCATGGGCCGCTATGGCGCGCGCGCCGCGGCGCACCGCCTGAGCGCCGGCGGGCACGATTACTTGATTCTGGCCGTGGAGCCGCTCGACGCGATCGCCGGCGATCTCGAGGACGTGAGGCGGGCGCTGGAGATCGCCGTGCCGCTCGCGATCGCGCTGGCCGCCATCGGCGGCTATCTGGTGGCCACGCGGAGCCTCGTGCCCCTGAAATCCATGGCGGAGCAGGCGCACCAGATCACCGGCAGCAACCTGGAGGCGCGCCTGGAGATCGGCGACGCCGCCGAGGAGTTGGCGGTGCTGGCGGCATCCTTCAACGAGCTGCTTTCGCGGCTGGATCGATCGTTCGAGACCATGCGGCGGTTCGTGGCCGACGCCTCGCACGAGCTGCGCACGCCGCTCGCGGTGATTCGCGGCGAGGCCGATGTGGCGCTTTCCCAGGAGCGCGGCGCGGCCGAGTACCGCCAGTCGCTGGCTATCATCCTGGATGAATCGCGCCGCATCTCGCGCCTGGTGGACGACCTGCTGAACCTGGCGCGCGCCGATTCCCGGCACGTCCGGCTGCAAATCGAGGAGTTCTACCTGAACGACCTGCTGGCGGAATGCTGCCGTTCCGCGCAGGCGCTGGCCGCGGCGAAGGGCGTCGCGGTGGAGTGCCGCGCGGGCGAAGACGTGATGTTTCGCGGCGATGAGGAGCTGCTGCGGCGGCTGGCGATGAACCTGCTGGAGAACGCCATCCGCTACACTCCGGCGGGCGGGCAGGTTTCGGTGGGGCTGGAGGTCGCGGGTCCGAAGGTGCTGATTCGCGTCGCCGATACGGGCATCGGCATCGCTCCCGAGGCCGTTCCGCACGTTTTCGACCGCTTCTTCCGCGCCGACCGGGCGCGCTCGCGCCAGAACGGCGGCTTCGGGCTGGGATTGGCGATCGTGAAATGGATCGCCGAATCGCACGATGGCGCGGTAGAACTGACCAGCCAGGTGGGCGCCGGCAGCACATTCACGGTGACTCTACCCCGGTGAGCCGGATTGTGTACTTGGGGAAACGCGCGTGGGCCGGTTGGAATAACTCACAATGGCGACCGGACTGTAAAAACCCTGAAGAGGCGTTTGAATATGGGGAAAACAGCAGTGCTGCTCGCATTTAGCGCCCTCTTCTGGCCGAACCCCGGCGTGGCGCGTGGGCACCATAGGAGGCACGGGACGATGGTGATGCTGGCCACGGCTTTCGCGCGGGCGCGGCAGGACACGGCGGCCGGAACCGATCCCCACGAGGGGATCGTGGCCGCGGACCCATCGGTGCTGCCCCTGGGTACCCGAATCAGGATTACCAGGGCGGATGGCTACGACGGGAACTACCTGGTGACGGACACAGGCGCCGCTGTCAAAGGCCGGCACATCGATATTTACCTTCAGTCCGAAGCCCAGGCGAAGCGGTTCGGGGTGAAGACGGTGCGCGTGCGAATCACGGAGATGGGTGCGGGCAAGGCCGACGCGCGCAGTAAAGACGATACGACGGTGGCGGGGCGGCGCTAATTGAACTCGCGACGAAAACCGCTAATCGTGCAGGATGACATTCAGCAGGGAGCTGTGAACGTGGAGGCCGCCGTTGTAGTCGATGAATCCGAGCTTGCGGAACCGGTTCATGAAGAAGCTGACTCTTGAGCGGGTGGTGCCAACGATGCCGGCCAGCGTCTCCTGACTGATCTTGGGGATGAGCGGCTCCGGTTTGCCTTCCTTCCCGAAGTTCGCCAGCAGCAGAAGCACCCGTGCCAGCCTCTTTTCACTGGAGTTAAACAATTGGTCGACCAAATCTTCCTCGATCTTGATGTTCCGGGAAAGCAGATGGGCCACGAACAGCTCCGAGAACGCCGGTTCATTCATGAAGGAGCCTCACGATTGCCGCCTTCTCCAGCTTCATAACTGAGCAGTTCGAAATCGCCACGGCGGTTGCCATACGCACCTCTTGACCCGCCAGGCATCCTTCGCCGAAGAAATCGCCGCCGTTCAAAATGGCGATGACGGCCTCTTTTCCCTGCTTGGAAAGGACTGTGAGTTTGACCTTGCCTTCTTCGATATAGAAAACTGCGTCCGCCGTATCGCCCTGGACAAAAACGCGGTCATTGGTGCGGTAGTGGGCGCCGGGGTTTCCGCTGTTGGTCTTGGACAAAAAGACCTTCAGATCGAGATTGGGGGGGGGGGCTTGGCTTTCATTTTCTAATCAGAAAATACCCCAATCGAGCGGCCTTTGCAAGTGCCTAAAGGGGTGGTCAATATTGACCAGACCCCGATGGAACGACGTGCTATCTTCGGTTCGGTAGCCGATCACTGCTTGGATCCATGGACCGGCTGAAGAGGACGCGCATGGACCTGACGATGATGATCTCGGAGCTTCGTTCGGAGCGGGATGACATCGATCAGTCGATATGTAATCTGACACACAATACGCGTCCGATTGCCCGGTTGCGGGTCCCACGCCCAAACTGGACCCCGAGGAGCGAGAGCACGGCTTCTTTGCGTCTCTTACTGGCTTCACAACTCCGGGTATGCCGTGCGGCGGCGGATCTTATGATGACGAAGTACTATGCGGGTGAGTTAAAGCGAGCGTTTCGAGAAAGCGGAGCGGCAAACCGAAACGCCAAGCTTCGCAGGGGTGAGCAATTTTGACTCCGGAATATACCGGCAGACAGCAGGTTGAGGGGTCTGAACAACCCGTTATCATCCCGGATGTCGGGCATGTGGGCGTACCTCGGCCCGTCATTCTTGTTGCGGACGATGAGGTCATGATTCGGAATCTCGTGACTATACTGATGCAGACCGAAGGGTATTTCGTGCTTGCCGCCGCCGATGGCCACGAGGGCCTGGAGTTGTCCCGCAAGTATCCCGGCACAATCGAATTGGTAATCACGGACATGCAAATGCCCAAGCTGAACGGCGCCGACCTGTGCGCGCACTTGCTCGAAGAGCGGCCGGGAATCAAGGTGTTGGTAATGTCCGGTGCGGACATCGGCGAAATCGTCAGCCAGAATATAAACTTGCCGTTCCTGCCCAAACCGTTCGACGGAAAGACCCTCATAGCGAGAGTTCGGGCGATCTTGTCCGCCCCCGCTCAAGGGCCGATGGGCGACGTTCGCTCGAGATAATGCCGCCAACGCGACTTGCCAACACGACCGGAACTCCAGCCCTTCTCCGTATTACGGCACACAAATCGAGTTTCTTTCATGCCTGAAGACAGCACCTACCGGATACACCGCGTCGTTCCGACCGATCGCCGTCAGGAGGACGGCACGCACGAACTGGCTGCCTTGCCGCAGATGGAACCGTACCGTCAGTTTATGATGGCAGTCATACGGGGTTCCGTTCAGCAGCCGGAACTCGCGGCGATCCGCCAAATGCCGCTCGAAGAGCGGTACGTGTGGCGCGCAGCATCGGAGCTAAAGAGGGCCTTGGCCGACTGCGACGACGGACTCAACATCCATACCGACCGGCAGACATTATCACCGGAGGCATTAGCAAGAGTGAGGGAGCTTTTGAGGTTCTGCCCGACACAGTTCTGCGTTTTCCTCAAGGCCCTGGTGGGCGTTGAGGAGATGCAGCGGATGATGGTCGAGGCGATTTGGGAGGCGCTACGGTGACGACGCAGCGCACCTGTGTGTCGAAGCCGTTAGCCTCCGTTAATGAAACTGAAAGGATCTTTGTGGCAATATTCAGGCGGGGTCGAATCCTCCAAGGAACCGCATGGTAACTCGCTCCAACGGGAGGAATCGAGCGCTGCTATGTCACGACAGGGGGGAAGGGTATAAGCGTGAAGGCAGGCACCGGTGAAACTAATCCGAGAAGCCAAACCGGAAGTGAAGCCATCAAGTTGCTATCGGTTAGCCCGAATCAAGATGACCATCGTGCACTCGAACGGCTCCTGTGCGGGTCCAACTGGGCGATCCGCAAGGCAAACACACTTGCCTCCGGAGTGGTGCTACTCCGGGGAAACAAGTTCCCGCTGGTAGTCTGTGAGCAAAATCTATTTCCGGATTCGTGGAGGGAAATGCTGGAGCAAATCGCGCTTTTGGCGAAGCCACCGTATCTCGTCGTGACTTCACGCCTGGCGGACGATTATCTCTGGGCGGAAGCCCTAAACCTCGGAGCCTACGATGTGTTGCCGAAGCCGTTTGAGACCGCGGAAGTGGAACGCGTTCTCGGTTCGGCATGGCTCCACTGGAACTGGCAATATGGATCCCCGATCGAACCGTTGACGGCGGCGAACGCAGCGGCGCGATAGAACCCGGATGGCGGATTCAATCCGGCATCCGATTATCCGAGAACGGGATGTCAATCATGAAGACACCAACTCAGATGGAAACGGAAGGAGCAACGGAAAACCCGGCACGGAGACAACCGGAAGAACGAATGAGCGCCGCTGGGACGGCGCCTGCAGGCACGTTCACGGATCATCGGGGCAGCCGAAGAAGCGTTGGACACGATCCGGGCGCCAATCACCGTTGGAGAATGCGGCCGGAAGAGATGATTCTTCCCATTCTGAAAATTACAGGCGAAGACAGAAAACCTCTGCAAGCGTTGCGTCAAGCGTCTGTTGATGTGACGGAATTCAATGAGGATCTCCGGCAAACCGTGGGCAGCATGGTTGACACCCTGTTTGTGGCACGCGGTCTTGGATTGTCGGCACCTCAGATCGGCAGAAATCTGAACCTGCTCGTCATGCGGACGCACGCGGGGATCGTGAATGACAATCGTGAGGTGCGAGTGGCCGTCAACCCCATGGTTGTCGAAGCCGGCGAACGTGTCAGTACGCAGATTGAAGATTGTCTGAGTATTCCGGGCATTTCGGGACGGGTGACCCGGTTCCATCAAGTCGGCTGCGTCTATCAGGATGAATACGGGCAACGCCACGAAGAATCATTGGAAGACCTGGAAGCCCGCATATTCCAGCATGAGATCGATCACCTTCTGGGCAAGCTCTTCGTGGATTTAGCCGACGAGTTCTATCGGCCCGAGGTCTGAAGAGGCGAACCGAGGTCCAGAGGATTTTTGGGCGTCACCCACCGCCACCCCCAAATGAGGGGTGCAGTTACCTACCCCTCCGGTTAATCGTCTGTTCATGTCCCGAACTTTATACTGGGACTTTCTCCATGCGACCTCTTTTTGTCCTTACCGCCGCCTTGGTCTGGGCGCTGCCGGCCGCGGCGCAGGCTCCGGCGGCGCAGGCACCCTCTCCCGGGCCGTTCCGGCCGGGGGCGGTTGCGGCTTCCTCCGAGGGCACGGTCTCTCCCGCCTCGGTGACGTTGAGCCTGCCGGACGCGATCGCGCGGGCGCGGATGTATACCCAGCAAGTCTATTCGGCGGAGATCGCCGCCAAGGTCGCGCACGAGGATAGCGTGCAGGCCAAGGCCGCCCTGCTGCCCTCCCTCACCGAATTCAACCAGTTCATCTATACGCAGCCCAACGGCACGCTTACGGGCATCTTCGTTTCCAATGACGGCCCGCACGTCTACAATAATTGGGCGGTCGTGCACGCGGATCTGTACGCTCCCGCGAAGCGCGCCGATTACCAAAGGGCCCTGGCGAACGAGGCCGTGGCGCGGGCCCGGAGCGAGATCGCGGCTCGCGGGTTGATCTCCGTGGTGGTGCAGAACTACTACGCGCTGGTGGTGGCCCGGCGCAAGATGGCTAACGCGGAGCAGAGCTTGCGCGAAGCGAGCCAGTTTCTGGACATCACCCAGAAGCTGGAGCAGGGCGGAGAGGCGGCCCATGCGGACGTGGTGAAGGCGCAGATTCAGGTGGAACAGCGCCAGCGCGATCTCCAGGATGCGCAACTGGCCGGCGAGAAGGCCCGCCTGGCTTTCGGGGTGCTGCTGTTCGCTGATTACGGCCAGCCATTCTCGGTGGTCGACGACCTGGACAAGGGTCCCGTACTTCCACCCATGACCGAGATCCAGGTAATGGCGGCCAAGAACAGCCCGGATATCCGCGCGGCGCAGGCGACGGTCGAGGCGGAAACACACGAGGTGGCCTCCACGCGGGGCGCCATGCTGCCTTCGCTTTCGGCGGATTACTTCTACGGGATGAACGCCAACCAGTTCGCGATCTATGATCGCCAGCACTTGAACAACCTGGGGAGCGTGGCGCAAGCCCAGTTGACCATCCCCGTGTGGACTTGGGGGGCGGCACGCAGCCGGGTGCGGCAGGCGCAACTGCGGCTCCAGCAGGCCCACAACGATCTCACCCTCACTCAGCGCCAATTGCTCGCCAACCTCAACTCCTTTTACCTGGAGGCCGATTCCGCGGCGATGCAGGTAGCTTCTCTACGCCATTCCATGGAGCTTTCCGCCGAAAGTCTTAGGCTGACGATTCTACGGTACGAAGCCGGCGAAGCAGTCGCGCTGGAGGTGGCCGATGCGCAAAACACTCTGGCGCAGGCGCGCAATGCGTACGACGACGGCCTGGTGCGCTATCGTGTGGCCGTGGCCAGTTTGCAGACGCTCACGGGGGCTTTTTAGTCATGCTCAGAATATCGGTTGTTTTGTTGCCCGCCTTTATATTGCTTTCCGGCTGCGCGAAGAAGGAAGCCGAGGAGGCCGAGGGACCCGCGCCGGTCCAGGTCACGTCCGTGACCGAGACCAATATCCGCCGCGTGATCGCCGGTGACGGCGTGCTCTTCCCGCGCGACCAGGCCAGCGTGATGCCCAAGATCGCGGCACCAGTCCAGAAATTCATGGTGAGCCGCGGAGACCACGTTAAGGAAAGCCAACTGCTGGCGGTCCTGGAGCACAGCGATCTGGCCGCTGCGGTGGCCGCCGCTCAGGGCGCGGTAGCGCAGGCTGACGCCAATTATCGCGGCACCGCATCGGCGGCCGTCCCGGAGGCCGTTACCAAGGCGCTTACCGATGTGCAGGCGGACCAGGAGCAACTCGATGCCGCCCGCAAGGTGCTCGAGAGCCGCCAGAAGCTCTTTCAGGAAGGCGCCCTGGCGCGCAAGATGGTGGATGACCAGCAGGTGCTGTACGCGCAGGCGAAAGCCCAATTGGAATCCGCCCAGGAGCATCTCCGGGCGTTGCAAAGCGTGGGCAAGGAAGAGCAGATCAAAGGCGCCGCCGCGCAGCTCGAATCCGCCCAGGCCCAACTCCAGGCGGCCCAGGCGCAGCTCAGCTACTCGGAAATCCGCAGCCCCATCGCCGGCGTGATCGCGGACCGGCCCCTATACGCGGGCGAGATGGCCACGCCGGGCACGCCCCTCGTCACCGTGATGGACGTTTCGCGCGTGGTGGCGCGCGTCAACATCCCGGAGGGTCAGGCCGCCAGCGTGAAGCTGGGCGACGCGGCCACACTCACGCAGGTGGAAAGCGGCGGGGAGGTGCCGGGCAAGGTGATCGTGGTCAGCCCGGCCACGGACCCGGCTAGCACCACGGTGCAGGTTTGGATCGAAGCCGGGAACCTGGAAGGGAAGCTCAAGCCGGGAGCCAGCGTGCACGCCGCGATCGTTACCGAGCTGATCCGCAACGCCATGGTGGTGCCGGTGGCCGCCATTCTTCCCGGCGAGGAGGGCGGCACCAGCGTGCTCACGGTGGCGGCCGATTCGCGCGTACACCGCCGCAAGGTGGATGTGGGCGTGCGCGAGGGCGACAAGGTGCAGCTTCTGAGCGGCGTGCGGGCCGGAGAGGAAGTGGTGATCTCCGGCGGCGTGGGCGTGGACGATAAGGCCAAGGTTAAGGTGCTCTCGCAGCCCGAGGAGGAGGACGAGGACGAAGATGACGCCGGCCCGCCGGCCCAACCGGCCGCCACCGACACCACGAAAGACGAGGCCAAGCCGAAAGCCCAATGAGCGAACTTTCGATCATCCACAAGGACGCGCACGCCGGCGGCGCGCCCCACTGGACGGCCCGTCATGGCAAGCCCATCGTTTTCGTGATTCTCACCCTGGTGGCCGTGGGCATCTACCTGGCGCTCACCATCCCGGTGGCGGTGTTCCCGGAGACCAATTTTCCGCGCATTGTAATCGGGGCCGACAACGGCGTATACCCAATCGACCAGACCCTGGTTACGGTGACGCGCCCGCTCGAGGAGGCTGTGAACACGGTGCCCGGCCTGGACCACGTCTGGTCGATCACCAGTCGCGGCACCTCCGAAATCGACTTGTTCTTCTCCTGGAAAGTGGATATGTACCGCACGCTGGACCTGGTCAATGCCGCCATCGCGCGCGTCGAGCCCACGCTGCCTCCCACCGCCCGGATCACCGCCAACCGGCTGACCTTCGCCGCCTTCATCATCATGGGCTACAGCCTGACCTCGGACACGGTTCCGCAAACCCAGCTCTGGGAGATGGCCACCTACGATATCAAGCCGCGGCTCAATCGCACCAATGGCGTCTCGACCGTGGTGGTGCAAGGCGGACAGGTCCCCGAGTTCCAGGTGGAACCCGACCCGGCCAGGCTGGTCGAAACGGGAACGACCATTCCAAATATTCTCGACGCCATAGGCCGCAGCAATATGATCGATTCGCCCGGGCTGATCGATATGACGCATCAGCTTGTGCTCAGCCTGGTCAGCGGGCAGACCCGCACGCCGGCGGAGATCGGGAACATCGTCGTCAAGACTACCCCCGCGGGCGCGCCGGTAACCGTTCGAGACGTGGCTTCGGTGGGGCCATCGGTGATGCCGGTTTATACCGTGGTGACCGCCAACGGCAAGCCCGCGGTGCTGCTGAACATCTTCCGCCAGCCGGACAGCAACACGGTGACGGTGGCCAACGCGGTGCACCAGGAGATCGATTCGATCCGCAAGTCGCTTCCCAAGGGCGTCGTGCTGAGCCCCTGGTACGACCAGTCGGAAATCGTTAACGCCTCTATCGACAGCGTGCGCGACGCCATATTGATCGGCCTCATCCTGGCCTCGCTGATTATGGTGCTGTTCCTGCGCGACTGGGGCACTTCGCTGGTGGCGGGGCTGGTGATCCCGGCGACCGTGGCGGTTACCTTCATCGCGCTTAAGGCGATGGGCCAGACCTTCAACCTGATGACGCTGGGAGGCCTGGCCGCGGCTGTGGGACTGGTGATCGACGATGCCATCGTGGTGGTGGAGAACATCGTGGCGCACCGCGACGCGGGCCAGTCGCGCGCGGAGGCGATCCGCAGCGCGATTCGCGAGATCCGGGTTCCCCTGGTGGGGTCCACGATCACGCCGATCGTCGTCTTTCTGCCCCTGATCTCGATCACCGGCGTAACCGGCGTGTTCTTCCGGGCGCTGGCCGTCACGGTGGGGATGGCGCTGCTTACCTCGCTGGCGCTGGCACTCACCTGGACGCCCACCCTCAGCCACTTCTTCATCCGCCAGCGGCGCGGCGGCCCGGAGCGCGAGCAGCACACGGTTTCGCCCTGGCTCATGAGGCCCTATGAACGCGTGCTGCGCTTCACGCTGGAGCACAAGCTGGCGCTGGCCGCGTTTTCGCTCGTGCTGATCGGCGCTTCGTACTTGTGCTACATCAACCTCGGCTCCGACCTGCTGCCGGAAATGGACGAGGGCGGCGTCATTCTGGACTACATCATGCCGGCCGGCTCCTCGCTCGCGGAAACCAACCGCGTGCTGACCCACGTGGAGCGAATCCTGCGCGCCACGCCGGAGGTGGAGAGCTATTCACGCCGCACCGGACTCCAATTGGGCCTGGCGGCCGTGACCGAGGCCAACACCGGCGATATCGCCATCAAGTTCAAAGCCAACCGAAAGCGCAGTTCCGAAGAGATCATCGACGAGATCCGCGACCGGGTCAAGAAGGCGGAGCCGGTTCTGGATACCGAATTCCCGGAACTGTTACAGGACATGATTGGCGATCTGACCAGCGCGCCGGAACCGGCGGTTATCAAGCTCTTTGCCCAGGACCCGGAACTTCTGCGCACCTGGTCGCCGCGCGTGGCCGGGGCCATCAAGAAGATTCCGGGTGTGGTCGATATTCTGGATGGCGTCGAGAACACCATCAGCGGCCCGGCCGAAGTGTTCCACGTGGATCCGGCCGTGACGGCGCGATCCGGGTTTTCGCCTTCGGAGGTGGAACTCGATACGAGCGCCATCCTGCAGGGCGAACCGGCGTCGATGCCCGTGGTGACCAACGACCGCGCCTACACCATCCGCGTGCGTTTTCCCGAGCGAACCCGGGCTTCGCTCGATTCCATCCGCAACACGCTGCTGGTCAGCGGCACGGGTAAGACGGCCACGGTGGGAACCCTGGCCACCGTCGAGGAGATCCCCGGCCAAACCGAGATCCGCCGCGAGAACCTCCAACGCGACATGCAGGTGACCGCGCGCTTCGAGGGCATGAGCCTCGGCGAGGGCATGGCCAAAGTGCAGAAGGCGGTGAACGATCTTCAACTGCCGCCCGAAATCCGCGTGCAATACGGCGGCCAATACGAAGAGCAGCAGAAATCCTTCGCCGACCTGATGTTCGTGCTGGCGCTCGCCATTGTGCTGGTCTTTATGGTGCTGCTGTTCGAATTCGGCAATTTCGCCGCTCCCGTGGCGGTTTTGTCTTCGGCGCTGCTCTCGACTTCCGGCGTGTTCTTCGCGCTGCTGGTAACCCGCACCACGTTCAACCTCTCCTCTTTCATGGGGCTGATTATGGTGATCGGAATCGTCGCCAAGAACGGCATTCTTTTGCTGGATGCCGACCAGAAGTTCCGCGCGGACGGCGCGCCTCCCGAAGAGGCCATGATGCTCGCCGGCGAGCGCCGCCTGCGGCCCATCATGATGACGGCGTTGGCGACCGTGGCCGGCATGCTCCCCCTTTCGCTCGCGTGGGGCGCGGGCTCCCAGATGCTCGAACCGCTGGCCATCGCGGTAATCGGCGGAATCCTGGCTTCGATGGTCTTATCCCTGGTAGTAACCCCGGCCGTTCGCTTCTATCTCGGTGGCCGGCGCGCATAAGAGAAAGGAACAATGCAATGAAGAAGATTCTAGCGGCTCTCCTGCTGATCGGCGTGGCGTTCGCCGCCGAGGGGTACAAGGTCATCACCAAGATTAAGATCGGCGGAACCGGCGGTTGGGATTACGTCACCGTGGACAGCGCCGCCGGGCGGCTGTACGCCTCGCATGCAACCGAAGTCGACGTAGTGGACCTGGCTTCCGGCAAGGTGGTGGGCAATATCCCGCAACTGCATGGCGTACATGGGATTGCGGTCGCCGACGATCTGGGCAAAGGCTTCATCACCAACGGCCAGTCCAACAGTGTTACGGTATTCAACCTGAAGACCCTGGAGAAGGTGGGCGAGCCGGCCGCAGGCGGCACCAATCCGGATTCGGTGTGCTACGAGCCGAAAACGCAGCGCGTGTTTACGTTCAACGGCCGCACCAGCAACTCGACGGTCATCAACGCCAAGACCAACGAGGTGATCGCCACGTTTCCGGTGGGCGGGAAGCCGGAGTTCTGCCGGGCGGATGGCGCCGGCAAGGTCTACGTCAATCTCGAAGACACCGCGGAAATTGCGGAAATCGACGCCGCCAAGCCGGCCGTGACGCGGCACGCCTCTATTTCGCCTTGCGAGGAACCTTCCGGCCTGGCGATCGACACCAAGGACGGGGTGCTGTTCTCGTCCTGCGGCAACAAGATCATGGCCGTGACGGATATCAAGAGCCTGAAGGTGATTGCCACGCCGGCGATCGGCGCGGGGACCGATGGCGCGGCCTTCGACCCAGGAACGGGGCTGGCGTTCAGCTCCAACGGCGGGGATGGCACGCTCAGCATCGTCAAGCAGGTGAACGGCAAGTGGACCACGGCCGACACCGTCGAGACCGAACGCGGCGCCCGCACCATAACGGTGGATCCCAAGAGCCATCGCGTGTACTTGTTGGCGGCGGAGTTCGGCCCCCTTCCGGAGGGTAAGAAGGGCCGGCCGCCGGTGTTGCCGGACAGCTTCCACGTCGTGGTCGTAGGTAGGTAGGGGCATTCCGGCGCGAGATCAGGCGCCGCGGCGTGAGGCGGCGCCTGCCCGCCAGGCCTCTTCCAGCACGCTCCACACCACCAGGTCGACCCAGCGGCCGCTCACCCATTCGGCCTCCCGCAGCACGCCTTCGCGCAGGAACCCCAGGCGCCGCGGGATGGCGCAGCTTCGCGTGTTGCCGGTCCCGCAGCGGATCTCTACGCGGTGCAGCAGCAGATCGTCGAAAAGATAGTCCAGCAAGGACGCGCAACAGCGGGTCACGATGCCCCGCGCCTGTTGGGCGGAATCGATCCAATAGCCGATGCTGGTGCTGCGATTGGCCCAATCGATTGAATGGGCGCCGATGGAGCCGCTGAAAACACCGTTGACCCAGATGCCCGCATCGGGAGCCCGGCTGGTCTGAAACTTGTAGTTAGCGCGCGAGATGAACTCCACAATATCCTGCGCGGATTGGGTGCGATCCACCCATGGCAGCCACTCCCGCAGATACGCACGATTGCGATCCGCGGTGGCGAAAACGGTCTCCGCATCGCCGGTTTCGAACAGCCGGATCTCGATACCCTTCGCCACTTCGCGCCGGAACGTCATGCCGGATCTCACGTGCCGGAGGGCTTCTGCGGGTTCCGCGATTTCGAGATGGCCGGCGTTTCGGGGCTTTCGGGCTGCAGCGCGTAGGCGGTCAGGCCGGTTTTCAGGATCTCGAAGGCGGTCTGGGGATCGTCGGCGTAATGGAACAGGTCGAGGTCTTCGGGCGAGATCATGTCATATTTCACCAGGGCGTCGAAGTTGAGGATCTCCCGCCAAAAGCTCTTGCCGTACAGCACGATGGTCATCTTCTTGGCCAGCTTCTGCGTCTGCGTGAGCGTCAACAGCTCCATGAGCTCGTCCATGGTTCCGAAACCGCCGGGAAATACCACCAGGGCCTTGGCCAGATAGGCGAACCAGAACTTGCGCATGAAGAAGTAGTGAAACTCGAAGCTCAGCTCGGGGGTGATGTACGGGTTGGGGAACTGCTCGAAAGGCAGCCCGATATTCAGCCCTACGGTCTTGCCGCCAGCATCCGCGGCGCCGCGATTGGCTGCCTCCATGATGCCCGGACCTCCGCCCGAGCAGACCACGAAACGGAAGGTGCTGTTGGTGAACTGATCCGCCCACTCCGTCAGCATGCGGGCCAGCGTGCGCGCGCCCTCGTAGTATTCGGACAGGGGGCCGGTTTCCTTCAGCCGCGCCGATCCGAAGAAGACCACGGTGTCGCGGATCTTCTCGCGCCGGAAGTGAGCCAGCGGCTCGAGGAACTCGGCCAGGATGCGCAGGGCCCGCGCGTCGGGACTGTTCAGAAACTGCTGATTCAGGTAGGCGACTGGCCGCCGGTTACCCTGGGGTGTTGGATCTGACATGTTTTTCTAACTCGTCGATTCTCTTCTTCAACTCGCGGAGCGTCTTGACCATCTCCGGCAGCCTGGCGTAGGCGGTCACCGCGCGCAGCCACTCGTTGGCCGCGAAGGCCGGCGACCCCGAGATGCGCGCGCCCGGCGCGACGTCTCCGCCGATGCCGCTCTGCGCATACACAATAGCGCCCTCGTGAACCGTCAGGTGGCCGGAGGACCCCACCTGTCCCGCCAGCAGCACGTCGCGCTCCAGCACCGTGCTGCCCGCGAGACCGGTCTGGGCGCAAATAATATTATCCTCGCCCACCGTGCAGGCGTGCCCTACCTGTACGAGGCTGTCGATCTTGGCGCCGCGCCGCACGCGGGTTTCCCCCACCGTAGCGCGATCCACGGATGTGAGGCTCTGCACCTCCACGTCGTCCTCGATCACGGTCACGCCGGATTGCACGATTTTCTGGTGCGTGCCATCGGCGCGCTTGGCGAAGCCGAAGCCATCGCCGCCCACCACCACGCCGTTCTGCAGGATTACGCGATGGCCGATGCGGCAAAATTCGCGCACCGAGGCATGCGCATGGGCCAGGAAATCGTCTCCGATCTCGGCGCCTTCGTAGATCACCACATGCGGATGCAGCACGGCGTTGCGGCCCAGGCGCACGCGCTCGCCCACCACGGCGAAGGGCCCGATCGAGCAGTTCTCGCCCAACGCCGCCGAGGGCGCCACATGAGCCAGCGGATGAACCCCGGGTGCGGGGCGCGGCGGCTGATAGAAGAGCGCCAGGGCGCGCGCGAAATCCAGATACGGATTCTCCGACACCAGGAAGGCGATCTCCAGCCCGACGATCGGCTCGGTAACCAGGATGGCTCCAGCCCGCGTCTGTTTCACCTTGGGGGCATATTTCGGATTGGCCAGAAACGTCAGTTGCCCTGGCCCGGCCTGCTCCACGCCGGCCACGCCCGATATTTCCAGCTCGCCATCGCCCTCCAGGCGACAGCCCAGGGCATCGGCAATTGCGCGCAATTTCATAGCAAACATTAGGGTACCGCGTTCACTCCCGCAACTCCGCGCCGTTTTGAGGTCTAATCTAAGAATGGGTCGCTCGCTTTGGGTCTTTCTCCTGGTTTTACTGCCGGCACTGCCCGCTTTGGCGCAGTTCTCCGGACGCGTGACAGGATCAGTGGTGGATGCATCCGGCGCCGCCGTGCCGGACGCCACCGTGGAACTCTTCCTGGCCGGCGGCAAAGCCCCGCAGCTCTCAGTAAAGACATCGACTGACGGCCTCTATCACTTTATGGCCGTGCGACCGGCCGAATACGATCTCACGGTCACCGCGCAAGGCTTCGTCAAGACCACCATTCGAGGTCTGAGGGTGGATTCCGCGCGCGAGACTCCCATGCAGGAGATCAAGCTGGCCCTCCCTTCGGTAACCGAATCGGTGGATGTGACCGCCTCGGCCGAGGGCGTGGAGATCTCCAATGCCGAGGTCTCGGGCGTGATCGACATGGAGGAGATCCGCAACCTGCCGATTCTCGACCGCGATCCGCTGGCCATCATCCAGACCCAGCCCGGCGTGGTTTCGAACAACAATTCCGCCACGGTAATCAACGGGCTGCGAACCTCCTATTCCAACATGACCCTGGACGGCGTCAATATCCAGGACAACTACATCCGCGACAACGCCCTGGACTACACGCCCAACAAGCTGCTGCTTGGCCAGGTGCGGCAGATGACGATGATCTCCTCCAACGCCAACGCAGCCGCGGCGGGCGGCGCCACGGAGACGGCTTTTTCGACGCCCTCGGGCACCAACGACCGGCATGGAGACGCCCTCTGGTACAACCGCAACAACGCCTTCTCCGCCAACGACTGGTTCAACAACCAGGCCGGCGTGGGCCTGCCGTTTCTCAACCAGAACCAGATGGGCTTTTCGATAGGCGGGCCGATCCTGCGCGACCGGTTCTTCTACTACTTCAACTACGAGGCCGTGCGCGCCCACCAGCAGAGCCCCCAAAACGCCACCATCCTGACGGCCTCGGCCCGCGCCGGCATCTTCACTTACCGGGACACATCCGGCAAGCTCCAGCATTACGACCTGCTGACGGCGCGCGGACTTTCCGGCATCGATCCGGTTATGGCACAGCTCCTGGCGCAGGTGCCGGGCCCGCAGTATATCAACAACAGCTTGGTGGGCGACGGCCTGAACACGGGCGGCTACCGTTTCAACGCGCGGGACAACGATATCCGCGATAACCTCACGGGCAAGCTCGATTACAATATCTCGCCGCGGCATGCCGTCAGCGCCGCCTATCTGTGGAACCGGGACAACGCCGACCGTCCGGACCTGGAAAACGATTACGCGGTTATTCCTAAGTTGACCAACCCCAACCACAGCAATTTTCTGGCGGCTTCCTGGCGCTGGACGCCCACCACGCATCTGACCAACGAAGTCCGCGGCGGCTTCAACCTGACTTACGGGTACTTCTTCAACAACCAGGAGTTCGGCTCGTACTACCTGACCGGGATGCTGTACAACGATCCCGTCAACGAGATGCAGACGCAGGGGAGGACCACCAATACCTACAGCCTCTCGGACGACGCCGCCTACCAGCGCGGCCGCCATTACATACAGTTCGGCTATCACATGCAGGACATCCGGGTGCGCTACTACGACGCCTCGGGCGTGATCCCTACTTACAGCCTGGCGATGGGCGCCGGCCAGCCGGCGCTCACAGCCAAGAATCTGCCCGGCATCAGCAGCACCGATCTGGCCACCGCGAACTCTCTGCTGGCCACGCTGGGCGGCTACATCGATGGCTACAGCCAGACGCTAAACGTAACCAGCCGGACCTCAGGGTATGTGCCCGGCGCGCCCTTCATCCGCAACTTCTTGTACAACGATTACGCCTTCTACGTCCAGGATAAATGGAAGGTGTCCGGCCGGCTGACCCTCACGCTGGGGTTGCGCTACGAACTGCCCGGCGTGGCCGACGAGGCCAACTCCCTGGAACTGCTGCCCGAGCTGACGGGCAGCGCCGTTCAAACCCTGCTCTCGAATGCCACTCTGAATTTCGCGGGCGCGTCGGTGGGCCGCCCCTGGTACCACCGTCCGCTCAAGGATTTCGCCCCCAATATCGGCCTGGCCTGGGACGTCTTCGGCGATGGTAAAACCGCCTTCCGCGGCGGCTATTCCCTCAGCTATGCGAACGATCAGGCGATCCTAGCCGCCGAGAACATGACGGAAGCCAACTCCGGGTTGCAGGGCATCGCCTCGAACACGGGGCTCTCGAATCGCGTTTCCACGGGCTTGCCCGCAATCGCGCTCCCTCCTTACCAGGTTCCCTTGACCGTCGCCTACGAATACGGCTTTGACCCCTTCAATACCGTGGGGACGGTGGACCCTAATCTAAATGTCCCCCACATTCAGCAGTATTCATTCGGCATCCAGCACGAGTTCCGCGATATCGTCGTGGAAGGGCGCTACGTGGGCAACCACGTGGTGGGTGCTTACCGGGCGTTCGATTTCAACCAGGTGAACATCCAGACGGACGGCTTTCTGGGCGATTTCCTGCGCGCGCAAAACAACGGCTTCCTGGCGCTGGCCAGCAAGGGCAGCTTCGTCCCGACCTTCAATCCGTCCATCCCCGGCAGCCAGCCGCTGCAGGTCTTTCCGCTGCTCGATAGCTCGGGCCATTTGACCGATCCCGACGTGATTAACTACATCGAGCAGGGTCAGGTGGGCGAGCTGGCCAATCTCTATCAGACGAACGGGTGGAACGGCTCGGTGAATTTCTTCGCGAACCCCTACGCGCTGGGCGCCGACATGCTGACCAACTATTCGAGTTCGAGTTATAACTCGCTGCAACTGGAGGCGCGCCACCGCACGCGCTCGGGCTTCAGTTTCGAGGCGAACTACACGTGGGGCAAAGTGCTCAGCGATGGCGATGGCGACGTGCAATCGCGCTTCCAGGCATTTCTGGATGTCAACAATCCCCGCCTCGAACGCTCGCGCGCCAACTTCGATCTGAATCACATGATCAAGGCCGATGGCTACTACGAGCTGCCCATCGGCGCGGGGCACCGGCTGCACTACCCGCCGATCGACCGCGCGATCGGCGGCTGGACCGTTGGCAGCGTGATGACCTGGCAATCCGGCGCGCCGTTTTCGATCCTCTCGGGATGGGGCACCTTCAACCGCGTCGCCCGCTCGTATTACAACACCGCGGACACCACGCTGGCCGGCGCGCAGCTCGCCGATATCGTGAAATATCAGATGACCGGCAACGGCCCCATGATCGTTTCGCCTTCCGCCGTCAACGCGGTCGATGGAACCGGCGTCACCGCGCCCGGCAGCCCGGCCTTCCCCGGTGAGGTCTTCTTCAATCCCGGCGCCGGCACGCTGGGAACGCTGCAGCGCCGCATGTTCTCGGGGCCATGGACGTTCGATATCGACATGCGCGCCAGCAAGAGCATCAAGATCACCGAGCACCAGACGGTCGAGATACTCATGGACGCTTTCAACGCCCTGAACCATGCCACTTTCTGGGCCGGCGATCAGAACATCAATTCCACCACCTTCGGGCTCATGAGTTCCATGTTCTACTCGCCGCGCGTCTTGCAGTTCGGCGCGCATTACAGATTCTGATGACATCACTTTACAATCGGCTCGCCGGCGCACGCGTCTTCGATCTGGCCCAGCCCTATTATCCGGGCATGCCGCACTACCCGACGCACCCGGCTTTTCTCTACAGCCTGGCGAAACTGCACGGCGAATACATTGGCCCGGCGGGCCATAGCTCGGCCGCCGACGCCCTGGCGCTGGGCAGCCACGTGGGCACCCACATCGATGCGCTGTGTCACTTCTCGCTGGATGGCAAGCTGCACGGCGGAGAGGCGGTGGCGCCGTTGCAATCCTATAGCGGCGGTTTGCGGAAGCTCTCCATCGATACCGTGGCGCCCCTCCTGCGGCGCGGCGTGCTGCTGGATATCGCCGGCCTGGAGGGCGCGGAGGCGCTGGCCGGGGATTTCGAAATCAGTACCGCGCACCTGGATGCGTCCGTGGCGGCGCAGGCGGTCGAAATCCGCGCGGGCGACGTGGTTCTGCTGCGCACGGGCTGGGGGCGGTATTGGAACGATGCGGCGCGCTTCATCTCGCAGGTCCGCTCCCCGGGGCCGGCTCTGGCGGGAGCGCGCTGGCTGAGCGAACGCCGGGTTTTTGCCGCCGGTTCGGACACTGCGCCGTTCGAGAAGATGCCGTCCGCCGAGCAGCCCGTGCATGTGCACCTGCTGGTCGAGAGCGGCATTCACATCATCGAGTGTTTAAACCTGGAGGAACTGGCCGGGGCGCGGGTCTACGAGTTCCTGTTCGTGGGGATACCGCTCAAGATCCGCGGAGCTACGGCGTCGCCGATACGGCCGATCGCGCTCGCCGACGCGGCTTCTGCTTCTCGAAACCCTGAATGATGTCCGGCACGAACTCCTGAAAGACGTGAAAGCCGGCCTCGGCCGCGAACGTGTACGCGATGCTGCGGCCCACGCTCCAGCCGCCCTGCCAGTTCGGCGGGGACCATGTGCGGGAAATGATGGACGCCCCCACCACGCCGGTGATCGCCGAAACCGAGATGCGCTCGCCGCCATCCGCGCCGTGCGCGATCGCGGTCGAAGCCAGGGCGTGCGCCACACGCGCAAAGATTCCCGATTTCCCCGAGGCGAAGTAGCGGTTGTCTTCACGCGAGAGGTCGGCCGTGACGTAACTGAGGGTGCTGCGCACGCCGTTAAAAGCGAAGCCGCTGCCGAACCGCTTGAAGTACCCGCCGGGTTCCTGGCCCCATTCCGGTGGCCTGTCGAGTCCCAGCATCGTTCCGGCGGCGGCGGCTTCGAAGAACAGCGGCACGGGACCGGCCAGGTTTTGCAAATACCGGTGCAGGCGCGCCTTTTGAGAAAACGGCCCGGGTTGGGACGGCTGCACCATGCGCAGAAGCTGAATCCCTAACCCTTCGTGTGCAGGGATGGCATCCGCTGCAATCGCCTGGCTGGCAGGCACGTCATTCGGCGGCTGCGCGAACAACACGTCGAGAGCGCCTGCCAGAAGGGCGACGCTCAGTAGCCGGATATGCACCCGGCGTAAACAGGCAGTCCGGAGTCCGTTGTGTCGTAACTTCCAGTGGCGCGGCAACATTTATTCGAACTTGCGGCGGAACTCCTCGAACTCGCGGCGCAGGCCGGCAACTTCGCGCTCGAGGGCGGCGATCCGCTCCCGATCGGCCGCCCCGGGATCTGTTTGCCCGCGATCCGTTGGTGGCGGCGGGCCGGCGGGGGACGCTTCCTCCGCCGCGGCGATTTCGCCGGCCAGCAGGTGGCCCCAGCGCGGCTCCTTGAAGCCGGCCTGGCGGGGCAGTTTCTTGACAAACTCCATCTCGGCCAGCCGCTCGAGCGTGCTCTCCACACCCTCCAGATCCTCGAAGGAATAGAGTCGCTCGCTGCGCCCGCGCAGCTCGCCCACGGTTTGCGGACCGCGCAGCATCAGCACGCACAGGATGGCGGCCTCGCGGCGCCCCAGGTTGAACTTCTCGGTGAAACGCTGGGCGTGCTTGGGAACGCGGCTGTCGCCGCCGGTGATGCGCAACGCCAGCCCCTGGGCGCGCAGGCTCTCGAGGGCCGTCTCCACGGTGGCCTCGTCGTACGCCACCACCGGGTCGCGGTTCGAGCGCTGGTTGCACGCGTTCACCAGCGCGTTCAGCGACAGCGGATAATACTCCGGCGTGGCGATCTCTTTTTCGAGCAACGCGCCGAGCACGCGAACTTCCGCGCTGTCCAGTTGCGCATCCATAACTTCAGTTTACGGGAGCAGGGTACGCGTTGTTACCATGTAAGATCGGCGATGTCCTACGAATGGTCGGAAGTCACGCGTCGTGAAGCGCGCCGCCCCTCCGAAACGGTCTCGCGGACCGTACGCGAACGGGTGGCGGCGGCCATACGGCGATCTTCGAATGCGCTCCTCGAGCGGCAGGCCCCCGAGGGCTTCTGGTGCGGCGAGTTGACCGCCGATACCACGCTCGAATCCGATTACATCCTCTTGCAGCTCTGGCTTCACCAGCCCGATGGCGCCGTCTGGAATCCGCCCACGCACGCGCGCATAGGGAAGGCCGCACGCTCCATCCTGGAACGCCAGTTACCCGATGGAGGCTTCAACATCTACACCGGCGGCCCGGCCGAAGTGAGCGCCACGGTGAAGGCTTATTGCGCCCTCAAGCTGGCCGGTCTGGAGGCTTCGAGCGACCCTCTGCGAAGCGCGCGCGAACGCATCCTGGCGCTGGGCGGGCTGCAAGCCGCTAACAGCTACGTCAAGATCAATCTGAGCCTGTTTGGCCTGTACCCGCGCAGGCACGTTCCTTCGGTTCCGCCGGAGATCACCATTCTGCCGGGCGACGTGCTCTACGAGATGTCCTCCTGGACGCGCTCGATCCTGGTGCCGCTCTCGATCGTGCAGGCGCGCGGCTCGAACCGGCGCGCGCCCGCCGGATTCACGGTGGACGAGCTGCTGCTGCCGGGCGCCAGCCTGGCGCTGCCCCGGCGTGCCGGCCTGGCGGTTCTGTTCCACCATCTCGACCGCGTTTTCAAGGTCTGGGAGAAGCGCGGCTCGGAGCGCATTCGCGGCGCGGCCATCCGCGCGGCCGAACACTGGATTCTCGACCGCACCCGTTTCACCGAGGGCCTGGGCGCCATTTACCCGGCCATGATGTACTTCATCATGGCGCTCGATGCCCTGGGATATCCGGAAGATCACCCGGACCTGCGCGATGCCGTCCGGCACTTCGAATCCTTGCTCATCGAGACCGAGGAGCGCTTCACCTTCCAGCCCTGCGTTTCGCCTATCTGGGACACCGCCATAGGCGCTTTCGCCCTGGGCGAAGCCGGCTGCGCGGACGACGCGCGCATGACGCGGGCCGCCGATTGGCTGATCAGCAAGGAGGTCCGCCGCAAGGGCGATTGGTCCATCAAGCGCCCCGATACCGAGCCTTCCGGATGGGCCTTCGAATTCGCCAACGAGTTCTACCCGGACATTGACGACACGGCCATGGTGCTGCTGGCGCTGCTGCACGCCAAGAGCTCAAACCCCAAGGCCCAGGAGGCCGCCGAGCGCCGCGCCATCAACTGGCTGCTGGCCATGCAATCGAGCGACGGCGGATGGGCGGCCTTCGACGTGGATAACAATTGGGCCGTGCTCAACCAGGTGCCTTTCGCCGATCACAACGCCATGCTCGACCCCACCTGCCCGGATATCACGGGGCGGGTGCTCGAATGCCTGTGCCGGCGCGGCTGGGGCGATCACGACGCCGTGCGCCGCGGCGTAAGCTACCTGCTGGGCGCGCAGGAAAAAGACGGAAGCTGGTACGGACGCTGGGGCGTGGACTACATTTACGGCTCGTTCCTGGCGATGCGCGGGCTGGCCGCCAGCGGCGCTCCGGGCGCGCGCGAAGCCATTGCCCGCGCTGCCCGATGGCTGCGCGCGATTCAAAATGCAGACGGCGGCTGGGGCGAATCCTGCGCCAGCTACGACCGCGATCATTTCGTGTCCGCCGCGAGCTGCCCCTCGCAAACGGCCTGGGCGATCCTGGGTCTCGTCGCCGCGGGCGACCGCGAGAGTGCGCAGGTGCGCCGTGGCGTCGATTTCCTCCTGGAGCGCGAGGGAGCCGACGGGACGTGGACGGAGGAAGCCACTACGGGCACCGGTTTCCCCAACGTCTTCTACCTGACCTACGGCATGTACCGCGATTATTTCCCGCTGCTGGCGCTGGCGCAGTTTTGAATGGGGGACGGCGGTTAGTTCGACGCCCCACGTTAGAATGAGCGTGTACTCATGATTCAGCTCACCGGGGCCGGTAAGCGCTACGGCCCTAAGATCCTCTTCGAAAACGCCGATTGGCTGGTCACGCCCAACGAGCGCACCGGCCTCGTGGGCGCGAACGGCACCGGCAAATCGTCGCTGCTGAAGGTGCTGGCGGGGATCGAGGGCCTCGATTCCGGAAGCATCGTCACGCAGCGGGGCGTCACTCTGGGCTACCTTCCGCAGGAGGGCCTCTCGCTCTCCGGCCGCACCGTGTTTGCCGAGTGCATGACCGTCTTCGCCAGCCTGCGCGCGCTCGAAGAGGAACAAGAGGACCTGGCGCGCCGCATGGCCGAACTCGACCCGCACGGCCCCGAGTATAACCAGGTGGCCGAACGCTTCCATCGCGCCGAGACCGAGTTCCGCGCCCGCGACGGCTACGCCATCGAGGCCCAGGTGGGCGCGGTGCTCTCCGGCCTGGGATTTCCGCAGCGCGATTGGAAACGGCGCACCGAGGAGTTCTCCGGAGGCTGGCAGATGCGCATCGCGCTGGCCAAGCTGCTGCTCGAAAAGCCTAACCTGCTGCTGCTCGACGAGCCCACCAATCATCTGGATCTCGAGGCCCGCAACTGGCTCGAAGAGTACCTGGCCGCCTATCCTTACGCATTCGTGCTGGTGTCGCACGACCGCTACTTCCTGGATGTCACGGTGCGCCGCATCCTCGAGCTGTGGAACAAGGGTCTGCACTTCTACACGGGCGGGTACACGCGCTACGAGGAGCAGAAGAACGCGCGCCGCGCGCAGCTCCAGGCCGCTTACGCCAACCAGCAGGATCGCATACGGCAGCTCGAAGCTTTCATCAACCGCTTCCGCTACCAGGCCACCAAGGCCAAACAGGTACAGAGCCGCATCAAGGAGTTGGAGCGCATCGAGAGGATCGAAATTCCGCCGGAAGAGAAGAGCATCCACTTCAGCTTTCCCCAGCCCAAGGCCAGCGGACGCATTGTGGCGGAGTTTCGCAAGGTCGCGAAAAGCTACGGCGATCACGTGGTTTTCCAGGACGTGGATTTCTTTATCGAGCGCGGCGACCGCGTGGCGCTGGTGGGGGTCAATGGAGCGGGCAAATCGACCCTCATCAAGCTGCTGACGGGGGACGAACCGCTCACCTCCGGCGAATATACCCTGGGGCACAATGTCCAGCCGGACTACTTCGCGCAGGATCAATACAAGGAGCTGGACCCCGGCGCGCGGCTGCTCGACGACCTGGGCACGGTGGCCCCGCGAGCCTCGAACACCGAGCTGCGTGCCGTGCTGGGGTCGTTTCTATTCTCCGAGGACGATGTCTTCAAGACCATCGGCGTGCTCTCCGGAGGGGAGCGCAACCGCCATGCCCTGGCGCGTATGCTGCTGATGCCCTCCAACTTCCTGCTGCTCGATGAGCCCACCAACCATTTGGATATGCGCGCCAAGGACGTGCTGCTGGAGGCTCTCGAGAAATTCACCGGGACGCTGGTCTTCGTTTCGCACGACCGCTACTTCATCGACAAGCTGGCCACCCGCATCTTCGAGGTGGAAGACGGGCGCGTGACCGTCTATCCGGGCAACTATGAGGATTACCAGTGGCGCAAGAGCGGGAACCAAGCTTTGCCCGGACAGAACGCCCCGGAGCTTGCCGATGCCGCGCCCACCCCTCAGGAAGCGCCCGGCTCAAACGGGGGCACGCGGCCATCCGAGAAGCGCCTGAACCCTATCAAGATGCGGCAACTGAAAGAGCGCCAGGCATCTATCGAGGTGGAAGTCACCAAGCTGGAAGCCGAGATTGCCGATTACGAAGCCGCGCTGGCCAATTTCGTCAGTCCCGAGGAGACCCGCCGCACCAGCGCCTTGCTGGATGAGCGCCGCGCGGACCTGGCACACCTGATGGCGGAGTGGGAGCGGGTGGCGGAATCGATCGACGCTAATACCTGAGGAACGCGGGAAGCCCTACTCTTGAGCGGGCATCTGCTGTTCGATTTCCCGCCAGGCGCTGATTTTGAGACGCCGGCAGACCCAACAGAGCGGCTCCTCTCCGGGATCGGCCGTCTCAGCCCCGCAAACCGAGCATTTGGTTACCTTCTTCAGACGATCCGTGGAAACCGACCGCTTCGCCTGTTCCAGAATCTCGGCCGGTATGATCGGATCGCTTTTGGGTTGCGCCTTGCGTTTCATCCCAGCACCTCCTCTACTATGGCAGAAACAGCCGTCGCGGACAAGCCGCTATCCTCCAGCGGCGCCGGCAAAAAGTACCGGGCTAGGCAGCTTCCGGAATCTGGACTACAACCGCAACATCCAGGCTGGAGCTGCAGCGGGGGCACCGCTGGCCGGGGGCCACCCGGGGGTATTTGGGTTTCAAATCGAGCTCCGCCGGCACAGTGTGTGTGCAGATAGGGCAGTGCACCAGTCCCTTCATTTGGCTCTCGATGAATGCTTTCATGGTCAACGCCTCGCTATCCAATCCGACGCGATAGACCCTGCAACGGTTGTGCCAATCTCGTAAAGATTTGTGATTCCCGGTGCTGCCAAATCACACCCAAGGTGGCCGCTCCACTCCGGTGTTACCCTTATAGGCGATGACTCAGCCCACGCCTCCCAAAATCCAATTGATCAACACACCCGACTACCGGGAAAACTATGCCAATAGTGTCCAGGTACGGGTCAACCTCTGGGACTTTCTTTTGATGTTCGGGCTCGTGAATCAGACCGCGCCGGATAACGTGACCATTCACAATTTTCAAGGCATTTATCTCAGCCCGCAGCAGGCCAAGGCGGTTCTCAACATTCTCCAGCAAAACGTAACGCAGTACGAATCGGCTTTCGGCGAGATCAAGCTGGAGCCGCACGCGGCCGGAATCGTGCAATAGCGAACGCCCCGGAGCCGGAAAACGTTACGCGTGGGTGGCCCGCACCGAGGAAGACGCGGGCCGCAACCGGCTGCGATAGAGGAACTCGCGCACCAGAATCATCTTATGATTCTGGTCGTCGGTGGGGGCGCTTCTGAGCGCCGGCCGGTAACCGGCTATCTCCTCGCCTGACGCTTCCAGAATGCATGACCCCAGAAAGCCAGCTATGAACTCCAACTCGTCGGACGAGAGGCCCACCAAGAAGCGGCGGACAGGGGATCGAAGTGGTCTTTCGCAACAAGCAGCCAGGGCGGATACTAGCGCGGTTCGCAAGGCAGATCTCCTGGGACCTGCCGTCATTATTGTCAAAACCATCAGCCGCGTGCAAGGGGGTGGAGCCCCGGGGAGGGCACCAGGGGCCGTGAAAAAACTTCAGGCCCTCGAATGCCGGAGCCCTTCGCTGCGCAGATCCAGGATCAGGCGGATTACCAGGGCCTCGATCTGGTCGCGCACATGGCAGTGCTCCTCGTAGTCCATCGCGACCGGGTCCTCAACGTCCCATTCCGCGATCCGTGCCGTCGGCACATCGGGCAGATTGAAACCGCTCATATTCACCACCAGGTCGAATTCCGCGCGGCCCAGGTTCCGGATGCTCTTGGGGAAATGGTCGCGCAAATCCAATCCCTTTTCGGCCATGGCCGCCAGCGTGTTGGTGGCTACCCTGGTTGCCGGGCTCAGGCCGGCGCTAGCGGGAACCAGCACATCAGTCCCGTAGGCGCGCGCGAATGCTTCCGCCATCTGGCTGCGGCAGGCGTTGCCGATGCACACGAACAGTACCCGCTTGAGAGGAGCGCTCAAAGCTTCTCCAGAAAGATGCCGTGCACGCGCGTATCCGAACTCAGCTCGGGATGAAATGTGGCCACCAGGTGGCGTCCCTGCTCGACCAGCACGGGATTCTCCGCGTAGCGCGCCAGCACGCGCACATCCCGGCCCACGCGGCGGATGATGGGCGCGCGAATGAAGACCGCCTCGAGTTTTCCGGGGGCGGTGCGCGCCTGGAAATCCGGCTCGGGATCGATTTCCGCCACGCGGCTGTCGACCTGCCGGCCGTACGCGTTGCGCTCGATGGCGATGTCCATGAGCCCCAGGCTCTCCTGTTGCGGGCCCGAGACCTCGCTGGCCATCAGGATGGCTCCGGCGCAGGTGCCGAACATCGGTCTGCGGTGTCCAAACTCCGCCAGCGCGTCCAGCCAGTTCTCGAAGCGCAGCAGCTTGAGCATGGTGGTGCTTTCACCGCCGGGGATCACCAGGCCCTCGATGGCCGCGAGCTGTTCCGGCCCGCGCACGTACAACGGCTCGGCCCCGGCGCGTTCCAAAGCGGCGCTGTGCGCGGCGAAATCGCCCTGCAGCGCCAGCACTCCGACCTTCTTCATCACCAGCCTCGCGTCTGCAGCAGATCCCCTTCCGGAATTTTCGTCACATCCAGGCCAGGCATGGCATCGCCCAGCGCGCGGCTGGCCTCCAGCAGCTTCTCGGGATTATCGAAGTTCTTGGCGGCCTGCACGATAGCCTTGGCGCGCGCCGCTGGATCGGAGGACTTGAAAATCCCCGAACCCACGAACACGGCCTCGGCGCCGAGTTGCATCACTAGAGCCGCGTCGGCCGGAGTGGCGATGCCGCCCGCCGAGAAATTGGGCACCGGCAGCTTGCCGCGCTCCGCCACCCATTCCACCAGATCCAGAGGTGCCTGGAGGTTCTTAGCTTCGTGAACCAGCTCTTCCCTGCCGAGCACCGTGAGCTGCTTCATCTCCTTCACGATGGTGCGGATGTGGCGCACGGCCTCCACGATGTTGCCCGAGCCGGCCTCGCCCTTGGTGCGGATCATAGCGGCCCCCTCGGCAATGCGCCGCAGGGCCTCGCCCAGGTTGCGCGCGCCGCACACGAACGGCACCTTGAAACCGCCCTTGGCGATGTGGTGCTCTTCGTCGGCGGGAGTCAGCACCTCGCTTTCGTCGATGTAATCCACGCCCAGCGCTTCCAGGATGCGCGCCTCCATGAAGTGCCCGATGCGCGCCTTGGCCATGACGGGAATGGTCACGGTCGCCATGATCTCCTCGATAATGGCGATATTGGCCATGCGCGCCACACCGCCTTCTTTCCGTATATCGGCCGGCACGCGCTCCAGGGCCATGACCGCCGACGCCCCGGCGTCCTCCGCGATCTTGGCCTGCCCGGCGTTGGTAACATCCATAATGACGCCGCCCTTGAGCATCTCCGCCAGCCCAACCTTCACTCGAAACTGTTCGCTCGTAAACTCAAACATTGACTTCTCTCCTAATGGCACCCTCAAACCATGGCCGACTGCGGCTCGAAAGCCTGGCCAGAGCTATCCAATTCGCTGCGCACCACGCGTCCCAAAATCGCCAGCCCCTGGCGGATCTTCTCAGGCGGGAGCCCCGCGAAACTCAGCCGCAGCGCGCCCGGCTCCAGCCGCGAGACCGCGAAATAGCGGCCCGGTAGATACGCCACGCCTTCCCTTTGCGCGCGCGCCAGCAGCGCGCCCGCATCCAGCGGCTCCGGCAGCCTTACCCACACGTTCATGCCGCCCTCGGGTTGGGTCCAGCGGGCGCCCTCCGGCAGATGCTCGCGGCAGGCCTCGAGGGTGGCGGCCAGCCGCTCCGAGCCGGCCCTCAGCATTCGCGCCCGATGCGCCTCCAGGCGTCCCGATTCGGCGAATTCCAGGAGCACGGCCTGCGAAAGCTGGTCGGTATGCAGGTCGCACGCCTCCTTGGCATGGCGCAGGCGGTCGATCAGAGGCTTGGGTCCCAGCGCCCAGCCCACGCGCAGTCCCGGAAAACTGACCTTCGAGAAGCTGCGCACGAGAACCGTGCCGCTGCTTTCATCCAGTTGCTTGAGAGGGGGCAGGGCTTCGCCGCGATAGCGCAATTCCCCGTAAGAATCGTTTTCCACCACCGGGACTCCCGCCGCTCCAGCCGCTTGCAGCACGGCCCGCCGCGCCGCCAGCGAAAGCGTCAGCCCCGTGGGGTTCTGGAAATTCGAGGTCACCACCAGCAAACGCGGCCGTTCGCGCTCCAAGACGCGCTCCAGTTGGCCGACTTCGAGGCCGTCCGGCCCCAGCGGAATGCCGGCAAGTTGCGCGCCCATGCCCGCGATCAGGCTTTTCAGGCCCGTGTAAACCGGGTCTTCCACGGCCGCCGTGTCGCCGGGACGCAGCAGCACGCGTCCAATCAGGTCCAGGGCTTGCTGGCAGCCGTTGGTCACGATCAGGTCGTCGCCCGGCCCGGCTAGGCGCTGCCGCCGCGCTTCTTCGAGAAGGTAGCGGCGCAACGGCTCGTAGCCGCTGGGCGAACCGAGTTGCAGGATATCGCCCAAATCCCGCCGTGCCAGCACCGCCTCCGCGCTGGCGCGGAAATCGTCCAGCGGGAAGAGGTCGCGGGGAGGGCGCGACATCACGAAACTGATTACGTCCTTGGAGAACCCGCCGGTGGGACCGGAGGGCGCCACGGGTTCGCCGCGCTCCAGCAGACCGGCCCAACCCATGCCGCCGGCCGGCGGAGCCGGACTCCCGCGCACGAAACTGCCGCGGCCCACCTGGCCATCGATCAATCCTTCGGTTTCAAGCAGCTCATAGGCGGCCGCTACTGTGGTCCGATTCAATCCCAGTTGGCCAGCCAATTCGCGGGTGGCGGGCAGCCGTGCGCCTCGGGCCAACTCTCCCGACCGAATGCGCGAGGCAATCTGGTCATAGAGTTGCCGATAAAGCGGCAGTTCGGAGGTGTGGTCGAGCGCGGGCCTAAACTCCATCCAGCCAAATCGTACCATATTGGATGGCTGTACGGTGAATGGGTGGCCCTTGGTGGGTTTGGTACAATTTTAACTGCTATGCGCAGTCCGCGCGTGAGGCTGCGGAGGAACCGAAGGAGAGCGGCCGCTTTTTTGGCACTGGCCGGCGCGCTCGGCGTGCTGACCTCCGCGGCCCCGAAAAAGAAGAATAAGGAAGATCAGACCCAGGTCCTGCAACTGCCCAGGGATCTGCCCAATTCCGTGGTGGGCGAGACACAGCGCCTGGCGTTCTACGTTACTCCTTTATCTTCCAGAGGTTTGCTGTCCCAACAGGTGCGCGATGCGCTGAAGGCGCTCTCCCGCGAAACGGGGGGCGACGCAGTGCTTCACGTCCGCGCGTTTGTTGCCGGAACGGGCGACTTGCGCCGTGTGCGCGACCTGATCAGCGAGATTTACACGGATCGCCGCCAGGCGCTGCCCGCCCTCAGCCTGGTGCAAGCCGGAGGCTTCGGGAAAGAAGGAACCCAGGTGGTGCTCGAAGCGGTAACTGAGGGGAAGAAGAAAGTTAACCCCTATGGCGTGGCGTTCTTTTCCGCGCCCATGGCGACGACGGCGAATCCTTTGGACCCGGTTCTCCCGCTGGCCACCAAGTCCCTGGCCGGGCTGGGGAAAGCTCTGCAGGCGGCCGACCTGACCGCCGCCGACGTGCTGCGCGTCACCTGCTATTTCACGGCGCTGGAGGACTTGATGGCCGCCCGCCAGTTAGTGGAAGCCGATTATCCCCGCGCGGCCGTCGCCTATGTGCAGACGCAGCGCATTCCCACCCAGGCCGCCGCGGGCTGCGAGGCCGTGGCGCGGCTGCGTTCCGATCCGGGCGTGGAATTTCGAGCGCTCGATTCCGCGAGCCTCACGCACGAGCCGGGCCTCTCAGCCGCCGTCCTGGTGGGCGCGTCCCGCCTGGTGTTCACCGGCACGCAAGTGTCATTCGGATACCGGGAAGAAGACGGGCGGCTGGCTTTCGACCGCCTGAGGAAGGAATTGGCGCAGGCTGGAGCCTCGCCCCAGGACGTGGCGGTGGCGCATTTCTATCCCCTCTCGCGGGGGATCGCCAACCAGGTGCGCAAGCTGGAAGCCGGGTTCTTCGACGCCGCGCGCCCGCCGGCCGGATCGCTGCTGCTCTTCGAGGGGCTTCCCTCCATGGATGCCGGCTTTGCCGTGGACGCGGTGGCGGCCAAACCGGAGGCGCCCGCGCCCCGGTGAAAGCCGAGGTAGAATAGGAGCAAAGCCGTGACCTCCGTTTCTCGTCTCATGGGTTCGATCCTGCTCTTCGGGCTGGCGTCTTTCTCAGCCCCGCAGGAGACCCCCGCTCCGGCGCAGTCCCCTCCGGCGCAGGCCGCCCCAGCGCAGGTGCAGGGTGCCGAGCAGCCCAGCACCAATATTCGCGTGCAGGTCAACGAGGTCATCGTGCCGGTCACCGTGACCGACGATAAGGGCAAGTTCATCTCCAACCTGGTGGCCGGGGATTTCCGCATTATGGACGAAGGCCGGCCGCAGCACATCAGCTTCTTCAGCCACGAGCAGAAACAGCCCATCGTGGTGGGCTTCCTGATGGACCTGAGCAACGCCAGCCGCATCCACTGGCTGACCTACCAGGAGGCCATGAAGGAGTTGGTCTGGGGCCTGCTGCCGGGCGACAAGAAATATACCGGTTACCTGATCGGCTACAGCAATGTTGCCGAACTCCTCGAGAACACCACCTGGGACGGCGAGAAGATCACCGCCCACATCGATCGCCAGAAGGCCGGCGGCGGATCGGCCCTGTACGATGCCATATACATGGCCTGCACGAGCCGGCAAGTGATCGAGGGCGAACCCTTCGAACCGCGCCGCGTGATCGTCATCATGGGCGACGGCCACGATAACACCAGCACCCATACTCTCGACGACGTCCTGCAGGTGGCGCAACGCAACCTGGTGACCATCTACGCGGTGAGCACGCAGGCGTTTGGTTTCGCCAACGACAGTCAGGCCGTACTCGAGCGCCTGACCGGCCAGACAGGCGGCCACGTCGAGTATCCGCTCAACGTGCTGTACAAGGATGTTTCCGGCTATCTCTCGACGCCTTCCGATGAGGGCAACTATGCTCTGACGGTGGGCACGGGCGGCTATGCCGCGGAGATCTCGGGCAGTATTATCAGGGCGGTGGGCGGCATAGCGGGCGAGGTGCAGACGCAATACGTGCTGCGCTACATCCCGGACCTGGAACCCGAGCTCAAGCCCAAGCCGTACCGCAAGATCAAGGTGGATATCCCAGCGCTGCCCACCGCCAAAATCTACGCCCGCGACGGCTACTATCCTTACGGCGCGCCGGTCGCTACCAACAGTGCGCCGGTCGCTACCACTCCCTAGCCTTCCGGCCGATAAGCGAATAAGATTAAGAACGGTCCCCGATGCCGGCCACCGTCGTTTTCATCTCCGAAAAGCGCCAGGGCGCTTATGTGCTGCTGGAGGCGCATCTGCCAGGGCGGCCGGCGGCGAATATCGGGGTGGTGCTGCTGGATTCGTCCGGCGACCGCGCCTGGCTGCGCCTGCGGCCGAATTTCGACGATATCGCCGATCCGGAAGACGCCGAGGTTTTCCAGGCGCTTGAGGAGCAGCTTAGCGCCGGCTTGGCCGAGGGCGGCGCGGAAGCCTATCTGCGATCGCTCGAGGATACGCTTTCGAACGCCGTGCGCATCTCCGAACGCCAGATCGTGGCGGTGGATGCCTTTACCCGCGTGCTCGACCGCCTCTACAACGAGCACGTGGAGAAGCTCGCGGTCGAGCCGTTTCGGACGCACGTGCCGCTGTATAGCCTGCGCGCGGCGGCCGGGTACCTGGGCGAGGAGATGCCCACCGAGGCCGAGGATTGGGTGCGCGCGCCCGAAGGCATGCGGCTCGGCCCCGATATTTTCGCCGCCCACGTGGTGGGCCGCTCCATGGAACCGCTCATCCCGGATGGCAGCCTGAACCTGTTCCGCCTGCATCCCGCAGGGTCGCGGCAGAACAAGATCCTGCTCATCCAGCGCGCGGGCGTGCTGGATGAGACTGCCCGCTACACGGTGAAGCGCTACACCAGCCAGAAGGTCTATCGCGGCGGGGAGCCGAACGGCGACGCGGCCGATGTCCAATGGGAGCACCAGCGCATCCGCCTGGAACCGCTCAATCCGGAGTTCGAGGCCTGGGACGCGGGCCCGGAGGATTTCGCCGTGGTCGCCGAATGGCTGCGCGTTCTGGAGTAGAGCGCGCGCTGGCCGCGAGCCTGCTTGCCTGGTACCGGCGCCACCGCCGCGATCTTCCCTGGCGGCGCACCGCGGACCCCTACTCGATATGGGTCTCGGAGATCATGCTGCAGCAGACCCGCGCCGAAACCGTAATTCCGTATTACCGGCGCTTCCTCGAGCGATACCCCACCGTGGAGGCGCTGGCGGCCGCCTCCGAGCCGGAAGTCCTGGCGCTGTGGAGCGGGTTGGGTTACTATTCCCGCGCGCGCAACCTGTTGCGAGCGGCCCGGCGGATAACCGCCGCGGGCGCGTTCCCGCGCGACTATGCCGGACTGCGTGCGCTGCCGGGTATTGGCGATTACACCGCCGCGGCGATGGCCAGCATCGCCTTCCAGTTGCCGCACGCGGTGGTGGATGGCAACGTTCTGCGGGTGGTGGCGCGCATACGGAACGATGCCGCTGATATCGCCGCGCCGCGCACGCGCCTTCGCTTCCGCGAGATCGCGCAGGCCTGGCTCGATCCGCGCCATCCCGGCCTTTTTAACCAAGCCCTCATGGAACTCGGGGCGGCCGTATGCCTGCCGAAGAATCCACGCTGTTCCGTCTGCCCCTTGGCCGCCGGCTGCCTCGCCCGCGCCCGCGGCACGGCGGCCGAACTGCCCGTGAAACGCCGCGACGCCGAACCGGTGCGGCTCGCAGGCGCCATGCTGGTGATCCGCAGAGGAGGCCGCATCTTGCTTCGCCAACGGGAGGCGGCGGCACGCCGCATGCCCGGCTTCTGGGATCTGCCCGCCCCCGAGGATCTTCCCGACGCGCGCGCGATGGAGCGGCTCGGCGCGTGCCGCCACACCATTACGCACTACCACTACAACTTGTCCGTGATGGCGGCGGCGCTGCCGGGATCTGGAATTCCGGCCACCGGGACCTTCGGCTGGTTCACGCCGGAGCAGCTTAACGCCATCCCTCTCAGCACCACCGCGCGAAAGGGTTTAAGAATTGCCGGCTTGGTTTAACGGATTTCTAGGCTAAAACCGACGCTCGCTCATCAAAAGCGGATTGCATACCCCTCAGTATCCGCTCGGCCTCTGCACGCATATCTTCCTTACCCGTGATGGGTCGGCCGATCACCAGGTAGTCGGCTCCCGCCATAATGGCATCCCTTGATGAAGTGCGCCGCTTCTGATCGTCCATCGGCGAGCCATCTTCGCGAATTCCCGGTGTAACCACCAGCAATCGGCCGGTAGAGACTTCCTTGATCGCACGGGCCTCTTGTCCGGAAGCGATTACGCCATCGCACCCAGCGTCGAGGGCCATGCGCGATCGCCGGAGCACGAGCTGCTCCACGGAATGGCTGGTGTAGCCCAGTTCGGCGATGTCGGTGGCATCCATGCTGGTGAGCACCGTCACGGTGAACAATTTAAGGGGGTTGTTTCCTCTTCCGGCTACCGCGCCCTTAATCAGAGTGCTGGTCCCGTGTAAGGTGAGGAATGACACGCCCAGCCGGCATGCGTTGGCTACGGCCTTCTTCAGCGTCTCGGGGATGTCGTAGTACTTGTAGTCGAGGAAAACCCTCTTCCCGCTGCCGATAATGCGCCCGATCAACTCTTCCGTGCCGGGTGCCAATTGGAGGATGAGGCCGACTTTGAAGAAGTTCACGACGCCATCCAGCCGGCTGACGATTTCCCATGCTTCGTCCGCAGTGGGGCAGTCTAGCGCTACGATCAGTCTGTCTTGCGCATCGATACGGGGAGTTGACATGATCTGGAAAACCCCCATTCTAGCAGCGAGGTCCGCCGCACTGGCCCGCGCTACCGGGCGGTGCGCTGCAGTTCGGCAGGGACGCGCTCGCGATCCAGCCCCTCGAAGTGAAAATGCCATTCGAGCGGGGTGGTCTCCGGCAGGTAACACTTCCGGTCGTCGCAGGCCTGATACTGCAGCGATCCTTTCAAGACCAGTTCTCCCGACGGAGACACCAGCGGCTTGAGTTCGTTCTCCGCGCCAAAAGTGATTTCCCGAATGATACGCAAATGGCCCTGGTAAACCGGCACCGTCTCGTGTATGGGTTTGAGACGCAGCTTCACTGGCGTAGGATATTGCGCCGGGCGCGGCTTGTCGGCGGGGCTTTCCTCCATCGACCACTCGATGGGGGTGTAGTGCGTCACGCCGGCGGCGTAAACGTGCACCTTGGGCTGAAGATCGACCGTCACGCTGAGCAGGATGCGGTGTCCGGGACGCGCCACGGCCGTCGACGCGGCTGTGGACAGGCGGAGGTACTTGGTCTGCGCCGTGCCGGTGGCACCCTCCAGACGGTCGCCGTATTGGCCCGCCAGAATATCCGAGAGGGAGACGCGCTCGCGGATATCCGCCTCGAAGTACTTGGCTACGACCTTGCCTTGCGGATCCACCAGGTAAGTGCCCGGATTCGGGATGCCATACTGGGCAGTGCCCGGCTTGACGTTCTCATTGAGAATTCCGAAGGCCCGGATGATTTTGGAATCGGGGTCCGAAAGCAGCGGAAAGGAGATCTTGCGGCGCGCCGCGAAATCCTTCAACACCGCCACGGAATCGTAGCTTATGGCTGCCAGGCCCAGGCCGTGCTGGCGGACACGTTCCACATTCTGTTGCAGCTCCACGAGCTGTGTTTTGCAGAACGGTCACCAGTCGGCGGAGCGGTAGAACACCAGCACGGCGCCTTGCGGACCCATTACTGATTTGAGCGTCCACTCACGGCCGGTCTGATCCGGTGCGGAGAAATCGGGCACGGTCGCGCCCACGTCCGGACCAGTCTTGATTTGGCCCAAGAGCGAGCCGGCGAACAGTGCAAGGCAAGGGATCCAACGCATAATCACGGCGAGTATAGCACGAGTGCAGCCTCGCCGAGGCGGCTGGGGAGTAAGCGGCGCGGCGATCCCGCGGGGACTCTGCCGCGCCGCCGGTTCGGATTATCTGGCTCCAGCCGTAGCCGAGGTCGCCTTCCGGCTCAGAAAGCATTCCCGGCAGTAGACCGGCCGGCCTTGCGTGGGTTTGAAGGGCACCGTGGTTTCCCGGCCGCATTGCGAGCAGGTAGTGGTGGTTTCCGTTTTGGCAAAACCGGTGCCCGAACCGCCCTGGCGCTTGACTTTACAGGCCTTGCAGCGCTTGGGCTCGTTCTTGAAGTTCTTGTCGTGGAAGAAGTGCTGTTCTCCCGCTGTGAATACAAAATCCGCTCCGCAGTCCACGCACTTAAGGACGCGGTCCTGAAACTCCGCCATAGCAACAGTGCCCCGTTTGTCAGCCTGAACCGTTCTTCTCGAAGTTAAGGCGGCGGACCTTGCGCTCCGCCGCCGCAATTACTCTACATCCCGGCGTGTTTTCTTCCGGTTCCTTTTGCGGGCCAGCGCTTGCTTGGCCCGGAGCTTCTCTCCCGGCTTCAGATAGAAAGAGTGCCGCTTGACCTCTTTGATGATGTCCTCCTGCTGCACCTTTCTCTTGAACCGGCGGAGGGCGTTTTCGAGCGTTTCGCCCTCTTGAAGCTTGACTTCAGCCAAACCGAATACACCTCCCTACCGACCCGATTTCATACGCCGCCGGATTTCGGAACCCTGGGATCACCTGAAGTGAGGCCCGACTCGCGAAGACCCTGCGCCGCGCACAGAGGGTACTGATATCATAGGTTGTTGCCGAGGAAAGTCAAGTCCAATTTTGTGCGCAATCTCCCGGCAACACCATGAAAACGTTTATAATTGCTGTGATTTCACGATCTTAAGGCCTTAAAATGGCAAACGTCTTAGCCATCCTGCTGGCGGGCGGAGTCGGAGAGCGCCTTCATCCCCTGACCAGCGATACCGCCAAGCCCGCAGTCCCATTCGGAGGCACCTACCGAATTATCGATTTCACCCTGTCCAACTGTATTAATTCTAACGTAAGAAGAATCTTCATTTTAACACAGTATAAGTCGTTGGAACTAATCCGTCACATTCGCGATGGGTGGACTATCCTGCCCGCCGAGCTCGGTGAATTCATCGAGGTGATCCCGCCCATGAGGCGGGTCCATGATGGCTGGTACCAGGGCACCGCCGACGCGGTGTTCCAGAATTTCCAGAGCATCGAAGCGGAGGCGCCGGACCTGACGCTGATTCTCTCGGGCGACCACATCTACAAGATGGATTACCACGAGATGATCGAATGGCACACGCGGCACAACGCGGATATCACGATTGCCACCTTGCAGGTGGCTCCCGAAGAAGCGGGCCGTTTCGGAGTGCTTGAGATCGACGAGAATTACACGGTGCGGGGCTTCGAGGAGAAACCGCTGCACGGCCACCCGGCGCCCTCGCGGTTCGATCCAGCGATGATCAGCGCCTCCATGGGGATCTACCTTTTCAACACCCAGGTGCTGCTGCGCGCGCTGCACGCGGACGCCCAGGATGCCAATTCCACGCACGATTTCGGGCGCGACGTGCTGCCCAGGGAAATCCATACCTCGTGCGTGCTGGCCTTCGACTTCCACGACATGAACGCCAAGCGCGTGCGCTATTGGCGCGACGTGGGCACGCTCGACGCCTATTACGAAGCCAACATGGACCTGGTGGACATCGTCCCCGAGTTCAACCTGTACGACAAGCGCTGGCCCATACACACGCGCGCGGCGCAGCACCCGCCGGCCAAGTTCGTTTTTGCGCAAGAGGGACGCCGCATGGGCATCGCGGTGGATTCGATTGTCAGCGCGGGGTGCATCGTCTCGGGCGGGCGGGTGCTGCACAGTGTCCTCTCGCCGGGCGTGCGCGTCAACAGCTATTGCGAAGTGGAATACTCCATCCTGATGCCGGATGTGGAGATTGGCCGCTATAGCCGCGTCCGCCGGACCATCGTGAACACGGGCGTGAAGCTTCCGGAGTCCTCGACCGTGGGATTCGACCTGGAAGCCGACCGGGCGAAGGGTTATTCGGTGACTGAGTCGGGAGTCGTGGTAGTCGGCTGAGACCCTAAAAAATCCGCAGCCGCAAGAACTTCCTGGGGTCCTGGCGGAATTCCCGCAGCGTGTCGCGCGTACTGGCGGCCAGCCCGTTAAGGTTATCGTACGCCGCCGTAGTCTCCATTAAAGGGTTCGCGTTGGCCTCGTCCACCTTTTGCATCAGCGCCGCCAGGCTGCGATTCCACTCTTCGTACAGGCCGTCGTTATTCAGGAACTCCGCTGCCCGTATGTCGGCGATCGAACGGCGCAAACTCTCGATCTGCCCGCGCGCCTGATTGTACTGCGCATCGTCCCGGAGGAACTGGCCGCCGTTGCCCTTTCCGCCCTGCAGCCGCTCGAGGCCGCGATCCAGGTCCTGGACATCCCCACTGATCCGGCGATACAGCTCGTCCGAGTAGAGCACCTGCCCCACGGCGCTGGTTGTGCTGGCGGCTTGGCGAATATCGCGCTCGATCTCGGCCGTGCGCCGCCGCAGGTCGTTGTACATCTCCTCGCCCATAACGAACTTGGCCACCGGGCTGCGGCCCTCCTGGATGTCTCGCAGGGTGGCGTCCACCTGGCGCAACTGCGCCTCGAACTGGGTCATGTCCAGGCTCTTGAGCATTTCCTGCGGCGCTTTGTAAGGCACCTCCCCGCCCGGCGGGACGTGCTGGCGGCTACGCCCGCTGGTGATATCTACAAACTTGTCACCCACCAGGTTGTCCGAGCCCAACTCCGCATAGGAATCGACCGGGACGCTCGGCAGCCGCTCGCGTTCCACCTGCATCGCCACCTGGACCACGCGATTCGGGTCGTTGGAACCCGAAAGCCGCACCCACGCTACCTTGCCGATATCGATGCCGTCCACGCGCACCGGAGATCCCGCATCGATCCCCGTTACATCGGGAACATAAACGTAGATCGTCGCTTTGGATTGGAACAGCGTGCCGCCGGTCAGCAGGTAGACGAACACGGCCATGATCGCCGCCGCGGCCACGGCCACCACGGCCACGCGGAATTTCGCCCACCTGATGCGCCCCGGCGATGGCATCCCTTCGGATTGTACCGCGCCGTCCGGCCCTGCCAGGGGTTATAATATTACGGCTTGAAGATCCGGTCCCGCAAGTTCGAGGGCCGTTGCGCCCGGCACAAGCGATACAATCCCGCCGTGGATGGGCGGGGCGCCATTGTGGGCGCCTGCGCTCGCTGCCATCTCCTCTTCGACATCTGGGAGGCCTCCCTCAAACTCAACCAGCTCATCCGTAAATTCGATCCGCGCCACGACGATCTGCGCAGACCCTCCCGCCCGCAGCAGCCCGCGCCCGATCCGCGCCAGATGAGCCTCATCAGCGAGTAGCCAGGGCCCGCGCCAGAATCCACGATTTCTCCAGCGCCGAGAGCCGCACGCGCCGCGAAAACACATCGTACCCGCGTCGCTCGATGCGCTCGAGCAGCCCCGAATAAATGGCGATCAGGGCCCACAGCGCCGGCCGGCTGCGCGGGTGAATCAGCTCCAGCAGCGGTTCGGATTCGCGGTAGTAGGCCCGCGCCCGGCCGCCCTCGAAACGCAAAAGCTCCACCAGCGCCGGCCCCGGGCCGCCATTTCCCAGCTCCGCCTCGGTCACTCCAAAGCGCTGCATGTCCTCGCACGGCAGATACACGCGTCCCTGCCCGGTATCCTCGCGGATGTCCCGCAGGATGTTGGTCAACTGGAAGGCGATTCCGCACTTCTCGGCCAGCGGCAGGGCGCTGCGCGTATCGAAGCCGAAAATGTGGATGCTGGCCAGCCCTACCACTGAAGCCACCTGGTAGCAGTAGTGGTACAGCTCGTCGAAGGTGGCGAAGCGGCGCGGTTCCAGGTCCGAAGAGACGCCTTCGATCATCTCGCGGAAATACTGGTGCGGGATGCCGAAGCGCCGCACCGTGTGGTGGAACGCCGGCCACACCGGATGGCCGCTGAAGCGCCCCTCGAGCGCCTCCTCCATCTCCGCGCGCCATTTCTCTATGGCGGCCCGCGAGGCTCCCGGCTCGTCGCTCAGGTCGTCGCAGTACCGCATGAAGGCGTACAGCGCGCACATAGCCTTGCGCTGCTGGCCGCCCAGCAGCAGAAACGCGTAGTAGAAGTTCCGCGCTCGCGAGCGCGCCACGCTCCGGCAGTACCGGTAGGATTGCTCGATGGCGTTCATCGGCCGGCCCGCCCCAGTGCCATGCGCGCCAGCGACCGCGCCAGCAGTCCGGCGCGCTCGGCCTTCGAAATCGCCGGCCGGCGCGCCAGCACGTCATATCCCTGCCGCTCGATCTTGTCGAGCACGCGCATCCCGCCGCGGCTGAACAGGTCGATATCGAGGGCCAGCCGCCGGTCCACCATCCCCGCCAGCGGCAAACCTTCGCGGAACAGCGCGCGCGCCTTGGCCACGGCCTCGCGCATGGTCTCGCGTAAGGCCGGTGTGGCGCTCGGCGCCCGCAGATCTTCGATGCCGCAACCGTGCCGCTGCATGATCTCTAGCGGAATGTAGACCCGGTCTTTGGCCAGGTCCACGGTCACGTCCTGCCAGAAATTGGCGAGCTGCAAAGCCGTGCAGGTGGCGTCGGAGAGTTTGTGCCGCTCCGTGTCGCGGTAGCCGCCGAGGTACAGCACCAGCCGCCCCACCGGATTCGCCGAATAGCGGCAGTAGGCCATCAGCTCCTCCCAATCGCGATAGCGCGTCACCGTCTGGTCCTGCACGAAGGCCCGGATGAGATCCGCGAAGGGATCGCGCGGAATGGCGTGGCGCCGCACCGTGGTTTCCAGCGCCACGAACACCGGATGGGTGGCGCGCCCTTCGTACAGAGCTTCCAGTTCGCCCCGCCACCAGTCCAGCAGGCGCAGGCTCTCGTGGCGGTCGCCGGTTTCATCCCCCAAATCGTCGGCCCACCGGCAGTAGGCGTAGACGTTGTAGAAATCCTGGTGCAGCCGCTTGGGAAGCAGGAAGCTCACCACGTGGAAATTCTCGTAGTGGTGAGTGGCCAGCCAGCGGGTGTAAGCTTCGGCCTCGGCCGGGGAGTACGTCTTCGCCCGCGCTTCAGGCGATCGAACGAACTCCACCGGGGCCAGGAACATGCGTCCCCCGCCCGTTACGGAAGAATCGCCGTCTTCAGGTGGCCGTTGTGGCTCATCAGGTGCCGCATCACTTCCAGCAGGTTGGAAAGCGGCTCCTCGCGATTGACAAAGAACGAGGCCGCGATGTGGCCCGCGCATACCAAATCCAGCGCCTTCCGGATGTAAGCCGGCGTGTGATGGAAACTGGCCTTGCAGGTGATTTCCGAATAGTGCAGCAGCGAAGTATCCAGCAGCACCTTGCTGTCGTTGGGGCAGCCGCCGAAAAAGTTGACGGTTCCCCCGCGCCGCACCATGTTGACGGCCCATTCCCAGGTCTGCGGCTTGCCCACCGCCTCGATGGCGATATCCACGCCGCGCCCGTGCGTCAGGTTGCGCGTGGCTTTCACGGCATCGTGCGTCTCGTTGGTCAGAACCAGATCGTCGGCTCCCAGTGCCGCCGCGCGCTCCAGTTGCGTATGCCGTTGGCCGATGGCCAAGACCCGGCAACCCGACAGCTTGGCCAGCTTCACGAACATCAGGCCGATCGGTCCCAGTCCGATGATCGCCACCGAATCGCCTTCTCGCGGCGATGTCTCGTCCCAGGCTCGTACCACGCAGGCGAGCGGTTCCACGAGAGCCGCGTCGCGATAATCCACATGCTGCGGTATCAGGTACGTGTTACGTTCCACGATCCGCGCCGGGATACGGATGTACTCGGCGTAAGCGCCGTTGTTGAAGAGCAGGTCTTCGCAGAGGTTCTCGAGTCCCCGGCGGCAGAAAAAGCATTGCTGGCAGGGCGCGGAGTTAGCCGCTACCACGCGCTGCCCAATGGAGAAGTTTTTGACATCCTCGCCTGCCGCGACTACATCGCCGGCCAGCTCGTGCCCGAACACAGCAGGGGGAACGATCATCCGAGCATGATATCCGCGGCGGAAGACCTTCACGTCCGTCCCGCAGGTCAGCGCCACTTTCACTCGTACGAGAATGTCACCGCGATCGATTGTGGGAACGGCGACCGGCTCTACCTGCAAGTGCTCCTTGCCGTAAAGCACGGCCGCCATCATGTGGCTGTTCACTTATGACCACCTCTGTGGCTGAACGATTATTTTCAACGAATTAGGTCCTGGATGCAACGCCAAATCAAATCCTGAACGGATTTTAACCAAAGGCAGACAATGCGAAATCAACACATCCAGCGGCAACTCGCCGCTAAACACAAGATTTGCGGACTCTTTTTGCAGGTCTATGGAAGCGCTATAGCATCCCATCAGGGTTCGCTCGCCTACCACCAGGTCCGCGCCCGTAGCCTCGATTCTCTCCGCCGTCGAGGTCTGGGCAAACAACAAAATCCGCGCGCCGGGCCGGGAACACGCAATCGCCTGTCCCACGATTCCGGCGACCGACGCAGCCACGATCACCAGGTCCGCTCCGCGCCCTTCGGTGAGCCGCTTGATCTCTGCGGCCACATCCACCGTGCGCGCATCCCATGCGAATTCGGCTCCGCACCGCGTGGCCAGCCGCAACCGCTCGGCGATGACGTCGCTGGCGGCGATGCGCGCGCCCGATCGTTTCACCAGCATAGTGAACATCAGGCCAATCGGGCCCTGTCCTAGAATAGCGACAAATTCATCCGCTTGGGGATCGCACTGCACCACTGCTTTGTGGACCGTGTTAAAAGGCTCCACCAATGAGGCGAGTTCGAACGGGACTCCGTCGGGGATTTTCAGCACACCCCGCTCCACAATCCAATCCATCACCCGCACGTACTGGGCGAACCCCCCGCCCGCCGGCTCGAAACCCGCCGTGATTCCGACGCGCTTGTACACCGGGCACTGCGCATAAGCTTTGCGCCTGCAGTAGAAGCATTCCATGCACGGAATATGATGGAAAGCCACCACCCGGTCGCCCGGCTGGAAACGCGTCACGCACGCGCCCACCGCCGCCACCACACCGGCAGTTTCGTGTCCGAAAATCCGCGGCGGCTCGAGCAGGTTGTGCTCGATCTTCTTCAGATCCGTGTGGCAGATCCCGCAGGCCTCCACTCGCACCAGGATCTCCCCGGGCTGAATGGCCGGAGTGGGGACCTCTTCCACCGCAATCCGGCTGTCCCCGCGATAGACCGCTGCGTGCATCGTCTCCGGTATGGAACTCAACTCAGAATCGGCAGTCGGCAAAAAAATCTCCCAGCGCGCGCGCAGCCAGGGCGCAACGTCTTCTCAGCCGGATCAACTCCGGGATCCGGGCCGAGGGATGGCGCAATGAAGACCTTAAAATAATCATTGTACCGAAGTGTCCGTCCGGGCGCAGAGCCGCCTGGAAATCATTGGCCAGGTTTTCGTGCGCCAAATCCGTTACAGCGCGCACACAATAGAACGGCAAAGCCCGCGCGTTTGCGGCTTCGGCCACGCCCGCCGCTTCCATTTCCACCGCGCAAGCCCCTGTCTCCGCCAGCGCCTTCTTTTCGGCGGCCGTCCCAACCAACCGCTCCGCACACCAGATCGTGCCGCAAGTCGAATGAATGCCTGCAGATATGGCCCGCGCGGGCCACTTTTCCCGGTCGCTCGCCACCTCCGTCGCCACTACCACCGAGGCCACCTCCAGGCGCTCTTCGAGGGCTCCGCAGAAGCCGGTGCTCACCACGGCTTCCGGCTCGCGAACCCGGCAACCGGCTTCCACCGCCGCGGCCGCGCGCCGGCACCCGGCCCCGTTCGCCACCAGCCACAGTTGGTGCTCGCCCAGCCGTGCCCGGCGCGCCCAATCCACCGCCGCCTGGACCGGCGCAACCTCGCGCGCGCGCGACAAGACGCCCGCGAACTCGCGAGGCTCGGCCGCCACCATCAGGATCTTCATGCCGCCGTAGTGCGGCCCGGCTTCCAGGCGCCTTGAAACCACGCGACTGCGCGGGCCAGCGCGACATCCGCGGGACCGGGCTCGAAGCCCAACTCCCGCCGCGCCTTTTCGTGCGTCACCCACATCTTCTTGCGCGCCATCCGCACCGCATCCATGGGCACGCGCGGCGGCCGCCCGGTCAGCCCGGCCCATGCGGTGCTGCACGCCCCCGCGCAGTACGCCACCGCGTAAGGCAGCCGCACCGCGGGCGCCTTGCGTCCCGTGATCGCCGCCAGCTTACCCAGGATCTGGGCGAGCGTCAGATTCTCCGCCCCCAGGATATACCGCTCGCCCGTCCGCCCGCGTTCGCACGCCAGCAGATGGCCACGCGCCGCGTCGCGCGCATCCACCACGTTCAGCCCCGTGTCGATGAACGCCGGCATGTCCCCATTCAGAAAATCGAGCACGATCTGTCCCGTCGGGGTGGGCTTGACGTCGTGATCCCCCACCGGCGCCGTCGGGTTGACGATCACCACCGGCAGCCCGTCCCGCGCCGATTCCAGGGCCGCCCGCTCGGCCAGGAACTTCGACCGCTTGTAATCGCCCGCCATGTCCTCGAGCGTCACGGGCGTATTTTCTTCGCCGATACCGCCCGGTGGAATCCCGATGCAGCCCACCGTGCTGGTGTAGACCACCCGCTCCACGCCGGCTTGCCGTGCCGCTTCCAGCATATTGCGCGTGCCCTCCACGTTGGAGCGGTACAACTCCTCGGGGTGCCGCGCCCACAGCCGGTAATCCGCCGCAACATGGAAAACCAGCCCGCATCCGGCCGCCGCGCGCGCCAGCGATTCAGCGTCCCGGAGGTCCCCGGTGACGCGCTCACACTCCAGGTCGGCAATACGGCTGCCCGGCCGCACCAGCGCGCGGACGGGATACCCTCGCTCCACCAGGAGCCGGCCCACGTGCCAGCCCAGGAAGCCCGAGGCCCCGGTAACCAGCACCCGTTTCATGCGCTTACCGCAGCGTCCATGCCAGCATCTTCAAATTGCCGGCCAGCCCCGCGTTGATCCCCAGGGCCGCCGATGGCTCGAAGCCGCAATGCATCATGCAGTGCTCGCAGCGCGGATCGTTCCCCGGCCCATAGCTCTCCCAGGGCGTCTCCGTCATCAGTTCCGCGAAGGTCCGGTAATGCCCATCGGTGATGAGATAGCAGGGACCTTTCCAGCCCTTAACGTTGTAAGTGGGATTCCCCCAGGCGGTACAGGGCAGGTCCCGCTCGCCTCTCAGAAACTCCATATACATGGGCGTCTGGCGAACCGGATACTTAGCCGCGATGCGGTCGAACTCTTTGAACTTTTCGTGAATGTCCTCGCGCGTCATGAAGATCTCGCGGTCGTCCACCGCCGAGTATCCATATCCCGGAGCGATCTGATGGCCATCCACATTGAATTGCTTCAGATACTCGAAAAGTTCCTCGATCTCGCGCATGTCGCTCTCTTTGTAGACCGTGGTGTTGGTGCACACCTGGAAACCGGCGGCCTTGGCTGCGCGAATTCCCTCGATGGCCTCGCGGAAAACGCCCTCCCGCTCCACGCACAGGTCGTGGGTTTTCTCCATGCCGTCCAGGTGCACGTTGAAGTAGAGGCGCTTATCGGGGCGGAATTCCGCCAGGCGCCGCTTGATGTACATGCCGTTGGTGCACAGGTAGATGTAGCGGTTGCGCGCCAGAATCCCCGCGGTCAGATCGCCGATCGGCGGATACATCAGAGGTTCGCCACCGCAGATCGAGACCACCGGCGCGCCGCATTCATCTACCGCGGCCAGGCACTCTTCGAGCGGCACGCGCTCGGCGATCGTGGATTCGTACTCGCGAATGCGCCCGCAGCCCGTGCACGTCAGGTTGCAGGCGTGCAGGGGTTCGAGCATCAGGACGATCGGAAAGCGCTTTCCGATCATGGGATGCGGCTGGCGGGGGCCCCGGTCTTGGGCGGCAGGATGCGGAAGGGGTTGGAGGCGTCGCCCGGCGCAGCGTTCTTCTGCCACTCCGGTCTCGGCCGCATCTTGTTCTTAAGAATGTATCCCGCCATCCCGGCGGTCATCGCGAAATGAAATTTCATGGGTTACCGGTTATTCCTCGATTTCTCTCCGTGCCTTTGCGTAAGCCGCCAGGGCCATCAGCGGGAAGTAGTTTCGATACAGGTGATATTGCAGATAGAAGACCCTGGGAAAGCCCGTGCCGGTGGTCAGGTCTTCCTCCCAGCTTCCATCGGCGCGCTGTGTCTCGACCAGGTATTCGATGCCACTCTTCACGCTGAGGCTGTCCGTGTCGCCACCCGCAATCAGCCCCAGAATCGCCCAAGCCGTTTGCGACGGCGTGCTCGGTCCGGGCGTGAAGGCGCCGTTGTCGTAACTGGCGCAGCTCTCACCCCAGCCGCCATCCGCGTTCTGGATGGAGCGCAGCCATTCGCCCGCGCGCAGGATGTGGGCCTCGCGATCGCTCTCTCCCGCCGCGGCCAGACCGCGCAGGGCGAAGCAGGTCCCGTAGATGTAAGCCACGCCCCAACGGCCATACCAGCTTCCATCGGCCTCCTGGTGGCGCACCAGCCAGGCGACGCCACGCCGCACCGCCGGGTGATCGCCCGGCACGCCGTGCGCCGCCAGCGCTTCCAGCACGCGCCCGGTGATATCGGCGCAGGCCGGGTCCAGCATGGCGTTGTGATCGGCAAACGGCACGTAGCTCAGAAAGGCCCAATCGTTGTCCGCGTCGAAGGCCGCCCAGCCGCCGTCGCGCGATTGCATGGCCAGCAGCCATGCCAGCGCGCGATCCTGGCAGGCTTTCCGCGCCGGACCGCCGGGCGCCCGCGCCTCGCTCAGCGCCAGCATCGCCATGGCGGTATCGTCGATATCCGGGTAGAACTCGTTGCTATACTCGAACGCCCATCCGGAGGGCTCCACGTTGGGCCGCCTGACCGCCCAATCGCCCTTGCGCCGCACCTCCCGCTCGAGCAGCCATTCCGCCGCGCGTCCCGGCGCCGGGTGGTCCCGATCCGCGCGAGCCAGCGCGTAGGCCGCCAGAGCCGTGTCCCACACCGGCGAGAAGCACGGCTGGAAGTAGAAGCGCTCGTCTTCATCCACCATCAGGTTTTCGAACCGCCGCAGCGCCTCCACCCGTACCGGATCGTCCTTGGCATAACCCAGAACGTCCAGCGCCATCACCGAGTACATCATCGGCGGATAAATCGCTCCCAGGCCGTCGGAATGGTCCAGACGCTCGACCATCCACGCGCGGGCGGCCTCGACGGCCCGCCGGCGGATCTTCTCCGAACCGCTGCGCTCCCACCACTTGATCAGCCTGTCGATCGCCAGGAAGATATTGCGCCACGTGAGCAGCCGCGCGTCCCTGGCGAACGCCGCGCTCACCCCTGGCCGCCAGATCTCGTCCAGCGTGAAACCCTCCGGCACCGGCCGCCGCGGATCGGCCGCGTGGACGATTCCCAGCGACACGATGATGGCACGCGTCCAGGACGACATCTGGTACAAAAAGTCGAACGGCAGCAGAACCACTTCGGGGGGAATGCTGGGACAATGCTCCCGCGGATACAGTCCGAACAGGCTCAGGTTGATTTTGACGTAGCTGTTGGCCGCCTGTAGGCCGCCCATTTCCAGGATGCGCCGGCGCAGCCGCTCCATGCGCCGGTCTTCCGGCGTCAGACCGGCCAGCTTCAACGCCACGTAGGCCTTCACCGAAGCGCTGACTTCGGAAGGGCCGCCCGCATAGATGTTGAACCCGCCATCCGCGAGTTGCCGCTCCCGAATGGACTGCGCCGCTTTCTCCACCAGCCGCGCGGTAGGCGGTTCCCAGCGGCCGTCTTGGGGCGGATGGAGCCACAGCTGGAACAAGATATAGTCTGATTCCAAGGTACTGTCCGCGGTCAGCCGCGCGCACCAGTGTCCATCCCGCCGCTGCGACGCCGCCAGAGACTCGGCCGCCCTCTGCATGGCTTGTTCGGCGCCCGCCGACAGGTTTCTCCGTGCTTGTGCCGAAGCGCTCATCGTCTCGCCGCGGTGAGCTCGACCGGCAGCGAGAACCGCACGTCTTCGTCCACCAGGTCGATTTCCTCCAACTGTTCAAACTCGTGTTCGCGCAGAAACTCGATCAGCTCCTGTACCAGGTGTTCCGGCGCCGACGCCCCCGCCGTGACAGACACGTTCTTGACGCCCTCCAGCCAAGCCGGGTCCACCTCGCGGCTGTCGTTCACCAGGAACGAGCGCATTCTAAAATTGCCGCCCACTTCCACCAGCCGCTTGGAGTTCGAGCTGTTCTGCGAGCCCACCACCAGCAGCAGGTCGCACGCCTGTGAAACGGCCTTAACCGCCATCTGCCGGTTCTCAGTGGCGTAGCAGATATCCTGCGCGGGCGGCCCCTGCATGAGGGGAAAGCGCTGCTTCAACCGCTCGATGATCCCCCTGGTCTCGTCTAGGCTCAGGGTGGTCTGAGTCAGGTATCGGACACGCGAGGGATCCGGCAGCTCCAGCCGGTCCACATCCTCCACCGTCTCCACCAGGAACGTGCGCTCCGGGACTTCCCCCAACGTGCCGATCACCTCATCGTGGTCCTTGTGCCCGATCAGCACGATACTGTAGTTGTCGCGCGCGAACCGGACCGCCTCGAGATGCACTTTGGTGACCAGCGGGCATGTGGCGTCGATCACGTGCAATTTCCGCTGCCGGGCTTGCCGCCTCACAGACGGCGCCACCCCGTGGGCGCTGAAGATCGTGCGGGCCCCCTCGGGCACTTCCTCGAGCTCCTCGACAAACACCGCTCCGGCCCGCCGCAACTCATCCACCACGTGCATGTTGTGGACGATTTCCTTGCGCACATAGACGGGTGGCCCATAGAGATCGAGGGCGATCTTCACCACGTCGATGGCCCTCACCACACCCGCACAAAATCCCCGCGGCTTGAGCAGAAAGATCTTTTTTCCCGGGCCGTGGTTGGGGGCAAAAGGCTTTAGTGGCATAAGGATCAAAAGCGGGAGCCGAACGCCCAATTATACCAACGTCCGAGTACGTGGCGCGCCGGAAACAGTGTGATATCTAAGCCACTTGTGCTAATTGCAGACAGTCGGGAGCGCCCCTGGTCGCGTTCTAGACACTGGCCGTCGAACCAGTGCGCGACATGGCCAGCAGCCGGTCGTCGAACTCGAACCCCGCCGTGCGCGGCTTATGATTCCGCAGGTACCAGCGGTAAGTCTCTTTCAGCCCGGCGTCGAACGGGGTAGTCTTGACCTTCAGGATGCGCGCCACCTTGCCCATGTTCTCGGTGATGGGCGGCAGGTCGAAGTACTCGCCGAAATAATAGGGTTCGGTCATCGCGTTTCCGCCCGCTTGGGCGATCGCGTCCCGCGGGATCCGCACCAGTACCGGATCGGCGCCCGCGGCCTTGGCCAAGCGCTCCACCACTTCCACCTGCGTCAGCGGCTTCGATTCTCCGATGTTGAACGCCTCGCCCTCGGCGCGCGGCTCCTCTATGGAGCGCGCCATGGCCTGCACCAGGTCGCCGATATACACGAACTGCATCAGCCGGTGGCCGTCTCCCGGAATCACGATGGGCCGCCCGGCACGCATGCGATCCCAAAAGAACTGTTCGCGGTAAAACGGGTTGCCCGGGCCGTACACGAAGGGCGGCCGGAACGTCACCAGCGGCAGCCCGGTTCGCACGTGCATCCGGAACAGCAGCCGCTCGGTGGTGGCCTTGTGGCGGGTGTAAGGATCCGCGTGGTAATCGGGCGCCAGCGGGTCGCTTTCCTTGTGGTTCAGCCCGTCGCCGTATGCCGCCACGCTCGAGAGAAAGATGTACCGGCTCAGCCGGTCGCCGCACGCCCGCACGGTGGCCTCGACCTGCGCCGCGGTGGTGCCCCGTTCCCAGTCGTAGACGTTGTCGAAAACCGCTTCGAACCGCCGCCCCGCCAGTGCCTCCCGCATAGCATCCGGGTCGTTGCGGTCCGCCATGATATTCTCCACGCGCCGCCCGAAATCGTGTTTCGGCTTACGGTGCAAGACCGCGATGTCGTGCCCTTTCTTCACCAGCTCTTCCACCAACTGCCGGCCGATGAACAGGGTACCCCCGATTACCAATACCTTCATAGGCTCCTAGACACTAAGACGCGGCGACGGCGCGAAGCATTTCGCCCCGCGGGCCCCGCGTCATTAAAAGATACAGCGATTTCCGGCCGGATTCCAGCCCCAGAGGCACAGCCCCCTCGCGGGCGCATTTAAACTTCCTCCTGGGCGGGAGCAGCGGTCCCGTGGAATTCGAAATGATATAATACCAGTTTCAATGCGCGACCGTGCGACGGCCACCCTGACCGCAATTGTGGTCGACGACGAGCAGCTAGCCTGCGACGAGCTCGCTTTTCTCCTCCAGGATTTCCCTGAAGTTGAAGTAATTGCAAGAGGTTCCAACGGTATCGAAGCCCTCGACCTGATCCTCCGCTTGCAGCCCGACGTGGTGTTCCTGGACGTACATATGCCCGGTCTGGACGGTATGGCGGTAGTCCGGCGCCTGCGCGAGAAAGGCGTCGATCTTCCCCACGTCATCTTCGTCACCGCCTACGACCAGTACGCCGTCGAAGCTTTCCGTCTCGAAGCCATGGATTACCTGCTCAAGCCTGTGGAAAAGGGCCGCCTCGCCGAGACCCTGGAGCGGGCCCGCCGCGCGGTCCTCGAGTTCCGTCCCCCGGAAGCCGCCGCTCCCCGCGCGCCCGCCTCCGCGCCCCGCACCAAGCTGCTGGTTCGCGCCAACAACCGCAACTTCATCGTGGACGCCGGCGAGGTGATCTACGCGACCATCGACGATGGCTTGATCACTCTGGTGGCCACCACCATGGAAGGCCAGTCCAACTACCGCACCCTCGAGGATCTGCAAGCCAATCTGGACCGCGAACTGTTCTGGCGCGTGCATCGCTCGTACCTGGTGAATATCAATCGCATCAAGGAAGTGGTGCCCTGGTTCAAATCGAGCTACCAGCTCCGCATGGACGACCGCAAGCACACCGAAATCCCGGTGAGCCGGGTCCAGACCCGGCGATTGCGTGAGTTGTTCAAGCTCTGAGAAGGCGAACTTAAGCCTAAGGGTTCCCGCGGGCTGCCGTCCGGCTGCGCTTGGCGAGCGCGTCCAGCAGCACCTTCACCGGCCGCGCGGCGGCCAGGTTAACCTCCGCCGAGGGCTTCGAAATACGCGCCAACTCCCGTGCCTGGCGCGCCAGCCACTCGGCCGGAGCCGGTTTGCCCGATTGCAGGTAGTTCAGAGTCGCCGTTCCCATGAAGCCCAGGCGCGACAAGTCTTTCGAGAGCGGCCTGGCCTCGTCCAGCAGGCTGTTGCCTTCGGCCAGCTCCTGAAACGCCGTGTCGTTCGCCACCCATTGGCGGAACTCCTCGCGCAGCCGGACACTATCGGGCGCGCTGCCGGCTCCAGCGGCGGCCACCACCCGGGCCCCCCGCTCCAGGGAGCGCACCCGCTCGCTCTCGGGACGGGCCGCGTCCACCAGCCGGTTCAGCGGCGTCTGGGTCGTGTAGTCTGCCGCCGCCCGCCGCGGGCCCAACCCCAGCGCCTCGCAGACATCGGCCAGCCGGCGCAGCGGTCCGGCCGGCCGGCCGCCCGCCAGCCGGTCCAGCATCGCCGCGTAATTGTCGCGGTGCCGCACGCCTGTCCATTCCAGCGCGCGGCTGATCGCCTCCAAGCGGTCGTACATCGATGCCCCGTCGGCTGTCTCGCGCGGCGACCAGAGCCGCTCCGCGATGGCCGCTGCTCTCGGCCAGATGCGCGAATCCACGGTCTCGGCATCCACCAGCTCGGCCCACATGCAGGCCTCGCCGCCCAATATGCGCGCCGCCGCCTCGGAATTGAGTTGGGCGCCCGCGCCCGCCAGGGGATCTACAGAGTAGTGGTAACTCGCCGGGCTCAAGTGGTCCAGATAGTACCCCGATGAGAGAATCCCCGAATATCCCTGGGCCGCCGCTTCGGCCAGCGCCGCCTGCCTGCGCCACGACTGTATCACCGTCGATTTCGGAAGCGCGGGATTCAGCACCTCATCCCACCCGATCATGATCTTGCCGCGCTTCTGAAGCAGCTTTGAGACCCGCTGGTTGAAGTAAGCCTGCAATGCGCCGTTATCCGGCAGCCCGTGTTCCCTGGCGAAGGCCTGAATACCCGGCGAGTTACTCCACTGGCTGCCACTTACTTCGTCGCCGCCTATGTGAAAATACGGATCCGGAAACAGCGCGGTCATCTCCTCGAAAAAGCCGTCCAGAAACGTATAAGTCTCTTCGCGGCTCGGGTCCATCGCCGGGTCGAAGACCCCGAAGTTACGTGCGATGGAATAAATACCCGGCGCGCTCGCCAGCTCCGGATACGCCGCGAACCAACTCGTCGTATGGCCGGGGATGTCGAACTCCGGCACCACGCGGATGCCCCTGTCGCGCGCGTAACTTACTATTCGGCGGATCTCCTCCTGCGTATAATAGCGGCCGTCCGAGCCCATTTCGTGCAGCCGCGGATAGCGGAGGCTTTCCACGCGGAAAGCCTGATCGTCCGAGAGGTGCCAGTGAAACACGTTGAGCTTCACCGCGGCCATGGCATTCAGGTTTCGCTCGATAACTTCCACCGGCATCCAGTGCCGCGAAACGTCCAGCATGAGACCGCGCCATGCGAAGCGCGGCCGGTCGTCGACGTGAATGACCGGGACCTCCCACCCCTGGGGACCGGGACCGATCAGTTGCGCGAAGGTCGCGAGAGCGTGCAGCGTTCCCCACAAGGTTACGGACTGGATGCGGGCGTCTTCCGCCGAGACATCCAACGTGTAAGACTCGTCTATCCCCAGCGCGGGATAGTCGGATTTCCCGCTAGGGCACTCGACCCGCAGGAGAGCGCCGGTGCCGTCCGGGAGCCGCCCGGCCGCCATGAGGATGCCAGTCTGCCGCGCGATGCGCTCCACGAAGCGATCCAAAGCGGCGTCCAGGCGCGCATCCCCGCAGCCCGCCGCGGCCACGCTGAAACCCGCGCCGATAACCAGCCGGCCGGGAGCACGCTCGGCTTTCACCGGCATCGGCATAACCGGCAGGGAAGCCGCGCGGGCGGGCGGCGTCCCGCTTGCCGCCAGCGCCAGGTACGTGAAGAAGCGAAGCATCTCCTCTACTGAAGCACCCCCCGCCGGTTTCGGCAACCCGCCCGCGCAGCCCCGATCCGAGGGATAATTTTCTCATGCCCAACCAAGCAACTTACGACGATGCCAACCTGATCCTCCGGCTTTACGAACTCCGCCGGGAGGAAAAACTGCGGCGCGCCCGCGAGTGGTTTGCCGCGAACTTTCATGCCGCGACTCTCGAGGACGCTAACCGGATCGCCCCGCAGGGTAGCGAGGAGAACGCCTACATGCGCATGGTGATCAGCTACTGGGACATGGCCGCCTCCTTCGTAGCCTCGGGAATATTGAACCAGGAGCTGTTTTTCAGGACCAACGGGGAGTGCCTGTTCGTGTGGGAGCGGGTTCGTCACCTCGCGCCGGCCATGCGCGCGATGAGCAAGAACCCGAATTACTGGGGCAACCTGGAAACCGTGGGCAACGCCTTCATCAAGCAGCTCGAAGCCAACGGTCCGGAAGCCTATCCTGCGTTCCAAGCCATGGTCCACGGCGCCGCCGCGGCGCGCCAATCCTGATTCCTCAACGCCCGGCTTCAGCACCCACAGACCCCGCGGCGCGGCCGGCACCTTTGCTGGTACCGGCCGCGCCGCTTGCAATCGGGCTATTCGTCCTGCTAACTTTCCGGCTCGAAATTGCGCCGCCGCCCACCGCCGCGCCATCTCACCAATGCGCCGTAACGCGCCATTTCGTGCACGGCCCATCGATCTGAGCCCGCACTCGGGCGCATTAGTTAGTATTAACTATTCCCTGGCACGCGCCGCAAAACAACCCTTTTAGTACTTGGTACGCTATATTGCTCCGCCTGGTATTCATCACCAGTATCTAGAACTTACACGCGTTGATTTAAGATCCCAGCCGCCCTATCCTGAAACACGAAGAGCCAGAAAGGCTTGCACAACACCGCCTGGCACAGCAGTTATACGAACTTATCTGGAGAGTACATGCGAATTCTCAACCCGTCAACGCGCAGCGCACTGAATTCCGTCGCGATCGGAGTTATCGCGCTCATCGCTCTTGGCACGGCCCGCGCCGATATGATCAGCACGCAAACCGAAAGCATTCCTGCCACCTTCACCAACTGGACCAACACTTACTTGTTTAACCAGTTCAATCCGGCATTGGGCACGCTCGAATCCGTGACCGTCAGCTCTCAAGGCTTTCTTAATGACTTGAGCGTCGCCTTCAAGAACACCGATGGCGTCACCGAGAACGTCTACTCCTACCAGGAGACGTTCCAGATCGGTTTGGCCGGTCCGGGCATCTCCCAAAACTCGTCCGTCGCTTCGGTCATCCTTGGGTCTTTCCCCGTACTCAGCGGCCAAACTATCACTGACAACCTAGCTCCGCCCACCGTAAATGGAAGCCTGGTTTCCAACACCCTCTCCAGTTCCCTCGGAGCTTTTGAAGGCACCGGCGAGGTGACATTTACCGGAACAAGCGCGGCGCAGCAAAACTCTTCCGCCAACGCCAATCTTCAGGTCAGCCCAGTAGCCGAAGCCTCGCAGACGGTAACCGTGACATACGACTACAAGCCCACGGCCACTCCCGAGCCCTTTACCATGTCGTTGTCGGGCATCGGGCTCGTCCTGCTCTCGTTAATCGGGCGCAAGCGTCTTGCCCGCCACGGTTAGGTAAGCGCGCGCGGGCGGAACGCGGCGGACCTACCGATTCCGCCGCGAACTACCGGGCGCCGCGGAAGTTTACCGAAGTTAGCATCCCAGGGCCCCAATCGGTGCCCTCAGTACCGGTACTTTAATTATCGAAAGCTAACATAAATATAGAGATAACCAGTTTTTTGGCATTGACCCAGCGGCACCTCGCTCGTATTCTGGACTTGGTGGTGCACGAGTATATGACGAAGCTGAGACGGTCAATGCGAGCAATAAGCATCTCCCTGACGACCGTGGGGGTTCTCGTATCGATGGGGGCCGGCACGGCCGGCGCCACCACCATCACCCAGACAATCGACTATGGCCCCAGCTATACCGATTGGACCAACTCCTACGTTTTCACCCAGTTCAATCCTTCGTTGGGCACCCTCAACTTCGTCACGGTCGAGTCGCAGGGGATTCTCAATATCATGACCGCGACTTTCACAGACCCTACGAAGACAGCGGAGACTCTTACTTCCTACCAGGAGACTTTCCAGGCCACTTTGACCGGACCAAGCGGGACCAATCAGAACTCCACGGTCGCTCTTCCTTCCATTGGGCCCATCACCCTCGGTCCGGCGGGATCCGGCAGCGACACCGCCAGCCAGAACGCCTCCGATCAGTCCGGGAATCTGGTCACCAACACTTACACAAGCTCCCTGGGGGTATATGAGGGCCTCGGTACGGTGACTTTCAATGGAGCCGCCCAGGCGCTCCAGATGTTTTCCGGCGACAGCAACATCGATTGGGGCGCCACGACCACAGCCTCGCAGGACGTCACTTTGATATACAATTACACCCCGACGGGAATTCCGGAGCCGTTCAGCATGGTTCTTTCGGGATCCGGCCTGGCCGTGATGCTGCTGGGCGGCAAGCGCCTGGCGCGTTCCCGAGGCGGCAATTGAATCACTCTACGCTATACTATTGATTTAGGTTCAGTTCCCCGCGTTTCCCCATGGCTGCAATGAGTGTCATCTGGCTGCGGGTGGCCGCCGCGCTATATTCTCTCGGCCTCCTGCACGCGATCCTTACCCTGGTCCGCCGGAGGGAGCAGCTTTTCCGCGTGGCGCTGGGGGCCTTCGGCCTGGGCAGCGTCTTTCATTTTGTTTCGATCGTCGAAGAGGGGCTGCTGAATAATCGCTGCCCTATTAATAATTTCTACGAAACGCTCTCGATGTGCGCCTTTCTGATCGTGCTGCTCTATCTTTTTGTGCATTGGCGCTATCGCATGGAGAGCCTCAGCGTGTTCATCTTTCCGCTGGTTTTCGTGATGTCACTGGTGGCCACCCTGGGCAACCCGGTCAGTGCCTGGTCGAGCCCGGTGGTCCGCAACGCCTGGCTGACCGTGCATATCGTGCTGGTGCTGCTGGGCTATGCCGCGCTGCTGGTGACCGCGGGGGCCTCCGTGCTCTATCTGTTTCAGGAGCGCGAGCTCAAAAGCAAGAAACCACGCGGCCTCTATTACCGGCTGCCGGCTCTGGGCGCTCTCGACGACCTGATCTCGAAAGCCATGGCCGTGGGATTCGTGCTCATCACCCTGGCGGTGATCGCCGGCAGCACGTGGGCGTTTATCGAACTCAGATCCAACTGGCTTGGCCAACCGAAGATCGCCATCTCGTTCTTCACCTGGTTCGTCTACCTTGCGATGGTTTGCCTGCGGACTACCGCCGGCTGGCGCGGGCGCAAGGCCGCCATCATGACGATCACGGTGCTGGGCTTCTCGGCTCTGACCTGGGCCGCCCACGCCCGCCTGGGAACCATGCTGGTGAAGCCATGAAGCTGCTCACCGCCGGCGTGAGCCATAAGACGGCCCCCGTGGAAGTTCGCGAGTGCCTGGCCTTCCGCCCCGAAGCCCTGCCCGCGGCGCTGGCCGATCTGAAGCAACGGCCGGGAGTGGCGGAAGCTGTCATTCTCTCCACATGCAACCGCGTCGAAATCACCGTCACCACGGAGGATTCGGCCGACCCGCGGGCCATCGTCGAGGCCTTTCTGGAAGAGGCCAAGGTTCTCGACCCGCGCTCCATCGCGCCGCATCTGTATCGCCACGAAGGCCGCGAGGCGATCCATCACCTGTTTCGCGTGGCGTCCAGCCTGGACTCCATGGTGGTGGGCGAGCCGCAGATCCTCGGGCAGCTTAAGGAAGCCTATGCCGCCGCCAAGGGCTGCGGCGCGCTGTGCGGCTGGCTGGAGGGGCTGTACGCGCGCGCCTTCGGCGTGGCCAAGCGGGTGCGCTCGGAAACCGGCATCGGGCAGATGGCCGTATCGGTGAGCTACGCGGCGGTTGAGCTGGCGCGCAAGATCTTCGGCTCGCTGGACCATCGCACCATCATGATCGTCGGCGCCGGCAAGATGTCGGAGCTGGCCGCGCGCCACCTGCGGCGCTCGGGGGCTTCGCACGTCTTCGTGACCAACCGGACGCACGAGCGCGCCGTCGAGATGGCCGGCCTGTTTCAGGGCACGCCCGTGGAGTACGCGCGCTTCATCGGGATACTGCCCGAGGTGGATATCCTGATCGCCTCCTCGGGGGCGCCGCACTACATTCTGCGCAAGGAGGAGATGCAACGCGTGATCGCGGCGCGCCGCAACAAGCCCGTGTTCCTCATCGATATCGCCGTGCCGCGCAACATCGAGCCGGCGGTCAACGAGATCGACAACGTCTATCTCTACGATATCGACGACCTGCAGGAGGTGGTCAACGCCAACCTGCGCGAGCGCATGAAGGAGGCCGATCGCGCCGAAGCCCTGGTGGTCGAAGAGGTCGAGCGCACCATGGCGCGGCTGAAGGTGGCCGAGGTTACCCCTACCATCGTGGGCCTGCAGGAGCAGCTCGAGCAGATCCGCGCAGCCGAGCTGGAGAAGGTGCGGCGGCGCTACGGCCCGTTCACGCCGCAGCAGGAGGAGGCCCTGGAGGCCCTCACCCGCGGGATCATGAACAAGGTAGCGCATGGGCCCATTTCGGAATTGCGGAACCACGCCGGGCGGCCGGAAGGCACGCAGGTGATCGCGGCGTTCCGCAAGGCCTTCCATCTGCGGGATTGAGGCATGCTCGTTATCGCATCGCGCGGTTCGCAACTGGCCTGGTGGCAGGCCCGCTGGGTGGCCGGGCGGCTTCAGGGGCTGGGCCACGAGTGCCGCATCGAGATCATCAAGACGACCGGCGATAAGATCGCCGATGTTCCGCTGGCCAAGGTGGGAACCAAGGGTCTGTTCACGAAGGAGATCGAGGAGGCGCTCCTGGAGGGCCGCGCGGACCTGGCGGTGCACAGCCTCAAAGACCTGCCCACGGAGCTTCCGGAAGGCCTGGTGCTGGCCGCTATCCCGGGGCGCGAAGATCCGCGCGATGCGGTGGCCGGCCGTCCGCTGGCCGCGCTGCCGGCGGGCGCCCGCGTGGGCACCAGCTCTCTGCGGCGCGCCGCCCTGCTTCGCAAGCTCCGTCCGGACCTGGTGGTGGAATCCGTGCGCGGCAACCTGGACACGCGCCTGCGCAAGCTCGATGAAGGCCGGTACGATGCTATTCTGCTGGCGGCCGCCGGGTTGAAGCGCCTCGGCTGGGAGCAGCGCATCGCGGAGATTCTGCCCGTCGATATCATTTGCCCGGCGGTGGGGCAGGGTGCGCTGGCCATCGAAACGCTAACGAGCGGCGCCGGCCGGGACGCCTGCGCGGCGCTCGACGATGCGGATGCCCGCGCCGCGGTGGCCGCTGAACGGGCCGTGCTGGCGGCTCTGGGCGGCGGCTGCCAGGTGCCCATCGGAGCGCACGCCGAAGTGCGGGACGGCCGCCTGCGCCTGTTCGCCGTGGTGGCCTCGCCGGATGGCGCGGAGACGATCCGCGCGGAAGCGGAAGGCGCGCCGGACGCCGCCGAGGAGCTTGGCCGGGCGCTGGGGGCGGATCTTCTCGAGCGGGGCGCGCGGGCCATCCTGGAAGCCGTGTACCATTCATGAGCGGGAAAGTCTACCTGGTCGGCGCGGGTCCGGGCGATCCAGAACTGGTCACGTGCAAAGGGCGCCGCGTGCTCGAGCGGGCCGATGCGGTGCTGTTCGACCACCGCGCGCCGGGTGCGCTGCTGGACCTGGCGCCTCCCGAGGCCGAGCGGATCTACGTGGGGAAGCAGCCATCCGAGCGCGTCTTCACCCCAGAGGAGATCGGCGCCATGCTGGTGGAGCGCGCGCGCCGCGGCCTCACGGTGGTGCGGCTCAAAGGCGGCGATCCGTTACTCTTCGGACACGGCGGCGAAGAGGCCGAAGCGCTTGCCGAGGCTGGCATTCCGTTCGAAATCGTGCCGGGCGTCGCCACGCCAATGGGCATCGCGGCGTACACCGGCGTGCCGTTGACCTATCGCGAGCAGGCTTCGGCGGTGACCTTCGTATCGGGGCACGACGCCGCGGCGATCGACTGGGAGCGGATCGGGCAGGGCGGGACGCTGGTGATCTTTATGGGGATCGCGACGTTTCCGGAAATTGCGCGCCGGCTGATAGAGAACGGCCGCGCGGCCGATACGCCGGCCATGGCGGTGCGCTGGGCCACCCGCCCGGAACAGGAGACGCTCGAAGGCACGCTGGCGACGCTCCCCGCGCTGATCCGCGAGCGCGGGCTGAAGCCGCCGGCCACCATCGTGGTGGGGGAAGTAGTACGGCTGCGCCGGAAACTGGATTGGTACGAGCGGCTGCCCCTGTTCGGCAAACGGATTGTGGTGACGCGCGCCAGGGGCCAGGCGGAAACGCTGGCGGCCCGGCTGAGAGCGCTGGGGGCCGATGCCGTGGAAGTGCCCACCATCGAGCTCGCTTCCGCCGCCGATTACGGCCCGCTCGACCGCGCCATCGCGGAGCTGGGCGCATATGACTGGCTGATCTTCACCAGCGCCAACGGCGTGCGCTTTTTCATGCATCGCCTGGACCGCTCGGCGGCGGATCTGCGGGCGCTGCGGGCCCGCATCTGCGCCATTGGCCCGGCTACGCGCGCGGCTATCGAAGCCTTGCACCTGAAAGTGGATCTGATGGGCAGGGAGTACGTAGCCGAAAGCCTGCTCGAAGCCTTCGCATCCCAGGACCTGACGGGATGTCGCGTGCTGCTACCGCGCGCGGCCGTGGCGCGCGACGTGGTTCCCGTGGAACTGGCGCGGCGCGGCGCGCGCGTGGACGTGGTGGAGGCCTATCGCACGGTGGTCCCCGCCGGCGCGGGCGAACGCATCCGCGAAGTTTTCGGCGGCGCGCGCAAGCCGGATGGCATTGCATTCACCAGTTCCTCGACGGTGCAGAACTTCGTAAGCGCGGCGGGCGGAGCGGCCGTTCTGGATGGCGTGAAGATCGTCTCGATCGGTGCGGTGACCACGCGTACGGCCCGCGAGCTGGGCCTGGAGGTGGCGGCGGAAGCGCGGCCCTTCACCGTGGACGGAGTTGCGGGCGCGCTGCTGGCGTTGTTGGGGGGCTATTCCGAAGGCGCATAATATCCGCGCCGCCACGAGGTCCGCAGGGACGATATGCCGCGCGGCGGAACCACTTTGACCTGGACGGGATGGTAACGTCCATCGCGCCGCTGGTTGGTGGGCGAGTAGCCGATCACATAGCGATTGCGCAGCTCGATTCCAATTTTGGCGGCGATATCGGGAAGGTCGTGCAGATCGACTGCGAAATGGCGGCCGCCGCTCTGCTCGGCGATGTCGGTCAGCAGGCTCGGCCCGGCCAGCTCCTCGGGCGACGAGGCCAGCCCGTAGATGCCGGTGGCGTAGATGATGGCGTCGCTTTCGCGCACCAGGTTCTTCAGCTCGCCGGCGGTATAGCGGCTGCAGTTGTCTCCGCCATCGGACACGATGAGGAGGGCTTTGCGGCTCTTGTGGGATCTCTTCATTTCGTGCATTGCCAGGACGATGGCATCCAGCAGGGCGGTGCGGCCGTGCGCGTCGGCAAAGGCAAGCTGCGACTCGATTTCACGGTAATCCTCGGTCAACGGTGTCACCAGCTTGGGCCGCTCGTTAAATTCCACCAGGAAGAAATCGTCCTCGGGATTGGAGGTACTCATAAACTCCGACACCGCCTCCCGGGCAAGGCGCAGCTTGCTGCTCATGCTGCCGCTAATATCGAAAACCAAGCCGACAGACACCGGCGCGTCTTCCATACCGAAGTGCGTGACGGTCTGCTCGACGCTGTCGTCGAAAACGCGGAAGTGCTGTTTCTCGAGCCCGGTGACGGGCCGGTTGTGATTGTCGCACACGGTGACCGGGACGAGCACCAGATTGCTGTCGATGCGCAGGCTGGCCGGCGGCATGAGCGACGGCGGCGCGGATGCCCTGGCGCGCGTCTCGACGGTCACCTGTCCATAGAGCACCCCGAGCGCAAGCAACGCCGGGCAAAATCTCCACCCCATTAACGGCAGCGATCCCATGGGCCGGACCTCTTAGGAGAGTATTCTACACCGCGCGGCTCCGGATGAATCACGGGTAAACGGCTGTACAGCCCGGTACGCCCAAGGAAGCGGGATTTCAGGTACAATGGGGGCTCGCGGAGGTGGGTCTTCAGCAGTAGTGGGCTAGCCGCATTCGCAAGCTTCGGTCCTCGGACAGTCCGGAGAGCCTCCCGCGCGCTTTTTTCCCTGGTATTTCCTGCCGTGTGCCGCGTGTGCGAGCGGCCTCTAGAGGAGATTTCCCGCATTCCAGTCTGCCGGGCGTGTCTCGAGGCGCCGCAGCCCCTGAGCCCGGAGTTTTTTTGCGCCAGTTGCCGCACGCCGTTCCAGAACGCTTTTCCCCTGGACGCGGAGGGCCGGTGTGCGCTCTGCCGGCATGGGCTGCGGGGCTTCGACGCGGCCTATTGCTTCGGATCCTACGAGAGTGTGCTGCGGGAGTTGATCCACCTTTACAAGTATTCCGGCATACGGACGCTGGCCGGACCGCTGGGAAACCTGCTGGCGGCGGCGCTGCCGCGCGACGAACGCTTCGACGCGATCACGCCCGTGCCGCTGCACTGGCGGCGGAAGTGGCAGCGCGGTTTCAACCAATCGGAACTGCTGGCGCGGTGTCTGGCGAAACGGTGCGGCATTCCGCCGATCGAAACTCTGCGGCGCGTGCGGCCGACCCTGACGCAGGCGGGGTTGAGCAACACGGCGCGGCGCGGCAACGTGACGGCGGCCTTCCGGTGCCGCCGGGACGCCCTGCGAGCCGGACGGGTGGCGGGACGGCGCCTGCTGCTGGTGGACGACGTCATGACCACGGGTTCCACGGCGGCAGCCTGCGCCGCGGCACTCAAGCGCGCGGGCGCGGAGCGTGTGGCGCTGGTGACGGTGGCGCGGGTGGACCGGCGCCTGGATGCGGCGGTGTACGGGTAATCTCTTGGGGGCAACGTGGAGATGGCGAGCGATCGAATGCAGAGGCCGGTGCTGGTATTGAATGCCAGCTACGAGCCGATCAACATCTGCGCCGCGCGGCGCGCGCTGGTCCTGGTGTTGAAAGGGGTGGCTTCGGCGGAGGAGGAATCCTTGAACGCGGTGCACTCGGCGCGTGCGGCCATACGGCTTCCCTCGGTGATCCGGCTGCTGGAATACCGGCGCATCCCGCACCAGACGCGGGCGCTCTCACGCAAGAACATCCTGATGCGCGACCGGTACACGTGCCAGTACTGCCATCGCACGCTTCCATCGGCTGAATTGACGCTGGATCACGTGATCCCGCGGTCGCGCGCGGGCGAATCGGCGTGGGAGAACCTGGTGGCGTGCTGCCATCCCTGCAATAACCACAAGGGTTCGCGGACGCCGGAAGAGGCGGGGATGAAACTGACCAAACAGCCGCGGCCCTTCAATCTCCACACCAACCGGCACCTGATGCGGATGCTGGGCAAGGGCGATGCCCAGTGGCGCAAATACCTGTTCTATTGAGACTTAGGCCGCCGCTCGGCGGGCTGGTGGGCGCCGGGGGAACGGTTGAAAACGGACATTTCGGGTTTGCGAGGCGTGAGGCGCTGAAGTATAGTTGGTACCGGACTAAACACGCGACTCGGAGGAGGAAGGGTAATCCATGAAAAGGGGAATCGCGGTATTGGCCCTGGCGGGCGGACTTTCCGTGTGCGCCATGGCTGAGGAGTGGACGGGCTACATTATCGACCAGGCCTGTTCGGGCAAGAAGGAGATGCGGGGCAACGTGGCGTGCGCGCAGAGTTGCATCAAGCGGGGCTCGCCGGCGGTGCTAGTCACGGATGACGGGCAAATCTACAAGATTGCGGATCAGGACAAGGTCACGCCGCGAGCCGGAGAGAAGGTTACGATTGCCGGCAAGATGGAGAACGGCTCCATCAAGGTCGATAGCATTAAGTAAGGCTGGGCAGGATCGAACCTGCCGATCCCGCCCCTCTGCTTTGGATGCCGTCTCAGGCGTTTCCCACCAACGCGCTCATCTCCTGGACGAGCTCGCGGAGGGCGCCCGCATGGCCATCGAGTTCGGCTCCCGCCGAGGCGCTCTGTTGCGCGCCCGCGGCATTCCTTTGAGTGACCTGTTGCATCTGGACTACGGCCCGCGAGATCTGGTCCATGCCGCGCGCTTGTTCCTGGCTGCCTTGATTGACCTGATCCACCAGCGCCTTGATGCGGGTGGAACCTTCGGTCATGGCGCGCACGGCTCCGGCCATCTTATCGAGGCGGGCGTTGCCGTCGCGTGACGTCTCGATGGATTCTTCAATAAGGGCGGCGGTATCGCGCGCGGCCTGAGCGCAGCGTTGCGCCAGGTTACGGACTTCATCGGCCACCACGGCGAATCCCAGGCCGGCCTCGCCGGCGCGGGCCGCCTCGACCGCGGCGTTGAGGGCCAGGATATTGGTCTGGAACGCGATTTCATCGATCACCTTGATAATGCGGGCGATTTTGTTGCTGGAGGCGTCGATCTCCTTCATTTTCTCGACCATGCGATCGAGTGTCTGGTTCACCTCCGAAGCCCCCTGCTCGGATTGCCGCATCAGGCCGGCCACCTCGGAGGCGTGATCGGCGTTCTGACGCGTGATAGAGGCGATCTGCTCGGTGGAAGCGGAAGTCTCTTCGAGCGAGGCGGCCTGCTCGGAAGCCCCCTGCGCCAGTGCGTGGCTGGAGGAGGAGATCTGCGAAGCCGCATTGGCTACTTCCTCGGCGCGCTGCCCCATGCCGGACGCCAGTTTCTGAAGCGTGGCGCTGGAGTGATGAACCAAGAAGAAGAGAGACACGCTAACCACCACCGCCAACAGGGTAAGCGCGATGATGGACAGCCGCCAGCGGGCCGATCGCGCGGAGGAGGCTTCCGCGATGGCCGCCAGATCGTTGTTCAACTGCTCCACGAAAGCCGAGGCCTGCCGGCCGGTCTCTTCCAGCATCGGCTGCACCTTCTGCGAGAAGACGCTAACTGCGGCGTCCATCTGCTGGGCTGCCATAGCCCGGCGCAGCTCTTCATGGCCCGCGAGGATGACGCCGGCCTGTTGATCGAGCGAAGCCAGGAGCCGCTGGCTCCCTTCGGTCTCGGCCAGCTTGCGAAGATCCGCCAAAGCCTTCTGGAGAGTTGCCGCCGCCGCCTCAAAACGCCGGTTGTATTCCTCGACCTTGCTCTTGTCGCTGAGAATTGCCGAGAGCACGTTGCCGCGCTCGCAACTAGCCATCTCCGATGCGGCTGCGTTGGCCGAACCGGCCAGATATTGCTGGCGGGCGGTCACGGTGGTGGCCCTTTCGAGGTCGCCCTTCAAGCCCTGGGTGACCACGATCGTAGCCGCGCCCAGCAGCAGGACCAGCCCCAGCATGGCAGCCGAGCCGACGATTACCTTCTTGCTCAGACTCATCTTCGGTCTCCTCCCCCGGCCCGGTTCACCGCTTGAAATCGAAGTTGACGGGCACCAAGGCTTTGAACGCCTTACCGTCGGCGGCGACAAAGGGCGTGAACTTCCATTTCTTCAAGGCATCGGCGGCGGCTTTCGTCAGCGCGGAATTGCCGCTCAGGATATTGACCTGCTCCACGGTGCCGTTCTCGGCCACCAGGGCTTCCAACTCGACGGTGCCCTCGATCTTCAACTGCTTGGCAAACGGCGGATATTCCGGCGCCACCTTCTCCACGGCCGCGCCCATTCCTGCGACTCGAGAAATTTTCTTGGGTGCATCCTGACCCATGGCTACTATCGGCAGAGTCAGGACCAGGCAAGAGACTACTCGTAGGAAATTCATGGCGATTCCTTTCCAGAACCTTTCAAGCTTTCGTCAAGCTTTCTTATCGTCAGGATTTCGGAATCTTTGCGGAGCAGCGTTCCAGAGCGCGACGGCTGGCGGCCGGCCGGAACGGTCAGCCAGGGAAGGGTTTGCGCCCCCCAGTCGGTTGACGGGAATGCGTTATACTCGTTCATTCTTAGCGATTCCAGGTGTTGGTTCTTTAGCTTCTGGAGGTTTTTCGAATGACCAAGCTCCTTGACGGCCGGCTGCGGTGGGTGCTGATTTTCCTGTGTTTTCTGATCGCTTGTCTGGCTTACATGGAAAACGTCAACATCTCGATTGCCGCCAGCGCAATCAAGAGTGAATTCTCTCTTTCCAACGTGCAAATGGGATGGGTCTTCAGCGCGTTCGTCCTCGGTTATGCCTTATTCCAGGCGCCGGGCGGCCGTTTCGCCGACCGTCATGGGCCGCGCCTGGCGATTACCGTCTGCCTGCTCTGGTGGAGCGTATTCACGGTCTTCACGATCGCCGTTCCCGCGGGCCTCGCTATCTCACTCGCGCTGCTGATTGCGGCACGCTTCGGGCTCGGCGTCGGCGAAGCGCTCATGTTCCCGACTACCAACCGCCTGGTGGCCGTCTGGATTCCCTCGAATGAACGCGGTGTGGCCAATGGCGTGATTTTCGCCGGAGTCGGAGCGGGGGCGGCCCTGGCCCCGCCGCTGCTGACTTTTGTTCTGCTCACCTGGGGCTGGCGATGGTCTTTCTTAGTCAGGGTACCCGTCCAGGTTCTGGCCGCGCTGGCCTGGTATTGGCTAGTCCGCAACACTCCGCAGGAGCATCCCTGGATGGGGAAGAAGGAACTTGAGACCATTCAAGCCGGGCTGCCGGCCCGGCCCAAGGGGGCTGGCGCCGAAAAAGCTTTGCCTTGGCACACCATTCTGGGCAATCGGAGCATGGCTGCCGTAACGTTCAGCTACTTCGTCTTCGGGTATGTGGCTTGGATTTTCTTCACCTGGTTCTTCACATACCTGAACAAGGTCCGCGGGCTCGACCTGAAGTCCAGCGCCTTTTTCTCCATGGTGCCATTCATCGCCATGGCAGTCTGCTCTACGGGAGGAGGGTGGCTTGCCGACGTCCTGAGCAAACGCTACGGGAAGCGGGTGGGCAGGTGCGGCGTGGCTCTGGTCGGCATGGCGCTTGCGGGCGTGTTCATTGCGCTGGCGACCCAGGTGGAAAGCGCCCAGCTGGCCAGTATCGTCCTGGCCGGCGGGGCTGGGGCGCTGTATGTCTCGCAGAGCGCCTTCTGGGCGGTAACCGCCGATATCGCGGGTACCTCCGCCGGGACCGCCTCCGGCTTGATGAACATGGGCGGGCAATTCGGCGGCGTGATCACCGCGTCCCTGACTCCCTGGATGGCGGATACGTTCGGCTGGACCGCTTCGTTCATGGCCGCCGCAGTCCTGTGCGGCTTGGCCGCGATAGCCTGGCTGCTGGTGGATCCGAGCACGCAGATTGGTCACAAGCCCGTGGTGGGGGAAGTAGCAGCCGCGTAACAACTGGGGCAGCCGGGGTAGCCGACTCGCGCTTAAACGAGTCCGTGGAAGGTGTTACAATCCAAGGCCGATGAAGCCAATCATACTGCTCGCAGTCGTTTTCGCATTCGCGGCGCAGTGCCGCGGACTACTCCGCCCGGCAAACCACGCGGGATGGAGTGGATGTCGTGGTGCTCGCCGATTCAGCCCGCCACACCGAGGTCACAATCCTGCCGTCCATCGGCAACATGGCCTATCGAGATGAAGGTGAACGGGAAGGATGTGCTGCGCACGCCTCCCGCCAGTTTGGCCGAGTTCAAGGCTAAACCAGGCATGACGGGAATCCCGCTGCTGTGGCCCTGGGCAAACCGCATCGACCAAAACTCCTACTACGTTAACAACAAGCTATATGCGTTGAATCTTGAACTGGGCAACGTCCGCCTGGATGCCAACAAGAAGCCTCTTCACGGCCTCCTGGGCACGTTCGCCGGGTGGAAGGTGGTGTCCTGCAAGGCGGACGGCCAGTCAGCCGAGGTGACCAGCCGCTTGGAATTCTGGAAGTATCCGGACCTGATGGAGCAGTTCCCCTTCGCGCATACCATCGAGTTGACGTACCGGCTCAAAGAGGGCGTGCTCCAGGTGGAGACCTTGATCCACAATCATGCGGTCGAGCCGATGCCCGTGGCGATCGGTTTCCACTCGTTCTACCGGGTGAACGATGCGCCGCCCGACCAATGGAAGATCCACCTCGGCGCGCGGGATCAACTGGTTCTGTCTAAAGAAGTGATTCCCACCGGCGAACGAATCTCCGTGCAATCCAAATATCCCGACCCGCTGCCGCTCAAAGGCGTGCGGTTCGACGACGTGTTCACCAACATGATCCGGGACTCCAAGGGCTTGGGCGAGTTCTGGATTCAGGGGAAGACGGAGAAGGTTTCGGTGATCTACGGGCCGAAATACGATGTGGCCGTGGTGGTGGCCGCGGATCGGGATAACGTGGTGATGGAGGCGATGTCCGCGATCACCAACGCATTCAATCTGGCGCACCGGGGGGTCTATAAAGACCTGCAGATGGTGGCGCCGGACGGCGAATGGCGGGAGAGTTTCTGGGTCAAGCCGAGCGGCTTCTGATTCTGACGGGCTCCGGGAGTCCGGAGCCCGCTGCTTTCTGCTCCCGGCGGCCTCAGTGGTATCGATATAGCTTCACTCGCTGAATGCTGCCGTTGCGGATTCCACCACCGTTCAGGCGCACGAATTTCCCCTGGCCGTTCTCGTCGCCGTTCAGCCTGCGTCCGGAAACCCACTGGCCATTCACGAAGGTGCCCTCGTCAATGGAGAGGATGCCGGCGATCGGATCTCCGGGCGTGTTCGGCGAGAATGAGATATTCACCGGCCCGCTGCTGGCCAGGATGTACTCATCCGGTCCGACGGCAATGAAGAGAGCGCCGGCTGGGACCGGAAGCGGAGTCGCTCCCTCGATCACGGGCGCCTGCGCCGCGGTCGCGCCGGCAGCCGGCTTGGCTGCAACCGGTGTCGGAGCCATGCGGGATCGCGCATAACTCACCTCCAGGACGTAGTTGCCCAGCGGGATCTTCTGCGGCGGATCGTCCGCGTTCACCACTGCGCCGGCCATCTTACCCTTTCCCTGGTTCTCGAGAATCAGAGGGGCGAGCTGCGCGACGATTTCGTAGCTTCGCGTCAACGGCAGGTCCGCCGGTTCCGTCCTTGCCCCGGTCACAGGCGAGACGCCGAGCTCGTCGATGGCAAACGGGGCGAAACCCATGGCATCGTACTGCCCCATGGCGTAGAAGACATGGTAGGCTCCCCGGGTGCTATCGGTCTCGGGGATGAATAGCGGGTTTTCCGTGTCGTTGGCCCGGTACCATTTGATCCACTCGGGTTGATTCGGGGAATAGAGGTCCGGCCCGCGGATGTCAATGGCCGGCGCCGCCACTTTCCAGATGTTCCCTACCTGAGGCTCGGGGCCGCCGCTGGGGTATGTCCCGGGCGGCCGGTCCGGCGCGGGCATGGAGCACCAGGTGTTCACGTACATGGGCAGCGGGTATTCGGCCTTGCCCGCGGCGGCCACGTGGCCGACGTAGCCGGCATAATTCCAGGCCATGAAGAGCTCATCCGTGTACGCGCTTTTTCCGAAGACCTGTTCCCAGCTCCCGGATGTCTTGGACCCGGCTGCCTGCCACGCCTTGGCGAGATCCGGATGCAGCGTGTCCTTGTGGCCGGCGATATAATCCAGCAGCTCTTTTGGCACGGGTCCTTCGAAAGCCTTGTTGGCCGCCTCGCAACGGTCCCGCGTGTCGCCTAACACGCCGACTTCGTTCTCCACCTGCATCATGACGACCGTATGCCGGGTGTCCACTTCCTTGATGTGCCGCATGAGAGCGGCAAAAGCGCGGGCATCGGCATCGCGGTTCGTCTCGCTCAACGTAGAGAGGGTCTCGATGCTCTTGCCGTCTTTGCCCTGGACCCGCGGGAAACGGTTCTGATCGGTTTTCACCCACGCGGGAATGTAGCTGGAGACGCCGTTCTTCCAGCTTCCAAACCACAGGAAGATCAGCCGGAGATTGCTCTTTTGGGCATCCTGGATGGCGCCGTCCACCAGGGAGAAATCGAATTGGCCCTCTTTGGGTTCGATCAACTCCCAATACGTGGCCGTCAGAGCGGTGTTGACGTGCATCGCCGCGAGACGGGGCCACATGGGCTTCGAAAAATCGAGAGTGGAGCCGCTGGAATTACGCAGCTCTCCCGCAATCATCAGAAACGGCTTGCCATCGACGATCAACTGGGTGGCGGTGCCCTGCTTCTGAAGATGGGGAATGGGGGTGGATGGGCTGGTAGAGCTTCGAGAGCACGCTGACAGCGCAGCGAGCGCCAATATGGCCACCGGGCCATAGAGGGAGCGTATCGTCATAGTTGCCTCCCAAACATGTTGCCGGCGGCGATTATAACTCCACTCAGCACCCATCACAGCCGGCTACGAGGCAACGGCCTTGCGAACGGCTCTTGTTCAGAACGCCGCGGCGCCCGCCTCGGCTACGGCGTGATCCTGCTCGCCGGAGCCTCCGCTGACGCCGATGGCGCCTACGAACTTTCCGTCGCGCTCGAGTGGCACACCCCCGGCGAAGATCATAATGCGTCCGCAATTGGAGGCATGGATTCCAAAGAACTGGCCGCCCGACTGGCAGTTTTCCGCCAGATCCCTGGTCGCGATTTCGAAAGCGCGAGACGTGTACGCTTTGTTAATCGAAATATCGATGCTGCCGATCCAGCCGCCGTCCATGCGCACGTGTGCCACCAGATTTGCGCCTTCGTCCACCACGGCAATGTTCATGGGCTGTCCGATTTCGGCGGCCTTTTTCTCGGCGGCCGCAATTACTCTTCGAGCGTCGTTGAGGGTCATAAGGTCTATTGTGAGGCATCTTGCACGGCAACGTACCCGCTACGTGCCATACTCAGAATGATAGTGAACCAGTGGCGCGAGGAAGCCCCATGAATCGAGAGTATTCGTTGGTTCCACAGCCCGTGCCGCGCGTGGAAAGCCGCTACCGACGCATCATGACCGACCTGCCGGCGCCGGAATCGCTCCCCACCCTCGAAAAGCTCTGGCAGTTCGAGCCGCGGGCCATGCGCGGCCAGCCGCCGGTGGTGTGGGATCGCGCGGAGGGTTTCCAGGTCCACGATGCCTGGGGCAACCGCTGGATCGATTGGTCGAGCGGCGTGCTGATTGCTAATGCCGGCCACGGCCGCCGCGAGATCGCCGAGGCCATCGCGCGCCAGGCCGAAGCTCCCCTTTTGACGGCCTTCTCTTTCGCCAACCAGCCGCGGGCGCTGCTGGTGGAGAGGCTGGCCGGAGCCCTGCCCGAGCCGCTGAAAAAGATCCTGCTGTTCACCACCGGATCGGAAGGCATCGAGTGCGCCATCAAGATTTCCCGGACCTATGGAGTCCGCTCGGGCGGCCGGGCCAAGCATGTGGTGGTCTCGTACGATAAGGCCTTCCACGGCCGCACCTTGGGCGCGCAGCAGGCGGGCGGCATCCCGGAATTGAAGGAGTGGATCGTCAACCCCGATCCCGGTTTCGTGCAGGTCCCCTTTCCGGATGGCTACCGCACCCCCGATACCTCGTTCGCATTCTTCGAGCGCTCGCTGGCGGAGCGCCGCATCGAGCCGCAGAACGTGGCGGCGGTGGTGATGGAGACCTATCAGGGAGGCAGCGCAGCGTTCGCCCCGGCGTCTTACATGCAGGCGCTCAGGCAGTGGTGCACGGGGCACAAGGCTCTGCTGGTGCTGGATGAAATCCAGGCGGCGTTCGGGCGCACCGGGAAGCTATGGGGCTTCGAACATTTCGGAATCGTCCCTGACCTGGCGGTCTTCGGCAAGGGTATCTCCGGTTCGCTCCCGCTGGCGGCCGTGGCCGGGCGTCCCGACGTTCTGGATCTCTACCCGCCGCTCAGCATGACGTCGAGCCATGCCGGCAACCCGGTTTGCTGCGCCGCCGCGCTGGCCTCGCTCGGCCTGATCCTCGAAGAGAAGCTGGCCGATCGCGCGGCCCATCTGGGCGGTCTGCTGCACCGCAAGCTCAGCGCCCTTTCGTCGCACTTCCCGCAGATCGGCTGCGTGGCGGGCAAAGGCCTGGTGGCCGGCCTCGCCTGCGTGCGGCCCGGCGGCACCGAACCGGATGGCGACCTGGCTTTCGACGTGGTTCGCCGCTCCATGCAGAAGGGCCTTCTGATGTTCAGCCCGGTGGGCCCGGGAGCGGCCACGGTGAAGATCTGCCCGCCGCTGGTGATCGCCGAGGACGCCCTTGAGGAAGGCGTGGAGGTGCTGCGCGAAGCCTTTTCGGAAGCCGCCGGGAAGCACGGCGCGGCGGCCTGAGAAGCCCGCCCGATCCATTCCAGCGCCGCAGATAAAGCTTTTCTAATCCGAAAAATGTTGCGGCTTTGCGCGGGGATGCGCCATAGTGGGAATTGCTTGGGCTGGCGCGCGAATCCGGGTTTTCGATGGCGGATAACTTCCTCTATTTCACGGAGTTGGTTGGGATGCCGGTGCTCGACCTCAAGGGCCGGCGCATCGGCCGTGTGAAGGATGCCGCCATTGTCCCCGTGGTGAACGATGCCCGCGTGGACCGCATCATCATCGGCGGAGCGTACGCGGCGTTCACCGTCCGCTACGATCAGGTCCGCTCGATCGATCTCGGGGCCATCCAACTCAGCGACGAACTGCTTACGCCCTACCACGACGATGAGTACCTCCTGCGCATCGGCCGCGACCTTCTCGATCAGCAGATCATCGACGTGAACGGCCGCAAGGTGGTGCGCGTCACCGACCTCACCTTCGAAATCCGCCCCGATGGCGACCGCGACACCCTGATCATCGTCGAGGTGGACGTGGGCATCCGCAGCATCGTCCGCCGCCTTTTCCAGGGCATCCTGCCAACGAGCTGGGTTCGCCGCCTGCAGCGGTCCATTCCAACCAATTCCATCCGTTGGGAGTTCTGCAACGTAGTCGAGCCCGATCCGCAGCGCCGCCTGCGGCTCAACATCTCCTACCAGAAACTCGAGGACATGCACCCGGCCGACCTGGCGGATATCGTCGAGGAGTTAAGCCCCGCCGAACGCGAGGCCATTTTCGAGACCATCGACAGCGAAGTAGCGGCCGACGCGCTCTCGGAGATCGATCCCAAGATGCAGGCCAGTATTCTGGAGGCTCTCGAGCCGGAGAAAGCCGCCGACATCGTGGAAGAGATGGCGCCCGACGAAGCGGCCGACGCGCTGTCGGAATTGGAAGAGGAAGCCTCCGGTGAAATCCTGGATGAGATGGATTCGGAGCCCAAGACCGAAGTCCGCGAACTGCTCGAATTCGACGAGGATACGGCCGGCGGCATGATGAACACCGAATACGTGGCCCTGCACGACCGGGCTTCGGTCATGGATGCCCTGGCCGCTCTCAAGGGCAACGAAGAGCTGCTGGAAAGCCTCAACACGCTGTTTCTGATAGACGGGGAGGGGAAACTGGCGGCCTCTGTCCCGCTGGCCCGCCTGTTCATCGCCCAGCCGGGCGCCCAGCTTCAGGATCTCGCCGCCGAACCGCTGATCCAGGCCGGCGTGGACGAGCGCCAGGACCGCATCACCGAGCTGTTCGATAAGTACAATCTGCTGACTCTTCCCGTCGTGGATGAGGACGGTAGGCTGGCCGGGGTTATCACGGCCGACGATGTGATCTCCGTGCTGAGGCAGAAATAGCGGATGGGGAAACTACTCGGCCGCTTCCGTTACCATATCCTGGTTTTCCTCGCGGTGATTGGGCCGGGCTTCATCACCGCCAACGTCGATAACGATTCCGGCGGTATCTTCACTTACTCGGCGGCGGGCGCGCGCTTCGGTTACTTGCCGCTGTGGACCCTCATTCCCATTACGCTGGTGCTCATCATCACGCAGGAGATGTGCTCGCGCATGGGCGCGGTCACGGGCAAGGGACTCTCCGACCTCATCCGCGAGGAGTTCGGCCTGCGCATGACGTTCCTGATCATGACGCTGCTGGTGCTCGCCAATATGACCAACGTGATGGCGGAGTTCGCGGGGGTAGCCGGCTCGCTCGAGTTATTTCATATCAGTCGCTACATTTCCGTTCCGCTGGCCGCCGTGGCGGTATGGTTCCTGGTGGTGAAGGGCAATTATAAGAGCGTCGAGAAGATCTTTCTGCTGGGGTGTGCCATTTATGTGACCTATATTATTTCCGGTTTCCTGGTAAGGCCGGATTGGAAAGAAGCCGCCATTTACAGCGTCACGCCTAAGTTGATGTTGGATCCCGACTATATCTATATGCTGATCGGGATGGTGGGCACCACCATCGCTCCGTGGATGCAATTCTATCTGCAGGCGGCCGTGGTCGAAAAGGGCATTTCCGTCAAGGAATACGCCGCCTCGCGCCTCGAGGTGATTGTCGGCTGCATCATGACGGACGTGGTCGCGTTCTTCATTATCGTGGCCTGCGCGGGGGCCATCTACAGCGTGCACCCCCGCGATATCCAGGATGCCGCGGAGGCGGCGCAGGGCCTCAAGCCATTCGGCCAGTATGCCTTTCTGCTGTTCAGCGCGGGGCTGCTGAACGCCTCCGTGTTTGCCGCCTGCATCCTGCCGCTTTCCACGGCTTATTCGGTGTGCGAGGGCCTCGGGTTCGAAGCCGGTGTGAACAAGCGCATGAGCGAAGCGCCGGTCTTCTACCTGCTCTACACGCTGCTGATCGTGGTGGGAGCGGGCGTCATTCTGATCCCCGGTTTCCCCCTGGTGCGCATGATTCTACTTTCCCAGGTGCTGAATGGCGCCCTGCTGCCCTTCGTTCTGATCTTCATGCTCCTGCTCATCAATAAGAGCGAGTTGATGGGCGAGTGGGCGAATCCGCGCTGGTTCAACGTGGCTTCCTGGGCCACGGTGGTCGTGATGATCGGCCTGACGCTGGCGTTAGTGGGCCTCAGCGTGCGCGGGATGCACTGATTTAGCTTGAGGCGCCGCGTTGAGACTATAGTAGTTTGAGGCACGCCAACTGCGGCGGAAAGGAAGCGCAATGAACCAAGCTACACGATTGTGTGCAGCCCTGCTCTTTTGCATTGCGGCCGGATCTCCCGGCAGAGGGGCCGCGCAAACTCCTCCGGAGGTCGCCGCGTCGGAAGCTCGCTACCTCGATCAAGCTGCCAGGAACATCGAACTGCACCGGAAGGGAGAGGCGGTCATCGAGTTTCGGACCAATGACGGCCGCCCCATCTCCGGCGCCGAAGTGAGAATCGATCAGCAAACGCAGGACTTCCTTTTCGGGAATCTCGCGTTCGATCTGACCAACGGCCGGGGCCCGGCGGATCAGCGCGAACGGGAACAATGGGAGAAGGAGTTTCTGAGCGTCTTCAACCTGGCCGTTCTCCCGTTTTACTGGAACTCCTACGAGCCGGAGCCCGGCAAGCCACGGTGGAAGGACTTCGAGCCGGTGATCGCATGGTGCCACGCCAACGGCGTCACCGTAAAGGGTCATCCGCTGTCATGGGGATCCACACTGCCGCGGTGGCTGGACAAGTTCCCGGAGAACACCCTGGATAGCCTTCTCGCGGCCAGGATTCTCACCAACACTTCCGGATTCGCGGGGCAGGTGAACATCTGGGACGTCGTCAACGAACCCATCCACCAGGTGCCGTTCGGAATGTCCCAGGCGAAGCCGTACACGCTTTCCGAGGCCGCGGACGCCATTGAGAAGGCTTTGCGATGGGCGCATACGGGCGACCCGAACGCGACCCTCCTGGTCAACGAGTACGATGTCGTTTCCAATCTCTGGATCGACGACATGAAGCCGCCGCGCCTCACGAAGCTCTACCAGTCCTATCATCCCGTGGGTGCGACTTCGCCCCGGGAGACGTTCCTCCGCTTGCTCCAGGAGGTGGACCGGCGGGGCGTTCCCAAGTACGATATCGGGTTGCAGACCCACGAGCCGGAGTTCGACTGGTTCAGGGCGCAGGATCTCTGGGACATGATCGACGCCGTGGCCAAATTGGGTCATCGGGTTCACATCACGGAGCTGATCTTTCCGTCCAACGGCAGCCCCATAACGGGTGGGGCGCGAACGGGCAACTGGACGCGGGAGGCGCAAGCCGACTACGGCGAGCTCATCTACCGGCTGGCATTCGGACACCCCGCCGTCGAGTCGATCAATTACTGGGGATTCTCGGACCGGGGCATCTGGCGGGACGAAGGAGGCTGGCTGGATAAGGACTACAGGCCCAAGCCGATCTACGACCGCCTGAGGCGCCTCATCAAGGAACTGTGGATGACACGCAACCTGTCTCTGAAGACGGACGATACAGGCGTGGTGCGGTTCAAGGGGTTCTATGGAAAGTACCGCGTCTCAGTGCGGACGGCCGGCGGCGTCGAACAGTCCTTTGAAGTGCATCTGAGCCAAGGAGAAGCAGGTCGGTTCTCGTTGCGCGTTCTGCAGGAATAGGCCAGGAGCCCGGGGTGGGCCGCGGCTATTGGTACAGCGGCGGCTCGCCCGGCGGTCGCGTATTCCAGCGGCGGTGGATCCATAGCCACTGATCCGGATACTCGCGAATGGCTCGCTCCAGCGCGGATTGCAGGTTCTGGGTGTCGCGCGCGGCATCGCCGGTCATCGCCACGGGAGGATAGAAGCGGAGCACGTAGCGGCGCTCTTCCGCCGACCAGAGGGCGAAGCCGGGAATCACCGCGGCTCCCGTGCGCGCGGCCAGCTTGGCGAATCCGGCGCCCGCGCAAGCCGGGATACCGAAGAAATCGACGAAGGCGCCCTCCTCCATGGCCACATTCTGGTCGATCAATATGCCGACGGCCTGGTTGGCGGCCAGCGCCTTGAGGATGCCGCGCGCGTAATCCTTCTTGCCCAACAGGCGATTGCCCGAGAGGGTGCGCCGTCCTTCCACGAGGCGATCGATCAGCGGGTTATCGAGCGGGCGCACCACGACGCTCATGGGGGCGGTGAGTAATGCGTGAGCATACGCGCTGAGTTCCCAGTTGCCCAGGTGGGCGGTGGCGAACAGCACTCCCCGGCCCCGCCGCAGAGCCTCTTCGAAGTGCTCGAAGCCCTCATAGCGGATCCAGCGTCCCACCGTCTCCCTTCGGATAGAAGGGAAGCGGGCGAAAGCCGCCAGCAGGCGCGCGATGGAGCGGAATACGCCATCCACGATTTCCTTGCGGCGCGCGGCGGAAATCTCCGGCATCGCCATTTCCAGATTATGCAGGGCCACGCGACGCAGCCGCGGAACGGCGCGATCCAGCAATCCCGCGTAGCCGGCCGCCAGGGAATATGCCAAGCTCTCGGGCGTCCATTCCAGGGATTTCACCATGGCCAGCGCGAGGGCATATTCGAAACAGTTGCGAAGCGCGGAACGCTGGCTCATGGCCCGGCTCTACTTCGCGCTGAGCAGGTTGGCGAACAGGCGATAGGCGCCCGGAACGCCAGCCGGCAACTGCCGGAACCAGGCGTAGCTGGTGAAGATGTAAACGCCTTTGCCATAGTGCGTCCACAGTTCGCCGCCCTCCAGGGAATCTTCGCCCGGATCGTGGGAAGCCATGACGGTTTCATAGTGCGGATCCCATTGCGTGGCGAAGTACAGCCCGCGCTCCTGCACCCAGCCTTCGAAATCCTGGGGGGTTATCCGATTCGGCTGTTGCAGGAGCGGACTCTGGGGGTGCGGAAAGGTGACCGGCGCTTCCTCGACCGTGACGCGATAGCGCGTGCCGGCCGGCACGGTGAACGGGTAGGGTCCGATGTTGAGCAGGCTGTCGCCGGTCTGATACTGCACGATGTACGTGCCGCCGTTGCGGACGTAGTCCAGGAGGCGCTGCTGGTTGGCGCGCAGGTCTGTTCGCACATTGTAGGCCCGCACCCCAGCCACGATGGCGTCGAAGCGCGAAAGGTTTCCCTGCGAAAGGTCCGAGGCGGAAAGCGGGGTCACCGTCAGACCGAGCTGGCGGAGGGCATCCGGCATTTCATCGCCCGCGCCCATGATATAGCCCACCTGGTGGACCGTTACCCGGATATCGGCGCGCACCAGCTTGAGGTCCGAAGGAGGAAACAGTGTCTGGATGGGGATGTGCGGATAGTCGATGGTCTGGACGCCAGCGGCGATCTCGCGCCCGCCCACGACAGCCATGGCTCGCAGGGACGCGGTGGCATCGCCCGCCGGCGGGGTCACGTCGAAGGCCAGTTCCTGCTGCTCGCCGCTGTTGGCGATGTGGAACGGCTGCGTGCGCGGCTCGGCCTTCCAGCCGGCCGGCACATCCAGGCGCAGTTCGCCGGCGGCATTAGCCGCGCCGGCCATCACGGCCACGTGCACTTTGCGCGAGGCCGCGGCCGGGAAAACCACCACCGGGACGGGCAGATTCACGGCTACCGCCGGAATCACCACCAGCGGCCGCACGCGCTCCCCTTCGGCGTGGCTGGCGTAGCGGAAATGCACCGGCCGCACCAATTCCACCCGCACGCCCCCAATGGTCAGCCGCGCGCGGACTTGCGCCTCGGGCGGGTTATCGGCATAGCCGATGAGCGTCTGGCGCTCCACCGCGTACACGTCGCCCGAGGGAGGCTTCACCAGCCAATACGGCTGCGAGTAAGGTTGGCCAGGCGGCACCGCGGCGTGGAAATCCACAACCGCGCTTTGATTGTTGCCGAGGCGCGCGGGCTTAGCGGGCATCTCCTCGTGCCATATGATGCCTTCGATGCTCGCGCTCTCGAAAGTCACGTCCGCGCTGGAGCGGTTCAGCACTGTCGTGGTGATGGCCAGGTCGGCGCCGGGAACTACTTCGGGCTGGTGCGCCTGTGCTTCCATCCAGATCCCGGCACACTCGGCCATCGTCTCATCGAGTTCTTCAAGCTTGAGGTTAGCCAGGTGATCGTGGATGGCGGCCACCAGCGGCCGGGCTTTGACCAACAGGGGAATTACCTTTTCCGGATGGGCCGGCTCGAAATCGCGAATCGCCTGCGCGAAGATCTGGCCCACCGGAGCGCCGCCGGGCAAGCGGTTCCAGGTGGTATCGATGCCGTCGAAGAGGTCGCCCGACCCAGGCTGGCCGGCCAGCAGGCCAAAGTGAGTGCGGGAAGGCCCCGGCCGCCGCATCGCGCCGGTGCCCTGGCTGTGATGCATGCTGCGGCTCAACACCGCCAGTTCTTCGTAAGAATACCCGAGGATTGGGTTGAAGGCCCCGGTATCCACCTCGCCGGCATCGGGCAGGGCCGGGGAGGAGGCGGCCGGTCCCCCACGCCCGGCGCCGGGAGGTCCGCCGAAGCCTTCGGCCTGAACCAATCGCGCGGCGTGCCAGGGTTGCACGTAGCGCAACTGTTCGGGGAAGCGCGCCGGGTCGGCGGCGGTGGTGTAGGCTTCCTTGCCGAGGATCGCCGAGACCTGGTGTTGGCCATGGCCATCGCGCGGCGTCCCGCTGAAGCCCAGAATCACGACATCCGGCCGGTAGCTGCGAATGACCCAGACGATGTCCCCGAGAATTCGCTCATGGCCCCACTTTTCAAAGGTTTCCGAGGCCGTCTTGGTGAAGCCGAAATCGATCGCGCGGGTGAAGAACTGCTCGGCGCCATCGATGCCCCGGGCCGCCAGCAGCTCCTGGGTACGGATGAGTCCGAGCTGCGCGCCCTGCTCGGGGCCGATGAGGTTCTGCCCGCCCTCCCCGCGCGTCACCGAGAGGTAGGCGGTTCGCATGTAACGGCCGCGCGCGAAATAGGCCAGCACCGCGGTGCGCTCATCGTCCGGATGGGCCGCGATCATGAGCACCGTACCGAGTTCGTTCAACCTATGGAGGGATTGCTCCAGTTCCGGCGTGCCGGGGAAGCTCTGCTGTGCCGGTACAGGCGCAAGTGCGGCAAATATCAGTGCGATGGGAAGAAACCTGGCAGGTAAGTTGCTCATCGAATTAGACAGAAAGACCATTCTACGACGGGATTTACCGTGAATGGGGGTACGGATAGGATGGCCATGAGGAGGAGTAATGAGAGCTGCGCGCGCCGTTAGCAGCTTTTTCTCCGCCCTTCGTTCTCCACGCCAGAAGCTGGCTGCGCTTAGGACCGAGGAGCGGGGCCATAGTGTGCGGATCGGTTTGGCTCTGGGAGGGGGATTTGCCCGAGGGATCGCCCATGCCGGAGTTCTCAAGGTATTCCAGCAGGAAGGGATTCCGGTTCATGTGATCGCCGGCGTAAGCGCGGGTTCCATTGTCGCCGCAGCCTTCGCCAGCGGAGCTTCGGGCGAAGAGATCGCGCGCGCCGGGTGCGCCATGCGCTTCGCCGACGTGGCCCGCTGGAGCATCTCCCGCACCGGCTTCGTGGTGAGCGAGCGCATGCAGGGCTTCCTGGCGAAGTTGCTCAAGCACCACCGCTTCGAGGACATGCGGATGCCCCTGGGCGTGGTGGCCACGGACCTTCTGACGGGCGAGGCCGTGGATTTCCGCGATGCCGGCGACGTGTTCGTGCCCATACGGGCAAGTTGTTCCTATCCCGGAATGTTCCGGCCGGTGTATGCGAACGGCCGCCTGCTGGTGGATGGAGCCATGAGCACCGAGATCCCCGCCCTGCTGGCCCGGCAGTTGGGGGCCACGCGAGTCATTTCGGTGCACCTGCCGGCCTTGGCGCCCAACGTGGCTCCGAAGAATGTTTTTCAAGTGGTCAACCGCTGCTTTCAGATCATGCAGAGCCGCAGCGAGCATTCCTGGCGCCTGCACTCGGACCTGGTGATTTCGCCCAACGTGCGGGGAATCCAATGGGATGCCTTTGCAAGCGGACCGGACATGGTGAAAGCCGGCGAGGATGCGGCCCTGGCGGCGTTGCCCAAAATTCGCGAATGGCTGGGAGGCGCCGAACGGGTCGTCAGTCCGGCCGGCTTGTCCGCCGCTACGCCAGGTTTGACACCTGCTTGACCGTGCCGCTGTGATCCTGAATCTTCCGCTGCAGGATCATGAGCGCGTAGATGAGCTGCTCGGGACGCGGCGGGCATCCGGGAACAAACACATCCACGGGAACCACCTGGTTCACCGGCACGAGCGCGTAATTGTTGAACACGCCGGTCGAAGTGGCGCACGCCCCCATCGAGATCACCCACTTGGGTTCGGGCATCTGCTGATACAGGTGCCGGATCACCGGAGCCATCTTCTGGGACACGCGGCCGGCTATGATCATGAGATCCGATTGGCGCGGCGAGCCGCGGAACACCTCGGCGCCGAAACGCGCGATATCGAAGCGCGAGGCGCTCATCGACATCATCTCGATGGCGCAGCAGGCCAGGCCGAACGTCATGGGCCAGATGGAGTTCTTGCGGGCCCAGTTAACCGCCTGGTCGAGAGAGGTGAGCAGGATGCCTTCCGAGGCGGCCGCCGCGGCGTTGTCCGCGGAGTAATCGTCCACGCGAGCGAACATCTCCGCGGGACCGCTGGCCAAGGGCTTATCCATACGCCCATTTTCGCATGGCGGGTAAGGCTCCTGTAGAATCAAAGTTCACACTCTCGCCCATGCCTCTGGAAACCTTCGAGCAGTTACTCGATCGCGCTGCCGCGGTCTACGGTATCGAACCGGAGTACTGGGATATCTGGGGCCGCCATCACGTCACCAGCGCGGCGGCCAAGCAGGCGCTGCTGGCAGGCATGGGGATCGCGGCGCGGGATGCCGGCGAACTCGGGCGCTCCCTGGCCGGAATCGCGCGGCGCGAGTGGCAGCGGGTGTTGCCTCCGTGCATCGTGGCCCGAGAATCGGATTTCATCGAGCTGCCGCTGAACGTGCCGGTGGATTCGCTCGGCGAGCGCGCCCGTTTCACCATCCGGCGCGAAGACGGCGAAACCTCCGAATTCGAGTTGAACCCGCTGGAGCTGGCGCAGAGCGGCTCCATTGAAATGGATGGCCGGACGTGGCTGCGCCGCGAAGCGCGCATTCCCATACGGCTGCCCCTGGGCTATCACGATATCTCCGCCCGGCTGGGATCGCTATGCGGTTCCACCCGCTACATCGTGACGCCGGAGCGCGCCTGGACCGATCCGCATCTGGGCCGCGGCGGGCGCGCAGCCGGCATCGCGGTGAGCCTCTACGGCGTCCGCTCGGAGCGCAACTGGGGCTGCGGCGATTTTCGCGACCTGCTGGAGATCGTGGATTGGGCGGCCGCGGATCTCGAGGTCGGATTCGTGGGGCTGAACCCGCTGCACGCCATCCACAACCGCCGGCCTTTCAACACCAGCCCCTACCTGCCGAATTGCATCTTCTACCGGAATTTCATTTACCTGGATGTTGAGGGCATGGAGGATTTCGAGGCCTCGCCGGCGGGCTCGGGAGTTGCGCGGCCGCCGCGAGACGGCCGCGGAAATCGAGGCCTTGCGGCACGCGCCCTTCGTCGAGTACGAGCGCGTGAGCGCTCTCAAGCTGCGCTTCCTGAAGCTGCTGTTCGTCCAGTTCCTGCGCGAGCGGCGGCGGGGATCGGCGCGCGCGCGGGAGTTCGACGCCTTCGTCGCGCGCGAGGGTGAGCTGCTCGAGCGCTTCGCCATCTACTGCGCGCTCGACGAATACCTGCACCGGCGCGATCCCGGAGCTGTGGCTCTGGACGCAATGGCCGGCGCCTTTCCAGGACCCCAGCTCGGCCGAGACGCGCGCCTTCCGGCAAAAACACTGGCGCAGCGTCATGTTCTACCAGTATTTGCAATGGCAGATCGACGCGCAGCTTCGGCGCGCCCAGCAGCGCGCGCGGGACCGGGGCCTCTCCATCGGGCTGTACCACGACCTGGCGCTGGCCACCGACCGCTTCGGTTCGGACCTGTGGGCCCACCGGCCCTTCTTCGCCACCGGCTGCCGCGTGGGCGCGCCGCCCGACGATTTCTCGCCGCAAGGCCAGGACTGGGCCTTCCCTCCACCCAATTCCGAGCGGCACCGCGAGAACGGCTACCGGTTGTTCGCCGAATCCATCCGCAAGAACTGCCGGCACGGCGGCGCCCTGCGCATCGACCACGTCATGCGTCTGTTCCGGCTTTACTGGATTCCAGAGGGCTCGGATGCCACCCAGGGAGCCTACGTCCGCGAGCGCTCCGAGGATTTCGTGCGCATCCTGGCGCTCGAGAGCGTGCGGCAGCGCGTGGTGGTGGTGGGCGAGGACCTGGGAACCGTCGAGCCGTACATCCGCAAGACGCTGGCCCGCTTCGGCGTGCTCAGTTACCGCCTCTTCTATTTCGAAAAGACTCCCGATGGCGAGTTCCGCCACCACGAGGAGTATCCGGCTCAAGCGCTGGTTTCCTCCACCACCCACGATCTGCCCACGCTGGCGGGCTTCTGGGTGGGCGCCGACCTGCGGGCGCGCCGGGACGCGGGCGTGCTCGATGAGGCCGGCTTCCGCCGGCAGAGCGAGGCGCGCCAGCTTGAAAAACAGAAGATGCTCGACCTGTTGTTCGTTCAGAAGCTGCTGCCGCCCGACGCGCCCCGCTCCGCGGCCGCATATCCCGAGCTGACGGGCCAACTGCACAACGCCATCGTGGGCTTTCTGGCGATCACGCCTTGCGCGCTGCTGGCCATCAACCAGGAGGACCTCACCAAGGAACTCGCGCAGCAAAACCTGCCCGCCACCACCTGGCAGTACCCCAATTGGGGCCGCAAAATGCGTTTCACGACCGAGGAACTGCGCTCCGACCCCGAGGCGCGGGCCTATACGGCGATGTTCCGCAACTGGATCGTAAACTCGGGGAGAGCCAACCAGCGGCGGGCGTAGCCGGCCACCGCCGGGAGGCCGGGAGCCGGGTGCTTGACTGGCCTCGTGCTTCCGGGTGACATTACGGATGGCGCCCGAATTTCGCGCCGGTTTCCATGCTTCGCATTCTCCGGTCTCTCTGGATTTGGACGGCCACGGCGGCTTTGATCCTGTTATGGGTCGGGTTCCTGGCTATTGTCCGGTTGTTCGACCGCGACCCCAGACGGCTGCGCACGGCGCGCTGCTTCCGCCGCCTGGGCCACGCCATGGCGCGCGTCAACCCCTGGCGCCTCCACATCTCCGGCCGCGAGCGCGCCTTGCCCGGCCAGGTCTACGTGATCGTCAGCAATCATCAATCGTACGCCGATATTCCGGTGGTCTCGCATGTGAATATCGATGCCAAATGGCTGGGCAAAGCCGAGATGTTCCGGGTGCCATTGATCGGCTGGATGCTGCGCGTGGCCGGCGACATTCCGGTGGCGCGAGGGGATCGGAAGAAGAGCGCCCAGGCGCTGTTGCAGTGCGCCCGCTATCTGCGGCAAGGCTGCTCGATCGTCTTCTTTCCCGAAGGCACCCGGTCGCGCGACGGGCAGGTTCTGCCCTTCAATGAAGGCCCCTTCCAGCTCGCCATCCGCGAGCGGGTTCCGGTCCTGCCCCTGGTGGTGGAGGGCACCGGCGACGCGCTGCCCCGGAACTCGTGGCTCTTCGGCGGGACCCGCGACATACAATTGCGGATTCTCGAACCGGTGCCGGTGGAGGGCTGGACCGTCAAACAAAGCGGGGAGCTGCGAGATGCCGTGCGCCAGAAGATCGTAGACGAACTGAATTCGCTGCGGACCGCATAGGCGGCCACTCTTTCCTCTGCTACGGCTGCCCCTTTGCTACAATCGGCGCTGGAAGCCAGTCTTGGCCGGTGCTGGGCGCGGGCTTCAAACCCGCTGTGCGGTACTTTGTGTCGCGGGTGGGTTCGACTCCCACTGGCTTCCGCCATGTGGATGCCGTGCCATTGGCGTTTAGCCGGTCCGCAATGGCCTGAAACGTCATTCCGGTACTTCGCATACCCTGAACTTCGGTAATCACGGCTCGCTCATCTGTGGCGTCAACGAGCGTGCCGTCAGGCGTCCGGGTTTTGCCGTATGGCGTGTGATTCCAAACCCGGTTCGACGCTTTCTTGTGGCGCAACGCAGCGGTAATCCTCTCGCCTATCGTGGCTCTCTCAAATTCCGCAAAGCCAGCCAGCATGGTTAACATCATCTTGCCCATTGCGGACGAAGTATTGACCGCAGTGCCGCCCATGTCCACAAGATGCAAGGCTACGCCGTCACGCTGCCATTCATCGCATTGAATCAAGGCGTCCGCTGCATTTCTGAAAAGCCGATCTAGCTTAAGGGCGATAACATGCGATGCGCCACCAGCTACCAAACCAGCGATACGGCTACCTTGCGGACGGTCTGCTATGGGGATCTTGCCTGACACATCGGTTTCAATCAACAGTTTCGTTAGTTCAAGTCCCATCAACGTGTAATATGCCTTGATGCGTTCGGTCTGAACTTCCACGGAACATTCTTGCCGATCTGTCGAAGTGCGGACATAGCCGATCGGCCATCTTTGTGGCTTGGCGTGGTCTTTTCATGGCCGTATCATCAGGCAACCACTAAGCCGCAGTCAATATGAATAATTACTACGGAGAATCAACACACCCGTATCACAGCCAAACATAGGACACCACAGCACCATAACCCAAAAACATCTGAGAGATTTGTGTTCGGCTGCGTTCCCGATGCGCTACAACTTCAGGATTTGGCGGATATACAGGATAGCTCCGGATACGGCTTCCCGGCTTCCCGCTGCTAGGGAAACTAAATGAGAGTTGTGTTGTTGGTCCGACTTTGAATGTGTTGGGGTAACAGCGCACGCATAGTCAACAGGTCAATGGCTTGGCGTTGTTTCAGAAACGCTGACAGTCAGACCGGCCTCGTGTCACTGAAAGGCAGTCTTATTCTTCTGCCACCAGTCTAGGAGCGGTTGCGTTTGAAAGAACTGAAAGGATTGCTTCGTCAGAGCATTAAAGTGTTCAACGGCCCTAACAAGCACTTCGACGCTGCCGTCTGTTTCTATCATTTCAACCAAAAGCGGCAGGATACTGTTATCATTTGACGGATAATTGTCTAGCGCAGCCTGTCTCTCCCACGAACTCTGGCTTCGCATAAAGTGTTTTAGCGAGTCAGGTGTCTGCGATTCTCTGAACTGTCTCGTTGTTCTGATGCCGGACGACTTAGCTGAGATAATGCTGCCAAGCGTGGAATCAGCAAGGTGGACCAGACTAGGATTAGCTGAATCTTTGCTATTTCCTGTAACAATCTGCATCAGAGTATCAAATGCATGGCGGTCATCACCATTAGCGAGGATTGCCAAAGTTCCGATACGAACATAGTCCGAATATCCCTCCATTTGCTTCTGAATTGGAAGAACCGATTTGTTGACTTGATCTGTGGTTGCTTTATCTACCGATGAGCTTATCGTCGGTTCGAGGGCCTTGACGGCCTTTTTAGTTTCGGTCTCAACCACGCCCTGGATGAAAGACTGTTGGTCTTGAATGCCTTTCGCAACTTGCTTCGCTGTCTCGCTACGAATTGTTCCAGCTAGTTCGCTCTGAGTCCTTTCCTTTGCGGCGGCAGTAACGAGCGCGGTTATGTTGTCGGTCTTAAACTCATCGTTGACTCGCTTCTGTACTTCAACTCGCACATTGTCTAACTCTCGCTTTGAGGTTGTTTTGAGATCGTCAGTCGTAGCCAGAACGGAGTTCCTCATCGTCTGAAGCTCACCTTGCGCCTTCTGCATCTCAGTCTTCGTTAATGTGTTAATTTCATCTTTGATTTGCTCAAGAGACCGAAATCCTAGAAATCCCGCAACGATGACGATGAATCCGATGAACCAAACAGCCCTGTCGAATAGGTATTTGAAGTACTCCCGGTCTTTCTTGGCTTGCTCTTGGGCAAAGTTAAGATAGCCTCTTTCCTTCTCAATACGGTCCTCAATCAGCTTGGTAAGAGCCAGATCCTGCAACGCCTGTGGCGGGTTGTTGGCGGGTGGAAGAGATTGGCTTCCCATCGGGGCGACTCCGGTGAATATGATAGGCTCAGAAACTCCTAAATGCAACTCGATAGGATGGCACTCGATAGGATGGCACTGGCTGGAGTGTTCAGCGTCGAAGTTGGTTGCTCCGAATCCTCCGCAACACCTTCCACGCCGCCACCAACTGCTGAATCGCCGCTGCCGGTAGAACTCGTTTTCCATCGAACCGGCAATCGTTGTAAGCCGTCCGGTACACGCCTTCGACGCCGGGAATGCTCAACATGGACAATCGCCGGGTGGAAGCTGCACTCACTAGCGTTGTGGTCTAGTCCAGGGGCAATACAGGGGCAATAGTAGCCCGGAATGGCCGGAAATACCGGACAGGCTGGAGGAATAGAATCACTAACTTGCACATTCTAAAGGCCGCTTCGGTCTTCGACTCCCACTGGCTTCCGCCATAAATCATTCCAAAAACACAGGTCTCAACCGGAGCAGGAGACAATCCTCCTGATTCCGGCACGCTCGGGTCCATCGTGGGCGTCAAACTGGTGCTGTGCTGTTCCCCTACGTCCCGCCCAAGAAGCTTCTGACCATGGCTTCCCGTTCGGCCAAGCCTTCCCCTTCGAATTCCGCGGCCACCTGCAGCAGCAACGCGGGAATATCGAGATTCTGCGGGCATCTTTCCACGCAGTCCCGGCACTGCTCGCACAGCGACGCGTAGCCCCGCGGACTCGAGGTCAGCCCGCCCAACTGCACCACGTACATGAATTTCGCGCCGTGCACGTTTCCGAACATGTGAAACTGGTTGTAAATGTCGAAGCAACCCGCGATCCCCACGCCCTTCGGGCACGGCTGGCAGTAGCCGCAACCGGTGCAGCCCACCTTCATGATCTCGCGGTATCGCCGGCCGGCACGCGCGATCAGCGCCAGTTCGGCTTCCTCGAGCGAATCCGGATACGCCTCGGCCGCCACCGCCAGATTCTCTTCCACCTGCGATTCGTCATTCATCCCGGAAAGCGCCACAATCGCCTCGGGATGGTTCCAGACCCAGCGCAGGGCCCACTCGGCGGGCGTGCGCGGCTGGGCGGCTTCGCTCCAGATGGCCTGAATGTCCGGGGGAGGCGACACTAACGTGCCGCCGCGCAGCGGCTGCATGACCACTACGCCCAAGCCCTTGGCGGCCGCATAGCGCAAGCCCGCTGTGCCGGCCTGATGTTCGGTGTCCAGAAAATTATACTGGATCTGGCAGAACTCCCAGGGATATTCGTCCACGATCCGCTGGAACTCCGGCAACATGCCATGGAACGAAAAGCCCGCGTGCAGAATCTTCCCGGCGCTTTTCGCGCGATCCAGAAAATCCGCCACGCCGAGCTCCCGCTGCCGGTTCCACTCGGCTCCGTTCAAAGAGTGGATCAGGTAGTAATCGATGTATGGCGTGTTGAGCTTCTGCAACTGGGCGTCCAGGAAACGGTCGAAATCGGCCTCGCTCCGGACCAGCCAGGCAGGCAGCTTGGTGGCCAGGTGCACGCGCTCGCGATACCCGTCCTCCAGAGCGCGTCCCAGAAACGGTTCGCTTTCACCGCCATGGTACGGCCAGGCCGTATCGACGTAGTTCACGCCCCGATCGATAGCCAGGCGCACCTGGCGCGTGGCCCGCTCTTCATCGATCCTGCCGTCCTTCTGCGCCAGGCGCATGCATCCAAACCCCAGGATGGAGAGCTCGTCTCCGCTTTTCGGCATCTTCCTTCGCAGCATATCGTGTAGGTTCCGTTCGGTGATCTCGGTCTCACCCGAATTATAACTTCCGTACAGAACTTCACCGGGAGCGCGGTTTCGGGTGTAGTATTCTGGATTTGCCTAATGTTCCCCCTGAGACGATCTCCGTTTCACAGTGGTGTTTTTGCGCTGGCGCTGACGGCCGTCGCCCTCCTGATTTCGCTCGTGGTGCATCCCTACCTGGAGCCCAACACGTTCCTGTTGTTCATCGTGGCCGTGTGGCTCAGCGCCTGGTATTACGGGCGCGCCGGCGGAGCGCTGGCGACCGCGGCATCTTCCCTCGCGATTCTCTATTTCTTTCTCCGGCCGGGCGCATCCCCCTTGGATATCTCCTTGAACATGCTCGGGCGCCTGCTGGGCTTCGTGATCATGGCTCTGCTGATCACCTGGGTGACGGCGTCCTGGCGGGAGAGCCGTCGGCTGCTGGCCGCCACTCTCGCCAGCATCGGTGACGGCGTGCTGGTGACCGATCGCGAAGGCCGCATCGTTTTCCTGAATGTGGTCGCCGAGACGCTCACTGGCTGGCCCGTCGAGGAAGCCCGCGGCAAGCCGGCCGGCGAGGTTCTGCATCTTATCGACGGCCAGACGCGCAGCGCGGTAGAGGATCCCCTGGCCGGAGCGCTGCGCGGCCGCGCCACCCTCACCCTGCCGGATCACACCCTGCTGGTTTCGCGCAGCGGAGCCGAGATTTCCGTGGAGCACAATGCCGCTCCGGTGCGCGACGATGCCGGCCGGGTGCGCGGCGGCATCCTGGTTTTCCGCGACATCGGCAAGCGACGCCAGTTGGAGGAGCAGGCCACGCACGCCCAGAAGATGGATGCCGTGGGGCGGCTGGCCGGCGGCGTGGCCGGAGACTTCAACAACGTCCTCACCGTCATCACCGGCTACGCCGAACTGCTGCACGCCGAGATTGCCGCCACCAGTCCCTCCCGGCATTTCGTTGAAGAGATCATCTATGCCGGCGAGCGGGCCGCTTCACTCACCCGCCACCTGCTGGCCTTCAGCCGCGGCTCGACGGCGCAGCCTCGCGTCCTCGATCTCAACGGCCTGGTGGGCGGCATGGAGCCTATGCTGCGCCGCCTGCTGGGTGACGAGATCGAGCTGATGGTGCTCCCCAGTCCCGGGCTGGGACGCATTCGCGCCGATCCATCGCAGATCGAGCAGGTCATCGTCAACCTGGCCACCAATTCGCGCGACGCCATGCCGCGCGGTGGCAAGGTGGTGATTGAAACCGCCAACGTGGATCTCGAGGACGGCCCCGCCAGCAAGAACCTCGGCGTCAAGCCCGGCTCGTACGTGATGTTGGCGCTCAGCGACACCGGCGCGGGGATGGATCCCGAAACGCGCTCGCGCCTGTTCGAGCCCTTCTTCACCACCAAGGCGCCGGGCAAAGGCAGCGGCCTGGGCCTCGCCACGGTGTATGGCGCCATCAAGCAGAGCGATGGCCAGGTGACCGTCTACAGCCAGCCCAACTGCGGCACCATTTTCGAGATCTATCTGCCGCGCGTCCAGGAAACCGTCGCCGAGGCGGCGCGCAAAACCTCCGCCAAGGGTTCGGAGACCATTCTGCTGGTGGACGACGAAGAGGGCGTGCGCAAGCTGGTCTTCGCCATTCTGAAGTCCAACGGGTACGACGTGCTGGAGGCCGCCAACGGACCCGCCGCCCTGAGCGTCTACGAGAAGAACTCGCACAAGATCGACATGGTGCTCACCGATGTCGTGATGCCCCAGATGAGCGGACTGGAACTCGGACGCGAAATCGCCCGCCGCGCCCCCGGCCTGAGAGTCCTCTACATTTCCGGCTATCGCGACAATGCCCTGGAAGGCGGCGAACTGCCGCGCCCCTTCCTGCATAAGCCCTTCACGCCGGACGTTCTGCTGGCCAAGGTTCGCGAGGTCCTGGACTCGAAGCCGGCGTGATCACCTCCGTGGCGCCGCAATCGTGATATTGCGGGGGTCTCCCGATTCACCTTATACAAATCGGCCAAACCTGTCTTTTCTCCACTGCTTCAATCCAACAGCCGCTCTGCGAAATAGTGTAGGCAGGCTTCGATATCTGGGCCAAAAGCGTGAGACGATCACTGACGCCATCCTTGGCCGAGTTAGTGATTGAGACGTCAAAGGTCACTTTGTGAACGTCATTGGCAAAGCGTCGATCAGAATAGGCTGAAAAAGGAAAGTGGCATCTGCCCCATTCCTGTTGAGCTAAATGGGATTAGCGACCTCCTTGTCTTAGTAGGTGCCAGCTAGAAGTGTTCCAGCGATACTTATGACTATCGTGTCCTTCTCCACGCGGTACTAAGGTAGTCACCGGAGAGGCTTACAATACACGGAGCACGAGAGTTGAAAAATCAGGGCTCTACCTGATTGACCGGGGGGGTAGTACCGTACATGCTGCTTGACAGAATTCATGTTCTCCCAGGACGAAAGTTCAAAGTCGGCTCAGGACGAAAGGTGTTGTATGACGCATCGACATGAGCTTATTAGGTTCGGCTGTTGCTTGGTTGCTCTCGCCGCTATTCTTGCGCTCACGCCGCCGCCAGCCGCCGCGCAGGCCCCCTATGCTGTCGATACGAGCCAAACCGAAACCGACGCCTCGGGGGATCTCTCCATCTACTTTTCCGTAGTGCTGGAAGGATGGTATGGGCCGGAATATTACGATCTTGGGTCGGGCTGGGTGCCGGGCACGAGGATCGCCGAGTATAACGATTGCAACTGTAATGACATTCCCGCCTATTCAATTTCTGGCTATTACCAGATGTACTCATCGTATGGTGAGGACTACGTCGACATTCAGTATGAAACGTTTACGGCGCAGCCCAACCCCTCCCAGTGCCAGAACCAGAACTGCAATTGTTCCTCGCCGACACAGGAAACGATTTATTACGAGTACTACGACAGTTACTACTTCGATGTTTTTTACTAGGGTGCATCGTAAGCAAGGAGCTGCTCGCGGCTTTCGGGTAGGACAACCAAAGAGGATCGCCATGAACAAATACTTCGCTGTTTTTGCCGCGTGTTCTTTCATTGGGTTGCCGCTGGCTAGGGCTCAGGCGCCGGCGCCCCTTGACACCGCTATCTCCACGGATGGTAAGTTGGCGGTGTTGAACACGGGGAGAAAGGTGGTGACTGCCTTCGTAGTGACGTATGATCTTCCGCTCCCCAGCGGCGCAAAGGCCTCCGCGAACGGCCAGGGTTGGCAGATCTATGACGCCGCAACCGAGCCGGCGACGGCCAAGCCGATACTAGCTGGCCAGCAAGTGAAAGTGGCTTGCCACTTTTCGTGCGGATCCACGGCGTATCAGTTGCGAGCCGCAGTTTCACTAGATGGCACCGCCTGGGGCGACTCGGCTTGGGCACAGAGGATATCGAATCGGAGGACATACATGGCGCAGGCCTTGCAGAGGTCGATCGGCGATCTGACAGCGGCGGCGAGCCAGGGGACGACGAGGGAAGGGCTGGTTACCCAATTCCAGGAATCGCTTAGCCAGGAAACTAGTGGCGCCACAGACGCGGATCTAAAGGGTTGTATCATGAGCACTCGGGGCGTGGTCCTGACGAACCTCCAGCGGGTCCTCCAAAGATCAGACGGGAGCGAGATCCCCGTAAACGAGGTGATACAACACGAGATAAACTCGTTGCAAGACAGGTACGTTAGCGTCTCAGTGTTTAGCGGTCAGCAGTAAGTTCCGCTGCTAAGTGCTCAGCTTGAGCAGGTGGCTTGCGTAAGCCGTTCCCGGGAGTACCTTGGCAGCTAAGAAACTGGCAGTTCTGTCATGTGGGACTTTCTTTAGAAAAAGGAGGTTGACGAGTGTGCATCGAGCATTGCAAGGTCGACGCTGGCGGATCGCGTTGTCGGCAGGTGTCGCTGTACTAATCGTAAGCTTTGCGTGGACCATGAATTCCGTATACGGAAGCAACTGCGTGACATGCGCTACAGGTTGCGCGGAAACGACATGGGCAGATGACTACAACGACCTAACGTGTAGTTGCCCCACTGGAGGGCATTGCGTGGGCGTCGGCGTCTGTACGACGTGCACGTATGCAGGCCAGGCGTTCTGCTGGGATTATCCAAACGACTGCGGCGGGGTTCTATGACGACGGCTTCGGGAATGACTGCGGCTGCGCTGGGGGTTGTGCGGCCCGTGTTCGGCCGGGACAGACTAATTCGGAGGCATCATGAGAGGTGTAGAACGTGATTTGAGGAGTCTGACGTGTGCGCTAGGTATTGGAGCGATCGCCTTGTGTGTCTGCGCCCCGGCGATCTCTGCCGCAGATTTATCATTCCAAAGTATCTCTGAACGGGCTATCCCGGTGGCTCCTAGGACTCTCGGTGGAGCGTTTAAGCACCTAGCAAACGGCGATGTCTACTTTTTCTCTAACGAATACCGCTCCATTCATCGTCTCAGCCAGAGTGACAACTCTATTTCACGGATCGAGTTGAGCGGCACGCCGGAGGATAGCGTTGGTTCCGTACAATTGATGCAGGATTTTGCAGTCGATGGGAATGGGCGGTTCTTCGTCCCCGCGATTTGGACATATAAGGAGAGACAAGGCGGGAGCGCCGGTGTCCTGGTGTTCGATTCTGGTGGCCACTACCAAAGAACCGTGCTATTGCAACCGCGCACTGAGGTGCGACATATTGCACTGTCCGATAGCGGGGAGATATACGTGTTGGGGATCGACCCTGCGTACTTTCGGCATTCGACCGATTCATGCTTTCTCGTCCATAGATACACTTCCAATGGAGCGCGATTGGCCGCTTTCTCCGCGTGCCCGACCGATGTAGCACCTGAGCGGCGGACGTCTGGACCTGCATGGGAGGCGCTGAAGGGAGAGACTGACCGAGGGAGCATCTGGATTAAGAACAACATTTTCTATCATTTGCTCCCCTTCTCGCATCAGATCCGTACGTTTGAGGTTGGCACTGAGCGGCCGCTTGACACCGTAGAATATGGCTCCGCCGGATGGTGCGGAGCTTCAAAGCGACGTAGTACACACGAGTCGGGCGTTCCCGAGCATGATCTGGCGTGTTGTGCAATTCAGCGATGGACGCTACTTGGCCCACTGGAGTTTGGCGAGCCCTGATTCTGCGAACGCGAATCGACGTCTTGCCGTCTTAACATTGCACGACGGGCAGGGACGGCTCGCAGTGAAATCGCGCCAGAGGCCTTCGTTCGGCGGGGAACCTCTATGGGCCAACGAGGACGGGAGTGTTACCTTTATTGTCAGACAAGCTGATGGCAACGCTAAACTCGTGAGAAGCGCAGTCAGATCCGAATAGAGTTTGGGTAATGAGATACTGGTACCCCCCTGCCACGCCTCGTCCATGTCTCGGAGTGTGGGAGGAAGCGCCGGGTGGAGGCTGTTCGGCTTTCACAGGGACGTTACCCACCACGCCGAGGTACATGTCAGCTTTTGCGCGCCGGGGCCGAGCCGCATATCCGAGATCGTAGCTGCGGTTCAGGACGAAGCCGTTCGGACGTTGCAGGCAACGGGAGCCAGTGTGACATCCAGCCGCCTATCGGCCGATGGTTCCTTCCGAATCACATACCGCTACAGTCGGACCCGCGGTTCCGTTTCGGGCTCGCCCCGGAGCCAAGGAGTTACACCGGTGGATCATACCTGCGTTTGGCCGTCAAGGTGGACGAGACCTGGTCCGTTTCGGGTGCCTGACCAGGGGAAGCGGCGGAGGAAGATGTTTCAGGTACGGGCTGTACCGCTGCGCGATCAGCGCGCATCGCACCAGGGCCAACGGACCCGCCGCCCTGAGCGTCTACGAGAAGAACTCGCACAAGATCGACATGGTGCTCACCGATGTCGTGATGCCCCAGATGAGCGGCCTGGAACTCGGACGCGAAATCGCCCGCCGCGCCCCCGGCCTGAGAGTCCTCTACATTTCCGGCTATCGCGACAATGCCCTGGAAGGCGGCGAACTGCCGCGCCCCTTCCTGCATAAGCCCTTCACGCCGGACGTTCTGCTGGCCAAGGTTCGCGAGGTCCTGGACTCGAAGCCGGCGTGATCACCTCCGTGGCACCGCAATCGTGATATTGCGGTACTTCATGCCGCCGGTGTGATCGCCCTGGATGTAGAGCGGCCCGGGCTCGGATTCGCGGCTATCGAGCGCTCCTCCGGTGATGCCGGGGATCTCCTGGTTATCGATCACCTTCACGCCGTCGCGAATCACCGTCACGCGGCGGCCTACCAGAGTCACGTCGAAGCTTTCCCACTGGCCGGGCTTCTTGGGCAATTCCACCGAGGGCGCCAGATACCCGTAGATCGAGCCCATCGAATGGAACGGGTCGTTGGTCCCCACCGGCTCGTACTCCACCTGGACCTCGTAGCGCCCGCGCAGATAGACGCCGCTGTTGCCGCCCCCCGGGCAGTTGTATTCGATGTGCAGCTTGAAATCGTCGAAGGTGCGCGTGGTGCGGATATTGGCGCCCTTCGACCGGTTCAACATCTCGCCGTGGCGCGCCACCCAGTGATTGGCAGCGGGATTGTCGGGCTCCCAGCCCGCGAGGTCCTTGCCGTCGAAGAGCGGCTCGGGATTCGTCCACGCTTGCGGCGCGGGGCGGTCGAGCGCCGGCGCGCGCACTCCGGCGATCTGGTCGGATTTGCCGCCGCGACTTTGGGCGCCGGTGAGCTTATCGCCTTGCAAGGTGAGATTCCAGGTGAGTGCCGGCTGTTGCGGTGTGGCTTTGGAAACCGTCAAGCTAAGGCCGTTACTTACGTTAGGCCCGCTCATTGCGGCCGAGAGCGCAACGTCGGTGGCCGGATGGACGCTGCCCGTGCGCGGCTGCACCCGCGCCGCGAACTTTCCGTTCTGCTCGGTGACTTCGAGCCAGCCGGGATACGTGGCGTCCGCGGCGGTAATGGTCATATCCCACCGCCCCAGGAAGGGATTGCCGGAGTTCTGCGCCGCGAGCGGGGCGAGCAACAGCAGCGCGGCGATCGGCAGCCATGCGGTGAACTTCATGACCGCATGGTAGCGCAGCCGCTACTCCAACGGGATTTCGAAGTAAAGCAGCTCCTTGCCCGTGGCGGCCTCGGTGAAACCGCTCAGGTAGATCGTGGCGCCCCGCTGCAGGCCCGTCTGGAAGTATAGGAAACCGCTGGCGGATTGTCCCGGCGGCAGCATCTTGGCGCTGAAGGCGCGCCCTTCGATCTCCCAGGCGTCGAGCGGGTTCTTCTTGGAGATGATCTTCGGCCGCGAGCCACCCGGGCCGCCGATCACCCCCGGGCGATCCGGGCCGCGCATATACCGCACTTCCGCGGCGGGCGTGGCCTCCACGCGGTTTCGGTTGGGGCCGACGTACTCGGCCTGCAACCGGTCCAGCCGGACCGCCCCGCCGCTATCGTTCTGCACCACGATGAGCACGGGCAGGATGCCGAACTGGTAAGGATCCAGCTTGCCGAAAGCGGACTTTATTTTCTCTCCTGAATCGTACGGCTCCGCACCAATGGTAACTTGGGCGTTGGTCTGGCGATGCTCGAAGGTGGCGGCCGCGGCGGGCCGGAACGGGGGCGGCTCCTTGTCGGCGGCAAAGGCCGCGGCTATACTGATGAAAAGAGCCAAGCGTTTGAAAATAAAAGGCATTTATCTCCTCTACCGCGTTCTTCAGGCGCTTGCGCTGCCTCTCCTGCTATTGTATTTCCTGCTTCGCGGTCTGCGGAACCGCGCCTATTGGGAGTCGCTCCCCCAGCGCTTCGGGTTTCTGCCGCGCTCCCATAGACGGACTGGTCCCGGAGCAATCTGGTTGCACGCGGTTTCGGTTGGCGAGGTGCTCTCCTCGATAGGTTTCCTGCGCCGGCTGCGCGCCGAGTTTCCGCGCAGCGGTCTGTTCGTTTCCACCTCGACCCTGGCCGGGCGCGCCACCGCCGGCGAAAAACTGCGGGGGATCGCCGACGGCGTGTTCTACGCTCCCGTGGATTACGTCTTCGCCGTGCGCCGGGTACTGCGCGCGCTTCAGCCCTCGGTGGTGGTCGTCATGGAGACGGAGATCTGGCCCAACCTCTTCCGGGAGGTCAAGCGGACCGGCGCCGGCCTGGCGATCGTGAACGGGCGCATCTCCGACCGCGCCTTTCCGCGTTACCGGCCCCTCGGCTGGTTCTTCGCGGCGGTGCTGCCGTGGGCGGATCGCATCCTGGCGCAGACCGAAGATATCCGCGAGCGCTTTCTCGCTCTGGGGGCGCCCGCGGACCGCGTGATCGTCGCCGGCAACTTCAAATACGATTTCGAGGCCCGCCCGGCGACCTTCGAGTCGCCGGTGCTGGCATTCAAAGGGAATCGCCCGTTATTCATCGCCGCCAGCACCATGCCCCCCGCCCAGCCGGACGATCCGGATGAGGACGATACCGTGATCGCCGCCTGGCAGAGCGTGGCCGCCCGGCATCCCGATCTGCGGCTGCTGATCGCCCCGCGCCGGCCGGAGATGTTCGAGGTGGTGGGCCGCAAGCTGGCGGCGGCCGGGATCCCATTCGCGCGGCGCACGGAGCTCGCCTCGGGCCCGAATTCCAATGTGCCGCTGCTCGACGCGCTTCTGCTCGACACCATCGGCGAGTTGGCTGGTCTGTTCTCGGTGGCCGAGGTGGTCTTCATGGGCGGCACGCTGGCGCATCGCGGCGGGCATAACATCCTCGAGCCAGCTCTTTTCGGCAAACCGGTGATCGTGGGCCCGCACATGGAGAACTTCCAGGCCATCGCGGACGAGTTCCGTGCGGCTGGAGCCTGCCTCGAAGTCGCCGGTCCTTCGCAACTTGCGGAAGCGCTCGGGCGGCTGCTCGACCATCCCGACGAAGCCGCGGAAATGGGCCGCCGGGCGCTGGTCTCGGCAGAGGCCCGCCGCGGCGCGACGGCCCGCGCGATCGAGGAAATCCACGGGCTGTACCGCGCCGGCATTCCGTGCTACCGCCCGGCCATGCCCTGGTTCGCCTTCGCCTGGACGCTCTCCTGCCTGTGGCAATGGGGCGGCCGGTGGAAGCAGGCCCGCGACTTGGCGCGCCAGAGAAAGCTACCCGTGCCCGTGATCGGTGTCGGCAACCTCACGGTGGGCGGCACCGGCAAAACTCCCTGCGTGCTGCGCCTTGCGGAACTGCTGAAAGAGCGCGGCCGCCGGCCCGGTATTCTCACCCGCGGCTACGGCCGCTCCAGCCACGACCGCGAACTGGCCCTGGCGCCGGGCGTGGCCGTGGATGCCGGGCGCTCGGGCGACGAGCCGCAGATTTTCGTCCGCTCCGGCCTCGCGCCCGTGGGAGTGGGAGCCGATCGCTATGAAGCGGGCCTGCTCCTGCTCCGCGGATTCGCGCCGGACCTCTTGCTTCTGGACGATGGTTTCCAGCATCTGCGCCTGGCTCGCGATGTGGATATCGTGCTGATGGACGCCCTCAATCCCCTGGGCGGGGGCGGCCTGGTCCCGCTGGGGCGGCTGCGCGAGCCGGTGGGGGCCCTGATACGAGCCCATATCGTCCTCATCACCCGCAGCGAGTTCTCGGACCTGCCCGAAGCGATCGAGCGGGTGGTGCGCCGGTGGAACCCCCGCGCGGCCGTCTTCCGCGCCTCGGTCGAGCCGGTGGCGTGGGTGGAATTTGGCGCGGGCCGCGAGTTTCCGCCCGCCGGGATGCCTTTCGCGCGCGCGGGCGTTTTTTGTGGAATCGGGAATCCGCCATCGTTCCGGCACACCCTGGCGCGCCTGGGCGTCCAACCGGTGACATGGGTCGAGTTCGACGATCATCACCACTACGGGCCGGGTGAACTGCGCCGCATCGTGGGCCAGGCGTGCGAGGAGCGCGCCGATGCCCTGGTGACCACCGAAAAAGACGTCATCAACCTATGCGACGACTGCGACAGTCTGCTGTCCCCGCTCCCGTTGTTCTGGCTGAAGGTCCGGATGCGGATCCTCGATGAAAGCGCATTCCTGCGCGAGCTCATAAAGCGCCTGAAGCAATAGCGCACAAACACACAAATTATTGTTTTAGGCGTTACAGATTGCACAGATGTGCCCGGGCAGCCACTTGTGAAACGACCATCCCTGATCTATCGTACTCATACACGCGCCGCGGCCGCCCCCGCTCGCTTCAGGTCGGCGTCGCTGTCTTCTCCTTGGGTCTAAGGACCGTGCGCGGGCGCTCTCCGGTCGGAGGGGGCGCCCACGCGGTTCTTCCGGGACCGGCTGTTGCCGCGGTCGGAATTCGTACAGACTGGCCGCGACAGCCGCGCCGCTCGCCCGTTACTCTGAAAATCAGGAGGGGAATGTTGAGCGGCTCTCACGGCTATCCGCGGCCGCAGCTGGAGAGGTCGGAATGGTTCAGCCTGGATGGCGCGTGGGAGTTCGCGCTGGATCGCGAGGCGGCTTTCCGGCTGCCCGGCGATCCCGCGTGGAACGCCACAATTCAAGTGCCGTTCTCGCCGGAAACGGCCCTGAGCGGCATCGGCGACACCGGCTTCTGCCGCGCCTGCTGGTATCGCCGCGAGTTCGAAGCTCCCCGGCTCAATCCCGCTGACCGGCTGCTGTTGCATTTCGGCGCGGTGGATTACAGCGCCAAGGTCTGGGTGAATGGGCATGAAGTCGCCGAGCACCAAGGCGGCTACACGCCGTTTTCGGCGGATATCACGGAACACCTCGCTCCGGAGGGGCCGCAGAACGTGGTCGTCTCGGCGGAAGACGATCCCGCTGATCTCTCCAAGCCGCGCGGCAAGCAGGATTGGCAGCTTCACCCGCACTCCATCTGGTATCCGCGAACCACGGGCATCTGGCAATCGGTATGGATCGAGCGCGTGCCCCCCACCTACATCGGAGCGCTGCGCTGGACGCCCAACGTGGAGCGTTGGGAAATCGGCTTCGAGGCCTGGCTGGAAGGCGAGCGCCGCGAGGGCCTCCGGCTGGCCGTCAAGCTCTACGTGGGCGATACCATGCTCGTGGATGACACCTACGCGGTGGTGGGCGGAGAGGTGCATCGCCGCATGGCGCTCTCCGATCCGGGAATCGACGACTATCGCAACGAGCTGCTGTGGAGCCCGGCGACCCCCACCCTCATCCAGGCGGATCTCAAACTCTGGGGCGGGCGCGGCGAGCTGGTGGACACCTGCCGGAGTTATACCGCGCTGCGGTCGATCGGCGCGCAGGGCGACAAGTTCGTTCTGAACGGCCGGCCGTACCAGCTGCGCATGGTTCTCGACCAGGGTTACTGGCCCGAAAGCGGGCTCACGGCCCCCGACGACGAAGCCTTCCGCCACGATGTCGAGCTGGTCAAGGCCCTCGGCTTCAATGGCGTCCGCAAACACCAGAAGATCGAGAACCCGCGCTTCCTGTTTTGGGCGGATACGCTCGGCCTGCTGGTCTGGGAGGAGATGCCCAGCGCCTACCGTTTCACCAAGACTTCCATCGAGCGCCTCACGCGCGAGTGGTCCGCGGTAATCGCGCGCGATGTGAGCCATCCCTCCATTGTGGCCTGGGTGCCCTTCAACGAATCGTGGGGCGTGCCCGATCTACCGGATAGCCCCGCGCAGCGCCATTACGTCCAGGCGCTCTATCATCTCACCAAGACGCTCGACCCCACCCGCCCCGTGATCGGCAACGACGGCTGGGAAAGCGTGGCCACCGACATCATCGGTATACACGATTACGACGACCAGCCCCAGCACATCGCGCGGCGCTACGGCAGCGAGGAGATTCCGCGCCTGTTCAAGCGGGAGCGGCCGGCCGGGCGCCTGCTGCTGCTGGAGGCGCCGGCCCAGGAGCAGCCCATCATGCTCACCGAATTCGGCGGCATCGCCTATGCTCCCGGCACCAGCGGCTGGGGCTACTCGCGCGCCAACACCGAAGAGGAGTTCGCTCACCGATACATGGAACTGCTGAAGGTGATTCGCTCCCTGCCTGTGCTGGCGGGCTTCTGCTACACCCAATTCGCCGACACGTACCAGGAGACCAACGGGCTGGTATACGCCGACCGGACGCCCAAGACGGCCATCGAGCACATCGCTCTGGCTACGCGGGGCCCGCGCACCCAGCACGACCACCAGATCGAGTTCGAGTTTCGCGAGCGCCTGATGAATCACCAGCGTCATCAATACGTCATTCCCAAAGAGGATCACCACACCGCGCATGATCCCCGATAGAGGGCTGTTCCAATCTTTCTGGATAGCGGGCTTCGAATGCTCATGCCAGATCAACACCGCCGGCGCCCGCATCGATATGACCGCCGCGCTCCAGCACGACATCATGGCCGAGGAGGATTACCGGCGCCTCATCGATGTGGGTATCGCGACTGCGCGCGACGGAGTGCGCTGGCACCTGATCGACCGTGGCGGCTGCTACGACTGGAGCTCCTGGATCCCCATGCTGCGGGCGGCGCGGGCCGCCGGCGTCCAGGTGATCTGGGACCTGTGCCATTACGGCTGGCCGGACGATCTGGATGTCTTCTCGCCGGCCTTCGTCGAGCGTTTCGCGCGCTTCGCCGGGGCGGCCGCGCGCATTCACCTCGAGGTGGCCGGCCGCGCGGGCTTCTATGCCCCGGTGAATGAAATCAATTTTCTGGCCTGGGCCGCCTCTCGTGAGCTGATCTTCCCCTATGCTCGCGGCCGCGATGGCGAGCTCAAGCGCCAATTCGTGCGCGCCGCGCTGGCCGCCGTGGATGCCGTTCGCGAGGCCGATCCCGGCGCGCGCTTTCTCTTTCCGGAGCCGTTGATTCACAACGTGCCGCCGCGCTGGATACCCTGGATTAAGAAACCCGCGCGGGATCAGCGGGCCAGCCAGTTCGAGGCGTGGGACATGATCGCGGGCCGCGCCGCGCCGGAGCTGGGCGGCGACGAACATTACCTCGATATCGTGGGCGTGAACTTTTACGCCGCCAACCAGTGGGAAGTCCCCGGCGGGCGCAAGATGCACTGGGATGCCGGCTCGGACGACCCCCGCTGGGTGCCGCTTCACCGGCTGCTCGCGGAAGTGGCCGGGCGCTATAACCGGCCGCTCGTGATCGCCGAAACCAGCCATTACGGCATCGGCCGCGCGCCGTGGCTCGATGAGATTGCCGCCGAGTGCGTGCTGGCCCGCGAGGCCGGCGTGGACCTCGAAGGCGTGTGCCTCTATCCCATCCTCGATCGCTTCGATTGGGAGGATGCCACCCACTGGCATAACAGCGGGCTCTGGGATATGCACCGCGACGGCGGCGGCAAGTACCAGCGCGTACTGCACGGAAAGTACGCCACCGCTCTTCGCAAAGCACAGAAACTATTGCCCTAAAGCGCCACGTGGCACGGTTCCACACAGTGGCAGGCCATCTGCACTCTCCTGGCACAAGCCCGCTTCCATGCGGGGCGCCACGCACCAGCTTTCAACTCAGAGCAGGAGGAAAGAATGCAGTCTGTCCCTACAATCCTTACGTTTTCCCACCTGCGTTGGGACTTCGTGTACCAGCGCCCGCAGCATTTGCTGTCGCGGCTGGCTTCATCCCGGCGTGTAATTTTTGTCGAGGAGCCGATATTGTGCGAATCCTCGCATCCTCAGTGGCAGTTTCACCAGCCTGAACCCAATGTGCTGGTTTGCCGTCCCCAAACCCCCGTCCGCGCGCATGGTTTTCATAACGAACAGATGCCGTACCTGAAAGACCTTGTACGGGAGCTCGTGGAAGGAGAGAGCCTTGACGATTACGTTCTGTGGTTCTACACACCCATGGCTTACCCTCTGGCCGGAGGGCTCCGGCCGCAGGCCGTGGTGTACGACTGCATGGACGAGCTCTCCGCGTTTCTCAACGCTCCGGCTGAACTGATCGAGCGCGAAGCCGATCTGATGCGCTCCGCCGATCTCGTGTTTACCGGCGGGCCGAGCCTCTACCGCGCCAAGAAAGACCGCCATCCGCGGGTCCACTGCTTTCCGAGCAGCGTGGATGCGAAGCACTTCGCCACGGCCGCCAACGGCATGCAGGAGGCCGGCGACCAGGCCGATCTTCCCCATCCCCGGCTGGGCTATTTCGGCGTGATCGACGAGCGCCTGGACATCCCGCTCATCGAAGCCCTGGCGGACGCCCGCCCCGAATGGAGCATCGTGCTGGTGGGGCCGGTGGTGAAGATCGATCCCGCCATCCTTCCGCGGCGTCCCAATATCCGCTATTTAGGACAGCGTCCCTACAAGCAGTTACCCGCGTACCTGAAGGGCTGGGACGTCTGCCTGCTGCCCTTCGCGCGCAACCAGTCCACCAAGTTCATCAGTCCCACCAAGACACTTGAGTACATGGCGGCCGGTAAGACCATCGTCAGCACTCCCATAACCGACGTAGCCGAACCTTATGGCGATATCGTTTACCTGGGCGGAACGCCGGAAGAGTTCCTGGCGGCGTGCGATCAGGCTCTCGCGGCTGCCCCGGCCGAGCGCGCCGAGCGGCAAAGCAGAATGGGCGCCGTGGTGGCCGGAACTTCGTGGGATGCCACGGTGCGGCGCATGGAGGAGCTGGTTGCGGAGCGCATCTCCGCGTCGCGGGCCGCGCGCCGGCCCGCGAGCCGCGCTCGCGCGATCGTGGTGGGCGCCGGGCCCACGGGCCTGAGCGCAGCGTATCACCTCGGCAAGGATTCGATTCTCCTCGAACAGAACAGCCGCGTGGGCGGGTGGTGCCGGTCGCTCGAAGTCGACGGCTTCACCTTCGATTTCGCCGGCCACATCATGTTCTCCAACGAGCCCTTCGTGCACCAACTCTACAAGATGCTGCTCGGCGACAATGTCCACTGGCAGGATCGGGAAGCCTGGATTTACAGCCAGAACGTGTACACGCGCTATCCCTTCCAGGGATCTCTCTACGGCTTGCCCGCCAGCGTGATCCGGGAGTGCCTCACGGGCGCCATCGAGGCGCGTTTCGGCCCTCTCAAAACGCTCCGCAAGGCCAACGGCGCCAATGGCGCCAACGGCAAAGCCAACGGCGGCGGGCATTGCAGAACGGCCGATATCAAGCACGGCGATGTCAAGGATTGTTGCGCCGATGGCATCCTGGAAGCCTCCGCGGCGCTCTCGGAACCGGCCTGCGCCGGGGCGCCCGCGGCCGAGCCGCGCAACTTCGAAGAGTTCATTTACAAAGTGTGGGGCGCAGGAATCGCCAGGCACTTCGCCATCCCCTATAACCGCAAGCTATGGGCCGTGCCGTTGAGCGAGATGGAGACCTCCTGGCTGGGCGGCCGCGTGCCGCTGCCGGACCTCGAAGAGATGATCGAGGGCGCGCTCTCGCCCAAGCCCAAACCGATGGGGCCGAACGCGCGTTTCGGCTATCCTCTGCGCGGCGGCTTCCAGGCGCTGATGGACGCGTGGATTCCGTTTTTGAAGGGCGAACTGCGCCTGAACAGCCGGGTGGTGAAGGTTTCGCCGCGGGAACGCGCCGTCTGGCTGAGCGACGGCTCCCGGCTGCGCTACGAATCTCTAATCAGCACCATGCCGCTTCCCGTGCTGATCCGGCAAATCGGAGAGGAGGCCCCTTCGGACGTTCGCGCCGCTGCCGCCAGCCTGCGGCACGTCTCGGTGCGCTGTGTCCACATCGGCGTGGGCCGCGAGAAGATCACCGAAAAGCACTGGATCTACTACCCCGAGGAGAGTGTCTTCCACCGGATCTTCGTGCAGGGCAATGCCAGCCCGCATTGCAACCCGCCGGGCGGCTTCGGTCTGACCTGCGAGATCACCTATTCACCGCACAAGCCGCTCCCGGCCGAAGGTGAGGATCTCATCAGCCGTTGCATCGCCGACTGCCATAAAGTGGGGATCTTCAAGCCCGACGATCCCGTGCGGGCCACCGCGCAGGTGGACTTGCCGCACGCATACGTGGTCTACGATCACGGCCGCGCCAAGGCCGTGCAGGCGATTCGCGATTGGCTGGCGGAACGCGACATTGTTCTCGCGGGCCGCTACAGCGAATGGGAGTACTACAATTCGGACCACGCCTTCATCGCCGGCCGGAAGGCCGCCGAAGAGGTGGCCGCGCGGCTGGCGCCGGCCTATCCCACTTCCAGCGTGGAAACGCTGGATTCGCTGTCGCCGTTTTCAGCGATCTGAGCGACGAGCGCCGAACCGTATTCGAAGCCTTTATCGAAGGCTTCGAGGTTGAGCTTCTGCATGGCGGGCGGGACCGAATCGGCCACCGCCTGGCGAAGCGCCGCGGAGTCAACCAGTTTCGTCACCGCGCCGAAGTACCCCACCATCACGATGTTGAGCACCACCTTGCGGCCCAGCTCCTCGGCCAGGCGCGTGGCCGGCACGCCATATACCAGCTTGCGGCTGGGCGTGCCATCCAGGCGCACCAGGTCCTGCTCGACGATCAGGATGCCGCCGGGCTTCAACTGGGGAGAAAAGCGCGTGTAGGCTTCCTGCGACATCACGATCAGCACATCCGGCTGCGTGACGTAAGGATAGAGGATCGGCTCGCTCGACAGGATCACCTGGGCGCTCGAAGAGCCGCCCCGCGCCTCCGGCCCGAAGCTCTGCGTCATGGTGGCGTAGCCGCCCTCGAAGATGGCCACCGCCTTGCCGATCACGGCCGCGGCCAGGATCACGCCTTGTCCGCCAAATCCGGCGATTCGAATTTCCGTCAGCATTCGCTGCAGCATGGGCCCTCCGGCTCCACGTAACGGTCGCCCAGGGTGTGGACCATCTGGGTGCGCAACATCTCGAGATAATCCGGCCGGTCGCGATCCACGAATTTGCCCAGCACGATCTCACCCGTGCGGGTAAGATTGCATTCGCCGGTGGGCGCGCCGTTGCGGATCTTTCCCGCGGCTTTATAGTATTTCATGGCATCCAGGGCGTCCCCCATTTTGTTGCGGCGCTGGTAGAGCGTGGGGCAGGGCGAGAGCACTTCGATGAAACAGAAGCCCTTCTTCTTGAACACCTCTTCCATGGAGCGGCTGAGCTGTTTGACATGGTAGGTGGTCCAGCGCGCCACGTAGGAAGCTCCCGCGGCCTCCGCCAGGGCTACCAGGTTGAAGGTCGGCTCGAACACGCCGTAGGGCGCCGTGGAGGTAATCGACTCGCCGGGCGTGGTGGGAGCCGTCTGGCCACCCGTCATCGCGTAGGTCATGTTGTTCACGCAGATGACCTTGAGATCCATGTTGCGGCGGGCGGCGTGGATGAAATGGTTGCCGCCGATGGCGAACAGGTCTCCATCGCCCGAATACACCACCACCTGCAGCTCCGGGTTCGCCAGCTTCAGCCCGGTGGCGAAGGGAATGGCGCGTCCGTGCGTGGTATGAAACGAATCGAGCGCGGCGTAGCCCGCCACGCGTCCGGTGCAGCCGATCCCGGAGACCACCGCGACCTTGTCGAGATTGGCCTTGGATTCCAGCAGGGCGCGCGTGAAACAGTTGACCGTGGTGCCGATGCCGCAGCCCGCGCACCAGATGTGCGGCATGCGGTCCATGCGGAGGAACGGCTCGACGGGGTTGCGGGCTCCCTCGGGGATCTCCATGGGAATTTCGAGGGTGTTTTCGATCATTGAACCGCCTCCAGGATGGCTTTGAGAATTACGTCGGGATTATGCACCGTTCCTCCGGCGTGGGTTACCGGAATCGTCGCGGCGCGGCCGGCCGCGGCGCGCTCCACTTCGAGCGCCATCTGGCCCAGGTTCAGCTCGGGAACCACGAAGGCCTTCACGCGGCCCGCCAGCTCACGGATGCGCACGGCCGGGAACGGCCAGGCTGTGATCAGCCGGAACTTGCCGGCCCGCACGCCCCGCTGGCGCGCCATGTCGATCGCCCGCTGCGCCACGCGCGAGGTGATGCCGTAGGACACCACCACCACTTCGGCGTCATCCAGGTTGGCAGCCTCGAACAGAGCGCGCTCATCGGCCAGCGGCGCCAGCTTCTCTTGCAGCCGCCGGACCTTGCGATCCTGGGTCTCCACGTTCATGCTGGGATAGCCTCGCTCGTCGTGCGTCAGCCCGGTGACGTGGAACCGGTAGCCTTCGCCGGCGCGCACCATGTCGGGAACCAGATCCGCCTGCGGCTGGTAGAGACGGAATTCTCCGGGCGGCAGCTTGGTGTAGCGGCGCGGCGTGACATCGATCTGGCCGGGCTCCGGAATCACCACCTTCTCGGTCATGTGGCCGACGCATTCATCGAGCATCACCATGACCGGAACGCGGAACTCCTCGGCCAGGTTGAACGCCTGAATGGTGAGGTCGAAGCTCTCCTGCGGAGAGTTGGGGCACAGCGCGACGGTGCCGTAATCGCCGTGCGAACCCCAGCGCGCCTGCATCATGTCGGCCTGCGCCGGCAGCGTGGGAAGGCCGGTGGAAGGCCCGCCGCGCTGCACATTCACGAAAACGCACGGCGTTTCGGTCATGGCGGCGTAGCCAATATGTTCCATCATCAGCGAGTATCCCGGGCCGGAAGTTACCGTGAAGGCTTTGGCGCCTCCCCACACGGCTCCCTGTATGGCGATGGAGGCAGCCAACTCGTCCTCCATCTGCACGAACACGCCGCCCACCGTCGGAATGCGCGACGCAAACCGTTCGACCACCTCCGTCGAGGGGGTGATGGGATATCCTGCGGCAAATCGCGCACCGGCTGCGAGAGTTCCCTCACAGCAAGCATGATCTCCGTCGAGGAAATGGACACCCGTCAGGACGCCCTTGGGGTCAGCGTGCATAGCGCGCCCCGAAAATTGCGAAGTCCGGACAGTACATTCCACACAGATCGCAACCGCTGCATTTCTCCGCGGCTATCGCGTGTGGAGGGTGATAACCCTTAGAATTGAAAGCCGGTGAAAGCGTTAGAACGTGGGTGGGACAGAACTCGACGCAGAACCCGCAGCCTTTGCAGCGTTCCACCGTGATCGCCACGAACCCCTTTGCCATCAGATTTCCCTCCGAATGTGTTCAATGCTACGGCTGCACGCCAGGTGCCACTTTCGATAGTGAGGGTTTTAGGCGCGGGCGGTCCGGTGGAGCGCCGCAACGCGGGCTTTCGTCACTCTTTTTCGAGCTGCTCGCCGGATTCGTCTTTGGCGAAATACAAGGCCACCGCACGGTCGATGTTGACGCGCGTCATGCGCATGGCCCGGCCTTCGTAGTCGCTGATAGCTCTCACCAGGCGGCAGATATCGGCGGGGTAGCAGGCCCGCAGGTGTTTTGCTCCCGCGGCGTGGCAGCGGGCCCGCAGGTAATCGGCACAGCCGTCTTCGGCAGGAATATGGTAGCTCTCCAGGACGCGTTCGAAAATGTGGTCGAACACCTCGGCGTCCACGTTCTCGACGAGCACCTTGGTCTCGATGCGGCGCAGGAAGGCCTCATCCGCCAGGTCGCGGGGGTTCAGGTTGGTCGAGAAGACCACCATCATCTCGAAGGGCACCTTGAACTTCATTCCAGAGGTCAGGGTCAGATAGTCTACCCGGCGGTCCAGGGGCACGACCCAGCGGTTGAGCAGTTCGCGCGGTTTGATCACCTGGCGGCCGAAATCGTCGATGATCAGAATGCCATTGTTGGCCTTGAGCTGGGAGGGCGCGTTGTACGCGCGCGTCTGTTCGTCCACCTGCAATTCCAGCATGGAGGCCACCAGCTCTCCACCCACCGTAATGCAGGGCCGTTCGCAGCGCACCCAGCGCGGATCGAGCAAAGTATCCTCGGAGGCGGTCACGTGATGCACGACGGGGTCGAACAAGCTGATGATATGGCCATCCACTTCGATGGCGTAGGGCACCAGGACCGTATCCCGGTAAATCCGCAAGATTCTCTCGGCAATGCTGGTCTTGCCGTTCCCGGTTCCGCCATACAGGAACAGGGATCGATGCCCGATGAGGGAAGGACCGAGCTGATCGAGGAGCTTGTCCGGCAGCACCAGGTCATGGAACGCCTGGCGGAGGCTCTCGCGGCTCAGGCGTATGTGTGCGGACTGGGCCTTAACGAGCTGGTGATACTGCTGGAGGGAGACGGGCGCGGGACCGGCATATTGGCACACCTCGTTGCGCGAAGCGGCCAGGTCCCGGCCTGTGTTGGTGAGCGAGAACATGTAGTCGTTGCCCAGCATGCCCTTCACTTCCAGGATGTGCTGCTGGCGGAACTGGTGGAACATGGACTCCAGCACGCCGAAAGAGAGCTTGATCCGCTCATGAAGAACCGCTAGCGTGCCTGAGCCGTGAATCCATAAGTACCGCAGAATCAAGTCGCTGACCAGGGCGCGGGAAATGCCCAAGTCTTCCACCCGGTCGGGAATGCCGGGGCGAGTCTCCTCCGGGCCGGTCTGGGTAGCGGTAGCGAGTGCGCTGAGCATAATTTTGCGATTGGCGGCGTCGAGCTGAGTCGCCAGCCGTCTCGACTATACAATGCGGCCCCCGGCCGCACTATACCCCCTTAGTTAGTGTTGCGGGGAGTTTTCGTGGGGATGGTTCGGTTCATCGCTATGCGGCCGCACAGGAATCGCGCAGCCGTTCGCCGAGATGGCGCAGCTTACGTGCTCGAATTGGATGGTGGTGTGGCAGATCTGGAAGCGCTCCTCAAGCAGTTCGTTGAGGCCGCGCAGGATGGCGTCGCTTGAGGAAAGTGGCACGTCTTCGATCAGCACGTGGCAGCTCAGCGCATGGGTGCTCGAACCCAGGCTCCAGATATGCAGATCGTGGACGTCCAGCACGCCTTGGTGCGCGCGCATCGCGGCGATCACATCCATCAGCCGGATACCGCTCGGCAGCCCCTCCAGCAGAATGTTGAGGGCCTCCCGAATAATGCCCCAGGCGGTCCACACGATGAGCCCGCCGATGAGCATGGAGAGCACCGGGTCCACCTGCTCCCATCCGGTATACCGTATGACCAGGGCGCCGGCCACGATAGCGGCCGAGCCCGCGGCATCGCCCAGCATGTGCAGGAAGGCGCTGCGAATATTGAGATCGCCCCGGCTGGCGTTTCGCAAGGCCAGCATGATCCCGCCGTTGACCGCCAGGCCGAGCGCGGCCACCACCAGCATGGTGCCTTCGTGGACGGGCTGAGGTTGGCGGAACCGTAACGCGCTCTGGTAGAAGATCCACCCCGCCAGGATGGCCAGCGCAAGCGCGTTCACGGACGCAACCAGAACCCCGGCGCGGTGATACCCGTAGGTTTTGCTCTCATCGGCGGGCTTGGATTGCAGATAAAAGCCGAACCAGGAGAGCACCAGAGCCAAGCCATCGGTGAAGTTGTGTCCGGCGTCGGAGAGCAGCGCCAGCGAGTGCGCCTGGAGACCCGCGGCCACCTCCACCGCTACGAACGCCAGGGTCGCGGCCAGCGACCAGCCCAGAACCGCCGCCGTGCCGCTGTGGTGTTCGTGCTGGTGCGAGTGCAACCGGTCCGTCTCCTCTCTTTCAGTGTATGCCGGTTGAATCCGCGCCGGATCAGATGCCGCGGCGGTTTCCCCAGAGATCCACGTGCAGGCGCGGGCCGAACCGGAATCCCTCCTGTTTGCACAGCTCCGCCAGCCAGCGGGAGCGCTCGCGCAGCCGCTCGGGATCGGCGCCCTCGGGCATCAGGATGACGTGCTCGCGCGGCGCCTCCAGCGCAGCCGCCAAAGCGCGGGCTTCCTGGACATCCGCGGGCTTCTCGATCACGAACTTGAGTTGGTATTCGTAACGGCGCGTCAGCTCGCCGAGCGCCTCGGGATTGATGCGCGCGCGCTCGTGCCGCTCGGCCCATTCGCCCGGGGGGCGGGAATTGGCCAGCTTGGGGCTGATGCTCATCAGGTCGCAAGCCACCGGGTGAAACACCGTGCCGGCGGTCTCGATGGTGATATGTTTTCCCAAGGCCCGCAGGCGCTGGGTCAAGGGAACGATCTCGGGCGCGATCATCGGCTCGCCTCCGGTCACTACTACGTAATTTGTGGGATGTGCCCGGACTTCGTCGAGAATCTGCTCCAGCGGAAGCTCGGCGCCCTCCGGCTGCCAGGAGGTGTAGGGCGTGTCGCACCAGGCGCAGCGCAGGTTGCAGCCGCTGGTTCGCACGAACACCGAGGGCATTCCGGCCAGCGCGCCTTCCCCTTGCAGCGAATAGAACAGCTCAGCGATCCTCAATACCGGCCTCTTCGAAACCCTTGCGCCGCAACAGGCACGCGTCGCACAACCCGCAGGCGCGGCCTTTCGGATCGGGATCGTAACAACTGAAGGTCAGGCCGAAATCGAGGCCCAGCTCGCGGGCCAGCTTCACGATCTCCGCCTTGGTGAGCCGCAGCAGCGGGGTATGTATGCGCACGCGCGTGCGCCCCTCCACCGCGGCCTTGGTGGCCAGGTTGGCCATGCGCTCGTAGGCCTCGATATATTCGGGCCGGCAATCCGGATAGCCGGAATAATCGAGGGCGTTCACGCCGATGAAGATATCCCCGCTTTCCAGCACCTCCGCCCATGCCAGCGCAAATGAAAGGAAGATGGTGTTGCGCGCCGGCACGTACGTCACCGGGATGCCGCGAGCCATCTCTTCGAGCGAGCGGCCCTTGGGAACTTCGATGGCCGCGGTGAGCGCCGAGCCGCCAAACGCATCCAGGCCGATGGACGCCACCACGTGCCGCTCCGCGCCCAGCCGCGCGGCCACGCGGGCGGCGGCCTCGAGCTCCACGCGGTGACGTTGCCCATAGTCGAAGGAGAGCCCGTAGCAGGCGTAGCCTTCGCGCCGCGCCAGTGCCAGGCAAGTGGAGGAATCCAGGCCCCCGCTCAGCAGGCAGACGGCCTTTTTCGCGGAAGAAATGATGGCACCTCTCTAGCTATCATATTCTGAGTGCGCTTCCGCTTCCTCACTTCGACGCCCCTCGATATCCGGCGCGGCAGCGGTACCTACGTCGGGATCAGCGTGCTGGCGCAATCCTTGCGCGATCTGGGCCACACCGTCGAGTTCGAAACTCCGCGCCTGCGCCTCCCGGTTTACACCTTCGAGCGCTTGGCTTTCAATTGGCGGCTGCGCCCATCCGAAGCATTCGACGTGACCGTGGGATTCGACCTGGATGGCTACCGCATCGCAAGGGTGGGCGCGCACGTGGCCTCCCTGAAAGGCGTGATCGCCGACGAAGCCCGCTTCGAACGGGGAGCCACGCGCTTCACGATGTCGATGCAGGCCCGCCGCGAGCGGCTGCACGTCCGCCGCGCGGCGCGCGTGCTGGCCACCAGCCGGTACTCGGCGGAACGCGCGCGGGAACTCTACGGGCTCGAACAGCTTCCCGCGGTGGTTCCGGAGCCGATCGACCTCGCCACGTGGCGGCGCGCGCTAGCCGCCAATCCGGCGGTGCCCGAGCGCTTCACGGTGCTGTACGTGGGACGCTTCTACCGCCGCAAGCGCGTGGATGTGCTGCTGCGCGCGGCCGAAATGCTGCGCGGCCGCATACCCGAGCTCGAAATCCGCATCGTGGGGGATGGCCCTTGCCGTCGCGAATGGCATAGTCTCGCGCGCGAGCTCGGGATCGAGGGCACGGTTGCCTGGCTCGGCGAGATCTCGCGCGCGGCGCTGGCGTCCGAGTACAACCGCGCCAGCCTTTTCTGCCTGCCCAGCGTGCAGGAGGGCTTTGGCATCGTGCTGCTGGAGGCCATGGCCGCCGGCCTGCCCATCGTGGCCGCCAGAGCCTCGGCCATCCCCGAAGTAATTCCACACGGGATGCTGGTGGATCCCGATAGCACCGCTGCGCTGGCCGAAGGGATCGAGGCACTGTGGCGCGCCCCCGATTGCCGGGCTGCCCTGGCGCGGACCGGAAGCGCCTGGGTGGAACAGTTCGACGCTCCGCGCGTGGCCCGGCAATTTGTGGAAGCGGTGACCTTATCACAGCAGACCGTGGGTCTAGCGGTGCGCTAAGGCGGTAGCGCTCCAGTACTCGGCGCGCTGCCGATCGCCCTGGCGCAGGAAGAGATCCATCAGCGCCGTGGCGCACAGGGGATCGGAGGGATTTTGTTCCAGGTGGTAGCGGCATTGCGCTTCGATCCCCGGGACAACCGAGGTGTTGGGCAACGGCGCCACGCCCTCCGGCGGGTGCCGCATGAAGATGAACGCGGTGCTGTCGGAGTAAGCCAGCTTCCAATCGTCGCGTGGCGAAGCCGCCAGAGCCAGCGGCAAAGGCCAGATGATGCCCGTGATATCCTCGAAGCCCTCCATCACGATGGCCTCGATGCCATAGCGGTCCAGGAGCTCGGCGGCTTGAGGTTCGTAGTTGGCGATATGGCGGAAATCCTGGTACACCGATTCGTTCAAAGCGCGGCTGTCGATGAAGACCTGCTGGTGCGGGGCGAGCCTCCAGATCAGGTAACCGCCGTTATTGTAGCTGTTGAACATCCGTGCCGTGACGTGGTGGGCGAGCAGAAAATCGGCCGCGCCCGCGGGACGGTTCGACTCGATGGCGCGCAACTGAAAGGCCTCGCCGCGCACCATCGGCACAGCGGCCAGCGATGACAGGACGAGCGGCGCCGCGTACCGTGCCGCGTTGGCCGTTCCGCGTTTCCAAGGCAGGTATCCCGCCAGGAGGACCGGGCCAAGGACGCCGGTGAGCATGAGGTTGCGCGCGGCTGTGACGGTGGCGAGAGTGAAGAGGCCGAAGAGAAGCCAATCGGCGGGACGCACGCGCCGCCGCGCCCATATCATCATGGCTACCGTCGCCGCCAGCACCACGTTGAAGGGTTGGGGCGGCCAGAAGGTGGGTGATTTCCATTCCCAGATACGCGACTGGATGGCGCTCCTGTGGTAATTGAGGAGAACCGGAATCGCGGAAAATCCATTGGGATTGAGTCCGCAGATCGCCACCGAAGCCGCGCACGCCAACCAGAGCCGGCGTTCACCGCCGGTCCCACGGCCGCGACGCCGCGATAGCCAGGCCTCGGCGCAATACGCCCCCATGGCCGCCCAACCGAGGAAGTATCCGCCATGGCAGTTCGCCCAAACCAGGAACAACGGCGGCAGCAGCCACAGCCGCCGGCGTTGTTCGAGGATCAGGAGAGTGACAGCCAGGAGGAGCCAGGTAAACAGGCCCGGCCGGTCGCTCGTGTAGCTGATTGCGACGCTGCCCGCGATAATGGATGCGCCGATGGCGCGGTAGAAGCCGCCGGAGCGCAGCAGCGCCAGGAATCCGGCGATGGCGCAGACACCCGCGAGGAGCAGCGCGCGAAAGAGAACCAGTCCTGGAAATCCGGCAGCGGAGTAGACCAGATACAGGATCGCTTGGGCCAGCCACTCGTGGGTCAGGTTGAAATAGCGGGTGATCTCCTCTCCCGGGTAAGCCGGCTTTCCCATATAGGTGGTGTAGGAAAAGGGATCGGGCACCGGCAGGCGATGGTGTTCAACTATGTACTGACCGGTCTTGAGGTGCCACCACGCGTCGTTGTCGCCGGACGCGGGCGAGAACCAGGCGAGCATGGCGACAGCCGCGAGGGCGAGCGTGCCGATCCGAAGCCAGCGCGGCGCCGGGGTGGTTTTCGGCGTGGCCGGAACGATTTTGGCGCCCGGCCCTCTGGAAGACCGCTGCGACATTGATCAGACGCCATGCGGCCTTCGACTTCCGTCATCCGCCAGCGTCTTCCGCTAGCATACGCTATCCCCACCCGGTCGCGACGGAGGCCAGATGGGCCTTGGCCGCATCCGGATTCAACCGCCCGTCAGGCCAGTTTCTGCAATGCGACTTCCACGGCCCCGTACGGTGAGATGGATGGGACTTGGACATCCATCCCGGTGTTCTCGGGCGCCAGCGTGAGCGCCACCGGGGCATCCGAACCGAGCGTCCACATCCGCGCCGCGCGGTACTGCTGTGGAAACCACACCGTCGCCCGGCTGTCATTGAAGCGCATGGCTCTGGCAAAATTCGTGATCTGCAGCAGCGCGGACTCTCCGCCCGGCGCGGCGGTGTGCATGGAGAGGAACGCCGAGAGGTTGAAGAAGCGGGACAGATCGTTGATCCGGCCGAGCAGCACGTGGATATCCCTCGCCACCATGTAAGCATCCGGACTATCGTCCTTGCAGACGGCGAACTTGCCTTTTCCGAGTTTTCGGAGATCCAACCGGGGATGCGCCTCTCCGGTCGGCGTGCCACCTTCCCCCTTCCAGCTTTGGCTCACCAGAAGCGCGCCACCCTGCTGGGCGAAGGCGAGCAGCTTCTTGCGCGCAGCCGGCTCGGGCATGGCTGCGTCGACCGAAATCAGCGCCTTGTAGCCAGCCAGGGGCGCCGTAGCCAGCTTGGATTTCTCGATGATCCGGAACGGGACATTCGTCCGGACCATCAGATTGATAGTTTCGGTCCCGATAGTCTCATTATCGCCGGAAAAATCCGAGACGACCCCCACCAGGCCCACCGGGGAATAAGTCTCCCAAGGCCTGTGTTTCGCAAAGAAGGCCAGCGCGCCTGCGATCGACTTCCAGGTCTCCATGGCCTTCTGCTCCTGCTGGGCGAGACTCGCCCGCAGAGTATCGTCGAGAGATACTATCCAGCGCCCGCGGAAGGACTCCGTGTCCGTAATCGCGCGCAGGTAGGCGTCCGGCAGGACCACATCGGGGGCCCCCGGGGGTTCAAACAGCAGCCAGGGGATTTTGGAGGGCGCACACACTTTGGCCAGCCGAAGGAACCAGCCGTTGGAGTCGATCCAGGGTTCGGACGTGGGTCCGGCCGCCTGCGCTTCTTCTTGACGCCGCCAGTCCTGCGAGTTTAACCCTTCGGAAGCGATCCCCGGCCACACATTGCCTTTGGCTACCAGGACGGGCGAAGAGGAATTCCAGGGCAAGTGCGGTCGGGCAGCCAGAGGAAGGACGGGCAGGCCGGCATCGGGAACCTCACCTTCCACGATTACGGCCTCCAATCCCGCCGTCCGCGCGCTCGCCACAGCCGCGGTCCGGTTGGCTTGGCCTTCCACCAGGCCCACAAAAGAAAGCCCGGCGGTCTTGCCTTGGGCCAGCAGAGGCGCGAGAGCTTTCTGCTGCTCCGCATCGGCTGGAAGCCCCGCGGCCCAGCTCACAACCAGGCAGTTCACGGGCGTGCCGCGCAAAATCTCCAGCACGGATGGTTCGAGCCAGCGCTGGAGGACCTCCTTGGACTTGGCGGCGAAGCCCTTCTCCTTCTCGCGTTGGCCGATGTCCAGCGGACCGGCCAACCAGCGCATGGGAATCCACGCGGTCAAGGCGGCCACTTCAGTTGCCCCTCCCCGCGGGTGGGGCGGCGGGTGAGCCTTCGGGCGGGCCACCCGGTGCCCCGCCGCGCCGTCCCCTGCGCGGGCCGGGACCGCCGAAACCATCCCAGAAGCGTGGCCGTTTGTCCCGCAAGGCCTTGAAGTCGTAAGCGACTTCCTGGATGGGTTTGCCGACCACCTCAATCTGGCTCAGATCGCAGGTCCCGACGCCGAGTTGCTCGGCCAGCCGGAGCTTGTTATCGCACCGCTCAAACGGCGGCGTGCCCTTTTCCCCCATGGGGTTGTACTTCATGCAAGCCATGGTCACGGCGGAGGTGTTCACCACGTTCGTGCCGGCAACGATCCAGTTGGGTTTGACGAACGTGAGGCTTGGATTGGGCGTCTGGCCGCCGGACATGCTGGTCACGCCGTCGGTGATCGCCAGGTGTACAGGTCTGGCCGCCACCAGGTCCGCGATGGCGCGGGGCACGCGATACCCGTCGTCGCGCGGGCTTTTCGGATCCTTCTCGGCGGGAGCTCCAAAAGCGGGCTGGCCGGCGCCCATATGGATGATGCGGATGCGGTCGATGCCGGCGACCAGGTCGTTGTCCTCCCACTTCCCCGCAAAATTCCCGTAGGCCAGCAGCGGTGTCAATCCGAACTGGTTCTTCATGACGGTGCTGACGCCCGTGGTCCCGTGGTCCTTGCACTTGGCGATACTGACGAAAACGTCGCAATCCACGTAAGAGTGATTCAAGTCGTACGCGGGGAATAGAAGGCCGCCGCCAGGCACGGTGAGCCGGGACAGTTTCTTGGCCGAGCCCAAGTAGTTGGTGTTCTCGAACTCCACAATCGGCGCGGAACTGATGAAATCCCGGACATTCCAATTCGCCTCGAGGAAATACTCCTCGAAAGGAGTTGTCCATGGGATAGGGGCGCACTCCACCAGCCTCACGCGCCGCACGCCGGCTTTAGTCATGAGGCTCATCACGGCGCAGATGAGATTGGGATGAGGCCAATGCGATTCTCCCAGAGGATAGTAGCCCAGCCGCACCGTCGCGCCGCCATTGAAATTGAGCTTGATCGCGACCGTCTTCCCCTTGACCAGCCTTCCCAAGCCGCCCAGCTTGTCGAACATGTCGTCCAACGCCGGGAGCAATTCCGAAGGCTCGTAACTGGTGCATTTTCCGACGGCGACCGGCGCAACCGGGGCCGATGCGTAGGCGCGAACGGGACGGTCCAGGAACATTCCAGCCGCTGCCGCGCCGAGGCCGCACAAGGCTCTCCTTCTAGTGATGCTGCTCTCCATTGAACCCTCCAATGTCAGAATGGCGCTGAAAATCCCGCGGGAGTTACTGCCCAGAATCTCTGTTTTTTTCGACCCCCCCGACGCCTGAAGCTCCGCACCTGAGATTCTTCACTATAACACTATCAACGAAGGCGTTAGCGACCGGCTTCGAATACCCCGCCGGGCCGGATTCAGGTGGCGGGCGGGTCCGGATGGTATGACGCCGCCAAAGAGGATCTGACGTATTCTATTGTAAGGTTCAAATGAAACGGATATTGTGTTTCCTTGCTCTCATTGTGCTCATGAGCGCCGGTTTGCCGGCGCAGCGTCCGTGGCAGCAGATCACGGTTCCATCGTTACGCGAGGCCGCCGCCAACTTCAAAGCTCCGCCGCATGAGTACGGCGCCATCCAACCGTTTATGGGTTGGAACGGTCCAGACGCCAAAAAGAGGATGGCCAGAATCGTCGAGGATCTCGACCGGCTCTCGGCCAATGGCGTCTTCGTGGTGAACATGTCGCCGGGACGTGGCGAGCCGGCGTACCTCTCGCCGGAGCACATCGACCAGGTGAAGTTCGTGGTTCAGGAAGCGAAGAAGCGGGGGATGAAGCTGTGGATTCAAGATGAATACGATTACCCCAGCGGGTTTGCCGGCGGCAAGGTCAGCGAGCAGTACCCCGAGCTGACGATGCAGGCGCTGGACGCGGACATACGGATCAACGTGATGCCGGGCCAGACGCTGAAAATGCCGACGCCGCCGGACACTTTGGGAGCACTGGCTGTGTTCGCGCAAACCGGAGCCACTCAGATTGTGCCGATCGGCCCGAACGGAATCGATTGGAGGGCCCGGCTCCTCCGCCCGGCGCGGGTGGCTACCCGAAGCCGTGGGAACTGATCCTGGTCCGGCACGTCTTTCGCAGTTCACCTACCCGCATGTCGGCCCGGGCCGACGGCACACGCGCCAAAGACAGCCAATATTCGCTGATCGACTATCTGAATCCCGATGCCACTCGCGCTTTCCTGAAGATCACGCACGAAACGTATAAGCAGGCGGTTGGGGAAGAGTTCGGCAAGACCATCCTGGGTTTTTTCGGGGACGAACCCGACTATACCTGCTTCATGCCGTGGACGCCCAAACTGCTGGACGAGTTCCGCCAACAGAAGGGCTACGACCTCCAGCCTTACCTGCCGCTTTTATTCGCTCCGAAGATGACCAGCGAAGCGTGGCGCGCGAAGGCGGACTACTGGGACGTCTGGAGTGGGATGTTCCGCGAGACCTTCTTTGGGGTGCAGGCGGAGTGGTGCGCGAGGAACAATGTGGAGTATTTGGTCCACCTGAACCACGAGGAGAATGCGCTGCGGCTGGACTTGCCCGAGGACCATATCCGGAACGAAGGCGACTACTTGAGAGACATGCGGCACGTCGAGGTGCCGGGCATCGACAACCTGAGCCAGCTTGTGCCGGCCAGGGTCCACGTGCCTGACGGCACCTGGAATGAGAACAATAACTTCCCCAAGCTGGCCTCTTCGGCGGCGCACCTCTTCGGGAGGCCCAAGGTCTGGACCGAGTCGGCCGGCGGAATGGGCATCGATGGCAAGTTCCAGTTGGATTTTCAGGTGGTCAGGGGAGTGAATGCGCTGCAGGTCGGCCTTCCTGGGGTGCGCGGACCCGACGAGGCGACCGTCGTGCCGCCACAAGCGCCCATGCTGGAGTGGTACACCGACCGGGCGGGCTATTTGATGGCCATCGGGCGCCCGGCGGCGCAGGTAGGTCTTTACTATCCCTCCAACAGCATGTGGATGGGAGACGAAGAGGCCGACCGCAGCATGACCAAGCTGGGCTGGCAGTTGTTCGAACACCAGGTGGATTGGGATTACTTCGACGAGCAGTCGCTGAGCTCGGTGGCCACCATCGAGGACGGCGGTTTCAAGAACCTCAGCGGACAGGTTTACAGGGCCATCGTATTTCCGTCGACGACAGTCATCACGCGCACGGGCCTGGAACGCTTGCAAGCCTTCGTCAAAGCGGGCGGCAAGGTGATATTCGTGGGCAAGGCGCCCACGCTGGTGGTGGATAAGACGTTCCGCGATGCCAAGGACGCGCCCAACTTGAGTTTCGCCACTCTCATCGAGTCCTCGGGCGACATTACCGCGCGCGTTATAGCGGCGTTGCCCAAACCGGATGTGAAACTGGACGCCGAGTTCCCCCGACTGACCTACAACCACCGGAGCTGGCGCGACGCCGAAGTGTATTTCTTCTTTAACGAGAGCAATCAGGTGGAATCCCGCGTGGCAACTATCGCCGGCCACGGTCAAGCGCAAACCTGGGACCTGGCCACGGGCGAGATTCATCCGCTCCCGGCCGCCACTGCCGAGGGCGATATGGTGCGCATCCCGCTGACGCTGGGACCCTACGAAGCGAAAGTTATCGTGGTAGGGCCTCTTCCCAGCGGCGCCGGCGCTCCGGAACCCTCTTTCGCGTCTGGCAATACGCTCGCGGAACTGGACGGAGACTGGACCTTGGACCTGAACGGCAAACAGGTGATCACGCCGCTGAAATCGTGGGAGGATCTGGGCACGCGAGGCTTCGCCGGCCCGGTCACCTATCGCAAACGGTTTACGGCATCCGCCGCACCGGCGGACAGGCGGATCTTCCTGGAAATTGCCGTTGTGAACGACTACGCGCACGTGAAACTGAACGGGAAGGAGTTGGAGGCCCACGCCTGGCAGCCCTACCGTTGGGAAGTGACCAATGCTGTGAAGGCGGGATCCAACGATCTCGAAGTGGAAGTACGCACGACCGCGGCCGGCCGCGGGGGCCCTGGCGCTCCGGGCGGAGCTGGTCCGGGCCGCCGCGCTGCCCCTACGCCAGTTTCGGGTTTGCTCGGGCCGGTTCGACTAATGGCGCGCTGAACGGTCGGTTTGACGCCAGGAAGTTTCGCAATGAGAGAACTCACGATGCGGTTGAGCGCTCTGTGCCTCGCGATGGGTGTCGCCATCGCCCAAACGCCCGCCCAAGACAAGTACCAATATCCGTTTCAAAACCCCAACCTCTCGATGGAGGAAAGAGTCACCAACATCATCTCCTTGTTGACGCCCGAGGAGAAGGTCGATGTTCTGGGCGCCAATTACTACCTGGGCGCACGCAACGGTCCTCCTCCCTCTTTAACTCGCCTGGGCATTCGCGGCTATAACCAGGGGGAAGGTCTGCATGGACTGGCTCGAGGCAGAGCCGACAGCCCCAATGCCATCCCGACCACCACTTTCATTCAAGCGATCGGGCTCGGCGAGACTTGGGACCCGGCCATCCTCCAGAAGGCCGCCGCTGTCGAGGGTTACGAAGCGCGGTGGCTCAATCAGACGGAGAGATACAAGCGCGGCGGTTCCGTGTCGCTGATCATCCGCGCGCCGAACGCCGACCTCGGCCGGGACATCCGCTGGGGCAGAACGGAAGAGTGCTATGGCGAGGATGCCTACCTCAACGGCACGCTGACAGCCGCGTTCGTTCGCGGGCTGCAGGGCAACGATCCCAAGTACTGGCAGACCGCCGCCTTGTTGAAGCACTTCCTGGCTAACAGCAATGAGAACGGCCGGATGAGATCGTCCTCCGACTTTGACGAGCGGCTCTTGCGCGAATATTACTCCGTGCCCTTCCGCATGGGCTTCGAAGCGGGAGCGCGCTCTTACATGGCCGCTTACAACGGCATGAACGGAATCCCCATGACCGCCCAGCCGATCGTGAGGGATATCACGATCAAGGAGTGGGGGGTCAACCATATTATCACCACGGACGCCGGTTCTCTCGACGCCATGGTGAGAGCCCACAAATACTTTCCGGACCTACCCACGGCCGCGGCGGGCGCAATTAAGGTGGGCATCAATCAATTCCTCGACGGCATTTATAAAGGCGCCGTCACGCAGGCTACTGAGAAGAACCTGATCACCATGGCCGAGATAGAAGAGGCCATAAGAGGTAGTTTCCGGGTGATGATCAAGCTCGGCATGCTCGATCCACCCGAGATGGTGCCCTACACCAAGATCAAAGACGGGCCGGCGCCCTGGACGAGGGATGAGAACAAGCGGCTCGCGCGCCAGGTGACGCAGGAGGCGATTGTGCTCCTGAAAAACCAGGGCGGCTTGCTGCCGCTGGACAAGTCCAAACTGAAGTCCATCGCGGTGGTGGGCCAGCGCTCCAATGACGTCGCATGGGACTGGTACAGCGGCGCGTTCCCTTATAAGATTACTCCACTCGAGGGAATCAAAAATAAGGTCGGCCCGGGCATTAAGATAAACTTCGCTCTCGACAACGATAACCACGCGGCGGTGGAAGCGGCCAAGGCGTCCGATGTCGCCATCGTCGTGATCGGCAACCACCCGACCTGCGATGCCGGCTGGGCCAAGTGCGAACCACTCAGCGACGGGAAGGAAAGCATCGACCGCCGGGCTATCGACCTGCAGCCCGCGCAGGAACAGTTGCTCGAGGATGTCTTCCAGGCTAATCCGCGCACCCTCGTGGTAATCAAAGCCAGTTTCCCGTTCGCCATTAATTGGGCGCAGGAGCATGTGCCCGCCATCGTTCACATGGCCCACAACAGCCAGGAAGAGGGCAATGCTCTGGCCGATGTTCTGTTCGGCGATTACAACCCCGCCGGGCGCCTGGTTCAGACCTGGGTGAAATCGATGGACGATTTACCCCCCATGATGGATTACAATATCCGCCATAACCGGACTTACATGTATTTCAAAGGTCAGCCGCTCTATCCGTTTGGTTACGGGCTGAGTTACACCACGTTCGCTTACTCGAACCTCCGCACAAGCGTTTCACATCTGGCCAGGGACGGCCAGGTCACGGTGAGCGTCAACGTCCGCAACACGGGCAAGCGGGACGGCCAGGAAGTCGTGCAGTTATACGTGGCGCATGTAGGCTCCCGGGTCGAACGGCCCATCAAGGAGCTGAAAGGCTTTGAGCGCGTCGCCCTGAAGGCGGGCGAAACGAAGACCGTGCAGATTCCGCTTCGGGCGAAGGACCTGGCATACTGGGACACGCAGAAGAAAACGTGGGTGGTCGAAGACGACAAAGTCAGCCTGATGGTGGGCGCTTCTTCGGCCGACGTCAAACTGCAGCAGACCATCGGTGTGGGATTGTAGCCGCGGAAGGGCAAGAAGAGAAGCGGATGACAAATGAAATGTCAGCTTGCGGGTGCGAGACTGAAGTATGGCCAAACAGGAAACCGTGCCGCTACGCAAACATCTCGACAATCTGCTGCGCATGAAGGGCGCGCACATCGGTTTCGACGACGCTGTATCCGATTTTCCCGCGCGCCTCTGTGGCGCCAAGCCCGCCGGCGCGCCCCATTCCGCATGGGAACTGCTCGAGCACATGCGCCTGGCGCAGGAAGACATTCTCGATTTCAGCCGCAATTCCGAATATCGCGAGAGGAAGTTTCCCGACGGCTACTGGCCGCCCTCCGCCGCGCCGCCTGACGAGGAAGCCTGGGAGAAGAGCGTCCAGCAGTTTCAACGGGACTTGAAGGAGATGCGGGAACTCATCGCCGACACGAATCGCGATCTGCTGGCGAAGATCCCTCACGGCCAGGGCCAGACACTGCTGCGCGAGGCCCTGCTGGTGGCCGATCATACGTCCTATCACCTGGGGCAGCTTGTGTTTCTGCGAAAGATGCTGGAGGGCGGATAGAGGCTCATTACTCCACCGTGAACACCTGGCGCGCTTCGCAGGTCTGGTTACCGATGGCATCCTTGACCTGGATTTGCAGAGTGTATTCGCCTCGCTTGGTGCCTTGAAGGCTCAGCCCCATGGAGGCCGCCACATAGCGCTTGGGATAGAACGATTCGCTCTGCTCCAAAGCCGGCTCGGGTTGCGACCAGAGCACTCTACCGCCGGCGCCCAGGATGGAAGTCGTGTAGCTCACGTCGATGCGGTTGCCCGGCCCATAGCGGAATCCAATGATGTCGAAGCGCGCCCACAGGCCGTCGCCCGAGCGGTAGGCCGCCGTTTCGAGCGTCTGGGTGCCCTCTTCGTCGCGGTAAAAGCGGAAGTTTCGAATCACCAGCGTGTCACTGGGAGCGACTTCCCGCGCGCGTATGTGGAAAGGCACGTCCAGCCCGGTTGAGGTTTTGGCCACCAGGTCTTCCACCTTCACGACGATCTTGTAAGTGCCCGAGGCAATCAGCGGAGGAACGAGTATCTCGGTGGCGATCCTAGGCAGCCATTCCTTATCCTGCGGAGTAACTTCGTCGCTGGCTTCGTTCTTGTAGATCTCGGTTAGTGGAACCCCTTTGGCGTCGAACGGCTGCACCGAGTATGCCAGGTGGATTTTGGAGTCCGCCGTCTTGGCGTAGTTGGCGACGCGGCAGGTGAAGAAAATCGTCTGCCCGGAGACATACTCGAAGCCCGCGGGGTCCGGCGCGCCGCCATCCATCTGGCTGAGCATCGGCTGCACGACTTCGAGCGCGGGGGCGCCGCCCACAAGCGCGGGCAGCAGGGCCGCGAGGAGAATCGATCGCATTTCCATCACCAGTACGATTCTACGCTTCGAGGAGGCCGCGGAGGTATCGCCCCGTATAAGACTGCTCCACCCGCGCCACCGCTTCGGGAGTTCCAGAGGCCACGATGTAGCCGCCCGCGGCGCCGCCCTCCGGACCCAGGTCGATGACCCAATCGGCCGCGCGGATCACGTCCAGGTTGTGCTCGATCACGATCAGGCTACCGCCATTCTCGATGAGCCGCTGGAAGGCGGCCAGCAGCTTCGCGATATCGTCGAAGTGCAGCCCGGTGGTGGGTTCGTCGAAGATGAACAGCGCGCCCTCGCAGCTTTCGAGCGCCAGATGCGCCGCCAGCTTGACGCGCTGCGCCTCGCCTCCGGAGAGCGTGGTAGCCGATTGGCCCAGCCGCAGGTAACCCAGGCCCACGTCGTCCAGCACCTTGAGACGGTGCACCAGCCGCGGGGTGGCGCTGAAGAACGCCATGGCCTCGCGCACCGTGAGCTGCAAAACCTCGTGGATATTCAACCCGTTGTAGCGGACCTCGAGGATGCCGCTCTTGTAGCGCGTGCCCTTGCACTCCTCGCACACCAGCTCCACGTCGGCCAGGAACTGCATCTCCACCGTCACCGTTCCATCGCCCTGGCAGACTTCGCAGCGTCCGCCTGGGACGTTGAACGAGAAGTGGCCCGGTCCATAGCCGCGGCGTTCGGCCTCGCGCGTGGAGGCGAACAGGCCTCGAATGATATCGAACGCCTTGATGTAAGTGATGGGATTCGAGCGCGGCGTCCGGCCGATGGGCGATTGGTCGATCATCACGGTGGTGAGAATCTGCTGGGCGCCTTCCACACGCCGGCAGGAGAGCCGCGGAACTTCATCTTCGAGCGCCTGGGCCGCGCCGGCGATCTCGCCGCCACGCTCCGCCTCGCGCGCCTTGTGCATGGCCTCGAGCGATCGGAAGATCACGTCGTCGACCAAAGTGGATTTGCCCGAGCCGGAAACGCCGGTGATTGCCACCATCATCCCCAAGGGAATCGCAACGTCGAGGTCCTTGAGGTTGTGCACGCGGGCGCCCAGGAAGCGCAGCATGCGCTTGGGGCTCACGCGCCGGCGCTCGCGCGGGGCCGCCACGCGCAGCTCGCCTCGCAGGTAACGCGCGGTGAGCGAGCCGTTGCCGTCCGCCACGAGATTATCGAGCGTGCCTTCGTAGACGATGGCGCCGCCGTGCTCGCCGGCGCCCGGGCCGAGATCGACGATGCGATCGGCCGAACGCATCACCTCCGGATCATGCTCCACCACCACGATGGTATTGCCCAGATCGCGCAGCTCCGCGAGGATGCGGATCAGCCGGCCGGTATCGCGGCTGTGCAGCCCGATGGAAGGCTCGTCGAGCACGTAGCAGGCGCCCACCAGCCGCGACCCCAGGCAGGTGGCGAGTTGGATGCGCTGCGCCTCACCGCCCGAGAGCGTGGCCGAGAGACGGTCCAGCGTCAGGTAGTCCAGCCCCACGTCGTTGAGGAACTTCAGGCGCTGCCGGATCTCCATCAGGATTTTGTCGGCGATAGCGGCCTCTTCGGCGCTCAGCTCCAGGCCGTCGAAGAACTGCTGGGCCTCGGCGATGTTCAGGCGCACCACTTCGGCCAGGTTCCGGCCGCCCACGCGGACGTAGAGCGCCTCCTTGCGCAGCCGCGCGCCACGGCACTCCGGGCACAGCGCGTAGCCGCGATAGCGGCTCAGGAACACGCGCACGTGCAGTTTGTATTTCTTGGTCTCGAGGTGGTCGAAGAAGCGGCGGATGAATTCGTGGACGGCCTCCTGCTCCTCCGCCGTGAGATCGCAGAAGGGCACCGTGAAGCGCACGCGGCCCTTGGCGGACTTGCGGAAGTTGCCCAGCCAGGAGCGGAACTTGGGCTTGGTCCACGGCTCGACGGCGCCCTCGTCGAGCGAGAGCGAGCGGTCCGGGATCACGCGGTCCATATCGAAATCGATGGTGTTGCCGAAGCCTTGGCAGCGCGGGCAGGCGCCGATCGGCGAGTTGAAGCTGAACAAAATCGGCTCAGGCTGGCCGAACTCCATGCCGCAGGTCTTGCACTGGAACTTCTCGTTGAAGCGCAGCCTGCCGCCGCCGGCCGCGTTCTCGAAGATCGCTTCGCCGCCCTCGCGGTAGCAGATCTCGGTGCTGTCGATCAGGCGCTGGTGCAAGCCGGGTGCGATCGCGATGCGGTCCACCAGCACCATCACAGGCTTCGAGAAATCGATATCGAGGAGGGATTCGGGCGTGGAGAATTCGAATATCCGTCCCGCCTGAAACAGCCGGTTGAAGCCCTTCTTGCGGAGCTCGAACAGGTGGTCGCGGAGGGCCTCGGTGGTGGCGTGTTCGCCGCATGGAAACAGGACGTACCAGCGGGACCCCTCGGGCCCGGCCAGCATCCGCGCGGCAACCTCGTCCACCGTGTCCCGGCGCACGCGCGTTCCGCATTGGGGACAGAAGGTCCGGCCCACGCGGGCCCACAGCAGGCGCAGAAAATCGTAGCACTCGGTGGAAGTGGCGACCGTCGAGCGCGGGTTCCGGCTGGTGTTCTTCTGGCGGATGGCCACCGCCGGCGCGATGCCATCGATATCCTCCACCTCGGGCTTTTCCATGCGCTCGAGGAACTGCCGCGCGTAAGCCGAAAGCGATTCCACGTAGCGCCGCTGCCCCTCGGCGTAGATGGTGTCGAAGGCCAGCGAGGACTTCCCCGAGCCGGAGACGCCCGTGATCACGGTCAACTGGTTGTGGGGAATATCGAGCGAGATGTTCTTAAGATTGTGGACCCGCGCGCCGCGAATCCGGATGGCGTCTTGCACGAAGCTCTTTCTAGTATACCGCCGGGGCCGCGGCGGCCCGGGCGGAAGCGGAAACGGTAGAATGTCTGGCCATGGACAAGCAACATTACTATTTCAAGCTGATTCCGCCGCGGCCGACGTTTCACCAGGATACGACCGATGAAGAGAAAGCGCTGATGGAACAGCACAGCGTTTATTTCCGGGAACAGTTCGACGGCGGTAAACTGCTGCTCTATGGTCCGGTTCTGGCGCCCGATGGAGTCTTCGGTTTGGGTGTCCTCGAGGTCGCGGACGAAGCCGAAGCCCGCCAGTTCGGAGAAGGCGACCCCTCCGTCCGCGCCGGCCTGAACCGCTTCGATATCTACCCCATGCGGGTGGCGGCTTCGCGCGCCAAGAGTTGACCGCGCAGCCCGCTATCGCCCCGGTTCCGGAAGCTGGTTCCGAAGGCGGCCGCGCGGATTGGGGTGCGCGGCTGCGTCTCCCAAATAGCTGGCCGCTTCGCGCACCTGCCGGCCGTCCGGCTCGTCGAGCACCAGTTCGACATCCACCCGCTGGGCCTGCCGTGCGTAGATGAAAATGCCCGCTTGCAGATAGGAGCCGTCCAGTTTGAACTCCTGCGGGACGGGGCTGCCGTCGCGGATCTGCAGGATCCCCCTAATGGCGTCCTTTACGGAGGGGGAGTTGCGATCCCACCGGATGTGCAGCTCGCCGTTGGCCTCGGTGGCACTGAGCCCCAGGGAGGGCGCGGCCTCGGCGGGAAGCAGCGGGCGAATGAGCGCCTGGAACCCCGGCATCCACAGGGCGTGCGTCTCAAAAGCGGCCGTGACGACGGCCATCAGCAGGGCAGCCGGAAAGACATACCGCCTGCCCGGCCAGGGACGTTCAGCCCGCTCCGGCGCGGCCGGCTCCTGGTCGGGGATTGCGTCGAGATAAGGCAATTCCAACTGCTCGGAGTCCCGCCAGTCGATGGGCGGCACCGGGGGTGCGGGCGGAACCTCCGGCTCCGCGCGGGCGGTCGGGACCGGCACCGGCGCGTCCGGCTGCCGTAATGGCTCGAGCTTCGGCATTGGCACCGGCGGCTCCGGTTCCACTGGCTCGACCGCCGGCGGCTCGAGCGGCCTTCTCGCGGGGCCTACGGGCGGGCGGACCATCGGCAGCGGCGTCAGCTCGAACTCCTGGCGTGTGGCCGCGCCGTGAATGGTTCTATCCGCTTCCCGGAAAAAGAAACCACAGCGCATCGGGCGGAACGTATGCGGCTTGAGCACCAGCGCTACCTGCCAGGGCTCGGTGAAGAAGCGTTTGTGAATAGCGATATCCGCATCCGAAAGAAAAATTTCGCTGCGCGTGTGGGAGTGGTACCATCCCACGGGCCGCATTCCCGCGGGATGCCGCGCCGCCACCAGTTCCGCCAAGCGGGCATAATCGCCTTCGGAGAGCGTAAACGAGGGGCCCAGGGCGTGTTCGCATTCGAGGGGCGCGTGGTCCAGCACGCCCAGCCGGTCATGCTCCCATTTTCCTAACAGGATTCCGCCGATCTCGGCGCCTCCCTTGGGCAGGGAGAAGAAGGCTTCCGTAACGGCCAGGCGGATGTCGTCGAGAACGCGCCGCGAGTATTCGATGGCGAAAGGGCACTCCGCGACGCTCCAGACCCCCACAGCGCTTTCGACGTCGCCTTCCATGCCCGCCGCCGGCGTCAGGCCATGACCGGTTCGGGCGCTACGCCCGGCAGAAGATCCATTTGGGCCGCCGTCCACCGGAAAGGCCAACGGACGGGAATGAGCTGATGCGGCGCGATTTCCGAAGCCAATGCGAACTCCTTGCGGGCCTGCCGGGCCCCGCTGTATCGAACGCCATTCTAGCACCGGCTTCCGTCCGAGCGCCTGCGCGACCGGCGTGATGCAGAGGTGTCACGGCTGCGGATAGGAAGCTACGATTTCGCGAACACGAAGTAGACCGTTTTAGTCCCGGCCACGCGCTTTCCACTCCGGGAGCGCGCTGGAGCGAATCGCCACAGGTGCGCGGCCCGCTCGGCCCTGGCGGCCAGGTACTGGTGGAGGCTGTCTCCGTCGCTCTCCGCAACGGCGCGGGTCACTTTCCCCGAGGCGCTGACCGTCACCTCCACGGGGATCACCACACGGCCGTGGATGCGGGCGAGAATGCCGGACGGTAGCCCCGGTTGGACCTCGTGCAGCACCGTGGGAGGAGAGAGGGGCGAAGCCGGCTCCTCGCGTTCTGCAATACCCTTCCGGGCGACGGCTGCCAGTTCCGGCGGATGGGCGGGCGGTTTGGCCTGGGCGGGAGCCGCGGCCGGCGGAGGAGCCGCCAGGCTCAATACGTGTAGCGAATCTCCCGAATCGGCCAGCGCCCCATCGAAGAGTTCGAGGCGAAAAGAAACATCGGTGTGGCGCGGCTGGTATGAGAACCGACCGGCGCGGACCGCGGGCGCGTCGAGGGCAACTCTTTGGCGCACCGGCCCATCCGTCACCACGAGCACGCCCCTCGAAGCGTGCAGCACGGCCGGGGCCGAGCGGTCCCAATTCAACTCGAGGCCCGAAGGCGTCTGGACTGCATCGAGCCGGAGCTCGGTCCAGCGAGGAGCACGCGCCAGTTTCCAAAGCTCGTAGACAAACGCCCCGCCCCCGCCCAGGAGGACGCAGGCCACCAGCAGCAGCCAAAGTGGCGATCTTCCGCGCGGCGGCCGTTCAGGCTCTTCGTCTTCCTCGCCGTACCGGCGCGCGGCGGCCAGCGATGGCAGCGCTTCGGACGAGTTCTGCGTCACAAACGCCGGGATCGCGGCCGGGTCCGGGAGCGCGTGGCGATCGCCGCCCGGATCGTCCATGGGTGCGAGGGAAGACGGAGCGTCCGGCTCGGCCTGCATCTGTTCTGGGTCCAGACGAAACGGCGGATAGGGCGGCTCGTCCGGCAGTTCCTCGCGGCTCCAGAACAGAAAGGCCGCCGTACACTCGCCGGTGGTCTCCGGCTGGATCAGCAGGAATGCGTAACGCGGGTCTCGAAAGAAGGTCCGAATCAGGTCCTCATCGGCCGCATCGACGACCGGTTCGCGGCCCCAGAAGCTGCGATAGAGGCCTACCACGTGGTTCGGCCCGTCGGATTTCCGGAGCGTCTCCCCCAGGCGCGAGCGATCGTCGTCCGAGAGTACGAAAGCCGGGCCGTAGCGGTGTTCGCACGGGATCTCTTCGCACCCCGCAACATGCACGACACGCGGATTGTAAGGGTCGATCTCTCCCCAGAGGATCCCACCCACCTCGGCGCCCCGGCGCAGCAGCGACGGGGATGCCTGGATCGCGCTCGCCCGCAATTCCTCCACCACGCCGCGCTCCAGCAAGACAGTGCGGGAACGGTCCGGCGCATCCCATCGGCAGGGCATCGGATGAAAGCCAGCAATTGCCGCGCCATCGGGGCTTTCCATGTGTGAGGATCGGGTCAAACGTCACAGCAGCGAAGCGACTTCAACTATTCAGCTCCGACGTCAGCGCCGCGAGGGTACGCAGGTCTGCCTCAGGCCCGCAAAATGACACGCGTAATGTGAAGCTGCTAACGTTCAGTTTCCGGAGGGACCGGACGCGCGCGCAGCCAGGCCGAGCATCCCCCAGTCGCTCAGCAAGGTTGTCCGCCCCCGGCCGTTCGGCACTTTGGCTTCGTGGATCTCGAATGCAGCTACACCCTTGTTCTTGACCGTCACCAGCGCATGCCCGAATAGCCAGCCTCTTTCGTACTCCGCACTCTCACGCAGGTGGCCGCCGGAGCTGAGCATCGACACGTAAGTCACACCCTCGAGCTCGAGCCGCAGCATCTCGTGGATGTGCCCCGCGATCACGTACTGCACGCCGTACTTCCGGGCAAGCTGGTGTAAGGCGAAGTCAGGGTTCCGCAGGGCCACCGGGATCAACCAGGAGGGTCTGTGCATCACGACGAACCGCAGCGGTTGGGCCGCATGCGCCTTCAGGTCGGATTCGAGAAAGGCCAGTTCGCCGGCCGGAAGTTCGTCGGATCGGCTGTTATCCAGTATGGTGAAGTGCGCCGGCCCATAGTCGATCCCGTAGTGCAGGGGATGCGCCGCGTGCTCCCGATAGAGCTGCTCCGATGCCGCCGACCAGATGTCGTGGTTTCCCGGCGCGAGATACAGCGGGATCTTGCGGTAGGGATCTAAGATCCTCTCCACCTCCCGCCATTCCGCGGCGGCTTGCGCGTCGTCGCCTCCCTGGATGGTATCTCCAACTCCGATGACGAACGCCGGGTGCTCCGCCGCCATTTCGCTCCAGACCTGCTCGTACACTCCCGCGAGCGGTTCCCCGGTCCGGTCCCCCACTATCGCGAACCGGAACTCGTCCGCGGGCGCGCATACCAGCCAACCGGCCAGCAGTGCCGCCGCCACAAGTATGGCTATTCGACGCATCGGAGTCATTTTCGCAGATCCGCGCCGGCAGTTATCATAGCAGGCATGATCCGGCTGCTTATCCTCGGTATACTGCTCTCCGGGGGCCTGGTGGCAGATTCCGATTTCGATCCGGCCCAGGCGGCGCGATTCGCCAGGCTGGCGCTTGACTGCATTCACAAGGAGTATCCCAATAAAATCGCCCACTCACTGAATTCGGATGCCGATGTGAAGCCGCCGCGCGAGCTGACGCCGGCCTTTTACGGCTGCTACGACTGGCATTCTTCGGTGCACGGGCATTGGCTTCTGGTCCGCCTGGCGCGCCTCTTTCCGGAAGCGCCTTTCACGCCCGAAGCGCGCCTGGCTTTGGCGCAGAGTTTCACCCCGGCGAAAATCGCGGAAGAGGTGAAATATATTAACGCGGAGGGGCGTATCGGTTTCGAGCGGTCTTACGGCCTGGCTTGGCTGCTGCAACTCGCCGCCGAGCTGAGAGAGTGGGACGATCCACAGGCGCGCCAGTGGTCCGTGACACTGCGGCCGCTCGAAGAGGCCGCCACCGCGCGCGTCGCTTCCTGGCTGCCCAAGCTCGATCATCCTATCCGCACGGGAGAGCATAACAACACGGCGTTTGGAATCGGGCTGATGCTCGATTATGCGCGCGTTACCGGCCACGTGGAATTCGCCAAACTGGTCGCATCGCGGGCGCGGGATTATTACCTGCGCGACCGCATGTGCCCGCTTTCGTACGAGCCATCCGGCGAGGACTTCCTTTCCCCGTGCCTGGCTGAAGCGGACGCCATGCGCCGCGTCCTGCCCCAGGACGAGTTCCAACGATGGTTCACGGCTTTTCTGCCCGCCGTGGATCTGGAGCCAACGCGCGTTACCGACGTGACGGACGGCAAACTTTACCACCTCGCCGGCCTGAATTTGAGCCGCGCGTGGATGCTGGAGGGCATCGTCTCGAAACTTCCCGCGGGCGACGCGCGCCGCCGGGCGTTCACGGCGCTCGCCGGCAGGCTCCGGCAAGCGGGCCTCGAGAGTATCAAGAGCGAGCACTACGAGGGCGGCCACTGGTTGGGGAGCTTCGCGGTTTACCTGGTGAGCGGCCGCGGTCTGCCGATATGACTCCCGGCGCCGTCGGTCACCATGAATTCTGATTCGGCCAAATGCCTCGCTCATGCGTCTCGATAAGAGGAGAGTACCGACACGCCGAGCCATTCTAAAATCGAAAGCCGCGCCGCCAGAACCATCCGGGAGATCTTCGAATCCGGGCGGCCGCTGACCTATATCCGCTCTTCCGAAGAACGGCGCGTCGCCGGGTTGTTGCGGGAGGTCGCCGGGAGTCTGCCCGGCGGCGCCCCGATGAGCGTGTGGGAATGGAGCCTTACGGAGGGGATGCGCCGGAACGGCGGGGCGCCCGAGGCGGGCTCCGCGTCGCCCCGCGCCGTGCTGGACTTCATTTCGGCATATCCCCACCCCGCCATCTTCCACCTCAAGGATTTCCATGAGCCGCTGCGTGAATCCGCGGAGATCCGGCGCCGTCTGCGGGATATTTACGCGGAATGCCTCGACCAGCGCAAGTTCGTCGTGATTTCATCTCCGGTGCACTACATCCCGGAGGAGATCGAGCGGAGCGTCCTGTTTTTAGATCTCCGAACGCCCGACGTGATCGAGCTGGCGGAGTTCTTGCGGGAAGAGGAGCAGCGGCTCTTTCCGGACGGCCAGGGCGCCGGCGAAGAGTTACGCAACCAGCTGGCGCGGGCTCTCGTGGGCCTCACCTCGGACGAAGCCCGCTACGCCTTACGCCGCGCGCTGGCCAAGAGCCGGAAGCTGGGGCCGGAATCCATCCCGGCGCTGCTCGAAGAGAAGCGCCTCCTGGTCAATCGCACGGGCGTGATCGAGTTCATCTCGGAGCCGGCCAGCCTGGGCGACGTGGGGGGGCTTGAAGGCCTCAAGAGATGGCTGATCGAGCGCCGCAAGCTGTTCGAAATGCGCGACAGCCTGAGCGCCGAAATCGTGCCTAAAGGGATCCTCATGATGGGCATCCCCGGTTGCGGAAAGAGCCTGTGCGTGAAGGCCATCGCCGCCAACTTCCAGCTTCCGCTGTATCGCGTGGACATGGTGGAGATCTTCTCCGGCCGGCACGGGAAGCCCGAGGGCGCCTTCGTGGCGGCTTGCAAGATGATGGAGGACATGGCGCCCGCGGTGCTCTGGTTCGACGAGATCGAGATGGGGCTCACTTCCGCCGACTCGGGCGGGGAGCAGGGGCGCATTTTTGCTTTCTTCCTCACCTGGATGCAGGAGAAGACCCGAGGGCTGTTCGTGGCCGCCACCGCCAACCGCATCGACCTTCTGCCCGCCGAGATGATCCGCAAGGGGCGCTTCGACGAAGTGTTTTTCGTGGACCTGCCGATTGAAGAGGAGCGCTGCGAGGTTTTCCGGATTCATCTGAGCCGCCGGGGCGTGGATGTTTCGGGCGTCAACCTGGAACAACTGACGGGCCTGACCAACGGCTGGACGGGAGCGGAAATCGAGCAGTGCGTGGTCTCGGCGATGACGCAGGCGCGCCTGGCGGACCGGGCGGTGACCGAGCAGGATCTCATCAAGACCGCCGTGAAAATCGTTCCCCTGTCGCGCACGATGAAGGAGCAGATCACGCACATACGAAGCTGGGCCTTCGAGCGCGCGGTGCGAGCGACGCCGCACCCAACCGGCCGGTAGGCGAAGGCGGCGGAAACCTCCGGTCAGTATTAATTGGCTCCCACGTTGTATCCAGTGCCGCTCGGTATGGTATTCCCGTAATAATCTACTGTTCCGACGTTGATACCGAACAAAGCGGGAAGCGATAGGCCCTTGCCGATCATGGGAGAAGTGCTCAGCAACCGGTAGGCGGTCAATGTGGAGAGCGCGTCGGGGTTGTCGATAGAGCCGCCGGTGCCTGGAGCCGTGAGTCTCGGGTCCAAATTAAAGCCCACGGCGCCGCCGGAAAGGATCTCCTGGCCCGTGCCCGAGCGCCAGGCGGCGAGGCTGGCGTAGCTCCCGCCATTCCACCGTAGCGTCAGCGCGGCGCCGCTGGACCAGTAGTCGTTGCCCTGGAACTCCAAGCCGCTCTGCCCGGGGGCCACATCGATCACAGGCACCCCGCCGGTGGTTACAAGGATGTTATTCCAGACACTCACTCCCGTGGTCGCCGATTGGAAAAGGATCGCTCGCGTCGAAGCCGGCGCGGGCGCTACAAAAACAGTGTTGTTATAGATAGTCTCCGATTGGATGCCGCTTCCGCCGTTCCATAGATCGATAGCGCCGATGCCGTTCTTTCGGCCATCGTTCTGGCTGATGTTATAGCGGATCGTGTTATTGTTATGCGGCCGCGCTCCGGAGTACTGCGCGAGGAGATAGCCCGCGCCATCGTTGTCGTGGGAGTAATTGTACTGCATCACCGAGCTGGTGACGCCGCCATCGAGATCGAAGCCATCGCCATCGGTGACGGAATTGGTGTGATTGTGGTGCGACTCGTTGTACTGGATGGTAACGTTGTTCGAGTCATAGGCCCAGATGCCCACCGGGCCCCCGTTGGCGGTGTTGTTCGCCCCGTTGTTGTAGGCGAGCGAACGTTCGATGACTACTCCATTGGCGCTCCCGATCACGATGCCGCTGCCGGAAGAGCCGGACGTGCCGGCAAGCCCGGCATTGTTGTAAGCCTGGCAGTGCCCCACGTAGATGTTGGCGTGCGGATAGCCCACCGAGGACATACTCGTCTCCGCGTACATCTCGATGCCCGCGGTGCCGTTGTCGTGAACCGTTGTGTTGGTGATGCTGACGTTGGTGTAACCGGTCATCCCGGCCCAACTGCCGATCACGATCCCGCCTTCTCCAAAGCCGCCAATGTCCGCGCTGTCGATGCGGATGGTGTCGAACTTCACGGGGCCGGCTTGATCGGCATAGAAGCTGATGCCGGCTTGAGCGTTCTTGCTGGCCCCAGAACCGGCAAAATTGAGGTTCGAGATCGCAAAACCGGCCGTGTTGTAAACGTAAAGGCCGGCTCCCGTGCCCGCCGAAATCGTGGCGCGTCCGGTGCCATAAGAAGTCAGCTGGATGGGGTTCGCCGCGGTTCCGGAACTCGTATTTCCGAACTGGAGAGTCCCGGAAAAGGTGGCGCCGCCCCGGAATAGAATTCTGTCGCCTGCCTGGTAGTGGTTCTTATTAACCTGGGCAATGCTCTTCCAGGGCTGACTGGCAGTTCCAGCCTGTTTGTCGTTTCCTGACGGGCTTACATAATAATCGGCCGCCAGCGCGGGCACGGCGGCAAGGAGCAGAAGAGCAGTGGCGAACCCACGGGTGTACATGTGAAATCTCCCGAGTTGAGGTCCTGTCCTGACCACAATCGGTCCACGACGGTATACCACGATCGCTCCTTGATTGTGATCAGCAACACATCCTAACAAACCAGGCGCCGAATCAGACTATTGACTTTAGATAGTAAACGTTAAAGAGTCCAGCTAAAACTATACAAATGCCGGCGTCTGATACCCGAAATTGTGCAGATTCGGGAAGACATAGTCCAAGTCCGCTTGCGCGAGGCCGAACCATTTCGCCAGAGCGCCCATGTACTGATCCTCGGAGGTGCTGGGAACCCACGTGCCGCGGGTCCCGGAATCGTCCGGGCCCGATAGCGTGAGGGTGGGGAACGTGCCGTACAGATTGCCGCCGTTCACGGCGCCTCCCATGACCAGAGAGTGGCTGCCCCATCCGTGGTCGGTGCCGGCGTTGCCGTTGGGCTGAAAAGTGCGGCCGAAGTCGGACTCGGTGAATGTGGTGACGTTGCTCTGTACACTGAGCAGGCCCATGGCCTGGTCGAAAGCCGCCAGCGCGGCGGCGAGGTTGGTGTAGAGGGTCACCTGCTGCGGCAGTTGATTCGAGTGCGTATCGTAGCCGCCCTGGCTGCAGAAGAAGATCTGGCGGGTGGCGCCGAGCGCGCCGCGCACTTGGATGAGCTTGGCCACCTGGGCCAATTGCGTGCCGATATCGGTGCTTGCAAACGTCACGCCCAGGCTGCTGCTGCCGGCCACCGCGGCATTCACAGCCTGAGCCACGGCGATGGCGTCCGTCAGCGAACTCTGCGCCGCTTGAATGAGGGTCACGCCGCTCGAAAGGCTGAGCATGTTTTGCAGGGCGGTCGATCCCGGATCGGTGGCGGGCGCCACCAGTCCGAAATTGCTGGTGTTCACGGTGGAGGGCTGGGTGGTCTCGCCGATCAATTGCAGCGCGTTGCCGCTGATGCTGATGCAAGGCGGCACCACGGCGCCGGAAACGCCGGCCAGCTTGTCGGCCAACCGCCCGGACCAGCCGGTGGTGGCGCCGCCCTGCGGCACGGCGTTCTGCCACTCGTTCTGCTGGTCGGAATGCGAATAGAGGTTCACCGGCAGGGGCACGGAGGTTAGCTCCGGCAGGCCGTTCGACCCGTGCGGCACCGGCTGCACCAGCGTGCCCGCGTTGGCCACGAGCGCCAGGCGCTTGGAGGAGTTGTACAGCGGCGCGATGGGCGCGAAGCTGGGGTGCAAACCATAGTTGGCGTTGGTGGCTGGGTCGTGAATGGCCACGAGCGAGCTCTGTGCGAGGGCCAGGTTCTGGCGGATCTTCTGGTAGTTGGCGTACGTGGCAGTGTCGTTGGGAACCAGCATGTTGTTGGCATCGTTGCCGCCGAACAGGAAGATGCACACCAAAGCCTTGTAATCGCCGGACGATTGCGCCCGCGCGGTCATCAGGCCGGCCCGTCCGAAGGCCGCGGCCGCGCCGAGGGTGGAAAGCGTGCGACCACCGAAGCGGAGAAAGTCGCGACGCGATCGAAGCTGCTCGAATGTCATGGCTATGGTTCTCCCCTTACCGTTCGATTTCATATTGCGGCGCGGCCGCCGCGGCATAGAGCGCGCTGCGCACGCGCGACGCCAGACTGGTGGATGCGCTGGCGGCAGTGGTCAGAAGGCCGCGCACATTGGTATCCATTTCGCCCCGGAAAAGCGCCTGGTTGAGCGCCTCCACCAGGTCGGGCGGATTGTTGGCCAAGTCCTGCAAATTCGTGAAGTCCACTTTGATGCCGGCGGAGATGCCGTTGCTGGCCACCAGGTAGGCGAAGTTGGCGCGCGCCAGGGCGGTGGCGGCGTTCAGCGCCTGGAACTCGGGCGCCACCGGCGGCGGCGTGACACCGGGGACGCTGACGGTATAGAACGGTGAGAAGTAGCTGAACACGCTGCCTGGCGTGAGCGGGTCCTGGCCCATGATGTTTGCCTGGTTAGTAAGGGCATCCGGCGCAGTAATGGCCGCGTTGAGCGAGCGCAGCAGTCCAGTGGCGTAGAGGATCGGTTCCGCCAGCTTGCCGGTGCCTTCGCTCTGTGCTTCGGGATCGGTGAGCAGCGCGGTAATCACGGCTTGCAGGTTGCCCTGGGAAGACTGGAATGCGGCCGCCACGCGGCCCACATAAGCCGGCGAAGGGTTGCTCAGCACGAACCGCTGAATCAGCCGGTAGGAGACGAACGGCGCCAGGTTGGTCTGCTGCCCGATACAATCGAGCGCCTCGCTCAGGTCGCTCTCCGCCGTCCCGCCGGCGGCGATGACGCAAGGAACCGGCAGGTTAATGTTCTTCTGGGTCGTATCGTGATAATTCTCGAACGCCACCATAGGTGCGAAGTAGTACGCCATGTTGGGCCAGAGCGAAGCGAAGCCGGGCGTTTCGCCATAGGTCCAGCCGGTCATCACCTTAGCCATTTCCGAGACGGTGGTCTGGTCGTATTCGGGGACCGTGGCGCCGCCGGAGGTGATCGGAACACCTGTGGAATCGAGCTGCACCAGGCCGAGCGTGAAGAGTTGCATCAACTCTCGCGCGTAGTTCTCGTTGGCCGCCGTGCCGGTAGCGGGATTGGCCTTGACGTTGTTCACCATGTCGAGAAAGTAGCCCATCGCGGGATTCAGAGTGATGGCTGCCAGAAGGTTGCCGTATGTGCCGAAAGCGTAGTCGCCCATCAGCCGCTGGTAGGACACCATCTGCTCGAACTGCACGTCCTTCACGGCGGAGGCCACCAGAATCTGTGCCAGGGCGAACGAGGCGCGCTGGCGAAGCTGGTCGCTGCCGGTTAGGGCGACGTTGAAGAAGGCCGTCTGCAGGCGGGCCACGCCTTCGGTGGTGCTGTCGGGATCGGGCCACGCGCTGGCGGGCATGGCAAACTGCGCGGCGAGCCAGGCCGACGGCCCCATGGTCTGAAGGTCCGCAACGCTTTGTGGCGTGGGTCCCCAGGTGGTCATTTCAAGGAAGCGGACCGCGTCGCTGTATGCCATCTGCTCGTTCGCCACGCGCACGGGCACAGCGACCGGGGTTGAGGTGGCCCCGCCGGGGTTGGGATTGGTGACCTTGACCGCCGCCAGACGCCCCACCGGCATCGCCACCGTGGCGGTGGCCGTGAGCTGGGTGTCGGACACGAACGTAGTGGGCAGCGCCGCGCCGGCAAAATAGATAGCGGCTCCGTTCGCAAACCCGGTTCCGTTAACCGCGATGGTCAGATTGCCGGGATTCACCGGGTTGGGAGTCACCGACGTGACAACCGGCAGAGGGTTCTCAAGATTCACGGTCGCGCTGGCCTGGACCGTGGGCTCGAAGTGGCTGACGGCGGTCACCGTTACCGTTGCCGGATTCGGCAGATCGGCGGGCGCGGTGTAGACGCCCATGGCCGAAATTGTCCCGGTCGTGGGGCTGCCTCCCGCTTGTCCGTTGACCTCCCAGATCACCGCCTGGTCGTTGGTGTTGGTCACCGCGGCCGTGAGAGACAGCGTGGCGCCGCAACGTATGGTGCGGCTATTGGGCGAGACTGTCACGGTGACGGGCGAAGTCGCTGAGTTCAAGACCGGTACCGAGACCCCATTTTGCGAAGTCACACCGCCGATGGTTGCCAGAATCGGCTGATCGCCGTTCGCCACCAGCGGGACGACCGCGTCGATCTGGTACTCTCCGGGGGCGACTATGCCAGCGTACTGCACCGTTGCCGCCACGCCGCCGATGGTTATGTGCAGCAGGCTGAGGCTCGCGAGCGGCGCGGGGCTGCCCACCAGTTGGCCGGCGGGCAGGGCGGGTGTCGTGGGGCCCAAGCCGGTAGCGTAAATCTGCAGCGTTTCGCCGGGCTGGGCAGGCCGCGATGTGGCCGCGCTCCCGAAAAATCCCGCCGGCGCTACTAACACGCCATCGGTATTATGCCGGGCGGCCGCATATTTCGCCTGGAAGGCGAAGAACCCCGGCGAGTAGGCTTGAAGAGTCGCCGTGCTGGTAGCGGTGCCGGAAGGGCTGTTGACCTGCACCTGCACCGGCCCGATAGTGGCGTCCGTGGGTGCCTGCACGTTCAGCAGCACGGGACTCACGTAGGAGATCGCGGCCTTCTTGCCGTCGATCAGGACGCTCACGTTATCGAGCGTGGTCGGCAGCGTGTTTCCAGTGAAGTCGGACGCCTGCCAGGACCGCGTGGTAGCGGCCAGCCCGGTGCCATAGATCGAGACCCATGAACCACTCTCGATGGCCGGCGCGCCGCTGGCGTTGTTCGAGATACCGGTAATTTGCGGTCCAGTAGTGGTTTGGCTGAACAGGGTGGACCCAACCAGGAGCAATCCACACAAACAGGCTCGTCTCATGGCACCTCCGTGGATATATCAACCCAAAGTTCCATCCTGCCACCCAGGCTTCGTGATAATAAGTGCGGAACACAGCTCGGGCGTGTGTGGAACTATACAGTCGGCTTGCGGCTTGGGAAAACCGCCCCTAGTTACAGCGGCTATGGCCGGTAGGTCGCGCTGGCGGTGTCGGTCTCCCAGAGCCGCACCTCTGCGACGCGCACGCCTTGGCGCGGAGCCAGGTCTTCGCTCACCCGGTCGAATATGTACTTGACCATGTTCTCGGCGGAGGGGTTGAGGTGATCGAAAGGAGGGAAATCGTTGAGCCACTGGTGGTCCATGCGGTCGAGCACGGCATGCACCACCTTTTTGAGTTCGACGAAATCCACCAGCAGGCCGATGGAATCGAGCTCGGCGCCCGCGATGGTCACCTGGCAGCGGTAGTTGTGCCCATGTACGTTCTCGCACTTGCCGCGGTAGTTCCGCAACGCGTGGCCGGCGGCGAAGGTCTCTTCGATGGTCACTTCAAACATTGAAAAACCTCTCCACGTCTTCCAGGCGCGTGGTGAATTCGTAATCGGGCAGGCTGTCGAAGAAGACTTGGCCGTAGCGTTGCTTGGTGATGCGATTGTCCAGCAGGACCAGAACGCCGCGGTCGCCGCGGCTGCGAATCAGTCGGCCGAAACCCTGCTTCAAGGCGATGGCGGCTTGCGGGATCTGGTAATCGTAGAATGGATTTCCCCCCGCCCTGCGGATGCTCTCGATGCGGGCGTTCACCACCGGATCGTTGGGCACCGCGAAAGGCAGTTTGTCTATAATCACGCAGCTCAATTGTTCTCCCGGCACGTCCACGCCCTGCCAGAAAGAGGCCGTGGCGAACAGGACGCAGTTGGGAGTCCCGCGGAACTCCTCGAGCAGCGCGGTCTTGGGGCCGGTCCCCTGCAGCAGCGTGGGGTAATCGATCTCGAGGGAAACCTGGTCGTGCACCAGGCGCATCTGCTGGTAACTGGTGAACAGCACGAAGGCCCGGCCGCGGCTGTGCTCCAGGATGCGCGCCACCTCAGTGGCGGCGGCGCGCGGGAAGGCCGGGCTGCGCGGTTCAGGGAGGTGCTGGGGAACGTAGAGCAGCGCCTGTTTGCGGTAATCGAAGTGGCCAGGGACGATCAGGGTGCGGGCGGTCTCGACGCCCAGGCGCTTCGAGACGTAATCGAAGCTCTCCGATACCGCCAGCGTGGCCGAGGTCAAAATGGCGGTTTCCACGCGGTCGAACAGGCGTTCCGACAGAATCGCTGAAACGTCGATGGGGGTGGCCTGGAGAAAGCAGCCGCGTCCGCGCTTTTCCATCCAGAAAACGAAGTTCTCGTCGTCCTCCTCGAGCAGGAAGCGCAAGCCCATGGAAAGCTCGGCCGTGCGGCGGAACAGCGGCAGGATCTCCTCGGGCGGATTTTGCAGCAGCTTGAGGTGCGACGAGATGAGATCGAGCGCGGCCAGCAGGTTGGTGTAGATCTCTTCGTTTTCCTCGCGGAACGCGTCGCGGCCCTGAAAGGCCACGCGCCGCTCGGTCTCCCCGAACAGGCCGAAGAACTGGATCGAGATCTCATCCAGGCTTTCGAGGATGCGGTCCAGTTCCTTGGTGCCGAACTTCTTCATGCGGCCCACAGCGGCGATATCGCGGCGCAGTTCCTGAAAGCGGTAATTGCTGACCGAGACGCCGAAGTACTGACCAGCTACGTCTTCGATCTCGTGGGCTTCGTCGAACACCACGGCGTGATACTCGGGCAGGATGCCGCCCTCGTAGTTTTCGTCGCGGATCGAGAGGTCGGCGAAGAACAGGTGGTGATTGACGATGACGATATCGCTTTCCTGGGCGCGCTGGTGCATCAGGGTGATGAAGCAGCGCTCGAAATTGGGGCATTTCTGGCCGGTGCAGAGGTCGCTGCGCGCGTCGAGCCGGCCCCACACGGTGCTCGATTCGGGCAAGCTGCGGATTTCGGCGCGATCGCCGAATTCGGTGCTCTTCTCCCACTCGCGGATCACCTGGAAATCGGCCACCTCCTCGAGACCGGCCAGCACCGGCTCCTTCTCCGCGTCATAGATTTTCTGGCGGCACGCGTAGTTGTTGCGGCCCTTCATGTAGCAGACCTTCAGCGGCCTCGAAAAATGCTGCTGCAAGAAGGGAACATCCTTGAAAAAGAGCTGCTCCTGAAGGTTCTTGGTGCCGGTGGAGACTACAATGCGCTTGCCGGAGAGCAACGCCGGGACCAGGTAGGCCAGAGTCTTTCCGGTGCCCGTGCCGGCTTCGACGATGAGATGGCGCCGATCGGCGAGCGCCGATTCGACGGCCTCGGCCATTTCCACCTGCCCCGGCCGGAACTCATACCCGGGATGCCACTTGGAAAGCGTGCCGTGCCGCGAAAAAAACTGGCGCGCGCCTTCTGTCCGGGCCTGGGTGGGCATGAGGATGCTTCGATTTTAGCGTGGCGCGGCGCCGCCCCGGCCCGGCTCCGCTTGGGGCTCCGGCTTTGTCTCCGGTTTGTGATCCGGCCCCACCGCGCGCGGCTTCCTGCTCTTCAGGAACGACCCCAGCAACACCATGAGTGGCAACCCGGCCCACAGCGCGAATTTGAGCTTGCGGCCGGGCGGTTTGGGCTTGGGCTCGAGCGGATCGGAGACCGGAACGGTTTCGGGATTTTCCAGGCGCTTGCCCAGCCGCATCTGCCGGGTGTCGTATTCGAAGTGTTTGCCGCAATCCAGGCAAACGACATAGGCTGGCCCCTGGGGAACGCCTTTCTTGCTGGCGGGCGATACGGGCCTGGACAGCCGCCGGTGGGAACATCGGAAAAGGAGATTTAAAACCGTATCGATCATCGCATTTCCTTCCTGGGCGGGCCTACTTCCATTGTGACAGCGCCATCGAAAATTTGCATGAGAAACCTCGGGTGTTCGAAGATACATAGTAGAGAGGGTCATGGGATGGATGCATCAGAAAGCAATGTGCCTACTGGGGCCGGCAAGGCCAAGGACCACCTCACGGTACTCAATAAGAGCGAAAAGCTGGTAGTCGCATTGCTCGAATCGGCCACGCAGGCGATCGTCGGCGTGGATCGCAGCGGCAAAATCACCCTGGCGAACCGCCGGACCGAGGAGCTTTTCGGCTACTCGCGGGAAGATCTGCTGGGGAACCGTATTGAATTGCTGCTGCCCGAGTCCCGACGCGCGGCGCATACCGCCGAACGCGAGGATTATTTCGCACATCCGCGCGTCCGCCCCATGGGAATCGGCATGGAGCTGGCCGGCCGCCGGCGGGATGGCTCCGAATTCCCCGTGGAAGTCAGCCTCAGCTACGTGGAGACGGAAGAGGGTGTGTTCGCCATCGCATTTGTTACCGATATCACGCAGCGCAAACAGCTCGAGCAGCAGTTGACGCAGGCCCAGAAGATGGAAGCGGTGGGCCGTCTGGCGGGCGGCGTGGCGCACGATTTCAACAACATGCTGACGGTGATCTCCGGCTACAACCGCATGATCCTCGACGAAGTCTCGACGCTCGATCCGCTGCGCGGATATGCCGAGGAGATTCTCAAAGCCGCGGACCGCGCGGCCGCGCTGACCAACCAGTTGCTGGCTTTCAGCCGGCGGCAGGTGATCCAGCCCCGCGTGATGAGCGTCAACGGGGTGATGAAGAACATCGAGAAAATGCTGCGGAGGCTGATCGGCGAGGACATCGAGTTGACGCTGGTGCTCGATCCGGGGACGGGAAACATCAAGGCCGACCCGGCGCTCATCGAACAGGCCGTGGTCAACCTGTCGATCAACTCCCGCGATGCCATGCCGACCGGCGGCCGCATCACCATCGAGACCGCCAACGTGCGCCTGGACGAGAACTATAGCCGAACGCATCTGGGCGTCCAACCCGGCGAATTCGTGATGATGGCGCTGAGCGATACCGGTCAGGGCATGGATGCGGAAACCCGCAGCCGTATCTTCGAGCCTTTCTTCACCACTAAGGAAAAGGGCAAGGGCACCGGGTTGGGTCTCGCTACAGTCTACGGCATGGTGAAGCAGGCGGCCGGCGACATCTGGGTGTACAGCGAACCGGGAAAAGGCACCACGTTCAAGCTCTATTTTCCCCGCGTGGCCGCGCCGGTTTCCGAAACCGCCGCGAGCGAGGCACTGGATGTGAGATCTTCCGGAGCCGAGACCATTCTGGTGGTCGAAGACGAGGAGGCGGTGCGTGAGCTGACAGTCAGAATTCTTCGGCAGTTGGGCTACACCGTGCTAACGGCTGCCAGCGGCGAGGAGGCCCTCGCGGTGAGCCAGCGGCACCCCGGCGAGATCGCTCTGTTGTTGACCGATGTGATCATGCCCAACATGAGCGGAAAGCAGTTAGCCGATTTTCTGTTCCCGCTGCGTCCCCGGATGCGGGTCTTGTATCTTTCCGGCTACACCGAGAATTCGATCATGCACCACGGCGTGCTGGACCGTGACGTGGATTTCCTGCCCAAGCCCTTCAGCCGCGATGTGCTGGCGCGGAAACTGCGCGAAGTTCTCGCGCGCAAACCGGCGGAGTAACTATTGCAGAGGCGAAAAGGCCGCGGCGCGCCACAGCGAAATATTGTTGAAATTGACGATCTGGCCACCGCGCGCCACCGACTCGGTGCGCACCTTGACCCATTCCGGATCCGCATTGAAGGCATCCCAGGCCTTCTCGCGATCCCCCAGCGTGGCGAACGGAATGATGTAGGTCAGGTTCGGCATCTCGGGGCCGATGATGGTGTCCGCGTACAGGATCGGATGCAGACCCGAACGGTGGAAAATGGCGATTTCGGACTTCGCGAAGCGTTCGTGCACCAGGCCCAACTGCCGCCCGGTGGGAGAGTGATAGACGCGGAGCTCGAAGTAGCGCGGGTTTTTCGGCTGCTCCGCGAGCGGCATGACCTCGGGCGAAAAATCGGTGGCCTGGAGCAGCACACGCTGTAGGGTGTCGTAGGAGCCTTCGGGGTTCTTCTCGAGCTCGCCGTGCGCTTTCCGGTATGCGGGATCTTCGGAGACGGCGCGCGCGGCCGTTTCCATCTCCTCGATACCGGAGTATCCGGTCAGCACCAGCATGGTCTGGACGTGCGGCGCCAGCACCGCCGAAAACACGCCCACCGGGTGGACATGTTTGGCGAGTATCGGAGCCGTGGCGGTGAGGAAGTCCGTCAGCCGATTAGTCTGGTCGCCCTGATGATAAGAGAAATAATCGAGGCGGTAAAATCGGGTCTTGCGGCCCGCTTCCTGCGCCCGCTCGGGGGCGCCGGTCTGGCCTGCCAGCATACCCGCGCCTGCCATCGATCCAACGAAGCTTCGCCGGTCCATGTGAACTCCTCTTCGGAACATGCCCGAATCCGTAACTTACAGCGCCCCTTGCCGGAAATGCAAGCGCGGCTTACTCCGCGCGCGTCAGTAGCCCTTTGTACAAATCGAACACGCGCTTGAAATCCAAAGCCAGTGGCACTTCCACGGGGGTCGCTTCGGGGGCCACGCGGCGGTCCAGCGGAATGGTGGCTCCATAGAACCGGCTCCAGACGGTGGTCACATCCAGGTAGCGGGGCTCGGAGCGGGTGACGAAGCCCGGATCGAGCAGGTAGGCGGCCGGCAACTCGTCCCACAGGTATCCCACCGCCCCGGGATTCTTCAGGAAGCCGGGATAGCGCTCGCCGGCGTCCTGCCGGTACAGCTCGGTGATGGGCGTGCGCACGGCCACGATCTGGTCGAACTCGGCTTTATGGATCTGGGCCGTTTCGCATAAATCCAGAGAGAACATCACCTTGCGGGGGATGCGCGAGCGCAGCACGATCTGCGCCGCTTCCGGATCGAACCAAAAATTGAATTCGGCCGCCGGCGACGCGTTGCCCTGTACGTTGAGATTGCCGCCCATCCAGACGATCTGCTTGATGCGCGTCTCGATCTCCGGCTTGAGCCGCAGCGCCAGAGCCACGTTCGTCATCGGCCCTATCGCCAGGATGGTCATCTCGCCCGGCCGACGTTCGATTTCGGAAATCAGGAACCCGACGGCCTCCTCGCGGTGCAGGCGGCGCACGGCTCCCGCGGGGCCGGGCGCCTGCTCGAACGCGCCCAGGTATTCGAATTTGCCCCAGCGGCGCTCGGCCTCATGCGCCATGGCGGCGGAGTGGATTAGCGGCGTTGGCGCACCGGTATAGAGCGGGATTTGCGGGCGCTTGAGCAGATCGAGCAAGCGCGCCATGAAACCGGCGCCGGCATCCGGCCAGACGTTTCCCGGCACGATGGTCACACCGGCCACGCTCACCCGCGAAGGGCTGCGCAGCAGCATCACCAGCGCCGCGCCATCGTCGCCGAATATGCCCGAATCGGTATCGACCACCACCGTTTCGTGTGGCGCCGCGAAGGCCGCGGCCACCAGAAACCCCGCCAGGACCGGAAGGCGAAACATGTATCCTTACTATAGCCGAAAGCGCTAAAGGCTCTGCTATGATGAGAATCTCCCGCCCATGATTGTCGAAACCAAGAGCGCGCGATTCGCTTCCATCTCGCTCGATGGCGGCTCGACGCTGGCGCCCATTGATGTGGCGTACGAGACTTACGGGGAATTGAACGCGGAGAAATCGAACGCCATCCTGGTGCTGCACGCCTTCTCGGGCGATGCCCACGCCGCCGGCATCAGCCAGGAAAACGGCAAGCCGGGCTGGTGGGATAACATGATCGGTCCGGGCAAGGGCTTCGACACGAACAAATACTTCGTGATCTGCGCCAACGTGCTGGGCGGGTGCCGCGGCACCACGGGACCCTCCTCCATCAACCCGGCCACCGGCTGCCCGTACGCCATGTCGTTTCCGGTGATCACCATCGGCGACATGGTGCGGCTGCAAAAGATGCTGATCGATTGGATGGGCATCCCCAAGCTGCTTTCGGTGACGGGTGGATCGATGGGCGGCATGCAGGCGCTCGAGTGGGCGGTCTCTTTCCCCGATCGCGTGGTTTCGGCCATCCCCATCGCCTGCACCACGCGGCACAGCGCGCAGCAGATCGCCTTCAACGAGGTGGGACGCCAGGCGGTGATGGCCGACCCCGATTGGAACGGCGGCAACTATTATGGCGGCCAGCCGCCGGCGCGCGGCCTGGCGGTGGCCCGCATGGTGGGCCACATCACCTATATGAGCGACGATTCGATGCGCGCCAAGTTCGGCCGGCGCCTGCGCGGAAAAGAAACCTTCACCTACGCCTTCGACGATGTGGATTTCGAGGTGGAGAGCTACCTGCGCTACCGCGGCGGCCAGTTTGTGAACCGCTTCGATGCCAACTCGTACCTCTACATCACCAAGGCCATGGACTACTTCGATCTGACCAATGGCCACGGCTCGCTGGCCGCCGCGTTTGAGGGCGTGAAAGCGCGCTTCCTGGTGATCAGTTTCAGCTCCGACTGGCTGTACCCCAGCTACCAGTCGCAGGAAATCGTCCGCGTGCTGCGCTCGCGCAATTGCGACGTGGCCTATGTGGAGCTGCCCTCCGATTACGGGCACGATTCGTTTCTGGTGGATGTGGCCGAGCAGACCGAGCTGGTGCGCGGATTTCTGGCCAGCACGTTCGAGAAGATCGCATGAGCGCCCAAACCGCCGCCAAGCAAACCTTCGTGCGCGAAGTGCTGGGCCGCAGCGACTTCGCGATCATCGGCGAAATCGTCGAGCCCGGCGCGCGCGTGCTGGACCTGGGCTGCGGAGATGGCGAACTGCTGCAGTGGCTGGCGGAGAACAAGAGCGTGGATGCGCGCGGCGTGGAGATCTCCGGCGCCAAGGTGCAGCGCGCCATCGCCCGCGGCGTTTCGGTCTACCAGGGAGATATCGACGAGGGGCTGGCCGACTATCCCGACCAAGCCTTCGATTACGTGATCCTCAGCCAGACGCTGCAAGAGACGCGCCTCCCGCGCAAAGTGCTGTGCGAGATGCTGCGCGTGGGACGGCGGGCCATCGTGGCCTTCCCCAATTTCGGCCACTGGCGGATGCGCCTCGCCATGCTGTTCAGCGGGCGCGCGCCCAAGACGCGCCTCTTCCCCTACGAGTGGTACGAATCGCCCAACATCCATTTCCTCACCGTGCACGATTTCGAGGACTTGGCGGCGTTGGAAAAACTCACGGTGGAGCGCCGCTATTTTCTGGCCGGCCCGCGCAAGGTGGTTTCCCTGCCGAATCTGAGGGCGGAGACGGCGGTCTTTCTGGTGACCCGGTAGTTAACCAGCGACTTACGTGAGAGCCACCACGGCCGCGCTGACGGGCTGCTCGCCCACGCCAAACATCGTGAAGAGGGGGGCCGATTTATTGCGGAGGCGCGGGGCGCCGGTAGGCGTGAAGCCCAGCGAGTAGACGCGGATTACCGCCAGTTCGCCCGACTTTCCGTTCAGCACCAGGGCATATTGCTTATCCGGCGTGATCAGGATATAGCGCGGCTCGCGCCCCACCTCGACTACCGCCACCAGGTTGCGCGTGGCGATATCCAGCACCGTTACGCTATCGGTTTCCGGGTTAGCCACCAGCAGGTAATTATCGGTGACCGCCATGGCGCCGGGCGCGCGTCCCGCGAGAATGGTCTGGTCCACCTCGGTGCTGTAGGGGAATACGATGACCACGGCGTCCATGCCGTCGCCGGTGACGAAGAGCTGCCCGCCCGAGGGATCGAAGCAGAAGTTCCGCGGCGCCACGGCCACGGGCAACCGGACAGCCGCCTTCCCGGAGGCGGCGTCGAAGATGGCCACGGCGCGCTCCGGCTGGCTGCCGGCGATCAACTGGTTGCCATCGAGCGGCTGGTAGCGCACCAGGCTCGGATCGGCGCCGGCCTCGATGGTGCGCTCGATGGAAGCGGTGGCGAGCGAGGCCAGCACAATCGTGCGCGTCTTCCGGATGGCGATGGCGGCCTGGCCCCGGACGCTCAGGTCGAAGCCATCCGGCGGTCCCGGCAGGCGGATGCGGCGCCCGGGCCGCAGCGATTCCAGGGGGAATTCCACTAGCGCGGCCGGCTCGCGATACAGCACCCACAGGGCGTCGCGGCGGGACGCGAGTTGCGCGCCCACGGCCTGGCTGCCCGCGCGAACGCGGCGGCTGACGGACAGCGAGGCGGCATCGATCTCATAGACCGTGCCACTCTCCGGTGCCACCACGAAGACCTTGGGCCGGCTGGGGTGCGGGATCACGAGGCGGGGAGCGGCATCCAGGGCGATCCGCGCGCGGACGGCAAAACGGTTGAGATCCACCACGGCCACCGAGCGGCCGCCCTGGTTGGCGACGAAGCAATAGCCGAGATAGCCGGTGGCCTTGCGATGCGTGCAGGACAGCGCGCCGGCAGCCGAGGCGGCCAGCCATCCGCGTCGGGTGAGGGAAGATTGCGTCAAACGTCTATTCTACGTCCGCATCCCGGACGGGCGGCCCATCCGGCACCGGCATGGTATTCTCGAAAAGAGACCGCAGCCAGCCGTAGTTTCGAACCGGAGAGATGGCCGAGTGGTTGAAGGCGCACGCTTGGAAAGCGTGTATAGGGGAAACTCTATCGAGGGTTCGAATCCCTCTCTCTCCGCCATGCATAACTTGTTGTTAAATCAATAAGTTACAGATGGATAAAACCAGGCGCGTACGATAGAAGCGTAATTCTGTCGCCAAACGACTCATTTCAAGCTAGTTGCTTAAATAGGCGTGTACGATGCCTGTGGAAATCTATGGGACTTACAGTTCTTCGCCCCAGGAGAACTTGCTTCGTCCCCACACAGCCAGGCCGTCTGGCAGTCGGAGGCACCGGCGCTCCGGTCTCATGCACTGCTTGGCAATCCATCAAGAAAATTGTAGTATTGTGTTAATGGCACAGTCTCACCGTGTGGCGCTACAGCGGCTGTTCGAAATCGCGCAGGACCAGCAGGGTTTCTTCACGGCCAAGCAGGCCAAGGTCGCCGGGTTTGCCGAGAACACACACCCGTACCATGTGAAGATAGGGAACTGGATTCGCGAGCATCGAGGCATCTACCGTCTGGCGCAGTTCCCAGCATCGGAGCGGCCCGACCTGGTCCTGTGGTCACTGTGGTCGCGGAATCGGCGGGAACTCCTTGAGGGAGCGTACAGCCATCAGACCGCGCTTCGTCTTCATGATTTGTCCGATGTGAATCCCTCCAAACTTCACATGACTGTCCCGACCGCGTTCCGGCGAAATGCCGAGATCCCAGGGGCGCTCGTCCTGCACTATGCAGACGTGCCCGACGCTGACGTGCAGACAGCGACAGGGTTCCGATTCACGCGCCCCCTGCGAACAATCGTCGACGTAATTGCTGCCGGAGATGTCGAACGAACCTTCCTCCAGCAAGCGCTGCGACAAGCGTTCGATCGGGGTCTAATCACGCGCCGCCAGGTAGCGAGTACTGCCATGAGCGAGCCAGCCCGCAAGTTCATTGAACAAGTGCTGCGGCGAGTTGCCTGATGAGCCAACCCAGGACATACTCGACGGCGGCAGCGTTCCGGCGCGCACTCGAAGAACGGCTGCGCGCCATTTCGCGTCGGGAAGAGATTGACATCAACCGACTGCGCCGGCAGGTCGCCTTTGACCGGCTGTTGGCGAGGCTGTTTCGTGACGACGCGCCTCCCTGGGCCTTGAAGGGCGGCTACGCGTTGGAACTTCGGTTCAAGGCGGCACGGTCAACCGTTGACATCGACCTGACCGTGCAACAGGTTGCAGCCGGCGTCGGCGATGCCAATCAAGCGATTCGGGAGATGTTGCAGCACAAGGCTGATGCCGCCCTGGGCGATTGGTTCGTGTTCGTCCTCGGCGCTCCGGTCATGGATCTGGCAGCCGCGCCGTACGGCGGCGCTCGATTCCCCGTCGAAGCGCGGACGGACAATCGGGTGTTCGCTCGCTTTCATCTGGACGCCGGGCTCGGCGATGTGGTGATGCCGCCGTTGGAACCGGTTGTCTGCCGGGACTGGCTCGGCTTCGCTGGCATCGGAGCGGCCAGGGTGCTGATGATCGCTCGGGAACAGCAGTTTGCCGAGAAGATCCACGCGTACACGCTGCCACGGAACACCCCTAATAGCCGGGTGAAGGATGTCGCGGACTTGGCGCTCTTGGTCGGATCGGGCGCACTCGACCCAAGCAGGGTCAGGAATGCGCTGCGGCTGACCTTCCAACGACGAGCGACCCACGAGATGCCTTCGGCGTTGGTTCCGCCGCCACCGGAGTGGCAGGCGCCGTTCCGGGCTGTGGCACAAGAATGCGGTTTGCCGACCGACCTTGCCACGGTGTTCACGGTGGTTCAGGCGTACGTGGAGGCCATCATGGCCCTCGGCACGTAGATAACGAACACGGCCATGATCGAGGACGGATCGGCACACCTTCCCTTTGAGCCTCCGGAGCAAGAGAACATGCGGCTCCGGGAAGAGAACGAGCGTCTGAGGCGACTCCTTGCCGTGCATGGCATTCCGTTGCCGCAAGCGACGCCCGAGCAGCCAACTCCACGGACTGCCAACGTGATTGAGCCGCCGGTTGACCGGGAGGAACGCGCACGCCAGCGGGTCACGCTGTTTCGCAGCCTATTTCACGGTAGAGAAGATGTGTACGCGCGCCGCTGGGCGAATCCCAAAGGTGACGCAGGGTACTCTCCGGCGGCAATCAAAGACTGGAAGGCGATCAACAAAGCCCGTCCCGAAGATCGAAAGAAGATCGATCAGCAGACACGGCGGTTCCTGCCGATGGCCGACGCGGTCATCGAAAGCCACCTTCGTGGTCAGGAGACGATTGGCGTCTACCCCCTGCTGCCGGACGAAACGTGCTGGTTTCTCGCTGCGGACTTCGATAAGAAAACCTGGGAGTATGACGCCCTGGCGTTTCTGGAAACCTGCCAAGCCTTGGGTCTTCCGGCGTCGTTGGAGCGCTCCCGTTCCGGAAAGGGCGGCCACATTTGGATGTTCTTTAGCCGCCCACTCCCAGCGATTACCGCACGCAAACTGGGCTGCATGATTTTGACACGGACCATGGAACGCCGCCATCAAGTCGGGCTCGACTCCTACGACCGGTTCTTCCCCAACCAGGACACCATGCCAAAGGGTGGATTTGGCAATCTGATTGCACTCCCTCTGCAGTTTACTCCGCGCAAAGCCGGGAATAGCGTTTTCATCGACGCGAACTTCCAACCATATCCCGACCAGTGGCAGTTCCTATCGACGATCCAACGCGTGCCGGCGGACGCCGCGGAGGAGATCGTCGCACAGGCCCAGCGCAAAGGCGACCTGATCGGCGTCCGGATGAGCATCTCGGATGACGAAGACGTCCAGGACCCGTGGACCCTGCCGCCCTCCCGTAGGCGACAAGAGCGGCCCATCGAGGGGCCGTTGCCAAGAACCGTCCAGGTCGTACGCGCGAACCTCGTGTATGTGGAGAAAAAGGACCTACCACCCGCGATGTTGAACCGATTACTGCGCCTCGCGGCGTTTCAGAACCCGGAGTTCTACAAGGCGCAGGCCATGCGACTCTCAACATACGACAAGCCCAGGGTGATCGCCTGCGGCCAGGACTTCCCACAACACATCGCGGTACCGCGCGGATGCCTGACCGAGACGCTGGCGCTCCTCACCGCGCACAAGATACGTCCCGAGATCAGGGACGAACGGAATCCTGGCACCGCGATCAAGGTCACGTTCCAGGGCGAACTTCGTGTGTTACAGGAAGATGCCGTAAATAAGATCATGGACCATGACGACGGCATCCTGTGCGCGCCCACGGCATTCGGGAAGACCGCCGTTGGGGCATGGCTGATTGCGAAACGTAAGGTGAATACTCTCGTGGTCGTGCACCGGCAACAATTGCTTGACCAGTGGATCGAACGGCTGACGATGTTTCTCAACTTGCCGCCGAAGTCTATTGGGCAGATTGGTGCTGGCAAGACGGCCCGGACAGGATGCGTGGACGTTGCCGTCATTCAAAGCCTGTATCGAAAAGAAGAGGTGAAGGACTTCGTCGCGGACTACGGCCAAGTGATCGTGGATGAGTGCCACCACATCTCAGCCTTCACGTTCGAACAGGTCATGCGAGCGGTGAAGGCGAAGTACGTCGTTGGCCTCACCGCCACACCAACACGCAAGGACGGCCAGCACCCGATTATCTACATGCAGTGCGGCCCAGTGCGGTTCAGCATGAGTGCTCGCACGATGACCGAGACGACGCCCTTCGAGCACAAAGTGACCCCTCGTCAGACGGAATTCCGTCTGCCACCCGAACGCACCGAGGTGACGATTCAGGATATCTATGCCGGGCTCGTCGGTGATGCGGCACGCAACGAGCTGATCGCCAACGACGTCGTGAACGCAGTTGCCATGGGACGTTGCCCACTCCTGCTTACTGGGCGCACCGAACACCTGGAGTACTTCGCGACGAGACTCGCAGGAGCGGCAAAGCACATCTTCATCCTCAAAGGCGGGATGGGCAAGAAGCAGCGTCGGACGACTGCCGCGGCGTTGGCGGCAGTACCCGAGACCGAGTCGAGGGTGATCTTGGCAACTGGCAGTTACATCGGCGAGGGGTTTGACGATGCGCGCCTTGACACACTCTTCCTGGCAATGCCGATCTCGTGGAAGGGTACGCTCCAGCAGTACGTCGGCCGACTCCATCGCCTTCACGATGGAAAGCGGCTCGTGCAGGTCTACGATTACGTAGATAACTGCGTCCCGATGCTCGCGAGGATGTACGAGCGGCGCTTGAAAGGGTACGCGGCGATTGGGTACACCATCGAGTGACGAACCGGGAGCAACACGGCAGGACAAGACAACCTCGCCGTACGCCGTGAGTCCACGGTGAGGTATACCCGTCTTCTTCGCGGCAAGTTTGTTTCAAATTTCTTTCCGGTGCCGACATCCACGTACGATAGACGTACGATAAAACTCCCAATCCTGCGGAAACGGCGCACGGTGCGCATAACGAAATCAATAACTTGTGCGCCATCAACAATCGGGCAGCTTTCGAATCCCTCTCTCTCCGCCATCTTCGACCCTGTGTTATCTATACCTTGCGGGGATGCTCGTTCTCCACGGGGCAATACTCCCTAAAACGGGGCAATAGAACTTTCCTCTTGACACGCCCTCGTGCCCTGCTACGGTAGCGGGACATCCGGCGCGAGAACGCCGGACGCCCCTAACCCTCACGAGAAGGAACCTCGCAATGGCTACCGATCAAATACAACAGTCACCAGAACACGTCAATTCTCAGCACACTCCTGGGCCTTGGGTTATCGCGAACAACACCGACATTTTCACGCCTGACAGGCACGGCAACAAGCTCAACGGGTTTCAAATCGCCACGTTGAGCAAGGACAAGCTGTCAGGTAACAGGCACAAGCCGCAATCTCCAAGGCGAAAGGCGGCGCGGAATTACACGAAGGGATCACTGACAGCTAATACCTGGTGTTCAGTTTAGAGTGTAGAACACTCCGGGCTTATGGTCTTTCGGGTAAAGCACGTCATTGCGCCATTCAAGTACGATCTCGCCGTCTTTCAGAAACGTCCAGCGAATGGCAAATCCGAACAATGCACGCTCTGGGATATCCTTTGGCGGGTCGTCCCGTTGAACCTGCACGACCAGATGATTGATGTGTTGCAAGTTCACGTTGCGCTTTAGAACGGGACAGTCGGTTATCACGTTCAGGTATAGAGGTAAGAACGAGAGCCATCCCGCCATTGTCCTTACCGGGTCAGTAGGTAATCCGAAGTGCATCAAAGCGTGGATCAACTCATCGCGAAACCTGTCCATCGACAGGATTCTTCCGATCAGTTCGCCCAACTCGCCTTTCGTAGTGGCACGACTCATCGCCGAGTCAAGCTCTTGCAGCAGATGAAGTGCGCTCTTCCGATCCATCTGAACATGAACGGCCCAATCGCAGAAAAAGAGCACGCTCAAATAGCGGTCTTGCTCTTCGGACTGTTCGATCAGTTTCCGGAGTTCCACGAGCAGGTATACGACCTGAGCTTCGGTTTGAATGCCGTTCGCCAATTCTTGTCGCAGTTTCTCAACGATATCATCCCGCATGTCGGCTTCTTCATTATATTGGTTCTTCTGTTCTACGCCCGATTCCCCAAGGCCCACGGGGCAAACGGGGCAAGTGGCCCCGGCAACTATGGCAGGCTACAAGTCGTACCCACCAGCCAAAGCGTTCGAAGAGGGATACACAAAAATATAAACAAATCAGCCCCAAGTTTTCAGTTTTCAGAGAGCGACTGTGCCACAGTAACCGGCATGACCGCACTCTATAACTACGACCGCCGTGTCCAAAAATCGGCTACAATCGGTTCCATGCCGACTTCAACCGACCGCGCCAACCGGGAATTTCTCGCCGAACTGGTAGGGCTCATTAGGGATATGCACCAACGTCTCGACGATGTGACCATTATGAGCTGCGCCATCTCTGAAACGCTTGCGCTGCAGGATGAGAATTTCGCCGATCTTTATCTGGCAAAAAAGGAGGAACTGGAGAACGGGGAAATGGGCCAGAAGTTCGCCGCAACTGTTGCCAGTCTCAGCCAGCTACTCGACGGGATGAACGCGGATCTCGGCTGACCGCACTGGAGTGAACCCCAAAAGTGAGACACGGAAATTAGGGGCACTTTTCATTGAATGGAGTTTTTGTGTCTGCCAAGAACCGTGTCTTCAGCCGGGAGTTCAAACAAAGGGTGGCGGAGCGCATTCTGAACGGCGAAAGAGTGAGCGCCTTGCACCAGGAGTTGCAGATCAAGCGCAGTGTGCTGTATCGCTGGCGCGACGTGTATCGCAAGGACGGCGCTGCCGGATTGAGAGGTGCGCCTGGCCGGCCGCCGGGCATACCCAACCCGCCCCGGCCCGCCTCCAGCCCCGAGGAGGCGGCCGCCCGGCGCATCTCCGAATTAGAGCGCAAGATTGGGCAGCAAGCTCTGGAAAACGATTTTTTGCGAAGAGCCTTCAAGCGTTTCAAAGGAGTTGCGCCGGAGGAACATCGGGAGTGGCGCGACAGCATCTACGGAGAGATCCGAGGCATGATGCAGTTTGAGGGCTTCCGGGCGGATCGTGCCTGCGAGATGGCACACATCAGCCGCGCCGGCTTCTATCGGCACTACGAGGAGCATGAGCCGCGTCAGGCCGACATGGAACTGCGGGATCTCATCCAGAGCATCGCGCTGGAGAACTGTTTCTATGGCTACCGCAGAGTGACAGCGGAGTTGGCGCACCAAGGCGTGGTGGTGAACCATAAGCGCGTCTCCCGCCTGATGCGCGCTGATAATTTACTGGCCGTGCGAAAGCGGCGGTTTGTCTTCACCACCGATTCGCGGCACTCCTATGCCATCTATTCCAACCTGGCGGGGCGCATGCCGCAATTCCCGTGTCTCAGCGGAGGGGTTCACTCCACCCTGTCCCCGATTTTGTCCCGAGATTCCGTCAAAGCCGAAAATCAGGCGACTCCAGCACATCGTAAAATAAATAAGTTACGTGTTTTCAATACCATACGCTCGTTAGAATCCCTCTCTCTCCGCCACGCTTCACCAACCCTCGGATGGTAGTTGTTTCCCAGGCCGCGGCCACGGCCGGCTGCCGGCGCCGATTAACACCGTAACTTCTTTCCACTCGACGGCGAACAAACTTACGACGACCAATGCGGCGCTCCTTTGATTTCCTGGGGCGCACATTGGCCACAAATCGAGGAGGACATGATGAAGCTTCGCAAAGTCGAACAATTCAGCGCCGGACGTGGCTCTTTCCACTCGCTCGCGCAAGAAACTTCCAGGAGGAGACTGAAGAAGTTTGGGATTTTCAGTGCGCTGGTCGCGCTCCTTGTAGCGGCCCCTGCCGTCTACGCCGATACCGATCAGAACGCTCTGGTGATTACGGCGTCAAACGCCACTGCGAATCAGCTACTGGTTTTCAACACTGCGGGCCGACTGATTCAGACGGTGTCCACGCAGGGCAAAGGGGGCGTCAGCGGCAACGCCGGTGGCATCGAAACGAACGGCGACCTTGTTGCGGTGGTGAATTACGGCTCGCAAGATGTGTCGATTTTTGAACGCCATGACAATAGCTTCCAAATGAAGCAGATGGTGCCCACCGTCTCCAACCCGGTCAGCGTGGCCTTCGGCGCCGGCCATCTCTACATCCTTGGGACTACCAAGGTTGAATCCCATCGTTTGTATGGATCCGATGTAAGTTCGAATCCGGATGGAGTGGCGGCACTGTATGTGGCGGACGGCTCCGCGGCGCAGGTCGGTGTTTTGCCGGGCCAGCTGATCATCACTGAGAAGAGCGCCGTGATCGAGACGGTAGGCCTGCTTTCCGACGGATCTGTGAGTGGGATTGCCACCCTGGCGCAGAACATACCCGCGAATCCCATGGCGCCGTTCGGATTGGTTACGCGCGGCAACGATGCCTACGTGACCATCGCGCATTCCAACGAGATCACGCTGGTGCGCGATGGAAAGGTTCTGACCGTCACCGGCTCCGGTACGCAGAATGCTCCTTGCTGGCTGGCACTGATGGGACCGTTTCTGTTTTCGAGCAATTCGCCGAGCATGAGCGTTTCCCGGTATGCGGTCTACGGTCAGAAGATCGTGCAGGACGCGGCCGTGGCAGCGAGCCTGAATGGCGATCCAACCGATATTGCCTCGGGAGGGGGCTTAGCAGCCGTGATTGACAGCGGCGGCCATCTCTCGATCTTCAGCGTCGACGAGGATGGAAACCTGACCCTGTTGCAAACCGCTTCCACCATTCCCGCGGCGGCCAACGGCGTTGCTATCGTTTGGGACAAGGACTGAACGAAGATATATCTACCGGGGGCCTCGCATAATGAAATGCGAGGCCCGGCAAAATGATTGTGCGCGCGCGTGCGGTGATTGGCGTAATAATTGGGTGAGCGGCTTCTCCCTCATGAACCCGGACAGCGATCTGCAAACGCTGATGGCCCGTTATCAGCGTGGTGATTTTGCCGCAGCTACCGCGCTTATCCGTCGCCTCAGCCCGCAGCTACACCGGTTTTTCGTCGTCCAAGTCGCGAGCCGGGGAGATGCCGATGACCTGCTGCAGGAGACGTGGCTGCGCCTTCACGAGGTCCGGCATACCTATCGCGCCGGGGAGCCTCTGCTGCCGTGGCTCTACGCGATCGCCCGGCACATTCGCGTGGACCACTACCGGAAGGCACGCCGCGCGGCCGCTCGTGAAGAGCGCCTGGAGGAGATGCCCGAGGTGGCGGCGGCACTCCCGGCGGAATCCGGCGGAACTCCGGATTTGAAGGCGCTGCTGGCGCCTCTCCCCGAGAGCCAGCGGGAAGTGATCGAGATGTTGAAGGTCGAGGGGATGTCGCTGGAGGAGGTGGCGCGGGCCACTTCGTCGAGCGTAGGGTCGGTGAAGCAGAAGGCCCACCGCGCCTACGAGAAGCTGAGGGAACGGCTGACCGGCATGGGGCTGGGTGCTGGGCGTGCGGGAGGTCTGCCATGAGGGATAGGGAGATCGATGAAATCCTGAAGAAGGCCGCTCAGGCTCCCCATGACGTGGACCCGGCGCTGCTCGATGAGGTTGCCAGATCGATCGGCTCCTCGCTGCGTCCGGTTCGCCCGCTGCCGCCCGCTTGGGTCCTGGCGGGGGGGATGGTTATGATCTGCGCGGCCGTCGCCCTGGCCGGCGCGGCCCGATTAGGTCTCTACGGCATTCAAGGCCTGAGTGTTTTGGAACGCGCGCTGATCTTTCCCGCACTCGGTATCCTGCTATGGCTGGCGGCCACGGCATGCGTTAGCGAAATCGTCCCGGGAAGCCGGCGTCGCGTGGCGCCGGGGCTCCTGCTGGCAGCCGGCAGCCTGGCGCTCGTCGCCATCTTTGCGCTTCTCTTCCACGACTACCGGAGTGAGCGCTTTGTTTCCCAGGGGCTGGCCTGCCTGACTGCGGGCCTGCTCCATGCGATTCCGGCGGCCTGTGCGAGCTGGCTGCTTCTGCGGCGCGGCTTTGCGGTGAATACCGTTGCCGCTGGCCTGATGGCGGGCACACTCGCGGGTCTTGCCGGCGTGACGATGCTGGAGCTTCACTGCGCGAATTTCGAGACCCTGCACGTGATGCTCTGGCATACCGCGGTGATGCCGTTAAGCGGGGCCGCGGGAGCGTTGCTGGCGTGGGCGGCTTCGTTTCGGGGCCGGCTCGGGCGCTCCCGAGCGCTCCGCTCCTGAACCCTTCACGCCGCCCGTTCGAGAGCGCTGCGGGCCCACTCGATGCACTCGGGAAGCTGCCAGAGCGGATCGGCCGGCCGCTCGAGACCGATGGCGGCCTGGGCGCGGCCGATATCGGCGATGTAGCGCATCACCTCGCACGGACGGCGCGGCCCGATGGTTACGCGCGAACGCGAGCCGGCCGCGGCGATGATGCGGTTCCCCAGCTCCTGGAGTGTGGTGCCCGTTCCGCTGCCGATGTTCAGCGGGCCGGCCACGAACGGGCCCAGGCCGATGCGCTCGAGGGCCCGCACCACGGTCGCAACGGCCACGAAATCCAGCAACTGCTCGCCGCCGTATACCACCAGCGGATCGCCGCGCAGCGCGCTTCCGAGGAACAGAGGGATCACTCTGCCGTAGTCGCCCGCGCCATACACGTTCGCCAGCCGGACGACGGTGACCTCGTTCTCGCGGGCGTAGAACTGGCAGTACATCTCGCCGGCGGCCTTGCTGGCGCCATACGGGCTGTTGGGCCGCCGCGGCGCGGTTTCGGCCGCGGGCAGAACTTCCGGCTCGCCGTATACCTCGCGCGACGACGTGAAGACCACCCGCCTCACGCCCGCCTGCGACGCCGCGCGCAGCACGTTGTAAGTGCCGGCGACATTGCTGGTGAACGAGTAGTCCGGGTCCTCCAGCGATCCGGCCACGTTGGATTGGGCGGCCAAGTGAAATACCACCTCGCAGCCGCCGAAGGCCTTCTGGAGCGCGTCCAGATCGCGAATGTCGTCCCGCCGAAACTCGACCGCGCGCGCTAGAGCGGCCCGTAGCGAGCGGCGGGCGTGCAGGTTATCCAGCACTACCACCTCGTGGTCTCCCGATGCCAGCAGCGACTCCACGAGGTGCGTGCCGATGAACCCGGCGCCCCCCGTAACCATGATCTTCACGTTCGCTCTTCCCTCCCGATTTCCGATTTCTTGACGCGGCCATCCACGCGCTCTACCATGAGTCGGTACGTTTCGCCCCCAATGTTCATGCTTCCCGCTCTCACCGTGGTTATCCCGACGCGAGCTCGTGCCCGCACCTCTCTGGGGCCGCTCCGCAGCCTCGGCGAGCAGACCGCCGAGAACCGCTTCGAGGTGGTGGTGGCAGTCGATGGGGCCGCGGATTCCGAATTAATGGGCTTAAGTCCGGCGGGGTTTCCCTTTCCTCTGCGGGTGGTCGAAAGCACCGTGTGCGGAGCCGCCGCGGCCCGCAACCGGGGAGCGGCGGAAGCGCGCGGGCATCTGATTCTGTTTCTCGACGATGACATGCAGGCGGGGCCCGGACTCGTGGAGGCCCATCTCGAAGCCCATCAATCCGGCCGCGATGCCGTGGTGCTGGGAAATTTCACACTGCCGGACGCCGATGGCCCCGAAGATCGTTTGCAAGTTGAGATCCGGAAATGGTGGGACCGCCACTTCCGGGAGCTGGCATCCCCTTCGCATGGCTTCACGTTTCGCGATTTCTGCACCGGCAACGTCTCTTTACGGCGCGGCCTGTTTCTGGAGGCAGGCGGCTTCGACGAGCGTTTCGGGCGCTCCGCAGCGGGTGAGGACTGGGAATTCGGACTTCGCCTGCTGGAGCGCGGAATCCCTTTCGTGTTCGCTCCCGCCGCCCGCAGCACCCATCATTCGCGCGCTTCGCTGGGCAAGATGTTGGCCCGCGCCTTCGAGGAGGGCCGTGGCCACGTGCTTATGTCCCAGATCTGTCCCGGGATGTTGTGGGACATGCCGCTGGCGCGGCTGGCAGCCTTCCAGGCACGGCCGTTGGGCGCCGCTACCCTGCGCTCGATGTGGCGGGCCTGGTCCGCGGACCGGGCGGGCGCCTGGCTGGACAGGCTGCGAGGGCTCCGGCGTAATCCACGGGTGCCGGATTGTGCCTGGTGGCTGTACAGGGCGGCCCAGGCGTACTTCTACTGGCTGGGCGTGCGCTCGGCCGTCCCCTCCTACGATGACTGGCGAGCCCCTGTGGGCCAACGCCGAATCCGCCCGTCTGAGCGGTAAGTTCCCTAGCAGGTGTTTGGCAGGCCGTGTGCATCCCTCCTGACTTATTTGGGTGACGTGGGAAAGGCAAAGGCCGTGCCGGTCCGCGGGGCCGGGTTGCATCGCGCAAAGTGCCAAACCATGGAATTTGTAAACCAATTTTCGTTCCGCCACGCCGTAGACCTGCTTCGCGTGCTGGTGAGCCGCGATCTCAAAATTCGCTACAAGCGCTCGTTTCTGGGAATGGCGTGGTCGCTGCTCAACCCCCTGCTCCAGCTTCTGGTGTTCCGTTCGGTGTTCCGGTTTCTGCTGCCATTAAACATCGCCAGCTACACGCTCTTTCTGTTCTCCGGGATCCTGGTTTGGACCTGGTTTCAAAGCTCCTGGATGGGAGCCACCAACTGCATCGTGGAGAATGCCGGCTTGATCCGCCAGCCGGGTTTTCCCGCGGCCGTCCTGCCGCTGGTGACCATCACCTCGAACCTCTTCCATTTCGTGCTGGCGCTTCCGGTGCTGCTGGCGGCATCGCTGCTGAGCGGCCATCGCGCCGGGGCTCTGTGGATGTTGCCGCTGATCATGGCGGTCCAGTTCGCTTTTACTTCGGGAGTGAGTTACCTGACCGCCAGTCTTCACGTGCGATTCCGCGATACCCAGCACTTGCTGGGCATTGTGTTACTGCTGGGGTTCTACCTGGTCCCTATTTTTTACAGCGTGGCCTCCGTTCCGCCGCGGTTACAGCCTTATTACCGACTCAATCCCATGGTTCACATCCTGGAAGCGTACCGGGCCGTGCTGCTCACGGGCGGGATGCCGGCCTGGAAGCCGCTGGTCTCGGTGGCGGCGCTTTCGGCGGTCCTGTTATGCGCCGCCGTGGGAATTTTCGTGCGCAGCTCGCACGCTTTCGTGGAGGAACTATAGTGCCACGCGCCTTGACTCCGTTGCGGAATTCCGTCCGTTGAACGAACGACAAATGGCCCTCGCGATCGAAGCTCGTCAATTAGGGAAGCGGTTCCGGCGGTACGACCCGCACCGACCCTGGACCTTCCAGGAAGTAGTGGCTCGCGGGTGGCGCCGCGGCGGGCCGGAGTACTTCTGGGGCCTGCGCGAAATCGATCTCGCCATCGAGGCAGGCACCACTGTAGGCGTGATCGGCGCGAACGGCGCCGGCAAATCGACTCTTTTGCGTCTGCTCGGCGGCATCGGCCAGCCCGATGAAGGTTCCATCAAGGTGCACGGCCGCGTCAGCGGCCTGCTCTCACTCGGCGCGGGTTTTCACTCGGATCTGACCGGGCGGGAAAACGTCCTCGTGACCGGCATCATCGGCGGGTTAACGCGCGCCGAGGTCGAGCGCGAGTTCGATTCCATCGTGGACTTCGCCGAGCTTCGCGACGCCATCGACGCCCCGCTGCGCACTTACAGCAGCGGTATGGAGATGCGCCTGGCGTTCGCCGTGGCCATCCACGTTCAGTCGTCCGTCCTGCTCATCGACGAGGTGCTGGCGGTGGGCGACCTGGCCTTCCAACGCAAGTGCTTGAACCGCATCCTCGATCTGAAGGCGCGCGGGGTGACTATCGTGCTGGTCTCGCACGACGCCGCCACGGTTGCCACGCTGTGCGAGGAGGCCCTTTGGCTGGAGAGCGGGCGCATCGTGGAGCACGGCCCGGCTCCTTCGGTGGTGAACCATTACGTCGCCATGATGCGGGCGCGGGCGCAGCAGCGCAACGAAGCCGAGACGCTCAGCCGCACGCCCGGCGACCGGCCGCCTTTGCGGACCTCCTCCGGCGCGACGCTGGAGGTGCGGCGGAACCGCTTCGGCTCGCTCGAAATGGAATTGATCGACGTGCAATTGCTCGATTCCTACGGCAGCCCCACGGCGGAAATCGTCCCGGGCGATTGCCTCAACGTCGAGATCCTGTACGACGCGCCGGGAGCCATTCCCAGGCCCGTGTTCGGCGTCACCATCACCGGAAATGGCGGCCGCGTCTGTCTGGATACCAGCACCGATCGCGAGGATTTCACCCTGCCGCTGATCCGCAACCGCGGCACGATATCGGTGCGATTTGAAGGCCTGCGCCTTCCGGCGGGCCTGTATCACGTGGATGTGGGTGTGTATCAACAAGACTGGTCGTACGCTTACGACTACCACTACAACTCGTACCCCCTGCGGATGCGCGCGGAGGGGGCGGGTTGCGGCGCGATGGAGGCCGCGCGCATTATCTGGCGGCACGAATCTCAAGATTCGGGATCGAGGAGGCTGGCCCGTGTCCGCTGAGCGCATCTGGACAGGCGCGGCTGTATCTCGCACCGCGGAGGCCGTCCGGCAGGAGTTGTTCCGCAAAGCCGGCTATGCGGCAGCCTACGGGGAGAGTACTGAAGCGGCCGCGCTCCAACTTGAAAACGACCCCCTTCCACCAGCTTGCTGGCTCGAGTTGGGGCCGGTTCTGCGGGAAGGCCTTGAAGAGGGTATGCGAGGCCACGCCTGGCATTCGGCCGCGGCATGGACGGCAGCCACGCGGGCGCTGCTCGCTTTTCTGAACGATCTCGAGAGCCGGCGCGGGGCGTGCGGGCTGGCGCGGGCCATCGCCACGGGGATGGAGCGCTCGATTCCGGCGGAGGTCGTCCCATGCGGCGGTCTGGCGACCGGTTTCGTCGAGGCGATCCCGCTGGAGGCGACGTGCACCGTCGAGGATGTGGCGGTTGCCGAGGGCGTAGAGATCCTGCGCGCCATTGTCACGGTCGAGGGCTGCGCGCTCGGCGAAGTCGAGCTTCCGGTGTGCGACGGCGTGGTCGCGCGCGAGGTGTTGGCCGATGCCATCGCGGCGTCATTCGCCTGGCCCCTGCTGGGCCGTTTCTTCGCGTGCTCCATCTATCCCGAACTGCAGTTCCGGGTAGAGGGAAGCGGCTTCGCCTGTCTGCGAAACGATCTCCGCCTGGCCTCTGGTTTGATCCCGGAGAACTGCGGTTTCGGCGACGTTCACGACCGCGTGGGTTGGACGATCTTCCTTCAGGAACTGTGGGGCTTGCCGGATTGGAGCGCGGATCGCTTTTACGCGGGCGGCCTGGACATTCCAGCGGGCGCTACGGCCGGAACGCTCAAGCAGATTCGCCTGGAGATCGCCGGGCTACTGCCCAATATCGATACGCGCGGCCGAGAAATCGAAATCACCGTGACGTTGGGCGGTGCCGGCGTGACCATGTTCCTTTTGCCCGCGGGCCTTCGGACCGTGACGGCTCAGGAACTGCGCGCCGCCATCATCCGGATGTGTGGCGTGGAACTGGCTCGCGTGGCGGTTCGCGAAGCCATCGTAGGGCGCCCGTTGAGCGGGCCGCCATTGCGCGCCCGGCTGGCCGCTGCGGCCACGGATCGAGGCGAAGCGCCGGTGGCTGGCCGGAACGGCTGGGCAATTGGCCGGCGGCCTCGATCGCCGATCGGAACCACCGCTTCGCGTTGGGCGGGGTTTCCGTGCGAGACGTCCCCCGCGGTTCTGGCGGATGCCGCCGGCGAGAAGATGCCTGTGACGCGGCTGGGCGATCCCCACGCCCCTGGCCAGCGCGTTCTTTACGTGCCCGGCTGGATCGGGCGGCGCGCCGCCCCCCGGACCAGGGCCGGTGCGGCTCCTCGCGCTTCCCGGGTCGTTACGCGCGAACTGCCCGTGCTGATGTACCACCGGGTCACCCCGGAAAGAGGCTCGAGCCCGGCCCGATACACCATCGCTCCCCGGGAGTTCGAGGCGCAGATCCGCCACCTGCACGATGCCGGCTATCATAGCGTCCCTCTGGACCATTGGCGTGTCGCCTTGGATACCCGCAGACCGCTGCCGGGACGCGCCATCATCCTGACCTTCGACGATGGGTACCGCGATTTTCGCGAGCATGCCTGGCCCATCCTCGAGAAATATGGCTTCTCGGCCGTTATCGCCATCGTCGCGGACCTGGCCGGCGGCGTGAATGAATGGGACAGCCCCTATGAAACCGTGCCGCTGATGGGCTGGGACGAAATTCGCAGCCTGCAGCGCGAAGGAGTCGAGATCGCATCGCACTCCTCACGCCACCGGCCTCTGATCGGCCTCGATCCCGCGCAAGTGGCGCGCGACCTGCTCGGCTCCCAGGAGACCTTTCGCCGCGAACTCGGCCGCCCCGCCGATTGCCTGGTATACCCGTACGGTTTTGCCAACCCCGCTGTGCACCACCTCGCGGGGGCCTGTGGCTTTATTTTCGGCCTCACTGCGAAAGTGCTGCCGTGCCGGTTTCACTACCCGCTCATGGACCTGCCCCGGATCGAGGTCAGCGGGGAAGACTCACTGGAGAGTTTCCGCGCCAAGCTAGGCTTCGAGGCAGCGTGAACACCGCCAGTGCTTACCCGACGGACGTAGGGCGCGATGCGGTCGAGTGCCGCAGGGTATTCAAACCCGCCGATTATGCGGTGTTCACGCTGATCTACCTGGCGCGCCTGGCCGCCATCGCGGTATTCGCCGTCTATTGGTTTACGCCCGGCCCCTGGAAAGAAAACTGGGCCGGGCACCTGCTCGTCACCACTCTGCTCACAGCCGCCATCGCGGGCCCCCAGTTCCGCTGGACATTTCTTCCTTTCATGGCCCGTCCCGTCCCCATGGAGCCGCGACCGGATTACCGCGTGGCGGCGGTCACCACGTGCGTGCCGGTGCTCGAGCCCCTCGATACCATCGAGCGGACGCTGCGGGCCCTGGTGGAACTGGATTATCCGCATGACACCTGGATTTTGGATGAGGGCGACGATCCGGCCGTGCGGGCACTTTGCGCGCGGCTGGGTGTGCATCATTTCAGCCGCAAGGGACGGCCGGCGTATCAACAAAAGAGCGGCCCCTTCGCGGCCCAATCCAAGCACGGCAACTACAACGCCTGGCTGGCGGAGATCGGCTATTCCGATTACGATATCCTGCTGGCGTTCGATCCCGATCACGTGCCCCGTAGCGAGTACGCTTCCGCGTCGATCGGTTTTTTCTCGGATTCCTCGGTGGGCTACGTCCAGGCGCCGCAAGTCTACCACAACCAATCCGCCAGCCTGATCGCGCGCGGCGCGGCCGAAGAAACGTACGCCTACTATTCGGTGATTCAGACGGCCAGTTTCGGGCTGGGCCAGCCGATCCTCACGGGCTGCCACAACGGTCACCGGCTTTCCGCGCTTCAAGAGGTGGGTGGGTTTCCCGATCACACGGCCGACGATCTCACGTTGACCCTTCGCTACCAGGCGGCCGGCTGGCGCGGCGTCTACGTGCCGCGCGTGCTGGCTACGGGCCAGGCGCCCGAGACATGGCCGGCGTATCTCACGCAGCAGTTGCGGTGGGCGCGCTCGGTGCTGGACATCAAGTTGCGACGCATGGGCGAAGCCGGGGGGGTTCCCACCGTGAAGCGCGTGATCGACTGGTTTCAGGGCTTCGGATACCTGCAGGACGCCTTGGTGGCTACCGCAACGCTGGTTCTGCTGGTGACGATCCTGAGCACGGGCCGTTTCCAGAACGCCCTGGTCCGCCTGCACGCGTGGCCGACGGTGCTGCTCGTCGTCGTGTTCGCAGTTTCCGAAATTTACCGCCAGCGGTTCTACCTGGTGCCTAAAGAGGAGCGCGGCCTGCACTGGCGGGCCCTGTTGCTGCGCGCTGCCAAGTGGCCTTACACTCTTCTGGCGCTGCTGCATGTAATTCGAGACACGCCATTTGCCTACCGGGTCACACCCAAGAAGGGAGTTGGCGGAAGCGGCCGCATGCTGGTGGTTCCTCACGCCGTCATCGCCGGCGCGCTCGCTCTAGCGGCTGTCACAGGCTCCGTATTCGGCTGGCCGGTCTACTGGTTGGTTTACCTATGGGCCGGTTCGTTTGGGGGCCTGTCTCTCTTCTTCGTGGTATGGGATGCCACGGCTGGAAGCCATTCCCGACGGTCTTGACGGCTTATCTTTACAGTATCAAAGTACTAGTACTAAACAGGAAATTGGGCTATTGAGCAGAAGCTGGTTTCGGATACACTGATGTTGCGGTCCCGAGAAACCCCAATTCAAGCTCTCAAACTGCTCCTTCCGCGCATCCGGGACCGCTCCTTCCACTTGAAAACCAAGCTAAACGCAACAGTCAGCTGGGGCGCGGCGCATCCCTCTCCGGCCACAACACCGACATCGCCAGCGCCACTCCGATTCCGATGGAGACTTCGGCGAAGCGATGCCCGGCGATGTGCCAGGCGGGACGCGTCCGCGGCACTAACAGCACAATCGCCAGCGTGACTCCCGCAAACCGGTATGCGCTTCGATCCGAGTGCACTGCGGCGGCCAGCAGCCCCAGAATGAACGCGCCCGCTCCGAATACCAGGGCGTGAGGCCTGAAGTAACTGGCCAGAGTCGCGCCGACTACCGCTCCCAGCGCCGTTCCGATGAGCCGCTCCCCGGAAACCGCCAGTGCCGCGCCCAACGACGACTGCGTAATCACCAGGGTTGTAATCGGCGCCCAATACGCTTCCGGCAGCCGGAACATCCGCGCGATCAGCAGCGACGCAATGGCCGTCACCGCTGTCCGCGCGGAATGCACTACTACCGGCCACGCCGGGGTATAAGCCCGCAATCCCGCGCTACCGCCCCGCCCCGCGCCCCGTTTCCGCCAGCTGGTAGGACCCCTCCCACGTGCATTCGAGTTCGGTCGGGGACATCATGCGGGTCCGGAACCTGCCGCCGCCGGATAACCCGTTGAACTTACCGGTCCCGCCGGCAAATGTAAAGGTCCCCTGCAGCGTCATATCGTTGCCGGTGGTGGTGACCTGGGCCTCGAATGTGCCCCTGTCAATGCTGCCGTCGGTATGGCGGTCGATGAAGTAGCCGCGCTGCGTTCCGTTTCCCGAAATGGTTTCGCCGACGCCCCAGTAAGTGATCCGGGAGTCATTCCAAAGCGCATCGCTCGACTTCTGCGCGCCCTCGATCTCTACGATGCTCACTTCATGCCTGGGCGTCTCGTTTTGAGGAATTGTGGTCGCCCAGCTTACCCGTCCGGAGAACGATCCTTTGATCTGTTGCATGGTTGCTCCTTGCCCCTGAGTGCTATCCCTCGCATTGAGATTGTCCACCGGTTGCGGGCGGCAAGTCAAAGGATTTGGCTGGCCTCGGGGGCGGTGGGGTGCGATTCGTTACGCGGCGCCACGCCCATGTGCAAAGCGACAATTCCTCCGGTGAAGAATTCGTAGCGCACGTCCGCGAAGCCCGCCCGCCGCATCTCCTCCGCCAGTTCCGCGGCGCCTGGAAACTGGCGCACCGATTCGGGCAGGTAGCGGTAGGCGTCGCGCGAGCCCGAGATCGCTCCCCCGATCCACGGCAGCAGGCGGCGCGAATAGAAGTTGTAGAGCGCCGCGAAGAGCCGGTTGGGCGGCTGCGAAAACTCCAGGATGGCGGCCATCCCGCCCGGTTTCAGGACGCGGCGCATCTCGGCCAGGCCGGCGGCGTAGTTGGCCAGGTTGCGGAAACCGAAGGCCACCGTGACCAGGTCGAGCGCGCCATCGCGCAAGGGAAGGGCTAGCGCATCGGCCTCGAAGAGGAGCGCGGGGGCTTTCCGGCGGGCCATTTTGGCGCGCGCGCCGGCCAGCATGGCATGGCAGAAATCCGAACCGGCCACGCGCGCCCGCCCGGCTTCAGTCAGCGCGATGGCCAGGTCGCCCGTGCCGCAGCAGATATCGAGCACGCGGGCATCTTCGCGCGCCAGAATGGGCCGCATACGGCGCACGGTGCGGGCGCGCCAGAGCCGGTCGATATTGAAAGAGAGCAGGTGGTTGGCCAGGTCGTAGCGGTGCGCCACGCGGGCGAACATGCCGCGCACCCAGACGGCGGCCTCGCGCTCGCTGTGCGCGCCTTGGGGAGTGGCGCCCTTCATGCGAGCGCGAACCGGATGGCCTCAAGCACCAGGCTCTCCTCCACCCCGGTCACCACGGCCGTCTCGCCCACGCGCACGGGCAGCACAAAATGCACCTTGCCGCGCACGGTCTTCTTGTCATGCACCAGGCGTGCCAGCAGGCTCTCGGCGGGAATCCCAGTCAGCGAGGGGATGGGGCCGTAGCGCTCCAGCAGGCCTAGGATCTCAGCGCACTCGCGGGCGCCGGCACGGCCGGTGGTCTCGCCCAAACGCACGGCCGCGCGCATCCCGAAGGCCACCGCCTCGCCGTGCAGGAAGCGCGTGTAGCCGGTTTCGGCTTCCAGGGCGTGGCCGAAGGTATGGCCGAAATTCAGGATGCGGCGCAGATCGCCTTCGCGCTCGTCGGCCGAGACCACTTCGGTTTTCATGCGCACGGAATCGGCGATGATGCGATCCACGGCCAGCGGCTCGCGCGCCAGCACCGCGGCGCTATGCCCGGCCAGGAATTCGAATAAGGGGGCTTCCCGGATGATCCCGGCTTTGACGATCTCCCACATGCCGGCGCGGTATTCGCGTTCGGGCAGGGTCTCGAGCAAGGCCGGATCGATGAGCACGGCCAGAGGCTGGTGGAAGGCGCCCACCAGGTTCTTGCCGGCCTCCAGGTTGACGCCGGTCTTGCCTCCCACGGCGGCATCCACCTGCGCCAGCAAAGTGGTGGGAATCTGTACCACGGGGACGCCGCGCATGAAGATGGCCGCCAGAAACCCGGCCATATCGGTCACGATGCCGCCGCCAAACGCGACCACCACGGATGAGCGGTCGCCGCCCCGTCGAACCATCTCTTCAGCCAGTTCCTCGAGGGGCGCCAGGCGCTTGCGCTCCTCGCCGCCGGGAAGAAAGAGCCGCTCGTAATGGATGCCCGCCATGCCCTCCACCAGACGGCCGCCCTGGTGACGCCATACGTCCTCGGTCGAAACCACGAAGACCTTGCCGGCTCGGGAAGGCACCTACTCCGCGGCCCGGCCCAGGACGCCGCGTTCGACCACGGCGCGATAGGAGCAGGTGGGCGTTTCCACGCGAAAAGAGGGCATACGTGATTTGTAACACGCGCGGGAGGTGGCTTCGAGGGTGTCCTGATCGGGCCGCTGCCACAAGCTCCGGGTGTATCCCGATCGAGAACCGGAACTGTTTATACTGGAATATTCTATGAAACTCGCAGAATCCATGAGCCGCCTCGGCACGGAAACGGCATTCGAGGTTTTGGTCAAGGCCCGCGCGCTGGAGGCCCAGGGACGGAGCATTATCCATCTGGAAATAGGTGAGCCGGATTTCGATACTCCGCGCCACATCGTCGAGGCGGCGAAAGAGGCGCTCGACCACGGCTGGACCCACTACGGTCCGGCGCAGGGACTTCCCGAACTGCGCGAGGTCATCGCGCGGGACATCTCCGCATCGCGCGGCATCCAGGTCGGGCCAGAGCACGTTTGCGTGGTGCCGGGGGGCAAGCCCATTATGTTTTTTTCCATGCTGGCGCTGCTCGATCCCGGAGACGAAGTCATCTATCCCAATCCGGGCTTCCCGATCTATGAATCCATGATCCGGTTCACGGGCGCCACGCCGGTGCCGATGCCGCTCGAGGAGGAGCGCGGATTCACCTTCGACCTGAATCTCTTCCGCGACCGGCTGAACGCGAAGACCAGGATGGTGGTGCTGAATTCCCCGCAGAACCCCACCGGTGGGGTGATTCCGTGCGAGGACATGGCGGAGATCGCCAACCTCGTGCGCGACCACGACGTGATGGTGCTGGCCGACGAAATCTACTCGCGCATTTATTACAGCGACAGGCCGCCGGTCTCGATCACGGCGTTCCCAGGCATGCTCGAGAAGACCATTATCCTGGACGGCTTCTCGAAGACCTATGCCATGACCGGATGGCGCATGGGTTATGGTGTGATGCCCACGTGGCTTGCGGCGTTGATCTCGAAGTTGATGGTCAATTCCAATTCCTGCACCGCCAGCTTCACCCAGCGCGCTGGAATCGCGGCCATCACGGGACCGCAGGACGCCGTGACCGCCATGGTGGAGGAATTCCGCCGGCGCCGCGATGCCTTCTGCAAGGGCCTGAACGAAGTTCGCGGCTTCCGCTGCCGCGTTCCCGGAGGCGCCTTCTATGCCATGGCCAATGTGACCGCCACGGGCATGGATTCCAAGGAACTGGCCGATTTCCTGCTATATGAGGCCGGCGTCTCCTGCCTGGATGGCGGCTGCTTCGGCGATTACGGCAAGGGGTTCATCCGGTTCAGCTACGCGAACTCGATGGCTAACCTGATGGAGGCCGTCGAGCGCATCAAGAAGGTATCGCCGCGCTGGACCTCGCGCTCCTGAGCGGCGCGCCGGCAACGCTCAAGGCCGCGCCGGGTACTGCTTCGAGAAGCCGTTGCGGCTGTTGGTTACCGTGAAGCTCCCGTCGGGCTGCGCCGAGAGCTTGAGCCACTTGCCCTGGCAGTCGGCGTCCAGGTTGGCGATGAAATCGTCCGGCGGATTGTGGTCCTTGCCGCCCTCCACCGAGAAATGCACCTGCCAGATATCCTCCAGGCCCGGCGCCCCGCGCAGCGTTTCCCAGGTTTGCGGCGCCCCGCCCTTGGTGGCTCCGTTGCCCATGATAGCCACGCGCTCGTGGAGCGCCTGGGCCAGCACCGGCGATACGCCCTTATCCTGCCCGTGAATGCTCACCTGGTACACATCCACCGTGCCGATGGGATTATTGGGGCACATCAGCTTATGGTCGTAGGCCCACTCCAGATCGGCCAGGTCCAGCATGCGGAACTTACCCAGCGTGAAGAGCAGGCCGATGGCCGAGTTATCTTCCACGTCGCTGGCCCGCTCCGGTTTGTTCGGCACGGTGGCACATAACGGGTTGGGCTGCCCGGCGCCTGGAAGGGGGTGCTCGCCAGCAGCTTGCCCGCCGAGGCGATCACCGTTACATCGAGGCCCTGGATGGGAATCTTGTCGCCCGGCCGGGCGGGAGTGTAAGGCAGTTTGTCGCGCACTTCGGCGTAGGGCTTGTAGCGCTCTTCGAAGCCTCTGCCCGTGGCGGCCAGCGGGCCGTGATCCACGATGTGCTTCACGGGGATTTGCGCGACCAGCGCGGGGACATCGCCCATGTGGTCTACATCGTAGTGCGACACCACCAGGTAATCGATCTGGTGGACACCGGCGGCTTTGGCGGCCTCGAGAATCCGGCTCACGTCGCGGCCGCCGAATCCCGGCCAACCCACGTCGAAAAGCAACGACTCGCCGGCGGGCGACACCACCAGCACGGATTTGCCGCCCTCCACATCGATGACGTACACGTCCATCGGCCGGGAGGCCGCGGCCGCACAGGCCGCCAGGGCACACCACAGGAACGCAGCGGAAGCTCGCATGACGTTTCCCAGCATAACAGGGCTTTTGAGCGCGAAACTCGTCGCTATGCGAGAATCGAACCGTGCGCTCTCCGTTCTCCGGCTTTCCCCAGGAAGGCCTCGATTTCTTCCGCGGTCTCGCCCGCCACAACGATCGCGAGTGGTTCCAGCCGCGCAAAGCGATCTTCGAGGAGCGGCTCCGCCAGCCCATGCGGGAGCTGGTGGAAGCCCTGAATGTAGCGATGCGGGATTTCGCCCCGGCATACGTTACCGATCCCGATAAGGCAATTTACCGCATCTACCGCGATACCCGCTTCAGCCCCGACAAGACTCCTTACAAGGACCACATCGCGGCTATTTTCCCGCGCCGCGGAATGCCGCGGCACCATGGCGCGTGCTATTACTTCCAGGTGTCGCACAAGGAAGTGGGCATCGGCGGAGGCGTTTACATGCCGCCGCCGGAGTCGCTGATGGCCATTCGCCGGCACATCGAGGAGCACCATGAGGCGTTCGGGCGCATTCTGAAATCCAGCTCGCTCGGCCGCCTCTTCGGTGAAATGGATGGCGAGCAGCTCTCGCGCGTCCCCAAGGGTTTCTGCGCCGCCCACCCGGCCGCCGGACTGCTCCGCTACAAGCAGTTCCTCTACTGGGCCGAATTGCCCGCGGATCTGGCCACCACGCCGGGCCTGTTCCGCGAGATCCTCACCCGGTTCCGCGCCATGGCGCCCTTTATGGATTTCCTCAACGCGCCGCTGGCCGCTCCGAAGCGCCTCGATCCGCAAGGTTCATCAGGAGACTGATACAGAGCTTCACGGCGGGATCATTGGTCCGGGCCGCCCATTTAGCCGGGCGATCGTCCAGGCGTTCGACCGCCGCCCGCAGCAGATCGAGCCGCTTCGCTTCCAGGCCGGCCATCCGGGACGAGGAGCACAGGGCCAGTCCTTTGGAGAACTCGCGCTGGAGGGTGTCTGGATCCAGCCGGACCCACGCTCTCAGGATGTTGCGGGCCTGTTGCGCGGGGGCCGGCAGCGTGGCGGCGAACGTCTGGGTCATGCCGCTCTTATCGGCAGCCCCAGACCGTCTCTTCAGTCCCTATTGGTCCCGCTGGCGACGATTCACGCCACCGCCGGGTAGTCGCCGACCGGCGTAACCCAACCGATCTGCGGTGGCAGTTCCGTCATGGGACCCTGCCATTGCAGTTCGAGCTCGATATCGGCGTGCATCCGGTACGGCTTCTTGACATCCGCCAGGGAGGCGCCCAGCACGTCGATCTTAGAGAGGTCGTACTGCCCCAGGCCAAGCTCGCCGCAATACTTCAGATAGCCGAGCCAATCCGGATTGACGCTCATGGCCTCGGCGCCCACGCGGTCCGCCGCGATGAAATCGGTCGAGGCGATGGCGATACGGGAGCTGATCGGGGTTCCGGAAGAAGGACCGTTGCCTTCCATGCCTTCGTAGCCATCGATCAGCGCCAGGCCCCAGTGCGGCTGCAGCCTTTGCGCCGTCAGCAGCATGTTGTAGTGCGTCTGGCGGATGCCGAAGTGGTACTTGCGCTTTTCGTTCCAGCGCGGGGTTTCCTTGGGCGCCTGGTGCAGCGGCGCGCCCAGCACCATGTTCTTCACCGAAAGGGTGGCGATCACGGTGTTGTGCGTCTTCAGCATGGCCGAGCTGATGACGAAGGCATCCGGATCCACCAGCATCTTGGCGATGCGGGCCGGGATGGGGTGCATGTCCCCGTCCAGCAAGGAAACGATTTCGAAGCGCCCGTCCTCGTTCAGATCCACCAGGCTGACCTTCTGCCGGGCGTACTCCTGAACCAGCGCGGGGTACTTGAAATTCTCGAAGCCCTGATGAGTTTCCCCGGCAGAGGCTTCGGCGATCTTGATGGGTCCCTTGAAACGCGGCGCCAGGTAATCCAGAATGCCGCGCAAGGCGTCGGCATGGGTAGCAGCGAGCTGGTTCACCGTGTTGACATTATTGGGCTTGATCACGACGTACTTCTTGCTCTTCAGACCGGGCAGGATCTGCTTATCGATCGCCACCAGGGAGTCGTGAACGTTCTTGCGACGCTCGTCGCCATGAACCACCGCCACCGTGGAGCGCCGCTCCAGCGCTGGGAACGGTTCTTCCAAGCCACCGCGGCCACCAGAGCCGGTAGCTTGGCTCCGCTTTTGCGGGGGTGCAGGTTGTTGTGCCGAGGCGATCCGGCCCCGCAGCAAAGCGGCGGCTCCGGCGAGTTGAAGCAGACTCCGACGTGAGTGACCAGCCATTAAGGATTCTCCTTATCCGGATTGTATCTCCGCGCAGGCCGCTTTGCGCGGAAGAAATTCGGAGAGAATTCTAATTCGATTGATACCCGCACCGCAACTTGCTACCATTTTCCCGCGATGAAGATCCTACCGACGTTTGCTCTGGCGGCGGTTACCGCCTACGCTCAGGCCGTTCCCCATATGGAAAGGCGGGGCGATGCCATGCAACTGGTGGTGGATGGCAAACCCTTCCTGGCGCTCTCGGGTGAGTTGGCCAACACGGCGCCTTCGGACCTCGACTACATGCAGCGGATCTTTCCCATACTGGCCCGCCAGGTGCACCTCAATACCGTGCTGACCCCCATGGCGTGGGCGTGGATCGAGCCGCAGGAGGGCCACTACGACTTCCACTTTGCCGACGCCGCGATTGATAACGCCAACCGGAACGATCTCAGGATCGCCTGGCTCTGGTTCGGCAGTTGGAAAAACGGGCAATCGAACTTCGCGCCCGCGTGGGTCAAGGCGAACCAGGAGCGCTTTCCCAGGGCCCAGATCCAGAACGGCAAGAGCATGGAAACCCTCTCGACGCTGAGCGAGAACAACGTGCAGGCCGATGCGCGGGCCTTCGCCGCGCTGATGCGGCACGTTCGCGAGGTGGACAAGAACCACCGTGTGATCATGGCGCAGGTCGAAAACGAGGTCGGATTGCTGGGCGATTCGCGCGACCGCTCGGCGGTGGCCAACCAGGCCTTCGCCAAGCCGGTGCCCCGGGAGTTCCTGGATTACCTTCAGAAGCACAAGGACAGCCTGCTCCCGGAATTCCGAAAGATCTGGGAGGCCGGCGGATTCAAAACCTCGGGAACCTGGGAGGAAGTATTCGGCAAAGGCGTTCAGACGGACGAGATTTTCATGGGCTGGAACTACGCCCGGTACGTCGATCAAGTGGCCGATGCGGGCAAGCGCGAGTACCCCATTCCGATGTTCGTGAACGCCTGGCTCAATTCGCCGGCGGACAAAGGGCCGGGCGACTACCCGAGCGGCGGCCCGCAGGCTCACATGCATGATATCTGGCGTGCGGGCGGCCCACACCTGGACATGCTGTGCCCGGACATTTACGTGCCCAACTTCCCCGAGTTGGCCGCGCGATTCAGCCGTAGCGGCAACCCGCTGTTCATTCCCGAATCCGCCGGAGACATCCACGGCGCGGCCAATGCCTTCTACGCCATCGGGCAGTACAAGGCGGTCGGCTATTCATCGATGGGGATCGGCGAGTTGCAGCGGCTGACGGCCTTTCGGGCCATGGAAGCCGGCCCGCAGGTCCCTACCGATGTCGAGAACCTGCCGCTCCCGGCCGCTTACGCGACGCTTGAGCAACTCACTCCGCTCGTCGTGGAGCACCAGGCCAAGGGGACCATCGCCGGCGCCTGGCTCAACAAGGAAGACCCGGATACGCAGATCAAGCTGGGCGGTTACATTCTGAACGTGTCTCTTTGGGGATGGGGCCGGCGCAGCGTCTCCGATATTCCGATCGGGCAGGGCGCTTCGACCCTGAAACCGTTCGACGTGGTGCCCGACCTCGCCGGCTATGGCATCTTCATGGCCACCGGACCGGACGAGTTCCTGATGTCCGGCGACAACCTGCAAATCACGTTTTCAACGGACCCGCCGGGACCCGAGTTCGTGGGGTTGGCCGAACAGGACGCGGGCCGCTTTGAAAACGGGAAATGGGTTCACATCCGTTATCTGGCCGGCGACGATTCGACCCTGCGACGTGACTTTGCCAACGTCGTAGCCGCGGGTCAGTCGGGTTTCGGCGTGCGGCTCTTTTCACAACCGCACCTTTCCTTCGCCCAGCGCGCCATCCAGCGCGTGAAAGTGTATCGCTACAAGTAGAGACAATCGGGCTTCCCCGGAGGAGAATTTGTGAAACTGAATAGAAGGCGTTTTCTGGAAGGGAGCGCAGCCGGTATCGCCGTAACTACCTTCGGCGTGCCTTCTCTTTGCGCGCAGGATTGGGCGCGTCAGGCGGTGGACAAGTCGCCGCGGCGGCACGCGCGGGTAGCGGTGAAACACGACGGCAGAAGCGTCGATTCGTTTGTGGCTTACCCGCAATCGAGCGGCAAAGCTCCCGCGATCGTCGTCATTCACGACGTGATCGCCATGGCCCCGTGGGTGGAACTGGTCTCCGATCGGCTGGCGGAGGCGGGCTATCTGGCGGTCGCTCCCGACATGCTATCGGGCCGGACTCCCGAAGAACGGCAGCCGCTGGAATCCGGGGGGCAGAAAGTCGGCCCGGCCCGCAGGCTGCCGCTGGATCAGGTCATCGCGGATCTCAACGCCGTGGCTGATTATGGCAAGAAGCTTCCGGCTTCCAACGGGAAGGTCTGCGTCGTGGGCTTCTCATGGGGCGGCGACCAGGCGTTCCGCCTCGCGACCAGGCGCAGGGATCTCGCGGCGGCATTCGTGTTCTACGGCGTCTGTCCGGAACCGGCGGATATCCCCAATATCCAGGCCCCGGTTTACGGTTTCTACGCGGGGACCGATACGCGCGTCGATGCCACCATCCCCGCGACTCGGGAACAGATGAAAGCGGCAGGCAAGTTCTACGAGGCGGTAGTTTACGAAGGCGCTGCTCACGGGTTCATGCAGGCCGGAATGAAGCCCGATGCGGCGGAAGCCGATAAGAAGGCCTGCGACGCGGCATGGATCAAATTGAAAGCGCTCCGCGACAACTTCAAGTGAGCGCGCCGCGCAGGCTGCGGCGTTTCTCGAGCGCCGCATCGATCGATTGCCGGAGTTCCCTGGCGGTCCGCTCGGGATCGTCAGCCGCGCAAATGGCCGAAACGACAGCGACTCCGTCAGCTCCGGAATGGATTACCTGCCGCGCGTTTTCCACGCCGATCCCTCCGATTGCCACAATCGCGTGGCGTGAGATCGCACGTACCCCCGCCAGGGCCTCCACGCCCAGCGGCGGAGCGGCATCGATCTTCGTGGCAGTGGGAAACACCGGCCCGACACCGAGATAGTCGACATCGAGCGACACGGCTTGCGCGAGCCTGCTCGATAGTCTCGATCGACAGACCTATGATGGCGTCGGGACCGAGGAGCCTTCGCGCACCCTCGGGGTCCATGTCCTGTTGTCCGATGTGAACGCCATCGGCTCCGATCGCCAGCGCGATGTCCACCCGATCGTTGATGATCAATGGAACGTGGAGCGGGGCGAGGAGCTTCTTCAGCTCCCGCCCAAGTTGAACGAAGTCCCTGCGTGCCGCAATTCTTCTCACGCAATTGGACAGCGGTGACTCCGCCGCGCACTGCCGCCTCAACCACGCTTGCAATCGACCGTCCGCGCGCCAGACCGCGGTCTGTGACCAGGTACAACCTCCAATCGGGCAGGGGCTTCATGACTCGCGTACCTTGACCGTTCTCGAATGTCCGATTCGGTCAGAAGGTACAACGCATCCAGGAAGTGATCGAGAAACGTCCCCGGTCCTCGCGAACGGTCCGCGGCCAGTTCGCCGGCAATCCCCATCACAGCCATTGCGTTCACGGCCGCATCGCGCGCGGATGGATTCACGGCCGCGAATGCGCCGGTAAGGGCGCTGGCCGTGCATCCCATGCCCGTCACCTTCGGCATCATGGGGTGCCCGTTGAATACGCGACTCGTCATGCCCCCGGAAGAAATCAGATCCACGGCCCCGCTCGTCACGACCACGCAGCCGTAACGGGCGGATAGCGCATCCGCGGCTTTGGCCGCATCTTCCGACTCGTATGCGCTATCGACGCCGCGCGTACTCCTTTCGTCATATACCAGCGCTCGAATCTCGGATGCGTTGCCTCTTACGATTGCCGGTGAGAGTTCGGCCAGCAACTTCGCGCGGTGGCGGTTCGAAATGTCGTGGCGCCCACCCCAACCGGGTCGAGGATAATGGGATCGCGCATTCCGCCTGGCGGCTTCTCCCGCTTTGAACATCGCGGCGATCCAAGGCGCACTCAGCGTTCCGATATTGATGACGAGCGACCGTGCGATCGCGGTCATTTCTCCGACTTCTTCCTCCGCGTGGGCCATGACTGGCGATGCGCCTATCGCCAGCAGCGCGTTGGCAGTGGTGTTCATGACCACGTAGTTCGTAATGTTGTGGACTACCGGGGCTTCGGCGCGGATGCGCTGAATGTCGGCCCAGATCCTGTCCGCTCGGTCGCTGTGGTTCTTCACATCCGGTTGAAAAACAACGGTAAGCTATTGTTGGGCAAGACAGGCCGATTGTAGCATAATCCGCAAATACCTTCTTTTCAACTGCTTACTTTTCAATCAGATGGCGCCGGCCTGTCTATCAGAACATCACGTAAATCGATTCGGGAACTTCTTCTTCCAGCTCTTCCGTGGGCGCATACTTCCGGCCTAAGGCCCCCAGGTGCTCAAGCAGATCGCGGAGATCGGCGTCGGCAGGCCCCGGGGTCCAGCAAGACAGAAGCGCATCGGCAAACACCTTGGGGTCCGGATTCTTCTCCAGAAGAGGCGCAGGTATCTCAAAAATACCCGGGATTGCGAGGGGGGCGTCCACCGGCTCCCAGGCCGATTTCACGTGAGGAAATGTCAGATCGACTTTGACCTGCCGCTCTTTCCGGAGACGCTCGGCAAGCGGTATCACGTGTTTCGGGAAGATCTTCGCCAGCTTCTCTAAGAACTCATCGGCCTGTTCGGAGGGCGGGGCCTCCTCGGCGTCTTCACTTTCCGGAGCTGCCACTGTCCGTTCGGGCCAAGGCGGCTGCTCTTCCTTGAACAGCAGGAATCGCCCCAGGTTCAGGACATTCATTTCCGTGCGCATAAAGCAGCGGTAGGCGTCGGATGGCGTGCACACTATAGGTTCGCCGCGAACATTAAAACTCGTATTGACGATCACTGGGCACCCGGTCTTTTCTTCGAACCGGCGAATCAGGTCATAGTACGGAGCGTGGTCGCGCCGTCGTACAGTCTGGATTCGCGCCGAATAGTCGACGTGAGTCACCGCGGGAATGTCGCTGCGAACCTGACGGATGAGGGGCAGCAAATCGTCGGCATCAGCAGCCTTCTCATCCTTGACGGCGGTGGGATCCGGTCGAGTCCGGTGGTTCTCGCGCACGGGCGCGACGAGCAGCATGTAGGGGCTTTCCCGATCCAGTTCGAAGTAATCCGAGACGCGCTCGGCCAGCACCGCGGGTGCAAACGGCCGGAACGATTCGCGGTGTTTGATCTTGAGGTTCAGCTCCGTCTGCATTCCAGGGCTGCGCGCATCGCCCAGGATGGAACGGGCGCCCAACGCCCGGGGCCCATACTCCATGCGCCCGGAAAAATGTCCCACTACTCGTCCACTTTCGAGAGCGCCGCTCAGGCACTCCAGCCGCCGATCCTCGGACATCTCATGATAGGGGTAGCCCCAAGTCTCCAGGTAGGAGCGGATCTCGTCGTCTGAAAATTCGGGACCCAACAGGCTGCCGGCCTGGGCGGGCCGGCCATCCTGGGCACGCGCCCGGTCCTTTCCGAAATAGGTGTGATAAAGGTCGAGCGCCGCTCCTAAAGCACAGCCAGCGTCGCCTGCGGCCGGCTGGATCCAGAGATCTCGAAATGGGCCTTCCCGGAGAATGCGGCCGTTGGCCACGCAATTCAACGTTACCCCTCCGGCCAAACACAGGTTTGTCTCGCCCACCAGCGCGTATGCGTGCCGGCTCATCCGGAGGAGAGCCTCCTCGGTAACCCACTGAATGGACTTCGCCAGATCCATCTCACGGCGCGTAATGCGCGAATCGGGCTTGCGCGGGGGCCCGCCGAACAAGTCCGCGAAACGGGCGTTAGTCATCTCCGGTTCTTCGAGGAAACCGAAGTACTCCATGTTCAGTTCCATGGACCCGTCTGGCTTCAGGTCGATCAAATTCGAAAGTATCTGATCGGCATATTTCGGCTCACCGTAAGGAGCCAGGCCCATCATCTTATACTCACCGGAGTTCACCTTAAACCCGGTGAATTGGGTGAAGGCCGAATACAACAGCCCCAACGAGTTGGGGAAGCGCATTTCGCGGAGCAGCCGGACTTGGTTGCCCTCACCGGCGCCGATGGACGCTGTAGCCCACTCCCCCACGCCATCCACGGTCAAGATGGCGGCGCGTTCGAACGGGGAGGGATAAAACGCGCTGGCGGCATGCGAGCGATGATGCCTCTCTTGGAAAACGGGCACTTCGCAGCGCAGGTAATCGCGGATCAGCCGTCCCATATGCAGCTTGTACCGGACCCAACTGGGCATGGCTCGCTGCCACGCGCCGGCGGCGCGAGCCCCAATCGCTAACTGAGAATGCAGAACCCGCTCAAAGGTCAGAGAGGCGTTGTCGTAATAGACCGCGGCGGTCAAGTCGGCGGGGTTTAGACCGCCTTCTTCGAGCACGTAATTGATGGCATGGCTGGGAAACCGGCGGTCGTTCTTAAGCCGCGAGAAGCGCTCCTCCTCAGCAGCGGCAACGATTTCTCCATCCCGCACCAGCGCCGCGGCGGAGTTGTGAAAGAAACAGGATAGCCCCAGTATGCAGGTCGACCCGGCGGGACCGCGCGGCTTGTGCCGGACCGGCGACGGGCGCGGGAAGCCCTCGCCGGGACCCGCCGGCAGCAGATCGCGTGTGCGGATTTTATCCGCCATAATTCCCGCCACCATGTCGTGGGCAAATGGAGTGAAGTGGGAACCCACGCGAAAGCCCAGCTTCAAACGCGCCTCTCTCGGCAACGAGACCAGAGGGTTGCTGACGTCGGCTACGTGGATGCCGCGGGAACGGTCTTCGAGGCTTTCGAAGAACCCCTGATATATGGGCGCGACACCGTGAATAAAATACTCGTGAGTCGGTATCGGCACGATCAGGATCGGCAGCGGCTTAACCTCTTCGGCGAACTGTCGGAGGATGGCGGACATGAGCCGCCACCCCGGAGTATCCGGACGGTCGAAATCGGCATAAGGCTGGATGCGGCTCAGGCGGATCAGACTACTCCGCATCGGCTCCAGCCTGCCGCTCAGGGTCCGGCGGATGGCATCGCCCATTTTCGATTCGCTATACCACCTCACCGTGGTGGTACGCCAACGCGCGCTCCCGATTTCAGCGGTTATCTTGCCCAGTTCCGGCCGTTCTCGAGGCACGGGAACATGGCGCAGGATCAACTCTCCGTTCGCCAGTTCGAAATAGGGTTTAGGCACGAGCACGCGCCGGCCCGTGATCCGGTCAAGTGACTCGCCATGGCTAAGTTGAATGCGCCTCATCGAATCGATCTGCACGCATACCACGATCAGGTCGGCTTCGATCCCGGAGGCAAACTCCCGCCAGATGAGCAGATGCTGGTCGGTGCCGGAGCCGGAGACGCCAAAGTTGTATACCTCGCAGTCCAACATGCGCGCCAGATAATCGCTATAGCGCTCGGAGTTCGGACAATCGTCTCCGGCGGTAAACGAGTCCCCGAACATCAGAATTCTGGGCCGCCCGGTGCGTTTGCGCTCGAACTCGTAATCGGAACGGAATCCGAGCGAGTTGGTTACGACGAAGTATCCACCGGTTTCATTCGGGACGCGCGCCCGGAGGTTGGGAACGTACACGCACCCGACCCGCTCGTGATACCGAATGAGCATCCGGTGCGTAGATTGGCTTAAGAGGAACACGGGTAGTCTCATCCTCGCCAGGATTTTGCAGTCGGGTTCCCGCCTAACGCCGGGCTTCCTGACTACAGCGTATTTTACATCCAATTATCTTGAATTTTAGGTTGTCCTCCGGCTATGGAGATCGCGCGGTGACGCTTCCGTCCGCCTCAACGCCAACCCTTTCCTGGGGTGTGCACGTTTATTGTGGACCGCCAGCTTGGCCGTCTAAGCGTCGGCAGCGGCCGAAGGCGGACCGGCTGATGCCTGAGCCGGCAAAGAGAGCCTGCCAGATCGGTGTTCTTGAACCGGAAAGCCACTGATCGGCGATCCACAACTCGTAGCCGCCGCACAGGGGCTGGATGGTCTAGCGAGCTTCGAGGTTGACCGCCCCAGCACAACGGACGAGATCCTGGCATTCTCCCGAGGCGACTTCCGATCAAGTCGATAGCCAGGTAGCTAGTGATTCAGGCGACCTGCTATGTTCACTGAAAATAGATCGAGATTTGTTAAAAAACCCAATCACGAATGAAATAGGGGGGATTTACCCGACGACATATTCGACAATTCGCCTAAACAACTTCTAATTTGTTTTAGCCCTTCGAGTCAGTTCCATGACGTTCTAAGGGGAATCACCGTGTTGCACGTACGGCTACAGGATCATCAATTTAGGGGGGATCCTCCCCCCCAGAAGTGAGTATTGACTACCGGGAGATCTATTCCTAAGTTGTCAGTAGAACCATTGCAAATGGGTATGTAACACGGGCCCCAACCCATTGGGCATTGCGGATCAGGAGGTTCTCTTGGTGTGCACCGATTTGCCCGAACGGCCGCCGACCGGCCGGATGTTGCGCCTCTCTATCTTTCTTATCCCCGTCTTATTTGCAAACTCGCTATTCGGCCAGGACAGTCTGGCCTTATCTTCAGCAACCGTTTCGCAGGGGGGCACCGCTTCATTGAATCTCACATTGAGCTCGCCAACCGGCAGCCAACCGGCAGCACTTCAATGGACCTTCACTTACACGCCCTCCGATATTGTTTCCGCCCCTCCCATTAGTGTAGCCCTTGGGGCTAGCGCCAGTGCAGCCAATAAGTCGCTTGACTGCACGTCGAGTTCCGGCTCCTATTCCTGTATCCTGGCCGGGCTTAACGCAACCGTTATGCAAAACGGCGTCGTCGCGGTTGTGACTGCAACCATTGCGTCTACCGTCACCAGCACGTCGATCGGCGTCACCAACGCGCTAGGGAGCACAGCTTCGGGGAGCGCCCTCAGCGTTAGTGGCTCCGGAGGCACGATAACGGCCAATATCCCGCCGCCCCCCACCCTGACACGTCTGAGTTGCGCGCCAACATCGTTGTCCTCGAGCGGAACCTCGACTTGCACCGTTTCACTGAACGGTGCGGCGCCGGCGGGCAACGCGACAGTCTCGCTGTCGAGCAACGTGGGCGCGTTGACGGTGCCGGGAACGGTGACGGTGGCATCGGGTTCGACAACCGCGACGTTCACGGCGACGGCGGGAACGATTTCGACGAACCAGACAGCCACGGTGACGGCCTCGCTGAACAGTAGTACGCAGACGGCAAACATTTCGTTGGTTGCGCCGGTCGTGAGTGCGCTGTCCTGCAACCCCACGAGTCTGGTGACGGGCGGAGGATCGACCTGCACGGTGACTCTATCGGTCGCGGCGGGGACGGGCGGGGTTGCGGTAGGGCTGTCGAGCAACGTGGGCGCGCTGACGGTGCCGGGAACGGTGACGGTGGCGTCGGGTTCGACAACCGCGACGTTCACGGCGACGGCGGGAACGATTTCGACGAACCAGACAGCCACGGTGACGGCCTCGCTGAACAGCAGCACGCAGACGGCAAACATTGCGCTGGTCCCGCCGGTGTTGGTGAGTGGGCTGTCCTGCAATCCCACGAGCCTGGGGACGGGCGGAGGATCGACCTGCACGGTAACGCTGTCGAGCGCGGCGGGGACGGGGGGAGTTGCGGTAGGGCTGTCGAGCAACGTGGGCGCGCTGACGGTGCCGGGCACGGTGACAGTGACATCGGGTTCGACAACCGCGACATTCACGGCGACAGCGGGAACGATTTCGACGAACCAGACGGCCACGGTGACGGCCTCGCTGAACAGCAGCACGCAGACGGCAAACATCACGCTGGTCCCGCCGGTGTTGGTGAGTGGGCTGTCCTGCAATCCCACGAGCCTGGGGACGGGCGCGAGATCGACCTGCACGGTAACGCTGTCGAGCGCCGCGGGGACGGGGGGAGTTGCAGTGGGGCTGTCGAGCAGTGCAGGCGCGTTGACGGTGCCAGGCACGGTGACAGTGACATCGGGTTCGACAACCGCGACGTTCACGGCGACGGCGGGAACGATTTCGACGAACCAGACGGCCACGGTGACGGCCTCGCTGAACAGCAGCACGCAGACGGCAAACATTACGCTGGTCCCGCCGGTGTTGGTGAGTGGGCTGTCCTGCAATCCCACGAGCCTGGGGACGGGGGGGGGATCGACCTGCACGGTAACGCTGTCGAGCGCGGCGGGGACGGGGGGAGTTGCAGTGGGGCTGTCGAGCAATGTAGGCGCTCTGACAGTGCCAGGCACGGTGACAGTGACATCGGGTTCGACAACCGCGACGTTCACGGCGACGGCGGGAACGATTTCGACGAACCAGACGGCCACGGTGACGGCCTCGCTGAACAGCAGCACGCAGACGGCAAACATTACGCTGGTCCCGCCGGTGTTGGTGAGTGGGCTGTCCTGCAATCCCACGAGCCTGGGGACGGGCGGGGGATCGACCTGCACGGTAACGCTGTCGAGCGCGGCGGGGACGGGGGGAGTTGCAGTGGGGCTGTCGAGCAACGTGGGTGCGCTGACGGTGCCGGGCACGGTGACGGTGGCATCGGGTTCGACAACCGCAACGTTCACGGCGACGGCGGGAACGATCTCGACGAACCAGACGGCCACGGTGACGGCCTCGCTGAACGGCAGTACGCAGACGGCAAACATTACGCTGGTCCCACCGGTGTTGGTGGTGAGCGGTGTATCTTGCAATCCGACCAGCCTGGGAACGGCAGCTACTTCAACTTGCACGGTAACGCTGTCGAGCGCGGCGGGGACGGGGGGAGTCGCGGTAGGGCTGTCGAGCAACGTGGGTGCGCTGACGGTGCCGGGCACGGTGACGGTGGCATCGGGTTCGACAACCGCAACGTTCACGGCGACGGCGGGAACGATTTCGACGAACCAGACGGCCACGGTGACGGCCTCGCTGAACAGCAGCACGCAGACGGCAAACATCACGCTGGTCCCGCCGGTGTTGGTGAGTGGGCTGTCCTGCAATCCCACGAGCCTGGGGACGGGCGCGAGATCGACCTGCACGGTAACGCTGTCGAGCGCGGCGGGGACGGGGGGAGTTGCAGTGGGGCTGTCGAGCAGTGCAGGCGCGCTGACGGTGCCAGGCACGGTGACAGTGACATCGGGTTCGACAACCGCGACGTTCACGGCGACGGCGGGAACGATTTCGACGAACCAGACGGCCACGGTGACGGCCTCGCTGAACGGCAGTACGCAGACGGCAAACATTACGCTGGTCCCACCGGTGTTGGTGGTGAGCGGTGTATCTTGCAATCCGACCAGCCTGGGAACGGCAGCTACTTCAACTTGCACGGTAACGCTGTCGAGCGCCGCGGGGACGGGGGGAGTTGCGGTAGGGCTGTCGAGCAACGTGGGTGCGCTGACGGTGCCGGGCACGGTGACGGTGACATCGGGTTCGACAACCGCGACATTCACGGCGACGGCGGGAACGATTTCGACGAACCAGACGGCCACGGTGACGGCCTCGCTGAACGGCAGTACGCAGACGGCAAACATTACGCTGGTCCCGCCGGTGTTGGTGAGTGGGCTGTCCTGCAATCCCACGAGCCTGGGGACGGGCGGGGGATCGACTTGCACGGTAACGCTGTCGAGCGCGGCGGGGACGGGGGGAGTCGCGGTAGGGCTGTCGAGCAACGTGGGTGCGCTGACGGTGCCAGGCACGGTGACGGTGGCATCGGGTTCGACAACCGCAACGTTCACGGCGACGGCGGGAACGATCTCGACGAACCAGACGGCCACGGTGACGGCCTCGCTGAACGGCAGTACGCAGACGGCAAACATTACGCTGGTCCCACCGGTGTTGGTGGTGAGCGGTGTATCTTGCAATCCGACCAGCCTGGGAACGGCAGCTACTTCAACTTGCACGGTAACGCTGTCGAGCGCGGCGGGGACGGGGGGAGTTGCGGTAGGGCTGTCGAGCAACGTAGGCGCGCTGACGGTGCCTGGCACGGTGACAGTGACATCGGGTTCGACAACCGCAACGTTCACGGCGACGGCGGGAACGATTTCGACGAACCAGACGGCCACGGTGACGGCCTCGCTGAATGGCAGCTCGCAGACAGCGAATATCTCCCTGGCGGCACCGGTAATCGTGAGTCTGCTATCCTGCACTCCGACCGGCATCGGCCAGGGCGGCAGCTCGACTTGCACGGTGACGTTGTCGAAGACCGCCGGCCAGGGTGGTGCCGTAGTTGCGCTATCGAGCAGCGCGACAGCCCTAACCTTACCGGCTTCGGTGACGGTGACGTCCGGGGCGAGTTCGGCCACATTCACGACCACAGCCGGGGCAGTCTCGGCAAATCAGACAGTGACCATCACCGCCACGCTGAATGGGAATTCCTCGACAGCTTCCCTCAATCTCCTCTATACGGCTCCGGCGCTGGTATCGCTGTCCTGTACGCCGAGTACGCTTACCTCCGGCGCGACGGCAACCTGTACGGTGGCGGTTTCCAGCGTTGCCGGTTCTGGAGGCACTTCCGTAGCTCTTTCCAGCAACTCGCAATTTCTGGCGGTCCCTGCATCTGTTTTGATTCCTGCAGGGGCACAAAGCGCAAACTTTACAGCCATGGCCGGCGCCATCGCGGCCGATCAGACGGGCGTAATCACGGCTTCTTATAACGGCAATTCCCAATCTGCGTCGCTCTTGCTGGCTGCACAAGCATCATTGAGCGCACTCGCCTGCGCGCCGACAAGTCTGACAGCCGGGAACTCGACTTCGTGCACGGTGACACTATCCAAGGCCGCCGGAAGTGGTGGAGAAGTCGTGGCGTTGTCGAGCAGTTCAGCAGCTCTGAGCGTTCCGGCATCGGTCACCGTGCCAGCCGGATCGGCAACCGCAACCTTCACGGCCCTCGCGGGAGTCATCTCGGCCGCGCAAAATGCCGTGATCACGGCGTCACTTAGCGGTATTTCGCTCACCTCCACGATCGCTCTAGCGGTATCGGGCGACGGTATCTCGGCCCTCTCTTGCAGCCCGGACCAGTCGAATGCCGGCACGCTCGATTGTACGATTCAACTGGCTCAGGCCGCCCCTTTGAATGGCGTTACCGTAACGCTTCAAGCTAACGTTACACGTTTGCAGGTCCCTGCTCAAATCCAAGTTCCAGCAGGAAGTCAATCAACCACTTTTACGGTGCAGGTAGCGGCTTCCGATCAGGACGCGCAGGCAGTGATCAGTGCAACGGCGCTAGGCGCCGTGCAGACTACGTCTGTTTCCATTATCGGCATCCGACCCATCAGTGTGACCTGTCCGAGCGGGACGATTCAGGCAGGAAACTGGTCCACCTGCGACATTCTTTTGAATTCATCGAATGTTCCGGAGGTGGCCCACCTGGCAGTATCGAGTGCGAGTTCGGATGTCGAACTTCCCACCTCAATAACTACGCGCCCCGGGCAGACACAGCTAGAATTTAGGGCTTACGCGAAGACGTACGCCAAGCAGCAGAATGCAGAGATTACGGTCCAATTTGGACAAACCGCTGTCGAGACCGCGGTGGCGGTTGTGCCCGAGGATGCACCGATTCTTACTCTGCCAGCAAATGTCGACGCCATCTTCGGGCAACAGGCACAGTTCTCGGTTACGGCTGTCGATCCGGGTGGTCTCCCGGTGGTGTTGTCAGCCGGAAACCTGCCGACCGGGGCGTCCTTCGATCCGGGTACAGGCCAGTTTTCATGGACTCCGGCCGAGTCTCAACAAGGCAGCTATCAAGTTACATTCACCGCCACTAATTCGCTGACTGCCGCGTCGAGCGGTCAAGTGACGATTCAAGTGGGATCCGGAACGCCGGTCATCACGGATGTCGTCAATGCAGCGAGCCAAGCCCTGCAACCCGCTTGTGGTCAGAACGCGATAGCGAGCCTGAAAGGGCACTGGCTGGCCGCGGCCGGCAACCCCGTTACAGACCCCACGGGTGGCTCAACGCAGTTGGCTGGAGCCAAGGTGAAGATCAATGGCGCGTACGTTCCGATTCTCTATGCAGCGGAGCAGCGGATCGATTTTCTGTGCCCCACTAGCGTTCCGGGGACTGCCCTGATCATTTCTGTGGAGAACCAATTGGGAACTGCGGACCCCGTACAAACTGTTATGAATCCGTTCGCTGCAGCGTTGTACTCGCTCGACGGATCCGGAAGCGGGCAGGGTCAAGTCACGCTGAGCGGGACGTCTTTGATAGCTATGAGCCGCAATTATCTGACACCCGGGCAGCCTGCGGAGCCCGGTGACGCCATAACTATCAGCGCCACGGGGCTTGACCCTTCGAACTGGAGCTCACTATTACTCGAAATCGGTGCCTTGTCCGCTCAAATAACAGCGGTCGATGCAGTTCCGGGGACGGCCGGTGTCTACCAGATCACCACTTCAGTGCCGATCGGTATTGAAGCGGGCGACTCAATTCCTGTCACATTGGTCATTCCGCCGCTCCGCCGTGGACCGGTCCGCCGGGTTGACGGTTCCGATTCCTCAGTGGAACCGGTTGTTGAGACTTCCGCTGTTTTGCCGCACGGGGTGAGAGAGGCGGCACCACGCAGGAGCCTCGTTCAGAGTAATGCAGTTACGATTGCGATCGAACCTTCGTCCAAATAAGAGCTGGCCGACCTAAAGTTGCGCTGGAATCGCTTGGCTTATGATCGGCAACGCAACGACGGCGCCATAGAGGTCGTTATAACGCAGGCCCATCACTGAAAGGCGGTTGATGTTCCCCTGCACAGAGATCGTGCCGGTTTTGTTGGCCAGGTCGGGGTAGACGTCGGGCAGCACCATAGTGACCTGCTGCCCCGGTTGGAGCGTCAGACTGTCTACAATAACGGTGTTGCCAAGCGAATCCAGATAAGTCAGGCCGACCTGCGCTGGCAGGTTCATGGCGGGGTTCACCACAGTAAACTGGCTGCGGAAGCCCTGAGTGTTGTCGAAGGGCATGAAAACCGAGTAGTCCTGAGTGCTGCTCAACGGGATGACCGTTTCAAAACTGAAGTCACCACTCCAAGCTGTGCGCCTGATGGTCGCGTACCCGCTGATCGTACCGGGGCCGCCGCTATAGTTGAGATAGGACCATCCTTCCTGAGCCGGTTTGGTAGGATCACAAAACGTGAGACTGAGACTGGATCCTGGATTAATAACACCTTGAACCGCGGAGGTGGTTAGGCTTTGGGCGTTAGCCGACGAACTCACCGTGAAAGCGGTAAACGTTCCATCGGCGGCGAAGAAGAATTGTTGAAAAGTCGCTGGAGCCGCCGCAGTGTTGAACAAAAGAGCCGTGGTTTCCCATCCGTTACCACAGGTGATCCGCGGAATGACATTCGCCTGTACACTATTGGCCAACGTCCCGAGGGTTTTGTCGACTGGGCTTGAAACGCGGACGTGGGTGGTTTGCGCGTGGCTTAGTACCAGCGGCATCATTAACGAAATGGTGGCGATTAAATACTTGATTCGACCTGCTTTGATAAAGGATGCCCCCACCGTGGTGTCCATACCTCCGGGCATTTGCAGTTTAGTCGCCAGGCACTCGAGCGATCCGAACTGGGCTTACAAGGGGCTATTCCGGAAAGAGGATCCTAAACTTTAGGAACTCCCTGGAGAAGTTGAAGGTATTCATTCCCGGTGCGCGGCATACAAGGGGCATACAATCGATAAAGGGAGGGTGTATTGGCCTGCAAATCGCTCATCTGCGTATTAGGCCTGGTGGTGCCCCTCTGGGGACAGAGCCTGCAAATCTCTTCGTTGGTACTATCTCGCGGCAGATCCGGATCAGTGTCGGTCAAATTGGTATCACCGCCGGGCAAAGCACCCGCCGCGTTGCAGTGGGATCTTATATTTCCTGTGGGGCAGGTTAACATCGAGGACAGCGGTTGGTCGGTGGGCGGCGCGGCAAGTGCGGCGGCTAAACAGCTGACGTGCGTACGGCAACTGAGAAAGCGGCCGGAAACCTACGCGTACAAATGCATCCTGGCTGGTGGCCGGCAGACAATAGGAAATGGGGATGTGGCCGTCGTGAAAATCAACATTCCAGAGACCGCCCCCACTGGACTCGCGGTTTTGCGTCTGGAAAACGTACTGGGAGCATCATCCGAGGCCACCCGGCTTGACATGGAACCTGCTCAAGGCACAATCACGATTCGTGCAAGCGAACCACGGCACAAGTAAAGCATAACTTTCAGCAGTATTGTCAGGATTCATTCGATACCCAATACTCGAATTTCGCTGAGATTATTGCGCGTGCGGATGCACATCGTTTCTGAGCGAGGACATGCCGACAAGTGAAGCAAACCTGGTATTGAAGTTCAGGCTGGGCGGCCAGAACAGTGTGCGCGTGCGGAGAGCAGCTCGCATTCGCCTGGATAAGCAAGCCGGTTTGACTCTGACCGACCCCCGAAGCGGCTACTTGGAAATGATTCCGTTGCGGTCGGTTGAGGTTCTCTCGATCCAGTCCCTATCGCCTTACACCCGTGCCGCTTGCCCGCTAAGTCATTCTTTATCTACGTCCTAACTAAATAGTCGGTTAGACTTCAGGAACGCCCTGCTGCTCTAAACCCAGCTTATCAACGAAGCGTGCAGCGCAGCGTGATGGTGCTCGTTGCAGCCCTAATCTGGCCCTGCCGGAAGTTGTTTGCTGTCTTAAAACCAAACGTGGCTGAGCTGTTGCCGGGCGAGACGGTGACGGAAGCCGGTACCGAGATGGTAGTCGTATCGGAACTGAGAGTTACGACAAAGCCATTGCCGGAAGCCAGGCCGGAAAGCGTGACCGTGCATGTGCCGGAGGACTCGGCTCCGACGTTCTCTGGCGAGCAGGCCAGAGAAGTCAGGGTAACGGGGGGAACCAGGGACAACGCCGCCGATTGCGAGGCGCCGTTGAGGGCCGCGGTTACGGTGGCGGTCTGATTGGATGAGACGGTACGGGCGGTAGCTGTGAAGGTGGTCGAGGCGTTTCCGGCGGACACGGTAACTGAAGTCGGGGTGGAGAGCACGGAGCTGTTATCGGAAATGCTGACGGCCAGACCGCCGGAAGGCGCGGCCTGGGAAAGCTTTACGGTGCAAGTGGTAGAACCCCTAGAAGTCAGAGAAGTGGGCGAACAGGCCAGGGAAGTCGGGATGGGGAGGGCAGCCGGGGCGACCAGGGACAAAGCCGCGGATTGAGAGGAACCGTTGAGGGTCGCGGTTACGGTGGCCGACTGATTGGAAGAGACAGAGCCGGCGGTAGCCGTAAAGGTAGCCGAGGAACTTCCGCTGCCCACGGTGACGGAGGCCGGGGTGGAAAGCACGCTGCTGTTATTGGAAATGGTGACGGCCAGACCGCCCGAAGGCGCCGCCTGGGAGAGGGTGAGGGTACAGGTGGTCGAGGCGTTGGGCGCCAGAGAAGTGGGCGAGCAGGCCAGGGAAGTCAGGGTAGCCGGGGCGACCAGGGACAAAGCTGCCGATTGGGAGGCGCCGTTAAGGGTCGCGGTGACAGTGGCGGTCTGATTCGTAGAGACGGAGCCGGCGGTGGCGGTAAAGGTGGCCGAGGAATTCCCGCTGGACACGGTGACGGAGGCGGGGACCGAGAGTACAGCCGTGTTGTCGGAGATGGCGACAGCCAGACCGCCGGAAGGCGCAGCCTGGGAAATGGTGATGGTACAGGTAGACGAAACGTTGGAACTTAGAGAAGTGGGCGAACAGGCCAGGGAAGTCAGGGTAGCTGGGGCGACCAGGGACAAAGCTGCGGATTGGGAGACGCCGTTGAGAGTAGCGGTGATGGTGGCTGTCTGATTGGAAGACACGGAGCCGGCGGTGGCGGTAAAGGCGGCCGAGGAGGCTCCGCTGGCCACGGTGACGGAAGCGGGAATCGAAAGCAGGGCCGTATTATCGGAAATAGCGACAGCGAGACCGCCGGAGGTCGCAGTCTGGGAAATCGTGACGGTACAGGTGGCCGAAGAGTTGGAACTCAGAGAGGTGGGCGAGCAGGCCAGGGAACTGAGGGTGGGCGTCGGGGGCGGGGCAGTGACCGAGATGGATCCTCCCGTTGCGGTCATCGTTACAGCATTGCCTGTTCCGGAAACCCCCAGCTCGTTGTTGATTGCGATGTCGGCGGTTGATGCGCTGGCCGAAAGCGTGAACTGGGCCGACGCGACCACACCGTTCGGGATAACATTCTGATTCATCCCGCTTGCAATACACGTATAGGTACCTACGCTGCCGGTGCAAGTGATCGATTTGCCGTCACTGGTGAGGGCCGCGGCAGCGGTCACGCTCACAGCCGTGACGCTCGAGGACGGATAAGCAAAGCTCCACTGGATTCCAGCAACTTGTTGGGAGGCGGAATCGTCGAAGGAAAGGTTCAGAGCGACGGCTTCGCCGGGTGTTCCCGAGCCGGACGAGAGAGACAAAGCCGTTTGTCCCCAACAGGCGCCCCCTACTAGGGCGAGCAGCGCTCCCACACAGCGGAAAGAGGCCAAGCCGACGGTATGAGCTTTCATAGGAATGCCCATTCTAGGAGTACTGGGAGACCGATATCTATACGGAAAATAGTGGGTAAACGAACACTATCGGAAGTTAGATGCTGGCGGCAGGAATTGATAATTCCCGGGTGACCGCAAGCGGCCAATTGGCGAACGTTTTTCTGGCGTTTTGCCGAAAGCGCCCTTCTCCTCTCCCATTCTTTGGGAATTACCGTTACACCTACGTCAGAAAACGGATTTTGAGACCCTATTTGCCAATAAATTGGGGGCATCTTCGGCATGTGGACCGGCTGCGAGTACCGCTTGGCAATCGCTACTATCTTCTTTAATTACAGTGGCTTTCACGGTAACCCAATGTGGCACTCGAACTGCAACTTCCTACGCCAGATTCGCCAGATTGAAGTGCCGTGTGCCCATCGAAGAAAACGGCGATGGGACTAAAAGGGCGGTAGCTTGCGCAAATTTGCATCGAAGGCGGGAATATGAATTTCGAAGAGATCCGCGATGGTGGATCCTGCAGCTGGTTCGCGCTTCGAGTGAAGTCCCGTGCGGAGAAGATCGTCTCGACAATCGCCCGGAATAAGGGCTTTGAAGAATTTTTGCCGCTCTACAGTTGCCGCCACCGCTGGTCGGATCGGAACAAGTCAGTGGAACTGCCGCTCTTCCCCGGGTACGTGTTCTGCCGTATCGATCCGAGATACCGTTTGCCCTTGTTGACGATTCCTGGTGCACTCCATTTCGTCGGCATAGGAAAGGTGCCGGTGCCGATTGATGATGAGGAGATAGCGGCTATTCAAGCCGCCGTTCGCTCGGGACTCACGACGGAGCCGTGGCCCTACTTGAACGTGGGGCAAACGGTCCGCTTAGAGGATGGGCCGTTGGCGGGTCTTGAAGGCATTTTGATCGAAGTCCGCAAGAAGCAGCGCATTGTGGTGTCTGTAAGCCTTCTGCAGCGGTCGGTGGCAGTGGAGATCGAGCGCGACTGGGTGACGCCAGTGGGTGCGAGCGGGCTTCCATCCGGCATCGTGATACGTCCCGTGTTGCTTGCACAGGCTCCGCAAGTGATGCGGCCGTCGGCTGTTCAAAGCTAGTTCATCGCTTCGGGCTACTCTGCCAGATTTTTCAACCTAGGGCCAAGCAGCATATTCCAGAAACTGTCGGGTCAATCCTATGGCAACCACTCTGAACAAGGCCCCATGGAGCTGGCGTGCGGAGCATGAGCAAACCGCTCAGGCCGGCTCGATCCCCCTCGGCTTCCGAGGGATCCTCGCGCAGGAACCTTTCGTCCGTATGCTCTATGTGGAGCGGAAGCGGACGGAGCGTTCCGGGAGGGGATTCGTACTCATGCTCCTCGAGTCGGCCGGTCTGCTCAGAGCAGACAGCAGCGAGGACGCGTTCGACAGGGTGTTAGCGGCTCTCTCGGGTTCCACCCGGGACACGGACATTAAGGGCTGGTACAAGGACGGATCGGTCATCGGGGTGATTTTTACCGAGCTCGGTGCGGGCACAGATGGCAGGTCGGTCGCCAATGCTCTCCTGACGAAGGTCACAGAGGCTCTTTCCGGCGCTCTCAGCATCAGACAGATCAATCAGATCAGCCTGTCATTCCACGTTTACCCGGAAGATTGGGACGACAAGGGCCCGACCAGCGGAATCCAGCCCACTCTGTACGAAGACCTGTTGCGCGGGGTGCAACCGAGCCGGGCATCGCTCCTGGTCAAGAGGATCATGGATATCACGGGCAGCTTGGCCGCTCTAATCCTTGGCCTGCCCCTGTTTGCAGCGATTGCGATTGCCATCAAGCTGACTTCGAAAGGGCCGGTGTTATTCAAACAGGTACGGCTGGGCCAATACGGCAGAGGGTTCAGCTTTCTGAAGTTCCGGTCGATGTGCTGCAACAACGATCCCACCATTCACCAGGAGTATGTGAAGCGCTTCATCTCGGGTGCAAACGGTTGCGAACAAGCCGTCGGCGGTCGGATCCAGTTCAAATTGACTGCGGACCCGAGAGTCACACCGGTTGGGCGATTTATTCGCAAGACGAGCCTGGATGAACTGCCGCAGTTCCTGAATGTTCTGAAGGGGGAGATGTCGTTGGTGGGTCCGAGGCCGCCGATTCCCTACGAGGTGGAAAACTACGCCACGTGGCACAAGGCGCGCGTGCTGGCCGCCAAGCCGGGAATCACCGGTCTGTGGCAAGTGGCCGGACGGAGCCGGGTCAAGTTTGACGATATGGTTCGGCTGGACCTGCGGTACGCCAGCTCGTGGACGCCGTGGCTGGATGTCAAGATCCTCTTGCAGACTCCTGCCGCCATTCTCACGGCTAATGGAGCGCATTAAGCTTTTATGATTCGTGTCGGTGTTATCGGCTACGGCTACTGGGGGCCGGTTGTGGCCCGCAACTTTCACAGCGCAGATGGGTGTGAACTGGCCGTAGTGTGCGATAAGGACCCTGCTACCTTAGCGCGGGCCAAACGCAGCTTTCCCGGCATACAGGTCACCAGCGACGTCCAGGACGTTGTTTGCTCGACCGAAATCGACGCCGTAGCCGTCATCACACCGGTGTGGACCCACTTCGAATTCGCCAAGGCGGCGCTGGAGAACGGGAAGCATGTATTCGTCGAGAAGCCCTTCACCTCAACCGCGGCGCAGGCAGAGGAGCTGATTGAGCTCGCGCTTCGCAAGAAGCTGCAGATCATGGTCGACCACACGTTTCTGTTCACGGGGGCCGTGAGGAAGATTCGCCAGTTGATCGAAGAGGGCGCACTCGGAAATCTCTACTACTACGATTCGACCCGGGTGAACCTGGGCTTGTTCCAGCATGACGTGAACGTGATCTGGGATCTGGCGCCGCACGACCTCTCGATCATGAGTTACCTGCTCGATGCGCAACCGGAGGCCGTGGCCGCGACCGGCCAGTGCCACTTCAACGGGCTCGAGGAGATGGCGTATATCACGGTGTACTTCAAGGAGAAGATGCTTGCCCACATCAACGTCAACTGGCTATCGCCGGTGAAGGTGCGGACGACTCTGATTGGCGGCGAGAAGAAGATGGTCGTGTGGAACGATCTCGAGGCAGACGAGAAGGTCAAGGTATACGACAAAGGCGTGAATATCACGAATGGGCAGGGCGTCTACGAGTTGCTCGTCAGCTACCGCTCGGGTGATGTGTGGATCCCGAAGGTTGAGCAGACCGAGGCCCTGAAGCGAGAGGTCACCTACTTTACGGAGTGCATCTGCAAGAACGAAACTCCGTTCAATGATGGACTTGCCGGTCTGCAAGTGGTCAGGCTGCTCGAATCGGCCGCGGAGTCGCTCAAGCAGCGGGGAAGGCCGGTCGAGCTGTGAGTGAGTATAGCTGCATTGCTCCTGACGTCAAGCTTGGGAAGGGCGTTAGGCTGGCGAAGTTCATCAATCTGTACGGCTGCGAGGTTGGTGACAACACTAAAATTGGAGCCTTCGTCGAGATCCAGAAGAACGCCAGGGTCGGACGGAACTGCAAGATCTCGAGCCACACCTTCATCTGCGAAGGGGTCACAATCGAGGACGAGGTTTTCGTGGGACACGGAGTCGTGTTCATCAACGATACTTACCCAAGGGCTACAAGCGCCTCGGGGGAACTGCAGGAGCAGGGGCAGGACTGGAAGGTCGAGACCACGCTCGTAAAGAAGGGGGCTTCCATCGGGTCGGGCGCGACGATCCTCTCGAAGGTAACCGTTGGGGAACGGGCTATTGTAGGCGCCGGCAGCGTCGTGACCAAGAGCGTGCCGGACGGGGTGATTGTGGCCGGGAATCCAGCCAAGGTTCTGCGAAGCATGACGGATGCTGTAGCGGTGAGGAATTCGGAATGACGAACGGTAAGATCCCATTTCTGGATCTGGTGGCTCCCCATCGGGAGTTGAAAGAAGAGTTGTGCGCGGTCTTTGAGGCAGCCCTGGAGACCGGCGGATTTGTCGGCGGCCCTATGGTCGAAGGTTTCGAACGGGATTTTGCCGAGTTCTGCGGCTCGCAATACTGCGTGGGCGTAGCAAGCGGTACAGACGCGGTGCGATTCGCTCTCATGGCCGCGGGCGTCCCCAAAGGGGCGGTCGTCGTCACAGTCCCGAATACCTTCATCGCCACGACCGAAGCGATCACCCAGGCCGGCGCGTACCCGGAGTTCGTGGACATCGACGAACGCACCTACAACATGGACCCCGAAAAGCTGCGGGAGTTCCTGGAAGTGCAGTGCCGCATGGAGCAGGCCTCCGGAGAGCTGATCAGCCGCAGATCCGGCCGGCCCGTGGCAGCCATCATTCCGGTACATCTCTACGGGCAAACGGCGGACATGGACCCGATTCTGGAACTGGCGGAACGCTACAAGCTGCTGGTCATCGAAGACGCGTGCCAGGCGCATGGAGCGGAATACTACTCTGCTAGAGAGCAGCGATGGCGGAAGGCCGGCACGATGGGCAAAGCGGCGGCGTTCAGCTTCTACCCCGGCAAGAACCTGGGAGCGTGCGGTGAGGCAGGCGCGGTAACCACTGACGATGCGGAGGTGCGCTGGTAAAATCCGCATGCTGCGCGATCATGGGCAGAGCCGGAAGTACTACCACGATGTGGAAGGGTACAACGGCCGGCTGGATGCGATCCAAGCCGGAATCCTGCAGGTGAAGCTGAGGCATCTTCCGAATGGACGGCGCGCCGGCGGGAAGCCGCAGCGCGGTACCGCGAGTTGTTCACAGAGGCTGGCGCGGACAGTTGGCGCCGTTCGAGCCGGAGTGGGCAAAAGCGGTCTATCACTTGTACGTCGTCCGCGCGCAGGACCGGGACGGCTTGATGCGGCACATGGGCGAGGCCGGTATCGGGACGGCGATCCACTATCCGGTGCCGCTGCATTTGCAGAGGCGTACGAATGGCTTGGCTACGGGGCCGGGGACTTCCCGGTCACGGAGAAGGCTGGCGCAGAGATCGTGTCGCTGCCGATGTTTCAGCAGTTGACCGGCGAGCAGCAGGCGCGGGTGGTGGAGCGGGTGTTGGGGCTTTCTTTCGCCGCGGGCCATGCGGGCAGGCATGTCTCGGCGGCATGGCGCACGCCGCGGTTGCACGCGAAAGCCGTCTTCACTGGACTCGATACCCGTGGTCCACGGATTGCCGGGACTTCCGTGCGGATCGAATTGCAACCCTATGGTTCTTCCATCCGTTGCAGCGGCTCAGTGCGGACCGCGGCGGCCAGGAATCCCGATCTTGATGTACCACAGCATCTCGCAGGGCGGAGAAGCCGGCAGGAACTCATACTTTCGTACACGTACGGATCCCCGCGTGTTCTCGAAACACGTGGCGTTCCTTGCCGCGAACGGGTACAGAACCATCGGCTTGGGCGAGGCTGTCCGGCAGAACGAGGCGACAACCCCAAACGCGGAAAAGGCGGTGGTCCTCACGTTCGATGACGGATTCGAGGATTTCTACACCGAGGCTTTTCCGATCCTAAGCACATTCGGATACACGGCCACGGTCTTTCTGCCCACGGCTTACATAGGCGCGGTCCCACGGCGATTCAACGGTACGATGTGCCTGACGTGGAGCCAGGTTCGGGAGTTGCAGAAGGCCGGATGGAGTTCGGATCCCACACGGTCACGCATCCCCAACTCAAAATGCTGTCGACCGACGCCGTCCGGCAGGAGATCCGTTGCTCGAGCAGGAGACGGAAGACAGGTTGGGCACCGGTGTCAAGTCCTTCTCTTATCCATATGCGTTTCCCGAGTCGGACACCGTGTTCAGACAGGAGCTTCGGGGCATGCTCAGCGAGGCGGGATACCAGAACGGCGTTTCGACGATCATCGGCAGGGCGAACCGCCGCAGCGACCCATTCTTCCTGGAGCGGCTACCAGTGAACTCCGGAGACGAACCCCGCCTCTTCCGGGCAAAACGTGGACAGGGGGGTACGATTGGCTGCACACTCTCCAGGTTGCGTCGAAAGCATGGAGAGCCAATGGGCTGCTCCCAGCGGGACCGCACAAGTGACCCAGATTCAGAGGCTTGCCCAGGACACGAGCGACCTGTCCAAGGATAACACCAAGACTACAACTAATTTCACTATCTGGACGTACCGTTCGATACTCTATAATCGACTCGTCATGCTTGGACCCGTCTGCGAAGAACGTCCGCGCGGAAGCATGTGAACGCCGTTCTAGGCGCAGACACGGCTAGGCTTGGAGGATAGTGATGAGAATGTCGTCGAAAGGCTTTGGTTTCATCGTGATTGCAGGGCTTGCGCTCTGTACGGGCGTTGCCAAAGCGAATGACATCTATATCGCACAAAGCGCCGCGGGGTCCGCTAACGGCAGCAATTGCGCGAATGCCTACGCCGCAACCTTCTTCAACACGGCTGCCAATTGGGGAAGTGGAGCGAACAAGATCGGGCCGGGGACAACGGTGCACCTTTGCGGGACGATTTCAGTGCCATCTCGGCGCAAGGAAATCGAACAAACGGCTCACCAATCACGATTGCTTTCGATTGTTCCTCAAGTGGCCAAATTTCTATGCCTGCAATCCCGGCCACGGGAGTTCTGACACTTAGTGGGCTAAGCTACATCACAGTGGATGGGCAAGGGTGCGGCATTATTCAGAGTACCAACAACGGTCAAAGCGGCTACGCGAATTCAGTCAGGTCGATAGCGATCGCTGCCGGAAGTGCCAACAACATCGAAGTCAAGAACCTGACGTGTGGCCCCCTGTATCTTCACAACACCACGGCGACAACTAGCTTTGGCGCGCCCTATCCGGTTTGCGTGGAGTTCATCGGCTCGAACAACGCGACGATCGATCACAACACGTTCACGGACTGCGCTTGGTGCGGGTGGGGAGAGGGCAATGCCATCTCATTCCACGATAACACCTGCACGAATTTCGATCACTGTCTTGGGATGGGCATTCAAAGCGCAGCACTTGTTCAAGGGCCAGTCTATTTTTATAATAATAGCCTTACTCATGCGACGACTTGGGATACGGGTAGTGCAGGCGAATATCACCATGATGGGCTGCATCTTTGGGCCTATTGTGCCAATGGCGGAAGTTACTGTTCCGGGAGTTATTGGAACGACGTTTACGTTTACAATAACCATTTCTATGGCAACTGGGGGGCGATCAACACGACGGCCTTCATCTTCTTCGAAGAGAACATTCATAATGCCTGGATATTCAATAATTGGGGAGATTGCTCCTATAGCGGAAACCAGTGTGATACCGGCGCCTTCTTTCTACAAGGTACCAACATTGCGACCTATAACAATACCCTGATTGGTGCGGGGTCAACTCAGGAAACTTCTCTCTTGTTCCACGGCGGACCAAACGTCACCGCCGTCAATAATGTAATATCAACTGCCTTATCCCTCCTAGACATCACGTCTGCGGACGAAAGCTTGCAAAACGCGACCACAATCTCATCCCTGAAGAACAATGTCTATATGAACTCGCTCTCGAACAATACCTGGGGATGGAAGGGCACAACTCTCAGTTCATTGGCTACCTGGGAAGCCGATCGTGGGGAAACTAATGCTGTATACTCTGCCACAACCACCGTGAACCTTCCGGCTGGCACGTTGCAAGCAGGATCGCCAGCAATCGGAGCGGGCGCGAACCTGTACAGCATATGTAATGGCCAGCCGAATCCAGGACTAGGTGCTCTATGCAGCGACGCGAGCGGGAGTCTGCGACCCTCAAGTGGAGCGTGGGATGCAGGTGCGTTCTCATTTTCAGCGGACTGGTGCCTCCCAGCGGCCTAACTGCTGTTGTGAACTAGTGTCCTGAGCGAGAAATACGTTGCATAAGTTGGATTTGGGCTGCATACTTGGGTATGCGTACAGGCCGCCCAAGAAACCTCTGGAGATCGTCGATGCGGATCGGGGAGAAATTGAGCATGATCGCGCGTCGGCCGAAGTCGGCACAGTCCATGGCGATGCGCGCCCGGATCGTGCTCAGTTGTGGGCAAGGGATGAGCAACTCGGAGGTCGCGCGCAAGTTGCACATTACCGGCGCGACCGTCGGTAAGTGGCGGGAGCGGTTTAGAGAGTTCGGACTCGATGGGTTGCTGGATGAGCCGCGGGTCGGCGCGCCGCGCAAGATCGGCTTCCAGGCCAACCGCCGCCTGCTGGAGACACAGACCATCACGCACGACAGCATTCTGGCCGAGGAGACCTTCCAGCAACTCAATCGTCCCCGCGTCGTGGAGGACCAGCGGGTCTCGGCCCTTCGCTTTGCCGACCCGATGGTACAGGCTGTTTGGAACGCGTTGCTGCTATTCGATCTACTGCCGGCGGGCTTCTCCAACCACGAACTGCGAAACAACCTCGCCGCGTTGCTGGGTCAACCTGTCGAGCAATTCACCCAGGGACGCATGACCTACCAATTGCGTCGCCTGAGGCTTCACGGTCTGATCGAACGGATTCCCAAGACTCATCGCTACCGCCTGACCAGTTTCGGCTTCCGCGTCGCCGTCTTCTGCACGCGAACCTACTCGAGAATCCTGCGCCCCGGTCTCGGCCTTGCGTTGCCCGCTACGTCCTCATTCCCATGTTCATTGCGACGCAGTTTCGATAAACTCGAACAGGAGGTCACCTCTTAGATAGAACAGCCAAACCGGCCGCATGAAACTTGACGCAAATACATCAAGTTCTCTCCCTCAAGGGGTCTAGGGCATGACATAGTATGATGGCTAGGCCTCGTAGGACACGTGCTGAGTTGGAGTTCCGCCAGGTATCCCGGAATTGTTACGGCCTTCCCAATGAATAGACTTCGCGCAGGGCTTCCCACAGTTGTCAAGAAAATAGTTTGGAATATGAAATATGGACTGCTTGGGTACCCACAGTTTGAAGCACCAGAAGATGCAGTTCACTATCTTTCGGTGCTCTTGGGACAAGCCGGGGAACTGTTAGAACTTGGATGCGGTCGGGGTTCCATGGTTCGTGCGTTGAGGCAAACCGGCTGGAAGGGTCACTATTGTGGCGTCGATATTTCGGAGAGAGCAATCAAGGATGCGCGCGCAAATGTGGGGATCAACGCAGCTCGTGGGTGGTGTCGGATTTTGAGTCTTTCCAGTCTCCTTTTCAGTGGAACACCATAGCTATGATCGAGTCGATATATTATCTTAGACTCGACAGGGTTCCCGTTTTCTTGAACGGGCTGGCAGATGTGCTTTCGCCGGACGGAACCGTGCTGGTTCGTCTGCACGATGTCGAGGAACATCATGAGTACGTGGGGACGTTCCATCAGGTCTTTGCAGAGACCGAGTGGGTCAGCAGCAACCTGTTATGCTTGGCCTGCCCGCTTTCGGTGATGGATCGCGCGGCCCGATTGTTCGAATCTCTCCGGGGAGCGGCCGAGTGAGTCTACAGTAGGATGACAGGATCCCCAATCACAATACGATCCCGGATTTATTGCGTTCGGCGGTGGATCAGCCACTAGCATCCTGCATCCGGTCGTACTGGTGGGAACGATCGTCGTAGTGGTGGTTGATGTTTGGGTTGCGACGAAAGTATGTCATTGTCCCTCTGCTCCTGGGCATCCTGCTGACCCCCGCTGGGCAGAATTGGAATGTCGGTGTCCACTTTTACGTTTATCGAATTCTCGTGCTGGTCGGCTGGGCACGGCTGGGTATGTCCAAGCCCGAATCAGGGAAACGTATTGCAGGCGGATTCATAACCCTCGACAGAGTCTTTCTGAGTGTGGGCAGTTTACCGGTTGTTGGCGGAGGCTCTTCAGTTCTTGCAGGTCGGCGCCGTCATATATCAAGCTTCCCTATTTCTGGATTCCGTAGGTGGATATTTTCTGTTCCGGTCGCTCACGAGAGACGAATGAGAGTCCAGAGGGTAGTGACCGCATTTGCGGTGGTGGCAGTGGTATCGTCGGTCGTTATGGTCCGGGAGTTGACGACTGGTCAGAACATGATGGGACTTCTTGGAGGGATCCGGCCTATCTCGGACGTCCGCAACGGCCGGATTCGAGCGGAAGGAGTCTTTCAGCATCCGATCTTCGCGGGATCGTTCGGTGCTACGGTCATTCCTCTGTTCCTTTGGTTGTGGAAGCGAGGGACAGGCAAACTGGTGGCCATGGTTGGTGCGCTTTCATCCACCGTCATGGTTTTCGCCAGTGCCAGCAGCACTTCTACCGTGCCTGGTTGGGAATATTTGTGGCAGTTTGCCTGTGGCCCTTGCGAAAGAAAATGCGAATCATCCGATGGGGGACTGTGGTTGCCCTTTTGGGGCTGGCGATGGTAATGAAAGCGCCGATTTGGTATGTACTGGCGCGCATCGATTTCGCAGGTGGCTCCTCTGGCTGGGAGCGGGCTTTTCTGATCGACACGTTCGTCCGCCACGTCGGGGATTGGTGGCTGATTGGAACCCATAGCAATCCGAATTGGGGATGGGACATGTGGGACCAGTGCAACCAGTTTGTGAGCGAAGGCGAAGCCGGGGGACTCTTAGCATTTGCCTGCTTCATCGCCATGATCGTCATTTGTTTCAGTAAGGTTGGAATTGCCAGGAAAGTGGTTGAGGGCAATGGTAGGCAGGAGTGGCTCTTTTGGCTGCTTGGGACAGCTATGTTCTCCCAAGTGTTGGCGTATATGGGGGTAGACTACTTCGACCAGTCGAGATTTGTATGGTATGCCCTGTTGGCAATCATTCCTGCAGCGACTACGGTTAAAGCGCGGATTACACCGAAGCGGAATGTGAATCCGAACCTCGCGAGTTCTATTTCCTGGCGAGAAACGGCACGCGGCGACAGCGTCTCAATGTAGATCAGAAAAACTGCTGCCGGTTCTGGCTCGAAGAGTGCTGATCTGTAATGTCTATCAAGCGCTGTAAATGCCGGATGACAGCCATTTAGCTCCCTCGCCGGGTCTAAGCCCACCGCCTTTAGGCGGTGAGCTTCCAGCAGTCTTTCTATAAGAATAGGAAGTGGAGTACAGGCAAAGCGCGCACGCGGTCTATGACATCAAGTATCACGTAATCTGGATCACAAAATACCGGTATAAGATCTTGCGCGGAAGGGTGGCAGAGCGTGCGCGCGACCTGATCCGGCAGATCTGCCAAAGCCGGGATGTGGTGATCGTGCGGGGAGCGGTGTCGCCGGATCACATTCACATGCTGCTGTCGGTTCCACCGCAGTTATCACCGGCGAAGCTGGTGCAGTTCATCAAAGGTCGATCGTCTCGAAAACTGCAAGAAGAGTTCCCTGAGTTGCGCAAGCGCTACTGGGGGCAGCATCTATGGGCGCGCGGATACTTCTGCGCGAGCGTGGGCGCGGTGGATGAGCAAACGATCAAACAGTACATTGAAAATCAACGATGGGACGAAGACGATCAGGGTTTCAAAATCACAGCGCCCACCGAGCCTTAAGCCGGCTCTCAGCCGGGAACCCTTCAGGCGGCTTCAGCCGCTTCCCCGACTTTCAGTCGGAACTCGATTCCACCGGCTTTAGCCGGTGGTCATCAAAGAGGTAGTCCCTGCGACAAGAGCTAGAAAGCCAATGAACTCAGAGACAGATTATGTGCTCATAACTCCTGTTCGCGACGAAGAGGCTCACCTTCAGGCCTCAATCGACAGCGTACTTCATCAGACAATCCTTCCGCGTGAGTGGATCATTGTCAACGACGGATCAGGGGACAATACAGGCAAAATCATCGAGGATTACGCGAGTCGCTATTCATGGATCCATGGTGTGCATCGCAAAGACCGGGGTTTCCGAAAGTCAGGTGGCGGAGTCGTCGATGCCTTCAATGATGGGTATCGGTCCCTGCGGTACACGGACTGGCGGTTCCTTGTCAAACTCGATGGGGATCTGGGTTTCAGCCCGACTACTTTGAAAAGTGCTTCAAAGAGTTTGATCATGACCACCGGCTTGGTGTGGGCGGCGGAGTCATCTGTTACATCATCGACGGAGCGAAGCACTTCGAAAATGCGCCCAGCTTCCACGTTCGGGGTGCGACCAAGATTTACCGAAGAGAATGCCTGGGAAGGTATCGGTGGCTTCTGGCCGGCGCCGGGCTGGGACACAATGGATGAGGTCAAAGCCAATCGCCTGGGCTGGGTCACAAGAAGCTTTCCGAACATTCATCTAGTTCACTACAGGAATACGGGATCAGCTGACGGTGTGTGGCCTACAGTGGTGAAGTATGGCAGAGCAAATTATATCTGCGGTTACCACCCCCTGTTTATGCTGACCAAGTGTATTGCTCGCCTAGCACGCAAACCTTACGTCATTGGGTCGATTGGCCTACTTTACGGTTTCCTGTCCGGCTTTTGGAAACGCCTTCCTCAATACGACGACCGCGCCACTATTGAGTATCTGCGGCGCCAACAAGTGAATCGTCTGTTGTTGCGTGACACGATCTGGAGATAGGTTCCAGAGAAGCGACTAGTCGCGGTCATGAGGTGAGGGCACTGTGATCCTAACGACGGCTATATTACCGCTAATGCGACACATATCACTCGAATTATGAAGGGCGCGCGTTCCAGATATTCTCCTGCTGGCGATGACGGCAGCAGATGTGCCGACTAGGAGAGAGCGAGTATTTGGCAGTAGCCACTTGTAACGCGAGCGGCCTGTCTACTAGAAAATAACGGTGACAGAACGATGAGGTCGGGTGAAATACCAGTGACAGACGAGAACAGTTCCCATGTAAAGGCCGTTTTTGAAGAGCCGCTTCGGTACCTCAAGAGGCGACGTCTCGATATCACGCTTCGTGCGGAAACGGTTAGAACCCTTGCTCCTACATTCAACTGTACGACCATCTTGGATATCGGGTGCGGTGACGGGTGCATATCCGTACCACTGGTGAACCATCATAATCATCTGACTCTTCTGGACTTCTCCTCGAGCATGGCGGGATTGGCGCGATCCAGAGTGCCGCCTGATCTCGCTGGCAACGTGGATGTGAGGAACGAGGACTTCATGAAGGCATCTTTCGGAGCGAGTCGCTTCACGCTGATCATATGCTTAGGGGTGATAGCCCATGTCGATTCGGCGGCGAACTTTTTTGGGAAGGTATCCTCGTTGTTGGCTCCCGGAGGGCATGTGATCTTCGAGTTCACTGATGCATATCACTTCGGTGGCCGGATAAGCCGCTTGATCGGAAAGACTAGAGAGTTGGTGGCTCCGCCGCGGTCCTCCGTTCAACTATTCGCGTTCAAAGACATCGTCTCGCTCCTCGCAGAGCGGCGACTTGAGGTCGTCTCAAGCTTTCGGTACGGTACTGCCCGTCCCGGCCTGACGTTCCTCGCCGGGTACCGTATCCCACCTGACCCGTTCTTTGTATGGCACCTGGGACCAGAGCAGGAACCAGTGGCTCGGTTACGAATACATTTGTTTGGTTACTGGTGCTGGAGCTACGCAGCCTACCTATTCGCCATATTTCGCGTCATGATAGAAGGGCGGTGCCTGATCCATCTGGTGGAATGCCGTCCTTTTCCGAAAGACGAATTGCTCCGCGTAGATGACTAGACCCAGTTGACAGAGTGACAATTCTCGCTGAAAACGCCAACGTCCGAGTGGCGGGCGAAGGCCGGATTAGACCCTTAGCCGAATATTCCAACGACAGGTCTTCGCTTTGCTCGAAGTCTGGCAGGTGCTGGAAAGCACGACTCTAGCAGTGGCCCCCTTTATCACACCGAACCGAGCGTGCAGGGGTACTGGCCTATGATAGCCGTCATGAGAGGTCCGGCTGTAGCCTATCGATCAAGTCGCTGGCGAGGCGGGTTGGACCTGGTGGGTCGAACGGTATGGCATTTGCCCGGGAGTTTTCGGATTGCACGCTGGCTCGGGCCGCATTATTCGCTACGATGCGTCCTATTTCACCATGTTGCAGACTCGGAGACCGCCTTCACCAAAGGCCTCGGCATTAGCACCAGTCGCGAGAACTTCGAATCGGCGCTGAAGTTCCTTACCAGGCATTACACTCCTGTTCGATTGCATGACGTGTTGAGCGAATCCGATCTTCACCGGCTTCCTTTGCGGCCGTTGCTGGTTACCTTTGACGACGCGTATGCATCTGTCCGCGAGGTGGCGGCGCCACTCTGCAAAGAGTACGATGTGCCTGCGGTGTCCTTTGTCAATGCCACATATCTAGATAACCGGCGCCTAGCTCTCGACAATCTGGTATGCTATGTGACGAACGTGATCGGGCTGGGCGCAATCAATGCCATTGCGAGCAGGATTAGCACTCCGAAGCGCTTCGCATTGGGGTCAATGGCGGAGGTCTTCAGTCACTTCCTGCCTGCAATGTCACTGCCTGCGAGAGAAGCGTTTCGTAAGGGCCTGATCGAACTGCTTGGGACAAGCGAGCCTGAGCTTAGCGCTCAAGCCCAGTTGTATCTAACCAGTTCGCAACTGCGAGAGCTGGTAACGTTTGATTTCGAAATAGGCAGTCATACCTACACTCACGTCCACTGCCGAACCCTAGTGGGGCGGGAAGTAGGAAGAGAGATAGAGATGAACAAGGGGGAGTTAGAGGCGCTCACAGGGCAGACTCTCCGGTCCTTCAGCGTGCCTTATGGAAGTGCAGAAGACTTGCGAGCCGATCTCGTGGCACACCTTCAGCAGACGGGACACGAAGCAGCCTTCCTCGTCGAAAGCCTTCCCAACCCCTCACGAGCCGATCGCTTTCGCCTGAAGCGGGTCAGTATCAAAGCCGAGGGAGACGCTGGGTTATTCTCTGAAGTTGAGATCCTGCCTCGGTTCCGCGCGATTAGGAACCGGCTATCCCTCAACCGGTTTTGATGCTGCCACTCTGAATGGGTTTCGAACTCCGGAAGACAATCACGCGGAAGGCGACTGATGTTACCATCGGGATACACAGTTGATGTGGATCGGGTTACTGCTGCCGAATGGGCGGAAATGGTGGATTTATTTTTAGACGCTAACCTCTATCAAACGTGGTCGTATGGCTCAGTGCGTTGGGGGAGACAACATCTAAGCCACATAGTCGTGGGAAAGAACGGACAGGTGGAGGCCATAGCGCAACTGAGGATTGTTCAGCCTAAGAGGCTCAGGTTCGGTTTGGCCTATTTAAGGTGGGGCCTCGTGGGAGGGTCGCGGAAGTGAATACAATCCAGAGCGTGCCACTCACGTGGCACGGGCTTTGGAAGAGGAGTATGTCAAAAGGAGAGGTCTCTTGCTGCGTGTCCAGCCTCATGTGTTTATAGGTTCCGAGTCTGAGGCACTGTGTCAGTCGGCTTTTGTTGGGTTCGAAGAGCGAACCTATCGCGAATGGGAACGCATATCGAACGTTGATCGTGGATGTGACTCCGCCACTTGAAGAACTGCGTGGAAGACTAAGCAAGAAGTGGCGAAATGCGCTGAGCCGGGCTGAAAAGAACGGGCTTGAGATTGTAAGGGGGGACGGGATGGCAAGATTACAACCCTTGTTCTGCAAGATGTACCGGGAAATGTTGAGGCGTAAAGGCTTTGAAACCACGGTGAGCATCGAGGAGTTTGGACGGATTCAGGCAGATCTACCAAAAAGCATCGCTGCATGCAAACGCTGATTTGCCAGCAGGCAGGGGTGCCAATAGCCGGAATTGTATGTTCTGCAATTGGAGAGTCCGCAATTTATCTGCTCGGAGCGACGAGCGACTCGGGGTTGAACGCAAAGGGCGCCTATCTGCTCCAGTGGACATGGATTCGGCGGCTCAGTGAAAGCGGCGTCAAGTGGTATGACCTTGGGGGGATTAGTCCTGAGGGGAACCCGGGGGTCTACCACTTCAAAAGTGGACTGTCGGGCGTTGACTCTACGCACATAAGGCCGTTGAGCGTTAGCAATGACAGGATGAAGTCCGCAATCATCAGGTCGAGTGAGACCGCCTACAGCACGCTACGCCGCTGCGCGCGGAAGTTGCGAGGTGTCGCTACTTTCCCTGAAAAGGTGTTGAGATCCGATTCGCTAGGTCGTCTATGGACATTTCGGTCATCATCGTAAACTGGAACACCAAGGTTTTCCTCGGGCAATGCCTCAGGAGTCTAGTCGCCGTCGCCCTCTCGAAGTACTGAGACTATTGTCGTCGACAATGGCTCAAGCGATGGCTCTGCCGAGATGGTGGTGAGGAAGTTCCCTCAGGTTAAGTTGATTCGAAGTGCCGTAAACCTTGGATTTGCCAGGGCCAACAACCTCGGAATTCGGCAGAGTCTGGCCGTTACATCGGCCTGGTGAATTCCGATGTGATAGTTATGCCGGGCTGCCTGGATACGCTCGCGGAATACCTAGACCGGAATCCTGCGGTGGGGAATATTGGTCCGCGAGTCCTCAACCCTGACATGACGCTGCAAAGTTCATGCCGGAATTTTCCTACGCTGTGGAACAACTTCTGTTCTGCGACCGGGCTAGCGACAGCGTTCAAGAGATCTAGGTTCTTCGGGGCGAGCACATGTTGTTCTTTCCCCATGATCAGACGATCTCCGTCGATGTCTTCGTCGGCTGTCTGGATGTTGCGAAGAAATGCGATCAGGGACGTTGGCTTGCTAGATGAAGAGTTCTTCATGTACGGGGAGGACGTGGATTGGTGTCGGCGGTGTTGGAATGCAGGCTGGCGGATCGTTTTCCTTCCCACCGCCGAAGCCATTCACTACCGAGGGGGAAGTTCCAAAACGCAGGCTGTGCGCCTCGCCGTCGCGCAGCAACGTTCAATTCTGTATTATTGGGCCAAACATCATTGCGTGTTTCGACTATGGGGTATCAAAAGCATCCTGCTCTTCAGTGATGCTCTTCGCTATATCCGTGCTAAACTGCCGTTTAACAATTCACAAGACAGTGCACTCAGAGACACTAGTATCGCCTGTCTGCGGGCCCTCCTCTCGTGGGGCGAGCCGGGACCTAATGGCTCGTCGAATTCGGACTGACGTCCACGCGCTACGGCCCGATCCACCTTCGGAGACTAGCCGGTATTGCGGAGACTCAGATGTGCCTGAGTGCAGGCGCTTGTGGTTTCAGGGACCCGCTGAGTAGAAGCGTGGTTTTCTTAGCCTCGATTTATCCAGGTTTAGTATGTCCGACTTCCTTTCTCGTCTGGTTACCTATTGGACGCGCCATGGCCTATGGGCGACCCTACGTCGCGTTTGGATCGACGTTCGGAGGACGTTTGTTCAGAATCGATTCGTTATCTTTTATTTTGATCTCCTAAAAACAAGACGATGCAGTGTTACGCAAGGCGCGCTTGAGTAACCTATCGGTCGAACGAAAGAGGTGTCTGGAGGAGATCGATCGGGAGGATTGGAAGCGTATCGTGGAGTTCTGGAATCCCAAGATCACCGAGCGCCTTTTCAGTCAGCGGTTCAGTGCAGGATCATCGTTGTGGTTGCTCCGATTGGAGGGAGCATTGGCAGGCTACGGTTGGACTATGATTGGGCGCGCAATGGAGCGACTTTTTGCCGTTCGGGGACAATGATGTGTTCATGTACGATCACTTGGTTTTTCCCGAGTACCGCGGCCGCCGTCTGCTGAGTGCGTTGATGACGTATGAGGTAATGCACATGGCCGCAGAGTCCAGAAGTCGTGCATACTTCCAGGTCGCCGAGTGGAACCAACCGTGTATATCAAATGTTACAAGAACAGGGTTTCGCCCCATTGGTATCGCCCGAAAAAGGACAGTGTTTGGCCGGACCTTCATAGAGTGGGGCGCTGCTTCACGACTAACTGAATACAAGAGCGTCTTAACGGCAGCAAGTAACCCGGTAGATCCGGGAGGAACCTTTGCGTCTTTGGATAGCCGAATGCGGAAGCTCAACAAGGCTTTCTGTGGGTGTCGATTGCGTCTGTGAGTAGACGAGTACCGAAGCGGCGGTAGCGCTGCTAGGGCGAGAGCCGCACGCGGTGATGGTGACTTCGGCAAGCAAGGAGAATCGCAAGCGCATGAAGGTTTGTATGGTAGCTTACACCTTTTACGAGGCTGACAATCGCGTGCGACGTTATGCCGAGAGACTAGTTAGGCGCGGAGACGAGGTGGACGCGATCGTCTTGCTTCGGGAAGGGCAAGCGTCATTTGAGGTCATCGCGGGTGTGCGCGTTCATCGCATTCAGAGGCGGGTGAGAGACGAAAAGAAGCCGTTCGACTACCTGACAAAATTGCTTCTGTTCTTTGTGCGGTCGGCGTGGGTATTGACTGTGTGGCACCTGAAAGCGCGTTTCGACATCATTCACGTCCACTCGGTACCTGACTTTGAAGTGTTCCACGATCATCCCACGGCTAATGGGTGCACGGGTGATTCTCGACATTCACGATATCGTCCCAGAATTTTATGCCAGCAAGTTTAAGGTAGAGGAGCGCTCAATCACGTTTCGGCTACTCCTGCTGATGGAGAGAGTGTCAATTGCCTATTCCAATCATGTCATCATTTCCAACCACCTCTGGTATGGGAAGCTGACACAGCGGTCGGTCCTACCAGACAAGTGCACGACGATCATCAACTATCCCGACCCTTCGATGTTCCGTCGTCGTCCACAGAGGGTCGCGGCTAGCGGCGATTTCGTTATGTGCTACCCGGGGACGCTCAACTGGCACCAAGGCGTAGACTTGGCGATCAGCGCCTTGGCTCTGCTACGCGACAAAGCGCCTAATCTCAAGTTCCTGATCATCGGCGACGGCCCCGAGCGTGAGAGACTCAAGAGCATGATTAGGCGGCAAGACCTGGAGGGCCGCGTGGTCATGTCCGGAGTGATTCCGATCGAACAGGTGGCTGAAACGATGGCCACGATTGATCTGGGTGTTGTCCCTAAGCGCGGGGATTCGTTCGGCAACGAGGCATTCAGTACCAAGATCCCGGAATTCATGGCGATGGGATCCCAGTGGTTGCTGCCAACACTCGGATCGACCGGTTCTATTTCAACGATGATATGGTCCAGTTTTTTGATTCCGAGAGCGTCGAGGACTTGGCGGCCAAGATCCTCGATCTCGTGCGCGAACCCGCAAAGTGCGATGCTTTGCGTGAGCGCGCGCGAGAGTTCGTCGAGCAGAACAACTGGGATGTGAAGAAGAGCGAGTACCTGGACTTGGTTGACCGGTTAGTGAAGCGGGCGGCAGGCGGGGATACCCCTGACGCGGATTAGGTTTGTGCAGTGCTTAGTTACGGCTGCATGGCGGACGAACTCGGGAGTGGTGGTGCTGCCGCAGCAGCATTTCATACGTTGGTCTGGTTGGAGACCCTGCGGCGTATGAAGTCAAGGAGCGTTCGCACATCAAGTATGTTTCGTGCTGACGTCCAGATCCGGCCCGATATGTGGTTGAGTGCGTTTGTTACAACTTTCGTAGGGAGCATCTCGGGTTTCATCCGCAGCTAACGTTCATCAGATCGAGTATGCAATGTCGCAAAATGACACACAGAAGATAGCGAGCGGTGATCCCGAAGCCTTGCGAATTGGGAGATGCCCTTGCTGCGGCGGGGATCGCTCCACGCAATTGATGTCGGTTCCCGACAGATCTCAGCGTGGAGCTAGCAGTTATGCTCTGCTGCAGTGCCCCTCGTGCTTGCATATTTGGTTGGGCAATCGGCCGACACCGGAGGAAATGAGCCAGTATACGGGGCGACATACCACCGAGATATCGGTCACTCTGGAGAGACGTCGCCCAAGCGCTGGGCACAGCACGTGCAAGTTCTATCAAAGTACAAGATCGGTGGGAGCGTTCTCGACATCGGTTGTAGCTCCGGCGGGTTTCTGGGATACCTTAGGGGAGGTCCTTGGAAGCTCCATGGGATCGAAGCTAGCCAGCACGCGGCGGAAAGGGCTCGTGCCAGAACCGGGGCGGACGTTTTCGCGGGGGATGTGCTCAATGCGAAGTTCCCTCCCGATAGCTTCGACGTGATCACGTGTATGGACGTGTTGGAGCACGTTTACGAACCGCGTGAGGTGCTGCGAAACGTTTGCAATTGGCTGAAACCAGGTGGCATGTTCTACGTATTCGTGCCGAACATCATGTCTTGGGAGGCGCGGATCTTTCGATCGTATTGGTACGGACTGGATTTGCCGCGACACGTTCACCATTTCACGGCACAATCCTTGGCGGAGTTGACCAGATCTGTTGGCCTCCGCCAAGTGAGCCTGGCCACGCCTGCTGGATGTTATCTGGAGGAGAGCACGTGGATTTTGTGCGATGACTTGGCTCGCAGAGCCGGGCTTTGGTGGCCATCTTGGGACTGGATCGCCAAGCCAGGTATTGCCTGGAGGATCGTACGCAAGGGGCTGCGGCTCAGCGTGGAGGCGCTGTATAGCGTGGTCGCATCCAGGTTCGGAGCTGCGGCCAGCCTCCAGGCGGTGTTCGAAAAGGACGCTGGACCCGATTCGGCAGGGGATACGCTGGCTGGAGTTCAAAGTTCAGCCGAGTTGGCCGAGGGGCCATCTCTTCAGCTACACAACCTCCACTTGTGGGAATGGAAGCTCGGGGCACGGTCAAGAGTGGTCTCACCCAAGGCACGGCCCACCGGGGGCAGACCTTCACTCCCCATGTGGCACCCAAACCAGTGACGGCCTTCGGAAAAGGAATTGAACGCATTGACGATATATCGCCAAGAGATTAGAGAATTCGGATGGATTTTGTGAGAATGTCCGACCGCGTCAGGGTTGCGGTAGACCGTGTGCTGCTGGGTGAGGGTCTCAGGGCCAGGGCAACGCGCGGCGGGGCGTGGCTGGGAGGCGGAAGCGCTGCCGAACAGGTCAGTCGGTTTGCCCGGAACATGCTGCTGACACGGCTCTTGGCGCCAGGCGCCTTTGGCACCATGGCGATTGTCTTGTCCTCGTCATCAATCGTTGCGTCTTTTACAGATGTCGGAGTAAAGTCGGGAGTGATTCGAAACCCGCGGGGAGGGCAGGACGCATACCTCAATGCCGGCTGGTGGTTGGGGATGGGGCGGGCGATCTGTATGTATGTCATTATCTTTGCAGCGGCCCTTGGATCTCCCGCTTCTACGGAAATGCTGAACTGTCCGCGTTGCTCCGAGTGGCTCTATTGAGCACTATACTCGATGGCGCTTTGAGTCCTCGTTCTACTCTAGTGCAGAAAGAGATGAACCTCGGCCGGTGGTCAGCCATTACCAACGGGGGCGCAATCTGCGGGGTCATCTCGACGGTGATTCTCAGTTTCATACTTCGCGATGTGTGGGCTCTGGCCATTGGATATTGTAGTGAGAACGCCTTCCGTTGCTTCTTGTCTTATATCCTGTGTCCGGGGTTGCCGTCACTCGGGTGGGACAGACAAGTTGTCCGAGAGCTCCTGAAGTTCTCAAAAGGAGTATTCGGTCTGTCATTTCTGAACCTAATATTTGGGCGCGCAGACATCTTTGTATTGGCGAAGCTTAGCTCTCCCGCAGCGTTGGGGCTGTATACGATGGCGGTGTACCTGGTCCAGACTCCCTCGGTCTTCCTGATAAGCCTACTGGGCCAAACCCTTCTGCCCGTCTTTTCCAACGTTCAGGCGGATTCGGAGCGTCTGAACCGCATCCTTGCGGAGGTGACGTCCTGGATTATCCTGCTGGGACTGCCCGCCGTGGTGGTCATGGCCTTGTGCGGGCCAGCCGTTCTCACGATTGTGTACGGGGCGCGGTATGCCGCAGCCGCCGGACCACTGGCCGTCGCAGCGGCGTGGTATTCCTGAATACGCTGAATTCCCTAATAACCAGCGTTTTTTACGCGGGCGGGCGTCCCGCACTGCATCGCCGCGCGGTGGCCGCTTCGCAGCCACCATGCTCATCGCGATCTATCCAGCCTGCAGGTATCTTGGGGTGCTGGGAGGTCAAGTCGCGGCACTCCTCGCGATTATAGTTAGCTATCTCCTCCAAGTTAGGCGCGTGCATGGACTCACGGGCTTAAACCTGCTTCGGTACGGAGAAGCATTTGTGCCCGCGGGCCTGGCATCCGCAGGAGTTCTTGGCGCCGGCCTTGCCGTGGGCTTTCTCGGACTGGCGACCAAGCCGGTAGCCCAAATAGCTCTGGGTGTCGCGGCCTGCGTAATTGCCTACGCCCTGTGTGTGCCGGCTTCCTTAAACATTGGGAATTCAGGCTTTGTAGTGGGCAGTCGGAGCTGCTGGGGGACGACGTGCGACAATTCCAAGGATGCAAGATCGTGAACTCTATCGGCGTATTCTCGGAATCGAGGCCCCCTGGTACGTGGACTCGGTGGACCTAAAGTTGGAAGAGGGCGAGGTCCATGTTCGCCTGGCTCACTACGACCTGATCGATTGGCCTTGTCCAGAATGCGGGGTTTCCTGCAAGCTCTACGACCATCAACCAGAGCGCCAGTGGCGGCATTTGGACACGTGCCAATACCAGACGATCCTGCACGCCGAACCGCCGCGGAGCGAATGCAGCCAACATGGGGTTCGGGTGGTGAAGCTGCCATGGGCGGAGCCGTCGAGTCGGTTCACGGCGTTGGAGCGCGCCGTTCAGCGCGGGTTGGAGCGGCGGAAAGCCGAAACAGTCGGCCAAATCGGGGTCGATGAGAAGGCGTTTCGGAAAGGGCACAGCTATCTGACTCTGGTGAACGATCTGGTGCGCGGCCGTGTGCTGTATGTGGCTGAGGAACGGCGGCAAAGCAGCCTGGATGGATTCTGGGAGACGCTGAAGGTGGAGCAAATTGCGGGCATTGAGGCCGTGGCGATGGATATGTGGGACCTCTACATCACCTCGGTTCGTGAGCACGTTCCGGGGGCCGACGGCAAAATCGTCTTCGACAAGTTTCACATTGCGCAGCATCTGGGTGAAGCAGTGGATCGGGTACGGCGGAAGGAAAACAAAACTCTGCGAGCCGCTGGAGATGACCGACTGACGGGGACGCGCTACGACTGGCTGAGAAATCCGGCGGCCATGGAACCGAAGGACCGACGGGAGTTCGCCGAGCTGCGAACGAGCGGATTGAAGACCGCGCGCGCCTGGGCGCTGAAGGAGACGGCCATGGCGTTATACAGCTACATCTACGAGCGGCCGGCGAGGAAGCATTTCCGTTGGTGGCACAACTGGGCGGTGCGGAGCCGGCTACAACCCATGATCGAGGTGGCGCGGATGCTCAAGCGGCGGTTCGAGAACATCATCACCTACTTGCGGCACCGGATCACGAACGCGGCCAGCGAATCCATCAACGCCAAGATCCAATGGGTGAAGTACACGGCGCGGGGCTTTCGCAACCGGCAGAACTTCGTTCACGCCATCTACTTCCACTGCGGCGGCCTCGACCTGGCCCCGGAGCCACTAAATAGCCGGAAGCGCCTAAACATTAAGGAGGTCCCGTAAGTCGTGGCCAACCCGGACACCCAGATTCGACGCTGTTCCTTCCTGTGATGCTACCCTCCGAGGGCTCGAACCCGTTAGCTGTTTGTCTGCATAGCGTGAGGCTCGCGGGGTATCGCCCGCCGTGGCAGATGCCCTTTCTGACTCTCGCGTCACACGCGCTAAACGCTATAGTTTGTCATTGTATATACTCCTCGTGCTCTACTATGCGGGTGCAGCTTCATGGACTTCGGCCAAGTCGCTCACGGGTCGACTGCGCGAGATACTGATCGCGAAGAACTCTGCGACTTGACCGCGGGCAAGACCTAAGGAAACTGCGATGCCGTGCCATACCAACCAGCATCCCCCATTTGAAGACCCTTTCTGCGTTCTTCCCAGGGCCCTCACCAAACTGTATAGCATATGGGTGATGCTAACCTATCCGTTCGCTTCGAAAGGCGACGACTTATCGATCCATTACACTACTATTTTGAACAAATCGGCAGCGCACCGGATCAAGCTAGGTAGTTCGGTAATAATCGGGAAGGATGCATGGCTCAATGTTCCCACTCCGCCAGAAGAAGCAGGTGAGCCTACTATCATTGTTGAAGACAACTGTCGCATCGGGCATAGGTGTCAACTATCGGGAAAGAACTGTATTCACCTCGAACGTAATGTCATACTTTCCCCGTCGGTGCTCGTCATGGACCATAGCCACGCTTATGCCGACGTCACTGTACCGATTTGCGAACAGGGTGTCACCGAAGGCGGCAGAGTTCGAATTGGCCAGGGTTCCTGGATCGGGTTTGGGACCGCCATCATCTGTTCAAAGGGAGAATTGACGCTGGGTCGCAATTGCGTTGTTGGGGCCAATTCGTAGTTACGCGTAGTTTCCCGCCTTACTGTGTCGTTATAGGCAACCCGGCCAGGATGGTGAAGCAGTTCGATCCAGTGCAGCACGCCTGGGTAGCTGGGTATACTCGTCCTGAAGAGGCTAGGTTCTGAGAGGAAAGCAACATGGCACCCGGTCCCTATCGTCTTAGAGTAGCGTACTGGTCACTCTCCTAATTGCGAAAGCTCACGGGTTGAACGAGGAAAGGAGTTTTGAAGAATCGGCGGTGGATTGGGTAGCGTCCGATATTGCGTTGATCCCGGATGCGATCATGTGCGGCATAGGTGAAATGGGCAAACTGTATGTTTCCGAGTTTGAAGAGGCAGCGCGAACTGTGCTGTTGGGCAGCTCGCTGGGAGCGTAATGTCGATCGCGGAGATGCAATGGCGGGAGTGTGGCTTAGTTTCGCCACGAGATCTTCCCGCTCTGCGGAACTGCCGTGGGCGCGGTTATGCGCACTCAACTTGTTGAGGTCTAGAAAGCGTGTTGAGCAGGCGGGAGCACGAACTCGACCTTAAACGCGGGACTCCGCCGCACATGCCAGACTATAGGGCGTCGTTGACACCGGAAGCGGAACTAGGTCTCTGACCGCCTTAAAAGATTCTTAAAAACAATTTCAATCGGAAATGTTTGGTGCATATTCGGTGTATGGGCCGTCCACCGCTGAGCATCGATGTCACCCCGAAGGACCAAAAAGAGCTTGCCAAACTACTGAGCGGCGGCGTGCAACAGGTTCGGGTCGTCCTGCGTGCCCTGGCGCTACTGCAACTGGCCAAGGGTGGTAGCGCACGGCGGAATTCCAACGGGGTGCCCCTCACTCCGCAGGCCATTCGCAAAGTTGGCCATCGCTACCGGCAAGGCGGCCTGGATCGGCGCTCTACGAAAAGCCGCGGCCTGGCGCGACGGCCGTACTGGATGAGAGCCAGAGCCAGCGATCATCGCCATGGTATGCGGCACCCGCCCCAAGGCCGGGCGCGGTGGACCGTGCGGCTGATCGCCGAGGAAGCGGTGAAACGGAAACTCGTGTCCTCGGGTGGGCAGGGAGACGATTCGTATTCTGCTCCAGAGCCACGAACTGAAGCCGTGGCGGGAAAAAAAGCTGGTGGTGCGCCGGGATAAACCGGCATGGAGTCGAGGATGAAAGAGCCTTACGGGAAAGGAGTAGCGATCCACTCGGCCCCGAGTTTTGCGCGGGCGCTGCGAAGTGGCCGGCGAAGCGTAAACAGGGGCACAGATGGGCTGGGTATTGAGCTTCGAAAATTTGCAATCAGGGCGCCGACGCCGTCACCACTGCGGAAGGCAACACGACCGGCAGCGCGAGCGCGAGTCGGCTGGCCGGCCCTGCGTAGTCGGAGACCCCATGCACGTCTGGAAACTCCATGCACGAGAACCGGGAGACCTCGGAGATGCCTGAAGCGAAGCAGGCGACAGGCCGGTGGGAGAAGGCGAGAGCCACACGTCCCACATGCACGTCTGCGAGGAGTCGGACAGCGGCATAGTACCGATGAATGATTCGAACAAGGACGGGCAACCGCCGGCGGAGGGTGAGGAGGGAAGGCCGCTGATCAAGGAGAACATCATCAAACCAGCACGCACCGACACAGGGCGAGGCTACGCGTGTCCCAGGGGTTGGCGGGTGTGCGCAGAGCAGCAAGGGAACGGAAGGAGATGAAGTTCACCGCTCTGCTTCACCATATGACAGTCACTCTGCTGCGGGACAGCTTTTACGCGCTCAGGCGCAGAGCTGCTCCGGGAGCGGATGGCGTCACATGGACGGAGTACGAGACCGGGCTGGAAGATCGGCTTTTCGATCTGCACAGCCGGGTTCACCGCGGCGCGTATCGAGCGCAGCCGTCGAGAAGGGTATATATCCCGAAACCGGACGGACGGCAACGTCCTCTGGGAGTTGCGGCGCTGGAGGACAAGATCGTTCAACAGGCCGCGGTCACCATCCTCAACCAGATTTACGAGATGGATTTTCGGGGCTTCTCGTATGGCTTTCGTCCAGGGCGCAGTCAGCATCAGGCGCTGGACGCGCTGTATGTGGCGATCACGCGTAACAGGGTGAACTGGGTGCTGGACTGCGACATTCGGGGCTTTTTCGATGACTTAGTCACGAGTGGCTCCTGAGGTTTATTCAGCATCGCGTGGCCGATCCTCGTATACTCCGCCTGATCGGGAAATGGCTGAAGGCGGGAGTCATGGAGGACGGTGAGTGGAAGGACACAGAGGCGGGGACGCCGCAGGGCGCGGTGATTTCGCCGCTGATCGCGAATATCTATCTACTGCTTAATTGCATTACTACATTTCTGTATTAGAATGTTTGGGAGATGCCCAAGCGTGCCACCCCTTTAGATCGCTCGGCTGAAGTTCGGGCCGAATTGCTAGCGATTAGCAGGAGCCGTACACAGGAAGCGCGGATGGTAGAACGCGCCCGCATCGTTTTAGCGTGCCTTGAGGGAAAGGAAATTCAGCAAGTAGCGCACGACACCGGCACGTCCATCCCGACGGTGAGCAAATGGCGGGGGCGTTTCGCTCAACATGGTTTAGCCGGCCTCCACGACCGGCCACGTTCCGGAAAGCCTGCTACCTATGACGCTGCATTCCGTGACCGTGTTCTGGCTCTGCTCGAACAAGCGCCACCCAAAGGCCTGTCTCATTGGGATGGGCCGACCGTAGCCGCGACCTTAGGCGCGAGCGTTCACGCGGTGTGGCGCGTGCTGCGCAGAGAAGGCATTTATTTACAGCGTCTCCTAAACCGGGGCGTAAAACAGATCGAGAGTTCGCGCCGAAGGCGGCCGACGTGATCGGCCTGTACCTGAACCCACCACTGAACGCACTGGTGCTAAGCGTTGACGAGAAGCCGAGCATCCAGGCGATTCAACGGCCCTCAGGCTATGTGGAAACCGACAACGGCGCCGTCGTTCGGGCGATGAAGAGCACCTATAAACGCAATGGCACGTTGAACCTGTTTGCCGCCCTAGAGATCGCCAGCGGACAGGTCCATGCTCAAACGACGGAACAGAAGAAGCGCGAGGACTTCCGCCGGTTCCTGGATGTGATCATCGGCGACCTACCTGCCGACAAAGAAATCCACGTGATCTTGGACAACTACTGCACCCACAAGCGCAACGATGACTGGTTAGCCAAATACGAGGGAAGAGTTCAGTTTCATTTCACGCCGACTTCGGCCAGTTGGCTCAACCAAATTGAGATTTGGTTCGGGCTGCTCACGCGAAAATCACTGCGCGGCGCAAGTTTCGCCAACAAGGATCAACTGAAGCTTGCCGATCGAAGTTTTTGTTGCGGCGAGGACCAACGAAAATCCAAAGCCCTTCCACTGGCGCAAGCGCGAGGTGAAGGGGAGCCAACTTCGCAATACGATTATCAACTTATGCAATTAAGCACTACATTACGTGTTCGACCTGTGGGTGGACGTCTGGCGCAAGAAATGTGCGCGAGGCGATGTCGTTGTCGTTCGCTACGCGGACGACAATGTACTCGGATTCCAACACCTGGCTGACGCAGACCGGTTCCTGAAGGAATTTCGGGAACGGCTGGGAAGTTCGGGCTGGAACTGCACCCAGACAAAACGCGCCGGATCGAGTTCGGGCGGTTTGCCGAGCAAAACCGGAAACAGAGAGGAGAAGGGAAACCCGAGACGTTCGATTTTCTGGGCTTCACCCACATCAGCGGGAAAGACCGGAACGGGAGCTATGCCGTGAAGCGCAAAACGATAAGCAAACGGATGCGCGCAAAGCTGCTTGTGATCAAACAGCAGTTGCGCAGACGGATGCATGATCCGGTAGCGCGAACGGGTAAATGGCTCCGCTCGGTCGTGCAGGGCTACTTCAACTATCATGCAGTACCGGGAAACATCGACAGCCTGTGTGCTTTTCGCTATCGGGTAACCCGGCTCTGGCGGAGCGTGCTGTTCCCGCGAAGCCAGAGGCAGAACCTGAACTGGACGAGGATGCGCAAGCTGGCTGATCGATGGATACCTCAACCGCGTGTTCTCCATCCTTACCCCCGAGTTCGTTTTGACGCCATACATCCAAGATAAGAGCCTCATGCGGTAGTGCCGCACGTGGGGATCTGTGCGGGGGGTGCCGGGTGACCGGCATCCCTACCGCGACCGTGGCGGAACTGGATGAGGAATACATCGCCAAGATGGAGGACGTCCTGGAAGTCTACGAAAAACCGTACGATCCAGCCGAACCGGTGGTCTGTCTGGATGAAAAGCCGGTCACGCTGCATGCTGACGTCCGCGCCGCTCCCCAGCCAAGCCGGGGCGGGAAGCCCGGCGGGACAACGAGTACGAACGGCGCGGCACGGCCAACGTTTTCTGTGCTGTAGAGCCGAAGGCGGGCCGCCATTTCACCTTCGCTACACCCGACCGCTCCGGATTCGAGTTCGCGCAAGTGGCCTGCGAACTCGCGATGACAGTACCCCAAGGCAGAGACCATCCACCTGGTCATGGACAACCTCAACATCCACTGCCGCAAATCGTTGACCGACTTCTTCGGCGGCCAGAAGGGCAGGGAGACCTGGAATCGGTTCAGAGTACACTTCACTCCGAACCACGGAAGCTGGCTCGATCAGGCAGAGATCGAACTCGGCCTCTTCTCGCGGCAATGCTCGGCACCCGAAGGATGGCGGATCTGAAGACGCTGAAGCGGGAGCCGGCCTGGAACCGTCACCTGAATCGCGACCACATCCGAATCAATTGGCAGTTCGACCGCAGAGCGGCCCGACGCAAGTTCGGCTACAAAAAGAACTCTTTCACGCGGTCAGAGATCTAGGCTAGTAACGGGCATGCGCGCCGCCAGCTACCGACCGCGCGCGAGACAGGTTGCGGCAAGAGGTGCGCGGGGCGGGCAGCTGTCGCCACGGAGCTGGGACGTAACGTGAGTCCCGGTTTAGATTAGCTTCTCAAAAGGGGGCTGACAAGTACAACTGTCGGAATGGGCGGCTTGTAAACACTTGCTTATGTCGTGTGAGCGCCTCCGTGCAAACCATCAGAAGCAGGATTGACTTATACGTGGTAGCCGCGACGGTTAACATCGGATAGAACCCCAGGCAAAGGAGTGTTACTATAGTGATTCACGGACAACTGAGCAGGTCACACCAGAAGCGGTTGGAGGATCCGTTCGCATTGCTGTCCCAGGTGGCTAGCAAACTCCGCAGCCTTTGCCTAGCGTGGGCCTATCCATTCCTATCAATTGGTAAAGGCGTTTGGGCGCACTATTCATGCGATTTGTCGCGATCCATCGCACATTACATTATGATAGGCGATAATGTGTCTCTTGAGCGGGACGTCTGGTTCAACATCCCGAATGTCCCCGCTGGCGCGAGCCGGTCATTATTCTGGACGACGGCGTCAAGTTCGGGCGACGCACCATTGTCTCAGCTAAGAACAGAATTCACTTCATGCGGAACACGATTTGCGGCCCTTCTGCGCTCTTCATTGACCACAGCCTAGGCTTCGAGGACGTGACAGTCCCCGTCAGAGATCAGGGACAACGCAGGGTGGGACAATTCTAATCGAAGACGGGTGCTGGATCGGCTATGGAGCAGTCGTCGTGTGCGAACACGGTGAGCTCGTGATCGGCCGAAATTCTGTGGTGGGCGCAAACACTGTCGTGACCCGGAGCATACCTCCCTATTCTGTCGTGTCTGGCAACCCTGCGAGGATTCTGAAGCAGTACGATCCCACAAAGAAGAAGTGGGTACTGGGATCTGTGCGGTCTGGGGAAACCGAGGTTACGAAATAAAATGCATGTCGGTGTGGCCTTGCGTTAGTATTGAAAATATGGGCGCTTGTCGGCATCGGACTCGAGGGAGGGCTGATTCATCTAATGGGCGATAGACCCTTCATTTCTGTTGTCATTCCGACTTACAACCGAGTGAGTGTAATAAGAGCTGCCGTCGACAGTGTCCTGGCGCAAACATATCCCGACTATGAAGTCCTAGTCGTTGATGACGGTTCTTCGGACGGAACGCAGGAGGCGCTTCAAGGCTATATCAGGCAACAAGCGAGTAGCGGCAAACGGTTCCACTATTTCTTCCAGCCCAATCAGGGTCAGAGCTCCGCTCGGAACAGGGGAATCGCGGAAGCCCGCGGGGAGTGGATTGCATTTTTGGATTCGGATGACGTCTGGATGCCCGAAAAGCTGGAATGGCAGGTCCGCGCAGTCGAGCGCTTTAGGAGCAGCTGCGGCGCCTGCTTCACTGATGCACGGTTAGTCAATTACTCGGACAAGGATACAACAGCGTTCCACCAGGAGGGTAGACATTACGAGCACGATATCGGAATCGATGCTGATGCAGTCAGACACCTCGCAAAGTCTTTTGGCAATTACTGGGTGTCAGCCTTGTTGGCTCGTGCTGACTTGGTCAAGCAAATTGCTGGGTTTGATAATCGCATCCAGTTCGCGGAGGATCACGACTTCAATTTCCGCCTGTCCCTGGTGACGTCCTTTTGCTATGTGAATAGGCCGCTTGCCGAAATCGACCGCGGGGCCTCCGCTCCCGGTTCAACATGCCGGCCATGGGAAAAGATGGAGGTGCGCCTCTGTGGACAGCAGTGCATGTTCGAGAAGTGGCTACGGCTGGAGTGTGAGTTCCCGCGGGATGTGCGGAGAACTATTATGAAGGATCTGAGCGCGCTTCACAGTGGCTGGGCTAACTGGTATCTGGAAAGTGAGAGGTATGTTGAGGCGCGTCAGGCAGTGGTTACGGCTATGATGTACGAGGTCACTCCGAAGCTGCTGGTCAAATGGGCACTGACTCGAGCCGCTCCGAGTCTTACGAGATTGATCGCACCAAAGGCCAAAGCGTATTTATAGGGCTGCTACCTCCGCTGGGCTCAGTCGCTGAGTGTGGGGTACCCGAGTGGGAGTTGCCTTTAGGGGTGTGATTCCGGTTAACTCGGCGACGCGAAGGTGCGGAGGTGTGCCGGGAATTGACGCAAAAGCTTCCTCGGAGTGTTCCGAGCAGAGCTGTGGCAGAGCTGGCAGGGCTCGCCACGCCCGCAATGACCGACAACTTGCTATGACAAAGTCTTCACCTAAGGTGCGGAGGCACGCGTAAATGTGTGGAATCTGTGGTGTTGTGAATCTGAAGGGCGCGCCCGTTGACCCTGAGTTGCCGCGCCAGATGATCAACCGTGTACGGCACCGCGGACCTGATGAGGTTGGCGTTTACGCCGAGCATGAGGTGGGACTTGGGCATGCGCGCTTGAGCATCATTGACCTAGCGGGCGGGCTGCAGCCGATGGCTGATTCACGACGAGATCTGTGGATTACGTTTAACGGTGAGATTTTCAACTACGTTGAGCTAAAGGAAGAGTTGGTCAGCAAGGGCCACCAGTTCGCTACTCAGTCCGATACGGAAGTAATCCTGCATTTGTATCAAGAAGAAGGTGAAAGCTGCGTAGAGCGCCTCAATGGGCAGTGGGCGTTTGCCATCTGGGATAGGACGCAACAGAAAGTATTCCTTTCTCGTGACAGGCTAGGGGTCAGGCCGCTATTTTACACGCAAACTCCTGGCCACTTTCTCTTCGCATCTGAGATAAAGGCGCTACTGGCCTGTCCAGAGGTCTCGCGCGAGATTGACTTGCAGGCGTTAGACCAGATCTTCACGTTTTGGGCGACTCTCGCACCGCGCACGGCGTTCAAGAATGTTTGGCAGCTTCCGCCGGGCCACTCGATGGCTGTGCAGAGTGGGCAGGTCCGAGTCTGGCCGTACTGGCATCTTGAATATACGCCGGACAGCGACTTGGCCCATCACAGCGAGGAGAAGCTTACTGACGACCTATTTGCGTTGTTGCTGGACGCGACACGTATACGGCTGCGCGCTGATGTTCCGGTTGGAGCGTACCTAAGTGGAGGGCTTGATTCAACCTTTGTCACTCTCTCGCGAGGAAGCTGGTGGGACATAGGCTGAAGACCTTTTCGGTCACTTTCGACGACCCAGAACTTGATGAGGGGCTCGTACCAAAGAGAAGCCGCGAGCTTTCTGGGAACGGAACATTACGATGTGCATTGCGCGAACCAGGACATTGCCAGAGTGTTTCCCGATGTGATTTGGCACACCGAGCAACCCATTCTCCGCACTGCGCCGGCGCCGCTGTTTGTGCTCTCGAAGTTGGTCCGCGACAATGGCTTCAAGGTCGTCCTGACGGGAGAAGGGTCGGACGAGACCATGGGCGGATACGACATTTTCAAGGAGACGAAGATCCGCCGTTTTTGGCAACACCAGCCACACTCCTCTTGGCGGCCTCTTCTGCTCCGCCGGCTTTACCCGTACATGGATGGTATTCAGCAACAGCCGGCTCGCGTATTTAGAGAGCTTTTTCGAATTGACGAGCACACAGCCGGGCCATTTTTCTCCCACCTGCCACGCTGGCAACTGACAGCCCGGACAAAACTGTTCTTTTCGGAAGATGTTAAATCACAGCTTGGCGCCTATCACGCGATGGAGGATCTACAGGGGACCCTGCCGGCGCGATACAATTCGTGGGAAGCGTTCTTGCAGGCACAGTTTCTGGAAACCACGAATCTCCTCCCAGGCTACATTCTGTCTTGCCAAGGCGATCGGATGGCAATGGCACACGCGGTGGAGGGTCGGTTTCCCTTCCTTGATTATCGCGTGGTCGAGTTCGCCTCGAAGCTACCGATCCGAATGAAAATGAAGGTGCTTCAGGAGAAGTACCTACTTAAACGATGCGCTCAGGGTTTTGTTCCGCATTCTGTTCAGGCAAGGCCCAAACAGCCCTACCGTGCACCGGACGGATTGTGCTTTCTAGAGCCCACGGCTAGAGAGTACGTGGATGCATTGCTTTCGCGGGACTGCATTCAGCGTTACGGTACGTTTGCACCTGGACCAGTTGGAAAGCTTTTCGAGAAAATACGGTCGGGCAGGCCGATCAGTGTCAGGGATAATATGGCGCTCGTGGGAATCATCTCGACACAACTGCTTATACATCAGTTTATAAATGGCATTACCTCGAGGAATTCTAATGCAAGTCAAACAAGAGTTGAGACAGTTCGTAATTGACAATTTTCTTTTCGGTCAGGATGGGGACCTGAAGGATGATGCTTCGTTTCTTGACCACGGCATCATTGACTCCACAGGCGTGCTTGAGCTCATCGCCTTTCTCGACGAGCGGTTCGGGCTGGAGTTGGGGGAAACCGACCTTACACCCGAGAACCTCGATTCCATCGACAAAGTAACCAGGCTGGTCGAGCGCCGCTTGTCGGTGGCCAAGGGAGTAGCCTAGTGCTGGTCGAATCGTTCCTGGAACAGAGCTCGGAACGCTTCCCGGAGAAAACGGCGATTGTTTGTGGCGGTACGGCGATTGGCTTATCGCGAGGTGGAGGAGCGTGCAAACCGCCTGGCGCACTCGCTGATCGCCGAAGGGGTCAAGCGGTGGGACCGGGTGGCTGTTTATTTGGATAATTCCGTAGACTCGGTGGTCTCCATTTTTGCAATCCTGAAAGCCGGCGCGGTGTTCCTGGTGGTCAACCCGACCACCAAGGGCGATAAACTCACTTACATTCTGGAAAATTGCCGGGCCAAGGGCCTCATCATGCCCGCTCGCAAGTTCCGGGCAATGCAGGAGGGGATCGCCAATGCGCCGCACCTCAGCGGGTATGGCTGGCCGGAAGTCGCGCGAGGCGAGGAGGTTCCCACCCAGCGGGCGGCTGATTGCTTTGGATCCAATCCTGGAGGGGGAAGACGGGGAGGTGGAGCCGCCGCCGAAGAAGTGCATTGATATCGACTTAGCGGCTCTCATCTACACGTCGGGGTCGACTGGGCGGCCCAAAGGGGTCATGCTGACGCATCTGAACATTATTTCCGCCGCGACCTCCATCACGACGTACCTTGAGAACACCCCGGATGACATCATCATCAATCTTTTGCCATTGTCATTCGACTATGGATTGTATCAGCTGTTGATGGTGTTTAAAGTCGGCGGTACGCTTGTGCTGGAGCAATCGTTCACTTATCCCCACGCCGTGATCGAGACGATCATCCGCGAGAAGGTCACTGGACTGCCGATCGTGCCAACTATCTCGGCCGTTTTGTTGCAGTTAGACCTTTCCCGCTACCACTTTCCTGCCCTACGATACATTACGAACACTGCGGCGGCACTGCCAACCCATCACATCAAGCGATTGCGTGAGTTGTTCCCACAGGCAAGGATTTACTCGATGTACGGTCTTACGGAGTGCAAGAGAGTCTCTTATTTACCGCCTGACCAGATCGATATCCGACCGACCTCCGTAGGGCGCGGCATGCCGAACGAAGAGGTGTATATCGTGGATGAAGACGGGCAGCGGGTTCCTCCGAACGTCGTAGGTGAGTTGGTAGTCCGCGGGTCGAACGTGATGAAAGGGTACTGGGAACTACCCGAGGAAAACAAAAACAAACTGAAACCCGGACCATTCCCCGGCGAATACGTTCTTCACACCGGCGATCTGTTCCGGATGGATGAGGAAGGTTACCTATATTTCGTCGGTCGAAAGGATGATATGATCAAGACCCGCGGCGAGAAAGTCAGCCCAAAGGAGGTCGAAGATGTCCTTTATTCGTTGCCCGGTGTTGTGGAGGCCGCGGTGGTTGGAGTTCCTGATGAAGTACTCGGGCAGGCGATCCGGGCGGTGGTGACCCTGGGAGAGGGAGCGGTGTTGACGGAACAGGACGTGCTGCGGCATTGCGCCGGACGCTTGGAGAACTTCATGGTGCCGCGATCGGTTGTCTTTATGGGCTCGCTGCCAAAAACTGGTAGCGGAAAGATCAACAAAAGGGCAGTGGCAGGGGTGCAGGCAGGAGAAGATGCATGAGTCCGACCGCTACGTCTTCACCAGATTTTCTACGCATCGACGCAGCAACTACCGCTGCGAAGATCGAATCAGCCATTCGGGAAACGGTGTTCGTTAAGCTCCGGCGAAAAGGAGCGGTCGTCGCACTGTCCGGCGGTATTGATAGCAGCGTTGTGGCGATTCTCTGTAGCCGCGCCCTCGGCAACGATCGGATATTGGGGCTCATGCTGCCGGAGGCAGATTCATCACCGGATAGCCTGCGCTTGGCTCAACTGCTGGCCTCCGGCATGGGCGTCCGGACGCAAATCGAGGAGATCACCTCAATTCTGGGTGCAGCAGGATGCTACCGTCGTGCTGCAGAAGCAATTCGGAAGGTGATTCCGGAATATCAGGAAAACCTCAAATTCAAGGTCGTTCTACCGGATGTGGTAAAGGGTTCGACGTATTCGATCTTTTCAGTGGTTGTTCAATTTCCAGATGGCTCACAGAAAAAGAGCCGGCTTACGTACGAGTCTTACCTAAGCTTAGTGGCGGCGATGAACTTCAAACAGCGAACACGAAAGATGATGGAATACTATTATGCTGACCGGTATAGCTACGCTGTTGTGGGGACTCCCAATCGCCTCGAGTATGACCAGGGGTTTTTCGTCAAAAATGGCGACGGAGCGGCCGATCTGAAGCCCATCGCGCACCTCTATAAGTCCCAGGTTTACCAGCTTGCCGCTTATCTAGGTGTGCCCGAGGAAATTCAGCACCGTCCTCCGACTACTGACACGTATTCGTTAGAGCAGTCGCAGGAGGAGTTCTTTTTTACACTGCCGCTCGAGAAAATGGACTTCTGCCTATATGGCAAGAACAGTGCCGTGCCTGCCGCCGAGCTAGCTACCGTCGTCGGGCTCACCGCAGAACAGGTCCAGCGAGCTTACGACATGATCGAGTCGAAGCGCAAGGCCGCTGCGTACCTGCGCGCGGCGCCCGTGCTGGTCCAAGACGTCGCACAGATATAGAGAGCAGGGTTATGCTGGGCAATCGGATTACCAAGGAATGATGGAGCGAAGGTGGTTAGCCGAAATAACTCCCACCAGCTCGGAAGGGGGGCGAAGGCCCACTGTTGCTCGTCACAGGCCGCGCCCGCTCCTCGCTCCGGGGTACGGGCGTTTCGTTGCGGATCGACCGCCTCGAAGAGAGGGCGACGATCGGTATCACGTCTGTCAACCATTGTTCGGTCCTAGTCATCCTGAGAGAATGTTACAAAGACAGAGATTGCTTTTGAATAGGGCTTATTACCTACTGAAGCCGAATATACCCTGGGGAGTGCGGATGACCGTGCGGAGATGGTTTGCCAAATACCAGCAACGTGCCTGCGCTGATGTGTGGCCCATTGATGAGAAGGCCGGCACGACCCCTCTTGGCTGGTCGGGGTGGCCTGCAGGCAAACGCTTCGCACTAATTCTCACCCATGATGTCGAGGGAAAGAAGGGCTCGCCCGAGTCAAATCGTTAATGGACTTGGAGTCGAAGCATGGGTTTCAGTCGTCGTTCAACTTCGTCCCCGAGGGAGAGTACTGCGCGTTCGAAGGATTGCGACGGGCACTCGTTCATGCTGGATTTGAAGTCGGTGTACATGGACTGGAGCACGACGGCAAGCTCTACGACTCCAAAGCAAGGTTTCTATGGAAGGCGGCTCGTATTTCGGAGTACCTTCAGCAGTGGAACGCGTGCGGATTTCGTTCGCCGCTAATGCAGCACAGGTTGCAATGGCTGCATAGTGTGGGCATGGAGTACGACTCGTCCACGTTCGACACCGATCCTTTCGAGCCCGAACCGGACGGGGTCGGAACCGTGTTTCCTTTCTGGGTGGCAGGCTCGAACGGCTCAGGCTATGTGGAACTCCCATATACGCTTGCTCAGGATTTCACCCTTTTCGTGCTCCTTCGCGAACGGAACATTGATATCTGGAAGCAGAAGCTTGACTGGATCGCAGCACATGGCGGCATGGCTTTGCTCGCTACCCATCCAGATTACATGTCATTCGACGACAGTCCAGCCCGGGATGAGTATCCGGTTTCTCACTACGAGGACTTCCTAGTGTATGTCCGGCAGAGATACGAGGGTACCTTTTGGTCCGCCCGTCCGCGCGACGTGGCCCGTTTCTATACCGTGACCGTGCCCCTCTCTGTGTCCGGAACACAGCTATCGGGTTAATCTCGTGTCACTCACTGCCGGCTGTCAATTGCGGGCAGGTTGGTCTGTGTCTTCCGGAGTGTCACCTGGGCCTGCGGCTGGGTAATCTCGGCAGGATATGACGACCTCCTCCATTCCCACCGACCGCTCGGTTCGGAACGAGCCGGACGTGACGGATCCTTTTCGGGGGAAGGCCGGAGGAGAAGGTCTGCGTGCACCGCGAGAGGGTGCCCCAGCCGTAGTTGAGTTGAGGCGGCCGTTCAAACGTTCAACCTGATTCTAATGAGAATCGGGTCGCCAAAACCTTTTAGGAAGAACCGCCGTGAGACGACACTATCACACAATCGAGAAGCAGGGAAAGAGCAACGAGGGAAAGCTGGCCGAGTTCCTTTCCAAGAATGGGCAACTGCTGTTGCCTATGGTGGATTTGATCGAGCAGTGCCGTTTGGCCCTGCGATGATCTGATCGATGTGGCCGGCCGGGCCACGATCCAGGCCGTGTTGGATTTGTCCGCTCAACAGGTGGCTGGCGGTCCTCGTCAGCAAAGGCGCTACCGAGAATGCAACCGTCGTTAAGGAGTTGCTGGAGGACCTGGTGGCTCGCGGCGTGAACCCGGATCGCAAACGGCTTTTCATTATCGACGGTACCGGATGGCTCGAAATGGCTAGTACCGGCTATATTGGCTGCGCCGTCGAAATAATGATCAAGACCGCGATTGGGATCTAGCACTGTGCGGAACAACGAGAAAAACATCGCCGTTTGCATCATCGTGGAAAATTTGGCCGTACCGGCGGACCGGCGCGTCTGGCAGGAGGCCAATGCCCTGTCCGCTGCGGGATATTCTGTTTCAATTATCTGCCCGAAAGGACCCGGATATTCCCGTGCCCGAGAAGGAATAAATAACATCGAGATTTACAGGCACGCCCGCCTAGAGTGGCCGGGGCTGGCGGGGCACGTCATCGAATACGTTTGGGCCCTGGCTGCAGAATTCCTGTTGGCTTTGCGAGTATACGCTCGCTCACGGTTCCGCATTCTACAAGCCTGCAACCCCCCGGACAACATATTCCTGATCGCCCTGTTTTTCAAAGTTTTCGGTGTTCGATTCATCTTTGACCACCACGACCCAACTCCAGAGTTCTGCCAACTCCGATTCCCGAGCAAGGCTTGGCTCTACCGGCTGGCACTGTTAGCTGAGCGGCTCACATTCCGTACGGCAGACATCACTATCGGCACGAATGAATCATTCAAGCAAATCGCGCTTCTCCGAGGCGGGGTCTCGGCAGATCGAAGCTTTGTTGTAAGGACATGCCCGGATCTGAAGAATCTGGATTTTACCCGGCAGCCTCATCTCAAGAGAGGCCGAAGGCATCTTGCGCATACGTGGGCATCATGGAGCCGCAGGATGGCCTCGACCTGCTTCTAGACTCTATTGACCACTTGGTGAATAGCGAGGGTCGTCAAGACGTACAATTTGTCTTAATAGGTTTCGGAACAAAGTTGCCAGATCTGAAGAAGTGCGTTGCCAGACTCGGCGTTGGACCGTGGGTGGAATTTACCGGTCCACTTTACGGCGCCGATTCTGCGCATATCTCGCGACAGCGGATGTGGCCGTTGCGCCCGATCCCTGCAACTGCCTCAATGACAAGCTGACAATGATAAAGATTCTTGAGTACATGGCCTTTGGTCTCCCGATTGTGCTCTATGATCTCGCTGAGGGCAGACGATCTGCTAATGGAGCAGCACTTTACGCCAATGCAAACGATCCTGTCCACTTTGCCCTCCAGGTGGAAGGCTGCTGGATTCTGAGCGGTTGCGCCAACAGCTGGGTTCGAATGGTCGAGAAAGAATCCTTGCTGGCATGAACTGGGAAGTTGAAAAAGACCGGCTACTTGAGGCCTACGAAACTGCCCTTGGCCGCCGAAGATCGGGTCAGACGAAGACTGAACCTCCGTGTTCACTGGTGTCCGAGTTGTAAATTCATTGAATAAATACGTCTACTCCAGGCAATCGACCAATTGTGGCTCCGATGGAAGCTGTGCACGCCAGTGTATATCTGCGGGAGAACCAAATTTCAATTGGCGTTGACAGTATTGGCGGCTCTTCCTCAAGACAGCGCGAGCAAGGTCATGAAGGCACACCTGAAACCACGTGAGCGAGAGCACGGAGGGTCCCGGCTACTTTTTTCGAAGCTGGCGCCAGCGGTGATCAGGAGCAAAGAGTCCAACGGCAGCGTCGCGATGGCCCGATGGCTGACATTCTAAACACAGGATATATACCAGCTCACATTGCCGGGAATGACCCGAGGGCAATTTATCGGATTGAACCGCTCCAGGATCCCAGATGGGCTGAGTTCGTGGACCGGCATCCCCGCTCCTCTGTCTTTCATGCAGTCCCGTGGCTCGAAGCGCTTCACCGAACCTATGGATACGAGCCTGTAGCGTACACGACATCTCCGCCAGGCCTCAGGTTAGAAAGCTCTCTCGTCTTTTGCCGCGTGACAAGCTGGATCACTGGACGGCGACTGATTTCGCTTCCATTTTCGGATCACTGCGAACCACTGGTTACCAATGCCGATGAGCACGTGTTCGTATCTGCGCTAGAGCAAGCACTTCATCAGGAAAAGTTACGCTACATCGAGATCCGCCCAACAGAATCTTTTGGAAGCGCGACTAGCCCATGCTGTCCCGCACAAAGCTTTGGCTTCATCGGATCGATTTGCGCCCGGATCTCACTACTCTTTTCATCAACTGTCACAAAAGTTCCACCCAAAGAAAGATCTCGCGAGCGGAACGCGAAGAATCTGATTTGCGAGACCGGCCAGTCTCAAGCGCTTCTTGATATATTCTGGAATCTGCATCTCATGACGCGCCGGCGGCACCACATTCCTCCGCAGCCCAAGAGCTGGTTCTGCAATTTGGTCAACTGCTTCGGCGATGCGTTGCAGATTCGAGTCGCATTTAAGGATAAGCAGCCCGTCGCCTCTATCCTGACGCTTCAGCACAAGGGCACCCTAGTCTACAAGTACGGCTGTTCGGATCTTCGCTTCAATAACCTGGGTGGCACCCATCTGTTGTTCTGGAGATCGATTCAGGCGGCCAAGCGGGAGGGGCTGAGCGTGTTTGACCTCGGTCGCACGGACTGCGACAACGACGGCCTGATTACATTCAAGGATCGCTGGGGCGCCGTACGTTCGGCATTGACGTATTCAAGATTTACTGCCGCCGGAGATGTGAAGGGTACGTACAAGCTCGCCGGCTCCGACTGGAAACTGAGGGTTGCGAACGGTGTGATGGCCCACTTGCCTGACCGTCTGCTCTGGGCGGTTGGCAGTCTGCTTTACAAGCACATGGGCTAACCTCAAGTGTGAATGCGATGTGACCGCACGCTCGGCCGGTGATATTGACAACCCGTAGGTGGTCTGTGACCTCGATAGAGATCCGGACGCCATCAACGTCAGCCACGCATCCCCTCCTGCCGGAATTGTTCGTTGAGAGCCAGAACCAGTTCCTTCAGGTTGATCTGATGTTCGCACGCGAAGCGCTCTTCTCCCAGGGCATGGTAGGAATCCCGGTTGTGCCGGTGGTGCCACGAGCATAGCGGAATGGCCGAGAAATCGGACGCTTTCTGGCTCATCCCCCTGGCACCCAATATGTTGGTGTGGGCGGCTTCGATAGTAATCCAAGCACTGGGTGGCCGACAGCACACGACGCAAGCGAGCGTCCGGATCCAGGCCAAGTATATGGGGTCACGTTCCGGACCCCGCCTGGGTTGAAGCCGCTTCTTACGTAAGGGGGTTTTTCGTCGCAGCGGCGCACGCCGCTTGATAGACACATCTCTTGTGCGCACATAGACCTCGGAATCAGCCAATCCAACAGGGCCGGCTCGGGCGCGGCGATAGCGGCGCCCGGACCGGCCATTGTTTTAATGGGCGATGGTGAAGCTCAGGCGGCCGGACGGACCGTGCCGCCAAACTCCCGTTCGCAGTGTTGCCAGAAGCCGCAGTGCTTTTGAGAGCAGAGGATCGACTGGCGGTTCGGGCAGTACGTTCCCGATCCCATAGCTTCTTGGACTAAGGGAAAAAGGACCGCTGTGGCGCGCAGGTCGGCCTCGCCAACCGTGTAGCTCTGTTGCACGATTTGCGGCGTAATGGTCTTGACCAGAGAGTCAATACGCACTTCGCCGCTGGCGCCGGGCGTGATCTGCCGATACGTCGCCAGTTGAAAGGCGTAGTCGGGCGATACCCGGGAAGGTCGGCGGGATGCAGTCTTGATATCGATCAGCCGACCGTCGACATCAAGCAGATCTATTCGGCCGCGGACAGGGACTCCGGCGATTTCGCCCTGGACATCGAGTTCCACGGCAGCAGGTTCAACCTGCGGCGCAACTTCGTCCATGTAGTTGGCTACCAGCCGCTCGCCGATCCGGCGGATATCCTGTTGGCTTTCGTCAGGAGAGAACTGGGTCTGCCCAGCCTGTTCCATCCAGGCGTCGCGGAAGATCATAACCACGCCCGCGGTATCCAGGTCTTCGTGTGTTTCGAGCTTCTCCCGGAAGTTCAGTTCGAGGGCGCGGTGAACCGCCAGGCCAAGAGCCAGTGAGCTGTTCTTTGGCTCCGGCAGCTGCAGTCCATATTTGAACCACCAGCAAGCCTGGCAGTCGAGGAATGTGCGGACTTGGCTGGGAGAGAGGACCCTGGCAGCCTCGTCCCTGGCAACCATGACCCGGGTAACACCGGGAGACCTCGTCAACGCCACCTCGGGTGACACGATCAGTTCGGTCGATGAGTTCTTCTGGGGAGGCGCATAGAGCGGCAAGTCCTCCATGACCGGAAATTTCGGCTGCCGTGAATCGTCCCTATCTGGTTCATCGAAACAGCGGCGAAGGACCTCTGGCAAACAGAGATCAGGCCTTCGGCCGGTATTCACCGCTGATCCCATATCACACCTCGCTCGCGCATGGCCTGGATGAACATCGTCAATCCGATCGCCCGCACGTCCTCGCTCGTGAACTGGAGCGAGTAGTTGTGCATCCGGGCCCTGGACTCAACGCGCTGAGCGATCTCGGCAGCGCCGTCAAGGGCCAGTTCCATCGCGCTAATCCCGGCGCCACTCACCGGGACCGGAAGCAAGGTTCCGTCGGTGGTGGTTTCGAACGCCAGCGGCCGTCTTGCGGCGGTCTGTTCGGTGGTACCATTGCGGTGGTTCTGGGCATTGTCCAGGACACATGCCGCGGCTTCCGGAGCGTTTGGCGACGAAGCCGGATGCCGCGGTCCCTCTGTTCTCTTGACGTGCCACTCGACCCACCGCCGGTTCTCTTCGTGCAGCTCGGCCTTGCAGATCTCAAAAGTCTCTCGTGCCCGAATCCCGAGTTCGCGGATCCGGTTGGCCACTACGGGAGGCACATACATGACCCGGTCGTCTTCGAGCCTGTACATGACCTGTTCTCCGTAGCGTCCCTCGACCCGTCTTCCGTCGTCCCACCGCAGGGCGACTTCGACAGGCGTGTTGATGTTGAATCGCAAAATTCCATTCGTCATAGTTGTACTCCAAGATCTTGATCTGGGTTCCGATTCTCCTCTCCGATTCTCACGGCTACGCCACCTTCCGCAACGACTCGCAGCACACCGGCTGCTTCACGCCCAGGTACAAGGCGTCATCCTGGACGGTTTTCTGACTGCTTCCACAGGCCGCACATTCGATAAGGAGTGGAGCATCCTGAAGCCAGGCGAGAAACTCCGCAGGTGTGAAGTCCTCGAAGCAGCGTGAGCAGTGCAACTCGCCGTCTCCTGTCATGAGGAACGGCTCCCCGCCTTCCCTGTCGCAGTAAAAGCATTTCTGCTCTTCGACGGGAGCCGAAAGCTCGCGAGCGTAACGGCTCCGGTTCACGTTCCCCATCAGGTCGGCCGCGGTTTCTTCTGAGAAGCGATCCATAATTCTATTATGCACAGCTGCTGTGCATAGTCAAGAGAAATTTGCAGTGCACAGCGACTTTGCATATACTTTTCCCAGATGGCCAGAAAGAAACTGATCGACCCAGCTGAAATCGGGGCCAAAGGCGGCAGGAAGAGTCGAAGTTATATGAGCCAGGACGAAGCTACTGCGCTGGGCCATCGGGCTGCGAAAGAACGTTGGGACGCCTACTACGCTGCGCACCCTGAAAAGCTCAAAGCCAAGCTAGAACGTGAGGCCAGGAAAGGCAAAGTCAATCGCGGGCGACCGCCGAAGAAAACTACTACCTGACTGAGACTGCATGAAAACGCGGCAGAGAAGCGCGGGAGAGCCGCGGATGCAACTCGACGACGAGAGCTGGCCCCCAGGAAAGGAACGCCGTCTCCTCCTTCACGGACCCGTCGGGTGCGAACCGCGTCATGCTGCCACCGTTGGCCACTGGATGGTCCCAGTATTGATGCCGACATGCCGGATGTGTCAAGATGAGGGCGCCACCTCAGTACCGTGCGCGTCGCCAATACAGGACCAAGAATCGTTTTGTGACGGCCGGATCCCTGGGTCGTTAGGACTCAAACTTAGGAGAGCGTAAGCATGTTTGAGAGATTCTACGAGGGCAAGCGGGTGCTCGTCACCGGGGTCGCCGGAGTTAAAGGTACTTGGCTTGCCCTTGCCCTTCTGGAGGCTGGTGCCGAAGTGAGCGGCGTGGACATCAGGATGCCGAATGTGGGATCGAATTTCTTTTTGAGCGGCCTAGGGCAGCGAATTGCATTCACGCAAGGCGACGTTACCGACCTGCGGTTAATGTCAACATTGCTTAGTGGAACCGACGCGATTTTTCACCTAGCGGCGCGCGTGCTTGTCCGCGAGACTGCTCGAAATCCTTATGAGGCGTACCGAACTAATACGTTAGGGGTGGCCGCAGTCCTTGAGGCCATACGCGTCTCGGAGTCTCCGAAGCGGGCCGTTTTCATCACCACCGACAAGGTATATAAGCCCAAGAACGGCGAGGTCTGGGTTGAAACCGATCCTTTGGTAGCTACTGGCCCATACGCGGTGTCGAAGGCGTGTGCCGAATACATCATTGCGGACTACAATCTGAATTATTTGGCATCCAATGGTTCCCGTATTGCAGTCGCACGTGCCGGCAATGTACTGGTTGGTGGCGACTTATATTCCAGCAGAAGGACTCAGGGAGCCGGGAGATTATTCGTCGATTGCTACGAAGCGCTGGCGGAAGGCAGGGCGCCCGAAGTTTTCTGCCCTTCATTCACCCGGCCCTACACGTATGGATTGGATATAGTGTCGGGATACATGACGCTGATGAGTAAGCTCGATACCGGCAACATAGCTGGCGAAGCATTCAACTTTGGTCCGCACGAACAATATGGCGTGCCGAACTCGCTGCTGGCAACAAAGATCTGTGAGATGTGGGGCGGGCCCATGTGGGTGGAGGGCGCCGGGAGGGAAGAGCCGTTCGAATTCCAGTCTCTGCGCTGGGACAAAAGCCGTGAAGTCTTGCGTTGGCAGCCCGCTTTCACCCTTTATGAGGCGGTATCCGCAACCACCAAATGGTACAAGGAATGGGCCCGTTTGCACGACCGCGCCGAGGAGGGCTGCCTGTATGAGTTGAACAGGTCTTTGCTACTGGATCATAGAATCGCTGCCCGCCATTTGGGAATCGAATGGGCGAGCGAGAGTATATCAGCGGAACCTAAGTAGCTCCTCCCAATACAAGGCCAGGCGTTCGATGGCAGCGTGCGCTCCAATGTAGAAATCAGGCAGCGGCGAGGTCCGCGAGCCTCCTTGGCGGCGGTCTAGCAGAAAGCTCTTCCGGCCCAGAAAAGCGGTCTCCCAGGGAAACGATTCGCGCTGATACAGAGGGGTTGGATTGATGATTAGGGTCGTGTGCTCAGCAACCTCGGCCAGTGCGCGCACCGACCAATCACCCCAGTTCGGATCGTTGGTGGCGATATCAAGTAGAACGTTGCTGTCCACAAGCGCGCCACGGCGAGTGCGAAGCCGGGTCTGCAGGCCATCGATAGCCTGGGTCATTTGCGTCGCCTTGCAGAGCGCGTTTCGCCTCGGGTAAGCGCGAGGATTTCGTCCGTGCTCATTCGGCTGTCAGCGGTGCCGCGGAGGCTTTCGAGAGCCAAGCTTCCCCGCCTGCTTTCATCCGGCTGGAGTCGAGTCTTGCGAATGCGAGCGTGGTCACCGGCCAACTCGAACTCAACTCTCGTATGCGGCAAAAGACCGAGTCGGCTGCGAATCTCCGAATCTCCTTAGGGATGGTGACCTGACCCTTGCCAGTGATCCGCATGGTGATACTCCTGCCAGTCATTGTAATCCGCGCTGTTGCCCGGTGTGTCGCGACCTCGAGTCCTAACTCGCTTGGCGTGCCTTCCGGGCGACATGGTGCTGATCGAGGGCCTGGCGAAGAAAAGCCTTAATCACCGCTTGTCGGCTGATGTTCAATTCAGCGGCAGTCTGGTCGAGCTCCTGCAACATGGCAGCCGTAAAGTCGACATTAACCCGTTGAATCGGCAGCATCATTTTGCCACGGTTCGTAAAGAAGCCAGAAACGTCCTCCCCCCGTTCAGCCCGACGTGCGATAGACTCCGCTGAAATCTTCTTACCTTTACTCGTTTGCTTCATACAGTTGCGTTTCCTCCCGGGTGGCACGCCAGGCCGTCACCAGGTGATAATACTCGCCGAATCTGTCCTCACGGACTTCGAAAATCAATGTATTACCAACCGGCCCTTGGCCCACCCAATTGCGCGGTGCGGTTCGGGATCGTCGGATCGCTGGTCGAGGTAGCACGGATGCGCGAAGATCTCTTGGGCGTCTTCGAAGCCGATCCCTCGCTTCGGATCGTCTCGCAGCCTCTCGCTCTTAAGCTTGCTGAACCGAAATCGCATCCGTTATAGGTATATCAGTTATACCATAAGATGAACCCTGGTAGCAGCTCGCTCGGCGTGCTTGAGCCAACTGCTAAGATTGTGGCTCTGGCGATCCACGATGCCCCAGACCAGGGCAGGACCGGCGCCCTCGTGGTTGCGGATCAGAACGTTGGAGGTCGTTCATCTCGCGCCACGGGATCTCGGGATGAGCGACGCGGAATTCAGCCCCGATCTTCCGGGATGCCTCCCGATAACCTCGAGGTTCCGGAACACGGCGTAGAATGCGCCGGCGCACGGAGCCGTCGTCTCGCAGGATGGCACACTCACTGAGCTGCTCGCAGCAGTCCGCAGATTGGCCCGTAAGACTTAGCAAACACTTATGGCAAACTAGAGGTGATGGGCACGCGAAACAACGCGATCGAGAGCTTTAAGCCGCCCTCTGCTGGCGACCCCGTACTCGCCGAGGTCGTTCGGCGTCTTGTCGAGGCGTATCATCCGATGCGGGTCTACCTGTTCGGTTCGGCTGCGCGAGGCGATGCGGGAACCGACAGTGACTACGACTTCATGGTAGTAGTTTCGGACGACGCTCCTTCGGAATTGCGGGATTGCAGACTGGGCTATCGAGCGCTCAGCGGCCTGGGCATTGCCAAGGACATCCTGGTCTGGACGTGCGGCGAGTTCGACAAGCGCCTCTATCTGAGGGCCTCCCTGCCCTCAACTGTTGTGGAAGAGGGTAAGCTGCTGTATGCAGCCTGAAGACACTCGAACGGCGGACGCCAGAGCGTGGCTCGCGAAGGCTCGCCAGGATGCGCGGCGCATCGAGATTCTCCTCGACGGCGCGGGCGTCAGTTGCGGCGCGCTGCTGGGCCTTCCGTTGCCGCACACGAATCGCCATTCTCTGAGCCGCGCGTCAACTCCCTTCTGCGCGGCCCTGCCTCGCCAACAATCTGAAACTCCGGGTGTGACCCACCGGGCCGGAGGTGTGCCCACAGCTTCACTTACAACCGTTGCTCGCCGGAGATACTCTGTGAAAGCGCGCGAAAGAACTCGACCGGCGTCGCGAACCGTAACCCAGTCCGCCGCGCGACGGCCGGCGTGAAGTGTTTGGTGTTGTGCGTGAGAAACCAATCGGGACGACTCGCAATCGCGGAGAGCAACACGGGAACATCTGCCGCATGACGAATTAGGTGGCGCGCCGCCTGGACCTCTGTTTGTCGCGGATAGGGCACCGTCTCCGGCTTCATGAGCGCGATCAAGCGGGTATAGTCGTTCAATACCTGGTTCGCCTCTTTGGATTCGAGGCGGATCAGAAGGCTCTCTTCAACCTCCTCGCGGACCGCCTCGGCGAGAACGAGACGGCAAATCCGGGCTGCGCACAACGAAAGAACGGCCTTGTCCAGTCCCCAGGTCGAGACGATGCCGGCGGTCAAAACGTTCGAGTCGAGGAAAAGCCGGACGCGTTGTTTCTGACTCAACGGCCCTCGCTCCGTCGCCGCACTCCGCTGCGCGCCTTTCCGGCAAGCTCCGGATAGCGGCGAGCGAAAACGCGCTCGCGCGCCGCAGGCAGCGTATCCAGCAAATCCGTCGGGCTGACTCGCCGGCGCTCGAACACAGATGTGATGGATTCACACAGAGTGCGGAAGCGATCCTGCTCCGGGACCAGAATGAGAGCTTCGCCGACTCGCAGAACCGCGACGGGAGCGCCGGTGCCCAGGCCCAACTCGTCACGATACTGCTTGGGAATTGTGAGCTGCCCCTTCTCGCCGATCCGGCTGTTGGCCACGTATTCGACTTGCGACTGGCTGGAAGGCATATTTCAACTCCTGGTAAGAATATCCTACCACAGCGGCTGCCCCTCTCGCTCCTCGAAAGATCATCCCACCTTCACCGGGATGAACAGCGCCGGGTCGCTCCGGAAGATGGCGGTGGCCCCAGCAAAATCGCACTTGGCGGGCACCAGCGTCCAGGTGCCGTTCAGGGCGCTGGGGTCGCGCGCGAAGGCGGAGAACGCGAAGAGGAGAGTTGCCAGGACGGCTCCCGTAATTGCATCGGTCGAATATATCCTCATGGGTAAGGCCGCAATCTATACTCGACAGAGTAACCATAGATGGTTACCATTGAACCGTGAAGACGAATTCAGACGGTGGCTGAGGAAACAAGGCTGCGTGTTTGTGGAGGAGTCTCGCCATACCAGAATCATGCTCGGCTCGAAAGTTGCGCGCATGCCCCGTCATCCAGCGAAAGAAATCAAAATGGGGACATTGCAGAGCATTCTCAAAGATCTCGATTTGAAGATGTGAGAAACAAAATGGAAGCTTACCTGGCATTATTCGAACCTGACCGAAAGGCCGGCGGCTACGTTGTGACCTTTCCGGATTTCGGCTACGGCGTCACACAAGGCGAAACCGATGCGGAAGCCATGGAAATGGCGCAGGATCTTCTGATGCTGACGATCGGCGACTACATCAGGGAATCCAGGCAATTACCCGCGTCGCGGCGACATCGCGGCTCGAAGTTCCGTCCCGTGCTGCCTACATCGCCTTTCTGGAGTCCGGCCTTTCGAAAGCGGAATTTGCGCGCCGCATCGGAATACCCAAGACCCACATCGAACGTTTGTTTTCTCTCCGGCATCAGTCCCAACTGGGCCAGATAGAATCGGGATTTGCGGCACTCGGCAAGCGTCTACACGTTGAAGCCCGCAACGCCGCTTAAGCGAAACCTCAATCGGGACGCTACGATTCGCGCAGATTTCCTGATCTAGTCCAGCTGCAACCGCGCCACACACACAAGGTCATTAACCTGTGCGGTTGGCTGGTGCGGCGCCCGCGGCGCCACGTTCCCGGATATCGAACGCGCCGTGCGGCCGCCTAACCGATCGCCGCCTCGACGGAGGGAATAGGTTCAACCCATCCAACTGTATTGGTTAGTGTTGGGTGGGCGATACCGAGGCGGTTCGATCACGGGTTTAGTGCACATCCGGTGCCGGCCCGAGAAGACCAGCGATTGGCAGCACAGCATCAACGGCGATTGCTCGTCGCCGATTCGGTACTCCGCGAAAAACCCCGCCAACGAGGCGAAAACTTTGAGCTGCTTCGAGGCCAACAGTTGCCAGACCTGCATGACGCCGGCTTCCTCGCCCTGCATCGCCGCTTGCACGTTGAGGCCAAGGTCGCGATAAATCTCCGTGATTCCATCGTTATCCGCAGGCGATCCTTTGCTGCCAGAATAATTGATCACTCCCGGGATCCAATCCCCTAACCTCTTGATGGCCCGAGCGTTCTCAGATGGCTCCGCATGCGGGAGAAGGTGTTCCGCGTACAGGTAGATCGTTCCTCCAAGGTCTCGGGCGCCCCACAACGCGGCCACGGCCGGCCTCGTGACTACCATTCCGAAGGCCCGCGGCCATCCCTCCGGAACGGGAAACGGGTTCACCGTAATCTGGGATTCCGGCACCGAAAAGCTGCTGTTGATATTCCGCAGTCGGTTCAAAGCCTGGGTCATGGCGTCCACCTGGTCGTCGTTTCGGCTGTTCGGAAATCCAGCCGTCTCCTCGATGAACGCCTCGACCCAGGGTGTGATCGCCGGATGAGGCAGATAAACATTGCCAGACTCGATTTGCGGCGATACGGCATGGGCTCGCGCCAGCTTTCCCCCCTCGGGATTCACCTCGATCAAGCCCGCCACATCGTGCTGCAACTCCTGGATGACGGCGGGGCCGTTAGCCTTGTCCTCAATTAATTTGGTGACCGCCTTCGGCCACCGCCGGGACAAGTCTCTTACCGCTTCTTTGGTGGATGGCATATCCATTTGCGCACGCACCTGATCCAGCAAGAACCGATCGGCCTTGCTCGCCCCCCATACTTGGCCCACGACGTAATCGTTCGTCGGCCCGCCCTTGAAGGCCATGTCCCAGGACTGAATCTCCGTTTCAAGCTGTGCCGGAATCGGAACCGCGTTGATGCTGACCAGCTCCCCATTTGGTGCTTTTGCCAGTATTGGTGGAAGGTCCTGGTGGGCCGGTCGCCAGTACCGCCACCAGAAGCGCTTAAACAACCCGCCATCGGCCGGCGAAGGTCGTTGCTGATACTGGGCCGCGTAGCGATAGGACCCCAAAATGGCTTTCATCTCCTCCAGATTCTGGGGGGTTACCTTCTCGGGCCAAAGCAGCTCGCCGCACTGTCCTCGCGGATCGCTCCAGCCGATCGAGGTCGAGCAGCGGCGGTCGGGCTCGAATTCCGCCGGCAGAACCAGCACTTCGTATTTGCCTTTACCTAACAGGTCGCCCGTCAGATCCGCCTCGTGCAGCCGTTGTTGAATCACGACCCGGTGGCCCGTCGTAAGGTCGTTCAGACGCGTGGCCATGCTGCCGTTCCACCACTCGATGGCGTCCTTGCGGGAGAGGTCCGACTCGGCCTCAACCACGCTGTGCGGGTCATCCACGACGACATAGTCGCCTCTCTCTCCCGTGCCCGTGCCCATCGGAACCACCACACGGTATCCCGTCGCTGTGTTCTCGAAACGTTCTTTCTGGTTCTGGTCTCGGGAAAGCTGGTACCGCCTGCCCCAGCGCGCCTGATACCACTCGGATTCAATCAGGTTCCGGCATTTGAGGCTGTCCCGAACGGCCAGATCTACGCGATTGCTGCTGAAGAGCCACCGGGCTTCGGGATGATTGATCCAGACCCAGGCCGGCCAGAAAACCGCAGTGAGCAGAGATTTAGCGTGCCCCGGTGGGACATTGATGATCAGATTCTGAACCTGCCCCTCGCTGACCGCCTGTAGATGCTGGCAGATGGCATCCAGGTGTATGCCATCGATGAAGGGCGTCTCGGGCTCCGGCACGTGCCAGGCCTGCCTCACGAATTCTCGCAGCTGACGCCGTGCCTTCTCCGCTTCCAATTCAAGGCGTTGCGGCCCGTTCCATAATTGCGCTTTCTTTGATCTGTTCCTGCTTGTTGACATGGTCTACCTCGTTGAACTGCTCGTAAAGGAATTCGGCGCCGCCGCTTCGAGGGAAGACCTGTATGCTGCCGCATCTCCAGCCCAGGACTCCTCAAAACAACCTCGTCATCCTCCGTTTTGGCCAGTTTCGAAACCCCGGCCGCGACCTGTTTCGTTGTGTCTGTTGTCGCTTGAGTGACAAGACCAACGGCCTGGCCAGCCCGCGTCGCTCGTTGTGCTGCTCGACGGTGATTCCAAAGCGCCGGCATTCCTTTTGGATCGCGTCGTCGAAAGAGGCAATCGCAGCTTTCTGATCGGCTGATACTTCCCCCATCGGGTTCAACTCGCAGCCCTGCTTTACAGAATGCAACGCCAGGAGATGATCGACCTCTTCCCCGGAAAGATGAAGGAGCGCCAGGACTTTGATCTCCTCATATGCGTCAAACTCGGGCGTGCGCTCCAGAAACTCCTGGCAGAGTTCCAGTTTTCTTATCCTTTTTCTGAGGCTCCTTAGGTTCCTCATGCTGGTAGCAGTCCTTTCTGTTGCGGCATTTCCTGTTCCTCGATCATCTGATTCATCCGCCGCTCCACGGCGTCAACCCGCGCCGCCAGTTCCTCCGACTCAAAGCTGTCCGTGGCATGCTGCAAAACACATTCGGCGGCCCGTAACCGAACCGCGGCGGGATTGTCGGGATCCTCCATGACCGCTAGCAATGTCGAAACGGCGGCGCTACTCGCCTGTTGCAGGCGGGCCATCGATTGCCCGTAGGCTTCGCGCCGCGCCCGGCGGTACTCCTTCTGAAACTCGGTCGTCTTGGACATTCGCCAGGCGGTGACCGGCGAGATCCCCACCAATTTGGCGGCCTTTTCCATGCTGGGCTGCTGGAGCAGCGCCATCACGAACTGCTGCCGCCGTTGCTCTTCTCTACTATCGTTCTTGATTACTGCCACTTTGTCATTCATACCTGCACCTCCGAAATAGTGTCTCGGCAGCGCCACCGGCGTCCATGGCTTGAGTGTTTCAGGCCCGCGCCAACTGCTGCTCTTCCGGTTGAAGACTTTGCGGTCCTCTGTTTCAAGGGGTTCCCGGGTTGTGGGTGAGGTTCCCCCACTCGAGGACGGCCTTGTCGCCCCACTAATACTGCCTGGGTGGGCCCAGCGGCGCCGATCTGGTTTCCCCAATCCCTGCCACTGGTTCCGGGGCGATTAGGACTAGGACAAGTTACGAGGAACTCTGAGTTACCTCATCAAGCAGGCTGTGAAGAAGATCACAATCCCATAGGTCACCTCAAAAACACCTGCAATTTATCGACCTTATTGGCAACGCAAAATCAGTGAATCGCACGGTCCCCCGGCCGCCTAAGGTTGACGCCGAAGGCGGTACGCGATATTGGCACTCGCTACTAAGCGCCAAGTCAGGTGCGGAGTTGCATCTTGGAAGGCGGGGTCAGTCACGCTCCCTGCAGGGTTGAGGCTGAAGAGCAAGTTTTAGCCGTCCAAGTGTCAGGAATTCGTCATGCTGAGGCGACTCTTGCGACTTAAGTTGAGTGACATGGTTCGAGACTACGACCTAATTTAAGTAACACGACTTCGTGGCGTGAATACGCCTTCAGGGCCGCAAAAAGCCTTTCAAATCCTTTCACGACTTGGCCCCGATCTCACCGCCAAGAACTGGCAGGGACCGATGGGAAGAAAAGGTTCCAAGGGAAAGAAACCGCAGGTTGCGTTCCCTTGGGCTGCGGCGTCAAAAATTAAATGCCTCGTGACAACACCACTTATCACAGGAAGAAATGATACAGACGAGAAGCCTGGCCGCCGATTCCCGCCGCTGGAGCCACCGAAGAAGAGCTTCCTCCGTCTCACCAGATCTGCCACTGGCCAGGAGACCCTCCACGCTGATATCTTCATCCAGATCCCGCTAGTGGATACCCTCGCCACCCCCCATGAGATAAAAAATGCTCCGGCGGTTGGTTTTGGTCCATAATCTGCTGTTGGCGGAGGAGATGGCTGGCAGAGTCGAATTCTTGTGAAGTGTACTGGTTGTGGACTCTGAATTTCAGGCCGTAATCCATGCTCTCCACAAAACCACCAAAGGCATCACGAGCGGCTGCACACCTCTGCTTCGGGTTGTTCCTGTTGCTCTCGTGCACCCTGTTTCGCGCGCCGCTATACGCACTGGCCGACCTGGCGATCCACGATGAACACTACTCCCACATCGCCCTAATACCATTCATCAGCGCTTTCCTGGTGTATGTGAAGAGGAAGCCGGTGTTTCGTGACTACAGGTTCTGTCCGGCTGTGGGGCTGCCGCTGCTAGCCGGCGGCACGGCACTATATTTCCTCGCTAGCGAAATCTTCCACGGCGCTCCCGGTCTCTCATATGTAGTGTTCACGATGGTCCTGGTGTGGATAGCAGGATTTGTGCTCTGCTACGGCGTCCAATCCTTCCGAGCTGCCATATTCCCGCTATTCTTTCTTCTGTTAATGATCCCCGTTCCCCCTGCTCTCCTCGGGAAGGTGGTTGCCATTCTCCAGGCGGGATCTGCCGAGGCAACCTTCGTGCTGTTCAGGGCCTTGCAGGTTCCCGTGTTTCGGGAGGGCTTCAGGTTCACGGTCCCACACTTCACCATTGAGATCGCCCAGCAGTGCAGTTCGATCCGCTCGAGCACCGCTCTATTTATCACGGGCATCCTGGCAGGCCACTTCGGCCTCCGATCAGACGTGCTGAGGACCTGTCTCGCCCTGGTTACGGTCTTCATCGCCATGTTGACGAATGCAATCCGGATCGTAACCCTCACCTGCCTGGCAGCGTACGTGGACCCCGGTTTTCTATTCGGCAACCTCCACCATCGTGGCGGTGCGGCATTCTCTCTCATATCAGTCGGTATCCTGCTAGCCTTGCTCGTCCTGTTTCGGAGGTCGGAGAGGCGCCGGGAAGCGGTAAACCGTGCGGAGGTTGTGCGGGCATGAAACCGGCGATCGCAGCCGTCCTCCTCGGTCTCATAGGGGAATCCGTGGTGTTTTCCGCGGTTGTATCGGTGGCCGCTGGGTCTTCGCCCCCGGGCGGCAGCATCATCCTCCCGATCTCGTTCGCATCCGAGGGTTCTTCCGTCAGCGCCGTCCAATTCGATCTGAAGTACGACAGCTCCGTGATGAGCCTCGGCATTACCGCTGGCGACATTGCACGGACTTCGGGGAAGAGTCTGTACATTGCAGATGTGAGCTCGAATCAGAAGCGGTTCGTGCTTTGCGGTCTGAACCAGGCGCCAATTCCGGATGGTGTTGCCGTCAGCCTGTTCGTCAACCTGACCACGGACGCAACGCCGGGCGTGTATCCGTTGCAATTGTCCAACATCGTCGGCGCTACCCCGGCGGGTGAGTATGCGCCGGTCAACGGCGCGGATGGCCTGGTCTCGGTTCAAGCAGTCCGGCCCCGTCACACAGTTGTGGCCGGCAGGCGTTTTGAATGCCGCGACCCTCCTCGCCGGAGCGATCGCACCCGGAGAGATCATCACATTGATGGGTGCCGGAATTGGCGCAACCCCGGCGCAGGCTGACGTGCACCTGCTATTCGAAGGGCTGCCCGCGCCGATTCTGTATGCTCGGGCCCAACCAGATCAATGCCGTCGTCCCTTACGGGGTGTCCGGAACGGATAGCGCTCACCTGCAACTCACGACTGGAGGTCAAGACATAGCCAGGTTCGACTTGCTGGTCGTGGAAGCCTCGCCCGGTATCTTTACGCTGGATGCCAGCGGGATTGGCCCCGGGGCTATTCTCAATCAGGATTTGACCGTGAACACGCCATCGAACCCCGCGGAGCCGGGGTCCCTCATCACCTTGTTTGCCCATGGCGCCGGCCAAACGAACCCACCAGGTATTGACGGTCAGATTTCAGAGTCGATCCTGCCGGAACCCCTACTGCCGGTATCCGCGCAGATCGCCGGTCTTGACGCCCCTGTGCAGTACGCAGGAGCAGCGCCAGGAATGATTGCCGGGGTTCTCCAGGTGAACTGCCTCGTCCCGCTGAGCGCGCCTCCCGGGTATTCCGTTCCCATCGTGCTCGCTGTGGGGCAGACGGCCAGCCAGAATGGCGTCACGCTGGCCATCAAATAAGATCTGATTCTCTCCCCCTTTTGGCAGTAACGTTGCTCATCTCCTCTGCCTAAAGGCATTTTCATGGCAGCAGCAAAAGAGCGTCCCGCCCCGTCGGAGCGGCAGTCGTACACCTGGTCTTTTCCCGGGGCGCCGGTCAGGATCCAACTGTCGCTCGAGGTAGTCCAGAGACTCGCCCCGTGCTTCCCGGGCAAAGACGGCGCTCTGCCGTTCGGCCTGCTATTGGGCCATGTCGACGGCCCCACTACCATCGTCTCGGGATTTCACCCCCTAGCCTCCTCCGAGATTACAGAGATCGAAACCGCACTGGCCGAGCTGACTTCGTTTTCTGACAAGCCCTCTGTGGTCGGCTACTACCGGGCCCAGCCACAAGAGGGCCTGCGCCTGGATGAAAATGACCTGGCCCTAGCGGAGGCTTACTTTTACGACCCCTCAAACGTCATTCTGGTAGTACAGGCGGTGGGCGCCGGCGCCTCTAACGCCACTTTTTTCTTCTGGGATGGCGGCCGTCTGAACGGCGATGTCATATTCCTGGAGTTCCCCTTCGACGCGAGCCTGTTGACTGCAGCCGAGCAGCGCCGCGTGGAGGCCGCCCAGCGGCGATCGTTCGAAGTTCTCCCCTCGTCCTCACCGGTACCCGCCAAACCACGGCGGGCGCTCTGGAAGGGGGCTGCGTGGACCCTCCTGGTCGCTTGCCTGGGAGGTGGCGCTGTTCTGGGATCGCGCTTCTTCCTGGAGAAGTCTCAATCGCCCTCGAAGCAGCCGGTACCAGCCTCGCCCTCCCACGCCGCAGCCGAGCCCGCGCCGCAGCCTTCCATAGGCCTGCATGCCGAACGGCAGAACGCCGATTTGCAGCTCACCTGGGATCGCGGATCCCCGGTGATCGTCCAAGCCACCTCCGCCGTGCTCTCCATCGAAGATGGCGAGGCGCGCCGCACCATCCCGCTCCACGCCGCTCAGGTGCACACCGGCAGCATCCTATATACACCTGTGAGCGACCAGGTGCAAATGGAATTGGCCGTTACCACTCCCTCCGAAAGCGCCACCGAATCGGTCTTGGTGTTGCTTCCCAAGAAGGGTCCCGTGCGGACCGTCGCTATCCTTCCGCCCGTTCTCGCGCAGTCTTCCCAATCGGCCGCTCCGAAGAGTACCTCCCCAATCGCGCCGGCCAAGCCGTTCACTGCGCCTCCGGCGTCCCCACGTAAATCCGCGCCCGTGGTCCCGCTGTCCGAACCTCCCGCTCTGGCTGTTGGATCGAGTCCCCCGGCGGTTGCCGATACCTCTCCATGGAGCCGTCCCTCGTTCAACTTCCAACCACCGGCCACGCCGTCTACCGCGGCTACTGAACTCAAGCCGCAGCGCACGCCGGTTAGCGCGCCCGTATATCGGGGGGCTCGGCCCGTTCACAAGGTGCAGCCGACTCTCCGGGTGCCCTTGAGAAACCTCTCGTCCAAGGTCACCGCCGTTGAAGTCATGGTTGCCATCGATGAATCCGGCAAAGTTGTGAAGGCCGAACCTCAACCGCAACCCGGCGTGAATCCGGTGATGATGTCCGCCGCCTTGCAAGCCGCCAGGCAATGGACCTTCGACCCGGCGCGCCGGGGCGACCAGCCGGTTGCGAGCGAGATGCTCCTGCGCTTCAACTTCGCCCCTGGCCCGTGACGCCGGGCAAGGACCCCTTATCTTCTGTTACGCCGAGTTTACAGGCTTTCGTCAGTATTGATCTAGCAAGTCTGGTATCTTAGAATCTCGAACGTGAAAGGTTTTCTAGGATTTATAGCGATTGCCGTATTCGTGCCTTCCACATGGGCTCAGTTCAGTGCTTGCGACCTGAACCAGGACGGCTCCGTCAACGTCGTTGACGTGCAGCTGGCGACCAACATGACCCTCGGTCTCACACCTTGCACGGCCGATGTGTACGGATCGGACGTGTGCAATGTTATTGTGATTCAACGGGTTACGAATGCCGCGCTGGGCGGAACCTGCGTCACGGGGACGAGCGCCGTCTCTCACAGCGTCACGTTGAGCTGGTTGGCCAGTTCGACAACCGGGGTGACTGGCTACAATGTGTACCGCGGAACCACAACCGGCGGGCCCTATACCAAGGTGACGACTTCGGCGGTCACCGGCCTCGGATACACGGACACTAATGTTACGGCCGGTCAGACCTATTATTATGTCGCCACGGCGGTAGAAGGCAGCTCCGAGAGCGCCTATTCGAATCAGGCCACGGCTGTCATCCCGACTCCCTAGCCCTTTGAGGACCCGGCGGGCGCGTATTGATAGTAGTGGTCCCCACCGTATTCTCGCGATATGGACCAGTTCGGGACGCAATTCAACACCACACCCAGAAACTTCTCCTTGGGCATGCCCTCAATCGCTTTCCGCAAGAGATCCCGATTCGTGTGGTCGGGCCGCACCACCAGAATGATGCCATCGCAAGCCGCTTGAATCAGATCGTAGTCCGCCACCGCTCCCACAGGCGGTGAATCGACGATTACGAATCGAAACATCTGGCGAAGTTTCGCGCAGAGCGCCGGCCATTGAGCGCTATCAAGTAGTTCCGCGGGGTTGGCCGGAGTCGTGCCTGCGATGAGCACGTATAGATTCGGGAACTCCTTCGTATGCACCAGAGCCTCGTTCAAAGTGGCCGTGCCCTGGAGCACTTCGGATAGCCCTGGCGCCTCTGGAAGCCCCAGCAGAAAATGTGCCGCCGATCGGCGGAGATCGGCATCCACGAGCAATGCCTTCGCTTCGCTCCTCAGTGACAGCGCGGCTGCGGTGTTGATCACGCTGACGCTCTTGCCGTCTCCGGCGTCCGGACTTGAAATGACGATCAGACGGGGCTGTTTGCGGTGCTGCGTGATTTTGGTGCGCAGAATCCGGTATTGTTCGCTCGCTTTTAGCTGACCCATTTCAAACGGCAACAGTGGGGATGGCGCAGGGATACGCAGGTCCAATGAGCGGATCCCCTCCCACAGGGAATCCCCGCTCTCCGTCGCCGGTTTCTGCGGCTGGGTCACTCGCTCGACCCGCCGCTCCGGGTTGCGGTTCGGTTTCGTGGCGTCGTTTGAGAGTGACGCACTCTCGCCGTTTACAACCGGACGTATAAGATCCGCGAGTTCGCCATCACCCCTGTTCAGTGTCTCGAATATCTTGCTCACGCCGTTTCGATCCTTTGATTGAATCCGAGTTTCGTAGCAAGCCGCGTCCGCAGTGAGGGATGCCCGCCTGCCGTGTTGTACCGCTCCAAAGTCCGCATGGGATAGGTATCGACGAGCGGAGGAACAACTGGGACTTCGGCCGGCGCCTCGGGTGCTCGGATGGGTTTTGTGGGACTCACCGGCGTTGAAAAATGAAGGTCCTGGCAGGCCGCTTGCACGTGTTGAGCCTCGACCACTGACGACCCCTCCCCGAAAGCCTGGATCAAGGCGTTATCGCAAAGCACGTTGATAACACGGGGAATCCCCTTCGAAACCTGGCCGATGCCGGCTAGCGCATCTTTGGAAAATGGCGCCCCGATTCCGCCGGCCTTCATCCAGCGGTGCCGGATGTAGTTCTCAACCTCTCCTTCCATCAGAGCCGCTATGGAAGCGCGCAACGCAATTCGTTGCTTGAACTGCCGCATCTGATCGCGGTTCAACAAATCGTCCAGCTCGCTTTGGCCGATCAGCGCAATCTGCAGCAGTTTCACCTCGGCAGACTCGAAATTCCCCAGCAGCCGGATCTCTTCCAGAACATCCGCGCTCAATTTGTGCGCCTCATCGATGATCAGCGCCGATACCTTACCGGCGTTGTGGCCCTTCCAAAGAAGGCTCTGCAGCCGCGCGATCCGCTGCGCCTTACTGGCCGGGATATCGGTGATCCCAAAATCCAGCAGCGCGGCTTCCAGGAACTCCGCGGGGGTCAATGTCGGGTTGACGATCACGCTGGATTGAACGCGCGCCGTCGGAAGATTGCGTAGCGCCCGGGTCAGTAGCGTCGTCTTCCCCGTCCCCGCATCGCCGGTCAGGACGACGAAGCCCTTGCGCGCCAGAATGGCATATGTGAAGGCCGCCAACGCCTCCCTGTGTTGCTCGGTCAGGTACAAAAACTCCGGGTCCGGGGTTAAGTTGAAGGGATCCTTGCGTAATCCAAAGAACTGGTTGTACATGGTTCAGAGCCTATCCACAAGCGCAGTCACGCCCGCGCCGGCAAGCCGTTTTCCCCGGCTCATCTCATGCGATTGCGCCTGCGTGGAGCTGGCCGGGATTGCGATGTGGGGCAACCTCGCAAGGACGATCGTTCCCTCGGGAAGCTCCCATTCTCCCAGGAACACATTCTGCCGCAGCTCGAGGCCAAGCCCAACCAGCAGAGCGAGCACCAGGCTCCCACCCGACGCCAGCGCATAGAGCATGGGCCGCTTAGGCTTAACCGGCACCGCCGGTACCTGAGCGCGATCCAGCACAGTGAATCTTTCGGACTGTTGCCGCCTCTCCATGTCTAAAGCCATTTCCGCGGCCGTCTTCTTGTCCAAGAGCGACTTGTAATTCTCCTTCGACATTTCGTAGTCGCGCGTGATCTGTGCCATCTCTTGCTCACGAACAGGAAGGCGCTCGATACGGGCTTGATACACGTTGATGTCCTGCATAATTCGCTGCTGCTCGGCCTTGCGGTCGTCCAGCTCTTTCTCCGTGACCTTGATCTGCGCGGTCAAGCCGGCCATCTGTTCGCGCGTGCGCGCCAGCTCCGGGGTTTCCCGCGCCGGCGGCACCGGCTCCTCGCGAGGGGTGCTCCCCGCCGGCTTGGAGACCTTCGCCGCGGTGTCGGCTTTCTGTTCCTCTTCCTCGGCACGCTTGACATTCTCAAGATCGGCCCGCAGCCGGATCACGTCAGGATGATTATCGCTGTAGCGTGCCCGGAGCAGGTCGAGCTGCTGCTGCAAGACTTCGGATCGTGGTCGGGCCGCTACGGCTGCCGGGTCGCCAGGACGGTCGGGATCCACCGGCGCCGTGGCTCGCCGAACCGGTTCCAGCGCGCGTATTTGCGCTGCCAGGCTGGCCTCCGTTGCATTCAGGTTGCTATCCAGGATGACCCTGGTCTGTTGGGCCCGGTTGATGGCATCGCGATTGGATTCTAATTCGGTCTGCAGTCGGGAAAGGGTGCTGGCCAGCGACGTCTCCTGCTGCGGCAATTCTCCGTTGTGCTGGACCTTGTAGGAGCTCACTGCGGCTTCGAGTTCATCCAACCGCTTCTTGGCCTCCCGAAGCTGTGTGTCGAGAAAGTCGGAGGTGCCCTCGGCCTGCCCCTCGCGTGTCTTCAGGTTCTGTTCGACGTACAGATCCGTTAACCGATTTGCGACCCTTGTCACCAGCACCGGATTCTGCCCTTGATACCCGATCCGGAATGCTCCCGTCCGCTTGGCATTGCCCCCACCGCTCACAGGTTCGGGTGTGATGGTGATGTCCTTTCGCATCATCTCCAGGATTTCTTCCTCGAAGTGGTTGCTCCTCTCACGCTGATAGAGGCCGAACTCGTCAATGATCTTCTTCAGTTCTCCGGTGCTGAGAAGCTGTTGCCGGATCGCCTCAATGCGTTCGTCAAGGTCGGAGGCAACCGTGGCCGATACAAATTTCTCCGGGATTTTCTGGGAGTCGACCAGGATCGTAGCCTCCGCTACGTACACTGCCGGCAATTTCCGTACGATGGCCACTGCGCAGAGAGCGAGCGGAACCCAAACGCAAGCAATCAGAACTTTCCTTTTCCAAATGGTCCTTATGATAGACAGGGGCCGGAGCCCAGGGTTGCCAGACGAAGACTCCTCATCACTCATCTCTTTGATGTCGGGCATCTTGTATCCAGGATCTCTACGCAAAACGTGGGCCAAATAACGAATTCTTTGTTTTCAGCGATTTCCATCCACTGCCGCCCTTCCTCGGCAAGGCAGCCGGTTTGATCGGCCTGAAACGCGGTTGCGAAAATGTGGGATATACGAAACCGATTATCAGAAAATGGGAATCCTCAGCGCGGCGGCCTCTCTTCCCATACGAACGCCACCTGCCCCGCTTGCACGTCAATGTCCCGCGGGGACCCCAGGTAGGTCCCGGAATCGTTGAGATAGGTATAGGTGAACTGCACAGCCGTATGGAACCCAAGCACTCTGGAGACGACGGCGGTGGCCATCCATCCATCCAGTTCTTCATATATCGTCCCTCGCATACTCTGCTGCTGAACGCTGCCAGAGATCGTCCAGAGACTTCCAGGGTGATGCCGCCGGTACGTACCGCCGACTGACAGGGTGTATCCCGCCGCCGTGCCGTAAGTATCCAGAGGAGCTCGGTCTACGGTCGCCATGAAGCTCTGGATGGAAGTCTTGTACCCCAGGCTCCCTCCGAATGCATAGAGTGTCCCTTGGGGAAGTGGGTACGTCTGGCGCAGCGCCGTGACCCAGGCTGGGCCGCCGCGGCCCTGCATGAACCAGCGGTTCCCGATCCGTCTTGCCAGGGACACCATCGCCCGGCTCATGTACAGATCCTGAATCACGGAAGAAGTCCGGGTGCTGGTTGCGTCCAGCCCAAAATCGGTCTGGGGGGTAAGAGAATATGTCAGCCCGGCGCTGGCGCTTCCACTGGTCGAGCGGGGCACAACCGCCTGGGCTGCTCCAGTTCCCTGGCCGTTCAGCACCTGGAACCGGTTGGCGCTCGCTCCAAAGCGCAACGAAAACCGGCGGGAATGCGTGTAGGACAGAGAACTGGAGAGCGACCCGCTCAGAACCTTGTTGCCATACAGCGCCGTCTGATCCGGGGATTCCAGCCCCGACGAACCGGTCAGGGCGGCTGCCAACTGGTCATTCGTGAATCTGCCGGAGAGCATGGCGCTCGCGAGTTCGTCAAATGTTGCCGGGACCGCAGCCGCGTTGCTCAGCGTGCTTGGCGTGAACATGGTCTGGTACAGGCTGTTCACCGCTCCAGCCCCCGAAAGCGTCAAAGCCCATTTGCTCCCCAGTTTCCTGTTGAAGTTGAGCGACAGCGAGTGGTTCAAGGCATTCCATTGAGAATTCTGCACAAAGCCCTGGTAGGAGGGATTGTAGGTGATGGAAAAGCTGCTTCGCGGGCCGAAATGAGTCCAACCGACGCTGACCGATCCGCCCGTCAGGACGTCGCCTCCCGTTGGGACAGCTCCCAACAGGTAGTTGAAATTCGCATTCGGCAACGCCAGGGAGCTATACCCGGTAAAAACCGTCGCCGTATAGATATGGAACCCGTCCTGGCGCCCTTCATACTCGAAGCGTTGAGCCCACAAGGCCTGTCCGCCCGCTACCAAGAGCGCGACTGCGGTGAGCGCACCTATCCTCCAGCTCATTGCAGCTCCCTTCGCAACACACAGACCAAAAGAGCAAGCCCTAGTGTTTTCAATAATATCTTGGGAGCAACGCCAGCCCTTCTGCGGCATTCGCAATGAATTGCAACTTTTAGGGAGATCGGCGATTGATGCCCAATGAGCGCGAAGATCCGGCGCGTAAGGCACCAACGCCAAAATCGCACCACAAAGGACAATACCTAACATGCAAAAGGAGTATAGATCCTCCTAATACTCCATTATCGGAAAAGGCGGTAGTCGTCTCCGGCTAGTCGGGGGAGACTCCGAGATACGACTTAAATCGAGTGACCCAGCCCATAAACGAAAAAGCCTTCAAAAGCTTTCAATTCCCTTCATCACTCCGCACGGCGCTGGGACGAGCAGTTCGGATAGCGCGTCGGGCAGCGTCCATCTTGGCGGCTCCCACAGATTCGCAGATACATCTGTACTTTTGGGAACAAGCAGCGATTTTCTGGGTGGTCGCCCAACGGGTCAGCGCGTTAAGTTGCAGTGAATAAAGCCCCGTTTATCTCATAGGAAGTGGCCGCCAAAATGCATAGCTCCAAGGGACTACTTGTATCAAGGCCTTTTCCGGCCCTTGTCGAATGCTGAGAGGTCGGCCCACAACCAGGCCGGCCCAAAAGGAGAATGTTGATGACCGGAAAATCGATTCGAATCTTAACGGTGACGCTTGCGTTCCTGGGAGTACTGTTCGTGTTGCAGCCTGCGGCCTTAGCTGACCCGGCCACGGTCTCGATGACCCTGACCGAACCACAATCTGGGAGCGTTAACGCCGACGGTATTTATCTCAGCCCATATGCCGCCACGATCAACGGTGTTCCCAATCAGCCAGTCATCTGCGATGACTTTTTCGACAATAGCTATATGTCTGAGCAATGGACGGCGACTGTGTACAACGAATCCACCGGTTTCTCTGGCACACGGATGGCACAGGTTTCTGGGCTCACGGGCACACCTCTGAATACAGACTATGAGGAAATAGGGTGGCTGGCGCTCCAACTGTATTCGCCGGCGAACTCATCGTACCAAGCGGCTATTTCTTTCGCCATTTGGGACATCTTCGGTTCTAACGCTCCGGTGGCGGGGACGGGGACTGCGGACTCTGAGACGGTTGCAAACTGGGTAGGGGCAGGGTCGAGTTTTTTTTCAGATTCGAATGCGACTGACAAAAATACCGTGATGGGTTGGGTTAACCTCGCAGAAGCAAACGCATCGTCCTATGACCTCTCCATCCTGACCGTTTACTCACCGGTCTCGGGTTCGGCATCGTGCGGGGGCGGGAACTGCTCAACGACACCGCCGCAGGAGTTCGTGAGCGTGCAGACACCCGAGACCTCCTCTCTGGCGAATCTGGCGGTCGACCTCTTGCTCCTGGCTGGTGCGGTCTTCGTTATACGTCGGCGCCGCCTGACAAGCGGGCTTTCGAACTGAACCCACAGTCACCAAGTCTCTCTTTTATAACGCATTCGGGCCTTCCCTCCCCGGGGAAGGCCTTCGCTTTTTGTGTGGTGGCTTCGATCTTCGATCCCCCCTTAGCTATCCTTCAGCGCGGAAACGCTCACCCGGCTGCGGCCCCGCCAATACCGATACAACACTACCCCCACCCACGTTCCCAACGTGTTCGTGATGATGTCGGTCGTACCGGAATCCCGGGTCGGAAGATAAGCCTGAAGGACCTCAATCGTAACGCTGACCAGGCACCCGAGAACCACCGTCACCAACGCCGCCCGCCTGGCGGGCAACTTCAACAAGAAGTAGGCGTACAAGAAGAACCCCAGCGGGACGAACCCTACCACGTTCTTGAGGGCGTTCTCCCCGTATCCCCAGCCGAAGTCGAACTCCTCCCAGAAAGGCATCAGAAACGTCTGATCCAGGATCTGGTACCTCTCTGGAATCACCAGGTCAATCCCTGGTTTGATTCGGTTGTGCACAAGGTTGCCGCCACGCTCCGCAAACAGATAAAGCGCGGCACAGCGCTCGCCCTCGGACACCTCAGGCCGTCCGGCTCTTGTCCAAGTCTCATAGTGCCGGACTACCTCTGAAGGCGTAAGCTCGCTGTGGTAGACGGCGAGGCCCCGAAACCGGCCGGTCCAGTCATCGTTTCCGACGGGTGAGGTACCCACGACCAGACGGCCCGTGCAATCGCCGGCGGTCACGAGGAATCTCCGTGCCGACCTGGCCAATACTCCATCGATGTAGACTGCGGTCCCCTGAGATCCTGAACTGATTGAGATGAATACAGGCCGCATCGACCGGAAAACATCGTTGACGTACAGGGCGCCGTTCCGGGCAGGACGCCCGCCACGTCCCGCATCGCGCTCCAGTAAGAGATCCGTATCGGATTGGCGCAGCGCGAATTGGAGAGGATTCTGAGGGGTGTAAAACGCCAGCAGCGTATTGGAGTCATGCGCGAGGCCCGGCTGGACCCAGACCTCAATGCTGCATGAGGGCTCGTCTCGAGGCGCCACGCGGAATTCACCCGTGCTCACCACCGTGCCCGCATCGGCGAAACGAAGACCGTTTTCGTTTCCAGGCCACGTCACCTGATTTCGGGGAGCGTGAAAGGGCCATAGCCCGAGCACCAGGAGGCCGCATACCACGGCGATGCAAATGGCAGGGAGAAACCTCGCTCCTCTCTTCTCCAGAATGTCCGTAATCATGGATGGAATTCCGTTTCCTGCCTTAGCTAATCGACCCCTTGCCCGATCAACACCTGCGGAAAAGTGCGCAACATGATCCTCCAGTCCAATCCCAGCGACCAGTTGTCGATATATTCCATATCCAGCTTCATCCACGTTTCGAAACTCAGAGCGTCGCGACCGGCGAGAGCCCACAGGCAGGTCAATCCCGGCCGCATGCGCAATCGTCGCCGTTGCCAGCGCTCGTAACGCTCCACCTCCTCGGCTATTGCCGGCCGCGGACCCACCAGCGACATGTCGCCTTTCAGGACATTCCATAGTTGCGGCCACTCGTCCACCGAGAACTTGCGCAATACCCGCCCTAAGCCGGTCATGCGCGGGTCGTCCGGAATCTTGAAAGCGATCGACCTCTGATTGAGGTGCGCCACGGACTTCTTCATCCGATCCGCGTTCTGGTACATCGACCGGAACTTGTAAATCGTGAATTTCCGGCCGTTTAGCCCGAATCGCTCTTGCCGGAAAATGGCCCGTCCAGGTGAAGTTATGCGGATGAGCAGCGCAACCGCCAACATGATCGGCGACAGGATCACGAGCGCCGCGGCTGCCAGCGTCACGTCTATGGCACGCTTGGCGAGCAGGCGGATTTCGTCATGCGGTGCCGGCGAGAACGTCAGCAGGGGTAACCCGTCCAGGCCATCCAGATATGCCAAACTGTTCGCGTGAGGGAAGAAATCCATCACCACGCGTGTCCGGACCCCCTCCTCATTGCAGAGCAGGAAGATCTCCTTCAAGCCGCACAGCCTTTGGCTGTCGACCGCAAAAATGACCTCATCCACAACCCGCTCGCAGAGCAGTTCAGGCAAGCGGGAAAGCGCGTACCGCTCGTACGTGCCAGACAGGCGGACTTGGCCTGGTTCGTCATCCAGAAAGCCGAGAAGCCGGATGCCGTCTCGTGAGAACTTCTCTATGGCCCTTCCGACTTTCCGGGCGCTCTCCCCGGAGCCGACCACCAGGACGAAACGAGGCGTCCCAAACTGCTTTCGGAATGCGCCCGCCAGTTGCGCCGCGTTGAGGCGAAGAAGGCACAGGAGCACCCAGGCGTAAAAAGCGAAGAGCATCACGAAAAAGCGGCTGAGGTCCAGCCGAAGCAGGAACTCCGCCATTACCAGGCAGATCGCGCCCAATCCGCACTGGCGAGCCGTGTCCCAGACAAGCGCTCCCGGCCGGCCCGAGTCCAACTTCTCGTAGATCTTGAGCCCGTGACCGATGGATAGCCAGCAAAGCACCGCAACGGCCAGCAGCACCACCGCCACCCGGAAATCGATGTAAAAGACCCAGTAGAAGAGGCCCTTAGCATTGAGGCTGAAGCGCGTTCCATAAGCTGCCAGGAAAGCGACTGAAATGAGCAGTGTGTCGGCGAGGCCGAAGAGAAGTTTAACCTTTCGATGCTGTCGGCTGAACACGGTGCTAGTTGGCGCCGCTTCCGAAGACCCGGCGGGCTTCGTCCGCTTCGGGCAGCTTCGGATCCATCTTCAGAGCGGCCTCCAGCACCCGGCGCCCTCGTCCTGGGTCGCCGGCTTTCAGGTAGGCCATCGCCAAGTGATATTTGCGGCGGACCGTGCTCTCCTTGGCGCTGGCGCTCTCCAGATATGTCACCGCCATCGGGTACATACCCTTCTTGAAATACGTCCAGCCAAGTGTATCGTCCACGGCCGGGCTGTCTGGGGCAATCTCCTTGGCCTGCTGAGCGAATTTCAAAGCCTCATCGGCTTGATTGCCGTTTGCTAACAGGTACGCCAGATTGTTCAGCGCCGCTATGTTCCTTTGGTCCAGTTCCAGCACCTTTCGGTATTGCTCAATCGCCGCAGCAGGCCGCCCGTCCGATGTCTCCAGTTCCGCCCACAGCAGGTGGCCGGCAACGCTCGCGGGGTGAGCGGAGACCACCGCTGAAAACCTCCTCCGGGCATCTTCCATCTTACCTTCCGCAATGTCCAGCTCCGCCAGCGCGAGATCCGGCGCAGTCAAGGCCGGGTTGCTGGTTTTGGCAGCCTCGAAGGCCTTCCTGGCTCCTATGCGATCACCATTCTCCACAAGGAGCTGACCGAAGTATTCCTGCACGGGCGCCGAGGCAGGCTGCCGTGCCGCATACTCCCGCGCCTTCTGAAGACCGGCTGCCTTCTGGCCCAGGGCAGCATAACTCTGCACCAGCACGTTCAGCGCACGAGCGTCTTCCGGATTCTGTTTCAGTGCCTCTTCGGCGGAGACCCGCGCTCCGGAATAATCCTCCTGGTCCAGTTTCAAAGCTGCATCCTGCAAGAGCGCGTCTGGAACTCTGCCCAACGCCAACACCTGATCGATCCCCTTACGGGCTTCCGCTTTCTGTCCGAGCGTCAGAAGCGCCCAATTCCTCTGCACGACGATCGCGACGGTTCCCTTCTGTTCTGGCGGTGCCGCATCCAGAAGCTGCAACGCTGATTGAGCGCCACGATTGGCAATCAGTACTTGGGCCAGTTCGATCCGGGCGGCAACGAAGCCCTGGTCCAGCTGCAACGCCTCCCCCAGCTCCTGCTGCCGGATCTCGGTTCTGCCGCGGGCCTGTTGGAGTTTCGAAAGAAGATAATGCGCCTCGGCACTGCTCCGGAAGCGCAATACCTGGTTCAGGTCCGCTTCCGCCTCGGTGTATTTGCCCGAACCCAAGTAGATCCGGCTGCGTTGCAGCAGCGCATCCGTATCCAGCGCGTTCTTCTTCAAAGCTGCCGTCAAAACCCTTTCGGCGTCGCCGGTACGTTTCATGGCGAGGTACCCTCTGACCAGCCATGTGCGCGCGTCGCGGTCCGCCGGATCTTCCCCGGCCAGTTTTTCGAATTCCACCAGGGCCGCATCGCGCTTCCCCGATCGAAACAGGAAAAGCGCATGGAGCGGCTTATAGCGCTTGTCTGAAAGAGCAGAAAGCTGTCGGTAGGTCTGTTCCGCCTGCTCGGGATGTCCGGCCCGCACCTGCATGGCGCCCAGGGCGAACAGCGCAGGCCCGTGTTTGGGGTCGATCTCGAGCGCGTGACGGAACTGCTCTTCCGCCTCCGCCGTTTTGCCCTGCCCCAGGTAGAACCCGCCCAGGTAAACCAGGGGATCCGCGGATTTCGGCGCTTGCGCCACGGCCTGCTTGAGCGCTTCTTCGGCGCCGGACACATCCCGGCGTGCCAGCCTGGACTGGGCCAGAGCAAGCGACGATTGCAGGTAGCGCGGGGACTTGCGAAGTACCTGCTCGAGGTGCGCTTCCGCGCTCTCCGGTTTCCCGAGGCGCAGTTCCGTAAGCGCCAGAAGGTTCAACGCCTCGGCATCGTCCGGAAGCAAATTCAGAACGTCCTGCGTGCGCCTTTGTGCCTCCTCCACCATTTCCTTGTTCCGGCTCGCCGCCATGAGCTCCGCCAGCTTCAACTGCGCCCCTGTGTGCCGGGGATTCAGTTCGGAAGCCTTGCGAAGGTATTCGGCGGCCGTGCCCACATCGCCCGAAGCCAGGTACGCCAACCCGATCTGATAGTACGGCTCGGCCTCCTTCGGCTGCTTCTGCATCGCATTCTTGAAATACAGAATGGCGACTTCGTAGTTCTTCTGCTCAAACGCCTTCTTGCCCTTCTCCAGATAAGCCTGCGGCGATTGCGAACATCCCGAAAAGAGCGAAACCACAAGGCCAAGCAAAAAGATGTTTCGTTTCAAGAGCATAGATCGGTATTCCAGTTCCTCTTATTTCAGTGCGACCGTTACGATGTTGCTCGGCACGCCATCGATCACGGCTCGCAGCGGCACCGCATTTCCAGCGCTCACCGTCATCGGGATCTGCACCGAAATCTGCCAGATTCCGATGAGCCCCGGAGCAAGACCAGAGAACTGGATCGCTCCGAAGCTGTCGCTCACGGCAACGCAAACCGAGGGCTGGTTATTGAGGCAGGTGGCTCCATCCGAGGTGGGCACGGCGATGGTGCTCACGTTGGACGGCGCGGGTACGCCGTCCGCGATCGATGGACTTACCGGGCCCTGCCCCGTTCCGAAAATCTTAATCGTGCTGCCCCTCAGGGCCGGGTTCGTGGCGCTGTTGATGGTGCCGTCAAAGTTCTGAATCGCGTACGGCGCACTGGTCCCGGAGAACAGGCTGGGAGATACGCTCTCCACAACCACACTCGAACCCGCGATCAATTCGCCTGTATCCGACGTGCGCACGGTGATGTCCTGAGTACCCAATGCCGCCTCATAGGGCACCTGAATATCGATCTCCGAGTTGCTGACGGATGAGAGCGGAGCTTGCAGGATGTCGTTCAATACCACTTCGCGCCCCGCCAGCGCCTGGGGCCACGGTGTAGCAGTGGCGGCTGCACTCGTAGTCGTGGCAGTAAGGCCGTTCCCGAACATGGATACAAGCCCTCCGGAGCTCAGCGCGCTGCCCGTCCCGAGACCACCCTTGGGCACGACAGTCAACGGCTTCAAATACTGAACCACGCGGTTGTTGCCGGAATCGGCTGCATACAATGTATCCTGCCGGTCGATGAAGATCCCAGCCGGCCCATAGAGGCCCTGCGCCGTTGTCAGTCCGTTGAGGCTGTTCCAATTGGCGGCGGTCCCGTTCACGCTCGACTGGCCAACCGCTGCCGTTGCGGGAGCTCCTGTCAAGGCTACGAATAGCATCGAGGGAAACACCAGCACGCGATTGTTGCCGGAATCCGAAACCAGGATGTCTTCCTGGCTGTCTGCGGCGACATCGAACGGCAGACGAAGCCCGCTGCTCCCGCCGCCGGCGCCCACCGAACTGAAATCATTCTGGCCCAGTACCATTACGGCAGCGGCCCCGGCAGCCGGATCGTTCTCAGTGTCCGGGAAAACCAGAACGCGGTTGTTGCCGGTGTCAGCCACATACATTGTGCCGCTGGGATCGACGTAAACCCCTTGCGGCGAATTGAACGTCTGAGCCGATGCCGGGCTCACCGCCCCTAGGGTCGTGAAATTCGGCTGTCCATAAACCCGAGTCGCCAAGGCGTTCGTTCCCGAGCCAGCCGCGAACTCCAACACGCGATTGTTGCCGGCGTCTGCTACGAATAGGTCTCCATCCTGGCCGATTGCCACCGCCGCCGGCGCCCGTAATGAGTAAGCGCTGATCTCAGCCGAAGTCGCGCTCGTGAAATCCGCCTGACCTATGACGATATCCGGAGTGATACGCCCCGTCTGGTCTACCGGCCGTGGATAGCGCAAGACTCGATTGTTGCCGGAATCGGCCACATACAGATTTCCTACCGCATCCACAGCAATTCCCCTAGGAGCTACTAAAGAGGTACTCGACGGCGTCGACGATCCGCGGGTATCCACGTTCGGAACGGCAGTCGTCAGATCCGGCTGCCCGATCACCAGATCGGCCGGGTCTCCGGTGTGAAACGCTATCGAATTCCGCCAGACCAGCACGCGATTGTTGTTGGTATCCGAAACATAGATCGGAAACGGAGCTTGCGAGTAGTCGATGGCGATTTTGAAGGGTGTGTTGAGGCCCGTCGCCTTTACCTCGTTCGCGCCATTGGCCGTGAAGTTGATCTGTCCCCACACCTCCGTTGCCGTGGTCGAATTCGGTGGGAATGAGAGCACGCGGTTGTTGCCGCTATCGGCAACGTACACATTGCCGCTGGGATCCAGCTTTACATCGCTCGCCCCGGAAAAGGACTGGGGCGAAGCCAGGGGTGAGCTCGACGGGTTCGCGTGGTTGGAGTTGAAATCCAATTGTCCCAGAACACTCTGGGCCTCCGCCCCGGAGGCCGCCGCGGGGGCGAACACCAGGATCCTATTGTCGCTCGGAATCGCTACATACAAGTTTCCGGATCCATCTACCGCGAGTCCCGCAGGGCCGTCCAGTGTCGTATTGGTCGGCTCGGAGGAGACCGTGTTAGTCGTGAAATTCGGCTGCCCGAGAACCACGGCCGCTTTGGCGCTGGATATCACCGGCGCCGCAAACTTCAGCACACGCGCATTGGCGAAATCGGATATGTACACATTGCCCCGGGAGTCGAATGCCAGCCCCGAAGGCGTGTTGAATCCGGATGCGGAAACAGCGCTGGCGCCACTATTGGCGGCGCCGCCGAGGAAGCCCGTTTGGCCTAACACGACGTCGGCCTGCGGAGTCGAACTCTCCAGCACGGCGCCGTTAAACCGGAGGACGCGGTGATTTCCAGTATCCGCCACCCAGAGGTTCCCCGCCGGATCGAATGCGACGGACCGGGGCGCCGACATCGAGCTCGGGCCGATTCCACCGGTATTGCTTCCCAGGCTGGTGAAATCGGGCTGCCCATAAACCGCATCCGGCTCGACCCGCTGCGGGTTGGCAAAAGGATCGGGAAAACGCAGTACCCTGTTATTGCCGTAATCCGCGACGTATAGATTGCCGGTAATCGGATCTGCAACCAGCCCCAAGGGCGCATTGAAACCCTCGGCGCCGATCCCCATGGGCATCGAATACCGCGGGCCAGGCTGCCCCAGCACGATATCCGGCGCATTGCCGATCTGATAAGACTGGACGTCTCCCCATGCCAGGACCCGGTTGTTGTGCGTATCCGACACGTAGAGGTGCACCGCACCGCCGCGCGCATCCAATGCCACGGCCGTGGGGCCGTACATCTCGACACCTTGCACGCGATTGACTCCATTCTGATTCAAGTCGGGCTGACCCAACGCCCGGTACGCGGTTGTAGACAACTGCGCGTGCGCCATACCACTTGCCAGCAGCGCGATGCATATTGACTGCGAGATCCTCAAGGCTAATCCTCCCGTCGAATACTCAAAAGTTGGAACCCGAGTGGCAACACTTTAGGAAGTCCTATGCCTACTACTGCGGCACAACAATCGTGTCGTCAGGCAGGAGCTCGATATTCTGCTCCAGATGCTCGCCCTTAAGCACTGTCTGGTAATCAAATGGCAGCTTCACTTGCTTGCCATTCTCGTTTCTCAGGACGTAGATCTTCCGTTTTCTGGCGAAATCGACCAGTCCGCCCGCTTCGTTCAGGGCCTGTAATATGGTCATGGGTCGTATCAGGGGAATTGGCCCTTCTTTTTTGACCCCGCCGACTACATAGACTCTTTTGCTGTTGATTGTGGCGGCGATTACCGTAACGACGGGGTTTTTGATGTACTTGGAGAATCTCTCGCCCAACAACTTCTCCAATTCTACGGGCGTATATCCGGCCGCATCCACTTCATCGATCAACGGGACTGAAATCTTGCCGTCCACACGGACCACCGCGGCCGGCACGGACGCTTCCGGCTCTCTCCAGACCGCGATCTGCAATACATCGCCGGCGCCAATCCGGTAGGCCTCAGGCAATACCGTGGGAGACTTAAGCCCTGCGCCAGGAGGCAATTTCTCGTTATTCAAAAGCCGTACGATCGAATATGTCTGTTCGATCGTCGTTTGGTCCCAACCAGCGTTAAGGGCATTCTGCCTGATCTGCTCGTCGTGGAGCCCTAGTTTTCTCGCTTCCTGAATATACTCAAACAGGTCCTTCGAGCCTCTTCTGAGGCGCAGCCGGGAGACAAAAGCAGCAAGCCACGTATCCCACTAAAAAGACATAGTTTTTGAATCCGCATCCAGCCATGACCTTATTGGAATCCGCATTTTGGGGGCCATTAACCTGAATTGCAGGCCCGCTTTCGGAAGCCAAACTGCTACTAGAGCACTGCAATGAAGAGGCCCGGAATCGCATATCTGCTCGCGTTATTGCTGGCCCTGCCGCCTTTGGGGGGGCAATCGCCGGGATCCCCGCCGGCTACTGAGAAGCTGAAGGTCTTGGTGCTGAACGGGGAGGGCGCCATGAACAACATCCGGCAACGCGCCGCGCGGGATCTCGAAGTACAGGTAAACGATGAAAAGGACACGCCTGTCGCGAATGCATCGGTTTCAATGGTGGTCCCCTCACAAGGCGCGACCGGAACATTCGCCAATGGTTCTTTCATCGTCACGGGCACCACCGATGCTCGCGGCCAGGCTGTCATCAAGGGGTTCCGCCCTAATGAAATCCCGGGCAAAATGGAGATCGCCGTAACCGTATCGTACCGGGGCCAAACCGGACACGCCGTCATCACGCAATTCAACATGGCCGTCGAGAAGGCTTCCCGGAAGTCAGGGCACGGCAAGCTGGTCATCATCCTCGCGGTCGTCGGGGTCGCGGCCGCCGCGGGTGCCTATGCCGCTTTGGGCAGAAGCAGTTCTCCGCCTCCGGCTCCTGCGCCCGTTCCCGCGATCGTTATCAATCCCGGCACCGGCACAGTGGGGGCTCCCGGCAACTGAGCACTATGAGACACGTCATTCCGATTGGCATTTTGTGGCTAGCTTTCTCGGTACACACACGCGCCGCTGATATCAGGGCGCCACGGCTGGGATATATCTGGGATTCGGCGGCGCAGTCCGTGAGGCCGGTCGAGGGCATTCCGGGAGCCGCACTTCTCGGTCAGGCGCTGGACCTGGGAGGCCAATTCACCCGCGCGATCATCTGCGAAAATCTGAGTTACATCCTGGCAATTTCGTCCCGGGAACGCACTCCGTTTGTTCTGCAAATCGGAACCGACGGTGTTACGTCCCACGCTATCGAAGGAGCCGTGCCGGTCGATCGCATGGTCCTGAGCCCCTCGGGAACGTCGGCCTTATTGTACGACGCGAGAGGCCAGATCTTGCAGATCGTCACCGGATTACCTGGAACTCCCGCGGTAACGCGGGAGATCAGAGGACCCGTGGTCGAGGCGATGTCGGTTAGCGATGATGGTCTTCTGGTACTTCTTGCGGTCGGAGACGCGCTCGAGCCGGCGTTCCTCTCAGGGAATTCCGAAGTGCCGTCTTCCATCCCTGTCTCTGGTCCGGTGTCCGCCATGGCTCTCAGGCCGCACTCGCACGATGCCTTGCTCGCTACGGCAGGCCGCATCACATGGGTGCCCTCTCTGGACACCGATCCCAGTTACGAAGCTGTCGACGAAGATCCCAGTGCTCCACTGGCGCTTTCGTTTTCGCATCACGGCTCCCGTTTCTTTGCGGCCTATACGGATGGCAGGATCCGTGCCCGATCTCTTGTGTCGGGCGACTCGTCTGTCACAACCTGTCCTTGTGTGCCTGACCGATTGCAGCCGTTGCGCGGCGATTCCGTTTTCGCGCTGAACCAGGCCGGGCAGGGGCCTTTGTTTATCTATGACAGCACGAATAACAGGGTTGTTTTCGTAGGCAGAGGCGACCAGTGAGCATACATCTGAAAATAGGGGCTTGGGGAATCTTCGCGCTGATGGCCGGCAGGTGCGCTCTTGCGCAGTCCCAGCCGGTAGCGATCACCACGGCGGGCTTGCCCGCCGCCACTGTGGGCGTTCCCTACACTTTCACATTCAGCGCCTCTGGAGGCAGCATCCCCTACCAATGGTCAGTTGCAGGAGCTTTACCTGGACTTTTAACATTGAATGCCGCAACCGGCGTACTCAGCGGCACAGCGCAGACGAATGGTACCTTTACTTTCACCATCCAGGTAGCCGATAGCACTGGTACAACCGCGAGCAGCATCTTTTCTTTGACGATCAACCCAGCTCCGCTCACGATTACTACCCAAAGTCCATTATTCAGCGCCACCACCGGGCAGTTCTATTCGCAGGTTTTCTTAGCGTCCGGCGGCGTGCCTCCTTACAAGTGGGCCATCAGCCAGGGCCAGGTGCCGGACGGATTGAGTTTCGACACAAACGCAGGCGCACTGACTGGCACGCCATCCACCGCTGGCAATTATAGCCTTACCGTCCAGGTCACTGACAGCGCGGCAATCACGGTTTCCAAATCCTTTCAGCTGACGATCGGCCAGCCCAGGTTGACGATCACCGCGGCAGTGCTGCCGAACGGTGTCGCTGGTACGAGCTATTCGCAAAAGCTTTCCGCCACAGGCGGCACGCCGCCCTACACGTGGTCGTTAGTCGGATCCCCTGCGGGCCTCCAACTCGATGCCTCGACCGGCACACTGTCGGGAATTCCCCCGGCTCCAGGGACGTTCACGTTCACGGTTCAGGTTAAAGACAGCGCAGGGGCCACCGCAACTAAGTCCATCACTTTGACAGTCAGCCCTTCGCAATTGCTCATTACTACCAGTACCAATCTGCCTGACGGCACAATCGGGGTTTCGTATTCGGTCAAAATGGCCGCGCAAGGTGGGACACCTCCATTCACCTGGTCGGCGAATGGCCTACCAAATGGTCTTAGCCTCGATCCTTCGACCGGCGCCATCAGCGGCGCACCCCTCGTCGGTGGGCCAGTCACCTTTACGATACAGGTTACCGACAGCGCCCATGCGACCGCCCTCGCTCTCTTTCACCTGAATGTGGGGATGCCACCCGCTCCCAATATCCTAATCGGCGGTCTGCCGGATACGGCAAGCCCTGCCGGCCAGCCCGCGCTGAGCTTGAGTATAGCTTCTCCCTACCCGGTCCCAATCTCCGGTCAGTTATCACTTACCTTCACGCCTGACGTCGGTGCAGGCGACTCGACCATTCAATTTCTTACAGGCGGCAGAACTGCGGATTTCAGTATTCCAGCCGGCAATACAGACGCCGTGTTCACAGTGCCTAGTATGGCTATACAGACCGGTACCGTGGCGGGCACGATCACTATATCGGTCAGCGTTTCAGCCGGCGGCGTAGATATCACGCCCAATCCTCAACCTACTTGCACGACCCACATCGCCATGAGCGCCCCCACGATTACCGCTGCCAGTCTTATATCTGCGCCCGGCGGTTTCGAAGTCCTGGTTACCGGGTTTTCGACGACGCTCGAAGTAAGTCAGGCCGTATTTCACTTCCAAGCATCAGGTGGGAGCGCCTTGCAGAACGCCGATGTGACCGTCGCCGTTGAGGCCGCATTCGCCGCCTGGTACCAGGACACGGCATCGATCCGCTACGGCAGCCAGTTTACGTTTACCCAACCGTTTACAGTTCAGGGTGACGCCAGTGCCGTGACCCTGAATTCGGTGACGCTGGCCAATCAACTCGGAAGTACCACAGCACCAGCAAATTAGCTATCGCGCGCCGTGCACAATTGAATATTCCTCGATGCGGCAGGCGACCCCGAATTCGGTCTCGCTCTCGGTCTGTTCCACCCGCACCACCATGGCGCGGCAGCGCAAATACGCCGTATCAGTCGAGTCGCGCGTACTGTGCGTAGGCACAACGATATCGCACTCGATCCGCTCCCCGGGCGTAAGGGGATTGCGAAGCAGACAATAAAACCCGTCCCTGCTGATATCCCGGGTCGTAGTGCTGATCGGGCATTTGAAGCCGTTAACTGCCACGTGAACGGTCCAGTTTAACGCTGCTCGGGGGATTCTCCGGCGTTCCATTCCAGGAACCCTGATCTGCTCGCATCGACTTGCGCCCGATGTCTTCGCGACCTGGCCAAGAAAAGGCATTGTCAGTCACGATATGTGCACTTTCTCTGCCAGATGAAGACGGGCTTTGGACTTCCAGTCCGGGCCGTCGGAAAACCCCTAAACCTGTAAGTCCCTAAAGCCGGGGAATACCCTAGTGTTTTCGCATACCGAGGAGTACTAGAATGTACCTTGACACGATTTAGATCTGGTTTTAAATAGTTTAGGATATTACGGTAAATATGTATTCTTGTGGGCCCCTAACCTTTGGGATCTCATAACTGGGATCTGCGAGCAAGTAACCCGGGATTTTGTGTGCGAGACGAGGAACATTTAGCGTGGGAACGAGAGTAGTGCTGTACTCCAAGGACGAAGCGCTCGCAAGATCTTGTAGGGAGGTTCTGGCCGAAATATTCGGAAAAGAATGGACCCTGGTAATGGGCGTTCCCGGCCAGGATTTCTCTAACGACGACGTGTGCATTTGGGATTTCGTTGATGGGGAAATCCTCCTCCCGCGGAACTTGAACGCAGTCAAGCTGCGGAAACACTTTTTCCTGCTGCACAGGCAATCTCTGGCCGCATTTCAGGAGCTGGTTGGGGATTCCGATCTCAATGTGCTGTTGAAGCCCGTTACGCGCGCCACCTTGCGGGCTTTTCTGGGGGAAACCGGCCAAAATGGCCGAAACAACGGCAGCACTCCCCGAGCCTGGGATCCGTGCGTGCCGAGCGCGACGACATGTTGCAATTCCTGATTCAGGCGAATCTCAGACTGCAGGAATTCGATCAGGAGAGAACCAATTTTTTGGCACGTTCGATCCACGATTTCGAAGCTCCGCTGACTGCCATTACCGGCTATTGCGGCCTGCTGCTGGAGGAAGAGCTCGGCCCTTTGCTGCCCGAACAGTGTGACATTCTGGAACGGATGCAACGAAGCGCTGCGCGGCTTTCCCGCATCGCGAGTGCAATGTTCCAGCTCACTGTCGCTCAGAATATCGAGCGGACGCTGAACCTCGAAGAGGCCGACATGCGGGATTGTGTCGAGCAGGCGTTGCACGAAATGGCCGTGTTTTTCGATCGGAAGCAGCTCGTCGTCACCGTGGACGTCGCGCCGCCTTTTGACGGTTTAGCTTTCGACAAGATGAAGATTGAAGAGGCGCTCGTTAACTTGCTGGATAACGCCTGCAAGTTTACGCCGCCGCGCGGAAGGATCGAGATCAACGGCTACCCGTTTTTCTGGGACCGGCGAACGAGCCAGGCTTCCCCTCTTGATCCTGCCGTGGACCGCCGCGTCAAACAAATGCGCTCCCCAAACTCCTTCCGAGTGGATATCCACGATTCCGGCCCGGGAATCCCGCCGGCCCACGCGGACAGGATTTTCGAAGAATACACCTCCTGTTCCGGCGGGCAGGACCGCTCCGGCACAGGTCTGGGCCTAGCGATTTGCCGGATGATCCTGCACCAGCACCAGGGCCGCATCTGGGCGGAAAGCAGCTCGGAAGGCGCCAAGTTCTCACTCGTCATCCCCTTTCGTCAGCATGGCTCCGAAGCGGCACGACTTCGCTTCGCGGAGAAATAACCTAAATGGCTGTTGCAAAGAATGATCACACGATTCTGCTGGGAGAAGATGACCTCGAGGTGCGTAGTTATCTCGAAACTGCTCTCAAGTGCCAGGGATACTCGGTAGAACTAGCGCAAGACGGAGAAGAAGTACTGGCGTTCTTTCACTCCAACACGGCGCGTTTTTCCGCTATTGTTTTGGATATGTTCATGCCACGCAAGGATGGCGTCACCGCCATGAAGGAGATCCGGCGTTCAGTCCTGATTTGCCAATCATCATGATCTCCGGAGTGGCATCGCCGTCGAGCGTCGCGCAGGCAATGAAGAGCGGAGCCAATGATTTCCTGCCAAAACCCATCAAGCCCGAAGAACTCCGCAAGGCTCTCACGGTCGCCTTTGAGATTAAACCGCCGCTGCCCCCGAAAACCATTGAGCAAACCGCGGCAGGAAACAAGAAGCTGATCTTCTTCGGAACCTCACCGTATATGAAGGAACTGCAGAACCTGATCGGTCAGATTGGCTGGTCCGAAGTTCCGGTCTTGATTCAAGGTGAGACAGGAGTTGGCAAGGAAGTTTTGGCCCGGGAACTCCATTCTCAGTCCCCGCGGGCGAAAAAGCCGATTCTGAAGCTGAACTGTGCCGCCCTGCCTTCCGAATTGGTGGAGAGCGAACTGTTCGGCTTCGAGCGCGGCGCGTTCACCGGAGCCTTCCAAAAGAAACCTGGTATGTTCGAACTCGCCGATGGCGGCACTATCCTCCTGGATGAGATCGGCGATATGGATGTCAGACTCCAGGCCAAACTCCTGCAAGTACTACAAGATCAGGAATTTCAAAGACTTGGAGGAAAAGACACCATCCGGGTGGATGTTCGGGTCATGGCCGCCACTCACCGTGACCTGGAGAAAGCGATCGCCGACAACAGCTTTCGTGAAGATCTCTATTATCGTCTGAACGTCATAAACATCCGAGTGCCGCCCCTGCGCGAGCGCAAAGAAGACATCCTTCCGATGGCCGAATTTCTCATCCGAAAGCGGGGCGCCCCGGGGACTGCCTCAATCCAGATTCCGCCGCCGCTCAAAGAAGTTTTTCTGGATTATCATTGGCCCGGTAATATCCGGGAGTTGGAAAATACTATTCGCAGGTTCCTTGTCCTGCGGGATGCGAACTTTATTCTTCAGGATCTCCGTGCCAAAATTGAACGGAAAACTTCCAATACAACGATAAGGGGAACAGAATCGCGCATGATCGCCTCGGCTTCGGAAGTCCCCGCGACCCCCACCCAGGTAAGCGTCACCACCCCGAACGCAAGCGTAACCACGCCGACCGTAAGTGTCACCCCGGCCGCAAACGCCAACACGCCCGTGCTGGAACAGCTAGCCAGCGCCAAGCGGGATGCTGAACGAGCCGCCATCGTCGAAGTCTTGAAATCAACTAATTGGAACCGGTGGCAGGCGGCAATCCTGCTGCAAATCGATTACAAGGCGTTGCTCTATAAGATGAAGAAGCTCTCGATCAAGAAGGACAAAGAGGCTGCCCTCCCAGCCGGGTCTGAGGTGGGAAAGCTTTCGATGTCGAAACAATCCGTCGCTTAAGGATCGCAACAATCGAGTTTAGTCCACTGCGGCCGGCTCGTCCGACTTCAAGAGGACGCTTACGAGCACCGGACGGAGCAGACGATATTTCAGTGGTTTAGGGACAGCAATGACGTTCTCAAACGGGTATTGCGATCGCTTTTTACCGGTGTAGATAACAGGAACACGCACGTTGCAATGTTCCAATTCACTCAGGCGGCTAGTGATCAGCAGCCCCACATTGGATGAATCGGAGCTCAGCAGGTATTTGGCCACATCCACGTCAACAGGCATGACAGGGTACTTGTACGGCAAGAGCGCGGTCACAACAACGCGGTAAACATCGTCCGTATCGACAACCAGCACAAGTGGCCGGGGGCCGGGATTGCGAACCCTTAGAGCAGTGTCGCTCGGCCGTTCTGAGTCCCCGCGCTTAAAATCATGTGTACCGATGGCAATCGCAACACGCGGGGGCGCCACGCGAACAATGTATCCCGATATCAAGAGACGAATCTCAACAGCATCCTGCGCTGATTTGGGCCACATTAAGTGCATAATCACGGGTGCGCCGACACGGAGTGCATCGTCGTTGCAACGGAACAGGAGGCCAGAACTGCTGACATTTTCAGTGACGCCGACGCCCCGGACAGGGGGAGCGCCGTTTGCCAGGGCTGAGTACTGCAGGTCCAGCGCGACGTTGAATCGTTGACGCTGCCGGCGGTCAGTCGCTTCCACTAATTACTCCCGCACTTGGAAGTTGAGCCGGACTATTGCAATCGGTATACCAGCGCCACGGGTGTAGAGAAGCGACTATTTGGGGTCTGGGTCCCTAATATTGGTCTCGTCAGGAGAATTTGTGGGTAACTGGCGAGGTCAGCTCGGCGGTTGAATCAGGAGGCGTTGCCGCCGCGTGGGCCGATCGATCAACTCTTGTGAAATCAGCAGGAGGTTTGGTCGAGGCGGGCGATTTGAACGCCCGCCCCCCGCGCCCGGGGCGCTTTCCGGCCTCGGGCTGAAAAACCCTATTTTCAATTGCTTACGTTGTAATCAGACGATCGAGGACCCTGCGGAATCTTATCGATTCCTCTTTTCCGCCGAGCTCAGGCAAGGTCGAAGCGATCAAGGTTCATCACCTTGTTCCAGGACGCCACAAAGTCACGCACGAACGCCTGCTGCGAGTCGCTGCACGCATAGACTTCCGCGAGGGCTCGGAGCTGGGAGTTGGAACCGAAGACGAGATCAACGACGGTGCCCGTCCACTTGAGCTCGCCCGTCGCCCGATCGCGCCCCTCCAACACGCCTTCCGATGTGGCGGACTTCTGCCACTTCGTGTTCATGTCGAGCAGGTTCACGAAGAAATCATTCGTCAACGTCTCGGGCCGCTTGGTGAAAACACCGTGTTTGGACTGCCCGAAGTTTGCATCCAGGGCGCGCATGCCACCAACCAGAACCGTCATCTCGGGAGCGGTCAGGGTCATCAGGTTCGCCCGATCCACCAGCAGCTCAGCCGCCGATCCCTCGTATCCCTTCCGGAGATAGTTGCGGAACCCGTCCGCGGTCGGCTCCAGTACGGCGAACGAATGCACATCGGTCTGCTCCTGCGACGCGTCCGTGCGCCCCGGCGAGAAGGGAACCTTCACGTCGTGGCCGGCCTTCTTCGCAGCTGCCTCGACGGCTGCGCAGCCGCCCAGAACGATCAGGTCAGCAAGCGAGACCTTCTTCCCACCGGACTGCGCGCCGTTGAAATCCTTCTGGATCGCCTCCAGCGTCCGAAGAACCTTCGCCAGCTCGGCCGGCTGGTTGACTTCCCAATCCTTTTGCGGCGCGAGGCGAATGCGCGCCCCGTTAGCCCCGCCGCGCTTGTCACTGCCGCGGAACGTTGCAGCCGACGCCCAGGCCGTCGTGACCAGTTGGGAGATGGAAAGTCCGGATGCGAGGATCTTGGCCTTCAGAGCGGCAATATCCTGCTCCCCGATCAATTCATGATCCACAGCGGGAATGGGGTCCTGCCACAGCAACGGCTCCGCGGGAACGAGCGGGCCAAGGTACCGCGAAACAGGCCCCATGTCGCGGTGCGTCAGCTTGAACCAAGCCTTGGCGAACGCGTCTGCGAACTGATCCGGATTCTCGTAGAAGTGCCTTGAAATCTTTTCGTAAACAGGGTCGAACCGCAAGGCGAGGTCAGTGGTCAGCATGGATGGAGCGAGACGCTTTGACGGGTCGTGCGCATCCGGCACCGTACCGGCGCCTGCGCCATGCTTCGGTTTCCACTGATGCGCACCGGCCGGGCTCTTGGTCAGTTCCCATTCGTAGCCGAACAGGTTCTGGAAGAAGTTGTTGCTCCATTTCGTTGGCGTCGTGGTCCAGATGACTTCCAGGCCGCTGCCGATCGTGTCATCCCCTTTGCCGCTGCCAAATGTGTTTTTCCAACCCAGGCCTTGCTCTTCGATGCCGGCGCCCTCGGGTTCGGGACCGACATACTTGCTCGGATCGGCAGCGCCATGGGTTTTGCCGAACGTGTGTCCGCCGGCGATGAGGGCAACTGTCTCCTCGTCATCCATCGCCATTCGGGCGAACGTCTCCCGGATATCCCTGGCCGCGGCGAGCGGATCCGGATTGCCGTTGGGCCCCTCCGGATTCACGTAGATGAGGCCCATTTGAACAGCGGCAAGGGGATTGTCGAGCTGACGGTCGCCGCTGTAGCGCTCGTCTGCCAGCCACTTGCCCTCAGGTCCCCAGTAGAATGTCTTCTTCTGGTTCCCAGACGTCCGCGCGCCCACCGCCGAAACCGAAGGTCTTGAATCCCATCGACTCCAAGGCGACGTTGCCGGCGAGAATCATAAGGTCGGCCCACGAGATTTTCCGGCCGTACTTCTGCTTGATCGGCCAGAGCAATCGGCGCGCCTTGTCGAGATTCACATTGTCCGGCCAGCTGTTGAGGGGCGCAAATCGCTGGGCTCCGGAACCCGCGCCGCCTCGGCCATCGGCGATCCGGTACGTGCCTGCGCTGTGCCACGCCATCCGGATGAACAACGGCCCATAGTGGCCAAAGTCCGCGGGCCACCAGTCCTGCGACGTCGTCATCAAAGCATGGAGGTCCTTGATCACGGCATCCAGGTCGAGGCTCTTGAACTCCTCGGCGTAGTTGAACGCCTCGCCCATGGGGTCGGACAGCGGGCAGTGTTGGTGCAAGATCTTCAGATTGAGTTGATTGGGCCACCAGTCCGCGTTTGTCGGAGCCCCCGCCATGGTGTGTTTGCGAGTGCCGCCCGATATCGGGCACTTGGTTTCGGTTGACGAGTTTTGCTCCTGAATAGTGGGGACAGACCCCCCGACTGCGGTGCTGAGTTCTTTCTCCATATGTTCCTCTCCTTTCGAATCAGTCAAAAAACTGTGACGAACTACGATCCCATCCTGGCTTTCCCATTTCGCGCCATCGCCTCATGCGGGATCCACGCGCCTACGACACTTAACGGGAAGCGTGCCGCGGAGCGCACTTGGTGCAGAGCCCCCGGAAGATCAGTTGGCATTCGCGAAGAACCCGCTTGCCGAGGGAGCCTGAGGCAGGTCTGGGCACGTTGTACCACTTAATATCCTCAACATTGCCGCAGTGGTCGCAGATGAAATGGTGATGCCGCATACCTTTCGCATCGAATCGCGCCGCGCGGCCCTCGACGGCCACTTCACGCACCAAACCCGCCCGCACCAGGTCCCGCAGATTGTTATAAGTCGTAGCCCTTGAAGAATGCGGATCCACGCGATTCACGGCTTCGAAGATTTCCGCAGCCGTGGGATGGCTATTGTGTTCCACCAAGAATGCCATCACGGCGTAGCGCTGCGGAGTGCACCGCAACCCGCTGCTTTCCAAGGACCGTTTAATCGTCTCGGAGTCCACCGACGATTTAGATTATATCTAATGTAATATTTTGTCAAGAATCATGCTTATGGGTGCTGCTAGTGGGCGACAGATTAGTGCAGAATCAGCTCCAGATAATCGGGCCGGATTCCTTTTTGCGGCTCCAAAGGCGGTCATTGGAGCGATCCCGGTCCCACTCCGGAGTCGGTTCGAAATAACCGCCGTCCAGGTGTTTTCGGATGAGATCTTCGTTGAGGGTCGTAAAGCCCAGGCCGGGTCCGTTCGGCACGGTGACAAACCCTTTGTTCATAATAGGCTTCTCGACGCCGTTGATGAGGTCCTGCCACCAGGGTACTTCCACCGAGTGGATTTCCATCACCAGGAAATTCTCGATCGCGGCGGCCGCGTGCACCGCCGCCAGCGCCCCTATAGGGCTCTCGGCCATGTGGATGCATACGGGCACGCCGTACTCCTGGCAGGCGTCGCCGATCTTCTTGGTCTCAAGGATTCCACCCGTAGTGAGAACATCCGGATGGAGCATATCGACGGCATGGTTCTTGGCCAACTCGATGAAGCCCTCCTTCAGGAAGATGTCTTCGCCGGTGAGAGTGGGGACGTCGATGGAATCGGTGATGAATTTCCACAGGTCGGTCCGCTGCCAGGGGATCATGTCCTCGAGCCAACCCATGTCGTATTTCTCAAGGGCTTTTCCGAGCTTGATGCAGGACTTCACGCTGATGTGGCCGAAATGATCGGCGGAGATCGGGATCTCCATCCCTACCGCCTCGCGAGCCACGGCCACGAAGTTCGCCATCATGTCGATTCCCTTCGGGGTGATATCGATGCCGGTGAACATGTGCTCGGTGTTGTTCACGTCGCGGTCGGTCTGGCCCACGGGACGCGTGATGGTGCCAGGAGTCTTCTCCACCAGCTCAATTCCCAAATCCATCTTGAGCCACGTGAACCCCATGTCCTTGCGCGCCTTCAGGCGGGCCGCGAACTCCTTCGGGTCGGCCGAAGTGTCGGTGTCGGCGTAGCAGCGGATCTTGTCGCGGAACTTGCCTCCCAGCATCTGGTAGATGGGCACTCCGTAGGCCTTCCCGGCGAGGTCCCAGAGCGCCACTTCCACGCCGGAGACGCCGCCTCCTTGCCGGGCGGCGAAACCGAACTGCTTGATTTTGCGAAAGATCTTATCGACACTGCAGGGGTTCTCGCCCAGAATGCGGCTTTTCAGCAGCAGCGCATATTTCGGGCTGGCGCCGTCACGATCCTGGCCGTATCCGGAAATGCCCTGATTGGTATCGAGGCGGATAATCGGCTCGCTGAAGGGACCCCGTTGACGGTGGCCATGCGCAGGTCTGTGATCTTCAGGTCGGAGGGCTTGGAGTTGGTGTTGGTGTTTTGCGGGAGAGCATCGAGCACATCGTCGGCCCAAAACGCCGCCGCCAAGCTGCCCACCCCCTTGGTTAGAAAAGAACGCCGGTTGTTTGGTTTGCTTGGCATTTGCAAAACCTCCTGCCCATGGTAGCGCGGGAATGGACGCACCGCAGCCGTGATTGAACCCCGCGGCGGCCTGGAACGACGCGCCGCGTTCTAAAATCGGATTTAGCTCGAATCCGAAGGAGGAGGGGTGCCCAAGGCGTCCCGGGACTTTCAGATCTTCGTCAAACCGGCCGGGGCGGTTTGCAATCTCGATTGCAAATACTGCTATTACCGGGACAAGCGGAGCCTCTATCCGGATAACGGCGCATTGCGGATGCCGGATAGCCTGCTTGAAGAGTACATCGTCCAGCATATTGAAGCGGCACCTGGGCCGGAGGTCAGCTTCTCCTGGCATGGAGGAGAGCCCACCACGCTGGGCCTGGATTTCTTCCGCAAGGCCGTCGAGCTGCAACGCAAGCACAGGCCCGTCGGCGGGAGCGTCCGGAACGGCATCCAGACCAACGGGGTCCTGTTGAACGAGGAATGGTGCCGGTTTCTGGCGGCGGAGGATTTCGGCATCGGCCTCAGCCTGGACGGCCCGGCGGAACTACACGACGCCTACCGTGTGACGCGGGGCGGCCAGCCGAGCTATCGGCAGGCCATGCGCGGATACGAACTCCTGCGCAAGCATGGGGTCCACACCGATATCGTGTGCGTGGTGCACAACCTGAACGTCGGGCACCCGCTCACGGTCTACCGGTTCTTCCGCGAAATCGGCTGCGCTTACCTGGGATTTCTTCCGGCCGTCGAGCGCGCGCCCGAGAGCGCCGAGGGCGTGGGCCCGTATACGCCGTCCGCCGAAGCCTATGGAGCGTTCCTGTGCAAGATTTTCGACGAATGGATCGCGCGGGACACCGGCCGGATGGCGGTGCAGACCTTCGAAGAGGCCGCCCGGCCGGCGCTTGGCATGGAGCACTCGTTATGCGTGTTCCGGGAAACCTGCGGACAGATTCCGGTGCTCGAACATAACGGTGACTTCTTCCCATGCGACCATTTCGTGGACCGCGAGCACCGGCTGGGTAATATACGCGAGACGCCGCTCCGCGAGCTGCTGGAAAACCGCGCGCTGCTGGATTTCGGCGAGGCCAAGCGGGATACGCTGCCGCGTTACTGCCGCGAGTGCGAAACACTGGCCGAGTGCCACGGCGGATGCCCCAAGTACCGCTTCATCCGGACGCCGGATGGCGAAGCGGGTCTCAATTACCTCTGCGCGGGATTGAAGCGCTTCTTCCTGCACAGCCGGGCGCCGCTGGCGAGGGTGGCGGCCCGGGAGCGCGCGCCACGGGCGGCGGCGAAAGCGGGCCGCAACGACCCCTGCCCATGCGGCAGCGGCCTGAAATACAAGAAATGCTGCGCGGCGCGGTAGAGCGAATCGCCGCCCGGCCGCGCTAGTTGAAGTTCATTCCGCACGCGCCCGGATTGCAGCATCCGCCGGTCGGGCAAGCTGCGGGTGCTTCTTCGTGTTTGGAGCCGCTCGAGGCATGCGCGGCAAAGGTGGAAAGCTCCTGTTTGAGGTGCGTCTGTCCGCAGGAAGGGCACTCGATTCCCGAGCCGTCCGCAGAACGGCGCACCAGTTTCTCGAATTTCGTCCCGCAATCTTCACAACGGTATTCGTAGATGGGCATGGTGATCGTCAACGACTATTGTAAAACACCTGTATCGATGGCTCCGACGCGGCGCCGGATGCAAGCATTTCGGAGGTCCAGCCCGTCTCTTTCGCCCATCCAGGCGATCATGCTCATGGCCAGCCTTTCGGCTTGCTCGGAAACGAGATACTGCACATCGGGGTCCAGGTGCCGGTTCTCGATGGAGAAGACCAGGGCCCCGGCTCCGGCAGGCTCGGCCAGTGTGCGTTCGATGTATTCGTGCAGCGCCAGCTCGCGGCCGGAGCTGGCGGCGCCTTCCAGGAACGTCAGATAGGAGACGAACTCGAAAGCCAACTCGGCGCGCAGCCTGGGCCTGCGCTGCGCGGGCGCCACCAGCACCACTTCGAGCGGGCCGCCGGGCAATCCATCCGCGTCGAGGGCCGCGAGGCCGGTATCGCCCAGGTCGCGCACGGAGGCCCACAGCGAGAGCGGAACTCCGCCGGTGGCGGGCACCCCAAGACGGCCGGTCCAGGAACTGGAAAACTGCCTCAGTCGGCCGAGAATGCCGCGGCAGCCAGCCAAACTGAAATCCAGTTCGTCCGGCCCGTGCCAGGCGCCACTGGTAGAGTCCCAGCCGTGCCATTCAATAAGCAATCCGGACATTAAGGACCTATTGTATCAAAAGCATTAGGGCTCCAGGAGCAGCGTGCCGATGCGGTCCACTACCGCGCGGATATCCGCGGCATGCCCGAAATAGTTATTGACCAGGATCGAGAAGGCCACCCAATCGCCGCCGGGCCTTTCGGCATATCCGGAGAGCGCGGTGACGTGCGCGAGCGTACCGGTCTTGGCGTGAATGCGTCCGGCGGCAGGGCCGTCGCCGAAGCGTCCACTGAGGGTCCCGTCCTGGCCGCCCACAGGTAAGAGCGAAAGCCAGTGCTCGCGCTCAGTCGAGGCGTACATGTGGCGCAGCAGCGCCACCACCGCGGCAGGGGTCACCAGATTAGAGGGGGAAAGACCGGAGCCATCGTTGAGGCTGTAGGCCTGGGAATCGATGCCGATCTCGCCCAAAAAGGCTCTGAGATCCTCCAGCCCCGCCTCGCGGCTGCCCACACCGCGCCGCGCGCGGCCCACGGCGCGCAGGGCCATCTCGGCGTGCAGGTTCTGGCTCACCTTGGCGGTGACGCGCAGGTCTTCGAGCAACGGCGCGGAGTCACGGCGCGCCAGCTCGAACGCATCCGGTTCGGCGGCCGGGGGCACGGGGCCGGCCAGGTCCGAAACTTCGTCGGGAAAGCGATGGATGGCCACGGTCCGGCCGGTCACGGCGATCCCGCGGTTCTCGAGAGCCTGCCGGAACGCCTGGGCGGCGTAGAGGGCGGGATCTTGGATACCCAGCACGACATCCTCGCCGCGATCGTGCAGCGGGATGGATCCCCACAGATGTACCTGGCATGCTCCGGGGTCGCGGCGCACTTCGATTTTCCGCTCGCCGCCGGCCGAGGTAAGCACGCGGTTATCGAAATCGTAATATTCGAGCGCCGGACGGAGGAATAGGGCCGCCAGGTCGCCTTCGCGGGCGCCGGGGCGAATGGCCACGGCCAGAGCGTTGTCGTTGATGGCCAGCGCGGAAACGGCGGTGCCGTAGTCGAACTGGGAATCTTCGATCTCCCAGCCTTCGGCATAGGGATCGAAGATGTACCATGTGTCGTCGCCGGCCAGATCCCCATCGATGCGGCGCACGCCCCGCGCGGCTACCTGATCCGCGAGTTCTTCCAGGGCCGCCAGGGGGTTCGCGGCGGGCGGTCCCATGCGGTAGGGAATGGCGCGGGCGGAGAGATTGGGATCGCCGCCTCCAGCCAGGCGCAGGGTGCCGTGGATGGTGCCCACCGCGTCGGGAGGAGCGCCGGCCAGAACGCGGGTGTGGAAGAGGTAATCCGGCCCTAGCCGGGTGAGCGCCAGCGCGGCGGTGAACAGCTTGGTGTTGGAAGCCGGAACGAAGAGGCGATGGGAATTCAGCTCGTAGAGCGTCCGACCGCTTGCCAGATCCACGATCTGAATTCCCCAGAAGGCCGAACGGGCCGGCGGCGAAGAGGCCAGCAGGCGCGTCACGCCCTCGGCGAGGCTGGCGGAGACGAGCGGCGGGACGAGTGTCGCGGCCAGCGCCAGAAGGCCAATCAAGCGCCGGTTCATCTTCCGGTAACCTTCGATTCCAGCCACAGCAAAAGGAGCAGGAACATCACCATGCAGGTACCCAGCAGCGGGATTCCCACCACCACGCCCACGCCCCAGGCGGAAGCCGCGTAACCGAGCGTAGCGGGAGCCAGCAGGCCGCCCAACAGGCCGAGCGAAAGAATGCCGTTATAGAAACCGGGGTGATAATACGGAAACCGGTTGCCGATGGCCCCGGCCACCAGCGGGTAGACGCTGGCGTAGCCCGCTCCCAGGAACAGCACTCCCGAGGCCGCCCCGAACCCGTTCTTGGTGGAGATCAGGATGAGGCATCCGAACAGCGCCGCCATCACGCTCGCGAGCAGCAGACGGCCGGGGCGGACGCGCGGCAGAATCGCCACCGCGCCCAGGCGGCCAGCGGTCAGAAAGAGCCAATACAGCGCCAGGATCAGCAGCGCGGCCGACGGGCTCAGGCCCACGCGGCGGATCAGGAATAACGGCAGCCAGCCGGCCAGGGACCATTCATTCCCGGACTGGAAGAAAAGAAGCAGGGCAAAGAGGATGGCGCCGGGGCTGCGAAAGTCCTCGACCACCTCACGCAGGCTGCGATGGGCGCCCTCGGCGGGAAGGGCGTAGTGGCCGCGGGCGTAGAGGCCGGCGAATACGCCAGGCACAACCGCCATGAGGATCAGGATGCTGGGCACCGTATAGGCGTAAAAGGTGCCGGCTACCAGCAGGGTGGCAGCCAGGCAGCCGGCCCCGTACCAGACGCCGGCCTTGACGACGGTTCCGGTGGGGTCGGCCAGATAAGTGCGAGAGATGGCGTGGCACAGGGCCATGTTGAGCGAACCGGCGCCAGCCCCCAGCACCAGCAGCCCTACCACGCGCCACCAGGCCGAAACCGGCGGGGAAACCAGTGCCAGGTAGGCCAGCGCGGCGCAGGATAGCACGCAGGCGAACACCAGCAGGAAAGAAAGGCCGCGGCGGGCGATCACGCGGGGAGCCAGGGCGCCGGCCACCACCAGCCCGGCCGCCAGGCTGAGAAAGTAATTCCCCACGGCCGCAAAATCGGGCGGATCCCGATGGTATCCCCATGCAGGCAGGATGGCTCCGAGAAGGGCGAGCAAGAACCCCGACAGCATGAAGCCGGCTAGGGCCGCTCCGCCATCTGCCTTGGATGGCGCGGAACTCACAGGTCCGATTGTAGCGTGAGCATTAGGGAGCATGGCGGAAGATCCCCATCCAAAATGCTTTACCCTCCGGAAGCGGGCGCCTCGTTTGGTAGGCGAGGCGGAATCCGCGGGCTCCGAGGGTTGCACGGAAACGCGCTGGGTCGATGAGCGAAAAGCGCGGTTTGAGGGCCTGAATCGCAGGGGATGCACTGGTTGCGATGCTCTCGCTATCGCCCGGAAGCTGGAGCACAGCCGACAGGGCGCCGCCCGGAACGGCCAGCGCCAGGGCATTATCGAGGCAGCGGTCCAGACCCGCGTGCTCGAAGATCAGAGCGGCGTGCACCAATTCGACGGCGGCCAGAGCGAGCGTCTCGCCGGACAGATCGGCGCAATGCAGCTCGAGCCCGCGGAGGCCGTCATGGCGCTCGCGGACCGCATCCAGGTAGGACGGGTTGACGTCCAGCCCCACGACGCGTCGGACCGCGCGGCTATCGATCCGTTCCAGCCCGTTGCCGCCGGCGACCCCGAGTATGGCGACCGATTCCGGGCGGCCATACGCCAGAGCTTCCGCGAAAAGATCCGAGAGCGCCGCAAGCTGCCGGACGCCGGGCGCCGCCATGTGGCCTTCGTACTCGGCCAGCGACACAGCCAACCAGGGGTTGGGCACGCTACCCCACCCAGCCGGGCTCGACATAAGCGAAGAAGAGCACGATGACGGCCAACACGGCCGTGAGGATGAGGCTGTGCTTGATGGTGAACCGGAACAGGAGGGCTTCCTCCTCGCGCTTGAGAGAAGTGGCCGCGGCAGCCACCGCGATGCTGGTGAGGCTGATCATCTTACCCGGCGAGCCGCCGGCGGAATTGGCGGCGGCCATGAGGATCGGGTTGAAGTGCAGGCGGTTGGCGGTTACCACCTGCAAGGTGCCAAAGAGCGCGTTGGCCGAGGTGTCGCTGCCGGTCAGGAAAACGCCCAGACATCCCAGAATCGGGCTAAAGATGGGGAAGAGGCTGCCGGTGGCGGCGACGGCCAGCCCCAGGGTAGCGGTCATCCCCGAATAATTCATCAGGAAGGCCAGGGCCAAGACGGCCGCCAGGGTGAGCTCGGCCAGCGCCAGTTGCTTGGCCGTGCGGCCTACCACGCCGACCAGCCCGCGCGGCCCGAGGCCCACCACGAAGGCTGCCAGGATGCCTGCCAGGATGCAGGCGGTGCCGGGCGTTGAGAGCAGGTTGAAGGTGTACATGGCGGCGTAGCCGGACGGCTTGGCTACCACCGGCGGCATGCGCCGGATGGCGTTGTGCAGACCCGGCCAGGGGAAGATCAGGCTGAAACGGTTAAGGGCGGGCTGCATGGAGCCCGACACGAGCACGAATGCAATCAGCAGGATATAAGGCGACCAGGCCAGCAGCAGCGCGCCGCCGGACGGCATTTTCGTGCCGGCCGCCTGGGCCGTGTGGTGCACCGATCCCGCAAACTGATCCCTCGGTTTCCAGAAACGCAACAGGATCGCCAGCGCCGCGACCGACACGAAAGCCGCTACGATGGGGGGAAGCTGCACGATGCCGGTATTAGCAACGGCCATCAGCGTTACGGAGAAGGCCAGTCCGCAAACCGCCACGGCGGGCCATACCCCGCGCAGACCTTTCCAGCCCGCGAACACCACGATGAGATACGGCGCCACCAGGAGGGCCAGCGGCGCACAGATGCGGCCGATGGTGGCGCTCAGATGATCGATCGGCAGGCCGGTGGTGGCCGCCAGAGCGACGATGGGTGTTCCCATGGCGCCGTACGAGACCGGCGCGGTATTGCCCAGCAGACAAATAGCGGCGGCATAAAAGGGCGAGAAGCCCAGCCCGGTAAGCATGGCGGCGGCCACCGGCACGGGCGTTCCGAATCCCGAAGCGCCCTCGAGGAAGCCGCTGAAGGCGAATGCGATCAACAGCGTCTGCAAGCGCGGATCGGTGGTGATGTGGCCGATGGAGTCTTTCAGAATCTCGAATTTGCCGCTATCCACGGTGATGCGGAAGATCAGGATGGCGGCGAAAATCACCCAGCCGATGGGGAACAGCCCATAGGCCGCACCGTATAATGTCGCGGTGGCCAGCTTGCCGAGAGGCATGCCGTAGACCCCCGCGGAAACCAGCGCGGCGGTTGCCAGACCGGCCAGGGAAGCCTTCCACGCGGGCTTGCGTAAGATACCCAGAAGCAACAGGACGGTAAAGATGGGAATCGCCGCAACCAAGGCCGAAAGCGGCAGGTTGCCGGCCAAGGGAGTATAATTTTGCTGCCACATAAGAATACCCGTGCACCGGAACGCGCCAGAGCATCGCGAGTCGGACGGTTCCCGGTGCGTGTCCCGCGATTGTAACAGGCTGCAAGAGGGAAATCCCGCGGCGGAGGGATGCCCTCCGGAGCCAACCGGCAGGCCGCCGCTGCTACGCCAGCAGTTCCTGGGCGCGGATGAGCCGTTCGGCGACCCTCACGCCGTTGGGGCAGCGAACCGCGCAATCCGCGCAATCCGCGCAACGCAGCTCCCTCACCTCTTTCGGCAGGGCAGCAAAGCTCCTCTGGGCCAGGGGGAAATCCCTGTAAATATCCGCGTACGCCAGGATGCGAAGCTGGTCCTGCACCGGCATGCCCTTGGGACACTGGCCGCGGCAGCTATAGCACATCCGGCAATAGTAGGGGCGGATCGCCTCGCTGCGAGCCACTAGCTGCTTCTCATCTTCGGTGGTGAACTTCTCGCTCAGAGCCCTGACGTTCAGCTCCAGCATTTCCATGTCCCGGACGCCCGGAATGGTGGTGGCCACCATGGGGTTTCGCAGCACCCATTTGAGCGCGGGGAGGGCATTGCCGAGGGCCTGCGGCGGCGGCTCTCCCCCTCCCGCGGGCATTTTGGGCAGCCCGCCGCCATAGGCGGCCATCACCTTCATCGCGGTCAAGCCGATTCCGGCTTGGCTCAACCTGGCGATCGCAGCGTCCCTTCCCTTCCCCATGGTGAAGTTGTAGGTAAAGGTGACCGCGTCGATGTTGCCGGCCTTGATAAAGGTGTCCGCCATGAGGTTAAGGTCGTGCGTGCTCACGCCGAAGAAGCGGATCTTCCCCTGTTTCTTAGCCGTATTGGCGGCTTCCAGCAACTCGTCCGGAACCTCTTCGGGCTTGCTCTTGGCGTGGAGGAGCCAGATTTCGATCCGGTCTGTGGACAGGTTCTTCAGGCTGGCCTCAAGGTCGGACATGAAGACTCCGCGGGTCGCGGCGGGGGTCTTGCTAACCACCACCACCTTGTCCCGAGGCACGCCTTTAAGTCCTTGGCTCAGTAAGCGTTCGCTGTTGCCATTGGCGTAATCGCTCGCGGTATCGAAGTAGTTGACACCCAAATCGACGGCGCGGGCGATGATGGAGGGATCGGGCGTGAAACCGGAGCCAAACCCGACCGGGCAAACTTTCAATCCCGTCTTTCCCAAAGTCCGATAAGGAATAGACGATGGTGCCTGAAAAGCGGCACCGGGGCGGGATCCCGCGAGCCCGATGGCCGGGAGGGTCAGCCCAACTTTGACAAAACTCCTGCGTGAAGGATTCGGATCCATATTAGTTAGACTCGGCCGATCAGCCTACTTGGCCGCTGCCTTTGCCTCGTCAACGCTTTCGATGCGCATGCCGTAGAAGCTGCGGTACACGAAGAACACCGAGATCACGAAGAACACCGCCGCCAGGGCCGTGGTGAAAGCGGCGCCCTGTTTGGAGGTGAGATCCACAGCCAGGGAGACGGCCAGCAAACCGAACAGCGTGGTGAACTTGATAATCGGGTTGAGGGCCACCGAACTGGTGTCCTTGAAGGGATCGCCCACGGTGTCGCCGACCACGCAGGCATCGTGCAGCGGGGTGCCCTTGGCGCGCAACTCGGTCTCGACCACCTTCTTGGCGTTATCCCAGGCTCCGCCGGCATCGGCCATGAAGATGGCCTGGAAGAGACCGAACAGGGCGATAGAGATCAGGTAGCCGACGAAGAAGAAGGGCTCCAGGAAGGCGAACGCCAGGGTGGCGAAGAAGACCACCAGGAAGATGTTCAACATGCCCTTCTGCGCGTACTGCGTGCAGATGGCCACCACGCGCTTGGAATCCGCCACGGAGGCCTTTGCCGTGCTCTCCAGCTTGATGTTGCGCTTGATGAACTCGACCGCGCGATAGGCGCCCGTGGAAACCGCCTGAGTGGCCGCGCCGGTGAACCAATAGATCATCGCGCCGCCCATGATGAGGCCCAGCAGAAATGGCGGGTGCAGCAGCGAGAGCTTCTCCACGTTGACCGTCAGCCCGCGGGTGAGCGCCACGATGGTGGCGAAGATCATGGTGGTGGCGCCCACCACGGCGGTGCCGATGAGCACCGGCTTGGAAGTGGCTTTGAAGGTGTTGCCCGCGCCGTCGTTCTCTTCCAGGTTTTCCTTGGCTTTTTCGAAATCCGGCTTGAAGCCGAAGTTCTTCTCGATGTCCTGCTCGATCCCGGGAAGCGTCTCGATCATGGAGAGCTCGTAGATGGATTGCGCGTTGTCGGTGACCGGGCCGTAGCTATCCACCGCGATGGTGACCGGTCCCATGCCGAGGAAGCCGAAGGCCACCAGACCGAAGGCGAAGACCGCTTCGACGGCCAGCGGCGTGGGCACCATCAGGTTATGTAAGCCCATGCCGCTGATGAAGTAGGCGATGCTCATCAGGCCCAGCATGGCGAGACCCAGCCAGTAGGCGCTGAAATTGCCCGCCACGAAGCCGGAGAGGATGTTCAGCGACGCGCCGCCTTCGCGCGAGCTGGTGACGATCTCGCGCACGTGGCGCGAATTAGTGGACGTAAACGCCTTGACGCCTTCCGGTATGACCGCGCCGGCCAGCGTGCCGCAACTGATCACGGTGGCCAGCTTCCACCACAAGCTATCGTCGCCCGCCAGCGTCGGAATCATGAACGAACTCACGACATAAGTGAGCGCGATGGAGAGGATCGAAGTGAGCCACACCAGGGTGGTGAGCGGGGTTTCGAAATTGAACTTGCTGGCGGAGCCGAAGCGCGCCTTGGCGATAGCGCCGTTGATGAAATACCCGGCCGCGGAGGAGATCACCATCATGACGCGCATGGAGAAGATCCACACCAGGAGCTGCACCTGCACGAGGGGATCGCGCACGGCCAGCAGGATGAAGGTGATCAGCGCGACGCCTGTGACGCCGTAGGTTTCGAAACCGTCGGCCGAAGGTCCCACCGAATCGCCGGCATTGTCGCCCGTGCAATCGGCGATCACGCCGGGATTGCGGGCGTCGTCTTCCTTGATCTTGAATACGATCTTCATCAGGTCCGAGCCGATGTCGGCGATCTTGGTGAAGATGCCGCCGGCCACGCGCAACGCGGCGGCGCCCAGCGATTCGCCGATGGCGAAGCCGATGAAACAGGGGCCGGCCAGGTCGCCCGGCACGAACAGCAGGATGAAGAGCATGATCAGCAGCTCGACCGAGACCAGCAGCATGCCGATGCTGATGCCGGCCTGCAGCGGAATGTCATAGCATGGATAGGCTTTGCCGGTGAGCGCGGCGAAGGCGGTGCGCGAGTTGGCGAAGGTGTTGACGCGCATACCGAAAGCCGCCACCGAGAAGCTGCCGGAGATGCCGATCACGCTGAACAGCAGGATGATGGCTACCTTATAGGCCGCAAAGCCCTGCAGCACGCCGAAATAGAGGATGATGATGAACGCGATGAAGCATTCCAGCAGCACCAGGAATTTGCCCTGCGTCGCGAGGTAGGTCTTGCAGGTCTCGTAGATCAGCTCGGAAACTTCGCGCATGGAGGAATGCACCGGCATATTTTTCAGCCGCATGAAAACGACGAGGCCGAAAACCAGCCCCAGCGCGCTGACGACGATGCCCCAGAGGAGCAGGTTGTGGCCGTTGATCCCGCCCAAGAACGTAGCCATGCCGAGATCGGGGAGCTTGAGGTTGGCTTCGCCTCCCGCTTCGCTCGATTGCGCCAGGAGTGGCGCGGCCAGCATCAGCAGCATGAGAACGTTGAAGAGAGCGCGCCAAATCGAACGGTTTCGCGCGTTTGCGGCGTCCCGCGACTCGCCGGCCCGCAGCCCGGCACGGAGCGTGTCTTGCATCGAGACCATCGAAGAGATCCTCCTATAAGAATTGGTCGGTTCCCATCAACCTTGACCGGAAACCGGGATTCGGATGAATCTGCCCAGAAGGGAGCCGAAACCCAAGTATAAGAGATACAGGCGTCGGAATTCAATGAAAGGGAGGTTGGGCGCTAAAGCGCGCAAAGCGCCATTCGGCACTCACCGTGACAATTTCGTAAAACGATGGCACGCCGAGTCTTCTCCGCCTCTACAATGAAGAGGGTTTCATGTCCGGGCGCACGGGATCGATCCTGTTCCTGCTGTGGGCGGCCGCGTTTCTGACCGTGAATCGGGCTGCGTACCGCGGCTATTTTCAGGACGACGATTTCAATACTCTGAGCTGGACCCGCAGCAGTCCTGTTTCGGAATACGTCGAGGCCGCGCTGACGCCGCTTTTTCTTACCAATAACTTTCGTCCCGTGGGCCATTTCTATTTCCGCGTGGCGGAACGCTTCTTCGGCCTGGATTTCCGCGGTTACGTGGCTGTGATCCACCTGCTGCACCTGCTGAACATCTGGCTGGTCTGGCTGCTGGCGCGGCGTCTCGGCGCGCGGCCCTGGCCCGCGGCGGCGGCGTGCGTATTCCTCGGATTCCACATGGCGCTGTTCGACGCGCTGTGGAAGCCCATGTACATTTTCGACGTTTTGTGCGCCACCTTCTGCCTGCTCAGCCTGTTTCTCTATGCGCGGGGCCACTGGGTGCTGAGTTTCGCCGCCTTCTGGCTGGCATACAAAGCCAAGGAAGTGGCGGTGATGCTGCCGGCGGTGCTGGCCTGCTACGAGATCTGGTTTGGCCAGCGCCGCTGGAAACCGCTGATTCCCTTTTTCGCGGTGTCGCTCTCGTTTGGGACCCAGGGGCTGCTGCTGAATCCCAATAAGGACAACGACTACACCTTCCGCTTCACGCTCGCGGCGCTGGCGACCACCGTCCGGTTCTACGCCGGGCTTGTGTTCCTGGTCCCGTATCTTGGGCTGCTGCTGCCGCTGGCCGCCTGGCGGGCGCCCAACCGACGGACCTTCTTCGGCCTGGCCGCCATGGGGTTGTATTTCTTCCCGCTGCTGTTTCTGCCGGGGCGCCTCCTCCCGGCCTACTGCTATGTGCCGTTCACCGGCCTGGCGATTGCGATTGCGGGAATGTGCGAAGCCATCCGGCCGGCGTGGGCTGCGCTCTTCCTGCTGCTATGGCTGCCGCGGGATCTCGAAGTGTTGCGCCTCGACCGGCGCGAGACCATGGCTCGCGACAGCCAGGCGCGCGCCTGGGTGACCGGTGTGGAGACGTTCGCGAAATACGGGCAGCCCGTGGAGGCTTTTGTTTTTTCCGGCGCCCCCGAGGGTTTTGCCCGCTGGGGCATCGAAGGGGCGCTGTCGTATGTTTTCAAACGCGGCGATCTTCGGGTTTACTCGAGCGACGAATCCGCAGTTCCACAGCTTCTTGCCTCCAGCCGCGTGGCGCTGCTCGAATGGGACGGCGCTTCGCTGAGTATCATCGATCACGGTCCCGGGCAAGCGGCTGCGCCTAAGTGAACGTTTCCAGACCCCGGTGATTGAGAAATAAGCAAACACCGGTTTCGCGCGAAGACATTCCGTGGTGAAATTCTCTCAAGGGGAGGGGTGTGGCACCGGGCCTGACCAACCTCCGTAGACCTTCCTATGAACAGTCGCGACATATTGAGTTACCTGCCGCGCCCGCGCATCGCGGAGTTCCCCAAGGGGTACACCATTTACGGTGCGGAGCGGCCGGCCGAACATCTCCACCTGGTCATTTCCGGGTGCATCAGAGTATTCTCGACGGCGCGCGACGGCAGGCGCCTCCTGTTGCGGATTGTGTCCCGCGATGGGCTGTTCGGCGAATGCGCCCTGATTCCGGCGGACCAGGCGGCGCGGCAAAGCGCCGTGGCGCTGGACCAGGCCCAGGCGATGAGATGGAGCGCAGAGGACGTCCGCAGGCGCGTCGAAAGCCAACCCAAGCTGGCGGTGGCATTACTGGAGCATCTGGCCCGGAGCAACTGCCTGCTGAAGGAGCGGGTGAAGATGTTGGCCAGTTTCGCGACCGGTCCGCGCGTATTCTTCGCGGTGCTGCAACTGGCCCGCGAAGCCGGTGTTCCGAGGCCGGATGGATCTCTGCGCCTCATCGGTCTGACGCACCACGCCATTGCCGAATACGTGGGCACGTCACGTGAGATCGTGACCTCCGAGATGAACCGCCTGCGCCATCTGGGATACGTAAGGTACTCGAGGCGGCACCTGGACGTCTTCGCCGACGCCATGACGGAGCGCCAGCAGCAGGAGGCCGGCGGCGCGCGGGTGGCTCAGGAGGCGCTCGGCCGCGCGGGAACGGCCTAATGATGGCGCGTGCGGGCTAGGGTTTCACGCAGGCGGGCGGAGTTTCGCTCGTTCCGTGCATCTCGCCGACGAGGACGAAGCGAAGACCCGGCCGCGACCGTAATGCGTCGGCTCCGGGCAGCCGATTCCTCGGTGCAAGCGGGCTATTGCGGTGGCAGCCCCATACGGCGGGCCGCGGCTGTGAAGGCCGCGTCCGATCCGCGAAGGGCGGTTCGCAGATCCGGGGAGAGGTCCCTTCCTGTGTCCCGCAACACGATCAGCGCGAATGCCCCCAACAGATCGAAGGCGGTGAAGGCGCAATGGCCGTAGGCTGTCACGGGCAGATTGACGCGCTCGAACGCGGTACCGGCGAGTAGGGTCTTGGCTGTGTAGAGCGGCTCTTGCCAGTAGGGGACGACGGGGTCGAGCGTGGTGTGCAGCGTAACGAGGTTCATGCTCAACTTTCCGGAGGTTTCGTAGCTGGCCGCCACCGCGGCCAGAGCCGCCGGATCGGCAGTGAATCGCTCCACCTTAAGGTTCAGAAGGAAATCGTTGGCCGACCCGGTATAGATGCGGTTGTGGTTATCGTAAGGCTGGACAGGCTTGACGGGACCCAGCGTGGCCTGCGCATCATTGGTGGCGACTACGTTGTACCAGAGCGCGTCGATGACCGTCTCGGCCACAGTTGCGGGGTCGGATGTAACGGCCGCCTTCATTACCGAGATGAGTTGCGCGGCGGCTGAAGGATGGGCGGCCAAGGCGGCGGTAACCATTTGGATGGACTGGCTGTTATTGCTGGTCCAGTCAGTTATCAGATTAGGCGGGATGTCGATCGGGGTGCCGGGCAGAACACCCGGGAAGAAGTAATCGAAGATCACGCGGAAATCGCCGAAGTAATTGATCTGGTCTTGGAAACTGCCGATGGGCCCGCAGGCCGCTCCCGCGCCGTTATAGACGTGGGGAAGCTGCTCGGCCGAGAGGACCGTCACCAGGCCGCCTTCGGACGCGCCGATCAGATAGGTTCTGTGAGGGTAAATTTTGAGGTCTTTCAGAACATTCTGCGCCAGGTCTTCGGTGTCGTCGAATCCCTGCACGATGGCGAGGCCGTTCTTGCTATAGCTGGAGGCGGCGAAACCGTAGCCGAGCTCGTTGAACGTGGCGGGAAGAGAAACGCCGTCTATCACGAGCTGGTCGAGTGGCACTGCAATGGGCTGGCCGGGCGCCACGTAGCCGTGAGCGAAGATCACCATATCGCCGTTCCAACAACTCGTTTCCGGCATCCAGATCATGTACTGAGCGCCATCGGACCGGTTCCCCTGCGTCAAGTTACTCTGTTGGCAGGCGCCCCACGCGGCAGCGGCGGACACCCACACCAGTAAGGATTTGGCAAGCAGCACACGTTTCATGTAATCTCCTCTGCCCTGCGCGGTGGCGCGATTTTTCGAATGTACAGCGAACCGCGCGAGGTTATCAAGATGCGGGAAGCGATACAGGGCCCGGTTTTGTCACGAGCGATACGGCGAGCCGGCAGGCAGCGTTCAGTACTTCTCCCAATGCAGCACGCCGGCCAGCGGACGCTTGTCTTTGACGGGATCTTCGGCGGGGCGGCCCAGGGGCACCAAACTCACCAGGCGCGTCCCCGCGGGCGCTCCGAGCAGTTCGCGAATGGCTTCGCAATAGGCTTTCTTGTCCCCGGCCACCCAGCACGACCCCAAGCCGTGAGCCCGCGCGGCCACCAGCAGATTCTGGGTGGCGGCGCTGCCGTCCTCGAGGTAGTACTTGGTGTCCCGGCAGAAGACCGCGATGCAGGCGGGCGCGGTGGCGATGAATTTGCCGTAATCGGTGACCGCGGCGATGCGGGCCAGCGTGCCGGGGGCGGTCACCACCACGAACTCCCACGGCTGGATATTAATGGCGCTGGCAGCCAGGCGCGCGCAATCGACGATATCTTCCAGAACCTCGCGGGCCACTGGCTCACCCGTGTACGCGCGCACCGCGCGGCGGGTCTTCAAAGCGCAAATCGCATCCATTTATCTTGAATGTACTACGGAAATGGCGGTTGCCGGTTGCCGCGCTACCGATTAACATCAGGGCGATGGACGGCGCCGAATGTCTTATCCGCACGCTCTCGGAAAACGGAGTCGGGATCTGCTTCATGAACCCCGGCACTTCCGAGATGAGGTTCGTCAACGCGCTCGACCGCGTGCCCGAAATGCGCGGGATGTTATGCCTGTTTGAAGGCGTGTGCGCGGGAGCCGCGGATGGCTATGGGCGCATCGCGGGCAAACCCGCCGCGACGCTGCTGCACCTCGGCCCGGGCCTGGCCAACGGCCTGTGCAATTTTCACAACGCGCGCAAGGCGCGGACGCCGGTGGTCAGCATCGTCGGGGAGCATACGCGCCAGCATCTGCAGTACGATGCACCGCTGTCGGCCGACATCGAGGCCTTCGCCCGCACCGTCTCGGAACACGTGCGCGTGGCCCGCGACCCGGCCGGACTGGGCCGCGAGATCTCGGGGACCATCGCGGCGGCGATTGCGCCACCGGGGCAGGTCGCCACACTCATCATCCCAGCGGATGTTTCGTGGACGGAAGTAGAGGCTCCCGGACCGGCGGTGGAGCCCGCTCGCCGGCCGCTGCCCGCGCGGGAGGCGATCGGGCAAGCCGCCCAGCTGCTGCGCTCGCCCGGCGCGGCTCTGCTATTGGGGGGAACCGCGCTGAACGCGCGCGGGGTGGCGGCCGCCGGACGGCTGGCGGCGCATACCGGCGCGCTGGTCTTCGCCGACCGCAACGCCGGGCGCATGGTTTGGGGCCGGCGCGGGTTTCTGCCGCGGCTGATGCCCTACTTCCCGGAGGCCGCTCTGGAGGCGCTGGCGGGCGTGCGGCACATGATCCTGGTCGAAACACAGGCCCCCGTTTCGTTCTTCGGCTATCCCGAAATGCCGAGCTATCTGCTGCCGGAGGGGTGTCCGGTTTCGGTGCTGGCCGCGCGGAGCGAGGACGGCACGGCAGCCCTGGAGGCGCTGGCCGAGGAATGCGGCGCGGTCCGCGGGGCCGCGGCGGCGGACCCCTCTCCGAAGCCGCAGCCCGGCGACGGGCCGCTGACCTGCGAAGCCATCGGCGATGCGCTGGCCGCCGTGATGCCGGAAGGCGCCATCGTCTCCGATGAGACGGTCTCCGCGCAACCGGTCCTGGTGGAGCGCATGCAAGCCGCCGCGCCGTTCGAGCGCATGCCGGTGACCGGGGGCGCCATTGGCCAGGGGCTTCCGGTGGCTCTGGGCGCGTCCTGCGCCGCGCCGGATCGCAAGGTGGTGGCGCTCGAAGCCGATGGCAGCGCCATGTATACGCTCCAGGCGCTGTGGACCATGGCCCGCGAACGGCTGGACGTGGTCACGGTAATCCTGGCCAACCGCCGCTACCGCATCCTGGAGATCGAGATGCAGCGCGCGGGCATTGCGAAACCGGGACCGGCCGCCAGAGCCATGATGGATATCGACCGGCCGGATCTCGATTTTGTGCGCATGGCGGAAGGCCAGGGCGTGCCGTCCACGCGGGCCGCCACGGTGCACGAGTTTTGGGCGCAGTTCCGGGCGGCCGTGGAGGCGCGCGGTCCGGTGCTGATCGAAGCGGTTCTGTAGCCAGTTCGGTGTTATACCGGGAGTGATGCCGCGCTTGGCGCTGCGAACCGGTTTCATCGCGCTTCTGCTGCTGTTGGCGCTGAACGCGTGGGCGGCGGGTCCAGTCTACGTGCGCGAGACCGGAACCGCGGTGGCGCTGGGAAACGACTTCCTGGAGCGCACCATCTCGATCGCCGAGGGTTCGGTGGGCACGCTCGGATTGTTGAACAAGATCACGGGGCGCTCCTATGCCCTGGGCGGCGCCGAATTCGAGCTGCGTCTGATCTACGAGCGCGTGGGGTACGCGTTCAGCGATGAGAACCCCATGGTGGTCACCTCCGCGGGCCTGCGCGTGGCCAGCCATCGCGTGGAGCAACTGGCGGGCGGCGGTAAACGCCTGGTGCTGCGTCTCGAGCCGGCGACCGGCTGGACGCGCCACTGGATCGGCATAGACCTCTACTACGAACTGCTGCCCGACGATTTCTACATGCGGCAATGGCTGCGCGTAGCCGGGCCGGAGCCGGGCAGCTACTTCGTGGATTGGGTATCGGTGGCCCGTAACCGGTGGGGATTGACCCCCTTTTCGCTGGGCGGATTCGGGCAACCGCTGTTCTCAGGCGACCTGTTCCTGGGACTCGAGTATCCGACCGGAATCAACAGCGCCGAGAATGGCGAGGCGTCGCTGGGCCGGTATGTGGGCCTGGCGGTCCCGGCCGAAGGCTATACCAGCGAAGCGGCCGTCATGGGCGTGGCGGAGGCCGGCGCGGTTCACCGCCAGTTCCTCGAATACGTCAAGCGGATGCGTGTCGCGCCGGTGCGCCCGTTTCTGCTCTACAACACCTGGTACGACTTGCAGAACCTGGTCATGAACCACGACAACACGCTCGAACGTGTGCCGCGGCTTGCCAAGCTCTTAGAACCGTATGGGCTGCACCTCGATAGCTTCGTGCTGGACGACGGCTGGGACGACCTCCATCGCCTGTGGGCCATCGACGAGCAGCGCTTTCCCGGAGGCTTTGGGGACCTCACGCGGGCGCTGGCGGGCATCGGCAGCCACCTGGGAATCTGGTTCGGACCGATCGGCGGCTATAACCCGCAGCGGCCCGTGCGCCTGGCGACAGCCAAAGCCGAGGGGATGGAGATCACCTCGGGCGGCCAGTATCTGTGCATCGCCGGACGGAACTACAGCCGTCTGCTGGCGGAGACCATGCTCCGCTACCAGAAGCAATACGGCATAAACTACTTCAAGCTCGACGGCATCCCTTTCGGATGCAATGACCCCGATCACGGCCACCCCACCGGCATCTACTCGCGCGAGGCCGATGCGCGTGCTTTCATCGACATGCTGACGCGCCTGCGGGCCCAGGACCCCAACGTGTTTCTCAACATCACGACCGGCATGTGGCTGAGCCCCTGGTGGCTGCGCTACGCCGACACGGTATGGATGGGCGGCGAGGATTCCGGCTACCTGGCGTCGGTGCCCGCACTCGCGCCGCGCCAGAGCGCCGTGAGTTATCGCGACTCCGTGCTCTGCCAGGATTTCGTGGCGCACCAGGCGCAGTTCCCCATCTCGTCATTGATGACCCACGGCATCATCAAGGGCCGGTACAACATGCTGGGCGGCGAGCGCGAGTCCCTCGACGATTTCAAAGACGAAGTAGTGCACTATTACAGCATCGGCAACATGATGTACGAACTTTATATCTCGCCGGATATTCTTTCGGCCGGGGAGATGGATGCGCTGGGCAGCACCACCCGCTGGGCTATCGCCAATGCCCACCCGCTGCTCGATAACTCCACCATGGTGCTGGGCGATCCGGCCGGGCGCGAGCCGTATGGGTTTGTGCACTCATCGCCGGCGAAATCGATCGTGATGCTGCGCAACCCCTTCGTGCGCCCCCGGACGGTGCGGCTGAAGGTCGATGAGAGCCAGGGCTTTGCTCGTAGCGAGGGGCCGTTGACAGTGGAGATCCAGTATCCGTACCGCGAAATGCGGCCCGAAACCGTGAGCTACGGCGACACGCTCACGTTCGATTTGGGCGGCTACGAGGAGATTGTGGCGGAGCTGCGTCACGCCGGGGGGCCGCGCCTCACCGGCGCGCGATATCGCACGGCTCAATCCGCGGCGCTCGTGTTCGCTCCCCAAGGCTCCATGCGGACAATCGATGTGGAGAACATCGCCCAAACCGTCCATTTCGGACAGGCTGCTTCCGAGCTGACGTTTTCCCCGGCGACCGTGACACCCGAGGGGGCGGTGACGCTGGCGCTGACGATTCCGGAGGACTACCGCGAGGCCAAGGTGGCCCTTCTGATCGAGCCGGAGCACTCCATGAAAGGTGTCACCGCCGATGCCACCGATAATGGGCGGCCGCTGGCGCTTTCTCTGGAGAACGGCGGAGGCGCGGCGTGGCACTGGTTCTGGACGAACCTCTTGCCCGGACAGCACAGTTTGGAAGTCAGATTCCACCTGCCCGATGCCGCCGGCGGCGCGCGTCTCTCGGGATGGCTGCTGACCCTGCGGACGCTGGTCTCGCGGGAGGTGCGCCTCAGTGAGCCGATGGAGCCGGACCTGTTGCCCGCCGACTCGGATATCGAGCGAAAGACGTACCGGCTGGTGGAAACCACGATCCGGTAATTAGCTTCCCGGTTCTGGCCGATAAGGCAATCGGTAAGTGACTCCGCAGAAGTTAACCTTTAAGCTCGAAGACCTAGCCCTTCCAGCGGCGGCGTCGCCCCTGCCGCCCAGGGCGCTCCGCAGGGACCGCCGCTTCAGGGTCGATCAGCCCGCGCGTGTCTACACGATGGGGGCTCACCCTGGAGTGTGGGATGCGCGTATCCGCGACGTTTCCAGACGAGGGATGCAGTTGACCACCGGGCACCCCATGGCTCCCGGCACACTGGTTCGAATCGAGTGGAACTCCTCGACCATCGACGGAATCATCCGCAGCGAGCAAAGCGTGGGAGGGCGGTACCGGTTGGGTGTAGAAGTATCCTCCTCCTGGGAAAACCTGGTGGGAGACGTCCTGGCGCGGCAGGCCGAAGAGTTGCGCACTTCCAATGCGGTGCTCAGCGAACAGGCGGAAGCGCTCCAAGAGCAGGCCAGCCTGCTCGATCTCAGCTACGACACCATCCTGGTGATAGACCAGGAAGGGACCGTTCTCTACTGGAACTCGGGCGCCGAACGCATGTACGGCTGGAGCAAGGCAGAGGCCACCGGCCGGAATATCCACGCTCTTCTGCGGACGGAATTTCCCAGAGAGTTCATATCGATCAAGGCGGAATTGCTGGCTCAAGGACGATGGGAGGGGGAGCTGACGGATTTCAGAAGAGATGGCAGCCAGCTGGTGGTGGCCAGCCGCTGGTCGCTCGAGCGCATCCGGGGCGCGGCCAACAAAGTCCTGGTGATCAACAGCGACATCACGGCCCAGAAGATGGCTGAGGTGGAGCGAGCCACGCACGCGGAGGTGCTGAAACGCAAGAACGACGAACTGGCCGTGGCCCTGGAAACGGCCCACCGCGCCGGCGAAGTCAAGAGCCATTTCCTGGCCAACGTCTCCCATGAATTGCGCACGCCGCTGAACGGCATCATCGGTCTCTCGCAGTTGCTGCATGACGAGGTGGTGGGCAACATAACAGGCGATCAGCGGGAGTGCCTTTGCGAAATCCTGGAATGCTCGGGCCAGCTTCTGACGCTGGTGAACCGCATTCTCGAGTTGACCAAGATCGAATCGGGCCGGCTGGAGCTGGAGTATCGCAAGGTGAACCTGCCCATGATCGTCCGCGAGACTCTGAACCATCTTCGCCCGGCAGCGGAAAGCAAGAGAATCAGCCTGGAATTCGAGGGCGATCAGCCGGAAACCATAGAGGCGGATCCGGAACGATTGAAGCAGGTGATTTACAACTATGTTTCCAACGCCATCAAGTTCAGCGGCCCGGGCGGCACGGTGCGGGTGAAGATCGGCCCGGAAGATGCGGATCGCTACCGGCTGGAGGTTCGCGATACCGGCGTGGGAATCCGCGGCGAAGACCTGCCGCGCTTGTTCGCCGAGTTCGACCGGCTGGCTCCCAGCGAGAAGGCGCAAGCGGGCGCCGGCCTGGGGCTGCCCATCGCCCTAAGGATCGTCGAGGCCCACAACGGCCGCGTAGGTGTGGATAGCGTATTCGGCGAGGGCAGTTGTTTCTATGCCGTGCTGCCCATCCGCCGGGTTGGCCTGCTGGCTAGCCCCGCCGGCTGGACACAGGCTTCATGACATCAGTTCCGCCAGCAGGCGCCGGGCCACCTCGCGGCCGCGCTCGCCCACTTCGCCGGGCGCTCCCACGCAGGAGGGACAGCCGGCTTCGCAGCCACAGGCGGCCAGCAGTTCGGCCGTCTGTTGCAGCAGGCGCGGCGCCAGGCGGTAGAGCGGCGCGCTCTGGCCCACGCCGCCGGGATACGTGTCGTAGAGATACAGATTCGGCTCGAAGGTGGCGGAGACTTCTTCGCTGAGCGCCACTCCCAAATCGCGCGGGTCGCACATCAGCAGCAAACCGGCCACCGTGCGCAAGGCGTTTCCCAGGCCCGCGATGCCGCTCTGCTTCTCGGTGGGGGCGTATTCGGCGAGGCGCGCCAGGAAATCGGCCGGGAAATGCAGCCAGAAGGCGGTGGTGTGCATTTCCTGCTCGGGCATTTGCAGCTTCCCCGCCCCAACATTCTCGTTGGTGTAGAACTTGATCTTCTTAAACCCTACGATCTGGCGGCTCACGCGCACGTCGCCGTGCGCGCGCCGCGCTCCGCCCAGGGCCTCGCCCGCGAACTCCTCGAGCACCTTCACCTGGGTATAGTCGATGGCGTCGGTGTAGTAATCGCAATCCACGCGCTTCACGTAGGCTTTGCGCTCCTGGTAATCGAAGCGCTCGACGTGATACTGGCGGGCCTCGTGCAGGTAGATGGCTTTCTCGTGCAGGGACGTGAGGGCCACGGGGAAGGAGACTTCCGCGATGACGGCCGGCTCGCCGGTGATATCCACCACCACGAAATTGTCGCTGGTGACGGAGCGCAGGCTGGTGGCATCGGCCGGATAGGTGTCCGAAGTCCAGTGCCAGGCTTGGGCGGAATGATGCAGAAAGCCGCGCTCCTCGAGGAACGCGCAGGCATCTTCCACCGGGTGAGGGCCGAACTTTTCGCCCTCGCGGATGGGCAGCTCGAAGGCCGCGCACTTCAGGTGCGCCAGCAGGATCTCGAGGTTCTCCGGGTTGACATAAGCATGTTCCGGCGAGCGGCCGAAGAAGTAATCGGGGTGCTCGACGATGTACTGGTCGAGCGGCGCGCTGGAGGCCACCAGCACGGCGGCCGAAGCGGACTGGCGCCGTCCGGCGCGTCCCGCGCGCTGCCAGCTCGAAGCGATGGTGCCGGGATAGCCGGCCATCACCACGGCGTCCAGCGAACCGATATCGATGCCCAGCTCGAGGGCATTGGTCGCCACCACCGCGCGAATGGCGCCATCGCGCAGCAGCCGCTCGATTTCGCGGCGCTCCCGCGGCAGGTAGCCGCCGCGGTATCCGCGCACCGTGTCGCTAGGGACGGGACCGCGGTCGCAGGCATCCTTGAGGTAGGTCACCAGGATCTCGGTGGCCAGGCGGTTATTGGCGAAAACCAGGGTCTGCAGATGGCGCTCGATAAATTCCAGCGCCACGCGGCGCGATTCGTTGATATAGCTCCGGCGAATGCCGAGCTGCCGGTTCACCACGGGAGGATTGTAGAAGATGAAGTACTTCTCCCCGCGCGGCGCGCCGTTCCGTTCCACCAGCTCGAAAGGCTGCTCGACCAGCGCTTCGGCTAGCTCGCGTGGGTTGGCGATGGTGGCCGACGAGCAGATGAATTGCGGCCGCGAGCCGTAAAATTCGGCGATGCGCTTGAGGCGCCGCAGCAGGTTGGCCAGGTGGCTGCCGTAGACGCCGCGATAGTAGTGCAGCTCGTCGATAACCACATAGCGCAGGTTTTCGAAGTAACGGGACCAGCGCGTGTGGTGCGGCAGGATGCCGCTGTGCAGCATGTCGGGATTCGTCAGCACGATGTTGGCGCGTTGACGGACAGCCTTGCGCGCGTCCTGAGAGGTATCGCCGTCGTAAGTGAAAGCGCGGATCTCGGAGCCCATCTCCTCGAGGGCCTCGTGGAGTTCGTGAAGCTGATCTTCGGCCAGCGCCTTGGTCGGGAACAGATACAAGGCGCGCGCGCCGGCATCGCTCAGCAGCAGGTTCATCACGGGCAGGTTGTAACAGAGCGTTTTGCCGCTGGCGGTGGGAGTCACGACGACCACATTGCGCCCGGCCTCGATGTGCCCGAAGGCTTCCGCCTGGTGCGCATACAGGCGCGCGATGCCGCGTCTTTCGAGCGCCGCGCGCAGGCGTTCATCCACCCCCGGCGGAATCTCGCGGAAGATTCCCTCGGCGGCCGGCTGGTGGTGAATGGCGCGGACCGGGGAATCGGGATCCTGCTCGGCCGCTCGGAATCGAGCGATTACAGCTTCAAGGAATGGCTTAGTACGAAGGGATAATTCCCGATTGAAATCAGGGAATGCCAGGGATAGATTCATTTCGCTTTCGCCTTTTCTTTGCTAAGGTAATACGAAAGCGGATGAAAAAACAAGGGCCGGGATGGGTGCCCGGCCCGAGAAGGAAATGATGGTGGTTGGACTGACGGCCTAATGTTCGCGGACGAATTCGTAGCGCTCCAGGGTGGCGGCGACTTGAAAGCTCCGCCGCCCGGCATCTTGGTCCGCGTCCGTGCGTTCCGAACGCAGGACCTTCCCAATGCAGCGCAGATGAACCTCGTGTGGTCCTTCGTGATTCAACGTGATCACGTATTCGATGGGCCCCCCCAAATCCGGCTCTCGTTCGGCCGTGAACAAGACTCCACTGGAGCTGATGTTCCTGGTGGTGCCGGCGAGTGCGACCCGTTGGACGCCAGAGCGAACGATTGAGAGCGGGAGTTGTAGTTTAAAGCGCCTGGTCCTTCGCTGTTCCATTTAACGATTTCATGCTAAATGGAAGCCCTATCTAAGGTCAATAGAACCAAGCGGCTTTATCGGAGAATTGTACTAGGATCAAAGGTCAGGTACTCGGATGAGTATCTCGGGAGAAAATCGGGGCGAGCGGCGCCCGCCCCGAGTTTCACGGCTACTTCGCGAACAGAAACACAATGAGCAGAGTGTAAAGGGCCAGTGACTCGATAAAGGCCAGACCAATCAGCATGGCCAACTGGATCGCCCCGGCGGCTCCGGGATTGCGGGCCATGCCTTCCACGGCACTGGCGATAGCCTTGCCTTGCGCCAGGCCGCAAAGCCCGGACGCGATCGCCATGCCGAAGGCGGCGCTGATGGGAACCCAATGCCCGCCGGCGGTCGGATTGCCCGGCGTTTGAGCGCACAGTACGCCACTGGCCATCATCAGGATAGCCAGCACGAGCAGTAACTTCTTCGTCATTCCATTCTCCTTCGAATAAATCGCCCCAGGAGGTGGTTCCCGGACACCGTACAGCCGGGCTCACACTGAAGGCGGCATAAAGCCGGTATTAATGCTCCTGCGCCACGGCGCTGCCCACATATACCATGGCCAGCAGCATGAAAATGTAAGCCTGGACTACTCCCACGAATATGTGCAGGCCCATAAATGCGACGGGAATTATAAAATACGTCAGCTTTATAAAAACCATGGTGACCTGCTCGCCCGCGAACATATTGGCGTAGAGACGGACGGTGAGCGAAAGGACCCGCGCCAGATGGCTGATGATCTCGATGGGGAACATCAGCGGGGCCAGCCACCAGAGCGGCCCGGTGAAGTGGCCGAGATATTTAAAGCCATTCGCCCATATGCCCATCAGGTTGTAATAAACGAAGGTCGCCATGGCGCAACCCAAAGTGACTGGAGCGTTCATGGTGGGAGATTCGAACGCCGGAATCAGGCCGATCAGGTTGCTGGTCAGGATGAAGAGGAAAAGCGTGCCGAAGAAGGGCAGATAGCGGTGGTACCCATGCCCCACCTGGCTCTCGGCCTGCCCGCGCACGAAGTCATACAGCAGCTCGAAGACCTGCTGGAACGTGCCCGGACGATCGAAGGAAAGCCGGGCCCGCAAAATGGGAAATACGATGGCCAGCAGCGCCACCACCACGATCTGCATAACCACGAAATCCGCCCACGGACGAGCCTGGGCATGCAATCCCACGAGGCCGAGAAAGGCGTTCCCGAGGCTAGCCAGGTGGTCGTTGAAGATGCGGGTGATCCAGAGTTCACTTTCGTGCATACACGATCTCGATTGCGACTTCGACGAAGACCGCGGCCGTAAAGACGAATACCCCCGCCAGAATGGCGCGCAGGTCGATAGGAATCAGCTTCACTATAACATACGCCGCCGCGGCCAAAATCAGATAACGGAATGCCAATATCACGGTTCGGCGGCGCCGCCCGCCCGCCATGCCGTCCACCACACCCTTGATCCAGTAGAAATTCAGAACCGAAATGAAGGCTCCCACCAAAAATCCGGCGCCCGATTTCCAACCTGCCAGCGCAAGTGCCGCCAGGCTGCCGAGAATGGCGATGGCGGCCATGATGCGCCCGATGCGCAACGAGGCGCGCCGGTAGCTCAAGCCGTCAAGAACCGTCATGGCTGGAATCCCGCATAATCTGGCGGATCAGTTGGACGAAGCCGGCCACACTGCCGAGCAGCAGGAAGAGAATACGCAGCCAGGTGGTGCCGAAAAGGCTGTCGAGCCAGTACCCGATGGCATACCCAACCACGGTCGAAACCGGCAGCAGCAGGGCCAGCCCGCTATATTCGACGTAGCGGGCCGCGGGTGTCTTCTTGCTCGGGGGCACACCGTTAGTTTAGCTGGTAGCGGCGCCGCCGGAATTCCCGTGATCCGTCCGTAAGGGATTTCGGACTGGAAGTCAGAAGGCGGATTGTCGGGCGCAAGGCGCGCTTTCGGATCTTCACCTGGAAGGTGAGCCTGCGGTGGCATACAATTCGGGTTCATGCGCAAGCGCCCGAACACATCACCGACCGAGTTGCCGCTGCCGTTTGCCTACGACGAACAGGAGAGTGAAGAGAACCTCACCGCCCTGGGCGGGATGCCGCTGCTCATGCAGGCGTTCCGGTCGCTGGGTGCGGGGCACAGCGTGGCGGAGCATATTCATTTGAAGCAGCGACAGCGCGGTCTGGACGAGGCCAGCTACGTCGAGAGTTTCGTGGTGCTGAATGCGGCGGGAGGCGATTGCCTGGAGGATTTCGATCACGTGCGGGCGGACACCGGGTTGGCTGAGTTGATCGGCCATGAGCTGCCGTCGCCGGAAGCGGCGCGGAAGTTTCTGTACCAATTCCATGACGAAAGCAAAGTGGAGGAAGCGCAACAGCAGGAACTGGCACTGGGACGGGTGAGCTACATCCCGCAGGAGAGCGCGGCCCTGGCGGGGTTGGGGGCGGTGAACCGGGATGTGGTGCAAGAGTTCGGCCGCCGGACACGCGACAAGATCGCCACCATCGACATGGATGCGACCATTATCGAGAGTTGGAAACAGGAAGCGCAGCGCACGTACAAAGGGGTCGCCGGTTACCAGCCGATGCTGGCGCTGTGGGCGGAGTTGAATGTGATCGTGGCGGATGAATTTCGCGACGGCAACGTAGGGTCGGATACGCGATTGCTGCCGGTGACCAAGCAAGCGTTCGCGGCGTTGCCGGAGGGCGTCGAAGAGCGATACTTCCGAGGCGATTCGGCCTGCTACCAGCAAGAACTGCTGCGCTGGTTGCGGAATCGCAAGCGCGAGGAGGGGCCGGAAGGCTTCATCGGATTCGGCATCAGTGCGGAGATGAGCGAGTCGCTGCGGAAGCAGATTCAGAAACTGCCGGAGGCGTTCTGGAAGCCCTACCGGGAGGACAGCGAAGCGATCTGTGAATGTGCGGAGGTGTTGAACTGGGATCCGCTGGAGCGCAAGGCCGGAGAGGAACTGGACCCGGTTCGGTACCTGGCGATCCGGATCAGCAAGCGGCAAGGCGAGCTATTTGCGGACGGGAAGTTATACAAGTACTTCGGGGTGGTGACCAACCGTTGGGACTACGAGGCGAAGCGATTGCTGGAATGGCAACGGGAGAAGGCCGGGTCCATCGAGGCGGCGCATGATGTTCTGAAAAATGAGTTGGCGGCGGGGGTGATGCCGTGTGGCCGTTTCGGCGCCAACGCGGCATGGCTGCGAATGGCGGTGCTGACCTATAACGTAATGAGCGCGCTGAAGCGTTTGGCTTTGCCGCCGGAACTGCTGACCGCCCGACCGAAGCGTCTACGGTTCCTGGTCTTCAACACGGCGGGGCGGATTCTGCATCATGCGCGCCGGGTTGTCTGCCGGCTCCGACATCTCAGTGAAAGCGTCGGTGGGTGGCGTGCGGCGCTGGCCGCGCTGCCTTTAGCCTGCGCAAGTTGAGTGACCTTACGGACGGATTATAGAAGCATTTTTCGTGGCCGCGAGGGTGAAGTGTCGCTACGGAGCCCATCCAGCCATGCGAAATCGAATCGGACCGTCTCGATCCCGATTCCTGGAATCCAAAACCAGCGGCTTAAGGGTTCGATCCAATCTAAAAGACACCGAACGCACCCCTCCCCGTCACTTTGGATGCGAACTGCCGATCGCTACGGACGGATCACGGAATTCCGCGTACTCCAGTATGGACGAAATCGGTCCACTTGTGAGAATATATACTCCATGGGGGAATGTGAGGAAGCGTCGCGTTCCCGGAAGTGATGGAGGGCGCCCAGATGCCAAGAATCTTGATTGTGGATGACGAAAAGGCCATTCGTACCCTTCTCTCGCTGGCTTTCACGCAAGCCGGATTCGAGGTCCGTACCGCCGGCGACGGCCCGGAAGCCATGAAGCTGTGCTTGTCCGAGGAGTTCGACGTGGTGCTCTCGGACGTGGTCATGCCTCGCATGAACGGGCATGACCTGGTGCAATGGATCGGCCGTCGCAGTCCCGCGACGCAAACGATGCTCATGTCGGGCTTCGATCTAAGCTGCGAAGATTGCGAGCTGGCGCCGCGATGTAAGCTGCTGGCCAAGCCCTTCAAACCGCTGGAAGCCGTGGGCGCGGTCGAGCGGATCCTCGCCGAGAAGCTGCGCGCGGCCAGTTGAGGAAGAAGAGGGGCCGGCCCTAATCCTCGAAGCTGTGAACACCGCCTTTGCAGCCATTGCGCAGCTGTTTCCAAATCCACTTCAGAATGCGCGCATCGCTGTAGCAGTAGGCCAGATTGTGATTCAAGGTGGAGAAACAGTGCTGCTGGCAGCTCTTCTTCATTTCATCAAGCTGGCCGGTGTCGAACTTATGCCCGTCGACGGTGCCCCAGTCGTAAGTCGCGGAGTACATCGGGAAGCACGGACCCACGGTACCGTCGGTTCGGACGATCACGTTGTTATGACCGCCGCGGCAGTTCCAGTCCGCGAAACGCAGGCCGCCATCGCCATCGGAAACGATTCCCGGCATGCGGGTGAGCAGGTCCTGGCCGGCTTCGCCCGCATCGGCGCCGTCGCCGTGCCAGCCCACCTTTCGCAGGTCGAGGCCGCAGGCCATCCGCATGAATGCCTTCATCTCTTCGAGCCGGGCGACTGAATTCACCATCTGATAGCCGGACCTGTTTTTGGCGATCAGCCAATCGATGAGCTCGTCCACGGCGCGCCAATCTTCGGGGCGGATATAGGTCGGGTTGTCGTCCAGGTGTTTGAAATGGCCATCCTGCTCGAGCATGGGGGTCTCGTTGAGGTGATAATCGGTGGCCAGCCGATGCTCGCGGGCGTACTCGGTCAGCCGCCGGATATCCTCGAGGTTGTTCCGGCAGATGTTCATATTAAAGAAAACCATGTAGCCGTAGACATACTGCTTGCGCGCGATGTGCTCGAAATTCTGGCGAACGGGAACCAGGGCCTTGGGCAGGCCGGGCTTCTCGTCCCAGGCATCCAGGGCGAGATTGAAGATGGCCACGCCGGCATCGCCGAGCCGGTCCGCGACCTCCGGCCGCAGCAGCCGGCCGTTGGTTGCGATGTAGACCCAAAAACCCTTCTTGGCCGCGTAGTAGACCACTTTGTGGACAAATTCGGGACGCAGCAACGGTTCGCCGCCCATCAGAGCGAGAACGCGGCAGCCGTGATCGTGCAGCCAATCGATGGAGCGGCGCGCCACATCTTCGCTCATGCCCTTGACCCGATTGTCGAACGACCAGCAATACCAGCAATCGAGATTGCACTTGTATTCGGAAAACAGATATGCGGTGATCGGATGGAACTTGCCCGGCATCACGCGGGAGCGGATGTAAGGAGCCAGCCAGCCGCGCGCCTTGCGCACGATTTCTTCGCGACTCCACTGACGCTTTTCGGGCGGTGTTTCGGGTCCCGGGTCGGAAAGCAGCTCGGGGCGTTGGGGAAATACGGGTTCTGGTAAAACAGCTCCTTTGGACTTCAGTGGCCTGGGCGTTTGAGGGGCCGAATGCAGGAGCAGATCATTGATTGCAACGTCGATGCGAAATGTACGTTGAGTAGAACTTGCCATCAACATCCTCCTAAAAACTCAAATATAACAACCGGTTTGGGGCCCGATTGGCGCGCTTCCGGAGGGAGAAACGAGGGTTTGTGAGTTTATGCCGCATGGACGCAACGTTTCGGTTGCCTATGGCCCATTCGAGCCGCCGGGGGCGGCCGGCAGGCGTGGCTTAAGGTCTGCCCCTCCCGCATCGGCATGGACCGGTTCGCGGAATGGAGTCTCGGATTCGTAAAGTCGAATCCTGTTCCGGATAGCTTCCGTCAGTTCCGGCAGGTGATCCCGCTGAGCCAGCGCCAAAGCCCTGCGGGCCGCCGGCACCGCGTCTCCGAACTGTCCGGTTTCGGCATAGGCTGCCGCAAGCGTATCCCAAACCGGCGCGTCCTTTCCGCCCGAGAGCTCGAGATCCCGCACGGCCAGCGCCACGGCCTGGTGGCCGTCGCGAATGGATGCATCGGGGTAAGTCGCCAGTGTCCAAGCGGCTCGCTGCAACACCGCCGGATCGTTGGTTCCCTCGCGCCAGTGCGCCAGCGCGTCGGCGATATTTCCTCGCGCGTAGAGCGCGTCGCCCAGGCTGTCGTGCGCCGGTTCGTATCGCGGATCGATTTCCAGGGCTTTTTGCCATTGCCGGATGGCTTGATCGAGATCGCCCTTCTTATCCAGGACCAAGCCGAGGTTATAGTAAGCCGGCGCATAGCGGGGATCCAGCTCGAGCGCCGCGCGCAGATCGGCCAGCGCGTCGTCGAGCCTGCCGAGCCGCAGGAACGCGATTCCCGCCCCGCAGCGTGCCTCGGCGGATGCCGGGTTGAGCGTGGCCGCCTTCGAGAGATCCGCCGCGGCCTCACCGAAACGCCCGCCATCCAGCAGCATCTTGCCCAGAGAGTAGGACGCCGCGGCATCGCCAGGATTGTCTTCGACCGCGGCTCTGAGCTTGAGTTCCGCCGCCTTGCGGAGGTGCGCTCCGGCTTCGTCGCGATGGCCCGTAATCAGCAGCGCGCGGCCCAGGCTCTCGTGCGCGGCCGCATCGTCCGGGCTGATCTCGAGCACCTTGCGCCACATGGCGGCGGATTCGGCCAGGCGCCCGTTCTTCTGGAAATAGGTCGCCCGGTCAGCCAGTTTGTAATAATCCACGGCCGGCCCGCCGATCGCCCGCAGGCCATCCGGAGGAATGTTCACGAACTCCGGCAGGTTCACCGCGCGATTGGCCGCCGTCGAGTTCTCAACCAGGATGGCCGGGCTGTCGTTGCCGGCCTCGTCGATGTGCGTCAGATACATCTGCGTATAAGGTGACCGGCTCTTGGATGAAAACACCAGCCACCGCCCGTTGGGCGAGAAACTGTGCCACGAATTCATGGGCGCCAGGTTGCACCGCATCCGCCGGGCTTCGCCTCCGGAGGCCGGGACGATATACAACTGGCTGTCCGGACGCATCAACAGGCCATTGCGCGATTTCACGAACACAATCCACCGGCCGTCGGGCGAGACCTTGGGAAAGGAATTGCTCATGCCATTTTGCGACGCGCCCGCGACCGGTTCCGGGCGGCCGCCCTTTCCCTCATGGAACGGAATGCGGTAGAGATCGTATGCGACCGCCAGCTCGTTCGGATCGCCGGCAAAGCGCGCCGGCGGCACTCCGGGCGGGCTGGGATCCCGCGCCTGGGCGCGGGCGAAAACCAGATACCGGCCGTCGGGACTCCACACCCCGCCCATCTGCACGAAGCGTGGGTCGTCGGCTCCAGGAAGCGGTTGAAGAATGCCGGTGGCTTTGCTGTACCAGCTCAGAATTCCGCGCGTGGGATAGAAGACCTGCAGGAAGCGGTAATCCTTGAAGTTGGCTACGTAATAGTTGCTGGGGGCATCGCGCTCGCCGGACGCCTGGAGCGGATTAATGGTAGTCACGACAAATCGCCCGTCCGGAGACACCTGCGACATGAAGCCCGCGCGCACGCTTCCTTTCAGCGCGCCATGGGCCGTGCTCCACTGGACCACGTCCTCCTTGCCAAGCGTAATTTCCGGGGCGACGTGCGTGAAAATATACAGGCCGCGGTTGTTCCGCAAGCCATCGAGATCCATTCCCAGCGTTTTTCCATCGGCGGAGAACGAGTGGCAGTTGGCGCACACGGGCAGATCGTGCAGGATGACCCGGCTGGCCGGCTCCGCGATATTTCGCAAGCGCCAGGCCACCAGCGGGATGGCAGCGGCGGCTAGCGGCTTGATGACTCCGCGCTCCAATTCCGAGGGCATTAACGGGACGTCGCGATAAAAAATCGGCGCGCCCACCGGGTCTTGAGACGTGCGCATCCGCGTGCTGCCGCGCGAGACCGGGGCGCTCGGGCTGGGGCCGCGGAAGCCGGCGACGGTCACGGTGGCTGCGCCTGCCACGGAGTGCTTCTTGATAACCGCCCACGTCGCGCGGTCGGGAACCCAACTGTGGGAAGCGGCCATTTGCGGAGTCAGCTTGGGCGGTTGGTTGGTTTCGGCGACGCAGTCCGGGTCGATCGGGCCGATGCGAGGGCGCTCGCCCTTGGACGTGGCGTGGACGGCCGGCGAGCCGTCCGCGAATGAAATATCGATACGCCACCACGCAACGCCCTTCAAGCCGTCCCGCCACAGGAATGCCGGCGGCCCTATCTCGGGCGGAAAGATGGATCCGTCTTCCGGGTAGTCGATGGCGATGGCGGCCGCCGGGCCGGATGGATTACCCGCACTCAGGGCCATCGCCACAAGGGCGATCCCGCACAGCACGCCAAAGCGCGGAATTAGCGGATTACACCGGTTTCGAACCCAGCCCCTCACGTCTCCATTAGAACGTAAGCCGCATGGACATGTCCACGCGCCGGTTATTAGCGACCGAACCGGTGCCGGCAGCGCCGCCGAAGCCGCCGCCGCCAAATCCCGTGTTCACGCTGGTTGCCTGTCCGAAGAAGGGCGAAGTCATGGTCCCTACGTATCCGCCGGGATTGAAGTGGTTCAGAATGTTGGTGAAGTTCACGCCCACGGTAAGGTTGAAGCGATGTTCGCTGGTATCGCCGCCCATCATGGCGCCGCGTCCGCCGCCGCCCATGCGCATTCCTCCACCGCCGCCGCGCCCGCCGCCACCGCCGAAGCCGCCGCGTCCGCCACCACCGAAGCCGCCGCGTCCGCCGCCGCCACCACCCGGGGCGCCACTCTGAACCGCATTGGCTCCGCGGATCGGCCCGAAACCAAAGACACGGTAAACCCGCATATTGATCGAAATCAATCCGGCCATGGTCAGGTAGTTCTTGGGGACCACGCTGCCCAGCGAAGCGGCATTGGCAATGGTGGAGAACCCGCCGTATTTCGTGCAAACCACGGTTCCGGAAGGCGTGCAGGCAGCGCCCGCGGAGGAGACCAGGTCGGGACGGGCGGTTCCATTGTCGCCGAACAGATCGTACCCCAGGGTCACGTCATAAGGAGCCCCGGACCGCATGGTGATGAACGGAGCCACGCGGATGCCTTTGGGGCCGATTACCGATCCCGTAAGCATGAAATTGTTCCGCCGGTCCAGGTTGGAGCGGCCATAATCCAGCGCGAAATCGTAGGGGTCCGATGGAGTCCCCTGTAAGCCCTTGGCGTAGTTCAGCGAGTAGTTCCCGAACAGCGAAACCCGGCTGCTGAAGCGCGTGTTGAAGTTGACCATTACGATGTTCTGGTGCAGCAAACCGCCCGATTCATACTCCTCCAGGTATCCGGCGTTGTAGCCATACGGGAAAACGCCGTTGGTGGGGCCGAGAGGCAGGAGCGGATTGAACGTCCCCGGAAGCGGAGTGTTGATTGGCACCGTCTGCGACAAATGGTCCGAACGGTTATTGGTGTAAGTAACAGCCACCGTCGTGCTCCGGGGCAACTGGCGCTCCACGCCGATGGCGGACTGGATGCTGTAATCGGCTCGCAGTTTGGGATCCACCAGGTTGACGGTATTCTCCCCCGGCGACAAGGCCGAGAGCGGTGGAACGTTGGGATAGAACGTCGGATTGTAAGCGGTGTACTCCACCTGGTTGACGCCGTTGTTCAGAATGGCGTTCTCGAAAGGGCTGAAGCTGACGCGGTCGTAGAAGATTCCGACGCCGCCCCGCAGCACCGTCTTTTGCCGGCCGTTCCGGGCGCTTCCCGGCGCCCATGCCACACCGATTCGCGGAGCAAAGTCCCGATAGTCGCTCAGGAGGTTCTGAACCTCGTAGCGGAAGCCCAGACTCAAGGTGAGGTTCGGGCGCACACGCCAATCGTCCTGAACGAATGGGCTGGCATCCCAGCGCACCATGCCGATATAGGAACGCCCCGCCTGAATCGAGAACCGCGAAGGGCCGCCGCCCAACTGCTGGATCGCGGCTTCGGTAAATCCCGCCTGCTGCAACCGCAGGTTGAGCGCGTACTGCTCAATCGAAGTGAGCTCCACCGTCTCTCCGGGGATGGGATTGTTGGAGGAATCGAGCACCGGCGCGAGTCCGCCGAGGAACGTGAACTGCCCGTTGAAGCCCTGAGGATTATTATTCTGGTCGCTATCGCGGCGGGCCCGCGCGCCAAACCGGATGGTGTGGACGCCGTGAACCACCGAGGTGATGTTCGTCAGCTCGAAATGGTGGGTCAGGTCGTAGTTGTTGCCCATGCCGTTGCCGCCAGTGGTGAAGGCGCCAGCCACGTTGACCGAGGGAATCAGGTTGCCCGCCGAATCGGTCCAGTTGCGCGTCCATTGGAAGCGGGTTTCATTGATCGTCTTGCTGTTCAGGACCGCGGTTTCGGTGACCATCAGGTTCTGGGCGTCGCCGGTGATGTTATACGGGATTTGCGAATAGGGCGGGGGCAGATTGGTGCCTCCCAGTCCGGCGTTATCCCGCTGAGTGAACCGCTCTTCGAAGCGCGTGGTCAGCGTGTTGTTGCTGGTCAACTGGTAATCCACGCGCGGCGAAATGGTCGTCATGTAGTTCGGCGTGACCACAGCCGTGGTGATGTTCTGCGTGAGCAAAGTGGTGGGATCCAGGTAATTGGCATGAGTGATCGCATTATCCTGGATATCGCGCCGGTAGAAATCCAGGAAAAACGACGACCGGTGGTTAATGGGACCGCCGAAGCTGGCGTTGATCTGGCGGTTCGAGAAGGGCGGCTTGTTGCTCGCAAACGGATTGCGCGAGTTGAACAGCGCGTCGCTGTCGTTGAAGCTCAGCATACCGCGGTATTGATCGCTGCCCGGCTTGGTCAGGATTTCGATGCGGCCGAAACCGAGCCGGTCGTACTCCGCCGAAAAGGGATTCTGATTGATGCGGATTTCACGAATCGATTCCTTGGGAGGCAGTTGCCCGCCGGTGAATCCATCGATATAGATTTGGCCGCCATTGGGGCCGGCGCCCGGACCGGCCAGCGCCTCGAGCGCGTCCGAAAGATCGTCCGGATCGTCGGGGAGCGCCTCCAGGTCTTCGCCCTTGATCACCAGCGCGGTGGCGTTGTTGTCGGCCTCCACGGTGACGGTTGGGCCAGCCTCACCCTGCACCGTAATCACCTGCTTTTCGGCTCCGCTGACTACCAGTTGAATCGGCAACTGGGCGCTTCTCCCGCTCAGCGTCACTGTCTTCACGTAGTCCTGGAACCCGGGGAAACTCACCTTGACCGTGTATTGCCCCAACGCCAGGCCGCCGATGCTATAGGTGCCGTCGTTCTGCGTTTTGATGCTGCGCTCCACCCCATTGCCCGAAATCGATATCGTTCCGGCGGGAATCACGGCGCCCGAGTTGTCCGTCAATACGCCGCGGAGCGTGCCCGTCTGTTGCGCCAGCACGCCGCCAACCAGCAGCGCAACTGCCAGGAGAAAAAAAAGAACCCGTTGCATCTTTTGCCTACCTTGCCGCGTCCCTTTCGAACGTTTGGGGGCTGCGGTAATGCTATTAATTTCCTTCGCCTCCACCCCCGCCGCCGAGGTTCCAGCCGCTCATAATGTCGCGGGTGGATGAGGGGGAGGCCGTCAGAAGAGGTTCCACTCCCGCCAGGAGTGTAATGGCGGTGACAGGTCCCGTGCCCGCACCCATGGTGGTGCATACCATGATGGCATCGCCGCGCTTGAGTTCGGAAAGCTGCATGGGCGGGAGGCGGTCCAGCATCTGCCCGATATCGCCGCCGGCTCCGCGGCCGCCCCCGCGGTTCATGCCGCCCATCCCGCCGCCGCGCTGCGCTCCGCGCCCTTCCTGGCTATCGGAAGCGCCTTCCGCCGGGCCCTGGCCGCCGGGTCTGTAGCGGCGCGCCAGCATCGCCGCCATGGTTGGGTCCAGCTTTCTCATGGTCGAATCGGAATTCACCCTGACGATGAGCGGTTTCTTGGTAGCCAAGTCGGTAACTCGCATCTCGCCCGCGGCGGGATCGATGGAAATAACGGTCGCCGCGATCTGGGGGAAAGTGCCGGCCGCGATTCTCTCGGCTTTCACGGTCGTGCCGTCGGCGCTCCGGTTGCCCAGCACGCGAACCTGGTCGCCCACCTTGATTTCGGCGAAGGAACTCGGCTTGGCATCGCTGAAGCGGGCCGAATCCGGCGCGTAGCGATGGTAATCCGTCTGGTCCGACGCCTGCACCGTTATGCTTCTCTGGCCCGCCTTTAATGTAATCGTTTTGGCCGCGGGGTCCAGCGCCACGACTTGGCCCGTAGTGCCCCGCCTCCGCCAATCTTCCTGCTCGGCCTTGGCAATCTTGTCCAGGTCGGACTTGGTCCGGACCACCAGGGAAGTGGCTTCGATCGTCTTTAGATCGGGAGCGCCCCGGAAGATCGCCACGACGCGATCGCCCGCGCTCAACTCCGAAATGGTCATTTTCACGGCCTTCTGCACGTCGGTTTCTCCGGGAGGCATGTGCAGAATAAGGGTCCGGGCGGAGGTCGTGATGGTCACGGCGTCGCCCTTGTCGGTCTTCACGGAGATGCGGTTGTCCGGCGCTTCGACGGTGACCACCAAGCCGGCTACCTGGCTGCGGGGCGCGGCGCCGCTCTGCGCCGGCTGCGCCTGCGCCCAAACCCTGCCGCAAGAGCCGGCTAGAGCCGCTAAGACGATGACCCTGAAGTACTTCATTTACGGCCTTGAATTCCCCTAATCTCTAAAGGGGGCGTCTACCCGGCACGGAAGGTTACACACATAGGCGCCTGGCAGGCACTCGCGGCGCGCCGCCGGAAACAGTCTTCCGACATGCTAGCCTGGAACCGGGAGCCGCCTCGCTGGATGGATCGGCGGATTCCGGCGCCGTGGGGAAACGGAACAAGCGCATATCGAAACCAGGGGGCTGCGATTCCGCGAGCGCGGTTCGTCCCACGCCGGCTGCCGCGGGCGAGATCCGAAAGGCGCCGCCGGCAGAGAAGCGGCGGATCGATCTCTATATCTGCCTGCTGCTGTCCGCGGTGACGCTGGCCGTATACAGCCGCGTCATCAATTTCGATTTCGTCAACTTCGACGATCCCGAATACGTTACCGCCAACTTCCACGTGCGCGCTGGGCTCACGTGGCAGGGCATCGTCTGGGCATTCACTTCTTTTCACGCCGCGAATTGGTCGCCCCTTACGTGGCTGTCGCACATGGCGGATTGCCAGTTGTTCGGCATGCGCGCCGGCTGGCATCATCTGACGAGCGTTCTGCTCCACGCTCTGGCCGCCGTGCTGCTTTTCGCGGCGTTGAAACGCATGACCGGAGCGCGCTGGCCCAGCGCCTTTGCGGCCTTTCTTTTCGCGCTGCACCCGCTGCACATCGAATCGGTGGCCTGGATATCGGAGAGAAAGGACGTCCTGTGCGCGCTGTTCTGGTTCCTGGCGCTGTGGTGCTACGCGCGCTACGTGGAACGGCCCGGCGTGGTCCGCTATCTGCTCGTCCTGCTGGCATTTTGTCTCGGCCTGATGGCCAAGCCGATGATCGTCACGCTGCCTGCGGTGCTGCTGCTGGTGGATGTTTGGCCGCTCGGCCGCGCCAAGCGCCTCGGCGTTCTCTGGGAGAAACTGCCTTTCTTCGCGCTTGCGGCGGGCTCGGCCGCGGTAACATTCTTGGCCCAGGGGCGCGCGGTCCAGCCGCTCGCCGCGATACCCATCGGATTGCGGATCGAGAATGCCCTGGTGACGTACGCAACCTACATCGTCAGATCGTTCTGGCCCGCGAAGCTGGCCGTGTTTTATCCCTACCGGTACGATCTGCCGCTATGGCAGGCCGCGGCATCCGCCATATTACTGGCGGGAATTACGGCGGCCGTTGCCGCGCGGGCGCGCTCGCATCCCTACCTCGTAACGGGATGGCTCTGGTATCTCGTAACGCTCGTCCCGGTGATCGGGTTGATCCAGGTGGGATCGCAGTCCTCGGCGGATCGCTACACCTATGTGCCGATGACCGGCCTCGCCATCATGCTGGCTTGGGGCGCCGCGGACTTACTCGCCCGGCGTCCCAGCGCCCGTATGACGGTCGCCGTCGCGTCGGCCGCGGCCTGCTCCGCTTGCCTGGCACTTACCTGGTTTCAACTGCAATACTGGACGGATGGCGAATCGTTATTTCGGCACGCGGCGGAAGTTACCAGCGGCAACTACATCGCGCATAACAATCTGGCCAACTTCTACCTGACCCATAAGCGGAATCGCGAAGCCGCGGAGCAAAGCTATGAGACGCTTCGCATCCGCCCGTCTTACGCGGATGGGCACACCAACCTGGCCACGGCCCTCATGCGGATGGGCGAACTGGACGAATCGGAGAAGGAATACCGGGCGGCGCTCGATCTCAAGCCGGCCAGCGTGGAAGCGCATATCGGGTACGGCGCTCTGCTGGTGGCGCGGGGCCGCGCCCGCGAGGCTCTGCGCGAGTTCTCGACGGCCGTCGAGCTGGGGCCCGAGTACCCCGACGCGCACTATAACCTGGGGCGCGTGCTGGCCGCCTTGGGACGGCCGGACGAGGCCGCCGCGCAGTTTTATGAGGCGGTCCGGCTGCGACCCGATGAGGCGGACATCCGCCACAGCCTGGGAATGGTGCTGCTGAGCCGCGGGAGGCTGGACGAAGCCCTCGCCCAGTTCCGTGCCGAAGCGCGCCTGATGCCCGATGACCCGAACGTCCACTACCGCGTGGGCACGCTGCTGGCCAGCGCGGGGCAGTTCGACGAGGCGATCGCGCAGTTCTCCGAGGCCCTCCGGATCGAGCCGGACCTCGAGGGTGCGAAGAGGGGTCTCGAAATGGCTCAGGCGCGCCGCTACGCCCCGAAGTAGAATTTCGCGGGAAGCCCTCTTCACCGCGCCGGGGCCGGTGCGCGCGGCGAGACGATCACAATTTGGATATCCCGGGCGAGCGCGACGATGCTCTGCACCGGGTCGCGGGTGAGTGGGATGCGCCAGCGCCGCTCGGCCGGGCGCGCCAGAAAGATCTGGGTCACCTTGTTGCTGCGCGCGAAATCCACCACCGTTTCCGCCACCGAATCGCCTTCGATGATGCGCGTCTCGATGCGCAGATTGCGGGCGAAGTTCAGGTGCCGCTCGATGGCCTCATGATCCTCGGGCGATCCGTTGCGGCCGCCCGGAGCCCGCACGGCGACGGCCAGCGGCTCGGCGCCCACGAAGTCCCCCACGCGCCGGGCCCGCCGGATCAGCATGGCGGTTTCGGGATCCGGCGTGATCAGCACCAGAATTCTTTCGCGAGCATTCGCCTGGCCGGGCGGGCCGCCATCCTTTCGCGCCACAGCGTCTTCGTTTCCGGCGCGGTGCTCCACCTCGTGCGCGGTCTGCCTGAGCGCCAGCTCGCGCAACGCCACCAGCGTGGATTCACGGAAGAAATTCTGCAACGCGCGCTGGGCCTTCTCGCGCCCGTACACCACGCCGCGGTCCAGGCGGTTCAGAAGCGCGCGCGGCGGCAGATCCACCATCACCACTTCGTCGGCCTGCTCCACCACCCAATCCGGGATGGTCTCGCGCACGCGAATTCCGGTGAACTCGAAGACCTGGTCGTTGAGGCTTTCCAGGTGCTGGATGTTCATGGTGGTGAGGGCGTCGATGCCCGCGTCGAGCAGCACCAGCACGTCTTCCCAGCGCTTGCCCCGCTCCGATCCCGGCACGTTGGTGTGAGGAAATTCATCCACCGCGCAAACCTGGGGGCTTCGGGCGAGAATAACATCGGTATCCATCTCCTCGAAGGTCGATCCGCGGTACTCGATCTTCTTCCGGGGAATAATCTCCAGGCCCTCCGCCTTGGCGATGGTGTCCTTGCGGCCGTGCGCCTCGAAGTATCCCACCACCACGTCCACGCGGCGCTCCCGCAGCTCCTGGGCCTCCTCCAGCATCGAGTAGGTTTTGCCGACGCCGGCGGCATAGCCCATGTAGATTTTCAGCTTCCCGCGTGCCTCTGCGCTCATCTTTATTGCGGAAAGATCCGCACGTCCATCCCCTGTGAACCTCGAATCAGCTTATCCACCGGGTCGCCCCACAGGCGCGGCCCGATGCCCGAACGCTGGCTGTGTCCGATGAACAACTGGGTGATATGCCGCGAGCGGGCGAACTCGAGGATGGTCTCGATGGGGTCTTCGCCATCCAGGATTTCGATCTGGGCCCGCGCCGCGCGGGCGATCCCCAGCTTTTCATCGAGGGCCGCCTGGTCCGCCACCGAGATCTGCGCCTGCTGCACGTAGGTCACGATCAGCTCGCCGTGAAAGCGGTCGGCGATGATCCTAGCCGTATCGATCATGGCTCGAATGTTGGCGCGCGGCGTGATGCAGACCAGCAGGCGCTCCTGCGTTCCGTAATGCTGCTCGATCCCGTGGCTCTCGAGATACTTCGTCAATTCCTGATCGACTACTTCGGCGGCCAGCACCAGCGTCAGCTCCCGCAGCTTGGAGAGCCGTTGCTGCCGCCTCTCGGCGTCCGGGTGTTCATCCGGCGCGGGTCCCAGAGGCTCCTCGGGAGCGGCATCCACCAGCTCGATCTCATCGGCGCTCTTGATGAACGCCACCGGCACGGTCTCCGTGACGTGTTTGCCGGTGATGGCCTCGACGTCCTCACGCAGCTCCGCAACGTACTGGATGTTGACGGAGGTAATGACCGATATGCCGGCTTCGAGCAGTTCCCGCACGTCTTCCCATCGCGTGGCGTGGCGGCTGCCGGGTGGGTTGTCGTAGGCCAGACCGTCGATTACGCATACCGAGGGATGACGCCGCAGCAGAGCCTGGAGATCGATGATGGGCCTGTCCCCCGTTGAAATGGGAACGATAACCTCGAGGTTCCGCAGAATCGCCTCGACATCCTCCGGAACCGCCGGCTGGATGCCGCCGACCACCACGTCTTCGCCACGCGCTTTCCGGCGGCGCGCCTCGTCCAGCATGCGGTAAGACTTGCCCACCCCGGAGGCGTAGCCCAGGAATATCTTGAGCCGCCCCCACGAAACCGCCGCCTCCTCGGCCTGAACTTCGCGCAGGAGATCCTCGGGAGTCCGGCGGCGAAGTTCAGAAGGCATGCATCTTTAGAATACCGTGCGTCGCGAGATTGAAATTCCACCTCCAGCCGGGTCGATGCGCGTTTGGAGCGGACCCTCCTGGGAATTCGCCCGTCCCGCAGCCGCCAGCAGACAGGCCCGCAAGGCGAGCGATTTCACTTTTGGACGGCAGCGCCATCCAAGGCCAGGTTCAGCTTCAGTACGTTCACCCGCGGCTCGCCGAACACGCCCATATCCGGGCCCTCCGTGAGCCGGTCCACCAAGGCGCGTACCTGTTCGGGAGGCAGCCCGCGCGCTTTAGCCACGCGAGGGATCTGCGCTTCGGCCGACTCGGGGCTGAGGTGCGGATCGAGCCCGCTGGCGGACGCCGTGAGCAGGTCGGCCGGAATCGGCCCCCGGAAATCGGGGTTCTCCTTGCGGAACTTGGCGATCGAGGCGTTGACGCGGTCCACCAGCTTCTGGTTGGTGGGGCCGTAGTTCGAGCCGCCCGAAGCGGTAGGATCGTAGCCATCGTTGCCCGCCGCCGAGGGGCGCGGCTGGAAATATTGGGGCCTGGCGAAGTTCTGACCGATCAGCTCCGATCCCACCACTTTTCCATCCGCCCTCACGATCAGGCTGCCGTTAGCCTGGTGCGGGAAGAGCACCTGGCTGATGCCGGTGATCGCCAGCGGGTAGATCACGCCGAGGAGTATGGTCATGAAGATCTTGATTCGCAATCCGGGAAGGATGTGTTGCCACATAACGATGCCTCCTTGCCTCTTTACACGAGATGGAACAGGACCAGCAGTTGATCGATGGCCCAGATGCCGGGGAACGGGACGATAATGCCGCCGACTCCGTAAATCAGCAGGTTGCGGCGCAGCAGGCTGGCGGCATTCAGCGGCCGGTACTTCACGCCCCGCAACGCCAGCGGAACCAGCGCAATGATGATCAGCGCGTTGAAAATCACAGCCGATAGCACGGCGCTCTGCGGCGTATGCAGGCCCATGATGTTGAGCTTCGCCAGAACCGGGTAAGTGGCCATGAACATCGCCGGAATAATGGCGAAATACTTGGCTACATCATTGGCGATCGAGAACGTGGTGAGGGCGCCGCGCGTGATCAGCAGTTGCTTGCCGATAGCCACCACCTCGATCAGCTTGGTGGGATTGCTGTCCAGGTCCACCATGTTGCCGGCTTCCTTGGCCGCCATGGTGCCAGTATTCATCGCCAGCCCCACATCCGCCTGAGCCAGCGCGGGAGCGTCGTTGGTGCCGTCCCCGGTCATAGCCACCAGGCGGCCGGCGGCCTGCTCCTTCTTGATGTACTCGAGCTTGTCCTTGGGGGTCGCCTGGGCCAGGAAATCGTCGACCCCGGCTTCCGTGGCGATGGCGGCCGCGGTGAGCGGGTTGTCGCCCGTGATCATGATGCTGCGGATGCCCATCAGGCGGAGCTGGGCGATGCGCTCCTTCATTCCGCCCTTGACGATGTCTTTGAGATGAATGACGCCCAGCAGCCGGTCGCCATCGGCTACCGCCAGCGGCGTCCCGCCGTTGCGCGAAATGCGGTCGCTCATCTCCTGGAAGTACGGGGGCACCTCGCCCCCGCGTTCGGCCACGAACCGGCAGATGGCGTCGGTGGCGCCCTTGCGCAGTTTCCGCCCCTCAAAATCCACGCCGCTCATGCGGGTGTAGGCCGAGAACGGAATGAAAGTGGCTTCGTGTTCCGGGATGTGCCGGCCGCGCAGGCCGTACTTCTGCTTGGCGAGCACCACCACGGAACGTCCCTCGGGCGTCTCGTCGGCCAGGCTGGAAAGCTGCGCGGCGTCCGCCAGCTCCTCTTCGGTAACGCCGTTGATAGAGAGAAACTCCACGGCCTGGCGATTCCCCAGCGTGATGGTCCCGGTCTTATCGAGCAGCAGCGAGTTCACGTCGCCGGCCGCTTCCACGGCCTTGCCGCTCATGGCCAGCACGTTGTGCTGCATCACGCGGTCCATGCCGGCAATGCCGATGGCGGAGAGCAGCCCGCCGATGGTGGTGGGGATCAGGCAGACCAGCAGTGAAACCAGGATCGCGACGCTGGGGATCCGGCCCATGCCCGCCTGAGAAACCGCGAACGCCGAAAACGGCTGCAGCGTGACCACCGCCAGCAGGAAAATCAGCGTCAGGCCCGCGATCAGAATGTTCAGCGCGATCTCGTTGGGCGTCTTCTGCCGCTCGGCGCCTTCCACCAGCGCAATCATGCGGTCCAGAAACGTCTCGCCGGGGTTGGAGGTGATACAAATCTTGATATGGTCCGAGAGCACCTTCGTGCCGCCCGTCACGGCGCTCCGGTCGCCGCCCGATTCGCGGATCACAGGCGCGCTCTCGCCGGTGATCACGGATTCATCCACCGTGGCGATGCCTTCGATGACCTCGCCATCGCCGGGTATCAGCTCGCCCGCTTCGCACAGGACCACGTCTCCAGCCCGCAGCGCCGAGGCAGCCACCTGCTCGATATTGCCCGAACCGGTCAAACGCCGCGCCGGCGCATCGGTCTTAGTCTTGCGCAGGCTGTCGGCCTGGGCCTTGCCGCGCGCTTCCGCCATGGCTTCCGCGAAATTCGCGAACAGCACCGTGAACCACAGCCACAGCGCGATCTGCACTGTGAAGCCGATACCCGCAGCTCCGGTGAAGATATCTCGAACCAGGAACACGGTGGTGAGCGCCGCGCCCACTTCCACCACAAACATCACCGGGTTCTTATACAGAGTAAGCGGGTTCAGTTTCCCGAAGGAGGCATGCACTGCGCGCCCGACGATCTCCGGATCGAAGAGCGGCCGCGACCGCGCCAGCTTCTTGGGAATCAGCGATGTCGAATCTTCGCGCGGGACGTTCGATGCGGGTTTAGTCTCGGGGCTTGTCGTCATCATGGCTAACTCCAGAGCGGCAGCAGGATCGTGGAGAAGAGCTTGCCGCTTTGCATCAGGTAATGCTCCACAACCGGCCCCAGCGATAGCGCGGGGAAGTAAGTCAGGGCCCCGATGATCAGCACGGTCCCCACCAGCAGGCCCACGAACAGCGGACCGTGCGTGGGGAAAGTGCCGCTCGTCGTGGGAACCTTCTTCTTGGCCGCCAGACTGCCCGCCACCGCCAGCAGGGGGATCAGGAAGATAAAGCGCCCGATCAGCATGGCGAAGCCGAGGGTCAAGTTGTACCACGGCGTATTCCCGTTGATGCCGCCAAAGGCGCTGCCGTCGTTGCCCGTGGCGCTGTCGTAGGCATACAGGATTTCGCTGAATCCGTGAGGTCCGTTGTTGTTCGTGTTGGCGATCGCCGCGCCGGGCGGGTTCCAATACCCCTTGGCGGGGAACGAGGCGACCGAACTAAGCGACGTGAACACCAGGATACAGGCGGACGTGGCAATGATCGCCATCATGGACATCTTGACCTCCTTCTGCTCGATCTTCTTGCCCAGGTATTCGGGCGTGCGGCCCACCATGAGGCCGGCTATGAAGACCGCCAGAATCGCGTAGAGTAAGATCCCATACAGGCCGGCTCCCACCCCGCCGAAGATCACCACGTCGGTCATCATATTGAACATGGGTACCATGCCCGCGATCGGCGTGAAGCTGTCGTGCATGCTGTTCACCGCGCCGCAACTGGTGTCTGTGGTGATAGTGGCGAACAGCGTCGAGTTCGTAATTCCGAACCGGACCTCCTTGCCTTCCATGTTTCCGCCGGCTTGCCCGGAAGTGGCTGCGGTCTGAAGGCCGAGCTTGGCCAGGATCGGGTTGCCCGATTGCTCGAAGCCGTAGCAGACCAAGACCCCCGCCAGGAACATCACGGAGAATGCCGCGAAGATAGCCCAGCCTTGGCGGGTATCGCCCACCATTCGTCCGAACGTGTACGTCAGCGCGCCCGGTATGGCGAAGATGAGCCACATTTCGAAAAAGTTCGTCAGCGGCGTGGGGTTCTCGAATGGATGGGCCGAGTTGGCGTTAAAGAAGCCGCCGCCATTAGTGCCCAGCTCCTTGATGACTTCCTGGGAAGCCACCGGCCCTTGCGCGATGCTCTGCTTGGCGCCCTCCACGGTGGTCGCGTCGGTGTATGGCTTGAGGTTCTGAATCACGCCCTGCGAGCACAGGAAAAGGGCGCCGACGATCGAAATCGGCAGCAGCACATATACCGTGCCCCGCGTCACGTCAACCCAGAAATTGCCGATCGTGCGGACTTCCTGCCGCGCGAAGCCGCGCACCAGCGCGATGGCGACGGCTAGTCCGGCCGCCGCCGACGCGAAGTTCTGCACCGTCAGCGCGGCCATCTGCACGAAGTAGCTAAGCGTTGATTCGCCGCTATAGTTCTGCCAGTTCGTGTTGGTGATAAAGCTGGCGGCCGTATTGAAGGCCAAGTCCGGGCTGACGTTGCCGGCATTGAAATGCTGCGGGTTGAAGGGCAGGAAGCCTTGGGCGCGCTGCAGCAGGTACACGAGCAGGAACCCGAAGATGCTGAAGCTGAGCAGCGAAGCCGCGTAGCCGGTCCAGCGCTGCTCTACGTCTTCGCGCACCCCGATAGCCTTGTAAGTCAGCACCTCCAGCCAGCGCAGGGCCGGGTGCAGGAACGTTCGCTGACCTTGAAAGACTCGCACCATGTATGTGCCCAGCGGCTTGGTCGTCAGCAGCACCACGACGAAGAACAGCGCGATTTGAAACCATCCTGTTGCAGTCATGGATCCTCTCAGAAGCGCTCCGGACGGAGCAGGGCATAGATCAGGTAGACGAACAGTCCGAGCGATGCGACGCCCGAGATAACGTAGTCCATTCGAAGTCTCCTCTTACAACTTGTCGCAAGCCTTGGTAAAAGACCAGCAAAGGAGCAAAAATAAGCAGCCTACGGCGGCATAAGTCAGATCGAGCATGAGATTTTACTCCGTTTCGGTGAACACTACTTCGTGGCCGGCCCGCCGCAACTGCCGGGACAGCCGGGTTTCGGCCGTGGGCCACCAGCGCCGGGGTCCGCCGAGCACCACCACGGAGCGCGGCTTCAACAGCTGGATGAGCGCGGCCAGGCGGTCCCGGCAGAGGTAGATTCGCACCACGGTCTCGACCGGGCTCTGGCCGGCCAGAACGCGAAACTGCCGCTCGCTGAAATCGAGCAGCACCGGCGGGCTGGTCAGGGGAAGGGGATACGGGACGATCTGCGGCACCACCAGCGTGATGCGGGATCGTAAGCGCGAGGCCAGCGTCCCGGCCGTCCGCAGGGCCGCCAGCGTAGCCTTCACCGAGGTGAAAACCACCGAGACTTCCATCTGCGATTCCGCTTCGCTCTCCGGCGGGCGCACCGGAAAGCCGGTATCCGGCTTCATCCGCTTTTCGAGTGCGAGTGCCATTTCCGTCAGACCTCCCATGGGGCAACGTCCACTATCGAGATTAAGCGGAGAGGTCTTAAGAAGTCATAGAGAAGGCATGAAGAGTTCGTAAAGAGAGGCGTCGTCTTTTTCGGCGATTTGTTCGCTTCCAGACGGCTCTTCCGCACATCGGGCGCGCACTCCCCTGCCACTTCATGCCTTTTTCACAAGCCACGCCGCATATTGAGCTTGGCATGAGAATGTCAATGATTTCTCTGAAGACGCTCTTCGTTCAGGCTCCGCTGCTTGTGGCCCTGGTGGTTCCGTGTTGTGGCGGGGCGCCACCTGAGTGGAGCGGGGCGCGGCCCAGTTCCGAGTTTCAGATAAGCTCCGGCTTGGTTCTCGTCCCGGTCACCGTGACCGACCGCCGCGGGGCTCATGTGCCGGGTCTTGGCAAGGAGAGTTTCACGGTGCTGGACGATCGCCGCCCTCAACCAATTACAACGTTCTACTCAGAGGAAAGCCCGTGCTCGGTTGGGTTCGTGGTGGATGCGAGCGGCAGCGTCAAGGACAGGCTTGGTTGGGAAAAGGAGGCAGTCCATTACATCCTGGAGTTAGCCAACCCGGAGGACACGTTCTTCGTGGCTGTAGTATCTTCTTCGCCCGCCATCCTGGGTCCGCCGTCCGACGATGTCGGCGCCATCCAGGATCAGGTGCGTGCCCTTAAGGCCGGTGGATGGACGGCACTGTTCGACACGATACATTTGGCCGCCGCGAGGTTGAAGGACGGCCGGCCAAACTGCCGCGGGCTGGTTGTACTTTCGGACGGTATGGATAATCACAGCCAGTGGACCCGGAACGCGCTGATGGAGTCTCTTATGGAGACCGACATACAGGTCTACACCATCGCGGTCGAGGGCACGCGGACGAGCGGGAAGGCCGTGGACCTGTCGGAGCCGCAGCGAGGCGTTGCCTTTATGCAGGATCTGGCCGAAAACACCGGCGGTTTGAGCGTCGCCGCACGCGATTCCCAGAACCCCGCCGGCCCCGCGCGCTCGATTTCCGCCGCGCTGCGAAACCGGTATGTCATTGGTTATCGCATGCCGGACGACGCGGCCCCGGATAAGTGGCATACCATCCGCGTCAAGGTCGATCGGAGCCGGTTGAACGTATATGCCCGCGGCGGCTACAGGAACAGGTGAGATCGAATGCATTCGCGGGACGTGTATTCCGGCCGGGATTACAATGGAGTCGTAGACCGTTCCATTCCGGATGCCGAAAGGCCGTGCAATCCGCCGCTCTGTCCTGCGAGTCTGCCGCGGCGCCGTTCTGATCGCCGCCGTCACGGGTATCTGCTACCAAGTTCACCTGAACTCCGCGTCGACGGCCCTGGTCCTGCTGATCAACGTGGCGCTGCAGTCTCTCGATTGCACCTTCCTCGAAGCGGCGGTTGTCTCGGTGCTGGCAGTCGCCAGTCTGGATTACTTCTTCATCGATCCCCTGTTCTCTTTCACGGTCACCGATCCGTTGGACGTTGCCACACTGGCATCCTTGTTGATAACTTCGCTGGTCGTCACCAGGCTTCAAACGCGCAGCGGTGCGGAGGCGTACGAGTCGAAACGCCAGCGGGAGAATATGACCCGCTTGTATAATGTGAGCCGCGAGCTGCTCGGCCTGGACCCCGGCCTCGGTTTTGGATCCGCCAGCCTGAGACCGATTCTGACGGCGTTCGAGCTAACAGCGGTATGTGTATTTGAAGCGACCACGCTGGAGTGTTATTTGACCGGGGTCTCCCGGCACGATCTCGAAACCAGGACGCGCGATGGTTATATTTCGGGCCGGGACTCCGACGACCCCGACGCTCAGATCGCCGTGCGATGCCTGTGGGTAAGGGGAGCCGTCGTGGGCGCGATCGGCTTCGAGGGCCTTCGCGATTCCAAACTCACCGCGCCTCCGCTGGCCGCCTTGACGGCCGCGCATCTCGAGCGCTGTCACGCCTTTCGCGCGGCCACCAACGCAGCCGCGCATGCCGATGCCGAGATGCTGCGCTCGGCGATCCTGGACGCGCTGGCCCATGAAATTAAGACGCCGCTGGCGGCCATTCTCACGGCTGCCGGCGGAATTCGCGCCACCGGAGCGATGCAGCCTGAACAGGCGGAGTTGACCGAGTTAATCGAAAGCGAAGCCTCCCGGCTGGCCGATCTTACTTCGCGCCTGCTTCGGATGGCGCGATTAGACAAGGAAGAGATTAAGCCGCGCCTGGAGACGGTAAGCGCCGTTGAACTGGTGGAAAGAACGGCGAGCCGGTACGCCAACCTCTGGCAAGACCGCCGCATTTCGGTTCGCGCCGAAAGCGGCGCGGCCGACGTGCGCGCAGACCCGGAGTTGATCCTTCTGGCGCTCAGCCAGTTATTGGAAAATGCCTGCCGCTATTCCCAACCGGATACAGTCATCCTGATCGATCTCTCGACCGGGGCCAATGCCACGGAAATAACCGTGTCGAACGATGGCGCCCCGATACCGGTTTCCGAGCACCGCCGGATTTTCGAACGCTTCTATAGAGGAAGCGATGCCCGCCGGAGCGCGCCGGGGTCGGGGCTCGGGCTGTATGTGGCTCGCAAGATCGCCATGGCTCATGGGGGCGATCTGTCCCTGGTGGATGCGGGTCCGCACACGGTCGCTTTCCGTTTAACCCTCCCCATGGCTGTAAGCGAGGAATCGCTTGTCGCTCGAAAAACACAAGCTGTTGATCGTCGATGATGAGCCGGCCCTCCGGCGCGCGCTTCGCATGTCCCTGAGTGGAAGCGAATTCGAGGTCTCCGAGGCCCGCTCGGGAGAAGAGGCCCTGGCGGCTCTGCGGCTCCAGCCGGCCGGCGTCGTGTTGCTCGACATCAATATGCCCGGCATCAGCGGATTCGAGGTCTGCCGGCGTATAAGAAGTAGCGCTCCGCAGGTCGGCGTGATCATGGTCACGGTGCGCGATACGGAAGAAGACAAGGTGCAGGCACTCGAAGCCGGAGCCGACGATTTCGTGACCAAGCCGTACCGTTTGCGCGAGCTGATCGCCCGCCTGCATGCCGTAATGCGGCGGCTGGATGCCAAGACGCAAGCGCCCGAACCCATCCTCCGCGCGGGGGCGCTTGAGGTGGACGTGGACCGCCGGGTGGCGACTAAGAACGGGATCGAGATCCGGCTGTCGCCAAAGGAGTTCGACTTACTGGTTTACTTCCTTCGTCACCAGGGCGGCCCCATCCTGCATTCGAAGCTGCTGCAGGCCGTGTGGGGACCCGATTACGGCGGCGAGCTGGAGTATCTTCGTTCCTATGTCAAGATGCTCCGGAAGAAGATTGAAGACGACCCGGCCCAGCCGGAATATCTTCTCACCGAGCCCTGGGTGGGCTATCGCTTTCGGAACCCCTCGGAATAACTCCCACTTATCGCCTGCGGGAGGTTGGCACCGCCCTCGAAGAGTACGATGAGCACTTCTGGTGCAACGGCCATTCCGTACGGCTCATGGTTTTCGGCGATTCCAGTCCCGTCAATCAGCAGAAGTACTTTCCGCTTCTCGAACAGACCGCGACGCACCAGCCCGTTTACTACGTCGGCCCTCGCGAGAAGGAGCAGTTCCTGGCATACCTGAACGGCCGGCTCCGCGATCGGCGGCTGGAAACCCTGGTCCGCAATCTCTTCCGTCCCAGCTACGGCGGTAACCGGAACTTCACGCTCATGTACACGCTCGGAGACTTGCTGATCAGCTCGGATGACGACATGCGCCTTACTCTCTGGTCGAATACAGTGCCGAGTCGCTGGATACCGACGAAGTCAGCCGCGGGCGCTTGCACCACGCCGGCCACAACGGGTACGCGCGGAAATCCTTCGACATTGTGGCGGCGTTCCTCGATGTTTTGGGAAAACCTGCCGCGCAGGTGCCCGACAACTACGAACGCGGCGAGTTGCTGACCGACACCTCGATGGATCTCGAGACCAACGCCACCACGGGCCTGGCGCGCGAGAACTCGCTCATCTTGCAGCGCGGAACGGTGCCGGATGACGCGGTCGTTAGGATCGCGCAAACCTTCCGCTCCGGCACCAACGACATCGACGCCATCGATTTCGTCGAGATGTTCCTCAAGGATGAAGACCAGACCAGCCTGGAGGATCTCAACGAGATGTATGTGCTGGTCAACTTCCGGCCCGCCGTAACCAACAAGAATTGGCGCATGGATCGCGAATTTCGAAAAGGCATTCTATGGCTTTGAGCCGGACTTCTTTCAGCAGAACCTGTTGCGCATCGTGGACGATGTCGTGGGGATCATCAAGTCCTCCATGCAGTTGTGGCCTGCTCTCGTGGAGATTACCTACTTTCAGAAGCGGCGCGGGGGGCTGCCGGAGACCCGCATCCCAAATCGACGAAAGTAGCTCAGCTTTCGGCCGCCACGTTGAAGCGATAGCCTACCCAGGGCTCGGTGATGATGTACTGCGGATGTTCCGGGTTGGGTTCGACCTTCTTCCGCAGATTCTTGATGAACACGCGCAGATAGTCCACCTGGTCGCCGTAATCGGGACCCCACACCGCCTGCAGCAATTCCCGGTGCGGCACCGCTTCGTTGGCGTGCTGGGTCAGATAGCGCAGCAGGTCAAGTTCCTTGGGCGTGAGGTGCGCGGTGGTCTCGCCGTTGTGCACCGTGCGGGCGGCGAAATCGATGGTGAGCGGTCCGGCCTGCAACCTCGCGGACTGGGACGCGGGCACGCGCCTCAGGGCCGCGCGGATGCGTGCCAGAAGTTCCGGCGTGCTGAATGGTTTGGTGACGAAATCGTCCGCCCCGGCATCCAGCGCGTGCACTTTGTCGGCTTCGGAATTCCGCACCGTCAGCATGATGATGGCCACCTGGGTATCCGCGCGGATGGCCCGGCACGCGGCCAGCCCTCCCATTCCCGGCATGTTGATATCCAGCAGAACCAGGTCGGGCCGGTACTCCCGCACCTTCTCGAGAGCCTCCTCGCCGTTGCGGACATCCTCGACCTCATAACCCGCGCCGCTCAGAGTAGCGCGCATGATGCGCCGGAGCTGAGGTTCATCGTCAACGATCAGAATGCGGCCCGCGCTCACTTCGGCCCTCCTTCCGGTTCCTTCGGCAGCCGTATGCGAAAGGTCGTCTCGCCCGCCACGCTGGCCACGGTCATTTCTCCCTGGTGCGCTTCCACGATCCGCGCGGCGATGCTCAGGCCCAGGCCCGAGCCGGGAATCTGCTCCTTGACGGAAGGGCCGCGGTAGAAGCGCTCGAAGATCCGCGCCTGTTCCTGGGGTGGTATGGCGGCGCCGCGATTGGTCACCTCGATGGCGACTGAGTCCTCGGTCCGGCCCACGCGAATGTCGATGGGGCTTTGCGGCCAGGAGTACTTCAACGCATTATCCAGAAGCTGCCGGATAGCCAGCCGGACCAGCCGGCGGTCGATCGCGACATCGCCCGGCCCGGCCTCGCAGGCCACCTTCACCGGCCGGCCTGCGATCTCGGTCTGCATCGACGCCACGGCCTGCCGCACGATCTCGGCCGGATCGGACATTTCCAGGCTGAGATCGATATGGGCATTATCCAGGCGGGCCATTTCGATGGCATCGTCGATCAGCTCTTTGAGGTGATCGGCTTCCTCGTCCGCGATGGTGAGAAGCTCGGCGCTCTCGCCGGTTTGGCCGGGATCGGCCAGCAGCGCCGTGGTGGCCGCCTTGATGGCCGTCAGCGGGGTCTTGAATTCATGCGCCATGGCATCCAGCAGGGTGGTGCGCAATTGCTCGCTGCGACGGCCCGCCTCCACCTGGTGCGCCAGGTCCTGGGCCCTCGAGCGCTCCAAGCCGATGGCCACCAGGTTGGCGATGCCCTGCAAGACCGAATCGGGCATCTGGGCGCCCTCGAGTGCCAGCGCGGCGATGGGCTCCGATCCCAGCCGCACGGCCGTGATGACGCGCCGCCGTTCGGGGTCCGCGAACGAGCTGCCGTTCCAGGCGGCCTCGCGGAGTTGTTCGTCGAGACCATGAAAATCGGCGGGGCCGGCCCGGTATATCTCCCCCGTGCGCCGATCATACAATGCCGCCGCGTCCACCGGAAAGATGTCCGCCAGTTTCTGCGCCAGGTCCCGGGAAAAGGCGTCGGATTCGTCGATGAGCAGAATAGCGCGGCTGAAGGCATAGAGGTGCTCCACGTCCTGGCGGCGCGCGATCGCATCCTCGGCCCGCCGTTCGGCCTTATCGGAGAGGCGGCTGGCGATGAGGGCCGTCGCCAGAAAGCTGAACAACGCGACCCAATTCTGGGGATCGGCGATCGTGAGCGTTCCGACGGGCGGCAGGAAATAGAAGTTGAAGGTGATGGTCGCCGCTAGAGACGCCACGGCCGCCTCCGTGAAACCCCAGGTGCTGGCCACGATCAGCACCAGCAGCAAATAAGCGAATCCCACGGTCGTGGCGTTTACCGGGATCAGCCAGTGGGCCGCGAACGTGACCAGGGCGACCCCGCCCAAAGAGAACAGCAGCCGCTTGAGGAGCCGCGCGCTCATCCCTTCGAGGCCTTGGGCCACACCACGCCCTGGTCTTTCTTCGTCACTGGCGCCAGCCCCTTGTAATGGAACTTCTGCACGCGCTGCCCGCGGTACGTCTCGGTCGTGAAAATGTTGCCCTTAGAATCGGTAGCGATACTGTGGACCGCGTAGAATTCGCCCGGCTGCCGCCCGCCATCGCCGAAGCTGGTCAAGATTTCGAGCGTCTCGCGGTCGATGATGTAGACCTTCATGTTCGAGCCGTCCGCCAGGTACAGGTATTTCTGCTCGGGATCTTTCGAGAGCGCGATATCGAAGACCGATCCATCGGCCCGCGTGTTCTTGGCGATGAAGGCTTCTTTGACGAACGTGCCGTCCGTCTTGAAAACCTGGATGCGGTCGTTGGTTCGGTCGCAGACGTACAGGTTGCCATCGTGCGCCAGCTCCACGCAGTGAACCGGATTCCGGAACTGCTGCGCCGGCGGATCTTCCGGGCGATACGGCCCCAAATTGATGTCGTCGGGCTTATGGCCGTAAGCACCCCAGTGGCGCTTGTACGCGCCCGTATCCGCATCGAAGACGATCACCCGGTGGTTGCCATAGCCATCCGCCACGTACAGCTCGTTGGTCTTGGGGTCCACGAAGGTCTTGGCGGGGAGCCGCAGGTTTTCGGTATCGTTGCTGCCCTTGCTCATGCCTGGCTTGCCGATCTGCATCAAAAACCGGCCATCCTGCGTGAACTTCAGCACCATGCTGTCGTGCGGCGAAGCGGCCGTGCCCCCCTCCCCGCGGCCGTTCCCGCCGATCCACACGTTGCCCTTATAATCGACGGTGATGCCGTGATTCGAGGCCGGCCACTCATAGCCCGGGCCCGGACCGCCCCAGTGGCCGATCAGGTCGCCGTCTTCGTTGAACTCGAGCACCGGCGGCGCCGGAGCGCAGCATTCGGCGGCCGGCGGATTGGCCGCCGCGGACGTCTCCATCCGCTCGAGCGAACCCTGCCGGTGTATCACCCAGATGTGGTCGCTCGCATCCACCGAAACGCCTACCACGCTGCCCATTACCCAGTGATTCGGCAGTGGCTTCGGCCACATGGGGTCCACTTCGAAGCGCGGCGCGCGCACCGCGGCGGCCTCCACCGCGCCCCACTTGCGCATCAGGTGAGAACCGGTCGCGAGCGCGGCCGCCAGCGCCGCCAGGCTTGCTCCCATCCAGAGGTTTCGCTTCATGTCGCTCCTGTCTTTCAGCGGGCGTAAGCTATAATACACGATTCCAATCGGGAGGATCTCACCGGGTGTCTCTTTCCAGCGTCGCTCCCCGAGTGTTTGCCGCGGCGCTGTTTCTGGCGCTCTCGCGCGGCGCCGCGGCCCACGACATCCCTTTCGACGCTACCGTTCAAGCCTTCGTGAAACCCGCCGGGCGGCATCTCGACCTGCTGGTGCGCGTCCCTCTCGAAACCATGCGCGACATGGATTTTCCGGAGCGCGGCGGCTACCTCGATTCGGCCGCGCTGGCGCCGCTGCTTCCCGACGCCGCCAACCTGTGGATCGCGGATTTCATCGAGATCCACGAAGACGATGCCCGCCTGCCGAAACCGCTCGTCCGGGCGACCCGGATCTCTCTCGCCTCCGACCGCTCCTTCGTTTCCTATGAGACCGCGTTGGCCCACATCTCGGGGCCCGCTCTCGCCAGCGACGCCCACCTGGTCTGGAACCAGGTGATGTTCGACGTGTGGTTCGAGTATCCGATCCGCTCCGAGCGGTCGCGCTTCGCGATTCACTCGCGCCTCAACCGGCTGGCCGCGCGGGTGGTGACCGTGCTGCGCTTTCTGCCGCCCGGCGGCGCGGTCCGCGCCTTCGAGTTTCCCGGCGATCCAGGAATTCTCCGCCTGGATCCAAGCTGGCGCCAGGCCGCCGGGCAGTTCATCGGTTTGGGATTCCGCCACATCCTGGACGGAACCGATCACCTGCTTTTCCTGCTCTGCCTGGTGATTCCGTTCCGGCGATTTCGCGCGCTCGTCCCGGTAGTGACCGCCTTCACCGCGGCCCATTCCGTTACGCTGATCGCCTCGGCATACGGGCTCGCGCCGGACATGCTGTGGTTCCCGCCGCTGATCGAGATGCTGATCGCGGTTTCCATCGTTTACATGGCGCTCGAGAATATCGTGGGCGGCTCGTCCACCCGGCGCCGCTGGATGATCGCCGCCGGCTTCGGCCTGGTGCACGGCTTCGGCTTCTCGTTTGCGCTGCGCCAGACGATGCAGTTCGCCGGCGCCCACCTGCTGGCCTCGCTGCTGTGCTTCAATATCGGGGTCGAGCTGGGCCAGCTTCTGGTGCTCCTGCTGCTCATCCCCATACTCGACGCGCTCTTTCGCTTCGTGGTGGCCGAGCGCATGGGCACCATCATTCTTTCGGCGCTGGTGGCCCACACCGCCTGGCATTGGATGCTCGAACGCGCGGATCGCCTGCGCGCCTACCGCTTCGAGTGGCCGCCGCTCGACCCGGGCGTGCTGGCCAGCGCCCTCGGCTGGCTGGCGCTGGCAGCGCTGCTCGCCGCCCTGTTCGCACTGGCCGGGGCGCTTCTGCGCCAGCGCTCCCGCCGCACCGTGCCTTCGCCGGACACCGCGCGGGAGGCCTCCGGGGACGGCCTTTGAACCGGTCGCGGTGCCGCCGCCCCGTTGCAATGCGCCCCGCAAGTGCTTGATGTTATCCTGATTGGAGCTAAAAAAAACAACCGGGCCCCATTAGACGTAACCTCGACCCGGTCGCTATGCCTGAAGGAAGAGGAGTACAGAAACTTGGCTAATACGGAAATTCGAATCGACGAACCCAAGGGCAAATTGGGGGTCATGACGGTCGGCTTGGGCGCCGTCGCGACCACCATGATGGCGGGCGTCGAAGCGGTGCGGCGAGGGATTGCCCTGCCCATCGGCTCTCTCACCCAGATGGGAACGATCCGCCTGGGTAAACGCACCGACAAGCGTGTCCCCAAGATCAAAGATTTCGTGCCCCTGGCGGACTTGAATGACCTGGTCTTCGCAAGCTGGGATTTGTTCGATGACAACGCCTACGAAGCGGCTCTTAAGGCCGGCGTGCTGGAAAAACAGCAAGTCGAACAACTGAAGGACTTTCTGGTAACCATCAAGCCCATGAAGGCGGCCTTCGAGCAATCGTGGGTCCGGAACCTGCACCCCAACAATCTGAAGACCGGGTCCAAAATGGACCTGGCCCAGCAGATCATGGACGACATCCGCGAGTTCAAGAAGAGCAGCGGAGCGGACCGCCTGGTCATCGTCTGGTGCGCTTCCACCGAAAGGTACACCGAGCCCAAGCCGGTTCATGAGACCATGGAGTCCCTCGAAAAGGGGCTCTGCGAGAACAGTCCCGACATTCCCCCCAGCATGATCTATGCGTATGCCGCGTTGAAGTGCGGCGTGCCCTACGCCAATGGAGCCCCGCACATGACGGTGGACATCCCGGCGCTGACGAACTACGCCACGCAGAATCACATCCCCATCTGCGGCAAGGATTTCAAATCCGGCCAGACGTACATGAAGACCCTGCTCGCTCCTGGCCTGAAGCTCAAACTGCTCGGGCTGAAGGGCTGGTTCTCCACCAACATCCTCGGCAACCGCGATGGCGAAGTGCTGGACGATCCGGAGAACTTCAAGAGCAAGGAAGAAACTAAGTCTTCGGTCCTGGAGCACTGTATCCAGCCCGATCTTTACCCCGAGCTCTACAAGGGCTACTACCACAAAGTGCGGATCGAATATTATCCGCCGCGCGGCGACGCCAAGGAAAGCTGGGACAACCTCGACATCTTCGGCTGGCTGGGCTACCCCATGCAGATCAAGGTAAACTTCCAGTGCCGCGATTCGATTCTGGCGGCGCCCATGGCGTTGGACCTGGCGATCTTCCTGGACCTGGCGCAGCGCTGCCCGGATATGGCGCGCAAGGGCGTGCAGGAGTGGCTCTCGTTCTATTTCAAGGGCCCGCAAGTGGCTCCCGGCCTCTACCCCGAGCACGACGTTTTCATTCAGCAGATGAAGCTGAAGAACACGCTGCGATATCTTCGCGGCGAAGAACTGATCACCCACCTCGGCCTAGAGTATTACGACTGATCTCCAATCGGGGGCGGGCGGCTGCGCCTGCTCCCGGCTCATGGATGCCCGCTGTTCTGGCCGAACGAGGTCATCGGCTGCGATGAGTTTCCGAAGCCGGACGAGTTTCCAAACGAGGACGAGTTCCCGAAGGAAGATCCCTGCGCTCCCTGCGGTGTCGAACCCAATTGGCCGGCCTGCGTGCCGGTTGAGGATTGGCCATTCGCGCTGCCCGACTGGGCCGGGGCCGTCGGTATGCCAGCGCCGGTCAGCGGATTGGGCGGCGGCCGGTCTTTCATCGGATCGTATATAAACTCCCACTCTTTGTAGTTGCTGTGGTCCGAGTAGACCATGATCGAGTCGGAATCTGCCTTGCTCGCGATTCCGGCGATTCCGCCGCCGATTACGTTGCCGCCAGTGCCATTGCCGATGGGCGTCCCGGTGGGCCGCGGTTGCCGCAGAAGGTTACCAATCATAGCAGCCGCGGCGTTCTGGGCGTCCGAGTTCATCCCCGGCGCGCCCGTCCCCTGTGTGCCCATTCCCTGCGCGCCGGCCCCGTACGCGCCGGGCATGATTTGAGTGGCTGGATTCGACGTCGCCCCCGGATACGCCGCCTGCTGTCCCGGAAATCCGGCTTGGCCGGGGAATGGCGATGGCGCCTGTACGGGCTGGCTCGGAACGGTTTGCTGCGGCGTGCCCATCCCATAGCCTCCCCCCACATACGATTGGCCGCTAGAGTCCGTGATGCCCGCCGTGGCGCCGCCGGTTGTCGAGCCGGGCATAGTATTTTGCGGAAATCCCGGCATGCCCGGGATCGGGGGTTGTCCCGGCATCCCGCCTGGCATCGATTGGCCAGGTATCCCGTTCGTCATCACACCTTGACCTGGTTGGACCGGCACACCCGGGGCATACGCGCCGGGTTGCCCTTGCATGGCGCCCGGAAACGTCTGCTGCTGGGGGAGGTTCCCAGCGCTACCCGACTGGTCGGCTCCCGGCGCCGGCTGTCCATCCGGGCCCACCGGCTGGCTGCCCGTAGGGTACGTCGTATTCGCCGCCGCATTGTCGCTCGCGCGGCGGCGCATCGCCAGGTTGGCGTTCTGTCCCGGCTGGTTGGCGGTCTGTCCCAGCCCGGCTTGCTCGCCCACGTATTGGCCCGCGGTGGTATCGGCTGATTTCTGACTCTGATCTCCCGGCTGCGCGGGCTTGGTGTTCACCGAATCGGTGAGCATCCCGTTCTGAATGTGAACCAGGCGCCAATCGTCTTTGCCGGTCATGGGGTCGAGAAATCGACGGCGCAGGTACCGGCGATTGTTGAAGCTCTCCAGCTCCGCGATAGTGGCCGGCCATCGCCCCGCTCCTCTGGGCGAGACAAACAGCTTGATGGCGCGCTTGTATTGCTCGCCGCGCTCGATGAGCAGTTCTTCTTTCTGGCGCTGCGTCTCGAAGGCTACCCGCGGGATCTCCATATACAGCGTGATGGCGATCATGGCCGCCATCAGGAAGACCAGCAGCAGCGCAAATCCGGATTCCCCCGGCCGCTTCATCCGCCCGCCTCTTCCGCCAGCGCCAAGGGCTGCTGGCGCTTGGATTCCACATCTTCCATGATTACCGAGCTTACCCCGATGCGCACCACCCGGTAGCGCCGCTTGACCGTATCGCCCTCGCCGGCCACCAGGATCTCGTCGCCGTCCAGGAAGAACGCGGTCCTCTTGCCGTTGGCGCGCGCGGTGCTATAACCGTAGTATTTGAATGTGATGGGAGGAGGCGGCGGAGTCGGCGCCTCTCGGGCGGACTCGTTTTGTACCCCCGGCTGCCGGGGTCCTACAAACGTCGAGGGCACGACCTTCGGCTCGGGCCCCTTGGGCAGTTCGGCCTTGGGAGGCGGCGGCTGCCCGAACTGGAACAGGTTACGGCCGCCGCTGGCGGGATCCTCGTTTTGCAGCTTGGCGAGCAGGTCGAGCCGCAGCGTGGGATCGATCGTCATGGGATCGACGCGGTCCTCCGCCCGTCTCGAATGCAGTACGGGATGAAACTCGTCGCTGCGCCCGCGCGAGGAGACCGGCGCGCCCGCGCGTGCCGGCGCCCCGGAGTTGGCCGGGATGCCGGCGGCCGGCGGAATCAGCGGCTCCTCCGCGGTTCCGCGGGCCGCTCGCGGCGCCGGTGACGCCCCGCTGTCCGGTCCCGCGATCACGTTCGTATAAAGGAAATAAGCCGCCACCACGCCCAGCGCGCCCAAGATCCAGACCTTCTTCTTATCGCCGGTCCCCAGCGTCATCCCGCCTCCCCGCGCGCGCTCCGCACAAACGCGTCTATCTTCAGCGTGACGTTGAGCTGCCCGGCCTGGGCGCTGGCCGGGGCGCCCCCTGGGCCCTGCGGCGCATTGGCTTGCATGTTCTCGATGATCAGGAAACGCGGCGACCGGTCCAGCAGGTTGATCAGCTTGGTCAGGTTCGCGTACGGTCCCTCGAATCCAGCCTGAATGGTGACCATGCCCAGCGTGTCGCTGCCCTCCACCGTCTCCTGGCTCATCTGCACCTGTCCCATCTTGATGCCCGATTGCGTCGCCACGCGGGTCAGCTCTTCGAGGATGACCGAAGAGAGCGTACGCTGGTCGATGACGTACCGCTCCAGGAAACGGTCGCCCTCCTGCCGTGCGGTCTCCACCTTTTCCACCAGCCTCTGGCTGGTGGCCAGGCGCGCCTGATCTCGCGCGAGCTGTGCGCGAAGCGTCTCGCGCTCGCGGCGCAGGTCTTCGGCTGAACCGCCAAAAACGTTGAACGCCAGCACCGCGGCCGCCAGGTTCAATACCAGCAGCGTTCCGATCAAGGCGCGCATCGCCACGCGCGGCTCCTTGACGGCCGCTAGGCTAAAGTTTCTGGGCATAGCTCACACTCACGTGATAGCGGTAGAGAGGCTCGGCCTGGCTAGGCGGGAGGCTGCTGTGATCGAACACCGAACCGAACAGAGGCGATTCCTCCAGCGCCTTCAGCAACTCGATGAACGGCTGCGGCGATTCGGCGCCCACCGTCATGTCCAGCGTCACCTGATCCATGCCGTCGATGGAAGGATGCACCTGGATGATGCGGACGTTATAGGGAACGATCTTCTCCAGGTCCGCGAAAATGCGCGTCCAGCTCACGCCTTTGCGCAGCAGCAAGCTGTTCAGAAACAGGCTGCGCTCCAGAACCTCGGCGTTTTCGGGCCGGCGCAGCACCGCATCCAGCCGAGCTTGCTGGTCTTCGACCGAACGGACCTGCCGGCTGAGCAGATCGACTTCATGCCGCACGTCGGCGAGCTGCGCGCGGTCGCTCAGTGCCAGCGAGATCAGCACGCCCAGTGTCGCCACCAGCAGGAGGCTCACGGCGATGGACGCCACCAGCATGGCGCGATCGCGCCGGAAAGGCTGGCTGGCGAGATTGATCGGAATCTTCATCTCAATTGTTCCTGGCGATGGACCGCAGGTAGCCCAGCAGTCCGGCATTGTTCTCGCCGGGGGTGCCCAGCGGCGACCGCAGCGGCTCGGTTTCCACCTCAAGTTCCTGGCGCAACCGCCGCGCGGCCTCCTCGCTCGAGCTGCCGAACCCGCACAGCCAGAGCTGGCCGGGGCGCCCGCCCAGGTTGTCTTCCATGTAAACGAAGGTGGGCACCAGCACGGCCGCGATATCCTCCAGTTCCGCCGAAGGCAGTTCCAGGCAGCGCACCAGCTTGAGCGCCGCATGATCGCGCACCATCACGGTGAGCACGCGCCCGCCGATCTTGGCCACCACCGAGAGACCGCCCTCCGGCGCCAGTTCGAGGGCCGCCAGCGAAGACGTGGTCACCAGGCCCGGGATCATGCCGGCGGACCGGAAGGGCGCCTCGTAGCGCGACACGATCTCGAGCGGCGCCACAGCCACCACCACATCGACCTTTTTGCCGGCTGCCGGCTGCACCCAATAACCGATGGCCGCCGACTCCACTTCGAACGGCACGCTGCGCTTCAGCCGGAAGCGCACCAGCGAACGCTGTTGCGCGGCATCGGAAGGGAAGCTGTCGAAATCCAGCACCGCGACGCGCGCGCTGAAATCCGGCAGGATCAGCGCCACGTCGCGCCGCTTGCGGGCCGCCTGCGGGCCCGCCACGGCCCGCACCGACATGGCGAAATCGTCCGGATCGACGATATTCTCTTTCAGAGGCGAGACCACCAGCGTCCCATTCTTCAGCGGCTGAAACTCCATCTCCGTGCGCGACCCTATGCGCGCCGCCGCGATGCCCCCCTCGGAGATCTCAAACGCCATGGCCGGCGGCGGGTCCCGCAAGATGGATTTGAGCCTGTCTAGCAGCACGGCGTCTCCGCGGTGAGTTTTACCTCCACATTACCCCTCAATGAACGTCACCTTGTTAATCTCGCGCAGCGTCGTCACGCCGGCGCGCATCTTAGCCACGGCCGATTCGCGTAGGAACGTCATGCCCTCTTCGCGGGCCATGCGCTTGATCTCCGACGTGGACCGCCGGTCCAGGATCATCTCGCGAATTTTATCGGTCAGGTCCAGCAGCTCGTGAATCGCCGAGCGGCCGCGGAAACCCGTGCCGCCGCACTCGAAACATCCCGCCCCTTCGTAGAGCGGCACGTCGCGCCATTCCTCCGGGTTCAGACCGCTCTCCACCAGGAACGAATCGGGATACCGCACCCGCCGCTTACAGTGCTGGCAGATCACGCGCACCAGCCGCTGCGCCAGGATGCAGTTGAGCGACGAAACGAAATTGTACGGCTCCACGCCCATGTTGAGAAAGCGGCCCAGCACGTCCAGCACATTGTTGGCGTGCACCGTGGTGAATACCAGGTGGCCGGTGAGCGCCGAGTTGATGGCGATCTGCGCCGTCTCCTGGTCGCGGATCTCGCCCACCATGATCTTGTCGGGGTCGTGGCGCAGGATGGAGCGCAGGCCGCGCGCAAACGTCAGTCCCTTCTTTTCGTTCACCGGAATCTGCGTGATGCCCTTGATCTGGTACTCCACCGGGTCTTCGATGGTGATGATCTTGTCTTCGTCGTTCTTGATCTCGCTCAGCGCGGCGTACAGCGTGGTGGTTTTGCCGGAGCCGGTCGGGCCGGTCACCAGCACCATGCCGTACGGCTCCAGAATGTAGCGCCGGAACTTGGCCAGGTCGGCATCCGCGAAGCCCACCACGTCGAGCGACAACTGGGCGAACTTCTCGCTCATGGATTCCTTATCCAGCACGCGGAGCACGGCATCCTCGCCATGGATCGTAGGCATGATGGAAACGCGGAAATCGATCAGCCGGTTCTTGTAGCGCACGCGGAAGCGGCCGTCCTGCGGAACCCTCTTCTCGGCGATATCCAGCTCGCTCATCACTTTGATGCGCGAAATGATGGTGGACTGCCAGTCCTTGGCGATGGGCGGCATGGCATAGTGCAGCACGCCGTCGATGCGGTACTTGATGGCCACTTCCTGATCGCGCGACTCGATGTGGATATCGCTGGCGCGCCGCTCCAGCGCGTTAAAAATGGTGGTATCCACCAGCTTGATAACGGGCGCGATATTGGCGTCCGCCGCAGTCAGCTTGTCGATCGAGAGGGTCTCGTCCTGCTCCCCCTCTTCCCTCACCACGTCCAGGGCGAAACCTTCGGTGACCTCCTCCAGCACGCGCTGCGACTGCTCGGTCTTCTTGAGCAGCTCGGCGATCTGCGAAAGAGTCGCCACCTTGACGCGCAGCTTGCGGTTGAGCAGAAGCGTGAGTTCGTCGATGAGGTTGAGGTTGCGCGGGTCCGAAAGGGCGATATCCAGGGTCCCGTTCTGCACCTTGAGCGGGACGAAGTTGTAGCGGAACATCAAATCCACGGGGATGGAGCGGAACAGATCGTGGTCGATGGATCCCTCGCGCAGGTCCACGTATTCGCACCGGTAGCGCGCCGCAATCGCGCGGGCCTGCTCAACTTCCGCCATGGGATCGACCAGTCTCAGTTTCTCAGCCGTTGCCATACTTCCGCTTCCTCCGCGTGCGAACATCCGCAGGTGCAGGTGAGGCCGGGTATCGCGCGGCGTCCTTCTCCAGGCCTTCCCTCCGCGTAAACTCCGCGTCTCCGCGCCTCCGCGTTGTGCTGCTTTAGAGTCCGCATACCCGCACTCACCGAATCGTATCCGCCAACGAGAAAATCGGCAGATACAGCGCGATCAAAACAAACGCCACGAACGATCCCATAACAATCATGATGGCCGGCTCGATCAGCGAGAGCGTGGCCGTCATGCGCGTGTTCACATCTTCTTCGAAGAATTCCGCCACGCTGTTGAGCATGGCGGGCAGCGCGCCGGTCGATTCGCCAACCTCGATCATGTCGATGGCCAGCGGCGGGAACATCCCCGAAACCTTCAGCGACCCCGAGAGTGGCTGTCCCTCGCGCACGCCCTTGCCGGCGTTCTCGACGGCCCGCTGCAGCAGCGGCGCGCCCAGCGAATCGGCGGAGGTCTCCATGGCCTGCACCAGCGGAATGCCGCCGTTCAGCAGCGTGCTCAGCACCCGCGCGAACTGCGCCACCTGGTACTTCAGCCAGATCTCCCCGGCAATCGGCAGCTTCAGCTTGACGCGATCCACGCGCTCCCGCGCCGATTCCCGCCGCGCCCACCAGCGGAACAGAAAAATCGACCCCACCAGCGCGCCGACAAACGCCACCAGGTACGCTCGCGCGGTGGTCCCGATGGCAATCAGAAACACCGTCATGGGCGGCAGCTTGGCCTGCATCGAGCTGTACAGCGTGGCGAAGGTGGGAACCACGTAGGTCACCAAAAATACCATCAGCAGCAGGACCAGAACGATCAACACGCATGGGTACATCAGCGAAACCAGCACCTTCTTCTTCACCGCCAGCGAGAGCTTCTGGTAGGTGATGTACCGGTCCAGCACCTCGGTCAGGCTGCCGCTCTTTTCCCCCGCCATCACCGAGGTCACATAAATCTTGGGGAAGACATGCTGCGACCGGAAAGCCTCCGAGAGCAGCGTGCCGGTGCGCACCTCGTCGCGGACCCCCTTCACCAGCGGCCCCAGGTGGACGTCGGTGAGGCGCTCGGCCAACAGGTCGAGCGACTTCAGGATGGGGAGGCCGGCCCGGATGAGGGTCACGAACTGCTGGTTGAAGATGAGGAACTTTTCCAGGTTCAGCTTTTTCCGCCGGCCCAGCAGCCGTCCCGCCTTCTCCATAGACACGGCGCCGGTTCTCGGCTTGATGGAATAGACCAGGAAACCCTGCTGGGTATACTTCTCGCGCAGCTCCTTTTCCGAGGTGGCGGCGGTCACCTGCTGGTGGATCTGGCCGCGCCCGTCGGCGTACTTGAGGAGAAAATCGGCCATGGCCTACTGGGTGGCCTCCACCATCGCGCCCGGCGGCGGCGTGAACTCGAACAGCTTGGAATCGAGCGGCGGGTTGACCTTTTCCTGGTCGAAAGTGAAGTCCAGAATGGATTTATCGAACGCCGTCACCTTGACCTCGCGAATGCGGCCCTGGTCCAAGACCACGAACTCCACCGCCTGATAGGGCAGGCTGTCGCTCTTGGGTTCGGCCGTGATGCGCGTGGCAGCTCCTTCGGGATGGCCTTCGATGTTGCGGAACTCCTTCTGGAAGTTCAGCTTGCCGAGAAGGAAGGCGAGCGGGGCGCGCATGTCCTCGCTCTCCTGGAGCTTCATGCGCTCGGCGCGGTTGTCGGAGGGCGTATACAGCCAGAGCGCCTTTCCATCGGAAATGAACAGTTTGCCTTTGGGCTGGCTGTAATCCCAGCGCATACGGCCCGGTTTGCGCAGCAGCAGCGTCCCGGTCTCCGTGCGGTGAGGCCGCCCCGGAGGCGTATATTGTTCCTGGAAAACGACTTCGAGCGTTTTGGCGCGGTTATAACGGGCTTCCACGCCAGCCAGGGTCGCCTCCAGCCGGGCATCCGCTGACCAAGCCGGGACGCTCAGCAGCAGAGTTATCCATAAGCGCGCGAGCCTCACAAAATATGTGACGCTTCCGGCGCGCGAAGCGTGTAGCTCTTTCCGTACCTCCGGCCGCGGGGCACCCGTCCCTGTGCCCTGAATTACCAAACCGAGGCGCCGAATTCCTTCCTTCGGCTGAACGATCGATTGGCTTTGTTAGCATGTAACAAGAGAATGCGAAAGCTCAGGGCCGTTCTGCTTTGGCTTGCGGGTGCTACAGTCTGGGCACAGGCCCCCATTCCCGCGCCGCCGCCGGGGCCCTCTCAGGTTCCTCAAGGTCAAGCGGCCCCCGGTCATCCCGAGGTTCCGAAGGCGGAAGGCTCTTCCTCGGCCGAACGTTCCGCTCCAGGAACATCGAAGGACCGGCTCTTTTTCGCGCTCCCGAACTTCCTGACTTTGGAGAACGCCGGTGAAGTCCCGCCGCTGACGGTCGGAGAGAAGTTCAAGGTGACGCTGAAGTCGTCTTTCGACCCGGTGGAGTATTTCTGGTACGGCGCGCTGGCCGGCATCAGCCAGGGTGAAAACAGCGAACCCGGCTTCGGCCAAGGCGCCGAGGGGTACGCGAAGCGATATGGCGCGTACTTCGCGGACGGCACCCTGGAAAACGTCATCACCGAGGCGATTCTTCCATCCCTTCTGCGCCAGGACCCGCGTTACTTCCAGATGGGCAAAGGCGGATTTGTGCGGCGCACCGGCTACGCCGTGAGCCGCATTTTCGTCACCCGGACGGACAGCGGGCACAATCAATTCAACGTCTCGGAGATCTTGGGCAGCGCGATATCCGGCGGCATCTCCACTTACACCTATCATCCCCGGGGCGATCACAATTTCCCGAACGCGTTGAGCGTCTGGGGAACGCAGATCGGCTACGACACCCTGACGTACGTTATCAAGGAATTCTGGCCCGACATTCGCCGCAGGCTGCACCACCCCAAGCCGATTCCGGAGCCGTCGAACAGCTTGCGGTAGAACGCCCTAGACCGAAGTCAACTGCCGCCGGCCGCGCTGTTCCATGGGAACGAAATCGCGGCTGTCTTCGCCCGTGTAGATCTGGCGCGGCCGCGCGATCTTCTGCTCCGGATCGGCCAGCAGCTCCTGCCATTGCGCCAGCCATCCGACCGTGCGCGGAATGCCGAACAGCACGGTGAACTGGGATGGGTTGAAGCCCATGGCCTGGTAGATGATGCCGGAGTAAAAATCCACGTTGGGGTAGAGTTTGCGCTTGATGAAATACTCATCCGAGAGGGCGATGCGCTCCAGCTCAATGGCGATATCGATCTTGGGGTTCCGGCCGGTCACCTGGAACACCTCCTCGGCCACCCGCTTGATGATGCGCGCGCGCGGGTCGTAATTCTTGTAGACCCGGTGGCCGAAGCCCATCAGCCTGCCATGCCCTTCCTTGACTTGCCGGACGAACTCCGGAATGCGGTCCTTGGTGCCTATCTCGTCAAGCATGCGCAGCACCTCTTCATTGGCGCCGCCGTGCAGCGGGCCGGAGAGCGCCGCAATGGCCGCCGCCGTGGTGGCGTAAGGGTCGGCGTGGGAACTGCCCACCGCGCGCATGGTGTTGGTGCTGCAATTCTGTTCGTGATCGGCGTGCAGAATGAAAAGCACCTCGAGCGCGCGCGAGAGCACCGGATTGGCTACATACTTGGGCTCGGTGCGCCGCCACAACATGTTCATGTAGTTCTTGGTGTAGCTCAACTCCGGGTCCGGATAAATGTAAGGCAGGCCCAGACGGTGCCGGTAGGCGTAGGCCGCCAGGGTCGGCATCTTGCCGATGAGCCGGATGATCTGCTTGCGGCGGTTGCGGGCATCCTCGATAGCGCGGGCTTCCGGATAGAACGTGGAGAGAGCCGCCACCGTGCTCATGAGAATGCCCATGGGGTGGGCGTCGTAATGGAAACCGTCGATAAACTTCTTGACGTTCTCATGCAGGAAGGCGTGGTGCATCACCTCGCAGCTCCACAGATCGAGCTCGGCGGCGGTGGGCAGCTCGCCGTCGAGTAGCAGGTAAGCGACCTCCAGGAAAGTGCAGTTCTCGGCTAGCTGCTCGATGGGGTAGCCCCGGTACCGCAGAATGCCTTTGTCGCCATCCAGGTACGTGATGGCGCTGCGGCATGAAGCCGTGTTCATGAAGGCGGGGTCGTAGGTCATCAGGCCGAAATCGTCCGGGCCGTTCTTGATCTGGCGCAGATCCATGGCGCGGATTGTGCCGTCATGAATCGGGAGCGTATAAGTCCGATTCGTCCGATTGTCGGTGATGGTGAGTGTCTCGGCGTTCATTTTTCTGGCTTCCTCGTTGATTATACTAATGCGTATGACTTCGCACCCTTGCAAAATGGACTCCACAGAACATTGTTGAAAAAATCTTCATTCTGTTAAGAAACGCAACGATCTGCGATAATGGTCGATAGAAGCATCGGGGCTTTTCGCCCAACCGCTGGGTGCGGGGACCCAGTCGAACATGAGACTGGAGGAATTCAGATGCTGTCGACCAAACTGGTCCAACTGATTGAAAAGAATTCGGAAACCATTACTACCGGGCTGATCCGGGAAATTCGCCAAGATCCCCAAATGTCCACCCTAGCCCACCGGCCGGATACCGACTTGCGCGCCTGGAGCCAGGATATCCTTAAAAACCTGGGCTATCTGCTGGCCGCTTCCAAAGATGAGGAATTGGCCCGCCGGTTTCAGATTTTGGGCCGCATGCGCTTCGAGCAGAACATTCCCTTGCATGAGGCCGTATTGCGCTGTCAGGCGCTAAAGAACAGGATTCTCCGTTTCGTGAGGGAACAGGGTTTCGCCTTCACGGCCATGGAACTTTATGCGGAGGAGGAACTGGACCGCCGCATCGGCTGGCTCTTCGACTCGATGGTGTACCATATCGTCTGCGGGTACGAATCCGCCGAGAGGGTGGCCAGCCAGCTGGCCTCGTGAGCCGGCCGGTCCGGCCGGACGTCGTTGTGGATTTGCTTCCCCAATACAGCTATTTGCACGAGTTATAATCGCTAAATGTTGACGCCCACCGAAAAGATCTGGCACAACGGTCGCTTTATCCGCTGGGAAGAGGCTACCATTCACGTGCTATCGCACGTCGTGAGCTACGGCAGCTCGGTTTTCGAGGGGATCCGCTGCTACTCCACTCCTCCGGGACCGGCCGTATTCCGGCTTCGCGATCACGTGCGGCGGATGGTTGATTCGGCCCGCATTTACCGCATGGGGGAGCTCGGCTTTTCGGCGGAACAACTGGCCGAAGCGATGCTCGAAACGGTACGCGTCAACAAGCTGGATGCCTGCTACATCCGCCCCATCGTCATTCGCGGCTACGGCGAAATGGGCGTGAACCCGCTCAAGAACCCCATCGACGTGTATATCGCGGTGTGGGAGTGGGGTAAATACCTCGGCGAAGAGGCGCTGGCGGAAGGCGTGGACGTCTGCGTTTCGAGTTGGACGCGCATCGCGCCCAATACCCTGCCCGCGCTGGCCAAAGCGGGCGCCAACTACATGAATTCGCAGCTCATCAAGATGGAGGCGCTGACCAACGGCTACTCCGAAGGAATCGGGCTGGATGCCGCGGGCTACGTCAGCGAAGGATCGGGCGAGAATATCTTCGTGGTGCGCGACGGCAAGATCCATACCCCGCCCCTGGGAGCTTCGGTGCTACCCGGGATCACCCGGGATAGTGTCCTCAAGCTGGCCCAGGAGTTGGATATCCCGGTGGTCGAGACGTTGGTTCCGCGCGAGATGTTGTACATCGCCGACGAGGTTTTCTTCTCCGGCACGGCCGCCGAGATCACGCCGATCCGCTCGATCGACCGCATCGTGGTGGGACAGGGCCGGCGGGGGCCGGTGGCCGAGGCGCTGCAGAAGGAGTTCTTCGGCATCGTCCACGGAACCAGGAAGGATACTTACGGGTGGCTTTCGCCCGTGCACGCGGCGCAGCCCACGGGCGTGAAATAGATCGAGGGAGCCGCGCAATCCGCATGGCCACCTCCCCCGAGATTTACCATTGCGACTGCGCGGCCACCTAATCGACCTTCCCTTTGTAGCGCGGGCGCGAGCGGAAAGCCAGCGCGAATTCCGCGCACCGCGATCGTTTTCAACAACTTTTTCTGTAAAGCGGGCATGGAGTTAGCGGCCCGGCCATGTGGCAAAACTGTGAATAAAACATGGCGGAGGGGAAGTGTTTTGGCCTACCGCTACCGGAAAAGAGCTTCAGCGCCCCGCTGAAGGACGGCCGCGCCGGCCACGCCCGTTAGCGCGGGGACAAAAGCCGGGGCCGCGCCGCGCCGCCGCCATTCCTCGTGCACCGCGTGAAAGCCCAGGTAGAACAGCCAACCGCCGGTAATTCCCAGGGGGTACATCATCCAAGTTGTGCCCAGGTGCGGGGCCATCAGCAGACCGGCCGCGCCACCCGCCAGCGTGGCGCCTTCGGCCAGCAGGCACCAGCCAAGGGCTTCCGCCCGCGATGTCACGGCCGCGCGCAGAATACCGCCCAACGCGATGCCCTCGGGGAGCTTGTGCAGGGCCACCGCCAAGGGGACGGCCACGCGCAATCCGAGCGGCACGGCGAACTGCGCGGTCACTACGCTCCACCCATCGAGGAAGCTGTGGAGGGCCGCGGCGGCCACCAGCGGGCCGGCGAAGCCGTGCAGCTCCGTAGTGCAGGCGACATGATCGTGATCGTGTGCGCAGGTGGGGCACACCGGATGCGTGTAGCGGTTCACCAACAGCAGGAGCCCGTAGCCCGCCACGAACAAGACCAGGCTGACGGCCCATCCGGATTCGGTGGCCAGCTCCGGCAGCAGTCCAAAGAGCGCCACCCCGAGCAGCACCCCGGCGCTGAAGGGGATCATCGCCCGGGCCCGGCGGCGCAGCCCCGTGAGCCACAGCCCCAACGCCGCGCCGGCAATGCCGACGGCCGTGGCAAAGGCTGGAACGGCGATACCGGTGGGAACGTGCAAGTCTTTACTGTAACAGGCGCCCGCAGGCCGGTCGCGTTCATTTGACAACACTTGATCCCGCTCCGTATCATGGAATTTCAAGCTGGATTCCCGATTCGCGCCCTTCACGCGGCGCCTGTCGTGCCCGAATGGCAATTACCACGTCTATTTCTTTTGGACACTCAATATGATCAAAGTTGAAGGTCTGACCAAGCGATACGACCGTACTGTCGCCGTCGACAATATCTCCTTCGAGGTGGAGAAGGGGCAAATCGTAGGCTTCCTGGGACCGAACGGCGCCGGGAAGACCACCACGATGCGGGTCCTCACCTGTTTCCTGCCGCCCACCTCGGGTACCGCCAGCATCGCCGGATTCGACGTGCTGGAGCAGCCCATGGAGGTCAAGAAGCGCATCGGCTACCTGCCTGAGACTCCTCCGCTATACCCCGAAATGGAGGTGTGGGAATACCTCGATTTCGTGGGCCGGCTGAAGGGCATTTCCTCGGCCGACATCGCGCGCCGCGTGGACGATGTGACGGGCCGCTGCGCCATAGGCGATGTTCGCACGCGGCTTATCGGCAAGCTTTCCAAAGGCTACCGGCAGCGCGTCGGCCTGGCGCAGGCCATCATTCACAATCCCGACGTGCTGATTCTGGACGAGCCGACCTCGGGCCTTGACCCCAAACAGATTATCGAGATTCGCGAACTGCTCAAGGCCCTGGCCGGCGAGCATACCATTATTCTGAGCACGCACATCCTCTCGGAAGTCGAGCATTCCTGCGAGCGCGTGATCATTATCGACCGCGGGCGCCTGGTGGCCATCGATTCGGTGGCTAACCTCACGAACCGGCTGCGCGGCTCCGAAGCGGTGGCCGTGGAAGTGGAGGCGGCCGACGGCCGTCCCGACCCGGCCGACGTGCAGCAGCGGCTCGAGCAGGTTTCGGGCGTGAGCCGCGTGGTGATGAAGGATTCCAAAAACGAGCGGCTGCTGTTCGAAGTGGAGAGCCTGCAGGGGCGCCACATCCGCGCCGATCTGGCGCGCGCCGTCGTCAATTCAGGCTGGGCGCTGAGCGAGCTGCGCGCGGTGGGCCTGAGCCTGGAGGACATCTTCCTGCAACTCACCGCGGCTGAGGAAACCAGCGCCGCGAAACCGGAACAAGAGGGAGTGCAAGCATGAGCCACGTTCTCCTGATCTGCAAGAAAGAACTGAAGAGTTATTTCGCTTCGCCCATCGCTTACCTGCTGATGGCCTTTTTCGGACTGATTTTCGGCTTCGGCTTCTACACGGCCACACGCGATTTCGTGCGCTTCAGCTTCCAGGCCCAGATGATGGGCCAGCAGGGGCCGATGAACGTCAACGAACAGATCATCCGGCCGCTGCTGGGGTTCGCCAGCACGGTGTCGCTGTTTCTGATCCCCATGATCACGATGCGCCTGTTCGCTGAAGAGAAGAAGACCGGCACCATCGAGCTGCTGCTCACCTCGCCGGTGACCGATGTCCAGATCATCCTCGGCAAGTGGCTGGGCGCGATGTTGCTGTACGTGTGCGTGCTGCTGATGTCGGTCGTCAACATCGCCATGCTGTTCGCGTGGGGGAAGCCGGATCTGAAGCCCGTGCTGGTGGCTTACCTCGGGCTGCTCTTGCAAGGGGGATGCCTGCTGGCCATCGGGGCCTTCATCTCCACGCTCACGAAGAACCAGATTATCGCCGGCGGCGTAACTTTCTTCGTGTGCCTGCTGTTGTGGCTGCTGAGCTGGATGACGGCCTTCGACAGCACCGGCGCCTCCCAGATAATCAGTTACCTCTCGATCGTCACGCACTTCGAGAATTTCGGCAAGGGCGTGCTCGATTCGAAAGACGTGGTGTTTTATCTTTCCATGATTTACTTTGCATTGTTTATGACCGCGCGATCGATGGAATCGCTGCGCTGGAGGGCGTAATATGGCGCATGAATGGTTGAAAGCCCGGCAGACCAAGTACACCGCTTACGCGGGCCTCTATATCATCGTGATCCTGGCCGTGCTGGCGGCGGTCAATTTCCTGGCGAACCGGTACGACAAGTCGTACGATGCCACCGCGAATAAGCAGTTCAGCCTCTCGGATCAAACCATCAAGGTCGTCAAGGGCCTCCCGCGCGACGTGACCATCGACTACTTCGACGATGCCACGCGCTTCCCGCAGGCGCGCGACCTGCTGGACCGCTACGCCGCGCTCTCCCCGAAAGTGCGCGTCGATTACATCGATCCCGTCAAGAAGCCGCAGCAGGCGCGCGCAGCCGGTTTCCAGCGCGACGTGCCCATCCTGGTGACTAACGGAACGCGCAAGGAGGAAGCCAAGAGCCTCAGCGAGGAAGAGGTCACCGGCGCCCTCATCCGCTCGCTGAAGACCGGCGAACGCGACGCCTGCTTCGTCACCGGCAGCGGCGAGCACAGCATAGACGACAGCACGCGCAACGGCTATTCCGCCGTGAAGGACGCGTTGACGCGCAACAATTACAAGACGCAGACCATTTCTCTCTTGCAGGCGGCCAACGCCGCCGCGCCGGTGAGCGAAGCGGGCAAAGCCGCTCCGGGCGGCGCTCCGCCGGCCGCCGGCAAACCCGAGGTTCCCAAGAACTGCACGGTGCTCATCGTGGCGGGCCCGCGCTACGCTTACACCCAGCCCGAGACCGACGCCCTCAAGAGCTACGTGGAAGGCGGCGGCCACGCCCTGTTCCTGCTCGATCCGGCGCTGAACCTGAACCCCGCTGACAGGACCCAGGACAACGCACCTCTCGATGCGCTGCTGGAAAGCTGGGGCGTCACGCCCGACAAGGATTTGGCGCTCGATACCAGCGGCGTGGGCCAGATCTTCGGTCTGGGCCCGGAAGTCCCGCTGGTCGCGAATTACGATTCGCACCCCATTGTCAACCAGATGAAGGAAATCGCCACGGCCTTCCCACTGGCCCGCACGCTGGACGTGAAGAACAGCGGCAAGACCACCGTCGAGAAACTGTTCTCGACCGGCGACAACAGCTTCGCCACCACCAACCTGAGTTCGAGCCGCGTGAGCATCGACCCGAAGAAAGATAAGAAGGGGCCGTTGGTGCTGGCGGCGGCGGGAACCTACAACGGGACTACACCGGGCCGCTTCGTGGTGGTGGGCAGCTCCCTGTGGCTGGGCAACAGCTTCATCCGCTTCAACGGAAACCAGGACCTGTTCCTGAACATGATCAACTGGCTCACCGCAGATGAAGACCTGATTTCGATCCGTCCCAAGGCGGCCGAGGACCAGCCGCTCAATATCAGCGGCCAGAAGCTCGGTATGCTGTTTTGGCTGAGCATCGTGATCTTCCCGCTGGCGGTCGTGAGTTTCGGCCTGGCCACGTGGTGGAAACGGAGGTAAGCGATGAAGCCCACGGGACTGTTGATAGCGGTCGCGGTTCTGGTGGTGCTGGGCGGCGGCATCTGGTGGTCTAACAAGAAGGAGGCCTCGGCCAGCAAATCGACCGATACCAGCACCAAGATTCTGACCATTCCGGATAACCAGATCACCGGGATCCGCATCAAGAAGCTCACCGGCGAAGCGCAGGACCTGAAGCGGGACAACGGCCGTTGGGCGTTGGTGGAGCCCAAGCCGATGTCCGCCGACCAGGACACGGCCGGCGCCATGGCCTCCGCGCTGAGTTCGCTGAGCGCCGACAAAGTGATCGAAGACAAGGCCACCGATCTGAAAGCTTATGGCCTGAATGTTCCCACGCTCGATGTTACCGTTACCGAGAAAGACGGCAAATCCGACGAGCTTCTGATCGGCGACGATACGCCCACCGGCTCCGGCGCCTATGCCAAGCTCGCCAACAACCCGCGCGTTTTCACCGTGGCGAGCTTTACCAAGAGCACCTTCGACAAAACTCCGGACGACCTGCGCGATAAGCGCCTGATGACTTTCGATTCCGACAAAATCACCCGCGTCGAGTTGCAGGCCAAGGGGCAGACCGTGGAGTTCGGCAAGAACGGCCAGAACGAATGGCAGATCGTCAAGCCGCGTCCCCTGCGCGCCGATAACTCCCAGGTGGACAATCTGGTGAGTAAGTTGAAAGACGCCAAGATGGACCTGATCGGCTCCCAGGCGGACGTGGCCAAGAACTTCGCCGGCGCCGCTAAGATCGCCGTCGCCACCGTCACGGATAACAGCGGCTCCCAGTCGCTCGAGGTTCGCAAAGACAAGGACAAGAACTACTTCGCGCGCAGCACCGCGGTAGAGGGCGTGTACAAGGTGGCGTCCGACACGGGCGACGCCATGGACAAGAGCCTGGACGATTTCCGCAACAAGAAGCTCTTCGACTTCGGATTCAGCGACCCCACTCGCCTCGAAATTCAGAATGGCGCCGTCCCGGCCGTGGTTTACACCAAGAGCGGCGACAAGTGGATGACCGGCGCCAAGACCCTGGACAACTCCAGCGTGCAGGGGCTCATCGACAAGCTGCGCGATCTGAGCGCCACCAAATTCCCCGATAAGGGCGCGGGCGAGCCGGTCTTCACCGCCGCCGTGACCTCGAACGACGGCAAGCGCGTCGAAAAGGTGACCATCGCCAGGCAGGGAAGCCAATATTTCGCGAAACGGGAGAACGAACCCAGCATCTATGAACTGGATGGCAAGGCGGTGGACGACCTTAAGGCAGCCGCGTCCGGCGTAAAGGAAGCCACTCCCCCGCCGGCCAAGAAGAAGTGACGCCCGCGTGCGTCCTCCCATGAACGGCCTGCTGACCGATCTCTACGAGCTCACCATGGCCGCCTGCTATTTCGAGGCAGGCAAGACCGAGGAGAAGGCCTCCTTCGAACTCACCATCCGCCGTTTGCCCGCCAACCGGAATTACGTGCTGGCGGCGGGGCTGCCGCAGATAGTGGATTACCTGCTCGGGCTGGGGTTCACGGACGAGGAGATCGCGTACCTGCGCGGCCTCGAGCAGTTCCGCGGCGTCTCGCCAGAGTTCTTCGATTACCTGCGCGGGCTGCGCTTCACGGGCGACCTGTTTGCCGCGCCCGAGGGCACCCCGCTCTTCGCGGGCGAGCCGGCGCTGAGCATTCGCGCGCCCATGATCGAGGCGCAGATTCCCGAAACCTACCTGCTGGCGGCGTTCACCTTCCCGGCGCTCATCGCCAGCAAGGCCGCGCGCATGGTGGAAGCGGCCGGAGGGCGGCCGGTGATCGAATTCGGCACGCGCCGCGCCCACACCGCCGAAGCCGGAGTGCTGGGCGCGCGGGCCGCTTATATCGGCGGATGCGCCGGCACCAGCAACACGCTGGCGGGATTCCGTTTCGGCATTCCGGTAATGGGCACGGCCGCGCATTCCTGGGTCATGTCGTTCGCTTCGGAATGCGAGGCCTTCCGCCAGCTCCAGCGCGTGCTGGGCGAATCCACCGTTCAGCTTATCGATACCTACGAGACCCTCGAGGGCGCGCGGCACGCTGCTACAGTGGGCCGGCCGCTGTGGGGCGTGCGCATCGATAGCGGCGATTTCGCGGCGCTCTCGCGGCAGGTTCGCGCCATCCTCGATGAAGCCGGCTTGCCGGAAGCCAAGATCATGGCGAGCGGCGATCTGGACGAGTACCGCATTCGCGAGCTGGTGCGCGCCGCAGCGCCCATCGACGCTTTTGGCGTGGGCACTCAACTGGCTACCTCCGGCGACGCGCCATCCATGGGCGCGATCTATAAGATCGTCGAAGTGGATATCAGCGGCATCCAGCGCTTCACCGCCAAGTACAGCGAGGACAAGACCTCCATCCCCGGCTCGAAGCAGATCTTCCGCGACGTGGGGCGCGACGTGGTGGCGCGCTCCGGCGAATGCGGCCGCGGCGAAGCGCTGCTGCGCCCGGTGATTCTGGGAGGACGTCTGGTAGAGCCGCTGCCCTCGCTCGATCAGGCCCGCGAGCGCGCCGCGCAGTCGATCGCGAAGCTGCCGCCGGCTCTGCGAGAATTGGAAGTGGGGGAGCCCTGGCCCGTCATCTATAGCCGCGAGCTGCGCGCGCTGGTGGAGCGGACCCGGTGCAATCTGGTGGGATGAAGAGCGTCTTCCTCGACGTCGATTCGCAACTCGATTTCCTGTACCCGGCGGGGGCTCTCTACGTGCCCGGCGCCGAGCGCCGCGTGGATGCGATCGCGCGCCTCAACCGCTTCGCCGCGAGTCACGGCATCCCGGTGATTTCCACCGTGGACGCGCACGCGGAGAACGATCCCGAGTTCGCCTCCTGGCCGCCCCACTGCATCCTGGGAACCGCCGGACAGCGCAAGCCCGAGCGCACGCTCATCGAGCGGCGCGTGACGATTCCCAATCGCGATGACGGGTTGGCGCTCGAGGGCGCCGCGCAGATTGTCGTGGAGAAGCAAACCGTCGATGGCTTCCAGGCGCCCAACCTGGCCCGCGTCATCGAGCGGCTGGAAGCGGATCGCTTCGTGGTCTATGGCGTGGTGACGGAGATCTGCGTGCTCTACGCCGTGCGAGGGCTGGTCAAGACCGGTAAGCCGGTCGTCGTGATGACAGACGCCATCGAAACGCTGAACGCCGAGGATGGCCGGCGGGCGCTGGCTGAAATGCGGGATCTCGGTGTAGAACTGGCTAGTGCGAGCCGGGTCTGCGGGGCGTGACTTCGACACGAGCTCGCATAGTCGCAAACACCCTTTTTACCGCGCCCGCCGCGGGCGCCGGCATCGTCCCACTGGGGTATTGTAGGAAAGGCTGAATAGAAGCGCATGGAAAGATACCTGCAATCCTTACAGGAAGCATCGGCGGTATTCTCTTCGCTCGCGGACCTCGAACCGGCATTGCGCACTGCCGCCGGATGGTGCCTGGAATCGCTACGCTCGGGCGGCAAGATTTTGTCGTGCGGGAACGGTGGCAGCGCCGCCGAGGCCGATCACTTGTGCGTCGAGCTGATGGGACGCTACAAGCGCTCGCGTCCCGGTCTTGCGGCCGTGGCGTTGAACGCGGACTCCGCCCTGCTCACCTGCGTGGGAAACGATTACTCGTTCGAAGACGTCTTCGCGCGGCTCGCCCGCGCCCTGGGTCGCCCTGGCGACATCCTGGTGGCATTCACGACCAGCGGAAACTCGCCCAATGTTCTGGCCGCTTTGGAAGCGGCGCGCGACATGGGGCTGAGATCGGTCGCCTTTCTCGGCAGTGACGGTGGAAAGGCGCGCGACCTGGCGGCTTGCCCGGTGGTGGTGGCGCATCCCGATAGCGCGCGCGTGCAGGAAGCTCACCAGTTTCTGATGCACTGCCTGATGGATCAGATCGAGGCCGGTTTGCCACCCGATTTCGGTGGTAATCCCTTGCCCTCGGGCGTATAATCGCGGTAGCGGCGTGGGCTCCGCGCGCCGCCGCGATCCTCTGCCTGCCCGCGCGGAGCTAACATGAGTCGAATCCTCGAATCCCTCCAGGATGGCCGGGTGCTCCGGCTGACCCTCAACCGCCCGGAAAAGCGCAACGCGCTCTCCAGCGATCTCTGCCGCCGGTTGGCGGATGAGCTGGAACGCGCGGCCGGCGATCCGCGGGTGGGCGCGATCCTTCTGACCGGTAGCGGAACGGCCTTCTGCGCTGGAATGGACCTGGACGAGATCGCCGCCCCCGCGATCGGCGAAATCGATCGCGTCCAGGAACGGCTCTTCACCATCGGCGCGCGGCTGGCCAAGCCCATCGTCGCCGCGGTGGCCGGCCCGGCCCTGGGAGGCGGCACGGGGTTGGTGGCCAACTGCCACGTGGTCGTGGCCGGGGAAAAGGCCGCTTTCGGTCTCACCGAAATCCGCCTCGGCTTGTGGCCGTTTCTGGTATTCCGGGCTATGGCCGCGGCTCTCGGGGAGCGCCGCACCCTCGAATTGGCGCTCACCGGCCGCATCCTGAGCGCGCCGGAGGCCCTCGGTCTGGGTTTGATCCATCAAATCGCCGCCGATCCCGAAGAGCGCGCCGCGGAGGTGGCCCGCGCCATAGCCGGGTTCAGCCCCACCGCCATTCAAAGAGGTCTCGAGTATGTCCGCGAGGCGCGCGGGAAGGATGGCGAAACCGCCGGCGAGATCGCCCGGCGTATTCGCGGCGCGGTACTGGGAAGCCGCGATTTCGAAGAGGGCCTTCGGGCTTTTCGCGAGAGACGGGATCCCCAATGGCCTTCACTGCTAAATTTGGGAGAGTAGCCACAGTATAGAGGGGCCTTTCGAATTAGGCTACAAGATCGTGGGGTAGAGGTACTTTACTTTTATGCGGCGCGAGTTTAGTATGGTTACAACTCCCCCGAAGCTGAGGTCAATGCTGTGCTGAAACTCAAACGGATTGAATTGCAGGGCTTTAAGAGCTTTTGCGAACGCAGCGAGCTTCGGTTTAACGGGGAGGGTATCGCCGCCATCGTGGGTCCCAACGGCTGCGGCAAGTCTAATATCAGCGATGCCATCAGTTGGGTGCTCGGGGAGCAATCCGCCAAGAGCCTGCGCGGCACCCGCATGGAGGACGTCATCTTTGCCGGCACCCGCGAGCGCAAGCCGCTCGGCATGGCCTATGTGACCCTGACGTTGGTGGACCCCGAGGTTTACCAGCAGCACAAGATCCAGGCGGTCGAGGAAGGCGGGCCCAAGCGGCCTGCCGAGATCACCATCACGCGCCGCCTGTTCCGTTCCGGCGAAAGCGAATACCTCATCGACGGGCGTCCCGCCCGCCTGCGCGATATCCAGGACATCTTCATGGGCACCGGCCTGGGGCCGGAAAGCTACGCCATCATCGAGCAGGGGCGCATCGGCCAGATTCTCAGCTCCAAACCCCAGGACCGCCGGGGAGTCATCGAAGAGGCTGCCGGTGTCACCAAGTTCAAGACCCGCAAGCGCCTGGCGGAAGCCAAGCTGGAAAGCGCCAAGCAGAACCTCGCGCGCGTCTACGATATCCTCGAGGAAGTCACCCGCCAGGTGAATTCGCTCAAGCGGCAGGCCTCCAAGGCCCGGCGCTATGCCGAGTTGAAATCGGAGCTGGAAGCCGGGTTGCGCGTGGTGCTCTCCGGCCGCTATCGCCTGCTCGAGCGCGATGCCGCCAAGACTGCCATCGACCTGAACCTCGCCACCGCCGAGCTGCGCACCCTCACCGAGCAGGTGACCGGGAAGGAAAAGGAGCACGAGAGCCGCCAGGCCGCCTGCTTCGATCTCGAGCACCGGCTCACCGCCGCGCGCCAGGAGCTGGCCGAGCGGAATATCGAGGCCGAGCGCATCCGCGGACGCCTCGATTCGCAGGCCAAGGAAGCCGGCGCTATCGAGCAGCGCATCGCCCTCTCGGAGAAGGAATCCCAGGATCTGGCCGCGCGGCTCGAGCTTCTGGATGGCGAAATCGCCGCCCACCGGGCCGCGCTCGAAGCACTCGATGCCGAGATCGCCCAGGCGCGCGGCCGCATGGTTGAAATCAACCGCCAGCGCGAAGCTTTGCAGGCCCGGGTGCGCGAGCGCGAGCGCGCCATCGAATCCGGCCGCCAGGTGATTCTGCGGCTGCTGGGCGAGGCCTCCACGCTCCGGAACCAGCTTGCCCAAATCGAAGAGTACCTGGCCGGCATCGACCGCGAAACCGCCCGCTCCACGCGCGAGGAGCAGGTGGCCGGCGCCGAAATCGAGCGCTTCGAGAACGCCCGCAAGCAGCTATCCGAGACCCTCGCCCGGCGCCAACTCGAACTCGAATCGGTGGCCGGGGACCGCCGCCGCACCGAAGAGCAGCTCGCCGAGCGCCGCCGGTCCGCGGCGGATTTGCGCCATGAGATCGATGGGCTGAAGAACGAGGTTTCCCAGATACGCGCGCGCAAGGAATCGCTCGAACAGGTTCTGGCGCACCGCACCTATACCACCGAATCGGTCAAGCGCCTCTTCGCCGCTCTGGAAACGGGCAAGGCCTCCGACTTCACCCCGCTGGGCGTGCTGGCGGACTACGTGGAAGTCGATCCCCAGTTCGAGAAGCCCGCCGAAGAGTTCCTCCACGAGGAATTGGAGTACGTGGTCGTCAAGACCTGGGACCAGGCGGCGCGCGGCCTCGATTTTATCCGCGCCGAACTGGATGGCCGGGCCACCTTCCTGGTGCATCCCGAGCCGGAGACAGCCCGGGCTACCGCCGCCTTCCTGAGCCGGCCATCGGTCCCGAGACCGGCATCGCCGCGCGCCTCAGCGATACCCTGCGGCTCACCAACGGCTTCCGCGACCGCGCTGTGGATCTGCTGCCGCGTCTCTCCTTGTGTTTCCTGGCCGAAGACCGCTCCTCCGCGCAGCGCCTGTCGGTGACCTATCCGCACCTCTATTTCCTGCTGCCCGATGGCGTTTCCTACCATGGCCAGACCGTGACCGGCGGCAAGAAGTCCGGTGCCGGCCCGCTGGCTATGAAACGCGAATCGCGCGAGCTGGCGACGCGGCTGGTGGCTCGCCAGAACGATCTCGATCGCCAGGTGGCGCTTCTGGACGCCCTGAATCAGGAGGTCCTGGCGCTCGAAGCCGAGCTCGAGCGTTTGCGAGCGTTGCAGCAGGCGCGCGAAAAGGACCGCGTCGCGCTCGATCACGATATGCGCAAGCTGGGCGACGATCTGGCGCGCGCCAGTTCGCGCTTTTCGGTAGCTCGCATGGAACTCGAGCGCCTGCGTCGCGATGCCGCAAAATCCGCCGAACAGCGTGAGAAGAGTCGCGCGGCCGTCGAGGAGAAGGAGCGCCTCCGCGCCGAGCGCGAGCAGGCGCTCGAAACCGAAAGCCAGGAACTCGAAACCCTCGAGACGCAAGCCGCCGGCATCGGCGAAGAGCACGCCGCCACGCGCGCCCAACTGGCCGGCCTCGAGGAGCGCCAACGGGGTGAACGCGCCGCCATGGCCCGCCTCGAACAGCAGTTGCGCGAAACGCTGGGGCGGCGCAATGCCATCGCCCCGGAAATCGAACGCCTCGGAATCGAGCGCGCCCGCCTGCTGGCCAGCAATATCGAGCTGGATGGCCGCGCCGCGCTCCTGGCCGGCGAGATCGCCGCCCTGGATGGGCGCGCCGGGGAAATGGCCTCCGCCGACGCGGCCCTGCGCGAAGCCCTGCGCGCCGGCGAGGAAGATCTCAAGCTCACCCGCGCGCGCGTGGAAGCCTCTCACGAGACACGTTCCGAGATCGAAATCGAGCTGGTGCGCAAACAGGCCGAGCTGAAGTATCTCGATGAGACCAGCCGCAAGGAGCTCAACACTGCCGTGGAAGAGCTGGCCGCCGCCGACGATCCGGTGCCCGATGCCGAAGCCATCGCCGAAGCCGAGCAGGCCGCCGGTGAGATCCGCAACCGCATCGAATCGCTCGGTCCGGTAAACGCCGCCGCCATGGAGGAATTCCAGGAGGCCCAGCAGCGTCACGATTTCCTAAGCGCGCAGCGCCAGGACTTGATCGATTCGATCCGCGACACCGAAAAGGCCATTCAGGAAATCGACGTGGTCTCGCGCCAGAAATTCGCCGAGGCCTTCGAAGCCATCAACGAGAACTTCCGCCAGTCCTTCCAGAAGCTGTTCGGCGGCGGAAGCGGCGAGATGCGCCTCACCGACCAGGAGAACCTGGCCGAATCCGGCATCGATATCGTCTGCTCGCCTCCCGGCAAGCGTCTGCAAAACGTGCTGCTGCTATCCGGCGGCGAGAAGGCTCTGGCGGCGGTGGCCCTGCTGATGGCCATTTTCCGCTATCAGCCCAGCCCCTTCTGCGTCCTCGACGAAGTGGATGCGCCGCTCGACGAATCCAACATCGGCCGCCTCAACCGGCTGCTCCTGGAAATGTCGGAGCACACGCAATTCGTGGTGATCACGCACTCCAAGCGCACCATGGAAGCCGCCCAGGCGCTCTACGGCGTGACGATGCAGGAGCCGGAATCTCGCGCTTGGTATCAGTGCGGTTCAACGCGGCGGAAGCGGCGGCGTAAGCGTCTTCGCTACCGCGTGAATATCAGGCCTGGAACGAGCTGCCGCAACCGCAAGTCGATTTGACGTGCGGATTGTTGAACTTGAAGCCCGAACCCTCGATAGTCTCCACGTAATCCACTTCCGCGCCGTCCAGATAAAGCATACTGGCCTGGTCCACAAAGACCTTCAGGCCATCATAGGTATAAGTCTTGTCGAGCATGTTGGGCTGATTCTCGAAAGCCATCGAGTAGCTGAAGCCCGAGCACCCGCCGCCCACCACGGCAATGCGCAACCCACCCGGCATGGGGTCCTGAGTGGCCATAATCTCTTTGACTTTGCCAACCGCCTTTTCCGTTAATTGCACCATGCGTAAACTCCTGATTCGAGCGTGCTCCATTCATTATAACCAGAGACCCGGAACAGCTCGCCGTTCTACGTGTTGGATGAAGAGAGCGCGGCTCGGGTCGCGGGAATGTCGGTCGCTAGCTGTGCTATCGTGCGAATGTACTGATCGGCAGGTACTTGAAACCCGATCGAGAGGGTGTGCGTCGGACACGGTGTATGGGAACACTGACCGGCGCGCTCCCACTCCCCGCATTCGGCAGCAAGGTTGCGGCAAGACCCAAAGTGGATTACGAAAACACGCCGGAAGGCGCCCTGGTACGCCGGGCTCGGGCGGGCGAAGAAGCGGCGTTCCGCGAGATTGTGGAGCGCTATCAGACCAAGGTATTTTCCATTATCCACGGCATCGTTCGCCAGCGCAATGATGTGGAAGATATTGCGCAGCAAGTGTTTGCGAAGGTCTACCTGTCTCTGGCGAGCTTCGATTTCCGCAGCTCTCTGATTACCTGGATCTACAAAATCACGGTCAACGAGTGCTTCGACTACCTGCGCAAACGCAAGGTGCGGAAGCTGGTCTACGAGAGCGATTTGAGCGAAGACGAGGTGCGGCGGGTGGAAAACACCGAACCTCCGGTGGATCGGCAGTTGCCGGCGGATTCCATTCTGGCGAGCCGCGATTACGTTTTCAAGCTCCTCTCGCGAGTCTCGGAGGAGGAGCGTATGCTGTTGATGTTGAAGGAGGTTGAGGGCTATTCTGTAGAGGAATTAGCCGAACGTACGGGCATGAACGAGAACACCATCAAAGTCAAGCTGTTCCGTGCCCGGCAGAAACTGGTCAAAGCGGCCCAGCGCCTGGATCGTGCTCCCGGTCTGGTGACCGGGTGAACTGGGATTGGGTTTCCCCCGGAAGCGGGCGGCCGGCGACGGATAGACCCGCGCGGGGGGTGGTTTTGGGAGTGCGGTTTACATTTCTTAGGGAAGAAACATATGCACGCAGTAGTGATGGAGAGCCTCGAAGAGTATCTGGCCGGCACACTGGAGCCGGCCGAGCTACGGGTATTCGAGGCACACCTGAGCGCCTGTGGAACATGTCGGCGGGAGATTCACGGCATCGAGGACGTCTCGCAGCTGTTGGTTGCCTTGCGCTCTGAAGAAGAAAGCTTTGAGCCCATGCCCGGTTTTTTCGCCGGTGTGATGGAGCGCGTGAGCGAAGGGAAGGCTGTGGCCACCTTCGCGGGGTTCTTCGGGTTGAACCTGGTTTTCGGACGCCGCCTGGCGTTTGCCTGCCTGCTTACCCTGGCGATCGCGGGTGGCCTTCTTTTGTCGCGGGAAGCCGGCTACCAGAGGGGTCCCTCGCCCGAGGCGGTCTTGGCGCAGCAGAACTCGCCGGCTTTCGACGGCCAGCCCGGCGCGGATAACATGCTCGTCACGTTGACCGATTATGAGCACTAGCCTGCTCGAGCATCCGTTGAAGAGGTGGATGACTCCCAGGGTGGCGTTCGTGGCCACGCTGAGCTTGGTGTTCCTTTGCGGCGGCGTCACCGGGGCCCTGATTATGGACCTTGGCATCCACGGGAAAACCCGCTCGCCAGCCTTCGGCACCGTGGCTGGGAAGGCCGTCTCCTTCGAACGCATCCAGAAGGAACTGGAGTTGACGCCCGCGCAATCCGAGCAGATGGAGTCTGTGCTCAACGATTTCTGGCAATATTACCGGACCGTCCTGAGCGAGGGTAAGACCCGTGTTGAGCTGCTGCTCACCGATGCGCAGCGGAAGAAGTTCGAGCGCATGTTACAGGACCATCAGCCGCAGCAATAGTACTAAGGTCCTCCTGAGTTAAGCTTGGGGCCTGTTTTATCCTTATTGACTTATCCGCTATCCCCAACGAAAATAAGGCGAGATGCGCCATCTGAGGCCGCTCCTTCTACTTGCAGCCGTTGTGCTGCTCGCGCTCGCTGCCTGCTCTCATGACAGCGCTTCCGCGACCCGCGCCTACGCCTTGGGACAAAAGGCGGAAACGGGTCACCTGGTCTACACCGCCTATGAAGGCGAATGGCTGCCCCAGATCGGAGAAGGTACCAGTGCCCGCGTGCCGCAGCACCGCTTTTTCGAAATCCGCATCAGCGCGACCAATACCGGCGCCGCCGACACCATCGTGCCCAATGCCATCCTCGAAGACGATAGCGGCCGCACCTACGAGGAGTTGAGCGACGGCAACGGCGTCCCTGCATGGCTCGGCTTCGTGCGCCGCGCCAAAGCCGGCGAAACGCTCCAGGGCACGATTCTGTTCGACCTTCCGCCCCAGCATTGCAGGCTGCGCGTCTCCGACGAAAGCGGCGAACGCGGCGCTCTCATCGATATCCCGCTCTCCTTCGGACCGCCGGCGGACGTACCCGCGCCCGACTTGGGCAAGAAGTAGGAATCGCGCTGTGTAACGCCCTTCCGCGCTCTGCGGCTTAGAATTGAAGTATGTGGGCCGTGTTGGCGTTCGTCGCTCTGCTCGAAACCCCGGATTTCAACGCCGAGGGGTCCGCTGCGCTCGACGCCCACCAATACGAAGCCGCGGCGCAGGCCTTCACCAAAGCCATTCAGGCCGATCCCCGGGACTACACCGCGCACTTCAACCTCGGCGTCGCCTGCAGCTATCTCCATCGCGATGCCGAGGGCGCAGCCGAATACCGCAAGGCCCTGGAACTCCAGCCCGGTCTCTACGAGGCCCAGTTGAACCTGGGCATGCTGCTCCTGCGGCAAAAGGAGCCGGCCGACGCGCTCGAACCGCTGTCCGCCGCGGCCGATCAGAAGCCTCGAGAATATGCTCCGCGCTACTATCTGGCCGAAGCGCAGTTGGCCACCGGAGCGCTCGATCAGGCGCAGGCCAACTACCGCCTGGCGCTCGCGGCGAATCCTAAATCCGCGGCGGCCGAGCTGGGTCTCGCGCGGGCTTTGGCTCGCGACGCCAAACTGGCCGATGCCGCGCCGCATTTTCGCCAGGCCGCCCAACTGGATGCCAGCTTCCGGGGCGCCCTTCTGGAGCTGGCGGACCTCTACGAGAAGGACCACTCGACGGCCGACGCCATCGCCATCTATCGCGAGCTGCCCGATAACGCCGCGGCTCAGGCGCGCTTGGGTGAGCTGCTGCTCGAGGGGCGCCAATCCGCGGATGCCATTGCGCCCCTGGAAGCCGCGTATCGAAAATCCCCCATTGCCGCCAACCGCGTGGCGCTCGCCGCGGCTTACGCCGGCGCCGGGCAATTCGAGAAGGCCTTGCCCCTGCTCCAGGAGGCCGTGGCCGCTGAGCCATCCAATTTCGATCTGCGCATGCTTCGCGGCCGCGCGCTCCGCGATACCCGGCAATTCCCCGCGGCGGCCGCCGAGTTTTCGGCGGCCCTCAAACTTAAGCCCGACGAGGCTCAGACCTGGAGCGAGCTGGGCAGCGTGCTCTACATGATGGGCGATTATCAGCAATCGCTGGCCGCCCTCGAGCGGGCCCGCGAATTGGGTCAAGATACCGCGGGCAATTGGTTCTTTCGTGCGATCATGCTAGACAAGTTGAAGCAGGTGAAGCCCGCGCTGGAGGCTTACCAGAAGTTCCTGGCCTTGAGCAACGGCCAGAATCCCAACCAGGAGTTCCAGGCGCGGCAGCGTTCCCGATGGCTGAAGAAGGAGTTGGATAAAGGAGTTAGATAAGGTGCGATGAAGCGGGAACTACTGTGGGCGGCGTTGATCTCTTGCGCGTTCGGCTTCCCGGCGGCCGCGGACTTGAAACAGGCCATGGCCGAGAACAACCTCGAGAAGCGCTCGGCGCTGGCGCTGGAGAATGCCCACGCCGCGCTCAAAGAGACGCGCGAAGCCTACCGGAAGGGCGAAAACGATGCGGTGACCGCCGGCATCGAAGAGATCGGGCAGTCCGTGGACCTGGCTTACAACTCGCTTACCCAAACCGGCAAGGACCCCCGCCGGAATCCCCGGTGGTTCAAGAAGGCCGAGATCGAAACGCGCGACCTCGATCGCCGGCTGGATGCTTTCCAGCAGGAGATGAGCTACACTGACCGCCCCCAGCTCGATAAGCTTCGCGCCAAGGTGCAGCAGGTGCACGACGACCTGCTCATGGGATTGATGGAGGGAAAACGCAGATGAAAACCCTGCTTTGCTGCCTTCTGCTGGCCGCGCCCCTGGCGGCCCAGCGCGACTTCCTCAACTCCGACGAGATCGACCAGATCCGCGACGCGCAGGAACCCAACCTGCGCCTGTCCCTCTACGCCAAGTTCGCCAAGGCGCGCATCGATTTGGTCAAGAACCAGCTCGCCAAGGAAAAGCCCGGCCGCTCGGTCCAGATACACGACGCGCTTGAGGATTACGGCAAGATCCTGGACGCCATCGACGACGTGGTCGATGACGCGCTGGCCCGCCACCTCGACGTGAAGGCCGGGGTGGCCGCGGTGGCCTCCGAGGAACGGCAGACGCTGCCCATCCTGGAGAAGATCCGGAACGACCGGCCGAAAGACATGGACCGCTACGACTTCGTTTTGAAGAACGCCATCGACACCACTTCCGACAGCCTGGATGCCGCGCAACAGGACCTTGGAAAGCGCGCCCACCAGATCGAGGCGCGCGAGGAAAAGGAGAAGAAGGAGCGCCAGGCCTCCATGAGCACAGCGGAAAAACAAGCCCGGAAGGAAGAAGCGCAGAAGGCCGACGACGGCAACAGCGGCCAGCCGAAGCGCAAGCCGCCCACGCTCATGCGCCCGGGAGAGACGCCGCCGGACCAGCAGTAAAAGCCGCGCGGACCCTTCACACCAGCGCCAGTCAGACCAGCGCCAGTTTGCGGCCGGCCTTCCGGAACGCCTCGAGGGCCCGGTCCAGTTCGTCGCGCGTATGCGTCGCGGTGACGATGGTGCGCACGCGCGCGCGCCCCTTGGGCACCGTGGGGAAGCCGATCCCGGTGGCCAGCACGCCCTCTGAAAACAGCTCCCGCGAAAGCTCGTGCGCCAGCCGCGCTTCGCCCACGATCACCGGCGTGATGGGCGTCTCGCTGATGCCCGTGTCAAAACCCTCCGACGCCAACCCCTGCTTGAAGTAGCGCGTGTTCTCCCACAGCCGCGCGATGCGCTCCGGCTCCCGCTCCAGGACGTCGAATGCCGCCAGACATGCCGCCGCCACAGCCGGAGGGTGCGAAGTGGAAAACAGAAACGGCCGCGCGCGGTGATACAGGAATTCGATCAGGTCGCGGCTGCCGCACACGTATCCGCCCAGCACGCCGATGGCTTTCGAGAGCGTACCCACCTGCACGTGGACGCGGCCGTGCAAACCGAAATGATCGATGGTGCCGCGGCCGTTGCGCCCCAGCACGCCCGAAGCATGCGCGTCATCCACCATCATGATGGCGCCGTGCTTTTCGGCCGCCTCGACCAGTCCGGGAAGCGGGCCGATATCGCCATCCATCGAGAAGACTCCGTCGGAGATCAGCAGCTTGCGCCCCGCCGCGCCGGCCAGCTCCGCCAGAATTTTTTCCGCGGCGTCCACGTCCTTGTGCGGGAAGACGTGTATTTTGGCCCTGGAGAGCCGGCAGCCATCGATGATGCTGGCATGGTTCAGCTCGTCGGAAACGATGTGGTCTTCGGGTCCCAGAATGGCCGAGACGGTGCCGGCGTTGGCCGCGAAGCCGGATTGAAACACCACCGACGCTTCGACGTTCTTGAAGGCGGCGATGCGCTCTTCCAGTTCCATATGCAAACTCATGGTGCCGGATATGGTGCGCACCGCGCCCGATCCCACGCCGAACCGGCGAACCGCCTCGATGGCCGCCTCGCGCAGCTTGGGATGCGTGGTCAGCCCCAGGTAGTTGTTGGAAGCGAGGTTGACGACCAGCTTCCCATCGAAGCGCGATTCGGCCGCGCTTTCCGATTCGAGGACGCGCAGGCGCTGGTAGGTGCCTTCGGTGCGCCACTCCTCGATTTGTTCGTGAAGGAACGAGAGTGCGTTCGCCATCTCCCCCAGTCTAGCGCCGGAAGAATTCCCCTCTTACCCCAGCCGCCGGTACCGGCTGGCGTAATGCACCAGCGGAGAGCCTTCCCTCACGTGAGCGTGCACCATTTCGCCGATGAAAATATCGTGGTCTCCGGCCGTGACGCGCCGCTTGAGGGCGCATTCCATGACGGCTAGTACGTCGGGAAGGAGCGGCACGCCAGTCTCGCCGCGGCGCCACTCCAGGCTGCCGAAACGGTCGTGGCCTTTGCGCGCAAAGTGCTCGGAAAGGGGCCGCTGATCTTCCCCCAACACATTGATTCCAAAGTGCGAGGCGGCCCGGAAGATCTCGATGCAGGAGACCGCATGGCCCAGGCAAATGAGGATCAGCGGGGGCTCCAGTGAGACCGAGGTGAAGGAGCTCACGGTCAGTCCGTGGGGCTCGCCGACGGGATCGAGGACCGTGGCGATCGAGATACCCGTGGCGAAGCGTCCGCACGCCCGGCGGAACAGGTCGCTCGAAACCGACGCGGGCGATCCCCCGTTACGTTCGCTTGACATGGGTATAAATTCAATCCTATCATGGAGTTGACAAAAGCGGGAACCAAGTTTTCGCCCCGCGCCCGGACGAGGAGGCTGTTTTGATCAAGCTCGACATCATTAACGAGGTCGTAAACCGGACCGGAATCACGAAAACCAAAGCCGAGATGGCGGTTGAAACCGTGTTCGAATCCATGAAGAAGGCTCTCGAGCAGGGCGACCGCATCGAATTGCGCGGCTTTGGTGTTTTCAACGTGAAGCCCCGGAAGACCGGCATCGGGCGCAACCCCCGCACTGGGGCCGAAGTGTCCATCCCCCCCGGCAAGGCCGTGCGCTTCAAGCCCGGCAAGGAGTTGCAGACGCTGCAGTAAGACTGCTGCCGCGGCCGATCCATCGTGTCTTCCCAGGATCTGTCTCCCGCGCCTTTCCCGTTCTACGCCGCAAACGGCGGCCGCGAAACTTACGCGGCCCCGAAAACGCGCACACGGGAGCGCTACTGGCTTTACGGGCTGCTGTTTCTGGTGACGCTCTTTACCACCACGGTGGTGGGCGCCTCCATGCAGTCGGATTTCGAACGCAACCTGCCATTCGATCTCGAACATCATTTCGCGCAGTACTCCTGGTTTTGGTATCACCCGCTCGCGCTGTTGCGCGGCTTGCCGTTTTCCGTGACCCTCCTACTGATTCTGCTGGCCCATGAATTCGGCCACTACTCGGCGGCCCTATATCACGGCGTGGATGCGAGCCTGCCGTATTTTCTGCCGTCGCCGTTCCTGGGCACTTTCGGCGCCTTCATCCGCGTGCGCTCGCCGATTTATTCCAGGCGGGTGCTGTTCGACGTGGGCATCTCGGGGCCGCTGGCCGGGTTCGTGTTCCTGCTGCCGGCCCTGGCAGTGGGGCTGGCATTTTCCAAAGTGATCCCAGGCATCGCTCACCAGGGCGATGTGCGCTTCGGCGCGCCGGCGCTCGAACTGCTCCTCGAGCGCGCCATTTTCCCCGGCATTTCCTCCGCTGACATCTACCTGCACCCGGTGGCCCGCGCGGCCTGGGTGGGGATGTTTGCCACCGCCATGAACCTGCTGCCCATCGGCCAGCTCGACGGCGGCCACATTGTCTACGCGTTCTTCCGCCGGCGCCACCGCACGATATCGACCGTGCTGTGCATGCTGATGATTCCGTTGGGCTACTTCTCCTGGTTCGGATGGTCCATGTGGGGGCTGGTGCTGCTGGTGTTGGGACGCCGTCACCCAATGGTATACGACGACACGGATCTGACGCCCGGCCGGCGCAAGCTGGGCTGGATCGCGCTGGCCGTCTTTCTGCTCACCTTCATCCTGGCTCCCATCGCCGCCAGCGGGCAGTAGCCGGATATGAAGATCACCGCGGCGATCATCACGCTCAACGAGGAGCGCAACATCGCGCGGACGCTCGAGAGCCTGCGCTGCTCCGACGAGATCCTCATCATCGACAGCGGCTCGGTGGACCGCACCGTGGAGCTGGCCGAAAAGCTGGGCGCGCGCGTGATCGAAGCGGGATGGCGCGGTTACGCGGGCCAGAAAAACTGGGCCGCCGAGCAGGCCGCCCACGATTGGATTCTCTCGCTGGACGCCGACGAAGCCCTCAGCGAGCCGCTGGATGCCGAGATCCTGCGCCTCAAGAAATCCGGCCCGCTGTACGACGCCTACACCATGCCGCGCCTGGCGCGCTACCTGGGCCGCTGGATTCTGCACTCGGGCTGGTATCCGGACCGCAAGGTGCGCCTCTACGACCGGCGCAAGGCCCGCTGGGTGGGCGATTTCGTGCATGAGAGCGTCCAGGTGGACGGCCGCGTGGGCCACCTCGAAGGCAGCATTCTGCATTTCACCTGCGATTCGCTCTCCGAACACCTGCGGACTCTGGATCGCTACACCACGCTGGCCGCGCAGGAGATTGTGGCGCGCAAGATGAAGGTGCCGCTCTGGCGACTGATTCTGGATCCGGCCTGGACCTTCGTGAAAACTTACTTCGTCGAGCGCGGTTTTCTGGATGGCCCGGAGGGTTTGACCATCGCGCACATGGCCGCGTTCTACACCTTCCTGAAATATTCCAAAGCGAGAAACATGAGCTGATGCGCGTCCTGCACCTGGATAGCGGCCGCACGATGCGCGGAGGCCAGTGGCAGGTGCTCCGTCTGATCGAGGGCCTTTGCGCGGCGGGCTTGGAATCGGCGCTGCTGGCGAGTGCCGCGGGGCCGCTGCTCGAAAAGGCGCGGTCCCGGGGCTGGCAGGCGGGGCCGCTCGCGCGCCTGCCCTTCGAGCGCGGCTACGACTTGGTGCACGCGCACGATTCGCGCAGCCACACTTGGGCGGCCCTGTTATGCCACGCCCCGCTGGTGGTCTCGCGGCGAGTGGCCTTCCCCGGAGCGGCGCCCGGCGCGATCCAGCGCTGGAAGTATGGGCGCGCGGCCCGCTATCTGGCGGTTTCCGCGCACGTGAAATCGATTCTGGAGGGGCGGGGCGTGCCGCCGGACAAAGTCGAGGTGGTCTACGACGGCGTGCCGCTGTTTGCAGGGCCGAGAATCACCGACGCTCCGGCACGGGTGCTGGCTCCGGCGAATCTGGACGATCCCCGCAAGGGAGGCGCCCTGGCTCTGGAGAGCGCGCGCCTGGCCGGAATCGAGCTCGCGCTCTCCACGGATCTTGAGCGCGACCTGGCTTCCGCGACGCTCTTCGTTTACATCACCGAAAGCGAAGGCCTCGGTTCGGCCGTGCTGCTGGCCATGTCGGCCGGAGTTCCGGTCGTCGCCAGCCGGACCGGCGGGCTACCGGAAATCGTGCGGCACGGCGAGACCGGGCTGCTGGTCGAGAACCGCGCGCCGGCCATCGCGGCCGCTATCCGCGCTCTCATTGACGATCCCGAAGCGGCGCTGCGCATGGGCGCCGCCGGCCGCCGGCGCGTCGAGGAATGTTTCACCGCGGAGGCCATGGTCCGCCGTACCATGGAGGTTTACCGGCAGGTGCTTTCTTGATTGAAGCCATACTCGCAGCCCTCTTTGGCCTGTTGATCGGCAGTTTCCTGAACGTGTGCATCTATCGTTGGCCGCGCGATCTTTCGGTGGTGCGGCCGCGCTCGCATTGCCCCGCGTGCCAGAAGACCATCGCGTGGTACGACAATATCCCGCTCGCGAGCTATGCGCTGCTGAGGGGCCGTTGCCGCCACTGCGGCGCGCGGATTTCGCCGCGCTACCCCATCGTGGAGCTGCTGACGGCCGGGCTCTTTTTCGTCTTCGTGTACACGCTGGGGCCGCGTCCGGAGGCTTTGAAGATGTGCGTCTTCAGCGCCCTGCTGGTGGGGCTGATCTTCTCCGATCTGGAACAGCGCATTCTGCCCGATGAGCTGACGCTGGGCGGCGCGCTGCTCGGCCTGGTGTTCGCGGCCTTCGTGCCGGTGCCGGACATGACGGCCCAGGCGTTGCTCTGGCTGGTTGGCATGGACATGACGCCGGGCGCCCCGCAATCGCTGGCGGAGGCGGCCTTCGGAGCGATTCTTCCGGCGCTGTTCCTGTGGGGCGGGGGATGGCTTTATTACAAGGTCCGCCACCGCGAGGGCCTCGGTTTCGGCGACGTGAAGCTGATTGCCATGGTGGGCGCGTTTCTGGGCCTGCGCGGCGCGCTGCTGACATTGATTCTGGGTTCCCTCTCCGGTTCCGTGCTGGGTTACGCCTACATCAAAGTCACGCACCGCGATGCCGCCACCTACGAGCTGCCCCTAGGCACCTTCCTGGGTCTCGCGGCGCTGGTGGTGGCGCTGATGGGCCCCAAGCTGCCGGGCTGGCAATAGCCGGGCGGGACAAAGGTCAACGCTAAACCAGCACAACGCGGAGACGAGGAGGCGCGGAGTTCCGGGGAGTATTAAGCAAAATCGCCTCCGCGTCTCCGCGTTGTGCTGGTTTGGCGTCCCCTAGTGTCTGCGCCCGAACGACCGGCCCGGGCTGCGCATGGGCGGCCGGAATGAGGGCCGCGGAGTAGGCCGGACCGCGGGCGGGGACGAACGTGGCTCCGGGCGGTTCGAGCCGAACGTGCGCGCGTTGTGATCCGCATTGGGATCCCGCGCCGAGGGCGAGGCGTACGGCGAATTGCGATAGCTGCCGCTTTTACTGGCGTATTTCGAATCGCGAAACCCGCCGCTCTGCGCATAGCTGCTGCCGGCGTAGCGTTCCTCGGTGGCGGTGCCCTGCGAGCCGTACCGGGGCGCGCCGGCCTGCTCGTCGCGGCCGTAATAGGTGCGGCCGCTTTCGCGCGAGGTCCGGTAGCCTTCCCAGTCGTAGCGATCCGGCGGGCGATAGCTGTGGTTGAACAGCAGGTCGCGCAGCAGGGCGTACTGGCCGTAGAAGACCCAGAAATCGCGCCCGTCGCGGTGCTCCCAATAGCCGTATTGGTTCGTCTGGCCGGGCGGCGCCATGTAGGCGAAGCCCGCCGGCTGGGCCGTGCGTTCGGCCTCGGAATCGTAGCGGCCCGCCGCCTTGTGCTCCACGGCCATCCCGAGGTCGTTCTTCTGCGCTTCGTAAGTGGCCTTGGGAACTTCCACCCATTTGTCTTCGGAAGTGGTCTCGCCGCTCTTGGACTCGGCATTCACCACATGCGTGCGGACCGTGCGGATCTCTTCGTCCCAGGAGCGGTTGGTGCCGATGCCGCGGGTCTCCAGATCCACCAGCACCTTGTCCCAGGCATAGTAGAGCTGGCCGGCCAGCGTCTTCAGCTCTTCGGCCTTGGCGGGCAGATCGGCCGCCTGAGCCTTGAGCGAATCCGCATCCGCGGAGACCAGCGCGATGCCCGTGTAATCGCCGGCGGCGGCCTTACGGCGGGCATCGGCGCTCGACTGCCACAGGGAATCGTCCTGGGCCGCCTCGCCACGCAGTGCATTCAGGCGCGCGTCCAGGTCGGGCTTCTTCTCCGGCCAGTCGGTCTCGGCGCGCTGGATGGCCGCCGCAACCGGCGTCAGGTCGAAAGAGTGAACCGCGTTGTAATCCCGCTCCATCCCCTGGAGCGCCTGGGGCAGGTGCTGCTTCAAGTCGATCCAGTGCGCCGCGTCTTTTTGGATCGCGGCCGCTTCGGATGCCCCGGCGGTGCGCAGCCCGCGCTCCTGGGCCAGGAGCGTCTCGGCGCGCTCGCGGTCCGTGCGGCGGTTGGCCTTCTCGAGGGCCTCGAGCTCGGTCATTCTCTGGCCGGCCGACGCCATCTCGCCGGTTGCCTTGCTCAGCGCGCCGGGCCATTCGCGGCTGGCCGGAATGGCGGCATAGAGCGCCGCCTCGCTCTCCAGATCGCGGCCCACTTCGGCCTGCGCCGCCTGAACCTGCTTCTGGGACGCCGCCAGCGCCGTGCGCTCGCTATCAATCTGCGCGCGCACGCTGCGCGGCAGATTGTCCAGACCGGCCACCAGAACGCAGACGATCAGAACGCTGAGAAGAACGGCCAGAAACTTCAATGTGCCTCGGCTCATAGATGTTGGCCTCCTGGAGCCTCCTTCAGGCCCGGCTGCCCCGGTAAATCGTGACGTCGCCCGGATTGACTATCTTGTACAGGGCGACCGCGAACGGCTCGCCTTCGGCTTTGCGCAGGCCCAGCAGCCGGTCGCCATCCTGCTCGCGGAATTCCCAATAGTAGAATCCGCTCGATGGCCCCGAGCCGCCGGACCGCGCCTTCACCTCGCGGCTCAGGCGGTACAGCCAGGACTTGCCGTCGAATTCGAAATTGTCGGCGGTGTTCTGGCGCTCGTCCATCTGGGCCAGGTCGTCTTCGGAGAGGCCCAGATCTTCAATCGTCAGTTTGCGCGGGTCGCTGTGCAGGGCGGTCTCCTCGTCCTCCTCCCCGCGCGCCGCGCGCAGGATCACGCGCCGCCCGCGATACGGGCCGCTGACCTCGATCCAGCCGCGCGCGCCGGCTTCGAAGCTGGTCGCATGGTCGGCCGTGAAATCGAGGTCCGTCATGTCGTCGCCCGCGCCGGCGATCGAGATCGCATCGCCCGCGCGGGCATCCGAGGGTTTCAAATTGGCCAGATCGGTTTCAGGCATAGGGGTTGGCGCGCTGGGCACCTGGGCGGCGGGCTTCTTGGCGAGCTGCACCAGCACCATCACCAGCAGCGCGCCCAGAATGCTCACCAGCGTAAGGGTAATCATGGCGCGCTATGCTTCGGTCTTCTCCCCAACCTTCCGGCCGGCGGCCAGAGAACCGGTTGGCGCGGGCAGTTCCTTGGGCATGGTGGGAGGCGGCGGCTGCGCGGGCTTCTGGCGTTCCTTCTTCAACGCTTCCAGCTCGGCATCCACGCTATGTCCGCCGAGCGAGGCGAACTGGGCCTCGAGATCCTCATCCTTCCCGGCCGAGCCTAGTTCGTCGAATGCCTTGGCGGTGGCTTCCTCTTTAGCCACCGTCTCCTCGAAACGGTTCAGGGCCGAAAAGGCGTTATCGGCGCTGCCCACCCCGGCCATGGCTTCGGCTACCTTGCGCTGCGCCGCGGCGGCGTTCTTGCGGGCCACCAGGGTGGTCGCGGTGCGCTCGCCTTCCTCGATTTTCTGCTTGAGCTCCATCACCTGCTGCTTGAGCTTGGCGCTGGTCTTCTGAGCCGAATCGACGGCCGTTTGCATCCCGGCCACCTGCTTGTCGCATTCGGCCTTCTTGGCGAGCGCCTTGCGCGCCAAGTCTTCGTTGCCGGCGTCGAGCGCCTGCCCCGCGCGGTCCTTCCACTCCTGCGCCTGCCGCACGTAGTTCTGGTATTCGGCATCCAGGCGGTTGTAGTTGCTCATGGCCACCGCGGAAGCCCGCACCACGTTATTCAGCTCATTCTTCATATCGGCCACGGTCTGCCTGACGGTGGCCTCGAACGTGGCGTCCTCGATGACATCCACGCCCTGGTTGGCCTGCCCGCGCGCCACGCGCCCCAGACGGCCGAAGATATCGGATAGAAATGGCATAATCGTCCTCCGTTACGATTGAAGCCCGCTCAGCAGGCGCCGTGCCGCGATCACATCCGCCAGCAGGAAATGCACGCAGGACAGGATCTCGTCCGCGTCGTCCGGACCCATATCCTCCAGTTTGCAGAAGTTGTTCAGAGTCACCGCGACGCCCCCGTCTTCCGCTGCGTAGAGCTGAAAATACGAGGTGGAGATCCCGTTCTCGGCCGACAGCATATCGCGCATAATGGCCGGCGTGATAGCCGCCTCGGGAACCACCGTGCAGACCAGCGAGAAGAAGACGATGTCTCCCTGGAGCACCGCCCGGACGCTGATTCCGCTGTTTAACTCCTTAATTTTCAATGTTTCCGCTGCCGGCTCGGAGACCTCATAGCCGCGTTCCGCCAGCAGCGAGTGAATGTGATCCAGATGTGGGCTGGTTGTGGTTGTCATAGGCTTCGGAAAAGCACTCCTTAGTCGATACGCGCATTCGCGCGGGAGAGTTCCCTAAGTTCGCCGGCAGCCCGCGAGGCCGCCTTGAACACAATAGCATAGGCCCAGGGAAGCGCCCCAGGCCCAGGAAATGAAGCCTATGGAGTTGAATTTTGTGGATGCTGCGTTTACGGCTTGGGCGTCACAGTCGCGACGGCTCCGGAAGCCGCCTGCAGGAGCTTGGCGGTGCTGTCCGGAACCAGGCTCTCGATCCGGCTCCAGCCATTCCCGCTCGGGCGCAGAATCGCGGATTGGCCCAGCGCCCACATACTTTTATCCACGGAAAAGAGCTTGCCCAGGAAGTAATGCCCGCCGGCATCCACCATCTTCCAGTTCGCCCCGCTGTCCTCGCTCATCAGGAAACCGTCGTCGTAGGTCATCCACAGGCGGCCCGAAGCATCCTGGGCAATCGAAGTCAGCCAGTTCTGGACCGGGCACTTCTGCGCTTCCCACGTCAGGCCGCCATCCCGGCTATGCAGGATCTGCCCGCCGAAGCCGGAAATCCAGCCCTCCTTGGCGTCCTTGAAATATACGCAGGTGAGGGACCACGAGGATTGGGTGGTTTTGATGGTCTGCCACGTCTTGCCGCCATCGGTGGTGCGCAGGATGGTTCCGGCCCAGCCCACGGCCCACCCCATGTTCGCGTCCAGAAAGAAAAGCGCTTCGATAGCCTGGGTTGTGCCCGCCTTCTGCGGGGTCCAGGTAAGCCCGCCATCGGTGCTGTGTATGATAACGCCCTCGAAGCCGGAGGACCAGCCCGATTCGCCGATAAAGGTGACATCCAGCAGGTGGTCCTTGACCCCCGTACTCACCTGCTTCCAGCTCTTGCCGGCATCCGTAGTGCGCAGCAGGAGCCGTCGTCGCCCACGGCGATCCCGCGGTTGACATCCAGGAAGTCTAAAGCCCGCAGCCGCCCTTTTGCGCCGGTATCCCGCATGGTCCAGGTCTTGCCGCCATCGTTGCTCAACCAGAGCTCACCCTGCTGGCACAGCGTGTAGATGATGGCTGGGGTGGGCGCCGCGGCATCGCGCAGCCAGCAGGACGACTGATCGTCCTGCGCCGCAACCGGCGGCGCGGCGGAGGCCGGAACTACCGCGGCGGCCGGTTGCTGCGCCATGCCCGGCGACAACCAAACCATCGACAACGCTCCTATTGAAGCCAAACCCGCCAGTACGGACCGTCTGGACATAATTCCCCCGTTAACTTTCAGAACCTTAATATCCGAATGATAATGCGTTTCGGGCGCCCCAAAGGTTACACCCGTCCGGTTTCAAGCGGCTCGCGCAGCTCGTTCCGCCCGCGCGCGAGCGCCTCCAGATCGATCTCGAACCACTTCTGGCTCTTGACTTTACGGCGCAGCGCCGCCACGATCCGGCGTTCCTCCAGAAGCTCCGTGACTTCCAGCAAGGTGCCCAGCATGAGGATGTTGGCGGCCTTGGCGGCTCCCATCTCATCGGCCAGCCGGGTAAAGGGCCTCACGATCATGTGCAGTCCGTCACACGCGCAATCCTCCGGCAGTTCCTCGCCGTTATAGAGGACCGTGCCGCCCGGCTCCACGGTGGGCAGGAACTTGCGAAGCGAAGGCTCGTTGAGCGCCAGCAGGATGTTGGGCCGCGAGACCACCGGCGAATCCACCGGGTCGCTGGAGAGCCGCACGTGGCAATTGGAGGTTCCCGAGCGCATCTCGGGACCGTAGGAGGGCAGCCAGGAAACCTGGTATCCCGCTCCCAGCCCAGCCTCCGCCAGCACCTCCCCGAGCATGAGCACGCCCTGGCCACCAAAGCCCGCGATCTTGATGCGCAGGTCCAGGCGCTTCGGGGCGGATGCTTCGGCATGCGAGCCGGATGGCTCGTCCTTCACGAGGCCCATAATGCCGGGAATCTTCTCGATAGCCGGGAGCGGAGCGGGCGCGGGGCGCTCCGGCGCACCCTTGGTGCGGTCGCGAAGGTTGGCCACCGGGAAGACGGAGGCCATTTCCTCGCGCACGAAGCGCTGCGCCTCCAGCGGATCCAGCTTCCAGATCGTGGGACAGGGCGACAGCACCTCGACCAACGAGAATCCCAGGCCCTTCACCTGGATTTCCAGCGCGCGCCGCAGCACTTTGGCCGCCTGCATGATCTGTTTCACGCTGCCCAGCGCCACGCGCTCGATGAACACGGGCGCGTCCAGGGTGGCCAGCATTTCGCAGACGTGGATCGGCGCGCCCTCCGTCCACATGTTGCGGCCGAAGGGAGTAGTGGTGCTCTTCTTGCCCAGCGGCGTGGTGGGGGCCATCTGGCCTCCGGTCATGCCATAGATGCCATTGTTGATAAAAACAACGGTGATGGCTTCGCCGCGATTGGCGGCATGTACGATTTCGGCGGTTCCGATGGCCGCCAGATCGCCATCTCCTTGATACGCGAGCACGATGGCTTCCGGCCGGCTGCGCTTCACCGCGCTGGCCACCGCCGAGGCGCGCCCGTGCGCCGCCTGGATATTGCCGACATCGAAGTAGTAATACCCGAAGACCCCGCAGCCCACCGGGGTCACCAGCACGGTGCGGTCCTGCACCCCCAGCGCGTCGATGGCCTCGGCCAGCAGCTTCGAGGCGATGCCGTGCCCGCAGCCCGGACAGTAATGCGTTTGGTGCTGAAACTCGGCCTTGCGGTCATAGCAGTCGTAGAATGCCTCGGGTTTGGCATGCGAAACCGCGTAGTTCGCCTGGTCAGCCATAAATCAGAGCCTCCTCCCGGCGGGCCAGGCCCGCGAACTTCTGTTCGATGAACGCCAGCACCTCTTCGGCCGAGGGTACGTTGCCGCCCACGCGGCTATACAACTCCACCGGACGGCGGCCCTCGAGAGCCAGGCGCACGTCGTCGCGCATCTGCCCGGTGCTCATCTCGACCGCCAGGAAGGCTTTAGCGCGGCGGCTCAGATCCCGTAAAGCCTCCACCGGGAAGGGGTACAAGGTGATGGGGCGCAGGAGACCCAGCGCCAGCCCGCGCGTGCGGCCCATCTCCACCACGGCTTTCAAGACCCGGCCAACGATGCCGTAGCCTACCAGAACCACATCGGCATCCTCGGTGCGCCAGCGCTCCGCCCGCACGGCCTCGCGTTCCGCGCGCTGATACTTGGCCTCCAGGTTGCGGACGTGGCGCTCCATAGCGTCGAACTCCAGATAAATCGAGGTGATCAGGTTGGGCCGGGTCGCGGCGGTGCCGGTGACGGCCCAGGCCGGCGGCGGAGGGACGGGAATCGGCTCCGCGAAGCGGACCGGCTCCATCATCTGGCCTATATAGCCATCCGTAAGCAGCACCACGGGGTTGCGGTACTGGTCGGCCAGGTCAAAGGCCAGGGTCGTCAAATCGGCCATCTCCTGCGCCGAAGCGGGCGCCAGCACCAGGGTGCGATAGTTGCCATGGCCGCCGCCCTTGACGACCTGGTTGTAATCGCCCTGCTCGGGCCCGATGTTGCCCAGCCCTGGACCGGCGCGCATGATATCGGCCACCACGCAGGGCAACTCGGCACCGGCGATATAGCTGAAGCCCTCCTGCATCAGGCTGATGCCCGGGCCGCTCGAGGCGCTCATGGCGCGCACGCCCGCCGAAGCCGCCCCGAACAGCATATTGGCCGCGCCCACTTCGCTTTCCGCCTGCACGAACACGCCGCCCACCTGCGGCAGGTACAGGGCGGCCGCTTCGGCGATCTCGCTGGCCGGCGTGATGGGATACCCGTAGTAGGCCCGGCATCCCGCCAGCACCGCGGCTTTCACGATGGCTTCATTGCCCTTGGTCAGTTGAGTGTACATGGCAATCTCTCGGGGTCTCAGGCGCTGGTTTCCACGGCGGACGCCGCGGGCGCCGGAGTGCCCGCCTGCGGCGCCAGTTTCAACACGGTGATGCCGCCTGGCTCGGGACAGGCGAAGAAGCAGATCCCGCAGCCGGTGCAGCCGGAGCCCACATATTCGGCGTAGTGATACCCGTAATGGTTCAGGCGCTCGGAAAGGCGCAACGCCTTCGGGGGGCAGGCATCCACGCACAGCCCGCAGCCTTTGCACTCTTCCGAATTCATCTCCACAATGCCCCGGTCGGGTTTGCCGGATTTTCCATTAGTGTTCATCGGGTCTCCTCCACCGCCAGCGCGCCGCGCGGTTCCACATGAAACACGCGCGCTGCATAATCCCACAACTCGTCGTGAAATTTCGGATCCGCAATCGAAATCAGCGCCTCGGCGCGCTGGCGGAGCGTTTTGCCCCGCAGGTAGGCCACGCCGTGCTCGGTCACCACGTAGCGCACGTCCGCGCGTGTATCCACCACCCCGGCGCCCGCATCGAGTGCCGGCACAATCCGCGAGACGGCGCTGCCACGAGCCGTCGAGGGCAGCGCAATGATGGGCTTGCCGCCGCGCGAGCGCCCCGCCCCGCGAATAAAATCCAATTGCCCGCCAAAACCACTATAGGGCTGCCCACCAATCGAATCCGAGGAAACCTGACCGGTGAGATCCACTTGCACCGCGGAGTTGATCGCGATCATATTGTCATTCCGGCCGATGATGAAAGGGTCGTTCGTGTAGGCGCTGGGACAAAACTCGAACATCGGGTTCTCATGCACTAAGTTGAAGAGCCGCTTTGTGCCCAGCACGAATCCGACCACCACTTTCCCCGGGTGTAAAGTCTTCCGGGCCCCGGTGATAACCCCCGCCTCGATCAGGGGTATTACCCCATCGGAACACATTTCACTATGGATGCCAAGATCGTGCCGGTCGCCCAGGCAGGCCAGAACGGCATCCGGAATGGCGCCGATACCCATTTGCAAGGTGGCGCCATCGGGGATCAGCGAAGCCACCTTGGCGGCGATCTGCCTTTGCACGGCATTCGAGGGGACCGGCGGCAGCTCGTATAGCGGGCGCGAGCTTTCGACGATCGCCGAAATCTGGCTCACGTGCAGGGAGCAGTTGCCGCGGGTGCGGGGCATCCGGTCGTTGACTTCCACCACGGTGTGGCGCGCCAGTGTGGCAGCTGTCCACGAACTATCCACGCCCACGCCCATGTTCAGAAAACCCTGGGCGTCCGGCGGCGAAGTCTGGATGAAGGCTACATCCAGCGGCAGCTCTCTCGAGGTGAACAGGCTCTCCCATTCGCTGAGCGAGGCGGGAGTGTAATCGGCGCGTCCCTCGGCCACCGCCCGGCGGGTGTTCTCTCCGGCCAGGAAAAGACCGTTGTGCCGGAAATGGCCGGCATATTCCGGCCGCGCGTAATCGGAATTGCCAAAGGGAACGGGATGAATGATCTCGACGTTGCGAAGCTGATCGGCGCGTTCCAGGAGCGCGGCGGTGAGCGTGTCCGGCGCCGCGCATCCCAGATGCAGATAGACGCGGTCGCCAGAGCGCACGGCCTCGACCGCGCGCGCGGCGGTGGTCGTCTTTTGCCGGTATTCGGGCAGCTCGATCATTTCTCTGAATGCCTCCCGGCCAATTCCCGTGCGCGCGCCCGCGCCTTGGATGCCTCCAGGGGCCGTTTCAGCTTGACGAGCAGCGCGGCGTAGTTCTCCAGAGTTCTCGCCAGCAGTCCGTTTCGGCCCACCGGGATGTCCCCGACGGTCGTAGGGAGTTTCTCCGCCAAGCTGATGGCCAGCTTGTAATCGCGCTCGGCGGATTCGTTCTGCCCCTGCGCTTCCAGCACCAGCGCAAGGTTGTTCAGGCTCTCGACGGAGGTCCGCTGGCGCAACACCAGGGAACGGCGGTAGAGCGGTTGGGCGGCCGCAAACTTCTCCTGGGAGGCATACACCACCGCGAGATTGTCGAGGGTCGTGGCCAGCGCGGAGTCATAGGGCCCCAGCGCCACCTCCCAGATCGCCAGCGAGCGCCGGTAGAGCGGCTCGGCCTCGGAAAAGCGCTTCTCCAGATAGAAAAGCTCTGCCAGCTTATCCAGGTGGGGCGCCACGTTGGCGTGGGTAGGACCGTAGAGGCGCTCCTCGATGGCAACCGCGCGGCGCAAGGGCACTTCCGCCGGCTCGTAGTTCTTCTGGGCGATCAGCGCGGTGCCCAGGTCGTCCAGCACCGGCACCATCGCGGCCGCGTCGGGGCCGAGCTTGCGTTCCATGATGAAGATGGCGCGCCGCAGGTTGGGTTCGGCCACCGCAAAGCGCCGGTGGGCCATGTAAAAAGCGGCCAGATCGGCGGAATCCTGCGCCAGGTCGATATCCTCGGGCCCGCCGGCCTTCTCGCGCACCGCGATCACCCGCAGCAACTGCTGTTCGGCTTCCCGGTCGCGGCCCACGGCGCTATCCAGGCCGGCCAGCAGCTTGAGATCGGGGATGATTCCGGGATTCCATTCGCCCAGCGCCTTCTCCTTGATGGCCAGTGAGCGCCGGCACAGCCTTTCGGCCTCGGCGTTGGAACCCTGGATGCGCAGAACCGTGGCCAGTTCGTCGAGCAGGGGTGTGAGGCGCGGATCTTCCAGACCGAATTCGTGCTCGGCCGCCTCCAGGGCGCGGCTCAACAGCGGCACGGCTTCGGCGTACCGCGCCTGGGCCACCAATGCGGCAGCCTGTTCAATGGGTTGCGAAGCTTCTTCCTGGGCCAGGACCGCGCCCGCCAGAAGCGCCAACGCCCCGGCGGCGCGAGCAAGGCGCCGAATCCGTACCATTCGACTCCATTGTAACGAGTTGCGGCGATTTCGGACCGAAAAGGCGCTTTTTCGGTTGGAACCGAGTCTTTTGTCAGCTATAGAAATTGCGCGCCCAGGCGTGCCGCTTGAGCACCGCCAAAGTCTCCGCCGGCAGCGCGTCCCCCGGGCCGGTCACCACACGTGGCAGGCGTTGGCGCTTACCATGGGCTGGCCCGCATGGCAGGAGAACGCCTTTTGAAACTCAGCCGAGTTTCGGACTGCGCCGATGACGCGGTCCTTGGCCGGCGCGTGCGGATTCGTGTTCACTTGCAGGCGGAGCGCTTCTTCGCGGTCGTTCTCGCACCAAATCTCGCCGAACGCAAGGTAGTAGCGCTGTTCGGGCGTGAAGCCATCGATCTTCGGCTGCGGCTGCGCGCCGAGCCGCTCCATCAGCGCCATCATGGCGACCTTCAAACCGCCGTTATCGGCCGTATCCTCGCCCAGAGTCAGCTTGCCGTTCACGTGCACGCCGGGCGCCACGGTGAAGCTCGAATACTCGTTGGCGATGCAGGCTTCGCGCTTGTCGAATTCCTTGGCGTCCTCCGGCGTCCACCAATCCTGGAGGTTGCCTTGCGCGTCGAACTGGCGGCCTTCATCGTCGAAGCCGTGAGTCAACTCGTGGCCGATCACCATGCCGATGCCGCCGAAGTTCACCGCGTCATCCATTTGGTTGTCGTAAAAGGGCGGCTGCAGGATGCCGGCCGGGAAATTGATGTTGTTCATCTGAGGGTCGTAATAGGCGTTCACGGTGGGCGGCGTCATCTCCCACTCGCCGCGATCCACGGGCTTGCCGATCTTGTTGAGCTGCCGCTCGAACTCGAACTGGTCGGCGCGCATGGCGTTGCCGATGGCGTCGTCGCGGCGGATCTGGACGCTCGAATAGTCGCGCCACTTGTCCGGATAACCGATTTTATTGGTGATGGCGTGCAACTTAACCAGGGCCTTCTGCTTGGTGGCCTCCGTCATCCAGGAAACCTGCTGGATGTCCTGGCCCAGGGCCTTCTCGAGCGCGTCCACCATCTTGAGCGTGCGCTGCTTGCCTTCCGCGCCGAAGGTGCGCTCGACGAACTTGCGGCCCAGCGCTTCGCCCAACTGGTCATCGGTGAAATCCACGCAGCGCTTCCAGCGCGGCCGCAGCTCGGTGGCGCCGGTCAGCGTTCTGCCGTAGAAATCGAAGTTCTCGTCGACGAACCTGGTGGGCAGCAGCGACGCCTCGGAATGCAGCAGGTGCCAGGTGAGATAGGTCTTCCAGTCGTCCAGCGGAGCGCTCTGAATTTCGGCGGCCATGGCCCTGAAGAAATCCGGCCAGGCCACGTTGATGCTGTGGAAGGGCGGCGCGCCGCTATCGGCGATGTAGACGCTCCAGCGGAAGTCCGGATCGAGCTTCTCGAACTCCTCGCGGCTCATGCGGTGGTAGGTTTTGACGGGGTCGCGCCGCGAGACGCGGTCGAGGGATGCCTTGGCCAACTCCGTCTCCATGCGCAGGACCGTGGCCGCATCGGTCTTAGCCCGCTCGGGTGTCTCGCCGGACAGTTCGAAAATGCGCTGGACGTGGGCCCCATATTTCTGCCGCAGCTCCACGGATTTCGGATCGTCCTTTAAATAATAATCGCGGTCCGGCATTCCCAGGCCTCCCTGATCGGCCTGCGCGATCACCTCGCCCGAGTTCTTGGCATCCTGCCCGGAGCCGAAATCGAACAGTGCCGGGACACCGCCGCGGTGCAGGTGGGCGAGCTCCCCGGCCAGCCCCGCCTTATCTTTCAAATCGCGGATGCGCGCCAGCTCGGGTTCGAGCGGCTTTAAGCCTTGGGAGTCGATCGCCGCCACATCCATGCAGGCGGCGTAGTAATCGCCGATCTTCTGCGTGATGGCATCGCGGCCCGCGGCCGGCTTGGCGGCTTCTTCCAGAATCTGATGCAGAACCTCGCGATTGCGCTCCTGCAGCTCTGAGAAGCGGCCCCAGCGCGACTGGTCCGGCGGAATGGGATTGTTCTTAATCCAATTGCCGCAGGCGAACTGGTAGAAATCCACGCAAGGATCGGCCGTGCGGTCGATGGTATCCGTGCTGAACTTGAGGGTGGTCGCTTTCACCGGCGTGGCGTTCGCGGGGGAAGCCGGCACTGGCGCGGAATGCTGTGCCGGGGCGGTCTTACCGGGCTGCGCGGCAGGTCCGGACTTGGGCTGCGTCTGTTGAGAAGATTGCGCCTGCGCCATAAGCGCGCAAACGCACAGCAGGAAAATGGGCAGGTTCTTCGGCACGCGAATTTACTCCTCTTTCCCACTTTACCGTGGCGTGTTCGCTCTGCGGTGCATTTTCCGACGATGCTATAGTCAGCACTGTATGAGTTTATTCGCGACGAAATCGCTAGAGCGCATTGTGGCCGAGTCCGAAGGTGGGAAGCATCACCTGAAACGCACCCTGGGACCGGTCAACCTGGTGGCTCTGGGGATTGGCGCGATCATCGGCGCCGGCCTGTTTTCGCTCACGGGGATTGCCGCGGCGGATAATGCCGGGCCGGCCGTGGTGCTCTCCTTCGTAGTGGCCGCCGTGGGCTGCGCCTTCGCCGGCATGTGCTACAGCGAGTTCGCCACCATGATCCCGGTGGCCGGCAGCGCCTACACCTACGCCTACGCCACGCTGGGCGAACTGCTGGCATGGATCATCGGCTGGGACCTGGTGCTCGAATACGCCGTGGGCGCGGCCACGGTATCGGTGAGCTGGTCAAGTTACGTGGTCAAGCTGCTGCACATGTACGGGGTAGAACTGCCGGCGTCGCTGACCCGCTGCCCGTGGGACCAGCCCGCGGGTCTTATCAACCTACCGGCCGTCTTTATCATCTTCGCGGTGTCGGTGCTGCTGATGATCGGGATCTCGGAATCGGCGCGGGTGAACGGGGTGATTGTGGCGATCAAAGTCACGATCGTGATCGTCGTAATCTGCATCGGCTTCGCATACATCAACCGCGCCAACTATACGCCCTTCATTCCGCCCAACACCGGCACGTTCGGCGAGTTTGGCTGGAGCGGCATCATGCGTGCCGCCGCGGTAATTTTCTTCGCGTATATCGGCTTCGACGCGGTATCGACGGCCGCGCAGGAAGCGCGGCGGCCGCAGCGCGACATGCCCATCGGGATCATCGGCTCGCTCGCGATATGCACCATTCTCTATGTGCTGTTCGCGCACGTGCTCACCGGCATGGTGCCCTATACCAGGTTCCACGGCGACGCAGCGCCGGTGGCGACGGTGATTTCGCTCTTCCCGCACGCCTGGCTGCAAACCAGCATCGTGATCGGAATCATCGCAGGATATACGTCGGTGATCCTGGTCATGCTGCTCGGGCAATCGCGCGTGTTTTTTTCGATGTCGCGCGACGGCCTGCTGCCGCACGTCTTCTCGGACGTTCATCCGAAGTGGCAGACGCCCTACCGCTGCAACATGATCTTCATGGTGTTTGTCTCGTTGTTTTCCGGATTCCTGCCGATCTCGCGGCTCGGCCACATGACCAGCATCGGGACGCTGCTGGCGTTCGTGATCGTGTGCGTGGGGGTGATGGTGATGCGAAAGACCAATCCCGCGGCGCCGCGCCCTTACCGGACACCGTTGGTGCCGCTGGTTCCTATTCTTGGGATACTGGTCTGCCTGGCCATGATGGCTTCGCTTGACGTGGATACATGGTACCGGCTGGTGATCTGGCTGGCAATCGGGCTGACGATCTACTTCACTTACAGCCGGCATCACAGCCATCTAAGGCGGGATACGGCAGCAGCCAGGCGGCTATGAGACACGGGCGGCGTCCTATTTCGTAAAATCGGAATTATTTCGTAAACTCGGAATAACGATGCTGCGGTGGGCCAAGTTGAACCAGTCCCTGCGACGGAGGGTGCGATCGGTGGACCGGCGCCTGCGGGAATCGCGCATGTTCGCGCGCGCCATGGCTTCCAAGCACCACCCCATCCTGGCGCAGATCGTGCCCATCCGGCGCTGTAATCTCGCGTGCACCTATTGCAACGAATTCGACGCGGTGTCGGCGCCGGTGCCCCTGGCCGAAATGCTGGAGCGCGTGGACCTGCTAGCCGACCTGGGAACCACGATCGTCACCATCAGCGGCGGCGAGCCGATGCTGCATCCCGGTCTGGATAAGATTATCCGGCGCATACGGAGCCACGGCGCCATCGCCACCCTGATCACCAATGGCTACCTGCTGACACCCGAGCGCATCCGCCGGCTGAATCGCGCGGGCCTGGATTATTTGCAGATCAGCATCGACAACGTCACGCCGGACGAGACGTCGAAGAAGAGCCTGAAGGTGCTCGACCGCAAGCTGGAATGGCTGGCCGAATACGCCGAGTTCGCGGTCACGGTGAACTCGGTTCTGGGAAGCCCGGTACGCAATCCCGAGGACGCCCGCACCATCGCCCGGCGGGCGCGGGCGCTGGGTCTCACCAGCACGGTGGGAATCCTGCACGATGGCGGCGGCCAGCTCCGGCCCCTGGCGCCGGACCACATGGCCATCTATCGCGACCTGCTCGAGCCCGATCAGAAGATGTTCTCTTTCGCGCAGTACGATCGTTTTCAGCGCCACATTTCGCAGGGCCTGCCCAACGTCTGGCACTGCCGGGCGGGAGGCCGCTTCCTCTACATCTGCGAAGATGGGCTGGTGCACTATTGCTCGCAGCAGCGCGGCCACCCCGCGATACCGCTGAAACGGTACACGCGCGCGGATCTCGAGCGGGAGGCGGCCACCCCCAAGGCCTGCGCACCGTATTGCACGATATCCTGCGTGCACCAGACGGCCATGCTCGACGCCTTCCGGGAGAACCCGCGGCAGGTACTGCGGGAGATGATCGCGGCGCGCCGGGAACGAGATCCCCAATACCACCCGCCCGCGCTGCTCGATGCGCTGACCTGGATGTTTCTCGATGGCCCGGTGAACCGGGTGCTCGGCAAGGTAGCGGTGCGCGTTCTGAGGGCCCGATCCTGATGCCGCACCTCCGTGGGGCGGAGTGGATCACCATTCCGGCGTTCTCCTGGTTGATGGCCCTGGCCTGGCGCCGCCGCGATTTAGATCGAGCGCGGCGGGTGAATATCACAGCCCTCGGAGCGGGCGGTCTGGCCCTCACGGTATTTGTTTCGGTGGCTCTGCCGCGCCTGGTGTCGCCGCTCGCGGCTTCCGTCACGCGGGACTGGATTCCGCTAATCCTGCTCCTGGCGTTCTACCAGCAGGCCGGGCAATTCATCGCGCATGCCGACACGGAGTTCGAAGCAAGGCTCGAGCGCCTGGACCACAGCCTGGTCTTTCCGGCGCTGGAATGGTGCGGGCGCCATGCCGCGGGAGCCTGGATTCTGACCTCTCTGGAACTGGCTTACATGTCCTACTATGTCGCCTTACCCCTGGCGCCCGCCACGCTTTACCTGTTGGGCCAGGGGCGCGACATCGGCCGGCTATGGACCACGGTTATGCTGGCTTCGTACGGATCTCTCGGCCTGGTTCCCTTCGTCCAGATGAGGCCCCCGCGCCTGCTCGGCGAGAAAACGAGCGTGGCCCTGCCTGCGGGCAAGGTGCGAGCCTTCAATCTCTGGATCCTGCGGCGCGGCAGCATCCATGCGAACACGTTTCCCAGCGCTCACGTGGCCATCGCCACCGCTTGCGCGCTCGCCATGCTGGAGCTTTGCCCGCTGTGGGTGGGACTGGGCTTTATGGCGATTGCCATCGGCATTGCGCTGGGAGCGGTCGCCGGCCGTTACCACTACGGCGTGGATGCGATCGTGGGAGTGGCCTTCGCGTTTGCCGCCTTCCTAGCCGGAACGCTGCTGGCGACGGCCTAACGGACTCGGGTTAATTCGGGGGCGTCTCGTTCAGGCGGATCACCTTCTTCTGGATGGCATACTGCACGAGCTGGGCTTTGTTGTGGATGTCGAGCTTGCGCATGAGATTGAACTTGTGGGCCTCCACGGTCTTCACGCTCAACTCGAACGAAGCGGCGATATCCTTGACGGATTTGCCTTCCGCCAGCAGCTTGAGGATCTCGCGCTCGCGTTTGGTGAGCGTTCCAAAGCGCGCCTGCCGGGGCGAGCCGGCGGCCTGCGAACGGAAGCCATCCACCAGCCGGGTGAGCAGGCGGGGGCTGAGATAGCTGCCGCCGCGGTGCACCTCGCGGATGGCGGTCACCAGTTGATCGGCCTGGCTTTCCTTCAAGATGTACCCGCTGGCGCCGATATCCACGCATTCGGCCAGATAATCGTCATCGTCGTACATGGAAAGGAACACCACGCGGGTTTCGGGCAACTCTTTGCGGATCAGCCGGCTGGCCTCGAAGCTGCTCATCCCGTTCATGCCGATATCCATCAGCACCACGTCGGGATGCGTTTCACGCGCCAGGGTGAGGGCTTCGGAGGCAGTGGCCGCTTCCGCCATTACCTCGATATCGGGTTCCGCCGAGAGCATCGTGCGAATCGCCTGGCGGAAGAGGGTGTGATCGTCGGTCAACAAGATGCGAATTTTAGACATGAGTCCATCCGTGCTTAGTCGATGGGCAATTGAAGGACGACAGTTGCGCCCCTGGCGGGCGAGCTGAGGACGGCGAGCGTCCCACCGAGGAGCGCGGCCCGCTCCCGCATACCCGCCATTCCGAAGGACATCGGCTTCGCCTTCGCGGCGTCCGTATCAAAACCGACGCCATTATCCGAAACCTTCAGCCTGATTGTTCTATCGGCGGCTCGCAGCGAAAGGTTTACGAAGGTCGCCTGGGAATGTTTGGCGACATTCTGCAGGGATTCCTGGGCCACACGGTAGATCACCTCTTCGACTCGCCTGGGGAACTGGTCGGGAAGATCGCCGATCTGGCAACGCGCCTGGGCGGAATGCATCTTGCGGAAGCGGCTGACCAGTTGCCGGAGGGATGCCCTCAAACCCAGGCGCTCCACCACCGAGGGCCCCAAGGCCGCCACGATGCGGCGCAACTCCTCGATGACGTGACCGGCGGTCTCGCGCGCTCCCCCCAGGCCCGCCGCCAGCGGAGCGGGCGCCTCGCGCTCGATCAGTTCCAGTTGCAGGCGCAACAGCAGCAGGGATTGCCCGGCTTCATCGTGCAGCTCGCGGCCGATGCGGCGGCGTTCCTCCTCCTCGGCCTGGCGCGCCTCGGCCTCCAGACGGCGGAGATCCTGAGCCACGCGCACGCGCTCGATGGCCTCCCGGCAGCGGCCCGCCATGGCCTCGAGCAACACCCGTTCCCGAGGCAACCAGGGATACGGCACGTCGAAGCCGAGCTGCACGACCGCGGCCGGCTGAACCGGGTACGACCAGTAGGAGGCGTGCCGGCCGCGCATGGCCGGATCGGCGATTAAACGCTGGCGGCCGTCTCCGCGCCGGATATAGAGGGGGCGCGCCAGCGCGCGCGGGAGCGGCGCTTCGAGCAGCATCAGGCGGCCGGCCCGGGCGCGGAAAGTGCGCGTCATGATCGCGACGAACCTCTGCAACATATCGGCGAGACCCTTCGCCTCCGCCTCGGCGTGGTGCAGGCCGAAGAAGGCCTGCGTCTCGCTCTCGCGCACCTGGTAGAAAGCGCTCTCGATCGCCAGGAGCGTGGCCAGATTCAATTGCTCGCGCGCAGGCGCATGCCGTCCTTCGAGTTTCTTTTCCACGAGGGCGCCGAATTGGCGCAGGGCATCGTTCACCTGAGCTGGCGGCAGGTTCATCTTGGCCAGCCGGCGGCCGTTGTATTCCACTTGTTCCAGGAATTGTTCCAGGGACCGCAGGCGCGCCGCGGCCCCGGGCGTGATGGCGGCGAGCGCCCGAATCTGCGCCGCGCCGTAACCGCTCTTGCGGAGCAGCACGCGGAAGCTCCGGTCCAGGCGTCCGAGGGCCGGCTGGATGGCCTGCTTCAACTGCGCGATATGCCGGCGCGCGGCCGGGGTGAAGATCGCATCCGTCATGGGCGCGCGTCACAAGGGTGACACGGATTGATAATCGGCGGATCTTCCCGGCCGCTTTAGAATCGGCTGGCTTTATCTATTTCTCGTCTTCGATCTGGCGCGCCAGATAGCGCTCGTAGCCGATCTCTTCGATCTGATGAAGCTGCGCCTCGAGCCAGTCCACGTGGCCTTCTTCGTCGCGCAATAGTTTGTCGAACAGCTCGCGGGAGGCATTGTCGCCTTCTTGGCGGGCCAGTTCGATGCTGCGGTTGTACATGCCCACGGCGTCGATCTCGAGCTTCAGATCGCTCTCGATCTGGGCCTTGACGTTGGCGCCGATGTTGATCTCGATCGGCTCGGTCAAGTTCGGCGTGGCGTCCAGAAACAGGAGGCGCTCAATGAGCGCTTCGGCGTGCTTCATCTCGTCGATGGACTGTTTCTTGATGTACTCGCCGAGCCGGCCGTATTTCCAGTTCTCGCACATTTCGGCGTGCAGGAAATACTGGCTGATGGCGATCAACTCCTCGGCGAGCGCTTGATTGAGAGCTTGAATAACCTTCGGATTCCCCTTCATGACGTGTGCGGTCTCCTCTTCATGTAATTGCCGTTTCCAGTACATGTTACCTTTTTTGGCGTGCGGCCGCGCCGGGGACTCAGCCCACGTATTGGACTTCTTCCTCGAGTTCCAGGCCGAAGCGCGCCGCTACCAGCGCCTTCAATTCCCGGATTAGCGCGCAGAGGTCCGCGGCGGTGCCCGCGCCGCCGTTGTAGACCAGGTTGGCGTGATAGGCGGCCACGTGAATATCGCCGCGGCGCATGCCCTTGGCGCCGGCCTGTTCCAGGAACCAGGCGGCGGGGACCTTGCCTTCGCGCACGGCCGCGGACGGCACTTGGCGGGCGGCGGACTCCGGGAGCGCGTCGAACTGCAGGTTTTTGAAAATGCTGCCGGCGCATTTCATGGTCACGGGGAACTTCTCGTTGCGCACGCGCAGGATCTCGCCGGCGGCCTGGCGCAGTCCGGCGGCGTCGCCGGCCTCGAGCGACAGCTCGGCCGAGAATACGATCCACTCCTTGTGGCGTTTGAAAACGCTCTCGCGATAGGCAAACTCGCATTCCCGGTGGCCGAACACGCGCACCGCGGCGCCATCGAAAAAATGCACGCGGACCACCCGCTCGGAAATCGAGTGACCATACGCGCCGGCATTGCCATAGATGGCCGCCCCCACCGATCCCGGTATGCCCGCCAGCGTCTCCAGGCCCCGCAGGCCCCGCTCGATGGCGAAATCGACCAGGCTCTGGAGAACCGCGCCGGCCTCCGCGCGGATGCACGTACCCTGAGCGTCGAGCCGCTCGGCCCGATAGCGCAGCACGATGCCCCGGAAGCCCTGGTCGGAGACGATCAGGTTGGTTCCTCCGCCGATCACCACAGTGGGGACGCCGCTTGCGCGTGCCGCGGCCATGGCGGCGGTGAAGGCCTCCGGGCTATCGGTTTCGGCGTAGATATCGGCCGGTCCTCCGATGCCGAAGCGCGTGTAGCGGGAAAGGAGGATCCCGGTGGCGACGCTCAGCCCGGGAATCGCGGCGAGACGCGCGCGCGCCTCTTCCGTGGTCGGCATTACCTCAATTATAGGGGCGGCGGCCGCGCGGGCTGGTCGCGCAGGGCATGGCATACTGGCATTTGAATGAGTAGCGTGCTGATCGCCGGCGGCGGGCTGGCCGGACTGGCCGCGGCGGCCGCGCTGGGCGAAGCGGGGTTCCGCGTCGATCTGTTCGAGGCGCGCCCCTTCCTGGGCGGCCGCGCCACTTCGTATGCGCTTCCGGATCTCGCCGGGCAGCCCAGCGAGACCATCGATAATTGCCAGCACATCCTGCTGCGCTGCTGCGTCAACCTGCTGGATTTCTACCGGCGCATGGGGGTCGCGGAGCGCATACGGTTCCACCGCGAGTTCTATTTTCTCGAGCCCGGCGGGCGCGTCTCGGTACTGCGGCGCGGCCGTCTGCCCGCGCCGCTGCATTTCACCGGCTCGTTTCTAGCGCTCGGCTGCCTGGATTGGCACGACAAGCTTGGTATCGCGCGCGCGCTTATGGTTCTCCGCCGCGAATGGAACCGCGGGAATCCGCGCCGCCCGGACCTTGACCGCATCAGCATGCTCGATTGGCTGCTCCAGAAACGCCAGACCCCGCGCGCCATCGATCGCTTCTGGCGGCAGGTGCTGGTCAGCGCCATCAACGAGGATCTCGATCGCATGGCCGCCCGCCACGGCTTCCAGGTCTTCTGGCTGGGGTTTCTGGCGCGCCCCGATTCGTACGAGATGGGCATCCCCGCAGTCCCGCTGGCCGAGCTGTATTCGATGGAGGCCTGGCGCCGCCTGGGAAACGTGCGCATCCATTTGCGGTGCCCGGTGGAGTCGATCGGCGAGGCCGGTTTCACGGTGGCCGGAGAGCGGCGGATAGCGGAGCACTACATCTGCGCGTTGCCTTTCGAGCGGCTCCCAAGCGTGGGTCTGGCGGCGCCCCCGTTGGAGCACTCGCCCATCACTGGCGTGCACCTGTGGTTCGACCGGCCCGTCACCAGCCTGCCGCACGCCACCCTGCTGGGACGCACCATGCAGTGGATGTTCAACAAGGATGCCGGCCGCTACCTGCTGCTGGTGGTCAGCGCCTCGCGCGACCTGACCAGCCTCTCGCGCGCGGAGATCATCGATATGGCCGTGGGCGATTTGCGGCTGTACTTCCCGGCGGTCATCGAGGCCAACCTGGTGAAGGCCCATGTGGTGAAGGAGCAGCGCGCCACGTTCTCCGCCGCTCCCGGAACCGAAGCGCTGCGCCCGCCCGCCGTAACCAGCCTGCCGAACGTTTTCCTGGCGGGCGATTTCACCCGCACGGGCTGGCCCGCCACCATGGAAGGCGCGGTGCGCGGAGGCTACCTGGCGGCCGAGGCGGTGGCGCGGGCGGCGGGATGTCCGGGGCGGTTCCTGTTGCCCGATATAGGCTGAGCTACTCGGCGGTCTTCTTGACCAGCTTGATTTCGAACAGCTTGGGCCACAGCTTGCCGGTCACGAAGAGGCGGCCGCCGCGTGCGTCATAGGCGATCCCATTCAGAACATCGGACTGGCCGCCGATATAAAAACCATCGGGCGAGGCCAGGCCGGCCATGACGATCCAGCCGGTCACCTTGCCGGTGGCCGGATCGATCCGCGCGATGCGGTTGGTCTGCCAGATGTTGGCGTAGACCTCGCCCTTGACCCACTCGAGCTCGTTCAATTCGTTCACCGGCTGGCCGTCGGCCGTCACGGTGATGCGGCCGGTCTCGCGGAGGGTTTCCGGATCCCAGAAGCGCAACTGGGAAGTGCCGTCGCTCATGATGATCCGCTTGCCATCCTGCGTCAGCCCCCAGCCTTCGCCGGGATAATCGAACTGGCCCTGGGGGTCGAAGGTGGCCAGGCCGTAGATGAAGCCGCGCTGGGCCTTCCAGGTCAGCTCCAGCATCCGGTCCTTCCAGTTGACGATGCCTTCGCCGAAATACTCCTCTGGAACCTCGCGCTTGCGGAGCACCTCGCCGGTCTCCAGGCGCACCTGGCGGATCGAAGATTGCCCCTCCAGGCCGGTTCCCTCGTAGAGGTAGCCATCCAGGTAGAAGAGCCCCTGAGTGAAAGCCAGGGGGTCGTGCGGATAGGTGTGGACCACCTCGTAGCCGTACTCGGGGATGGCGCCGGCCTGGGTCGCCGGGCCGCAGCCGCACGATACCAGAGCCGCCAGCAGCAGGAGTTTTCGCATATTCAAGCTCAGGGTACCGCAAAAGAACGGGCGGTTCGCCGGCTGGCCTACCGGCCGGGAGGCCGCGCCTGGGGAGGGTGGTGGATCACGATAATCAGAACGGAAAATCTTTTTTACCGGTCTGCTCGTACGAGACTGCCCGCGCCAGGAACTGACGCGGATTCCGCGGGACGCCGCCGATGCGCACTTCGTAGTGCAGGTGCGGCGCGGTCACTTTGCCGGTGCTGCCCACGGCGCCAACCAACTCGCCGCGGCGGATCTCCTGGCCCACCCGCACGTAGATGCTGGAGAGGTGCGCGTAGTAAGTCTGGTAGCTGCCGCCGTGATCGACGATCACCAGCCGGCCGTATCCGCTCAGGGTGGCATCGGCGTGCATCACGATCCCGTTAGCCGTCACATGCACCGGTGTGCCGGAGGGCGCGCTGATATCCACGCCTTTGTGGAACGCGCCTTCACCCGAGAAGGGATCGGTGCGGTCCCCAAACGAGCCCATCAGGCGGCCCGCCACGGGATATCCGGCGGGTTGCGCGAAGGCGGGCTGCAAGCGCTGGGTGGAGCGGCTCATCATGGACAGGACGTTGGCGGTACGGAGGAAGTCGTATTCCTGCACGCTTTCCGAGAAACTGGGGACCAGCTTGCCTTCGCCGGTAATATCGGGCGGGCCTTCCAGCCGCTCGCGGATGCCATAGGCGATGGAAACTTCTTTGGCATACAACTCCAGGCTGGCCAGCTGTTCGTTGGTGCGGCTGACTTCTTTTTGCAGGCTGCGGTAACGCGTGCGAAGCGTTTCCGCTTCTCCGCGCAGGGCATTATAATTGGCCACTTTCCACGCCATGCGCGCGTAACTGGCCACGAATCCGAACAGGGAAAAACAGCCGAGGAGAGCCAGCGCCAAAACCGTATACACGGCTTGTTGGGGGATATGAACGCGTCGAAGGCGGCCGTGCAGCGAATGCGCCAGCACGACCACGAAATATTCCTGCTTCATAGTCTTCTCCGCCCGGACCTTTTAGATTCGGCTCGTCACTGCGCCGGGGTCCGGTGGGGCTATTTTGACTTCAGATTGGCGAATCACGGAATATAGCAGCCCGGCTAGCTCCGTGTCAACCCCCTCCATGCGCTTGCAAGTTATTGACTGACTTGGTATTGTTCAAATTCAACAGTGTCAAAGCGACTTCCTGGAACCTTATTTCTGCGGAATTTGATCGAGCGGCGCAGCCTGCTGTTCCAACTCGTGCGGCGCGATTTCGAGCAACGCTTCGTGGGTTCCGCCATGGGTTGGATCTGGGGATTGGTTCATCCTCTGGTGCTGCTGCTCAGCTGGATTTTTGTATTCCAGATCTGCTTGCGGATTTCCCCGCCCGAGGGCGTGCGCAATTACCCGCTCTTTATTTTCGCCGGCATGCTGCCGTGGGGGCTGTTCAGCGAGACCGTGCAGCGCTCGGCCTCGAGCCTGCTGGATCAGGCCAGCCTGATCACCAAAACGGTTTTTCCCTCCGAGATCGTCCCGGTTTCCGTGTTCCTCTCGACGCTGATGAGCCACCTGCTCGCCCTGGCGCTCATGATCGCCGCCGCCGGCGTGTGGGAGAACCAGGCCAGCGTTTTCCTGCTGCTGCTGCCTCTTTACATTTTCCTTATCGGCCTGTTCGCGGTAGGCCTGGGCTGGATCGTGGCCAGCCTGCATGTATTTCTGCGGGACACCGCGCAGATGCTCACCGTGGTGCTGACCTTCTGGTTCTGGCTGACCCCCATTTTCATCTCCGAGAAGCAGTTTCCTCGCTGGGCGCATTTCGTGCTGGTGGCTAATCCGATGTACTACCTGGTGCGCGGCTACCGTGCCGTTCTGCTCGGCTCGGCGGCGCCCGATGCGCGCGACCTGGCGATCGCGGCCTGCTACGGAGCGGGGGTCTTCTGCCTGGGCGGCCTGTTTTTCCGCCACATGAAACGCGGGTTTGCCGACGTGCTGTGATCCCTACGGGCGGCTTCACAGCAGCGGCATGATCTCGCCGGGCGACCGCGGCAGCGTCAATTCGAGCTTGGCATAGAACGCCGTGATGGGATCCTGGGTATCTCGCAGTCTTTCCGCCAAACCTCTCAGGGCCGGCGCCATCCCGGCCTGGCCCACGAGCATGTTGACGGGCAGAAACCACTCGATGGCGTTTTCGGACTGGAAGCGGTTCTGGTTCAGGTAATCGAGCTCGGCGGAGGCCACCAGGTCGCGATCGGATTCGGCGCTGACCAGGCTGAACAACTCGCCGAAGACACCGACCTTTTCGCGGAAGTATTCGGCGGGCGTGGCGCCGCCGCCTTCCTTCCACGCCGCCATGGCGGAGAGGAAATCGCGCAGCTTGACGCGGAACTCGGTGCTCTGTAGATAACTGCTGGAACGGGGCGTCGAATTCTCGCCGAAAAACAGCGCTTGGAACTGATCGCGAATGGCCCGGCAATCGGCGTCCTGGCAGGGCTGGTCCAATTTGACCTTGCCCTCGACCGAGGAAGCCACCGTCTCATCCGGTTTGATCGGCTCTACCGGGGGAATTTCGAGGACGTCGTTGAAGTACGAAACCACGCTGCCGACGCGTTGTTGCGCAGGCGAGTTGGCCGCCAATCCGAAGGTTTGGCCAGCCGGCTCGGCCAGGTCGTCATCGGCGCAGCGCTTCCCCGTGAGGTTATTGACCAGGTATAGGCGGAATCCCTCGATCAGCGGCAGCGGTGAAATCTGCCGGCGCCGGCACTCCGCCACCAGTGCCTGGACCTGGGCGGCAGCCTGCTCGGAGGCGCTGAAGGAGCGGTCGTCGCCGGAGAGCCGCCCAGCGCGCCGGCAAAACCGGTCGCGAGGGATTGGAAGTCGTCGTCTTTCACTTTGGCGCCGGCGATGGCCAGTGCGGCTGGCCCGATTTCGACGGCCGAGGTGAGCGTGCCGGTGAGGCGGGCCAGCAGCCGGACCGGCTCGCCCTTGCGGATTTCCTCGGCCGTGAATGTTTCCGCGGCCACCCGGCCGAGCACGCTGTAGTAGCGGCTGATATCGTAGACTAGCAAGTCCTCGCAGGCGACTGGCGGAGGGTGAGGCGATCCCAGGTCGAGGAACATCTGGCGCGCCCGGTGGCCATCCAGAGGGAGCATGGCTTCGATGGCGCGCAGGCGCAGCGAGAGGCCGTCCAATTCCTGCTCGTAAGCGCGGTTGATAAACCCCACCGCGTAGCCCGGAGGATTCACCCCGGCGTGGCGCTTGAAAGGCTGCTGCGCTTCGGCGGCCCGCTGGTAGGCCTGGCCGAGCAATTCGATCTTACGTTCAGGCGAGAGCTTCGCGAAGCCGGCGATGCGGATCAGCCCGTCGGCCGCGAATTCGCCGGGCAGGGAGCGCGCCTGGTCGATCAGGCCGTCGATTTCCGATGGAGGCGCGGCAGCCGCCTGGACGAGGCAAGCCAGGAGTGCGGCAACAATTCGCATGGGATTTGAAAGCTATTTTAGCGTGCGGCGCCCGGACGGTGCGCGGCGGCGCCAGGGGCGGCTATGCGGAGGCTAGCTGGTAGCCACCGCGGCGGCGTTGGAAAGCTGGGCGTTGCCGTTGTTCCAGATCGCGTTCACGGCGGGCCGCCCCGCTCCCAGCAGCGCCATGCAGGCGATCGCGATGAAGGTCATGAGCAGAGAGTACTCAATCAGATCCTGGCCGTTGTCTTCATGAAGAAACCCGCCCATCCGCTTTGCCATGGCTGGCCTCCACGTCTATTACAACCGATCGGCCCGATGTTGTGCAAGAGCGGCGGCCGATTTACCCGATTCCGCGCCGTTCCGTGCCCGAAAACGTGCCCCAGGATGCGCTTGGCGGCCGAGAAGTTAGCCTAGATTAACGGCGGGGAGTTATCCGGAGTTAGTAACTTACAATTACCGCCCGCGAAGGGATAAAGAGAATGAGGTGTTGGAGCGCACCTCGCGGCCGTGCCAGCCCCCGTTATTGACCCACGTTTGTAAACGGGGTGGGTGTCCCCCGGGCGCCATCAGGCTTCTCCCTCGGCGGCTCGGCCACCAGGAGCTTGCTCACCGGCGCATGATAACCGAGTCGGACCCCCTATTTTGATAATGTTGGATCAAAATAGGTGGACCGGCACCCGATCGCAGACACGCTCCAAAGGAATCATATCACAGGGCTGTGCAATTCGAGAAGATATTCAGCCGTTTCTCCGGCGCAACCGGCGCTTCCTAAGCGGATCGGCGCCCGGGCCTCCCAACTTTGCGGGCGGGCAGCGCTCCCGGCGTGGAGGCCTGGCCCTCCAGGCGCCTCTCGCGGCAACGGTGCCGGCACCCCCAAGCGCCGGCTGCCCACCCTTGTGTTCGGGGCGTAATGGACATACAGTGAAAGCGAAGGACGGGATATCAGATGAAACTGTCTTTTGTGATTGCACTGGTGCTGGCCGCGAGTTTCGCGGGCTACGCGCAACAGGCGATGCCTCGCATGACGTCGGTCGATCCGGGGAACGGGAAGGCGGGAGACGTAATAGCCGTGTCCGGTGAAAACCTTCAAAAAGCCATGGTTGCCAAAGTCTACCTGACCGACGGCAAGAACGACGTTCAAGTGGAATTGGTGGATCAGTCCGAGACCGGCATCAAGTTCAAGATCCCGGCGTCGGTGAAGGCTCCGGCGCGGCTGGCGCTCATGGTTCTAACCGCTGGAAAGGACGCCAAGTACATCGAACAGCCCGTCAAGCTGCAGATCGACGAGCAATAACGGATCGTGCGGGCTCGCCCTACAGGCGTTGATACGGGGCCGTGAGATATTTTCTGGATTCCTGTGCCGCTTCGGCCTGCGGCGCATAGGCGATGCCTTTTTTGTACGCCTCCAGCGCCTGTTGGCGGCGGTGGGTCATGTCGTAGATCTGGCCCATGCGCAGATAGGCGTAAGCCCCGGTGTTCAGGTCCACCCGGTCGCCGGCCTCGGCTACCAGTTGCAAATGCGCCAGAGCATGGTCCAGATCCCGGTACCAGAATTCAATGGTGCCCTCCTGAAAATAGATCTTTTCCCAGGGGACGCGGTCGTACCCGGGAGCGTGGCGGGACTTGAGCCGCGCAATCTCCTCGACCGCCGCCAAGGCGTTTTGCTTATCCCCCGCCATGCTGTACATCTGCGAAAGCTCCAGCCTTAGCAGAAAATTTCTGGGAAAGCGCGCAATGAGATCGTCGATCAGCGGAATGGCTTTGCGCGGCTGGTTTTCCCTGCGGTAGAGCGCGCCCAGGAAGATCTCGGCTTCCACGCGGTCGAGGTTTCCGTGCGCCGCCACTTCCTGCACCGTGCGGACGCCCCTCTCCTTGTCGCCGCGGATTCCGATCATGAACCCCAGCAGCCGGTAGGCCAGCGGGAGACTGCCCACGACGTAATCGTCCAGCCCGCTCACCATGCGCGCGTCGATGTTCCGGGGATCGAGCTCGGTGACGCGGTCATGGCACCGGCGCGCTTCGGTGGCATCGCGCAGGGAATCGCGCCAGGCCTTCTTGACCACCCAATAGTAGTTCGAGCGCAAGCCATAGGCGATGCCAAGGGCATAGAGCGCGGCCGTATCGTTGGGGTTGCGCCGCAAGCGCTCCTGGCACAGGCTCATGGATCGGGCCACCTCATCCAGGAAGCGCTTTTCGATTTCCGCCGTGGGATTCAGCTTGGGCCGCCGCAGAAATGAGTTCGCGCCGGAAACCAGTTCGCTTTCGAGAGCGCCGTCCCGGTACATCTCGCGGAAGACCAGCGCCTCGGCCAAATGGTTGTGAAGATCGGGAACGTTGGGATTTTGCGCGATGGCCTGATCGAAATCGGCGATGGCTTCGTCGTACTCGAGGTTATAGAAGTGGTCGTACCCCGAGCTCACCAGGGCGTCCTGGCCCGCCAGAGGCAACCAAAACAGCATACCCAGCGCGAGAGTCCTCACACCTTTATTTTATTTTAAGTTCTCGAGAGCGCGGCTCGCATGTTCGGCGACCATGGGATCGCGCGAACACGCCAGTTTTTCGAGGGGCGGGCGGAATTTCGCGAGACCGCTGTTCCCCATGGCCACCGCCACGTTGCGGAGGAATCCGGCGTAGCGGGCGCGGGTCACCGGGGTGCTTTCGAACATGGCGCGGAACTCGGCTTCCGTGAGGGAGGCCAGCATTTCGAGCGGCGGCGCGAACTCGCGCGGCTGCCAGGCCGGCTCGACCGATTGCGGCGCGCGGCGGTTCCACGGGCAGACGTCCTGGCAAATGTCGCACCCGAATACGTGCCGTCCCATAGCGGTGCGATGCGGGTCGGGGATTGTGCCGCGCAGTTCGATGGTGAAGTAGGAGATGCACAGGCGCGCATCGAGCGTGTAGCCGAGCGGGCCCGGCACCAGCGCCCGAGTGGGGCAGGCGTCGATGCAGCGGCGGCAGGTCCCGCAGCGATCGCGAGGCGGAGCGTCCTCCGGGCCGGGCTCGATGTCGAGCGAAACCAGCAGTTCTCCCAGGAAGAACCACGAGCCGCCCTGCTGGTTGATGAGGCAGGTGTTCTTGCCGATCCAACCCAGCCCCGCCTGGCGCGCGTAGGAGCGCTCGAGCAGCGGCGCCGTATCGACGCAAATCTTGGATTCGTACCCGGCGCCGCCCGAGGCGCGCAATCCGGCGTCGAGCCGCTCGAGGCCGCGCCGCAGCACGCGGTGATAATCGTCGCCCCAGGCATAGCGCGAGATCCAGGCGCGTTCCTCGTCATTGAATTCGGTCGAGCGCGGCCAGGCGGTGTTGTACAGCTTGCCCACCACGATGACGGATCGCGCGGAGGCCAGCAGGTGGCGCGGATCGTCGCGGAGTTCGGCGCGGCGATCCGCCAGATAGCGCATCTCCCCCGCGAATCCGGCGGCGGCCCAGGCCTGGTACCAGGCGCGTTCGCGGACCGGCTCGGCGCGCGCCACGCCCGCCAGCTCGAAGCCGCACGCGCGGGCCCGCTCGCGAATCTCCGCGGCCGTCAAATCTCCAGCCCCACGTGCCGCATCAGCTCCAGGGCGTTGCTCTTGCGCACCACCCCGGGACGCATGACGTAATCGAACAGGATGCGGCCATTCTCGATGCGGTCCTCGAAATGCACATTGGCGGCCTGCCCGCCCATCGCTTCGGCGATCTCGGCCAGCGCCAGGTCGTGCGTGGTCACCAGGCCGATGGCGCCGCGCTCCACCAGTCCGCGCACCAGGGCCTCCGCGCCGATACGCCGGTCGTGCGAGTTGGTGCCGTGCAGGAATTCGTCGATCAGAAACAGGACCGGCGGCGGGCCCGCGGTCTGGTCCAGGATCTGGCGGATGCGCACGATTTCGGCGTAGAAGCGCGAGACGCCGTCTTGCAGAGAATCGGTCACGCGGATGGAGGCCCCCACCGCCAGCGGCGTGAGGCGCAGGCGCCGGGCGCGCACCGTGCCGCCGGCCAGGGCCAATACGGCATTCACACCCAGCGTGCGCAGCAGCGTGCTCTTGCCGGACATGTTCGAGCCGCTCACCACCAGCACGCGCAGCGGACCGCCGATGCGCACGTCGTTGCGGACCACGCGCTCCTCGGGAATCAAGGGATGCCCGATGCCCTCCGCCTCCAAACTCGCCGGCCCCTCTACCAGCGCCGGAAAAGGATCGGCGGGATGCTCGTAGGCGTGGCTGGCCAGCGAACAGAGCGCCTCGATCTGGCCCGCGGCGGTGAGCCAGCGCCGCACCGCCGGACCGGAATAGCGGCGCCAATCTTCCACTTTGAGAGCCACATGGGCGGTCCAAAGAACGAACGGCTCGAGCACGCGCACCAGCACGTGATCGCGTGAATCGAGGTACTCGACCAGCCGGTTGAGATGCGCCAGCCGCCGGGAAGGCGGCACGGCATCGGCTTCGAGCGAGGCCCCCAGGCCGGCGAGCAGCGGAGAGACGAAGCGCTCGCGCTCCAGCCGCACGAGCACCTCCGCGAGCAGCCCCAGCTCATGGGCCGCTTCCTCGACGGCCGCCGCCACGCCGCCGATCGCGGCATGGGCGCGGTATAGGAACCAGGCGTTGGCCAGCAGCACAACCAGGAACCCGTCGCGCAAAAGCACGACGGCCGGCTCGGGAAGCGGCAGCACGCCGGCCGAGCGGAGCGCCAGCAGGACGGCCGCCACCGCGTCCGCCAATCCCAACGCGGTGTGTATCCAGATGCGCGCTCGGAGGGTTCCGCGTTTGAGGAGCGGCGGCGCTTCTCCCCAGGCCGCCAAGGACACGGGATCGACGCCGGTGCGCGCATCCTCCGCCACGATAGCGAGATCCTCCCGCAGATCCAGGCGCGGGCGCAACTCTTCGATGGCGGCCTGGCGCGCCCGCACGGTGGCCGGATCGGCCGGCGCCAGCAGCCATTGCGCCAGGGTGTCCTGGCCGATGTGCGTGCGGGCGGTGGAGATCAGCTCGAAGAGCGAGCCTTTGCCGAAGAGGTCCAGTTCGGCCGCGTAAAGGTGAGACGGCTGGCGATATTCCTCGCCCGTATCGCCGCGACCGGCCCAACGCCCCTCCAGGCGCGCCAGGGCGTTTTCGAAGAAGCGCGCCGCCCGCCTCTCTCTTTCGCGCTGGGCCAGCAGGCGGTCATGCAACACCACCAGAATCGCGAAGACTGCGATGGGCGCCAGCAGCCACACGATGGAGAGCGCGCGATCGACGAGCGCCAGCCAGACGATCGCGCCGCCGCACACAGCCGCCGAGAGCTTGGCATAGCCCATCCGGCGGTGTTGCCGCTCAATCGAGCCGAGGCGGGAGCGCCGTTGGTCCAGGAGCTGGGAATAGGTGAGATGGGGTTCCGCCATGGGCTTTCCCATTCTCTCCCGGAATGGGCCGGCGGAAAATAACGGGGGACGGGAGCAGACCGTCCCCCGGGAAGGAGATCAAGGCGTTAGTGAGCAGTCCTCAATCCGAAACTTGTCTGGAACGGCGGCCCAGGCACCCGAGCAGGATCAGACCGACGCCGCCCAGCATCAGGGCGGCGGCATCGTGTGCGGAGCCGGCGGAGACGCGCGAGGCGCCCGACAGGGGAGCCGCGCAAGCGGCGGCTGCCAGCGCCAGGGGGGCGAAACATCGGCTCAGCCGCGTGCTGAAGTTCGCTAGTTCGCGTCTCTGTTCCATCTGTTCCGATGATAAATCCAATTTCCCGTAAGTCAAACAATTTAAAGGTACTAATGGCTCTACACGGGTACCTACGAGGTACCGCCGGGGTACCGGTACAGACCATCGGCTGCGCCCTCGTTTCTCTCGAAATCGACGCGTGTTATAGTGTTGCCATGCCGAGCGACTATGTGCCGATTTTCATATTCCTGGGGGTCGCTATTTTATTCCCGGTGGTCTGTATCCTGCTCGCGAAACTGGTTCGCCCCGCCTCCCCGTTCCTCACCAAGCTGGAGGCCTACGAGTGCGGCATCAAGGCGGCCTCGGATTCGCGCGGCCGCTACACGGTGCGGTTCTACATAGTCGCGATTTTATTCGTCATCTTCGATGTGGAAACCATCTTCCTCTTCCCCTGGGCGGTGCGTTATCGCACGCTGGGCTGGTTCGGGATCGCGGAAGTTGCGGTCTTCCTCGGCATCCTCATCGTGGGTTATATATGGGCCTACAAGAAAGGCGCCTTCGAGTGGGTTTGATCGCTCCGCAGTTTCTCCGTCCGTTTTTTATTAGTCTAGTTTTCGCGAGTTTCGTCCAGGCCGCGCCGATGTTGCGCCTGGCCACCAGCGCCGTGGGGCCGGTATCGATCGCCACGGGGACGTCCACTTCGCAAACCGTCGAGGCCTATAACGCCGGCGATGGCACGCTCGCTCCGCAGCTCTCCGTTAGCGGCGCCACCTGGTTGACGGCAACCGTGGGCGCGGCGCGCCCCTGCGTTACCGTGAGCGCTCCGAGCTGCATCCCGCTCCAATTCGCGCTGAACACCTCGGCGCTGGCGACGGGCGCCTACACCGGCACCGTGACCGTGAGCGCTTCGAACACGGTGGATGCTCCCCAAACCATCACCGTAACCGTGCAGGTGGGCGGGGACCTGCCTTCCAGTGTCAACGCCTACGCGGCTCCCGGCTACACCAATGACATTTCGTTCGTCGCGGGCGCGCCGGTGGCCCTGCAGGCCACCACGAAAGATGGCGGGAGCTGGCTGAATGTCTCGCTCAACGGCGGCGGCAGCTTCCAATTCATGTACTCCAGCCGCGTAAGGGCTAACACGGCCGAAGCCAGCCTGGCTCTGAATGCCGCCGGCACCTTCGCCTACACTTACCCCTACCGTATCCGCTTGCAACCGCCAGCCGGCATGGCATTGGGGACCTACACCGGAACGGTGAACGCCACTTCCACTTTCGCTCCCGATAACACAACCGTTCCCGTCACCATGCAGCTCGTTGACCAGCCCATCATTCAGGCGGGCATCGGCCAGTTGCAGGTACAGCTTGCCCAGGGCGCGCCGCCCTATACGGCGTCGATTCCGCTGTCGAATCTGGGTCCTGGCACGCTCACGATCCAAAACGCCGACGTAGGGGGCGCCCAGTGGATCACCTCAACCACGAATACCGCGAGCGGCGTGACCCTCACGCTGGACCCCGGCTCGCTGGCCACGGGACCGTACAACACGAACGTGACGATCGCCTCCAACGGCGCCAACGGCAATATCGCCGTGCCGGTCTCGTTGCAGGTGGTGGCCAAAGGCGCGCCGCTCCTTTATTACCAGGGCGTGCTGGATAATGCCACCTACATTCCAGGCGACACGGTGACGCCCGGCGACATCCTGATCGTCAAAGGCGAGCAGTTTTCCTTCAGCCCCTTGACCTTGGGCCAGGCGCCTCCGCTCGCCACGCAGGTGGGCGGCGCGAGTGTTTCGGTAAACGGCGAGACCGCACCGATGTTCTATTCCATCTATGGCCAGCTCGCGTTCCAGATGCCCTTCGATACGGCGCTGGGCACCGCGCTGGTCCAGGTACAGCGCGACGGCCTCACCAGCAATACCGTCTCGGTGAATGTGGCCGCCCGCGCGCCTAAAATCATTCCGGCCGCCATCGCGGGCAATTATGGCATCATCACGTTTCCGGATTACACCTGGGCGCTGCCGGTGGGCGCCTACCCGGGTGTGACCTCGCGTCCAGCCACGGCGGGCGACGTCCTGACGATCTGGTGCATCGGCCTCGGGCCGACCAGTCCCGCGGTAACCGCTGGCGCGCCCGCGCCCTCGGCGGAGCCGCTCGCGCGCCTGATCGACACGCCGCAGGTCGATATCGGCGGCATTCGCGTCACGCCCGCGTTCGCCGGGCTGACCCCCACCGCGGCCGGCCTGTATCAGGTGAATGTGGTGGTGCCGCCCGGCCTGGGCACGGGGACCGTGACGCTCGATCTGGAGTTTCCGGGCTCGACCAGCAACGTGGTCAACCTGCCGGTCCAGTAGGAGCGGCTATCGAATACCATAGAGTTTAGAGTCGTGAAAACTCCTCCCACCACGTGGCCGCAGGTCTACTTGTGTGTGGCTCTGACCACCATGGCGACGCTGCTGTTGGAGCTGTCGTTAACCCGCATTTTTTCGGTGGTCTTCTACTATCACTTCGCCTTTCTGGCCATCTCGATCGCGCTGTTTGGCATGGGAGCAGGGGGGGTCTTTTCGTACCTGGTGGCGGGCTGGAAAGCTCCCCTCTTCACCCGCCTGGGCCGCCTCAGCGCGGTGAACAGCCTGCTGGTGGTAGGGGCGCTGATCGGCTTGCTGGCCCAGCCCAACAATCCCTCGAACTGGGATTTGGCGCTGGTCTACTTCACTACCGCGCTGCCCTTTTTCGGAGCCGGCGCGATTGTCTCGCTGGCCATTTCGGAGACCATCGAGCGGGTCAACCGCGTCTACTTCTGGGACCTGGCGGGCGCGGCCGGCGGCTGCCTGCTGCTGATCCCCCTGTTGAACCAGTTCGGCGGGCCCAGCACGGTGCTGGCGGTGGCCATCCTGTTCGCCGTAGCGGGGGCCATCTGGCACAGCATGGCCGGATCCGTCGCCGGCCGGGCCCGCAGCGTCGCGCTGGCCCTCATTCTGGTGGCCTTTCTGACGTACAACCAGAAACACCACGTCCTCGATATCCGCCACGCCAAGGGCCGCACCATCGCCGAGGAATCGTTTGTCCGCTGGAACAGCTTCTCGCGCATCGGCGTCCGCGAGCAAGACGGGATGGAGATGATCTTCATCGACGCCGACGCTTCCACCGCCATCGCCGATTTCGATTTCGACCATCTCACCGCGCACGAGCGCCACGACCTGCTCGAGCAGGGGCCGGCCCTTCCCTACGCCGTGCGCCCCGGCGCCAAGACATTGATCATAGGCCCTGGCGGCGGCTGGGACGTGGCGCGCGCGCTGGCCTCCGGCAGCCATGACGTGACCGGTGTCGAAATCAACCCCATCATCGCCACCACGATCATGCGCCAGCGTTTCCCGGATCTCAGCCGCGGGCTGTACCTGCGCCCGGACGTGCATATCGTGGTGGAAGATGGCCGCAGCTTCGTGCGGCGCAGCGCCGGCAAATACCAGGTGATCCAGGCCACCCTGGTGGATACATGGGCTTCCACCGCGGCGGGCGCCTTCGCGCTCTCCGAGAACAACCTGTACACCACCGATGCCCTGCAGGATTACCTGACGCACCTGACCGACGACGGCTTTACGGCTTTCACGCGCTGGGGATTCGATCCGCCGCGCGAATCGCTGCGCCTGGTGGCGCTGGGAATCGAGGCGCTCGGCAAACTCGGCGAGAGCGAGCCGTGGCGCCACGTGATGGTGGGCCGCGAAGGCTCCGTTCAGGGCTGGGGCGCGCGCGACACCGTGCTGATCTCACGCAAATCGTTCGCCGCCGACGATATCGAGCGGGCCCGCGTGCTGTTCACCGCGGCGGGAATGCAGGCGATCTACTTGCCCGGCGTGCAGGTTCGCAACCAGTTCTTCGACCTGCTCCACAGCCCCCATCCGGAAGATTACGAGCGGCAATACACCTTCGACATCACGCCCGTCACCGACAACCGGCCGTTCTTTTTCTATACCGTGCAGCCGCGCGACCTGTGGTCGTTCGTGACCACGGCGTCGCGCGACACCGCCGATTACAAGGTCAACAAGGCCGTGCCGCTGTTGTTCGGGCTGATGGGCATCAGCCTGGTGGCCACCGCGCTGATCCTGGTGCTGCCGCCCGTGGTGCTGGGCACGCGTCTGCCGCGCCACCGGGGCGTGCTGGGCTTTCTGCCGTTTTTCCTGTTCATCGGCGCCGGCTACATCATGATCGAGGTGGGGCTGATTCAGAAGTTCGTGCTTTTCCTGGGCAACCCGACCTACGCGCTGACGGTGGTGATCTTCTCGCTGCTGCTCTCCAGCGGCTTGGGCAGCGCGGTCAGCCGCCGGCTGGTGGGCGAGAGCGAGGGCGCCCTGGTCAAGACGCTCGGCCTGGTGGCCCTCCTGGCGGCCGCTCTGGGAGCGGTGGTTTCCGCGCTTCTGCCCGCGACGGTGTGGCTTCCGCTGCCCCTCAAGGTGGCTATGACGGTGGCGCTGGTGGCGCCGCTCGGTTTTGCGATGGGCATGCCGTTCCCTACCGGCCTGGCGCGCCTGGAGAGCTGGCACGCCCCCTCGGTGCGCTGGGCCTGGTCGCTGAACGCGGCTTCGAGCGTCCTGGGATCGGTGAGCGCGCTGGTGTGCGCAATCTACCTGGGACTGATCCAGACGCTCGTCATCGGAGGCCTTTTCTATCTGGCGGCGCTGGCCGTGGTGGCGCGCGTGCGCTTCGAAGCAGCCGTCCCGGAGCCGCGCGCGGGGCGCGTGGTGCTGGCGAAGTAAGCGGCGGACCGCTACAGCAGCTCTTCGCGTTTCCGCCGTTCCAGCTCCTTTACGATTTCGCCCACCTGCTGGGCGCGATCGCGGCTGGCCACCAGCAGGGCGTCGGGCGTATCCACCACGATGAGGTTCCGCACGCCCAGCAGGGCCACCAGCTTCCCGCGAGCATCCACGAAGTTGTCGTGCGCGTCAACCGAGATGGCGTCGGCGGGCTTGACGTTGCCGGCGCCGTCGCGCGGCAGCAGCTCGTAGACCGCGTTCCAGCTTCCCACGTCGTTCCAGGCGAAATCGGCCGCCGCTATGCCGCTCACGTTAGCGGCGCGCTCCATCACGGCGTAATCGATGGAGATGTTCTCGCAAAGCGGAAACGTCTCCTTCAGCCGGGCGGCGAAGGCGCGGGCTCCGAAGCGGGGCAGGGAAGCCAGCAGCGCGGCGGTCTTGGGGAGGTGGCGGCGCAATTCGTCGAGCAGCACCCCGGCGCGCCAGAAGAACATTCCGGAATTCCAGTAGAAATTGCCCGCCGCCACGTACCGTTGGGCCTTCCGCAGTCCCGGCTTCTCGTGGAAACGGCGCACGGGAACGGGTGTCGCGCCGGCCTCGGTCCCGCTTGGGAACTCGATGTAGCCGTAGCCCGTCTCGGGCCAGCGCGGCGCGATCCCCACTACCATCAGGCGGCCCGCCGCGGCGCCCCTCAGGGCGGCCTTCAGAACGCGGCGATAGACGGCCGGTTTTCCCACCACGTGGTCGGAGGGGAACACTCCCATCACGGCATCCGGATCGACGGACTGCAGGATATGCGCCGCCAGGCCGATGGCGGGGGCGGTGTTGCGCTGCGCCGGCTCGGCCAGCACCTGGCGCGCCGGAACGTCCGGAAGCTGGCGCACGATGGTCTCGCGCAGGTATTCATTGGTGAGGATCCACAGCCGCTCGGGCGGGATCACGGGCGCCAGCCGGTCCACGGTAGCCTGGATCAGCGTAAGCTCGCCCACCACGTTCAGCACCTGCTTGGCGGAGCGCTTGCGGCTCCTCGGCCAGAAGCGCGTTCCACGGCCTCCGGCCAGTATCAGCCCGAAATAGTGCGGGTTCATTCAGTTCAGCGGATAGCCGCGGATCAGCCGGAAGGTCCGGCGCCAGCGTGTCTTGGTTGGAAAATGCTCGAGCATGTCGATGAGATGCTGCGCGCCTACGGAAGAATCGGACAGGGCGCTCGTGGGCGCGTCGTACGACCAGTAAACGATCAGGGGCTTGCCGATGATGTTGGCGCGCGGCACGAAGCCCCAATAGCGGCTGTCCAGCGAAGAATCGCGGTTGTCCCCCATGGCGAAATACGAACCCTCCGGCACCACGATCTCGCCGCCGCTCGCGTGGTGGAGCAGCATGTCCAGGGCCGCCTCGGGCGCGTGGAAGTTGGGTTCGGAGGGGAAGTTGTCGCGGTACGAATCGATATAGTCGCTATTGTGATAAACGTAGGGTTCCTCGACGCGCTTCCCGTTCAGGAATAGCTGCTTGTTCGCCAGGTGAAGACGGTCCCCCGGCACGCCGATGCAGCGCTTCACGAAGGTCTGATCGATATCCACGGGATAGCGGAACACGATGATGTCCCCGCGTTTTACGTCCTGGTAAGGCAGGAGGTGGCTGGAAACCTCTCCCGAGGGCGCATAGGCGAGCTTGTCCACCAGCAGGTGGTCGCCCACCAGCAGGGTGTTCTCCATGGAGCCGGTGGGGATTACGAATGCCTGCACCAGCGTGGTGGTGCCGAACAGCAGCAGGATGACGGTGATGGTCCACTCCGCCACGAAACCGCGATACGCGGGCGAGCGACGATCTTCGGGAGGCGGCGAAGGCTGCTCCGGCTCGCCGATCGCTACCTCAACCTTTTCTGGGTCCACAGATACTTATTCTAGCGGAATTTCCGGTTATTCCCTGTTATCCTGATGAAGATTGCCGAGGGTTCCTGCTTGAGCACTGTTGCCGCTACTCCCGCCCCACTAGACGCCGAGGCCGCCCGCCGGCGCTCGGTCATGCTGGTTTTCTGCTGCACCATTCTGGGCGCGGCCGCCCAGATCCTGATGAAATATGGCGCCAATCATCTGGCGAACCCCGGGCTGATCGGCATGGCCACCAATATTCCGCTGATGGCCGGCTACGCGCTTTACGGCATGAGCACGGTTCTGCTGGTACTGGCGCTCAAGGATGGCGAGCTGTCGCTGCTATACCCGGTGATTGCGCTCACGTACGTCTGGGTGACGGTGCTTTCGTTCGTCCTGTTTCGCGACAATATCAACCCCTTCAAGCTGGCGGGAATCACCATCATTGTGGTGGGAGTGACGGTGCTGGGACGGGGAGGGAAGCGATGACGCCGACGCCCGTAAGCTCGATGCTGTTGGTGCTGGCGGCGTCGTTCGTCGGTTCGTTCGGCGCGGTCTTCCTCAAGCTGGGATCGGCCAAGCTGGTGGACGGCTTCTGGCACATCCTGAACCCGCAACTGGCCGCCGGAGTGGCGCTGTTTATGGGCTCCTCGTACTTCTTCGTGATGGGAATCCGCCACGGGGAGCTTTCGGTGCTTTATCCCATGGTTTCGCTGGGCTATATCTGGACGCTGGTCTGGTCCCGCCTGTTCTTCAAGGAAGCCTTCACGCGGCAGAAGTTTGTGGGGCTGGCGCTGATCCTGCTGGGTGTCTTCTTCGTGGGGCTGGGCAGCCGGTAAGCTCAGTAGCGGCCACCAGAGTTTTCTTAAGGTGCTCCCATGCCGGGAACTTTTGCCGTAAACTACACTTCTAATCAGCGTGAAGCGGATATTGATGACCGTTCTCTTGGGCGCGGCTGGGACCGCGGTCACTTGGCCGTGCGATTGTGGCGCCCCAGAGCCGGCCTGTGCGCTCGTCGGAGCCGATGCCATCTTCCTGGGCCGCGTGTCGTTCACCAATGACGATGGCTCCGGAAGATTTACGCAGGCTACTTTGGTGCGTTTTGATATCGAAGAAGCCTTTAAGGGAATTCCTCCAGGGACAAAACAAGTCTGGGTGGATCCCGGCAGCTTCACCAGTTGCTATGAGGAGTACCGTCTTGGCGAACGCTATCTCATCGTGGCTCAACGCAAGAGCCAGATTCCGCGTGATTCCGCGATAATGCCACTGGTTCCGGGCAAAGCGAAACCTAAACCGATTCCCCCGGGCATTGATCCTGCGCGACCGCCGACAATTTATTGGGCTCCGGAGTGTTCAGGATCGCGCCCAGCAGACCGTTCCCCCCATATCGAAATGGATTTCGCAATGCTGAGGGCGTATCGTGCCGGACAGCCATTGCCGCGTGTGTTCGGGCGCGTCTATCTCACGCCGTTTAGAGGGTGGCCCCTGTTGAATGGCCCGCAACTGAACGGTGCACGTGTCACCCTCACGAGTAGCGGCACAATTCTTCGAGCAACGACCCTCGCGGATGGCACGTTCGCTCTCGCTGATGCTCCCGCGGGTGTCTACATCGTCAGTGCCGAATTGCCGCCCTTCGTGCCCGTACTACCGCAATCGCCACTGACCGTTCCCGAAATCGGATGCGGCTACCAAGATGTCGCACTGCGGACCACCTCGAAACTCGAAGGAGTTGTTCTGGACCCGCAGGGCCACCCTGTTGCTCGGGTTCCCGTGAAAGCAGAGGCCCTCAGCAGTTTGCAGGACGAATATCCTGCGACTCTGGGCGTGGAAACCAACGCTGAGGGGAGATTCGCAATCGTGGGTATTCCAGACTCTGACGTCCGCCTGTCCTACGGCAGCGAACACCCGTCTTCCGAGAGGGTTCCCTATTCGCTGGTTTACTATCCGAATTCTACATCGCCGTCCGGGGCTGGCACGCTCAGGCTCCGCGCTGGAGAGCAGCGCGCAGGTCTTGTTCTTCGACTTCCGACGCCGCCCAAGGTTGGCCGTGTCGCAGTCAAGGTACTGCAATCCGACGGAACTCCAGTCAATGGAGCCTTCGTCGATGCACGCTTCAATGGTAGTTACACCGAATCCGCTAAAACTGGCCCTGCGGGCACGGCTGAGTTGTCTTGTCTTGAAGGACTTCAGTATCAGCTCGAAGCTCACATTTTCGCCGGACAAACGCTTGGATCGGGTGCAATCCGGAATCGGCCTGTTCCTATAGTGTGCGGCAAAGACCCGGGACCTCTCGAGCTGACACTCGACCACGTGGAACGGTTCTGAGTACCGGAGGCCAAGCGTCCCACCTTGTCCAGATGGCCGGTTAAGCGCACTACCGCCGAGTTCATTTTCCGTTCGTCGGTGTTCACTCCGTTTGCCAGACGCACACCCACGGTCTATGCCGGAACCGTTGAGCGGCTGGCGGTGAGCAGGCGCGCCTTGATGGCGTCGCGCACCAGTTCGTCGCGGAATTTCGGTTCGGCCACGTGAATCAGCGCCTCGGCGCGCTGCCGCACGGTCTTCCCGTGCAGATAGGCCACCCCGTGCTCGGTGATCACGTAATGCACGTCGCCGCGCGAGGTCACCACGCCGGCGCCCGGCCGCAGGAACGGTACGATGCGCGAAACGGTCCCGTTCTTGGCGGTCGAGGGGAGCGCGATAATCGGAAGCCCGCCCTTGGAGCGCGCCGCCCCGCGCAGAAAATCCACCTGGCCGCCGATGCCGCTGAAGGGCGCCGTTCCGATAGAGTCCGAGCAGACTTGCCCGGTGAGATCCACTTCGATGGCCGCGTTGAGCGCCACCATGTTGTCGTTCTGCGCGATGACGAACGGATCGTTGGTATAGGAGGTGGGATGGAACTCGAAGACCGGGTTGCCGTCGATGAAATCGAAGAGCCGCTGGCTGCCTAGCGCGAAACCGGCGATGGCCTTGTGCCGGTGAATGGTCTTGCGGGAGTTGTCGATCACGCCGGATTCCACCAGGTCGATGGCGCTGTCCGGCACCAGCTCGCTGTGAAATCCCAGGTTCTTGTGGTTGGTCAGCAGGCCGAGGGTGGCCTCGGGGACCCCGCCGATGCCGGCCTGCACCACGGCGCCGTCGGAAATCAGGCCGGCCACGTGACGGGCGATGGCATGGTGCAGATCGGTGGTCTCGTGCACGCCGTATTCCACCAGCGGGTGGGACGTCTCGATGAAGGCGTTCACGCGGCTCACGTGCACAAAGGTGTCGCCCATGGTGCGCGGCACGCGGTCGTTGATCTCGACGATCAGGTGCCGGGCGCACTGCGCGACGGCGATGGAGACATCCACGCTCGGCCCCAGGCTCATGTACCCGTAATGATCGGGAGGAGTGCATTGCAGCAGGGCCACATCGATGGAAAAAGCCCCCGAGCGGATCAGGCCTTCGATTTCGCTCAGGAACACGGGCGTGTAATCGGCGCGGCCCTCCTGCACGGCCTGCCGCACGTTTCCGCTCAGGAAGAAGGCGTTGTGCCGGAAGATGCCCTCGTAGCGCGGCAGCGTGTAATCCGCATATCCGAAGGTGGCCATGTGCACGATCTCCACGTCGCGCAGCTCGTCCGCGCGCTCCACCAGCGCGCGCAGCAGGGTCTCGGGCTGCGAGCAGCCGTTATGCGCGTACACGCGCTGGCCGGAGCGAACCACAGCCATCGCCTGTTGAGGCGTGACGATACGCGAGCGGTAATCATCGGTCACGGGCGCTTTCCCCGCAGCGTATAGACGCCGCGCGCCAGTTCGGCGTTCTCCCGAATGGCGACCTCGATGCCACGGCCGGCGATCTCCTCCAGGTAAGGCAGCATGGCCTGCGAGATCGCCACGCTGCTCGAGCGGCCCAGATCCGCGGTGAAGTTGGGCACGCAGAAATGCGTGACGCCATGGTAGGAAAAAGTGGGTTCGGCGATGCTGGTGGGACGGCTGGTTTCCACGCACCCGCCCTGGTCGATGGCCACGTCGACGATGGCCGACCCGGGCTTCATGTGCTCCACCATCGCGCGGCTGACCACGTGCGGCGAGCGCGTCCCGGCTACCAGGACCGCGCCGATCGCCACGTCCGCCTCGGCCACCGCGGCGCCGATGGCGTCTTCATCCGCCAGCGAGGTCTCGATTCCCCGCAGGTGCTCGACGGCGTGCAGCAGCTTGCGGGGATCGATATCGAGGAGCGCCACGCGCGCCCCGGTAGCTACGGCCGTGCGCGCGGCCGAGAAGCCCACCGAGCCAGCGCCCAAAATCGCCACGCGCGCCGGAGGGACGCCCGGCGTGCCCCCAAGCAGGATTCCGCGGCCGCCCGAGCTCGAGCGCAGCAGGTGCGCGGCAATGGGAATGGTCATCTGGCCGGCGATTTCGCTGATGGGCGCGAGCACCGGCAGGCGGCCATCCGCGGTCTGGATGATCTCGCAGCCGATCGCCGTGACGCACCGTTCGGCCAGAGCCTCGAGCAGGCCGCGATCGGCCACCGGCATGTGGTAGAAGGCCATCCACGCGGTGCCCGGGCGGCTGAAGCTCAGTTCCTCGAGGGTGGGCCGCCCGATCTTGGCCAACAGGTCCGCCCGCTGGATGACTTCGGCCGGCGAGTAGGCGATGCGGGCGCCGGCCCGCGCATACTCGGCGTCGTGGAACATGGCGCGCTCGCCGGCTCCGGTCTCCACCCACACGGTATGGCCGGCCCCCGCCAGCCGGCGGGCCACCGGAGGCGTCAGCGCGACGCGCCGGTCATAAGCGCCGCGCTCCCGGATTACACCGATATCCATTCTTCTCCCAGCCGCTTACTCTAGCAGACGGAAGGTATACATCTTGCCGATGGACGCGCTGTTGGCCGAGCCGAATGCTCCGGGCGGCAAGAAACCGTACTCGCCCGCGCCGAGATTCGGCAGCAGAACCTTGTACATCCGATTTGCAACCTTCTTGCCTTCGAACGGGATGAGGTCGCGCGTCGCGCCGCCGGATTCGTGCATGACGCCGCCGGTCACGGTTCGAAATTCGCGGTAGTCGGCGTTCTCGTGCAAGTGCACAAGCTGGTACTCCGTGATGGCGATCCCTTCCGGTGTGTAGATGAACACCTCGACTGGCGATTTGGCCGAGTTCCGGCTGTGGGCGCTCTGGATGTTCCCGTTCACATCGCCCTTCACCACCCCCGCGGAAGCGATGTGTTTGAGCACGCCCCCGGTCTTCCAGTTGACGACCTCGGGCAGCATTTCCTCCCAGGCGCCGCCCTTCTTGTAATAGACGCCAATGTCGGCCCCTTGCGGGATATCGCTATCCACGCCCACTGCATTGGCCGGCGCGGGGACGGCCGAGGAACCGGGCGCCGCGGCGCCCTTGGAGACCATGGCGGCCATAACCTTCTCGGATACACCCGCCTGTTTCAGCTTCACGATATCGTCCGCAGTCAGGGAATATTGGCCCGGCTGATTCTGCACCATGGTGACGATCAGGCTGTCGCTCAGGCCGGCCTTGACCAGTTTCATGATGGAATCGTTCGTGAGAGTCTCCTGCGCACCAGCCAGAAAGGCGAGCGCAAGAAGCAAGCACAGAAATCTCATATCTCCCCCCGTTAAAGTATGCACAAGTTCGGTTGAGAGAGACAAGCCGTTTGTCAGGCCGGATGTGCGAGCACCCAGCATCCATCCCGGACCGCCAGATCGAGCAGCTCCTCGGTGGCGCGCAGCACGGCTTCGGAGAGTTCCGCGCCCAGGCTGAAATCGGCCCCGGCGACGGAAACCAGAACTCCGGCGGTCTCGCTTCCATAAAGCGCGCGGGCGCCGGCCAGCAGCCCGGCCGGGGTAGCGAAATGGGTGAAAGACGCGGGCCCCATGACGGCGGGATCGACGGGTGTCACTGATAAATGGCCCGGTTCGCCGGTGGCGGCGGCGTCGAGGAAGATCGCCTTCGCGGCGCGGCTGATCGGGTCCATCAGCTCGGGGGTGAGCTGCTGGACTGTGAGAATCTCGACATCCGAATCGCGGACTGTTTCGCGCAGCCGCTGGGCGGCGTGCCAGCCGAAGCCGTCGTCGCCGCGCAGCGGGTTGCCGTAACCGATGATCAGTACGCGGGCCATCCCCCGCTTCTATTATTGCCTGACCGTGTCGACCACCTCGCCGGCGGCATCGCGCAGCTCGATTTCCAGAGCCAGCCGCCCCACGGCATGCGTCGAGCAGCTCAGGCAAGGATCGAACGCGCGGATGACGGCTTCCACGCGGTTGAGCATGCCTTCCTGCAAGCGATTGCCATGCACGAAGTGGCGCGCCACCTGCAAGACGCCGCGGTTCATGGCGGCGTTGTTGTGGCCCGTGGCGATGATCAGGTTGGCCCAGGTGATGAGGCCATCCCCATCCACTTTGTAATGATGGATGAGCGTTCCGCGCGGCGCCTCGGTTATCCCCACGCCCTCCGAGTTATTGGCGCGGGCGAAGGCGCGTACGTTCTTATCGAGCACCTGCGGCGCGCTCAGCAACCGCTCGATCGTTTCGAGAGCGTAGAGGATCTCGATCAGGCGGGCATAGTGATAGTAGAAGGAACTGAGCACCGCTCCGCGATCCAGCTCGCGGAACTCGGCCCACTCCTGGCTGGCGCGCGGCGTGCCGCATCCGTCGATGATGTTGAGCCGCGCCAGCGGCCCCACGCGGTAGACGCCCTCGGGATACCCCATCGGTTTGTAGTAGCTGGTCTTGAGGTAGGTCCACGGGTGTGCCAGCTCGGCGATATGGTTGGCATACCCGGCGCCATCGATGCCGTCCGCCACGATGTGGCCCCCGGCATCCAGGAAGCGCAGCTTGCCGTCGTAGTGTTCCAGGCCGCCGCCCTCACCCACCAGGCCCATGAAGAGAGACGGGAAGTTGGCGAAGGTGCGGATCTCCTCGCGGAAGCGCTCGTTTTCGGATTTGAACCACTCGAGCGTGCGCCGGGCGATCTGGATAGCTTCGGGAAGGCCCGCCAGAATCAGGTCGCGCTTCTCGGCGGTGAGCGGCTCGTTCACGCCTCCCGGCACGACCCACGTGGGATGGATGCGCTTGCCGGCCAGCCATTCGATGATCTGCTGCCCGAACTGCCGCAGGCGGACGCCGTCGCGGGCCAGCGCCGGGTTGGCCTCGGATGACGCCGAACAGATTGCGCGCGGCCGGATCGGCATCCATGCCCAGCAGCAAATCCGGCGGAGGAAAGGTAGAAGAAGCTGAGCGCGTGCGATTGCACGATCTGCGCCAGGTTCAAAATGCGCCGCAGCCGTACGGCGTTCTCGGGAATGCGCACCGCCAGAATGGCGTCGCAGGCTTTGGCCGAGGCCATCAGGTGGCTCACCGGGCAGATGCCGCAGATGCGCGCCATCAGCGAGGGCATTTCGGAAAAGGGCCGGCCCTCGCAGAACTTCTCGAAGCCGCGGAACTGGGTGACGTGGAAATAGGCTTCCTCCACCCTGCCGTCGTCGTCAAGATGGATCGAGATCTTGGAGTGGCCCTCGATGCGGGTGACCGGGTCGATAACGATTTTTTGCCGTGACATGTTCTATCCGAATTTGGCGGCCGGGTTGACGGCCTTCCCTTCCACGAGTTCGCTCAGCACCGAAAAAATCAGGTCGGCGGAGGGCGGGCAGCCGGGCACGAACAGATCCACCGGAACCAACTCGTGAACCGGCCGGACGCTCTTGAGCAGCGCGGGAATCACCTCGCGGGGGATCTGGGCCTCCGACGCGACGTTCTCGAGGTAGGCGCGCCGCAGCACGGCGGCCGCCCCGAACTTGTTGCGCATGGCCGGAACGTTGCCCGTGACCGCGCAATCGCCCAGCGAAACCAGGATCTTGGTGCGCGAGCGGACCATGCGGATGCGGTGCAGATCCTCTTCGTTCGAGACCGCGCCCTCGACCAGCGTGACATCCACGTCCGGAGGAAACTCCTTGGGGTCCACCAGCGGCCCCCACACCAGTTCCACGCGATCGGCCAGCGCGATCAGGCGCTCGTCGATATCGAGCAGGGACATGTGGCATCCCGAGCAGCCATCCAGCCAGACCGTGGCCAGCCGGATCTTGCCGCTACCGTTTCCGTTGGCGGCGCTCATCGGCGTCCCTCCCGCATGAGCGTCAGATAGGGCAGAAACTGCCTGCGTTTGGACATTTCAGCGACCGATTTCCCCTTCTCCGAGAGCGCGCCGGTGGGGCACACCTGCACGCACTTTCCGCAGCCGGTGCAGCTCTCCGAAGCGCCCCAGGGCTGGGCCAGATCGGTGATGACGCGGCAATCGACCCCGCGCGACATCACGTCCCAGGTATGCGCGCCTTCGATCTCGTCGCACACCCGCACGCAGCGCGCGCACAGGATGCAGCGGTTGTGATCCATCACGAAGCGCTCATGGGAAGCATCCACCGGCAAACGCGGGTATTGATAGGCGAAGTGCACGTGGGTCATCCCCAGCATCAAAGCCAGAGACTGCAGGTCGCAGTGGCCGTTGGTGACGCACACCGAGCAGACGTGGTTGCGCTCCGCAAACAGCAGTTCCAGAATGCCGCGGCGGTAGCGCTCGAGCCGCTCGGAACTGACCGTCACCTCCATGCCTTCGGACACGCGCGTGACGCAGGCCGGCAGCAGGCGCGGCGTGCCCTTCACCTCCACCAGGCACATGCGGCACGCCCCCGTAGCCGAAAGCCCGGGAAGCTGGCACAGCGTGGGAATGAAGATGTCGTTCTCGCGCGCCACTTCGAGGATGGTCTGGTCTTCGCGGGCGCCCACCTCCCGGCCGTCGATGACCAGGGTCTTAACTTGAATGCGAGGTCTGGGCGTCATGCGGACACCTCCTCCTTCCCGCCCTTACAGGCGCCCTGGCAAACCCCCGCCGAGCAGCCTTGGCCCTCGATGTGGGAGCGGTACTCCTCGCGGAAATATCGCAGCGTGGTCAGCACCGGATTGGGCGCGCTCTGCCCCAGTCCGCACATGGCCGTGCTGCGGACCAGGTCGCACAGCTCTTCGAGCAGCGCGAGATCTCCGGCGGTGGCTTCGCCGGAGGTGATCTTCTCGAGGACCTGGTGCATCTGCTGAGTTCCCGCGCGGCAGGGAACGCACTTGCCGCAGGACTCGCTCATGCAGAATTCCATGAAGTACTTGGCCACGTCCACCATGCAGGAGGTCTCGTCCATCACGATCATGCCGCCCGATCCCATGATGGAGCCGATACGCGCCAGCGACTCGTAATCCACCGGGGAATCCAGGTGCTCCTCGGGAATGCAGCCGCCCGAAGGGCCGCCGGTCTGCACGGCCTTATACTTCTTGCCGTCGGGAATGCCGCCGCCGATCTCGTTGATGATCTCGCGCAGCGTGATTCCCATGGGCACTTCGATAAGACCCGTGTTGGCCACCCGGCCGGCCAGCGCGAACACCTTGGTGCCCTTGCTCTTCTCCGTGCCGATGAAGGAGAACCACTCGGCGCCGTTGCGGATAATGGGCGCCACGTTGGCGAAGGTCTCCACGTTGTTGATGAGGGTGGGGCAGCCCCACAGGCCCTCCGCGGCGGGATACGGCGGGCGGGGCCGCGGCGTGCCGCGCTTGCCCTCGATGGAGGCGATCAGCGCGGTCTCTTCGCCGCACACGAACGCGCCCGCGCCCAACCGGATATCCACGTGAAAGCTGAAACGCGTGCCCGCAAATCTTGTTGCCCAGCAGACCCAGCCGCTCCGCCTGGTGGATGGCCGTGCGCAGGTGCTTGACGGCCAGCGGATACTCCGCGCGGACATAGATGTAACCCTTCTGCGCGCCCACCGCGTACGCCGCAATGGCCATGCCCTCAAGCACGCGGTGCGGATCGCTTTCGAGCACGGCGCGATCCATGAATGCGCCGGGATCGCCTTCGTCGGCGTTGCATATGACGTACTTTTCCTGTTCACCGGTCTTGAACACGGTGGTCCACTTCAGGCCGGTGGGATAACCCGCGCCGCCGCGCCCCCGCAGGCCGCTGCGCACAATCTGCTGGATGACCTCCTGCGGCGTCATCTCGGTGATGGCCGTAACCAGGGCGAGATAGCCGCCGTGCGCGATGTAGTCTTCGATGCGCTCGGGATCGATCTTGCCGGAATTCTCCAGCACGATCTTCTTCTGGCGCGAGAAGAAAGGTATGTCGGTGGGGCAACGCTTCAGCGCTTCGCTCCCGGTATCCAGGTTGCGAATGACCTCCGGGGCCTCTTCCGGCGCGACGTTCGCATACATCTTGCCGTCGCTTTCGATGGAGACCAGCGGGCCGGCCGAGCAGAGGCCCATGCAGCCCACGCCCTTCACCAGCACTTCGTTCCCCATCCCCGATTCGGCCACTTCCTTTTTCAGCGCGTCGCGAACCTGGTCCGCGCCGGAAGAGAGGCACCCCGCGGCGATGCAGACATGCACGCGGTGCTGGTACTTTTTCTCCGTCTCGCGCTCGGTCTCGGCGATTTTCTGGAGTTCGTCAAGCGTCATTGGCGAATGCCTTTCTGGATGCGTGCCAGCATCTCATCGGGCCCGATCTTGCCGAGCACCGCATTGTCCAGCACCACGGCCGGCGCCAGGCCGCAGGACCCCAGGCAGCGCGCCGTGAGCACCGAGAGGTCATTGTCCGGCGTGGTCTCGCCCGGTTTGACGCCGTGCGCGCGCTCGAGGGCCGCGAGCAATGCCGGCGCGCCCTTGATGTAACACGCCGTGCCAGTGCACACCACGCAGGTGTGTTTGCCCTTCGGCTTCAGTGTAAAGAAATGATAAAAAGTAGCCGCGCCATATACGCGGCTTAGCGGCACGCGCAGCGTGAGGGCCACAAACCGGAGCGCGGCCTCGTCGAGATACCCGAAGCACTCCTGAACGGTGTGCAAGGTCTCGATGAGCGCGCGAGGCTCGCGGCCATGGCGGCGCGCCGTGGCCTCGACGATTTTCCAGCGCTTATCGTCCGAGGGCAGTTGGGGCTGTCCCGAATACGTGAGCATAGAGAGTATCGATTGCATTTCAAATTCCAGATATTCGCATCCGATTATCAGCAACATGCGGATCCCGCGCGCGCGAGAGGCGGTGCGAATCACCCAATTCGGGGCAAAAGCCCCACGTTATCTTTTGTTTAGATTTCCACCGGGAGTGGAATTGTCCGACGCTCATCCCATGTAAAACCAGCGGGCTTTACGCGTTCATTATTTCTGCAGGAAACTGGAATCCATCCACTGCACGATTTTGTCTTGTATGGCGTTGGGCAGGCGGTTGTAGTCCCATGGGTCGTCAAACTCCAGTTTGTTGCCGGCGCCGTAAAGAGAGTAGATCCGCCTGGCCTCGTTTACGGCGGCCGACACATCGTCCGGCGTTGCGTCACGGTCCAATTGCGGTTGCACCACCAGAATAGGACGAGGTGCGATCATGCCCAGCAGGTCCTGAAAATCATATGGAATTTGCGCTTCGTGCCCGACGAAGAAGCCCAGGCGCGGAATCATCCCTTGTTCGTGACTGTATCGGGCGATGCCTCCCGTGCCCCGCTCAGCAGTGTCGGTGCGCATGGGAGTAAAGCCGGCGATGGAAACCACGCCTTTCACTCTCGGGTCCAGAGCGGCAGTGTATACCGCAACGGTTCCGCCGAGCGAGTACCCAAACAGATAGATCCGCTCAGAATCAATCCTGCTGTCCTTCGTCAACGCGTAGATCGCCGAGCTCGCATCTTCTACGAGCCGTCCCATATGCGACCACTTCGGATACCGGTCGTAGAACGGTCCGGTCTCTGACAGGCGGCTGCCAAAGCCGCTCTGATCATATGCAAATACTGCATACCCTGCGCGCACCAGCGCCAGGATGGGGTGCAAGTCTTCGTGGTAGACCCACATGTAGCCAAGCGGGTAGCTGTACCCGTGCAGCCAGACGACAGCCGGCAACTTCTTGCCTGCCGGCGTGTTCTTCGGGTAGTAGAGGTCGCCGACGAGATCGCCTCCGAAGCGGACCCGGCGTGAATCGGTCTGGCTCTTCTGCGGCTCGTGCCAGCCATACGCCCAACCAGAATTAGCTCCCTTAGAAATGACCCACGCCGGTAGATCGGGCGTTACCCGTCCAAAATCGGGTGCTCCAGCCGCAGGCGCCGGTACCGGCAGGGGAGAACTCTGCGCATTCACTTCGTCGTCCAACATCTTGGGAGGCTCATCCCCCAGCATCCAGAGGACCGATTTGCGAATCTCCGCCGATTTCTTCTCCCAGCCCGCAGCGGAACTGATCATGCTTCCATCCGCGGATTTGAGTATCTCGTCCGTTGCATGCTTGGGATACTTACTGAGATCCACCGGCTGCTTGACGTTGGCGCGCCAAGCGTTCCAGTCCCATTGGAAGATCAGGTTGCTGGTCCATTTTCGGCTGGACCGGCCGAATTGAATGTCGAGCCAGTCAAGGCACGCTTCTTCATCGATTGGGGTTTCGTGAAAGCCCGGACCCCGTAGGGTGCCGATGCGGTCTGGAACGCCGAGCAACCTGTAAACCTTCAACGCGGAATAGTACGTCTGCTCGATGCCCCAAGTGTTCGAGACCTGATCGTTGTTGCCCCACTCCATGAGCAAAGCCCGCGGAGCAATCATGGCTGCCAACAGGTTGGCATCCACTGGCAGGCGATCTTCCCGCCCGGAGAAGAAACGCAGTTGCGGAGCGAACCATGTTGGGAATGCGCGCGTGGTGGTCTCGATGCCTTCGCCAAACCCGCGCTCACCGGAGGCACGCCAAGGCAGTACGCCGCCCGCGCCCGTGCTGCCCGCGATTACCGCGGAAATGCGCGTATCCATGGCAGCGGCGATTGCCGCGACCTTGCCGTTGCGCGAGTAACCGAAGATGGCGACATGCTTGGTATCGACCTGGGGCAGCGTCTCCAGATAGTCCACGACCAGGCTCGCCGACCAAGCCCGGCGCGGCAGCAGCGCGAAGTCGTACTTTGGATAGAGCTGCGCCAGCGCATCGGCATCGTCCATGTCATCGTTGCCGGCGTATCCCGCGGAGATGTAGCCACGGCGAATCAGCGAAGGCGTCCAGTTAATCCAGACGTTGTAGTGAAACATGTCGTTAGCGATCAACACCGGAAACGGTCCGGAGCCGTCGGGAATAACGACACGCACTCGCATCGTGCCCTTGGATTCTGGACCGAACTCCAAGCGCAGATTGCGTACCGTGTAGCCATCCTCGTGTCTCTCATCGAGCATGATTGCGCGGTCGATTTTGGGCTTCGGCGGAAAGGCACCCCATACATACTTCTGAGAGAGGCTCCCGATTTCTTCCCTGCGTGCCGGCCAATCGGCCGCGGTGCGCACGGTGCGCCCATTCATGAACTTCAACGGATCGGGCAGGCTGTTTTGCCTGGGCAGCGCTTTGAAGTCCGGCGGCAACGTGCCGGTGTTCTTCAGCCAAGCATCGAAAGATGGATCGCTCGGGAGAATTTGCTGGAGCTTCTGCAGGTACTCCTGCCGCTCCTGGGTCGACATTTTGTCGGGTGCCTGGGCGTGGACATTAGCCAGCAGAATCACGCTCAGTATTGGCCCCCAAGCCAATATCCGACTTCGAGAGAGCATCGTCGTTCCTTTCGATCTGAGTGAGCGATCGTAGCTGGAGTGTGGGGCGCGACCGGACTTACGACTGACCAGCATGTCCTCCGACGCGATGCAGCCGGCAGCGCGAGCCTAAGGCGAACCGCATCGACTGCCAACCCGCAGCCCGCTTACCGTTCGATGCCCAGCTTCTTCGCCACGCGATCCAGCGTCTCCAGGAGCTTCTGAATGTGGCTTTCGGTGTGCGCGGCCGTGCACGAGATGCGCAGCAGGTTCTGCGCGGCGGCCGGGCGCAGCACCGGGTTGATGTAGACGCCTTCTTCGAGCAGGGCCTTGCACAGGCGGCACAAATCCAACTCTTCCTGAATGACCACTGGAACGATGGCCGTCTCGCCCGGCAGTACGGCATATCCGCGGGCGCGCAGTTCGTCGCGCAACAACTGCGCGATCCGCTGCAGGTGGTGGCGCCGCTCCGGCTCCGTCTTGAGAATCTCCAGGGCCGCGCCCACCGCCGCAACCGAAGCCGGCGGCAAACTGGCCGAAAAGACGAAAGGCCGCGCGGTGTGTTTGAGGTAATCGATCACCGCGCGTTCCGACGCGACGAATCCGCCCACCGACGCCAGCGACTTGGAAAACGTGCCCATTACGATATCGACTTCGTCCAGCACGCCCAGGTGCTCGGCGGCGCCCGCTCCCGTGGGTCCCAGCACGCCGATGCCGTGGGCCTCATCCACATACACGCGCGCGTTGTAGGGCTTGGAGAGCTTCAGAATGCCGCGCAGGTCGGCGAGATCGCCTTCCATGCTGAACACGCCTTCCGAAACAATGAAGATCTTCTCGTCCGGCGGGCAGTTCTCCAGGCAGCGCTCGAAGTGCTCCAGATCGTTGTGGCGGAAGCGCATGGTGCGCGCCGGCGACCGCAAGGCGCCTTCCACCAGGCTGGCGTGCAAGTTGTGATCGCAGATCATCACGTCGCCCTTATCACAGAGCGCCGAGAGGGTCGCGTAGTTGGCCTGGAAGCCGGTTCCGAAAATGATCGCGCTTTCCTGATGAACGAAGGCCGCCAACTCGGCTTCCAGCTTGACGTGCAGATCCAGCGTGCCGTTGAGCAGGCGCGATCCGCTGCATCCGCTGCCATACTTCCGCACGGCCTGCGCGGCGGCTTCCTTGACCTTGGGATGCGTGATCAAGCCCAGGTAGTCGTTCGATCCGAACATCAAGACCTTGCGCCGCCCGATGCGGACTTCGCCCGGTCCGCAACCCTCGCGCTCGCCGAAAACCTCGAAATACATGTACAGTCCGGCTGCCTGCAAATCGCTCGGACGAGTGAAATTACGGCATTTTTCGAAAATGTCGTTGGTGGCGTTGGCCTTCCTTTTGCCGCTGATGTCGCTAGTGGATAAGCGCATGGTCCTCAGTTCCATTCGTAAATTCGGTAAGTCTTGTACCGTTTCGCCCCCATCAGCAGGGCAGACCTATTCATCAGTACATTATCTTCCAAGATCCAGGACATCTCGACTTCGTGAAAACCAAGCTTCCGGCCGTTGCGAATGAGCGTGGCATATAGGACCGCCCCCAAACCCGAGGTCCGATACTCCTCGACAACACCCAGTGTAAGAACCCGCACATTTGTTATCAACCGTTGATGATACAAAATTTTCAGCAGGCCGGTGGGGAAGAGCCGGCCGCGCGCCGGCTTGAGCGCCTGGTTGATGTCCGGCAGGGCCAGGGCGAATCCCACCGGGCGATCCCCAATTTCCCCGATCAAGATCAGATCCGGCTTAAGGATCTGCTTCATTTCCTTGCCCATAGCCGCGAATTCTTCACGCGACATGGGGATGAAACCCCAATTCCGGCTCCAGGCCGAGTTGTACAGGTTCCAGACGCGCTCCACGTCCGCCTCGAAATTCTTCAAATCGATGGGCCGCACGCGCACGCCCCTGAGCCCGGTGGCGCGTTCGGCAAGGCGGTCGATCTTACGGGATTCGAGGGCCGCGGTCGGACAGGTATAGGCGAGCAGATCCTTGGCCTTGCGCAGGCCCGCCCGCTCCATCAGGACGGGGTAGTAGGGCGGGTTGTAGGTCATCATAATGATGGGGTCCAAGTCGAACCCCTCGACCAGCATTCCGCACTCATAGTTTGTGGAGGGATTTACCGGACCCCGGATCACCTGGGCCCCTCGCTCCACCAGCCATTGCCGCGCTCGCGAAAGCAGTTCCCCCGCAACGTCCTGATTGTCGACGCATTCAAAGAATCCGAAGAACCCGGCATTCTCCTGATGGAAGCGGTTGTTCGCTTTATCGAGAATGGCGGCGATCCGGCCCACGGGGCGGCCGTCGTCTAAGGCCAGGAAGAATTCCGCCTCGGCATCCAGGTAAAAGGGGTGTTTACGGCGGTCGAGGAGTCTCCTTGACGGCGATACGCAACGGGGCAACCCAATGGGGGTCGTCGCGATATAACGTGTACGGCAATTCGACGAACTGCCTCAGCGCCTTCCGGTCCTCGACCGTAACGAGTTTTAATCCTCCCAAAATCCTGGCCCCCTATGAGAGTTTTCGGAACATCGCGGGTGCGGTCGCAATTAACAGGGCCGCCAGTGCCGCTCCGGCGAATACATCCACCGTGTAGTGATATCGAAGATAAACTGTACCAAAAATGAGTAGAGGAGTGTAAGCGAAATAGATCCTGAAGAGCTTATTCGACACCATCCGGCTGGACCACCACGCCAGGATGGTGAGCTCGGTGTGGCCGCTCGGAAAACAGTCGTAGGCGGCGGTTTCCAGCCGGTCCAGCCCGTTTTGCATGGCATCGAACAGCCACAAGCCCTGTAAAGGTATATGTTGCAAGGATCTCAGCAGGACGCGCGGACCCCGCGCCGGCACCGCGAGATATCCCAGGTAAGAGGCCAGGAAGCCCACCGCGATGAGGAAGGCGTAATAGCGGAATTCGTCGTATAAACCCTTGCGCCACAACAGATACGCCACCAGGAGCACGGCCGGAACAAACAGCGTATAGGCAATTTGGAGCAATTCCACCCCGGCTGGCCACTGGATGCGCTCCAGCCAGACTGTCGGATAGGCTCCCCAGATCCGCAAATCCAGATCGGCCAGCCAACGGTCGGCATCCGAGCGGCGGATCGCCGGAACCAGTATCGCCATCTCCCGGTAACAGGCGGCCACGTATGGCAGGGGATACCAATGGCGGAAAACCCAGCTCGTGCGATTGGGCCGCTTGACCTCATACACCAGCAATGCGGCGCCCAGGATCTGCCAGGCGAGGAGGCCTGCAGCGCCGGGCACATGGTTCCACCAACCCACGACCAGAGCGGCGGCGAAGGTGTAATACGAGAGAATTACCTTATCGACCGCCCAGTAGCGCGTGGTGCTCAATAGTTTAGCCAACCGGCCTCCCTATACCAGGCGAGGGTTCTGGCGAGCCCGGTCGCCAGCGGCGTGCGCGCCTCGAATCCGAAATCGGCAGCCGCCCGGTGCGCATCGCAAGTCCAATAGGGGCACAGAGCCTCCGCGACCTTCTCGCGCGAGATGATGCCCGGTTTCCGAGTCAAGTACGACCACAGCTCTCCACCATACCCCACGGCATAGGCGGCTGGAATCGGCACATGGACCACGCGCGGCCGACGGGACATGATGCGGGCCGCCTCCTCGCCCAGTTCGCTCCAGGAGGCGGGCTTGGGGTGGGCCAGAAAATAGGCACTTCCGGGAGATCCCCTTTCCGCTGCGGCAACGAGACCCTCTACGAGGTCCTCGATGTAGATTGCGCTGAACCATCGCTCGCCTCCCGAGATCTGCACCACCAGGCCTCGCGACACGGCCTTGAGAATCTGGAACACGTCGGTATCCCGGGGCCCGTAAACCACCGGCGGACGGACGATCACTGCCTCCGGCGCCAGCGAGCGCACGATGCGTTCCCCTTCGAGCTTCGATTTTCCGTAACGGGTGAGCGGATGCGGTTCGGTATCCTCCTCCACCGGCCGGCCATCCGGGCTGGGACCGATGGCGGCGAGCGAGCTTACGTGTAGCAGGCGGACGGGCCGGCCTTCCAGCGCCCGCAACAGCGTGTGGGTGGCGCGGACATTGCCAACGTAGTAATCGGCGGGATGAAGGGCTTTCGTTACCCCCGCGAGGTGAAAAATCGTCCCGGCACCGCGCACAGCCTCCGCGACGCCCTGACCGCTGGCCAGATCTCCGAAAGCCGGTTCCACGCCGGCGGGCAAGGAACTGGCGGCGGCCTTGCGCCGCAGGATGCAGCGCACCGGCCGGCCGGCGCTCGCCAGCTTGGCGAGCAGGTGGCTCCCGATGAAACCGGTGCCGCCAGTGACCAGAATCATTATTGTGGCGTGCTGCGGAAAGCCACTTCGCCGAAGTAGCTTTCGGCCGTGGTGCCGGTGTGCTGCGAGTTGATCTGGATGCGGATGCCTTTCACGTGCGGCGCGGTGCGGCCGTAAGCCCGCTCGTAATCCGCTGCCACATTCTGAGATTCCGCAATCCAGCGGTTGGCCTGGGCCACACCCGACTCGCAGACCACCGCGACAATATGCACCAGGGGGATGGCGCTGGCGCTCTGCACGGTCCCTTGGGGCGCCGTGCTGTCCCAGAGATAGCTGACGATGCGGTGGTCGGCGAAGGCGATCAGGAGCTGAGCCGCCTGGTCGTCCGTGGTGGGATGCCGGAAATCGCCGCCGGGCGGAACCTGAGCCACCTTCCAGCGCCAGGTCAGGAAAGGCATCTCCCCGGGATTCACGTCCACGCCGCGTTCCAGTCCGAACGAAGATCTGACGCTCTTGAAGTGCACGGAGGCGCCGTCATTATCTCTCGAGAAAGAGATGTCCGGAACGCCGTGATTTACTCTGATCTGCCAGCCATCCGGCAGGCGGCCGGCATTCCAACTGGCCGCGTTCAGCACGGTAAAAGCCAATGGGGCAGTGCGCGCTCCGATCGCAAAAATCAGGAGAGCGCAGGCGGCCGGCAGGCTGTCTAATTTTCTGGGCACGAGAAAAGAGCGGCTTGGCGAAATTATTACTATCGCATGATTCGACCGCGGCTTGCAGTGCCCTATCGGCCAACCAGTTGAAGATAGGCGCGGCGCGCTTCCGGATCGGGGACGCCGCCATAGGGGTGCTCCAGGTACAAGGCGAGGGCGCGGCGGGCGCGGGTGTTATCGCCGGCACGTAAAAATAAGTCGCCCAGTGTGCGCGCGCACAGTGAGAATTCGGGGTCGCGCGTTACGTGCATCTCGCACTCGCCCTGGAGATGATCGAAGATACGCCGCTTATCGAGCACCGGCATACCCGCGGGGACCGCGTGCAGGAAAACCATCGCCTGAGGATCTTCGTAGACCAGCTTCCACTCGGCCGCCCCGGGCTGCGCGAGCGCCAGCGCCAGCCCGTAGAGCGCACCCGAGTTGTATTCGAACCCGTTCAAGATCACCGCGCCGATGCCGTATCGCGCAAGCAGTTCGTGGCGGGCCGGGTCGCCCGGAGGCGCGGCCAGGATCGTGCGATAGTCGCGAAAGACGGCCTCGCTAAGCGCCCGCCCATCGATGAAGACTGGCACGCCCCGCCAGATGAGATAGCCGCCATATTCGTAGGTGTTGAAGAGCGGGTCGGAAATCCGGTGGTCGCGCAGGAAATCCGCCGCTCCGGAAGGAAAGCGCCATTCGGCGGCGCGCAACTGGAAGAAGGAACCGCGCGCCGACCCAACCACCAGAGCCGCCGCGAGCGCGGCCGCCGCGGCCCACCGGGCGGCCGAAGGGAGCGCGCGCTTCCAGGGAAAGTAACTGGCGATGAGAATGGGCGCCAGGAGGCCCACCAGCATTTCATTGCGAAAGGCCGTGAGCGCGGCCGCCGAGAAGGCCGCGAACAGCAGCCAATCCGCCGGGCGCACGCGCCGCCACGAAGCCACCAGGACCAGCGCCGCGGCATAGAGAAGAATATCGAATGCGTAAGGCTCGCCCCAGAGCGCGGGCTTGGACCATTCGATAAGGGTCGATTGCAGGGCGCTGCGCCGATAATCCAGAATCGTGCCCAGCACGCCGAAGCCGTTCGGATTGAGGCCCGAGAGCAGCACGGCCGCGGCGCTCACGGCGGCCAGCCGCCCTAGGTCCGGCGCGCGGCGCACCAGCGCTTCCGCGGTATAGGCTCCGCACACTACCCAACCCAGGAAGAATCCGCCATGGCAGTTCGCCCACACCAGCGCGATTGCCGGCACGAGCCAGATATACCGGCGGTATTCGAACAGCGCGATGAACGCGGAGGTGAAGAGGAAGCTGAGAATGCTGGGACGGTCGTGAGCGAACTCGACGGCCAGCGAGGCCGCGCCGAGAGCCGCCGCGATTCCCCATATCGCGGACCCGGCCCGCCGCCATGCGATCAGCCCGACTACTCCGCACATGGCCGCCAGCAGCAGGGCGCGAGCCAGCACTACGGCCCCCAGTCCGCCCGCGCATTCGGCCAGGTACATGCCCGCCTGGGCCAGCCACTCGTGCGTCAGGTTGAAGTGGCGCGTGCGCTCCTCACCCGGATAAGCAGGCTGGGCCTGGGCGGTCGTATAGGCGAACGGGTCGGGATAGGGCAGCTTGTGGTGGGTGACTATGTACTCGCCGGTCTTGAGATGCCACCAGGAATCCGGATCGGCGAGTTCGGTTGAAAACAGTCCAATGAGCAGAAGGGCAGTGAGGATCGCAAGGGCTACGGCCAGCCACTGGGGCGAGGCTTTCACTGCGGGTTTGGACGTACGCAAATTAGAGCTTATCATCGGCGGCGTAGCCCCGGCCGCGCCCGCGCGCGATAATGAGTCAATGGATGACGCGCTCCTGATGCACCGGCTCCACTTCGCCTTCACGGTGACGTTCCACTACATTTTTCCGCAGCTCACCATGGGCCTCGCCCCGCTGATTGTCATTCTGAAGACGCTGTATCTCCGCACGGATAACCCGCTCTACAACCGCGCGGCCCGTTTCTGGGGGAAGGTCTTCGGCGTCAATTTCGTTATGGGCGTGGTGACTGGAATCCCCATGGAGTTCCAGTTCGGCACCAATTGGGCCCAGTTTTCGCGCGTGACGGGCGGCGTGATCGGGCAGCCGCTGGTGATGGAGGGCGTTTTCTCGTTCTTTCTGGAATCGGCCTTTCTGGGATTGTTTCTCTACGGCGAGCGCCGGCTGAGCCGCATGGGCCACTGGTGGGCGGCGTTCGCGGTGTTCGTCGGCTCGTGGCTCTCCGGCTTCTTCATCATCGTGACCGATGCCTGGATGCAGCACCCCGTCGCCTATGCGCGCACGCTGGACGGGATGTTTCACGTCACCAGCTTCTGGGGTCTGCTGCTGAATCCATGGGCACTGATACAGTATTCGCACAACATGTGCGGCGCGCTGATCACGGGCAGTTTTGCCATGGCGGGCGCGGGAGCTTATTATCTGCTCGAGAACAAATTTATCGACGAGGCGCGCGTGTTTCTGCGCGTCGCGGTGGTGGTGGGCGTGCTGGCTTGCATCGTGCAGATCTTTCCTACCGGCGACCTGCACGGCCGCTTCATGGCCATGCACCAGCCCGCCACAACGGCCGCCATGGAAGGCCTCTTCAAGACCGAGGCCGGCGCGCCCATCGTGATTCTGGGGCAGCCCGACGCGGAGAGCCAGCGTATCGACAATCCGCTGGTCGCCAACAACATGCTCAGCTTCTTGATTTATGGCACCACGACCGCGCAGGTGAAAGGCTTGAACGAGTTTCCCCAATCCGACTGGCCCACCAACATCCCGCTGCTCTATTACAGCTATCACATCATGGCCGGCCTGGGTACGCTGTTCGCCCTGGTGATGGCCGGCGCCGCGTTCCTTTTGTGGCGCGGCAAGCTGTTCGGCGCCCGCTGGATGCTCTGGATTATCCTGCTCTGCCTGCCGTTCCCGTACATCGCCAACACGGCCGGCTGGATGACGGCGGAAGTAGGGCGCCAGCCGTGGGTGGTCTACGGGCTGATGCGCACCAGCGACGGCTATTCGAAGTATGTCCACGCGGGCAACAGCCTGTTTACGCTGCTGGGGTTCATGGGGCTGTACGCGCTGCTGGCGATCCTGTTCCTGTTTCTGGTGCTGCGGCTGATGGCGCTCGGCCCCGGGGAGGAGTCAGCCGCCGACATCGCCGCTGGAAACCCGCTGACGGTCGAATAATAGGATAACGCCATGCTGATGACCTGGTACCTGCTCGTCGCGATCATGATCGTGGCCTATGTGGTGTTCGATGGATTCGACCTCGGCGTCGGCGTGCTGCATCTCTTCATCGCGCGCACCGAGGAAGAGCGGAGCCTGCTGGTTCGCACCATCGGGCCGGTGTGGGACGGCAACGAAGTCTGGCTGTTGGCGGGCGGCGGCACGCTCTATTTCGCCTTCCCGCTGCTGTATGCTTCGGGATTCAGCGGCTTCTACCTTCCGCTGATGATCGTGCTGTGGCTGCTGATTCTGCGGGGCATCGGGATCGAGCTGCGCATGCACCTCGATTCGCCCGTATGGCGCGGACTGTTCAACGGCTGCTTCGGCATATCGAGCCTGCTGCTGACGGTGTTTTTCGGCGCCGCGCTGGGCAATGTGATTCGCGGCGTCCCGCTGCAGCCCGATGGCTACTTCTTCCTGCCGCTGTGGACGGACTGGACGGTGGGCCCGCAGCCGGGCATCCTGGATTGGTATACGGTGCTGGTCGGCGTGGTGGCGCTGGTTGCCCTGGCGCTTCACGGGGCCAACTATGCCGCGCTCAAGACCGGCGGCGATCTGAACCGCCGCTGCCGTCGAGCGGCGGCCTGGCTGCTGCCGGCGCTCGCCCTCCTTACCGTGGTCAGCCTGGCGGCGACGCTCGCCATCCGCCCCGAACTGCTAGACAACTATCAACACGCGCCGGTGCTGTACGCGATCCCGGTGCTGGTTGCGGCATCGCTGGTGGGTATCTGGAGCATGGGCCGGAGGGGCAACGAGCGCGGCGCATTTCTGGCCTCGTGCGCCTATCTGGTGCTGATGCTGGTGGGCGCGGCCGCCGCGGTTTATCCGAACCTGCTGACGTCCACCACCGATCCGAGCCTGAACATCACGGTGTTTAATGCCCATTCCGGCGAGCATTCACTGAGCGTCGGGCTGATCTGGTGGGGTTTCGGAATGGCGCTGGCGGTGGGATACTTCGTGTTCGTGTATCGGATGTTCCGGGGGAAGATTTCAGGGATTGCGGGTGGGCACGGGTATTAGCCCAACTTCCGCACATTGCGGCTCCGGGCGGCTTATTTCGAGGCTGATTGACCTCCATCGCTGCGAAAATAACGGCAACGACCTTTGTTTGCGATGCCGCTCCATCGCTGGGATCGGCACGCGCGACGAAAAGCCGATGTAGTGACGACCAACCCCCTTGAATCGGATCTCCACATCCGTAATATGAGGCTATGTACCTGCGGCATTGGGCGCTGGTCGAGAGCTATCGCACGGCGCGCGGGCCGCGCCAGCGGATTGTGGCCTGGCTGGGCGCGATGGATGAACAGGGTCGCCTGAGAGTGAAGCGCTGTGCCGAGAGAACGATCGCTCAACAGGAAGGTCTGTTCCAGACGACTCAGCCGGAATGGGTGGAAGTCGACGTCAGTCGCGTCACCTGGAGCGCAGCCGCAAGTTCGGCGGCCCGTGGCTGGGGGTGGAACTGCTGCGGCGTTTGGAACTGGACCGGTTTCTAGAAGAGACCATGCCGACGGACCTGGAGGAGATTCCTTGGCCGTTGATGGCGGTCGTGTTGGTGCTGGGACGGCTATGCGATGCTTCCAGCGAACTGCATCTGGCGGAACGCTTCTACGAATCCAGCACGCTGTCCGATCTGTTGAGCGCGCCGGCGGGTAAGGTCAACGAGGACCGCTTGTATCGGGCATTGGACGCACTGCTGCCGCACAAAGCAGCGTTGGAAAAGCGCCTGAAGAGCAGACTCGGCGAGCTGTTCGATCTCGACTAGACCTGCTGTTGTACGACATCACCAGCACGTATTTAAGGGCTGGAGGTACGGATCACTCCGGCCCCGGGTGGCGCGGAAGTGTTCATTCTCTGCCGGAGCGCGGACCGGCGAGTTAAAGAGCAGGCGATGCACGAGCGCTTCGAGAAACGGATTGAGGCGGGGTTGGAGAAGATCCAGACCAGTTGCCGGAAGAAGAAGCAGCAGGCGGTCACGATCGCCACGCGGGTCGGCCGGCTGCTGGGCCGCAACACGCGCGCCGCCGGATTATGCGAGGTGAAGGTGGAGGCCGACGCCAGTGGCGCGCTTGCGCTGGTCGAAAGTGGAAGCATGGCGCCAGTGGGCGCGATTAAGCGAAGGGTGCTACGGGCTGCGCAGCAACGTGACGGATTGGAGTCCGGAAGAGCTGTGGCGGGCCTATATTCAGCTGACCGAGGCGGAGGCCGCATTTCGCATTCACAAGTCGGATCTGGCGATCCGGCCGGTGTGGCATCAAAAGGAAGGTCGCGTACAAGCGCACATCCTGGTCTGCTTCCTGACCTACGTGCTCTGGAAAACTCTGGCCACAAGTTGCCGTGAAGCGGGCTTGGGAGACGAGCCACGGCAAGTTTTCGCGGCCCTCTCCGAACTCGCGCTGGTAGACGTGGTGCTTCCGACCAAGTCCGGTCCGGCGATCAGCAGACGCTGCATCAGCCAGCCCACCGAGCACCAGCAGATTCTCCTTCAACGGCTGGGCCTGAAGCTGCCCAGCTCGCTGAAATATGCGGAAATGTAGTGGAAACTGGCCTGAACTCTCCCTGAAAACAAAGACTTTATTCTTTCGGTTGCTGAACTTGGGTTAGAGATCAGGTTCCGAGAAGCTCGCCATGATATAAAGGTTCCCGAGGTGGCTATATGAGGAGACATTCCTCGGACCATTCCGGCGGGCGGACACTACTGGCGCAACGGGCACTTCTGTTCGTCCCGGTCCATCTTTTCGCGATGCTGGTCATAGCGTACTTTGCGTCATGGATGATTAGCGAGGATTCCTCAGCCCGGGAGAAGATGGCCCTGGCCCCTCAGGGGTCGCATTCGGAAAACTCACCACTTGGACGGGATCTAAACGAAATCCGCCAGATGGACCACGCCTTTTCGAACGACGCGGGTCTCATGAAGGTCGAGGTCAGGAACGGCGTCGTCGTAAAGACCTTTGACGCAAACAGGCGGACGGCTGAGGATATGGCGGTGGTCCTGTTGGGAAATCACGGCGATGCCCTTGTGACATTTCTGCTCTTCATTTTGGACATCGTCCTTGTGAGCCTCACGCTCCGTCTCATGTACGGCGCCGTCTCGACCGTTCTCGCCCGAAAGGCCATCAGAGAAGGGATCTCGCTCCAGACAGTCAAATCAAAATACAGCAAGTTCCCTGCCTGGCACTACATCGTCCTGTTCTGGGTGGTCCTTTGGGCGGTCCTCTCTTTCGGCCCAGTGGTAACGACCACGCCATGGGTCAAGACCGCGCTCCTCTCGCTTCCTTTGTCGCGAGCGCATGCTTCAATCCTAGGCGACATCCTTCAGGCTCCCACGTCGTTGATTCTCTTACAGGTATTCTTTGTTGCTTTCCCGACATTATTCTATGTGTTTTCCCGGAACGACGTCGAGTACTTTCCTCGCGGTCCTGCCTACAAGGGAAAGCTCGGCTGGCGAGATTGGAGACCGGAGCGCCATTTGACGCGCCTGGATCTTACCTCCTAGCGTCCGCCCCACGCCCGTGCTCGCGATTCAAGTGTGGTGCTTCCGACCAAGTCCGGTCCGGCGATCCGCAGACGCTGCATCAGCCAGCCCACCGAGCACCAGCAGACTCTCATTCAACGGCTGGGCCTGAAGCTGCCCAGCTCGCTGAAATATGCGGAAATGTAGTGGAAACTGGCCTGAACTCTCCCTGAAAACAAAGACTTTAGTTTTTCGGTTGCGGAGCTTGGGCTAGCCTCGTCAGCGCACCTGCCAGGTCAGCGCCCGACAGGTCGCGTGGAACCTTCATACCGCGATCAGCTCTTCTCGCACGAAATGCAGCCGTATGATCTTCGGCCGCACCTCCTCCTCGAAGTGGCACACTACCGCGTCCCGGACCATGGCATTCAATTCCTCCACGGTATCCGCAACCGTGAAGATCGGCTGCCCCAACGCCTCGGCCGCGTAGCCGCCTTCCGGAGGCTCATGCACAATGAAGATGATCTCGTTCACTTGGCCGCCCTCAGACAATAAGACCGCCGGCGCGTCTCCACGCCGGCGGCCCAAATTGCACGCTAATTATTCGGCCAGGGTTTCGTCCCCGCCGGGTTCCTCCGTAAGGCCGCCGGCGTATTGCAGCCGGGTCTCCTCGTCGTAGCCGGGAATGGCGTCGAGCGCGACCTCGGCCACCGGCTCCTCCACTACGTCCTCGCCTGCGATCTTCACCTGGCGGTAATACTCCATGCCGGTGCCGGCCGGGACCAGCCGGCCCATGATGACGTTCTCCTTCAGGCCGCGCAGGTAGTCCACCTTGCCGTTGATGGCGGCTTCGGTGAGCACGCGCGTGGTCTCCTGGAAGGAGGCCGCCGATATGAACGAATCGGTCGAAAGCGAGGCCTTGGTGATGCCCAGCAGTTTCGCCTTGCCCTGGGCGGGGCGCCCGCCGGCCTGGATCACCTTGAGGTTTTCGTCGCGGAACTTGAACTTGTCCACGATCTCCTGCGGAAGGAATTCAGTGTCGCCGATGTCCTCGACTTCCACCCAGCGCATCATCTGTCGCGAGATGGTCTCCAGGTGCTTGTCGTTGATGTTGACGCCTTGGAGGCGGTAGACTTCCTGGATCTCGTTGACCAGGTACTTTTGCAGTTCCTTCTCCCCGAGCACCGCCAGAATGTCGTGGGGGTCGCGGGGGCCGTCCATGAGCGGCTCGCCGGCCTTCACGCGCTCGCCCTCCTGCACGTTGATGTGCACGCCGCGCGGCAGCGAGTATTCGCGCTGTTCGCCGTCGTCGCCCACCACGAAGATCTTGCGCTGCCCCTTGGTCACTTCGCCGTACTTCACCACGCCGTTGATCTCCGCGATGATGGCCGTTTCGCGCGGCTTGCGCGCTTCGAACAGCTCCACCACGCGCGGCAGACCGCCGGTGATGTCCTTGGTCTTGGTGGTCTCGCGCGGGATCTTGGCCATCACGTCGCCGGCGTGAACCTCCTCACCGTCGTGCACCATCAGGTGCGCGTGCGTCGGCATGAGGTACTTCTTGGCCTCCGACCGCGAACCCTGGGCCGTCTCCGGTCGCACCACGATGGTGGGCTGCCGCTTCTCATCGGGCGAATCCGTGACCACGAGCTGCGACATGCCGGTGACTTCATCCACCTGCTCCTGCAAGGTGAGGCCGTCGATCAGGTCGCGGAAGTGCACCACGCCGCTGACCTCGGTCAGGATCGAGAAGGTATAAGGATCCCACTCGAGCAGCACCTGGTTGCTCTTCACCGGCGCGCCATCCTCAATCAACACGCGCGCGCCGTAGACCACCGGATAGCGTTCCTTCTCGCGCCCCTTGTCGTCCACCACCGCCATGATGCCGTTGCGGTTCATGGCGATCAGCTCGTTGGCCTTGCTGCGCACCGTCTGGATGCCGATATAGCGCGCGAAACCGTCCGACTTGGCGTCCTGCGTGGATTGCTCGCTGATCCTGGTGGCCGTTCCGCCGATGTGGAACGTGCGCATGGTCAACTGCGTTCCGGGCTCGCCGATGGATTGCGCCGCGATCACGCCCACGGCCTCGCCGCGCTCCACCAGCCGCCCCGTCGCCAGGTTGCGGCCGTAGCACGCCACGCACACGCCGCGTTTCGATTCGCAGGTCAGCACGGAGCGGATCTTCACGCGCTCGATGCCGGCCGCCTGGATGGCCGCCGCCAGGTCTTCGGTGATCTCCTGGTTGACCGCCACGATGACGTTGCCCTCGTAATCCTTCTGGTCCTCGAGCGCCACGCGGCCCACGATGCGGTCGCGCAACGGCTCGATGATCTCGCCGGATTCGATGATCGGCTCCACGTAAATGCCTTCGGTGGTGCCGCAGTCGTTCTCCGTCACGATCACGTCCTGCGCCACGTCCACCAGGCGGCGCGTCAGGTAGCCGGAATCGGCCGTCTTCAGGGCCGTGTCGGCCAGGCCCTTGCGGGCGCCGTGCGTGGAGATAAAGTACTGCAGCACGTTCAGCCCCTCGCGGAAGTTAGCCGTGATGGGGGTCTCGATGATCTCGCCGGAGGGCTTGGCCATCAGGCCGCGCATACCCGAGAGCTGGCGGATCTGCTGCTTGGAACCGCGCGCGCCCGAGTCAGCCATGATGTAAATAGGGTTGAGGTAGCGGCCCGTGCGGTCGTCCTCTTCCATGGCCTGGAACATCTCGTCGGAAACCTTCTCGGTGACCTTGGACCAGATTTCGATGATCTTGTTGTAGCGTTCGCCGTGGGTGATGGCGCCGTCCTGGTACTGGTTCTCGACGGCCACCACTTCCTTTTCGGCCTCGCGCACCAGCCCGGCCTTCTCGCTCGGCACCACCATGTCGTCGATGCCGATAGAGATGCCCGCCCGGGTGGCGTACAGGAAGCCCAGGTTCTTGACTTCGTCCAGCATCTGAACGGTGATCTGCAAACCGAACTTCAGGTAGCAGTACTGCACCAGTTGGCCCAACCCCTTCTTCTTGAGCAGGCCGTTGATGTAGGGCATATCCTGCGGCAGCGCGTCGTTCATAATCACGCGCCCCACCGTGGTTTCCATGTACTGCTTGATGAACTCGATCGGCTCGGTATGCAGAATGTTCTGGTTGTCGAAGGCGTGCACCAGGTCGATGACCCGGCCGGTGTAGCGCAGCTTGATGGGCGTGAGCGTCTCGACTTCGCCCATTTCGAGCGCGATCAACACGTCGTCGGTGGAGGCGAACGTGCGGCCCTCGCCACGGGCTCCCGGACGCGCCTTGGTCAGGTAATAGCATCCCAGCACCATATCCTGGGTGGGGACAGCGATGGGGCTGCCGTGCGCCGGCGAAAGAATATTGTTGGCGGCCAGCATCAGAGTGGAGGCCTCGATCTGCGCCTCCGGCGAGAGCGGGATGTGGACGGCCATCTGGTCGCCGTCGAAATCCGCGTTGAAGGCCGTGCAGACCAGCGGGTGGATCTTGATGGCCTTGCCTTCCACCAGCACCGGCTCAAAAGCCTGAATGCCCAGGCGGTGCAGGGTGGGCGCGCGGTTCAGCAGGATGGGGTGGTCCTTGATGACTTCCTCGAGGATGTCCCACACCACCGGGTCCTGCTGCTCCACCAGCTCCTTGGCCTGCTTGATGGTGGTGCAATGGCCGCGCTGCTCGAGGCGATGGTAGATGAACGGCTTGAAGAGCTCGAGGGCCATCTTCTTGGGAAGGCCGCACTGATGCAGGCGCAGGTCCGGGCCGACCACGATCACGGAGCGGCCGGAATAATCCACGCGCTTGCCCAGCAGGTTCTGGCGGAAACGTCCCTGCTTGCCCTTGAGCGTATCGGAGAGCGACTTGAGCGGGCGGTTGTTGGCCCCGCGCAGCACGCGTCCGCGCCGGCCATTGTCGAACAGGGCGTCCACGGCCTCTTGCAGCATGCGCTTTTCGTTGCGCACGATCACGTCCGGCGCGTGCAGCTCGATGAGCTTCTTCAAGCGGTTATTGCGGTTGATCACGCGGCGGTACAGGTCGTTCAGATCCGAGGTGGCGAAACGGCCGCCATCGAGCGGCACCAGCGGGCGCAGCTCCGGCGGGATCACCGGAATCACGTCCAGGATCATCCATTCGGGCTTGTTGCCGGACTTGCGGAAGGACTCCACCACGCGCAGCCGCTTGGCGAATTTGAGCTTCTTCTGCTGCGACTGCTCGGTCTTCATCTTTTCGCGAATTTCTTCGCTGAGCTGCTCGACATCCACCTTCTTGAGCAGCTCCTTGATGCCTTCGGCGCCCATCATGGCGATGAATTTGCCCGGATGCTCCTGATCGAGCTGCCGCTTGCGCTCGTCGGTGATGACTTCGCCGGCCTTTAGGTCCGGCACTTCGCCCGGCTCCACCACCACGTAAGCCTCGAAGTACAGAACGCGCTCGAGCTCGCGCAGGGTGATATCGAGCAGGTGCCCGATGCGGCTGGGCAGGCCCTTGAAAAACCAGACGTGCGAGCAGGGGCTGGCCAGCTCGATGTGCCCGAGGCGCTCGCGCCGGACGCGGGCCAGGGTGACCTCTACGCCGCACTTGTCGCAGATCACGCCGCGGTGCTTCATGCGCTTGTACTTCCCGCACAAGCACTCCCAATCCTGTGTGGGGCCGAAGATGCGGGCGCAGAACAGCCCGTCGCGCTCCGGTTTAAAAGTCCGGTAGTTGATAGTCTCCGGTTTGGTGACTTCGCCGTGGCTCCAGCTCCGGATCTTTTCCGGAGATGCCAGGGAAATGCGGATGGAATCGAAATCCGCGATCAAATTCGCTCGGTCGTACGGAGAGGATCTCAAAATAGCCTCCAGTTGCTTATAAAACCTGTTGGCGGCCGCCGGAGTGAACTGGCGGCCGCCATGCTGTCAGTCCGCCGCCAGCGCCGTATCCGGCACTTCACGCGGTTTTTTCATCAACTCGACATCGAGACACAGCGATTGCAACTCGCGAATGAGTACGTTGAACGATTCGGGAACGCCCGGCTCGATGGCGGCCTCGCCCTTGACGATGGCTTCGTAAATCTTGGCGCGGCCGTATACGTCGTCGGATTTGGCCGTCAGCAGCTCCTGCAGGATGTAGGCGGCGCCGTAAGCTTCGAGCGCCCACACCTCCATTTCGCCGAAGCGCTGTCCGCCGAACTGGGCCTTGCCGCCCAGCGGCTGCTGGGTAATCAACGAATAGGGGCCGATCGAGCGGGCATGGATCTTGTCGTCCACCAGGTGGGAGAGCTTCATCATGTAGATGTAGCCCACCGTCACCGGCTGCTCGAAGGCGGTGCCGGTCATGCCGTCGTACAGCATGGTCTTGCCGGAGGTGGGCAGCTTGGCATCGGTCAGCGCCTTCTTGATCTCGCGCTCGGTGGCGCCGTCGAATACCGGTGTGGCATACTGCAAGCCGAGCGCCTGGGCCGCCCATCCCAGGTGGGTTTCGAGAATCTGGCCCACGTTCATGCGGGAGGGAACGCCCAGGGGGTTGAGCACGATCTCAACGGGTGTCCCATCGGGCAGGTACGGCATATCCTCATCGGGGAGGATGCGCGCAATCACGCCCTTGTTCCCGTGCCGGCCGGCCATTTTGTCGCCCACCGAGAGCTTGCGCTTCATGGCGATATAGACCTTCACCAGCTTGATGACGCCCGGCGGCAGCTCGTCGCCCTTGCGCAGCTTGCCGATCTTCTCGTCGGTAATCTTCTCCAGGACCGCGATCTGGCGCGAGGTCATCTCCTCGATCTCGTCGATCTGCTCATTCAGCCGCGGGTCCTTGGCGTTCAGGCGCATGCGCTTCAGGTCGCGCGATTTCATCTTTTCGATGATCTCGCGCGTCAGGTCGGTGTCTTTCGAGAGCAGGCGCTTGTTGGTCTTTTCGTCGTGCAGGTCGGCCAGCAGCTTCTTGCCCTCGAGCAGGCTGGCCAGGCGCTTGGCGCGCTCGTCGGTCAGAATGCGGATCTCGTCCTGCAGGTTGCGCTGCAAGCGGGCGATCTGGCTCTCTTCGATGGATTTGGAACGCTCGTCCTTTTCCTGCCCCTTGCGCGAGAAGATCTTGCAATCGACGATGGTGCCCTCGATGCCCGGCGGGCAGTAGAGCGAGGCGTCTTTCACGTCGCCGGCCTTCTCGCCGAAGATGGCGCGCAGCAGTTTCTCTTCGGGGGTGAGCTGGGTTTCGCCCTTAGGCGTCACCTTGCCCACCAGGATGTCGCCCGGCTTGACCGTGGCGCCGATGCGGATGATGCCGCTCTCGTCCAGGTTGCGCAGGAAGGAATCGGCGATATTGGGGATGTCGCGGGTGATCTCCTCCGGCCCCAGCTTGGTGTCGCGGGCTTCGATTTCGAACTCCTCGATGTGGATCGAGGTGTAGTAATCTTCCTTGACCAGCTTCTCGCTGACCAGGATGGCGTCCTCGAAGTTGTAGCCGCGCCAGGGCATGAAGGCCACCAGAACGTTGCGGCCCAGGGCCAGCTCGCCCTTGTCGGTGCAGGGGCCATCGGCCAGCACCTGACCCTTCACCACGCGCTGGCCCACCTGGACGATGGGCTTCTGATTGATGCAGGTATTCTGGTTGGAGCGCTTGAACTTGATGAGCTGGTAAATGTCCGCGCCTACTTCGCGCGAGAGCTGGCCTTCGTGGGCCGCGCCTTCCACGCGCACGATGGTGCGCTCGGAATCCACCGAATCCACCACGCCGGAGCGCTTGCACAGCACCACGGCTCCGGAATCGCGGGCCGTCACGTGCTCCATCCCGGTGCCCACATAGGGGGCGTCGGCGCGCAGCAGGGGCACGGCCTGGCGCTGCATGTTCGATCCCATCAGCGCGCGGTTGGCGTCGTCGTTCTCCAGGAACGGAATCAGACTGGCGGCCACCGAGACGAGCTGCTTGGGGCTGACATCGATGTACTCGATCTCCTCGCGCGGCTTCAGCACGAAGTTGCCGGCCTGGCGCGCGTTGCACAGCTCGGGGACGATGCGGCCCTTCTCATCCAAAGCCACGTTGGCCTGGGCGATAGTCCATTTGTCTTCCTCCCACGCCGAAAGGTACTCGCAGTGGGCTTCGTATTCGACGGGCTGCTTCTTGGCCCCCATCTTGCGGTTGAGCTCCTCGACTTCCTGCCGCCGCGCGATGTCGCCCACTTTGTAATCCGCGTCGCCGGGGTTCAGAATCTTCACTTCGTCGATCACCACGCCCTTGATCACCTTGCGGTAGGGGCTCTCAATGAAGCCGTATTCGTTGATGCGCGCAAAACAGGAAAGGGAGGAGATCAACCCGATGTTGGGACCTTCGGGCGTCTCGATGGGGCAGATGCGGCCGTAGTGCGTGGGGTGCACGTCGCGCACCTCGAACCCGGCGCGCTCCCGCGACAGACCGCCGGGACCGAGAGCCGAGAGGCGCCGCTTGTGGGTGATTTCCGAAAGCGGGTTGGTCTGATCCATGAACTGGGAGAGCTGGCTGGAGCCGAAGAACTCGCGGATGGCGGCCATCACCGGCTTGGCGTTCACCAGGTCGTGCGGCATGGCCGTGGACATCTCCTGGTAGACCGACATCTTCTCCTTGATGGCGCGCTCCATGCGCACGAGGCCAATGCGGAACTGGTTCTCCAGCAGTTCGCCCACGGCGCGCACGCGGCGGTTGCCCAGGTGGTCGATATCGTCCACCGCGCCGATGCCCCGGCGCAGCTTGAGCAGGTACTTGATGGTGGCGCGGAAATCGTCCGAATCCAGCGTCCGCTTGTCGAGCGGCGTGGCGTCGGCCTTGTCGTGCAGCTTGATATTGAACTTCATGCGGCCCACGCGCGAGAAATCATACTTGCGCGGGTCGAAGAACATGCCCTGGAAGAGCTGCGTGGCGGTATCGAGCGTGGGCGGATCGCCGGGACGCAGCTTGCGGTAGATCTCGATGAGCGCTTCGTTCTGCGCTTTCACGGGGTCTTTCCTGATGGTGGCCGAAATCACCGTGCCCACGTCGTCGCGCTCGGGGAAGAAGACTTCGAAATCCGGGATGCCCGATTCGATCAGCTTGGAAAGCGTGGCGGCGGTGAGCTCGCTGTTGGCGTCGATGAGCACTTCGCCGGTGGACATGTCCACGACATCGGCGACCACGTAAGCGCCCTCGAGGTCGTTGGAGGCAATCTCCACCTGCTGGATCTTGGCTTTCTGGATTTCCTTGAAGAGCGAGGAGGTGATCTTCTTGCCCTGCCCCACCACCACTTCGCCGCCCTTGGCGGTGACGGCGTAGGAGAGTTTCAGGCCGGTCAAGCCCTCGTCCACGTTCCAGAGCAGCTTCTTATCGGCGATGGAGATCTTGCTGACGCGGTAGAAAGCGCGCAGAATCTGCTCGTCGGTCTTATAACCGAGGGCGCGCAGGAAGACCGAGCCGAAGAATTTCCGTTTGCGGTCGATACGGACGTACAGGATATTCTTGAGGTCGTATTCGAATTCCACCCAGCTTCCGCGGTAGGGAATGATCTTGCCGAGGAAGTAGCCCTGGGCCGGGATGCGCTCGAAAAACACGCCCGGCGAGCGGTGCAACTGCGACACGATCACGCGCTCGGTGCCGTTGATGATGAAGGTCCCGTTGTCGGTCATCAGCGGGATTTCACCGAAAAAGACTTCCTGCTCCTTGATGTCGCGGACGCTCTTCTTCTGCGTCTCGGGATCCTTGGAATAGACCGTCAGCCGGATGGTGACCTTGAGCGGCGCCGCATACGTCATGCCGCGCTCCTGGCATTCCTGCATGTCGTACTTGAGCTGGAGGCCCACCGGGTCGCCGCACTTGTTGCAGAAGGTGACCACGTTCTTGTTGAAGGTTCCGCAATGATGGCAGAGAATGTCGCCGGCGTGGAACGGGTCGGTGCGAATGGTGGCTCCGCAGTTCCGGCAGGTGGATCGCAAGTGGTGTAATCCCTTGAGGTTGCCGCACTTGCACTCCCAATTGCCGATCGAGTAGTCGACGAATTCCAGATCGCTGACGCCGCGGAAGTCGGAGATGGGGAAAACCGAATTAAACACGGTCTGCAGACCGATGTCCTCGCGCTCGTTGGGCAGCAAGTCCATCTGGAGAAACCGTTCATATGATTTCTTCTGAACCTCGATCAGGTTCGGAATCGGGATGGAGGTCCTAATTTTGGAAAAATCCATTCGCTCGGGGGCGGCGCCGTTATTCTGTAATTCCATTCTTAAACTCCTGACGGCCGAACAGCCGAAGCTGAGAAAACTGTATCTAACAGCACAAAGTCAAAGGCGCCAGGGAGTAATACGGCCCCCCGGGTGCCAAATGATCAAACTGGGGCGGGAATCGAAAGGGTCCCGGAGCCAAGCTCACGGTGGTACAGACAGGTTCTGGCGGAATGCGAGCGCAGGAATCCCAAAAGGTATTCAAGTCGTTGAAAATGCACAGAGATTTCCCTCTTGCAGTTTCACCCGAACTGCAATTGAAATACCAGATTTCGGGAGTCACAGTCACCAATTGGGATCGAATCCGGCTAATCGACGGCCCAACTATCAAGACTATCAGGACTTACGCCCCACGTCAAACGCGGGGCATGCTGCCTGCATGGCCGATCCGCCGGCAGGCAGGGAGTCCGAACCGCTCCAGCCGATGGCCCGGCGTTACTTAATTTCTACCGTGGCACCGGCGTCGGTGAACTTCTTCTGGATGGCCGCAGCTTCGTCCTTGCTGACGCCTTCCTTAACCGGCTTGGGAGCGCCATCGACCAGGTCCTTGGCTTCCTTCAGCCCCAGGCTGGTGACTTCGCGAACCGCTTTGATGACGTTGATCTTGTTGGCGCCGACCGCCGTCAGGACCACCGTGAACTCAGTTTTCTCTTCCGCGGCCGGAGCGGCTGCCGCGGCAGCGCCCCCGCCCGCCACCGCGACCGGCGCGGCCGCGGCCGCCGAAACTCCCAGCTTTTCTTCGAGCAGCTTTACGAGCTGAGAGGCCTCCAGCAGCGTCAAGCCTTGAATCTGATCCGCAATTGCGTTTATGTCCGCCATTTCCAAACTCCTGTACGTTCAAAATTCGTCCTGGGCAGCAGCTTACGCGCGCTCGCCCGTTATGCCTGAAACTTGTTTTCCTTCACGCCCTGATCCACCACCACGGCCAGATTGCGGCCCACCGCGCCGATGGCCGAGGCCACGCGCTGCGCGGGCGCATTAATGAGGTACAGCAGCCGCGCAAAGATCTGCTCTTTGGCCGGCATGTTGGCCAGGTCGTTGATCTCCCTCACGTCGATCGCGCGGCCTTCCACCATCCCAGCCTTGAAGGTAAAGGACGGGTTGGCCTTGGCATAGGCCGTCAACGCCTTGGCCAGCGCCACCGGGTCGTTCATGGTATAGACCAGCGACGTCATGCCGCGGAGGTCCTTCAGAACCTGCTCCGCAGCGGTTCCCTCGGACGCCTTTCCGGCCAGGTTGTTCTTGATCACGCGGTACTTGCCGCCGGCGGCGCGCACGGTTTTGCGAAGCTCGAAATCCTGCGACACGCGCAGCTTCTCATAGCCGGTGACGAACAGGTTCTTCAACCGCTCCAGGTCCTGGCGCAGAGCGTCGATATCTTTCTTCTTGTCGTCCTTATTTTTCATGGAAACACCTGTCGGGCTTCAGACCGCCGCTTTCACGCTGAACGGCGCGGTATCGACGGCTACGCCGGGCCCCATGGTCGAGCAGATGGTCGTGTTGCGCACGTACTTACCCTTGGCCACCGCCGGTTTGGCCTTGATAACGGCCGTGATCAGGCTGGCGGCGTTCTCCGAAAGCTTGCTCGCCTCGAAGCTCACCTTGCCGACCGGGGCGTGGATGATGCCGGTCTTATCCACGCGAAACTCCACCTTGCCGGCTTTCACCTCACGAACCGCCCTGACAACATCCATGGTCACGGTGCCGGTCTTGGGGTTCGGCATCAGGCCGCGCGGGCCCAGGATTTTCCCGAGTTTGCCAACCGAGCGCATCATGTCCGGCGTGGCCACCACGGCATCGAAATCCGTCCAGCCTTCCGACTGGATCTTCTGCACCATATCTTCGCCGCCCACGAAATCGGCGCCCGCTTCGGCGGCTTCCCGCTGCTTGTCGCCGCCGGCGATCACTAGTACTTTCTTGGACTTACCCAGCCCGTTCGGCATCACCACGGTGCCCCGCACCATCTGGTCGGCGTGTTTGGGATCCACGCCCAGACGCATGTGGATCTCCACGGTTTCGTCGAACTTGGCGAACTTGATCTTCTTAATTAACGAGACGGCCTCATCGAGCTGATACTCGCGGGCTTCCACCTGTTTGCGGGCAGTTTGATATTGTTTACCGGGTTGGTGTGCCATGCTTCCTCATTGGTGCAAGCGGTTCGCAAAAAAGGCAAACGAACCTCCCACTGAGCAATTTCAAAGGAACACCCTGAGTTTACAACATTCATCAGGTTTTCCGCAACCGCCCGTAACGATTCCCCCCTTCCGGCCATCTAAAAGTGAGAATGCGCTATCGATGGGTAGTTGTGGGTCTGTGGTGTGCGATCCTCGGTCATGCTCAAGATCCGGACAGGAACGGTGGGTCTCAACAGGCGTCGCAGCCCGTCCAGGCCGAGGAGGATAAACGCATTTTCGGCGTGATCCCCAATAACCGGACCACCGAGAACGCAATTCCTTTTCATAGCATCACTTTCGGCCAAAAGATGATGATCGCGGTCAAGGACTCCTTCGATTGGCCGGTTTATCCCACCGCCGGCGCCTTCGCTACCCTGTACCAACTCGAGAACTCAAATCCCTCCTTCGGCCAAGGCATGAAGGGATACGCCAGGCGCTTCGCGGCGGGCTACGCCGACCAGACGGTTGGCAACCTGATGACCGAAGGTTTCATACCTGGGGTCTTTCACCAGGACCCCCGCTATTTCCGTCTGGGCGAAGGATCGAAGAAGGGCCGCGCCTGGTATGCCGTCAAGCAGATCTTCGTGGCGCGCATGGATTCGGGCCGTAAGACGTTCAATTTTTCCGAATGGGGCGGCAACTCCATAGCCGTGGCGATTTCGAACGCCTATTATCCGGATACGCGCGACTGGAACGATAACCTTCAGAAACTTCTGATCCAGTGCGGCACGGACACATTCTCGAATATCCTCAAGGAGTTCTGGCCGGACGTCAAGCGCAAGCTGCACCACCGGCACGAAGATCCCTTGGCCACGACGGCGTCCAGCCGGTAAGCCCCCTAGCGCCGGTCGTTCCGGAATACCGTTCCTTCCTTCATCACGAAGATCACTTCGCTGGTGGCTTTTATGTTCGTGAGCGGGTTGCCGGGGACTGCCACCATGTCAGCCAGCATTCCGGACTTCAGCACGCCAACCTTGTCCTGAAGGCCCAGAAGCTCGGCGGCCACCGAGGTGCCGGCCTTGAGCGCCTGCATCGGGGTCATGCCGGCCGCGACCATCAGCGCGAACTCCGTGGCATTCTGGCCGTGAGCGTAGACACCCGCATCGGTGCCGAGCGCGATGCGCACCCCAAGCTCCAGGGCGCGGCGCATCATGGCATCCTGCTGCGCCACCGCGCGCGCCGCCTTTTCCTGCACCAGGGGCGGGAGCTTGGATTGCATCAGGCCGACGCGCGTGGTCAGGGTGGGCACCAGGAAAACGCCGCGCTCGTGCATCATGCGCAGCGCCTCGTCGTCCAGGAACGTGCCGTGCTCGATGGAGTCGATTCCGGCGCGAATGGCCCGCTTGGCGGCTTCGGCTCCGTGCGCGTGCGCGGCGGCCTTGCGCCGCAGCGTGTGGGCCTCCTCCACCAGCGCGTTCAATTCGCTCTGGGACAACTGCGGCACGTCCACGTCGTCGGTCGGAGACAGCACGCCGCCGCTGGCGCAGGTCTTGATCACGTCGGCGCCGTACTTGATGTTGAACCGCACGCCATAGCGCGCCTGGTCGGGCGAGTTGATGACGCCCTGCTCCGGGCCGGTCTCCGGCCCGAACAGCCCGAAACGGAACCCGGCGCCATCATCGCAGTGGCCGCCGGTGGAGCCTAGCGCGTGAACGGAAACCATCATGCGCGGCCCGGGGATCACGCCCGCATTAATGGCGTTGCGCAGGCCCACGTCGATGAAGTCGCTGCTGCCCAGGTCGCGCACCGTGGTAAAGCCCGCCATCAGCGTATTGCGTGCGTTCACCGTCGCCTGGATGGCTCTCTCCGAAACGGGACGCCGGAGGCCCAGCAGCGCGGCACCGTCGTAATCCGGGTTGAACGCATCCGACAGGTGCGTGTGGGCGTCAATGAAGCCCGGCAGCAGGGTGGCGTCTCCCAGGTCGATCACTGTGGCCCCGGCCGGAACGGCCCCGCCCACCGAAACCACCTTGCCATTCGAAACTGTCACGAGGCCGGGCTCCGCCAGGCGCTCACTCGCACCGTCGAAAAGACGTGCGGCCTTGATGGCGTAAACGCGATCCTGAGCGTGCAGAGAGAGACACGCGAAAATGCAGCAGAACAGCCATGCAGTTTTCATAGAGGCTTAGGGTAGCAGAGCGCCGCCGGCGACCGCGCTACCATCGACGCGCCCCTCACTGTATGGCGACCGTGGCGTCGGAGCGGGAAGATGCCCCGCCAATGGTAACCACCAGCGGGACCGCACTCCCGGTTGGTGCATTGGCCGGGATGAGCAGGTTGATTTGAACCTCCCCGGAATACACCAGGCCGTCAAAAGCCACATTCGCGACCGGAACCTGAATTCCCCCGAGAGTGACACTTACCGGAAGCACAGGAGTTGGAAATGGCGGGCCGGTGGGTTGAGTTCCGTCCTGCAGTGTGGCGTTGACGGCGCCTTGCCCGGTTAGCCAAAACTCAATGTAGGTATTCCGGGCAGCGGGGTTCGAGCTGGAATTAAACGTCTGATCCTGGTTGACGATCCATGCCTGCCCCGGACCATAATTCTCGGTGAAGATTCCCGGTGAGGAGCCAACCACAGGGAGGCTTACGCTGTTGCCCTTCACGCCGTTGAATCCGACCTGAATCGTGGCGCCCTGACTCCCAAACACGCCAAAGGGCACCAGCGCGTTTACCTGCCCGTCCTGAGCATAGGTCAGAAATGCCTCCGTCCCACTGATGTAGACGCTGGTTCCCGCCAGCAGCGTTGTCATGGAGGAAGCAACCCCGGTGGCCGGACCCAGGCCACTCCCTTTTATGGCAATGAACTCGTTGGGGGCTATTCCTCCGGTCTGGAACGTTGCGGCGTTGATCACGTTGCCGACCGAGATTTGCGGGCCCGCGGAGACCGGCGAGATCTTGGCGACAAAACCGTGGTAGCAGCACGCCAGGCTGTCGTTGGAGGTGGTCTGGAAGGCGCCGGAAGTTGTGATCAGGCCCGCGCCGATGGTATTGCCGGCAAGATAGATGTCGCCGATGGAGTCGACTGCTAACCCGGCGGGTCCCGCAGTGTGGAGCCCGTTGGATCCGATGCTTGTTGAAAACAGCAACTTCGCGCCTGTGGGGTCAAGGTCGGCGACGACCACCTGCAGGGACCCGCCGTCTGGGGTCGGCTCAACGGGATCGACCAATTGGAAACCCGCTCCGGCTTGCCCCATGATATAGACGTTCCCGTTTCCATCTAACTGGATGGGTCCCGTAAAGTAGAGCGTGTCGCTTCCATCTGGCTTGGCGCCTCCCACGAAAGTGGACCAGAGGATGGATGTGCCGGTAGGATTCAGCTTGGTGACGTGGGCTGCCGCGCAGGTCTGCCCATTCGGCCCGCAGACGGGGCCATAAACATTGCTCGTCACGGGAAAATCCTTAGAATTGGTATATCCGACGATATAGGCGTTGCTCGCGCTATCGGTGGTGATGCCGCTGATGTAGTCGCCGCCTCCTGAAGCTTGTCCGCCCAGGTAGGTGGCATAGGCCAAGGATGCCCCACCGGGGGAAGTGACCGGATTGAACTTCGCGACGAAGCCACGCCAATCCTGCACATAGACTCCGTACAGGGGGTCCAGAGGCGCACCGTTGGGCTGAACAACGCCCGCGGTGGTCGGCAGCTTGCCGGCCGTGGTCTCGCCGACCAGATAGAAGTAGCCGTTTCGATCCACCGCGACTCCCGTCCCCCAGGTAGCGCCGCAACCGTTCAGGCAGCTAAACCCGTTCAAGTCGCCGAAGATAGTGGAATACAGCAGCTGGGCGCCGGTGGGATCGAACGCCGCGACGAAGGCGTATTGGGGCGAGCGTCCGCCGGTCGCGTTTCCCGCGATTACCGCGCCGCTGGTGGTGGGAAAGCAGCCCTGGTAGGTGAAGCTTGTGCTGCAATACTCATCCTCGTTGCCGGCGATGTAGGCGCGGCCGACGCTATCCACGGCAATGGCAGTTGCGTATGCGTATGCGTAGCCGCCCAGAAATGTGGAGTAGACAATGCCCGTTCCGGCGGGATTCAGCTTGGTCACAAATGCGGAAACGTTAGAGCTGTAGCAGGTTGGTGTAACGGGCCCTTGATTGCTAGGATCTGGGTCGCAGACTGTCTGGTACGCTCCGGTGGTTACCGGGAAATTGGCCGAGTCTGTCTCACCGGTTACGTAGGCATTTCCACTCGAGTCCACCGCTATGGCGTAAGCATAGTCGGAGCCGTTGCCGCCCAAATAGGTGGAATAAACCAGCGAACTGCCATCCGGACTGAATTTGGTCACAAAGGCTGAAGGCCATATACCGGGGCTGACGGGGCTGCCTGCCGGCCCCTTTGCCGGAGGGGCGCTTTGATAAGGATTCTTGGTTGGGAAGTCGATCGATTTGGTGTAGCCCGTCACATAAACACTGCCAGCGCTGTCCACTGCGAGGCCCTGCGACGTGCCCACCAAGAGGTTGCCGGGGCCGGTCGAATTCCCGATGTTATCGGTGCTGGTCCCGCTGGCTCCTTCAAGATAGGTGGCATAACTGAGCACGGGATCGATAATCAGCGCCCGGGAATGGTCGTATCTGCCGACCCGGAAGCGTATCCGGTTACCGGCCACGACGAACGCCCCTTCGATGGGGGTCTTCCTGCTCCTATCCATCTGGTACAGCACCGGCTTCTTGAAGCTGGCCGGGCCGTCAGGCGCACTCAGAGCTAAATTGCCCTGCGCATCGACGCTGGCGCGAGCGCCGTCGATCCGCCACGCGATCCGGCTGGGGCTGGCGCCGGGGGCAATGACGAAGTCGTACTCCAACTGGCGCTGATTGCCGTAAAAGACCAAATCCACGCCGGGGTAGATTTGGGGATACTCGACTTTGCCATAGGTCGGGATGCCAGAGCGCCACTTCTTCGGGTCGTTGCCGATGAAGTAGCTCACCACGCCGGGCTGCCGGGCTAGTCCTACGGCGTTGGGCGTGGCACTTGCCCCGATCAGGCTCATGCGCAGGGTGTCGGCGGACGCGGTTTCGGGTGTTTGACGCTCTAAACTCAAGACGACCTCGCCCGGAGCAAGGAAAACCGCATAGCCCGTACCGCGCGAGAGAAACTGAACCGTCGAATCCGCCTGCCCCTGGTTCGGCTCGAAACTCAATGGCACGCTCGCGAGCTCTGCTGTGGGACGGGTCTCTCGCGCGGCCGCGGAGGCGCGCGGCCATCCAAGAGCAAAGGAGATCGAAATTATCGTAAGCGCCGTCACTAGCCGCGGCGCACGCGCCCGGGGCGTCACCGAAGACCGTTCGCTTGTCATGGTCGTTGTACCTCCCTGGGCTCCCGGAGTGTCGCGGATGTTCAGTAGCGAGGGTTCCCGTTGGCTTCCGGCCAACCATCAAGGATAACCCGATCGGAGCCGCTTTTCTCTTCCTCTCCGTGGCCGGGCGACCAGCAGAAAAGGGGCCGTAGGATAAGATCCCCGCCAAGCCTTTCAGCGTCGCTAAAGTCGTCTCAAAACTGCCGGCAAAAACGGCGCTTCGGGAAAGGTAACCCGATCAGGCTGCTGTCTTGTCATGGAGGGCTGCGCGGACGGCATTGGGATTCCGATCGATCACCGTGAGGTATGCGCGCACGGCGCTTGGGGGCTTGGCCCCCCCTGCCTCCCATTCCTGTAATGTTCGGACGCTGAAGCCGTATTCTCGCGCGAACTCGGATTGCGATAGGCCGGAACGGGCGCGGATGGCGCGTACATCCACTGGCCCGGGGACTTCGTATTCGCGCACAGGAAGATCGAGTTCGCCCCGCGCGTGAGCGATGGCCTCTTTCAGTCCGGCTACCACGTCCTTGCCCACCCGCGAGAGTCTCTCTCTCTTTGGGGCAACCTTAGTCTTTGCCCTTGGCATTTTTCAGCGCCTCCACGAACTTCCTGGCGGCTTTCTTATCGGCCGCATCCATATCCGCTCGTTCGTTCTTGGTGTAGATCGACAGCATATAGACCTCGCCGTCGCGAATCCAGTAGTAGTAAATGATCCGTACACCCCCGCTCTTGCCCTTGCCTTCGCGTCCCCAGCGCGCCTTTCGAACGCCGCTGGTGCCTGGAATAACAGGATGAGACTCGGGGTCGGCCGCAATCGCGCTTTCCATGGCGACTATCTCCGCTTCCGCCAGCAGCCGCTTCGCCTCCCGCTCGTACCGGCTGGTGGCGAATACTCTTGCCCGCACTGTCTGCACTATACGGAACTTCCGTATAGCAAGTCAAGCGGACCCTACGGAACTCCGCGTATTAGATTAGAGCCGTTGCACGAAAACCGGCCTCTATAGGCGTGCAATTCCGGCGCTTCAGCCCTCGATCTGCAGTTCCACCCACCCCGGCAGCGCCGCCGGACGGTTGTTGAGGAACACGATCTTGCGGGTTTTGGGGAACGGCAGGTTGGAAGCCAGAGCGCGGTTGTAGATGGCGAACTGTTCCAGGATCTTGCGGTAGTCCGAATTGGTGGTGTCGAGCCACGCGGCTTTGGACGTGAGGCCGCCGCCCCAGCCCATGGAAAACAGGCACGATCCCTTCTCGCGAGCCGCCTCCAGACGGCGCTCCAGTTCCTCCAGGTTCTTATCGAGCAGCACCAGGCCGGCCGACGCGGCGTACTGGCGCTGCAAGGTGAGCAGCCCGGAGGCGTAGACGTTGACGGCGTCGAAGATCCTGGCGCGGTTGAAGGATTCGGGCCAGCGCAGCGCGCGACGGATCTCGGGCTGAAGGAAGAACGCCTTCTCGTCCCAATCGCCCTCGAAAACCGAGCCTGGAAGGGCCATTTCGGCGAACAGCGGAGTGCTCTCCTCGGGGCGCGCGCCATCCACGGTGCCGCGCGGGCTCTGTTTCCAACCGAGTTGGAAACCGGCTCCACGGGGCACCAGGGTGGAGGTGCGCAACAGGTAGACGTTGAAGCGCGAGTGGGGCACCGTGGCGGAATCGCCCGCGCTCACAAAGCGCATACGGTTCACGCCGGCCGGGCCGAGCGCCTGTTCCTCGATGGCCTCCGCAGGACGCCGCGGAACCCGCTCGCCCTGGACACGCGCCAGGCAATCCTGGAGCATACCGTCCCGCCAATGGGCGAAGACCATGCCGGTGCGCAGGGCGCCCTTGATGGCCGCGCCGGGCAGATACGGACCCGAGGCTCCCGAGGCGAAGGTGGGGATGTGCAGGCTCTCTCCGGCCGCGCGGTTCCAGTAGGCCGAATAGGCTGCGTTTTCGAATGGAATGCGCCGCCCGGCGAAATTTTGGGCGAAGCCGCCCCAGGAGGCGAAATCCAGCTTGTCGGCGGTCTTGAGCTGCGAAAGATAGCCTTCCAGGCGCGGCCCTTTGGCGAGCAGCCGGAAGATGCGCCACTGATCGAGCACGTTGACATGGTCTTTCCAAACCATGTAGTCGATGGGGCTCAGCTTGCGGCCGTCGCCCACCAGCAGAGGCGTCAGGCATGTGAGGCGGTAGCGCATCAGCCCACCTCCGGGAGGGGGATCGAGACCGCGAACCCGGCCCGAAACACGGGATGCGCGAAGCCCTCGGGCGCCACGTCGGTGGCGGCCCCGTGGAGCGCCGCGGCGGCGTGCACCACCGACCCCTCCGCTACCATCTGCAACTGCTTCTTCAACTCGCCGGAAGCGGCGGGACTCTCGATGCGCCCGCCACGGGCCAGCACGGTGTAATCGCCCTTGGTCCAATCCACGGAATCGGCGGGAGATGGCGTGAAAAGCGAGAGCAGCCAATGGGCCCGGTGGGGGGCTCCGGGCGAAGCTGATGGCGCGGGCTCCGCAGCCGGAGATTCGACGACTGGCGCTGACGCGAATTCCTCGGCCGGCGGCGCCAGGAGCGCCACAATGACCGGCGTCTCGACCGATGCCTCCAGCGGCGGCGCCTCAACAGACGCTTCGGGGGCGGGAACTTCGGCGCCCGGTACTTCGGCGGCCGCCGGCTCAACGGCCGCCATGTCGGCGGGCGCCTCCTGGAGCGGCTCCGCGGGCGGTTCTTCGGCCAGGGGCTGCTCAACGGGCGGCTCTTCCACGGGCGGCGGCGCCGGAGCGGGTTCTTCGAGGGGAGGAGGAGGTTCGGGCGTCTTCACAGCCACTTCCGGCGCGGCCTTGGGCGGCAGGATCATATCCGGCAACATGCCTTCGAGGAACTCAGGGGTCTCAGAGCGGCCCCAGCCGCGCGAGCGTTCCCCGCCCAGGCCGGTATCGGCCAGCCAGCGGAAGGCCGCTTTCACGGCTTCCATCCAGCGCTGGCGAGCCGCCTCGTCCCGAAAACTGGCCACTGTCCACAGGCCCGCTCCCGGGTGGAATTCGAGGCAGGCGGTCGAGTGGCGCTCGGAAGCGCCCGTGAAGCGATCGATGGCGGCGTTCCAACGCACGCTGCTGCGGAACGGGCCGGGGCGCCCGGCGGGCACCAGGCACTGGCTGCCGCCATCCACGCTCCAGTGAACCTCTTTCAGGGTCTGGCCGGCCAGGATCGCCTGCACCAGCCCCAGCGGGATGAAGCGCGCGCTCTTCCATCGCACGTGCGCGGACATCAAGGCCGGAGAGGTGGGCGGCCAGAGCGTGCGCGGCGGAATCACGAAGCCGATTTCGTCCAGGAACGGGAAGCACGAACTGAAGCAGACGTCCGGCGCGGCTCCGTTGGAGCCATTCCGGGCCCGGCGCGCGGTGGCATCCAGCCATTCCTCGAGGCGGCCCAGACGGGCCATCGCAGAGGTGACCGCCGAGTAGAGCGAGTCGCTGTGATAGATCGCGTCCACGCGGTTGCGCGCGCCCGAATCGGGTCCAATCCGCCAGGGCCCGGACGGCCGCAGTTTCACCACCAGTCCCGGATTCATCACTCCTCGCGCAGGAACGCGAACGCGGCTTCCGTGACGGCGGTCTGCACGGCCGCCAGAGTGGCGCCGGAGCCGATCTCTTTTTCCGGTGCGCCGGAAGCGTAGTAGTTCCGGCCGCGCCACACCAGCTTCAGATTGGAGAAGCGCACACGCCCGCTGCCGCGCGAGCCGCCGCCGCCGAGGGCATCGTCTTCGAGCAGACGCAGGCCTTCGAGCACGCGCAGGAACAGAGGACCATCCTCCTCGCACAGCACGTCCATGACGAAACGCGTATGGAAGCGGGCTCCGGCCGGCACGCGTTCGAGGGTGCGCGGATTGGCCTGCGAGGTGATGCGGTCGATGGCGTTTTCGCTCTTGACCTCAGTCAGCTCGTCATCCAAGTTCTCGCGCATCTGCACGGTGATGCTCTCGAGATCGAGGGGCGCGTCGAAGACGGCGAGGCGGGCCGGAGTGGCCTGGGTAGTCTCGAGGGTTTCGCCCTGCACGCGCTCCATGCGTCCGGGATTACGGCCGAACAGCAGGCAGATGTCGTCGTCGGGGCGGTCGCTCTGGTGAATGCGCACTTCCTGCCCCTTGCGCCGCGAAAGGAAGACCAACTCGCCGGGCACCGCCAGCCCGGAGGACTGCTCCAGCAGGGACCGGACCTTGCCGCGCAGGGAGCTGCCCGGCACGTAGGGGCGGCCAAACGCGTCCTTCACCACGGGGTTATCGGAACCGCCGATTTCCAGCGAACCCTTGCCCGCACCGACGTGCAGGCCGGTCTCGCAGGTCAGGTCGGCTTCCAGAATCAGCTTTCCGATCAGTTTCAACTCGGTTTGGGAGGTGTGTGCGCTCATGCTTTACTCGTTGTAGGCCACGATGGCCTCGAAGAGGTCCTTGAAACGTTCGTATCCGCGGATGTCGTTCTTGCGCGTGACCTGGAGCAGCAGTTTTTCGAGCTGATCGAGGCTGCGCAGCCCGTGGCGGGCGATGGTATAGGCGAGGCGGGCGCGCAGCATGACGAACTCGTGCTGACGCTCGTTTTCGGGCGCGCGGACGGCGCGCCGGACGGCGCTGTAGAGACGCCGCAACTGGCTCTTGGTGCCGGAATCCATGTCGCGCATGCGACTGACGATGGAATGCGCCTGGTTATCCAGGTAGAGGCTGTCGCCCATGAGCTTATCGAGCTCGATTTCGGGCGGCCCCTCGAGACGGCGGTCGCCGCCGCGGGATCCGTAAGGGCCACCGCGGTCGCCGCGCTCGCCCCGATCGCCGGGACCGTGCGGCCCGCCCCGGTCGGGGCGGTCGCCAGGCGCGTGCGGCCCCGCGGCGCGGCCTTCGCGCGGCGGACGGCTTTCCCTGTTCTTTTGCTCCTGCTCTTGTGGCATGTGCTAAACCTCTGTCAACAATCTGGCCCATTCGAGGGCCACCAGGCCCGCGGGCCGCAGCTTGATCTCCGCCGATTTTCGTCCGGACATTTCGCCGATCAGATGGGCGCGCAGCTTCTGGAATTCGCGATCGCGCGTGCCGCTCAGAATCCGATTGAAACGGCGCTGGAAGCGCCAGGTGCTCTGCGTCTCGCCCGGGCCGCTGCCATAGACTTCGCTCCGGTAAAAGCTGCGCAATTGATAAAGGAACTGGCGCGACATGCGGACGTCGTGAACCAGCCGCGTGACGGTATCCTTGAGTTCGGAAGCGTCCGCCAGATGGCGCCATTCCAGGGTGCGCCCCAACAGGTAGATGCAGTCTTTGCCGGCCGCTTTGGCCAGGTCCAGGTTGCGCCCGGCCTCTTCATAGACGGCCGCCAGCGGAAAATAGGTCTCGGGCGCCAGCGCGATGGCCATCGACATGGTCTTGCCCTCGGCGCCGGGATAGTCCTTGAGGTTCTCTTCGGTGAAACGATGGAAGAGCCGCTGGACCTCGCGCGCCAGCGCGATCAGGGCGTCCCAGGATCCGTACACGGCGAAATCGTCGCCGCCAGTATATATAATGCTGACCTTGCGCCAGAACTCCGGCAGCGAACACAGCACCTCGAGCTCGCCGGCGAAGAACTGCTTGTAGAGCACCGAGAGCGGCACGTGCTCCTCGATGCTGTGGACGCGGCGCAGGCGGAGACCGAAGTTATCCACGTCGCCGCGCAGCACGCCCCAGATGGAGCGGCCTTGCGCGCGGCGGGCCAGGGTCTGAACCGGCGCGATGGATTTACCGTCGTCGGAAGGCGCGGCATGGCGCGCCAGCATGATGCCCTCGGGCGAGAGGTTGGAGGTGATCTGCCAGGTGTACTTACCTTCCCCCGCCACCACTTTGGCCGGACTTTCGGGCGACCAGCCGAGGGCCGAGGCCTCGCGCACTTTGGCCCCCAGCTCGCGGGCGAAATAGGCGTCGCCTTCCGAGCGGGTCGCGCGCGTGAAGGGCTGGAAAGCATCGCCGGAGCCCTCCGCCAGCGGGGCGTGGCGTTTGCCCAGCAACTGGTCGTTGAGGCGCTTGCGGATGACGGCCCAGTCGCCCAGGTTGTCGGTAACCGCCCAGATCAGCCGCGCCGCGCCGGAGCTAACCTCCGAAACCTGGCGGGCGGCCGCGGCCAGAAAGCTTTCGGCGGCTTCCTGCAACTCGCCCGGCAGCACGACCAGGAACTGGCCGCCGCCGCTCGAACCGAGCAGGATGCGGGCCAGCCCCAACTCCGCCAGCAACGCGCGGGGCAGCACTTCGCACAGCAGGGAGATCCATTGCGAGCGCCCGGCGAGCAGGTCTTCGCCCGCGGAGCGGGCCGAACGGCCTTCGGCGGGACCCGCCAGAAGGAACTCCTCCGTGCCCAGGATTTTGCCTTGTAGCAGGATCTGTACGGGCATCGTACCGGAATAGCCTTAAGAAACCCTAACTCTACCACAGATTCTTGAGAACAAAGGCTCGCTCGGGCGACCCTCCTTTCGATGACAGCCCGCGCTCTGGCAATTGCGTTTCTGCCGATCGCCTCGATCGCCGCCGCGTGGGCCACGCCCGCGCAGACCACCTCCGCCTCCAAACCGCCGCAGCCCCACCAGCGCCCGAGCCGGCCCACCAGCGCGGCGAGCCGGCCTCTGAAGAACGATGGGCAACTCGAGGCCGACATCCGCGCCCGGCTGGCGCGCTCGAAGATCGCGAGCGACAAGTTCCAGGTGCGCGTTCAGGGCGGCGTGGCCACCATCGAGGGACATACCGGCGTGATCCAGCACAAGGGCGTGGCTACGCGGCTGGCCAAGAGCGCCGGAGCGGCGGGTGTGAACAATCACGTCCAGATCGACGATAAAGCTCGCGAGGCCGCCGCGGCCAACCTGACAAAGGGACGGCGGCGCGCGCAGATCAAGCGCGGAGAGGCGCGCTCCGATTCCGGCAACGCCGCGCCCCGCCAAAGCCGCTGAGCGCTGCGTGATAAACTGGGGAAAATCTAATCCTATTATGAGAGCACTACTTATCTACCTATTTGCCTGCCTTGGAGCGGCTTGGAGCCAGAGCGGAGCGCCTCCGCGTCCACCGGCAACTCTTCCGGACTTGCCCGGCGATACCGTAGTGGCGGTTTTCGACGATGGCTTCAAGATGACCATGCAGCAGTTTCGCGACCTCCTCGGCGCGCTGCAGCCCGACCAGCGGCAGGTGATCATAGCCAACCGGGAGGCGTTTCTACACCAGTATGCTGTGATGCGCAAGCTGAGCCACATGGCCGAACAGGAGGGGATCGATAAGACCAGCCCCACTAAGGAACGGCTGGAATACCAGCGCATGACGCTGCTGGCGCAAACCAAGCTGATGATGTCGATGAGTCTCGTGAAAGTGGATCCCGACGAGGTTTCGAAGTTCTACGAGACCAATAAGGAAAAGTACAAATTGGTCAGAGTGAAGGCGCTCTACGTATCGTTCAGCTCGGATGCGGCGCCTGGGGCCGCCGGCAAGAAGCCGCTGACCGAAGAGCAGGCCAAGACCAAGATTGCCGGCCTGCTGGAGCAAGTCCGCAAGGGCGCCGATTTCGTGCAGCTGGTAAGAGAGAATTCCGACGACGAAACCTCGCGCGCCAAGGACGGAGAGTTCCTGACGATTCGCGTCACCGACAATATCCCCGATGCCATGCGCACGGCGATCTTCCAATTGAAGCAGGGAGAGGTCAGCGAGGCGGTGCGGCAGCCCAACGGGTTCTACCTTTTCCGCGCCGAGGAGATCTCGTATCGCCCGCTCGCGCAGGTCCGCGACGAGATCTTCACCACCGTGCAGCAGCAGAAGGGCGGCGAGTGGATGCTGCAGATCGACCATGCCACCAAGGTGGACTATCCCACTCCGGCCTTCACGATCAGCGGCGGACAGCCACCGGCGCCACCGGCGGCGGCCTCCCCGGCGAAACCGTAGTCTCCGGCCGCGGCAAGAGGATTGCTGCTTACCACGGCATGAATATGACCTCCCGCGCTTTACCGAGGAAGCCGTGAAACGCGCCAGGCCGCGCTCCCGCCGGCCGGCCAGCTTTCTTTTCGCCACCGGAATCGAGAACAGCTACCCCGTGGTGACCGGACGGGACGGACGGGATCTGCGCGTGGACGAGATGGCGAAGTGCCGCCACTACGATTTCTGGAAGGAGGATTTCCAACTGGTGGCGGAGACCGGCCTGGAATACCTGCGCTACGGGCCGCCGTACTATCGGACGCACCTGGCGCCGGGTAAGTACGATTGGGATTTCGCGGACCGGACTTACGCGGAACTACGCCGCCTGGCTATCCATCCGATCACCGACCTGTGCCACTTCGGAGTGCCGGACTGGGTGGGCAGCTTCCAGAATCCGGACTGGCCGCGGCTGTTCGCCGCGTATGCCGGCGCCTTTGCCCGGCGCTTCCCGTGGGTTCGGTTTTACACGCCGGTGAACGAGATCTTCGTGTGCGCCACGTTTTCCGGAGAATATGGCTGGTGGAACGAGCGCCTGAAATCGGACCGCGGCTTCGTCACCTCGCTGAAGCACCTAGCGCAGGCTAACCTGATGGCCGAGCAAGCCATACTCGAGGCGCAGCCGCACGCGCTGTTCATTCAGAGCGAATCCTCGGAGTATTTTCACGCGGTGGACCCCGCGGCGCACGGCCGCGCCGCGGTTCTCAACCATAAGCGTTTCCTCTCGCTCGATCTTTCCTACGGCCACGATGTGCGCGGCGTCATGTACGAATACCTGATGGATAACGGGATGTCGCGCGAGGAATACCATTGGTTCCTGGAGCAAGCCGCGCACCTGCGCCCGCACTGCGTGATGGGCAACGATTACTACATCACCAACGAGCACCTGGTCAACAGCCAGGGAGATATCAAGGCCGCCGGCGAAATCTTCGGTTACTATGTCATCACCCGGCAGTATTACGAGCGGTATCACTTGCCAGTGATGCACACCGAAACCAACCTGGGAGATGCGGCGCGCGCTCCGGGCTGGCTGTGGAAAGAATGGGCCAACATGATCCGGCTGAAGGACGACGGCGTGCCCATCACCGGCTTCACCTGGTACAGCCTCACCGATCAAGTGGATTGGGACACCACCCTGCGCGAAGACAACGGCCACGTGAACCCGCTGGGATTGTATGACCTGGACCGCAAGATCCGGCCGGTGGGCAAGGCGTATCGCGAGTTAGTGGAGCAATGGCGGGATATCCTGCCGACCGAAAGCATCGGCCTGCGTGCCATCGGCCTCGAGCCGGAAGCCGCGCCGGACCGGGAACTGCTGACCTGGGGCGGGGACGATTGAAGACTGGATCGCCGCGCCTGCGCAGACCGTAGCAATTCGCACGCACTCCTCATAATTTTAAGGTACGGCGACCGGGTTTCAGTATTTAATGAACCCAAGGGGTCTGCGCCACTGCTGCCCCAAATGAAGAGGGGGTCCCATGTTCCGCACGTCTGGGTTTCTCGTTCCGACTCTGTTGTTTTGCGCCGGCATACAGGCGGCATCTCCAACCAACACAACCATAACCATAGAGGCCATCACGGGACCCATCAGCGGTACACCGACCTCTCTTACAACGGCCGGGTCGGTAAAATTTAACCCAGGCATCCCCGACGTCACCGGGGCCTTCACCGTGACCTTTTCGATCCCTAGCAGCACGGCAGCCACCGCTTCGGGGAACTTCACCATCACAATGTCCAAGGGCAACCTGACTGGCACGATGACGGTGCCGACGGCCTTCCTGTTGGGCCAGAACTCATCGGGCAATTGCTCCGCCAGCATTACCGGAGGCACCGGCACAACTTATAGCGGCTCGACGGGGTCGTTCTCGTCGCTGTCCGGCACCTCGCTCGGGTCGGCCTCAACCGGTTTGGTCTTCAGCTTCACCGGTTCCGGATCGATCACCACCGGAGGCAGCAGCAGCACCACCACCACATCCGGGCCTACGCCAACTGTGACGGCGGTGCTTGATGCCGGCAGTTATACGGCTGGAATTGCCGAGGGCGGCATCTTCGTAGTGAAGGGTTCGAACCTCAGCGCCAGCGGGTACAATTCTTCGGGCTTCCCGCTCCTGACCACATATGACAACGTCAGCATCACTCTCACTCCCGCGTCGGGCGGAACCGGCACGAATGCCTACATGCTCTACACCTACAATCAGAGCGGTGTGAACCAGCTTGCCGCGGTGCTGCCTTCCACCCTGTCCGCCGGGAGCTATAACCTGACCGTGACCAACAACGGCTCAACGAGCGCGCCCTTTGCGGTTCAGGTGGTGAAGAGCAAACCAGGGCTTTTCACAGCGGACGCCACGGGCGCCGGCCTCGCGATCGTGCAAAACTACATTTCAGCGACGGAGCTGGACCTCGACCGGTTCACAACCGGAACTGTGTCGGGAGTTACCATTTCGCCCGCCAAGCCGGGACAGGCGCTGATCGCCTGGGGCACCGGATTGGGGCCCGTGCCTGGGGGCGATAACGTGGCATCGGCGGGCTACAACTTTTTGACCAACGGCGTGAACGTGCAGGCGATCGTGGGCGGCATGTCGATTACTCCGGCCTATGCGGGCCGCGGTCCGACGCTCGCGGGAGTGGACCAGATCGTCTTCACGCTGCCCTCCAACGTTCCCACCGGCTGCACGGTGTCGTTCCAAATCTCGGTGAACGGCGTGCTGAGCAATTCCACCTTCATCGCCATCGCACCGGATGCCAATTCGAATGCCTGTGTGCTCGCCGGCTTCACCACATCCCAATTGCAGCAGCTCGATCAGGGTGGAACCTATACTGCCGGCGATTTCTCCATCATCTCCGAAACGAGCCCGGGGCTCGCGACCCCATACGCCGCGGCCAGCGGCGCGTTTACGCAGTACACCGGCTTCGAGCTGGCTTCGGCCACATCGTCATCGACCGTCACAACGTCTACGTCGGGCTCCTGCACCGTCTCTACACTCACGAGCGGCCCAGGCACGGTGGTGGTCTCAGGTTCCGCGGTCAGCGTCCGACTGGATGCTGGTGCCATCACGCTGACCGGACCGGCCGGTTCCGGCCTGACGAACACTCCGTTGACGGAAACGAGCGACGTCTACACGCTGACGATTGGCACGGGTTTGGGCATACCGGGGGCCGTGAACGGATCGATTGTGGCCGGAACTTACACCTTGAACGGAGCCGGCGGCAAGGACGTGGGTAAGTTCACCGCCTCGCTCAACCTCGGTGCCCCTCTGGTTGTTACCGGGGGCTTGCCGTCCACGGTCGTTCGGAGCCAGGGACTGACACTCAACTGGACGGGCGGAAACGCATCGGACTCTCTGGAGATCATCGGAAGCTCCGGCTCGACTGCCTCCGGCGTGACGACTACGGTGTCGTTCATTTGTATGACCACCGCCGGCGCGCAGAGCTTTACCGTGCCGCCCTCTATCCTGACGCAGATGCCGGCGGCAAGTTCTCCCGGTACTCTCCTGGAGATAACCACTGGAGCCCTTAGTTCGTTTTCAGCTCCGCTGACCGCGGGGGGATCGATCGGCTTGGGCATCTTCGTAGGAGTTACCGGAGCCGGGAACACCCCGGCTTATCAGTAGACGCACTGATCCTGGCGAAAGGGGGCCCCGCCTCAAATCCCGCGCGTGGTTCCCAGCGATTCCTCGAGCGCGATGCGCACGAGCTGGCTGCGGGTGCGCACTTGGGTCTTCTGAAAGAGCTGCTGGAGGGTGGCCTTCACGGCGCTCTCGGAAACACCCAGCCGGCCGGCGATCTCTTTGTTGCTGAGGCCCTCGAAAATCCCGTGCAGCACCTGCTGCTCGCGTTCGGTCAAGTGCGGGCGCGGGGGCTGCTTGTCACTCTCGCGCACGCCGGCGGCCATCAGTTGCACCACCTTGGGATCCATCCAGACGTCGCCACCAGCCACCAGCCTGATGGCTTTGGCCAGGTTCACTGGGGAATTGTGCTTGAGGAAGATGCCGGAAGCGCCCAGTTGCAGGGCGATGGAAGATTCCGCGGCATTCATTCCGGCGGTCACCATGAGGACTTTGCCCTCGAAGCCGGCGTCGCGCGCGGCCGATATAAAGTCGCTCGCGTGGTCCTCTCCCAGGTCGAAATCGAGCAGCACCACATTCACCGGCGCGCGCGCCAGGATCTCGAGGGCTTCGGCGGCCGTGCCGCAACTCGCGGCCATCTCGAAGTCCGGTTCGGAAGCCAGCAGGCGGCTCAGGCTTTCACGGAACAGTACGTGGTCATCGAGTAGTAACAGTCGAATTCGATCCATGTTGGCCTGCTTGCGGGTGATTGTCTACGGGCGAGCCGGCCACCGCCAGCTCAATGACGAAGGAACAGCCGGGGAGCGCGGGATCGTAGCGCAGATCGCCGCGAAACGATCGCATGAAGGCGCGCGAAATGTACAACCCGAGGCCGGTGGACTCGGCACCCCTCTGGAAGGGCTGGAATAGCTTCTCGGAGGAGACGATGCCGGGGCCGGAATCGGCGACCCGGATGGAAACGATGCCGCGCCCGGCCGACACCTGAATATCCATGCGCTTTTCGGCGGCGCCTTCGAGCGCCCGCGCGCTGTTCTTCACCAGGTTCAGCAGCACCTGGAGCAGGCGGTGGCGATCCACCCACACCGGCGGCAGCGACTCCTCGACCTCCCAGTGTACGTCGATATCGGCTTCCTGACAGTAGGGCTCGAGAACGATGCGCAGGTCTCCCAGGATCTCGGCGAGATCGCCGCCGCTTGCCCGCGAATCGGCGGCGCTCTGGCGCAGTTCGAGCGAGGCGACCGTGTTGAGGGTTTCAACCAGCGATCCCAGCGCTTCGAAATCCTGATTGTCCCTCAGCGCTCCGGCGCGCGCGAGGTTCTCATAGCTGACCGCGATCGCGCCACACACATTGCGGATCTCGTGCGAGACCGCGCCCATCAGAATGCGCGAGCCGGCCAGCATCTGCTCGAGATTGGACTCCTCGCGTTCGCGCAGCTCCTCGGATGCATCCACCACCAGGGCTGCGAGCCGCGGGCCGACGGCAGTCTGATAGGTGGAGAAAAATACACTGGCCAGGAAGACTTCGCGGTTCTCGCGCTCGCCGCGGCACTGCATTCCAGTGCGGAAGGCTTGTCCGTTCTGGCGAATGGAGGGGACGCGCGCCAGAGCGGGAATGTAGCGGTGGACGATTCTCCCCGGCAGCTTTCCGGGGGCCACTCCCAGCAGCCGGTGGGCCGCCGCGTTGGCCCGCAGAATCGCGAAATCGGCATCCATCGTAAGGATGGCGGCGGGGCTGCTGTCGATGAGGAACTCCAGTTGCTCTTCGGCCGCCTTGCGGGCCGCGGATTCCTGCTCCACCTCTTCCAGATGCAGTCTCTCGTGGCGCCGCCTGGCGGTGATTTCGAAGGCGAACAGCCCGGCGCCGCCCAGCGCCGAGAAAACCAGAATATCCTGCGGCACGGTGACGCTCCACATGAAATGGAAGGCGTCGAACATGTCTGCGAGCGCGGTACAAACCGCCGCCGTTCCAAGAATCTGCCAGCGCCGCCACACCGTGCCCACCAGGAACATGGGCAGCAGATAAAGAAAACCGAACGAGATGGGGGCATCGACGCGCGAGTCCACCAGGGCGATCGCGGCGATGAGCCCCGCCGCGAGAATGACCCGCGAGTTGGCTTCCAGATAACCGGGTACCATGCGCTCCCGTCCCTTCTTAATTCTAAGAGAAAGAAGGTGGTTGGCAAGGCACGTAGCCGAAAGATAGGAGAGCGCACGACGGAAAGATAGGCTCCGGCGCGCGCCTGGAGCCGTTAGCTTGATAAAAGAGAGGGTATGGAGAAACTCTATTCGATCCTCGCTGTGCTGGCGGGCGGCGTGGCGCTGGCGGGCCCCGCTCAGGCGCAAAAGGCCCTGACCTGGGAGGAGGTGCGCGAGCGTTTCGAGGCCTCTAATCCGACCCTGCGCGCGGCGCGGATCGGCATCGATGAATCCAAGGCGCAGGAAATCACTGCCAACCTGCGGCCCAACCCGGAGCTCGCGGCCGGTCTCGACCAGCTCAACCCCTTCACGCCGAGTCCATACCAGCCGTTCGCCGAAACGCTGCCATTAGTTTCGGCCAGCTACCTGCACGAGCGGGAACACAAGCGCGAGCTGCGCCTGGAGAGCGCGCGCAAGGGAACCACCGTCACCATTTCCCAAACGGCCGATCAGGAGCGCAGCCTGTTATTCACTTTGCGTGGCGCATTCGTGCAGGCCTTGCAGGCTAAGGCCGTGCTGGCCCTGGCGCGCGAGAATCTCATTTATTACGATAACGTGCTGGCGGTAAGCAACGACCGCTTCAAGGCGGGCGATATCGCCCGCGTGGACCTGGACCGCCTGGAGCTGCAGCGCGTGCAGTATGAATCCGACGTGCAGACGGGCGAGGTCAACGTGCGCACGGCCAAGATCCAGCTGCTGGCGCTGCTCAACGAGCACACTCCGGTGGAGCAGTTCGATATCACCGGCGCGTTCGAATTCAGGGAGCCGGTGACGAACCTGGAAGAGCTGCGCAAAATCGCGCTGGCCGAACGGCCCGACCTGCGGGCGGCCGAACAGTCCGTGGATAAGGCCAAGACCGATTACCGCCTGGCGGTTGCCAACGGCTCGACCGATCCGACCTTTGGCGCGGATTTCGGCCGCAATCCGCCCATCCCCGTCTACATGGGGGTCAGCGTGAATATCCCGCTGCGCATTTTCGACCGCAATCAAGGAGAGAAAGCCCGCACGCAACTGGACATCACCCGCAACGAGCGCCTGCGGGAAGCCGCCGAGGCGCAGGTGTTCAGCGATGTGGATTCGGCGTGGGCCACCATCAACAGCAACCTGGCGCTGCTCCGGAGTTACAAGGCCAGATATCTCGAGCAGGCCGCCAGCGTGCGCGATACCATTTCGTTCGCCTATCAGCACGGCGGCGCCTCGCTGCTGGATTTTCTGAACGCGCAGAACGATTCCCGTGCGGTGCAGGTGGCTTACCTGAATCTGGTGGGAGCCTATCTCAACGCCGCGAATCAATTAAATATGGCCGTCGGACGCGAGATGATCCAATGAAACACCCACTTCTGCTGGCGGGTTGTTCCGCCGTGGCGATAACAATGGCCGGAATTCTGGCGGGCTGCGGGGCCAAAGCGCAAACCGACCCTTCGGCGGGGGCGCCGCCGCCGGCCGAAGTGGTGCACGAAGGCAATGAGAACATCTTCACGGTCTCCCATCCGGAGCAATTCCCCATTGCCAACGCGACGCTGCGGATAGCCGCTCCGGAGCTGAATGTCACGGGCGTGGTGAGCCCCGATGTATCGCACAACGTGCCGGTGATCTCGCTGGCTTCGGGGCGCGTGGTGGATCTTCGCGCCAAGCTGGGCGACGAAGTGACCAAGGGCCAGTTGCTCATGCGAGTCCAGAGCACCGATATCGCCCAGGCGCTGTCCGACTACCGCCACGCCGTGGCCGACGAGAAGCTGGCGCGCGCCCAACTGGACCGTTCGAAGCTCCTGTTCGAGAAAGGCGCCATCGCCGCCAAGGATCTCGAAGTGGCCGAGGACACCGAAGAGAAGGCCCAGGTGGATGTCGAGACCGCCCAGGAGCACCTCAAGGTGCTGGGCGCGGGAACCGACGATCCGGCACCCGTGGTGGATATTCGCGCGCCCATCTCGGGCGTGATCGTCGAGCAGAACGTAACCAACGCGGCGGGCGTGAAGACGCTGGATAATTCGCCCAACCTGTTCACCATCGCGGATCTTTCCTCGGTGTGGATCCTGTGCGACGTTTACGAGAACAACCTGGCCAGTGTGCATCTGGGCGAGTTCGCGGACGTGCGCCTGAACGCCTATCCGGACAAGCTCTTCAAGGGTCACATCAGCAACATCGGGCCGATCCTCGATCCCAATATCCGCACCGCCAAGGTGCGGCTGGATATGGCGAATCCGGGAATCATGCGGCTGGGGATGTTTGTCACCGCCACTTTCCACGGACCGAACCCGCACAGGTACGCGGTCGTGCCCGCCAGCGCCGTACTGCATCTGCACGATCGCGATTGGGTGTATGTGCCGGCGGGCGGAGATAACTTCCGCCGCGTCGAAGTGGTGGGCGGCGACATGCTGCCGAACAACATGCAGGAGATCGTCTCGGGCCTCGAGCCCGGGCAGCCGGTGGTGAGCAACGCGCTGGTCCTGCAAGACACCCTGGAGCAGTAAGTAAGAAATATCAGAGCCGCCCATGATTCGCAGCCTGGTCGATTTCGCGCTCAACAACCGCTTCCTGATTATCATCGTGGCGGTCCTGCTGTTCGTGTGGGGAATTATCTCGTTCAAGGCTTTGCCCATCGAAGCCTACCCGGATGTGGCCAATAACTACGTCCAGGTCATCACGCAATGGCCCGGGCGTGCGGCCGAAGAGGTGGAGCAGCAGGTCACCATCCCGATTGAAATCGTGATGAACGGGCTGCCGCACCTCGAGCACCTGCGATCCACCTCGCTGTTCGGCCTCTCCAGCCTCATGCTGATTTTCGACGACCAGTCGGAAAACGATTGGAACCGGCAGAAGGTGCTCGAGCGGCTCTCCACGGTTACGCTCCCGCAGGGTTTGCAGCCGCAGATCGGCAGCGATTATAGCCCCGTGGGGCAAATCTACTTCTATTCGCTGGTCAGCACGAACCCGAAGTACGACCTGATGGACGTGAAGAGCCTTGAGGATTGGGTGCTGGAGAAACAGTTCAAGTCAGTGCCCAACGTGGTGGATGTTTCGAGCTTCGGCGGCATCACCCGGGAATACCAGGTGCGGCTCGATCCGGACAAGCTGGTCAGCTACGGCTTGAACATAGGGCAGGTTGAGCAGCAGCTGGCCAATAACAATGTGAACGCGGGCGGCAGCTTTATCGAAGCCGGGCTGCAACAGGTGAACGTGCGCGAGGTCGGGCTGGTTGAGAACAGCGGCGACATCGCCGCGACGGTGATCAAATCCCAGAACGGGACGCCGGTGCGGGTCGGGGACATCGCCCAAACCGCCCAGGGTGCCAAAATCCGCCTGGGCCAGTTTGGCAAGGCGATTCACCGCGCCGACGGCAAGATCGTCGATAACCCGGACGTGGTTTCCGGGATTGTGCTCCTGCGCAAGGGCGCGGAGTCGGATGCCACCCTGGATGGCATTCACGAAAAGGTCCGCGAGCTGAACGAGCGCATTCTGCCGCACGGCGTGAAGGTGGTGCCCTTCCTGGACCGCAGTGACCTGGTCCACTACACCACGCACACGGTGCTGCATAACCTCACCGAAGGCATTATCCTGGTGTCGCTGATTCTGTTCCTGTTTCTGGGGAACGCGCGCGGCGCCCTGGTGGTGGCGCTCACCATTCCATTCGCGCTGCTGTTCGCCTCCATTTGCCTCGACCTGAACAAAATCCCGGCCAACCTGCTCTCGCTGGGTGCGCTCGATTTCGGCATGGTGGTGGATGGCGCGGTGGTGATGGTGGAAAATATTGTGCGCCACATGGGACGGCAGAACGCCGCGCTGACGCCCATGGAGCGCATCCGCGAGGCGGCGCACGAGGTGCAGCGGCCGGTCTTCTATGCCATCGGCATCATCATCACGGCGTACCTGCCGATCTTCACCCTGCAAAGCGTGGAGGGGCGGTTGTTCCGGCCGATGGCCTGGACCGTGGCCTTCGCGCTGCTGGGCGCGCTACTGTTCTCCATGGTGATGGCGCCGGTGCTCTGCAGCCTCCTGTTTCGCCGCGAAACCCACGAGTGGCGCAATCCGGTGCTGGCCTGGGTCACCGGGATCTACCGCCGGGCAGTGCGCTGGGCGATCCTGACGCGCTGGCCGACCGTGGGGGCGGCCGCTCTCAGTGTAGTGGCGGCATTTAACCTGGCCTCGAGCGGCGTGATCGGCTCCGAGTTCCTGCCGCATCTCGATGAGGGCGCCATCTGGGTGCGCGGCACTCTGGCGCCCAGCACCGGGCCGACCGAAGGCGTGCGGCTGGCCAATCAGGCGCGCGTGCTGCTGTGTTCATTTCCCGAAGTCACCGTGTGCACCAGCCAGGTCGGGCGGCCGGACGACGGCACCGATACCACCGGCTTCTTCAACACCGAGTATTTCGTGGACCTGAAACCGAAAGAGCAGTGGCGGCCGGTATTTCATCAGAACAAAGACGAGTTGATCGCCGCCATGAATCACCAGCTGGAAAAGATTCCGGGCGTGCTTTGGAACTTTTCCCAGCCCATTTCCGACAACGTGGAAGAGGCGGTCAGCGGAGTCAAGGGCGAGCTGGCCGTCAAGATCTATGGCGACGATCTCAGGCTTCTCGAGCAGAAAGGCGACCAGATCGTGGATATCATGCGGCGCATTCGCGGCATCCAGGACCTGGGCCTGTTCCGCGTGATCGGCCAGCCCAACCTGAACTTCGTGGTGGACCGGCGCCAGGCAGCCCGCTACCAGATCAACGTGGCGGATATCCAGGATGCCATTCAGACCGCCGTGGGCGGCAACGCGCTGACCCAGGTTTTACAGGGCGAGCAACGCTACGACCTGGTGCTGCGCTATCTTCCTCGCTATCGCGATACCAGGCAGGCGATCGAGAACATCCGGCTGGTCGCGCCGACGGGTGAACGTGTGGCCCTCGACCAGCTCTGCAAAATACAGACGATGGATGGCGCATCGGAGATCTACCGCGAGGAGAACTCGCGCTACGTGGCTCTCAAATACAGCGTGCGCGGGCGCGACCTGGGCAGCACGGTCGAGGAAGCCATCGCGAAGGTGAACCGGCAGGTCAAGCTGCCGGAGGGCTACCGCATCAGTTGGGCCGGCGAATATGCCAGCCAGCAGCGCTCGCAGAAACGGCTGGCGGTGGTGCTGCCGGTCACCATACTGGTGATTTTCATTATTCTCTACACCATGTTCCACTCGTTCAAATGGGGCGCCCTGATGCTGGCGAATATCGCCATGGCGCCGCTGGGCGGGTTGCTGGCATTGCTGGTCACCGGCACGCATTTCAGCGTTTCGTCGGGGGTGGGGTTTCTGGCCCTGTTTGGCGTGTGCGTGCAGACCGGCGTGATCATGCTGGAATACATCAACCAGCTCCGCGCGCGCGGCCATTCGGTAGTGGATGCCGCTGTGGAGGGCGCGGTTCTGAGGCTGCGGCCCATCATGATGACTACCCTGGTGGCCACGCTGGGGCTGCTGCCGGCGGCGCTCTCGCGCGGCATCGGGTCGGATTCGCAGCGGCCCTTCGCCATAGTGATCGTGGGCGGCCTGATGCTGGCCATGGTGGCCAACGTTTTCCTGCTGCCCACGCTATACGTGTGGGTGGCCGGCGAGCACGACGCTTTGCCCGAGGCCGAAGCGGCATTCGAAGAGCGCGAATAGGCGTCCCTAAAAGTCTCCTCTCCAAACTTGCGGATCTTTAGCTCCTTTGGGCTGTTGTATAATCCAACCTGGGAGTGTACGCATGCGTCCTCCGGACGTACCCGAGCTGCTGATTGCAGTGCTGCTCTTGGGGGCGGTCGTGTGGGCTCTGTACAATTGGTCGCATCGCAACACGGAAGCGTCCAAGCCGAAATAGCCCCGGATCGCCACTGGTGCAGCCTCGCCAACACGACGCCGTTGCCGTCGAGGGGCGGAGACCCGTCGGCTGAGGGCGGGAACTTTATGGCATGATTCGCGCCCTCGTAGATTACGCGCTCAATAACCGTTTCCTGATCGTCACGGCCGGCATCCTGCTCCTGGTTTGGGGAGCTATCTCCTTTCACAACCTACCCGTGGAAGCCTATCCGGATGTAGCCAATAACTACGTCCAGATCATCACCCAATGGCCGGGGCGGGCCGCCGAGGAGGTGGAGCAGCAGGTCACGATCCCCATCGAAATCGTGGTCAACGGGATTCCCCACCTGGACCACCTGCGCTCGACTTCGCTGTTCGGCCTTTCCAGCGTGATGCTGATTTTCGACGACCAGTCGGAGAACGACTGGAACCGCCAAAAAGTTCTGGAGCGTCTTTCCGCGGCCACGCTTCCTGCCGGCTTGCAGCCGCAGATCGGGCCGGACTACAGCCCCGTGGGACAGATTTACTGGTACACGCTGCGCAGCACCAACCCCCAGTACGATTTGATGGAATTGAAGTCTCTCGAGGATTGGGTCCTCGAAAAACAGTTCAAGTCGGTTCCCAACGTGGTGGACGTGGTAAGTTTCGGCGGCATCACGCGCGAGTACCAGGTGGCCGTGGACCCCGACAAACTGGTGTCCTACGGGCTGAGTATCGGGCAGGTGGAGCAGCAACTTGCCAACAACAACGTAAACGCGGGCGGCAGTTTCGTGCAGGCCGGGCTGCAACAGATCAACGTGCGCGCGCTCGGGCAGGTCAAGAATACTCACGATATCGAAGCCACGGTGCTCAAGACGCAGAACGGCACACCCATTCGCGTCCGGGATGTCGCGACGGTTTCACAGGGCCCCAAGATCCGGCTGGGTCAGATCGGCAAAGCGATTCACCGCGCAGACGGCAAGGTGGTGGACAACCCGGACGTGGTGGAAGGCTTTGTACTCCTGCGCAAGGGCGCCAACGCCGATGGGACCCTGGACGCCATCCACGCCAAGGTCGACGAGCTGAACCAGCACATTCTGCCCAAGGGAGTGGAGATCGTTCCTTTTCTCGACCGCAGCGACCTCGTACACCTCACCACCCACACCGTGCTGCACAACCTGACCGAGGGGATCGTGCTGGTGGCGCTGATCCTGTTCATTTTCCTGGGCAATGCTCGGGGCGCGCTGATCGTCGCGTTGACCATTCCCTTTTCCCTGTTATTCGCCTCGATATGCCTGGACCTGAATAAGATCCCCGCCAACCTGCTTTCCCTGGGCGCGCTCGATTTCGGCATGGTGGTGGAGGGCGCGGTGGTGATGGTGGAGAATATCATCCGCTACTTGGGGCGCGAGCGCGAGGAGGGCTCGGCGGTAGACGCCATCCGCCGGGCGGCGCACGAGGTGCAGCGGCCGGTCTTCTATTCCATCGGCATCATCATCACGGCTTACCTGCCGATCTTCACCTTGCAGCGCGTGGAGGGACGCCTCTTCAAGCCCATGGCCTGGACCGTCAGCTTCGCCCTGCTGGGATCGCTGATCTTCTCCATGTTGATTGCGCCGGTGCTTTCGAGTTTCGTCTTCCGGCGCAACGTCCGCGAATGGCGGAATCCGGCCATGGAGTTGACGCTGCGCAATTACCGCCGGGCCCTAGGGCTGGCGATTCGCTGGCGCTGGGTCACGCTGGCCGTGTGCGTGGCGGCCATGGGCCTCTCGGCTTACCTCGCCACGAGCGGCGTGATCGGCTCCGAATTCCTGCCGCACCTGGATGAAGGGGCCATCTGGGCGCGGGCCACGCTGGCTCCCAGCACCGGTCCTGCCGAAGGGGAGCGCGTGATGCAGCAGGCGCGCGTCATTATGGCCTCTTTTCCGGAGGTGACCCAGGTGGTAAGCCAGGTGGGGCGCCCGGACGACGGCACGGACACCACCGGCTTCTTCAACACCGAGTACTTCGTCGATCTTAGACCCAAGGAGCGGTGGCGGCCTGTGTTCGGGCAGAAGAAGGAGGCCCTGGTTGCCGCCCTGGACCACGAGCTCGAAAGGATCCCCGGCGCTTTGTGGAATTTCTCGCAGCCCATCGCCGACAACATGGAAGAGGCGGTCAGCGGCGTCAAGGGGCAACTCGCCATCAAGGTTTACGGCGACGACCTGAAGACCCTGGAGGCCACCGGCGAGAAAATCGTCACGGTGATGAAGACCGTGCGGGGCGTCGCCGACCTGGGCCTGTTTCGCGTGATCGGCCAGCCCAACCTGGAGTTCACGGTGGACCGCGACCTGGCGGCGCGCTACGGCATCAACGTGGCCGACGTGCAGGACGCCATCGAGACCGCCGTGGGCGGCAAGGCCGTCAGCCAGGTGCTGCAAGGCGAGCAGCGCTACGACCTGGTGGTGCGCTACCAGGCTCCATACCGCGACACCCGGGAAGCCATCGCGAACATCCGCGTGTTGGCGCCCACCGGCGAGCGCGTCTCACTGGCGCAGCTCGCGAGCGTGCGAGTGACGGACGGCGCCTCGGAGATTTACCGCGAGGGCAACTCGCGCTATGTAGCCATCAAGTACAGCGTGCCGGTCCGCGACCTGGGCAGCACGGTGGAAGAGGCCATGGCGAAGGTGGAGCGGCAGATCAAGCTGCCCACCGGCTATCACATCGATTGGGCGGGCGAATACGAGAGCCAGAAGCGCTCCTCGCGGCGCCTGATGGTGGTGCTGCCCATCACTATCCTGGTGATCTGCATGATTCTCTACACCATGTTCAAGTCGTTCAAGTGGGTGGTGCTGATCCTGGCCAACGTGGCGATGGCCCCCATCGGCGGGCTGCTGGCGCTGCTGGCGACGCACACGCATTTCAGCGTTTCCTCGGGAGTGGGTTTCCTGGCGCTGTTCGGCGTGGCCGTGCAGACCGGTGTGATCCTGCTGGAATACATCAACCAGTTACGAGCGCGGGGGCGTGGGATTCTGGAATCGGCCATCGATGGCTCGGTGGAGAGGCTGCGCCCCATCATGATGACGATGCTGGTGGCCAGCGTGGGCCTGCTGCCGGCGGCTCTTTCACGGGGCATCGGGTCGGATTCGCAGCGGCCCTTCGCCATTGTCATCGTGGGAGGACTGATGGCCGCGCTGATCCTCGGCGTGTTCCTGCTCCCGTCACTGTACGTCTGGGTGGCCGGCGAGCAGGACGTGCTGCCGGAAGCGGAACCGGAGTAGGTGTAACATACGAATCGTGGTAGACGAAGTTCTGAATCAGCCTCCTCTTCTTTCCGGCTACAACCTGTTTTCAACCGACCGGCCGTTGCGCGAAGCCGTGGTCCGCGAAGGCGCGGAATGGGCCTGCGACCGGCTGGATGCCTTCGGTGCCACCCTGGGAAGCGCGGAAGCCATGGAGTGGGGCGCGCTCGCCAACGACTACCCGCCGGTCCTGCGCACGCACGACCGCTTTGGGCACCGGCGCGACGAGGTGGAATTTCATCCGGCCTGGCATCACCTGATGCGCCTCGCCGTCAAACAGGGCATACATAATCTGCCGTGGGCCACATGGCGGCCCGGGTCCCACGTGGCGCGCGCCGCGCTTGCACTGCTCGCCGCCGAGAACGAGGCCGGCCACATGTGTCCCATCTCCATGACTTATTCGGCCGTACCGGTATTGCGGAAGAACGAGTCTATCGCTCGCGAATGGACGCCGCGCATCCGCTCCACCGAATACGATCCTTCATTCCAGCCGGCAGCCCTCAAACAGGGCGCGCTCATAGGCATGGCCATGACCGAGAAGCAGGGCGGAAGCGACGTGCGCGCCAACATCACGCGCGCCGAACCTCTGGGCGGCGGCGAATATGCGCTCGACGGGCACAAGTGGTTTTGCTCGGCGCCCATGTCCGATGCTTTCCTGGTGCTCGCGCAGGCGCCCGGCGGCCTCGCCTGTTTCTTCCTGCCGCGATGGAAACCGGATGGGACCATTAACGCATTCCACCTGCAACGCCTCAAGCCGAAACTGGGAAACCGCTCCAACGCTTCGAGTGAAGTCGAGTTTCACGGCGCGTGGGCCCAGATCGTCGGCGAAGAGGGGCGCGGCGTCGCAACCATCATGGAGATGGTGCAGCACACGCGTCTCGACTGCATACTCGCTTCGGCGGCCTTGATGCGGCGCGCTCTGGTGGAAGCTCTGCACCACGCCGCCTACCGGCACGCGTTCGGCCGCCCTTTGATCGAGCAGCCGCTGATGCGCAACGTCCTGGCCGACCTGGCCTTGGAGTCGGAAGCGGCCACGGTGCTGGCGATGCGCCTGGCCCGCGCTTTCGACGAGAACGACCGCGGATTCGCCCGACTGGCCGTCGCGGCGGGCAAGTACTGGGTCTCGAAGCGCACCTCAGCCCAAGTTTCGGAGGCGTTGGAGTGCCTCGGCGGCAACGGCTTCGTCGAAGAATGCGTGTTGCCGCGCCTCTATCGCGAGGCGCCGCTCAACTCGATCTGGGAAGGATCGGGTAATGTGATCGCGCTGGACGTCTTGCGAGCCATAACGCGGGAGCCGGAGAGCCTGGAGCGGGTGCTGGCGGAGGTCCGCCTGGCCCACGACGCGCGGGTCGAGAGCTTTATCGATGGGATCGGCGCCAACATCGCGGAGTCCCTGGCACGGAGGGTGGCCGAGCGGCTGGCCCTGGCATTGCAGGCATCTCTGCTCATCCGCTTCAGCCGGCCGGCGGTGGCGGACGCCTTCTGTGCCTCACGGCTGGCTGGAGTGTGGGGCCGCACGTTCGGCACGCTGCCCGCGACGGCCGACCTCGATGCCGTGCTCGCTTCTTGAGCCGCGACGAGCTAGACGATCCGGCTGCCCTCGGGCCGCGTTTCGGATTTTAGTGTCCTAATAACCAGAATTGTTACAAAACGAACCAGTACATTCATGAGGCTGTACGTTTATAGACATATTTGGCTCGTTTATCTGCACCGCCTGTTGCGCGCGTGCTAGCCTAATTCCCGGAAAGTTATGTGCTGCTCCGCACGCGAAGCGACCGCGTGCGGGAGCGTGGAGGACCGGTTCGTGCTGCGCCGATGCCATGAACCGCGTAGAGCGGCCGTCGGCCGCGATCGCGTCGCGGCAACCGCCGCGTACTTGACAGATCGCAGGAGGTTAAATCGATGACTATCGGATCAGTTCGAGTCCGCCCGCAACCGCGGCTGAAACGGCCCGCGCGAGGCTCCCTCGGAGTGGCAATCCTCCTTTCCGCAATCATGCTCCTCCTTGCGACGCCGCTTTTCGGCCAGCAGGAATACGTAACGCGCTACGACGCCTATGTGGGTTATTCCTATCTCAACAGCTCAAATATCAGCCTCGTCGAACACGGCGTGCAGGCCCAGTTCGGCGTGCGGCCCTGGACTTGGCTGTCCATAGGCGCCGATTACACCCATGCCAGCGGCGATCTCACGCTCACCCCTAATCTGCTGCTGCCTTCGATTCAGCAGACGCTCGGCGCGCAGTTGGGCCAGCTGGCTGCCGCCGGGTACCTACCTGCGGGTTATTCCCTCGTGGTTCCAGCCAGTTCCACAACCCAGACCTTTACCCTCGGGCCGCAGCTTGCCTATCGCCACTTCACTCACCTGACCCTGTTCTTCCGGCCCACCGCGGGAGGAATTCACGAAGTCGCCACGCCGCACGCCGGCGATCCCATCTCCGCCGGAATTGTGGCCCAACTGGCGCCCACGGGCAAGAAGTCGGACACGACGATCTTTTACGGCTTCGGGGGCGGGTTCGACGTCCTCTTAACGAACCACTTCGCTATACGCACTCAAGCCGACCTGGTCCGCGATCACCTCTTCAACGACTTGCTCACGGATGCCCGCTGGACTGTCAGGTTCTCAATTGGTCCGGCCTTCAATTTCGGCAAGAACATCGTGAAATGACGCCGAGGCCGAGCAGCCGCTGGGGCGGAAAGCCGCCCCACACTCCGGCAGGCCGGCGGGCGGACCCGGAAACTCCAGCCCCGGTTTCAGCAGGGTCTCGCGGATCGCATCCAGCGAGTGCCGCAGCGATTTTTCCGGGCTGATCCCCACCATGGAACCCAGCGCGCGGGCCAGCGATCCGAACTCGCCGCTCATGGTAATGGTTTCTCCCTCCACGTAGACGCCCTTGTCCACCTGTTCGAAACGCCAGTAGGAGTAGAGCTTGAGCAGGTAATTGTGCTGCTTGCCCACTTCGTGCACGCTGGTCGAGTAGGAACGGCACTTTTCCCGCTGGTCATCCACGCGTTCCCAGGTCACATCGCTTTCGATGTCGATCACCGCCGGCTCTTTCAAGCGCATGGTGTACCGGAAGCGGTTATCGCCGCTCCGGCAAAGGAGCTTGGAGGCCGAGATGGTCTCTGGGAAATACTGCGGCCGGTGATCGTAATCCTGCAGCATGCGGAGCGTGCGCTCGAGGGTTCCGCCCGGAATGAACACCGTCCCCACGAAATCGTAGAGCTGGCCGCCCGCGATCTTGTGCGGGTTCGGCCCATTGGCCGGCACGAGCTCGGAGCGCCCATCCGACATCAGAAAAGTCTTGCGAGCTTCCATGCGCGTCTCGGCGGACTGCACGTAGCACTCGAAAACGCCGGCGGTCTGGCCATCGACGACCGCCAGGCAGGGTCCCAGGATGACCAGTAAGCCAATTCCTGTCTTCATTCGTCCGACTCCCGAACTAAGCTACCACTTGTCGATGTAAATCGGTTCGGCGGGCGGCTTCCCCTCGCACCAGTAGCCGTCGAAATCCGTCATGCCGGCCAGCTCGGCGAGGGCCTCCTCGTCGATCCAGGGGCGCCCCGTGCACGTGCGCGGCTCTTGGCCGAGAATGGCGCAGGTGGCGTCGCACAGGATCTCCGGCGTGCGCCACTGCGAGCGGTCCGCCATCTTCCAATTGATCGAAGCCTGGCTCTCGATGATCGTCCGGGGCCACAGCGTGTTGGCCCCAACGTTGTCGGAGCGGTGCTCGGCCGCCAGACCCGCGGCCAAACGCGCCATCCCCTGCTTCGAAATGCTGTAGGCCACGCGCCCCGGCGCCGGCTCGCACGAGAGGCGCGGGCACATGTTTATAATGTGCCCCCAGCGCTGCTGCACCATGTGCGGAAGCGCGTAATAAGAGGCGATATAGGCCGCGCGCACGTTCACCCCCATCAGCAGGTCAAAGCGTTTGGGCGGCGTCTCCAGGATCGGCCGCAGCCAGATGGCGCCGGCGTTATTGATCAGGATATCCAGGCGGCCGAACTCCGCCACGGTGCGCTCCACCAGGTTACGGATGGCGTCTTCGTCGCGCACGTCGGTGGGCACGGCGAGGGCGCGGCCGCCCTCGCTCCGGATGGCTTCGGCGGTCTCGTGCACGCTGCCGGGCAGGCGCTCGGTCGAATGCTCGGTCTTGGCAGCAGCCACCACGCTGGCGCCCTCACGGGCCAGGCGCAGGGCCAGCGCTTTGCCTATGCCGCGGCTGGCCCCCGTGACCACGGCCACGCGGCCGTTGAGATCGGGATGAAGAGCGGGGTTGGAAGACACGCGCCCTCTATAGCGAATAGCGTCCCGCCGCCACCACGTGCCGGGCGATCTGGCGCCCCGAGGCGATGGTATCGGCCGGATCGTGCTTGGCCAGCCGCCGCAGGATGGCGAGCTGCGTTCGCAGCATGTCGCCTTCGGCCACCGCGGCGATCACCTTGCGCGCGGCCAGCTCGACCGTCTGGAAGGCCTTTGCCGCATAATACCGGGTCATGGCGATGGCCTGACGCGCGGCCGTCTCGCCTTTGGCCGCCGCCAGCTTTTCGGCGCGCAGAATGGCGGATTCCAAGCGCGTAGACTTCCATGATGCAATCGGCCAGCGCGCCCATGATCTCCTGCTGGTCGGCCAGGGCCTGCATGTACTTCTGCGAGGCCGCGCCCGGCGGCGAACAGGGCCAGCTTTCTTGGCGCCGGCGAGCAGCTGGCGCTCCTCGGCCAGCGGCCCCTCAAGCTCCTCGGCAGCCACCGGGCCGGACATCACCTCGTCCATGAGCTTCTTGATGGCGGCCAGCAGCGGCAACTGTCCCGCCATGGCGCGCTTCATCAGCCATCCGGTGATGATCAGCCGGTTGATCTCGTTGGTGCCCTCGAAGATCCGGTTGATGCGCGAATCGCGATACGCGCGCTCGGCCGGATACTCCTCCACGTAGCCGTAGCCCGCGTAAGATCTGCACGGCGTGGTCCACCACCATATCCAGCATCTCCGACCCCCACACCTTGAGGATGGAGCACTCCACGGCGTACTCCTCGATGCGCTTCTGGATCTCGCGCGACGCCCCTTCGGCGCTCCGCGTCCACGTCGGCCAGCGCCGCATCGATCATCCCGATGGTCCGGTAGGCCAGCGACTTCGCCGGCATAGATGCCGGTGGCGCATTCGGCCAGCTTCTCCTGGATCAGGCCGAACTCCGAAATGGATTTGCCGAACGCCTTGCGCTCCTTGGCGTACTGGATGGCGTTCCTGCAAGCTGTTGCGCGCGCCGCCCACGCACGCGGCGCCCAGCTTGAAGCGGCCGATGTTCAGAATGTTGAACGCGATGTGGTGGCCTTTGCCGGCTTCGCCCAGCAGGTTCTCAACGGGCATCCGGCAATCGGCCAGGATCAGCGGGCAGGTGGAAGATCCGCGAATGCCGAGCTTGTGCTCCTCGGCGCCCACCGAAAAGCCCGGCGTGCCGCGCTCGATCAGAAAGGCCGAGAACTTCTCGCCATCGATCTTGGCGAATACGGTGAACATATCGGCGATGCCGGCGTTGGTGATCCACATCTTCTCGCCGTTGAGCACGTAGTGCTTGCCGTCCGCCGAGAGCGTTGCGCGCGTGCGGCAATTGATGCGCGTCCGATCCGGAGGAGGATTCCGAAAGCGCATAGGCCGCGATCCACTCGCCGGTGGCCAGCTTGGGCAGATATTTCCGCTTCTGCTCCGCCGTCCCGTACCAGACCATCGGCAGCGTGCCGATGCCCACGTGCGCGCTGAAGGCCACCGAGAAACTGGCCAGCTTGGACATGGATTCGGCGATCAGCGCCGAGGTCACCTTGTCCAACTCGAGCCCGCCATAGGCCTCCGGAACGTCCACGCCCATCAGCCCCAGTTCGCCGGCCTTGCGCAGCAGGCCGCGCAGTCACCGTGAAGTTCTTGGCTTCGATTTCGGCGGCCGCGGGCATCACTTCGTTGTTGGTGAAATCCGAGGCCGTCTTGGCGATCTGCCGGTGTTCGCCGGAAAGATCCTCCGGCGTGAAAATCTCTTGCGGTTGCCGTTCTTCGGTCAGGAAGCTGCCCCCGCGCACGGGTTTCGCCGCCGATATTGGTGAAGTCGTTGCCATCTTCGTCCCTCCCGATCAGTTCCAGTTTTCGAAAATCCCCGCGGCGCCCATGCCGCCGCCCACACACATGGTCACCATCCCGTATTTCGCTTTGCGCCGCTTCAGCTCGGCCAGCAGGCTGGCGGTCAGCTTGGCGCCCGTGCATCCCAGCGGATGGCCCAGCGCGATGGCCCCGCCGTTCACGTTCACCCTGGATAAATCCAGACCCAGCCGCTCGATCACCGCCAGCGCCTGCGCGGCGAAGGCCTCGTTGAGCTCGATGACCTCGATCTGGTCCAGCGTAAGGCCCGCCAGTTTGAGCGCTTTGGGAATCGCGAAGACCGGTCCCAGCCCCATCTCCTCCGGCAGGCAGCCGGCATAGGCATAAGCCACGAAGCGCGCCAGCGGCTGGATTCCCAAGCTCGCGCGCGCGTTCCTCGGACATCACCACCGCGGCCGCCGCGCCGTCCGAAGTCTGCGACGAGTTTCCCGCGGTCACGGTGCCGTGGGCATGGAACGCGGGTTTGAGCTTGGCCAGCGCTTCGAGCGAAGTATCCGCGCGCGGCCCCTCATCCGCCTTGAACTCGATCTCGGTCTTGCGCGGCTTCGATTTTGCGTCCGGCGCGGCGAACGTGACTGGCACGGGCACGATCTCGCCCTCGAACTTGCCAGTTGGCCTGCGCGGCCAGGGCTTTCTGGTGGCTGGCCAGCGCGAAGCGGTCGGCGGCCTCGCGAGTGATCCCGTAATGTTTCGCTACGCGCTCGGCGGTCAGCCCCATCGAGAGGTACGAATCCGGGTAGTGCTCCATCAGCCAGGGATTGATCGAGATCTTATTCCCGCCCATGGGCACGAAGGACATGGATTCGGCGCCGCCCGCCACGATCACGTCCGCCCCGCCGCCGCGTATCCGTTCGGCCGCCAGCGCGATGGCCTGCAAGCCGGAAGCGCAATAGCGGTTGACGGTCATGGCCGCAGCCTCGATGGGAACGCCGGCCCGCAGCGACGCGATGCGCGCCACGTTCATTCCCTGCTCCGCCTCCGGCATGGCACAGCCTATGATCACGTCTTCCACTTCGCGGATGTCGAGGTTCGGCACGCGTTCGAGCGCGCCTTTGATAGCGGCTGCGCCCAGGTCGTCGGGCCGCGTAGCGCGCAGCATGCCCTTGGGTGCTTTTCCGACGGCGGTGCGCACCGCGCTGACAATTACTGCTTCTTTCATAGTTGGCTCCTCGGGGGCTAGTTCCTCAGCGGCTTTCCGGTCTTCAATGTAAAAGCGATCCGCTCCTGCGTCTTCTTCTCGCCGCATAGCGAGAGGAATCGCCTCCCGCTCCAGATCCAGCAGATACTGCTCACTCACCAGCGTGCCCGGCGTGATCGCCCCGCCGCATAGCACGTGGGCTACGCGGTTGGCCACCTTGACGTCGTGGTCGCTGATGAATTCGCCCTGGCGCATCATGTGAACGCCCAGCTTCAGGGTGGCCAGGATATTCTCGCCGGGCGCCGGGATATCGGTGCGCGGAACTGGCGGAGCGTAGCCCGATTCGGCGATCTCGCGCGCCAGGTCGCTTGGCGTCGATCAACAGCCGCTCGCGATTTATGCGTAATGCCATCGGCCGGTCCCAGCAGATCGAGGCGCCGTGCCTCCACGGCCGAGGTCGAGACTTTGGCCATCGCGACGGTCTCGAAATTGCGCCGCAGCGCCTCCATCAGCTCCACCGATTCGGTGCGGCCGCCTTCGCGCACTTCGGCCGCCGCCTGGAGAGCGCGCAGGGTCATCTCCTTGGTGCCGCCGCCGGCTGGCAGCAACCCCACACCGGTCTCCACCAAGCCCATGTACAACTCTGCGTGGGCCTGGCGCCGCTCGGCGTGCAGCGCGACTTCCGCACCGCCGCCGAAGCAGAAACCGAAGGGCGCCACCACCACCGGCCGCGGGCAGAACTTGATGGCGGAAGTCATCTTCTGGAAAGCGCGGATGGCAAAATCCACCTCGTCCCATTCGCCTTCCTGCGCGCTCAGCAGAAGCTGCATCAGGTTCGCGCCCACCGAGAAATTGCCGGCGTCGCCGGTGATGACGAAGGCCTCGAAATCGCGCACGGCGGCGCTCTCCGGCCGCAGCGTCTCAGTGACCATCCGGACGATATCTTCCCCTATGGCGTCCTTCTTCGAGTGAAACTCCAGGCAGGCCACGTTCTGGCCCACATCCACCAGCGAGCATCCCGCGTTCGCTTTCACCACGCCGTGCGACGCCTTGAAGTCGCGCACCCGCGCGACACCTTCCGGCACCGGTATGGGCCGGTAGCTTTTCGAGGCCAGGTCGAAGCACTCGCGGCCGTGGTTCGCGTACCAGGATGTGCCGCCCGCCGTCAGCATGCGCTCCACGTTGGCGCTGACCGGCTCACCGGCGGCGCGCATGCGCTCGACTGTTTCGGGCACGCCCGCGGCATCCCACAGCTCGAAGGGACCCATTTCCCAGTTGAAACCGGCGCGCATGGCGCGATCCACGCTGGAAGCGTCATCGGCGATTTCCGGCAGGCAATCCGCGGCGTAGTTCCACAGCGCGCGCAGCAGTTTCCAATGAAAGCGCGCGGCTTTGTCCTTGCGGGGGTCGCCGCTCAGCAGCAGGGCCAGCCGCTCCGGCAGCCGCTCGGCGTTCTTGGCCATCTCGAGCGTGGGCAGCTTGGGGCGCGCGGCCACGTGATATTCGAGCGTCTTCCAATCGAGGGCGTAGCGCACCTCTTTTCCCTCGGCGTCCTTCTCTTTGCGATAGAAGCCCTGCTTCGTCTTGTCCCCCAGCCAGCGCCGTTCCAGCATCGCGTGGACGAATGGCGGCAGCTCCAGCCGGCGCCCATCCGCGCCGGACCCCGCGCGCGCGAAGTTGGCCGCCACGTTGGCCAGAACGTCGAGGCCTACCAGGTCCGCCAGCCGGAAGGTGCCGGTGCGCGGCCAGCCGATGGCGGTCCCGGTCAGCAGGTCCACCTCTTCGATGGTGAGGTCTTCCTCCTGCATCAGCCGCACGGTCTCCACCATGATGAAGACCCCGATGCGGTTGGCGATGAAGTTGGGCGTATCGCGCGCGAACACCACTTCCTTGCCCAGGCGGAGATCGGCGAATTGCGAGATGGCCGCCACCACGACCGGATCGGTGTCCGGCGTCGAGATGATCTCGACCAGCCGCATATAGCGCGGTGGATTGAAGAAGTGCGTTCCCAGCCAGCGCCGGCGCAGGTCCGCGGGCAGCCCGGCGGCGATCAGGTTTACCGGCAGGCCGCTCGTGTTGGTGGTCAGGATGGCCGTGGGCTTGAGATGCGGCACGACCTTCTCGAGCAGCTTGCGCTTGATCTCGAGGTTCTCGCTGACTGCTTCGATGACCCAGTCGCAGCCCGCCAGCATCGCGAGATCGTCGTCAAAGTTGCCGGTCGAGATGCGCCCGGCCAGGGCGGGTTCATAGAAAGCCGCCGGCCGGCTCTTTTTGAGCGCTTCGAGCGCCCCCGCCGCGATGGCCCCGCGCGAGCCGTCCCGGGATGGGATGTCCAGCAGAACCACCGGGATTCCGGCGTTCGCCAGGTGCGCCGCAATGCGCGACCCCATGGTTCCGGCTCCCAGCACGGCCGCTTTCGAGATGAGAATCGAGGGCGTGCGCACAGCCCTAGACTGGCCGTCCGCCGCGGCTTTCCAATCGGAAATAGCGCTCACTGCGATGACTCCTTGCGGGCGATCCGCGCCCGCCCCGGTTTACTTGTCTGCGCCAGGCCCCGCGTGAGGATCCGGGCGAACTGGGTGGCGATCTCTTCCGCCGGCAGCGACCCCGCGGGCTCGTACCACTGGCAGATCCAGTTCACCGCGCCGGCGATGGCGAAGGCCGCGATTTTCGGATCGCAGGCCGCCACCGAGCCGTCGGCGACGCCATCTTGTATGAAACTTCTCAATCGCCGGTCGATCCTCCGCTTATAGCTGCGCACCTCGGCCAGCGCATCGCTTGAGAGATCGCCTTCGTCCAGCCGCATGACGCAGCGGCCGAAGTTGATCGTCATGACGTTGGCATAGGCGTAGACGAAGGCTTCGACCTTCTCCAGACCCGTGCCGCACTGGTCCCCGATTTCGTTGAGAATTTCGTCAATCATCCCGGTTCCCAGCCGGTAACACTCCAGCAGAATCTGCTCTTTGTTGCGGAAATAGTGATAAAGAGCGGGTTTAGTGATGTTGAGGCGGTCGGCTACATCGTTAAGGGAGGTCCGCCCGAAGCTTTTTTCCAGGAACAACTGAGCGGCGGTCTGGAGCACGGCCTCGCGCTTGGTGGCGGGGTCGCGGCGTCGGTTGGAGAACGCCTTCCAGTGCGGGGATGTGGCGACTGAGCCTCTTGCCATGACTCATGGGCAGCGGCACGGTTGACACACGGGCCGGCCAATTGATATCTTACCCACGGGTAAGAAAAAAACACAAGTGGGAAATCGGCAGCTTCAACCGCCCGAGACCGGAGGGTTCGAGGAGTTAGGGTGATGAAAATCATAACAGCCATCAAGCAGGTGCCGGTGCGCGATTCCAGCGTGCGCATCGCGGCCGGCGGCAAGTGGTACGACGAAGGCGATCTGAGCTTCGAAATCAACGAACCGGATGCTTACGCTCTGGAGGAAGCTCTGCTTCTCAAGGAAAGGCACGGCGGAGAAGTGATCGTCCTGTGCGCCGGACCCGAGCGCGCTGCCCAGACCATCCGCGAAGCCCTCGCCAAGGGCGCGGACCGTGCGATTCATATCGAATGCAACGACCTGGCAACCCTGGACACCCTGAGCGTCGCCCACCGCCTGGCCGCCGCCGCGGCGTCCGAGAAGCCCGACCTGATCCTGACGGGCTTACAGTCCGACGATTTGGGCTTGGGCCAGACCGGCGTCGTCATGGCCGAGATCCTGGGCATTCCGCATGCCACGATCATCATGCAGGTGGAGGGGCGTGGGACCTCCATTCGGGTGAAACGTGAGCTAGAAGACGGTTGGTTCCAGTGGGTCGAAATGCCCCTCCCGGCCCTGCTAACCATACAATCCGGCATCAGCAAGCTGCGCTACGCCACCCTCATGGGCATCAAGAAGGCCAAGACCAAGGAAGTCCGGCGCGTGGCTGCCGCCAGCCTCGGCGCCGCGCCAGTGCCCTCCATCTCCATCGAGCGCATCTACCCGCCGCCCAAACGCAAGGAGACCCAGCTCATCAAGGGCACTCCCGCGGAAGCCGCCACCCGCCTGGCGGAGATTCTCAAATACGAGGTGCGAGTGATATGAACGGCGTTCTGGTAATTCTCGAACAGCGCCCTCAGAACGGGATGCCGGCCTGGAGCCGCATGTCCTGGGAGGCCCTGGCCGCCGGCCAGGAACTGGCCGCGCAGTTGGGCCAGCCCCTCATGGCCGCCGTAGCCGGCGACCAGCTCGATAGTCTGGCCCCGGATCTGACATCGAAGAAGCTCGCGCAGGCTTACGTGGTGCGCCATCCGCTGCTTTGCCGCTACACCGCCGATGGCTTCACCTCCGCCCTCGAACAGCTCGTGCGGCGCATCGATCCCGCTTACATCGTGTTTCCGCACACATATCAGGTGCGCGATTTCGCTCCCCGTCTGGCCACCCGTTTCGGCGCGGTGCTCATCGCCGACGTCATCGGCATTCACATGGAGGGTGGCAGCCCTGCCTTCGTCCGCCAGTTGCTGCAAGGCAAGCTGAACGCTGATTATCGCCACGCCGCGAAAGGCCCATGCTTCATTTCCGTGCAGGCCGGCGCCTTCCGCGCGGACACGCTCGAAGCCGGCTCCGCGCCGTTGCAGACCTTCGAGCCCACCCTCGAGGCTTCCCAGATCCGCACCCAGCCGGGCGAACCCTTCCGTGAATCCGCGCAGACGGTGGACCTTTCTTCGGCCCCGATGATTGTCTCGGTCGGCCGCGGGATCAAGGAAAAGGAGAACATCCCTCTGGTGGCGGAATTCGCCGAGGCGCTGGGCGCGGAACTGGCCGCCTCACGCCCCATCTGCGATAACGGCTGGCTTCCCATGGAGCGCCAGGTGGGCAGCTCCGGCCAGACCGTCTCTCCCAAGCTCTACATTGCCGTGGGGATCTCCGGCGCCATCCAGCACCTGGTCGGTATGAAGGGATCCAAATCGGTGATTGCCATCAACAAGGACGAGAACGCCCCCATTTTCGAAGTGGCCGACTACGGGATCGTGGGCGACCTGTTCGAGGTGGTGCCGGCGCTCACCGCCGCCGTGAAAAAAGTCAGGGGCGGCTGAAAGGAGGGCCATGCAGCCCATTGTCACTGAGGACGATCTGTCGCTACAGTGCATTTATCGCTGGGAACGCGAACGGGGCAGCCAGATATTTCTGACACAGCCATTCGGCGGCGGCCAGGTGCGCGAGTGGACCTGGTCGCAGGCCGTGGATGAAGCCCGTCGCATGGCGGCCTATCTCAAGGCGCAAGGCTGGGAGCCGGGGTCGCGCGTGGCCATCCTCTCCCGCAACTGCGCCTGGTGGATCATGGCGGACATGGCCATCTGGATGGCCGGTTACGTCTCGGTTCCCATTTATCCTTCCCTCCGCGCGGAATCGGTTCGCCAGATCCTGGAGCACAGCGAGGCGCGCACCTGCTTCATCGGCGCAACCGATGACCGCGAAATGGTGACGGATGGCGTCCCCGAAGACCTCTGCTCGGTCTTCTTCCCCACCGCGGCGCCTGGCAATCACCCGCTGTGGCCCGATCTCGTGGCGGCTTATGCGCCCATTCCGGGCAATCCCACGCGCCCGGGCGACGATCTGGCCACCATCATTTATACCTCCGGCACCACCGGCAGGCCCAAGGGCGTCATGCACCGCTTCTCGAGCTTCGCCTTCAATGCTCAGGCCCTCGCGCGCATCCTCGGCTTGAATGCCGATCAACACGTGCTCTCTTATCTGCCGCTGGCCCACATCGTGGAGCGGGCCGGCATGGAGGGCGTTTCGTTCTGGCTCGGCTCGCGCATCTTCTTCACCGAGGGCCTGGAGACCTTCGTCGCCGACTTGCATCGGGCCGGCCCCACGATCTTCCTCTCGGTGCCGCGTCTGCTGCTGAAATTCCAACAAGGCGTGCTGGCCAAACTTCCGCCCTGGAAGCTCAACTTGCTGCTGGCCATTCCCATCGTCAATCGCGCGGTCAAGCGCAAGATCCTCGATCAACTCGGGCTCGCTACCGTGCGGCTGGCGGCATGCGGCTCGGCTCCGCTGCCCGTCGATATCCTTTTATGGTTCCGGCGCCTGGGCCTCAATCTCGTGGAGGGCTATGGGATGACCGAAACCATGATTACCCACCTGCCCGAGCCCGGCAAGCTGCGGCCCGGCTACGTGGGGCCTGCCCTCGAGGGTGTCGAGACACGGCTCGCCGAGAACGGCGAGTTGCAGATTCGCAGCCCCATGAACATGCTGGGCTATTACAAGGACGACGCTGGCACGGCCGCCGCCTTCACATCGGACGGCTTTTTCCACACCGGCGATATCGGCGCGATCGAGCCCGGCGGCCAGCTCAAAATCGTCGGCCGCCTGAAAGAGCAGTTCAAAACCAGCAAGGGCAAGTACGTCGCACCGGCGCCCATCGAGAGCCGCCTGGCCGCCCACCCCGCCGTGGACGCCTGCTGCCTGATGGGCGCGGGCCAGCCAAGCCCCTTCGCAATCGTGGTACTTTCGGATGAAGCGCGCAAGCGTTCCAAAGATCCGGCCGCCCGGAAAGCTTTGGAGGGCTCCCTCGAGGCGCAGATGCAGGCAGTCAACGCGCATCTGGATCCTCACGAGCGGGTGAGCCTGATCGCCATCGTCGATGGGCCGTGGTCCGTGGAGAACGGCCTCATGACTCCCACGCTGAAAGTGAAGCGCGGTTATCTGGAGACCCGTTATCAGGCGCTCATCGATGGGTGGACGAAGCTCGGAAGGCCGGTGGTTTGGGAAACGGCCCCCTGAGGAACGCCCGCGCTCTCCGAGGAGCTCGAGCCGATGTTCGACAAAGTCGCCGTATTCGACACCACCCTGAGAGACGGGGAACAAGCCGCGGGCACCCGCCTGGGATGCCGCGAGAAAATCATGATCGCCACGCAGTTGGCGCAGCTCAACGTGGATGTCATCGAAGCCGGCTACCCGAACTCCTCGCCCGAGGATTTCGAAGCTGTCCAGATCATCGCCCACGAGATCCAGGGCCCCGCCATTTGCGCCCTTTCCCGCGCCGTGGCCGCCGATATCGAAGCTTGCGGACGCGCTCTGGCCAAAGCTCCCCGGCCGCGCATTCACACCGGCATCGGCGCTTCCGATATCCATATCGCCGGCAAATTCCAGGATGAGCGCTACGGCCGCACGCTTGCCGAGAAGAAAGTGAAGATCATGAAGATGGCGGTGGACGCCGTCAAGCTGGCCCGCCACTACGCCGACGACGTGGAGTTCTACGCCGAAGACGCCGGCCGCGCCGACCCCGCCTACCTGTTCGAGATGATCGAGGCCGCCATAGACGCCGGCGCCACCGTGGTCAATATTCCCGATACCACCGGTTACGCCGTGCCGGAACTCTACGGCGCGCTCATCCGCTCCCTGCGCGAGAAGGTGCCCAACATCGAAAAGGCCGTCATCAGCGTGCATTGCCACGACGACCTCGGCATGGCCGTTTCCAATACCCTGGCCGGCGTGCAGAACGGCGCGCGCCAGGTGGAAGGCACCATCAACGGCATCGGTGAACGGGCCGGCAACGCGGCTCTCGAAGAGGTGATCATGGCCCTCCGCACGCGCGCCGATTACTTCCGCGTGCACACCGATATCGAGGGCCGCGAGTTGTACCGCACCAGCCGCCTGGTGGCCGACATGTTCGGCATGCAGGTCCCGCCGAACAAAGCCGTGGTGGGCGGCAACGCCTTCGCCCACAGTTCGGGCATTCACGTGGATGGCTTCCTGAAGGACCGCGAGACCTACGAGATCATGCGCCCCGAGCACGTCGGCATGCAGGACAGCCGCGTGGTGCTGACCGCGCGCACCGGCCGCCACGGCCTGCGCGACCGCCTCAAGAAGCTCGGCTACACGCTCTCCCAGCCGGAACTCAACCAGGCTTATCAGCGTTTCCTGCAGGTGGCCGACAAGAAGCAGGAGGTCTTCGACGAGGACCTCGTAGCCATTCTGCACGATGAACTCAAGCCCGTGCCGGAGACCTACCAGCTCGATTACCTGAACATCAACAGTGGCACGGCGGCTATCCCGACGGCCACCGTCCGCGTGCTGGTGGCGAGCGAAACGCGCGAAGGCGCAGCCATCGGCGACGGCCCCGTGGACGCCACCTACAAAGCCATTGCCCTGGTGACCGGCACTTCGGCCAGGCTGGGACGCTACGATATCCGCGCGGTCACCGGCGGCGGCGATGCCATGGGCGAAGTAACCGTGCAGATGGAATCCGACGGCCTGAAGGTGACCGGCCGGGGGGCCTCGACCGATGTTATCGAGGCCAGCGCCAAAGCTTACATCGATGGGCTGAATAAGCTGGCCAGCCTGGGGCGAAAAAGCCCGGCGTAAGCTTACTTGCACGCTGCTGCCGATTCCGTCGTCTTAGGAGATTGAAAGGAATTTTCAGTGCCTGGCTACAAGCTCACGCTTGCCCTCCTGTTCGCCCCGCTGGCGTTCGGGCAAGCTCCCGCCGATCCCATGCAGGATCGGGTGCTGTATTTCAGCCACGTCATCACTCCCCAAGGCGTCCAGGAGACCGTCAATGCCATCCGGGGAATTACCGATATTCGCCAGGTAACTATCGATCCCGGCCAGCGATTTCTTTCCGTGCGGGGCACGGCGGATCAGATTGCAGCGGCCGCCTGGCTGGTTGGCGCTCTGGATCAGAGCGAGAGCGCGCAGCCGCCCACCGGAAGCCCACTGGCTTACGACTACCTGGGGGCCCCCGCGGCGGCACCACGGTCCGGGTGTTCTGGCTGGCGAATATCAGCACGCCGGGCGGTATCCAGGAACTCGTCAACGCCGTTCGGGGGACTGCGGATATGTCATGGATCTTTTCCCGTAAGGCGCCCGCGGCCATAATCTTTCGGGCAACCCCTGACCAGGCCGCGCTGGCCGAGTGGCTGATAAACGAGATCGACGGCGCTACAGGCGCAGCCAGCGCCGCGCCGGCGATACGCAAGGCAGCCGCCTACACGTATGCATCCGACACGCGCGGCGACACGGCGGTGAGAGTGTATTATCTGCCGCCCACCGTCGCGCCCCAGAGCCTCCAGGAAATCGCCGACCTGGTTCGCAAGACCGCGCACATTCAACGATTCTTTCCGTTCAATCAACTCAACGCCATGGTCCTGCGCACCACACCCGAGCAAGCCGATGCCGCCGGGCGCCTGATCCAGCAAGGCGATTCGCATTGATCCCGCCCGGCGCTCTGCGCACCATCCTGAGATGACCGCGCGCGCGCCCGCTTTGCGGTCTGGCCCCCCGCGTGCTCTTTTCCCCTCCTATGCCGATCGAAACTTCGCAAGCTACCGATGTGCGCATTCTCCGGGATAAAGCCGTACGTCTGCGCATCGATTCCGTGCTCTCTACCACAGAAGCCGGCAGCGGGCATCCCACTAGCTGTGCTTCCGCGGCGGAAATTGTCTCGGTTTTGTTCTATTCGGTCATGCGCTACGATCCCCGCGATCCGCGCAATCCGTCGAGCGACGTATTCGTTCTCTCCAAAGGCCATGCCGCGCCGATTCTCTATGCCGCCTGGGCCGAAGCGGGCCTCTTTCCCCGCGAGCGTCTGCTGACGCTTCGCCGGCTCGATTCGGACCTCGAAGGCCATCCCACGCCGCGCCTGCCGTTCGTGGATGTGGCCACCGGCTCGCTCGGCCAGGGCCTCTCGGCGGCGTCGGGCATCGCCCTCCACGCACTACTGTCCAATACCGGGCAGCGCGTCTACGCTTTGCTGGGCGACGGCGAATCGGCCGAGGGATCGGTCTGGGAAGCCGCCGAGTGGATCAGCCATCGGGGCTTGAGCAACGTGTGCGCCGCCATCGACATCAACCGCCTCGGCCAGAGCGAGCCCACCATGCTGGAGCACCACATGGAGATCTACAAAGCTCGCTGGGAGGCCTTCGGCTGGCAGGCGCTGGTAGTGGATGGACACGACATCCCCGCATTGCTCACGGCCTACGGTCAGGCCGGCCGGACCACCGACCGCCCCACCGTGATCCTGGCTCGCACCATCAAAGGCAAAGATCTGCCGGATATCGAGGGCAAGGAACACTGGCACGGGAAACCCCTTGACAAAGAAATGGCCGCCAAAGCGGTGGCGCACCTGGAGAGCGAGCTCACGGGCGCCGAGAATGATTGGCGGCCGCACCTGCCGTCGGCGCTGCCCGGCGCGGGGAAAGACGGCGCCGCCGCCAAACCGGCAACTCCTCCCAAGCCCCCTTACCAGCTCGGCGGCAAGCCGGTCGCCACGCGCCGAGGCTTTGGCGACGGCTTGGCCGCCCTGGCCCAAGCCGACCCGCGCATCGTGGCGCTGGATGGCGACGTCAAGAATTCCACTTACACCGAGGAGTTTCAAGCGAAGGCGCCCAGCCGTTTCTTCCAGGGATATATCGCGGAGCAGAACATGCTCGGCATGGCCATGGGGCTGGCGGCTCGCGGCCACGTGCCCTTCGCTTCCACCTTCGCTTGTTTCCTGACGCGCGCCGCCGATTTCATCCGCATGGCCGCCATCAGCAACCTCAATATCAAGCTGGCCGGGACGCACGTGGGCGTTTCCATAGGTGAAGACGGCCCTTCGCAGATGGGCCTGGAAGATCTGGCCATGATCTGCGCGCAGCCCAACTTCACCTGCCTCTACCCCGCCGACGCCACCAGCGCATGGGCGGCTACTGGCCTCATCGCGGCCGAAACCGGACCCGGCTATATCCGCCTGGGCCGCCCTGGCGCGCCGATTCTCTACGGCCCCGAGGAGACCTTCGCCATCGGCAAGTGCAAGGTGCTGCGGAGGAGCGAACAGGATCGCGCCCTGGTGGTGGCCGCCGGCGTCACGGTTTTCGAAGCGCTCAAGGCCTACGACGAGCTGCTCAAGCAGGGCATCTCTATACGCGTCATCGACCTGTTCAGCGTGCAGCCCATCGACCGCGCGGAACTGGCGGCCTCAGCCCACGCGGCCGGCGGAATCGTCATCACGGTGGAGGACCACTACGCGCACGGCGGCCTGGGCGATAGCGTGCTCGCCGCGCTCGCGCCGGAGCGCGTCAAGGTGGTCAAGCTGGCCGTGCGGGAGATCGCCCACAGCGGCAGAGAGGCCGAGTTACTCGAACGTTTCGGAATCTCGTCCGCCCACATCGTAGACGCGGTGCGGGCCGCCCTGTAATCAACCCGCCAGCCGCGCCGTGACCGTCACCACCGAAAGTGGCGGCATCTCTACGCGCACGCCGGCGCCGCTCACGCTGGCCGTGTGATCGCGCGGAACCACCTGGTCCGGCGCCTCGAAGGTGTTGCACGCGTTCAGATCCGCGTGATACAGCGCGCGGGCGGAAGCGGCCGTCGCGCCCTTGCCCGCCACGGCGCAAGTCACCGTCATGGACGTGTCGTGCCGGGGATTCACCAGTGTGACCACCAGTTCGCTTCCCTGGCGCGAAGCCGAAACCGAAAGCCCGTTGGGCGCGCCCTCGTCGGGATTCTCCACTTTCACGGCGTTCTTCGAGCGGTGCGGTTTCTGCAGCTCGAAGGCGTAGTAAGCCGGCGTGCGGATACACTGGTCTTCGCGCGTGAGCAGGAGCGCATGCAGCACGTTGACGGTCTGGGCGATATTGGCCATCACCACTTTATCTGCCTGCCGGTGGAAGACGTTGAGACCCAGGGCCGCCGCCACTCCGCAGCGCATGGTGATCTGCTGCCACAGGCGGCCGTACTTCTTCTGCTCCTCGGGCACCATTTGGTCCCACACGCCCCATTCATCCACGATCAGCCCCACGTTCCCCTTGGGATCGAAGGTGCTCATCAGCGCCCGCTGTTCCACGATGAACTGTTCCAGCCGCGTGAAGCCCACGAACTGCTGCTGCATCGCTTCCGGCGTGAACTTGGTGGCCGGCATCGAGCCGCGCTGATAGTTGTGCATGGAATAGCCGTTAGGCGGGCGGCGCCCGAGCAGCTTGAAGAAGGTCGAGGTCCAATCCTTGTCGTTGCCGGATGGGCCGCAGGCCACCAGAAAGGGCGTGGTCCCGCCGTAGGCCCGCGCGAAGCTGGTGAACTGGCGGTAGTGCTGCGAATACTCCTCCGGCCGCATGGAACCGCCGCAGCCCCAGTTCTCATTCCCCACGCCCCAATACTTGATGCGGAACGGTTCGGCCGAGCCGTTGGCCGCGCGCTCGTCGGAGAGCGTGCTGCCCGAGGGGTAATTGCAATACTCGAGCCACTCCTCGAATTCCTGCGGCGTCCCGCTGCCCACGTTGGCCGAAAAAATGGGCTCCGCGCCGATCAGGCGGCACAGCCCCACGAACTCGTGCGTGCCGAAGCTGTTGTCCTCGACGTATCCGCCCCAGCTCCCGTTCACCAGCTTGGGCCGCTTCTCGGCCGGGCCGATGCCTTGCCGCCAGTGGTAGTTGTCGGCGAAGCAGCCGCCCGGCCAGCGCAGCACCGGGATGCCCAGCGCGCGCAGATAGTCCACGGCCGCCTTCCGATAACCGTTCACGTTGGGGATCTTAGAGTTCTTGCCGACCCACAGCCCTCCGTAGATGCACGTCCCCAGGTGCTCGGAGAAGTTGCTGTGCAGCTCCGGCCGGATGGTCCCGATGGACGCTTCGGGATCGATTCGCAGACGCCGCTCTTCGGCCGCCGCGCCGATCCCCCGCTTGGGCGCGAACGCGCAGATTCCCGCCGCCGCGCCTCCCGCCAGCAGGTTGCGCCTTGTGATCGAGGTCTTCATACTTCCTCCTTCAAGCCGCGTTGGAAAGCCGCCAGAACCAGCCTAAGCCCTCCACGGTCGTGCCCGCCGGCCGATACTCGCAGCCGATCCACCCATCGTAGCCGATCTCGTCCAGCAACCGGAAGATGTGCTCGTAGCGCACCTCGCCCGTATCCGGCTCGTTCCTTCCCGGCGGCCCGGCAATCTGCACATGCCCGCAATCGGCGGCGTAGCGTTTCAGCTTGGTGGTGAGGTCGCCCTCCATCACCTGCATGTGGTAGCAGTCCATCATCATCTTGTGATTGGGCGCGCCCACCGCCATTACCACCGCGTGGGAATCCGCCTGCGTCGAGACGAAAAAGCCCGGCATGTCGCGCGTGTTGATGGCTTCGGTCAGCAGCGTGATCCCGTGCGGGGCCAGCTTACCCGCGGCGTATTTGAGATTGGCCACCAAAGTCTCCCGGCAGGCAGCCGGGTCTGCGTCCGGCGGTTTGATTCCCGTCATGGCGTGGATGCGCCGCGTGCCCAGGCGCGTGGCGTATATCAGAGCCTTCTCGACCCCCGCGCGGAATTCTTCCTCGCGCCCGTGATGGCACGCGATCCCGCGCTCGCCGGCCGCGAAATTCCCCGGCGGCATATTAAATAGGACCAGCTCCAGCCCGTTCTCCCGCAGGCGCGTTTCGATTTCTTCCGGCGCGTAGTCGTAGGGGAACAGAAATTCCACGGCGCGGAACCCGGCTTCGGCGGCGGCCGCAAAGCGATCGAGGAACGGCGCCTCGTTGAACATCATCGATAGATTGGCTGCGAATTTAGGCATGGGCGGATCTCCTGAACGTCACCATTCAGTGTAGACCCCCAGAGGGCCCCATTTGGGCCGCGGCCAGAGGCGCTTAGCGCTCGCCCCATTTCAATTTCTGGCGCAGCACGTCGAAGAACATCATGTGCGGCGGGCGTACGAGCAGCAGGGCGTAATTCGAGCTGCGGCAGACCACCGTGTCGTCTCGCTTGATGGGCGTGCCCACCTGCCCGTCGATGGTCAGGTAGACGCTCTCGTCCGGACCGCGCGCGATCACCCGGATCACGCTGGTCTCCGGGACCAGCACCGGCCGGTTCGTGAGCATGTGCGGGCAGATGGGAGTGATGCAGATGGCCGGCACCGAGGGGAAGATGATGGGGCCCCCGGCGGAAAGAGAATACGCGGTCGAACCCGTGGGCGTCGCGATGATCAGGCCGTCGGCCTTGTAGGCGCACACGAACTGCTCGTCCACATAGGCATCCAGATCGATCATGCGCGCGATCGAGGATTTCGAGAGCACCGCGTCGTTAAGCGATTCGTAGCTGGCCACCACTTCGCTGCCGCGGACCACCTCGGCGGTCAAAAACTTCCGGCGCGCGATGCGGTGCTCGCCGCGGAAGGCGCGCTGCAATTCGGGGTACAAGTCGTCGATGGCGATGGCCGTGAGGAAGCCCAGCCCGCCCAGGTTCACGGGAAAGAGCGGGATCTCTCGCCTGCCGATGGCCCGCGCGGCCGAGAGCAGCGTGCCGTCGCCGCCCAGCACCACCACCAGGTCGCAGCCCTCCGCAACCTCCGTCCGCGGGATGCCCGCCACGCCGATGTAGCGCCCGGTCTCCTCGTCGCAGCGCACCGCGATGCCGCGTCCGTTGAGCCACTCGATGAGCTTGGGAACGATCTGCCCGGCGGCGTCGCTGGCGGGCTTGGAGACGATCCCCACGGTTTTAATGATGGGCATAGAGGAGAAACTCCTTGTTCCCTTCGGCGCCGAGTACGGGGCTTTCCATAATGGCGGTGGTGAATCCCAATTCTCGCGCGGAGGCACCCACGCGCTCGCAGGCGGCCTGGTGGAGTTCCGGCTCGCGAACGATGCCGCCCTTGCCCACCTGGCCCTTCCCAACTTCAAACTGCGGTTTGACCAGTATAACCATCCGGCCGTCCGGGCGGAGAAGCGCCACTACCGCGGGCAGGATCAGGGTCACCGAAATGAAGCTCACATCGCAGACCGCGAGATCCACCGGCTCGCCGATCTCCTCAAACGTCAGCGCGCGCGCGTTGACCCGATCGTGCACCACCACGCGCGCATCCGAGCGCAGCTTCCAATCGAGCTGGCCGCTTCCCACGTCCACCGCGTGCACGCGCGCCGCGCCGGCCTGCAGCAGGGCGTCCGTAAAGCCGCCCGTGGAGGCGCCGATATCCAGGCACACCTTGCCCGCCGCGTCGATGGCGAAGTGGCGCAACGCGCCGGCCAGCTTGAAGCCGCCGCGCCCCACGTAGGGCGGGCGCGCCAGCACCTCCACCGGGGCGTCGTCCGCTACCGTTTGGCCGGGCTTGGAAGCCTTCTGTCCGGCTACCCGGACTTCGCCTGCCATGATCAGCCCCTGCGCCTTCTCGCGGGATTCGGCCAGGCCGCGCTCCACCATCAGCCGGTCCAGCCGCGTCTTCATGACTTGCGGCGGACGATGCGATCGGCCAGCTCGTGGAGCCGCGCGGCGCGGTCGCCGAACAGGTCCAGCACGGCGTGGGCCCGCGCGCATTCCTCATCCGCCATGCGATGCGAGTCGGCCAAACCGTAGACGGCCGGAAACGTGATCTTGTGCTGCTCGGCGTCTTTGCCGGCGGTCTTGCCGAGCGCTTCGGACGATTCCTCCACGTCGAGGATGTCGTCCACGATCTGGAAAGCCAGCCCCACGTGCTCGCCGTAGCAGGAAAGCGCGCCGTACTGTTCCGCGGATGCGCCCGCGTAAATGGCGCCCATGCGCAGGCTGGCGCGCAGCAACGCACCGGTTTTGGCCCGGTGGATGCTCTCGAGCAGTTGCGCGTTGGGAGCCTTGCCTTCGCCCTCCAGATCGGCCACCTGCCCGCCGATCATGCCGCCCACGGTGCCGGAAGCGGCGGCCAGTTCCGCGATCAACCGGCTCTTGCGCTTATCCGGGGCGTCGATCTCGGCCAGCACCTGAAAGGCCAGGGTGAGCAGCGCGTCGCCGGCCAGGATGGCCATGGCATCGCCGAACACCTTGTGGTTGGTAAGCTTGCCGCGGCGGTAATCGTCGTTATCGAGCGCCGGCAGATCGTCGTGGATCAGCGAGTAGGTATGGATCAGCTCCAGCGAGCAGGCCGCCGCGATCACGCCATCCGGCGAATCGGAGACCGCCCGCGCGGCCTCGATACAGAGGGTCGGCCGTATGCGCTTGCCGCCCGCGAACAGGCTGTAGCGCATGGCGCGATGAATGGTCTCCGGGGGCGCCGTCTCGGGCGGAACGAGGCGGTCGAGTTCCGCATCCACCTCTTCGCGCAGGCTCATATTTTTTCGGATTTTTCGGGGCGGAACGGCTCGGCGGCCATCTTGCCTTCCTTGCGGATGAGCATTTCGACGCGCGTCTCGGCCTCCTCGAGTTGCTTGCGGCAGGTAGCGCTCAGGTTCATGCCGCGCTCGAAGAGTTCCAGCGAGCGTTCCAGGGGCAGGTCGCCGGCCTCCAGTTCCTTGACCACCTTCTCGAGTTCGTCGAGGCAGATTTCAAACGATTCCACCGGTTCGGCGCCGGTCTGGTCAGCCGCCATGCAGCTATTCTAACAAGCGTCGCGCGCGATTCCGGCCGTCCGCGCGGGGATGAAGACCTGCCCCACGGTGGCGCTGTCCTGGTCGTTCTGGTCGTCTTCGTCGCTCTCCCCGAACAGGTGCTCGTAGTAGCTGGCCAGGCCGCAGCCGGCCAGCAGCACCAGGGTGAGCGCCAGCCACTTCACGGTCCGGAGATTCCAGGCCCGCGTGCCTTCGAAAGCCGCGGCCGCGGCTTTAACGATGCTGAAGGCCGCGCCGCAACCCAGCCCCAGTTTCAGATACCACGGAACCAAATCCAGGTGGCCCTGGCCGCCCACCTGGCTCCATAACGTGAAGACGGCAATGACGGCGATCAGGAAGAGCGTGGCGTAAGCGAGGCGAAGAATGGGCATGTGCGGCGCCGACACTTCATCTTATTACGTTATCCCGGAGGGAGATGGACCAAAACGCCCAGGGGATAACCCGCTCCTGGGATCTCGTGACGGCCCTAAAGCGTTTTCTGATCCACCTTTTGTAACTCAGTATCCTTCACGCCGCCGCACATGTGCACACTCAGATCGGCGACGTTGCGCAACGCGAACACCGGCGTATCGGCCACCTGCGGCGTCCTGACGCGGAAGAAGTCGGCGTCCCGCACATCTTCCAGCGCGAACGCCGGCCGGCGATCTTCCTTGTCCGCCTGGATCATGATGTTGTCGAACTGGATGCCCCTCACGTGCCGCACATAGAAGCCATGCGACGGCATCTTGTGCCGCTGGGGCGCGGCGCCGGCATTGCGCCCGCCCTGTTGCGGAGGAGCGCCTCGAGCGCCTCCTCGTTCCTGCCCTTCCGGCACAAAGTCGCCGTTCGGACCGCGCCCATTGCGCCCCGGCATCGCCGGAACCGTGAACATGTCCGGCTCGGGGTAGCTGTCCTCGTTCTCGGGCGGCTCGTACGCCGCATCCTCTTTGGTCCCGCCGCCCTGGTGCTGTATCTCTACGTTGCTGATCTTGACGTCCTCAACGTAGTGGCCGGGGATTCCGCTGATGATCGAACCCAAGGCCGAAACGGAGTTAGAGCACACCAGGTTGCTGATGATCACCCGCTTCAGCGTTCCCGGCGCCGTGCCATCCGGCGCGCGCAGCCGCCGGCCCAGCCGCACAAAAACCGGCGCGCTCATGATGTCGCGCATCGAGATGTTGGTCACGGTCACGTCTTCCAATAGACCGCCATCCACGGTCTCCAGCGCCAGCCCCTGGCAACCTTCGAACACGCAGTTGGAAATCGTGATGTTGCGGAAGCCGCCGTTCGATTCGGTTCCGAACTTGATGCGGCCGGTATGCGGCACCCGCGCTTCCGGCCCGAATCTCCTGTAAGTGCCGTCCAGCAAAGTGCCTTCTTCCCAGCAGCCGCTCACGTAGCAGTCGGCGATGGTCACGAACTCCGTCTGTCGCGCCGAGCCCAGCGCGTAATCGGCTTTGAGGCAAATGCCGTCGTCCCACGGCGAGTTCACCGAGCAGTTCGAGATTCTCACGTTGCGGCACGAGTCCACGTCCATGCCATCGCGATTGGTGTCGATTTTCAAATTGTCGATCGTAAGGTTGTCCACACCGGTTGCCAATATGCCGAAGTGGCCGCCATGCAGGATCGAGAAATCGCGCAGCAGCACGTTGTGGCAGCTTTTCAGACTGATCGATTTGTTCCCCACGCCGGGATTCATGGCGCCCTGGCCGCGGCTAAGCCCCTTACCCCAGATGCGGCCACCGCCGATGATAGCGGCATTGGCGATGCCTTCCCCCCAGATCAAGCTGTTGTGAAAGTGACTGTGTCCGAAATCCTGGTACTTGTCCCACGGGTTAGGCTCGGCCGCGTCGTATCCTCCCGCGCCGCCTTCCGGCGTGTCGGCGGCGACGATGGTGGCGCCCTCATCCAGATACAGCGCCACGTTGCTCTTGAGGTGGATCGAGAAGCAGAGATAACTCCCGGCCGGAAAGGCGACGGCCCCGCCGCCCGTCGCCGCGGCAGCTTCAATGGCCTGGTTGATCGCAGGGGTGTCCACTGTCTTGCCGTCGCCCTTGGCGCCGAACGCCGTGACGTCGAGGGCGCGCTCCGGGGCTGCCGCTGCCTTTGCCGCCCTTCCGCCCATTCTGCCGGCCAGAGCACCGGCGGCCAAGCCAAAACTGGCGCGCTTGAAAAATTCTCTTCGCCGTAACATGGGAATCTCCAAATGACGATATCAGATCGCCGGCTGGGAGGGATCGGCCTCCCATTGGCGGCGCTCCCGGCCGCCCTCTACTTCTTCCTTCTCGCTACCACGCGCACGCGCCGGGTTTGCGAGATGCCGCCGGGCGTCAGGGCGTCGTTGATCACGGCCACCTGCTCTTCCTGGTGCCGCTTGCCCGAACCGGTCGCCGGGCTGGCGCTTTCCGGCCGCCCCACGTACAGGATGGTGCGGCCTCCGCCATCAAGGAGCGGCTGGATCGCCTCCCGCATGAAGCGCCACGGCCCCATGTTGCGCGGCTCTTCCTGCGCCCAGACCACTTCGGCGCTGGCCGGATAGCGCGCCAGGATGTCGGTTGCCTGGCTTTGCCGCGAACGGGTAGAGTTGTTCGACCCGGACCAGCGCCACGTGATTGGCGGCGCGTTCCTCGCGAGCGGCCAGAAGGTCGTAGTAGATCTTGCCGGAGCAGAAAACCACCCGCGAGACGTGCCCCGGATCGAGTGCGGCCGCGTCGCCCAGGATCTCCAGGAAGCCGCCGGAGGAGAAATCGTGGAGCGTGGAAACCGCGCGCGGATGGCGCAGCAGGCTCTTGGGCGTGAAGACGATCAGCGGCTTGCGCGTGCCGCGGCGGTCCGCGCCGCCGTACATCTGGCGGCGCAGCAGGTGGAAATACTGCGCCGGGGTGGTGCAGTTGGCCACCTGCATGTTGTTTTCGGCGCACAGGGTGAGGTAGCGCTCGATGCGCGCGCTGGAGTGCTCCGGCCCCTGCCCTTCGATAGCCGTGCGGCAGCAGCATCACCAGGCCGCTGGGCTGCCCCCACTTCTGCTCGGCGCAGGAAATGAACTGGTCGATCATGATCTGCGCGCCGTTGGCGAAATCGCCGAACTGCGCTTCCCAGATCACCAGCGTCAGCGGGTCGGCCACGCTGTAGCCGAACTCGAAGCCCAGCACGGCGTACTCGCTCAGGGAGCTGTCGAACACGTCGAAGCGCGCCTGGTCGGGCGAGATGTGCTGCAGCGGCACGTAGCGCACGCCGGTCTCGGAATCGTAGAAGGCCAGGTGGCGCTGGCTGAAGGTGCCGCGCCCGGAATCCTGGCCGCTCAGGCGCACGGCGGTGCCTTCCAGCACCAGCGTGCCGAAGGCCAGCGCCTCGCCGAAGGCCCAATCGATGGGGCCGCCTTTGGTCAGGGCGTCGCGGCGGCGCTCGACGAAGCCGCGCAGCTTGGGATGCAGGTGGAAGCCCTCGGGGAAATGCGTCATGCCGCGGATCACGCGCTCCAGCACCGGCCGGTTCACCGCGGTGCGCGGGCAGAAAGCGCCGATATCCTCGCCCGCCACGGCGCTCAACTCCTGCAGTTCGTAGCGCTCGGCGTGTTTCTGGGCTGCGTCGTAGGCCTCCGCAAGCCGCCCCGCGGCCGCCTGGCGCAATGCCTGGCGTTTCTGCGGCGGGCGACCACCCCTTCGCGCGCCAGGCGATCGCGCGTACAGCGTGGCCACCGAAGGGTGCTCCTTGATCTTGCGGTACAGGATCGGCTGCGTATAGCTGGGGTCGTCGCCTTCGTTATGGCCGTGGCGCCGGTAGCAGATCATGTCGATCACCACGTCCTTCTTGAACTGCTGGCGGTAATCGAAGGCGATCTCGACCACGCGCATGGCCGCCTCGGGGTCGTCGCCGTTCACGTGGAAGATGGGCGCCTGCACGCCGCGCGCCACGTCGGTGGAATAGGGCGTCGAGCGCGATTCGTCCGGGCAGCGTGGTGAAGCCGATCTGGTTGTTGATGATGAGGTGGATCGGTGCCGCCGGTCGAGTAGCCATCGAGCTGCGAAAGGTTCAGCGTCTCGGCCACCACGCCCTGGCCGGCGAAGGCCGCGTCGCCGTGCACCAGCAGCGGAATCACGCGCTCGCGGCGCGGTGTCGCCGAGGCGGTCCTGCTTGGGCCGCACGATGCCTTCCACCACCGGGTCCACGGCTTCCAGGTGGCTGGGGTTGGGCGAAACCGAAACCACGATCTCGCGGCCGTTCTCAGCCTTGCGCACGCCGGTGGCGCCCAGGTGGTACTTCACGTCGCCGGACCCTTGCGTGCTGGCGGGATCGATCTCGCCTTCGAACTCCGAGAAAATCTGCTTCAGGTCCTTGCCCACCACGTTGGCCAGGATGTTCAGGCGGCCGCGGTGCGCCATGCCGACCACGATTTCGTGCACACGGTTGGCCGCGGCGCGCTCCAGGATCTCCTCCAGGATGGCCAGCGCGGTCTCGCCGCCCTCCAGCGCAAAGCGCTTCTGGCCCACGAAGCGGGAGTGCAGAAAGTGTTCGAACTCTTCGCCGGCGACGAGGTTGCGCAGGATGCGCAGGCGCGTCTCCGGAGCCAGCGGCCAGTTATTGGCCTCCGGCTCCATGCGCTGTTGCAGCCAGCGCTTCTGCTCCGGCACCTGGATGTTCATGTACTCGCAGCCGATTTTGCCGCAGTAGGTCTGGCGCAGCGTCTCCAGAATCTCGCGCAGCGTGGCCACCGGCTTGGGACCGCCCTCTGCCGGGACGCGCCCCGCGTCGCCCAGGCTGCCGGTGAGGAACTCGCGGTCGAGGTCCCAGATGGTGAGGCCGTAGGTTTCCGGGTCGAGTTCGGGATGGTAGCTGGGTTCGGCGCCCAGCGGGTCGAGATCGGCGATCAGGTGGCCGCGCACGCGGTAGGCGTTGATCAGCTGCATGATGCCGGCTTGCTTGGCGATCTCGGCCGTGCGCGCGGAGGTCATGCCGGGCAGCAGCGGCTTGCGATCGGTCTCCCAGCGCACCGGCTGGTGGGGCATGCGGAGGTGCGCGAAGATCTCCTCGTAGAAGCCGCCGCGGCCATCCAGCAGCGCTTGCAGCTGGCCCAGGAAGAGGCCGGATTCGGCGCCCTGAATGATGCGGTGATCGTAGGTGCAGGTGAGCGTCATCACCTTGCTGATGCCCAGGATGGCGCGCGTCTCTTCGGCCGCGCCCTGGTATTCGGCCGGGTAGTCGATGGCCCCGGCGGCAATGATGGCGCCCTGTCCCGGCATGAGGCGGGGATTCGAGGCCATGGTGCCCACCGTGCCGGGATTGGTCAGCGAGATGGTGGTGCCCTGGAAATCGGCGGTGGTGAGTTTGCCGCTGCGCGCGCGGGAAACCAGATCGTCGAAGGCCGTGACGTATGCCTGGAAATCGAGCGCGCCGGCGTTCTTGATATTGGGCACCAGCAGGGTGCGGCTGCCGTCCTTGGCGGCGACGTCCACGGCAATTCCCAGGTTGACCTGCGCGCGCGTCACGCGGAACGGCTGCCCGTCCTTTTCGGCATAGGCGTGGTTGAGCGCTGGCATCTCCGCCAGGGCTTTGACGATGGCCCAGCCGATCATGTGCGTGTAGGAGACCTTGCCGCGGCCGAGCAGGGTGCGGTGCTGGTTGATGATGCGCCGGTTCTCGTCCATCACTTTGACCGCGATGGTGCGCTGCGAAGTGGCCAGCGGAATGGCCAGGCTGGCGCTCATGTTTTCGGCGATGCGCCCGGCCGCCCCGCGCAGCGGTTCCAGTTCCAGGCCCGCCGCGGCATCGCGCGCGGGCGTAGCGGCCGGTGGGGAAAATGGCGGCGCTGCGGCCGGAGCGGCGCCATGGGCTTCGAACAGGTCTCTCCAGCGCTCATCCACCGCCGAACGGTCGCGCAGGTACTGTCCGTAAATCTCGTCTTCGAGCCAGCTATTGATCCCCAGTTCCGATTCGGATTTCAAGGCCATGGAGGGAAGTTGCTTTCTCCCTACATGATAGCGTGAGGGTCCGGGGATCGCGCGGGCGCTATCGGGTAGCCGCCGCCCGGCTACTTCACCTCGACCGCGAGGGGAATGATCTCGCCGGTCTGCTCGATGCGCACCCGGACCACGCCCGCCTTCGCGTCTTTGGCCGCGCTGAGCGTGAGGGTCTGCTTCCCGTTGGCGGCTACGTCGGCGGATTCAGGCTCGACCGTCACGCCCGCGGGCTTGGAATCCACTTTCAGAGTCATCGGCCCCAGCGCGCTGTTGGCGAAGGTCACCTGGGCGGAGCCGCCCGATTTCAGGGTCACCGAGGTCTGGTCGGCCTTCACTTTGTTGCCGATGAGGGCGGCGAGATTGGCAGGCGTGTCGGAGATTCCCGCCGGCATGGCAGGCGGAGCGGCCGGAGCTCCGGCTGTCTGGGAAGCCGGTTCCGGAGTGATGGTCCCCCACGGCAGACGTATCGGCGCGCTCTGATCTTGATACCAGACCCACAGCCCGTTCTCCAGCTTCCAGGTGCTGGGCGTTAAACCTCGAACCGCCATGTCGGGCGGGAACCCCGGGGCGCTGAAGTATCGCTCGACCCAGATCATGGCCTTGGCTTGCGTGAAATCGTCGTTGTACTCGATATGATCGACCTGAAAGCTCTTGTACCGCGGTTTGGAAATCGTGTAGAACCAATCCTTGGTATCTTCGGCGATGTACGTTTCCGACTTGCGGTACTGCCCCTGGATTTGCAAATCGTAGAACTGCTTCATGCGCTCGCGCAGGGCCTGATCCACCTCGGGCGGAGGCGTCTTGGCGGGCGGCTTCTCAGGGGCTTGCGCCAGGGCCACGGCGGCGAAAACGGTTATGAGTGAGAGACGGAGCATCCATTCTATTTTAGGATGTTGCCGGGGCTGGATGTGGCGGTGCGCCCGGCAGTGGCCGCGAACCCTAAAAAGTGTTAACCTGAGGGCCAATTTGGGGATCGCCCTATGCGCCTGCCAAGGTTCCTGCGCAGAGTTGACGCGGCAGAAGCTCTTCAGAAGCTTGAGGGGGGCCCACCCGGAAATGATGTGGCTCAATGGGAGAGTGCCGCGTTATCAGAAGATAACGCCGTCGAAGAAGACGGGACACCGGCAGTCGGACTCGGCCGGCTGAGCCGCCTGCCGCCGTTCCGGCCCGTCATTCTCCAACTGCTTCGTTTCTTTGACCGTCAGAACCCGGAGATCGACGAGATCAGCCGCCTCGCGGATGCAGACCCCGCGCTGGTATCCGAACTCCTCACGGTGGTCAACTCCTCCATGTTCGCCATCAAGGCTCCGGTGATAACTACGTCGCACGCGATCAGTATGCTGGGCCTGCGCCGCACGCAGGCGGCCGTCGCTACCCTCGCGGTCCGGGCTATGGTTGCCGGTGCGCCCAGAACCGCGACGGTCCGGCGTTTTTGGACGCACAGCATCGCCACGGCCGTGCTGGCCCGGGATCTCGCGCCGCTATTCCGTGTCGAAGGTGGCCTGGCTTATACAGCGGCCTTGCTCCACGATCTCGGACGTATGGGTCTTTTGGCCGCGTATCCGGAAGAGTACTCGGCTTTTTCCCAACGCGTCTACCAGAGTGCCGCCGAGATCGTCGAGCGCGAGCAGGAGTCGTTTCAGATGGATCATTGCGATGCCGGCGCCAGGCTGGCCGCGGCATGGAAGATCCCGGAGCCCTTGGCGCAGGCGATACCGGATCATCATCGGCCGCCCGAAGGCAGCGATGTCAGGTTTCTCGTTCAGCTTAGCTGCCGGCTCGCGGACAACCTGATGTTCAAGAGCATCCTCGACGAGAACAACGCCAAACCCACCGAGACCATCGCCCAGTTTGCGCCCGCCGCCACGCAGGATGCCCTGGTGGCGAGGGTGCCCGCGGCGGAGGACCAGATCCTGCTGGCCGTCCGCACGCTGGACTATTAGCCGGCGGCCCAGCCGGGATCCGGAGCCGTGAGCTATCATCGTCCTTAGATTCAGACATGCTTCTCCGGTTCTCCTCTTACGGCCGGGCCTCCACCGAGCCGGCTCCCGTCAACCGCATGATGGCGGCCTTCGCCAGCGGATTTCGCGATGGCATCGACATTAACCTGGGGGTGGGCTACGTCAACGAGAAGACCATCCCCGTGGCGGCCCTGACGGAGGCGCTGGGCGCGGTGGCCGCAGACCCCGCCCGGTACCGTCAGGCCTTCAACTATGGCGGCGCGGACGGCTCCGCTAACCTGATCGCCTCGCTGCGCCGTTTCCTGACGCGCTTGCGCATCGGCGGCCTGGATGAAGAGACCGTGGCGCGCAAACGCCTGATCGTGGGCGCGTGCGGCGCCACCAGCATTCTGGACGCCCTGACGGACGTGCTCGAGCCAGGCATCGTGGTGGCCTCCGACCCAACCTACTACATCTATCGTGAAAGCCTGGAGCGCAAGGGCTTCGAGGTGCTGGGCGTGCCCGAGGATGGCGAAGGCCCCGAGCTGGCTGCCTTGGAGCGGAAACTGGCGGCCCTAGGCGGTCGCGCCGCCGGGATCGCCTTCTTCTACGTTGTGACCGTGAACAATCCTTCCGGCACCATGCTTTCGAACGCTCGTCGGCGGGCCTTGCTCGGGGCGGCCACGCGACTCTCGCGCCGGCTGGGGCGGGCGGTGCCCGTCTTCTACGACCTTGCCTACGAGCTGCTGCTGCACGATCCCGAGGCTGAGCCGTTCCGTTCGGTGCTGCCCGAAGACGAACTGGGCATCGCCTACGAGATCGGGACCCTCTCGAAGATCCTGGCGCCCGCCATGCGCATGGGCTACCTGATAGGGCCTCCGGGTCCCTTCATGGAGGCCATGGTGCAGAAGACCTGCGACGCCGGATTCAGCGCGCCGCTGTTCGTGCAGGAGATGGCCAGCTACCTGCTCGATCACTGCATCGAGGATCAGTTGCGGGCCGTCAACGCCGGATACCGCGAGAAAGCCGTGGCGGTGGGCCGGGGAATCGAGCGCAGCCTGGGACCATACCTGGCGGAGCGCCGCGGCGGCAGTGCCGGATTCTACTACTACCTCACCCTGGCGGACGTGGGGACGCATCCCGCCTCGCCCTTCTTCCGCTACCTGACGCGGACCACCGGCCGCCCCGAAATCGACTACCAGGGCGGCGAACTTCGTCCACGCGTGATCTACATACCGGGAGAGTACTGCGTGCACCCACGCGGCGACCTGGCCGAAGCCGGCCGGCGCCAGATGCGCATCTCCTACGGATTCGAGGAGACTCCGCGCATCCTGCGCGCGCTGGAACTGATGCGCGAAGCGATCGAAAACACGGGTTAGCGTTACCGCTCTTCCGGCGCGCGCGCTTCGGTAATGCCCAGGTCCGTCAGCACTTTGGGATTGGCTTCGTCCATGGCCAGCAGGTTGTGGCAGGCGTTGCAATCCTGGGTGATGGAGGCGCCGCCCTGAGCCGCGTGGTTCCCGTCGTGGCAGCGGAAGCAGCCCGGAAAATCGGTATGCCCGATATTGTTCGGATAGTGGCCCCAGGTCACGCGCATGGCGGGGAAAATGTTGCGGTCATAGATGTCTACCAGTTCCCGGGCCGAAGCCTGGATCTCGCGCTGGTGCTGGCCCCACGCGGCCGGGTAACTATCCCGGTAGTACTTGGCGAACGCTTCCGGGATGCGGAGAGCGGCTTCCTCGCGGGTGGCGTAGTCGGCCTTTAACAGCTCGACCGCTTTCTTCTTGGCGAACGGCAGAGCGGTCGAGATCAGGCCCGAATTCATGGCGCGGTCCACCGCCCGCTCCGGCAGGTCATAGGTGTGCGTCGGCCGGTTGTGGCAGTCGATGCAGTCCATTTCGCGCTCGGGAAGGTCGGCGGTCTTGGCGTCCGCCACGGCAAAGACCCGACTCTTGCCGTCGGGCGTCTCGTATTCCACCCACGGGATGTTCTGGCGCGCCTCGTCGGAATGCCGGTAGCGGATGTGCACGCCTGGCCCCAGGTGCGTCCCGTGGATCCCGATGCCCCCATTGCCGCCGCCGATCTTCATCAGCAGCACGGTCTTGGTCTCGCTGTTGGCTTCGTCGTCGGCGAATTTCGAGATCACCCGCACGCGGTCCTCGCCGTACTTCTGCGGCCAGTGGCAGGCCTCGCAGGTTTCGCGCGCCGGGCGCAGGTTGTGGACCGGCGTCGGGATCGGACGAGGATACGTGTTGAACGCGACCGCGAAGACCTGGCCCACGCCCGAAAGCTTGCTGCGCACGAACCAGGAGGCGCCTGGCCCGATGTGGCATTTCACGCACTCGACGCGCGAGTGCGGCGAGTTCTGATAGGCCGTGTACTCCGGCTGCATCACACTGTGGCAGGTCTGGCCGCAGAAGGTCACCGAATCCATGTAGTTCACGGCGCCGTAGCTGAGCTGGCTGGCGATCCCGATATTGATCGCAGTCGTGAACAAAAAGAAGTACACCAGGCGCCGCAGGTCCGGGTTGCTCCAGCGCGGCGTCGGAAACGTGGCGGGATAGATGCCCGCCCGTCCTTCGCGCTTGTGTTTCAGCCAGATTCCCAGCGGAATCAGCACCAGGCCGGCGAAGAAGGGCGCCGGCAACACCAGGAAGGCCAGAATCCCGATGTAGGGATTCTCGGTCTCGCCGCGCAACGTGATGGGCAGCAGAAACAGCCAGAAAACGGTTGCCGTGGTCACCAGCACCACGCCCAGAAGGCTGATCCAGTTGTTGCAGAGGTAGATGACCGGGGACAGCCATCCCCGGCCGGCGCGGTCGGCATTGTTCGGAGTCATGCTCTTGGGTCAGTCTCCCACGCCTCCTGCCTGGCCCGCGCTGTTTCTGGCGGGCGTCGCGGAGGCCGGTTCTTCTTTCTTCGGGCTGACGCCCGGTCAGGAAGGCAGTGTTCAGCGGGTATACGTCGGGGTCGAAGATCACCCCGTAGAAGTGCCAGACTACAATCGCCAGGGTGGCCAGCAGGGCCTCGTAGAAGTGCACGGAGGTGGCCACATCCAGCCACACCTTGGGCAGGAATTGCATGGCCAGGTTGTTGGCCCACAGCAGCAGGCCGGTGCTGGCCATGATGACCGCGCCCCACACCACGGCCCAATACTCGGCTTTCTCCACGTAGCTGTGCGCCGAGCGCCCCGGCGGGGTGTCGCCCAGCCCCAGGTTGTAGGCGAAATTGGAAAGCGCCTCGCGCGGATCGTTGGTCGTGGGCAGCATCTCCTTCCAATGCACGCGCAGCTTGCGGCTGGCGATGAGCGAAACCAGGTGCGCCAGGCCGACCGCGATGAAAACCGCCGCGGCCACGCGATGCACCAGGCTGCGCATCATGTGGGTGCCTTCCATCAGCAACAGCGGCCGCGCCCACCACTGATCCGGATACTTCAGCGCGAAGCCGGTCCACGCCAGGGTGACGAACGAAATCACCAGCAGCCGCGTGCTGGACCCGCTCGAACGGCAGCATGCGCAGGCCGCCGTGCCCGTCGAGACCGGCCGGCCGTGCCGCTTGCAAGGTGGCCCCGCGCGCGAAACGCAGGCGCCGGAGTTTGCGCAGCCAATCGCCGAAGTTATGCAGCGAACATCAGCCCGATGGTGAGCGGAATCAGCAGCAGGTAGATCCAGCGCACCCATTTCATAGGGGCCGGCTCGGAGCCGCCCTCGACCACGTGCACCTGGCTGATGGCGAACCGGGTGCCGGCGCCGGGGTGGCATTTCCCGCAAGTGGCGGGCAGGTTCTTGGGATTGATGGTCGATTTGGGATCCGTTGAAGCCAGAATATTGTGCACGCCGTGGCAGCTTGCGCAATTGGCTACAGTCTGCGAGCCGGCCTTGGCGGCCAGGCCGTGATACGAGGAATCGAAGCTCACCAGGCGGTCCGAGGGCATACCGAACCGGCGCGTCAGCCGGACGTCGCCGTGGCAGCTTCCGCAGGTGTCGCGGATATGCGCGGCGTTTACCGGGGAGGCTTGGTTGGTGTGCTTGATAATGTTGTGCTCGCCGTGGCAATCCGTGCACAGGGGCGCCTGGGTGACGCCGCGCGCCATAGCCTGCCCGTGCACGCTGGCCCGGTATTGCTCCGCCACCTCGGTGTGGCACATGCCGCAGGTATCCGGAACGGCCGTGCGAAAGGCCTGGGATTTGGGCGGCAGCAGCTCATGGGCGCTGCCGTGGCACATCGCGCAATCGGGCGCGCCCTCGTTGCCGGCTTTGCGCGCCAACCCGTGCACTCCGCTGGCATAATCGCCCGCCTGGTCCTGGTGGCAGGCGGTGCAGACTGGTTTGGGGATGTCCGCGGGGTGCGGATATTTCTCGTGAGATTCGTGGCAAGTATCGCAGGAGAGGCCGGCGTGAGCGCTCTTCGGCAGTTTCTGCGCTTGGTCGTGACATCCAGCGCAATCGGTCTTGGCCGGAGCCGCGGGCTCCGCGCGGAGGCTCGTGCCGGCAGCCGCCAGCAAGAGCCCTAAAAGCGCGGAACCGAGCCGCGGGCCGACGGAGAAAAACGCCCGGTTCCGCATGCGGCTAAGCTCCCACCGCCGCGCTCGGGGAATTGAACGCCTGGACGATCGCCAGAACGCCCAACACAGCGCCAAAAATCACCGCGATAATGACGAGCAGCTTGATCCACTTATCGAGCTTGCGAAGCTTCGCCTCGAGGACGGTCATGTGCGAAGCCGCGACCGGATCCGTCAGCTTTACGGAGGCGTTTTCGGCACGCGATATCTTCTGACGCCATCCGAACAAAACGATGATTACTGCATCTAAAGCCAGCCAGAGATACAGAAACGGAAGTAAATTGATATTCAACTTAAGTAGTCTCCTGATTCGTTCGCATTGTCTTGTAAGCCTGCGGGTTCAGCTTTACGACGAGGCTGAACCGCACGCTAGGCGAGCGAAAGCCTCCATGCGCGGCCAGGCGCATCCGGAGCGCACCACGTGTCCCGCGATCATCTGGCGGGAGCCGCCGGCGGCCGGAACGGGTCCATGGCGAACAGGCGCTCAGTCGGATGGCCTCGGGTACGGATGAATGCCATCGCTCACCAACGATTGTATGGCCATGGAGGCTGTTGGGAAAAGGCCGAAATATCGGAACACCCGGAGCGTCGCTCCGGAAGCGTGTCGCGCCACTTTTCTCCATGTGGGAATAAGAGACATTGCACGCCGGCGGCCATGCCGTCCGCACATCAAAACTATTGAGATTTACAACGTTTGGACCCGCAAGTCCGATTTTGTGGGGCTATTGGCGCAGACGAAACACCGTGACTGGGGGATAGTGCACCGGCGAGAGCAGCCGTATGGGACTTGGCAACGCGCAACGCGGCGGCCATGATGGCAAGCAGAACCGTATTAAGCGGATCCTCCGCGGAGACCACCGAAACGATCCCTGCTTCCCATGCCTGAGCCAGAAACTGCGGATCCTTGCGGGTGATCAGCACCACCCGCTCGGGATTCTCCAACGGAAGAGGCAGCCGCGCGAATGCCGCTTCGTCCAGGACCAGGACGCAATGCTGCGACGGGTCCGGACGCTCGACGGATTCCACATGCCACGCGCAATTGTGGGCCAGCGCCTCGCGTACCGCGGCGGTGTACTCGCCGTCGCCGATCGAAAGCTGAACCGATTGCATCATGGACGACTCCGCTCCTCCAACCTGCATGGCGGCTACTTCTTCTCTTCGTAACCATCCAGGCTCTTGTGCTCCTGGAAGTACTTGCCGGCGTCCGTCAGGTCTTTGGCGTTCTTATTCGAACCTACGTGGCAATACGCGCAGGCCTTCTTGGTTTGTTTGGTGTATTCCGGCTTGCCGAACGTGGCGGTCGAGCAAACCAGGAATCCGCCCAGCAATACAACGGCTGGCAGAATGAGCTTGAGGTGGGACATTTAGGCCTCCAGCGGGAAAAATAGCAATTGCATCGCCACCCGGCTAATTCCAGGCGATCCAGCGGGTTCGGAGAAGTTCACGGCTCTTCGGTAGGGGTAATTTCCGCTGCCATCGGCGGCAATTGGGCCAATTGCCCCAACAGCCTTGTTATAATTCAATAGAACCTGCGATACATGTCCAAACTTTCCCCAGGCTGGCAGCGCACCAACATTCTAGAGTCGGTTTTCGACCAGTTGTCGGATGCCCTCGTTCTTTACGATCCGGAATTCCGCATTACGGGAGTGAACCGGTCCGCGGAGAAACTGTTCGGCATTGGGGCCGAGGAAATGCTGGGCCGCCACTGTCAGGATGTCTTCAAATGCTCGGTGTGCGAGCCCGGCTGCGGAGTGCTGGTAGGCCTTAACCAGAATCCCAGCGCTCCGCACTGCGCGGTTCGGCTGCACACCGAAAACGGAATGGAGCGCCTGGTGGTGATGCGCACCACCCAGATGTTCGACGAGCGCGGCGATCTCAAGGGCGTCGTGGCTACCATCAAGGACATCACCGAGGAATCCGCGCCGCAGAAGCGCGAGGTCATCGCCGAATCCCCGTCGATGCGCGAGGTCCTCAATTTCGTGCGTCGCGTAGCCGCCAGCGAGGCCACCACCATCCTGCTGGAAGGCGAAAACGGCACGGGCAAGGACCTCATCGGCAAGACGCTGCACTATCAAAGCCTGCGCCAGGCCGAGCCCTTCATCGCTATTAATTGCGCCGCTATTCCGGAGACGCTCCTCGAGAGCGAATTATTCGGCTATGAGAAGGGCGCCTTCACCGACGCGCGCGCGCAGAAGCGCGGCATCTTCGAGCTGGCCGACCGGGGCACGCTGTTTCTCGACGAAATCGGCGAGATTCCCCTGATGCTCCAGGCCAAGCTGCTGCGCGTGCTGGAGGAGCAGAGTTTCCGGCGCCTGGGCGGCCTCAAGGACATCAAGCTCGATCTGCGCGTGGTAGCCGCCACCAACAAGAACCTGCGCGAGGCGGTCAAGGAAGGCGCCTTCCGCCAGGATCTCTACTTCCGCCTGAACGTGATCCAGATCATGATCCCGCCCCTGCGCGAGCGTCTCGAGGATATCGTGCCCCTCACGAAGTTTTTCGTCGAGCACTACAATCGCAAGTTCAAGCGCAACATTGAAGGCGTGAGCGAAGACGCCGCCAAGCTGCTGATGAGCCACGACTGGCCCGGCAACGTGCGCGAACTGCGCAACGCCATCGAGCGGGCTATGATCCTGGAGGAATCCTCGCTGATCACCGCGTCCAGCCTGCCGATCGCGATTTCGCGCCCGGAGGCCGGCACCGCGATTCCCTCACAGGCTTCCGTGGACATTCCTTCCGACGGCCTGTCGCTCGAGGATAACGAACGCAGCCTGCTGGCCCGCGCCCTCGAGAAGACCTCCGGTAACCAGACCCAGGCGGCACGCCTGCTGCGCATCACCCGCGACACGCTGCGATACAAGATGAAGAAGTTCAATCTCCGCTGACCGGATCGTCACAGGCCGGGGCGCGGAGAGCCGCGCATAAGCCGCGGGCGGCCGTAAGCCCACGGCGGGGGAGCGTGATATGCTCCAAAGAAGGATCGGGATGCCTCGCGCACATCTGATTGTGTTCACCGCCGTAGCTTTGCTGATTGCGCAGCTACAGTGCGCTGCGGTATGCGCGGCCCATTTGTGCGGCACCGATTCTGCCAGTAGCGCGTCCTCTCCGCCCGGCGTCAGTAGTCTTTCGTCCGCCGTCCTCCGCATCTGACCGCCTCCTGTAAGCACATACTTTAAGCAGCCGCTACCGCTCTGCGGTGGCGGAGGTCTGTCATGGTGAAGAGGGAGATCGCATGCAAAGGCGAACACAATTCGTGGCTTTAGGCCTGTTGGCGGTTCTTTCCATCCGCCTCGCCGCTGCGCAGGATCAAATGGAGGACATGGATCCCGCCAGCATGTACCTGATGAATCTAGCGTCGGGGACCTCGCAGAATCCCCCCGGATGGCCCATGCCGATGCTGATGACCCATTTCGGCAATTGGAGCACGATGTTTATGGGACTCGCGTTCCTCTCCGATGTTCAGCAATCCGGCCCACGCGGCGGCGACAAGCTGTACTCAACCAACTGGCTTATGGCTTCAGCCCAGCACCACGTCGGATCGAACGGCGCGTTCGAGGCTGTTCTCATGCTCAGCCTGGAACCGGCAACCATCACGGACCGGCGGTATCCGCTGCTCTTTCAGACCGGAGAGACTGCGTACGGCGTCCCCCTTGTAGATGCCCAGCATCCGCACAATTTCATCATGGCGCTGGGATTCCACTACACGCGGCAGATCGCCGAAGGCACTACTCTCGATCTCTACTTTGCGCCCGTTGGCGACCCAGCGCTCGGGCCTGTGGCGTTCCCCCACCGCGGGTCGGCTATGGAGATACCGGAAGCGCCGATTTCTCACCATTGGCAGGATTCCACCCACATTTCCGATGAAGTCGTAACGGCTGGAGTCGCATACAAGAAAGTGAAGCTGGAGGCGAGCGGCTTCTATGGTTCTGAACCCGGCGAGAACCGCTGGACCGTCTAGACCGGCCCAATCAATTCGTGGTCCACGCGCCTCTGGTTTTTCCCCGAGAAATACTGGGCAGCCCAGCTTTCCTTCGGTAGGATTGCTCATCCCGATGTGCTTGAGCCCGGCGATCAAACGCGGATAACAGCATCGGTGGAGTATACCCGGCCGATGCATGGCGCCAGTTGGACATCGAGTCTGGTATGGGGGCGTGTCCATAGTACGGCAACCTTCCGGAATTCGAATTCCTATCTGGCGGAATCGGTCCTGCCGGTCAGCAAACGCAACTTCATCACAGGCCGATTCGAGCTGGTGGACAAGGATGACTTGTTCGCGGGCCAGCCGGCGCTACAGAACGATCTCGACTCGATCTATGACAGCACGTTTCGCATCGGGGCCTACACAGCAGGCTACACGCGGGACATTGATCTTCTCCGATACGTGGAAACGGGCATCGGAGCCAATTTCACCGCCTACACGCTGCCGGCCGCGATCCTGCCCTATTACGGCGGGCGGCCCGTCGGCGGCAACGTTTTCGTCCGTTTTCGGCTCCGGCCGCACGAATAGCGTCTTGAGCAACTTAAAGCGCGCGAACCCGCCCGACGCGATCAGCCTGTTACCGCCGAACCGTGATGTGCGGTACAGTAGAGTGCTGTGGCTCCCAACAAACTGGAAGGAATTTTCGTACCACTTCTGGTCCCCGTGGACGACCGGGGCCAGATTAACGAGGCGGAGTTTCGCCGTTTCGTCTCCTGGTTGATCGATCACGGCGTGCATGGGTTGTACCCGAATGGCTCGACGGGCGAGTTCACGCGCTTCACGGCGGAGGAGCGCCGCCGGATCGCCCAAGTGGTAACGGACGAGACCCGAGGCCGCGTTCCGATCCTCGCGGGCGCCGCGGAGGCGAACGTCAGGGAGACGTTGGCCGCTTGTGAAGGATACGCGCGGATGGGCGTGCGGGCGGTGGCTATCGTGGCGCCGTTCTACTACAAGCTGGGTCCGGAATCGGTGTACGCGTACTTCGCCGAGATTGCCCGCAACTCGCCGATCGATCTGACGCTGTACAACATCCCGATGTTCGCCAGCCCCATCGACGTGAATACCATCCGGCGCCTGGCGGCCGAGTTCCCCCGCGTGATCGGCATCAAGGACTCCTCCGGCGACGTGCCTTTCATGATGCGCATGATTACGGCGGTGCGCCCGAATCGTCCGGATTTCACGTTCCTCACCGGTTGGGAAGCCGTCCTGGTCCCCATGCTGATGATCGGCGTGGACGGCGGCACGCACGCGACCAGCAACGCCGTGCCGGAAGTCACCCGCCGCATGTACGACCTGGCGCGTGGCGGCAATTACGCCGAAGCCATGAAATGGCAGTATCGGCTTCTCGAACTTTTCGATATCATGCTCAATCAGTTCGAGTTTCCGGACGGCTTCCGCGCGGCGGCCGAGCTGCGAGGCTTTCAATTGGGCCGGGGACGGGTGCCGCAAACCGACGCGCAACGCTCCAACCGGCAGACCCTGAGTTCCATGATCGAGTGCATCCTGGCGGATTTCGATCTGGTGAACCGGCCCGCGAACGGGTGCCCGGTGCGCACCGGGCAGATCGAGCGCGACAAACTGGAGCAGGTGGTTTTCGACGTCATGCGTGAGCTCGAGAAGCGGGGTGTCGTCTGATCGAGGCGCTGGCGCTGGTCGAAATCGGCGGCTGGTCGCCGGCCATGGTGGTGCTCGACGCCATGGAGAAGAGCGCCGGCGTGCGGGTGCTGCAGACCGAGTTGAATGACGCTCCCGGAGTCTGCATGAAGCTGTACGGGCGGCTCAGCGATGTCCAGTCCGCCGCGCAGGCCGCCGAGGAAACCGCCAACGCCATGCAGACGAAGGTGTTGGTGCACGTGATTTCGGGCCCCTCGGAGCTTTCGGTCCCCGCCTATGACGCGCCGATCGAAATCAGTCCCCTGATCGAGCAGCCAGTGGTTCAGAAACCGGAGAATTTTATGAACGACCAATCCAGCTTCGCCGTGGGTCTGATCGAAACCCAGGGCTTCACCGCCGTATTCGAGGCGATCGACACCGCATTGAAGACCGCGGCGGTGGACGTGCTGGCGCGCGAAAAACTCGGCGGCGGCTACATCACGGTCCTGATCAAGGGCGATGTGGCGGCGGTTACCGCGGCCATCGAGGCCGGCAGGGCCAAGGTGGATGGCCTCGGCCGCCTGATTGCCGCTCACGTGATCGCCAGCCCCAGCGAGGGCGTTCTCCGCTTGCTTCCCAAGTAGCGACCCAATGTCCGGCCGGCATTAAACACGTCGCGCCGACGCCGGTTCGCTCCCTCCGGTTGGCAGCTTGTTTCTCCCGATGTGAGTTTGTGCCCCGGCGGCAAGAGGCCGGGGCACACCTAGCGGTTGCCGCGCCTAAACCCAGGCGACGAGTTCGATGCCTTGCTTCTTGCCCAGATTGCGCGAGTACTTCCGTTCGTTCGCGTTATTCCAGTGCTCGTGCACGCCGAGGCTGGCCAGCGTGCCGCTGCCATTGGGATTGTAGACGGTACCGGAAGGCGGCTTGGCGGCCAGCGCCTCTTCGTGCATGTAGTTATCAGCGTTGCCGCGAACCTCGACGGCATTGGGCTCGTTCCGGAGAATATCGAGGCCCACCGAGTCGATCGCCACGGGGTCCTGCGACATCAGAAGGCTGGAAGCCCAATGGTTGTCGAAAGAGGCGAAGCGCATCACGTTGCCTTCGTTGTGCGCCGCGGAGTACAAGCCATCCAGGACAAAAAGCATCGTCTTGCCGCCCAGGTGGCGATACCCGGTCAGGTCCACCAGGACGTTGTAAGAGTGCGGGGGCAAAGTGCGCAGAACGTTGGCGTGCATGGGCGCCGGGGTCCAGCCGCCATCGTTGGGGAAGTAAACGGAGCCGAAGTGGTTCTTCCCAGCTAAAGTGACGCCGGCCATGCCGTGCGGCCGCATCAGGGCCATGTTAATGAGGTACTTCGCAGCGGTCACCTGCTTCGCCAGATAGGCGGTGGGCACACCCTGCTTGGAGAACTTGATCGGGTTGGCCGTGTCGGGTTCGGCGAACAGGCGGCCGCCCTCTTTATAGTCCGCGCCCACCAGAAATTTCACGGCCTGATAATTGGGATTCGAATTTGACCTGATCTTGCTGAAGATCGGATTACCTATGTTGCGGGTCTCGGCGACATCGTAAATCAGGATGTCTTCGCCGCGCACGCCGCCCGCTTCAATCAGTTGCGATACCAGCGAGTACACCGCGTGCGGGCTCGGCAAGCCGTTCAGGGGTGGCCTGGGGTAAAAACCACGTCCACTCTTTCCGGGAGGAGGAGGGGGAGGAGGGGTGGCGGGAGGAGGACCTGCCTTGCCCCACTCGGGGGTCCGGTCCTGGTTGCAGTTGATCTTGATCGCGATTACCTCTCCGGGGCGATAGCCACCTTTCCCGAGCTTCTGGGTTTCATTGAAACTCCGGAACAGCGCGTCCCATGCCTGCTTGTCATTCTTCCTTCCAGTCAGGCCCTGGAGCAGACGGGAATTCATCTCGTCGACTAGTTTCTGATTGTTGTACGCCTCCTCCCACCAGAAACCGGTGGTGCCGTCCCAGGTGGTGGCCTTGGCATCGCGTGTCCAGACCACTCTTCCAGGATGAATGCCTTTCCCCTCGCCTATCGGGCTGTTGGCCTCCTCGGGTTTGAACGGTTCGGCCGGAGGCATCCCGCCCCGCCGCTGCGCGATGGCTTCGCGCCACGCGAGCGGAATAGAAATAAGGCCGGCAGCCGGAGCCGCGGCCAGCGACCGTAAAAAGCACCTTCGTAACATGAACTTCCCCCTTTTCGATTGCTCGTCGAGGATCAGGCCTGGCCAGAAGGACGCTGCAGGCGCCAACCGCCGGTACCCTATTGGCATTCCGCCGGTTGATAGGACCTATTTTACCCTGTTTGCGGTGGCGGAGTAAACTGACATTTCAGAGTTCCATGTCCGTTTCTCCGACAGACATCCTACTTGGACAGCTCAATCACCGTTACGCTGCGGGCCGGGAATGTATGGCGGATTTCTCCGCCGCGCGCCTCAACGGATATGGGGGACGGGACCACGGCTTCCGGAGCGTCGGCGTCGTTGACCGTATAGAGGTCCGGGGCGGTCAGCTGTCGGCCAGCCGCGGTGCGCGCGGCGAAACCACGCAACGTCACCGTAGCCCGGATCTCCCGCGAGGGGTCGCGGTTCACCGCGAACAGCGTCAGGCGGCCGCCATCCGCGTTGAGCGCGGCCGCCACGTCCAGATACGGCACGCCGGGGATCGATGGAATGCGGCGCACGCCCTGCTCCACGTCGTAGGTTTCCACTTTGACCGAGGAGTCCACCAGGCGGGTGGCATCGGCGGTCGAGTACAGGCGGAATGCCCAATAGGCGGGCACCCCATAGGTGACGGCGCGATTTTGCCACACGCCCCCGAACTCGACCAGACCGGTCATATCCGCGACGGGGGTGAAATCGGCCACGCGCATCAGAGTATTGAGGAAGCCAGCCGTGCACAGCGCCCCGCCGAGGTTGTTGTACATGGGAACCTGCTTTTCCGGCCCGGCGAACAGCCACTCGGTGAAGGCGATCTTCACCCGGCCGCGCGTGCGCGGGTCGGCGTCGATCTGCTCCTTCATCAGGCGCAGGCGGCGCTCCAGGCCCACCGGCAGCGCCAGCGAGGCCGCGGCCATGAATTCGGGCGTCCCGTTAGGCAGCGTCACCTGGCTGTCGGTCACGACGAAGTGCGTCGAGAGGTAGTTGAACGCGCCGGGCGCGTTGGCGAGCTGCGCCGCGTTCCACGATTCGAAGTGGTCCGGGTCCTGGCCGGTGGCGATCAGCCGCGCGCGCGGGTCCACTTTGCGGATGGCGGAAGAGAACGCCAGCGTGCGGGCCGCCACGCGTGCTTCGGTGGGATACCCGATCTGGAAATCGCCCCACAGCTCGTTGCCCAACTCCCAGAGCCGCCCGGCCCCGCCCTTCCATTGGCCGTCGATGTAGCGCACCCATCCGGCCGCTTCTTCCGGTGTGCCGCTGCCCAGGTTAAGCACCACCTGCGGCTCGGCGCCGATGAGCTGGCAGAAGCGCAGAAACTCGTCCGTGCCGAAGTGGTTGTATTCCGGCATGCCCCACGACTGGTTGAGCATGGAAACGCGCTTATCCATGGGGCCTACGCCGTCGCGCCAGTGATATCCCGAGGTGAAATTGCCGCCGAAACGGACCACCGGGGTACCGAGCGCCTTGGCCATCGCGATCATCTCGGGGTTCATGCCGTCCACTTGGTCTGCGGGAAACAGGAATACCTGGTCGAGCAACAAGCGCGCCTCATCCGACGCGGCCACCACGAAATCGGCCGCCTCACGGCTGGCCAGCGACCCCTTCTCCAACTCGAGCGCGAACTCGTAGCGCGTCCAGGCGGAGCCGGCGATCCGCACGGAGCTTTTCGCCAGCACGCTCTCCGCATGGTTGCGGCGGCGCAGGGAGACTTCGATCTCTCTCGGCCCGCTCACCGGCTTGGCCCACAGGCTGCCGGTGTAGCGCAGCACGCGGTGCACCGGAAGATACACCCGCTGCCGGACTCCGGTCTGTTTGCCCGGGAGCGCCATGATGAGCAGCGAGCGGGCGGAGTTGGCGGCATCGCCCCAGCGCGGCTCGTAGCGCGAACCCTGCGCCGCATCGAGCGGCTCCCAGGGAAGCGGCAGCCCGAGGCCGGACGCCTGGACCAGCTCGGGCCGCTCGGTCACCATCGCGCGGATGTTCCCCGCGCTCCACAGGTTCTCCTCGAAGCTCGGGTTTTCCAGGATCTGCGCCCACAGCCCGCCGTAGGTCGCGTGGCCGATGGGTTCGAGAAAAGTCCCATAGATGGTGCGGGGGATGGCGTGCAGAACCTTGGACGCATCCACTTGAACCGTGGCTTCGATCTGGGCCCACGCGGGCGCGCCGGCGGCCAAGGGCAGCAGCAGCGCGGCGGCCCGCAGCCAACGCGCGAATCTCAGGCGTGCGGTTGTCATGTTTTCCGATGCTAACCCCATTTCGCGCATGACTCAACCCGCCTCTTCCGTGAAACACTGGATGAGATGGGCGTTTGGCATTCCCCCGAACCGGTGCGCGCGCACAACCTGCTCGAAGTGGAACTCCGCAAATGGGACCAGGATTTCCGGTTCCTGCTGGACTGTTTTCAAAGGGTCCTCTTGCGCATCCGGGAGCCGGAGCTGGCGCGCCTGGCGGGAGTGGCCTTCACGGCGCCGCCGCAACCGGGCGAGCGCCTGCCTCCGCGCGGGTCCCAAGCTCTCTCCATGGCCTTTCAGCTCCTGAACATGGCGGAGGAGAATACCGCCAACCAGGTGCGCCGGATGCGCGAAACGGTCAGCGGCCCCACCGCGGAGCGCGGCTCGTGGCCCTACCACCTGGAACTGCTGCGGGCCGCGGGTTTTACCGAAGCGGACTTGCGCCGCGTGCTGCCTTCCATACATGTCCAGCCCGTGCTCACGGCCCACCCCACGGAGGCCAAGCGCGCCTCCGTGCTCGACCGGCATCGCGAGCTGTACCTCATGCTGGTGGAACGCGAGAACCCCACCCGCACGCCCATGGAACAGGAATCCCTGCGGCGGCGTCTGGAAACCGGCCTGGAGCGGCTGTGGCGCACCGGCGAGATCCTGCTGGAACGGCCGGACGTGGAATCCGAGGTGCACAACACCCTGCACTACCTGGCCAGCGTCTTCCCGAGCGTGCTGCAACTGCTCTCGGAGCGCTTCCGGCAGTCTTGGGAATGGGCCTTCGCCGGCTCCGATCCTCCCTCCGAGCCCTGCTTGAGCTTTGCCAGTTGGGTGGGGGGCGACCGCGATGGGCATCCTTTTGTGACCGGCGAGGTGACCCGCCGCTCGCTCGAGGAATTGCGCGCCACGGCCCTGCGCGTCCTGCGGCAGCAACTGGAGGCTCTGGCCAGCAGCCTGAGCCTCTCGGAATTCGTGCAGCCGGCGCCGGCCCGCCTCGCCGAGCGGATCGCCGCCTGCTCGCGGCTGCTCGGCGACCGCGCCACGCCAGCGGCCCGGCGGAGCGCCGGCGAGCCGTGGCGCCAATGGGTCTACCTGATGCTGGCGCGGATTCCGGAAACGGGGGCCGCGGGCCCCGATCCCCGTTTCTACGCGCGCGCCGAGGAGCTCACGGCCGACCTGCGGTTCCTGGCCGAGACCCTTTGCGAAGTGGGCGCCTGCGAGGTAGCGCGGGCCGAGGTGGCGCCGGTCCGCAAAATCGCCACCACCTACGGCTTCCACTCCGCGGCCCTGGATATCCGCCAGAACAGCGGATTTCACGAGGCGGCCATCGGGCAGCTCCTGGCCATCGCCGGCCTGGAGGACGCCGCTTACTCCGAGTGGAGCGAAGCCCGCAAGCGCCAGTACCTCGACCGGGAGCTGGAATCGCCGCGGCCCTACGCGGTCTCGACGGCCGCGCTTCCCGGCGAGGCGCAGGCCAGCGTGGGCGTGCTGCGGCTGGTGCGCGAGTGGATGGAGCGCCACGGCCCGCGCACTATCGGCTCATTCGTGGTAAGCATGACGCATCACGCTTCCGATCTGCTGGAGGTCTACCTGCTGGCCCGCGAGGCCGGCCTGGTGCGCGGCACCTCCCACGGGCTGGCCTGCGAGATGCCCGTGACCCCGCTGTTCGAGACCATCGAAGATTTGGAAGCCAGCGCGCGCGTGCTGTCCGATTTCCTGGCGCACCCCTTGACCCGCCGCACTCTCCGCTACCTGGCGGAGCGCGACGGGCGCGCGCGGCCGATCCAGGAGGTCATGATCGGCTACAGCGACAGCAACAAGGATGGCGGCATCCTGGCCAGCCACTGGTACCTGCGGAAAGCACAGATCGGCCTGGCCGCGGTGGCCCGCGAAGCCGGCGTGGATCTGCGCTTCTTCCACGGCCGCGGCGGTACCATCGGCCGCGGCGCCGGCCCCACCCACGTGTTTCTCGAATCGCTGGCGCCCGGAACGCTGCGCGGCGAGATGCGCGTCACCGAGCAGGGCGAAGTGGTCTCGCAGAAATACGCCAACCGCCTCACCGCGGCCACGCACCTGGAGCGGCTGCTGGCGGGTGTGACCCGCTGGACGCTGGTGCATGAGCGCGAGCTTGAGGACCCGCACGCCGATTGCGCGGAAATCTTCGAGGCCGCCGCCATCGCCAGCCGGGAAGCCTATCGAGGCCTCATCGACACCGAGGGTTTCGTGGAGTTCTTTTCGCAGGCCACGCCGGTGGATGCCATCGAGTGCAGCCACATCGGTTCCCGGCCGGCAAGGCGCACGGGCCGCCGCACCATCGACGACCTGCGCGCCATCCCGTGGGTCTTCAGTTGGAGCCAGGCCCGCTTCAACGTGCCCGGATGGTATGGCGTGGGCAGCGCCTTCGAGCGCCTGCGCGATACCGATCCGGCAGGCTGGCAACGGCTCGCGCGCGCCGCCCGCGAATGGCCGTTCCTCTCCTACCTGTTGCACAACGTCGAGTTCAGCGTGGTAGCGGCCGATCCCGCGCTGATGGCCGAGTACGCCTCGCTGGTGGAGGACGAACGGCTGCGCGCGGCCATACTGGACCGCATCGTGGAGGAGCACCGGCGCACGCGCGACATTCTCTGCGAGCTCTACGCCGGACACATGGAACAGCGCCGTCCCCGCCTGGTGATGGCGGTCGAGATCCGCCGCACTGCCTTGCTTCGCCTGCACCGCGAGCAGATCGCGCTGCTGCGCGAGTGGCGCGAGGCGCTGCGCCAGGACCGCGCCGAACAGGCCGAGCGGATGCTGACCGCCCTGCTGGTGACTGTCAACGCGATCGCCGGCGGGCTGAAGACGACGGGGTAGGCCGGCTGCGCCACGGGGTGAAACATGGAACCCACCGGGGGACTTCGGCGCAGAACACTCTGTACTCGGAGCCAAAACGCGCCTTTAGGCTTGGTTCTTCGTACACCAGCACAAAAACGTGAAACAGCAGCCATACCAGGGCGCCGTATGCAAGCAGCCCCACGTTTCCGAAGATCAGGGCTTGACCGAGAATGGTGCTCACGACCGCGACATACATCGGATTTCGAACGTAACGATATAGCCCGGTGACAACCAAACGGCGGGTCGGGAAAACCGGAGCCGGAGTGCCCACCCCCTGCACCGCGAATCGCACGAACGAATCGAGCAGGCCAATGGCACCCAAGGCGATCAAAATGCCACCCGCAACGCGGAAAATGGGAAACCCCAAGGGAGCGGCTTCGAAGCGCCAACCGGAGATCCACCACGGCACCAAACCGGCGACGAATCCAGGCGCGATGACCAGGAAGACCGCTGAGCCAAGGATCGCCAGCACCTTCCGGATCATGTTCTTATGTAAGCAGTCGCGATGGCCCTGTGCAATGGAGACCGGTTCACGTGCGTAACATCCTGAAGCGATCCCGCCCGCGAACACTTTCCCACGGTAGCCCTACTAGCAAAGGTTAGGAAATGCGCTCCCGGGAAACGCACCCTTTTGAGGCAGTGAGGAACTATATGAAAATCCAAACCATTCTCTTTACGGCGTGCGCACTCTCCCTGGCGGGGGCGGGCCTTGCCTTGAGCTGGGCGCAGGAGCCGCTGAACTCCCCAAACAACGGAACGGTCACCACCACGACTGTCACCAACGCCGCGGGGACGATTTCCCAAACGAATTACGGAAGCAACGGCGAGGTTGCGGGATTCCTGGTCAGCACGAACAACACCAACGTCCTGCTGAACTTTCCGACCGAAGTCATGGGAGGGATCGGAACTCTGGGAGTAGCCGGGAACAGCGTCACGTACAGTGGAACCTCCGTCACGAGCTCCTCGGGATTCCAGACGGTCGAGGTCTCCAGCTTCACGAACAACAGCACCAAAGCTACTTACACGAGCAAGGCGCCCACCACCGCGGCTTACGGGCCTACCTCGGGGACTGTGAGCCAGTTGAACTATGACGATAACGGAAACATCGATGCGTTTGTGTTTACGCCGAGCGGGGGCACGACCTCCGTTCTCGTGATCACGGGATCGGCGGCGAGCGCGACCCTGAAGCCGGTGTTGACGGTGGGCGCCACGCTGTCGGTGACCGGCACCACATCCACCAACCAGGCGAGCGTCTGCGCCGCGACCGGGTCCCTGGAGGTGGTCGAGGCATCCACGTTGAAGACCAATAGCGAGACGATCGTCATCACCGGCGGATTCTCCGGCGGCCCGCCCAGGTTTGGCGGCCCGCCCGTTATAGGACGCCGGTAGCAGCCGAAGCGACGATTTAGGCCAGGTAAGCCGGCGCGCGAAACCACTTACTTCGTCGGCGCCGGCTCCTTCCCCCCACCTTGCGGTAACGTGAAACGCAGCGAGCCGAAAATCATATGGGCGTGCGCCGTGGACGGAGTTCCGGGCGCCACGTACCAGGGCGCGCGCGTCAGGTAGGCGTACTCCGTAATGAGCTGGAGCGAGCCATATTTCGGGTTCTTCCAATACGTGTAGTAGTAGCCGAACGATGGCTCCTGAAACTGCCGGTTGGCCGAGGATGAGCCGGGGAAGCCGAATCCCACATAACTGCCCGGTGAGACCATCGTGTAATTTTTGTCGAAATACGTGCCGCCATAATAAGCGAAGAACTGCGACTTGGCGTTCGGCGCGTACTCGAAGCCTCCTATTCCGCCGAGCGAATGCACCGGCGAGATGGAGCCATCGGGCCCGACGATAATGTCCGGCCCCAGTCCCACCAGATAGCGCCCGCCGCCGCTGCCATAAAACGTGGTGGCAATCAGGCGGAAGTTCTTGGCCAGCTCCAGGACCGCATCGGAAGATTCGCCCAGGCCCTGGGCGTCATAGTATTTGCCCTCCGCCGGCGATGTGCGAAACTGCCGCGAAAAGCCGGCCACTTCGAAGTGCAGCGCCTTGCCGGAAACCTGCGTGTCGTACGCCACTTTGGCGACGAGATCGGGCCGCACGTTGGGGGTCGTGGAAACGCTCCCGTTGTCCACCTGAGTGGCGGCAAACGCGGGCAGCACGGTGGATGTCGTGACGTACTGCTCGGGGTTCTCGATCGAAGCGGCGATGGACCAATGGAGGTTGGGATGATAGGTCACGCGGAGTTGTCCCGGCCGGCCCCAAGCCAGCCCCGGCATGTAGTTGGAATCCTCGCCGAGGCCGACAAAAACGTTACTTGAAACCGGAGACGTGGCGAAGCGGTTGGGCGTGACGAGCGTCCAGGTCTGGCCCCCCAGCACCTCCCATTTTCCGCGCGCCACGTTCACCCAGAAATGGCGCATGCGCCAGGTGTTGCTGTTGCTGGTCACGTAGAGACTGGTGGGCTGGTTTCCGTAGAAATCCCCCTCCAGATAGCCTGTGACTGCCAGGTTCTTGGTCGGGTTTTCCGTGATCGTCAGGGTGACGCGCGAGTTCGCGGCGCTGGATCGGAACTCTTGAGTCCTGCCCGCCCCGGTATTGCTAAAGGGAACGGCGGCGAAGGAAGTCGCGACCCCGCTCCCGATATTGGTGGAGCGCCACACGTTGGAAAAATCCATGAAACCGCCGGGGGCGAAATCCGCGCCGCCGATGTGAAAGGCCAGCGGCGAAATGGGTTTCCCCATGGGATCCACCTCGGCCGCGGAGGTGGCCGGCGGCGCCAGCGGTGTCGCCCCGGGATGCTGCGGCGCGGCGGCCGGCGTGCTCTGCGCGGCTACCAGGCGATCCAGCAGCTTCTGCTGCGAATCGATGGAGGCCTGCGCGGATGCGAGCGCCTTCTGCGCGGCTTCGAGCGCCTGCCGTTGCTGGTCGAGCTGTTGCTGCTGGGCGGCAATCTGTTCGCGCAGCTTCGCGATATCGTCGGGCTGGGCGGATCCCTGCGCCAGACAAGAAGCGGGGAGCAATAATGCCAGGGCCACGAGCGGGCTGACAATCCTGATGAGTTTCATTGATTCTCCTGGGTTATGAGATCTCGGCATTTGAATCAGAGCAAAAGGTCCAAATATCGAGTTGTCTAGAATAGCATGTTTCGAAGCCAGACAACACAACCAGGTTGTGGACAATTAAATCCTTGGATGCAATATCTTTAAACAGCCTTACCACCTGGATGTGGTGCATCGGTGGGTGAACCCTGGCACGCCAAATCTGAAAGCGGGCCTGAGCCGGGTCAAGCCGCAGTAATCGCGGATTACGGACAGGTGGCTTAGTCTTTGACGCTTGATTTCGCGCCAGATCCCCCCTATTCTGGGCAGTTAATCAAGAATGAGCAGAACCGCTAGGCCGGCCCGCCACAACGCGCCATGATTGAAAGCGCAAGAGAAGGGATCCTGGTTGCCCGCCGAGCGGAGCGCGAGGGGACACGCGCGAAAAGGAAGACACCGTGATCGCCACCGTGACGTTGAATCCCGCGCTCGACAAGACCATGGCTATTCCGGGTTTTGCGATCGGCAGGACGAACCGGGCCTCCATCGAGCAGATCGACGCCGGTGGCAAAGGCATCAACGTCGCCAAGGCGGCCAGGCAGCTCGGGTGCCCGGTAATCGCACTCGGGTTTCAGGCCGGCGCTAACGGGCGGTGGGCAGCCGATGCACTTCGGACGATGGGCGTTCCCTGCGATTTCGAATGGGTTCCTGGAGAAACGCGCGTCAATCTGAAAATCAAGGATTCCCTCACGGGCACCGAAACGGAGATCAACGAGCCGGGATTTCAAGTGGGGGCGGACCACCTGCAGTTACTGAAGCGGAAAGTCGAGGAGCAAGCCGGGCAATGCTCGGTCATGGTGTTTTCGGGAAGCCTGCCGCCGGGCGCGCCGCCGGAGATCTATGGGGAGTTCATCCGGATTGCCCGGGACCGCGGCGCTCAGACCGTCCTCGATACCGCGGGAGCCGCTCTGAAACACGGAATCGCCGCTGGACCGGATCTCATCAAGCCCAACCGTGCCGAAGCAGAGGAGGTGCTGGAGACGAGCATCGACGGAGAAGCGCGCCTGGTTGACGCGGCCAGCCGGTTTCTCGCGCTGGGCGCACGGGTTGTGGTGCTGTCTTTAGGCGCGGACGGAGCCTTGGCTGTTTCCCAGCGCGAGCGGTGGCGCGCCTATTCTCCCGCGGTTGCCGCCTCGAGCAGCATCGGCGCGGGGGACGCCATGGTGGCAGCCTTGGCTTTTGCGATGATGCGGGGCCTGAAGCTGGAAGACGCCTTGCGGCTGGCCACGGCGGCGGGAGCAGCCACCGTCGCCACCAACGGATCGGCAACCGAACTCGGGTCCATTGAGGAGTACGCGAAGCGCGTGATGCTTCACTCCATCGGCGAAAACGCGGGTACCTGCTGATGCGAGCGCATCTTCAGCAGTTCGGCGCCTTTCTGGCCGGCATGGTGGTTCCCAATGTCGGCGCATTCATTGCCTGGGGACTCCTGACGGCGTTGTTTATTCCGGCTGGATGGCTTCCCAATCCGCATTTCGCCCGGTTGGTGGATCCCGTCATCCTGAATCTCCTGCCGCTGCTCATCGGCTTCTCAGGAGGCCGCTTGGTATACGGCATCCGCGGCGGCGTGGTTGGCGCGATTGCCACCATGGGGGTGGTTGCCGGCAGCAATATTCCCATGTTTATCGGCGCGATGGTCATGGGACCCCTGGGCGGTTGGGTGGTAAAGACATTCGATCGGGCCGTGCAGCCGAGGATTCCGGCCGGCTTTGAGATGCTGGTGGCGAACTTTTCGGCGGGACTGCTGGGTCTCGGCCTTCTGCTGGCCGGCGACACCGTGGTCGGCTGGGCGGTCACGGGAGCCACCGCGGCTATGAGCGCGGGCGCGCGCGCCATCACCAGTGCCGGACTCCTGCCATTGATCGCCCTCATCATCGAGCCGGCCAAGGTGCTATTCGTCAACAACGCTATCAACCACGGCGTCCTCGCCCCATTGGGAATTGTGGAGGCCAGGCAGGCGGGCAAGTCGATCTTCTTTCTGCTCGAGAGCGATCCCGGCCCCGGACTGGGGTTGCTGACGGCGTATGCTTTGTTCGGCAAGGGGGCGGCTAAGAGTTCCTCGCCCGGCGCGATCATCATCCATTTCTTCGGGGGGATTCATGAAATGTACTTCCCTTATGTGCTCATGAATCCGCTCACCATCCTGGCCGTCATCGCGGGGGGACTGTCGGCGGACGCGGTGTTCGTCGCGGCTCACGCGGGGCTGCTGGCAACGCCCTCGCCCGGCAGCATCTTTGCGGAAATCGCCATGGCGCCCAAAGGCGCGTTATTGCCGGTGCTGGCCGGCATTGGCGTGGGCGCGTTGATCTCCTTCACCGTGGCTGCGCCCATCGTATCCCGCGCCGAAGGCGATCTCTCTTTGTCCCCGCCCCTTGCCAAAGCCAAAACCCGGTTGGCCCAACAGCCTCGGACCATTCTTTTCGTGTGCGAGGCCGGAATGGGTTCCTCCGTCATGGGGCAATCCATTCTGAAACGTAAACTGGCCGGCGCTGACCTGGAGGTCCGCCTGGACCACGCGCCGTTGAGCGAACTGCCGCGCACCGCCGAGATGGTCATCGCGCACCGCGGCCTCGTATCGAGGATCAAGGAGCGTGCTCCAAATGCCCGCGTTTACGCCGTCGATCAGTTCATCAACAGCCCGGTCTACGAGGAAGTGATTAAAGATCTCTTGGAAATCGCCGCCGGCTGACAGAACCATGCCCTTCTCTCTTCCATCCGATCATGTCCTGCTGAACCGCGAGTTTGGCTCCAAGCGGGATGTCATCCAGGTCATTGGCGACGTGATGGTGCGCTCCGGCGAGGTCAGCCCCGTTTACGCCCGCGCCATGTTCGAGAAAGAGGAGCAGTACAGCACCTGGGTCACCGAGGGCGTGGCTTTGCCGCATGGAACCAACCAGGCTAAAAAGGAAGTCCTGCGGAATTCGATCGTGTTTGTGCAGATCCCCAAAGGCGTGGGTTGGGGGGACGGAAAGACCGTGTACCTGGCCATCGGCCTGGCGGGAACCGGCGACGAACAACACCTGAGCCTGCTGGCCGAGCTGGCCGGGGTATTGCAGCGGCCGGAGAACATCGAGCGGCTGCGCTCGTCAACCCGCAGCGAAGAAGTGATCGGGATACTTACGGCCGGCGACGGCCAGGAGGTCATGTAATGCAAGCCGCCATTCTATATGCGCCCAACGATCTGCGAATCGAGGAGCGCCCCGCGCCGGCGATCTCGCCCGCGGAGATGCGCCTCGAGGTGGCCGCCTGCGCCATCTGCGGCAGCGACGTCCGGACCTTCCGGTTCGGCGCCGGCAACATCACCGAGCCGGTGACCATGGGACACGAAATCGCGGGCGCTATCGTGGAGGTGGGAGCCTGGGTCACCGGCTTTTCGGCCGGGCAAAGGGTGGCGATCGCCCCCGCGGTCCCCTGCGGCGAGTGCCCTTATTGCCGCCGGGGCATCCAGACCATGTGCGACAACCTCCGTTCCATGGGATACCAGTTTCACGGAGGCTTCGCCGAATACATGGTGGTGCCTTCTTCCGCCATCAAAGCGGGTTGTGTGAATGTGATCCCCGATAACCTCTCGTTCGAGGAGGCCACCCTCGCGGAACCGCTTTCCTGCGTCATCAACGGTCAGGAACTGCTCGACGTAAGAGACGGGGACACGGTGGTGATTCTTGGCGCAGGCCCCATAGGATGCATGCACGCCGACCTGGCAAAAATCCGTGGAGCACGCAAGGTGATCCTGGCGGACATCCAGCCACGCCGTTTGGAATTGGCCAGGGGCTTTGGCGCCGACGTGCTGATCGATAGCCAAAACCAAGGGCTGCGCGAGCGCGTCCTTGAGGAAACGGAGGGGACCGGCGCGTCCGTCGTCATTGTGGCCGCACCCTCCGCCGCCGCTCAGGAGCAGTCCCTCACGCTGGCCGCCAAGCGCGGGCGCGTCAGCTTCTTCGGTGGCCTTCCCAAGAGCAGCCCATGCATCTCTTTCAATTCCAACCTGGTCCACTACAAGGATCTTTTTGTCATGGGCGCTTATGGATCCGCGCCGCGGCACAACCGTATGGCTCTGGAACTTCTGGCAGCCGGTAAGATCCATACGGAAAAGCTGATCGGCCTGTTAGTTCCACTCCATGGAATCAAGGCAGGGATGGAGGCCGTCGCCGAAGGCCGGGTTCTGAAAGTGATCGTGCGTCCGGGTGCCAACGGGAACTGACGCCATGGAGCAGGTGCTGAAAGGAGTACCCGCCGCACCCGGCATTGCCCTTGGCAGAGCACGCATCCGCCGCGAGACCGGCAAGCGCCGTGCCGAACCGCGGGCAGCCGATGCAGCGGAGGAACTCGCTGCGCTCCATGCCGCCGCGGAGCAAACCGCCGCGCAGTTGCGCGAGATCATATGCCGCGTTGCCTCCAGGACCAGCCCGAAAGAGGCTGGCATTTTCAAGATGCAACTCCTGGCGCTAGAAGATCCTCTATTCATGGATGCAGTGAAAGCCCTGATCCTCGGCGACTGCTGCACCGCTGAAGACGCCGTCGATCGCGCTGTCCTGGCGCTGGCTGAAAAATTCAGGAACCTCGACGACCCCCGGCTCCAGGAGAGAGCCGCCGATGTGCGAGACGTCGGCCAGCGACTGATCAAGAACCTGGCGGGCGCACCCGATTCCGGGCAGCCCGAAGCAGGCATCCTTTTCGCCGTCAGCCTCGCGCCTTCGGAGGTGAGCCTTCTGGAACCCACTCAAGTGACGGCCATCGTGACCGAAGCGGGGAGCGCCACCGGACATGCCGCCATACTGGCGCGCGCCCTCAACATCTGTGCGGTCATGGGATTGAAAGACGCCCTGATCCGGGTTTGCGAGGGCGATCCCGTGCTTGTAGACGGCACATCCGGCGAGGTCTTTCTCCATCCTGAGGAAAGCACCATCGAGTCCTGCCGCCTGCGTCACGGCCGGGAGGAAGCCATGCTGGCGCGACTGGCCGCGCAAAAGGAGCTTCCCGCCATCACCCTGGATGGCTTCCGTGTCGAACTGGCCGCCAACATTGCCGGCCCCCGGGGCGTTCCGGCCGCCCTCGCCGCCGGCGCCGAAAGCGTGGGCGTGGTTCGGACCGAGTTTCTTTTCTTGGAGCGCGACACCATGCCCTCCGAGGAGGAACAGTTTGCCGCCTACAGAGAGATTGTGTCTGGGATGGCGCCGCGCAGGGTGATCATCCGGACCCTGGATCTCGGCGCCGACAAGGAGCTCCCTTACTGCCAGCTCGCCCGCGAGCATAACCCCGCCCTAGGCTTGCGCGGCGTGCGGCTGTGCCTGCGCCAGGAACAGATCTTTGGCACTCAACTCCGGGCCATCGTGAGAGCGGCTTGCTTAGGCAATGGGGCCATCATGCTGCCGATGATTTCGGATATCTCCGAGGTGCGGCGGACTAAGGAAATCCTGGGCCGCTTCGCGGCGCCAAGGGTGCCGCTGGGCATCATGATCGAAACGCCGGCCGCCGCCATCATGGCTCCGGATCTCGCCGCGGAGGTCGAGTTCTTCAGCATTGGGACGAATGATCTGGTTCAGTATGTTCTGGCCGTCGACCGGCTCGACGAAAACCTCGCCGATCTTTACCAGCCGTTTCACCCTGCAGTCCTGCGGCTCATCCGGGCGGTTTGCGAAGCCGCGCATGGGCATGGCAAGTGGGTTGGAATCTGCGGGGAAATGGCGGCGGACCCGCGGGCGGTAGCGCTGTTTCTCGGCCTGGGAGTGGATGAGTTGAGTATGGATACCCGTTCCATCCCGGCGATCAAGTCTGTGATCCGGCAAACTCGCAGGAGCGAGACGATTGCGCTCACGGAGGAAGTGCTGGCGCTGAATAACGCTCCGCAGATCGTTTCTCGGCTGGAGAGCTATCTGAGACAAGTGGCCGGTACGAGTCAGGCGTAAATGGTTACCGGAGCTTTCACCATCATCAACAGCACTGGCTTCCACGCCAGACCCGCCGGACTGTTCGTGGAAACCGCCAGCCGGTTCCGTTCCGTCATCAAAGTAGTAAACGGGAAACAGTCGGCGGACGGCAAGAGCGTTTTGGGCCTGATGCTGCTCGGAGCGAAGCCCGGCGCCCAGATCATCATTGAGGCGCAGGGCGAAGACGAAGCTGAAGCGCTGAAGACTCTGGCGGAGTTGATAGCCAGGAGATTCGGCGAAGAAGCTTGAATCTGGTGTTATGTTGCGGCCCCGTGAACATGAACTTGTGTGCAGGAACTTGTGTGCAGGAACTTGAGCGCCAGGTCGGGGCCGCAATCTGATAATGCGGCATTTTCCATGCAGATATCAGTCCCAGGAGTACTAACCGGGTCCTAGTATCGCAATTCTTCCGAGACCGGTACTGGCAGGACTGGTGAGCCCTTGCCACCTGTGTTGAAATTGAGCCGCGTATGCCGCAGTTAATTGGATGGGTTTGCTATGGGGGCTTCGTAGTGTTGGCCATCCTCCTGATATGGGCAGCACAGGAGTTCACAGAGCGGAGTGGCGGCGGGCACTGATTAAATCCTGTGCGCGCAACTGGCCGCATGCCCGGCCCTCGCGCCGCATGGTCGCCGCGGCCCGGAGCGTTATTGCGTGGAGGGCAGTTTCAGGAATTCCTCCGGCGCCAGCGCCGCACGTGTCATGCGCGCCAGGCTGACCGCGCCCTTAAAGTAATTCACTTTGTTGATGCGCACGCCGATCGAAGAGCGGCCCGGACCCTGGGGCATCATGTGGAGCTCGCCGGCGCCTTGCAGCACGCCATCGACATAATTTCGAAGCTCGTGGCCATCATAGACCATGGCGACGCGATACCAGAGGCCGAGCGGATGCAGACGCTCGCGATTGAGCAGCGCTCGTGATTGCCCATCTTTAGTCGCGAAGCTGTCGAGACACCATTGGCCGTCGATCACGCGGATCTCCGAAAGCATCCGCGCGGCCGTGTCCTCGCCGGTCTGGGGGTCCTTCTCCTGCAAGTGAAAAAAGCGTTGCTCCGGCGCGCCACCCGGATCGGGCCGGAACACGATCTCCCAAGTGAACGTCTCGGCTCCCGCCAGCGGGTGGACGTCCACAAACAGGGCATCATCGACCCCGTTGAACTCCACCGCCTTGCCCACCGGCGAGTCGATGACTTGCGGGTGACCCAATACGGTAGTCTTATACCCGCCGATCTGGTCGATGCGGTCGAACTTCCAGATCTCGGCAACCGGCGGCGCGGAAGCGGCCATCTCGCGGAAAAGTCTGGGGGCAAACTCGGCCAGGTCCCGGCGCCACGTCTGGAACTCGTGCGCCGTGCCCTGCGATTCATAGAAGACGTTCCGGATACCCGCCCGATCGAGCGCCTCGTGCATCGCCTTGGCGCCGTCATGCATGGCGGTTTCGGCCGTACCGGCACCGATCCAGAACAAGTGAACCTGGCGGTTGAACGCCGCTCGATCGGCGAACACTCCGTTATAGGCGGTCTTGGCATCGAAGCTGCGTATGGGCGCGCTGAAACAGCCGATCCAGGCGAACTTGTCCAGATGTGAGAGCGTGATCTGCAAGGTTTGCGCGCCACCCATCGACAGCCCCGCCATAGCCCGATGCTCCCGGTCCGCAACCGTGCGGTACGTGCCGTCGATCATGGGTATCAGATCGTCGAGGACAATTCTCTCAAAGACGGATGGCCCGGGGCCGACAGCAGCGGCAGGGGCAGGGGCGGGACCGAACGGCGCGGGCGGTTGACTGGCATAGCCGGTCTCCATGACGACGATCATGGCTTTGGCTTTGCCCGCCGCGATCAGATTATCCAGAATCAACCCGGCCCGCCCCTGCCGGCTCCAGCTTGACCCGTTCTCGTTGGCCCCGTGCTGCAGATACAGAACCGGATAGCGCGCGCCGGTGTTGCGGTCGTAATCCGGCGGCGTGTACACGTACGCGCGCCGCCACAATCCGGTGCTTTTCGACTGATACCAGTGGATGCGCACATCGCCGTGCGGCACGTTCTGGACGTCGTAGAAATCGGTCCCCTTTTCGGGCACTTCCACGCCGCTCAGTTCCTTGTTGTGGCCATAATACGACTCACTCGACGGATCGCTAACCTCGATCCCATCCACCACGTACCAATAGTAGTGAAACCCGGGAACCACCGGCCCCACGGTCACGCTCCACGCGCCGCTCTGATCGCGGACCAGCTCGACGGGCCCCTTCCCGATCCCGCCGTCGGCATTATTGGTGGCCACCAGCACCTTGTGCGCCTCCGGGGCTACCATCTGGAATGTGATTCGCAGATCGGAGTGAATGCACGGGTACAACGCGCCGCCGACGTTCGAAGGGGCCGGCTGGCAATCCCGTGCGGGTTGCGCCCAGCAGCAAGCCGATACCACGGCGGCCAATATCAAGATACGCTTCATGAGATTGATGATATCGTGTGCGCCGAGCTCAACTACCGGACACCGGCCCAGTGGCGGGCCGCGCGCAGCCAGCCCCTACGCCAGGATCTGACGTTTTACTTCCGGGCGGACTTGGATTTCTTTTCCGGCTTTGGCGTGTCTTCTGGGGTGGCCTTGGCGGCCTTCCTCCCGGACCCTTTCATCAACGGGTCCTCCGGTTTGTAATCCAGTTCCGTCGATAGTATCTCCACGAGTCTCGAGAGTACCTTCACGCGTGCCCAGTATTTGTCGTTTCCTTCCACCAGACACCAGGGCGCGGTCTTGGTGCTGGTCTTAACCAGCATTTCTTCGACCGCCTCCTCGTAAACGCTCCACTTCTGGCGATTCCGCCAGTCCTCCTCGGTCAGCTTCCAGGCCTTGTAGCCGATCGCCTTACGCTCCTCGAATCGGCGGAGCTGCTCCTCCTGCGAGATCTGGATCCAGAACTTCGCTAGAACCATCCCGAAATCCCGCAACTGGCGCTCGAACGAGTTGATCTCCTTAAAGGCCCGCTTCCATTCCTCTTCCTTGGCGAACCCCTCCACACGTTCCACCAGCACGCGGCCGTACCAGGACCTGTCGAAGATCGCAATTTGGCCGCGTTCCGGAAGCCGCCGCCAGAAGCGGTAGAGATAATGGCGTGTCTTGTCCTCGCCCTGCGGAGCGGCGATCGAATAGACCACATAGCCGCGCGGGTCCAGTTTCTCGGTGATCCGCTTGATCGCGCCACCCTTGCCTCCCGCGTCCCAACCCTCGAATACGATCACTACCGGCCGTTTTCGCAAATAGATCTGATATCCCAGCTCGCGAAGTTGAATCTGCCGCCGCGTGACTTCGCGCACGTAAGCGTCGCGGCTGAGCGCACGTGTCAGGTCGACAGTCTCCAACATCAGAGTCCGCCTCCGCTTAGCGACTCCATCGCGTTCCGCAACTCCGCGTCTTTGGCCGCCTCGCCCGCAACCTCCACCCTGGCCGGTGCGTTCGCCCCGAGGCGCTTCTCCATGGCGGCGATCATCGTCTCGAAGATCCTCTTGCGCGTGTGCCATTTCGACGTGGCCTCCACGATCGTCCAGGGCGCGAATTCAGACTCGGTCAACTCAAGCATCTCCTCGGTCGCACTCAAGTAATCACCGTATCTCTTGTGGCGGGACCAGTCGGCATCCGTAACACGCCACGCTTCCAGGGGGTCCTTCTCGATGGTCTGGAATCGTTCCTTCTGCTCCTTCCTGCTAATGTGCAGGAAGAACTTCAGGATGGCGGTGCCGTCGTCGGCCAGCATGCGCTCGAATTCGACTATGTCACGGTACGCCTCCCGCCACTCTCTCTCCGGGACGTTCCGCTCCACGCGGTCCTCCAGCACACGGCCGTACCAACTGTGGTCGAAAATCACCATCTCGCCCCGGTTAGGGACCTTCAGCCAGAACCGCCACAACCACGGCCGTTGCTGCTCGTAGGTGCGGGCTGCTGTGACGGGGTACAACTTGAATCCGCGGGGGTCGAGCCGTTGCGTCAGGGCGGAGATGGCCGTTCCCTTGCCGGCGGCATCCCACCCCTCGAATACGATCACGGTCGGTATGCCGTATTCCCAACAGGCCTTCTCCAGGTCGTACAGACGCTGTTGCAAGCCTGGCAGGGCGAGCTTGTAATCCTCGCGCGAGAGTTTCTTCTTCAGATTGACGTTTTCCAGCATGGCAACTTGGTTTAATTCTAATGCAGGAAAACATGCGGGCAAGCCAGGAATTTAGCCTTGGCCACCGTCGCACGCCGCAGGCCCCGCTGGCAGCACGGCGGCCGGCCGCGGAAGCCAGCGGTGCGACTAGCGGCGTCGCGCTCTTGCTTTCACCCTTCGATTACGCCGGGGCGGCACTGGTCTCCGGAGCAGAAAGGCGCTGCGCGATATGCTGGAAGACCCTCGCGTTGAACGGCAGACCGAAATGCGTCCCGACCACCTCAACATCGATGTCCGGCTTCCCGCTCAGACAGTACCGCCAATCGACCAACCCATCGCACTTCGTATACACGGCAGTGGCCCGGACTGAACGGGGCCACCGCTGGCCCAGGGACTGCCCGAAGTTGCAGTGGCAGCGGCTCGAACCACATTCTTGTGGCACGCTCGGACGCACCGTCCGGATACCGCCGCGCACAAGCTTGCTGAGCACCACCAGCAGGCCGTGCATCTTAAGCCCCCGGAAGGGCGAGCCGAGGGTGATGACAGAAGCGATTCGCGACGGCCTCCGCACCGCCGCGGCCCGGGCGAAGATGCCGCCGAGACTATGGCCGATGAGGTGCACGCTACGGCCCGTTTCGGCGTACGCTCGATCGATGGTTTCGTCCAAGATCCCAGCAAGGCGCTCGGGGCAGTCGGCGGCCATCCCGATACCGGAATAGTACGGCCGGTATCCAATCCGTCGCAGCCAAGCGTAGAGGCTCGAAGAGGTGGAGATCCAGGCAAAGCAGTCCGGGAATGATCACCACCGCCGATCCGTCTCCGCGGGGTATCCCCAGCCCATAATAGGCAGGTGAAAGCCGCAGAGCCAGGAGTTCCAGGATGCAAAGCGGTTCGCTGAAAATGGGAGGGGAGCAGGGCACCTCGCCGTGAGGCAAAAACGTTTGGGCCAAGGGGGCGCAGTTGGGTTTTTCGTGCTGCAGTGGAGGAGCGTTCATTATTCGGTCAACTTTATGAACATCATGTTGTACTATTATGCATTTTTTGGGCCGAATAGTCGAGTCAAGGAGCTATGGGCTTGTCATTATTCGCAGGGACAGGGTGCATATTCCCGTTTTTGAGCCATCTGCTGCTGCAATACATCGAATCCTGTAGAGATAATCTACAAGTAAGCCGGTCCGGCTCGCCCGCCACCTGCGGGCCAGTTAACCTTTGTGGTATTGATCCGATCTTAAAGATCGGCTGAGATCGACAATGGGTGTAAGGTACACGGCTGGAACTGTTCAGGGTGGTGTCGGACCATGATCGCAAACATGCTCAGCGCACTCTTTGGTTGCAGGCACAAGCGGACCACCCGACCCATCACACCGGTCCATAAGCCGGGTGACCAACCCGCGGGTGCCTACATTGCCTGTCTCGACTGCGGTAAGCAATTCCATTACGACACCACTACCATGAAGGTCGGGGCTGCAATGCCTCTTCCTCCTGCAGCCTACCGTCCAGTTTGCGGTAGATTTCAGGTTCAATAGCATACCCGCCGCTCATCGCGGTGCTACCCGCGGCAACCCTGGCGATCGTTGCGCGGTCGGCGACCGGGACGAGGCGCCGCGCGCCGTGCGAAAACCGAACCGCTGCGATCCCGTGCTCCATGCCTGCCAGGCCCGGCAGAAAAAACGCAACTCGCAGGCTCAAAGGAAGGTGGTTGGGTGTACACTTGCCAACAAAACGTCCATCTGTGTGGGATTCCACCGTGGGCCGCTGGCGGTATACCGGGCCGGCCCAAAAGGAGATCAGGGCCCAAACCGGGCTCGAACACAAGAAGATGAAAAACGAGAGTAGATCGGATTCCATAAGCCGGCGCAGCTTGCTGGGGCACGCTGTTGGGACGGCCGGCATTTTGGCGGCTCTGGACGCCGGGGGCCAGGCCAACGCGCAAGCGCCGCCAGCCAGCGGCGGCCGCGGGGGACCCCGCGTCAGAGAGTCTTTCGACTTCGGCTGGAAGTTCTTCAAGGGGGATGCGCCAGGCGCGCAGCAGACGGCTTTCGCGGATGCGAGTTGGAAAGAGGTGGACCTGCCTCACGACTTCAGCATCGAGGGGCCCTTCAGCCAGGACGCGCCAGCAAGGGGGCAAGGCGGCTTTTTGCCCACCGGCATCGGCTGGTACCGAAAACACTTCAATATTCCTGAATCTTACAGAGGCAGAAAGGTGGGCGTCGAGTTCGACGGCGTTTATCAGCTCAGCGAGGTGTGGATCAACGGTCAGTACCTGGGCAAACGCCCTTACGGGTACATCGGTTTCGACTACGATCTCACCCCCCACCTGAAGTATAGCGGCGATAACGTGATTGCGGTCAAGGCGGATAACTCCCATCAACCCAATTGCCGCTGGTACTCTGGTTCCGGAATTTACAGGCACACCTGGCTGCTGGTTACAAACCTGGTGCACGTGGCCCATTGGGGAACGTTCGTCACCACGCCCCAGGTGGACATGGGTTCCGCCACCATCCAGATCAAGACCCGGATCCAGAATGAAGGCCAGACCGCCGCCGAGTGCCGGATAACCAGCACTATATTGGACCAGGATGGGATCCCCGCCGTGGGCGCGCAGGTGAGCGAGAGCCAGATCATTCCTCCGAACGGAGAATACGAGTTCGTGCAACAGATAAAGATGGATCAGCCGAACTTATGGTCCCTTGAGACTCCTTATCTCTACAAAGTACGCACCTCGCTGATGGATCAGGGTTCCGACTCATATGACACGGCTTTTGGGATCCGGCGGGCTGAGTTCGATGTGGACCGCGGGTTCCTGCTGAATGGAAAGCACGTGAGATTGAACGGCGTCTGCCTGCATCACGACGGCGGCTCGGTAGGAGCGGCGGCGCCGGAGCGGGTTTGGGAGCGGCGCCTGGAAATCTTGAAAGCTATGGGCTGCAACTCCATTCGGACGGCCCACAACCCTTATGCGCCGGAGTTCCTGGACCTGTGCGACAAGTTGGGCTTCATGGTGATGAACGAGGTCTTCGACGAGTGGAAGCAAAACAAGACTGCCAATGGATACGGCCAATACTTCGACGAATGGTCGGAGAAGGACATAACCGGCTTCGTTCGCCGCGACAGGAACCATCCCTCTGTCTTGCTATGGAGCGCGGGCAACGAGATCGGCGAGCAGGCCGCCGCTAACGGCGTAGAGATGGTCAAGAGGCTGGTGAATATCTTTCACAGAGAGGATCCGTCGCGGCCCGTCACGATGGGTTGCGACAGGATCGCCGCCAACTTGACGGGGCGCGAAGTCGGCACGCCGCCCGAGTTCCTCGCAGTCTTGGACGTAGTTGGCTATAACTACTCGGACCGACGGGCCAAGCGGGCGGAAACATACTACAGTGACGACCGGCACGCGTTCCCGCAGAGAAAGTTTATTGGCACGGAAAACGGGTCCATGGGCGGCGTGAGAGGCGACTATTCCGAGCTTGGCCCGGCCAGTTCCGGGGCCGTCCCGCGCAGGCGCGGCACGAGGGGGACGGATTTCGAGCAGTTGTGGAGGTTCAGGCGGATCTACGAGTACGTGTCCGGCGACCACATGTGGACTGGTATCGACCACCTGGGCGAGGCGTCGTGGCCTTCCAAGGGGTCGGCCGCGGGAGTGCTCGATACCTGCGGCTTCGAAAAAGACGGTTATTATTTCTGCCAGAGCCAGTGGACGGATCAGCCCATGATCCACGTGTTCCCTCACTGGAACTGGAAGGGCAAGGAAGGAGACGTCATACCGGTACTCTGCTACACCAACTGCGATACCGTCGAACTGTTTGTGAACGGTAAGTCCTTCGGCGTGCAGGGCTACTGGTTCCCGCGCGTGGGCTATTGGGGCCAGACGGTGGAGCGGACCACGGTCTCACGCACCACGTCGGACCTGCACTTGACTTGGACCGTGCCCTATCAACCGGGCACGTTGAAAGCCGTCGGCGTCAAGGACGGAAAAGTCGTAGTTACCGAGGAAATTGCGACCACCGGCGAACCGGCGAACATCAGCCTCTCCGTAGACCGGGAAGTGATAACGGCCGACCGCCGCGACGTCGCTCATTTCATAGTTAAGATACTCGACGCGCAGGGCAGGATCGTGCCGACCGCGGACAATGAAGTCACCTTCGAGATGCAAGGAGAGGGCCAGCTCATAGGCGTGGACAACGGAAATTTGGCGAGTAACGAGGATTATAAAGGCAGCCGCAGGAAGGCGTTTAACGGGCTGTGCCTCGCTATCGTGCAATCCACGGCCAGACCGGGCCGGATCCAAATGACTGCGACGTCGCCCGGACTCAAACCAAGCAGCGTCGCAGTCACGACGAAGACATAAGCCGTAACCGCGGCGGAGGCTCGTGAAATCATAGGAGATAGTCATGAAACTTCGAAGCTTGTTCTGCTCTACACTCGCGTGCGCTCTGGCGCTGGTTGCGAGTCAGAGCCAAACCAGATCGGTCTCAGCCGCTTCTGCTCCGGAGATCCCTCACTTGCGGAAGCAGGGAACGGCGACCCAACTCATAGTCGACGACCAGCCGTTCCTGGCCCTGGCCGGAGAATTGAGCAACTCCAGCGCCACCAGCGTCGAATATATGAACCTGGTCTGGCAGAGACTCGCCATGCAGACGGGACTCAACACCGTCCTGGCGGGCGTGAGTTGGAACCAGATCGAGCCGCAGGAAGGCAGGTTCGATTTCAGCGTGCTGGACGGCGTGATCCAGGGCGCGCGGGCGCACAACATGCGACTGGTGCTGCTCTGGTTCGGAAGCTGGAAGAACGCTCTGTCCAGCTACGCGCCCGACTGGGTGAAGAGGGACGACCAGCGCTTCCCGCGCATCGAGGTGCAAAGCGGCAAGACCATCGAGCTCCTCTCCACGCTCAGCGATACCAACCGCGACGCCGATGCGCGCGCCTTCGCTGCGCTGATGCGGCACGTCAAACAAGTGGATGGCCGCGAGCACACGGTGATCATGATCCAGGTGGAAAACGAAGTGAATGCGACGGAGGATTCCCGCGACCGCTCGCCCGTGGCCAACACGGCCTTCGCGGCGCCCGTGCCGAAGGAGCTGATGGACTACCTTCAGAAGCACAAGGAAACGCTGATCCCGGAGTTGCGCCAACTGTGGGAGACGGCCGGCTTTAGAACATCCGGGGCCTGGCAAGAGGTGTTCGGGAAGGGCGTCGCGACGGATGAGATCTTCATGGCCTGGCTCTATGCGCGCTACATCGATCGGGTGGCCGCGGCGGGCAAGGCTGAATACCCGCTGCCGATGTACGTCAACGCGGCATTGTTAGGATTTGCCAGGGTGGGACCGCCCGAAAGAGCCCATGGCGGCGGGCCTTTGTCCGAGCTGCTGGACGTGTGGAGAGCCGGGGCGCCGCAAATCGATTTTCTCTCGCCCGATATTTACGGCAACACCGACTTCTTTGTGACGTCCGCGGCAGCTTACACCCGATCCGGGAACCCGCTGTTCGTGCCCGAAACCAGGGGTGACATGGAAGCCCGGCTGCTCTACGCCTTCGGACGACATGACGCCATCGGAATCACGTTCATGGGGCTCGAAAGACTGCCGGCGCCCGAAACGGAGATGCTCCGGGGCTTCGCGGCGATCGGGCAATTGGCGCCCCTCATTGGCGCGCACCAGGGGAAGGGCACCATGTCCGCCGTCCTGGTTGGCCCGAAGGACCCGCCCAAGAAGGTCCAGTTGGGAAACTACACGTTTGAGGTCTCGTTCATGACACCCCGGGGGCTGCCCGGCATGCCGGATCCGCAGCCGCCCTACTCCTCCGGGGTGGCGCTTCTGATCAATACGGGACCCGACGAGTTCTATGCCGCGGGCAACAGTGCGCACGTTACCTTCGCTCCCAGCACGCCGGGGCCCGCCCACGCCGGACTGGGCACGGTGGAAGAGGGCGTCTTCGCGAACGGCCGCTGGATCGCCAGCCGGCAGCTCGCGGGCGATGAAACGGGACAGGGAGGCAGTCTGTCGTTGCGGAGCAGCCCGGCGGATCGCATCCCAGACCGCTACGCGGGCATCCAGCGCTTCACGCTGTACCGCTACCGCTGAGGGCGGGCGCAGTCTGCCAATCCCGGGCGTACTTCAGGCGATCCCTATTGACAAGTCATGACGCACCGCGTTATATTGGGGCCGGATGCCAACTAGCCCCATACCGCGAACCATCAAGAGGTACGAGAATCGCAAGCTTTACGATCTCCAGGCGAAGCGATACGTCTGCTTGCGGGATGTGGCTGAAATCATTCGGTCCGGCATTGACGTAGTGGTCATCGATAACGCCACCGGAGAGGATCTGACCCCGCAGACGCTGACCAAAGTCATCGCCGATGGAGCCGGCCGGAGCCCATGGCTTCGCACCCAGTACCTGCATGACGTCGTGCGCTGGGGTGGAGATCATCTTGAACACTGGATCGACCGGCTCCGTCGTTCGGTCCAGCGAAACGGAACTTCACGAGCTCTCCGGGACGAAGTGACGCATTTGCGGGAGCGCATGACAAGCCTGGAAGCACTCGTCAACGAACTGGAAAAAGAGGAGATCCATGAGCACAACAACGATGGACGCGGTCGCGCAAACAAGCGCCCCCGCGACCGAAACTCCGCCCGTGAGTGAAGCTTCGAAACCAGCGACCAGGTCTCTTTTGCGGCCAGTGACGTACACACTGGGGAGATTGTCGGGAGTAGTATGCTGGATTTGGCATTTCGACCTCGGCGCCGCCGTGCTTGTTGGCGAGCAGACGGCGCGCTTCGTCAAGGCCGCAGTAGAGAAAGGCAAGGAAGTTGAGCCTTCCCTGACCAAGCCATTCAAAAAGGCCGAGGACAGCGTCAGCGGGGCGCTGGGCGAAGTAGGAGCGCGTCTGAAGGGGATTGCCAAGCCCGTGGCTCCGAGCGAGGATAAGCGGTTGGATGCAGAAGTAAGTGAACTGTCCGCGAGGATCAACGAACTGACGCAGCGGATTGAAAGCTTGCAGGCAAGGCAAGATGCTGGCGACCCCGCGCAGGCGGTCAAAGTGGGACTCTGACTTCGGCGGGGCGGAGCTGCCCATGATCATGAAAATGGCATTATCTCCGGCGTTGCGCCGTGGAGGAGAAGTTGTCGTGCGGCTTCCGAAGAAGAGCTGCGTTTTGCAGGTCTTGCTGCGCTCCCACCGTATCTCCTGAGAGCCGCCGTGCAACTGCGCGATTCAGGTACGCATTCGTGTATGTTGGTTCCAGACGAATCGCCGAACTAAAGTCATCGATGGCCTGTTTGTAGTTGCGGGTTCTTAGGTAAGCATAGCCTCGCGAGTTGTAGGCGACAGCCGACGATGGGTCGCGCTCAATCGCCGTCGTAAGGCTCTCAATCGCGTCGTCATACCGCGCTGCAAGCGTGTAGGCTCGCCCTTTGGTCGTGTAGTAATGTGCCTGCCGGGCCGGCACCGAATCGACGGCCGTACTATGCCGATCTTCGCTCGCAGCAGCACTCCGAGAGGCGGCACTCAGCTCTCTTGCTTCCAGCCCGAGCAGCATTTGCTGCCAGACTGCCGAAATGACATTCCCCGCTCCCGAAACCATCGGGTTGATCCGGATCGCTTGGTTGACGTCCGTGATCGCCTCGGTGAGCCGGCCTAGATGGACGTAAGCGTCTGCGCGACAGACGTAACCTTGCGCCTCGGATGGGTGGATCTGCACCGCCTCTGTGCATTCCTGAAGAGCGTTGTCGATCTGATTCAGCTTCCTGAACACGGACGCACGAAGCAGGTGAATGGCCGACGAATTCGAATCGAGGGACAGAGCTCTTGCGTAAGACTCCAGTGCTTTGGCAAAGTCGCCTCGCTCCTCCTCGATACCAGCCTCGGCTGACAGATAGGACGAATTGCCCGGATCGTGCTCCAAAGCATGGCCTAAGTCGCCTATGGCGCTGTCGTACGCTCTTAGAGCGCGCTCGATGTTTGCACGCAGCTCGTATGCGCGAGCATTACCGGGTTGGATTACCAGCGATTGATTCAGGTCGGAAAGAGCCAGGGCGAGGTTGCCAAGTTGGAAATACGCTCGGCCTCGGTGCAAGAAAGCCGAATCGTTCCCCGGGTCGAATTGGATCGCTTTGCTAAAAGCCTCGATCGCCGGCTCGTAATGCTGTCGTTCTTCCGCGACCCTGCCGAGTTGGTAGGCTTCCTGGGATAACACCAGATTTGGAAGGGCGTTCGTGGAAGTCTCAGGCGGCGATGATGGTATCGCTTGGGACTGGCCGGTCGCCGATTTCGTCGACTGGATCAATTGCTCGAGGCGCCGCAACCGATCATCAAGGTCTGTCAGTGCCTTCCGCAGGTCGTGGACGGCTGCGTCGAGGTCCGACGGCTCTTGCGGACGAGCTTCGCCGACCCCGGTCGAGCCCATCAGCCCCACGCAGATGGCAAATTGCAGGCGGAGGAAATACAAACTGTGGCAATCATACCCCATGCATAGAAGACGGAAGTGAGCCCCGCGCTTCGCGTTCGTGATTCCGCAAACATCGGAGTCCATCGGGATCGGATCTTTACTATGCATACCCAGGAACATCCTTATCAGGATTGCCTGAGCTGGAAAGAATGGGACGAGGGGAAGCGAGGAATTCTCGTCTTTGGCCCACTCCATCATAAGTGGAGTAAGTGGACGGCATTCTGTTTAAGCAAGAAGTCAGACGCCTGCGACCCGCCCGACTTCAAGACAAGAGATGTGATTTCAAAGGGGTTCTGGTAGGCCCGGCTGGACTCGAACCAGCGACCCTCAGCTTAGAAGGCTGATGCTCTATCCACCTGAGCTACGGGCCCGTGTCTGAGCAACAGTATAACGAATCACCGGTGAAGTTTCGGCGATCCGCCCCCTATCCCACCACCGCCCCCGCCTTCTTGAGCGCCTGCTCCACTTCCTCCTGCCCCAGGTCCGTGCTGATGAACAACTCCTGGCGCGCGCCCGCGCTCAGAGCGATGGCTTTCCATCCGTTCTGCGTGGGCACGGTCACCCGCACCTTCACTTTGCCGCGGGCGTCGCGCACCGGGCGGATCACGCCCGGAATCACCGAGCGAATGGCGGGATTGGCCTGGAGCAGTTCCTCCAGAATGCCGCGCACGCCATCGATGATGCTGTGTTCGATCTTCAGCCGGTCTTTGGCCGTGCGCAGGCGCATCTACTTCCAGCCCTCGCCGCCGCGCAGGGGCACGAAGCGGCACAGCGTGGCCACGCGCGTGTCGAGGGCGCCGCCGCGACGCGTGACCACCAGCAACTCCTGGTCGCTGCGTTCGCCCACTGGGATCACCAGGCGGCCGGGATCTTTCAATTGCCGCACTAAGGCCTGCGGCAGCTCCGGCGCGCCGGCCGCAACCGAAATCGCGTCATACGGCGCCGCGGCGGAGTATCCCAGGGAACCATCGCCGTCGACCACCACCACATTGGCATCGCGGCCCGTGCGGCGCAGATTGGCGCGGGCCAGTTCCGCCAATTGGGGAACGATCTCGATGGCGATGGCGCGCGCCGCCAGCCTGCCCAGCACCGCGGCCGCATAGCCCGATCCCGCGCCCACCTCGAGCACGGTCTCGGGGCCCCGAAGCTCCAGCGCCTCGGCCATCAGCGCGGTCATGTAGGGCTGCGAAATGGTCTGCCCGTGGCCGATGGGGATGGGATCGTCGGAATAGGCCAGCAGCCGGGATTCGGCGGGGACGAACTGCTCGCGCGGGATCTCGAGCATGGCGCTCAGCACGCGCTCGTCCCGGATGCCTCGGCGACGCAGTTGTTTTTCCACCATGCGGTTGCGTTCGGCCGCCCAATCCGGAATCACCTTCCGCCTCCACCTCTATAATAGCTACGATGGCCCATCTGATTACGCTTATTCCCGGCGATGGCATAGGACCCGAGGTGGCCGAGGCCACCGTGCGCGCGATCGGCGCCACGGGCGTTGCAATCGAGTGGGAGCGCGTGCAGGCCGGCGTGCGCGCGCTGGCCGAGCAGGGGCAGTTGATCCCCGATGACGTGTTCGCCTCGCTCGAGGTCACGCGCACCGGCCTGAAGGGGCCCACCTCCACGCCCATCGCCGGCGGCCATCAGAGCATCAACGTGGCGCTGCGCAAGAAACTGGGGCTATACGTCAATTTCCGGCCGGTGCGCATGCTGCCGGGCCTGAAGACGCGCTTCAGCGACGTGGACGTGAACCTGGCGATCTTCCGTGAGAACACCGAGGATCTCTACGCCGGCCTGGAGCATGAAGTGGTTCCGGGCGTGGTGGAGAGCCTGAAGATCATCACCGAGCGAGCCTCGCTGCGCATCGCGCGGGCGGCTTTCGAGTATGCCCGCCGCGAGGGCCGCTCCAAAGTCACGGCTATCCACAAAGCCAACATCATGAAGATGAGCGATGGCCTGTTCCTGAAGTGCTGCCGCGCGACGGCCTCGGATTTTCCAGAGATCCGGTACGCCGAGCTGATCGTGGACAATGCCGCGATGCAACTGGTGATGCGGCCCGAGACACTGGACGTGCTGGTGTTGCCCAACCTCTACGGCGATATCATTTCGGACCTGGCCGCCGGCCTGGTGGGCGGTCTGGGCATCGTCCCCGGCGCCAACCTGGGCGATCGTCATGCCATCTTCGAAGCCGTCCACGGAACCGCCCCGGATATCGCGGGCAAAGGACTCGCCAACCCCACCGCGTTGATGCAATCCGCCGTGCTGATGCTGGCGCATATCGGCGAGCGCCAGGCCGCCGCCCGCCTCGAAGGAGCGCTTCACCAGGTCTACGCCGAAGGCCGAAACCTCACCGGGGATGTGGGCGGCAAAGCCTCCACCGCCGCGTTCACCGAGGCCGTCGTGCGAGCCATCTGTGCGCAGCCTTAGCTTTCGGGCAAAATGGCTGAAAGAACGAAATCCGCGGTTCGCCGCTTATGAACATCTTCTTTATCTGTTTTTTTCTATCGGGCTTTTGCAGCCTGGTGTACCAGGTAATCTGGTTGCGCGTGGCGATGGCCGGCTTCGGCGTCACCACCCCGTTGGTCTCGATTGTGCTCTCCGTCTTCATGGCCGGGCTGGCTTTGGGAAGCTGGGCCGGCGGGCGGCTGGCGCGCTACTTCGAATCGCAGCCGGCCGCGTTCTTCATACGCCTCTACGCCGGCATCGAATTGGCTATCGGCGTGTCGGGGCTGGTGGTGGCTCCTCTGCTGCGCTATGGCCACGCGCTGTTGGGCGTGCAGCAGGCTGCCTGGGATTCGTCCGGTTTTTACCTGGCTTCGGCCTCCTGGATCGCTCTGGTCATGCTGCCCTTCTGCGCCTTGATGGGGGCGACCTTTCCCGTGGCGATGGCCGGAATTCGAGCGGCGTTCCGCAATGAATCGCCGCGCGCATTCAGTTACCTGTACGTGGCCAACGTCCTCGGGGCCATGACCGGCACGGTCGGGTCCGCCTTCGTAATGATCGAGCTGATGGGTTTCGCGAGGTCGCTGATGGTGGCCGCCGCCGCCAACGCCGCGATCGCCGTGTTGGCATTCGCGCTTTCGAAATCGCTCGATTCCCCCGCCGGCCCGAGCCACTCCCCCGAGCCTCGCCGAGACCGCCGCTTGGCCAAAGACACTGCCCGCCTCCGATTGCCCCGCCCTGCCGCTCTTGTTCCTCACCGGCCTGGCGAGCCTGGCCATGGAAGTGGCCTGGACGCGACAATTCGTCCCCTTCCTGGGACCGGTGGTCTACGCTTTCGCCGCCATGCTGGCTGTGTACCTGGCCGCCACAGCCATCGGCTCGCGCCTCTACCGATGGCGATCGATACGCGGCCCCGAATTCGCTTGGCAGCCGCTGGCGATCCTGGCCGCTTGCTGCGCGCTGCTGCCGCTCGCAACCGCGGACCCTCGCCTGCCCGGTCCGGAAGACGCGGATCTCGCGACCGGCGCCATTCGCGTAGCTCTGGGCATCGGACCGTTTTGCGGCATTCTGGGATTTCTCACCCCGATGCTCGTGGACCGCTGGTCCCGCGGCGACCCCGACCGCGCCGGCCGGGCCTACGCGGTCAATGCCATCGGTTGCATTCTGGGACCTTTGGTGGCCGGATTTCTGCTGCTCCCGGCGTTGGGCCAGCGATGGACTCTGATTCTCCTCGCACTGCCCCTATTCGGGTTTGGCCTCGTTTCTTCGCCCGCGCCCGGTTTCCGCCGTCTCAGGCTGCCGCTCGCGGCTTTGGCCGCCGGAGTGTTGCTGATCCTCTTCACCCGCGACTTCGAGACTCTGTACCCCGATGCGGTGATCCGCCGGGACTACACCGCCACCGTTATCGCCGATGGCGAAGACATGGACAAGATCCTGCTCACCAACGGCACCGGCATGACTTTGCTTACGCCGATCACCAAGATGATGGCGCACCTCCCGCTGGCATTTCGGGATTCGCCGCCGCGGCGCGCTCTGATCCTCTGCTTCGGCATGGGCACTTCGTTTCGCTCCGCGCTCTCCTGGGGCATTCCGGTTACGGTGGTGGAACTGGTGCCCAGCGTGCCCAAGGTCTTCGGCTTCTTCCATGCCGATGGCGACCGGTTGCTCCGCTCCCCGCGTGCCACGGTGGCGATCGACGACGCCCGCAGGTTCCTGGAGCGTACCCGCGACACGTACGATGCGATCGTCATCGACCCGCCCCCGCCCGTCCAGGCCGCCGGCTCGAGCCTGCTCTATTCGACCGAGTTCTATGGCGTGTTGGCCCGCCGCCTCCGTCCGGGCGGCATCCTGCAGCAGTGGCTGCCCGGCGCCGATCTCACCGCCGGTTCGGCTTTCGCCCAGGCGCTCCGCGGCAGTTTTCCTTATGTGCGCACCTTCCGTTCGGTGGAGGGCTGGGGCTTCCATTTCCTCTGCAGCGGGCAACCCGTGCCGCGCTACAGCGCTGCCGAGCTGGCTTCGCGGCTCCCCCCGGAAGCCTTGAAAGATCTGCTGGAATGGGGGCCGCGTTCCACCGCCGAAGGGCAGTTCCAGGCGGTCCTCGAAACCGAAATGCCGCTCGACCGATTGATCGATAACGCACCCGGCGCGCCGGCGCTGACCGACGACCGCCCGGTGAACGAATATTACCTCTTGCGCCGCATCCTGCACGGAGCTCAATTCGTTCCATAGACTACGGCGGGGCGGAAACCTGCCGCCGGCGCGATCCGTCCTGGAATGTCCATGGGTAGAACGCTCGTGAGCGTGCTGGCTTTCGGTTCCATGCTTTGGGCGCAGATGATCGTCGGCCGCCTGGAAGGCACCTTGCGGTTCCCGGATGGCCGCCCGCGCGCCGGCGAGGCCTTGAAAGTCAGCGGCGGTACCAGCTTCGAGGTTACCGTCCACACGGATGGCGAGGGCCGGTTTGCGCTTGTACTTCCCTACGGAGCCTATCGCGTGGGCGGCACTCCGGTGCAGGTGGCCCCCAACACCACGACGCGTGTGGATCTCGCGCCGTCGCCGCGCGCCTTCTTTCCCGAGCCGTTTAGCATGCAGGGCGAGCTTGCGGCTCTCGATCCAACCGCGGTCTCCGAGCCGGTCGATTTCACCGGCTTGGCCGACAATCGCCTGGCGCTCGTGTCCTTCGAAGGCTACTCCTGGACTGCCACCGGATTCAGAATCGAAGGTCTGGACGCCACGGACTCTTACCAGCCAGGCCGTCCTCTCGTGCTGCCGGATGTCCAGGCGCTCGAAGCCACCGCGGTGCGATCCGCGTTTGCGTTGACTACATCGGAGAGCTACGGCGCGGAAGCCGGCGTCTTCCTGGCCCAGCCCCATGCGGTCTGGCACGGCGCGTTAGCGAGCGCCGGCACCGGCGCGTTCCTGGGCTCCGGCAATCTGCCGCAGCTTAGCGATGGCGTGGAACAGAGCGACCGGTACAACTGGCTCGCGCGAGATCACGCCGAGATCGGCGGCCCGATCGCCCGGTGGGCGGACCTGTTCGCTTCCGCCTCCGGCCAATGGTCGTCGCAAACTATGCCGCTCTCTCCGCCAGGCACGAATCAACAGAGCCGCATGCTCTACGGCAACACGCGCGGCCGCGTGCGAGCCGGCGCCCACGATCAGATAGATGCGCTCTACAGCGGCTCGCGCATCGATCTTTCGGGCGGCGGCGTGCCGGCCGGAATCGAAGCGCTGACAGGCCGGCGCATGTCGCCGCAGTTCGAATTGCCGGGCGGCTTTTCAAACCAGGCCGAGGTGGATCATCTGGATTTTGTCCAGACCGGCTGGACTCACGAGTTCGCCGCCGATTCCGGCCGGGGAGCGATCGAAGCGCGCTTCGGTTATTCGACGGCGCATCTTGACACGCGCCCCGCCACGGCCAGCGTACCCGATCAGAGCCGTATCGAGCTGGTGGGCAGCTTCGTGGCCGGAGCCCCGCCGCTCGACAATTTCGCCATCCGCACGCGCCACCAGATCGAGGCTGCATGGCAATCGGGTGTGCTGCGGGCAGCCGGCTTGCGGCATGAGTTGGCGGCCGGCGGAGGATGGAAGACTTCATCGCCGCGTAACCGCTTCACGGCGCCCTCCGACCTGAACCTGATCACCGCCGATGGCACGCCGGCCTTCGTCGTGGAGTTCAACACGCCGCTCGATTCGCGTGCGCGCGTGAATTCGTCTTCTCTGTATGCGAGCGATCGCCTAGCTGCGCCAGGAGGCCTGGCATTCGATATCGGCCTGCTGGCGGATTTTTCGCGCGGCGGGCTCCCCGCGCAATCGAGCCCCGCCGGGACATTCTGGCCCGCGCGAAGCTTCGCCGCGCAGCCCGATTTGATCGTCTGGAACAGCCTCTCTCCGCGCGCCGGCTTCGCCTGGTCGCCTCCCCACGGCCACGGCTTCACCATCCGGGGCGCCTGGTTCCGATTGCTTTCGCCTTTGGCTGGCCGCTATCTCGATTTCGGGAACCCCAACTCGCTGGGCGGCGGCGAATATCAATGGATCGACCGCAACGGCGATGGCTGGTTCGAAGCCGGCGAGCAAGGGCTGCTGCTGATGCGCTTCGGCGGCCCTTACTCATCCATCGCGCCCTCGCTCGAGCGGCCGTATGCCGACGAGATCCACGTGGGCGCCGCGATGAATTTCACGCCCCTCGCCACGGCGGGCATCCACTTTTTCCGCCGCGATGAGAAACAGCGTATCGCCGCCATAGACACCGGCGTGCCGCCCGAAGCCTTCACTGCGAAGACGATCCTCGATCCGGGCCCGGACGGTATCCCCGGCACCTTCGATGACCAGACGCTCACCGTTTGGGAGCAGAATCCCGCAACTTTCGGGCAGGACCGATACTTGCTCACCAACCCGGCGGGCCTGCGCATGCTCAATACCGGCCTGGAGGCTGAGTTGGGAGGTGGATGGCGCGGCATTACGCTGGGGGCGTCGTTTGTGGCCGAGAAATCGTATGGCCCGACCAATCCCGGGGATGCCGCGTTCGAAAACGATCCGGGCGTGATTGGGGCGCTCTTCCTCGATCCGAACACTTCTATCAACGCCGCGAATCGCATTTTCATGGATCGCGCTTTTGTTGGGAAGTTGCGCGGCGCCTACCGCTTGCCGCGCGCATTCGGCGGAGTTCAACTGGCGAGCGTTGTCGACTATACCGACGGCCTGGTATTCGCGCGCCAGTTGCTGGTCACCGGCCTGGCGCAAGGACCCTTTCTGGTGGCCACGACGGTGCGCGGCAGCCCCGAAGGCGGGAATCGCGCGCAATACGTGATGAACTGGAATCTGCGCGTGGGGCGGGAATTCCCCTTGCGCTTCGGCAGCCTCACCGCCGCCGCCGTCATCATGAACGTCCTCAACGCGGGGCGGAGCATGCAGGAGATTGATTGGAGCGGCCCGCAATTCAATTTGCGGCTGCCTCTAGCGATCCAGCCGCCGCGCTTCCTCCGGCTGGAATTGCGGTATGGCTTCTGATCCCCGCTATTTCACCTGGACCAGCTTGCCGTCGCGATAGTCGAACTGGTAATCCGCCCCGGCCAGCTCGTCCGGCCTGAGCGGCGTCTTGCGCTGGAGAACGACGTGTACGCTGGGGTCCCGAAAGTAGAGCTCGGCGATGAAGGCCATGTCCCAATCCTCAAACGGATCGTTGAGGAAAACCACCTGGGTGTGCGGGCGCACATGCGGCTTAGTCAGCTCGAACTGGCGAATTACGTCGGCAGTGGTCTGGCCGAGCGCCTTCATGTGCGGCCGCACTTCCGACTGCTGGTACAAGCGGAACTCGCGCGCCAACAAGAATACTCCCGCGGCAATCACTGCCATCGCCAGCCGGTCGCGGCCGGCGCGGCGGATCCCGGGTTCCCCGGCCAGGAAGCCGGCGATGGCGCGCGCCACATCCACGAATATGGTGGCCGCGAAGATCGCCCAGGCCGCCAGCGGGATGGCCAGGCAGCCACCTCCGCGGCCTTCCAGAAACTCGATCGGCAGCGGGGTCAGGATCATGAAGATCAGGCAGAATACCAGGATGCGGCGGGGCCTGCGCACGGCCAGGTACAGCAGCGTCACCCAGAACACAGTCAGTGCCATCCAACCCGTGTACGGCCAGTGAAGCAGAAAGACGGCCTTCTCGCGCTGCTGATAATCCAGGAACCGCGCCATCGAGAAGACCGGCCGGTAGGCGGACGATTTGGTCAAGGCTGCGGCCCCAGAGTTTTACCGTAGATGTAGAGCAGGTTCATAGCCGCGGCCGCCAGCGTCATGCGGCCGGGCCCGCCCAGCCATTGGGCGAGATTCCGCACGCTCACCCGATCGGGGTCGCGATAGAGCCACTTGGGGCGGTGATAGATCCACTCGTATACGAGCAGCATCACAGGGAGGGTCACCGCCATTTCCTTCGAGTTCAGCGCGCAGAGATAGAGCGCCAGGAATACCGCCGTCTGGCGGCCCGTAAGGAGCGGCGGCGCTTTCTTCTCCGGCGGCCGGATGCGGAGATAGTAGTCGAACGCCGCCAGGTAGAAAAACATGCACAACACGTCGTAGATGAAGGCGGTGTTGTAATAGAGATCCCTCGCCCCGGGATAATAGGCGGCCAGTAGCGCTGCCACCCCCGCCACGGCCCGCTGGCATTCCAACCGCCGCGCGAAGCGGTACACCAGGTAGACGTTGGCCAGCATGATCGCCAGCATCGCCGCGTGATAGGGGACCGGGTTGAAGCGCCACGCGCCAAAAATGGGCAGGTAGAAGAAGGCCGCCATCGGCCGGAAGTAGCCGCCCCAGATCATCAACTCATCGAGCAACATGCGCCATGGCTCCACGCGGTAGTAGGAGTCCAGGTTCATCATGTCGTCGGGTGCGAAATGAACCTTCAGCGCGCCCCAGTTGAAGTAAAGGAAATAAGCCAGCACCAGGGCCGCGAAGGCCACTTTGCGCCAGCCGGACGGGCCGCTCCCGGAGGTATCGGGTGAGCGATCCACTTCGACTATATTAGCTTCTGGCAACGCCCCGTTTATTTTAACGAATCCGAATGGCTCCGCCGCAGGCCCAGCGCGCGGATGCGCTTGTGCAGGTTGGTGCGCTCCATCCCCAGCGCGCGCGCCGCGCCGGAGACGTTCCAGTTGGATTCCTCCAGCGCCCGCAGCACGTGCTCCCGCTCGGCCGATTCCCGAGCTTCCTGAATAGTCGATTTCGGCGCCGTCTCGCGCTGCACCCGGATCTCCACCGGCACCGATTCGCGCGGGATCCGTTCGCCCGGCGTCAGGATTGCCATCCGCTCGATCACATTGCGCAGCTCGCGCGCATTCCCCGGCCAGCCGTAGCTTTCGAGCAGCGGGAAGACCGTTTCATCGATGCGCTTGGGCTTGAAGTTATTGCGCGCGCAGAACTCTTCCAGGAAGTACTCGGCCAGCAGCCGTACATCGTGCGGCCGCTCGCGCAGCGCCGGCACGCGCACGGGCACCACGCTCAAGCGGTAATAGAGATCCTCGCGGAACTTCTCCTGCGCCACCATGGCCGCCAGATCCCGGTTGGTTGCCGAAATCACCCGCACGCTCACGCGGATGATCTGCTCGCCGCCCACGCGGTGGAATTCGCCCTCCTGCAGCACGCGCAGCAGCTTGGCCTGCGACGCCCCGTGCAGATCGCCCACCTCGTCGAGGAAAATGGTGCCGCCGTCGGCCAGCTCGAATTTGCCGCGGCGCATGGCGGTGGCGCCAGTGAAGGAACCTTTCTCGTGCCCGAACAGCTCGGTCTCGATCAGCTCCGTGGGAATGGCCGCGCAGTTCACCTTGACGAAGGCCCCCGAGGCGAACGGGCTGGAAGCGTGGATGTGCTCCGCCAGCAGCTCCTTGCCGGTCCCCGATTCGCCGATCAGCAGGACCCGCGCGTCCGAACGCGCCGCCATCGAGGCCTGCTCGACCGCGCGCATCCACACCGGGCTCGCCCCGATCATGCGCCGCGCCGGACCCACCAGCTCGCGCAGGCGTTCGTTTTCCCTCCGCAGGCTGGATTGCTCGATGGCGTTCTTCAGCGCCAGCAGCACGCGGTCGCGGCTGAGCGGCTTCTCGAGGAAATCGAAGGCTCCCGCGCGGGTGGCCTCCACCGCGTCGGCGATGGTGCCGTGTCCCGAGATCATGATGGCCGGCGAAGCGGAGCCGTTGTGCCGCAACCCGCGCAGCAGGTCGATTCCATTGCCGTCCGGCAGCTTCATATCGAGCAGGTAGGCGTCGGCGCGCTGTCCGTCGGGATGGCGGCCGAACTCCGCCGCCGAGCGGCACACGTTCACGGCGTAGCCCTCGCGCTCCAGAATCATGCGCAGAGAGCGGCCGATATTCTCCTCGTCATCCACGATCAGAACGCGTTTGGAAGCCATTGGAACTCCAGGGCAGCAGCACGCGGAAGCCCGCCCCGCCCAGTTCTCCTTTCACCAGCACGATATCGCCGCCCGAGAGCAGGGCACTTTTGCGGGCGATCGAGAGGCCCAGCCCCATGCCCTTCTTCTTGAAGGAAATGGTGGGCTGGAACAGCGAGGCGCGCGCCTGTTCGCTCAATCCCGGGCCGGAATCGTGAATCTCGATGGCCACGCGGCCATTCACGGCCGCCGTCACCCCCAGGATGCGCCCGCCCTCGCCGGCCGCTTCGGCGGCATTCTCCAGCAGGTTGGTCAGAATCCCCTTGATCAGGTCCTGGTCCCCTTGAATGCGCGGCGTGCCGTCTGCCAGCCGGCAGTCGTAAGCCACCTCGGGGTGCGCCGTCTTGAGAAACGCGATGCGCTCCTGCAGCACCGAATTCACGTCCACTTCCGCCGCGCGCACGGGCGGCTCGGTGGCGAATTGCGAGAAGGCGCGCACGCGGCGCTCCAGCGTTTCGATTTCGTCCACTACGATCTGGGTGGCCTGCTCCATGAAACCGCGATCCGCTTCGTCGTAGCGCGCCAGCATCTCCTCCACGGTCAGCCGTATGGGGGTCAGCGAATTCTTCACCTCGTGGGCCATCTTGCGCGCCAGGGTCTGCCAGCTGGCGAGCTGGCGCAAATAGACCAGCCGTTCGGTGCTCTCCTGGAGGCGCGCCGCCATGTCGTTGAACCCCTGGATGGCGCGCCCCACCTCGTAGTCGCCGCGTGCCTCCACGCGCGCGCTCAGGTCCCCCGCCGCCAGCTTCGCCAAGCCCGCGGTCAGCTCCTGGATGGGCCGGCTGATGCGGTGCGCCAGATACACCAGCAGCGCCAGCGAGACCAGCCAGATGGCGGCCGCCAGCAGCAGGTAAGTCAGCTTGGAGCCGCGCCGCACGTCCAGCCGCCCTTGCACCGTATCCACTTCCGTGCGCGCCTCCCGGATCTGCTGGCGCAGCCGCTCCATCCCGATATCCCCCAAGCCCTCCGAATAGCTCCAGATCTCGTCGCCGTGGCGCGTCAGGTAATCCAGCCGGTCGCCCTCGTGGCCGGCCAGGCTGAGGCGCTCGGCATCGCCGCTGGCCGCGAAATCCTTCACCTCCGCGGGCCACTGGCCGCGTTCCTGAAGGACGTACTTGCGCGGCTTGGCTTGGCCCGCCTGGGCCTTCTGCTTCAGATCGTTGGCGGCCCGCTGATAGAACTCCCGGCCGATGCGCCGCAGCGATTTCGAAAGCGTATCCACCTGATTGGTAGAGGAGAAATTGAGGCTCTGCTCGAGCAGCGAAGTGGTCACCCAGATGGTGGCGGCCAGCGGCGCCAGAGTGGCCGCCAGGAAAATCGCGACGAGCCGGTTGCGAAGGCGGTTCACCCGGTCCTCGCTCCCCGGCCTGGCGTGCGCAGCAGGTCCGCCAGGCGCAAAGGGCCGGTCTCGCGCACCCACTGCGGATCGTCGGCTGCGGACTTGCGGCCGAGCAGCACCACCAGGCTCCTCAAGCTGATGCCGGGATCGCCCAGAATGCGCGAGAGATCGATCGGATCGCCGGTGCGAATCTCCAGGCGCAGCCAGAAAGGCCGGTCGGGAGCGATCCCCGCCACGCTGACGGCCATATTCTCCAGGCACCAGGTCTCGAGCGCGGCCGCCGGGAGACTAGCCGCCGCGCGGGGCGCCGGCCCCAGCGCCGTGACCGAAAACTTGTCTTCCCGCCAGATATCGTAGCTCACTACGAAGCGCGCCACGGGCGAACGGCGCAGTACCGTGACGCCGCGGTCGGAGAACAGCGTGAGTTCGGAAAGAAATACCACCGAAGCGCCGTCTTTCAGGCGCGCCAGCGGTTTGCCGTTCAGAAAATGCAGGCCGGAGTCGGAGATGTGCAGGTTGTCGCCGTCATAAGTGACCGCCAGCGCATCGGCTCCCCGCGCGGAGTACAGGGCCACCCCCACGCCGGCCAGAAGCCAGCTTCGGCGGCTGAACTGTAAGCCCCGCGGGGGATGCTGCATTCAATAGATCATGCCCATCATGAAGATCGGTTCGATATGGCCGGAGCGCACCGGAAACGCCACCGCCAGGGTGAACACGGATTCGCGCAGTCCAACCCCCACGGCATGCCTGGGAACGGCCGCCTGGCCCTCGTCCCAGATAGCCCCCGTATCGTAGAAGGCCTTGAACATGCCATAACGATACTCGACGGAATTGGCGACCACCCGGTTTCCACCCAGGGGATCCAGCTCGTACTTGTTCCATCCCCGCAGCCAGCGGCTATCTCCCAGTACGAACCGGTCATCCAGCGGGGCGCGACCCACAATAGCGCCGGCGATCGCCTCATCGCTCAGCGCCTGTCTCCCGCGTGTGTATTCATACCGCACGCTGACGAAGTGCGAAGTGTACGCGAAATCGCTGGCCATCAAGCGCGTGGCGGCGCGCAGGCTGTAGCTGGCGTCCAGATCCTGCTGGTCGGCCGATTCGTCCAGATGCTGGTGGTAGCGCACGCTGGTCGTCACGGCGTTGGCCGCCTCGGTGTGCAGCGCGGGGGTCTGCTCTTCGAGGCGTTCGAAGCGCACGCCCACCTCCACGGTCAGCGGCTTGGCCACCGTGATGGTAGCGGTGGGCTGGAAATTCTGACGGGTGCGATAGGCGCCCGAGGTGTCCGCCGGACCGGCGGCCAGGGCATCCAGGGTGGCCTGATTCCACTGCTCATGGTAGCTTTCGAACTCGAAGCGGACACCCAGGCGTCCGCTCACCAGGGCTTTGTTTTCATATCGCGCCGAGATGCCGGCATAGCGCTCGGGGAGCGAATCGCCGTCGCTGGCCAGGCCGAAGGCCAGCGAATTGCCATCGAGGGTAAAGCCGGCCTCGCCGACGCCGCTCCAGCCTTCCTGGGAATTGTATAAGAACTGGCTCACGTTGACATCCACCGAGCGGCGTGACGGCTTCACCTGGAATTCCACGCGGACGCTCTCGGGGTCGTCCCCGCGCAGCAGCCGGTGCGTTACCTCGCGCCCGCCGAACTCCTTCCGCAGGCGCCCCGCCAGGCTGTCCACCAGGCCCGGATTCAGCTTGCTCCCGATCAGCGCGCGCAAATCCCTCCGCAGCCCCGAGCTGATGTGATCATTGCTCTCCGATTGCAGATCGGTCCGCCAGTTCTTGCCCGAGACGATCACCGTCTCCACGGTGTAGCGCGTATTGACGTTAAGATCGGACTCCTGAGTTCCGGCGGAAAGCCAGCCGCCCATCAGCAGGCAGCTAAGCCAGGCGTATTTCATGGGGCTCCGCCTTGCACGGCCCTTGCCACTGATAAATACCTCAAAATAAGGGAGTATATAAACAGATCGTGTGCTTGCCGTTCACAGGTGTGGAGCTTCGGTGAAACGGCTCTCGGGACCGTCCGGAGAGCGGCCCGCGCGGAATTTACAATACTTTCGCCAGTTCGGTGGCAAAGGCGCTACGCGGCGTCTGCTCTTTATCCCTCCCGCGTCTGCGGCGATCCGGCCGCTGCTGTTGCTGTTGCAGCAGAGGTCCGCGGTTCGCCGGGGGTGCGGCTCCGGCCGGTTGCGGAGCACGCGCATCCGCCTTTCCCTTGGGAGGCTGGGCCGGGTTGGCTCGCAGGAGGCGGTCTTCCAAAGGTGCCCGGTCGAACCGGCGAATAATGGATTGCATTTCGTCGGCCGTGGGCGCTTCCACGAAGGCGAAGCCCTTGGATTCCTGAGTTTCGTGGTTTCGGATCACTTTAACGGCATCGGCTACGAGATCTTCCGCGGCCAGCCATTGCTTGATGTCATCGGCGGTGACCCAAGTCGGAAGGTTGCCAAGAAATACGGTGAAGCCCATTCAGTTGATTATCTTACTCCGTTGGTTGGATTTGCGGCACTTCAAGGAAGGATTCCAGTCGGCCAACTTGATGGTACCAGACTCCCCGATCCGATTGCAATCGGTTGCCATCGATATCGCGGGCCGCGGGCAGGATCTCCGCAATGGGGCTACCATGTTCATTCTCAGGTAAACGGTTTGAAGACTATCGTCCCCGTCCTGGTTTGCTGGGCCCTGTTGTTGTATTGCTGCTGGGATATCTTCCGGCGCAATCGGCCTGCCTACGTAAGCCAGGAATACAACGTCGAGATCACCGTCACGGGTCCGGATGGGAAGATCATCCCCATCGTGGGCCGCGCTCCGAAATCCGGGTCAACGGGTTCCATGGCGCGCGCCGGCGGCGGAGCGGCTCCGCTACCGTAGAGTCGTGGCCATGCAGCTGGCGTTCGATTCCCGCTCCGAGCGCCTGGGGCGCATGCTGCTGGCCGCGCTGGTCTTTTCGCTCCCTTTCGAGAAGGCCCTGGAGTTCCCAGGATTGGGCACCATCGCGCACGTCCTGGGCCTCGCGGCCTTCGTGGCCGGATGCATGGTGGTGACGCGGCGCGGCCGGCTGCGCGCGCCCAATGCCGCCCTGCTGCTGGCGGCGGGCTTCGTGGCCTGGAGCGGCCTGACCTTCTTCTGGAGCCTGGCTCCCCACGCCACCGCCGCGCGTTTCCTCACCCTGGCGCAGCTCCTGGGCATGTTTTGGCTCGTCTGGGAACTGTGTCCCGCGGCCGCCGCCTGGCTGCTTCTCATGCGGGCATACCTCGCCGGAGCGGCCGTTTCGTCGCTGTGGACGATGCTGCGTGCCGCGCTCCACCAGCAGACCAACTATCGCCGTTTCGCGACCGCCGGATTCGACCCCAACGATCTGGGAGTCACGCTGGCCCTGGCGCTTCCCATGGCGCTCTACCTGAGCCATCGCGCGCGTGGCTTGGAAGCGGCGCTCGCGCGGGTGGCCGCGGCCTTGGCCATCGCCGCCATTCTGTTGACGGCGTCGCGCACCGCCTTGATCGCCGCCGGCGTGAGCTTCGTCTTTCCCCTGCTGACGTGGCGCCAGGCGCGTGTCTCGCAGCGCGCCGGAAGCCTCGCCCTGGCGGCCTGGTTGATTCTGGGTGCGCTCTGGCTGGCCCCCAGCGCCTCCCGCCAGCGCCTGGCCACCCTGCCCGGCGAGATGGCGCAGGGAACCTTCCACGATCGCACGCGCATCTGGAAGACCAGCCTGAAGCTGCTCAGACACCGCTGGCCCGCCGGCGTGGGCGCGGCCGCCTTCCCGGACGCCGTGGTCCCGTGGCTGGGCCGGTCGCCCATTCCCGCACGGCCCTATACCGCGCACAACACGTTTCTCTCCGTGCTGGTGGAGACCGGCGCGACCGGGTTTCTGCTGTTCGCTTCGCTCATCGCCACGCTGGCCCTGTATGCCTGGATGCTCGCTCCCACCGCGCGCGCTCTGTGGTTCACCTCGCTGGCCGTATGGGCCGCGGGCGTCTCCACCTTGAGTTGGGAGACCCGCAAGCCCGCTTGGTTGATCTTCGCGCTGATCGCGGTAGCCTGGGCCCGCGCCTGGGATGCGCGGGAGATCGAGCCGTGATCCGCGTGCTCGAAGTGCTGGCATCGCTGCGCCGGGCCGGCGCCGAGCGCGTGGCGGTGTCGCTGGCCCGCGGCCTGCCCGCGGAGCGTTTTCAAACGGGAGTGGTCTCGCTCTATGAGGCCTTCGAGGACGGTTTCGAAGCGACGCTCGCCGAAGGCCGCATTCCGGTCTGGCACTTGGGGAAGCGCCGCGGCTTCGATCCGCGCATGGGGCCGCGCCTGGCCGCCGTCATCCGCGATTTCCGGCCGGACATCGTGCACACGCACTCCTACGTGATGCGGTATGCCTGGCCGGCCTGCGCGTTGGCCCGCCAGGGCCGCATCGTGCACAGCGTCCACAATCTCGCCGGCCGCGAAGTGGACGCGCTGGGCAGGACCATTCATCGGCTGGCCTTTCGCGCGGGAGCCGTGCCAGTGGCCGTCTCGCCGCGGGTGGCGGATTCCTTCCGTGCGGCTTACGGCTTTGCGCCCGCGTTTACGATTCCCAACGGCGTGGACACACAGGCTCTCGTTCGCCCGGACCTGCGCGCAGCATGGAGACGCGCGCGCGGCTTCGCCCCGGAAGACCTGCTGGTGGCCGCCGTGGCGCGCCTGGAGCCGCAGAAGAATCCCGCCGGAGCCATCGAGGCCTTCGCGCGCGGTCTGGGCGGCGATGCCTCCGCGCACTTGTTGTGGGCCGGCGCGGGCAGCCTCCTGGATGCCAGCCGCCGCGCCGCGGCAGCCCGCGGGATCGAGCGGCGCGTGCATTTCCTGGGCGTGTGCGACGACGCGGAAATGGCCGGCCTGCTTTCGGCGTGCGATCTCTTCCTGCTGGCTTCCGCCTGGGAGGGATCTCCGGTCGCGGTCGTCGAGGCCATGGCGGCCCGCTTACCTGTGGTGGCCACCTCTGTGGGCGGGGTGCCCGAGCTAGTCGAGCATGGAGTTACCGGTCTGCTGGCGCCGCCCGGCGATATTCCGGCGCTGGCCGATGCGCTGGCTGCCCTGGCCGGCGATCCCGCGCGCCGCCAATCCATGGGATGCGCGGCGGGCGCGCGCGCGGCTCGTTTCGACAGCGCCCGCATGGTGGATGCCTATGCCGCCTTGTTCGAGAAGCTGCGCGGGAGACTGCGGTGAGCGCGCGCGTTGTGTTGCTGGTCACCGGGCTGTCACCGGGCGGCGCGGAGACGCAGGTGCTTCATCTGGCCGGCGAGTTGAACCGGCGCGGCTGGGAGGCGTCCGTCGTTTCACTGGTGGGGCAACCCCCCTGCTCTCTGGGCATGCGCCCGGGCGTGCCGGACCCTCGCGCGTTGGCGCGCCTGGTGATCTTGCTCAACCATCTGCGCCCGCACATCCTCCACAGTCATCTCTTCCATGCCAATCTGGCGGCGCGCATGGCGCGGCTGTGGTGCCCGGTGCCGGTGGTGGTATCGAGCCTCCACAGCATGGCCGAAAGCGGACGCGCCTCGGAGCGCATCTGGCTGCGGGATTTTGCCTATCGCGTCACCGATCCGCTGGCCGATTGCACCACCGCTGTCAGCCGTGCCGCCGGCGAGCGCCACGCCGCCGCCGGAGCCGTACGGCGAAGCAAGCTGCGGATCATCCCCAATGGCGTGGATACCGCTGCGTTCCGGCCAGACCCGCAGCGCCGCGCGCTCGCCCGCGAGCGGCTCGGCCTCGGGGGTGCTTTCGTGTGGCTGGCAGCCGGGCGCCTGATGTGGAAGAAGGACTGCGCCACGCTGTTGCGCGCTTGTGCCGCGCTCCGCGGCGCGGTTCTGCTGATCGCCGGCGAGGGCCCCCAGGAAGCGGAGTTGCGGCGGCTGGCCCGCGATCTCGCCGTGGATGCGCGTTTTCTGGGCCCCGTCGCCGGAATGCCCGATCTCATGGACGCGGCCGATGGCTTGGCGCTCTCCTCGGTGGTCGAAGGCCTGCCCATGGTGTTGCTGGAAGCCGCCGCCAGCGGGCTTCCGGCTGTGGCCACCGATTGCGGAGGCGCCGGCGAAATCGTCCGCGATGGCCAGACCGGGTACCTGGTTCCGCCGCGCGATTCCGCTGCCATGGCAGGAGCCATGTCCAAACTGGCCGCGCTCCCGCCGGCCGAGCGCGAGGCGATGTCGCGCGCCGCCCGCGAGCATGCCGCGCGCTTCGATATGGCCGCCATCGTCTCGCAATGGGAAAGCCTCTACCGCGAGCTGCTGGAGCGCGCCAGATGGACGTGACCAACCGCTTCGTGCTGGATTTCGCGCGCCGATTCGCCGCCGCGCGGCCCGGCGCCGCGATCCTCGATTTCGGATGCGGCGCCGGCCGGCTGGTGCGCGCGGGGATCGAGGCAGGCCTGGCGATCCGCGGCGCCGATGTCTATTACGCGGGCGCCCACGATCGCGCCGAGGCCCAGGCCGCGGGACTTCTGGGCACGGCCATCATCGAGATATCGGGCGAGACGTCCGGCGGCCGTCTCCCCTTCCCGGATGCTTCCTTCGACCTGGTGGTGAACAACCAGGTGATGGAGCACGTCGCGGATCTGAATGCCGCGCTGCGCGAAATTGACCGCGTACTCAAGCCCGGCGGCGTGCTGCTCAGCCTGTTTCCCGCGCGCGACGTGTGGCGCGAGGGGCACATCGGCATCCCCCTAGTTCACCGGCTGCCGCGCGGCTCCCAGGTGCGCTTCGGCTATACCTGGGCTCTGCGCGCGCTGGGCCTGGGCGCCTGGAAGCAGCAGGCCCCTGATTCACGCCAGTGGGCCCGCGATAAGCTCGCATGGATCGACGCCCACACATATTACCGCTCCCGCACCGAAATCTTCCGCGCCTTCGGGCGTTATTTTTCTAGCGAGCTTCGCGAGACCGAGTACATCCGCTACCGCCTGGCGGACGTGCCCCGGCACGCGCCATTGGCGCGGCTGCTCGATCTGCCCGGCGCGGGCGCTGCGGCCGCCGCGATTTTTCGCAAGCTGGCCTTTTTGGTGATCGTTTCCCGGAAGGACGCCCCATGAGGATCGCCTACGTCATCACGCGCGCCGATGCGGTGGGCGGCGCCAGCGTACATGTTCTGGAAATGGCGCGTTTCATAAGCGAGCGCGGCCACCAGGCGATGGTCTTCATCGGCGGCGCGGGGCCGGTCACCAAGCGGCTGGAGCGCGCCGGCGTCCCGTTCCATCCCTTGCGCTTTCTGGGCCGCGCCATCCGGCCGGCGGCCGATCTGCGCGCCCTCGTCGAGCTGACCGCGGCGTTGCGCGATTTCCGGCCCACCCTGGTCTCGACCCATACCGCCAAGGCCGGCTGGATCGGCCGCGCCGCCTGCGCGCGCCTGAATCTCGCGGCCATCCACACACCTCACGGATGGCCCATGGGCGGTCGCATGCCGGGGCCGGGAGCGATTCTGTTCCAGATGGCCGAGCGCATGGCCGCGCCGTGGTCCCGCGCGATTGTCTGCGTGTGCGAGCACGAGCGGCAACTCGCAATCGCGCAGGGGATCGCGCCCTATCGTCTCCGCGTGATTCCCAACGGCGTGCGCGACGTGCCCGAATCGTTGCGGGCCTCGCCGCCGGGAGGATCCCCGCGCATCGTCTCGGTAGCGCGTTTCGAGCCGCCCAAGGACCATGCCACGCTGCTTGAAGCGCTGGCCCTCCTGCCCGGCCTCGAGTGGCAACTGGACCTGGTGGGCGACGGGCCGGGCGAATCCGCAGCGCGCGCGCGAGCCGCGCGGTTGGGCCTCTCCGGACGGGTTCGTTTTCTGGGCGCCCAGGAGGTCGTGGCGGCCGTGCTCTCGCGCGCCCACATTTTCGCTCTGGCGTCGCTTTCCGAGGCCTTGCCGCGCAGCCTGCTGGAGGCCATGTGCGCGGGCCTTCCGGTGGTGGCTACCGCGGTGGGTGGGATTCCTGAAGCGATCGACAATGGCGCTAACGGCCTCCTGGTCCCTCGAGAGGACCCGGGCGCCCTAGCCGGCGCGCTCGGGACGTTGATCGGGGATGCCTCCCTCAGGCTGCGCCTGGGCGCGGCGGCGCGGGCTACCTATGAAGCGCGTTTCCGCCTGGAGCAAATGGCGGCGAAGACAGCCGCGCTCTATGAGGCTGTTGCAGAAACCTATCGATCTTGATCGTCCGCTCCAAAGCGGTACCGCAGCACCACTTCGCCCGCCACGTCCTGGCCGTCCGCGCGCGCCGGAGCGAACTCGGAACTCCGCGAAGCATACAGCGCCAGGTCGCTCAGCACGGGGTCTTTGCCCTTCGATACCACCTCGGCGTCCTGCACCTCGCCGGTGGCCGCCACCAGCACGCGGACATCGATATTCACGGTGCTCGAAATCCGCTGGCGCACATCCGGAGGCACCAGGGGCGTGGGGTCCCACAGGGGGGCGGGCGGCGCGTCGGGGGAGTGCTTGAACAGCCTGGCGAATGCGCGCACCACACGGGAATGAGAGCTGCGCAGCACGGTCACGCGGCAGAAGGAACCGCTCCTGGAGTCGCTGGAGAGCGGCGGCCCGCCGGACGCCCGCAGGTCACCGGAAATCACGGGAGGTGGATCGGCCAAGGGAGGCTCCGGCAAGAGGCGCAAAGCTGGATGAATCGCTGTCACGGTGTAGGCCGGTTTGCTGAGATCAGCCGTCCGCTGCGATGATCCCTTGGTGCGCGCTCGCGCCGCCGTTACCGCGGCAGCCGCGCTGCGCGGAGCGGGCGCCGGAACGGACAGGGTTGCCACGGGCGGCTGGGGCGGGGCCAGATTTTCCGGGGCGGGCGCCGTTGGCGCCGGAAATACCGGCTCGGCTGCCGGTGGCGCGGGCGCGGCCGCCAGGTTATACGGACTGTGCGCAGCTGAGGTGTGCTCCATTCCGGGAGCCGAATTCGACTCCGGCGCGCGGGCCGGCGGAGTGGTGCGGCTGAGCATGCCCGAAACCAGCGCCGCGGCCATTGCCAACGCCGCCATCGCCCATTTCAAGGCGCCACGCTTTCGGGACACCGCGCGGCGAGGCGCGGCCGATGCGGGAGCGGGCTTGACCTCCGGCTCCGCGCCGGCCCGCGGCGCACTGGCCGGCCGCAACTCTTCCGGAGCCGGTTTCAGCGAATTCACCAGCTTTGGCGTGGGCGCCGGTGGGCGGATGGGCTCGTTCACCTCGCCGCGCGCCTCCAGCATCTGCTTGCTCAAAGGAAACACCAGGGACGGGGTGGTGGAGCGGATCTTGCCCCCTTCCCACATCAGGAATCCAGCCATGGGCGGCCCGTCCGCGCGCGGCCGGATCAGCAGAAACACGTTGGAGGCCTTCGCAAAATAGGTCGAGAAGAGCGTCACATCCTCGATCTCGAGGCCGAATTCCCGGCGCGTGTGGCTGCGGTAGAAACCCACCACGGAAAGCTGGGTCCGCCGCCGGGCCAGGCGCGGCTCCAGAGCCTTCCGGTCCGGATCGGAGAGCAGCAGCGAGGGCCCGGCCGCGTGCTCGCTCTCGATGGGCTCGAAATCGGCCACTTCCACGACGGTCTGTCCGTGCGCGCTCCTGCTCCGGCCCAGCAGTAACCCGCCCACTTCCAGGCCGCGCCACGAATTAGTCCGGTAGCCCGCCTCGACCACGGCTGCCAGGCGATCGACGATATCGACGTTCAAGAGCACGCTGACGGGTTTGCCAACGATCTGCCACAGATAAGCCGGGAAATTCGCGGATTCCTGCATACCAGTCCCCACCGTGAGGCTTTATATTGATTTTACGATGCTTGCCCGCATGGTCTCGACCTTTACAAGCCCGGTTTTGTGAGGCGATATACGAGGTGTGTGTCCGCTTTGCTGCGTGTGTGAAAATAGTACCTAGTGATTGTACTAGACGGCATTTACTATGCGGCCGCTCTGACGGGCGCCGGCTTCTTAGTTTGGTGGCTGGCAGGCCCATGGTTCGCCGCGCCGCTTTGGCTTTTATCGCTTTTCTGCCTGTATTTCTTTCGCGACCCCGAGCGCGCCATCCCCGCCGGTCCGGTAGCCGTCGCACCCGCCGATGGCAAGGTGGTGGCCGTGAAATCCGAAGGCCCCATGCTCAGCCGCGTCAGCATTTTCTTGAATATTTTCGACGTTCACGTGAACCGGGCGCCCATTAGCGGGATCATCGGCGACGTGAAGTACCGGCCGGGCGCATTCCATGTGGCCAACCGGGAGGAATGTTCCACGGGAAACGAACAGAACGTGGTGACCGTCGAGGGTGAGGGCACCACCGTGGTTTTCAAGCAGATCGCCGGGCTCATCGCGCGGCGCATTGTCTTCTACAGGAAGCCCGGCGAGCGCGTGGCCACCGGCGAACGCGTGGGGTTGATTAAGTTCGGCTCGCGCGTGGATGTGTTGCTCGGCCCCGAGTGGGAAATCGCGGTCCAGCCCGGCGAGCGCGTAGCCGCCGGATCGAGCGTGATTGCGCGCCGCCGCGGCCAGGAATGTGCCCATGGGGCTTAAAGAACGGCTGGCGGACCCGCGCTCGCCGGATCATCGCCCCCGCCGCGCCGCCTATGCCTTGCCGACATTATTCACGGCGGGCAACATATTTCTCGGCTACATCTCCATCCTTCGCTCCTTCCGGGGGGCCATTCTGGCGGCCGCGGGCGGGGCGGCCGCGGGTGCGGCGGCCGAACAGTTCTCGTTCGCCGCACGGGCCATCGGAGCGGCCTTCGTGCTGGACGGACTGGACGGCCGCATCGCGCGCATGACCAATACCACCAGCGAGTTCGGGCGGGAGATGGATTCTCTCGCCGACGTTATCAGCTTCGGCATGGCGCCCGCCGTGCTGGCTTTCGCCTGGGGCGTGCAGTTCATCGATCATGGCGTCAGCGAGAGCTTTCGCAACCAGATCCACAACGCCGGGTACTTCATCGCGTTTCTCTTCCTGATCTGCGGCGCCGCCCGGCTGGCGCGTTTCAATATCCAGAAGAACCCCGTCCCCAAGAATCCCGGCCGGCCGGATCGCAAGTATTTCGTGGGCCTGCCCATTCCCGCGGGCGCCGGCATGGTAGCCGCGGTGGTGATCGCGTGCGACGGAGAGCCGCTGGGCTGGTGGGTATACTCGGTGGCGTGGCTGGCCCTGCTGGCTTCGCTTGGATTTCTCATGGTGAGCACCTGGCGCTATAACAGCTTCAAAGGCATCAGCCTTTCGAAGCCCTACACGACGCTGCTGGTGGTGTTGGCGGCCGGGTTCATCTATCTCGTCTGGAACTACGCGCAACCCGTGCTGCTGACCCTGGCCTCCGTGTACGTGGCCAGCGGCGTGGTCACCCGCGTGGCCGGAGTAGTTCGCCGGCGCATCAGACAGGCGCGCGCGCAACGCGCCGCGGAGGGCCAGCTTGGCTAAGCGGCCGGTGGTGGCGCTGGTGGGCGGCGAATCGCTTCTGGGCCGCGAGATCCGCGACCTCGCGGGCGGGACCGGCGGCGCATTCGAGCTCCGCCTTCTGGCCGGCGACGAGGAGCACTCCGGCACCTTGACGCGCATGGGCGACGAACCCGCCTTCGTTACCGCCCTCAGCGCCGAGAGCCTCGAGGATGCCCGCGCTGTTATCCTGGCCGGCTCCGCGGAGTCCAGCCGCCAGGCTCTCGCGCTGGCCACCGCCGAAACGGGCGCCGCCATTATCGACCTCGCCGGCGCCGCGGAGGAACTGCCGGATGCCCGCCTGCGCGCTCCTCTCGCCGAGCCGGAAGATCAACCTTTGGACGACTCGACGCGCATCCACGTGATCGCCCATCCGGCGGCCATTGCCCTAGCCCTCTTCCTTCGCCGGCTGCACAACCTTGAACCCATCCGCCGTTCGGTCATCCAGATCCTCGCTCCAGCCAGCGAGCACGGAGCGGGCGGTGTGGAGGAGCTGCAACAGCAGACCATCAGCCTGCTTTCGTTCAAGAATATGCCGCGGGCCGTCTTCGACGCGCAGCTCGCTTTCAACCTGCTGGCCCGCTACGGAGAAGAAGCTCCCGCGGCGCTGGAGGATTCCGAATTGCGCATCGAGCGCCACCTGGCCACGCTGCTGGCCCTGCCCGGAGATGACGAGGGCGCTCCCATGCCGTCTCTGCACCTGGTGCAAGCGCCGGTCTTTCACGGCTACAGCTTTTCCGCCTGGGTGGAATTTGAAGAGGCGCCCGAAATGGGAGTGTTGGAGAGTGCGCTGGTGGCCGGTTCCATCGAGGTCCATGGCCCGGATGTGGAAGCGCCCACCAATGTCGGCCAAGCCGGCCAGGGGGGAATCGCGGTGGGCGGCATCGGTCCGGACCGCAACCACGCGGATGCCTGGTGGTTCTGGATGGTGGCCGACAATCTCCGGCTGGCGGCCGAAAACGCCGTGGCCGTGGCGCGGCAAATCGTATGAAGAAGCTGCTTTTCCTATTGGCGCTGGCGGGCACCGGCTGCGGCTATCACGTGGGCGGTCACAGCGAGGTGATCCCCAAAGACGTCAAAACTATTGCCATCCCCGCTTTCAGCACGGTCACCCCGCAATACCGCCTGGCCCGCCTGCTCCCCACCGATCTGACGCGCGAGTTCATCTCGCGTACGCGCTATAACATCGTGGCGGACCCCGCGCAGGCCGATCTCGTCCTCAATGGCGTGCTGGCCAACTACGGCGCCTATGGCACCACCAGCGATCCCGTCACCGGCCGTGCCACCAGCGGCCAGGTGGTCGTCACCCTCAACCTCACCTTGACGGACCGGCGCTCCGGCAAGGTGCTATACACCCAGAAGGGCCTCGAGTTTCGCGAGCGCTACGAGATCTCGACCAATCCGCAAAACTACTTCGACGAGACCGCCACCGCGGTCGCGCGGGTCAGCCAGGCTGTAGCCCGCAAAGTGGTCACCGATATCCTGGAGGCCTTCTAGCGGCACCATGGGGCCGCCGCCATGACTTCCGCCCAGCTACTTTCGCGAATTCAAAAGGGCTCCGCGCCTCCGGCCGTGCTGCTCCTGGGTACCGAGGCCTACGAACGCCTCCGGCTCAAGCGTGCCTTGCTCTCCACCGTGCCCGAAGATGCCGTAGCCCGGCACGATCTGGGGCAGGTGGAATTAGCCGCGGTCATCGACGACGCCCGCGCGCTGTCCCTCTTCGCCGCCGAACGGCTCATTTGGGTGGCCAACGCCGAAGCCGCCCTGCCGCGCGGCCGCTCCGAGGAGGAAGGCGAGGGGGAGTCCCCGGCCGGAAGCGCCTCCGACGCCGCGCTACTGGCCGCCTACCTGAAGAATCCCACTCCCGGAGTGCTGCTGGTCTTCGAGGCCATCCGCTTCGATTTCGAAGGCGACGACAAGCGCAAGCAGGAGCGCGTGCGCAAGTTCTATGGAGCCATCCCCGACGTGATCGAACTGCGGCGCTACGCCGCCCACGAGGCCCGCCAGGAGGCTGAAGCGCTGATCCGGCGCGCCGGTTTTCAAGTGGATCCCGCCGCCGTGGATCTGCTGGTGGAAGCTCTGGGCGCCGATATGGCGCGCATCGCCACCGAGATCGAAAAGTTGGGCCTGTATGCCGGCAGCCGCGCGGTGGGGCCCGAAGACATCGCCGCGCTGGTCCCGGATGCCCGCGCCACCACCATCTTCGCCCTGGTGAACGCGCTGGGCCGCCGCGATCGCGCCCGCGCGCTGGAGATCCTCGACACCCTGACGCGCGAAGGCGAATACCTGCCCCTCGCGCTGGCCTTCCTCTCGACGCAATTCCGCATGGCCCTGGTGGCCCGCGAGGCGGGGCTGAAGAGTTCGCAGCAGGTTCAGGCGCACTTTACGCGGCAGGGGGTGCCGATGTGGGGATCGCGCGCGGACCAGGTTCTCCAAACCGTGAGCCGCTTCGCCGGCCCTCAACTCGAGCGCGCGTTGAAGCTGATTTCAAGGGCGGACAGAGGCCTGCGCGATGCGCGGCCCGATGACCGCATCGTCATGGAGCAGTTTGTCCTGGAACTGACGGACCGGTAGGCCGCGGTTATCCCGCCAGCGCCTTCACCCGCACGTGCAGCTTGGATTTATACCGCGCCGCCGTGTTCTTCTTGATGATGCCCTTCTTGGCCGACCGATCGATAACCGAGAAGGTCTGGGCAAGCAAATCGGCGGCGGCCTTGGCATCCTTGCTTTGAATGGCGCGGCGCATGGCGCGAATCTGGTGACGCAGCTGGGAAGTGTTCTTCCGGTTGAAATCCGTGCGGCGTTGTTCCTGGCGTACGCGCTTGAGCGCGGAATAAGTGTTGGCCATCTTGGCTAAATCAAATCCTTCGAGAGCTTTGAGTTCCAGGATACCGCACCGGCCGCGGCCCCGGCAAGCGACGAAAGGGCGATCCGTGCTGGCCGCCGTCCCGCTCGCGCCCCCCCGGCGCGCATCCAGCTTCCCTTTGAGAGTGTGCTTTATGCCACGGATGAACGATTTCTCTTTGCTGAATAAAACATTTGCTGTAGATTATGTTATATGGAGAGCAGTAGCGATTCCTCCATTTGGAGAAGCCTGGCGGTCGCATTTGGCGACGGCCTGGCCTTCGGCGTGGGCATGAAGCTCTCGCAAAACGCGGCCCGCAAATCCGAACGCCCGGCTGCGAACGTCCTTGACCCGCTTGCCAACCGCATGGAGCAGGTGGAGCAGCGCCTCCAACGCATGGAGCGCGCGCCCGCCCTGCTTGCCGCCGCGTCCTCGGCAGCGGCTTCCGCCCCGCGCGCGGGAAACGGAGCCGGCGCTTTCGACCAGAAGGTCCTCGATGCCGTGGTCAACGCCCTCGAAGCGCGCCTCAAGGAACACTCCGGGCAAGTGGAGCGCTATTTAACCGACCTCGAGGCCAAGATCGCCATCGAGCTGCAATCGCTGCACCAGCAGGATCAATCCACTGCCTCCGGAGCCCAAACCCGCCTTGACGAGGTCCGCCAGGTGTTCGACCAGCGGATCTCGGCGGCTCACGAGCGGCTGGAGCGGGACATCGGCTCGTTGCGAGCCGAGGTGGTCTCGCTCAACCGCGAATTCGCCGAAGCGGTGGCGCGCATTGTCGAACAGCAGGTGGCCGCCAGCGTGAAGACGCAGGCGGATGCCCTGGGACAAACGCTCGATCGCAACGTGGCCACCGCCGCGCAGGCGGTCGAGGAGCGCGTCTCCAGCGCCGTCGAGGCGCAGACCGGCGCCGCCGAACACCGCGTGACGTCGGCCATGGAAGCCCGCGCGGGCGCCCTGGAACAACAACTGTCCGCAACTGTGGAGGCCAGACTCGGCGGCATCGAACAACAGGTGTCCGCGGCCATCGGCAATCATCTGGAGTTGCTCGACCGGCACGTCGCCGAGACGATCAAAGCCCGCGCCAGCGCCACGGAAGCGGCGGTCGCCGCCGCCCTGCGAGGCGAGTTCGACGCTTTGGAGAAGGATCTGCGCGAGCGCCTGGAACGCAAGGACCGTGAAATCGCGGAACTGCGCGAGCGGCTGGCTGACGGCGACCGCGCGGCCCTGGATTTCGTGGCTGCGGTAGGCGATCTGTGCCGCCGGACGTCGGATCGAATCGCCAAGCCCGGCGCGCCGCCCGCGAATGCCGCCGGCCCACAGACGCTGTCTATCCCGGCTGAGCCTGAACCGCCGGCTGAGCCCGAACGCCCGGCGGCGTTCGCGCCCCCGCCGGCGCCTGAACCCGAGCTTGAACCCGCGCCGCCGCCCGCTCCCCAGGGGTTGCATCTGGCGCCTCACGGACCCCCCAGCTCGATGGTGGCCGCCGCCGCGTCGCCGGAGCCGGAGCCGCAAATCGCAAATTTCGATTCGCTGCCCGCTTTCGCACAGCCCAAAGCCGGCCGACCCTGGCGCTTTCCCGTGGTCTCTTCCTTCCTCGCTTTGACGATGGGTCTGATGCTGCTACGCTACTGGTAGCTTGCCATTCCGCTCCACCATTCCCCGGACAGCCGTCCTGCTGTTTCTGGCTGCGGTCGGCCCCTGCCCAGGGCAGACCGCGATGTCCGATCAACCCGTCGAAACCATAATCGTTACCGGCACATATGAGCCGATTCCCCTGGAGGAATCGGATCGCGCCGTGACGGTCGTGCCGCTAGACGAAGAACGCCGGATCCTGTTCAACGATCCCACCAGCCTCTTGCGTCTCGATCCATCCGTGGATCTCGAGGCGCGTGGGCCGAATGATATCCAGACCGACATATCTATTCGCGGCGGCACCTTCGGCCAGACGCTGGTGCTCTGGAATGGACTCCGTTTGAACGACGTGCAAACCGGGCACTTCAATCTCGATACGCCGGTGCCCCTGGAATCGATCGAGCGAGTCGAGATCCTGAAGGGCGCCGGGTCCACGCTGTACGGCTCCGACGCGGTCGGCGGGGTGGTCAATTTCGTCTCGCTGCCGCCCGAAATCGACGAAGTGCGCCTGCGGCTCTCCGTCGGCAACTTCGGTGTCAACGAACAACATCTCGAGATTTCGCTGCTGCGCTGGGGCTGGAGCGAGGAGATCGCCGCAGACCGGGATTTCTCGTCGGGATTCCGGCCCGATCGCGACTACCGCAATCTCTCGATCGCCTCGGTGAGCCACCATGTCGGCAGACTCGGTGTGACGGACATCATTCTGGCCATCAGCGACCGGCCCTATGGCGCGGATCAATTCTACGGCGATTACCCCTCCTGGGAACGCACCAAATCCTGGTTCGCGGGGATTCACCAAGACCTCGGCGAATCCACCGAGGTGGACTTCAGCTACCGCCGGCACACCGACCTGTTCGTGCTGTACCGCGACGATCCGCAACTGTTCACCAACCGGAGCGTGCTCGACACCTGGCAGGGCGCGCTGCGCCGACTTCGCCGCCTCGCGAAAAACACGACGCTGCACTACGGCGCCGATGGCTCTTACGATTCCATCCACAGCTCAAACCTGGGGATTCACGCGCGGGGACGCGTGGCGGCTTACGGATCGCTCGATTTCCGCGCCCTTCGGCGTTTCTCGCTCAACGTGGGGGCGCGGGAAGAGGTCTACCGCGGGTTGCTCCATCAGTTCAGCCCGTCGGTGACGGGCGGCGTGTGGCTCTCGCCCAAGCTGCGGCTCAGGGCGGGCAGCAGCCACGCGTTCCGCCTGCCGTCGTTCACGGACCTTTATTACCAGGACCCCGCCAATGTGGGATCTCCCAATCTTAAGCCGGAACAAGCCTGGAGCTACGAAACGGCGGCGGAGTGGCGCCCGTCCGCCAGCGTTCTGGCCGAGACCGCCGTGTTTCAACGGCGCGAGAGCAACGATATCGATTATTTCCGCGCATCCCCCGACGATATATGGCGGGCGGCCAACCTTCAGAGCCTGCGCGCCACGGGAGTCGAAACCAGCCTGCGCGTGCGCCTGCAAAAGGCCGGCGATCTCACCGTCAGCTACACGGCCCTGCGCTTGCGGACCGATTCACCGGCGGGATTGTTCTCCAAGTACACGTCGAATTACCCGATGCACGACGGAGTGGTGAGCTATCAGGTCCTGTTCGGCCGGGCGGTCATGCTGCGCACGCGCTTCGGTGCTATCCAGCGATCGGGCGAAGATCCTTATGGGCTCTGGGATTTCGGCGTGGCGCGGCCGCAAGGGCGGGTCCGGCCTTATGTCCAGTTCGCCAATCTGACCAACACCTCCTACCAGGAAATCCCCGGCGTGGTGATGCCGGGACGCTCCGTGATCGGCGGAGTCGAATTGCAAGCCCGGCTCAAATGACCGGGGCGGTGCGCGCGTGCGCCGCGGTATAGCGCGTCACGAAGGCTTCGAACTCCGTTTCCAGGGCCTCCCGCACGCTATCCGACCGTCCCACCTTGCGGGCCTCGATTTCCCGCACCGGCAAAAGGTTGCGGGTCGTGGACGTGATGAACACTTCGTCCGCCGTTTCCAAGTCGGCGCGCGTCAGGGCCTTCTCGGAAACGGTGATTCCGGGAACGCGGATTTCGCCCAGCACGATCTCGCGGGTGATGCCCGGCAGGCATCCGGAGCTGAGCGGCGGGGTCCATACCTGGCCGCCATTGGCCGCGAAGATATTCGCCGAGGTGCACTCGGCCACTTCGCCGCGCTCGTTCAGCAGAATGACTTCGTCGTAGCCCTGCCGCTGGGCCGATTCCAGCCAGGTGAGGTTCATGGCCCACGAGAGGATCTTGGCGCCCGTGAAGACGCAAGCGGCGTGCCGGGCGTTTTCCACGTAAGCCAGCCGGACGCCGTCGCCCCAGTCCTTCGAATCCGCGGTGAGCGCGATCAGGTCGCTTTGGTGCCCGTTGGACGGCCCCGCCCACATTCCGCCGCCATTGCGTACAATGGCCACCCGCAGGGTGGAGTCGAAAGCCTGGTTGGCATCCACCAACTCGATCAGCCGGGCGCGCACGCGCCCGGGATCCTGGGGAACCGCAACGTGAAGAAGGGCGGCGTCCCGGACGATCCGTGCCCAGTGCCGCTCGAACGCAAACGGCACACCGCCGGCCACCCGCAACGTGCTGAACACGCCCCAGCCGGAGAGCAGGCCCACCTGCCCGCAGGAGAGTACCGCATCGGAGGCGGTATGAATGCGGTCATTGTGAAGAACGAAGCGGTGTAGCACAGCGCCATTTTATCGTGCCTCACCACGCGCCGCGGCTTCACCGCCAGTTGGGGAACGGGCGGGAGCGCGCCTCGCGACACGCCTCGAGGAGCGCGCGCACGCGTTTGCGGCGCTCGAAGAGGCGTTCGAGCAGGCGTTCGAGATCTTCCTCGTCGCCCTCCAGCCACTCGGCGGGGATACGTTTCCAGGCCCGGTCGATCGCCTCTTCGGGGAAATTCTCCACCAGCAGGAGCCAGGGTTCGAAATCGGCCAGCGAGCGCACGGATTCATAGACCACGCGGCGCGGGTAGAGGCCCTGCACGGCCGATTCCGGGAAGTCCCAATCCGGCCCGTTGAAGGCAAAGCCGTGATCGATCATCCGGACCACGAAGGCGCGTGTTTCAGCACCGCCGTCGCGAACGCGCGCACGGTAGAAGACGCCCTGGCGGCCATCGGCATTAGCTACCCACTTGTCGAACACCAGGATGGCCCGGAAATCGTCCAGGTTGGCGACCTTGGCGAGCAGGGCATCAGGCAGGAAATCGTACACCGCCGTGCGTGCGGGGTCGCCCGGGTAACGCGATCCGAAGTGCCAGCCTGCCTCCACCGGCACGGTTCGCATCCCCAGCGTGATGGAGATCTCCGGCGAGGCGGCCGTCAATTCGGGAGGGATGCGGATCAGCGCGGTCTCGGGGATCGCGATCTTGAGGTAGCCGAGCAGCGCCGAGGCGAGCGCCTCGTTCACCAGGATGCGCCGATGCTGCGGATTGTTGCGGAACTTGACGACATACCAGTGGCCGTCATCCGCTTCGAACAGGTGGGACTGGGCGCCGCCTCGCATTCTGCGCACATGCCGGACCGCGTTGAGGGGCATCGCAAGGAAAATGCAGTAACCTAGAGTTGTACCACACGGAGGAGCCGATCACCGATGGCCGAACCTGGACTGACCCCCGACACCGCCGAACCCGTGCCGCCGCCCGCGCCTGGAGGGCGCAGCAAGGATGAGATCGCTCTCGAGCTCACCAAGTTCATCGCCGTGACCACGGGCTACGGGAGGGCATCGCAATCTTCCGCCGGGTTTTCGGGGAAGCCCGCCGCGCGCGCGCCCGAGGAGTACGCAGACGCGCTGCTCGATCTGTTCGAGCGCTGCCGGCGGGTCGTAAATAAGGACGCGTGACGCTCGGGCGGCGCCGTCTGGATGAAGACACGTCTCACTCGCGAGGTGTGACAGGTCTTCGACTGCGATCCAGGCTCTCCGGCTAGCGCTTCTTTCCGCCCTTTTTGACGGGCGCTTTCTGGGCCGCCTTCGCCGCCTTCTTAGCCGGAGCCGTCTTGGCAACGGCTTTCTTGGCGGCCTTCTTCACGGCTTTGCGGGCCGGGGCTTTCTTGGCCTTGGCGGCGGCCTTCTTCACCGGGGCTGCGGGGACTGCCTTGGCGGCGGCCTTTTTCACCGGGGCTTTCTGGGCTGGCGCTTTCTTGACTGCGGCAGCCTTCTTAACCGGCTTCTTCGGTGGGGCGGCCGGTTCCGGGGCGGGGGTCTGGTGGCCGCCGCGGGTTGAGCTACCGGGGGCGGCGCAAGAGGGGTCACGGCCTCTTCGTCTTCCTCGTCCTCTTCTTCGTCTTCCTCGAATTCGTCGAGTTTCGAGGTCAGCTCCGAATGCTCCTCGTCTTCGTAATCGTGGAAGTCTTCCAACTCCTCTTCGTCTTTGAGAGCGAGTTCCCTGGTTTCAAACATGAATCAAGCCTCCTGTAGTCAGGCACGAACAACCCTAGAATACCCCTTTTTGAAGGAGAGGGCGAGGAAGCGGGAGAAAAAATGTTCGCTACCGAGTGGAGCTATCGGCCACCATCAGCGGGCGCTTGCGGGCAGCCGTGACAGAAGCCGTCCGGGCGGCGGCGGCGCTCTTGGGAGCGGATTTTGAAGCGGGCCGCGCCTGCGCCCGGCGAGCGGTCGTGGCGCCGGCTTTCGCGCCGGCCGGGGTCGCGCTCCTGGCCATCGCGGTTCCGGTTCGTGGCGCGCCGGAAGTCTTTGCGGGCGAGGCCACGCGAGCCTGGTGCATAGTCGCGGCATGGCCGGTTGTGCCGCGCCGCGCGGCCGTTCGCGATGGCGTTCGGGAAACCGGGGCCGCCGCACGCGCCGCCGGAATCATCAACCGGTCGCCTTCCACAACTTCGGCGGAAGCCAGTTTGTTCGCGGTCGCGAGCGTACCGGTGGTGGTCTTGTATCGCTGGGCGATATCGGCCAGCGTCTCGCCGCTGCCCACGCGATGCATGCGCCAGGCATCCCGGTGTTCGGGCGGGACCAATTGCAGAGCCGCCATGAGCTGGTTGCCGCTGCCCTTGGGCACGTGTAACGCATAGTCAGCCGGCGCGATGCCCTTGAGGACGGACGGATTCAACGCCGCCAATTCGGCCAGGGAGGCGTCGGCGATATCCGCTACCAGCGCCAGGCTGGTGGGCGCGGAAGTCTGGATGGTATCGTACTCCAGCGCGGGTTCGAGCGGCACGCCTTCCAGGCCATACTCGGCGGCGTTCTTCTCCATGATCGTCATGGCCAGGATGATGGGCACGTAGTTGGTGGTCTCGCGCGGCAGCACGCCGCGGTTGCGCAGCTCCCAGAAATCCGCGTAGCCGGTGCGCTCCACGGCCTTCTCGATGGCCGTCGGACCGCAGTTGTAAGCGGCAATCGCCAGAAACCAATCCCCGAACTCGCTGTAGAGATCGTGCAAATGATGGGCGGCCGCGCGGGTGGCCTTTTCGGGGTCCATGCGATCGTCGATAGAGGGCGTGCGCGTCAGGCCGTACTGCTGGCCGCGCCAGGCCAGGAACTGCCACATTCCGCCGGCAGCCATACGCGAGACCGCGCGCGGGATAAAGCCGGATTCCGCCTGCGCCAGGTGAATCAATTCCTGCGGCAGGCCCTCTTCGTCCAGAATCCGCAGGATCATGGGCCGGTACCGGCCGGAGCGCTGGTAGGCCGCCACCAGGGTCTTGTGCCCCCGATTCGAGAAGTAGTTGATATAGCCGAGGACGGCATCGTTGACCGCCAGCGGCAGTTGCGACACGGTAGCCGCTACCTGGGCGCCCACCCGGTTCTTCAACTTGGGATCCACCGGAAACGTCATTTCCAGGATGTCTTCGAGAGGGGCCTTCTCGAACTTGCCCTCTTCGACGGTTACCGAGGCTCCCATGCCCGCCAGGTCGAGCCGGTGAATCGTCTCCACCATCTCGTCCAGGACTTTCCCGTACTCCGGGCGGCCGTCGGGATTCTGGCTGGAAGCTTCCAGGACCATGTCAATGGCTGCATCGAACTCGACGCGAGCGTTGGCGATATCGCCGGTCTGGTAATACCTCTTGCCGCGTTGCAACCGCAGGCCGGCGCGCCGCACGAGGTCATCGGCGTTCGAGCGGCGCTCCGGCACTGGCGGGCTTGCTACTAGGAATGGCGGGACATCCCTCAGATACAAATTGGGCTCAACGTTTGGAGGAGGATCAATCTCGAGGGGACCCGCGTTTCCGGCGGGAGCCGGCGGCAAAAAAGACATCTGGAACTTGGTGTGCCCTGTAGGAGCGCAGCCGGAAAGAAGGAGGCTGAGGGCAGCGAAGTTTAAAAAAGATAGGAAAGTCCGCTTCCAAACGTCCATCAAAGCCTCGGACTGAAGAAAATAAAGCACTTAAACCGGGTAGGCCGGTTTCCGCGCTCTTAAAGACTACAACAGGTGATCTTTGTTACGCAACTGTACCAAAGGGCTATTTGTGTGTCCGCGCCGTAGCAGGTGCGGACACGGGTGTGTCGCTATTCCTCTTCTTCCTCTTCGCCGGTCTTGGCCGCCTTGGCCGCCGCGATGATCTTCTCCGCCTGTAGCTGCGGCACGAAGTCGTAGTGGTCGAACTCCATGGTGAAGGAGGCCCGGCCCTGCGTCATGGCGGTCAGATCGCTTTGATAATTCAGCATTTCGGCCATGGGCACCTGGGCCCGGATGAACTGGGTGCTGCCCTTGGTTTCCATGCCGGAGATGCGGCCGCGCCGCCCGTTCAGGTCGCCCATCAGGTCGCCGGCATACTCCACCGGCGCCTGGATCTCGACGTTCATGACGGGTTCGAGCAAGGCCGGCCTGGCCTCCTGCATGGCCGCCTTGAAAGCCTTCCGCGCCGCCAGCTTGAACGCCAGTTCCGATGAATCCACGTCGTGGTAGGAACCGTCGTAGACGATCACCTTGAAATCCACCATGGGATAGCCGGCCAGGAACCCCTTTTCGGCGGCTTCGATAATGCCTTTTTCCACCGCCGGAATGAAATTCTTGGGGATGGACCCGCCGAAGATCTCATTGGCGAACTCGAACTTGGCGCCCCGCGGCAGAGGCTCCATCTTGATCCAGCAATCGCCGAACTGCCCGTGGCCGCCGGTCTGCTTCTTGTGGCGCCCCTGCACATCGGCCGTGCCGCGAATGGTCTCCCGGTAGGGGATCTTGGGAGCCTTCAGGGTCACATCCACGCCATAGCGCCTCTTCAGGCGGCTGACCACGACCTCCACGTGCTGCTGCCCCGACCCGGCCAGCAGAAACTCGCGCGTCTGCGGGTCGCGGTAGAAACGCAAGGACTGGTCTTCCTCCAGGATGCGGTGGACGGCGTTGCCCATGCGGTCCTCGTCGTTTCGCGAACTGGCCTGGATCGCGAAAGCGATGGAAGGCTCGGGCAGCTTCACCGGCGGATACTCGATGTTCAAGCCCTTTTCCGCCAGGGTGTCGCCGGTCAGCGTTTCCTTCAGCTTGGCCACCGCGCCGATGTCGCCCGCGTGAAGATCGGTCACCGGTTGAATGGTCTTCCCCATGGGGCTGCCGATGTGCGACAGCCGCTCCGCTGCGCCGCGCTCGACGTTCGTCAGGTTGGCGTCGTTCTTGACTACTCCGGTATTTACCTTGAAGAAGGTGATGCGGCCCGCGAACGGGTCCGCGGAGGTTTTGAACACGAACACGGAAGCCTGGTCGTTGGCGGCGATCTTGCGGGTGGCTTCCTTGCCGTCCACAGTGACCGTAAGCGGTTCGCGATCCGCCGGGGAAGGCAGGTTCTCGACGATGAAATTCAGAATCAGATCGCTGCCCACGTTGTGCAGGGCGGAGGCGCACATCACCGGAAAAATGCGCATCTCGCGCGTGCCCCCCTGGAGGCCTTCCACGATCTGCTCGGCCGAGAGCGTGCCCTTGTCGAAGAACTCTTCCATGAGGGCATCGTTGCCTTCGGCGACCATCTCCACCAGCGCCTCGTGGGCCTTTTGAGCGGCATCCGCCAGGCCGGCGGGGATCTCGCCTTCCTTGCCCTTGCCGTCGCCATCCGCGGTGTAGGTGTAAGCCTTCATGCGGATCAGGTCCACCACGCCGTTGAAATCGCGCTCGGCTCCGATGGGGATCTGGATGGGGACGGCGGAGCGGCCAAAGGTCTCCTGCACGCTAGCGAGGGCGCGCTCGAAATCGGCACGCTCGCGATCCAGCTTATTTACGATGACCGCGCGGGGCAGTTTGAAATCGTGGGCGAACTGCCACACCTTCTCGGTCTGCACTTCCACGCCGGCCACGCCGTCCACCACCACCAGGGCGGCATCGGCCGCCACCAGCGAAGCCCGCGTGTCGTTGATGAAGATGTTGTAGCCGGGGGTATCGAGGATATTGATCTTGGTTTTTTTCCACTCCGCCACGGCGATGGCTGTAGAGATCGTGATTTTGCGCTGGATTTCCTCCTCGTCAAAATCGGTGATCGTATTGCCTTCATCCACGCGCAGCAGGCGATTGCTCGCCCCGGCGGTGAACAGCAAACCGGCGGTGAGCGTCGTCTTGCCGGAATCGCCGTGGCCCACCACACCGACGTTCCGGATGTCCTTCGTTTCGTATACTTTCACGGAGTTGGCTCCAGGTTACAAACGGAATAGTAACACGAGCGCGCTAGACCGGGGCGGGCGGCACCCGCCCAGTAACCAACAGGCTGGTAACCCCCAAAAAAACGAAGGGCCCCGCACGCGGGGCCCGTTTTCGACGCAAATCCGATCCGCCCTCTCTTAGAGCCTCATCACGTTCTCGGCCTGCAGGCCTTTAGGCCCCTGCTTGACCTCGAATTCGACCTGCGCGCCTTCATCCAGGGAACGATAGCCGTTAGCCTGGATAGCCGAAAAATGCACGAACACATCCTCGCCGTTCGGCCTCTGGATGAATCCATAACCCTTTGCGGCATTAAACCACTTAACAGTACCTTTTTCCTTCACTACGCCTTCTCCTGATTCATTGTTCGTCGTGCTCTTGAGTCTCCCAGCGAAGAAAGCGGACTTTCGAGGCTTGCAGGAACTTCCGAGGCGCGCCCAAACAACCGTGTCTACTGCGTAGGGTATTCTCTCAGATGGCACCCTTATGGTCAAGCGCTCCGGAATTCTAGAAAGCGAGCCCGTTCTGATCGCCCGCATCGCCCGGCGGGCGGTGGCGCCGCGCGCGCGCGGGCTGATTCTGGGAATCGGGGACGACTGCGCCATCTTCCGTCCGCGCGGACATGCCCACGACCTGCTGTTCACCACCGACATGCTGATCGAGGACGTCCACTTCACGGCTTCTTCCGCCAGCCCCGCGGATCTGGGCTGGAAAGCGCTGGCGCGCGGGCTGAGCGATATCGCGGCCATGGGCGGAGAGCCGCGCTTCTGCCTGCTCTCCCTGGCCCTTCCGCCGCATTCCGGGACCCGCTGGGTGGATGGCTTCTATCGGGGATTATTGCGCCTGGCCGGGCGCGCCGGCACGCCTCTGGCGGGCGGCGACCTGGGCCACGCCGAAAAACTGGTCTGCGACATCGTGGTGTGCGGCGCCGTGCCACGCGGAACGGCCCTGCGCCGCGACGGAGCGCGCGCCGGGGATGCTATCTACGTTTCGGGCCGGCTAGGAGTATCCGCTCTGGGTTTGGTCCTGCGCCGCGGGAAAGCCTGGCGCCGCCACCTGCGCCCCGAGCCGCGCCTGGCGCTGGGCCGCTTCCTCCGCGAGCGCCTCGGCGCCACCGCCTGCATGGATCTCAGCGACGGCCTTTCGCTCGACCTGCGCCGCCTGGCTGAGGCTTCCCGGCTATCGGCCGAGATCGAAGCTCCGCCGCTCTATCCCGGCGCGAGCCTCGACCAGGCGCTCCACGGCGGCGAAGATTACGAGCTTCTGTTCACCGTGCCCCCGCGCATTCACGTGCCCGAGAACTTCGAAGGCCTGCCTCTCACGCGCATCGGCTGGATGCGCCGGGGCCATCCGGGGATGGTCAAACTGGACGGCCGCATCCTCGAACCGCTCGGGTACGACCACCTGCGGCAGGCTTGAGCCGGGGGCGGCGCACACCGGGCGCAACCCGCGGGGAACCGATTCCGTCTTACACTAGTTAGTCTCATCGATATAGAAGGGCGGATGCGTGCGCCCGCGTCAATGCGGCGCCCGCTTAAATTGGAGATACGCGTGAATTATTTTTCAGTAAAGCTGTCGAGAATGCTGCTGGCCTTGGCGGGCACCTTGTGCCTGGCGCAAACCCCCCCCGTTTCGTTTACGATCACCACCGTGGCGGGCAACGGCACATCCGGATTCACGGGGGACGGCGCTGTGGCGACCAACGCGGAGCTTGCTCTGCCCACACAGGTCTGGTGGGCCGGCGGCAACGCCTATATCGCCGACGAGAATAACAACCGGATCCGCGAGTTGTCCGGCGGGAACATCAACACCATAGCCGGCGACGGCACCGCCGGGAATAACGGCACTGACGGCAATCCTATCGATTTGGAATTCGACGGTCCCGCCGGTATTGCCGTGGACTCCAAGAACAACATTTATGTGTCCGATACCGGGAACAACCTGCTCTGGAAGATCTCGGGCGGCGTCATGAACAGCATCGTGGGAGTCGGCGGCACCTTGGCCTACGGGCTCTCGAGCCCGGCCGCCCTGGCGCTGGATCCCTCCGGCAACGTATACATCGCCGACTCCGGCGTGGATTCCGTCGAACAGGTCTCGACCAGCAGCAGCGGCACCGTCACCGTCACGCGCATAGCCGGCACTGGCAGCCAGGGCCAGAGCGGGGCGGGTGGACCGGCCGATAAGGCCCAGCTCTGGAATCCCACGGCCGTGGCGGTGAGCCCCGCGGGCGATGCCCTTTACATCGCCGACACGAACAACGGCCTGGTCCTCAAGGTTTCGCCCATTTCACCCACCGGCAAAATCACCATCGTGGCAGGGGCCGGGACGCTGACCGCGGATGGATCTTCGGCCTATCTCACCAAGCTGAACTATCCCAAGGGTCTCGCCATCGATGCGTGCGGCGACCTGTATATCGCCGACACTTTCAACAGCCGCATTCGCATGGTGACGCCTAACGGCCTGATCTATACCGTGGCGGGAAGCACCAAGGGCTACTCCGGCGATAGCGGACCGGCCCTCAGCGCCCAGCTCGCCTATCCGCAGTCTCTGTCCCTTGATTCCTCCGGGAATCTTTACGTGGCCGACACCCAGAACAACGTCGTCCGGCTGCTCACCATTAACGGAGCCGGGCCGTGCGCGCTGCAGGGCCCGCCCTCGATAAGCAGCGCTTTATCGCTCGGCCAATACGGTGCTTTCAACGCCGTGTCCGCGCCGGGATCGTGGATCGAGATTCACGGGACGAATCTCGCCGCGGACACGCGCGAATGGTCCACTCAGGCGCCGTACAACGATTTCAGCGGCGTGAACGCTCCCACGCAGCTCGACCGGACCAGCGTGCAGATCAGCAACGCGGCCGCCTTCGTCGAGTACATCAGCCCGACCCAGTTGAATGTGCAGGTGCCCTCGAATGTATCGACCGGCTCTCAGCAACTTACGGTTTCCACAGCGATCGGCACCAGCCCGCCTTTCAACCTTCAGATCAACACGGTGCAGCCGGGGCTGTACGCTCCGCCGCAGATTGCCATCGGCGGCAAGCAATACGTAGGCGCGCTCTTCCCTCCCGATTTGACGAACTGGGTTTTACCCACGGGAGCCATACCGGGTTTCACCTCGCATCCGGCATCAGCGGGGGATATCGTCGTGCTCTACGGCATCGGGTTCGGCAGCGTGAATACCGGCAGTCCGGATAACAGCACGCTCGCCGGGCAGATCGTCGCGGGCCAGAATTCGCTCTCCGCGACTTCGTTCCAGATCCTGTTCGGGCAAACGCCGGCCGTGCTGCAGTATTGGGGTCTCGAGCCTGGGTTTATAGGGCTGTACCAATTCAACGTGGTAGTTCCCACCGGCGCGGGAACCGGCGCCGTGCCGCTCTCCTTCACCATGACGGTGAATGGGCAGACCGTGAACAGCTCGCAGAAGCTCTATACGGCCCTGCAATAGCTTCAGCGCAGCCGCGCGCGAATCTCGGACATCACCAGCGGCGCGAGAGCCAGGGCCGTTTCGATTTCCCTCCCGCCGCCAGCTGGATTCCCATCGCCGCGCAGATCAGCCCCAGCGCGCTCGCGAACAACCCGAGGCTGATGGCACCCAGGAACTGCAGCGCTCCGGTAGATCGCCCGCCTCACGTCAGGCGTGTTTGCCGCGCCGCGACCCGTTTTCACCTGCCATTGGCTGCCTGTCCGAGTCACAGCAGCGCTCGAACCGCCTGGGCGGTGTGCAAACCGACGAGCAGCCCCATGCGCGGCAGCGCCATGGCTAGGGGAAGCGCCCAAAGCCATTCGGCCGATTCTAGCGCCCGCAAGCCGAGCAGCAGGAGCAGCGGCGAGAAGATGCGGGCGTAATCGTAAGCCTCGAGCCAGTCGCCGGGGCGCCAGCCGGTCACCATCAGCAGGGCGAAGAGCGCCATCGCGATGGTGGCTGGGGTGGCACCCGATTTGCGCAGAGCGCGGCAGACCAGCGCCAGCGCCAGCACGAGACCGAGAAGCGCCACGTAATCGAGCGCCACGTCCAAAACCGCCTCCGGTACCGGAAGCGCATACGCCATGGGATGAACGAAGCGGTCCACCAGACCGCTGAAGGGAATCGAAACCAGGCTGTGATACAGAAACGGGCGCGTGTGGCCGCGGACATAGGCATACCAGGACAAAGCCGGCAGCGCGGCCGTGGCAAAAATGGCCAGGCGACCGAAATGCCGCCGGTACAGCAGCCAACCGCAATAAGCCGCGATGAGGAGCAGCCCGGTTTCGCGCGTCAGGGCGGCCAGGACCAGCACCAGGTAAGACATCAGGCCGGCGGAGTCCCAATTTGCGTAGAGCGCGAACGCGAGACACAGGGCCGCTAGCGCGATATCTGTCACCATGCGGTCGATCGAGCAGATGGACGCCGGGACGAGGCAGAACGCCAGGCCCCAGGCGGGGCGGCGGTTCGCGTTCACGGCGATCCGGCTGAGCCAGTATGCGCCGAGAAAAACGAAGCCCAGAATGACAACCCGGTAGGCCCAATCGACGCGCGCCGGGTAGCCCAACGCCAGCAGATTCGCCAGCGCCGGAACCAGAATGCGGGAATAGCGCAATCTGGGCGCGTCGATGGATTTCCAGAGATCCCCGCGGATCAGGGGATCGTGCGCGATATCGTGATAGAACTGCCCGTCCCAGCCGCTGCCGGGGAACAGGTAAAGATGTTCGCCCGCCAGCGCGGGGGGAACTCCGAAAGCCGTGCCGGCCCAGAAGAGGGCGCTCCAATTGCCGGCGAAGCTGAGGTGAACCATGGCCGCCTGCCAGGCGAAGACGATCAGAACCGCGGCCAGCGCCCAGGCGGCCTGGGGCGCGCGGCCGGTCTTCCCAATCCGCTTCGATGCCGGCGATTCAGTTGCCGGAAAGCCCGGCGACGGAGTAAACACCAGCAGGCATCTTAGCATCTACCCCGACGAGCTCAGATGCTCTTTGCGTCCACGCCCAGCTTGCGCATTTTGGCCTGCAAGGTGGTCCGCTTCAGACCCAGGCGGGCGGCGGCGCCCTGCGGGCCGGCCACTCGGCCACCCGATTCACGGAGCGCGGCCAGGATGGCTTGGCGCTCGGCTGAGGCCAGGGTCACGGCGGCGGGCGTCTTCAGATGCCCGCGCCGGAGCTCGCGAATGGGCGCCTCCAGCACCGTGCCCGAAGAGACGATCACCGCGCGCTCGATGAAATTCTGCAGCTCCCGGATGTTGCCGGGCCAGTCGTAGTGCGCCAGCGCCTGCATAGTCTGGGCCGGGATGGTGGCGATGCGCCGGTTCATGCGGCGCGCGTTCTGCTGCACGAAGTAGCGCACCAGAAGCGGGATATCCTCGCGGCGGTCGCGCAGCGGCGGCACGGTGATGGGGAAGACGTTGACGCGGTAGTAGAGGTCGGCGCGGAATTGTCGTTCCTCCACCATGGCGGCCAGGTCGCGGTTGGTGGCGGCCACCAGGCGGGCGTCCGTGCGTATGGTGCGGGAACTGCCCAGGCGCTCGAATTCGCGCTCCTGCAAGACGCGCAGCAGCTTGGTTTGCAGTTCCAGCGGGATCTCCGCCACCTCGTCCAGAAACATGGTGCCGCGATGCGCCAATTCAAAGCGGCCGATGCGCTGGGCGATAGCGCCGGTGAAAGCACCCTTTTCGTGGCCGAACATTTCGCTCTCGAGCAAACCCGTGGGGATGGCGGCGCAGTTCAGCTTGACAAAAGTCCCCTGGCGGCGGGCGCTCAGGTCGTGTATGGCGCGCGCCAGCAGCTCCTTGCCGGTGCCGGTTTCGCCATAGATCAAGACCGTGGAATCGGTGGGAGCCACGGTCTCCACCTGCTTCAGGGTGGTTCTGAGGGCCAGGCTTTGGCCGATGATCTCCTCGAACCGGTTCTCGGTCCGGATTTCGTCTTCCAGGTAGACCTTCTCTTCCTCCAGGCGCGCGTTAAGTTCTTCGATGCGCTTGTAAGAGAGGGCGTTATCGAGCGCGATGGCGATCTGGGCGGCCACCTGGGTGAAAAAGCTGACGTCGTCGGGGGCGAAGAAACCTGGACGGCGCGAGGCCACGTTGAGGGTGCCGAGGGCCTGGCCGCGGATGATCAGCGGCGCGCAGCATAGCGACTGGAGGCCCTCGCTGGCCAGCACCCCGATCAAACTGGTGCGCATCTCTTCGACGGTGAACGCCCGCCCCTCGAGATTCCGGAACACCTGGCCGGCCAGCGAGCCATCCACGGGAACCAGGGAGTCCTCGCGGATTCCGCCGAGACCCTCGGGAAAATCGAGCATATGGAAGCGCAGCGCGCCGACTTCCGGATCGTAGATCAGCAGGCTGGCATAATCGAGGTTAAAGGTCCGGCGCAGGGAGGCGCCGATGGTCTGAAAGAGCGTCTGGCTGGCCAGGCAGCCCACCACCGCGTTGTTGATCTCGAGCAGGGTTCGCAGGCGGTCGCGCTCGCGGGCCAGTTGTGCTTCCGCCACGCGGGCGGCTTCATGGGCCAAGGCATTGTCCACCGCCAGCGCCACCTGGCGGGCTACCTCCCGCATAAAGGCGATGTCTTCGGCGGTGTAGGCCTCCGTACGGAGCGAGCCGAAGTGCAGCCCGCCGAGGTCCCGCTGCGCCGTGAAGAGGGGCAGAGTGCAATAAGATTGGACGCCGTAGGCCGCCAGCAGATCGCGAATGACCGGAAACCGGCTCTCCCCGGCAATATCGCGCATGTAATAAGGTTCGCGCGACTGGAGCGCCAGAAAGGTGGGGCTATCGCCGATGGGGATGGCGGAGAGCGGACTGGGCGCGACCGGCCGATCGCCCTCGAGAATGTGTAGCCGGACCACCCGCTCTTTCGGATCGAGCAACGTTAAGCTGATGAAATCAAAGGAGACCAGCCGCTTCAGACAGACCTTCAGATCGGTGAATAGAGTGGCCAATTGGCGGTGCGAGGCGATCGACTCCGCCACTTCGAGCAAGGTCTCATCGCGCGCATGGGCTGCGCCCGGGTCGCTGAGGGAAGGCCGAAGCATGACTTTCCTCAACGCTAGCACACGGGACCGGATGGCAAATTTCCGTCACCAGCGCTTGCATTAACGGCGTGGAGGCCGTCAAAGCGACGCCTTGGCTGTGCATCTCGGCCAAGAGAGCCTGGCCCTCGGGATCGACGAAATCCACTTCCCGGAGGTCCAGGACGGACTTGCGCCCGGCGGTAGTCGAGCGAGCGGTATGCCAGCATTGCCGCAGTTCGCCCACCCAGGGGCCGGACAGCTTTCCCTCGAGATGGAAGCGCAACTCGGTTGCGCCATCGTGGAGAGTGATCTTCAGCATGGCTCGCCCCACAAGAGTGCACGAGGCCGGCCAGATCGGTTTCGTTGCAAAATATGGGCTTATGCGAATCTTTCGGCGTGGCGAAAGCACCTCTGCCCAAATCCCGGCAGGAGGGGCTCACCATGAAGTGTAAGGATTATGCCGGCTGCGGAGCGGCATCCGGCCGGGCATCGAGCGGCGGGTGCATTACGGCAGCGGGGCGGCACACCGGGCAACAGTTGCCGCAATACCAACCGTGGACGTCCTCCGGCATGTGCAAACGCGCGGGCCAATTCCGGCAAATGTCGCAGCATCCCTTGACCCGTTCGGATATGTGGCAGTCAGACCTCATGCGGGCACTCTGGAGCAAGTGAAGTGCCATAGCACGCCGGGCGTCTCAGAGGCCGTTTCGCCGCCACGGCGACCCGCGGGGAACGCCTCCGGTGGGGCGGCGCGGGCCGGTCTTGCGCGCTTCGGCCCTGCGGGCTTCGGCCAACGTGCGGGCCGCGGCGTGTTCGCGCAGGTCGTCTTCGGTCAGTTCGTGGGACCCTTCGACGCCCTTATCCAGATCGGTCGCCAGCTTCTGCGCGCAAAGACTGGGTCCTTCCTGAATTCCAATCCGGTGCGTCAGAAAAAGCGCGAGATCGGCGGTAACGAGAAGATGCCGCGTGACCTCGCCCTTGGAGACGACGTCGAAACGGAAGGTGCGCGCATTGCGCTGCTGGTCGAAGCCCATGTACCGGAATTCCAAGGCTACCCCCTTTTGATCGCGCTCTGCCCGCCTCTGGCAGGACGGCTGACGGTGTTGAAGCTACCCAGGCGCTGGTGAAGGGCTGTGCGGCGCGTTCTGGTCCGGCGCAGTTTCGGAAGCGTCTGCCGGCCAAGCGACCGGTTCGCCGGGGGCTTGGCCCTCGAGTTTCCGCTGCGCCCGCCTGGCGGCCTTTTCGCGTTGCTTCTCCATGCGGAGCAGTTCTCTTTGTCGTTTCTGAAATGACGTCCGAGAACGTGTGGGCATGAGCCCTCCTTACGTAGATCTCGACTCGCGGCCAGCCCGCAAGAAAAACCGGCCGCGAGGTTCCCAAGAATCACTTACCAGCGCGAATCGCGCCGCGGCCGCTGCCCGCCGCCACCTCCACCGCCGCCGCGCCCGCCGCGGAAACCGCCGCCGCCCCCCTGGGGCTTCGGCCGGGCTTCGTTGACGTTCAGGCTGCGACCGTCCAACTCCGCGCCGTTGAGGGCTGCAATCGCTTTATCGGCCTCGCCCGAATCGGTCATCTCGACGAAGGCAAAGCCGCGGGAGCGGCCGGTATCACGATCGGTCACCAGATTTACACGTTCCACGTTTCCGTACGGCTCGAACAACGCCCGTATGGAGGACTCGGTGGCGGCAAAATCTAGGTTTCCTACGAAAATATTTTTCAAGGGTGTTTCTCTTTCTGTCTTTCAAATCTGCGGGCTAGACCAGGCAGGAAGGACCGCGCCGAGTTCTCGCAGGACTTTCAAAAGGCTCTTTCACTTTATCACGGTCCCCGGTTGAAATCCAGGGGGCTGCGGCGGGAAGAATCCGGAGATCCACGCCACCCCCCGGAGCTCCCGGCGCGCTAATCGTCCGGCCGCCCGCCGGATGCTATGATGCCCGTTTATGCGCGACGTCGAGGTGGGGATAGTCGGTCTGGGCAACATCGGTTCGGGCACTTTGAAGATCCTGGCGGAGAACGGCGACCAGATCGCTCTCAAGCTCGGGTTTCGCCTGCGGGTCGGGGCCGTCTGCGACCTGTTAATCGACTCCAAGGCAATTCCCGAATCGCTGGGGCCCGTTTTCAAGACCGCCGATTGGCGCCAATTGGTCGAATATCCGGGCCTGGATATCGTGGTCGAACTGGTCGGCGGCACTACCGTAGCCGCCCAGATCATCGAAACCGCCATCGCTGCCGGCAAATCCGTGGTCACCGCGAATAAGGAATTGATGGCCTTGCGCGGCGCGGAACTCTGGGAGCGCGCCATCGAAGCCGGAACCAATATCGCCATGGAGGCCAGCGTGGCGGGCGGGATTCCCATTCACACGGTGCTGCGCGAGGGGATCTCCGGCGACCGCGTGCTGGCGCTCTACGGCATCCTCAACGGCACCAGCAACTATATCCTCACGGAGATGGAGCAGCACGGGTCGCCGCTCGAATCCGTGTTGGGAGAGGCGCAGCGGCTGGGATACGCCGAAGCCAATCCCAGCAACGATATCGATGGCTTCGACGCGCGTTCGAAGCTGGCTATCCTCTCCGCCCTGGCTTTCGGCGAGAAGATCACGCCGGGCGACATCTTCACGGAAGGGATCCGGCGCCTCTCGCCCCTGGATTTTCAGTACGCCCACCGGCTGGGCCACACCATTCGATTGCTGTGCGCGGCGCGCCAGACGCCGGAGGGGTTGATCCTGTCGGTGCGCCCGGCGCTGATTCCTCAGACCGCCATTCTGGCCAGCGTGCGCCACTCCTACAACGCGATCTGGGTGCAGGGGCTATACGGCGAGGACACGTTCTACTACGGCCGCGGCGCGGGTCCCAAACCCACCGGCGTGGCCGTGGTGAGCGACCTGATGCGCGTGGCGCGCGAGATTCTGGGCGGCAGCCCCACGCGCGTCTCGCCCTTCGCGCATCAGCGCCTGGGCGAATACAAGCCCATCCCGGTGACCCTCCAGAAACGCTCCTACTACGTGCGCTTCCGGGTCGTCGACCAGCCGGGCATCATCGCGGCGCTTTCGGGCATTCTCTCCGCGAAGAACATGGGCCTCGAGGCCGTGCTCCAATTGCCGCACGAGAATAAACTGGATCTGCCGTTCGTCATCACGCTGGAGCCCACCACCGAGCAAGCCGTGCGCCAGGCCGCCGCGGAAATGGCGAAGCTCGATTTCCTGCTGGAACCGCCGCTGGTGTTGCCTATGGAGCCGCCGCTGTAGCGCGGCGCGAAGCCGCCCTTCTTCTTGCGCGGCTAGTGCGAAATCGAGATGCCCACCTCGATTTGATTGGTGGGCGATTGAGCGGAATCCGAAGCGAACGTTTTCCCGGCCCAACGCGTGTAGCGGACCTCCGGCGTGACCCGGATGCCGAAATCGTCTATGAACTGGAAACCCACTCCCACCACGGCGCCCAAAAGGTTCTTCTTGGAGGCGGCCAAGGGGGTCCGGTCGGTGGTGGTAGTCCCGTTAAGCGTGGTATTGGTCGTGGTCCGGATATTGCTGACGAAGCGATCGGTTGCCCCCGCGGCAACGAACATATGCGAGAGGAAGCCGGAGGAGCCCACGCCCTTATACCGCACCATCACGGGAGCGTCCCACAATCGTGCGTTGGTGCTCTGGACGGAGCTCTGGTGGGTCCGGTCGTCGGTGGCGGTCTCCGGGTTGACAACGCCCCAGTAGGCGTCGATGTTCTGGGTAAAGCGGAGCTGGTTGAAAAGGCCTTCCGCTACGAAAGTGGTTCGGGGTCCCAAGGTGTACTCGAGCGTCAGGCCGCCCCCATAGAAGTAAGATTTAGAGCCCGTGTTGTAATCGAAGTCGTAGGGCACGCCCGAGACCACGGAAGTCGACATGGTCTGGTCGCTTCCCATCGGGCCGAACGGCCGCAACAGGAAGATACGCGCGTGCACGCCGACCGCGAGGCGTCTCAACTTGACCGTATTTTCCGCTCCCTGGTCCGATCGAGGGGCGGGCGGCGTCTGGCCATCGAGATCCGGCGCCGCCAATGGAATGAGAGCGCAAAAGAGCGTTGCGGCGCACCAGCCGCTGATCCGTCGTATCATTAGTTCCTCGGATAAACTATGGTTGACGGCCCGGGTCCGTCGGTCGTTTCAGATCCTGCGGTTGGAGGTAACCCGGGCGATCCTCCGCGCGTCGGAAGCAATTCCATCGCGAGTTCCGGCACGGCCATTTGCGTCGAGAGTATCATAAAAGTTTGTCAAGGATGCTTAAACTCTAAATGCGTCTCAATCTCTTTCGATTCTTTGCCCTCTTGCTGCCCGCGGCGGCACTCCTGTTCTCCCAAACCGAAATGGCGACGCTATTTGGGATTGTAACGGATACCGGAGGCACTCCGGTTGCGAACGCCACCCTGGTTGTCATCGACACCGCCACGGGCGTGACGGCGCGCCAGGTGCTGACCGCGAAGGACGGCCTTTACGAGATTCCCTACCTCAAACCCGGCGTGTACCGGATGACGATCAATGAAGATCGCTTCCAGAGCTTCCTCATGGAGGGGATACAGCTCGAAACAGGAAAGACCCAACGCGTGGACGCCAGGCTGAAGGCCCTCGCGCCCAGGCCCAATCCGGATGAGCCGGCTCCCGAACCAGGCGCGGAGATCGCGCCGACCGGCCAGCCGCGGAGCGGAACGGTGAGCAATCCCGTCGACTACAAAACCAAGTGGCTCGATACGCCCCTGGTGGACTTCCACCCGTCGATACTCCCTCTGCTGACGACCGCTCCCGCAGTGGAAGGCAACACGGCCGAGTTCCCCGCGCAAAGCGAGACGGCCCCGCCACCTTCTCAACCCGCGAGCCCCTTCGTTCAAATCAATCCCCCCAGTCTGGTTATCTCCGGCATCTCTTCCCGCAACCAGCAGACCTACGATCTCGACGGAATAGCCCAAGATACCACCCCGGCGCTCCCCAGCCCGGCGGCCCTCGATACCGTCGAGGTCACCATCGCCAATCCCGGCATCGAGGCCTCCCGGCCCGTGAACTTCATTATGGTAACGCGCCGCGGCGGCCAATCGTTCCACGGCTGGGGCTACCTCAAACTGGAATCATCCAAGTGGAACGCGGCGCCCTTCTTCAATCCCTCCCCGGTGTCCTACATGGCCAAGGAAGAGGCGGGCAATGTGACCGGGCCGATCATCCCGGGGGTCACCTACTTCTCCTTGAGCGTAATTGACCAAAGGACGCCCTTCACCGAAAACCTGTTCGCCAACGTTCCCACCGCGCAGATGCGCACCGGCGATTTGAGCCAGTACCTCAGCCCGAATACCGCTCCCAACGGAACGGTAATTGTCATCCACGATCCGCGAACCGGGCTTCCTTTTCCCAGCAACGAAATCCCCAGTTCGCGCATCACCGGCGTGTCGAACAAGTACTTGAGCTACATTCCTCCGCCCACGCTGGGAGGCGCCAACACTTTCGTTCAGAACTACTCCTGGGTGCACCCGTATGGATCGAACACCTACAACGGGCTCTGGCCGGCCGGGCGCATCGATCAGCGAGCGTGGCATGGAAACCAGTTGTATTTCAACTGGATTCAGAATCAGACCGCCACTTTTGCGCCGGGCAACATCGGCGAGCAGTTCGACTCCACGCAGTCGCCGCGCTACCGGACGTGGACCGTTTCCGACGTTCAGGCATTCTCGCCGGAACTGGTGAACAATTTTAGGGTGGCGCAAACCGGTGCCCGAATCAAGCAGGGTGAATCGGAAGCCAAGACAGCGCCCTCGACCGGAGACGTCTTTACGGGCACGCTGGGCCTGGAGGGGGTCAACCCCGATGCGTTCTCCACACAGGGTTTCCCGGCCCTGTCGATCACCGGGTTGACCGGCTTGCAGACAGAGTTTGGAGGCGGCTACACGAGCAATGTGGCCGAGTCCGACAAAGTGTGGACGGTCGAAGATTCGGCGACATGGTCGCGCGGCCGGCACAGCATCAAAGCGGGGGCGCAGTATTTTCGCTTCGACTGGGTGGAGGATACGATCCCGCAGTGCGTGTATGGCGCCTTCACCTTTACCGGCGAATTCACGGGGCTGGCATATGCGGATTTCCTATTGGGCCTTCCGGCCACCAGCACGCGCTGCAACGTCAAGCCCGGCCGGCTGGTCCGCCAGGATCAGGGCGGAGCCTTTGTGGCCGATACGTTCCGCCTGTCTTCCCGGCTGACACTGAATTACGGGGTGCGTTGGGACTACTACACGGTGCCGGTCTATGCCGATGGCTACATGGCCAACTGGAACCCCAAGACGGACATCGTCTACGTGGCTCCGGGCACCATCACTTCGGTGAGTCCCTACTTCACGAATACGATCAAGGTGGCGGTCGGGCCGGTGGTTCCCAAGGCCAAGATAACCAACTTCCGTCCCCGCGTGGCCGCCGCGTACCGCCTGCTCGATAACCTGGTATTGCGAGGCGGATACGGGGAGTACACGGAAAACGAGGGCTTCGGCCCCGCCGGCGCCGAGTTGAACCCCACCAACCCCTGGGATCTCACCGAAACGTACAACAATACGATTTCCCACGGACTGGTGGCCCTCTCATTCCCGGATCCCTTTCCATCCAGCCCCTCTCCGCTCATGGCCAGCCAGAGCGTTACCGCGCTCCCTTCCAAGTTCGACGAGGGCGTGATCCGGCAGTACAATGCCACCATCGAACGGACCACCCCGGGCCTGGTTACCAGTGTTTCTTATATCGGATCGCGCGGCACGGGTCTGAACTACACGGTCAACGTCAATAAGCCGCCCGCCAGCACCACGCCCTTCAGCGTTTCGAGGCTGCCTTACCCGGAGTATAACAACGCCTACGAGACGCGCACCGATGGCCAGTGGCACTACGATTCCCTGGTGGCCGCGGCGCGCCGGAGGGCCGGGCCGGTCATCTTAAACACCAGCTTCACGTGGGCCAATAACATCAGCAACTATGCCAATACCACGGATCCTTACAACGTGACCGATCACTGGACCCGCGATGGCAGCGACCGGCGCCTGTACTTCGTCGCCAGCGCACTCTGGAACCTGCCCTTCGGAAAGGGGCAGCGCTTCGCAGCCAACGGCGGACCCGTCATGGACCGCGTGGTCAGCGGCTGGAGCCTGCAGGCCATCGGCACGCTCGCTTCGGGGCAGTATTACTCGCCGCTCTTCACCGGGCCGGACCCGGCCAACGCCAGCCCGGGCTATGTGACGGAGTTGCCCGATTGCGTTGGCAACCCCAACGCGGGCGCGCGGACGCTGAACCAGTGGTTCAACCCATTGGCATTCGCCGTGCCGCCGGCCAAGGCCGGCCGCTACGGCACCTGCGGCATGAACATCCTGGAAGGCTACCCGATTCGCATCGCCCATGCCAGCCTGGCCAAGCGCGTCTCGCTCCTGGAAGGATTCAGCGCCGTGTTGAGCGTCCAGGTTTCAAACGTTACCAACACGCCGCATTTCGGCTTCCCCAACAACAACATCTCCACTCCGAGTCCGGGGGTGTTCACGGGCGCGTCCCTGCTGGACCCCTCCAGCCCCGAGAAGCAGGGCTATCGGCAGATCGATCTCAAGGTTCGCCTGGAGTTTTGAGCGGGGCGGGGAATCGCTCGGTTACCAGGCGCAGGGCCGCGGCTTTGTCCGCGACGCGGCCTTCGAGCTGTGCGTCTTCCACGGCCGCCAGTATTTCCGTGAAAAGCGGACCGGGCGTGTACCCGGCGGCGATCAGGTCCGCGCCCGTCACCAGGGGCGGCGGTTTGAGGTGCTCTACGGAAAACTCGGCCAGCTTCCCGCGCGCGAATTCGTAGCTGTCGAGCTGGCGGTTGCTCGAGAGCGCATCGAGGCGATGCAGTTCCAGGTGCTCCTCGAAGGCGGGCAGGCGCAGGAAGCGCTTCAGGGTGCTCTCTTTCATCTGAAGCACGTCTTTGAAGCGCATGTGGTTCGCCACCAGCGCCAGCACCTGCTCGGTCTCGTGCCGCGAGAAGCGCAGGCGCTCGAGGATGCCTTGAGCGAGGCGCACTCCTTCCTCCACGTGGCCATCGAAGCGGATGCGTTCGGCCACGCGGAAAGTGGGCGGTTTGCCGACGTCGTGCAGCAGCGCGCCCATCGCCAGCGTGGCGGAGGGCCGTTCGAGCTGCTCGAGCAGCAGCAACGTGTGCACCCAGACGTCGCCCTCGGGGTGGTACTCGGGCGGCTGCTCAACTCCCTTCATGGCGGCCACTTCGGGCAGCAGGTCCTCGAGCAGGCCGGTCGAATCCAGCAGCTCGAAGCCCCGGCGCGCGCCGCCTTCGGTGAGGATGCGGACCAGCTCGTCGCGCACGCGCTCGGCCGAGACCTTGCGAATGAGCGCGTGGTGGCGCGCGATGGCCTCCAGGGTGGCGGGCTCGATGGCGAACCCGAGCCGCGCGGCGAAGCGCACGGCGCGCAGCAGCCGCAGATGGTCTTCCGCGAATCGCGCGCCGGGGTCGCCGATGGCGCGCACCAGGCGGGCTTCCAGATCCCGGCGGCCGCCCACGTAATCCAGCACCTCGCCGGTGGCCGGATCCATCATCAGGCCGTTGATGGTGAAATCGCGGCGCAGCACGTCCGCGCGCGGATCGGTCTCGAAGCGCACTTCGGAGGGGCGCCGGCCATCGGCATAAAGATGGTCGCTGCGGAAGGTGGCCACTTCCACCTGCGAGCGGCCGTCGCGCACCAGCACCACGCCGAACTGCGCGCCCACCAGACCCGCATCGGGAAACAGCTCCAGGATGCGGTCCGGCCGCGCGTCCGTGGAGATATCGAAATCTTTCGGCTGCCCGCCCAGCAGGACGTCGCGCACCGAGCCGCCCACCAGCCACGCCTGGTGTCCCGCCGCTCTGAGCCGCCCGATGACCGCGCGCGCCAATGTCTGCGAGTCCATTAGCCCCCTATAGTCATGCTAATATGTTGGTGCCGAACTCCACCCGGAGGCGGGGGACCCAGTAGTCGGGGCGAAGTCCGATTCGGACAGAGTACTTCTGAGCTCTAGCCCGTCAGCTAACCTCGCAGGCTTATTTGGAAGCGCTGCTTTCCGGGCGTTCGAGGGAGATTTTCAGTGACAAGCGAACAGCATCCCCAGGTGGTCAAGGTCGTGGTGGCCACCACCGTCATGCTGTCGTTCATTTCCTTCTGGCGCGCGGCGGCCATCGTGCTCAGCGACCTGGCCTCGTCGGCGTACTACGTCGGCGGCATCGCCGAGCAGGCCATCGGGAAAGCGGCGCCCTGGTTCATCCTGGCGATCATGCTGTTTTCGTACGCGGTGCGCGCCATCTACATCGAAAGCTGCTCGATGTTCGTGCGCGGCGGCGTGTACAAAGTGGTGCACGAGGCCATGGGCGGCACGCTGGCCAAGTTCTCGGTCTCGGCGCTGATGTTCGACTACGTGCTCACCGGGCCCATCAGCGCGGTCAGCGCGGGCCTGTACCTGGGCGGGCTGATCAACGAGACCGGCGAACGGCTCCATCTGCCCACGCTGCATGTGAACGCGCCGCTATTTCGCGGCCGCCTTCGCCATCGTGGTGACGCTCTACTTCTGGCGCAAGAACATCATCGGCATGCACGAATCCAGCGAGAAGGCCCTGCGCATCATGCAGATCACCACCGTCATGGTGGTGATGCTGATCGTCTGGTGCCTGGCCACGATTTTGACCAAGGGCTTCAACCCCGTACCGCTGCCCGTGCCGAGCAACCTGCATTTCAGCCCGGAGGCGCTGGGCTGGCTCAAGGGCACCGTGGCGCCTTCGATCACCGTCATCGCGGTGATGATCGGCCTGGGCCACTCCCTGCTGGCCATGAGCGGCGAGGAAAGCCTGGCGCAGGTCAATCGCGAAATCGCCCACCCCAAGCTGAAGAACCTGGAACGCGCCGGCTTCGTGATCTTCATCTACAGCATGCTGTTCACGTCGCTGGTTTCGTTCTTCGCGGTGATGATCATCCCGGACGCCGCGCGCAAGGATTTCCTCGATAACCTGATCGGCGGCCTCGCGATGTACCTGGTCGGGCCGGTCCCGCTGCGGCTGCTGTTTCACGGGTTCGTGGTGCTGGTGGGCACGCTGATTCTGGCCGGCGCCGTGAACACGGCCATCATCGGATCGAACGGCGTGCTGAACCGCGTGGCGGAAGACGGCGTGCTGCCGGACTGGTTCCGGCACCCGCACCGCAAATTCGGCACCACCTCCCGGCTCATCAACGTGATCGTGGGCCTGCAGATCTGTCACCATCGTCATCAGCCGCGGCGACGTCTACATGCTGGGCGAAGCCTACGCGTTCGGCGTGGTCTGGAGCTTCGCCATGAAGGCGCTTTCGGTGCTGGTGCTGCGCTACAAGCAGCCCGGCGGCCGCGAGTGGAAGGTGCCGCTGAATTTCCACGTGAAGGGCAAAGAGATTCCCGTGGGGCTGGCCCTGATTACCCTGGCGCTGTTCGCGCTGGCCATCATCAACGTGCTCACCAAGAAGGTGGCCACTATTTCGGGTGTGAGCTTCACCATCGGCTTCTTCGCGGTCTTCGAGCTTTCCGATATCTACAACCGCAAGCGCCAGAAGGGCGCGCATGCCGAAGAGCAGGAGAAATTCCGGCTGGACACGCACGCCGACGTGACCGCCGAAAGCTGCACCGTGCGGCCGGGCAACGTACTGGTGGCGGTGCGCAACCCCAACCGGCTTCAGCACCTGAGGCGCATTCTCGAGAAGACCGATACGCGCCGCGTGGATATCGTGGTGCTCTCCATCCGGCAGATCACGCAGGCCGGCTCGGGCGAGCACGGCCTGGAAGTGGCGCAGATCTTTTCCGACGACGAAACCAACCTGTTCACGCGCGTGGTGACGCTGGCCGAAAAGGCCGGCAAGCACGTCGAGTTGCTGGTGGTGCCGGGAAGCGATCCGTACGAAGCCGCCGTGCAGACCGCCGCGCGGCTGAAATCGTCGCGCATCGTGATGGGCCTCTCTCCCAAACTCACGCCCGCCGAGCAGGGCGCGCAGGTCGGCTACCAGTGGGAGCGGCTTCCCGAGCCGCGGCCTTCGCTCTCGCTCGAGATCGTGGCGGAAAACGAAAAGGACAGCCTGTTCTTCAATCTCGGTCCGCACCCGCCGCGCCTGTGGCCGGAGGATCTGGCCCTCGCGCACCGCCTCTGGCTGGAGCTGAGCGGCATGGGACCGGGCTCGAAACTGCACCACCGCGACGTGATCGGGGTGGCCCTCCGTCGCATGGAGAAAGAGTTGCACTCGCCGCAGTCCGCGGAAGTGCTGGCGGATGTTCAGCGGGAGATCAACGGAGGGAACGGCAAGCGCAAACCGCTGCTGTCCGATGGTCCGACCGGCGGAACAATTTCAAGCGCCTAGTCGTATACTCGGTTGATGCCTGCCGGCGGTCTGGCGACGGAAGCGCTTCTGCTGGGAATTTCCTCGGGACCGGTGTGCCTGGCATCGTGCAGCCCGGTTCTGCTCCCCGTGCTGGCGGCCGAGCGGAAATCCGTGTCCGGCACCGGCGCGCTGCTGGCGCAGTTCCTGGGCGGCCGTCTGGCCGGATATCTCGGATTCGCCTGCCTGGCGTGGCTGCTGGGCCTCTCGCTCAACCTCGAACCGCGCGCCCGAATTTTGGTTTACGGGCTATGCGACGCGGGCCTGGCCGCTCTGTTGTCGGCGTATGCTTTTGGCCTGCGAGCGGCCCCCGAAAAGTCGTGCGAGCATGGCTGCCCGGCCTCGCGGGCGCGCCGTTTCAGCGATCGCTATCATACTTTCGCACCCGTTTCTCTGGGCTTCGTGAGCGGCCTCACGCTTTGCCCGCCGTTCGTGGCGGCCGGGGTGCGCGCCGCCGAGACTTCCAGCCTGCCCCTGGCGCTGCTATTCTTTGCTTTTTTCTTCGTGGGAACTTCCGTCTGGTTCCTGCCATCGGTCTCGCTGGCGGTGGTGCAACGCTTCGCCGCCGTCGCGGTGGTGGCGCGCTTCACCCTTTTCCTGCTGGCAGCCTGGTACGGGTACGCTGCCGTCATCATTTTGGGGAGGTATTTCCTGCATGCCTGAAAGGACCCTGCGCGCGGCGCCGAGGAGCTGGGCCAAATCGCTGTTGCTGACTCTGCCCATTCTGCTCTGGTCGCTGCTGATGTTTTCGCGCGCGATGATGCAGCCCGGGCGCGCGCCGAAACTGGCCGCCGCCGTCACCCTGCTCTTCATGGTGGCGCTCTTTTTCCAGATGGTGCGGACCTTCCAGACATACCGCTGGCGGCGATACTTCTTCGTGGCGGTGGGCTTTCTGTTTCCCATCGGCTTTATCTGGGACCTCATCGCGCTGCGCGGCTCCATGAGCATCCCCGTGGAGCGTATGCTTTCCGGCGATACGCCCTTCTGCTTCATGGTCATCCCCATGATGATCGTCCCCGCGGCGCTCTTCGGCACCATCGTGTTTCCCGGTTCGATTCTGGCGACCGCCTCGAATCCGCACGCCATCGCCGCCATGGTGGCGCTGTGGATGTGCGCCACGCTGCTGCTCGGCAAGGCGTGGTGCAGCTACGGCTGTTTTTTCGGCGGCATCGAGGAGGGCTTCGCCGCGGTGGCCAAGAAGCCGCGCATCAAGAAGCTGGATCCACGTCTGCGCTGGATGCCGTGGGCCGTGCTGGCGGCCGTGGTGCTGCTTTCGGCGGCGCTGCTCGAACCGGTGTATTGCACCTGGCTCTGCCCGTTCAAGACCGTCACCGAGTATATGCAGGTGCGCTCGTTCGAGACGGCTTTCCAGGCGGGCATCTTTGTGGTGCTGTTCCTGGGGCTGGTGGTGGTGCTGCCCCTGCTCACCAAGAAGCGGACGCAGTGCTCCTTCCTGTGCCCGTTCGGCGCCTTCCAATCGCTGTTCAACAAAACCAGCGCCTTCGACGTGCGCATCGATCGCGCCCGGTGCCGGCCCTGCGTGCTGTGCGAGAAGGCCTGCCCCACGCTTTCCATCGGCGCGGAATCGCTCGAGAGCGGCCAGCCGCGGCTCTCCTGCATGAAATGCGGCGCCTGCGTGGATGCCTGCGTGCGCGGCGCCTCCGTCTGGCACATCAGGGGCACCGAGGTGGGCCCCTCGGCCGAGCGCGCGCGCCTGATGCATCTCTATTCCGCGTGGGGCTTCGCGGTGTTGTTCGGCGGGAGCATCATCGCAAACACGCTCGAAAAGCTGTTCGGGCTGCTGGTGTAGGAGGCCGCAATGAAACGATGGCGCGCGATTCTAGGCAACACCGGGGCCGTGGCGACGCTGGCTGTCCTGCTCGCGGCGCCGTTCTTCCTGTACGGCTGGTTTCAGAACGGCGTGGCGGCCCTGCATCTGCGCATCGATCCGCAATATAGCGGCGGCGAAGTAGCGCGCGTGATCCAGCGCGATGGCTACCAGGTGGTGGTGCGGAAGCCGGTCCCTCGGCGATCGCCTCTGCAGCGCGTCGATCCCTTCGTGCAGATGACCTGGACGCCCGCCGCCAGGCTCCCGGCGCAGGTTTCCGACGAAATCGATCTGGATGGCGACGGCCGCCCCGACCTGCTGGTGAGCTTCGACACCGCGCATCTCAAGTTGGATGTCACGCCCCGGACTCCCGGCTACCGGCCCGTGCACACCGCCGGGGTGGTCTCATTTTCCGAGCTGATCGCGCGGGTCAACGACGGGATCGTAGTGCGGGTGCCGCTGCGGTAGGGCAGAGTCAGCCGCTGGTTGGAGAGCAGGTTCTCCGCGCCTCCGCGCCTCCGCGGTGAGCTGTCACTTCCGCTCTATCGCAGCAGATCTTCGAGCTGAATCCTGGTATCCGTGCGGACATCGCGATACTTGACGATTACCGGCGTGTAGACCGAGATGCCCCATTCTTTTCCCGGGCCGCTCGTGACGGCGCGCGCGCCGGCCACCACCACGGCCTCCTCGGGAATCACCAGCGGCTGGTCGTCGGTGGACCGGTGAACGGTATTGCGCACCAGGTCGTAGACCGGCGTCGAGCGGTTGAGGATCGTCCCGGTTCCCAGCACGGCCCGCCGCTTCACCACCGTGCCCTCATAGATTCCGCAATTGCCGCCCACCAGGACTTCATCTTCCACAATCACCGGCAGCGCGCCCACGGGCTCGAGAACGCCGCCGATCTGGCTGGCCGCGGAGATGTGGCAGTTGCGGCCCACCTGCGCGCAGCTCCCCACCAGGGCATGCGAATCCACCATCGTGCCGTCATCCACGTACGCCCCCACGTTGATGTACATGGGCGGCATGCACGTGACGCCCGTGCCGATATGGCAGCCGTCGCGAATGCTGGAGCCGCCCGGCACGATGCGCACGCCGCTCTGGGCCGTGAAGCGCTTCACCGGGAAAGTGGATTTGTCGAAGAACGGCTGCCGCTCGGAATCCACCGAGAGGTCCACAATGCCGCCCATGCGGAATCCCAGCAGGATGCCTTTCTTCACCCAGGCATTCACGCGCCAGCCCGCGGGCGTGCCGGGGCATGGCTCGGCGGCGCGCACGCTGCCCTCGTTCAGAGCGGCTTTGAACGCGGCGAAGAGCTGGAAGTGGTCGTCCGTGTAAACGGCCGGCTTCTCGTCGTAGAGCCGCTCGATTTCAGCCTGCAACGGGCACCTTCTTTAGCAGACCCAACTTGTCCAGCACGCCCTCGATCTTCGCCAGGCTGGCGGCGGCGGGCGGCACCAGCGGCAGGCGGAACACGGGATCGAGCAGGCCCATCAGGCCCATGGCGGCCTTCACCGGAATGGGGTTCGATTCCACGAAGTTGACGTTCATGAGCGGCAGGTAGCGGGCCTGGATCGCGCGGGCCGACGCGAAATCGCCGCGCAGGCAGGCCTGCGCGAGCTGCGCCATTTCGGCGGGAATCTGGTTGGCCACCACCGAAATGATCCCGCAGCCGCCCAGCGCCATCACCGGGATGGTGACCGCGTCGTCGCCCGAAAGCACTTTGAATCCCTCTCGAACCTGGTGTACGATGTTGGCGACCTGCGCCAGGTTGCCCGAGGCTTCTTTAACCCCCACGATGTTCTCGATCTCCGCCAGGCGCGCCAGCGTGGCCGGCTCCACGTTCACGCCCGTGCGGCCCTGTACGCTGTAAACGACGATGGGCAGCTTGATGGCAGCGGCGATGGCCTTGTAGTGCTGGTAGAGGCCCTCCTGCGTGGGCTTGTTGTAGTACGGCGTCACCGAGAGGATGCCGTTCACGCCCATGCGCTCCAACTCGCGCGCCAGCTCGATCACCTCGTGGGTGTTGTAGCCGCCCGCGCCGCCCAGCACAGGGACCTCGCCGTGGGCCTCTTCGAGCGCAATTTCAACCACCCGCAAGTGCTCGGCGCGCGCCAGCGTGGGGCTTTCGCCGGTGGTCCCGCAAGGCACCAGGAAATCGATGCCGGCTTCAATCTGGCGCCGCACCAGCCGGCGCAGAGTCGATTCATCGAGCGAAAGGTCGCGCCGGAACGGCGTTACCAGCGCGGTTCCACATCCCGTGAACATGTACCACCTCCCTACCCAAATACAATCTCGCCGAACTCGTAAAAGCCCCGCTTGCCCACCACCCATTGGGCGGCCTGCAACGCTCCCCGCGCGAATCCCTCGCGGCCGCGCGCTGCGTGCCGCAGCGTGATGGTGTCGGCCGACGAATCGAAACCGATCTCGTGCGTACCCGGGTGCGCGCCGGCGCGGTTCGATCCCACATCGATGTGCCGCGCATAGCCCGCCTTCTTCATCTCGTCCACCAGCTTCAGTAGTGTACCCGATGGCGCATCCATTTTGGTCGCATGGTGAATCTCCCAGGCCCACGCGCCATATTCCGGCTGGGACGCCAGCAGGCGCGCGGCCTCCGCCACCAGGCGGAAGAAGGCATTCACCCCCACCGAGTAATTGGGACTCCACACCAGGCCGATCCCGCACTTCTCCACGGCGCGCCGGACCGCGGCTTCCTGGTCCCGCCAGCCCGTGGTGCCGATCACCAGGTTCACTCCCAACGCAGCGATGCCTTCCACGTTCGCCACCACGGCCGAGGGAATGGAGAAATCCACGGCCACTTCGATGCCGCGAAAATTGTCCGTGGTCAGGCCTTCGCATGCGGCGTTGTTGAATTCATCGAGCTTTAGGGACACCAGGAAGCCGTACTCCGGCGCAAGCTGTTCGATCAGCCGGCCCATCTTGCCGTAACCCACGATGGCCAGGCGCTTCGGTTCAGGCATGGGCCGCTCCGTTGCGCTCGAAGACCGCCGGATCGAGTTCGGCGAAGAACTCCTCGTGCAAGGCCGCCACCGTGCGCGCCAAGTCAGCTTCGGCGATCACGAAACTCAGGTTGAGCAGCGACGCGCCCTGCGAAATCATCCGGATGTTGATGCCGTTGAGCGCCAAAAAAACGCGCCGTGCCACCCCCGGCGTGAAGCGGATGTTATCGCCCACCAGGCAGACGATGGCTTGGTCTTTTTCCACGCCGGCCTCGGCGAACTGGCTCAGTTGCGCCAGGATCTCATCCAGGCGCGCGGGGTTGTCGATAGTCAGCGAGACGCTCACCTCGGATGTGGAGACCATGTCCACCGGCGTTTCCATGCGGTCGAATACTTCGAAGATACGCCGCAGGAAGCCGTGCGCCATCAGCATGCGCGTGGAGTGCACGTTGACCAGCGTGATCTTGCGCTTGCAGGCGATCGATTTCACCACGTTGCGGCACGGCACGGTCTCCACCACGATGCGCGTGCCATCCACTTCCGGCCGCCGTGAATTCAGAATCAGCACGGGAATGTTCTTCTCGACGGCCGGGACCACCGTGGCCGGGTGCAGCACCTTGGCGCCGAAGTATGCTAGCTCGGCGGCTTCCGCGAAGGAGATGACCTTCACGCGATGGCCGCCCGGCAGGATCGTAGGATCGGCCGTGAGCATGCCGTCCACATCGGTCCAGATCTGGATCTCCTCGGCGCCGATGCCCGCGCCCACGATGGAAGCCGAGAAGTCCGAACCGCCGCGGCCCAGCGTGGTGGTGACACCATCCACGGTTGCGCCGATGAATCCGCCCATCACCACGACGAATTTGGCGGCCAGTGGCGGAATGGTTTCCTGGAGCCGCTTGTAGGTCTCCTCGAACAGGGGCGCGGCCTGCGTGTGGCGCTTGTCGGTGACCATCACGTCGCGCGCATCCACGTGGAACGTTTCAAGCCCGAAATGGCGGAAGGCCAGCGCCACGATATAACTCGAGAGCCGCTCGCCGTAACTCGAGATGGCGTCGATGGAGCGCGGCGTCAGCTCGCCCAGCACGGCCAGCCCCTTCACCAGTTCGGTGAGTTCCTGGAAATGCTCGTCGAGCGTGCGGTCAAGCTCGGCGCGGTCGGCCAGCGGCACTACCTGGCGCGCCTCGCGCGAATGGAAATCGCGCAGGTCGTGAATCTGCTGGATGTAATCGGCGCGGCGCCCCGCGATGGCCGCGGCGGCAATGGCCAGCAGCTTGTTGGTGGTCTTGCCCATGGCCGAAACCACCACCACCGGCCGGCGCTCCCGGCGCGCCTTCACGATCCGTGCGACCCGTTCGATGGCGGCGGCCGATTCCACCGAGGTGCCGCCGAATTTCATGACGATCATCAGTCCAGCATCCCTTCCGTGTGCATCAGCTCGGCGTTCAGCACGGCCGCGCCGGCCGCGCCGCGCACGGTGTTGTGGCCCAGTGCGACGAACTTGTAATCCAGCACCGGGCAGGCGCGCAGGCGGCCCACGAAGGCCGCCATGCCGCGATACCGTTCGGCGTCTTTGCGCGGCTGAGGCCGGTTCACCTCCTGCATGTAGAGTACCGGGTGCGCGGGCGCGCTGGGAAGGCAGCGCTCCTGCGGAACGCCGGTGAAAGACTCGAAAGCCTGGCGCAGGTCGGCTTCCGCGGGCTTCGCGGAAAGCTCCACCGAGACGGTGACGGTGTGGCCATCCACCACCGCCACGCGATTGCAGTGGGCGCTCACGCGCGCCGCCAGCGGCTCGATGTGGTCGCCGCGGAATTCGCCCAGGATCTTCTGGGTCTCCTGCTGCATCTTTTCCTCTTCGCCGCCGATGAAGGGGATCACGTTGCCCACGATATCCATGGAGGCCACGCCGGGATATCCCGCGCCCGAGATGGCCTGCATGGTGGTGGCGATGACCTTAGTGATGCCGAACGGCTTCAGCGCTGCCAGCCCCATGGTCAGCACCACGGTGGAGCAGTTCGGGTTGGTCACGATCTGCCCCTTCCATCCGCGCCCGCGCTGCTGCCCGGGCACCAGTTTCAGGTGATCCGGGTTGATCTCCGGCACCAGCAGCGGAACGTCGCGCTCCATGCGGTGGTTCTTGGAATTGGAAACCACCACGTGGCCGGCCTGGGCGAAGGCCCGCTCGATCTCGGTGGCCACCGAAGCATCCATGGCCGAAAAGAGCAGCCGCGGCGCGTTGCCAGGCTTACACTCTTCCACGACGATATCGGCCACCGCATCGGGCGCCGCACCCTGCAGGTGCCACGTCATGGCATCGCGGTAGCGCTTGCCGGCCGAGCGGTCGCTGGCGCCCAGCCACTTCACTTCGAACCAGGGATGGTCTTCCAGAAACTTGATGAAATGCTGCCCCACCATTCCGGTGGCGCCCAGGATGCCTACTTCGATGCGCGTCTGCATAATTCCTCAACCATTTGACGATAGATGTGGACTGCTTCGAGCAACTGCGATTTGGCCACGCGCTCTTCGAGCGTGTGCGCCACGTGGATGGAACCCGGCCCCACCAGGAAGGGCTCGCCCCACTCGCCGCCGAACATGGGGATATCGGTGGTGAACGCCACCGTGGTGGTCGGGAGGCCCGCGATGCCGTTCAGCCGCAGGGCGGGAATTTCGAGCACCTCCCGCAGCTCCGCGCGTCCCTCGGCGGCGCGGGCCAGCGCCTCTTTGGTGGCGGCCGAATCTCCTACCAGCCGGATCAGAATCTCCGCGCGGGCTTCGTCGGCCATTACGTTGGGCGCGCGGCCCCCGGAGATGGTGCCGATGTTCATGGTGCTCGGCCCCAGCAGCGGATCGGAGGGCAGCGGCAGGGCGCGCATGGCGGCCAGGGCGTCGATCAGCTTGTGAATCGCCGAATCGCCCAGCTCGGGATAGGCCGAATGCGCCATCCGTCCCGTGGCCACCACTTCATAGCGCAGCGCGCCCTTCGATCCCAGCGCCAGCTTGTTCCCGGTGGGTTCGCCGTTAATGAGATACCGCGACCCTCGCGGCGTTTCCGCGGCCCGCCGGGCCCCGCGCTATTGCGCTCCTCGCCCACCACGAACAGCAGCCCGAAGCCGCGCCGGCCCGCTGCTAGCAGGTCCTTCACTGCTTCGATCATGGCGGCGATAATACCTTTGGTATCGCAGGCTCCGCGGCCCCAGATATACTCCTCGTCCTCGCGCGCGGCGAAGAACGGCGGCACGGTATCCAGGTGCGTGGAGAGCGTGACCGCCAGCCGCTCGCCCCACTGCGCAAAGAGATTGAAGCGCCGCGGCTCCACGGGGATGCGCTCAAGCGTGCCGCCGTAGCGCGCGGCCAGCGGCGCCAGGTAAGCGTGGAGAAACTCGCCCAGGCGCTCCTCGTTCAGGGTGATCGATTCGATGTCCACCAGCGCCCGCGTGAGTTCGAAAACGTTCATAAAAATATATGGGGGAGGCGAAAAGAGAAGGAAACGACGCGTGGACAACCCAGCGTGTCCTCATTCCCGATAGCGCTCCACCCGCCTGAGCGACGAGTGACAGTGAGCCGGTATTAGCCGAACTCCCCAACCGGAAGCGTCTGGCTTCGCTCCCCGTTTCGGCGGAAACCGCCGGCCCCTTTCGCACGAGGCTCCGAAGCGCAATCGGAGATCCGCCCCGCCTACTGTTGGCCGCCGCACCTCTACCGCGAAGTTTCAGGATATCGGAGCCGCCGCGGGCAAGTCAAATGGAAGGGGTAGGTTGCGAAGTGGCGCCCGTGCGACCGGAGTTCGAACCAGCGATTCCCAGAAGGCCGTTTGGGGACCAGCGAACAGCGCCGAACCTCGGGGAACCGAGGCAATCAGGCTGTCCGAGGATTAGCGAGGCTGGCTGGGTGACGCTTTGCTGCGGGCAAACATAAAGCCGCAGACACTTACGATGCTACACGAAAGGGCTGATTTCCTTTGATCGCGTCGAGGTGACTCTGCAGACTGCGTTCAACTTCCGCTTTACCGCCGATCGTATCGTTGTAGAACACGACCCTGAAGCTCCGGATATCGAACGGGAGTTCCGCACCGCGCTGAGCCAGCAATATCGTGGGTTTCTTTAGCGCGTGAGCATATCCCAACTCGTAGAAGACGTTTGGGTTCGCGGGAGTGATTTCGGCGATAACGACGTCGGAGTCCTCGATCTCTCGCTGAATATCCTGGAAGATTACACCAGGACCGGCTTTTTCGTCGATGCGTACGACGTCGAATCCAGCGGACTTGGCCCTTTGCTGAATAACCTCCCTGTAAAAAGTGTCGTACGGCTCAGCAAATTGCATAACGACAAACGCTTTCGGCCTGTCGGTGCGTGCAGCGAAGCCGGAAAAACTGACCCTTTGATTACCTGCGGCAATGAGGCCGATTTGCCTTCCCTCAAGAGGGCGTGCCAACAGGTGTTCGAGTACTGGCACGCTATCCACAAGCACCCTGAGGTTTTGGCCGGAGAGATTCAATTGTAGTACGTACTCGCGATCTGGCTGAAGATTGTCAACCTGGCCCGAAGTCACGAGCGGCCTCCACCCAAAGCCGCCTACATATTCGCCAACGGAATAGGCGCTGTTGCTCGCGCCGAGCTCCGCGAACACATACCGCTGTTCCTGGGAACGATATCCCAGGACAATACCGCCAGCCTGCACGTTTCCGGCAAATCGAATCTGGACACGACACATCCCATTCGCCATAGGGACATTGGTTACAGCGAGGCCCATCGCGAAAGTTTGGCCGTGCGCTATTGCCACGTTCCCTTCGCCCAGAAACTCCTGCCCTTGCTCACCGAAGTCCCACCGCCCCAATATGGGTGCCCATCGGATCGTGTCGCCGTTTTGAGACGTGTTGGCTGAAGGCTGCATGGACATATCACTCCACCGACATTCTCGCACCATTCAGTACTTCAAGTGTGCCGGTGTCCAACCCGCGCAGGAATTCGCTAAGCCGTTCGCCATTGTCCTGCGATCGGCGGAAAGCGGGCCCGAAGTCCGGTTCAGGGAAGTTGGGACGTTGGGACTCGGCGTCGTTCCTGGCCGCTGGACACGCAGGCGAAGACTTGGTATGAAATCCGTGATGGAGATGAATGCATGCCCGAGATGAATGCGGTACAGCAACTCATCATTGCGGTCGATTTCTGCTTTGAAAAGCGGCTCATCGCCCCGACGCTCGCGCTGTTGTATTCCGGCATCGATACAATGGCATGGCTTGGCCTTCCGGATAACCAACAGGACGTAACGGGAGAAGATTTTGTCCAATGGGTTGATCGATACTTGCTCCCGGACTCCGGAGTTCCGTGCACCGCGGTGGATCTGTACTCTTCACGCTGCGGAATAGTCCACTCGATGACCGGGGAATCACGCGCCATCCGTCGAGGTGCTGCCAGGAGAGTCTTTTACGCTTGGGGCAATCACCGAGCCGAGGATCTGCAAAAGATCCTCGATCGTATCGGCCAGCCGATTCTCGCTGTGCAAGTGGATACGCTGGTCCGGGCTTTTCACACTGCAACCGATCGATTCGTGACGGCGTCCGAACAGGACCCCGAGCTGAACCGGCGGGTCGGCAGTAGACTCGGCAAGGTCTTCACAGACATGCAGCTTCCATCCGATGCTGATGCGACTCCACAAGAGGAGATGCCTGCCTGCGCGGAGCCCTCACTTTGAGATATCGCCGGCACCTGAGAGAGTCTTGATGGTGTCGAGCCCCAAGTCCGGTTGTGGGAAGCTCGGCGGCCGACGGGACCACGGAAAGCCCAGATGGAAGCAGTACGCTCTCAACTGCTTTGGTCGAATTCTCGTCAGTGCTAATCTATGGCTATGAAGCTCACCATCGAGCTGGACCGGGAGGCCGACGGCCGCTGGATAGCCGAAGTCCCGGAATTAAATATCCTTCTCTATGGGGAGTCGAAGCCCGATGCCATCCAGCGGGCGCAGTCGGCCGCCCGTGAGATTGTTCTCGACAGGATCGCTCACGGTGAGTTGCCCCCCGATTCCGCGAATGCCGTCTTCGATGTCGCCGCATGACATCATGGCCCTCCACTAAGGCGCGGCGGGTTTTCGCCGCGTTGAAGCGCATCGGCTGGCGTCACGACCGCACGGCAGGCTCTCATAGAATCATGAAACGGGACGGATGGGCGGACTGCCCGTTTTCGTTTCACGATTCCGAGGAGTTGGGCCCGGCCATCCTGGCAAAAATATCGAAGAAGACGGGCCTCGAACCCCACGATCTGTAACCTAGCCACCCCCAACCCCCGGCAAACGCACGCACTCGCTCGCCCTTCTCTGATAAGTTGGATTTGCGATGCCAATCGATCCACGCGCCGGCCAGCCGGCCACTCCTGACCTCCTGGTGAATGTGCCCCGTCTGATTACAGCGTATTACACGGAGAAGCCCGACCCTACCGTGCCGAGCCAGAGGGTGAGCTTCGGCACGTCCGGCCACCGCGGCTCGGCCTTTCAAAATTCGTTTAATGAGAACCATATCCTGGCCATCACCCAGGCGATTTGCCAATACCGCGCCGGCCAGGGCACCCGGGGGCCGTTGTTTCTTGCCAAAGATACCCACGCGCTTTCCGAGCCGGCCTTCGCCAGCGCGCTCGAGGTGCTGGCGGCCAACGGCGTGGAAGTCATGATCGATCAGGATCTCGGCTATACCCCCACTCCGGTCCTCTCGCACGCCATCCTCACGTACAACCGGCCGGCGGGCGGCGCGCGGCCAGACGCACAGGCCGATGGCATCGTCATCACCCCTTCCCACAACCCTCCCGACGACGGCGGCTTCAAGTACAACCCCACGCACGGCGGTCCGGCCGACACAGAGGCCACCAAGTGGATTGAGGACCGCGCCAACGCCATTCTGGAAAACAAGCTTCAGGACGTGCGACGCGCGAGTTACGCCACGGCACTTTCGGCATCCACCACGCACCGCCACGATTACATCACCGCTTACGTGAACGACCTGGATTCGGTGGTGGACCTGGGCGCTGTGCGGGATGCCCACCTCTCGCTCGGCGTGGACCCCCTGGGCGGCGCGGGCGTCGACTATTGGGGCCGCATCGGCGAGCGCTACCGGCTCTCGCTCACCCTCGAGAACGACGTGGTGGACCCCACTTTCCGCTTCATGACCCTGGATTGGGACGGCAAGATCCGCATGGATTGCTCGTCGCCCTACGCCATGGCCGGGCTGATCGCGCTCAAGGACCGCTTCGATCTGGCCTTCGCCTGCGACACCGATCACGACCGCCACGGGATCGTCACGCGGTCCGCCGGGCTGCTGCCGCCCAACCACTATCTCTCGTCCGCCATCTGGTACCTGTTTGGCAATCGCCCCGGCTGGCCCGCTGCCTCGGCTGTTGGCAAAACCCTGGTCTCGAGCAGCATGATCGACCGCGTAGCAAGCCACCTGGGACGCCGGCTGGTGGAGGTCCCCGTGGGCTTCAAATGGTTCGTCGAGGGGCTGCTCGATGGCGGGCTGGGATTCGGCGGGGAGGAGAGCGCCGGCGCTTCCTTCCTGCGGCGCAATGGCTCCGTGTGGACCACCGACAAAGACGGCCTCATCATGGGGCTTCTGGCAGCCGAGATGCTCGCCCGCACGGGCCAGGACCCCGCGGCCACCTATGCCGGTCTGGCCGCCAAGTTCGGGGAACCCGTCTATGAACGCATCGACGCCCCCGCGACCCCCGAGGAGAAGGAGATCCTGGCGCGTCTCTCTCCCGAGCAGATTTCGACGCGCGAACTGGCAGGCGACCCCATCGAAGCCATGCTCACCAAAGCGCCGGGAAACGGCGCGCCCATAGGCGGTCTCAAAGTGGTGACGCGCCGCGGCTGGTTCGCCGCGCGCCCCTCCGGCACCGAGGATGTCTACAAGATCTACGCCGAGAGTTTCGCCGGCCAGGATCACCTGCGCCAAATTCAGAGCGAGGCCAAGGATTTAGTGGCGAAGGCGCTGGCGGCCGCCAAATAACGGTGGCCGCATGATCGTTTTCGCCGCTACAGGCACGCTGGCCGCGTGGCTCTATCTGCTGCTGGCCCGCGGCCGTTTCTGGCTGGAGTTCGCGCGGCGTCCTTCCGCCGGATTGCCGCCCTCCGGCGCGGAGCCGCCCGTGGTGGCAGTTATTCCGGCGCGCAACGAAGCCCTCGTGGTGGCCCGCGCGATTCGCTCGCTGGCCGCCCAGCAGTATGGCGGGCGTTTCCACATCGTGCTGGTGGACGACCATAGCACCGACGGCACCGCGGAGATTGCGCGGGCCGCCGCGCCGTCTGGCCTGCTCACCGTGGTCCGCGCCGCTCCGGTGCCGCCCGGCTGGACCGGGAAACTATGGGCCGTCTCGGAAGGCATCCGGCAGGCCGCGGCTTTCGATCCGGAATTCTTCCTCCTCACCGACGCCGATATCGTGCATCCGGCGGATAATCTTCGCACCCTCACGGCGCACACCGGCTACGACCTGGTCTCCTACATGGCCACGCTGGAGTGCCGCACATTGGCCGAGCGCGCTCTGATCCCCGCCTTCGTCTTCTTCTTTTTCATGCTGTATCCGCCTGCCTGGATCCGCGATCCGCGGCGCCGGACGGCAGGGGCGGCGGGAGGCTGCATGCTCGCTCGCCGGCGGGCGCTCGAAGAGGCCGGCGGAATCGCCGCAATCCGCGGCGAACTGATCGACGATTGCGCGCTGGCCCGTCTCCTCAAGAGCCGCGGCGGCCGCATCTGGCTGGGCCTCGGCGCCGGGACGCGCAGCATCCGGCCCTATGCCGGATTCAGCGAGATCGGAGGCATGATTTCGCGCACCGCCTTCACGCAACTGCGGCGCTCCGCGATGCTGCTGGCGGCCTGTGTGGCCGGCATGTTTTGGATCTACCTGCTTCCGCCGCTGGCGCTGGCGGCCGCCCCGTTGCCCTCTGGCGCCGCGTGGCTGGCCATGTCGGTGGCTTATCTGCCGGCCCTGCGCTACTACCGGCGCTCCTGGCTATGGGCGCCGCTGCTGCCCCTCATAGCGGCCTTCTATCTGGGCGCAACGATCCATTCCGCGATCTGCTATTGGCGCGGCCGCGGCGGGCAGTGGAAAGGGCGCGCACAGGCCGCCTCGCTCTAATCAGTGCCCCCATGCCCCACATGTGGGGGGTATCGCGAGCCCGCACAAATACTGTTGAGAAACTCACCAGGCTCGGATAACTTATCTCTATAAATGGCTCAGAAAAAAATCTGTTTGACCTGCAAAAACAAGGGATGCGTGGCACGCTGCCAGTTCGTCAAGGCCGAACCGCCGCGGACGGTTGTACGGCTGAAGGCGTGACCGGGGGAGCCGGGTCTCTACCCCCACACCGCCGCAATTACGGTAGAGTTGGAAACTGATGGAAGCGCACCGGCCTTATTCCCCCGAGGCAATCCCGGAACAGGCCCGCATACGGGCCGAGACATCCAAGCATCTTTCGAACCTGCCCCCCTTTCACCCCACGGCGTTGCGGCTGCTTTCGATATCGATTGACGGCGATACCGCGCTCCCGGAGTTCGAGGAGTGCTTCAAAACCGATCCGGCTCTGGCGTCCGACCTGCTGGTCCTGGCCAATTCGGCGCAATTCGGCCTGCGGCATCGCATCGATACGATCCGGCATGGGCTGATGGTGCTGGGTCTGGATCGCGTACGGTCTCTGGCATTCAGCATCGCCATGCGATCTTACATCGGCGCCAGTCCGCGCCATCGGGACTTGCAGCCGGTGTGGTCGCACAGCATGGCGACGGCCCTGATTGCCGACCAACTCGCCGCATCGGCCGGATCGGCGGCCAAGTTGCTTTACACCGCGGGTCTCACGCACGATATCGGGCGCTTGGGCATGATGCTGGGATCGGGCCGTAAATATGCCGAACTGCTCTCCCAGCCGGTGCGCGATGTCGCGGAAGGCATGGCTCTCGAGGAGGAGCGCTTCGGCCTCTCGCACTGCCAGGCAGGTTTGGTACTGGCCCGCAAATGGGGCCTCCCCAGCGGGTTGCAGGATTGCATCGGACTGCACCACGATCCTCCAAACGCGGCCGGCGGTGAACTGCTTTACCTGACGCAGATCGCGTGTCGAATGGCAGATTCGCTGGGCTTTTCCGAAGTGCTGCAAACTGCTGAGCCACAAGCGGATTCCGGCGGGTTTCGGCTTCCAGAGCCGTTTCGTGGCCGCCCCGCGCTGGCCCCCGACCGTCTGCTGTCGCTCATCGCCCGCCAGATCTCGGCGGTCTCGAAGCTGGAGCCGGGAACCGCAAATTAATATTTGATGAGAATTTCCGAGGTGTGGTGCGACTATCCCAGGAGAAATGCCGCAATCCAGAAAACCGGACCTTCTGCGGTCGCTCATCGCTCTCGATGGCATGGTAGACCGCGCCCGGAGCGACTTGCAGGGTACCACTGAGACCCATCCTCAACTGGAGTTTCGCATCCGGCGGCTGGTCCGGCTGGTGGCGCGCCGCGACCGTCTCCTCGCCACCGCCGGTGAGTGCTTCCGCCGGAGCGCGGGAATACCTGCCGGGACACCCGCGCCCTGAAGATCCGCGCCGTCCCAAAATCGGACAAAGGGCTATAATTACGCTGGAGAGGGGCACTCGATGGCGATCCGGCCTGAAGACGCACTGGAATATCACTCATCACCCCCGGCGGGCAAGGTCTCAGTGACTCCCACAAAGCCCTGCCGGACGCAGCGGGATCTCAGCCTGGCTTATACGCCGGGCGTGGCTGTCCCGTGCAAGGAGATCGAACGCGATCCCAGCCTGGCCTACAAATACACCGCTAAGGGCAACCTGGTGGCGGTGATCAGCAACGGCACCGCGGTTCTGGGCCTGGGCAATATCGGCGCCATGGCCGGCAAACCGGTCATGGAAGGCAAGGGCGTGCTGTTCAAGCGCTTCGCCGATATCGACGTTTTCGATATCGAGCTGGCCACGGAAGATCCCGAGGAAGTTATCCGCACCTGCCAGATCCTGGAACCTACCTTCGGGGGAATCAACCTGGAGGATATCAAGGCGCCGGAGTGCTTCTACATCGAGGAGACGCTCCGGAAGACCATGAAGATACCCGTCTTCCACGACGATCAGCACGGCACCGCTATTATCTCCGGGGCGGGATTGCTGAACGCCCTGGAGATCGCCGGCAAGAAGATCGAGGAAGTCCGGGTGGTGTTCAACGGGGCGGGCGCGAGCGCCATTTCCTGCGCCGCGCATTACGTCAACCTGGGCGTGCGCCGAGAGAACATCGTGATGTGCGACACCGAAGGCGTCATCTACGAAGGCCGTATCAAGAAGATGAACCCCTACAAGGCGCGCTTCGCGGCCAAGACCGAAGCCCGTACCTTGACCGAGGCGCTGGTGGGCGCGGACGTCTTTTTCGGCCTTTCGAGCGGCGGGTGCGTGACGCCCGAAATGGTCAAAGGCATGGCGCCCAATCCGGTGATCTTCGCCCTGGCCAACCCCGATCCCGAGATTCCCTACGATGTGGCCCTGGCCGCCCGCCCGGACGCCATCGTGGCCACCGGCCGGTCGGATTTCCCCAACCAGGTGAACAACGTCCTGGGATTTCCGTTCATCTTCCGCGGCGCGCTGGACGTGCGCGCCACCACCATCAACGACGAGATGAAGCTGGCGGCTACCCGCGCGCTGGCCACCCTGGCCAAGGCCGACGTGCCGGATTCGGTGCTGCGCGCCTACGACGTGGACCGGCTCGAGTTCGGCCGCGAGTACATCATCCCCAAGCCCTTCGACCCGCGCGTGCTCATCTGGGAGGCCTCCGCCGTGGCGCAAGCCGCCATGGAGAGCGGGGTGGCACAGCGACCGGTGGATCTCGCGCAATACCGCGAAGCGCTCGAGCGGCGCCTGGGCAAAGCTCACGAGATAATGCGCGGCATGATCAACAAAGCCAAACGGCAGCCCAAGCGCGTGGTGTTCACCGAGGGCGAGGAAGGCAAGATCCTGCGCGCCAGCCAGATCCTGCTGGATGAAAGCATCGCGATCCCCATCCTGCTGGGCGCCGAGGATACGATTCAGGCCAAAACCGAGGAGCTGCACCTGCACCTGGATGGCGCGCAGATCGTGGATCCGCGCCAGTTTCCGCGGCTGCACGATTACGTGGAGGAGTTTTACAGTTTGCGCCAGCGCAAGGGGGTGACGCGCACCGAGGCCGAGCAGCTCATCCTCAACCACACCACTTTCGGCAGCATGATGGTGCGGCTGGGCGACGCCGACGCGCTGGTGGGAGGCCTGACGACGCACTATCCCGATACGATTCGTCCGGCGCTGCAAGTGATCGACATCCGGCCGGAACTGCGCAAGGTGGCGGGCGTGTACGTGCTCATCACGCCCAAGGGGGATACCTATTTCCTGGCCGATGCCACGGTCAACATCGAGCCAAGCTCGGAAGACCTCGCCGAGATCGCCATCATGGCGGCGGAAAAGGCGCGCCGCTTCAACATAGAGCCGCGCGTGGCCATGCTCTCCTTCTCCAATTTCGGCAGCACACGCCATCCGCTGTCGGATAGGGTGAGGCGCGCAGTGGATCTGGTCCGGCAGCGCGCTCCGGGCCTGATGATCGATGGCGAGATGCAGGCCGATACGGCCGTGGCGTCGCAGATCATCGACGAAACCTATCCCTTCAGCACGCTCAAGGGCGGGGCCAACGTGCTGATCTTCCCCAATCTGGAAGCCGGCAACATCTGCTACAAGCTGCTGCAACGGATCGGCGGCGCCGAACTGATCGGACCGCTGCTGACGGGCCTGGCCAAGCCGGTGCACGTTTTGCAACGCGGCTCGGAAGTCAACGACATCGTCCACGTGGCCGCCGTGGCGGTGGTGGATGCGCAGGAAGTCGGCAGGCCTTACCGTACGCTGTCGGTAAGCGTGAGGCCGTGACCTACATGCGCGGCGGGGACTGGCTGGCGTTCCAGTTCTTGCCTTGAAAGAGGCCGCTCATCATCCCGAAAACCGGGCCCAGGTTATTGCGCTGGGCGGGATCGAGGACCTGGTAGATGGCGGCGAAAGCCTTCATCTCGAGAGCCGCCATGCGCGCGGCGGAGGTCGCGTAGGCCGTGATAGCGGCATCGATTTCGCTCTGCGGCCGGCCGTCCTGCACTGCCGCGGCGATGCGCGCCCGCTTTTCGGCCATCTCTTCGCGCACCGGCGCGGCCTCCTTCTGAATCGCGTCGAGAGCGCTGCGGATCTGCTTTTGTTGGTCGCCTCTTAGCTTGAGAGAAGCGGCGATGATATCGAGCCGGGTGGGAGCGCTCCGGATGGCCTCGGTATCCCCCAGCTTGCTGCTGCCTTCTCCGCCTTCGCCGCCCCCGCCGCCACCGCCGCGTTGCGCGGAGGCTAAGCCCGCTGCCAGGATCCCCGCCACTAGGAGTCTGGGTAACATATCGCGGTCCTCTCTATCTCTCGCGCTCCCGCTCGGCGACCAGGAACATGCCGCTCATGATTTCGAAGGCCTGGCCCGCGCGGGACTGCTGATTGGGTTTGAGGGTTGCGTAGATCTTGGCAAAAGCGCTGGTCTCGATGCCCGTCATCTTGGCGGCCAGAGCGGCGTAGGCGCTTTCGGCCTGTTCGGCGTCCCCCGGTTTGCCCTGCACCAGGGCCACCGCGATGGCCTGCCGGCCTCTGCTCATGGCCCCGCGAAGCGGCACGGCTTCCTGCCGGGCGGCATTTAAGATGGCCTCCACCTCGGCTTTCTGCGCCTTATTCAGCTTGAGCTTGCTGGAGATCGTCTCGAACCTGGTTTCGCGAGACGCCGGGAAACGGCCACCGAGATTCATGGGCGTGCCATCCGCGTTGGTGGCGTCGCCCCGGCCGCCGCCTCGTTGGGCGGACGCGGCCGATACGGCCAGGAGCGCGGCCAGAAGCAGTCTTCCAGTCATCCAGTCCTCCTCGTCCGAATATATTAGAGCACGCTTACGGAGAAGGGAGAAAAAGACGAGGCGGGAGAGCGCGGTTCAAGTGCTTTCACTCCGCGTTTTCCCAGGTTCTGAAAAGGTGCTGGTGCCCGGCCATGTCCACGCATTTGCCGCGGAACCCGACGCCTTCCATTTCGAGCCGCGTGCGCTGCTCGAGACCGGCTTCATATTTCAGCTTGATGGCGCCGCCCGCGCCCACCACGCGCTGCCAGGGCAGTGCACCGCCCTCGCGGTGCAACAACTGGGCCACGTGCCGATGGTAGAGGGGATAGCCGGCGGCAGCCGCCACTTGCCCATAGGTAGCCACTTTACCGCGCGGAATCTGGCGGATGATCCGGCGGAAGGCGGCATCGCGCGAGGCGCTCCGCGGGGCGCGCATCAGGAGCCGGGCCGCTTCACGCTGCGTCAATTTGCGCATGGAGCGGCGTGCAGCAATTCCTTCTCGATGCTCAAATCGAGGCACCCCGGCGCTTTCAGCTCCTGAAGCGCCAGGCCGTTCCAATAGAGGCTGCCGGGAACCCAGGCCTCGGGAACCGTCAGGCGCAAGGCGGTGATCCCGCGGCTTACGATTTGAATTTCCTTATCCTCGGGGATGTATTTGGCTTGCACGCGGACCGTTCCGCCCGAATCGCGCTTGGGAAGCAGAATACGGGTCTCCATGCGTATGCGCTCCTTGCCCCGCTGGACCGTCACCGCGGCGGCCTTTTCTTCATCGAGCTTGGCCATCATGGCAGCGAACGCGCGCGCGTCGGCGATGGGTTTGCCATCCAGCGCCACGAGGCGATCTCCGGATTTCAGCGGGCCGCTGTATTTCGCCGGCAGCACAACCTCCAGGCCGGGGCCGGGGTCGTCGCTTTTGTACTCGAAAGGGCCCAAGTCGAGCGCGGCGCCGGAGCCGCCCGGAATTACCGTGGTGGGCAGCACGTCGTTCCGTTCCGCGAGATCGAACTTGGTCATATTGATCCAGTAGCAGCGGGCGAAAACCGGCGAGCTGGTCTCGCAGTCGATGGAGGCGGGGAAATCCTGGCGCGTGTGCTGGCCAAGCCATTGGAAGACCGAGGCCATGGTAGTTGTCGCGGGGAGGCGGAATTCGAGGTTCATTCCGGCGGACTGGAGCTTGGCGGCCAGGGCCTGGTCGTTGGCGCCGTTGCCGGACCACAGCACCGGCGCGAGGGTGAAATTGGCGGCGTAGATGCGATTGGTGTCGAGAGCCGCCTGCGGCGACCCTCCCAATGCCAGGCTGGCGGCCCATAGATCCGGCAGGCGCGAAGTGGCGTAGAAAACCGCGGCGCCCTTCTCGCCAAGAGCCCCCAGGTAGATGCGCGCGGGATCGGCGCCGGATTTGGCAATGGCTTGCTCGACTGCCGCGGCCACCGCCTGCACGCGGCTATCGATATCGGCGCCGGCCGGCACGGTGGGTGCGATCAACTGCCAGCCCAACTCTTTGGCCCAGTTCTGCCACTGGGGCGCATCGCCGCCGTCCAGGAGCGCGATGGCGGGCGTCTTCGCCGCGGGTTGAGCGCCCGCCACCGCGGCGGCCGCCAGGCTAGTGACGCATGCGAGAACGAATCCTCTTGGCCAGTTTCTCGATCTCATCGGTTTTCTTGAGGGCGGAGATGGAGAAGACGAACCGGTCGTCCTTCTCGATTTCCTCTTTCAATTGGTCCGCCAGTTCGGCCAGTTCCTTGGCATCCTGAATATTCCGCTCGCGCTCGACCCGGAGGATCTCGTCGCGCTGCGACTTGCCGCTCGGCAGGCGGATATCACCGCCGTCCCGCTGCGCCGCTCCAGAGTCCGGAAACCTCGGAACCGGTTCCTGAGAGACCGCCAGCGACCCCAAAGCAGCCAGCGAGAGCATCAGAGCGCCGCGGCCGATCCATTGTCTCATCGCCCGAAACCTGTCTTCATGATAACGCTCCCGAGGTGTGCGATCACCGCTGGGAGCGTTCGAAAACAGCGTTGAATTCGCAGCCGATCAGGGCGATGGCGGCCAGCAGGTACATCCATACCAGTAGCGCCAGCGCCGCTCCCACCGATCCGTAGAGCACGTTGTAGTGGCCGATATGGCGGACGTACCAGCCGAACACCGAAGTGGCCAGCAGCCATAGCACGGTCGCCAGGATCGCGCCGGGCCACACGAACCGCCAGCGCTGCGGGCGGTTGGGACCGAAGTAGTAAAGGCCGGCCGTCACCGCCACAGTGGTGGCAAAGGCCAGCAGGTAGCGCGCGATGCGGCTCACCAATTCCCAGATCCAGGCGACCGGGTTGAGCAGCGGATCGACTTTCATCCACGCGAGCACCACGCGCTCCACCTGGCCGCCGAACAGGATGAGAACCGAGGCGCAGACCAATGGGACGGCCGCGAGCAGCACCATCGCCATGGCCACGGCGGTGCCCGCCAGGAAGCTGCGATTGCGCGGCACCCGGTAAGCCGCCTGAAATCCTTCGATGAGGCTCTTGATCACGCTCGAGGCCGCCCACACGGAAATGAAGCCCGCCACGACGAGCAGCAGAAGCGGGCGCGCTCCGGTAACGCGGAACTGCCGCACGACCAGGTCCTCCGTGCCCGGAGGAACGATCTCGGAAAGAACGTTTTCGAGGGTATTGGAAACGAACTGCGCGCGCGTCTGCACCAGGATGGTGGCGGCCGAAGTCAGCACCGGGAAGAAGGAGAGCAGCGCCGAATACGCGGCGCCTTTGGCGATGGAGAAACAATTATCGTCCGCGGCCGCGACGGCGCTGCGCCGCAGCAGCCAGGCGAAGGTGCTGAGACTCAGCCGCACATTTCCACTCTACTTGAGGATGACTTTGCGGACGCCGGTATTGCCGGCGCTATCGGCGGCGCGGAGGACCAGCAGGTGCTCGCCGGGCGTCAGGCCGGTCAGGTCGAGCACAAACTGCTCGCGAGGCGAATCGATGACTCCATCGGCCGCCTGCACGGGCACCCAGCCGACTGCGTCCAGCGAATATTCGCAGCGGCGCAGGGCCGAAGCGGCGTCCACGGCCTCAAATTCCACGTGCGCGGCTCCGTTGGAATAGCGCACCTGCCCGATGGCGATTTGAGGCGGGGTATTGTCGATCAGCACCGGCGCGCTGGTCAGCTGGGCCTCGCGCGCGCTGGGCGGCGGGTTGGATTCGCGGTCGGAAGCCAGCACACGGAAATAATACTTGCCGTCGGCCAGGATATCGCCGTCGAAGGTGACCGAGTTGTCATGGGTGTCGAGCTTGAGCGGCAGCCATTGGGTTTCGTCTTCGCCACGGAAATAGAGGCTGTAGAGGAGGCGGTCGCCATCCGGATCGTCGGCCTGCCAGCTCACTGTGATCTGCTGCGAGTAGGCCCGCGGCAGAGTCTGGGTGGCGGTGCCGGAGGAGGAGGACGCGGCGGCGTCGGGGGCATCTGTGACGGTGACGCTGTAGGCGGCGGAGCTCGCCGCGGCGGGTTTGGCGGCCTGCGCGGCGGCCACGGCCTGGATGGCCACGTTGATCGCCCGGATGACGGGCGGCGAGTTCTGCGGCAGGTACGCCAGCGTGACGCTATCGAGCCGCGGGGTGGCCCCCGAAGTGCCCGTCATCTCCACTTTCCACTGGATGAAGCGCGCGTTGGGACTCGATATGGGCGACACCTCTGGATTCGACTGCGGGGCGGACCAATCGCTCCAGGTGCGGTCCGGCGCGGCCGAGTTGCCGGAGCGCGTGCGGAAGGCCAGCGAGCTGCCCGGCGGCACATCCGCGCGCCAGCTCAGGCTGCCCCAGCGGGAGACCGTGCCGGAATCGTGCACCGGGGCTTCGTAGGAGCCGCTCGGGCCGGCCGTTTCACCCAGCCGGAAGATGCGCCCCATGTTGCCGGTGGCGGCCAGAATGGAATTCTGGGAGGCCAGCAGGCGGGTGGTCTCGCTTTCGTTGGTCTCGGCCACGAGGGTCACGCGGCGATCGGGCATGAGGCCGTAGATACGGCCGTTGACATCGGTGGCGAACAACACCTGGCGCTCCAGCGCCAGCAGATCGTAAACGTTTTCCTCTTTCGAGGTCCACAGGGTATCGACGGTATTATCCGGATTGATGCGGTAGACGGCGGATTTCTCGACCCCGCTGGCCTCCACGGCGGGAGTGAACTGGGTAGTGACCTGCGGGGTGGTTACCGTGGGGGAGGCCGTACCCGGCGGGTTCTGCGGCTGTTTCGGATCGGGCGGCTTCACCTCTGGGCCGGGACCCGAGTTCTGGGCTTCGACTGTAATGGACGCAGCGATCGACGGCGTGCCCCCGGCGGCAGCGGCGGCCGCCGCGGCCTGCGCGGCGCTCTGTGCCTGCTTGGCGACGGAGCCGCCCAGCGCGGCGGCATAGACTGTGCCATCGGGCAGCGGAACGATGGCCCGAATCTCGGGCAGATCGGAATCGTAGAGCACGAAGGCCTTGTCCTTGGCGGAGATGCGGTAGAGGATGCCGTTGGGCTCGGTGCCCGCCAGCAGGCGTCCTTGCGGGTCCACGGCCAGCGCGGTGACGTGCGACTGTCCGGTATCGTAGTACAGCTCGCCCTTCCCGGGGGCCGAGACCCGGAACACCCGGCCGCGATCGCCCGTGCCCACGTACAACGCGCCATCGGGCCCGGCCACCAGCGACCAGATATAGCGAGCCTGTGGCGCGAAGTATTCCGAGGCCTGCCCGTCCTCGATGCGGTAGACTTTGCCATCCGGCGAGGCGCCGGCATAGACCACGCCCGAGCGATCCACGGCAATGGCGAAGACTTCGGGTTGCGGGGCGGTCCACAGTAGCATGGCGTGTCCGGATTTATCGATGCGGTATACGCGGCCGCGATGGCCCGTAGCGGCATACAAGGTGCCATCGGGGGCCTGGGCCACGCTCCAGATGACGGGCTGATCGGAGGTGAAGACCGGGTCCAGGGTGGGTGCTAACGAGAGGCGGCCATCGCGGCTGAGCGAGACGCCCGTGAAACGGCCGCGCACGAAATCGGCGTAGGAGTTCATCTCCCACGCCTGCGTGCCGCTGGCGCGGGCCGCGGGAGACCACGTGAAGCACAAGGCCAGCATCAGGGGCCCGAAGAAATGGCGCGCAGAAATCATTCTTTAACTTCCACCTGGATGGTCTTGGAACCGGTCACCACGGCATCGCCCGCATCGACCTCTATACCCGCAATCTTGGAATTGCGGGTCTGCACGATGCCGCCGGAACTGGATTGCGAGGCGCCCAGAATGAGCGCCACCGATGCGGGCGGATCCGGCAGATCGGCGCCTTCCAATTGAAAGGCCGGTTCGGCGCGCCACACGCGCACGTAAGCCTTGTTATTGGTGTGCAGACCGTTCACGGTGCCGATCAACTGGCCGACCGTGCGCGGTGAAGCGGTGAGGATCTGGCGGAAATCGGCCAGATTGGTGGTGGCGGCATCGGCCACCGTGAAGAATAAAGTCCCGGCCTGCGCGCCGATGGGCACCTGGTATTCGACAGGGCGCGTGATGTCCGCGCCGTTCTCGCCGGCCAGCACGATATTCAGCCGGACCTTCCCGCCCGGCCGCACCTGGTACGGCGACGCCGAGACGCTGTCGATCGAAAGCTGGTTCTTCCGGTCTAGAATATCGAGGTTGACGGCCACCTTCTTGAGCGCCAGCGAGCTGAAATCGCTCTGCATCACGTAGGCCACCGGCACGGCGGCCGAGAGCGAGACCTGCGCGGGCAAGCCGTTGTCGCCGGAATACAGGTTATCCAGGCGGATGGGGGCGGGCGCGTTTTCGAATTCCACCGCGCCGGTGACGCGGATGGTGGAAGCGCCCACGGTGCGCTCGGTGGCGTCGATGGCGGAATAAACCGCCATCTGCACGAGCAGGGGAGACAGCAGCGGGTCGTTGACCATCTGCATGCGGTAGGACTCGATGGGGCGCGAGCCGCGCGAGACGGACACCGAGACCGGCACCAACGCGGGCCGCTTGCCCAATTCGCCGGAAATGGCGGTGTCGCGATCCTGATAGATGGTGCCCATCCACTCCTTGGCGGATGAGAGCTTAAACGAGGTATTGAGATTGGGCAGCAACGCGATGACCTCCGATCGCGCGAAGGGCAGCGCCGTGGCGCCGATATCGAGGAAGCGGTGCCCGAAGGCGTACACATGGCTGCCGTCTATATAAGTGACGGTGCCATCGGCGCCCACGCTGAGGTCGCCGGCCATGAGCTCGACGCTGATCATGGAACCGGGCTTCAAGTCCGCCGGATTGCCCATCCCGGGTTCGATTTTGGCGCCGCCAGTGACGGCCTGGCGCGGCGCCAGACCGAGCGTCCGGAGCTGCGGCTCGAAAGTCTCGAGAGTGCCGCGGCTGAAGCCGCCGAAGGAAACCGGCGTGGCGATATCGACCATGCGGGCATCCCCGGAGGCGGCCGCTTCAGGTTTGGGAAGGAGCCGCGTGAGATCGCGTTCGACGAGCGCCATGGCGGGACGCCGGGAAGCCGCCGTCGGCGCTGAAGCCGCCTGGGGCCGGACCATGTCCTCGATGGGCCGTATACCGGCGATGGGATCCTTGGCGAAGGGAAAGGCCATGGCGACCGCGCCGGCCAGTTTGCCCTCGATGTAGACCGGGCTGCCGCTCATCCCTTGCATCACGCCATCGTGTTCGAGGGGGCCTCCCGAGAGGCGCGCCAGGATGAGGGACTGCTTGGGTCCGGCATTATCGAGCACGCCCAGCACCTCGATCTGGAACTCCTCGACGCGGTTCCCGGAAAAGACCGTACGTCCGACGCCTCGCATTCCGGGCCGCACATCTTTCAAAGGGAAGAAAGGCGTCTGGGCGTGAAGCAGAGTGGCCAGCGCCAGGAGCGCCGGAGCCGCAAATCGGGGCACACAACCATTGTACCGGGATGGAGCGGCAGAAATGTCGTTCGCTCGAACGTCATGCTCGAACGTTGTTGACCGGGAGCAAGGTGTGGAGTAGGATGAGATTGCGGGGTGGAGCAGTCTGGTAGCTCGTTGGGCTCATAACCCAAAGGTCGGTGGTTCAAATCCACCCCCCGCAACCAACCTTTTCAATCCCGAAGCTTGGCCTGCTTCTTCAAATCCTCGGAGACACGTGCAACGCTTTCCGGCTTGCCCAAGTCGCGCCAGTAATCGCCGTCAGCGCGATAAGCCACAATCCTCTCTCCTTCACCTGCTAGCCGCAGATAAGACTGGACAATGGAGAACGCCCCTTCTTCGCGCATCATGTCCAGGAGGCGTGGCGAGATCACGTGAATTCCAGAGAACGCCACCTCCTGCAACTGCGGCGACGGCCTCAGCAGTTCAGTTTTCTGCTCTTTGACCAGCCGCCGCCCGCAAAGCCGCATTTGCTCGTCGAACAATAGATATCGGGAAGTCTGACGCTGCTGCACTGCCAGTGTAGCCAGCGCCTGATTCTCGCGTGTGGAAGCCGAGCATTCGCCGCAGGTCGATGGTGCTGATCACGTCAACATTGTGCAGGATGAACGGCGCCGCCGGACCCTCTTCGCGAAAGAACCACGCCGCCTTCTTCAGGCCGCCGCCGGTATCGAGCAAGCTGCCCTCTTCGGATATCTCGATCCGCATTCCGAAGCTGTTCTTCTCGCGCAGATATTCAGTGATCATTCCGGCAAAATGGTGCACATTGACGATGACTTCACGCACCCCAAATTCCCGCAGGCGTGCGATGGTGATCTCCAGCAGCGTGCGTCCGGCCACCTCAACCAGCGCCTTGGGCCGGTCATTGGTTAGCGGACGCAAGCGCGTGCCCAGCCCGGCGGCCAGAATCATGGCTTTCATTTACCCAACTTCTCCATTTCAACGTGCCGCACGACCACGTCCAGGCCCCGCCGACCGCGGAAATGGCGGGCCAGCGCCTCCGCCAGGTACACCGAGCGGTGCCGGCCGCCGGTGCAGCCAAACCCCACCATCAAACTATTGAAGCCGCGCTCCTGGTAGTTCTTCACGCTCGCTTCCACCATCGACGTGGCGCTGGCCAGAAACTCGCGTACGCTTGCCTGCCCGCTCAGATAATCGATTACCGTCGCGTCTTTGCCGGTGAGAGACTTGAAGCGCTCTTCGCGGCCGGGATTCGGCAGCCCGCGGGCGTCAAAAATGAAACCGCCGCCATGTCCGCTCTCGTCCTTCGGCGGGACGCTCTGGTGAAATGAAAAGCTGAAAATCCTCAGTGCCAGGTTGGCCGGAACAGATTTCGCAACTTCTGGCTGCCTGGCGGTTTCCGTCGGCGTGATCAAGCGCTGCAGCTTCTCTGACGCGATCATGTGCTCAAACGCGCCCAGCAGCGTGGGCAGTGCGATGGGCAGCTTTATGTGCTCGAGCAGCCAGCGCAGGTTCTTCAGCGCGAAGGGTACACTCTGCAGGAAATGCGGCTTTCGCTCATAAAAGCCGCGGAACCCATACGCCCCCAGCGCCTGCATAATGCGCACATGGACAAAAGCGTAGTAATGGCGCATGAACTCTTCCTGCGCCAGTTCGACGAACTGCGCGAGAGTCGCTAAGTAGTGCTCCAGCAGATGCTGGCGCAGCGCGGGAGGCAGGTCGGCTTTGGCGTCATAAAGCAGGGAAGCAATATCGTAGTGCAACGCGCCTTTGCGCCCACCCTGATAGTCCAAGAAGAATGGCTGGCCGTCGCGCAGCATCACGTTGCGCGATTGGAAGTCGCGATAAAGAAAATAGTCGCGGCTGGCGGTCAGCAGAAACCTGGCCAGGCGGCCAAAATCATTTTCCAGCTCCTGCTCGTTGAAAGGAATTCCCGCCAGCTTGAGAAAGTAATACTTAAAGTAATTCAAGTCCCACGCAATCGACTGGCCGTCAAAGCTGGAGCGTGGATAACAGACTTTGTAGTTCAGGTCCCGAGAAGCTTCGATCTGGAAGCGCGGCAGTTGCGCCACCACCTTACGGTAAGCCTCCACCACCTCGGGTGCGACGTTGTCTCCTACCCTGTTCTTCAAGAGAAATTGAAACAGCGTGACGTCGCCCAGGTCTTCTTCCAGGTAAGCGCCCGCATCCAGTTCCGATCCGTAAATCTCCGGCACAGCCAGGCCACGGCTGCGGAAGTGCCGCGAGAATTCCAGAAAAGCGAGGTTCTCCTCGCGCACTTCATACAGGATACCCACCGCGCTCAGATCCTGATGGGCGAGCCGGAGGATATTGCGCCCTGACCCTCCCAGTTCGCCCTGCAAGGGCTCGACTCGTTCCACAGGAAGGTGAAAATGCCGCTCAAAAAGCTGTTTCACAACATCCATGGATTCTGTTCGCAACCATCACCGCCTTTTGTTTCATGGTAACTAACCCAGATCAAACGCCGAAACAAAAACTGCCGTGCGTGGAACTCCCCGGTCATCAGAGACTCCCCGGATACGGCCTTCCTGGTCGTGGCAGCGGGGTCTGTATTGTTCCACCGCCTTGCAGCCTCAGACTCTCAGTATCATGATGTATGGGACGCGAGTTCGATTTCAGGATCATTCTCCCAAACGTCGTTTAGGAGGTGGAAATGAGAAGAGTCCTCCTGCTCGTCTTCTGGCAGTTCGGCCTGCTGGCCGGTGGTCGGCTCTTCGCCGATGTCGTCACTCTGAAGGATGGCCGCCAGATCTCAGGGTTGGTGGAGTCCGGCAACACCCAGGAGCTTCACATCAAGGCCGGGGATCAGTCGCAGACGATTGATATCCATCAGGTCGAAGCCATCCAGTTCGGTGTTTCCTTGCCTGCGCCGCCAGCCGCGCAGCCTCCACCCAAAGCGGCAGACCTCGCGCCCGAACCTGCGCCGGCCCAACCCAACAGCCTGATCCTCAACGACGGCACGCACGTCACTGGCAGGTGGTGGTCCATCGACGCCACCCAGATGCACTTCCTGGTAAACAATCAGCTCCAACATTATCCCCGGCCTGACGTGTCGGGGGTGACCTTCGGTAACGCAACCCTGCCTCCGCCACCTGCGCGTTCGACGCTGCCGTCAGCAACATCAGCGCAACCTCCGGCAAGCGCAGCCCAGCCGGCCCGCGCTCCGACGTTGGCGCGACCGTCCGACGGCCCGCCGCCGCAGGCTCCCCCGTTGACGCGACCCTCCGGCAGCGCGCCGCCTTCGGCGCCCCCGCGCGGTCTCTCGCAACCGGAGGAAATCGGGATGGTCTACGCTTGGAACGGCAAAGTTCTTACCGCCCTCGAACGCAATCAAGCCGTCGAGCACAGAAGCCGCTCCGCTCAATACTGGGAGATCCCGGCCCCACAATCGCGCGTTCGTCTAAATGAGGCCTCCCGTCTCGTGTTCATCCTCCGCTTGCCCAGAGGAGTCGACCCTGCCAGCTACAGCCTGTTCCCCTTGGAGACTGTCAACGGCAGCCGGCGGACCCGGACCCAGCCGGGCCGCCGGGGTGGCCTCCTGACATGGCCGGTTGATATCGAGAAAAACGACGAGTCCAGCTTAATCACCTATGCCTTAACCGTCAAGGATCTGCCTACTGGCGAATACTCCTTCAGTCCCACCAGCTCGAACGACGGCTATTGCTTCGGCGTTGATCCCTCCGCACCCGGCCAATAAAGCGCGCGCCCGATTTGCGCAACGCTTCGCGTCAGAAGCTGCCGAAACGCGTAGTCACGCCTTCGTTTTCGCCGTGGCGAAAGCGGCTTTGACCCGGGCGGGCGTAAAGGGCACGCTACGCAGCCTCACTCCGGTGGCGTCGAAGACCGCGTTGGCAAGGGCTGCGGCCACGGGGGCAGAAGCCGCCTCGCCGGCGCCGTTAGAAGGCTGGTCTGGACGATTGATCAGGGCGACCTCCACGGCAGGCACTTCCGGAAAAGTCAGGATCGGGTAACTCGCCCAATCCACGCTGGCCACGCGGGAGCGATCGAACTTGATCTCCTCATGCAGCGTGCGGCTGAGGGTGTGCAGGATGTTGCCTTCCACCTGATTGCGCAGGCCATCGGGATTGACGATGAGGCCGCAATCGTGAGCGCAGGCGACGCGGCGGACGGTGATTATCTCCGGTGTCGCTCGCGACTGCCACCTCCATCGCCATGGCGACGTAGTTCTCGGCCTGCTTGTAGCGTATGTACGCGAACCCGCGGCCGGCGAGCACCCCGCCCGCGCCGCGCGGGCCGGGCGAAGGACGCGGCTGCCAATCGATCATGCGGGCGGCGCGATCGATGACGGCAAGGGCGCGCGGATCGGTGAGACCGCGGCGGCGGAACTCGATGGGATCGGCCGCGGCGGCAGCGGCGAGTTCATCCATGAAGCTTTCCACGGCGAACGCATTTCCGATTTTGTTGGGCGCGCGGAGATTGGACAGGCGGATGGGGGTGTCCTTCAAACCACGCGCGATGACGCGCAGGTGCGGCACGGCATAGGGCGGATCGAGGTTTGCCGTGGTGGGGACGCCGCCGCTCGCGCGCGTGGCTTCCACGGGGAGCCCCGCCGATAAAGGCCCGAGCAGAGTGTCGGTCCATTGCGGGCCGGTCGGTCCCGACGTCTTGCTCTCCCACGCGAGCAGTTTGCCCGCCTGGTCCAGGCCGCCACGGAGTTCGAGAAGGTGCGCCGGCCCCTTGGGGTCCCAGGCGTGCTCGTCGTGGCGCATCCATTGCAGACGTACGGGCTGGCCCACGGCGCGCGACAACAGCACCGCGTCATGGGCGGCATCGAAAGCCCCGTTGCTGCCATACGAGCCGGAGCCATCGAGGTAGGTCACGCGCACTTTTTCGCGCGGGATGCCGAAGACTTGTGCGATGAGGCTGCGCAGGCTGAAGACGTTCTGGGTGGACGACCAGATGGCGGTTCCGGACTCCTTCACGTCGGCGACGGCGCACGAAGGGGCGAGCGAAGTGTGGCCTTGAAAGGGCCAGTAGTATGTCGCGGACAGGCGTTTCGGCGCCGAGTGGATCGCCGCGGGGGCGTCACCGCGGTCGATGGAAGTTTGCTCTTGTCCGGTGGGGGCCGCGGCGATGGCAGTGTCGAGGCCCGCGGTGGCGAATGACACCGGGCTCTCGCTCCAGGTGGCCTTCAATTCGCTCGCGGCGCGGATGGCGGCCCATTCGTCTTTAGCCACGACACCCAGGAAGCTCTGGATGCGCACGACGCGAACCTCGGGGATGGCGCGGATGGAAGATTCATCCACGGTGAGCAAACGCGCGCCCACCGCGGGAGGACGGATCACGCGTCCGTGCAACATGCCGGGCAGGGTGAAGTCCTGGACATACACGTGGCGGCCGGTTGCCTTGGTTGGAAGATCGGTGCGCAGGATAGGTTTACCGACTACCGTGTAGTCCGCGGGATTCTTGAGGGGAGCGTTGGGATCGACCTTAAGGGAGAAGCGTTTGCCGCCGATCAACCGGGCGATGGGGACGCCGGGACCGCCGCTGACGGGCCTGACCTCGGCGTCGGCGATGGCCAGTTCGGAAGCCGGACGGTTGAGCTGCTTCGCGCCCATTTCGAGCAGGGCATGGCGCGCGGTGGCCGCGGCGCGGCGGATGTCCGCACCTCCGCGTGGGATGCCGGAGCTGCCGCCGGTTCCGCCATGATCGGGCGAAACCGCGGTATCGCCTTCGACCACGGAAAAGCGTTCGACCGGGATGCCGAGCTCCTCAGCGGCGATTTGCTGATACGCCATCTGGATGCCGGTGCCCACATCGACGCGGCTGGTGAAGAGCGTGACCCGGCCGTCAACGTGGATAGCGAGGAAGCTGTCGACGTCGAAGGGCGGCGCGGCTTGTGCGGGAGCTTGTGCGGGCAGGTCGGCACGAAACGCGAAGCTCACGATCAGCGCGCCTCCGGACCTGAGAAGATCGCGGCGGGAGAAGGCGGTGCGGTTTTTCACTTCGGGCCTCCCTGGGCATTCGCCGCGCGCATCACCGCGCTCAAGATTCGTGTGTGCGTTCCGCAGCGGCAGAGGTTGCCGGCGAGGCCGGTTTTCACCTGTTCGAGCGTGGGGTGAGGGTTACTCTGGAGCAGCGCCGCGGCGGCCATGATCATGCCGTTGGTGCAGTATCCGCACTGCGCCGCCTGTTCGGCGACGAAGGCGGCCTGCACCCGGTTGAGCGCCTCGGGCGAGCCGAGGCCTTCGAGAGTGGTGATGCTGCGGCCGGCGGCCTGTTCGACGGTAGTGATGCAGGAGCGGGCGGCCTGGCCATCAATCCACACGGTGCAGGATCCGCACTGGCCAATCCCGCAGCCGAATTTCGCGCCGCGGAGCCCCAGCGCGTTTCGCAAGACGTAGAGCAGAGGCTGGTCCGGGTCCCAGGAATCGACTGCTGATGACTTTCCGTTTACTCGAAGGTGATATGTCGGCATGGAGTCCCTCCGGCGTTTCCAATATTCTGTCACATTTGGAGGGACGAAAACCGCCCGCCCGATGTCAATATCGACGTGTTTGGCTCTAGAATTCAATCCGCAGGATTCCCTGAAAACTGGGGTTCCCGTCGCCCCAGCCGCTGAAGCCAAATTGGGTCGCCGGAGCAAACCTGCCGAAGGTCTGAGGGCTGCTAATGTTCACGACCGTGTTCGGACTCCCGAAGTACGGCACCTTCGGAAGAAGGTTGCTGGTGTCCACCCGGACGGTAATCTTGATCTTCTCTTTGTAGATCCACCCCTTGTGCATCGAGTATTGCGGCCACCAGGAGCCGCCGGCCCGTGCTATCCCGACACCTGCATTACCGCCTGTAAAAGCCGCAGGATAGGAGAGGGCATTGATGTTGAACCACGGGTTCTGGTTGGTTTCGGGCCAAAGATTGGGGCCGACTGCATAGTGCGGGACCTGAATCGCTTGCCCGAGCACGATGCTTGGCTGCGTTTCACCGGGCAGGTACCTGTAAGGGCTGCCGGCCATCGTAAAGTATACAGGCAGGCCCGTGCGAAGGCTCTGAATCGTGGTGACGGTCCAGCCGCCCAGGAACAGGTCGAGGATGTAGCCTCCCGTGGTATTCCGGTTCAGGTGACGCCTGCCTTTGCCGTATGGCAGGTCGTATGTAGCCTGCCCAACGAATTGATACTTCAGGTCGGTCGAGACGGGACCCTTGGTCAAGCCCCAGTCGTAGAACTGCCAGCCCGTACCGGCCGTTCCAGCCAGGTTTTTGCTCCACGTAAATAAGAAGTTGTAGCCGAATCCGCCGTTGAACCGCCGCCCTACGCGCGTGGTCAGCCCATTATAAGTGCTGTGGCCATAATTGCTGTAGTAAGTGATGGTGCCGAACTGCGGGTAATCCAGGTAAGATTGCGTATTGGCATACACTGCGTTCAGGAGTGTTGTATTCATCAACCCGTAAATCGACTGAGGCAAGACGTTGATATTCACAGCGTTACCCGGGTTGGGCGCAGTAGTGGAAGAAGCCACGCCGGAACTGGGAACCAGACCGACACCGTTCGATCCCTGATAGACTGCTTCCGCAACCTGGTTGGGCTTGAACTCCCATTGGAAACCCGCGGACCACGTCATGGTATAGGGATTGCGGAGGTTCGGATCGATGTACGTCGCGTTGCGCTGGCTGTAGTTGGTGCCAATGAAAGTGGCTGTCCCGGTGGAAGAGTTGATGTTGTAAGTGATGGGGCCGGGGCCTTGAGATAGGTAGAAGGCTGGGTATGGATTTCCAGAAGGTTGTTGGACCACGGCCTGTGCCGTGTACTCGTCCTGGCCGAGCTGCGGCATAACGTCCTGGGTGAACTCAGAGAAGGACCCTCGGAGCACGAACTTCGGGGCGAAGTTCCAGGACAGGCCGAGACGCGGCACAAAATTGTCCCAGTCGGCGGCATAGATGGCCCCCTTGGGATGGGTAATCGCACCCATGAGGCCGGTCAGCGGATCGACCATGTTGGGATTGAATTCCGACTTAAATCCCCACTTCGTATTAGCCGGAGTCTCATAGCTGTAACGCACTCCTATGTTTATGGTCAATTTGCGAGCCGCTCGCCAATCGTCCTGGACGTAAGCTTGGTGGGACCACCAGCGCGGCAGGTAATTTGCGATCAGGTTGGTAAAGCTGGCGGAAGTCACCGAACCGAGCAGGAACGAGGCGAACGTGTTGCCGGTGTCGGGCGTGAAAGGCAGCCCGCTACCAGAAGGAGTGAAGTTGTAAACGCCCGATGGCTGGGCCACCGAGATGTCATTCTCCCTCACCAGCATGCCTTGGTAGCCTGCCTCGAACGTGTGCGTCCCGTGCACCTTCGTTACGTTATCGATGATCTCGAAATCCTCATTGAGTGTCCGCAGGTAGGAGCCGGCCGTCCCGCTCGGATTCGCGGTCCAGTTGACCGAACTGCCGCCCGATGCCCCGACGAACCCGGGGAAGGTCTGCGGGCCAACCCCTGGAATTCCCAAAATGCCCGCCCACCCCTGGTTGTTGAGAATCGGATGCACGGTGTCGTCGCGCCTTTGGTACGCCAGTCGAAGCTCGTTGATTACGGTGGGGCCGAAGTTGTGATATTCGCCCAGCGTCACGCTCCGAACGTCGATCGGTTCGGGCAAGCCGTAGCTGTACTGCGTGCTGTCAATCAGGCCCCAGCGGTACTGCACGGCGTTGCGGCCGATCGGCTCGCGGAACATGTTGCCCGCATATCGCGCGAAGAACCTGTCATTGGAACTGATCTGCTCGTCGATCTTGAGTACATAGCCCTCGCGGTCCGAGAGGTAATGAGTCAGACCGGTGTAATTGTTGTTAGGACCGGTGGCGCTATAAAACCTGGTGGTCATATTGGGAAGTTGATACGGGCTGAGGGACAAAAACTTAACCGCCACCGGGTCAAAGCGGCTCTGTGGAATCTGATTCCCGGCAAACGGTGTCGCGGTCCAGCCGCTCGAGGTGGGACAGCCCGCCGCGAGCGTGCAGGTTATACTCTTCGGATCGTAGATCGGATATCCCAGCCCTCCGAACGAGAAGTTCCCGTTAAGCATGCCCTGATCCACGGTGGACACGGTAGAGGCATTGGCCTCGTGGTCATAGTCGAGCCGGTACCCGATGAAGAAGAAAGTCCTGTTCCGTCCGTCGTAAACCTTGGGAATAACGACCGGGCCGCCGATAACCGCGTCGAAATTGTGGTATTCGAACGGGGCGTTCGCCACGCCCGCGGTGCTCTGTTGAAAATACGACCGGTAGATGAAATCTTTATTGATATAGCGCTCTTCGCTGGAGAAGTGAAGCTGATTGGTTCCGCTCTTCAGTACAATATTGTACGTTCCACCGGAGGCATGCCCGGTCTCGGCGGGGATCCCAGTGGTCCCAACCTGGGCCTCCGCAATCGAATCGACCGGAACAGTCACGGAGGTGCTGGTCTCGCCGATCGCCGAACGAACGGACTGCTTGACGTTCGCCCCATCGACGGTGTAGTTGATGAGGTTTTGATTCTGCCCGAGGATGACGTAGGAGCCGCCGGCAGTTGACACGCCCTCCATGTAATACAGGATGTGCTGCGGTTTAGACTGAATCATCGGGCTTTCTTCGACTGTTTTGGCGTCGGCGATGCCACCGACTACCGCGTCGTCAGTTTCGAGAAGAGGACTGGCCGCGGTCATTTCGGTCTCCTGGCTGGGCGCGCCAACTTCGAGTTGGATGTCGATGCGCACCGTTCGTCCCGCTTCCAAAATGACGCCGCTGCGGACGAGTTTCTTGAAGCCTTGGGCCTCCGCGGTGACATCGTAATTGCCCAGGGTCAGGAAGGGGACGTAGTAGTTGCCTTTGGGCGCCGTCACGCCGCGCGTTTCGACTTTCGTCTGGACATTGATTGCGCTGACTCGAGCATTGGGAACGGCTGCGCCGCTGGAATCGATGACTGTGCCCACCAAGGTAGCCGTCACATCTTGCGCAAAGGACAATACCGCAAGAGCTAAGCCAGTCAAAGCCGTCCGCCCTACGATTTGAAACCGGCGTGAAAACGACCTCGCTTGGATCGTGAAACCGTGGGGTTCATTGGGGATGAAGCAGGAAATCACTGCTCGCGAATCTCAAAGTAACTGACCGAGAAGCGCTGGTCGGACGTGAACCAACGGTAGTAGCCGCACTCGTCTATATTGCCAACCTGAGCATCGTTGTAATAGAGAAAACCTTGCCAAGTGTGAGGCAGGCCGGGCGCATCCGGTAGCGGCAGGATATAGCCAGATTCATTTCTGGAGAGCCGAGGCCGAAACATTCGAGGTCCATTCGTGTCATTAGATACGGATTCCAGAGGGCCGGGAAAGTACAGTCCGGGAGCGGACGGAACAGGCTCTTCGCTTGCTGGAATTAGGTCATCGTAGAATGCAATTCCCTTAGGGTACTGATAGCGGCCGTCGCCGGCCACGCAGGCAGATTGAATCCCTATGGCGGGGTCCCCAAGAGTCGCCGCGTCCAGCGATTGCCCCAGAATTGCATCCGGGAGAATGACCGTTCCCCCTCCCGTGGAGGCCGTCGGAATCTGGTACCACATCTGCAGATTATTGGTCCCATCGGATTGGAAAGCGAGCAGGTCTGTGGTGGGCGCACCCCAGTCGTTATACGTCAGCAGGAATGGAGTCGTGGCCGGTCCGCCGGAGGGTAGTGTGTAGAACCATTGCATCTCCTCGGCCACACCCGCTCCACCCTGGCCGGTGACGATGGGGCGTGCTTGATTACCGCCGGGATATGTCACCCACGAAAGAGAGGTCAATGTGGGGCCGGTCGCCTCAAAGACGCCGGCGGTCGGGTCGCACTCGTTGGAATGATAGTCCCCTTGGACGGCATAAACGTAAACGTGCCAGACCGAGCCATCCCAAATGGGACGCGCATCACCCATATCGCACAAATCCTGCACTCCCGTGTTGGTCAGGACGGGCCTCGGAGCCGTGAAATGCGAATAGCCGTCGGGGGATTCTGAAAAGAAGATGGCTTCCCCCTGGTTTATATCGCCTTGTGAAACCAGGTTCGAGGAAAACAGCAGCACGTAAGATCCTCCGGTGCGCGGAGAAGGCGTAATCACAGAGGGGCTCGTACAGCCAATGGCCTGGGAATGTAAGCACCGGGCCGATGCGCCGCGTTACGACCTCATAGATCCGGCCTCTCGCGGTGAACAGAAAACCCTGATCGGCGGTGAGCGCAAAGGATAAAGCAAGACTCGTGACAACTACCAGGGACTTCATGGACAAGCCCAAAGACTGGGTTTATTCTACACCCCCTTTCAGCCCCATTGGGAAACCCGGGCGTCACAGCTCTCGAGTGACAGGCCGCTTCAGCTCTTCTCCGCCGCCAGCCTTGCCAGCCGGTCTTCCACATCCGTTAGCGTTGCCTGCCGGTTGGGATCATTGCCGTTGAGATCGTAGCGCAGCCGGCCCGCCCGGTCATACATCATCACGTCCGGGATTCCTTGCACGCCAAGTTTCTCGAACGACTGCATGATGTTTTCGTCCATCAGGTAGTTCCGGAAGGTGGCCTTTTGCCGGATCAGGAATTGCCGCGCCCGCTCGATGGCCGCCTTGTCCTCCCGGTCGTCCACGCTCATCGAAACAAATTCTACGCCCCGGTTCTTGTACCGCTGGTACAGGCTGACCATGTGCGGGAAACGCTCCACGCAAGGCACGCACCAGGTGGCCCACACATCCACCACCACCACGCGTCCTTTCATCGCGTGAAGTTGCCGCTGCCATTGTCCGAACCCAATAGGTTCCAGGCGCACCGCCGGAGCACATCCGGCTAGAACAACGACCGCCAGGAGGGCCGACCCCATGCCCCATGCTGACCACCGGTCCAGAATCAATTCGATCTCCGCGTGTACTCGACGGTGCATCCCTGCGCGCGAGTCTCGGCCACCGGCACGGGCGATCCGCTCAGCACGGCATGGATGGCGTCCCGCACGTAGAAATCCTTGGGTTCGCCATTCACGTAGCGCGGCCCGTTGCCCTCCATAACCGCGGGGGAGTCGGTCAGCAGACCGTTATACACGATCTGGCGTTGCTTGTTGAGCACGAAGTATTCCGGCGTGTGCGTGGCGCCGAGCTTCCGTCCGAGCTCCTGGCTCTGATCGTGCAGATAGATGAAGTTATAGCCCTCATGGGCGGCCCGCTCCTTCATAGCCGGAAGCTCGTCCTCGGGCCGCAGATTCACGCCAATTGCGATGAATCGAACACTTTTGCCCTTGAATTCGTTCACCGTCTGGATCAGGTCGCGTTCTCCACCGCGCACCCACGGGCAGTGGTTGGCCAGGAAGACCAATACCAGTGCGTCCTCCTTGAAATCGGACATGGAATACGACTTGCCGTCCGTGGCCGGGAGATTGCTGAAATCCGGGGCGTTCATGCCGATGGAAATCACGGAGTTATACTTGCCCGCCACAAGCAAGCCGGCTGCGAGCGTAAGCATCCCGAGTAACTGAGGCTTCATACGTCAGACTCCTTATGGGCGCGGCCACCCTCGGACCGCGCGCGCGAGGCAGCGTTTTCTATTGAAGGTAGGCGCGGCCAATATCGTTCGGGTTACAGGGCGCAACCGGAACATTGCTGACGGTCCACGGTGCGCGGAGCTGAACTGGATAGTTTCCTCGCGAGAACGGTACCGAAACCCGCAATTTCCGCAGTGCTCGAGTCCGGACACCGTCGCTGGTGACCCCGGCTCGCGGGTCTTAACGGTACCGGTACAACGTCACGCGCTGAATTGCGCGTTCGCCCCACGAAAGGCGCACGACGTTGTCGGAGGAATCGTCGCCCCCGAGCAATTGCAGCGGCACCCACTTGCCGCTCTTGTCGAACCGGCCCGCTTCCTGCGAGGCCAAACCGCCAATCGGCGGCCCCGGCGTGTCCGGCGTGAAAGTGATCATCAAATTATTGCCCGCGACCAGGTACTCGTCCGGACCGAGCACCATGAAAAGCCCGTAACCCATCGTGTCGGGAACGGGAGCCTGCGCGCCGCGACCGCGTGGCAACCCCACGTTCAAAATGTAGGCACCCATTTTCACGTGTTCTTCCGGTCTCTGCTTATCCAACGCGACCCCCGCAATCGTGCCGCTGCTCTGATGCTCCAGGATCTGCGGAGCGACCTGCGACAAGGTCAAGAACGCCTGTGAAAGCGCCTTCGCTTCGTATTCGGGAGGTATCGGCGGGAGCGGCGCGGGAGAGGTGGGCCCGCCAAACCCCACTAGACGCGCCGGCGAATCCATGCCAGCCGGAGTATGCCATGCCGGCGAATTGATGCCTGTCTTTGTGAACCAATCCAGCAAGCCGTCGTTTCCCATCCCGGAATAACCGATCGCTCGTTCCTGACCGATGGCAAAGAAGGCGTGCGCGGCGCCAATTTCGCCGTCCGACGCTTCGACGGTGAAAAACGGAATGCCGGAGCGCGTGTACCGCTTGGTCAACTCGACTATGTGGTCCGCAGCGCCCTGGCGCCCCATGTAAGCATCGGGTGTGTACGTGTCCACCGCCGGAGCGCCCGCTTTCCATATATCGTGCACGTGGTCTATCGCTTCGCCGCGCGGGCTTCTCCCCCAGCCTGTAGTGCCCCAGACATTCACGAACATCGGGAGCGGGTATTCCTTCTTGCCGGCCTCGGCGACGCGATTGATATAGCGCGCATAGTTCCAGGCCATGAAGATTTCGTCCCCCTGCGGACCTTTGCCGAATACCTCTTCCCACGTTCCCGAGGTTTTGGAGCCGGCCGCATCCCAGACTTCGCGGAGCTCCGGATGCAAATCGGCTTTGTGCTTCTGGAGGTAGCCCATAAGCTCGGCAGGGACGGGCGCCTCATAAACTTTATTGGCCAGCGGAGAGAAGTCCCGCGAGTCGTGGTTCATACCGATTTCGTTCTCCACTTGAACCATGATCACGCGGTGCGTGCTATCCACTTCGCGGATATGGCGCATCAGCGCCGTGAAGGCGCGGGCATCCGCCTCCGAGTTGTTCGCGCTAAAGGCGGATAGGCTGGCGATGCCTTTGCCGTCCTTGCCTTCTGCGCGCGGGAAGTGATCCTGGTCGGCCTTCACCCACGCGGGTGCGAAGTCCGAGTCGCCGTTCTTCCAGCTTCCGAACCATACCAGCACGATGCGCTGGTCGATTTTCCGGGCTTCCTCGATCAGCGCGTCCACGATGTGAAAGTCGTACTTGCCTTTCTGGGGTTCGATCCAGCTCCAGCCGATGGCAACGTCGCCGGTGTTCTGGTGTGTGGTGGCCATCACCGATAACATGTACCGCAGGTACTCGAGGTTGGAAGCTCCGCTGGTTGGCGGTTCCGCGCCAAGAATGAGGAAAGGTTTCCCGTCGACGATCAACTGGGTGGCCAAGCCGCGCGTCTCCAAATGGGGAATGGCCGGATCCGCGGGTCTGGTCTGCGCATACGCCGCGGAGAATGCCAGTGCGCACACCACGGCGATGCCGGCTCGAATCGAAAGTATCATGACGTTGCTCCTCTTACCATCCCGGCTGGGCATAACGCCCGCCGAAGCGTCACGCAAGCCCGGCCGGGCCGTAACGCCGGACGAACTACCGTAGCCAGGATTTCCGTAGCCAGGATTTCTGTGTTGCCGCGCTGGTCCGGCGTCGATTATACACCCTGACCGCCGCCGTGCGCTTGGAGCAGGCGGCGAAAATGCGAGATGGGTAAGCGTAAGCGGCTGGGTGTACACTGAACAGGATCTCGGAGTCCAAAACATGCGAAGGAGATGGTATGAAGCTTCGAGTCTTGTTTTGCGCCACTTTCGCGTTCTCTCTCGCATGCGCTGCGAGTCAGGGCCAAACCAGTCCGGTTTCATCAATTACCGCTTCAGATATCCCTCACCTGCGGAAGCAGGGCACGGCCACCCAGCTGATCGTGGACGGCCAGCCGTTTCTGGCGCTGGCAGGGGAACTGAGCAACAGCAGTCCCTCGAGCGTCGAGTACACGAAGCCGATTTGGCCGATGCTCGCGGCGGCAAAACTTAACACGGTCCTTGCGGGCGTTTATTGGTCCCAGGTCGAACCTCAGGAAGGGAAGTTCGACTTCAGCGTACCGGACGGCCTGATCTGGGAAGCCAGGAGCCACAACCTGCGTCTCGTGCTTCTATGGTTCGCCAGTTGGAAGAACGGTCTGTCCGGCTACCCGCCTGACTGGGTGAAGAGGGACTTCCAGCGTTTCCCGCGCGCCCAGATAGTAGGGGGCACGTGGCCCGTGTTCGGATTCGGGCAGCCGCCCGTCCAGATCACAGGGAGCAGGAGCATCGAACTGCTCAGCCCCTTCGCCGAAGCGACGCGGGACGCCGATGCTCGCGCTTTTGCCGCCTTGATGCGGCACATCAAGGAAGTGGACGGCCGCGAGCACACGGTCATCGCAATCCAGGTGGAGAACGAGGTCGGAATGCAGGGGGACACCCGGGACCGGTCGCCCGCGGCCCATAAGGCTTTCGACGGACCGGTGCCGAAGGAACTGATGGACTACCTTCAGAAGCACAAGGATGCCCTGATTCCGGAGCTTGGCAAGGTGTGGGAAGCGGCCGGTTTCAAGACGTCCGGAACCTGGGAAGAGGTGTTCGGCAAGGGCAGGCCCACGGATGAGATCTTCATGGCCTGGTACTTTGCGCGCTACGTCGGCCGGGTGGTCGACGCGGGCAAAGCCGAATACCCGATACCGATGTTCACGAACTGCCCGCAGTCCGGATTTGGCAGGGCGCCCAGAGGCGGGCAGAGCGGCGGCCCTATGCCCGACGCGATGGACGTCTGGAGAGCTGGGGCACCGCGAATCGATCTATTTGGGCCCGACACCTACGGCTTCGACTTCCTCGTAGCAAGCGCACGGTACACCCAATCCGGGAACCCGCTTTTCGTACCCGAGACGTCCACCGGGCTGGAAGGCGCGGCCCGAGCACTCTACGCCTTCGGACGCCATGACGCTATCGGCTTTTCACCTTTTGGTGTCGACGGGTCTTTCTGGCCATCCAGGGTGCCCGACAGCGATTTTCAAATCGGCTACGACATACTCACGCAATTGACGCCCCTGATTTTGGAACACCAAGGCAAAGGCACAATGTCCGCCGTCCTGTTGGAACCGAAGGATCCGCCGAAGCAGATCCGATTGGGGAATTACACGCTGCAAACCGCGTTCTTGAGCGGCCCGGCAGGAACGCGTGGGCCGGCAGCGGAAATCCCAACGCTAGGAGGAGCAATTTTCATTACGACGGGGCCTGACGAGTACATCGCGGCTGGCTTCGGCGTGACCGTCGCCTTTTCTCCCAACACACCAGGACCCCCACTCGCCGGACTGGCGACCGTGGAGGAAGGCAACTTTGTGAGCGGCCGCTGGGTTCCCGGGCGCTGGCTGGCCGGCGACGAAGCCGCGGAGGGGGATTGCGTGGTGCTACTTTGGCCGCCGAAGGGTGTGGTGCCCATACCCCAATTACGCCCTAGCGCGGAGCGCATTCAGCGGGTGACGCTCTACCGCTACCAATGAGCTCGGTTAGGCAGAGCCTGTAGGTCTGACAGGTAAGCGACCTTGCTGCGTTATTTCTTTGCGGCTTGGGGAGTGTGTCCGCCCCCGGCAGACTGGCTGGTCACTTCGAACTTCATCGGGACGGAAATGTCCCAACCAGCCCGCGTTAACTGATCGACGCTCCTGACCAAGGTTCCGTTCAGCTTGACGTTCTTGAACAAGATCGGTCCCACGTTCGTCCCGGAAATCTTGGCGGGCCGGCTCGGCGTATAGAATGTGCAATTCTCGAAGACGAAGTTCGTCAAGGGCGAATCTCCGCCGTCGATGTAGATCTGCCCGCCGTCATGCTCCCACGTACAGTTGATAAAGTGGAAGTCGTCCAAAGGCTGCTTGCTGCTCGCATTGCTGGGATATCCCCGCCCTGTAAAGTACGCGGGCGTGAATTGAATCCAAATGGCGAACTTATTCTGGGTCGATATGAAATTCACGTCTTCGAAACGCACGTGTCGGGCCGCCGGAATAGAGCCGTACCCGAGGACTAATCCCGAAGTGTAGCCGTAGTCGACGAATCCCTTCACCACGACGTCCTCCAGGCCGGCGCCCGCGCCGCCATAGAAGGCAAAGGCATCGTCCATGGTCATGGCGAATCCGTTTTCAATCAAGATATGCTTGCTGCCGCCGGTCAGGTCGTACGCATCGTCGTGGTACTGCTGCTTGCGGCTGATGAGCTTGATGTTCCTGCTCGTGAAACCATCGGTGTTGCTGACGGTGACGGTCCAATAGGCGGACCGGAGGAGGAACAGATCCTGGAAGGTGACGTTCTTGCAGTTGTTGACCACATAGCCCTTGACGCCGGATCCGTGAGGGTCGTTCACCAATCCCTCCGGCGTTCTTGCGCGCCCATCCCCCGTGTCGGGTTGCATATCGTGCCACAACCACGGATAGCCCTGTGCGTCGATGGTGCCCCGGCCCATCAGACTGGCATTCTCCACGTTGTTAAAGAAGAACAGCGCTCGCTGCACCCTTCCCCCGCGGCCCCCGCCTCCCCCTGCCGCGGGCGGCAAAACGTAGTCCGCATTCTTAGTAGAACCCTTAATCACGGCTCCAGCCTCGACGTAGAACTTGACGTTGCTCTTCATCTCCACCAAGCCCGTCAGGTAAGCGCCACCCTTCGGGAAGAACAGCACGCCGCCGCCGGGCTTGGCCGACACGTCGCTAATGGCCTGATTGATTTTCGCGGTCTCAACGGCCTTACCGGTATTGTCAATTTTGTAGTCCATGATGTTGACCACGTTCGGATCGCCAAGCTTAGGAGCATTCGCCTCAGGCGCATCGGCAAACAGCATCAATCCCGTGCTTGAGAAGAGCGGCTCTTCATTGATGAAGACGACCAAATAACGCGGCCGATCGAGATCGAAGCTGACCGTATTGCCCTTGATCTGCGGCTGGATGTTGTAAGCGAGCGGCCGGATGTAGCAGGTGCGCACATCCCTCTCGCTGATGAGCGAGGTAATCGTGACATGGACCTTTCCGGTCATGCTGAAACTGGCGTAGTCCATCCAATTGAATTGGTTGTACGTCGGGTAGCGATATGCAAACACGGGCTGGCTGTCCACGGTCACCTTGTAGGCCAAGCTTGGCGATGCTCCCGGATATGGAGGCGTGGGGACGGCCGTGGCGAAGCTTGCCGCCGGCCAAAACATCGCCAGCACTACAATCGAGACCGCTAATATTCTAAGCGCCATCATGTTCACCTTCTGCAGCCGGGATTTGCAATTCGCTCGCGGAACCCTTTCGATTTTGGGCTTCCAAGTCCCATTCAGTATAAACCTAAACCTAACCGGCATCTTTGTGATCGGGTAACTGTGGCAACTGGCTTCGGAAAACTCCTCCATCGTTTTCTCTCTTGGGAAAGGTCTCCAGAGACCCGTTGCTCTGGTTGCCGCAGTTCGCCTGCTATTTCAGCTTCCGCGCCCGTTCGATATCCTCCCGCAGCTTGGCAGCGATCCGGTTGGCCACGTCCGCGCTGGCGCCCTGGAACTTGGCGCCCTGGCTCTCCGCGGTGGACGACCAGATCACGTCGCCATCCTTGTTGACCAGCCGCACGGCCGCCAGCGCCTCGTGACGCCTTTCGGCCGAGTGCTCCGATTCGTTCTCGCCCAGGCCCACGCCGCCGTAATTCCCGCGCGTGCTGCTCGACGTGCGGCCCTGACCCAAGTTGATGCGGGCGTTAATGCTGTCCGACGATTGGTGCGTCTCTGTGAACACCAGGTCTTCGGCGGCGCCGCGCATGATGGCATCGGCGCGCTCCTGGTTCTCAGTAAGGACGAACAGCCGGCATTCCGCCAGGCTGCCGATCAGGATGTCGCGCATCTGCGCCGCCGTTTCGCCGCCCGTCAGACGATCCACGTACACGCGGCGGACCTGGCGCAACTGCAGCAGGCTGGCCTCCTCGATGCTGCCGGGCGCGGGAGGCTCGTCGGCGCCCGGCAGCATCGCCACAGCCAGCAGGAAAGCCGGCAGCATCCTCATCCTTTGCCTGCTTTGCGGGCTTCGTCGTCCTGAAATTCCACGCGCCGGCCAGTGCGCGCTTCCAGGGCGGCCAACAAGGAGCGGATTTCGCCTTTGCCCACGCGAAAGACGAGCGCCTGCTGGCGGTTATCGGCGTCCAGGTAGCCCAGCGTCACGAAATGCTTGCGGGATTTGGCGAGCAGCAGGACCGGCGAGAACAGGATGGCTTCGGCATAGCGGCGGCTCACGCTCTGGCCGTATTCGAGCGTATTGACCTTCTGGTAGGGGATGCGGAGCACGGTTCCCCCGCAATAACAGACCAGTGCATCAGCCCCCGTTAGGTCTAAATGCACCGAGGACTTGGGGGAGATCCCGGCGGCCGAACCGCCTACGAACTCGGCCCTGACGCCCGGTTCGGCGGCCGGCAGAGCCGCAGTCAGCACGGCCAGCAAAATGGAAAAGCGGATCATGGCCTGCAATGGTGAAGTGGTTTCCGCGGGCCGGCGATCTCAAGAAATTCCGCCGCGGCTCAGCAGCACCGCGGACGCGCATACGTGCGCGCCAGGTGGCGGTCCGAGAAACGCCGCCACTCCTCGGCGGAATGCGACCGTCCGTGCGCCGCCAGATGCCGCTGGTAGGCGCTCTCATCGGCCAGTTCCCGCAGGATCGCCATCGCCAGCTCGCCCACGCGCCGCAGCTTTCTCATACTTCCTCCGCTCGCAGACGCGTGGCCACGAAAGGAGTTTCGCACAGGGGCGCCGGGTGAGCGCCGCGGAAAATTCCGATCCACACGCGGATGGAATCCACCAGAATGGCCGCCACCAGGATCATGAAGATGGCACACACCGCCGCGTCCAGGCGCGCGTTGAAGATCAACGCCCGCGTGGCGGCATCCAGGGGATTACCCGCCGCCGCGGCTTGCAAGCGAGCGGCCTGCGCCAGGAATCCGATCGCCGGAGCCGGAGAGAGGATCTTCTGCCATCCGGCCGTGAAGGTGACGGTGACCAGCCAGACCAGCGGCGCACAGGTGATCCACATGTACCGCGCGCCGTGCATCTTGAGCACGATAGTAGTGCCCACCGAGAGCGCAATGGCCGCCAGCAATTGATTCGAGATCCCGAACAGCGGCCACAGCGAATTGATTCCACCCAGGGGATCGAGCACGCCTTGCACCAGGAAGTAGCCCCAGGCGGCCACCACCAGCGCGCTCGTCGCGATCACCGTCAGCATCCCGCCGCCGTGCCCACCGGATGGCGAAAGATGCAGCAGGTCCTCGAGCATGAAGCGGCCCACGCGCGTGCCGGCATCCAGGATCGTGAGGATAAACAGCGCCTCGAACATGATGGCGAAGTGGTACCAGAAGCCGATCACGGACTGGCCACCGCCGCCGCGGGCGAAGATGTGCGCCATTCCCAGGGCCAGCGAAGGCGCGCCCCCGGTGCGATAGAAAAGCGTCTGCTCGCCCACGTCGCGCGCCAGATTGGTCATATCGGCCTCGCTGACCGGGAAACCCCAGGACGAGATCGTGGCTACCGCCGCCGCGGGCGTCGCGCCGACCGTGCCCGCCGGCGAGTTCACGGCGAAATAGACGCCCGGTTGCAGCACGCAGGCGGAGATCATAGCCATGAGCGCCACGAAGCTCTCGAGCACCATCGAGCCGTATCCGATCGATCGCGCGTGGGACTCGCGGGCGATCAGCTTGGGCGTCGTGCCCGATGCGATCAGAGCGTGGAACCCCGAAACCGCGCCGCAGGCGATCGTGATGAAGCAGAACGGGAAGACTTTACCGGCGAAGATCGGCCCCGTGCCATCCACGAAGCGCGTGAACGCGGGTAGTTCGAGCTCCGGCCGCACCAGCAGGATTCCGGCGGCCAGCAGCCCGATCACCCCGAGTTTGACGAAGGTGCTGAGATAGCCGCGCGGCGCGAGCAGCAGCCAGACCGGCAGCGTGCTGGCCAGGAATCCGTAGATGATAATGGCGAACGCCAGCGCCATGGCGCTCAGCGTGAACACCGGCGCCAGAAGCGCGGATGCCGCCACGGCCCTCCCGCCCAAGATAGACGCCACCAGCAGCAGAACGCCTATACCCGTCGATTCCAGCACCTTGCCAGGCCGCCAGAAGCGCAGGTATATCCCCATGAACACGGCGATGGGCATGGTCGCGGCAATGGTGAAGGTGCCCCAGGGACTTCCGCGCAGCGCGTTGACCACTACCAGCGCGATCACCGCCAGCATGACGATCATGATGAGCAGCACGGTGATCAGCGAGATGAACCCGGCGACCTTCCCCACTTCCTCGCGGGCTATCTGGCCGAGCGACTTGCCATCGCGGCGCAGGGAGGCGAAGAGAATGATGAAATCCTGCACCGCGCCGCCGATCGTGGCGCCGATGATAATCCAGAGCGTACCGGGCAGGTATCCGAACTGGGCCGCGAGTACGGGACCTACCAGCGGTCCCGGACCGGCGATGGCGGCGAAGTGGTGGCCGAAGACGATCCACCGGTTGGTGGGCTCGAAATCGTGACCGTCGCGCAGCCGCTCCGCGGGGGTGGCGCGCTTATCGTCGAGCATGGCCACGCGGGCGGCCATGAATTTCGAATAGAAACGATAGCCCGTGGCATAGGTGCACGCGGCCGCCAGCACCAGCCAAAGGCTATTGATATGTTCTCCGCGATTGAAAGCGATCGCGCCCAGGCAGAAGGCCGCCGCCGCGGCCACCGCGGCCCAGAGCAGGTGAGCTAACAGTTTCACCCTAAGAGTCTAACAATTTACGATTCGAAGGCCGGCATCAGATCGAGCGGACCGGCATGGCCACAATATCGCCGATCTCCAGGGCCTCCTTCACCACGAACGGCTCGCCGTAACGCGCCCCGATCAGGTTGCCGTAGAATCGCGCGATGGCGCCCAGGCGCTCGCGGATCTCCGCCTCCTGAGGGAACAGCCCCACGCCTTCGCCGGTGGCGCCGTATTGCGAGGCATAGCTCAACAGCGCCGACATGCGGCGCTCGAACTGTGCGCTGATATCCACCACGAAGGAGGGCTTCACGTCGGCGTACACGCTGGCGTACAGGATCTTGAACGGCCGGTGCGGTTCGGAATAGGGATCGAGCTTCTTCAGGCCGGCCAGAAAGCAGGCCTCGTAGCCCATCTCGCCGGCCCGGTAATGATCCGGATGGCGCGCCTGCCAATAGGGCAGAATCACCACGCGCGGCCGCGTCTCGCGAATCTTCATAGCCAGCGTCATGCGCGCGGGCAGGCTGTTTTCCAGGCGCGCATCGGGCATGCGCAGGTTGTCCCTCGAGCGCAGCAACATGTGGCGGCCAGCCGCCTCGGATTCGGCCACGCGCTCCTCGGGCGTGCCGCGCGTCCCCATATCTCCGGCGGTCAGGTCCAGCACGCCGGTGCGGTAGCCCATCTCGGCCATGCGGATGAGCGTGCCGCCGCAGGTCTGCTCCACGTCGTCCGGATGCGCGGCAATCGCCAATACGTCGAGAGGTTCCATTTGCTTACCAGGAAAGATCGCGCCGCCGCCAGTAGCGCTGGCGCGCGCCCATCAGGTTGACCAGCACGGCTCCGGCGACGAATCCGCCCACATGCGCGAAAAACGCCGTCCCGCCCTGGGAGGCTTCGGTGATGCTGCCCACTCCGCCGAAAATCTGAAAGGCGAACCAGTAGATCAGCATCACCCACGCCGGCAGATCGAAGGTGAAGACGAAGATCAGCCAGATCAGCATCACCACGTTGGAGCGCGGGAATTTCACCAGGTAGGCGCCCATCACGCCCGCGATGGCGCCGCTCGCGCCCACCATGGGCAGGTTCGAGAAAGGATCCATCAGGACCTGGGTCATGGCCGCCACCGTTCCGCACAAAAGATAAAACAGGAGGTACTTGCCGTGGCCCAGGATATCTTCCACGTTGTCGCCGAAGACCCACAGGAAGAGCATGTTGCCCAAAACGTGTCCCCAACTGGCGTGCATGAACATGGAGGTGAAAATGTTGGCGAAATGGAAGCGCGCCGGCCGCAGCGCGTACACCGCCATGAAATGGTTCAGCGAATAAGGATCGGCGAGTTGCAGCGAGAATTCGTGCAGGAACACCAGCACGTTGACGGCGATGAGCAGGATCGTAACCAGCGGCCGCGAGTAGCTCGGCTGGGTGACCTTGATGGGAATCGGGAACATCTAGCGATGTCTCGGCCGGACTCTAGCCGCTCAGGGCCGCCGTGCGCACCGCGAAGTCCGGATGCGAGCGCCTTTCGGCCCGCGCCATCAGCGCCCGGATCTGGGCCAGCCCGCGTATTCCGCCGCGCGCCCCCAGAGCGGTGCAGTTGAGGGCCGCCATGGCATTGGAAAAGTCCAGTACGTCGGGCATCGGCATGCCTTGGAGTACAGCATAACAGAAGGCCCCGTGGAACACGTCGCCCGCGCCGGTAGTGTCCACACAATTCACCACGAACGCCGCCGCGTAGTAGAACCGTCCTTCCATGCGGGCCAGGGAGCCGTGCGCGCCCAGCGTCATGGCCGCCACGCGCATCCCATACTCGCTCTGGATGGCCTCCAGGGCCTCGAAAGGATCGGTCTTGCCCGTCCAGGCCGACGGGAAGTCCGAGCTGGCCACCAGGTAATCGATGTTCGGCAGTACGCGGTCGAAGCCGTGGTAAGTCGTGTCCACATCCACGCTCACCGGAATGCCGTGCCGGCGCGCGATCGCGGCGGCGTGCGCCACGGCCGGCGTATCGTGGCCGTCGATGTGCAGCAGCCGCGCGCAGGTGATCTGCTCGTCGGCGATCTCGGCCGGGTCGATGCGCAGGCAGTCGCGGCGCTGCCACAACACGGTGCGCTCGCCGGTGGAGTGGTCGATGATGATGTAGGCGGATTGGTTGGGGCAGTTGCGGCGAAGCTGCACGTGATCCAGGTTGATTCCCTTGCCTTGCAGGCTGTCCCATTGGATGCGGCCGCGATCGTCGTCGCCGATCGAGCCGATGTACTTGGTTCGCAGCCCGAGCTGGGCGCAGGCCACCAGCGCGCTGGCCACCTGCCCGCCCGGGCAGATCACCTCTTCCTGAAACGGCACCTTGCCCGCGTAGGCGGGAAAGCGCGGCACTACCAGCAGAGTATCGGTGGCGTTCAGGCCGACACCCACCACGTCGAATTCGGGCATGAAAGGACCATTGTACGGGAGCGCACGGGAGCTCCGCGCGGGGTTCGCTCGCGGGCCTGCTATTTTGGGATCTGATGTCGCGGATGCTCGAGGAGATCCGGCAGCAGCCCGCAGCGCTCGAACGCACGCTGCTCGGTGAGATGCGGCACGTCGAGCGCCTCAAGCGGCTTCTGGAAAAGAACCGGCCCCGGCTGATCGTGCTGGCGGCACGCGGCACCTCGGACAACGCCGCGCTGTTCGGACGCTACCTGCTCGAAATTTCGACCGGCATCCCGGTTTCGCTGGCGGCGCCTTCCATCTCGACCCTCTACGGCGCCAAGGTGGATTACCGCGGTACCCTGCTGGTGGCCCTTTCGCAGTCGGGCGAATCCACCGACACCAACCTGGTGCTGGAGCGCGCCCGCGAGCAGGGCGCCCTCACCCTGGGGATCACCAACGAGCGCGGCAGCACGCTGGCGCGCCTGGCGGAGCACGTCTTCCTGTTGCGCGCGCGTAAGGAAAAGAGCGTGGCCGCCACCAAGACCTACACCGGCCAGATGCTGCTCGTCTACCTGCTGGCCTACGCTTTGGGCGGAGCGGTCAAATTAGACCGGCTGCGGCGGATTCCCGACGCCGCGGCTGAGGCGCTGCGCCTGGAACCCGAGATCGCCGGGCTTTCCGAGCGCTACCGTTTCATGCGCTACGCCGCGGTGGTGGGGCGCGGGCTGAACTATGCCAACGCCTTCGAATTCGGCCTCAAGCTCATGGAGACGTGCTACGTGGTGGCCGAGCGCTTTTCCTCGGCGGACTTCATGCACGGGCCCATCGCCTTGGTGGAACCCAATTTCCCGGTCTTCGCCTTCGCGCCGCCGGGCGTTACCTGGCCCTCCATACGCGACACCCTGACGCGCTTGCAGGGGCTGCGGGCGGAGATCGTGGCCATCACGGATTCGGGAAACCGGGAGGCGGCGGCGCGCGCCACCCGCCTGATGGAGCTGCCCCGGCGCGTTCCGGAGACACTCACGCCAATCCCTTACATCGTGCCGGCGCAACTCTTCGCCGCCTCGCTGGCCGCCGGGAAAGGCCTCGATCCGGACCGCCCCCGCACCCTCAGCAAAATAACGATGACGATCTGAGCCGGCGCGCCGCTCAGCTCGTCTTGCGGCTGGAGTACTTGTTCAGAATGGCGAGAAGCCTGGAGGCCATCTCGGGCGGGGTGGCGCCGCTGGTCAGGATCTGCTTGTTGTCCCAGCGCTTCCCATACATCGCCTCGTTCTCGTCGATATCGCTGCGCAGCGTGGCGCCGTCCAGCGAGACGCCCGCGAACAGGCCCTTGGACCGCGACCAGGAAAGGATTTCGGCGGTCATAAAGGCATCCGTCTGCGCCGTGGCATCACGCCCCACCGGGCCCGCGGCCGCCGTGGCGTCGCCCCCGATGGTGAACTTGCTGGTGGCCAGGCGCTTCATTCCGCGTTCATTCATCACCAGCAGAATGATGTCCGTCGAGGAAACCCCGATCTGAAAGCCGACGCCGCCACCCTCGATGCGGATGGCCGCCGGCGGTCCCCAACCCTGCCCGCCGGTGTTGCGGCAAACGGCGAAGCCGCGGCCGAATTTGGCCCCGACTACGAATGCGGCTTTCTTCAATCCGGGGACCAGGATGACACACTGGGACTTGTCCAGGAGATTCTGCGGGATGGCCCGGTCCGGCGCGGACATGACTTCCGAGAACAGGTCGGCCGAGTCGCCGAGCCGCTCGGCGGTCTTGCTCTTCTCTGAAGCCACGGAAAGCGGCGCGCACACCAGCGCCATGGCAAGCGTCAAGGTGATCTTTCGCATGTGTTTATCGTAACGCGCGCCGGTTGCGAACGCGTCACAATCGAGCTTACCCTCCCCGTGCTATGCTCGTCCCCAGGAGGGGACGGGAATGAGCACATCCCGGCGTGATTTCTTTAAGCGCACGGCCGTTCTGGCTGGAATTGCGAAATCTTTTTCTGGCGCGGAGGCAAAGCTGCTCACGCGCCTTCTGGGAAAGACTGGCGAGCGGGTCTCCATCCTGGCGTTCGGCGGAGGCCAGCGCTTCTACTCCACCCGCAATGAAGAGGATGCCGTCCGCTTTGTCGCCCAGGCGGTGGAAGCCGGTATAACTTACTTCGACACCGCCGACAGCTACGCGCGCGGCCGGAGTGAACAAATACTGGGCAGGGGCTTCCAGGCGAGCGGAGGGAAACGCGGCATTTTCCTGGCGACCAAGCTCAGCTCCCGCGACGGCGCCACGGTTCAGGCCACTATCGAACAAAGCCTCAAGAACCTGCAGGTGGATCGCGTGGACCTGATCCACATCCACTCGCTCGAGGACGAGCAGGACCTGGCGCGCATCGAGGCCAAGGGCGGCGTCCTCGAGAATCTGCTCAAGGCCCGCGAACAGAAACTCACCCGGTTCATCGGCATCACCAGCCATGACGCCCCCGCGGCCATGAAACTGGCCCTCGAGCGGCACGATTTCGATTGCTGCCAGCTGGCTCTCAACGCCGCGATGGCGGATATGATCGGCACCACCAAGCCCGTAACCGCCGGCGACCGCAGCTTCGAATCGCTGGTGCTTCCGGTGGCGCAGCGCAAAAACATGGGCGTCATCGCCATGAAAGTTTTCGCCCGGGATGCGCTCGCCGGCCAGCCTGAGGCCACGGCCCGGAACCTGCTCTACTATGCGCTCTCGCTGCCCGTCGCCACCGCCGTGGTGGGGATGCCCACCGTCGCGCACCTGGAAGAGAACTTGCGCCTGGTGAAGGCGTTCCAGACGCTGACCAGGCTGGAGATGCAACAGCTCGCGACCGCACTTTCCACCCGCAACAAGTCGGCCCTCGTCGAGTTCCTCCGCCGGCACGTGGATGCCTGATCCTTCCTATCGCGGCGCGGTGTATACTGAACAGGATCTGGGAGTCCCAAATGGAAATCCCGGATCGCTAATTTATACAACCCGTGAGCCTCTCGCAGGGGGTTGATCTGGCGGCCGACGTTTCCGGCCACCCGCACTCGCCTCCCCGGCGCTGGCACCGGCGGCTCCGTCAAGGAGAAGAGATCGATGAAAACACAATCTGTCGCAACATCGCACATGAAATGGGCAGTCGCGCTTTGCCTTCTTGCCGCGGGGGCTCCCTGGCCGCCCAGAACCCACCAAGCAAAATGGCAGCCAAGCCGGGTTTTGAGAACGACCAGGTGATTGTCGATCCGCCGCAAACTCCGCCCTGGCCGGGCGCCGGCGATGTTGGAACCGGCATTTCCAAGGCATGCGAGACCTTGCCTCCGCAAGACCGGAAAATATGCGGTGAGAATCACCCCTGGCACAACCACAGGCTGAATCGCGTGGTGCTCCGCTACTATCCCGGCAGCGAGGACCTGTTTTATCTGGACGGCACCGTGGAGCACCTGAAATGGGATGCCGGCGCGGTCGAATGGAGCCCGGCCAGCGGGTTTCACTACGGGGCGAACGGGGTATGGAATGTGCCGGGCGGAGCATCCGGCCCGGCCGGCATGTATCTCGCCATCAAGAAGCCTGGCTATCCGGGCAAGGTCGTGGGCACGGCTCTCGATCCCTTGAAGGTTGATCCCAAAGACTTCACGCTGGTACTCGAGAACAGCCAGGTTCGGGTTCTCCGTTTGAAAATGGGCCCAAAACAGAGCGTGCCGATGCACGAGTACAGCCTCGGCCATTTGGCCGTTTGCTTCACGGATCAGAACGTGCGCGTGACCTCGGCCGAGGGAAAGGCCGAAGCCGCGCAGCACAAGGTGGGCTATTTCAATTGGAGCGGCCCCTCTAAACAAAAGATTGAAAACCTGGCTGACAAGCCGCTCGAAATGGTGATCGTGGAATTGAAGACCATTTACTGATCCGGGGCGCCCCAGGCACAACAGGAGATTCGACATGCCGCCATGCATCCGCACGGTCATAGGGTCGTTTGCGCTTGCGGCCCTCGCGCTCGCCCAGCCGCAGTCCCCGGTGTCACCCGAGGTACACCCCGATCGCACGATTACATTCCGGCTGGTTGCGCCCAAGGCCTCCGAGGTCACGCTGCAATTCGGCGAGGGAACCCCGCGGCCCCAACCCATGACCAAAGGCGAGAAGGGCGTCTGGAGCGTCACCATCGGCCCTCTCGAACCCGAGATCTACATGTACTCGTTCCTGGTGGACGGCCTGAAAGCCGTGGACCTGGCGAATCCCAACGCCAAGATCGGCGCGAGTATCGATGCCAGCGTGGTGGAAGTTCCGGGCACGCCGCCGCGCTTCGATGAGTTGCAGAATGTGCCGCACGGCTCGATCGACATCCACACGTATTGGTCCACGGCGCAGAATCGGCAGCGCGGCCTGTATGTTTACGTTCCTGCCGAATATTACGGACCGGCCAGCCGCCGGTACCCCGTGCTGTACCTGTTCCACGGCGGGGGCGGGGCGGAGTCGGACTGGAGCCGCAACGGGCGCGTCGGCGTGATCCTGGATAACCTGATCGCGCAGAAAAAGGCCCTCCCCATGATGGTCGTGATGCCGAACAACAACTTCGGCGATCCCGGCGCGGTGCCGAGCGCGCCCACCAGTCCCAACTTCGGCGGAGGGAACGACTACGGCATCGCCGAGAAGGAAATCGTGAACGATATCATCCCCTTCGTCGAAAAAACGTATCGCACGCTGCCGGGGCGCGAGAACCGCGCCATCGGCGGGCTTTCGGCGGGAGGCGGCACGTCCGTGACGGTGGGGATGCGGCGCCTGGACGTCTTCGCCACGGTTATCGAATTCAGCTCGGGACTACTCGGCGGAGTGGCGGCCTACGCGCCGTTCGATATCGAGAAGCTCTCGCCGGGCTTCTACAAGGATCCGGACGCCACCAACAAGCGCATCAAGCTGCTGTATATGTCGGTGGGCGCGGAGGACCCGCGCCGCCCTTACCAGGTCGCCGCGGCGGATGCCTTCCGGGCCCACCAGATCGCCTTCACATTCCAGACTTTCCCCGGCGTGCACGAGTGGAAAGTGTGGCGCCATTCGCTGGCGGACGTGGCGCCCATGCTGTTCCGGTAGAGCAGGCTTTCTATTCGACCACTTCGGCCCGCCGTGTCACGCGGGACCTGCGCATCAGGAGCACCAGAGGAACGACCGCCAGGAACAGGATGGCCATGATCCGAAACGCCTCGGTGAAGCTCAGAAGGGCTGCCTGTTGTTGCACCATCCCGTAGAGTGACGCCAAGCTCCGGGAGCCGGCCGCGCTGCGGTCAGAGCCGTTCTGGAAGAACATCTCTCGCGCGCCCCCCAGGTACTGTTGCACCTGCTGGCTGAACGGCGTGACGTGCGCGGCCAGGACAGACTGATGAAACTGAGACCGCCTCGCAACGAAGGTCGTAACAAAGGAAACGCCCATGCTGGCGCCGATGTTCCGCATCACACTGTAAAGACTCGTGGCATAGCCGGTTTCGGCCCGCGGTATCGGATCCATCGTCAGCGTGGTCAGTGGCACGAAGACGAACGCCATCCCCATGCCTTGGTTGATCTGGTACGAGAGAATGTCCCAGGTTCCGGACTGTAAGTTCATGTGCGAGTAACCGAAGAAAGCCATGCTGGTCACGATGAAGCCGAACACCACCATCTTGCGGCCGTCCCAACCCTTCCCCAACAGATATCCGACCAGCGGCATGCACATCGCCGTGCCGACCCCGCGCGGGCTGGTCCAGATGCCGGCCGTTACGGCAGTCCAACCCAGCAAGGTCTGCATAAATAGCGGCAGCAATACCAGGCTGCCATAGAGGACGAATCCCAGAAGCGTGACCAGCCCAATGCCGCAGGCAAAACTCCGGTATTTCAGCAGCCGGAAACGAACCAGAGGTTGCTCGGCGTAGAGTTCCCGGATCACAAAGGCCGGGAGCATGATCCCCGCGGTCACCGCCAGCACCACAATGAAATGAGAACCAAACCAATCCTCTTCCTGGCCTTTATCCAGCATAATCTGGAGAGCTGCCATGCCCACTGCCAACATGCCCAGGCCCCAAAGATCCAGGCGCATACTTCCGCGACGGATATAAGGCGGATCGTAAAGGAACATCGAGATCATGACCAGGCTGGCGATCCCGATGGGCAGGTTGATATAAAACACCCAGCGCCAGGAATATGTGTCGGTGAGCCAGCCGCCCAGGGTCGGCCCCAGGATCGGCGCCACGATGATGCCCAGCGACCAGAAGGCCATGGCCTTGCCGCGTTGCTCCGGTGGGAACTCCTCCAGCAAGACCGCCTGCGAAAGCGGCTGCAACCCGCCGCCCGTCGTACCCTGAAGGACGCGAAATAGAATCAGCATGGGAAGGCTCTGGGCCAGGCCGCAACACACGCTCGACAGAGTAAATCCGGTCACCACGATCAGCAGCAGCCGCTTCCGTCCGATATAGTTCGCCAGCCATCCCGTGATCGGGAGGATCACCGCATTAGCCACCAGGTAGGAGGTCAAAACCCAGGTCGCTTCGTCAACGGTGGCGGAGAGGCTTCCCGCTATGTGCGGCAGGCTGACGTTCACGACCGAGGTGTCCAGCACCTCCATGATGGCGCTGGACATGACGGCGATGGCAATCAGCCAGCGGTTCGCTTGCGCGGGGCTCTTAATATCGGCGCTCCTAAGGCATCACTTGGCGGGCGAGAAGATCGCCACGGTTCCCCCCGAGGGCGCCAGCTTCAGTTGCAGCGTGTCGGACGGGCGCACGGTTTTTTCATTCCTGACCAGATGCTCGGCGTTCTCGCCGGCGTCGGGCGCATCTTCCCATAGAGTGACCTTCCACTCGCCCTTGCCGAGGAAGTTCAGCGGCACGGGCAATTCGCGTCCATGGCGGTCGCAGATCGCGGCGAAATACCAGTTCTTCCCGCTGCGCCGCGCCTCGGCCACGTATTTCCCCACCTCGCCGGCCAGGCCGCGGGTCTCGTCCCAGACGGTCGGCAGGCCTTTGAGGAAATCCATACCGGGCAGATACTTGCCATCCTTGTCTTTATAATCGTCGGGCGAATCGCAGGCCACCTCGAAGGGGCTCTCGATGAGGATGAACATCGCCAGCTCGCCGGCACGCGTAGCTTGCACCTCGGTGGGCTTCGTATTGGGGCGGAACTGCGACGGCTGCCGGTTGGCGAAACCGCCCGGCGTGTAGTCGGCCCCTCCGGCCAGTACGCGCGTGAAGGGGAGGGTGGCCCTGTGTTCGGGCGTTTCCTTGGTGCTCCACTTGTTATATTCGTCGCCCTGGATGCCCTCGCGCGTGATCTGGTTCGGCCAGGTGCGGTTCAAGCCGGTGGGCTTGAACGCGCCGTGGAAGTCGATCAGCAGATGGTTCTCCGCCGCGGTCTTGGCGATATCTTCGTACCATTTGACGGCGAACTGGTCGTCACGGTCGATAAAGTCGATCTTCAGACCCGCAAGGCCCCATTTCGCGTACATGGGAAAGTCTCTCTTGTAGACGGCGCTGTCGATGAAGTCGTTGAAGTGGAACCACAACCAGACGCGCACGCCCCGTTCCTTGGCATAGTCCACCAGCTCGGGCACGATCGATTTGTCTTCAATCTCCGACAGTTGATACGGCCAGCTCATATCGGCGGCCAGTTGAATGTACTGCTTGAGCGTGGGGAGATCGTTCTTCCCCATATTGGGCCACCACGTACCCCACGACGACATGCCCGGCTTGATCCAGGACGTGTCTGCAAGCTGGCTCGGGGTGGCGAGGTTCAACACCAGGTCGCTCTGAATGAGATCATAAGGCTGCCGGCCGATAATGAATGTGCGCCAGGGGGAGTTATGGGGGGTCTTGGCCACAACCAGGCCTGTCTGAGCCGGGGCTATCGGTGGAGGGGTTTCCGCCTCCGAGTTGCCTTCCGTCGTCGCCCTGCGCGCCGGCCACGGCTGCACCGGCAGCGGCGGAGCCAGTTGCGCCTCCAAAGTATTTTTGGCGCCGGCCTTGAGCACCAGCCACATCCCGGACCAGTCGAGCAGGTCGGACTCCGTGATAGCGACATACGCCGCGGGTGTCTGAACCAGGAATGGCAGTCCGTGTTTGTAAGCGGGGTTCAGCCCGGAGAGCTTATTGGGCGCGAATTGCCATTCCTGCGAGCCGACGAATCCGCCCTCCGGGCGGCTCTTGCCGTCCGGGTTGTTCCAGCCCGCCCAAACCGGATCGTCGTCGGCGAAGGTGAACTCCGTGGCGTCGCGCGTGACGGTAAAGGAATCCATCCCGGGCTGTTGGGGGAGAACCATGCGGAAGGCCACGCCATCGTCGTAGGCCCGGGCGATCACGCCAAACGCGCGATCGCCTTCCTTCAGCGTCAGGCTCAGCTCATTGTAGTGATCGCGCACGTTGCGGTTCTTGCCGAATTGGTTTACCCAATGTGCGTCGGCCGACCGCCGCTTCTCGCTCACGAAGACCGGCTTTTCGCCTAGCTTCACGTTGTCGGCCAGTTCCAGCCCGAGGCGGGACCGCACCAACAACGGCTTGCCGTCCACGGTTATGCTGTAGCCCAGCGGGGCATCGGTATGAATGGTGATGGCGATTTTCCCATCGGGCGAACGAACTTCGCGCGCCGCGCCGGCCGCCGCGGCCGTTACGGCTGAGCACGAAAGCAAGATGGTCCCGATAAGAACGATGGAATTCCAGCAAGAGCGACGAATGTTCACGACGATCCTCCTACTGCGCAACGCCTTATCGTACCTCAATCTCCGTAATACTGGCCTTCGGGAAGGTGTACGAAAACGTGGAGCCGCCGACCGGGAGCTTGAAATCCTGGGGAACTACGGCCTCGGGTTGAGCGTCGTCGTTCCCCGCGTAAATGTCCTCTGCCGCGAGCAGCTTGCCGGAAGCGGCGTGCACGCTGAATCCCGCCAGCTTAATCGACGAGGAAATGTCACTGGTCAGGTTGCGATTCACGCCGAACAGCGTGACCTTGTCGCCTGTCTGATTGGCCACCGCGACAACGTCGAGATAGGGCACCTCCGGTATGTCCGGAGTGCGGGGCGAACCATCCTTGATGCTGTATTGGGCCACTTCCACTTTCGTGTCCAGCAGCGTGGCCACGTTCGCGTTGGAGTACATGCGGAAAGCCCAGTACGAAGGAACCCCGTAGGTGATTCCGCGCTTTTCCCACAACCGCCCGTACTCCACGATGCCGGTCATGTTCGCGATCGGCACGAAGTCCGCCACTCGAATCAGCATGTTCAGCATGCCGGCCGCCCATATGGCGCCACCCAGGTTCCGGTACTCGGGGACGCGGGGCGGCGGGTAATCGGGAGGCGCCGGTGAAAAGGGCGCCCGGAAAAGCCACTCCGTGAGAGCAATGCCTATGTGGCCTCTGGTCCTGGCATCCGCATCGATCTGCTTCTTCATCTCGTGCAACAGCCGCTCAATGCCCACCGGTTGAGCGAACATCGCCTCGGCTACGAACTCGGGGGTTGGGTCGGATTTCCGCACCCTTCCGGCTTCCACCACCATGTGGCTGGAGAGGAATTGAAAGAAGTCCGGGCCGAGCGAAAGCTGCGCGGCGTTCCATGCCTGGAACTTATCGGGATCCTCTCCCGTGGCAATCAGTTTCGCGCCGGGATCCACCTTGCGCAGCGCCTCGGAGAACTCGCGCGTCCGTGCCGCAATTCGGTCCAGGGTCGGATACCCGATCTGGCCATTGCCCCACAGTTCATTGCCGAGCTCCCACGTCACACCTGGGCCCCAGCGGGCGCTGACATACTTCACCCACTCCACGGCTTCTTCCACCGTGCCGCTGCCCAGGTTGATGCAAATCTGGGGCTGCGTTCCGGCCAGCCGGCAGAAATCGAGGAACTCATCGGTGCCGAACTGGTTGTATTCCGGCTGGCCCCACGCCTGGTTCAACATGCTTACGCGCTTGTCCATGGGGCCGACGCCATCCCGCCAGTGGTAGCCGGAGGTGAAGTTCCCGCCGAACCGCAGCACCGGGAGTCGCAGCGCTTTCGTCATCGCGACGGCTTCCGGATTCAGACCGTCCACGTTGTCGGCGGGGTACAGCAGCACCTGATCGATCAGGACCCGTGCTTCGTCCGACACTGCGACCGCGAAATCGGCGGCTTCGCGCCGGGATAGCTGCCCCTTGGCCAGCTCCAATGCGTACTCGTAGTGCTTCCACCCGCCGGAGGTCAACTCGATTGGCGCTCTCGCCAACACTTCATCCGGACGATCATGTCGCCGCAGCGAGACCTCGATTCGCCTTCCGCCACTCACGGGTTTCGCCCAGACGCTGCCGGTGTAGCGAAGCACTCGATGGGCCGGCGGATAGATCGCTTGGCGCACGCCGGTCTGCTTGCCCGGCAATCCCATGATCAGCAGCGAGCGGGACGAGTTTGCGGCGTCCCCCCACCGGGGTTCGAAGCGAGAGCCCTGCGGATAGAGCGATTCCCACGGGATCGGCAACCCGATTCTGGAAGCCGCTCCCAACTCAGGCCTGCCTTGCATCATGTGGACGATGGCCGCCGCGCTCCAGAGGTTCTCTTCGAAGCTGGGGTTGTCGAGCAACTGCGCCCACAGGCCGCCGGTATAGATGGCGCTTCGGAGCGGCTCCATGAAGCCCCCGAACACCGTCCGCGGCACTGGATGAACCACCTTTTGGGCATCGATTTCGATTGTCGCGCTCTGCTGGGCAAACAGACTGACGCCCGCCAAGGCGATCAGCAGACCGCCTCGCACCATGGTTATCTTCACATTCTGGAACGGCATCCCAATATTATGAGCTCGCCTATGGCAAAATCACGATCGGCGTCTGCCAGAACGCGGCTTTGCGGGCGGTGGGGTTGAGCACGGTCACCTGGCACGTGTACTCGCCGGGAGAGAGCTTAGCCAGAGAGAGACTGAATTTGAGCGGAATCGTCTTCAGACGATTGCTCAGAGCGTCGGCCACCTGGATGGGCTCGGTTTCGAAGACCTTGGATGAACCGCGGTAAAAGGTCAGAAAAGCGAGCAGCGGCTGGACCGTTTCCGAACCCTGCTCATAGGCCTGAAGGTAGACGTACAGGCCGCTGCCCTGCCGGAATACCCGCGTCACGCTGGGTACCAGTTTCTGGCCCTCCTCGACCAGCGGATTCACGGCTTCGTTCTGGCCCTTGTCGCTGGCCCGGTACAACGCCTCTTTCAGATCGACACGCTGGCTGCTCAAGACCACGGAGCTGATCGGAATCCGCATCTCTTCCTTGTTCAGGTTGGGAATAACAAAGGGTGTTTCGTAAGTGCCGATACGGCCCGTTTCGGCATCGCGGGCGAGGAACTTGATTCGGTACTTGCCGGGAAGCAGCGTGAACCCGGTGTCGTATTCGATGGGACGGGTAGCCAGTTCCGCGGCCGTGGCGTCGCTCAGTTTGATATCCACCTTGTCGCGCACGTTGGAAACGGTGGCGCCGAATTCGTCCTTCACTTCGCCAATGAAATCGAGCAGCGTGCGCTCCGCGCCGCCCTTTTTGGCCAGCGCCAGCTCCCGCCCGGGTATCTTGACCGCCAGCGGAACGAAGTATTCGGCGCGGTTCAGCTGGAAGTAATCGAGCTCCATGGCGATGGTGAGCTCGGTCACGGGATCCGGCAGCATCAGGGCGTCTTCGAGCTGGCGCTCCTTCTCGGCCGTCGTAAATTTGCCGAACTGCTTCGCGGCGTAGTAACCCTGGCGATAATCCAGGCCGGCGGATAACCCGCCGTTGAGGGCAATTTTGATGCGGCGAAATCTGCCGTCCAAAGCCGCATTGCCGGTGTAATAGCCGATCACGTAATAACTAGAAAACGACTGCTGTGCCTGCGCCACGCCGCGGGTCAGATCGTTGTAATCCAGCAGGGCTTTGCCGCCCGTGTCGGCGGCCAGCGCCCAAAGCGTGTCCTGCGAGCGCTGGAAATTGGACATCATGGCGCCGGCCGATGCGCCGGTATACATGGCGATTCCACCGGGTGATCCCTTGGTGGCGTCGCCCAGAGGCGCTTGCGCCACCAGTCCGCGCGCGTCGATGGGCCAGAGCGTCACGCCGGCGCGAAGGGCGGCGTTGATGGTGGCATGCAGTTGCGCCTGGTTATCGACGCCGTTCAGGCGCAGACCGCTGGCGAAATACAGCAGGGCCTTCTTCTCGTTGAGCTGGCCGAGCATGCGGGCGGCGGTCTGCAAAGCCGACAACTGGCGGTCGGTGTTGAAGATGTTGAATTCGGTATCGTCCTGCCCGAAAGCCGCGCCGGTATCGGAGGAGCTGGCGTCATTGGTCGTGTCGATGTCTTCATCCTCGCCTACGATCAACGTTTCGATGATGCTGAGCAGCCGGTCGCGGTCGGCCGTGAAATCCTGCAGCACCTGGACCGCGCCGCCCTGGTACTGGAGCAGCGCCATGAGATCCGCGGGCGTCATCTCGGTCTCGATGAACTTGCGCGCGGCATCGAAGGCGCGCAGTTGATCGGCCTCCGGCATGGCGCTGAGATCGAAATAGAGGGCCAGCAGACGGCGGTCGCGGTAGCGCATGTTTCCCGGTGTTTCGGGCGCGATCTGCGTATTCGGCAGTTTGGGCAAGGCTGGGACTTTGGCGGCTGGCGTCGCGCTGGGCGGCAGGGGAGTTTCCGGCAGCTTCTGATATTCGAAAACGCGGATTTCCTGCGGCGCGCCGTCTTCGGTGACTGTGAAATCCCTCGCCGTGAGGCCTTCCACGGGCCGGCCGTCTTTATCTTTCACGGCCACCGTTTCGATCACCAACTGCGTGCTGCTCTGGAACGCTGCCTGCTGGGCGCTGGCCTGAAACGCGAGCGCCGCCAGGCAGGCAGGAACGAGGGTGGCAATGGTCAGCCGCATAATCTAGAACCTCAGCCGCACGGTGGTTTGCACGCTGCGCATGGGATTCGCCGCATTGGGCAGCCCGAACTGGGCGCTCGAAACGGTGGTGTTCCAGGCGGGAAAGGTGACGTGGTTGAGCGCGTTGACGGAATCGCAGCGGACATCCAGGTTCAAGCGGTCGCTGATGCGGAAGGTGCGGCCCAGGGAAGCGTTCCAGGTGAACTGGGATGGGCCGGTAATGGAGTTCCGTCCGGCATCGCCCCACTGCCCGGTGGCCGGGGCAACGAAGGCCGCCGGATTGAGATACGCGTCCGGAGGGGCGGAGTAGAGCGGCGCGCCGGTGTAGTCGGGGCGGATGCTCCCAGTGACGCCCGTGCCGGCAACGGCCACAGGATAGACCGGGGTCAGCGGCAATCCGGTGCCGGCGGTGAGCTGGCTGAGGAAGGTCCACTCCTTGAGAAGAGCGCCCTTCCAGCCGTTCACCAGCGTGCCGCCGCCGATCCCCATTCCAGTGGTGTATTGGACTTCGAGCGAAACGAGTTGACGCTGATCGAAATTGGAGAGGCCGCGCTCGCCGTCCAGATCGAGCCAGTTCTGCGCGATGAGCGGAGCGTTCTGCGCCGGAACGCCCGGGCTCGGCGGCGTAACCGCCAGTTGGTTGCCAGAAGGAGTCACGGCCTGATTTCTTCCCCCCAGAGTGGCATCGTCGATCGCTTTGGCGTACGTGTACTGCAACGTGGCGGTGAAGCCGCTGTGCAGCCTGCGCCGCAATTGGAACTGGCCGGCTTCGCGGGTGGAATTGCCATTGGAGGTCAGGTAGATGAAACCGGAAGGACACGCGGGGCATGGGTTCGCCGCGCCGGCGGGATAGGTATTGGGCAGCGATTCCTGCATGCTGCGGGTCCCCTTGTTTCCCATGTAGGTCGCGATCGCCACCAGGGAGCCGGGAAGATCGTGCTGCACCGAGAGCTGCCAGTTCTGCGAATAGCCGATCCGGAAATTGGGATCCACGGCAAACGTGTCGCCGATGGGAGCGGAGGGGAAGCCATTGGCAAGCGTGAGCGGATGGGCGGCGCTGTTCGAGACGCTCAGGCTCTTCGAGAGCGGCGCCTGCTGAGCCATCTGCATGGCGATAGGCAGGTAGACCGATGTGTTGTAATAGACGCCGTAACCGCCGCGCACCACCATCGAGGAAGCCGCCAACGGGCGCCAGGAAAAACCGATGCGCGGCTGGAAAGCGTGCTTATCGGGCTTCATCAGCGAATCGGGATAAGGCCGGCCGGTAAGCGCGCCGATTGGGTTGGCCGCCACGACCGGAGCTGCCGCGGTGAAACCGGGGGCGATATCCAGGTTGACCAGGCGCCCGTAGAGTTCGGTGATCGGCGACCAATATTCCCAGCGGGCTCCGGCGTTCAACGTGAAGGAAGGAGACCAGCGCCAGTCGTCGGTGAAGTAGGCGTCATAACCGGAAGCCCGCGAATACTTATCGGCGTTTCCGAAGGCGATCGAACTGGTGTCGGGGACGCCCAGCAGAAAGCCGGCGAAATCGTACCCGGCGGCGGCGCCGGTGAAGCCGAAGGTGCCGCGCGGGTCCTGTTGCGAGACCGGGTTGAACTCCTGCCGCCGGTAATCGCCTCCGAAGGAGAGATTGTGGCCTCGCCGGTTCCACAGGCCCGCGTAGGAGACGACACCGGTCTGGGCGCGCGTGACCGAAGGCAAGGCGTCCGACAGGGGCTGAATACCGCTGGCGAAACTCAGGCTGGGCGGACCCCAGTCGGCCGGGTCCTGGTCGGTACCCGAGATCCCGGCGTTGCCGGCAACGTTCTCGCGGCCATCGAAGTAGGGCGTCGTGCGCGCGGCCCAGCGGCTGAACTGGTATCCGAAAGTTCCGTAGAAACGCGGTGTGAAGCTGTGCCGCCAGTCCACCGTGGAGGTCAGGCCCAGCGTGTTCCCGGTATCGAGGAAGCCGAATACGTTGGGCGTGTCCGTGCGCGTGCTCTGCATCGCGAACAGGCCGAAAACCTGGTTGCGGCGGTTGATAATCTCGTTGACCCGAGATTGCAGGCTATCCTGGTGCGTGATCCCCACCATCGGAATCTGGTAGTTATAACGGGAGCTGCCGGCGAAATTGGGAAGCGGATAGAAATTTAGCAACGCCTTGGCCTGGGGCGAGATGCTGCTCGCGGGAATTACGTTTCCGGGGAAGGGCTGGCGGGTCGATGGATCGACGACCGTCACCGGTTGGCCCTGCGGCGTGAGGAGCTGCGAGAAATCGCCGTTCCGTTCCGCGACCGTGGGCATCAGCGCCGATTGCGTGCTGGCATTGCGGTTGCGCGTCCACTGGTAATTGACGAAAACAACGGGTCCGTTGCGGATGAGATGCGGAATCGTCAGCGGGCCGCCGAACGATGCCAGGCCGGTCAAGTGGTTGTAAGCCGCGCGGGGCGTGTCCTGTCCGGTGAGGGAGAAGGGGCGGGCATCCAGCGCCGAGCTGTCCATGCTGAATCCGAGGCCGCCGCTGTACAGGGAGTTTGGCCCGCGGCGGTTGTTGCCGAACGCCGGAGACATGGCAAAGGGCGAACTGGCGCCGTTATTCGAGGTGCCGTTGATGAGAAAGCCGTCGTTGGCGCGCTGCGCAAGCTCGCTGAAGTCCTGATTGGTGGGCGTGTCGGCCGGCGGCGGCGTGGTAGCGCTGGCGTTGACCTCGGCCCGCTGGAAAGGAGCCGTGTTGGCGTTGGCCGGAGGGGGCGCGGCGATGGCCTTCATGGCCGCCGGGGACAGCATTTCCAGGTCCCACAGGGCGCCGGAGGCGCGGGGTGAGACCGCGATTTCCCTGTCGATCGGCTCGAAGCCGAGCATCTCGATGTGAAACTCCCAGGTTCCATCCGGAAGGTCCGGGAAAACGTATTCGCCTTGGGGATCGGAAATCGCCGTGAAAGTCTGGTCGCCGCGCCTGGCCGTAATGGTGGCGCCGGGGACGGGCAGGCCGCCGAACCGCACCTGGCCGCGGTGTGCGGCGGCGAGCGCGGGGAGGAGCAGCATCCCAAGCACGGTCAGCAGGGCGGCGCCGTCGCGGTGTTTCGCGAGCGCCATGTCTAATTCTCCGAAGGCTTTTGCGCGCGGTCGATCACCAGCGTTTCCGCGGGACCCTTTTGCGACTCCAGGCGCAGTCCGAGCTGCTCCTGCAAGGCCGTGAAAATGGAAGGGCCGTTGGGGTCAGGTGGCGGCGGAGCTTCCACTCCGGGCGGCGGTGGGCCGAGCGGGCCAAAGCCTTGCCCGGGTTCGGGGGTGAACTCCAGCTTGACGTCGAACTTCCCCTTGAGACCAGTCCGGTCGATCACAGGGCGGCCCACTTCGTTCGAAAGAACGGTTGCCAGCATCTGCATCTCAACCCCTTGCCCGTCGAACCGGCCTCTTCCCATGCGCATCCTCCCCGGCCCGCTTCCGTCTTTCGCTGCCGGGAGCTTCGGCCCGTTCTTCGCGACCACCAGTGCATACACGGTCTGCTCCTTGTTGTCGCGGTGGACCGTCAGTTGAAACCGGTCGGCCAGAAGAGACCTGAGCCGTTCGCGCGTCTGCTCCATGCCGCTCTTGCGCTGCTCGTCGCTCATCTGGCGCGGATCGGCCGGAGGATTCTGAGAGGCGGAGGAGCGTTCCGCGTGTGCGACGATATCGAAGCGGTCGCTATTGACCCAGCCGGGACCGCCCGAAACCTGGAAATCGCGAACGTCGTAGGCGAACGTGATGAGCGTCTTCAACGTGGCGCCGGAGATGCGCACGCCACCGCCGGGCTGCATCTGGAACATTGTGCCGCGGGCATCCGGGGCGCTGGGCTTGATGGAGGCGACCTCGAACGTCAAAGGCGCCGGACCGGTCTGGGCCGAAGCCCCCAGGACGTTATCAGAAATATCATGGCGACGTCCCGCACAAACCACATTGGCATGAACCCAGCATGCGCCCGGGTGGTCTGTTCGGAGTGCAAAGGTTCTGGAGAGATTGTAAGCATCTGTAAAACCTTAGACGTGGTACAGCCTCGAACCGCTCAATTCTCGGTGGGCATTTTCTCCACGTGATCGATCACGATGGTGGTTAGCCGGTCTTTTCGCGGCTCCAGCTTGAGGCCCAGCTGTTCGACGGCGGTGAAGATCGAGGCGCCGGAGGGGTCGGACGCAGCAGGCGCCTGCATGCCGGCATTTCCGGCTCGCATAGGCCTGACTGGCATTGTCACACCGGCGGCGCTGGCGGCGTTGCGCAGGTCTTCCCTGGAAATATCGAGCGCGATGTCGTAATCGCCTTTGATCCCGGTCATGTCCACCACCGGCCGGTCCACGAGGCTGCTGAGCAGCTCGGCGAAACGCTCCATCGTTATTTTGGTGGCTTCCACGTGCAGGGCCCCATTGGCGCCCATGGAGATGTGCGCCGGCCCGGCGCCCAGCCTGCCTCCTCCCGAAATGGTCAGTCCATTCGCATCGCGGGAAAAACTCATCTCGGAGCTTCCGCTGGCCGGTGGAGCGGCAGCCGGGCCGCCGGCGGGGGTTTCGGTATCGGAAGCCTTCAGCTTGGCCCCGTTCTTGCCGACCACGAGGCCATAGACGGATTGCTCCTTGCCTTCGGTGTGCGCAACCAGCTTGAAGCGCTCGGCGAGCAGCGCCTGGAGCATCTCGGGAACCTGGTCGGCGCCCACGCCCTCGGGCAGCTTGGCGGCTATATCGAAGCGCTGCCCGCTCAGCCAGTCGGGACCGGAAATCTGATACGGCCGGACGCGGTACGCGCGCCACAGCAGGTCCATGAGGGAGAGGTTTCCGATGTCTACCCGGGCGCCATCCACGGACATGCCGATGTGGATCTTGCCGCCCAGCACCTGCGCCGGAACGATGGGGGGCGCGGGCTTAACGGAGGCGACTTCGAATGACGGCGGGGCCGGCGGCGTCTGGGCTAATCCCGCGGCCGATAACAAAAGAATTGCGACAGCAAAGGCATACGGACACGTGTTCCCCATGTCTCAGAATACCTGCTTTTCGAACGGCCCTTGCCGCGGGCTCAGTGGGTTGCATTTCCGCTTGCGGACCGCCGAAGTTCCTCCTCCGCCGCAACGATCAGATCCACGCCTGCCGAATTGAACCGTTCCAGCCGAAAGGTGTCCCCGAAGTTCATCAGGTACTCGTCCTTGGGATTATAGACGGGCCAATTCGGGAGTCCCGGGCCATTCGGGTTGGCATTCTTGGCGAAGTTCGTCCAGTAGGACGACAACATGTCCGCGACCTTCCGGTCAATGTCGGTCCACGGGTAATCCTTCACGCGCAAGTTGTTGAAGACGTAATGGATGTCCGAGGAGTGCAGCGCTCCCACCGGGGCCGGCGGATTGTTGCCGTTCCCCTCGGGGTGCGGAGGAATGTGACTGAATCGATACAGGTAGGCCGGCGACTTTGCCCTGGCTGCCTGGGCCCAGGCGCGATGTCCGGCCAGAACAATGTCGCGGCGGACGTCGTGATAGGCCTTGGCGGCCTCCGCGTCGGTCTTCGCCGGATACAGTTTGAGCAGCGCGTCCGCTCTTGCGCCGAAAAGCTGCTTGATCCAGGCCGTGTAGGCGGCGACGGTGCTCACAGGGGATCCGGGGCCGCTACCCAGGGACTCGCCCTGAGGGCCCTCATCGTTGGTCGAGCCGGTGATCAACGCAATGTCGTTCTGCTTCCCTTGCGCATACAGCGTGTAAATGTCCTGTGGCAGAAACCAGCCATCCACGATCGCGCTTCTCGTCGATGCCGGAGGCTTGCGATTGGGCGCGCCGAGCGTCAGTGGCGCATGGGGAGCGTCCAGATCGCTGCTGGTGGCCGAAGTCCCGATGGAAGCCTCCAGCAGAGCCTGGGCGGGCATGGCCCGCAAGGCGGCGAGCGATGGCTTTCCGATGGCCTTCGCGAATTGCGCGCCCATAGTTTCGGCTTCCGCGAGCGTTGTGATCCGGCCTAGAAAGGAGCCCCCGCAAGACTGGCCGATCCCTGCCCTGAACAAGCCCTTGGCCAGCGGCGATACGGCCAGCAGGTTCACCGCCCCGCATCCCGCCGATTGCCCGAATATGGTCACCTTGTCCGGGTCGCCGCCGAACTGCGCGATGTTCTTCCTCACCCACTGGAGCGCCGCAATCTGATCCAACACCCCGTAATTGCCAGAGGAGTGATGTTCGGATTCCTTGGTCAGCTCCGGATGCGCAAACCAGCCAAAAACGCCCAGCCGGTAGTTGGCGCTTACGACCACCACCCCCTTTTTCGCCAAGGCATTGCCGTCGTAATAGGGCCGCGCCGTCGATCCCATAATCCCGGCGCCGGCATAGATCCACACCATCACGGGCAGCCGCTCGCTCGCCGAGGCTGCCGGTGTCCACACGTTCAGATAGAGGCAGTCCTCGCTCCTGTGCCGGATGCCGGGGTCGAAGATCTGTTCGGCTGTGAAGCCCGGTCCCCCCTGCATGCAAGCGGGAGAGAACTCGTCCGCCGCGCGCACGCCGGACCAGGGGATGACCGGCTGCGGAGGACGCCAGCGCCGGTTCCCCACCGGAGGTGCGGCAAGCGGGATCCCACGGTACTGCCGTACCCCCCACGCCCATCCCGGCGTCCCGCTCACTAGACCGCCCTCAACTTTGATGGGTTCCTGAATAGCGGCCCAGAGCGGCAACGCCGGGCAAGCCGCGAAGCACAGTACGAAAAGTAGTCCCTTCATGTCTTTGCTCTTTATGGCCGTCCTGGCCAGCAGCGATTATACACCCAATCGGATTATTCCGATCTTCTTCTCCTTTTCTCTTGGCAAGAGGCGCTCTACAATGTCAGAATGCACCCATGTGGCGGGGCAGCCGACAGGGAGGACCCTATGGATAACGAGCAGGAATGCCGGGAGGCATTGAGCCGCAGGCGTTTCTTCACTTCCGTGGCGGGCGGCGCCACCGAGGCTGCGCTGCTCGGCGCAGCCGCGACGTCCGAGGCGAGGGCCGGAACGCACGACGCGCCCGGCGCCGAAGCGGTCATGGTGGTTTTGCACGTGAATGGCCAGACGCACGCTCTGACGGCCGAGCCACGCTGGACGCTGCTCCACGTGCTGCGCGACCAATTGGGTTTCACCGGAACCAAGGCGGGGTGCGAACGCGGTGAGTGTGGCGCCTGTACCGTCCTCATCGACGGCGTGGCCCGTTATTCCTGCATGACCCTGGCGGTGGAAGCCGCCGGCCGGCAGATCACCACCATTGAGGGCCTCATGCGCGGCCAGGAATTGGGACCGGTGCAGCAGGCCTTCCTGGAAGAAGACGCCTATCAGTGCGGCTTCTGCGCCCCTGGGCAGATGGTGAATATCGAGGGGCTCTTGCGCAAGACGCCCGATCCCACCCTCGAGCAGATTCGCGAAGGGGTCAGCGGCAACCTGTGCCGGTGCGGAGCCTACGCCCATATCTTTCGCGCCGCCCACCGCGCCGCGGAATTGAAGAAGGCGGGGGAGGTGAGCCATGGCTGATTTGAATCCGAAACCCTGGAGCGAAACGACCATCGTCGGAAAGGGCATTCATCGGATCGACGGGCGGGACCTGCTGAGCGGCGAGGCGCGCTACTCGCTGGATATGGACTTGCCGGACATGCTGTATGCCGCCACGCTGCGCTGCCCCCATGCCCACGCGCGGGTGGTGAAGGTGGATCTGGCCAAAGCGCGCGAGATGCCGGGTGTCCGCGCCATCCTCAGCGATGCCGATAAGGAAGCCCAGGTCGCCTTCTTTCCCAAAATGGGGCCTCCCTGGCCCAACCCCGTGACCATCAGCCGGCTATTCGATTCGCATTGCCGGTACGCCGGGGAGGAAGTGGCCGTGGTGGCGGCCGAAACCCAGGCGCAGGCCTGGGACGCCGCACGGGCGATCGAGGTGCAATACGAGAAGCTGCCTTTTGTCACCAATCTGGACGATGCGCTGAAGCCGGGCGCCCCGGTGTTCCAGGAAGGCGCCGACAACCGTGCGGCGCCGCCCAACGCCTACAGCCGCGGCGACGTGGCCAAGGGGTTCGCCGAGTCCGACATCGTGGTGGAAGAGACCTACCGGACCTCTTGCAAGATTCACTCGCCTCTCGAGACTTATGGCGCGACCGTGCGGTGGGATGGGGATCATCTGACCGTCTGGGAATCCACCCAATCACCGTTTCCGATTCAGATCGGAGTCGCGAGCGCGCTGAAAATGCCGCTCAGCAAGGTGCGGGTCATCTGCCGGTACATGGGCGGAGGGTTCGGCAGCAAGCAGGATAACAACAAGTTTACGCTGATCGCCGCACTGCTGGCGCGCCGGACCGGCCGCCCGGTGAAGTATTTCCTCAGCCGGGAAGAGAGCTTTTTGTGCATGGGAAACCGGCCGGCGTACTCCATGAAGGCGAAGGCCGGGGTCAAGAAGGACGGGACGTTGATGGCCCTGGAATTTAACGCCCTCCTGGAAGTGGGGGCCTATCCGACGGGTAGCGCCGTGGCGAGCGGGATCTTCCGGGAACTGTACACCTGCGCCAATGTGAAGACCTCCGAGCAGCTGATCTATGTCAACGCCGGCCAGCTTCGCGCATTCCGGGCTCCCGGCTATCCCCCGGGCGCCTGGGCTCTGGAGCAGATGATGGACACTCTGGCGGAGAAGGTCGGCATGGACCCAGTGGAATTCCGGTTGAAGAACGGCGCCAAAGTCTGCCAGACGGACGCGAACAAGCCGTTCACCTCGAACGGCCTGCCCCAGTGCCTGACGGAAGGCGCCGAGGCCTTCGGCTGGAAGGAGGCGCGCGCGCGGGCTAAGTCCGAGGGTCCCGTAGTCCGGGGCGTGGGCATGGCCGCCGCGATATGGAGCAACGTGGCTCGCCCCAGGGCCACGGTCATCGTGAAATATTACCTAGACGGCAGCGTGAACCTCAACATGGGCGCGGCCGACCTCGGCACCGGGGCGCGGACGATCATGGCCCAGGTGGTCGCCGAGGAGTTGAGCGTGCCGGTCGAGAGCATCGAAGTGGAGAACGCCGATACCGGCACCACCCAGTTCAGCGACGGCGCCAACGGCAGCAAGACGACCATGATCGATTCGCCCGCCGTCCGGGCCGCGGCCCTGGACGTGAAATACAAGCTGCTGGAAGCGGCGGCCGCGCAGTTAAAAGTGCCGGTGGCCGGTCTGACGCTGAAGAACGGCCAGGTCGTCGGTCCAGCGGGGACGCCGCCAACTCCGGTCCAGAATCTGGCGTTCATGCAGATGCAGCAGGTGGTGGTGGGGGTGGGGGTTCGGATTCCGCACCCGACCGATAAATCCATCCGGCCTTTCGCCGCGCATTTCGCCGAAGTGGAAGTCAACAGGCGCACCGGAGAGGTCCGTGTGCTGCGCATGCTGGCGGCCCAGGATAGCGGCCGCGTGATGAACCGGATGACGTACGAAAGCCAGGTTTTCGGCGCGCTGACGATGGGCATCGGCATGGCCTTGACCGAACAGCGCGTCCTCGACGGGAACACCGGAAAGATGGTGAACGCCAACTGGCACGACTACAAGATTCCGACGGCCATGGACGTTCCGGCGGAGCTGACGTGTCTTGCCATCGATCCGCACGACATGGAGGTCAATTCGACCGGCACGAAGGGGTTGGGCGAGCCGGCCCTGGTCCCGGCCCCGGCGGCCATTGCCAACGCGTTCTATAATGCCACCGGCGTGCGGCCCACGGCGGCGCCCTTAACGCCGGCGAACGTCCTCAACCTACTCAATCGGGGCAGAAAGCAGGGATGAGCCATGCTGGCGAAATTTACATATAAGCGGGCGGCGTCGGTCCAGGAAGCCGTCGAGGCGGCCGGGCATCCGGGAGCGCGCATCCTGGCGGGCGGCACGGACCTGCTGGGATGCCTGCGGGACCAGGTATTCGGCGCGGAGACGGTAGTCAGCGTCAACGGCATCCGGGAACTCAAGGGGATTGGCCCGCGGACGGGCGGGGGGCTGCGCATCGGCGCGCTGACGACCTTGACGGAGGTGGCTGAGAATCGCCAGGTGCGAGATTCCTACCAGGCGCTGGCGGAAGCCGCGGCGGCCGTCGCCAGTCCCCAGTTGCGCAACCAGGGGACCCTCGGCGGGAACCTATGCCAGAGGCCGCGCTGCTGGTATTTCCGCGGGGACTTCCATTGCCGGCGCAAGGGCGGAGAATCCTGTTTCGCCGAAACGGGTGAGAACCAGTTCCACGCCATTCTCGGGTGGGACCGTTGCTTTATCGTCCATCCTTCGGATACCGCCTCGGCGCTGACGGCTTTGGGCGCCAAGGTTACCATCGCCGGCAGTAAGGGGCGCCGGACCATTCCCATCGAGTCCTTTTTCGTTCTGCCCAAAGTCAGCGTTTTGAAGGAGAACGTGCTGGATCCCGGCGAAGTGCTTACGGAAATCCTGTTGGACCCGCCGGAGCCGGGGGCGCGCAGCACGTACTTGAAGGTCCGCGAGCGCGGCGCTTTCGATTTCGCGCTGGTGGGCGCGGCCATCCGCGTGACGCTGGTGGGGAGCCAGGTGCGGAGTGCCCGCGTGGTGCTCAGCGGCGTGGCCCCGGCGCCCTGGCGATCCACGGAGGCGGAAAAGGCGCTGACGGGAAAACCGCTCGATCCGGCTACCATATCCGCGGCGGCCGCGGCGGCCGTCAAAGACGCCACCGCCATCGGCAAGAACGAATACAAAATTGTCCTGGCCCGCGGAGTTCTGGAAGAGACGTTGACAGGCCTGGCGAAGGCATAGAGGATAACGCCCGGCGTGCGTACCGGGTAGAATAGGATTTTGACACCTGGAGAGGTGTTAACTGGAGGCACCGTGAATTCATCTCGCCGCAACTTTCTCGTGGCCGGGATCGGACTGCCCGCAATCGCGTCCGCATCCCGCTCCACAAGTCCCGAACCGCAGGCCCCCGCAAAAAAGCGGTCCTCGGATGTCAAGTTCGAGTACCGGGTTCTCGGCAACACCGGCCTGAAGGTCACCAGCGTGGCCTTCGGCTGCATGATCACTTCGGACGGCAGCGTGGTTGAACGCGGCGCCGATATGGGCATTACCTATTTCGATACGGCCCACAGTTACCAGGGCGGCAACAACGAGCGCATGGTGGGCGCCGCGCTCAAGGGGAAGCGCAACAGCATCACGCTGTCGAGCAAGACCCATGGCCTCACCAAGCAGGACGCGCTCAACGACCTGGATGCCAGTTTGAAGTCGTTGCAGACCGATCACCTGGATATCTGGTACCTCCACGCCAAGTCCAAGCCGGAAGAGGTCACCGACGATTTGATCGACGCTCAGCAGACCGCCAAGAAGGCCGGCAAGATCCGCTTCGCCGGCGTCAGCACCCACGCCGGGCAGCCCGTGCTGGTTCCGTGGCTGGCCAAGAACCCCAACGTTGATGTCATCCTGAGCGCTTATAACTTCACCCTTGAACCGGCCGTCACCACGGCCCTGGAGCAGGCCGCCGCGGCCGGCAAGGGCGTGGCGTGCATCAAGGTCATGGCCGGCGGCTTCCGCAGCATCAAGCCCGGCGACCCCGCCTACGCCAAGCTCAAGCAGGACGGCGCCTTGCTGGCGGCCCTCAAGTGGGCCATGCGCAACCCCAAGGCTGTCCACGCCGCCGTTCCCAGCATCACAGACAACGATCAGCTCGAAGAGAACCTCACGGCCATGAGCCATCCCTACGGCGCCGCCGAGGAGAAACTGCTGGCCGAGCGCCTGGAACTGATCCGGCCGCTCTACTGCCGCACCTGCGGCCGATGCGACGGCGCGTGCCGCGAAGGCCTGCCGGTGGCCGACATGCTGCGCATCCTTACCTATGCCGATGGCTACGGACAGTTCCCATTGGCTCGCGAGCGCTTCCTGGAGCTGGCTCCCGAGCACACCAGCGTCAAGTGCGCCGCTTGCCCAGGGTGCACGGTCCAGTGCCCGCATGGCGTCAGAGTAGCGGAGCGCCTGACCCGGGCGCAGGAACTGTTCGCCTGATGAGCCTCGCATGAGGTGCGTTTCGGGCTTGTGCGGTTTCCGCGCAGGCCCGGGCGGGTCGGGAGCTCGGCGAAACGGCGGCAAACGATGATCCCAGGATTCTTGCTGAACAGCGTATATACGCGCGGAAGCCTCAGGAATGTGAGTGGCGGCTTTCGGTTCGAACTCGTGAACCGTCTGGCGGATATAGACGGCATCGCTCTCCGCCGGCTCGCCATCGATCGCGAGCCGATACCCCTCGAGAGCGTGCAAATCGAGGCCGTCGATATCGGAAATCCGGCTGCCCGGCAGTTGGATACCGCGCAGCCATTTCCGCTTCCTATGAACACCATGCTGGCAGTCGTGGCCCTCGGGCGAGAATTGGCGAAGGGCAAGCACGAAATCGAAATCGCTTTCGAAACGGGCTCGTTCGGCTGCCTGCAATTCGCTGTGGAGGACGATATCTCAGAGGACGCCCACGCCGGCGACGGGGGGATGCCGGCCACCCCGGTCGCTGAGAAACCACAGCCCCGGATGGAAGCCGGCCTTGCAGATCTCGTGGCCTCATCGATAGGCGGGTACCTCGAATGGCAGAAGAAAGTGCTGGATCTGGCAATGCAACCGCTCGATCCCGAGACGGTAGCGGGCGAACGCGCGGCCGAAGCCGTTGGAAAGATCATTGCGGAAGTAACCCCGCCGCTGATCGACGCGGCGCAGAGGAGTGCGCTGAACCTCGTGGCCGCCGGGAAACTGTTTCTCGATTTGGCGACCAGGCCAGCCGAGGCGCCGGACGAACCACCCACGCCCAAGAGCACGGCGCTCAGTTCCACGCGGCGTAAATCCTCCTGAAAGAAGGTACCCGTGCAATTATCAAACGCTCGCTCGATCCTCCTGGCGCTCGCCGCTTGCGTGGCGCCCGTCATTCTCCCGGCGCAGCCAGCCGGCCCGTCTCTCGCGGGTCGCGGGCTCGCCCAGCACCCGTTTCTGTATTGCGGCGAATGGCAGGGGCGCAGTCTGGATGGGCAGGTCATGTACATCGTTCGCGACGGCAAGGTCGCGTGGTCGTACACGAACGCTCGCAGGGGCGAACTGGGCGATTGCACCATGCTCTCCAACGGGAATATCGTTTTCTCGCGCCAGTTCGGGGCCAGCGAGATTACGCCTGATAAGAAGATCGTCTGGGATTACGACGGGCCGCAGGGGGCCGAGATTCACACCGCGTATCCGATCGGCATGGATAAGGTGCTCATCATGCAGAACGGAGACCCGGCGAAATTGATGGTCATCCGCAAAGCCGACAATACGGTCGAGAAGGAGATCGTGCTCCAGACCCGCGACCCCAAGAGCGTGCATGGCCAGTTCCGTCGCGTTCGCCCGACCGCGGCCGGGACGTTCCTGGTGGCTCACATGGATCTGGGCAAGGTGGTGGAGTATTCGGCCGACGGCAAACCGATCTGGTCGGTCGCGGCGCCCTCCGCGTGGGCGGCCATTCGCCTGAAGAACGGCCATACGCTGATCAGCGGTAACGAGCAGGGGTACGTGCGCGAAGTGAACTCGAAAGGCGAGACCGTCTGGGAAATCGGGAAGAACGACCTGCCGGGCATCCCCTTGTTCACGGTTCAGGAGTGTTCGCGGCTGGCCAATGGAAATACGCTCATCAACAACTGGTCGGGTGGCCTCGCTCCTGAGCTAATCCAGACGGGCGTGCAGGTGATTGAAGTCACGCCGGACAAGAAGGTCGTCTGGGCGCTCAAGGATTGGAAGACGCTCGGCCCGGCCTCCGCCACGCAATTGCTGGACGAACCCGGCGTGCCCGAGAAGGGCGAGCTGCAGCGGTAGACGTTGCGATACCGCGCTAACTCTTAAGCGTCATCTTGTAAACCAGCGCCTCGGGCGAGGGCGCGGTGCGCGGCGCCGAAATTGTGAGCCCGTCGGCGCCCTGTCGCCATTGGAGCTTCTCGCCGCTGCCGAGCAAAGCGATGGATTCGACGGGGCGGTCGAGCAGCCGGGCAGCCTGGCCGAGCGATCGGATGCGCACCTCCATGGTGGGCACGCCGAGTTCGATGATGTAGAGATCGTCCCCGCGGGTCGTAAAGCGCACATCGGCGGCGGTGACGGGCGCGCCTTTCCCTTCGTTGAAGCCCTGCGCGCGCAGCGGCGCACTCTGCGAGCCCGGACCCTCCCCAAAGACTTTCCAGGGCCGCGTTCCGAAGATGCTCTCCCGATTGATCTCCATCCAATGGGCGATCCCTTCGACAACCGCGATCTCATCGGAATCCAAAGTGCCATCGCCCCTGACGGGAACGCTCAGCAGCAGGTTTCCGTTCTTGCTGACGATATCGGCCAGCGTGCGCACCACGGTGGCGGCGGTCTTGTAGCCGTGCCGCTCGAAGATCTTCCGGTCGTAGTGCCAGTCGCCGATGCAGGTGTCGGTTTGCCACGGCTCGGGTTCGATGGTGGAACTCTGTCCGCGCTCGATATCCCAGACCATCGCCTTGCGCTGCGGGCCCTGGAGGCCCTTCCCATTGAGCACGGCTTCCAGCCTGCCGTCATGCAGTTTCATATTGCCGTTGTAAAAATGGGCCGCGACCCGCAGGCCGGCATCGCTGATGGGATAGAGGGGCAGCGCATCGTCGTCGAAATAGAGAAGGTCGGGGTGGTATTTGTTGATGAGGTCGACGGTGCGGTTGTAGAAGCGTTCGCAATAGGCTACGTCCGGAACGCTGGCGCCCACGCCGGTGGGCCAATCCCAAACCCGGGATGTATCGCTGGGCTTGCCGGGCGTGTGGTTTTGGGCATAAAGATCCTGGGGATCGAGGCCCTCCCACCATTGGCCCTTGCCATCGGCCTTCCTCAGTTTGCCGTCGTAAGGCACGCCGGCGAGAGGGCCGCGGGTATCGGCGCCTTGTGCGACTTCGTACCACATCCACGCGTGCGAAGCGTGCACGCTGACGCCGAACCGCAATCCCTGGGCGCGGGCGGCGCGGGACCATCCGCCGATCAGATCCTTCTGGGGACCGAGCCGGACGGAGTTCCAGGGCTGATACCGGCTATCGAAGTTGTCGAAGTTATCGTGATGGTTGGCCAAGGCGCCGAAATACTGCGCGCCGGCGCGCTTATAGAGGCTGATGAGTTTGTCGGGATCCCACTTATCGGCTTTCCACTGGTGAATTACATCCTTGAATCCGAACTTGGAGGGATGGCCATAGTGTGAAACGTGAAACTCGTAGTCCGCCTGGCCTTCGATATACATCTTGCGCGCGTACCAGTCGCCCTGCTCCGGCTGGCACTGCGGACCCCAGTGAGCCCAAATGCCGAACTTGGCATCGCGGAACCACTCGGGCACCTGGTATTGCTGAAGCGATTCCCACGTGGGCTCGAACTTGCCCTGAGCCATGGGCTCGACTTTTCCGCCCAGCGGCGAAACGAATTGCGGTGCGGCTGTTCCACGCCTTCGATTGGCCGCGAACAGGCCCGCGGTCATGGCTTGAAGGGCCCGCCGCCGGTTCACTCTCATGTTGGTGCGCCTCCGTTCTATCGTTACTTAGTATGGCGCACCCCGGCCCCTTTGACATCGGCGGTGGTGGGTAGCGATGATAGGAGCCGCGAAAGGACTCGGGCTATGCAACAGACACATCGGCCGCTGGCCGCCATCCTCCTCGCCGCTTTCATCGCGGTGTCGCCGGGATGCAGGAAGGCGCCTCCGCTCGCCTCGGGTATCGACTTGGCAGGCATGGACATGTCCATCGCTCCGGGTGACGATTTCAATGCGTATGCCAATGGCGGATGGATCAAGGCTACACCGATCCCCGCCGACGAACCGAGTTACGGCGTTTTCAAAAAGCTGGCCGACGACACGCGGAAACGCGTCCAGACCCTCGTGCAGGAAGCGGCCCAGGCCGGACCCGCCGGGGGCGAGGATGCCCGGAAGATCGCCGATTTCTACGCGAGTTTCATGGACGAGGCGGCCATCGAGTCGAAGGGCATCGCTCCCCTGAAGCCGCAACTCGACGAGATCGCGGCCATCGCGAACCGGCACGATCTCGCCCGCGTGCTGGGCGGGCGGCTCCGCGCGGACGTCGACCCGCTGAACAACACGAATTTCCAGACCTCCAACTTGTTCGGAGTCTGGGTTGCCCAAGGCCTCACGGACCCATCGCACAGCCTTCCCTATCTCCTTCAGGGCGGCCTCGGGATGCCGGACCGCGATTACTACACCTCCACGGCCTCGCACATGGTCGAGCTGCGGAAGCAGTACCAGGGGCATATCGCGGCCATGTTCAAGCTGGCGGGCTTCGACCAGCCGGCGGCGCGCGCGGCCCGCGTGCTCGCGCTCGAAACCAATTTGGCGGCGGTGCACGCCACCCGCGTGGAATCCGAGGACGTGCACGGCGTGGTTTCCTGGAAGCGCGAGGAACTGGCCGCCAAAGCTCCCGGTCTCGATTGGCCGGCGCTGCTCGAGGCGGCCGGTTTGCAGGACGTGCCCGTCTTCATGATCTGGCACACCAAAGCTATCCCCGGTCTCTCCGCCCTTACGGCTAAGGAGCCGCTCGATGCCTGGAAGGAATGGCTCGTGTTCCATACGATTGACGATGCCGGCGGCCTGCTTCCCAAGGCATTCGTGGACGAGCGCTTCAGCTTCTATGACAAGGCCCTGAACGGAGTTCCCGAACTGCGCCCGCGCTGGCAGCGGGGCGTGGATTCGACCAATCAGGCGCTCGGAGAGGCGGTCGGCCGACTATACGTGCAGCGCTACTTCCCGCCGGAGACCAAAGCCAAAGTGCAGGCGATGGTCGCGGACCTCGTGAAAGCGTTCGGCAAGCGGATCGACGCCCTCACCTGGATGTCGCCCGAAACCAAGGCCAAAGCGAAGCAGAAGCTGGAGACGCTGAAAGTCGGCGTCGGCTATCCCGACCGGTGGCGGGATTACACGGGCCTCGAAATCGTCAAAGGGGATGCGCTGGGCAACGCGCGGCGCGCCGGACTTTTCGAATACCGAAGCCAGCTCGCCAAGCTCCACCAGCCGGTCGATCGCGACGAGTGGTGGATGACTCCGCAGACGGTCAATGCTGTCAATCTTCCGCTTCAGAACGCGTTGAATTTCCCCGCCGCCATCCTGCAGGCCCCGTATTTCGACGCGAATGCCGACGCGGCGCATAATTACGGCTCGATGGGCGCGATCATCGGCCACGAGATCAGCCACAGCTTCGACGACCAGGGCAGCCTGTTCGACGCCGCCGGCCGCCTCGCCAACTGGTGGACGAAAGACGATTTCGACCACTTCAAAGCTGCCGGCGAGGCGCTGGCCGCGCAGTTCGACACCTACCGGCCCTTCCCCGATCTGGCGGTGAACGGCCACCAGACACTCAGCGAAAACATCGCCGACGTGGCCGGCCTGCTGGCCTCCTATGACGCCTATCGGCTCTCGCTAAGCGGAAAGCCGGACATCGTGAAGGATGGCCTCAGCGGCGACCGGCGCTTCTTCATCAGCTTCGCCCAGAGCTGGCGGTCGCGGATACGCGATGCCGCATTGCGAACGGAGATCGCCACCGACGGCCATGCTCCCGAGCAATACCGCGCCGACACGGTCCGCAACCTGGACGCCTGGTACGATGCGTTCTCGGTTCAGCCGACGCAGAAGCTGTACCTCGCTCCGAAGGACCGGGTGCGCGTCTGGTAACGCGAAGGGTAATTAGTCTTAGATAACCAGGAGGAAACACCATGCGTAGACGTTCATTTCTCGCGGCTGCCGCGGCACTGGGCGGCATGCCGATGATCTCATCGGGAGTTCAGGGGACAACCAGATCGGCCAATCTGAAGATTACCGGCGTTGAGATCTGGCGGTTGACTGGCAATCCGGATCAAATGAAGGCTTACCAGGCAAGTTTTGGCCATGGGACGACGAGAAATCTGAGAACCCTGCCAGCCAGCCAGTTGTATATGAAACTACTCACGAACGAAGGCGTCGAGGGTTTCTATGGGACGTTCGATCAGACTGCGGCCAATGCCGTAATGGGAATGGCCCGCGATGTTATAGGCCAGGATCCGCTCGCCATCGATACCATATGGGAAACGGATGCACGGTGGCGCTCATCAGGTATAGCGGAACCTACATGTTCGGTGTGAGCACGATAGACAACTGCCTCTGGGACCTGAAGGGGAAGTTTTTCGATATTCCGGTTTACAAACTTCTCGGCGGCTCGCGGAAAACTTTTGAGGTCTATGCAAGCTGCATAGGACAATCCTTGGAACCCGACCGGGTCAGGGAGAGTGCCGCCCAGTTGAAGAAGGAAGGATACAAATCGCAGAAATGGTTCCCCACGCGCATGCCATCGGACGGGCAAATGGGATACGAAGAGAACGTGGCGCTGATCCGGATCCTCCGCGAAACCGTCGGGGAGAATTACGATATCATGATCGACGCGTTGCTGCGATGGGACCTTCCCTATGCGATGAAATGGTGTAAAGATGCGGAACAATACCGCCCGCGCTGGCTCGAGGAACCGGTTCCGACAGCGGGCCAGGTTGAGAGTCTCGCCCGCCTGCGACAGATGACTTTTATTCCGATCGCAACCGGCGAGCATTCCTACGGCCGCTGGGATGCCCAGGAGCTAATCGAGCACCATGCCGTCGATGTCATTCAGATCGACCCGGAATGGGGCGGCGGTATCAGCGAGCTGGTGAGAATCTGCACGCTCGCCTCCGTGCATGGTCTGATAGTTTGTCCCCATAACCAGAGATCGACCGCGTTGGCCCACATCATAGCGAGCCAGCCGCCGGCGGTGTGCCCGCTCATGGAATACCAGATCGACATACAGCCGAATCTCTACTATTTCGACAAGAACCAGCTCATTCCGAAAAACAGCCAGATTACACTGTCGGATCTGCCCGGCCTAGGAATCGAGCTGGATGAATCCAGGATTGTAAAAAGGGAAAGAATATATCCCGGGGCATGAATACTCGCGCTGCTCCGGACTACGCCATCACCCGCACGTCGCCCTTACCCCACACGGTCTGGCGTCCCACCCCCACCCAATGCGCCGCGCGCAGCCAGGGGAGGAATTCTCCCAGCGGGCCCTCGTATTCGGCCTCACCGGTGAAGCCTCCCAGCGGATGCACGCGGCCGGTGCGCGCGGAACGGCGCTCGGCGCGTTCCCATGTCAAGGCGGCGCGGCACAGGCGAACGGCCGCGGCGCGCTCGCCCAAGCCTCGGAAATCGATGGCCAGCGGCCCGGGGCCGTACAGCGCGCGCAAGGTGCTGAGGCGGTCGCGCAGGCGGCCGAAGAGGATCGCGAATTCGGGCCGTTCGGCCAGGCGCCCGCCGCTTTTCAGTTCGGTGGGGGTGATGAATCGCAGCACCACGCGGCTGGCGGGCGCTGGGTCCGGATCGAGTGGCAGCACGCAAGCCCGCTCCGCGGGGGAATCGTCCAGGCCCAGCCGCTCCACGCGTTCGAGCCGGGCGCGCTGCCGGCCCGGGCCGATGCCCTTTTCGCCCAATCGGACGAAAGCCCGCTCGAAGTGCGGCAGCAGGCGCGAACGAAGGTCGAAAATATGTGCGTCGAAAAAGAACGCGCCGCCCTCAGGCGCGGTAATGCCATCCAGGTGGGCGGGGCGGAACAGGAATGGCCGGGGCCATTCCGCCAGCCCGCTGGGTACGGAGGCATCGCCCGGCCGGGCCGCGTGACGGGGCTCGAAAATGTGCGCGTAGACCTCCCGTGGCGCGGATTCGCGCAGGGCCGCCCCGAACGCGCCGCGCAAGGCGTTGGCGCTCGTCCCGCGCGGAAAATGGAGATCCTGGGCGGCGCGGAAATGAAAACGGAAGCGATTGAATTCGAAAGCGATCACCGGATTAGTGGCGCGGGAAAGAGCGTCCTCCTGTTGTATAATGGTATGGCATTTGGCTCTTGTTTTCCGCTTCGTCAATAGTCCAAGAGGGGGTTGCGTGAGTCCATCCGCAACCCCCTTTTTGGTTTAGGCGGGGGGCCGGGCCGGGTGCAGATTAGCAAAGAAGGATTGAAAGGCAGATGAAAGAAAAAGGCACAGTGAAGTGGTTCAACGCAGCCAAAGGCTACGGCTTTATCCAGCGGGAGAACGGAGAGGACGTCTTCGTGCACTTCTCGGCGATCCAAACGCAGGGGTACCGCACGTTGGATGAAGGCGCGCGAGTGGAATTCGAGGTGACGAAGGGGCCCAAGGGTCTGCAGGCAACCAACGTCACAGCGGCCTAATAGCTCCGCGGGCCGTTCCGCCCAGCATCCCGATGCTCCGGTGCGGCCCGCTCACCCGACCTGGAGGTTTATGAGCAAAGAGGACAGCATAGAAGTTACCGGCACGGTACTGGAGAAATTCCCCAGCGGGCTGTTCAGCGTGCAGCTCGAACACGAGCGCGTCGTTCTGGCGCACCTGGCCGGCAGATTGCGCCGCAACCGCATCCGGGTTCTGGCGGGCGACAAAGTCACCCTGGAACTGTCCCCCTACGATCTCACCAAGGGTAGAATCACTTTCCGGCATCGATAGTTTTTCCTTCCACCCAGCGCGCGGCTCATCCGTGCGGAACTTCACATACGATCCAGCTCCAAGCATGGTACAAGACAGGATTGGGCCGGCCCGTTCACTCGTGCGACTCGATCATCACCGCCTCCCGGGCTTTCCTGATAAACTATTGAATACAGGTAAATAAGGGACTGTCATGAAAGAGTCGAACCGGCCTCCGGAGCGCCGGCGCAGCCGGGCGGGTAAAACTGCCGCCGGTATAATGGTGAAGTCGGAGGGTGCGGTGGATAAACCACGCAACTCGCAAAAAGGGTCGAAGAAGGAGAATTCCAGTCCGGTTGAAGACCTGGTAGCGGTTCTCTCCCAAAAAGTGGTCGGCCAACCCACAGCCACCAACGTAATTGTTCCTTATATCCAGATGTACCTGGCCGGACTGGCCCCGGAGGGCCGGCCGGTGGGGGTGTTCCTGCTTCTGGGCCCCACCGGAACCGGGAAGACCAAGACCGTGGAGGCGTTGGCCGAGGTGCTCCACGGTTCGGAAAAGAACGTACTCAAGGTGGATTGTGGGGAGTTTCAGATGGAGCACGAGGTAGCCAAGCTGATCGGCGCGCCTCCCGGCTACCTGGGCCATCGCGAAACCCAGCCCATGCTGACCCAGCAGAAGCTGAACGCGGTAACCAGCGAAAAGTCGAGCCTTTCGCTGGTGTTATTCGACGAAATCGAAAAAGCCGCGCCCTCGATGACGCGTCTGCTTCTGGGAGTGCTCGACAAGGGAATTTTGCGGCTGGGCGATAATTCCACGGTCAATTTCGAAAAGAGTCTGGTATTTCTCACCAGCAATTTGGGCGCGCGCGAGATGTTGCGCGAAATCAACCCGGAATTCGGCTTCCAATCGGTGAAAGCGCCGGAACGGTCCGATCTCACCAGTAAGCTGCAGAACATAGCGCTGGTGGCGGTGCGCAAGCGTTTTTCGCCGGAATTCGTCAACCGCATCGATTGCATCATCACCTACCAGCCGCTGACCACCGAATCGCTCTCGGCCATTCTCGACCAGCAGATCCGGGACTTGCAGAACCACGTCAACACGCGGCTGGCCAATCGTTCGTTCACCCTGGAAGTGCCGCCCGAAGCGCGCCGCTTCCTGCTCGAGAAGGGCACCAGCGCGGAATACGGCGCGCGCGAGCTGAACCGCACCATTCATCGCAATCTCACCCAGCCGCTGGCTACCCTGGTGGCCAGCAACCAGGTGAACCCGGGAGCGCGCGTGCGCGTGGACACCTCCGAAGCCGGGGACAAGCTGATTATCCGCGTGCTGGATACGCAACTGGGAGGCGTGCCGCCGGCCAATCCGACGGTGCTGCTGGTGGACGACAACCGCGACCTGCTGCACTTTCTGGAGCGGCTGATGGCCGATGCAGGCTGGAACCTGCTCACGGCCGAATCGGCCACCGAGGCCAAGCGCCTGGTGCAGGAGCACCGGCCGCATGCCGCGCTGCTCGATTACATGCTGCCCGATGGCAATGGCGTCGAGTTGGGTGTGGAGTTTCTGCATGCCGTTCCCGACGCGCTGGTGATCGTCATGACGGGCACCATTCTGCCGCCCGAGGAGGAAGCCCTGTGCGAGGAGCACAACTTCCCGGTGCTGCGGAAGCCCTTCCTGGCCTCGGACGTGATGACGCAGATCCGCAGCCGCCTCGCCCCGGCCAACGAGGCCGTGCACAGCGCGTAGACCTCAACGGCCGGACCGCGCATTTACGCATATAATCGAACTGATGCCTCTAAACAGCTTTGGCGCGGCTTCCAGGCTGCGCGCCGGCGATGCCGAGTATCGATACTTCCGTCTAACAACCCTGGAAGAGAACGGCGTCGGAAACATTTCCCGCCTGCCGGTCTCAACCCGTATCCTGCTCGAAAACCTGCTGCGCTATGAGGACGGCGTGCGCGTGACCGCCGCCGACGTGGAGTACGTGGCGCGCGGCGCGGCCGGAACGGAAGCCAAGGAAATCAGCTTCATGCCGTCCCGCGTGCTGTTGCAGGACTTCACCGGAGTTCCCGCGGTTGTGGACCTGGCAGCTATGCGCGAGGCCCTGGCCGCCATGGGGGCCGATCCCCAGCGCGCCAATCCGCTGCTGCCCGTCGACCTGGTCATCGACCACTCCGTGCAGGTGGACCGCTTTGGCTCGCGGGATGCCTTCCAGGTGAACGCGCTGCTCGAATTCCAGCGCAACCGCGAGCGCTACATCCTGATGCGCTGGGGCCAGACGGCATTTCGGAATTTCCGGGTGGTGCCGCCGGACACGGGCATCGTGCACCAGGTGAACCTCGAGTACCTGGCGCGGGTGGTCTGGTCCTTCGATGGAACGGCTTACCCCGATTCGGTGGTGGGCACGGACTCCCACACCACCATGATTAACGGCCTGGGTGTGCTGGGCTGGGGCGTGGGAGGCATCGAGGCGGAGGCCTGCATGCTCGGCCAGCCCGTTTCCATGCTGCTACCCCCGGTGGTGGGTTTTAAGCTTCACGGCCGCTTGAAAGAAGGCTGCACGGCCACGGACCTGGTGCTGACCGTAACCCAGATGCTCCGAAAGAAGGGCGTGGTGGGGAAGTTCGTGGAGTTCTACGGCGCCGGCCTGGGCGCGCTGAGCCTGGCGGACCGCGCCACGGTGGCCAATATGGCGCCCGAATACGGCGCTACCATGGGGTTCTTCCCCGTGGACCAGGAGACCATCGAATACCTGAAGTTCACCAACCGCGATGCGGCGCTGATCCAGCTCGTGGAAGCCTATACGAAGGAGCAGGGCCTGTTCCGCACCGGCGATACTCCCGACCCGGTCTACTTGGACACGCTGGAACTGGACCTCTCGACGGTGGTTCCCTCGATGGCCGGCCCCAAGCGGCCGCAGGACCGCGTGGAGCTGCCGGATGTGAAGCAGAATTTCCACCAGGCGTTTAGCGGCAACGGGAAAACGGCGGCGGTGGATTTGAATGGCCAGACGGCCAATCTCGGAGACGGCGCGGTGGTGATCGCCGCCATCACGAGCTGCACCAACACCTCGAATCCCTCGGTGATGCTGGCCGCGGGGCTGCTGGCCAAGAAGGCCGTGGAGCGCGGGCTGAAGGTGAAGCCGTGGGTGAAGACCAGCCTGGCGCCGGGATCGAAGGTGGTGGCGGATTACTATCGCAAGGCCGGCCTGACGCCCTTTCTCGAAGCGCTCAACTTCCACCTGGTGGGATTCGGCTGCACCACCTGTATCGGCAACAGCGGCCCGCTGCCCGAACCGGTGGCCCAGGCGGTGCAAAAGGAGAACCTGACGGTGGCGGCGGTGCTCAGCGGCAACCGCAATTTCGAAGGCCGCATCAACCCGCTGGTGAAGGCCAACTATCTGGCCTCGCCGCCGCTGGTGGTGGCGTACGCGCTGGCGGGCACTATGGATATCGATCTGGCGCACGATGCGCTCGGCGAAGACACCGCCGGCAAGCCCGTGTACCTGCGCGATATCTGGCCGAGCAACGAAGAGGTGCGCGCCGCCGTGCGGGATTCGATCGACCGTGACATGTTTGCCCGGGAATACGGCCAGGTCTTCGATGGCGACGAGAACTGGAACACCATGCCGGTGCCCACCGGCGGTCTCTACCAGTGGGACGAGCTTTCCACCTACATCAAGAAGCCGCCCTTCTTCGAGCATCTGGCGGATCCGCACGCAAAGGTGGCGGACCTGACGGGTCTGCGAGCGCTGGCCGTGCTCGGCGATTCGGTGACCACCGATCATATCTCTCCGGCCGGCTCCATTGCCAAGGACAGCCCGGCGGGACGGTATCTGATCGGGCAGGGCGTGGACCCGAAGGACTTCAACTCCTACGGCTCGCGCCGCGGCAATCACGAGGTGATGGTGCGCGGCACCCTGGCCAACATACGGCTGCGCAACCAGCTTGTGCCGGGAACCGAAGGCAGCTGGACGCTGCACTTGCCGGATGGCGAGCGCATGTTCATCTACGATGCCGCCATGCGGTACCGCGAGGAAGGCGTTCCGCTGGTCATCATCGCCGGCAAGGAGTACGGCTCCGGCTCGTCGCGCGACTGGGCCGCCAAGGGCGTGGCGCTGCTGGGCGTGCGCGCCGTTATCGCCGAGAGCTTCGAGCGGATTCACCGCACCAACCTGGTGGGCATGGGCGTTTTGCCGCTACAGTTTGCCGAGGGCCAGAGCGCGGCCAGCCTGAAGCTGACGGGCCAGGAGATCTACCACATCGAGGGGCTGCGCGCGGCGCTCGAAGGCGGCCCGCGCTCGGTGAGGGTTCGCACAGTGAGCGCGGATGGAAGCGAAAAAAGCTTCGCGGCGATTGTTCGTGTGGATACGCCCCAAGAGGTGGAGTACTACTATTCCGGTGGAATTCTGCCCTACGTTCTCAGGCAACTTGCGACCGCCTAGCAGTCGAATAATTCGTACTTAATCTTCAGTGCAGTGACAGATCGGCGCCGATAGAGCGCAGTTCAGTTCGCCCACGGCGCCACTGGTGCAAATTCATGGTTTTTTAAACCATTGTCTGGTACACTACGGCTCTCGCATGAGGATCGACGGAGGGTTATGGCTACGCTGAGTCCGGATTTGAGGGCCGAATTCCGACCTAACCCCGAACGGCGGCTAACCAGCCGGTTCCCGTTCCGCGAGGAGGTCCGTTATCGGGTGCTCAATTCCAGGATCAACAAGATAGTCGGGGCGGGCCGAACTCTAAACATGGGAAGCGGAGGGATCTTTTTCACCACCGAGCAGAAGCTGCCTTTGGGGCGCAACGTGGAGGTGGCCGTGGACTGGCCGGCACGGCTGGATGGCGTTTGTGCCTTGCAGTTTGTCGCGAGCGGCCGGGTGGTGCGGGCGGAAAAAGACCGGGCAGCCGTGCGCATCGAACGTTATCAGTTCAAGACGCGGCGCGCCAATGCACCCGGCAAAGGGCCCGTCCTGGTCAAGTAGTCTCTCCCGCCGCCCAAGCTCCCAGAATGGACTTGCCGTAAAGTCGGAGGCACCGCTATACTGTCAATTCGCTGAGTTGTTTTATGACGGCGAGAGACGATTTCGATCCCTTGGCGCCCCAGCGGGAAGCCGCCTTTTTTTACGGCCTTTTCCTGCGCGGTCACGATGTGGAAGCGCTCCGTCAGGATATCGACGTACCCCGGTCGATGCTCGATAAGTGGATGAAGGCGCACGACTTCGAGGCATCTTTCCGGGAAAACCTGCAACGCGTATACGCCTACCGCAAGCAGGTCCTGGCTATTTTTGACGGTCTGATTTCTAACGAGCAGTTGCAGCCTCGCCTCCAGTAACGTACTTTGTGAACTTTCTCGCCGACTCCCGAGATGTGTTCAGAACCGCAGGCTGGTGAACCAGTTGCATGACATGATATGTCCACTAGCCTAATGGCCAGAACTATATTGCCCGGAAAACCCTATCCTCAAGGCGCCACCTGGGACGGCACGGGCGTCAATTTTTCGCTCTACTCCGAACGAGCCGCCGGAGTGGATCTGTGCCTGTTCGAGGAAGTGGACGGCTCCAATTCTGAAACCATTGCGCTTAGGGAGTGTACTGGACACGTCTGGCACGGTTACCTCCCCGGCATCAAACTTGGCCAACTGTACGGTTATCGCGTGCACGGCCCCTACGATCCCGAGCACGGCGACCGTTGTAACCCGGCCAAGCTGTTGATCGATCCGTATGCCCGAGCCTTGGCCGGGCACCTGAATTGGGACGCACCGGTCTTCGGATACAAATTGGGCGATCCCACGGCGGACCTCTCCCGCGACGCCGGGGACGACGCTTGGGGCGTGCCCAAGGGCGTGGTCACCACTTCGCATTTCGATTGGGGGAACGACCGGCCGCCGCTCACGCCGCTGCACGACTCGATCCTCTATGAGCTGCACGTGAAAGGGTTCACCGCGCTCGATCCGGCGATTCCTCCGGAAATCCGCGGCACCTACGCGGGGTTGGCGCATCCGGTAGTCACCGATTACCTCAAGAAGCTCGGGATCACCGCGGTGGAATTGATGCCGGTGCACGAGTTCGTGGACGACAAAGTCCTGCTCGATCATCGCCTGCGCAACTACTGGGGATACAACTCGATCAACTATTTCGCGCCGGATGCGCGCTACTCGGCGGCCGGAGATCGCGGCGAGCAGATCGGCGAATTCAAGGCCATGGTGAAGGCCATGCACCGCGCCGGCATCGAGGTGATTCTGGACGTGGTGTACAACCACACCGCGGAAGGCAATCAAATGGGGCCCACTCTGAGCTTCCGGGGCATCGACAACTCCACGTACTATCGCCTGGTGGCGGAACACCCGCGCTATTACATGGATTTTACGGGCACTGGGAACACCCTGAATGTGCGCCATCCCCAGGTCCTGAAGCTCATCATGGACAGCCTGCGCTATTGGGTCCAGGAGATGCACGTGGATGGCTTCCGCTTCGACCTGGCCTCCGCGCTGGCGCGCGAACTCCACGCGGTGGACCGCCTCTCGGCGTTCTTCGACATCATCAATCAGGACCCGGTGATCTCCCAGGTCAAGCTGATCGCCGAGCCGTGGGATGTGGGCGACGGCGGTTACCAGGTGGGTAAATTTCCGCCCTTGTGGGCCGAGTGGAACGGGCGCTACCGCGACGTGGTGCGGCGCTATTGGAAGGGCGACGACGGCCAGCTTGCGGAACTGGGCTACCGCCTCACCGGAAGCAGCGACCTCTACCAGCGCGATGGCCGCCATCCCAGCGCCAGCATCAACTTCGTCACGGCGCACGATGGTTTCACGCTCGCCGACCTGGTGAGCTACGACCACAAACACAACGAAGCCAATGGCGAGGAGAACCGCGACGGTTCGAACGATAATTTTTCCTTTAACTACGGCGTGGAAGGCCCCACCGGCGACCCGGCCATCCAGGCCGTGCGGCTGCGGCAGATGCGCAATTTCCTGTTCACTCTGCTGCTCTCGCAAGGAGTTCCCATGATCTGCGGAGGCGACGAGATCGGCCGCACGCAGCATGGCAACAACAACGCCTACGCGCAGGACAACGAGACCGGCTGGTTCGACTGGAAACTGGATGCCGAACGGCAATCGCTTCTGAATTTCACGCGCCGCCTGGTGGAAGTGCGCCGCCAGCACCCCAACCTGCACCGCCGAAAATTTTTCCAGGACCGCAGCATCGACCCGGGGAGTTCGGAACGGCAGGTCAACGGCCACCGCGAACTGGATATCGTCTGGCTGCGGCCGGACGGCAGCGAAATGACCCCCGAGGAATGGAACGCCGGCTCGGTGCGCTGCATCGGCCTGCAACTCAACGGGCGCACGCTCGACGACGTGAACGGCGTGGGCGCGCCCATCCGCGACGACACCTTCATGATCCTGCTGAACCCCCACACGGAGCCGATCAAGTTCTGCATGCCGCGCATCCAGGGAACGGCCTGGGAGCTGGTGTTGGACTCCGCGAATCCCGCGCGGAGCGATCAGCCCGTGATCGCAGCGGGCAATTTCTACGAGCTGATCCCGCGCAGCACGGCGCTCTTGCGGCAATTGGCGGATTAGGGTCGAAGCGATCAAGAGCCGCCTTCGTGCCCCGGCCCACGCACGCACGGCTTGCCCGCTGCGTACGCGGAAGCCGCCAAGCTGGGAGCCGCGCTACAATCGGCCCATGCGAAAAGCCATTATCCTGGCGGTTCTCGTCTCTATGAGCGCCGCCGCGCAGGTTACGCGGCGCGAGACTGAAGCTTCCCAGACCTCCACTCCCAAACCGAACAGCCCCGATGTGCCGGCGGTCATCGCGGTGACCTCGCAGTTCGAGCGCGTGGTGATTCTGCGCTTCAAATACGACACCGAGCTGCTGGAGGGGTTGCAGGAGGCCGTGAAGCAGAACAAGATCAAGAACGGCGTGATCCTGGCGGCGGCCGGTTCCGTGCGCAACTACCAGTTGCACCAGGTGAGCAACCGCACGCTGCCCTCGCGGCTCTCGTTCGTGAAGGATCCCACCGGCCCGGCGGACCTGATCAGCATGAACGGCTACATCTTCGATGGGCATCTGCATCCGCATATGACCCTGGCGAATGCCGACAAGGCCTTCGGAGGCCACTTGGAACCCGGCACCACGGTTTTCACGTTCGCCATCGTGACCATAGGAGTGCTGCCCGACAACCTGGATATGAGTAAGTTCGACTCTACGAACTACCGGTAGGCCGGTGGTGCCGTTTACCGACCAGATGTTAGCGACATCCGCTCCACAGACAGGCCAACGAGCAGCACAAGAGTTTTGACACAGGCAGACCTAAACTGAACGGGTTTTGGCGAGGTTTTGATGCAGTTGGGCTGAAGGAAGTTTGGAAAAGGCTGGGAAGTGGTTTAAAATGAATATATCAGCGAATGTCGGGGCGTAGCGCAGCCTGGTAGCGCACCTGCCTTGGGCGCAGTAGCGGCCCGCTCCAAAGCTTCTTTTGGTTTACCTCCACTTTCAAGGTTTTCAACAACTTGGGGAATCTGCTTTTCGCTCAAAGGCAACCCAAGTAGGCCCAACGCGAGGGGTTTTGTCACGGTTTTGCCACGGTCCGCCACGAATTCTCCCGTGCAGGCTCCATGTCGAGACCCGCATGCTGCACCGCGTCACAAACGAGAGTAGGTTGCGGTTTGCGCCGCCCCGACAATCCTCATACGTCCGGTCTGCGCTTTTCTTCCACTTTCCCGTCTAGGTTTTGACCACTTCCTCGGCACTTTGCGAATGTGTAGGGCACAGAATCTCGGAATTTCCAGACCGAGGCCTGTTGAGATCCCACGACCCTTCAGTCGGCACCCGGGCGAAGATTCGGAAAAGCCTCAGTCCTATGGTCGTACGGCGGACTTCCTGCGTTGTCCTGTCGCGTCGGGAAGGTCGACGAGCTTTTGTGCTTCGTTTACGCCATCCATTAGCGAGCCGCCGCCTTGTAAGTTCAACATCTTCGCGATGTCCGCGATGTCGGCGTACTGAACGGCGGCTTGCGATGCCCTGTTCTTTTCCTTCATTTGCGGCGTGCTATGGTGTGCCACGCTCCAGCCCTCGCTGAGGCCTCCATGGCTTGAGTTTGCTCCTCTGGATATTGGCACAATGCGGAGGTACTCGAACCCCTTGAGTCGTGCGACTCGCCGGTTCATCACGTGGTCAAGGACGAGGTCCGACAGGTCTGCATCGGGAAATCCGCGGCGGTATGCCTGCCGGTAGGCGCTGTAATCCACGTGTACCCATACCTGTGTACTTGCGTGCAGGATTGCTGCCCCGGGAACTCTCCATATTGCAAGGCGGTCGTCGAGTGTCCCGGGGGCGTGTACCCACACCAGCAGGGCCTTGCTCGAACCGTCGTGCGTCAACGGCCTAGCGATCTTGCCAATGTAAGTCTCGATCGCACTTGCGTCACGTGCAGCGACCGGCACGTACAGGCAGGGCAAGAGCCCTGACTCGGTGGGGATACGGACGGCATACTGGTCAATCGCTCGACCAATTGGTTCGGACTTGCGGATGCCCACCGCTTTCAAGAAATCGCTTTGGCTTCTCGGAATTAGTACATATTTCAGCGGCCTGGAACTATGCACCCGCGAATCGGCACTGGCGCTAACAGCACAGCCAAATGCGATCATACGTTCGTGCAACACACCCTGCAACTGCGGCGTTCAATTGAGGCATCCGGACGACAGCTTATGCGACCTGCCGGGATCTCGCGATAATGCGCTGCCTCTCTCCGTCTTCTGGGCATCCGCTCTGTCGATTTAAGATTACGCCAGGCTTGGATGCGGAGGGCAAATATTCTCGGAATTCATGCTGATCTTCGGTTGGGTTGGATGGTCTGGCGCTAACACGTCGGGATAGAAACGCTTCGGCAAGCTCGTTCGCCCCGTTCACCGAGCTCAAGATCCCCCGGGGCCGACAGGATCCCAGTTGGGGGAATCATTCTCGGAATCTCTTCCAGTCCCGCGATCTGCGGTCATCGCTAGCGAATCTGCAAAGCGCTGCTGATCGGCCAAGGTCACCGAGGGGAAGGACTTCCCCGCCCCGGCGCTAAAGCGGTTACTTCTAACACATGTCCCTGGAATAGACCAAACCAGATCTGGTCCATAATGGCGGATATGCTGGTGCGCAACATTTCCGAGGCCAAAGCTGAACTGCCTGCGCTCATTGAAGCGGTGCAAGGTGGAAACGAGGTCATCATCGCCAAAGCGGGAAAGCCCGTAGCTCGGCTGATTCCGTTCCGCGGTCCCGTAGGGGCCCGGAGGCCGGGCTCGATGGCGGGTGAAATCTGGATCGCACCGGACTTTGACACTTTGCCGGCCGACATGGCGGAGGTGTTCGGGATCGATGGGCCGGAAGATTGAGAATTCTGCTCGACACGCGCCTCCTGCTCTGGTGGCTGGAGGACTCTCCTTCGCTGCCGGCCGAAGCTAAAGAGTTGATAGGCGACCCTGAGAACATCGTGTTTGTCAGTGCGGTCTCTTTGTGGGAGATCTGGCTGAAGCAAAGCCTAGGGAAGTTGCGGCTGCCCGTCGATTTCAACGAGAGACTGGCCGGCGAATCTTTCGAGAACCTGCCGCTGCTGGCGTCCCAAACCCGGCAGGTTTCGTTG
>CAVQNQ010000003.1:0-762998 GCA_963714205.1 Terriglobia bacterium
TGGTGGAGGCGGGGGGAGTTGAAGTATCACGTCATATTGAAAACACGTAAGTTGTTGTGTTTTGAATTCCAGGGATTTCAGGTTTTCGGGGTATTCTGGGGGTGCTGTCACGAAATGGCACAGTTGGCCAAGATCTAAGATACCCCGGGCCGAACTTCTGGCCCTGTCGTGCCACTGTGCTGGTTCAGCGTGAAATGGAAAGCGGGCGCGTTCCGTTAGCGAGTATAGCGCTATTTTCGAGGGCTACCTTGCACAGCCAACGCTGGGGGCGACGGGCGGAACGGGCAGTTGCCGAGATTGCAACTGGTTTCTAAAACGGGATCAGGTTCGGTGGTCCCATTCACCACGGGGGCGCTGGGCACCGGCAGTTGAGGAAATCCAACTGGCTACGAACCGGAATCTCCGTATCCACGCCTGATCCGGTATTGAAACTGGGCGTACCAGGTATCAGGTCGGTTGAGCAGGTCCTTCGGGCCGCGTCTGGCGGACTGCGCCCGGTTTCAACTTCCTGATCTACCGTAATCCAACTACAGACCACATTGAGCTGCCTTTCCTCTCCCGCACACCGCCGTTTATCTCGCCTCGGCAACCACCGTTGGGGCGGTTGCGCCGGTCCACAGCGCCACGGCCGTCCGAAGCCGTCTGGCATCCTCTGCGGAAAAGCGAAACCGCCCCGCCGAGGCGTCCTGCAAATCGTGCCGGTCGAAATGTGCCTTCATGATTCCGGACGCACTGTGGTCCATGCCCATCAGGTGCCCGATCTCGTGCGCCATCACATACGCCAGCACCACCGCGACCGATTGCTCGGCATTGTCGGCAAATGTCGAAACCCGACGGTAAGAGACCTCGGTCAGGACACACCCCTCCGCCGCGGGACACTTCGTTGCGGTGCCGAGGCCTTCGCTCGAGAGAAGCCCGCCTTCGACCGCCATCGGCAGGATATTCACTTGCACATGAGCGCCCACCCCAGGCAGGATGCAATTCGGGCTCGGATTCGAAACCCGGCACACCGTCCACGTGGTTTGCACTCCCGCGTCCTTGAGGGCCCGGCGTGCTTCTTCTGCCGCAGAAGCCAGGACCGCCCGTGACGCCCCCGCATAGTCGAGGACGACTACCGGAAGTTCGTTCGTGCCTGCGTAACAGGCTGTGCCTGCCGCCATCCAAACCGTTGCCGCTATTTTCCAGGTCTTCATTTCGCTGCTCCCCGGCCGGAACGCGCAAAGGGCGGAAAATCGGGGCAGCGAATCGGCAAATCAGGGCTTGAACGGATGGCAAATCGGGCAATCCGAGCTTAAACTGATGAAGGGCTCGAGGAGGCGCTGGTTGTATGGCGGAGGCCCGCGGGGAAGTCACCCTACTTCTGGGCCAACTGAGACTTGGCCGCAAAGAGGCCCTCGCCAAGCTTGCGCCCCTGGTTTACAAAGAATTGCGCCGCGTGGCGGGCCGGCAAATGCGGGACGAGCGGCCCGGCCACACCCTTCAGCCCACGGCCCTGGTGCATGAGGCCTATCTGCGCCTCGTGGATCAGGACCACGCCGACTGGCAGAACCGGGCGCAATTCATCGGCGTGGCCGGCCAGCTGATGCGCCGGTTGCTGGTAGATCACGCGCGCCGCCGTTACGCCGCCAAACGCGGGGTTCCGGTCACGCTGGATGAAGCCATCTTCAATCGTGGCGGCGGCGCCGACCACACCGAAGAAGTCCTGGCGGTAGACGAGGTGCTAGGTCGGCTCCAGGAACTGGACCCACGACAGGCGCGCATCGTCGAGCTGCGATACTTCGGCGGTCTTTCGGTGGAGGAGATAGCCGAAGTGATGGGGATTTCCCCCCGCACCGTGAAGAGCGACTGGGCCATGGCCAAGGGCTGGCTTCGGTCACAACTCGGCGCCACGAGGACGCCATGACTCCCGAACGCTGGGCGCAGATCCGCGAGATTTTCCATGCGGCGCTGGAACGGCCGGCTTCCGTCCGCGAGGTGTTTCTGGCAGAAGCCTGCGGCGCAGATCAGGTCTTGCGCCAGGAAGTCCAAACCCTCCTGGCCGACCAGGATTCGCCGAGCCTGGAGAGTCCGGTCGGAGAACTGCTCGGCCACCTATCGGCCGAACTGATGCCCGGCCACATGCTGGCACAATATCGCGTCGAGGCTAAGCTGGGGGAAGGCGGCATGGGGGCGGTATATCGGGCCTATGACACGAAGCTCCACCGCCAGGTGGCGCTGAAGGTGCTTCCGCCGGAGCGCTTGAGCGACCCGGAGAGCAGGCAGCGGCTACTGCGCGAGGCGCGGGCGGCCTCGGCGCTGAACCACCCCAACATCGTGACTGTGCATGAGATCGGTTCGGACGGCCTGGATTTCATCGTTATGGAATTGGTGGAGGGTCGGCCGCTGGCTCAGGCGATCCAGGGGAAGGGGCTGTCGCTGGAGCGCGCGCTCGACTACGCCATCTCGATTGCCGAGGCCCTGGCGATGGCGCACGCGGCGGGGCTGGTTCATCGTGATGTGAAGCCGGGCAACATCATGGTGACACCCGACGGCCGCATCAAGCTGATGGACTTCGGGCTGGCGCGGCGAGTTCGCCTGGCGGAGTCGGAAACCGCCAGCCTCACCGTGGAGGGCGGCATCGCCGGCACTCCCTTCTACATGTCCCCGGAGCAGGCCCGTGGGCTGAAGGTGGATGCGCGCAGCGACATTTTCAGCCTGGGAGTGGTGCTCTATGAAATGATCGCCGGCCGGCGTCCCTTTGAAGGCGATACGCCCAGCCAGGCCATGCTGGGCATTCTGGAGAAGCCCCCGACTCCGCTGGCCCGCTACGTTCCGGAGATTCCGGAGGAATTGCAGCGCATCGTGGGCAAGGCGCTGGAAAAAGACCCGGAGGAGCGCTACCAGGTAGTCAAAGACCTGGAACTGGATCTCAAGCGCCTGAAGCAGAAGCTGGATCAACCCCCACCGAGCAAGGCTGGAACCATCAAGCGTCATTGGAAGGCCGTGGGGGGTCTGTCCCTGCTGGCTGTGGCTGGGGTTGCGGCGCTGGTCATTTTCCTTCTGCGTCCGCCGCCGTTGACCGACAGAGATACCATCCTTCTGGCGGATTTCGTCAACACCACCGGCGATGCGGTCTTTGACGACGCGCTCAAACAGGGCCTCGCGGCGCAACTCGAACAATCGCCGTTTCTGAGCCTGCTCGACGACGGACACATCCGCGAAGCGCTGGGATATATGAAGCGGCCGCCGGGCGAGCGGATCACCGACGAAATCGGGCGCGAGATCTGCCAGCGGGAGGGGGTCAAGGCGCTGATCGAGGAATCGATTGCGCCCCTGGGCAGCCATTTCGTGGTGACCTTGCAGGCGGTGAACGCGGCGACGAGCGAGTCGATCGCCCGCGTGCAAGTGGAGGCCGAAAGCAAGGAGCGGGTGCTGCACGCGCTGAGCGGGGCCGCCACCCAACTGCGGCGCAAGCTGGGGGAATCGCTGGCCTCGATCGCAAAATATGAAACGCCGCTGGAGGCCACCACTTCGTCGCTGGAAGCGCTCAAGGCCTACTCTCTCGCCCAAAACAAGATCAAGGCGGGAGACCAGCGGGAAGGCATCCGGTACGCCCAACGCGCCGTTGAACTGGACCCTAACTTCGCGATGGGGTACCGCGCGCTCGCTGTTGCCCACGGCAATATCGGAGAGCGCAAGCCGTACGAGGAGTTCGCGCGCAGAGCATTCGAGCTTCGCGGTCGAACCAGCGAACCGGAGAGGCTGCTCATCGAGGAATTCTACCTTGGGGCCACCGGAGAAATCGATCGGTGGATCGAGGCCTTGGAGGCCATGACCCGGACGTATCCGCGGTCCACCATACCGTGGACCCACCTTGCCGTAGCGTACGTTAGGATTGGGCAATACGAGAAAGCCGTCGCCGCGGAACGCGAAAGCCTTCGGGTGGGAGAGAGCGGTATTGGCTACGGAAATCTTGCGGGCTTTTTAATTGCGCTGAACCGGTTCGCGGAGGCGAAGGAGGTCTGCATTCAGGCAGCCGCACGGAGAATGGATCTCTTATGTCACGTTCCTATTTACGTGATTGCCTTGATGAACGGAGACACCGTCGAAATGAAGCGTCAGCTCGAATGGGCGAGCGCCCAGCCAGACCCCTCAGTTGCCTTAGATTGGCAATTGGGCACGGCCTCGTTCCAAGGCCAGTTGCGGCGGGAGAAAGAACTCGTCCAGCGCTTTACGATGGCCGTCCGCAATTCCAAGGATAGGGCCGCGGGTGCGGTCGTCGGAGGGACGGACGGCCACGGCTTCGCGTGGGACGAAGCCCTCGTGGGCCAATGCCGGCAGGCTGAAGATGATGCCCGCAGAGGGCTGGGGGTGTCGACCAACAAGGCGACGCTCATGGCCGCCGTCTCCGTTTCGGCCCTTTGCGGCGACTCCGGTTGGACGCCGGCGCTCGCCGAGAAGTTGGTGACGCTTCACCCCAAAGACGCCAGGCTGAGTCACTCCTACCTTCCCATTCTTCGCGCCCTACTGGACATCCGCCGCCACCACGCCCCTGCCGCCATCCAGGAGCTGCGTGCGGACATTCCCTACGGTGAACCCTATGGCCTTTTTCTGAGATATTGTCGCGGGGAAGTGTACCTGGGGCAACGCATGAGCGCCGAAGCGCAAGCGGACTTTCAGTTTATTGTGGACCATCGGGGCTGGGACCTATTGGATAACGCTTATCCACTGGCCCATCTCGGGCTGGCCCGCGCCGCGGCGCTCAGCGGAGATCCGGCCAAGAGCCGCAAGCATTACCAGGACTTCTTTGCGTTGTGGAAGGATGCCGATCCGGACCTGCCCATCCTGCTCGAAGCCCGGCGCGAGTACGCGAAACTGCGCGCGCAAAACTGACAGCCCAGCATTCTGGGCGCATGGGCAGACGTGAAGTTGAGCCTCCGCTGCACGGGGCGAATCATCAGCAGAAGGGAGCGCAAGATGGCGCGATCTGTTCGTCAAGCGGCTTCCTGGCGACGAATCTGCCGTTGTTTCTGGGCCGCCTCCAACTTCAGGTCGCGCTCCGCGTGGATCTCCTGCTGCCGCCCCGCCAACATGTCCTTCGGCGTGATATAGCCCGTGGCGCTGTTCAGGCGGACGTTGTTGTACTGGTCCACGTATCCGCTTACCAGACGCCGTGCATCGTCGAGCGACAACGGCGTTCCTGGCCGGATGCACTCCCCTTTGAGCGATTGGTGCCAGCGCTCGATCTTCCCACTCGATTGCGGGTAAAACGGCGAGGTTCGGACGTCATTCCCGAGATCCGTATGAACTCCTTGAAGTCCTTGGCGATGAACTGCGGACCATTGTCCGAGATGATCCGGGGCCGCAAGCCGAGTTCATCGCAGAGCTTCGGGATCGGCTCATTCTCCGGCAGATGCCTCCTCAGGATTCCGGCGTGTAGTGCTTCCGTTGCTTCTTCATGCGTTCTCTCCTTTGCCTCACTGGGAAAACGCCTTCTCCATTTCCATCTGAACGGGAACACCACCGGTCAACCCACACTGGGAATATGCCCCGGTTTTTCGCGTAGCTTGATTCGTCGATTCATCCTATAGAACAGTTTGCCAGATAACGCTGTAAGTTATTAACAATACGCCTGTTACTCATTAACTCCCTGTCAAGAACTGTTTCTTATTGGCTTTTGTTAAACATAGAGCGGATTCGCTCTCCAGGTCGCTCTTTGTGCCTTAAGATGCGCGAAGAGGCGTTTAACTCGGTCAAGCGCCCCAGATGACCTCACCTTCGGGGGAACTCCCTCGGCGACAAACACAGAGGCGAGGTCCGCCTGCCCAACTGACTATGCCAAGACCCAGCGCTATTGCAGCTAAATTTCACGCCGGAACGCCAGTGTTCCGCCTTTGCGATGGCAAATTCCTGGCTCGTGTGAGACGGGACGAAGCCGCGCGTTTGAGTGTGCTTGAGCCAACGAGCCTGCTGTTGATGAAAAGGCCGGGGCACTCCGCTCGACCGGAAATCCACTTGGCCAAACCTGAGCTTCTCGCAGCCATTCGGCCATCGCTTTTGAGGCTGGGTGGTGAGATCTACTGTGAAAGGCTAGCCGGGCACGATTGGGTAGATGTCCACGGGAACCGTTTTCAGACGGAAGGCGGGCGGCGCTGCTTCGCTTTCCGAAGAACTGCCGAGCTGAAGGTTGCCTAACCCAGCAGCTTTGGAGATCATGCAATGAATGCGCTTTCTATCAGAGAGGTTGCCAAGCGGTTGAACCTACGACCTAGAACGGTCCGACAGTACATGAAGGCCGGAATTCTCTCGGCAAGAAAGGTGCGCCGTCGGTGGTTCTGCACGGAAACGGCTGTCGAAGAATTTCTCAAACCTGGGATTGCAGGTAACCCAAGCAACGCTGACCGCGCTGTTCAAGGGGGCCAGCCAAGTATATGATTCCATTTCCCTCATCGGTTAACCATTCGATCGCAGAACGATGCTTCACGATCAGCGAAGTAGCCAGCCAACTGCGGATGAGCTTCGAACGCACGCGGCAACTGGTGAAGGACGAACCGGGCGTGCTCCGCTTTGGCCATCCTTCAGGTGGCAAGAGAACGCGGACCATGTACCGCATACCGGCGAGCGTTGTACAGCGGATATTGCGCCGATGCGCGAACCCGGCAGCGTAGACGTGCAAGCCAAGAACATCCGAAGGTGGTCTCACGTGCTAAATCGAATCATTTCCGGCGGGATCTCGACGATATTCAAGGTCAAGGCCACGATCTGCATTCCACGGTGGCTCTGCTGGACGCCAGCGAAATGCGATCGGGCTGACCTTGGCCGTCTCACCAACGACACCACGCGAATTGCAGCATCAAGGGTAACCAAATGATGAGCTGGTGGCGAGCGTACCACGGCATACCGTTCGACTCCAAATTGGCTGTGATCGCCAAGCGATGTGAAGCGCGACGGGGGGACGTGGCGGCTGTCTGGCTGGCAGTTCTGGATTTCGCCTCACAGCACGAAGATCGTGGCTCCGTCGCCGGCATGGATCCTGAGGAAATAGCGGTTTCCTTTGACTACGAAGTCCCGTACGTCGACCAGATCATCTCGGCGTTCGGGGAAAAGGGCATGATTGAGAATGGCCGTGTCGCGGCCTGGGAGCGTCGCCAAGTGAACCGTGAACGCGACGATGACTCCACGCCGCGCGTCAGGGCTCATCGGGAGCGGCAACGGGAGCGCGCCAAGATGATTGAAACACCGCTATCACGCAATGAAACGCCTGTAACGCCAAGTAACGCCCCAGATCAGACTAGACCAGAACAGAGTGGATCAGATGACAATTCCCTAGCTGGGCTCGCGAACGAGCTTGAAAGCATAGCCAGAGCTCGGCTGCCATGCCTCCATGAGAAAAGGCCAAACCCGCAGACATGCCGTAACTTCATGACCGCAGCACGACTCGCGAACGCATCAGTAGGGCCCAGCGACGTTATCCGGATGGTCTTCGCTATGATTCGGCACCAGGACGATGTCGCCCGTGGCGGCAAAGGCCTCTGGTGGGAGTCCTGGGGTGGCGTCTACGCGAGCTTCAAGGAGTTCGTTGCACAAGCACGCTCGACCGCGCGGCCGGAAACTCCGGGGCCGTCTGACATGAGGCGGGACGGCGGTTTGTCTCGCCCTAGCTTGTGCTTGGGGGAGTTCGGCGGTGTCGGGGATGCGGCGGCCTAATAGTCGTACCCGTTTGCAGATCAAGTCGTTGTTTCAACTGGTGATAAAGAGCCGAAGCGGCGTAGCTCGGTATTTCGCATTTCCGGTACTGCGGAATAAGATCTGGAATCGCGTTTGCTGCTTAATGCAAATCGTGGCGCTGCTCTTTCGGTTTGGGAGTCAATTGCATCCCAGAATGGGGCGTATCGGCGTTTCGGCGAACGTGGTTGGCCTGATTCTGCCTGTCGAAGGGTTTGGGTTGGCGAGTGCATGGAATCGTGCGGCGGGGCGTTTGCGACAGGAGGGCCTATTCGAAAAGGTCAGCCTGTCGGCCTTACATCGGCTCCACATCCTCGACGACCTCTCCGGTGGGCAAAACCTGGCGGACGTGGCTGCCAAGCTGCCGCACCAGTGGCGCCAGCAGGTGGTGTCGATGGCATTTCCGGAAGTCGCCTTCGCTGCACATAAAGCACGCTCCATCTTGGGAGCGAAGGATGGTTTCGAGAGCCTGTAGAATCTCGGAGCGGGGCCTCGGCTCCAAACCGCCCAGAGTCGGCTCCCATTGGTATTCGATGCCGACTTGTTGAAGGGCGCCTTCGATGCGGGCTCGGTTGAATTGCGGAACGCGAAATGATGCCGGCTTTGTCCGGACATCGATCACAGACCGGATGGAATGGCGCTGCAACAGGGCAATGAACGCGCTCAAATCGTGGTTGGAGTGGCCGATCATGTAGATTATCCGCGAATTAGGCATAGTTCGGAATCCTGGAGAATGAGAGTTGCGATGGCTGTTATGCTTCCTGGAATCATCAGATTGCAGACAGAAGTTAAAGCACCAAGCCAGGAGGTTTTTCTACACTTAAAAAAGCCGCTCGGCTCCCACTCGTGGCCCAGCACAAAAAGCGCTACGCCAGAGCGCTCTGCCTCCTCAGGAGACGCTGGATCGTCATCGGACTGACGGCGGTCTCGGCGGCGATCTGCCGAATACTCAAACCGCGCTTGTGAAGTTGCGTGACTCGTTCGGGTCGCACCGCCGCCTGGGGGCGGCCCAATCTCTTGCCCGCCGCCCTTGCGCGCCTCAATCCGGCTTGGACGCGCTCGGAAAGCCGGATGCGTTCCTGTTTGGCGATCGCCGCCAGAATCGCCAGTACGGCCTCTTTGAATATGCCGATGGACCGCAGGTACTCCTCACGGAAGCTGAACCACTCGACACCGTATGACGACAGGCGCTGTAGATGTTGCAGGGTTTCCAGGACGCCCTCCCGTGAAAATCGATCCAGGCTCCAGAACAGCACCAGATCGAACCGCTTTCGTGAAGCGTCTTCAAACAATCGACGAAATCCGGGCCGGTCCGAAGACTTCCCGGAAGCCTTGTCCACATACTCTGATTCCAACGCCCAACCGTCGCCGGCCTTTCGGGCAACGAACTCCCGCAGTTCCCGCAATTGGTTCTCGTACTCCTGCCCTTTATCCTTGGTGCTGACCCTGGCATACAGAGCGATCTTCATGTTAATAGTGTACCACAAAGGGTTATTTTTGGTACGAAGAAAAGCTCTGCTTATGCTTATTATTTTTAATACCAACTCAGAGCAATTGAATCAGGGTTTTTGATACATCCGGGCACCCGTTGGGCCTGCCCACCCCCTTCTCGTTTTGCCCGTGGAGCGGTCCTGCGAGCAGTCGGCGTTCAGTTCCCACCTACGATGGTCAGTACTTCAGGTGTTCACACCGCTGTTGGGAATCAAAAGGATGCCACACCTGGCAGGAAATAGCGACCTTCCAGAATCCAGTGGTGATATGTCAATGAGGCCGCCGAAATAATCGGCGGAAAGCCAACTACTATCATCGACTCTGGTGAGCACGAGGCATAGCTTCAATGGGGCCAGAGTCCGAGCGCTTAGCCCACCCCGCACAACCATAATACTACGTTATATGCATCTTGCTCAACAGAGAACTACTGTCTGACAAAACTACAAGTTGAAAATGTCTATTGACATCGGGCGACCGGCTGCCCTATCCTTGCATAAGACAAAAAGAGCTTGACCTCTTCCAAAAGTCAAACTCTCAGATGCCCGAATATGGGCCTATACACGATCCCATCATAACAAAACGGGCATCTCGGAGGCGCATGCGTGATCGACGCATACCACATTGGCCACCTGGCGTGTGCCGGGTGTTCAGCCTGTCCCGGCTGCGAGGAATCGAGAGTCGCAGTCATGCCCCTGTCTCCGTCGACCGGTCACGATAGTCTGATCATCGACTCAGCCCGGTAGCGGCATGAACCGCCACCGGTCATGCGCGCGTCTGCACGTTTTTCTCGACGAGAAAGGACTCGATCCTCGTCGGTCGCGTTTGAAGCAGGTGTGCGCCGGCAAAGGAAATGAGAATTCATGCACGGAACCTTGAGTCTGGCCGAGCTCTCGGCCGCAATCGGCGGTAGCGCGGCTGCGCTCCGCTCCATTACGATCCTCCAGCCAGTTGAAGGCGAAGGTGGGAAGATCTTTCCAGCGACATACTCCGGCGGAAAGTATGCTCTTGAGAAGCGCCGACTGCGTGGTGACGACGGAAGAGAGCGTGAAGTAGACTGCGTGCTGCTTAACTCGGTGCAGTCCGAGGCGAATCACGCGGAACTTGCCCTACTGCACGCCATCGAGCGCGGGCAGATCAGCTTGCCGCTGATCGAGGTGAATTTCAGCGAAGCCAATGGCCAGTTCAAGAAGGATCTGCCAAACCTGACGAGTCTCGAAGTGCCGCACCGGCTCGCCGATGCCATCCTGCGCGACAGCGTGCTACCGGATGGAACAAGATTCTCGAAGTCCGACTACGCTTCTCGATGGGGGAGAGCGAACCTATGGAATGCCACTGCCCTTTATGAGCTGTGCCCGACGGCGCTCGTACTCGGCATGTGGGGCTCGCCTGAAAAGCCCGGCGGACTGGGCGCGAAATTCGAACGAGCATACATTTCCGAGATTGTCGGTGTGGATGCCCTAGTCGTTGATCAGAGATCGGGGTTCCGTGTGGATCCGCTCGGCGCCAGCAGCAAAGTCGCGGTGGTTCAGACAGCAGATGGAGGGTTTCAACTTGCCGGGGACAAGGCGAAGAATGCCCTGCGTCCCTCGGAGCTCAACCACGGCAATATCGTCTTCGAAAGCGCTAATGGGGGAATCCGTTGCCGTTTCGCGGAGCAGACCACCGTCGTGTCCTTTGGTGCGCTGCGAAAGCTCCGGTTCCCGCTTGATGGCGCCAACGACATAAAACGCGACGACGCCGCCCGAACGGTTCTGGCGGCGATCGGCGTGTGCGCGGGCGTGCTAGCAAGTGAACGGGGCGCCAGTTTACGATCGCGTTGCAGTCTTCGTCCGGTGGCCCCGCGCGTCTGGGAGATGCTCGACCAACCGGGTGCGGAGCCGAAGGTCTATACGATGGACGGAAAAGCGGCAATCGCGCTTTTGAATGAGGCCATTGATGCCGCCAAAGCGGTGGCGTTGACGTGGATGGAAAAGAAATTGACGCTCAAGCCCGCCCCGGAACTGGTTGACCTGGTTCGCAGGAGCCAGGAGGTCGCGGCTGCGGAGGATGACCCGGAGGTGAAATGATCGCGCTCGGCATTCGATACCTCACGAAATACGCGGTGGCCACGGACTTGGCCAGACAATTGCCGGAATGGCCTCCACATCCCGGCCGCGTGTTCATGGCCATGGTGGCAGCGCACTTCGAAACGGAAGCTGACCCGGAGGAACGAAGGGCGTTGGAGTGGCTAGAGGAGACCCTTCCCCCGGCGTTGCGCGCAAGCGACGCCGACGACCGAACGAGCACACGGGCGTATGTGCCTGTCAATGATGTGCACGGAGGCATTATCCGGCGGCCACGCCAGGACCGCGCGTTTCCGCGCACGCGGCCTCATGACGATTGCGTCTACCTGATCTGGGCGGCGGAACCGACGGTGGAAGCGCGCGCAGCATTGGCCCGCCTCTGCGCCAAGGTGACGCGTGTGGGCCATTCGATGTCAGCGGTGCAGATGTGGGTGGCGCCTGCAGGCCAGGAGCCTGAGCCGAACTGGCTGCCAGGCACAATGCGCCAGCACGTGCGGCTCCGCGTGCCGGAGGCCGGCACCCTGCGTTCGCTTGAAGTCGCCTTCAACGGCAAGGCGATTCAGGAGTACGACTTGTTGGCGGAATCTCTCGCAACAGCGACAGGGAGGCAGAAGGCGCGTCTCAAGAACGAGCTTCAGATGAAGTTCCCCGACGGCCCGCCAGAGCCGAAGCGTCCACAGCTTGGGCGTTGGCAGGGGTACAGCCGGCCTACGGCGGGCGCGGACGATCAACCGGTATTTGATGGGCCTTTCGATGAAAACTTCGTAGTCCTGTCGAAGACCGAGGGTCCGACGCTCGGTCTGGAGTCAACTCTTCAGCTCACCGGGGCGCTTCGAAACGGCGCCTTGAAAGCGGCAGGGCTGGAGGTTCCCGAGTGGCTCAGCGGGCACGACGCGGCGAACGCGCCGAGCCTACATCCACACGTGGCGTTCTTCCCACTACCCTATGTCGGTTTCGAATTTGCCGATGGCCATGTCCTGGGCTTGGGTATGGCCGTTCCCCGGAATCTCCGACTCACCTGCGCGACTCTGGACGAGGAGTTGCGGCGCTTTCTGGGGCCGCTGTTCTTCGACCCGGACACCGGCGCGGAACGCGAGATTGGGATTTGGAGAAAGGACGTATGGAGATGGACGCTTGGGCGCGAGAAGCGCGAACGGCCTCCACTCACGCTGCAGCGGCTGAGCTGGACGAAACCCAGCCGTACCTGGGCAAGCGTGACACCGGCCGTGCTCCATCATCATCCGAAGCGAGAGGGAGACATTGAGCGCATCGTGCAGGAGGCGTTCGTTTCGGCGTTATTCCCCAAACCGGAGTTCCTGAGTATTCGAAGCGTGTCCGCGGTATTGGGGGCGGGGCACGCCATGGCGTTGCCTCCCTACACGGAAGGCGGCGCCAACCTATGCCGGTTTCAGACGCATGTCGTAGCCCGGTTCGCGCAGGAGGTCCGTGGCCCAATGCTGGTGGGCCGCGGGCGTTTTAGAGGCTACGGCTTGTTCCGCCCGTTGCCAGATGGAGAGGCGCTCCCATGAACGAATTGATGCCGGCTCATTTTGAAACCTACTTCCGGGATCTCCACGAGTTCGACCCGTTTCCGTGGCAGAACCGACTGGCGACGCGTGTCTGCGAAGATCGGTGGCCGGGCTGCCTGGACCTCCCGACGGCGAGCGGCAAGACCGCGTGCATCGACGTGGCGGTGTTCGCGATGGCACTCCATCGGCGCGGACCGCGAAGGGTGTTCTTCGTGGTAGACCGCCGGGTTGTCGTGGACGCCGCTTTCGACAGGATGCGGAAGATCGCCTCCAAACTGCGCAAGGCGACTGGAGGCTTGCTAAAGACTGTCGCCGACCGGCTGCGCGAGATGGCCCAGGGCGACGAACCGCTGGACACGTATCAGTTGCGCGGAGGGATCTACCGCGACGACTCGTGGGTGCGCAGTCCTCTTCAGCCTACTCTAATCGCCAGCACGGTCGATCAGGTAGGATCTCGGCTGCTGTTCCGCGGTTATGGAGTCTGGGATAAGACACTGCCGATTCACACCGGCCTTGTGGCCAACGATTCGCTCATCCTTCTGGACGAAGCACACTGCTCGCGACCGTTCTCCGAAACGCTGACGGCGGTCAAGCGGTATCGCGGGGGCGATTGGGCAACGCAAGGATTGGAGACCCCGTTCGAGTTCGTGGAGATGACAGCCACACCCGTGGGGCAGGCCGGCGAGCGTTTCGGATTGGAGGAAGACGACTACCACCATCCCGAGCTGCGCAAGCGGCTCTACGCCCCCAAGCCGGCTCGGCTGGTTGTCAGCAAGGCGCGAGCGAACGACTTCGGCAAGCTGGCGGAAAGCTTGGTGGACGAAGCCGTCGGGATGGCTGACAAGCCGGGTCTGCGCAGGATCGCCGTCATGGTGAACCGTGTCCGGACGGCGCGACTGGCATACGCGGAATTGCGGGATCGTGGCTACCGGGCACATCTGTTGATCGGGCGCATGCGCCCAGTGGACCGTTCCGAGTTGCACGCGGACCTGCGAGCGATGCTGGCCGGCAGCCGGAGAACGCCGGATGCCGAACAGGTATTCGTGGTGGCGACGCAGTGTCTCGAAGTCGGCGCGGACCTGGATTTTGACGCTCTCGTGACGGAGTGCGCAAGCAGCGACGCTCTTCTGCAACGCTTTGGACGGCTGGATCGAATCGGGGACTTGCACCGATCCGGTACGACCGCCGAAGGACGAGTGGTCGTCGCTTCGCCCATGACGGACACAAAATACCGCGACCCGGTTTACGCCCAGGCGCTCGCCAAGATGTGGAACTGGCTCAAGGATGGCGGGCAAGAGCCGGATTTCGGGATCTGCTCCGAAGCAGGTAATGGAACCGTGCGGGAACGGCTGCAACTTGCGGGCAATGAGGCCCAGGAGTTGCGCCGCGACGCTCAGCCGGCGCCCGTCCTGCTGCCCGCGCACCTCGACGCCCTGGCGCAGACTTCCCCGCGCCCAGCGTTGGAACCCGATGTCCGCCTGTATCTCCACGGAATGGAGAACACCTCACCGGAAGTGCAGGTAGTTTGGCGCGCCGATCTAAATCTCAAAAGGCCCGAGCAATGGGCGGAGATCGTTTCACTCTGCCCGCCGGTAGCTTCAGAAGCGATGACCGTGCCGCTACGGGATTTCCGCGCCTGGTTGATGAAGAGCGAGGAGGAAGGCGCGTCCTCCGACATCCAGGGCGTCGAAGAAGAAGTCGGGGCGGAAAATGAAGGGGAGAGTCGGTGCAATGTGTTGCGCTGGCGAGGCGACGAGAGCGATGTGATCCGGAACGCCAACCAGATTCGCCCTGGAGACACGCTGGTTCTGGCGGCAGGTGACGGTGGGTGCGAAGAGATCGGGCATATCCCCGAGGAGGCGAATGTCGATGTGGCCGAACGCGCGCGCCTGGCGCTTCGCCGCGGATGGGTCCTACGGCTGCATCCGGCCCTGCTGGAGCAGTGGCGCGAGCATACAGCGCGCCAGCGCCTAATCGATCTCGCCGCCCAACCGGCCGCGAAACTCGGGGATGTCTGGCAGGCTCTCGCGGACTACAGGGAGGCCGCGCCCGAGTGGCTCGGGCAGATGCTGGACCATCCGCCGAAGGGATTGGGTCTGGAGCCTTATCCGAACGATGGCGAGGCCCCGGCTGGCTGGGTGCTCTCAGGGCAGTTCGCCGAGGCGGATTCGGGACGGGATGAAAGCTCCGCGGCGGAGCCCGTTTTCCTCGACGAGCACTTGGAGCACGTTATCCGTGCGGTGAGTCAGGCGGCATCGGCGGTCATTGCGGACGAGCACGTCCGCCAAAGCTTTTCACGCGCAGCTCGATTCCATGACTACGGCAAAGCGGACGGGCGCTTCCAGGCGCTGCTTCGCGGTGGCGACCCTATGGCCGCGCTTTTCGCTCCGAGGCCCCTGGCTAAGGGCGCGCAAGCGCGCCGAAGCAAAGAGGTCCGTAAAGCGCAGTGGGCGCGGAGTGGCCTGCCGGACGGTTTCCGTCACGAGCTGATCTCATTGCTGCTGGCGCGGCAGGATCCCGGGATTGTCGAAGACGATCTGGCACTGCACCTCATCGCGAGTCATCACGGCCGCTGCCGGCCGTTTGCGCCTGTCGTGGAGGACCACGGTGGCTATCTCGCATACAACGGGCGGGCTATCACCGGCGACCAGCGGATTGCGGGTGCGGCGCATCGTCTGGAGAGCGGCGTGGCCGACAGGTTCTGGAAGCTCACGCGACGGCATGGCTGGTGGGGACTGGCATATCTTGAATCGCTGTTGCGGCTGGGCGACTGGAAGGCCAGCCAGGAGGAGGATGGGGCGGAGGAGAAAAGGCCATGAGTTCGATGGTATTCCGTGGTATTGAAGGCTCGAACCCCCTCGGGTTCTTGACGGCGGTCGGCGCGCTTCGGTTACTCGATCTGGTATGGCCAGGCCGGAGCGTCCGATTGCGGTGGATTCGCGATGGCGGCTTGCGGCCGGAGGTGTCGGGGCTGCCGATGGAGGACGAGGCGGAGCTCTGCGGGCATGCTCCACGAACAGGCGCCCTGGGCGCCGCTGGAGTCCTTCGCTGAATTGGGGAATAACGTGACCGTCGCGCGGCCGCTGTTTGAAAAGATGATTCGCAAAGTGGCGGGTACCGCCACCGCCGGAGACCGCAGGGGGGCCGACTTCGCCGCGGCGTTTGGGAGCGATGTGTTCGAGGATAAACTGAAGGGCCGTATCGAATACACGGATCTGTGCTTCATCACGGGTTCGGGACATCAGCACTTCCTGGGAACGGCGAAGGCTCTCGCACAGTCCGCGGGACCGGAGCATCTGCGAGAGGCGCTGTTCGGACCTTGGCGGTTTGCAGACAAGGGTCTCTCGATGCGATGGGATCCCGACGATGCGAAGGAGTATGCACTCCGCTGGCGCGACCCCAGTGTTGGTGGCGTGTTCTCCGTTTGGGGGGCTAACCGGCTGGCCTTCGAGGCGCTCCCACTGTTTCCGACGATGCCGACCGAAACGGGCCTCCGGACAACCGGATTCCGAACGTGGAAGCGCGCGCATGAGTTTACGTGGCCGATCTGGGCCGAGTCGGCCGGCGTTGACACGGTACGGTCGCTGATCGCGCTACGCATGCTGGAGAGTGAAACTCCGAACCGCGCGGAATTGCAGCGCATGGGTGTGGACGAAATCTTCCGTGTGTCACGGGTTCGAATCGGACAGGGCGCCAATTTCAAGGTGAGCTTCCGTCCAGCCCGGGCAACTTAGCGGACTATGCCCTATGCGCGCCAGCTATCTCGTCTGCTACGACATCTGCGACGAAAAGCGCCTCCGCAAGGTCTTCCAGACCATGCGCGGCTATGGCGACCACCTCCAATACTCCATCTTCGAATGCCAACTCACCGCCGCGGACCTGGCGCGCTGCCGGGCCGACCTGGCGGCCATCATCCACCACGGCGAAGACCAAGTTCTGTTCGTCAACCTGGGCCCCGCCGAAGGCCGCGGCGACCGCGTCATCACTGCCCTCGGCAAACCCTACACGGCCATCGACGCGCCGTGCATCATTGTGTGAGGCTGAATGGGATCTCTGCCCGTAACGATCGAATCCGGCCGCCGGCTGCCCGATTATCTGCCGGCCCGCATGGTGAACGAGTACGTCTATTGTCCCCGCCTCTTCTTCTATGAATGGGTGGATGGCATTTTCCAGGAGAGCGCCGATACTGTCGAGGGTGCCTTCCAACACCGCCACGTCGACGAAACTGCTACTCCTCTGCCCGCGCCCGCCGATCTGCCCCAGTCCATCCACTCGCGTTCCGCCACGCTCGCGAGCGAGAGCCTGCGCGTCATCGCCAGGATGGACCTGATCGAAGCGGATGCTGGTGTTGTCACCCCCGTGGACTATAAGCACGGGCGGCCGCGTGAAGGTCCCAATGGCCTGGATCTTTGGCCCGCCGATCGCGCCCAACTGGCCGTGCAGGGCCTCATCCTCAGGGAGAACGGCTATCCCTGCCGCGAAGGCATAGTCTATTACCGGAAGACCGGCCAGCGCGTGCGCGTAGAATTTGACGACACGCTCGTCGCCGATACTTGGAAGCTCATCGGCGAAGCGTGGGGCCTCGCCGAGGCGGGTGGCATTCCGCCGCCGCTAGTCGACTCTCCCAAGTGCCCCGGATGCTCGCTGGCCGGCATCTGTCTTCCCGATGAGACGCTCGCTGCGGCGGAGGCCGAGCCGGATACCCCTCCCCGCCAACTAGAGCTCTTCGAGACGTTCCGCCACAAGCCCGTCAAGCGGGAGGAGGTCCGGCCACTGGTCACACCGCGCAGCGAGCTGCGTCCTCTATACCTCAACAGCCAGGGCGTGCGGGTGGGCAAGTCCGGAGCCGTCCTCCAGGTACGCGAGAAAGAAACCTTGCTTCAGGAAGTGCGCATTGGAGAGATCTGCCAGGTGAACCTCATGGGGAACGTCCAGATTTCAACCCAGGCCGTGCAGGCCCTCTGCGAGGCCAGCGTGCCGGTGTGCTACTTCTCCATGGGTGGCTGGTTCTATGGCATCACCATCGGGCTCGAATGCGAAGAACGTGTTCCTGCGCCGCAGCCAGTTCCGCCTCTCCGGGGAGGACTACTTCTCCCTCGCCGTCGCTCGGCGCTTAGTCGCCGGGAAGATCCGTAACCAGCGCACCCTATTGCAGCGCAACCATGTCGAGCCCGACCGCCGAACGTTGTCGGACCTCAAGGATATGGCCGACCGCGCCGAACAGACAGGATCGATTGAGGAACTGCTCGGCAGCGAAGGCAACGGCGCGCGACTCTATTTCCGCGATTTCGCCGGAATGATCAAGCTCGACGAATCCGGGCGCGACACGTCCGCGATGCCGTTCGATTTCGAAACCCGCAACCGCCGTCCCCCGCGCGACCCTGTGAATGCCCTCCTTTCCCTGGGCTACAGCCTCCTCGCCAAGGACTTGACCGTAGCGTGCTACGCTGTCGGTTTCGATCCGTATATAGGTTTTTACCACCAGCCGCGTTTTGGCCGCCCCGCTTTGGCCCTGGATCTTATGGAACCGTTTCGGCCGCTGATCGTCGACTCCGCCGTCCTGACCGCGATCAATACAGGAATGATCACCCCTCGCGACTTTGTGCGCGTGGGCGGATCCGTGGCCCTTACCGCCGCCGGGCGCAAGGCGTTCTTTCGCGCGTACGAGCTGCGGATGGACGCACTCGTGACCCACCCGCTGTTCGATTACCGAGTGAGCTATAGACGCATGCTCGAAATCCAGTCCCGGCTGCTGGCACGGGTGCTGGAGGGTGAGATCAGTGAATATCCCGTGTTCACCACGCGCTAATAATGACGATGCGAGCGCCAGCGCGGCAACCGGATCCCGGCCACCGCTCGCACCGCGCCAAGAGTCGTTGCGCCTATGACTTGCGGCATGGACAGGCCGCGATCAACGATGAGAATCGCAGGGCTTTGGAGACCCGCTCGCAAGTGGGCTCCCAGGTCTTTGAAAATTGAATAGGATAGATACTAGGCTATTTCCACGGCCGCGTGGCCGTGGCCTCATTGAAGCCTGCAGCGCTCGCCGCAGACGTCGGATTGCCGCAGCTAGCATTTCCACGGCCGCGTGGCCGTGGCCTCATTGAAGCTGATGGCCGACGCTCCATTTCCACGGCCGCGTGGCCGTGGCCTCATTGAAGCCTCAATCGCGATGCCGCAGTCGATTTCCACGGCCGCGTGGCCGTGGCCTCATTGAAGCCCGGTCTCCTACTACCAGGATCCGGACTGGAGGCGCATTTCCACGGCCGCGTGGCCGTGGCCTCATTGAAGCGTGTGAAGCGTTTCGCTCCTCCAAGGATGCGGCCTATTTCCACGGCCGCGTGGCCGTGGCCTCATTGAAGCGTATTGGCCGCGGCCAGGTGGGTGGTCTGCACCTCCATTTCCACGGCCGCGTGGCCGTGGCCTCATTGAAGCGGATGCGGTTGTCTTAAATAGGGTGTTACACTTTTATTTCCACGGCCGCGTGGCCGTGGCCTCATTGAAGCACCCAAAGCCTTTTTGCCATCATGCCGCCATATCAGATTTCCACGGCCGCGTGGCCGTGGCCTCATTGAAGCCCCGTAGCCTTTGCGTTCCCCATGCTCCATGCCGTCATTTCCACGGCCGCGTGGCCGTGGCCTCATTGAAGCACAGTTTACCGCACGGTTGTCAAGAGCTTCCTTAAATATTTCCACGGCCGCGTGGCCGTGGCCTCATTGAAGCCACCGGCACCGGCTCCGTGCAGATTGGTATCGGCACATTTCCACGGCCGCGTGGCCGTGGCCTCATTGAAGCTGAAACCCGGCTAAAAAGAAAGGCCCCAGCGTTGCGATTTCCACGGCCGCGTGGCCGTGGCCTCATTGAAGCAAGCATATCTGGAACGGCAGGAGCAGGAACCCGCCGATTTCCACGGCCGCGTGGCCGTGGCCTCATTGAAGCGTTGCACAGCCGCCAAACTGATAAGGGTTGTCATTGTATTTCCACGGCCGCGTGGCCGTGGCCTCATTGAAGCGGCGTTTTGTCAGTGCGCGACGTGGGGCGCGACGCCCATTTCCACGGCCGCGTGGCCGTGGCCTCATTGAAGCGATGCAAGCACCCATTCGTCGCTGCCAAAGGCGATATTTCCACGGCCGCGTGGCCGTGGCCTCATTGAAGCGTGCCAGCGCGTCATCAGCAGAATGACCGCAGCACCATTTCCACGGCCGCGTGGCCGTGGCCTCATTGAAGCCTTCAGCAGCCTCCGGCGCTGTTTCCAGAGGATAAATTTCCACGGCCGCGTGGCCGTGGCCTCATTGAAGCGCAATACTATCCAATTTACAATTCAATAGTCCTTCATTTCCACGGCCGCGTGGCCGTGGCCTCATTGAAGCTCAAGGTTGACTCGAAGCCTGTAGAGTTGAGTGTGATTTCCACGGCCGCGTGGCCGTGGCCTCATTGAAGCTGCATCCGCCGCGCGTTCTCTTGCTGAGCCACCACGATTTCCACGGCCGCGTGGCCGTGGCCTCATTGAAGCTATGTCGTGGTGTTTGTCGTTCCGGTTTTCACTGGATTTCCACGGCCGCGTGGCCGTGGCCTCATTGAAGCCCCGGTATCGCTATCCACCCGCCCTCTTCGTACCCTATTTCCACGGCCGCGTGGCCGTGGCCTCATTGAAGCGGCTCGGACAAGCCCCGCGTGGGCCTCGCGTACTTATTTCCACGGCCGCGTGGCCGTGGCCTCATTGAAGCGTCGAAGATGCGGTGCGGGCGGCCCTGCTGCTCCGTCATTTCCACGGCCGCGTGGCCGTGGCCTCATTGAAGCACCGAGGATTCCTTCTCGATGTACTCGACGGCTTCATTTCCACGGCCGCGTGGCCGTGGCCTCATTGAAGCACGCGCCAGCGCCAGAACGGTCCGCCGCCCTCCTCGATTTCCACGGCCGCGTGGCCGTGGCCTCATTGAAGCGTGTGCGTTGTCAATCGCAAGCTGTCTGGCCTTATATTTCCACGGCCGCGTGGCCGTGGCCTCATTGAAGCAGATGCAGCGCCTCGGCTGTGATGCCGTAATCCGCCATTTCCACGGCCGCGTGGCCGTGGCCTCATTGAAGCTCCTATTGAGCGGATTGAGGATGCAGTGGCGCAAGATTTCCACGGCCGCGTGGCCGTGGCCTCATTGAAGCCTACTTTGTTTCTCCGCTTCGGCGGCCTCGCCTTAATTTCCACGGCCGCGTGGCCGTGGCCTCATTGAAGCTATTCAAGATTGGTGGACTGCTATGCAGGCAGCGGATTTCCACGGCCGCGTGGCCGTGGCCTCATTGAAGCCTGTTGCAGACAATCGGTGGCGGCTCTCTCCTCCAAATTTCCACGGCCGCGTGGCCGTGGCCTCATTGAAGCATGTATTTCCGGTACACGGTGCAGACCGGAAGCGGCATTTCCACGGCCGCGTGGCCGTGGCCTCATTGAAGCCCGTGGCGCTTACGAGGTTAACTCGCATCCAGGGATATTTCCACGGCCGCGTGGCCGTGGCCTCATTGAAGCAGCTGGGTCACAGACCACAAAACGATCCTTGACCTGATTTCCACGGCCGCGTGGCCGTGGCCTCATTGAAGCGTTTGCTAGCTCAGTGGCTGTCCAGATCCAGCCTACATTTCCACGGCCGCGTGGCCGTGGCCTCATTGAAGCGTCGCGTCCCCGAAGTTGCTCATGCGAAGATTGTTGATTTCCACGGCCGCGTGGCCGTGGCCTCATTGAAGCCGCATGACCCAGGATTACCGCTGGGTTAAGAACCGCATTTCCACGGCCGCGTGGCCGTGGCCTCATTGAAGCAGCACTTACCCCCACACCGCCAACAATCGCATCTCCATTTCCACGGCCGCGTGGCCGTGGCCTCATTGAAGCTGCGCTGGACTGGACGGGGAAGTTAGCCCCTTCCCTATTTCCACGGCCGCGTGGCCGTGGCCTCATTGAAGCAGTTACCGGACCTCCTGCCGGGAGAGAGGGTAGCGTATTTCCACGGCCGCGTGGCCGTGGCCTCATTGAAGCCAGATGCATCTCTGGAAACCGCGCAAACCCCGATATTTCCACGGCCGCGTGGCCGTGGCCTCATTGAAGCGGGGATCGCGACGGCAGGGGCGGCGGGGCTGGCGGCATATTTCCACGGCCGCGTGGCCGTGGCCTCATTGAAGCTTGTCAGTCTGGAACCACCAGCGCCGTTCCTGCGCATTTCCACGGCCGCGTGGCCGTGGCCTCATTGAAGCTGGGTAGGTCGCCTGATTTAGGAGTGGGCTTGTCCATTTCCACGGCCGCGTGGCCGTGGCCTCATTGAAGCCCGTAGGCTCGCCGTTTCGGGGTAACTCGTGGCAGATTTCCACGGCCGCGTGGCCGTGGCCTCATTGAAGCGAGCCAGAGAATGTGGGACTCCAGCTTGTGCCATAGAATTTCCACGGCCGCGTGGCCGTGGCCTCATTGAAGCCGGACGCCCGACAAGGGGTGCGAATACTGCTCGGATATTTCCACGGCCGCGTGGCCGTGGCCTCATTGAAGCAGGATGCCGACGCGAATCTGGAAACCGCCAACGAGATTTCCACGGCCGCGTGGCCGTGGCCTCATTGAAGCATTTCGAAGCCGGGGTGGGGACCGGAAGGACGAAATATTTCCACGGCCGCGTGGCCGTGGCCTCATTGAAGCCGCGCCCGGCATTGGCTGTCCGCGCCCACTTGTAATATTTCCACGGCCGCGTGGCCGTGGCCTCATTGAAGCAACGTCTACGCAGTCCGCGGCGAGCAGCCCCAAACTCATTTCCACGGCCGCGTGGCCGTGGCCTCATTGAAGCTCGCCGATTGTTACATTCGATCCGGTATCTTGAATGCATTTCCACGGCCGCGTGGCCGTGGCCTCATTGAAGCCATGTGGCCGCCCTTCTTCGCCTTGGCGTTGATTGATTTCCACGGCCGCGTGGCCGTGGCCTCATTGAAGCTTATATGGGACGGATCAAACACCGAACCGAGTCGAAATTTCCACGGCCGCGTGGCCGTGGCCTCATTGAAGCGGGCCTGATGATCGTGGGGATGGTGCTGTTCTACCATTTCCACGGCCGCGTGGCCGTGGCCTCATTGAAGCGAAACGAGCGCCGAGAACAGCACGTCATTCGCCGGATTTCCACGGCCGCGTGGCCGTGGCCTCATTGAAGCTGGACGGCGACGTAGACGCCTGATTCTGGTAGAACATTTCCACGGCCGCGTGGCCGTGGCCTCATTGAAGCTCCTGCGCGTAGAAATCGTCCTCGATCACCGGCCAGAATTTCCACGGCCGCGTGGCCGTGGCCTCATTGAAGCACGCCACCACCTTCAGCAGCCGGTCGTTGCTCGCCCATTTCCACGGCCGCGTGGCCGTGGCCTCATTGAAGCTCGAATGATCCCGTGAACAATCCGCTACCGTTGGCTATTTCCACGGCCGCGTGGCCGTGGCCTCATTGAAGCGCCGCCGCAGGTGCAACAGGCCATGCAGGCCCAAAATTTCCACGGCCGCGTGGCCGTGGCCTCATTGAAGCTCGAATGATCCCGTGAACAATCCGCTACCGTTGGCTATTTCCACGGCCGCGTGGCCGTGGCCTCATTGAAGCGCCGCCGCAGGTGCAACAGGCCATGCAGGCCCAAAATTTCCACGGCCGCGTGGCCGTGGCCTCATTGAAGCTCGAGAGTGCGATTGAAGCGGGATTTACGAAGTCTCATTTCCACGGCCGCGTGGCCGTGGCCTCATTGAAGCAGTAACAACCGCTGCAAGAGCAACAGAGCTGGTGCATTTCCACGGCCGCGTGGCCGTGGCCTCATTGAAGCCCGTCAACGCACTCAACCTCGTGCCCGTGCTCACATTTCCACGGCCGCGTGGCCGTGGCCTCATTGAAGCTTCGAGAGCGATGGTCTCCGAGATGCCCTCGGCTTCATTTCCACGGCCGCGTGGCCGTGGCCTCATTGAAGCGTCGCCAACACGCTGGTGCAGGTTTCCGGCAGCGACATTTCCACGGCCGCGTGGCCGTGGCCTCATTGAAGCGTGATTCGAGAATCGAAAACGATTGGAGGAGTGAAGTAATTTCCACGGCCGCGTGGCCGTGGCCTCATTGAAGCAATTTGTGGGATTACTCAGCACGCGATACCACCTCATTTCCACGGCCGCGTGGCCGTGGCCTCATTGAAGCCTGTTGTAGTAGTTCCGTTCAGCGTACAAGCGAGCGTATTTCCACGGCCGCGTGGCCGTGGCCTCATTGAAGCGTCTATGAAGCCGCTGCTCTCTCGCTCTGAATCGATATTTCCACGGCCGCGTGGCCGTGGCCTCATTGAAGCCGTCGCGGCTCCGGTCTCGCCGGTTTCGCCCTCTCCATTTCCACGGCCGCGTGGCCGTGGCCTCATTGAAGCGATCACCGGCGAGACGTACTTGTAATCCTTGGCCGCATTTCCACGGCCGCGTGGCCGTGGCCTCATTGAAGCCTGGGTGCTCGATTCCGAGAATTTCGCCAACGAGGATATTTCCACGGCCGCGTGGCCGTGGCCTCATTGAAGCGCCTGGGAGAGGTCGAGGGCGTTGGATGGCGCGACATTTCCACGGCCGCGTGGCCGTGGCCTCATTGAAGCTCAGCAATTCCGTTATCGCAGCGATACTACGGCTCAATTTCCACGGCCGCGTGGCCGTGGCCTCATTGAAGCGATAGGGCGAATGGCATGATAGCAAACGAGTCGCGTATTTCCACGGCCGCGTGGCCGTGGCCTCATTGAAGCTCGAACTCCTCAAACGCCTTCGCGGATTTCTCTTCTTATTTCCACGGCCGCGTGGCCGTGGCCTCATTGAAGCGGTAGAGGGATCGGACATGGCTACTCCTGGGGTTCATTTCCACGGCCGCGTGGCCGTGGCCTCATTGAAGCCTCAAGTCCATGCACATTGCCCCGGATGCCATTCCGATTTCCACGGCCGCGTGGCCGTGGCCTCATTGAAGCGGAGTGATCAGCCGGCGATCGGTGGCACTCTCGAAATTTCCACGGCCGCGTGGCCGTGGCCTCATTGAAGCGCATTGTTCTGCCTTTTCGCGGTGCTCGCCTCGCCCATTTCCACGGCCGCGTGGCCGTGGCCTCATTGAAGCTGGAGATCAACTCCAACACCACGCATTTACCGACATTTCCACGGCCGCGTGGCCGTGGCCTCATTGAAGCTGGATGAAGCGATGCCGGGGCGGAGTCAAACCGCTTCATTTCCACGGCCGCGTGGCCGTGGCCTCATTGAAGCCGTACAGCGTAAGGGCGGCCTGGTAGTCCGTGCCCGCATTTCCACGGCCGCGTGGCCGTGGCCTCATTGAAGCACTTTGTCTCCTGAATTGGCCCCGTCAATCCAGATCATTTCCACGGCCGCGTGGCCGTGGCCTCATTGAAGCGAAGGGCGTGTCGATTCAGAGAAACTAATCCGGGTGATTTCCACGGCCGCGTGGCCGTGGCCTCATTGAAGCCCGTCTCAGTCATTTCTAGACTCCAATCTTAGGCATATTTCCACGGCCGCGTGGCCGTGGCCTCATTGAAGCGCTTCCGCTGTTTTCGGCCGGCGGATCGGCCTGCGGATTTCCACGGCCGCGTGGCCGTGGCCTCATTGAAGCAGGTCACGGCGGGAGGGGGAACGGGTACACTTACCATTTCCACGGCCGCGTGGCCGTGGCCTCATTGAAGCGTGGATCTCATGGCGCCCAAACAGGACCAGCAGCAGATTTCCACGGCCGGTGGCCTCATTGAAGCCTGGCCCCCTCTTCCAGACTTTCGGGACGCTGACTCATTTCCGCGGCCGGCTGGACGCGGCCCCATTGAAGCCGTACCCCCCGGCAACATTCTGTCGCCCCTCGCGGCATTTCTAGGGCCGCGTGGCGATGGCCTTATTTAAGCCACTACGCGTCATGAGGCGGGCAAGATCAGGCAATCGCGACTACCTGGGCCTTCTTTGGCCGACCGACGCCCCGCTTCTCCTCCGGCGGCTTTACAACACCCTGCCTGATCCATGATTCCGTGACAGCCTGATTTAAGCTCGTTTGCCGCGCGCGAACCCATGGCATGTAGTGACGCTCGGTGGTCTTGATCGATGAGTGTCCCAAGATGATCGACACCTCTTCAAGCCTCATTCCGGAGAGCAGAGATTCCACTGCGAAAGTGTCTCGGAACATGTGCGGGTGGCTTCGCTTCGGGCTTCCGTCCGGTTCTTTCAGATCGGCCAGCTTGAACAGCTTCACATAGCTCCGTTGCCAATTCGAAACCACTGTTTTGGCGTTCCCGCATCCTGTCCAGAAGAAGTACTTCTCGTTCGTGTTGCCTTTTTGGCTGGCAGGCACGCTCACTAGCAAATCCGCAACGCGCGGCGGGATGGGGCAGTAGACCGGATCTCCCGTCTTCCTCTGGTACACCATGACGCTCCACATTCCGGTGGCGGGATCGAGTTGCAGGCGGTGCTTTTCGAGGGTGACCGCGTCTCGGATGCGGAGCCCCGTCCATCGCATCAGTTCTGAGAGCGCGCGAATTCGCTCCCCACCGAGGGTCATGGAGTTGTGCCTGTCCACGCTCGGACGGTCGCTGTAGAGGTACGTGGCGTCAAGAACGGCCTTATATTCGGCAGGCTGAAAATAGCCGGTCTGAGTGACCTTCACCTGAATCTTGCCGAGGCCTTTCGTGAGATCCGCGGCGAAGTTGCGCGGCAACCATCCGCTACGCTCGCAAAACCAGAAAAATCCGATTACCTGTCCCTGGCGCTTCCGCCTGGTGAGATCGTCAACCTTCCACGTGCTGCGCCATTCGCGGATGGTGTTCAAATCCAGTTCGGATAAGAACCTGATGCCCTTCTGGTCGCAGAACCATAGCAGGCTCGTTGCATTCGAGGGGCGCGGCGGCCCGTTGGGGTTCTTCGGATCTTTCGCCGTGCGGCGCTCGAATACCGTGGCCTTCTTCTGGAGCGTGGCTTCCGAGTTCCCCCGGTCTCTGGAATCGGCCATAAAGGCGGCCACAGCCATTTCGACCGTAGGCCGCGGCGGTTCCGGTGTGGCGTCCGCAGCCGGCGTCGGCGCATACTCTTCGGGGCGGATCGGAGATCCTACCCGTTCCCACAGAATCGCCAAATCGCGGGCGGCTTCTAGATCCCGCGCCTTGTCGGGAGGCAGAAACTTCGCCGTAGATAAGCGAATCCGCTTTTCGTTTAGCGTTCCGGTGATGAGAATGGGGCAGTCCGCGCCCTTACCGACGCAGGAGCGCTGATCCCATTCCGCCCTTTTGCAGGGAGCTTGGTGGCGTTTCTGGACTTTGAGCATGAGCGGTCTTTTGGTAGCATTGTACGCTCATTGTCACGATTTGTCACGGTGAAATCTGGGTATCGGCTGTAAGTTGTTGATTCTATTATTGTGGAGGCGGGGGGAGTCGAACCCCCGTCCGAGAAAGCTCGCAATGAAGAGACTACGTGCGTAGCCGGCTCAGAAATTTCGGTCACCGCTTCCGAACCGGCGAGAGCGGCGGCGACCTAGCCCGATTGATCTCGACCGCCGGCTCCGGACCGAAGCCTTTGGCCTATCCCGCAAAATGACGCTCACTCACCGCCGCGCGGGCTCAGCGGCTGGAGCGGCTACCTAATTAATTAGGCAGCGTATGCAAACTGCGTGTTGTTGGCAGTTTTGTTTTTCCGATCGTTTTACGGGAGCTCGGAACCCGGCACGCCTCCCCACCCCGATTCAATCCCGTCGAATCCGTTGCGCCCCCACATTCGGGAAGCCTTTGGTGGGTCTTTCCATCTCGATACTACCACGCCCGGCTATAATCGGGATATGCCCCGCACACGGCTCCTCTTCGCTTCCGCCTTTCTTTTAGCCGCGCTGGCGCCCTGGAGCACCGCGCTGCACGCCGACGACACCACCACGCTCAACGTCGTGGTCAAGACCCAGGGCGGCCACCCGGTGGACCGTGCCGAGGTCATCGTGCGTTGGCACGCCAACGCGAAACATCCCCGCGCCCGCTACGGCCGGGCCGTTTCCACCACTTATGAAGTTCGCACCAATCAGGAAGGCGAGGTCAGTGTGCCTCCCATGCCTCAGGGCAGCATACTGGTCCAAGTCAATGCCAAGGGATTCCAGACTTTCGGCAAAGTCTTCGAGATTAACGAGGAAGAGAAAACCCTCGAAATCACGCTAAATCCGCCCCAGCAGCAGTACTCCGCCCATCAGTAACGGAAATCACAATGCCGCGGTTTCAATGACCGGCGCGGGCGCACGGCAAGTGCGAGACTGTTGGTTAATTGACATGATTGCACTTCCGACTCTCAGATACATTCTCCCTTCCTTCATGCTCGCGGCGCTAGGCACCGCTCTGTGGGCCGATCAAGTCACTTTGGCGAACGGCGACGTCATCACCGGCGCGGTGGTCAAAAAGGACGGCGCCAAGCTCACGCTAAAGAGCGAGTTCCTCGGCGAGGTCACCATCCCCTGGACCGCCGTGAAGAGCCTGAAATCGGATCAGGAACTGTTCGTAGTCCTGCCCGGCGGCCATTTGGTATCCGGCAAGGTCTCCACCAGCGGGAATGCGCTCGAAGTGGCTGCTCCCACCGGCGCCAGTTCGGTCCCGCTCGCCGATGTCACCGATATTCGCAATCCCGCCGAACAGCATAACTGGGAGCGCCTGGAGCACCCCGGCCTGCTGGAGCTGTGGACCGGACACTTCGATATCGGCCTGGCGCTGGCCCGCGGTAATGCGCGGACCGATACCCTCACCACCGCATTCGATGCCAACCGGGTCTCCCGCCACGATAAAATTACCGTGCATTTCGACGAGATCTACAGCACGGCACGGATAAACGACCTTGTCAGCACCACCGCCAGCGCCGAGCACGCCAACTGGACTTATCAGCGCGATCTCGGCCCGCGTTTCTTCGTGAGCACTCTGAACGCGTACGACCACGACGCTTTTCAGGATCTCGATCTGCGCTTTGTGGCGGGCGGCGGAGTGGGAGTCAACGCCATCAAGACCTCACGCACCAGTCTCGGCCTGCTGGCCGGGGGCGATTACGAGCGCGAAGCTTTCACCTCCAACGTGACGCGCACTTCGGGCGAGTTCAATGCGGGCGACGATTTCCAGTACAAGATTTCGAGCGCCAGTTCGATAACGCAGGATTTCCGCATTTTTCCCAACTTGACCAGCACGGGCCAGTATCGCTTCAGCTTCGATTTGAGCGCCGTCACGGCCTTGAAGAGATGGTTGGCCTGGCACGCCACCTTCAGCGATCAATTCCTCAGCGATCCGCTGTTCGGCCGCCAGCGCAACGACCTGATCCTCTCCACCGGTTTCCGCGTGAGCTTCGCGCGGTAGACGTCCGCCGCTAGGCCAGGTCGAACTTCTCCTGGTGGAGCTGTTGATCGCTCTTGACGATCACGGTGCGCCCCAGAATCTCCTCGAGTTCCTGAAGGTAGCTGTTCTGGTTGGATTTGAGCAGCCTGGCCACGTCCGGCGCCACGCGCAGCATCACGTCCTTGCCTTCCACGGCCCTGGATATCTTGTGGGCTTCCTGCAGAATCTCGCCTACCACGGTTTGCGGGACTCTTCACGTAGCCCGCGCCCTCGCAATACGGGCAGGGCGTGCAGAGGGTGCGTTCGAGGCTCTGCTTGACGCGTTTGCGAGTGATGGCCACCAGCCCGAAATCGTTGAACTGCAGAATCTTGTTGGGCGCGCGGTCGCTGCGCATGGCTTCTTCGAGCGCCTGCATCACTTTCTGGCGGTTCTTGCGCTCGTCCATGTCGATGAAATCCACCACGATGATGCCGCCCAGGTCGCGCAGCCGGATCTGCCGCACGATCTCCTTGATGGCGTCCGTGTTGGTCTTGACGATGGTGTCCTCCAGCCGGTTGGACTTGCCCACGAACTTGCCCGTGTTGACGTCGATGGCCACCAGCGCCTCGGTCTGGTTGATCACGATGTAGCCGCCCGATTTCAGCCACACCTTGGGCCGCAGGGCCTTCTCCAGCTCGGAGGTGATGTTGAACTCGTCGAAGATGGGAGTCGACGCGGGTGTACATCTTGACGCGGTTGACCAGCGCCGGCTGGAAACGCTGCACGAAGCGCAGCACGCTCTCGTAGATCTCTTCGTTATCCACCCAGATGTTCTTGAAGGCTGGCGTGAGCTGGTCGCGCAGCACGCGCTCCACCACGTTCAGATCGTGATGCACCAGCACCGGCGCGGGTTTGCGCTCGGCCTTCTGCCGCATATCCAGCCACAGGTTGTAAAGGAAAAGCATGTCGGCGCGCAGTTCCTCTTCGGAGCGGCCCTCGCCGGCGGTCCGCACGATGAACCCTCCCGGAATGCCCGCGCGGTTCGATTGCAGAATGCGTTTCAGCCGGGAGCGCTCCTCGTCGCTGGGAATCTTGCGCGACACCCCGATATGGTCCACCGTGGGCATGTACACCAGGAAGCGCCCGGGAAGGGCGATGTGCGAGGTGATGCGCGCGCCCTTCTGTCCCAGAGGCTCCTTGGCGATCTGCACGATGATTTCCTGGCCTTCCCGCAGCAGGTCGCTGATGGAAGGAGTGCCGCTCTTCTCGGCGCGCGCGGCGGGCGCGGCGGCCGGCGAGGCCATGCGCGCTTCCGGAGCGCTCCGCGGAGCGGCGTCGGCAACGCGAGGCTCGCTCATCCTGGGTCCCATCGGCCGGGCCGCGTCCGGCGCACGGCCGTCCCGGCCTTTGCGCCGCATACGCCGCGAAACGCGATGCAGGTAGCGTGGCCCCTGTTCCCGCAGCGTGGCCGTCAGGCTGGTGGGGATGCGGGCCGGCTCGGGACCTTCCTCTTCGACGGCGCCTTCCGCCGCCTCGGCGATGACTTCAGCCGCGGCCTCGGGCTCGGCGGACTCCTCTTCCGATTCGAAGCCGCCCTCCACTTCGGCGGCCTCTTCAGCCGGTTCGGCCGCGTCCACCGGCGCCACGTCCACGTCTTCGGCCGTCTCGGCGGCCGGCTGGTTCGCGATTGCTTCAGCGGACGCCTCGGGAAACGCCTGGACTTCGAGACCTTCGGCTTCCGCGGCATCCTCCGCTTCGGGCTCTTCGTCCGGAGTCTCGGTCCCGATCCCGATCCCGTTCTCGGTTTCCTCGGCCGCTTCGGCCACCGCCAGGACCAGCTCAGCCTGGGGCTCGGGGGCTGGTTGCGCGGCCATGGATGCGGGCGTCTCAACCGCCTCGGGAGCGAGAGGCTCTTCCTCTACCGTCTGCTCTCCCGCGGGTGGTTCCAGCGCGCTGTCCCGCGGCATCGTGTGCTTGGCCAGAGACTCGCCCGGCAACACCAGAAAATCATCCCCCGGCGCCACCGCGGCAGGGGTTGCGGGAGCCGCGGGAGATTCGATCGCTTCACTCCTCGAGGGCACGGGGGTCTCCTGGATCGGCCGCTGTCCCGGCGAATAGAACTTGGAGTCCGGCAGCCCCCGGCCGCCCCGGCCGCGCCGGCGCCGCGAGTGGCGTCCCCGGCGGTCCCGGTCGTCGCGGCGCTCGCGTTCGGGCCCCGGGGCGCGAGCGGCGGCGATCACCGGCTCCCCAACGAGTCCCGCCGCGGGTTCCGCCACGGCGGCGATCTCAACCGGGACGGGAGCCTCTTCCTCTTCCGCCTCGACCGCGCGGAGCGCCTCGACAGCCTGAGTGGGCGGAGGCTCCGTGTGGTCCAATTTGAGGACTTTATCCTCAACCGACGTCACAATCTTGTCGTATTCCTCGTTGTCCTCAAAAAAGTCCGAGACGTAGAGGAATGCATCGCGGTCCAGGCCAATATCCACGAATGCCGATTGCATGCCCGGGAGCACCCGCGTCACCCTGCCCTTGTGGATGCTTCCGGCCAGCGAGTATTCGTTTTCGCGCTGATGATAGACTTCGACGACCTGATCGTCTTCCAGGACCGCTACGCGGGTTTCGTGGCGGTTGGCGGAGATCACCAACTCTTTGGACATCTACTTCCTCCCCGGGGCATGGAGAGATGGGACGAAACGGCGGGTACCCTGCGTGGGTTTCGGCATCCCCTATCGCTGGGGAAGCCCTAGCTACACGTACTCGAAGCTCACGCTGGCCGAAGGTGGAGCCACATACCTCAAACACCATCCGGCCGGGAACCGCGCCTCTACAATCGGGCCAGCGCCTCGCGCCACATCCCGACGGTCTCTACAGGCTCCCGATAACCTTGAATTTCTTTCGGACGGGCAAGCCCGCCCGGCTAGTTAACAAACCTTCTGAGGCGGACGTTATTCACCAGCCCCAGCATCATGAAATTCGACCAGATACTTGAACCGCCGGCGCTCATGAAGGGAAGCGGAATACCCGTCACGGGCATCCGTCCCACCACCATTCCCACATTCACGAGCATGTGGAACAGCAACAGAGCCGCGACGCCCATGCAGATGTACATCCCGGCCCGGTCAGGCGCCGTTTGCGCATTTTGTACGATGCGCATAATCATCACGAAATACAGCGACAACACTAAAACCACGCCCACGAACCCATGCTCTTCGGCGAAGGCCGAAAAGATGAAATCCGTGTGCGGCACGGGCAGAAAACGAAGCTGCGTTTGGGTTCCCTTGCTGACGCCCTTGCCGAACATCCCGCCCGCCCCAACGGCGATCTGGGACTGGATCAACTGGTATCCAGTACCCTGCGGGTCCCGATCCGGGTCCATGAAGCTCACCAACCGCGCCTTTTGATAATCCTTCAGGAAATGCTGCCAAGTGACCGGCAGAACCAGCAGCGTCACGACCGCGATCACCGCCACGTACTTCCACCGCAATCCTGCCAGGAAACATCCCCCGGTCAGGACCGCGAGATACGTCAGGGAAGTCCCCAGGTCGGGCTGTTTCAAAACCAGAGCCGTGGGAACCAGGACCATGCCCGCCAGGGTCAGCATTTCCCGAGTTTCCAGCTCGTCTTTCTTTAAATCCTTCAGATAGCGGGCTACCAACAATATTATCACCAGCTTGACGAATTCCGATATCTGGAAATGAAAGCCTCCCGGCAATCCGATCCACCGCTTGGAACCGAAAATCTGATCGCCCACCACCAGGGTGCCCAGCAGGGCCACTACCGAGACCCCGTACATGATATGTACGTTGTGCATCAGGCTGTGATAATCCGTGGTCAAGATGCCCCACATCAGGATCAGCCCTCCGCCGATGTAAACAATCTGCTTCCACCATGCGCTGTGGTAAGGCGTGTCGATGGTGGCGCTGTAGATTTGCAACACGCCGAAACCGCAAATCAGCAGAACGATCAGCAGCAGGCTCCAATCCAAGTCGCGTGTGGAAAACTGGCGGGCCATATCAGGGATTTACCGGTCCGGGCGCGGATGCGGGGCGGGCGGACTCCGGGACGGGGGAAGCCAGCACGGCGGTATCCGCCGCGGGCTGTCCAGCGGGCGCAGCCGCTGCAGGCGCGGGCCGTGCCGCGGGCGCTTGGGTTCCAAGCATTCCCAGATTGGCCATTCCAGCCACCCGCGCCTCCACGGCCTGTTTTTCCTGCTCCAGTGCCGCCAGCCTGGTCTTCTTGTTGAAATATGCCACCATGACATCGCGCACGATAGGCGCGGCGAACTGCCCGTGTTCCCCATGCTCGAACAGGCACACTACCACGATCTCCGGCGCCGAACGCGGCGCGAAACCTTCAAACCAGGCGTTGTCGCGCATGTCCTTGGAGTGGCCCGTTCCGCTGGCTTTCAGGTAATCGTTGGAGGCGAGCTGCGCCGACCCGGTCTTGCCACAGACCTCGACATAAGGCAGGCGCGCGCGTCCGCCGGTTCCTCCGCCTTCATTGACCACGCCGTACATGCCGTCGATAATGTCGTGAACGTTTTCCGGATTGAGCGTCCAAGTCACCGGCTCATAAGCTTTGGCGGGTCTTACCAGGTAGGGGCGGTGCCACACCCCGCCGACAGCCAATCCGCCAATGGCTCGCGCCAGTTGCAGTGGGGTGGCAGTCAAGGCGCCCTGTCCGATGGCCACCGAGGGCGTCTCGCCGGCATACCATTTCTGGCGGTAATTGCGCAGCTTCCATTCCTGCGACGGCATGATGCCGGAAGCCTCGTGCGGCAGGTCGATTCCGGTGGGATGCCCGAACCCCGCCAGGTCGCCATACATCGCGATATTATCGATTCCCGCCTTGCTGCCGATGGTATAGAAATACGAGTCGCAGGAATGCACGATGCCGTTATGCAGCGCCAGGGTTCCGTGGCCGGTGCGGACCCAACAATGGTAGTAATGTCCGTAGAGCGAGACGCCCCCGGGGCAGTGCACGGTGAACTTGTTGTCGATGGCGCCGCTCTCGAGGGCCGCCAGAGCCGTAAACGGCTTGAACGTGGAGCCGGGAGCCTGCTGGGCCTGGATCGCCTTATTCATCATGGGGTGGTCCGGGTTGTCGGCGATCTCTTTCCAATCCCTGGTCTTGATGCGGACGGCGAACTTGTTGGCATCGAAGGTGGGCCGGCTCACCATGGCCAGCACTTCGCCGCTGCGCGGATCGAGCGCCACCACCGCGCCGTTGCGGCCGTCCATGGCCAGTTCTGCCACCGCTTGCAGGTCCAGGTCAATGGTAAGCTGGAGATCCTTGCCAGGTATCGCCGGCTTGGTCTTCAGTACTTGTCGGACCTGACCGCGGTTGTCCACCACTACCTGCCGCTGCCCGTCCACGCCCATGAGCGAATCGTTGTACTCGCGCTCCAGGCCGAACTTGCCGATTACATCTCCAGGATTGTACTTGGCGAATTCGGGGGAATCCAACTCCTCTTCGCTGATCTCACCCGTATAGCCGATCACATGGGCCATCATCCCGTTCTGCGGATAGAGGCGCCGCTGCGCCTCGATTTTAACGAGCTCCGGGAAAAAGTCGCGATGCGAATCCACGAAAGCCAGGTCGCCGGGAGTCAGTTCCTCCTTGATCACGATGGGCACGTACTTGGGTTGGGAGCGGAAACGGTTCACGCGGGACACCAGATCGTTGTAATCCAGGTCCAGACCTTGAGCGATCGCGGCGAGGTGCTCTTCTTTCAGGGTTTCGCGGGCCAGAATCAGGCTGAAAGAGGCATAGTTTCCGACGATCACGCGCCCGTCGCGATCCAGGATGCGCCCCCGGGGAGCCAGCACGGGAACCGATTTAATGCTGTTCTGCTGGGCCCGCTCGTCGTAGAAATCGGGATGCTGCACCTGCAGGTTCCAGAAACCGGCGATCAGGAACAGAAAGATGGCGACGGTAACATACTGGAATACCGCGATTTTGCTCGCTGGAAACGGTGTATCGTCGGGCAACTGAGGCGGTTGATCGACCTCGTGTTCGAGATTTGGATCGGTCGGCCGGAAGATCACAAGCAGGGCGAAGGGGGTGTCCGCTCACCTTCTATTCTACTACGCGGGCCGCCCGCTACACCGCCAATCGCAGCCGGTCGAGAAAATGGAACAGCGAGACCCCCACCACGGCGTTGAGTACGCCCAAAATCAGCATTCTCTGCGTTTCGAAAGCCAGTTGCTGGCCCAGCAAGGCGCGCGCCATCACCCAATAAAGAAACTGGTGAAAAACGTAAAAGAAGAACACCAGCAGGAAGCGGATGGCGGGATGATCCACATCGAGCCGCACCCCCACGGAGGCGGCAAAGTATCCTACCAGCGTCTTGACGATTCCGAACATGCCCAGCGGATTGCGCGAGAGAGAATCCTGCGCCAGCCCCACCAGTGCGCCCACCAGCAACCCGGTGATCTGGCTGCGCCGCATGAGGGCGAAGTAGACCACCACCAGCAGGGGTAATTCCAGGAAACCCAGGAACTGGAAGAAGAGCGGGACGTAGACCTGGAACAGGATGGCGGCCAGAGGGATCGCCAGCATGACCCATACGCGGAATCGCGAGGCCTGCCTTTCCTGCTGTTTATTCAGCAGAAGCCGTTCGCCTGAGTAACTCATCAGCGTCCCGGCGCGGCCGGCTGCGTGGCCGGCCGGCTTGCCCCGGCCGGTGGCGGCGCCGGGGTGGTGGTTCGCGGCGCCTGGGGAGCCTGACTACCGGACGTCTGGTTCGCCGGAATGGTGCCTGGCATCGCCTTCGGCGTGGCGGGTGGGGCGGTCTGCACGGTCTGGGCCCCGGCGGCCGGCGCACTCGGGCGAGGCGCACCGGGTACTGGCGGCTGTCCGGCGGGCGTCTGCCCCGGCACGGCCTTAGCGCCGGCGTCCGTTGGCAGTGGCAAGTTGAAGTCGGGCGGCTTCGACCCGGGCAGCCCCTCTCCGAACTTGTGCCCCTGGGCGTCGCCGACGGCCTTATACCGCTCGCGCAGCTTGTCGGCCTCGGTACCGGTATTGGCGGCCGGAGTTACTGCCGGTGCGGCGCTGCCAGCGACGGCCGGCGGCGGCGCGGCGATATAAACCGGCTGGTTGGCCGGCGGCGTATCCGGAACGGGCTGGTGGGCGCCTTCGAGCAGGATCAGCACGTCTTCCACGCCGTGCTGCATGGCGGCCGGCTGGACATCGATTTCCTGAAAGGGCTGCCCCAGCCGGACGGACTTGACCACGCCCACCGGGAAGCCGCGTGGAAAAACCCGATCGTCGCCGGACGTGTAGAGCCACTCGCCGGGATCCACCTTGTCCTCGGGCGGTACGTAGTCCAGTTTGCATACCGGGGTGCCCTGGCCTTTGAGCGTCCCGTGAGTCTGGTGTTTCTGGGAAATCACGCCTGCGGCAAACTCCGGATCGGTAATCAGCAGGACCTCGGAGGCTGTCGGGTAAGCCGCCGTAACTTTTCCCACGATGCCTTCCGATGTGATGACACCCATCCCGCGCTCGACGCCGGCAACCGAGCCGCGATCCACGAAGAACACCTTGGAGACCGATCCCGCGCCGGCTCCGATCACGCTCGCCGCCAGGGTCCTCGAAGGCGTAGTTTTCTGGAATACCTCCAAAGCCTTGGCGCGGTCTGCCATGTTGAGTTCGTTTCTGAGAAAGATATTCTCGACCTTGAGGCGGTCGAGATCGGCTTTCAAGCGGTGGTTCTCGTCGTTGGTATCATGCAGCAGAATGTAGTTGCGCACCAGACCGATGCTCCCGCTGCGCACAGCCTCGAGGACCCGCGCCGCGGGGGTGATCGCCGTCACGGTCCACAAGCGAATGACCGGCACGTCCTGCCCGTTCTTCACCTGCATGGCGAGCAGAACGAGCTGGGCGAAGATCACCAGCAGCAGGACGGTGATGTTCCGGTACCGGTTGAGAAAGTTTTCCATGGTCCCGGCGGTCTGGGAACGCGCTCACCTTCAGTCTATCGAAATCTTGCGCAACAGCCGGAAATCGCTGAGCATGCGGCCGGTTCCCAGCACCACCGATGCCAGAGGGTCGTCCGCGATGGAAACCGGCAGCCCGGTCTCTTCGCGGATGCGCTTATCGAGGTTCTTGAGCAGGGCGCCGCCGCCGGTCAGCACGATGCCGCGGTCGCTGATGTCGGCGCTCAACTCGGGCGGCGTGCGCTCCAGAGCCACGCGGATGGCGTTCACAATGGTGGCCACGCATTCGCCCAACGCCTCGCGGATCTCGCTGTCTTCGACCGCGATCGTGCGCGGCACGCCCTCGATCAGGTTGCGGCCCTTGATCTCCATGGTCAGCGGCTTATCGAGCGGGTAGGCCGAACCGACCTCGATCTTGATGGCTTCGGCGGTCCGCTCGCCGATCAGCAGGTTGTACTTGCGCTTGAGGTACTGCATGACGGCGTCGTCCATCTCATTGCCGGCCACGCGCACGGAACGCGAATAGACGATGCCGGAAAGCGAAATCACCGCCACGTCGGTGGTGCCGCCGCCGATATCCACCACCATGTTGCCGGAGGGCTCGGTGATGGGCAGCCCGGCGCCGATGGCCGCCACCATGGCCTGCTCCACCAGGTGCACCTCGCTAGCCTTGGCGCGGTAGGCCGAATCCATGACCGCGCGCTTTTCCACCTGCGTGATCTCGCTCGGCACCCCGATCACGATGCGCGGGTGCACCAGCATCTTGCGGCCGTGCGCCTTCTGAATGAAGTAATTCAGCATGCGCTCGGTCACCTTGAAATCGGCGATCACGCCGTCCTTCATGGGCTTGATGGCCACGATGTTGCCGGGGGTGCGCCCGAGCATCTCTTTGGCTTCTTTGCCGACGGCTTCCACTTCGCCGGTATTCTTGTTAATCGCCACAATGGAGGGCTCGTTGACAACGATCCCTTTCCCCTTGGCGTAGACCAACGTGTTGGCAGTGCCCAGGTCAATAGCGAGATCTGAGGAGAAGAGGCTGAACAGCGAACGTAAATTCATGCGGGTGTTTCACTTCAGGACGCACACCGGAAACGCTTGGGATTCCTTTTGAATGGTAGCATACGGCGGCCCGCGCGGAACCCAACTAAAGTGGGAGAACTGGAGACGGCCAAAAGCTATGACGGGCCTTCGCGCACCGCGGAGTCGTCCGGAGCATTCAGGGCCGCGGCGGCTTCATAGTCCGCCCGCGCGGAAAGTTCATCGCCCAGGAGTGTGCGGGCGTACCCACGCAAGACATAGAGATGGGCCTCGCGCGGGGCCAGCCGGATAGCCTCGTTGAAATCCTGGAGCGCGGCATCCACGGATTCGGGCCGCGAGAGATACAATTGGCCGCGATACTGAAACGCCTGCCACAATCGCGGCGCAGTCCGGATGGCTTCCGTCAGCAGTGCGATGCTCTCATCGGATTTGCCCGCGGCGGCGAGCTGGATGGCCTGATCCAGGAGGGCGGCATCGTCGGGGACAGCGCGAAAGTCCGGTCTCGCCAGGAAGTGGAGATACGCCCCGAGGATCAGGCAGAAAAATGCGATTTCGCCGGCGCCCTCGAACTCCCAGGATCCCAGGAAGAGCCTGCTGGCAGCCGGCAAGCTGGCGAAAAGAAGCGCCATGGCCCACAACGTGCGGCTCCACTGCCTGGTTCGCCGATGGTATGCCGCGGGATCCGGCCGCTCGGGTTCATCCTCGCGAGAGGGCCACATGATTTCACGATAGCGCGCCGGAAGTTTATCAAGCAGATTCTGTGGTGGCCGCCGCGTCGGGCCGCTCCTGGTCTGACGGCTCGAGTGTTATCGCCTGCGAAGTGGTGCTGCGTCTCCGCGGCCAGCGCGCCAGGTAGGCATCGGCAGCCACGTTTTCCAGTTCGCGAGCTTCCTCGGCGGTGTACTCCGTGAGCCGGCGCTCTCTCATCTTCTCGAACAGCTTGACCCGCTGTTGAGCCTGCTGTACGCGCGCGCGCTGTTCGGCCGCCGAAATCAGGAGACGCCGCCGCTCTTCGGCCAGTTCGATTTCTTCCTGGCGCGCGCGCAGCCGATACCGGGCGAGATTCAGAAGATCGGCGGCGGGGATAGTGGCGCGCTCCAGCAGGTGCGATTCGATCGCCGAACGCTCCGCTTGCAACAGTGCGATCTTCAGCTCGGCGGTGTGCACCAGGACGAGGCAGGCCGCCAGACGGCCCTCTTCCACCCGAAGCTTCTTGCGGTACCACTCGAGCACGCGCTCGAGCCGGAATTGAAAGCGTTGCATGAGGCGTTAGAGCTTGTCTGCAATAGCCTTCATGCGCGCCAGGGCGTCCGGAAAGGGCGCATTCGCTTGCGTGTCCTGCTTCAGGAATTCGGCTATTTCGGGCTGCATGCGAACCGCGGCGTCGAGCTCCGGATTCGATCCGGATGAGTAAGCTCCCAGGTCGATCAGGTCCTTCGATTGTTGATAGATCGCCAGCGCCTCCCTCAGCTTGCGGGCGGCAGCCATGTGGTCGGGCGAGGACAGTTTCGGGCCAAGGCGGCTGATCGAGTTCAGCACGTCGATGGCCGGATAATGGCCGGCGGCCGCCATCCGGCGCGACAGGACGATGTGTCCGTCGAGGATGGCGCGCACAGCATCGCAAACCGGCTCGTTGAAATCGTCGCCTTCGACCAGGACCGTGAAGAAGCCGGTGATCGACCCCCTATGAAAATTGCCGGCGCGCTCGAGAATTCTGGGCAGCAGGTTGAAGACGGAGGGCGTGTATCCCTTCTGGCTGGGCGGCTCGCCCGCGGCCAGCCCGATTTCCCGCTGGGCCATGGCGAGTCGCGTAACCGAATCCATGATCAACAGTACGTTGGCTCCCTGGTCGCGGAAGTATTCGGCGATGGCGAGCGCCACGAAGCATGCGCGGACGCGCAGCGGAGCGGGCCGGTCGGACGTGGAGCAGACCACGACCGAGCGCCCGCGGCCCTCCGGACCGAGCTCATGATCGAGGAAGGCGCGAACCTCGCGATTGCGCTCTCCGATGAGTGCGATCACCGTGATGTCGGCCGAGTTGTGGCGCGCCATGGCGCCCAGCAAGGTGCTCTTTCCGACGCCGCTGCCGCCGAAAATTCCCATGCGCTGCCCGGTGCCGACGGGGATCAACGTGTCGATGGCGCGGATGCCGGTGGCGATCGGATTGACGATGTGCTCGCGATCGAGCGGGCTTCCGGGCGGCTGGTATAAGCGATAGGATGCGGCCGGCCGAATCGGGCTCCCCACGGTCGAGCGGCTTGCCGAAACCATCGAGGACGCGGCCGACGAGATCGGGCCCGACGGCGACCTGGGCATCCTCCCGGCGTGCGATGATCCGGTCGTGCAACTGGATGCCATCGATCTCTTCCAGGGGCATGGAGAGAACCTGGCCGTCGCGAAAGCCGATAACCTGAGTGCGGACACGGCGCCGGCCGGACGTCACGACTTCGCAAAAATCGCCCACGGCGACAGCCGGCCCGCGTGATGCAATCAACAGACCCACGAGCTCGACCACTTCGCCGGTCCACGGCAGCAGTTCGAAGTTCCGTACGCCGGCAATGTAAGGACCCAGATCGATCAGTTGCGGAGTTGTCATGCACGCGCCTCGAGTTGGTCGATGAGACCGCGCTCGATCTCGGCGAGCTGAGTCTCCATGGAAGCATCCAGGGCGCCGCGGCTGATTTCGAAAACCGCTCCGCCTCTGGGCTGCACGGGATCGGTCACCACCGCGACAGCCTGGCCGCGGCCGGTCTGTTCCAGGCAGGCCCGTACGAGCCGCTCCTGGTCCGGATGGACGCGCACGCGGTAGACCTCCTGGCTTTGCAGTTTTTCCAGAGCCGCTTTGATGAGGCCCTCCAGAGCGGAGCCATCCACGGAGACCTCGCGGTGCAGCACGCGCCGGGCGATTTCGATGGCCAGCCGCACCGTGTCGGCTTCGGCGCGCCGGATCGTTTCGGCGCGCGTTCCCGCCAGATCCGCGATCGAATCGGCGAACTGCTGCACGGTTTCGCGCGCCTGGGATTCCAGGGACCGGCGGGCCGCTTCTTCTCCGGCCCGCATCCCCGCTTCGTAGGATTGCCGCAGCTTCGATTCCGTGGCCGCTTCCATCTCGGCTATTCTCGCGCGGAGCTGCGCGAGTTCACCGCTCGCCACGGCCGCATCCGGCTTGGCCGGGGAGGCCCCCGATACCGCCCAGCGGCGCCAGGCAACGGGCTCGACTTCCACCGCGTCTCGCAGCACCTTAGACAACATATTCGTCGCCGCCGTCGCGGCTGTTCGCAATCGCGCCATTCTGCTGCAACTGCCGCACAACGGCGACCACCTGTTGCTGGGCCGCCTGCACATCGCGGATGCGCACGGGGCCGAGCGCTTCCATATCTTCAACGAGCATCTCGGTGGCGCTCTGCGACATACATTGCGTGAAATGCTCCCGGATCTTGGGAGCCGCGCCCTTCAGCGCCATCTTCAGGACCTTGCGGTCGAGGTGGTCCAGACAGGCTTTCATGCCGGTCTTGTCGATGGTAAGAATGTCTTCGAAGGTGAACATCAGATTGCGGACCGAGGCGGCCGCATCCTGGTTCTCCTCCTCAACCTGCCCAAGAATGCCGTCGGCCAACGTTGGATCGACGTGGTTGAGCAGATCGGCCAGAGAGCGTATACCGTCGGAGCGGCTGACTTGACGAATGGCTTTCAGCTTGGAACCGATGGCCTCTGTGATCTTGCGGAAGACCTCCGGCGAGACCCGGTCCAGAGTGGCCATGCGCAAAGCCACCTGCGCATGAAGCTCCGCGGGGAGCTGCTGGAGAAGGGCGCCGCCCGTCTCGGGGGTCATATTCGAGAGCACCAGGGCGATGGTTTGCGGATTCTCGTTTCGCAGGAAAGCGGCCAACTGGCGCGGGTCCGTATTCTGCAACAAGCGCAGCTCGGGATTCGACTCCTCGGTTTCCGGCACCGGCGGAAGCCCCGGGGAATCCAGAAGCTTCTGCGCGGATTCCGGTCCGAGGGCCTGCTCGACGAGCCGGCGCGCGAATCCGGAGCCGCCTTTCGCGAAGAACCGGCTGGAGCCGGTGAGGCTTTCGAATTCGCGAAAGACGCTCACCATATTCTGCGGCGCCACGGAATTCAGAGCCGAGATTTCCGCCGTGACGCGCCGAATTTCTTCGGCATCCAGCTTCCGCAGCAGCTCGGCAGATGTCTGGTCGCCGATTCCCATGAGGAACATGGCGGCCTTGGTGGCGCCGGAAATGGATTCAAGGTTCAGGTTGCCCGACATACTAACTTTTGCTTTCCTGGAGCCACATACGCAGCACGTTGACGGTCAACTCCGGCTCCCTCTTGGCGACCATCCGGACGCGCTCGGCCAGCTCGCTGTTATATTCGGCGGCGGGCGCGGCATTGACCGCCGCGGCGATCTGAGAGGCCGCCGCGCTCAGTTCCGTACGGGCAGCGGGCCCTTCCAATTCAGCCGGAACGCGAACTTCACCGGCTTCCTTCGCGGGAGTGCGCCGCGCAAACCGGAAGATCCCACGCGCCAGGACCAGCAGCACCGCCAGTCCCATGGTAAGTGGCGCCCATAAGTCGCGATATCTGTTTACAACTTCCAGCCAAGCCGGAGACTTACTTACCGGAGCGGAAACCGGCTTGATTAGTTGAGGCGGTTCGGCATGAAGACTGGTTTCAAAGGGCAGCGTCTCGATGATGAGCTGGTCGCCGCGCTCCGCATTGAACCCGGTAACGCCTGCGACCAGGTCTCGAATGGTCTTCAGGGTCTCCGGCGGGGGCGGCACCAGAACGCGGCGCCTCGCGTTTCCCTGCCCCTCCCATTGCACCGTTTGATCCACCAGGACAGCCAGAGACATGCGCCGGATCACGCCCTGCGGGATCTTCGTATGCCGGATGATGCGGCTGGTTTGATAGGTTACGTTTTCCGTGCGCCGGGAAACGCCGCCCGTTCCCTTGGCGTTGGAGGAAGCCTGCTGGGGCAAATTGGAAGCGGTGCCCGGAATTCCGGAAGTGGTGGCGTGGTCGGTTACGTCCTCGGTCTTCTGCGAGCTGAGCATCACGGAGTGCGAGGGGTCCAGCGTTTCCTCCTGCTGTTCGCCGCTGGTGAGGTCGCAATCCACCGAGACGCCGGCGCGAAATCCCTTGGCCCCGAGCAACGGCTCCAGGGTTTCGCTGATCTTGGCCACCAGGTTCCTTTCGATTTGCTGGCGCACTTCGAGCGATTCGCTGGTAATCTCCGACCCATCGCCCGCGGCCGTTCTCTTGGGCCGGCTCAGCAGGTTGCCATCCATATCCACCACCGAGACGGCATCGGGAGTCAGCCCTTCGACGGCGCTGGCGACCAGGTTGGTGACGGCGAGGACATTCTGGATGGAGATCTGCGCTCCCGGCCGCAGTTTCACCATCACGCTGGCCTTGGCCGGCTGCTGCTGATCGAGAAAAACGGATTCCTTGGGAAGGGTCAAGTGAACGCGGGCCTGCTCCACTTCGCGCCAGGCTCATGACGGAGCGTTCGAGCTCGCCTTCGAGCGCGCGCTTGTAATTGATGTGCTCGACGAACTCGGTTGCGCCGAAATTGCTCTTATCGAAAAGCTCGAAGCCGATCCGGCCGGTTTTCGGCAGGCCCGCGGCGGCCAGCGCCAGGCGCGATTCCGCCAGCTTTTCCGAGGGAACCATGACGGTGGCGCCATTGTCCGACAATCGGTATTCGACGCCGGTCTCTTTCAGTTTCTGCACTACGCCGGCGGCATCTTCCGGGGCCATCGACGTATACAGCGGGACGGAAATCGCCTTCGTGCTTCCAGTGGACGAAGCCGACCATGCCGGCGACCACCGCGAGCGCGGCCGCAATGATCGAAATGCGCTGCTTGATGGAGAAGCCCTGCGATAATGGTTGATGATCTGGTCCATGGCGGCTTTCGACTGGCTACATCTGCATCTTCATGATTTCCTGGTAGGCGTCCACTACCTTGTTGCGGACTTGCAATCCAAGCTCGAAGGCGAGTTCCGCCTTCTGGGTGGCGAGGATGGTGGTGTGCAGCTCTTCGTTTTCTCCGGTGAGGAACTTCTGCACCGAGCCGGCCGCATTGTTCTGTAGCGATTCGATCGAATCGATGGCGCTCGAAAGGACGCTTTGAAACTCGCCGGGCTGGCCGGCGGCCCCGGCGGCCGCGCGTCAACTGAGGCATTGCGATCGGGGCGATGCTTGAGATGGGCGTGGTCACGGAGGTCTCCTATCGCAGCAGATCGATGGACTTCGTGAATCATGTCCTTGACGGCGGACATGGCCGCGACGTTAGCCTGATAGCTGCGGTTGGCGCCGATCAGGTCCACCATGTCTTCGGCCGGGTTTACCTTCGGCATGGAAACATAGCCATCGGCGTCGGCATCGGGGTGCCCCGGCAGGTAGCGTTTTTCGGGCGGGCTGTTATCCACGGTGATGCCCGCGACCTTGACGCCGGTGAGCTGCTGCTCCGCCCAGTTGCGCATCCAACTCCGAAGCGAACGCCGAACCGGTCTGATCGCTGGAGAAGATCGCGTCTTTGCGGCGGTAAGGACCGCCTTCGGGGGTGCGGGTGGTTTCCGAGTTGGCGATGTTCTCCACCAGCAGGGCCGCGCGGGTGCGTTGGGCCGCCATGCCGGAAGCGCTGACGGAGAGGGCGGAGAATAGGCTCATGCGCTCTTGCCTCCCTGAATGGCCTCTTTGATGGTGTTCAGTTGCGTCCGCATCAGGTTGGACGCGACGCTGAAACGCATGGCATTTTCGGCCAGCAGGCGGGCCTCGCGGTCCAGATCCACGTTGTTGCCGTCGTTCTTGGTGGGCAGGCCGGTGACTTCCGCGGGCTGCGGAGAGCCGCCGTCGAGAGCCGCCAGGAAGCTGGACTGGAAATCCAGGTCCTGCGTCTTATAGCCGGGTGTATCGGCGTTGGCGATGTTGGACGCAACCAGCTTCTGCCGCAAGCTGACCACGTTCATGTACTGCTCGAGGCTATCGGTGAGACGATCGATCACGGCACCACCGTCAAGGCAACTGGGATTCCATTGCGGCGGCAAGCAAATGCAGCGAAATCCCCGGAAATGTCCTGTCAAGCGCGTGACGTGTCAGTGGATTGACGCGCGCGCCGGCGGGCGGGATCAGGCTTCCAGGTGTATTGAGGCAGGCCTTTCTCGGAAGCCGCATGGACGGGCATAGCGCGTCGCCGTGGCGACGCACCGCAGTTCGGCGGCGCAGGCGAACCGCGCGGCGTGCAGCATCGCCAGAGACCAGTTAATGAGCTCGTGCAGCGTGCGCGCGGCTTCGGCGGCGCGCGCGTCGCCCTCCGGCAGAGACTGCATAAACGCCCGTACGGCTTGGCCGTATTCCGGGACCATCCGGGCGACATCTCGATACCGCCGGGATGCGGCGGCGGCGCGGATTTGGTCTTCGAGCAGCTCCAAAGGTGTTGGAATCATTATGTGCTCGAAGTGCTCGGATACTCCGCCTGGAACAGATCGGCGTAGTAAGTCTTCTCGGACTGCAAAGTGGCGATGGCCGCGTCCGCCTGCGTCAACTCGTTTTGCAGATTCGTTTCCATGAGGGTGATGCTCGCCTGATCGTTTGTGATGGTTTGGTTGTCCGCGTTGATCTGGCTCTGAAGCCCGGCGTAATCGGCCTCGATATCTCCTGTATTCGGGTCGTCGACCGAGGTCAAAGCGTTCGTGGCGTTCTGCATGAAGCCGCCGGAAGTGGCCGAGCCGAGGAACTGCGCGACAGCCGACTGATTCAGGCTGCTGAAGGTCGAGGCATCGAACGACATTTGCCCGTTGTCGTCTACGGTGAGGCCCAAATCGGTCAGGCTGGAGACCGATCCCGATCCCGATGAGTACTCAGCAAGGCTCTCCAGCATGTCCTGCAGCTCATAAACAATGCTCTGACCGGTTAGCGCGCCGCCGTTCTGTCCAACCTGCTGCTCGACCGCGTTGAACGCCGTATTGTAGGCGGTAGCGAAACTCGAAAGAGCGGTTTGGAGAGAGCTGTAGTCCGCGGAAACCGTAACCGTATCCGGCTCCGTGCTGGTGCCCAAAATCGTGACGGTCAATCCCGGGGCCAGCGTCACCTGCGACGAATTCGTCTGGAGCACGGTACTCGATCCATTCACCTGGTAAGTGGCGGGCGATCCCTTGGAAATGGTGCTGAGCAGTTGGGACGTGCCGTCCGTGAGCTCGATGTCATCGCTATTCAGAGAGGTACCAGTGACCACCAGGCGGTAATCCGGGCTGGAGTTGGAGCCGAGGTTGACGATAGTAGCCTGCACGCCCGCGGAAGCGCTGTTAATGGCATTGGCCAGCCCTTCGAGAGAGTTATCGGATGGCGTGATGGTGGTCTGGGTGCCGTTTACCGTAAGGGTAAAAGACGAAGCCGAGCTGATGCTCTGCGTGGTGGGATCGGTTACTGTCGTGGAGCCGCCGGGCTCATGGTGGTGGTATAGGAACCGGCTGTGTCCACCTGAATGGTATAGGTGCCCGGCAAGGCGGAACTGGTGGTGGAGGCGCTCACCACGGAGGGATCGGAAACGGTGGCGGAGAGGCTGCCTCCCGACGCGGAACCGATGGCCTGCAAGGCGGTACTGAGCGAATCGAAGTCGGATCCAAGTTGGGTCAGGGCAGTTTGCTGGCCGGTGACGGTAGTGAGATCGTTCTGCGTCTGCTGCATGGGCAAAGATGCCAATTGCACCGCGCGGGTGAGGACCTGCTGGAAAGAGCTTGAAAACGTGCTCGAACCGGTGAAGGTAGGCGCCGTAATCGCACTTGTGCTGGAAGCCATACAGTACCCTTATGCAAAAGGTGGGCCAGACCCCCGCCAGGGCTGGCCCACCGCTTATCCAACGTTAGTTGGGAACGAAATTTACTGCAACAGTTTCAGAACGGCTTGCGGCGCCGCGTTGGCCTGGGCCATGGCGGCGACGGACGCCTGCTCGAGAACCTGGGCTTTGGTCAGGTTGGCCGCTTCGGTTGCGATGTCGGCATCGCGAATCTGGGACTCCGCCGAGGAGAAGTTGGTGATCTGGGAGTTGGCCAGGTTAATGGCGTAGTTCAGATCGTTTTCGCCGGCGCCCACAGCGCCCTGCACGGTGCCGAGGGTCGCGATGGCGTTGTCGATAGCCGTGACCGCATTCAGGGCGTTGGCGGTACCGGATGTGTCAGCCAAGGGGGCGCTCGGCGCGGCGGCGGCGACGGCGGTGAGACCGTTGCCAGCCGAGGCGGCGGCTGCGGCTACGGTGAACGAGGAGGTGGACTGAAATTGCAAGTACCCGTTGCTGTCCAGGTTGGCGGTAATTCCGAAAGGCTCAAGCTGCGTATCCAAGCTGGCAAGGGCCTGGTTCGTCGAGATACCAGTCGAACCACCGGCCACCGTCACCGTGGCCGACGCACCGCCGGGAAGATTGGTGAAGGTGAAAACCTGAGTGCCGCCTTTGAGCAGTAGGGCGGCGCTATTCAGGTTGATGGCGCCCACCGTAAGTGCATTGGTGCCTCCAGCGACGGTCTGCCCCGTGAGGCCCAAAGCGGTCGCATCGACAGTCTGGCCCTGCAGGTCAAGCGTGACCTGAGAGTCGGCCTGGTTATCGCCGCCGCCGATATATACTCCCAAATTGGCGGCGTTCGCGCTGTCGCTGCCGCCCAAACCAATGTTGCCAGCTTCGCGGTCGATTTCCGTCAAGAGGGTCTGGAATTCGTTCTGCACGGTGGTGCGGTTGCCGGTGAAGGTGCCGGAAGCCGATTCGGTCGCCAGCGTTTGCATGCGGTTCAACATGGTGCTGATGTTGGAAAGGCCGCCATCGATGATCTGCAGCGCGCTCACGCCGGAGTTGCCATTGATGACGCCTTGCGTTAACTGCGCCACATCGGCGGCGTATTGGTTGGCTACCGCCAGACCCGCGGGGTCGTCGCCGGAGCTGTTGATACGATATCCAGAGGTCAACTGCTCGATAGTCTTAGTCTGGAATGTATTGTTGGTGTTGAGATTCTGCTCGCCCACCATCGCCGCGTAATTTGTTTGAATGGAGAACATCGTTTTTAACGTCCTGTTTCGCGATACATCCCAGACATCATGTCCGGGTTCGGGTTCTCCCGGTTGGGATACCCGAAGTATCAGCTTTCACTCATTCATATCGGGGAAGTACCAAGGAATTCTAATGTTTTTTCATCAAATCTCTAGAGTTACTCTCTCCTGTCAATAAGGGCTCTTCCGTCAAACTTTTGACAGGGGTGCCCTCCGGCCGATGGGCCACCTGATCCAGGAGCGCGGAGATATTCTGCTGCCCGACGCTGCGCGCGGCAATGATGTTCTCATCGCGGGTGAGCTTCGATTCCTTGCGCTGGATGAGAATGGAATCGGGGGCCACGATCCCCAATTTGACGCGGGTGCCGCATATCTCCAGCACTTCGATTTCGACGGCCTCGCCGATCAGGAAACTCTCGCCTGCGCGGCGGCGCATTACGAGCACAGGGCCAGTTCCTCGTGGCGGTTTCGCGCGATCAAAGGATGGCGGTACGAGTAATTTACCTTTGTCTGAATGACCTGGATGCCGATTTGTTGTTTGAGATTGACCACGATGGGAGCCAGCAGGTTGGCGGTTGGATCGGGGCGATCCTGGCCGCCGGCGCAAACCACTACCGCGCAGAGAATGTCCTTTCCAATTCGTGGCTGCTTACGAGCGGGTAGCTGGAGGGCCTCCAGGTCTTCCTCCGTAAGATGCAATTTGTAATGCCGGTCGGCAGCCAGGATGGGCATCAGAATTAAGCAGAGTTCCGGAGTGGCCAGGCTCTGCATGAACATCAAAGGATGGCTGCGGGGCCTCTCCAGGAACACGAAGGCGTGCTCGTTTTCGAAGCCGGGTATGCCGATGGGAAACGTGTAGACCGCTTCGGGCGAGTATTCGACCTCTCCCAAACACCTGGTCTGGATTCGTGGCATCGCGCTGACGGGTGCAATTTCATGGCCGCATGTTCGGGGTAAGGCGTGCGGCTATTTCTTTTTGGACGGCGGGGGGGCGGGAGGTGTTGGCGAGGCGCTGGGGTTGGTCATCAGTACCGTCTGGTTGAGAATGACCACGTCAACCCGGCGGTTATGCGCGCGGCCTTCTTCGGTCTCGTTGGAATCGACCGGCGCGGTGTCGGCATAGCCGGCGATAGCCATGCGCGCGCGGGGAATATTGTAGCGGGTGGATAGCACCTCGAGCATGGCGATGCTGCGCGCCGCGGAGAGTTCCCAGTTACTCCGGAATCGCGCCGTGTGAATCGGCACCGAATCGGTGTGCCCTTCAAGCCGCACCGAGTTGGGAAGGTCCCGAATCGTGGTGGCGATCTTCGTGATGGAGTTGAAGGTCGCCGGGTCGAGAGCATCTCCGCCGGAGGGAAAGAAGGTCGCCTGCCGCAAGCTCACGACCAGGCCGCGTGGTTCGAGGCGAACCTCGATTTTACCGTCCTTGATCTCCTGTTCGAGCGCCTGCGAGAGGTAGCGCAAGGAGGGCAGCAGCTCGGCGATCTCCCGATTCGGCTCGTTTTTGGGCTGGCTGCCTCCCGGGCCTTTCATCTGAGCGTTACCCTTTCCCTTCTCATCGACGGTACCGCCCAGGATTTCGTGCACCACCGCGCGGACGCTGCCTTGCTCCAGCGCGTCTTTCACCGAATCGGAAACCTGCTTGGCCTTGGCTTTATCGGTTTGCGAAGAGGCGAACATCACCACGAAGAAAGCAAACAGGAGCGTGATGAAATCGGCGTACGAGACCAGCCAGCGCTCGTGGTTCTCGTGTTCCGCGGCTTTTTTCTTGCGCGCCAAGATCAGCCCTCCGCCGGCGCAACGCTGGCGGCCGGCTGGGATGCCGGCTCCTTAACCGCCGCTTTCTTCTTGGATGCCGGCTGTTCGAGATACGCATCGAGCCTGGTTCGAATCAGTTTCGGGTTGAGCCCTTCGACAATGGCGAGGACTCCCTCTAACATCAGCTCCCGGATTTGCAGTTCGGCGCGCAGCCGTGCCTTCAATTTGCCCCCCGCGGGGAGAAAGAAGAGATTGGCTGCTCCCACACCATAGACTGTCGCCACGAAAGCGCCTGCGATGCCCCGGCCGACTTCATCGATGTTCGCCAGGTTCTTCATAACCTGCATGAGTCCCAGCACGGCTCCGATAATGCCGATGGTAGGGGAATAACCGCCGGCAGCTTCGAACACCTTTGCCTGGGCTTCGCCCCGCTGCTCCACAAGCTCGATTTCAAGTTCCATAATGCTGCGTATCTGGCTCAATTCCATGCCGTCCACCGCAAGCGTGAGGGCCTTGCGCAGAAACGGATCCTGAACCTTCACGGCTTCCTGCTCCAGAGAAACGATCCCCTGCTTCCGCGCTTGAGTGGCATAGCCGATGAGGACTTCGATAGTCTCGGCCACCGGCATGGTTTTCTCAAAGAAGAGCGATCCGAGCTTGCTGGCCGCGCTGATTACGAGGCCCAGCGGACTCGTCAGCATCACGGCGCCAATGGTTCCGCCAAAAACGATCAGAGCGGCGGAGACCTGCTTGATGTCGTTGATTTTTCCCCCATCGATGACCAGGCCTCCCAGAATTCCACCGAACCCAAGGAGGAGACCGCCCAAAGTTGCGAAATCGGGCCGCGAACTAGTGGATATCTTGGTTTGAGGAGTGGCCATTGGAGTAGTCCGGCTGGACAAATATGGACTTCCGGAACGTGCGAATGCGCTCGATGACTTCTTCGGTCGATTCCAGGACCATGATCTTTTGCCCGGTGGTCAAGCTGATGACAGTGTCGGGTGTCGTCTCGATTTGCTCGATCAGATCGCTATTCAGCACCACCGGAGTGTGGTTCAAGCGCGTGACATGAATCATGATCGGCTCTTAAGCCCATATCGGCGATGTACCGGGATGTTTCGAGAAAGTAATTGGGTTCCGGCAAAAAAGAATACTAGAAACCCCCGCCGGAACTGCCGAAATGAGGTATGAATGTCAGCTCGCGCGCAACACAGTCTATCCCTGGCAGGTCAACTAGCCGAGGACTTGCTCAAAGCCTGGATCTCCGGGAATGCGGCTCGAGTCAACACGGAATTGGAACGGAGCGTCTCGGTTCCGGTTGAGGCCTACGATGTGAGTGAGGAAGAACGCCGATACCTGCTCAAAGCGGTGGCAGCCAAGATGAGGACTCGTCCCGGCCTGCTGGAGGCTGACGATCAGGACCAGGACCCGATGCTATCGTTATGTCTTAATCTGTTAAAGCACCTGGTCTCCCCCCCGATACCGGCGGGCGGGCGCTTCCGTCTACATTAGATCGAGTGCCTGGCGGTTGCCGCAGGCGACCCATTCGCCTCGAAACTTGGGCTTGCCGTTAATGCGCAATTCGAGCGGGGAGCGGGCCGGCTGGGACAGCATGAGCACTTGTCCCGGCTCCATCGCGACCAGATCTCCCATCCGGATAGTCGAACCGGCTAACACAGCTTCGACTCTCGCAGTAGCGCGACGCAGCGATCCGAGAATCGTTTCCTGAACCGGGGAGGATGCCACTTCAACCGGAGGGGCGCAATTTAGAACCGCCAGGCGCACCAGAAAGGCCGGCACGGCGATGCGCAGAGTCGCATGGACGTCGCCGAATTCCATGCGGTATTCGAACACCAGCAAGGTATCCGGTGTGGTGGCGGCGTCGTTATTGCCCGTAACACCGTAACGAAAGGCGATGCCGGCCGGCTGCCATGCGGCGGTAAGTTCGCGCTCCAGTATCTCGAAGATCTCGCGCAAAATGTGCAACTCGATCTCCGTAACGTGGCGGGGAGCATCTCCGGGACCTGGGGGAGATCCCAGCAGAATCCGCAACAGGTGCGCCACGAGACTCGGGGAAAGCGCGGCTAGCGCCTGTCCCCGCACCGGTTCCGCATTCAGCCTAAGCAGGTAACCCCCGTCATCTTCGGATTCGAGAAACGTGCTGCCGGGAAGCGGTTGGGCCGCGGCCAGTTGCCCGGCGACCGGCATTTCCAGCCGGAGGCCAAGTTTCGTCGCGAAACCACGGAAGAAGTTTTCCTGGATCGCGCGCACTAACGCCATTTGTCCGGCCGGGAGAACGCCGGCGGGGCAGGCTTCATACTCGGAGGGGGACGGCACCGGCCGAGGCCCATTACTATTCGGTTTGGAATCCATTCTGATTAGGCTCTCCCCTGCTAACCCAGGTAGCTGAATAGGTTCTTTTGTTGAACGATGTTAGCTTCCGCCGAGAGGGCGGCCTGCTGGTCCAGTTGCGATTGGGTCAACTGCAAGGCCACGGTCGGGATATCGGCGTCGCGAAGATCGCTGAGCTGGGCCGTCTGCGCGGTTTGGAACTTCTGCGCCAGGTCCGACGCCGCGGTAACCCGGTCCTCGGCCTCGCCATAAAACGCGAGTTGCTGGTTCAAGTAGGTGCCCGCGGATTGCAACGCGGATACGGCCTGAGTAATACCGGTCTGATCGTTGTTGTTCAAGGCCGTCAAGAGTGAATTGACGGCGGCGAAGACGTTTCCGGTCGCATCGGAGCCATCGGAATTCCGCGCGTCGAAGATCTGCTGCGCGGTTTCGGCGACTGAAATGGCGGTGCCGGTGGCATCCACAATGACGCGCGTGGAGGGCGCGGAAATCAACTGCTCGACGCCGTTCGGCTGCGAGGGGTCGAGCTGGTAGGCCGGACCTGTGTCCTGATCGCCGCTGAAGATGTAGCTGCCATTTACCTGCGTCTGGCTGATCCCGACCAGCGTCTGCTGCAAACCGGCCACCTGCTGGGCAAGGTTGGCGCGGTCGGCGGCCGTGGAAGTGGCGCTGGCGCCCTGGGTGGCGAGCGTGAGAGCTTCATTGACCGCCTGAACGGCACTCTGGAGCGCCGAATCGGCCGCTCCGAGCTCGTTTGTGGCGCTGCTGAGGTTGCTCTGGATCTGCTGATTCATGCCGAGTTCGGACTGCAACTCGAGGATGGACGGAACCGCCGCCGGATCGTCGGAAGGCGACTGGACGCGATAGCCGGAGGTGACTTCGGCCTGTGCCTGATTGATCTGTTGCTGAGTCCGGTCGAGATCGGAGAGGTAGGACTGGGTCGCTCCGTTAATATTGAGTATCATCGATTGCCCTCTATACCGCAGTCGGCTGAATCAGATCCAAAATGCAATTGGCCAGATTGTCGATTGTCGTGAGCACCTGGGCGGCCGCCTGATACGCGCGCTGGAACTGCAGGACGTTAGTGGCTTGATCATCGAGCGAGACACCCGACACTTGGTTGACTATGGTGGTTGCCTGAGCGACCACCTGCTGCTGGCTCTGCTCGTTGGTGGTGGCGTTTTGGTTCTCCGTGCCTATGTCGCTGGTTATTTCTCCGAAGAACTGGGTGAGACTCTCTCCGCCCAGTTGCGATAGCGTTTGGTTGGCCAGCGCCGCGATCTGATTGGCATTTCCATTGGCGTTTCCCGAGGAATCGACGGGCGCCAGCTGAGAAGGTGTGATGCTCGGATTCAGCTCGATAGTCGAAGCGGCGTCCGACGAAGTATCGTACGTGAATAATGCCGTGCCGGCGGCGGCCCCGGGATCCGAAGACACCTTGCCGGATTCGAGGATCTGGTTGACCGTATCGGCCAGCGTGGAAGCGAACTGGTTGAGAGAGCCGGTCTGCTGGCCATCGCCCAACATGGAACCGAGCACGCGATTCCGCACATCGAGCAGCCCTCCGAGTTGGCCACCAGTGATCTGAGAAGTGATGTCGTTTCCGTTCGCGCCCAGAACCTGCGCGCCGGTTGCGGAGGACGCGGTGCTTATCTGGTACTGCTGCTGCCCGATCACCAGCGGCGAGCCGCCGGCGAGCAGCACCGTGACCGTGCCATCGGACTGAGTTACGGTGCTGAAATTTGTGAGTTGAGACAAGTTATCCAGAGCGCTGTATAACTGGGCGTCTTGCCCGGGATCGGGGGTAGTCTCGGTGACGCGCTGCGCATTATACGCCTGGATTTGCGCCGCGATGCTGTTAATCTGATCGGCCGTGGAGGCGATGCTGGTATTGAGCTGTTGGGCGTTCTGGGAAAGTGAGTTCGCTAACCCCTGGATGGATGATGCGAGAGTGGAGGCGCTATCGAGCACCGCTTGCCCCAAGGTGGCGTCGCTCGGAGTGACGCTCCAAGCGGAAACGCTTTGAAAAAAGGAGCTGAGATCAGCCGAGACGCCGCTCGTTCCAGTGGCATCGAAAAAGCTTTGAAGAGAACTGGTGGCGTTGGCTTGAGCGGTGTACTTGCCCAGGGCTTGGGTCTGCTGCTGGACCTCCTGCTCGGCGTATGGATCGCGGGAATTGTCGAGTCCCCCGGACGTGACGCCCCCAGTGAGGCCATCGGCCAAGTCCATGGGCTGCGCGTCGAGATTGAGGCTCTGGGTGGCGTAACCGGGAGTTGACGAATTGTTCACATTGCTTTGAACTACGCTCAGCGCCTGCTGGAATACATCCAGGGCGTTAGCGGATGCGGTTAGCATCGCGTTTAGGCTCACCATAGAAGGTTACCCTTGCACTTGACAGGCCGCGCGGGAGGGAGAGACAGACATGGCGCGACCCTGTGGCGTATAGGATAGCGGAGCGCAGCCGAGCCGGAGCGAGAGGCCGCGGCATAAAGCCGCGCAGCCATCGATCACGCGCATGATGCCGCTAACCTCGCGTTTCAACTGGGCAGTTTCACGGCAGAGCGCGGCGCGATCCCCCGCGTGGCCGGAGCGAACGGCCGCCTCGGCTTCGCGCATCTCAGAGACGGCGCTTTCCAGAAGATCGAGTGCCAGTTGCAAGTGGCTGAGGTCGGCGCCCCGGCAGACCTGGGAGGCTTGACTGATAGTGGCGCGGGCGAAGCGAATGCGCTCGGCTGCTGGCCGGCCCTGCATTAGGTGTCTCCGTCGACCGAACTGTTGCTCAGGGCATGTGACACAAGCGCCTGGCTCACCCGCACAGAATTCACGTGATACTCGCCTTTTCCATAGATTGCCGCGAGTTGACCGACGCGCGCGGCCTGCTTGCTGGCCAGCGCGGCAGTCGCGGCGGCGATATTCCCGGAAAGCGATGAGATTTCTACCTGGTCGGCGCCGCTGTACCGGGTCGAGCCAGCCTGCGTGGTCGAGCCCGCCTGCACCGCGGTCTCGGCCGAAGCAGGCGGGAAAGCCGAGGTGCCCGTAACTCCATCGTTATAGATTCGCATGCTCATCCAGACGTACTGAATCCTTTGTCTACGAAATTTGCACGAATACGGCCGGACCGCAATACCGCATTAGGTGGATTAACGTTGCCTACCTAAGGATAATACTGATGCCATACCTAAATTCCGCATAGAATCGCGCGCGGACGCCGTCAAAAATGAAGCGAACATGTCATCGAAAAAGTTGCTGCGGATTACACCCAGTATTTCTCTTCCTGATTTCTCCGATGACGCGTGGAACCGTGTTCTCTGTAATTTTGATGTGACCACGGTTCACAATTTGGCGGAGGTGGCCGGCGTTCTTCAGAGAGCGGATTTTGCCTGTGTTCTGATCGTTGGAGAGGTACCTGGCGGCGGTGCGGTAGACGCGCTCGAACTCGTGCGCGCAGCGGACGCGGCGCTCCCGGTGGTTTTCTGGAATCCGGAAATGTGTGCCGCCGAGACAGTTCGGCTGATTCACTCCGGCGCCTATTATTGCCTGGGATATCGCGATAGTCTCGAGAGGCTTGCCGATTGCGTGGAAAACGCGACGGAGGAATGGCGCGCACGCAAGCGGACGCTGGAACGCTCGTCGGCCGCCGAGCCGTGGCGCAACCTGCTGGTGGGGGAGAGCCGCGCCATGCAGGCGGTGGTCGAAACCATCCGCCTGATCGGCAGCCGCCGCTGCACAGTCCTGATCAGCGGGGAAACGGGGACCGGGAAGGAAATGGCCGCCCGCGCGCTTCATCAGGCCAGCCCCCGGGCCAGCCAGCCGATGGTGGCCATCAATTGCAGCGCCCTTCCCGAGAATCTGCTGGAGGCCGAACTGTTTGGGCATGTCAAAGGCGCATTCACGGGAGCCTTTCAGAACCGGATTGGGCGTTTCGAGCAAGCGCATAAAGGGACGCTGTTCCTGGACGAAATCGGCGATATGCCGCTCGAGCTGCAAGCCAAGCTGCTGAGGGTCTTGCAGGACCGGGAAATCCAGCGCTTGGGCAGCTCCGAAAGCATCAAAGTGGATGTACGGGTGATCGCGGCGACCAACGTGAACCTGCTGGAACGCGTGGGGCAAGGACGGTTTCGGGAAGATCTATATTACCGTTTGAACGTTGTGCCTTTGGAAATGCCCCCGCTGCGCAGGCGCGAAAACGATATTGCGCTGCTGGTGGACCACTTCGTGAAGAAGGTCTGCCAGTTGGAAGGGCTCTCCGTCAAAAAGGTGACACCCGCCGCGATGGACGGGCTGCGGTCCTGTTCCTGGCCGGGAAACGTGCGGCAACTCGAGAACGCCGTGGAAATGGCCGTCGCCATGAGCGGAGAGCGCGAAATTCTCCATGCCGGCGATTTCGGTCTGGCCTCCGCCGCATCCATCAAGGTAATCCCGCTGCAGTCCGCCACCCATGCGTTCCTCCCGTCGGGAGCCATGAACTTCGAAGCGGCGGTAAGCCACTTCGAGAGGGCCATGCTGGAAGACGCACTGCAAAAGACGGCCGGTAACAAGACGGCGGCTGCGGAGCTGCTGGGCCTGAAAAGGACCACCCTGATTATGAAGCTGAGGAGCTTCGGCGACTCTGTGACCGCGTGTTCCGCGTAGCGATCGAGAGGGCCTCTACGCCGCGTTGGTAGCCTTGTTGGGGGCAAGGGCCGCCGCAGATCCTTCCTGGCGGGCCATCGCTTCGATTTTCAAAAGCAGATCGATTTCGTTGCGGGGCACCCTCAGCGCGGCAGCGATAGTTGCCGGCGTCTCGCCGCGCCGCCGCATACGCAAGGCCTGCGCCCGGCGGGTGAGATTCAATTCCTGCCCGGTCAACGAAACAGGCTCTATAGTCTCCCTGTCTTTCCGGATGACCGCCAGTTCGGCGGCCAAGGTTGCCGCGGAGGAAACCGCCGTGTCGTTGCTCGCTTTAACAGAGCGGCGGACGCGGGCGATCTCCCGTTTCATCGACACGAACAGCGCCAGGCATCCCGCCATGGCAAGCGCCAGAAGCGCGTATTGCGCCATCGGGCTGAGAATCCAATCGAGCCGCATCAGAGCGCTCCCGTGGTTTCGGCGCTCCCGCCGGAACCGGTATCCAGCCGCTCGCGCTGGCTGGCGATCCCCGTGATGCGGACCGCGTAGTTCCCCTGCACCATCACGATTTCACCTCGGGCTACCACGCGATCGTTCACGACCACCTCCACCGGGTCTTGCGGCGCACGGTCGAATTCCACCAGCGACCCGGCACCTAGCGTCATGATGTCTCCGAAGGTCATTTGTTTGGAGCCGAAGCGCACCGTCACCGGCAGTTCGATATCCAGCAGCACGTCCAAGGTTTGCGAATTCATCCCTTCCTCCTGGGTTGGGACAGCCAGACTCTTTCCAGATGGCTGCGAAGCCGGAGAATGGCCTGCGTGCGCAACTGGGCGACGCGGGAAAGATGGAGACCCATAACCTCCCCGATTTCACGCAGGTTCAATTCTTCGTAGTAATAGAGCTGCAACACGATGCGCTCGGTCTTGGGCATCCGGTCGATCGCCAGGGCCAGAATGTGCTGCAATTCGGAGCGCTCCACAACATGGGACGGAATAGACTCTTCGTCGCTCGCGATGAACTTCAGAAGATTGCCGGAGGATTCCTCACTTCCGGCGAACTCCAGTCGCGCCAGCTCCACGCTGCGGACCTCCATCAGCCAGCTCTGGTATTGCTCCGTGGTGATCCCCAATTCGACGGCGATCTCCTCTTCGGTGGCTTCCCGCCCGGCGCGCTGGCTGGCCCGGTGGATCGCCGCTTCAATAAGCCTCGATCGCTTGCGAACCTCGCGGGGCGCCCAGTCCGTTTCCCGCAGGCCGTCCAGGATGGCGCCGCGAATCCTGCGTTCGGCGTATGTGTTGAGCTGAACGTCGAGGGATGGGTCGAAGTTATCGATAGCCGCCAGCAGCCCGATTACGCCCGAAGAGATCAGGTCATCCAGGCTGACGTAATCCGGCAGCCGGTCGTGAATCCGCTTGGCGATCATCCGCACTTGGGGAAGGTGCTGGAGTACCAGCTCCTCCCGCGTCAGAGCGGCTTCGGAGTCGAGAACCGGTTGATATCCGTACGTGCCGGTGGCCATGTGAACGTCTGTCTAACAATTAAGCGATGGCTGCCTCGACGACAGAGGGCAATTGACGTACCAACGAATCGACGACCCTCTCTTTCGTGGCGGGCTCAATATCTTCGGGGACAGCCTGGCCCGCGCACAGGAACGATACCGGCTTATTTTGGCGCACGGCTACACAAAACACGGCAGCTAGAGAGGATGTCTCATCCACCTTGGTGAACAGCAGCTTGGTGGGACGGCAGGACTCATACAGCCCGGCGGTATTGTAGAGGTCCTCCAGGCGCGTCGAGGCCGTCAAAACGAGATGCGTGTCAATATCCTGACGCCGGCTGAGGAACGCCGCCAGATCACCGCCCAGGTCTTGCAGCAGGATGGCGCTGTAACCCGGGGTGTCGATCAGAACCAGCGCGGACGGGGAGGCCGTATCGAGGGCCTGCGCCAGCGCGGCGGTGCTGTCCACCGCCTGAAACGGCACTCCCAGTATGGCCGCGTACGCGCGCAGATGCTCGGCTCCGCCGATTCGGCTCGTGTCGGCGGAGATCAGACGAACGGCGCGTCCGCGGGCCAGACCCTGCGTGATCGCGAGTTTCACCAGCGTGGTGGTTTTGCCGGATCCGGGCGGTCCGACCAGCGCGGTGAAACGCCCGATTTCGGGGCACACCGAGAAGCTCGACGAGATTTCTTCGGCCGCGTCGGGCAGCAGGTTGCGATCGTCGAATTTGCCGCGCGGCCGGGGCTGCGCGATGGTTGGCACCGAGCGCCGGGCGAGACGCTGGCGGGCTGCGTCCTGGATCTGGCGCGCCAAAGCCGGCTCAACACCCGCATCGAGCAGGGCTCGCTCGATTTCGTAGCCGGATCCGCGCTGCTGCGAGGGGGTCATGCGGCCCAGCAGATCGCGGATCTCCTCGACCTCCTGCCGAAGCGCCTCCACGCTGCTGTCCGCGGGGTGCGGCGGCGCGGCCGGCGGTTCGGGGCAAATTCCGAAGACCGCCTCGTAATCGCCCAGGTGGCGCGCTTCCGGGGGGGCCTCGCGCGAATCGAGCAGCAAGGAGTCTGGTCCCAACTCCAGCCGCGCCTTTTCCATGGCGGCTTGAACCGACTCGGCGAAGAACGATTTGACGAACGTGGGCGGCTGAACTGTGGACATGCTATTGGATAACTCCTAGCGAAATGATTTTGATTTCCATGGGAACTTCGTTATGCGAAATGAAGAACAGGTTCCGTACGGCCGGCTCGACCATCTGGCGCAGGAAGTAGCGCGAGCCCGAGCTGGCAATCGCGACCACCGGCGTTTCGGGGTTGCCGGCCAGGTGGTGCACCTTCTGCAGCAGATCGCGAATGGCCGGCGGAGAGAGCGTGGCATGGCTGTTCTGCTCCCCGTGCTGCACGGAGGATTCCACCATCTGCTCGATGGCGGGGTCGACGAGATAAGCGGGCAAATTGCCCTGCGGATCCAGGTACGGCTTCACGACGATCCGGCGCAGCGCCTGGCGGACGTAATCGGTGAGCAGCACGGGGTTCCGGGTGGTGGCCGCGGCTTCGCTCAAAGCTTCCACGATGGTGACCGCGTCGCGAATCGCCACGCGCTCGCGCAGCAGGTTTTGCAACACCCGTTGCACGGTGGCGAGCGGCAGAAGTTTGGGAACCAGCTCCTCGACAAGCTTGGGCTGTTCGAGGGCCACGCGGTCCAGGAACTTCTTGGCATCCGCCCGGGAGAATAACTCCTGGGCATAGCGCCGTACCAGTTCCGTCAGGTGCGTGCCCAAGACGCTGACCGGATCCACGATTGTGAACCCGGCGCGGCGCGCGCTGTCGGCCTGTTCGCTCGGCACCCACCAGCCCGTCATTCCGAAGGCCGGCTCCTTGGTCTGTTTGCCTCCCGCCGGAGGGCCGGACTTGCCCACCGGAATCGCCAGTTCGCAGCCCGCGGGAAGCTCGTAACGGGCGATCTCGGCGCCCTTCAGCGAGATGAAATACTCGTTCACCTTGAGCGCGACGTTATCCACCACGCGGACGGGTCCTAGAACAAATCCCATTTCGGTGGCGAGCTGCCGGCGAATTCCGGCAATCCGCTTGATCAGCGGCGATTCCTGCCCGCCGGCGACGAATTTGACCAGGCCGAGGCCCATTTCGATCGCCAACGGCTCGACCCGCAACAGGGCCTCGATGTTCTCTTTGGCCGCCGTGGGTTTGGACGCGATCTCGGCTTTGCGGCCTGCAATCTCTTTCTTGCGCAGATTCCAGGCCGCCACGCCGATTCCCGACCCCATGAACAAGAACGGCACTGTGGGCATTCCCGGGAACGCCGACAGGATTACCAGGACGCCGCTGGCGAGAAACAACGGCTGCGGATTACTGAAGATCTGCTTGCTGAAATCCGTGCCCAGGCGCTCATCGGAACTGGCGCGGGTAACGATCAGGCCGCCGGAAATCGAGATCATCAGGGCCGGAATCACCGTCACCAGGCCGTCGCCGATCGTCAGGACCGTGTACGTCTCGATGGCATGGCCGAGGTCCATCCCATGTTGCAGCACGCCGATCAGGAAGCCCGCTACGATGTTGATGCCGGTAATCAGAATGGCGGCTACCGCGTCACGCTGCGTGAACCGGGAAGCGCCATCCATGGCCCCGTAGAATTCGGCTTCCTTGGCCAGATCCTTGCGGCGTTTGCGCGCTTCGGTATCGTCGATCAGACCGGAACTCAGGTCCGAATCGATGGACATCTGCTTGCCCGGCAGAGCGTCCAGAGTGAATCGCGCGGTTACTTCGGAGATGCGCACCGCGCCGTGGTTGATCACCACATACTGGATGGCGATCAATACCAGAAAAATCACCGCGCCGATAATGTAATTGCCGCCCACCACGAAATTTCCGAACGCCTGAATCACCTCTCCCGCGGCGCTTGTGCCCGTATTGCCGTTCATCAGGATCAGCCGCGTGGAGGAAATATTGAGCGCCAGCCGGAATAGCGTCAACAACAGCAGCGTGGTGGGAAAAACGCTGAATTCCACCGGCTTGCGGATGTACATGGCGACCATCATCACGACCACCGACATCATGATGTCCGTGACGATCAGAACATCCAGTACGAAGCCGGGCAGCGGAGTGATCAGGGCGATGACAATGCCGAGGACGGCGATCGGAACGGCCAGTTCCTTCCAGTTCGAAAATACCGCGTCTGGAAACTGCTTCCATGGCGCGGGGGCGGCGATGGCTCGGGTTTGTGCCAAGCTACTTTGCTCCTATGTAAGTCAAAGCGCCGGAAACGGGAGTGTTTCTCTTCATGCAGTCCGCCTGCCATTCATGAGCTTGAAAATATAGGCGAGCACTTCGGCCACCGCCCGGTAGAGATGGGCTGGAATCTCCTGCCCGACATCCACGCTCTTATATAGCGCCTGCGCAAGCGGCGGATTCTCGATCAGAGGCACCTCGTGCTCGGTCGCTTTCTGCCGGATCCGCAGCGCCAGATAGTTCTTGCCTTTCGCTACGACGCGGGGCGCTCCCGGCGTGTTCATGCTGTATTTCAGCGCCACGGCGTAGTGGGTCGGGTTCACGACCACGGCGGTGGCGGTGGGGACCTCCTGCATCATCCGGCGGCGCGCCATATCGCGGCGCAGCTTCCGAATGCGCTGCTTCATGAGCGGGCTGCCTTCCACCTCTTTGAATTCGTCGCGAATCTCCTGTTTGCTCATCTTGAGATCCGTCTGATACCGCCGTTTCTGGCGCATCAGATCGACCGCCCCAAAAACGACGAAGACAAAGGACGCCTTCCACAGCAGCGCCTGGATCGAATCGGCCACGCGGCTGGCTCCCGCCGGCACGCTGCGCAGGGGGAGCGAAAGGTAAGTTTGAAAATCATCCTTGACCAGAAAGTAGACGGCCGCGCCGAAGACCGGTATCATGACTACGGCCTGAAGCAGCGAAGGCAGGTTCTGTCTCGGTAATTCGCGCAGCTTGGAAAGCGGGTTCAGGCGCTCAAAGTTAGGCGCGAGTTTCTTGAGACTTACGCCCATCCGCGTGACAGCGAGCTGCACGGCCAGCGTGATGGCGATCAGCGCCGCGCCCAGAAGAGCCACCGGCACCATGGTGTTCTTCAGTAAATCCAGGCTGAGAGCCGTGATCTCGTCCGCGGTAAGCGCCGGGTCCAGAGCGTGTTGGAACAGGGCCGCCATGCTGGCGCGGATCGCCTGCAGCCAGTCCATCCCCCAGGCGTGGATCAGGCTGACGAAGGCCAGGAATTGCAGGGCGCTGACAAAAACCCGGGCGGTGGGAAAGTTGCCTTCTTCACGCGCCTTGTGCAGGCGCCGTGGGGTCGGTTGTTCGGTCTTTTGATCTTTCTCCGCCATGGCCTACCGGGCGATCATGCCGTGTACGACCGTAAAGCTGGCGGCCATCCCGGCTCGAAACAGCGCCGGTAGCAGAACCGCCAGCCAACCGAGCAACGCCAACCCGATCATCATCTTCACCGGGAAGGCAATGGTGAGGAGCTGCAACTGGGCATTGACGCGTCCCAGCAGGGCCAGAGAGATATCTACCATCACCAGGATTGCGATCATGGGCAGCGCCAACCGCAGTCCCGTGGTGAACATCGCCGACCCGGCGAAAAGCACTTGTTCCGCCACTCCGCGAGTCAGCACGAATGTTCCCGCCGGCCACGTCTCCAGGCTGCGCGCAAAGACGCGCAGGACTTCGCGATCGATGCCGGTGGCGAAGAAGAGGAGCCCGGCTGCAAGCTGAGCGAAGAGGACCAGCACGGTGGAATCGGCTTGCGTGTTCGGATCGATGGTAGTGGCAAAACCGTATCCAGCCTGTAATCCCATTACCTGCGCTCCCACGGCGAACGATTCGCCGATGAACGCCACCGTCAGGCCGATCCCGATTCCGAGCGCGGCTTCGACCATAATCCAAAGGAGCAACGAACCGGCGGAAGGCGTGGCCGTCACCCGCGGCCACTCATTGAAAAGAGCGATGGTCATGCCGAGAGATAGAATGACCCGCGCCGGGCTCAGGGCACTGTTGATTCCGGGTAACGGCATGAATACGAACACGCCTCCGATCCGAATCAGCGTCAGGAGGAAACCCAAAAGCATCGAAACGGAGAGGACCAGCTCACCGTGCATACCGGCTGAGGTCTCCTAGAGTAAGCACGGTATAGGCTGTGATCTTGTGCAGCATCCAGGGCAGAGCCACCACGAACGCGCAGAGGAATGCCATGAGCCGCGGGATGGCATTGAATGCCGAATCCTGAATGGATGTGAGAATCTGAATCAGGCTCATGACGATACCGGCCACAAAGCCGACGGCCAGCAGCGGAGCAGCCAGCCAGAACGCGGTCACCAGCGCTTCGCGAAGTATCTGGATGACAAATTCGGGAGTCATGCGTAAAAGCCCTTCATGAGAGATCCGATCACCAGGTTCCACCCGTCCGCCAGTACGAAGAGCAGGATCTTGAAAGGGGCGGAGATCATCACGGGGGGTAACTGAACCATTCCGATCGAAAGCGTTACGGACGCGACCACCAGGTCGATGATGAGAAACGGCAGGAAGAGCACCGCGCCGATCTGAAATCCAGCCTTCAATTCAGAGAGAATATAGGCCGGAATCAGGATCTTCAGATCGAGATCGGACGGGCTGTGAGGGGCGGGCGCGTGCGTGATTTCGACAAACAGCTTGACGTCTTTTTCGCGCGCAAAACGCGCCAGGAATACTTTGAGGGGCTGCGCGCCGGCATCGAACGCCTGGGCGGCGGTGATTTGATTGTTCTCCAGCGGCTCCCATGCCTGGTGATAAATATCGGCCGCCACCGGCGAGATCACCAGCAAGGCGAGGAACAGCGCGATTCCCAACAGCACCTGGTTCGATGGGGTCGTCTGTGTGCCCAAAGCCTGCCGCAGAAAATGCAGCACGATGGTAATGCGCAGGAATGGAGTAATGGCCATAAACACCGCGGGCAGCAGTGTCAGCAGCGTCATCAGTATGACAATCTGCATCGGGATTCCCAATTGGCCGGAGTTGCCCAGATTGACGCCCAGAAGCGAAGCCGGCTCTTGGGTTCTGGCGGCGGCCATCGCGGAGCCCGCTGTTATTACAAGAGCCGGGACCGTCTGTAACATGCGTCCGATCATTGGATTTCCCCTTGGCGCTGGCCGGGATTCTCCCCTGTGGCGCCTTCGATAACGGTGCAGCCACCGGGAGAAACCGCAACCAGCAGCGTCCGGCCGCCAATGCTCACCAGGTGCAGCGAATGCTGGGGAGTGAGCGACACCCGTTCGAGCACTTGCATCTGCTTTGAAGACTGGCGGATAATTCCGTTCCCGCTAAAGCGCGCCAGCCCCTTCGCCCGCAGCCAGTACAACGTGCCCCCGAGCAACGCCAGCACGAAGAGAACCGCGAGAATCGGCTGAATGGTATCCACTAGCGGCCCCCCGATTTGAATTGGACCATACGCACGGCGCGGTGGTCGTTGGCGTCCGACAGCTCCGCAAAACCAATGAGTGTGCCGGCGGCGAATACCTGGACGGTTTCGCCCGCCGGTTGGCTCGTCTTGATGAGGCTGCCTTCCGCCAGCGCCAGCAGTTCGCCGACGCGCAGTACCGGCCCCGGCAAAAGCGCCTCGAAGCGCATGGGGACATCGGCGAGATGGTCCAATTCCGAATGGGTGCCCATGGCGCGTTTCTTACTGATGGATCAGGTTTACAGTTTCCTGCATTAACTGGTCGGTGGTGGTGATCACGCGCGAGGCGGCCTCGTAGCTGTTCTGATAGCTCATCAGCTTGGTGAACTCCGTGGCCATATCGACGTTCGAGGATTCCAGCGCCCCCGCTACGATCTGGCCGCGGCCGCTGCTATTGGCTGCGCCCACGGAGATGGCGCCCGTGGAGGCCGAGGCCGCCAGGTTGTTATCGCCGACGGAAGTGAGACTGTCCGGGTTGGGGACCGAAGCGACGGCAAGCTCTCCGACGTCAACTTGCTGGCCGTTGGAATAATTGGCCACCACCAGCCCGCCGTTTTGCAGGCTCACATTCGTAATCTGGCCCGCCGCGTACCCGTTCTGCGACGTGTTCCCCACACCGGAGGCTTCGGCGTATTGCGTAATCGCGGAGTTCCCGTCGCTGTTGTACAGGTTCCAGTTGATGCTCATGTCCGCCGCGCCGTCGGCCAGGCCGGAGATCGCGAAGTTCTGCGGATCTGTCGAGGCTGCCGGCGACTTCAGGTTCCCGCTGGAGTCGAATTTCAGCTCGCCGGATGTGAGCGTAGTAGTGCCACCGGTCTGCAAATCGGCGGCGGGAATCGTCACGGTGTATTTCCAGTCGCCGGAACTGACCTCTGTAAAATTCACCGTCAACGTGTGGCTGTTGCCTTCGGAATCGTAGACCTGAATGGGAGCCGAGAACGTATTGGTGGTGCTGCCGGAAGCCATCTGCGAGTCTAGATTGACACCCAGGCTCATGGTCGTCGTGGCGCTCGCGGGAACCGCCGCACCGAGGGGGACGGACAGATTCCCAATGGGCCCGTTCGGGTTGACCACGCCGTTCACCGCGGACCAGCCCTGCACGTTTTCTCCGGTTGCGGTAACGAGTTGGCCGGTGGCATTCACTTGAAAGCTGCCGTCGCGCGTATAAAGCGTCTGGCCGGCCGCGCTCGTGACCACAAAGAAACCGTTGCCTTGAATCGCGGCATCCGTGGCCCCGTTGGTGGTCGTAAGCGTTCCCTGCGAATAGTCGCTGGGAGTTGCAAGCTGGCCGATGCCCATGCCGACCTGACCCAGGCCCATGCTCTGCGACATCAAGCTTTCAAAATCCACGTCGACGTCTTTATAGCCAGTGGTGTTCATGTTCGCCAGATTATCGCCAACCACGTCTATGGCTTCTGAGTTGGCTGTCAAGGCGGAAAGTGCGATGGAAAATGCTGAAGACATTTCTGAGATCTCCTTTTATGATTCGGTCTGCGCCGTCGTTGCAGTCGTACTACCGGTTGAAGCCGTGCTGCCGCTGGTGGCCGGCGTGGTGCTGGTGGAATTGTCGCCCATATAAGTTTCGATATCGCTGCGGATACCGATGACCTGCTCCAGTTCGCTGAACTGTGCCAGTTGCGAAACGAATTGCGTGCTGTCGGTGGGATTCAGCGGATCCTGGTTCTGAAGCTGTGCCACCAGCAACTGCAAAAACATCTGCTCGGTGGGGGCGTTCGCGGTGCTGGACGACGAAGCGCTGCTCGACGAGGAGGTGCTTGCCGCCGCGGCGGCGCCGGTGGTGGAACCGGACGATCCGGTTAATGCGTTAATTGCCGATGCCATAAGGTGCTCCTTGAGACCACTCGTTGCCGTTGATGCTGGCTTCCAATTCTTCGAGCCACGCGGGGCGCTGCGACCGGCTCTGCTGCCGCTCCCCTTCCTGGCCCTGCGAGTTTCCGGAAGATGACTGCTGATTGCCGCTTCGGGAGGCGTCCGATGCGGCGCGGGCTTCCGACGCGGCGGGGGAGTCGACGGTGGACCCGCCCGGCCGCCACCCCTCGGCGCGAAATCCCGTTTCCTGAAGTCGTCCCACCAGATCGGAAAGGTTCTGCTGCAGGCCGTGCGCGAGGTCGGAATCGCCGGTGCGGACTGCCACTCGAAGCTCGCCGGATTGCTGTACCACCCGTACCTCTACTTTTTGCGTGCCGGGTTGCGACACCTGAATGGAGATATCTTTCAGCGGAGCGGAGGCCGTTTTGGATTGCGACTCCATGACCGTCTTCACCTCAGCCGGCAATGCCGCCGTGGTGGCCGCCGCCCCTCGAGTTGAAGGAGCTTCCGGTTGGGCGAAGGCCTGCCCGTAAGAGGCCGCGGAGGAAGCTGAGCTTGCCGTGACAGGCGGGGCCGACGTTGCGTCGGCTCGATCGCTTTCGACAGTTCTTTTCGAAGGCGCTTGTGCCGCGGCCGCTTCTTCATGTTGCGAGGCCGGCTGCGGAGCCGCCTTCGTAGCGGGCTGCACGCGCGCCGCGATAGCCAGATCTCCCGGCGCCGATGCGACGCTCTGCGGGCTCGGAGCAGCGGAACCTGAGCTATCCGCGATCCGCGCCGCGGAGCGCTGTTCGGTTCCAGTGGGCGCTTCCTGGGCCGGACGGACGGCCGGAACGGCTGTTTCCGCTCCAGCCGTGGATGGCACCGCGCTGGCAACCTTGTCGAGATCTCCCGTTTGCCGCGAGATCGCCTGGACGACCCGCGGCAGTGTGGCGGGAGCAACCGGGACGGTGGCAGCGGACGCAGCGGCGGTAGCCACAACTCTGCCGTCCTGCTTCGGTTGCAGCATGGCGTTTCGTCCCGCGCGTGTGCCGCTCACCGGCGGGGTTCCGCTCCGAACCCATGTGGAAGTGGTTGTGTCGGGGCTGCTGGTTTCCGTCGAGCTGCTGATTCCCGCGGCGATTAACACGTGGGCGAACCCGCTGTCTGCAAAATCCCCGCCAGCGTCGTCCAGCGGAGCGGATGCCGTTTGGGGCTGCACTTCCGGGATCGTCTTCACCTCGGCAGGCCCCGCTGGCTGTGCCGTCTCCGCGGCTGTTCCTTCCAGTTGGGCGGAGGCATGCCGATAAGAGGCTGCGGATGAACCTGAGCTTGCCGTGGCAGGCGGAACCGTCGCTGCTTCGCCGCCCGCGTTTTCAGTCATTCCCTGCGACGACCCTTGTGTCGCGGCCGCCGCTTCGTAGCGAGAGGCGCGCGCAGGCGCCTGAAGTGAGGCGTCCACAGCCGACACAGCAAAGCTCTGCTCGGTCCCGGTGGACGCTTCCTGAGCCGGAGGAGTTGAGGAAGATTGCGTCGGCGTGGCCTCGTCGAGATCGCCCGTTGGCCGCGCGAACGGCTGAACCACCAGCGGCAGTGCGGCGTAAGCGGACGCTGGAAGCGAGCCAGCCGCCGCAGCGGCCGTCGGGTCCGTCCCGCCTTCCTGTGTCGCTTGTGGCTTGTTATTTCGTCCCGCGCGCGGCGTGCCGCTCGCCAATGCGACAACCAAGGCCGGCGCGGCTGGTTCCGCTCCAGGCGCGGATGGAACTGCTTTGGCGGTTTCATCGAGGTCGCCCGCTTGCAGTGTGAACGGCTGGACTAACAGCGGCAGGGCGGCGGAAGCGGACGTCGGAACAGCCACCGCGGCGGCCGTCGTGACTATCCCACCTTCCTGTGTCGCTGGCGGACTGCTGCTTCTTGTCGCGCGCAGTGTGCCGTTCGCCAATTGGGCTCCGCTGGGAAGCCATGCGGACGCCGTTGCCGCGGGTCCACCGATTCCCGTCCGGCCGCTGATTCCCGCGGCGAACAGCGCTTGGGCGAACCCGCTGTCCGTGAAATCCTCGCTGGTCCTAGAGGGTGACTTTGCGGAGACGGCGCATGCTTGCGGAGCCGTGAGAGCCGCCGGCGGGGAGATCTTCACAGCCAGGGAAAATGCAGATCACTAGCCACCGCGCGAAAGTATTCTTTTCAACCAGATGGGTCGGCGCGAAGGGGTGTTGGAGTTTTGACAGTCAATCTAGTTAGTCAAAGAATTGACGAGTCATAACTCCGCTTACTGATACATATCGTTTGGCTGGCTCGCTTTTCGAGCTTTTTTCCCAGTTCTTCTTGGCGACCGGCGTGCATAATGCCTTGGCGCAACATTTATGGATTCCTTGACCATCGCGGCAGTCAGCGGACTCCGTTCCCGCATGCAGTCGTTGGATCTGCTCGCCAACAACCTCGCCAATTCCGCTACCGCGGGATTTAAGCGCGATCAGGAATTCTACGGCGTGTTCACCTCCGATGAAGCCTCCAGCGCAGGCGATGCCCCTGCGACCACATTGCCGACCATTCAGTCCCAGTGGACGGATTTCTCGCAGGGGGAGATCCAGGTCACGGGCAATCCCATGAACGTGGCTCTGCCAAACAGCGGCTTCTTCGTCGTGAAAGGACCCAACGGACTTCTTTATACGCGCAACGGCAGTCTACAGGTGCTGCCTTCGGGCACTCTGGCTGCCGCCGATGGCTACCCAATCACCACTGCCGCGGGAGGAACCATTCAGGTCTCTTCCAGCCAACCGATCGAAATCGCAACGGACGGCACCGTAACGCAGGGCGGGAATTCTCTCGGGCAACTCGCCGTGGTGACCTTTCCATCCACCACTTCGTTGACCAAGTTTGGAAGCACGTGTTTCCAAAACAGCAATCCGAAGAATCTTCCGGTCCCCGCGAAGAATGTCGAGGTTCAGCAGGGCAAGATCGAAGGTTCGAACGTGCCCGTGGCCGAAGCCGCCATGCGACTGGTCGGCGTGATGCGGCAGTTTGAAATGCTGCAAAAAGCTATCGGCGTAAGCAGCGATATGGATACGAAAACGATTCAAGAGGTGGCGCGTGTCGGCTCGTAAGCCGGTCCCGCCGCAGAGGTTCAAGGAGTCTAAATGATCCGGGCTTTGTACAGCGCCGCCAGCGGCATGAACGCGCAGCAGCTCAATGTCGATAACATCGCCAATAACCTGGCCAATGCGAACAGCGCGGGCTATAAGTCCCGCCGCGCCCAGTTTCAGGACCTGCTGTACCAGAATATGGTGCAGCCGGGCGCGGCCTCCGGCCAGCAATCCACCGTGCCGACCGGTCTCCAGTTGGGTCTAGGAACGCGCGCGTCATCAAACGAAATCATTTTCACCCAAGGAAATTTTACGGAGACCGACAACCCCTTGGACCTCGTGATCCAGGGGAACGGCTTCTTCCAGATCCGCCGCGCCAGTGGCGACCTGGCCTACACGCGCGATGGGGAATTTCAACTCGATAAGAACGGCAACATCGTCACTTCCAACGGCGCGCAGTTGGAACCGCAGATCGTAATCCCACCCAACGCGCAATCTGTAACCATTGCAACGGACGGCACCGTAAGCTATCTTCTGCCCGGCCAGACCGCCTCCCAGAAGGCCGGGCAGATTCAGCTCGCTCTATTTCAGAATCCGGCCGGTCTGAATAGCATCGGCCAGAACCTGTATCAGCCCACCGATGGCTCCGGCGAACCCACCGTCGCGTCTCCCGGCGGCCAGGAAGGCCTCGGCACGCTGTTGCAGGGTTACACCGAGCAATCCAATGTCAGCATCGTCGAGGAGTTCATCAACTTGATCGTGGCGCAGCGCGCCTATGAGGCGAACTCGAAAGTCGTGAAGGCCGCCGACGACATGTATCAGCAGGTCAATAACCTCAAGCAATGATTCTGCGTATCGTAGTTGCGTTGTGGTGTGCCTCGCGAATCGCTCCCGCGCAGGCGCTCCCGTGTGAACCAGTCGAGGGCGACCGCATACTAGGTAAGCACTTGGCGGCCGCCCTCCCCGAGTTCCGCGACATTCCGCCGGAGACGTTGTTGGGCAACATGCTTCCGCCGGGGTCGAAGCGCACCCTCCATGCCGTCGAACTGGCTTCGCTCGCCGAGCGGTATTCGATTCAGCTCCATTCGCCGCGCGATGTCTGTTTCGAATGGCCGATGGAATCGTTGGATCGCAATCGCGTGATGCAGGCCATGCGCGAATCTTTGGGAGATCCCGATGCGCACATCGCGATCGCCGAGACCAGCCTTAACCCGGTTCCACGAGGGCGTTTGGAATTTCCCCGCGAGTCGCTGGGAAGGCCGGCTTCCCCCGCGCAAAAAGATCCCGTGCTCTGGCGTGGCGCGGTGATCTATGGCGGCGATCAGAGGTATCCGGTGTGGGCCACGGTCCGGGTGACGGTGCCGTGCGAACGCGCGACTGCAATCGAAGCGTTGAGAGTGGGCCAACCGATCGATCCCCGACAGTTGCGGATCGAGCACGCAGCGTGCTTTCCGGCATCGGAATCGGCCGCGCGAAAATCGCCGTTTTCGATTCAGGGACTGGTCCCCGTGCGGCCCATTGCGGCCGGGGCCGAAATCCGCCCCGAACTCCTGGTTCCACCAAACGACGTGAATCGCGGCGATGTCGTCCAGGTCGAGGTCCGCTGCGGCGCGGCTCGCCTGGCGCTTGCCGCCAAAGCCGAATCGAGCGGACGCAACGGCGATTTCGTTGCCCTGCGGAATCCTTCCAGCAACAAGCTTTTTCAGGCGCGCGTGGAAGGCAAGGACAAGGCGCTCATCGAAACCGATGCTGTCGCGGTCTTCCGGTAATGGGTTAATCCTATGTCTTCGAGAACATATTTCGTAGCGGTGCTGGCGCTCTTCTCCGCCGCAAGCCAGGGCGCGGACAAGCACAAGAAGCCCCCCACGCCGAGCGCGCTGGACAAGTACCTGCAAGAAGCGCTCAAACAGCCGAGCGCTCCGGTGCAGCCATCGGCGGGCTCCCTCTGGTCGCCGGCATCCCGTCTTACCGACGTCGGCAGCGATGTCCGCGCGGCGCAAACGGACGACCTGGTGACCATCGTGGTGGCCGAATCGGCTTCCGCCGTCGCCACGGGAGCGACCCAGACTTCGCGGGCCTCGAGCGCGCAGAGCCAGATCGCCGCGCTGGCCGGACCGAAGAGCGCAGGCGGCGCCGCCCAAAACCTGCTTAACCTGAGCTCGACCCAGGCCCTGAACGGCGCCGGCACAACGTCGCGCAACTCCGCTCTCAGCACCACCTTGAGCGCCCGCGTCACGCACGTACTGCCCAACGGCTACCTGGTTGTCGAGGGGACCAAAGACGTTCAAGTCAATTCCGAGCACCAGCTCGTCACCGTCCGCGGCGTGATCCGCCCGGCGGATTTGAGCACCGGAAATATCATCTCTTCGAATCAGATAGCCCAGATGGAGATTAAGATCGACGGCAAGGGCGTCGTTAACGATGCCATCCGGCGGCCGAATATTCTCTATCGCATTCTCCTGGGCCTGCTGCCGTTCTGAGAATTCCCATGAAACGCATACTTCCAGTTTTGATCGCACTGCACTCGATCGCCGCTCCAGGCGCGCAATGTGCCACCCGTCTGAAGGAACTGGTTTCCATCGAGGGAGTGCGGGACAACCAGTTGATGGGCTATGGACTGGTGGTGGGCCTGGCCGGCACGGGCGACCGCGTGCAGACCGTATTTTCCGCCCAGAGCCTGACCAACCTGCTGGAGCGCATGGGACTGACCGTATCTCCCACGGCCATCCAGGTGAAGAACACCGCGGCCGTGATGGTCACCGCGACGCTTCCCCCGTATTCGCAGGCCGGTTCCCGCATCGATGTCACCGTGGCGGCAATGGGCGATTCCGCCAGCCTGCAAGGCGGGGTACTTCTGATGACCGGCCTCAAGGGTCCGGACGGCCAGGTCTATGCCGTGGCGCAGGGGCCCATGGTGCTCGGCGGCTACGTGGCCGGAAGCGGCGCAAACACCCGCACATCGAATCATCCTACCGTGGGCCGGATTCCGAATGGCGCGATCGTGGAGCGCGGAGCCCCCAGCGTGAATCTTACGGCGCATATGCGCCTGCAACTCCAACGCGCCGATTTCGCCACCGCCGCGCGCATCACCGAGGCCCTGAACAAGCGCTTCGGCGCCGTCGCGCACGCGGAAAACTCCGCGCTGGTAACCGTTTCGCTTCCCGCCGAATTTCAAGACAAAACCACCGAGTTCGTAGCGGAAATGGAGCGCCTCACCGTGGAGACGGACACCGAAGCTGCCATCGTGGTCAACGAGCGCACCGGAACCATCGTTATGGGGAAGGACGTGCAGATTGCGCCGGTCGCGATCATGCAGGGCAATTTGAACGTGGAGATCGAGACCGTCACCCGCGTTTCGCAGCCCAATGCCCTAAGCTCCGGCACGACGCAGGTGGTGCAGCAGACCAACATCGCCGCCAACCAGGAACAGTCCCGCAGCTTGCTGTTGAAACAGGGCGCGACGGTCGAAGAACTGGTCCGCGCGCTCAATGCCATCGGCTCCAGCCCGCGCGACATTATCTCGATTCTGCAAAACCTCAAAGACGCCGGCGCGCTGGATGCCGATGGTGAGGGTGATTTAGGAGGCAAAAGCATGCTAGATGCCATCAGTGCGCCGCTCCGGCGGGACCTCAACACCGCGGCGCGCCCCGCCGACGACCCCGCTAAGATGAAGATGCGCGCCAAACAGTTCGAAGCGCTGCTGATCGCGCAGATGATGAAATCGATGCACGATTCCGAAGGCGGCTGGCTGGGCACCGGCGACGACGACTCATCCTCTTCGGCGATGGAGTACGGGCAGGAGATTTTTGCGCAATCGATGGCCCAGAACGGGGGGCTGGGGCTGGCGGACCTGGTTGCCAAAGGCTTGCAAAAGCCGTCCGGAAGTTGACGCCTTTGCTCTCCGCGTGCCCTCAGGCCGCACGGACCAGATCAGGCGTTCCAGTTATGCGCGACAAGTTCGGTTACGGCGTGGAAATACGGCGCGGCGGCGGGGGCGCACGTGGCATGCTGCATCGCGGTCCAGCCCTCATCCAGTGTCCGCAGCAGCGATTCCACTTCGGCCAGCGCGTGGTCGTCCTGCTTCACGTTTCCATCCACCACCCGCCTGCGCATGTACTGGTAAATGTGGGCAAGGTTCTGGCTGATCGAACCCCCCGTCTTGTGATCGAGCGAGCCCTCCAGTTCGCCGAGTATCCCGAGCACTTTGGAGATGGCTCGGTTGCGGCCGGCGATGTCCCTGGCGGCCAGAGAGGTTCGCGCGGCGCCCAACTGCAACAGCCCGTGCTCATACAGGATATGGATCAATTCCACCGGGTCCGCCGACATTACACGGCTCTCCAGATAGACATTTCTCGGCATGTCGCTTACAGTTCCCCTTCGCGTTTTTTTTCCAGCTCGGCCATCATCCGCAAGACCTCTTCGGGCGGAAGTTCGTCGAGTATTTCACCGGATTCCAGGTCCACCAGGTCCACCATGGGGCTCCTGCCCCGGGCATTCCGGCGCAGTCTGAATTCGCGACCCCGATCCAGCAACTCGGTCCGGTTGAGCGCGCCAACCGCGGCCACCAGCTCCCGCATCAGGGTAAGGCTTTCCAGCGCGGGGTCGCCCGCCGCCACCGGGGCGTTCATCGATACGCGAGCTAGCGGTCCTATTGCCATAGCCGGCTTGCCTTGCGGCCCTCACCCATCACATCGGCGCCAGCGCCCCCAGATTCGAGGAAGATTCTCATGAAAATCGGGAACGGGCAAATGGCCATGGCCGCCATCTTTGCCGCCGCTGTGTTGCCGGCCCAGACCCCCGCGGACCCAAGAGCGGCGATGAATGCCGCCCTGACCCAGCAGCGCGCGGCGGCCTCAGCCATCGAAGAGTCTCTGGCCCGCCAGCGTTCCTCCATCGAAAAGCAGACCGGGCAAGCCGCGTCAAATGCCTTTTTCGTGCTACCGCCGCCCGCTTCTTTGGGAGCAACCGCTGCGCGATCAATTGCGCTTGCGCCGATCGTTGCCGTTGGCGATTGCGACCCTCTCCCGGCCTCCGAGGTGGATTCCCTGGTTTCAGACGCCGCGAAACGGCAGGACTTGGATGAGGCGGTGCTGCGCGGCGTGATGCAGAAGGAATCGGCTTTCCGTCCCTGCGCCGTTTCCCCGAAAGGCGCCATGGGGCTGATGCAGCTGATGCCCGCCACGGCCACCGAATCGGGTGTTTCAAACCCCTTCGATCCCGCGGCGAATGTCGAAGCCGGAGCCAAGCTTCTGAAGGAGTTGCTGACGCGCTACGGAGGCAACCTGCCGCTGGCGCTCGGCGCCTATAACGCCGGCCCCTCCAAGGTCGATTCAGACGGGGCCGTCCCCAACATCCCCGAGACCCAGGAGTATGTGAAGCGGATTCTCTCCGTGCTTTCCTTCAAACCATAAAGCGCCAGCTACCGAAGGGCGGGCTGAATCACGCCGCGGCACTCGCCCAGCCCTATCCGCCGAAATCCGGACTGCTCGCACCACCCGCGCAGGATCACCTCGTCGCCGTCCTCCAGGAACCGGCGCGTCTCGCCGGCCGGCAGTTGGAGCGGCTCGGTGCCGCGCGCGGTGACCTCCAGAAGACAGCCCTGGCTGCGCTTGCCCGGCCCCGACACCGTTCCACTGCCGATCAAGTCGCCCGGGCGGATCGGGCAGCCGTTCGAGGTGTGGTGCGCAATCATCTGGCCGAGCGTCCAGTAGAGCGTGGAGAAGTCGCTCCGGCTCACGAGCATGGGTTCGCGCATCGCAGCCGAGCGGAGCCAGACCTCCAGATCGATGCGGTACGCCCCGCCGGGCGCGCGCAGGTGGGGCGGCGGTTCTGGATCGCCTTCAGGCCGCACAGGGGCGGCACACCGGAAAGGCTCCAGCGCTTCGCGCGTCACCACCCAGGGCGAGATGGAAGTGGCGAAGTTCTTGGCGAGGAATGGTCCGAGCGGCTGGTACTCCCACGTTTGGATGTCCCGCGCCGACCAATCGTTCAGCAGGCAAACTCCAAACAGATGCTCTTCCGCTTCCGCGATCGGGATAGGCTCGCCCATCGTGCTGCCGGGCCCGAGAAACGCGCCGACCTCCAGCTTCGTAATCGAGCGCGTCGGCTCGGGCGATAGACCGGCGGCCCCGCGGCGCTCTCCACGATCTGCCCGCATGGGCGATGAACCGGGGTCCCGCTCACCACGATCGACGAGCTGCGGCCGTGATAGGCAATCGGCATCCACTTGTAATTCGGCAATAGCGGGTTATCCGGCCGGAACATCCGGCCCACATTCGTCGCGTGGTGTATGGATGCGTAGAAATCGGTGTAATCTCCGATCGGGCAGGGCAGCACCAGTTCCACGGCCGACATCGGGATCAGAAGCCTATCGGAGCCGGGCGCGTGCTTCGCCAGCAAATCGCTGATGCGTTGGCGCAATTCGCACGCGGCTTCGCCGGCGGCATGGCCATCACGGCGGCCATGGAGCCTATGCCGAAAGCTTCCGTGACATCCAGTACCTGGTCCCCAATGGCGGTTCCCAGGCGAATTCGTTCGCTCGCCGGCCAGCCGGAAGCTGGCGATACGGCAGGTTCTGAATCGGAAATTCGGTCCGTGGCGCATTGGCCGATTCCACCCAACTCCGTCAATTCCGGCTCATGCGTGCGGTCGATCATTCCATCAGGCCCAAGGCCCGCAAACCGTCCAGCGGCTCGGAAAACGAGCATGAACCGAAGCTGTGCGCGAATTCGCGGCGCGCCTGCGCTCAACTTCGGCCGTGGAGGCGCGCCAATCCCGCCAGCGCAGCCCGTCGTCGTGAAACTCGGAAGGCCTGGGGATCGGTCTCCTCCAGCAGCCTGGTTACCGCGGCCCGATCTACCCCCAGCCAGGCGAAGGCAGCGCCGGCAAACACGTTGAGGAAGCCATGCATGGTCGTGCGGATCGGCTGGTGCAGGCCCGCGGTGGCTTTGAACGGCAAGCGCCGCGCCGCGGCGCTCGAAAGAAACTCCGCCAGGGTTTCGGCCGAGGGCGTGGCATCGGCAGTCAACCCGCCAGTGCGAACCTTAGCATATCCATCTTCCACGCGGTCCAGCGGCACTTCGCAGTAAGTCGGCAACGAGAGCCGCTTTCCATTTTTCGTCTCGAGCGTTTCCACCTGGGGCGGAAGCGGACCCGGTTCGCGATCCACCAACAGCGTTACGCGCCACTTCTCGCCCAACGCCACCTCGTCGAGCTTCTCCATCGGCAATACCAGCCGGTTCAGCATCCAAGCATCCGGCGATAGGAGGTAGCGCTCGTAATTCGCGACCACTTCCGGCAAGGGCAGCGCCGCGGGCGGGTATAGCCCGGCGTAATCCACCACGTTCGCCAGCAGCGCCCGCAGAGACCGCGGCATCATGACGCCAACGCCCCCGGGTTCGCCACCGTGGAAAGATCGCCCAACGGTTCGCCCATATACTTCTGGCGCAGCAGCCGCCGCACGATCTTACCGCTCTGTGTCTTCGGCAGTTCGCTCGCGATCACAATTTCACGCGGCCGGAAAGCCGGCCCCATTTCCTTCACCACGGTAGCGCACACGGCGGCCGCATCCAGTTTGGCGCCCGACCCCGGGACCGCGTACCCGACAATCGCCTCGCCCTTCAATTCGTCCGGAACCCCGATAACCGCGGCTTCCGCCACGCCGGGATGCCGCAGCATGGCCGCCTCCACTTCCGCCGGACCCACTTTTCGCCCCGCTACGTTCATCGATTCGTCCGCGCGGCCGTGCAGGAACCAATGACCGTCTTCATCCACGCTGGCCCAATCGCCGTGGTCCCACATGCCCGGAAAGCGCGACCAATAGGTCTCGAGGTAGCGCCGCGGGTCGTTCCAAATACCGCGCGTCATCGACGGCGCCGGCTTGGTGCAGACGAGGTAGCCCTTGCGCCCGCGCACGGAAAGGCCGTTCTCATCCACCACTTCCACCGCCATTCCGGGCGCGGCCGATCCCAGGGTGCACGGCTTAAGCTCCTGTATCGGCAATGGCAGAAGGAAGCAGCCCACAATCTCAGTGCCGCCCGAGATGTTGATAATGGGCAGCCGTCCCCGGCCCACCCGCTCGAAATACCAGCGCCACGATCTCTCGTCCCACGGCTCGCCCGTCGAGCCGAGCAGCCGCAGCGACGGCATCGGCGGCGGTTGCCGGCCGGCCTCCATCAGCACCCGGATGGCCGTTGGCGAGACTCCCAACGTAGTGATCCCGTGGCGCGCGATCATCTCCCACAGACGCATCGGCGTGGGATAATCGGGCGCTCCGTCGTACATGAAAATCGTGCCCCCGAACAGATGATTCCCCAGGATGCTCCAGGGTCCCATCATCCAGCCAATATCGGAGAGCCAGAAGAAACGGTCCTCGGGCCGATGATCGAACGCCAGCCAGATCTCTTTGCCCATTTGCGCGAGGCAGCCCGCATGAGTGTGGACCACGCCCTTCGGCTTCCCGGTGGTCCCCGAAGTGTAAAGCATCAGCGCGCGGTGCTCGGAATCGAGCGAGGCCGTGGGGAAGCAGGCCGGCTGCCCCGCCAGAAACTCGCGCCACGCGCGTCCACCGACCAGGATCGGTTCAACCGTGCCCGGCATTTTCTCCGCCAGCGGCAGCCGTTTCCCCCGCCGCATCAACGATTCAGCAGTGAACAGCGCGCGTGCGCCCGAATCCTCGACGCGCCCGGCGATGGCCCCCGCGCCGAATCCGGCGAAGATCGGCGTCACCGTCATCCCAGCCTTGAAGCACCCGTAGAGAATCGACAGGACCTCGGGCACCATCGGCAAGCACAGGGCCACGCGGTCGCCCGGCTCGAGGCCGAGCGACACCAGCCCGTTGGCTACGCGGTTGGCCTCGTCGCGCAATTCGGCGAACGTGATGCTGCGGGTCTCCCCGTCTTCGTTTTCCCAGATGCAGGCTATGCGCCCAGATTCCGCCCAGCGGTCCAGACAATTATGCGCGATGTTGATTCGCCCGCCCACGAACCATTCGGCCCTCTCCGGACCGCGGCTCACATCCATCACCTGGCGGTACGGCTCAAACCACTCGACCTTCATCTCGCGCATCAGCTCGTCCCAGAACCGCTCCGGCTCTTCGCGCGAGAAGCGCAGGAACGCCTCGCGATCGTCGAACCCCAGGCGCTCGATAAAACGCCAGACATTGGTCCGCTCGATCCATTCCCGCGAGGGCTTCCAGACCGCGTCCAAGCTATTTCTTCTCCACCCAGCTCGACCAATACTCCTTCCACTCCACCTGTTCGCCCGCCGGCAGCACGTGGATCGGGTTCAGTCCATCCAGCATGACCGCGTATTCGTCGGTGTGGGTCTTCTTCTTCTGGTTGAGCAAGGCCTTGGGATGCGGGCCGTGGTGGATGCCGCGGGGGTGCAGGGTGGCCATCCCCGCCTTGATGTTGTCGCGGCTGAAGAAATCGCCGTCGTGATAGAAGATGAACTCGTCGTAGTCGGTGTTGCGATGGAAGAACGGCACGCGCATGGCGTCTTCGTCCTGCTCAAGCGGCCTGGGCAAGAAAGCTGCACACCACCGCGCCCCCGGTGACGAAGGTACTGTGCGCGCTCGGCGGCAGGTGCGCCGCGATGGCTCATGATCGGCCGGATATCGCGCATGTTGATCTTCCACACCGTGAGATCGCCCTTCCACCCCACCACGTCGAGCGGATTGAACGGGTACACCACTTTCGAAATCTCGTTCTCCGCCTTGATGCGGATTTCCCATTCGCGGCGATCGTCCAGGTGCGGGTCCGGCTCGGGCGTCGTGATCACCGCCGGATCGTACAGCGCGTGCTGCCCGAGGAGACCCTTTTCCGGAGGGTCGAACTCCGTGCGCGACTGGATAATCAGAAAGAAATTGTCGGTGGTCTCGGGCGCCACCCGGTACGTTACCGCCCGCGGCATCACCACGTAGTCGCCCTTTTCGAAACGGAGCGGACCGAAATCCGTTTCGATAATGCCGGCGCCGCGATGCACGAAGATCAGCTCGTCGCCGTCCGCGTTGCGGTAGTAAAACGGCATCGCCTCGGAGCGCCGCGACACGTACAACACCACGTCCTGGTTTCCCAGCACCGCCGCGGGCGTTCCTTCGCGGTCGCGCAGATCCGAAGGTTCCACGCGGTTCAGATCGAAGCAGTGCGGCCGCAGCTTGCCTTCGAACCGGATCCAGCCGGTGGGAGGATGCGCGTGATAGAGGTGCGCGCTCTTGCCGTAAAATCCCTTGCGCCCGTGCTCTTCCTCGTAGGTGCCTTCCGGCAGGCCCACATGCGCCTGGCTTGCGAAATTTGCCTTTCTTGAGCGGATACATAGTCCTCCTTCACAGATTTCCGCGGAGCGCCTGTTCGCGCTCGATGGCCTCGAACAGCGCCTTGAAGTTCCCTTTGCCGAAACTGCGGCTCCCCTTGCGCTCGATCACTTCGAAGAACAGCGTCGGCCGGTCCTCCACCGGACGGGTGAAGATCTGCAACATGTAGCCTTCGTCGTCCCGGTCGACCAGAATGCCCAACTCCCGCAGCGCCGCGATGGGCTCGTCGATAGGTCCCGTCCGCGCCGGCAGATCCTGATAATACGTCGCGGGCACACGCAGGAATTCCACGCCCTGCCGCCGGAGCTTCGATACGGTGTCGATGATGTCGTCGGTCGCAAGTGCGATGTGCTGCACGCCGGGCCCGCCGTAGAACTCCAGGTATTCTTCGATTTGCGATTTGCGCTTGCCCTCGGCCGGCTCATTGATCGGGAACTTCACCCGCCCGTTGCCGTTCGACATCACCTTCGACATCAGCGCCGAGTATTCCGTGCTGATGTCCTTGTCGTCGAAATGTTTGAATAACTGGAATCCCATCACGTCGCGATAGAAATCCACCCAGCGGTTCATCTCGCCCCAGCCGACATTGCCGACAATGTGATCGATATGCTCGAGCCCTGCCGGCCGCGCCACCGCGTCGTCGCCTTCGACCGCCCGAAAACCCGGCAGGAATGCGCCGCTGGTAATTCGCCGCGTTCGACAAACGTGTGAATCGGTGTCGCCGTAGGTCGCGATGGCCGCAAGATGCACGTCGCCATGCTCGTCGCACACCGTCTCCGGCTCGCGCACGCTGCGGGCGCCGCGCCGGGTGGTCTCGCGCCAGGCTGCCTCCGCATCGTCCACCGAGAGAGCGATGTCGCGCACGCCATCTCCATGCAGCCGGATGTGTTCGGAAATCGGATGGTCTGGAAGCAACGGCGTGGTCAGCACCAGGCGGATCTTATTCTGCACCAGCACGTAGGATGCCCGGTCGCGCGTGCCCGTCTCCGGGCCGCGATAGGCCGCCAGCCGGAACCCGAACGCCGAACGATAATAATGTGCCGATTGCCGCGCGTTGCCGACATAGAATTCCACGTAGTCCGTGCCGTTGAGGGGAAGGAAATCTCCCTTCGCCGGCACGTGATCTGCTGTTTCGGGCACAGCTCACCCTCCCCTCGCTGGTATTGATTTTACCATAGCACCTCGTACAGGTGGTTGTAATTGAAGAGAACCTCTGGTAAGTAAAGATACAGGGATTGTGAGGGAAGGAGGGGGACCATGCGTGAAAGCGGTCTAACCACCGGGAGCGCCCCGTTCATAGAGGAAGCCCGTTCGCGGGGCGATCTCTATATCGAGCAGGCTTACGATCTGTATTCGGAGGCCAACCACGAATCGTGGCGCCGGCTTTGCGAACGCATTCGGCCGCGCTGGGAACGCTACGCCAACGACCACTTCCTAAGGGGAATCGAGGTTTTGCGCCTGCCCTCGGACCGGATTCCGCGGCTTGGCGAGATCAATCGCATACTCCAGCCCATGACTGGATTCCGGGCCAGAGCCGTGAGCGGCTACGTGCCGGCTTTTCTTTTCTTCGATTGCCTGCGCCGCCGCGAATTTCCCACCACCATCACAATTCGCTCCGCTAGCCAACTGGACTATCTGCCCGAGCCCGATATCTTCCACGACGTCGCCGGCCACGTACCCATGCACACCGAGAAGGCATTCGCCGATACCTTGGTGCGCTTCGGCGATTGCGCATACACGGCGGTCGAAATCACGGCGGACATCCGCGACCAGAAGGAACGCGCCCGGCGCCTCACCAGCATCCTCCGGGCCATGTCGCGCTTCTTCTGGTTCACCATCGAGTTCGGGCTGATGCGCGGCCCGCGCGGGATTTGCGCTTACGGCAGCGGTCTTCTCAGCTCCTACGGCGAACTGCAACACGCCATCGAATCGGACGAAGTGGGCCGCTACCCCATCCAGATCGAATGGGTGATCAATCAGGTCGCGGAGATCGACCATTATCAACCGCTGCTGTTCATGGTGGACTCGTTCGACCATCTCTTCGATCTGGTGGATCAACTCGAGCGCTGGATGCGCGAGGGCAAGCTCAACAACGTGGCCCCCGGCCTGCCCCAGATCGACGAGCGGGACTTGCGCAGCTTTCTCGAAGCGGGCCAACTCGTCTGAACGCCTGGCTGGACACTCACCGGTCAACCGTGTTACGTGACTTGATATGCGCAAGTCCGTAACGCTTTTCGCTGCTCTCGCGATTATGTCTGCGGCCCAGACGCCAGGATCGCCGCCCCGGCCTTCGGTTACGCTCGCCAACGACAAGCTCGAGTCTCACGGTCATGCTCACGGGCGCGTCCTTCAGCAGGCTCGTGCAACTTGATGACGCCGCTCGTCTCAGCCCGCTCTGGTCGGCGATGGGCCACTTTTTGTGCCTGGATGGCTTCGGCGTCCCCACCGCCGAAGAAAGCGCCGCCGGATGGCCGGGTCACGGCGAAGCCAACCATCAGCCGTTCGAAGTTCTGGCGTCGTCCAAAACCGGTGGGGTTTCCTCACTGAAGATGGCGGCCAAACTGCCGCTGGCGCAGGAGACCGTCATCCGAACCATGCAAGTGGCCGACGGCGAGAATGTGGTGTATGTGGATACCGAAGTCGAGAGCCTGGTAGCCTTCGACCGGCCGGTATCCTGGGCCGAGCACGCCACCGTCGGGCCGCCGTTCCTCGAGCCCGGCAAAGTGGTCATTGACGCCTCCGTCACGCATTGTCGCGTGCGCACGCAAAACCCGGCCAACACCCCTCCGCGTTTGCCCTTTCTGAAGGATTTCGATTGGCCCATGGCTCCGCTCCTCAAGGGCGGCGCGGCCGACCTGCGCGAGGTTCCCGTGGGCGAGGCTTCCCTGGACCTGGCTGGTTGCCAGGTGGACCCCGCGCGCACTTATGGCTACGTGGTGGCGTTCCATCGGGAGAACGGGCTGATCTTCGGCTACCTCTTTCACCGCGATCAATTCCCCTGGCTGCTGAACTGGATGAATTACACCAATGACCCGCGTGCCGCGCGCGGCGTGGAGTTTTCCACCCAGCCGTTCGACATCCCGCATCGCGCGGCGGTGGACGTGCACGAGATGTTCGGCACGCCCACATACCGCTGGCTGCCCGCCAAATCCAAGCTGCACGCGCGCTACCTGTTCTTCTACGCCAGGGCACCGGCGGATTTCGCGCCCGTGGCTGACGTGGGCCTGGAAAATGGAGGCTTGACCATCAAGGACCGGGCCGGGAAGACCGTGAAGCTGGCTGCCCGCCTGGGGCTGTAGTCAGGCGTGAATGCGCTGCGCGCGGGTGCGGTGAGCTTATTGCTCCTCTTCGCCGCGCACCAGGTCCTCGTAGGTTTCGCGGCGGCGTACGATCCGCCACTCGCCGCCTTCCACCAGCACTTCCGGCGCGCGCGGGCGGGAGTTGTAGTTCGAAGAGAGCACGAAGCCGTAGGCGCCGGCCGTCGAAACGGCCAGGTAATCGCCCGGCATGACGTTGGCCATGCGGCGGTCGCGGGCCAGGAAATCGCCGCTTTCGCAGATCGGCCCCACCACATCCGCGGTAATGGGCGCCAGCCGGTTGCGGCGCACCGGCACGATCTCATGGTGCGCGTGGTAGAGCGCGGGCCGTATGAGATCGTTCATGGCGGCATCCACCACCACGAACTCCTTCGGGCCGTTTCGCTTGCGGTACAACACGCGAGTCAGCAGCACGCCCGCGGGGCCGGCGATGGAGCGGCCCGGCTCGACCATCACCTCGAGGCCGCTCTCGCGCAGCCGCGCGTGCAGGCTCTCGACGAAGGCCCTTATGGCCGGAGTCTTCTCGCCAGGATGGTACGCCACTCCCAGGCCTCCGCCCAGATCGATATAACGAATCGCGTGGCCCGCCGCGCGCAGCCCGGCGATGAACTCAAGCACCTTGTCCACCGCCTCCAGAATCGGACTGGGGTCGAGAATCTGCGAGCCGATGTGGCAACTTACGCCCTCGGCGGAAAGGCCTGCGAATTCGCGGACGCGGTCGTAGACCGCGGCCGCCTCGGCCATGGGGATGCCGAATTTATGCTCGGTGAGTCCGGTGGAAATATACGGGTGCGTGGCGGCATTCACATCCGGATTGATGCGGATGGCGAACCCCGCCTTTACCCCCCGCCGCAAGGCCAGGGCATTGATGAGCGCCAGCTCGGATTCCGATTCGCAGTTAAAGCCGCAAATGCCGCTCGAGAGCGCGTATTCCACCTCATCGGCCGTCTTGCCCACGCCGGAGTAAACCACACGCGCGGGATCGCCTCCCGCGTGCAAAACGCGGTACAACTCACCGCCCGAGACGATATCGAAGCCGGCTCCAGCGCCCGCCAGCAGGCGCAACACGGCTCGCGACGAGTTGGCCTTCACGGCGTAGCAAATGGAGTGCGGCAGGTCGCCGAAGGCCTCATCGTAGGCCCGGTAGTTGGCCAGGATGGATTGGCTGGAATAGACGTACGCGGGCGTCCCGGTAGCAGCGGCCAGGTCCGCCAGCGGGACCTGCTCGCAGTAAAGATCGTTCAGAGAATACGAAAACATGGAGGCGGTCTTTCAGCATAGCCCATAGCTCGTAGCCGCTGTCTATACCGGCCGGCCTGCAGTGGCAGCGCTAGACTCAGGTAGGAGGGTTTATGCCGGATCCAGACCAGACCCATGGCGCGGTGCGCCCCCGCACCGCCGTGCTCACCCGGGGATTCGATCCCAGCCTGTCGTTCGGATCGGCGAGGCCGGCGGTTTTCCGCAGCTCGACCTACGTCTTCGCCAGCCCCGAGGCGGCCGAGCACGCCTTCGCCATCACCACCGGCAAAATCAAGCCCGCCGAAGGCGAGCGCGCCGACTTGATCTATTCGCGCTTCTCGCATCCCAATTCCGAGATTCTGGAAGACCAGATTGTGCCGCTGGAGGCCGGCGGCCGCGAGGCCGCGGCTTTCAATTCCGGAATGGCGGCCATCATGACCGCGTTCTTTACTTTCGCCCGCCCCGACGGCTCGATGGTCTACACCACGCCGCTCTATGGCGGCACCACCGGCCTGATCCACACGTTCCTCGAGCCGTTCGGCGTCCGCGGCATCCCGGTGCACTCGGGCGATTCGGAAGGCATCGACCAGGCCATCCGTTCAGCCGAGAACTGCTGCATCGTGTTTCTGGAAACGCCCGCCAATCCGACCCTCATCATGACCGATATCGAGCGCGCCGCCTCCACCGCGGCCGCCCACCCCGATAAGCCCGTGGTGATGGTGGACAACACGTTTCTGGGCCCCACCTTCCAGCACCCCCTGGCGCTAGGCGCCGACATTGCGCTCTATTCCGGCACCAAGTACCTTTCCGGATTCAGCGACATGCTGGCCGGCGTGGCCATCACCCGGACCGCCGAAGCCATCCAGAAGCTTCGCAGCCGCCGCGGCATGTTCGGCAATATTTTGCAGCCCGACGAGTGCTGGATGCTGAACAGCCGCCTGCCCACCGTGGCGCTGCGCATGAACCGCCAGAGCAAGAATGCGCAACGGCTGGCCGAGGCCCTCCACGGCCACCGCCATCTCTCCCGGGTACTCTACCCCACCCTGTTCGCGGATCCGGAGCAGAAGCGTATCTACGAGAAACAGTGCGATTACCCGGGCGGCATCTTCTCGCTCGATTTTAAGGGCGGTAAAAAGGCGGCTTTCGAGTTCCTGCGGCGCCTGCGGATCGCCCACAATGCCGTCTCTCTGGGAGGAGTCGAGACACTCACGTGCCACCCCAAGACGACCACTCATTCCGGCATGACCAAGGAGGAACTGGCCGAATCTGGCGTGACCGATGGGCTGGTGCGCGTCTCGGTGGGAATCGAAGACTGGCGGGACCTGCTGGCCGATTTCGAACAGGCCCTGGCGACCATCGGCTGAGCCGTTCCGGCTGTCTGATGCCATGCCGGCGCTTACACGGGGGCGTCGGCAAGACGTTTGGCGAGTTTCGCCTTCACGACTTCCCGGGAGTCTCCGAGCCACGATAAACCGGCATGGGGCAGCGCGGCGATAAGCTCCTCCCACGGCCATTGCTTCTCTTGCGGGAAGGCCGCATAGCCGAGCGTGTCGGTAAGCCGCCAACAGACTTTGATCAGGTTGTAAAGGCTGAGTTCCCCCGGAACTGGATTGTCGTGGTGAGTGGCGATAACCGCGGCCAGTTCGTCGGGAAAGTCCCAATCCTGGGCCAGGTAGGCGCCCGCCGCGCAGTGATCGATCTCGAAGAGATCGCGTTCGGTCTGCAGCAGTTCGAAGCCGAACCGGCCGGAGACCTCCAGCATCCGGGAGTACTCTTCGGGGTAAGCCGACATCAGCCCCAGGGCTCCCAGGTTGTGCATCAGGCCGGCCGTGTAGCCGCTGTCCCGATCCAACCGCGCGGCACGAGCGGCTTCCTCCGCCATGATCGCTGTCACCAGGCTGTGGACCCAGACCTTACGCAGCACGCCAATACGCACGGAAGCGCGAACCATGCGGTTCACGGCCACCGTGGCAGCCATGGTTTTGATGCGCTCCGTACCCACGATCATGATGGCGCGGGCGAGGCTGGTCACCTGGCGGCGTACGCCGAAGAGCGCCGAGTTGGCAAGCCGCAGCAACTCGCCCGCGAAGGAAGGATCCATTTTGACCAGATCGCCCAACTCGCGGACGCCGGGATCCTCCTGCTTGGCAAGGGCCATGATGCGCTGGGCGACGGCGGGGAAGGGCGGCAGCGGCCGGAGGGCCCATGGCGCCTGGGGACGAACGAGAGTTTCGCTCATAATACACTCCGCCATACCTATCGGCGGAATGATCCCTAAACATTCGGGCGATTTGCCCCAGCGTCAAAAAAAGTTCGGGCCCATTACCGCACATGCGCGACAGGCTATCTGCGGGATAATGACTATCGGCGTCCCACCACGGGCTGCCTGAGCGCATCGAAGGGAGATGGCATGTCATCCGGAAACAACTCCGTGGATCGCAGAGATTTTCTCAAATCCGTGGGTGCTGCCAGTGTGGCGTTGGGCGCCGGCAAGGCCCTGGCGGCGACGAGCGGCGGCAAAACTGCCGGGCGGGTGATCGGCGCCAACGACCGCATCGGCGTGGGCGTGATCGGTTATGGAGGGCGCGGGAACTACGTGGCCAGCCAGTTCACGAGCTATGCGGAGAAGAACAACGCCTGCCAGATCGTGGCGGTATGCGATGTGTGGGAGAAGCGCAGGCGCGAGGGCGCGGAAAAGTACAACACCAAGGGCTACACCGATTACCGCGAGCTTCTGGCGCAGCCCGGCGTGGACGCGGTGATTGTCTCCACGCCCGATCACTGGCACGGCAAGATCGCGCTGGACGCCCTGGACCAGGGCAAGGACGTGTACCTGGAAAAGCCCATGGTGCACACCACCGAAGAGGCCCGCCTGCTGGTGAACTCGGTCAAGGAAACCCAGCGCGTTCTGCAGGTGGGATCCCAGACCACTTCGGCCGAAATGTGGTGGAAGGCCAAGAAGGCCATCGCCGACGGCATGATCGGACAGATGATCATGAGCCAGGGATCCTATCACCGGAATTCGTTTACCGGCGAATGGAACGAGGACTGGCCCATCGATAAGAACGCCGGCCCGGACGGCAAGGGCGACGACCACATCGATTGGAACATGTTCCTGGGCACCGAATTCAAGCTGGCACCCAAGCGGCCCTACGACGCCGACCGCTTTTTCCGCTTCCGCAAGTATTGGGATTATTCGGGCGGCATCGCCACCGACCTTTTCTTCCACGTGGTGGCGCCGATGAACATCTGCTGGGACGAGCCGCAGTTCCCCAGTAAGGTCACCGCGCACGGCGGCATCTACGTCTTCAAAGACGAGCGCGAAGTTCCCGACACCTTCCACCTGATGGCCGATTATGCCAAGGGCCATTCGCTGGTGCTCAGCTCCACCATGGCCAATTCGCAGCACATTCCCGGCCTGATCCGCGGGCATTATGGGACGATCATCATGGTGGATCACGGGCGTTTCGAAGGCATGGTTCCCAACATTACGGTGAAGCCGGAATCGCACTGGGATTCGGCGGTGAAGGCCGACCGGCTGGTGGGCGGCGACGAATACCAGAAGAAGTTCGGCAACCAGGAGATCAAAATTCCCGTCGACCAGAGCGATCCGCTGCAAGCGCACATCGGGAACTTCCTCCAGTGCATGCGCACGCGCGAGAAGCCGCACCTGGACGTGGAGACGGGCGCGAAGGCCTGCGTGCTGATCAATCTGGCTGTGCAATCGTACCGCGAAGGCCGCACGTTGTACTGGGACGAGAAGCGCTGGAAGGCATCGGACAAGCCCGTCAAGGGGTAAGCAGGAAACGGGGGCAGAGTGACGGGCCGGATACACCGTAGGGATCTGACTCGATGGGTCGAACAACTGCGCCAGCGCGAGACGCAGCTGGTCTTCGTTCTGAGCCTGGTGATCGGCGCGCTGGTCGGGCTGGTTGTAGTGGCCTTCATCCTGCTTACGGGCAGGCTGGCCGCGCGCATGTATCCGCCGGGCGGGTCGGGCTTGCGGCGAATCCTCTGCCCCACGCTGGGGTCCCTGGGGACCGGTTATCTTCTGTATCGCTACTTCCCTTTTGCGCGCGGCAGCGGCATCCCGCAAACCAAGTTCGCTCTCTTCCTCAACGACGGGGCTATCAGCCTCCGCACGGTGCTGGGGAAGTTTTTTTGCTGCTCGGCATCGCTGGCCAGCGGCATTGCGCTGGGACGCGAGGGTCCCTCCGTTCAAGTCGGCGCCGGCTTGGGTTCGGTGATCTCGCGCCGGCTGGGACTCGGTAAAGAGCGCGTGAAGGCGCTGGTGCCGGTGAGTTGCTCCGCCGCGCTGGCGGCCGCGTTCAACACGCCCATTGCGGCCGTGCTGTTCTCGCTCGAAGAGATCATGGGTGACCTGAACGCTCCCGTGCTCGGTTCCGCGGTCCTGAGTTCAGCTACCTCCTGGATGGTCCTGCATCTCGTGTTGGGCGACGAACCGCTGTTCCACGTGCCAGCTTACCAACTGGTGCATCCGGTCGAATTTGCCATCTATGCGGTTCTGGGCGTGGTGGGCGGCCTGGGGTCGGTGTGCTTCGTCAAACTTCTGCTCGGAATTCGCGCGCGCTTCGCGCGGTTTCCGCGGTGGACCGTTTGGTTTCAGCCGGTGGCGGGCGGGCTCGGCGTGGGATTGATGGGCTTTTTCGTCCCGGGAGTTCTCGGCGTGGGTTACGACGTCGTGGAGCGCGCGCTCAACGGAGATATGGTCCTGCGGCTTCTGGTTATCCTGGCGGTGCTCAAGATCGTGGCCACGGCGCTGTGCTACGGCTCCGGTAATGCGGGCGGAATCTTCGGGCCGGCCCTATTCATCGGCGCGATGATGGGCGGCGCGGTGGGCAGCGTAGCGCACGCCTTTTGGCCGGCGCACACGGCCTCGCCCGGCGCGTACGCGCTGGTAGGCATGGGAACGGCCTTCGCTGGAATCGTGCGGACTCCCATGACTTCGGTGATCATGATCTTCGAAACCACGCGGGATTACACCATTATCGTTCCGCTCATGATCTCGAACCTGATCGCCTTCTTCATCTCTTATAAGCTGCAAAAGGAACCGATCTACGAAGCGCTCGCTCATCAGGACGGCGTGCATCTGCCCAGCGCCGGGGCGGAGCCCGCGCTGATACGCGTGGCGCAGGCGATGCGACCTTCTCCGGAAGCGCTGCCGTTGGAGATGGAGGTGGCCGCGGCGGCTGGACGGGTGCGGGAAGAATCACTGGATGCCCGGCCGGTGGCGGGCAGCCACGGCTTCCTCGGCATGGTCCACAAGACCGACCTGGAGAGCGCGCTCGCGCGCGGTGACGGCGGGAAAAAGCTGGCCGAGATTCTGGCCGGGCGGGCGTTTCCACACGTGCATCCGGATCATCGGTTGGGCCTGGCGTTGGAGCGGATGGGCGCCGCGCACGTGAACGTGCTGCCGGTACTAAGCCGGGCCGACTTGGGCCAACTGATGGGCATCGTAACGCTGGACGACGTGCTGCGCGCTTACGGCGTCGCTAGACCTGAGGGCCAAATGGAACAAGCCGATGGAACCGCCTGAAGCTCCCTCGAACGGTCCCGGCACATCCTTCCTTGGCACGCTTGCGCTGGTATTCCTGGCCATCGGCGTGCTGTTCGCGATCGACACGTTTCTGGCGAAGGTAGAACAGTCCGAGATGGCGACACAGGCCGTGCGGCTCTTCCGGGAAGGGCAGCGCCTGGCTCAAGAGGGCCGCGATGCCGAGAGCATCGAGCGTCTGCGGGCCGCGCTGGCCATCTCGCGCGATAACCCGGCCTACCAGTTGGCGCTGGCGGACGTTCTGCTCAGGGCCAACAAACTGGCGGACGCCGAGGCGGCGCTGACTAACATGCTGCAGAACGACGCCACCGATGGCGGCGCCAACCTGCTGATGGCGCGCGCGCTGGCCAGGCAGGGAAAACCGGAGGCGGCCGAGTTCTACTATCACATGGCGATATACGGTCAATGGCCGCAGGACGCCGCCGCGAACCGCGTCCAGGCGCGCTTCGAGCTGATCGATCTCCTCGTCAAGCAGGACAATAAGAAGGCGCTCCTTGCCGAACTGCTTCCGCTTCAGGATGAGGCGCCGGGGGACCTCGAAACGCGCCGGCGCATCGCCCATCTTTTCTTGCTGGCCGCTTCGCCGGGGCGAGCGGCAGATATGTTCCGGCAGATCTTACGCCAGGAGCACGACCACGAAGACGCGGATGCCTATGCTGGATTGGGCGAAGCCGAAACCGCGCTGGGCAACTACCGGATCGCGGAAACGAACTTGCAGGTGGCCGCGCACCTGAAGCCCGGGGATGAAGATATTCGCAAGCGGCTCGAGCTGGCGCGCCAGGTGCTCGCTCTCGATCCGATGCTGCGAGGGCTGGGCACGGCCGAGCGATACCGCCGGACCCTGAAGCTGGTCCAACTCGCCCTGAACGACGTGAAGCAATGCACCGGAGCCGGGGTCTCCGGGAACCTTCGGGACCTGGCCGATCAAGCCGGGCAAGCGCTCCAAAAGCGGGTGACGGCTTCCCAGCAAGACGAGGCCATCGAAGCCAATCTGGAGCTTGCCGAGAAGCTAGGACAGGCCCGCCAGAAGAATTGCGCCCAGGCGACGCAGCCGGCCGACGAGCCGCTCAGGCTGGTCCTGGCCAGGGTTTCGGATGCCGCGGCAAGATGAGGGTTGCGGCCAGACCTGCGTGTCAAGTCTCCGGAGCAACGCGTCCGGTTAATATATACTGGCATCCGCCGGACGCCCAAGGGGCGCAACCCGGCGGAAAGGGATCATTCATGCGAAGAAGGGCATTTCTGAAGGCGCTGGCGGCCGTGCCCGCCGCCTGCCTGGCGCTTTCGCGGCTCGCCCAAGCCGCGCTGCCGAAGACCAGGATCACGCGGGTCCGCATTTACCAGCCGCCCGACCTCAACCAGATTTTCAACCAGAGCAACATGCTGGTGACGGTGGAGACCGAAGCCGGCATTACGGGAATCGGCGAGGGCGGCTCCAAGGACACGCTGGAACAGTGCGCCGGCTCGCTGATCGGCAAAGACCCGTTCCGGATCGAAGCCATCTGGCAGGAAGAATACATGGCGTGGTTCTACCCGCCGGGGCGTGAGAAGCAAGATGCCATGGGTGCCCTGGACTTGGCCCTGTGGGACATCAAGGGAAAAGCGGTAGGGCTGCCCATACACCAGATGTTGGGCGGCGCGGTGCGCAACTACTGCGAGACCTACAACACCAGCAATGTTCGGCCGCCGGCCGGCCCCGGAGGCGCGCAGCCCACCCTGAAAGACCGTGTCAAGGCTACCCTGGACGCGGGCTATAAAGTTTACCGGATTGGCGCGGGCGACCCCGGCAATGGCCCTTGGGACGTGCGGGCCAGCCTCCTGCAACTTGCCCGGGACGCCCAAGAGCTTCGCGAGGCGCTCGGCTCGAGCGCCGATTGGAGCGTCGATTTCCACCAGCGCTTCGAATATGCCGACGCTCTGCGAGGCTGCAAATTGATTGAGCCGTACTCGCCCTACCTGGTGGAGGACCCCGTCCGCACGGAGCATTTTCTAGAGGACATCCCCAAGCTCCGCCAGATGACCAGCGTGCCCATCGCCGCCGGCGAAGAGTGGGGCTGGCGTTGGGACTTCAACAAGCTCGTCGAGAACCACGACATCGATTACAACCGCTGCACCTTGCCCAATGTCGGCGGCATCACCGAGTTTCTCAAAGTTATGGCGCTGTGCGATACTCACGCCGTGGGCATTGTCCCGCACTTCACCGGCCCCGTGGCCACCGCCGCGCTGGTGCATTGCCTGATCACATACCCCGGCGCGGTGATGTTCGAGTACAACTACGGAGACCGCAAGATCCCGTATCTTCCCGACTACGCGGACTTCAAGGCCGGCAAGCTCTACCCCAACGAGCGGCCTGGCCTGGGCGTCACGCTGGACACCAAACCACTAACTCAGATCGGAGAGGTGACTCAACCGGTTCGCCGCTCGATCTACAACCGTCCCGATGGTTCGCTTACCCACTGGTAGAGTGAGGGGCGGCTGGGGCGGGCCGTGCATCCCGAACCTGGATTGTACATAATAGATCCGCGGAGGTAACGATGAGCGCCAAGGCAACCGTGCGTGACGTGGGTGATGTGGCCATCGTCGATCTGGCGGGCCGGATCACGCTGGGCGAAGGCTCCGGGGTAATTCGGACTACGGTCAAGGACCTGATAGCCTCCGGCCGGAAGAACGTCCTGCTGAACCTCAAGGATTCTTCTTTCTTCGACAGCGCCGGTCTAGGCGAGTTGGTGAGCGCCTTCGCCAGCGTGAGCAACGCCGGAGGCCATATCAAGCTGCTGCACGTGCAGGGCAAAGTGCGGGACCTGCTGCAAGTCGTCAGGTTCTATGCCGTTTTCCCGGTCTTCGATGATGAAGCGACGGCCGTGCGCAGTTTCTCATCGAGCGCCGCGGCCGGCAAATTGTTCCTTTGAACGCGCCGGCCGCGGCCGCGCCAGGCGCTCGGAATGCCAAAACGGAGAAGGCAGTCCGAAACCGGCTGTGGGGATGTACAATCGAGTATTCAAGAGCGACGCTTTTGGGGAGTGAGGAGCCAGTCATGAACGATTTTTCGCGCCGAAGATTTTTCCACCTGACGGGAGCACTGGGGGCCGTGGCAGCGGGGCAGTTCCGTTTGAACGCGCAGCAACAGTATCCGCCGCCGGTTCCCGCAACCCCGATTTTTCCGTATACCCAACGGTCGCCTGTCAGCCTGGTTCAGGGCGACGTGCGCCGCAAGAACGTCTTCGATGCGCTGATGGCCGTGGACCGCGAAGTCCGGCCAGCTATGAACCGCAAGAAGTATGTCCTCCTGAAGATTAACAACGTCTCGACGACCAACCAGCTCGCCGCGACTCACGTGGATGCGATCCGCGGCATCCTGGATTATGTGGCTCCCCGGTTCAAGGGCCCCGTGGTCATCGTCGAAGCCAGCAGCCGGGACTCTATGGAAGGCTTCGAGAACTTCAAGTACGCCCAGGTCATCCCCGAATTCAAGGCCCAGAAGATCAAAATTCTGGATCTCAACCGGGAAAAGAAGTTCGAGGTCTTCGCGATCGTGGACCGCAACATACGGCCGACACCCGTACGACTGGCCGCCCAGTTGATGGACCCGGACGCGTTCGTCATCTCCGCGGCCATGCTGAAGACTCACAATGCCGTGGTGGCCACGGGTTCGGTGAAGAATATGGTCCTGGGCGCCCCGCTGCACAGCCTGGCCAATGAAACACCGGTATTTGCCGACAAGCATCTTATGCATGCCATGCCGCTCGGCAAAGAGAAGATCGGCGTTAACGACTGCCATCACGCCATGAACTACAACATGGCCATCCTGGCCCTCCATATGCGGCCCAATTGGGGCGTCGCGGTCATCGATGGCTTCGACGGCATGGAAGGGAATGGACCCGTTAACGGCACTCTTATACCCATGAAGATCGCGCTCGCGGGCCCGGACTTCCTGGCCGTGGACCGGGTTAGCCTGGAAACCATGGGCATCCCCTCTCATGCCGTCGGATACATGCAATACTCGGCTGAACTGGGTCTCGGTCAATTCGATTTGTCGAGGATCGATATCCGCGGTGTCAAACCCGAGTCGGTGAAGAAAACGTTCAAGCTGAACGAGAACGCGAATTTCCAGTTGGATTGGCTTTCGGATTTGAACAAGACGGCCTGAACGATCGGCATCGAGGCTCCTTCGGAATTCGGCTTCTCCCGGCGAGCGCATCTCTCTGCCGGTCGAAAACACTTGTTGCGCGTCGCTAAGATAACCTTGTTATGAATTTTTCCGGAATCGCAGTAGTACTGACGCTAAGCGGACTGCCGCTATGGGCACAGGCGGGGAATGCCACGGCTGCGCCCCCGGTGGTGGCCAAATTCCTCGGCTTATTCGACCAGTTTCGGGCCGCTCAAGCCCAAAAGGGGAAGGCCTCTACCCCCCACATCGCCTTCCAACTCCGGGATAGCGAAATTAACGATTATCTGCGGTACTCTCTGAAGACCACGCCGCGCCCGGGCCTGGACTCGGTGACGGTGAAGGTTTTCCCGAACAACTACATCTCCACGTTCACAATCGTGGACTTTGACGGCGTGGAACGATGGAAACCCGGCACCATTCCCGCCTTGTTACGGCCCGTGTTGAACGGGCGCAAATCCATCTGGGTGGACTACCGTTTCCAGGCGGACCATTCGATGGTCACTTTTTCGGTGGAGAAGGCTTATTACGAAAATATCCGGCTGCCGGCGTTCTTCGTGGAGAAGATGATCCAGGTTGTGGCCGCGCGCCAGCCGGAGAAATATGATACCAGCAAGCCCTTGCCGATCCCTTTCGGACTGCGGCAAGTCTGGACCACCGAACATGTGATTCAGGGGCAGAACTGAGGAAACATGCGAAAAGTTCAATGGGGCGTTTTAGGAGTGGCCCGCATCGCCGCCACACAGGTGATTCCCGCCATGCAGCGCGGCGAGCTTAGCGAAATTGCCGGCATCGCTTCGCGCGACCTGGCCAAGGCTCAGAAGACAGCGGGCGATCTCGGCATCCCCAAGGCATATGGCTCCTACGAGGAGATGCTGGCCGATCCCGAAATCGAGGCGGTTTACAACCCGTTGCCCAACCACCTGCACGTCCCGTGGTCCATCCGCGCCGCCCAGGCGGGCAAGCACGTGCTGTGTGAGAAGCCCATCGGCATGAGCGTGGCGGAAACGCGGGAGTTGATCGCCGCGCGCGATAGCACGGGTGTGACGATGGGCGAGGCGTTCATGGTACGGACCCACCCGCAGTGGCTGCGGATCGAGGAGCTGGTGCGCGCCGGGCGCCTCGGGCAGCTCCGCTACGCCGTGGGATCGTTCGCCTATTTCAACGTGAACGCGGCCAACATCCGCAACATCCGCGAATACGGCGGCGGCGCTTTGATGGATATTGGATGCTATCCCGTCAAGGTCTCGCGCTTTGTATTCGGCGAGGAGCCAGTGCGCGTGGCGGCTTCCATCGACCGCGACCCAGACCTCGGCGGCATCGACCGGCTGACTTCCGCCATCCTGGAGTATCCCTCGGGCCCCTGCATCTTTACGTGCACGACCCAGGCGATCCCCAATCAGAGCATGCGTTTCTTCGGCACGAAGGCGAGCATCGAACCCGAGGTCCCATTCAACGCGCCGAAGGACCGGCCGGCGCACATCCGCATCGATGAGGGCGCCGCCGGAGTAACCCTCGAGGAATTTCCGGCGTGCGACCAGTACACCATTCAGGGCGATCTCTTCTCGCGCGCCATCCGCGAAGGCGACGCCCCGCCGGTGCCGCTCGAGGACGCCCTGCAGAACATGGCGGTTATCGAGGCGATATTCCGCGCGGGCGAAAGCGGCAAATGGGAGAAGCCATAGAACCAGCGCCCTCCCGAGCGGAGAAGGCCCGCCGTTTACCGGAACGCACTGCGAATCGCGCGAAGCAGGGCCAGCGCGGCGATACCGACCGCGGTCGCCATCGCTAAAGACCCGACGGATAACCCCGCCAAGGCCCAGCTGCATTCGGTGATCTCACGAAGCGGCATATGAAAGTGCCCAAGTTAGGCGGGGGACACCAGGCATTCTGCCGGCTTTGCGAAATTACAAAGTCACGGTGCCGGCGCCCCCAAGCAACGCTGTCCACTGACCAGCGTATCCGGGCTGTAATTTTCATTCAATGGAACTAACCCCACATTTCCAATGGTTTAGGACCATGCGGGTAATAGCAGGATCAGTGTGCTTTGGTACTAGCAAACCAGAACGGCACGGTATGTGCAAATAATCAGACAAGGAGAAAACGATGTTCCGCAAACTGATCGCTACCACCAATGACCCCATCCTCACCCTGCTCCGTCTGGCACTCGGCATCGTCATGTTCGCCCATGGCGCACAAAAGGCCCTCGGCTGGTTCGGGGGATACGGCTTCACCGGCACCATGGGGTTCTTCACTCACATGGGCGTACCCGCTCCTTTTGCGTTCCTGGCCATTTGCGCCGAATTCCTGGGCGGCCTCGGCCTTCTGCTTGGACTGCTCAGCCGCATCGGCGCCTTCGGCATCCTAGTGAACATGGTAGTCGCGGTTCTGGCCGTGCACATCCCCAACGGCTTCTTCATGAACTGGTCCGGCACGCAGAAAGGCGAAGGCTTCGAATACCACATCCTGGCCATCGCCATAGCGGTTGCCATCATGGCGAAGGGCGCGGGCGCTTATTCGCTCGATGGCGTTCTGGAGCGCTCGCAGCCGCGGTAGGCCGGGCGCGGCGCGCTCGTGGGACAATGATCCCGAGACTGTGGATTCACAAGCTGAAGCTCCCTCAGAGCCGGCGCGCGCCGCCCAGATGCGCCTGCTCGTCGAACAGTTGAAGAAGCTCGAGGACCGTCTCCGCCAGGGCGGAGGGCCGGAGCGGATCGAGCGCCAGCATCGCGCCGGGAAGATGACGGCCCGCGAGCGCATCGGCGGCCTGGTTGATCCGGGCGCCCCATTTCTCGAAATTGGGCTGCTGGTAGCGTATGACCGCTACGACGGCCAGGCGCCCGCGGCAGGCGTAGTCACCGGGATCGGCCGCATCGAAAGACGCCCTGCCGTCGTGGTGGCCAACGACGCCACCGTGAAAGCCGGCGCCTGGTGGCCCGAAACTATTACCAAGATCCTGCGCGCCCAGGAAATCGCCATGCGCAACCGGCTCCCCATCGTCTACCTTGTGGATTCGGCCGGAGTCAACCTTCCGTATCAGGACGGCATCTTTCCCGGCCAGTATGGCGCGGGCCGCATCTTCTACTACAATTCCCTGATGCGCCGGCGCCTGCGGATTCCGCAGATCGCCGCCGTGATGGGGCCATGCATCGCCGGTGGCGCTTATCTGCCGGCCCTCAGCGACGTCATCATCATGGTGGAAGGCGTGAGCTTCATGGGACTGGGAGGGCCCAACCTGGTCAAAGGCGCCACCGGGCAGGTGATCGATTCCGAGTCGCTGGGCGGAGCGCGCCTGCATACCGCCATCAGCGGCGTGGCCCACTATATGGCCGCCGATGACGCCGATTGCCTGGCGCGCATACGCCAGCGCTTCTGCCAACTGCCCGAGGCCCCGCTCCGCCCCTCGGCCGCGCCGGGCCGCTGTCCCGAGGATCTCTACGGCGTGCTGCCCGCTGACCATCGCCTGCCGTATGCGATCGAAGATGTGATCTCGCGAATTTTCGATGCCGCCGATTACGCCGAGTTCCAGCCCGAATACGCGCCCGAAATGCTGTGCGCCAACGCCCGCCTGGCGGGCCGGCCGGTGGCCCTGATCGCCAACCGCCGCGGGTTCCTGAAGGCCCATGGGCGCCCGCGCATCGGCGGCATTATCTACGCCGAATCCGCGCGCAAAGTGGCCTACTTCGTCGAAACCAGCGAACGCCTAGGCCATCCGCTGGTCTATCTTCAGGATGTCTCCGGTTTCATGGTGGGGCCGGAAGCCGAGCGCGAGGGCATCATCCGCGCCGGCGCCGAAATGGTGGAGACCATGTCCTGCACCACCGTGCCCAAGATTGTCCTGACGCTCAATCACGCCAGCGGCGCGGGCTACTACGCGATGGCCGGCCAGGGCTTCGATCCCAACTTCACCTTCAGTTGGCCGACCGCGCGCATCGGCGTGATGGAGGGTGAATCGGCTGTCCAGGCGCTCTTCGCCGCCGAACTGGAACAACACAAAGGCAGGCCGATTCCCGAAGAGCTGCGCGCCGCCATCGAAAAAACGCGCGCCGATTACGAGCGCTGGCTGGACGCCCGCTATGCCGCCGCGCGGGGACACTGCGATGCCGTCATCGATCCGCTGGATTCCCGTGCGTATCTCGCCTTCGCGCTGGAGGCCTGCTGCAACGCGGTCCCCGGGGGATGGCCCGTGCTCCCCGCGAGGCGCGCCGAGGGCGGCCCGCCCCCCGGAAACGAGGTCTCATGATTCGCATCGCCAACGGCCAGGGCTTCTGGGGCGATTGGTTGGAGGCCCCCGTCCGCCTCATCGACCAGGGCCCCATCGATTACCTCACGCTCGATTACCTTGCCGAGGTCACCATGTCGATCCTGCAGAAGCAGAAGCAGGGCGATCCGAACCTCGGCTATGCCCGCGACTTCCCTCCCCTGGTGGCCCGCATCGCCCGCAAGATCCGCGACCGCGGCGTGAAAGTGATCGCCAACGCCGGCGGCGTGAACCCGGTCGCCTGCGCGCGCGAAGTGCTGCGCGTGGCGCCCGGCCTGAAGGTAGCGGTGGTGCTGGGAGACGATGTCTTCGCGCGTCTCGACGAGTTCCTGGCCAAAGGTTACCCGATGCGCGACATGGATAGCGGCGAGACGCTGGCCGGGATACGCGAGCGCATCCTCAGCGCCAATGCCTATATCGGCGCCTTCCCTCTGGCCGAGGCCCTCGATACGGGAGCCGACGTGGTGGTGGCGGGCCGCTCCACGGATACGGCTTTGACGCTGGCGCCCATGGTGCACCGCTTCGGCTGGCAGCCCGATGAGTTCGATAAGCTGGCCGCCGGCACGATCGCCGGGCACATCATCGAGTGCGGCGCGCAATCGAGCGGCGGCAACTGCCAGGTGGATTGGCAGACCATCCCCAACATGGCGGATATCGGCTACCCCATTGTGGAGGCCGAGCCGGATGGTTCCTTCTCGGTCACCAAGCATCCTTCCGCGGGCGGCCGCGTCAGCCTCGATACGGTCAAGGAACAACTGCTCTACGAGCTGGGCGACCCGGCCCGTTACATCACGCCCGATTGCGTGGCCGATTTCACCAGCATCCACCTCGCGGAAGCCGGCTCGGACCGCGTGCGCGTCACCGGCATCCGCGGCGGCCCGCGCCCGCCCACGCTGAAGCTTTCGATCAGTTACTCGAACGGCTGGAAGGCGATAGGGACCCTGGTCTACTCCTGGCCGCAGGCGCTCGAGAAGGCCGCGGCCGCCGACCGCATCGTGCGGCAGCGCCTGGCCGAGCTCGGGCTGGTGTTCGACGCCATCCACACCGAATTCTTCGGCGTCAACGCGTGTCATGGCCCCATCGCCCCGCCCAACCCCGATCCGCCCGAAGTGCAGCTCCGCATCGGCGTGCGCGGCTCGGACCGCGCGGCCGTCGATCGCTTCACGCGCGAACTGATTCCCCTGGTTCTCAACGGCCCGCCCGGCGCCACCGGCTTCGGCGACGGCCGCCCGCCCGTGCGCGAGATCGTGGCCTACTGGTCGGCACTGGTGCCGCGCGAGGAGATCGCGACGCACGTCGAATTAGTGGAATAGGAGTTGGATGTGCGGCCGCTCACCGATTCCTCTTGAAGCTGTAATCCCTCTGAAACGCGCGGTTGATAGAGTGGCGGCTTATGCGCCAACTTCTGCTGCTACTCGCTATCGGTGTCTCTGCCTTCGCGCAAAGCGAAACCGCCATCCTGGTCGGACGGGTCACCGACCCCTCGGGCCTGGGCGTGCCGGGCGCCGAAACCCGGCTCACGCGCAACGCCACGGGCGCGGTGCGGCAAACGGTCACGTCGGTGAGCGGCGAATACCGGCTCGATTTGCTGGAACCGGACGATTACACCATTCGCGTGACGGCGCCGGGGTTCAAGACTTTCGAGGATGCGCACATCCACTTGCAGGTAGCGCAGGCCTCCGAGTTCGATGCGGCCCTGGCGGTGGGGGAGGCGTCGGAACAGATCACGGTCGAGGCCACGGTTTCGCCGCTCGAGACCGAGAGCGCATCGCAGGGCACCGTCGTGAGCCAGGAAAAAGTAAAGTCGTTGCCCCTCAACGGGCGCCAGTTCCTGCAATTGGCTCTGCTGTCGCCCAACACGAATAGCGGCGGCATCGCGGTGCAACAGAACGCCTTGCGCCAGGGCGAAATCGCCGGCTTGAGCGTGGCGGGCACGCGCACCAACGATTCGGCCTATCTGCTCGATGGCGTCATCGACACCGATCCCGATTACAACGCTCTCACCTATGTGCCGATCGTGGATGCCATCGCCGAGTTTCAGGTGCAGGTGGCGCAGTACAGCGCCGAATACGGGCGGGCTTCCGGCGGGCAGGTTAACGTGCTCACGCAATCGGGCACCAACGACTGGCACGGCGCGGCCTGGGAGTTCCTGCGCAACAACCGCCTGGATGCGCGGCCGTTCAACCTCACCACCTCGAGCGAGGTGCCCAAGTTTCAACGCAACCAGTTCGGCGGCCTGGTGGGCGGCCCGCTGAAGAAGAACAAGCTGTTCGCATTTTTCAGTTACGAAGGGCTGCGGGTGCGGCAAGCGGCCGCCAATCTCACCACCATCGGCGTGCCGGATGCCCTCCAGCGCAAGGGCAACTTCAGCGAAGAGATCGCCACCACCGTGATCTACGACCCCACATCGACCCTGAGCGGCGGCCTGCGCACGCCGTTCCCCGGAAACATCATTCCCTCGAACCGCATCGACCCTTCCGTCTCGGCCGCGATGAACATTCTGCCCCTTCCGAACCTGCCGGGCAACTTCTACATCAATTCCACGGACGTGCTGACCCAGAACAACAATAACTACTCCGGCCGCCTGGATTACCAGATCACCGGCAGCTTGAAGCTGTTTGGGCGCTATTCGGGCGCCGTGGAAGATGCGGCCATTCCGGTGGTGCTGCCCAACCGCGCGAACCTGGATAACGCCACGCCGCAGAATATGGCGGTGGGCTTGACGCAGGTAGTTTCGCCTTCGAAAGTGAACGACCTGCGGCTGGGCTTCAGCCGGTTGAACTTCCTCTACGGGCTGCCGGAACTCGATTTCAACATAAACGGGGCCGAGACGCAGTTGCCGAACTTCCTGATCGGGACGTTGAACTTCGGCGGCGCGGGTCCGTACAACGCCACCGGCCAGGGTGGCATCGCGCGGGCGCGCGACAATGTCTACCAGATCTGGGACGTGTTCGCCTGGCAGATCGGCCGGCACTCCCTGAAACTGGGCGGCGAGTTCGACAATACTCAATATGTCCGTTTCGAGTATGCCGATCCGCTGGGTTCGCTGACGTTCACCAGCGGCTATACGGATGCCACCGCGGCCGCTCCAAAAGCCGGAGATCACAGCGGCGATTCGTCGGCGACGGCGCTCCTGGGCCTGCCTTCGACGGCCACCCGCACGCTGGGACCGAATCGCATGGACGGGCTCGAGCGGAACTATGCGGGTTTCGCGCAGGACGATATCCGCCTCACGCCATCGCTGACGGCGAACCTCGGGCTGCGCTACGAAGTCTCGCCGCCGATGTACGACATCCGCAACCAGATGTCCAGCATCGATTTCAGCACCGCGCCGCCGCCGGTGGCGATTTTCGCCGCCGGATTGCAGGGCATTTACAGTCCCAAGCTGTTCGTGTGCGGGAAGGATGGATATCCGCAAGGCTGCGCCTACACCCAATGGCACAATTTCAGCCCGCGCGTGGGGCTGGCCTGGTCGCTCGATTCGAAGACCGTAGTTCGCGTGGGCGGCGGAATCTACTACGGCACGCAGGACGCCAACACGCTGCTCAAGCTGGCGCAGACGTTGCCCACCACTTACGCGCAAACCCTGACTTTCAATGCTTACGTGCCGCAGAACCCGAATTTGAACGTGTTCACTTCGGCCATCGTGGGGAGCCAGGCGATCCAGGCGGCGGCGCTCGATCCGCATCAGGGGACGCCCTATTCGCCGCAGTGGAGCTTCAACATCCAGCGTTCCATCGCTCCGCAGACCATGGTGGAGATCGGCTACCTGGGCACCGGCGGCGTGCACCTGGAGCAGAATGTGCAGGTCAACAATTCCATGCCGGGAACGGCCGTGAAGCGTCCTTTTTATGGGTTGACGCTCGCGCCGGCCGCGCAGGCGGCCTCCGCGTTCCCGATCAGCAACACCACCGTGCCGGTGACCACCATCAACTACTTCCCGCATTCGGCGCACAGCAACTATCATGCCCTGAGCCTGCGTGCCGAGCGGCGCTTCGTGAAGGGCTTTTCGCTGCTCAGCTCGTTCACATGGTCGAAGGCGATTTCCAATGCGCCGCAATACCGCAACGCCGGCGGGATCACCGGCGATGAAAACTCGCCGCCGCAAAATTCGTTCGACCTGGCGGCGGACCGCAGCCTGGCCTACTTCAACGCCAAGTTCCGCTGGGTGACCACGGGGGTTTACGATCTTCCGTTCGGCCATGGTCGGCGCATGGTAAACCAGGGTTGGGGCGCGGCGGTTCTCGGAGGCTGGCAGCTTTCGGGCATTCTGCAATTGCAGAGCGGGTTCCCCTACACCATCGATTACAAGGGCGACCCAATCAACATCGGCGGCGGCAGCGGCGGCATCCTGGTGCGCCCCAACTATGTTCTGAACTCCAGCGGAATGCCCGTGGACCCCAACCTGCCGTCGGACCAGCGGTCCACTTCGGAGTGGTTCAACACGGCCGCATTCGTGCAGCCGATTGCCTCGTTCGGCACGGTAGGGCGCAACACCATGACCGGCGACGGCCTTTCGAACCTGGATGCCACCATCGCCCGCAACTTCCCCATAGGCGAACGCGTCAACCTGCAGTTCCGTGCCGAGGTGTTCGATCTGGCGAATCATCCCAACTTCAACTTGATCGGCCGGATCGTAAACGACCCCACCTTCGGCATCGTGCAAAACCAGTTGCCGCCGCGCCAGATTCAATTCGGGTTCAAGGCGAGATTCTGATGGCTCTCACAGTCACCCGGCGAACTCTGCTTTACGCGGCAACGGCGGCGCTCGTTCCGGCGATGGAGCGGGCGGACCCGCCGAAGCAGATCCTGATCATCCGCCACGCCGAGAAGACCGGGCTGAAGGACGATATCCACCTCAACACGCGCGGCTACGAGCGCGCAGAGGCCCTGGCGCGGCTCTTTCCGGTGAAATTCGACATCCCAAAATTTCTCTTCGCCACGCGGCAAACGGTCAAAAGCGACCGGCCCGTGGAAACTCTCACACCGCTGGCGAAGGCGCTTGGCTTGAAGATCGATGCCCGGTTTGATGTTGACGAATATGCGGCGCTCGCAAACGCCGTACTCTCCGGCGCGCCGTATAGCGGGAAAACTGTGTTAGTCTGTTGGCACCACGGCCGCATTCCGGCGCTGGCGGCCGCGCTGGGCGTGAAGGATCCTCCGTCGCCCTGGCCCGACCGGCAATTCGACCGCGTGTGGCAGATTCGATATGTGGACGGCGCGGCGGCTTTCGCGGATCTGCCGCAACGCTTACTGGCGGGCGATTCGTAGCCGCCGCTACCCATTCGCCTGCAAGCTTTCGCGCCTGCGGACGTAGGCCACCACCAGGCGGACGTGATCGTAGCTCATATCGGGCAAGGCCTCGTGCAGCGGCTTCAGCCACTGCGATCCCAGCCGGCCGATGACCTCCTCGATGCGGCGGTGGTTCTCTTCGCCCACCCACTCGATGCGGTATTCGACGCGGCCCTTTTCGATCAGGTCGGCGACCATCGAGACCACCGTGGCCACCTGCCGGACGCGGATAGCGGCGATCTCCTCGAAGCTCTTGCCATCGGCCAGCAGCCGCATGGTCTCCTCGGCTGGTGAGAGCTGAGGGGCCGGACGGGCGGCGGCGCGCTCCCCGCGGCGGAAGGCCTCGAAGACCGCGAAGATCTCGCTGCCGTACATCTCGGTTTTGCGCTCGCCGAAGCCGTTCACGGCCAGCAACTCGCGCAGGTTGGTGGGGCGCTTGCGGCATAGGTCCTCGAGGGCCGCGTCGCTGAGCACCACGTAGGCCGGCACGCCCGCGCGCTCGGCCGCGCGGCTGCGCCATTGCTTGAAGAATTCCAGCAGGTCGCGGTCGGGCCGCGGCGCGGCAGAAACCCGAGGCTCGGCGGGCGCGGGGCGCCGCTCGGGCGCGGGCGCGAGTGGCGGCACGAATGCGGGCTTCGGCGCAGGTGCGGGCGGCGGTGCGGCGGCCACAGCCTTCGCTCGCTTCCGCTTCTTCTTCTCTCGCTTCTCTTTGCGGATTTCCGCGGGTCCTTCAGCCGCTTCCTGCAGCCACTCGGGCAGATTGCCGCAGGCGTCGCACATCTCGCAGCGCTGCCACTTGGGGGTCTGGCCGAAGTGCGCGCAGATCTGCAAATGGCGGCAGCATCCGCTCTCGGCGAAGCGGCGCACCGCGTGGTAGCGCTGCCAGGCGCGCTCCTTCTCATCGGGGTCGTTCAGCTTGTCGATGAAATAAGCCAGCAGCCCGGCGTCTTTGGGTTGCCACAGCAGCAGGCAATCGGCCGGTAAACCATCGCGGCCGGCGCGGCCCGCTTCCTGGTAATACTGCTCGATGGATTTCGGCAGCGAAGTGTGGATCACCGCGCGCACACCCGGTTTGTTGATTCCCAGGCCGAAAGCGATGGTGCCCACCAGCACGGGCGCTTCGTCGTTCATCCAGCGCTCCTGGTTGCGGCGCCGCGTGGCGGTGTCCATCTGGCCGTGATACGGAACGGCGGGGATACGCCGGTCGCCCAGGTAGTCCACCAATTCCTCCACCAGCGCGATGGTTGGCGCGTACACGATGACGCTCTCTCCCCGGTTGGCGCGCAGGGCCGCCAGCAGCAGGCGCCGGTGCGAGGTCTTATCGCACTGGTGCACGACGTAGCGAAGGTTGGCGCGGTGGAAGCTGGCGATGTAGCGGTGCGGATCGCGAAGCTGAAGCTGCTCGAGAATGTCGTGCCGCACGCGCCGGGTGGCGCTGGCGGTGAAGGCGGCGATGGGCTTCGCCGGGAAATTCTGGCGCAGCGAGCTGAGCTGGCGGTACTCGGGCCGGAATTCGTGACCCCATTCGGAGATGCAATGAGCCTCGTCGATGGCGAAGAAGGCCACCGGCACGCGCGCCAGCCACGCGATGGTGTCCTGGCGAGCCAGCCGCTCCGGAGAGAGGTAGAGCAGCCGGAAAGCGCCCTGGGCCGCCGCGCGCATTACGGCGCGCTGCTCCTCCGCGGGCAAAGTGCTGTTGAGGAGCGCCGCCGGAATGCCCATATCGGCGAGCGCCGCCACCTGGTCCTGCATGAGTGCGATGAGCGGCGAGACCACCACCACGGTCTGGCCCAGAGCCACGGCGGGCAACTGGTAGCACAGCGATTTGCCCCCGCCCGTGGGCATCACCACGGCGACATCCGAGCCCGCCAGAAGGCTCTCGACGATGCGCTCCTGCATCGGGCGGAAGGAATCGTAACCCCAATAGCGCTTCAGCGCCGCGTGCAGGTCAACCATGCCGCTCCGCCACTCCCTCGGGAGGCGTGAACTCGAAGACGCCCGCCGGGATAGGATGGTCCGCGACGATCCGGGTCACCGCCAGAATCCGCCGCCCCACGCCCGTAGCCAGCTCGCCATGGTGCTGGAGATCGACCTCGCCCTCCATGCGGAGCACCAGGCCCGTGCGCGCGTCGATCCAGAAGCGCACCGGGCGATTGGCCCCGGCGAAGACGGAGCGCGACGGCTCGTACAGTGCAGAGACCACGCGGCAGGCGATCTCGACGCCATCGACGGCCAGCTTTTCTTCCCGCAAAACCTCGGCGTCCAGCACGCGCCGGCCGATGGTGCCGAACAGAAACGGCCCGTGGCCGCCCGCCATGGGAAGCTCGGGGAGAAACACGCCCGGGAGCTCATCGGGCGATGGCGCCGGATGCCGGAAATAGCGCCGGTGCGGCGCAAAGAAGCTCTTCAGCTCGACGCCATCCGAGACCATGACGCTGCCCAGGCGGCCGGGCTGCTCGACGCGGATCCGGCCGGGCGCCGCATAGTAGAATTTCAGCCGCGCTTCGGTGCGTTGGCTCCATCCTTCTTCCTCGGTTTGGCCGATGGAAAGCGCTTCGCCCTGAAGGGTCTCGAGCCGGACATAAGCAGCGGCCACCGAATCCAGCAGTGCGCGTGCGTCCATGCGCCGATTATCGCAAGTCGCGCGGTGTATTACCGCCGCCGCACCACCGCCGGCGGCGCGGCCTCCAGCAACTCACGCACTGTCTTGCGTGTGACCGGGTGCCGCAGGTCCGGCGCCAGGTCGGCCAGCGGCGCCAGCACGAAGCGGCGTTCGGCCATGCGCGGATGGGGAATTTCGAGGTCCGGCCGCTGAATCACCGCTTGCCCGTACAGCAGGATATCGATATCGAGGGTACGCGGCCCCCTGGCAACCGTGCGCACGCGCCCGAGATCCCGCTCGATGCGTTGCAGGCGCGCCAGCAGTTGCAGCGGGAACAGCTCCGTTTCAGCCTCCACCACCAGGTTGAGAAACCAGCGCTGGTCCGTGAAATCCACGGGCTCGGTTTCGTAAACCGGCGAGGCGCGCGTCACGCGCACTCCGATCGCCGGCAGACCCGCGAGCGCAGCTTCGAGATTGGCCTGGCGGTCGCCGATGTTCGATCCCAGGCCGAGATAGATGGTCTTCATGCTAAAACAGGGCCGGCTGGTTGCCGGTCCCCAGGCCGCGCTTCACGTTGAAATAATCGAACGCCGACCCGGTGGCGGTGCGCCCGCGCGGCGTGCGGTTGAGAAAACCGAGCTGGATCAGGTACGGCTCGTAAACTTCCTCGATGGTGTCCGGCTCTTCCGAAATGGAGGCCGCGATGGTGTTCACGCCCACCGGGCCGCCGCCGTACTTCTCGAGAATCGTCAGCATGATCTTCTGATCGATCTCGTCCAGGCCGAACCGGTCCACGTCCAGAAGATTGAGCGCGGTCTCGGCGATCGGCTGCGTGACGTGGCCATCCGCGCGCACCTGCGCATAATCGCGCACGCGCCGCAGCAGGCGGTTGGCGATGCGCGGCGTCCCGCGGCAGCGGCGCGCGATCTCCCCGGCGGCCGCGTGGTCGATCCGTACGTTCAGCAGGCGCGCCGAGCGCTCCACGATGGCTTCGAGCTCCGTCACGCTGTACGGATCCAGGCGCAGCACCAGTCCGAAACGGCCCCGCAGCGGCCCGCTGATCAGGCCCTGGCGCGTGGTGGCGCCGATGGCGGTGAATTTCGGCATGGGCAGCGAGTGCGTGCGCGCGCCCGGCCCCACGCCCACCAGGATATCCACGCGAAAATCCTCCAGCGCCGAGTAGAGCATCTCCTCCACGTCCGACAGCAGGCGGTGGATCTCGTCGATGAAGAAGACCTGGTGCAGGCGAATGTTGCTGAGGATGCCGGTCAGATCGAGCTTCTTCTGCAAGACCGGGCCGCTGGTAGCCGTGAACTGCACCTCGAGTTCCTCGGCGATGATGGCGGCGAGCGTGGTCTTCCCCAGCCCGGGTGGGCCGTAGAGCAGCACATGATCCATGGCTTCGCCGCGCATGCGGGCGGCCTGGATGGCGATTTCGAGGTTCTCCTTCAGCTTGCTCTGCCCGGTGAAATCGGCCAGCCGGCGCGGACGCAGACCGGCCTCGAACTGCACGTCCTCGGCCTGGCGGCTGCCGGATATCAACTCCCGGTCGGGCATGTGCTACCAGCTTACCGTACCAACTCCAGGGCGCGCCGGAAAAGCGGCTCGAAATCGGCGGACGCGCCGGCGGCGGCCTTGGCCTTGCGCACGGCGGCCTCGGCCTGCGGGCGCGCGCAGCCCAGGTTGAGCAGCGCCGAGAGCACATCCTGATCCACGGGCGAAAGAGCCGCTTCGGCGGGAGCGGAGGGGCTCGCCGCCGGTAACGGCCGGAAGCTTATCGCGCAGCTCCAGCACCAGGCGCTCGGCGGTCTTCTTGCCGATACCCGGGATGCGCACCAGACGATCCACCTCGCCGCGCCGGATGGCGTGGATCAGCTCCGGGGCGGCCAGGCCGGAGAGAATGGTCACGGCCAGCTTCGGCCCGATGCCGCTCACGCCGATGAGCTTTTCGAACAAGCCCTTCTCATCCTGCGTGAGGAAGCCATAGAGCGCCAGGGCATCTTCGCGCACGTGCGTATGGATGCGCAATTTCACCTCCGCGCCGGCATCCGGCAGGTGCGTGTAAGTGGAAACCGGGATGACGACGTCGTACCCCACCCCGCCGGTTTCCACGATGGCCTGGTTGGGATGCTTCTCGATCAACACGCCGCGCAGCAGAGCGATCATAAAAGGTATTGTATTCTCCCCTTGGCCCAAGACAGCGCATACGCCAGGTTCAACGGCAACGTCCACCACAACTGGACCGGTGATCGCCGGAGCCGTCTGGCGATGCTCTGCAGAGAATAGAAGCGCTCATTCGCGTACCGGAATCCCGCCAGGAGTTCGGCAACGCTCATTTGCTTCGGCTGGAAAACGACGTCGATCCGGCCGTTGTACATGCGCCAGTCCCGGGCCAGAATGCGCCCCTGGGCCTCCAGCCTCCGGAATAGCGGCGTACCCGGGTATGGGGTCAGGATATTGAAAGTCGCATTCTGGATGCCCGTGTCCTCAAGGAACTGGACCGTATCCTTGAAGATCTCCGGAGTGTCGTCGTCAAACCCGAAAACGATTCCGGCCTGAACGGCGATCCCATGTGCGTGGATCCGATCCACGATTCTCGCATAGTCTTCCACCCGGTTGAACCCCTTGCGAACCCCATCCATGCTCGGTTGGGAGATCGACTCCAGACCCAGGAATAATTGCTTGCATCCGCTCCGGGCCGCTTCCTCCAGAAGCTCATCGTCTTCACCCACGTGCAAGCTAGCCTGGCTGCTCCACCACTTGCGATAAGGGGCGATCGCACGAAACAGCTCTTTCGCATACTCTTTATCCCCGGCGATGTTGTCGTCCCAAAAGATGATTCGCTTCCCTTTGAAGGAGGCATATTCTGCAGCAACCTCGGCGACGGGCCGCCTCCGCAATCCGTGTCGGTACATCACGGCAACCGTGCAGAAATCGCAGCGGTTCGAGCAGCCCCTGGTCGCAAACAATACGCCGCTGGTGTAGTCGTGCCGGTGATACAACGCCTTGCGCGCCATGGGACTGTCCTCCAAGGACGGCGCGTAGGCCTGCCGGTAGACACGACGGTATGTCCTCGCTTGAAATCCGCTCAGGAACTCTTCCCAGTTGCCTTCGGCTTCCCCGACGAAGATCACATCGGCATGTCGGCTGGCCTCCTCCGGCAGCAGCGTCACATGTGGTCCGCCCATCACCACAAAGACGCCCCGTGACCGGAACCGGGCTGCAAGATCGTAGGCATGATAAGCGCTGGGCGTATGAAAAGTAATGCCGACGACGTCGGGCTGAATCGTCCAGTCGATCTCTTCGGTTCCCTCGTCAGTGTGAAATACATGCCAATCGGGCGGGACCCTGGCGGCCAGATACGGCATTGTGATCTGCTGAAAGTTGAGGAACCGCGACCTCCGCACTTCCCGAATCCCGGCCGAAGAGGCAGTAATGAGGAGAAGTCTCGGCATGGCTACCTGTGTTGGGCGGGACGTTGTCGCGGAATTGGCGCAGACGAGCCTTGCACGGATTCGACGACCAGCTGGGTCCCGGAACGGGCCGGCATCACCGATAGGCATACCATACTTCGCTTTCTCTATCCGTAGCGCGGCTCTGGCGGCTCTTGCCGAGCACTCCGGGTGGGTCGCCCATCCGGAAGTTGGCACGCATGGTGGGCCCGCGCCAATTCGTTTGGGAGATGCTGGTCGGACAAATGGTTCGAGTCCACGCCGGGGTCACTGTCAAGCGGGGCCATTCCGGAGGAAACGTCTGAAATGCCCGTAATGAAATCGACCAGGGTGCGTGAGGTCGAGAAGTTCAGGCTGGCTCCCCGGCATGGATTCGAACCACGATTCACGGCTCCAAAGGCCGCTGTCCTACCATTAGACGACCGGGGAATCCGAACTCACGGGGAACGCTCAGCAAGACCTCCATCAGTTTAACTCTTCCCAGACACTGACTGCAAGGCTCAGTGTTGTCGCTCAGTGTTGTCGCTCAGTCCTGTGGCGCGCGGCCCGCGTCCGGTGGATCCGCACTCGCCAAGGCGAAATGGATGCCGCGCCTCCGGGCAGTTGGAGACGGGACGGCGACCGGATGCGGGGCGAAGCGCAAAATTGGAATAATGAACCATGCCCCGATTCCTGCTTTTCATCCTGCTCTCCTCGCTTTGCCTGCGCGCCGATAATCTGCCGCCCGAGCCGGAACGCCAGCTCGCCCGAGCAATCTACAAAGAGATGATCGAGATCCGTTCCGGCTTCACCACCGGAGCCACTACGCCGGTAGTGGAAGCGGTGGCTGCCCGCCTTAAGGCCGCCGGCTTTCCGGACACGGACATCTTCGTGGGCGGCGTGATCGCCAAGAAAGCCAACCTGGTGGTGCGCTATCGCGGCACCGGGCGGCGCAAGCCCATCCTGCTGCTGGCCCACACCGACGTGGTGGAAGCGCGCCGCGAAGATTGGAGCATGGACCCCTTCCAATTCGCGGAGAAGGACGGCTACTTCTACGGCCGCGGCACTTCCGACGATAAGGCCCAGGCCGCCCTCTGGATCGCCAACCTGATCCGATACAAGCGCGAGGGGTTCCAGCCGGACCGCGATATCATTGTGGCGCTCACGGCCGACGAGGAGGGCGGCGGACCTTACAACGGCGCCGCCTGGCTGGCCCAGAACAAGCGCGGCCTGATCGATGCCGAGTTCTGCTTGAACGAAGGCGGTCACGGCGAGATGAGCGCGGGCAAGCGCCTCTCGAACGATATTCAGGTCAGCGAGAAGTCGTATGTGAATTTCCGGCTGGAGGTGCGCAACAAGGGCGGCCACAGCTCCTTGCCGGTGCCGGATAACGCCATTTACCATCTGGCCGCTGCGCTCGACCGGCTGGCCAAGTTCGCCTTCCCGCTGAAGACCAACGAAGTGACGCGCGCCTATTTCGCCGGGATGGCCAAAATCGAAACCGGCGCCGTGAAGGACGACCTGGCCCGCGTGGCGCAAGGCGACCACGAAGCCATGGAGCGCGTGGCGGCGGCCTCACCGATGTGGAATTCTACGCTGCGTACCACCTGCGTGGCCACCCAGCTCGAAGGCGGACACGCCCAAAACGCCCTGCCGCAACTGGCCGCGGCTAACGTCAACTGCCGCGTGCTGCCCGAAGATTCCGACGAATCCATGCATTACGTGCTGGACACCTTGCGGGAAGTGGTGGCCGATACCCAGGTGAACATCGCCGTCTCCGGCGAAGTGGAGATCAGCCCCCCATCGCCCATGCGTCCCGATATTCTGGACGCCGTCAGCCGCGTCACTGATAAGCTCTGGCCGGGCGTGCGCACGCTGCCCGTGATGCTCACCGGCGCCACCGACGGCCGTTATCTGCGCATTGCCGGCATCCCTACTTACGGCGTCCAGGGCTTCTTCATCGAGCGCGACGACGTGCGAGCGCACGGCCGCGATGAGCGCTTGGGCGTCCAGTCATTCTACGAAGGCCAGACGTTCCTGTACGAGCTGGTGAAGGCACTGTCACAGTAGCCTTACGCCCGCTATCGCTTCTTGAGCCGTTCGTCGATGGGCACCTGATAGCCGCTGGCCAGGCGGTTGGTCTCGTTGGCCATGCCAACCACCGCCATCAGCTCGCCGAACATCTCCTCGGTCATGCCGGCCTTGCGCGCCGACGCGGTGTGCGAGGCGATGCAATAGAGGCACTGGTTCGTAGTGCTGACCGCCACGTAGATCAACTCCTTGGTGAGCGCGTCCAGGGCGCCGGGAGCCATGACCTGCTTGACGCTATCCCAGGTGCGGCGCAGCGTCGCGGGATCGTGCGCCAGGGATTTCCATATGTTGCTGACCCAGTCGATTTGGCGCGTGGCCATGATGTCGTCGTAGACCGCGCGCACATCCGGGGAGGCGTCCGCGTACTCGATCATTTCGGACCTCCGCCGAAAATCTGGCGCGCGCGCTCGTGCATCTCTTCGGGCGTGAGATCTTCCTTGCGCGTGGCCACGGCCCAAGTCACGCCGAACGGATCGCGCAGGTGGCCGTAGCGATCGCCCCAGAACGCATCCGTGATGGGCATGACCACTTCGCAGCCCGCCGCCACGGCCTGGGCCCAGGTGGCGTCGGCATCCGGAACGTAAAGGTGCAGGTGGAACGGCATGCGGCCCTGGGCCAGCGGCGGCTGGCCGAACTGCGCTCCGAAATCGTCCGCGAACATGAGCGGGGAATCGCCGATCCGCACGGCGGCATGCATCAGCTTGCCGCCGGGACCGGGCGAGCGGTCCACTTCGACCGCGCCGAAAGCGCGCTTCAGAAACTCGATATAACGGGCCGCGCCATCCACCGTCAGCTGCGTGGTGATGGTGTGATAACCGGGCGGCATAGGATTAGCGGATTTGGCCATGCAAACATTAGAACACGCGTCCATCCGCTTCAGCGCGCGCCGGAGCGCGCCATCGTCCAGATATTACCCGTGGTCTCGGTGAGCGTCAGTCCGATTCGACCGCCGCCCGCCGACCAGCCTCCCTGCCGATAAGACACGCGCCCGTGAAGATGCTGCACTGCGAAAGGCTCGCCCACCGGGTGGTGCGAGCCGGCTTCGATCCGCTGCCCCCACAGGCAGAAATGTCCGTCTCTCCCGGAGGTGAAGTACAGTGTCTTCCCATCCGGCGACCAGTTGGCCCAGTCCTCGGCCGCCGCCTCCGCGATCGTGATCCAGGCGCTTTCGGGAACCGGCTTCGGTCCATCGACGGGCGCGATCACAATGCGCGCGCGATTGGGCTGAATCCGAGCCGTAAAACTGACCCAGCGATTGTCGGGCGAGAACCGGCCGTAGAGCAAATTGTCAGTGGGATGCTTCAGCAGCGGGATCTGCTTGATGCGAAGCCAGATCGAGAATATTGATCTGATAGGGGTTGCCGCCGAACACCAATAGCGTCTTCTCGTCGCGGGACCAGTCGGTAGCTCGCAGGCACCCTTCACATAGCTTCTCGGGCGCTCTGCCGGGCGCGGACACGTACACCACCCTCTTGTCCTTTTCGTACACCGAAAACGCGACTTCTGTCGCCGGAGGCGTTGATCACGGGATACCGTTGCGACAAACGATGAGCTGGCCACACTCGACTCTTTCCCGGTCGCCAGGTCCCGCATCCAGATGTTCAGTCGCCCCGACTGATCGGAAGCAAACGCTACGTAGCGTCCATTGCTCGAAAGCGATGGCATGTTCTCGCCTGGCCGGACCCTGTGTGATCCGCTCCAGCACGCCCTTCGACGTTCCACGGTCCAAATCGAACGGCAGCGCCCAGACCTCTCTTCTGCTTTCGACGCTTGTGAATGTTAAGGCGGCGCCGGAGGTGCAGGACGGGTCCACTTCGCTCCCAGCGCCGGTGGTTAATCTCTGGAGCTCGCCGCTCACTTTGCCAGTTCGCGGCGAGACGCCGATGTCCCATAGGTTCTGCGTATCGCCGCTGGCGTTGGAGAAGATAACGGTGTTGCCGTCCGCCGACCAACAGCCGGGTCTTGGAACGGTCATAGGCGATGTTGGGCTGACGGTGGGCTCCTGCGGTTGTAGCCCAGCGCGGATCAGCGCTTCGTGCGCGCCGGTCTTTACCGACTCGCTCCCATCTGGGGCGAGGAGCCACCAGTCGATACTGGAGATTTCGTACGCCTTCGCCGATGTGTATCCGACGCATAGCAGGTGCTTCCCGTCCGGGGACCAGATCGGATAGCGGGCAGCCGTGAAATTCGGCCCCACCCGCCGCGGTTGGCCCCCAGCCACCGGAACCACCCAGACCGTGCCGCTCCCGGGCACAGCAGGGGCTACGCTTTCCGCGCCAACCCAATAGGCCACTTGCGAGCCGTCCGGCGAGAACTTGGGATTCAAGCCGTCCCGCGCCAATAGCCGGACCTCTCCGCCAAACGCTGGAATCTCGTAGATGCCGCCGCCATCCCGGTTCGACCGGAATACGATCTTGCTGCCGTCCGGCGAAAAATCCGGCGTGGTGTTGCCCGCGCCATCCGATGTCAGACGGATCGGCTGGCCTCCGGCAATTTGTTTGACATAGAGATCCCGTTCGCCATCCAGGCTGCGATCGGAGGAGTAAGCCACCAGCTTGCCATCGGGCGACAGCGCCGGAAAGCCCGAGAGTCCGGCATCGCTGGTGAGCCGGGTCAGGTTCCAGGGAGGCAGTGCGGCCTGCGGGCCATGGAGCCGCCACCCCACAGCGAACGAAACCGCCACGCACGCGGCGCCGGCCGCAAGCCACCACCAACGTCCCGCGCTCAGCCTTCCCGGCATTCGGTTCGCGGACCACGGAACCACCGGCAGCCAGTTCTTCCTTTACCTGCTGCAAATCGATCTTCAGATCGCCCGCGTGTTGATACCTCCGGTTGGGGTCCTTTTGCAGGCAGCGCGTAACGATCTTGTCGAGCTCACGCGGAAGATCATGTACGATCTCCGCCGCCGGCTTCGGCTCATCGCGCAAAATGGCCGACAAGATCGAGACGATGGAGTCGCCATCGAAAGCACGCCTGCCCGTGATGGTCTCGTATAGCAGCGCGCCGAAACTGAAAATGTCGGTCCGCGCGTCCACCTTCTTCCCTTCGGCCTGTTCCGGCGACATGTACGAGACCGTCCCGACAATCATGCCCTCGCCGGTCTTGGGCCCCTCGGCAGTCGCCTCAGTGCGCGCGAATTCGCCGGCCCCAACCTGCTCGGTCAGTTTGGCCAGGCCGAAATCCAGCACTTTGACGCAGCCATTCCCGTCCACCATGACGTTGCCCGGTTTGAGGTCGCGGTGCACGATACCCGCCGCGTGCGCCGCAGCCAGCGCGTCGGCTATTTGGATCGCGTACTTGAGGACCTCGTTCAGCCGCAGTCCTTTGCTCGGGATCGAATGGTCCAGCGGTTTGCCGGGCAAGAACTCCATGGCAATGAAATCGACCGGGCGCCCTTCGGTCGTGGCCTCGTCGATCTCGTAGATCGTGACGATGTTCGGGTGGTTGAGCGCGGAGGCGGCCCTGGCTTCCTGGACGAAGCGCCGCTTGCGTTCGGGGTCACTCATCTTGGCGGCGGGCAGAAACTTGAGTGCCACGAAGCGGTCCAGGCGTGTGTCGCGGGCTTTCCAGACGACGCCCATTCCGCCATCGCCCAGCTTCGCCACGATGCGGTAGTGGGAAACGGTCCGGCCGATGAGGGAATCGCCGTTTACGCCGGTGTCTTCGCTCTGCCCGCGAGCGAGCGCCCGTGCGGCCCCTTCTATAGCCGGGCTCTCCAGGAAGTTTCCGGCCTCCTGCCCGGAGGCCAACAGCGAGCCGACTTCGCGCTCCAGCGCCGGGTCGCCCGCGCACGCCCGCCGCAAGAACGCAGAGCGCTCGCCGGGCGGACGCCCTAAAGCGGCCTGCAGCAGGCTATCGACCCGTTTCCATCGTTCGGAATCCATCGCCTGTCCCGCCGGTCAATTCGCGATAGAGCCAGGCCTTGGCGGTGCTCCAGTCGCGCATCACGGTGACGGGCGATACTTTGAGCACTTCGGCCGTCTCTTCCACGCTGAGTCCGCCAAAGAAGCGCATCTCGACCACCTGCGCTTTGCGGGGATCGAGCCGCGCCAGCGCGTTCATCGCGTCATCGAGCGCCACCAGGCCGGTGGCCGGGCCGCCGTCCAGCACGGCCGCCCTCTCCAGAGAGACCTGCTGCATGTCTTTCCCGCGTTTAAGGTTGTGACGCCGCGCACGATCGACCAGAATGCGCCTCATCAACTGGGCCGAGACCGCGAAGAAATGGGCGCGATCCTGCCACTTCATGCGCTCGTAATTCACGAGGCGCAAGTAAGCTTCATTGACCAAGGCTGTCGCCTGGAGACTGTGGCCGGGGCGCTCGCGGTTCATGTGGAGGCGCGCCAGGCGGCGCAGCTCGTCGTACACGATGGGGGTCAGCCTCCCGAGCGCGCTCCGGTCTCCGTCGCTCCAGGCGTGCAGCAACCCGCTTATGTCGCCTTCCGCCCCACCGGATTGGTCCACCCTCCTCATCGCGTATGGGCTGTATTATACCGCCGCGCCTGTTCCGCTTAAATACAGTCCCTCGCGTGATAGTTTCCTTCCGCACTCTGCGCCTACCTGAATGGAGGGGAGATATGAAACTGATCGCAACTTCGATTGCAGCGAGCGGCCTGCTCGCCGCGCTTACAATGGCACTGGCCGTTCCCGTGCGGGCTCAGAGTCTGATTTTTAGATACAGCATACCGTTCGACTTCGTCGCCAGCGGACAAACCTTGCCCGCGGGCGACTACTTGGTTGGCGCAGCCTATAACCACGACACCGTGATCTTGAATGTTCGGAACGTGTCTACTGACGCCGCCGTGCTAGTCCTCACGGCCCCCGGGCCGGCCGCGCGTTCGGGGGATCGCGACAAGGAGGTGCTGCTTTTCCATCGTTACGAGGGCGACTACTTCCTGGCTGGGATTTGGGATGGATCCCGGGACATCAGCCGGGCGATCCCGATGTCCAAGACCGAACGGGATAGAGCCACGACGGCGCCGCGCGGTAAGCCCGAGGAGGCGACGGTTCTGGCCCGCCGCTAACCCCGCGCTTCGTTCGTGACCCACTCCGGCGGCCGCTGGCGCAGTGCCTGGGGCCGCTTTACTGCCCCATCAGCTCGTTCACCAGCCGCTGGGCGTTGTAGATCTTGCGCAGCGCCTCGGCCATCGCGGCAGTATGCACTGCCACGGAGCGATTGGTTTCGCCGTCATACACGAAATCCCCCACCAGCGATTCGATGTTGCCGTCGAAAATCAGTCCCACCAGCTCCGCGTTGCGGTTGATTACCGGCGAGCCGGAGTTGCCGCCCACGATGTCGTTGGTCGTGACGCAATCGAGCGGCGTCGCCAGATCCAGCCGGCTGCGCACTTCCAAGTAGCGGGGAGGCAGGTTGAAGGGGGACGCCAGATCGAAGCTATATGCACGGTCGTAAAGGCCGTAGAAGGTGGTCTTGTAAGGCGCCTCGGTGCCGTTCATGGGGTAGCCTTTCATTTGCCCGTAAGATAGCCGCAGGGTAAAGGTGGCATCCGGATAGGTGGATTTGCCATAAACCGCGAAACGCGCCCTGCCGAGCTGCTCTCCGGCGCGCTGGGTCGCGCTTTCGACGTTGTCCTCGGTCCACTTGATCAGCTCGCGCCGCTGTGGGTCGAGCTTGCGCGCCACGACGATCATGGGGTCGGTGGAGGCATCCACGGCCGCCTGGCCGCCATCCACCAGCTTGCGGCGCACCGCCGGATCGGCCATCTTGGTGCCGTTCACCAGATCGGCAGCCGCCTGCTGGGGCGCCCTTCCATTCAGCACGGCGCGCAAATACGGATCGCCGGGGCCGAGTTCGCTCAGCGATAACTCGAGCGAACCGGCCAGCCGCGCGATATCCATGCCCGAATAGATCGGGGCCGGCGAGAACAGGCGGTATTTCAGCGAATCGAGCTGCGAATCGTGATAGCCGTCCAGGCGCTCTCCATCCGGCTTCTTGATCTCGGCCACGTAATCGACGATGGTGCTAGCCAGAGAGAGCAGTTGCGAATCGAGCGAGCGATAAAGCGCCTCCTTGGCCCGCCCCGCCATTCTCTTCTCGGCTTCCGCGATGGCATCCCAGGCGCTCCCGTAAGCCGCCTTCCATTCGGGATTGGCCATCACCTTGGCCTTGAAATCGGCCTCTTCCTGGCGCTTCTTGTCCATGATGCTGTTGTCGCGCAGGCCCTTAGCCTCTCCCTCGAACGCCTTGTAGCTGTTGGCGAGGTTGAAGATCTGCGATCCGGCCTGGAGGGCCTGTTCGGCGCCTTGGGCGGAGTACTTCTGGAGGACGGCAATGCGGCTCCCCAGGATCTTAATGCGGTTGGGAAGAGCGGTGTCGCGCACGTATTCGAGCTGCGCCACGGTATCGGACCGCGCCGTGGATCCCGGATGTCCGGAGACAAACACCAGCTCGTTATTGGCGGCGCCCTTGGGGTTCCACTTCAGATAGTCCTTGCTGTCGATGGGCTTGCCGTCTTCGTAGACGCGGAACAAGGCCATATCCAGGTCATAGCGCGGGTAAGTGAAGTTATCCGAGTCGCCGCCGAAGAAGGCGATCTGCTGTTCCGGCGCGAACACCAGGCGCACGTCGGTGTATTTCTTGTAACGGTAGAGCCAGTATTCGCCGCCCTGGTAAAGGGTCACCACATCGGAGCGCAGCCCGGTCTTCTGCTGGCTTTCGCGCTCGATCCCGGCCATGGCCGCCCGCCGCGCGGCGAACTGCGCTTCCGGGGTGCGGGCGCCTCGCAACGCGGCCGCCACCCGGCTGGTGACGTTCTCCATGGAGACCAGCACGTTGATTTCGAGATCCGGCGATTTCATCTCCTGCTCGGGCGTGGCCGCGTAAAAACCGTCGCGGAGATAATCGTGCTCGGGAGTGGAGTTCTTTTGCAATTGGCCGCGCGCCACGTGGTGATTGGTCAGCAGCAGGCCGTGCGGGCTGACAAACGATCCCGATCCCCCGTCGTTCAGCCGCACCGAGGAGAGCCGCACGTGATCGAGCCACTCCTTGCTGGGTATGAAGTGGTACTTATCCTGCAACTGTTTGAGCGGAGGGTTATCGAAGGTCCACATGCCCTCCTCGGCGCGCGCCGGCGCCGGCGCGAGCAGGGCGCCGCTACATATCAAAGCCGCCAGGCACGGCACTAACTGAAACCGCTTTGTCACAAAAAACCTCCACAAATTCAGCTTACCGCGGCAAGGCGCATCCGCCTCGGCTGTTAGCATGGGAATGAGGACATGCCCCGATACGCGGCCATCGATATTGGCAGCAACTCCATTCGCATGGAGGCCGCCGAGGCGGTTCCCGGCGAGCCAGTGCGCGTGCTGGCCTCGGACCGCGAGGTGACGCGGCTGGGCGAATCGGTCTTCCGCGGTGGAGCGGTTGGCGAAGAGGCCCTGCGCGCCTCCTGCGCCGTTCTGACGCGCATGGCCGCAACCTATCGCAAGCTGGACGTGGTGGGAGTGCGCGCGGTGGCCACCAGCGCCATACGCGACACGCGCAATCAGAAGGATTTCCTGGCGCGCGCCTCGGAAGCCGCCGGCACGCCGGTGGAGATCATCTCCGGCCGCGAGGAAGCGCGCCTGATTCATCTGGGCGTGGAGAGCGTCTGGCCGCAGAACGGCAAACACGTTCTGATCCTCGATATCGGCGGCGGCAGCGCGGAGATCATCGCCGCCGAGGAAGGCCACCTGCGCGATGCCTTCTCGGTGCCGCTGGGCGCCGTGCGGTTGAAGGAGGCATTCCTCGAAGACGACCCGCCCACCGCGCTCCAGCTCCACCAGATGCACGAATACATCCACGAGAAGCTCGATGAGCCTGTCGCGAAGCTGGGCCACTCGGCCTGGGACCGCGCTATCGCCACGTCCGCCACGGCTTCGGCCGTGGCCAGCGCCGCCACCCGCGTGTCCCGATCCAAACGCGAAGAGGTGGACCGGCTGCGCGTGCGCACGGCGCAGGTGCGCGAGCTGTATCGCAAGCTGGCCGAGCTGAACCTGGCGGGCCGCCGCAAGGTGACCGGCATCGGACCCGGCGCGCCGAGATTATCGTGCCGGGCGTGGCGGTGCTGCTGAAGTTCCTCGAAGAGTTCCGTTTGCTCTCGGTCTACTATTCGCGGGCCGGCGTGCGCGACGGCATCATCGCCGATCTGGCCGCGCGGAACGTGGGCGCCGAACTTTCCCGCCTGAGCCGCGACCAGCGCCGCGAGGTGGAAAGCATGGCGCGCCGCTACGGCGTCTCGCTGGAACACGCGCGCAAGGTGGCCGACATCACCTCGGTCTTGTTCACCGCGCTCCAGCCGCTGCACGCCCTGCCGCCGGCCACCGGCAAGCTCCTGGATGCCGCCTCCTTCCTGCACGATGTGGGGCACTTCGTGAGCGCCGCCAGCCACCACAAACACTCGTATTATGTGGTGGCCAATTCCGATCTGGCGGGTTTCACCGAGCGCGAGCGCCTGCTCATCGCAGCCCTGTGCCGCTACCATCGCCGCTCCCTGCCCACCCCCGCGCACAGCGCCTACCAGGCTCTCACGCCCGAGGAGCGGCGCATCGCCATGCTGCTCATCCCCATTTTGCGCGTGGCGGACAACCTGGTGCTGGGTCACGAACAGCGTATCCTGGGCGTGGAATGCCGCCTGCGCGACGGCGAAGTGCAGATACAGGTGCGCGCCGAAGGCGATATCGATCTCGAACAGTGGGGCGCCGAGCGCGCCGGAGAAGCCTTCCGGCAAGTCTACAATCGCGGCATCTCGGTTACTAAAGCCGGATTGACCCCGGCGCGCGCTGGCTCACGCGTCGAATAGCGGTAGCTGCCGGAAACCATCGAACACTGTACGGCCGCCAAGGCCCGGCGAGATGGTCTTTTCGTGCCGCACGGCGGCGTCGAAATCGGCCCGCGGGTCGGCTTGCTCCTCGATGGCACGCACGAAGCGGTCCAGGCGGGCGAAGCCGTCGATCTTTTCCCGATCGCCCACCCGCGCCGCATCCAGGCCGCGCCGTAGCACGGAAATGGATTCGTCATAGGTTTTGAGTGGCACCGGAAAGGGATGCCCGTCCTTGCCGCCATGCGCGAAGGAAAAGCGCGCCGGATCGGAAAAGCGCGTGGGCGCGCCGTGCACCACTTCGGCGATCAGCGCCAGCGCTTCGAGCGTGCGCGGGCCGAGATTCTCCACCAGCAGCAGCGAAGCGAAATCGCGCAGATCGCGCTCATAAGCCGCGGCCAGGACCGCACCCAGGCGGCGCAGATCCACATCCTCCGCGCGAACCTCGTGGCGCCGCGGAACCGCCAGCCGGCGCGCCTCGGCCAGGGTCCGCTCGGGCGGCTCGTGCGCGATGGCTAAGAGCGCCTCCCGCGCCGGCGAGGCCGCGCCATCCACCAGGTTCATGATAGTGCCCTGGTGCTCGCCGACGATGGCCGTGTGGGGCGCGGACGTGAAATCGCGCGCTGCGGCTGAATGCCAGTGATAGCGCCGCGCCATCCCGGCGGCCGGATTCATGCCCTGCTGCACCACCGCCCACTCGCCCGCCGAGCCGACCACAAACGTGTGCAGATAGATCTGGAAGCCATCCCCGATGGCGTTGTTGTCGATCTTGGCGGTGAGCCGGCTGGTGCGCACCAGGGCTTCGCCATCCAAAACGTTCCGTTCGGCCACCGCGCGCAGTTCTCCGGGAGTGTTGCGCGAATGCCGTCCGCGCCCGCCGCATACGTACAGCCCCAGCTCGCCGGCGCGCGGGTTGAGGCCCCGCTTGAGCGCGCCCAGCACGGCGGTGGTGATGCCGGAGGAATGCCAATCCATCCCCATGACGCAGCCGAGCGCCTGAAACCAGAAGGGATCACTCAGCCGCGAGAGCACCTCAGAATGGCCGTAATGGAGCACGATGGTTTCCACGATGGCCGTGCCCAACCGCGTCATGCGGTCAGCCAGCCAGGCAGGCACGTGGCCTCCATGGAGCGGCAGATCGGCGTGCCCGGAGCGCAGCATCCTGCCTCTATTCTAAAGGCTACAGCTCGGCGAGCGCTCGCTGAACCAGATGAACGCTGATCGCGCCCTCGCCGACTGCCGACGCTACGCGCTTCACATTGCCCGCACGCGCATCGCCGACAGCGAAGACGCCGGGCAAGCTGGTTTCCAGCATCTGGGGAGCGCGCGTGAGCGGCCACCTCGGCTTCCCCACGCCTCCGCCGTTTCCGTCCAGATCGCGGCCGGTGAGAACAAAGCCTTTCTCGTCAAGCGCAAGACAGGGCCGCAGCCACTCGGTTCGCGGCGACGCCCCCGTCATGATGAATACGTGGTGAATGTCCTTCGTCGCGAGCTCGCCTGTTTGCTTGTTCTTCCATACCACGCGTTCGAGGTGAGATTCGCCCTCAAGCGCTGCAATCTCGGTGTTGAACTGGAGTTCAATCTGGGGATTCTCCACCAGTCGTTGTATGAGGTACCGCGACATCGTGCTGGAAAGCTCCCCCGACCGTACGAGCAAGTGTACTTTGCGCGTGGTTTGCGACAGAAAGACCGCCGCCTGCCCCGCCGAATTGCCGCCTCCCACCACGGCCACTTCTTCGCCCCCGCATAACTGCGACTCGATGTAAGTGGCGCCATAGTAAATTCCCGCGCCTTCGAGCTTCTCCAGGTTCGGCAGCCGGAGCCTGTTGTACTGCGCCCCGGTGGCGATTACGATCGCGCGCGCCGGCAGCGCGTCACCGCTATCGAGCACTACCTGATACGGCCGCCGGTCGCAATCGAGCCGCACGACGCGGCGCGCGACGACCATCCTCGCGCCGAACTTCTGCGCCTGAGTGGTGGCGCGCGCCGTTAATTCCTGCCCAGAGACCCCCGTAGGAAAACCAAGGTAGTTCTCGATCTTCGAACTCGATCCCGCCTGGCCGCCGGGAGCCTCGGTCTCGATAACCAGAACATCGAGTCCTTCCGACGCCGCATAGACTGCCGCGGCGAGGCCCGCCGGGCCCGCACCGACGATGATCAGATCGCGGACATGCGTATCGTCGATCGTGCCGCTCAAGCCCAGACAGTTCGCCAATCTCTGAATCGACGGACTGCGAAGCACGTCCCGGCCGTTGCAGATCACCACTGGAACTTCGGACGGCTTCACATCGAAGCGGTCCAGCAGTTCCTGCGAGATGCTATCCGTGTCGAGATCCACGTAGCAATAAGGGTGCCCGTTCCGGTTGAGAAACTCGCGCAGCTGCAATGTCTGAGCGGAGTGGCGCGAGCCCATCAGGATAACGTTTCCGTACCCGCGGCGGATCAGTTCGAGACGGCGCAGAATGAAGGCCCGCAGCAGGATCTCGCCCAATTCGGAGTCCTTGGCCACCAGGGACCTCAGCGCCTCTCCGCTCAGTTCGATAAAGTCGCCGGGTCCGGTCACACGCCCGCGCACGAGACATCGCTGTCCCGAGATCATCGTAATCTCGCCCGTGAATTCGCCGGGACCATGCCGGGCGATGGGGCGCTCGTCATCAATCGCCGGCTGCACGATCTCCATGTTTCCCGAAAGCAGCACGAAGAACGGCACGTTCGTGTCATTGGGCTCGAAGACGATTTCGCCGAGCTGGACGTGCCGCAAACGTCCCAACGGGCGAATGCGATCGATTTGCGCGGAGGTCAGTACGGGAAACGCCTGGGTTCGGGCGTCAAGAGCACTCGGCACCAGCGGGGCCGCCATGACCCATTTTCTCACCGGCAGGCGGAGACTCGGGCCGCGCCAACTTCCCGGCCGTGTCGGAACGTGCTGATCAATCCAAAGATAGTAAGGAGCGCCTGAGCAGTGCACTCTCTACGGGTTTGCGCTATACGTTACAATGTGGACGAGATTGGGCTCAATTCAGGTCCGATTTACTCGGTTCCACAGGAGGAATTGAAAAAGATGAACTCGTCGTCTCGTCGCACTTTTTTGGGGAGCCTCGCGCTTCCAGCACTGGCTTCCGTGCCCTCAGATACCGGCTCACCAGCTCAGGCGAGCGCGGCCAAGGGCGGCACTCCGCAATCCGCCCCTAAATTCACCTATGGAACTCTGGGGAAAACGGGCATGAGGGTCACACGCACCGCCATGGGCTGCATGGTCACTTCCGATCAAAGCGTGGTGGAGCGCGCGGCCGATATCGGCATTAACTACTTCGATACCGCCCGCGTCTACCAGGGCGGCAACAATGAGCGCATGGTAGGGGCGGCTCTCAAGAAATATCGCGACAAGGTCTACATCAGTACCAAGACGGGGGCCAAGGACCAGAAGTCGGCCCTCTCGGACCTGGAAACCAGCCTGAAGGAGTTGCAGACCGATCACCTGGATGTCTGGCACCTCCATAGCCGGAGCACCCCGGCCGAGGTTAGCGATGACGTTCTCGAGGCTCAGCGGATCGCCAAGCGGGACGGGAAGATCCGGTTCGCCGGCGTCAGCTTCCACGCCGGGCACGCGGAAATGATCCCAGCCATGCTCAAGCTGAACCACTTCGACATTTTCCTGATGAGTTACAACTTCACCATGGATCCCGCCATCGACCCCCTGCTCGCGACAGCCCGCAAGGCCGGCGTGGGATTGGTTGCCATGAAGGTCATGGCCGGCGGCGCTCGACCCACGTCGTTCTACAAGGTGGATCCGGAGAAGCTCAACAAGCTGACGCGCGAAGGAGCGCCGGTAGCGGCCATCAAGTGGGTAATGAAGAACCCGAACGTCGATACGCTGATTCCGAGCATCGTGGACAACGAGCAGCTCGATCAGAACATCGCGGCCATGAGTTCCCCGTTCACCGCCAGCGACGCCAAGCTGCTGGCTCAAAGGCTGGAAGAGATCAAGCCCCTCTACTGCCGTATGTGCGGCAAGTGCGATGGCCAGTGTTCCCAGGGCCTCCCAGTGGCTGACGTGCTGCGCTTCCTGATGTACGCCGAGGGCTACGGCCAGTTCGCCCTGGGACGCGAGCATTTCAGAGCGCTGCCGGCCGAGCTGGCCGCGGTGCGCTGCGGTTCGTGCTCCAACTGCACCGTCGAGTGCCCGCACGGAGTGCGGGTGGCCGCGCGTCTGCACACAGCACAGCAGCTCTTCGCCTGAGGCACGGCATACGTTTGCCCTAAGGGGCGCGGCAAGGCGGCCGCCGCGCCCTCCAGGTTGAAATCCACCGGGCCTACTTGCGCGGCTTATAGGTTTTGCTGAAGTTATTGCGCGAATTGGTTACCGTAAACGTGCCGTCTTTTTCGGCGGAAATTTTGATCCACTTGCCATCGGGGCTGCCCTCTATGTTGGCGATGTAGTCCGGCTTGGTATTGGCCTTGTCTCCACTCGAGATCAAATAGTGCATCTGCCAATAATCCTCCAGCCCGGGCGATGATTCGATAATCTGAAATACCTCCGGCGCGGATCCCTTTCTCGCTCCATTGTCCGCGATCACCACCCGCGGGCGGAGCGCGTGCACCATTATGGGCGAGTTGGCGTTGTTGGTGCCGTGATTGGCCGTCATGTAGAGATCCACCGTGCCCACGCGATTCATGGGGCAGAATAATTCGCGATCCTTGTTCCAGGTCAGATCGGCTGGATCCAACATACGGAACTTGCCATACGTGTACAGAATCGTAATCGCCTGGGAGTTCTCGTTGGTGTCGTGGTTGTCCAGAATTCCGCGCTCATCGAGTCCCCAGACCTTACGGGGAGTCGTGTCGCAGGCGGGATTCGGCTGGCCTGCCCCCTTCAGCGGCTCCGTGATCGCCTTCCCCGCGGCCATTACCACCAGCGCGTCGAAGCCCTTGATCGGAATTCTGTCGCCGGCCTTCACCACGATGCGCTTGCCCTTGGCTGCGAGAGCCCAGTACGCATCCACGTTCTTGACATATCCGGGATCGGTCGTTTGAACATTCGCGCCGTGGTCCACAAAGTTTACCATGGGAATCTGCGCCGCCAGCTCGGGGACGCCGCCCACGTGGTCGCCATCGTAGTGCGACACCACCATGTAATCGATCTTCTTTACGCCGGCGGCCTTACAGGCTTCCGCGACGCGGCCAACCTGGCGGCTGCCACCTACGTCGATAAGCATAGTCTCGCCCGAGGGCGAAATCATCAGAAGCGACTTCCCGCCTTCCACATCGATGACATACATGTCGAGCGTCTTGGCCGCTGACAGGGCCGAGACCATCAAGAGAGCGAGCGCCGCGGTTTTTATGAGTCTCATTGTCTATATCATCCACCATCCAGCCGGCGCCGGCACGCCCCCACGCGCTCCCGACGGAAGTGGTTCGGTTTACAATGTATGGTCTCTGGAGGAAAACAAATGTCCGCCAAGTGGATTTGCAGCCTCGTTTTCGTGGCTCTGATAGCCGTCCTTTGCATAGCCCCCGCGGGTATGGCTCTGGAACGGCAAGATATCACTTTCAAAGTCTTTCAATTCCCCTCGAATTTGAAGCCGCGCATCGACGGCAATGCCGACGATTGGAAAATCGTCCCCGACGATTATGCCGTTACCATGGATCAGTTCATGGATACCGAGCAGGGCCATGGCCTCACCCATGATCCGAAAAAGATGGACGTGAAGATCAAGGTCGGCTGGGTCAAAGGCGAAAACCGCCTGTACTTCCTTTACGAGGCGTACAAAGGCTATTGGGATTTCTCCCTCCCGGGCTTGCACAACGATATCTTCGAAGTGGTCGTGGATGGCGATCTATCGGGCGGGCCGCTGATCGACCAGTATCACCGCGAACTCTTCATCCCCGAAATCGTGGGGAAATCGGCGTCCGTTCTGGACCCGCGCATCGATCGCGAGACGGCCTCGCGGCAGACCCACGGCGTCACGGCCCAGAATTATCACATCTTCACGCCGCCAGGTCCGGGCAAGAACTGGGCCATGGAGTGGGGCTGCCCGCAGTACGGGATCGATGAGCCTTATTCAGAGCACGCCTACAATTACAGCTTCAAGCCGGGGGAATCCGGGAAGCTTACCCTGGAGTTCTACATCACTCCGTTCGACTATTCTGGTTGCGAAGGCCCGTGGCGCGCGCTGGAAACCCAGTTGACGGAGAACAAGCTGATCGGGATGGGCTTGGGGCTGATCGACTGGGAGGGCGCGGACGCCAAGCAGCGCTACGCTTTCTGGAACATCTCGCACCAGCAGTTCTGGTACGGCGACGCGTCTCTGCTGGTAGGCTTCAAGTTGATGCCGTTGGAGCCGCAGTTCCAAAACAGCGTGGAGCCCAAGTACCCTGTGTCGGGCGAGGGCTTCCCTGGCGGCGAGGGCGGGCGCGGCGGACGCGGACAGAGGCCGCCCGCGAAGTAACAGCTTACCCTGCGCCCCGGCCGGGTCGTCCGGCTCGGCGTGTCTCCGTTCGGCGCGCCGATCGCGCTGGAGGTCATTTTCGAGGTGGCGGGGTAAGACAAGCTCCGATATCGGGACAGAGCACGGGATGGGCAACCTCGCTGGGCGGCTCGACGGGTTGCACGCCATGATACATTGATGTGGCGAGGCAATCCTGATGATTCATCTGAAGTCGGCTGCCCGGCTCGCGTTGCTCGTGTCCGGGACGGCCTTGCTCGTGCTCGCGCAGAGCAAGCCAATTCCGCAGTTGTTCAAAAAAGGCGGCCAGTACAGCCTGCTGGTCGATGGCAAGCCGTTTATCATCCTCGGCGGGCAGGTGAATAACCCTTCCGCCTTTCCGGACCGTATGCAGCGGGCCTGGCCCAAGTTCAAGGCGCTGCACGCCAATACCATCGAGTTTCCCGTTTACTGGGACTCCATCGAGCCCGAGGAAGGCCGTTTCGATTTCAGCGGCGTCGACGAAATCCTGCGCGGTTTGCGCCAGCAGAACCTCAAGGCCATCCTGTTGTGGTTTGGCACCTGGAAAAACGGCGCCATGGATTACACTCCCGCCTGGGTGAAATCCGACCCGGCGCGGTTCCCCAGGGTGATCGATTCCGGCGGCAAGCCCATCCGCGTGCTTTCACCGCATGGGCAGGCCACCTTCGATGCTGACAAAACGGCCTATACCGCGCTCATGCGGCATATCCGCGACTTCGATCAGGCCGACCGCACCGTGATCCTGATGCAGGTGGAAAACGAGTCGGGCCTGCTCGGCAGCGTTCGCGACTACTCGCCCGCGGCTACTAAGCTGTTTAACGGCCCCGTGCCCGCGGCCCTCGTTACCGCGCTGAAGAAACAGCCTGGAACGTGGAAGGAAGTCTTTGGCGCGCGGCTGGCGGAGGAGAGCTTCACGGTCTACTACCTTTCCACTTACATCGACGCCATAGCCAAAGCCGGCAAGGAGATCTACCCGTTGCCGACCTATGTCAATTGCTGGATGGGCGGCGACAACACCAACGACAATTTCGACGTGTGGGACCGGCCCGGCGAAGGCTACCCGAGCGGCGGCCCCGTGACGCACATGATCGATCTCTGGAAGGCCTCCGCCCCCGACATCGACGTGATCGGCCCGGATATTTATCACCAGTCCCCGATCATCTATCGCACCATTCTCTCCAGCTATCACCGGCCCGATAACCCGCTGATGGTGGTCGAGACCGGCGGCGGAGTGAATTTCGCCCGCTACATGTTTCTCGCCATCGCCGAGCATTCGGCGATCGGTTTCACGCCTTACGGAGTGGATGGCGGCGCACCGGGCGGGATCAGCCCGCAGTTCGCCGATCATGCCGCGAACTTTGGCCTCATCGAGTCCGCCGTGCCTGTGATCGCCAATTTGCAGGCGGCCGGGAAGTTGCAGTGCGCCGTCGAAGAAGACGCCATCCGCAGCCGCACGCTCATCTTCGACAATTACGACATCTTCGTTCACTTCCGTCCCATGGTGAGAGCCTCCGGTTTGCCCCTCGCGGCCACCGGGCCTGCACAGCCGTCCGGGCGCGTGATGGTCGGCCAGTTGGGGCCCGACGAATTCCTGATCATGGGATTCGACGCGGACCTCGACTTCCGGCCCGCGTGGGGATCTTCCTTCACCGGCGCGCAGTTCGTCCAGGTGGAAGAAGGCGTCTACGACAACGGGGTCTGGAAGCGGACCGAGATCCGCAATGGAGATTTCAGCACCCGCGGCATCTCATTGCCGGGCAAGGGAGCCATGGTGCGCGCCAAAGCAGTGCGGTATTGATTCAAGGAGATTCGATGAAACCAGTCTTGGTTTTGGCGATCCTGCTTTCGGGCGCCATAGCCGGCGCTCAGACCAAGCGGCTAACCTTCGAAGGAACCCAGGCCATTCATAAGTTCGCTCTCAAAGATCTCGGCCCGGACTTCCCCTCGGATTGGTCCGCTTTCGAATATCTCGTAATGGAGCTCCGAACCTCCACTCCGCAGCGCTTTCACTTGATCATCCAGGACAAAACCGGCGTCCGGCGCCTCGGATTTCAGCCCTTCGGCCAGAACGTATGGCTTCGGGCGGCCGTTCCACTCAAGCTCTTCGAGGGGCGCGACCAGTCCGGCTTCGATCTGGCATCCGCCACCAATCGCCCCTTCCATTCTTATTGGCTCTCGGTCTGGGGTCCTTTTGGCCCTATCCATGACGTCCAGGCATTAGTGCTTATGATGGACTACCCGCTCAATCACCCGGTCGTCGAAATCCGCTCCATCCGGCTCGCTAAAGACGACCCCGGCTCCGAGATCCTGGAGAAGCTGCCCGTCATCGATGAATTCGGACAATGGGCCCACGCGGATTGGCCCCGCAAGATCAAGAGTCTGGAACAACTCAAGCGGGACTGGGCGGACGAAGAAAAGGGCTTCACGCCCAACGCTTTCGGCTACTGCAAGTACAGCGGCTACCAGTCAACCAAGGCCAAGGCTACGGGCTTCTTCCGCGTGGAGCAGATCGCGGGAAAGTGGTGGTTCGTGGACCCCGATGGCCACCTTTACCTTTCCATGGCCGTGCCGGGTATGGCGGGCGGAGGCGCCGAGACAAATGCCTCCGGCCGCGAGGCTTACTACAAGGCGCTCCCGCCTTTGGAAATCGCGCCTCGCGGCGCAGGCGCCGGAGGCGGGCAATCAGCCGCATTCCGGGCCTGGAACCTCTTTCGCCGCTACGGCTCGGAGTGGCCAGCCAAGGCCGGCGATATGGAATTGCGGCGCGCCGAAGGCTGGGGCTTGACCAGCATTGTTTCGCGCGGCACGGAAACCCAGCAGCGCAAACCTTATCTCGCGTATTTCAATACGCTCCCGCGCGGCAACGCCAGTAAGATCGCGATCAACCTGGGAATGCCCGATGTCTACTCGCCGGAATTCGCCCAGTTCCTCGAAGAAGCCGCCAAGTCTCAGCTCGCGCCGCGCAAAGACGACCCCTGGCTGATCGGTTATTTCATCGGCAATGAACCGCCCTGGCCGCGCCGCGAATCGGAAGTCATCGACATGTATCTGGCCGGCCCGCCCTCCGCCATGCAGAGCGAAATCAAGCGGTTTCTCGCACAGGGAGACAGCCCCGAACGCCGCCGTCAATTCGTGGTTGCAGCGTTTGACAAATACCTGGCCATGGTGGCCGCGACGCTCAAGAAATACGACCCCAATCACCTCAACCTGGGCATTCGCTTCGGCGGCAACCCTCCCGATTATATTTCCAGGGCCGCGCACGTCTTCGATGTTTACAGCCTGAACACCTATGAGTACGAACCGACCAAGCAATTGAAGGCCGCCTACGAGCTCTCCGGGCGCCCGGTGATTATCGGCGAGTTTCATTTCGGCGTTCCGGCGGATGGTCTCGGGGCCGGCCTGGTTCAGGTGCGCGATCAGAACGAGCGTGGAGTAGCCTACCGCTACTACGTCGAGCAGGCCGCGGCGCTGCCCGGTTTCCTCGGCGCGGGCTATTTCACCGGTATCGACGAGTCCGTTACCGGACGCATGGATGGCGAGAACTATAACATCGGCTTTGTGGATGTTACCGACCGTGCCTATCCCGAGATTGTGTCAGCCGCCAAGGAGACCCTCAAACGGCTGCTGGACGTCCACTCCGGCAAGATCCCGGCCTTTAATCAAAGGCCCAAGGCTTCGGATGCCGGAACTCCCGAGACACCCTGGACTGATGAAGACCACGGCTATAAGTTCAACCTGAATTAGAGAACCGTGAATCGCTGGGGCAAGCCATGGGCCGGCCGCCATGATGCCGCCGGCCCATGATTCAGTTCAGGCTCAATTCCACTGGAGCTTTACGCGGAACATGGCGCCTTCTTTCGGCAGCGTCACGCCGCGCGCCGGAGCAGTCGCGGGCAGGGTATTGGTCGCCGTCCACACGCCATCTTTGTAAAGGCCCTGTTCGATCGACACAAACTTGCCTTCCTTGTGGCCCGAAGTGACGGGCGGCCGGAAATCCACGGTCGTGTCGAACCCCAGAATCAGGAACTCATCCGGCTGCAATTGAGCCAGTATGACGCGGCCCGACGGAATAGTGGGGGGACCCTTGGGCTCGGCCCAACTGGGTTGCTTGGCCATCGCGGGAGGGAACATCGTCAGCACGTCCCATCGGTCGAAGGAGAGTTGGCGGCCGGGAATGTTCTCCTCTTCAATCGACGACTGCAGCCGCTTGGTTCCCCTGAGTTCCATGATGACGGGCGCGGCATTCGCCAGCAGCCCGAAATTTGCCGCCATGTCCGCGAACCCGGGGCCGAAGTCGGCGCCGCCGGCAGTCGCTCCGTAACCCTCCATCCCCACGCCGAACTGCGCATATCCGATCGCCCCGAATTCGCCCACGGCCATGAAGCAGAAGCGCGCGAACTCCATTCCATGTCCGGTCTCGATGATGAGCAGCGGATTGTCGGGACGCGCGTACCGCGAAATGATGGTCCGATAGATGACGCCGGAACGGTGGTAAATGTCGGGCGCGATGAGGTCGATCGCCGGCGCCGCGGCTTTCCACCAGGCCAGCGTGTGCGATTGACCTCCGCCGCTGGGATAACTGTCGCCCGGCCGGTCGAAATCATAGAACCGGTCGTTCGTCCCGGCGCCGCCCATCCACACGTTCTCGTACATCGGCAAAGGATACACGTCCTTTCCGGCCTGAGCGACCGCGTTGATGTACTTCGCCATATAGTAAGTCGTGAAGGCTTCGTCGGCGAACTGGCGGCCGAAGCACTGTGTCCACGTTCCGGGTTTCCGCTTGAGAGCGGTGACGAACTCGTCGGGCACGGGACCGTTGAACAGCTTGTTGGCTTCCGGCGAGTGGTCGCGCGCGGGGCCTACGATTCCGGCTCGTTCTCGACCTGCACCAGGATCACGGTCCGATCGTTGTCGTCGATCTCCTTGATGTTTTTCAGCAAGGCGCCGAAGGCCTTGCGGTCGGCTTCCAGGGTCGCCGCGCCGTGCGGCGAGAGCGATTTGGAAGGCTTCCCGTCCGCATCGAGAGCGGTCGGAAAACGCTTGGGATTTGACGTGATCCAATCGGGGAGATACGTGGTCTCGTCGCCCTTCCAGGTGCCGAACCAGAGCACGTCGGCCCTCAGGCCGTGCGCGCGAATGTCACGGATGATCTGGTCGAAGGCGGTGAAATTAAACTGCCCCTCTTGAGGTTCGATCAGCTTCCAGGTGACCGGAAACTCGACTGTGTTCGCGTTATACGCCTTGAAGCCGGGCAGCACTTTGGCCATCTCTTCCGGGACGAACACCTTGTTGTCGACTTGCCCTCCCAGGAAGAGAAACGGCTTTCCATCGACGATAAAGCTGGACCGCATGCCTTTGTTGACCAGTTGAGGAATCGGCTTGCTTTGGGCGAGCGCGATACAAGCCGTTGCGGTCAGGAGAAGCGACACTTTTGCAAACCTGCGCGACATAGTAAACCTCTTCATAATTGTTTTGACTGCATTAAGACTGCCGGCCGGGACCCACGGAGGAGCTGCCGCCCGCCCAGTTTGGTATCCCGATTCCGGAAAATTCGATTGAGGTTCAGAATACACCTTTGGTTCACCGGCTGCAATTGCGCGAGTCCCCAGGCATCCCGGCTTCACTCGCGGGCGGTGGCTGGCGCGTTTCCGCGCCGGGGGGGGCGCGGCGCGGCACGGCAGATCGAGCTCGTCGAAAGCTGTTACAATCGTCGCAACCGGGCTTGGCGTTCCGCGCAGCGCGGCAGATTTCCGTGCGGAAGTGCCGCCCCGAAAGAGGCAGATTATGAAAATAAAATACGCGGCAATGCTGCTATCCATATGCGTGAGCGGCGCGATCGCCCAACCATCGCCCGGCTACCAACTACCGACCGGATTCGTCCACACCGATGAACTCGCCTGGGGAAGCATGGGCGCTTACGGGCCGGGGACTTCCGCCAAGGCGGTGTTCACCAAGGACGTGTATGTGGACAACCTAGTCACTGGCATGTGGGTGGTAAGAGTGGACCCAGGCGGGCAGTTTACGGTAACTACATCTCCCAAGGAAGACTTGGCATTCTTTGTTTCCAAGGGTACTGGGAAGTTTACCCTGGGCGAGGAACAGATCGACACCAAGCCCGGGGATGGTTATGGCGTTCCGGCGGGGACGAAATATGGGCTGGCGAACAACGGAACCGAACCCGTCGAGTTGCTGATGTACTCCGCCCCAGTGGCAGGTCCTAACCCTGCAAACAAGCCTGCAAAAGGACGGACGGATGACATGGAGTGGACGCCGAATAATGTCCATGGCCCCGGATGTGACCAGAAGTTTGTGCTCCGCGGCGGTTTCAGCTCGGTGATCCGGAATATGTGGTTGATGCGGGGCAATCCAGGCTCCATCAACATGATTCACTCCGGCGGCGATATGCAGATCATGTATTTGTGGGTGGCCCCGGTACCCTCGGCAACCCCCCGGGACAGCCGTACGTATGGCGCCCGCATCATCCTGAGGGACCACATCATGCAGGCCAGGCAGGGAGACGTATTCTATGCGGCCGGCGCGCCCCGGCGCGACGAGCACGGCCTGTTTGACGAGAGTCCCAAAGATCCGCTCATCTACATTGCCATCGGAGCCCTCCCTCCGGGAGCAAATCCTTATCCCGCGGGCGGCCGGCGCGGCGGGCGCGGCGGCCCTGAGGCCGGCGGACCCCCGCAACCCGGGCGATAGCCCACTCAAAGCGATATTTCGAAAGGGGAACCTCGCCTGGCGTTACTGCAGGTTCCCCGCATCGAACTCCTCTTCGCCGCGATGCCGATTATCGAACCGCACGGGGGCGCAGTCCTGGAGGGTCAAGCATGAATCGGTCACGTAGCTCCGCTGCTTTCGGCAGGCTGGCCGCAGGTTTATTCCTACTCCACTGGGCCGCTGCCGCCCAGGAACCAAGGCCATCTTACTATCCGGAAAAACCGAAGGACGACAAGGCCGTGTACCTTGTTAAGGACCGTTTTCCGGTGCACGCGGACGGGATCGGCGACGATTCGGTTGCCATCCAGCAGGCCATCGATAAAGTCCGAAGTGCCGGCACGCAAGGCCAGGCTGCGGGCGCCGGGATCGTTTTCATCCCGGAGGGGCGGTACCGGCTATCCCAAACCATTTACGTTTGGCGCGGCATCCGGCTGATCGGCTACGGGAAACGCAAACCCGTGTTTGTGCTGGCGAAAGATACGCCGGGTTACCGGAGCGGCACGGGCAAGTACATGATCTACTTCGCCCACCAGCCCGGCGCGCCGGGGCAGCCCGTCATAGATGGCAACGAAGGCACGCTTTATTCCGGGCTCAGCAATATCGATATCGAGATTCAGGATGGGAACCCGGCCGCAATTGCCGTGAGGGCGCATTTCGCGCAGCACTCGGCCCTCGCGCACGTGGATTTCCGGATCGGCTCGGCGCTAGGCGCGGTGGAAGAGATCGGTCACGAAATCGAGGATTGCCGCTTCTTCGGCGGCGAGTTCGCAGTCCGCACGGCGGTGACCGCGGCCGGGTGGCAATCGCTGGTATTGGACTCCGAATTTACCGGCCAGCGGTCGGTCGCCATCGAGACGCATGAGGCCGGCATGACGGTGATCCGCTGCCGTTTTCGCAGCGTTCCCTACGGAATCCGAATCCCGATGCTCAGGGTGAGCCATCTCACGGGAGAGTCCACCGACAAGCTCTACGTGAAGGATTCGCGTTTCGAAGACATCCCGGGCGCGGCGCTGTGGATTGCCCGCTACTACGATCCGAAAACGCAGATTAATGTCGACGATGTGGAATGCGCCCGCGTCCCCGTTTTTCTAGAGTTCAACCCTTTCCTCGGAGGCCTCTCCAGAATCGCGGCGGACAAATTGAAGATCTCCGGGGAAGGCGAGGTCTACGCGATCCGCAGCCTTTCTCACGGGCTGCACGTCGATGTTACGAACGGCAAGGATCCCGCGCGTAAGCGGGACACGGTCGTGGAGCGGGTCCCGCTTTCCTCGATGACTCCGATTCCGAAGAAGGATTTTCCCGAGTTACCGCCGCAATCTTCCTGGGTGAACATAGCCGACCTGGGAGCCAAAGGCGACGGCGCCACCGACGATACGGCCGTATTCCGCGCGGCCATTGCGCAGCACAAAGCCATCTACCTTCCGCAGGGGTCGTACCGGATCTCCGATACTCTCACGCTGGGACCGGATACCGCCCTGGTGGGGCTCCAGCCGACGGAAACCCGGTTGGTTCTTCTCCCCTCGACTCCCGGATTCACCGACGCCTCCCAACCCAAGCCGGTGATTCTGGCGCCAAAAGGCTCTACGCCGATCGTCTCCGGCATCGGGATTCTGCTGCAGAACAGCAACCCGGGCGCCGTTGGCGTGAAGTGGACGGCCGCAGCCGGGTCCTACATGGATGACGTCACGATCAACACCTCCCGAACCCGGACGGGCACGGAGCAATACTACGGCCTTTGGATCGCCGACGGAGGCACGGGGACTTTCAAGGGCGTCTGGACTCCCAGCGAATCGGCTACGGCCGGGCTGGCCATTACCGATACTTCAACTCCCGGCACCATGTACCAGATGTCGGTCGAGCACCACCGCAAGGTCGAGATCGTTCTGAGGAACGTCGCCAACTGGACGTTCAATACAATCCAGACGGAAGAGATAGCGGGCAGCGAGGCCACGGCGTCGATGCAAATGGAGAACTGCAAGCACCTGAAATTCGTAAATTACTTCATGTATCACAACTCCGGGACCAACACGCCTTTCCAGTACGGCATCCGAATCGCAAATTCGAGTGACATCGTGTTCCGCGGGGTCCACAATTTCAGTGGAGGGCCGTTCCCGTTCGACAACACGCTGCTCGACACCGACTCCGGCGCGCTGGTAGCCCATCCCGAAATCGCAGTGCTGAGCGTGAGATAATCTCCAAAAGCGGCGAAAGAGGATCTGCCCCATGAGGTTCTTGCGGGTACTTGCCTGTGCGATGACTCTCGGCGCGTTGCAGGCCCAGCCTGTTTCCATCCAGGTCGACGCGCAAACCAGGCTGGGTCCATTGCGCCCCATCTGGAGCTTCTTCGGCTACGACGAAGCCAACTACACGTACATGAAGGACGGCAAGAAGCTGCTTTCCGAGCTGGCCGCCCTGAGCCCGGTTCCCGTCTACGTGCGCACGCATTTCCTGCTGGCCACCGGCGATGGGATTCCCGGCCTGAAGTGGAGACTCCACCAACGCGTACACCGAAGACAGCTCCGGTAAGCCGCACTACGACTGGACCATCATCGACCGGGTCTTCGATACCTACGTGGAGCGGAAGATGAAGCCGCTGGTCGAGATCGGTTTCATGCCGGAAGCGTTGTCCACCAACCCGGAGCCCTACCGAACCGCCCGGCCCCCGCAGAATCTCTGGACCGGAGTCGGCGCGGCCTATCCGCCGAAGGACTACAACAAATGGGCGGAGCTGATCTACCAGTGGGTGCGGCATTCCGTCGACAAGTATGGCCGGCAGGAAGTGGAAACCTGGTGGTGGGAGGTTTGGAACGAGCCCGATGGCGGCTATTGGCGTGGCACGGGCGAGGAATACCAGAAGTTGTACGACTACACCGCCGACGCCCTGAAGCGCGCGCTGCCCACGGCGCGCATCGGCGGACCGCACGTGACCGGCCCGGGCAGCGAGAGATCCAACGGATTTCTGACCGCGTTCCTGGAACACGTGCTGCATGGTAAGAACTATGCCACCGGCAAGACCGGTTCGCCTCTTGACTATGTGGGTTTCCATGCCAAGGGAAGCCCGCGATTCGTGGATGGCTCCGTGGTCATGGGAATCGCAAACCAGCTGCGCAGCCTCGACAAAGGCTTCGAGATCGTCTCGTCTTTTCCGGAACTGAAGGACCGCCCGGTCATCATCGGTGAATCCGACCCCGAAGGCTGCGCCGCATGTTCCGCGAGTTCCAACCCGCAGAACGGCTACCGCAACGGGATCATGTACGCCAGCTATGAGGCCGCGGTGATGCCGCGGCATCTTGATTTGGCGGCCAAACATCACATCAACCTGATCGGCGCGGTGACCTGGGCCTTCGAGTTTGAAGACCAGCCTTATTTCGACGGGTTCCGCGACCTGGCCACCAACGGCATCGATAAACCGGTGCTCAACGTTTTTCGGATGCTGGGCAAGATGACCGGAGACCGATTAGCCGTCGAAGATCCCGCTGCCATCCCACTGGATCAGATCGTGGCTAACGGCGTCCGAAACCAGCCGGACATCTACGCCTTCGCCAGCCGGGATACGCGGTCCGTCGCGGTTCTGGTTTCCAATTACCACGATTCCGAAAAACCCGGGGCGGCGGCGCAGATCGAACTCACCATCGCGGGGCTGCCCTCCGGCAGCCTGACTCTGCATCACTACCGGGTGGATGGCGAGTTCAGCAATTCCTACGAGCACTGGAAGAAAATGGGATCTCCCCAGAAGCCCACTCCGGCTCAGTATTCCGAGTTGGAACAAGCGGGCCAGTTGCAGACTGTCGCCGCCCCCGGAACGATCGCAGTTCAAGGCGGGAAAGCGAAGGTGAGTTTCTCCCTGCCGCTCCATGGTATCTCGCTGATCCAGCTGACCTGGTAGGATTTTTTTGAGTTATTACGGAGGAATTTATAGAATGACGCGAAAGACCTCTCTGCCTCACAAGACCATCCGTCTGGGTTTGGTCCTGGCAGCCGCCCTTTCCCTTGCCTTCGGGCAAGCCAAGCCCATTCCACAACTGGTGAAGAAGGGCGACAAGTTCGCGTTTATGGTGGACGGGAAGCCGTTCATCATTCTGGGCGGCCAGGTCAATAACGACAGCGCCTTCCCGGACCGCATGGAGCGCGCCTGGCCCAAGATGAAAGCCATGAACGTGAACACCGTCGAGTATCCGGTCTACTGGAACGAAATCGAGCGCGAGGAAGGCCAGTTCGATTTCCGGAACTTCGACCAGATCCTGCGACGGGCGCGCGCCGAGGGATTTCGGGTTGACCTGCTCTGGTTCGGCACCTGGAAGAACGGGGCCATGGATTGGGCGCCGAACTGGGTTAAGTCCGATCTCAAGCGCTTCCCCCGCGTCCTGGATTCCGGCGGGAATCCCATTCGTGTGCTCTCGCCGCACTCCAAAACCACCCTGGAGGCGGACAAGAAGGCCTATGTGGCCATGATGACGCACCTACGCCAGGTTGACGAGGCCGACCGCACCGTCATTTTGATGCAGGTAGAGAACGAATCCGGCCTGCTCGGTAGCGTGCGTGACTACTCGCCGGAGGCCACCAAGCTCTTCAACGGCCCGGCGCCCGCGCCGCTGGTAACAGCCTTGAAGAAGAAGCCCGGCACCTGGAAAGAGGTCTTTGGCAGCCGGCTGGCGGAGGAGTCCTTCACCGCCTATTACCTCTCCTCTTATATCAATGAGGTCGCCAAGGCCGGCAAGCAGGTTTATCCGCTGACCACCTACGTCAATGCCTGGACCGGCGGCGAAGACACCGCCGACCAGTTCGAACTATTCGATCGCGCGGGCGAGTCCTACCCCAGCGGCGGGCCGGTATCCCACATGCTGGACCTGTGGAAGGCGGCCGCGCCCGACATCGACATCCTCTCCGCGGACACCTCCGTGCAACCCTTCGGCAACTTCCGGATGATCAATTCGCGCTACAGCCGCCCCGACAACCCTTACTGGAGCCCCGAGGCGGGCAGGACCATGTCGGGCGCGCGCGCGTTCTTCTATGCGCTGGCGCAATTCTCGGCCATCGGCTTCGGCGCTTACGGAGTGGACTCCGGCGCCGGTCCGGAGCTGGAAGGCCGCTTTGTCGACCTGGGCGCGGACTACCGTCTGGTCCAAGCCTCCATGCCGGCCATCATCGACTTGCAGGCAGCGGGAAAGCTCAGGGCCGCGATCGAGGAAGAAGGGATCCGGGGAAAGAACCTGATCAACGACCGCTACCATATTTTGGTTCGCTTCCTCCCCGCGCCCGCTCCGCCTTCACAATCGCCGGCGCCTACCGCGCGCGTGCTAGTGGGCGAATTGGGGCCGGACGAGTTTCTGATCATAGGCTTTCAAGCCGGGGTGGATTTCCGGCCCGCGCTCGGCTCAGGCTTCACCTCCGCCCAATTCCTCCAGGTCGAGGAGGGGGTCTATGAGAACGGGCAGTGGAAGACGACCAATATCGGCCGGACCTATCAGGGATCCTACACTCCCCCCAGCGTTTCGCTCCCGGCTCAAGGCGCCATCTACCGCGTGAAGCTCATGCGCTACTGAACTCCGGTTCGGCCCCGTTATTCCGTTTGGGTGCAGCAGGCGTAAGCGGATAGATCCTCTTCCACGGGACGCCTGTTGCGGCCCAGATTCGGAGGCAGGTCCAACATCGGACCGCGCCACTCCAGCATGATGTCCGTGTCGGCGTGAAGCCGGTACTTCTTTTGCACCTCGGCGATCTTGGCGCCAACCACGTCGATCTTGGTTAGATCGTATTGACCCAGGCCGGCCTGGTACGCGTAGTTGAGATAGCCCGGCCAACTGGCGTCGATTCCCATGCACTCCAGGCACACGCGATCCACCGCCAGAAAATCCGTCGAGGCCAAAGCGATCCGATGCCGCACCGGCGTCCCCTGCCCGGGACCGTTGCCTTCCATGCCCTCGAATCCGTCCACGACCCCGATTCCCCAGTTGGTGGGGAGCATTCGCTGGGTGGCCATATACATGTTGTAGTTGCCCCCCCGGACGCCTACGTGAAACTTGCGCTTCTCGCTCAGCGCAAAAACCCCCACTCCTGGGGGAGTGTGCAGCGCCGCTCCCACGACCATGTTCTTGATCGCCAAAGTTGCCACCACGAAGTTATGCGTCTTCATCACCGCCGCGGAAATGACGAAAGCGTCGGGGTCCACGAATCGAACTCCCAGCCGGATGGGGATCAAATGCATGTCGTAGTCTATCCCGTACATGAGTCCCCAGTGGTTCTGCTCCTCGTTGGGAATCTCAAACTTCAAGTCCATGGACTTGTACTCGGCGAAGACCTTGTCCCAGCCATACTTGGTGAAGCACACCTTGGCCGGATCCATCCCGGTATCTCCGAACACCACGGGGCCTTTGAAGCGCGGAGCCAGGTAGTCGAAGATTCCCCGCACGGCATCGGCTTGCGTGCCGGCCACCGGCCTGGTAAGCGATTCGTTGCCGTTGGGTTTGAGGAATACATACTTCTTGGCCTTGAGAGCGGGCCGGATCTGGTCGTCGATCGCGACCAGCGCGTCGTAGATATTCTTGCGCCGGTTTTCACCCTGAATCAGGGATACTGTAGAGCGCCGATTGAAATACTGGAAATACTTGGCCGCATCGGCAGTGCCCTGGCGGGGGTCCGCCCGCTTCTCAGGCGGTGTCTGCTGCCCTTCTAATGCCAGCCCTTGCGCGGCGGCAATCGCCCCCGCGCGGGCAAAGAAAGATCTGCGCGTAACTGACATGGCTCAATGACCTCCTCACGAGCGCGGCTCGGAAATCAGTTTGCCGTCCGGGCCCGCGTCGATTATACATCGATTCCCTTTTCGCGCTGCGCCGATGGACTTATACTATTTGCAAGCGTCTCACTTTGGTTTGCGGCAATGCGGAAACGCACGGGAAGCGCCGTTCGATGAGATCGGTTAAAAGCTTGCCTATACGACCACGATCCCTGGATTCACGGCCTTTTCGCGGGGGTGCGCGCGGGCTTTGTCTCCTGAAGCTCATGCTGGCGCTGGCGGTCCCGATGGCGATTTCGCTATCGGCATTCGGCCAGGTGACGGCCGCCATTTCCGGAAGAATCGAGGACGCATCCGGCGCCGCCATACGCGGCGTCGCCGTCACGATCGAGAATCTGGAAACCGGCGTCACGCGGGTTGTCGCCACGGACGAGGCGGGCGATTTTAGAGCCATGTCTCTGCCGGTCGGCCCATACCAGGTGCGGGCCGAAAAGGCGGGCTTCAAGACGGGCGTTCGAAACGGCGTCAACCTGGCGGTTGGGCAGGACGCGGTGGTGAACCTGCGCCTCGCCCTGGGCAATCTCGCTCAGGAAGTGACCGTCACGGAAGCATCTCCCGTGGTTAATACGACGGCCTCCTCGGTTTCGGGACTCGTGGGAGAGCGCGCCGTGAAAGACCTGCCGCTCAACGGCCGCAGTTTCGATAATCTGATGACCCTCAACCCCGGAGTCGTGAACTACGGTTTGAAGAGCGCCGGCACGAGCACCAGCAACGGCAATACGTTCTCGGCGGCGGGGCGGCGGCCGGCCGAAAACCTGGTGCTGCTCAATGGCATCGAGTACACCGGGTCGAGCCAGCTCGCCATCACTCCCGGCGGAGTCAGCGGGAATCTCCTGGGAATAGACGCCGTGCGCGAGTTCAACGTCCAGACCGACACATATGGCGCCGAATACGGGAAACGCTCCGGCGCGCAAGTCGGCGTTGTGACGCAATCCGGAACCAACGCGCTGCATGGAACGCTGCTCGAGTTCTTCCGCAACAGCGCGCTCGATGCGCGCAGCTTTTTCGCCCAAACGTCTTTCACTCCTCCCTTCCGCCAAAACCAGTTCGGAGGCGCGCTGGGAGGCCCTCTCGAGAAGAACCGCGTCTTCCTCTTCGGCGATTACGAGGGCTTCCGGCAGGCCGAAACACTGAGCAGCGTCAGCGTGGTTCCCGATGCGCAAGTGCGCCTGGGAGCCTTCCCCAGCTCCTCCGGCAATTACGTGCCAGTGGCCAATCTCAGCCCGGCGATGCTGCCCTATTTCTCTCTCTGGCCGCAACCCAACGGCCCCGAGTTGCGCGTGAACGGGATGCCCAGCGGCACGGCGTTTTCATACAACAATCCCAAACAAGATATCCGCGAGGATTTCGGCGCCCTCCGGCTGGACTACCAGATCCGCGAGCGCGACTCGCTTTCAGCGGCCTACACGATAGACAACGGCGATAGTCTGGTTCCCCTGGCCGACCCCTTGTTCGCGTCGTACACGGCCCTCGGCATGCAGGTCGCCAGCTTGCAGGAGACGCATATTTTCTCGCCCGACATGCTCAATGCGCTTCGCATCGGCTTTTCGCGCGCGGCTTTCAGTCTGGATTCGTCTCCCCTGGCGCAATTCCCCGCCAGTCTCTCCTTCGTCGAGGGAAGCGGGCCGGGCGGGATTGTGGTCAATGGCGGCGTCACCACCACCGGCCTTTCCGGCATTACATCCGCCGGGCCCAATAATGCCGCCGGCGTGTGGAACCGGCGGAATCTTTTCACCTACGCGGACGATGTGCAGATTGCCAAGGGAGCGCACCAGATTACCGCCGGTGTGTGGTTCCAGCGGCTCCAGGACAATGAAGACTCGGCCTCGCGCCAGCTTGGGCAGGCTACGTTTAGCAGCCTGACCACATTCCTGCAGGGAACCGTGAGCAGCTTTCAGGCGGTTCCGAGCGCCAATGAACTGGGATGGAGAAGTCTCTTTGGAGCGTGGTACTTCCAAGATGCGGTCAAGGTGCGCCGCAATCTCACGATCCGGGCCGGCGTCCGGGACGAATTTACCACCGGTTGGAACGAGGAATCCGGAAGGGCCGCCAATTACATCGCCGATGCGGACGGCGTGCTGGAGACCGCTCCGCGCGTGGGCACTTCGGCCTTCACGAAAAATCGCGCCACCAGGCTGATCGGCGCCCGTATCGGCCTGGCATGGGACCCCTCCGGAAACGGAAAGACGGCCGTCCGCGCGGGATTCGGGACCTACTATTCGCTGCTCGACGACCTCAGTTTCCTGCTCAATTCGCTGCCTCCGGCCAACGGATCGGTCTCATCTTCCGGGCAGTTGTCTTCGATTGTGCCCATCGTTCCGGGCGCCGCCGTTCCGCCGTCGTGCGGCCCGGGCGTTTCCACGCCTTGTACTACCTACGCTCCGCAGGGGGTTCAAGCCGACGCGAAAACTCCGGCGGTTCAGGGATGGAACTTCTCGGTGGAACGCCAACTCGACCCGGCCACCGCTCTGCGCGCGTCCTACGTGGGGTCTTTCGGCTACCATGGCCTGCTGAGCGTCGATCCCAACGACATTCCGGCGCAGATTTGTTCCGCTCCGGGCGGCTGCCAGGCCGGCGGCGTCGCCTCCGGCGGAACTCCCGCCACCGCCGCGAACCAGAGCCATGTGGCCGAAGGCGCGCAGTATATCCCTGTGGGAACGCGCCCCAATCCTTACCTCGGCGCGGGCTTCTTCTGGTACACCGAGGGCAACAGCAGCTATAACGCTTTCCAAGCCGACGTGTCTCATCGCCTGAGCGGGGGCTTCGAGATTCGCGCCAACTACACCTGGTCGAAAAATCTGGATATGAATTCGGGGCTCACGGGCGCGCAGGCACAGAACCAGGCTCAGATGATCTTGGACCGCAACGATCCGCGGCGAGACTGGGGCCCCTCGGCCTTGAACGTAACTTCCCAGGCCGGCATCTCCGGCCGCTATGAGCTGCCGTTTGGCCATGGCAAACGCTGGATGAAGAATGCCGGCGGCATCGAGGGCAAGCTGGCCGGCGGATGGCAGTTGAACGGGATTGCCACGCTGCTCAGCGGTTTTCCCTTCACGCCCCTGATCGGCACGAACCGCTCGGGCGATGGAGACACCCGGAATCCCGACCGGCCTTCCGCAAACCCTTCGTTCACGGGACCGGTTTTGCTGGGGCAAGCGGGCCAATGGTTCAATCCGAATGCCTTCGTTCTGCCCGCGGCCGGCACTTACGGGAATTTGGGTAGAGGCGTGTTTGACGGGCCGGGACTGGCCGATTTGGACCTGTCGTTGTTCAAGAACACGGCGGTATCGGAAAAGGCCAGCTTGCAGTTTCGAGCCGAGGTCTTCAACGTTCTCAACCACGCCAACCTGGGTACGCCCAACGCGACTGTGTTCTCGAACGGAACCATCAATGCGTCCGCCGGATTGATCACGACCCTCGCGACTAACCCGCGCCAGATTCAATTCGGGCTGAAGCTGATCTTCTGAGCATTCCGGCGTGCGGGATGGTAAAATCCTCCACGAACGACAGATTCCGACGAGGCGTGAAATGATATTGCGATCTCTTTTTACCGGTTTGATCCTGTGGGCGCTGGCCCCGCTCTATGCGCAGGCCCCGCCCGCCGACCCGAGCATCCCCCATTTGGAAAAGCGTGGGTTGGCCACCCAGTTCATCGTGGATGGCAAACCCTTCCTCGCTCTTTCCGGTGAGCTGAACAATACGATCTCCTCCAACCTGGAGTATATGAAGACCGTGTGGCCGGTGCTGGCCAACAAGGCTCACCTCAATACCGTCCTGACGGGCATGGCCTGGAACTGGATCGAGCCCGAGGAGGGCAAGTACGATTTCAGTATCGCCGACGCCGCCATCGAAAACGCCAGGCAGAACAATGTGCGCATCGCGTGGCTGTGGTTCGCGAGTTGGAAGAATGGGATGTCCAGCTTCGCCCCGCCGTGGGTCAAGGCCAACCAGGAGCGTTTCCCCCGCGCCCAGCTCGCCGGCGGCCGGTCCGTGGAAGTCCTTTCCACGCTCAGCGAAAATAACCGGGAAGGGGACGCCCGCGCCTTTGCGGCTCTGATGCGCCACGTGCGCGAGGTGGACAAGACCCACCGCGTCATCCTGGTCCAGATCGAGAACGAAATGGGCCTCATTGGCGACTCGCGCGACCGGTCTCCTTTGGGCGATGCAGCCTTTGCCAAGCCGGTCCCCAAGGAGTTGATGGACTACCTTCAGAAAAACAAGGACACCCTGCTGCCCGAAACCCGCAAGATCTGGGAAGCCACCGGCTTCAAGACCTCCGGTACCTGGGAAGAGGTGTTCGGCAAGGGACCCGCCAAGGCCGACGAGATCTTCATGGCCTGGAACTACTCGCGCTACGTGAACCGCGTGGTCGAGGCCGGCAAGCAGGAATACCCCATCCCGATGTATGTGAACGCCTGGATCGTCCAGCCCACCGACGTCCTGCCCGGCGATTATCCCAGCGGCGGTCCGCAAGCTCACATGCATGACATCTGGCGCGCGGGCGCTCCGCGGGTCGACCTTCTGTGCCCGGATATCTACCTGCCCGATTTCGTCGGATTGACGGCCATGTACGCGCGCAACGGAAACCCGCTCTTCGTCCCCGAATCGACGGGGGATATCAGCGGCGCGGCCCGCGCCTTCTATCTCATCGGGCAACACAACGGGCTGGGCTACTCGGCCATGGGGATCGACTCCATGGCAAGGACCGAGGTGGAAGGTCCCGATTTCTTCCAGGAATCCTCGCGCGGGCAGCCGCCGGTCGAGAGACGTCCTTTGCCCATGGCCTATGAGGTTCTGGGGCAGCTCGCCCCCTTCATTCTGGAGCACCAGAGCAAGGGCACCATCGCCGCGGCCATGGTGAACAAGCAGACCCCGGAGATGCAGGTCAAGCTGGGCGACTACACCCTCACCGTCGGCCTGCAACGCGATCCCCGCACGTTCAACGTCGTGCCCGACCTCACCGGCTATGGCCTCTTCATGCTCGAGGGACCGAACGAGTATCTGATGGCGGGAAACAACATCTATGTGATCTTCACTCCCAACACGCCCGGGCCGGAGATCGCCGGACTGGCATGGCAGGAATCCGGCAACTTCGTGGACGGCAAGTGGGTCCGCAACCGCATTCTGGGGGGTGACGATTCGGTGCTCCGGTTCGATATCATGCCCACGTTCGCGGCTATGAAGCAATCCGGCAGCGGGGTGCGCCTCGACGCCGGAGAGCACGGTATTCAGAAGGTCAAGGTGTACAGATACCGGTAGCTATGATGCGGACTGCTGCTGCTTTTCTGATGGCATGCGCGGCCGCGGGGCTGCTTTCGGCCCAGCAACCCGCGGCGGGCGCAAAGAAGGTGAACTCGAAGGATGGGCTGACCTACGTTTGGGTTCCGCCCGGGAAGTTTCAGATGGGTTGCTCGCCCGGGGATGCGGACTGCGGCGACGATGAGAAGCCGGCGCACCAGGTCACCATCACGAAAGGCTTTTGGCTGGGGCAGACCTCCGTCACCCAGGAGGCCTATCGGCGCGTGACGGGAAAAGACCCGGCCCAGCACCAGGGCGATAAGCTTCCCGTCGAGTTCGTGGATTGGAACGAAGCGACGGCTTACTGCGCGGCGATCGGAGGGCGCCTGCCGACAGAAGCGGAATGGGAATATGCGGCGCGGGCCGGTTCCACGGGTGCGCGCTACGGCAATCTGGGTGACGTTGCCTGGTTCACGGATAACAGCGGAGGCCAGTCTCACGAAGTCGGGCAGAAGCCGGCGAACGCCTTCGGGCTTTACGATATGCTGGGGAACACCTGGCAGTGGGTCGCGGACTGGTACGGGCCGTATCCGTCCGGCCCGCAGACGGATCCATCCGGGCCCGCGAGCGGCAAGTATAGGGAGCCGCGCGGCGGTTCGTGGGGCAGCACGGCCAAACTCACCCGCGCGTCATACCGCGGCTGGGTCGAACAAGAGCACCGCGGCGGCAAACTCGGCATTCGTTGCGTCGCGGAATGAGTGCCGAGGCGCATTAGAGACCTGAAACACCGGAATTGGCGCGCCGTGATGTACCATGGTGGAATCCACCCGGCAGCCGATGGCGGGGTGGCTGCAGGATTTCTGTAACAGGAGGATAGGTCATGAAGGACTTTTCGCGCAGGAACTTTTTCCACTTGACCGGCGCCGGTGCGCTCGTTGCGGCCGCCGCGGGTCAATTTCGCCTCAAGGCTCAGCAGCAGTATCCCGCTCCGGTACCCGCGACTCCCGTCTTTCCCTACGCGGACCGCGCGCCCGTTAGTCTGGTGAAGGGCGATAACCGCCGCAAGAACGTGTTCGACGCGCTTGTGGCCGTGGACCGCGAAGTCCGGCCTGCCATGGCCCGGAAAAAGTACGTGCTGCTCAAGGTCAATAACGTCAACACGAACAAGCAGCTCGCGGCCACCCATGTGGATGCCATCCGCGGAATCCTGGATTATGTCGAGCCACGGTACCAGGGAGACGTAGTAATCGCCGAATCCAGCAGCGGGGATACCTTGGAGGGCTTCGCCAACTACAAGTATGCCGACGTCATCTCCGAGTACAAGCGTTTGAATATCAAGCTGGTGGACCTCAACCGAGAGGGCAAGTACGAGGTCTTTCCGATTGTCGACTGCAACATCCGCCCCGTTCCGGTGAGGCTGGCGGCGCGCCTTCAGGACCCCGACGCCTATATCATCTCCGCGGCCATGCTGAAGACCCACGACGCCGTCGTGGCCACCGGCTCCCTGAAGAACATGGTGGTGGGATCCGGGATCCACAGTCTTCCCAACGAGGCCAAGCGGTGGAGCGACAAGCAGTTGTTCCATGCGATGCCTTCCGGCGCCACCATCGGCGGGGAAAACCACCATGCCATGAACTACAACATCGCCATCACAGCCAAGCACCTGCGGCCCAGTTGGGGCGTCGCGGTCATCGACGGCTTCGAGGGCATGGAAGGGAACGGCCCCGTTGGCGGAGATCCCGTGGTGATGCATATTGCGCTCGCCGGACCGGATTACCTGGCGGTGGACCGTGTGGCCATCGAGACCATGGGGATCCCGCAGCACGCGGTCGGCTACATGCAGTACGCCTCGGAGTTGGGCGTAGGCCAGTTCGACTTATCGAAGATCGACATTCGCGGCGAAAAGCCCGAGGCCGTGAAGAAAACCTTCCGCCTGCATGACGGCGCCGAGCACCAGTTGGAATGGCTCGGCGACCTGGTGAAGAAGGCGTAGGCTATCGGTGCGCGCTCGCGCGCTTTCCGCCGGAAACGGACCTGGCGGAGTCCGCAGCCATGGTGCGCGCGGCTACTCGATTCGACGTATAATCGCTACTGTTTAGGCCAAAATGGAAATCCTGGCTTGGGTTGTCCCGGAGCCAGTGAAATTGAGATAAAAGGAGTCCATATGTCGTCTCGTCGCGATTTTCTGGCTGCCGGGCTGGCTCTGCCCGCCGCCGGGCTGGCGAAGCCCACCGCCACTCCACTGCCTGCGCAGGCCTCACCGGCAGCGCCTGAAAAGGTCAAACTCACCTACCGGACCCTGGGGAAGACCGGTCTCAAGGTAACGTCGCTGTCTTTCGGGTGCATGACCGCGTCGGACCCGTCCGTGCTCACCAGGGCTGCCGACCTCGGCATCATCCACTTCGATTCGGCGCGCGGTTACCAGGGTGGAAATAACGAGCGGATGGTGGCCGGAGCGCTGAAGGGCAAGCGCAAGCAGGTGATCCTCTCCAGCAAGAGCATCGGCAAGACCAAGCAGGAAGTTCTGGCCGACCTGGACACCAGCCTGAAAGAACTGCAGACCGACTATCTCGACATCTGGTACATGCACAACCGGAGCACCCCGGCCGAGCTGCCCGACGAACTGTTCGAAGCCCAGCGCAGCGCCAAACAGGCGGGGAAGATCCGGTTCGCCGGCGTCAGCACGCATTACAACATGGACCAGATGCTGGCCTACCTGGTTAAACTGGGGCAAACCGACGTCGTGCTGACCACTTACAATTTCGCCATGAAGAACGTGGCTCAGGATGGCCAGCCGGCGCACATCGCGGATATGACCAAGGCGATTCAGACGGCGCGAAAAGCCGGCATGGGCGTCGTGGCCATGAAGACTCTGGCGGGAGGGCTTAGCCGGGCCTCGCGTGGTGACCGGCTCTACGGCGCGTCTTCGGGCGCGGTGGTGAAAACCCTGAACCAGGAGGGCGCGGCGCTGGCGGCCATCAAGTGGGCCCTCAAAAACGAGTCGCTGGATACGGCCATCGTCTGCATGACCGATCAAGAGCAGCTCGACGAGAACCTGCGTGCCATGGCCGAGCCGTACACGGAAAAGGACGAGAAGCTCCTGAACGCGCAACTGGACCACATCGGGCCGCTGTACTGCCGTATGTGCGGGTCCTGCGGTGGGGTCTGTGACAAGGGCGTTCCGGTGCCGGACATGCTGCGTTTCCTGACCTATGCCCAAGGCTATGGGCAGTTCCCCCTGGCGCGGGAGCACTTCCTGGGTCTGCCGGCGCAGGTCCGTGATATCCGCTGCCGTAACTGCGACTCCTGCTCGGTCCAATGTCCTCACGGCGTGCACGTGCGCGAGCGGGTGGGCCTTGCTCAGGAATTGTTCGGCTGAGATGGCCGAAATACCGGCGCGATCCAGAGCTGGTCAGCCACTGACAGGAGAACTATGAAGATCCGGACTGCGTTGTGCTGCATTTTTCTGTCTTGGGGCGGTTGGGTTGCGGTTCCGGCCCAAGCTCAGCCGGACTCCGCTATCGCTCACTTGCGGAAGCAGGGGACGGCCACCCAACTGATCGTGGACGGCAAGCCATTTCTGATGCTCGCGGGAGAGCTGCGTAACTCCACCACCTCCAGTCTGGAATTCATGAAGCCGGTCTGGTCCAAGCTTGTGGCTCTGCATCTCAACACCGTTCTGGCCGCCGTCCAGTGGGAGTTAATGGAGCCGAAGGAGGGCCAGTTCGATTTCACCCTGGTGGACGCCCAGGTCCGGGCGGCGCAAAGCAACCATCTGCGGCTGGTGTTCTTGTGGTTCGGAAGCTGGAAGAACGGAGCCTCCAGTTATCCTCCCATCTGGGTTAAGGGCAACGTGGACCGGTTCCCCCGCGCCAAAAGAAAAGACGGCACGAGCACGGATACCCTGTCCACATTCAGCGCGGCGAATCTCGACGCCGATAGCCACGCCTTCGCCGCCCTGATGCGGCACGTCAAGGAGACGGACTCGAGCCACCGGGTCATCATGATCCAGGTGGAGAATGAGGTGGGCCTCCTGGGTGACTCGCGGGACAGGAGCGAAGCGGCTGACAAGGCCTTCGCGGAGCCTGTGCCGAAGGAACTGCTGGACTATATGACCGGCCGCAAGGAAACTCTGTATCCGGAGTTCCGCCAGGCGTGGGAAGCGGCAGGAGCAAAAACATCCGGGACCTGGGAACAGGTCTTCGGCAAGACCGAATACACGGATGAGATCTTCATGGCCTGGAATTATGCGCGCTACGTTGGCCGGGTGGCGGCCGCGGGCAAGGCCGAATACCCGGTGCCGATGTACGTGAACACCTGGTGCTCCATGGGGGGCCAGACGCCGGGGTCATATCCGAGCGGCGGACCGCTGCCTCACGTGGCGGATTTGTGGAAAGTGGGCGCGCCTTCGATCGACTTCCGCTCGCCGGACCTCCACTCCCTGAATTTCTCCGACTGGGTCGACTGGTACCACAAGGCGGACTTTCCTCTGTTCATCCCGGAGGCCTTTCACGCCACGGGACACTACAACATCTTCTATGTTTTTGGGCAGCACGATGGCATCGGCTTCAGTCCCTTCGCCATCGACGAGCTTTTCTTCACCATGGAACCCGGCATTATGGATGAACTGGAACGCCGGTTCAGCCCCAATCCGATCGACGATCTGCTCTTCACGGGTCCCACCAAGACGAGGATAGAACTGGCGGACCTGGCGCTCGCGAGGAGCTACGACACGATTGCGCGACTCACCCCCCTGATTCTCGAAAACCAGGGGAAGGGCAAGATGGCCGGCGCTGTGGTGATCGCGGATGAACCTCCGCAGAAGATCGCGCTCGGCAACTACATTCTGGCGGTGAACTTCGCACCCATCCGACGAGACCCCGTACCGGTCCCGGCGGGGGTGCCGGCGCCGGCGCCCGCGCCATACCGGATCCCGGACCGCGCCGGCGTGCTCTTCATTGCCGTGAGACCGGACGAGTACATCGCGGCCTCGAGCGGACCGGTGAACGTCAGATTTTCGCCGAACACGCCGGGAGCACCGATCGCCGGCATCGACTCCATTGAAGAGGGCACCTTCGTGGACGGCCGATGGGTTCCCGGGCGCAGGCTTAACGGGGACGAGAGCGACTCGGACAAAACCATCCGCCTCGGCGGCGGCGTGATTCCCAATGGGCGCATTCAGCGGGTGAAGCTCTACCGCTATCGCTAGCCCGGCGCGCTACTTCTGCTTGGCCAGTTGCTCTTGCATGTTGTCGTCGTATTCCTTTTTCAGCGCCGGGTCGTGCAAGCTGCCGCTGCCGTACACGTCGGTGGACTTGAACTGGCGCGTTTTGAACTTGCTCTTGACCCAATCGTCGTGGATGTGCGTGACTTTGGCGGCGTCGATCATCCGCTGGACCGCCTGCGGCGGAATGAAGCTCACTCCTTCCCGGTCGCCAAACACCAGGTCGCCAGGCATTACGGTCGCTTTGCCGATCCGGACGGGAACGTTTATGCCCGTTGTCATGTGCGGGCTGGCCATCCCCGGCACCGCGCTCCGGAAATACCCAGGCATGTCGAACTCGGCGATGCCCTCTAAATCGCGAATGGCGCCGTCGATGACGAAGCCGGTTCCGGTCTTCGTCCAGATGTAGAAAGCCAGATTGTCGCCGATGATGCCGCCCAGGTCGGCATTGCCCCCGGCGTCTACCACAATCACATCGCCGGGTTGCAACATATCCAGGGCGGACTGGTGACTGAGCGCGACCACGTTCCCTTTCTGCTTCCATTCCGCTTGCTCGACGTCGAAGATCTCCATCCGCGTCGGCATCAATTGCAGCGTGAACGCCCGTCCGATGAGCTTCTTTCCCGGGTGGAGGACTTGCCAGCCGTCCGTGTACGTGACCGCCGTCCCGCTCCCGAAAAGACGGGGACCAGCCGTTTCGCCGGCGGGCCGGCCCGCGCCCAGGAGTTCTTCCGAGGACATGTCCTTGAATTTCTCCAGTAGCGCGTCGGGAATCTTGGGCCGGCCGTCGGGAAACCGCTCGAAGGGATTCGGGGCGGTGTACTTGATCATTTCTTCGCGGGTCAGGTTGTTGATCTGCCCCCGCGCATCTCGCACCACAAACAGTAGCAACAGACCAGCAGCGGCCAGACTCAATCTCGATATCTTCATGTCATTCTCCTAATGGGAAGCCGGAACCAATGTTTACGGCTTTCAGCGAGTATACACCCACTCAAATTGGATGGCTGGGAAGCCCTATCTTCGAGCCTGCAAGCGGGACAGCCGGGGTGTATTCTGAATGGGAGCCGGGAGTCCAAAATGCAGATTCCGGCCTACCGGATCCTGGCTGGCAAGGAGCTCCCGTGGAGAAATGCAAAGAGATGACCATGAAACTGCGCGTCTTGTTTTGCTGCACGCTCGCGTGTGCTTTCGCCTTCGCTGCCGGCCAGGGAGAGAATAATCCGGTTCCGGCCACTTCCGCTTTGGACGTCCCTCACTTACGAAAGCAGGGTTCGGCCACCCAACTGATCGTCGATGGCAAGCCGTTTCTGGCGCTGGCGGGAGAACTGCACAACAATAGCGCCACAAGTCTCGAGTATATGAAGCCGCTATGGCCCAAGATCGTCGAGTCAAAACTCAACACCGTCCTGACGGGCGTCTCCTGGGCTCAGATCGAACCGCAGGAGGGCAAGTTCGACTTCAGTGTGCTGGACGGCGTGATCCGGGATGCACACAGTCACAACCTGCGCCTCGTGCTGTTGTGGTTCGCAACCTGGAAAAACGGTCTGTCCAGCTACCCGCCCGACTGGGTGAAGAAGGACTTCGAGCGGTTCCCGCGCGCCCAGATGGTCGGCGATAACACATCCTGGCCCGTCTTCGGAGCGCCGAGAACCCCGGTCACAGGGAGTTTGAACATCGAACTGCTCAGCCCCTTCGGCGATGCCACCCGCGACGCCGATGCGCGCGCCTTTGCGGCCATGATGCGGCACATCAAGGAAGTGGATGGCCAGCAGCACACGGTCATCGGGATCCAGGTGGAAAACGAAACGGGAATGCAGGGGGACACTCGCGACCGTTCGCCCCTGGCCAATAAGGCTTTCGAGGGTCCGGTGCCGAAAGAGTTGATGGACTACCTCCAGCAGCACAAGGATACCCTGATTCCGGAGTTGCGCAAGGTGTGGGAAGCGACCGGCTTCAAAACCTCCGGGACCTGGCAGGAGGTGTTCGGCAAGAGCCGGCCGACGGATGAAATCTTCATGGCCTGGTCCTTCGCGCGCTACATCGGCCGGGTGGTGGAGGCGGGCAAGGCCGAATACCCCATACCGATGGTCACGAACTGCCCGCAGATCGGATTTGGGACGGCGCCTGCGCCGCTGCGCGGAGGCGGACAGAGCGGTGGTGCAATGCCCGACGCGATGGACATCTGGAGAGCCGGGGGGCCGCGAATCGACCTGTTCGCGGCCGACATCTACAGCGCCGACTTCAAGGGCTTTTGCGCCAAGTACAACCAATCCGGGAACCCGCTGTTCATCGCCGAGACAGGGGGTGGGCCGGATCTCCAACGCCGGGCGCTGTACGTCTTCGGACGCCACGACGCAATGGCCTTCTCGCCATTTGGCATTGACAGCATGGTGGGGCGCGACCCTGACGTGTTCGGCTATGATCTGGTCTCGCAATTGGCGCCCCTGATTCTGAAACACCAAGGCAACGGCACAATGTCCGCCGTTTTGCTGGGCCCGGACGACCCGCCGCAGAAGGTCGCGGTAGGGAACTACACGCTGTACGTCGGGTCCCAAAGGGCCCGAAGACCTCCGGCTGCCGGGGCGCCGCCGGCGCCATCACCGCAGCCACCGCAGCAGCCGCCCAGCCTGCCTCAGTGGCGATTTTCATTGCGGCGGGTCCTGACGACTATTTCGCGGCCGGCAGCGGCGTAAGCGTCACGTTTACTCCGAACACGCCGGGACTGCCGCTGGCCGGATTGGCCACTGTGGAGGACGGCAGGTTCGTGGACGGCCGTTGGGTTCCGGGACGCCGGCTGGCGGGTGACGACGACGCGCAGGGTCAGAGTATCACGCTGCGCGAGATGGGCATCCAGCACTTCACGTTGTACCGCTACCGTTGAAGGCGGGTTAGAGTGATGAGGATGGAACCGAATCTCCAGGAGAGCTTTCTCATGAATTCGAACGAATCGCCCAAGGGCGGAGTCTCACGGCGCACCGCGGTTGTCGCCGGCCTGGCGCCTTTGGTGGTGGCCCGCCACGTGTTGGGAGGCGTTGGCTACCAGGCACCCAGCGATAAACTCAGGATCGCCTGCGTGGGCGTCGGCGGCGTGGGCCAGGACTATGTGGCGGGCTGCAAGGACGAAGAGGTCGTCGCGCTGTGCGATCTCGACCCCGAGCTCTCCGCGCCGGTGTTCAGACTCTATCCCAGGGCCAGAACCTATAGAGACTTCCGGCAGATGTTCGATAAGGAGCAGAAGAACTTCGATGCTCTGATTGTGGCCACGCCGGACCATTGGCATTCTCACCTGGTTCTGGCGGGCCTGGCGATGAACAAGCACATTTACTGCGCCAAGCCGATGACGCGCACCATCGCCGAGGCAAGGAGGGTGAAGGCAGCGGTCCTGGCTTCCAAGGTCACTACCAAGGCGAGCCTTCAAGATTCGCGCAGTTCCCCGGCCCGCGCCACCACCGAATTGCTGTTGAGCGGGGCCATCGGACCGGTACGGGAAGCGCACTTCTGGACCGGCACGCACAGCCCCAGTGGGCTGGCCAGACCCAAGGAAGCCCAGACGCCGCCCGCAGGCATGAACTGGGACCAATGGTGCGGGCCCTCCCCGGCGCGGCCGTACCATAGCCTCTACCACTACGGCAACTGGCGGCCCTGGTGGGATTTCGGAACGGGCAACGTGGGCGACGTGTCTTGCCATGCCCTTCACGTATTTCACAATGAACTGGAGATGGGGGCGCCGGACTGGGTCGCGGCCGACGCTTGCCAGGCTTTCTCGCAGGCGGGCACGGTCGAGAACAGCGAGTGCGCAAGCATCTGCAATTATATTCAGTGGCACTTTCCCGCGCGCGGCAAACACCCGGAGATGATGGCGTACTTACTACGATGGCGGTTTGCAGCCGCCGCGGCCGTCGAGCATGCCCGCTGAGATGGGCATGCCGGGCCGGGGCATGATGTTCGTGGGCGACCAAGGCGTTCTGGTTTCGGCGTTCTATGGAGGCAGTCCGTGGCTGCCGGACCATACCGGACCCCAGCCGGGCCAGAAACTGCGCGGACTCCCCGGCGGCCAACTCCTGCCGGAGAGCCGTTTCAAGGACTTCCGGCAGCCGGAACCGTCTTTGCCGCGGTGCGAGAGACCGGATCATTACGCCGAGTGGATCCGTGCGTGCAAGGCCGGCAGGAAATCGATCACACCAGTCGAGTTCGCCTGCGATCTCACCGAATTCGCCTTGCTCGGCGCGGCCACGCTGCGCCGCTACAGCACGCCCGGGGATCGAGGCGCGGGGAGTTGGGGCCGATCCGGGCGATCGGACTCCGGGATCGTGTGGATTCCCGCATCAAATGACGGCCATGTGCACGCCCCCGATGTGCGGCCCCCGGCTGCACGCGGCACGGGAGCGGTCTACTGGCGAACTTCGAAGGTCCTCCTGTGGGACTCGAAAGCCATGAAGTTCAGCAACGATGAAGTGGCCAACCGCTACGTTGACACGCCCTATCGCAAGGAGTGGGATTACAAGGTCTAGTTTGCCGCCGGGCCGCGAGCTGGCAAAAAGGTACCCGATACTCCTGATATCGCGATATACTGAGAGACCGGTCGCTTCGGGGACCGGAAGGAGATCACCGCTATGCCCCTATCACGCCGCTCTTTCTTCGCCCGCGCGGGTGCGCTTGCCACCGCCCAGGGACTCATATTAAAAGGACAGCAGCCGGCTCCCGCGCCGGTAACGCACGCGCCGGGGAGGCAGTACGACCCTCGTATGGGCACTGAGAATGCCTCTAAGTATTTTCGGTTTTCCGATCGTCACTCGAAAGTGGCTTTGATTAAGGGCGACAACCGGCGGAAAATGATTTCCGACGCGCTGCTCGCGATCGATGACCAGATCCGGCCCGCGCTCAAGACCCGGAAGTACGTTTTCGTCAAGTTGAATGGCATCGAGGCGGCTGGGAGGGAGGTTGGCTCCACGCAACCGGATGCCTTGCGAGGAATCCTGGACTACCTGGCTCCGCGCTTCAAAGGTCCGGTGTTCGTGGGAGATTCCGGCGACGTTCCGGCCAGCAAGGCAGTGAGCCAGTACGGCTGGGACAAGGTGTTCGCCGACTACAAGCGGATGAACCTGAAGTTCGAGGTTTCCAACGAGGAGCAGAACCACTACGGATTGCTGTACGGGATCGACTACGACCTGCACGTGATTCCCATCCGGCTGGGAGCGCGATTCGTGGACCCCGATTGTTTCATGATTTCCGCGGCGGTATTGAAGACTCATAACATGGTGGTGGCCACCATGGCAGTGAAGAACCTGGTGATGGGAGCTCCACTGGCTCCGGCCCTGGGAAATAACAACTACGCGGACAGCGAGAAGCGCAAGTTCCACGTCGGCATCCGGTCGGGCAATTACAACATGTGCCTCGCCATACAGCGAATGGTCCCGAACTGGGGCGTCGGGGTCGTGGACGGATACGAGGGCATGGAAGGGAACGGTCCCATGCAGGGGACGCCGGTGGGGCACAAGATCGCCCTGGCTTCGACGGATCTTCTGGCGGCGGACCGGGTGGGCCTGGAGTGCATGGGAATCGACGCCAGTTGGCCCGGCTATCTGAACTACGCCTACCAGATGGGCCTGGGCCAATACGATCTGAGCAAGATCGAAGTGTTGGGCGCCAAGATAGCCGACGTGCAAAAGAAATACCGGCTGCATTTGGACGTGGACCGCATGCTGGAGTGGCGCGGCCCGATGCTGGACCTGCCGGGGAACCTGGGCCGCAACCGGCCTCCGGCGTTAGTGGGTCTCCCGGAGAACGCGTAAGACTCGGTCGCGATACCGGGGAGCACGGCGCGGGCGGGGACTACCGCCTCGAATTCTCCGTAGTACCATACCGGAATGGAGACTGCGCTCGCGTTTGGAAGAACTGGAATCCGGGTGCAACTGCCCGCTGGATTTCAGTACCGCGTGCTGGAGGCGCGTTCGGCCAAGGCGCTCCCGGACTGGCGACAGACTTTGGAGGCGGCGCTGGATGCGCCCATCGGCGCGCCGCCCCTCTCCGCACTGGCGGCCGGGAAGAATAGCGCCGCCATTTCCATTTGCGATATTACCCGGCCCGCGCCTAACTCCAAGATTTTGCCTCCGCTGCTGCGGCGCCTGCTCGAATCGGGCATTCCGCGCGAAAATGTCACCATTCTCATCGCCACCGGGCTGCATCGCCCGGCGACGCCGGAGGAGATATGGGAAATCTGCGGCAAGGAAGTGGCCGCCTCCTTTCGCGTCGTGAACCACATGGCGCGGGAACTGCCGTCCCACCGTTACTTGGGAACCTCCCCCACGGGCACGCAGGTGTATATCGACGATCGGTTTGTCTCGGCGGACCTTCACATCACGCTCGGCTTTATTGAGCCTCACCTGATGCTGGGCTACTCCGGGGGCCGCAAGCTGATCGCTCCAGGCCTCGCGGCCCAGGAAACCATAAAGGTATTGCACAGTCCGAAGTTCATGCGCGACCCCCGGACGGTGGAAGGGATCATTGAGGACAACCCGCTTCATCGAGAGTTGCTGGATATTTCCCGCATGGCCCGGCACGACTTCATGGTGGACGTGGCTCTGGCGCGGGACCGGTCGATTGCCGGTGTCTTTGCCGGTCATCCGGAAGAGGCACACCGCTGTGGCGTGCGGTTCGTCTCGGTAACCATGCTGGAAACGCTCGCGGAGCCGGTGGACGCGGTGATCACGACAGCGGCCGGGTACCCTCTCGATCTCACGTATTATCAGTCCATCAAGGGCGTGACCGCGGCCTCCCACATCGTCAAACCAGGCGGTCACATTCTGTTGGTGGCCGCTTGCGAGGAAGGGGTAGGAGCAGATGAGTTCCGCCGGATGCTGCTCGCGGGTGAATCCGATGCTGAATTCCTAAAACGGATCGAAGACGCTCCGGTTACGGTGGATCAGTGGCAGATCGAGAAACTGGCCCTGGTCACCAGCCGTTACCACGTCTCGTGGTATGTGCCTGGCGTCCCCGCGGAGTACCAGGACAAGCTCTGGGGCCGGTGTTACCCAACGCCGCAAGCGGCCCTCGGCGCTCTAGCCGGAGAGTTGGCTCCGGCGTCAACCGTGGCGGTGATTCCGGAAGGCCCCTACGTGCTGGCGAAAGCCGGCCGCATAAATGCTGTTTAGCGCGCTCAGGACTGGAAATATGCTCTACGATGTGAAGATCGTCAGGATTCTCGCGCCTGCTCTGTTGGCCGTGCTCGCGGCCCCGGCGCAAACGGGACCGGTGGTGCTCCGATCGCCGAACGGGACGCTCGAGATTTCGATCGCCACCATGCATGGGCAGTCCGTCGAGGCAGCCGGGGGCCAACTGGCTTATCGCGTGACTTTTCATGGTCAGCCGGTGCTCGAGTGGTCGAATCTGGGCCTCGCCATCGAAGGCTCGCCCGCACTCGGGCCGGCTGTCCGGATCGAGTCGTCGCAGTCGTCCAGCCAGGACGAGACCTGGACGCCGGTCGTGGGCAAGACCAATCCCATACGCAATCACTACAACGCCGTCACGCTGCAGACGGTAGAGGCAGCCGCGAACGGCCGGCGCCTGGTGATAGAAGCCCGCGCTTACGATGACGGCGTGGCCTTCCGCTACATCGTGCCCGAGCAGCCTGCGATCCAGGAAGTGCGCATCCTGAACGAGTCCACGCAGTTTCACTTCTCCAAGGACGCCAACACCTTTTCTCTGATCTCGCGCGGCTTCCAGACCAGCAACGAAGACGATTATCACGAGCTGACGATCAGCGGCCTGCACCCGGAGTACCTGGTCAACCTTCCGCTCCTCCTGGAAGTGCCTGGAATCGCCTGGGTGGGTCTGACGGAAGCGGACATCGACGACTATTCCAGCCTGTTCGTTACCGCTCCGGGCAAGAGGGACCAAGACGCTTCGGACAACCGGACCCTGGTGGCCCGGCTGGCGACTCGCGTTGAAGAGCAACAACACCAACGCGGACGTCGCCCCCGCCTTCGATCCCAAGCGCGGACGCATCGAAGGTCTCGGTGATTGCGCAAACCCCCGTCAGATCGGCCTGGCGCGTGTTGATGATCGCGGATCAACCCGGACGGCTGGTGGAATCGAACATCGTGGTCAACCTGAACCCGCCCAGCGCCATCGGAGACACTTCCTGGATTAAGCCCGGCAAAACCTCCTGGGACTGGTGGAACGGCGGCCAGGCCAAGGGCGTGGCGAACCCTGGCAAGAACAACGAAACCATCAAATACTACATCGACTTCTCGGCGCGAAACAAATTCCCGTTCATGCTGATTGACGGCGGCTGGGAGGCGAGTTTGCCCCCGCAGGCCGGCCCGGACATGTATTCCGGGCGCGCCCTTTACGACGACACCAGGTCCATTGCCGACCTGAATATTCCGATGCTGGTCAACTACGGCAAGTCGAAAGACGTCCGCATCTGGCTGATCACTCATTTCCGGGACCTTCATAGCCAGGTGGACGAAGCCTTCGCGCAATTCGAAAAGTGGGGCATCGCCGGCGTAAAGATCGATTACCTGGACCGCACCGACCAATGGATGCTGAACTGGTACCGCATGGTTGCCCGCAAAGCGGCCGAACACCACCTCATGGTCGACTTTCACGGCGCGTTCAAGCCCGACGGGATGCGGCGCACCTACCCCAATGTGTTGACACGCGAAGGCGTTATGGGCGCCGAGTACAACCGGTGGAGCGCGCGAGTCACTCCCCGGCACGACGTGACGCTCGCCTTCACGCGTATGCTGGCGGGGCCGCTGGACTACACGCCCGGCGGCTTCAGCAACGTTACCAGGGAGAACTTCATGCCGCGGACCACGGCGCCCATGGTGATGCACACACGCGCCCATGCCACCGCGCTGTTTGTGGTCTTCGAGAGTGAGTTGCAGATGGTTGCGGATTCCCCCGACGCCTACGACGGGCAGAAGGAGCTCGCGTTTCTCAAGGCGGTCCCGACGAGTTGGGACGAGACCCGCGTGCTCAACGGCGCGCCGCCCAAGTACGTCACCATCGCGCGGCGCCGCGGGAACGAATGGTTTTTGGGCAGTATCACAGACTGGGACGCGCGCGAACTCGATCTGCCGCTGAGCTTTCTGGGGAGCGGGGACTACAGCGCGGAGATCTACGCCGACGGACCCAACGCGGCGTCGCAGCCGACCGATTCGGTTGTGGACAAGCGCCGCGTGAATGCCCGGACGGTTTTGAAGCTGAAGCTGGCCCCGGCCGGCGGATGCGCGATCTGGCTCCGGCCGGCAAGTTAAGGGCGGGGCCTCCTGGCGCGGGAAATAGCGGTCTTACCCGCTACATCATCATGCCGGCGGACATGTTGTCCCACTCCGTTGTCGGCTCGAAGAAGCCCGGCTGCTTCAGCCACTTCCGGAGACCTTCCAGATCGTAGTCGTGGCCCATGCCGGGCGCATCCGACACCGTCATGAAGCCGCCGCTGATAATCGGTTTCGGCCAACCCGTCACCACGGAAAAGAATTCGTCGATATGGTCGCAGTCGTGTATTTCGAGAGCCATGAACTGCTCCGAAGCCGCAGCCGCATGCACCGCGGCGAAGCAACACGTGGGGTTGTTGTGGTTGTGGAACGCCGTGGCGATCCCGTATTGAGTGGCCAGATCGGAGATCTTTTTGGATTCGAGGATGCCGCCGCATTCCGCCGGGTCCGGGTGAATGATGGATACCGCTCTCTTCTCGAACAAGTCCTTGAATCCAGAAGCGAGGTAGATGTCCTCGCCCGTGCAGATCGGCTGGTTGCAGGAGTTCTTGATCCGCACGAGGTCGTCGGTGTATGTCCACGGTACGGGATCTTCCACCCAGGCCAGCTTGAACTTCTCCGTAACCTTGCAGCACTGGATGAGGGTCTCGACATTGAAGTTGCCCACATGGTCACAGGCAAGGGGGATATTCCACCCCACCCGCTCACGAACCTCGGCGCAAAAATCTTCGATCGCCTTCAAGCCCTTCTCGGTGATTTGACCGCCGTTGTAGTGGCCGCTCCGAAACATCCCCCCCATTCCCATCCCCATCCCTCCCGGACGGGCCGCACCCCTGGCCGCCGCGGGCGCGGCCGGCGGCCTGATTACGTTTTCCGCTCCGGCGATCGCCCCAAAGTTCAGATCCATTTTGAGGAACTTGAATCCGCCAGCCGAAGGATTGTCGGGAATGCGCTCGAGGAGGTGATCGGCCATTTCCTTGGCATTTGTGGACGATGTCGTGTCGGCATAGAGCAGAATCTTGTCGCGGAACTTACCCCCCAGCATCTGGTAGACCGGCACCCCATAGGCTTTGCCCGCCAGGTCCCAACAGGCCATTTCTACCGCCGAGACGCCGCCGCCCGTGACCCCGTGTCCCCCGTGCTGCTTGATCCTGGAGAAGATCGAGGCGACATCGCAGGGGTTCATTCCCACGATTAGCTTTTTTAGCTCCAACGCATAGGTCTTGCTCGCCTGCGCGCGCACATCGCCCCACCCGTAAATGCCCTGGTTCGTCTCCAGCCGGAAGAGGTAGCGGAGATCCCTTTCATAAAGTGGCGAAGCGACGACGCCCCGCATATCTGTGATTCTCAGCGCCGAGGGCCTGGAATTCGTGTTCATCTGCCCCGAGATAGCTTCGAGGTCGGCATGCGTGATCATGCTTCCCGCGGTGATCGCCGCGGTCGCCGAAGTTGCCGTAGTGAGCATCTTTCTGCGCGAAATGCCGGAAGATTGGTCTGACATCGTCGGACTCTCCTGGACGTTCAAGGTAGCACGAATTCCGGACTGTGGGCGGAACTGCCGGTGTTGGGGAAGAGCAACGACTCGTCTGGGTCGGTCGACTGCGCTTCGGACTCCTGGTACAGTGGGGCCTGGAAGGAGCACGTGTGGAAGCCAGGTCGCGATGACCGGTGCTTCTGAACTGTAACCTCTATGAGAGATATGCCTTGCGCTGCGAGGATCGTCAGGATTCTCGCGCTCGCTCTATTGGCCGTGCTCGCGGCCTTGGCGCAAACGGGACCGGTGGTGCTCCGATCGCCGAACGGGACGCTCGAGATTTCGATCGCCACCGTGCATGGGCAGTCCGTCGAGGCAGCCGGGGGCCAACTGGCTTATCGCGTGACTTTTCATGGTCAGCCGGTGCTCGAGTGGTCGAATCTGGGCCTCGCAATCGAAGGCTCGCCCGCACTCGGGCCGGCTGTCCGGATCGAGTCGTCGCAGTCGTCCAGCCGGGACGAGACCTGGACGCCGGTCGTGGGCAAGACCAATCCCATACGCAATCACTACAACGCCGTCACGGTGCAGACGGTAGAGGCAGCCGCGAACGGCCGGCGCCTGGTGATGGAAGCCCGCGCTTACGATGACGGCGTGGCCTTCCGCTACGTCGTGCCCGAGCAGCCTTCGATCCAGGAAGTGCGTCTGCTGAACGAGTCCACGCAGTTTCACTTCTCCAAGGACGCCACCACCTTTGCTCTCATCTCGCGCGGCTTCCAGACCAGCAACGAAGACGATTATCACGAGCTGACGATCAGCGGTCTGCACCCGGAGTACCTGGTCAACCTTCCGCTCCTCCTGGAGTTGCCTGGAATCGCCTGGGTCGGTCTGACGGAAGCGGACATCGAGGATTATTCCAGCCTGTTCGTTACCGGTGCGGGCAATCAGACCCTGGCGGCCAGGCTAGCGACGCGCGTCGAGGACATGAATACCAGCGCGGACGTCGCCCCCTCTTTCGATCCGAAGAGGGATGCGTTGGCGGTATCGGTGATTGCGCGAACCCCGGTGAGATCGGCCTGGCGCGTGTTGATGATCGCGGATCAACCCGGACGGCTGGTGGAATCAAACCTGGTGGTCAACTTGAACCCGCCCAGCGCCATCGGAGACACTTCCTGGATCAAGCCCGGCAAGACTGCATGGTGTATAGGCTTTTGGGACGACCGGCCGGCCAAGGGGGTCGCGAAGGTCGGCATGAACAACGAAACTGCAAAGTATTACATCGACTTCGCCGCGCGAAACCAATTCGAGTTCATGCTGATGGATGGCCCCTGGTCGGCGCACAAGCCCACGCTTGCCGGTCAGGTCGGGTATGGCCTGGGGGACTTCCGCGAGGTCCTCACCAGATCCGCCCCTACTATCGATATGCCGATGCTGGTCGACTACGGGAAGTCGAAGAACGTCGGCGTCTGGGTGATAACCCGTTTCCGGGACACCAGCGAGCAGATCGACGAAGCCTTCGCGCAATTTGAAAAATGGGGCCTCGCCGGCGTGAAGATCGACTTCTTGGACCGCACGGATCAATGGGTCATGAACTGGTACCGGACGGCTGCCAGGAAAGCCGCCGAACACCACCTCATGATCGATTTCCACGGAGCGGTCAAGCCCGACGGGATGCGGCGCACCTACCCCAACGTACTGACGCGCGAAGGCGTAATGGGCGCCGAGTACAACCGCTGGAGCGCGCGAGTCACCCCCCGGCACAATGTGACGCTCGCCTTTACGCGCATGCTGGCAGGGCCGATGGACTACACCCCCGGCGGGCTCAGTAACGTGACGCGGGAGACCTTCGCGCCGCGCTCCGCGCCCATGGTGATGAGCACGCGCAGCCATCAAACCGCGCTGTTCGTGGTCTACGAAAGCGAGTTGCAGATGGTTGCGGATTCCCCCGACGCCTACGACGGGCAGAAAGAGCTCGCGTTTCTCAAGGCGGTCCCTACGAGTTGGGACGAGACCCGCGTGCTCAACGGCATGCCGCCCAAGTACGTCACCATCGCGCGGCGCCATGGGAACGAATGGTTTTTGGGCAGCATCACGGATTGGGACGCGCGCGAACTCGACGTGCCGCTGAGCTTTCTGGAGAGCGGGGACTACGACGCGGAGATCTACGCCGACGGACCCAACGCGGCGTCGCAGCCGACCGATTCGATTGTGGACAAGCGCCGCGTGAATGCCCGGACGGTTTTGAAGCTGAAGCTGGCCCCGGCCGGCGGATGCGCGATCAGGTTCCGGCCGGCGAGTTAGGGCGGCCGTAATGAGCCTCGAATCCTCCCGGCAAAGGTCTATGGCAGACCGGCGGGCGAATATCGACCGGCTTGTGATGGCCCACGAAGAAATGAGGGCCGTAGACTAATGACCCCAAAGAGTTTTTGTGGTGCGGAGAGGGGGACTTGAACCCAGAGGCATTATTTGTAATCTGTAAGTTGCGCGTTTTCAATCTTGCCACACTTCCCAGAATGCCCAGAATCTCAGCAGGTGGTACGGGGATGGTACACGGACGCGACGCGAATAGACATCACCTCCGGTAACTTTACCGGAAGTGTCTTGCCGGTCGGTTATGGGTATGAGGGACGCCTTGAGTATGGTTCTTGTCGTGAATAAGACATTCGGATATGATGGGCTTGACCGGCGGTGCAGATGATAGACGCAACGGACGCTGTGCTCGGGATGCTCAGATGGGTTGAAGTGTTGGCTGAGTTCAAACGAGATATGGTTGAAATAGCCCATTCGGCTCGCGTGTACTTTCTCAAGCCTGCGCTGGACGTGGTTGCGCGCAAGCGTGTTTTTGACTTGATTTCTACTGTTGAGGACTCGTTGCCGTTCTTTGAGCCGTTAGGTTGGAAATGTGTTGAACTCCAGCAAACGAAGATCCAGGCCTGTCAGGCTGCATGTGCTGCGCTCGGTGTGTATGCGGACCAGGTCGCCTCAGTGAAGACGTTTTGCGAAGCGATTGTTGGGCTGAGAAGTAAGTGGGAGGCGTTTTCGGTTGCTTTGGTGGAAAACGGTCTTCACGATTGGCGCGACTGGCGCCAGCATCCAAGGCCTTTCCTTTGGCTGAAGAAGGTTACTTCTGATATTGCGAATAAGCAAGCTCTCGACTATACGGAGGACCAAGAAACGATTTCTCTAGAAGAGATCGCCGAAGTGCCTGGTCAAGCGTTGATGGAACGTCGGTATACGGTCAAGTCGGTTGCGGAGCTTCAACAGGCGGCTGAGAATGATCCGGAAATGCGGGAGTATATTTCCGCCAAGATCCGTTTTCCCAAGTTCGCGCGTACCGACATTTGGAGGGAACTGGGTTGGGACCTCCGCCGCGGGGGGCGTGTTGACCGTCGGTATCTAAGACTGCGGAAGCAACTTCGAGATGAAGGGATTGGAATGGAGTGGCGCTCGTCTCCTAGCCTCTCAGGAGACGCTTCCTGGGCCAGTTTTTTCGAAGTCTTGTACAACGGCGCGAAGGGCAGGAAAGCGGGCGCTTGGACGCTTCGGACAGACATGGAGGCTCCGGACTCGCCGGCCATTGCACCTTTTAGGCCGGACCCGTTTCCCTGGCGTGGCTTTCGGGCATATCCTGGGCAAACGGCTAACTTCAACAAAACAAAACAAAAATAATTCCATTACGTCGTGTCGAAATCACGGAATTTCCAACACTGTAAGGATATGGGGGCAAAATGTTGAGCCTGGCGATTGTTTACCGAACACCGAATGGGCGACCTCTAAGCGTGGCGACCATTGAGAATAGCGAAATTCTCGGGCGCGTAGCAAATGAAGCCATCGACGAGGCCTATGCGAAAGCCGCCGAACTCTCTCTTCGTGATCCCGTACTCGGTCAAATCCAGCGCCGCGAAGCTGATAAGCTGAAGCAAATTCTGCTTTCTTTGGTTCCTGATCGAAGTTCGCGTGTTGTTTGCCTCGATTCTTCTGCCGTTCAATAGCACTTTTGCTCGTTTCTTAACCAACTCAAAAAATGGCGCAGGGCACTGGGAGCACTCGTCCGTCGACGGGAGCTGGGGGTGTGTCTTCTTTCGGCCGCATATACACCACTCGCGAACTTAGTGAGCTATGGCGCCTTTCGGAGAACAGCATTCGCCGTCTCTTCGTAGACGAAGTGGGCGTCTTCGTGCTCGGCGCGAGCAATCCAAAACGGCGGCGGCGCGCGTATTGTACGCTCCGAATTCCCGAGGCTGTAGCGCTTCGCGTATGGCGCCAGCGTGGCGGAGGCGTCCAATGACGACGCACGCCACGCCGGCCATCTCTGAGGAGTTCCCGGTCGCGTTCGCGGTCCTGATCTGCTATCGCGATGGTTGCTTTTCCTGGCGAGTTGAGAAGTGTCCGGTTTGCGGCGGAAAGCACACGCATGGCGCCGGAGTCGGCCGCGAAGACCCGCGCCACTTTTTGGGCCACCGTGCCGGGCATTGCTTCGTTTCGAACCATGGCTACGTGCTGGTGGAGGCTGATCCTGAGGGCACCAGGCGGGCGCTTTTGGGCCGGGGCCGGTTGTGGAGGGAACGCCAGTGACAACGGTTCCGGCACCGATCAAGCCCTCGAATCTGCCGGGCCGTCTCCTCGAAGAGCGGGATTTTCAGGCGCTGGAGGCACGGTGGATTTCGCGAGCGATCGCAGAGGCGGCCCACTTTAGGCGCATCACTTCGCTTGAGGGGGCGGAGGCGGCCGGCCAGCATGGGTCCGGCGATTACAGCGGCATCCTGATTCCCAACTTCTGGCCGGGTGAAACCCGTCCTCGCGAGTATCGGGTGCGCCGCGATCATCCGGATTTTGAGTTCTGTTCGGATGGTTCAACCAAGCCCCGGAAGAGGTACGTCGGACCTCCCGGAAGGAGCAATCTTCTGTATTTTCCGCCAGGGCTCAGTGCGGGCCTGCTTGCGAGGGCCGAGCTGCCTATGGTGATTACCGAGGGCGAGTTCAAGGCACTCGCCCTCTACCGCCTCGCGTGGCACGGTCGCGAGGGCGCTGAGGATCCAGCTTTCGTGCCGGGCGCACTAACTGGCGTGTGGAGCTGGCGTGGTGTCGTGGGCAAGACTACCGATGCGGCCGGTAACCGATGCGATGTCAAGGGTCCGATCCCGGATCTCTCCCGCCTGGTCTGGACTGATCGACTGGTTATCATTATTTTCGATTCCGATTCCCGTGGCAACCTTGCGGTGGAGGAAGCAGCTCGCCAGTTGCAGCGAGAGATTTGTGGTCGTGGAGCCGAGGTTGCACTTTTCCCCTGGCCCAAAGATACGGCGGCCGAACTTAAGGGGATCGATGACTTTTTGGCGGCGCGCGGACCTGAGGAGGTCCTGGGTCTTCTGGGTAAAGCGAGAGCGCGGGCGCGCAAAAAAAAAGTTTCATCGTCGACGGTTGAGATGGAACCGCAGGGCTGGCGTGCAGCCCTGATTCGAAATACAGATGGTAAGCCGGCGGCTTTGCTTGCGAACGCAATTACTGCTTTTCGCGGTGCTCCGGAGCTTGAGGGCGCTGTGGCATTCGATGACTTTGCCTTTACTGCTGTGGCAACCCGCGGACTGCCATGGGCGCCTGATCCGCTTTCGTCGCCTCGACCGTGGTTGGATCACGAAGATATTCTCGCAGCGGAGTGGCTGCAGCGCGAAGGAATTCACGTCTCACGTGAGATTGCTGGCCAGGCCATCGAGGCGGTGTCGCGGGAGCGATCCTTTCATCCGGTGCGGGATTATCTGAACGGTCTCGAATGGGACGGTGTGCCGCGCCTAGATAACTGGCCGGCGGTGTACCTGGGTGTCCAGGGTGGCCCGGAAGGCGGCATTAAGTATCTAATCGTGGGCGCGCGGTTTCTGATTTCAGCGGTAGCTCGCGTTATGCGGCCTGGCTGCAAGGCTGACCACTGTTTGATTTTGGAACACGAACAGGGCCGCAAGAAATCGACGGCGGTGCGCACGCTCGCTTATCCCTGGTACGCCGATGAGATATCGGACCTCGGTAGTAAGGACTCCGCAATGCAAGTTCGTGGGGTCTGGATACTCGAGCTCGCTGAATTGGACGCGATGAGCAGACCTGAGGCTGGCCGCGTGAAAGCCTTCATGTCGAGGGCAACTGACCATTTCAGACCGCCATATGGCCGGCGCGTGATTGACCTTCCGCGCCAATGCGTTTTTTGCGGCACGGTCAACCGGGCTGATTACCTGATTGATGAGACCGGGGGCCGTCGGTTCTGGCCGCTGAGATGCGGTCAGATCGATGTTGAGGCGTTAGCTCGTGATCGCGATTTGCTTTGGGCAGAAGCGGTAGCCCGCTTTCGGGCCGGTGAACCGTGGTGGCTTGAAACTGGCGAGTTAGTTGAGCGGGCGCAAGCCGAACAGGCGGCGCGGTATCAGCCGGACGCGTGGCAGGCGCTGATCACCCAGTGGGCAACCGGGCGTATCGAATCGGGCGCCACGTCCGTGTCGGTTTCGGAAGGTCTCGATATGTGCCTTGGGAAGCCGAAAGGCCAGTGGACGCGGGCAGACGCGATGCGCGTCGGCCGCTGTCTCACTGGAATCAGGTGGGAACGTTTTCGTGATCGGAAACAGGATATGGAATGGCGATACCGGCCGCCTGTTCCCACGTAACGCGAGTGTGTTCCTATTTTGGGGTTGCGAGGTGGGAACGTTGCAAGGTATTGAGATATCGGCAGGTTCCCACCTGTTCCCACCTGTTCCCACTTAAACGTGCACGTACGTGTGCGCGTACTTGATGATAGCTGGACGGCAGGCGCAACACGAATTCAGGTTCTATAGGAAGTTTTGGACAGTAGTAGGAACTGGGAACAGGTGGGAACAGGAAGCCGCGCATCGGTCAATAGACCGGAGGGATGCCCATGTGAACTCCCGGCCCCATGCTGGTGAATCAAGTCCGCCCATGAGAACTCCCGGCCCATGCTGCATCTCTCCGGTGTATTGACCGATGCGCGGGTCCTGTCGAAGGCTTCCCTCCGTGCGGGTACGATGAGTGCGGGCGGTGGAGGTCAGAGGTCACTGAATCTGGGTAGCAGGCGGGTAGCGGGTAGCAGGCGGGTAGCAGGTAGCGGGGTGGTCAGGAGGAATTGGTCATGCTGGGGAATCAAACACAATACGCCGTGCACAGAAAGAAATTGGGCCTGCCAGGTGGAAGTCGGCGGGCGGTTCAAAAGGCGCTCGAAGCTCAACGAATACATGCCGAGCCTGACGGGCGGATCGATTTTGAGATGGCGGATGCGGAATGGGCAGCCAATACCGATCCCATGAAGGCGCATGCGGTGCATAAGTCTGCAAATCTGTCGGCGCCGGTCGAAAGCTCGCGGCCCAAAGAGTCCGTGGCGGCTCAGCAGTTCGAGTTACTGCAAGAGAAGACCCTTACGGCCCGTACCAAGCGCCTGCAACTTCAGGGCGAAGTCATCGCGGTCGCGGATGTCGAGCAGGCGGTAGGGGAGATGATCGACACAGCCAAGAATCTCCTGTTGTTGATCCCCGACACGCGGGCCGATCAGTTGGCAGCCTCCAAAGATCCGGCCGAATGCCGGTCCATTCTGGAACACGACATCCGGGAAGCACTGCAAGCGATTTCCCTGAAGCTGGCGACGCCATAGGTGGCGGATGCCGGCATTACATGTGCAAAAAGGAGAACAAAGGAAATGTCCGAAAAACCACTCACAGTCCAGCAGGCGGATGCCGCGCTGGCTGATATCGAAACCCGCCGGGCGCAGCTCGCGGCGGCGCTGGCAAAACACGGAGCGGAGTTGCAGGAGGCGGAGGCAGCACTTGGAGAGGATTTTCTCTGTGGGAAAGAAGACGCCGCGCGTGCCGTTGAGGATCTCCGTCTGCGCTGCGATGCTCTCACCGCGGCCCTGGCGGCCCTAGACAAACGCCAGGCGGTCGCAGTTGTGAATAGGCGCCTCGCAGAGGCGGCTGAATTGCGGCGGCAAGCCGAAGCGAAGCGCGCGGAACTGCTGGAACTGGAACGTAAAACAGCGAAGCACCTTATGGCGTTGTCCGAACTGGAGGGCGTTCCGTACACGCGCGTAATTCTCTCTTCTCAGCGCGCTTCTGGCACTTGGGAACCGGCGGTTACGGCGACAATCAGGAACATCGACTATCTGTCGCCCGCCGAGGTCATCAGGTACCTGGCCTCGTACGATCCATATGAGGTGCCCAAGTCCCGACAGCTTTTCGTGGCGATTCAGGAACTCGAAAATCAGGCCGCAAAAATTGACGGTGAAATCGCGGCCCGCCCTGTTGAGGCGCCCGCCGCGATTGGGCTGAAGACGGTTTACGCGCCGGGACCGCCTGCCGTAAATCCGGAGGATCAGTTCCAGGAAAGGCCGAACTGGTGAGCGCCGCGGCCAGCACCGAAGTTGACAGTCTCGCATGGGCAATGGCGGAGACTATTTGCCTGCTGGCAGGGATATCGGCTGAACGGATCGCTCAAACCGGAAGTGAGCCAGGCTGGTATCGGCGGCGGCGTGCTGCAGAATTGCGGGCTTTCCATGAGGCGGGCCACGCCATTGCGTACGTCGTGACGGGCCGCCACTGCTACGAGCTATCTATTGTGCCTGATGAGGGGTCGCGGATCGGCCGTGAAGGCCGGCCTGCGCTGCGGTTTTCGGGCGGCTTTTGCCTGCGGGGGGAACTCCCGGAACTACCCCAAGGGTACCGCCGGGAGGCTGGGTTGTGTGAATCGGATGTCTACCAGGCGGCTCGGATTGCCCGCTGGCTTGGTGATACATACCCGCCGACGTGGAAATCGACGCTTCGGGCTCTTCGAAAATACCGCCGGATTACGGATGCGCTCCTCAAGGTTAACTGGCTGAAGGTCGCGGCCCTGGCTTTTGAGCTTGAGCGCAAGGGTTCGCTGAACCAGCAAGAGATCGCGGCCATCTTGGGCCGTGCGTGAGCGGCTCGCTCTCGGGTTCTCACCCTTCGCGTGGAGGGTCTCCTACCGAGAGCGGGCCGCCGGGTTCCGTTGAAAGCTTGTTGGGTGGTTCAGTTCCGCCCAACAAAATTGCGGGCGCCGCCGCTCGTGGACCGGCGCTCGCGTTTAATGTTCAGGTGTACAGCAAAAATAAGGAAAACGAAGAATCCCATGATGAATTTCAGAACGATGGGGCGCACCCTCACCCTGCCAGCGCCCTACAACGTATCGAGCGGGCAGGGCTTTCAAGTCGGCAACATCTTCGCCGTGTACGGCGGCGGCCAGGACACCGTGACCGGAGTGGGCGGATATGCCGCCACCAGCACGCTGGTGGAAGGGATGGTCCAAGGTGTCTTCGATCTGACCAAGGATGGATCATCCACCTTCAATGAAGGCGATTTGGTCTATTGGGACAACGTGAACAAGTGCTGCAGCAGCACCGTCGCATCGAATCTCCTGATCGGCGTGGCTACGCTGAACTGGCCCGACGGTACCGCGCTGGGCGGTAGCAGCGGCGATGCAACGGTGTGCGTGCGGCTTTTTGGCGTGCCGGGCTTTTCCGGCCAGGTCAATGGGCTGAAAGTCGCGCACTTCGTTTACAACGTCGCTACGGATGGCGGCGCGAGTTGCACACCCGCGAACGCCGACACCATCCCAGCCAATGCGGTGGTGGCCGGCGGTGTGATCCATGCGCCGACGGGTCTGACTGCTGCAGGCGCGGCTACCCTCGCCATCGGGACCACGGCCGGATCTTCGGCCAGCTCGATTCTGACTGCGACGGACAAGGCGTCGCTTTCGACGAACGACGAGGTCATTGCGCCGACGTGCGTAGCGAGCGGTACGCCGTTCAAGATGAGCGCCGCAGGCCAGATTTGCGTGACGGTCACCGGTGGTCCGTTACTGGCCGGCCTGGTCGAAGGTTGGGTCCACTATTACGTCGCCAGCGAAGCATAGGGCTGCCATCCCAACGCGGAGCGATTCCGGCGGGTGAGATATGTGAGCGGCGAAGGGCCGCGCGCTGGGTTCCTAACTCCTTTACCAGCGCGCGGCCCGAACGGGTCAAGGGTTTGGGGGGCTTACGATCCACCCTCCTGCGGGGCGCTGCCGTTTCGTGGATTCGGCGCCTCGTATTTTTCAGGTGTACAGCAGAAATCAAGGCCGCGGAGTGCTCCGCGGTAGAAGGGAAATGAAACCATGGCAGATGAAGCGCTGAAAGTCATCCTCGAAGCTGAAGACGAAGTAACCCCCATTGTGGGGAAGGCGAACTCCGCTCTCGATAACTACGAGAAGAAGTTCACCGAGTCCCATGGCAAAGTCATCCGGATCACGGATCAGACCCGCACGTCGGTACAACGTCTCATTGCGTCCGTGGAAAAGCAGGCCGAAGTGTACGGCAAGAGCGGAGTAGAGAAGCTGATTGTGCAGCGGGACCAACTCTTGCAGCGCTTCCAGAAAGACCGCGGCCATCGATGCGATCACCAGGTCGTACGAAAAGATGATCGCCTCGGAAAAGAAGATCCAGGAAGCCCGCGCAGCTCAAGACAAGGCAGCCTCCGGCCAGGCCACTATGGGCTGGATTTCCGATCCGTTGGGAAAGCTGCGGGAGACGGCTACAGGCGCACTTACCGCCATCGGGCCGCTCGGAGGTGCGATTGCGGGGATCACAGCGGGGTTTGTAGGGCTGGTTACTGCTGGATTCGAAGCGGCGAAGAGCCTCGGTGAATACGGTATGCGCGTGAAGGACGCAGAGCTGCGCACCGGGTTAACGGCGAAAGAGGTCGGGCAGTTCGGGTTCGCCGCGCGCGCCGCGGGGCAGGATATCTCGGTCTTTGAGCGCATGATGCGCGGGCTGTCCGAAGCCACGGATGAAAACTCCGAGCAGGGGAAAAAGGCGCGGGCCGAACTGGAGCGGATGGGCGTTTCCCTGAAGGGTTTCAACGGAGAAATGCGCCCAACTTCGCAGATTCTGGAGGGCATCGCTGAAGGCTTAAGCCGAATACCAACCACGTTGGAGCGCAATGCTGCTGCCATGGCGCTCTTCAAGCGGGCGGGTATCGAGACGATCCCCGTGATGCTGGAACTGTCCGAGAATCTGGATATTGCCCAGGCGAAGGGCTATGGTCCCAGTGAGGCAGACGTGGAGCGCTTCACGCAATATCAGAAAGAGGTCGCGCAGCTTGAAACTTCCTGGGACAGCCTTTCCCGTAAGTTGAAAGAACCTCTTGCGGCCACGGTCTTGGTAGCGATCAAGGGCGCGACTGGGGATCAGGGCGATATTTCGGAAACCATTGCCAAGGCCCTGCGGTCCAGGATGACTACCACGTCTCCCGATCAAATGCAGGGGCTATTGGATCAGGCCGGCGCCAGTGGATTTTTGAGCGGCCCGGCATATCAGCGCCTGGTCGATGAAGCTCAGAAAGAAGCTGCTAAGGGCATTGGGAAGGCGGCGTATGCTAACGGGGGGTTCGGTCTTTCCGTCGATACTTCGGCCGTGACTGGAAGGCGCCACGATGTATTGGGTGAGCAGGAAGAATTGGAGAGACTCAAAAAGATCTACGAAGAGGCGCGCAAGCTTCCCGATGTGACCTCGAAACATGCTGCCGAAGTGGATAAGGCGCGCGATGCGTACCAGCGACAAAGCGAACTGGTCAAGGAACTCGAAAAGGACGAATCGAAGCGCGTTTCCACCCTCGAAAAGATTCGGGACCTTGTGCGGCAAGGGCAAACGGCATATGTGATCGGGACCGGGGCGGATCAAGCCGTCGTCACCGGAGCGGAGATCGCAGCCGCGAACCAGCCGGCGCGTCGAATTCCCTCCCTTGTTCGTCCGGGAGAGTTTAACCCGGCAGCACAGGCAGCCCTGGAACTCATGCTCGGAGGCCCGCAGTATGCCGCCGGGATGCAATGGGTGGGCAACGAGCGGGCGTTTGTATCTCCGGAGGCAGCCCGCGACGTGTACGGAAAACCGGAAACCGAGCAGTTGACGGCCCGGATGACCGGGGAGATTCAGGAACAGGAGAAGGCGCAGAAGGAGCAATTGAGCGCGGTCGCGGCGCAGGCATCCTTTATGGAGCGCATGGTGCAGCTTCGGGACGCCGATTACGGAACCCAAAAGAACATCTTCAAAAAGATTCAGGAAGAAGAAGATGTCGCGCGCCAAGTCTCGGGAATCCGGCAGGCGGCCCTGAATCGAGAGTTGAATCTCACGGGGGACGTGAATAAGTACCGCGAGGAATCGCTGAAAAATGAACTGGATCTCCGGGTAAAGATTGCCGAGGAAGCACAACGGTTGCGCGATGAAGAGCTGAGGGAAACGGCGGAGCTGGCCGGCCATTTATCCGGGTTGTTCCACACACTGCTGACGGACCCACAGAAATTCCCCAAGCAGTTGGTGGGGACCGTTCGTGAATCTCTCATCCAGCCGATATCCAAAGGTTTGAGCGGCATGACGGCGAGCCTGCTCTATCCGGTCACGAGCAGTGTGGGTGGGCTGTTTCAGGGGATGTTTTCTTCGCATCAGGCCGATCCGGTAAAAGTCTCGACCGATCAAAACACCACGGCCACCATGCAGAATAGCGCAGCCATCCTCCTGTTGACGGCGCATCTCGCAGCTGGTATGGGAATGGGCACGCCTACGATGCCTTCGGTTTCGGGAATTGTCGGGGCCTCGATTCCTTCGATCTCCATGCCCTCGGTGGGTGGCGGCATCCCCTCGGTATCGAGTTCGATCACGTATGGCTCGCCCGCCTCTTTCGGATTGGGCGGCGGGTCTGCGAATCCAATGGCGATGGGTGGACCAGGCGGCGGGGATATCCTCAGCAATTCGTGGACCCGGTACATGATGGGCGCGACCTTTGGAGGGAATGGGGCCGGGGGATCGTCTGTGGGCGTTTCCAGCCTGTTCAACCGTTCGGGATGGAGCGGTCTGGGAGCAAAGTTCGGAATCGGACAAGGGACCGGCGCGCCTCAAAGCGTAGGGCTGTACGGGGACACAATCGCGCAAGGCGGGGTGACCACGGCAAGCTCGCTGCTCACGAGCCAAGGCGCGGCCTCTCTCTACATGGCGGCCGGTCTCCCGCTGGGCATGGCGGGCCTCACAGGCTCTCGCCGGGGCACCTGGGGCGGTGTGGCGGAATCGACGGCGGGCGGAGCTTTGGCTGGGGCGGGGATTGGAACCATGTTTGCGCCGGGGATCGGGACCGCCATTGGCGCGGGGATCGGCGCGGCGGCCGGATTCGGGGCCAGCGTGGGAGAGATGCTTTTTGGAGTGAAGTCGCTTCAGCAGACCGCGCATGATGACGTTCGAAGTACGTATGGTGTGGATATTCCCGTCAACTCAGGGACCATTAAGCAAATAGTTGGTATCGCAACATCCCAGTTTGGCGGCAGCGTTTCCGTTGCGGTGCGGTCTCCGAGCGTGCGGCAATTGGTGATGCTCTACAGCGAAAGTACGGGCCAGAAGATGCCCTTGAGCGCCACAACGCCCTATGGTGGGAGTTTGGTGGAACAAGGCGGCCAGGTCTATCAACAGGCAAGCTACCAGGACGGCCAAGCCCATCTCTATGCCTCAAGCTTGCCGACTCTCGGCAACATCCCGGGATCGACTTATCCGACGCCAGGCGGCCCGAACACGTCGGGCGGCGCAGGCCCGATCAGTGTTGCGCTGAACATCAACGGAACGCCGATCACGCCTGGTTTCGTGAGCGATTCGTACTCCGAGGCGCAGGGGGCGTCAATCAATAGGGTACAGCAGGCGGCGACCTTGAACGTGCCTGGCTTGATGGTGGCGTAAAGAAGAGAAGAAAAAAGGGAGTTTATGAAAAACAGTGAATGCACGTTCTCTCTTGGTCTGGGTTTCGATCTTCGGGGAGATCCGGGGATCTGCCTGATGATCCACCCCGATTCGACCATCACGAAGGACGATGGGGAGACCCAGCCGGGCATAGTCTTGCCCGCGGCGGATGCGCGGGCGCTTGCATATGCGCTTCTGCTGAATGCCGAGCAGCTCGCGAGCGGGCTTGTACCGCTTCCCAGACCTTCCGGTAGGGCTACCGAGCCGGAAGACGAGCGGGGTTGCTCGAAGTGGAGTTAGGAGCAGCGATACTTCATGGAGAAAGGAGGAAGGCGCGGTGAGGTAGGTTAGCGCGGCCCGGCTTGTCGGAGTCGGGCCGCGATTCCAAAGATGCTGCTATTGCTGCCAGTACGCTAGGATCGCCAGTACGGCGAAAAGAGCGATCGCGGCCAGGAGGCCCGCGGCGAAACCGATTGCGGTCCCTTGGACGTTCGGTTGCTCATCTGATGGGCCCCGAAAGTGATGAACCGCGTACAGCCCGGTTCCGGGGATACCGGCGCTCGAATACATGCCGCGGCGGTTCACTCCGACGTGTAGGCCGCGCGGTCCCACACTGAGACCGGCGCCATGCAGTCCCAGGTTGATGTGGACGCCTGGCGCTATGCGGATGCGGCGACGAAAGCGGAGGGCCATGTCTGGAATTCTACTCCGGTGGGAAGGGCGCCGCGGGGAACGGCGCCCGGTGGGGTGTGTTCAAAGACCAAGGCGCTTTGCGCGGGCGGCTTCGTCCGCTTCCCTTGTGGCCCTCATAGCGTCCAGTTTGCGCCCGAGCTCGGCATTTCTCCGGTCGGTCTCCTTGGCAATGGCCGGATCTCTGTACCAGTGGTCTCTTTCGGGGCAGGCATGATGTTCCCTCAGTGTTTTGGTCTCATACTCCAGCCATTCATCGTTAAAAGACCGCGCCAGGTCTAGGCAAACCGTCAGATATCGTAACTGTGCCTCGCTGACATCGAACTCGATCCCGCCCGGCACTTTTCTATGTACCATTGAGCCGCCAGGAACCAGGTTCAGTTTGATTGTTGTCGTGGCGGCGTATCGCACAGGGCACCCAGCCACAACCAGTGCTTTCGTCTGTCGTTTTGTTGCCATGATCTCTCCTTGTAAAAGCCGCGTTGCAAGCGGCTTCGGAATAGAGTATACTAAGGCCCTAAGCATATTGCAATAGCCTGCTAAGGCCGAAAGCATTAAGCTCTTGAGCAGGCATGGGAAAAAGGACGTTCGGATCGATGACGGAACTGATGGAATTCTTCAAGGAGACCGGCCGCCAGGGCGGCAAGAAGGCCGCTCAAAAGATGTCGAAAGCCGCCCGGACCGACCGGGCCAAGAAAGCCGCGGCTTCGCGGTGGAAGAAGGCCGCGGCAAAGAGCGCAGAAGTGCGGAAGAAAAAGGCCACGAAGCGGAAAGCGGTGTCTTGATTATATCTGTTTATACATGATATGATCGTAAGCACTATGGTTATACGAACAGACGTATCGGATGAGGAACTGATCGCGCGGGCCACGCGGGCGTGGTATATGGCTGCAAGAGCCAAGGGATACCGCCCAGACGCGCCAGCAAACGATTCGGGCGTGGAGGAGCACGGGGGAAAGTCGTATGTCGTGCTGAAGAACGTGAGAGGCCCATTGGCCGTCTACCGTGTTCGGAATGACGGCATGTTGAAGGCGCTGAAGCGTTGGCCGAAGGCGCTTGAACCGGTGAAAAAGTCGAGTCTACAGGCCGAAATACCGAGACCCGAAGACCGGGGAACTGGGGCGTGACGTATGCTGAACCTATACCGGCGGCATCTGAAGAAATGCCCGAACCGAGCGGAGGGCCGCGATTCCGACGTTCCCTCGACGAAATTGACGAAGTGCTCCTGCCCGATCTGGTGCGATGGTAAGCTGAACGGCGCGCGGATCCGCGAATCCCTTGAGACGCGAGACTGGCAACGGGCCATTCGAAAACTTGCGGCGAAGGAAGACCCGAGCGCGCCCCTCGTGAAACCGATCACCGAGGCCATCACCGCATTTGCGAACCATATTCAACCCCTCGAGGCGTCCACGCGCCGGAAGTACGGGAACGTGCTGGCGAAGTTCGGTGCCTACTGTAAGACTGCGGGCCTGCATGATCTCATGGAATTGACGGTGGAGCGATTGGACGCCTACCGCGCCGGCCGGGAACTCTCGCCCACCACGTCCATGAAGGAACTCCAGACCCTCCGGCAGTTCATTGCATTTTGCCAAGAGCGGCGCTGGATCTCAGAGAACCCCGCGAAGAAGATCAAGGCGCCGCGGAACATCCGGCCGGAAGAGGTTGTGCCCTACACCCGGATCGAAGTCGGCAAGATCGTGGCCGCCTGCGATGTGATCGGCCGCGGGTCGTACGAACGCCTCCGGGCGCGGGCTATGGTCCTGTTGCTCCGGTACACGGGCCTGAGAATCTCGGACGTGGCCACATTGGAGCGTGACCGGGTTCAGGGCGGCCAGATCCTACTTCACACCCAGAAGACCGGCGGGACGGTGTTCCTGCCTGTTCCCGAAGAACTCCAGACCGCCCTTGCCGCCTTGCCCTTGCCCCGCGTTGCGGGCGTGGAACCGCGGTGCTTCTTCTGGAATGGCGTTACCTCCAGGCGGGCCGTGGTGGGCATAGCAGAGCGCACGCTAGCCGCGGTGTTCACCAAGTCTAAGGTTGAGGGCGCCCACGCGCATCGGTTCCGCCATACCCTGGCAACCGAGATCCTGGCCCGCGGCGGGACTGAACAGGACGTGGCGGACATTCTGGGGATCAGCGCGGCTGTGGTTCGGAAGCACTACGCGAAGTGGTCTCAGGCCCGGCAACAGCGCATCACGCGGCTATTCGAGGCCGTTTATCCTGGTACATACGTGGTACGCGAGGAAAAATGCCTCGTAATCAATTGATTCTTCAGGGTCAAATCTGGTGCGGAGAGGGGGACTTGAACCCCCACGAGATTGCTCCCGCTAGCACCTCAAGCTAGTGCGTCTGCCAATTCCGCCACCTCCGCAAGTCTATGGCAGCTTTGAGTTTACCACGGTTTTCCGGAAGCGCATTGTAGTAGTGGTCGTGTAGGGGATCCCGAACGGCCCTGCGAATTCTCGTCTGGCGGCGGTGTGCGAGCAAATGACGGTGTGGCCCGGGTGCGCTACTTCTTTGCCGGTAGAGGTTGTACGGGCGCCGGTTGCCCCGGGCTGGGCGCATTCTTAGCCGGAGCCGGTGCGCCCGGAGCCGGGGGGATCGACAACGGGATCGTCTGCGTGTTGCCCTCTTGTCGCTGCACCGGCACTTGGACCGGCGCGGTCTGCCCCGGCGCCTTCTTCTGCTGCTGTTGATTGACGTCTTCCAGAACCGTCGTGCCCAATCCCGCGTTCCGTGTGGCCAGAATGGAGAGCGAAAGCGAGGTGATCATGAAGAGCACCGCTGAAACCGTGGTGGCCTTGGACAGCAGAGTCGCCGAACCGCGCGGCCCGAACGCCGTCTGGGAACCCATGCCGCCGAACGCACCGGCCAGATCTGCCGCCTTCCCGCTTTGCAGCAGAACCACAATGATCAGGAAGATGCAAACAATTATGTGAACCAACAGAAAAATAATGTACATCGCTCTTCGTTCCAGTATAGGCAACCGCAGAGGCGCAGGTCAAACCGCGCCAACGCCCTGTCCGCGAGGATCAGGGGAGTTCCCCTGGAAGTTCCATTCCGCCCCATGGTGGAACCGTTCTCGTGGTAAACTCACAATGCTCGGAGTGGATCGTGCCTGCGGCAGGGTGCTGGCCTTACATCGTCCGTCGGTCTCGCTGCGTAGTTATCGCGGCCTCGGTGTTGATCCCTGTTCTCGCCCAGATGAATACAGGGCCATCTCCGCCGCCCGCCGCGGCCCCGCGGAACCCGGCCCCCGCCGGACAGCCGAGCTTCCGGGCCGATACCGACCTCGCCGTCATCCCGGTATCGGTCACCGATGCGCGGAACCGCTTCGTCCTGGGACTTCGAAAAGAGGATTTCCGGGTATTCGACGATGGCGTAGAACAACCGATCGCCCACTTCTCAGGCGAGGATGTGCCCCTTTCAATCGGCCTGGCTTTCGATATCAGCGGCAGCATGGACTTCAAGCTGAAGACCTCGCTCGACGCGGCTACGCTGTTCCTGAAAACCCTGAACCCGGACGACGAGGCGTTTCTGGTCAAATTCAGCGACAAGGTCGAGTTGGCGGTGCCCTTCACGGTGCACCCCCAGGATATTCAAAGCGCGCTCCAGAACGTTCAGCCGGGCGGTCTGACGGCCTTGCTCGATGCGATCAAGTTCGCCTTGACCGAGATGAAGACGGCTAAGAACGCGCGGAAAGCGATTGTGATCGTTTCCGACGGCGGCGATAACCACAGCACGTACACGCCGGCCCAGATCGAGGAACTGGTTCGGGCGGCCGATGTGGAAATCTATGCCATGGGAGTGTTTGATCCACTACTGTCTCTTGCCCTGTCGCCCGAGGAAGTCTCCGGGCCGCGCTTGCTCTCCGAAATCGCCACCCAAACCGGGGGACGGGCATTTGCGGCGGCGATGGCGAACGATTTGCCCAGCGTGGCGGCGAGGATCGCGATCGAGCTCCGGAATCAATACGTCCTCAGCTATTACCCGAAGGATCAGGTCAGAGACGGCAAATATCACACCGTCGAAGTGAAGCTCTCGCAGCCGCCCGGAGTCTCTCTACTCAAACCGCATTGGCGGCAGGGATACTACGCTCCCCTGGATAAGTAGCGGGCGCTAGCGGTGCCCGCCGATGTGCGCCGCCCCGCGTGGCATTGCCGTCACCGGCCGCGTCACTGTCACAGGCCGTGGCGTCACCGGATGCCCGATCGGCGAACTCGTAACCGGGAACCTGGAAACCCCGAGCCCGGCTGGCGCACCGTACACCGGCAGTCTGCCGAGCGGCAGCCCCAACAACATTGGCGGGTACGTGTAGCCCGGCAGGTACATCGAATAGAACCCGGACTGATACAAGCCCAGCGGCCCGTATACTCCGGTCTGATAAGATCCCAAGCCATACGGGTTCGACAAACTCGCACCGTAGGAAGGGAAGCCGAGCATCGGAAAGTACGTGAAGCTGTCCATGGGATAGCCCGAGCCGGACAGCGTAGCGGGATCTTCGATATTCGCCGCAATGGCATTGTCCGCGGCGATCGACTGCGTGCGGCCGTCGGCCCATGCGCTGAGCCCGTCGCGAGGCTCGCCATCCGATTTCTCGGGCACCAGCACAGCCGCCAACGGCAGATCCATCCCCCGCCCGACCGAAACCGGAGCGCCCCCGCCGGAGGTGGAAACCTGCGCTTCCCCCTCCTGGACCCACACGCGCGCCGGATCGCAATCGATGCGGTAAGCTCCCTTCCCGGGCTGGCGTACGATCCAGCCTTCATAGATCAGCGTCACCGACGTGCCCGCGCCGGGATCCACCGAGTCCACGATGGCGGATCCCGCGACCACTTGCACGCGGGTATCCGCGAGAGCGCTAGAGATCATCCGAATCGCGCTCTTTTCGCTGACCCGCAAGAAAACGCCGGGGGTGAGCAGCACCTCTGCGCGCCCTTGCTCGGTTCGTAATTCGGCGCCCTCGGGCACGATGGCAAACCTGCCGAGACGCGCCTCGAGCGGCTGGCCCGCCACGAAAACCGCTCCCTCGAAAAAATGGACCAGACCGGAACGAGTGGAAATTACGGCCTGCGCATAGGCCGGTAATGCGAAAGCGGCGCCTGCCGCTAAAACCAATAAGGCGTACACGGGGGCGCGGGACATAAAGGCCTCCCTCCCATCCCGAGTATCGGCCTTGCGGCATTCTTCGTCAAGGGGCTGCCAGGAATCCGAAAGCAAACGGGCGCGGCATTATAAAGGCGGCTCTGTCATACCGTGCTGATCAATCCGGGCTACAGTACTATTGATTGCGATTCGCTTCCAACAACGCCGGGGCGGCGCTGGTCGTGCACAGCGGCGGCCCTACGGCCGTGATTAACGCCAGCCTGCTCGGGCTGGTGGAAGAAGCCGCGAAACGCCTCCGTTTCAAGGCCTTATATGGGGCGCGCTTCGGCCTCGAAGGGATTCTCAAGCAGGACTTTGTGGACCTGCTAGCGTTCGACCGGCCCCGCCTGATGCGCGTGGCGCAAGCGCCTTCTTCGGCGCTGGGCACTTCGCGGCGCGAGCTCGGGCCGGATGGCGCCCCGCGGCTGCTCGATGTCTTCCGGGCATGCGACATCCGCTGCCTTTTCTACACGGGCGGCAACGGGTCCATGGGCACGGCCGCCCAGATCGCCGCCCTGGCGCGCGCGGCGCGCTTCGATCTCCAGGTGATCGGAATTCCCAAGACCATCGATAATGACCTGGCGGAAACCGATCACACTCCCGGCTACGCTTCGGCGGCGCGCTTCTTCGCCGGTGCGGTGCGGGATATCGGGGCGGACAACCGCGCGCTCCCCGGGCAAGTGCAATTCGTCGAGGTGCTGGGCCGCAACGCCGGCTGGATTGTGGCCGCGACCGCCCTGGCCCGGCGCCGCCCGGCGGACGCTCCGCACTTGGTCTATTTTCCGGAGCGGCCCCTGCCGCTCGACCGGCTGCTGGGAGACGTGGAGCGCGTATACGGACGGCTGGGCCGCTGCGTAGTGGCGGTGTGCGAGGGGCAACTCGATGAACACGGCCAGCCGTTCGGCGCCGATGCGCGCGGCAACTGGCGCGGCAGCCTGGCCATGAACCTGGCCCACCGGCTGGCGACTCTGGTCACCGCGCACCTCAAGCTGAAAGCCCGCGGCGAGAAACCCGGCCTGCTGGGGCGCGTCAACCGGGCGGCGAGGTCGCCGGTGGATTGGAGGGAAGCGCGGCTGTGCGGCCGGGCCGCCGTGCGCGCGGCGGCCCGCGGCGTGTCGGGCGAGATGGTGACGCTGGTGCGCCAGCAGGGACCCGTCTACCGTGTGACCACGGGCCTCGCCGCGCTCGAACGCGTCGCCGGAGCGGAGCGCCTCTTCCCGCAACGGTGGCTCGATCGGGAAGCTGGCGACGCGCATCCGGAGTTCCTGGAATACATCGCACCCCTGGTGGGCGAAATCGAGGCTTACGAGGACCTCGGATAGGCCGGCCGCTTATCCGCCGGATTCCAGGCGCGTGCTCATGGGACCCAGGTGAATATGAGCGCCGGTAGCTTTGCCGGGCACGGCCTGGCGAAACGCGAAGTACGGAATCCGCTTGGCATCGAGATACTCGCGCAGCCAGACGCCTTCCGGCGTGTCGGGGTGCAGCGCCACATCCACGCGGCCCCGGTGATCGAATCCCAAGGCCCGGTGAACGGCCGTTTCACCCATGGCGCTCACCGGCAGCGGCTTTCCGAAGCGGCTCTCGAAAGCCTTCTCGATAGCCGCGAAATCGGCGCTTGTGAAAACGCCATCGCCGTCGTGGCGCTCCGCGATTTCGTGCGCGGTGGAAGGTTCCTCCGCCAGCCTGGCGGCGAACAGCTCCTCGGCGCGCGCCATTTGCGTCACTTCGCGGACGATGGCGGCGCGCTCCCCGGCCAGCCCGCATTCGCGCTGCGCCCAGTTCACTTCCTCCTGCAAGGGATCCAGCGAAGCCCGTGGAGCCGCGCCGAGATCCACCAGTTTTTGGGCGTCCTCGAGGGCCTTCTTGCGCCGGTCGAGACGGCGGCCGGCCGCGGCCGCCATGTCGTCGGCCACCGCTTCAGTGAGATCCTTACCGTAAATCGTCTTGTTGACGAAAGCCGCATCCTGCGCGTCGGCCATGGCCTCCTCGGCCTTCTCGAGCTGCGCGCGCGGAGCCGCTCCGGAGTTGACCAGGCCGCGCACCCTTTCGAGATTCTCCCGGGCGCGGGCGACCTGGGGATCGACGGAGCTTTGGGCCCATACGGATGCTGCGCACACTGCCAGAAGCAGGGCCGAATGGAGACGCATTAGCTTTCATCTTAGCAACTGGCGTCCCGCCCGCATTTGGCGCGGTACAATCGCCACGAGGAGCTGCGAAATGGAAGAAAAAGACCTGGAAAACCTCGAAGCCGGCGACGTCGAGATCCCCGTAGCGGATGGCAGAATCCCGGCCTATCGCGCCGTGCCCACGGGCGCCGGGCGGCTGCCAATCGCTCTGGTGGTCGAGGAGGTGTTCGGCGTCAGCGATCATATCAAGGATATCTGCCGCCGCTTCGCCAGGCTCGGCTACTATGCCGTGGCGCCGGAACTGTTCGCGCGCCAGGGCGATGTCTCTAAGATCCAGGACATCGCCGGCCTGATCCCCATCGTCTCCAAGGTGCCGGATTCCCAAGTGATGTCGGACCTGGACGCAGCCATCGCGTACGCCGAAAAGAGCGGCCGCGGCGATCCGGCGCGCGCGGGCGTCACCGGCTTCTCCTGGGGCGGGCGCATCTGCTGGTTGTATGCCGCCCACAACCCCCGGCTCAAGGCGTCCGTGCCGTGGTATGGCAGGCTGGTAGGCGATACCGATCCGCTGCACCCTCGGAATCCCATTGACGTGGTCTCCGAATTGCATTGCCCGGTGCTGGGCCTCTATGGCGGCCGTGATACAGGGATTCCCCTCGATAGCGTCGAGAAGATGCGTGCGGCCTGCCAACAGGCGGGCAAGACCGTCGAGATCGTCGTTTACCCGGATGCCGGCCACGGTTTCAACGCCGATTACCGGCCCAGCTATAGCAAAGCGGCCGCCGAAGATGGCTGGAAGCGGCTGCTCGACTGGCTTCAGAAGTGCGGGTGCTGATCCGCCACCAGGCGGTTCCGCCATCTCGCGGGGGGTCTTTACAGCACTGGTATAATGAATGTAGATGATTTTCCACTTCCCGCGAAAGCGGGGTGTCGAAGGTCCGGTTCTCTCCCTATTTAACGTTTTATCTTGTCTCGAACAGTGCCAGCCCGGAGGTATCCAGCACCCCTTCAATGAAAGCTAGCGTGCGCATCAACCGCGGCGTCGAGAGCCTCTTTGGTACCCGGGATGAAAACATCCGGTTGATCGAATCCGGCCTGGGAGTGCATACTCAGCTGGTGGATAACAGCCTCGAGATCGAAGGGGAGGCTGAAGGCGTCACGCGCGCCGAAACCCTGCTCGAAGAATATAACTCGCTGGTCCGGGAAGGCCACATCTTCAACAATGGCGACCTGAACAGCTACCTGCGGGTGGTGATGCTGGATCGAGAAGTTTCGCTCCGCGCGCTGGTGCAGAGCGGCCGCCAGCGCAACTTCGGCAAGAAAATCCTGGCTCCCAAATCCGTCAACCAGCGGCGCTACCTGGAAGCTATCGAGCGGAACGACCTGGTCATGGGCGTGGGGCCGGCGGGCACGGGAAAGACGTACCTGGCCGTGGCGATGGCCATCTCCGCGCTGATGAATAAACAGGTGGCGCGCATCATCCTGACGCGGCCGGCGGTGGAAGCCGGCGAGCGCCTGGGCTTCCTGCCGGGCACGCTGCAGGAGAAGGTGGATCCCTACCTGCGCCCGCTCTACGACGCGCTCTACGATATGCTCGAGAGCGAACGCGTGGAGAAGCTGCTGGAGCGCAATGTCATCGAGGTGGCGCCCATCGCCTTCATGCGGGGCCGCACGCTCAACGACAGCTTCATCATCCTCGACGAGGCCCAGAACTCGACCGCCGAGCAGATGAAGATGGTGCTGACGCGGCAGGGCTTCAACTCCAAGATGGTGGTGAATGGCGATATCACGCAGATCGACCTGCCCGCCGGCCGGCGCAGCGGGCTGGTGGATGCGCTCGAGATCCTCAAGGGCGTGGAAGGCATCAGCGTGGTGCTGTTCGACGAAAAGGACGTGGTGCGGCACGCCCTGGTACAGCGCATCGTCAAGGCCTACGAGCGGTACAACGAGCTCATGGGGACGGGCCGGCAGCTTTCGCTGAAGCTCTCCGAGCAGGGAACCGAAAGCTCCGCCGAGGCGGCTCCGCTCGCCTGAGCGAGTCTCATGTCTTCAGATGGCAGTACTGTGATTTTCCGGCGCGCCCCGGCCGGCCTGCTTCGCAAAACCATCCAGGACTTCGCGCACCGGCTGGAACGCGAGGTGGCCAAGGGACGCACGTTCGATTGCCTGATTACCGGCGATCGCGAACTGCGCCGCCTGAATCACCGGTTTCGCGGGCGGGACGAAGCCACCGATGTTTTGTCTTTCCCGGCGGGAACGGACTTCCTGGGCGATATCGCCATCTCGCTCGCGCGGGCGCGAGCCCAGGGACGCCAGTTCGGGCACGGCACCGCGGATGAAGTCCGCATCCTCATGTTGCACGGGCTGTTGCATTTGATGGGCCTGGATCACGAAAGCGATGGCGGCCGCATGGCTCGCGCCGAGAAGCGCTGGCGGGCGCGGCTGGGTCTGCCGGCCGGGCTGATCGAGCGGGTGCGGGCATGATCCTCGCGGCTGCTCTGGCCACCCTGATTGCCATCCCCCTGCTGGGCCTGGTGACCTTCGTGCAGTTGCTGTACCTCGAGAGCCTGCGGCTGCGCACGCGCGACCTGCCGGCGCTTAAATTTTTCAAGGCGACGCTCGAAGACCGGCTGGGCCTCGAGACCGAACAGGGGGCCGGGGCATTCTCGCTCATCAAGCACACTCTCCTGGTGCTGAGCGGAATCTTGTGCTTCGCCTGGTTCTCGGACGGCCAGCCGTGGAACGCCGGCGCTTTCTGGCAGGCGGCGCTGACGGTTTGGCTGGGCATGCTGGCGGTCGCCTACGCTTTGCCGCAATGGCTGTATCGCCGCACCGACGCCCACTGGCTCCTGCCGCTGGTGCCGTTTTTGCGCGGCCTGGCGTGGCTCGCCCGCCCGTTCGAGGCGCTGCTGGGCTTCTTCCAATCGCTGATCGACCTGGCCGACGACCCGGCGGACAAGGAGGAAAGCCCCACGCCCGCCGAGAACATAGACGCGCTCATCGATGCCGGCACCGAAGAGGGGCTGATCGAAGAGGAGGATCGCGAGTTGATCCAATCCGTGGTTGAGTTCGGCGATAAAGTGGTGCGCGAGGTGATGACGCCCCGCCCCAACATCGTGGCCATCTCCGCCGATTCCACGCTCGAACAGCTACGCCAGCTCGTCATCAACGAGCAGTATTCGCGCATTCCGGTTTACGAGGGCAACATCGACCGGGTCGTCGGGTTCGTGCACGTGCGCGACATGTTCGAGGTGGACGAGGAGGCGCGCGCCCGGCGCCTGGTGCGGGAGCTCGTGCGCGAGATCCTCTTCGTGCCGGAAAGCAAGCCCGTCAACGACCTGATGCGCCAGATGCAGCAGGAGAACACCCACATGGTGATCGTGGTGGACGAATACGGAAATACCGCCGGCCTGGCCACCATGGAAGACCTGCTGGAAGTTATCATCGGAGAGATCCGCGACGAGCACGAGCCGACGAGCGACGTGATCGAAGACGGCCACGGCGGCTATATCGTCTCCGGGAATTTCGAGGTGGCGCGCGTGGCCGATTTGTGCGAGAGCTTCCATCCAGAAGAGAATATCGAATCCACCACCGTGGGAGGGCTGGTCAGCGAGTGGCTGGGGCGCGTTCCCAAGCCCGGGGAATCGGTGGAGCGCGATGGCGTTCGCATCGAGGTGCTGGCCGCCAACGAGCTGCGCGTGGAACAGGTGCGCATCGGCAAGTCTCAGGCGGTGGCGCAATGAACGACGGTTTCAAGTCCGGCTTTGTGTCGCTCGTCGGACTGCCGAACGCCGGCAAATCCACGCTGCTCAACGCCCTGGTGGGGCGCAAGCTGGCCATCGTGGCGGAGAAGCCGCAGACCACCCTGACCTCGATTCAGGGCGTGGTGACACGGCCCGAGGCGCAGATCGTTTTCCTCGATACGCCCGGCATTCACAAGGCCGATTCGCAGTTGAACAAGCGCCTCATGGATACGGTGCGGGCGTCGCTCGAAGAACGCGACCTGCTGCTGTTCGTGACGGACGCCTCCCGCCCCGTGGGGATCGAGAACCGCCGCGCCATCGACATCGTTCGCCGGAACGAGACCCCGGCGGTGCTGGTGCTGAATAAGATCGACCTGGTGAAGGTCAAGAGCCGCCTGCTGCCGCTCATCGAGGAGTACAAGGCCATTTACGATTTCGCCGATTACGTGCCGGTTTCGGCGTCCCGGGGCGATGGCATCGAGGAGCTGCGGAAGGTCATCGTGGAACGGCTCCCCGTGGGGCCGGCCTATTTTCCCGAAGATCACATCACCGATCAGCCGGAGCGCTTCCTGGCGGCCGAACTGGTGCGCGAGAAGGTGCTCGCGGCCACGCGCCAGGAGGTGCCTCACTCGGTGGCCGTGTCGGTGGACCGCTGGGAGGAGACGCCCACGCTGACGCGCATCTACGCCACCATCCGCGTGGAACGCCCCGGCCAGAAGGCCATCGTGATCGGAACCAAGGGCGCCATGCTGAAGAGGATCGGCACGCTGGCCCGTGTGGAAATGGAGCGCCTCTTTGGAGTGAAAGTGTACCTGGGCCTGCACGTGCGTGTGCAGCCGGACTGGCGCGAGCAGCCGGCCTTTCTCAACGCGCTCGACTGGCGTACAATGGCCGGTGAAGACGATGATAACTAAACTCTGCGCACTCTTTGCGTTTCTCATCCTGGTGGCCGGTGTCTGTTTGGCCGCGGACAAGCCCGTCAGCGACGATATGATCATCAACGAGGTCATGATCAAGCTCTCGGGCGACTACGTGGTGAAGGGCGGCGCCCTGAAGGTGGATTGCAAGGGCGGAGTGGTCACGCTCTCCGGCGCGGTGCCGCACGAGGTGCAGAAGCAGCGCGCCGAGAAGCTGGCCCACAAGGTGAAGGGCGTCAAACAGGTGGTGAACCAGATTACCATCGAGAGAACCGCGGCTCAATGAACTACGCGGTTCGCGCCTGCCCGGCCGCCGCTCTCCTTTTTACTGCGTTCGCGCAAAGCCCGTCCGCGGTCCGAACCGAATGGATCGCCAAGGACGGCACCTACGCGAAGGGTCCCGCCTGGTCCAAGGATGGCTACCTGGTTTTCAGCGATACGCCCGCGGATCGCATCTTGAAATGGCAGCCGGGGCGCGCGCCGGAGCTCTTGCGCGAAGGCGCCGCCGGACCCGCCGGCAACGCCTTCGATGCGCAGGGCCGCCTTTACACCTGCGAGACGCGGGCGCGGCGCGTGATCCGGATGGAGCGGAACGGCAAGATCGAAGTGCTGGCGGAAAGCTGGGAGGGCAAGCGGTTGAATGCGCCCAACGACCTGGCGGTGAGCCGCTCCGGGCACGTCTACTTCACTGATCCGGCTTTCGGGGAAAGCTCCGATCACCGCGAGCTGGATTTCTACGGCGTTTACCACATCCCCCCGAGAGGACCGATGAAGCTGGTGGCCCGGCCGGCGGGCCGCCCCAACGGGATCGCCCTCTCTCCCAACGGCCGCGTGCTCTACGTGGGCAACGCGGACGAGCACAATATTCGCGCCTACGATCTGGACCGCGATGGCGACGCTTCGAATGAGCGCGTGCTGGTGGCCGCGATCGCCGAGGTGCCGGGCGGTATCGCGGTGGATGAAAAGGGCAATTTGTACGTGGCCGCCGGGTCGATCCTGATCTACAGCCCCGAGGGGCAGCCGCTGGGCGCCATCGCGATGGCGCTCCGCCCCTCGGGCTGTGCCTTCGGCGACCTGGATGGAAAGACGCTGCTCGTGACAGCGGGAGGCGGCCTCTTGCGGGTGCGGCCAGAAGACCAGGGAGACAATTGATGCGCGGCCAATCGCGCGCCGCCGACAGCCGGCGCTATCCTCGGCGCCCGCTGATCGGAGTGGGCGCGATTCTGCTTCGCCGCGACCGCATCCTGATGGCCCAGCGCGGGAGGGAGCCGCTGAAAGGCTGGTGGTCGCTGCCGGGCGGATTGCTGGAGATCGGCGAAACGCTGGATTTCGCGGTGCGGCGCGAGACGCGCGAAGAGACCGGCCTGGAAGTGAAGCCGCTGGGAGTTCTCGAAATCTTCGAGCGCATCATGCGCGATGGCGCCGGCCTGCCCGAGTATCACTACGTGCTCATCGATTACGTGTGCCGGATTACGGGCGGGACGCTCGGAGCGGGCGACGATGCCTGTGCGGTGGAATGGGTGCGCCGGCGCGACCTGGCCAAGCTGCGCATCACCGAAGGCACCCTGGCGGTGATTGAAAAGGCCTTTCGCGAGCGGCGAAAATACAGGTAGCCCGCTTTGAGAACCAGCGCTGAAGTTTTGGAATTCGAGCCGCTCCGCCAGTTGCTGGCGCGCTACGTCGCGAGCCCGCTCGGCCGCCGCGAGCTGGAGAAAGTCCAGCCGCACACCGATCGCGCCCGGCTCGAGGAAGACCTGGCGGAGGCCGGCGAGGCCACCCAGTATCTGCGCGCGGCGGCGCGGCCCCAGCCGGCCGCGCGGGGCGCCGCCATCCGCATCGATTTCGGCGGCCTCCCGGATGTCGAGGAGGCCGTGCATAAGCTGCGCATCGAGGGCGCCAGCCTCGAGCCGCGCGAGATTTCCGGCGTTCTCACGCTGCTCGACCGCGGCGCGGACGCCAAATCCTTGCTCACGGCGGCCGCCGAGCGCTTCCCGCGGCTGGGGCGGCGCGCGCAAACCATCGGTGACTTTCGCAGCCTGCTCGAAGACCTGGAAGGCAAGATCCTGCCGGATGGCAGCGTGGCCGATCATGCCAGCGTGGCGCTGGCCCGGCTGCGGCGCGACATCGAGCGCCAGAAGCGCGCCATCCAGGAATCGCTCGAGCGCTTTCTGCGGGCTCACAAGGAAGAGGGCGTGCTCCAGGAGGAGTTCGTCGCCATCCGCAATGAACGCTTCGTGGTGCCGGTGATCGCCGGGCAGCGGCGCAAGCTGGACGGCGTGATTCACGGCGCCAGCTCGAGCGGCCATACGCTGTTCGTCGAGCCGCTCGAGACCATCGACCTGAATAACGAACTGGTGCGGCTGGCCGAGGAAGAGGCGCGCGAAGTCCACCGCATGCTGCGCGAGATCACGGACCGGCTGCGCGGCTACGGCGATTCGATCCGGCAGACGCTGGCGGCCATCGCCGAGCTGGAACTGATCTTCGCCAAGGGGAAGTTCGCCACGGAGTTCGATTGCGCCATCCCCCGCTTCGGCGAACACCTCCTGCTGCGCGATGCGCGCCATCCGCTGCTCGAGGACGTGCTGCGCAGGCATCGCAAGACTTCTGTTCCGGTGAGCCTGGAGCTGAGCCGCGAGCGGCGCACGCTGCTGATCAGCGGGCCCAACACGGGCGGGAAAACGGTGACGCTCAAGACCGTGGGGCTGCTCAGCCTGATGGCTCAGGCGGGCCTGCCGGTGCCCGCGGCCGAAGCCGAGTTCCCGCTGTTCGAGCAGGTGCTGGCGGATATCGGCGATTATCAATCCATCCAGGAAAACCTCAGCACCTTTTCCGCGCACGTTTCGAACATCCGCGAGATGGCGCTGGAGGTAACCCCCGATTCGCTGGTGCTGCTCGACGAGCTGGGCGCAGCCACCGATCCCGAAGAAGGCGGCGCGCTGGGCGTGGCGGTGGTGGAGCACTTCCGCGCCGCGGGCGCTTTCACGCTGGTCTCGACGCACCTGATGGCGCTGAAAATCTACGGGGCCTCCACGGAAGGCGTGGTCAACGGTTCCATGGGTTTCGACGAGGCCACGTTCGAGCCGACCTATCGCCTGCAACTGGGGTTGCCGGGCAAATCCGCGGGCCTTGAGATCGCCACCCGGCTGGGCATGCCCGAGGACGTTATGCGCCGCGCGCGCCAATCCATGAGCGACCGCGAGCGCGACGTCACGCGCTTCCTGGGCGAATTGCACCGCCGCGTGGAAGAAACCGAGGCGCTCGAACAGAGCCTGCGCGCGAAGCTGGCGGAGCTCGAGAAACGCGAGAAGGAACTGGCCCGCGAATGGGAAAAGCGCGAAACCGCCAAGCTGCGCGAACTCGAGCGCCGCACCGACGAAACCCTGGCGCACTTCGAGGAACAGGCACGCGAGACGCTGGTCAAGATTTCGCAGGGCGGTGACCGGCGCAAGGCCGAGCAGGAAGCGCAGCGGCGCGTAGCCAAGGTCAAACGCGAATTGCGCGAAGATTTCCAGACCACCGTGCTTTCCACCGAGGACGAAGCGCGCCAGGGCCGTCTCAAGCCGCCGGCCATCGAGGAAGGCGTGCGCGTGCGGCTGCGCGACGTGCGCGAGCCGGCGCGCGTGCGGCGCAAGCTGGGCGGCGACCGCCTGGAAGTGGAGGCCGGCTTCATGAAGATGCAGGTCTCGATCGACGACGTGCTCGAGGTGCTGCCGGAGGCTCCTCCGGCCGGGCGCAAGCTGCCGCCAGGCGTGAGCTACCGGCCCGCTCCGGAGCTCGCGCCCGTGCATCAGGAGATCAACGTGATCGGCCAGCGCGCCGAAGAGGCCCGCGATGCGGTGGACCAGTTTCTGGATCGCGCGGTCATGGCCACCGCCAGCCGCGTGCGCATCGTGCACGGCCACGGCATGGGCGTGCTGAAGAAGGTCATCCAGGAGCTGCTCGGCAACCATCCGCACGTGGCGCGCTTCTACCCCGCGCCGCAGCAGGAGGGCGGCGCGGGGGCCACCATCGTGGAATTGCGGGACTAGGAGAACCGATGAACCGGCTTGCGCGCCGCATGATATTCACCGCCGCCACCATCGGCGCCACTCTGGCGATCGGCACGGTGGGCTTCACGGTCATCGAGCATTACCCGCCCTTCGACGCCTTCTACATGACCCTCATCACCATGACGACGGTGGGGTACGCCGAAGTTCATCCCCTGTCGCAGGCGGGCCGCATTTTCAATTCGTTTCTGATTATCTTCGGCGTCACCACCATTTTCATCGCGGTGGGCGCCATGACACAGAGCATCGTCGAAAACGAAATCGGCGACTTGCTGGGTAAACGGCGGAACAAACGCATGATCGAAAAACTCAAGGATCACTACATCATCTGCGGTTTCGGGCGGGTGGGACGCGGAGTCGCCGCGGAGCTGCGCCGCGCCGCCGCCCCCTTCGTGGTGGTGGAAGCCGATCAGCAGCGCGCCGAACTCGCCACGCAGGCGGGCATGCTGGCGCTGGCCGCCGACGCCACGCGCGACGAGGTCCTCCGCTCCGCCGGAGTGGATCGCGCCCGCGGCCTGGTGGCGGCTCTCGCCACGGACGCCGACAATCTCTTCGTGCTGTTGTCCGCCAAGGCGTTGAACCCGCGCCTGTACGTCGCCACGCGGGTCGCCGAGGAAGGCGCCGAAGAAAAAATGCGGCGCGCCGGCGCGGATTCGGTCTACGCTCCCTACGCCATCACGGGACACCGCCTGGCACAATCCCTGTTGCAGCCTCACGTGATGCGGTTTTTGGATTTCACGACTCAGGACTTCGGCCAGGATATCGCCATCGAACAGGTGCGCGTCTCCGAAACCAGCGAAGTGGTCTCGAAGACCATCCAGGAGTTGCAGATCGGCCGGGATGTCGGAGTGATCGTAATGGCCGTGCGCAAGGCCGATGGCAATATGCTTTTCAACCCGCCTGCCTCGACGCCCGTCCAAGGCGGCGACTACCTGATCGTCATGGGCCGCAAGGACAACCTGCTCACCCTGGAGGCGCTGTTCGCCAGCACACCGTCGAAGCGGAGGTGAGGCGGGCGCGGGCGCGCGGAATCCCCAGACTCCTCGGAGTACACTGGGAATCATATGGCCGTAGAAGAGCAACCGGTTGAATCCGCCGCTACCGAAGCGTCTCCACCCGAGGAGTTGCCGGTCCTCACCGTGCGCGACACCGTGGTTTTCCCGGGCGCCCTGCTGCCGGTCACGGTGGGGCGCCCCAGCTCCGTGGCGCTGGTGAATTCGCTCGGCGAGAACCGCACCATGGCGGTGGTGTCGCAGCTCGATCCGCGCGTGGATGTGCCCGGCCCGGAGGATCTCTATGAGATCGGGACGGTCTGCGTCATCCACAAGGCCATCCGCGTTCCCAAGGAAAACCTGCTGCTGTTCTGCGAGGGCTTGTCGCGCATCCGCACGCGGGAGTTTACGGCGCGCGAGCCCTTCCTGAGGGCGCGCGTGGAGCGCATTCCCGAAGTCGAAACGCCGGTCACGCCCGAAGTGGAGGCTCTGCGGCAGAACGTGATCGGCCTGTTCCAGCAGATCGTGGCGGCTTCGCCCAACCTTTCGGACGACCTGGCCACCACCGCCTCGCAAATTGCCGAGCCGGGCCGCCTGGCCGATTTCGTGGCGGGCAACCTGCCGGCGCTGGGCCATCCCGAGCGCCAGAAGCTTCTCGAGCAGACCGATGGCGCCGCGCGGCTCGCTGAAGTCCACCGGCATCTCACGCGCGAGCTCGAGTTGGTGGAACTGCGCAACCGCATCCAGTCGCAGGTGCAGGGGCAGCTTTCACAAAGCCAGCGCGAGTTCTATCTGCGCGAACAACTGAAGGCCATACAAAAGGAGCTGGGCGAAGGCGACGAGAGCCAGCGCGACGTGGAGGACCTCCGCCAGAAACTGGAGGCCGCCGGCATCCCGCAGGAGGTCAAAACCGAGGTGATGCGCGAGCTGGGCCGGCTGGGACGCATGTCGCCGGCCTCGCCGGAGTATGGAGTGGCACGCACCTACCTGGAGTGGATGGCGCACCTGCCCTGGAGCGTTTCGTCGGGTTCGCAGGTGGATGTGAAGCGCGCCGCCGAGATCCTCGACGAGGACCACTACGATCTCGAGAAGGTCAAGGACCGCATCCTGGATTACCTGGCCGTGCTGCAATTGCGCCCCGTGCTCAAGGGACCCATCCTGTGTTTCGTGGGGCCGCCGGGAGTGGGCAAAACTTCGCTGGGGCGCTCGATCGCGCGCTCCCTGGGCCGTAAATTCGCGCGCATCTCGATGGGCGGGATGCACGACGAAGCCGAGATCCGCGGCCATCGCCGCACCTACATCGGCGCGCTGCCCGGCCAGATCATCCAGGCGCTGCGGCGCACGGGCACTAACGATCCGGTTTTCATGCTCGACGAAGTGGATAAACTGGGGCGCGATTTCCGCGGCGATCCGGCCTCGGCGCTGCTCGAGGTGCTGGACCCCGAACAGAACTCCACCTTCCGCGACAACTACCTGGATGTGCCGTTCGATCTCTCGAAGGTCCTGTTCATCACCACCGCCAACGTGCTCGATCCGGTGCCGGACGCCTTGCGTGACCGCATGGAGATCATCTCGCTCGAAGGCTATACCGAGCAGGAGAAGACCATCATCGCGTTCCGCTACCTGGTACCCCGGCAAATCAAGGAGAACGGGCTCGAGCCGGGGAAGGACATCCGCTTCAGCGACGAGGCCGTGCGTTTCATCATCCGCCGCTACACCCGCGAAGCCGGCGTGCGCAGCCTGGAACGCGAGATCGGGGCCATCTGCCGCAAGCAGGCGCGGCGCATCGCCGAAGGCACGCGCGAGAAGGTGGAGGTGACCCCCGAGCTGGTGGAGAAGGACCTGGGCGCGCCGCGCTTCCGCACCGATACCGAAGTGGCCGAGCGCACCCGCCGCGCCGGCGTGGCCGTGGGGCTGGCCTGGACGCCGGTGGGCGGCGACGTGCTCTTCATCGAGGCCGGCCGCATGCCCGGCGGGAACAAGGGCCTCATCATGACGGGCCAGCTGGGACCGGTGATGCAGGAATCCGTGCAGGCCGCGCTCACCTGGGTGCGCGCCAGCGCCACGCGCTACGGCATCGATCCGGACCTGTTCAAGACCAGCGACATCCATATCCATGTGCCGGCGGGCGCGATCCCCAAGGACGGCCCCTCGGCAGGCATCACCATGGCGGCGGCGCTGCTCTCCATGCTGACCGACCGCCGCGTGCGCGCCAACCTGGCGATGACCGGCGAAATTACGCTCACCGGCCAGGTGCTGCCGGTGGGCGGCATCAAGGAGAAGGTCCTGGCGGCCAAGCGCAGCGGCGTCCGCGAGGTGATCCTGCCCTTCGAGAACGAAGTCAACGTGCGCGAGGATCTCAAGACCGAGCAGATCGGCGACGTGCAACTCCACTACGTCAAGACCATGGAAGAGGTGGTGGACCTGGCACTCGAAAAGCCGGCGGGATCAAGCCGCCAGTAGCTTGGGCAGCAGCTCACCGGCCAGGCCTTGCAGGCTGCAATCGACGCTGCCGGAAAAGGGCGTCGGCTCGAGATTGATCTCGATCACTTTGGCGCCGCCCCGCACCGCCAGGGGCACCAGGCCGGCAGCGGGGTGGACCACCGCCGAGGTGCCGATCACCAGGAAGACCTCGGCGGAAACCGCGGCGTGCGCGGCTTCCAGCATAATCCTCTCCGGCAGAGGCTCGCCGAACCACACCACGTCCGGCCGCGCGATGTTCCCGCAGGCGCAGTGCGGCGGCAGCTTGGGCAGGGGGGCGCGGCGATCCGGCCAGCGGGCGCCGCAGGCCGTGCAGCGCAGGCGCCAGATATCGCCGTGGAGCTTGAGGATGCGGGCGCTGCCGGCGCGGTCATGCAGGCCATCGATGTTTTGTGTAATCAGATTGAAACCCGGCGTGCGCCGTTCGAGTTCCGCAAGGGCCAGGTGCGCCGCGTTAGGTTCGGCCGCAGCCATGGCCTGGCGCCTCTCGTTGTACCATTCCCAGACTAGTCGGGGATCGCGCGCAAATACTTCGGCGGTTTCCAGGCTCTGGGCCTTGTGGTTCCTCCAGAGGCCGCCTGCGCCGCGATACGTGGGGACGCCGCTCTCCGCTGAGATTCCCGCGCCGGTGAGCGCCGCCACCGATCCCGCGGCGGCCAGCCATGCGCGCGCGTCTTCGATGCCGACCATATCCGATCAGATACTACCAGCCGTGAGGGATCCATGACAAAGAGTCGAGGCGCATACGCATCAAGAGGATGCGAGTCGCGACGTAGCAGTCCAAGCAGCACCGCACCATTGCCTCACTCAAAACTGCGGCCGGGGAATTACAAACCCCGGAACATCGAACCCGACTGCCATGAAATGGTTGTGCGACGGTTGAGCTAACATGACTTCCATCTTTATTGGATCAGCGGCGAGTCTCCTCGCTATGATAATGCAGTTGTCCCCTTCGGTTAGCTCCAGGGGGCCGAAGGAGGACCTAACGTCGAAGGCAACCCATATGAATGTGGGTAGGTCTCTCTGCGAGACTAGCTTCGGGATCCCAACTGATGCGACTCTGTCAACTATTGCAGACCGGAGTATGAATTGTGCGAACCCCCGCTCTGATAGCTCGACCGTCACCATCGCGGCGCCCTGCTTGCTCTGTAGATCGGTGACTATCCCTGGCGGGACCTTGGTAAATGATGTGCTGTAGTCCGTGGGGAATTCTTCAATACTGGGCGTGATCTCAACATTCCTTACGAAAGGCCGAATCGCTTCGCTACCCTTTCCAGACACGATCTCCTTCGCTAGCTCGGCTGATGGATCGATTGCATTTGCAACAGAGCGGAGGTCCGTCTGATTCAAGCCGATCATGCTGCGAATCCACGCCGACGTTGACAAAGCCAAAATAAAAGTCGCGAGGGCAGTCGTTAGCAAATAAACACTCCTATCCCGAACTGGAGAGTACTCGCCGCCCCTCCTCAAAACGCAAGTTCGTGTAAGTATGTCGTGCAGCCCAACGGTTCCTTTTCCGACGACAACCGAAATCGGCAGGAATACCATGGCGGCGAGCGCGGCGGCGACTCCGATGAACCCCTTTATAAGAACTAAGTCGGTCGCCAGCTTGAAGAGGCATAGAGGCAACCCAAACTTTAACGCCGTCCTGGCGAGCGAAAGATAAAGAGGAAGCGCACTACCGTCAGCTGTCCGGACTTCTAGCCCAAGGACGCGTTTGCCAACTGTGCCAGCGCCGCAGCATCCCGAGTCAAGGCAGCCATAATAAAGAAGAAAAAACGCGATATCCACAGCGCTTAGAATCGGGCTGTCCTTCGGCACGGGACCGATAGTGGATAGCGTAAAGCTCACAGAGAACAGGTAGCTCATCGCGAACAGCAGATCGAACGCCGCCGCGAATGCCCGAATGACAATCAACATGGCTCGTGTTGCTCGTTAAACCGCTTCAAGAACCAGATACCTACCCCGGCGCAGAGTACCATGACGATCCACCAGGCGTTCAGGGCAAGCAGTAGGGGCCAACCGCCTATGGCGGTAAGCGCAGTCAGGGAAGCCACGCCCTCATCGGACCTCAGCTCAACCTGGGGACCGAAGACTTTATAATGCCCCCAGATGAAAGCCTGAAATGCTGATTCAGACGGCAATTCAGGTATTGGTGGCAAGAGAAGCTTACCACTCTCTTCATGAAACTCCGGAGTTCGCCAAGCCCTGGCGGACCCGGTCGATTGGTTCAGAGGGCCTACCTCGATGCCCGCAAATGCAAGAAGACCCTCAACTGTCATACTAACGTTGTGTCGTACTGAGGGCCCGGCATTTGAAACAGTTATGACCAGAACCTCCTGGGGAGGCTCAAAAGCGGACGTCACACCCTTTTGAGATTTGCTAGCGATGTTCCTCACGGAGGTGGGAAGGGTCCACGACTTTGTTATATCCGGTGGTAGCGAGAGGGCTTCGCAGTGAATGGTTGCCGCAAAAGGCGTGGGGGTCACGGCAAATCTGATGACCGGTATGATGATGAAGGCGACAAATGAGACGACACTGGCGAAGAGAGGAAACCAGTCGCGAAACTTTCTGGGGGGCATCGTCCGGCCCATTGTAGCGGGCTGCTAGGTCCAAATCCACGCCCCCGGCGCGGGCTGGTTGGTTTCCGGATGTTCCCCGGGGGCATCCTTCGGTTTGTCCGGGCGGGCGCGGCGCCCCAGCCTGCGGGACCTCCGGTCGGAAACCGGGCGAGCTAGAGCGCGGTCAACCCGTAATTTTTCCTTGCCAGTCTCCGCCTTTTCGAAGGACACTGAAATTGCAAAGGAGACGCGCATTTGGAAAGAAACGGCCGCAAAGGCTCGCTCGTGATCGAGCCCGCTGAGCGATGGACGCCGCAGTTGGCCAGCGAGTTGTACGATGTCGCCAGTTGGGGCAAGGGCTACTTCTCGGTGGGCGATAACGGCCACGTCCGCGTACACCCGGAAAAGGAACCCGCCCGGTGGATCGATCTCAAGGAGCTGGTCGATACGCTGCTGCTGCGGGGCATCGACCTGCCCATTCTGGTCCGCTTCGCCGACATCCTGAAGCACCGGCTGGGCGAGCTGCACAGCGCCTTTTCCACGGCCATCGCGGAACACCACTATACGGGCGAATATTGCTGCGTCTATCCCGTGAAGGTCAACCAGCAGCGGCAGGTAGTGGAAGAGGTCCTGGAGTTCGGCAAACCGTTCCACTACGGGCTGGAAGCCGGCTCGAAGCCCGAGCTGATGGCCGTCATGGCCCTGGCGGATAACGAAACCCCCATCGTCTGCAACGGTTTCAAGGACGACGAGTACATCGAGATGGCCATGCTGGCGCAGAAGATGGGCCGCCATGTCATCCCCGTGGTCGAGAAGTACACCGAGCTGCACCTCATTCTGAAATACGGTCAGAAGGTGGGCGTGCGGCCGGCCATCGGGCTGCGCGTCAAGCTGGCCAGCCGCGGCTCGGGAAGGTGGAAATCTTCGGGCGGCTACCGCTCGAAATTCGGCCTCTCGGCTACCGAAGCCACGCGTGCCCTGCAGGAGCTGAAAGACGCAGGGATGGCGGACTGCCTCAACCTGCTGCACTTCCACCTGGGCAGCCAGATCACCAACATCCGGCAGATCAAAGGCGCGGTGAACGAAGCCGCGCGCGTGTACGTGGACCTGGTGCGCGCGGGCGCCGGCTTGAAGTTCCTGGATGTGGGCGGCGGCCTGGGCGTGGACTACGACGGCTCCCAGACGGATTTCGAATCGAGCGTCAACTACACCCTGCAGGAATACGCCAACGACATCATCTACCACGTGCAGAACGTGTGCGACGAGGTGGGCGTGGCGCACCCCACCATCGTTACCGAAAGCGGCCGCGCCATCGCCGCCTATCACAGCGTGCTGGTCTTCAACGTTCTGGGCGTCTCCGGGATGGGCGATGCCGATGTGGTTCCCGAGCCGCCGGCGGATGCCGAGCAGCCCCTCATCGATTTGCAGGAGACCTATCGCTCGCTGAGCGCCAAGAATATTCTGGAAAGCTACCACGATGCGCAGCAGGCCCTGGACCAGGCCCTCAACCTGTTCAGCCTGGGCTACCTTTCTCTCGAACAGCGCTGCATCGCCGAGAACCTTTATTGGGCCATCTCGCGCAAGATCCAGAAACAGGCGCGTGAGCTGGATTACTTTCCGGAGGAGCTGGAAGGCATCGATGCCATGCTCTCCGACACCTATTTCTGCAATTTCTCGCTGTTCCAAAGCATGCCCGATAGCTGGGCCATCAAGCAGCTCTTCCCCATCATGCCGATCCACCGGCTGGAGGAGGAACCCACGCGCCATGCCGTACTGGGCGATATCACCTGCGATTCGGACGGCAAGGTGGACGCTTTCATCGACCGCCGCGATGTGAAACGCACGCTGGCGCTGCATCCCTTTGCCGGCGGCGATTACTACCTGGGCGCCTTTCTGTTGGGCGCCTACCAGGAGATTTTGGGCGACCTCCACAACCTGTTCGGGGATACCAACGCCGTACACGTGCGGCTGGGCCCCACGGGCGAGGTGATTCTCGATTCCGTCATCAAGGGCGACACGGTCCGGGAAGTGCTCAATTACGTGCAGTTTAGCTCTGACGCCCTGGTCACCAAGCTGCGCCGCGACGTCGAGGCTGCCCTGCGCGAGGGCCGTTTGAGCTATGAAGAGTGCGGCTCGCTGCTGAGGTTCTACGAGGAAGGCTTGCACGGGTACACATACCTCGAAGACGTGCACGAGCGGTAGCCGCGAAGTTTCTGAGTGAATTGATACCCCGGACGCACTAAGCAGGTATGCGCGTCCGACCCGGCTGTCTCACCGATCCTCTGGTGTGGCCCGTCGCCGGCATTGCCGCGGGCATCCTGGCCGGGCGTTTCGTTACATTTGAGGCGTCCGAGCTTCTGGCGGCCGTCGCGGCGTTCCTGGCCCTGGGCGGCCTCGCCCTGTGGCGCCAGGCCAGAGCCCTGGCGGGCCTTTGCTGCCTGCTGGGATTCTTCTCCGCCGGCGCGCTCACGGCCCTCGCGCATGCGCCCGGCCCACCTCCCGAGCTGAACGTCTCCGGCCGCGAGATCGCGATCCTGGGCGGCTGCGTGGTCGAGCCGCCCGCTATCTCTGGCGAGCGCGAGCGCTTCATCCTGGAGCTCGAGCCGGGCGCGCGCGCCCAGGTGACGCTCTACACCAAGGATGCCGCGCCGCTTCCCCGGCTGCGCTATGGGCAGAAAATCGAGCTGGATGCTCGCGTGCGCCAGCCTCGCAACTACGGCAACCCCGGCGCATTCGACTATCGGCGCTCTTTGGCCCGCCAGGAAATCTACTGGACCGCTTCCGGCGCCGCCGAAACCCTGCGCGTTCTGCCGGGGCGCTGCGGGTCGCTGGTGCAAAAGGCGGCCATGGACCTGCGCGCCGCGATCCTCGACCGCACCGGGCGCCTTTACGCCGGCAGTGACTATGAAACCGGCATGACCCAGGCGCTGCTCATCGGCCAGAACTACCAGCTCCAGCGCATCTGGACCGAGCAGTATCGCAACACCGGAACCTTCCACGTGCTGGTAATCTCGGGCACGCACGTGGCCATCCTGGCGGCCTTTTTTCTGTTCCTGCTGCGCATCTGCTTCGTGCCGGAGATGCCCGCGCTAGCCATCACGGTTCTGGCCGCCTGGCTCTATGCGATAGTGACCGGCGGCGGCGCACCCTGCGTGCGCTCGGCGGCGGGGCTCACGCTGGCCGCCGCGTGCCGGTACTTCTACCGCGACCGCCGGCCCATTAACCTGCTGGCGGGCGTGGCGCTGGCGTTCCTGGTGTTCGACCCCGAACAGCTCTTCGATTCCAGCTTTCAGCTCACCTTCCTGGCAGTGGCATTTTTGGGACTGTTCGCCGCGCCTCTCATCCGCGCCACTTCCGGGCCTTTGGGCCGCGGATTAGCGGATCTCGCCGACACCGGCCGCGACATGCATCTGGAACCGCGCGTGGCCCAGTTTCGCATCGAGATGCGCCTCCTGGCCGAGACGTTGTGGCGGGCGCTGCGGCTTCCCAAGCGCGCGGCCCGCCTGGTCGTCACCATTCCAGCGCGGCTGCTGTTCTTCTTTTGGGAGGTGGCGCTGGTTTCGGCGGTGGTGCAGGCGGGCATCGCGCTCCCTATGGTGGTCTACTTTCATCGCGTCGGAATCACCGGCCTTTCGGCCAACGCCTTCGCCGTGCCGATCATGGGGCTGGAGGTCCCGGTGGGATTCGTGGCGGTGGCCACCGGCTGGGGCTGGGTTGCCAGGATAGGATCGTGGCTGCTGGGACTCTCGCGTGCGATCGTCGGTTGGCACGCGGGCATCGAGCCGGCGTGGCGCGTTCCCATGCCACCGCTGTGGCTGGCGGTAGCCTTCCCGGCGGCCTTGATCGCGATAGCCGCGGCGCCCGGCCGGCGATGGCGTGCCGCTGCCGTGGTGGCCGCCGCCGCGCTGCTGGTGCTTCTGGTATGGAGCCCGTTTCCGCCCCTGATCCACCCGGGACGCCTGGAGATGACCGCCATCGACGTGGGCCAGGGCGACAGCATCCTGCTGGTATTCGCGAACGGCCAGCGCATGCTGGTGGATGGCGGCGGCATCCCGGCCTTCGGGCACCAGGCGCAGGCACGGCTCGATATCGGCGAAGATGTGGTGGCGCCCTACCTGTGGGAGCGGCGCTTCCACTCGATCGACGTCATGGTGCTCTCCCACGCTCACGAGGATCATGCCGGTGGCCTGCCCGCGCTGATTGCCGATTTTCACCCGCGCGAGCTATGGACCGGCGTCACGCCCGCGAGCCCCGCCTGGGAGGCCGTGCGCGTTGCGGCCCTGCGCAACGGGACGCGCATCGTACCCCTTGAGGCGCCGCGCCGCCTGAAATTCGGCGGCGACGAGATCGCCGTGCTGGCGCCGCTGACCGGGTACACACCCTCGGACGTTCCCAAAAATAACGATTCCCTCGTGCTCGAGATTCTCCACGGCCGCCACGCCTTCCTGCTGAGCGGCGATATCGAAAGCCCCATCGAGCGGCGCATCCTGGAAGACGGCGAAATGCGGCCCGCCGACGTGCTCAAAGTGGCCCATCACGGCAGCCGCACGTCCAGCACCCCAGCATTCCTGGATGCCGCCGCGCCCGCCTTCGCGGTGATCTCGGTGGGATTCGAGAACAGCTACGGGCATCCTAACCGCGAAGTGATCGAGCGCCTCGCCGCGCGCCATGCCATGACGATGCGGACCGATGAAAACGGCCTGATCACGATTCTTAGCGATGGCCGCCGGATCGCGGTGGAGAATCCGGAATAGCGGAGACCACGGCCTCCAGCGATCCGCGCGCCAGCCGCACGTGGATGCCCGATTCGGGAGGCGCCGCGGCGGCGTCCTTGAGGATCCCCGATTCGTTGGAGACGATGGCGTAGCCGCGCTCCAGAACCAGCAGCGGGCTCAACTGCGCGAGGCCCGCGGCAAGCTGCTCCCAGCCGGCCCGGCGGCGGGCCAGGCGCCGGCGCACGGTCTCCAGGGCGGCCGCGTGCAGGGCTTCCATGCGGCGGCGGCCGGCGGCCAGCCGCGGCCGCGTGTCGAACCGCGCCAGGCGCGCCTCCAGGCGCCGGCGCACGCGCTCGCGGGCGTCGAGCGTTGCGCGCAGACTCTCGCGCATGCGGTACCCCAGCTCGTCGATGCGCTGCTGGCCGCGGCCGATCCGGCGGTCGAGCAGGCCCATGGCGCGCTCGATGCCCTGCTGGCGCAGCCGCCGCTCGAGCATCGCCAGGCGATAGCGCAGGGCTTGCGCCGCCTTGGCGCGCGCCGCGGCCACGCGCTCGAGCAGATCGGCGCGCGTAGGAACCACCATTTCGGCGGCGGCCGAGGGAGTGGGCGCGCGCAAATCAGCCGCGAAATCGGCGATGGTCACATCCGTCTCGTGACCCACCGCGGAGACCACCGGCACCTCGCAGGCCACCATCGCGCGCGCCACGGCCTCTTCGTTGAACGTCCACAGATCTTCGAGCGATCCGCCCCCGCGCCCCACGATCACCAGGTCCGCCCACTTCGAGCGGCTGAAGAACTGTATCCCGCGGCACACCTCCTCCACCGATCCCTCGCCCTGCACCAGCGCCGGAAACACGCGGATATGCAGCCCGGGGAAGCGGCGCTCCAGGATCTGGAGCATGTCCGCGAGCACGGCCCCGCGCGGCGAGGTGACGATCCCGATGCGCCGCGGAAAGCGCGGCAGGGGCCGTTTACGCTGGGCGTCGAACAGGCCCTCGGCGGCCAGCTTCTTCTTGAGCTGCTCGAAGGCCAGTTGCAGCGCGCCCAACCCCTGGGGCTCGAGCGTCTCCACCAGCAACTGGTATTCGCCGCGCGCTTCGTAAACATCGATGCGCCCGCGCGCCAGCACCGCGAGGCCATCGCGCGGCTTGAACTTCCAGTAGCGGTGCGCGGAGCGGAAGGCCACGCACTTAACCTGGGCGTCACTCTCCTTGAGCGTGAAGTAGTAGTGGCCGCTGGCGGCCGCCTTCAGGCCGGAAATCTCGCCGGAAACCCAGATATCCTGAAAGCGCTCGTCAAGCGCCGCGCGGATGGCGGAGTTCAATTCGGCGACCGTGTAAATTCGGCGCTCGGGCGCCAGCGCAAAATCCAGCGCAAATTGCTCCACCGAGCCATGGTATCGCGGATGGCGGAACGGGCCGGATGGATCTGCGGCTTCTCCGGACAAAATACGGTTGCTAATGATTTGACGTGCAAACGCTACCCGATTCGTGGTACATATGGATTGGAAGCAGCGGGTCCCGACCAGTTTTTGTACGCGCCTCGGGTGTTCCCGCGGTACCCTCCGGTAGTCCCACTCCAAACCGCCTGTCATCGATCCGTCAGACGGCCCATATTGGGGTGGTCCGTAAATTCATCACCCAGGCGCGCCGGAACTTGAGCCGTCGATTCGAATCATTTTCGTCCCGCTAGACGGAGTTCTTTTCCCCATGGACAGCGATCGCAAGTACAGACAACCGGGGTACATGGATTCGGAGCGCGATTCCCGAGGCAATCGCGACGATCGTCCCAAACCTCAGGGGCCGCGTCCTCCCCTGGATATTACCGGCCCACGGCTGCCGCGCCTGGTGCAGCACGTGGCCGCGTCCCGGTGTTTCAACTGTTCCACCGCCCTACCGGCCGGTGTGGATTTTAACGGCAGTTGCCCGAAATGCAACGCGGACCTGCACTGCTGCAAACAATGCTCGCACTTCGAACCCTCGACGCGGTTCCAGTGCCTGAAACCAATCCCCATGCGCATTCCCGTGAAGGATAAGAACAACGAGTGCGCGCTGTTCACCCCACGGGTAACCGTGGCGCGCGAAGGCACCAACAACGGTCCCTCGGTGGCGCCGCCCGTGCCGGCCGGTCCTCCCGCCCCGCGCAATCCCGAGGACGCCCGGAACGCCTTCGACCGGCTGTTTAAGAAGTAGGGGATTTGCCCGAGAACCTCGGCCTGCGAAAGGCGATGGTCCGTCCAACCTGTGGCACGGCGATTGGGTTCTGTCGGTAATTACGCGAAAGAACGCGTCCAGACGAGTTGACCAGGTGTAGAATTGATGGTCGCCAGGAAGCCAAAACGGAATCCTGGCTAATCTGATCTAGTCGTGGAGATCCTTTTGTAATCGCAGACCCCTGCCGTGCATTTTTACTCGCGATCCTGGGGTTTGCAGGTAACAATAGCTTTACGACGCTGGTCAGCGGGGCGATTTCGGTTCAGTGCTGGGGAAGCCTTCTGGAGAGAGCGATCATGTTTGGTAATTTAAGATTTACGGGCCTGATTATTTTATTCTTCGCGGTGGCATCCGGCCCCCTGATGGCAAGCTCTTCGACCACCACCGCGGTCACACTCAATTTCAACTGCGCCGGGACATACAGCCTGTCTGGTACTACCGGAACGCTCGGGGGGTCGTGCAACGGCGGAACACTTTCGCCCTACGGCACGACCTCCTTGTCGGTGGCTGTAACGGCCACCTACACCGAGCCGGGCGGCACGCCCACATACTCCAACGTGCAGGGGACTTTTTCGTTTTCCATTTCGAGCGGCGGGACGTTCCAGGCTACGTATGCGTCGGCCAGCGCAACCGCGGCGACCGGCGGCGGCGGGGTCACCATATCCGGAACCGCACCCTTGACTGCCGGCACGGGAGTTTTCCAGGGGGCTTCGGGATCGCTGACCATCAACGTCAGTGGCCTGTCCGCCGCGGGCGGCACGGGCCAGATGACGATCACGGGCAGCGGGTCCATCACCACGACCGGACTCCCGGCGCCCGCCGGCCCGGGGACGCTCGGCAACCCGACTGCTACCAATGGCATGTCCTGCGGTGACCCGGTCACCGTGAGCAACGGCAACGTGTACCACCAGTTCCAGGACATGTGGCTGGCGGGACGCGGGCTGCCGATCCTCATCCTGCGGACGTACAACTCGCAGGCGGCGGCCACCGATTCGCCGTTCGGGTTCGGGTGGACGCACAGCTATCTGCGGTACCTGGTTATTAATGGCAATACGGTGGTGTATGTAGGCGAATCCGGAGGCGCGTACACATTTACAAACTCCGGAACCTCCTATGTTTCGGCTTCCGGACTGGACGCCACCCTCACAGCCGGTTCCGGCGGCTATGTCCTGACCGAGCGGGCCGGCCCCGTCACGAGTTTCGATTCCACCGGGCGAATGACATCCCTGGCGGATCCCAACGGTAACGCGCAGACCATGGCTTATGACTCTGCCGGGCGCCTGCAATCGATCTCCGACGCTGTGGGAGGCCAGGTGCAGTTCACCTACGACGCCTCGAACCACATTACGAGAATCAACGACCAGACCGGAAGGCAGGCCACGTTCCAGTACGACGCGTCGGGCAACCTGGTGGCCTCCACGGACCTGGCGGACAACCAGACCACCTATGCCTACTCCTCCGCTTCCGGGCAGACGCACTATATGCAGCAGATCGTTTTTCCGGGCGGCGGAACGAATTCGTTTGTATACGACTCGGCCGGGCGGCTCTCGAAGCTCACCGACCAGGGCGGCGGCGTCACGCAGATAGCATACGGCAACGGGACGACCACGCTTACGGATGCGCGCGGCCACACCAGCACCTTCTCCTTCAATGCTTCCGGCAACATAACGTCCATCGCGCGCGACGACGGGTCCAGCCTGGCGCAAACCTGGAACAGCGGTGCGCGCCTCGCCACGCGTACCGACGAATTGGGCTTCGTCACGAAGTTCAGCTACGACTCGCTGAGCCGCATGTCGAGCAAGACGGACCCGCTGGGAAATGTGACCGGCATCGTCTACGATGCGGTCTCCGGCAAGATCGCGACCTTCACGGATCCGGCGAGCGGCGTGGTCCAGAACGAGTATGACGCCAAGGGGAACCTCCTGCAAACCGCGGATCCGGTGGGAGGCCAGACCAAGCGCACCTATGACGGCTACGGCCAACCGCTGACGGTGACTGATGCGGCCGGCCGTACGACTACCTACAGCTTCGACGCGCTAGGCAATCCCGTGACGATCAGCGACGCGATCGGTACGCTGGCCAAAGCGAGTTATGACGCGCTTCATCGCATAGTAGGATCCACCGGCCCGACGGGCCAGGAACAGCAGTTCCAATATGACGCTCTGGGCCGCCAGATCCAGAAGACGGACCCGGTGCTGGGCGTGACGTCCTCCAGATGGGACGCGGCTGGTAATCTGGCCTCGGTGACGGGGCCCGGCTCAGCCTCAACCAGCTTCGGCTACGATGCGCTGGCGAACCTCACCCAGGTTACGGACGCGTTGGGCGGCATCACAAGCTACGAATACAAGCCCTCCGACTGCAACTGCTCGGTGGCCGGCCTGCTCACCGCGGCGCACGATGCCCGCGGGCAGATCACCCGGTTTACCTACGATTCGCAAGGCCGGATTATCACCGCGACGGACCCCTTGGGCAACACGCGCCATTACGCCTGGAACGGGCGCGGCGACCTCACCAGCGTAACCGACGAGAACGGCAACACCACGCAGTACCAATATGACGGGGCGCGGCGCCTGATCCGCGAGACCTATCCCGATGGATCGGCGCAGCGATACACATGGGACGCCAACGGCAACCTGCTGACCGCCGTCAACGCCAACGTGACTCTCACGTTCACTTACGACGCGGCCGGCCGCACCACGTCCGTGAGGGATTCGCGCGGCCCGTTCACGGTTTCTTACGTTTACAACGCGGTGGGGCAGCGCACTTCCATGACGGCTCTCAACGGCGCCGTCACCCAGTACTCGTATGACGCGGCCGGCAGGGTCGCGCAGATTGTCGCGCCGGGCGGTCAGACGTTCAGTTTCACATACGGCCCGGACCGGAACCGCAGCTCGCTGGCGCTTCCGAATGGATTGACGGCCCAATACACCTACGATGGAGCCTCTCGGCCCACGAGCTTGAGATATCTAACCGGCGCTGGCGCGACGGTGGCGCAGTTCACCACGACCTATGACGCCGACGGGAACCGCGCCACAATCGCGGATTTATCCGGCACCCATCGTTTCCAATATGACAAGCTGCGCCGGCTGGCGGACGCCACCCATCCGGCGGCCGCCGAGGAAGTCTACTCCTATGACGCCGCCGGCAACCGCACCGGGGCCGTGAACGCCACCTATGACGCCGCCAGCCGCCTGTTAAGCTATGGCGGCGTGCAGTTCACGTACGACCACAACGGCAACGTGACAACCCGCACCGATGCCTCCGGGACCACCACGTATGCCTACGACTACTCGGACCGCCTGAAGAGTGCGAAGCTTCCGGACGGCACGCTGGTCGAATACTTGTACGATCCTTTCGGCCGGCGGATCGAGAAGAAGGTCAGCGTGTCCACCGAGAGAACGGCCGGCCACGTCTCCACCGGGAAGAGGGCCGGAGCCGCGCCCGCCGGGACGAGGGCCGGCAACTCGTCTATCATCTATGTCTATGACGGAGACCGTCTGTTGTTCGAACAGGACCGTACGGGATCCCCGTGGCTGCTGGTGCAATACACGTATCGCCCCGGTTCGGAGGAGTTGCTGGCGGAACAGGTGGGCAACGACATGTATTGCTACCTCGGCAATGGAAAAGGCGACGTAGCGGGCCTCGCCGATGCGTCAGGCGCGGTGGCGCAGACCTATTCCTACAGCGCTTTTGGCCAGGCTTCGGCCAGCGGCAATGCAATCCACAATTCGCATCTGTTCGCTGGGCGCCCCTTCGACGTCGAGACCGGGCTGTATGGCTTTGGCGCCCGCGCCTATGACCCCGCGACGGGGCGGTTCCTGCAGAAGGACCCACAGAGCATCGAAGCCCTCCAGAGCCGCCAGCCCGAAGGGCAGTTAACGGCGTCGCGCGCCGGCCAGACTTTGCTATCGCAGCTTCGCAATCCTTCCCAGGCCCACCCGTACGCTTACGCCGGCAACAACCCGCTGAGCTTTGCAGACGCCGGCGGTCTCCAGACCGAGGACGCGACGGACCAGACCGGAGGTCCTGACGAGGACCAGGGCTGGGATCTCCTCCAGATGCTGCAGCAGGCGCAGGGCCTGCAGGAGTCAGCCCAAGGGCTCAATGCTCTCATGACGATGCTCAATCAGCTCTCGGCCGAAACGGACGCGTTGGTCGCGGCGATGAACGCGGAGATCCAGCAGACCGGAGACTCTGAGGGAGGAAACCCGCAGGAAGGAGGCCAATGCAGCGCCGGATCCGGCACCGACACGCAGGAGTTGCTTCCGCTGTTGCCCCAGTCCTCCGCGGAGCAGTTGCACGCGATGGGCCTCACTTCCACCAACAACCCGCTCGACGTGCTGGTGGCGAAGGAAGCCATGGAAAACAAGGTGGAAGCCTTGGACATATCGGATAAGCTGCGCCAGTATCTCACGACCGCGATTAACAATGTGTACAAGTGAGCGATGCGATGGCGCCCCCGGCTTGACGGATTGCTTGCCCTACGCGAGCGTTGTTACGCCACCTTCTTCTGGTGGCTCCGCGCCAGTTCCATGTAGACGCCCAAATCCCGGTCCAGGTCCGACTGCGTGCCGTCGAAATAGAAATTGCGGATCGGAATGCCGCCCAAGTCCCGGCTGATTCTTGGGTAGATGGCCTCGCACACGATGCCGTTCATGCAGGTGAAGGGGCTGATGTCGATGATCCCGGCGGCGCCTTTGCGCGCGAGGTAGACTGTCTTGCCCACATTCAACACCATCTCGCCGAAGGCGCCCTCGCGCGGCAGGTAGGGGCGGGCGCATTCCAGGATCTCGTAGATGTCCGGCTCCTCGCGCCCCTTGAAGTCGTCGTGGAACGGCTCCATCAGCACGTGCTCGTCGCGCTTCTGCACGCGCTTGCGGATCCATGCGCCGAGAGCCTCGATCGTCCACAGCCGCCCGGCCAGCTTGAGCTTGCGGAAGTGCTCGGAGTTGGTGTACCAGATCCACTCGACGATGTCCGAGAGCCAGGTCTCCGCCCCGTATTCCTCCAGGCACCGCACCAGGTTCTCGTTGGAGAAGGTGTTCAGGCGGCAGAAAATCTCGCCCACAATGCCGATCAAGGGGTGCTTGCGTTCCTGGCGCACCGGCACGCGGCGGAAGCGGTCGCGGCAGCGCACCATGGCGTCGCGCAGCGATAGAAGCTGCACACCCGGCTCCACGGGGGTGGTTTCGAGCGTCGCGCACAAATCGCCCAGCGATCCCTCGTAGACGGCCTCGATATCGCCCCGGCATTCCTCGTACGGGCGGCGCATCAGCATCAGTTTCTGCAACAAATCGGCGCACAACAAGGCCCGCCAGCCCGTGCGCAAGAACGGGCCGGCCAGCGTCCCCAAGCCATCGTACGAGTTCTGGCTGGTGGGCGAAAGGATTTCCACGTTGCCATATCCGTTCGCATCCAGGATGTGGCGCAGGTAGGGAGCGTATTGCCCGAAGCGGCAGGGGCCCTCGGCCGTGGGCATGAACAGGGCGATGCGCGAGGGATCCGTCTCCGGCCGCTCGATCACCTTCACGAAATCGCCCACCGTCACTTTAGCCGGATAGCACTCGTCGCCCGAGGTATAGCGCGCGCCAAGCTCGCGCGTGCGTTCATCGGAGGGAGGCGTGGGCTCGGCCTCCAGGCCGATGGCGCGAAAAGCGGCGGCGAAGGCGCGCGCGCTGCCGTACGCCATCGGCGGGATGTAGATCCGCTTGCCTCTTAGTGGATGGTCGGCTGTTCCGCCGGCGCCTGGTAACATCTGAGGATCCCTTTGCTATCGAGATACGCTTCGCAGCGCGTCATGTAACCGGCGTCGTTGCCGTGCCCATCGAACTGCAGAATCAGCAGCGGCGCTCCGGCGGCCTCGCGGGCGAAGTGCTTGATGTAGGAATCGGGCCCGCACTTGAAGTTGGTGATATAAACCACGTGCAGGTTGGCGCGTCCGGAAGCCACGCGCGCCGCTTCCAGGATCTTGCGGCCCGAGATCCAGAACATGTTGGAGTGCAGGTCCGCGATGGGTTCCCGGCCGGTCACCAGGAAATCCAGCGGAATCACGTTGGCGCCGTAGCGGTGGCGCAGCTTGCGCGGGATATCGCAGTTCACCCCGCGATCGTAGATATTGTAAGCGCGGCCCACCAGCACCAGGCCCGGCTCGCCGGTTCGCTCCAAAACCTCGAGCGCGCGCCGGCCCGCCTCCAGCAGCTTCTCCTGAAAACCGCGCTGCTCGGCATAGGCCGCGTCCACAGCTCGGTCGCTCGCCCACCGCGTCACGCCGATGCGGCGCATGGTCTCCGCCAGCGCCGTCTTCACCTGGGCCGGGCCCAGCTTGAAATGCAGCGTGGGAATGAGAAACTTGTGCTTTTCGCCCTCGAGCGGCGGCGCGGCCCGCAGAACCCACGGCAGGGTCTGGTTCCAAGGGCAGTAGTGCGAAGGCGAGGATTCCGCCCCTTCGGCATCCGCCATATTGGGCACCAGGATGTAATCCACGCCGGCTTGGGCCAATGCTTGCACGTGCCCGTGCGCCACCTGCACCGGATAGCACGGCTGCGCCACCGCCATCTCGATTCCCGCGGCCGAGATGCGCGGATCGGTCACCGGCGAAAGCACCGTCGGAATGCCTAGCTCGGCAAAGTAGCGCCGCCAGAACGGCAACTGGTCGAGCAGGGTCATGGCCCGCGGCAGACCCACCCGGAAAGCCCCTCCCAAGGCTGCCGGCAGCTTTTCGAGCAACTGCTCGCGATAGGCGAACAGGTCCTCGATTACCGGCTTGCGGCCGGTGGCCGAGGGCTTGCGGAATTTATCCGAGCACTTATCGCCCCAGTAGCTCTTCTTGCCCTCGATCACGAACTCCTTCATGTCGCAGAGGTTCGAGCAGGCCTTGCAGACGAAATCGCGCGTCGTGAGGCTCAGCTTGTGCAGGTCATAGCCCCGGAAACGCGTCTGCCCGCCGGTGGCCTGGTGCCACTGGCGCGCGATCAGCGCCATCCCGATGGCGCCCATCACGCCGTTATAGGGCGGCACCGTGATCTTCTTGCCCAGCAGGCTGGCGAAGGCCGCGGTTACGGCGTCGTTGTAAGCCGTGCCGCCCTGGAAGTAGACCACCTTGCCGATGCGCCGCCCACGCACCACGCGGTTCAAGTAATTGAGCGCGATGGAATAGGCCAGCCCGGCCACCAGGCTGGGCACCGTTTCGCCCTTGTGCAGCCAGCCCGTGACGTCGCGCTCCATGAAGACCGTGCAGCGCTCGCCCAGACGCGTGGGATTAGGCGCCGCCAGCGCCAGCTGCGCGAACTCGCCCTTGATGCTGATGCCCAGCTTTTCGGCCTGTTCCTCCAGGAACGAGCCGGTGCCGGCCGCGCAGGCTTCGTTCATGGCGAAATCGACCACCACGCCCTTCTCAATGGAGATGAACTTGGAATCCTGCCCGCCGATTTCGAAGATCGTATCCACCGGCTCGCCGCCCAGCGTGGCGCTGATGTGCAGCGCGCCGGTCTTGTGCGCGGTGATCTCGTCGTTGACCGCATCGGCGCCCACGAACTCGGCGATCAGCTCGCGCCCCGAGCCGGTGGTGCCCACGCCGCGGATCTCCAGGCGGCTGCCCCACAGCCGCTCGACCTCGGCCAAGCCCTCCTGCACCGCCTCGATCGGCCGGCCGGAGGTGCGCAGGTACACGTCGTGGATCACGGCGCCGAATTCATCGATCACCACCACGTTCGTCGAGACCGAGCCGATATCCAGCCCCAGGTAGGCCGGGATGGGCCGGCCATCGGGGGGCGCCACGTAAATTCCCACGCGGTCCCGCAACTGCACCACGTTCTCGGTGGAGAGTGGGCGGGTATCGGGCGCCTTCTCCTCGGATTCGTGCTGGCGCAGCCGGTGAATCTCCAGGATCGAACGCTTGCGGGGTTCCTCGGCTTCCAGGATGGCAGCGCCGATGGCTCCGCACCAGGCAAACTCCCGGGGCACGAACAGGTCCTTCTCAGCCAGGGAAAAGGCTTCGCGCAGCGCTCCGGTGACGCCCGCGTTCTGCGAAACCGCACCGATGAGCGCCACGGGGGCTTCCACCGGCCGTCCTTTGACGATGGAGCCCTTGAAATTGCGCGCCACGGCATCGCACAGCCCGCGCAGGATCTCGGCCGGCGAATAGCCCTTCTGCTGCGCGTGGATCATGTCGCTCTTGGCGAACACCGAGCAGCGCCCGGCGATACGCGCCGCGCAACTGGCCATCGACACCACCTGGCCGACTTCCTCCACCGAATACTTCATACGCAGCGCCTGCTGGTCGAGGAACGAGCCGGTGCCCGCCGCGCACTCGCCCGAACGGTCGTAATCGACGATCCCGGTGCCCTCGAGGCGTATGTACTTGGAGCTTTCTCCGCCGATTTCGAAGACCGTTCGCACCTGCGGATAGCACGTGCCGATCATGCGCGCGATGGCTTTGAACTCGTTTTCGAAGAAGAGCCCCAGCACCTTCGCGATCGTCCGGCTGCCCGAACCGGTGACGCGTATACCCTCCACCCGGTCCTCGGGGACCGTTTCATAGAAGTCGCGCAGTAGATCGTAGGTGGATTGGATGGGGCTGCCCGAGATGCGCCGGTACTCGGAGAGCACCAGCGGGCGGCCATCCAGCTCGATCCTTTGGAACTCGGGATGCGCCGCGCAGAGAGCTTCGAGAATGGGGCGGTCCGCCGGCTTGCCCAGCGCCGCCAGCTTGAGACTGATGGCCCCGATGTCCAGACCTAGATTGATCCCCATTTTCATATAGTTTCCGGCAGCAGCGACCGTAATTACAAGTGTTTCGGACCTGAATGGTCGTTCCACGCAGCGACAGGTCGCGGAGAGGTGCTGAGCGGGATTGTATCGAAATAATCACATTGTCAGGCACGAAGGATCACACATATACTGGAGCACCCCATTGACGTGGTGTTTTAGCGGATCTACGATTCCAGTGGAGCCTACCATGTAAATCGACTCCGTTCGTCGCGAAAAGAGGTTTGCCATGTTAGCAACCGTAACCCAAACAAGCTTCAAGAATCCCTACGAAGTAGCGCTCGAGAACTTCGATCTGGCGGCCAACGCGCTGGATCTCGACGAGAACATCCGGGCCATGATCAAATGTCCGGAGCGCATACTCCAGGTGAGTGTGCCGGTCCGCATGGACACCGGAAAGATCGTTCGCTTCGAAGGCTATCGCGTGCAGCATAGCACCACGCGCGGCCCGGCCAAAGGCGGCATCCATTTTCATCCCAACGTCACCCTGGACGAAGTCAAGGCCCTGGCCACGTGGATGACCTGGAAATGCGCCGTGGTGAACATCCCCTTCGGCGGCGCCAAAGGCGGTGTCACGTGTAACCCCAAGCGGATGTCCATGGGCGAGCTGGAGCGTCTCTCGCGGCGCTACGCCACCTCCATCCTGCCGCTGATCGGCCCGGAAAAGGACATCCCCGCGCCGGATGTTTATACCACCCCGCAGATCATGGCGTGGATCATGGACACCTTCAGCATGAATAAAGGCTATCCGGTCATGGGCGTGGTCACCGGCAAACCCATCAGCCTGGGCGGATCGCTGGGCCGCCACGAGGCCACCGGCCGGGGCTGCTATTACACTGTGCTGAGCAGCTGCCAGCACCTGGGAATCCCGGTGAAGGGCGCCCGCGTGGCGGTGCAGGGATTCGGCAACGCCGGCTCGATTGCCGCCAACCTGTTTCACGCCGCCGAAGCCGTGGTCATCGCCGCCAGCGATTCGACGGTGGCGATCTATAACCGCGCCGGCCTCGATATTCCCAAACTCATCGCGCACAAGGAGCGCACCGGCTCCCTGCGCGGCTTCCCCGATGCCGAGGTAATCCCGGCCGAAGCTCTGCTCCTGCTGGATTGCGAGATTCTCGTCCCGGCCGCCCTGGAGAACGCCATCACAGAGGAAAATGCCCACGCCGTGCGCGCCCGCATCGTGGCGGAAGCGGCTAACGGACCGGTAACCCCCGAAGCCGACCGCATCCTCGACCAGAAGGGTGTCTTCCTCATCCCGGACATCCTTTGCAACGCCGGCGGCGTGACGGTCTCCTATTTCGAGTGGGTGCAGGACGAAAACCACCTCTTCTGGGACGAGCAGGACGTGAACTCCCGGCTGGAGAGGGTCATGGTGCGCGCCTTCAACGACGTGCTCAAGATCCACCTGGACCGCAAGGTGAGCATGCGCCTAGCGGCGAATATGCTGGGCGTAAGCCGCGTGGCGGAGGCCAACCGCATCCGCGGGCTGTATCCGTGAGACTGTGAGACGACGGTGACGCCAGGGCTGGGGTTTCCCGGCCCCGGCTCGAAACGCACGCCAAACCGTGGTACCCGTGATGGAATTTTGTTCGGTGCGGTTCACATTTTATATGTGAATACGCGCGTGCCGGCCCTGTCGATGTATGCGAAGGTGCCCCCGCCGTAAGGTGACGATCCGCCAAGCTTGACATGGGCAAGCCCATGGAAGAAGCGGCTGGCAAGCATGAAACGCTCCGGAATGGCTTGCTTCCCTTCGAGATCGATAAAGATATAGCCCTCATCGGGATTCCCAACCGCCGCGAGTCCGTCGGAGAACGGTTCGGCCTTAAAGAAGTCTGCGCGCATCTTGAGAACGCCGGCTTTGTCGATGAATCCGCTTTCCTTGTCGTTCGTAACTAACGCAAGGCCGTTAGAGAACGAGTGTACCGATTGGAATGCGGGCGGAATAACGAAGACGCCTCGCCGATCGACGAATCCCCAAAGATCCCCGACTTTGACCGCCGCCAATCCTTCGTGAAATCCCAAGGCCCCTTCGAATTCGGCGGCGAAGATCGGCTTACCCGTCTTATCGATGAACTCCCACTTGCAAAGGGGGCCGGCAAGCCGCCCGCGATCGCGGGTTGCTCCTGTGCTCGGGGCGGCCTGCGAGGACATCCGCATACACGGATCGTACTGCTCGTAGTCGAAGTACACGCAGGGCCCTTCGGCGACGACCCGCGCGATGCCGTCTTCGAAGCGGGTACCCGCGACAAACCGGGGCGCAATGACGTATCCGCCCGAGCGATCGATGTAGCCTAACTTACCCGACACCTCGATAGCCGCAAGGCCATCCGAAAAACTCCCGACTAATCCCTCCGGATAAAACGGAAACTGCGGTGGTATGACGAACTGTCCCGTATGATCGATGAAGCCCCACTTGGAATCTCGCGTCTTCAGTGCAGCCGCGAGACCCTCGGAGAAATCCCAGATCCGGTAGAAGCCATTTTCAAGGACTCTCTCTCCGCGGGTGTTGAGGAACGGCCCCTCGGCGACACCCAGCGACAATAGGCCATCGTAAAACGCCTGACCCCAGTTCGAACTCACGGCCAGCGTCGGAGGAATCACGATGTGACCGCGGCTGTCGATGAATCCGGCACGACCGCGTTCGACAATTCGGAAAAGTGCATCGGCGCTGTCGGACGGAGGCGTCCATATTAAGCCGTCCGCCTCGCAGCCGGCCAGAAGTGTGCACGCCAGAAGTAGGGACACCAGCACGCGCATGACAGCATTCTAGCGCTACCCGAACATCAAGTCAGCCTATGGTATGATCATACTTGAGGTATGAAATGCCCGGGGTCGAACGTGTGACAGTCACTCTGCCAAACGAACTGGTAAAGGACATCGACAAGCGCGAGAAGAATCGCAGTAAGTTCGTCGCGGAAGCCGTCCGGCGCGAGATCGAGAGGCGCCGCCGGGCCGAGCTCCGCCTCTCCTTGCAAAATCCCCACCCGGAAGGCGCGGCTCTCGCTGAGCAGGGGCTTGGGGAATGGAGCCGCAGCTTGCCCGAGGAGGACACCGAAGCGCTCGTCGACAGTAGCGCTGGTAAGCCGGTTCGGTGGGTTCCCGGCGAAGGCTGGGTGGAGGGGCGCGAGTGAGGCTCGGCCGCGGCGCGGTCGTCATTGTCGATCTCGACCCCACGCTCGGCCACGAACAACGGGGTATCCGGCCTTGCGTCGTGGTGAGCGACCCCGACGTTATCGGCGACCATCGTTTCCCGCTGGTTTGTGTCGTGCCGATAACAGGAACCGCTGGCGAGGGCCTGCTCTATCCTCCTTTGGCCCCCGGCCGAAGCGGTCTCGCGCGCAGGTCGTTCGCGCTGGTTGACCATCTACGATCGATCGACAAGCGCAGGGTGCTGCGCGTGTTCGGTGAGCTTGCGCGGGAGGAGATCGCCGCCATCGATGAGGGTCTCACTAGTTTTCTTGGCCTGAGAGCCGAGTCAAGCCCCGATCCACCCATGCAATGAACGGCTCCAGCGAGCAGCCCCCAAGGCCCTCCCCCCGTTTTGTGTTCAAATAGTGAAATACACAACATGGCTTTTCGAGGCGTGGACTTTTTCTGCGTCGATGGACTGTTCGACGCCGAAGAGCTGATGGTGCGGCAGACCGCCCGGCGCTTCGCCGAGGAGCGCGTTCTACCGCTGATTCGCGATTGCTACCGCGACGCGCGGTTCCCTTCCGAGCTGATCCCCGAAATGGCGGAGTTGGGCTTTCTGGGCGCCAACCTGGAAGGCTACGGCTGTGCCGGGATGAGCAACATCGAGTACGGCCTGGTGATGCAGGAGCTGGAGCGCGCCGATTCCGGCGTCCGCAGCTTCGTCTCCGTGCAGGGCGCGCTGGTCATGTACCCCATCCACGCCTATGGCTCCGAAGAGCAGAAGCAGAAATGGCTGCCGCTCCTCGCTTCCGGCCGGGCCGTGGGTTGCTTCGGGTTGACTGAGCCGGACTTCGGCTCCAACCCCGGCGGTATGCGCACCACCGCGCGCCGCGAGGGCGACTGCTGGGTGCTCGATGGCGAAAAGACCTGGATCACCAATGGCGGCATCGCCGACGTGGCGGTGGTCTGGGCGCGCGTCCCGGAGGGTTTCGCCGGCTTTCTGGTGGAGCGCGGCACGCCGGGCTATTCCACCAGCGATATCCACGGCAAGTGGTCCATGCGGGCCTCGGTGACTTCCAGCCTCTCGTTCGCCGGCTGCCGCGTCCCGGAGAGCCAGCGGCTTCCCGGAGCGCGCGGCCTCAAGGCGGCCCTCTCCTGCCTTTCGCAGGCGCGTTTCGGCATCGGCTGGGGAGCCATCGGCGCGGCCATGGATTGCTATGAGACGGCGCGCCAGTACGTGATCGTGCGCAAACAGTTCGCGGGGCGCCCCATCGCCTCGCATCAGCTTGTACAGGAGAAACTGGCCTGGATGGTCACCGAGATCGCCAAGGCGCAACTGCTGGCGATGCAGGCCGGGCGGCTGAAGGACCAGGGCAAACTCGAGCCGGCGCAAATCTCCATGCTCAAGCGGAACAATGTCTGGATGGCTCTCGAGTGCGCGCGGCTCAGCCGCGATCTGTTGGGCGCCAACGGAATCACGGACGAATACCCCGTCATGCGCCACCTGGCGAACCTGGAAACCGTCAAGACGTATGAAGGCACGGACCACATCCACGCCCTGGTGATCGGGGAGAAGGTCACGGGGATCGCGGCCTACGAGTGAGGGCGCGGCGTCCCCCGAAGGACAATATGCTTCTTTACGCTTTTACCATTGTTATCAGCGCATTCCTGCTTTTTCAGGTGGAGCCGATCATCGCCAAGATCATACTGCCCTGGTTCGGCGGAACGGCGGCGGTGTGGACCACCTGCCTGCTCTTTTTCCAAATAGCGCTGCTGCTGGGATACCTGTACGCGCACGCGCTGGTGCGGTATTTAAAACCGCGCGCGCAGATGATCGTGCATGGCGGGCTTCTGCTGGTTAGCGCGCTGGCGCTGCCGGTCTATCCCAACGCCTCCTGGAAGCCGGCCGCTCCGGACGATCCCTTGTTCAAGATTCTGGGGCTGCTGGCCGCCAACGTGGGCCTGCCTTATTTCCTGCTCTCGACTACCGGCCCGCTGTTGCAGGCCTGGTACGCCCGGCGCTTCAAGGGCGCCATGCCCTACCGCCTGTACGCGCTTTCGAATGCCGGCTCCATGTTCGCGCTGCTAAGCTACCCGGTGCTGTTCGAGCCGGTGTTCACCACCCACCAGCAGGCCTGGATGTGGTCGGGGGCGTATGGCCTCTTCATCGTGCTGTGCGGCATCGTGGCGTTCCGCACGGGCAACGCGCTGGCGCTGGCTCCGGAACCCCAAGCCGGCCCGGACGATCCGGAAGCCGTGCCTCCCGGAGCGCGGCAATACGCCATGTGGCTGGCTCTGCCGGCCGCAGCCTCGGTGCTGCTGCTGGCCATCACCAACCACATGTCGCAGAATGTGGCGGCCATACCGTTTCTATGGGTGCTGCCGCTGAGCATCTACCTGCTCACCTTCATCCTGTGCTTTGAAGGCAGCGGCTGGTACCGGCGCAATCCCTACCTGCAGCTTCTGGCGGTGGCGCTGGGCAGCATGGCCTATGCGACGGGCCAGGATTCGAGCGGCGTGGTCTCCATCAAGGTGCTGGTTCCGCTGTTCTCCCTCGGCCTGTTCACGTGCTGCATGGTGTGCCATGGCGAGCTGGTCCGCATGAAGCCGCACCCGCGTTATCTCACGCACTTTTATGTGATGGTCTCGGCCGGAGGAGCTTTGGGCGGCCTGTTTGTCGGCCTGGTGGCGCCTCTCCTCTTTAATGCTTTCTACGAGTTCCAGATCGGTATGGTTTTCTGCGCGGTGGTGGTATGGGTGGCGCTGCGGCTGGACCCCACCATCCCCGAATGGTACCGCGGATGGCGCCGGCTTATTCCCGATGCCGCCGCCTTGCTGATCGTGGGGATGGCCATTTACTTGGGGATGCAAACGCGCGACGCCACGCGCGACTCCCGCGTGCTGGTGCGCAACTTCTATGGCGGGTTGCGGGTGCGCGATTCCGGCCCGCCCGCGGGGCTCGATTCCGTTCGCACCCTGACGCATGGCACCATCAACCACGGCGAGGAGTATCTGAACCTCGCCCGCCGCCAACTGCCCACCACCTACTATGGCCCCAACACGGGCGTGGGGGTGGCTATCCGCGACAAACAGAAGAAAGGCGCCATCCGCGTGGGCGTGGTGGGGCTGGGCACCGGAACCATCGCCGCGTACTCCCGGCTGGGAGATTATTACCGCTTTTACGAACTCAATCCGCTGGTGCCTGTGATCAACCGCGAGCAGTTCTATTTCGTGCCGGAAGCCAAAGGAAAGGTGGAGATCGCCATGGGGGACGCCCGCCTGTCGCTCGAACGCGAAGCCCCCGAGAACTTCGACGTGCTGGCGGTGGATGCCTTTTCGAGCGACTCGATCCCCGTGCATCTGCTGACGAAGGAAGCCATGGTGCTGTTCTTCCGCCACCTCAAGCCGGACGGCATCCTGGCCGTGCACATCTCCAATCGCTATCTGGATCTGGAGCCCGTCATGGACGCCGAAACGCGCGCCACCGGGAAGATCGCACGCGTGGTGGACACCGACGACGACGAATCCGTGGACGTGTTCGGCGCCACGTGGGTGCTGGTAACTTCGCCGCAGCCGGGCTTCGACACCGATGTCAGGACTTCGTCGTTCCTGATCGAATCCAAGAAAACCGTGCGGCTGTGGACCGACGATTACAGTAATCTGTTTCAGATCCTAAAATAGCGTTAGAATATAACCTGTCCGCGTCCACGGCCTGAATTGTCTGTAATCGGACAAGTCGGTCTGCTATCATCAGACTGCCGAGGCACACATGGACGCCGGAAATTCGCTCCAGAAAACCGCTGTAGTTACCTTTCTTATAGTGCTGATGGCCGCCACGGCATCGGCCCAGAATCTGCTTGTGGCTGTGCCGGGAGGCACTCCCGAGAGCATATTCCAGCTCACTTTGACCAACTGCACGGACTATTACCAGGCCGTAAACGTAACTACCGACAATTCCGGCTCGCCTAACTTCAACGTTTCGGTTTCCTACGCGAGTCAGGGGGGTAATTCTAGCTGGTTGAGTGTCTCGCCTACAGCCGGAATAGCCGGGAGCGCGGCGACGCAACTGATCCTGGCCTTGGCGCCGGGTACCTTCGTTTCGTATCCCGACGCCACGGTCACGATCTCCGCGCCCGGCTACGGCTCGGCCACTTTGGCCGTAGCGCTCGCCTTCAGCTCGACCTGCGGGGGCACCGGCACGCTCACGTTGAGTCCCAGTTCGCTCAGCCTGAATTCGACGACCACCACCGGTCCCATCACGCTCGCGAACGGCACCTCTTCGCAGGTATCCTATACCGCCTCCACGGACGAGTCCTGGCTTACGGTCTCCCCCACCAGCGGCAACGTGGCCTCCGGCGCCACAACCCCGCTTTCGGTGAGCGCCAGCGCCGTGGGACTGAGCAACGCAGCCTACACCGGCCATGTCAACGTATCCGCCGGCGGCTCCACTCTGACCGCTACGGTGACGTTTACGGTATCCGGCGGAAACTTGACTGTCGGCGGCAGTGCGTCCTTGGCTGTAAGCTGGTCGTACAACTCCGGCTCCAGTTCGCCGGACAGCATCTATGCCATACAGAGCGCCAGCGGCGCCAGCACCTACAGCTACCAGGTGACCACCACGAGCGGCGGAAGCTGGCTGTTGGCCAATTACACCACCAGCGGCAGCGGTTACCCGGTCAGCGCCGGCGTACACCTCACGCTCTCCTCGGTAGGATCGAGCCTGGTTACCGGTGTGTATCAAGGCACGGTGAACCTGACCTCATCCGATGGCGGGACGGCCTCGGTTACGGTCACGCTCTCAGTTAACGGCGGGACGGTCACCGGCGTGAATATCAGCCCGGGCACCAGCTATACCTTCACCGCCAACTCCGGCTCGACCACCCCGCAGAGCACCACCTTCACCGTATCGGCGAGCGCCAATACGGCCCTGAGCGCGCCCACGGTTACCACCTACAATGGCGGCAGCGCCTGGCTCGCGATCAACACGACTGCCAGCGGCACGTCTTATGAGACCATCCAGGTCACGGTGAACCCGTCGAACCTGGCGAGTGGCACTTACACCGGCTCCATCACGGTCCCCAGTTCGGCGGGAAATGGCTCGATTTCCATCACCTTGAACGTGGCGGCCGGCGGAGGCAGCGCCAACACGCTGTCGGGCATAGCTCCCACATCGCTTTCCTTCGCTTACCAGGTGGGCGCCTCGACTGCCTCACTCGGATTAGTCCAGTACATTGCCGTGACCGGGTCGACGGCCTCTTTCTCAGCCACTGCGGATCAGAACTGGATCACGCCCTTCCCCGCCTCGGGAACCGCTCCGGGCAACGTGGGTGTGTACGTCTATCCCGGCAGCCTGGCGGCCGGCACGTATACTGGCAATGTCACCATTACGAGCGGCTCGGGGACCACCACGGTGCCTGTCTCCCTCCTGGTCACAGGTTCGTCCGGAACCCCGGTAATGGGGGTGTACAATCAGGGCGACGTAGTCTTCCCCACCGGCGGCAGCTACAGCAGTTCCCTTGTCCTGACGGCCAGCGACGGCTCCACGCCGGCGGCCACCGCCGTGGTCACGTCCAACACGCCTTGGCTCTCGGCTTCCCTGATCGGGACGAATCTCACGGTCACAGCCAATGCCTCGGGCTACACCACCGGAACCTACACCGGGACGGTCACCATAACCTCCGCCAGCTATGCCAACAGTCCTCTGGTCATGCCGGTGGTCCTGGTGGTGAATGAAGGCGGAACCACTGCGGGACTGTCGTTCAGCACGCTCAACCAGTTCAACGTCACGGCGGGCGGACCCTCGCAATCGCAGACGCTCAACGTCACGGCGCCGAATTCCAGCTTCGGCTACACGCTGACGGTGACTTCAGGCGGCAACTGGCTCACCACCAACCCGGTTTCCGGCAGCAGCATGAGCGGCTCGCAGTCCGTCGTCGTGACGGCCACTCCCGGAAGCCTCGCGCCGGGAACCTACACCGGAATGCTCGCGTTCAACACCAGCGGAAACACGCAGACAGTCAACGTGAGCATGGTAGTGGGCGGCAGCGCCAACACGATTACAGCGTCCTCCAGCAGCCTCCCCTTCACCTACCAGGTGGGCGGCGCGACGCCGGCTGCGCAGAGTTTCAACGTGACCAGCGCGGCCGGGTCGGCGGGCCTGGGAGTGACGCTTTCGATTACCCCCATCAGCCCCGCCACCGCCAACTGGCTGAGCGCGAGCTTCCTCAACGGTAGTACCACCGCCACCACCCCGGCGACGGTCAACGCCGGCATCAACACGGCGGGCCTTTCGCCGGGGAACTACAGCGCCAACATCGTGGTTACGCCCAGCACCGGAAACGCAGTCAGCGTCGGGGTAACCCTGGTTGTGCAGTCCGCTCCGGCCGTGCCGGTGGTATCCGCTTCTCCCACGAGCCTGACTTTCAGCGCTCAGGCCGGATCCAGCGTTCAGACGCAGGCCGTGACGGTGTCAGGCGGAGGGAGCAACGCCGCCTTCACCGCCACGGCTGCCCCCGCCACCGGCAGCGGCTGGCTAACGGTCACGCCTGCCAGCGGGAACACCGGAACCAGCGGTACATCCGTCTCCGTGAAAGTGGATCCGTCCAACCTGACCGCCGGCAGTTACACCGGCACGGTAACCATCGCGGGAGCCAGCGGGGCCACCGGTTCGACGGTAGTCACCGTGAGCCTAACGGTGACCGCTCCGCTTCCCACCATCGCCAGCGTCAAAAGCGCCGCCAGTTATGCGACTGGAACCGTATCGCCGGGCGAGATCGTGGCCATTTTCTCTCCCACCGGCGGCACTCATCCCGTCGGGCCGGCGACGCCCGCCCTTCTGACCCAAGCCCTGATCGTCAACGGCCAACTGCCCACCACTCTGGGTGGCGTGCAGGCGTTCTTCAACGGGTATCCCGCGCCTCTTTACTACGCGAGCGCCAGCCAGGTGAATGCCATCGTGCCGTATGAGATCGCCTCCGCGGGCTCGGTCACCGTTCTGGTGAAGTACCAGGGGCAGACCTCCAACGGCGTCACGCTCACGGTATCTCCCACCGTTCCTGGTATCTTCGCCGCCAACAGCCAGGGTACCGGCCCGGCGCTCGCCGCGAATCCGGATGGGAGCTACAATACGCCCGGCAATCCGGCCGCTAAAGGGAGCACGGTGGCTTTGTATGTCACTGGGGAGGGCCTGACGTCTCCGGCCAGCGTGACCGGCCAGGTAACGCCGCTGTCTGCCAACACCCCGAAGCCTGTCGCCGCCGTAGGCGTTACAATTGACGGCCAGCCCGTTCAAGTGCAGTTTTGGGGTGAAGCTCCAGGAGAAGTGGCCGGGCTGCTACAACTCAACGTGACCATCCCGGTGAACGCCCCGACGGGCGATCTGCCGCTCCTGGTGAACATCGGCGGCAACAGCAGTCAGGCCGGTGTGACTATTTCAGTGCAGTAAAGCCAGCCGGGCCGGGACGGGGCGCGTGCCGCGCGCCTCGTCCCCGCTCCAGCGGCTTCGAATCGATCGCTCTGGCTTAGGCGTAAGTGGGGCGATCTTCGTCCTCCGGGCGCCGGTTGCGGCCCAGGTTCCCCGGCAGGTCCAGCATCGGACCACGCCACTCCAGCATCCGGTCCACATCGGCGTGCAGCCGGTATTTCCGTTTCACGTCGTCGATCTTGGCGCCAATCACGTCGATCTTCTGCAGATCGTATTGGCCCACGCCGCCCTGGTAGGCGTAGTTCAAATAGCCGGGCCAGCTGGAGTCGATTTCCATGCACGCCAGGCAAACACGGTCCGCCGCCAGAAAATCCGTGGAGGCCACGGCGATGCGGTGCGGCACTGGGGTTCCCGAAACGGGACCGTTCCCTTCCATGCCCTCGAAGCCGTCCACCAGGCCCACGCCCCAGTTGTGCTTCATGAACTGGGCGCCCAGATACATGTTATAGTTGCCCGCCCGGATGCCCACGTGGAACTTGCGCTTGTCGCTTTCCGCCCAAGGCCGCGTAATTCCCGGAGGCGGCGTCATGGCCGCGCCCAAAACCATGTTCTTGATGGTAAAGGTGGCTACCACCATGTTGTGCGTCTTCATCACCGCCGAGGAGATTACAAAAGCATCGGGGTCCACGAGACGAGCGGCCATGCGGATGGGAACCGGGTGCATATCATAGTCGATGCCGAGCAAAAGCTTGTACGCATTCTCATTCTCGTTGGGAATATCGAGCTTGGCGTTGAGAGTCTTATGCTCGGCGAAAATCTTGTCCCAACCGAACTGGCTGGTAGCCTGCTTGGCGGGAGTGCCGCTGACTTCGGCGACCACCACCTCACCCTTAAAACGAGGCGCCAGGTAATCGAGGATACCGTGCACCGTATCGGCCTGCGTGGAAATCAGTTCCCGGCTCGGCTCGATACCATTGGGCTTGATAATGACGTATTTCCGGGTCTTGAGAATCGGCTTGATCTGGTCGTCGATGGCTACCAGCGCATCGGTGATATTCTTGCGCCGGGTGTCGCCTTTGATCAGCGCTACCTTCGAGCGTTTATCGTAATAATTGAATAGCTTCTCGACGTTGGCGGTGCCCATGCGAGGGTCCTGCGGCGTCGCCCCTGGATCGACAGGCGGCTGCTTCTTCTGTTGTGCGAGAAGTAGGCCCTGAGCGGCGGCTATGGCCCCCGCGCGGGCAAAAAAGGATCGGCGTGTGGATGACATCGGTCATGACCTCCGCTCGGCCAAAGCGGCCGAACAGTACCAGTATACTCCAGATTCGGGCCTTTTTGTCTTGCAAAGACGTGACATCTGTTGCCCCCCATCGGCGCTTGCAGGTCCGCCCCCTCACCCGCCCGATCCGGTAGCGGCATGGTTGGGGCGCCGGTTGGTTATCGGTGGCATGGGCCATCTGTGGTATTCTAAAGGACGTACCAAAACGAGATAAGAGAAGACAAGGAGCTATATCCACAGAATGGCACTGGCGATTGAAGCGAAGCGGCAGATCCTCTCGACAAATCAGCGCCACAAAACCGACACCGGGTCGCCGGAAGTCCAGATTGCTCTGTTGAGCCAGCGCATTTCGCTGTTGACGGAGCACTTCAAGACGCATCGCGCGGATCACGGTTCCCGCAAGGGGCTGCTGACCCTGGTAGCCAAGCGCCGACGGCTTCTGACGTACCTGCGCGATACGGATCCAGAGCGTTATAAGTCGGTTCTGCAGCGGCTGGGTATCCGCCGGTAGTCCATTCTTCGGCGGCGGCCCGCGAAACGGAAGTAGCGGGGCGCTTACGAATTCATGCCAACTCGGCCTTGGGCACGCTGGGATACGATCCAGGAACGTCCATGGCCGCTCATCCTGTCAACTCCACTCTCAAGACGGCCGGCCAATGGGGGCCGCGCCGGTGCGTGGCTGGCCGGGGCCGATGGCCTTCCGGCCGAGTTTGGAGGTTTTTGGAGAACATGACTCACACAGTTGAAATTGACCTGGGCGGACGCAAGATCAGCCTGGAAACGGGCCGGATGGCCAAACAGGCGAACGGCGCCGTAGTCGTTCGCTCCGGGGACGCGGCCGTCCTCGTCACCGCTTGCATGGCTGAAGAACCGCGGCCGGGAGCCGGCTTTTTCCCGCTCACGGTCGATTATCGCGAATACACCTATGCCGCCGGAAAGATTCCGGGCGGCTTTATCAAACGCGAGGGGCGACCCTCGGAAAAAGAAGTGCTCACCAGCCGCCTGATCGATCGTCCGATCCGGCCGCTGTTTCCCGAAGGCTTCCTGCACGAAACGCAGGTCATCGCCATGGTGCTTTCGGCGGATCCCGAGCAGGATCCCAACTCGCTGGCGATCGCCGGCGCGGCCGCCGCGCTGGCCATCTCGGATCTTCCCTTTCACCACGTGCTGGGCGGAGTTCGCGTGGGCTTGCTCAATGGGCAGTACGTCGCCAATCCGAGCTACACGGAAGGCCGCGAATCGAAACTGAATATCGTGGTGGCGGGCACCGAAGACGGCATCGTGATGGTGGAAGCCGGCGCCAAGCAGGTTTCCGAAGAGGAAGTGCTGGGCGCCATCGAATTCGGGCATGCCTGCTGCAAGAAGATCGCCGCCGCTATTCGCGAGCTGGTCAAACTGGCCGGCAAGCCCAAGCACGTCTTCACCCCGCCGTCGCTCGACGAAGCACTCTACGCCGAGATAGCTCACGAGGTCCGCGAGGAGCTCACCGACACGCTGGACACCCGGAAATATCCGAAACTCGAGAGCTACCACCGCGTGGCGGCGCTGCGCAGGCGCATCGTCGAGGCGCAGCCCGAAGAGAAGCGCGAGGCGGCCGGCAAGTGCTACGACGCCCTCAAGGAGCGCATCTTCCGCGACGAGATGCTGGACCAGCATCGCCGTCCGGACGGCCGCGCGTTCGACGAGATCCGCCCCATTACCATCGAAACTGGAGTGTTGCCGCGCGTGCACGGCTCGGCGCTCTTTACCCGCGGCGAAACGCAGGCGCTGGTGACCATCACGCTGGGCACTAAGGAGGACGAACAGCGCATCGAGCTGCTCGAGCCCGGCGAGGCCACCAAGCGCTTCATGCTGCACTACAATTTCCCGCCCTTCAGCGTGGGCGAGGTGGGTTTCATGCGCGGTCCGGGCCGGCGAGAGATCGGCCACGGAGCGCTGGCCGAGCGCTCGCTCACCGCCCTGATTCCCGATGAAACGGTCTTCCCGTACACCATGCGCGTGGTCAGCGACATCCTCGAATCCAACGGATCGAGTTCGCAGGCCACCGTGTGCGGCGCCTCGCTGGCGCTGATGGACGCCGGCGTGCCCCTGCCCGCCCACGTAGGCGGCATTGCCATGGGCCTGGTGAAGGAAGGCGACCGGTACGCCATCCTGACCGACATCGCCGGCGCCGAAGATCACTACGGCGACATGGATTTCAAGGTGGCGGGCACCCGCCAGGGCATCACCGGCCTCCAGATGGATATCAAGGTGCCCAACGTGACCACCGCCATCATGAAGGAAGCCCTGGAGCAGGCGCGCCGCGGGCGGCTCTTCATCCTCGACAAGATGTACGAGGCGGTCCCCAAGCCCAGCACCAGCATTTCGCAATACGCGCCGCGTATTTACACCGTGACGATTCCGCAGGACAAAATCCGCGACGTCATTGGACCGGGCGGCAAGATCATTCGCGGGATCATCGAGCAGACCGGCGTGAAGATCGACGTAGAAGACGACGGCACGATCCACGTGGCTTCGGCGGACGAGGCGTCGGCCAACAAGGCTCTGCAAATCATCGCCGATATCACCGCGGTGGCCGAGGTGGGCAAGACGTACCTCGGCAAGGTGGTCCGGCTGGTAGATTTCGGGGCGTTCGTCGAGATCTTCCCCGGCACCGACGGCTTGTTGCACATCAGCGAGATCGCCGAAAACCGCATTCGCGAAGTGCGCGACGAACTCAAGGAAGGCGACCAGATCCTGGTCAAGGTGCTGGCGCTCGAAGGCAACAAGATCAAGCTCAGCCGCAAGGCCGTGCTGCGCGAACAGCGCGAGAAGCTCAAGCAGCAGGGCAAATAGTAAGCCAGCGGGTGGCTTCAACGGGGCGTCGGAGTTCCTCCGGGGAATTCGGCGCCCTTTTCATTTGGCTGCGGCGTTGTCTATTTCTATTGTTCGGGGCACAAGGCCCATGAACCAGTCTCAGGGCCGGTCCAGAGTCGGCAGTATCGCGGGTCTTTTCCGTTTCGAACAACATCGCACTTTCCGTGCACGGGGCGCACGTACTCCGGCCTCTCTGCTTGAGCGCTCTTCGCGCTGGGATCGTTCTCAACCGACACTTTAAGCGTGAATCGTCTGACCGATCTGTTGGGGTTCAGCGCTAGCCGATCCGCCAGTTTTGGACATAATCGGTAGTTCTATAGCCACCAAGCCGTCGGCGAGATTAACTTCAAAACGCCGTGTTGCCTCTCTCACAGCCGGCCATTGTTCAGCAAGGGCCGGCCATCTCATCATCAGCACTGTTAGAGTCCAAAAGCGCTTGAGCATGCGCCCTTCTTGCGGCTATGCGCGCCGGCGCTCCTTCTTCAGCCGTTCCGCCAGGAAAACCTTAAGCAGCGACTGGTACGGCACGTCCCTCTGATTCGCAAGAACCTTCAGATCTTCGATCATGGAGACAGGCAGCCGCAAAGATATGGTTCGCAATGTGGGCCTCAGGTTTGGGAGTTTGCGGCGCTGAGCGGATTGCCAATCGATGAAATCCGTAGAGTCATTCCCGGCCCAGAACTCGCGCTCTTCCTCCTCGGATCGAAACTCAGGCATCGGTTTCTTTTTCGTGCCCGGCATAGACATCCCTTTCTCTTTCGTTCATATCTCGAGCGGAGATAACGCGCAACAGGCAACGGCGGATTGTGAACGCCACGAATAAGAGCCGGCCCCCGCCCGTCTGGCCAAGCGCGTAATGCCTCTTCTCGCGCTTTGAATGACGGACGTCGCTACGCACCACCAACGGTTCATTGAAAAACACCTCTTCGGCCTCCTCGGGGGTGACTCGGTGGCGTTCCCAGTTCTTGTGCGCGTTTTCATCATCCCAATCAAACCCGGTACATGAATCCAGTGGGTCTTTGCGTCCCGCCACGACAACAGTATATATCTGACATATACACTCAGGCAATCCGACGATCTAACTACGAACAGTCTCGGCACAAGGCGGCCCGATTCGTTACAGTAGTACTTTCGCGAGCGTGGCATGATTCCATTTGTCGATCTGAAGGCGCAGTACCACGGCCTGCGAGCCGAAATCGACGCAGCCGTTCTCAACGTCCTGGAAAACAGCTCGTTCATTCTTGGCCCGGAGGTCGCGGCTTTTGAAGAGCAGTTCGCCGCATACTGCGAAAACGCGCAGGCCATCGGCGTCAACAGCGGGACCAGCGCCCTGCACCTGGCGCTCGTGGCCGCTGGAATCGGGCCGGGCGACGAAGTGATCACCGTCCCGTTCACCTTCGTGGCCACGGTGGCGGCCATCGGCTACACCGGCGCCAAGCCGGTACTGGTCGATATCGACCCGCTCACTTACACGATGGACCCGGCCGGAATCGAGGCCGCCATCACCCCGCGTACTCGGGCGATCCTGCCAGTGCACCTCTTCGGGCAGCCGGCCGATATGGATCCCATCCTGGAGATCGCCCGCCGCCACGGGCTGATCGTCATCGAGGACGCGGCCCAGGCCCATGGCGCCCGCTACAAAGGACGGCGCGTGGGCGGCATCGGCGACCTGGCCTGCTTCAGTTTCTATCCAGGCAAGAACCTGGGCGCTTATGGCGAAGGCGGCGCCGTCACCACCTCCCATCCCGAATACGCCCGCACGATTCGCATGCTGCGCAATTGGGGCCAGGAAAAGGGCTACCACCATTTGCTCAAGGGCTACAACTACCGAATGGAAGGGATTCAGGGCGCCATTCTCCGCGTAAAGCTCCCCCACCTGGATCGCTGGACCGAACTGCGGCAGGCGCACGCGCGGGCTTACGGGGAGCGACTGGCGGGGACGGGCGTGTGCACGCCTACCATCGCTCCCCACGGCACCCACGTCTTCTGTGTGTACGCCATTCGCACCACGTCCCGCGACCGCTTGCAGGAGGTGCTGAGCGCCCGCCAGATCGGACATGGCGTTCACTACCCGTTGCCGATTCACCTTCAGGAGGCGTGGAAGGAGCTCGACTACCACGCCGGCGATTTTCCCGTGTCCGAACGGATCGCGCGCGAGGCGCTCAGCCTGCCGGTCTATCCGGAGCTGACCTCCGCGCAGATCGATACCGTGGTCTCCGCAGTTCGGGAGGCCGTGGGTTAGCGCCCGTCAGGCCTGCGAAGCGGCGATGGCCTGCTCCAGGTCCCAGAGAATATCTTCCAGGTCTTCGATGCCCACCGAGAGGCGCACCAGGTCCTTGGTGACGCCGGCTTCGAGCTGCTGCTCGTCGGACAATTGCTGGTGCGTAGTGGAAGCCGGGTGGATGATCAGGCTCTTGGCGTCTCCCAGGTTGGCCAGGTGCGAGAAGAGCTTCACCGCATCGATGAGTTTCCGCCCGGCCGCCAGGCCGCCCTTGATGCCGAACGTCAAAATGGCACCCTGCCCTTGCGGCAGATACTTCTGTGCCAGGCCGTAATAGGGGCTGGACTTGAGCCCGGGATACTTCACCCAGCTCACCGCCGGATGCTTCTCCAGCCATGCGGCCACTTCGAGAGCATTGCGGCTGTGCTGTTCCATGCGAAACTTGAGCGTTTCGATGCCCTGCAGGAACAGGAAGGAATTGAAAGGGCTGATGCAGGGGCCGAAATCCCGCAGGCCTTCCACGCGCGCCTTGATGATGAAAGCCAGGTCGCCGAACACCTCCGTGAACTTCATGCCGTGATATCCCGGGCTGGGCTCGGTGAGCGCGGGGAACTTCTCGTTCCACTTGAACCGGCCGCTGTCGACGATGATGCCGCCGATCGAGGTTCCGTGGCCGCCCAGAAACTTGGTGGCCGAGTGCAGCACGATGTCGGCGCCATGCTCGATGGGGCGGCACAGATACGGCGACGCCATGGTGTTATCGATCACCAGCGGCAGCCCGGCTTCGTGCGCGATGGCCGCGACCTTTTCGACATCGAAGACGTTCATGCGCGGATTGGCGATGGTCTCCCCGTAGACGGCGCGAGTCTGGGGCGTGATGGCTTTGCGGAAATTCTCCGGATCGTCCGGTTCCACGAACGTGACATCGATCCCGATCCTGCGGAAGCTGACGTCGAACTGCGTGTAGGTGCCGCCATACAACGTGCTGGAGGAGACCACGTGGCCTCCGGCGCCCATCAGGCTCGCGATGGCCAGGAACTGCGCGGCCTGCCCGCTCGAGGTGGCGAGGCCGGCGATGCCCCCTTCCAGAGCCGCCACGCGTTCCTCGAAAACGGCCGTGGTGGGGTTCATGATGCGCGTATAGATGTTGCCGAACTTCTCGAGCGCGAACAGAGCGGCCGCGTGGGAGGAGTCCTCGAAAACGAAAGAGGTGGTCTGGTAGATCGGCACGGCGCGAGCCAGGCTGGCCTTATCGGGAGTGTGGCCGGCATGCAGGCAGCGCGTGGAAAAGCCCATCTGGCGGGCGGGTTCAGTTTGGTCAGCCATAAGGTTTTCAGGATATCAAGGAAGTTCAGTTGTTCGCGCGGACTGCCAGGCCGGAGCGCCTTATGGTTCGAGATTGATTTGAACGCGGTTGCTGGCTTGCCCGGCGGCACTGATATACAACTCCGACGGGCCGGCATTATTGATCGCCGGCAACTCCGCCTCGACGATGTAAAACCCCACGTATCCGGGTGCCAGCACGGCGCGGGTCACCCGCAGGGGATCTCCGTCCAGAAACACGCCGATCGCCGCCGCTACCGCCGGAGGGTTCTCCAGAGGCGCGGCAAGGCCGCTGGGCCAATCCGGCTGGACCCGCCCCAGGCCGGTCGCCATAATCTGAATCCGGCCGCCCGAACGGGCCGCATTGCGCAGGTCGATAGGTTCGCCGCTATCGGCGTCGTAAACCGTGGGAAGCCCATCGCGGCCCACCAGTATGGCCGGCGAAACGGGCTGTACGGAGATCCCCTGGGTGATCGTGCCGGCGGCGGTCGTAAGTGCCAGCGCCACGTTCGGCCCCACCGCCTCAAACGGAACCTGGATCTGCGAATCGCCGCCCAGCACGGCCAGCACGGGGAAATCGAGGTTACCGCCCCGCGCTTGGCTCACGCGCGCGCCCACCACGCTCAGCAGCGAGCCCGGGGCGGCCGGCCGCGTGCTGAAATCCGCCGCATTCACGATCTTCAGGGTGCGCGCGCGGTGCGGCGCTGCGGCTGCGAAAACACCGTACCCATCCAGGGCGATATACAACTGCACTCCGGCCGGATCCAGGCGCGCGTCAGTGGCCGGAGCGGCGGGCAGGTTCTCCGTCAAGGCGGTCCACACGACCGGCCCCGCGCTGGGATTCTCCAGGTCCGCCTGCGCGTAGAAAACGCCTTTATCCGTTGCCAGATAGATGGCTCCAGCCGCGCGCTCGGCGGTCACCCCGCGGGCCGGAGCGTCCGGCAGGTTGCCATCCAGCGGGTCCCAGAAAGTCCCCGTGTTGGTGGTGCGCAGAATGTGCGCCCCGGCACCGCTCAAAGCCGCCAGAGCCACTCGCGGCTCGGTGGAATCCGCGAAAATGCGCTCCACTTTGCCGCTCGTCCGGTCGGGCAACGGGCTTTGGCGGAAGCTTCGGCCGCCATCGATGGAAACCCAGATGCGCCCGTCATCGGACCCGATGTAGACAGTGTCGCCCGCAGAGGCCACAGCCGAAACCGGAGCGCCCACCAGGGCTGTATACTGCGATTTCAAAACCGCTTCCGATTGCACCTCGGCGGCGGCGGCCGGACGCCAGACGGAGCCGCCTGGAGGCAACTCCAGGACGCCCAGCGGGCCGGCCTGAATGCGCGTGCCCACGCGCCCGGCGGGGGTCGAAAGAATCCGATTGACCGGCAGGTTGGGGAGACTCTGATTCAGCCCGGTCCAGCTCATTCCCCCATCGAGCGATCGCCACACCCCGTAATCGTTGGCCACCACCAGCTCGTCCGGGTTCACCGGCGAGATGGCCAGCGAATGCAAGCCATCGCCCACCACGGATTGCGATTGATAAGCGGTCAGGTTTTCCCAGGTCGAGCCTCCATCCGAGGAGCGCCACAGGTTGCGCGCGAACGCATACATCTGCAATGCCGAGGGAACCACCCGCGCCCCGGCTTCGGGCAGGCGCGGCGTGGAAACCGCCAGGGGCAGGGGCGGAGGATCTAGCGGGCCCGCCACCGCCGACCAGTTCTCGAAATCGGCGGTCTGGAAGGTGCGGCCCGAGGCCGTGCGGGCATAAAGCAGCGCGCCCCCCGCCGAGTACCAGACTCGCTCGACGGGACCGCTGGCCGGGGAGGCCAGCATTACGTCGAACGCCGGACCGCCGATCTTCCGCCAATCCGGAACGCCTTGGGAATAGGAAACCAGTACGCTAACCATCGCCAGCGTAATCAGCCGCCCTGTTCCCCTAAGTGTTCCCTTATGACACACAGCCGAGTTCCATTCTACCCTATTTCATCGGCCGATTGAGACCAACAAATTACTGAAATAATGGAGGTTGTCACAAATTTCGGTCTCGGCCCCCCATTTGCCTTAGCAGGTTTAGTGCTAGACTCTAGGTCTGGCGCGACAGGCCCCGCCGATTCGGATGCGGGAGTCTGGAAAAGGTGCTATGCTCCGGTACGTGCAGCTCCGGCTGGCGACGTGGGTGGTGTCCTTGTGGGCCGTGCTGGTCGTGTCCCTGGCGCCGCTGGCGGCGCAGGACGGCGCTAAGGTTGTCGAGCTGAGCGGGCAGGTATCGGTGCTGCATGACAGCACTCCGGTAGCGCTGTTCGTGGGCAACGTGGTCTCGCCCAAGCAGATCATTATCACCGGACCGGATGGCTACGCCAAATTCCAGATCGCCGACGGCAGCACCTTCGAGGTCTTCCCCAAGGCGCGCGTCACGTTCCGCGCAAGCTTTAGCTGGACGGAACTGGTAGAGGTCTGGCTCGGCCGCATCCGCGTGCAGGTCGAGCACCGCAACGGGCCGAACTACAAGAGCGTGGCCAGTCCCACGGCCCTCATCTCGGTGCGCGGCACGATTTTCGATGTGGTGGTGGAGGATGAGGACGATACCACGCTGGTGAGCGTGGAAGAGGGCTTGGTGGATGTGCAGCACCTGCTGCAAGCCGGGTCGGCCGTGCGCCTGCATCCGGGCGAATCGATCCGCGTCTTCCGCGACCAGCCTCTGGCGCGCGCGGTGGATAAGACGCCCGCCATACGCGCGATGCTCAATGCCGCCCGTGAAGCCGTGTACGATGTGATGCTGCGCCGCCAGCCGGGCGGCATGGGCGGGACGCTGCCCGGCGGCACGACCACCAGCACCAGCGGCGACAAGCCCAAGCCTGGAACCGGCACCGGAACGAGCGCGCCCGGCGCGCCCGGAGCTCCCAGTGCTCCCGGTCCACCTCCGGGCGGCGGCAGCTAGCCACGCGGCTCGCCGGCACTCTCCACGTGATAGATTGGAAAGGAACATGCGTCCTGGCTTGGGAGGAGTTCTGCTATTGGTCTGTGCCGCGACGGTACGGCCGCAATCGCCCGCGCCGCCGGCCGCTTCGGGGTCCCCGGCTGGCGTCGAAACCGACTGGGATATCGGCGCCGTGCTGGGGGAAATGAGCGCGCACGCCTCCCGCCTGGGGCCGATGCTGGACAAAATCGACGTGAAATCCTGGATCGAGAAGGGCGCGCCGGACACCTACCAGGCTCAGTGGCAATCGAGCAAAGACCAAGCCAGGGCCATAGCCGATGGCGCCAAGGCTCTGTCTCAAAACCCCGAGCGGCTTTCGGGCGGGCTCGAGCTGTTTTTCCGGATCGAAGGGCTGGATGCCATGCTGGGGTCCCTCGAAGAGGGGATCCGCAAGTATCAGACTCCGGCCCTGGCCCAGGAGTTGGCCGGCCTGGAGGCGGAAGACGGCGTCAATCGCGGCCGCCTCGAGCGCTACATCGTCGATCTGGCCGCCCAGCGCGAACAGGAATATAACGTGATGGATCGCGAAGCGCAGCGGTGCCGGGGCATGGTGCTTTCGGCCCAGCCGATGAAGACTTCGGGAAAGAAGAAATAGGCTTCCGGTATGCCATTCCTGTGCAGCATTTGCGGAGAGGAATCCACGCGGATCTGCGTGCGATGCACCAAGGACACGTGCGGCAACCATCTTTGCGAGAAGTGCCTGCGCTGCAGCGATTGCTGCGAATGCCAGTTGGCTCTGGATGAGGTGGTGCACGGCGCCCCGCCCGGCTCGGCCCGCGCGGCGCTGAGCGCGGTCGTGGGAAATCCGGGTCCCCTACCGGACCCCGATCCCGAGCCTGCCCCTGCCTACCCCGACCCCGACCCGGATCCCTTCCCGGAGGACGAGCCGGAACCCGGCCCGGTGGCGCCGTAGTACGGCCCTTCGATGCGCTAGGCAACGGCAATCAGCGCACGGAAATGTGGGTGTCTGCGTTCAAGCAATGGTCGTGGGGAAGACGGCAAGTCGCGGGGTTATCTGTCAGATTTCTCCGTCGCGCGACATCTCGGATAATTGGAACAACCCAGAAAGGCACCATAACGCCCCTTCTTCGGCACAAGCCGTCCATCACACCCGGGAGCCGAACACCGGCGCACGGCGCCCGCCGCTTTAGGCTGCGCGGGCATCTGATCAGCTTGAGGTGGCCTGCTAGCACTCTGCTGGGCTGCCCGCCGGTGTGAATCGATCTTCGCACCGCAGATGGAGCACTCAAAGTACAGGCCAAAGCGGCCATCGCGCAGTACCGTCGGGGCTTGACACGTGGCGCACGGTGGGTTCTCTGGGTCTGACGGTGTCCATTGCTGATCGCGCCGTTGGTGCGGCAAGCTAATCAAGTCCGTCAACTGTCGGCACGCCGTTTCGCCGACGAGGCGCAGCATGGACTCGCTTGTATCCCGGTGGGATAGAATATTCAGCGAGCCGTGCCAAGCTACCCTCTGGTCGATGATGGCTACCTTTTCGTGCATTCGTCCTCGAAGGTCCACAGCTATGCTAAGGTTGCGCAGGTTGCCAATTGTCTCGTTCACCTCGTCCTCGGGCGCTCCCCCAAACTCAGCCCCCGGCTTCGTCACAATGCGAACCTGGACACCCCTTTGAAGGGCTGCTCGAAGATGATCCACCCATCGTGCTACGCCACGATTTGTGAGAAACGGTGAGAGCACGACAATAGATTTCTCGGCGGTTTCGAGATCGTGGGCGAAAGCAGGGTAGAACGTTGCCTCGTTGAACGCACCTAATCCGTCGTCTGCCAGCTCAATACTTGGTGGGGTGACCTTGTGAAGCCCGCCAATCCAGTCCTCGTCTCCAAAAGGCAGGATCGTGCCCATTTCAACTCGACTTCCGAAATCTTTGAAGAGTCGCAGAAGTCGAACCACCACGCTGCCGTTCGGAGCGCGGGATTCAAGATACCCAAAATTGGCGATAAGGATCACATGGTGCTTAGCCCGACTAATCGCCACGTTCAGCAGACGCGAACCATCATCTTCAGGGGAGACCCCCTTCATGAATCGGCCTAGCATACACCCTGTTGAGTCGGTGAGATCAACGAGCATAGTCCGCTTCTCGTTTCCCTGAAATCGGTGAACGGTTGCCGCGACGACATCCTCCACATCCGCATCCTTAAGGAGTGCCTGGATGAGGCGCGTTTGCGCCGAGTAGGGCGCTACGATGCCGACCGCTTCACCGTCGTCAAGGTAACCGGTCCCGCGGAGGTAAAGAACCATCTTCTTTATGAGCAGTGCATGGAGGAGGTTGTAGCGGGAGTACGTCCCCATTTTCGTTGCAGCCCACGGGTGAAGGGAGGCTGTGTCCACATAAAGAAGTTGGCCATGGCCGATCGGCATCTGCCTCGATTCAGGCTTATCCACGATGGAATCGGTTACGAGTGGGTGGTCGTCATAGAACAGCCTGTTGGTCACCTCGCAGATGTCACATCTCATTCGAAATTGGATCCGAAGAGCCGCCAAATAATGGGGAGCCGTGGCCACCTGCTGAGGGACACCAATCTTGCAAAACGCATCCTTCTTCAGCCAATCCGCAGCCAGCAGCTCGTCAGATAGGACGATAGGTGGAAGCTGACGAAAGTCTCCGGCAATCACCGCAGTCTGCTTGGCACGCCCAGCGGCGTAAAAGGACATCGGAAGCATTAGCATCGAGGCTTCGTCAATGATGACGACGTCAAATTGCCGCTCCACCTGACCCTTGAGGTAAGTTCTGTAGACAGTTGTTGCCAGCACCTGGCAGCGGTTTAGCACGTCCTGACGGACCTGTTCGATCTGCTTGTGCAGCTCGGCAGCTCGTCCTTCCAGCTCCTTGATCTGGATATCCACAGACAGAAGACGGGATCTGCATTGATCCAAAGGCGGCAGCCCGGCGACCTGCTCCGCGAGCACCAGACATTGGCCTTCCGCAGATTGGACTTTGGCCCGAGAAGCCTGGCACGTCAATTCCGCCGCCTGCTGAGCTTCGCCTGTTGCCCTGGAGAGCGCCTCCGTCTCGACTATTTGCCGCCGCAATCGTTCTGGACTTAGTCCGCTGAACAAGCGACGGACCGTCCCCATAGTGTCGGCACGCTTGAGGTCTTGCCTTAACCTGTCCAGGGCCTCCGCGTGTACCTTGGCCCGGTTATACAGGTCCCGAGCCCTTTCCCGTTGTCGGATCAGTGCATCCTGTTCGCGTAACAGTTCGGCCGCAGCTGCAGCCTTCAAATTATGCCTACGGATAGCATCGCGAAGCTGCTGGGCCGCCTGAGACTGACGCGCAACTTCGGAGCGCGTCGCCAAGAGGTCGCGCTGAAGTGATTGCGACAGCCGTTCCACTACCTTGTCGAGATTGACCTGGTCGCCGAACTTCTCTTTCAGCTCTGGCTTGAGGACCGGTCCGTGCCGCAGAACTGCTCCGGCGTGGAAGGCAGGTTCATTTTGCAGTTGTTCTGCCACCTTCTCCAGTGCGGTGTCTACAGCGATGTTCGTGTTTGAGACAAGCAGTACAGAGCGGCCCGCGAGGAAATGCGCCTTGACGATTCGGGCCACCACTGTCGTTTTGCCTGTTCCGGGAGGCCCCCAAACGAACGCCGTGTCGCTGAGGAGGGACAGGCCGACAGCATCAACCTGTTCCTGCTTGAGCGGAGTTGGGCCGTCAAGTACTGGCCTTGGCACATCGGCTTTTGTGGCCCTAATCGGTGAAGCGCCAATGACACGCAACGCTGCAACCATATTAAACGGGGCCTCTCCCGACCGCACTTGTCTCAGCCGATCCAGGAGCCTCTCAATTAGAAAGGAGTCATCGGCGATTACGCGGACGTGCGGCAGCCGCGGGCCCAGGTCCTCTTCCAAGGCCAGAACGACGACGCCCTCCCCGGCCGACACAACCGAACCGTCCACGTCGTGCTGCCCGAACTGGACCCTGATCGGCGTATCATCGCGAAGGCGGACCTCCTCAAAACACGGAAACCGGTATAGAAAGCTATCGTTCGACATAGCGGCGAATACGCCGCCGGCCAGATCCACGGACGTCGATCCGCCCTTCTTCTTTATCGCTGCAACTTCGAGGCCTAGCGCCTCGATCATGAGGTCGAGAGGCTGGCCGCTCCCCGACATTGGAGCCTGGTGAGGGCCGGTCCCGCTTATCGTCACGGGTGACTGCGTACCTGCGGCAAGGATGCGAAGCGGGGAGGTCACGCGCGCCCGTCCGGTACGCGCCGATCTCATCAGAGACTCGTCTTCCGCGCGGAGCCGCGCGAGTTCAGCTCGGAGTTCTTCCTCAGTTGGCACGATCAGACTCCAAGATTAGCGCATCGGCTGTGGGCTTACCGGAAAACTGGCCGCGCCCTCATCCCGCACGCGCTCCCGTTGCCAATGAGCGCAAACTGTATGGGATGGTCGGGGCGTCGCGCTACTGGAAGAGTACCGTCGCCTCCCGGTACCACGTCTGGCCGCTATCGTCCTGGCCCCAGAACTCGAAATACTGCGTGCCGGGCACGAATGCGCCGGCCCCTGAGAGCGGCGCTGCGAGCGAGCCGTTGGCCGGGAGGTAATTCGTTCCGAACCAGCTCGCGATGGCCGAAGAATAATCCACGCCGTTTATCTTCAGCGCGGTGATGCGCGTGCCCGCGCCGCCCGATTCCGTCATGCCGATGGTGAAGCTCCATTGGCCGCCGGATTGGTATACGGGGTTCGGCGAAATCGCGACGCCCACGTTGGATTGAATGCTCTGCGCCTGGACCGTTACGTCGATAAACTGCGGCGGAGCCGCTCCGGAGAGGATCGTGACGGTGCTGTCGTATTCGCCCGGCTGGGTGAACTGCGAGGCATCCACCGACACCGTCACCGTCGCGGGGGCATTCGCGGATAACGTGCCGGTGGGGCTGGGGAGGAGAATCCAAGGCGCATCGGCGCGCAGCTTGTAAGCGGCCTGATCCGCGGAGTCGGTGGTCAGTTGCACGGTCTGGGACGGCGCCGCGGCGTGGTTCGTGACGGCGAAGCTCAGGCTCGAAGTGGAGGGCAGCACCGCGGCGGAGGGCAGGTCTTCCAGATAGTCCTTCAGCGGCGTGTAAGCGTTCGAAAACCGGTAATACCCGTCGATGCTCGGATTGATCTGGCAGGCCGAGAGCGTGGGAGAGGCCGGGCCGTACGTCAGGCTTCCCACAATCACGCCGGGCGAGGAGAATAGCGGCGAACCGGAGGAGCCGGGCTCGGTGCGGCCCTCGTCCCAGAGGATCTGCAAGTACAGATTGCCCGGCGCGGTGTTGCCCTCCACGTCCACGGTTTCATCCGCGACCCGCTCCCCGAACGAGATGCGCTTCCACGAGACCCACCGGATGATGAATTCCCGTTAGCGCCGTGCCGAGCGGCGGGTCGGCGGTGTCCCATCCGGTGAACGTGACGCCGCCCGGAACGTCCTGCAGCAGGACCAGGCTGTAATCGCCCTGCTCGATGGTGCCCCAGTCGATCAGGTGCGCTCCCGGAGTCGATTGCGTGCTGCTGCTCAGGTCCGGAGGCGGCCCGCCGCAAGACCTAGTCTGGTACGTCCAGAAGGTCTCGAGCGTGCGGGCGGCGGCTTCATTGTTGATGCAGTGGCCGGCCGTGAGCAGGTAGGGTTTGAAGCTGTCGTCGCGGGTCGAGATCGCCGACCCCGAGCACAAATACTCGCCGCCGGCGTCTTCAAAATCCAGGCGGGCCACCATGCTCATGGCGGGTATCCAATCGGGATAGCAATTGGGATCCAGATGGCAATAGTCGGCGGTGTCCGGGGTGCTGTCATCCTGCGACGAAGCGCGTGGAACGCGCACGGCACGATGCGCGATGGTGAGAATCTCAAATGGCGGTATCGGTTCCGCGGCGGCTTGCGGCGCGGGTTCGTACTCGAGGATCGGCGCTTCCGAGAAGATCGTGGCGCTCCAGAAGCGGCCGTTGCCGAAGATGCCGCGGCCGGTGTACGGCCCGGCAAAATGCAAGCCGTCGTGCAGCCAGACTCTGCCGCCGCCCACGTCGAAATGGCGGAACTCGAGGCGCACTCCCTGCGCGCCCGGAGAACGGATCGCCATGCGCCAGACGCGCGTGCCATCGGTGGTGGTTTCCCATGCGCCAGTCGAGAGAGCCGCCGGCGGCAATTCCCTATGGATGCCGATTCGCAGCCGGGTGCCCGGCACGGACAGACGCTCGGCCTCCGAGGCGCTTAGTGGCGCTAAAGCGAACTCGCGCGGCCTGCTTAGTCCGAGCCGGATCCCCGGCGGGCGTGCCTCGACGCGTGAGGCACGTTCCGTACCGGCATAGTAGGCAGGCTCCTTCCGGGCTGCCGGCTGGGCACCGGCGGCGACCACAAAGAGACCTGCCGCGAACGCCGGCAGAGCGAAAGAACGCAGCATGTAACCCGAATTTAAGGCGTCCGCCGCAGGGCCGCAAGATTAGATTTGGAGTATAGTACGCCGCTAACAAACGATAGGCAAAGTACTATTCCCCGTAGCTGATCTCCGTCTGCCGCGCGGAGACGGCCGCATACACCAAGAGGATGGCGGCCACCGCGAGCAGCCCCGGAACGGCCAGCCAGGCGGGCGCGGGATCGGTCTCGATGACCATCACGGAAAAAGGCGGCGGCGCCGGAACCTCCACGGGGAGAAGGCTCTTCAAATAAAAGATCACGCTGATCTTCTTGAGTAGCGCGGGCAGGAACGGGTTGAGCCCTTCCCAGACCCACACCGCCGCCGTCGGGATCAGGGGGTTGCGGAAAAGCAGCCCGCACAGCAAAAAGACCGCTCCATATCCGATGCAGGCCAGGGCCGCCGCCAGCGCATAGGCGCCCAATTGCACGCCGCCCGGCCCGTGCCGCACATACTCGCTCCAGGCGGGCCCGAAGTGGCGGCCAATCAGCAGGAAAGAAAGCACCGTGCTGCCCACAAACAGCACCAGCGCCACGGCCAATCCCGCTGCGTATTTGCCCGCCACCAGCACTTCCCGCCGGATGGGCGCGAGCAGGTAATAGTGCAATGTCTTCGCCAGCATCTCCCCGCGGAACAGGTTCGAAAAGATGCCCATGCAGCCGAAAAAGATGGAGCCGCGCAAGAAGAAGAACAGAAACGCGCCCGCGAAGATCACGCTGTCCTCGCCGATGCTATGGTGGGCCGAGCGGCGCCCCACCTCGGTGAGCCAGTGCGCCAGCATCAGGAGCACCGGCGCAGCCGCCAGCATATAGATCCACCAGCCGCGCCGCGAAAAGGCAGTCTTCTTCAGCTCGAGCCGGAGCACGCCGCCCAGTTGCCGCATCCACACCGGGTTCATACCGTGCCTCCCTCGCCGCCGATCAAATACTGGTATACGGAGTTCACGTCGTCATCCGCGGGAGCCACCGATTCCACCCGCAGACCGGATTCGAGAATCGCGTGGTTCAGCAGCAGGTAGAAGCTGTCGGCATCGCGCGTGCGCAGCAGCAGGCCCTGCCCATCGGGATTGAGCTTGGCCTCCACCACGTAGTCCTGCTGGAGCAGGCGCGCCGCCAGTACGCGGGGCCGGTCGCAGCGCACGTGGATCTGCATGGGCTGCTCCTTCACCTCGTTGCGCACGCCCTGGATCTGGCCTTCCGCCACCACGTAGCCATGGCTCAAGAGAATCACCTGGTCGGAGATGCGATCGACTTCATGCAGGATGTGGCTGGAGACGATCACGTGGCGGCCCTCGGCGCCCCACTGCTGGAACAGCGCGATGGCCTCGGCGCGCGCCATGGGGTCGAGGCCGTTGAGCGGTTCGTCGAGCACCACTACTTGGGGATCGTGCGCGATGGCCTGGGCCAGCTTGATGCGCTGCCGCATCCCTTTGCTGTAGGCCGCCACCGGGCGTTTGGCGGCTTCCGCCAGGCCGACCAGGCGCAGCGCGGAATCCGTGCGTTGATTGCACTCATCGTCGCTCATGCCATGCAGGCGCAGGAAGGAATACAGAAACTGATATCCGGTGAGCCCCTTGGGAAAGGCATCGAACTGCGTGCAGTAGCCCAGGATGCGGCAGAGCCGCTCGGGATGATCGGGCGCGATGCCCAGCACGCGGATCTCGCCCTGTGTCGGCCGGATCAGGCCGCTCATTAAATTCATGAGCGTGGTCTTGCCCGATCCGTTGGGTCCCACCAGGCTGGTGATGCCGGGCGGGATCGTCAGGCTCACCTTGTTGATGCCCAGCACCTCCCCGTAGAAGCGCGAGACAGAATTGAAGACGATGGCAGTCTCGCTCACCTCACCACCTCCGTGCCGCGGATCTTGCGCGTCAGCATGTAGAGGCACGCCAAGCACAGCACGGCCAGCACCGTCCAGCAGCACCATAGCGGCAGCTCTTCGCCCTGCGGCGAACGGAAGAAGATGGCGCCGTTGGTGGTCTTATTGGCTCCTTCAAACAGCGCCACCCACACCGTGCCGATCAGGTAGCTCATGTTGAACAGGTGGCCCCAGTGGGTGCGCTCCACGCCATTGACGACCGCGCCGAACGCGGCGGCCACGAAGAAGACGCCGAACATCAAGCCGCCCGCCGCGGGCTTCCACTTCACCCAGGCCGAAAGGGCCAGCGCCAGCAGCGCCAGCACCACGATCCACACCCAGGCGCCGAAAAACAGCCCCGCGGCCAGCCGCGCGTTTTGCGTCATCCAATCCCAGCCTTCCTCATAGCCTTCGAGCGCGAACAGCAGCAGGCCGGGCACCCAGGTCATGAGCGAGAGCAGGATCACCAGCACCGAGAGCTTGCCGAGCACGTATTCGAGGCGCGAAAACGGCCGCGCCAGGTAGAGCGAGAGCGCGTTGTTGGCGAGATCGGGCGAGATTTGCGACGGCCCCACGAAAGCCGCCATGAACAGCGCCATCATGCTCTGCCATCCCAGCATGGAGAGGAAGAACGTGACGTTGATCGAGATCAGCCGGTTGGCCCCTTGAACGCCCAGCAGGCCCAGCGCGCTGATATTGTGCTGCACGTAGATAATCAGCGCGCAGACCAGCGGATAAAGAAAGCTGGCCACGTAGAAGATGTTGAGAAATCGCGAGCGGTGCAGGTCCTCGAAGGCATAGCGCGTAATCACCAGGAAACGCGACCAGGAGGGCGTCGATTCGCCGTCGTAAGGCCGATACGTCTTCTTATAGACGGCCATCGGCGGTCTCCATGGCTTTGAGGAAGATGTCCTCGAGCGAATCGCGCTTATGGTTCAAGCGGCGGATCTGCACGTTCTGCGCCGCCGCGATCTCATACAGGCGGCTCACCTCGAGACCTTCGGGAAGCACCAGTTTGAGGCGGCCCCGCGCGCCCGCGGCGGTCTCGCAGCCCAGTCGCTCGATGGCTTCCAGGAAGCACCCATCGTTCTCGCCGCGCGTCTCCAGCTCCAGAAAGCGGCGATTCGAGCGGCGCTCTTCCGCGAGGTTGCAGAAGGCGGCGATGCGCCCGTCTTTCAGGATCAGCACCTCGTCGCAGCATTCTTCGACATCGCGCAGCAGGTGCGAGGAGACCATCAGGCGCAGGTCGCCGCGATCGCGGATCTCCTGGATCAACTGGATCATGCGAGTGCGCGCGGGCGGATCGAGGCCGTTGGTGGGCTCATCCAGAAACAGCAGCTTGGGACCGTGCGCGATAGCCTGCGCCAGCTTGGCGGCCTGCTTCATTCCCAGCGAATAGGTGCCCAGCGCGCGATACCGCACTTCTCCCAGTCCCACGTAGAAGAAAGCCTCATGCGTCCGCTCCAGGGCGTGTTCGCGCGGCAGCCCGGCCAGTTCGGCCATCAGGCGGACAAAGCGTACGCCGCTCATCTCGGCGATGAAGGCATCGTTCTCGGGCATGTAGCCGACGAGGCCGCGCACTTCGCGCGCATGCGTGCGGATGTCGCGCCCGAACACGCGCGCGGTTCCGGAAGCGGGCGGATGGAAGCCGAGCAGAGTATTGAGCAAGGTGGATTTGCCGGCTCCGTTGGGGCCCAGCAGGCCGATCGAACGCCCAGTCAGGGACGCCGTGAGGTTCTGCAGGATGACGCGGCTGCCGAAGCGCACCTCCAGACCGTCCAGCTCGATTAGCGGCTCCATTATTTACCTAAACGCAGGCCGCGGCTTCCCTGTTCCCAACAGTTGCCGCAGGGCCGGCAGATTGGCGGCGATCCCGGCCAGGCTTCCGCCCTCGAGCGCGGCTGGGCCGATACCCATGGGACTTCCGGTGGCCGCAATGGTGATGCGGTCGGGCTCTCCATAAGCCGCCACGAAGCTGGGCTGGATGTCGCTCAGATCGGGCATTCCACCGGGACGGCCGCCGCGCATGCCGCCGAACGCGCCCAGAAGACCCGCCAGGGGAGCCAGCGTGGTTCCCAGGTTCTGATAGATCACCGCCGAGAAGTTCATGTAGCGATCCCGCGGCGTCATGGAAATGAATTTGGCCGAGCGCGTAATGGATGTCTCCGCGCTCTTCACCTGCAAGGCATTGTTCACCACGGCGCGCGAGGGTCCCGCGATGGCATAGCCGCCCGCGAAGGTGTAATGCACCTCGGTGAGCGGGTTCGGATCGGCGCCGGCGATCATGTAATAGACGCGGCCATCGACGGTCTCCCGCGACGTCCGCAGCGGCTTGCCGCCGGATTTCACGGTTTCGCGGTTGTAGATCTCGATATGCCGTTCGACCGCCGCCTGAAAACGGACCGGATCGTAGACCTCGATCGCCAGCTTCCAGGAGGGCACCGGAAAGAGCGGGCCATCGAGCGCCAGAGCGAACTCGCCGCCCAGCGCCGCGGCTTCCTGGCGCATCGGGTCGGGAGCCATTTCCGAAGCCGTCGCGCGAGGAAACAGCCCCAGTAGATCGCTCGCCACCGCGGCGGGATCGTTCACGGCGAAGGCGGCCACGAACGATGCCTCCGGAGAGACGTAATCGAGCGATCCCATCGGCGCCGGAGAGGCCAGCCATCCGGCGATCCCCGTGCGCGGCCCACTGAACCCGATGGTTGCGCGCGATTCGCTCTGCGATCCGGCAATTCTCTGCTCGGCCATTACGTACCGCATTCCGCCGGGAGCGTGGCTGTCCAGGTTCGCGCATGCAACCAGCGAAGTTCTAACAAACTGGCTTTCCGCGATCCGCTGGAAGCACGGGGAAGATCGGAATGCGTTGGGCGCCGCATCCAGGGCCGGCGCGAAGGCCTCCATCACGCCGAGCTCGGGGCTAAACGCCACCAGGCCGGGACGCGATACAACAACCGCGGAGGGGCCGAGTTCCTTTCTCAGAATATCCGCCAAGCCCGGGTCCGCCGGCTCCGTCAGGAACACGGGGCCACGCTCCTTGCCATCTGGCCCCGCGAATGCCAGGATGGCGATCTCGTCTCCCAGATAGGCCCGTGCGGTGCGTAGCTTCCCCAGCACGGAATCCATCTCCGGCAGGCGGCCGGCCATCGCCTGCCGCAGTTCCGGATTCTGCGCCATCTTGCGCTGGAGCATCTCCTGCGATTGGTCCAGGAACCCTCCGCCCCTCGGGATGCTCATGAAGAAAATGGTGGATGCCGGCGCCCGCGCGAGCAGCGGGCTGATCCGCGGCACCGCGGCCGGCGGCAGGCCCCGAACCAGGCGTTCGAGATCCCGGCTGAAATCGTCCCGCACCGGCCCCGGTTCCAGGCTCGGACCGGTGACCGTTTCCTCGCCCGGATGCAATACCTTCTCCTGGTTCTCCTGAGCCACGCGCACCTCGCCCTGAATCACCAAGATGCGCGATCCCTTCATGCCCGCATTCACGCCGAAGACCGTCCCGGTAACGGCCACGCGGCAATCGGCCGTATTCACGTAGAGATGCCCGGAGCGCCGCCGCGCGGCCTCGACGATGACGCTGCCCCGCCCCAGCCGCAGGCTGAGATCGCGTCCGGACTCGGACGTCGAAAAATCGGAGCGCTCGCGCAATTCCACGCGCGAGCCGTCGCGCAGCCGCAGCACTGCGTAGGAATCCTTGGCCGTGCGGATCTCCACACCGTCCGGCAAGTCCCGGCCCGCCGCCATCGGCAAAATTCCGGCGTCCGTGATCTCGTACAGGTTTCCGTTCACGCTCTCGACCATGGGACGGGTCGTGCCGGTTCCCAGGCGATCCACCGCGATCCACATCGCTACGCCCGCGGCAGCCAGCAACGCGGCGGCCACGGCCCAGCGCGCGCGGATCGGGACGGGGCGGCGGACAGCGGGCGGCGCGGCAAATTCCACCACTTTGCCTTCAAAGGCGCGCCGGCAGGCCACGCAGGCGTGCAGGTGGTCCCTCACCAGCAGCGTGCGCGCTTCGGAGAGCCGGCCCGCCCGATAATCCGCAAAGAGCGCCTGAAAGCCGGCGCAGTCGCGTATGTGCTCGCGCGCTGGATGGGCGGCTTCGGCCAGGCGCGCCCAGACGCGCGCGGCGGCGGCTTCGACAACCGCGGGATCGATGGCTTCCTCGCGAATCTCCGTCACGGCCCGCTCCAGCCCGGGATCCATGCGATTCTCTTCGGGCGTCATGCCACACCTCCCACGTAGACGCGGTATTCCTTTTCGAGCCAATCCCGCGTGCGCGAGAGCGTCACCGCGACGGTTCCCGGAGTGGTGTCCAGCAACCGCGCAATTTCGGGATTTTCCTTATCCTCGAAGAACCTCAGGGCGAACATGGCCGCGCTCCGCGGGTTCAGCCGGGCCAGCGCGCCGCGCAGCCACTCGCGGACTTCACCTTCTTTCCGGGCCTGATCGGGCTGCCGGTGGGGCGCATCGGCCAATACCGGTTCGAGGTCTTCGAGCGGAACCCCGCGGATGTTCTGGCGCGCGCGCACCAGGTCGAGCGCGGCATTGATGGCCGCGCGGCGCAGGAAACTGGCCATGTTGGTCACCGGCTCGGCCGCCGCATCCCGTTTCAGCATGCGCAGAAAAACCGTCTGCATGGCGTCCTCCGCGTCACCGGCGTTCCCGGTAATTCGATAAGCGGCGCGGAAGACCATGGCGTGATGATCGCGGAAGATCTCCTCCAGATCCATCGCGGGCTGGCTGGCCGGTGGCATGGAAGCTGTCGCTTGCGCTTTCATCCTAGCAGGCTCTCTCGCTTTTCCGCCGTTCAACCGCAAGACGGTGCGAAAAGCCGCAGATTAGCAGGCCCCGCCGGAGTATAATCGGCGCCGGAGACCCGGGTCCCGCTATTTCGCGGAATCTCACCTGAAAGAGGATTTATGCCCCTGGGAAAGAGAGCAGCAGCCGAGTTTCTCGGCACCTTTTGGCTGGTTTTTGGGGGATGCGGCAGCGCCGTTCTGGCGGCCGCGTTTCCAGGATTGGGGATCGGCTTTTTGGGCGTCGCGCTGGCATTCGGGCTTACGCTGCTGACCATGGCTTTCGCCATCGGCCACATCTCCGGATGCCATCTGAACCCCGCGGTATCGGTTGGACTGACGGTGGCCAAGCGATTTAAGGCCGCGGATCTTCCCGCTTACATCGGCGCGCAACTGGTGGGGGCGGTGGTGGCGTCAGCCGTCCTGTACGTCATAGCCAGCGGAAAAGCGGGATTCGATCTGGCCAATGGATTCGCCTCCAACGGCTACGCCGCGCATTCGCCCGGCGGCTATTCGCTGGTGGCCTGCCTGGTGGCTGAAATCGTGCTCACGTTCATGTTCCTCATCATCATCCTGGGAGCCACGGACCGGCGCGCGCCCCTGGGCTTCGCGCCCATCCCCGTAGGTCTCGCGCTGACGCTGATCCACCTGGTCGGCATCCCGGTGACCAACACCTCGGTGAATCCGGCGCGCAGCACGGGTCCGGCATTGTTTGTGGGCGGCTGGGCGATCGAGCAACTGTGGCTTTTCTGGGTGGCGCCGCTGGTGGGAGCCGCGCTGGCCGGGTTAACCTATTCGATTTTCGAAGGCGAACCGGAGGCCAAGGGCACCGCGGCGAAATAGGTTGACCGCCAACCGCGCCGCCGTGGGTGAAGCTACCGCAGCTCTTCCATGATCTCGTCCAAGGCGGCGCGGGACGGGCGCGTCTTCGATTCCGGCTGCGTTCCCAGCGGCTCATCAGGCAGATTCAGCAGATCCATGAACGTGGGCTTGCCGGTGTTCAGATAAAGCACTCCCGTCAGCACCTCTTCCTTCGCCGCGGCCTCTTCCAGCGCCGCCAGCGAGGCCATCCGGTTGGTGGGATCGAAATCGCGGCCCAGCTTGCGGATGCGCAGGTGCGAGCCGTCGTGCATCTCGACATCCGTCACTTCGCCTTCGGGAATCTCCACCGCGATATCCGCGAAGAACGGAACGTAGTCCAGCTCTTGCAAGACCTCTTCGTGCTCCTTCATGTACGAGTAGCTCTTGGTGGATCCCTCGTGATCGTTGAAGGTGACGCAGGGTGAGACCACGTCGATCACCGAGAGGCCGTTATGCGAAATGGCGGTCTTGAGAATCGCCTGGAGCTGCCTCTTATCGCCGCTGAAGGAACGGGCCACAAAGGTGGCGCCCCATTTCATCGCCAGCGCGCAGCAATCGAAGGGCGGCAGGTCGTTCAGCACGCCGGTCTTCAGCTTGGAACCGAGATCCGCGGTAGCCGAGAACTGGCCCTTGGTCAGCCCGTAGACGCCGTTGTCCTCGATGATATAGATCATCGGCAGGTTGCGGCGCATCAGGTGCATGAAGTGGCCGATCCCGATGGAGGCCGTGTCGCCATCGCCGGTGACCCCCAGGCCGAGCAGGGTGCGGTTGGCCAGCAGCGCCCCGGTGGCCACCGGCGGCATGCGTCCGTGCACGCCGTTGAAGCCATGGGAAAGGCCCAGAAAGTAAGCGGGCGTTTTCGAAGAGCAGCCGATGCCCGAGAACTTGGCCACTCTCCACGGCTCCACTCCCAGCTCGTAGAAACACTCCACGACGCGTTCGGAAATGGCGTTGTGGCCGCAGCCGGCGCACAGGGTGGTCTTGACGCCCTTATAGCTCACCACCTCCAGCCCCAGCCGGTTCACCTTCTTGGGTGGAGGCGCTGCCGTGGTACTCATTTGCCCTCCTGTTTGATCACGTCGTCGGTTATGGTGCGGGCATCGATGGGCAGCCCGCCATAGTAGCGCACGCTGCGCAGCTTGGCGATCAGCTCCGCCTCGAATTCCAGCCGCATGAGCGCCAGCAACTGCGCGTCGCGGTTCTGATCCACCACGTAGACGCGCTCGTGGCGTGCGATGAACTCGGCCAAATGCGGTGTGAAGGGATAGGCCTTGAGGCGCAGGTAGCTGGCCGCGATATCGTACTCGGCCTGCAGCTGGTCGCAGCTTTCGCGCGCCGCGTAATCCGACGTTCCCACCGCGACGATGCCGATGCGGGCGCCCTCGCGAATGTCCGACACCGGTTCCGGCACGTGCCGGCGCATGACCTCGAACTTGTGCGCCAGGCGATCCATGTTGTGGATGTAATCGTCCTCGCGCTCGGTGTATTGGGCCTTCTCGTTATGGCCGCTGCCGCGCGTGAAGTACATCCCCGCCGGATGGTTGGTGCCGGGAAGAGTGCGGTAGCCCACGCCGTCGCCATCCACATCTTTGTAGCGCGCGAAACCGCCGAGCCTGTTGAGATCCTCCGCCGTCAGCACCTTGCCGCGGCGGATAGGTTCTTCGGGATAAGGGAACGGGTCCGCCATCCAGTTGTTCATGCCCAGGTCGAGATCGGTCATGATGAAGACGGGCGTCTGGAACCGCTCGGCGAAGTCGAAGGCGTCGATCGCCATGGTGAAGCACTCCTCCGGCGACGACGGGAAGAACATGGGGTGCTTGGTATCGCCGTGCGAGAGGATGGCGGTCGAGAGCAGGTCGCCCTGCTGGGTGCGCGTCGGCAGGCCCGTCGAAGGGCCCACGCGTTCCACGTCAAAGATCACCGCGGGGACCTCGGCGTAGTAGCCCAACCCCACGAACTCGGACATAAGCGAGATGCCCGGCCCGGCGGTCGCGGTCATGGAGCGCGCGCCCGCCCATCCGGCGCCCAGCGCCATGCCGATGGAGGCCAGCTCGTCCTCGGCCTGAACGATGGCGTAGGTGGCTTTGCCCGTCTCGGCGTCGATGCGGAACCGCTTCATGTAGCCGATCAGCGATTCCACCAGGCTCGAGGAGGGCGTGATAGGATACCACGTCACCACCGTGACGCCCGCAAACATGGCGCCCAGCGCGCAGGCGGCGTTGCCCTCGATGATGATCTTTCCGGCGGTCGCGTTCATGCGCTCCACGCGGAACGGGTCCGATTTGGTGAATGTCTTGGCCGCGTATTCGAAGCCCGCCTGGGCCGCGCCCCAGTTGAGGTCGGCGGCCTTGGCCTTGCGCTTGCCGAACTGCTTCACCAGGGCCTTGTGAATTTCGTCCATTTCGATCGAGAGCAGCCACGCCACCACGCCGTCGTAAATCATGTTGCGGACCAGCTTCCGCAGCTTGGCGTCCGGGCAGACCGGCGCCACCAGTTTGTCGAAGGGAACGGGATAAAAGTGCAGATCGCCGCGCAGCGCGTTGAGCTTCAGCGGTTCGTCATAGACCACGGCGGCGCCGCTTTCCAGTTTCATCACGTCTTCGCGGGCCGTCTCCGGATTCATGGCCACCAGGAAATCCACCTCCTTGCGGCGGCCGACGTATCCGTGCTTGCTGGCGCGTATGGTGAACCACGTGGGCAGCCCAGCGATATTCGACGGAAACATGTTCTTCCCGGAGACGGGTATGCCCATCTGAAAGATGGCGCGCATGAGGACCGTATTGGCCGTCTGGCTGCCCGACCCGTTGACGGTGGCGACCTGGATGCTGAAGTCGTTGACAACCGAGGGGCGCGATCGGCCGGACAGCGGCTCTACAGGCGAGACCTCTAGAGTTGACATGGATCAGGCTTCCTTCTCAAGCGGAGTTGTTACCCAGTGCACGATTCAATTTGATTATAAAGGAATCGGAAACGACTCGGGAAAACCGGCCCCGCCGCGGCGCCCTCGGAAGTTGGAAGCCGACGGGGCTACGAGTTCACGATCGAGGCGAACGAGACTGGGTCCAGGCTTGCTCCGCCCACCAGAACGCCATCGATCTCCGGGTGCGCAATGAGCGCGCGGGCATTGTCCGGCTTGACGCTGCCGCCATAAAGGATGCGCAGCGCGTCGCCCGCCTCCTTGCCGAATCTCTCGCGTGCCTGCCCGCGGATCACGCGATGCGAGACCGCGCAGATCTCCGTCGTGGCGGTCCTGCCGGTGCCGATGGCCCACACCGGCTCGTACGAGATGGCGATGCGGGCGAACTGCTCGGGCGTGAGACCCGCAATCCCATTCTGAAACTGGCGCACCAGCACGGCTTCGGTGAGACCGCTCTCGCGCTCCTCCAGCCGCTCGCCCACGCATACGACGGGGCTCAAGCCGAATTCGAGCGCGGCCTGGGTCCGTTTGAGGACGGTTTCATCGGTCTCGCCGAAATACTGCCGGCGCTCGCTATGCCCCACAATGACGTAGCTGGCGCCCACTGCCACGATCATGGGACCGGAGACCTCGCCGGTAAAGGCGCCCTCTTTGGCCCAGGCGATGTTCTGCGCGCCCACCTGAATGCGCGTGCCCCTGGCGGCATCTACGGCCGCCGCGAGATTCGTGAACGGAGGAAAAATCACGATGTCGCGATGCTCCGATTTCTCGACGAGCGGCCGGAACTTCTCGAAGAACTGGATGGTTTCCGCGGGCGTTTTGTACATCTTCCAATTGCCCGCCATGAAAGGTATTTTCATAGGATTTGCGGTAAGAAGCTATCGCCTGTGGCGATCGACGTTGCGAAATTGGCGGCCACGGTCTGGCCGATGTCCGCCAGCGAGCCGCGCAGCCCCAGGTCCACGCCTCGGCGGACGGTGGGGCCGAAAGCCATCAGCGGGACATACTCTCGGGTGTGGTCGGTTCCCGGCGCGGTCGGGTCGCAGCCATGGTCGGCCGTGAGCACGGCCACGTCGCCGGGGCGCAGGGCGCGTTCGAATTCGGGCAGCCAGGCGTCGAACCGTTCGAGCGCCGCGCCGTAGCCCTCGATGTCGTTGCGGTGGCCGTATTGCTGATCGAAATCCACCAGGTTGGCGAAAATCAGGCCGCGCTCCACTGAACCCAGAGCTTCGAGTATCCTGGCCATGCCCTCGGTGTTGTTCTTGGTTTTCTCGGTCTCGCGGATGCCGCGGCCCAGGTAGACATCGAAAATCTTGCCCACGCCGTGCACCAGGACGCCACGCGCATCCAGGCGGTCGAGCAGCATATCCGGGGGAGGCGGCACGGCATAGTCGTGACGGTTCGAGGTGCGCGTGAACTGGCCCGGCCCGCCAATGAACGGCCGCGCGATGACGCGCCCCACCTCGTGCGGCCCGCGCATGATTTCGCGCGCCGTCTCGCAGATCTTATACAGTTCGCATAGCGGAATGACCTCTTCGTGAGCGGCCACCTGGAACACGCTGTCGGCCGACGTGTACACGATGGGCGAAGCCGTGCGCATGTGTTCGGGGCCGAATTCCTTGATGACCTCGGTGCCCGATGCGGCCATGTTGCCCAAGCTGCGGCGGCCGATGCGGCGCTCGAACTCCTCCATGATCCCGCGCGGGAAACCGTGGGGATAGAGCGGAAACGGTTTGTCCAGGAGAATTCCCACCATTTCCCAATGGCCCGTGGTGGTGTCCTTGCCCGGCGAAGCCAGCGTCGAGCGTCCGTACGCTCCCTCGGGCGCGGCGGCCGCCGGGATGCCCTTGAGCGGCTTGATGTTACCCAGGCCCAGGCGCGCGAGGTTGGGAAGCCGCAGACCGCGCACGCGGGCCAGATTGCCCAGGGTATCGCAGCCGGGAGGATCGAAGAAGGCAGCCGCGTCCGGCATCGCGCCGATTCCCACGCTGTCCAGCACGATCCAAATGACGCGTTGGAACATCAAATCCGAGCGTAACATGGGCACCGCGAGGCTGGATCGAGCCCCGGACCCCCGCCATCCGGTAAGCCAGAGTTTCACATCCTGAAACCCGTTTCCCCGCCATCCGGCCGCCTTCGCCAACCCGCCTTTCCCGCCTAAACCATCCGCTGAAAGGACTTGGCCGCGCGGCCGCCTTCGTGTGCCGGTCGCCTCCCGCAGCCGCCTTTGACATCCGCCCGGCACCCTCCTATATGTCAAAACGACATGAAAGTCGCCGAAGTCGTAGTCCGCATTCTGGAAGACGAGGGCATCGAGGCCGCGTTCGGCATCCCCGGCGCCGCCATCAATCCCGTCTACAAGTACCTGAAGGATTCGCGCATCCGGCATTACATCGCCCGCCACGAAGAGGGCGCGGTGCACGCGGCCGATGGGTATTGCCGCGCTTCGGGCCGCATGGCGGCGGCCATGTGCACCTCGGGTCCGGCGGCCACGAATTTCGTCACGGGCCTGTACACCGCGCGGGCCGATTCGATCCCCCTGATCGCCATCACCGGGCAGGCCGCTTCCAGCATCCTGAACATCGAATCGTTCCAATGCGTGGATATCGCCGCCATCGCCCGGCCGGTCTCGAAAGCCACCTGGTGCGTCACCAATCCCGCCGATGTCGCACCGGTCATGCGCGAGGCCTTCCGCACGGCCCGCTCGGGACGGCCTGGCCCCGTGCTGGTCGATCTGCCCCTCGACGTGCAGATGGCCGAAGTAGACTACCGCCCTGAGAACGATCATCCCCTGCCCTGGTCGAATCCCGTCCCGGATCCGGCGGCCATCGCGAAGGCCATGGATCTGATCGCCGCGAGCCAAGCGCCCATCCTGATACTGGGCGGCGGTGTCATCATCTCGGGCGCCACCGAGGAATTCCGCGCGCTCGCCGAACAGCTCGAAATCCCTTTCATCATGACTTACATGGGGAAGGGCGGCTTGCCCCACGACCATCCGCTTAACGCGGGCCATGCCGGCATCCAGGTGGGTCAGCCCATCGGCAATCGCTACTTCCTCGAATCCGACCTCGTGATCGGCGTGGGCTGCCGCTTCACCGACCGGCACACAGGCAAGGTCGAGACCTATCGCGGTAAGCGAAAGTTCATCCACGTCGATATCGAACCCAGCCAGATCGGCCGCGTGCTGCCTGCCGACGTAGCCATCGTCTCGGATGCCAAGCTGGCGCTCGTCGCCCTGCTCGAAGAGGCCCGCCTGCGCGGGTACCGGCCACGGTCCTCCGAGCGTGTGCAGGCGCTGCCCGCGCTGCGCAGCCAACTGGCGCGCAGGACAGATTACGACACCAGCCCCATCAAGCCGCATCGCGTGTTTCAGGAAATCAACAGCTTCTTCCCGCCCAACACCATGTTCACCACCGGCTGCGGCATTACGCAGATCTGGTCAGGCCAATTGCAGAATATCGACCGGCCGCGGCGTTACCTGGCATCCGGCGGCGCGGGCACGCTGGGATACGAGGTTCCGGCGGCGATCGGCGCCAAGGTGGCCTGCCCGAACGATCCCGCGGTAGTCGTGGTGGGCGATGCCGGCTTCCTGTTCATGGGCGAAGAGCTGGCCATGGCCGGGCAGCACAAGATCCCCATCGTGGTCGTGGTGGTCAACAACGGCTACCTGGGGCTGATCCGCCAGAATCAGAAGTACGCGTACGGGTACGAGCACGGGGTCGCGCTGTGGTATTGCGATGGCGCGGCTTACCCGGATAACGTCAAGTTCATCGAGGCCTTCGGCGGCCGGGGCGAGCGCGTGGCGGATGCCGCGGACCTGCCGGCGGCCTTCGCGCGCGCTATGGAATCGAAGGTGCCCTATTTGGCTGACGTGATCGTCGAGCGCGAAGCCGATTGCTCGATGGGCGGGGCGATCGATTCCGTCCGCGAGTTCGTATAGCGGAATCCCAGGGCTTCGGAAAGCCCGGCCGCCACTTCCATCACCGCGCGGCTCAACTGGGAAAGCCGCGCGCCGCTCATGCGGAAGCTCGGCCCCGCGATGCCCACGGCGCCGGCCACCGCGCCCGTGTGATCGTGCACCGGTGCGGCAATGCAGCGCAGGCCCTCTTCGAACTCCTCGTTATCCATCGCGTAGCCGCGCCTGCGCACCAGTTCCAGCTCCTCCAGAAAGCGCTCCCGGTCGGGGATGGTGTTGCGCGTGAGCCGCGTGAAGACGCAGCCCGCCAAATGCTCTTCGGCGACCTCGGGCGGCAGAAACGCCAGGATGGCCTTGCCCTGCGACGTGCAGTGCAGCGGGATGCGCCGGCCCACCGTGGCGGGCGTGCGCACCGTGTAGCGGCTGTCCACGTTCACGAGCGATACCACTTCGCCCTGCCGCAGAACTCCGAAATGCGCGGTCTCCCCGGTCAGGTCCACCAGGCGCGCGACGTGCAGCTTGGCGCGCTCCAGCAGGTCCAGACGCGATGCCGCCACGATCCCCAACTCGAACACCCGCCAGCCGAGGCCATACCGGCTCCCTTCGGGCCTGCGTTCCACCAGCCCGTTGGAATCCAGGACCGCGAGCAGGCGGTGAACCGTGCTCTTATGCAATCCCACTCTTTCGGAGATCTCGAGGCCGCTCAAATCGTGGGGAGATTTGGCGATCTCGTCGAGGATCGCCACCGCCCGGTCGATCACCTGGACGTGGTAGGTCCCCTTCCGCTCGTCCGCACCCGAGGATGCCGGTTTCACAACGTGAGACTAACTCCCGGCGGAGGGAAGCGTCAAACCCGCGAGCGAGCCCTGCAAAGCTACGCAGCCAGATCCCGCACCTGAATGGACAGTCTCTTTCCAAGGGCAGCAAAAGCCGCCTGCAACTGATCGAGCTTCGATTTGTGCCCGATGTCCAACAGCCGGTCGACCTGGCTGGGCGAGCATCCGAGCCTCCGCGCCAGTTCGACTTTCCGGATGCCTGCGGAGCGCATCGCGTCGTACAGCATGAACTTGGCCTCGCTCAGCGCCGGGACCGGTACCATGCGCATCCCTCTCTTCAGAGGTCCCGGCTTGGGAAGGTCCCTTGACGTTTCGGTGTAGAACGTCAGCGCCAACTCCAGAGCCTCCTGCGCCATAGCCATGGCAGCCCCGAGTGTTTCGCCTTCGGTGATTGCTTCCGGCACATCCGGAAACGTGATCACGAAGCCGCCAGATGCCTTGTCCTTAGCGAATCTCGCCGGATATTCCACAACCTGCCTCACTTCAGACCCGGTTGCTTCTTGATTCCCGCGACCGTGCCGAGGCCTGGCGGAGATCTCCCTGCTCGCGCTTACACGCCTAATCCCGCGGCTCGCAACATCCACACGCTTCCATAAGCCAGGCCGCAGCCGATGACCGCGCCGGCTACCACGTCGCTCAGGAAGTGCATGCCCAGAAGGATTCGCGAGGCCGCCACGCTGACCGCGCAGAAGAACAGGCCGGCGGTAAGCCCGGGCAGAAACAGGCTCAGCGAAACGGCCACCGAGAAAGCCGTGATGGTGTGGCCGGAAGGAAACGAGAACTTGTCCGGCGGCAGCAGTTCCGCCCAGCAGTGCGGCTCGAAGGCGCAGGGCCGGCGCCGGCCAGCGGCCTTTTTCAGCTTGAGGAACAGGGCGATCCCCATCCCGGCGGCCAGCGTGGCGGCGCTCACCGCCACAAACCTGCGCTCCCCCCCGAAGAGCAGGATGGCGGCGCCCATGGCGTACCATAGCCAGCCATCGCCGCCGCGCGTGGCCACCAGCATCCAGATCCGGATCCAACGCGGAGCGCGCCAGCGGTTGACGCGCCGCATCAGCCGCAGGTCGCGATGAGCGATGTAGTTCAGCGCGCCGCTAAGCTCCACGTCTCCGTTGTAACCTCCCAAGGGCTACAGTTCCGTGACAGCTTTGAAAAAGGTGCGTGAATCGTGCCGCTTCTGGCACAATCGGACTGATGAAACGGCTCGACTTCATCTTTTTTGATGCTGGCGGCGGGCATCGCGCCGCGGCCACGGCCTTGCAAAAGGTGATGGAAAGCCAGCAGCGGGCCTTCGAGATCCGCATGGTGAACCTCCAGGAGATCCTGGATTCGCTCGATATCTTCCGCAAGTTCACCGGCCTGCGCCTGCAGGACCTTTACAACCTCATGCTCAAGAAAGGATGGACCCTCGGCTCCGCCGAGCTCACCCGCGGGATGCACCTGCTGATCCGCCTGTTCCACGCCCAGCAGGTGCGCATGCTCGAGCGCTTCTGGCGCGAAAGCCGCCCGGACATGGCCGTCTCGCTGGTGCCCAATTTTAACCGCGCGCTGGGCGAGAGCCTGCGGCGCGCGCTGCCGGGCACGCCCCTGGTAACCATCCTGACCGATATCGCCGATTACCCGCCGCACTTCTGGATGGAGCGCCAGCCGCAGGATTTCATCTGCGGTTCCGATAAGGCCGTCGAGCAGGCGCTGGCTATGGGCCATCCCGCAGACCGCGTGCACCGCGTTTCCGGGATGATCCTCAACCCGCGCTTCTACGAGGCCGCTCCGCTTACGCCTTATCAGCGCGCGGAGGCTCGCGCGGCTATGGGATTCCGGGCCAGCGAGCCCATCGGGCTGGTCCTGTTTGGAGGCGAGGGCGCCGCGGTGATGCTGGAGATCGCGCGCCGCCTGCCCGAGCGCCAGCTCATCGCCATCTGCGGCCACAACGCCCGGCTGCGCGCCCGCCTGGAAGCCCTGGATCGCCCCGCGCCCATGTTCGTCGAAGGTTTCACGCGCGAAATCCCGCGCTACATGCAACTCGCCGACTACTTCATCGGCAAGCCCGGACCGGGCAGCTTGAGCGAAGCCATGGCCATGCGCCTGCCGGTGATCGTCGAATCGAACGCCTGGACCCTGCCCCAGGAGCGCTACAACGCCGAGTGGGTTCGCGAGCACCGCACGGGCATCGTGCTGCCGAATTTCCGGGGTATCGCGCGGGCCGTCGAGGAGCTTCTGGATCCCGTCGCCTATGCGCGTTTCCGCACGGCCACGGAACGGCTGCACAACCGCGCGGTGTTCGAAATCCCGGACATTCTGGAGAGCATCCTCGCCGCGGCCCCACGGTATCATTGAAGTAAATAATCAGATGGCTCGAATACTGGACGGAAATCGTGTGCGCGATGAGATCAAGGAAGAGCTGCGGCCGCGCGTCGCCGCGCTGGCGAGCCACTCGCGGCCGCCGGGCCTGGCGGTCGTGCTGGTGGGCCACAATCCGGCCTCTGAAATCTACGTCCGCAACAAGATGAAGGCCTGCCAGGACTTGGGCATCTACTCCGAGACCCTCACCCCACCCGATTCGGCCACCACGGAGGAAGTTCTGGATCTGGTGCGGCAGTTGAACGCGCGGCCGGATATCGATGGCCTGTTGGTGCAGCTTCCCCTGCCCGCGCAGGTGGACGGCAAGCGCGTGCTCCTGGCGCTCGATCCGGATAAAGACGCGGACGGCATCCATCCCTGCAACGTGGGCCGCCTGGTGGCGGGCCTGGCGGGACCCCGCGCCTGCACGCCAGCGGGAATTATCGAGATGCTCAAGCGCTACCGCATCCCCATCGCCGGCCGGCGCGCCGCGGTGATAGGGCGCAGCGACATCGTAGGAAAGCCCATGGCCGTGATGCTGATGCATGAGCACGCCACCGTCACGATCTGCCATTCGAAAACGCCCGATCTCGCCGGCGTGTGCCGCCAGGCCGATATCCTGGTGGCCGCCATGGGCCGCCCGGCCTTCGTTACCCGAGAGTTCCTCAAGCCCGGCGGCGTAGTCATAGACGTGGGGACCAATCGCCTCGACAGCCGCTCGGAAGTGGCCCGCATCTTTCGCGATGCGCCCGAAAAACTGGCCGCGTTCGACCGCAAAGGCAGCGTGCTGGTGGGCGATGTGCACCCGCTGGACGTGGCCGCCTGCGCGGAGGCCTATACCCCCGTGCCGGGAGGCGTGGGTCCCCTGACCATCGCCATGCTGATGTTCAACACCGTGGCGGCGGCCGAGCGCCGGGCCGGGCTATGTTGAGAGTGGGGCTCACCGGGGGTCTGGCCTGCGGCAAAACCTTCGTCGGCGAAGCGCTCGCCGGATGGGGCTGCCTGCTGATCCAGGCCGATGAATTGGGCCACCATGTGCTCGAGTCGGGAGGCGAGGCCTATGACGGCGTGGTAGCCGAGTTTGGCCCGCGGATTCTCGCGCCCGATGGCCGGATCGACCGGCAAGCGCTGGCCGAACGCGTTTTCGGCTCGCCGGAGCGTCTGGCGCGCCTCAACGGCCTTGTGCATCCGGCGGTGGTGCGGCGCGAAGAGGAGTTGATTGCCGGGTATGCCGCCCGCGAGCCTCACGGGATCGCGGTGGTGGAGGCTGCCATCCTCATCGAAACCGGTAGTTATAAGCGGTTCGACCGCATCATCCTGGTGACCTGCGCGGAGCAGCAGCAGATCGAGCGGGCCCTGCGGCGAGACGGGGAGAACCTGGCCGACATTCGTGCGCGCCTGAACCGCCAGATGCCCCTGGAAGGGAAACGGAAGTTCGCCCAATTCGTCATAGACACGTCGGGCCAAAAGGAGGACACTCTGCGCCAGACCCGGGCGGTCTATGAAGCGTTACGGAGGATCGAAGCATGAGAGTTGCGCGCTCATTTCTGTGGGCTCTCGCCCTGGCGGCGGCGTTCGTGTACGTCACCTCGACGGGCCACTGGAGCGCCGCCCGCCTATTGGGACCGTTCCGGCCAGCTGCGGGGTCCTGGAGCGAACCGGCTGCCGCGGCGCCCGCTTACACCACCGACGAGCAGAACAACATCGACGTCTACCGCACCGCCAGCGAAGCCACCGTGAACATCACCTCGGTGGTCTACCAGCAGGATTTCTTCTTCCAGGTCTATCCCGTGGAAGGCGCCGGCTCGGGCTTCATCATCAACGCGGACGGCGAGATCCTCACCAATAATCACGTGGTGCGCGGCAGCCGCCAGTTGACGGTCACGCTCCACGATAAGAAAGTTTACAAAGCCAAGGTACTCGATCTCGATCAGCGCAACGACCTGGCGCTCCTTAAGATCGAAGCCGGGCACAAGCTGCCAACCCTGCCGCTGGGCAATTCCAGCGCGCTGGTGGTGGGGCAGAAGGTGCTGGCCATCGGCAACCCTTTCGGCTTCGGCGGCACTCTCACCACCGGCATCGTCAGCTCGCTCGATCGCTCCATCCAGACCGAGGAGAACCGGCGCCTGGAAGGCATGATTCAGACCGATGCCGCCATCAACCCCGGCAATAGCGGCGGGCCGCTGCTCGATTCGCGGGGCACCGTGATCGGGATCAACACGGCCATCTACGGGGCGCAGGGGAATATCGGAATCGGCTTCGCCACGCCCATCAACCGCGCCAAGGCCATGCTGGAGGAGATCCAGCAGCGCGGTCATATCTCGCGGCCGGCGCCTGTCGGCATCCGCACACGCTACGTGAGCGGCGATCTGGCCGAGATGCTGAGCCTGCCGGTCGAAGGCGGACTGCTGATCGAGAGCGTGGAACGCGGATCGGCCGCCGAAGCCGCCGGCCTGCAGGGGGCCCGGCAGATGGCGGTGGTGGGCGGCCTCTACCAGATCGGTATAGGTGGAGACCTCATCATGGCGGTGGACGGCCAGAAAGTGGAGGGCAACGACACCCTGCCGGCCGTCATGAGCCACAAACGCGGCGGCGACACCCTTACGCTGACCATTTACCGCGGCGGCCGCACAATGAAGGTGCCGGTGCATCTCGGAGAAGCCCCGCAACAGCTCTGACTGGACCGCCCGACAGGGACTACACGGTTGCAGATCGCTACGGTGCGATCAGGCCGGCGCGTATGGCATAGCGCACCATACTGGCAGTCTCATGGACGCCCAGCTTTTCCAGGATGCGGCTGCGGTGCGAGTCGGCAGTCTTGTAGCTCACCCCCAGGGTAGTGGCGGCCTGTTTGGTCGATCTTCCCTCGGCAATCAGGACCAGCACCTGGCGCTCGCGTTCGGTCAGGGCGAACACGATCCGCACAGCTTCCGGATCGGGCGTGAAGGACGGGCGCTTGATTTGAGTGATGTCCAGGCCTGCGAACATGTAGCCGAAGAAAGTGGAGTCCCCAATGAAGCACGGGCACCCGATAACCTCCACCCACGCATATTCTCCGGTGCAGCGCAGCACGCGGCCGCTCTGGCGTAACGGCTGGCGCGCGCTGAAGGCCTTCAGGTAGGCTTCCAGGCACAAGTCTCGGTCATCGGGGTGCAGACCTTCCGTCCACCCGTTGCCGATCTCCTCGGAAAGTTTGCGCCCCCGCATTTCGAGCCAAGCGCGATTGGCATAGGTACACAGCGCGTCCGGACCGGCCATCCAGACGAAGAACGGAGAGCTTTCAGCCAGCCGGCGGAACCGCTCATCGCCGTCCTGGAAACCCCGATTCTGATCGGACAACGCCGATTCGGCTGCTGCCAACTTCTTGCGCAGCACTTCCAATTCTGAGACGTACGTCTCGGGCGCCATAGTCTGTTCCAGGTATACACCTTTTCAATGAGCTTGGAGCAACCGTACTGGAGACACAGTTAGCGTGAACTTCGCCGAACCCACTATTGTGGCGCTCCCGGTGTCTAATTTGTTATTAGGTAAACGCCTGATTTTCGGGGCGGCGTGGAACTTTTTAGGCCCCCGGCCGGAATATACAATTGAAAGAGGCGCATGGCGCTCCACTCGCAACCGGCGCATGACGATCTCCTGATGCGCCTACAGAACGGCGACGAAGACGCCTTCGGGGCTCTGTATCGTCTCCACCAAGGGCCGATCTTCCGCTTCGCCTTGCATGTAACTGGTTCGGCGGCGCTGGCCGAAGACATCGTCCAGGAAGTCTTTCTGGCGCTGATTCGAGGGGATTTAGGGTATCGGCCGGAACGCGGTTCGCTGGGCAGCTACCTGCTGGGGGTGGCCCGCAAACTGGTGTTGCGCTACCTCGATGGCAGCCGCCGGAACGTGGCTTTGGATGGCGATTTGGAGGAGGTTCCGGCGCCGGAACTGGCGATGAACCGCGATCCGCTGGCGGATCTCACCCTCAGGGAGGGCTTGGAGGCCTTGCGGAGGGCGGTAGCGGCCTTGCCCCGGCGCTATCGCGAGGTAGTAGCTTTGTGCGACCTGGAAGAAATAGACTACGCGGAAGTTGCCTTGATACTGGGATGTCCGATTGGGACCGTACGGTCCCGGCTGCACCGGGCGCGCGCACTGCTGCACGAAAAGCTGAGTCTGGAACGTAGTCCCCGGCCTTCCGTGGGAGCTTTGAAACCATTGAGGAACGCGATATGAATTGCCAGAGATTCTGGGAAACGATGCCTGAATTGGCCCGGGAAACGCCTGCGGGAGAGGCGCGCGAACACATGGAGCATTGCCCCTCCTGCGGCGTCTTACTGGAGCGTCACAGGGCATTGGCGGCCGGTCTGGCCCGCATGGCCGCGGAATCGCGTGCCATCGCGCCGCCGCCCCGGCTGGAGGCCAAGCTGCTGGCAAGTTATCGCGCTCAAGCGGGTGTGCGGGCGCGCTCACACCGCAACTGGTGGGTGCCGCTGACCACGTGGTCCGCGGCGGCCGCCGCTAGTGTGACGCTGGCCCTGTTTTTGGCGCATGGCAGGCAACCCACCGCGAAAACGGCTCCGTCCCCGGTGTCTCACCGGCGGCCGCCGGCGCGTCTGGAATTGGCGTCCTTGCCGGTGGCGCCCGATCTGGACCTGATGGAGCCTTCCATGGGGGCCGAAGCGCAGTTCATTCCGCTGCCCGACGCGGAGGAATTCGATGCCGACGACGAGATGGATGTGGTCCGCGTGGAAGTGCCGCGGTCCGCAATGGCCGCGTTGGGATATACTGTGAGCGCCGAGCGCGCCTCCGAACGGGTGGAGGCGGATGTCGCCATCGGACCGGATGGCTTGGCGCGAGCGGTGCGGTTTGTGGATGGATCGACGGATCCACAGGAGTACTAAAGTGCTCATTCGATGGGTGTTGGCGATAGCTTTCGGGCTGGCTGCGGGCTATGCGCAGGATGGCCCACCGGGGCGGGGCCGGGGACCTTTCGGCCCGCCTCCTGAGTTTGGTGGCGGCGGACGTGGCGCGCGGTTTCTCGGCGCGGAAGCCGGCAGGCCTGCCCGCGTGATTAAGAACGCGCCGTATTCGGCGGACCTGGTGACCGAGCGCGTCCAGACCTTGAGCGACGGCAATCACATTCGCCAGACAGCTTCAGCGCGCATGTACCGCGACAGCGAAGGGCGCACGCGGCGCGAGCAGGCCCTGAATTCGCTGGGCGGCCTAGCGGCCGGCGCCAATCTCCCGACGGTGGTATTTATCAACGACCCGGTGGCGGGATCGAACTACACGCTGAATCCGCAGGAGCGGACCGCCTCCAAGTCCTCGTGGAGTAGCGCCGGGCGGGGGAGCGGGCGCGGAATGGAGCGCGCGGCGCCGGGCCAGAATTCGTCCGGAGGTCCGCGGCCGCGCCCCGGAGGAGCCCGGATCGGGGAGGACATTAAGACCGAATCGCTCGGCCGGCAGACCATCGAGGGCGTATCGGCCGATGGCACCCGCACCACGATCACCATCCCGGTCGGGCGCATGGGTAACGAACAACCCATTCAGATCGTTAACGAAACCTGGTATTCACCGGACTTGCAGACGGTTGTGCTGGCCAAGCGCAGCGACCCGCGTACCGGCGAAACCGTGACCCGGCTGGCCAACATCAGCCGGAGCGAACCGGCGCGCTCCCTTTTCGAGGTTCCCGCGGATTTCAAAGTCAGCGAGAGTCCCCGCCGGGTGCCCGCCGGGCAATAGACCTTTAGCTGAGGCCGGCAGATCGGCGGCGCAAGCCATCATTCGACCGCCAGCCGGCGAAGTGCATAATCATCGGCTTTCTTCTCGTTTATTTGTTCAGCATAGTACGGTCAGTATCGGAGGGTAACATCCATTTTTCTCGTGTGCGAGGGCAAATTCGTGGGTTAAAGGAAGGTCATAATCGGTTACATTAATCTTAGAGCCAATGCCAAGCTTTGTCGGTTCCCGGAAGGTTGCTGGCGGAAATTCCACGATGCTCGAGCTCGCCCGGGTTCTGCTGGTTCATGGAGAACTCGCCCCGCGTCTCGCTCTGAAGACCATTCTGCAAGCGGGCGGGTACGCCGTCGATGTGGCGGCCACACCAGCCGAAGCTCTCGCCAAATTGGACGAAGGCGAATATGAATTGGTGCTGACCGATTCGAAATTCGGCTCGCGGCGGGCCGGTCCCAACGTCCTGGCTTATGCGCGCGTGAAACCGTACCGCCCCGCCACGGCGGTCGTCCGGTCTTATGAGCCGGGCCGGCGCAGCCGTGCAACCGGCAACCATCGGATTTCCATTTACACCGAGAATCTCCCCACGCTTCTGGCGGATGTGGCGGAATTGATCGGCGTGCGCGCCAGCCGGCGCTACCGTCCTCTTCGAACTGCGGCGGTCTAACCAGGCCGCCCGCTCAGATTCCGGCGCGCGCTATCTGTGCGCCCCACCTACGTGGCCCATGGAAGGCGAACCCGTGGAGGCGGAACGCGTGGGCGACGAAATGGCTGCCGTCGAACCCGAGGAGGTCGCCAGGCCTGGAGCGCGACCGGGGGCATGAATGCCCACCAACCCGCTGCCCGTCAATCCGCTGCCCGTGCCTCGCGTGATAATCACCGGCGGGTTGTAATAGGCGTAGGGCACGGTATACGGACTCCAGAACCAGCCTCCGTAGGGGCTGAACATCTGCCCACTCATAGGCAGGTAGGTGTACATCCCAAAATAGGGGTTCCAAGCCCAGGTATTACCGAGGAGGCTCGTCGAAGTGCTGCGGGCATAATTGGCCGCCGAAACGTTGGCGCTGGCCACCAGATCTCCGCGACGGTGGCTCCAGTTATCCAGGCTGTCGGTATTTTCGGTGTCGAATTTCTCGAGCGCGGCCGTCTCGCCGGACAGCCCGAGCATCTTGGCGGAGGGCACTTCGATGTTCCGGTCGCCCATCTGCACCATGGCGGCGCCTTTGAAGACTTTGATTTGGGCCGGCTCGGAATCCATGCGGTACAGACCCGCCTTGGGGAACTGAACGACGGCTTGGCCCGAAACCACCGTGACGTTGTCGTCCTTGGTGACTTGGTCGACTTCCAGAACAACCGAGCCACTCAGCAGTTCCAGGCGCGTATCGATGAGCCGGTTGGTCAGCAGACGGAAGGAGCTGTTTTCGCCCAGCCGCAGGAACGAGCCAGGGACCAGCAGGACCTCAACCCTCCCCGCCTCGGTGCGCACCACGGTATTTTCCTTGATGGCGTCGAATTGGGAGGAACTCGGCTGCCAGGTCTGGTTGCCGACGTAAACCGCACCCTCGCCATACGAAACCACTCCCGAGCGCGCGGAAATCACGGGTTGCGCAGCCGCGGGGATGGCGGCCAACAGGATCATCGTCGAAGCCAACGCCAAAACGTACGCCCGCTTCATAGATACACCTCTCGCTCCAAAATAAAGCATGTACTCTTTGAACAACGTTGTCAACCGGCTCGAACGGATTAGAGCCGGACGATCTTCGGTGACGAGAAGTTCTTGAGAGCATTGCGCGTATCCACGATCAGGCGGGACCGCTCGAGCAAGCCCTGGTAATCGAAAGCCGAGTGATCCGTGACGATCACCACGCAATCGGCTTCCGCGGCACAGCTTTCCGGCAGGGCATCCGCGCGGAAGCTATCCAGCTTGAGCGAAGGGACGTACGGATCGCTGTAGCTGACGATAGCACCGCGGCGCTCCAGAAGCAGCATGACATCGAGGGCCGGAGATTCGCGCAGATCGTCGATGTCCCTCTTATAGGCCACGCCCATGATATGGATACGCGATCCCTTGACCGGCTTGCCTTGGTCGTTGAGGGCGTCCTGCACCTTTTCGACCGCGAAATGCGGCATCTGGCCGTTGATATAGCCGGCCAGCTCGATGAAGCGGGCCTCGATGCCGGCCTGTCTGGTCTTCCAGGAGAGATAAAAAGGATCGATCGGGATGCAATGCCCGCCGAGCCCGGGACCGGGATAGAAGGGCATGAAACCAAATGGCTTAGTGGCGGCGGCATCGATCACCTCCCAGACGTTGATGCCCATGCGGCCGCACATCATAGCCATCTCATTGACCAGCCCGATGTTGATCATGCGGAAGGTGTTTTCGAGCAGCTTGACCATCTCGGCCACCTGCGTGGAACTCACGGGCACGACCCGTTCGAGGGCCTGGGAATAGAACAGCCGGCCCATTTCGGAGCAGGCCGGCGTGCAGCCGCCCACTACCTTGGGGATGTTGACCGTCTGGTACTTGGGGTTTCCCGGGTCGACCCGTTCCGGCGAGAAGCACAGGAAGAAATCGCGGCCCACTTCCAGACCCGGCTTCGAGAGCATGGGCAGGACCAGTTCATCGGTGGTGCCGGGATACGTGGTGGACTCCAGAATGACCAGCATGCCCGGATGGAAGTGGTTGGCAATCTCCTGGCAAGAGGATACGATAAAGCTCATATCCGGGTCTTTGGTCTTACGCAGGGGCGTGGGGACGCAGATATTGATGGTGTCGAGCTCGGCAACCGCCGCGAAATCGGTGGTGGCACGCAGTTTTCCTGATTCGACCAGGGGAGCCAGGGTAGCGCTGGGGACATCGCCCACGTAGGAGTCCCCGGCGTTGACACGTTCGACTTTGCCTTGGCTGATATCGATTCCGGTGACGGCGAATCCGGCTTGGGCAAACTCCACGGCCAGAGGGAGCCCCACGTATCCGAGTCCCACGATTCCCACACGCGCGCTATGGGTGCGGATCTTCTGCGCCAGCACCTGGGCAGTTGTTTCAGTTGGGATTATCACATCGGGCATCGACCGCTATTTTCGCACGTGCAGGATGCCGCGAAAAGAAGGACAAAAAAGAAATGGTTCCAAGTGACCCGATTCCCAGCCTCGCCCACCGCCGGCATGCCCGGCCCTGAGCGCCGTATTCGGAAGCACCGGGCGTCGCGCCTTTCCACTCCCCGGCCACCGTTTTCTCCGGTTGCCGGATCAAAGCGTCGAGGGCCGCCGCAGCCTTGCTTGCCTCTTCCGAACAGAGCGGGAAGTTCGTAACGGCCTTTCCCTCGCCCGCAACGGCTACTCCTTTCGGAGCCTCCATTCCGGGGTCAAAGGTCCCGACCTGCTACTTCACTCCCGGTCAGTTCGCTTCACCGCCCGTTCGGCCTTCCGCTCCACTACCGGCTCCGGTTTGCCCCGTTGCCGGCCGTATCATCGCTTGGGCCCGTTGCGGATTCACGTCCCGACCCGGCTGACTGCGCCTCCTGTCTCCACTCCCCTTTGGGACTATTACTTCCCTCCGGATCGAAGCGTTCAACAGGGTTTGCCGCCAGCCCGCTCGCCTTCCGAATCCGCCCGATCTCCGCTCGCTCCCCGCAGCCCGCTTCTATTACTAGATTCGACTGCGGATCATCGTTCGCGGTCCGCTACGTTTCCGGAGGCTGACTGTTCCTCAAACCTCTTGGAACCTCCCCCAATATGCTCCCGAAGCCAGTTCCCGTCAAGACGGTTGTGACTGAAAAGTCACTTTTTCCTCAATATTTATTTACCTTGTTTCGAATAGGTTACAAGGAGGCCGCAGTGCATCCCCTGTGCATAAAACAGGGCTCTGGACTTCTGCTTTGCGATACTGGAATGATGCGGCGATTGGCGATCCGTCCGGGTGCGATCGGGGATTTCATCGTGTCTCTGCCGGCGCTCGAATGCCTGCGCGCCGGATATCTGGAGGTGTGGACCGCATCGGCCAACATCCCCTTGGTCCGCTTCGCTGATCGCGTGCGACCGATCGCGTCCACGGGCCTCGACCTGTTGGGTGTAACCGAGCCTTATCCCAGTCTCATCAAAGATTTAGCTGGCTTCGACAGGATTGTCTCCTGGTACGGCACGGGCCGCCCCGAGTTCCGCGCCGCGATGGGCGAAGTGGGCGTGCCATGCACCTTTTTGCCGGCTCTCCCGCCGGAGGGCGCCGGCCGGCACGCCTCGGATTTCTACCTGGACCAGGTCCGCACCCTCGCGGACTGTTCCAGCGACGGCATTCCACGGATCCCCTGCGTGGTTGAACGCGCGGATTTCGCCGCGATTCACCCCTTTTCGGGAAGCCCACGCAAGAATTGGCCGCTCGAGAAGTATCGCGCCCTGGCGCGCCGGCTTGAGACGCTCCTGCCGGTCCGCTGGTGCGCCGGCCCGGACGATCCCCCGCTCGAAGGCGCCGTCCGGATAGACGACCTGTACGAACTGGGCTGCTGGCTGGCCAGCGCCCGGCTATATATCGGCAACGATTCGGGTATTACCCATCTGGCGGCGGCGGTGGGAACGCCGGTCCTGGCGCTATTCGGCCCCAGCGATCCGGAGTGTTGGGCGCCGCGCGGGCCGAATGTGCGGGTGGGACGGTGGCGATGTTGAATCCTATGCCCCTGTGCGGGTTACAATAGCAGCGATTTCGATGGCAGCCAGACTATCTCCAGCCCCGCTTCACTCCTCCGCGGAAATCGTGGATCTCCGCCGCGTCACGGTTCGCGATCTGGAAGCAGTGCTCGAGGAGGAAACGGCCGAGTGGCTGGGGGAAGTCGAATGGGATTTCCGGAAATCAGCCGACCTGGTGCGAAAATTCGTGGGCCTGCGCGCGCTGAGCGGCTGCGCCCTGATCGAGGCCGGCCAGGTGGCGGGCTATCTTTACTACGTGCTGGAGGAGGCCAAGGGGCTGATCGGCGATCTTTACGTGCGGCGGCCGCTGCGCACCGTGGAGCGGGAAAACCGCCTGCTGGGATCGGCTCTGGAAACCATTGCGGCCATGCGATCGGTCCGCCGCGTCGAAGCGCAACTTATGATGCTGGCGTTCCCGCCGGGCCGCCCCGTGCCGTTCGCCCCCTACGCCGCGACATACAGCCGCAATTTCATGCGCATCGATCTGAGCGCGGCCGAGCTGGCGGAAGGGCGTGTGCGCCGGCCCGTGTATCTCGAAAGGTGGTCCGACCATTATCAGGAACCGGCCGCGCAGTTGATCGCCGTAGCGTACACGGGACACGTCGATGGCCATATCAACGACCAGTACCGCAGCCCCGAGGGCGCGCGCCGCTTCCTTTACAACATCGTGCAGTATCCGGGTTGCGGCACCTTTTTCCGGCCGGCCTCTTACGTGGCCCTGGAGGCCGTGACCGGGCGGCTGTGCGGCCTCTCGCTGGCCAGCATGGTGGCCCCCGAGTGCGGCCACGTCACACAGATCTGCGTCTCACAGGCGGCGCGCGGCACCGGCGTGGGCCACGCCTTGCTGCGGCAGTCGCTCGCGGCGCTGCGCCAATCGGGCTGCCGCGCGGCGAGCCTGACGGTGACGGCGGCGAACGCAGGCGCCGTGGCGCTTTACGAGCGCGTAGGGTTCCGCATCGTGCGGCAGTTCCCGGCCTACGTCTGGGAAGGTCTCTAATCCGGAAATGCGCGCGGCCGGCGCGTGGGGGATACTGGAGACTTGAACCAGGCGAATGCGATCGATATAGCGGCGCAGGGGCGGAGAGATCTGGAATCGAGCGCCCGGTGGCAGGAGACCGAGAGAGACTTCCAGGCAACCGGGCGCGCCGCGGACGTCCAGCGCGCGCTGACCCAGGAGGTTGAACAAGCGGTTCTTGAGGCTTTTCAATCCGCGCTGGCTCCGTTTCTCACGGGGCCGGTGGTCATGCTCGCCGCCGGCACGTTCGCGCGCGGCGAGCTGTTCCCTTACTCGAACGCAGACATTGTCGTCGTCCGGCAAGGCGATACGCCGCGCGATCTGAACGAGGCGGTCGCCGAATTCGTCCGGCTGCTGTGGACCAGGGGCGTGCGGCCGAACCAGAGAGTCTGCGGCATCGCGGAGTGCCTGGCGCCGCTCGAACCGAACGCCGATCTCCACCTCAAGCTGTTGGACCGCCGGACGCTGGCCGGAGATCCCGCCTTCGCGGAACAGTTCGAGCGCGAGCTTGGAGGTCTGCTCGCGGAGCGGCGCCAGCAGATGGTTGAGCGGGCCATCGCGCAGGCGCGCGCGCGCCACGAAAAGTATCGGAACACGCCCTCTCACCGCGAGCCGGACGTGGAAGAGTCGCCCGGGGGGCTGCGCGACGCGCGCCTGATCGCGAACCTCGAAAAGCTATGCCCGGAGCGGGTCGCATCGGCCCCTCCGCTGGCCGAAGCTGTCCGGTTTCTTTCTTCCGTGCGCTGCTTTCTGCACTATCGCGCGAGGGAGAACCGCGACGGGCTCGATCTGGCGGCGCAACAGGCCATCGCCGGGCAGTTCGCGGGCGGCCGGGAGGCCGGCCAGTGGATGCGCGAATACTTCAAGCACGCGCGGGCGGTCTATCACGAGGCGCGGCGCGCGATGGACGCTTGTGACACGAGGACGGCCGCGGGCAATCGGGCGCCGCTCGTCGAGGACACGGCCGCCGATCCGGAAGCCGTGTTTCGCCGGCTCGAACGGATCGCCCGCGAAGGCGTTCCGCCGGCTCCCGAGACCGAGCGGCTCCTGATGGCCGCACGCGGCGCCGTGGCCGCGTTCTGCGAGCGGGAGCGGCTGCGGTGGCCCACAATCGGGACGATCCTCTCCCTGCCGCACGCTCCCCTGGCGCTGCGCGTTCTCCAGCGCGCGGATTTGCTGCCTGCGGTTTTTCCCGAGTGGGCCGCGATCGAAGGTGTCGCGGCCGGCGATGCGGATCACGCCTACACGATTGACGAACACACGCTGCTCGAGATCGAGCGGATCTCGGATCTCCGGGAGACCGCGGACCCGTCTCGCCAGCGGTTTGGCCGGCTCCTTTCGGAGATCGAAGATCCAGCGGTGCTGCTCTTCGCCCTGCTGTTCCATGGAATGGCCCGAAGCACCGGGGGGAACGAGGCGGCGGCGCGCCTCCAGATGCCGGCCTCCGACCGGGAGCTGGTCCGGTTCCTGATCGACCGGCAAACCACGCTGTCGGATGTGGCGAGCGGCCGCAATCTGGACGATCCCGCCACCATCCACCGGCTCACGGAGCGCATCGGGACGGTCGAGCGCCTGAGACTGCTGGCGTTGGTTACTTACGCGGGGATCGCGGCAACTTCTTCCGAAGCCATGATCCCATGGAGGCTGGATCAACTCTGGCGGACTTATGGCGCGGCGTATCGCGCCCTGACGCGGGAACTCGAGACCGACCGCATCCAGGAGCTTCCGCCGGCTCTTCCCGAAAGCGCGGAGTTCATCAAGGGTTTTCCCACCCGATATCTGCGCGCGCACACGGCCGAAGAGATTGCCGCGCATACGCGTCTGTATCAGCGCAGCCGGCCTTCGGGAGTGGCGGTCGAACTGGAAGCGATCGAGGGCGCCTATGAGCTGAGGGTGGTCGCACAGGACCGGCCGGCGCTGTTCGCTTCGTTCGCCGGAGCGATTTCGAGCTTCGGTCTGAATATCGTAAGAGCGGAGGCGTTTGCCAACTCGCAGGGCGTCATCCTCGACACGTTCACCTTCACCGACCCCAAGCGCACGCTCCAGTTGAACCCGGCCGAAGCCGACCGATTGCAGGACTTGATGGGGCGCATCGCGCTGGGAAAGACGGACGCCAGGCGGCTGTTCCGGAACCGCCCGCTCCCGCGTCCCGAAACGCGCGCCATCGCGCCGCAGATCGAGTTCGATAGCGATGCGCATGAAACCGCGACGCTCATCGAGATTGTGGCGGAAGACCGGCTGGGGCTGCTGTACAGCCTGGCGAACGTGTTCTCATCCAATGCCTGCGATATCGATACGGTGCTCATCGATACCAAGGGCCACCGGGCGATCGACGTGTTTTACGTTTCACAGAGCGGCAAAAAGCTGTCGCCCGAAATGCAGGAGACCCTGAAGCGGCAACTGCAGGCGGCGTGTCTGGGGACGGATACAGCGGGCTAGACGGATACAGCGGGCTAAGAGTACGGCGGCTTCGCACGGATGCAAGCTGGTGCGCGGGATTGCCGGCTTGTTGCCCGGGTTATTCGCACTGGTGATTGCGGCCCTGGTGATGGGCCCCCCTGCCAGGTGCGAAGTTCGGCGAACCGCTGGGAGGCGAACGGGACAAGGGGCCGGATGCGGAATTCGGCGGGGAGTCGTTTGAATGTTTGCTTTAATGGAATTCTGACGAAGAGACAGGGGAAGTGTCACTTTTTTGACACCCAGCTGGCGTTGCAGCCTGTTGCTGCCATAGGATATAGTTATTGGGCAGCGAATTGCTAAAAAACACGTGAGGATTAGCCGATATGCAAAGCGTGAGATATACGACAACGACGCTGCTTGGTACGACCCGCGACGCCCATGGGAGCTGTCTCGGGAGCGCCGAAGCCCGCTCTATGGAGTTTCCTCAGGAGATGAGCACAAGCATTGACCTGGGGATACGGATTATGCGACCGGCGAATGATTCCACTCTATCGATAGAATTTCCTCGTCCACTATACGCTGGCCCGGTTGCGGTTGAAAGAGCGTGAAGCGTCTTTTCGACAGGTTCCTGCTCGAAAGACCGCTGCTTTCGATCATTACGTGCAGAAGTTCATACTCCTTTCGGCGTGGTGTATTACCCTGAATCGGCAGCTGCGACAAGTCTCCAGCCGGGAAAAATGGGGCGGAGTTTTGGAACTCCTTCTCAAAATCCATGTAGAGGTTCCACATCGCTGTTTCAAGCTGGGAGGGGACGTTTTGGGCGATTTTCAACCCAACGTCGTTCTTGGCTTCCTTTCGGTTGATCGGATGTCCATGAAAATACAGCTTGGACGCCATTGTTTCCACCATCTCATCGATGATGTGCTCACTTTCCGTCATATGGGTCTTGAGGATTTTCTTGGCCGTCATGCGCGACTGGAAAACGAATCGCTCGACATTGCCCAGTGCAAGTGGATGAACCTGCTGCGCCAGAATCTCAATCGTTTTCACCAATTCATCCTCATGCGTGATTCCGACAGTGTCCTTGATGAAGTGGACGTATGCTTTCACGTCCTCAACGCTGATTCCTATCGGCCTGCCGCTGGGTTCTTTGGGATTAAAGGGGTTCGATACAGTTGGATCGATCGGCCCGATCTCAGCAAAAGGATGCATGACGATTTCGTCAGCTCCTAGAGCGATCAGTGAGGCGGCGCTATACGCCCTGTATGGCACCAACACATTGAAGGACCTGGAGAACTCTCGGAACAGCGATACTAATCGCCACGGCACCACCCCGTCTCCGCCGTTGCTGACAAGGAAGACATCTAGCTTCTCAACGGGCGGGTTCGGCAATAAGAGTAGGTGATCGAAAAACACGCGAACCTGGTCTTGCGCAATCACGGCAGGAACGTTTTCACGCAGACTCGTCAAATAGCAGATCACGCGCGATCCACGACAGGCTTTGATCTCCTCTATCAGCTTGATTCGATCTTCCCTGGCCATCCTCAGTTCCCCGCCTTTCGCGCAGCTAGTGTTGGAATGTCGGCGTTCAAGCGAACTTCGAATTCTCCAGGTCCGACGTGCTCGAACGCCTCGCTTCGTTTGATGACTGTCGCTAGGACGTTGTACGAGTTCCTCGTCAACTTCATAACGCCAGCCTTAGCGAGAAGCTGTCTTGCAACTCTAATCTTCACTCGATTGCCATTATGAAGTGCGATATGCGTGAGCGCCTGCAGCTGCGTCATCCCTCGCAGTTCATTTGGAGAAACCGGGAAAACCTCGTCATCGGGTTCTTCGTCTTCATCTTTCCTCAAGAGACGAGCGGTAGTGAGTCCACCAGGACGGTACGCCTCCGCACCGCACCCTATTCAGGGCGATTTTATTGTACGCCGCCTTGAAACGGACCACAAGACCTCAATATGGTGTGGCGATTTGAGATCTGGGTACACGGGTGGAGCTCAAAGTTCCGAAGGCCCAATTTGAGGCCGTCATCTGCGCCCTGGTGAGCACGCGCCCGACACCGCTAGCCGATATACCGCGCAAGCGCGAACCGAAGCACAGAGCGCAGCAGAGAGCAAAAAAGTGCGGCTGAGAACCCCGCCGCCGCGCCCAAACCCCTACCGGACTGTGACCGCGACGTATCGTTCCCCGATTTCTGTTGTTGCAAAGTGGATAATCACGTTGTTTTCGCGCTTTCCAGGGCTTCTTTCCCGGAGCTTCAGGACCTAAGCGGGACCGGGGGCGCCGCGCAGACCAAGGGGTCCGCCCCACGACGTTAATGGCGGGCCACCCAAATCAGGAGCGCGAAGATGGCGATTGGAATCAGCGCCATGGCCGCGTAGAAGAGGGCCTTTTTCAGCCATGACGTGCCGGATTTTTTCCAATCCCGCAGCTCCGAACGGTCCGCGACTTTGACTTCGTCGAGATGCTCCAAATCCCAGGCAAACTCGTTGGCCGTGGAGTAGCGGTCCTGCGGCTCCCGCTCCATGGCGCGGTACACGACTTCCTGGAGCTCCCGCGAGATGGCGGGATTGTGCTCGCGCGGCGGGATGGGATTGCCGGTCAGCCGGGCGTTCATGATCAGGAACGGATTGGTGCCGGGAAAGGGAGTCTGGCCGGTCAGCATCTCGTAGAGCATCACGCCCAGCGAGTAGATATCGCTGCGGCCGTCGCCACCCTTTCCCTTCACCTGTTCCGGCGAAATGTAGTCGGGCGTCCCCATCACCTGGGACAGGTTTCCGAAAGTCAGGCGTCGCGCGCCGGCCGCACCGGCAATGCCGAAATCGATCAGCTTGATGCCGTCCCGGTCGTCCACCATTATGTTCTCCGGTTTCAGGTCGCGGTGCACGACGCCATTGCGATGGATGTAATCCAGGGAATCGCAGACGGCGATGGCGATGCGCATAGCCCTCTCGGGGGGTAGGGGCCTCTGTTCCCGGATGATCTGGCGGAGCAGCCGGCCGTTCAGCCATTCCATGACCATGTAGGGGCCACTGCGGGAGTCATCCGAGAGAACCTTCATGACGCCGGGGTGGTCGAGCGTCTGGCCGAGCTGTTCCTCGCGTTTGAAGCGCTCGAAGAGAACCGGATCGGCTTCCATTTCGGGATGCAAGATTTTGATGGCCACCGGGAGTCCGGTGCGCGTGTCCGTGGCCCGGAAAATAGAGGCCATGCCGCTGCGCGCCACCAACTCTTCAATCCGGTACTGATCGAGTTGTTCGCCGCTGTGGAGTGCAATCACGGTTCGCTACAGTACATTCTGACATGCCCGCGATTTGAAAGTCCTTGGGAGCGCGGTTCATGCTACAGTGGCCCCGTGAACGTCGGAATCACCTGCTATCCGACTTATGGCGGCAGCGGGATCGTAGCCACCGAGCTGGGGATGGAGCTGGCGGCGCGCGGGCACGAGGTGCACTTCATCACCTATGCCAACCCGATCCGCCTGGATCCGGATACCCCGCGCATCCATTACCACGAGGTGGAGGTATCCAATTATCCGCTGTTCCAATATCCGCCATACAGCCTGGCGCTAGCCTCGCGCATGTCCGAAGTGGCCGAATCGTACGATCTGGACCTGCTGCACGTGCACTATGCCATCCCGCATTCCATCTCGGCGCTGCTGGCGCAACAGATCCTGGCGCCGAGGCGCCGACTGCCGTTCATCACCACGCTGCACGGAACCGACATCACGCTGGTGGGAGCCGATCGTTCGTACTACCCCATCACGCGTTTTTCGATCGAGCAATCGGATGGGGTCACCTCGATCAGCGAGAATCTGCGGCGGCAGACCATCGAGACGTTCGAAATTTCGCGCGAGATCCGCGTGATCTCGAATTTCGTCAACTGCGAGCTGTACCGCCCGGACGACGCCAAGAAGGGGGCCGCGGCGTATGCCTCGAGGGAAGAAAAGCTGCTGATCCACGTCTCGAATTTCCGGCCGGTGAAGCGCGTGCTGGACTGCGTCCGCGTTCTGGCGGAGGTGCGCCAACGCGCGCCGGCGCGGCTGCTCATGGTGGGCGACGGCCCCGAGCGCGGCCCGGCCGAGCACCTGGCGCGCGAGCTGAAGGTGGACCATCACATTTCTTTCCTGGGCAAGCAGAACCACGTGGAGCGGCTGCTGCCGCTGGCGCACGTGCTGCTGATGCCCAGCGAGATGGAATCGTTCGGGCTGGCGGCGCTCGAAGGCATGGCCTGCGGAGTGGTTCCGGTGGCCACGCGGGTGGGCGGCGTGCCGGAATTGATCACCGATGGAGAAGACGGGTTCCTCGAGGCGGTGGGCGATATCCAGGCGCAGGCCGCCCGGGTGATGACGCTGCTGACCGATGAAGAGCTGCATTACCGCATGCGAAAGGCGGGCCGCTGGAACGCCGCCGAGCGTTTCTGCACGGAGAAAGTGATTCCGCAGTACGAGGAATATTACCGCGATGTGCTGAACGGAGCAGGCGCCTGAGATGGCTCGTGCGGCTCGTCGGGCAAACTCGGCGCGGCGGTGGTTCGTGCGCGGCAGGGTGCAGGGGGTGGGATATCGCTGGTTCGCGCAGCGCGCCGGCGCCGCCCTGGGGCTGAGCGGTTACGCGCGCAACCTGGACGATGGGCGGGTCGAGGTGTACGCCGCCGGGCCGCCGGAGAAGCTCGCCGAGCTGGCCGGGATGCTGTACCGCGGCCCTCGCTGGGCGGATGTGCGCGGCGTGGACGAGGAAGAGGCCGAACCGCGGGAATATGGCGGGTTTCAGATTCAGTAGTCCGCCACCACGCTGCGCTTCAACTGGCCGCAGGCGGCGAAAATATCGAGGCCGCGCGGCTTGCGGATGAAACACGGCAGCGACCTCCGCACGATCTGCTGGAAACTCGCCACGCGCGCGGGGTCCGGGGTGCGGTAGGGAATCTCGGGTCCGGGGTTGAGCGCGATCAGGTTCACCTTGGCGTTCAGATTGGCCAGCATGCGCGCCACCCGCCGCGCGTCGGCGTCGCTGTCGTTCACGCCGGCCAGCAGCACGTATTCGAAGGTCAGCTTCTCCCATGGCCGCAGCGGATAGGCGCGGCACGCTTCGAGCAGATCCTCCAGGTGGTATTTGCGCGTGATGGGCATGAGCTCGCGGCGCATCTCCTCAGTGGAAGCATTGAGCGAAACAGCCAGCTTGGGCCGCACGGGCGCGCGCCCCAGATCGGCCATGCGCGGCACGATGCCCGCCGTCGAAACCGTGATGCGCCGCGGCGAGAGGCCGAAGCCTTGGGGATCGAGCAAAATGGCGGTGGCCTTCAGAACATTCTCCAGATTGAGCAGCGGCTCGCCCTGGCCCATCATCACGATGTTCAGGCGGCTCGCCGGCGGGCCATCCCAGACGCGCAGCACCTGGCCGGCGATCTCACCCGCGGTCAGGTTACGCTCGAGGCCCAGCAGAGCCGTCATGCAGAATGTGCAGCCCACCGCGCAGCCCGCCTGGCTCGAGATGCACAGGGTATCGCGCTCGCCTTCGGGCATGCGCACGGTCTCGATGGTTCGGCCGTCGGCCAGCCGCAGCAGGTAGCGGCGCGTCCCATCGGAAGATTCGTAGAGCCGCTCGACCTCGGGCAGACCCAGAGTGAAGCGCGACGCCAGTTCCTCGCGCAGGCTCACGGGCAGCGTGGAAATCTCGGCGATCCCGCCCACACGCGCCTGGTAGATGGCCTGGTAGATTTGCCGCGCGCGGTAGGCCGGCTGGCCGGGGCCGAGGGCCTCACCCAGATCGGCAACGTCCATGCCCACGAGGGGTTCGAGCATCTGAGCCCAGTTTAGCAGCGCGAATAGCGCCCGCCCGCTATCCCACGTAGCGCGCGTAGAGGCTGCGCGCCACGCCGGTGTCGCTGGTGCCTTTGACGATGGCCCGGCCATCGGCGAAGACCGTGATCTCGTAGGGCGCGGCGGCGAAGCGCAGGGCGTATTCGTTGGCGCGCACTTCGCCCAGCGGTTCGAGACGGGCGCGCAGGGCTTCGAGATCGATGGACCTCGCGGCATCTTGAATCTGCACGGCGTTGCGGCCGCATAAGCGCACCGGAGGGCGGGCGGATTCTTCCAGGAACGGGAACTCGCGGCGGGCGCAGGTGGGGCACTCCGGATCGCGCGCGGGAGCGGCGATCTGCCGGATGCCGCCTTCCCAGACGTCCAGCGTGGTGATGCGCGCTTCCACCAGCTCGGCGTGGCCGGCCAGGATCTTGAGCGCATCGGCCACCTGGAGCGAAGCCACCGCGGAGACGGCCACATTCAGCACCCCGGCGGTTTCGCAGGTGGGCTGCGCGCCCGCGGGCGGCTCGGGATAGACGCAGCGCAGGCAGGCGGTTCGCCCGGGGATTACCGGCATGGTGAGGCCGTAGCTGCCCACGGCCGCGCCGTAGATCCAGGGGATACCCCGGCTCACGGCGAAATCGTTGATCAGGTAGCGCGTTTCGAAGTTGTCGGTGCCGTCCAGAATCAGGCGGGCGTCGCCCAGCAGTTCCTCGACGTTGGACGGTGTCAGGTCGGCCACGGCGTGCCGCACGCGCACGGAGGAATTGATGCGGCCGATCGCCCGTGCGGCAGCCACCGCCTTAGGCAGGGCTTCGGCGGCGTCGTTTTCCTCAAACAGCCACTGACGATGCAGGTTGCTGGGCTCGATGTAATCGCGGTCCACCAGCCTGAGGAAGCCCACGCCCGCCCGCGCCAGGGCCGCGGCGTGGAAGCTGCCCAGAGCGCCGCATCCCACCACGGCGGCGTGCGACTGGAGGAGCGCCTCCTGCCCGCGTTCTCCGATCCCCGGAAACAGGATTTGCCGTGAATACCGCAGGCGCTCGGCGGAATCCATCAGCTCCGATGGTATCAAAGTTGCCCGGAAGGACCTACGTTATCATGAGGATGGTGCGGACGCGGCTCGCCTATGCTTTTTACGTCCTGCTGATGCTCGCGGCGGCGCGGCGCCCGGCTCTGCGCGCGCAATCCGCCGAGTTCGACGGCAAGCGTGTGCTCGATGTCCAGTTTCAGCCCGCCGTGCAGCCGCTCGAGAGCGGCGATTTAAATGCGATGCTGCCTCTGAAGAAAGGCCAGCCGCTGCGCATGGCGGATGTGCGGGCCTCCATCGAGCGGCTCTTTGCCACGGGGCGGTACGCGGATATTCAGGTGGACGCGGAACCGGACCAGGATGGCGTGCTGATCCGTTTCATCACCAAGAACAGTTGGTTCATCGGAGATGTCTCGATACGCGGCAATGTGCCCATCCCTCCCACCAGGGGCCAATTGGAAAACGCCACGCGTCTCGATTTGGGGCAGCCTTTCACCGAGGCCGGGGTCGAGCAGGCGATAACCAATCAGCAGCGGCTGCTCGAAAGCGACGGCTTCTACCGCAACCATATCCAGCAGCTCTTCGACGAGGACAACCGGTTCCAGCAGATGAACATCGTCTTTACGATCGCGCCCGGCCCGCGGGCCAGCCTGAGCCAGCCGCTACTGGTGGGAAATCTGCAAATGGATCCCCAACGCGTGCTGCGCGCCACCAAGTTCCGTCGCTGGATCGTTCACACCTGGAAACCGGTCACGGACACGCGCGTTCGCGAGGGCATCGAGAGGGTGCGGACGCTCTACCTCAAGGAGAACCGCCTGGAGGCCAAGGTCTCGCTCGAATCCATGCAATACCACGAGGAGAGCAACCGCGCCACGCCCACCCTCCGCATCGACGCGGGGCCGCGCATCGATGTGCGGAGCGTGGGGGTCAAGCTCTCGGAAAAGAAGTTGCAGCGCTACGTGCCGGTGTTCGAGGAGCACACGGTGGATCCCGACCTGCTGGCGGAAGGCGAACGCAACCTGCGGGACTACTTTCAATCCCAGGGTTATTTCGAAGCCAGGGTGCAATTCAAGGAACAGCGCGTCTCGAACGAGGAGTCGGCAATCGAGTACCTGGTCACCACCGGCACGCGCCACCGGCTGGCGAAGATCGCGATCGCGGGTAACCGGTACTTTGATACGGCCTCGATTCGCGAGCGCATGTTCCTCCAGCCCGCCACGTTTTTGCAATTTCCGCACGGGCGGTACAGCGCCGCCATGCTCGACCGGGACGAAGCTTCCATCGTGAACCTGTATCAGTCCAACGGTTTTCGCGATGTGAAGGTGACCCACCGGGTGCAGGATGATTACGGGGGGAAGAGCGGCGATATCGCCGTATTCCTGACGATTGGCGAAGGCCCCCAGTACCTGGTCGGAAGCCTCGAAGTGGGTGGTATCGAGCGGCTAGACAAGGCCGCGATCATGGCCAAGCTGACGTCCATCCCGGAGGAGCCGTATAGCGAGTTCAACGTGGCGGTGGACCGCGATACCATCCTGGCGGAATATTTCGACCGCGGATTCCCGAATGCCACCTTCGAGTGGAGTTCCAAACCTTCGGCCAAGCCGCACCGCATGGATCTGCGCTTCACCATCGTGGAAGGCACGGAGCAGTTCGTGCGCCAGGTGGTCACGAGCGGCCTCACCATCACCCGCCCGGCGCTGGTCGATCGGATCATCACGCTGAAGCCGGGCGATCCGCTCTCGCTGACCCGCATCACCGATATCCAGCGGAGACTCTACGACCTGGGAGTCTTCGCGCGGGTGGATACGGCCATTCAGGACCCCGAAGGCGAGACCTCCCGAAAGTACGTGCTCTACAGCCTCGAAGAGGCGCACCGCTATTCCATGGCGATAGGCATCGGCGCGGAACTAGGCCGCATCGGGGGCTGCGAGACCTGCTACGACGCACCGGCGGGCGCCACCGGTTTTTCACCGCGCGTATCCTACGACATCACGCGCAATGACCTGTGGGGCGTGGGGCACAGCATCACCCTGCGCACGCGCGCCTCGACGCTCGATCAACTCGGCCTGCTCAACTACTCCTGGCCGCGGTTTCGCAGCAGCGACAACCTGAACATCTCGTTCACCGCCCAATTCGAGCATTCGCGCGACGTGCGGACGTTCAACTTCAAGCGCGAGGAAGGATCGGTGCAGTTGTCGCAGCGGTTCAGCAAGTCCGTCACCCTGCTGTACCGCTACACCTACCGGCTGGTGGCCATCAGCGACCTGAAGATCACGCCGTTTCTCATCCCGCAACTTTCGCAGCCCGTGCGCGTGGGGATCGCCTCCACCAACCTGGTGCACGACCGGCGCGACAATCCCCTCGATCCGCACCGGGGCATCTACGACACCGTCGATCTCGGGCTGGCCGACCGCGCGTTCGGATCGCAGCGCGATTTCGGCCGCTTCCTGGCGCGCAACGCCACGTATTACCCCTTGGGCAAGAGGCTGGTGCTGGCGCGCAGCACGGAATTCGGTGACATCTACGCCTTCCACTACGCGGGCGATGTGCTGGATGCCGTTCCGCTCCCCGAACGCTTTTTCGGCGGCGGCAACACGACGGACCGCGGTTTCCCGGACGAGCAAGCCGGCCCGCGCGATACTTCCACCGGCTTTCCGCTGGGCGGCACGGCCCTGTTCTTTAACCAGGTGGAGTTGCGTTTTCCGCTGGTGGGCGAAAATATAGGCGGCGTCTTGTTTCACGACATGGGCAACGTCTACTCGAGCCTGGGAAATTTGTCGTTCCGCACCAGCCAGCGCAATCTCCAGGATTTCGATTACATGGTGCATGCGGTGGGGTTCGGCCTGCGCTACCAAACGCCGGTCGGCCCGGTGCGGCTGGATCTGGCGTACAGCATCAATCCACCTTACTTTTATGGCTTCAATGGAACCCAGCAGGAGCTGATCAACGCGGGAGTGGACCCGTGCGCGCCCCCGGCCCCGCTGTGCTCGGTGCAGAACGTAAGCCATTTTCAGTTCTTTGTGTCGATAGGACAGACGTTTTGAAAAGCCGCGCTCCATTGCGAACTTCTATTCGCCGCGGAGACGCGGAGATCCCCTGGGCTGGCGCGCGCGGAGGGCGTGGAAGCTGGATAGCTTCGATGGTGTGTATGGCGCTTTTTGGTTCGGCGGGTTACGCCGTCATCATCGACCGGATAGCCGTTTCCGTAGGTAATCGAGTGATCACGGAAAGCGATTTGATCCGCGAGATTCGCGTTACGGCTTTCCTGAACGGGACCGAGCCCGACCTCAGCCCGGCCGGAAAGCGGGCCGCCGCCGGGCGCATGGTCGAGCAGCAGCTCATCCGCACGGAACTGGAAGCCAGCCGCTACCCGCTGCCCTCCCCGGAAGAAGTAGCGCCGGTGCTCGAGAAATTCGAGCAGGAGCACTTTGGCGCCGCGGATTTTCGCCGCCAGTTGCAGGCGGCCGGGCTCACCGAACAGGACCTCAAAGACGAGCTGCTCTGGGAGCGCACGCTGCTGCGGTTCATCGAGATCCGCTTCCGCCCCGCGGTGCAGGTGAGCGACCAGGATATCGAGGAGTATTTCGCCAAGGTCGTGGAGCCGGCCGCCAAGGCCGCGCATCCGGGCCAGCCGGTCGGGCTGGAAGATTATCGCGCCGGGATCGAACAGACCCTCCTCGGGCAGCGCGAGGACCAGGAGATGGACGCCTGGCTGAAAGATGCCCAGCGGCGCACCGCCATCGTGTACCATGCGGAGGCGTTCCAGTGAGCCGGCGGCGGGTGGCCTGGATCGCGGGATCGCTGGCGGCGCTGCTGCTGCTCGCCGCGGGCGCCGCCGTGATCGTGCTGCAAAGCGGATGGTTTCGTGAGCAGGTGCGCGTCCGGCTGGTGAGCGCGGTGGAGACGGCCACGGGCGGGCGTGTGGCCATCGGGGCGCTGGCTTTCGACTGGCGCCGGCGGCGCGTTGAGATCCGCGATTTCACCCTGCACGGCACCGAGCCAGCCGGCAGACCTCCCCTGCTGCACGCCGACTCCATCGCCATCGGGCTGAAGATCGTTTCGATTCTCAAGCGCGCCGTGGATATCGCCTACCTGGATGTGGCCGCTCCGCACGTCTATCTGACCGTCGATTCAGACGGCCGCACGAATATCCCCGAACCGAAGGTGAAGCGCCGGAAAGGACCGGACACGGTCGAGACCATTATGCAACTGGCGACCGGCCGGTTCGGCCTGGAGCGCGGCGTGTTCGAGGTGGAATCGCACGGCTCGACACCCTTCGACGTGCGCGGCCGGAACCTGAACGTCGCACTGGCTTATGAAACCGTCGCGCGCGACTATCGCGGCTCGCTCGCGGTCAGGCCTCTCGAAATCCAACTGGGCGGCCGCGTGCCCGCGCCGGTAGACCTGAGCGCCACGGTTACGATGGCGGCCAAGCGCATCGGGATCGTGGCGGCGAACCTGGCCACCGGCGGCTCCCGTCTGGATATTGTGGGAGGCATCGAGAACCTGGCTTCGCCGCGCGGCCGCTTCCAGTACAACGCGCGCGTGGCCGCCCAGGACGTGGCGCGCTTCGCGGACGCTACCGGGCTGAAGACCGGTTGGCTGGAGCTGGCCGGCGAGGCGCAATGGGCGGGCGGCCGGGATTACTCGGTACTCGGCAAACTGCACGTCTACGGCCTGGAGTATCGCGATTCACAGGTGCGCATGTTGGACATCCGCGCCGATGGCGGCCTCGAAGCGAGCCCCAGGCCATCGAGCTGAGCGGGATGCGGCTGGCGGCCAATGTGGCCGGCGTGGCTCCCGTGGAGGGCCGGCTCGCGCGAGCCACCTTGCGCGACGGCAATCTCGATCTCGAGGGGCTGGACCTGGCGGCGTTGGGTGGCACGTTCGAGGGCCAGGCGCGGCTCGCGGATTTCGATCGCTTCCGCGTGGAGGGCCAGACCGCGGGGCTGCTCGCAAGCCGTGTGGTGGCGGTCTACAGCCGCGCGCGGCTTCCCTGGGATGGCCGGGTGTCCGGGACCGTGCGGCTGGAAGGCTCGCTCCAGCGCAAGAACGAACTGCGCGCCGAAGCCAGCCTGGCGGTGACGCCGGCGGCAGGGAGTGCGCCGGTCAGCGGCCGCATCGAAGGCTCCTACGATGCCCGCGGCGGCATTCTGGACCTGGGCCAATCGATGCTGTCGCTGCCGTCCTCGCGCGCCGATTTCTCCGGCGCCATCGGCCGCAGCCTGCGGGTCCGTCTGGAAACCCGCGATCTGGGCGATGTGCTGCCCGCGGTGGGGATCGACCCCGCATCCGCTTCCGTGAAACTGGAACGTGGAAGCGTGCGCTTCGAGGGCACGGTGACCGGCAGCCTGGCGCATCCCACCGCGGCGGGCCACCTGCGCGCCACTAATTTCGCCGCCGGCCGCGCGACCTTCAACTCGCTCGATGCGGACGTTACCGCTTCGCCCGATAGCGTGAACCTGCGGAATGCCAGCCTCGCGAGCGGTGCGATGCAGGCCCGCTTCCAGGCGGCGCTGGGGCTCGATCATTGGGGAACCAGCCCGCACAGCCAGATCTGGGGCAACGCCACGATGAGCCATGCCGCTATCGCGGAAGTCGCGCCGCTGACGGGCGCGGGTGAGGTACCGCTTACGGGAACGCTGGGCGCGACCGCCCAGGTTGCCGGAACGCTCGGCAATCCGCTGGTGGATTCGGATCTCGAGATTACTTCCGGCATGCTCGAAGGCGAGCCTTTCGACCGCTTCAGCGGTCGCCTGCACGTCAACGGACAGCACGCGGAGCTCGATGCGGGCCAATTGACGGCGGGCGCCAAGCAGGTGCGGATCGCGGCGGCCTACACGCATTCGCCCCAGGGCTGGAACGCCGGCCGGCTGAGCTTCCAGATCTCCACCAACACCATGCCGTTGGATCAGATTCAACTCCTGGCCAAGGCCCGGCCGGGGATCGGCGGCACCATTCAGGCCACGGCGGGCGGCGTGCTCGATCTTGCGCCCGCGAGCCAAGGGCGGCTGGGGTTTCGGATCGGCGAACTGCACACGGACCTCTCGGGGCAGGGTCTCCAGCTTCCCGGGCAGACAGTGGGCAGCGCGCACCTCACGGCCAATTCCGAAGGAGCGGCGCTGCGTGCGCACCTGGAAGCGGATATCGCGGGTTCCACGATTCGCGGCGATGGCCGGTGGCGCCTGGAGGGCGATTATCCCGGCACGGCCACCCTTGAGTTCTCTAAGGTCGATCTGACGCAACTGGAAAGGTGGAGCGCTCTTCCGGGCACGGCCGGCTCCGCTCCCTTCGTGGGATCGGCGGAGGGCGCGCTGCGCATAGACGGCCCCGCGCTGCGCCCCCGCGACCTCAAAGCCGAATTGACCGTGCCGGTCTTCGAGCTGCGGCCCGCGCCGGAAGAAGGCGTCCCCGCGGAGATCGCGCTGCGCAATTCCGGTCCCCTGGTGGTTACCATGGCCAACTCGGTGGTTACCGTGGCGAACGCCCATCTGGTGGGTTCCGCTACCGATTTTCGCGTTTCCGGCAAGATCCCGCTGGAGCCGAAGATCGCCCTGGATCTGCGCGCCACCGGACGCATCGATCTCGCCGTGCTCCACGCCTTCGACCAGGACGTGACCGCTGCGGGAGCCGTGACGGCGGATGCCACGGTGCGGGGCCCGCTGGACGATGCGCGGGTCGACGGGCGCGTCGAGATCGAGAGAGCGTCGTTCAACGTGGCCGGCGTGCCCAACGGCATTACGAACGCCAACGGGGCGATCCTGTTCAGCGGCGACCGGGCCACCATCCAGAAGTTCGAGGGCGAATCCGGAGGCGGCCGCATCATTCTCACGGGCTTCGGCAGTTTCGGCGGCGGGTTGCCGGTGTTCCGCCTGCACGTGCGCGCCGAGGAAGTGCGCGTGCGCTACCCCGAGGGCGTGAGCACGGTGGCCGATGCCAGCCTCAACCTGACCGGCACCGCGGAACGCAGCATGCTGGCCGGCTCGGTGACGGTGCGGAGGATGGGGTTCAACCCGCAGTCGGATCTCAGCTCGGCGCTGGCCGGTTCCACCGAGCCGGTCGAGACGCCTTCGGCATCCACCGGCCTTTTGGGCGGCATGAACTTCGATATCCAGATCGATACCGCGCCGGATATCCAGGTGGCGAGTTCGCTCACGCAGGACGTCGGAGTGGAGGCCAACCTGCACCTTCGGGGCACGGTCACCAACCCGGCGCTGCTGGGGCGCATCAACATCACGCAGGGGCAACTGCTCTTCTTCGGGACCAAGTACACCATCAGCCAGGGCTCCATCTCGTTCTACAACCCGGTAAGGGTCGAGCCGATTCTGAATATCGACCTGGAGACCAAGGCACGCGGCATCGACGTCACGCTGAACGTCTCCGGCCCGCTGAACCAGCTGAACCTGACCCCGCGGTCGGACCCGCCGATGCAGTTCAACGAGATCGTGGCCCTGCTGGCCACCGGCGAGGCGCCCACGTCCAATACCTCGCAACTGACCCAGTACGGCCCCACACAGCCCTGGCAGCAGGCCGGCGCTTCCGCCCTGCTGGGCCAGGCCATCGCCAGCCCGGTGACCGGCCGTCTGCAACGCTTTTTCGGGGTGAGCCGCCTGCGCATCGACCCGACTCTGCCGGGTGTGGAGTACAACCCCCAGGCGCGCATTACGCTGGAGCAGCAGGTGACTCCCGATATCACGTTCACCTACATTACCGTGGTGACCAGCAGCAACCCGCAAGTGGTGAGCGTGGAATGGGACTTCAGCCGGCAGTGGTCGGCGGTGGCGGTGCGGGAAGAAAACGGCCTGCTCGGTCTGGATTTCTTCGTCAAGCGCCGGTTCAAGTAAGGGGCCGCGCGCGACTACAATATAAGCTTCATGAGCCGGCCGGCCAGGCGCGGGATCGAGATCGGTGCGGGGGGCGCGGTGTGCGGCGCGGCCGCTTTGCTGGCATGGGCCGTGCGCGGCCGCTCGGCGCAGGTATTCGGACCGTCGGTTTGGCGCGGCCGGCCGGAGTCGCGCGCGGTGGCCCTGACCTTCGACGATGGGCCCAGCGAGAGCACGCCGCAAATTCTGGACATTCTGGCCCACTACCGGGCGCCGGCCACGTTCTTCCAGTGCGGCGCCAATGTGGAGCGGCTGCCGGAGGTGGCGCGCACCGTGCGCGAGGCGGGCCACGCCATCGGCAACCACGGCCACGCGCACCCGCTCTACTGTTTCCGCTCGCCGCGTTTCATCGAAACGGACCTGCGCCTGGCCCAGGAGGCCATCGAAAGGCACGCCGGCGTCCGCCCGCGCTGGTTCCGGCCGCCCTTCGGGGCCCGCTGGTTCGGGGTGGGGGAAGCGCAGCGGCGGTTGAAGCTAACCGGCGTGATGTGGACCGTAATCGGATATGATTGGAAGCTGGGGGCGGGTGAGGTCGTCGAGCGCATCCTCGCGCGCCTGGTGAGCGGTGCTATTCTGTGCCTGCACGATGGCCGCGAGTTGCGGGCCAGGCCGGATATTGGGGTAACGGTGGAGACGGTCCGGCGCCTGATACCCATGGTCCTCGAGCGGGGTTATAAGTTCGAGTCGCTGAGCCGATTGCTATGTCCGACGAGCTAATTCAACGGGTTCTGAAAACGATCGCCACCTCCAAGCGAATCCCCCTGGAGACGGTCACCATCGATAGCGAGTTCCAGCAGTTGGGTATCGATTCGATGGATGCCGTCGAGATTCTCTTCGCCCTGGAGAACGAGTTCGATATCAGCATTCCGGACGAGGAAGTGCGCAGCGTGCGCAACGTGCGCCAGATGTGCGAAGGGGTGGAGAAACTCCTGGCCGCCAAAGTCGCGGATGCAAAGGCCGGCAGCTAGCCCATGCGGCGAGTCGCCATCACCGGAGTGGGCGCGATCAGCGCCCTGGGCCGGACCGCCGCGGATTTCGCGGCATCTCTTTGCGCGGGCCGCTGCGGCATAGGCCCGATCGAATCCGCCGACACCTCCCAGATCCGTTTCCGGAACGGCGCCGAGGTGCGCGGCTACAGCCATCAGCCGTACTTCGACGACCGGCGCGCCGACTTCATCGACCGGTTCGCGCAGTTCGCCGTAATCGCGGCACGCGAGGCCGTGGCGGACGCCGGGGTGGCCTGGACGCCCGAACTGCGCGAGAACGCCGCCATCGTCACCGGCTCCGTGCGTGGGCGGGCAGAGCACCGAGGACATCGGCTTCCGCGACGTGTACAAGCTGGGGTTGAACCGCGTGCATCCGCTGACCATTCCCAAGACCATGGCCAACGCGGGGGCCAGCCATATCTCGATGGAGTTCGGCATCACCGGTCCGAGCTTCACCATTTCCACGGCCTGCTCATCGTCCAGCCATGCCATCGGGCAGGCCTTCTGGATGGTGCGCTCGGGCATGACCGATCTGGCGCTGGCGGGCGGCAGCGAAGCGCCTTTCAGTTTCGGAATCCTGAAGGCCTGGGAGGCCATGCGCGTGGTCTCGCCGGAGACTTGCCGCCCCTTCTCGAGGGACCGCAAAGGCATGGTGCTGGGGGAAGGCGCGGCCATGCTGGTGCTCGAGCCGCTGGAAGCCGCCGAGTTGCGCGGGGCGCGCATTCACGCCGAGATCGTGGGCTTCGGCATGTCGGCGGACGCCTCCCACATCACGCAGCCATCGGCCGAGGGCGCGGCCCGCGCCATGCGTGCGGCGCTGCGCGATGCCGGCCTGGAACCGGAGCGCATCGGCTACATCAACGCGCACGGCACCGGCACGCATGGCCAACGACTCCACCGAGACGGCGGCCATCCGCGCGGTCTTCGGCGCGCACACCGCGGGGCTGGCGGTCAGCTCCACCAAATCCATGCACGGCCACGCGCTGGGCGCGGCCGGCGCTCTCGAATGCCTGGCCGCCGTCACGGCCCTGCGCGACGGCGTGCTGCCGCCCACCGCCAATTTCAACGAGCCCGATCCGGAGTGCGACCTGGACGTGATTCCCAATCACTCGCGCCGCGCCCAGGTGGAGTTCGCGCTTTCCAATTCCTTCGCCTTCGGCGGGCTGAACGCGGTGCTGGCGCTGGCCGCCTATCGCTGATAGAAATCTTCGCGGTGGATGACGAACTCGGGATACGCTCCCGCGCCGAGCTCGTAGAGATCCAGGCCTTGCAGTTCGCCCTCGGGAGAGATGCGCTGGCGATAGAAGCGGTCGAGCAGCCAGTTCCAGCCGTAGGAGGCGGGCAGCACCAGGCCCAGCAGGGTCGCGATGCCCACCAGTTGGGCCACCGCCTGCCCGGCTTCGGTGACGCGCCCGAAGAATCCCAGTGCCGCCAGGCCCCAGATGCCGCCCACCGCGTGGGCTGAAATCGAGCCACCCGGATCGTCTACTTCGAGATGGAAGTCCAGCCACTCGACCGCCAGGGTAACCAGCGCGCCCCCCACTCCTCCAGCCAGCGCCGCCACGGCGGGGCTCATGAAGGCGGAACCGGCGCTGCTCGTCACGAGGCCCCCGATCCAGGCGTTGGCGCACAGCGAAGGGTCCGGCCGGCCGAAGCGGGCGCGCGTGAGCGCGGCCGAAACCAGCGCAGCGGCCGCGCCCGAGAGCGTGGTATTGACGAAGACGAGGGCCACGCGCTCCGGCGGGACGCCATTGAAAAGGATCGCGCCCGCGCCATTCAGCCCGAACCATCCCATCAGGGCCAGCAGGCAGGCGAACAGCACCAGCACCGCGTTGTGGCCCGGTATGGCGGCCGGCATGCCGTCGCCCGAGTAGCGGCCGCGCCGGGATCCCAGCACCCAGGCGATCGACAACGCCGCGATGCCGCCCGCGACGTGAATCGAGGCGGCGCCGCCGGTATCGAGGCAGCCGCGTCCCAGCCCGTAGCGGACGCCCAATTGCGACAGCCATCCGCCGCCCCAGATCCAGTGGGCGAACAGCGGGTTGACGATTCCGCCCAGAATGGCCGCCGAAATGCACGTGGCTCCCAGCCGCCAGCGATCCGCCCCCGCGCCCAGCGGGATGATGGCGGTCAGGCCCGCGCCCAACATTCCCAGGCAGGCCGCCGGCAGGGTGGAACCATCGAAGGGGTGGCTGCCCAGGAACAACGGCGCGGTCAGCGCATAAGCCAGGGCCGCGACGGCAAAGGCGCATAAAGAGGAAAGCAGGGCATGCGCGGCGCTGCGCGACCGGCCCAACCCCGTATTCATCAGCGCCACCCCGGCGGCGGCCAGGGGGATCGGCAAGAGGAAAACGGCGGCCAGCGCGGCGGTCTCGTTCATTTTTTCGCTCCACGTTTGCGGATGTGCGAGCGGAACACCAGCACCAAACCCATAATCTCGACGCCCAGACCGGCGGCCACAAAGCCCGCCCGCTGCCCCATGGAATGCAGTAAGATCACCGCGCTATATACCAGAGCGCATCCCGCCACGAGCAGCAGTAATCCGGCCAGACGCATGAATGGAAGTAGAGCCCCCGGGCTAAACGGCCCGCGCCGCCCCTACGTTGAGAATAGCCGATCGAAAGCGCGAACACTCACATGAAATCAGGCAAAATTCGCAATCCGGGCCATAGAAATAATCTATTAGCATTTCACGCCCAGCCAGGGTACATTGAATCTAATCTCGTCGCGAAAGTTCGCCCCCGATGCGCGGCTTTCGATCCACTACCAGCTCAGTTGCCTGGACCAAACCATTAAAAGGGAGAGCTTTATATGCGGAAGAATTGTGTCCTCAGTCTGGCTGCCGGCCTCTCGCTCCTGGCGGGTGCGGCCCTTGCGCAGACACCGGCGCCCGCCCCCGCGACCGCCGATACGAGTGCTACCGGTCAAGCTCCGGCCGCCGCGCCGGCAGCGACTACACCGGCCACTCCCCAGCCGTCGAATTTCACACACTGGGGCACGGACTTCAGTTTTCTGCTGGACGGCTACGTGGACGGCAACTTCAACGACCCTGACTCGGGCTACAACCAGCTCAGGAACTTCGATTTCCGGGCCAACACCGTGCACATCAACATGGGCAAGATCACCATCGATCATGCCCCGGCTCCGCTCGGCTTCCACCTGGATGTCGGTTTCGGTCAGACCTTCGATGTCATTCATGAAGGCAACCGCGATCCAGACGCGTTCAAATACTTTGAGCAGGCCTATGTCAGCTTGAAACCGAAATCCTGGAAGGGCGTAGAGGTGGATGCCGGCGAGTTCGTAACCGCCGCGGGCGCGGAGGTTATCGAGACTAATCAGAACTGGAATTATTCGCGCTCGCTGCTGTTCTCATGGGCGATCCCCTACTACCATTTTGGCGCGCGAGTCTCGTTTCCCATAGGGCCGCATTTCACCGGCGGCTTGCAGGTGGTGCAGGGCTGGAACGACATCTATCCCGTCAACGGCGGCAAGACTTACGGCGTGAACGGAGCTTATGCCTGGAAGAAGGTAACCTGGACGAACGTCTACTATACCGGTCCGGAGAAGCCCGGCACCACCACCGGATGGCGCAACCTCTATGACACGACCGTGTTGGTAAACGCCAACGATAATTTCAGTTACTACGTGAACTTCGACTACGGACGCGACAAGAACATTGGGCCCGGCGCGCAGTATTGGACCGGCCTCGCCGGCGCGGCCCGCTATGCCCTCGGAAAGAAGTACGCCGTGGCCACCCGCCTGGAATGGTATGACGACAAGGATGGCTTCACCACGGGTTTGCCGCAGACCGTCAACGAGGTCACCCTGACAGGCGAATACAAGACGACGGGCTGGCTGCTGACCCGCCTGGAGTTCCGCGACGACTGGTCGAACCAGGCTTTCTTCCAGAACAATGGCGGGCACTCCAAGAATCAGCCTACGATCCTGCTGGGAATGGTGGCCTTCATCGGCCCCAAGAAGTAGCGACGAGTAACACAAGAACGATCGAGAGAGAAGAGGAGAATGAACCCAATGGCAGATAACGCCGAAGTCAAAATGCAGCCCACGCTAGGCCTCACCGGGCTCACCATGAACGCCATGGCGCTCATCGCCCCCGGCGCGTTCCTGTGGCTTACTTTCGCGATTCAGGCTAACACCGGGACGACCGCGCCCTCCATGTGGGCGGGCATCGTGCTCGCTTTGCTGCTGTGCCTGGCCACCGCGGTCTGTTACGCCGAGATGGCCAAGCTGTACCCTGGGACCGGAAGTTCGTATTACTTTGCGGAACAGTCGTTTCTGAATCACGATAAGGCCTGGCGCTACGCCCGCCTCGCCAAGTTCATCGTGGGATGGGGATCGCACCTCTACTACTGGATCTATCCCGGCGTGATGGTGGCTGTGATGGGCCTGCTCTGCGGGTACCTGGCGGGCACGCTGTGGCCAAGCTTCATGAGCGCCTCCAATCCGGGTCCGGCGTTCATGATGTTAATCGCGATCGTGTTCTCCTTCGGCGTCGCCTACATCGGGCACCGCGGGATAACCGGCTCGACGGCGGTGAACATCGCGATCAACGTGATCCAGATCACCGCGCTGGTGGTTTTCGCCACCATGGCGCTGAGTTACCGCTCGACGCATCCGGCAGGCAGCGTGGGTTACCAGTTCGATTCGACCTCGGGCGACGCCTATAATTACCAGTTCGCCACGCAGAAGGCCACGGCCAACGGGCAAACTACCGAGACGATTGTCCGCAACGCGGATGGTACTCCCAAGCCGCTGATGGATGCGGCCGGCAAGCCCGTGCCGTTCCTGGTGGCCTATCCGGAAAAGGACGACAAAGGCAACTTCCTGTCGCATGGCGACAAGACATCCGTGGTGGCCCCGCATAACTGGGGCTGGATGTTCGTTCAGGCGACCGTGGCCATCCTGATTCTGGTGGGCTTCGAATCGGTGACGGCCATGGGAGGGGAGGCCAAGAACGCCCGGAGCGACGTTCCCATCGCGGTGATCGTCTCGCTGCTGGTGCAGGGGGCGTTTTGTTACCTGTATCGAGTACTTCGCGGCGAAACTACTTCCTGAACAGCGGGTATACCATGCAGAGCGCCACCGGTTCGGCGGCGCCCATCGGCGACATGATGATCGTGATCGGCAACGCCATGTTCGGTCCCGGAGGTGGCCGCATCTTCATGCTGGTGGAGGCCTTCACCGTGTTTCTGGCGATCATCGGCACCACGCTTTCCTGCATGAACACGGGCGCCCGCGTGACCTACGCCATGGGCAAGGACAACGAAGTGCCCGAGCATTTCGGCATGCTGCACTCGAAGAACCTGACCCCGCACCGCGCCATCTGGACGCTGGCGACGATTTCGGCCGTGATCGGCTGCGTGGCCCTGCTGATGCCGTTCGGCGACTCCGGAGCGCTGGCGGACGCGGCCATCAAGGCCCTGCCGCAGGGCTTCTGGTCGAGTTTCGGCTACGTGAGCCACGACACCATGGCGGCCATGCCCAACTCGCTGCTGACCATCACGCTGGCTTCCAATTTCGGGACGTTCCTGCTATACGGCCTGAGCTGCATCATCTGCATGGTGGCCTATCATAAGCATCCGAAATTCAAAATGGTTCGCCACCTGTTCATCCCGGTTTTCGGATTGGTCGCCAACCTGGCCTGCATGGTCTTCTACCTGGTGGGACCGTTCATGGGATTCGGCACCAAGATGGAGCCGCTGCTGGCTTTGGGAATCGCGCTGGTCTGGGCGATCTACGGCGGCATCTACTTCGTGCGCTCCAGTAAGCAGACCGGCCGGACTACCCTGGTCGCAACGCGTTCGGAGGCGGCCTTCTGAGCTGGAAAACAGTACCCAAACTAATATCGAGGGGGGCGGGCGGAAGCTCGCCCCTCGCCTTGTCTATGCTCGATATCGAATTCGCCCAGGCGACCGATTGCGGCCGCGTGAGGGACCATAACGAGGATTACCTCGGCTACGTAGCGCCCGCCTCCCGTAACGGGACGCAGGAGCGCGGCTGGCTGTTCGCGCTGGCCGATGGAGTCGGCGGGCACGATCAGGGCGAGGTGGCTTCGCGCCTGGCCATTGAGACGCTGGCGGCCGGCTTCGAGCGCGCCTCGGGCGCGGAGTCTTACCTCTCGCTGCTGCCGCGGCTGGTGCAGCAGGCCAATGCCAAAGTGTTCGAGAGCGGCATGTCAGCCGGCCCGGGCGGCATCGCCATGGCCACCACCATCGTCACCTGCGCGCTGCGCTACGACCGGGTGGTGGTCTCCCACGTGGGCGATTCGCGCTGCTACCTGGTCCGCCATGGCCGCGCCGAATCCCTCACCCGCGATCACACCATTGCCGGCGAGCACATGACGCTGGGTCTTATTACCGCGCGCGAAGCCGCCGAAGCCGGCACACGCCACCTGCTCAGCCGCTCGGTGGGCAGCGCCATGTTCGTAGGCGTGGATACGCGCGATTACCAGATCTTGCCGGGGGACGTCCTGCTGCTCTGTTCGGACGGCTTGCATGGCGCCGTGGAGGCCTCCGACATGGCCCTCATCGTCACCCGCAACACGTCGCTCGAAAGCGCCGCGCGCGAGTTGATCGACCTTGCAAACGAAAGGGACGGCGGCGATAATGTCAGCGTGCAGCTCATCCGCATTCGCGGCGTGGAACGCGTGGGCATGTATCGCGGACGCCCCTACAAGCTGGCCTGACGATAAGCGAGCGGCGCGCGGAGGGCGACCGCCAATTCCATGACCCCCGTCCATCCCGGCGAGCAACTGGATCACTACCGCATCGACAGCCTGGCGGCGCGCTCCGGCATGGCTTCCATCTTCCGCGGCGTGGACCTGCGCAACGGGCGCGAGGTGGCCCTCAAGGTCCCCCACCCCGAAATGGAGAGCGATCCGGTTTTCTTCGACCGCTTCCAGCGCGAGCAGAATATCGGCCAGGCCCTCGACCATCCCGGCGTCATGAAGGTCTTCGCGGACGACGACCGCAGCCGCGTCTACATGGTGATGGAGTGGGTTCCCGGGCGCCTGCTGCGGGAGATCCTGGCCACCCAGCACAAGCTCCCGGCGGCGCGGGCCGTGCGCATCGCCATGGGCATCGCCGAAGCGCTCGACTACATCCATGCGCACGGCGTGGTGCACCGCGACCTCAAGCCCGAAAACGTAATGGTGGACGATAAGGACCGCGTCAAACTGATCGATTTCGGGATCGCCGGCCAGAGCGGCGCGCGCCGCTTGACCTTCGCCAACTTCTCGCAGGTGATGGGGACGCCGGACTACATCTCTCCCGAACAGGTCAAGGGCAAACGCGGCGATGGGCGCAGCGATATCTACGCCCTGGGCGTGATGCTCTACGAGATGCTGACGGGCAAGACGCCGTTCCAGGGATCCACCCCCTTCGCCATTATGAACGACCGGCTGCTCAATTACCCGGTGCCGCCGCGCGAGCTCGATCCCGCGATCTCGCCCGAGTTGCAGGAAGTGATCTACCGGGCCATCGAGCGCGATCCCAAGAGCCGCTACGCTACGGCCAAGGAGTTCGCCTGGGACCTGGCTCACCTGGACCAGGTGGGCGTGGCCGACCGCCCCGAGCTGCGAGACTGGAGATTCCGCCGCAAGCCCTGGCTGCGCCGCGCGCTGTTCTATGTTGGCGTGGCGTTGATCCCGGTGGTGGTATTCGGGCTGCTGCTCTACGTGGCCCGCCACAGCTAGGCTTACGCCAGCCGTTGCCGTCGCGAACGGAAAGGCAGCAACCCGCCGATGCCCCACACGGCCGCCGAGACGAAGACGAAGCCATAGAGGAAGGTGCCGGCGGTCGTCTCCAGCAGCGGTGTGCCTGGCGCCAGCCCCACCACGCCCGCCACAATCAGGGCCAGCACATGCCAGTACCAGGCCGCGCGGTAGCGGGAGAGCAACCAGATGGGAAGCGCAATCGCCGCGAGATAGATCAAACCAGCGAGGATCGAGAACATAAGACGCCTCCAGCGGGTATTGTAGGCCAAATCGCCGCTCTCAGCGGTAGCGGTACAGCTTGACGCGCTGGATGCTGAGGTCCCGCTGGAACATGTTTTTCCCCAGGGTGGCGTCTCCCGGCCAGCCGGCGCTCTTCCAGAAGCCCCATAGACTCACGAAGTTTCCCTGGTCGGTGTCATCCCCCGCAAGCTGGCGGCCGGCGAGCCAGCGGCCGTTGACGAAAGTGCCTTCTTCCACGGTGCCGATTCCGGCGAGCGGCGGTCCCGGTGCGTTCGGCGTGAAGGCGACCTTTATGCCGCTGCCGGCGATGATGTACTCGTCGGGTCCCGTCTGAATGAAAATCGCCGCCGAGTTCGGCATGGTTTCCCGCGGCGGCAGCAGCGTGGGCCTGACCGGGGGCACCAGGTACGAGGCCTCCAGGATGTAGTCTCCCACTTTGACCTTCTGCGGCGGGTCGTTCGGGAGCAGGCGGACGGCGGACATCGTGCCTTTGCCCTGGTGTTGCAGAATCAGCGGCGACAGCCGCGAGAGGAAATCGTAGACGCCGGCCAATTCGGGATCGTTCCCCGCCCAGCGGTCGATGGCGAACGGCGAGAAGCCGATGGCGTCGTGGCCGTCCGAAGGCGTAGATCGCCCTGGCTGCGTCTCCCGGCCCACCGCTCGTCTCGGGTATGAACAGCGGGTTCCCGGATTCGGCTGTACCGGGCGCAAAACGCGTTGTAGTCGGCCTCGCTGTAAATGTCGGGCGAGAGGATATCGATGGCCGGTCCCCCGGCTTTCCACACGTCCATCACAACGTCCCAGGGCCGGCCGCCGCTCGCTATGGGTTGAGGCGACCTCCCAATTCCGTACAGCGCCGCGTTTACGTACATCGGCAGCGGGTATTCGGCTTTGCCCGCCTCGATGACCCGCCCGATGTAGCGCCCATAGTTCCAGGCCATGAAGACCCCATCCGTCGCCTTGCTCTGGCCGAACACTTCTTCCCAGGTTCCGGATGTTTTGAAGCCGGCCGCTTCCCACATCTGGCGAAACTCCGGAACAAGCGTATCCTTATGTTTCTGGAGGTAGTCCATCAGCTCCTTCGGCACCGGGCCTGCAAAGGCCTTGTCCGCCGCGGGCGAGCGGTCGCGGGAGTCCCCATGCATTCCCACTTCGTTCTCCACCTGGAGCATGATGACGGTGTGCGCTGGCCATCCACCGCCTTGATGTGCCGCAGCAGCGCCGCAAAGGCGCGCGCATCGGCGTCCCGGTTCGCATCGCCGAGGGTGCTGAGCAGTTCGATGTTCCTGCCCCCCAGCGACCTGGGCGCGCGGGAACCGCTCGAAGTCCTTCTTCACCCAATCGGGCGCGTAGCTGGAGAGACTATTCTTCCAGCTTCCGAACCATAGAGGCACCAGATGCAGGTTGTGGCTCCGCGCTTCCTGAATCAATCCATCCAATACGCTGAAATCGAATTTGCCCTCCTGGGGTTCGATCTGGTTCCAGGAAACGCCCGGCAACAGAGTATTGAGCTTGGTTTCCACGAGCCTGGGCCATACCTCCTTCATGTACTCGAGGCTGGTGGCGCTGCTGTTGAGCAGTTCTCCCGCGAGCGCCAGATACGGCTTGCCGTCCACGATCAGTTGGGTAGCCGTGCCCTGCTTCTGCAAATGCGGTATGTCCGAAGCGCTTTGGGCCTGTCCCGCGGCGGCGGCCAGAAGGCAGATGGCAGCGCAGCCAAACAGAATTCGAAGTTTCACGACGATCTCCCTTGCTTCGGATTTCCCTCAACCCCACCACGGTTCGCCGTCCGCAAGATTGGCCTTCAGATAGCCTTCATCCAAAAGTATGCCCAGGCCGGGGAGCGCGGCCACCTGCATGCGGCCGTTCTTGACCACTGGAATGTTGCCCGCCGCCTCCGGTGCCTCGTCGAACCACGACCGGCACTCGATCCGCGGACAATTGAACACGCTTGCCGCGAATTGCTGCGAGGCCAGATTGAGCGCATAGCCGCTCACATTGTGCAGGGCGATGGGCACCCGATACGCAGCCGCCAGATCGGCGACGATCTTGGTCCCCGTGATCCCGCCCGCGTGCACCAGGTCGGGTTGCAAATAATCGACAGCCTGGTTCTGAATGAAAGGCATGAACCCCTCGATCAGTGCCAGGCTCTCTCCGGTTAGGATCGGTACGCGCGTGGACCGCCGGACGGCCATCCAGGACTCCGAGTAGTCCGGAAACAGCGGATCTTCAAACCAAAGCGGCTTGATCTCCTCCACCGCCTGGGCGACCTTGATGGCGCTCGTGACATCCAGTTCGTTGTGGCAGTGAACGATGATGTCGTAATCCGGTCCCAGCGCCTCGCGGGCGAGCGAATACACCCGCTGCACCTTGGCGGCGGTCTGCGGGCTGATACTCGGAAAGAATTCCCCGTTGCGAGCGCCCAGCGAAGGGTGGATATCGATTTTGAACGCCCTGAATCCGCCCTTGTATCCTCTCAATACCTCAGCTCTGGCCCGCCACGAGTCCTTGTTGAGGTAATCGTTCTGCGCTTCTTCGGGGGTCAGGTTGCCGGGAGGCGGCATAAGGTGCGAATAGGTCTCGATCTCGGAGCGGAAGTTGCCGCCGAGCAGCCTGGAAACCGGCTTGTTGAGAATCTTCCCGGCAAGGTCCCATAATGCCATGTCGATCCCGCTGTAAACGTTGACCTGATATTGCCCCATGGCTTGGGCATGCGCGTAGAACATGTTATGGAAGTGAACGCGTATCGCCAGCGGGTCCTTGCCGATTAAACCTGTCCCCGCGCCCGGGCGGCCTCCGAGCGCGGCGATCGCCGCCCGGGCCTCCGGTCCACCCTCGGAAGGGCCGTATCCGACCAGGCCGGCATCGGTCTCGATTTTGATCAGGGCCCGTGAATTTCCCCTGCTCTTCTGGTTCAACCGTATCGTCTTGATCGCGGTGATCTTCACCTCGCCTTGGGCAGGAGCCGCCAGGGCCTCATAGTGAGCCAGCGATGCGCCGATCGGCATCGCCAGTGCCGTGGTCAGAAAGTTGCGTCGCGTAAGCAGCATGACCAGTGCCTCCTAGAAACTGTAACTCCTCTCGAGCGTTCGGTCACCGGCGCTTCAGAGTAATAACCGTGACCGAGAGCTTCGGAAAAACGTACGGAATTTCGTTCCCGGACACGGCCAGGGACTTGGTCACGGGCCGGATCGCGTTCGGGCTGTCCCCGGTATTCTCTGCGAGCGGTGAGTCGGCGGCCAGTGTATCCACCTGTGCCTGTGCGGCGGCGGAGAATCCCTGGAGCCGTAGCGTCGTCGGAATATCGTTTTTCCAATCGCGATTGGCAACGAACAGAACCAGATCGCCGTTTGTCAATTTCCGGGTTGCCAGGACGTCCAGATAGGGAACGTTCGGGATCTCAGGCATGCTGGTCATTCCGTCGTGAACGTCGTAGTGGCGAACCTCGGTTTGGGTGGCCACCACCCGGTCCCCGGCGCGATGCGAGTAAAGCCAGAACGCCCAGCACTGAGGAGTGGCCCAGACCAGGCCGTGCTCCTTGCGGAGACCTCCGCCTCCCATCAGGCCCGACATGCTGGATATGGGCACGAAATCGGCCTGAGACAGCATCATGTTCATCCAACCCGCACCCATGACGGCTCCGCCGATGTTGGTCGAGGAAGGCCCGGTGCCTCCCCAGTTCCATTCAGTGTAGGCCAGCCCGACCCGGCCCTTGGTGGCCGGATCTCCGTCAATCTGCGCCCGGATCGGCTTCAAGAGATTCGCCATCCCGACCGGGAGAGCCAGCGGGATCGCTGTTTGTGTGTCGGCGTCGGGCGCCTTGGCCACGATCTGATTGAGACGGACGACGTAGTGTACGCTGAGATAGTTCAGATCCTTGCCGGCATTCTTGATGAGGGCCGCGGTCCAAGCCGGGCTAAAATCCGCGCCCGGACCGCAGGCCACCAGTTTCGCGCCCGGGAGAGCTTGCTTGCGGACCACCGGGTAGAATTCCAGATAACGGGCGGCATTGCTCGTGGGCGTCTGCCACCCCATCTGGTCGTCCCCCCAGAGCTCGTTCCCCAGTTCCCAGATCGTCGGCGGATACGGGTCGCGATGGCCGTTGGCTGCGCGATGCGCCCCTTCGGGTGTGGTCGGCGCTCCATTGACGTACTCCACCCATTTCCGGGCTTCTTCCTTGGTGCCGCTTCCCAGGTTCATGCAGATCATCGGCTGCACCCCCGCGAGCCGGCAGAACGACATGAATTCATCGGTGCCGAACTCATTGTATTCCATGGTTCCCCAAGCCCGATTGAGCTGGGTGCGGCGCTTGTCCAGCGGTCCCACGCCGTCCTCCCAGTGATAGGTGCTCATGAAGTTGCCGCCCCAGCGCACCAGAGAGAAGTTCATCTCCTTGGTGGCCTTGAGCACCTCCGGATCGAACACTCCTTCCACTGCGTCGGCTGGGTAGAGCCGGATCAAATCGATAGAAAATCGCTGCGGGCCGGTCATCGACACCGCGAAATCCACCAGCTCATGCGACTTCACGGCCCCGGCGGGAAGACGCAGGCGGAACGGCAGCTTGGTCCATTTCCCGCCATCCGGAACCTGAATCTCCGTGGAAGCCAGAATCGTGTCGGGATTATTCCGCGTCCGGAAGCTCACCATCAGGCGCACCGGCCCCTCCACCGATGAGGCGAACAGGGATCCCATATACTCCAGATCCCGATGAACCGGCAGGTAGATGCCCTGGCGGATTCCGACCTCCTCGGTGGTGATCATCTCGGGCCGTCGCCTTGAACCCCTTCGGCTCCGGGTGCGGCAGGCCAATCAAGTAGATATAGCGATCGGAGTTGGCCGCCCCGGAGCCGAAAATGGACTCGATACCGCTTCCCGACATCTCTCAAGGGCTGCCAGGGCAGTGGCAATCCTACGTTCAGGGAGTTGACGAAAGCCCGATCTGCAAACCGTGCATTCATCACCTGCAAACTGGCGTGGTAGTCCTCCAGACTCGGGTTTTCAAGAAGCTGGGCCGACACGCCCCCATAAATCTCGTTGCCGACGTTCTCCGTGTAGATCCCGTATACCGTTCGAGGAATCCGGAACGAACTTTGCTGCCCGGCGCGGATTTCGATGACGGCTTCGGGCTTATCGGTGCGAACGTAGCTCGACAGCGATTGCGCGGCAAGACCTCCTACGAAGAGGAAGAATGCCACCGATGCCTGCTAACAGCCTCGTCTTGGGTCTCATTGGTCTAATTCCTATTCTCTGGCTCCTTCGGCCAGTTGCTCACAAAGCGCGGGCCGGCTGCCGTCTGATGCGCCCTGTTGACGCAGCAGAGCGCCATTAGTGACCTTAGTCGGTTTGATGGAACTTAGCATGCCCATTCGGGAAAGTCAACGTTAGTTCGACCTCGCGGTACGGCCGTCGGTCACCTCCCGGTGCGTCTTCGTGCTTTAATTGAGAAAATGCGCGTCAACCTAAAGACCATTCGCGCCCTGGCTGGACTCCTCCTGTTTCTGCTCGGCGCATCCATCGCCGCCGCTGCTAGCGGCGAGTACTTCGTTTACATCGGCACCTATACGCGGACTCACGGAAAGGGCATTTACACTTTCCGGTTTCAGGCCGCCAGCGGCAAGCTGACAGCGGTCTCGCTGGCCGCCGAGACTCCCAGCCCGGCGTTTCTGGCCGTGCATCCCAATCAGAAGTTCCTGTACGCCGCCAATGAACACGATGGGCCGGATGTGCCCGGCAAGAACAGCACGGTGAGCGCCTACTCCGTCGATCCCAAGACCGGGGCCCTGACGTTTTTGAACAGGGTCTCATCGCACGGCGAAGGGCCCGCCCACATCGCCGTGGACAAGACCGGCAAAGCTCTGCTGGCGGCGAACTACCGCAGCGGGAGCCTCGCTCTGCTGCCCATTCAGGCGGATGGCCGGCTCGGGGAGGCCACCGGTTTCGCGCAGCACCACGGAATCGGCCCGAAGCCCCGGGCGGAAGGCCCCCACGCGCACGGCGCGGCGTTTTCGCCCGACAACCGTTTTGCCCTGGTGGCCGACCGCGGCCTCGACCAGGTTCTGATCTATCGCATCGATTGGTCCAAGGGCACCCTCACGCCGAACGATCCACCGGTTTTCGACGCTACTCCCGGCGCGGGGCCCCGGCACCTCTTCTTTCATCCCAACGGCCGGATTCTATACGAGCTCAACGAGCCCGGCTCCACGGTCACCGTTCTGGCATATGACGCGGCGGGCGGAACCGTGAAGCGGATCCAGGAGATCACCACTCTGCCGCCGGGCTTCACGGGGACCAGCGCGACCGCCCAGCTTCAGACGGACCGCGCGGGGAAGTTTCTGTACGCCTCCAATCGGGGCGCGGACAGCATCGCCGTGTTTGCCATCGATCCCGCCAAGGGCACGCTCACGCCGGTCGAACATGTATCCACGCAAGGCAAGACCCCGCGCGATTTCTCTCTGGATCCCACGGGCGGCTACCTCTTCGCGGGCAACCAGAACTCGGACACCGTCGTGCTTTTCCGCGTGGACGCACAGACCGGCCGCCTGACTCCGACCGGACAGACCCTCGAGCAGGTTCCCGAACCAGCCTGCGTCGTGTTCGTGCCGGTGCAGTGATTTCGGCGACGCCCGGCGGCGGCGCGGCCCGTGCGCGGCCAGACATTTCCAGCACGCGCTGAGCGCGGCGCAATAGCGTCACGGTGATCGTCTGCGCGCGATATCACAGCGCCGGCGTGACTCCCGCCGCGCTCTCTGCCTATATTATGAATAGGCGCTGATGACTAATACGCTCTGCTTACCGGCGCGCATGGCTGCCTGTGTGCTCCCGGTTACCATGCTCGCCTTAGCTGCTACTATCGTGCCCATGCGCGGCCCGCTTCCGGGCATGCCGCCTGTGCTCGATCGTTCCGATATCTATTCCGCCGACCGTCCGGGCTTGCTTAGCCCGGAGGTCCGCGGTTATCCATCGCGCGTCTATGTGCCTAACACCGAAAGCGGCACAGTTGATGTGATAGACCCCGCCACTTACAAGGTGATCGACCGATTCCGGGTAGGCCGGTTGCCCCAGCATGTTACTCCGTCATACGATTTGCGCACGCTGTGGGTGCTCAACGACAAAGGTAACAGCCTGACGCGCATCGATCCGAAAACCGGCAAGAAGGGCAAGACCATCCCGGTGGCCGATCCGTACAATATGTACTACACGCCCGACGGCCGGTACGCCATCGTGGTCGCTGAGCAGCGCGAGCGGCTGGAATTCTACGACGCCGCCACCATGAAGCTCCGCCATTCGCTGTGGGTCCCCTGCAAGGGCGTCGATCACATGGACTTCTCGGCCGACGGCCGCTACCTGGTGGCGAGCTGCGAATTCGGCGGCGCGGTCGTCAAGGTGGATGTGGCCGGCCAGAAGCTTCTGGGCAGGCTGCCTCTGGAAGGCGAAGCCATGCCGCAGGATGTCAAGCTCTCGCCCGATGGCGGCATCTTCTATGTGGCCGATATGAAGGCCGGCGGCGTTCACCTGATCGATGGCGATGCGCTCCGCGAGGAGGATTTCCTGCCCACGGGGAAGGGCGCGCACGGGCTTTATGTCAGCCGCGATTCGCGCACTCTCTATGTCACGAACCGCGGCGAGGGCAGTATCTCGCTGATCGATCTGGCGGAGCGGAAAGTCAGGACTAAGTGGGAGTTGCCCGGAGGAGGCAGCCCCGATATGGGCGGCGTCTCGGCCGATGGCAAGGTGCTGTGGCTGGCGGGCCGCTACAATTCCGAGGTCTACGCCATCGATACCGGAGACGGACGGCTGCTGGCCCGCATTCCGGTCGGCCACGGCCCGCATGGATTGTGCGTATACCCGCAGCCGGGCCGCTATTCGCTTGGCCACACCGGCGTGTTCCGGTAACTCGTCCCGTCCTCAACCAATGCCGGCGTAATGCTCCACCAGCTTTTCCGCCGCCAGCTTCGGTCCGTCCCATTGCGCCGCTTTGCGCGCGAACGCGGCAGCCTCAGCCTTGGCTGTCTCGTCGCTATCAATGGCCGGCCGATCGGCCAAAAAGCCTTCTCAGGTTCCGCGGCAGCTTTGCTACAGTTGAAGGCGAACCAACCATGTGGAGATCTGGCGGTACCAAACCGGAGGCCGCATCGCCGCAAACGAGATCCCGTTTCCGCGGGCCTTACCGGGTGCTGCTCAGTTTGGCGGTGGTTTTCGTGACGGTCGTATTCCTGTTCCCGATCATCTTCAAGCCAGGGGTCGAACCGCCCGCCGAATTGCAATTTGGAAGCCCGTCTTCGGTGGCCGTCCAGATTTCAAACCAGAACGTGACTCCGCTCACGGATGTCGAATATAGTTGTGTGCTCTCCAAACTCACGCTGGCAAACGGCTCCGCGGTCACGGATGCGAAGGTCTTCGTCCGGGGCGCCATTCCAAAGATCCCGGGCCGTCAGGCGATCCGCGCGCATTGCGAGACCGCCTACATCGTGGCTGCTCCCCTCAAGGCGGCCGAATACACGCTGACGCTCACGTATCGCGAGTACCCCTGGCTGCGGCACCGCACCAGCGTGTACCGCATTGCGGCTCAACTGAACGGCGCTGGCCAGGTCGCGGGATGGAAGCTGAATTGAGCCACGCGGACGCGGTGGTGCTGTAGCGCTTACCGAAATCCGGCGAGCACGTTGCGGCGGCTCAGCCATTGTGCTATTTATGAGTTCAAGTCGGACTATTTGATCCAACGAAAACCGCTCCGCTTTCGTGAGTAGGGACGGTCAACCGTAAATCTCATCGCAAGGATGGCATGCCGTGGAAGCTGTCAATCGGAAACTCATTCGTCCATCTCTTAACGAGATCAAGGAGCAGATCGCTCCTCCCCGGCGCCCCCCCCAGCCGCAGCAGAAGAAGCCCGTGCCGCCGGATCAGACGAATGCGGAGAACTTTTACTACGTCAAGCAGATGCAGTCCAAGACTCCGATGGTGTTCGTGTTGCGGGACGGGGAAACGCTGCACGGGACGATTGAGTGGTACGACAAGTGCTGCCTCAAGGTGAATCGCACCGAAGGGCCCAACCTGCTGCTTTACAAGCCCAGTATTAAATATATGTACAAGGAGGCCTGAGCGGCCTCCGGGTTGGTCACACTTTCGAGCGCACGCGCGTCGCCAGGCGATGCGCCCGCCTCTCGCCGGCCTCGCGATAGCGGCGGTTTTCTTCATCGGTCTCGGGAATCACGGGCGGTATCACCGTAGCCTTCCCACTTTCATCCAGCGCCACGAACGTCAGATACGCCGAACAGGTGTGAAGTTTCTCCCCCGTCAGAAGGTTCTCGGTTTCGACGTGAACGCCCACCTCCATCGAAGTGCGGAACACGCGATTCACCGATGAGCGGAGCACGATCAACTCCCCCACGTGGACCGGGTGCAGGAACTCGAGGCTATCGACGGCCGCGGTGACGGCCGGACGGCGTGCGTGCCGTATAGCCGCCAAGGCTCCCGCCAGGTCCACCAGGTGCATCACCTTGCCTCCCAGCACGTTCCCGAGGGCATTCACGTCGTTGGGCAGCGCCAGCTCGGAGTACTCCGATTGCGAGGCGCGTACCGCTTTGCCTTCCATCATGGTTTGATTCTCCCGCATGGTTCAGCTGCCGCGGATTCTCCCTTGCGGCGCAAATAGCTTTCGATGTACGCGCGCGCCTGGCGTTCGAGAAGCCCGTTCGCCGGCGGCGCGTGGAACCCGGCGGCGTCCCGCGCATACTCCAGCGTGCCGTGCGCAAAAGGGTGATGATCGCGCTCGATCGCGAAGCGAACCCAGATGGAAGCGCCGTCGTCGCGCCAGATGGCGAATCGCACGGCGTCCGGACCGTCGCCATCGGGAAACCGGGAGCAGCCGCCGCGCGCATAGCCGGAATTGCAGAGCCCGCGCAGCGCCGCCTCATCCGGTTCCGCGGGAGCGCCCTCGCGGCTCCGGCACACTCCCACCCAGTGATCGCCCAGCGGCCCGCCCGAGGCGTGGGAGCGCCGCACGGGCGAGAAGTAGGGGCAGGACATTTCGGAGGTATAGTAGCACAAGAGATGGCAAGCACCCGGCTGGAAATCCTGAAGAATTTGGTGACGCAGAACCCGCGCGACGCCTTCTCGCGCTACGGCCTGGCGATGGAATACCGGACGCTGGGTGACCTCGAAAGCGCCGACGGCGAGTTTCACTCCCTGCTCTCGTTTGCGCCGGATTACGTGCCGGCCTACTTCCATGCCGGGCAGACGCTGGAGCGGTCCGGCCGCGCGGAGGAGGCTCGCGAAGTGTACCTACGGGGTCTGGAGGCCGCCGCGCGCACAGGCGATGCGCACGCGCGCAGCGAACTCCAGATTGCCCTGGATCTGCTGGGGTAGCCCGCCCCCGCTTCACCCCTTGCTACAATTTTCTCGTGGCCCGCGTCTTGATGGTCTCTTCGGAGGCCGCGCCGCTCGCGAAAACCGGCGGCCTGGCCGACGTGGTGGGGTCTTTGCCCGCCGCCTTGCGCGCTCTCGGCGATGAGGTCGCGGTGGTCGTCCCGCGCTACGGCTCCGTAGATTCCAAACGCGCCCGGCTGGTCTGGGATCGTCTGGCCGTGTACCTCGGCCCGACACGCTACGATGTGGCCATCTACGCGGCCGCCGCCGAGTACCCGCTCTACCTGGTGGATTGCCCGCCGCTCTACGACCGCAAGGGCTTCTATGGCGAAGCCGGCATGGATTATCCCGATAACCACATCCGCTTCGCCGCTTTCGCGCGCGCGGCGCTGGCCGTGGCCCGCTACCTCTTCCGTACGGATATCTTTCATTGCCACGATTGGCAGTCGGGGCTGGTGCCGGCCTACCTGCGCTCCACCTTTGCCGGCGACCCCACTTTTCTGGGTTCGAAGACCCTCTTCACCATTCACAACCTCGGCTACCAGGGCCTGTTTCCCAAGTCCGCGCTGCCGGAAGTAGCGCTTGACCCGGCCCTGTTCGGCCCCGATGGCCTGGAGTTCTTCGGCCGCGTCAGCTATGTCAAGGGCGGCATCGAGTTCGCCGATGCGCTCAACACCGTCAGTCCCACTTATGCGCGGGAAATTCAGACTCCCGAGTACGGCTTCGGCCTGGATGGCGCTCTGCGGGCCCGCGCCGAGGTCCTCACCGGCATCCTCAACGGCGCCGATTACCGCGAGTGGAACCCCGCGACCGATCCTCTGATCCCGGCCCGCTATTCGGCGGACAATCTCGAGGGGAAGCGGGTGTGTAAGCGGGAGCTTTTGGCCGAGCTCGGCCTGCCGCCCCAGGCCATCGACCGGCCGCTCCTCGGCATTATCTCGCGCTTCACGCCACAGAAGGGCGCCGATATCCTGGCCGAAACCCTGGCCCGGTTGGCCGCGCACGATCTCTACCTGGTCGCGCTGGGCACAGGTGATCCGGAGTATGAGGAGTTCTTCGAGCGCATGGGCGCCGAGTATCCCGGCCGCATCGCTGTGCGCATCGCGTTCGACGACGCGCTGGCCCACCGCATCGAGGCGGGCGCGGACATCTTCCTGATGCCCAGCCGGTATGAGCCCTGCGGTTTGAACCAGCTCTACAGCCTGCGCTACGGCACCATCCCGGTGGTCCGCGCTACCGGGGGCCTCGATGATACCATCGAAGAGAGCACAGGATTCAAGTTCCGTGAGTACTCGGAGGCGGCGCTGTGGATGGCGGTCGAAACGGCCGTGGAAGCCTTCTCGAATGCGGCCGCTTGGCGCGCCATGATGCGATGCGCGATGCAGAAGGATTTTTCCTGGAAGGTGTCGGCGGTGGCTTATTCCAGTCTCTACCGCCGCTTGCTGGGCGCCTGAATCCTTTTCGGACCCATGGGATTCTAATTGCTTAGGAGAAGAAATGGCAGGGCAGAACGTAACGAGCTTTTCCGATAACACGTTCGACCAGGAGGTGCTCCGGTCCGACGTTCCGGTTCTGGTGGACTTCTGGGCCGAATGGTGCGGCCCCTGCCGGCAGATGGCGCCCACGATCGATGTCGTGGCCACCGAGTATGCCGGCAAGGTGAAGGTGGGTAAGGTGGATGTGGATGCGAACGGCAACACTGCGATGCGCTATAACATCCGCGGGATCCCCACTCTCCTGCTGTTCAAGGGCGGGCGCGTGGTGGAGCAGCGCGTCGGCGCGGTGGGGAAATCCGAAGTTCTGAAGATGCTCGAACCCCACGTCTGATTGGCGGGGATCGGGCGCGGTTGGAGAACGGGGCTCGCGCGAGCGGGCCCCGTTTTTTATGCCCGGCTGCGTTCGCGGGGCCGGAAGCCCGCCGCTTCCGCATCCCTGCGGTCGCTCATTTCCTCCTGGCACCTCACGCAGTAGCGCGCCCAGGAGATGGCCCTCAGCCGCTTGGGCGGAATGGGGTCCTCGCAGCACAGACAGATTCCGTAGCCGCCCGCATCCAGCCGCTCCAGCGCCTCTTCTATTAGCCGAAACTGCGCGTAATCGAGCCCGTTCAGGCGCAGTGAGATGAACTCGTCGTGCGAGAGTTGCGCCTGGTCGTCTTCGGCCACGCGTCCCATGCCGGCCACCATATCGAATTTGTTTCCCAGCCCGGAAAGCACCGCGGCCCGCTTTTCCACGAGCATCCTCCGGTACTCCTCCTGGCTTTCGGCGGCGGTCTCGCGCTTCATAGCCGTTCGCCCTCCTTCCCGGCCCACGGTAAGTCGGCCTCAACAACTAATAGGTCTCCGAAACGTAACAGAAATCTCTTAGTAAAACAATATTTATTTTTGGGTGCGGGCTTATTCCAGGGCTGTCACGCAAGAAACAGCGGAAACCTGGCGCAGGCCCGTCCTACCTGCCTATGAAGGGGTAGTTCTCGGCCAGATCGGAGAGCATCTCGCGCTCTGCCGGGGAGTAAGAACTCCTGAACTCCTCGCTCGCCAGGCGGGCGCTGCGCTCCGGTTCGGGCAGGGCGCGCAATTGAACGATCTCCCGCCGCAGGACCCTCCGCCGGTCCTCGGGCAGGCTGTTGAAGGCCTGAATATGACGCCGCAATGCGTTCTGTTCGGCCGGCGGGAGTCGGGAGAGCATCTCGAGTTGCTGCAGGCGGCGCTCCTTTTCCGCCGGAGGAAGCCGGTCCAGGACCTCGAGCCGTTGCCGGATCCGCTCCTGCTGTTGCGGCGGCATCCGCTCCAGCACGCGCTCGCGCTGTTCGGGTGTCATCTGCAATAACCGCTGCACCGGCAGGGCCGGATTGTTGAGCTTGGCTTGTCCTTTTCCCAAGCCCTTCGGCGGGGCGTTCCTCCGGCCCGCCGGGGGCGCCGGCGGCCGCGGCGGAGGCGCTGGCTTGGGTTTTTGGGCGAAAAGGCAGGGCGCGAGCGCCAGCCACACTACGCCCAGCAGATGTGCGCGCATTTCCTCAGATCCTGGGCGACCCGCTATCCGCCCGCACGGAGCGGTCGAACTGGGAGATCATCTCCAGGTCGTCCAGCGCGTGCTCCACCTGGTCGGGCTCCAGCGCTTCCACCTGCGCCGTCGCGGGGGGAGCGGGGGCTGGCCCGGAAGACCGCTCCAGGAACACCAACCCAGCCAGGAAGACCGCGCAAGCGGCCGCCGCGACCGGCAGCGCGCGCCACGCCGTCAGGGGGCGGAACGGCCGCGTCGCCAGATCCCACCAGGAAACCCGTCCGGCGATCCGCTCGCCCAACCGCCGGTCGAAATCGCTGGATACCGGCGTGGCCTCCCAGTCGTCGAGCGCATCCCATACCGCCCTCTGCCCGGCCGCCAATTCCCGGCAGGCCGGACACACTTCCAGGTGACGCTCCAACTCCACGCCGCCGCCCGCATCCAGCTTGCGGGACGCGTAAGCTAGCAGCCACTCCACGCTCTCCCCGGTTTCCATCGGGCACTTCATATCGAACCTTTCTTCCCTAGGCCATGTGGGCCAAGCGGGCGCGCAATGTCTCGTACGCCCGGAATAACAACGATTTCACCGCCGATTCCGAGCAGCTCAGCACCCGGGCAATCTGCGTATATTCCATCTCGTGATACTTGTGCATCAGAACCGCGGCTCTTTGTTTTTCCGGCAGGGCCGCTACGGCTTGCCGCACTTCCGCAAGCCGGGCCTGATACACCATGCTCTGTTCCACCGAAGGCCGCTGGTCCGAGACCTGTCTGGCGGGCTGATCCGGCGCATCGCCGTCCAGCCTCTCTTGCAGCCGTTCGCTTTTCCCGTCGCGTATGGAATTCAGCGCCAGGTGGGTGGCGATCCGAAACAGCCAGGTTGTGAACTTGGCGGTGGGCTCGTAGCTGGTTCGGGAACGGTACACACGCAGAAAAACCTCCTGCGCCAGTTCCTCCGCCACCGCCTGGTTCTGCACCATTCGGTAGAGGAAATGGACCACCGATGCCCGGTACTTCTCCAACAGAACGCCGAAACTGGCGCCGTCGCCTTCCTTGACGCGCAGCATCAATTCGGCGTCGTAATCCAGAGCCACGGCGGCACCGCTCATACTAGGCTTAACCCGTTCCGGCATTCGAGGTTGCGTCCCATCCGGGACTTTACTTTCGGAATATGCTACTCCCCTTTCAGAGACCGGTCCATCAGCCGCCGAATAGCCTCTCGGGGAGATACCTGGGAGTGTAGCATCTCGAACATCTGCCCCGAAATCGGCATCTCTACCTCATGCAGACGGGCCAACTCCACAGCCGCGCTGGTAGTCTTGATGCCCTCGGCGACCATCCGCATAGAGCCGACGATGTCACCCAGGGCGCGCCCGCGTGCCAGTTCGATCCCCACCATGCGGTTCCGGCTGAGTTCTCCGTGGCACGTCAGGACCAGATCGCCCAAGCCGGCTAAGCCAGCCAGAGTCAAAGGCTTGCCGCCCATCGCGACGGCCAGGCGCGTCATCTCCGCTAGTCCCCGCGTGATCAGCGCGGCCATGGGATTATGTCCCAAGCCCATCCCGTGCAGCACACCTGCGCCGATTGCTACTACGTTCTTGACGGCGCCTCCGATTTCGACGCCGATCGGATCCTGGTTGGCATAAACGCGGAAGCTGGGACCCGAGAAAGCCGCCTGAAGCTCTTCGGCCAGACCGGCATCGTGCGACGCCACTACTAGCGCTGTAGGCTGCAGAGCCGCCACCTCCCGGGCGAAAGTCGGGCCGGAGAGCACCGCAATACGGGGAGCCCGGTACGGCCGAAGGACATCGCGTATAATCTCCGATACTCGTAGCAGCGTGCCGTTCTCCAGACCCTTGGCGGCGCTCACGAATACCATGGATTCATCCAGGAACGGCAGCATCTGTTGGTACAGCTCCCGCACCAGATGGGAAGGCATAACGCTGAGCACCACATCGGCACCCTCCAGGGCCACCGCGAGCCGGGAGGTCACTTCAACTTTTACAGGAATCGTAAATCCTGGAAGATAAAGACCGTTCTCGCGCGAGACGCCCATCCGCATAGCTAATTCTTCCTCGTAAGCCCACAGAAGCACGCGCTCGAAGCGCGGTGCCAGCACGATGGCCAGGGCGGTCCCCCAGCTCCCCGCCCCGATAATCGCGAGATTCCTCAATGCCTGAGGGCTCCGAAGGTGAAGACGTGCTCGGTTCCGTCGCGCAGTCTCTCAATATTACTTCGATGTTTGTAGATGATGAATGCGCCAGCGATGATGGCAGCCAGTTCCGTCTCCCATGCCGGCTGAGCGATGATCCATACTGCCAGAGGAAAACAGGCTGCGGCGATAATGGATCCCAGGGAGATGTACCGCGTCCAGGCTACCACACCCACAAATACCACCAGCGAGGCCAGTAATGCTACCGGTGTAAGACATAGAAACGCGCCCACAAAACTGGCCACCGCCTTCCCGCCCTTAAACCTTAAAAAGACCGGATAGGCGTGCCCCGCCATCACCATCAGCGCCGCCGCGCTCATCCAGAGCGGATCGGAGTGGGTGATCCGCCCCGCGATCCACACCGCCAGGTAGCCTTTGACGATATCGAGCAGCAAGGTGGCGATTCCCGCCGCGCGGCCCGTGGTCCGCAGGACATTCGTCGCGCCAATATTGCCGCTGCCCGCCGCGCGCACGTCCGCGCCGGTCTTCCATTTGACCAGAAGGAATCCGAATGGAATCGCGCCGAGCAGGTATGCGATCGCCAGAACCAGTACCCGAGTCATTTATCTGGAAAGCGGGAACTCCGCAAGTTTAGTGTACACGGAACCGCCGGGGTTGAGCCGGCTGTGGTAAAGAAAGAAGCTGTGCGCCGCAAACCGCCCGAAATCGCGCGAAGGCAGAGCCGCGACGCGCTGGTGCAGCGGGTTCAAATTGAGCCGGTCCTTGATCCGCGCCAGCGTGAGGTGCGCCGAAAAGGGTCGATTCTCCGCAGCGATTCCCAAAACCGAGGTGGCCCGGTCCGTTTCGGCCGCCAACTCCGCGAGCCCGGGAGCCTCAATGCCGCACCAGAATACTCTCGGCGCGCGCGGATTCGGGAAAAACCCGAGCTCGCGGACGCCAATCTCGAGCGGCGGGCGCGCCGGCAAAGCTGACAGCGCGGACTTCAGCTCTTCCAACCGCGCTTCCGGCCACTCGCCGATGAACTTGGTAGTGATATGCAGGTTGGCCGCGGGACTCCATTGGATGCGCGCGGAGGGACGCAGCGCTTCGATCAGCCGCTCCAGGCCGCGCACCACCTCCGCGGGCAGATCCAGGCCGGTGAACAGTCGCATGCGATTTTCATTTTACCGGCCTTCGGGCGAAAGTAGAGAAAGCATGGCCTTCGGACCCATTCTGAAACGCGATTTCTACGCGCGCCCCACGGTAGAAGTGGCGCGCGCCCTTCTGGGCAAAGTGCTGGTGCACGGACCGGCCGCCGGGATCATCGTGGAGACCGAAGCCTACCTCGGTGGCGACGACCTGGCCGCGCATGCGGCGCGCGGCGTCACCCCCCGCACGCGCGTCATTTTCGGGCCGCCGGGGCACGCCTATGTCTACTTCATTTACGGAATGTACGAGTGTCTGAACCTCGTGGCGGAGCCGGATGGCCGTCCCGGAGCTGTGTTGATCCGGGCACTCGAGCCGGCCGCCGGTCTCGATCTCATGTGGCAGCGCCGTCCGGCCGCCCGCAAGCTGGAAGACCTGGCATCCGGCCCCGGGAAGCTGACGCTCGCTCTGGCCATCACGCGGGCGCAGGACGGCGCCGATGTGACGCGCGGCAGCCTGGTGGTTCGCCAGCCGGTTGAGACCCGCGCCATCGAGATTCAGGCAGGCCCGCGCGTGGGCATCACCCGGTGCGCCGATTGGCCGCTGCGTTTCAGCATACGGGGAAATCGCTTCGTCAGCCGGGGATAGAACCGTACACACCACGCGGATGTGTCGCGCCGGCCTGGGACGCAGAGGAAATATCGCGGTGCCGGGTCAAAACTGCATTCCGCTGGCGCGCCCGCGCCCCCCGGTAGCAACCAACGATGTAACTGCTTCGCCATAGAAAGGTCCCGGAACGTACGTTCGGTTAGTAACTCAGGTCGATTGGTTATTGGCAGAAGAACTGCAAACCAAACCTGCGAAGGAGGAGCTATAAGGTGCTTCACTGGTCGTTGGTTTTCCTGGTAATCGCGATCATCGCGGCCATCCTTGGCTTTGGTGGAATCGCCGGAGCCGCCGCCGGCATAGCGAAGATCCTTTTCTTCGTGTTCCTGGTGGTCTGGATTCTGGCATTTTTCCTGGGCCGCCGGGCAATTTGACCCCGCCCGGAAACCGTCGGCGATAGGGCGGGTTCCAGATCCGGAAGGCCGCCCTAAGCCGCCCCGCCGATCCGGCCGTTCCCCGCCCTGCTGTTATCCTGTCCGTTCGGAGTGAAATCGCAAAAAGTCACGCTCATGCCGCTGATCGCCGCCACCTATTTTCTGGTGGCCGGCGGGCCTTACGGTTTGGAGGATATCGTCTCGAAAGCCGGTTACTCCGGCGCCATGCTGATCCTGCTCGTCACGCCGCTCCTGTGGAGCCTCCCCGCGGCCCTGATGGTCAGCGAACTCGCCAGCGCTCTGCCCGACGAGGGCGGCTACTATGTGTGGGTCACCCGCGCCATGGGCCGCTTCTGGGGATTTCAGGAAGCCTGGCTCTCGCTGGTCGGCAGCGTCTTCGATATGGCGCTTTATCCCACCCTGTTTGTGGCGTATCTGGGCCATTTCGCGCCTTCCGTAACCGCCCGCGGGCGCGGATTGGCCATCGGCGTGGGCCTCGTGGCTGTCTGCGCAATCTGGAATATGGCCGGCGCACGATTTGTCGGGCTGAGCTCCGCGGCCATGACCGTGCTGCTGCTCTCACCCTTCGCCCTGCTGACGGCCTATGGGTTCCTGCATCGTGCTGCCGGGTCCGCCGCGGCAGCCGCTCCGCCGCGGAGCGTCGATCTGCTGGGCGGCATCCTGGTCGCCATGTGGAATTACATGGGCTTCGACTACGGCTCCACGGTGGCGGGTGAAGTGGATCGGCCGCGGCGCACCTACCCGCTGGCCATGGCCGGCTCGGTGATCCTGGTGGCGGTTTCCTACGCGCTGCCGGTGGGCGCGGTGTGGCTCACCGGCCTGGATGCCAGCCTCTGGTCCACCGGCGGATGGGCCGATGTGGCGCGCGCAGTCTTGCATGGGGGGACCGCCGGCACCGCGCTGGCCGTGGCCATCACGGCCGGCGGCATGATCGGCGCGGCCGGTACCCTTAACGCTATGACCCTGTGCTATTCCCGCCTGCCGCTCGTGATGGCCGAGGACGGTCTGCTTCCGCGCGTCTTCGCTCGCCGCACACGCACCGGCGCTCCATGGGTCGCAATCCTCGCCTGCTCCGCCGCCTGGCTCCTGTGCCTGGGGTTGAGTTTCGTCAAGCTGATCGTTCTGGACGTCCTGCTCACCGGCCTCAGCCTGCTTCTGGAATTTGTCGCGCTGGTGGCTTTGCGTCTGCGCGAGCCCGCCTTGCCGCGCCCCTATCGCGTTCCCGGCGGCCTCGCGGGCGCTATCGGCGTAGGCATCTTCCCCTGCATTCTGCTCGTGGTAGCGGTGGCGCGCAACCAATCCGAACCGGTCGGGCCCATAAATGCGCTGCAATTGGGGACGCTTCTCATCGCCGGCGGAGTTGTAGCCTATTTCTTAGGTAACCGTTACCGAAAATCATGACCATCGCCGATCTCGCCCAGATTGCCGGCCGCATCTACCCGGCGCGCCGCCGCACGCAGAACCTGGTGGGAGGCGCCAGCCCCATCCAGGCGGCCAACTTTGCCATCGGTTACGTCACCCTGGAGCCCGATGGCGGCCAGGTGCCCTGGCATAACCAGGAGCAGGAAGAGGTCTATTTCATCGTCGAAGGCTCGGGCGAAATGTGCCTCGGCGAGGAGCGCGTCACGCTCGGCGCCGGGCAAGCCGCCTACATTCCCCCGCGCGTCTTCCACCAGTTGACCAACACCGGCCCGCTCCCCTTACGGATGATCTACTGCTACGGACCGGCCGGCGAGGTGGCCCACTGGCGCCAGGAACTGGATGGCACGCTGCCCCGCGCGGGTCTCGAGGCCCCACCCCTTCCCGCCGGCGCGCGGCCCCAATCGACGGAGAAACCATGAGCCCGGCCACCGTGCATTCCATCGGGATTGTCATGAACGGCGTGACCGGCCGCATGGGGCTGAACCAGCACCTGCGCCGCTCCATCCTGGCCATCATCGAGCAAGGCGGCGTCCGCCTGAGCCCCGCCGAGACCATCGTGCCGCGTCCCCTGCTGGTGGGGCGCAACGCCGCCAAGCTGGAAGCCATCGCCGCCGAATCTGGCGGGCTGCCCTGGACCACCGATCTCGATGCCGCACTGGCCGACCCCGCCTACCCCATCTACTTCGACGCCCAGACCACTGCTCTGCGCCCCGCCGCCGTGAGCCGCGCCATCGCCGCCGGCAAGCATATCTACTGCGAAAAACCGGTGGCCGGGAACCTCGAATGCGCCCTCGACCTGTGCCGCCTGGCCGCGCGCGCCGGCATCAAGCATGGCGTGGTGCAGGACAAGCTCTGGCTCCCCGGCCTGCTCAAGCTTCAGACCCTCCGGCAGCAGGGCTTCTTCGGACGCATCCTCTCCGTTCGCGGCGAGTTCGGCTACTGGGTCTTCGAAGGCGATACCGTTCCCGCGCAGCGGCCCTCCTGGAACTACCGCAAGGAAGATGGCGGCGGCATCATCCTCGATATGCTGTGCCACTGGCGCTACGTTCTCGATAACCTGTTCGGCCCGGTGCAGGCCGTCTCATGCCTGGGAGCCACCCACATCCCGCGTCGCTGGGACGAAAACGGGCAGCCCTACGCCTGTACCGCCGACGATTCCGCCTACGCCACCTTCCAGCTCGAAGGCGGCGCTGTGGCCCACTTCAACTCCTCCTGGTGCGTGCGCGTGCGCCGCGACGATCTGCTCACCTTCCAGGTCGATGGCACCCGCGGCAGCGCCGTGGCCGGCCTGCGGGAGTGCTGGATTCAGCCCTACGGCGCGACGCCGCGCCCGGTGTGGAACCCGGATGTCCCAAGCGCGCTCGACTATCGCGAGGACTGGCAGCAGGTCCCCGAACCGCAGCCTTATGACAACGCCTTCAAGCAACAATGGGAGCTCTTCCTGCGCCACGTGGTGAAGGATGAGCCGTTCCGCTGGGGCCTCCTGGAAGGCGCTAAGGGCGTGCAGTTGGCCGAGGCGGGCCTGGAATCGTGGAGGAAGCGGGCCTGGGTGGATGTGCCGGGGCTGGAGATATAGGCCGGCGAATTGTATCAGAATGGGAAGGATGCAGCACTTCGATCGCATAACGTGGAACCCGGACCAGATGAATGGTCAGCCGTGCATCCGTGGCATGAGGCTGACGGTGCGTCGGGTCGTGGAGGCCGTGGCGATCTATCCGAACCGGGACGATCTTTTCCGGAACTATCCCGAGCTTGAGCCGGACGACGTTCGGCAGGCTCTGGCGTTCGCCGCCGCCAATCTCGAGGACAGCGCGGCGGAAAGCCACGCCGCCTGACCGGTTCAGCCATGCGCCTGGTCCTGGATCAGGGAGTTCCGCGAGACGCCGCAACCCGCCTGCGCGCTCTCGGATATGAGTGTATACACGTCGGGGAGATCGGGATGAGCCAAGGCCACCGATGAGGAGATACTCGCGTTCTCGCTGGAAAAGAACGCTATCGTCGTAACCCTGGACGCGGACTTTCACACGATCTTGGCAGTCTCCGGGGCAAGCGGGCCTTCCGTGATTCGTCTGCGATTGCAAGGTTTGGGAGCGGGCGAAACCGAGGCGGAGGTCAGAATGTCCGAGAGGCCATAGGAATATATCTGACGCCGGGTGATATGCCTGAAGACGCGAAGCTCGAGATAACGCTTGGGTGAGCGCGGGGGCTAATTCACTGTCGCGTGCCGCCGCTGAAGCCATTCTCGTATCCTAAGCTCATGGAGTTGATCTTCGAGATTCGCGACGCCGAGGAAGGCGGCTTCTACGCGCGTGCGCTGGGCTGCGGCATTCCCAGTTGAAGCCTGCTAGCGCCTGCCAGCCGAAGTGCGTGAAGTCGCACATCTTGGCCTTTCTGTATCCCAATGCGATCATCTCGGCTGCCCGGTCGAACTCCAACGTCCGACACGCGTTCCTGGGGATTTCTATGACCATGTCCGGTGGATAGGCGGCCAGCTTCTGGCGGGCTATGGTGCTCTGCATGGCGTCGAACGCCTGAATGGCGATTTCGTACGCTCCCCAATCCCGACTGCCGCCGCTTGTCATGGATGGTTGGAGGCGGCCGATGAAGCGATTGATCTTCTCACGGAACGGGGACGAAGGGGACTCCGGGGCGGCACTCACGTCAACCGGCTCTCATCGGACTCTCAGCGGGCCCGTTCAGATTCACGGCGATCGTCATGTCGGTTTCATCGCCAAACGTCGGCGCGATGGGCACGGGATTCAGAATCCCTCCATCGACAAGATCGACCCCCTTGTACTTGAACGGAGTGAAGAAGAGAGGTATCGCGAAAGAGGCGCGCATGGCATCGAAGAGACTGCCCGACCGTATCCAAACCTCCTTCTGGCCTCTCAGGTCAGTGGCGACGGCCGTATAGGCAATCGGGAGGTCTTCGATCAATTTCTCCCCCACCAGGCCGATCAGGGTGTTGACGAGTTTCTCACCTCTCACCAGTCCACTCTTCTCCCACGAAAGATCGAGCAGCGTGACGATGTCGACTTTCGTCAAGGAACGCACCCATTGCTCATACTCATCCAGTTTCCCGGCAGCGTATATGCCCCCGATGACTGCGCCGATCGAGCAGCCGACTATCGACTTGATCTTGAAATCACTTTCTTCGAGCCAATGAATGACGCCAATGTGCGCCAAACCTCGAGCGCCGCCGCTTCCGAGAACCAGGGATACGGTCTTCTTGTTCGTCGTCGACATCTTCTCACCGCATGCCTTTCACGATGGTTGAGATGAGCGCCCCCTCCCCCTACGGCCTGTTAATCAAACTCGCCACATACCCCGCCCCAAACCCGTTATCGATGTTCACCACCGTCACGTTGCTCGAGCAACTGTTCAGCATCCCCAGCAACGCTGCCAGCCCATGGAAACTGGCGCCGTAGCCCACGCTGGTGGGCACCGCGATCACCGGGCACGATACCATCCCGCCGATAGCGCTGGGCAGCGCGCCTTCCATCCCGGCGCATACCACGATCGCGCGCGCCTCGGCGATCCGCCCCGCGTTGCTGATCAGCCGGTGGATCCCCGCCACGCCCACGTCGTAGATGGAATCCACTTCGTTGCCCATCACCTCCGCTGTCAGCCGCGCTTCCTCGGCCACTGGCATGTCGCTGGTTCCCGCGCACACCACCGCGATTTTTCCTCTGCCGCGAACCGTGCGGTCGCGCCAGAAGCGGATCACTCCGGAAAGCGGGAAGTACTCGCCGCAGTCCAGCTTCTCGAGCACCGCCGCGCCGCATTCCGCGTCGGCCCGCGTGATCAGCACGTTCGGCCCGTTCGCCACCAGCCGCTCGACGATGGCTACCACCTGCTCCGAGGTCTTGCCCTTGGCGAAGACCACCTCCGGCATCCCGTGGCGCAGCGCCCGGTGGTGGTCTATCTTGGCAAATCCCAGGTCTTCGTAAGGCATATGGCGCAGGCGCGCCACCGCCGCTTCAACGTCTACGCCGCCCTCGCGAACTTGTTCCAGTAACGAACGGAGCTGGTCCTGATCCATTAGGCCAGAATATCAGAGCCTGACGCCCGCGTTCCCGCCTTCTCGATCAGCCTCTGGGCGTTGAGCGCGCTCTCCGGCGATTCCTCGTGCTTGAACATCACGTATAAATCCCGCCCGCCGGCCAGCAGCTCGCGGGCCCGCGCGGCGAAGCTGTCCACATCCTCGGCCGTGTAATCCGGCTTGCGCAGGCGGTAGTAGACAAAATCCGCCGTGATCGTTTCCGGCACTTCCAGCTTCTCCGATTCCGCCACGCACAGCGAGACGTTGCGCCGCCGCAGCTCCTCGTAGACCGGCTCGGCCAGCCACGATTCGTGCCGGAATTCGAAGGCGTAGCGCATCCCCGGCGGCAGCAGGTCGAGGTAATCGCGCAGGAGCGTATCGTCGCGCTTCAGTTGCGGCGGAAGTTGGAACAAAACCGGTCCCAGGCGCCGCGACGAACGCAGCGGGTCGATGGTCTTGAAAAACAGCTCGGTGGATGCCTGGGCATTCTTCAGCCGGTGGATGTGGGTGATCCGCTGGTTGGCTTTCACCGCGAACCGGAAGCCGGCGGGCGTGGCCTCCACCCAGGCCGCCAGCGTCGTCGCCGCCGGCAGCCGCCGGAACGTGTAGTTGATCTCCACCGTATTGAGCCGTCCCGCATAGTGCGCCAGGAACTGCCTGGAGGGCAGCTTGGCGGGATAAAAAGCCGGCTTCCAGGAGGCGTACGCAAAGCCGGAGGCTCCCGCATATAACGTTGCCATGGCTTATCATTATCTCTGTCCGGAGGCTTTCATGCTGCTGCACATCCTCGCAAATTGGCTGGTGAGCGCCCTGGCTTTGTGGCTGGTGGCACAGATCATCCCCGGCATCGAGCTGAGCGGCTTCGGCGCGGCCCTCTTTGCCACCATTATCATCGCCATCGTCAACGGAACCATCGGCTGGGTGTTGCGGCTGGTCACCCTGCCGCTGACCATCTTGACCCTGGGTCTCTTCCTGCTGGTTGTGAACGCCTGCCTGCTCAAGCTGGCCAGCCTCTTCACGCCCGGTTTCAAGATCCGTGGATTCCTTTCCGCGGTGCTGGGTTCGCTGGTGCTGACGATCCTCGCCTACCTGCTGCGCCGCATCGTTTTCTACGGCGGCACGCGTTGGACTACTCTATGAGTGTGGTGGCTCCGCCGAATTCCGAGGAGCTGGCGGAGGTGCTCCGCCGGGCTGCCCTGCACTCGAGAACGATCGCGCTCTCCGGAAATTCCAGCAAGCGCATGATGGCCGGCCCCATCGTGCCGGCCGACGAGCGAATATCCACCGCCGCTCTGAACGCCATCCTGGCCTACGAGCCGCACGACCTCACGGTGAGCGTGCAGGCGGGTATGCTCTGGCGCGATTTCGCCTGCGCCCTGGCCGCCAACCGGCAGATGGTTCCGCTCGATCCTCCTTTCGCCGAAGAGGCCACCGTGGGCGGTGTGATCGCCGCGAATTCCAGCGGGCCGCGGCGCCGTCTCTACGGCACCGCGCGCGACATGGTCATCGGCATGCGCTTCGTCACCCTGGAGGGTAAGGAGGTGCAATCCGGCGGCATGGTGGTGAAGAACGTCGCCGGCCTGGACATGGCCAAACTGATGATCGGCTCGTTCGGGACGCTGGCGGCTATCACCGTGGTCAACTTCAAACTCGTGCCCATGCCCGAAACGGAGCGCAGCTTCGTGCTGCCCTTCGATTCGGCCGCCGCCGCTGTGGCCGCCCGCGACCGCATTTTGAAGAGCGCCCTCCTGCCGGCCGCGCTGGATCTGCTCAATCCGGAGGCGGGCGATACGCTCGGCGACCGGGCCTGGCTGCTGATCGTGCGGGCCGGCGGCAATCCGGCGGCCATCGAGCGCTACCAGCGCGAACTGGCGGAACTGGCGCCCGCCGCGGTTTACGAGGACACCCGCCACGAATCCCTGTGGCGGCACATCGGAAACTTCACGCCGCAATTCCTGAAAAAATACCCGGATGGCGCGGTCGTGCGGGTCTCCTGTACGCTGAAGGGGCTCGAGGCGGTGATGGCGGCCTTCGATGGGCCGGCGATTGCGCGGGCCGGCACGGGCGTCTGCTATGGTTACTTCGAGCGCTGCGAGGCCGCCGCGGCCTGGATCACCGCGGCCGTCCAGCGCGGCTGGAAAGCCGTCGTCGAGTTCGCGCCGCAGGCGTGGCGGGAGACCGCCGTCCTGTGGCCCGCGCCAGGCGGAGATTTGGAACTGATGCGCAAGGTCAAGAAATTGTTTGACCCCGAAAGTGTGTTAAACCGTGGCCGAATGTTCAGCCGTATCTGAACGGACGGGCCTGGGCCCCAGGCAGTTCGACCTGGACCGTTGCGTCCATTGCGGTCTCTGCCTCAACGCCTGCCCGACCTATCGCGAGCTAGGCCTCGAGATGGATTCGCCGCGCGGCCGCATCTACCAGATGGTGAAGGTGGCCGAGGGCGCCCCCATCACCGAGTCCTACATCCGCCACATCGACCTGTGCCTGGCCTGCCGCGGCTGCGAATCGGCGTGCCCCTCGGGGGTGCGCTACGGCCGCATGGTGGAAGACGCGCGCGCCGAGATCGAGGCGCGCGGCGGACGGCGAACGATGGCCGGCTGGCTGCGCCGCCAGATACTGGTCCGCGTGATCGCCTCGCGCCGCGCCCTCGCAGTCGCCGGCACGCTCCTGTATCTGTACGAGGCCAGCGGGCTGAAAGCGTTGGTGCGGGGTCTCGGGCGTTTCAAAATGTTAGGCCGCCTGGGAGACATTGCCCAGCTCGCACCTTCCGCCGAGATTCCGTTTTTCTTTGGAAAGGTCGGCCGCACGTTTCCGGCCGAGGGCCGCCGGCGTTATCGTGTGGCCTTCCTGGCCGGATGCATCGCCAACATCAGTTTCGCCCGGCTGAATGAAGCCACCGTGCGGGTGCTGCGCAAGAACGGCTGCGAAGTCGAGATTCCCGCCGGCCAGGGATGCTGCGGCGCCCTGCACGTGCACGCGGGGCTTCGGGAAGAGGCTCGCCAGTTGGCCCGCCGCAATATCGATGCCATGGTGGATGGCGGCTTCGATGCCATCGTCACCAATGCCGCCGGCTGCGGTTCCACTCTCAAGGAATACGGCGAACTGCTCGAGGACGATCCCGCCTACGCCGAAAAGGCCCGCCGTTTTTCCGCGCTCATGCGCGACATCACCGAGTTTCTGGCGGACATCGAATTGAACCGCGACATGACACCCGTCAACGCGGTGGTGACTTACCAGGATTCCTGCCACCTGGCGCACGGCCAGCGCGTCCGCGGGGCGCCCCGCAAACTGCTCTCCTCGGTTCCGGGTCTCACCCTGCGGGAGATGCGCGGTTCCGATATCTGCTGCGGCAGCGGCGGCATTTACAACGTGCAGGAAAACGAAATGGCCATGCAGATTCTGGCCTCCAAGATGGAAGCCGTGAATGCCACCCACGCGGACATGATCGCCACGGCCAACCCCGGCTGCCTTTTAGAGTTGCAAGCCGGTGTCCGTCTTCACGGCAACGGCCAGAAGGTCCTGCACATCGTCGAGATTCTGGACCGCGCCTACACCCGGCCGCCTAGCCCACCAGACCCGGTGTAAGGAGCCACTTCAGCATCCCTTTGGGATGCGCGCCCAAGCGCTCGCAATCGATGCGCGCCAGCGCCGCCTTCTTCATTTCCACCATCAGCGCGGGGCTGCCCAGCAGGAAGGCCACCATTGAACCGGTGAACGGCTCGTGGCCAGCCAGCAGGATGGCCCTTTCGCCCTGGCGCGCCCGGATTTCCTCCCAGGCGTCGGCGGGCGAGGCCTCCGGCAACAGGGCCGGCGTGCGCACGATTTTGCCCTTGTACCCAAGCGCTTCCGCGGCCTCTTCGGCCGTCTGCCAGGCGCGCCGGAAGGGGCTCGCGAGGATGGCGTCCGGCTCCACGCCCACCTGCCGCGCCTGCTTCAACACCCGCCTGAGCTTCTCGCGTCCCTCCGGCGTAAGGGCGCGCTCGGCATCGGGCTGACCCGGTCCGGCATCCTCGGCAATTCCATGGCGCAGTATGTAGATCTGCATCGCTCTCCTGGATGACAGGCACCATTTTACTGCGGGTTGGAGGATTGCGCCGTCGCCAGTGTTACTATTTCAAAATGATGAACAAGCTGTTTTGGTCCTTGGCGGCAATGGCTCTGGTCGCGTATGCCGCGGCTATCGACGGAACCTGGAAGGGCAATGTGGATACCCCCGGCGGCACCTTCGAGACCACCCTGGTGCTGAAGGCCGATGGAGGCCAGTTGACGGGGACCGTCCAGGGCGGTCCGGCCGGAGAGATGAAAGTTGAAGAGGGCAAGATCGATGGCGACAAGGTGTCCTTTGTCGTCAACATGGAGTTCGGAAAGCTGAGCTACGCCGGAACAGTCAGCGGCGACGACCTCAAACTGAAGGTCACCCTGGCCGACGGCGACGTCCCCCCTATGGATTTGAACTGCAAGCGGGTGAAATAGCTCAGCAAGTGGCGGCGGCCACCGCGGATATGGAACAAGGCCCGGGGCTCAGTGGGTCCTCGAATGCGATGGCCACGGCTTCCAGAGCCGTCTCCGGCGTCTCGAAAAGCCTCTCCACTTTGGCGATTCTCCGCCATAGCCCGTCTTCCAGACAATACCAGACGACACACCAGCGGAACTCTTCGCTTCCCAGGCGTTCGATGTAGATCCAATCTCCCGGAGCGGTACCGGTGACGCGATGTACGATCGAAATCGGCGGATCGTCGGCGTCGCTGGAGAAGGTGGCAACAGCCTCAAGGCCCAAAACTGTCGACATTATTGTTGACTCGGGACCGGTATAGGTTAGCTAGTACCGATGTCACATTCCGGAAAGCCCCCCGATTATTGCTCGCGGCAAAGTCAGAGTCAATAGAGATTTCCGCTGACGGTTTCGCCTGCCTTTAAGCCCCCTTGGGATAGCAACCCAGCACCCGCATAAAATCCGCCACTTCCCCCACGTGATGCAGGGCATTTTTCGCGTTGGGGGCGTCCACCTTCCCCCAAAAATCAAGGTAAAAGAGGTACTCCCATGGTTTGCCGCGCAGGGGTCGCGATTCGATCTTGGCCAGATTCAGATCGCGCAAAGCGAATGCGCTGAGGGCCCGGAATAGCGACCCGGGAACGTTGCGCGTGCTGAAAACCAGCGAGGTCTTCCAGATGGCGTGTTCGGAGGCCGGCCAGGGATGGCGCCGGGCGTACTCGGCCGCGCGCAGCAGGAAGAACCGCGTGAAATTCTGCCGGTCGTCTTCGATCGACTTGCGCAGAATTCGACCCCCGTAAATCTCGGCCGCCACCGCCGAGGCGATCCCCGCGGCATCCGTGAGCTTCTCTTCCACCACCATCTTCACGCTTCCGGCGGTATCGTAATGCGGAATTCGCTCGATATTCGGATGTTTCCTAAAGAAATCCAGGCACTGATTCAGAGCCACCGGATGCGAAAATACCCGCCTGATTTTGCCGAATGGCACACCCTCGGGCGCGATCAGGTTGTGCATGATCCGCACGCTGGTTTCGGCCACGATGGGCAGCTCGAAATGCAGCAGGTGATCGTAATTCTCGTGTACCGAACCGGCCAGGCTATTCTCAATGGGGATCACCGCCCCGGCCGCCCGGCCCTCCTTCAGGCTTCGGAAGACATCCTCGAAGCGTTCGCACGGCAGAACCGGAGGCTCCGGCCCCAACAATTGCCGCACCGCCTGTTCGCTGAAAGCTCCGCGCGCGCCTTGAAAAGCGATCGCGCCCGATTCTTTGCGTTTCGCCCGGCCGCTCATCGGTCCCCCTCCCACCGGCGGATGCCGGGGTCCGGCAGGCCCAAAAGATCCAGTACGCGGTCCACGCTATGGTCCACGATATCCATCACAGTCTGCGGGTGGTGGTAAAAACCGGGAATGGGCGGCGCAATAATAGCGCCCATTTCCGCTAATGCCACCATGTTCTTAAGATGCCCGATGTGAAAGGGGCTCTCGCGCACCATCAGAATCAACCGGCGTCGCTCCTTAAGCGTAACATCAGCGGCTCTTACCAACAGGTTCGAGCTGATCCCTGTGGCGATTGCCGACATCGTGTGGATGGAACAGGGCGCCACGACCATACCGTCGATCCGATACGATCCGCTGGCCAACCGGCAGCCGATGTCCTCCTGCGAATAGGAGTAGTCCGCTATTTTCCGCAGCTCGGCCGCCGTCCGGCCGGTCTCCAGGTGGAGAGTCTTTTCTCCAGAGCGCGACAGGATCAGGTGGATTTCGATCTCCTTTTGATTTCTAAGCCTTTCCAGCAGGCGCCAGCCGTAGATCGCGCCGCTGGCGCCCGAAATGCCGATCACGATTTTCATCCGCCGATACCCCTACGTTCCGTTTTCGGAACAAAACGGCTGCGATTTAGCTTGCTGGAGCCTGCCCGGGCGGCTATAATTGCGGTCAAAAGTACCACCGGACATCGAGGATCATAACATGGAACGTCCCGGAGAAAGGCTTAAGCGGGAACGCGAACGCCTCGGCTTGACGTATCGCGACGTAGTGGCGGCCAGCCAGAAGATCGCCGCGCGCCGCATGAGCGACGAGTACTCCATTGCCCTGAGCCGCCTGGCCGATATCGAGAACCAGGGCACCCTGCCGACCATTTACCGGCTGTATACACTGTGCGCCATTTATCGTCTGGATTTCGAGGAAGTCTTGGGATGGTTCGGAGTTGCCCTGGGGGATTTACCCTCCGATGCGCTCGAAATCGGTCTCGAAGAGACCCACGCGATTCATTTCCGGCCCACCGGACAGGTCCCGGTTCCGACTCCCCGTTCGGAAATCGACCTCGAAGAGACCTCTTTCCTGGGCTACCTTCTTCGGCGCTGGGGCAAACTCCCGCTGTCTTTTCTGAAGGGGCTGGATCTCGGCCGGCACTGTTATGGTTTTATCGGGCTTTCCGACCGCACCATGTGGCCGATCCTGCAGCCCGGCTCCCTGGTGGTGATCGATGTGGCCAGCCGCAAGATCGCTTCGACCGGCTGGACCAACGAGTTTGAGCGGCCCATTTACTTCCTGGAGCACCGCAGCGCCTATCTGTGCGGCTGGTGCGCCCTGGCGGGAAAAAGGCTGGTGGTGGAGCCGCATCCGATATCCCGCCAGAAGCCTGCCATCTTCGAGTATCCGTCGGAAATCGACGTGATTGGCCAGGTGATCGGCGTGGCTATGCCCCTGGAATCGGAAAGACGCTCCGCTCGGCCTTACGCAATTCCAGCAGAGTCTCGAGGTCGCTGAAATAGAGCTGCAGCTCCACCCCGCGCGCCGCCCGCGGCGCCAGATCGCGATATTCGGCGACTGAGAGCAGGGGGTTTTCACTGAAATATTCGTCCAAATCGACCTTTTGATCCGCCAGATTGAAGGTCAGCCATTGGAAGAAGATCTGGTGATGGGCCTGTCGCAACGTGCGGTCGGCCTCGTCGGCATTCATCTGGCTCAACAAATCGTGGGAATATCCACCGGTCGCCGGGTCGCGCAACGAAGCCACGTACACAAGCCGGCCGAAGACCGTCGGGATCTCCCAAAGCGTCTTTCTCCACGCCTCCGCGCCTCGCATCCGCACGCCCTGTGGACCGAGTTTACCCTCACCACTCCTGCGGGTTGCGACATCAGCCATATCCAGACCATCACCGCGGCAGGGTCGCGCAAGTGCTTCGAACCGTGTTCACCGTCGATTGTATAACATCCCTGCACCGGGGTAAACCCCTCGCTGTTGATATTTTCTTCACACCCGTGGTACTGAGAGATCCGTTCCGATTCCAGAAAATTCTACGGTGAAACACCTTACTACGGTACTGATGGCTCTAGTATAGTACCAAGCTTACTCTCTAAAGTTAGCGAAAGGACACCAGCATGAAGAAACTCGTTCTGCTCGCATTGCTCGCTCTCTCGTTCCTGGCCACCGCTCGCACCAGCCGAGTGATTACGCCGATCCCCACCTGCAACCCCTGTGACTGGGTACGCTGAACGGCGCCCATAACCAGCGCGGCACGGGTGGTAGAATCGGGCTTCGGTCCTCCAGATGCCTAGTGTCGCGCTGGTATCGTACCTTCAGTACCTGTCGCTCCTGGGAGCGGGCTTAACGGATGTTAAGCTTTTGAAGGCTGGCCTGTTCCGTCAATATCAAGTTCTCTTCTGGTTCTTGATTTTCTTCATTCTGAGCTCGGTTGCCTCTCTGGTATTCGACGTCAGCTCCCAAACGTATCAAAAGCTGTGGATTTCTACGGAACCGGTCCTTTGGGCCTTTGAAATCCTGTTGGTACGGGAGTTGTACCGCTTGATTCTGAGCCGGTACCAGGGCCTGCTCACCCTGGGTCGCTGGGCCATGGCGTTGAGCACAGGTATCGCTGTGGTCGTCAGCGTGGCCAGTTTATTGCCGCGAATCACCCCGGCCATGCCGCAATCATCGCGCATTATGGGCTACGCATTGGCCGCCGAACGTGGGGTGGATCTCAGCCTGGCACTCTACCTTCTGCTGACATTGGTCTTTTTGACACTTTATCCCATCCCTCTCCCGCGCAACGTGTTGGTGCACGCGGTAATCTACTCGGTTTTCTTCCTGAGCAACACCTTCGGCGTGCTGCTGCGGGTCATCCTGGGGCTGCGTCTGAAAGATGAAGTCAACCTCTTCCTGATGGGGATCTCCTCGCTTTGCATGATTGCGTGGTTCCTGTTCCTGAGCGCTAAAGGGGAGGAAATGCGCGTCAATCTTCCCTGGATTTCGAGCGAACACGAGCAGCGCCTCCTGGAACAATTGGAGGCCCTTAACGCCACCCTCCTGAGAGCCTCGCGTTCATGAAATAAATGGTAACTCCGGTTAATTTATTGGTACTGTCTTTCGTCAAAATAGTACTAAAATTGCCAGGACTATAGTTGCAAATTGTTCTAAACTTTCGTACGCTCAACTTGAAACGAGAAAGTGCGGACCAGATGCAACTCATACTCGGTATTTCGATTGTGGTGTTCCTAGCCCTGCTCGGAGGCGCCATCCTATTGATTCGCAAGGTCGCCTTCGGAGGGGGGAACCTCCCCCTGACCGCGGAATGGATCGGCGAACTTTCGGTGGAGCGCTATCGGCCTATGATGCGCTTGCTGGATGGCGCCGATCTGGAATTTCTGCAGTCTCAGCCGGGCTTCAAACCGGGAATGGCACGCCGGATCCGGTCTCAAAGGTGTAAGATTTTCGCCGGATATCTGCATTGCCTGGCGTCCGATTTCCGACGGGTATGTTCGGCAATTCATCTGTTGATGCTGCATTCCGGGCATGACCGGCCTGATCTGGCCGCCATCCTGGTGCGTCACCAGATGATGTTCGCGGCCGGGATGCTCGTGATTCACGTGCGCCTGCTTCTGTATAGTTGGGGGATTTGCAGCGTGGATGTCACCAGTGTGGTTAAGATCTTCGACGTCATGCGGCTGGAACTGCGCAATCTGGTTCCGGCGGCCGTGGCGGCGGGAGTCGAATAGGATATTCGCGCCATTTCGGGTCTGAACCGCGAGGGGCACAGGCTGCGAGATGGCGCGGATCGTCTACAGCTTCTTCAGTGCCTGTTTAGCCTCTCTAAGCCCCGGAAATTCCTTTTCCGCCTCTTGAAACTCCTTGGTATGCACTCGGCGGCGCGCGCCGCTGTAATCCACGGGGTAGCGCAGGTGGAGCATCTCATGAAACATGACGTACTCCAGCGTTGCCGGCGGCGCTTCCGGGCGGTCGAAGATGCGGCTGACGATGATGGCATTGTGCGAGGGATCGAAATGGCCCAGCATACTCCGCGAGGCCCCACGGCTCCATCCCAGTTGCGGCCTCCCCAGCAGTCCATTGAAAAACCGGGCATTCAATCGCTCGAAGACCTCCTCCAGGTCATGCACTTGGCCGCGCGGCCCGGAAACGAACTTGCGCCCCCGGATCTGGCGAACCAGATGCGCCTGGCGGCGCATGTCGCGCCGGTTCAAATATAGCCGGTAGCGGTGCACATAGACGCGGGGGACCGGCTTGCGGTAGAGCTTACCCAGCAGAATGTATGCCAGCGCTTCGGTGACAGGCGCCGGAGCGCCTTCCAGCAGATCCGAAATGCGTACATGGAGCTGCCCGTTCTCCAGCCTGATGAAACTGTCCGGGTTGGCGAAGCGGCAGTACTCGATGGTCAGCTCGGGTATCGGGGTGCGGGGCTTCAGTTCGCGAAAGACGCGCGCATAGATCTCCACGGCCGTCTCGAAGAACAGCGAACTCTGCAGATCCCCCATCTCGGCCCAGTTAATCGCCGGGCACCCGGTCGGGCTTCGGCCCGAAGCTCCAACCCATCTCCGCCAGCATCGTGCCGACCCTGTGGCGGTACGTCTTGAGGGTGGAGAGGCCCAGCATCAGCAGGATAACCAGAATGGCCGCCACCACGACCTGCGGCACGTTCAGGTTGTTCTTGAAGAACCACAGCCAGCGGCCGTACACCAGCTCGATATGAACCCAATAGACCAGCAGCGAGGTAGTGCCGAGCTGACGCACCCAGCTCCACCGGTCGCGGGCGCCGTAGCGCGTCCACACGAATGCCCCAGCCAGCAGCAACACGGTGACCGCCAGCTTGGTCAGCACCTGCGCGGGGCTATTCAGCCAGTATTCCGATTTCGGATAAACGGAGTACGGCAGGCCGGCCACATACTGGCAGGCGACGATGGTTGCCCCGGCCAGCAGGGCGGCCCACTGGATGGCGCGCTCGATGGCGTCCGGCGGGATGATCCGGATGGCGCTTCCCGTGCTCATGCCGAAGGCCAGGTAAGCGGCCCAGGGGAAGAAGGCGAAAGCATTGTAATCCGGGACGATGTAGCTTCGCACGAACCCGGGCACCGCGGACGAATCGATCTGCGAGACGAGCGGCGCGGCCAGCGCGATCACGAGGCCCAGCGCAGCGCACAGGCGAACCCGCTCCATGGTGCGGAAGAGCGCCATCACGGAGAGCACGGCCACCGCGAAACCCATGGCGTTGAGAATATCTACGCGCAGCAGATCGGTCCAGGGGGAAGTTCCGGAGAACAGCCACATTTGCAGCCGGAACGCGAATGCCAGCATGAAGAGGTAGCCGGAGCGGCGGAAAGCCGTCGCAACGCGCTCCACGGGACCGAAGCCCTTGCGCTCCGTGCTGTCCATCAGAAACGCCAGGGTGACGCCCGTCAGGAACAGGAAAATGGCCGGAGGCATTCCGCCCACGAACTGCGAGAGCATGTAGGGGCCATCCTGCCGCAAGTCGTTCCGCAGGAACGAGTGGAAGACGTGGCCCTGCAACATGATCAAAGCGCCCAACCCGCGCAGCCAATCGAGGTATTGGAGCCTGTAGGTACTGGTCTTGGTCTTCGATACGATACCCAATAGGGGCCTACTTCTGCGGACGCTGCCTGTGCACGTCCCTGGGAAGGTTCAGCTTGACGGAAGAGTCCGGCAGATTGACATCGGTCTTCATGTTGGAATACGTAGCCACCGAATAATCTCCACCCGGCTCGTAAAACTTCTGTTGAATCGCCTCGCCTCTAGCGTCGATCCACAACTCGACTTCCTTTAGATGCGCCAGAACATCGGGAGATTTCGGCGTAAGTTCGATCCGTACCGTTTTCTCACCATTCACGGTTTCGTCGCCGCCCAACCGGATCGTGTAGGCGTCCTGAAGATCCCTGACTCGGCTCCCGAATCCCAGCAGGAGAAACTGGTCGATCATCCCCTTTTCCTTGCCCAGATCGTATTCCTCAACAGTGTTGCTTTTCGGGTAGTAGATCTGGACCACATGCCCGGAGAACTCGGCCTGCTTGGGATTGGGCGGCTGGATGTCGATACGCATCCGGAGATCGTTGGGCTTGGGGCGTTTCACATAGATCGTTCCCGTATCGGCCGTATCTTCATTGATGACGGCGGTGTGCGAGACTTTACGAATATCGGCGGTCAGGCTCTTGAAACGGGCGGCGGTGGCATCCATGCGGGCCAGCGTATCGGCCAGTTCATCGCCCGCAGCGCCAGCCGCGCCTCCCAGGAAGAGCCAAAAGGCCGTGGCATGGAGAACCTGGGAAGAGCGTCGGGCTGGCAGCATGAAATGTAAGCTCTCAATCAGATACGCGTCGCAGGCCCCCGGGCGTTACAGCTCCTTAGGGCCGGGCAAATGCCATGTAGCCTTCCAGTTCATCTTCCGCATCCAGAATCGGTTCCACGCGCGTCACTTGCAGTTGCCGGTTGCCGGTGCGGCTTTGCAGCATCTCGGTGAGCCTGGCCACGCGCTGGTTCTCCGGAACGTTCGCCAAAAGGGCCATCTCCACGAAATAGGCCAAGCCCCCATTCTCGGTGGGGAGCATGGCGATGCTGCTGGCCTGGTGGATGCGGGGCTGGTCGCGGAACCATGCGCGCGGCGTCAGAAAAATGAAGGCGAGGATAATTCCCACCATCAGGTCATATGGCCAGCTCGCGCGAGGATAGTCCCACAAGATAAAGCGCTTCAGCATTAAACCGATATCTTAACAAGCGGCGCGCCCGGTCAGAGTACCACGGCGGGGTGGTAGAGGTTGGGGAGCACCGCTTCGCCGATGGCCACCAGCTCCCCGTCCCGCGTGACAGCCTTGACGTGGCGCGCATTCGGCTGCGAGCGGAAGGGCGAGGCCACGAAATTGCGGCCCTGGCGGATCTGCGCGACCGTGGCATCGTCCACGAACACCGCGGGGAAGAACGGCAGCATTTGCCCGGTCGGCACCAGGGCGTCGATCAGGCGCTCTTCGGCCGCCAGAGCTTCGAGCTGGGGGATGGTGCGGGCCTGCGCGATTTCGAATTCACCGCTCGAGAGGCGGCGCAGCTCGTGAAGATGCGCGCCGCAGCCGATGGCTTTGCCCAGCTCGTGCGCGATGGATCGCAGGTAAGTGCCGCCCGAGCAATGCGCCCGCAGCCGCGCGTCCGGCCCATCGACTGCGAGCAGCGTGAGCTCGTAAACCTGAACCTTGACCGGCTGGAGATCGACCTCCTTATCCTCGCGGGCCAATTCATAGGCGCGCCGCCCGGCCACTTTCTTGGCGGAAACCGGCGGCGGTTGCTGCAGAAACTCACCGCGGAAGCTCGCGAGACAGGGCTCGATTTCGGCCGCCGTGAGCGAAACCTCGAGGCGCGGGCCGGACGGCTCCCCGGCGCGGTCGTAGGTATCGGTGGCCCAGCCAAAGCGCACCACGCCTTCATAGATCTTCTCGCTGCGGACGTAGAACTGCGCCAGGCGCGTAGCCCGCTCGATCACCAGCGGCAGCACGCCGGTGGCGATGGGATCGAGGGTTCCCAGGTGCCCCACCTTCTTCGTCTTGGCCAGCCGCCGCACCTTGTTGACGACATCGTGCGAAGTCCAGCCCTCGGGTTTATCGACTACGATTGCGCCGTTCAAGGGATTTTACGCGCAGCGATTCGAAATGCGGTTGTCTCCATAGTGTAACAGCGACGCGAACGGTCACGGGCTAATCCGGCCGCGCCGGCTTCCGCGTGGCCGGCGATCGGCCGCGGCGCCGGACCAACCGCGCATTGGGCGTTTTTCGGCAAGTGGCAAGAAGCCAGTTTCCGATAACGCCACTTCGCGACCGCTATGTGCCACATTCGGCATCGGGCTAGCGAACCCTGCCGGATTTTCGCTCCTAGTTGAACGGGTCCAGAAAGAGAACACGCAGGATTTCAGACGGTTTGAAATTCGAGCGATGAACCGTGAATGCAAGCGCACTGGCCTTTCTGAGTCCAGGGAAACACGTCGAAATCAACTGACTCTCAGCAGACTTTCTGATCGTAAGATCGAAATCAGCAATAGGGCCAGCCCAAAGCGCCCCAGTCTGCAACACATATTCGGTGAAGAACTCGCGCGGATATGGGGCCGAAGGCCCGTCTGGATTGCTGCTGTGGAAGGCCGCCTCCTCCCTGTTATGGAGATCATTGCGATATTTCTTCCAGGCGGACTGCGTCGAGGAATCGGAAAGGCAGAATGCATCGAAGCTGAATACATCCTCTGGGTGAACGTTCCAGCTGGCGATCACCTGGTAATCATGGACAACGTGGGAGTGTACGTGGGGCAAGAATCGGTACTCCCATAAGAACGTCCGGTGGACCGATATCCTTCCAAACGATGAACATTCTGCGTCCTTCATCTGTCCGCCAAGTCCGGAACAGATCTCCTTGGCAGCGCGCGCAAACGCGGGGTCGTCTTTGAAGAACTTCTTCTCGGGATCGCCCACTAGGTCGATCAAACTGGATACCCGCTCTGCGAGAGCAAGATCCGCCGGGCCATTCTCGAAACCCTTGCCATCACGCAGAAATGTGAAACCCCATTTGCCGGGGATCGGGTGCCCGTCCACAGTCAGTGTCATAGCCGGTTCCTTGACGCAGGTTCCAGCGCCGCCGCTAACAAAATCCATTGTCTTCTCCATCAGATAGTCACTAAGCAGACAGGGGGCCAGCGGGAACCCGATTTGGGCTTCAACGGTAGATGAGACCGTGTTCTCCAGCTCGTACTCCACGTGGATGGGAATAGTGCGTAGATTGCTGTCCTTGGATTGCGCCGGAGGACCAATAATAAGCTTCTCCTGCTGGATCGCAACTTTGTCGTTGTGAACAAACATCAGATTCCCGGCAGATTGATGTACGAACGTATCGTTCGAGAGCGCCGGCAGCGCAACAAGGATGACAGCCGCGGCGCAGCGAATCAGTATTAACCGCATGTAGCTCATCTGTAACTGTATCGTAGCGCCATTGGTCGAAGAACGGGGTTACCGGAAACTGGGCAAATCCATTTGGCTGTAATGTCGCTAGCCTTCATCGGAAACGCCTCGGCGCACGAGAGCCGAGGCGAAGACGTGCACCGCGAGCCGAGGCGTTTTCGATAAAGGTCCTCATCTCGTCGAAGCGCCGCTTGAAGATCGGAACCCCTGCCGGCTCCTGACCGGAGCCGCGTGGATCCCGCGCAGACTGGGGAGGCCGCCCAAGAAGCTTCAGGGCTTTCGCGCGATACAGGTATAGCCCAACGTGAAGTTCCGGTCGCGGTCCAAAAAATCCAGCAGCGGCAAAAGAAGCGCGGGAGGAACCAGGAGCAAAGCGGCGGGAATAAAGAGCACCCAGCGCAGACCGCCGGTGAAGAATTGCAGACCGTTGAGCATCCGGCGGGCCAGCAGACGAAAATAGCCGCCCACCGGGCGCATCTCCACCACTTTCAATCCGGCGCGTTCCACGAGGTACGCCAGGCCATAGCGCGTATAGCGGAAAAAATCGTGAGGGGCCTGGTGCACCTCCCATTCCTGCGGCGCGGCCAGCAGCATCCGGCCGCCGGGAGCCAGGGTGCGCGCGATCTCGCGCAAGGCGCAGGCAGGCTCGCGCAGGTGCTCGAGGGTCACGATGTTCAGCGCCGCATCGAACGTGCCGGCGCGGAAAGGCAGAGCCGTCAGATCGGCCAGCACGTCGAGGCGGGTGTAATCCCAGGCGGCATCGCCTACCGCCAGATCGACGCCGCAATAGCGCTGCGCGGCGAAGTGGCCGCGATAGCGGCCCTCGCCGGCTCCGGCATCGAGCACGCGCGCGCCGGCGGGGAGGTTCCGCGCGAAGGCCGCCACGGCATCCTCCAGAGCCGCCTCGAAGTGCAGGATGTGGCGCCGCAGAAGCCGGGGAAGGCGGTATGCCGGCGCGGAGTATCTCATCGCGGGCGAGCTTCCAGCATGACCGTGGAACCGGCGCGGCAGGCGGCTTCCAGGGCGGTGGGAGCGAGCGCGGCGCAGACCAGGGCGAAATAGAACAGGTCCTTCACCAGGCGCGTGCCGTGGCTTTCCGGCGTGCGGCGCAGACGGCGCGCCATGGGATCGAGGCGCGGCGCCAGGCTGCTGGCGAGGCCCGCGGGGTTGTCGCGCAACGAGAAGTACTTGCGGCGGAGCACCTGGAACCCGCAGCATGCCAGGAGCTTTTCGAGATCGCGGGCGCGAAAATTGAACAGGTGCCGGGGCACATCCACGCCGGTCCAGGCGCCGCGCAGAAGGCGGAACTGCCAGCACGCGGCGTTGGGCACCTGCACGACCAGGCGGCCCTCGGGGGCCAGCAGATTCCGCGCCGCCGCGAGAAAGGCGCGCGGATCGGGCAGGTGTTCGAGCACGTGAAACATGGTGATGGCCGCGAACCGGCCGGCGGCGAAGGGCGCCTGCTCGAGCCGCGCGCACACAGCCGGAGCGCCCTGCCGCCGCCATGCCACGGCTGCGGCCTGGGCCGAGAAATCGAGGCCCACCGCGCGGAAGCCGCGCTCCCGCATCATCGCCAGAAAGAGACCGCCGCCCGAGCCGACATCGAGCAGGGGCCCGGTTGGGCCGCCCGCGCGCCAGGCACGCTCGACGAAACGCACGTGGTCGCGCAGGACCAGACGGCGATAGCGCTCTTCGAAGCGGCTGGCGGCGCTCGGATCCGGTGCGAACCAGTAATCGCGGGGATAGTAAAGGCTCAGCTCTTCGGAGGAGGGCCGCGGATCGAGGCGCAAGAGGCCGCAGCCATCGCAGCGCACCACCGCAAATTCACGCGTGGTGGTGCCGTAGAGCCGGTCGGACGCCCGGAAAAGGGCATGCGCGGCGGAATCGCCGCAGAGCAGGCAGGCGCTCATGCCACCTCCCGCAGGCTCAGGCGGTTGGCCAGGATCAGGCGGCGCACCTCGCGCGGCGAAAGGCGGCGAATCCGGCGCATCTCGGAGCGCTTGCGCAGCATACGGGGCGCCAGGCGCAGGGCGCGCAGATCGCCGCGGACGAGCGCGCGCGCCATCGACCACTTGCCGCGCAGGCCGGGAAAATGGGCCGTGTCTCCATCGCCGCTGCGCGCGGCCATCGCGCCCGCCGCCACGCGCAGCGCGAAGAAGAACGGGTTCAGCCACAGCAGGCTCCAGGGGAACAGCTTCAAAGCCAGCAGCAGGCGGTTGCGTTCGATCAGTTCCAGACGCGCACCGGAGCCTTTTCCGAGCGTGGCTCCTCTATGGTGCCGCACCACGGCGTCGGGCGCATACCGGCATTTCCATCCCGCGATGCGCGCCCGCAGACCCAGTTCCGCGTCATCGCCATAGGCGAAGAAATCCTCGTCGAAGCCGCCGATCTGGTCGAGCATCCGGTGGCGATAGAGAGCCGCGCAGCCATCCGGCCAGAGCACTTCCTCTTCGCGGTCGAACTGCCCCCGATCGAGAGCGCCGGTGCCGCGACCGCGATTCTGGCCATCCGGGAAGATCAGGTGGCCGGCCTTATCGATGCGGCGGGGATCTTCCCAGACCAGGATCTTGCTGGCGGCCATCCCCACCTCCGGCCCTCTCTGGCAGGCCCGCGCCAGGGCAGCCAGCCAACCCGGCTCGGCCTCGGCGTCATTGTTCAGCAAAGCCACGAACTCGCCCCGCGCAGCGGCGATGCCCTGGTTGTTAGCGGCACAGAATCCGCGGTTTTCGGAATTGCGAATCACGCGCGCCCGGAACTCGGCTGCGGCCATCTCGGCCGAGCCATCCACGGAGCCGTTGTCCACCACGATGGTCTCGAACGGTATACCCTCCTGGCGGGCCAGCGACGCCAGGCAGGCACGCAGCAATTCCTTGCGGTTCCAGTTCACAACCACTACGGAGATCAATCGTTTATGCTATCAGGTCCACTTCCGGAGATTCGCCAAGGTTAGGCAAGGTTATGATAGAAACGAGGACTGCGGATAATCACGTATGACGTCCATAGGCGAGGCCTTGCGATCCGAACGGATGCGGCGCAACCTCGAGCTGGAGCAAATCTCCCGCGAACTCAAGATCCCCCAGCGGCTTCTGTCGGCCATCGAAAACGATAAGTTCGATCAACTGCGCGGCGCCGTGTTCGCCAAGAGTTTCGTGCGGCAGTACGCCGGGCTGCTCGGTTTGGACGCCGAGGAGATGGCTGCCCGGGTCGGAGAAATGTTCGCCAGCGAGCCGGGGCTGATCTCCCAGGAACGAAGCCAGCATTCCGCGGCGGAAATGGATCTTCCGCGCCTGGAAGCGTGGGAAACCGTGGGCGGCGGCCGCCGCTTCTCGCGGGCGTCTTCTTTGCCTGCGCTGGCGTTGGTTGTTCTGGTGATGCTGGTATGCTCGGGCGTATACACGTTTTGGCAGCGTTCCCGGCGGATCGCGGCGGCCCGCGAAGCAGCCGCGCCAGTGGAACAGGCGGCGCGGAAAGCTGTTCCGGTGCCCGCCGCCGTGCCCGCTCCCGTCACGGCGCCGGTTCCGGCGGCGCCGCCGGCGCCCACGCCGGAGGCCGCCGCCACGCCGCCGGGCGAACCCCCGCCAGCGGCGGCCAAGACCGAAGAGCCGTCCGCCAAGCCACCCGCGGGTGAGACGGCGGTAGCGGCCGCCGAGCCGAAGCCCGAACCTCCAAAGAGCCAGGAGGCGGAGCGGCTCGATCCCAATGCGCCTGTGCGCGTGGAACTGGTGGCGCTGGGCGAGGTGTGGGTGCGCGCGCAATCCGACGGCAAGTACAAATTTTCAGGAACGCTGAATCCCAACGAGACGCGGGCTGTAAACGCCAATGCAGAAGTGGTGGTGCGGGTGGGCAATGCGGGCCTGATCGATATTCAGTTGAACGGGAAATCTATCGGAACGGTGGGGCCGAAGGGACAAATCCGGACGGTTCAATTGACGCCCGGAGGCTTCAAGATCGTCGCGCCGGAGCCCAAGCCGGCGCCGCCGCCCATCGATCCTTTCTGACGCAGGGCCTGGCGCTGGCGCCTGCGTTCCAGGGCCAGCAGTTCATTGCGGCGGCGCTTCTTGATGCGCCCGTCCACTTTGCGCCAGAACTTGCGGAAGTAGCTGACCGCCGAGAGCAAGGCGAAGAAAACCACCGCCCACATCAACACCATTCCCGGCAGGCGCAACGGCGCGTACCGGATGCTCATCATCATGACGGCGATGGCCACGACCTGCGAAAGCATCTTGGTCTTGCCGAGATCGTTGGCGCGGATGATATAGCCTTCGCTGGCGGCGATGGCGCGCAGGCCCGAAACCGCGAACTCCCGGCTGATGATCAGGATGGCCATCCACCCCGGCAGCACGCGGATCTGCACGAGCGAAATGAGGGCCGCCGAGATCAGCAGCTTGTCGGCGATGGGATCGAGCAAGGTTCCGATGGTGGTGACCTGTTTCCAGCGGCGGGCCAGGTATCCATCCACCAGGTCCGTTCCGGCCGCCACCAGAAAGATGGCCAGAGCCAGCCACTCGTTCGAAATGCCCAACAGCCCGACGTGCTTCTCCTGCACCAGCGCCGCCACCAGCAGGGGCACGAAGAAGATGCGGAGTATCGTCAGGGTATTGGGCAGATTCATCGTCCACCCCAACTATAATGCGTCGGGGCGGCCGCCAACAACTGCCGGGCGCTTATACTGTAGGTTTGTCCATGTTCGTATCCAGACGTCATTTTCTTCAGGGCAGCCTGGCTCTGCCGGTGCTGGCCGCCGATAAGCCGGTCGCGACGCGGCCCAACGTGCTGCTGATCATTGCCGACGACCTGCCCGCGTGGGTTCTGGGCTGTTACGGGAACAAGGAGGTTCGCACTCCCAGCCTGGACGGGCTGGCGCAGGTCGGCACGCGTTTTCTGAACCATGTGGCTTGCGCGCCGGCTCCGGGGGTGGGAAGCGCCACGCTGCTTACCGGGCGAACGCCCATGCAGCTTGGCGAGGCGGGCGTCGCGGGTCCCGGTGAAGTAACGCTGGAAAAGCTGCTGGGCGGCCTCGGCTACGCGTGCCACTCTGCGGATTCCAGCGCCGAGGCCGCCAGACTGGTGGGGCAGCAGAGCGCGGGCAAGCCCTTCCTCGTGACCGTCGCCTTGACCGGCCTGCGGCCGCCCTATGAAGGCGTGCCGCAAAAATACCGCGAGATGTACGCCCAGACCAAATTCGAAACCTTCGGATACCAGGCGGCGGCCGCCAATGCGAAACGCGGCAAGGAGATGCTGACCGATGTGGTGGCGAGCCTGCGCCTGTACGCCGCCGCCGTCACAACCCTGGACGAGGGCGTAGGCGCCGTGCTCGCCGCGCTTGGCCAGCGCCAGTTGCTGGATTCGACGGTGGTGATATTCACCTCCACGTGCGGGGCACTGCTGGGCAGGCACGGCCTGTGGGATGCCGCCGACGCCTCCGATCCGCCCAATATGTACCAAGAGACCACGGTGACGCCGATGATCTGGAGTTGGACCGGGCGCGTCCCCATCCAACTCACGCGTCCTGAACTGGTGAGCTCCTATGACCTGCTGCCCACCATCTGCGAAGCCGCCTCGGTTCCGCCCCCCGAACGCAACCTGTACGGCCGGAGCTACCTGGCGCTGGCCACCGGCAAGCCGCTGCCCCGAAAGGAGCCTTGGCGGACGGTAGTGTACAGCCGATATGGAAACACGGGAATGGCTCGCGACCATCGCTATAAGGTAGTGGTGAGGAACGAAGGAAAAGGACCCAACGAGCTATTCGACCTGGCGGCGGACCCGGGCGAGAAGGTGAATCAGTACGATAACGGACAGTTTGTCACGTCGCGGGACGAGCTATTGGCCGAATTGGCAGGCTGGAATAGGAAATACTCGTCCTGACGCGCGAGGCCCCGGGTAGCGAAGCCCCGCGCGCCGAAGCGGCTACTTTTTTTCCGGGGCGGCGCACTTGGCCAGCGAGTGATCGCCCGCCTGGTAGCACTTGCCGGTATCGTTGAGATCCTTCGACCCCATCTTGACGTGGCAATAAACGCAGCCTTTGCCTTCCTTCTTGGCGTATTCCGGCTTGCCGAAAGTCGCGGTGGTGCAGAGCAGGAATCCAGCCATCAGAATCGCCGACGGGATGGCTAGCTTGAACATACGCATCGATTGCTTCTCCTGAAATTTACGCCTCGGGACGGCCCGAGGTCTCTCACTTCCTCTGACGCATTATAAACCACTGCATCCCAAGGATTTGATGAAATTACGTTAACCGAAGCCGAAAATCTCTTCAGGCTGTGGAAAACTTCAGAGGTTGGCGTTCGGCTCGAGACTGCGCCACAGATACCAGCTTGCCACCGTGCAGTAGGGCCGCCAGCTCCGCGCCAAGCCCTCCACTTCCGCGGGCGTAGGCAGTTCAGGCAGGTTGTAGGCCTTTTGGATGGCATTGCGAATTCCCAGGTCCCCGGTAGGCAGGACGTCGGTGCGGCGCAGAGCGAAGATCAGGAACATGTGAACGGTCCAGACACCGATGCCCTTGACTTGGGTGAGGCGCTCGATAACCTCGGCGTCGCTGAGCGCGAGCAGTTCCTCGAAAGTCACGGTTCCGCCGCGCGTGTGGTGCGCGAGGTCCCGGATGTAAGCCGTCTTCTGCTTGGAAAGACCCACCGATCGCATGCGCGACGGGCGCAGCTTCAGAATGCTCTCGGGTGTGACCTTGCCGCCCGCCGCGGCAGCCAGCCGGCCGAAAATAACGCTGGCGACGCGCCCGCTAAGCTGCTGGTAGACGATGGACTTCACCAGCGTTTCGAAATCCGGATCGCGGAACTCGATGCGGTACTCGCCCACCCGGTCGATGATCTCCGATAATATGGGATCGGACTCGGCGGAGGTGCAGGATGGCTTCTTTCATGTTGAAACAGAGACGCCTGGAGAGGCGTCATCCCTATTGTACCGGCATGCGAATATTGGCTGTTTTGGTGCTTTGCGCCGCGCTTTCCGGGCAGGCTCCCGCGCCCCAGGCGCCCGCGGGCGACGACCTGCCGTCGATCAAGGTGGATGTGAACGTGGTCAGCCTGCTGGCCTCCGTGCGCGATAAGCGCGGAGCCCTGGTGCCCAACCTGGAGAAGAACGATTTCACGGTTCTCGAGGACGGCAAGCCTCAGGACATCAAGTATTTCGCGCGCGAAACCGACCTGCCGCTGACGATCGGGCTGCTGGTGGATGTGAGCCGCAGCCAGGAGAACCTGATCCAGGTCGAGCGTAGCGCGGCCTCGGAGTTCTTCCGCCAGGTCCTGCAGAAGAAGGACGAGGCTTTTCTCATCAGTTTCGGCGAGGAGTGCGAGCTGCTACAGGATTACACGCAATCCGCACAACTGCTAAACCGGGGATTGAACGGCTTGCAGGTGAGCTCCGGGGTGGGCGGGTTTGGCCCGGGACCGGTGCCCACCATGGGCGACCCGCGCGGAACGGTGCTGTACGATGCAGTCTACCTGGCGGCCAGCGACAAGCTGCGGACCGAGGTGGGGCGCAAGGTCATCGTGGTCATCACCGACGGCGTAGACCAGGGCAGCCGCATGACCATCAACCAGGCGGTGGAGGCCGCCCAAAAGGCCGACGCGGTGATCTACAGCATCGACTATTACGATGCCAGCGCCTATGGCATGTTTGGATGGGGCGGTGGCGGCGGCGAGAGCGCGCTGCATAAGCTCTCCGACGAAACTGGCGGGCACGTGTACAAGGTCGATCGGCGCCACCCCCTGGAGGAGGTTTTCAAAGAGCTGCAGGACGAAATGCGCAGCCAGTACTCGATCGGGTACACTCCCACGAATCCCGCCAAAGACGGCTCCTACCGGCACCTGGAGATCAAGCTGGCGAACAAGGATATGAAAGCGCAGGCCCGCAAAGGCTACTACGCCATCAAATAGCCGGGCTGGGGATGGCCGCGGCGCGGCGGACGAAGTAGTCCTCGAGCGCCTGGCGCAGGGGGGGCATGGGCGCGATTCCCAGCCGGTCCATTTTGGCGTTGGAAAGAGCCGAGAACCTCGGCCGCCGGGCGGAGGTGCGGTACTCGCGCTCGTCGATAGGCGTGAGGGTGGGATCAAGGCCGGCGGCCTCGAAGATCAGCCGGGCGAACTCGAACCAGGAGATGGCCACGCCTCCACCAACATGGAAAACGCCGGTCTGCCGCCGCTCCACCAGATCGAAGGTGCGGGCGGCCAGAGCCGGGGCGAAAGCCGGGGAGGCGAAGTGATCCTCCACCACGCGAATGGGCTGCCCGGAGCCTGCCAGGCGCAGCATGAGCTCGACAAAGTTGCCGCGCGCCGTGGCCAGCCCGCCCGGCCCGAACACGCCGGAGGTCCGCACGATCAGCACGCGATCCAGGTAAGCCTGCGCGTATAATTCGCCGGCCAGCTTGGAGACGGCGTAGGCCCCCAGGGGGTGCGGCCGGTCCTCTTCCACATAGGGGCGGCCATCCTGGCCGTCGAAAACGTAATCGGTGGAGTAGTGCACCAGCAGGGAATCCACCTGACGGCAAGCCAGGGCCAGGTTGCGGACGGCCAGGGCGTTCACCAGGTAAGCCGCCTGGGGCTCCTCTTCGGCCACGTCCACCTGATTATGCGCGGCGGCGTTGAACACCACCTCGGGCTCGTAGCGGGCCAGCACGGCCTCGACGGCCGCGGCCTCGGTGATATCGACTTCGTCGCGATCCCAGCCGTGGACCTCGTACCCGCGGGAGGCCGCTTCGCGGACCAGCTCGACGCCTAGCTGGCCGGCAGATCCAAACACCAAAGCTCTCCGGACCATAAGGTACACAATACCGCATCACCCGCGGCATGTCAGCGTTAGCCAGCCGAAACCTCCGCATACTGCAGACACGCGCGAGCCAACTCGGCAAGCCCGCGCAAGACTTCGCTCAGCCGCACGCCCACCAGCAGCGAATTCTCCAGAGGGCGCGTGTATACCACTTCCCCCAGCAGCAGCGAATCCTCGAACTCGATCTTGAGGGCCGCCCCGATACCTACGGGGCCCTCCATCTCGAGACCGAGGCCCAATCCCGATGCGTTGCGGATCACGCCCCGCCGGGTTACCGGGCTCTTGCCCAGGATGGTGACGGTGACCGCCTGATCGGCCTCGAACCGGGACGCCTGTCGTTGATCCATGCCGGGATCATCGGCCGAACCCGCCGAAAGCTGTAGAGGTGCTCACGGCTCTCTTAATACCGGCAGGCGAAGAACAGGGCGACGGCCAGCAGAAACAGAAGGCACAGCAGGACCAGCGCGGCCAATTTTCGGCGCGGCATTCGCAACTTCGCGAATTCCGCGGCAGCCCCGGCCGGCTGTCTGAACCGGCGCTGCGCCGCTCCCGGAAGCTTGCGTACGAGTTTGGCGATCTCCTGGCGCCCGCGCCGGTCGGCGATCAGGATGGTAGCTGAATTGCGCCCGTTGGTGGATTCCATCAACCGGTTCCGCAGGATCTTGGGAACCTCATCCACGGAGCGGTAGACGTGGCGTGATCCGCCGGCCGAAATCATCACAGTGGAGGACTGAAACACTCCCGAGCTGTCGCGATTGGGTTCCCCGCAGCGCGGGCAGCGGGAGGCCTCCGCGTCGAATTCGGTGAGACAGCGCTGGCAGGTCATTTAGCCACCGCCCGCGGCGCGGCCTTGGGCGCGGCTTCGACGTCGTCCCCCACGTTGTCCAACACCACCTGGATGAAGCCCAAGGCGGCCCGCGAAAGCGCCTTGTCCTTGCGGTAAATCAGACCCAGGCGGCGCATCATGGGCTCGGGCGCCAGCGGAACAGCGCGCAGTTTCCCGGCCGCAATCTCCTCGCGGCAGTTGGAAACAGCGATGAAGCTCACTCCCAATCCCGCCATCACGAAGCGCTTCATCATTTCCGTGGAATCCAGCTCCATGGAGACGCGGACTTCATCCTCGACCGGCGCCAGCCACAAGTTCAGGCGGGTACGCGTCTTGCCTTCCCTGGGGAGGAGCAGGAACGACTCCAAAAGGTCGGCCGGGAGTACGGCCTTCATTTCGGCCAGGGGATGGCGGGCCGGGACGATCAGGCGGACTTCGTCGCGATAGATGTTGACCACCTGAAGGCGCTTCTCCTCCACCGGCAGTTGCGTCAGGCCGAAATCGGCGGAGTTATCCATGACGGCCTCGACCACGTGCGTTCCGTAGGAGCGGTTCACCTCGAGCTGCACAGCGGGGAACAACTGGTGGTACTCGGAAAAGACCCGCGGCAGGACATAAATGCAGGTGGCTTCGTTGGCCGCGATGACCAGCTCGCCGCGCGGATTGGCCTCCAGCTCGGCCACGGTATCCTGCGCCCGGCGGCGCAGATCCAGCATCTGCTCGGCGTATTCGGCGAAGATCTTGCCCGCGGTGGTGAGGGAAATGCGGCTGCCGAAGCGCTCGAACAGCTCGGCGCGCAGCTCCTGTTCGAGCTGGCGGACCTGGGCGCTGATGGCCGGCTGCGTGCGATAGCACGTCTGGGCGGCCTTGGAAAAACTCTTCAGCCGGACGATCTCCAAAAACGTATGGAGCTGGTCGAAATCCATATTCCCGCCCGCCGGGCGCCTGAGGTCCGCGTCGGCCGGCCGCTATCCAGTTGAAACATGAATCGGTGGGATAGAAATAATGAATTTCACTCGCACCGGCCGGCTTTGGTAAGTATTGTAACAGAGGCCCCGGGGTGGTGCGGTCGAGATAGTGGGGTTGTCGCAATCGCAGCCGTCCCTTGCAGGGCGGAAGTACCGCACCTCCAACCCGGCGGCATGGCTTGCCGCAGCCGTTTTCCCCATTCTATATTCACGGGCACGCCACGGGCGCAGACACCTCGGAGCTTACCTATGTTGTATTTTTCAACACAAAGAGCGCTCTTGCGCGGGAATCGGCCAGCCAGGCTTTGACGTAACCTAAAATTAGAAGTCGCAACCGACCTGACGGCAGAATCACTCAGCTCATGTCGGGAACGCATCGGCGGAAGGCCGCACGTTCCGAAATTCCTACGCGCCGCTGCAACCGTCGTCCCAGACTCGGCCAGGCGATGAACTTTGTTTGGGAGTAGCGAACATGCCAAACGGCGCAAAATCAGGCCCTACGCGCGAGATGGAAGACGCGCTCATGTACCTGCCGCGGAAGGGCGTAACCGATTATCGTAAGAGCCAGATCGTCTTCGACGAGCATCAACCGTCCAGGGGTTTGCACCTGGTGGTTCAGGGGCGCGTCAAGGTCACCATCCCCATGGACGACGGTTCGCAGACTGTTGTCGACATTTTCACCACCGACGATTTCTTCGGGGAGAGTTCCCTACTGGGCGCCTCGCGCTACCCGGAGCGTGCGCTGACGCTCGACAACGTCACCCTGATGTCCTGGAGCGGCGCGGAAATCGAGGAACAGATCGAACGCCAGCCACGCCTGGGAATCGCGCTTCTGCAAATGTTGGTCAAGCGGGGCCTCGATTATGAGGGCCGCCTGCAGAGCTTCGCTCTCGACAAGACTCCCGAGCGGGTGGTGCGCTCTCTGCTCCGCTTCGCCGAGCGGCTTGGTTCTCGAACCGAAGACGGATCGATCAAAATCCCTCCGCTGACGCACCAGGTGATTTCCGAGTTCGTGGGCACCTCGCGCGAAATCGTCACCTTTCAAATGAACCATTTGCGCCAGAAGGGATTTCTGCGGTACTCGCGCAAGGGCATCCAAGTATATCCCGAAGCATTGGCGGAGTATCTGCATTCGCAGACCGGTCAGAATGTGCCCTGGTCACAAACGGTCGAGGAGCGAAGCCTTTCGGCAGGGGATCGCCCGTTCTAACTTTGGAGAGCAACGGATTGCTGCCCAAATAGGTCGTATACGCGATGCCAGTCCTTGGCTAGAGTTGGGGTGAATCTCGAGTCTCCGAGGGCTGAACCATGATACGGCTGCCAATAGGGCTGGTAATCGCGCTGGGAATTCAGATGGCGGCGGCTGCCGGCCCATCGGATTCGGAGGGCGCTCCGGACCGCGTGGAGGCGCCCGCCAAGCCTGTGCCTCCCGTGTTGCGGCAACTGGAACCGCCCGACAGTCTGTTTCTGACGTTGCCGGGACCTGCCAAGCCAGCGGTATCTCCCGCTGAACCGCCGTCCGCCACAACTCCGAAAGACCCCGCTGGAACGGTGGTTTCCAAAACCACGCCTCCATCGCCCGGGGCGAGTGCCCCCCCGACGAAGGCGCTACAATCCGCGACTAAGCCCGTAACCGCAGCCAGTGCGGTAACCAAGGAAGCGCCTTTGAAACCGAAGGCGGCTCCGGTGGTGGCTACCAAGTCGGCCAAGCCCGCCGAACCGGTGAGCAGTTCCAAGCCGTCGCCCTTTGCGGCAATGGCTAAGGCACCGCCGGTTCCCCCCATTGCGAAACCGGATACGCCCAAGCCGCCGGCTGCGGTGGCTGCGCCGCCTAAGACAGTTGCTGCGCCAAAAGCAGCACAGGCCGCCAAACCCACACCGGTTGTTGCGGCGTCCCCAAAGCCTGCGCCGCCCAAGACAGTTGCTGCGCAGCCGCCCGTCCCTGCCGCCAAGCCTGCGCCGGTAGTCGCCGCAAACCCGAAGCCTGCGCCGCCCAAGACAGCTCCCACACCAAAAGCGGTACCACCGGCCAAGCCTGCGCCGGTGGTTGCGGCGACTCCGAAACCTGCGGCGCCTAAAGTGGCTCCCGCGCCACCTCCGGCGGCCAAGCCGGCTCCAGTTGCCGCAGCGAGACCGAAGGCTGTGCCACCTCCCGCACCAGCGGTCAACCCTCCGCCGGCAGTGGCGGTCACTCCGAAGCCCGCGCCGCCCAAGACAGCTCCCGCGCCACCAGCGGCAACGGCGGCCAAACCGGTTCCAGCCGCCAGCTCTCCCAAAGCCTCCGCCCCCGTCTCGTCACCTAAGGCAGCCACCCAAACTTCTTCGCTTATCCCCGAGTTCCAGCAAGAGAGCGGCCTGTTCTGCCAGAGACGCATCGGTGTCTGGACCGAAGAGAAGTTTCAGTACGTGCTGGGGGCGCCCGAACGCCAGCGTCCCGCATATAATGATGCCCAGGTCGAGAACGGGCGCATCTATGCCCACGCCGACCTCTCCCACCGCTACCGCCAGTTGGAACTTGAGTTCGATAAGGCAACCGGGCTGCTCCGCGCGGTCTATGTCTATCCCTGGAAGATGACGTGGCAGGATTGCCAGCGCCGTTTCGGCACCCGCGTCAGCGCCGCCGACGCGAAGCAGGGGAGGACCTTCTACTCCTATGCGGACCGCCACCTCGACGTGCTGGTGGATACCAACGGGACGGTCATCAACCTTGGTCTTTATTGACGCAACAGGGCGCTCCGGGAGAGGGTGAAATCCCGCAATCGATTGAAACTTCGGCTCCGTCCGCGGCGTTATATAAGTAAGCGACACGCGCCTGCGAATAGGCGTATAGTGTAGCTATGCAGGAGTCTGGGACCATGAAACGGTTGAGCGTGCCCGTGGCCATCCTGGCCGTATTCGGCTTGTTCGGCGCGAACGCCCTGGCGGACGATAAAAAGAACGATCCGGACGCCATCGGCGATCGCGACGTTGGCAAAGGTGTGAACTTCTACTCCCTGGAGAAGGAGATCGCTCTGGGCAAGCAGTTGGCGCAGGAGGTTGAGCGCCAAGCCAAGGTTATCGACGACCCGATCGTGGCGGAGTACGTGAACCGCATCGGGCAGAACCTGGTCCGCAACTCGGACGCCAAAGTGCCCTTCACCATCAAGGTGCTGGACACCGAGGAGGTGAACGCCTTCGCATTGCCCGGTGGATTCTTCTTCGTGAACTCCGGCCTGATCTTGAAAGCCGATTCCGAGTCCGAACTGGCCGGTGTGATGGCTCACGAAATTGCGCACGTCGCCTGCCGGCACGGCACGCGCCAGGCCACCAAAGGCGAGTTGATCAATATCGCTTCCATCCCGCTGATTTTCATGGGAGGGTGGACCGGGTATGCCATCCGCCAAGGCGCCGGTCTGGCCATCCCCATGGGCTTCCTCCAGTTTTCGCGCGGCATGGAGCGCGAGGCCGATTACTTCGGCTTGCAGTACATGTATAAAGCGGGCTACGATCCCACGTCCTTCGTGGACTTCTTCGAGAAGATCGAATCGATGGAGAAGAAGAAGCCGGGCACCATGGCGAAGGTCTTTTCCACCCACCCGATGACCGACGACCGCATCAAGGCGTCCCAGGAAGAGATTCAGAAGATCCTGGTTGCCAAGCCGGAATACGTGGTGAACACCTCCGAATTCAACGACGTGAAGGCGCGCCTGGCGATGCTGCACAACCGCCGCAAGGTGGATACGCAGGATCCCAACCGGCCGCGTCTGCGCCGCGCTCCGGGCAGCGGCACCGGTCCGGTGGATGCCAACGGCGACGGCACCAACAACTCGTCCGATCAGGACGAGCGTCCCACGCTTAAGCGGCGCGATCAGTAGGGGAGGCGGGCTATCGCCCTATGAGGGGGTAAGCCCGTCTGGCCACCACCAGTTCTTCATTGGTTCTCAGCGCCAGCACGGCGACCGGGGATGTTTCAGTGGAGACGAAGCGGTCACCGCTCGAGCGCTGGTTGCGCTCCGCATCCAGGTGGATTCCCAAAAAGCCCAGGCCCTCGCAGCAGCGCTCCCGCAAGCTGGCTGAGTTCTCGCCAATCCCGCCGGTGAAAGCCACGGCATCCAAGCCGCCCATGGCCGCCGCCAGCGCTCCGATGGTCTTCTTCACCTGGTAGGCGAAGACTTCGATGGCCGCCGCGGCGCGCCGGCTGCCCGCGGCCGCGGCCGCTTCGATATCCCGCAGATCGCCGCCTGGAACGCCTGAAAGCCCCGTAAGTCCGCCGCCCCGCGCCAATTGCTGCCGCACGTCGCCGGTCGTCCAGCCATGGCGCTCCATCATGTAGAGCACCGCGAAGACGTCGAGGTCCCCATGGCGCGTGGCGTTCTCCAAACCCGATTGCGGGGAAAAGCCCATGGTGGTATCGACCGAGCGTCCCCGGTCGATGGCGCACATCGAGGAGCTCCCGCCCAGGTGGCAGCTGACCAGTTTGACCGGCCGCCCCAGGATGGCCGCTACGCGCTCGGAGACGTACTGGTGCGAGGCGCCGTGGAATCCATACTTTGCCACGCCATCCTCCAGCCACGGACCCGGCACGCCGTAGAGGCGCGCGTGTTCCGGCATGGTGGCGTGGAACTCGGTTTCGAAAGCGGCCACCAGCGGCACGCCGGGCATAGCCGCCTGGAAAGCCTCGATAGCCGTCAGGTAGATGGCATTGTGGGCCGGCGCAGCGGGCAGAAACTGGCGCAGAGCCGCCACCACCTCTTGATCGACCAGGAAGGTGCCGCGATAACGCGGGCCGCCCATTACCGCCTTGAGCGCCACGGCGTCGATAGAGACCTCGCCGGTGGAGATCTTGGCGATGGCCTCCCGGTAGTCGGCTACGCGCTCGAACCGTCCGCTGGCCAGCACCTTCTCGGACGGCATTTCGATCACCTGGTACTTGAGCGACGTGGTTCCCAGGTTGGGCACGAGGAAATTCATTTCACGGTGATGGGCACCGAGGCCACTACATCCGCCCACGCGAGCTGCAACTTGCCGGAGTTTCCGCCGGCGCTCGAAAGCGTCATCTTGTAGGTCTCAATGGGAGCGGGCGGCTTGCTCATGTTCATGGGGATGCGGCCCAGATCCTGCGCCTGGTTGTAAGTCAAGCCCCACTGGCCGGTCTGCTTATTGACGATGAGCTGCCACTTGCCCTCATCCAGGAAGACGTACAGGGTATAGTCGCCCTTCGGCACGGCCAGGCCCGCGATATCGAGATCCGCATCGGTATGAAAAGAGGTGGCGGCATTGGCGCCGGCCCGCCAGACTGGGTAAGTCGGATCCTTGCCGATGACCCCGCCGTTCTTGGCGAAAACGTCGCGGCCCCGCACGGAGGGAGCCGAGTACTTGATAGAGATGGTCTTTCCGTTGATGGTGACGGATGTGTCGGCCGGGGGGCTGAGGGGGGCTTGCTTCCCGCCGCCCGGCATCTGCATCTGAGCGAATCCCAGCGCGGCGGCGGCGGCAATCAAGAGAACGGACGTGAGGGCGCGTTTCATATTTGAGCGATGTCTCCTTTCCAGCGAGTATAACGCGGCGGTGGCTTTCGGGCGCCGGTATGCGGATAATAGACTCTTTCCGCATGATCGATCCAAAGCTGCCGGTCCTGATCTCCGCCGCGACGATTCAGGCCCGCATCCGGGAGCTCGGCGAGCAGATCTCCGCCGACTATCCCGACGGGCACCTGCACATGATCTGCATCCTGAAGGGTGCCTGCTTCTTCCTCACGGACCTGGCGCGGGCCATGAAGCGCGATGTGTCCGTGGATTTCATGGGCATTTCGACGTACGGCCGGGGCAAGACGTCTTCGGGCGAAGTCAAGGTAACCAAGGACTTGGATATCGAGCTGGAAGGCGCGGATGTGCTGATCGTCGAGGACATCGTGGATAGCGGCGTGACGCTGAATTACCTGATGCACCTGCTCGCGCAGCGCAATCCGAAATCGCTGCGCGTAGCGGCGCTGCTGGACAAGCCCGAACGGCGGCTGCGGCCGGTACGTGTGAGCTATGTGGGCTTTCGGATTCCCGACCGGTTCGTGGTGGGTTACGGCCTGGATTATGCCGAGAAGTATCGCAATCTGGACGATATCTGCGTGCTGGACGAGATCCCGGCGCTGTAGCGCGGGCGCTACGGCATGACCATCAGGACGAGGCGCGAGGGGCGCCGGCGGTCGTGGTACACGGTCTGGCTGGCCTTGAGAAGCCGGGTCTCATCGGGAATGGAGCCGCCGGTATTGGGGTTGCGGTCGAAGCGCGGGAAATTGCTGCTCGAAACTTCCACGCGGATGCGATGCCCGCGCAGGAAGACGTTGCCGGTCACGCCGGCATCCACGGCGATCTGGTAGGTCTGGTTTGGACGGGCGAGCTCGGGTTGGGCCAGGGAGTTGCGATAACGCAGGCGCAGGATGCCATCGCTCAGGTTGCGCGCGTAGCCATCCGGGAAAACGTCCACCAGCTTGACGCTGAAGTCCGTGTCGCGAGCGCTGGTTGAGACATACAGGATCGCCTTGACCGGTCCGAGGGCTTCCAGATCCTGCGGGAGCGGTTTGCTGGTATAGACCAGCACGTCTGGGCGCTGCTCGACGGGCCGCTGATCCAGGGGGCCCCAGGGGAAGATCCGCGGATTGCAGCAGACCGCGCCGCCGCGCGTGGGCGCGGGGTTGCGCGGATCGTAGACGAAACGATCGGCGGCGCCGCGGCGCGCGGGCTGTTCGCCCAGCGAGCCATCGCCCGCGAGGGAATTGGCGCGGCCGCTGCCCGCCAGGTAGAGGTTCCACGGGCGGGCCTGGCGCGGGGGCCACTCACGTTCCTCACGCCACTTATTGGCGCCCATCACGAAGATCTTCACGGGAGGCTGGGAGACGAGCGCGGTGTCCTTTCCCATGAGCCACTGGTCGAACCATTCGAGCTGCAGCTCGCGGATGGGGATCACGGAATCCGGCCCGAAGTCGGCGTCCGCGAAGCGGCTGGACATATTGTGCGGCCAGGGCCCGATTAGAACGCGGTTCAAACCGGAGAGCTTGCGCAGGGCCGCGAAGGCTTCCAGATCGCTTTGCGCGAAGTTGTCGTACCAGCCGCCCACGGCGAAGACCGGGATGCGAATCTGGGCGATCCGCTCGCGGACGCTGATCGAGCGCCAGAAGGAATCGAACGCGGGATGCTCGACGGCCTCGCGGAACATAGGGGATTCGCGTCCCGTGGCGGCCACATCGGCGGTGCGGAGGGGCAGGTGCAGAACGAAGCGGCTGAAGTCCGGATGGTAATCGCGCACCTTCAGGTTCTCGGACATCCATTCCAGGCGGTTGCCCACCTTCATGGCGCCGCCGGCGGAGTAGAAGCGGTCGCGGTAATCGTCGTATCCCGAAACCACCGGAAAAATGGCCTTCAGGTGGGGATTGCCGGCCAGCGCGGCTTTCCACTGCACAATGCCCACGTAGGAGCCGCCCATCATGCCGATCTTGCCATCGGACCACGGCCGGGCGGCGATCCAGTTGAGCGTGTCATCGCCATCGTCGGTTTCCTGGTGCAGGGGATCGAAAACGCCTTCGGATTCGTAGCGCCCGCGCACATCCTCCACCACCAGCGCGTACCCATGCTCCACGAAGACGGCGTAATTGGGGGTGATGTCCGCGCCTTTGCCGTAGGGCGTACGCACGAGAATGGCGGGCAGGCGCGCGTGCTCGGCGGGCAGGAAGACATTGGCGAAAAGGCGCACTCCATCCCGCATGGGAACGGGCACGTGCAACTCGCGTACGATGGGCCGCTCGGGCGCGCTCCAGGCCGGTGCGCAGGTCAGAACCGCGCCTAGCGCCGCCGCATTCAAGAACCGCACTCGCACAAGAGTTCCCAGTACCGTTTCCCGGCTTGCTCGACCCCGTGGCAGGCCGCGATATGCCCCGCCCCCCGCTGGCCGATGGCGGCGGCCGTCCCGAAAACCGATGATAACAAAACGATATGAGCGCGCAACGAATCGCGCTCGGCGGGACCCGGCGGCACCCGCAAGCAGGCGTCCTCGGGGAAGCGCTGGTATTCGGCCGAGTCGGTCACCAGGACCGGTCTGCCTAAACCCATCAAGCGAATCACGATGCCTGAAGTTTCCCCGGCCGAAGGATCGCGCAGGGCGATGCAGGCATCCACGGCGCGCGCGGCCAGCCAGAATTCGCGTTCGCTCAGGAACGGCCGGCGGATCACCCCCTCGTTATCGAGCAGGCGGGAGACGGAAAGCTCCAGGGCCGGGGAAACGAACTGGCCAGCCACCAGCAGAAACGTCCGCGGGTTCTCGCGCCGCGCCTGGGCGAAGACCCTCAGAGTGGAGGTCAGCCGTTTGGGTTCCCGCAAGTACCCGAAAACGCCGAAAAGGAATGCATCGAGTGGCACACCGAGAGCCTCCCTGTAGCGGATCACCTGGACTTCGCCGGGCAGTGCCGGGGGAGCGAACAGGTGCGGGATCTCGAAGACGCGCGCGCTGGGCGCCTGTTCGCGGACCATACGCGCGGCGGCGGGGTTGTGCACCACCACGGCGCGGGCGCGCTCCACAACCCGGCGCAGCATTGTATACCGAAAATAGCGGCTATCGGCGCCCGCGATGGCGCGTCCCCGCCACAAATCGCGCGCCAGGGCGCGATTCCACTCGCCGTAGTTGTATACGAACTCTTCGATGTAGGCCTCTTCGCCGAGGTGCCCTAGCAGGAAATGGTGCAGCACCGCATCATGCAGCACGATTACCGAAGGGGATTCGAGCGCCCGGCGGTAGGCGGCCGTATGCAGCATGTTGTTGCCCAAGTGGCAGAGCGCCACGTCGCAGTGGCCCGGCGCCACCTCCACGCGCCCGTGGCGGCGCAATTCCGCGAGCAGCGCCGCGGAGTAGTCGGCTACGCCGGTCCGCGCGGGCGGCAGGGGAGAGAAGAAGCCGACGGTCACGCTCGAATGCGCCTGCCGAACAGCGCCGTCCCCACCCGCACGCAGGTGGAGCCTTCTTCGATGGCGGTTTCCAGGTCGTGCGACATGCCCATGGAAAGCTGGCCCAGCCCGTGGAACTCGGCCAGCTCGCGGAGGCGCCGGAACGAAGGGCGCGCGGCCTCGGGATCGTCCGACCACAGCGGCATGGTCATCAAGCCGAGCAGCCGCAGGTTAGGGCAGCCGCGCACCGCGGCGATCAATTCGGGGAGGGCCTGGGAGTCCGCGCCGCTCTTGGCCTCCTCCGGAGAGAGCTTGACTTCCAGCATGATATCCAACGGGCGACCGCTCTCGTTCAGACGGCGCGCCAGCTTGGGCGAATCGACGGTCTGAATCACCTGGAACAATTGCGCCGCCCTGACGGATTTGTTGGACTGCAAATGGCCGATGAGGTGGAAGCGGGCGCCCTGGAGATCCGCGACGGCCGGGGCTTTACCCTCGAACTCCTGCACGTAATTTTCGCCGAAATCCCGCAGCCCCAGGCTGTAAGCTTCGCGGATGATGGCGGCCGGGAAGACCTTGGTGACGGCCAGCAGCAGGATGCCGGCCGGATCGCGGCGCGCGCGCTCCGCCGCCCGGGCGATCCGCTCGCGGACCGCCGCCAATCTCGCGGACAAGGTGCCCATGGACGCCTGCACGTCTCAGTATGCCACGCCGTCTCCGGCTCCGTTTCGCGATTCGATTGCATTTCGTAACGTCCCTGAAATGCCGCTTTTTGTTAGGATGTCTCTTCACCGCAATTCCGCAGAAAGAGGAGAGACAGATGCGCAAGTTTGCAATATCGAGTCTGATCGCAATTACGCTTCTCGCCGCCTTCACATCCGCGGCTTGGGCGCAGGGAGTGGGATCTGCAACCATGACCGGGACCATTACGGACCCGTCCGGTGCGAGCGTGCCGGCGGCCGATGTGGCCATTCGCAACACGGACACCAACGTCGAGCGCCGTATCCAGTCAAACGAAGCGGGCGTTTACGTGGCGCCGTTCCTGCAACCGGGGCACTACGAAGTGCGAGCCGGCAAGACGGGCTTCGAGGCTATCCTACGCAAGGAGTTGACCCTCCAGGTTGGCCAGACGCTGACTGTGGATTTCTCGCTGGCTTTGAAGACCACGCAGGAAGTCCTAACCGTGACCGGCGAGGCGCCGGTGGTGGACGCGGAGAAGACCGAGCAATCGCAGGTGATCAGCGATTCCGCAGTCGGCAACCTGCCGATCGCCGGGCGGCGCTGGGACACTTTCGCGCTGCTCACGCCCAATGTGACCACGGACGGCACCAGCGGGATGGTCTCTTACCGGGGCATTTCGGGACTCTACAACGGTAATACCGTGGATGGCGCCAATAACAACCAGGCGTTCTTCTCGGAAGCGCGCGGGCGGGCCAATAGCGGCGCCTATGTCTTCAGCATGGACTCCATTCGGGAGTACCAGGTCAGCTCGAGCAACTACAGCGCGGAACTGGGACAGGCGGCGGGCGGCGTGATCAATGCCGTGACTAAGTCCGGCGCCAACGATTTCCACGGCGACCTGTTCTACTATCTGCGCTACCCCACGTGGAACGCGCTCGATTCATATCCGAAGTCGCGCGGCACTTACAGCCAGCCCATCCATCAGTGGCAGCAGTTCGGCGGAAGCGCCGGCGGGGCGGTCATCAAGGATAAGCTGTTTTATTTCGGAACGTACGACGGCTCGCGGAAAGTCAACCCCATCGCTTACACCAGCAATGTCTTCAGTCCGACCGTGGCGGCCCTTCCGTGCCCCTCGCAGGTGACGGCCGCGCAGTGCGCCGCCGCCAACGCTTTTCTGTTCGGCGCGCAAGGCAGCTTCCCCCGCGCCACCAACCAGGATGTCGGTTTCGGCAAGCTCGATTACCAGGCGGACCCGCGCAATCACGTGAGCGCGTCGTTCGATTTCATGAACTACCGCGCGCCCAACGCCTACAGCACCTCGCCGTCCTACAATAACAGCTCACTCGGCACCAACGGAAGCTACTTTTTCCACGAGCGCATCTTCGTGGCGAATTGGGATTCCACCATCGCCAGCTCGGCGGTCAACAATCTGCGGTTCCAGTGGGGCCGGGACCTGGAGGCCGCCGGCTCCAACGCGGGCGCGCCGTACGTGAACGTAGGCGGCTCGGGCGGCAGCTCGAACCTGATGATCTACGGCGAGAACTACGCGCTTCCGCGCACCGCCGAGCCGGACGAGCACCGCATCCAGCTCTCGGACACGCTCTCCTATGTGCACGGCCGCCACAACTTGAAAGCCGGCCTGGATTTCAATATTATCCACGAGGTGATGATCAACCTGTACAACGGAACCGGCAATTACAGTTACAGCGGAACGGCGCAGACCGCTTTCAATAACTGGGTGATCGACGCATACGGGATCAACATCGGCGACGGTCTGACCGGCCGGCACTACAGCACCTTCACGCAGGTCAACGATCCGATCACACACGTCGGCAAAGACGATTTCTACAACAACGATTACGCCGGCTTTTTCGAAGATAACTGGAAGGCGAGTTCGAAGCTGACGCTGAACATGGGGATACGCTACGACGTGTTCACTATTCCGCAGCCGCCGCAACCGAACACGCTGACCTCGCTGACCACGCTCTATACCTCCACGATCAACACGCCCAAAGACCAGTTCCAGCCGCGCCTCGGCGCCGCCTGGCAGCTCACGCCGAAGACCGTGGTGCGCACCGGTTACGGCCTGTTCTATGCCAAGACGACCAATAGCACGTACTACGCCACGCGCGTCGAAAACGGCGTCTATCAGCAGACGTTCAGTGGCGCGCCGAGCCTATTCCCGCAGTTGACTTTTCCGAACGTGATCTGGACGCCGCCCGGCCCGGCCGTGACCGCACCCTTCGCCGGGGCGCTGACACCGCAGGTGACCACCTTCACGCCGCCCTCCGCCACGCAGGTCACGCGCGGCATGGCTCCCGATTGGGTGAATCCGCGAAGCCACGAAGGCGATGTCACGATCGAGCAGCAGTTGCCCGGCAATATGAGCGCGTCGGTGGCCTACGTGGTGAGCCGGACGCTGCATCTGCCGATCTTCCTCGATACCAACCTGGCCCCCTCCACGACCACCAAGAGCTACGATATTCTGAACTCGAGCAATGCCACGGTCGAAACTTACACGGTTCCTTTCTACACCCAGCGCATCAACACCAACACGGGCGAGGTCTTCGCGGGCTTCAGCGTTGTCAACGCGTGGTACAACTCGATGGTCCTCACGCTGCGCCGGCCCATGCGGCACGGGGTCGAGTTCACGATGAACTACACCTATAGCAAGGCTCTGGACGGCGCGCAGGCGATGGGATCGAACGGAACATTCAACGGCACCGATTATCCGATCAACCCCTACAACCTCAAGCAGGAATGGGGGCTTTCGGATCTGGACCAGCGGCAACGGTTCGTAGCCAATGCCGTGTGGATGCCCACCTTGAACAATCTTCCGAACCAGGCCGCCAAGCTGATTCTCAATGGCTGGGCGTTCTCGACTATCGTGACCATGGCCACCGGCCAGCCCGTTACTCCCTACGTCACCGGCACGCCGAGCCCGCTCGATGGCGGTGTGACAGGCGGAGTCAGCTATGCCGGCCCCACCGCGGGTCGCGCCGGCTGGCTGCCGCGCAACGCGTTCGAAGGCCCCGGATACCGCAATGTGGACTTCCGCATCGGGCGGCAGTTCGCGATAACAGAGCGGATGAAGCTGTCGCTCATCGGCGAAGCGTTCAACCTGTTCAACCACACCAACATTTCGGGCGTAAGCACCTCGGCGTTCTCCTATAGCGCAGCGGGGTCGGGCGTTTGCGCGGGCCACGCCAACGCCTGCTTCTCGCCGGTTTCGACGTTCCTGTCGGCTACCTCGACCAGTAATCTGCTGTGGGGACCGCGTCAATTGCAGGTTTCCGGCAGACTTACGTTCTGAGGATTGTAGTTTTTCACTGGCGGCGCCTTCGCCGGAGGCGCCGCCGGTTCTCGGCTGTCCTTTTTGAATCTGAGAGCTGTACTTTTCTGAGCCGTCCATCGAGCCGGGCGTCCCTTTTCACACCGTAGTATCTGGACGGCCTTTCGACGATTGCCCCATTATCGGACCGGAGGAACTCGTGAAAACTACCGATACGGCTCACTCCGGAACCAGAGAAACTGACGGCCTTGAAACGCCGTCCGATCTCAAAACACCAACCGATCTCAGTCCCAATTCCGTTGATGCTGTCTCAGGCGCTTTGCGTGAATTACTGGCCGACGCATTCGCCCTTTACGTAAAGACGAAGAATTTCCATTGGCATATGAGCGGGAGCCATTTTCGGGACTATCACCTGCTGTTGGATGAGCACGCTGACCAGATCTTCGCCATGACCGATGTAATCGCGGAGCGCGCGCGGAAAATCGGAGGAACCACGCTCCGTTCCATTGGCGACATCGCGCGGCATCAAACCCTAAAAGACAACGACGCGGAATTCGTCGCTCCCAAGGACATGCTGGCGGAACTGTGCGCCGATAACCAGACCCTGACGCGCTCCTTGCGTGAAAAGCACAAGATATGCGAACAGCAGAATGACGTGGCGACCACCAGCCTGATAGAGGCATGGATTGACGAAACCGAGCGCAGAACCTGGTTCCTCTACGAGACGATGCGCCGTCTCTGACATTCTCCAGAGATCGAAATCACGTCAGTGGCAATGGGGGGCAGGCGGACGCAACCGTCTGCCCTTTTTCTTGCAGAGCGGGGCGCACGCTGGGGGGCGGACCCCGCGAGCGGTCGCGGATCTGTTGCAAAATAAGAGTAGATATGAAGTTCTTCGCCCTTGCGCTCGCGCTGCTTCTGCCTGCCATGGCGGCCGCTCCCGATATCATGGGGAATGCGTTCGGGAATCCGAACGCTCCCATTACCATGGAAATCTTCAGTGATTTCCAATGCCCCGCGTGCAAGAACCTGCATGAGAACACGCTTCCCGAAATCATGCGGGAGTTCGTGACGCCGGGGAAGGTGTATTTGATTCAACGCTATTTCCCGCTGCAGGGCCATCCCTACGGCCTGCTTTCGGCGGAATATGTCTGCGCCGCTTCGCGCGTGGGCAAGTTCGAGCAGACCTCCAACATCCTGTTCGCCACGCAGCCGGTGTGGTCGGAGAACGGACACGTGGAGCAGACCGTCGACACTGTGCTCACGCCCACGGAGGCCAAGAAGGTCAAATCGCTGGTCAATGACCCCGGCGTGCAAGCCCAGATCCAGCACGATGTCTTGGAGGGCAGGGCTGTCCCCGTGACGCAGACCCCCACTCTCCTGGTGACTCACGCCATGCGGCGCTATCCGATTGCCGGCCTGACGGATTACGGCCTGCTGCGGTCCTTCCTGAATGACCTTCTCAAAAAATAACGGCCTCCGCATCACGGCGCTGGTGCTGCGCATCGCCTTGGGCGCGGTGTTCGTCTACGCCGCGTGGCTCAAGCTGCGCGATCCCTGGCAGATGTTCGCCATGTCGATCGATTCCTACCAGCTGCTGCCCATGTGGGCGGTGCGTGTGGTGGCCCGTACGCTGCCTTGGGTGGAGCTGCTGCTGGGCCTTCTGCTGATCACGGGCTTCTGGCTGCGCATTTCCGCCACAGCGGTTTCGCTCATGCTGCTGGTCTTCTTCAGCCTGATCGTGCGGGCCTGGGCCAAGGGCATGGAGATCAGTTGCGGCTGCTTCGGACCGGGGGAAACCATCTCCTGGAAGACCATGCTGCGCGATGGCTCACTGCTGGCCGCCGCGCTCTTTGTCGCCGCGGCGAGCCTGATCCGGCCGCGCAAGGCCGCATGACGCCGGAGCGCCGCGCCGAGGTGCTGCGGCGCGAGCTTGCCTACCATGAGGAGCTATATGGCGGTTTCGCGCAGCGGCATTTCGCCCGGCCCGCCGTGCGGGCGCTGCGCGAGCACATGGTGGAGCGCATCCTGCGGCTCACCGGCGCCGGCCGCGGGGCGCGGGTGTTGAGCCTGGGCTGCGGAATCGGCGATACCGAACTGCTGCTGGCGCCGCATGTCGCCGAGGTGGTGGGCGTGGATCTCTCGCCCGCGGCCATAGCGCAGGCCCGCGCGGATGCCGCACGCCTGGGAATCGCCAATGCGCGCTTCGAGGAGGGAACCGGCGCACGGGGCCGCTTCGATGCGGTCATCGCCATCTTCTTCCTGCACCACCTGCCGGATGCCGAGCTGTCCGAATTGCCGGACCGCGTGCGCGAGCTCGCGGCGCCGGGCGGCAGCTTCTATTCGCTCGACCCCAGCCGGCGGCGGCTCTCCGGCGCCGTGGGGCGCCGGCTCATCCCCGGCATCATGAAGCGCTACCAGACGCCGGACGAGCGCGAGCTGGATCCGGAGGCCACGGCGGAGATCTTCCGCCGCGCGGGATTCGATGCGCGGATTACCATCTACGACTTTGGCTCGTCGCCGCTGGCGGGCCTGCTGCCGGGATGGCGGGCGGGCTACCGGGCGGCGCGCCTGGCCGACGACCTGCTTCTGAAAGCGCCCGCCCTGCGCCGCCTGGGCAGCAATTTCGAAATCCTCTGCAAGGCCGCATGATGGAAACCAGCCGCCGCACCGGCGCGCTCTATTGGCTGGCGCTGCTCGTCGAAGTGGCGCTGTTCCACCGGCACGTGCTTTTCCTGCGCAATTTCACCTTCCCATGGGATTTCCGCGGTGTGCACGTGCCGCTGGCCACTTTCATTGCCAGCTCATTGCGGCGCGGCGAGCTGCCGCTGTGGGACCCCTACACCTACTGCGGGTACCCCATCTACGCCAACATTCAGGCCGCGCTGTTTCACCCGCCGGCACTCGCGGCGGCGCTGGCCGGCGCGTGGCTGGGGCCGGATTTGATGCCGCGGCTGCTGGCCATTGCGGAAGTGGCGCAGATCTGGATCGCGGGTATCGGAACCTATGCTCTCCTGCGGCGCCTCGGCGCGCGGCCGGGCGCGGCCTGGATCGGCGGCACGGTCTACGAACTGGGCTGCTTTTTCGCGTCGCAGGCGCAGCACATGGGCGCGGTGGGCGCGGCCGCCTGGCTGCCGCTGGCGTGGCTGTGCGTGGTGAGCGAAGGCGAGCCGGTTCCGCTGTTGGCCGTGGCGCTGGCGATGACCATACTGGCGGGGCTGCCGCAGGCCGCGGTAGCCGCATTCGGATCGGTGCTGGCGCTGGCGGTCCTCATGCTTATCTTCCGCGTGGGACGCCGGGTTGCGCCGGTCCGCGTGCTGGTGGCGTGCATATGGGCGGTGCTGCTGGCGGCCATCCAAATCGCGCCGGCGGCCGAACTGACGCGCCACAGCGTGGCCAAATTTCGCGCCGAGTGGCTGCGCACGGGCGGCGGCATCAGGCCGGGCGCGCTGATCACGCTGATTCTCCCGGACCATTGGAACGTGTTCGACCTCGCGAAGTTCCACGGCCCCGGCGATGCGACGTTCCTGTACCTTTATTCGAGTTTGCTGGGCCTGGCGCTGGCGCTGGCGGCCATGCTCTGGAAGCCCGATCGCTGGCGGCGCGTTTTCATGCTGCTCACGCTGGGCGCCGCGCTGTGGATGCTGGGCGATTCGACGCCCGTAGGCCGCGCGATTTTCGAGGCTCTTCCGGTGAGCATCAGGATCGGCATCCACCCCGAGTTCGCGCTGGAGGTTTTCGCGCTCGGAATGGCCGTTCTGGCGGGCCTCGGCGCGCACCAGTTTCTTCGCAGCCGGGGCGTGGAGCTGGCCGTCGGCGCGCTGATCGCCCTTGACCTCGTGGCGGTGAGCTCGGGGAGGCCGTTCAATGTCTCCTCGACGGCCGCGGAGCCGGGCATGACGCGCGATTCGATCGATGGCAGCCGCGCGTTCGCCGCGCGCCTGCGCGCCCTGACCGGCGCCGCCACACCGCCCTACCGCTTCGATACCGCCGATGCGTCGTATAGCTGGGCCAGCAGCGCGGCCTTGCTGGAACTGCCCACGGCCAATGGCTGCGATCCGCTGGCGCCCGAGCGGGTGATCCAGGTGCGCCTCTCGTTCGCGCCCGGCGCGCGATGGGGCACCTGCTACCAGGTTGTGGATGCGGCGTCGCCGGTGCTGCGGTTGATCGGCGCGCGCTACCTGATCTCGCGGGCCGCCGTGAACGCCGCGGATTTCCAGCCCGCCGGCGAATTCGTGGGCTACCGGATCTTTGAGAACCCGCGCGCGGGAGCGCGCTTCTTCCTGACCGGCCAGGCACGCGTGGCCCGCAGTCTTGGGGAATCCGCGGCCTGGCTGCACGCCGCGGATTTCGATCCTTCCGTGGCCATCGTGGAAGCGCCGGATGGGGTGTTCGCCCCGCTGCCGGAGGCCGCCACGGCCGGCCGCGTCGAAGTGCTCTCCTACGCGCCCACGCACATCGCGCTGGCCACCCATACGGCAGCCCCGGAGCTGGTGGTGGCCACCGATACCTGGTACCCTGGCTGGCAAGCCTGGGTGGACGGCGCGCCCGCGCGCATTTACGTCGCCGACGTGGCCTTCCGCGGCATACGCGTGCCGGCCGGCGATCATCGCGTCGAGATGCGTTTCGTCCCGCGCATTCTGTGGATCTCGGGGCTGGTCTCGGCGCTGGCCCTGGCGGCCGCGTTGGCGGCCTGCCGGAAGCGCGCGCTCAGTGTTTCACGATGTCGCGGTGGCTGACCTTCACCTTGAAGCCGGCATTCGCCAGGTTCTTGCGAATCTGCTCGGCCATCATGACCGAGCGGTGCTGCCCTCCCGTGCACCCGAACGCGATCGTCAGGTAGCTCTTGCCTTCCCGGATATAGTGCGGCAGAAGGTAGACCAGCAGGTCGCTGATGCGCTCGATGAACTCCACCGTCTGGGGAAACGAACGGATGTAGCGGGCCACCCCGGGGTTGCGGCCGGTCAGGTTCTTGAAACGCGGAATGTAATTGGGGTTGGGCAGGAACCGCACGTCGAATACCAGGTCGCTGTCCGGCGGGATGCCGTGCCGGTATCCGAAGCTGGTGACGTAAATCAGGATGCGGGAGCCATCGCCCTGGCCTCCGAAGCGCTCGCCGATAAACTCGCGCAGCTCGTGCACGGTGAACTTGGAGGTATTGATGATCAGGTCCGCCATGGCGCGTATGGGTGCGAGCTGGGTCCGCTCGGTACGGATGCTTTTGGTGATGGAGCGGTCGGCGCCCAGCGGGTGGGGCCGGCGGGTCTCGCTGAAGCGGCGCACGATGGCGCCATCGTCCGCCTCCAGGAAGATCAAACGCGTGGGGAGCTTACGCCGGATGCGCGTCAGCGCGTCCGGGAAGCGCTTGAGACCCTCTCCCTCGCGCACGTCCACCACCAGCGCGGTGGCGTGAATGGAAGGGTTCTCGTGGGTCAGCTCGGCGAATTTGGGGATCAGCTCCACCGGGAGGTTATCGACGGAGTAGAAGCCGAGGTCCTCCAGTGCTTTGAGGACCGATCCCTTTCCCGAGCCGCTCAGTCCGGTAATGATGACCAGTTCCGGCTTATGCGGCGCCCGCTCGGCCGGATGCGGCACGCGGGCAGCCTTGCTTTTCATCGCCGGCGATTATCCTTCGACCAGGTCGAAGTCTCCATCGGGCCGGCGAACCAGCACCGAAACACGGTCGGTATCGGCGTCGCGGTACACCAGGTAGTCCCGCTTCTTCTCCATCTCCAGCAGGGCCTCTTCGAGCGTCATGGGCTTGCGCTTCTGGTGATGGTTGACGTGGTACACGCGCCGCTCGACCTGCTCTTCGGCCGGCTCGGCCCGGCCGCGACCTGCGCCGTGGCGGTCTCTTCGGGCACCTCCGCGGCCGCCGCCTTGCGCGGCACGCGCTTGGTGTCGCGCCACTTGGTGCGCGCCTTGAGCGCCTGTTTCTCGAGTTTCTCGGCGGCCGAGTGGATGGCGGTGAACAGATCGCTGTTCGTCCCCACCCCCACGAGCTGATGGTTGAAATAATTGACCGTGGCTTCGGCGGAATGCAGGTGGCGCTCCAGCGACAGAATCACGTGCGCCTCGCATTCCCGCCGGCCATCCAGGAGTTTACCGATCTTGGCGAAGCGCGCTTCCAGCTTCTTCAACTGAGCCGGCGCCAACTCCACCTGCCTGCCCGTATAGGTGATCTTCATCTGGTTCCCCCTTGTTGAACGCAAAACGGCATCGACGCCCTCTCCTGTCTTAGTTATAACCTATTCGGGGATTATCAGTTGCGAATCCGGCGCTGGTGCGTGGAGGGAATTTTCATGTCTTCGCGGTATTTCGCCACAGTCCGGCGGGTCACGTTGATGCCCAGGTTCTGCAGCAGGGCGGTGATTTGCTCGTCGGTGAGGGGCTTGCTGCGGTCTTCCTCCTCGATCATCTTCTTCACCATGCGCTTGAGCAGCAGCAGCGGCGTGGAGCCGCCGGAGGGTCCCTGCACGGCTTCGGAGAAGAAGTAGCGCAGCTCGAAGACGCCCTGCGGGGTGTGCACGTACTTGCCGGCCACGGCGCGGCTGACGGTGGAGGGGTGCACGCCCACCTCCTCGGCCACCTCCTTGATCATCATGGGCTTGAGCCGGTCCAGGCCGTTCGCCAGGAACTCCATCTGGCGCCGCACGATGGCCTGGCAGACGCGCATGATGGTCTGCTTGCGCTGCTCGATGTTCTTCATGAGCTGGATGGCCGAGGTGTAGCGCTCGCGCACGTAGTCGCGCACTTCCTTGGTGGCGCCGTTATCGCGCTCCAGCATGCGCGCGGTACTGCGCGTTCAGGCGGAGCTGGGGCACATCCTCATCGTTCATCTGGATGATGTAATCGTCGCCATCCTTGATGAAGTAGACGTCCGGCTCGACGATCCGCGCCCCCGCGCCGGAATAGCGCAGGCCCGGCCGCGGGTTGAGATGCCGGATCATATCCGCGGCGATCTCGATGTGCTCCATCGGACCGCCCCAGGACCTTGGCCAGTTCCTTGAACTGCCGCGTCTCGAGCAGGCGCAGGTAGTTGGACACGATCTGCCAGGCCACGCCGCCCTTGCCGTTGACGCTTTCGATCTGGAGCAGCAGGCATTCCCGCAGGCTGCGCGCGCCCACACCCGCCGGATCGAGCGACTGCACTACGTGCAGGGCCTCTTCGACTTCCTCGATCTTGTGCTCGCCGGCGGTGGCGATCTCTTCGAGCGAAGCGAACAGGTACCCATCCTCATCCAGGTTGCCGATGATGGATTCGGCGGCGTCGCGAACCGCGTCGGAGACCAAACTGACGCTCAACTGCGAACGGAGGTAGTCGCCCAGGGTGAGCGGCGTGGAAAGGAAAGTTTCGAAGGAGGGCTTTTCGACCGATTCGGAAGCCGGGCTCTTATAGCCGGGATCGAGGTAATCGTCGAAAAACGAGCCGAAATCGATTTCGTCGAATGGATCGGTGGCCGCCGGTTGCTCCAGGACGGCGGCTTCCCCCTCGGGAGCCGCGGCGGCGGCTTCCTCGGCGTCGGGGAAGAGATTGCCGTTGATGGCCACGTCTCCCGTGGCCCCATCCAGCGCATTGGCGCTGTTCAAGGCGGCGGCTTCCAGGATCTGCTTGTCGGCTGCGTCGGTGACGGCTTCCTGCTCGAGCAGAGGCAGCAATTCCTCCGGTGTGACCTCTTCGCCGGCTTCTTCGGTGGCCTCTTCCAGGACAGGATTCTTGACGATCTCCTGGGTGATCATTTCCTTCAGCTCCAGCCGGTTGAGCTGAAGCACGGTCACCATCTGAACCAAACCGGGGGTCAGAATCTGCTTCTGCGCGACCTTTAGTTGTAATCTCGGCGACAGTAAGCTCATCTGCTCCCTATGATATCATTCCGAGGCCGCTATTCCCGCTTCAAGGCGGCGGATTCCCCGAGCACGTTTTGTACCGTAACAAACGTAAGAATCAACGTTTAGCGGCGGCACAGGCGTGCAAATTCACCCGTTTGCCGGGATGGCGCGCTACACGTACACACGCCGCACACGCGCGCTGATGCTCGAGAGGATGTTGTAGGAGATGGTGCCCGCCGCGCGCGCCAGTTGCTGCGCGTCCAGGCGCGCTTGGCCTTCCTCTCCCAGCAGGGTGACCTCGTCGCCCACGCCCAGCGCGGTGGTATGGCTCAGATCGATGGTGGTGAGGTCCATCGAGACGGTTCCCAGGATGGGAGTAAGTTGGCCGGCGGCGATGGCCTTCCCGCGGTTCGACAGCCGGTGGAAGATGCCATCCGCGTAACCCGCGCCTAAGATGCCGATGCGCATGGCTCGCGGGGCGCGGAAGCTGCCGCCATAGCCCACCAGCGCGCCCTCGGGAATCTCTTTGACCGCCAGGAGCTTGGCCTTCCAGGTGAGAGCCGGCTGGACCTCCAGCAACTGGCGCGGCGCCTCGCCCCGCGCGGGCGACACGTAGCCGTAGAGGGCATGGCCGACGCGCACCATGTTGTGCCGCCCGCTCGCGCGGCCGTACCCGATGGCGTTGGTGCTCGAAGCATGCAGGAACTCGGGGGTGCAGCCACCCTGCCGCAACCGGCCGCACAGGCTCTCGAAGCAGGCGAGCTGCGCTTCGGTCTGCCCGCTGGTGTAGTCGGCCGCCGAGGCGAAGTGCGTCATCAGGCCTTCAAGGCGCGCGCAGCCGCTTTCCGCGACAACCGCCAGAATCTCCGCCGCGCCCGCGCGCGTTCCCAGCCGCCCCATTCCCGTATCGATCTTGAGGTGATAGCGGATGGGACGCCCCAGGGACGCCCCCAGCCGGTGAAGCTCGCGGATCTGTTCGAGGGCGTGCACCGCCGGGGTGAGATCGTGTTCCGCGAGCGCGCCGGCTTCATAGGGAAGGAACCCGCCCATCACCAGGATGCGCGGCGCGCGGATGCCGCCCTGGCGCAGCGCCACGCCTTCATCCACGGAGCTGACCGCCAGCCAGCGCGCGCCCTCGCGCTCCAGAACGCGCGAGATTTCCAGCGCGCCGTGGCCATAGGCATCCGCCTTGACCACGCCGGCGACCTCGACGCCGGGTCCCACCACTGCGCGGACATTGCGGTAATTGCGGGCGATCTGGTCGCGCGAGACCAGCACATAGGAGCGGTAAGGAGCGGACACTGATCCCATTCTAGGCTCTCCCGCAATTTCCGTGCAGGGTCATGGGGAACGCGTCGGCGAGAGTTTCCCCTGGCCGGGCACGTAGGGCAAGACGCGACAACGCAGGAGGTTGAATTTGGCGCGGCCGTACATCTGCCGTTTCACGAGCTTGAGGCGGTGGATTTGGGCTTTTACTTGGCCGTTGCTCCACGGCAGCGTGACGGCTGCGTTCACCGCAGCCACATCGCGAAGTAATCCATCGCAGAAGTGCACGATTTCTGGTAGGCTGGACTGTTTCGCATCGGCGATCCAATCCTCCAGCGCCTGCTCGGTCTTGGTTCTGAACACCTCCGAGAAGCTCTGCGTCAGACCGTAGAGGGTGGAAATCTCGGGGCAGCATCCCTTGAGCTTGGCGAGCAGTTCCTGTTCGTCCGATTTCAGCTTATCTGTCCGGCGCGCCAGCAGCATGGCGGCCTGGCGCGGCGAAGGCGGTTTCACTTTCGGCTGGCGAGGGGCCTTCGTCTCGCGGAAGTATTTGGTTCCCTTCGTGCGGAGGGTAAAGATGAAGCGAGCCATCGTGCTCCGTCCCCCGGCGTAACCCTGCGCCTTAATCTCGTGCCACAACTTGGTCGCATTGTGGCAACCCTCGGCCCAGCGCCGGGTCAGATACTCTTTGAAAGCATTGACGCCCGGTGGCTTCCGGCGGGGCTTCGCACGTTCTGGGAACTGGCCGGCACGCAGAAACCGGCGGATCGTTTTCCTCTCCATGTGGAGCATGCGGCTGATTTCTATTTGGCTCATCCCCTGGTTGTGGAGTGCCCCCACTTCGTTGTACCGCTCCAGCCGATGTTGTCGGCGCTTCTCGCTGGCTTGCTCCGACTTGCTCTTTACCGGCGGCAGGCTCTCTGCAGGCGGTGCAGGCGGCGTCGCTTCCGGAGGGGGTGGCGGAACCGCTTTGGCCAGCGCACTGCGCTTTTGCTCCAGAACTCGCTCAACCGCTGCCGTCAGGTTACATAAGAGATGAAACCGATCGGCGACCTGAATCGCTTGCGGGGCTCCGCGATTGGCGCCGTCGGCATAGAGCCCGCCCCGGTCGCGGCTGATCACCTCCGCGCCGGGATGCGCTTCGAGCCATGCCGCAAAGCTATCGGCGGAGCGATCCGGTAATAGGTCAATGGGCGCGTGTCTTTCCAGATCGACCAGGATGGTTCCGTATCGTTGGCCTTTGCGCCACGCCCAGTCATCCACGCCGAGCGCCTTCGCCCCGGATACCGGGACGGACGGTCCCAGTTTCAGCCTACGGAGAACCGTATCAGGGCTGGTTTTCATGCCAAGCCGCCTCGAAAGGCGCGCCCCAGCTTCACCGCCCAACACATAGCCAATCAGACGGATCGTCTCGGATAATCGACTGGTCTGCCTTCCGTACCGTTGGCAGACCAGCGGCAATGGTTCCGCGAAAGTGACGCGGGGGCAATCTCGGAACCGGCACCGGAACCGTCGCACTTGCAAACGAAGATCGACTGATGATCCTTGCCACGGGAGGTCCCGCAGGACCCGCAAATAGCGGCTGTGAAGCGAATGGGAAACGTGACGGCATGAGGGGCAACACGCGACGGAGTTGGTCCCGACTACCGTAATGCGAACCCGACCGCCAGGCTGTTGCTCGACGGAGCTTAGCTGGAGACGGGAGGGATCGGGAAGGAGGGCCTGCAGATGGCTCGGGGGAGAAGCCATTTGCCCCTAAAGCATAGAACATTTATCTCATTCCATGTTTTGGGTAAACTTGGTTGATCGAAACCTGCACGGAAATTGCGGGAGAGCCATTATTGCACCGGAGCTGACAGTAGAGACCTCACGACGAACATGGGAGGACGCGCAGCCTCGGGTCCGCAACTGCCTGTGATAAAATAGAAAATGTAGGAAAAATCACGGGATCGGGCCGTGGCGCAGCCTGGCTAGCGCGCTTGCTTGGGGTGCAAGAGGTCCCGAGTTCAAATCTCGGCGGCCCGACCAAAATTCCTCAAAGACTTACAACCTCAACACCCATCGCTGACCGCGTTTTGGAGTCCAATTGGAGTCCAAACTGGACCCCGGCCGCACGGCCTCTCGACCAGACGAATAACGCTGCTCGGATTCCTGGCGCCTCTCTCCTCCTAATAAAACCTGACAAACCCGACATTTTCTCTCTAATCGATTGATTCTGTTCGCAAAACCGATGTCGGGTTTCCAAAAACAACCCGACATTTACCTGACATTTCGCCCCAAAAACCCGACATTTTCCCGATTGCCGAGTGGCTACTCACAATCCTCACAATACTCAAAACTCCAACCTTGCCTGGATCAACGAGGTTTCTGGCGCCCGTGTCGCACGGCTAAGGAGGAGGGCTCTGCTCCACCCTGCCTGGGATGCGACTGTCTGCCTCTAATTGCTCACCCATTCGGAATGTAGGAACACCTCCGCTCCAGTCCGCTCCGAACCCGCCTTAGTCCGTGCCGGCTGCTAAGCCGGCGATCGTTCTGAGTCACCGTGAAATGAAGAGAATAATGGCTATCATTTCAATCAATTAGCGTTCCCGGACCCTGATCCGACGCACGTCAGGCGCCAGGATGAAATCGCGGGGAGTTGCTCGCGAAGAGGGTCGGGAGAAGAATCAACCTGCAAAATCAACCGCGTCGTCTGTTGACGACTGAATTTCCGAGTTGCTAGTGATTATGAACGGCGGACACGTGTTCATCGCATGCGAGCGAGACGCAGAAGGAAGGTAGTATGAACGGCATTGATCGGATTGTTGCCGAACGGAAGCGGCAACTCAACAAAGAAGGCCGTGGTGCGGCGGAGCACGATGACAAGTGCTTGGATGGGCAGCTGGCGGACGCTGCCTCCTGCTATGCGGCGACATACCCCATCCAGAGATACGACCGGAGCGACCCGTGGCCTTTGCGATGGGTTCCGGCACCGATCTTTAGGAGCGCGCCAACGAAAGCGCGAATCCAGCAGTTATCTTTGGCCGGAGCGCTAATTGCGGCCGAGATTGACCGGCTTCAACGGTTGGGGAAAAGGCTGCTGCGTCTTTCAAGAAATAACAAACGATAGGAGACCCAAGCCCCGAGCAGCCTTTCGCTGTGGTCAACCCCGACCCCTTCCCGTCGCCGGCACTGCGATCCGGGTAAGCCGTTGCGAGCCGCACACGTTCTTGGACTGGACCGTGAACATCGCGCTCGGTGGAACGTTTGCTGCAGCGTTGTCGAACACCCGTGCAGCCTCGATCAGAAGCGCCGGCCCAAGCGGCAACAATAGAGAATCCGTCGCCCAAGTTTTGAGTTTGCTATTGAATGTGGCCGTCAATTCTGCTCCGAACGATTCCAGCTCATCCTGTACATCCTGCTGTGAGCCTTTCGAGGCGAGAAATTGCGCGATCTTCATCCCAGCCGACCGCGCGCCGTTGACTAGGGACTCCTCGGCGCCCAACAGCATTGGAGTGCCGGGATGTTCTATCGCGGCTTGGATGATAACAGCTGCCTGATTTGCGTCATAGAATTGAGCGTTCTTGTTGCGTTCGGCCAGTAGGAGCGCCTGAATGCTTGCGAGTTTGGCTTGGAGTTCCTCGACCGAGGCTGGGCATCCGAGCATCTTATTCCGCAGATCGACCGCCTCATAGTCCCAACACAGGTCGCCGGAATTGTCGTCCTGAGTTAGAATAAGTTCTCCATCGCCGATATTGAGGTGCGCATCGTTTAGTATCGGGACACTGGAATAAGCCAACAGCACAAACGAAGCGCTTCCGAAGCCGACATCGTTGTAATGGCCAGGCTCCGCGAAATAGTGCTGCCGCAGCAAGTCGCGGAATTTTCGAATCAGAGCGGTAGCCATCGTCTTATATATGGGTGCTTTCCTGGAGACGGGCGCTTTCATCCACCCAGAGACAACGTCTGGCGGAACGGTCACCTGTAGCGAAACGGTTCCCGGACCAAGGCTGCTCCCTCCGGTTGTCAACTGGTTGACCCATTTGCCGATGTTCTCGTCCGCCGGTACCGGCTGGAACAGATTTTCAAAGTAAGCTCCGATCTCCGGGGTGTATCGAGCCTTAAACCGGCTGGGCGACATGTCGTCGAATTTATCCGTGAGCGAATACGAGCAGCATATGGTCGGCACCTCATGGATCACCACGCGGCTCTGGCCAAGTGCGTGCAGAGAAAGGGCAAGAGTAAGCGTGCTGTCGCGTTGGTTCCGGCCGTGGGAGATCGTCAGGGTATCAGTGGCCGTCACGGCCAGTAGGCGTCCTTCGCCGTTGTCAATATCGGTGATCGAAGAAAGGACGTCATTCACGTGCTGAGTAGATTCCTTGTAATAGGGAAGGGTCAGATCCACCGAGGACTGCCGCCGCACACCGTGTGTGAGCACGCCTTGTTTCAGTGTCAGGCTCGGGTGTTCATGGCCGATGTCTGATCGCGTCAGTGCTTGCAAGTCGCCGTTTAACGCCGCGGCCAGGCACGCCCGCGCATCGGGAGCATTGGACCCGCTGAAATCAAAGACTGCGTCGATCAGAGCCGTTCCTGTAGCCGTGTTCTGATACGTCGCCGACAGCGAGAACGAATACTTGTCATTTAGAGCGGCAAGCCCCTTCTGGTAAAACGTATTCCGCATCGCCGCAAACTTGTGGATTTGGTTGCGTAAATCGACTAGTTCCTTAAGCGTTGCCGGAACGTTCTTGCCTAAGAAATCCTGGAGTTTGACAGCCAACCATTGGTCGAGATTTGCAAGACTCGCCTGATCCACAACCTTTTCGAGCTGCGCCAGATCGAGCCGGCTGCTGATTTCGTCATGAAGTTTTGTGAGAAATGACTGCAGTTCGCCGCCGTCGAGAATCTTGCTCACCTGTCCGGCACAAGATTGGATACGGCCCAAGTCGCCACTCGCCGTGAGCGCTGAGAACAAATCATCGGAAGCCGAAGACGGCGTGCTTTCCGCTGACTTTGAAGCCCAAATCGGCGGCAAGGCCGATCTGGACTTTCAACCCGATGTCGCCCTTTAGCGTGCCGAGTGTGGCTGCCCGAATCCAGCTCAAGTTATAGCCGTAGGTCCCATTCACACTCCAACTCGCCGCGCCGTTCGTCTCTGCGATGATCCAGGCTCCGGGCGGAAGATCGGCGACGTCCTTGACCTGGTTAGGCAGCCGCCAGGTTGAAACCAGATCGCGAACGATATCGCCGCAACCGGGACCGTCTTCAATCAGACGGACCACAGCGTACAATCCTGCGCGGGAGCTGTCAGCGGCGAACTTGAGGTTCGCTTCGGACGCTAATGCGATCGATCCACTCAGCGCTGCGCCGATATCGTAACCCCATCGGAGCAAACCGTAGTGTGAGCCGGGCGCAGCAGGAAAGCTGAGCGCCGACGTGAGCTGGTCAGCCAAATCAAGACCGTTAGTGATCTCCGAAGTGAGGCCGGTCGCGCTGGGGAGAATCTCGATTTTCGCCGATTCGCCCGCATTGAAAGTCACGCCCGGTCCAATGGAGTTGAAGTGGATGGTGGTGACTCCACTGACTGAGATATTCTCGCTGGCGATGGTCAACGCTTGAGCGCCAGGAGCCTTGTTAGCGGTTAGCATCGAGATTGAGGGGGCCGTTCCGTTCACATCGAGCGAAACAGGTGAACTAAGGAATTCAGGTTTGAGTTGAAACGTGGGCATGTGGACATCCTTCCTTGTTGCCAATCCCGGCCAACAGCATCGATTGTATGCCTGCTCGCCGGTTCTTGTGCTGTTGTCATTTGATCGTGTTGTGGTATCGATGTCGGTATTCCCATCAGGGGATCGCCCTATCTCTGTTGACGAATGAAATCGCCAACTGCTATTGAGTAGGCGAATGATGCAGAAAGGCATCGCGCCAATGGTCACGTCGCCGCACGCAACTATCGAGATTCAACTTTGGTCGATCGATCGCTTAGTCTTCTACGCCCGCAATCCCCGCAAGAACGACGCCGCCGTGGATCGCATGTGCAGCAGCATCCGCGAGTTCGGCTTCAAGATCCCGGTGCTCGCGCGCAGCGACGGAAGCGTGGTCGATGGCCATCTGCGCCTGAAGGCCGCGCGCAAGCTGGGATCGTGGCCCGGCGGCGACATGACCTGCATCCCCGTGATTCTCTGCGACGAGTGGACCGATGCACAGGTCAAGGCGTTCCGGTTGATGGTCAACCGATCCGTGACGTGGGCAGACTTGGGACGAAGAGTTGCTCGCGCTGGAGTTGCAGGAACTGAACGAGGCGGATTTCGATCTTCAGTCTGACCGGCTTCGATCCGGGCGAGATCGACGGGCTGCTGGCGATTCCCGACGAGGAGCGCGCCAACGCCGCGCCGCCGCTTCCCGAGAATCCCGTGTCCCGAGTTGGCGACCTGTGGGTCTGCGGCAAGCACCGCGTGCTTTGCGGAGACTGCCACCAGCCCGGAAGCCGTGGCGCGCCTGCTCGGCGAGCGCAAGCCGATCCTGATGGTCACCGACCCGCCCTACGGAATCGAGCTGGATTCCGAGTGGCGCGACCGCGCCGGCCTGAACGGCTGCGGGCCGGCCGAGGCCAGCTACATGAAGCACCGGACCGAAGGCCACACCGAAACCACGATCTCCGGCGACACGCGAGCCGACTGGTCGGAGGCCTTCGAACTGGTGCCCAGCCTCCAGATCGCGTACGTCTGGCACGCTTCGAAATTCACCCGCGAGGTTCTGAACGGGCTGCTGCGCATCGGCTTCGTGCACCACCAGCAGATCATCTGGGACAAGGGACGGACGGTCCTCACGCGCACGCTGTACTGGTTCCAGCACGAGCCGTGCTGGTTCGTGCGGAAGAAGAACGCGCCGTGGTACGGCAAGGCCGGCGAGAACTCCACGATCTGGGCGTCGCCCTCCCCGAAATTCATCATGGGCGGCTCGGACGAGGAGAAGTTCGATCACCCCACGCAGAAGCCCGTCGAGCTGATGCGGCGCCCGATCCTGAACCATCTTAAGCGCGGCGAGTTGGTTTACGAGCCGTTCCTGGGAGCGGGACGACCCTGGCCGCCGCCGAACTCACCGAGCGCGTCTGCAGCGGCATCGAGCTGGACCCGAAGTACGTGGACGTGATCGTGCAGCGGTGGCAGACGCTAGCTGGCAAGAAGGCCACTCTCGACGGCGACGGGCGGACGTTCGAGGAAATCGCCGAGGAACGCCGGAAGGGTGTGGCATGAATTGCCGGGTGCCGCACGGACTAGGTCAGCCGAAGACTGGCCACTGTTGCGCACGGCTAGCCCAGGTTTGTTCGTGCGGCGACGGCTTGGCATGTTGGCCAAGGCAGCCGTGACTTGGGCGGGCGGGCAGGAATCGAGGCCAGAAGCAGAAAAGCCCGCCGCGGCAGGACCGGGCGGGCCAGGAAGGGGCCGGCTGATGCTATGGGTTAATGCGGTACGTACGTTCGCCTCCTTCGGGCTTGAAGGACTCGACGGTGTATCCGGCCTTCTTCATGGTGCCGGCCATGAACCCGCGCACGATGTGGGACTTCCAGCCCATCTTTTCCATGATCCCCGACAGCGTGACGCCATTCTTCCGGTGGAGCAGGGCGATCACTTGGGCCATCTTGCTGCCTTCGCGCGGCCCGGCAGTTTCCTGGGACTTGGCGGCCTTCTTGGCCGGGGTCGTTTTGTTGGGCTTGGCCGTTGCCGTGGCTTTGGATTTGCCGCTTTTGGCGGCTTTCTGGCTCTTGGGCGCGCCCTTCTTGGGGCTGGCACCCTTCTTCGAGGAAGCCTTCTCCGGCGCGCTGGGCGCGCCCTGTTCCGCAACGGCGGCGGTCGTGTCGCTGTTGGTGCTTTCTTCGTTTTCGGTGGTCATTTTCGTTCGATCTCCTTCTGCGGTAATCACCGCTGTCAGGACATCCATCACTCTGAAGTGCTTGAAAAGCAAGGTGATTGCGGGGCAGAGAGACAATGGCGAAGGGCTGGCGATACCAACATCGGCCGGCAGAAAGTGGCAGGTGGAATCAGATGGTAGGCCATGGACAGAAATTCGGACGCAAGAAAGAAGAAGCGATCGCCGCCCTGCTCACGCAGCGGAACCTCGAAGAAGCCGCCAAGGCCGCCGGCATCGGAACCAACACGCTCCTGCGTTGGCTCAAGGTGCCGGAGTTCCAAGCCGCCTACCGGGAGGCCCGCCGCTCAGCTTTTGGGCAAGCCGTCGCGCGGCTCCAGCAGGGAACCTCCGCGGCAGCCACCACTCTGCTGAAGACGATGATTGACGCAGGAACGCCAGCATCCGTCCGGGTCCGGGCGGCCGAGGCGATCTTCAATCATGCGGCCAAGGCTATCGAGATAGAAGATATCGAGGCGCGCGTGACAGAACTGGAGAGATCGCTTGCCGAGTCGAAACCGGGACGGGGAGTCTAACCAGTGCAAAAACAGCTCCAATCACGGCTCAAGATGCTGGAACGAAGACTCTCTAAGGCCGAGGTGCCGGCCAAGGCCGTGCTGCCCGCCTGGCTCGTTGGAGAACTCCAGACCCAGGGAATTCCGTTCACAAGCCAAGGCCGGCCAGACTTGACTTCCGGCGTGGGGGTGAAGCGCGCCAAGATTCCGGATGCCGTCCACAGCTATGTTCGCACGCTCGTCGATCGGCTCCCATGCTTCCATAGCTCTTTCGGCCAGCAGCCCGGGATTCGAAGCCTCCTTGCGCATTTGGTTGCCAAGTGATTGCAGGTCCGTTCGCGTCGGCTCCCTATCTGGGTGGCGCCTCTCCCATTCGCTGCGGACGGCATCGGACAACTTGACTACTTTAAAGCCGTGACGGTCCGCGAGAATGCCAGCCGCAGTGCTACAGCCGGATCCAAACGGCCCAGCTAATCCGATCACCAGCGGATACCTAGGTCTCTGACCGCTTGAAAGGTGTTCTTTTATAACCAAACTTCCGACGGGCGGTTCTGCGGTCGAACTTCCAGTTGATCTTGATACAGTCTCGGTTCATTCGTCGGCTCCAGGCTCTCGCCTCTTGGCGCAGAGTTTTGAGATCAGGGATTCGCCGGCTGCCCAGACATTGGCGCGAGAAGATCCCGATTTCGATCTCTGCTTGATTGAGCCAACTGCCGTGAGTAGGTGTGTAATGGACGGTGAAGCGATCCCAGACTTCTGCGGCCATTTCCATGCCAAACACATCCGCCAGCGCTTTGCGGCGATGGATATTGAGGTTGTCCATTACCAAATGGATCGTTTTCGCTTCCGGGTATACCACCGCCAAGGCGACGGCAACCTGAGCGAACTCGAAACCCGAACGATCCGGAGTGGCGAAAGTGAAATGACGGCCTGCCTTGGGTTCTACGGCGCAGAAAACATTCGCAGTTCCACAACGCTCGTATTCGTTATCCCGCCGTGCCTCCCGTCCCGGCGCCGCAGGCGAGGCCGGCCGCACGTCGGCATGCAGAGTGACTGGCTTCTCGTCCAAACAGATCACCGGCTGCTGCGGGTCATAAGGCCGTTCGTACACCTCCAACACGTCTTCCATCTTGGCGATATAGTCGTCATCGAGATCGGCCACCGTCGCGGTAGGGATGCCGGTCTCCCAGCACCCCCCGCACAGATCCCCACGAGCGGCACTACCGCATGAGGCTCCTATCTCGGATGAATGGCGTCAAAGCGAACTCGGGGGTACGGATGAAGAATACGCGGGGACGGAATCCACCGGCCTGCCAGTTTGCTCATCCGCGCCCAAGTTAGGTTGCGCTTCCCACCCCGATGGATCAACAGGCTCCTCCAGAGTCGGATCGCCCGAGAGCGAAATGTCGCCAGACTGTCAGCGTTTCCCGGTACCGCGTGGTAGTTGAAGTAACCCTGCACGACCGACCGAAGCCACTTGCCCGTTTGCGCTACCGGTTCGTGCATCCGTCTACGCAGTTGCTGCTTAATTTCCAGCAGCTTGGCCCGCATCCGTTTGCTCACCGTCTTGCGCTTCAGAGCATAGCCCCAGTTCCGGTCCTTCCCGCTGATATGCGTGAATCCCAGAAAGTCGAACGTCTCGGGTTTCCCTTCTCCTCTCTGTTTCCGGTCTCGCTCGGCAAACCGCCCGAACTCAATCCGGCGCGTTTTGTCTGGGTGCAGCTCCAGCCCAAACTTCAGCAGCCGCTCCCGAAGTTCCATCAGGAATCGGTCTGCGTCCGTCAGATGCTGAAACCCGATGACGTTATCGTCGGCGTACCGGACGACAACGACGTCGCCTCGCGCGCACTTCTTGCGCCAGGCGTCCACCCACAGGTCGAACACGTAATGCAGATAGATGTTCGCAAGCAACGGCGAAGCCACCGAACCCTGCGGGGTACCCATCTCTGTGTCCTTCCATTCACCTTCCTCCAGCACTCCCGCCTTCAGCCATTTCTGGATCAGCCGGAGAATGCGGCGGTCGGCAACGCGATGTTGGACGAATTTCAGGAGCCAATCGTGCGATAAGTTGTCGAAAAAGCCCCTGATATCACAGTCCAAAATCCAGTTCACCTTCTTCCGCGTGATCGCGACGTACAGCGCATCCAACGCTTGGTGCTGGCTGCGCCCTGGCCGAAAACCATACGAGAAGCCTCGAAAATCTTCCTCGTATATCTGATTGAGGATGGTGACCACGGCCTGTTGAACAATCTTGTCCTCCAGCGCCGCGACCCCGAGCGGCCGCTGCCGGCCATCCGGTTTCGGAATGTATACCCTTCTCGATGGTTGCGCTCGATAAGCGCCGCGGTGAACCCGGCTGTGCAGATCGGCGAGCCGCCCCTCCAGCCCGGTCTCATACTCCTGCCAAGTGACGCCGTCCACTCCTGGTGCAGCCTTACGCTTCAAAGCGTAAAAGCTGTCCCGGAGCAGCGCGACTGTCAAATGGTGAAGCAAGGCGGTGAACTTCATCTCCTTCCTTTCCCTTGCTGCCTTACGCACACCCGCCAACCCTTGGGACACGCGCGCCTCGCTCTGTGTCGAGTGCGTGCTGAGCTGATGAGTGTTCTCCTTGATCAGCGGCCTTCCCTCCTCACTCTCCGCCGGCGGTTGCCCGCTTTTGTTCGAATGGTTCATCGGTACTATACCGCTGTCCGACTCCTCGAAGACGTGCACGCGGGCCGTACGGCTACTGCCTTCACCCGCCGGCCTGTCGCAGAAAGTCGCTTCAGGCATCTCCGAGGTCTCCCGGTTCTCGTGCATGGAGTTTCCAGACGTGCATGGGGTCTACGACTACGCAGGGCCGTCCGACAACTCGCGTTAGCGCTGCCGGGCGTGTGGCCTTCCGCAGTGGGTACGGCGTCGGCGCCCTGATTACAAATTTTCGAAGCTCGATACCCAGCCCATCTTTTCCCCTGTTTACGCTTCACTGGAGACCTCACGGAATCCAATGCAAAACTCGGGGCCGAGCGGATCGCTACTCCTTTCTCGTGAGGCTCTTTCATCCTCAGTTCCATGCCGGTTTATCCCGGCGCACACCCACATTTTTTTCCCGCCACGGCTTCAGATCGTGGCTCAGCAGGAGAATTCGAATGGTTTCACGTCCTACACGCGGAACCAGTTTGCGCTTGACGGCTTCCTGCGCCACCAGACGGACCGTCCACCGGGCGCGGCCTTCCGGCGGGTTACTGCAAACCATTGCAATCAAACGTTGTTTCTGGCTATCGTCGAGCACCTCGGCGGCTCCGGGTCGCTGCTTCTCATACAGCGCCCGCTCCAAACCGCCCTGCTGATAACGGCGTCCGACGTTACGGATGGCTTGTGCCGTCAGTGGAATCACGCCGGCGATACGCGGGGCGGCGACGCCCTTGGCCAATTGCAGCAGCGCCAAGGCGCGAAGAACAACCCGAACCTGCTGAACCCCGCCGCGAAGGATCGTGGCGAGTTGCTTTTGATCTCTCTGGGAGACTTCGATATTCAGAGGTGGACGACCCATAGCAACAGTATGGGCCAAAACAATTCTACATAAAAATGGTTCTTGCCAATTCTTTAGGTGGTCAAAGACCTAGCCATCAATGAAATTATAAGTCCGCTCGACAAGGATGGCTGCAGACGAATTGGCCTGTCCTCGCCAGTCTAAGAGAAGCTAACGACGGGCAACAGAAATGCTGCCACATCGTTCCGCCAAACGAGAGCTACTCGCTCCGCCTTGCGGCCGAAAATAGCTACCGATATCTGGTCATAACGCCGTCGTTTCCGGTTCCCTTTAGCGAGATACGAGAGGGTAGCGATCTAGGGAAAGTGCAGACCAAGCAGCCGTGCCAGGCGGGATGCAATGTCGATCATCTGTATTTCTGACTACTCGCCGCCCTGGAATGCCCGGCCCCGAAATGAGAAATACGCTTCGATAATCCCGCCGTGCCGGCCGGAAGCCATGGTTCCCTCTCTCCTTGTCGAAAACGCCTCGGCCCGAAGTTCGCGCCCTCACCCCGGCTGTTGTGCGTCGAGGCGTTTCCGATCAAGGCTAGTGACGAACCACTCGGAGAGAGCTACATTCCCGGCAGGTCGGACTTCCCACGCACATAACAGCCGCCGGAAGAATCATGGACCAAACGCATAGGGCTGCTTCACGCCGAATCGGTACTGTTTACTGTACTATAATGCACGTTCATGGCGCGTCTCGACTTCGACCGCACTCCCGATCGGAAGGCTTCGCGGCCGATAGTGGGTTACCGCATCGGTGGGCCTGCCCCGCCGACGGGTCTCGGCGAAAGTGACGTGCTCTTGCGCGAGTTGGAGTTGCTGGACCGGCGAGTCGCCCAACTCGAGGCGATCTACAACCGCTTGGTTAAGGTCGCGATCTGGTTTACACGCCGGTATCGTCGGCTTGGTCACCTGCTTCTGAGAAGCCCTTTCGCCGGCGTCGTGCAGCGATGGATGGGGTCGCTGGCTCCTCAGGAACAATACCGCAGTTGGCTGGCTTTGCATCGGGCCACGGACCCCTATTCGAGTCTGGCCGGCAAACCGAAGGGATCGGATGCCTTCGGCCCTCTGATTTCGGTGATCGTCCCGGTTTTCCAGCCTAACCTATCTTGGCTAGAAAGCGCAATCGACTCCATTCGCGCACAGTCCTACCCGCACTGGGAGCTACTCGTCGTGCTGGATGGCCCTCAGGGAGACGGGGTGCTGAGCTACTGCCGGTCCTTGATTCAGGACGAGTCGCGAGCGCAGATGATTTTGGGGGAGCGAGGCGGTATTTCGTCCGCGTCCAACCTGGGTCTGCACGCCGCTTCCGGCCCCTACACCGCATTTCTCGATCAGGACGACACTGTCGAGCGGTCCGCTCTCAATCACATTGTGGCCGTCCTGCGTAGCGATGATCCCGATCTTCTATACACCGACGAAGACTATGTAGACCAGCAGGGACGGGCTCAGTTACCTGTTTTTAAGCCGGGCTGGTCGCCTGCTCTTCTCCTTTCCTGCATGTACCTGAGCCATTTGCTGGTGGTCCGCACCGACAAGGCGCGGGAGATCGGTGGGTTCCGATCCTTGAGGGACGGTGCCCAGGACTACGACCTCGTCTTGCGATTGACCAATACCCAGTGCAAGGTCGCGCACATTCCATACGTGCTTTACCACCGCCGCCAGCATCCGTCGTCCACGGCGCTCAATTCGTCGGCGAAGGCCTACACGCAAGAGGCCGGACGGCAGGCTCTTGCCGAAGCACTGGCTCGCCGCAAGATCAGCGGGGAAGTCTATGATCAACCGCACGCGAATACCTACGGATGGGCTGACAAGAACTTGAGGGCGGACGCAGTCTCTATCGTGATCCCTACGCGAAATCCCGCTTTGCTTGAACGTTTGCTCTGCTCCGTCGTAGCGACGCGCGACGGCCGGGGCGCGCGGATTCACGTTGTTCTGCACCGCAGCAACCACCACACGGACGAGGCCATCGTGGCCGTCGCCCGCCGGTTCGGCGCGGAGATTACGCACTTTGCCGGGCCGTTCAACTTCAGTTCGATGAACAATCTGGCGGCCAGCCAGACGACGGGTCCGCTGATCCTGTTCTTGAACGACGACGTCGTCGCGCAGGAAGAGGGCTGGTTGAACGGCTTATGCGCGCCGTTCCTCAGGCAGGAAGTAGGCATCGTCGGAGCCGACCTGCGCTACTTCGACGGCACCATCCAGCACTCCGGAATTGTGCTGGGGATCGGCGACGGGGTAGGACATGCCGGCCGTTTCCAGCTCGCAAGCCCATTCTGGCCGTGGCTCGGCCTCACACGCAACGTCTCGGCGGTGACGGGAGCCTGCCTGGCTATTCGGCGGACACTCTTCGAGCAGGTCGGTGGGTTCGACACGCGGCTCCCGGATAACTACAACGATGTGGACCTGTGCCTGAAAGCCAGGCAAGCCGGATTCGAAATCGTGCTCAGTTCCGCCTCGCTTCTCCACCATGAGGAGGGGCGAACGAGGAAGACGAAAACGCGTCTGACCGAGAGAATTGCGCTGTGGACGCGGTGGGGCGAAGCCCTCAGAGAGCCGGATCACTTTTATAGCCCCAATCTGTCCCGGCGCCTGGAAACTATCGAACTATCGGCTATTTCGCCGGTCACGGACAGCATGCAATGGCCCATGAGAGACCCTGCCGGTCCGTTGGAGAAGAGAGTGAAGGATGTCGATCCAACTGTTTGTCCCGAGTTACCGAATCGATGAGTGTCTGAAGGAGGTCCGTGAGTGCCTGGAAAAGGGATGGACCGGTCTCGGCTTCAAGACGGTGGAATTCGAGAAGGCGTGGGCGAATTACGCGAAGCTCCCGCATGCGCACTTCCTGAACTCGAATACGTCCGGACTTCACCTTGCCCTGTACATCCTCAAGACACGGCTCGGCTGGGACGACGACGATGAAGTGATTACGACACCGTTCACCTTCGTTTCCACCAATCATGCGATCCTTCATGCGCGGCTTCGTCCGGTATTCGCCGATATCGACGATTACCTCTGCCTGGACCCTTCCAGCGTCGCATCGCGAATCACGTCCAGAACCCGGGCCGTTATGTTCGTCGGCGTGGGCGGCAACACGGGCCAATACGACAAGATCGTGGACCTGTGCCGGGAAAGCGGTCTCCGACTGATTCTGGACGCGGCGCACATGGCGGGGACGCGCGTCGGCGGGTGGCAGGTGGGTCCGGAGCCGGACGCGGTGGTGTTCAGCTTTCAGGCGGTAAAAAATCTCCCTACCGCCGACGCGGGGATGATTTGTTTCAAGGATGGGGAAGATGACGACCGTGTTCGAAAGTTGAGCTGGCTGGGGATCAGCAAGGACACGTATACTAGAACCGCTGCCCAGGGCTCTTATAAGTGGATGTATGACGTGGAAGAAGTCGGATACAAGTACCACGGGAACTCGATCATGGCCGGCATCGGGCTAGCGCAATTGAAGTGGCTCGACCAGGACAATGCCTACCGCCGGCAGCTCGCCGCGTGGTACCGCGCGTGGCTTCAGGATTGCCCATCCGTTCGCGTCGTTGAGGTCGCGCCGGGATGCGAATCCGCGACCCACCTGTTTCAGGTCCGCGTCAACCAGCGCGACGCGGTGATGCTGGCGCTAAACGGGCATCAAATCTATCCCGGCGTTCACTACCGCGATAATACCGAGTACAGGATGTATTGCCGCGGAGCGGGGAGCTGTCCTAACGCCGCGCGGGCGAGCAGCGAGGTGATTTCTCTTCCCTTGCACATGAGCTTGACCTGTGGCGATGTCGAGAGGGTCGCCGATCTGCTGACCCGGTACAGTACATGAAGCCCCCGCTGCAAAAATTCGGGTCCGGCGGGTTGACCTTACGGCCGATCACCGAGGCAGACCTCGATCGGACCTTGAGCTGGCGCAACCGCGAGGATGTGCGGATCTGGTTTAAGACTCTTGACCGGATCGATCCCGGCCAGCACCGGGCGTGGTTCGCGCAATACTCGGAGACAGACGACGATTTCGTGTTCTTAGTAGAATTCGACGGTGCGGCCGTGGGACAGGCATCCGTTTACCGCATCGACCTGGCGGACCGGACGGCGGAGGTGGGCCGTTTCATCGCGGCGCCGGAAGCAAGAGGACGCGGCCTAATGGACCTGGCTTGCGCCGAACTGCTGCGGTTTTGCTCGGACACCCTGCAACTGACCTCTGTCTACCTCGACGTCAAGGAGAACAACGCGAGAGCGATCGGGCTCTACCGGCGTCAAGGTTTCGAGGAAGAGTGCCGGCGGGACGGGGTCATCCGGATGCGCCGTTCATTTACGCGGGATGGGGGCCGTGGCTGAACATGCGGTTCGAATCTCAATTGCTGGCCGACAGTGTTGCGTCCGTGCGGGTTTGGCGCGTCTGGTGGTTCTTGGGAACGCAGGACATCAAAGCGCGGTTCCGCAGGTCGTTTCTCGGCCCGGTGTGGATCCTCCTGAACATGTTCCTGTTCGTCGGCGGCGTCGGGGTTCTGTATGGGGTCCTGATCAATCAGCCGATGCGGGAGTTCCTACCTTATCTTCTAACCGGTTTAGCCCTGTGGGGGATGCTTGTCGCTTCGTTCACGGAATCGGGCTGGAGCTTCGTCAACGCGGAGGGATATATCAAGCAGTTCTGCTATCCGAAGCAGATCTACCTTCTGCGCACTCTGGTCTCTACATCAATCATTCTGGCGATCACACTGACCACAGTGGCCCCGGTGCAAGTATTCTCCGGCAGTTTTTCGATCCTGGGCTGGGTGCTCGCCATTCCCGGCCTCGTCATCCTGCTGCTGGCTTCGTTGGCGCACATCACTCTTTCCGGGTACCTCGGCGTGCGCTTCCGGGATTATCCTCACGCCGCGGGCGGCATTCTGCAGGTGGCGTTCTTCGTGACTCCGGTGATGTTTCCGGCGAAAATGTTAGATGAGAGGCACTTATCGCTGATCTACCGGATCAACCCGTTTTACTACCTCATCACCGTTGCGCGCGAGCCGATCCTCCACGGAGTGTTGGCTGCTCCGGAGGCGTATCTATGGGCTTGCCTCTACGTCCTGGCGGCGTGGGTGCTGGCGGCCCTGATCGCGAATTCGCTCGACTCGCGGATCGTTGTCCTGCTATGAAACAGATCTACCTTCGCCTGCGCCAGGTCGGCATGACTTTCGAAGGGCAAGTCGAGGGCTCCGACACTTTGAAATCGTGGCTAACGCGGCGCTTCATCAAGGAGCCGCTCAAACCGGCCCGGTACCGGGTGGAAGCGCTGAAGGACATCACGCTGGAGATCAAGCGCGGAGAGCGAGTGGGCCTGGTGGGCCTGAACGGCTCGGGTAAAAGCACGCTTCTGAAGGTATTGGCGGGAATCTATCCGCCAAGCGCCGGCCGCGTCGAAAGGAAGGGCCATGTTTGTCCGATGTTCGAGTTTGCGACCGGATTCGAGATGAACCAGTCGGGATGGGACAACATTCGTATCCGCGGGCTGCTGTTGGGCATGTCTCCTGAAGAGATCGAGGCGAAATTGCATCAGATCGGCGAGTTCACCGAACTCGGCGAGTTCCTTTCCTACCCCGTCAGGACTTACTCTACGGGCATGTTCATTCGTTTAGCGTTCGCCGTCTCGACCAGCATCAACCCGGAAATACTCTTGCTGGACGAAGTGATGGGCGCCGGGGACATCCGATTTGCCGAAAAAGCGAGGAAGCGGATGATGGAGTTTATGCAGCAGGGCAAAGTGCTGGTGTTCGCGTCCCACAGCTTCGATCTTCTCAACGATTTCTGCGAGCGGACAATCTGGCTGGACAAGGGGCGGGTGGCTGCCGATGGACCCACGCGCGAGGTGACGAGCCTGTATCGCGGCAAGGTTTCGCAGTAAGCGCCGCTGTTCGGGAGGACGGTTGCACGACGACGAGCTTTCGGTGCTGATGGTAATCGAGGGCGAAATCGCCACCACCCAACTGCTGGAACGGGTCTTGCAAGCCGGCCGGCGGTTCGGCGTCGTTTACCGCAAAACGCTTCTTTCGTCGCTCACCATCGCAGACCTGAACCCGCGGACGGTTCCGTTGTTCGTCCGGTGCGGGGATCGCTCGCTCCGGTTTTGGATCAAGCTGTTGAATCGCGCCCGCCATCCGTATCTGTACTACCTTGACGATAACTTCTGGGAGATTCAGGGGGATTCGCCGGTAGCACTCTATTATCGGGATTCCGAGGTCCAGGATACCCTGCGGCTGGCCGTATCCCAGGCGCATCAGGTGCTAACCAACTCGGAGGTGCTTGCCTCCTATCTTGAACGCTTTACGGGTCGGGTCCGCGTGCTTCCGCCGTTCTTCGATTTTGGGTTGATCGAAGGGTGCGCTCGCCCAGCAACCGCCGAAATCCGGATCGGTTTTGCCGGAAGCGGCACCAGGCAACCGGACCTTGAGCTTGTTCGCCCGGTGATACAGCCAGCCCTCGATCGTATTCCGGGGGCCGTTTTCGAATTCTGCGGCGTGCTACCGGCCGGCGTTGAACCGGGGCCAGGAGTTCGGCTGTTCCCGTATGTGGACTCTTACGCGGATTTCATCCGTTTCCAGGTGGGACGAAACTGGGCGATCGGTCTTGCTCCCCTGCGCGATACGGTCGCCAACCGCGCCAAGACCAACAACAAATACCGGGAGTACGGAGGCTGCGGCATCGCGGGTCTTTATTCGAACATCGATCCATACCGGGGTTCGGTCGAGCACGGTGTCACGGGCTTCCTGGTAAATGATCGGCCCGAGTCCTGGCTCTCCGCCATCGAGTGGCTGGCGTTCGAAGCGGAGGAACGGCGGAGAGTTGGAGAACGTGCCGCGCAGGATGTGCGGGCCAAGCATTGTGTGAGTTCCGTGGCTGGAACTTGGGTAGAGTGTATCGGCAAGACCCGGCTCGAACTGCGCCAGAAGCCGAGCCATCTGGCGCGGGCATATTGGACCGGCGCCGTGATGGAGCAGACCGCCCGCAAGCTCCGGATTGTGGGTCTGCAGGTTGAGGACGCATACCGGAAAGGCGGCGCCCCCAGGGTGGTCTCCAGAAGTGCGCGCCGCGCCGCAGAGGTCTTCGCGAGGCTGGTCCGCACCCGCTGACGCGTCGCCGGCCGATGCCGCAGATCTTACAAGCTCGCCTTACGGCTTGCGAAAGCAGAACACCTGGCGAAGGTCGGAGAAGTATGCGTTCTCGATTCCCTCCGGGAGCAACCCTGATAAAAACACGTCGAACCGGGTGAGCAGATCGTCGTCTCCGCCGCGCAGGCGCAATTCGAACTTGAGGCTCTCCTTCAGAGAGCGTCCATCTCTTTGAACGAACAGCTTGGCGCCGATGTCCTCGGCAAGCTCCATCAAGTCGTACAGCGAATAGAGGTACTTGTCGCCCGTTCCATACCTTCGCAGAAATTCCGGATCGGCCCGGCGCGGACCGGTCCGTTCGACGATATATTCCTCAACCAGGCGGATCTGCGCGGCGGTCTCCTCCGGGAATGACACGACACTCCTGAACATGCGGACCGCCGTCAGGAAGAAGAGATACCCTTCGAGGCACGGCTCGCAAAAAATCAACACGCCGGGAGAGGCGAGTCTTTCGTACAGCGCGCGAACCGCGCTCCGGTAGTCGAGCACATGGTGCAGAACCGAATGGGACTGAATGACATTGAATAGCCGCGCTTTGAAAAGCAGCGGATCCTGCGGATCGAGGATGGCCGCGGCGGCCGCGGAATCCGTCCATTTGGGGAGATTCTCGGCCAGCACCGATATGAGTCGCGGAAATACGTCGCTCGCGATATACAGTTCAGGCCTGATTGCCTTCAGGGTTCCATACGCGAGTTGTCCGAACCCGGCGCCTATCTCGAGAATGCGGCAACTCTCGGGTTCGACACCGGCTGCCCGGATCATGGGGAGATGAAACCGCCGGAAAAACGAAATGGACGACGGTGCCTCGGGAGCGCCGATTTGATTCTCGATGTCGGGGTCGCCACGGCTGGGCTCGCTCACGGAAAGCAACGGCAGCCCCTCCCTGGAGAACCTGACGTGGTCCGCGACCGAGGACCAGTCGAACGCCGGATATTGGCTAGAGTCCATGTTCGTGAAAGAGGGCGAACGGCAAATGCTCTTTGACCGACGAAAAGCCCGAGTACCGGATCAACTCCCAAATGGCGACCGGGGCAGTCACATCCTTCGCGAACACGCGCAAACGCCAGGGAGCGCCGAGATCCTCGATGGTCGAGCCGATTTCGAATCTCGTTGGGACGTCGTACCGGACCGTCGCGATCCGAACCACGGCTCGCGCCAGCACCCGCTGTTGGGACGAAACGATCTCGATGCCGATGTTGCCCTGCTCACTCCACTGCAGCGGACGGATCGCGAGCGATACGGCTGCAAGGCGTTTCGGATTGAACGGCACAACGTACTCGCGAAACGGAATGGCCGCCAGGTCGGCGCCCAGCACCAGGCGCGTCCGTGCCGACGGCCGGAAATGCCGCTCGGTGTATGATTTAAGCTCGGCAAAGGCGGGCGAGACCGAATCCCAGAGCATGTCCTTCCGATCGAGAATCGACCGAAAACTGCTCAGTCTCGAGGTTTGGGCAGCTGATACCTGCGCGTACAACTCGCTGACGATTGCCTTGTCCGCGGCCCAATCGCCGACGAACCGAGGGGCCGCGTCTACCTTCTGCTGTAGGCGACCGCTATCGTCATGCGCCGTCGTTTCAGCATGCGCATGCGCCTTGGCTGCCTGTTCTTGGCTAGACCGCGCCTCACCAGGGGCCGGATATACCCCTTCGGCGCCGATCAAGGCTTCCAGGAATCGCTTTCGCTCCAGCGACTCCAGTGCGTTGCCGGCGTCCACTAGCGACAAGACGCTGTCCAGATACTTGCGCGCCATCACCTGAATACCGTAAACCGACTCTGCGCGCCGTCTGCCGGCGAGTCCCATTTGTCTGCGTAACGCCGGGCTGCCGGCCAAGGTCAGCATCCGGTCCGCCAGCGCTTCGCTGTCTCCGACGGGGATCAGGAAACCGTTCCTGCCATCCTCGAGAATCTCCTCGGGGCCGCCGCACCGAGTCGCAATCACCGGCTTGGCATAACTCATGGCCTCGATTACGACCATGGAGAACGGTTCAAATTCCGATGTGACGACTGCCGCGCAGCAATGCCGGTAGATCGAATCGACCACCTGCTTCGGACGCAGGACGAAGTGACCCTGCATGTTGCGCCGCTGGATCATTTCTTCGAGAATTTGGCGATAGTGCGGCGATCCGTCGCCGTAGACCAGAAAGCGAGCGCCGGAGGGGCGCTTTGCCAGGAAGGACGCTGCGGCGTCCAGGAAGATGGGGACTCCCTTGTGCGGCTCCAGGGTGCACAGCATCACGAACTCCGGCGCGACCGGCCCCGCGGATTCGGTTTCGGGGCCGTCGATAGCCGGCAGTTCCGTTCCGTTGAACAACACCCGCAGGCGCGACTCGGGCACGTTGCAAACCGTCCTCAAGTAGTCGTAAACCCATTGGGAGGGCGTGAGCACCATATCCGCCATGTAGGACTGGAGCACGTCGAGCGAGTGCCATGCCGCCATATCCAGATTGGGAAATGCGCGCGGCAAGAGCGGACCGTGGCAATGCACCAATAGGGGAACCCGGACCCGAACCGCGGCAACTGACGCTGGATAAACCACGGTCGTATTCACGACCACCGCATCCAACTCTAACTCGCGGTATAGATTCGTGAAAGCCGCCGTTTCCCGCTGCAACCGATCGAGCCAGTGAGAATCCTCGTGGATGGGGATGGTGAACCCATACGGCAGCTCAAACACAGGGAACGGGAGCGCCTGCTTGGCCATCGCTTTCACCGGTCCCTCCGCCAAGGGGAAGATAACCACCGGTTGTATTTCGCCTGCGGGAAGATTTTGGAGGAGACTGAGCAAGACACGCTCGGCGCCCGCAATCCACGGGGAGTGAGAGACAAAGGCGACGCGAGGTACGACGTTCCGGGTCATCTGGCGGCCGCTTTCTGCAGGTGAAGCCTGCCGGATGCGCGCCTTAGAAAGTCGAGGAACCGGGGGAGCACCAACGGCGTGTCGAAACGCGCCCGCACGTCGCTCTGTGCGTTTTCGATTATTGCGGTTCTCGAATCCGGGTTGTCGAGCAGAAAGGCGATAGCCGCTTTCCACGACTCGGGATCGCTTTCGGCCAAAAGGCCGTTCTCGCGATCCTTCACATAGCCAACGTACGGCGCCAGATTGGAATACACTCCGGCGGCGCCGCCAGCGGTAATTTCCAGATATTTATTGGGGCACCGGGATGCATCCGAGCGGGTATTTTCAACGGGAGCCAGCAAGACGTCCGGCATGGCCTCACACAAAGCTGCAGCATAGCGGGAGTATCCGAACACATATTTGATGTGGATGAGCCGCTTTGCGGGAAGTGACGAGAACGCCTGAGGCAGCGTCAATCCCATGACGAGTACGTCGAAGTCGCCTCGTTCCTTCGCCAGCCTCGCAAGAGCCTCGAATGGCGCCTCTATCCGGCGAGGCGATCCCACGTAGCCGACCCGGGGGCGGCGGTCCGGCCGGCGTTCTACCCGCGGGAAAAGGGATAGCTTGACGTTCACCGGAAGCACTTCGATATTGCGGCTGTAGGGCCGCAAGTCTTCGACAAGAATCGGATTGTAGGTCAGCACATAGTCCGCCCGAGTCAGGCAGTACAGGAAGTCTTCATAGGTCTTCGCCCCAGGCGTGAAAACATCCGCATACTCTTGCCATTCTTTGCCGATGGCGAACCAGTTATCGTCCAGCATGTAGACTGCCGGGATTCCGAAGCGCTTACAGCAATCCATCAGGCGGCAGGCGTTATCCGACCGAGTACGGCTGAAAATCACCAGGTCTGCTTTCGTGACATCGAGCGGCTGAGCGGCGGTGTCCAGAATGACCCTCCAAGTAAGCACGCCATGTCCTTCGAGCAATTCAAAATAGTTGAAAAAACAGAGTTGGTTGTGCGCCGGCTCGTTCATTCCGCCGAGAACGACGATGCGCAGCGGGACCGAACCTGTGAAGGGGGATGAGTCCCTGACGCCGTCGGCAGCTTCCGCGCGCGCATCACCACCGTCCGCCAGCCATTGCCGCAACAATCCCCGGACAGCGTGCCGCGTGCCAGGGGAAAGATCCGCGGCGAAGGCGGCGGCTTCAGCCCAGTCGCATGAGTCGTGAAGTTCCAGCGGCGAACCGGATCGTCGGACGACTCGCCGCGCCGCCAGATCGCCACTGAGACCGAGGTCGTTCGCCAGGGGAAAATCCGCGGCCGACCAACGGCACGCGGGGGGATCCGAATTGAGCATGGCGATGGAATCGGTTCTGGTCACCCGCGCGGCAAACTCCCACCAGAACGCCCGCTGCAGGAGAGGCGACGGCGAGAAGCCGCCCTTCCGGAAAAAATACTCCCGAGATATCACCGAACCGGCCATGGGAACGTAGTCGAACATCTCCACCCAGCCTCCGTCGTACGCGGACGGGGCGGTCTCCGAGGCGGTCCACTTCCAGCTCTGTAACGGCTGCCTTCGCATGTTATCGGGTGATGGTCGCGCAGCTCCGAAGCGTGGCCGCGAACTCGAGAAACCCTCGTGGCGCCATCGCTGAAGCCAGGCCAGCCAGGCGGCGAAGTCAATTCCGGGCCACGCAAAGGCAAGAAAGGACCCATGGGCCGCTCGCGCGCCGTGGTTGAACAGGAGTCCCGGGAGTTCCGGGACGCCGGTGAGCGTAACGACGCGAACGCGATAGCCGGACAGGCTCCCGAATGGGAGGGCGAGCCGCCAGGGATCGCCGTGGAGCACAAGAATCAGCTCGATACCGTCGGATTGGCCCGGGTAGCTCTCGGCTATGCCGGAAACAAGCCTGTCTACCTCCGGGTATAAAGCCACGTGATTACCGAAAACCGCGATCACGGCTGACACTGTTGGAGGATCACTGCGCATTGGCAACATTATAACTGCCGCATAACTGCCGCCGCTTTGGCCACCCGCACCGGATTGCGGTGGCGCGTCGGCTCGGAACGGTCGGCCGAACCCATTGGAAGTAGCTACCGATATTTGCCGTTAACGCCATGTCCGGCCGGACAATTCCGCGCGCAGCCGCTCACCGTGCGTGGCGTCACCAGCCGATCGCCGGCTCCGGCGCCCGGCCCGGACAAGGCCAAAAGAACCGCCGGAGACTTTTCGTCCGTGTTGTTTCTGTAACCGGAGTTCACAGGACTAATAGCGACATTGTTTTCAATTCGGAAGCCCGCTCAGAGTGGCGCGCGACCTCTGATGCCCTTTGCCGCTGCCTGGCCGACGTCTGATACAATACCCGAGAAGGAGATGGTATGAATGAGTAGGCTCGGGCGGGATAAGCTCCGAGAAGAGAGGTTTTCTCGGAGTAGACAGGTCACAGGCTGTATCGGCTTGGTGAGGCATTGCGACCTCGTGAAGGAGATTGGTCAGACCTGTGACCGGAGCGCCACCGTAAGGCCGGCCAGCCGGACCTTGAATAGGAGAATGGTGACCGCCGTAGAGCCCGTCTACTCCACCTGCAGTTTATTGAGACAGGAGGAGTATGCCAGCGTCACGACATATCGGAATCGACCTGCACCGCAACCAGTTTACGTGTTGCGTGCGATTGGAGAAGGGACGGAATTACGTAACGGAATGGAAATTGGAGGAGCTGCCGCGGTTTGTGAAGAAGCTGCGGCCGAACGACGAGATCGCCGTGGAGGTCACCGGGAACACGCGGTTATTCCATGACGCGGTGGCGCCGCATGTGAAGCGCGTGGTGGCGGTGGATCCGAACCAGTTCAAGGTCATCAGCCACTCGGTGAAGAAGACGGACCCGAACGACGCGCGCAACCTGGCGCTGTACCTGGAGAAGGATCTGCTGCCGGAGGTAAGGATGAAGGACAAGACCCAAGCGCAATTGGCGAGCCTGACGCAAACGCGGGACACGCTGGTGAAGCTGCGTACGGCGCTGAAGAACAAGGTCAACAACATCCTTTCCGCGCACGGCATCAACCTGGAGAAGGAAGCGCTATCGAGCGAGAAGAAGCTGAACGAGATCCTGGCAATGCGGTTCGACGCGATGGTGAAGCTGGAGTTGGAAGTCATCATCGAGGAAATCCGCAGTCTGAATCAGCGGATCGCCAAGTTGGAGAAGACGATCGCGGACGAGGGCAGCAAGCTGGAAGGACACAAGAATCTGACCAGCATCAAGGGGATCGGTCCGTTGAGCGGCAGTATTCTGCTCAGCGTAATCGGCGACATCAACGATTTTGCCGACGAGGGCAAGCTGGCGGCGTACTTCGGAATTGTGCCGCGGGTTTCCAATTCTAACGAGACGGAGCGCTCGGGCCGCATCACCAAACGCGGCAACAAACTGGGGCGCACGGCGCTGGTGCAGTGCGCGCTGATCGCGCAGCGCTACAGCCCGTACCTAAAGCGGCACTACGAAAAGATCAAAGCGCGGCGCGGGACGGGGAAGGCGATCATCGCTCTGGCTCGTAAGCTCCTGGGGATTATCTATCGCACGTTGAAGAACAACTGGGTATTCGAGGACTTGCCAACCTTCGTGCTGGCGGAGGCATCCTGAAATGCGGCCGGATACTTGGATACCGCGCGCAGAAAACGCGCGCGGCAAGGTGCTCGGGGCGCTGCCCCGGATCCCCGCCAGGGGGACACCCCCTGAAACCCCCGGCCCGCTTTCCCTTCTGCCTCATGTTCCAGAACGGTGCTCGCCGTCAAGGGTTCGCTTCGCCGCGCACAAACCGCGCGCCCTTGACGGCTCCGGGCCGTTCCGAAGATTGACTGAGATAAGGGAAAGCGGGCAAATGCAAAGCCCGCTTGCGGCCGGGTCCTGCCTCCCGTTGGTCGGCCCCGAGCTGCACGACAAGTTTGGGGTAGACAAAACATCATAGGAGTTACCCGATGCGCCCTAAGCGAGTTCTCGCCTTATCCCTGCTCGCGATGGCCGCCTGGAGCGCGGTTCCATCTGGGCCGGAAATCGGGAAAACGGTCCCCGAGTTCTCCGCGCCGGATCAGACCGGCAAGACTCAGACCCTCCGATCCATCATGGGACCCAAGGGCGCCCTGCTGGTCTTCTACCGCTCGGCGGATTGGTGACCCTACTGCAAAACCCAGCTCGTGGAGCTGGAACGCGATTACGGCCTGGTTCGGAAACGTGGCCTGGGGCTGGCCGCCATCAGCTACGATTCGGTAGCCGTGCTGAAGAACTTCGCGGACCGTAAGAAGATCACCTTCCCCCTGTTGTCCGACCCGGATTCGCACATCATCCGTGCGTTCGGGATCCTCAACGAATCGGTGAAGCCGGAAACCGTTCAATACGGCATTCCACACCCCGGCACGTACCTTCTCGACGCCAAGGGCCACGTGGTTGCCAAGTATTTCGAGGAGGACATGCGCGAGCGCGTCTCGGCCAGCGCGATCCTGGCGGGACGTTTCGGGGAACCGGTCACGGCGGCGCGCACTTCGGCGGAGGCCAAGCATGCGGCGCTGACCACCGCCGCAAGCACCCCGATCGCGATGCCCGGGCACCGCATCCTGCTAAGCCTGCAAATCGATCTGCCGGCGCACATGCACGTCTACGCTCCGGGGGTCGCAGGCTATATTCCTGTTGACTGGAACATCGACCAGGTCGGCGGGACGAAGCTCCAGGCCGTTCAATTCCCCACCCCGGAAAAGCTGTATTTGAAGCCCATCAGGGAAACCGCGCTGGTATACCGCCGGAAGGTCCGCTTGACCCGCGAGATCACCTTCGGCCAGGAGGCCGCGCTCAAGCCGCTGGTAAGTCCCTCCGGCGAACTGGTTCTGAAGGGCTCGTTGCGCTACCAGGCGTGCGACGACCGGGAATGCTACACGCCTGAAACCGTCCCCGTCGAGTGGCGATTCCAGTTTCAGGGTATGGAGCGCGAGCGGGTGCCCACCGACTTGCAGCGCAAGGCGCGGTAGGGGCGATGGGAGCCGTGATGTCGGAAGTGGTCTACCGCTCGCAGGTTCGGATCGAACGCGTCAGAGGGCCTATCCGAAAGGCCTATCTGCCGGCTGAAACTGGTCCGGTGGTTTTCGGCGTCCACGGTGCCGTGGCGGAGCACTATAAGGTTCCGCTGGCGTTGCTGGAGCCTCACGCCACTACCTTGGATTACATTGTCGCCGCCACGGCGGGTTGACTGACCGGAACCTTCGGAGGCGCGCTGGAGGCGCGTCAGATAGACGCTTCGAATGAGCGATTGGTGTCTGAAGCGGTCGGCGAAGTCGAGTTAGATGACAGCGTGCTCGTGATCCGCCGCATCCACGTTGTCCTGAAACTGAAAGCCGAGGAGCGGCAGAGAGAAACTGCACGCCGCGTCCACGGTTTTTTTGCCGACCGATGTCCGGTCTATCGCACGCTGAAACCGGCGATCGCGATCACTACGGAGCTGATATTCGAAGCATTGACGGCGTAGTTTCTTCTTTTGAAGTTCAAACACCTTCAACCAGTTCGCCTCGTTCTGCGCCGGCTAGAAATTGGAACTGGGCGACGAAACTCGTGACGCAGTGGGAGCCTCGGAGGGACCAGGTGCCGAGTCGTCCATAGTGGCCGAATATGGACTCTCAGGCTTTCACGATGCTTCGTTCGCCGGGCACCTTGACGGGTTGTCGAAACGGCGGAACTGGCGCGTCGGGTGACGATCGATCTCATCGCCTCGCCCGAGCCGGAACGCCAAGGCCTCGGAGCCTACCGATATCTCGCCTTAACGCTCCCCGAATTCGTCGGACCGGGGTCACTCGCACGCTCTATTTCTTCGGGAACTTCGCATTGGCCTTGATCTCCCGAATCTGGAGAACGTGCCGCTGCTCGTGCGTGGAGATCAGCAGCAACCACTGGTAAGCGTCGCAGCCCTCCCTTTCCACGACGTGGCTACGGAGATCGTCATCTGTACTCTTGGCGTACCGCAGCATCTCCGCATGCAGCTTGCGGAGAGTTTCCAGCCCGGCTCCTGCATCGCGCAGCTGGCTCGAAGGATTCTCCGAGGGTATGGCCCTCTGACGTTGCGTTCGATCAATCCCGTACCAGAGGATATCCGCGTCTGTGGCGGACGGCTTCCGGCTCGCCGCCGCCTTCATCGCGTTTTGCAGGTCCTGCCAGTAGATGGGCTCGGCCACCGTTAGGTGGTCCAATACCTCCAAGATGCTCCAGGCTCCTGGCGCCGGATGAAACTGGACCTGCGCTGGCGATAGGCCTGTCACCTCCTCCACCAGCCAACTCTCAGTCATTTCAAAATGCGCAACCAAATGCTGCCGTTCCAGACCGGTCATGGGCGAAGCCCATATGAAGCCGGTGCCGGAAGCTGCGAACAACCAACCAACTGCGAGGGGCAGAGTTCTCATAACAGAACTCTACCGCCGCCGGATCACCGCCACCAATGGTCGACGGTGCTTGGCCACTTCGCCCAAAGCCCAGATCTGTTCCGCAGCTCTTCGGAAACCGGGCCCCATTCCAATTGAAATCGGGCAGGACTCCGGTTACCATCGGTGCGATGCCCCTGGACCCCAATCGCTGCCCGCCATCTCCAGAGGAAGTAGCCGAGTCGTACGTGATGAAGAGGCTGCTCGGCGAGGAAGGCAGGGCGTTCGAGGAACACCTTTTGATCTGCCCCGAGTGCGCCAAGACGGTCGAAGACGCTGCGCAGTATGTTCAAGCTATCCGGGCAGCCGCGCGGGGGCTGCGCGCGCAAGGGGGCGATAAACTGGATGTAGTTGATCCACTCCATTCTTCCCCAAATTAACCCGATGCCTTTGGCCCGCCTGGACGAGCATCGGCGAGCCGGACACGTTCGAAGGTGGCGGGTCGTGCTGGCGTGCGTCAAGTGCGGTGGGGAGTAGTGACTGGAGAGCCTGCGGCGCCTGTTGCGCTTCTCTACATTCGGCTGCTTGGGGTTGCTTGAGTTCGTAATGGCGGCGCCCAGGTGTATACTCTTCCTTCGCGGATGACTCAATCAGCTGATCGTCGGTCGTTCTCTCCGCGCCGCCGGCTGCGCCGGCGCGTGTTCCTCTTCAGCGTGCTCAGTGGGATCGCGGCGCTCCTCGTTGGTGTGATCGCGTTCGTGATGGCGAACGTGTACCTACCGCTTGGCCGGCTCACCGAGACGAATAGAGCGACTATGCAGCGGGTTCGCTGCGACATGGAGACCTGTGATATGAGCGAGGTCAACGCGGACCCCGAGCTTTCGGACGTGGACTACATCCTTGACCTGCGCACGTACTACTTTCTTGGGTTTCCTACTATTGGTATTCCTGGATTTCCGCTCGGCTATGCGGACGCCACGTTCCTGGAAAGGTTCGACAGTCCTGCGTCGTTTACTGCGCCCGACGGTGAGTCCTGGAGAATGCTTTCCAAGGTGTGCGAGGTTGGCGCTGCGCGTTTGGCTGTAATGGTGGGTTACGCTGAGCGGGCGCCGTGGAAGATGGACTTGCCTACGAACACGGCTGCTGTTGACGCCGCGCTCGCCAAGGAACTTCACAGGATTGCTGGTGGTCTGCGACGAGCGGATGATCGAGTGGAGCTGGAAATGTCGGCGCGGCGGAGGATCGCGGCTGATGGTTACGTTGTGGTGGACCGTGCGACGAACAAAGTTCTCTATAACGGTTACTCGATGCCAGTCTACTTTCCGCGATCGCGTCCAGTGCCTGGCGGTGGCAGCAGTGCGTTCGTGCGAGGCGGGCAGCTCTATGTGGTGCGTGGCGATACCGACGGTCGTCTGTTAGTGGTGAATACGGAAAGAGTCGGCGCTGTGGCGCCGCTTCTGGGGCTTGCGGCGTTGCTGGCGATAGGCGGGGGGTTGGTGGCGTACAGGACCGGGATGACGTTTCTTCGGCGCTACTTCGTGCTCACAAGCAGTACTGCGTCTACGTGTACGGATGCGCTTCGGCTTGGTGAGGGCTTAACTGTTGAGTTCAAACGCGGGATTTCGTTCGACGTACAGAACTCTGTTGACCGGATATTGGAGACGATCGCAGCGTTCGCCAATACCGCGGATGGCACGCTGTTCATTGGTGTCGAAGATAGCGGACATGTGCACGGATTAAAGTTTGATGGGCCTAAGGGCCGTAATGCGCTGGCGGATCGGTTGCACCTTGCCGTACGCCAGCGGATCAGGCCGTTTCCGGTGATCCAGATTGACTTCGAGGATGTAGAGGGCCGCACTGTGTGCCGGGTATTCGTGCCGCGCGGCGAGGATCTCCTGTACGTGCTCGACGGGGTGATCTACATACGGGACGGGGCAGCGGATATTAAGGCGCCGCCGGAGCGGGTCTGTAAGCTTGTCGAGGAGTACGCTGTCTAACTCGCAGTTCGACTGAAGCGGCCATTTTTTCCGATATTGCCGCATATCATGCCGCTTGTCACGTTGTCTAGTCTTACCCTGACACCGGGAATACCTGATCGACGTAAGTTGATGAAGGCCCTTGAGTCGCTTACGATTCGCCCTTGTGCAGCTTAGCCTGACTCTTCCAATACTTAATTGTCCTTCGCAGTTTCTGTGCTTCCGCGTGATGCGTTTTGTCTCGTTGCTGGACCTCAGCAAGTTGCTGTTTCAAACCCTCCAGCTCCAGTTGGTCGCTCGCTCGCTCGTAAAAACTCCGTATCTCCTCGTTCTTAATCTTCTCCAGAGTCTCTCCAAACTGAACACGGATCACCAATATTACCAATGTTGAAAACCAATAGTGTTGGTGCTTCAAGATCGATCCGGAAGAAGAAATTTCGAGATGATCGAAGCACGAACACTCAGACAGAAGCGGGCGACAGCGGGCATTGCCGGGGCCATCGTGTGCAACAAAGTCGGCATCGCTCGGAGCCGCCTCAGTGACATCGAGCGGGGATATTTAACGGCACCGCCCGAAGAACTCAACCGGCTTGACAGGGCCTTAGACGAACTAATCCAGGCCAAATCCTTCATTGATCGTGTTGCAGCTTCGGTGGGCTGGCCTACGGGAGTGCGCCGTGACCAGTGACCAACTCACGGCGATCTTGGCCGAGCGCGTGATGAATTGGCGTGTTGGGCCGGACCGTTTCCTGATGGCCAACCGGCGCTGGTCACCTCGCTGGCGTTTTCAGCCGACCGAACGCGTGGAAGATGCCTACCGACTCTTGGAGCGAGCCGCCCCGCAAGACTTCAGCATTGATCGCGCCCAGGACTGCCAGTTCCGCGTGAGAGTCCGCATTGCCGGGATGGCTGGAGAAGCCCGCGAGTCGTCCCAGGCACGAGCAATAGCGTTTGCTGTCGCCCGCGCGTTCGGGTTGGAGCCGGAAGCGTGCGACCCGCCAAAGACTGGTGTGGATCGTCGATGACCGCCGCAGCTCCCATTCCGGACCTCGTCCCGCCCTCGTGTGGTGGACCGCTGACTGAGAATGATTACTCCACGCTATCGAGTTCGTGGATCACGCGGGAGATTGCCGACGCAGCCATGCTACATCGCGTTGATGAGCACGAAGGCAGAGATGTGGTCGGCCAAAAAGGGCGCCGGGACTGCTCAGGGATAGTGATTCCGTATTACTGGCCCGGCGATCGCGCCCCATTCAATTACCGATTGCGCCGCGATCACCCCGATATCGTCCAGGGGAAGAACGGCGAGCTCAAACCTGAGTGCAAGTACTTAGGCCCTCCTCGCAGCGGCAACCGCCTCTATATTCCACCTGGCATCACCCTGGAGCAACTCGCCGATGTAAAGACGCCGATCGCGATCGTGGAGGGGGAAAAGAAGGCCCTGGCGTTGTGGCGGCTCGCCAACCACGACTCTGATCATCCGAGGTTCAACCCCGTTGCGGTTGCAGGCGTCTGGAATTGGCGAGGAATCGTCGGGAAGACCGGGGGACCAAACGGCGAGCGTTTGGACGTCAAGGGACCGATTTCCGATCTGAGCCGCGTCCAGTGGGGCGGGCGGACGGTGTTCATCATCTTTGATACGAACGTCCACACCAACGACAGTGTGAAATGGGCGCGGAAGGGGATCGCCAGGGAACTCGCCACGCGCGGTGCTGAAGTAAAGCTGGTTAGTTTGCCTGAGGACTGCGGAGTTAACGGGGTCGATGACCTGCTCTATGCCTGGGGCCCCGCCAGGGTACTCGAACTGATTGACCAGGCTACTGACGGCGGGTCCCTCCACGTCGTCCCGTCGCCTCAATTTGAGTCCCGATCAACGGGGATGTACCGCATAACGCAGCGCGGGGAGCAATTCCAGCGGCAACAGTTGACCAACTACCAGGCATCGATCAAGGCCAACGTGGTTCTAGATGACGGGGTCGAGGTCCGACGCGAGTTCGAAATCGAAGGTGAACTCGTGGGCAGGCACTTCAATTTCACGGTTCCGGCTTCTGATTTCATTACGATGGACTGGCCGATAAAGCTGATTGGTCCCACGGCGATCACTTTTCCGGGCCAACGGGAGTATGCGCGAACTGCTATTCAGTCCTCCTCAATGGCGGCGAATGAGCGGCATGTCTACACTCATACGGGATGGCGCAACATCGGCAGCCAGGCGCTGTTTCTGCACGCCGGCGGCGCAATTGGAGGCGCCGGAGCGGAGTCGGGAATTGAAGTGCGTCTCAGTGGCACCCTCAGCCGGTATCAGCTCTCACTTCCTGCCTCGGATGATCTTCCTCGCGCGGTGAGGGCCAGCTTGCGCCTCGCCGGGCTCGGATCACCGTCGGTCAGTTTCCCGGTGCTGGCTGCGACCTATCGAGCTGTCTTCGGCGAGGCCGACTTCGCCCTGCACCTGGCGGGCGAGACTGGCGCGTTCAAGAGCGAAGTGGCGGCGCTGCACCAACAGCACTTCGGTGTCGGCATGGATCGGCTGCATTTGCCGGGAGCATGGTCCTCGACCGGCAACGCTCTCGAAGTATTGGCATTCCAAGCGAAAGACGCTCTCCTGGTAGTTGACGATTTCGCGCCACAGGGTAACGCGGCCGACGTCGCTCGGTATCATGCCGCGGCTGACAGGGTTTTTCGCGCGGCCGGGAACCACGCGGGCCGAGGTCGGCTGGACTCCTCAGCCAAGCTCCGGGAGGCAAAGCCACCGCGTAGACTAATCCTTTCTACTGGCGAAGACATTCCCAAAGGCCATTCTGTCCGGGCGCGGCTCCTGGTGCTGGAGCTTGCGAAGGGTTCCATTGGGACCACCGATCTCACGGCTTGCCAGTCTGATGCGCACGCTGGCCTGTACGCGCAGGCTATGGGTGGGTTCATCCAGTGGATCGCCCACGGCTATGAAGAGATCCGGGCCGCCTTTCTCGGGAGGGTCTCTGAATTGCGTCTCGCTGCGCTGCGGAACGCGGCCCATGCCCGCACGCCGGAAATCGTTGCAAACCTCCAGGCGGCATTCGAATTCTATCTGAAATTTAGCGTGGCATGCGGAGCGATAGACAGCCAGGAAAAAGATCGGCTGGCCAGTAACAGCTGGGAGGCACTTCGCGAATCAGCAACAGCCCAGACGAAGCACCAAGCCGCAAGTGAACCCACGGCGATGTTTCTCGCGCTGTTGCGCTCAGTTCTGGCATCCGGCCGGGCGCATCTGGAAGCTCGCAGCGGCGGAAATCCTGAATGCGCAGCGATGTTTGGGTGGCGTATGGGTACTTCGGCATGGATGCCGCAGGGTGACTGCATCGGCTGGGTGGAAGGGGAGGACGTTTACCTCGAGCCAGCAGCAGCTTTCCGCCAGTTTCAACTTGCCGGCCGCGATGCCGGTGAATGCCTTCCCGTCACGGAACAAACGCTGAAGAGGAGACTTCGGGAGAGAGACCTGCTCGCCTCCGTGGACAGCCGGCGCCAGACCGTCACGGTCAGACGCACCATCGCGGGCGCCACGAAAGACGTCCTCCATCTTTGGCGTACGACCATCTTCCCGGACGAACCAGAGAGTATCGATTCGCCGGAGGAACAGTGAGGGTTGCGCTCCGGATGAAATGTCGGGTTTCAATGTCGGGTTTCTGGGCCGCCAAAGAAAAACCCGACATCAAATCGCCCAATGGATTCAATGAGCTAAGCTCGATTTGTCGGGTTTGTCGGGTTTTATTTAGGAGGAGAGACCTCCAGAGAATTCGGCTAACGCGGATTTGCGCTCTCGAATCGAGCTATTTTGCTGATCTGATTGGACTTGAATGATGTTGCCGACCGAAGGTAACCTCCACATGCTGGCTGGAGGCCTGCGTGTGAAGGCGCGCGTTCAACATCCGCAAGTAAAGCCCCGCAAGGACCGCACGGGATGGCCGTGGGTATTTCGATACCGGTCCGACGAAGTTCAGCCGGACGGAAGGGCGAGGACGCTACGCAAGTACCAGGAGATCGGTCCCAGCAAGGGCGAAGGCGCCATCACGAAGAAGCAGGCCGAAATTGAACGCGATAAATTCCTGGCGAAGCTGAACGCAGCGACCACGGAGGAAGCCGTCCAGCAGGTCGCCGCCACCGGCGTAGCGCTATTCGGGGAGGTGGCGGCGATGTACGAGCGGGGCTACCTCGGCCGGGCAGAGCAAATCGCGAAGCCGACCCGCGAAAAGGAGACGTTCTATCTGAACCAATACATCGTTCCGCGGTGGGGTGCTCTCCGCCTGAACCAGGTCCACCCGCAGGCGGTAGAGGACTGGCTCCACACGACCTTCGGCTCCTGGTGGACGAAGCACGGCGTGCGCGCGATCATGAACCGCATCTACAGCTACGCCGAGGGGCACGGACTCTGGGAAGAGGGGAAGCGCACCCCGGTTAGCAAAGCCAAGCTGGGCAAGAAGCGCCACAAGAATGAGCGCCGAATTCTGTCCTTCGATGAGACGGCCCGCGTGCTCGCTCGCTTGGAGGAGCCGAACAAGCTCATTATCGAAACCTGTATCGCGACCGGCGCCCGGATTTCCGAAGTTCTCGGCCTGACGTGGAAGCACGTTGATCTTGGTGCCGGCACGGTTAAGATTGAGCAGCGCGTCTGGCACCAGGACGTGGGACGCCCGAAAAGCGATGGCAGCCGGCGGCTCCTGGGCGTCGGCGACCTAGTCGGGCGGTATAAGGTGAAAGCTGCGGCTGAGGGCGCGCAACCGGAATCGTGGGTCTTCTATCAGAAGCGCGCGCCGGAGAGGCCGCTGTGGGATTCGGGCGTCCGGGATGCGCTGCATCAGGCGGCTGACGACGAAGGGTGCGATTTCCCAGGCTTGGGTCCACACTCATTTCGGCGGGCGAACATCACTTGGCGGCAACAGGTAGGCGGGAGCGCTCTCGAAGCTTCGAAAATCGCCGGTCATACGGATCTGGAGATAACTAGCGAGTACACCTTTGTCTCAGCTGATCGCCAGAACGAACTCACTCGGCGCATTCAGCAAAAGCTGGCAAAAGCCTGCACAAAACTCACAGGTCAATCTCCCAACTCACCACCGGACTACGCACACGACTTGAAACTGGAAACTGCTCTGTCCGCCAGTGCCGTTGCGCAGTAAGGTCGCAACTGGAGTTGTTGGTCAGAGCGCAGGCGGCAACAGGAGGAACGCGTCTGACAAATCGTTCGCGGCATCGGCTAGATCTGCGTCTCGATTACCCTCGACCGCATCCAGTCCGCGCAGGGCAGCGTCTTGCATGTGAGTCAAAACCGGCTCGACCAGATCGGCATCCCAGGCCGCTGCTTCGTCTCGGAACGGGCTGGTAGTGAGAGTGAGGAGGAGGAAGAACCATCGGTAAGAGGGTATTGCGTCCGAAAGCGTCCGTAGGTGCAGGGCAATTTCGCTGGACGAATTAGCCGTCAGTCCGTCAGCAAGCAATGCCCTGACATCGGCCAGAGTCGTATTCTTCACTTTCCTTGATTAGCTCACGTAAGCAAAAAACACTCAAGAGCTCGCACCCGTGCTGAGAGAGAAGCTCCCGTGCGCCGGCTTCCCGGTCAACAAGGCAAATTGCGCCCAGGACCTCAAGACCCGAAGACCGGGAGTACTCGATCGCCTTCGCCGTGGACTCCCCCTTTGTGCACACGTCGTCAACAATAACGACCGGGAGGCCGCGGGTCTCTTCCAGACCCTCTAAAAACCTCTGGCGACCATGTTTCTTGGGCTCCTTACGGATCAAGAACGAGTTCACAATCTGATCGCCTTCCAGGCTTTCCCTCGCGATTGCGGTCACAATAGGGTCTGCCCCCATTGTCAGACCCCCAACTGCGACCGGCATCCAGCCTCGTTCCCTTATCTTCCGCAGGAATACCCTCCCGATCAGCGGCATGGCTGCCGCCCGACACGTCGTAAGCTTCGCGTCGATGTAAATGTTGCTCCGCTGGCCAGAAGCGAGGACGAAATCCCCGTGACGGACAGAGAATTCACACAGCAACGCCTTAAGGCGGTCGCGATCCTCTTGATAGGTCATCAAATAAAGATCTCCATGCTATCACAGTGCTATCGCGGTTTTCCCGTTTGTAACCGCAATTTTGCAGCCGATCAGTTGCGCCTGCGAATGCACCCCAGCAACTGGGGGCATAATCAAGAACCACCACACATCTTGGGCCTTGAGCACTTCCCATTTTACTAGGATAATATCCTAGTTGTCTAGGACACAAGCCGGTGCCGAGCTCAATTCGGTGGTATGGCAGAACATCGACAAGCTGTTGCGCCTGAAAGGCATCGAGAGAGCAGATTTCAAACGCATCATCCCCCGCAACAAGAACACCTTTACAAATTGGTTCACGGAGCCACGACCAATGTTGAAAATCGCGGATCTGGCGGAAATTGCTAGGGCCTTAGAGATTCCTCCAGAGGATTTGCTGAGACGAAGTCGCGTTGGCACTTCTGCCCAACTCGAATTGCCTTTTGACGAAAGCTCGACGAAGGTTGTCCTCGAAATCGAATCCACGGGCGTAAGTGTTGTTCTTCGTCCCGCAAATGGCGACCCGCATACGGCGGTTTCTCAGCGGCCTGGGACCTGAACCTGACTGGAATGATAGATGCCGGGGAAGCAAACAACGCATTAGCATCTCCGGAGAGGACTCAGAGTTTCGACCTGGCGTCTAAATTAGCCAGTTATAAGGCTGCCTTCCGGACCGCCGAGTCCCTTTGTGGAGTCCGTATGGAGTCCAGTGCGCCGAAGAACGCCTTTTGGCGTCCATTTGGCGTCCAAATCGGGTGGTCTCAAGTCTTTTGTTTTCAGTTTAGGCTGCTCGTAAGTGCTTGATATTTCTTGCTTGGGGTGCAAGAGGTCCCGAGTTCAAATCTCGGCGGCCCGACCAAATTCCCCAGAGGGCTGCGTCAACTGGGTCCAAACTGGGTCCAAATCCAAACCCACGGCTCTACGCCAACAACGGGGGCAGACCCCAACCCCAAAACCTCCTACGAACATAACATGGTAGTCGTGTCGCGCTGTACTGTGTATCGCGAGACGAAGACGTCGATGCGTTTTTCCTTGATGTTCCCGCCACCGCGTGTGAAGAGAGCTATGCACAAAGACATTCGGATCGAAAAACCGGTCTCGGGCACGGGATTCACAACGCGGAATCGCGCCATCAATGCTTCGATAGGTACTTCCGGGCGCGCGCGCGGCGCTGGGCCCGGAGGCGCTACGCCTTTCGCGTCCCCTGCGCCAGGAATCTCCGGCACACTTTCCACCGAGGCGGTCCGGAGTGGACTGGCTGGGACCGCGAATGCAGAATGGGAGTGGGTAAGCATCCTTTCGCTTGGACTCTGGGTTTGTGCCATCCTCGTCCAGACAGGCAGATTTTAGCGATGTTGAATCCAAGAACGCTCCGTTACGATCGTTTCCTTTCACAGGCAGGCGAGAAAGAGGCCGGCTTCCGGTTTGTGTCCGCGGTGGCTGGCCAGCCGGTTCTGGTAACCGGTGCGGGTGGCTATATTGGAGCGGCTCTGGTCACGGCGCTTGCGGCCGCCGGCCCCGCCCGGATTATCCTGCTCGACTCCTCCGAACACAACCTGTTCAGAATCCAGCAGCACTTGGAGGCGGCGCATGGACAGGTTCCTCATCAAGCCATCCTCGGAAGTGTGACGGACGCCGCGTTGCTGAACGCTGTGCTCCAACGCTTTCGCCCGCGTATCGTGTATCATGCGGCGGCGTTCAAGCACGTTGCCCTGCTGGAACTAAACCCGGTGGCGGCGGTGCGCAACAATGCGCTTGCCACATATATGCTGGCACAGGCGGCGCTCCAATACGGCGTCTCGACGATGGTGCTGGTCTCGACGGACAAGGCGGTGAACCCGCGCAGCATCATGGGAGCATCCAAGCGCCTCGCGGAACTGACTGTGGCTGCGCTCAGCGGTCCTCAGTGCCGGATGAACGCTGTCCGATTAAGCAATGTCATCGGATCGACCGGCAGCGTGGTCCCCATCTTTCGGGAGCAGATCTCCAGGCGCGGACCGGTTACCGTGACCCATCCCGAGGTGAGCCGGTATTTCATGTCTCTCGGTGAGGCGGTCGAGGCGATCCTAGCCGCCGGCGCGGCGGAGTGCGCGGGGCGCATCCTGCTGCCGGCGCTGGGAGAGCCGGAGCGCATTGCCGACCTGGCGCGCTTCCTCATTGCAGCGGCTGCCGAAGGCTTCGGGAACGAAATCCCGATCCGGTTCATCGGCCTGCGTCCGGGGGAGAAGCTCACGGAAGATCTGATTTTTCCAACAGAGATCCGCGATGGATCCGCGGCGGGACCCTTGGAGATCATCCTGACGCAGAGTCCGGCGCCGGCTGAACTGCACGGCCGAATGAAACAACTCGCCGGCCACGTGGCCAGCAACAATGTAGCGGGACTAATTGGAACGATAACCTCGCTGGTTCCGGAGTACGAGCCAAGTTCCGTCATCCTCCCTGCCATAGGCGCCGGCGGTAGCATCGGAAGATGAAGCGCAAGATCGCCGTCGTCACTTCCTCGCGCGCCGACTACAGCCACCTCTATTGGCCGCTTCGCGAACTTGGGTCGCACCCTGAGGTAGAACTGAAGATCATCGCGCTCGGCTCCCATCTTTCCCCCGAATTCGGTTGCACGGCAAGCGAGATCGAAAAGGACGGGTTTCCGATCGAGGCGCGCGTCGAATGCCTGCTGAGTTCGGACAGCGACGTTGGCATGGCCAAGACGATCGGTGTGGCAGCGCTTGGCTTGGCCGACTGCCTTGGCCAGATGCGCCCGGACATGTTACTCCTCATTGCAGACCGCTATGAGATGCTTGCGCCGGCATCGGTGGCAACGGCGCTGCGCATTCCGTTGGCGCATATTGAAGGCGGGGAGATCAGCGAAGGTGTCATCGACGATGCTGTCCGCAATGCGCTCACCAAGCTCAGTCACATTCACTTTACGTCTACAGAGCGGGCGCGGGCGCGCGTGGTGGCCATGGGCGAGGAGGACTGGCGCGTCCACCGCACCGGTGCCCCTTCACTCGACCACTTGCGCCGCAGTCCGCTGATGAGCCGCGAGCATGTGGAGGCGCGCCTCGGTATCCAGTTCACGCGCCCGACCGCGTTGATCGCATATCACCCCACGACCATCGCCCGCGACCTCACGCGCGAAGCGGGCGCGCTCTTCTCCGCGCTCGAATCCGTTCCGGCACAGCTTCTGTTCTGCTATCCGAACGCCGACGCCGGCAGCAGGGAGCTGATCGAGCGCACGAAATCCTTCATCCGAAATCGCGGAAGCGGCCGGGTCTTTGTCAATCTGGACCCCGTGCTCTACTGGAGCTTGTTGCGCTCGGTGGAGCTTCTGTTGGGTAACTCGAGCAGCGGGATTATGGAGGCGGCATCCTTCGCGCTTCCGGCGGTTAACGTGGGGATACGGCAGCGCGGGCGGGAACGCGCCCGCAATGTGCTCGACGCCGAAGCCAGCGCGGCCTCTATCCTGGGTCGCGTTGCCGTGGCCCTCACGGAGGAATTTCGCCGCTCGCTTCGCGGGATGGAAAACCCCTATGGCGACGGGCACGCGGCCGAGAGGATCGTTTCCGTGCTGAAGTCCACGCCCCTCGGCGAGGAACTCCTGATCAAACGGGCGCCCGCTGTGGGCCAGGACCAGGACAGCCGCGAGTCACCGAGATGAGTATTCCGCTTTCGGCGCCCGATGTCACCGAGGCCGATATCGATGCCGTGGTGGGCGTGCTGCGGACTCCGCGGCTCAGCCTCGGCCCGAAGTTGGAGGAGTTCGAGGAAGCCGTTGCCAGCTATGTCGGCGTGCCTTACGGGGTGGCCTTGTCTTCGGGCACGGCCGGACTCCACGCTGGTCTGGCCGCCTTGGGGATCGGTGAAGGCGACGAAGTGATTCTCCCATCCTTTACTTTCATCGCCGTTGCCAATGCCGTTCTTCACCGGCGGGCCAGGCCGGTATTCGCGGACATCGATCCACGGACGCTCAATCTCACAGCCGAGAGCGTGGCAAGCGCCATCACGCACAGGACGCGCGCCATTATCGCTGTACACACCTTCGGGTGCCCCGTGGACCTGGATCCAATCCTCCACCTTGCCGACAGGCATGGCGTGAAGGTGATTGAGGACGCCTGCGAAGCGATGGGAGCCGAGCACCGCGGAAGAAAGGTCGGCGGGCTGAGCGACTTCGGAGTCTTCGGGTTCTATCCCAATAAGCCGATTACCACGGGCGAAGGCGGAATGGTCGTCACGCGCGATCGTCAGCTGGCCGACACAATTCGCGCCATCCGCAATCAGGGCCGCAGGCCGGCCGACGGCTGGCTGGATCATTCCCTGCTCGGGTACAACTACCGCCTTTCCGAAATCAACTGCGCTCTGGGCCTCTCGCAGATGAAGCGAATCGACGCCATTCTCGCGCGGCGTGAAAACAGGGCGGCCTGTTACTGCGAACACCTGCGGACGGCGCCGGAACTCACTCTCCCTCTTTTCAAGACCGCCGAAGGACGCGTCTGCTGGTTCGTTTTCGTGGTCCGGCTCGCGCCGTGCTTCATGCAGGAAGACCGCGATCGAATCCTCGCCTATATGGCTTCGCGGGGCATCGGTTGCGGGTGCTATTTTGCTCCGGTGCATCGGCAACCCCTTTACGCAGCCTACGCCGATCGTGGCCAGGATCTGACCGTCACCGAGCAGGTAGCTGAGCGGACACTGGCGCTGCCCTTCTTCAATCGGCTGACGGACGACGACATCGCCGAGGTCTGCGTGACCCTGGGCGCCGCGATCGATGCCGTTCGAAAACGCCCGCCTCAGGCCTCCTGAGCGGACTGCCGGCGGAATACATACAGAAGATTGCCTTCGAACGTGCGCCGACGCAACTCGCCCGAAGCATAGTCTATGACAAACCGCTTTTCGATATGCAGACCGGCGGCCCGAGACAAAGCGGCGACCTCTCTGTGGGTGAAGACATGTCCGGTGGTCGAGATGCGACAGCCCTCGATATTCCAGGTAACCCTGACATCGCCATTGCGGTCGCCCGGCCACACCCGGTCGCGCAGGAGACGCGCGGCCGTCGCCAGCGCCCCGTAATGACGCGCGTTATAGCGGTGGTTCAGGTCGATGAAGATCCTACCCTCCGGAGACACTAGCCGTTCGAACTGACGCAGCACTCCAACCCGGGCGGCTGTGGATAGAACGTGTCCAAGGACATTCCAGAGGCATGTGATAACGTCGAAGCTGCCGGGCTGGCGGTGGAGATCTTCAGCCCGCATCGCCCAGATTTTTGCCTGCGCCGGGCAGTGGGTCCGCATGGCGCCGCTCGGCTCAAGCAGAATGAGATCCCGCAACCCCGCGCTCCCGGCGATGCGCCCCGCGCGAGCGCCATTCCCGGCTCCAACGTCTAGCAGCGAACGACTGCCACCGGGGATTTCGCCGATCACAAGCCGGTCGACGGCCTCGATATATGCCCCGCGTTGTTTCGCCAGACGCGCGTAGACGGGCGCAACCCGATCGTAAGCAGCGACCGGATCCAGCAACCCGGCGGCTAAGCCATCCGGATTCATTGGCACAATCAGCCCATTATAATTTCGTTGCGAGCCTGAGGATGCCGGTGGTTGCAGGAGCAATGAGTGCCGCCGGCCGCAGGACCGGCGGCGGGACGGCCGGTGTAACTTACAGTTCGGGGTGAATGTGGATCGTCTTGCCGGCAGACACGAAGATATTTTCGGCGAATTGCGTATTGCCGCCTTCCTTGATCTCGATGTTGTACTTGCCGGGACGCAGATGCATCGTCTTGTTCTCGCGCGTAGTGCCGGCATAAGCGCCGTTGAGAAACACTTCGGCGTCCTTCACCTTGGTATCCAGCTTCACTTCTCCCGAGTTAGGGTAGTACGCGTAACCGTAGTAAGGTCCCCAATACGGCCCCCAAAACGGAGCGTAATAACCGCCTCCCACAAATACGCGGACGGCGGCCGAAGCGCTCATCGGCACGAGCGTCATTGCTGCAAAAGCCAAGATTAGCAATCCCTTTTTCATATTCGACCTCCTCCTATCTTGTTAGATTGGTTGTGTCTCACTTCGGTTTCAAGCAATCGTTATGCCAGTCCGTATGGGTTTTGCCATCAATAGGTTGCCGGAGAAATCGCGTATTGCGAGTCACCATATGGCCGAAATCAGCCACCGCCTGTGGCTGCATTCGCGCAGGCGATATTTGGATTGCTCTTTGAAGAAAGCCGATCGGCCGCCGCACCAGGGCAGTCTACTTTTTTTGGAGCGGCACTTCCAATTGCTTCCCGGCGAGATTTACTCCGAACTTAGGCGCCTTAGAGGTTCCCTCCACTCGAATACGAAGAAACGTCCCCGCACCGCCCCTCTCGAAGAATCGGTCGACGGGCTTCAGGACTAATCTCTTCCACCCGGTGACCGTCTGCGAAACGGTCGCCTGCAGTTTGAGGGTGCCATCGAAGTCGAGAAGTTCAGTGTCTAAATTGTAATCGCCAGCCAAGTCGAGGTCGGCCCCGGGTACTCCGAAAGATATCTTCTGAAACCGGATTACCGCATTCTCAAGGTGAAAGACACCCATCATCCGTGAGGCCACTTGAGCGCTATCAGGATCCCGAGGTTGCCCCAGCGCTCGTTTGCTCAGCCCGTCAATCTGATCTTGAATGGTGGAATGTAGGAACTTGCCATCCAGAATTTCAAAGCTCCCATCCAGTTCGAGTTTTTCACGGACCTTACCAGACAGCGGCGGAATGTCGATTTGCGCGTTCAGCGCGAGCCTCCCCTCCATGAAAGGCGCTCCCTTCATCGCCAGGCGCAGCACGTCGCGCAGGTTGCCGTTGGGCATCGCCAGCTTGAGGCGGATCGCGCGTGGCTGGTTGGCTTCATGGCGAATGATGCCTCCGCTCGTGGTGAAGTTCGTCGTGCCTAACACCGCCGTCACTGGTTGGAGGATAGTATTTCCGCTGGTCCCGTCCACCAACGCTGTGAAGCGGGCAAAGAGTGGCAAGGGGTTGCCTGTCATCCGCAAACGGAAATCCGGCACGAAGGCCTGGCCACGAACCGCAATCGCGGAGAGCTTACCATCGAACCGGCCGCTGGACTGCAAAATGCCCCCTATCCCCGCGAGGGTCCCCAGATCGGCCTGCTTAAACAGATATTTGCCTGTGAGGGGCGTGTCGGCCGGCTCGCTTGCGACCCAGGGTCCGAATGTGCCCGTGGCATGTATCTTCCCTGGCGGCTTGGCATTTGTGAGGGCTGCATCGTATTTCATGGGCGCGCCAGCACCCACGGATTCCAACTGTACACTTTGAATATCGAACCGCAGCGGAAGCTTCTGCGCATTCCTCGGCTGAAGCACCAGCCCGGCGTTGCGAATGCTCACCTTTTCGATCAGCCATTCAGGGCTTGATGCGCTCTGCCGGCTGCCCGGCGCGTTCTCCGCTGAAGTTGGCGGGCCGCTGCGCTCGCTGTGCGGCGGCACTTGGATTTCCATTCCGTCCACAATGATCTGGGAGACGACCACCGGTGGATGGAAAAGCGAATCCAGATCTACTTCGCCGCGGAAATTCCGGATCACAAACAGGGCCACGGAATCGGGGCGACTCTTCAGCCGCAGAGACAGCCCTCTTCCGTCAATGCGCGCCGAGGTCCCCCGGCCGCGCGTGAGGAGGAGACGAAGCGGCGATCCCCCTGAGAGACGGAGGTGCAGATCCTGAAGCTGTACATCGCTGTCAAACCGCTGACTCAGGTAACGAATTGCCTGCTGGCGCGCATAAGGTTCAATGCGTGCAGCCAGCACCGACGCCGCGATTGCGAGGCTGACCACTATCAGGATAGGCACCAGGCCGATGGCGACAATCCACTTCCATTTCCGGGCCCTCATGAGCGCTCTCCTACCGACTATTTTAAATGGAGCAGTACAGCAGCACGCCCAGCACGGATCGATCCACTACGGTGGCATCAGTATACTGACCGGGAGCCAGGGGTCTAAAATGGAAATTCCGGATAATGCCCGAAGAGATCGTGCGATGAACGATCCGTGCTGGCGCAGATGAGGATGCCGAATTGGAAACAATGCGAAGGCGAACTTGCCGGCGGCGAGTTTCCACTGGAGCGCTATCTCGGCGGCAGTGAAGAGAGCGCGGTCTTCCTCACCCGGTTTGGCTCGGGCAGGGCTGCCATCAAGCTCATGCTCCCTGGCCAGGCGCCAGCCGTGGAACTTGTGGAGCGCTGGAATCGCGCCGCCACCTTCTATCATCCTCACCTGCTCCGCATCTTTGCGGCCGGAACTTGGGCGCTGGCAGGCCTGCCGCTGGGTTATCTCGTCATGGAGTACGCCGGGGAAAACCTCGCGGAAGTTCTCCGGGAACGCCCGCTCACCATTGACGAAACCCGCGAAATGCTACAACCGGTCGCGGATGCACTGGCTTACCTGCACGGCCACGGCCTGGTGCATGGCAATCTGAAACCCTCGAATATTTTTGCGGTCGAAGACACGGTGAAGATCTCCAGCGAGGCTGTTTGGCCTGGCGATCCGGCCGTTGATATCCGGGCCCTGGGAGTAACGCTGGTACAGTCCCTGACGCAACCAGCGGCAGTCACGCAGGGCACCCAGGATTCCGCGGTTGACGCGCTGCCCCTTCCCTTCCGGGAGATGGCGCAAAACTGCCTGCATCCTGACGCGCGGCTTCTTTGGTCCGCTGGCAAGATCGGGTCCTGGCTCCGTTCCCCCGAGCCGTCTGCCTCGGCTCTTCCGGCAGGTACGGCAGTAATCGCGCAACCCGCGGGGAAGCCGAGGCCCTGGTATTATGTTGCAGGCGTCACACTGTTCGTCGTGGGGGCGGCGATTGTCGGAAGCCTGGTGATGCATCGGACGGCTGCTCCGGCGCCATCGGCCGCTAAGCCGTCGCGGTTCGCGGCCGGCTCCGCCGCGCCCGGGCTGGTGCCAACCCGGCCAACGGCCGCAGTGAAGGCCGCCCCCCCTGTCCCGCCGGATCGCGAAGCGGAGCCACTGCGTGGCTCGCGGCCTGCACAGGATGGAATCACGCGCCGCGTGCTCCCCGCTATTCCCGCCAAAGACCGGAATACGGTTCACGGGAAAGCGATGGTGGTCGTCAGAGTTGCGGTGGATCCATCAGGGAAGGTTATCGAGGCCACGCTGGAGCGCGGTGGCTCGCCTTATTTTGGCAAGCTGGCACTGGAAGCGGCTCGACGTTGGCAATTCGCCCCAGTCGAGAGTGCCGGCCCGCGAAACTGGATCCTGCGTTTTGAGATCATGCGAACCACGACTGAGGTGGTCCCTGTCAGGGCGGGCTGGAAATAGCTCAGAAACGTGTGCGGCCTGGTCCAAGCTGGACCCTTCATTTCCCTCTATCACCGGCGAGAACAGCTTCTGTTTGGATCGCGTCCGGTCGCCGGATGCGCTCGCGCGGGGGTATACTGACCTGGACCGGGGAGTCCCAGATGAAAATTCCGGATCATCGTCCGCGCAACATGTTTGGGAGGCAACTATGAAGACGCGATCCTTCTATGGCTCGATCGCCATATTCTCGCTCGCTGTGCTGGCAGCCTGCTCTCGAACCAATACCGGCGCATCTACGGCCATCCCCCATCTTCAGACGCAGGGGACAGCCACCCAACTGATCGTCGACGGCAAGCCGTTCTTGGTTCTGGCGGGAGAATTGAGGGGCAACAGCGCCAGCAACCTCCCGTATTGGAAGAGGGTGGTATGGCCGAGGGTTGTCGCGCAGGCGAAACTCAATACGATCCTGGCGGCCGTTTCCTGGGCCCAGGTCGAACCACAGGAAGGGAAGTTCGAGTTCAGTGTGCTGGACAGTGTGATCCGGGATGCACGGAGTCATAACCTGCGTCTGGTGCTTTTGTGGTTCGCCACCTGGAAGAACGGTCTGTCCAGCTACCCGCCCGACTGGGTGAAGAGGGACTTCGAGCGGTTCCCGCGCGCCCAGATCGCAGGGGGTAAAAGCATCGAACTGCTCAGCCCTCTCGGCGATGCCACCCGGGACGCGGATGCTCGCGCTTTTGCGGCTCTGATGCGGCACATCAAGGCCGTGGATGGCCGCGAGCACACTGTCATCATGATCCAGGTGGAGAACGAAATCGGAATGCAGAGGGATTCCCGCGACCGTTCGCCGTTGGCGAATGCGGCCTACGAAGCACCCGTGCCGAAGGAATTGATGGACTACCTTCAGAACCACAAGGACAGCCTGGTCCCGGAGTTTCGCCAGGTGTGGGAGGCGGCCGGTTTCAAGACATCCGGGACCTGGGAGGATGTATTCGGCCGGAGCCCGGCGACGGATGAGATCTTCATGGGCTGGAACTTCGCGCGCCACGTCGGCCGGGTGGCCGAGGCAGGAAAGGCCGAATACCCACTGCCCATGTTCGTGAACGCTTACGTGGTTGGATTCCCGAAGACCAACCAACGCGGAAACCCACAAAGCGGTAGCCCCATGCCCGACCTCCTGGACGTCTGGAGAGCCGCAGCGCCACGAATCGACATACTCGGGGTGGACGCTTACGGCGAGTTCGCGGAGCCTTATGCAAAGTACAACCGATCCGGGAACCCGCTGTTCGTACCCGAGTCGAGGGGTGGGCCGGAGGGCGCAGCCAGAGTGCTCTATGCCTTCGGACGCCATGACGCGATCGGTTTCTCGTCTTCGGGGATCGACGGGCCCATGACCCCCGACAATGATCTGATGAGCAGTTACGATCTGATCGCCCAATTGGCTCCCCTGATTGCGGAACACCAGGGCAAAGGCACGATGTCCGCTGTTCTGCTGCGGGGGCCGGCCGACCCGCCTCAGAAAATCCAGGTGGGGAATTACACGCTGGAGGTCGCGTTCCTGGGTCCCCGGGCCATACCTTGGGAACCACCACCGCCGCAAAACCAACCGCCCTCGGCGGCAATTTTCATAGCGGCGGGGCCCGACGAGTACTATGTGGCGGGCAATGGCGTGCGAGTCACTTTTTCTCCAGACACGCCGGGGCCCCCGTTCGCCGGGCTGGCCACCATAGAAGAGGGCACATTCGTTGACGGCCGCTGGGTCGCCGGGCGTAGGTTGGCCGGCGACGATGCCGGTCAGGGAGATTACCTGGATTTGCGCAACCAACGCCTAGATGGTGACCCAGACCGTGGCATCCAGCGCGTGACGCTTTACCGCTACCGTTGAGTCAGCCGAACAGCCCCGGGCCCGTTCGAGCCTACTGCCGCGGTTTATAGGTCTTGGTGAAGTTGTTGCGCGAATTGGTGACGGTAAACGTGCCGTCCCGTTCGGCGGAGATCTTGATCCACTTGCCATCGGGGCTGCCCTCTTCGGGTCTGCCCAGGTTGGCTATGAAGTCCGGTGGGGCATTGGCTTTCTCTCCACCGGGGCCGCCGGGGAACGCATAGTGCATCTGCCAGTAATCCTCAAGCCCGGGCGATGATTTGATAATCTGGAACACCTCCGCCGAGCCGCCTTTTGTCGCTCCGTTATCCGCGATGGCCACCCGCGGGCGGAGCGCGTGGACCATTACCGGCGAGTTGCCGTTGTCGATGGCGTGATTGGCGGTTATATAGAGGTCGACCGTGCCTACGCGATTGACGGGGCAAAACAATTCGCGATCCTTGTTCCATGTTCCATCGGCTGGATCGTACATACGGAAGTTGCCGTACGTGACGAGAAGGCCAATCGCCTGGGAGTTTTCGTTGGTGTCGTGGTTGTCTATGACTCCGCGGGCATTCGGCCCCCAGATCTTACGGGGAGTCGTATCGCAAGCGGGATTCGGTTGCCCCGCCCCCTTCAGCGGCTCCGTGATCGCCTTCCCGGCCGCCATGGCTACAAATGCTTCAAAGCCCTCGATAGGAATCTTGTCGCCGGGCTTCACGACGAGGCGCTTGCCCTTGGCCGCGACGGCTAGGTACGCGTCCACGTTCCTCACATGTCCGGGATCGTCCTGAACGTTCGCGCCGTGGTCTACGAACGTCACGATGGGCATGCGTTTTGCCAGCCCGGGAACGCCACCAACGTGGTCGCCATCGTAGTGCGACACGACCATATAGTCGATCTTCTTAACGCCGGCGGCCCGGCAGGCGTCCACGATGCGGTTCGCGTCTTCGCCGGGGCGCCCATCCAAGTACTTTTCGTTTTCCGGGATACCCGCATCGATCAGCATGCTCTGTCCGGAGGGCGAAACCAGCAGAAACGCCTTCGATCCTTCAACATCAATGACATACATATCGAGGGTCTTGGCCGCTGGCAAGGCCGAGACCATCAGGAGAACGAATATCGCAGCTCGTATGAGTCTCATTGTCTGGCTCTTATCATCTAGAATTCCTGCTTCTTGGACTGCTGGCCGCAATCCAATTTACACGCCCGCTCGCCGCTCGCTCGGCGGGGCTTCGGCTTGCTCTTGCCCTCGAGATTGAGCGCCACGGCAGCGCGGATGAGATCCTTCAAGGCCGCCGTATCGACCTTGTCGCCTTCGTGGATGTCGACGGCGCGCCTGACATTCCCGTCGAGGCTGGAGTTGAATAGACCGGAAGGGTCTTCCAACGCGGCTCCCTTGGCAAATGTCATCTTGACGACGTTCTTGTACGTCTCTCCCGTGCAGACGATGCCGCCGTGGGACCAGACGGGAGTCCCCATCCACTTCCACTCTTCGACGATCTCAGGGTCTGCCTCGTGTATGATTTCGCGCACTTTCGCGAGCGTCTTCCCGCGCCAGTCCCCAAGTTCCTTGATCTTCTCGTCGATTAATGCAGAGGCAGATTCCACCGGGACGGGCCTTTTCATGTACAGCTCCAACTCCCCCACCTATTTTAGCCGCATCAGCGTAACCTCGAATTGGAAGCCTCTCTTGGTTCGATAGCAGTTCAGAAAGATGGTGGGAACCCGCCCCGGCAGAAGCAGCCGGGACCGGGGTCTTCCCCCGGCCCCGATTATCAAGATTGAGTTTACGCTGTCCGCATGGCTTCCGATTTGTCTCCCGAAATGGCCGCCTGTGCGGCTGCCAGCCGGGCGATCGGAACGCGGTACGGGGAGCAGGAAACGTAGTTCAGCCCCGTGCGGTAGCAGAACTGCACCGAACTCGGCTCGCCCCCGTGCTCGCCGCAAATGCCCACTTCCAGGGTCGGACGCGTCTTGCGGCCGTTTTCCACCGCCATCTTGACCAACTGCCCGACGCCTTCCTGATCGAGGACGGCAAACGGGTCGTTCGCGAAGATCTTCTTATCCTGGTAGACTTTCTGGAACTTCGTATAGTCGTCTCGGGAAAGCCCCATCGTGGTCTGCGTCAGATCGTTGGTGCCGAAGCTGAAGAATTCAGCTTCCTTGGCCACCGAGGCGGCCGTCAAGGCGGCGCGCGGGATCTCGATCATGGTTCCCACCATGTACTTCAGATCCTTCATGCCGGCCTTCTCGAGAACCTCGTCGGCCACCTGCCTGACGATGGCGGCCTGGTTCTCCAGTTCCTTGACGCCGCCGATGAGCGGAATCATAACTTCCGGAAGGACCTTCTTGCCCTTCTTGGCCACCTGGACAACGGCCTCGAAGATGGCACGCACCTGCATCTCGGTGATCTCGGGATAGAGGATGCCGAGACGGCAACCGCGGAGGCCCAGCATGGGGTTGAACTCGTGCAGCTCTTCCACCCGCTTCAACAGGTCGGGCAGCACGGTCTTGAGATTCTTCACTTCCGCGCCGAACTTCTGGTAGGTGGCCACCAGCTCGCGCTTTTTCTTGATATCGGCGTACGGCAGAACCGCGATGTCCACCATCAGTTCCTCGCGCTTGGGCAGGAACTCGTGCAACGGCGGATCGAGCGTGCGGATCACCACCGGTAAACCGTCCATGGCTTCGAACAGGCCGGCGAAATCCTTGCGCTGCATGGGCAGGAGCTTTTGCAGGGCCTTGCGCCGGCTCTTCTCGTCGCTGGCCAGAATCATGGCCTGCATGTGCTCGATGCGATCCTCGGCGAAGAACATGTGCTCGGTGCGGCACAGTCCGATGCCTTCGGCCCCGAAACGGCGGGCCGCCTTGGCGTCGCGCGGGATATCCGCGTTGGCGCGCACGCCGAACTTGCCGCGGAACTCATCGGCCCAGCCCATGAAAGAGGCCAGGAAGCCGGAGGAGGGGTCGGCATCCAGCGTGTTGGCTTTGCCCTGGAAGACTTCGCCGGTGGAACCGTCGAGCGACAGCCAGTCGCCTTCCTTGAGAGTAAGGCTCTTGCCGCCCACCGTGAGGGTGACTTCCTTCTTCTGCTCGCTCACCGTTAAGGCTTCCGCGCCGGCCACGCAGGGAGTGCCCATGCCGCGGCAGACCACCGCCGCGTGGCTGGTCATGCCGCCGCGCGAGGTGAGAATGCCCTTGGCCACTTCCATGCCGTGGATATCGTCCGGAACGGTCTCTTTGCGGACCAGGATCACGGGCGCTTTCTTGGAGGCCTCCACAGCCTCGTTGGCCGTGAAGACGATCGTGCCGACTGCGGCGCCGGGCGATGCCGGCAGACCGATCGCCAGCAAGGCGAGCGACTTCTTCGAAGCCGGATCGAGCACCGGGTGCAGAAGCTGATCGAGCTGCTGCGGTTCCACGCGCAGGACAGCTTCCTGCTTGTTGATCAGCCCTTCCTCCACCATGTCCACCGCGATGCGCACCGCCGCCGGCCCCGTGCGCTTGCCGTTGCGGGTCTGCAGCATGTAGAGCTTGCCATCCTGGATGGTGAACTCGAAATCCTGCACGTCGCGATAGTGCTTCTCGAGCATGGTGGTGATTTCGCGGAGCTGGTTGTAGACCGCGGCGTTCCACGTCTCCAGCTCGGAGATGGGGTGCGGCGTGCGAACGCCGGACACCACGTCTTCGCCCTGGGCGTTCTCCAGAAACTCGCCGTAGAACTTCTTCTCGCCGGTGGCCGGGTTGCGGGTGAAGCCCACGCCCGTGGCCGAGGTTTCGCCCATATTGCCGAACACCATGGCCTGCACGTTCACGGCGGTGCCCAGGTCATCGGGGATCTGGTTCATCTTGCGGTAGTGCTTGGCGCGATCGTTAAACCAGGAGCGGAACACGGCATCGCGCGCGCCCGCGAGCTGCTCCATGGCGTCCTGCGGGAACGGCTTGCCGGTCTTCTTTTCGACCAGCTTCTTGTAGCCCACAATCACTTGCTGGAGGTCTTCGGCGGTCAGCCCGGTATCGAGCTTCACCTTGGCCTTCTTCTTCTGGGCATCGAAGACCTCGTCGAAATCGTGCTTGGAGACCTCCAGCACTACGTTGCCGTACATCTGGATGAAACGGCGGTAGCAGTCGTAGGCGAAACGCGGGTTGCCGCTCTTCGACTCCAACGCCTTCACCGTTTTGTCGTTCAGGCCCAGATTCAGGATGGTGTCCATCATGCCGGGCATGGAGAATTTGGCGCCTGAGCGGACGCTCACCAGCAGCGGGTTGTCGACGTCGCCGAGTTTCTGGCCCATCCGCTCTTCCAGCAGATGGAGCGCTTCGAGCATCTGCTCGTTGATCTCCTGCGGCACCGTGTAATTGTTCTGGAAGTAGATGTTGCAGACTTCCGTCGAAATCGTGAATCCGGGAGGCACGGGCAGCTTGGCCCGCGACATCTCGGCCAGCCCGGCGCCCTTGCCGCCGAGCGTGTCCTTCATCTTCCCATCACCGTCGGCGGTTTGATTGCCGAACGAGTAAACGACCTTCTTCATGCTTGGCTCCTATGAATGAGTGACAATTTCCGAAAAGTCCGCCATGGTGGAAAATTCCGCCAGCAGCGTGTGAAGCAGCGTCAAACGGTTTTGCCGGACGCGGGCGTCCGGCGCGTTAACCAGGACCTTGTCGAAAAACAGGTCCACTTTCGGCCGCAGGCGCGCGATCGCATTTTCTATCGGCTGACCCGCGATATTCCCGTACTCCTCGAAAAGCTCCCGCTCCGGCCCCGCCTCCAGGAGGCCCTCGTCGATCGCGCCGCCCCCATCGAATTGGGCCTGTTCCAGAATGTTGCGGATGCGCTTGAAGCTGGCGGCCAGCGGCTCGAAATCAGGGGTGGGCCGCAGCTTCCGGATGCGCTCGAGGCGCGCTTCCAGATCCACCAGGTTGCTCCAGCCGGCGGCCATCGCGGCATTTACTTCGTCGTATTGGAATCCGCGGAAATCCCGGAAATAGAACTTCACGCGGTCCTCGAAAAAGCCCTTGAGCTGTTGAATGCGCTCGACGAAGGCGAACAGATCGATTCCCAGCTTGGCCTCGACGATGATCTTCACCACGCCCTGCGCCGCGCGCCGCAGCGCAAACGGATCGCGCGAACCGGTAGGAATCAACCCTACTTCGAAGCAGCCGCGTAGCGTATCCAGCTTGTCGGCCAGCGCCACGATTTGCCCCGCACGGATGCGCGGGATGGCGTCTTCCATGCTCTCAGGCTTGTAATGGTCGTAGACGGCCTGCCAGACCGGCTCGGGCTCACCCTGCGCGCGCGCATAGAGCCCGCCCACCACGCCCTGCAGCTCAGTGAATTCCTTGACTAGCTCGCAGGTCAGGTCGCACTTCGAGAGCTCAGCCGCCCGCTTCGCATGGCCGTCCCCGCCCAACAATCTCACCAGCTCGATCACGCGCTCGGTTTTATCAAAATACGATCCCAGCTTGGCCTGGAAGGTCACGTGCGCCAGGTCCGGCAGACGGTCCGCCAGCGTCTTCTTCTGATCGGTCTCCCAGAAAAAGCGCGCGTCGTTGAAGCGCGCGCGCAGGACGCGCTCGTTGCCGCGCTGGACGAAGCCCTCGGGGTCGGCGTCGATGTTCATCACGGCCACGAAACGCGGCGCCAGCTTTCCCCCGGCGTCATCCACCGAGAAATATTTCTGGTGGTGCCGCATCACCGTGACGAGCACTTCCTCCGGCAGTTCCAGGAACTGCGCGTCGAAACTGCCGGTGATGGCAGTGGGGTACTCGGTCAGGTAAACCAGCGTTTCGAGCAGCGCCGGATCGGCCTTCACGCGCATGCCCGCCAGCTCGTCCGAGATCTTCCGCCGCCGTTCCCCGGCCGAAAGAATCACATAATTCTCGCGCAGCCGCCGCTCGTAATCGGCCACCGTGACGGGGATCTCGCGCGCGCCCAGCCGCCGGTGGCCGGAAGTCATGGCACCGGAACGCACGCTGGCCAGCCCGAAAGGCACGACCTCCTCGCCCAGCAGGGCCACAATCCAGCGGATGGGCCGGATGAAACGCGGCCCGCCCTTGCCGGTCCAGTACATCGTCTTCGGAAAGTAGATTCCGAGGATGAGGCCCGGCAGAGCGCCAGCCAGAACGTCGACGGTCCGGCGGCCTTCCACCTTCTTGACGAAACTGTAATACTCGCCCTTAGGCGTGGCTTGGATAGCCAGGTCTTCCGGTTTCACCCCCTGCTTACGGGCGAACCCCGCCACGGCCTGCGGCGGCGCGGATTTGGCCGGCCCGAGCACGCGCTCTTCGCTGTCGGGCTGCCGCGCGGGCAAGCCCTCGGCCCGCAGCACCAGGCGACGCGGCGTGGCATCGAGCGTCACCGAATCGTGCGGGATATCGAGCTTCACAAACAGCTCGCGCAGGTTCGCCAGCGCGCCCGGAATCATCCAATCGGGGATCTCTTCGGTGCCGATCTCAAGCAAGAATGGCAGCCTCATCGGGCCACCTCCGCGGATGCGGCTTCCTGCTGCTGATCCACCCACGCCTGCGCCACCCCCACCGCCAGCTTGCGTATGCGCTGGATCACCCCCACACGCTCGGTCACGCTGATGGCCCCGCGCGCATCCAGCGTGTTGAACAGGTTCGAGCACTTCAGCACCTGGTCGTAAGCCGCCAGCAGCGGGAAGCGCTGTTTATCCGCGGCCTTCGGATCGTATGCCTGGAGCAGCCGCGCCGCCTCGCCTTCGTGCAGATCGAAGAGTTTCCAGAGCGTCGCGATATCGGCCATCTCGAAGTTGTAGACCGAGTACTGCAGCTCATCCACGTAGCGCACATCGCGGTAGCTGAAGCCCTTGGCCCACTCGATGTCGTAGACGCTGTCCCTCACCTGGAGGAAGGCCGTGAGCCGCTCGAGGCCGTAGGTCAGCTCGGCGGGAACCAGATCGAGATCGATGCCGCCGCACTGCTGGAAGTAGGTGAACTGGGTGATCTCGAGGCCATCCAGCATCACCTGCCAGCCGATCCCCCAGGCGCCCAGCGTGGGCGCTTCCCAATTGTCCTCTTCGAACTTGATGTCGTGCTTGCGCAGGTCGATCCCGATGGTCTCCAGGCTGCCGAGGTATTGCTCGATCACGTCGTCCGGCGAGGGCTTGAGGATCACCTGGAGCTGCGCGTGCTTGAACAGCCGGTTGGGATTGTCGCCGTAGCGCCCGTCCGCCGGGCGGCGGCTGGGCTGCACGTAGGCCACCCGGTAGGGCTTCGGACCGAGCACGCGCAGGAAGGTCTCGGGACACATGGTGCCGGCGCCCACCTCCACGTCGTAGGGTTCCTGAATGATCGAGCCGCGTTCCGCCCAGTATTGCTTCAGCTTGAAAACGATCTCTTGAAAGGATGGCATCGTAGATTTAACGGACCGCCAGGCCCTCTTCGAACAGCGGCGCGGTGACGAGGCGGCGTTCGGCGTGCGATTCGATCTGCTGGACGAGGAAACGGCGCAGATCGGCGGCCGTGGATTGCGTCCAATGCGCCGCGGAAAGCCCGGCCACCGGCCTGCGCAGCATTTCGGCGGCCATGCTTCTCGATTCCGCGCTCAATTCCCAGCTACTCCCCATCGCCAACGTCCCACGGCAGTGGCCGCACATCAGGCCCGCCCGCCCGCGGCTGAAAAACGCGCGCTCGGCGCCGTCCCGATCGTCCAGCACGCTGCCGCAACCCAGGCAGACGTGCAATTCCGGAAGCCACCCGGAAAGACGCACCGCCCACAGCGCAAAATACAGCACGGCACGCCAGGCCCCGTTCTCCGTCCCCTGCCGGAGCGACTCCAGCACGGCCGCCAGCAGGCGGAAATACTTCTCATTCGCCTCCGCCGGAGGCAGCAACTGCTCGCTCACCTCCGCGAAGAAATCCAGCGCCACGCCCGACCAGTAATCGGAGACCAGATCGAATTGGGAATGGATCAATTCGCAGGAATCCAGGTTCACCAGTTCGCGCGTCTCGCGCTCGAAATACGCCATCCGCACGTGCGATAACCGCTCCAGCCCCGCGCCGAAAGCGCTCTTCGGACGCCGCGCCCGCTTGGCCACGCCCCGCAACTTCCCCCGTTCCCGGGTAAAAAAGCTGACGACGAGGTCGGCCTCTTTCAGCGGGTAAGTACGCAGAACGAAAGCTTCGCTGACACGCGCTGGCACACGTGGAATTTTCAGAGTAACACAGATGAAAACCCGGCCGAGTGAGGGCACGGAGGATGCGGAGCGTGGGGAGAAAAACAAGCTCAACGCGGAGACGCGGAGGCGCGGAGATTTCGCGGAGAAAAAAAAAGAAAGACCGCCACCGAAGGTGGAGGTCGAGGATGAGCACGGACCTCCGCTTCCTCAGCGAGCGAAATAGGCCGGCGATACTACGCGGCCGATAAAACATGCGGAGCGTCTTTCTGTATGCTTACTCCGCGAATCTCCGCGCCTCCGCGTCTCCGCGGTGTGCTGAAGATACACTTCGCAGGCTATAGTGGACCTAGCATGGGCCGCATCCGCATCCTCCCCGATCAGGTTGCCAATAAGATCGCCGCCGGTGAAGTGGTGGAGCGCCCCGCTTCGGTGGTCAAGGAGTTGATGGAGAACTCGCTCGACGCCGGCGCGACCGATCTGCGGATCGAAGTGGAGTCCGGCGGACGGCGCCTGATGCGCGTCTCCGACGATGGCACCGGCATGCTGCGCGACGATGCGCTGCTGGCCTTCGAGCGCCACGCCACCAGCAAGCTGCGCGATGTCAAGGATCTGCTCACCATCTCCACGCTCGGCTTCCGCGGGGAAGCACTGCCCTCGATCGCCTCGGTCTCGCGCCTGCTGCTCGAAACCCGCTCGGCCGAAGAGACCACCGGCACGCGCATCGAAATCGCCGGCGGCAAGATGCTGCGCTGCGAGGAAACCGCGCTCGGCGGCGGCACCTCCATCACGGTGCGGGACCTCTTTTATAATGTGCCGGCGCGCCGGAAATTCCTGCGCACCGAGCCCACCGAGCTGGCGCACATTGCGTCGCTCGCGACCCACTACAGCCTGGCCCACCCCGATAAGACTCTGCGGCTCTCGAGCGGCCCCATGGAGTTGCTGCACGTCACGCCCGTGGCCACGCTCGCCGAGCGCGTCTACCAGGTATTCGGCGGTCAGGTGCTCGAAGAGCTGGTGGAGATCGGCGTGCGCGAACGGGAGCTTTTCCTTCCGCCGCCCGTCGTCGCGCCCGGGGAGGCCATCGCCGAGTTCCGCCGCGAACCGGACGAGCCGTCCACGCGCCTCTTTCGCCTCTCGGGCTTCTTCTCGCGCCCGCAAGTGCAGAAGGGCAATCGCAATTCAATCTATATCTTCGTAAACCGCCGGCTCATCCGGGACCGCCTGCTGCTGCACGCGCTTTCCTCGGCCTATCACAACCTTATGCCGGCGGCGGCCTTTCCCTTCGCGCTGCTGTTTCTCGAATGCGCCCCCGAGGAGGTGGATGTCAACGTGCACCCTTCCAAGACCGAGGTGCGCTTCCGGCACGGTTCGTTCGTGCACGATTTCGTGCGCGATACCATCCGCGAACGGCTCATCGAGAGCCGCCCCGCGCCGTCGTTTTCGCCCGCGCCGCGCCCCACGCCGGCGGCCCAACCGGGCGCGCGTCTGCCGTACTCCGAGTTCAGCCAGATGATCGAGGACGAAGCGCCCGCGGCCCTCAGCCTGGCCGAGGCGGCAGCCGTTCCCGCGCCGGCGCTTCCCGATATCCCGCTGCCCGATGCCGCGCTGCCCGAGTTCAATCTACGCCCCACGGCCCCGCCGCCCGAGCGCCTGGATTTCACCGCGCCGCCGCTCGAGGTCGCGCCGGGGCCGGCGCCCTCAGGCAAGCTCTCGCGCCATCTCGATAGCCACGGCGAATTCCCTCCGGATGCCATTCCTCCGCCGGAGATGTCGCTTTCGGTGCTCTCCGATCTGCGCCCGCTGGGCCAGATTCACGAGAGCTTCATCATCGCGGCCGGCCGCGACGGCCTGTGGATCGTCGATCAGCACGTGGCTCACGAACGCATCCTGTTCGAACAGGTGCTCAAGCAGCGGGCCGCCGGGCGCGTGGAGATGCAGCGGCTGCTGATGCCGCTCATCGTGCAGCTCACGCCGGAGCAGCAGATCGATTACGCCCGCATCGCCGGCGAGCTGAACGCCTCGGGCTTCGAAACCGAGCCGTTCGGCAACCGCACAGTAGCCATCAAAGCCGCCCCCGCCGCCATCGCCGCGCCGGATCTGGAGAAGATCCTTTTTGAAATCCTGGAGACCGCCGAGGGTGAACTGCGGGGCGCCTCCCTGGACGATCTCCGCCGCGGCATTTGCGCATCCATCGCCTGCCGGGCGGCCATCAAGATCAACACGCGCCTGGACGCCGCCAAGATGGAGTGGCTCCTGCGCGCGCTGGCCTCGACCGATTGCCCCATGAGCTGCCCGCACGGCCGCCCCATCGCCCTGCACTATTCCACGCGCGAAATCCTTAAAGCGTTCCACCGGATTTAGGCCGGACGCGGATCGCTCGATCCCTGCCCTGGCGCATCGGAGCGGCTGCGGGGACCGAACATACCCTGGCAGAATTGTTCGCGCTCCTCGGGCGTCATCTGCTGCCAGCGTTCGTTCATCCGGCGTTTCCAGTGTCCGCCATGCCTGCCGTGAAATCCTCCGAACAGGATTTTGCTCAAGATCAAGACCCCGAGCGCTTGCCAAAAGGTGATCGAGTGTAATCCGAACACCGCCGGCGCGAGCCAGTTCCACAGGCTCATCACCACGAATCCGAAAACCGCCACGGCCACAAGCCCCATGGCCCCGATTTTCAGTCCTCTTTTCACCCATCGTGCGTTCATATTTTTGTCCTCATAAACTCGTAAACTCTTCGTAAATGGCTCGCAGCCGGCGCCGCAAGTGAAGAACCGCATAATGCTTGCGCGAGAGGAGCGTGTTGATGCTCAGCCCCGTCTCTTCGGCAAGCTGCTTGAAGCTCCGGCCGTCTACTTCATGCGCCATGAACACCTCGCGCTGTTCCTCGGGAAGCTCGTCTAAAGCCGCTTCGAGTTCCTCGAGCAGCACGCTCCGCGCGTACAGGGCTTCCGGTCCGGCATCCGGCGATGGCAGCAGATCCTCGAGACGGATCGGGTCTTCTTCACCCGCGTTCACGGGAACCTCGCCGCTGCCCTCGGGCCTTCTCTTGCGGAACCGGTCGATGATGCGATTCCGCGCCACACGATAAAGCCAGGCGCCAACCTGCTCGACAGGCTTCATCAACCGATACGCTTCCGTCAATTCGTAGAAGACATCCTGCAGGATGTCTTCCGCATCCCCTTCGTCGTCCACGCGCTTCCGGATGAAACGGAGCAGCCGCCGGCCCTCGCCCTCGATCGCCTCCGAGATACGCCGATTCTGCGCGGTGCGCGGCTCGCCGGGTTCGCTTGTGACGCTCAGGACATCCTCCATCTACTTCTGTAGACGAACGGGCTGGCCGGATATTGTAGGGGAGCCAAATATTTGGCTACGCAGCTCCCGCGAATCTCGTAACGCGCGTAATTCCCGCATGTTACACTCGTAGGTTGCCCATCTCATGGATTTTCTCAAAGGGCTGAACGCGCAGCAGAGAGAGGCGGTCACCCATACCGAGGGGCCTCTTCTGATCCTGGCCGGCGCCGGCAGCGGTAAGACTCGGGTCATCACGCACCGGCTTGCGTACATCGTCACGGCCCGGCGCGTGCCGCCGTCGGCCGTCCTGGCCGTCACCTTCACCAATAAAGCAGCCAATGAGATGCGCGATCGCGTGGTTTCGCTGCTCGAGGGCGTGCGCCTGGACTCGGCGCCCAATGTCTCGACGTTTCACTCCTTTTGCGTGCGGCTGCTGCGGCGCGACGGCGATTCGCTGGCGCGCGTCCGCCCTGGATTCACGCGGCGCTTCAGCATCTACGATGAAGACGACCAGCTGGGAATTGTCAAGGCCGCCTACCGGGCGCTGGGGCTGGAAGAAAAGGAATTCATGCAGTACCGCGCGGCGCTCTCACGCATCAGCCGCGCCAAGAACGTGAACCAGGGCCCCGAGGATCTTTACAAGCAGGCGGTGAATAAAGAGACCGAGGCGCTGGCGGCCGTTTTCAAGGAATACGAGAAGGCCCTGCACAGCGCCAACGCGCTGGATTTCGACGATCTGCTGCTGGAGACCGTCCGCCTGCTGCGCACCGACGACGCCACCCGGGAGGCCTGGAACCGCCGCCTCAGCTATGTGATGATCGACGAGTACCAGGACACCAACCGCGCCCAATACGAGCTGATGCGCCTGCTCTCGGAAGCGCACCGCAACGTCTGCGTGGTGGGCGACGAGGACCAATCGATTTATAGCTGGCGCGGGGCCGACATCCGCAACATCCTCGATTTCGAGCGCGATTTCCCCAACGCCGCCACCATACGGCTGGAGCAGAATTACCGCTCGACCAAGACCATCCTGGCGGCGGCCTCCGCGGTGGTGGAAAACAATAAGGCCCGCAAAGGGAAGAAGCTCTGGACCGAAGCCGGCGAGGGCGAGATGGTGGGAGTCTACGCGGCCTTCGACGCGGAAAACGAGGCTCTGTTCATCGCCGACACGATCGAGAAGCACGTGGCCGCGCACCCCGGAGATCGCGTGGCGGTGCTCTACCGGACCAACTTCCAGTCCCGGCAGATCGAGGAGGCGCTGCGGCGCTACGGGCGCAAGTACAACATCGTGGGCGGCTTCAGCTTCTACCAGCGGGCCGAGATCAAAGACACGCTGGCCTACCTGAAACTGGCCGTTTCCAACACCGATTCGGCCAGCCTGCTGCGCGTGGTCAACGTACCGGCGCGCGGCATCGGGCGCACCACGGTGGAGCAGATCGAGCGGCATGCGCGCGAACACGGCCTCAATCTGTGGGACTCCATCCAGCACATCGTGGACGACGAGCACCTTTCCACGCGCTCGCAATCCTCGTTGGTGAATTTTCGCAATCTCATCCAGGAGCTCTCGCTGGTGGCCAGCGATTCGCCGCTGCCGGAACTGCTCCGTTTCATCCTCGACCGCACCGGCTACCGCCGCATGTTGCAGCAGGAGAAAACGCCCGATTCCGAAACGCGCCTGGAGAACCTGGACGAGCTGATCTCGGCCGCGGCCGAAGCCGCCGAGCGCGGTGAATCCGCGTCCGATTTTCTGGACCATGCCGCGCTGGTGGCGGAAGCCGATGCCTATGACGGCGAGGCGCCCGTCAACCTGCTCACCCTGCACAACGCCAAGGGCCTGGAGTTTCACCTGGTATTTCTCTCCGGCCTCGAGATGGGTCTGTTTCCGCACAGCCGCTCGATGGATTCGGAGGCCGCTCTCGAGGAGGAGCGGCGCCTTTGCTACGTGGGCATGACGCGCGCGCGCAAGCGGCTGGTTCTGAGCTGGGCGAAATACCGGCGGCGCTATGGCGGCGGCGATCAGGAGCGCTCGACGCCCTCGTGGTTCCTGAACGAAGTGCCCGCGAACCTGGTGATCGATATGGGGCCGCGGGACGATCCCGGCGAAGTAAACCTGACCGCCGAGCGCCACGATGCGCGGCAATCGGCGCGGCGCAACACCTTCACCGGCAAGACCTACAATTCGCTCGAAAACGTGGCGCAGTTTTTCGGCGAGCGCGGGCTCCCGTTCAATCCCGGCAAACCGGTTATCGCGCCGCCGCAGCTTCCCGCGCCGGTGGCGCCCCAGCTTCCGCGCCCGCCTCTCGCCGCCAAGCCTCTGCCCGCCGCGCCGTCCGCGCCGCGCCGGGGAGCGCGCGCGGGCATGACCGTCGAGCATCCCAAGTACGGCACCGGAACCGTGGTGCGGCGCGAAGGCGAAGGCGATGATGCTAAGATCACTGTTAACTTCGCTCGCTTCGGTCTCAAGAAACTGATCGAAAAGTACGCAGGATTGAAAAAAAACGGATGAACACGAAGAACATCACCGATAAAGCCGAACGCAAGAAAGCGATCCGCACGGCGCGCAAGAAAGCGGCCCCCAAGGCCAAGCGCGCGGCCGGCGTGGCGCGCGGCTCCCAGAAGAAGCGCATTCGCCACCAGGCGCAGGGCCAGCGCAAGCGCTAGCGGGTCGGGGCGGCGAATTTGAACCTCTTCCGGACGAAGAGCATCGAGTCGCTGATCGCCGCCTCCGAAGATCCGGAGCGGAAACTCCGCCGGACTTTGGGACCCTGGAGCCTCACGGCGCTGGGCATCGGCGCGGTGATCGGCTCGGGCATCTTTACGCTGACGGGCACGGCCGCAGCCGGCAAGGTCGTTGCCATCAAGTCGCTCCTCAACGCCACGGTTATCGACCTGGCCCTTTACGGCACCCACGCCGGGTCGCAGTTGGGAAGGCCGGGCGCGGGTCCGGCCATCACGCTCTCGTTCCTGCTGGTGGCGGTCGCCTGCGCGTTCGCCGGCCTGTGCTACGCGGAGCTGGCTTCCATGATTCCCGTGGCGGGCAGCGCCTACACCTACGCCTACGCGATCCTGGGCGAACTGGTGGCCTGGATCATCGGGTGGGATCTCATCCTGGAGTACGCCGTCTCGAACATGTCGGTGGCGGTGGGTTTTTCGGCCTATCTACAAGACCTGTGCGATAACCTCTTCGGATTTCATTTGCCGCCGCAGCTCGCCTATCCGCCCTTCCCGGCCGCGGGAGGGCCGGCCGGCTGGTTTAACGTGCCGGCGCTCCTCATCACCCTGGCGGTGACCTGCGTGCTGGTGCGCGGCGTAAGAGAGAGCGCGGAGACGAACACCGTGATGGTGGCGATCAAAATCCTGGCCATCCTGATTTTCTGCCTGGGCGCCGCTCGCGCCATTCAGCCCGCCAACTGGAAGCCCTTCGCGCCGCATGGATTCCCGGGGATTCTCACGGGCGCTTCGATCGTGTTCTTCACCTATATCGGATTCGATTCCATCTCCACCGCCGCCGAGGAGTGCCGCAAACCGCAGCGCGACCTGCCGATAGGCATCCTCGCGACGCTGGTGATCTGCACGATTCTCTACGGCTCGGTCTCGCTGGTGCTCACCGGCATTGCCAATTACAAAACTCTGGGCACGGATTCGCCCGTGGCGGACGCGCTCAAGGCGCTGGGATATAACAGGCTGCGTCTGGCGGTGACGGCCGGGGCGCTGGCGGGGATGCTTTCTTCGCTGCTGGTCTACCAATATGGCCAGGCGCGCATCTGGTTTGCGATGTCGCGCGACCGCCTGCTGCCGGCCATGTTTTCGGCCGTGCACAAGCGCTTTCAGACGCCCTACATCAGCACCTGGATCGCCGGTTTCGTAGTGGGGATTCCAGCGGGCATCTGGGATATCGATACCTTCGCGGAGCTGTCCAACATCGGCACGCTGTTCGCTTTCGTGCTGGTTTCGCTCGGCGTGATCGTGCTGCGCTGGAAGCAGCCCGAACGGCCGCGCTCTTTCCGCGTGCCGCTGGTGCCGCTTTTCCCGATGATCTCGATCGGCTGCTGCCTGGTGCTGATGGCGGGCCTGCCGCTGCTGACCTGGCTGCGCTTCTTCACCTGGCTGGCGATCGGCCTGGCGATCTACTTCCCCTACGGCCGGAGGCGCAGCACGCTGGTGGAGAAAGCATAGCGGCGATCTCAGGAGGCGGCCATGGTTCAGGCGACGATCTGTTATCCGGATGGTACGAGAATCGAAGCGATTCTCGTGTCGATCGACAGGCACTCGATGCGTCTAGTCACCCGCGAAGGCGACGACACGCTGGAGCTGAGGCTGGACCGCGGGAATTGGAGCGACGAGCACGGCGTGGCCGTCGAGTTGGAGGCGTTGATCTCGGATGGCAAGCCGGTCGCGAACATCTCGGACCTCGCCGGCGCCGGCAGTGCCGAGCGCTTGTGGGATTGATGCGGCCCGGCGCGGCTTAGCCGCGCGCCACCATGTTCCGCAGGCGCACGATCCCTTCGCGAAACGCGCCGGGAGCGGTTAGCAGGCTGACCACCAGGAAAGCCTCGGATTCGAAGTCGTAAAAGAAACCCGGCTGGACCAGGACGCCTTCGTCCGTGAGCAGATCGAGAGCCCACTGTTCTTCTCCGCGAATACGGGGCACCTGCACGACGATGTACCAGCCGCCCTCCGTGTCCAGTATGCCGGCCGCCGATCCAGCCAGCGCCTGGCGCGCGAAGGCCAGGTTGGCGGCCGTGCGCTCGCGGATTTGAAGCCGCACCGTTTCTCCCGCTTCGAGCAGCCGGGCCGCCGCGCGCTGAACGGGCGTACCCACCGAGAGATACGTATCGGCGATCCACTCCAGCTTGCCATACGCCTCGCTGCGCAACTCCGGCGGCCCTCCCGCGACGATCCAGCCCAGCTTCATTTGCGGGAGGCCGGCGATCTTCGAGAGGCCGCTCATCGAAAACCACAGGCAGTCCCGCACGCCTTCCAGGGTGGCCGCGCGCTCATCGTCGGGCGCGAAGGCATAGTCCGCGAAGACCTCGTCGGAGATCAGCGCAATCCCGCGCGCGGCCGCCAGTCTCTCCAGGCGGGCCAACTCGGCGCGTTTCACATAGGACCCGGTCGGATTGTTGGGATTCACCAGCACCACGGCGCGTGTGCGGTCATCGATGGCCCCGGCGAGCGCATCCAGATCGATGCTCCAGCCTCCGTGATAGACGAGCGGATACGAGCGCGCCTCCACCGATTCCATGTTGGCCAGGAATTCGAAGAGCGGATAGGAGGGCCGCGGCACCAGCACATGGTCGCCCGGATCGGCCAGCAGCTTGAAGAGATAGCTGTAGGCTTCGCTGGTGCTGGCGGTGAGCAGTATGCGCTCCTCGTGCACGCCAAGGCCGCGGGCGGCGTAGTAAGCCGAGACCGCCTGGCGCGCATCGAGTGCGCCCGCGGGCGAGGGTTCGTAAACGAGCATGCGCTGGTCCGCGAAGGCGATCATCACTTCGCGCGGGTATTCGAATCCGACGCGAGTGGGATTGGATTCGGTGAGATCCAGAACCGGCGCGCCCGCCAGGCGCCGCGCTTCGACCGCCTCAGTGAGCCGGTTGGGGCGCGTGTCCCAGTGGAAGCGCGAAGAGAACATATTCGTCTCCGATTGTAACGATTCGGCAACAGCCCGCGCGCTTCGCGTCTGCGCGGTGAGCTTATATTTGTACTTCTCCCGCGCTTGACATACGCGCTTCCGGTGAAAATATAATAGGATAGTATTATCTGAAAAAAGTGGGAGGGGTTGGAGGCGATACATGGCAACCACGGCAGGCCAAACGACTGCACTGTCTCTCGATGAGCAGAGTTTCGCGGACCGAACGATTGCCGCGCACTCCGGCCAGCCCGGAGCCTTGCTCGGCATCCTGGAGCAAATCCAGGAGCACCATCCGAATAAATATTTATCTCCTGAAATTCTGGATTACATAGCCGAGAAGACGGATGTTCCGCTGGCCCGGATCTACAGCGTGGTCACGTTCTTCGCGCTTTTCAACCTGGAGCCGCAGGGAGACCACACCATTTGCATCTGCCGCGGCACGGCGTGCCACACGCGAGGCTCGCGCAACCTGCTCGAACGCCTGCGGCTGGAGCTGGGGCTTCCGGATCAAGGCGAGGAGGGCGCCGATAAAGTCTGCGTCACCACCTCGGACAGGCGCTTCTCGATGCGCACGGTGGCCTGCTTCGGCCAGTGCGCGCTGGCGCCCGTGGTGGAAGTGGACCATAACATTTTCGGCCACATGAACGAGCAGACCTTGCATCGCGAACTGGAGCACTTGAAAGGGAGGAAAGCGTGATCCGCATCCAGGATATCGCCGGCTTCAGCGCCGCCCGCGAAGCCGGCATGGCTAAGCTTACGCCTTCGCGGCCGCGGGTGGGAGTGGGAATGGGAACCTGCGGCGCGGGCAACGGCGCCGAAGGCGTGTATCATGCCTTCGCCGAAGCCATCGACCGGCAGGGGCGCGACATCAAGCTGGCGCCGGTCGGCTGTTTCGGCTTCTGCGCGCAGGAGCCGCTGGTCAATGTGCGGATCCCCGGCAAACCGCTGGTGATCCTGCGGCGCGTCCAGACCAGCGACGTGCAGCGCATCATCGACGACATCGCCGTGGGCACCGTCCCCGAGGATCTGGCGCTGTGCAAGATCGAAGAATGGGACCACGTGACCGCCCACGTCCAGTATGGAACGGGCTTTCCCAAGATTCCTTTGTGGAGCGAGGTGCCGTTCTTCAAACCGCAGAAGAAGATCGTGCTGCGCAACTGCGGCCTCATCAGCCCGGACGATATCGAGGAGTACATCGCCATCGGCGGCTACCAGTCGCTGTACAAGGTGCTGATCGACGCCAACCCCGAGCTGGTGATCGAGCAGATCAAGGCCGCCAAGCTGCGCGGCCGCGGCGGCGCGGGCTTCCTGACGGGCCTCAAGTGGGACTTCCTGCGGAAGGCCGTCGCGGACCAGAAGTATGTCATATGCAACGCGGACGAGGGCGATCCGGGCGCCTACATGAACCGCAACGAGATCGAGAGCGATCCGCATTCGCTGCTCGAGGGCATGATCGTCGGCGGATACGTGATGGGAGCCACCGAGGGCATCGTCTACGTGCGTGCCGAATACCCGCTGGCGGTGCACCGCCTGTCCCGCGCCATCGACCAGGCCCGGCAAGCGGGCGTGCTGGGCGATAACATCCTGGGACGCGGCTTCCGCTTCGACATCCGGATGGTGGAAGGCGCCGGGGCGTTCGTGTGCGGCGAAGAGACCGCGCTGATCGCCTCGCTCGAGGGTTGCGCGGGACGGCCCCGTCCGCGCCCGCCCTTCCCCGCCCAAAAGGGGCTGTACGGCAAGCCGACCAACATCAACAACGTCGAAACCTGGTACAACGTGGCGCCCATCGTTTCCAAGGGTCCCGCGTGGTTCAGCGAAACCGGCAGCACCAAGAGCGCCGGCACCAAGGTCTTCTCGCTGGTGGGCAAGGTGAGCAACACCGGCTTGGTGGAGATGCCTCTGGGCACCCCGCTCAAGACCTTCATCTACGATGTGGGCGAAGGCGCCCCGGACGGCAAGCAGGTCAAGTCCGTGCAGACTGGCGGCCCTTCGGGCGGCTGCATCCCGCTGGAGATGTTCGATACGCCGGTGGATTACGAAACGCTGGCGCAGCTCGGCTCCATCATGGGTTCGGGCGGCATGGTGGTGATGGATGAAGACAACTGCATGGTGGACGTGGCCCGCTACTTCATCGAATTCACCCACTCGGAATCCTGCGGCAAGTGCATTCCATGCCGCGTAGGGCTGGACAAATCGCTGCGCATCCTGAACGCCTTCACGCGCGGGCGCGCCACCGAGGCGCACCTCGAGCAGCTCGATGAAATGGGCCGCATGATCCGCGACACGGCGCTGTGCGGGCTCGGCCAGACCGCGCCCAACCCGCTGCTGACCACCATGCGGCACTTCCGCCACGAGTTCGAGGACCACATCCGCGCCAAGCGCTGCCGCGCGGGCGTGTGCGACGACCTGGCGCTTTCGCCGTGCGAGAACAGCTGCCCGCTGCACATGAACGTGCCGCGCTTCCTGCAACTCTACCAGGAGGGCCGGATCGAGGAGGCCTTCGAGGCGGTGGTGCTCGACAATCCGCTCCCGGCCTCCACGGGCCGCGTCTGCCAGCACCCGTGCGAGAACCGCTGCCGGCGCCGCTCCGTGGATGAAGCCGTCAACATGCGCGAAGTGCACCGCACCATCGCCGACGCCATTTACCAGTCCGACCGCTTCGACGCGCTGGTGGAGAGAATCGCGGCGCGGCGTCTGCCCCCCACCGATCGTAAAGTAGCGGTGGTGGGCGCCGGACCGACCGGCCTGGCGGCGGCTTTCTACCTGGCTCTGCTGGGACACGAAGTAACGGTCTACGAACCCAACCCCGAGCCCGGCGGGATGCTGCGCTACGCGCTGCCCGAATACCGCCTGCCGCGCGACGTGGTGCGCCGCGAGGTGGAGCTGATCCGGCGCGTGGGCGTGAACTTCGTGTGCGGCGTCGCGGTGGGAACCGATATCACTCTCAACGATCTGGATAATCAGTTCAACGCGGTCTTCCTGGCCATCGGCACCTGGAAGGAATCCTGGGTCTACCTGCCGGGAACGGAGCTGAAGGGCGTTCTGCCGGCTCTTACTTTCCTGGAAGCGGTGTCCAAAGAGGAGCCGGTGCGGCTGGGTCGCCGGGTGGCCGTCATCGGCGGAGGCAATGCGGCGATCGATTCGGCCCGCACCGCGCTGCGCATGGGCTCGGAGGTTACTGTCATCTACCGGCGCGAGCGCAAAGACATGCCGGCCATCCGGGAGGAAACCGACGCGGCCCAGGACGAAGGCGCCAATTTCGTCTTCCTGGCCACGCCGCACCGCATCGTGGGCGACGAAAGCGGCGGCGTCAAGGCCATCGAGGTGGTCAAGACCAAGCTCGGCGAGTTCGATTCGTCGGGCCGCCGTCGCCCCATCCCCACCGACGAAATCCGCCGCTACGAATGCGACACCGTGATCCTGGCGGTGGGCGAAGCGGTGGACTTGGACTTCGTCCGCGCTTCGGGGCTGCGTATCAAGGAAAACGGCACGCTCGAGGTGGACCGCTATACCCTGGAAACCAGCCGCAACAAATTCTACGCGGGCGGCGACCTGATCGCGGGGGCCTCCAACGTTTCCAATGCCATGGGGTTCGGCAAGAAGGCCGCCCGCACCATCGATGCCCGTTTGATGAACGGCGGCCGCTGGGACGCCATCAACCCGCACTTCGCATATTCCAACGTGCCGCCGGAGCAGCCGGTCGAAACTCCGCGGCACACGCTTGGCGAGCTGCCCCCGGCCGAACGCGCCGAGAGCTTCGTGGAAGCCATGGTCGGCCTGCCGGCCGAAGAGGCGCGGGAGGAAGCCGCGCGCTGCCTGCGCTGCGACATCCGCGAACACCACTAAAGGAGATATCGCTTGCCCGACAAACTCTCGATTCGCATCGACGGCGAATACGTCGCCGCGCACCAAGGCCAGACGATTCTGGAGGTGGCGCGCGCCAATTCGAAGTACATCCCCACGCTGTGCTGGCTGGAGAACATCACTCCGGTGGGCGCCTGCCGCCTGTGCATCGTGGAGGTCTCCGGCGTCAATCGCCTGCTGCCCGCCTGCACCACCCCGGTCCAGGACGGCATGAGCGTCACCACCAACTCGGAGAAGCTCAAGCAGTACCGGCGGATCGCCCTCGAGTTCCTCTTTTCAGAGCGCAACCACCAATGCGCCGTGTGCGTCTCCAACAACCACTGCGAACTGCAGGCCATGGCGCAGCGGCTGGGCGTGAACAGCGTCCGCTATCCGTATGCGTTTCCCAAGCTGGCGGTGGACGTTTCCCATGACCGCTACGTGCTCGACCACAACCGCTGCATCCTGTGCACGCGCTGCGTCAGGGTGTGCGCCGAAGTGGAGGGCGCGCACGTCTGGGATGTCGCCGGGCGCGGCATCACGAGCACCATCGTATGCGACATGGCCAAGCCGTGGCGCGAATCCACGAGCTGCACCGGCTGCGGCAAGTGCGTGCAGGTGTGCCCCACCGGCGCGCTGGCCGAAAAAGGATTCGCCGTCGAGGAGATGGTGAAACACGAGGAAAAGGTGACACGCCTGGTCGCCAGGCGCGGAGGCCCTCAATGAAGAAGACCCGGCTGGCAACCGTGTGGCTGGACGGCTGCGCGGGCTGCCACATGTCGCTGCTCGATATCGATGAAGCCATTTTGACCGTGGCCAAGCGGACCGACGTCGTTTACGGCCCGCTGGTGGACGCCCAGGAGTTTCCCAAGTCGGTGGATGTGACCGTCATCGAAGGCGCCATCAGCTCGCAGGAGGATCTCGAGAAAGTGCGGCTCATCCGCCAGCGCAGCAAGCTCATCATCGCGCTGGGCGACTGCGCCGTCACCGGCAACGTCCCCGCCATGCGCAACCAGATTCCGCCGCGCAAGCTGCTGGAACGCATCTACATCGAGGGCGCGCAGGAGAACAAGGGCATTCCCACGGACGGAGTTCCCGCCCTGCTGCGCCAGGCCGTGCCGGTGCACGAAGTGGTGAAAGTGGATCTGAACGTTCCGGGATGCCCGCCGCCCGCCAAAGCCATCGCGTTCGTTCTGAGCGAACTGCTGGAAGGCCGGGTGCCGGATCTGACCGCGAAGGTGAAATTTGGCTAGAAAGCGCAAGGCGCCGCCCGCCGAAGCGAAGCAGGTTATCACGCTGCCCGCGCCGGTGGAGCAGCCCGTAAAGGCAACCTCCATGAAGAAGATCACGATCGATCCCGTCACCCGCATCGAGGGACACGCCAAGATAGACGTCTACCTCGACGACGAAGGCCGCGTTTCCGACACGCAATTTCACGTCACCCAGGTGCGCGGATTCGAAAAGTTCACCGAAGGCCGGCCCTTCTACGAAATGCCCTCGATTACCGCGCGCATCTGCGGCATCTGTCCGGTGAGCCACCTGCTGGCCTCCTCCAAGGCCTGCGACGCCATCATGGCGGTGGCCCCTCCCGAGGCTGGCTTCAAGCTGCGCGAGCTGATCCATTGCGCGCAGTACGTGCAATCCCACGCGCTCAGCTTCTTCCACCTTTCGGCGCCGGACCTGCTGCTGGGCTTCGATTCCGATCCGGCGCGCCGCAACATTTTCGGGCTGATCGAAGAGAATCCCGACCTGGCGCGCGCGGGCGTGGGTCTGCGCAAATTCGGCCAGGAGATCATCGAAGGCCTGGCCCAGGAGCGCGTGCATCCCTCCTGGGTCGTTCCCGGAGGCGTCAATGCGCCGATGACCCAGGAACTGCGCGGCCGCATTCTGGCGGGCCTGCCCAAAGCGCGCGCCATCGCCGCGCAGGCGCTCGATCTTTTCAAGGGCGTGATGGATTCGTTTGCCGAGGAGATCGCCAACTTCGGCACCGAGCCCACCATGTACGCGGGCCTGGTGGACGAAACCGGCGGCCTGCAATGGTACGACGGCCGCCTCAAGTTCAAGGACGCCGAAGGCCAGACCGTGGCCTCGAACATCAAGGCGCGCGATTACGCCAAATTTATCGGCGAAGCCTCGCTGCGCGATTCCTACCTCAAGGCGCCCTACTACAAGCCGCTGGGATATCCGGCGGGCATCTACCGCGTGGGACCGCTGGCGCGGCTCAACGTGGCGGACGCCTGCGGCACCCCGGCCGCCGATCGCGAGCTGGCCGAGTTCCGCCAGCGCTGCGGAAGGATGGCGCACAGCTCGTTCTATTATCACTACGCGCGGTTGATCGAGCTGCTGCACGGCCTGGAGAAGATCGAACTGCTGCTGAACGATCCAACCATTCTCGACACCCACGTGCGGGCCCACGCCTCGGTGAACTGCCTGGAGGGCGTCGGCATGATCGAGGCCCCGCGCGGCGTGCTGATTCATCACTACAAGGTGGATGAGCAGGGCGCCATGCTATGGGCCAACCTCATCGTGGCCACCGGGCACAACAACCTGGCCATCAATCACGGCGTCAAGCAGGTGGCCCAGCACTTCGTGGATGGCGCGCATTTCAAGGAAGGCATGCTCAACCGCGTCTCCGCCCTGGTGCGAGCCTACGACCCGTGCCTGAGCTGCTCCACCCACGCGGACGGCACGCTGGCGATGGAAATCGTCCTGAACGGCCCGGACGGCGCGGTGCTCGACCGGATCGGGTGAGGGAGCGCGGCCTTGACGCCTCGCGCCTGCTCCGCTACCGGCTGTTCACCAAAGCGGTATTGTGATTAACACGCCCTGTCAGTAAAATCTTTCACGTAAGGCGGAGATGTGTCAATTCTCACCGAACTGGCGACTCCTCTCCGTCGCTGGCCCCCCAGAAACGTGGAGGGTATGCGGTAACCGGATCGAACGGCGCCGCTACCGACGTCAAAGGCTCTTGGACCGTGCCGGCTGTGAACTGCTCGTCCACCGGAACCGGAACTCCTACCGCATACGCCGCGTTCTGGGTCGGGATCGACGGCTATAACTCGGACACGGTCGAACAGATCGGGACCGATTCCGATTGCGTGAGCCTGACGGGACGGAGCGGGATTCCGACTTATTATGCCTGGGTCGAGTTCTATCCGCATGCATCCGCCCTGATTCAGTTTCCCCATGGCATTCAACCGTCGAACCAGATCACGGCAGAGGTGAAATACATCGGTCAGAGCAGCGGCGGCCCGCATCAACAATCGGGGGCCCAATTCACCGCCACAATCACCGTCAACGAAAACGAGACGTACACCGTGACTTCGACGGTGCCCGAAGCGAAAGAGTCCTCCGCCGAATGGATTGCCGAGGCTCCCTGCTGCTCCAGGGGAAACAACGTGCTGCCGCTGGCGAACTTCGGCACGGTTCCCTTCAGTTCCGCCAGCGCCACCGTGGGCGCCACGTTGCCGGTCGGATCGTTTCCCACCGCCGCAATTCAGGAAATCACGATGGTGAGCGAGACCAAGTCCAGCATTACCAAGGCCCAGCCCAGCCAGGTCACGAACGAGAGCGCATTCTCAGTGCAGTGGCTCAATCCCGGACCGTAGGCCGACGCCGCCCACTACAATGGGAAATTGACTCCCCTTCTCGATTTCCAAAATGTCTCGGTCAAACGCGGCGACCGCCTGGTGCTCGATGGCGTCACGCTGACGGTCGCGCAGGGCGAACACGTCGCCATTCTCGGTCCCAATGGCTCGGGCAAGTCCACGCTCGTCAAAGTCATTTCGCGCGACCTGTATCCGCTGCTCAAGCCGGAACCCTGGTCGCTGCGCATCCTGGGAAGCGACCACTGGAATCTCTTCGACCTGCGCAACCATCTCGGCCTGGTCTCGAACGACTGGATGCAGATGTGCACGCGCGATTATTCGGCGCGCGAGATCGTGCTCTCCGGCTTCTTCGGCAGCGTGGGCATATGGCCCTATCATCAGGTGACGCCCGAAATGGAGCGGACGGCGCGCGAGGTCATGGACCTGCTCGAGATCGCGCACGTGGCCGGGCGCCCCACCGACGAGTTGTCCTCCGGGGAAGCCCGCCGCATCCTCATCGCGCGCGCGCTGGTGCACAATCCGCGGGCGCTGGTGCTCGATCGAGCCCACCTCCAGCCTGGACCTGCACGCCACCCGCGAGCTGCGCGAAATCCTGCGCAAGCTGGCCGCCCGGGGAATCACCATTGTGATGGTGACACACCATCTTCCGGACATCATTCCCGAAATGCGGCGCGTGGTCCTGATCCGCGGCGGCCGCGTCTGGTGCGATGGCCCCAAGGAGCGCGTGCTGGAAGCCGGCAACCTCTCCAGTTTGTTCGGCATCGCCGTAGAAGTGCTGGAGCGCAGCGGCTACTATCACGTGCTGTAGCCGCGCCTACCGGGCGATGATGACGCCCACCCCGCCCGGCTGCACGTCCAGCCTCTCGATGCGATGGCCGAGTTGGAAGGGGCGGCCCACCACGGCGTCCGGGTACAGGGCCAGCAGGAAATTCTGGATGAGGAAATCGAGCGTGCGGCCATCCACCTCGAGGTCCCCGATCTCGACCCTCTGGACATCCACCCTGGCGCGTCCGCCGGAAGATTGAATGCGCGCGGTCACGCTGACCGGCCACTCGCCATCCAGCAGCTTCGACATCAGCCAGCCCGGCTGATACCCGTTGGCGCGCCCCAGCTTGCCGAAATCGATGAGCGCGGTCCCCGCGACCACTCCAGGCGATACCACTTGGATTCGCGGATTCCGGACGCCCGGCGGCGCCTCCTGCACGGCATAGGCATTCAGCTCCCGGAGGCTCAGATCCACGCGCGAGCCGGGCTTCAGGCGTTCGCTGTCGATGAGGTCGAACTTCCGCCGGACTGTGTCGTAGTCGTTCGAAACGCCGGCCCAGGCGCCCAGAATGATCAGCGGAACAGACAAAGCGTGGCAGATCTCCACGATCCCATAGACGCCGAGCGGCCCTAAGGAGTTCCGGAAAGGGGCATACCACCCAGGCGGTGCGGCTTTTGGCTTCGCGGCAGCTGCGGTTTTCGGAAAAAATACCCTCTGATTCAACGAGTTAGTTGATTGGCCCGCATCTTGCTCCCGGAACTCTGGAGGCGAATATGCCGGTTCAGGCCGTTTTGATCGTTGCGGTGGCGGTGGTGCTGGTTGCCATTGCGGGTTGGCGCGTCACGCGCGCCTGGTTGAAATTCCGAGGCCGTCGCGTGGTCGCGTGTCCCGAAACCCAAAAACCTGCCGGCGTCGTGGTGGATGCCGCCCATGCCGCTCTCACGGCGTTCTCCAGTTCGCCGCAATTGCGGCTATCTTCCTGCTCGCGATGGCCGGAGCGGGCCGGCTGCGGCCAGGAATGTCTCGCGCAAGTGCAGGCCTCGCCGGAGGATTGCCTGGTTCGCAACATATTGACCCGTTGGTACGAAGGTAAGGTCTGCGCATCCTGCGGGCATCCCATCGGCGAGATCGATTGGGCCGGCGCCAAACCCGCGTTGTTGCGCACAGACGGGGTTTCCATCGAATGGAACCAGCTTCCCGCCGAGCGGCTGCAGGAAATCCTGGCCACCACTTCGCCGGTCTGCTTCGCGTGCCACACGGCCAACCGGCTGGTCCATGAGCATCCCGAATTAGTGCTGGACCGGGGACGCCCTCCCGCTGTATAGTTGAATACAGCTTTTCGGATCTCCTCAGGTGAAAGTGTTGTGCGTGTGCTTGGCGTTCGGGCTTCTGCCCGTGCCGGGCCAGCAGCGGGACTCGTCAGGCGCCCCTATTTTGCTGTACACCGAGTTCGAAGGTCCTCCCTCGCCACGGGCTCTGGATGCCATTCACGCGGAACTCGAATCCATCATGGCTCCCACCGGCCTGGAATTCGTCTGGCGAGACCTGGCGGGCGAGCACAACGAAACTGCCAGCCGCCTGGCGGTGGTGCATTTTAAGGGAAGTTGCGATACCGAGAACGTGAAGCAGCCCGTTAGCCACTCCATCGCGCTGGGTTGGACGCATGTCAGCGACGGCGTGATTCTGCCCTTCAGCGACGTGGATTGCGACCGCATTGGGGCTTTCATCCGGAGCGGCACGCTGGGACTTTCCCGGGAGGATCGCGAGACGGCCTTCGGACACGCCATCGCGCGCGTGCTGGCCCATGAGTTGTACCACATCTTCGCCAACACGGCCCGGCACGGTTCCCACGGAGTCGGCAAGGGCGTCTACTCGGTTCAGGAATTGCTCGCTCCGGAGTTCCGTTTCTACGACCGGGAATCGCTCGCCCTGCGCGTTTCGAGGAAGCCGCCAAACAAGAAGCCCGCGCGAGAGGGTGCGCTGGCGCTGGTCCCCTAGCGGCCGCCCGGCGCGCTCCCGCCGCGCCGCCGGTCAGAGAATCAGCATGCAATCGCCGTACGAGTAGAAGCGGTACCTCTGCTCCACCGCGTGGCGGTACGCCGCCAGCGCCAGATCCGTGCCGGCAAAGGCGCACACCAGCAGCAACAGGCTGGTGCGCGGCAGGTGGAAGTTGGTAAGCATGGCGCCGATTCCCCGGAACTGGAAGCCGGGGTAGATGAACAGATCGGTCTCGCCGCGCCGCGCCTCCAGGCCGCCGGCAGCCAGGGCGCTTTCGATGGTGCGTACGCTGGTGGTCCCCACCGCCACCAGGCGCTGCGCGTTGCGCATGCGCGCGGCGTCCCCGGCGGCGATGGCGTAACTCTCCGCGTGCAGGCGGCCCTGCTCCACCTGCGCGGGGTGCAGCGGTTGGAAGGTGCCCAACCCCACGTGCAGGGTGACGCACGCCAGCTCGGCTCCGCGCGCGCGGCAGGCATCCAGTATCTCGGGCGTGAAATGCAGCCCAGCCGTGGGTGCGGCCACGGACCCCTTTTCGCGTGCGAAGACGGTCTGGTAGCGCTCGCGGTCGCCAGGCTGGTCCGGACGCTTGATGTAGGGGGGCAGGGGAATGTGGCCGATGCGCTCGAACTCCTGGAACAGATCCCCCTCGCCGTGGAAACGGATGGTGCGCTCGCCGAATTCGCCGCGTGAAAGGACCTCGCCCGTGAGCCGTTCGTCGAAGCGGATGCGCTCGCCCACACGCATCTTGCGGCCCGGGCGCACCAGAGCGCTCCAGTCGCGGCCGCCGCCCTCTACCGGCCGCAGGAGCAGCACCTCCACCTCTCCGCTCAAGTATTCGCCGCGTTTGGGATTGCGTCTTCCGATGGGCAGCGAGTGGACGCCCGCGCGGTGCCCGAACAGCCGCGCCGGAAAGACGCGCGAATCGTTGAGCACGAGGCAATCGCCAGGCCCCACGAACTCCGGGAGATCGCGAAACCGGCGATCCTCCCAGCGGCCTTCGGCGCGATCAACCACCAGCATGCGGGATGCAGCGCGATCGTCGAGCGGCTCCTGGGCGATCAGTTCCTCCGGCAGGCGGTAATCGAAAGCGCTGAGATCCATCAGGGCGTCTTCTGATTGTGGGCCGCGTCGGAAAGATGCCGGTAGAAGCCCAGATCAGCGCCGGTGAGCATTTTGGTGGCGAAAATGATCTGGCCGGTGTGCATTGAGAAGTGCTCCACCACGTGGTAGATGGCTTCGAGAACCGTGACCTCGTATTTCTGGATGGCGACGCGCTCGCCCAGGCGCTCGAGGGTCACGCCGCCGAAAACCGCCAGCGCCTCATCCACGCACCGGCGCAGCCTTTCGCGCAGCTCCGGGATCGCAACCCGGCCGGAGGCCGAGAACTCGCGATCGCGCTCCCGCGCATCGGCCGCGCCGCCCACCCCGGCGACGATCCACTGGCGCACGTTGCCGCAGAGGTGCAACACCAGGTTCCCGATGGCGTTCTCGTTTGGAGATCCGCGCATCCACACCTGTTCATCGTTCAACGTGCCCAGGCAGCTCTCGACGCGTCCGGCGAGTTGGTCGAGCCGCCGGGAGGAGCACTCGAGAAAAATCCTGTCCAGCGCGGATATCGATGTTGGAATCATCCTTTTACTTGTAACACCGCGATCGCCCGCGACTTTCGCCGCCACACCAGCACCAGCGCCACGCCGATCGGGATCAGCGCGGCGCTGAGGCCTATCCAGATTCCTCGCACGCCCCATCCCATCGGGAAGGTGAGCGCCCAGGCCACGGGCAGGCCGATCAGCCAATAGCCCGCCAGATGCGCCAGCATGGGAGTGCGCGTATCGCCCAGGCCGCGCAGGGCGCCCGTGGCCACCACCTGGAAGCCATCGAACAGCTCGAAGAAAGCGGCGATCCGCAGGAGCACGGCGCCGGTCGCGATCACCGCCGCATCGCCGATGTAGGCCCGCACGATCCAACCCGGCATGCCCCAGAGCACCACGCCGGCCGATCCCATGAAGGCCGCGCTCATCGCCAGAGCCGTCCAGCCCGCGACGGCCACGCCGCGCGAATCCCGGCGGCCCATGGCCTGGCCCACGCGCACGGCCGCCGCCGAACTGATGCCCAGCGGGACCATGTAAGTGGTCGAGATCACGTTTACTGCGATGCCGTGAGCCGCCACCGACGCTTCATCGAGGCGGGCGGCCATGGCCGTCACGATCGCGAAGACCGCGCCTTCGAAGCCGATCTGCCCGGCCGCGGGCAGCCCCAGCAGCAGCAGGCACCGCATGCGCGCCCAATCCGGCCGCCAGCTCGCGCGCCAAAGTGGCTTGCCCGAGTGCCGCTCGTGCCGCAGGACTGCGATACCCAGCACCGCGGCCAGATAAGCGCGCGCGATGGTGGTGGACCAGCCCGAGCCCGCCAGGCCCATCGGCGGCGCGCCCCAGTGGCCATACATCAGAATCCAGTTTCCGGCGAAGTTTACCAGGTTGGCGCTCACCAGCGCGAAGGTCACCGGCTTGACGATGTTCACGGCCTGCAGGTAGCGGCGGAAGGCCGTGTAGAAAAGCAGCGGAAGGACACCCCCGGCCAGGGCGCGCAGGTATCCGCCCAGGTGCGCCATGACGCGCGGATTGGTCCCGACGGCGCCCAGCAGCGGAACCATGGCCCACAGCAGCGCGAAAACGGGCGGGGCAATCAGCAGGCCAAGCCACAGGCCGGCGGCCAGGGTGCGGCGGCAATCGCGGGCGTCGCCGGCGCCGAAGGATTGCGCCACCAGCGTATCCATGCCGAACAGCAGGCCCATGCCGGCCGTGCCCACCGGATAGAACACCATCGCGCCCAGACTGCCGGCGCCCACGGCCGCCGCTCCCAAAGGCCCGGCCATCACGGTGTCCACAATCCCCATCACCATCCAGCCCAGCTCCGCCAGGGCCAGCGGCGCGGCCAGGCGCAGCATAAGACGGAACTCGCTCCGGAAGCTCGCGGCCGACAGAGTCATGCGCGCTAAGCCTTGGGATGGGCCTTGTCGTACACGGCCATGAGGTCTGTGAGCGAGACCTGGGTGTACTTCTGGGTGGTGGAGAGGCGCGCGTGGCCGAGGAGTTCCTGGATGGCGCGCAGGTCCGCGCCATCGGCCAGCAGATGCGTGGCATAGGCGTGCCGGAAACTGTGCGGATGGATCGAGCTATCGCCGCTCAGCAGGCGGCTATAGAGCTTGACCAGGAAGGCCACACCCCCGCGGGTGAGGCGTCCGCCGCGGCGATTCAGGAACACGGCGGTCTGTTCGCGCACGATGGGCCGCGCGGCCAGGTAACGATCGAGGGCCTCGGCGGCCTTTCCGGGCACCGGCACCTGCCGCTCCTTGCGGCCCTTGCCGCGCACCCGCAGCCAGCGCTCGGCGCGGTCGAGATCCTCCAGGTTCAGGCCCACCAGCTCGCTCACGCGCAGGCCGCAGCCATAGAGCAGCTCGAAGAGGGCGCGGTCGCGCGCGGGGAAGGGTCGCTCGAGCTTGTCAGCCGCCACGCCATCGAGCAGCGCGCTGGTCTGCTCGGGCGTCATCACCTCGGGAAGTTTCTGAGGGGCCTTAGGCGTGCGCACCAGGCGAGCCACGTTGATCTCGACGACGCCCTCGCGCAGCATGAAGCGGAACAGGCCGCGCACGGCGGCCAGCTTGCGGCGGATGGTGACTGCGGTGAGCCGCTGGCCGTAGAGCCACGCCATCCACTCGCGCAGCACCAGCAGGTCGATGGCGCGCGGCTCGGGCGGCTCGGTCTCAGGCGGTGAAAGGTACTCGAGGAACTGCGCCAGATCGGCCGCGTAAGCGTCCACGGTGTGGGGCGAGGCGCCGGAGCGCACCAGCTCGGCGGTGTACTGGCCAATCTGTTCAGCGAGCGGAGAGTGCGGCATGGCGGTATTCTTCGAGCGCCGCGAGGGCCCGACGGCAGATCTCGCGGTGGCGGGCGGCTTTATCGTGGCGCAGCTTGCGGCGGAGATTCTCCTCGAGCGGCGGCAGCAGGTCGAAGGTGATGTTGGCGGGTTGGTAGTTGGCGGGGTCCGCGCCGGAGATGAAGTGGCACAGCGACCCCAGGGCGGTCGCGCGCGGAAGGGGGCGCGGCGGGTCGCCCAACGCCAGGGAGGCCGCGTGCATCCCGGCCATCAGCCCCGTGGCGATAGCTTCCACGTAGCCCTCCACGCCCGATATCTGGCCGGCAAACAGCACCTCCGGCCGCGCGCGCAGGCCCAGAGCCGGCGTGAGCAGGGCCGGCGCATTGATGTAGGTGTTGCGATGGATCTGGCCGAAGCGGAGGAACTCGGCCTTTTCGAGGCCGGGGATGAGGCGCAGGATGCGGGCCTGCTCTCCGAACTTCAGGTGGTTCTGGAAGCCCACCAGATTGAAACTTCCGGCGCGCAGGTTCTCCTGGCGAAGCTGCACCACGGCGTAAGGGCGCCGGCCGGTGCGCGGATCGCTGAGACCCATGGGCTTCATGGGCCCGAAGCGGAGCGTATCGCGGCCGCGGCGCGCCAGCTCCTCGATGGGCAGACAGGCTTCGAAGTAGCGGACGTGGTCCTCGGCGATGTGCGCCGTCACCGCCTGGGCCGCCAGCAGCTCGTCCACGAAGCGGTCGTACTGGCCGCGGTCCAGCGGGCAGTTGAGGTAATCGTCCGTTCCGGAGGCCGATTTTCCGTAGCGCGAAGCCCAGAACGCTATGCTCGTGTCCACCGTTTCGGCATCCACGATGGGGCTGATGCTGTCGTAGAAATAGAGCCGCGCGGAGCCAGTGAGCCGCGCGATCTCCGCGGCCAGCGCCGGGCTGGTAAGGGGACCGGTGGCCACAATCACGATGCCCTCATCCGGGACCGCGGTGACCTCCTCGCGCCGCAGCTCGATGAGCGGTTCGGAGGCGATGGCCGCGGTGACGGCTTCGGCGAACAGGTCGCGATCCACGGTGAGCGCATGGCCTCCCGGCACGCGCGCCTCGCCGGCGGCGCGCAGCAGGAGCGAGCCGAGGCCGCGCAGTTCCTCTTTCAGCAGCCACGGAGCCGTGGATTCCTGTTCGGATTTCAGCGAATTGCTGCACACCAGTTCCGCCAGCCGGTCGCTCCGATGCGCCGGTGTAGGTGTCGCGGGGCGCATTTCGTGGAGCACCGCCCGAAGCCCGCGCCGGGCCACCTGCCAGGCGGCCTCCGTCCCCGCCAGCCCTCCGCCGATAATCTGAATAGGTGGTGGCAAGATGGCCCCCGCCACTCCAGGATACAGGAGTTGAACAGGGAACCCGCGCTGCCGTACTATCCTGAATTTGTAGTAATCTTTCCGTGGGTGAACGCCCGCACGCGAGGTGCTGCCATGCCCTATCGATTGAAATCCGGCGAATCCATATCCGAGGGCGTCAAACGCATCGCGCTCGAAGAGACGCAGTCCGCCGCCGCCCTGCTAGCCGGGGCCACCGCCCGCAACCGCGATGAAGCCATTCACGAAGCCCGCAAGAGCGTCAAGAAAACCCGCGCGCTGCTGCGGCTGATGCGTCCCGAGATCGAGCCGGTCTACGCCAAGGAGAACACGCGCCTTCGCAACATCGGCCGGCGGCTCTCCGCATATCGCGACCGGGCGGTCCTCATCGAGACCTTCGACGCGCTGCAGGAGAAGTACACAGACGATCTGAAAGGCGCCACGCTGGCCTCCATCCGCCAGGGGCTGCTGCTGGACAAACGCCGGCAGCAGCGCGGCGCGGGCATGGCCCAAGCGCTCCAGCGGATCGCCGCCGGGCTCCGGGCGGCCGCCGCCCGTACGTCCCGGTGGCCTCTGGAGGCGGATGGCTTCGAAGCCCTGGCGCCCGGCCTCACCGCCGCCTACCGCAAAGCCCGCCGGGCCATGGCGGCCGTCCGCGCGGAGGCCCGCCCGGAACTCTGCCACGAGTGGCGTAAGCGCGTCAAAGACCACTGGTACCACATCCGCCTGGTCGAGGATCTGTGGACCGAGGTGATGGCGGGCTACGAGAAGAGTCTCAAAGAGCTGGAGACGTGGCTGGGCGACCATCATAACCTGGAAGTTCTCAAAGCCACGCTGACGGCGCACCCGCGGCAATTCGGGCGCTCCGCAAACATCCAACTGTGTCTGGACCTGGCCGCGAAATATCAGAAGGAGCTGCTCGCCAATTCGCTTTCCCTCGGCGAGCGGGTTTACGAAGAGCGTGCCCGGGAATATCGCACCCGCATGGGGCACCTCTGGGACAGCTGGCAGAACCAGCCGAAGAGCCTCGAGGAAATCGAAAAACAGCAGCGCCAAGCCGCGCAGTGGTGACGGCTACCAGCTGGCTTTGGGCTTCTTGCGGATCTTGCGGCCGTTTTGTCCGAGCTGGATCTCCTGGCTGTTGTTGGCTCTTTCGCCATCGCGGCGGGAAACCCGCTTGTAGGTGCCGTCCGGCAACATGCGGCGCGCCTTCACGTTGTCCTGCAGGTAGGCGCCCAGGATCTCGTCGCGGATGCGCCGCAGCAGGTCGGGATCGAACACGGGAAACAGCAGCTCCACGCGGCGGTTGAGGTTGCGCGGCATGAGATCGGCGCTGCCCAGGTAGATCTCCTCTTTGCCGCCGTTGCGGAAGTAGAAGATGCGGCTATGTTCCAGGAAGCGGCCCACGATGCTGGTTACGCGGATGTTCTCGCTGATCCCCGGAATGCCCGGCCGCAGGCAGCAGATGCCGCGCACCAGCAGGTCGATCTTCACGCCCGCCTGCGAGGCGCGGTAGAGCAGGCGCGCCATCTCCGGGTCCACCAGCGCGTTCATCTTGAACACCAGGTGGCCTTTGCCATCGGTCTCGTGCTGCTTGATCTCGCGTTTGATAAGGGCCTGAAAGCGCTCCCGGAGATTCACCGGCGCCACCAGCAACTTCTGGTAATCGCGCTTGGCGGAGTACCCCGTCAGGAAATTGAACAGGTCGATGGCGTCGCCGGCGAGCTCGGCGTTGGACGTGAACAGGCCCAGATCGGTGTATAGGTGCGCGGTCACGACGTTGTAGTTGCCGGTCGCCAGGTGCAGGTACGGGCGGATGCCGCCCGCCTCGCGCCGCAGCACGATGGCGGCCTTGCAGTGAATCTTCAGCCCCAACAATCCGTAGACCACGTGGACGCCCGCGCGCTCCAAAGCCTTGGCCCACTCGATGTTGCTCTCCTCGTCGAAGCGCGCCTTGAGCTCCATGAGGACGGCCACCTGCTTGCCTTCTTCGATGGCCTCCAGCAGCGCCTCCACTACCGGCGAGTTGCGGCCCACCCGGTACAGCACCATCTTGATGGCCAGCACGTCCGGATCGTGCGCCGCCTTCTTCAGAAAGTCCACCACCGGCTGGAAGGATTGAAAGGGATGGTGCAGCAGAACGTCGCGGCGGCGGATGATGGCGAACAGATCTTCTTCGTCGTTGGACGGGTTCAGCTCGGGCGGCGTGGCGGGAAGAAACGGCTTGTACTTCAGATCGGTCCGGTCGATCTGCGCCACCGCGGCGAGGCGGCTGAGACCCAGCAGGCCCTTGGCGCGGTACACCTCCGCGGTGGCTACCTCCAGATTGCTCATGAGGATCTGGAGAATGTGCTGGGGCATCAGGCGGCTCACCTGGAGCCGCACCACGCTGCCGAACTTGCGCTGCCGTACGCCCTCCTCGATGGTCTCGAGCAAGTCTTCGGCTTCCAGTTCCTTGATGGCGATATCGGCGTCGCGGGTGATATGGAACGGGTGCGCCTCCACCACCTGCATGCCCGGAAACAGCGCATCGAGATTGGCCGCTATGATCTCTTCGATCCAGACGTAGCACTCCTCGCGCCGGGTCCGGCTGCGCTTGCCCGCCGGTCTGCGCGGCCGCGTCAGCGGCACCAGAGCGGGCAGGGAATCGGGCACCTTGACGCGCGCGAAGCGCTCTTGTCCGGCGGTATCCCGGATCAGGACCGCCAGGTTGAGGCTCAGGTTGGAGATGTGCGGAAAAGGCCGCCCCGGGTCGAAAGCCAGCGGGGTCAGCACCGGGAAAATGATTTCCGAGAAGTAGCGCTTGGAGTTTTCCGCCTGCCTGGGGCTCAGCTCGGAGTAATTCAGAATGCGAATGCCCTCTTCGGCCAGGGCCGGCCTGAGCTGCCGCTCCAGGCAATCGTGCGCGGCATCGATGAGGCGCTTGACTTCGCGGCGGATGGCCACCAGTTGCGCGGTGGGGCTCATGCGGTCCGGGCCGAACTCCAGGATGCCGGCGTCCACCTGGGCGGTCAGGCTGGCCACCCGCACCATGAAGAACTCGTCCAGGTTGGACCCCACGATGGAGAGAAACTTCACGCGCTCCAGCAGAGGATTGCTGCTATCCTGGGCCTCCTCCAGGACGCGCCACTGAAAGTTCAGCAGGCCTATTTCGCGATTGACGTAATTCGCGGGAGCGTCGAGATCGGGGGGGACCTCCACGCTCCGCTTTTCCGGCAACTTCGTCGTTACAGGTTCGTTTGCGCCTCCGGCCATTCACTCTAGGCTAACCCACGCCGCCGCGTTTTGCACCGCCGCCGGCCCCGGAATCCACGCTCACTCCGGCACATAGGTCCGCAGCCAGCGCGCCGCCGTGGCCGCGTAGAGCGATGGCTGTTCGCCGGCATCCGGCAGAAGCCAGACCTCGCCGGGCCGGAACTGGCCGCCGCCAATGGCGCCCTGGCCCTCCAGACAGATCCACAACTGGCAGGTCCGCGCCTCGGGCGTGTACGCCGTGCCCGCGCCCATCCGCACCAGTTCCGTGATGAAGTGCCGGCACCTCACCAGCAGGTCGCGGTTGTCGTCCAATTTCGTGGGTCGCGTGGGGCCCGGGTGGACTCCCAGGTCCGCGATCGGCAGGGCCTGTTCCACGTGAATCGGCCGCGGCCGGCCGTAGTCCCATAGCCGGTACGTCACGTCGCAATGCTGCTGGATCTCGCACAGCACCAAGCCCGCGCCGAGGGCGTGCACCGTATGCGCGGGCGTGAAAAACGTCTGCCCCGCTTGCACCGGCATCCAGTTCAGGAGGCTCTCGATTTCCCCGCTGCGCGCGGCCTCCCGCAGGCGTTCCCGCGAGACCGGCTCGCGAAAGCCCAGCGCCAGCGAAGCATCCGGAGCAGCCTCCAGGATATGCCACATCTCCGTTTTGCCCCGCGCTCCGTCTTCGCCATCGTCGGGATGCACCTGCACGGAGAGCCGCTCGCTCGTGAAGATCAGCTTGACCAGCAGCGGCAGCTCGCGTTCGGCCAGGAACCAGATCTCTCCTACCGGCGTTTCGGAATCCGGAAACCAGGGGGCCAGGCGCGTACGGCCCCACACCTTCTCGCGCGGGCTGGGAGTCAGGCGGGCGGCGGCGGGCATGGTCATGAGTACCGGACGATGAACTGGTGCAGGCGGTCGAGGCCGCGCTCCAATTCGGCCATGGAGGTGGCGTACGAGATGCGGATGTGCCGGTCCGTGCCGAACGCCTCGCCGGGCACCACGACCACGCGGGCCTCCCGCAGCAGGCGCTCGGCGAAGTCCAGCGTGCCGCGACAGCCGCTTCCCGCTAGCGCCGCCCCGATGTTGGGATAGGCGTAGAACGCGCCGCGCGGCTCCTGGCACGTCACGCCCGGAATAGCGCGCAGGCGCCGCACCACGAAATCGCGCCGCCGCCGGTACTCGGCGAGCATGGCCTCGACGGCATCCTGCGGCCCCCGAAGCGCCTCGACAGCGGCCTTCTGGGCGATCGAGGTCGGGTTCGAGGTGGTGTGGCTCTGCAGCTTGAGCATGGCCCCGATCACCGCCGCGGGCGCCAGGCCGAAGCCCACGCGCCAGCCCGTCATGGCGTAAGTCTTCGAGCACGATCCCACCACCAGCACGGTTTCCCGGGCGCCCGGAAGCGAGGCGGCCGAGAACGGCTCGCCGTCATAGACGAAGCGGCAATAACACTCGTCCGTAAGCAGGTAAATGCCCCGCCGCGATGTCAGATGGACAATCTTCTCGAATTCTTCGCGATCCACCACCGCGCCGCTAGGGTTCGACGGCGAATTGATAATCGCCATCTTCGTACGCGGCGTGAGATGCCGCTCGATGGCCTCCGCAGTCAGGGCGAAGCCGCGCGCCTCATCGGTCTCCACCAAGACGCATTTCCCCCCGGCATAGTGAACCACCTCCCGGTATGTCACCCAATAGGGCAGCGGAACGACGACCTCGTCGCCCGGGTCGATCAGCGCCTGGCTGAGATTGAAGATTACGTGCTTGCCGCCCACGCCGATGAGGCACTCCTCCGGCTGGTACTGAGTGCCGAAATCCCGCGCGTGGCGGTCGCACACCGCCTGGCGCAGCTCGGCCGTGCCGGCGGCGGCGGTGTACTTGGTGAAGTTCGCGTCGATGGCGCGGATGGCGGCTTGCTTGATATTGTCGGGGGTGGGAAAATCCGGTTCGCCGGCTCCGAAGTCCGACACGTCCACGCCCGCGGACCGCAATCTTTCGGCCTCCGCCGCCACCTTCATGGTGGCGGACACGCCAATGGTGGCGATTCTTCCCGCAATTCCGTTGCGCTGAGCCTGCATAATACCGCCCTAGGCCCCTTTGAGCACCACTTTGGGCAGGCGGCGTTGCAGGCGCGCTTCGACGCAAGGCGGCACCAGCCCGGAAATGTTCCCGCCCAGGCTGAAGACCTCTTTGACCAGCCGCGAGCTGATAAACGAATAAGCCTCGTTGGCCATCAGAAAGAGGGTCTCGATGCCGGGCCGCAGCCGCCGGTTCATCAGCGCCATCTGCAGTTCGTACTCATAATCCGAGATCGCCCGGATGCCGCGCAGCAGAATGGTGGCCCCGTGCGCGGCCGCGTGATCCACCAGCAGCCCTTCGAAGGAATCCACCCGCACGTTGGGGTAGACGCCCAGCACCTCCCGAAGCATCTCGATGCGCTCTTCGACGGAGAAGAGCGGCTGTTTGTTCTCGTTGCGCAGTATGGAGACGATCAGGCAGTCGAACAGACCCGCGGCACGCTGCACGAGATCGAGGTGCCCGTTGGTAATCGGGTCGAACGACCCGGCGTAGATGGCTATTATTCTGGACGATTTAGCGGCCAAATGCTCCTCGGCTCTTAAACGCGCAATGTTCCGATTTTACGACGAAACGCCGGCCGCGCGCGCGATCTGTGCGCAGACTCGCAACCCCGCTTGGGCCACGCGCCGGCTCCCGCTACAATCGTGACAGTGATACCCCGCAAGATTCTCGTTACCGGGGGGGCCGGTTACATCGGCTCCCATACCGTGCGTCTCCTGCTGGAACAGGGCCATGACGTCAGCGTCGTGGACAACCTTTCCAGGGGTCACCGCCATAACGTGCCGGCCGACCGCCTCTATGAGCTGGATCTCGCCGAAACCGACGCCGTGACGCAGCTTCTGCTCCGGACCGGCGCCGAGGCGGTAGTGCACTTCGCCGGCTTCATCGCCGTGGGCGAGTCCATGCGCGAGCCGGAGCGCTACTTTACGAACAATGTGGGCGGCTCGCTCTCGCTGCTCACCGCCATGGTACGGGCGGGGGTCAGGCACGTGGTGTTCTCTTCCACGGCCGCGGTGTACGGCACCCCGCACGCGGTGCCCATTCGCGAGGATTTCCCCATTCAGCCCATCAATCCCTACGGCGAATCGAAGGTGATGGTGGAAACCCTGCTGCGATGGTTCGACCGGATCCATAGCCTCACCAGCGTCTCGCTTCGCTACTTCAACGCCTCGGGTGCCGACCCGAGCGGCCGCATGGGGGAAGAACACGAGCCCGAAACGCACCTGATCCCGCTGCTGTTCCGCGCCATCCTCACGGGCCAGCCGGTAACCGTTTTCGGCAACGACTACAACACCCCGGATGGCACCTGCATCCGCGACTACATCCACGTGAACGACCTGGCGCAGGCTCATATCCTGGCCCTGGAGCACCTGCTGGCGGGCGGTCCCTCGGACCAGTTCAACGTGGGAACCGGCGCCGGACACACCGTCATGGAGGTGATCAAAGCGGTAGAAGAGGTCACCCGCAAGAAGGTTCCCTACACTGTGGGTCCGCGCCGCGAAGGCGATCCGCCCAGCCTGGTGGCGGCCTCCGATAAACTGCGGAGCCGCATGGGATGGAAGCCGCAATACGAGGATCTACGCCCCATCGTCGAGCACGCCTGGAATTTCGCTGCTAAGCGCCAGGCGGTGGCCTGATCGGCCGCCGCCCAAAGCTCCGCCGCTCAGACCTTGATAACCACTTCCCGCAGTCGCTCGCGCGTGAGGAAGAACTTGACCGATTCGAACCGGCCGAACAGCTTCTCCACGCTGCGGTTGTTGAAGAGCTGCGAGGGGCGGTGCGCGCCGAGTTGTGCCACCAGCAGCGCGTTCATGTCCTGAATTCGGAACGTATAGCAGGGTACGGTCTCGAGCTTATCGTCCGAGTGGAAAAATGCCAGCATATAGCTGCCCGGCCGCACGATCTTATGGAGCCGCTCCACCACCGCGGTGAGCAGTGCCGGGCCGAGATACTCCAGCACATCCCACAGCAGCACGCCATCGAACTGGTGCTCGGGATAGTCCAGCGTCTGGCGCAGAAAGTACTCGATCTGGCCTGGATTGGATTGTCCGGCGGGATCGTCCGTTCCGAAGGTCTCACCTAGAATATGCAGGAAATCCTCGGAATACAGCCGGTGTCCGAGGTTGGTTATGAAGCTGACATTCTGCTGGGTGGCGCCGCCCAAGTCAAGGATCGTGAGGCCGGCCTGTCCGCGGATGTGATCGAAGAACCCCTCAAGCCCGCGACTGGCGCGTTCGGACATGGCAACCTCACCGCAAGCGTTCCGCGAGGGGAACACCGGCCGATTCTGGGGGGCGGGTTCGGGACTTACCGTCCGGGCGCCTCCAAAGATAGTCTTTAGCGATCCGGGAAGCAGCATGACGGCGCCCCTGGGACTAACGCTTCTCGGCTCCGGTCGCCGGAACGGCATTCGAAGCGGCCGCCGGGGCAGGAGCCTGTGGCGGCTTGACCTTGGCGGGCTCGGGCTTGATGATATCGATGCTGCCCTTGAAATACGCGCCGTCCTCGATGATGATCCGGGCCGTGCGGATGTCGCCCACCAGCCGGGCATCCTTGCGGATTTCGATCCGTTCGGTGGCATCCACGTTGCCCTGGATGGTGCCGAGAACCACGACCTCGCGCGCCTTAACGCCGGCATGCACGGTCCCATGTGGGCCGATGGTCAGCTTGTGCTCCAGCGCTTCTACCGTTCCTTCAAGATCGCCATCGACGTACAGATCTTCCTTGCTGAAAATCTGGCCGACGACCTTGACGGCCTTTCCGATGCTTGCCGAGCCTTGCCGGCTATCCGGTTCGAGTCTTCCCTGGGGCATACTGGACACGGGTTTAGTCTCCTTCTTGGGTTCCACGGAACTCGGCGCCATCGGGTCTGGGCTTGGGGGGGGCGTAAACTTGGGCGGTTCCTCATCCCGGCGTTTATTCCACATTTCGCCGCGCTCCTGCGATTGGTATAGGTACGTCCATAATACTAAACTCTCCAGTCTAAGCGCGAGCATGGCAAAAAGGCAAACCAGTACCACCCAAGAGCGTCCGGAGGACTACCGCGCCCGCGTCTCCAGCACGATCGGGGTCCCCTCAAAGCCGAACCGCCGCCGGATCTGGTTCACCAGGTAGCGCTCGTGCGAAAAATGCAGCGGCCCGCCACGGTCGATGAACACCGCGAAGGCGGGAGGCCGCACCGAGTGTTGGGTGATGTAGAAGATCTTGCGCTCCTCGAAGCGCAGGTGCTCGACGAATCGGTTCAACTCGCCCGTGGAGATGCGCGTCGAGGCCGCCCGGAAAACCTCGCGGATCAGCCCGAACAAGCGCCCCGTGCCGGCGCCCGTTTTGGCCGAGAGAAACACGATGGGAGCGTAGTCGAGGAACTTGAAGGCGTCACGGATGTTTTGCTCGAATTCGCGCTTTTTGGCTCCCTTTTGTCCGGTGATCTGGTCCCACTTGTTGACGCACACGATCAGCGCGCGCCCCCCTTCGTGCGCGTAGCCGGCGATGGTGGCGTCCAGGCCCACCACGCCCTCAGTCGCGTCGAGCACCAGCAGCACCACGTGCGCCATGCGGATGTGACGGCGGGCCATCACCACGCTGAGCTTTTCGGCCATGAGATTGGTCTTGCCTTTGCGCCGGATGCCGGCGGTGTCGACAAAGATGTACTCCTGGCCGCCGCGGACCACCTTCTCATCCACGGCGTCCCGCGTGGTTCCCGGGATCGGGGAGACTATGGCGCGGTCCTGTTCGGTGAGAGTATTCAGCAGCGTCGATTTGCCCACATTGGGGCGGCCGATGATGGCCACCTTGATGGCGCTCTCCGGCGTTTCGGCCGCGCCGCCGGGGGATTCGTCGCCGGGCTCCTCGGGGAAGCTCGCGATGACATGATCGAGCAGCGCGTCGACCCCGATTCCGTGCTCGGACGAAACCGGGAAGACCTCGCCGATGCCCAATTCCCAGAATTCGTGCGCCAAATTCTCCCGCGAAGAGCTGTCGATTTTGTTCACCGCCAGGCTGACGGGCTTGCCGAGGCGCAGCAGCATGCGGGCCAGGTCGCGATCGGCGCCCGTGATTTCGGCGCGTCCATCGACCAGGAAGATGATGTGGCTGGCGCGCCCGATGGCCACCTCGGCCTGGCGCAGGATCTGGGCCGGGATGTACTCGTGATCGTCCACCACGATGCCGCCCGTATCGACCAGTTCGAAGCGGCGGCCGTTATGCTCGGCGGGACCGTGAAGGCGGTCGCGCGTGATCCCCGGCTCGTCGCCGACGATGGCACGGCGCTGCCCCGTGATCCGGTTGAACAGGGTGGACTTTCCGACGTTGGGCCTGCCCACAATCACCACCGTGGGGACGGCTTGTGGCATGTCTCACCATCATAGCAACAGGGCCGCAGAAGGCGTTCCGCGCCATGGTCATCCCGCCAGGCCGCGGAGCTGCTTCTGAGCCAGGCGGCTCCACCTGGCGGTGGACCGGCGGAGATAGCGAGGCGCCGTGCGTGCAGCCTCCACGGCTCGCGTGTACATCTCACGGGCTGCCGCGGCGTCGCCCGATCCCTCAAGCGCCTGGCCGTAGTAGAAGAGTCCTTCCGGGTCGTAGGGCCAGCGCTCGACATACCTCTCAAGCTCATTGCGAGCATCCTGGTACTGGCGGACGGAGAGATAGATGCCGCCCAACTCGCGCAGCACCTCGCTCTGGCTGTGCTTTTCGTCCTGATCGACCACCGTCTGAAAGTGCGATAGAGCTTCGCTGAGCCGCCCCTGCTGGCGTGCGATGCGCCCCAACTGAAAATGGGCATCGGTTTGGGTGTGGTCGATGGCGACGGCATTGCGGAATCGCCGGATGGCTTCGCCGTACTGACGTCGCTGCTGATAAATGAGCCCGAGCTGATACTGCGCTTCGCCATCGTGTGGATTCACGGCGGCGGCTTCGAGCATGCGGCGAAAGTTCTGGCGGCTGCGCAACCCCGCTCCCAGGCTGCCGAGTTCACCGCCGAGATAGTACCAGGCATAGAACAGGAAGAAGGGCGAGGCCAGCCAACCCAGCAGAAAACGGAGCGGCGCCCAAAGGAAAGCGGCGGCCACCAGCGGAACCCAGGAGAGCGAGACCACCCCGCCAGCGGTCCAGTTGCCGGCTCCGAAGACCGTCCGCACGGCGAAGAACATCAGCACCGCAAAATACAGCAGCGCCAAAGCGCCGAGGCAAACGAGGGCCAGCGGAGGAACCGCCCACGCCGCCACCGCCAGCGGGAACTCGACAGCGGCCAGCGCCATGGCGGCACACGTCAGCAGCGGAGAGTAGTCGCGCTGGAAGACGGCCCCCACGCCTCCCATCCGCGCCAGTACACCGCTTAGCAGCAGTGCGCCGGGGACGTAAATGGCGGCCAGCACGAGCAGGGGAGCGTAGAAACCGAGGGGCAACCAGGGCGCGCCGATTTTGAGCGACAGGGAAGCCGCCAACAGGACGCCGCTGGCGAACAGAAGGCTGACACGATCGAGGATCGCGCCCATCGCCGCGGCGGGCTGGTACCACAAGCGCAGGAGCAGTTTCAGGTTGTCGGCCACAAGCGCAGAATATCATTTGTCCGCGCGGCTGACCCGCTTGAGCCGGGGAGAGCGCATGGTAGCATTGTGTATTCACCGATCCGCTGGAGCGGAAACCTATGTCCGACGTTCGTATCTCCCTGCCTCCGAATCTGTTCAAGGCCGCGCTGCGCGAGAAGAAATGCCAGATTGGGTTGTGGTGCTCCCTATGCAGTAACATCGCTGCCGAGATCGTCGCAGGCGCCGGTTTCGATTGGATACTGATCGATACGGAGCACGCCCCCAACGAAGTTCCGGGGTTGTTAGCCCAGTTACAGGCGATGTCCAACGGAACTGCGGAGCCGGTAGTGCGTTGTGCCTGGAACGACGCTGTGCTGATCAAGCGCATCCTGGACGTGGGCGCGCGGGCGCTTCTGGTTCCTTTCGTGCAGAATGCCGAAGAGGCCCGCCGGGCGGTGGCGGCGGCCCGCTATCCTCCGCGCGGCATCCGGGGCGTAGCCGTGGCGCCCAGGGCGAATCGTTTCGGCAGAGTGGCCGATTATCATCGCACGGCTCACGAAAGCACCTGCGTCTTAGTCCAGGTGGAGACGCGTAAGGCTCTCGGGGAAATCGAAAACATCGCCTCGGTCGAGGGCGTCGATGGGATTTTCATTGGGCCGAGCGACCTGGCCGCGGATTTTGGCCACCTCGCCAATCCGCGCCATCCGGAGGTTCAGGCCGCGATTGCCGATGGCTGCGCCCGCATTCGCGCCGCGGGCATGGCGGCGGGCATCCTGACGGGCGATACCGAAGAAGCGGCGCGATACATCGAATCGGGGTTCACATTTGTGGCTGTGGGCAGCGATGTCGGAGTTCTCGCGCGCGGCGCCGAGAAACTGGCGGCGCACTTCAAGGAGCGGGCCGCCAGTCTGGCAAAGTGAGTTCCGGCCGCGCCTGGCTCCTATTTCCTGGCGGTTGGTTTCCAGTTCGGCGGCTTGCGGAATGCGCGCCGGGCCTGCTCGATTTCGTTCCCCCGCGTCCAGATCGGCCCTAAGTCCGCGTCGCCAAATCCGTGCCGTTCCGCCAGCGCAAGGTGCCTCACTTCGGTTGGCTCAAATCCCATAATGGCCGCGCTCACGGCATCAACGGATACGGCGTTTGCCCCGGCGATCAGAACGTTATGACGAACGGCCCGGGCGCCGGGATCCGAGGGCCAGCCGCCCTCGATTCCCCATGTCCCTCCTACAATCGCGTAATCGGCCGGATGGTAGGAGAACAGATCCACCACCACCTCCTCGGGCTCGCCTAGCTTCAGCAGTCCGGCTTTCGGAAAGCCGTACCGCGCTCCGGGTGCGATGCCCCAGTAATTCGCGACGGAGAGCGATATGCCGGTCCGGTCGCCGGTAGCCAGCGGAGCCACAGAGATAATGCGGTCGCACTGCTGGATGGTCTTCGGCACGAAGTACGCGCCTTCGGAATTATTCCGCGCCACGGCCCTGCCATGCAGCGGGAGCGCGCTGGATTCTTCGAAATTCAGATCAACCCGCTCGAAAGCGAGCTTGGGATACTTTTGCGATAACTCCCGGATCATCTTATCGTAACTCAGCCCGCCGAACTCGCCGCCCCACTCTGTCGTCCAACCGTCGGCCGCCGCCTTCGACCTCTCGCGCGGCTGCCATTCACCCGATCCTTCTGCGATGGTGAATCGCGCGCCGCACTTGTGCTCAGCCAGGAATTCGAGCAGGCTGCGCACCACGCGGAGGTCCGTGACGGAACCGCGAATGTAAGGATGATACGCGCTGTTAGTATCTCCACCTGGCCCAAGTTCGTAACAAGTCTCAATCCTGGGCTTAATCACGACCCAATCGTCCGGGGCGACGAGTGCGGTCGGTCCGCCGCGCCTGGTCGTTCCCAGTGAGATCGCCTTGCGCAGCATCGCATCGATCTGGCCGGTGCTCAACTCGGCGTCCAACGGCGCAGGATCGGCGAGTCCCTCGATCTTGGTGCCATCGTGGTCTTCGGAACCGGTGAAACTCGAGAGGACGATGCCCACGCGAGCCGTGGTGTCCTCGGTCGCGCCGGCGGTCGCGCCGCCCTGCTCCGGCCTCTCTTGCCCCCGGCTCCAGGCGCGGCCCAGCGCCGCGATGGCCGGCGCCGACTTGAGTAAATCCCTGCGCAACACCTTCCAGCCCGCTCCTGGGTGGGAGGGTAGCATATAGCAACGTGGGTGTATACTAAGCCAGAGCCGGAGGGGCCAGAATTCGAAAATACGGGCCCATCGGAATTGCGGCTCAGTAGAGGACGCTATGTCGCTATCCCGTCTGCCGCTTCTGGCGCTGGCAGCGCTGTTCAGCTATCCACTGGCCATGGCCCTCGACCGGCCAGGGACCACTTTCAAGATTTTCCAGTTCCCGCCCAACATGATTCCGCGAATCGACGGAAACGCCGACGACTGGGCCATGGTGCCCGAGGATTACGTGATCGGCATCGACCAGCTTGTGGATGACAGCGGCAAGTTTAAAGCACCCGATAAGACCAATCTCGACGTGCGCGTCAAGGTCGGTTGGGTCAAGGGTCTGAACCGCCTGTACTTCTTATATGAGGCTTACGACAATTACTGGGACTTCTCGCGTCCCGACCTGCACAACGACACCTTCGAATTGGTTGTGGACGGGGACCTTTCCGGCGGGCCGCTGATCCCGCAGTTCCAGCCGACTAAGGAACTCGATCACTGGGACGCGCACTTTTCCATGCACGGCGTGCAGGCGCAGAACTATCACATCATGACGCCGGCCGTAGGCAAGGACTGGGCGCTGGCGTGGGGCTGCAACTCCTACGTGAAGGAGCTTCCTTACGCCAACGCCGCATACAATTACAACTTCAAGCCGGGCGAAGCGGGGAAGCTCATCGCTGGAGTTCTGGATCACGCCGTTCGACTACGCCGGCTGCGAAGGCCCCCAGCGGGCCGTGGAATCGGTGCTCACCGAGAACAGAGCTCATAGGGTTGAGCTGGGCAGTGATGGATTACGACGACGTCAACAGTAACAAGCATCCGTTCTGGAATCTCTCGCGCAAGCACACCATGTACGGGAAGGCCGACGAGTTAGTGGCATTCAGGCTGATGCCGCTGGAGCCGCAGTTTCAGAAGGCCATCGACGCGCAATGGTCGTTTAAGATATTGGACATGAACCGGCGGCTGGTGGCGTTTCAGGACCAGTCGGTGGGCAAGATCACTTCCTGGAAATGGGACTTCGGCGACGGAACATCTTCTAGCGGAACAGCACCCCATACACGCGTATCAGAAGGCGGGACAGTACATCGTGGTGCTGAACGTGGACGGTCCGGCGGGCGCGTCGCGACGGTCGAAGATCTGGGACGTGGTGGTGAAGTGAAGCGAAATTCGTCCTGTCATATTCTTCATGGGATGGAGAAAGAACAAATGAACGCACACGATCTCAGCCGACGTGAGGTTCTGCATCTTGGCACAAAGGTTACCGCCGCGGCGGCCCTTGGGTCAACGCTCTTTGTTCCGCCAATCGCCGCGCAGAACAAGCGGCAGACACGCATCTTCGACGTGCTCAAATACGGCGCCGCCGGCGACGGAGTTACTCTCGATACCGCGGCCTTTCAGAAAGCGATCGACGAAGCCGGGGCGGCAGGCCGGGGCGCTCAGGTGCTCGTCCGCGGCGGCCATCGCTATCTTCTCGGCACGCTGGCACTAAGGAGCGGCATCGACTTCCATCTTGCCGACGACGCCGAGCTATTGGTCAGCACCAAGCCGGAACACTACACGGGCGGCGCCCTGATCACCGCGCAGTCGGCCGATGGGTTGCGAATCTCAGGAACCGGCACCGTCAACGGCCGGGCGAAGGAGTTCATGAAGAGCTTTGACGAGGAGAACGAGATTTGGCGCGCGGGCCCATTCCGGCCAAGGACTTTCGTACTCACCGCTTGCAAGGGCCTGCAGGTTCACGACATCACGATCAAGGAGGCGTCCCAGTGGACCCTCCATTTACTAGGTTGCGAAGGCGTCTTGGTGGACAACCTGACGATTCGTAATCTGCTCGATGTGGGCAACTGCGATGGAATCGATCCCGACCACTGCCGGGACGTCGAGATCCGCAAGAGCCACATCAGTTGCGGGGATGATGCGATCGTGATAAAGGCGACGCGGCAAACGAAGGACTACGGGCCCACGGCGAACATCACGGTCAAAGACTGCGTGATCGAAACGCAGGACTCCGGGTTGAAGATCGGGACGGAAACCACCCAGGATATCCATCACATTACTTTCGAACGGTGCGAGATCCGCTCTAGCTGCCGCGGCCTCACCATCCAGCTTCGCGATGAAGGCGACGTCTCCAACATCGACTTCCGCGATATCAAGTTCGTTTCGCGTTACTTCTCCAATCCATGGTGGGGCAGAGGCGAGGCCATCTCGCTCACCGCGATTCCGCGCGCTCCCGGGACGAAGGTTGGCGCTATCCATGACGTGCGAATTCGAAACGTCAGCGGCAGGGCCGAAAACAGCGTGCGTGTGAGCGGCTGCAAAGAGAGCCGGGTGCGCAACGTCACGTTGGAGGACGTCTCCATCACCATCGACCGGTGGACCAAGTATCCGGGAGGTGTGTTCGACAACCGGCCCACGACAGCCTACCCGGGCATCGAGCAGCATGGCGACCCGGGTTTCAGCATCCGCCACGCGGACAATGTCGTGATGAAGAAGTGCCATGTCGAGTGGGGAAAGAACCGGGCGGACTACTTCACGCACGCCCTGGAAACCGAGGACGTGACCGGGCTCAAACTCACAGGGTTCAAAGGCGAAGCGGCACATCCGGAGCGCGACAAGGCTATCGTCGCGCTGTGACGGCCGTTTTCGAGCGCGATTACTGGGCCTCCACAAACCGTATGCACACTGGCGTGCCGAGGTCTACAGTCTGCCCGGTCGGAGTCAGACCTCCGGTTTTCCGGTCGATACGAAAGACTACCAAATTACCGCTGGTCTGGTTGGCGGCAATAAGATAAGATCCCGTAGGATCGATGCCGAAGGCTCGTGGGCTCTTGCCTTGCGTGGCTACGCATTGCAGAAATCTCAGGGCACCGTTCTCCAGATCGATCTGAAATACCGCGATGCTGTCATGCCCGCGGTTCGAGCCATAAAGAAACATCCCGGAAGGATGCACGTGGATGTCCGCGGGTAAGTTGCGCCCCGTGAAGTCCTTGGGCAGAGTGGGCACGGTCTGGACCTCCGTCAGAATGCCCTTAGTTGCGTCGAAGTCGAAGGCGGTCACGGAGTTCGACAGCTCATTGATGGCATAAACAAACTTGCCGTTCGGGTGGATGTCGATGTGCCTGGGCCCGGAACCGGGTTTGACCTTCACATCGGGTGGCTCGTGGGGAGTCAGCGAGCCCCTTCAGCGGGTCCAGGCGGTAGACGGCAACCTGGTCGGTCCCGCGATCGGCCACCAGGACGAAACGGTTGTCGGCGGAGATTGTGAGCGAGTGCGGGTGCGGCCCGCTCTGAAGCCCGGGATCTATGCTGGAACCCTGCCGCTGTATAAACGCCGAAACCTCAGAGAGGCTGCCATCCTCCTTGATTGGCAGCAGCACCACGCTGCCGCTCGCATAGTTGACCGCTATGACTGCTTTTCCCGTCTTATCCACCGCCAGAAAGTAAGGATCCTGACCACGAGTAGGTATGGTGTTGAGAAACGTCAGCTTCCCGGTCTTGCGATCCATGGCGAAAGCGCTGACGCTGCCGGCGCCCTTGCCTTGATAGTTATTGGAGGCGTACAGGAACCGTCCATTGGGGTGGGTGGCGAGGCACGATGGGTTGACCGTCTCCGCGGCGAAGCTGATTCCGGATAGTCTGCCGGATGCCGCGTCGAACCGGCCGGCATAAATGCCCGCGGCGCTCTTGCTCTTGTAAGTAGCGACATAGACTATGTAGTCGCTCTTGGACGCGTTCGTGACGTAAGGCGCCAGCCACAAGAGGCCGAGTAACGAAGCCAGAAAGATGCTGTACCGGCGGGCGGGTTTCATGGAACTATGAGATCGCACCCGAAAGCACAAAGCAAGGATGGCCGCTCAGGTTTTTTCCTGGTTGCCATTTGACAGCCGGATACCCCTGTGATATAAACCGTTTCGGATCGCTAGCCAGAAGGCGTCGTAAAGCACCTGCAGCAGCGCCTCTGCCGGCTCGAAAGGGGGGGACGTTAGATGAAGACGTGCATCGTGAGTCTGTGGGCTTGTTCCGTAGCTGCTTTTGCCGCCCCCAATGTCTGCGACGTCCGAGACTATGGCGCCACTGGAGACGGACGCACCAAAGACACGCAAGCCATCCAGAAAGCCATCGACGCGTGCGCCCAGAAAGGCGCCGGAGTGGTCTATATTCCTTTCGGAAGCTATCTGACCGGCGCAATTACGTTGAAGAGCAATCTCACCCTGCGCATCGAGGCTGGCGCAACCATTCTGGCCAGCACGGACCCCGAGGACTACCCGCTCATACCCAACCCATGGCAGCCTGAAAACCGCCAGCCGGCCGCCCTGATTAACGGCGAGGGTCTCGAAAATGTCACCATCACGGGGCGCGGCACGATTGAAGGTCAGGGCAAGCTCTCCTATTACCTCGGTCCCGAGCGGACGGGACCGGTGGAAGGTGATCTTTGGGGTCATCATGCCTCTCAAAAATATGACACGGGTTATTTCGGGGGAAAAGTGGTTCCGAGCGGCGACGCGTATTGGGGGCCACGCAAGACCAACCAGGGGAGCGCCGCGAACAGCAGGCAGTACGCGCACCCGCGGCTGATCAAGCTGGTGCGCTGCACGAACGCCGTGGTGGAGGGATTGACGCTGCGGAACTCGCCCAGTTGGACGGTGAATCCGGTTTTCTGCGAGCGGGTCGCGCTACGCGGCCTCACCATCGATAACCCGATGGATTCCACCAGCACCGATGCCATCGATCTGGAATCCTGCCGCGACGTCCACATCAGCGACTCGACCCTGGGCGCCGGCGACGACCTGGTCACCATCAAGTCGGGCTCGGAGCCGGCCGGGCTGCGCGTCAACAAGCCGTGTGAGAACATCACGGTGACCAACTGCACGATGCTGCACGGCCACGGCGCCATCGTTATTGGCAGCGAAACCTCTGGCGGGGTCAGGAATGTCTCGGTATCCAACTGCGTTTTCCGGGGGACCGACCGCGGCTTCCGTCTGAAGACTCAGCGCGGCCGCGGGGGCGTGGTGGATGGGCTGGTGGCGAGCAACATCATCATGGAAGACGTGACCGAGCCGTTTGGGATCACCCTCTATTACTCGGGCCGCGGAGGCATCGACAAGCCGGAGCCGGTCAACCAAGGCACGCCGGTGTGGCGAAATCTTTCTTTTCAGAACATCATTGCGCGGGGCGCCAGAACCGCGGGGTACCTTCTCGGCCTGCCGGAGAGCCCGTTCAATGGAGTAACGTTTAGCGACGTGCGCGTATGGGCCAAGGATGGCTTCTCGTGCCGCTGGGCGAAGGATGTGGCTTTTCACAATGTTCGAATCGATACGGAAGAGGGCTCCGCGCTCACCGCCCGCGACACGGAGGGCCTGGAGATCGATGGCTTCCGCACAGGCGCTCCGCATCTCGATGTGCCGGTTATTGGATTGAGTCAGGTGCGGGACGTGATGTTACGAGGCAGCTATGCGGCCCGCGGCACCGGCACCTTCGTGGACCTCAGCGGAGATACCACCCGAAACGTGGTATTGAGCGGAAACGACCTACATTACGCCAAACAGGCGGTAAATGCCGCAAATGGCCTTGGACAGGAGATCAAGGTGGAGTAGCATTATGTCTGGCGACACCGCATGTGCGGAGGGACCGCGCGACTGTCGTTGGAGGGGGAACCGAAATGATGCAATCCAGACGCGATTTTCTGTTGGGCGGCTGCGCGATGGCGCTGGCGGCCGGGTCTAAACGGGCATTCGGGGCTCCGCAGGAGATCCGCCGGGGCGGGATGGTGTATCGCCGTCTCGGACAAACGGACTTGTACCCGTCGTTGCTTTCTTTCGGTTCGCACACCGATAACGCCTACAAGATTCCGGTGAAGGGCGTGGTTGCCAGCAGTGTGCTGAACCCGGAAGGACAAGCGCGGCGCGACCGCCAACTCGCGCACGCCCTCGACCTCGGCGTGAGCATGGTGGACGCGTATTTGACCGAGGGCCAGTGGGAGCCGTTGGCGCGGCTGGTGCGCCCCAAGCGGGACAAGGTCCTGGTGTCGCTTTATCACAATGCTCCCGAGTTCGTGGCCCGGAACGTCGAGCGCGGCTGCAGGCTCTTCGGCGGATACGTGGATCTCTACCGCTTTCCGGTGCGGGATGGCACGGTAATCAACGGCAGTACGCTCGAGGACTGGGACGCACTGCGGAGAGCCAAGGAAGCGGGCAAGGTGCGGGCGATCGGCATCGCCACTCACATGGAAACGGAGATGGTGAAGGCGCTGACGCAACTGGAAGGGCTGGATTATATCTTCTTCCCCTATAACTTCATTCACGCCCGCGCCGATTACAGCGAGTTTCTGCCGGCCGCCATTGCCAAAGGCGTGGGGTTGATCGCGATCAAGCCTCTGGCCATGGGATCGATCGTGAGCTTTGACCCGCGGGCCCGCCCCGATGCCAGGCCGGAGAATCAGCGCACCAGCCTGTTCACTTCCCAGAACCGCATGATACTTCCCGCGGCCGTCGCCGAGCTGACGCGCAGCCTGAATCGCCTGCCCGACGAGACGCTTTGCCAGGCCGCCATGCGCTTCGTCTACTCCAAGAATTTCCTATCCTCGGTGCTCGCCGGGATGTGGGAGGACCAGTGGGTTGACGATAACTACCAAGCTATAGGCAAGTACTACCAGCTGCGCCACGAGGAGACCGCGGCGCTCGACGCCGCGGCCAAGATGGCGAAACTCGTAGGGCCGAGCTGGCTGCCTCCCGGTTATCAATGGTTGGATCATCAATGGGGCGTGTAAGCCTGAAACGATTAAGCTCCGCACTTGAGCTGCTTCTGGCGGTGGCGGCTGCCGCACCCGCGCAGCAGCCCGCGCCGGAGCTCCAGCAAGCTGGCGCCTGCGCACGCTGTCACGTCACTTCGGTGCTCGAGTGGGGTCTGTCCCGTCATCAGAAGGTAGGCACGGATTGCGTGGCCTGCCACGGCCCCAGCCACGGCCACGTGATCGACGAGCGGAATAACGTCAAGCCCGATAGAATTCCGCGCGGCGCGGCAATAGCTGCCCTCTGCGAAACTTGTCATGCGAGTGGTTGCCCGAACACCAAGCAGACGGCCTCCTGCGAGACCTGCCACCACCACCACGCGCTGCTTGACCCGAACAAGGGCCGGTCCGTCCAGGACCAGTGGGTCAAGGAAGCCAACGGCAAGTTGGAGGCGTTTAACCGGTATATGGCCGACGGCGACCGGCTCGTCAAAGAGGGCTCCTATCCGTCCGCGCGCGACGCGTTCCAGCACGCCCTCGAGCAGGTTCCCGACGACCGCCGCGCGGCCGCAAAACTGCGGATGACCGAGCGCCGGATCGACCCGCGTCTGGCGGGCTTCGACATCCTGGGCGGCGAGTTCGATCCGGAAAGCGGCTTGCCCCGGCAAGTGAAAGTAACTGGCACGGATATCGATATGGTACTGATCCCGGCCGGCGATTTCGACATGGGATCCGACCTCTGGAAAGCTTCGACTCCGGTAAGCACCGTCTCCGTGGAGGCTTTTTATCTAGCGAAGTCCGAGGTGACTCAGGGCCAGTGGAAAGCGCTTATGGGCGCGAATCCCAGTCTGTTCGCGGGACGGCCGGGCTCCGATCGTCTGCCGGTGGAACAGGTTTCCTGGAACGACTGCCAGATCTTCATCGGGAAACTGAATGCGCGCGTGCCGGGCGGAGGCTTTCGCTTACCGACCGAAGCCGAGTGGGAATACGCCGCGCGGGCCGGCTCCGCCGACCCTCTCTCGCACGATCAGTTGTTGCACGCGGGCTGGTTCCGTGAGAACTCCGTTTCCGGCTCCAACGCGAACAAAGAGTATGTGCCGCTCGAAGCCTATGCCCCGCAGCCGGTTGGAACCAGCCAACCGAACCGCTGGGGTCTCTACGACATGCTCGGCAACGTGTGGGAGTGGACTTCGAGCCTCAGCCGTCCCTACCCGTATGATGCCGCTGATGGCCGCGAATCGGCGACCGCCTCCGGATTGCGCGTGCTGCGCGGCGGCTCGTTTGTCGATTCGGCCGAGTATTTGGACCCCGCCCTCCGCCACGCGGAACGCAGCGATAGCAGGTATCGCTGGAATGGTTTCCGTCTGGCCCGAGGAGTTCCCGCGTTGGTTTCGCAGGCCACCACTAAGAAGTAAGGTAGCGGCTTTTTAGATTCGACACGTTGGGCGGTGCTCGTCGAGTACCTCGAGGGATACCTTTGTGTCAGAGCGAAGTCAAGGTAAGGAGGATTCTTCATGAGGAAACGAGTTGTTCTTGCGGTCCTGATTGCGGTTATCATGGCGGCGCCGGGCGTGGCGATGACACTCGAAGAGCGGCGCCAATACCTCGACAAACTGCAGCAGATTCTTCCGGACTCCCCGGCTTTCAAGGCATGGCTGCAGAAGAGTGGTGAGCTTCCACCGGATTTCGATGCCCTCCCGCGGGTCAACGGCCTCCCGGACCCATTGAAATTCCTCGATGGCAAGCCGGTGCGGACCGTCGCGGAGTGGAGGGCGCGCCGCGCCGAGATCTGGCAGCTCTATGTGAAATACATTCTTGGCACGTTCCCGCCCAGGCCCAAGATCGATCGGGTAGTGGCGGTCGGCGAAACGCAAGGCAAGGGATACCTGGTTCGCAACGTGCGGCTGGAGTTTGGCCCGCAAAGCAAGGGGACCATGCGCGTGCAGATGGTAATCCCCGACGGCGAGGGCCCATTCCCGGTGCTGATCAGTACGAGTTTGACCGGCTGGGCACCCATTGTGCTTCGCCGGGGCTACATCTCCTGCGGATTTGCCGGCAATGACGGCATGGATGACGCGCTCCCGCTCAAGGAACTCTACCCGGACTATGAGTTTGGGATGACGCCTCGCCGGTCCTGGGCAGTCGGGATCGTGCTGGATTACTTGCAGACGCTGCCTCAGGTTGACGCGCGGCACGTCGCCATTTGGGGCGGGTCCCGTGACGGCAAGATGGCGACGATCGCGGCGGCCATGGATGAGCGCATCGCCGCGTTGATTGCCGTAACTACCGGCGTGGGCGGTGTGATTCCATGGCGTCTCTCCGGCGAGCGTGGATACGGCGAAGGTATCGAGACCTTCACGCGAATGTTCCCCACGTGGTTTGTTCCCCGCCTGCGCTTCTTCGCCGGCCGCGAAGACCGCTTGCCCGTGGATGGCAATCTGCTGACGGCGATGATCGCCCCGCGGGCGGTTCTGTTGGAGAACGGCCTGAATGACGAAGTTACCAACGTTTGGGGCAGTGAGCAGACTTACTACTCCGCTATCAAGGTGTACCGGATGCTGGGCCAGCCCGGCCGGCTGGGCATACTCCGCTTCCCGGGTTTTCACGGCGCCAATGACCCGGAGGTGTGTCTGGATTGGCTGGACATTCAGTTCGGCCGATCGACTCGCACCTGGATCAACGATTTTCTCTTTCCCTGGGACTTTGACAAGTGGCGTGCGAACAGCAAGGAGAATGTGGATCTGAGCCGCTATCCGAAACGCGGGTTGAACGACATCCTGACCGCACCCGGTGGAGGCAATATCGCAACGACCGCGGATTGGGAGAAGAAATCCGCCGAAGTCCGCAAGTCCATCGAATGGATGCTCGGGGATGAGCCGCCGATGATGCCGCCGGGCGCTCCCACCGGCCCGAATGCAAGACCAGGACCGACGGACGGGGAGAATGCGCTTCACCGCGATTTTCCTCCCTCGCCACTCGCTATACGAGCCAGACAAGTGACGCCCGATCTGGTCACTGCCGTAACTCAACTGACAAGCGATACCTATAGTTGGCTCGAACCGCAGAGGAGTCTGACCGGGTCTCGCAGCATCAGCTTCGGCCCGGCTGGCGCCGGCGGCGGCCGTGGCAATCCACCTAGCCTCAAGGGCGACCTCTACTATCCCGCCAACACCCCGCCGAACGCCAAACTGCCCACCGTGATCTGGCTGCACGGATACAGCTACCCGCTCGGTTATATGTGGAACTTTCGCTACGACCTGCATCCTATTCTGGCGCTGGTTCGGGCCGGGTATGCCGTTCTGGCCTACGATCAGTGCGGTTTCGGGAGCCGGATGAACGAAGCCGGGCCCTTCTATGATCGCTACCCGCACTGGTCGATGATGGGGCGGCAGGTCGAGGACCTGCGGGCTGCCATCGACGCGCTGCAAAAGGATAGCTTGGTCGATGCGCAGCGGATCTATGTGTTCGGCTACTCGATGGGCGGGATGATCGGACTCTATACGGCGGCGCTCGACGATCGGATTGAGGGAGTGGTTTCGATCTGCGGATTCACCCCCATGCGCACGGACACCGCCGAGCGGGGCACTGGCGGAGTGGCGCGCTACAGCCACGAACGCCCGCTGATTCCGCGGCTTGGTTTCTTCATCGGCCGCGAATCCCAGATACCTTACGACTTCCACGAGGTGCTGGGCGCCATCGCGCCGCGGCCGGTGCTGGTGTTGCAGCCGGAACTCGATCGCGATGCCAACGTCGCGGATGTCGCCGCCGCCGTGGAGCAGGCTAAGAAGATATATTCGCTCTACGGCGCGGCCGGCGCTCTGACGCTCCACCGGCCTTGGGACTACAACCGGCTTCCCAACGCGCAGCAGGACTGGGCCATCGATTGGATGAAACAGACTCTGCATTAACCGGCGCTGCGCCGCCGGCTTGAGAAGGAGATTATCGGATGAAGACCACTATTCTGAGCCTCCTGGCTCTTACCTCAGCCGCATTTGGTGCCGCCAATGTCTGCGATGTCCGCGACTATGGCGCATCGGGAAATGGAACGGCCAAGGACACGCAGGCGATCCAGAAGGCCATTGATGCGTGCGCGCAGAAGGGCGCGGGAATCGTTTACTTTTCTCCCGGCCGCTACCTGACCGGCACCATCGTTCTGAAGAGCAATCTCACCCTGCAGATCGAGGCGGGCGCCACCATTCTCGCCAGCCCGGATGTCGACGACTACCCGCTGTTTCCGAATGCATACCAGCCCGACAGGCGCACGGGATCCGCTTTGATTTATGGCGAGGGGATCGAAAATGTGACCATTACCGGACTCGGCACTATTGATGGCCAGGGCCTCCTCTGGTGGAAGCGCACTCGCATGCCCACTCAGCCGGTTGACCATGATTTTCATAATCACCATTTGGCCAATAGCCCAGGCCAGGGAGATTACTACTTTCAGGGTAAGCCGGCCAAGGAAGAGGCCGACAAGGTGGAGAAGCACGGGCGTCCCGAGTCGATCTGGTTCGTCCATGCCACCAATATCCTGATGGAAGGATTCACGGTCCACAACTCGCCCGGCCGGACGATCGACCTGTGTTTCGGTGAGCAGGTCGTGCTTCGCGGCCTGACGATCGACAACCCGATGGAGTCTCCCACCACCGACGCCATGGACATCGAATCCTGCCGCAACGTCCACATCGACAACTGCACCCTGGGCGCGGGCGACGACCTGGTCACCGTCAAGTCCGGCGCGGATGCGGCTGGGCGCCGTGTGGGCAGGCCGTGCGAGAACGTCACGGTCACCAACTGCACGATGCTGCAGGGCCACGGAGCTATCGTGCTGGGTAGCGAGACTTCCGGCGGCGTAAAGAATGTAACGGTTTCCAATTGCGTATTCCGGGGAACGGATCGCGGTTTCCGGCTAAAGACCCAGCGCGGGCGCGGCGGAGTGGTGGATGGCTTAGTCGCGAGCAATATCGTGATGGAAGACGTCTACGAACCCTTCAGAATCACGATGTACTACGATCTCAGGACCATGCTGGGATTTACACCCACCCGACGGCCCATCCCGGCGGAAGGCGCGCAACCCGTCAACGAAGGCACGCCGGTGTGGCGAAACCTCTCTTTCCAGAACATTATGGCCAAGGGAGCGACAACAGCGGGAATTATTCTCGGCTTGCCTGAGAGCCCTTACTCGGGGATAACGTTCAGTAACGTCCGCTTGTGGGCTAAGGAGGAAGGATTATACTGTCGCTTCGCCAAGGACGTGGCTTTCCACAATGTGCAAGTTAATACGGGAGCGGGCTCCGCTCTGGTTTGCCGGAACGTGGATGACCTGGAAATCGATGGCTTCCGGACGACTGAGCCTCACGCCGAGACTCCGGTCATCGATTTGAACTCTATCACGGACGTCTTCCTGAGGGGTTCCTGGGCCGCGCCCGGCACCGATAACTTCCTGAAAGTTAGTGGTGACTCGACCCGCAATGTGGTGCTGAACGGAAACGATCTGCGTTACGCCAAGCAGGCGGTGAATGTGGGCCAAGAGGCAGCCCGCGAAGTCCGACAACAATAATTGCCGTGCAGGAGTCGCTCGGTATGAAAGTGGACAGAATAAGCGGCTCCGCTTTTCGTAGTCGGGTATATAATCCCCCTGGGGAGTTGTTAATTCAGGGCGGTATACGTTTATCCCGCCAGCCTTACAACCGGCAGAGGGCAATCTCCTGGTGTAACAGGAGAGGAGGGTGAAAAATGAGCATACGTGTGTTAGTTGCGCTGCTTGCCGTTTTCGCAGTGTCGGCATCTGCGCAAATCAGTAAAGGCAACCTGACAGGTATCGTCACCGACCCATCCGGCAGTGCCGTCCCAGCCGCTACGGTACGGCTGGTGAATACCGGCACCGGAGCGGAGAGAACCGAGCAGAGCGATACGTCCGGCTTCTATCGGTTTGTGACTCTCGACGCGGGGGCATATCGCGTCGAAGTGGAGGCGGCGGGCTTCAAGAAGTTTATCCGCGAAGGTATCGACCTGCGAGTCGATGAAACTACGACCCTCGATGTCCGGCTCGAGATAGGTCAAGCGACCGACTCGGTGACCGTGACCGCCGAATCCCCGGTGCTCCGCACCGAAGGCGCCTCGCTGGGCAATACGGTGAGCGGCCAGTCCGTCGCGGAACTGCCGATCGTTTCGCGGGACGCCATAACTCTGGTGCAACTCTCGCCCGGCATCCAGTACCGCTCCAATTCGGCGCTGCAGGTATATTCCAACGATGGAACCTCGCAGTTCGGCTCCAGCGGAACCAAGGGAATGGCGGTCTTCCTGATGGATGGCGTCATGAACATGCGCGTTCAATCCGACGGGCAAGTGGGAGGGTCGATAGGCTTCAGCCCCTCTCCGGACGCCGTCCAGCAGTTGGACGTCCACACAAACGCTTTCGACGCCGAGTATGGCCACACTGGCGGCGGAGCCGTCAGTGTCACGACTAAGAGTGGCACGAACGAATTACACTCTTCGTTTTACTGGTACCTCCAGAACAAAGATCTCAACGCCAATCCCTTTTTCAACAACCTCAGCGGTATTCCGCGTTCCGAGGCGACTCAGAACTGGTACGGTGCTTCGGTCGGCGGGCCAGTCTACATACCCAAGGTTTACAACGGCATCAACAAGACCCATTTCTTCTTCGACTTTGAAGGAACCCGGGTGCGCGGGGTAGCTCTGAACGATTACCTTACGCCGACCACGCAACAGCTTCAAGGTAACTTCTCCCAGACCACGAACTCCAAAGGGGGGGCGGTTACCATTTACGACCCCTCCACCACCGTGGCCGCCGGCAGCGGTTACGTGCGAACCCCGTTCCCTGGGAATATGATTCCGCCATCGCGCTTTGACCCTGTAGCCGCTAACATGCTCCAGTATTACCCGGCCCCGAACAGGACACCCACCTCCTCCCTCATCGACAACTTCCAGATCTTGTCGCCGAGCGGCACTAACTGGGCCAGCCTGGTGGGCAGAGTCGATCAACAGCTCGGGAGCAAGAATCAGCTCTTTCTCCGCTGGGGCTGGAACAAACGCTTCGATATCACCGTGCCGTCTTACGGCACCTGTTGCACGGCGGCGACGAATAATGACGAGTTCTCGCGCGGAAACATCATGGGGGCGATCGGCGACACCTGGCTGGTTAACCCCCGTACGGTCGTGGACTTTCGCTTCGGCTTTTACCGTTACACCGACGCTGTTCTTCCCTGGAGCACCGGCTTCGACATAACCACCCTGGGCTTTCCGACGAGCTTTGCCAACGCGGTGGACTACAAGTGGTTCCCCCGGATCACGATGAACGACGGCGACGTCCTTAACTTCGGCGACGGCCGCAGTCCGAACTCGAATTTTCAGACTGTCGGCACGCCTTCCGTGGACGCTCACACAACCATCGGACGGCATGCCCTTAAGTACGGTTTTTCGTGGCAAGCGGCCCAGGACAATGCTATCGACCCGGGCCTTACCACGGGAGGCTTCGCGGCCAACGCGATGGGCTTCGAGTTCGACCATACTTTCACCCAGGGGCCGAATCCCACCGTTAGTTCATCCACCGCAGGCAACGATTTCGCCAGTTTTCTGCTCGGAGATGTCACCTCCGGCTCTTACCCCACAGGCGCGGGGAAGACGGTGCTGACCACCTTCACGGGAATATACCTTCAGGATGACTGGAAGGTCACGGACCGGTTAACCCTGAACCTGGGAATGCGGTTCGAACACGAGGGCCCCGGCGTGGAAAGGTACAATCGCGCCGACGGAGGATTCGCCGCCGGCACGGTCAGCCCGCTCCAGGCTGCGGCCGAGGCCAATTATGCCAAGAACCCGATTCCCGAGTTGGCGTCGCTCAACGTCTTGGGCGGTCTTACCTTTCTCGGCGTGGGCGGCGAACCCCGAGGCTACGTGAATCTGGCCCCCATCCAGTATGAGCCCCGTTTCGGCTACGCTTACCGCGTCTCCAACAGGATCGTCTGGCGCGGCGGATGGGGCCTTTACTACATTCCATTGAATATCGATTATTTCCAGAACACCGGCTTCACCACCGTCACGCAGATGGTGACTTCGCTGAACGGAAACCTCACGCCTTATAACACCTTATCCAACCCGTTCCCGAACGGTCTTTCTCCGGTGAGCGGCAGCTTGAACGGGTTACTCACCTCGGTTGGCCAGAGCATCACGGCTGCCTTTGGTTCAGGCAGTGGCGTTCCCGATTTCCTGCACGGCTTGAGCCAGGAGTTTTCGATGGGCTTCCAGTTTCTGCTGCCTGGCAACATTTCTCTCGAAACCAGTTACGCCGCCAATAACTCCCAGCACCTGACCGTCTCGAAGAACGCGAACTTGTATCCCAACCAGTACCTCTCGCTGGGGACGGGATTAAACGCCAAGGTGCCCAACCCGTTCTACGGTGTCATTACGGATCCGACCAGTTCCCTCAGCCAGCCGACCACTACCGTCGCGCAACTGTTATCTCCTTATCCGGAGTTCACGGGGCTTACTCGGGACATGCTGTCGACCGGCAGATCGGATTACAACGCGCTCCAGGTCAACATCCAGCGGCGCATGGCGCGCGGGTTGTATTTCGGCGGCCTGTATGTGTTCTCGAAATACATGGAGGCGGTGACGTACCTGAATGCTAACGACCCCAAGCCGTCGTGGGCAATCTCGGATACGGACCGGCCGCAACATGTGGCGCTGAACGGAGTGTACGAGCTTCCAGTGGGTAAGGGGAAGCCGTTCTTGAGCTCGGCGCCGGCTCCGAGCGGGTGCTGGGCGGCTGGCAATTGAATTGGATCATTACCTTCCAGTCGGGCCCGCCTCTTGCGTTTTCCAATGCCGTCCGGACTACCAAATCCAGCAATAACCCCCAGATTATCAGCGAGTGGTTCGACACTTCGCAATTCACTCCGTTGCCGCCGTACACATTGAACACTCTGTCGGCCTATGTCCCCGATCTGCGCGGGGCCGGCATCAACAAGTGGGATCTCTCATTAGTGAAGTCGGTGCCGATAACCGAGCGGGCCAGGTTGAACCTCCGCGCGGAGTTCTACAACGCCTTCAACACGACCCAGTTCGGCTCTCCGAACACAACGGTCACCAGTGCGAGCTTCGGGCGCGTTACCTCGGCTTCGAATTCGCGCGTGATCCAGCTAGCCGGCCGGATCAGCTTCTGACCTTTCGCCGCGGGACAATCACTGCAAGTGCCTGCCACTTGCAGCGATTGCCGCTGGCGGAGACGGTTCAGCTGTAAGAGGCGTAAAATAGAGCTTCGTTTAGGGAAGTGCCAATGTCTAACATGATGAGACGTGAATTTATCGCCGCGACTGGGGCTGTCGGGCTGCCGCTCCAGGCTGTTGCCGCGCAGCAGAGCGCGCCGCGTTATACGGGGAATCCGCAGTTAAAGATCACCGATGTCCAGGTCTTCATAGTCAACGCGGGAAGGAACTATTTGTATGTGAAGGTATCAACCGATCAGGGCATCCACGGCTGGGGCGAGGCCTATTCGGCGGGACCCGACGAGGCCACCGCCGCCACGGTCCGGGATTTCAAGGAATGGCTGGTCGGCAAGGACCCCCGGAACATCGAGTACCTGTGGGCCACCATGTACAACTTCACGCGATTCCCGGGCGGGCTGGTGGTCAACGCCGCCATCAGCGGCATCGAGCACGCATTGTGGGATATCGCGGGTAAAGCCGCGGGCCTGCCGGTTTACATGCTGCTGGGAGGGAAATGCCGCAACAAGGTACGCTGCTACCAGGCCGCCAACTCTCCCGAGCAGGCCAAGAATCTGATCGCCAAATACGGCTACACCGCGCTCAAGGCCACTTTGGAGCTTCCCAACTCGGTGCCGGAAAGCGCCGGCATCCGCTCCTTCGGGGAACGCGCCGAGGCAATGCGCAAGGCGGTCGGACCCAACGTGGACTTGTGTTTCGACGCTCACGCCAGAATATGGGCTCCGTACCTGGCCTACCAGCTTGCCGACGTCCTGAGACCCGTGAAGCCGCTATTCCTGGAAGAGGCCGTGCGGCCGGAGAATATGGATGCCATGGCCGAGCTGCGGCGGCGCGCCCAGATCCCCATCGCCACCGGCGAGGAGCTATACACGAAGTACCAGTTCCAGCAACTGCTGGCCTTGAACGGCGCCGACATTATTCAGCCGGATATCTGCCTGGCCGGGGGAATGCTGGAGGAGAAGAAGATCGCCGCCATCGCCGAATCGCACTACGTTCAGGTGGCGCCGCATAACCCGCTGGGTCCGCTGGCCACGCTGGTGAACATCCATTTCGCCGCCTCCACGCCGAACTTCGTCATCCTGGAATACCACCCGGACGATACGTCTCCGCGCAAGGACCTCGTTAAGGGAGATACGATCGTCGTCAAGGATGGCTATCTGGCGATTCCCGACAAGCCCGGCTGGGGCTATGAAATGGACGAAGAGGCTTTCAAACGTATGCCCGCCAAGCCGTGGCATCGCGGATTCTCGTTCACGCCCGATGGCACGCCCGATTGGATCTGAAGCTCAGGATGGCAACATGCACATCGTCAGCCGTAGAGCGTTTTTCGCTGCCTCGGCGCAGGGCTTGGCTGCCCTGGCGCTGCGCGGGGCCCCGGCCCAAAAGCCGCGTATAGGGCTGGTCGCATCCACGCATTCCAAGCTTGCCCAACCTTCCTCCCTCGAAGACCCCCTGGATTACCCGCGCGTGCGCGAAATGGTGTGGAAAGCCATTGAGTACGGGCGCCCGCGAGCGGGCAGCCTGGAGGCCAAGATCAAGCCCGGTTCATGGGTCGTCATCAAGCCCAATATAGGAAGCCTGCCGCCGCGGAAAAGCTATACGATTGGCGACACCATGGATCTGCGCGTGGCCAAGGCCGTTCTCGAATACGTAGCCGCCAAGTCCCGCGCGGCCCGCATCACGGTGGCCGAAGGAGGCACCTACCGCCGTGTCGGCGACCCGGCCACCGACGACGTCATGCTCCAGAACGGCGTGCACGTGGATCTGCGCACCTACTCCTGGGACCAGTTCCCCGGATTCAAGGGGTCCCTCGGGGACATGCTTAAGGAAGCCAGCTCCACTTACCCCGGCAAGAAGTTCGATTACGTCGATCTGGCTTACGACCCCGTGCGCGACCCATCCGGCCAGTTTCGCTGGATGGACGTGCCGCGCAGCCCCAACGGCGTGGGCGCCTTCGGTGAGAAGAAGGTTTACGTCCCGGCCAATACCATCGTCAACTGCGACTTCCTCATCTCGGTGCCGGTGATCAAAGTCCACAACGGCTGCGGCGTCACGGCGTGCCTCAAGAACTATGTCGGGACGGGCCCGCGCATCGTCTACGCGCCCCAGGGAACTTTCTCCAACACCAATCTGCATCGCGATCATTCGCTCGAAGGCCGGGTCGATTCCTTCATCACGGACCTGGCGGCGTTTCATCCCCCGGATTACTGCGTGGTGGATGGCATTCGCGGATTGCAATATTACGAGCACCTGATGAACATCCCCGACCAGATGATCCGAAGCAACATGGTTCTGGCGGGCGAGGACCCGGTCGCCACCGACGCTCTGGTGGCCACCCTCATGGGCTTCCAGCCGTCCGACATCGAGTACCTGCACATGGCTTCCCAGCGCCAGATGGGCATCATGGATCTGGGAAGCGCCGACGTCGTCGGAGACGACCCTTCGCGCTTTCGCCGCCACTGGGGCAAGCCCCAGACCTGGTACGGCCGCTGCAACCGCGAGTGGCTGCTCACCCAGGACGCTTCGGCCGATATCAAGACTTGGACGCGCTTCACGGCGCCCGTCGACACGCTGCACTTCAACAAGTGGCAGCCGCCTGCCTCCGATGCCGCCGTTTACAAATCCGCTGTGCGGATAATGGCCGATGGTAGCCGGAAGGCTTTCCTGTGGGTGGGCGCGCACGGCCGGTTGACGGCGTTTCTGAACGGCGAAAAGGTAATGGAGGAGAATGCCACCACGCGCTACCGCATCGGGCAATTCCAAAAGCCCGTCGAGTTGCGCTCCGGCGAGAACCTGCTGTTATTCGAGCTGAAGCCGGTCTCGGAGCAGGTGGACCTCAGCGTTCTCCTGGCCGCGCCTGAGAATGACGGCGGCACCGTGGACGGCATCCGCTATACCGCCTGAGTCTACCGGTGTGCGCTCAAATCGCGCGGAGCCTTCATGTAGCGCTCGGCGAACGTCAGGAACGTCGGCCAGTTCGGTAAGTCCGTGTGGCCGCCGGGATGTTGGCGGAAGGCCACGTCGCCATCGATCAGGGCGGTTCCCACCGGCGGCAGTTCCGTAGTTCCCAGATCCTTCGCACCCAGCAGCTTGTATACCGGGCCGGCGCCCACCGCGGCCAGGAACATGCCTTTGCCGTCCGCCCATCCGTCTCCGCCCTCGAGCGTGCCGGCGCCGCTGAACACGGGGCGAGGGGCGCACAGAGCGATCAGCTCGTGCGAGTCCACCGGCAGATCGTTCCAGTGCAGCGGCCCGGCGTACTGGATGAAGTTGCCGGCCATCCAGTAATACTCCTTGCTGTCGGCGATGTTTTCCACCAATTCTCCCCAATTGCGCCGGTGCAGCTTGGTGCCGGCCTCGCCCGAGGAGCTGTTGTAGACAATCGCGAAACGCGGGTCGTACGCCATGGCGACGACGGCTGTCTTGCCCCAGCGCGAGTGGCCCTCCAGGCCGACATGCTTCGCGTCCACGGATTTGTCGGTTTCAAAATAATCCAGCGCGCGGCTGGCGCCCCACGCCCAGGCTCGCAGCGTGCCCCAATCGTCCACTCTGCGCGGCTGGCCCTTGTTCACCAGGCCGATGATGCCCTGCGGCAAGCCTGCGCCGTTATCGGCTTGGATGCTGGATGCGGAGAGGCTGGCATAGCCCCAGCCCTTCGCTAGAATCAGTTGTTGCGCGCTGGGCCCCGCCGGTTCGCCGCGGCCCGGCCCTCGCGCGCCCGCCGGTGGCGCGCCTCCGCCAATCAGCAGCATCACGGGCACGGGGCCCGCCGCGTTGGCCGGCGTGGTCAGCGTCACTTGGATATCGACTGTGACTTGCGGGTACGCGGAGTTGTCCACGTGCCCCACCAGTTGCTTAGTGACGACCGGCACGTCGCCAACGGTCGCGGCGGCCGTGCTGGCCACTCCCCACGTCACCTTAGGTAAGTTCTGGGGAACCCGTCCGTATATCTCGCGGTCGAACAACTCGACGATTTCGGGACGCCGCTGCTGCCACCACTCCTTGGCCGTCGTGACCTTCTTACCGTTGTTCAACGTGAGCGGGTCCGGCAGGTCGGGGTAGGGATTGGCTTTGGACTCGTCGTAGTTCACGCCATTCGGCCCCTGCGGCTCCCTCTGATTGGCCCCGGGCCGTAGGGAAGTAATGTGCAGCAGATCCATCAATCTCTGGTGGTCTTGCTCCGCCGTGAGTGGCCCAGACCCTGCGCCGCCTGAGGTCTGTGACGCCTGAAAGGCCACGCCCCGCCGCGGCCCGGGAGCCATCGCCAACACCAACAGGACAATTACCCACGCCAACAATCGCAGTTTGGACATCGAGACACCTTGCGGACCCTTCCGGCCCGGTCGCCCTCAGTATATACCCCTGCCCCAACCCGATCCCGGCGGGGAGCGAAGCGTGATACTCTCGTGGGCTCACCGGCGAGCCACATCAGATCAGCGCCAAAGCCCTTGAGGTCGACAAATGAAACTGAAGACTTTTCTTATTACGACAATCCTGATATCGTTCACATCCACGGCGGCGTTTTCGCAGGCTAAGCCCTCGGCGATGATTCCGCACCTCGAGAAACAGGGAACCGCCACGCAATTGATCGTGGACGGCAAACCGTTCCTGGTCGTGGGTGCGGAATTGAACAACTCCAGCGCCTCCAGCATGGAGTACATGCGGCCGCTCTGGCCCAAGATCGCGGCGACCAACCTCAACACCGTCCTGGCGACGGTGTCCTGGGAGTTGATGGAGCCCGAGGAGGGCCACTTCGATTTCAGCCTGGTGGACGGTCTGATCCAAGGCGCCCGGCAGCACAACCTGCGCCTGATCCTGCTCTGGTTCGGAAGCTGGAAAAACGGCAAGTCCACCTACCGGCCCGTGTGGGTCAAGGCCAATCAACAGCGCTTTCCCCTCGTTCAGGACGAGAAAGGCAAAGGTCTACCGACGTTGACTACGCTCAGCGACGCCAACCGGGATGCCGATGCGCACGCCTTTGCCGCCATGATGAAGCACGTCCGCGAGGTGGATGGAGACGCGCACACGGTCCTCATGATTCAGGTCGAGAACGAAGTGGGAATCCTCGGCCTGTCGCGGGACCACTCCGCGGCAGCCAACAAAGCGTTCGCGGGGCCGGTGCCCGCCGAGTTCATGGACTACCTCCAGAAGCATAAAGAAACTCTGATTCCCGAGCTGCGCAAGCGTTGGGAAGCCGCCGGCTTCAAAACGTCCGGAAGCTGGGAGCAGGTCTTCGGCGCCGGCGTCGACACCGACGAATTATTCATGGCATGGAACTACGGCCGGTACGTCGGCACTGTCGCGGCGGCGGGCAAGGCTGAATACCCCATCCCCATGTTCGTCAACACCTGGCTGCGCCAGGGAAAAGAGAAGCCTCTCGAGACCATCCCCGGCGGCTATCCGAGCGGCGGCCCTCAACCCTGGGTCATGGATGCCTGGAGGGCCGCTGGGCCGGCGATCGACATTTTATCGCCGGACGTCCACGTCCCGAATTACGACGACTGGTGCCAGTGGTACAAGCAATCCGGCAACCCGCTCTTCATTCCCGAATCCCGTGGAGACGCGCGGGGCGTCGCTCACGCCATCGCCACCGCCGCCAAGTATGACGGCATCGGCTATTCGCCGTTTGGGATCGACCGGCTCGTGTCCCCGGACGGTGAGCTTGGCAAAGGCTACAAAGTCCTGTTGGAGGTGGCTCCACTAATTCTGGAGCGGCAGGGCCTTCAAAAGGCGACGGCCGTGCTGGTGGATAAGGAAAACCCCAATTCCAAAGTGAGGCTGGGCGATTATACGATCGAGGCCCGTTTCTCGCCGCGCGCTCAGGACCCCGGTGCGCCCGTCGCCGCTCCCGTGGACGAGGTGGCCGGCTTGTTCATCCAGGTGGGCCCGGACGACTTCGTGATTGTGGGCAGAAGCATGTTTGTCTACTTCGAATCGGCCACGGACGCAAACCAAAGCGTGGCACTGGCCACCGATGATGAAGGCGAGTTCGTGGACGGCCGCTGGGTCCCCGGGCGCCGGCTGAACGGCGATGAGACTCCGGACGCGCGGGGCCTCTGGTTCCAGGGCGACCGCTACACCATCCAGAAGGTCAAGCTCTACCGCTTCCGCTGAGGAGCGGGGCCGCGGCGCCATCGGGGATCGCTTCTTGTCAATGCCGCCGCGGCTACTTCACGCGCGCAACCTGCTTCAATTCCCTCGCTATCACTTCTTTCGGCAGCGGAGCGTAGCCCAGACTCTCGGCTTCCTTCTGACCATCCGTCAGCATCCAGTGGAGAAAGTCGGCGATAGCCTTACGCTTGCCCGCATCCGGAATCTGGCTGGGAACGAGCAGGTAGGTGAAAGTGGAAATGGGGTACGAAGCCTTGCCGGGCGCGTTTACGATGGAAACGCGAAAATCAGCCGGCATGCCCTTGGCCGCGCCCGACGCCGCCGCGGTCACCGCAGCGGCGTCGGCATTGACGAATTCTCCGTCCGCATTCTTCAGGGCGGCATAGGCAATCTTGTTCTGCGTGGCATAGATGAGTTCCACGTAACCGATGGAGTTGGGCGTGCTTTTGACCATCTCCGAAACTCCGTCGCTGCCCTCCTTGCCGGTGCCGGTGGGCCACTTCGGCGAAGGTGCCGCACCCACTGCGCTCTTCCAATCCGCATTAACCAAGGAAAGATAATCGGTGAAGACGAAGGTCGTGCCGCTGCCGTCGGAGCGGTGTACCACCACGATTTCGTCGGAAGGGAGGTTGACGCCCGGGTTGTCCTGCGCGATCGCGGGGTCGTTCCATTTGCCGATCTTGCCCAGGTAGATTCCGGCTAGCGTGCCGGCGGAGAACTGCAACTGCCGGCTGACGCCCGTCAGGTTATAGATGATCGCCACACCGCCGAGAACCGTCGGGAAATGCAGGGGCTTCACTTTCATCTCCGCGATCTGCGCGTTGGTCAGAGGTACGTCCGAAGCCCCGAAGTCCACCTTGCCGGCCATCAACTGCTGGATCCCGGCGCCGGAGCCGACCGGCTGATAGTTGATCTCCGCGCCGGTCTTCTTGAATTCGTTGAACCACTGGGAATAGATCGCGTTGGGAAATGTCGCCCCCGCCGCCTTAATCGCTACCGATTGCCCCACCGCGACCCCCGCAAACCAAAGGCCCGCACACACAGCCAGGGCCAGAGTCCTCCTCTTCCTCATTTCGACTATTTCCCTTCTCTGAGCTCTCGTCTAGACAACATGCAAACCCAAAGCCACCTGCACATTGCGAGGGTTAGCTAGGCGAGTATACTCGGCGCCGAGTTAACAAACGATGAAAACTGCTTGGCCAGAGCGATATTCCGCACAAGTCGCAGGCCGGCGCACGCAGGCTTGCAGCCCGTTTGCAGACTCTTCGCGCACTTTGTAACGATCCTCTCATAATTGAATTGACAAAGAGGACCGGATTTATCCATACTGGGTGCCTGAGTATTCGCGCTCCACGCCCTTCAGGAGGGGGTTGGGAGTAAGTGCCCGAGGGGACGTTCTGAGTTCGAACAGCGCTTCATAGCCCTCCTGGAAAGCATGACAACCGAAATTGGCGCCGGCAGGTTGCCAGGGTGCCATTCCGGGGTGTGTTACCACTCCGGTGATCGAAGCAGGAGTGTCTGGGGACACAAAGGGATCTAACACAATGAAAAAAATAGGACTCACGATCGCAGCGGCTGTTTTGGCACTCCCGTTAGGTGCGCAGGTTGCGCCAACTACGGGTACGGCGGCTCCAGAAGCAATCGACCTCACGGAACTCCAACCCTTCACGCACGTCGCGTATATTCCGGCGGGCGCCGATCTGTCTACCATCAAGTTCGAGAGCGTCAAGGCTGTAAAGGTCGCAACTAAGACGGCCTCGATAACATACGGGCGGTACTGCGGCCAAGCCCATCGGGAACCGGGCGGTTCGATGTTCTGTCCGTCGGTGCAAGACGAATACCCGGTGGCCGCCTATCGGGTCACCTATTCGTACCGGGGACCGGCAATGGCCTCCGACGAATCCGGAAGCACCCGTTTCACCTTCAGTGTGAATATGCGTCCGGAAGACCTGAACCCAGCGGTGCTCCAGACAGTATCCGCGCGAAAGATCAACCGCGTAGCCGCCGCCGAGGATTTCAAGATCACCACCTCTCGAGACCTCGTTCCACGGACGGTCATCGACGATGAGAAATCGACGTTTTGCGAGGGCAGGTATACGGATGGCGGTTGGATCCACCTTTATGTCAAATGCGAGGACCAAGCAGTCTACAAGACGGTTATGGTGCCGTCCGATTACATCACGGTGAAGGTCAATCCGGTTTCATCTTCGACAACCGTCGCCGCCCTGGAGTAAATCCAGGCAGAGACCGTTCGGGCGACCCGCTGAGACGACTTGTCTTCAACGATCGCGGTTTCAAGTAAATAAGGGCGACCCCGCAGCCATTGCGCTGCTGGGTCGCCGTTTCTGTTCTGGCTTTCATATTCGTGGCAATCTCGAGTGATGAAGCGACTCTCAGGTTTGCTCTTCGTGGTCGCCACCGGTTTTACCGGGATTTGTGCGACGAGGAGCCTGCTGCCTGGTGATGCGGACCGTGGCAAGGATGTATTCCGCGCGCAGAACTGCATTGTCTGCCACAGCATCGGCGGGGAGCGCGGAAAGAGCGCGCCGGACCTGGGGCAGGGCGTGGAGCGGGGCTTCAGTCCCTACCTGATGGCGGGCCTGTTGTGGAACCATGCTCCGGTTATGTGGGCCGCGACGGAAAGAAAGGGAATTGCTAAACCCGAGCTGAGTGAGCAGCAGGCGGCGGACTTATTCGTCTATTTCTTTGCCGCCCGCTATTTCGAGCAGCCCGGCGACATCAGCGCGCGGCGAGCGGGTTTTTCTTGGGAAGCGGTGCGCGGAGTGCCACGGTATCGGGTCCGCGGCTTCGCGAAGGCATCCAGCCGGTAGCGGCTTGGAAGTCGCTTGCGGACCCAATTGCGCTCGCGCAGCAGATGTGGAATCACTCCAGGGAGATGATACCGGCGCTCGGACCGGATGGGGATTCCGTATCCACGAGTTCTCCGCGCAGGAAATGACCGATCTGCTGGTATATCTGCGGAGCACGCAAGAACCCGGCCGCGCCGGCGACCTTCTCGCCAGGTTCGGCGGAGTCCGGTGAGGAGCTATTTGCTGTCGAAGGGCTGCGCCGGCTGCCACAGGGGAGCGCTGGCCCTGGAAGCTCGACCCACCCGATACAGCCTGACCGACTTTGCCGCGGCCATGTGGAACCACCCATTCCGCACACAACATAATCCCGCGCCGCTTAGCTATGAGGAGATGCGCCGCCTGGTGGGCTACCTCGTCTCGACGCAGTTCTTTGAGGAGCGGGGCGACCTGGAGCAGGGCAGGAAGGTCTTTTCGAGGAAACACTGCGCTGCTTGTCATGACGACCCGTCCAGCGGTGCACCCGGCCGACCGGCCATGGCTGGGAGAATAACATCCTTCGGGATGGTGGCCGCTCTCTGGAAACACGGGCCGATGATGTTGAGCCGCATGCGACAGAAGAGAATCTCCTGGCCTCGGTTCAGCGGCTCGGAGATGGCAGACCTGGCGGCATACCTTTACGGTTACAAGTTGAAACAACGGCAGCCATTGGCCGATTCCGTCCTGCGTCCGTAACTTCTCTACCGAAACCCATACCGGAACCCGTTCTCCGCGATCCCCCTCAACTCCCGTTCCGTGAACCCGAACGCCCGCGCCGTAGGGGCGCCGCACCAGCCACGAAGACGGCTGTACCCGAACCGTAGCCGGGCCGTCGAATCAGCCGTCAACCTGCTGGGCGAGCGCGAGAAGCGGACCCGGCTAGTGCGCGAATTGGCAAAGATCGACCCGCAGAGGAAAAGCAATTGGCCGAACAAGGTCTGGGTGACCGGGCTTGGCCGGAATACTGAGAGGCGAGGTCTACTGGACGGACTTGAACCCGGTCCGCGACCGCGAGCAGGCCTGACTGCGGCCGGTCCTGATCGTCAGCCACGACGTGCTCAACCGGAGGTCCGAAACGGTGATCGCAATGGCGATCACGAGCCAGCCGCAGAAAGCCGGGTTCCCGTTGACGCTGGCGCTTCCCCCGGAAATGCTGCCCAAAGCCTCGTGGGTCAAGATCTCGCAGATTCGCACGATTTCCGTCGGTCGGCTTGGCAAGAGGATCGCGCTTCTCGCTCCCGACATGCTGGACCAGTTGATAGACAAGCTGCTGGAACTGATTGGGTAACGGTGGCCAGCGCGCTCCTTTCCGATAAGAGCGTTTACCACTCGCGTAGCTTGCGCCGCGGAACGTTTGAGACTCTACTGAGCTATCTCAACCCGCAGCATGACATTGGCACCGAGGTCGATCATCCCCATTTCGAGCGGAGTGGCCGGGGTAGTTCCGCCGGGTGGTGGCGGAGGCGGTGCTTTCTTGTACATGCCGAACCCTTCCTCGGACGTGACCTCCTCTACCGACAGTACGCGCAGCACTTTGAGTCCAAGACCCGAAGCCATTGCTTCGGCACTTGTCTTCGCCCGCGCGGCTGCTTCCCTGAGGGCCTGAGCGCGGACAGAGCCTGGGTTCTCGAGTTGGTATTGCAGCTTCTGAACAACGTTCGCACCCGATTGGGTCGCGGCGTCAATCAGCTTGCTCACTAGATTCAGGTCATCCACCGTGACCTCCACGATGTTCGTTGCGGTGTAGCCCGTGATCGTGGCGGCAGCTCCGGGTTTGGGGTATTGATAATTCGGACGCACAGAATAATTCGTCGTCCTCATCTTGCTCTTGTCGCCGAGCAAACGGGCCAACTCCGATTGGAAAGTACCAGTCTGCTCCGCATTCTGCGAGGCCACTGCTGCCACCGTCGCACCCTGAGATACGACGCCGATTTCAACGACCGCTTGGTCTGGCTTTGTCGAAATGATGGCCTCGCCACTCGCCTGTATATACGGCTTGTCTGTCGTATGCAGCGTAGCATCAACGGATGCCCGCTGGCACATCGCCGGCAGTGAAGCCCCCGCCAGCGCGATTACGCCCATTGCCAGAAATCTATTCACGCCCTAAGGATAACGGCAATACAGGTCAATGCAAAGTGTGTCTGCCCGATGCGCGGATGTGGCAGCAGATTTCCATTGGGGCTATAAAGTGGCGTTTGGGGAGACAACTCGGCCGGGTGCGCGGCTTCAGGGTCCCGGCGGATTCCATCCTGGTCGAAGTCGCCCCTCATCGTCGAAGGGCCACCACGCGTCCTCGGCTTCCTGGAACTCCATCCCCTTGTTTGTGATATAAAAATATGTTCTGAAACTCTCTTCGGAACCATCAAGCGGCGGCATTCCCGCGATTTCACCAGAGAACGGGTCTGCGCTTGAAGCCGACAGGTCGTACGCCTTCGCCAATCCGGCTTCCACCAGCCCGTGCAACGCTACGACAATATCGGAACGCTGAATCGTCAACCCGCATTTGGTGGCCTGCCGAGCGACCTCGTGGAGAATCACTTGGTCCACATTCTCGAAATCGTCGCAGATCGTGTTGAGGACCAGCCGCTGAACAAATTCCGCTCGTGTCATCAGGTGGTTGTTCTCACTCAGCATATCCCGGTTGTTCCTCGAAGGTGGCGTGTCTCGGATAAGAGGTTGGAAAGTGGCGCTTCCGGTAACTACCCGATGTCAGGCCTCGATGCCTGGACGAAGTGCGGAAGGGGCGTATACCAGCAACAACCTGCATTGGCTCAGCCTCCGAGTGGCCGACTTTGCATCCGACTCGGAGCAATCTCAATTCATATCTGGGTGCCCTGTTGCACGATCTGCTGGAAGTCCTCTCAGTTTTTTTTGCGACTGCATTAAGGAGTGCAAGCACGCAGCCAGGAAAAAGACATCGACGGCTGCACCCACGGCCCGAGGCAGCAGTGGTTGACCCTGTGTTGTCAGCACCCCGTATCCGAGGAGAACAGCGAACACCGCGATGAGTCTCTTCATGCTGCGAATGTTCCTAACGCACCGATCTCGGTCGAGCAATTCGGCCGGAACGCCGCTGGCAATTTGTTTCCTCCGGATATCTTCGGCCGACCGCTGCCGCGACCTGATCAAAGGGAAAAGCGCGGCGAACATAGCGATCCACCATATCAAAGCGGCCACGGCAAATCCTCGTGGCGATAGAGCGCTTTTGGTGAATTCCCAGACCAGGACCAGCAACACACAGGCGCCGCCGCCCACAATTGCGTAGAACCGTTTCAGGAAAGCGGATTGATCCATGGTCAGCCATTCTAGCCCGTTTACGCGCCACCCGGCAGTGATGCGGTTGGGGATGCGGTTGGGGTGGGGGCATTAAAGTGGCGTTATCGGAAAAGCTCCCCTGGGGTCAGCGTCGAGCTCGGCTGTCGGCGAACAACCACCCCCTACCGAAACCCATATCTGAACCCGTTCTCCGCGATCCCCCTCAACTCCTCCCCGCTAAACCCGAACGCCCGCGCGGCCAGCCGGTATTCCCCCACCAGCGTACAGCCGAACATGGCCGGGTCGTCGGTGTTGAGCACGATCGGGACGCCCGCGGCGTAGAGCCGCCGCACGGGATGCTCCTCGAGGCATCGCACCACGCCCGTCGCAAGGTTGCTCGTGATCGCGATCTCCAGCGGAATGTCCGCCTCGCGCAGGTGAGCCATCAGCTCCGGGTCTTCCACGGCGGAGATGCCATGGCCGATGCGCTCGGCGCCCAGCCGCAGCGCGGCCCAAACCGCTTGCGGGCCGGTTCCTTCGCCGGCATGCGCGGTCAGATGCAGGCCCGCATCCGCCGCGAAAGCGAAAACGTCCGTGAACCATTCGGCCGGCCCGCGCTCCTCGCTGCCGCCGATCCCGAATGCCACCACCCCGCGATCCACGCGCTCGGCCGCGAGCTTGGCCACGGCCATCACGTGCTCCACGCCGAACTGCCGCACGCCATCCAGAATCCAGCGCACTTCCACCGGCGATCCGGCCGCGGCCTCCGCCACCGCCTCGAAGATGGCGTCGAAATCCTGGCCTTTCCACAGCACTACGCCGGCCGCCAGGATGATTTCGGCGTACCGCACGTTCTGCCCGGCCAGCCGCTCCAGAAGCCGCCGCGTGGCCACGGCGTAGTCCGCCGGGGTGCGCAGCCGCTTCCCCACTTCGCCGAAGGCTTTCAGAAATCCGTTGAAATCGGTATAACGGTAGAGCGCGCGCAACTCCTCGAGCGGAGCCGCCGGGTCCAGTTCGCGCAGGGTTTCGGGTTCCAGCGATCCCTCCAGGTGAACGTGCAGCTCCGCCTTGGGCATTTCCTGGATGAAATCGGCCATACTCTATTCTTAAGGCTCTCATGACTGCTGAAGAGATTGAAGCGATAGTGGGCGGGTATCACGGCGACGCGTTCCGCGTTTTGGGACCGCACAGCGTGCGCAAGCGCGGCGGGCAGCCCCGTTGGGAGGTGCGCGCCTTTCTGCCGCAGGCCGAACGCGCCGACGTGGTCCTGGCCGGCGGCCAGCTCTGCCCCATGGTGAAGCAGCACCCCCAGGGCTTTTTCTGCGCGTCGCTGAGCGGCGAGCCGGCGCCTTACCGCCTGCGCCTCCGCCTGTGGGACGAAAGCGAGATCGAGCTGGACGATCCCTACCGCTTCGGGCCGCAGATCTCCGACGCCGATCTCTACCTGCACACCGAGGGCACCCTCCACGAGGCCTACAAGAGCTTCGGCGCGCACACGCTGGTGGTGGATGGCTCCCCCGGAGTGCGCTTCGCCGTGTGGGCGCCCAATGCCGAAGATGTCACGGTGGCCGGCGAGTTCAACGACTGGGATATCCGCCGCCATCCCATGCGCCGCCGCAACGGGGGCGTGTGGGAGCTCTTCATTCCAGGCCTGGGCCAGGGGGCGGTTTACAAATACAACGTGCGCTCGCGCTTTGCGGGCTACCAGCAGCTCAAGGCCGATCCGTATGCGTTCTATTGCGAGGCGCCGCCCAAATCCGCCTCGGTGGTCTGGGATATCGAGAGGTACCGCTGGGGCGACGCGGAATGGATGGATCGCCGGGGCCGCACGGACTGGCTGAAATCCCCCATCTCCATCTACGAGGTGCATCTGGAGTCCTGGCTGCGCGGCCCCATGGGGCAGGCGCTCACGTATCGCGAACTGGCCGTCAAGCTGGTGGAGTATGTGAAGCGCATGGGCTACACGCACATCGAGCTGCTGCCCATCATGGAGCATCCGTTCTCCGGGTCGTGGGGCTACCAGGTGACCGGCTATTTCGCGCCCACCTCGCGCTTCGGCACCCCGGACGATTTCAGATTCTTCGTCGATCATTTCCACCAGGCGGGCATCGGCGTGATCGTGGACTGGGTGCCGGGCCATTTCCCCAAGGATGCGCACGGCCTGGTCTTCTTCGACGGCACCGCGCTCTACGAGCACGCCGACCCGCGCAAGGGCGAGCATCGCGAGTGGGGCACCCTGGTCTTCAATTACGGCCGCAACGAGGTGCGCGCTTTCCTCATCTCGAACGCTCTGTTCTGGCTGAAGGAATACCACATCGACGGCCTGCGCGTGGATGCCGTGGCTTCCATGCTCTACCTGGATTACTCGCGCAAGGCGGGCGAGTGGATTCCCAACCAGTACGGCGGCAACGAGAACCTGGAGGCCATCGACTTCCTGCGGCGCTTCAACGAGCTGGCCCACCAGGTGCCGGGCGCCTTCACCGTGGCCGAAGAATCTACCGCGTTTCCCGGCGTCTCGAAGCCCGTCTACCTCAACGGCCTGGGCTTCACCATGAAGTGGAACATGGGCTGGATGCACGACATGCTGGGCTACTTCAGCCAGGACCCCATCTATCGCAAGTATCACCACAACGCCATCACCTTCAGCCTGCTGTACGCTTTTCACGAGAATTTCGTGCTGCCCATTTCGCATGACGAGGTGGTGCACGGCAAAGGTTCGCTGCTCGGCAAGATGCCCGGCGACGAGTGGCGCAGTTCGCCAACGCGCGCGCCTTTCTGGCCTATATGTGGGCCCATCCCGGCAAGAAGCTGCTGTTCATGGGACAGGATATCGGGCAGCGTGAAGAGTGGAATTCGAACTCCGCGCGTGCGCTGGGAGCTGCTCGAGTTCGACTTCCACCGCAAACTGCAAGACCTGGTGCGCGAGCTGAACCGCCTCTACGCGCGCCAACCCGGCGCTCTACCAGGTGGATTTCCACTACTCCGGCTTCGAATGGGTGGATTTCCACGATTGGGAGAATTCCATCATCTCTTTCGCGCGCCACGCCGAAGAACCCCGCGAGACCGTCCTGTTCTGCTGCAACTTCACGCCCGTGCCGCGCTTCGCCTACGAGTTCGGCGTCCCCGAAGAGGGCTTCTACGAGGAGATTCTGAACACCGATTCGGAGATCTTCGGCGGATCGAACCTGGGCAACGGCGGGCTGGTCTCCTCGCGCCCCTTACCGCGCCACAACCGTGCGCAAGCATCTCGGTCACGCTGCCCCCGCTCGCCGTGGTGGCGTTCCGCAAGCGGTAAGCCATGCCGAAGTACGATGCGGTGGTCGTGGGTGGCGGCCACAACGGTCTGGTGACCGCCGCGTACCTGGCCCGCGCGGGCCGGCGGGTGCTCGTCCTGGAGCGCCGCGAATTGGTGGGCGGCTGCGCGGTCACCGAGGAGATCTGGCCCGGCTTCCGCGTCTCCACGGCCGCCTATCTGACCAGCCTCTTGCAGGAGCGCATCGTCCGCGAGCTCGATCTCGAGCGCTTCGGCTACCGCGTGGACGCCAAGGACCCCGCCTTCTTCTCGGCTTTTCCCGATGGCCGCCATTTCTTCATGTGGCAGGACCGCGCCCGCACGCTCGCCGAAATCGCCCGCTTCTCGCCCCGCGATGCCGCGGCCTACCCCGCTTACGAAGACCAGCTCGAGCGCATTTCGCGCTTGGTCGAGGGCCTGCTTCTGGTCGCTCCGCCGCGCTTTCCGCCCGCCGGCATCGGCGATTTCCTCGATTACCTCAAGTTCGCGGCCAGGCTGCGCGGCATGAGTTCCCGAGACCTGGTCGCGCTGGTCAAGATCTTCACCCAAAGCGCCGCGGATTACCTGGACGAGTGGTTCGAATCGCCCGAGATCAAGGTCACCCTCGCCACCGATGGCGTAATCGGCGCCAATGGTGGCCCGCACTCGCCGGGGACGGCATACATCCTGCTGCATCATTCGATGGGCGGAGTGGGCGGCCATCGCGGGCTGTGGGGTTTCGTGAGGGGCGGGATGGGCGCGGTTTCGGAATCCATCGCGGCATCCGCGCGCGTGGCCGGCGCCGAAATCCGCGTGAATGCCCCGGTGGCACGCGTCCTGGTGCGGGACGGGCGAGCCCGCGGCGTGGCGCTCGAAAGCGGCGAGGAGATCGAAGCCGCCGCGGTGGCCTCCAACCTCGATCCCAAAGCCACTTTCCTGCGCCTGGTCGAAGAGTCCGATCTGGACCCCGAATTCCGCGCCGCCATCGTCCGCTTTCGCATCGAGGGCACCAGCGCGAAAATCAACCTGGCGCTCAACGGGCTTCCCGATTTCACGGCCCTGCCCGGCGCGCCTGGCCCGCAGCACCGCGCCACCATGCACATCTGTCCCGATATCGAGTACGTGGAGCGCGCCTGGGATGACGCCAAGTACGGCCGGCCCTCCCAGCGCCCGCTGCTTGAACTGACGATCCCCACCCTGTACGATCCCTCGCTGGCGCCTCCCGGCCGGCACATCATGGGGATTTTTCTGCAATACGCGCCCTACAGCCTGCGGGAAGGCACCTGGGACGATCTGCGCGAGCCCTTCGGCGACCGCGTGATTTCGCTCATCGAGGAGTACGCGCCCAATATCCGGGCCATCGTCGAGCACCGCCAGGTGCTCACGCCGCTCGATCTGGAGCGCCGCTTCGGCATTACCGGCGGCAACATCTTCCACGGCGAGATGAGCCTTGACCAGATGTTCTCGATGCGTCCGGTGGCCGGCTGGGCGCGCTACCGCACGCCCGTCGAAGGCTTGTATCTGTGCGGCTCCGGCGCGCACCCCGGCGGCGGCGTGATGGGCGCCCCGGGGTTCAATTGCGCGCGCGAAATGCTGCGGGGAAACTGATGCTGCGAGGAACTACAGGCCCTTCTCGACCAGGAAGGCGATGAGATCCACCACCCGGCAGGAGTAGCCCCATTCGTTGTCGTACCAAGCCACTACCTTTAATAGGTTGCCGTCCAGAACCTTGGTCAACTGCCCATCCACGATCGAGCTGTTGGGGTTGTGCAGCATGTCGGTCGAGACCACTGGGTCGTCCGTATACGCCAGGATGCCCTTCATCGGTCCCGCGGCGGCGGCTTTCAGCGCGCCATTGACTTCCTCCGCGGTGGCCGGCTTGTCGAGCAGCGCCACCAGGTCCACCACCGATACGTCCGGCGTGGGCACGCGCATCGAGTAGCCGTCCAGCTTGCCCTTCAACTGCGGCATCACCAGGCCGATAGCCTTGGCGGCCCCGGTCGTGGTGGGAATCATGTTCAGGGCGGCGGCGCGCGCCCGGCGCAGATCCTTGTGCGGGAAATCCAGCACGTTCTGATCGTTGGTGTAGCTGTGGATCGTGGTCATCGATCCCTTCTGGATCCCGAAGGCGTCGTTGATCACTTTGACCACCGGCGCCAGGCAGTTGGTCGTGCAGGAGGCGTTGGAGATGATGTTGTCCTTGGCGGGGTCGTAGGCGTCATCATTGACGCCCAGCACGATGGTAATGTCCTCGTTCTTGGCCGGGGCCGAAATGATGACCTTCTTCACCGTGCCGCGGATGTGCTTGCAGGCTTCCTTGGCGTCGGTGAACTTGCCGGTCGATTCCACCACGATCTGGGCGCCCACCGAATTCCAGTCGAGCTGCGCCGGGTCCTTGGTGGCGAAAACTTTGATGGTCTTGCCGCCGACCGAAATCCAATCCGCGCCCGCTTTAATCTCTTCCTGGAGCGGCCCGAGCACCGAGTCGTACTTCAACAGATGGGCCAGCGTCTTGGTGTCGGTGATGTCGTTCACCGCCACAAATTCCACATCGGTGCGGCCCAGAGCCGCGCGCACGATGTTACGGCCGATGCGGCCGAAGCCATTGATACCAACTTTGACAGCCATTTCTTCTCCTATCGGAATAAGGGTTGGGGATGAACATTCAGGATATCAGGGGGCGGCTAACCCGGCAATAGCCGGGGCATTTGCCCCACCGTACTCCGATCTGACGGGCTGCGGTGTTGAATTCTGCCCCTATTATCAACGCTCTCCATCTGGCCCCACAAATGCAACTTGCTTATCTTACAGTGGAGACAGAATGAATTTCGATCAGTCGCCCATGCTGGTCATCTGGGAGGTCACCCAGGCGTGTGACCTGGCCTGCGTGCATTGCCGCGCCTCGGCCCAATCCGAGCGCCATCCGGCCGAGCTCTCGACCGATCAGGGATACCGCCTGCTGGACGAGATTCGTTCCTTCGGCGAACCTCTCATGGTTTTCACCGGCGGCGACCCGCTCAAGCGCCCTGATCTCTACGACCTGATTCGCCACAGCGTCGCGATCGGCCTGCGCACCAACGTCACGCCCAGCGCCACCCCGCTGCTCACCGCCCAGGCCATCGAGGGCTTTAAGGAAGCCGGCATCACCCGCATGGCCCTCAGCGTGGATGGCCACGACGCGGCTTCGCACGACGATTTCCGCGGCATCCCGGGCACTTTCGAGCGCGCCATGTTCGCCCTGCGCCACGCGCGCGATATCGGCCTCGACACCCAGTTCCAGACCACCGTGACGCGGCGCAATATGGCCCATCTCGCGGAAATCGCCGAAATCGTCAAGGAAGTCCGCTCGAAGATGTGGAGCCTGTTCTTCCTCATCGTGACCGGCCGCGCCGCCGAACGCGACGACCTGCTAGCGCCCGAGTACGAACGGGTCTTCGAGTTCATGTACGAGCTCTCGAAAACCGCGCCCTTCGGCATCAAAACCACCGAGGCCATGCACTACCGCCGCTATGTGGCGCAGCGCGTGAAGGCCGAGGGCGGCGTCACCTACAACGAAAGCGCCAAAGGCGTGGCATGGCGCACCGCCGGCGTGAGCGATGGCAAGGGCTTCGTATTCGTCTCCCACACCGGCGAGATCTTCCCCAGCGGTTTCCTGCCCGTTAGCGGCGGCAACGTGCTGCGCGATTCGCTCACCGCCGTCTACCGCGATTCCCCCTTGTTCCACAGCCTGCGCGACACCAGCCTGCGCGAAGGCAAGTGCGGCCTCTGCGAGTACACCAAGATCTGCGGCGGATCGCGCTCGCGTGCCTACGCCTTCACCGGCGACTACCTGGCCGAGGACCCGCGCTGCGTCTACCAGCCGCACCTGGCCGACGCCCTGGCGGGCTGAGAGCCATTTCCGATAGCGCTACCTGATAAGATCGAACGGATGGAAGACGGACTCTTTTCCCTGGCCGGCCAGGTGGCCGTTGTGGTGGGCGGCGGCGGCGTCCTCGCCGGAGCGATGGCCGCGGGCCTGGCGCAGGCCGGAGCCGATATAGCCATCCTCGATCTGAATCTCGCCGCTGCCGAGGCGCGGGCGCAAGCCATCGCATCCACGGGGCGCAGAGCCATTGGGCTACGCTGCGACGGCACCCGCAAGGCGGCCCTCGAGAGCGCACTGGAAACGGTGCTGGCGCGCTTTTCCCACGTGGACGTTCTGATCAACGCGGCCGGCCTGAATTCCGGGACGCCTTTCTTCGAGATCTCCGAAGAGGAGTGGCATCGTCTTCTCGATTGCGATCTGAAGAGCGTCTTTCTGGCGTGCCAGGTGTTCGGCAAGGCTATGGTGGATGCGGGCCGGGGCGGTTCCATCATCAATATATCCTCGGTATCCTCCGGACCGCCGCTTTCCAAGGTATTCACCTATGCCATTGCCAAGGCGGGAGTGAACCAGATCACCCAGTTCCTGGCCCGCGAGCTGGCGCCCCACCATGTTCGCGTGAACGCCATCGTGCCCGGTTTTTTCCCGGCCGAGCAGAATCGCAAGCTGCTCACCCCGGAGCGCACCGCCAGTATCATGACCCACACGCCCATGGGACGATTCGGCGAGAGCTGCGAGTTGGTGGGCGCGGCGGTTTACCTGGCCGCTCCCCGGGCTTCTTCATTCGTGACCGGCGCGATTTTGCGGGTCGATGGTGGATTTCTCGCCATGACTATCTGATCCCGTGCCCCGACCACGTACTCCAGTGGCCGTACCCCTGCCACAAACGTACCGAACCCGCCCAGTTTTTCTACGTAATTATCGTGGCGAGGGCCCTGAACACGGCTTCACTGCTAAGCAATTATCCCGCCATTGAGCTCCAACTGATTAAAACGGCTCCATAATGAGACATTTTTGTGTGAAACTATTGACGTTACGGCGCTTGGCGTGCTTAAATCAAGCAGCTTGACTGAGATCGAAAGGGCGCCGGCAGGCTGGCCGTTTCATGTTGAAGGGATGGAATTTCTCTTGACAGCGGACCGCCAATCAGTTATGAATAGTTTTACCGCGTCTGGTTTCCGTGCGCAATTTTGCGATAGTGTCTCGCGAGCACAGAAGAAGATAACTACAAAAAACATGTGCCGCGAACGATAGCTTCAGTAAGGTCCGGTGGCCGGCTTGGCGGTTCATCGGAAGTTGACTCTCCGCCCGACACGGAGAAGTTCCCTAAGGTTGACTGAACGGTTTGAGACCTAAATTTTGAGGCTCAGGTTGAGAGAGAACTTCGACCGATTCAATTTCGCAATTCACAAGGAGAAGGAAATGGCAGATTTTCGCAAATGGATTATTGTGCTGTTTGCTCTAACCCTGTTCGCGGGGTTGGGCATGGCGCAAAACCCAGTGTCCAACACCGCCTTGAACTGTAGCTTCAGCCAGACCGGCGCCGTTACGCCGCAGATCCGGCAGGAAAGCTACACGGATGCCGTCGGTGACATCGTCATCGGCTGCACGGGCGGTCCAACGATTCCCGCGGGCAATCAGATCCCGCAGGCCAACATCGTGGTAACGCTGAATACGGCGGTCACGAGCCGCGTCCTCAGCACCCAGACTGGCTTCAACCTTTCCGAAGCCCTGCTGCTCATCGATGAGCCGCAATCGACTCTTCCGACGATCGTGCCTGGATGGGGATCAGCCGCGCTTCAGACTCTTTGCCCGACGCCGCTCACCGGTTGCACCGAGTATGCCGCATCTCAGTATGGTTCCATACCCGGCATAACTGGACCTGGCCCGGGTGGGACGTCCCCGGTTGCCGTGGCGGTCAACAGCATCGGCGCCTCGACTGCCGGTTACAACGTGTTCCAGGGCGTCGTGAGCGGCTCTTCGGTAACGTTCTTCGGCGTTCCGATTCTGCCGCCCGCCACCACTGGCATTCAGCGGACCTTCCGCATCACCAATATCCGCATCAATGCTCCGGGCGTTTCGGCCGGCACGTTTGGTGTGAACCCGGTTTACGCCAACATTTCGACCAACGGCAACACTTCTCTGCCGCTGTCCAACCCGCAGTTGACGGTCGGCTTCGTGCTGTCGAGCCTGGCTTCCAGCGTTAGCGGCGTCGCCACCAACTTCCTGCAGTGCAATAGCGTAACGTTGGCGTCGGTGGGCACGGTCAACTTCACCGAGAAGTTCGCCACGGCGTTCAAGACCCGCGTGGTTCCGCTGACCAATACGCAATACGCCGCGCAAGGGACGAATATTCCTACTGGCGGCCTGGGTAACGGGCAGAACATTCCCGGTGGCTTGTCCAGCGCCGGCAGCAACGTCAGCCTGCTTCTCAACTCCGAGTCCGATTTCATCTTCCCGATCGGCACGGCTACCGCCGGTCTGGCCGACTACGGCACCCGGTTGAAGGCTGTGTTCACCAATATCCCGAACGGCGTTACGCTGTACGTGACTGTCAACAACGTCCCGAACACCATCAACACCACCGTGGGCAGCACCGCTACAGCTGGCAACCAGAGCGTCACCGCATGGGCTCAATACATTCCGCTAGAGGCTGGTCCGGAAGCCCAAGCCATTACCTCGCCCGCCACCGGCACATGGGTTGCGCTCACTCCGAGTTCGACCAGCACCGCGACGGCGACTTGGGAAGTCCTCAACGCCAATCCGAACGCGATCGACGAGTTCAGCTTCGGGGTCGCGGTCTCCTATACTGCGAATACCGCGAACAACCTGCCGACTCCTCAGGCTCCCGCCTATGTATCCGGCTGGTACGCTCCGACTTCGGCCAGCGGCGCCTTCACCGACGCTGCAGGCTCGGGCGCCACGACGGGACCGATCCCGCGCTTCGTCCCATCCGCCTCTACCCCCACCGCGGTCCTCTACATCAACATCTGCCAGACCGTCCTGTTGTGGCCCTATGTCACGACCGGCCAGACCGGCAATGGATTTGATACGGGCATCGCGATCTCCAACACGACCACCGATCCGTTCGGCACGATCGCACAGAACGGAACTTGCGTACTCAACTGGTACGGCTTGAACACTCCCTATGCAGGTGGTGCTACAAGCGCGACCGCTACTCCCACATCGACCACTCCAACCGTCATGGCAGGGACAACCTGGGCCAGCATCGCTTCGGCGCTCCAGGCTGTGCCGTCCGGGAACTCCTGGACAGGCTATGTGATTGGCGTCTGCAACTTCCAGGGCGCGCATGGATATGCCGCGATCACCGATGTCGGTGTTCACAGCATTATCTCCAGCTACCTGGCGTTGGTCATGGAAGCGGGCAGCCAGTATGTGGACTCCACCGCGACTTGGCGTACGTTCTCTTTCCGCGGCACCACACCGGCTCCGATAGCCGCTGGCGAGAACTTCAGTCAGTAGCTCGGGTCTTAGAATCGCTTCGAGAGGGGAGCTTCGGCTCCCCTCTTTTTTTTGCGCACAACCTTGCGAGAGATGATAAACTACAAGTCTCTCCGCGTCCTTCCAATCCAAATGTGTTCCTAGGAACTGAGGAGGTTTTCCTTGTCAAGATTCAGGCTTCTTACCGTAGCTGGCCTGCTCGCCGTCGCGTTCTCGATTACCGGATTCGCCCAGACGGTAGCCAATCTTTCGGTTGTGTCGGGCGACGGCCAGGTGATCTGCTCCGGATGCGTGGGATCCACCTTCGGAAATTTCGAACCGCTGACGGTGAAAGCCACCGACGCCAACGGCAATCCGGTCGCCGGAGCGACGATCACCTGGACCGTGGTCTCCGGCACTGTGTATATCGCTTCCACCACAACTACGGCCGCTGATGGCACTTCCAGCAACCAGCCTGAGCCCAGCGGGACCGGCGGCAGCGGGCTGTCTTACCTTCAGAGTTCGATCATCGCCTCGGCGGGAACGCCGTCGGTCACTTTTACCGTGACCCAGGCCATCCCCTCGACGACGTTCCCGGTGGGTGTTCCCTCGATTTCCGTAACCTCGCCCACCTACGGAGGCCAGCCGCTCTATCTTGCGGGTTCGATCACCGGCCAGTCCGGGACGAGTGGCACGACTCCCATTATCCTCACCGTCACGAGTTCGAGCTTCACGGGAAGCGCGGGCGTACCCGGTGTGTCGATGCGCCTGATAAACGCGAGCCCGAATCCCACCTCCACCATCGCCTGCGCGGGTCAGGCCGGCGCGGACCCCGGGTCGGTCCTTACAGACTATACCGGCACGGCGACATGCACGCCCGTTTTTGGAGGCGCGGCCGGGACCGGATACTACTACGTCCTGGTGGGCGGCGTGAACCAGATCCAGTCGAATACCACCCCCGGACCGGCCGGACATGAAGGCGGCTTTGACGAATTCGGCGCTTTCGGCAATCCGCTGCAGTTCACTGTGACCGCGGCGGCGACTCCGGGTATGATCCAGATCGTCAGCGGCAACAGCCAGAGCGCCACTCCGGGCCAGGCCCTGGCAGCGGCCCTGGTTGCCAAAGTGGCGGATGCCTCTGGCAATCCCCTCTCGGGACAGGCCGTCACCTTCACGGTGTCGCCCTCCACAGCCGGGACGGTGTCGCCCTCCACGGCCACTTCCGGCAGCAACGGCTTGGTCTCCACCATCCTGACGCTCTCCAGTTCCGCCGTGGGAAGCGTTCAAGTCACGGTGGCGCTCACCGCGAACACCGCGATTTCGACGGCCTTCAGCGAAACCGCCAATGTTCAGATCAGCGGACTCCAGAAGAACTCCGGCGATCAGCAGAGCGCCATCACCGGCGCGGCCTTCGCCCAGCCCCTGGTTGTGACGGTGAGCGGCAGCAACGGCCAGCCATTGGCGAACTACCCCGTGCAATTCGCGGTGACGGCGGGCTCTGCCACGCTCTCGGCTGCCAGCGTAACTACCAACAGCAGCGGCCAGGCGCAAGTCAACGTGACGGCGGGAGCTACCGCCGGCAGCGTGACCGTCACGGCCACCGCCGGAAGTTACACCCAGACCTTCACGCTCACCGTAACACCGCCTGGTCCGGTGGTCACCGCCTCCAGCTTCTATAATGCCGCTGGCTTCCAGCAAGGGTCGCTTTCACCGTGCGGCCTGGCGGCCATCATTGCGCCCGGCATCGCCCCAGGCATCCAGGGAATCACGGGCAGCCAGATCGTTGGAGCGCTGCCCACGCAAATCGCGCTGGGGACGGCGGGAACGGTGGTCAGCGCATCCTTCGCTGGAACCCTGGCTCCCATTTATAGCGCCTCGAACGTAAACGGCCAGCAGCAGTTGACCGTCCAGGTTCCCTGCCAGGTCACGCCGGGCTCAAGCGTTCCCGTGACCGTCAATGTGGGCGGCGCCAGCGTAACCGTGAATGTGACGGTGCAGCCGGCCAGCCCGGGCATCTTTACAGCGCCCATGCCGGCCGATAGCGTCGTGCGTGCGGTCGCGGTCCGGCCGGATGGCAGCTACGTCACCACGCTCAACCCGGCGCGCATAGGCGAAATCATTCGAATCTATGCCACCGGCTTGGGGACCACCAGTCCGGCTCTGGTGACCGGTGGCGTCCCACCGCTGGGCGCGGAAGCTCTGGCCCAGGGGCACGTAATCGTCGGTTACGGCAATTCTTCAGGTGGCGGCGGCGGGGTGACCGCCATTTCGGCTATCGCGCTGGAGGGCACCACCGGCGTCTTCGAGGTTCAGTTCCAGGTGCCCGCCGATGCGGCTACCGGGAGCAACGTAGCCCTCTCGATGGGCGTGATACCCGTCGGCAGCGGCACCCTGTACTTCAGCAACACGACCAAAATACCCTTGCAGTAGATCCCTCTAAGGGGCTGGGGAAATTCCTTAGCCCCTTTCCTCAGATTCGCCTTATATTCGCCTTACATCAATATGTAGTGGCGTACCCTAATAACTGCCGAACGTGTTGTGGTTCGATACCTCAAGTTAACCCCGTACGAATCAATAGCTTCCCCAAAAAAACTCTTGATTACCCTACGAACGTTATGCCACTATTAGTTGTGTGTGGATAAGATTTGGATCTTTTCCGGTCTCGATAGGGTACTAAAGTGGGAAGCGCTCAAGAGCATTTGACGGTCGAACCTCCCCGGGGCATGTTCAACGGCCGCCTTGACGACAAGGGCCGCATGAAACTTGCAGCCGCGCTCGTGCAGTACTTTGGCTCCCTTCCCGAAAAAAAGCTCTTCGTGACCAGCCTGGACCGACACACAGCGCAAATATACCCCATTTCGGTCTGGCGGTCCAATGAACAGCTCTTCGAGGAGCATCGCGAGGATTCCCAGATTGTCCGGAAAATCTCTTTCAATGCGGCGGACCTGGGATCCGAGACCGAAGTGGATTCCCAGGGGCGCCTGCTGTTTTCCCCCGACCTGCGGCGCGTGCTGGGCCTCGAGAACCAGACCCTGCACCTCTACAAGCGCCGGAAACATATCGAGGTCCTGAGCGAGAAGCAATATGAGGACCTCAAGAGCGAGGCCGCCGATACCACGCCCGATGAAGTGGCCAAACTGGAAACTGCGGGGATGAACTGACGATGTATGCATGTTCCAGTCATGACCGCGGAAGTTCTGGAGCTGCTGGCGCCTCGCCCCGATGGAATCTATATCGATGCCACTGCGGGATTGGGCGGTCATTCCGCGGAAATCGCCCGCCGGCTCACCACCGGCCGGCTGCTGGCCAACGACCGGGACGCCCAGTCGCTGGAGATGGCGCGACGCAACCTGGCCGAGTGGATGCCGCGCATACGCTTCCACCATGGAGCCTTCAGCCAACTGGCCGGAGCGGCGCGGAGTTTAGGGTTTGGGAAAGTGGATGGTCTGCTGGCGGATCTGGGTGTGAGCCGGTACCAGCTCACGGCGCCGGAGAGAGGGTTTTCTCTGGGGATGGATGGACCGCTCGACATGCGCATGGACCAAAGCCAGGGCATGACGGCGGCCGAACTCGTCAACCATACCGCCGAAAAGGCTCTCGCCGACCTGATATTTCAGTACGGCGAAGAAAGGAGGGCGCGGAAAGTAGCCAGAGCAATCGTTCGGGCACGGCCCATACGGAGCACACTACATCTGGCCGATGTGGTGGAGCGGGCCGTGCCCAGGACGGGCCGTTTGCATCCAGCCACCAAAACTTTTATGGCCCTGCGAATGGCGGTCAACGACGAGCCGGGCGAATTGGACGCGTTGCTGGAGACCGGTCCCGAGCTGCTCGAAAGCGGCGGGCGCATGGTCGTCATCAGCTTCATGTCCATCGACGACCGGAAGGTTAAGGAGAAGTTCAGGGCGTTGGGCCGCGAGGCGCGTGCCAGAATTTTGACCAAGCACCCGCTCCCGCCGGGCGATGAAGAGGTTGCCCGGAACCCCGCGTCACGCAGCGCCAAGCTGCGCGGGATTGAAAAGAGCTAGAGAGATAAAGGATACACGATGGCCACCATGCCGGCATTCTTGAAAAGGACTCCTGCGCGAGGTTCGGGGCAGCAGCCTCCGGCCGATCCTCCCGATCCCCCGCGCGCGCGGCGTGATCCGTTCCAGCTGCGGCCCCTTCCACAAGAAGACGTCTACTTCTATTGCAAGAAAATCGATAACTCGCGCCTGGTGCGCGAGGCCGATCCGCGTACCCGCGGCGCCACATGGTCCGTGGCCGGGGCGTGCTTCTCCCTGCTGGCAATCCTGGCCCTGGCGCAGATTCCCAACGTGCTGACCACGCTGGCGGGCTACAAGCTCGAAACCTTGCGCACCGAGGAGCGCCGTTACCTGGACGAGCGCCGCACCCTCGAATTGCAGGAGGCCACCCTGCTCAGTCCCGAGCGCCTGGAGAAACTGGCCCAGGAGCAGAATCTCGTGACGCCCTCCTCCCGCCAGGTGATCCACCTGGATAGCCGGCCGGACGGCGCCGTGGCCATGGTCCATTAGAGAAACGGGGGGCGTGATCCGTCACGCGGAGCAGCATGGTGGAGCGCAGACTGAAATGGTTAGCCGCCATCGTCCTTCTCTGGGGCGCAGCGGCCCTCTATAAAATCGTCTCCCTCCAGTTTGTACACCACGCCGAATACGCGCGCCTGGCGCGGGCGCACCAGGAACTCGTCATCGACATTCCAGCGCCCCGCGGCACCATCTTCGACCGTTCGGGCGCGCCCCTGGCGATGAGCGTGCCCACCGAATCGGTCTATGTCAACCCGCTGCGGGTTCCGGACCTGGGCGTGGCTTCCGAGATTCTCTCGCTGGTTCTGAAACTCGATCGCACCGAGCTGTACGGCAAGATGAAGCTGGCGGCCGACACCCGCCGCGGCTTCCTGTGGGTGAAGCGCAGGATCTCGCCCGAAGAGACGCAGAGCCTCCGCAACCTGCACCTCGAATGGATCGCCATTCAAACCGAGAGCCAGCGCCACTATCCCGGCGGCACGCTGGCGGCGCACGTGCTAGGCGGCGTGGATTTCGAAGAGAGGGGCAATGCCGGAATCGAGAAAGCGCTCGACGACGTGCTGCGCGGGCAGCCCGGCCGCGCGCGCCTGCTGACCGACGTGAAGCGCCGCGGCATCGATCAGCAACTCTCCAGCGAGGCGCGCGCCGGCACGCCCGTCACGCTTACCATCGAGGAGCGTCTCCAGTTCGTGGCCGAGCGCGAGATCGCCGCCGCCGTGGCGAAAAACCAGGCCGTCAGCGGCAGCATCGTGGTGATGAATCCCTACGATGGCCAGATCTACGCCCTGGCCAGCTATCCCACCTACGACCCCAACCAGCCGCCCGAGCCCGGTGACGATCTCGCGGCCCGCCAGAATCACGCCGCCTCCGTGCCCTTCGAGCCGGGATCGGTCTTTAAGGTCATCACCCTTTCGGCGGCGCTCGAGACCACCAATCTCCGCCCCGAGAGCCCCATCGATTGTCATGGCGGCGTGCTGCGCCTGCCCGGCCGCATCATTCACGATTCGCACGCCGGGCTGGGGGTGATCCCCATGGCCATCGTGCTCGCCAAATCCAGCAACATTGGAGCCATCCAGGTGGGCATGCGCGTGGGGCAGAACAACATGTACGAGTACATGCGCCGCTTCGGCTTCGGGAGCCGGACGGGAATTCAGTTGCCCGCCGAATCCCCCGGCAAGCTGCGCAAGCTGGCCCATTGGGGTAAGACGTCCCTGGCCTCCGTTTCCATGGGCCAGGAGGTCAGCGTGACCACCTTGCAACTGGCGCAGGCCGGCTCCGTGATTGCCAATGGCGGCCTGCTGGTGAGGCCGAGGCTGCTCCTGAAGCGGGGCGACCAGGCCATCCCCGCCGCTCCGGCCGTGCGCGTGATCAAGCCCGAGACTGCCATCACCATGCGCCAGATGATGGAAGGCGTCGTCATGCCGGGCGGCACGGGTACCCGCGCGCGCCTGGAGGGTTATTCGGTGGGGGGGAAAACCGGCTCCGCACAGATATACGACTTCTTCGCCCGACACTATACCCACACCTACAACGGCTCTTTCGTGGGTTTGGCGCCCCTTACAAATCCGGCTATTGTAGTAGTAGTGACATTGAACGGAACCCATGGCACGGCCGGGTTCGGGGGGGCGGCTGCCGCGCCGGTGTTTCACACCGTCGCAACGGAAGCGTTGCGTATCCTCGATGTGCCGCGGGATATACCCGAGGAAGATCCGCCGGCCAGCTCGAAAGTGGCGCGAAACCCCGAAGATCTCAACGACCTGGCAATTGCCGACCTGGGATCGGATCAGCCCAATATTCTCGAAGATGACGATGACGACGAGCCTGCGGTGCCCGGCCCCAAGGTGCCCAATTTCCGCGGCATGAGCATGCGCGCGGTGCTGGCGGAAGCCGCCCGCCAGGGGCTTGTGGTGATTGCCGATGGAAGCGGCACGGCGCGGATGCAAGTCCCGCTGCCGGGCTCGGTTCTGCACGAAGGAGAACGCATTCGCGTACGGTTTGCCCGATGAACCTAAGCGAGATTCTCTCCGCTGTCCGGCTGCTTCAGCCGCTGGCGCCGGAACTCGCCTCCGCCGATATAGAGGGCATGGAGTACGATTCGCGGCGCGTGGCTCCCGGCTATCTGTTCTTCGCCTTTCCCGGCAGCCGCGCGGATGGCCGCCAGTTCGCGCGCGATGCGTTGGCTCGCGGCGCTCGCGCGGTGGTGGCCGATTCCGCGCCGCCGGAGGATTTGGAGGGCTGTTGGATCCGGGTCGAGCACGGGCGCCAGGCCATGGCGCTGGCCGCCCGGAATTTCTACGGCAAGCCGGACGAGCGGCTGGGACTCACCGGCATCACCGGCACTAACGGAAAAACCACTACCAGCTACCTGGTCGATTCCGTATTGCGCGCGGCCGGCCATACCACGGCCGTGATTGGTACCATCGAATATCACTTGGCCGGGCGCGTCCTCAAAGCCGTCAATACCACCCCCGAATCGCTCGACTTGGTGCGCCTGCTCGCGGAACTCGAAGCCGCCGGCGGCAGCCACGCCACGATGGAGGTCTCTTCCCACGCGCTGGCCCTGGGCCGCGTGTTTGGGCTACGCTTCCACACCGCCGTCTTCTCCAACCTGACGCGCGATCATCTGGATTTCCACGGCACCATGGAGGATTACTTCGCCGCCAAGCAAATGCTCTTCGAAGGCGCCGGCGGCCCTCCACCGCCCTTTGCGGTGCTCAATCGCGACGACGAATACGCCCGGCGGCTCAAGCTCCACCCCAGGACCGAAGTCCTATGGTATGGCTTGGGGCCGGAAGCGAAACTGCGCGCGCGCCATATCTCCTCGGGCCTGCAGGGCCTGCGCTTCGAGATCCACTATCAGAAGCTGCGCCTGCCGCTGGAATCGCCGCTCATCGGCAGGATCAATGTCTACAACATCATGGCAGCCTGCGGCGCGACCCTCTCATACGGCATTGCCCCGGAAGCCATAGCCGAGGGGATCGCGCAATTGAAGGCCGTTCCCGGACGCTTCGAGCGCGTGGATGAAGGCCAGCCGTTCCTCGTGGTGGTGGATTATGCCCACACCGACGATGCCTTGCGCAACGTGATCGCGGTGGCCCGCAACCTCGGCCCCCAGCGCGTCATTACCCTGTTCGGCTGCGGTGGGGACCGCGACCGCTCCAAGCGCCCGCTGATGGGCCAGGCCGCCGCAGAAGCCAGCGATTTCGTGGTGCTGACCAGCGACAACCCGCGTTCGGAAGATCCCTTGGCCATCATGAACGACGCCCTAGTGGGCATCCGCCGCAAGGATGTGCCGCACGTCGTGGAGCCGGACCGGGCCGCAGCCATCGCGCGGGCCCTCAAGGAAGCGCGCGAGGGCGACATCGTCATCCTGGCCGGAAAAGGCCACGAGACCTACCAGATCCTCAAAGACAAGACCATCCCGTTCGACGACCGGGCAGTGGCGCGCGAAGTGCTGCGAGGCTACGGGTACAACCGAACCCTGTCATCATGACCCTGGATCTACAAGAGGTTGCACGCGCCATGGGCGCCCGCGGAAGCACGGACCCTGTAAAAGCGAACGGCTGGAGCGTGGACACCCGGACCCTGGAAGCGGGCGACGTATATTTCGCGTTGCGCGGCCCCCAGCACGACGGGCACGCTTTCGTGGCGCAAGCCCTCGCTCTGGACGCTTCCGCCGCGGTGGTGGAACGGGCTGGCGGGGCGGCCCGCGAGCTGGTAGTGAGCGATTCGCTTGGCGCTCTGCAGGACTTGGCCTTGTGGGCCAGGCAGCGCTGGGGCGGGCGCGTCGTAGGCGTGACCGGGAGCGCCGGCAAAACCACCACCAAGGACGCCATTGCGGACCTGCTCGAAACGGAGATTGCCGTGGGCCGCACGATAGGGAATCTGAATAACCACGTAGGCGTGCCGCTCTCGCTTTTGCGCCTGCCGGATGACTGCCGTGCCGCCGTGCTGGAAATGGGCATGAATCACGCCGGTGAAATCCGCGATCTCGCGGCCATCGCCCGGCCGGATATCGGCGTGGTGACCAATGTGGGATACGCGCACGTGGAGTTCTTCGAATCCATCGACGGTATAGCCGCAGCCAAGCGCGAATTGATCGAAGCGCTGCCGCGCGATGGCGTCGCGGTGCTGAACGCTGACGATGCGCGTGTGCTTGCTTTTCGCGATCTCCACCCCGGCCGCACGGTCGCGTTCGGCTTTTCCGAAGCCGCCCAGGTGCGCGCCGAAGCAGTCGAGATGACCGCCACGGGATCCCGCTTCCGGGCGCTGGGCGTGGATTTTGAGAGTGGATTGACCGGCCGCCACGGCATCTTGAATTTGCTGGCGGCTATCGCGGTAGCGGGCGAATTCGGCATCGCCCCGGGGCGGCTGCGCGAGGCGGTGCGCCGCTTCGCTCCCGGGCGCATGCGCGGCGAGCGCCTGGAGCATGATGGCATCGCGGTGTGGAACGATTGCTACAACGCCAATCCCGAAGCCATGAAATCGATGATCGACGTTTTGCGGGGCACCCCGGCCACGCGCCGCATAGCCGTGTTAGGCGAGATGCTGGAATTAGGGCGCGCCGCCGAAGAGTTGCACCGGCAGGTGGGCGGCTACGCGGCCGGGCGCGGGATCGACCTGGTGATCGGCGTGCGCGGCAGCGCCCAAGCGCTGGCTGAAGCAGCTGGGCGGGCCGGCATGTTTTTCGAAGACCCGGTGGCGGCCGGCGAGTTTGCGCGCCGGTGGGCGCGCCCGGGCGATGCCATTCTGTTCAAGGGATCGCGCGGCGTGAAAATGGAACGCGCGTTGGAGAAGTTTCTGGAGTAAGCGGAGCGGCGGCTAATGCTTTACTTTTTGCTTTACGAACAGCTTTACCGGTACGCGAGCCCTCTTCGCGTATTCCGCTACACCACTTTCCGGACGGCCTTCGCCAGTCTCACCGCGCTATTCCTGTGCATCGCGCTGGGACCCTGGCTCATCGGCAAGCTGCGCCAGTTCCAGATCGGGCAGTATATCCGCGAGGAAGGCCCCAAGTCGCACCAGAAGAAGGCCGGCACTCCCACCATGGGCGGCGTTTTGATCATCATCTCGATCGTGATTCCCACCTTGTTGTGGGCCGATCTGCGCTATCCCTATGTATGGATCGCCATCACCGCGCTGGTGGCTTACGGCTGGATCGGTTTTCTCGACGATTACGCCAAGATCGTCAAGCAGCGCAATCTAGGCCTCTCCGTGAAGCGCAAGCTCGCCTACCAGTTCTTCATGGGGTTCGCCTTCGCCGCCATTTTGCTCGTGATGCGCGCGCACGGGGAGTTCTCGACGGCCATGAACATCCCCTTTTTCAAGCAATACCAGCCTAGCCTGCTGATCCCGTCGCTGCTCACGAACCCGTGGACCTACGCACTGGGCGTGGCGCCTTTCTGCATTTTCGTGGCGCTGGTGGTGGTCTTTGCCTCGAACGCGGTCAACCTGACGGACGGCCTGGATGGCCTGGCCATAGGGCTTATGGTGATCGCTTCCGGCGCTCTCACCATGCTGACTTATGCCGGCGGCCATGCCCAGCTTGCCGAGTACCTGCAACTGGCACGCAATCCGCACACCTCCGAGCTCACCATCTTCTGCGGCTCGATGACCGGCGCGAGCCTGGGCTTCCTTTGGTACAACGCCCATCCCGCCGAAATCTTCATGGGCGACGTGGGTTCGCTGGGGCTGGGCGGCGCTATGGCGGTGGTGGCGGTGCTCATCAAACAGGAGGTCCTGCTGGTCTTCATCGGCGGGATCTTCATCCTGGAGGCCGTTTCCGTGATCCTCCAGGTGGGCAGCTACAAGCTGCGCAATGGCAAGCGGATTTTCAAAATGGCCCCGCTGCACCACCATTTCGAAGCGCTGGGCTGGGCCGAATCGAAGATCATCGCGCGCTTCTGGATCGCCGGGCTGGTGCTGGCGCTCTTCGCGCTGAGCACCCTGAAACTGAGGTGAAATGGATCTGAACGGAACGCGGGCCCTGGTAGTCGGAATGAAGAAGTCCGGAATGGCGTCGGCCGAGCTGCTGGCGAGCCACGGAGCCATGGTGCGGACCACCGACCTGAAGCCGCTCGCGGAACTGCCGGAGGAGGCCGCGGCGCTCCTGGAGCGTCTCGGCATTCCCTTCGCGATTCAGTCGCCCGATGTTTTCGAGGGCAGCGACCTCATCGTGCTCTCGCCCGATGTGCCGGCGGATCTCGCGCCGCTCGAAGCCGCCCGTGCGCGCGGCGTCCGGGTGATCGGCGAGGTCGAGCTGGCCGCGCCGTTCCTGCGGGGCCGCACGATCGGCATCACCGGATCGAACGGGAAGACCACCTCCACCAGCCTGGCGGGCCACATCCTGCGCGAATCCGGCGTTCCCGTGCAGGTGGGTGGGAACATCGGAAAACCGGTCACCGCCCTGATTCAAGCTTCCCGCGCGGATGGCTGGAACGTGCTCGAGCTTTCGAGTTTCCAATTGGAGACCATTACCGAGTTCCGGGCGCATATCGGCGTGGCGCTCAATGTGACCCAGAACCACCTGGATCGCCACCACACCTTCGAGAACTACGCCGCCGCCAAGGGCCGCCTCTTCGAAACGCAGCGCGCCGGCGATTTCGCCGTGCTCAATGCCGAGGACCCGGTCTGCGCCGCTTACGCCGAGCGCACCGCGGCCGCCGTCCAATGGTTCAGCGGCAAGCGCAAAGTCTCGCCCGGCGCCAGTCTGCGCGGCGAAACTCTGGTGCTGGATGGCCGCCCGCTGATGGAAGCCGGCGAGATCCCCATTCGCGGCCGTCACAACGTGGAAAACGTGCTGGCCGCCGCCGTGGCCGCGGCGCGCGCGGGCGTGGCGCCGGACCGGATCGCCGCCGCGGTCCGCACCTTCCAGGCCGTGGAACACCGCCTCGAGTTCGTGCGCAACCTCGACGGCATTGATTTCTACAACGATTCCAAGGCCACCAGCGTGGATGCCACGCTCAAGGCGCTGGAGGCCTTCGAGCGGGGCTTGTGGGTCATCCTGGGCGGGAAGGATAAGGGGCTGGACTACGCGGTTCTGCGGGCACCCCTGGCCGCGCGGGCTCATGCCGCCCTCCTGATTGGCGCGGCAGCCTCCAAGATCGAGGGGCAACTGCGGGGAGCGCTGCCGCTGGTGAACGCCGGTACGCTGGATGCGGCCGTGGAGCACGCCTTCCGCCACGGCCGGCCGGGCGACACCATCCTGCTGGCGCCGGCCTGCGCCAGCTTCGACCAGTTCAAGAGCTTCGAACATCGCGGCGAGGTCTTCAAAGAGATCGTCAATCGCCTGGAGCCGAAAGAGTGACATGGCGCAAACGCTCAAAACCGACTGGATCCTCTTCATCACCGTGCTGGTGATGCTGCTGTTCGGCGTGCTGATGGTCTCGAGCGCGTCGTTCGTGATGGCCGAGCTGCAATACGGCAGCATCTGGCATTTCGCCTGGCGCCAGGCGCTGTGGGCGGCGCTGGGAATGGCAGCCCTCATGGCGCTGAAGCGCATGCCCTACCGCCGCCTGCAAAGCCCCCTGGTGGCCTTCACCGGGATGGGCATGGTGTTTTTCCTGCTGGGGCTGGTGTTCATCCTCGATTCGCATCACCGCTGGCTGCGGCTGGGCGGACCGGTGGGGCTGCAACCTTCCGAGCTGGCTAAGCCGGCGCTGGTGATCTTCCTGGCTTATTTCGTGGCCTGGCGGGCCCGCGCCATCAATAATCGCCATACCCTGGCTCCCGCTGCGCTGGCCACCGGGCTCCTGTTCGTGGCGGTGGTGGTGGCAGACCTGGGCACGGCGCTGGTGCTGGGCGCCACCGCGGCGGTGATCTTCTTTGTGGCCGGACTGGAGTGGCGCACCTGCGTCATCGGCGCGGGAGTGGCGCTGCTGGGAATCGCGGGGTTCGTGGCGGCGGAGCCGTACCGCACCGCGCGCGTGGTGAAGTTCTTCGATCCCAGTTTCACCAAACTCATGAAGATCGATCCCCAGGGCCGGGTGCGCGATTGGGTGGAGAAGTCCCTGGTGACGCGCGACACCAACTACCAGTTGCAGCAGTCCCAGATCGCGGTGGGAGCCGGCGGACCGCTGGGTCTCGGCCTGGGCAACAGCAAGCAGAAACTGCTCTACCTGCCCAAGGCCCACAACGATTTCATCTACGCGGTGGCGGCCGAAGAGTGCGGCCTGGCCGGTTCGGTGGGCCTCTTGGCCGGCTTCCTCGTCATCTTCTGGCGCGGCCTGCGCGTCACCTGGCGCATCCACGACGATTTCGGCCGCTACCTGGCGCTGGGCGTGACCGCCATGGTGGCGATTCAGGGGCTGTTCAACATCAGCGTGGTGCTGGGGATGGTCCCCACCAAGGGCATCCCGCTGCCGTTGATCAGCTACGGCGGGAGTTCCGTGATGAGCACGCTCGCCTCGCTGGGAATTCTCATGAATGTCTCGGAGCACGCGGGGTGACCATGGCAGCTGCCGCACGCCGGTTCCTCATGGTGGGAGGAGGCACGGGCGGTCACGTAATTCCCGCCTTGGCCGTGGCCCGCGAACTGCGCCGGCGCGGCCATCACGTGTTCTTCCTGGGAACCGAGCGGGGCATCGAGGCCAAACTGGTGCCCGCCGCAGGATTCGAGCTGCGCGCCATCCGGATCGGCGGGCTGAATCGCGTGGGCTGGCGCCAGAAGATCGCGACGCTGGCGCGCCTGCCCTTTACCACGCTGGGATGCCGCAAGATGGTGGGCGAAGCCTGCGCTCTCTTCAGCATGGGAGGCTATGCGGCCGGGCCGCCGGTGGTGGCCGCGCTCTCGCGGCGCGTTCCGGTGGTGGTGATGGAACCCAACGCTTTTCCCGGATTCACCAACCGCGCGATCGGCCGCTTTGTGGCGCGCGTTCTCATCTCGTTTCCGGAGACCGCCCGCTACTTTCCACGCGGGCGCACCGAGCTGACCGGCCTGCCCGTGCGCGAGGAGTTCTTCGCCATAGCTCCCCAGCCGCGCCAAGGCGCGCTGAACCTGCTGATCACCGGCGGCAGCCAGGGGTCGCGCACGCTCAACCGGGCGGCGCGCGAGAGCTGGCCTTTGTTCCGGGAGAGCGGGTGGCCCGTGCGCATCCTGCACCAGACCGGTTTGAAAGGCTTCGACGAGCTGCGCGAGGCCTTTCGCGAATCGGGCGTCCCGGGAGAGATCGTACCTTTCATCGCGGACATGCCTGCGGCATTCGCGGCTGCCGACCTGGTGGTGTGCCGCTCGGGCGCGGGCGCGGTTTCGGAATTGGCCGCCGCGGGGAAGCCTTCGATCCTGGTGCCGTTTCCCTTCGCCGCGAACGACCACCAGACGCGCAACGCCGAAGCCATGCAGCGCGAGGGAGCCGCCCGGATGATCGCGGATGCGGAGATGAGCGGGCGCAAGTTGTTCGATGCGGTGGCGGAACTGGCCGCCGGAGCGGGCGTTCTCGAGCGCATGGGCGCGGCCGCGCGGCGCCTGGCCCGGCCCGGCGCGGCCGAGCGCGCGGCCGAAATTCTTGAGGAGGTGGCACGCGGCTAGGCGAGATTTTCATTGACAGCAGGGCCGCGAGCCGAAACAATAAGCTAAAGGAATGTTTTTTCGTCCCCAGCACTTTCACTTCACCGGCATCGGCGGCATCGGCATGAGCGGCATCGCCGAAGTGCTGCTCAACCTGGGGTACGGAGTCAGCGGCTCGGATCTGAAGCTCTCGCCCGTCACGGAGCGGCTGGCGAAGCTGGGCGCTCGCGTCTACGAAGGCCACGACGCGGCCAACGTGGCGGGCGCGCAGGCCCTGGTGGTCAGCTCGGCGGTGGAGGACTCCAATCCCGAAGTGCAGGAGGCTCGCCGTCTGAAAATCCCGGTGATCCCGCGCGGCGAGCTGCTGGCCGAGCTGATGCGCCTGAAGTACGGCATCGCGGTGGCCGGCAGCCACGGCAAGACCACCACCACCTCCATGACGGCCGCCATCCTCAACCACGCCGGCCTCGATCCGACGGTGGTGGTGGGCGGCCGCGCGGCCACCATGGGCGGGTCCAATGCGCGCGTGGGCAAGAGCGATTTCCTGGTGGTCGAATCGGACGAAAGCGACGGCTCGTTTCTCAAGCTGGCGCCCATCATCGCGGTGGTGACCAACATCGACCGCGAGCACCTGGATTACTACCCCTCGCTCGATGCCATCCGCGCGGCCTTCATCGAGTTCGTCAACAAAGTGCCGTTCTATGGCACGTCCATCGTGTGCCTGGACGACGCCAACGTACAGAGCATCATGCCGGCCGTCAAGCGCCGCACGGTCACCTACGGCACCACCGCGCAGGCCGACCTGCAGGCCGTCGAAATGGCTTGCGGCGCCTTCGCGAGCGATTTCCGGCTGCGCTACCGCGCGGACGATCTGGGCGTCTTCCACCTCAACATCCCCGGCCGCCACAACGTGTTGGATGCCATGGCCGCCGCGGCGGTGGGGTTGGAACTCGGCGTTTCCGCGCTCGCCATCGGCGAAGCTCTGGCCGCTTTCAGCGGCGTGGACCGGCGCTTTCAGGTGCGCGGCAGGGAACGCGGCGTCACCGTGGTGGACGATTACGGCCATCATCCCACTGAGGTTCGCGCCACTCTCGATGGCGCGCGGCTGTGCGGTTTCCGCCGCATTCATGTGCTCTTCCAGCCGCACCGCTACACCCGCACCTTCCACCTGATGGACGAATTCGCGCGCTCCTTCAATCAGGCCGACAGCCTCTTCGTGATGGATATCTACGCGGCCTCGGAGAAGCCTATCGAGGGTGTGACGGCCGAAGCCCTCGTGGAGCGCATCCGGCAATTCGGGCACCGCGGCGTGGAGTATGTGGGCACGCTCGAACGCGGCGTGGACGCCCTGGAGGCCGCCGCCGGCGCGGGCGACCTGGTGCTGACGCTGGGCGCGGGCAACGTGTGGCAGGCGGGCGAGAAGCTCCTGGAGCGGCTGCGAACGGAAGCCGGCCGGTAATATGGCGCGTGAATCCAAAAAGGCGGGCGGGTTCAACCGGAAGCTGGCGGGGGTCCTGCTGGCGCTCGGTTTCCTGTGCGTCTCCACCGGCATGGCCGCTCTGCGCGTCCGCCGCTACGTCCTCACGGATTCGCAGTTCACGCTTTCCCACGAGCGCCCGGATTCGCTGGGCATTCAGGGCGTGGTGTATGCGCCGCGCGGCAAGGTGGAGCGCGTTTTCGCCGAGGATTTCGACCGCAGCGTCTTTTCCGTGCCGCTGGGCGAGCGCCGCCGCCGCCTCCTGGCCATCGACTGGGTGGAGGATGCCACCATCTCGCGCATATGGCCGGACCGCCTGGTGGTCCGCGTCCGCGAACGCACTCCGGTGGCCTTCGTGGTGATGCGGGGAGCCACGCTGCTGGTGGATTCGCACGGTGTCCTGCTCGAACCGCCGCTTGAGGCCTCGTTCGCCTTCCCCGTGCTGCGCGGCCTGGTCGAGGACGAGTCCGACGCCCAGCGGCGCGAACGGGTGCGGCTGATGCTGCGTGTTCAGGCGGATCTGCGATACCTGGCCAAGGACGTTTCCGAGATCAACGTCGCCGATCCGGACAACGTTCGCGTCACCGCCCAGGTGGACGGGCGCGCCGTCGAGCTGATCCTCGGGGATACCCGCTTCGGCCGGCGATATCAGAGTTTCGCGAGCAACTACCCGGAGATCCACAGGCGGTCTCCGGAAGCCAAGTCGTTCGACCTGCGGTTGGACGACCGCATTACGGTGAAGGAATAAAGAAGGTTCAGGGATCCATGGCAGCAAAACCGATTTATGCGGCGGGACTGGATGCCGGCAGCCGGAACACGCGGCTGGTGGTGCTGGCCGTCGAGGACGGGTGCCTTCGCTTCCTGGGGGGCGCCTCGGTAGCGTCGCAGGGCTGGGTCAAGGGGATGATCGCCGACCAGGGCGCGGTAGCTGCCTCGATCCTGGACGCTCTGCGGGAAGCCGAGGCGGCCGCCGGCGTCTCCATCGAATCCGTGGTGGTGGGAGTGGGCGGCCCCGGCGTGCGCGGCGCCAACGGCCGCGGCGTCATGGATTGGGGCCACCCCCGTGAGATCGAGCAGCGCGATATCAACCGCGCGGTGGATCGCGCCATGCGCGTCCAACTGCCCGAAGACCGCATGCTCTTGCAGCTCTTCCCGCAGGATTTCGTGGTGGACGATTCCCCAGGCCACACCGACCCGCACAAGATGGTGGCTTCGCGCCTGGAAATCAATGTCCATCTTCTGACCGCCTCCACGCAGGAGCACACCTCGCTCGTCGGCGCCGTGAACCAGGCGCACCTGGCCGTGGATGAAACCGTCTTCGAAGCTATGGCCTCCTGTTACGCCGCGGTGCTGCCTGAGAACCGCGGGGAGGGCATCGCGGTGGTGGACATCGGAGCCCAATCCACGGAGCTGGTGGTCTACTACGGAGATACCATCTACCTGGCCTCGGCCGTGCGCGTCTGCGGCGATCACTTCACCCGCGATCTTGCTCAGGGCTTGTGCCTGTCCTTCGAAGATGCCGAGCAAGTCAAGATCGAGTTCGGCGGCGCCCGCGCGGAGAGCGTCGGGGAGCGCGTGCTGGTGGAGCTTCCCACGCCCGAGAACCGCGAACCCCGGGAGGCGCCCAGCCGCCACGTCAACCGGATCCTCCAGGCGCGCGCTGAAGAGTTATTCCGGCATGTGCGAGCGGAGGTGGCCCGCGCGGGGATGGATGGGTCGCTCATGGGCGGCGTGTTTCTGACCGGCGGGGGGGCCAAGCTGCCGGAATTGTGCGATGTGGCCGAAACCATCCTCAATTGCCAGATCCGCTATGGCTGGGCCCTGGGAATCGAGGATTGGCCGTCGGAGATGAAGGATCCCGAGTGGGCCACGGTGGCCGGCCTGGCCATGTATTCCGCCAGGCTGAAGGCCCAGACCCAGCGCCAGCGGGAGGCCGCCGGCTGGCTGGCGAAAGTTATGCGGTGAGCGCGGCACGGCGTTCGCGGCCGCGCATGGGAAGGAGAGCGTCATGGGGCTGATCGATTCGGACATGAACAACCTGAAGTACGAGATCGAGGAGGAAGCTCGCACCGGCACGCGGATCAAGGTGATCGGCGTGGGCGGCGGCGGCTGCAATGCGGTGGCCCGCATGGTGGCCGAGGGCCTCGAAGGCGTGGAGTTTTACGCCATGAATACCGACCTGCAGGCCCTTTCGGCCTGCCCGGTTGCCAATAAGCTCCAACTCGGCGGCAAGATGACGCGTGGCTTGGGCGCCGGCGCCAATCCCGAGATCGGGCGCCAGGCGGCGCTTGAGAACACCGATCCCATCATCGAGATCCTGCAGGGCGCCGACATGGTCTTCGTCACTGCCGGGCTGGGAGGCGGCACCGGAACCGGCGCCGCGCCGGTGATCGCTTCCCTGGCCAAGGAACTGGAGGCTCTCACCGTGGCGGTGGTTACCAAGCCCTTCGGCTTCGAAGGGCCGCGCCGCCAGAGGCTCGCCGACGAAGGCCTTGCCAAGCTGGCCGGCACCGTCGATACCGTGATCGCCATCCCCAACGACCGCCTGCTGGCCCTGGCGCCGCGCGGCACCAGCTTCTTCGAGGCCTTCCGTCTGGCCGACGATGTGCTGCGGCAGGCTGTGCAGGGCATCAGCGACATCATCGTCACCCCCGGCCTGATCAACCGCGATTTCTCGGATATCAAAGCCACCATGTCGGGCATGGGATACGCGATGCTCGGCACCGCCACGGGCCGCGGCGAGAACGCCGCCGTGGAAGCCGCGCGGCAGGCCATCAACAGCCCGCTGCTGGAGGATTCCCGCATCACCGGCTCGCGCGGCATCCTGATCAACATCACCGGCTCCAGCCGCCTGGGCCTGCACGAGGTCAACGAAGCCTGCTCCATCATCCGGGAAGCCGCCGCCTGCGACGACGTGCAGATCAACTTCGGCGTGATCCTGAACGAATCGCTGGAAGACACGGTCAAGATCACCGTAATCGCCACCGGATTCCAGCCCGGAGGCGAGCCGCTGCCCGACCGCTCGGCCGCCGCTCCGCCCATGCGCCTCGAAGCCAGGCCGGCCGAGCCGCAGCCGGCGCGCCCCGAGCCCACGCCCGAGCCGGTTCCCATTATCGAGCCGGAACCGCGGCACGAGTTGCAGGAAGCCGAGCCGCTGCTGGATCTCGACGACCTCGATACGCCCGCCTACCTGCGGCAGGGCCGCCTGTTGAACTGATCGCCCGCGCGGCGAGCGGACCTCAGATCGAGAAATCCTCGCCGTGCCACAGCCCCTGTTCGTCGGGCGCTGGTGTGTGCGGCGCCGCCCCGGCGGCCGATCCAGCAGCCAGCGCCTCCAGCCTGTCCATCCGTATTATGAGCGTCGTAAGCGTGGCGCCCACGGTATCCGGCAGGATGGTGTGCTGGAGGTCCGGATCGGCCTCCGGCACATGCGCCTTGGAGCGCATCACCGGGCGCCCCGGCACGCCCACCACCACCGAGTTGGCCGGCACCGATTTCACCACCACGGAATTCGCCCCGATGCGGCAATCGTCGCCGATCTCTATGGCCCCCAGGAGCTTGGCGCCCGCTCCCACCACCACGCGGTCGCCCAGAGTGGGATGGCGCTTGCCGCGCGCCAGGCTGGTGCCGCCCAGCGTCACGCCGTGGTAGATGGTCACGTCCGCTCCCACTTCGGCGGTTTCGCCGATCACCACCCCCATGCCGTGATCGATGAAGAAACCAGGACCGAGCTTGGCTCCCGGGTGGATCTCGATGCCGGTCAGATTGCGCGCCAGTTGCGAGAGCACGCGTGCCAGCAGGCGCAGCTTCCTGCGCCACAGCCAGTGGGTGCAGCGATAGGCCCAGATCGCGTGCAGCCCCGAGTAGCAGAGCAAAACCTCCACGGCATTTCGCGCGGCAGGATCGCGCTTGAGCACCGAGCGCACGTCGCGCGCGATGGTCTGGAAGGGCGTCATAACAACATTATGGGGTATGGGCCCGCGGCCGGCTCGCGAAAGCCGCTAAATCGCCAGATCCGCGAACAGTGCCGTGCTGAGATAACGCTCGCCGAAAGACGGCACGATTGCCACAATCAGCTTGCCGGCGCTCTCCGGCCGGCGCGCCACCTCGACCCCGGCCCACAGCGCGGCTCCCGAGGAGATCCCCACCAGCAGCCCTTCCTCCCGCGCCGCACGCCGGGCGGTCTCCAGCGCGTCGTGGTTTTTGACGCGCACGATCTCGTCGCAGATTTCGCGGTTCAGCACTTCCGGCACGAAGCCGGCTCCGATCCCTTGAATCGGGTGCGGCCCCTTGGCTCCCCCGGAGAGCACCGGCGAGGCGTCCGGCTCCACGGCCACGCAGCGGAACCCGGGCTTGCGCGCCTTGAGGACCTCGCCAACCCCCGTGATCGTGCCGCCCGTCCCCACGCCCGCCACCAGCACATCGGCCTGGCCTTCGGTATCGCGCCAGATCTCCTCGGCCGTGGTGCGCCGGTGGATTTCGGGATTGGCGGGGTTCTTGAACTGCTGCGGCATCAGGTAGCGGGAATCGGCCGCCACCATCTCCTCGGCCTTCCGTATGGCGCCCGCCATGCCCTCCGCGCCGGGCGTCAGGATCAGCTCCGCTCCGTAGGCGCGCAGCACCTGGCGGCGCTCCCGGCTCATGGTCTCCGGCATGGTCAGGACGCACTTGTAGCCGCGCGCGGCGCAGACCATGGCCAGTGCGATCCCGGTATTGCCGCTGGTGGGCTCGACGAACACCGTATCGCGCCGGACGGCGCCGGCCTTCTCGGCGGCCTCGATCATGGAGAGGCCGATGCGGTCTTTGACGCTGTGCGCCGGGTTGGCATATTCGAGCTTGGCAACCAGTTCGCCGGCGGCGCCCGCCGCCAGCCGCCTGATCCGCACCAGCGGCGTGTTGCCGATCAGTTCCGTGACATCCTGCGCAATCTTCATATCGCTATATCGCCGGGGTGATTTTCCAGGGTAACACTCGGAACCCCCGTCCCCGCTCGCTCGCTAGAATGGTCAACCGGAGAAACGGGGACATTTCAGCCGGAGTTGACACTCGGCGCCCTCGCGTTACCAAGACGTTACCAGCAGCTGATAAACCTGCTGACACTGCTGGGGAAATCGATCGCAGCGGCTAGCGCGCGGCGAGCCCGTTACCAAGCGTAACCAATTAAGAATAAAGCGCATTTCAGTTGAGGAAACAATCAGGATGGCCTACTATCCAAGGCAGAGAGGACATCGGGCCTTCGCTTCCATTCATGCGCGAAGCCGTACCGGATGATGCCCTTTCATCGGTGCTCTTGAATCACGGAGCCGCTGCTAATGGACAAATGCCAATCGCCACCTGCTCGTCGCCAGAGGAGGAGCGGCTCGATGAGCCTGGAGCGGTCAAGCCGCAGACTGCTGAAGGCTGCGAAACAGCTTCCCACCCCTTTCGCATCGATAGAAATCGTGCTTTCCCAGTTCGCGGCCGAGTCCGTGGTCTTGAAACAGGCGTTAAGTAACTTCGCAAATGCCATCCGCGAAGTTGAAACCGAACTCGGTCCCGAGGAAAGTCGGAGTCGACCATAGCGGTAGCGGTCCGGTCGGCCCCGTTCAACTCGCTATCCGCGAGCGGGTTCCGGTTCTGCCCCGGGTGGTTGAGGGCACCGGCGACGCGCTGCCCCGAAACTCGTGGCTCGACTGAGAGCGATTAAAGCCAACGGCAGCCTGTTTGCTGTTACCCTCCCTCGAAGAGGGATTCCGGGATGAAGATTCTGCTGTGCGTAATGTTCCTGTTGCCGGCCTTCGCGCAGGACGAAACGCCGCCCGGCGCCGAGCCTGCGCCCGTCGATCGAGACCACCCTCCGGCGAATGCGGTTGGACAGAGCCGCGATCGCTCGGTCCTCCAGCCCAAGCCCGGCAGCGAAGCGATCAAGCCCAAAGACTACTCTGATCAGACGGGCTACTGGCATCCGTTCGCGCGAATGGGGCGGTACGTGCTATCGGATCAGAAGGTAATCTGGACCAGTCCTTTTCACACCTCCAGAAAAGACGCCCAGTGGTGGCTGATTTTCGGAGGCGCGACCGGGGCCCTGATCGCCACCGACAAGTACGTTTCCAAAAACGCGCCCAGTGCGCCCTGGATCGGGCACCTGGGCGACGATGTTTCGTACCTCGGCGAGGCGTATACGCTGCTGCCGATCACGGCCGGCTTCTATTTTGCCGGCACGAAGTATCACAGGGATCATTTTCGCGAAGCGGGACTGCTTTCGTTTGAAGCGCTGGCGGACGTCACCATCGTGGAACTGGCATTGAAATCGCTCTTCGACCGCGAGCGGCCCAAGGAAGGCCACGGCGACGGTGAATTTGAAGCTTCCACCAGCCCTCGTTACGATTCCAGCTTTCCTTCCGGCCATGCGATTGAAACTTTCGCGATGGCTTCGGTCTTCGCTCATGAGTATCCGCACAAGCGATGGGTGCAGATCCTGGCGTACTGCTACGCCGGAGGAGTGGTGGGGGCGCGTCTGGCTGCCAACCAGCATTTCCCCGGCGACGTGATGGCAGGCGGCGCTATCGGCTGGTTCGTCGGCGATTACGTTTACGGCAGGCGCCACAACCCCGAACTGGATCAGAAGCCGACGATCACCCGGAAAATCCTCGATCACGTGCGAATTGGCGGAGCCTATTCGAGCGTGCCGGGTTACTGAGCGGAAGCGGCCGGCAGGGTCGGCGAGAATCGCAAAACATAGCGCTTCAGGCCAATCTCAACCCAGTGCATGCCGTAGGACTCGGCCTCTTCGAGCGCACTCTGATTGCGCCAGCCGTCGTGCGCAATCCGGTAGCACGCGATGACCGCGCCCGTCCGGTCCCGTCCTTGCCGGCAGTGCACGAATAAGGGCCCCGCGTCGCTCGACTGCAAAAGTGCCAGCACCTTGGAAATGTTCTCATCGGCGGGCGCCACGATGCCTTGCAGCGGCACATTCACATAGCGCATGCCGGCTGCCTCCACCGCCTGCCGCTCGGCCTGAACGGAATGCTCGGCATGCTCACCCTCGCGGCGCAGATCGATAACGGTCTTCACCCCCAAGCGGCCCAGGCTGATCCAGCCTTGGGCGGTGGGTTGGCCGCCCCGATATATGTTTCCGTCGACTTGATGGAAGTTGGGGATGCCCTCGGCTATCGGATTCGTCGCGCAGTTCGAAATTGAAGGGAGGGCCACAACCAGGAGAAATGACTGAAAAATACGAATACGCACTTAACTCAAAGACGGATCGCGCCAGGCCGCGGTTTCAGCGTGTTTTCACGGCGTGTTTTCACAGGAACGCCCGCAGCAGCCGGCTCTGCGTTTCCTTCAAGGTGGAATGCGCCGAATCGAGCTCTGAGATCTTCTCCCGCAGCTCCCGCAGCAAGCGCGCGCGCTCTATGCCGGCTCGGATCACCAGCAGAAGCTGGTCATTTTCCCAGGGCTTTTCCAGGTACTGGAACAGACCAACTTCATTGATCGCCGCCATGGCGCTCTGGTGGTCCGCGTGGCCCGTCAGCAAAACGCGGCTGGCCTCGGGCTGGGCCCGCTTGGCGCGCGCCAGCAGTTGGATGCCGTTCATGCGCGGCATCAGGTAGTCCGATACCACGACATCGACCGGCGTCTCTTCCAGAAACCGGGCGGCGTCTTCGGGATCCGTAAAGCCTCGGACAGTGTAATCGGTCTCTAATTCCAGAAAAGCCCTGAGGCTGACGATCACCATCTCTTCGTCGTCCACCAAAGCGATGGCCGGGTGCGAGTTATTGTTCATGGACCCCTCTCGATTGCCGGATGGGAACGCAGACATGAAAGGTCGTGCCCGCGCCGGACGCGCTTTCGAAGCCGATCGTGCCGCCGTGCCGCTCCTCGACGATCTGCCGGCAGATCGCCAGACCCAGCCCCGTTCCCACGCCGGCCGGCTTGGTCGTAAAGCTGGTTTTGAATATTCTCCTCTGCTGTTCCGGCGTCATGCCGCAGCCCGTGTCGGAGATCGATATGTGCGCGCAGCCGCTCTCCTCCCGCGTGCGAACGGCGATCTTGCCTTCACCCTGGATAGCCTGGCCGGCGTTGACCAGCAGGTTCAAGAAGACCTGGTTGAGCATCTGCGGATAGCACTCGACCTCGGGCAGTTCTCCGAAATCCGTCTCCACCACGATGCGGCGCCGGAATTCGGCCTGTGTCAGCTTGAGCGTGTTTCGCAAGTTCTCGTTCAGATCCACCCGGCGCAGCTCGGAATCGCCCGCGCGCGCGAAGGTCTTTAATCCGCGAATCACAGAAGAGATCCGCTCGCAGGCGATCTGGTCCACGGAAGCCAGCGCGTGGCAGGTTTCCAGAATGGATCTGGCCTGGGCCAGAGCGGCCGGCTGCGCATCGGAAAGCAGCTCCTTGAGCTTCTCGAGGGACCGCAGAATCACCTCGTTGTTCGAAAAAATCGAGCCGATGGGCGTGTTGATCTCGTGCAGAATACCGGCGAGCAGGCGTCCGATCGATGCCATCTGGTGGGCTTCGATGAGCTGTGCCTTGGCGGTTTGCAACTCGGATTCCGGCCCGCTTCCCGTCATTTTTCCACCAGCTTGCGGAACCGCTTCACCAGGGTCGAAAATATGGCGGCCGTGATTTCGGCGTTATCCGAGAGCAGGTCGTAAAAATCTTCCCGGGCGATGCGCAGCAGCTTGGTATCTTCGAGCGTCGCGGCGGTAACCGGCAAGGGGTCCTCGTCGAACAACGCCCAGGCTCCCAAGACTTCGTTCCGGTGGGCCGTGGCCAGCGCCTCTCCGTTGCGGCGTATCTCCACGGCGCCGTCCACGATCACGTATAACGCATCCGCGGGCTGCACCGGATCGAGGATCGGCTTATCGGGAGGATAATTCACCTCGCGGGCGATCGACGCAATGCGCGCCAGTTGTTCCGGGCTCAGATTCTGCAGCAGCTCGACCGCTTCGAGCACAATCACCTTTTCGACTATGTTGAGTTCGGGCATGGCTTCAAGCCAGGATCAACTCAGCGGAGCGCGCCACTTCCGATACCTCCGGCTCCGCCTGCCGCCCGGTTTCGGCGATCTCCGGCGCCAGCTGGCGCAGCCCCAGCTCGGCCGCCGCGGCCATGGCGCAGGCGGCCAGCCAGGGATCGCGCGCATGGATCAGCTCCCGCACGGCGGATTCCGCGTCGCGGATCTGGACCCCGAACAGGTCCCGGCCGTGGGTGAGCACATTGTCGGATGCGTCCAGCAGGGGCAGCAGTATCTTCTTCAGATCGCGATCCAGAACGCTGTCCAGAAACTCCACCGCGGCCGACACCTCTTCGGCCCGCCGGCGCGACACCGCCAGATAAGCCGAATAGATGTCCTTGGGAGGATAGCGCAGCCCGAGCAGGCGGAAGACGCGCTCCAGCGTGCGCCGCAATTCATCCTCGATGGTTCGCCCCAATAAGTTCGCCGCCGAGCGCGACCGCTCCTTGGTCTCGATAAACGGCGCCAATGCCGCGTTCAATTCGAAATAGTGGCGGGCTTCCCGGAAGACCTGCCGGGTGACAAGGTTGTCGTCGAACTGCAAGCCGGGGGCGGTTTCACGCAGGTGGTTCAAACCCTTCAGCACGGCCACCCGGATGGAGAGATCCTCGCAATCGAGGGACTCCAGCAGCACATCCACGCTGCGCTGATCGGGAATCAGCTTGAGGACTCGCGGCGCCTGGCGGCGCAGCTTGACCGGCAGTCTGTCATCCACCAGCAGATCCCATAAGGCGCCGCAGATCTGGGGGCCCAGAGCGGCGATCGATTCTATGGCCGCATGGCGCACTCGTGGATCAGACAGATGCTCGATCATTCCCGGCAGATACTCACGGTCTCCAAGCCTGCCGGCCGCGCGGCAGGCCGCCGCGATCACTCCTTCGTCGGGATCCTGAAGCAAGCGGCGCAGCGTGCCCGCCGATTCATCGCCACCCACCGCCCCGATAGCCAGAGCGGCCAGGGCGCGGCGGCGCGGATCCGAGTCCTCCGCGGCGCGGTCGATCCATTCCTTGGGGACAAGCTCGCGCACTTCCCCGGAGGAGGAACTCACGAATTCCAGGACCGCTTCGGCCGCCGGATAATGGCCGCCTTCCAGCATCTCCCGCGCGATGCGCCAACGTTCCGGCGAAACGGTCATCAGGTACGCGGCCGCCGCGCGCGACAAATCCGCGTCGGATTCGGTCAAATCCGCGCTGGCCTTTTCGATCAACTCTCCATCGCCCCGCGACCCCGCGAGTTCATACGCCGCACGGCGCACTTCGGGAAAGGGGCTGCCGGCAGCCAGCCTGAGCAGCGGCCCCGGATCGTAATCGGAAACCTGCGCCAGGAGCGACAACGCGTAGGCTGCCTGCCGCGGGTTGTCGCCTTCAGCCGCCTGCTCCAACAGCCTGATGGTTTCGGCATCCTGGGCGGCTACGCGGGTGCTTTCCATGTCGAGCTGGCGCGAAACGAACCGCTTGCGAATCGTGGCTACGTACTCTTTGCGCGCGCGCAGCGACAAAAAGATCCACGGGATGGTGAGCGCCATCACTACCGCAGAGATACGCTGAACCGCGGCCCGCGAACCGCCGTGCCCTCTTATATCCAGCACGGAGACCATAACCAGCAGCAGCACGCCGCCCAAGCCGCGCGACATCCGGTCTACAAAAATATCTACGAAGGCTTTGACCCGGTTTCGCAGCTCCCGCGGCAGCGGCATATACAGAAGCTCCATGCCCGTGCGATTTAGGGTGTAGCGGGTGGACGCTTCCGTCAGCCGCACGCCGGCGGTGGAAATAACGCCCGGCGCGAATAGCGACGAGAGCGACGAGAGCAGGATGGAAACCGGCAGTATCTGGAGAGTTCCACCCACGCCGAAGCGCCGGATCACCGCCGTGGTCAGGAAGAACTGGAAAACGAATTCCGTCATGTTCAGCCACAACCCATAGAAGCTGCCGAAGAAGGCGGTCAGATGATCGCCGTGATATGCCTCTTTGGCCATGTACTGAAACTGGAATTCGACCATAACATCCACCAGGTAAGTTACGGTCATAATGCCGACGATTACCCGTAGATGCGATGAGCGGCCAACATCCCGCAGCAGACCGCCGAGCGAGAAGTCCTCCTCCGATTCGCTGGCCCGGGCGTGGGAGAGAGAACTTTTTTGCGCGGCGGCCACGCGGAAGGCGATATAGGCCAGAATCACCATGGCGGCGCTGGCCAGCAGAAGGTTATTGGTTCCCACCAATACAGCCGTGCGGTTGGTGAATTCTCCACCGAACGCGGCCCCCAGGACCATGCCCATCCCGAGGAGTCCATAGAGCCGCTTGGCTTCGCGCGCCGTGAAAATATTGCTCGCCACCAGCCATCCCTGGGAAACGAGCACGATGCTGAAGAGTCCCACCCAGATATTGAGCACATAAATCATCCAGGCCAGGCGCATCCGGATAAGCCACCACATGATCGCGAGCGATCCCACCGAAATAGCCATCGTCCAGGTGACCGCCAACTTGAGCGAAGCGCGCACTGCCACGCGGCTATAGAAGTAGGCCAGCAGTCCGCCGCCAATCGCGATCAGGATATATAAGTACGGTAGTTTATCGATGTCGAATTTGTTGAGGAACATCGCGCGTGAAACCGGCTTCAGTATGTAATAAGCGAACAGAACGAACAGCAAGTAGAAGAACATCGCTATGGTGCGGCCATATTCTCCCGGCCGTACGTCGTAGAAATGACGCCACAATGTCTTGATTTTTCCCATCGCCAAAGCCACGATTTGTATGCGAGTAGACGCCCCCCACCCGCGGGGAAGCAGATGAGCCTCTCTGCGGCTGCAAGCCGGATTCCAAAAGCCCCCGCGAGGTTTGGCAACCGAAAAGCTAAGGATCTCGGTATGCGTCGCGTTCGGAACTATCTGCTGCCGGACGCGGCTGAACGGGACGTTCGTTTCCATGAGGAGTTGCTGCAGCAAAGCTGCCGAGGGCTGCGACTTCTTGGGCTGGTGGAAGTTGCCAGTCCTATTCTGATGCACTTGGCGGACTTGCCGGGCCAGTCGGGTGTGGGAGCGCCAACCGGGGAGACGCTGGCCCTGATAACGATTGGCGCGCTCACCTTCGCGCTTGGTTTTCTGCCGAACCGCTTCTCAAGAGTGTTCGCGATCCTTTCAGCGTGGCTGGCGGCGGGCGCGCTCGTTGCGGCGCCCGGCTACAGCCTTGCCGCCATTTCCGTGCTGATTCTGACAACCGTGGCCGTAATTCCCTTGCAGCCGCGCCAGACCCTGGGGCTCGGTCTGGCTACAGGAGCCGTTTATCTGATTGGCTCGCGAGGCATAATCCCGGCCGCGCCCCACGGCATGTTCATGGCGGTGTTGACGCTCGTGAGCGCCGCATCGAGCGCCGAAATCTACGCCCAGCGCCGCGCGGATTACGCAGCGCGCCAGCGGGCGGTCCGCGACGCCGGGGTACTGGCAAGCGCAAAGGCGCGCGCCCAGTTGGCCGAATCGGCTGTGGCCATCGGCAGATTCGCGGCCGCCCTGAGCCATGAAATCAACTCCCCCCTCGGAACGCTCGCAAGTTCCAGCGGTACTCTCCGGGCGCTTGCGGAAAAGCAATCTACGGCGCCCGCCGAAGAACGCAGCCGCTTGCTTGAAATCCAGGCTGAATTGGGCGGCTCGATCCAAATCGCCTACCAGCGTCTCCAGGAAGTTGCGGCCCGCCTGCAGCGCTTCATCGATCTGGACCGAGCCGAACTCAAGGAAGCGGACTTGAATCAACTAATCAGCGACGCGGCCGTGGCAGTCGAAAACCACGTGCCGGATGAAGTCCGGCTGGAGTTCGATCTCGCGCCGCTGCCGAAACTGAATTGCCGCCCGCAACTGCTCAGCGTTGCCTTCTCCCAACTAATCAGCAATGCCAGGGAGGCGGTGAGCGCGAATGGGCGGGTCCGGGTCTCGACGCGGCGTGTGAATTCCCACGTCGAGATTCGCATCGAGGACAACGGCCGCGGTATCCCGCCGGAAGAAATGGAAGAGATGTTTGACCCGAGTTTCAAGGTCGCCGGCGATCGCGTGCGCGGCGCCAACTGGAACCTGTTCAATTCGCGCCAGATTGTCTTCGAACACGGCGGGAACATCGACGTGTCGAGCGTGCTGGGCCGCGGTACTACGGTCAGCATTACGCTGCCGGTCGATGCCCCCGGCTGAACGGCGCGCCGCGCCGGCTACCAATGCCGGTCTATCCCCGCTACCTCGAAACCCGCGGCGGTCTTGCGCAGATAAACCGTGACGGTCTTGCGCGGATCGTCGCTCGATATATCGGCCGCGAAGTATTGGCCGGCCGGCGAAACCCGGAATTGTGCCGGGATGGCTGCTCCTACGGAGTCCGGCGGACCCTGCTTGCGTCCCGCGCGGTTATCGAACCGCGCCCATTGGATTCGATAGCTCCGCGCTGCTCTAAGGCCGTATCGCACCGCCAGGTCGTCGAATGCGATCCGCCCTGCTCCGACCCGGAAGTTATCTAGCGGCAGCAGCCGGCTGAAGAATGCGCGGCCGATCTTATTGCGGCGTCCCATGAGCGCTTCCGCGATCCACTCGGCGGCTCGCGGATCGCTGTACTCGCCCGTGCCCACAACGGCCCGGATATCGGCGTCGGTAAATGCCATTACCCTCTTAGCCGCCCAGAAATCGTCGTCCGGCCTGCGTATATCGAAAGCGACGTTAGGATAATCGGGCTTCCAGTCGTCGGGGTCGAAGCTGGCCGCGTCGAACCGGCCGGCTTCCCTGACCTCCCGGTAAGTCGCGCGATCCCATCGCGGCACGTCCAGGCCCAGCGTGGCAAACTGTACCGCCGCCGGCTTGATGTTGAAAAAGTACACATGGCCGTCCGCGGGGTTCTTTGGCTGCAGCGTCGCGCTGCCCAGGATGGCTCCGAAATCCACCAGGTAGTGCTTGATGTAAGGAAGACCGTTCTCATCGACCAGGGAATCGAGCGTATTACCGGATTTCGCGTCGGTGTGATTCAGCCATGCGGCAAATACGTACAAGCCGCGCAGCTCGCGCCGGTTTTCGTGCGGGACGACGTCGTTGGGATCGTCCGAGCGGGTGCCGGTGAAGCGGAAAGGCCCGATGATCTTCCCGGGGATAAAGTAACTTGCCATGGCGCGGTAGCGCCCTTCGCGATCGAGCGCGGTATAGGCAAGGATGTCATCCAAGTCTCTCGCGGTCATCGGGCGCTCGTGTCCATCGGGGTCCTTGTGGCGCGATTTGGCCGTCAGCCGGAGCTGGCCGCTAGTGAAGGTGACGATGTGGTTCTCCGGAACGTTGTATCCCAGCGCATAGAAAAACTTCGGGCCGATGACATCGACGGCCGTGGTCAGATCCGGGTGCAAGGGCGGATCGAACTTCAGAATGAATTTTTTGCCGGTGGAATCGAGGATCATGAAGCCCGGAGTCACGCCGGTGCTCTTATTGGAAAGCACGGTCCAGGGGCCGTCCATCGAGGGTCGGTTCGTTTCGCCCGGGCCGCGCAGCAGGTCTTCGATCGACATCCGCTGATGCGGGATCGTATCCGGCGAGCCGAAGCGATTGGTATACCACGTGGAATCCGGCACTTCATCCATCGTGTTGGCGTTCTGCGCCCGCGGAGTCGTACCGTCCTCACGCTCCGGCTTGTACGGTTCGTGGAACGTGTTCAGGAAGAACTCGTACTGCTCGACGATGTCGCGCTCGGCGGCCTCGGCCACCGGCAGTGGCTTCGGCTCGCGCCAAAGCGGATCGTCGTCGTAAAACTTCGGTCCGGGCGACGCGGCCAGCGCCGCCGCGGCTATGGCTCCGATCAATAGAAGTTGTCGAAATTCCGCAAGCCGTTGCCAAATACGTTGCCAAACTTGAACCATATCTGAAAACCTTCACGGCTAAAGCCGACATCGAGGCGCACGGCGGTATCGCCGCCGCTCAGAAATCGCAGCCCGAATCCGTACGATTTGTCCAGATCATGCAGGCTGATCTGCTGCCATCTCGGAAAGACCTTGCCGGCATCCATGAACAGGGCCCCATCCAGACCCTCGTAGAGCTGCCACCGGTATTCGCCGTTCAAGATTACCGCATTGTTATCGTAAAACCGGAACGCGTCGAACCCGCGAAGGGTGTCGGGGCCGCCGAGCGTCGGTTGGAGGTAGAAGGGCACGCTATTGCCGGAGTGCGCATCGGTGAAAGTCGTCCGGCCGCGCAGCGCGATTACATGCGTGCCGCTCAGGAGCGGAATATACTGCTGCGCCTCCGCATCCACGCGGTCGAATGAATAGCGTCCGAATTTGAGGTCCGAGTAATCGGAAAAGTCCAACCAATATACCCCGCCGGAGTGCGCCTCTCCCGGATGGTCCCGATAATCGAGCTGCAGGAAAGACCCGGCCTGAACAAAGTCCGCACCCCCCCGCAGGCCCGGTGCGGTTTCGGGTGTAAAAACCTCCTGGGTCGTGGGATTGCTGCTGTCGTGCCCGGGACCGATAACCTCCGCCAGGTAGCGGCCGATGCCCCCAACCCTGAGGTGCCGGAGCGGCTGCACGCCCGCCATACCGGTGAGCCAGCTATCCTGCAGCGCCCAGGAAGTTTCGAGGTTCTGCGCATGGGGTCCTGGCCCGAAGTAATCGATCTCCGGATAGTCCCGGTGCGTGGCCGAAAGATCCGCAAACAGCCAATTGTGCGCAAGCTTGGGCATCTCCAGTTCGGCTTTGGTCAGCCAGAACTTGCGCACCGAGGCGCTGGCCCAGGCGTGGAAGAGGATCGTATCCTGGGCCAGATCGCGCCGCACATATTCGGGTCCCGCGGCAATTCCGGAACCGGTGACCAGCCCGCCGAGCCGGATGTCTAGATCTTGCTGCGCCCTGAGGGCTTTGACTATCGGGTTTGAGAGCACCTTGTTGATGACGTGCTCGCCCTTGAGGGGAGTTTCGGGCTTGAGTTCGCCGGCCTTTTCTTCCCGCTGCGCCTCGATTTCACCGGCGCGGCTAGGAGGCGCCGGACTGATGGGCTCCGCAGAACGGTCGGCCTCCTGAGCGGATACAGTACCGCTCCACACGATTACGCAAAGGCAAGCGGCTAAGGCCCGAAGCACCCTGGGAGACGTGCGAGCCAAGGACCAGTGTGAAGAGCGAAACGGACGCCTCCTGCAGAAGTATGTCGAATTCGACCTGGGGCGTTGACGAGCTGAGTGTACACGACACCCCAGGCACAACACTTTAGTAACACTCAAACCGCGGTTTGCACCGCAGCCGCCGTACCCATGCAATTAGCTTCCTTAGTGCCGAGGCAAAACAGTATCAGGCGGGAACTTCGGATGCAGCACCGATTCTTTCTCCGGCACGGTGCGATCGCGACCGGTGTACAGGTAGGGGAACGGCGGCACGCGGTTCAGGAGTCCCACGATCTGTCTTTTCAGCCCGATGATCCTGAATGGATTAATCCTCGGAAGATTGGCTGTAGTGAACTGCCCTTTTACCCCTGAGAACCGCTTCATATGGCCAATCGCACACCGGATATCGAACCGGGAAGGATACACCTCAGGCACCTCCCGGTCGAGTTTCGTGAGCTTATACACCGCCTCCATCGCCGTGCGCACCGAGGTCTCGACTGTGAACACCGCATCAAGCTCAACTTCGACGTACTGGCCCATGAAGCCGAGGTTCGTACAGCCTCCGGGCACTACCTTGGGCCGGTCGGTGACCTTGCGCGGCATGAACTCGCTGTTGATGTACGGCATCATGCATGTGGAAACGTAGCTGTGCGCGAGAAGCTCATCCTTCATGTCGAGCAGACCGAGATGATAGAGCATTTCGGTGATGATCTCTTCGCCCGTGCACTCGTGCATCGCCTTCTTGATGTAATTGCCCACGCGCTCCCCGGACAGGCCGTTGCCCCAAAACACGTCTTCGTCTTCCGCCTGATCGGGAAAGAATGGCTTATGGTGCAGAATGAGCCCAATCTCCCACGCCGAATCGTTGATCGAAATCGCGCCGCCCGTCCCCGCCTTACTTCCCGACAGCAACTCGAGCTTTTCGATGAACTGCGGATAGCCCTTGATCGTGGTGAAGAAAGATATCCACTTCGTCCTTTCGATATCGCTGATGAATTTCTCCGGATGGCCAAACTTCTCGTGCTTCTTGGCAAGCTTCTCCCAGAGCGTGAACACGCCGCGGTCCTCGGTAGACCGATCGATCGGCGCGATGGTAGCATTATCGCCGTACGTGCAGTTTTGGGTCATGGACCCGTTGGTCACGAACACGAGGTCCGCTGCCGCCACGGGAATGGTGATTTCGGCGCCCGCTTGTTTCGTGCGGATGCCCTGCACCGTATTGCACGGAGCATCAAGGTCGAGATCGGTGACCGAACAACCGCCTACGACCTTCACGCCCCTTTCGGCAAGCCACTTCTGAATCGGCTTCACGATCGCGTCGTACTCGTTATATCGGGTGTGGACGATACCCTCAAGGTAGTCGGTACGGTAATCGTTCGCGGCGAAACGGTTCATATAGCGGCGAAGTTCCATAACGCTGTGATGGAGCTTGAATGCCAGCATCGTGTGGAAGCAAAGCCAGAAATTCCCTTTGAAGAGGGCGGAATCCTTCCCGAAATACTCTTCGATGGTCAGGTCCTCGAATTCCTCCTCGGGCGTCGTCAGGAGATGAAATATCTTCGCGCTCACATCGCTAGGCAGACGGAAATCGTGGATATTAGCGACGATATGGCCCTGCTTCACAAGTGCCCGGCATTCCGAATGGATCGGTTCGTCCTTATTGAAATCCACGACATCATCCAACACGGTGCGCCCGAGACGTTCCGGGGACGGGATTTTGCTGCATAGATACCAGAGGCATTCCATATACGGCTCAAGTTCGCGTTCGCCGCGGTTCTGGTATCCCTTTTGCTTCCTGATCCCATCCATGGAGCCGCCGACGACGGTTAGCTTCTCCAAAATGGTGATATTCTCTCCGGGCATGCCGGCATCGTCTGCGAGAAACACCGCCGCGGCGAGCCCAGCAATACCGCCACCCACAATATACGCTTTGCGCCTCTCGATACCTTCAGGCTTCGAAGCGCGGTACATGGTGTTATAGATGTTCATGGTCGATATCCTATAGTCAATTCCGGCGCCCCTCTGCTGTGCGACCCGCTGAAGGTAATGCAGAGCATGTCGGCATTTGCGTCTTCTCCTAGAACGAGGTTAAAGGGAATCCGGATGCGCAGTGGTGAGGCTGTGGTCAGGTTTTGGTGGAAGGAACGCAATGGTGGAGGTCAATTCAGCCGATATGAGTGAGTGTGGCGCCTGCCGGGGAATTAATTCAGGCGGGCGCCAAGGCCGCCGTGCCGACTCAAGCTCCAGATCCGGCTTGAAGCGCCAGATCACTACAGCCAGATCTTTCCGCCAAGTGACCTGCCGTTGTTTCCTCAACTTCACGCCAGGGCTGGGAAACGGAATCGTCGATGCGCCGGCGAATCCAAGCCCTTCGCGCCGGGGTGAGCCGGCCGTAGAAGACTTCGCGGTAGGCGGCGTGCACGAACTCAAAAACCTGCGAGATACTGCCGTCGGCTAACTGCTTGGCGCCGGCAGCATGCACGATACGGGAACGGCGCGAAAGCTTCTCAAGAATCTCCTCCACCAACTCCGATGCCTGTTGAAGCCCTGCCGTAACCGCATTTGCCGGGAACCTCACTCCTGCCACGCAGGCTGCTTCGAGTACCCTCTGTTCCTCTATCGTCAAATGGTCAATGTGAGTTTCGATCATGCGCCGTAGAGTCTCCGGCACTCCGAGATCGACTTCCTGGATCGGGACCTTGAACCGCCATCCTCCGCCCTCTCGCGCGATCAAGCCATGCTCCGTCATGTGATCCAGAGCCGCGATCACGAACAGCGGATTGCCCTCCGAGTGTCGGTAGATCAGCTCGGCAAAACCCTCCGGCAAGCTTTCGCCGGACTCTCCGCTCAGATACTCGGCCACTTGGGCTTGGGAAAGCGGCGCCAGAGCGATTTCCTGGCACAGGTGATGCGCTAACAGTTCCTGTCTCGCTTTCTTTAGCGGATGATCCCCGGTTTCCATGCCCACCGGCCGCTCAGTGATAATCACCATCGACTTCGCTCCCGTCCGTTGGCGGGCAAGAGCAGAAATGAGGTCGGCCGTTGAGGGATCTGTCCATTGCAGGTCCTCGAAAACCAGCAGCAGAGGCGCTTCCAAGTTGAGCCTATCTAGCGCATCGCGGATCTCGCGCAGCATGCGATCGCGCGTAGCCCCCAGGATCTCCTGCTGCAAAGCCTGGCGCTGTTCGCGCTTTAACAGCGAAGGGAACTGGACCAGCCAGGTGGGTGCGTGTGCGGCCAGAATCTCCACCACGCGATCCCCTTCCGGACCCCGGCACAACTGACCCAGCGCCTCCAGCATCGGGTAATAGGCTTCCGTCCCGCCGTAGCCTTCCACGCACTGCCCGCGGGCGATGCGGAGGGAGGGTTGCTCCGCGACGGCCTGGCGTTGGAATTCGTCCACCAGCGCGGTCTTTCCAATACCCAGCTCGCCGGTGACAAAGACGACTTGGCACTGGCCCCGCAATACCTTCTCCAAACAGGTTCGCAACTCGCCCAACTCCCGCGCTCTGCCCACCAGTGTGCCTCGCGCTGTACCTGCCGGCGCCGGCGATTCCGGCCGGTCGTCATCCCGAACCTTGGCCACAAACCGATACCCTCGCCGGGCCAAAGTCTCGATGAAAACTGGGTTCTTCGGGCAGTCTCCCAGTATGCTCCGTATGTCGGCAATCTGATATTTGAGAACCTCCGGTTGGACAAACGTTTCGGGCCAGACCGCGTCCAGCAGTTCCTCCTGCTTAACCAGGCGGCCGGCATGTTCCACCAGGTAGCGCAGGACGGCAAATGCTTTCGGAGTCAATAAGATCCGCTCTTCCTGGCCAGATTCTCCGCGGCGCCACAGGCACTGGTTGACGGTGTCCAGGCGGAATGGCGGGAACACCTTCGTGGTGGTACCTGCCGAGACGTCGCGCCTAGCCACCGGGCTCTGGCGCTTGATCCGATCCCCGATGCCGGACTGGAAGGCCGGAGCGGATTTTGCACACTGCCGGATGGCGTCCAATAGCTCTTGATCGTCGAAAGGCTTCGTCAAGAAATTTGTTGCGCCTGCTTTGAGCGCGCGCACGGTCATTGGGATGTCGCCGTGGCCTGTGAGGAATATGATGGGGACCTGGACACCAGATTTTGCAAGTTCCCGTTGAAGTTCGAGTCCGTTCAGCCCAGGGAGATTCACGTCCAGCACCAGACAACTCGGCATTTTGGGTCGCGGGGCGGCCAGGAACTGCTCCGCTGACGCAAAAGTTTTCACCATCAGTCCGGCGGAGCGAATCAGTCCTGCTATTCCTTCGCGCGCGGACGCATCGTCATCGACCACGTAAACCAAAGCTCCTGTGTCGCTCATAGGATCTGGATCTCCCTGGTTTGACTGCCTTGGGTTTAGCCGTTCGGCGGCTTCCATTTCAAAGCGGCGTCGACGGCATCAAGCAATTCATCCTCACTGAATGGTTTGGTCAAGTAGGCAACCGTCCAATCGGAGGACGCTTCTGACCTGGCACGGTCGTCGGATCCATGTGCCGTAATGAAAACGACCGGCACTCTATAATTGCGAGCCACTAGGTGACGGTGGAGATCGACTCCGCTCATCCCCGGCAGGCGCACGTCTAGGATGAGGCAGTCCGGCTCGCGAGGATGGGGTGGGTCCAGGAACTCTTCTGCGGAGGCGAACACTCTCGCCTCCAGGCCTGTGGACCGGATCAAGCTCTCCAGCGATTCCCGGACCGAAATATCATCGTCGACTACTGCAACCAAGGGGGCCATTGATTTTAAATAGCAGCGGGGGGAAAAGAAATCTATTACACCTTGGTGCTAGGCTCTTTGATCCCCGCTCGCCCGAAGCTTTCTTCGAACGGAGTCAGGGCTTGTAAGCTGTTGATTCTACTTTCGAGTGGACCCTTTTTGCGAGCAGATCCCCAGGTTCTCCGCCATTCTCACCAGATCCGCCACGGAATCGGCCAGCATTTTGCGCATGACGTGCCCGCGATGAATCTTGACCGTGAACTCGGTTATGTTCAGTTCGGCCGCAATCTGCTTATTGAGAAGGCCGGATACCACCTGCTGCATGACTTCCTGCTCGCGCGCGGTCAAGGATTCGTACCGTTCCCGCAACTCACGCATTTCCGCGTGCCGCTGGCGGGTACGCCTGTCGCGTTCGATAGCTTCTTGAATTGCCTCTATCAGATCCTGTTCATCGAGAGGCTTGGTGAGAAACTCGACCGCCCCCGCTTTCATGGCCTGCACGGAGGCCGGGATATTGCCGTGGCCTGTGAGGAAAACGATGGGGATGTCGAGGCCGGCCTCGGCCATCCGCTTCTGCAGGTCGAGCCCGCTCAACCCCGGCAGTTGCAGGTCCAACACCAAACAATTTGGCGCCTCGGCGCCTGGACGGGATAGAAATTCCTGCGCGGACGCGAAGACTTCGACCTGCAAACCCACAGACCGAATCAGGCTACTGAGTCCCTCCCGCGCCGAGAGGTCGTCGTCCACCACCGCGATGACTGCCTCAGACTCCCGCGACTCCGGCATTTGATTCTTCTTGGTGGTACTTCGGAATCGTAAAGTGGACGATTGTGCCTTGGCCGTCATTGGCCGTAGCCCATATCCGGCCTCCATGCGCCTGAACGATCGAACGGCTAATGGAAAGCCCCATGCCCATGCCGCCAGGCTTCGTCGTGTAGAAAGAGTCAAAGATCCTGTCTATGATCTGGGGGTCAATACCTGTCCCCGAGTCTTGAACCGTTACTTGCACCTGGTCAGGGTCGATGTTCCGCGTGCTGATCGCCAGTGCTCGTGCCCGTTCATCGACAACGCTCATCGCTTCGATAGCATTCATAACGAGATTCAGCACAACCTGCTGCAACTGAACCCGATCGCCTGAAACAGGCGAAAGGTCATCCGCAAACTGGGTCCGGATGATCACGCTCCTTCTTTTCGCTTCGTCCCCGACGAGGGCGAGGACTTCCCGGATGGTTTCATTCAGATCCAGCTTCTCTGTAGGGGTCGCAGCCTTTCTTGTCAGCGCCCGAATTCTGGCGATCACTTCGCCGGCCCGTTTCCCGTCGCGGACGATGCGGCGGAGACCTTCCCGCGCCTCCTCCAGGTTAGGCACATCTCCGGCCAGCCAGCGCAGGCCGGCGCTGGCGTTACTTACCACGCCCGACAGCGGTTGGTTGACTTCATGCGCGACCGACGCGGCCAGTTCCCCCATCATACTCACCCGGTTGATGTGCGCGAGATCCGCCTCGAGTTGGCGCAGCCTGTCGCGCTGTTGTTCGGCCCGCAAGCGGTAACTGATGTCCCGCGCAACCTTCAGCAGCAAGCGGCGCCCGCCATGCCAGAAGAGGCTGGTGTGAACTTCGACCGGGAACAGCGTCCCGTCCTTGCGCCGATGCCAGTGTCGGTCGAAGAACACCGTCTCGCCCGCCGCTGCCCGCTCCGCCATGGATTCGAGGGTCGGTCGATCCAGATCCACGTCGAAGTCCATCGGGTTCATCCCGATCAGTTCCTCCCGGGTGTAACCAAGGCTCTCGCAGGCGGGCCGGTTCACATCGAGAATGGTTCCTTCCTCGAAATCCAGCATGAAGAAGTCCTCCGCTGCATGGTCCACGAATGTGCGAAAGCGCGTCTCGCTCTCGCGCAGCGCTTCTTCGGCGCGCTTGCGCCCGGTGATGTCGCGAGCGGCGGCAAATACACCCGAGACTTGGTCCGATTCGTCCCGATAGACCGAGGCATTGTACAGCACCGACATCACACGCCCGTCCCGATGCCGCAGCTCCAATGGATAATCTCGCACCAGGCCTTCCCGAAACACCTGCTGGTAACCGGCACGGGCTTGTGCAGGCTCGGTGAAGTAGTCGCAGAAATCGGTCCCGATGAGTTCGCTGCGTGAGCGGCCCGTGGCCGCCTCGGTTGCGGCATTGACGTCGGTGATCTTCCCGTCCGGCCCGATCGTCACCAACGGATCGACGCTGGTTTCAATGAGGCTGCGGTTATAGGCGTTGGACAGCCGCAGGGCCTCTTCGGCGCGCTTGCGGTCGGTGATGTCGCGAGCGGCGGCGAACACACCAACGACCTGGCCCGATTCGTCCCGGTAGACCGAGGCGTTGTACAACACCGAGATCACATGTCCGTCCCGATGCCGCAGCTCCAAGGGATAATCTCGCACCAGACCTTCCCGGAACGCGTGCTCGTAACCGGCACGCGCTTGTGCAGGCTCGGTGAAGTAATCGCAGAAATCGGTCCCGATGAGTTCGCTGCGTGAGCGGCCCGTGGCCGCCTCGGTCGCGGCATTGACGTCCGTGATCTTCCCGTCCGGCCCGATCGTCACCAACGGATCGACGCTGGTTTCAATGAGGCTGCGGTTATAGGCGTTGGACACCCGCAAAGCCTCTTCGACCCGCTTGCGCTCGGTGATGTCCCGTGCTAAAGACAGGCTGAGTCGGCGACCGCCGCGCCAGAACGGATGGGCACGAACCTCAACGGGGAACAGGGTCCCATCCTTTCGCCGATGGTGAGTCTCGAACGTGCAGTCCACTCCGGCATCGAGTCGGTTGCCGATCCATTGCAGGAATACGTCATCCGCCTTCGCGTCGAAGTCACGGGTCGTCATCCCGATCAGTTCCTCACGAGTGTGGCCGAGGCTTTCGCAGGCCTGCCGGTTCACGTCAAGAACCCTTCCGAGGTCGCCGATCAAGAAGAAGGCGTCGGTCGCGTGGTCCACAAAGGTGCGGAAGCGCGTCTCGCTCTCGCGCAGAGCTTCCTCCGCGCACTTGCGCTCGGTGATGTCCTGCACGGTGCCAATTCCTCTGACTGCGTTCCCCTGCGGATCGAATTCGACTTCAGCCCTCTCCCGAACCCATTTCAATTCGTCCCCGGCCAAAATGCGGTGCTCGATGTCATAGGGCGCTCCTTGGAGGGCAGCCGCCCACGCGCGATCGAGACGTTCCCGGTCTTCGGAATAGACCATATCGAGAAAAGCTTCATAAGTAAGAGCTTCGTCTCTCGATCTGTCAAAGATACGATATACTTCGTTTGACCAGGTGAGTTGGTTGCGGGCGGTGTCGAGATGCCAGCTCCCGATGTGCGCGATCTCCTGCGCCCGATTGAGATTGCCCTCGCTATCCTGCAAGGCCTGCTCTGCCCGCTTGCGTTCCGTAATATCGACGGAGGTGCCGACCAATTTGACGAGATCTCCGGCTTCATTCAGGATAGGGTGACGGATCATGTGAATATGTTTGACCGTTCCGTCGGGCAGCGCGATCCTGTACTCGTCATTGGTATCCACTTTTTCGCGGCGCGACTTCTGAAAGCTCTCTTCCACCCTGGTCCGATCCTCTGAGAGGATTTGTCGGATGACTGCCTCCCTGGTCGGCAAACCCTCCTGCGGATCGAATCCAAACATTCGGAACATTTCCTCGGACCAGTGACCATACGCGTCCGTGCCCGGGTCCCAAGCCCAACTACCAGTGTGGGCCAGCCTCTGCGCTTCCGCCAGGTAAGCCTCGCTCTGCCGCAGAGCCTGCTCGCTTTCACGCAGGCTGCGGAACATCAGCAGGCCGGTGAGCGAGTCCGTCATCCGCCAGGCGATCTCCTCCAGCAGCTTCTTTTCGTCCGGCGTCCAGACGCGCGGGTAAGAGTACTGGTGCATCGCTAACACCCACGGCTTGCCGGTTTTCGGATATAAGGCGATCCCAATTGAGGACTTGTGGCCGAAGCGCTCCACGAAGTCTCCTATCAGGGGGTGGTCGCACCCGGGACCGAATGTTACAACTCCCCTTGACCCGCGGACTATTTGAAAGCCCCTGGCCGTATCCGGAGTCATGGGAATCACGCCTCTTGCTCCCGGATACTCCAGTCGCGTCCGATCCATGACCAGCTCAAATGAAGGGGCATTCGGATCGCACGGGTAGTACAGAAAGGCCCGTTCGCTATCGAAAATGGACAGCATGGCCTCGATGACATCGCCCGTCATCTGCTCGAGGTCATTGGTCCCCTGCATGGCCCGGTTGATCCTGTCCATGCTTTCCAGGAACCAGACCCGCGCCTGGCGCTCCTCTTCGGCTCGCTTGCGGTCTTCTATATCGGTCGCCGTGAGATACCAGCGCATGACGCATCCCTGTTCGTCGCGCAGGGGATTACCGCGGAACAAGAACCATCGATACAATCCATCCCTTCTCCGCAGGCGGGCTTCAAATTCGTGCGGAACGTCGCTAGCGGGTCCGGTGTATACATCTCTCGCTACGCGTTCCTGGTCATCCGGATGAAAAAACCAGAAACGATCGGGGATACTCTGCCATTCCTCAAGGCTTACACCGAAGTAATCGAGCGTGGGCCGGTTGGCATAGAGACGCTTCCTGTCGGTCCCAAACACTGCGACCAGCTGCGGCGTAATATCCAGGATCTGCTGCAGCTCGATCTGCTGCTGCTGGATTCTCTCTTCGGCCCGCTTGCGCTCAGTGATGTCGTTGCTGGTCTCCAGGATGGCGACTGGTGCACCCTGCTCGCCTCGCTGCAGAGCCCATCGGCTCGCCACGACCACCTGGGTTCCGTCTTTCTTTGTGTGCAGAAGCTCGCCTTCCCAGCGGCCGGTACGCGTCATCTTCGCTTTGATCTCCTCAAGCGGCGCCGGGAAGACTGTCTTGAGCAGGTCGTGAACACCTCTGCCCAGCGCTTGCTCCGCGGTCCAGCCGTACCGTTCCTCGGCGCCACGATTCCAGTACTTGATAACCCCCTCCATATCCATCACAAAAACCGTGTCGTGCGTGAGATTGAGGAGCGCTGCCTGCTCGCGCAGATCTGCCTCGACGCGACGCCGGATCGTGCCGAACCAAGACAGCAGCGCAGCGAAGGATACAAAAGTGATGAAGTACGGGATCTCGGACGAGTAGATGTGGATGGTGCGGACCGGCTCCACGAAGTACCAGTAGAAGGTGATTATGGACAGGATCGCCGCCAACACGGCAGGCCCTCGCCCTCCACGCCAGGAGCTTAGGGCCACTGCAAACAGCAGCAGAAGCGCCGAAGGGACGCGGAAGTGAAAATGCTCGAGGAGTAACGCCAGCCCCAATGCGATGCCGACGGAAAGCAGCGCAAGCCCATAGCGTTGAAGATGGATCGAGCGCAGCGGCCTCAATGATAGATAGGCCGCGGACTCGTTCGCATCGAGAGCCGGCGGCTTCATCTGGGTCCCCCGGGCAACGACTTTAACCGGGATTTCCTTTTTGCTCTTCCGGTTGAGAACCAGCATACATCAAAATCACCTTTCCAGGTTGTCTTCTCTCGAAATTCCTCACTCCCGGCGGCTCCAAGAGGCCTTGGAGTGGCCGCGGGCATCGCCCGCAAATGGAAATCGCAAAGCGCCTCTTTTTCAATACCTTCCAATCTCACGAATGGCGTAGTGGGGGTGCCTCTGCCCGCGCACCCGACCTACGGCGTGCCGGCAATCTCGCTGGCCTACTGGCTGAATGATGGCGAAGGTCACGGTGCCCGGGCGGAGCGAAGCGATTAAACCTGAAAGCCGCAGCGAAGTGGAGTATACTGGTCCATCATCGGGTAGTTCCGAGCGACACACCGAAATGCGGCACCTCGCACTCCTCTTGTTGGTTGTAGCCGGCCTCGGCACTTGGGGTGTGTTGCGCGCCCAAAAGCCCTTTCGCGAATATGAGGCGATCGAGTACGAGAACTTTCCGCTGCCGTCCGATTATCAAGAAAAGCACGAATGGACCCGCGCGCGGCTCAAGGTTCCCGGCATCAACCGGGGCTTCCGGTCCAGTCTGAACTGGACGATGGACTATCCGCGCTCGGATCGCCATCTGCTTCAAGGTGTGCGGCGCCTGACGCGGATCGACACGCGATCGGTGGAGCAGGTGGTGGAACTCGATGGAACCGGCGACGTTTACAACTGGCCGATGATGTACGCAGTTGAGGTCGGGCATTGGTACTTGCCGGACGATCAGGCGGCGCAATTGCGCGAGTTCTTGCTGCGCGGAGGTTTCCTGATGGTCGACGATTTCCACGGTTCAGAAGAGTATAGGGGAATGAACGAGTGGCAAGTTTTTACGGCCAGCATGAGCAAGGTGTTCCCCGACCGCCCCATCGTGGACATCGAAAACAGCGACCCGATCTTCCACACCATTTATGATCTGGACGACCGGTTTCAGGTGCCCGGATGGCAATGGACTTACACTGGCCTTACCTACGAAAAAGGCGAGACCGGCAGGCCAGCGCACTGGCGTGCGATCTACGACGATAAAGGTCGGATCATGGTCGCGATCTGTCATAACATGGACCTGGGCGATGCCTGGGAGTGGTCCGACGACCCTCGTTATCCGGAGAAATGGGCTACGTTAGCCTACAAGGTCGCGATGAACTATTTCACTTATGACTTAACGCATTAGCCGCCTGTGGGCCAGTCGGCAGTATCGCCCCGATCGCACGTCCCCCTCTCGTCCGGTCGATCAGCGCCTTTTTCCGGCTCAGCTTTGTCCATTCGAGGAGCGCCAATGCGTGGCAAAATGGGACTGGCTCGAGTTTTGCCGCTTTTGCGAAACTCCGTGCGGGAGTAAACGAAGATGAAACGGATCTTAGGCCTATCGGTTCTACTCTGCCTGGCTGCTTTGGCGCAGGATAAGGAGCCCGCGGCAGTCGGCGGCGGACACATTCCGGCTCACGGTCCTGCCCCTGCGACTTCCGCCGCGCCTGCGCGCGCTTCGATCCCTGCAGGTCAGCAGCCCGCCGCCATGGGTGAGGACACCATTGCCGTTGACGAGCCAGGTCACCCCAATGTTCCGCACGTTCACGCCAACAACGATCAATGGGTCGGACATGACAGTGGCCGCAACGATCCGCGTTACCACCTCGATCACCCGTGGGCACACGGACACTTCACTGGTGGCTTTGGACCGCAACATGTGTTCGCGCTTGCGTGGGACAAGGTCGATCTTAGCAACCGCTGAATGGCTTTCGGCAGTATGCCGGACGCACCTGCTTTGACCATTTCTACTGGTATATGGCCCCGTCCGATCTCTACACCCATGCGCGCTGGAAGTGGGCCGGCGATCGGATCGCGATCTACGAGGACCCTGTCCATGTTGGCTGGTATCTCGGTTACAACCCGCGGTTCGGCACATTCGCTCACATGGAGTATCTGGGAGCAGGCGATCGGGGGCCAAACGTGATCCCCGAGGAGTCACAAAGGCCCGCAATGAGGCAGTCGCCCCTCGAGAATGACCAGGTGATCATCCATGAGCCGCACGCCCAGATGCACGTCCACAGGTATAATCGCGTGATGATCTACGGTTCTCGCGGCGGGGAACTGCTTCATTCCCTGGACGGCACCACGGTGGACCTGAGGTGGGAGGCGGGCGAGGTCAAATGGAGCCCGGCAAGCGCGATGCACTACTCGGAAATCCCGACCACTAACGAGGCACCCCAAGGGCCACCCGGCCTCGATATCGGGATCAAGAAGCCGGGAGATCCCAGCAAGGTGGTGAGCACCGCTCTCGACCCGTTGCGGGTTGATCCCCAAGATTTCAAGTTGGAATTCGAGAACCCCCAGGTTCGGGTTCTCCGCTTGAAGATGGGTCCACGGCAGAGCGTGCCGATGCACGAGTACGTCCTCAACCGCATAGTCTATTACTACACGGATCAGAACGTACGCGAGACCTCGCCCGAGGGAAAGGCCGAGGTCAAGCAGCACAAGGCGGGGAATTGGGTTTGGGAGAGCAGCCCCCGCAAACTGAAGCTAGACAATCTGAATGACAAACCGTTCGAAGCGATTGTCGTGGAATTCAGGAACTGATTTCCGCGGCGTTGGTGCAGTGGGCCGGCGGATTTCGGCGATAAGATCATGATGGCCGGTTCGGGTCCCTATGCCAGTTCGTTATGTGTAAAGTCATGGTACATGCGGTAGGGGAGGTTGGCGGCCGCTTCGTAATATGGGAAAAAGCTGCCTGAGTGAACCGCCTGGCCGGGAGGGTCCACCACCTGGAAATGCAAAGGATGTTCCGCTTCCGGGCGCAGGCGTGCCGCCAGTTCCTCAACTCCGTGTCGTCCGGGAGGCATCTGCAGCCCGAGATTGAACCGCAGATCTTCGACCAGAACCACGGGTCCGTAGAGAATTGCAACCCGGTCGGGGTGTTGCTTGTCTACGGCCTCGGCTCGGAGCTGCATCGGAACGCGAATTTGAATCCGATCTGCGTCCATCCACGTTCGTGACAGAACCGCCCAGGTCCCGGGTCGGATTTCGACGGGAACCGCCTCACCGTTCACCTGAACGGAAGCTGTCTTCGCCCACTCAGGTACGCGGAACCGGATGGGCGCGGAAAATGATCCCGACGTTTCGATTCTCATCTTGATTTCTTCGCTCTCGGGATACTTGGTCTCCTGTGTGAGCTTCACGGTTTGTCCTGATTGCCGCCAGGTTATCTCCGAAGGCACGAAGAGGTTGATGTAGAGGCCCGATTGGTCATGGAAGTAGATCAGGTTGGGATAATCGGCTACGGCCTGGATATACGTTCCCGAGCAACACGGCCAGTGGTCCCAAAGATAGTATTTTGTTCCGCTCCCAATGCGGTAGTCTCCGTAGTAAAATGTTTCTCCGTTTCCTTTCATGGGCAGCGCGGCCCCGATGCCGTTGTACACAAGGCGCTCGATCCAATCGCCATAGCGCGCCTCCCCAGTGTAGGTAAGCATGTAGCGCGACAGCTTGAAACCGGCCCACGATCCGCAGGGCACCTCGGCGGTGTCGGCGTGCATTTCGAGCGCGCGGCCCAGGTCACCTTCGTAACCTGCCAACCGCTCTCCCGGTCCAAATCCGCCCGTGGCGAACATCTGGCTCTCGCGGATGAAGTTCCAGGCGTTCCGTGCCATCCGCAAATACCGTTCGTCGCCACCGACGGCGTAAGCCAGCGGCAGACCATTAAACGAGTTGACGTGGCTATAGGCATGCACCCGGAGAGGCGGCGGACTCGAGGTATTCAGAAACCTCGACCAATAGGATTCGTAGCGCCAAACGTCACCGAAGTCCCGAAACTCGGAGTCACCTGTCACGAGGAATGCCCGGTAGAGGTTCTCGCTGAGCGTGTACCATTCCGAGTTTTCCCCTGCGGCGGCTTGCTGATCGGCCGGTGTGGCCAGTTGCCGCGCCCTGGGCAGCGCCTTTTCCGCAGCCGCAGTAATCCGGCGCAACAGAGGCAAGGCATCGGGATTTTCCGTATACAAGTGGAGGTCCAGCACGCCGCAGAAGAACTTATCGAAGGTATAGTGGCCCCCTACGCTGCCGGTCTTTTCGAAACACTGTGCCCACGCGGCCATCAGTTTCCCGGCCTTGTCGCGCATGACAGGGTCGCCGGTCGCCTTGGCCATTCGAGCCATGCCGCTGAGCCATTGGCCGAATACGACCGCCGAATCGACCCGGCACCAGCCGTCGAGAGACTTGCCTGGCGCGGGTAGACCGGCGCCAACCCTAAAACCGTGGACCAGGTCGTCGTCCGCCAACGCCGCATAAAAATCGCGCGCAGCCTGGTACTGATCGCGCAAACGGCCCGACAAGAGCCGGACGCCGGAGTAGTCGAAGCTCTTCAGGCTTGCTCGGGATGGCGGCCTCGCTTCTTGCGCATTCGCCGCAGAGACAGCAAAAGGAATGGAGACCATGGACCGCAAGAAACTTCGTCTGGGCAGATAATCGGCCAGCATGAATCTTCCTCGACACAGCGCCCGTTGCTTCCGGCGACTCCTATCTATCGTAGAAGATTGCGCTTGCCGATGCGCGACGGTTACGCTAATGCGGAATTGACGGCGGTTCGACGCCGGCTCAAGCCTGTCTGCCGTAGATTGGAATGGCCGCGCCGGTCACCTGTGCGCTGGCGTCCGATGCCAGGTACACCAGCAGCGCGGCCACCTGTGCAGGCTGCACCCATTGCAAGGGATCAGCTTTTGGGTCGGCGGCCCGGTTCGCCGGCGTATCCATCGTGGCCGGCAGCACCGCATTCGCCGAGACGCCGCGGTCCTTGTTCTCTAGCGCGATGGTGCGGATCAATGCCACAAGCGCTGCTTTCGAAGCGCTGTATGCCCCCACCATGGCGGCCGGCTCCACGGCCTGCCGGCTCGCTACGGCCAGGATTCGCCCGCCCTGCCGCATGTGCGGCAGCACGGCCCGTGCAGTGAAGAACGCCGAACGGTAATTCAGATCCAGCATCTTGTCGAGGGTCGCATCATCCGTTTCGGCAACGCTGTTTCCGCCGGCGAAGCCGCCCATCACGTGTACCAGGGCATCGATGCGTCCGAAACGGGTCATGACGTCGCCGGCCATTTTGCGAGCCGCTTCGCCGCCGGAGAGGTCCGCCGGCAGGGCGGCGAACCCCGGGTGCGGGAAGTCACTCGCCTGAATCGATCGCGACACTCCTACCACCTTCGCACCGGCCGCCAGAAACGCTTCGGTAACGGACCTTCCGAGCCCGCCCTTGGCGCCGGTGATGACTGCGACTTTGCCTTCCAGTGCGTTCATAATGGTCCTCCTCAATTGATCCTACTCGCCCGGTGGCCACGCCAAGACGCCAATCATAGAACCCGCTCGTCAATGGTGTGAGGCTCCAAGACCGCCGGCGGAACTTGGCCTATAGCCGCAGGGGCGTCCCTTTGATGTAGGCCACGCCCTTGAACAAAGCCACCAGCTCGTCGCGCTCATCGCAGATGCGCACCAGACATGTCGAAAGCTTGTGGGTGCGCGAAATCTCTTCGGCAACGGCCGTCAGTTTCCCCGCCTCGACCGCCTTGAAATAGTTGACATCCGCCTGGCACGCCACGGCGACCACTCCGTGCGAGTTGGACGCCGCCGCGAATGCCAGGTCGGCAAGCGTGAACAGGGCGCCTCCCTGCAAGATGCCGACGGCGTTGAGGTGACACGGCTCGACCTTCATCTCCGCCCGCGCAAAGCCCGTATGCACTTCGACGACGTGCATCCCATTACCACTGGCGAATCGATCGTGTTCGAAGAATTCTGCGGTAGTTTCCGGTTTCATCAGGGCAACCTCGATCATACCGGTATTGGCTGACTGGCGGGAAATCCCAGCGATCCTGCTCATCGCGGCAAGCGGATCCTCGCCCTCGTTCGTGTCCCCGGCAGCGCGGCGCGATCTTCTTTGAGCGCAATCCCCGTCAACCGGCGCCGTCGCGCCTCGCCCGCGAGTGCGAAGATGCGATCCGCTGCCTCCTGGTAGCCGAGTCCGTCCGGGCGGATATTTGAGATGCAATTCCGTTCGGCATCGGTCCGTCCCGGCGCCGGGCGCCAGGTCAGGTATGCACCGAGACTATCCGGAGAGCTCAGACCGGGGCGCTCTCCAATCAGCACCAGCACCAGATTGGCTCGCAGAAGGTAGCCGATCTCGTCGCCGATGGCCACACGCCCCTGCTCCACCAGCACCAGTTCCCCGCGCGACCAGCCGGCGCCGCTAAACTGCGGCAGCAGCAGGTCCAACAAGGGCAATGCATGGCGATGGACGGCCAGCGCGGAGAGGCCATCGACAAGCGCCACCGCCAGATCGCAGCAAGCATGCCCCACATGGGCCCCCAGTGCCTCTCGCGACCGCTCCTCGAGGCATCGCCCCAGGTCCGGACGCCGCAGGTAAACCCGGCGGTCCGCAGCCCCGCTGTGCAGCGCCTGCGACGGCCAATCGCGGACAGCACACTCCAGTTGCAGGCTCACAGAGTCGAACGGATGATGCACCGCGTCTCGCGCCATGGCATGCGCCAGTTGGAAAGTGAGCAGTTCTCGCGTGGCCAGCGCCTCGCCGGAACGCTCCAGTCCAACCCGCGCCATGGTGAAATCACGAAGAGCTGTCATTCGAGTAGGGCCATCATTCGAGGCAGCTTGAGTTGGGAAGTCGCGAGCCACTCTTCAAACTCCGGCGCGGGCCGTAGCCCGAGCAGCGCGCGCAAATAGAGCGCATCGTGAAAGGATGTGCTCTGGTAATTCAGCATCACATCGTCGGCGCCCGGCACACCCATGACATAATTGACGCCTGCGTTGCCGAGCAGCGTCAGCAGCACATCCATATCGTCCTGGTCGGCTTCGGCATGGTTGGTGTAGCAGACGTCGCAGCCCATCGGCAGGCCGAGCAGTTTGCCGCAGAAGTGGTCCTCCAGCCCCGCGCGCACAATCTGCTTCCCGTCGTACAGGTATTCCGGGCCGATGAAGCCCACAACCGTATTCACTAGCATCGGGCGGAAGCGCCGCGCCACCGCGTAAGCCCGCGCTTCGCAGGTCTGCTGGTCGACGCCGTGATGCGCGCTGGCGGAGAGCGCGCTGCCCTGCCCGGTTTCGAAGTACATTACGTCATCGCCGACAGTGCCGCGGCGGAGTTCACGCGCCGCCTGCCACGCCTCGCCGAGCAGGGCGAGATTCACACCGAACGACGCGTTGGCCGCCTGGGTGCCCGCGATCGATTGAAACACCAGGTCCACTGGTGCGCCTCGGGCCAGCGCTTCCATCTGCGTCGTCACGTGGGCCAGCACACAACTCTGAAAGGGAATCTGAAATTCCAAGCGCAACCGGTCCAGCATGCGAAGCAGCAGTTCGACGCTCGCCACATTATCGGCCGCGGGATTGATGCCGACCACCGCATCGCCGCTCCCCAGCGACAGGCCGTCGATCACGGCCGCCAGGATGCCTTGCGGATCGTCCGTCGGATGGTTCGGTTGCAGTCGCGCGGAGAGGCGGGCCGCCAGTCCGACCGTAGTCCGGAAGCGCGTGATCACGCGAATGCGCGATGACACGGCAATCAAATCCTGCACCCGCATCAGCTTGGAAACGGCGGCGGCCATTTCGGGCGTGACGCCCGGTGCGAGCGCAGCTAGAATGTCTCCTGTAGCACGCGGGTCGACCAGCCAGTTGCGGAAATCGCCAACTGTGAGGTGGCGGATAGGCCCAAAAGCCACGCCATCGTGTGTGTCCAAGATCAGCCGCGTGACCTCATCCGCTTCGTACGGAATGATCGGCTCGGCAAGAAAATCGGTAAGAGGGACCTCAGCCAGAGCCATACACGCTGCGGCGCGCTCGGTCGCGGTGCGTGCGGCGATGCCCGCCAGCTCATCTCCCGAGCGGGCCGGCGTGGCTTTCGCCAGCAACGTCCTCAGGTCATCGAACGTATAGCGCGTGCCGTGAGCGGTGGCCGTGTAGCTCACAATATTGGTTCCTCCGCGCGATCGCCGCCCGGAACGCAGGGGACGGCCTCATAATAGCCCTCACCTTAGGAGACTCCGGATCAGCGCCGCAGGATGTTGAGCCTGCGCGCCGCTCAGCTCCGCCACTTGATGGCGGCAGGAGGTGCCGGGCGCCACCAGCACGTCGCCTGGCCCCATCTTCTTTACCTCCGTCAGCAAGCGCCGCCTGGCGATGGCTTCGGAAATCTCGTGATGTTCCTTGTAATAGCCGAACGACCCTGCCATGCCGCAACAGCCGGCATCGAGATCCACCACCTTCGCCGAGGGAATACGGCTGAGCAGCGATAGGGTGGCCGGCAGCAGCCCCAGCGACTTCTGGTGGCAATGGCCATGAACCAGAATCCGCTGGGGCCCCGGCGCCAGCGGCAGGTCCAGCTGCGCGGCGAATTCATCGAACAGCATGCACACCTTGGCTACAGCCTGCGCCTTCTTCTGTTGTTCGCCCCGCAGGAGCGCCGGCGCGTCGTCTTTGAGGACCGACAGACAGCTCGGCTCGCAAAACAGGATCTTCTCACCGCGTTCGGCGACCGGGAACAGCGCTTCCACTACTTGGGCGACCTGCGCCCGGGCTTCGGCCAGCAGCCCCTGCGAAATCAACGGGCGTCCGCAGCAGCCGGGGCGGACCACGCTGACCTGGCAGCCGCCCTTTTCCAGAATTCCGAGCGCCGCGACGCCAATTTCGGGATCGTAGTGATTCAGGAACGTATCGTTGAATAGCGTGATCCGCGTGCCCGCTGCCAACTTCCGCGGCGGATTGGCGGCCAGCCATCGCTCGAAGGTCTGGCGTTTCCAGGCCGGCAGGCGGCGTCTGCGGTCGATGCCCAGCAGCTTTTCCATCATCCAGCGCACGGGCCGTCCGCCGGCAATCCAGTTGGAGAGGGGCGCGAACCGGCTGCCCCAGACCGAAAGCCGGTGGATGTTGCCCAGCGCGCGCGCCCGCAACGGCGTCCCGTGGCGCTTCCAGTAGTCCGCCAGAAACTCGCTCTTGAACCGCGCCATGTCCACGCCGATCGGGCATTCCGCTTTGCAAGCCCGGCACTGCAGGCACAGATCCAGCACGCCGTAGACGCCCTCGTCGCCCAGTCCCGCTTCCCCAAGCCGCCCCGTCATGGCCAGCCGCAACACGTTCGCGCGGCCGCGGGTGCTATGTGCCTCGTCGAGCGTGGCCATATAGGAAGGGCACATGGTGCCCGAGAGCTTCTTCCGGCAGGCGCCGATGCCGCTGCACATTTCCACCGCGGCGCCCATTCCCCCGAACTCCGAGTAATCGAACCAGGCCGGCGGATCGGGCGTCCGGTAATCCGCGCCAAAGCGGAGATTCGATGTGATCGGCGGCGCGTCCACGATTTTGCCGGGATTGAGAATTCCGCCGGGATCGAAGGTGCGCTTCACCTGCCGGAACGCCTCGTACAACACCGAACCGAACATTTGCTTGTTGAACGGGCTGCGCGTGAGACCATCGCCGTGTTCGGCGGAAAGCGAGCCCCGAATTCCAGCACCAGGTCCGCTACCTCTTGGGCCACACTCTCGAACTTCCGAATTCCTTCCTCGGTTTTGAGGTTGATTACCGGCCTTACGTGAAGGCAGCCCACCGAGGCATGGGCATAGATTCCGGCGGTGGTTCCGTGACGGTGGATGATTTCCAGGAAGCGGCCGATATAATCGCGGAGCTTCTCGGGAGCCACCGCGGTGTCTTCCACGAAGGAGACCGATTTGGCGTCGCCCTTCATGGCCATCGAGAGGCCCAGCGAGTTCTCGCGGAGGCTCCAGATCTTCGCCTGCGATGCCGGGTCGGTTTCGGTCCGGTACGCGTAACCGAACTTGCGGGAACGGAGATCTTCTTCGAGCGCCTTCAGGCGCGGCAGCAGATCCTCTTTCCGGTCGCCGTATAACTCCACGCACAAAGTGGAGGCCGGGTCGCCTTCGATATACGTATTTCGAATGCTGTCGAGGGTGGCATTCTGGCGGGTGTAATCCAGAATAGACTTATCCATCACCTCGACGGCGGATGGTTTATGCTCCAGGATCGCGGGAGTGGCGGCCAGCGATTCCAGCAGGCCGCCGAACATGATCACCATGACGGCCTTGGCCTTGGGCAGCGGCACCAGCCGCAGCTTCGCTTCCAGCACGATGCCCAGCGTTCCCTCGGAGCCGACCATGATCCTGGCGAGATTGACCGGCTTGGCCGGATCGGTAAACTCATCCAGGTTGTAGCCGCCCACGTGGCGCAGGATCTTCGGATAGCGGAGGCCGATTTCGTCGGCGTGCTCGCTTGCCAGGCCCAGCACCGTGCGATAACAGGCGGCCTCCAGCGTGTCGCCGGCCGGCACTTCGCTGCGCGGAATATCGCGGAAGTGAACCACGCTCGAATCGGACAGGGCGACCACCACCTCCTGAACGTGGTCGATTGTCCGGCCCCACCAGACGCTGCGCGCACCGGCGGCATTGTTCGCGATCATGCCGCCTATCGTGGCGCGGCTCGCCGTGGAAATGTCGGGCGCAAAACGCAGGCCGAGCGGCGCCAGTTGCGCATTCAACTCATCCAGCACGATGCCGGGTTCCACGCGGACCCACTTCTCGGCTGCATTCACTTCCAGCACGCGGTTGTAGAATTTCGAAATGTCGATCTGCAAGCCGGGCCCAATCGACTGGCCGCACTGGGAGGTGCCGCCGCCGCGCAGGGTGATCGGACACCGATGGCGCCGGCAGATCTTCAGGCTGCGCAGAATGTCTTCGCGATTCCTGGGAATGACCACGCCCAACGGCTCGATCAGGTAGACGCTCGCATCGGTGGAATAGAGCGCGCGAGAAACGGGATCGAAGCGCACTTCGCCTTCGATGATGCTCTCCAGTTCCCGGCGGAGCGCGCCGGCGTCCACAGTCGGCGCCGCGGCTCCGGCCGGAATGTTCGATGATGTTGTCGGCATCTTGATCACCAGGTCAATTCGGCTGTAGCTGCACCCGGCCCTTTCACCGGCGTAGTTTCCGGACTGAGCATCCTGCGCCGCATCGGCTCAACCCCGAACTTGGCCAGCAACCCCGCTCCCACGCTGGAAACGGCGACTATGAGCAGAACTGCCGTCCAGGTCCCGGTTGCCCCTACCAGCAGATTGGCCACGGGAACCGCTAGCGCCGAGGTGCCCTTCGCGGTATAGAGCAGGCCGTTGTTGGCGGTGGCGTGCCGGACGCCAAAAGTATCTCCGCAGATGGCCGGGAATAGGGAGAAGATCTCGCCCCAGAAAAGAAAGATCAGAGCCGCGAACGCCAGGAAAGCCAGCGGCTGCCGCCCGAATGCCGCCATTCCTAGGAAGGCGATCCCCTCCGCCGAGAACATGAGCAGCATGGCGTTTTCGCGTCCAATCCTGTCCGAAAGGAAGCCGGAAAAAGGCCGGGTGATCCCGTTTGCCAGGTTGTCGATCGAAACGGCCAGGGCCGGGAGCGCCAGGGTGAAGCCCAGCACCGCGATCGTGTGCTTTTCCACGCCGAAATCGCGCGCGATGGGCCCCAGCTGCGCGGTCGCGATCATGCCGCCGGAACCAATCATCAGGTAAACCAGGTAAATGAGCCAGAACACCTTCGTTCGCACTGTCTGGTACGGAGTAAACTCCCGCCCTTGACGAATCTTTCCCGTTGGCGCTGGCCGGACGTCCGGCACGACCGGCTTGATCAAAAACGCTGCCAGGCAGAATATCGAGACTCCCTGGAGCAGCCCGAAGAAGAAGAACGTATGGCGGTAACCGCTCGCCAGGATCATTCGGGATGTGGGAATCACGGTGATCGCCGCGCCCAGACCATAGCCGGCCGCGATCATGCCGGATGCGAACCCCCGTCTGTCGGGGAACCACTTCAGCGCCGCCCCCATGCATGTGGCGAAGACGCAACCGATGCCCAGGCCCCCGATAGCGGCCGCCACATAGAGTGCCTGGAGCGAGTGCGCGCGCGAGTTCATCACCCAGGAAGTCCCGGCCGCCAGGCCACCCAGCATTACCACGAACCGCGGGCCGTAACGGTCCGCCACCCAGCCTTCCAGCGGCGCCAGCCACGTATTCAGGAAGATCAGAATGCTAAAGGCTAGTTGGATCCCCACGGTGGTCCAGTGGGCCTCGTTGCGCATGGGGTTGACGAACAGCGTCCAGCCGTATTGCATGTTGGACAGCGTGACCACGGACGCCACCATGATGGCGAGTTGCACCCATCGGTTTTGGAGAGAAGCTGGCCCGGCAGGTTTCAGCATTATGCCTGCCCGGTCAGGTAATCGAGAGCGGCGTTGATTCCGCCCTTCCGATGGGGGATACCCGCCAGTTCGAGCCCCATCTCGACGCCGGCCAGCGTGCCAGCGAGCATGAGCTCGTTGAAATCGCCCAGGTGGCCGATCCGAAAAACCTTGCCCGCGATTTTCCCGAGCCCCGACCCGAGCGACATATTGAAGCGATCCAGCACGACCGCGCGGAATACCGCTTCGCTGAAACCCTCCGGCAGCAGGACGCCGGTAATCGAGTTGCTATATTCGGCCGGGTTGCAAGCCCAAATCTCCAATCCCCAGGCACGCACCGCGCGCCGCGTTGCCTCCCCCAGTCTGGCGTGCCTCCGAAACACGTTCGCCAACCCTTCTTCCTGGATCATTTTCAACGCTTCCCGCAGGCCGTAGAGCAGGTTCGTCGCAGGAGTGTATGGGAAGAATCCCCTGGCATTATTCGCCAGCATTTCCTCCCAGCGCCAGTAGCTCCTGGGCAGTTTGGATGTCTGGCTGGCCGCGATCGCTTTCGGACTCACCGCATTGAACGCGATCCCGGGTGGCAGCATCAGGCCCTTTTGAGAGCCGCCCACTGCGACATCCACGCCCCACTCATCATGGCGATAGTCGATCGACGCCAGCGAGGAGATGGTATCCACGAATAGCAAGGCGGGGTGCTCCGCTGCATCGATCGCAAGGCGCACCGCGGCGACGTCGCTCGTGACGCCGGTCGAAGTCTCGTTGTGGACCACCATAACCGCTTTGACCTCGTGATCCCGGTCATCGCTCAATCTCGCCGCCGCCGCCGCCGGCTCCACGCCGTGCCTCCAGTCGCCGGGCACAAAGTCTACCCGCAGGCCGAGGTTTGCCGCCATTTTCGACCAGAGCGTGGCGAAATGCCCGGTCTCGAACGCCAGAACCCGGTCTCCGGGACTCAGCGTGTTGACCAGGGCTGCCTCCCACGCGCCCGTACCGGAGGCCGGGAAAATGATGACGGGATGCCGCGTCTGGAAGATGGCTTTCAGGCCCTCCAGGCAAAGCTTGGCCAACTCCGCGAATTCATCGCTGCGATGGTCGATGGTCGGATGAGCGATAGCGCGCAGAATCCGGTCCGGGACGTTGGTCGGGCCGGGTATCTGAAGAAAATGCCTGCCGGTTGGACGCCCCATCGTGAACCCTCCGCGTGAAGCCATCTTATCAGACACGAACTGACTAAGTGGTGCCGGAGTGGCCGGAGGCAGTTCTCAGAAAGCCCAGCGCCAGAGGCTCGCGCCCACCGTGTAACCCGCGCCTACCGCCGCGAAAAGCACCAGGTCGCCCTTCTTCAGTCGCCCCTCCGCGATGGCGTCGCGGGTCGCCAGCGGTATCGTGGCGGAAGTGGTGTTCCCGTAGCGCTCGATGTTGACCATCACCTTTTCGGGTGCGATTCCCAGCCGCTCGCCGGCCGCGCTGATGATGCGCTTGTTGGCCTGGTGCGGGATCATGATGGCTACATCCTCGCCGGTCAGGCCGTTGCGCGCCAGCAAGTCGCGGCAGGATTCGTACATCTTGCGCACCGCGTACTTGAAGACCTGCTGGCCCTCCTGCTTGACATAGTGCAGGCGCTTTTCGACCGTCTCATGGGAGGGCGGCATACGGCTGCCGCCGGCCGGCATATTCAGGTACGGAGCGCCCGATCCATCCACCTCGCCCAGGAAATCGATGTACCCCAGGCCGTCTTCGCCCTCGCCGGTGGGCCTCCAGCAGCATGGCCCCCGCGCCGTCGCCAAACAGGATGCAAGTGGCCCGGTCGGTGTAGTCTATGATCCGGCTCATGGTGTCCGAGCCGATCACCAGCACCTTGCCGTGCGTGCCCGCGGCCACCAGGTGGGCGCCCGTGGTCAGGCCGTAGACGAAGCTGCAGCAGGCCGCGATCAGATCGAATCCCCAGGCGCCCCGCGCGCCGATGCGGTTTTGCACCAGGCAGGCAGTGGAAGGGAACAGGTGGTCGGGCGTGACCGTGGAGACGATGATGGCATCGATTCCGGCGGCCTCCACTCCGCGCTGCGCCAGGGCGCACTGGGCGGCTTCCACCGCCATATCGGACGTGGCCATATCCGGGTCCGCGATATGGCGCTGGTAGATGCCGGTCCGTTCCAGGATCCACTCGTTATTGGTCGCGACCATCTTCTCGAGGTCTTGATTGGTGAGGAGGCGCGGCGGCGTGTAACACCCTAGTGCGCTGATCTTTACCTTCGGCAATGTTTCATCCCTTTAAAGACTTCAGGGTAAGGCGCTCACGAGCGCGCCGTCAACTCCCGCAGCAGCTCGCGCTGCTTCTCGCCGAGCGCCCGCCAACCGAAATTGCGGCGCGCGTGATCGCAGGCCGCGGCGGCCATCTGCGCGCGCCACTCGGGATCGGCCAGCAGGGTAGCCACGCCCGCGGCGAATGCCGTGGCGCTGTCCGCCACCCAGACGCTGTGACCGTGCAGCAGGCCCAGGCCCGCGCAGCCCGAGGAAGTCGATACCACCGCCCGCCGCATGGCCATGGCCTCCAGCACCTTGACGTTGGTGCCCGCCGAAAAAGTGGTCGGCACAATCGCCAGGTTGGATTCCACATAGAGCGGCCGCACGTCGGCCACGAAGCCCAGCAGGCGGATGCGATCATCACCCGCTGGTTCGGGCGAATCGGTGAAGGCGCGCCAATAGGTCAGGTAATCCGGCCCGCACACCACCGTGAGGGTCATCTCCGGAAACTTATCGCGCAGCAGCGACCAGACCTGTTCCGTGAAGAAGCGGTAGGCCGCCACGTTGGGAAAATGGCGGAAGGAGCCGATGAAGAGCAGGCGCTCGCCGGGCCGCTCGGGCTCCGGCCGGAAGCGCTCCAGATCCACGCCGTTTTCGATCGCCACGGCCGGCACCGCCGGGCCGAGCAGCTTCGCGTCCTTCCCCGACATCACCACTACGCGCCGGTACCGCCGGACGGCCCGCGTTTCGAAGCGGCGCCATCGGAACCAATCCCACCATACGGCCAGAGTGCGCTCGCGCCGCCACACCTGGGCAAACAGGTCGAAGGTGACGTCGTGCTCCACTAGCACGTCGCCGCCGTATTCGGCGAGCTGCGTGTACTCCACCTGAAGCAGTTCGAATCCGAACTCGCGCTTCTCTTCATCGAGCGCTCGCCGCATGGCGGGGGAGCGGAATTCGCGCACCTCCGGCGGCCGCAGCGTGGACCAGCGCGGCTCCCGGTAGCGCGGCTTGCGCACCAGCACCAGGCGCGCGCACCATTCGAGCAGCAAGTTGGTATCGGGATCCGCATCGCTATCGGTGAAGGCGAACAATTCGACATCGAATTCGCGAGCCATCTCGCCGAGGAGATTGTAAATTCGCACCGCGCCGCCGTGCGAGAGTGGATATGGGAAATAGGGAGAGAGCACCGCCACGCGGCGCCTTCCGGGCGAGCAGGCGCGACCCTGAATTACGCGATGCCCCGCGGGAACCGATGAGCGCTCGCGCACCGGCCACGGCCACCAGCGCGGCCGGAGGTAGATGCGGTCGAGCGGCACGCCGCGCCAGAACAGAAACGAGGCCAGGTCTAGGCGCAGGTGGTGGCGCTCGAGCCGCCCGTTGTAGGCCAGTATCTTGCGCGGCGCCAGGCGAAAAGCGGCGCGGCGCAGGGCGCTCGAGCGCCGCGTGAGCATCACCGGCGCGAGGCCGATGCGATAGCCCCGGAGAACCCGGCGCAGTTGCGGCCAGTTGGCCTCCGTGGCCAGGAAATGGCGCCGGTCCGGCACCAGCCCTCGAACCTCTTCGGCCATACGGCGGCACAACTCGGCGTCTCCGGTGGCAAAGGTCACCACCACCGCTTCGGGGTCCTTACCCAGGAGCCGGAAGATCCATCGCTTGAGCCGCTGTTTCATTCCGCAGAACCTGTGCCCCACAGAACCGCGCACGCCGCCAGCGGCATCAGCGCGGCTGTGGTGGTGACCGGCGCATACCCCCACAAGTCGATGGCCTTGCCGAAGAGCGGCGATACCACCGCCTGCACCGCGCCATAAGACGCTACCAGGATCGAAACCGCGAAGGCCGCGCGCGCTCCGCCAAAGGCATCCAGGGGCAGCGTGTACATGTTCACGCTGAATGCCGCCACGGCGAAAATGCTGAGCGAGATGCCGGCCGAAGCCCAGCCCGCGGTGTGCGCCAACGGAATGGCCGCCGTGATAAGCGAAAGCGCCGCGGCCGCCAGGCACACCCGGCAGCGCGCCGGAATGGCCGCCATCCCGCGTTTCACCAGGCCCAGCGAAAGCCATCCCCCCGCGATCCCCCCCACCGTCGCGAAGAGCGGCGGAATCCACGCGTACCAGGCCGCCTGAACCAGCGTAAGATGATGAACCTCTACCAGGTAAAGCGTGGTCCAGTTGGTCCACAGCGAATAGCCGATCATGCTCAAGCCGTTAGCGGCAACGTATGCCCACAGGCGCGGGTCGCGCAGAGTCTCGATCCCTAAGCCCGGCGCGAGCTTGGGAGTAGGCGCGGTTCCGGCGCGGCGCGCGGCCCAATTCCAAACCGGGATCCACGCCACGCCCAGAATACCGGTGAAGACGAAGGCCTGCCGCCATCCGCCGCGCACCGCCAGCCAGGTGGCCACGGGCGGCGCCACGATCAGCCCCAGGCTGACCCCCGCCTGGTTGAGCGCGTTCCCGAGCGCGCGCTCGGCCGGCCGCAAATATTGATGAATGGCCTTGCCCGCCGCGGGGATGCCGGCGGCCTCGGCGGCGCCCAGCACCGCCCGGCAGCCCACCAGGCCGCCCAGCTCGCGCGTGAAGCCCGTGGCGATGCCCGCCGCGGACCACACTCCCACCGCCAAGCTGATGGCGCGATTCAGACCGGCGGCATCGATCAGCAAACCCGCGAACGGCGCGCTGGCGGCATAGGTAATCGAAAATGCCGTAAGGATCAGCCCGTACTGCGCGTTCGAAAGATGAAAATCGGCGCGCAGCACCGGCGCCAGCGTGGCCAGCGTCTGGCGGTCGAGGTAGTTGATGGCCGAAGAGAGTACGAAGACGGCCAGCACCAGCCAGCGCCAGCGGGCGGTCTCCGGTTCGCGGCTCACTGGAACTCGATGGTGGCCACCTCGCCCGCGGTTGACAGGCGGGCATTCGGCTTGGGGAAATATCCGATGGCGACGCGGCGCGGCTTCTGCGCTCCGCAGCCCAGCTTCAGCTCGCCCGTGCCGCTTACCGCGATGGCGCCGGGGTCGGTCACCAACAGCCGGACGGTTTTGTGGTCGTCACCCTCCACGACTAAACGGGCCTGTTTGCCGAGGCAATCCACCTGCTTCAAAGTGCCGCTGGCTTTGCCCGCGGGCTGGGGGCCATCCCACCACGGGACTGGCTTATCCGCGGGCGCTTTGTCGCTATATTTCGATTCGAGCTGGTGCACCTCCGCGCGCGCTTCGCCCTTGAGCCGCTCGATGTCGCGGGCCTCTTCCTGGGCTTTGCGCTGCTTCTCGGCCGCCTCGTAATCCAGGCGCTGCTGCTCGATGGCCATGCGCGCCTGGTGCATGCGGTTGCGCTCCGCCGGGGTGGTGGCGGCCTGCTCCGCCGCCGTCCAGGCTTTGGCCGCTTCGCTGTAATTGTGGCTCGCCAGATAGCATTCGGCCAGCGCCTCCCAGTACGCGATGTTGCGCGGATCGCGCTCCGCGGCGGCCTTCCAGTGGGCCAGACGCCGGGCGGGATCGGTGTCGCGCTGGGCCATCAGCGCGAACGGCTCATCCAGCTTGGAATTGATTCCGGCGGCGCGCAACAGGGCCTGGTCGGCTTTCTCGTTGTCCGGCTCCAGCTTGGCGTACTCTATGTAACAGCGCGCGCTCGTGCTGCCCGCCGCCATGCCGGCGGCGAAATAGCCGCGCGCCTCGTCCGTGTGCCCGGCACCGAGAGCCAGCAGGCCCAGCCCCTCGTCGGCCTCCGGCTTCTTCTCGCCGTCGTTGAGGAGCTGCCGGTACTCGGCGGCGGAACGTTCGCCCGCCAGCAGATCCGCCCGCGCCAGGGTGGCATCGGCATCGGAAACGGTGCGTTCCGGAAAATCGCTCTCGGCCATGGGAAGGCTGCTGAGCGGAGTAGTTTCGAAGTTACCAGCAGCCAGGTGTCGGCGGACCTCCTCTTCGATTTGCGCCGGCCCCTTGCCAAAGGCATTGCGGTAGGCCGCTTCCTGGTCCACGCCGCGCCGCAGGTTATAGAGCAGCGCGGGGGCGCGGCCGGCATATTCGGAATCGACCACCAGCAGGTGAATGCGGGCCCAATCCAGGTCCGGCTTCGGTGGCGGCGTCCCGGCCGTAATGTGGATGCCTTTCACCTCGAAGGTGGAGAAGAACTCGATCAATCCATGCTCGAAATCCGCCGGCATACGCGCGGTGTTGGACTTCATCAGGAGCGCGGTCATCGCGCGGTACACCTCCGGGGAGACCGCCCCCTTTTCGGAGAGCACCACGGCATAGCAATCGCGCCCCTCGACGAGAGCCGCGGGCGAGATCCAGCCAGTGGCGTTCCGGAAGACCATGACGCGCACTGGCTGCTGCGTCTGCAAGTCCTTCTCTCCCAACACCAACCCCAGCGAATGGCGGAACTCCTCGAAGGTGACGAGGGCCTCGCGCCCGGCGCGCGGTCCAGCATCGGTGAAGACCTCAAATGGCCCTGAATTGTACCGAATCCAATGATCCGCCGCCGCTAAAAGGCAGGGGAAAAAGGCCAATGTGAGCAGCCGCCGCATCAATTTTCATTATCGCGCGCCGCGTATGTTAACGATGCCGCCGCCGGTTAAGGTGTTAGAATGAATACGGCACTTATTTTGGAAAATGGAACCCCATCCTCTCGGTACCCGCGCGCGCATTCTGTTTAGCTCTGTCTTCGGCCCCTACGCACAGGACGACGAATTCGGCAGCCGCAAAATCAACCCCATGGAGCTGTATCACAACCAGGTGACCCGCGAGCAAGGCCCGTTCTCGCTGCGCATGTTTCACCGCTCGTGGGGCATTCTGATGATCCAGCAGAACATCTCGGCTCCCACCACAGTGTTGGATTTTCCGACCCGCGAAGCTTTCGAAGCGGAGCTGCATGCCAATGATTACGATATAGTGGGCATCTCCTCGATCATCGTCAACGTGGGCAAGGTGCGGGAAATGTGCCGGATTACGCGACGAATCTCCCCGCGCTCGAACATTATCGTAGGCGGCCACGTAACCGCCATTCCAGGCATCGAGAAGATGATCGATGCCGACCACTTTGTGCGCGGCGATGGCATCTCCTGGATGCGTCGCTACCTCGGGGAAGATGAAAACGCGCCCATCCGCCATCCCGCCATCATCTCCGGTTTTGATGGGCGAACCATGGGGTTCAAGCTGCCCGGCCAGAAGGGCCACACGGCCGCCACCATCATTCCCTCCGTGGGCTGCCCAATGGGCTGTAACTTCTGCACCACCTCGGCCTTCTTCGGCGGCAAGGGCAAGTTTTTGAACTTTTACGAGTCGGGGACCGACCTGTTCCAGGTCATGGCCGATATGGAAAGCCAGCTCAGCGTCAAGTCCTTCTTCATGATGGACGAGAATTTCCTGCTCCATAAACGGCGCGCCATGGAACTGCTCGACAACATGAAGCAAGGCGGCAAACCCTGGGCGCTATACGTTTTTTCTTCGGCCAATGCCATCCGCCAGTATTCCATGCGGGAACTGGTGGAGTTGGGCGTATCGTGGGTCTGGATGGGGCTGGAATCGCCCCACTCGGCCTACGCCAAGCTCAAGGACACGGACACCGTCAAGCTCACCGGCGAACTGCGCCAGCACGGCATCAAACTGCTGGGATCCACCATTGTGGGACTCGAGCATCACACTCCCCAGAACATACGCGGGGAGCTCGAGCATGCCGTGGCGCACAACACCGATTTCCACCAGTTCATGCTCTACACGCCGGTCCCCGGCACACCGCTGTTCACGGAGATGAACGAGCAGGGGCGCATGCTCGAGAACGTCGACCTGGCCGACATTCATGGCCAGGATAGATTCAACTTCCAGCACGCGGCCATTTCGCGCGAAGATTCCAAGCGCTGGCTGGATTGGGCGTTCCGCCGCGATTTCGAGCTGAACGGCCCCAGTATCTATCGCATCTGCCGGACCACGTTGGAGGGCTGGCTGCGCTATAAGAACGATCCCGATCCGCGCGTGCGCGAGCGCTTCGCCCGCGAAGCCAAGTCGCTGCGGGAGGGCTACGCCGCCGCGTTGTGGGCCATGGAGAAGCACCTCCGCCGGACCAATGAATCGGTAAGCGAGAGCATACGCGCCTTGCGCAAGCAGGTGGCCGAGGAATTCGGGTGGATGAGCAGCGCGGTCAGCCGGGCCTTGGGTCCGGTTCTGCTATGGTCCGCCCGGCGCGAGGAAAGGCGCCTGCTCGCGGGCAAGACCTACGAGCCGCGCACGATCATCGAGCGGCGCAACTGGAGCCTGCCGGTGGTTCCCCTGGCGCCGCCATTCACTGCGCAAGAACAACCCTCAGGCTCCTGATCTCGCCGGTGTGAATCTCCACGCTTGCCGAGGCTTGACGGCCGTCTTTTTCCACGGTGATCTGGTACGTCCCCGGGGCGAGCGCCAGCTGCGCGGGCGTGGTTTGCGGCAACGGCCGGCCGTTCACCGACACGGTTGCGCCCGCAGGTTCGCTGCTCACCATCAGGGTTCCGCCGGTGGAACGCAGCACCACGGGCGGCATCTCGACCGGCCCGCTTCCCACCTCGACATCGCGATGTTCCACCTGGTAGCCCGGCATGGTGATCGCAACGGTGTGCCGGCCGGGCGCGGCATCGAGTGAGCAGGGCGTTTTGCAGGCCGCTTCGGCACGCCCGTCCAGGGTCGCGGTAGCGCCTCCCGGGCTGCTGATGACGGCGACCGGCTGCACGCGGGCGGGGAGGGGCGGTCGCTCGCGGACCGGTATCCTCGGCTCAGCCGCTTGCTTGACGGCTGGCTCCTCCGAGCGGGCGGGTGGCTCCGCTCGGCCGGCCTCTGCGGGGTTGGCTTCGGAGGGCGGCATGGGGCTCGGCTTCCGTTCGGCCGGCTCAAGCGCGGAAGCCGGCGGTGGAGACGCGGCGGCGCTGGTACTGGAAGGTGAGCTTGAAGGCTTCGGAGGCGGGGTCGTCTGGGCCGGTCGCGCGGCGGGCGCAGCTGCCGGCTCAGCCGGCGCCGCGACCGCTCCCCCCGTGTCCGGGCCGCGCCCCAGCAGGGCTTCCCAGCGCTCGGAAATCCACGCAAGTTTCTGCGGCAACGAGGGATCGGCCTGCCAGCCAATCAGCGCCAGCAGGGCGGCCGCTACCAGAATCGCTCCCAAGAACGCCAGAAATCCCGACCTCCGCTTTCCCTGGCGCTCCACCGTGGTGGTGGATTCCGCGCGTGACGGCGCATGCCCTGGAGGCAGGTTCACAATCGGGGCGCTCACATCGGCCACGGTGGGCGAATTCAGGCTGCCCCCGCGGGGCATGGCCTTCCAGCCGCGCGTCGAGTCGCAGGCCTTTTCCAGCGCGTTCACGAACTCCGAGCAGGTGCGATAACGGGCGTCCGGCTTCTTGGCGAGCGCCTTGCGCAGCGCGGTCTCGATGGCCCCGCTGAGCGTGGGATTCAGCCGCTGCGGCGGCGATGGCTCGTCCGCCACAATCTTGAAAACCACCGTGGTAAGCTGCTCGCCCGTATAGGGTTTTTCCCCGGTGAGCATCTCGTAGGCGATCACCCCCAGCGAGAACTGGTCCGAGCGGCCATCCACCATCTGCCCCTGCACCTGTTCGGGCGACATGTAGTGCGGCGTGCCCACGATCGAGCCGGTCATGGTGAACTGCTCGGAGGCGGTGATCTTGGCGATGCCGAAATCGGTGATTTTGGCCGTGTCGCCCGCCGCGATCATGATGTTGGCCGGCTTGATGTCGCGGTGTACGATCCCCTTCTGATGGGCGTAATCGAGCGCCGCGGCGGTCTGGCCCAGAATGCCGAACATGCGGCTGCCGGGAATCGCCTGCTCGGAGAGCACGTGATCGAGCGTGGGCCCATCCACGTATTCCATGGCGATATAGGCCAACTCGCCCTGCTGCTCCACGTCGTAGATGGTCACAATCCCGGGGTGGGACAGGATGCCGGCGGAGCGCGCCTCGCGGAACAGCCGCTCGCGCATACGGGTCTGCTCCTCCGCGCTGCCCCCGCCAAGATGGATGGTCTTGATGGCCACCGGGCGGCCGATATTCGGGTCGATGGCATGGTACACCACGCCCATCGCCCCACGGCCCAGTTCCCTGACGATCTTGTACCGCCCGATCCGGTCCATCCAGTTCTAGTGATAGCACACCGGGGTCGCAAAGCCGCACCCGCAGTGGTGATACCATTGTGGGCTAATCCCGGGCAGGTATATGGATCATATCCTCTCCATTGTTTTATTTACGCCGCTGGCCGGCCTTCTGGTGCTGCTGCTCATCCCCGCCTCGAACCCGCGTGCGGTCAAACTGTGGGCCAACGCCGTTGCCCTGATCGGTTTCCTGGTCTCGCTTCCGCTGGTCTTCCGGTTTGACCGATCCAAGGATTTCCAATTCGTCGAGCGGGCCTCCTGGATTCCCACGCTGGGCGCCAGTTACCACATCGGCATCGACGGGCTGAGCCTGCTGCTCGTCATGCTGACCACTTTGCTCGGCTTCGTGGCGATCCTCTCGAGCTGGAACAGCGTCACCGAGCGCCTCAAAGAGTACTACGCCTTCTTCCTGCTGCTCCAGACCGCCATGCTGGGCGTGTTCATGTCGCTCGATTTCCTGCTCTTCTTCGTCTTCTGGGAAACCGGGCTGGTTCCCATGTACTTCATCATCGCCATCTGGGGCGGCCCGCGGCGCGTCTACGCGGCCATCAAGTTCGTGATTTACACCCTGATCGGCTCGGTGCTCATGCTTCTCGGCATTTTGACGCTGTATTACCAGCACTACCTCCAGTTCCAGACCCTCAGCTTCGATATCGCCGACCTCCTGCGCACCCAGATTTCGCCCACGATCGAATGGTGGGTCTTCTGGGCCTTCTTCCTGGGATTCGCGGTCAAGGTGCCCATGTGGCCCTTCCACACCTGGCTGCCGGATGCGCACGTGGAAGCTCCCACTGCCGGTTCCGTGATCCTGGCCAGCGTCCTGCTGAAGATGGGGACTTACGGTTTCCTGCGATTTTCCCTGCCTCTGTTGCCCGATGCGGCCAAGAACCCGACCATCGTGAATACGATGGCCCTTCTCTCGATGATTGCCATCGTGTACGGGGCGCTGGCGTCGCTGATGCAGAAGGATTGGAAGAAGCTGGTAGCCTACTCCTCGGTCAGTCACCTGGGCTTTTGCACCCTGGGCATCTTCGCGCTCAATCCGGCTGGCATAGCGGGTTCCATCATCCAGCAGATCAACCACGGAATCTCCACCGGCATGCTCTTCCTCATCGTCGGCGTGGTGTACGAGCGCCGCCACACACGTGAAATCTCCGAATATGGCGGCTTGATGCGCATCATGCCGATCTTCACCGTGGTCTTCGGCATCGCCGCGCTCAGTTCCATGGGGATGCCGCCGTTGAACGGTTTTATTGGTGAAATCACCATCCTGGGCGGGGCTTACCAGGTGTCCTTGACCTGGGCGTTCTGGGCGGTAGTGGGGATTGCGCTGGGCGCGGCCTACCTCCTATGGCTCTTCCAGCGCACCATGCTGGGCGAAGTCAACGAAAAGAACCGGACGCTGAAAGATCTCTCGCTGCGCGAGATCGTGGTATTCGCACCGCTGATCGTGTGGGCCTTCTGGATCGGCTTGAATCCCCAGCCATACTTCCGCGTGCTGGACCGCTCCGTGGCCCAGATCGTAGAGCGGGTGCACCCGGGCTATTATTCGCAGCACCATCTGGCTGATCCGCTCGAGGCGATCGGGACATCGGCGGACAGGTTGAAATAGGGACCGATGAGCTGGCGATGAGAGAGCTGGCGAGTGCGGCCTTTTCGCTACACTGTGGATTAACCAATTCAGGAGCGACGAATGCATCAGAGCCCAAAGAAGAAGACCATAGCCGAACTATCGAACATGAAAGCGCAGGGCCGCCCGGCCGCCTGGATCACCGCTTACGACCTGCCGTTTGCGACGGCGGCGGAAAGCGCTGGTGTCGACATGATACTGGTCGGTGACTCCGGCGCCATGGTCCAATTGGGCTACGAGACGACGAATCCCGTGACGATGAACGAGATGATCACCCTCGCCAAGGCCGCGCATCGCGGGGCTTCAAAGACGTTCATGATCGGTGACATGCCCCAGGGATCCTACGAGGCTTCCGGCAGGGACGCGGTACGGAACGCGCTGCGATTCATCAAAGAGGCGGGGTCGGATGCCGTGAAATGCGAAGGGGGGCGCCGCATGGTCAAGAGCATCCGTGCCATGGTGGATGCCGGGATTCCGGTGATGGGACACCTGGGACTCACCCCGCAGTCCACAGCCAGTTTTGGGGGGTATCGGGTTCAGGGCAAGACGAAACAGAGCTTCGAGGCCATACTGGAAGACGCTCTCGAACTGGAGCGGGCGGGCGTTTTCGCGATTCTGTTGGAGGCCATGCCGGAGGAGCCTGCGGCGCAGGTTGCCCGAAGCCTTCGCATACCGATCTACGGCATTGGTGCTGGGGCGATGGTTGACGGGCAACTGCTCATCGTCCATGACCTGATGGGCTTCTACGGATCGTTTCGGCCGTCGTTCGCCAAGTGCTATATCCCGTGTGTGCTTGGCAAGTTCGCCGAACATATTGCCTCCGCCGCGGATTTGAAGCATCTAGGCCGGGCGGAGCGTCGGGATGGATTACTGGCCCTGGCCACGATGGCGATAGCGGAATACGTCGCCGAGGTTCGCGAACGCAAGTTTCCCGACCAGGACTATATCTACGCAATCAAGGAACACGAACTCGCTGCGCTGAGAACTTCGAAGTACTGGGTGGAAGTGGTTCGGCCCGTAACGCTCTCGGAGAGCCACCCGGTAGACGGTCGTGCCGCCGCCGAGTGATCAGAAAAACAGCTCCTAAACTATCTGTTTGGATGTATAATCATGCCAGCCAAGTTGGCAAGACGGGAATCCTGGTCCATGCTCCCACGGACCTGAGGCCAGCGGTGTGAAGGTGCGTGGCCGGACACAGCCTCACCGGCGGGCGGGATTTACGGGCGGGCAGCGAATCCGTGGTGTCTACTGCGCTGGTTTCGAGCCGTAAGTGGGCGTTACTACCTTTTGGGGGGTCTTTTGGTCGAGCATTCTGGAATCGACGCGGCTGCCCGAAGACACGTAATCGCCGCACCCCCCAGAACACCGCGTTGCAGAACGCGACGTTAGCGACAGCGAGGTTCTTCATCTTTCGCTCCTCCACCACGCGGCTTTTCAAGGTGCACGTTTTCGGCTTGTCAACCTGTTGCTGTATGGCCGTAGGGATCACGGCGAGGGACGCGGCGCCGGTGGTGCTGAGTGTGGTTGGGCAGACCAACCCGCTGGTAGTGATCGCAGGGAGGTGAATGATGCCGAAAATGATGGTTTCCGCGTGGCTGGTGGCGCTGGGCATTTTGGCCGCGCCGGTTTCCGGGCAGGTGATCGATACCGTTGCGGGCACAGCGTGGTTTTTCCCTGCGACGACCGTCCAGGCACTGAATGCGCCTTTGGGCAATCTCGGGGGTGTGGCCGTTGATGCTCAAGGTAACGTGTACGCCACGGATTTCGGAAACAACATCGTTATACGGATCTCACCAAATGGGGTGTTGACGGTTGTGGCCGGAAACGGAATTGCCGGCTTCTCCGGCGACGGAGGGTCTGCCACCAGCGCGTCACTAAACCAACCCCAGGGTGTAGCCGTAGATTCGGCTGGCAACCTCTACATCGCCGACTCGAGCACAATAACCGAATTCGGGAAGTGACTGGCGGGACGATCACGACGATCGCCGGTAATGGAAGCGAGGGCTTTTCCGGTGACGGTGGGCCCGCCACCAGTGCATCGCTCGGCTTCCCCTGCGGAGTGGCCGTCGATTCGGCTGGCAACCTCTACATCGCCGACTTTGAGAATAGCCGAATTCGAAAAGTGTCTGGCGGGACGATCACGACGATCGCCGGAAATGGAACTCAGAGCCTTTTCTGGCGACGGAGGGCCCGCCACCAGTGCATCTCTAGCGTTCCCCGCTGGAGTAGCCGTCGATTCGGCTGGCAACCTCTACATCGCCGACTCGGACAACAACCGAATTCGGAAGGTAACTGGCGGGACAATCGCTACGGTCGCCGGAAATGGGAATGCGTACTTTTCTGGCGACGGAGGGCCAGCTACCAGTGCATCCCTGAGGTACCCCGAGGGGATAGCCGTCGATCCGGCTGGCAACCTCTACATCGCCGACACCAACGACGGCCGAATTCGATTGGTGACAGGCGGGACGATTACGACCGTCGCCGGCAGTGGAGGCTGCTGCTTTTCTGGTGACGGAGGGCCTGCCGCCGGTGCGTCGCTCTACGATCCCGAGGGTGTGGCCATAGATTCGGCTGGCAACCTCTATATCGCAGACACAATCAACGACCGAGTTCGGAAGGTATCTGGCGGGACAATCGCGACGATCGCCGGAAACGGAGTCTACCGATACTCTGGCGACGGAGGGCCCGCCGTGAATGCAGCCCTCAATCAACCCTATGGAGTGACTCCAGATTCGGCCGGCAACCTCTATATCGCCGACGATCAGAACAACCGAATTCGGAAGGTATCGGGCGGGACGATCACCACGGTTGCGGGAATTGGAACTATGGGCTTTTCCGGCGATGGAGGCCCCGCCACCAGCGCTTTGCTCTATATCCCCCATGGAGTGGCCGCAGATTCGGCTGGCAACCTCTATATCGCCGACACCGGCAACCTCCGAGTCCGGAAGGTGTCCGGCGGGACGATCACCACGGTCGCCGGAAACGGGACTGTGAGCTTCTCCGGAGATGGAGGGCCCGCCACCAGCGCATCGATCAATATCCCCTACGGAGTGGCCGTAGATTCAGCCGGCAACCTCTACATCGCCGACACCGGCAATAACCGAATTCGGAAAGTGTCTGGCGGGACGATTACGACGGTCGCCGGAAACGGGACTGCGAGCTTCTCCGGAGATGGAGGGCCCGCCACCAGCGCATCGATCAACGAACCATGGGCAGTGGCTGTAGATTCGGCCGGTAACCTTTACATCGCCGACTATGCGAACAACCGAATTCGGAAGGTGTCCGGCGGGACGATCACGACGGTCGCCGGAAATGGGGTTGTGGGCTTTTCTGGTGACGGAGGGCCCGCCACGAATGCATTGCTCGGCTACCCCGAGGGAGTAGCCGTCGATTCGGCCGGCAACCTGTATATCTCCGACTCCGGGCAACAACCGAATTCGGAAGGTGTCGGGAGGGACGATCACAACGGTCGCGGGAAACGGAGCACCGATCTTCTCTGGCGACGGAGGGCCCGCTACGAATGCATCGCTCGACGACCCCGTGGGAGTGGCAGTTGATTCGGCCGGCAACCTCTATATCGGCGACTCTGGTAACAACCGGATTCGCGAGGTGTTCGCCGTCCCGGCGGCCTTCCAGGTCTCACCCACGACCGTTAGCTTCTCCACGACTGCTGGCGTCGTGCCCGGCGCTCAATCCATCGCGCTCTACGTCGACGGTTGCCGGCCTTTCCTTCACCGCCTCAGCCAACGCCACATGGCTTAGCGTGATCCCTTCCAGCGGCTCCATTCCAGCCATCCTCCAGGCGAGCCTAGATCCAACCACTCTGACGGCGGGAACCTACCAGGGTACGATCACCATCGCAGTTCCCAATGCAGTTCCTGCGACTATCACCGTCACGGTTACCCTCACGGTGCAACCGGGAGCGCCGGCCGCGCTTGGGAGTGGACACGCAGAATGTCAGCTTCACCGCGGCTCAGGGCAGTGGTGGCCTGACGTTGCAGTTGCACGTGCTGAACACCGGCGGCGGCTCTTTGTCCTTCACCGCCAGCGCCACGACTTCTTCCGGTGGTTCCTGGCTGAACGTCTCGCCGACGAGCGGCACCGCTACGCCCTCCTCTCCCGCTGCGCTCACGCTGACCGCTACTCCGGGGTCGCTGGCTGCCGGCACCTACAACGGCACGGTCGCGATCACCGGCGCTGGCAGCAGCCTCAGCCTTACGGTGACCATGTCGGTGAGCGCTCCCACGGCGGTCATTCTCGTCTCGCAGACCGGTTTGAGTTTCACGGCCGTGGCGCAAGGCGGGGTGCCCTTACCGCAAAACTTCGGCATTCTCAACACCGGACAGGGCTCGATGAGTTGGAGCGCCACGGCCACCACCCTTTCCGGCGGCAACTGGCTGCAGATCTCGCCTTCTAGCGGCACGGTGGAAACGCCCTATCTGGATGTGTCGCTAGTGGCGGTCTCGATCGATCCGAGCGCGTTGAGTGCGGGGACCTATTACGGGCGGATCCAGGTATCGGCGACAGCAGCCAACACGCCGCAAGTGATGACCGTGATCCTGACGGTGCTGCCGGCCGGGTTGAGTCTGGGCCCCAGGTGTTTCCGGCCGGGCTGATTTTCACGGGGGTGGCGGGGGTGACGCCGGGATCGCAGGATGTGCAGGTAGGGAATCCGACCGCCCAGGTGAACAACTTCCAATCCGGCCAGATCGGAACGGGATTCAGCTTCCTGCCGACCAACGCCAGCATACAACCCAACCAGCCGACCACGGTCCGCGTGTTTCCGGACTTCAGCCAGTTGACGGCGGGGAGCATACAACGGGGGACCATTACGCTGCAATTTGCGGACGGGTCGCCGTCGCAAGCGATCAATGTGCTGATGGTGGTGGCACCGGCGGGTTCCACCGCCGCCGCTATGGACGATTCCGGAGACCGCGCGGCGGCAGCACGCGGGTATCGGATCCAGATGGGAGCGGATGCGGCTTCCGGTTGCGCGGCCCAGGCGTTGCAGGTCCAATATCGGTCGCTGCAGCCGAACTTCGCTGCGGTGGTGGGGCAGGCGACAGCGATCGACGTTCAGGTATCGGATGGGTGCGGGAACCTGGTGGGGCCGGGCGGGCAGAGTGCGCAGGTGACGGCGTATTTGGCCAACGCCTCGGTTCCGATGACGCACATCGGCAACGGGATCTGGCAGGGGACGTGGAAGCCGCTGACGACGGGGCCGGTCATGATATACGTGGATGCCCTGCTACTGCAAGGGGGGAACTTGGTGGGCGGGCAAACGACGGCTTTGAGCGGAGTAGTGAGCGCGCCGGCGGCGGCAACGCCGGCGGTAACGGCGCAGGGGGTGGTGCAAGCCGCGAGCGACCAGGGTGGGGTGCCGATCTCGCCAGGCGGGCTGATCACGGTATACGGGGCGAACCTGTCGGACGGCGTGGGGCAGAGCAATGGGTTGCCGTTCCCGCAGCAGTTGAACGGGACGCAGGTTTTTCTAGGAAACCAGCCGTTGCCGATACTGTACACGAGTGCAGGGCAGTTGAACGTGCAGGTGCCGTACACGGTGCCGGTGAACACGCAGTACCAGTTGACGGTGCAGCATGGGAACACGTTGTCGGTGCCGCAGCAGTTGGTGGTGGCGCAGGCGGAGCCGGGGATCTTCACGGTAAACGAGCAGGGGACGGGGCAAGGCGCCATCATGAAGAGCGATGACGTGACGCTGGCGCAGCCGGGAACGCCGGCATTGGTGGGAGAGACGGTGGTGATTTACTGCGCGGGATTGGGAGCGGTGACGCCGGCGGTGCAGGAAGGGACACCCGCACCGAGCACACCCCTCTCCGACACGGTAATCCCGGTGACGGTGACGATCGGGGGGGCAACGGCGCAAGTAGCGTACCACGGGCTGACGCCGGGTTATGCGGGGTTGTACCAGGTGAATGCGGTAGTGCCGTCGGGGATCACGACGGGGGACGCGGTGCCGGTGGTGCTGGGCATGGCCGGACAGACCAGCCCGATCGTAACAATGGCCGTGAGGTGAATCCGGATTTCGGGCGCGACATAGCAGTACAGATTTCACCGATTGCAGTATTGACGGTTGTAACTGCAAATGGAAATCTGAAATTGAAGCGAGAAGGAGACTCAACGTGTTGAGCAGAAGGAGCAGCAGCCTGATTCTAATTGGTATGGCCGCGCTAAGCGGCGTGCCGGTCCTCGCCCAGAACGCTCCCATCATCCGCCAAGGGGTCACTGAAGTTGGGGGCTTTGTCGGTGCCAGCTATGGAATTGACAAGACAAGGATAATGGGCGGAGGAAACGTCGTCTACTCGCTGACGCGGACCTTTATGCCTTTCGCCGAGGTGAGCTATTTCCCAGGCATCGGACGGACACAGAGCGTGACGGGAATACCCGGTGCCACAGAGAGCTTTAGCGTTCCGCTCACCGACTTTAACTTTGGATTTCACGTTCGGGTTCCCATACCGAAATCCAGAATCATTCCCTACGGGGTGATCAGCATCGGTGGAATTCACACCCCACAGCGCGATGTGACCGCTACCTTCCCTAATCCCGCGAACCCAAGTCAATCGATCACGACACCACCATTTCAGGTCGAATCCAGTACGAATTTTGCAGCGAGTGCCGGCGGCGGATTAAGATATTACGCAACGGAACGCTTAGGCTTCCGAGCGGAGTTCAAAGCATATCGACCAACCGGCACGTATACGAACATGTTCTATAGGGTAGCGGGCGGGTTCTTCTATCAGTTTTAAGTCAGTCAGGCGCAGCTAGAGAGGTGACCATACAGCGAAATCCAGTTTGGTTGTCTTCACTTGCTCCATCGAGGTGGTCGCGGGCCGATATCCGGAGGTGCTTATCGCTCCCGTAGAAAGAGCCTCCTCTGACGACGCGCTCCTTCCCGCCGGCTGGGCCGGACGGATCGACGAACGCCTCCGCGGAAGAATAGGTTTCGGGAGAGTATAAATCATTGGTCCATTCCCGAGCATTCCCTACCACATCGAACAGATCGAAGCCATTGCCGGAGCCAAGTCTGCGCACCGGAACCGTCTCAATGAACGGCCGCTTCAACTTTGGATCAGTCTTGAACGAATTGGCCAATCGAGAGTCGAACTGATTGCCCCATGGGTACTTCAAGTCTGGCTTGCCGCCACGCGCAGCATATTCCCACTCCGCTTCGGTTGGCAGGCGCCCGCCAGCCCACTCGCAATACGCCTTCGCGTCATCCCAGGTCACTTTGGTGACTGGCAAGTCAGTGCCCATCAGCTTGGGATTCGTCTGAGTTCTTTTGGGTTCGCGATGGCCCGTCTCGCCAGTGAAGCGTTGATAGGCTTCAGCCGTGACCTCTGTCCTCGTAATCCAAAAACCCCTCGTTATTCTCACTTCATGTTGGGGCTTTTCATCCGGCAGACAAGCGCTGTCGTTCGGCACACAACCCATCTTGAACACTCCCGGCGGGATCCATGAATAAACGAGCCGATCTTTGGAGTTCTCGCGGTTCTGTCCCGGCTTCACCTCCGGCGATAACGTTACAACTGTTGGCGGAGGAAGTGATGCCGGCTCCGTGAAGAAAAAACTCTCGACCGGCGCCTGCATCACAAATGGTATTTGTTTGCCTTCCGACACCCGATTCACTTCTGATTGGGCCCCTAACAGCGTCCGGACTGGCGTTGACCCGGGTTCTTGAATCGCCTTGATCAGGGCGGTTGTGAACGAGTTGACTCCCCCGTCGGGCGGGTCCGGAGCAGATACGTTCGGCGCAGCAGCGAATGCCACCAGAGTGTTGTTCACAGGCAGCATATTGGACAACCCATCCGACAACCCTGGACAGGGGCGGCTGGCGTCCAGGATCAACATTCTCGTACCGGCGCTTCGCTGTTCTATTTGCTCCAGGAGATAGCGCACGGAATATGCTCGCTGGCCCAGGGAAGAGTCGTCGGCTGGATCAAAAGTTATTGGCAAAAGATAGTTGAGATCGTCGGCCTGGTATCCATAACCGGAATAATAGATCAAGATGAAATCGCCCGGATGGATGCTTTCTGCGAATCTCCGAATGGCGGCGATCATGCCGGACTGCGACAGATCATAGACGACTTCCGGCTGAATGTGAACGTTCGTCAGCGCGGAAACAAAGGCCTCGGCATTGGCCTTGGGGGTTCGCAGCGGCGGCAGGCGTTGGTACGCGGAATTCGAAATCACGAGGGCGCGTTTTCCAAGATTTATGGCGTTGCCTATGTTGTCGTTCTGCCCGAACACAACGGCCGCGCCGAAAAACAAGAAACCAATGACGAACCTCAAGGCTGGTACACCACCCATCTCACTGTAATCGTGGACGCTGGCGGCCCGCTGCTTTGCAACAACAGTCGCGAGTCCCAGCAATTTTCGACGGACGGGGCTGCCACGATGCGGACGTCCTCGGGAGTCACGGAAATATGGACAGGAACGCCAGGAGGCAGGGTATCCCCTCGAATGAACCCAATCGAAGCGTGTCGGGTTTTGATTTCAAGTTGACCGCCGCTGGACAGTAACCCATTCCAGGTCAGCTCACCGGATCGCGAGTCGCCATACTGGTCCAGAATAAAGCTTTTGGCTTTGCACGGCGTTTGAACATCTGCCTGGGCCGCAACAGTCGTGGGATGGTTAGCCTGCGGCCCCGGGGACGCTGGCCGATGAGCATCGTTGCGCTTCGGTTCCGCTACTCCGGCCTGCTTTGCCAGAGTTTTCTCCTGCTGCGGTTCATTAACTGTTATGGTGAACACGCGCTGTGCCGCGCGGCGGCCGCTGTCCAAAGCCTGCGCAACGAAAGTATAGGTGCCCGTCCTGTCAGGCGTACCCTCAATGCGGCCCGCCTGACGATCCAGCGACAAGCCGGGCGGCAGCGACCCCTGAGTCACCGCCCAAAATGCCGGCAAAGAACCGCCGGACGTTCGGAGAGTTAGTGCGTAGGCCGATCCAATCGTGGCGGACAGGGGACCGAGCGGTTCGGCGATTCTTAAATCGCTAGCACCCGCTGCGGCAGGCATCGTTTTTTCGGCTTCTGGCTTCGGATGGGGCGTGGCAACCCAATACAGCAGACCGCCGACTGCCAAAACTGCCGCAGCGGCCCAAATCGCCACTCGAGGCCATGATCTTCGGATCGGGGCCGGTGGTCCGGCGACGACGGGCGTCTCTTTCCTGGAGCGGGCGGCTTTCCGTGCCTCAATTTCATCGAGCAGATCGGCGGCGCTGGCGAGCTTGGGCCAGCGCTTGAGGGCCGCGCCACCAAGTTGCTCGGCTTCATCATATCGTCCCGACCTTAGAAGCTCCTTCGCTCTGGACACGTCCTCTTCCGCGCGGCTGAGCTCGACCTCCTGATGCAGCCTGCTGATCTTTCTCTCGTCCGGCCACCGGATTCGAGCAGCGGCGATAATTTCGGCGGCCAAGGCAGAGTTCCCGCCCTTCAATGCAGCAACAGCCGAACTCTCTATTTCAGCGACCTCCTTTCGATGCTTGCCATCCTCCGCGGTGTGCTTTAATCGAACAAGAGAGGCCTCTTCCGGAAATCGATCAAGGCCATCGGCGATGCGGTTGGTTGCCCGATCCCAGTCTCCGTCCGCAATAGCGCGTTCTATCAGTTCTGTGAGTCGTTTAATCTCCTGGCGACGATCTGCCTCGTCGCGACGCACCGCAGTTCGCGCCAGCGCCTCTGCCAAATCGCGAGAGTCCGGATACGTCTTCAGTGCGCTCTCGAGAATGCTCAAGCCGGCTTCATAGTCAGCCTGATGTATAAATTCCGACGCCCGTGCGAGTGCGTTCCCGATTGATTGTGTTCGCTCGTGAGCTTCGCGGGCGGCCTTTGCCTCAGCGAGCAACGCCGATGCTTCCCGGCTGTCCGGATAGCGGAACTCGCAGCCTTCAAGAAGCCGGAACGCGTCATCGAAGCGGCCCTGTTTCAGGAGCAGGCGACATTCATGGCGAAGGTTCTCAAGATACTCCGCACGCTGACGCTCGGCCAGATCCTTAGACAGAAGCTCGCGAGTTTCAAGAAGCCGCACATCGTCCCCATGTGCACCAAGGCTCTTTTCCAGCAGTTCTGCTGCTTCCCGAAAACGGCCTGCTCGCTGCAAGGACTGGATGCCGGCTAGGTCTTCCAGGATCGCCCGCTCGCGTTTCTCACCGGCGATAGCAGCGACAAGAGAGGCGCGTTGCGAAACAAGCAATGGCACATCGGGGAATTCGTTCAAGGCTTCATCAGTACGATGTAGCGCGTCCTCCCAGCGCTGGTCGTGGATCAGCTTCTCCACTTGTTCCTGGATTGCGCGAATGCGAACTGAACGCGAATGGTCCCGCACTTGCGACTCGGCATTATCCAGCAGTTTCCGGAGTTCGGCATCTTCGCCACCCTGCTCGATCGCCTGGCGCAAAAGGACTACGGCGGCATCGGGCTTCTGCTGACTGACGAGTGCGTTGGCCTGACTCACGACCTCGCGGATTCTGTGCTGCCGCTCTTCCTCTTCCCGCTGACGGGAGATCACTTCCTGAATCTTCCGCTCCGCTTCGCGCGCAGCCATCCGCGTTTGGATTTCTTGAAGGAGCTGCTGCCCAGCGCGGTTGTCGGGATCCGATGCCAATACGTCGGACACCCCGCGAGAAGCTTCTGTGAGGTTCTCCTTCTTCAGGTCTTCCCGAGCAACGTCAAGCAGCTTTACTGCGTTCCGAGCCTGCTCAATGCGGGCGTACGCTCGATCCAGTCTGGCGTCGATTTTGGTATCGCCCAACGACATTCGTTTGACGGTAGCCAAGCACTCGGCCGCTTCGTTAAATTCCCGCTGGCTTAGCTCCTGCTCCGCGCGGTCCAGGAGCGCCACGGCCCGATCGACGCTATTACGACGTTGGAGAGCCTGATCGATGCGATCGCGAAGCTGGCGTGCTTCAGCGTGCCAGGGGTCGAGCTCTAAGACCTTTCTAACTCGAGAATGGGCTGCGTCCAGTTGGTCGATGCGCAAAAGCTGGTCGGCTTGGGAAAAAAGGTCTCCGGCCTGCTGGCGCTGCAAATCCAGCAGAATTGGTTTGATATCGGCCACCACATCCGCCATGCCGCTGTAACGCGCGTCGCGGCTCTTGGCAAGGGTGCGGTTCACGATGCGCTCGATGGATTCCTGACAATCGGGGACCAGGGAATGCAGCGCAGCGGGCTCGACATTTATGATCCGATACAAGATGGCGCCCGGATCGGATGAGGTTAATCGATCAGATGAGGCGAACGGATGCTGGCCCGTCAGAAGCTCGTAAAAAGTCACGCCGTAGGCAAAGATATCGCTCAAGACATCGGCGGTTCCGTTAAACTGTTCGGGCGCCATGTACATCAGGCTTCCGACTACGAACCCAGTCTGGGTAAGCCTGGTGGCGGTCTCCACAGCGATGCGGGCGATGCCGAAGTCCATGATCTTCACGGAGCCGTCCGACAGCCGCATGATGTTCGCCGGCTTTACGTCGCGGTGAATCACGCCACGACCGTGAGCGCACTGTAAGCCCTCAGCGACCTCTGACATGATCCATAGCTTTTCATGCAGCGAGAGCGGGACACGGCGCCGGATCAAATCCTCGACATTCATCCCTTCCAGCAGTTCCATAACGAGGTAGGGAGCTCCGTCTTCCTCGCCGAACTCATGAACCGTCACAATGTTCTTGTGATGAAGCTTAGCGACAGTCATGGCCTCTGCACGAAATCGCCTGATCAGATCCGGATCGCCGGGCGCGTTTAGCATTTTGATTGCCACAGGGCGGTCTACCGCTGGGTCAAGCGCGCTGTAGACGTGCCCGAAACCGCCGCTTCCGATCTTCCCGGTGATCTCGTACCTTCCAATTCTTCGCGGAATGGGAGTGCCAGCCAAAGGGTTGGGTGCGGGCCGTGGAGCCTCCAGAAGCGGCCGCTTCCCGATGTTCTGAAAGCAGCGCCTTCAGTTCCTCGATAAGAGATTTATCCCCGCCGCATTCACGCTCAAGGAACTGACCTTGATCTTCTGGCCGGAGCTTCTTGGCCTGCTCGAAGACAGCCGTGATTCGTTGCCGGCGTTCAGTTGGTGCCACGTGTTTTTTGAACCTCCCAACCCGGCCGAATTCGTGGCTTGCCGGCCGCTACGGCAAGGACATCTTGCAAGGAGAGTACGGATTCGCCTCGGAAGCGACGAGGCCCATAGCAAGCGAACGGAATGAGCTTCTCCTCGACGGCCCGGGTTCGTTCGCCGCACGCCTGGAGCACTTGCGTAGCCGCCCCTTCGGGGGGCATGGTCGCTGGACTCCTTTCGAGATCTCCTAGATTCTACACTTTACGGGGATGCCGTTCAATACTGTAGCGATCTTTGGCCACCAATATGCATCTGGCACGAGGCAGCTACGGCGGATCGTGTGAAATCCCGGGGTTTGGCCTCGCGACCGACGGTATTTCGACTCTTCAGCGGATCGTTACTGTGACCCCTGGTTGGCTTGTGTACTCGCCCGCATGCACGGTTACGGGAACCGAGCTATTAGCCTCCAGAGCGATGGGGATGCGGATGCGCAGCGCGCTCTTGCCGTCCTGTTCAGTTCGGGCGAGCAATTCGGCCGGAAGGCCTCCGACGGTAACGGAGATCGGCAGATCTTGACCCAAGCCGGTTGCCTCAAGCACAATCTCTTCTCCAACAGCCGCTCTCAAGAGATCCCCCTTTCCGTAGGGGTCTGCTGCGAACACAGCCGGATGGGCTGCCGCGACCGGCACTTCGGTGCTTTCGGCGTCGACCTGCAAGATCACCGTGCGCTTTCCGGCAACCTGGGCGGGAACGATCGCGCGGATTTCGTTGGCTCCGGCCACGGAGGTCTCCACGGCGATTGCGTCGATCTTCACCAGCGCCTTCGCCACGTTGCGGCCGAAGATGCTGATCAACTCGCCCGGAGCGATCGGCCCGGTTTCGCGGCTGCCCGCATTCACCACGCTGAAACTCGGCACGTCGTTGGCGCTCGGGAGAGGCCCGGCGGGAAGCATGTAGCCGGGAATGCCTTCCGATATCCAACCTTCCCCTTGCAGGACCGTGTTCTCATTGCTGTCCGTGGTCCAGAAATGAATCGGCGGCGTGGCGCAGCAGTACAGTAAGCGGTAATACGGAAGGGCGCCGCTAGTTGCCGTCGGCAGCAGGAAACCCGCAATCCCCTCGCCCGCATAGTAGCCACGATACAGGATCAGCGTCAGGTATTCGTTGCGGTCGGTGGTCCAGAAATGGGTGGCCGCCGGGATGATGTAGATGCGATAGAAGGGTAGTGCCGTGCCAAACGGCGCGTTATAGAGCTGGCCGATGGCGCCTTCTTCAACATACCCTTCCGAGCCGAGCGTGGTGTACTCGTTGTAATCCGCCGTGTAGTGGTGGGAGCTGTTAAACGGGACATACAGCCGGTACCAGTTCACCGGAGTACCCGAGGTCAGCGTGGGCCACCAGGCGCCATAGGGCGACCAATCCAAAACATTGCCTTCGAAGTTCGCGACCGAGAGGTAAATTCCACGCTGGCCCACGTAGTTGGGCACAAAGGTCACGGCATAGTTCACCGTCAGATTGTTTCCGGATCCGGAGACCGAGGATGACGCGCCATTGAGGGTGCAGGCGGCATTTTGCAGAGAGCCGCTGCCGGGCGCGATCGGTCCCAACCAGCTCACTGCGTCATTGGCGATCAGCCAGAGCGCGTTGGCGGAAGCGTCGTATTTGACGTAGCAGGCGTCGCTGGGGCTCTCGACCACGTTGACCATGAAATAGGCCAACGATATGTCGGCCCAACCATTGGTGTCGCTGAAGACGGCGGTAAACGTCTGGCTGAGTCCCGTGCCGCTATAGGGTGTGAGCGACGTGATACTTGGCAGGCTGGGCGGCCCGGCAGCAGCCTGGGTGATCGTGACCGTCTGCCCGGCGACAGTGAGGGTTCCAACGCGCATCGCGCCACTATTGAGTGCCACCGAATAGGACACCGATCCGTTGCCGCTCCCTCCCGTGTTGCCAGAGAGGGAAAGCCATGATACGTTGCTCGTCGCGGTCCAGGGACAACCCGCCGGAGCCGTCACCGTCACCGGACCATTCCCGGCCCCTGCCCCTGCACTCGCGATGGTAGGGCTAATCGTATAAGTGCAACCCAATGGCGCGATGATAGTTGGATCACTGGCGGTGGCGGTTGCCGAACCCCCGCCGGAGACGCTCACTTGATTCGTCACCTGCGCCGGCGCGTTTGGCGCCACATTCACGGTCACCGTGATTGGTGGATAACTCGTCCCGCCGTTCAGCACGCCGCTGGCCGTACAGGTCGGCAACGCCGTGCAGTTCCATGTGGCGCCGCCGTTCATCGACACCACTGTCATCCCCGCAGGCGCCGTCTCCGTCACCGTCACCATCCCGCTGGTCGGGGATGCGCCACTCGCATTCGACACCGTTATGCTGTATGTCGCCCCGTTTTGCCCCTGCGTGAAGTTGTTTGTATGCGTCTTAGTGATACTCAGAGCCGGAGGAACGGCCCCAGACGTTACTTGGAAGCTCTGGCTGACGGGCGTGGCTGCGGCATAGTTGGTATTGCCTGCCTGGGTCGCTTGGATCGTGCAGGCGCCGGCGGAGATCAGCGTTACGGTCGTGCCCGATACCGTGCAAACGGCCGAAGTGGTCGAGGCGAAGACGACTGTAAGGCCTGAAGACGCGGGGCCGGTAGACGGAGTTGGGTAGATCATGGCGGATGCGCTGATCGTGAATGGAGCGGCGCCTAACGGCAGGTTCGGCACTGCGCCAAAGGCGATCGCCTGGCCGGTCGGCCTTGAGACAATGGTGTAAGTTGCAGAACTCACTGCGCTCGGCGTGGGATAACCACTGAACACGGCGATGGCCTTGAGCGTCTCCGAGGCAGAGACCGTGATCGGGTTGGAAATGGAAAAGACCGCGGACTGCGTCGTCGGCGTGGATCCGTTGGTGGTGTAGTAGATGGTTGCCGATGGAGAAGTCGTCGTCCCGATCGCCACCGTCTGCGCCGAGCTATATGTCCCGGCCGCCGGCGTGAAGACCGGCGGAGCCATCAACGATCCAGGCACCAGAATCGTAATCGGCGCACTTGTCGTCCTGCCGTAAGCGTTCGTAGAGTTCAATATATAGGTCTGGGTTGCCACAGGATTGATCGTCACACTCCCACTGCCGGCTGCGACCGGACCAAGCATGTCGATGTAATCATAGGAATCGCCACTTACACTGTAATTGAGAGTGACGGGGGACCCGGAGCTTACGCTCAATTGCGATGCCGTAAAACTATTGATTGTCGGTAAGGCTCCGGTGGGCGCGGTCGCGGAATCCTCACCGGGAAATTCGGGGGTCATTTGCATTACATCGAAGTTCTCCGAGCCGACGGACTCCAAATTAGCCAGATCGCTATCATCCCAGCGCGGATCGGACGCGCCCTGAAAATAGAAGTAGCTGCCGTTGTCCGCCAAGATCATCCCGTACTGCTGCATCGCCCGTAAGATGACTTGGTTGACCGCGGAGAATCCGGAGATGTCAAAGCTCGACTTCAACCGTATCCGCATCCCCATGATGTTAGACACACCCCATTCCGTTCCAGCGGCATGAGTAGCTGGATTTACGAAATAACCGTCGTTGGCGTCGTTCTTGGTGTGCGGCAGGGTAAAGCGGATTGCGTGATGGATCGCTCCGGAAGCCACTTCGTCGTAACGCACTAATCCAGGAAATATAGGCAATCCGGCGGCATCGGCCGAAGTCCAGCCATAAGGGCGCGACTCATAGTTATTCATGTCCCAAATGGTCTCGCTCGATGCGTTCCACAGACCGTTGCAGCGATTCGTATTGAACGTCTCATAGAGTTCGCATTTTGCGCGGTCCAGCACGACCACGTGAGCATCGCCCCAATAAGTGTCCGGCCATCCCGCACAGTCGGCTGGAGCGCCCTCGATGGGGGCGGAAATCGGATACGGCGCTACAACCACGTCGCTTTCACCCGCATAGTCGATCACATTGACTGGCACGGACGGGGTCGTAGTGGAGTCCACAACTACGTAGGGGATGCCATAGTAGCTCTCGGCCCCGAAATCGGGATGCAGGTGGTTACCGGCAAACCCCGCGGCTGCGACGATGGCCGCCGAATTTGGGTCGATGGGAGCCGCCGCAATGTTGATGTTCCAGGCGTTGGTGGATGGAAATGGGACAAATCCGTTTAGATTCGCCCCGTTACCGAGTGACATGCCGGAGCAGGCTCCAGCGACGGTTCTCGCGGCCTCCGGCGCAGAGACCGTCATCTGAGCGGAAGAGTGTTTGGTCCTGGCCGGATCCACCGGCGTATAGCCCGGTGGAACGGTGCCGCGTTGCGCCCAGAGCGCACCGGAAAGGACCGCGAGCGCCACCGGCAAGAACTCGACTCTTCGGCAAGGTCCAATCATCTGATCCTCGCTATACGGTACTTAAGTACCATTAGTACCGATACTAGTCAAGCCCCTCTTTTTGTATGCTCGCAAGCCGGACACGTTGGGCCTGCGCGACCTCGCTAACCTTGCCGCCCTGCCTGCTGGCTGCTGCTTCCGGCACGGGTTTCAGCGCAGCCGAAAATCTGTTCGCCTTTCAGAATCTTCAACTTGGGTGCATCAGACGTAAGCGGAGAGATCCTCTTCCAGCGGACGCCGATTGCGGCCCAGGTTCGACGGCAGATCCAGCATCGGCCCTCGCCACTCCAGCATGATGTCCGTGTCGGCGTGGAGCCGGTACTTCTTTTGCACGTCGGCGATCTTGGCGCCAACCACGTCGATCTTGGTCAGATCGTATTGACCCAGGCCGGCCTGGTAGGCGTAGTTGAGATAGCCGGGCCAACTGGCATCGATTCCCATGCACTCCAGGCCCACGCGATCCACCGCCAGAAAATCCGTCGAGGCCAAGGCGATCCGATGCGCCACCGGCGTGCCTTGCGAGGGACCGTTGCCTTCCATGCCCTCGAACCCGTCCACGACCCCGATTCCCCAGTTGGTGGGAAGCATTCGCTGGGTGGCCATATACATGTTGTAGTTGCCCGCCCGGACGCCTACGTGAAACTTGCGCTTCTCGCTCTTGGCGTTCATCCACGCCGGTTGCCCAGGAGTAGGTGGAGTTCCTGGGCGGCGGAGACAACGCCGCTGCCACGACTATGTTCTTGACCGCCATGGTTGCGACCACGAAGTTATGCGTCTTCAGTATCGCCGCGGAAATGACGAAAGCATCGGGATCCACGAATCGAGATCCCAGCCGGATGGGGATCAGATGCATGTCGTAGTCGATTCCGTGCACGAGCCCCCAGCGGTTCTGCTCCTCATTGGGAATCTCAAACTTCAAGTCCATGGACTTGTACTCGGCGAAGACTTTGTCCCAGCCGAACCTGGCTAAAGCCCACTTTGCCTGGATCCTCCCCGGTATCTCCGAACACCACGGGACCTTTGAAACGGGGAGCCAGGTAGTCGAGGATCCCTCGGACGGCATCGGGCTTGGGTGGCGGCAAGCATCCGTTCAGCCGATTGGATACCATTGGGTTTCAAGAAAATGTACTTCTTGGCCTTGAGAGCAGGCCGGATCTGGTCGTCGATCGCGACCAGCGCATCATAAATGTTCTTGCGCCGGTTTTCACCCTTGATCAGAGACACTTTGGAGCGGCGATCGGAATACTGGAAATACTTGGCGGCATCGGCTGTGCCCAGACGGGGGTCCGCCCGCTTCTCAGGCGGCGTCTGCTGCCCTTTCAATGCCAGCCCTTGCGCGGCAGCAATGGCCCCCGCGCGAGCAAAGAAAGATCTGCGCGTAACTGACATGGCTCAACGACCTCCTCTCGGTCCTGAATGACCGGCCTCGGCTCGTGTGTCCCACGGTTCGGGCTACCGCTTCGCGCTCGGTCGCGGTGTGAATCGCCTGCAGTGCCGGCCACTGACGGACCAGATCGGCCTCTTGTTCCGGAGTTCCGACGCATCCACGGCTGCAGCGTCCTCCGCACTTCGGTGATTATAGCAATCGTACGCCTGATGACCAGGCTATTCCCGGATCCCCGTCCATTCTGCATTTCAGATTTCGCCGGCTTATGGCCCCGGAGACATCGGACTGAACGTGATGGTCTCAGTTTTGATTGACAATCCCCGCGTCGCTGCTCTAGACTTTGGCTGCTGGATAGCAACGGCGTCTGCGAAGAGCGGGCCTCTTGCTGGGGGGATCTGGCGGCCGACGTTCCCGGCCACCCCGACTCGGGTCCGCGGCGCAGACGCCGGGGATCCGTCAAGGAGAAGAAGGAGCATGAAGAGACTGGCTGTCGCACTGTGCTTCGCGGCCCTGTCGGCTTTACCGCTGTTGGCCGCCATTCAGGAACCAATCAAAGTCGAGGGCGGGCTGGTGAGCGGCACGCCGGGGTGGGCTTGGGGAGTCCGGGCGTACCTTGGAATCCCGTTTGCCGCGCCTCCGGTGGGGAATCGGCGTTGGCGTCCGCCACAGGCTGTGATCCCCTGGCAGGGCGTGCGCGCGGCCAGGGAGTTCTCTTCCGCCTGCATGCAGTCGGAGGCCGGCTGGACAGACGAACAGCTCGCCGACCCCGGCCTCTGGCACAAGAGTGAGGACTGCCTCTATCTGAACGTGTGGACGCCGGCAACCTCGGCCAGCGAGCGGCTGCCGGTGCTGGTGTGGATCCATGCCGGCGCCGGGATTATGGGATCTACGGCGCGACCCATCTACGACGGCAATGCCCTGGCGAAGAAGGGCGTGGTGGTGGTGAGCGCCAACTACCGGCTGGGCGTCTTTGGCTGGTTCGCGCATCCGGAGTTGACCAGGGAATCCGAACATCGCTCCTCCGGCAACTATGGGGCGCTGGACCAGCTTGCGGCGCTCCAGTGGGTGCAGAAGAACATCGCACAGTTCGGCGGCGACCCGAACAAGGTCACGATGTTCGGGCAGTCGGCGGGATGCGGCGCCGTCAATTGGCTGGCCGCTTCCCCACTGGCCAAGGGCCTGGTCAGGGGAGGGATCGGTCAGTCTTTTCGCACTTTTCACCGGATGATCACGCTCGCGGAGGCCGAAAACGTGGGCGCGCAATTCGCAAAGGCAATCGGAAAGCCAACGCTGGCGGCGTTGCGAGCCATGCCCGCCCAGGATCTGCTGGAGGCTTCCGTCAAGACTCCGGCAGCGACGGCGACGAACGCCGCAATCGTGGATGGCTGGTTTCTGCCGCAGGACATTTACACGATTTATTCGCAGGGGAAGCAGAACGACATTCCGTTGATCACCGGGGGGACCAACGATGAGGGCGCGGTTGGGGCCTTGGGTGACGGAAGCCGCAACGCCCCCGAACACCCTCGCCGCCTACACGGCATGGGTCAAGCAGATCTTCGGCGCCAGGGCGGACGCTCTCCTCAGAGCCTATCCGGCGAAAACCGACGCAGAGGCCGCGCGAGCCTATCACGACGTCTACCGCGACATCAATTTCGCCGTGCATCGCACCTGGGCCAAGCTCCAGGCAACGACGGGAAAGTCGCCGGTCTACCTTTACAAATTCAGTCACATCCCTCCGCACCCCGAGCCGAACGGCATCAATCCAGTGGCCCCGGTGGGGGCGGTGCACTCCTCCGATGTCCGTTACGTCTTCAACACCCTGCGCATGAAGGATTACGCGTGGACCGACATTGACCGGAAGGTCGCGGACATGTTGGGGTCCTACTGGACGAACTTCGCCAAGAACTCCAATCCGAACGGTCCGGGACTCCCCTCCTGGCCGTTTACAATCCGAAGGACGAGTACTTGATGAACTTCGGGGACACCTTCAGGCTGGAACGGTTCAATTCGGCTGGTGTGGATCTGATCGCCGCCGCGCAGGAAGACCTTCGGCTGGCTAGAAGCGGACACGGAAAGCGCTGAGTTGGGGCCAATCGGTCCCCCCACTCGTCGCGGCGCAGATACCGGTGGCCGCGTCAAGGAGGCGCCAGCATTCGCGGCATTTACATCTGCACGGCTATACACGCCCGGAGCACCACCTCACGCTCGCGTGGATGTTTTAGCAGACCTGCTATAATCACTTCGGTTAAAGTAATCCTCATTGCGTTACCTTCGGCATTCCGGCCGGGATGAGCCTGATTCCGACTAGCGCCGACTAACGGCGATACCGTAAGATGCACTGCCTCCAGCTCAATTGAGAAACGACGGTGCGAATGCAAGCTCCCCTCCTCTCCATGCGGGGGATGAAGAAGCGCTTTTCGGATGTGCCGGCTTTGGTCGACGGCAGCCTGGAACTCGATCGCGGCGAGATCCATGCATTGTGCGGGGGCAACGGCGCCGGCAAATCGACGCTGCTCAACATTCTGATGGGCTTCATTCAGCCGGATGAAGGTGAAATCTCCATCAATGACACGCGCGCACGCTTTGCCAACGCCAAGGAAGCACTGGATGCGGGGGTCGCCATCGTGCAACAGGAACTGAGCGCGGTTCCGGACCTCACCGTCGCGGAGAATATCTTCCTGGGAGCAGAACCTCAGCGCCACGGCTTCGTCGATTTCCGGCGGTTGAATCATGAGGCCGGCGAACTTCTAAAGTCCCTGGGATACGACATTGATCCCACGGAAACCATGAAGCATTTGAGCATCGCTTCGCAGCAACTGGTAGAGGTCGCCAAAGCCCTCTCTCATCGCAACGCAGACATCCTCATCTTCGATGAGCCCACCTCCGCGATCGGCGAGAAGGACACCGCCCGATTGTTCAAGGTCCTGCGCGACCTGGCGTCGGCGGGCAAGGGAATCATCTTTGTGACGCATCGCATCGGCGAAATCTTCGAGGTTGCCAGCCGCTACACGGTTCTCAAAGACGGCGCCCGCGTCGCCGCGGGAAATATCGCGGACATCACCCCGGAACAACTGATCGAGAAGATGGTGGGAACCACGGCTGACCAAGAATTCGTCAAGCAGAACAGGCCCGGGACGGCCCCCCTGCTGGAAGTGCGGGATTTGACTCGCGCTCCGCACTTCGAGGCTGTCAGCTTTACGCTCCACGAGGGAGAAGTTCTGGGCATCTATGGACTAGTAGGATCGGGGCGTACCGAGACTTTGGCTGCAATCTACGGGCTGCGCCAGGCGGAGACCGGCAGCGTCTCGGTACAAGGCCGGGTTCTCAAGGGTAGCGGAGCCGGCGAAGCCCTGGATGCCGGGATTGCCTACGTCACGGAGGACCGCAAGCGCAACGGTCTGGTGCTGTGCGCTCCGGTGGGAGACAATCTGTCACTGAGCGTGCTTTCGCGCGCCCAGAAATGGGGACTTCTCGATTCCGGCCGGGAGAACGCCTATATCGACAAGGCAGTCCGCCGAATGCGCATTCACCCTCCCAACGCCCGGCAATTGGTGCGGCACCTCAGCGGCGGAAATCAGCAGAAGGTGGTCCTGGGCCGCTGCCTCTTGACCGATCCGAAGATTCTCCTGCTCGACGAACCGACGCGCGGCGTCGACGTCGCGGCCAAAAAAGAGATCTATCATTTGATTGCGGATTTCGTCCAAGGCGGTGGCGGCGTGATTATTGTCTCATCGGAACTGGAAGAGATTCTCGGCGTGAGCGACCGCATCCTGATCTTTAGCAGGGGGCGCGTGGCCGCTGTCTTTTCCCGCAAAGACGCAACCCAGAAGAAATTGCTGATGGCGGCGGTTTAGGAAGATTCCATGCGGCTCGAAACGATCGCCCTGGCCAAACGATACGGCATTGTTCTCGTTTTCGTGGTTCTCTGTCTTTTGGTAAGTGCCGTCTGTCAATACAAAGTGATTCGGGGCGAGTGGCCGGAAAACACCTTTACTACTCCGGACAATTTCCTGCTTATCCTGTATCAGGTGTCGATCAATGGCATCCTCGCCATTGGCATGACGATTGTCATCATCTCGGGGGGCATCGACTTATCCGTGGGTTCGGTGCTGGCCTTCGCGGGGATGCTTGCCGCATCCTTTGCCACCGGGTCGGCGGGCGTGACGCCCTGGAGCGGGACCTACGGGATCGCGCTTCCGGTCCTGTCAGCGCTGTTGGCAGGCGCGGCGTGTGGCGCCTTGAACGGATGGGTCATTTCCCGTTTCCGGATCCAGGCGTTCATTGCCACGCTTGGCATGCTTTTGGCGGCACGGGGCTTTACGATGTCGTTGACCGAAGGCAATCCGATTTCCAGCCTCAATCCGGCGTTGCGTTGGTTCGGCACGGGCAGACTTTTCAAGGTCCCCGTTCCCATCGTGATCCTGCTGATTGTCTTTGGCTGTGCCTGGGTTCTCTTGAACAAGACGGTTTTCGGACGACATGTCTATGCCGTGGGCGGTAATGAGAACAGCGCCCGCACCTCAGGCATCAAGACCAACCGGGTGAAGATCTGGGTATATGTCTCTTCCGGTTTCCTGGCCGGATTGGCCGGCATCGTGTTGACCGCCAAGACCGGTTCAGCACAGACGAATGCCGGCAGTTCTTACGAGCTTGACGCCATTGCCGCGGCGGTGATCGGCGGAAGCAGTATGTCAGGCGGCGTCGGGACGGTATCGGGAACGCTGTTCGGAGCCCTGATTATGGGTGTGATGAACAATGGGCTGGACATACTGGGAGTCGAGAGTTTCTACCAGTCCATTATCAAAGGCGTCCTGATCGTTGCGGCGGTGATCCTTGACGCCTCGCACAGGCAGGCGGATGACTGATCTGGAAGAATTTCAGGAGAACATCGAAATCTTATGAAGAGATCGCTTCTTTTCGGCGCGATATTGTTCATCACCGCGGCCCTCGATCCGGGCATGGCAGCCGCTTCAAAAAAAGTGCGGATCGCCGTCTTAATGTATGGCTACAAGGCCGAGTTCGTGCAGTTGATGCAGCGTTATGGCAGGCAGCACCCCGCCGTAACCAGCGGCCTGGCAGATATCACGTTTTATGATGGACGATACGATGCCGCCGTGCAGAACGATCAGGCGCAACTGGCGATCAACTCAAAGTGTGACGCCGTCATTGTCAATCCAATGGATTTTGAGGCCAACATCGACGTCGTCAAGAAAGCCAAGGCGGCCCACATTCCGGTGATCGTCACCAATGCCCGGCTGAACACGCAAGAAATGACTGCGGAAGTCGCTTCCGATGACGTGCTCGGCGGCTATCTGGAAGCCAAGAATGTCCTGCAAAAGCTTAACTGCAAGGGGAATATTGTGATCATCGAGGGGCCCAAAGGCGGCTCGGGAGAAATCCAGCGAGGACAAGGCAACATGAAGGCCATCTCCGAGTGTCCCGCGGGAGCCGTCAGAATTCTGGAACGCAGGACCGCCAACTGGTCGCGGGCCGAAGCTCTCGACCTGATGCAGAACTGGCTCTCCAAGCACAGGGGAACCATCAACGGCGTCATCGCGCAGAACGACGAGATGGCTCTGGGCGCCATTGAGGCCATCAAATCCGCGGGCATGAATGTGAACAACTTCGCGATCGCCGGCATCGACGGCGTGACTGATGCTCTCGACGCCGTGAAACGCGGCGAGATGGCTTCAATCCTTCAAGACGCAAAGGCCCAGATGCAGGCCAGCATCGATGTCGCGCTGCGGGCGGTCTTGGGAGCCGGCTACCAGCCGATGTCTCCGATCTGGAAGCAGTATGAGAACAACCTTCAATGGAACGACGGCCAGAACAAGCGTTATGCCATACCCTGGACGGTCGTTACAGCCACAAACGCCGATCAGTTATTGCAAAGCCGTAAGTGATTTCCCATGACGCCGCACCGGGTGGAGAACATATGGATAGAGACCTTGTGATCGGCTTGGACAGCAGTACCTCTGCCACTAAGGCCATTGCCTGGACACGAGATGGGCTGCCTGTCGCTGAAGGGCGCAGTCCGATTCCCCTTGCGAGTCCGGCTCCCAATTGGTACGAACAGAATCCAGAAGATTGGTGGGGCTCGGCGTGCGTTGCGCTGCGATGTATGCTGGAGCGGGTCTCGCCTGGGCGTATCGCTGCACTTGCCATTTCCAACCAGAGAGAGACGTTTGTTGCTTTGGCGGCGGACGGCCGTGCAGTACGCCCGGCAATCGTCTGGCTGGATCAGCGCTGCCGCGACGAGGTGAGCTGGCTGAGCGCGCAGGTGGGCGAGCGGCGAATTCACGAGATCTCGGGAAAGCCCGTCGATATGGCTCCCGTTGCCTATCGGCTCGCCTGGATGCTGCACCACGAGCCCGCCGAGTACGCTCGCACAGCTATCTTCGCGGATGTGCACGGATATCTCACCTGGCGGCTTACTGGGCGGTTCCAGACCAGTTGGGCAAGCGCCGATCCGCTGGGGCTTTTCGATATGCAGGGCCGCATCTGGTCCGGAGAGATTCTGCGGGCCCTCGATCTGGAACCCGGGCGATTGCCTCTGGCCGCTGCTCCGGGAACCGTGATCGGCTGCGTGAACGAAAGTGGGGCGCTGGCTACCGGCGTCCCGGCCGGCACGCCGCTGGTAGCTGGTGGAGGCGATGGACAAGCCGCGGGTCTGGGCGTCAATGCGTTGACGCCGGGCCGTGCCTATCTCAATCTGGGAACCGCGGTGGTGGCTGGGATACATTCCAGCGAGTACCACATTGGGCAGGCGTGGCGCACGATGGGAAGCTGCTCCGGGGAGGGATATTACTATGAGACGAGCCTTCGAAGCGGCACTTTTCTGATCGATTGGTTTTTAGATAACTGTGTGGGTGGGATCAACGGAGACGCAACTCGCCAGCGTCTTGAGGCCGAGGCAGCCAGCGTGCCCATTGGCAGTGGAGGAGTGTTGGCTGTGCCTTACTGGGGGGCTGTCATGACGCCATACTGGGATCAGGATGCGCGCGGTTGCCTAGTGGGACTCAATGCCACCCACCGTGCGGCACACTTGTACCGTGCGCTGTTGGAAGGAATCGCTCTGGAACAGGCCATGGTCACGGGAATGATCCAACACGACACCGGAATCCAGGTTCAGGAATTCGTCGCGATTGGAGGCGGGGCCGCGAGCGACCTGTGGTGCCAGATCATAGCGGACGCCTGCGGCAAACCAGTCAAACGCTCTCGAACGGTGGAAGCCTCCAGCTTGGGGGCTGCCATGTGCGCGGCGACCGGCGCCGGCTGGTTCCATAGCGTGGTAACCGCGGCAAAAGCCATGAGCGGTGCAATCACGCGCGAAACCGAGCCATGCGCGCCTCGCCAGGTGCGCTATGCCGAACTGCTGGAGATCTACCGCGAAGTCTATCCGGAACTGCGGCATACGTACCGGAAATTAGCTCACTTCACTGCGGGAAGCGCATGGACAAGCGGATAGCAACCGCACCGGGCCGAAGGCGCCGGGCAAATGCGGTCGCTCACGCCTGGTTCACTGACTCGGCCGCAATGCGCCGAAGAGTCGGCAGGATATCACCGGCCTCAATGGTTGCTGCTGTATGTCCGAATCCGAAGTAGAGTCTCTTGTAAAGAGCGTAAAGCCGGTCGTAGGTCTTCGCCGCAATCGGATCCGGCTTAACCGTCCGAAAGCTCAAACAGAGGGCATCCTGAGCGTCCTCAACTGTCTGAAATGTGCCCGCCGCCAGGAGCGCAAAGATTGCAGCGCCCAAACCTGTAGCCTCTCCGCGTGGAATCAGCACCGGCTTGCCCAGCACATTGGCGTATACACGATTGATGGCCTCGTTCTTCTGCGGAGCCCTTCCGCCCAGTATCAGTCGCCGGACGGGTACGCCATGTTCCTCGAAACGCTCCAAGATCACCCGTGTGTGGAAAGCGGTGCCTTCGAAGGCAGCGAAGAGCTCATCTTGCGCCGTGTGCGTCAGCTTCCACCCGAGCGTAGCGCCGCCGAGTTCAGAGGTCACCAGGACGCTTCGGTCTCCGTTATCCCAGGTGAGTCGTAAGAGGCCCGTTTGGCCGGCATTGTAAACCTCAAGCCCGCGGGACAGGACGGCTACGCTGGCGCCTGCCCGCCTCGCGATCGCGTCCCAGATGTCGCCGCTGGCGCCCAAGCCGGCCTCAATACCAAACATGTCCGGATGGATCGAGCCATACGCAGCGCCACAGGTCCCCGGAATGGGCTTCGTATTCCTGGCGAGCGCCATGATTGGGGCCGAACTGCCGAGAACGGTCACAACATCGCCTTCTCGAATTCCAGCGCCGAGGGTGTCCCAGTGCCCGTCGATACCTCCCACTGATACCGGAATACCCTCGCGCAAACCGATCCGCCCCGCCCATTCCGGCGTCAACCTCCCGGCGATTTCATTGCTTCTTGCGTAGCGACCCTTCATTTTGTCCCGTACGCCTTCAAACAAAGGGTCGACAGACGTCAGAAAATCCTGCGGAGGCAGTCCCCCGAGCGCCTCGTTCCACATCCACTTGGGGCCGGCAACCCCGGTCGACCGGGGCAGTCGCTCGGCGTCCTTGATCCCGCATAGCTGAGCCGGAAACATGTCCGCATGTTCGAGCACGGTTACCAGCTTGTGGCGCTTCTCCGGGTTGTTGCGCAGCCAGTGCAATAACTTGGAAAACCCGCCCTCGGAAGGATACACTCCACCGCACCACTCGATGGCCTCCAAGTTCATCCCGCGCGCCATTTCGGTGATGCGGGCTGCCTCACGCCAGGCCCGGTGATCGCACCACATATAGTAGTCGTCCAAGGGTTCCAGCCCCTCTCCGACCGGCACAATCGTCGAAGCCGTGGTATCCGCGGCGACTGCTTCGATCCGGTCGCCTCTCACACCTGCCGCAGCGATTGCCCTTCCACACGCCTCGACAAATCCGCGCATCTGATCGGAAGGACTCTGAGTCGCGGAATCCGGATCTTCTCTCTTGCGGTGTAACGGATATTCGGCTACACCTGAGCCAAGGCACCCTAACTTACTGTCGAAGATCGACACACGGACGCTCAAGGTTCCGAAGTCCACTCCGGCCACAATCGACATTAGATGCTCCTGTCCCGCTCACACGGCCCGCAGTTCTACCGCAAACTACTCACCCCGGCCTTCGGCGCAGCCAGTGCCGCGACGATCGCATCAAGTACGACGGGGTCCGCGAAGTCCCTTGTCGCGAATATCTCTCCTTCAGGCGCGATTTTCTGTGCTTGCGCAGCTTGACCCTCGGGTATCACGATAAACTCGGCGGAGCCAGCCAGTTCGGCAAGCGTCACTTCCGTGATAGTCGCTTTCAGGCCGGCGTCCCGCAGTCTGCTCGCCAACATGGAGCGGCCGGTCGCGGCCGACTCCGTCGCCGACGTGCAAACGAACGCCACCTTTTTCAAATGTGGAGACACGGGGTTGGCATCTCCAGGCCGTTGTACACTTCGCGATTCCCTGGCGCGCCTTACGAACGGCGCGGCGACGACAAAGGAAACCACCGCCGAGGAGGTGATGCCCAGCAACACCGGGACAAGCCCCCCTCTCGGTGACATCGCAATCTCCGCGAAGATGCTGCCAGGGAGGGCCACCGCGACCAAACCCGCATGGGTCGCTACGAACACGGCGTCGCCCACGAGCCCCCCGGCAATCACAGCCAGGATCGTAAGCGGATTTATCAAGACATAGGGGAAGTACATCTCGTGAATTCCACCGAGGAAGTGAATGACCAGGGCCCCAGGCGCCGAACTCCGCGCGGATCCCTTCCCGAGAACCATGTAAGCCGTGAGTAATCCAAGACCGGGTCCGGGGTTGCTCTCCAGCAGAAAGTATACCGACTTGCCGAATTGCCTGGCGGCCAGCAATCCGAGAGGCGTCAACACACCTTGGCCGATTGCGTTATTGACAAACAGAACCTTAGCTGGCTCGATGACCAGCGCCATCAGCGGAAGGTAGCCTGCTTCGGTGATCGTCTTCGCCCAAGAGCCACAGGTATTCGTGATCGTCGCCACCACACCACCGACCAGGGTGTAGCCGACCAGCAGCAGCCCCAAGCCCAGCAGGCCGGCCGAGAAGTTCGATACCAGCACTTCGAAGCCTTTCCGGGTTCTGGGGAGGAGGAGTATGTCGAGTTCTCTGGTGAGCAGGCCGCCGAGCGGCCCCATAATCATCGCGCCCGGGAACATCGGAATATTGCTTCCGAAAACAACTCCCATCGTCGCAATCGCCCCGACCACCGCTCCGCGAGCGCCATAGACGATTCTGCCACCCGTCGAGCCTATCAGCAGCGGAAGAAGGATCATCAGGCAGGGTTCCGAAAGCTTAGCAAGGTATCCGTTCGGATACCAACCCGCGGGAATAAACAGGGCAGTGAGCAGTCCCCATCCTATAAAAGCGGGGATGTTCGGCATTACCATCCCCGCGAGGAATGCGCCGAATTGTTGAAGCCGCGACTGCAGTTTCATGCCCGTCCTTCCTATTTCAATTGCCGGCAGCCACCCCAAACGGCTCCGCAAACGGTGTTGCTCGATCCGACGTTTCGAACAGGGCCGGTGCGAATCGTTGCGGCGAACCGCGGTTTGCCTGAGACCAAGAGACGCATTACTGGCCTACTTTAACTCGTGTGCCCTTACCAGTTCCACCCGCGTGCGGACGCCGCGGTTATTGGCGTCCGGAGGATCGCTTCGAAAGGTGGAGCTTCGCGAAGGTATTGGTCTGGACGCGGGCAGCGCCCGGGGCGATGTCGAGAGCGGTCGGGTAAGCCTTCGGGGCGGAGACGTGGAGAAACGGCCTCAGGTGAGGGTTGCGGGCGCGCGGAATTGGGCCGTCAAACAAACGAGGGACTGGTTTTTGGGGAGAAATGAATTTGGCTTCCCAAGTGAAGCAAAGGGTATTTCGCAGTCCGGAGACGCTGACAAAGTCATTGATTCTAAATGGCTTGCTCAAATCAGGCCATTATGGTACTCGGTGGCGATTATTGTCTCGACCCACATCATCCTCGCGGACGGCACAAAGCTCGGGTTTTCCTCGGCACTGGGTTTGGGGCAGAGCGACGCCGAACTTCTCCGGGCTGCTCTGCTGGAGGCTGCGCGAGAAGAAGATGCCGTGCCCGGCGAAGCCGACGAGTACGGCGCTCGCTACACTGTCGATTTCCTGATCGCCCACGGAGATCGCGAGACCAGGGTCAGGAGCACCTGGACCATTCTCCGGGGCGAATCGGCTCCGCGGCTGACCAGTTGTTTTGTACTATAGGAGTCAGGAACGCCATGCGCGAACTCGAACTGCTATCGGTGGTTGCATTGCTCGAAAACGTCGCTGACCATGACCTTCTGCGCGGTCAGGTCGGCACCGTGGTCGAACGACTGGCCCCCGGTGTGTACGAAGTCGAATTCAGCGATGACGACGGCCAGACATACGCTACTCTGTCCCTGCGCGCCGATCAGTTGCTTCAGCTTCATCACGAGCCGGGCCATCAGGCGGCTTGATCATCTGGCCGGCATAGACGCTTCTTCGTCGCAAACGGCCGGTTGCACAAGAAGGGCGATCCCAGAGCCCTCTGGGACCGGCCAACGCGAGCATCGTCTCGTCGTAGGTACCTTTGCCGGAATGCCTGGCGCCGAGGTTTCGGCCCTGCTGCGCAGGCTGAGAAAGGCAGTCGCGGTCTGTAATGCAGCCCTTCTGCCTCCATGAAGCAGCTCTGGTATCCGTGCGACCGTGTGGCCGGTCGCGGCGAGATGCCTGGCGCCCCTCGCGCTGCTTGTCGGTGCCGCCGAAGGCGTTTTCCATTGCAGTTTCCTCACCGCTAAATACCCCATCGGTACAGCAGTGGCACCGCGGCCCGCAAGGACTTCGAGGAGGAAAGCGGCGGATCCTCCTGCTCGTCGCGACAGTCGGATCGAGGTTCTCGTTCGCCCCTCTGGCATCACGGCGCAATCCTCTTTGAGCGTGACCCCGTCGTGCTCGAACTCTTACGCCGGGCCCCCGGCTGGAGCTTGCCATCGGAATAGGAAAACGTGGTGGCCACAAAGAGAGCACCGATACGGCTGAAGGATCCAGCGGAAAGCCCTCTCGATGGTGTTTCGAGCGCCTACACTCCTGAACTCGATCGATCTGCAATGCGGACAGCGTGTGGAGAAGATCCTTACCGTGGCGCGGATCATGATCCTAAACCTCTGCTTTCGCGTTACCGTCTCCAACAGTGACGGCGTGATCGCGGATTGACGGCTTGGCGTAAAGTGCGTGGGGGCCGTCGCGGCGGCCTCCGGCTGGACGGCTCGCCTCCTGTGCTGCCTTGAGTTGCTCCGGCGTTCTTACGTCGGGCTCCGACAGCCTAACCCGCTCCTTGGCCCGCGAAACCTGGCGCTTGTGTCGCTTTAGTAGTCTCTTGTTCATCCGTATCCTCTGCCCGGCCTGCCGTGCAGACACCTAACGGTCAATCTCCTCCAGAGCGTCGCAGACGGTCGCCTCGGTTGTAAGCATAAGGGAGGCGATGGAAGCTGCGTTCTGTAGAGCGGTGCGCGTTACTTTCGTCGGATCGATCACACCCGCCTTCACCAGGTCCTCGTACTGTTCCGTGTAGGCGTTGAAGCCGAAGTTAGGATCCTGACTATCGAGAATCTTCGCGGCGACCACGGCACCCTCCGTTCCGCAATTCAGCACAATCTGCCGGACAGGCTCCTCGCAAGCGCGACGCACGATGGTGACGCCGAACTGCTCATCGCCCTCGAGCTTCAGATTCGCCAACGCCATTGAAGCTCTCAGCAAAGCGACGCCCCCGCCAGGCACGATGCCTTCCTCGACAGCCGCGCGAGTGGCATGCAAGGCATCCTCGACGCGGGGTTTCTTCTCTTTCATCTCGGTTTCGGTCGCGGCGCCGACCAACTTTGACGTCAAGAGCCGTCAGTGTGCCATCCTCCAGCCTCTTGCCACGACCTACTGCCATGACTTCGCCCTCTTGCGGTTTCTCCTTAGCGGAATCGGGGATGACGATGCCGTTGCGCGTGGTTTCCTGTTCCTCGGTTCTCTTCACTACGATGCGATCATATAGGGGTCGTATATTCATGATGCTGTTAGCCTCCAATTTGTAACTCGACTGCGAACCCAGGCCGTTTCTCGCCCGGCTGGAATCAATTCACGGATGGGCGCACAGGGCCCGCGGCATGGGCGAGCCAGGCCACCGGGTGGCTGCGAATGCTGCCATCGCGCTCGTTGATATCCGCCCAGTTGGTGTCGTCCTTCAGCCGGAGAAATACACCATATGTACCCTGGTATGTGCCTTCGGCCAGCACGACTTCGTCGCCTTCACAGAATCCGGTGGCGGCCGGTCTGATGTCAGTCATGTCGATAACCTCCTTCGCTCGCAAACTCTCCCACTGCCCCTAGGGCTATGGTCGAAACTTCGGCTTGTTCACGAGCCTGGCCTTTTCAAGCCTGGCTCGCTCTGTTTCTTCCTGTTGAGCTGCTTGGGCAGCTTCCCGTTGCGGCGCTTCTTCCTTGTCGAGCCGCGCGGCTTCCAGAATGGCTGCTTCGGCCGGCGCTTCCAGCCTCTTTAAGACGCCAACCAGCTTGAAGGTCGGGCCGTACGAGGACCGCACCAGGTCGAAGCTGTATTGCGGATCCTGCCATTGTGCAACGACCTCTTCCTGCTCGCCATAGGGTCCCGCCGGGGCCTTGACCGGAGTGGCGGCCTTGGCCGTTATTCCGTAGGCTGTTGACAAGGCTTCAACGAAATCGTCACTGGTCAGGCCCTCGGTTTCGTATCGATCGTAATTGACCACGATCCGGAACAACTCGCCGTTATAGAAGTTAAAGACGATGTCTTTCGCCGACTCTGTTTGTGCCGATGAGCCGAGGTGCGGGGGACTCCATTCAAGCTCCTGGATGAGGTCCGGGCGGCTCTGGATGACCTTCGCTTGAGCGGGAGTCGAACCCACCTGTCTGGCGATGGCCGGCAGGTCCGCTCCAAGTTGAAAGGTCCGGTAACAGGAAAGATCGCCAGGCAATGTGGCGGCCGACATAGCTCCGAATACAAGCAGTGACGCGAAGGCCGATCTGGAAACCGTCGCTTTCAATCTACTCATTGGGCACCAACTTCTCCTTCCCAGACTGTTTTAGATCCCAGCAACTCAACTGAAGTAGACATGTCTTACCTCTTTCTCCGTCCCAGGCCGTCCCCACTTCCTGTAACGGGGACGGCCTTCCTGAATCAACGGGCGGCGGCGGCCGTCTGCTGTTGTTTGAGCGCGTGTATTATCGGGCTGCGATCGGCGTGCCAATCTCAGTGCCAATTACTTCGCCCGAGATAACTAATTCCACCCGCCGATTCTGCTGTCGTCCTTTCGCGGTGTCGTTGGAGGCCACCGGATCAGCTTTGCCGAGGCCCTTCGCCGTGACCGAACTCCCCGGCATTCCCTGCTGTACCAGGTAATCGCGTACAGCCCCGCCGCGTTGTTCGGAGAGCCGCTGATTGTAGTCGTCCCCGCCGACGCTGTCGGTGTAGCCTTCAACATCGAGCCTCAGACCGGGGTGCCCCGATACGATCCCGGCCACCTTGGCCAGCTTCTCTCGTGCGAGAGGCCGCAACGAGAACTTGGCCGTGTCGAAAAGAACATCCGACATGTTCACGATCAAGCCACGCGCTGTGTCGCGAGTCTCGAGAACCGCGTTGAACTGACTCAGAAGCTGAGCTCGCAGTTCCGTCTTTTCCGCGGCCGCGCGAACCAGTTCCGCCTGGGCACTGGCCAGCTGCGCGTCGTTCTCGCGCTTTAGACGATCGGCCTCGGTTTGGGCAGCGGCCATCTGCGCATCGCTGGCGGCCTTCACCCGGGCCGCTTCGGTCTGGGCCGCGGCTAAGGTGGCGTCGTTCTCGCGTTTCAGCCGATCGGCCTCGCTCTGCGCGGCGGCCATCTGAGCGTCGCTGGCGCGCTTTGCGCTATCCGCTTCGTTCTGAGCGGCCTCCATCTTGGCGGCGTTCTCTAGCTTCACACGGTCCGCTTCAGACTGCGCGGCAACCCGCGCCGCCTCGGCGTCCCGTGCAGTACGCTCGGCATCGGCTTGTGCCGCGGCACGCTCGGTCTCGGTGCGTGCCTGAATATCCGCTGCCGCCTGGCGCTCGTTGGCCAGCCGCTCCGCATCGATCTTCTTAACGGTTATGATGCGGGAGTCTTCGGCCATTTGGACCGCCTCACGGGCGACCGTGCCGATGGGCTTCCTTCCTGCCCTACCCTTCAGATAGCCCTCGGCATTCCCCAGGCCCGTGACAGCCTTTTCGAAAGTATCGGGGGCATACCGCTCCGCACCGGTCCAGCGTGCAATCTGGACGGCGTTACGTGCCTCATAGAGCTCCAACGGCACCTTTGCGCTCAGCCGCATAGGCTTGATTTCGGCCGGGTTCACGTTCAAGGTGTACTGCCCTCTCTGTAAGAGCTCGTATTTCGCGTCAACCTGCTCAATCGTTCCGGTCGTATCTTGCCTGATGGAATTCTCCATGACCACAACGTCGCTGGGCTGGGTTACCGCGAAATAGGGCTCGGCAGTCACAATCAATGCGAACGACTGCAAATCGGTGGTGGCGTCCAGCCGGGTCTTGTCTCCATTCAAGAGCACTTCGCCAATGTTGGTAGCGCGGCCCTCCGGAGTGATGGCCCACATTACGTATGTGAGGTACTCGGGACCGAACTTGGTGGCGGGCTGCAACTTCTCCATCCGCGCATCAATCTTGATAACACCTTGCTTGCTCTCCACCGTGGCCTCGCCGCGGGCCTCGGGTAAGAGCGACGTCCCGCGAAAATCGATCTTCGTAGATCCGCTGCGGTGATTGTAGTTGACCGCCTTTGTGGTGCGCTCGACCACGGTGATCCGATAGATGGGCATGGTGCCGGCGGCCATCCGGATTGCATTTTCGGTTGGCTGCCGAACCGGGTTCGGAGCCTGCGACGGCTGGGCCGCCGCAAGTCCACATACCATTAGAAACGTACCGATGATCTTCATTTCTCCGTCCTGTCCGCGTTCGTTGAGTGTTCTCGCTCCGAGTGCTCGTTCAGCAGTGCCATCAGGTGCGCAGCCGATTTGGGCGCGGGTCTCCCACTAGTCACGATGTCCCGGTTATCCAGTTTCATGCCGTAGAGGGCGGCATTGTCGTCTAAATCCTCACGCAGGGTGGCCCCTTCCAGAGCAAGGCCGGCAAACAGACCCTGTGACCGCGACCACGAGAGAATCTCCGCATGCATTTGGGCATCGGTTTGAGCAGTTGCCGTGCGTCCCACCGGACCGGCGGCAACCGATCCCTCGGCGCCCAACGTAAACTTGCTCTCAAGCAACTTATCCGCTCCGCGTTCCGACATGACCAGCATGATCAGGTCTGTTTCAGAGCCACCGATCTGAAAGCCGACGCTCCCGCCTTCGATGCGAACCGCGGCGGGGTCCGACCAGCCATAACCGTTCTTGTTACGGCACGACAAGAACCCCTTTCCGTACTTCCCGCCGACTATGAATGCCCCCGTCTTGAGGCTTGGAACAATCACGATGCAGTACGCCTTCTCCAGCAGATCCTGCGGGATCCCTTTGTCGGGGGTTGCCATTACCTCAGAGAAGACTGCCGCAGCCTCGCCCAATCGTTTGGCAGGCGCCCTGTCGATTGCCAACAGCGACGTTGTCAAGACCAAACCAGCCGCAATCGCCAATTTCATTTGTTTGCGCTTCTTTCTATCGCGTGTATCTGTCGCGACTGCTCTGCTAGTGCACGGGGGGCACCATCTCAAAGCGGCTCGGCGGGGGCCATGCGGCAGCCGTGCAGGTGAACGGCGTTGTGAAGAGATCTCGTCGACGCGCCGGGTCTACCGGCGCGGACAGAGGGTCCGAAGTGCTGCGCCGAATGCAGTTTCTGCTGCGGAAGTGCAGGTTTTGCTTGTGGCGCGCCTACTCAGGCTTGGCAAGCGGTTTGTACTTCAGCATCCACGCCGCCGTGTTCCGGGCGCGTTGGCAGTCCGGGCACCACGGGAAATCCCTGGTGGCCTGGACGTACTCGCCCCGCGGCGCGGCTATCGGTTGGCCGCAGAAGCTGAACACGTTCAACGGCCGGAGGCTATGGCGAACTTGAAGTTGTGTTTGCGTGGTCATCTCATCCTCGATTAAGGTCAATCTAAACTGACGCGGAGCCAATATCTTTGCACGACACAGGCCAAAACAGTTTCGCACCAAGTAATCTGTCTCCGGCCGGCGCGCAAAACCAGAGCGAACCAGGATCTTGTCACGGACTATTCCATTGCGGCAAGCACTTGCTCCAGCGGAATCGTCGCGAACGTCGTGGCGTAGTCGGATATGCCGTATGGAATAACAAGCAGCCGGCCATGCACGAGGCTCCCGCACGAATAGACGACGTTTGGCACGTAGCCATCGCGCTCGCTTGCATTTGGCTTGATGAGCGGCTCGGGAAGGCGGCCGATAACCTTGGTTGGGTCGTCGCGGTCGAGCAAGAAAGCGCCGATGCAATACTTTCGCATGGGCCCCACGCCATGGCTGATTACGAGCCAGCCAGCTTCCGTTTCGATAGGCGAGCCGCAGTTCCCTAACTGGATGAATTCCCAGGGGAACCTGGGCTCGAGAATAAGCTGCATGCTATCCCAGAAATGGAGATGATCGGAGAACATCACGTAGATATTCTCGGCGTCCTGCCGGCCCAACATCGCATAAAGACCGTTGATCTTGCGGGGAAAGAGCGCCATGCCCTTGTTCTCGACGGCCGGGCCGTTCAGGGTGATGAATTTGAAACGGAGAAAATCGGAGGTCTCGAGAAACTGAGGCAAAATCATTCTGCCATCATACGCGGTATAAGTCGCATAATATGTGTGCGTGCCGTCATCTCGGCGGAAGAGAACAAAGCGCGCGTCCTCGATCCCGTTGCTCTGGGAAGGAGTCACGGGAAACAAGACGCGCTCGGATAGGCCCGACTCCGGAGTGAACTGGACCTCGTAATTGGAGCTGGCGAGCATCAGGGTTTCCCGGGCGACACCCTTCGCCGTTTCCCGCTCGCGCTCTGGTTGCTGGATTTCAGTGCGGCTGATGCTGGCGCGCAGTTCCTGCATCGTGAATGCGTCCGGCAAGCCCCTGAGAACCTCCCGGTTGAAGTCGCCCATCAGACGGAGCTCCTGGAGCTTCCGCTCGAACAGGGGCTTTTCGAATGTCGAGTTGGGCACTTGCATCGGCTCGAGGCTGTAACGGGAGGGCACATCCATTGTGATGTTAGCGTCGGCGTCCAATATTCCGCTGCGAAAAGCGATCGAGGATACGTGCCCCTCGGCCGTGGCACGCAAGCTCAGGATGAAACGCAACGATCCGGGCGGGACGTCCGACTGGTCCGGATGCGGCACCATCGAGGGATTGAACAGCGCCGCCGCTTCGAGCGAATATTCATGAGTGAAATAACCGCCCAGCAATAACTTTCGTTCTTCCGAGAGTTTCTGGCCATTAAGTAGATAGGGGCTCACCGCGTCAAAGCGACGGCGGAGGAATTCGTCGATCTTCAGTTGGCGGTCGCCGAATTCGGCCCGCACCCCCTTCAGGAGGGTATGGACTTCGCCTTCGGGAAGAGCCATGACCCGGGCGGTGATCTTAACGGAGCGCTGGTCGCTCATCAGACGAAAAGGGCGGGCCAGCACGTGAGTGCGGTCCGGGTCGAGAGTGACAGTGCTGCGATTTACATCGATTTGTCTCATTGAGTGATCGAGGCTGCCAGAGCGGTCCGCCGAACGCCCGTCGCGGTGTTTTGGATCAGCCGCATTTCCGCCACCGAGAGGAGAAAGGCCAGCATCGATTCCGCTCCCTGGTTTTCGTTGGTCCGGTCCGCGTGAAGCCCATCGCGGCAGCCGCCTGTCTCCTGCGCGTAGAGTTCCAGACCGACATCGTTCCAGCCGAGAAACCAGTCGAAGGCGCGTTGGGCTTGCTCGTACCACCACGGATCCGCAGAGGCGCGGTACGCTTCCAGGCAAGCCGAAACCGTGGTTTGCGCCTCGATGGGTTGCTGGTCGAAGTCCGCGCGCGCGCCGTTGCGCTTGTAGAATCCGTTGCTGCCGATGGGCCGCAGTTGACCGTTCGGCGACGTCTGCACACCCACGAGCCAGCGCAAGGCCCGTATGCCTCGTTCGTAGACGCTCCCCTGCCCGGTAGCGCGTCCGCTGACAATCAGGGCGTGAGCCAGTTTGGCGTTGTCATAAGTCAACCCGTCTTCAAACCAGGTCCAGCCGGGCTCGGCGACCTTGTCGAAAATTGTCACCAGCCGGCTAGTCATCTCTCGGCGGATGTTCTTGGCCAGCCGGTCGCCTTTCGATCGGCCCAGATACTCGTGAATGCCAATCAGGGTGAATGCCCAGGCGCGCGGCGAGGTGAAGTCCATCACGGCCGGCAGCGCCCGCACGAAGAGTTGGTCGGCCTTTGTCTGCGAGCTCCAGTGCGGCGAGCGCCCCACGGCGGTGCCCAACGCCCAAATCGCCCGGCCGTGACTATCCTCGGACCCTTGTTCGTCTAGCCAGCGGCGGTCGCTATTTAGAAAGTTGTGGAAGCGTCCGAGTTTTGAATTGAAGGCATAGTCCAGGAACCCCGCATAGGTTGTGGCAAGCGCCCGGACTCGCTTCGGAGCGTCTTCCAACTGGCCGAGCAACACCACGAGGATGAGTGCGCGGGCGTTGTCGTCCGTGCAGTAGCCTTCGGAGCGATTCGGCGCGGTGAAGCTCGCGTGCTGAAAGATGCCCGTCGAATCGGTCATATGGTAGAGATGACCCAGGTTCAGCTCCGGCGATTCATGCGGCCGATGGCCGAACCCGTTTGCCGCAGCAGATACCAGAGGCGCCGCCGCTCCCTGCCGTCGCGCCACTTCGAAAGAGTCCATGTAGATCCCGGCGGTGTGGCTCCAAACCATTGCACGGCCCAACTTGTAGGCGGTATCGCTCATGGCGCACCGGCGCGTCCCATCGCGCAACAACCCACTTACCTCGTGCGCGATCGCCTTCGCATCCGCGAACGGCACCAGTACGCCGCGCTGGTCGCTCAACAATTCGGCGGCATGCCAATACGGCGTCGAAATCACGGCTTTGCCCGCGCCAAACGCATACGCCAATGTCCCCGATGTAATCTGGGCTTCTTCCAGGTAAGGAGTAATGTAAAGATCCGCAGCTCCAATGAACTCGGTCAGTTCCTGTAGCTCTACAAATCGGTTGTGGAAGATGACGTTGTTCTCGATCTTGTTTCTCCTGACGATGGCTTCCAGTCCGAGGCGGTAGGCTTCCCCCCGCGTGCGCAACTCGTGAGGGTGCGTGGCGCCGAGCACGATGTAGACGACGTCGGGAAACTCCGCCACCACATCCGGCAGCGCATTCAGCACATGTTCAATCCCCTTGTTCGGCGAAAGCAGCCCGAAGGTCAGCAGCACCTTCTTTCCGGCCACGCCGAACTGGTCCTTGTAATGATCCGGGGCGACGAACGGCACGTCGGGGATGCCATGCGGGATGAGATCGATCTGATCCCACGGCGCCTGGTACACCTCTCGCAAGATGCTCCGTCCGCGCTCGGTCATGACCACCAACCGGGTCGAGCGCGCGAGCAATCCCTGCATCACGCGATGCTGATCGGCGTTCGGCTTGGGGAGAACGGTGTGGAGCGTGGTGACGACCGGTGCTTTCAATTCGCGCAGCAGCGCCAGGAGGTGGCTGCCGGCCGGCCCGCCGAAGATTCCGAACTCGTGCTGAACCGAGACAACGTCCACGTTACTGAAGTTCAGGAAATCGGCGGCTCGCCGGTACGACTCGAGGTCCTGCTCCTCGATCTCGAAGCGAACGGCGTCCGGATACCGATAGCAGCCCTTGAGGTCATTGATCGGCACCGCGAAACATCGGCTTCGAGGATGCCGCGCCGACACGGCCCCAAGCAGGTCGGAGGTAAACGTGGCAATACCGCATTTGCGCGGCAAGTAGTTTCCGAGAAACGCGACGGTTCGGATGCTGGAGGCTGTTTTCACGACTTGGGTCCACCTATTTCTTTTTTGCCATCGCAACCGCGGGCGGCAGCAACGGCCAGGCGCAGAACCGCTCACTCATTCACGCGGCATTGACGAGAGTCCCGCTGCAAGATTCCATTTCTTCCCACCCATCCCGATCGACAACGGCCTGGCACTGGATACAACGCGGCGCCCACGGCACGGCCGCGAGGCGCCTTGAACTGATCGCCGATTCGCACTCGATGCAGACTCCAAAGCTGCCATCGCGAATCCTTCGTAGTGCAGCTTTCACGTCACGCAGGAGGGTAGACTCGCGGTCCACGTTTCGAATCGCCAGATCCCGTTCCGACGCGTACTGAATCTCATCCATCTGATCCGCGCTCTTCTCGATGGCGATATGATCCCGCTTCTGCGATACCCCGGCTAGTTCAGCCTCTTTTCGTTCGAGGACTTCCTGGAACCCGTTCATCCCGGTAGGTGCTATCTTCATTACGTCCTCTTGCGCCCGTACGGGCCGCTCATCGTCTTGAGCACGAGGCGGTCCATAGCAGAACCACTGCCATTTCAAGGCTGGGGACGATGTGTCCGGGTGGCGTTGGCGGAAACCCGCCGGAGCCGGGATGCAAAGGCTGCACCTGAAGTGCGAAATCTGCCGACTCCCAGGCTTAGCCGCCGGGCGCGAAGCGAGCCGCGGTTCCGCGAAATCCGCTCCGTCTCAGGATCTGCCCTGCGAAGAGAGCGCCCGCGGGGGCGGCGTGGTTACGAACGTGCCCTCACCCAGTCGCGTACAAAGTCCGCTCGAAAAATGCGATGACACCTCACGATCTATTTCGCCGGCACCGAAAACTCCGGCCCTGCGCCGCTCTTGGGCTGTTGCTTCTACTCCCCGTTTCGGCCGCCTACTCCTATTCGGTTCTCACCCACGAGGCCATCATCGATTCGACGTGGGACAGCGCGATCAGGCCACTCCTGCTCGAACGATTCCCGGCTGCCACCCCGGACGAGTTGACGCAAGCCCACGCATACGCGTACGGAGGGTGCATCATTCAGGATCTGGGATACTATCCATTCGGCAGCAAGTTCTTCAGCAATCTGACGCATTACATCCGGAGCGGCGATTTTGTCCTGAATCTGATTCGCGACTCGCAAGACCTTAACGAGTACGCTTTCGCCCTGGGAGCACTGTCGCACTATGCCGCCGACAATAATGGCCACCCATTGGCCGTGAACCGGGCCGTACCCTTGTTTTACCCGCAGCTTGGCCGGAAGTTCGGGAAGGTGGTTACGTACGCCGACGACCCGTACTCCCACAGCAAGACGGAATTCGCTTTTGATGTTTTTCAGGCCGCCAAGGGCCGCTACGCCTCCGCCGCGTACAAAAGCTTCATCGGGTTTGAAGTGCCAAAACCCCTGCTCGATCGGGCGTTTCAGGATACCTATGGCCTGCGCCTCGAAAAGGTTTTCATGAACGTCGATCTCGCGATTGGATCTTATCGCCGCGCGGTCGGCTCGGTTCTTCCGGCGCTAACCAAAGTTGCCTGGCAAATCAGGAAACAGGAAATCCGGAAAGACGCCCCTAGCGCCACACGCAGGAACTTCCTCTACAACTTGTCTCGTTCCAGCTACGAAAAGAACTGGGGATCTACATACTCGCGACCGGGAATCCGGTCGAACGTCCTGGCGTTTGTTATCCGTATCGTGCCAAAGGTGGGACCGCTCGGGCCGCTGTCGTTCAAGAGGCTCACACCGGAGATCGAGAAAATGTATATGGCCAGCTTCAATTCGACGATTGACCGTTATCGTCAACTGCTTTCGGAGCAGAGTGCCGGGAGTCTCAAGCTGCCGAACGACAATCTTGACGTGGGAGCGATCACCACGGCGGGGAAGTACCGGCTGACGGATGCCGCCTACTCGCAGCTCCTACACAAGTTGCAGGGCCACTACACGGAAATGCCTGAGGAACTCCGAAGCGATACTCTCGCTTTCTATCGCGACCTCGGCGCCCCCTTTACGACCAAGAGCGACAGCAAAGAGTGGGCCAGGGTTCTCAAGGAACTTGATCGATTGCAATCTGTGGACGCGGACCTGCGACATCCCGTGGTTGCCGTGGCCAGTGAGGCGACCAGATGAGGGCGATTGCTTATCGCGCCGCCTGAGGATCCTGGTCCGCGGGAATCCCGACACAGCAAATCCTGCCTTTTGGATCGCAAAACTTGCACCTCGGCGCGGGCGCATCGAGCTTTCAGCTTTTGCTAAACAGACATCCTGCTTTGGTCACAAATCTGCCCAACTAAGATCGGGTGAAGAAACGGACTTCAAGGCCGAAGACTCTCCTATTTGGTCTCGGAGTTCGCCCCATCCCAATTTCAAAGAAGGAGACATCATGCCACAAACAAGAGACGCCAAGGGACGGTGGATGCACAGTATCCTTGCGGCAGACACACTAACTGGCGATAAGGTTGTGAACCGTCAAAAAGAAGACCTCGGAACAATCGAGCATTTGATGATCGACGTGGAGAAGGGCCGCGTCGCTTACGCCGTTCTTTCGTTCGGGGGCCTCCTGGGTATGGGGAATAAATTGTTCGCCATCCCCTGGAGTGCTCTCACGGTAGACACTGGCGAAAAGCGGCTCATCCTAAACGCCGATAAGAAGTTACTAGAGCGGGCTCCCGGGTTCGACAAGGCTCACTGGCCGGACATGGCCGACCGCGCCTGGGACGCCGAAGTCTCCGCCTTTTATGGCGCCAAGCCCTATCGGACTTGAATCCGGACTACGGCGGGCGGCCCTTCATGCAAGCGGCGCCTCGCGCAGTCAGTGACCGAACGCGGGGCCGGGTGAAGGAGGGGTTGCGGCGGAAACGGGGCCGATTTGAGGGCCACATGCCGGTAGCGCCGCCCGCCGGCATGTGGCGTTTGCGGACCTAGCTCCAGTGCCCCTCGACCAGAACATAGCCGCCGTGTCTGTGAACCCAGCGATGGGCCACCCACCGGGCATGCGGCCGCGGAGGCTGCTCCCATCTCCCCGGGGTCCAGTCGTAAGCGTTTCCATCCCAACGCTGATACCCGGAGATCCACACATGGTTGCGGCTGGGCGCCGGCGGGCGCCTCTCGACGTGAATGCGGGGTGGCGCGATACGGATCACAACATCCGCGGCCAGAGCGCTGAAGGCCAGCCCGCCCGCAAGGACCAATCCAATGACTCGTTTCAGAACCATAACAAGCTCTCCTCTTCTTAGTGACAAACTGCGAACCACCGCTCTCAGCAAGGCACGCCTGTGGCCGTATGCAACGACTAACAAGCCTCACGGCGACTAGCCGAATACCGGCAACATCTGCACTTTACGTGCATCTTCGCGTGCGGCTCCATGGCGAGAATCTATTCGGCGCTTCCAGGATCGGTCTATACGAGTGGATGTCAACGTGCCATCTACACATTGCTGGATAAGGCTGGCCCAGCGTGGAATCGTTCGTTGGGGCGGAGAAAATAACATGCGATGGGTTTTGATTGTTTCGATGGCAGCGGCGTTGGCTAGTCGTGGTTCGGCGGCAACCGACGCGCAGTGCACGGAAATATTGCAGCGTGCGCTGGATGCCGGGAATCCGGAGACGCGGCAACAGGCGGTGGCCGCGCTGAGTCTGGCGTCTGGGCGCGGGCCGCTGTTCGATCAGCTCGCGCGGATGTTGCAGGACAAAGATGTCCGGGTGCGGCAAGCCGTGGTAGCCAGCCTGGCGGACGTGAAGAGCGCGAGCGCCACAGCGGCGCTGCACAAGGCCCTGGAGGACCCCGTGCCCGAAGTGAGTTTCGCCGCGGCCAAAGCGTTATGGGCCCGCAACGACCCTGCTGGCAGGGATGCGCTGCAGGCAGTTCTCGAAAGAGAAACCAAGTCCTCGTCCAATTTCTTCACCAGACAGAAACGCGATGGCCTGCGCATGATGCACACCCCGCGGACTACGTTCCTGTTTGCCGTACGGGCGGGTGCTGGGTTCGCTCCGGTGCCCGGGCTGGGCGAAGGTATTGCTTCCATGCAGGGGATCCTCGCGAGCGCGGCGGTTCCGGGACGCGCATCGGCGGCTTTGCTATTGGGCGCGGACACGGATCCCGCGACCGTCGAGGCGCTCCGGGACGCGCTCACCGACAAGCGTTCGGCGGTTCGGGCCGCCGCGGTGCATTCCATCAGTCTGCGAAACGACCCTGCGCTGAAGAAAGAACTGGAGCCGATGTTGCAGGACAACAAAGAGTCCGTACGCCTGCGTGCAGCCGCGGGCTATCTGAGATTATCCGCGATTGAGGCCGGGGCCAGGGCGAAAAACGAGCGTTCGACGGCGGAACTGGCGCCCGTCCCGCAAGGACAGAAGTAAACTGAAGGGGCTAATCGGCCGGCAGAGTGAAATAGAACGTCGATCCCATCCCCGGCGCCGATTCCATCCACATTCGACCGCCATGCCGCTCGATGGTCTTCTTGCAGAATGCCAGGCCAAGCCCGCTCCCGGGATGTTCCTTCCCGTGCAGGCGTTTAAACACACCGAAGATGCGGCCCTGGAATGCCGGATCGATACCGGGACCGTTGTCTGCGACGGAGAATACCCAACCGAGATCCACCCTTCGGGATGAAATGTGAATGCGCGGAGAAGGTGTGTCGCAGTACTCGATGGCATTCCTGATCAGATGGCGCAGGACCTTGGTCAGTATTTCGAAGTCTCCGGTCACCGCCGGTAAAGGGTCATGGGTAACGATTGCGCTCCGTTCTGCTATCTGCTTGTCCACCGAGAGGAGCGCCTGGCTTAAGACTGCTTCCATGTCCGTCCGGGAAGACTGTGCGTCGCCGGCACCCGTGGCCCAGTAATCCACTACGTCGGCGAGCAACGACTGCATTCGGGCCGCGCCTTCCTGGATGCGCTCGAGGAATACCCCGGCCTCCGGATCGAGGCGGCCGGCATAGGTCTCGGCCATCAATTGACTGAACGAGGCCACATCTCGGAGAGACTCGCGCAGATTGTGGGCCGCCATCGAGACAAACTCTTCAAATTCCGCGTCCGCCTGGTCCAATCGCGCCTCAACCGCGAGGCATCGCCGCGTCTCCGCGTCGAGATCATGGCGCAAGCGCTCGATTTCGTCTTGCGCGAGAGTTTCGCCTGAGTCGCCCATTCTTTCAGTCCGCGCGCCGGGGTCCGGGATCTCTATGGTTGCTGGGAATTGTGAACTTGAACGTAGCGCCCCTCCCTTTTTCCGACGATTCGACCCAGATTCGCCCACCCTGGCGCTCGACGACTTTCTTACAAAGCGCCAGACCGATGCCGGTGCCGGAAATCTCGCTTCCATGCAGGCGCTTGAACATGCCGAACACCCGGTCGGCGTCTTGCGGGTCGATACCGATTCCGTTGTCCCGCACCGCAAAGAGCCACCCTCCCGCGTCTCTCTCCGCCGAGACATGGATTCTCGGTGCTTCCTGACCTCTGTACTTGATCGAATTGGAAATGAGGTTCTGAAAAAGCTGCACCAGCACGACTTCTTCGGCTACCAGAGTTGGCAACCGATCGGAGGTCACGATGGCGCCACTCTCCGCGATGGCGGCCTGGAGGTTCAACAGAGCTTTGGCGAGGACAGCGTTGCAGTCAATCGAGGCGAAGCTGTCCTGTTCCCGCTCCGTAACCTCCCAATAGGCCAGCAGAGCCTTCAGCAGGGCTTCTATCCTTAACGCCCCCTCCACGGAGTAAGAGATGAATTTGTCCGCTTCTGCGCCGAGGTTTCCCCGATACTCCCGCCCCAGCAGCTCGGTAAAGTTCACCACCATTCGCAGGGGTTCCTGCAGGTCATGCGTGAGCGCGTAGGCGAAATGCTGCAGTTCGGCATTGGTCGTCCGGAGTGCTTCCTCGGCCTGCTTGCGGTCGGTCGCGTCCTCAATCGCCAGGAGGATCGTGCGCGCCTGCGCATTCGGATTGAAGATCTCGCTCGCATTGAGCAGCATCACTTTCCGGCCGACATGTTCAAATTCGTGTGTCACCTCGAAGTCCCGGAACGTCGAGTGGGCGGGGAGAATGTTCTCCAGCAACTCGCGCAGTTTCGGTATATTCCATTGTCCGTTCCCGAGGTCGTAAATCAGACGTCCCTCCGTTTCCTCCTGCGTGGCCCGGAACGTTTCGTAAAACGTCCTGTTGGCTTTCAGGACTTCGAGGTTCTGATTCAGGATCACTAACGGCTCCCGCACCGTTTGTACGATCGCTTCGGCGAAGTCCTGACCGCGCTTGGCGGCATCGATATCGATCAACATCAGCACGGCGCCGTCGGTTTTGCCATCCGGTCCCACGGAAGGGAGGACGCGCAGCGAATACCAGCGGCCGTGCGAGTCGCGGATATCGCGCGGTTGCCGATTGCCGCCCTCCATGGCATTCAGCAGCAACCGCCGCAGGTCGGGCAGTTCCACTTGAGGCTGAAGATCGGTGATCGACCGTCCGACATCGGAGGCAATCAGATTCAACATAGGTTCCATGGCTCGCGTGAAGCGGCGAATGCGCAGATCTCGCCCCACCATGACAAGGGGTATGCTGATGCTTTCGAGAAGATTGCTCAGATCCCGGTTGACCTTGCTGTATTCCAGGTTGCTGATCTTCAGCTCTTCATTCAGCGTGTTCAGTTCTTCGTTGGCGGATTCCAGCTCTTCTTGCGCGGTTTCCAGCTCCTCGTTGCCCGCCTGCGCCTCCTCGTTGGCCGCCCTAAGCTCTTCCAGGGTGGTTGCATTATCCTCGACGATCGATTGCAGATACTCCTTGGTCGCTATCAGCTCCCGCCGCAGCCGCGCGCTTCCCCCTTCGTCCTGCATCGAGGGCTTGTCGATCGCCCTCGGGCCGCCGTTCGGTTCGGCGTCCTCGAACAGAACGAGAAAATAGCGTTCCTCCGCGAAGGACGCGGTCGTGAACGGGATCACCTCGATTGCGACGTCTTGTACCCGGCCACCTTCTTCGATCCGGAAGCCGCCTTCTTTGGCGGCGGCGTTCGTCTGTCTGGCATCTCCGATCGCCTTACCCAAGCCCGCAATCAAGCCTTCGCGCGCCAGCTTCAGAAGATTCTGGGTCGGCTCGCCCGGCGAAAGCTCGAGGTACGGAGCGGTGCGGCCCCGGACCTGGACGATGTTCATATGGTCGTCAATGATGGCGCCAGGCGGGCCATGTTCGGCCAGCACCAACCGGTCGGCCTCTCTCAGCACGTCCGGCCCCGGCCGGCCCTCGACGATTCTCCGCGGAAGATCCACCCGGCCTTCAGCGCGGCGGCCTTCGCTTGGGCCTGGCGCCGGCTTATCCGCAGCCGGCAGCATGCCGTAGATCTTGTGGGTCTTCTCGACTTGCTCAAATGAATCGGAGAGCGTGCCGATGCTTTCCGATGGACCGAGCACCAGGAAGCCCGTTGGCTTGAGGGCGTGATGCAGGAGCGACAACACTTTGCGCTGTAATACGGCTCCCAGGTAGATCAGCACGTTACAGCAACTGATGAGGTCGAGCCTCGAGAATGGCGGGTCCTGCGCCACGTTGTGCCTGGCAAAGACGCATACGTCCCGGATGGTTTTCGCAATCTGGTACCCGCGTTCCGTTCTGGTGAAGAACCGCGCCATCCGCTGTGGCGAGACATGGGCCAACGCGGCGCCCGAGTACGTGCCGGCGCGGGCTTTTTCGATCGCAGATTCGCTGATATCGGTGGCGAAAATCTCGAACGGAACGCTCACTTTCGCGCTGTCCAAAAATTCCATCAAGCAGATGGCGATCGAATACGCTTCGTCGCCCGTGGCGCACCCCGGTACCCAGATCCGGATCGGGTCTTCGATCCCTCTATTCTCGACCAAAGCGGGGAACACTCTCTTTTTGAGTTCCTCGAAGATCGCCGGTTCCCGAAAGAAAGAGGTGACGGTGATAAAACAGTCCTCGCACAACGCGTGTGCTTCTTCGAGGTTTTGCTCGATATCCCGGATGTAGTCCTCTAACTTTGCGAATCCGCGGAGGGCCATGCGCCGTTTGATGCGCCGCTGGAGGGTGCTGTGCTTGTAGTACGTGAAATCCACTCCGGCGGCTTTGCGCAATAGCCGGAATATCTTGTTCAGTTCCGCTTCCTCCGACGTCTCGGTTGCCTCCCGAAGCTCGATTCGGGCACGAGAATCTCGCGCGATGGCCGTCAATTCCCGCGCGATTCGAGCCGGCGGCAGCACAAAATCCACTACACCGGCTGCGATGGCGCTTCCCGGCATGCTATCGAACTTCGCGGTTCCCTTTTCTTGAGCGAAGGTGATACCGCCCGCGGCCTTGATCGCCTGGAGGCCCAGCGTCCCATCCGATGCGGTCCCCGACAAAACGACGCCGATGGACTCGCTGCCGCGGTCCGCCGCCAGGGCGCGGAGAAAAGAGTCGATCGGCATGTTGCGGCCACGCTCCGGCCGGGGCGGAGTATGCAGGACTCCTTCGGAAATGCCCAGATTGCATCGCGGCGGAATCACGTAAACATGGTTGGCCTCGACGCGAGTCTCGCCTTTCACTTCACAGACAGGCATTTTGCTCGCCTTCGAAAGCAACTCCGTCAGATGGCTCTCGTGATTCGGATCGAGGTGCTGAATCAGCACGAATGCCATGCCGGTGTCGCCCGGAAGCTGGCTGAGTAGTTCCGTGAATGCCTCCAGCCCGCCGGCGGAGGCTCCTACGCCAACCACTATAGGGAGTGAGCTGCCTTCGGCGCGCTCCTTGGCGGCTGGCCGCACCATGGCCGCCGCAGGCGGTGTTCGTCGCTTTGGGCGAGATGACTCGGGCGCACGCGGAAAACGCGCGACAGTGCCTGGCCGATGCCTGCCGATCTCATTTGCCACGCGATACCATTACCTTTCTCGCCCGGACCAGTCAAGCACGTGTCGTGCCACTTTGGCGGCCGGCCAACTCACTGAATTGTAGCGCCGTCAGCCGACTCTGGGACCTGCGAGCAGATCCTTGATGATTTTGCCGATTTCCATGAACTGATCCAGACCGGAAGGCTTGGTGATGAATTGGCAAACTCCGAGTTCCTTGAGCAAAGCCTCGTCCCGCCGCGACCGGGAAGAACTCCACACGCACACGGGAACGCCGCCGAGGTGTCCGGCGCTTCGGATCGCGCGCAGGATGTCTTCCCCGCTATACCTGGATAGATTCAAATCCACCAGGATCAGGTTTGGAATTGCCGCATCCGCATAAGGCCCCTGGCGACGGATGAATGCGAGGGCTTCGCCTCCGCTCAGCAGATGAACCAGTTCATACCGGAGATCTTGCTTCTTCAGCGCCCGCTCGAGAAGGAACACGTCCGAGCCGTTGTCTTCAATGACAAGAATGCGGACCGCGAGATCAATCGAAGCGTTTTTCAAGCCCACTGGTCTTCATCATTCCACAGTTGATGGCGGCGCCGTTTGCGGCGACACCTGCCGGGCCCTTACGACGAACCGCTTGGGCGCGGCTCCGATATAGAAAAATGGATAACAGGTCACCAGCGTCAGCACGTTCTCAGACGAGGGAGCGAGTACCCCTACATTATCCGGCTCGACGATGAGGAGCGACTCGACTACGTATTTGAAATCGCCACTCAACGTCGAGAGCCGAATCTCGTCGTTGATCCGCAAATCCTTCAGCGGGCGAAAGAGCGTGTCCCGGTGCCCGGCGAGGCCCACGTTGCCGGACTGCCCCGGCAGTGCCGTGCCGGGAATATGTCCGACTTCGCGCCGAAGAGTGGTTCTGCCGATCCCTTCGACGACAACCGAGGAGAGGAGGAGACGGGGAATCTCAATACGGCCAATGAGACCATCGGGGGCGGCGGCAGGCCCGCCCCTCGGAGAAGCGGAAGGCTCCGTTTGACGCGAGCCTTCGCTCGCCGCGCGCCGATCGCGTAGCTGGCGGTCGAGATACTCACCCGCGCGCCTCTGGAAAGTCCAGGCGTCCGCCAGAGCGAATCCACAGTAGCCCAGAAGCAGGGCGGCGCAGGCAAAGAGCGCACGCTGGGCCCACTTTAGCGCCCGCCGCAGTGGTTTCTTCTGGACCACAAGTTTCATTTGTCGCTCATCTCGTCGACCCGCGATTCGCCCCGGGCTATGTAGCCGGTGCGCGTGCGCACGGACAGTCTGTCGTGGCCTTTCGCCCGGGCAACTACCCGAATGGCACGATAAGCGCCGTCGCGAGTCCGGTTGATTGGAACATATCCGATCGTGTACTGATGGCGAATGTCCCGGGCGATGCGCTCGCAGATGGCCACCACTTTGCCGATCTCGTCGGGAAGAAAGGCTTCGCCGCCCGTCGCCTGTGCCAGGCGCCTGAGCACACCCGGGTTCCGGTCCGGATCGTTTTCGTCGAATAGACCTACGGTGTAGATAACGGCGCTGGATTCCCCGGCCAGTTTCATGACTTGGGCCAAGCTGCACGCGCTCGCGTTGTCACCGCCATCACTGACGACGATCAGCACTTTCTTGTCCCGGCTGCCGGCCTGCAATTCCCCCAGCGCCTTGGCGATCGCGTCGTAAAGAGCCGTCTGGCCTCCGGCAGGCGCGATGGCGATCGCCTTTTCAAGTTCGGCGGTGCTATCGGTGAATCGGATCGTGCTGGGCAGGCCCAGCGACACGATCTCGTTGAAGTTGACGACGAACATTTCGTCTTCCCGATTGCTGGACCGCACGAAGGTCCGGGCGGCCGCGGACACCTCCGCAAGTTTCGGTCCCATGGTCGTGCTGTGGTCGATCACCAGTCCCACGGTGACCGGGATATCTTCGTTTTTGAAGAGCCCGATGCGCTGCGGTACGCCGTTCTCGTAAACCGTAAAATCCTGTTCACCCAGATCCGAGACAAAGCCAGCTTGCCGATCAGTCACCGTAGCGTGCAACACAACCAGTGCGACGTCCACCGAGATCCGGAGCGGTCCCAAGTCGCGATCTTGCCCTGTTGCCGGCGGAGCCTGATCGCCGGCGTTGCCCGCCATGGCACTCAGGAGAAGGATCGGCAGAGCGATCGCTCTCGCGACGCCACCCTCTGCCGCCCTCGATGGCCGCCTTAGCATAACTGCTCTCCTTCCTACTCTGCCATGTACGGGCTCCGGCCGCGTGGCGCGCTGGAAAAGAGGCGCGCCGCGTGGCGGACCATGCCCCTCACAAAACGCGCTTTTGCACTAGTAGGAGCGTCCAGGCACCACCCAAAGCCAGCAACCCGAACAGCGCCATCAGCGGCAAAGAGCTCGCCGTCTTCGGCAGCGTCGCGGCAGCCGTTTCGGTCTTCTCCGCTACCAGTTCCTGCGCTGGTGGCGGGGTGACAACCTGGGCAAGTTCCACCTCTTCGCCCGTGGGTTTAATCGCCATAATGGGCGCCTGCTTCAGTTGCAGGACAACCGGCTCGTCGGCCGTCTTGATCGGCGCCTCGACCTCCACCGGCATCTCGACCGCCAAGAAAAGAACGGGGGTGTTCGTCGTCTTGGCCAGCTCTACAGCTTTAGCTTTCGGATAGACGAATTCCTCGCCCCAGTTTTTGCCGGGATAGAACCATGCCCGGAGCGCTTCAGGCTGACCTGCCGGTCGCTCCCGGAAAGTAACCACGGTCTTGCCAGTCGCCTGGAGGCGATAGTTCGGAATGGCCAGAATGGTGGCGTAGCACTGCGTTTCGTCCTGGTTGAAGATCTGGACGATGTGGCGGTCGGACTGCGAGTCCAGAATCTTGAAAACATAGGTGCCGGCTGGCAGCACCCCCCACCCCTTGAGGTGGACTCCAGGAATCTCCACAGGCCCGCTGAAAGTCATCACGGTTTTCTGGTTCCACTCGTCCGCCTTTGCGGCTGGCGCGAATACCGCCCCCGCCAGCGCCAAGCCGAACACGGTTGCTGTTAACGTTCTCAAAACACTCATTTGCTTCTTCTCCTTTTGCTTCTCTAGAACTCTGCGCGGCCAGCTCGTCACTCTGTCGGATACCAGCATGCAAAGCCCTCGGCCGGCTGGTCGCGCACGGTGGAGTAGAGGCACTCCAAGGTCCATTGCATAAGCGCGCAGAACTCAGACGCGGTCTTGCTTTAAAGCCGTGCGCATCCGCCAAAGCTGGGAATCTCCAGGAAGGATCTCATGCACTTATTGCCGCACGGAATGCAGGAATTGCTTCGAGGAACGCCAAAAGGGCTGTGCCAGTTACCAAAAGAGGCGCAGTAGTTAGTGAGGGATATATGGGGATAGACTGCTGTCCGCGAGATGAAGAAAGAAAAGGTCGCGGGGGCCGGCTTGGCGGTGCCGGCCCTCCGCTAATGCGGCCGCTCGGCCGGACCCGGGCAGGGAACCAGCGACAGAATGAACGTCAGCGCTACAAGAACCGTCAAGGCCGTTACGACGAACATTGGATCCTCGATTCAGTTGCCGCTACCAAGGCGTGTTGGGCGTGCATTTCGCGCGGCAATACCATCACGTGGAGCCTGGCCGGTGAAGGCTCTTCCCAACACACCCGATACCGCCGCCCGCACGTCCGGCACTCATACTTGCCGTGCGAGGGCCACATTGGCTCCGTGTGCATCAACCTGCACCAGAGATCCGCGAGTCGCGTTTGGGGCGGTTTCATCGGTCCACAATTCTCAGCCCGTGCGGGCGACTTCTATAAGCGGGTTGCGGCGTGGCTGGTGCGCTCGGATTCGCCGAGCGCCCGTGACCATTCGTCGGCCTGCTTTTCAGCCTCCGCTTTCGCCAGCCCGTACCGCTCCTGAATTCGCCCAACCAACTGATCCTTCTGGCCGGCTATGGTTTCCCAGTCGTTATCGGTGAGTTTCCCCCAGCGCTCGCGGGCAGAGCCGGTGAACCGCTTCCACTTGCCTTCGATTTGGTCCCAATTCATGGTTTTTTCCTACTGACCACCTATTCCAGTGCGGCGGGCTCCGGGGACCGCTGCCTAAAGGCGGAGTTGTCCCAACAGCATCAACAGGACCACTACCAACAACACTGCTCCTATCGTTCCGCTGGGGTAGTAACCCCAGCGTCTGCTATGCGGCCAGGCAGGCGCGAGCGCGAGCAACAATATGACAAGCACGAGTATCAGCAACATGTTCATTCTCCTTCCGGCTTTCCGGCGTAACCTATCTGTGGCACGTTTGCCGCCGTTTGAATTCGAGAGCCTTATGAGTCAAGGTTGCCGCGCCCGGCGTCCCATCGGGAGTCTTGGCTCAGCTAAATATGCATGTCCAATGGCAACTTCTGCATCTGGTCGTACTGGCTCACCACATATCTCCGCATCGCGGCGGCTTCCGGCGCGTGGCCCGGCTCGTGCACATACATAAATGTACTTTGCAGTAGGAGGAACACGAAATGTCAAGGAACACATCGGTCATTGGAATCTATCCGGATCGCACAACCGTTTCGGACGCCATCAACGTCTTGCACAAAGCGGGGTATAGGGCGACGGACCTCTCGGTCCTGTCGTCCGACAACCAAGGTTCAAAGGATTTCGCGCACGAGAAGCACACCAAGGCGCCGCAGGGAGCGGCGACGGGAGCGATAGCGGGCGCGGTGGTTGGCGCTGCATTGGCCTGGCTGGCTTCCACTCAGACTATTGCCATCGCGAGTCTAGGGCCGCTCGTCGCGGCTGGACCGGTGCTGGCGGCTCTGGCCGGCGCCGGCGCCGGCGGGGCGCTGGGCTGGATCGCCGGATGGCTGGCGGGCCTTCCTCTCACCGAATACGTCGCCAAGCGCTATGCGGGCAGAATCAGGCGGGGCGGCATTCTCCTCTCCGTTCACTGCGACAGCCGGGAGTGGTGCGACCGGGCGAAGAGAACTCTAAAAGATACTGGCGCCCAGAGTATCTCCTCGGCCTCGGAGGCTGCCGCCGATTACGGGACAACGGATCGGCCGACGGAGAGAGTGCCAGCGATCGTCGCGGTTCGTAGCGAAGCGCCCGCCGAACCGACTGTTGAATGCGTTACTCACGAAACCAAGATATAGAAGTCCGTTGCCGTGCTTGAATACATCGGACCGATCGAGAAACTGACTCTGGACCAGTTTTTCCGCATCGAACATACGGAGGCGCTGGAAATTAGTTGAGGCGGCCCGGTCGCCTGCGTGTGTAACCGATGGCGACCTAGGAGAGAGGATTACCATGCAAATCGTTCGAGTTACGAGTACCGCCCTGTTGCTGCTCTTCGGGACTATGCTCCCTGCGTACGAGCAGCACGACCAGCGGAACCAGAATCAGGGCAAGCCTGAGAGTCGGCCGGGTGGGCAACAGCAAGGCGCCCGGCCACCCGCACAACAGCAGCACCCTCAGGGACAGCCGCAACATCAGCAGCAGCGGGCTCAGCAGGCCCCGCAACGGCAACCGCAGCAGCAGCAGCGGGCTCAGCAAACCCCACAACGGCAACCACAGCAGCAACGGGCTCAGCAAACCCCACAACGGCAACCGCAGCAGCAACGGGCCCAGCAGACCCCACAACGGCAACCACAGCAGCAACGAGCCCATCAGACTCCGCAACGGCAGCCACAGCAACAGCGGGCCCAGCAGACTCCGCAACGGCAGCCACAGCAACAGCGGGCCCAGCAGACTCCGCAACGGCAACCACAGCAACAGCAGGTCCAACGTCCCCAGCAGGCCCGGCAACAACAGCAACCGCAGCGCACCCGACAGCAGGCAGCCGCGTGGCAACAGCAGCGGGGATGGCAACAGCACGGTGCCTGGCAGGGGCATGGCACATTTCAGCAGAATCGCGCTCAACACTGGGCCAGCGATCATCGCACTTGGGCGCAGCGTGGGGGCTATGGCGGTTATTACATTCCTCAGGACCGCTTCAATCTCTATTTCGGGAGTCAACACTGGTTCCGGATGCCCAGCCCCACGATCTATATGGGGTATCCCCGTTTCGCGTACGGCGGCTTTTCGTTCATGATCGTGGATCCGTGGCCGGAAAACTGGGCGCAGAACTGGTACGCAACCGATGACGTCTACATCGGTTATGACAACGGGTACTACCTTTACAATCGCAGGTATCCAGGCGTCGGACTGGCGGTCACCGTCGCGCTGTAAACGGCTACCAATGGAACGGCACCGCGCCAGACGCACCGGCTGGTTGCGCGCGGCGGTAATGGGCGCGGACGACTAGGGTGAGCGGGAGGAATTGATGGCGATCTACATCGCGGCAACTTGTCTGGCAAGTGTGGGACCGAGCCCGCGAGTGGAACGTCACTAGTGTTCCTGGCGCTTCTGGGCGGGTTAGCCGCGCGCGCCGGGGGCGCGAGCGTGATGCTGGGCGCAATCCGCGTTACGTTTTGGGGCGCGCTAGCCATGGCGGCGACGGCATGCGTCGGGGCGCTGTTTGGAACCGCCACAACTGGAGCTTGAAGGATCGCGGATTCAACGATCTCAACAGTTCCCTCGGATGAAGACACATATGAAGTGGATTGATGAAATGTTCGTGAACATGGAAAAGGACAGGGCCGCGGAAACAGCCAAGAGAGACCCGAAGGCGGCCAAAGGCGACCGCAAGAAACTTCTGAAGGATCAAGTTCCGGGTGCACCGGAAGCTTGGAACGCGCTGGTTTCCTCGATTACGAACGATGTGAGCGACTTCAACAGGCACCGGGACCGCGCCGGACAGAGCGCGGTACGCATAGCGCGAAGGCGTTTCGAATGCGAGGTTTACTTGCCTGGAATGCACGGGAAGAGAATGGTCCTGACCTTGGACAACAACGACCTCCGAGTCTCGGTTCACCCCGATTTTCCAACGCAGCAGTTGAGCATCACAATCGAGCCCGAAAAGGAAGGCCAACACGGCTTCTGGGTTCTCGGCGAACCCGCCAACGAAAGCGGAAGGCTATCGGTCCAGCAGTTATCCGAATACCTGCTCAAGCCCATTCTAAACTGTGCCGACATCAAATGAAGGTCTGGCATTGATCCGCCGGCAGCGGCGAGATCTAACTTCCAGGCACATTCGATCTGCACTAACTACCGAACTTCGGTGCAGATTCTGCATCTAGCGCCGGCGGAACCGCCCCGGCAGCGCTCCAGTTGGCCTTGCAGCCCCATGTATCCCACGCTCTCCGCTTTGGACCCGCGCTTGCACTCATGCATCCCGAAGGAGCAAAACGATGCTTTGGACAATCTGTGTAATTCTGCTGGTTCTGTGGGCTCTGGGAATGGCGACCTCCTACACCGCCGGCGGGCTGATTCACATCCTGTTGGTCATTGGCTTGGTGATACTGGTAATCCGTCTGATTCAGGGACGAAGGGTTCTTGGTTAGAGCAAGCCCCCCTCCAACGATATAGAACGCAAGTTGCCCGTGGGCAGTGGATTGCTACTTAGTGTTTCTAGGAGAGTAAACAAAATGCCTTTGATCAACATCGTCATCGCGCTGATCGTGGTCGGCGTCGCGTTGTGGCTAATCAACAACTTCATCCCCATGGCTTCCAGCATCAAGACGATCCTGAATGTAGTGGTCGTCATTGCGGTTGCAATTTGGGTCTTGCAGGCCGTCGGAATGTGGGGGCGTGTAACCAGTTATCGATTTATGCAGTGAGCCGGTGCCGTTTGCATACGGTAAGCGGCTCGACATTCTCGACTTCGTTACAACACGAAGACGGACGCGATTTAGTCGCCCATTCCGCCATGGCCTGCCAGGCGCTAAAATGGAGGGCTATGCCCCGTCTGCCGTCGATTTCCGGCCGGATCCTCATCGTCGACGATGACGCCCGCCAGCGGAGTGCCTTGGTTGCCATGCTTTCCGATAGCGACTTCGACACGCAGGTCGCAGCCGACGGACAGGAAGCGCTGGAACGCCTCACTGCTTTCGACGCGGACGTCATCGTTGCGGATTTAGTCATGCCCCGCATGGACGGCTTCGAACTGCTCCGGCATTTGAAGGACCGCGGCGACCTCACTCCGGCCATCGCGCTCACCGGCTTTGGCAGCATGGAAAAGGCGCTGTCCGCGGTCCATGACCTCAAGGCATTCTGGTTTCTGGAGAAGCCTGTGGAGCCACGGGCCTTCAAGATCCTTCTGGAACGCGCGATTCGCTACAAGCGAAGTCTGCAGAAAACGGACGAACTGAAGCGCGACCTGAGCCTTCGCGGCGTACTCGGGGACATGGTGGGAACTTCGGCGGCGATGCAGCAGATCTTCTCGCTGGTCAGGCAGGTGGCGCCCACTTCGGCGCCCGTATTGATTTGTGGGGAGAGCGGCACCGGGAAGGAGTTGGTGGCGCGGGAGATCCATAAGGGCAGCCCCCGAAGTGATGGGCCTTTCGTCGCGATCAATGCAGCCGCCTTACCCGAGGCTCTGATCGAGAGCGAGTTATTCGGCCACGAAAAAGGCGCGTTCACGGGCGCCATGGAGCGCTCTGCCGGTTGCTTCGAGCAGGCTCACGGGGGCACTTTGTTTCTCGACGAGATCGGCGAGATGCCGGCCTCTACGCAACCGAAGTTACTGCGCGTTCTCGAAGACTTGCGAGTACGGCGGCTTGGAGGTAAGCAGGAAATCCCGGTAGACGCTCGCGTGCTTGCCGCCACCAGTCAGGAAATCGGAACGCATTTGCGCGAAGAGCTTTACTACCGGTTGAGTGTATTTCAGATTGTAATTCCGCCGCTGCGTGAACATAGGGAAGACATTCCGCCGATCGCCGATGTCATGCTGCAGAACCTGAACAAGAAACACGGCACGCGAGTCACAGGGGTCGATCCCGAAGTGCTGGACCTTTTTCATCGGTATGATTGGCCCGGTAATGTCCGGGAACTGCGCAATATGCTGGAGCGGGCTACCATTATGGCAGGCGAGGGTCCGATCCGGCTGACGGACCTTCCCTCCCCTGCGTTCGGTGCGGGCTCGGGCCCGTATCCCCGGAAATCGCCCAATGACGAGGGTCCCGTGGCCCTTCAGCCTGGCCAGTCGCTCATCAAGATTGACGAGGCTTACATCAAGCTCACCCTCGAGCACGTGGGCGGCAATCGCAAGCGCGCCGCCGAGATGTTGGGGATTAGCCTGCGAACGCTGCAAAACCGGATCGCCACACTGCGCAAAGTGGAGAAGACGGCAACTCCCGGCTCGTGAGCCACGGCAGGTCCCTGTGGCTTCCGCTCAAGGCGCTGCCGCGAGTGTTCAGGCAGGCATCGAGCGAATTTGTCAACGATAATGTTCCGCGCCTCGGCGCTTCCGTCGCATTCTATACTCTGCTGTCGCTGGCTCCCGTTATCGTCATAGCCATCGCTTTGGCCGCTGTTGTTTATGGGCAGCAGGCCGCCCAAGGCCGGCTTGCGTCGGATATCCGAGACGTGGCCGGGCCGGAGGTGGCACGGACAATTCAGGAGTTCATCAAAGGCGCCTACCAGCCCCGGACAGGCGCTATTGCGACTTTGCTCGGCCTGGCGACCTTGGTATTTAGCGCCTCTTCCATCTTTGTGGAGCTGCACGACGCGATGAACACAATCTGGCATGTTTCATTGCCCCCCGACCGAACCAATGCCGCCACTGTCATCCGCCTGATCAGGGATCGCTTCTATTCGTTCGCGACCGTGCTGGGCATAGGCTTCCTGCTGCTGGTCTCTCTGGTGTTGAACGCCTGGATCGGGGCAATGCGGATCGCCGTGCCGCGGGCTGCTACGTTCATGATTCTTTATCTGGTAATAGCGGTGTTGTTTGCGGCCCTCTACAAGATCATTCCGAACGTTAGATTGAAGTGGAGCGATGTCGCCCTCGGAGCCATGATCGCCTCATTGCTCTTTATGATCGGCAAGCAGTCCATGGCGTTGTATTTCGCTCATGCCACTTTCGGGACGTATAGCGTGGCCGGCTCGCCGATTGTCGTGCTGCTGTGGGTATACTGCTCGGCGCAGCTATTCTTTTGGGGCGCCGAGTTTAGTAAAGTGTACAGGAAAACCTTGGGGTCCCAAAGCGATTATGTGCCTTGAGCCGCTCTTCCGTGGGAGCGTGCCACTCGGCTTAGGACGGATCCGGCCAGAAAGCCGGTCGCGACCGCAACCGCCAGAGAGGCTGTCAGATGGCGGCGAGCAAACCTTTTGATGCCGGTGAGCGCATCCCCCAAATCATGATCTTCGATATATGAGGCCGTGGCATCCAGGCGATCCGCTGTGCGAGTAGAGCAGTTGTCGATGGCGGCGGAACCCTGGCGTCCCGTTCTTCGAATGGAGGAGGCAGCCGAATGGAGTGCATCCCCTGTCTCATCTCGCGCCTCATCCAGTCGCCTGCCGGCGGACCGGCCCAACTCCTCGATTGATTCTCTGGCCTCTTTGCCAAGCTCCGACGCCGTTTCCGTTACCGTCTTTAAGTTAGTCAAGATGCTCCTCCAAAATGTCGATGGTATGCCTGTGCATGCTCCAACAGGGCAACCAGGGCACGTTTGCCTCCACTGCGATCGAAAAGCGGACCCGTCGAATCTGTGCGCGTCTTCTGCCGCCGTTTCTTCGGGCTGAACCGGCAAATTGGCCAGACGCGTGCTTCCCTCAGTTACTTCGGAGCGTACGAATGAAGAAACTTATAGGGCTATCGGTTTTATTGTGTCTGACTGTATTTGGGCAGCGCGGTGGGGAGTCACACGGCGGGGGCGGTCATCCTGCGGTTGGCGGTGGACACGTTCCGGCTCACGGTCCTGCTCCCGCGAGGGCTTCCAAGCCGGCGCGCGCTGCGGCCCCCGCCCGGGCCGGGCAGCCGGCGGCCGAGAATCACGTGAAAGTGGACAAGCAAGGCCATCCTGACGTTCCGCACGTTGACGCGAAGAACGATAAATGGGTTGGGCACGATAGTGGCGCTGCCGATCCGCATTACCATCTCGCTCAGCCATGGGCACACGGACATTTCAGCGGCGGTTTTGGACCGCAACATGTATTCGTGCTTGCGGGAGGAAACGCGCAACGCTTCTGGTTCAACAATTTCTACTGGGACGTCGCCTTTTACGATTTCAACATCGTGGCGGGCTGGAATTGGACTGGCGATCAGATCGTGATCTACGAGGATCCAGACCATATTGGCTGGTATCTTGCCTACAACCCGCGGTTGGGCACGTACGCTCACGTCGAGTACCTGGGCGGTTGAACCTAGCTACTGAGAATACCGTGGCGATGGCGAATCCTGCACTTCCAGGTGCAGCTTCTGCACGTTTTCCCGGGCTTGCTCCAACTCGTGCTGCATTCGCAGAGCGGTCTTGCTCGGATAAGAATGTGCTCAAAGCCGAGGCGAAGTACCGGGGAACCAAGGCTGCCGGTCCATTATGTCGGCACTATAGAATCAGCCGACATGGATCGGGGGGCTATTGAGCCGGAACTCTTCAGGAGCGAAGGCCGCCAGACGCGCGTTTGTTTTGCAAGGCCGCTTTCGCAGGTTTTTCTCCAATCTTGGCCCCGGATTGATTACGGGCGCCGCGGATGACGATCCGTCCGGGATCGCGACCTACTCAGTCACCGGCGCCGCGTTCGGCTACTCGCTGTTGTGGACCGCGCTCTTCTCCTTCCCGTTGATGGCAGCCGTACAGATCATGTGTGCCCGCCTTGGTCTGGTAACCGGACTCGGCCTGGCAGGCGTAATCCGCGTGCACTATTCGCGGTGGATCCTGTGGAGCGCCTGCGCGCTGCTGGTTATCGCCAATGTGGTGAATATCTCCGCGGACCTCGGTGGCATGGCCGATGTCACCGCGCTTCTGACTGGCGTCCGGTCACTTTATTGGACTCCGGTGTATGCGCTTCTTTTGGTATGCCTGTTGTTCTGGACCAGTTATCGCCTCATCGCGCGGATCTTCAAGTGGCTCACCCTCGTCCTGTTTGCCTATATCGCCGCTGCATTTCTGTCGCATCCGGACTGGCGCGCCGTTTTGTGGGCGACCCTGATTCCACGTGTGCAGTGGACCGCCTCTTATTGGGCGACGCTGGTCGGTATCCTTGGAACAACGATCTCGCCATATCTCTTTTTTTGGCAGGCCGCGCAGGAAGTAGAAGAGGAAATCTCTTTGGGCAAGTCGACTGTCGAACAGCGTAAGGGCGCGTCCCATCGGGAACTGCGGCGCTCCAGAAACGACGTCCTTACAGGCATGTTCTTTTCGAACCTGGTGATGTACTTCATCATTCTTACCGCAGCGGCCACGCTGCACGCTCACGGCAAGACCACCATCTCTACCGCGCGCGATGCCGCCGAGGCGCTGCGTCCTTTGGCCGGCGCCGGCGCGTACTGGCTCTTCAGCGTAGGTTTGATCGGAGCTGGCATGCTGGGAGTCCCCGTGTTGGTCGGATCGTGCGCTTACGCCATCGCGGAAGCGGCTGACTGGGTCGGCTCGCTGGAGGTTCACCCTCCCGTTGCTCATGGGTTTTATGCTGTCATCGCTATTGCGATGGCGCTTGGCCTCGGTTTGGATTATGCAGGTCTGAACGCCGTCAAGATGCTTTTCTGGTCGGCAGTGCTTAACGGAGCACTGGCTCCGCCCCTGCTTATCCTCGTGGTGCTGCTGACCAGCAGGGTCGACGTGATGGGCGAGCATCGGAACGGGACCCTGCTTCGCTGGCTTGGGTGGACGTGCGCCGTTGTAATGCTGATCGCGACTGTCATCATGCTGGCGACGGCATGCGCGGCGTGACGCAATGCCCGATCCAGGCCAATTGACCCGATCTCGTTGGGTACATGGCAATCGCAAACTGGCCTCTGAAATGCTAGGGATTAGCTTACGCACGCTACGCGAAGAGGCCCAGGCTGGACTCGCGGCTTGCGATGGTACAAATGGAACAGCCTATCGGCGCCCAAGACAATCAAAGGACCATTCTCGTGGTTGACGATGACCCGGGTATCTTGAAATTCGTCTCCGAATTGTTGGTTGACGCCGATTATCGCGTCCTCACGGCCAGCAGCGGTGCCGCTGCGCTTCAACAATCGAAAGACTACCAAGGCGAGATAGATCTTCTCTTGTCGGACTTCCAAATGCCGGCCATGAGCGGCATCGAGTTGGCCACTCAAATGTGCGTGGATCGGCCGCAGCTCAGAGTATTGATGATGTCCGGGTTCACCGGCGGAATGCTGGTGCTCAACGAAGGCTGGCATTTTCTGCCTAAGCCGTTCGTCCCTTCGCAATTGCGGGCATTGATTCTGGGCCTGGTGTTCCCGGATAGAGGCTCCAAATTCTCAAATTAGCCACGGTAACGTGACCATTCCCCGCAAGAGAATCGCCGTCCTGTCGCCGGTGGCATGGCGCACGCCTCCCCGGCAATACGGCGCGTGGGAGACCGTCGCCGGCAACACAGCCGAAGGTCTGGTCTCCCGCGGCTGGGATGTCACGTTGTTCGCTACCGGGGATTCCATCACGGAGGCTCGCCTGCATGCGGTGGTCGGCCGCGGGTATGAAGAGGATCGCGCCATCGATCCCAAAGTAGCGGAGTATCTTCACATCTCCGAGGTGTTCGAGCACGCCGCTGAGTTCGACCTCATCCACAGCCACTACGACTTCATGGCGCTGTGTTACACACGCTTGGTGAAGACCCCGGTGCTCACTACCATCCACGGATTCTCGTCTCGCCGGATCATGCCCGTGTATGAGAAGTACCGCGACGGATATTTCGTTTCTATCAGCGACTCCGATCGCGCGCCGGGACTGAATTATCTGGCTACGGTCTATAACGGCATCGACCTCTCGTTGTACCCGCTCCAGAAAGGTGGCGGCGACCTGATCTTCCTCGGCCGGATTCACCCTGACAAAGGCGTCCATCTGGCCATCGAGGTCGCCCGGCGGAGCGGATCGCCGCTGCTCATCGCGGGTATTATTCAGGATCAGACATACTTCCGCGAAGAGATCGATCCCCACCTGAGCCAGACGATCCGCTACATTGGTCCCGTGGACGTTGCGGGCAAAAACCTCTTGTTCGCGCGCGCTCGAGCGCTGCTGCACCTGAATACCATCCCGGAGCGGTTTGGACTCGTCCTGGCAGAAGCCAATGCCGCCGGTGTTCCCGTGATCGCGATGGATCTCGGTTCCTGCCGGGAGGTGATCCAGGACGGGCAGACAGGCTTCCTGGTCAACAACACCGGCGACGCGGTGCGAGCCCTGGAACGCATCGGTGAAATCGATCGCGATGCTTGCCGTCAGCGGGTTCAGGAGCACTTCTCGATTGAAACCATGGTGGAGGCGTACGAAAAGGTCTACCAAAAAGTTTTCGAACTGGAAGCCAAGAGATGATCAGGCGATACGCTCACAATCCGATCCTCACCAAAACCGATATCCCTTACCCTGTGGAAACGGTGCACAACGCAGCCGTGGTTAAGCATGAGAACGGATACATCATGCTGTTCCGTTCGCATCTGCGCACCGGAAGGTCTATCATCGGGTTGGCACGTAGCCCCGACGGTTTCCACTTCACCGCCGATCGGCAGCCTTTTCTGATTCCTGCCGGCGAAGAGTTCAGCGTCGAGGACCCTCGCGTGACCCTGATGGACGGCGAGTACCTGATTGCCTACAGCGTCTACTCGCGAGATGGAGTCCAAATCGCCTTGGCGAAGACCCGCGAATTCTGTCAGGTGGAACGAGTCGCTCTGATCACGGAGGCCGACTATCGCAACGTAGTCATCTTTCCCGAGAAGTTCGATGGGCTGTACGCCCGGCTGGATCGTCCTCATTCGGAGATCGCTCCATGGTCCATCTGGATCTCCTTTTCTCCGGATCTGCGTTTCTGGGGACAGTCTCAGCTCATCATGAGGCCTGAACCGTATCATTGGGACGAAATGAAGATCGGCCCGGGGGCGCCGCCCATTAAGACAGAGCAGGGATGGCTGTCCATCTATCACGGCGTTTTCAAAACCATGGATGGATCGATTTACCGCCTGGGGGTCGCTCTTCATGACTTGCGGAACCCGGCAAAGATCATCGGCGTGGGAGACTCGTGGATCTTGCAGCCTGAAGATCCCTGGGAAGTCACCGGATATGTCCACAACGTCGTGTTTACCTGTGGCGCCGTTGCCGAGCCCGATGGAACCGTGAAGATCTACTGGGGCGGCGCAGACACGGTAATGTGTGTGGGCGAAGCTAACCTCTCCGACCTGGTTGCGTTATGCCTGGACCACGGCAGACCGCCCAAATAAGTTGCGGCGGCGCTGTTCTGTCGCCGCTTGATCCTACGCGCTTCTACTCGAGTATCACCTGCCGCCAGGATTTGTCGGGATTAAACCGCGACATCTGGCGGACTGCGACGGCCGTCCCGGCCCCCATATCCTTTTCGTAAACCACTCCATCGTGATTGATGATGAAAGTCCCGATTCCGGACACGCCATACTCCGCGGGCCAGGCGACCAGAGCGAATCCGCCAATCATCTTACCGTTCACCACATAGTCGAAGGCGCCGCCCGCGGCGTCCGGCCCCTGAGAATTCAGCATTCGGAAGTAGTATCCGTGGTATGGTTCCGGTTTCTTGCCGGCCGTCGGATTCGCGGCCGCGGCCCCGGCGAAAGCCTGTGAAACCAGACTGTCGGGTACGCCCTCCGCATACAGCCCATCCTGCTTGCCCGGTGTGCTGACGATCTTCTGCGCATATTTCAGGACGCGATCTCCGTCCCGCGCCTCTGCTGCGTATTCCAGTTGCGCCTCGGCGTAGCCCCGGCAAACCTCCATGGCGTTCAGTTCGTTCCGGCCAATCCTGCGGGCCAGAATCTCGATCCTCCCGCTGGCCGAATCCAGCTGCCATTCTCCGTTCCTGCGAATCACGGGAACCGGGAACGGCCACTCCTGTTCCCCTACCGTAAAAGTCACCCTGTCGGGCGTCAAGGGATCCACGTCAATCTGGAGCTTTTCGTGAGCCGAGCGCGCAAACTCGGCGCGAAGATCCTTATCTTCGACGGGATCGCCGGATTCGACAATGTCCTTGCCTCCAGGTCCGAAAAGCTGGAGGAGGGCCGCCGTGTCGTTGTGCTCCGTCGCATCAATGGTGGTCTGAATAGCCTCCTGCGGAGTTGCAAATGTCTGCTGGCCGTCTTTTGGGCCGGCTGCCAGTAGAGGCGCTCCAACCACCAGGCCGGCGGTCAGGAGCCACGCGAGCCGCCGCAGGCTGCCTTTCGCGTCAATAGAATCAATTTTCGCCATGATTGTTTTCGCTCCTATCGATGTCCACCACCGTGGCCGCCGCCACCACCGCCACCCCGACTGAATCCTCCCCCACCCGAAAAGCCTCCGCTCCGCGCGGGCCCGAGGCTCGAATATCCATGGTCGCTCTGCATCCGCGCCGCGCCGCCCTCCCGAACGCCGCCGAAAGCGCTACGGTTCTTCGCAGGCGCGCTCGGGGGGATCTGCCGATTGCCCATTCGCTCGGCTCCGGATTGGGGGTTGGCGCCTCGAGCCTGCGCCTGTCCGGCAGTTCCGCGCGATTGCAAACTTTGGCGCACGCTGCCTCGATAACGGTTAGCCACGGCAGCGTTTGAATAGGGCACGCCCTCGCGATGCGAGGCATCGTGGGACCATGCACTGGTTCCATTCAAGCTGCCGATCCCGCGGGAGTTGAAATTGTACCGGTGGATGAAGCTGTTATTGACAATAATGTTGCCGCCGCCCCAGCCGGGCTGCCACCCCCATCCGCCCCAGCCGCCCCAGCCTCCTCCGAAGTAAAATCCCATCGGGATGCCGATACCGAAGCCGAAGTAGCCGGGCGGGTAAAACCAACTCGCATATGGATAATACAGAGGTGGCCCCCAGATGTACGCGGGATCGTAGTTCGGCAGGTAGATCACCTCTGGATTACTAGGCTCGATCTGGATGACCGGCTGCCCGGAGTCGTTGGTAGTGGTCACAGTTTGTTGGGTCGTCGAGGACAATCTGCCTGCCTGCTGCGCCTTGAGCCGCATTCGCTGCACGGCGCCCATTACGTCGGCTTGCTGACTCAAAAACGCGTTGCCCAGATTTGTTGTCCACGTAATGTCCTGATTCAATCGTTTGACGAGGTCCGGAAAAACCACTAAGGCCTGTATGCTAGGGTCCCAGTTTTGCTGCTCTGCCGCTTGGGTCAGAGCGGCGCCCGTGAGCCCCGGGTTTCGCTGGAGCCACTGTAAGGCTTGGACGAGTTCGAGCGGATAGGTAGACGCCACCAGGATCTGACTGATCAGCGGATCCGGGTAGAGCGCGACGGGCGCCACCAAATCGTCGAGCTGATCGGGCGCCAGCGCCTGGCCCGGAGGAGGAAGCTCCGGAGACTGTTGGGCAAGCAGCCGTGCGCCCTCCGGTGCAAGCAGCAGCATGGAACAGAGAACAACCCGCATGGGGAAGAACGAGAAACAGAAGCGCTTCATAGATTCCGATCCTCTCGCGCGTGCACTACTTCTTGAGACCTTCGCCGCCGGCCCGCAATTCCCGAACGGCTTGGAACCAGTCTTCGTCCGGTGATCCCACCGGGCAGCCTCTGGCCTGCCATAGCGAATGAGCCAACGCTGCGATGTCTTCGTGCCCAAAGTTCGCCACGCCGTGTTCATGCACAGCGTTCCGGCGCGCCTGCTCGGATTGCCGGTGAGCCTCTTGGGAGTGCTCGAGAGCTTGCCTGGAGCGCTCATGCCCGGTTTGGTGATCTTGCTTCTCATAGGCTTCCGCGGCGCTACGATGTGTGTGGGCCGCAATGTCGTGCAACTCGGCAGCTCGTTGATGGTTTTCGTAATGCGATCCGTGGTTATAGCGAGTAGACATTAGAACGCACCTATCTTTCCTGACTTGGCGTGGGCTTCCCTTGCCAGCTTGTAAGCGTGATCCGAGTACTCCAGCGCTCTCTCCGCATGCCACCTTCCGGCTACGTCGTCCCCCTTTTCATTATGTTCCGCAGCCGTGCGATGGGCCTGCGCTGCAAGCTCGTGCTGTTCGGCGGCTTTTCGGTGGGTCTCGTGCATCGTGTTTCCTCCTCTGGGAGCGTAGGCACCTCTACTTCCCATGTGCACGAGGCGGACCAATCTCTCCGGAATTGGCAGCGTCTCTCCAGAATGGCCTCAGATCGCCGTGATCATAACGAGCTTCGAAGCCCAACACCGCTGGCTTTCCGGTGCGAACTCTGCACTCGCGACGGCAGATTCTGCACCTTCACAACCGGGCACCTCGATTGAGGGCATAAAACCACCGGAGGGTCGCGGCGCCTAAGAGCTTCCCTTACAACAAACGGTTGGCGCTGCGCGTGCACGAGTTCCTGCTTCGCGACGGCCTAGGGCAGTCGCGGCTGGATTCAACGCCAAAGGAGATCGAATGCCTGAGCGAAACGCAGTAGTAGCTGTTTATGAAACGCAGAAGGTCACGATGGAAGGCACGCCCGCGCGTGCGGCGGAGTGCGAGGTACCGGAGCCGCCGTGATGGATAACCGCGGCGGTACGCGGGAACAGCCAGTCGTGCGGCGTGTCGCTGATGGCGAGAAAGTTGTCTGGAAGCGCCTTCGGATCGATGCCGCTCCAGCCGGGATGGAACAGTGCGGTCGGCCGGTCATCGCCTCAATCAGCACATCCAGCAGCCGCGCGTTGTCGAAGCCGGTCATGCTGCCGAAGCCGATGTAAATCGGGGCTTCTCCGGCGGCGAGGAAGTTCGCCAGTGCTGGCGGCGGCATCCAGGCAGGGCTCGGCGCCAGCCACTGTCCGCACAGGTGCACGTTGGCCGGCCAGTCGGCAGGCGTGGGCAACAGGTTGGGCGAGACGCCATAAACCATCGCGGGATCCGTCCATACCGTCTTGCGCGGCGGCAGTTTGAACATCGCACGCGCCGCGTTGGTCTTGTCACGGAATGCTTTCCACAGCAGAGCGGGTTGGCCAGCGCGATCACCAGCATCTCTCCCTTGCGCTCGAACCACTGCGGAATCTTACCCTCTTCTACGCTGCTGATTTCCAGGCCGCTCGCGTCCAGTTCCAGCGCGGCAACCGGCTCATCCGACAGACTGTGAAAACGCAGCGTCGCTTCCCCGGCGAGCTGCCGCCGGCTCAAATCGGACTGCAGGGCCACGTCGTAATGCTCGACGGTGTAGAGCCGGGGAGCGGGAGCAGCCGCTAGCGGAATGCACCCGGTCGCGGCGGCGGAGACAGCAATTCGCAGCGCCAAGCTCCTGATGTACCTGCGCCAGCCTGTCCTGCGCAATACCTTCGCACCTCTCTTCGGATTGTACGCCACGCCGAAAAACAGCCACTCGACCCCTCCTCGTTGCATCTGGAGAATCCGACTGGCTGCTCCGGGAGAGGCCTGGTCGCGCCGGGGAAGCGACTGATTTCCTTGTTACCGCGGGTTAATCAGGCGGCCGATAAAGAGGACGACTCCAGCGCGCGTGTCGCGGATCAGGAAGATGAACGGGTGATCGGCGCGGAAGACAACAACCTGTTCGGGCATACGCATGGCAGTCGCGCGCATGGTGATGCCGGTGGCCGCGGCGGCTTCGGTGCCCTGCTCTGAAACATCGACGAAAGCCTTGTGGACGACCTCGGAGATCGCGAGGCCGCGCTTCGGGTCGATGCCTGAGAAGTCGGCCTTGTCGCTGAAGGCTGTAGGCATGCCCATGGTCGAGAGCTCTTTGCGGAGCGAGAACTCCGATTCGGCGCGGAACTTCGGCAGGCTAACCTGCACGTTCCGAGTGGCGAGATTGCCGAGCCAGCCGGTCAGATGTTCAAATGTCAGCGACTTCTCGAGGTCGGGAAGGCCAGTGCGGGTAGTCGGGAGCAGGACGTCGAAAGCGATTCCGGTGCCGGCGTAGCGCATTTCTAGAATCTGGGAGGACGGCGTTTCGGCGTAGCCGAAATGCGAGGTCTGGTTCATGAAGTTGGCCTCGATGGTCGCGCCGGTCGCCAGGGTGAAAGGTGCGGGCTGTGTGCGCGAGGTGACGAACGGGTCCTGCCATTTGCCGTAGAAGTAGATAGCGCTGGTGAGGACAAGGCGGGTATGAGCATCGAGGGAGCCGGCAGGAAGCAGGTCCTTGCTCTTGCCTTTGGTGTGGTCTTTGGTCCAGGCGTTGATCTGGGATCGCGCGGCTTCGGGATTTGCGATGAAATCGAGAGGTCTGATAGGGGCTTGGTAGTTGCTGGTGAGCGTGTTCTCGAAGGCCGCCTGGATGGCGAGGCCTTTTTGCACCCAGAGTCCGTTCGCGGTGTATAGTTCGTTGCCTCCAGTGTTGCCGGCCTTGTTGAGGTCAGCGAGCAGGGATCCAAGGGCTGAATCGTAGGCGGGGTCGTAATGGAGGTATAGGACGGATTGCATTTCCTCGGCAGTCTGGCCGCGGGCCCCGGCAAGGGCCATGGAGAGCGCAGTCGCGATATTGAAGGGGGACAGGATCAGGTTCGCGTCGCCTGGCGAGAGTTGTTTGTAGGAGGCGGTGGTGAAGGCGTTCATCGCGGGCGTTATATGAGAGTCGGCGCCCGGCAGCGCGGCGGCGAGCAGGATCGGCAGAACAAAGCGTTTCATAGGGCCTCACATTCATAGTGTCACGCTATTGTGAAAAACCTAGTCGCCATCGGAAAGCAGCTGCGACTCCTGCCACCCGGAGCTGGCGCCCTCCGGCTAATCATCGAAGAAGCAGGTGGAGTGTTCTTCGCACTCGACGGCTCGCGGCGAATCGACAAGGGCACCGCCATTGGGTGCGCGCCGGGCATGGTGAATGAAGTTCGTCGGGCCTTCGGCATCTGAGTGACCAAGCTGGCGATACCCCATTGAATAGAATGTTTAACACTTTGGGATCAGCCCAGCGCTGGACGCCTGAGACGCTTGCATGGCAGAGCCGAATTTGTGGGGCACAGGAGAGCCGCCCCAGCGCACGGAATTGGTCATCTCTTTCGCGAAAATCACCGCGGTCACTCCCGGCACTGCCAGGGCCAGCGGGAAAAGGCAGCGCGTCCAGCCTCGCTCCCGCATCATGCTCATGCCGATTTCGTAGACGACTTGCGTCAGTTTCCGGTAGCTGCCGTGTGCCCCATGCACGATTCCCCTGCCCAGCCGCAGTCCGGCCAGAAATTCCCGGGCGTTTCGCGCTCCCGGCACTTCGGTATAGGTTGATCCCAGGGTAGCGTAGGTGTGCGAGTCGCTGCCCCCCAAAGGCGCTTGGCGGTGTTCGGCGGCCAGCCGCGTGGCCAGCCCATTCGAGCGCGCGGGCATGTGGCCGTTACGCGTCTCTACACCCGGGAAGGCCTCGCCGAAGAGATGAAAGTCCTCCGCCGTGCGGCGTCCAGTGAGCGCCGAAAAGGCATGATTGATGCTGAAGAACAGGCGCTGCTCGAAAAAGTAGTGAACCAGCCGGATCAGGTCGTCCCGACGCTGTTCGATGGGTGACTGATGGCGTTCCTGCAGACCGTAGACGCCGACATGGATGCGGGTGCCGCTTGGCAGGCGACAGGAGACTTCCTCGCCCAGGAAGAAGTCGGGCATCGAACCCAGACAGTCGACTGACCCGATGGAATCGTGGTCGGTAACCGTCACCAGATCCATGCCGCGGGCTTTCAGCGTACGGTACGTTTCCAGCGGTTCGTTGTAGCTCTCACGGCAGATGCGCCGCAGCCACGGGACATTGCACATGCCCGACGCGCGGGTATGCACATGGAGGTCGCATCGCATGCCCTCAACGTACGGCCCGTGTTGTTACGGCTTCGTAAGAGCTATGCGAATCTTCGGTAAATCCGCACCGGCAGAATTTGCGTTTCAGACTTTTTTTTAGGCATTTGCGACGCGTTCTCCGGCGCCCCGGTCGCCGCCAAGAAAGATCCCTCGAAGGACAGACCAAACATGGAGTGCGCCCGCGGGTGGATTCATAATGGAGGGAGTGAAGTGGGACGGAAGCCCTTCCCTGCTCAGCAGGCCGAATCGTGACGCTTGAGATGAATTTCTTTCGAACAGGAGAGATGCTGTACACTGGCTCTGATTTCGAAGTAAAAAGGCTTTCCCATGAAAGTTCTCTGCCTTGGCGGCGCCGGCCGCATCTGCCGTGAAGCGATTCTCGACCTCGTGCAATTCTCGGATGCCACGCGGATCACGGTGGCCGATGTCAATGAAGCCGCAGGCCGCGAAGTGGTCGAGCGACTCAACGATCCCCGCGTGGATTTCGTGCGGGTCGATGTGCAGCAAGGCGCAGACGCGGTCTCCAAAATGGGCGGCTTCGACGTGGTGATGGATGGCACGACCATCGCCCTCAACGGCCTCTCTACCGCCTGTATCGCCGAAGCGGGCTGCCACGGCATCAATCTCAACGGCTTTGGCGAGGAAGACGCCAGTGACGCGGTGTTCAAGCGGCACGGCAAGACCTGCGTGCCCGGCTTTGGCATGACGCCCGGCACCACGCAGATGATGGTCATGCGCGCCGCCGCAATGCTGGACATCGTCGAGATCGTGCGCGTCAGCCACGGTGCCTACCGCCCCATCGCCTTCAGCGCCTCCATCACGGAAACCACCACCTACGAATACGACCCCAAGCTGCCCAGCCGGGTGGTGTTCGAGGATGGCGAGTTCAAGCAGGTGCCGCCGTTTGCACGCGCTCGCGACATCGCCTTGCCCGAGCCTTACGGCACCGCCCCTCAGTACATCATCCCGCACGCCGAGACCAAGACGCTCGCCCGGAACCTGGCCGGGAAGGGTGTCCGGCTGATCGAGGTCCGGGGCACCTGGCCGCAGCCGAACATGCAACTAGTCCGCGCACTTTACGAATGGGGCTTCCTGCGCAACGACCCGATCAGGCTGAACGGCGTCGAGTTTGGCATCATGCAAGCCATCGGCGCCTACCTGATGCAGTCCCGGGAAGGCCGGGAAACCAGGCTCTATGGCTATGCTTTGCACGTCGAGGTGGAGGGCACCCGTGGCGGCAAACGTCGTCGTCACACGCTATGGCACACCCACCCGCCCTCCGATGGCTCGGTGCCGGACTGGGCGGGGCTGCGAGCCTATACGCGCAACGTTGCCATCCCCATGAGCATCGGCGCGCAGATGTTGGGCAAGGGCCTGGTGAAAACCGCCGGCGTTCTCACGCCCGAGGAAGCATTCGATCCGGAGGCCGTGTTCGCCGAACTGGCAAAGCGCCAAATCCTGGTTCACAGCCGGATCGAAGAACTCTGAGCCTGCAGGCAAGTCCACGGGGAGGCAGGACCAGACGGCCGATCAGGACGAGATAACAGATCGGCAACCTGTCTACGACTGCGATCCAGTGCCGGATAGAATGGGTTTCGCTTTGTCATCGTTTCGCCCGACGCTTCGGCTGGCAACAGAGGTGCCGGAAGTCGCTGTACGCTCCATAAACGTATTCATATATTGGCGGAAGCCGGCATGCATAATCTTGGTCCGGTCGTTCAGCCACATAGCGCTAAAGGCGGGGCGCTGGGCGACCTCGGCCATGTTAGTCACCCACGAGTAGAAGTAATCGTCGGTTAATTCGCCTTTCAAATGACTGAACCAGGCGATCTCGAACACGCTAAGCTGCATCAGATTATAATAGTCGCCACGAATACCCTCAGGCCGGGTCCCGGCCGGGATACCCAGGCCCTGGGTAGCCAAGGTTGGATCCTCCACCACCATCTTCCGTAGCTCCAACTGGAGCTTTACGAGTTCGCTGAAATTCGTCACGTATTGGGCGGTCCGCCACCCCCGAAACTGCAAGGCCGCGTAGATCAGCCCGCCAGCGACGGCCAAAGCAGACACGACCTGAACCATTAGCTGAAACACTGCGTTGTTCATGGAGAGTCCATTCTTTCCCTCAAATAAGGTTGCCCCTATCGCTCGATGACGACTGACCCGCCAGCCGGCAACTAGATGGCCGACTTCCGACTCCTGTGCTTTGCAACAGACCGTCCGTCAGGGTACCCTACTCATTTTCGGAAAATCGAGCGCCCGGCCTTTTTTCCTGCTCATGGACGAAGTCCAGAATATCGTATTGCCGACGCGCGCGATCCGGAAAGAAGCTATCCACCGCACTCTGCTCGTCTGTGAAAACTTCAAAAACCGCGTCCAGCTTTGCCAAAACCATCAGATTCACATGGAGCGGGCTGAGGTTAAGCAGCTTCAGTACCCCACCGGACCTCATGATCCGGGCGTAACAGAAGACTAAGGTGCCCAGCCCGTCAGCGTCAATCTCCGTCGTTCCGGCCAAGTTGAGGATGATGTTCACGACCTTTGCTGCCGTAAGCGCAACTATCGCACTACGCAGGGCCGCTTCTGAAGGGCCTTCTATCAGGGGTCCTTGCAAATCAAGAATCCGAATTCCGTCGTTTCCGCGCTGATGGATTTGGAGATCCACGACTGTTCGCCGAGTTGCTCTTCCTTCCTCTGATACCACACCATCACGCGAAAAACAAAGCTGGCGCTTGAGTTCGGGGGACTGCTCTGTACAATCAAGCTCTTCTCAATGAGCCTGCAACTTACTCTAGAGGTGCGTAAAGGATGATGTAATCCTCGGCCGCTTCCGCAGCATAGTGCGCTGCACGTTCCTGATGCCCGCGGGCCAGATGTGCATGATGAGCTGCCGTCTCATGCTTTCCTTCCTCGTGGAGCTTGGCGGCTTCCTTGTGGTGCCGTGCCGCGTGCTCGTGATGCTCTGCTGCCTTGCGATGATTCTCTGCTGCCTTGTTCGCCATAGCTTTCCTCCGTCGCGAATCGCGACGGCCTACTTTGGGCAACTTGGCTGCCATCGTCTTGCCTGGGTCACCGGCGTGCGCGCCGAGTTCGATCAGCCGAAAAAAAGTGATCATCGGTGTAGTCCCGCATTTCGGGAAATGGCTGCTCGCTGATTTCCGCCGAAATGCGAGGTGCCGAGGGGAACGATTCTTGGACTCCGTGTCTAACACTTGGTCACTTCGCCCAGGCCCGCAATACGGAAATCGGCAAGTGCGCTGAGGCGCCGAACCAAGAAGTCCGACGCGATCACATTTGCCATGCCGGCGACCCGTGGGATCCGGCGGTCCCTACCCTCTAGGGCGGGCTGGGATGGCGATCCGTCCATTGCTTGTTCTCATTACCTCCGCTCCGCCTGCGTCACGACTCGGCCTAACTGGAAATGTTGGGTGTTCCAGCTTGCGGCAACGCTTTGATCAAACGCGCAGCCTCTTCGACGTTGCGCTGTGTCAGCAAGGCTATCCGGCAACCCTGATATCATTATCGGAAGCCTTTCGCCGGGCGCTGGCCGAGAGCGTTGGCCGGATGGAGACGGTCGGATGTAACTGGAGGTTTCGCGGCAGGAACCCATAGCAAGCGGCAAACGAAGTCGCAAAAGTCTCAGCATCCGTGAAACAAGACGGGAATATTGCCGATTTGGAAGGAGAGGATTGGGATGAATCGCACAGGAATTTTAGCAAGAGCAGGGTTTGCCTGGCTGGCATGGTTTGGCGCTTGCGCCATGTTCCTTGTTGGCGCGTCTATTTTTGGGTCCGCCGCGCAAGCGCAAGGCGCATTGGTTCAAGCGGGGCCACCGCCTGGACAGACCGGCGGGGCTTCAGGAAAACGCGGTCCACAAGCGCCGGCGAAGCCGTTCCCGCTCACGTTGACGATCACCGAGGGCACGGATGCCTCGTACCGAGTGCGCGAACAGCTCGCGGGCATCAACTTTCCAAACGATGCCGTAGGCACTTCGACGGCCGTCACGGGCATGATCGTTTTCAACAAGGATGGCTCGATTGACAGCAAAAGTTCGAAACTCACGTTCGACCTTCGCGCTCTGAAAAGCGATCAGGCGATGCGCGACGGTTTCATCCAGCGGCAGACCCTCGACACCGGTCAGTATCCAATGGCCGAGTTCGTGCCAAAGACGATCGAGGGAATGCCCAACCCGCTCGTAGGGCAATTTGGATTCCAGTTGACTGGCGATATGACCATCCATGGCACGACTGCGCCGGTCACTTGGCAAGGCATCGCCACGGTCGACACTAACAACGGCTTCGTTGCGGGTCGCGCGACGACCGAGTTCAAGTTCGAAACGTTCGGCCTCACAACTCCTAAGATCGCTCGCGTGATGAGCGTGAATGACAACATAACCCTCGAAATAGAGTTCCGCCTCAAGGAAAGCTGATTTGGCCGACGCGTTGGTCCCGGCTGCACGAATTCACATGCCCGCGCAGCGAGCGAGCTCGTCTTGAAGAATCTGGCGGCCCAGACCTGCGATGGCGTTGCGTTGCTAAGATAATGAGTCGGCGGGTGTATTGGTCACTCCTTGTATCCTTGTCCTTGGGGGACCTCCGGCTTCGCAGGTACAGCTTGAAGTTCCTGGTGTGAGCGGTATATGGAGTCGCTTCCTTCATGAACATACTCGATATCGTCGTCGGCAAGCCTATCAAGACCAGCGATGAACGCGCCGAGCAGATCGGTCCCGCACAGGGCATCCCGATCTTCGGCCTCGACGCGCTCAGTTCGGCTGCCTACGGCCCGGAAGCGGCTCTCAGCCTGCTGATTCCCCTTGGGCTCGCCGGCGTCCGGTACATCATTCCAGTCAGCGCCGCGATCATCACATTGCTCGCGATCGTCTATCTTTCCTACCGCCAGACCATCGCCGCCTATCCCTCGGGAGGCGGTTCCTATACCGTGGCGCGCTTCAATCTGGGTCCCTCCGCGGGATTGCTCGCCGCGGCTGCGCTCCTTGCGGACTACATCCTCACGGCCGCGGTCGGGATTTCCGCGGGAGTCGGAGCCTTGGTCTCGGCCGTTCCGTCCCTGCTGCCTTATAACGTTTCTCTCTGCGTCGGTATTCTCATCGTTGTCACGATCCTCAATCTCAGGGGGGTGCGCGACGCAGGCGCCGCCTTCGCGGCTCCAACCTATCTCTTCCTCGGCACGCTTCTCATTACCATTGCCGCGGGAGTTCTCCGGGTTGTCCTCAGCGGCGGTCATCCGGTGCCGGTTGCGCCGCTCCCGCCGCCGCCACGGGCGACTGAAGCCGTCAGCTTCTGGCTGCTGCTGAAAGTTTTCGCGAGCGGTTGCACCGCGTTGACCGGCGTGGAGGCCGTGAGCAACGGGGTGAAGGCCTTTCGCGAACCCGCCGTGGAAAACGCTCGGCGCACTCTCACAGCGATTATTCTCCTCCTGGCCGTGCTGCTAGCCGGGATTTCGTATCTGGTGAACGCCTATGGCATCGCGGCGACGGACCCCGGCCAGCCCGGGTACCAGAGCGTTCTCTCCCTGCTTGCCGCCGCCGTTTTTGGCAAGGGCCTTTTCTACTACCTGACTATGGCCTCCGTCCTTCTCGTTCTGTCGCTTTCCGCCAACACCGCTTTCGCCGATTTTCCGCGCCTCTGCCGGGCCATCGCGCAGAACAACTACCTGCCACATGCTTTCGGCTACCGCGGGCGGCGGCTGGTGTATACGTACGGCATAGTAACCTTGGCGTTATTGTGCGGCGGTCTTCTCATTCTCTTTGGCGGTGTGACCGACCGGCTCATCCCGCTCTTCGCTGTGGGCGCGTTTCTGGCCTTCACGCTTTCGCAGGCCGGCATGGTGATGCACTGGCGGAAGAATCGCGGACGGAACTGGCTCCACAAAGCGGCGGTGAACGGGATTGGCGCACTCGTCACCGGTGTCACGGTCGTGGTTGTGCTGGTTGCGAAATTCGCCGATGGCGCCTGGATTACCCTCCTTTTCATTCCCCTGACGATCGCGTTCTTCGTCGCCATCCGCCGCCACTACCACTCCGTGACCACCCTCACCGCTTCCATGTCCCCCGTCAGCGCGGTAAGCCTCGGCGAATCCCCCATCGTGGTCATTCCCATCGATCACTGGAGCGATATTACGCGGCGGGGAATTGAGTTCGCGGCACGTCTTTCCCCCGAGGTGATCGCGCTGCACGTCGACCCCACGGAACACGCCGAGCCTCTTGAGACGAACTGGCATCACTATGTGGAACAGCCCTTCCGCGAGGCAGGCAAGGAGCCGCCCCGCCTTCACGTGTTGCCTTCACCCTATCGCTTCGTCATCATTCCCGTCGTTCAGTTCGTTCTGGATCTGTCGAAGGCCAATCCCGGCCGCAGCATCATCGTTGTCATACCCGAGCTGGTAGAGGACAGATGGTATGAGTACTTCCTTCACAACCAACGGGGGCGGCTCATCGAATGGGTGCTGCTTGCCCGCGGCAACGAACGCATCTTTACGGTGAGCGCTCCCTGGTACGTGGGAGCGCGAAAACCATGATGTCGCGGTGACTTCGTTAGCCGGCGCCAAACGCTGTTAAGCGACCAATTGAATATAGGATTTCCATGAGACTCGGACTGTTCGTACTTCTAACCACCTGTGGTTTCCTAATCTTCGCGCTCACCATGACCTTTATGCCCGTTTTGCCGATGTGGGGCAACTACGCTGCCAGAGCTGGATTCCTTATCGTCTTCGGCGCTCTCTGGTGGGTCGCTCGCGACGAGCGCCCGTTGAGCCGCTCTCGGTCGGTTTTCTTCGCCTACTTTACGGCGGTTTTGGGCCTTTCGTTGGGGTTCTTCTTCGCGGACTGGGGGCTTATGTTTCACGCCGGCGCGGATTTCTTGATCATCTTGCCCGTCTTCACCAGTTCCGGCGCCACCTGATGCAGACAGGATCACCATCCCGTATCGGGTCATCACCATTTCCGGAAACCGAGAACCTGCGCTGAGTCCGGCGTGTTCAGTTCAACGGACTGTTTGAGGTAATGTTCCGCGGCTGCAACATCGCCCGCCTTCAGGGCGATGTCCCCCGCGTGCTGAAACAGTCTTGCGTCACGAATGCCGACGGCCAGGGCCGTTTCAATCTGCTTGCGTGCCTCCGCGTCCTCGCCGTTGACGTGCAACGCCCAGGCGTACGCATCGAGCGTATATACGTCGTAACGCCAGGCGTACTCCTGTTGCGCTACTTTCAGAGCCTTGGCTGGCTGTTGAGCATGGTCGGCATAGTAGAAGACCAGTTGGCGGTTGGAGTTATCTTTCCTGCTCGATTCCATCAGTGCTTTGGCTTCAAAGTCGGCAAAAGCCAGCTTCGCTTCGCTTTCGCGTCCTGCCGTTTGGAGCGCTTCGGCCAAGTCATAGCGATTCCCGGCGTGCGGTTCGCCCTGATAGCGCTGCTGTAAGAGGGCTACGCCTTCCGCGAAACGCTTCTGTGCGATGCGAACCTGCGCCAGATTTCCCAAAGCGGAGGGATAGCTTGAAAGGGCCTTCAATGCCTGCTGGAAGAACGTTTCTGCCGCAACGGCGTTGCCCCACGCCAACCGAAGATGACCGATCTGCGTGAGGATGCTTGCACGTTCTTGGGTCTCGGTCGGGGTCGTCGACTGAAAAGCCAGATCCAACATCTCATAGGCACCTTCGGCATCCCCGAATAGCTCACGCAAACGGGCCGTCCGGATGAAGGCAGGGCGATTGCCGCGACGAAGATTGAGCATCCGCTGTGCCGAGTCCTCCGCATCCTTGTAATTACCAAGCTCGACGTTCGCGTCAGTCAACCAGCCGTATACCATGACATCAAGCGCTCTTGTTGAGCGCCTTGGCGGCTTCCAGCGCGGCCGGGTACTCATGTTCGCCCAGCAGGATCGAAACTTTCATCTTCTGCGTGTCGAAATTGTCCGGGGCTAATTCCAACGATCTCTTGATCGCATCTTCGGTTGAGTGTAGAAGCTAACATCGGACCTCTCCTGGGCTCGGCGCACCAGTGCTGTCGCCAAGAGGTTGTACGCCGCATATTCCGTCGGTTTGTCACTGATCGCTTTGTTGGCTGCTGCGATGTCTTGCGAAGCAGGTGGAAGATCCGCACTTGCCGAGCCCGTTGCTCCAAGCCAGGGATAGAGCTGCTCGGGAACAATGCACAGCGATGCATACAGGGTCAAAGCTCCTAAGAAATACACGCCTGCCGTGTGCGCAGCGGTGACGATGACTCCGAGCAACACCGCATGTTTTGCTGTACCGCGGGAGCCTACGAGGTACGCAGCAACCACGGTCTTGCCATGTCCTGGCTCCAACGCATGAAGCGCGCCCAGACCCGTTCACGATTGGATGGGCTTGAGGCATTGCCACTTGCCCACGCGTGCCCCTTGGAAACAAGAAAACCCGAATGCCCGCCGCCACCGCCGCGCGGGAAGTCAACCGCCCCCCACTCCTGAGTAGCGTTTCACTACGGGGATTCGTTACTTCCAGGCATCGAGCACCATGCGCCCCAGTTTCTCCATGGCGGCGGAAATCGGTTTTACGGAGCTGGAACCGATAAAGAGCACGTTAATCAAGTCGTAGTCTCCGCGGAAGATGCTCAGAGTTTCCACGCGGGATTCCCCAGCAGACGTCTCGGTGAGGAGTGCGTCTCTCCCGAGGCCCTCGATGTGCTTCTGCTGCACGCCCTGCTTCTTGGCATCCACGGTCGCCGTTCCTTGGTATTTGATCGGCCTGCGCCGAATGGCGATCATGACTTGGCCGTCAGAAGTCTTGTAATTGCAGGTGGACACAACTCCCGGCGTCTGTTGGGTGGGGTTCTTCGCTCCATCCGCCAGCTTGACGCCGAGTGTCAGTTCGATTTCGGCTTTCGACACGAGCGTGCACGCGTCCGCGCCCTGTCCCGGTGGTTTGGCCTGCTCAGCGGCGCCAGCGGTCGCCAGCAGGAGCAGAGCGATTACGGTGAGATAGGCTAGTCTTCGCATATAGCAATGCCACACGCCTCCCGGAGGCCTATTGTAACGCCTATAAGTTGAAGACGTTGCCACACGCCTTCAACAGGAAATGGTTCGCCGAGACGTTTTTGTACGAAAGGTAGCGGGGGATCAGTCGGCTGATCGGGGTAACGCCCCGCAATTGGGCACGTCGCGGTCTTTGGAGCAGTTCATGGCCGAGCATTCTGAGAAGCACTGGGGGAAACTGGGGGGACCCTTGGGGATAGGAATAGGAAATTCGGGTAAGGATGGGTAAATTTAAATTTCGGCCGCGGCTTGGACACAACGCAGCAAGTGGCGTGTTGTCTATTCGTTGTGTTGGAAATAAAGGACTTAGACTGGCTCCCCATCGTGGACGCCTTTCGAACTTTGGCGGCCTGCCCGCCGCCGGCGGTCCGAGCGGTGTTCCAGCAAGCTCGTGCACTTGCGGCTGCGTGATTTCTACCGCGGGCTCGCTCGTCGGGCAGCGAATTGCTTCCGGATGCGCCGTGACACATGGTCTGACAACTAATGGGATGGTCCTCCAGGATCAGCCCTCGTCTGCCGGACGGCCCGTGTAGCGCCGGAAGTGCCGGTCCGCCAATTCAGCAGGTGGGTCGAGATGTTTCTCGCTCCGAAGCATCCGTTCAACGTATGAGTAAATCAGCGTGACATCCGCCGGGCTATTAATCGAGTGAAGCCAAATCGACTGCCCGCGAAACTGAATCATGACCACATTCGGTAACGGGCATGGCCCTAGGCATCCCGAAATCGTCAGATGAAACCGGCGGCGAATGCCGCGGTCCCTCCACTGGCGCTTGAACTCTTCGAGAAGCAGAGCCGGGAACCCCTTGTCTGTCCTGCCGCAACAACACCCCTGACAAACGAAAAGATGGCCGTCGTGGATGCGAATCTCTTTCGTTGAACCGTCGGCCCGAGTCACTTGGCAGAGCGGACTTTGTTCGGAGGGGTGGTGGCTCACAACGAAGTCTGAATGGATGGAATCGGTATCTATTGTTCAGGAATGCTGGTCCCGTTCAGGGGCTCGCGCCTAGTTCGACAGGTTTGCCGTGAGGTGTATGACGGTACGCATCGGCCCACGCTTCTTTGCGCGCGGCAAGCGCCTGCAGATCAGATAGCCCCTTGGTGGTGACCAGCCGTTCGAGCGTAGCGAGCCAGTACTGGTAGTATCGCGAGCCGTCGTCAGGTTCTCCACGATCGGCGGCAGCCTTGAGCTCCTCGGCCAACGCCGCCGCCCATTCCTTCCAGGTGAAGTGCCCCTGTTCGGAAAGCTTCACCGCAAGCGCAAATGCCTGGGCTTGCCAGGGTTCGGCAAACACCGGACCGCCGGTGTCATGGGGCAGTTGCGGCAGCGCAGACAGGCGCTCGTTATCTGGAATCATATTAGGCTGGCTCAAGGTAGTCGTCCCACATATCGATGTAAACTGCGTCGCGCGGGGAGGCTTGCTCACCCCACAGTTCCCGCGCTGAGAATCGAACCGAATACACGTGCTGGGGCTTCTCTCCCAAGTCAGCAACATTCGTGTCCGGGAAGACCTGGACCCCGCGGTCTCGATCAATCATTCCCTGCTTCCCACGAGCGTAGCGAGGCAGACGAGTATGCCCCAGAGGGTGGATGTTGCGGGCACGCACGTGCTGCCCGACCTGGAACCGGGGCGTCACATTCGCGTTTCGATCCGCCGGGGAACCCTTAGCCAGGAACGCAGGCACCTGATCGGCCTTTAGAAGCGGCACGGTCTTAGTCGAGCCTCGCGCCCGTTTGCCGGTCGCAAACTCCTCCGCCGTGACGAGGCCGCTCTCTCGCAAGAGCGCACTGAACGAGGTCAAGTGCAAAGCGTAGTAGCTGAGGCGGAGCTGCTCAGCGGGAGGGATGAGTTCAATCTTGTAACGGTTGGCCTTCCCCTTAAATGCCGCCCAGGGGCGCATCGCCCGCCGAAGCGCGAAAACTCGCCCCTCCCACCTCGCGTGAAACACGGGTTCATTCTTCGCGCGTTCGATCGGGCCCATGCCGTGCATGCCGCCCATGTCGTGTACACCATTCACGCGGGGCCTCCCGTTTTCGAAAACGTAACTTTGGCGACACCCACCATGGAGTCGCGTGTTACGAGTGTCGCGAGCGCCTCCTCACTCAAGTTTTCAGTGCCCGTTGGCCGCTCCGGCAAAACCAGATAGCGCACCTCCGCCGTACTATCCCAAACGCGGACCTCCACGTCCTCCGGGAACTCGAGACCAAACTCGCGCAATACGCCACGCGGATCGATCACCGACCGCGAGCGATAGGGCGCGGACTTGTACCACACGGGAGGCAGGCCCAACACCGGCCACGGATAACAGGAACAAAGTGTGCAGACGATCATGTTGTGGACCGTGGGCGTGTTCTCGACTACTACCATGTGCTCGCCTTGCTCGCCGGCGTAACCCAATTCCGCGATCGCTGCAGTGCCATCAGCGAGCAGTCGCTGCTTGTACGACGCATCCACCCAAGCACGTGCCACTACTCGTGCGCCGTTGCGCGGACCGATCTTGTGCTCGTAGGTATCAACCAACGCATCGAGCGCCGCACGGTCCACTAGTCCCTTTTCCACCAGGAGCGACTCGAGCGCCTTCACGCGCAAAGCTGGGTCGGACGGAACGGCTTGATGGTCATGACCGTGGTCCTGCCCGTGCGCTGCATTCTGCGCGGCCACGACGCCAGCAGTCGTCAAGAAACCGCGTCTAGTTGTGCTCATGACATTTCTCTCGTTACGATTCGCCCATACCGGCATCCGTCGGTCAAGCCAAATTTAGCCAATCAAAATGCCGTCGAGTCGTCTATTGTAAGGCATCCGGAAGCTATCCTGTCTTCCGAGTCAGATGCCTCATTTCTGGAATATGAATTCCATCACCGGCTGCAAGTTCGATTAGTGATGAAAACTCCGCCAGACCCTGAGTAGTCGGCCATCCGGAAGCTGCTGGCTCACGTCAGTTCGCCTGGCGAACTCTCGCCCCCAAAGGGTTCGAATCCGCATTGGGGTCGAAGAAGATGGGTTCAAAACAAGCGACAAATACCGAAGTGCACCTAATGCAATCAATGAGATAGCAGCGAATTCGAGAATTGATGACTGGCTCACCAAAGAAGCAGCATTCAAACCCCATAAGTAGCGGCAGTCAGCGCGCCGCGCCAGCCGCTTCCTTTTCACGGCTCAATCCGAACCGGCCCGGCCCCGGGAACAAATTTTTCATAGCGGCCGAATCGCGCCGGCCGCTTCCGATTGAGTTCTAATGTCATTCGGGACCCCGAGAAAGCCCGCTGCGGGCGCGCCGCTGAACTAGATCATAATGAGAGAGGTGACTCCGATTATCGGGCTTCCGCGAATCGGGGCCGCTCGGTTCGACTGAGGAGGTGCTCTTTGAAAACAATGGCGGTGCTTTTGGTGACGCTTGGGCTCATCTGCGGTTGTTCCGCCCTAGCACAGACCAACACCGGAAAGGCGCCCACGCCGGTTGCGCAAGCTCCAAGCGATCTGGCGAAAGAGATGGCGCAGCGCTTGAGTGAGCAACTTCACTCGAAGACAGCGGTGGGCGAGCCGGTCAAAGCAGGCTCGGTGACGCTGATCCCGATCCTGATGGTCGATGTCAATTTCGCCGGAGGGACCATGTCTTCTCCTGCCGCGAATGCGTCCGGGGTCGATGGATTTCTAATGAGCGGTGAAGCCCGGCCCCTAGGTTTCGTTGCGATCACACCCAAAGGGACGCGCTTTATCCCTATCCTTAACGCACCTGCCAAATGAGGAGTCACCATGAGAAGCGTACCCAAATTTCATCATCTCGCGGTTTACTTCGTGTGGTTGCCATTGGCCTTGGCGCAGCCTCTGGCGAAGCCATTGGCGGATTTCGACAAGATGGTCTCGGTGCTCAAGACTAACGGTGTGGTGGCAGAGCCAATTCGCGTGGGAAATACCACGATCATTCCCTTCGCCTCGGTGCAATTCGGCCTGGGCAGCGCCGGCGCGGCCATCGGGTCCGCGGGAGGCTTGGGCGCGAAGACTGTTCCGCTCGGAGTGGTGATCGTCGAGGGCGACGACGTTCGGGTCGAATTGATGCCGCATCAGGAGGAGAAGCCTGCAGCCACGATGCAACAACTGATCGAGGCGATCATAGACAAGAAGTTGTCCTTCATGGTGAATGGCATCAATCTCGGGAATGCCCCGGGGACTGTCGCGGATCTGGTTCCAATGGTGAACGCGATGATGGGCGAGCACAACATTCTGGTCAATGGCCTGAACTTGGGCAATCTGAATGCTCCGCGGCCGCCGGCCACCGCCGACAACACGATCCGGAATCTGGAAGCCGCGGTCAGCGAGAATCCCAGCCCAGAAGCCTGGTACAAGCTTGGCGAGGAATTGCGCAAAGCGGGGCAACAGGAGAAGGCCGCCGCGGCCTATCAGAACGCACTCCGGTTGCGTCCCAACTACCCGGATGCTGAGCGCGCCCTTGCGGAATTGAAGAAATAGGTTTGCAATTTCAAGGCCGGCCGCCGCCGTGTTTGAAGGATACGGAGCGGATCGTCCCCGACTCGGACAGAGGTTACGAGTCCTTTGGCCGGATAGGTCCCCGCAAGTCGGCTTGGCTTAACCTGTCTTTCGGGTAGACAAATCGTCACACGGCGTCCTGCTATCCAACATGCGGACAGCCGCTGTCCGGAAGTCTCATTCGGAGGATGATGCCGGCGCGTGCGGCGCTTCATGCGGTTTGCGAGCGGGGCTGCGCGCGTTCCCAGTTCTCCGGCTTGCAGAGGATCTTGTGTACGCGCAGGTCGGCCAGCGCAACGCTCGGAGCGGCCGTGGCCACTACTGCGGTGTCGGCGCCCGATCTGGTTCCGGCCACTGCAATCACTTTCTCTCCCTTGGACAGGCAGCCTCCGTCGGCCGCCATCATCAGTATTTCCACGCAGACCTTGATCCCCTGGCCGAAAACGCGCAGCACGTTGGCCAGGGCGCCCGGCGTTTTGTTCCCATAGAGGTTGTCGGAATGAAAGAGCATCGTGCCGAAGTGCACCCGGTGGCCGCTTTGGCGCAACTGGTCCACCAGCTCCTCAGGAAACGGCTGGGGACCTTGTTCGTACAACTCGGCGAACCCGTATTGCCAGGGAATCACGACTAGCCGTATCTTGGTTCCCCGGACGGCTTCGGCGAAGGTTTTGGCTGTCTCCCCGCGCGTCGAGGCCAGCACGATCTTATCGATCCCGTTCCCGGCGGCGTGCGCCTTGACCAGGGCGATCACGGCAGCGGTGTTTTCCGCTCCGGCTCTTTCAAAGTAAACAATCTTCTCTTCCATCGGAATCCATCTCCTTATCGCTTCACAGTTGGCCATCAACCCCAGCAGTGAGTTCCGTCAGAAGGGTGATCCGCGGGGACGCCGACTTCGCGCTGGCAGTGGAGTTGCCGCATTCTCCGGCGAAATCTGCTCCGGCGTGCCGATGAGGACTCGGTGCGGAACCGCCAAAACGAAGGACTTCTCCGCTGCGCAGTCGGCCAGAGCGATCACACGGCTGCGGCCCTTCAGGAACTGGAACGTCTCCCGATGCCACCAGTGTTCCACCTCCAGGAAGTTCCGGAACTGCCGACCTCGCCTGGCCAATTCTTCGACCCGTGGCCGATTCAGTGCCCGTGCATGCTCGTAGTCTGCCTCTTTTTGCGCCAACTCGACCGCCACGTCAACGTCACTCAACCGCTGCACCTCGGGATTCAGCATACTCCCGAAGAGCACAATCCGGGTTACCTTGGCGAGAAAATAGGGGTCCTGCTCAACCCGCCTGACACGCTCGAGGAACTGCACCAGCGCCCTTTCCGCGGTTACGCGTGTGATCGGTTTGGCCGCAGTTGCTGACGAGAACGCCTGTCCCGCTTGCGTGATGACCCAAACCCCACGCCCGGCGGCTTCGATCAGTCTCTCAGCGCGTAGAGCCTTGGCGAGCACGCGCCCCTCACCAGGGTTCAAAGCTGCGGCGGCTTCCAGATCAGTCAATCCCCACGACAGCCGTCCGCGAAGATGCCGCAATGCCCTGCGTATGACAAGAGTCGGCCAGCCAGCTACCGTCCCTTTCGGATCGATACGCATTTGGTTTCAGCATAAACCCGTGTTGCCCGCTCCAGAGGGCCGCCGTTTCGTTGCCGGCTCGAAATCATTTGGGCAGCAGCGGCATCAGGGCCTCGCTAGGTGGCGCAGGTTCCGAGAACCGGACTTGGGGGTCGCCAGGCGCAAGGTTCCCGCGACGGTAGACGCAGCGATGCTGAGGCGCTAAGCTCGGGATGGAGAACGCTTTTTTTGGGCTGAGGAGGTACTATGCGGGATACAGGAGCGGGAGACCGAGCGGTATTCTTCCTGCTGGGAGCCGCGATCGGCGCGGCGGCGGCGCTGTTGATGGCACCGGCGTCAGGTGCACGCACTCGCCGGAGATTAGTCCGCAAGGGAGAAGAAGTCGCGGATGACCTGATCGACGCGGGCAAGGAACTGATAGAGAAGTGCGAGGATCTTTACGAGCGCAGCGGGGAACTGGTGGAGGATGCGACCCACGAGCTGTCCGGGAAGTATCGCGCGCTGCATGAGCATAGCAAGCAATTGCTGGACGAAGCCGAAACGATCCTCCACCGTATAAAAAGAGCGCCACCGGCCAGTAACTGAGAGGGCGCGCACCGCGGCGGCCCCGTGTTTGATTGCCTGAACCAGTTGTTGCGTCTGTTTCGTCCAATCCGCAAAAGCGCCGCAGCGTTAGGAACGGGGTTTGCGATTTCATGGCGCTCTCGATGCCTGGTCCTGAGGCAGGTCTAAACCCAATATCCACCTTATGCGAAGTTGGTATTTTGAGACACGTGCCATCTGAACAAGGCACTAGCAAGTGAGGAAGATATGATCTGTCGTGTTTGGCAAGGCTGGACAACGCCACAAAACGCCGGGGCCTATGAAGCGGTCGTGCGCGGCGAAGTGATCCCTGGTATCGAAGCCCGACACATTCCGGGCTTCCGCCATATCGACCTTCTGCGCCGTGAGGTGGGCGAAGAGGTCGAATTCACTACCATGATGTGGTTCGATAGTCTCGATAGCGTGCGCGCTTTCATGGGCGAGGATTATTCCGTGAGCCACGTTCCATCTGCAGCTCGCGCGGTCTTGTCGAGGTTTGATGAGCGCGCATCGCATTGTCAGGTACTCGATCGGCGGCCACAGAAGTGAAAGGAATCCATTCGGACGTATCGTTCGGCGACTCTTAGAACAGCCCGGCGGCCGTCATATTCCTCGGGAAACGGCCTTCGTGGAGACCTCGGGAATCCACCTGAAGCGCCGATTGAAAGGGAACCCAACCGGACTTCTGGATCAGCACCACGAGGCTCCTGTCGGCCAGTGCGCGTCCTGAATCCGTTTGGACCTCGATGGGAAATGAAGTTATCAATGAGATCACAAGTTGGTAGACATACAGTCGTTTTGGAGCCCGTTTTCATTGGACTGCGGACTTCGGCCACGTCCGCTTACTTGTGATCTCTTTGGTAACACCTCTGAGCGAACCAATGCGCGTAGGCTGGAGTCTGCGTGTAGTTGGCTTTGTCGCGTCCCTCACGTGTCCCCGGCCAAAGTCGAGTGGAGCGAGGACGAAGCGATCTCGAGTTCGTCGCCGAATCGAACGGACAACCACACGGCGGTCATGACACGGACTGCTTCTTCAGATGATGGGCTTGCATGCGGTGCAAGATGTCATCGAGGAAGCGGACGGCGTCGAGGATGTGTTCGCCCTTGTTCAGCATGACGCACTCGGCGCGTTCGCCCATGGCGGCATCGGTGACCTCGGCGCGCGAGGGGATGCCCGTCTTGGCAAGCGTTTCGAGGACCTGCGTCGCCCAGGTCACAGGCATGTGCGCGGCTTCGCTGAGCCAGAGGATCTCTTCCTGGACTTCGGCCATACGATCGAAACCGACTTCGATGGCAAGGTCGCCACGCGCAACCATGATTCCAACCGGATGATGGCGCGCGGCCGCCATCATGATGAGCGGGAGCTGCTCGAATCCCGGGCGGCTTTCGATTTTGAGGATGATTCCCAACCCGTCCTTACCGCGCACGGCTAGCTCCTGCTGCAGTTCCAGGACGTCCTCGGGCCGGCGCACAAAGGACAGGCCGACGATATCGGCGTGTTCGGCGACAAAGTCGAGGTCGTGGCGGTCTTTCTCGGTCATCGCGCTGATGCCGAAAATGGTTTCCGGGAAATTGATGCCTTTGGCCGAACCGAGCTTGACCCCGTCCTGGCCGGTGTGCACGATCTCGACCAGCATGTGATCGGGATGGACCTCGCGGATGCGGCCTTCGATCTTGCCGTCATCGAAGAAGATCGGCTGGCCCGCCAGCGCCGTGGAGAAGATTTCGGGAAGCGTGCAGGAGATGTGCGGGATGTCGCGATGCTCCGCGGGCGGCTTGTTTTCGTCCTTAGTAAGGACGAGCAAATCGCGCGGGCGCAGGCGAATGGGTTCTTCGACGAAGGGAAGGTCGCCGACATGGCCAGCGTCGATTTCCCTGCCGTCGCGCACCAGCGACCATTCGGCGCGACTCAGCACGTAGGCGCTCCGTTCGCAGGTGCAGATGCAGGCGTGTCCGGCATTTTGGATCACCATCAGCTTTCGCTGCCTCCCGCGGCTGTCCTTAATCAGAACGGTATCGCCGGGACGGGCGGAGCGCAGCAGAATCTCAGGTACGGGGAGTTGGACGTCGGACGACGGCAGCGATTCCGCGCCCGGGTGCTTGCCGACCAAGACGATGTGCGCGGGCGCGACAATAGCGCCCCGCGCGTCCTTGCCAACCCGCCAGCGCACGACATGAGATCCGCGGTGGATGGGGCCAGTCCGCAATTTGGGACCGCCCAGATCCATCAGCACCTTGCAAGGTTTCCCCGATTCCTGACTGGCGCGGCGCATGTTGGCGATCATGCACTCCCACTCGTGTTCGGAATCGTGCGCGCAGTTAACCCGCATAACGTCCATACCCGCCTCGATCAAGCTTTTGACCAGTTCGTAGGACTGGGCGGCTTCGGACGGCATCGTTACCATGATGCGAACCGCGCGGCCTTTGGAGGCTGGTCCAAGAAGCTCATCGGCATGCTCGGCCAGGATGGCGGAACCGGTCTTCTGACTGGCGCGGTCCGCATGCAGCGATGGATCGAAGCTCTTTTCTCCGGCGAGGCATTCCACGACGCTATGACGGCATCGACTTGAGCCAGCTCGCTCGATCCGCTGCTTCCAATGGAAGAGAGGCCGAGAACGTGCAGGCGGTGCTGCAGATCGCGCAGGTCGTGCTTGCGCAGAGCGAGGTAATCGAGGAGGTTTCGAACGCTGCGCTGAGATTCCGGGCAGGCCCTGGCGATGGATTCTTCAAATTCCTTTTCCATGGTGAGGCAGGATTCACGAAGTTTCTTGAGTTCAGCGAGAAGGCTGGTCATTTGCGGTGAACTGATAGGCACGCTTTGGAGTACGCAAGTGATTGGCCTTATGACAGACGCGTTAAGCGACGGCAGGCCAGACGTGTGCTGGCTGGCTCCCATTTTATCCTTCGCAGGACAGCCAACAAGTTGCTTAAGCGTGGGAGCCATCGTTAAAAAGACGCAGCATGCCGGCGCGAACCGTGGGCACTTGCTAAAGCCTGATAAAGTATCGATCTATTACGTTCTTTCCAAGGCTAGGCGCCCGCGTTATAGCCGGTTAGCGCCGTCGAGCCGTACTTCAAGATTCTATCTCTGGTCTCCAGCCACTTCGAGACTTGCCTTCCAGCCCCGCCGAGGGCATGGGTTTGCTTAAATGAAAAAGAGGAAATCAGGAGAGTGACGTATGAAGATCCTGGCGGTGGAAAAAGAAGTTTCTGGCGTGACCGACGACCAGTTCACAGACAACATTTTGAAAGCGGAAGCTCGAAAAGCCTGGGAGCTTGAGCAGTCAGGAGTTCTGCGTGAACTGTACTTCACCGCCGATACGCACGAAGCCGTTCTCGTATTGGAATGCGACAGCGCCGATGAAGCTCGACGGCGGCTATCAGAACTGCCGCTGATGCGTGCCGGTCTGATCGACTTCCGGCTGATCCCACTCGTGGCCTATCCGGGGTTCGAGCGGCTGTTTACCAGGAAATCTTGAAAGTTGGACGGTCTCTCCAAAGCCAGCTACTATCAATTCAGGCGGGCGCTTGTAGTCTGGTGCATTCTCATCGGCGTCGAGTTCACCCACGGCACCCTGCGAACGATCTTCCTGGTGCCGGTCGTCGGGGATTTTCGGTCACGGCAGATCGGCGTCTTCACGGGATCAGTGTTGATTCTTGCAGTTGCTTACGTTCTGGTGCCCTGGCTTCATGCGTCCGGGAGAAGAGTGCTCGGCCTGGTCGGGATTCTCTGGCTAGCACTAACGGTTGTCTTTGAATTCGGCTTCGGCCATTTCGTGCTCGGGCGGTCGTGGGAAAATCTGGCGTCTGATTACAACATCCTCCGGGGCGGGTTCCTCTTGATCGGGATGGCGGTCCTGATGTTTGCGCCGGTCGTTGCGGCACGGATGCGGGACCGTTAAAGAATTCCGAGTACAGGGTTGGCACATTCGCAATGATAACCATGATTACCGTGGCGCATCTTTTTCAATCCCATTCATCACTCAGAACGGTTTGTCCAATTCAGCCGCACTTCCTGGACGAACTGTTCCGGTTGCTTGACTTCCAAAAGCACAACGCTTCCCCGGCCCCTCGGCGGCAACAGGACCAATCGCCTCCCGGCTACCCGGTACATCCGGACCTTCTGACCATTGGCGACCCTAAACCAGCCAGATTGGTAATGACCGTTGGCAAAGCCATTGGTTCGTTCTGTTGGTCTCCATTCAGCGTCCCGTCCGATATCGACTATGCGAATGTGCTCCACGTCCACGGCAGCGGCATTCAATGTCACCGGGTAAAAGCGGTCGTGGATGGTCAGGGATCTGGTGGTCAGCGTGTAGTTCGGCGGGCCGGGTGAATAAAGAAAAGCGAGAGCGACGACGGCGATTACCACGACGCCAATTGCGGCACCGAAAAGACTCCCTATTCGATTCCCGGCAGGGCGCAACTGCGAAGAAGCAAAGAACGCCTCGGTTGATAGACTTCCAGGGACCGGCACCGACGCCCGAATAGCCGCTAAGAACCCGTGCACATCGTCCGGGCTGAATAGCGTCGTCTTCTGATCGGTTATGACGACGACCGTGTTCTTCCGATTCGTGACGTACCACCACGCCCTGCCGAGTTTCGAGGTCTGGAACAAGCCGTAATAACCCCAAAGCCCACCATTTCCCCAGAGGCGGATGCAACCACTGAGATCGTCTTCGGTCGCCGCTCGTGCCTCACGGATGCCTTCGAGGGAGATGCGGGCCGTTCCGATGAGCCGCCTGACAATGATGGACCGATCCGAAACCACATAAGCCCGTGGGGAGTACCCATAGGACAACAAGATCAGCACGGCTCCGATACCGGCGACGATTGCGCTCGAAGTGATGATGGCGATGACCGCTAGGAAAAGAGATATGACAGCGGAAAGAACTTTCGTGGTCTTGTCGTACGAAGCTGAGAACTGCGAATGGACTGAAGGCACCGCATCGCTCCATGCTCATTCTAAACCCAATCCGTTTTCAGTCGGCAAGATGCATTCTGTTTCTTGGCTGGGAGCTTTATCAATCGGGCGTTCTGCGTGAACTCTATTTCAGCGCCGACACCGACGAAACACGAATGCGAGGCCTGGGCCTTGACGCCATGCCTCTACCCGGCAGTTTTTTCAGTCGCCACTTGTACGGAAGTCGCAGGCCCGAAACGTCCTTGTGGCGGCCCACGGACAATCCGCACGCATCAGGCGGAGAGGTTCTTCTTCTTCAATTCGCCAATGACTGCGCCACCGAGCAGGATATAGAAAAACCCCACGAGAAGAATGACTGCGAAGCATGACGGCACGATAAGCCATTCAAATCCGTTATGGAACATCCCCTTGCCGCTCCAATACAGAAACAGCGGGGCGAAGGTGATTGAGACGCCCTGCAACGCAACCACGATCCAGTACAGCGGTGAGTGAACGATCTTCACCCACTTGGAATCAATCTCGATGGTCACCTCGTCCATGTGCAATTCCGTCCAGCATAAGACCCGCTCGTGGTCTACGCTTTCGCCGCCCGCTTCGCTGCCCTGGCTGCTCTTGCTTTCGCCAGATTCGCCACCAGTGCGGCTTTCCGTGCTGGCGACAGTTTCTTCTTTGGTGCCGTCTTCTTCGGCGGTGCAGCTTGTTTCTTGGAAACTGCCCATCGTTTTCGTTGTGCGTCACCGATGCGTTTCCGGGCGGCGGCGCTCATCTTCCGGCGGTTGCGAGTGGGCGCTTCCGATGTGGCGGCGGGTTCGATGCCGTTACCGGACAGCATGGCCCGGAGTTCAGCGATCTTCTGGTCAATACGGGCCTTCTGCGATTCGTAGCCTTCAACAGCGGCAACGATGATTTCAGGCGTGAGTTTCGGTGTTGGCATGTGACTCGATATACCTCGGTTCTTCCATCGAAAACATGATGCTGTGTTTATACTACACTCGCGTGGTTCGGTGGGCGTTCATTGGTGCCGGCTCAGTCCCTGCGTGCATTGACCACAGGGCAAGGTTCGAGTTGCCCGGCTCGTCGCACGCCAGTTGCAGCCTCCCCAAGGGTATAATTCGCGTCGTGGACCTGTTGGTGATCTGCCAGTTGGGGATCGGGCAGAAGAACCGGAACCGACGCCGCGGCGCGCGCTGGCCGATCTGGCACACGACGTAGTACCTCCGGCACCGGCAAGAGAGACGGAAGTGTGTCGAGGATCGGCGGAATGACGAGATGAAGGTCGAGGTAGTCTGCTATTCCGGCTACAAAGGGGATGAGCGTCCGGTTCGTTTCCGGCTGGATGATGAGGATTACTTCGTGGAAGAACTGCTTGACCAGTGGTACGGCCCGAAGGATGCCTTTTTCAAGGTCAGAGCGAACGACGGCAATGTGTACATCCTTCGACGCCGCTCATCTGCGCCGGAAGGGGAATGGAGCCTGGAATCGTTCCGTGACATGAGGCGAGGCGGCTGAGAGGGAATGCCATGGCCTCGACGCGAAGTCCGCTTCGGCTTGCGCACGGATGGACCTTGGTCCGCGGCCCGAGCCTGTCCGCAGCGCTTGTGCGCGAATTCATCCGCCCGGCCTTTCGTGCCGCACCTACCTCCCTGGCGCGGCGATTGGGACCCTGCCGGGTATCGCTTGCGGCGGAAGTGGCAGCGGGCGTGTCCTCAACCTGGACCATGGCCAATGGCGGGCTGGAAGTCTCGATAAGCGCCGTCAACCTACATTACCCAGGGGCGGGAGGCCCGGTAGCGGGCAATTCTCACAGGCAGCCAGTCCTTAAGCTCTGCGGCCATATAAAAGGTAGGCCGAAGCAGATCGTTGCTGGGCGCAATCACGCCTTCTGCGACCGCGGTGGCCGCTAGATCCGTCTCTGGGTAGATCCGAATGCCCACCGAGATCTTCAGTGCGTCGAGATCCAGGGAATCGACAAAAGCAAGGCCCTCTTCGACCGTGTCTCTGGTTTCACCCGGCCCTCCCAGCATCAGAAAACCCGTACGACGGATACCGACGTCCCGGAAGATTGCCGCAATAGTTCGTACCTCCGCGGCCCGGAACTTCTTATGGAACCGCGTTAGCACACAGTCCGACCCGCTTTCGAAGCCCAGGCTGACCTCCCGGCATCCGGCCTTGGCCATCAGTTCCGCCAGTTCGCGATCGACCCACTTGGGATACACGATGCACCACAGATTGACATCCAGGCCCCGCCGGATGATCTCGCGGCAGTACCCCTTGGCGTACGAAGGCGGAATGTTGAACGTGTTGTCCACGGTGCAGAACTTGCGGAAGCCCCGCGCCGCTACCCGCTCCATCCATTCCGCAATACTTTCCGGAGACCGCCGGCGGATCCGCGTTCCTTCGATCGACTTGGTGGCACAGAAGCTGCAGCCCATCGGACAGCCGCGCTTCCCTTGGACCGGTATCCAAAGTTCGCGGCTCTCGGGCGCTGTGGGGAGCCACAGTTCGGGATCGGGAAGCGGCAGATTATCCAGGCGGGTGCTGAAGATCCTGCCAGGGGGAGGACGATCCGGTAGGTACACACCGGGCAGCCCATAGGGGTCGGCGCCACTCTCCAACCGCTCCAACAACTCTGGGAATACGGCCTCGCCTTCACCCCGGATTCCCATGTCGGCCTGGAGGAACCGCAGCGCGCTCTCCGGAAACATGCTGTAGCCGGGGCCGCCCACGACGATCGGGGCGGTGGACATCCGGCGGCAGTCCGCCACCACTTCGCGAGCCGCCGGCAGCAGGAACCTCGGGTTGGCCATGTTCTGGTCGTCGATGTTGCGCACCGAGATGCCGATCGCCCCGGGCCGGAACTCTTCGATGTCCTTCCGGAGCGCCGCCAGCGGATCGCGTTCGAACATTAGGTTGAGCAATACCGTTTCATGCCCCGCCCGACGGCAGGCGGCCGCTACAAACGCCGACCCGAGCGGTAACGGGAGGATGGCCGTCCTCTCGGTGTTCGCAGAAATCAGAAGAACCCTCATGGTGTTTCCTCCGAGGCGGCGTTTCTCGTCGCCGTGCGCAAATCAGCGGGATGATGGCCAGGAACAGGAAGCCCATAGTGCGGAAAGCCTCGACAAAGCTCAACAAGGCCAGCGACGGATGGACCACCTGATACAGGAGGCCCATAGGAATGGACGGCGCTGGTCTGGATGGGCGGCTGCCCTCCAGCGGACTGGCATTTAGACCGGCAGAACTTCTTTGATGAAGTCATCATAGCTGCGCGGAGCGTGCCCCAACACGGCCGTCAATTCGTCGATCTCCGCCTGTGTCGCCAGCAGCCCGGCGTTTAGGAAGTGCTGAAACATGATTTCCAAATCGCGTACGAGCCAACCCGGCATGAATGCGCGCACCTGTGCCGCCCAAGCTTTCAGGTCATCGCCGGCGTAGAGTACCGGCTTGCCGAGATGGCGGGTCAACATCTCGCAGATTTCCGCGCCCGTCCAAGCCCGCGGACCCACCACGGCATACGTCTTGCCGGAGTGTCCGGCTTGAGTCAAGGCGATGGCGGCGGCTTCGGCGATGTCGCGCACATCCACGCGGTGCATGCCTAACGCTGCCCGAAGGCTGTGGATAGACGCCCGCGCGGATGGCATCCAGCACTGCAAGATCGTTCTGATAGAAATTATTCGGCCGCAGGATCGTATATTCGACACCACTCGCCCGGATGACGCCCTCAATCGGAAGCTTAGAGACGAAGTGTGGAATCATGAGCGCCTTGTCAGCCTGGTGCACGCTCAAATAAACGATGCGCCGGATGCCTGCTGCAACTGCCGCATCCACAGCGTCGATCCCTTGAGCAGTCTCGTCGCGGGCGAGCGGCGTAATCAGGAATAGCTTGTCGGCTCCCGCGAAGACCGCCGGCAGGGACTCCGGTTCCAGCATGTTCCCAGTCACTCCCTCGACGCCCTTCGGCAGCGAGGCGATCCGGTTGGCCGAACGGGTCATCACCCTCACGTCGACCCCGCGCTTCAATAATTCCTGGACGGTTTGGCTACCGACCGTGCCGGTGCCGCCAATCACGACAATCTTCGACATAAAGTGATCTCGTCTCCTTCCGCGACCTCCCAGAATACCAGGACTTGGAGCGTAGACCGCCGCAGATCCGAAATCGCGAATGAAAAATTGGAGCGAGCCGGGCAATCGCTTTTTGAACTTGTCGCAGCCTGCGAAATTGTGTCGAGCAACGCCCTGCAGAGGTCGGTGAACGAAAAGGGGGGCGTACGTTAGCCGCACAGGTGGCTTCGTCAGCTTCTTCAGGATGGGTGTCCGACTCTGGTTAATCTAAACTAGGGATATCAACCGGAGCAATCATGGAGCAAAGAAAACTCGGACGGAATGGCCCAGAGGTATCGGCGCTGGGACTCGGCTGTATGAGGATGTCCGAATTCTACGGAGCGTCCGACGAGGTGGAATCAATAGCCACACGTCCAAGGCTTCGAGATTCTCTTCGAGATGGCGTGTGTGTTTCGTTCCGAGGATTCATCTGACCGATGAGCATCTTCGCCGGCTCGATGAGGCTTTCCCCGTGGGCGTGACAGCCGGAGAGCGCTATCACGAGCAGGGTATGCGCGCCATCAATCTATAGCCATGGTGCACGACGGAAAAGTAGCCATTGTCACCGGCGGAGGCCGAGGACTTGGCAGGGCCATGGCACTTGGCCTGAGCCGAGCGGGTTTCCGTGTGGCCATTACTGCTGCCCGGACACGCGATGAGATTGAAGCAGTCGCCAGGGAAGCGCCGCCAGGAGGGATCCACCCCATAATGGCGGACGTAAGCAGCGAATCCGCGTGCGCAGCCCTGATCAAAGAAGTCGAAGTTCGGCTCGGACCGCCCGATGTTCTGGTGAACAACGCCGGCCGTGGGATGCGTTATGTTTCGGAACGGTTTCTGAGTGAACCTACCCGTTTCTGGGAAGCCGACCCGGAGACCTGGCGGATGATCATTGAAACCAACGTGAATGGCCCGTTCTTTATGTCTCGGGCCGTCGCGCCCGGCATGGTCGCCCGAGGCTGGGGCAGGATCATCAACATTTCGATGAATCACGAAACGATGCGGCGGCGTGGCTTCTCTCCCTACGGTCCATCGAAAGCGGCCCTGGAATCCGAAACCATCATCTGGTCCCAGGATCTCGCCGGAACGGGTGTGACAGTCAACGCTCTGCTTCCTGGAGGTGCGAGTCTCACGGGCATGATCCCGGACGAAGTCCCCGCTGAAGTCCGGGCAAAGCTGATCTCACCGGAGATCATGGTGCCGCCGCTGCTCTGGCTAGTCTCGGACTCCGCCGATCAGGTGAGCGGCCAACGCTTCAACGCCTCCCGTTGGGACACAAAGCTGAATCCAGACGAGGCCGCCGTCAAGGCATCCGAACCTGCGGGGTGGGGCGCTCCTTAGAGCGTACAGAGGACGACTGGGACTTTGCAGTCATCGTTCCGGCGCCTGATCCGATGCCCCCCGGCACGGGCGCGGACAAAGTCGCAGCAGTGGACGGCACAACGATGTGAAGTCCGTGTTCCAATCCATTCATTCGTGTGCGGCGCGTTCAGCAACGCCTGCGCCTGCTTGAGCGACAGCCATCAGTGATTTCGCAGGGCCAGGCCTTCACTTCGGCAAACTCGACTCCGGCAGGCTCCCGCGCTTCGGAATTTGACCTATAATTCTTGGCACTTCCGGCCGATATGCGATACGTGGGGACCCGCGATGTGGTGGCGCCATAGGCTCGCTGCGTGTGCTACGCTGCTCCTGGCGTGGCATGCCTCTGGCGTTGCCCAGCAGTACGGTTTCCGCCACTACGGGTCTGCCGAAGGGCTTCAGAACCTTACCATCCTGTCCTTGGCGCAAGACGGCGCCGGCTACATCTGGGCCGGATCGGAAGGCGGGCTGTACCGCTATGACGGTACCCGCTTCCGTCTCATGGGCGGCGCCGAAGGGCTGCCGTGCAGCACGGAAGTCCATGCCTTGCACGTGGCGGCGGATGGCGCGCTGTGGGCCAATACCTGCGCGCGCATCTTCCGCTTCGACGGGCAGCGCTTCGAACCCATCGCGGGGCTGACCGGCATGTTGTCCGGCGCCGAGCGTATGGCCAATGACGCACACGGTCGCGTGGTGGTGTCGACTCTTTCCGGCCTATACGAGGTGGCGTCGGACGGCGCCGGTTCCTTCTCCGCGCGTCCGTATCCGCTGGGGCCGGAACTTGCCGGCACGTCCATGCGCGGAATCGCGCGGCATGGCCCGCAACTCTGGTTTGGCTGCGGGTCGCGCCTATGCGTCGAAGAGCTGGGGCGCGTTTCGATGTTCGGGCCGGCGGAGGGACTGCCGGACGACAATTGGGACGCGATAGGCATAACACCGGATGGTTCCGTATGGGCCCGCAGCCCGAGCCGACTGTACCGGAAGCCTCCCGACGCGGCACGGCTGGTTCGAGAGAAACCCGATATCGCATCCAGTATCTTCTGGGGCGCTTTGACGGCGGGCCGGGACGGATCGGTCATGGTCCCCACCGATAAGGGTCTGGCCATCCGCCGCGAGGGCAATTGGAACGTCATCGACGACCAGCGGGGCTTGCGCACCGCCATGACCAGCGCTGTCCTCGAAGATCGCGAGGGATCGGTGTGGGTTGCGCTGATCGGCGCCGGCGTGGCGCGCTGGCTGGGTTACGGCGAATGGGAAGCCTGGACTAAGGCGCAAGGCCTGCCGTCCGACTTGATCTGGAGCATCCGGCGCGACCGGAAGGGCGCGCTCTGGGTGGGGACGTCGCTAGGCCTGGCGCGCCTGGACGGGCGGGGGCCTCCGCGCACTTGGACCAGGAAAGACGGACTGGGGGGCGACAACGTCCGATGGCTCGGCGAGACTTCCGACGGCGCCATTTGGGCGGTGGTCAAGCCGGGCAGCGTGGCCCGCATCGATCCGGCCACTGGCAAGATTCGTCTGTTCGGCCGGGCGGATGGCCTCACTTGCGAGACTTCGCACCGCGGCTTCGTCGACCACCTGGGCCGGCTGTGGATTGCCACGGCCTGCGGCGTCTTTCGCAACGACCGGCCGTCCGCTTCCGATCAATTCCACCGCATCGATCAACCGGCGTCTCTGGAGCACGCGGCGTGGGCCTTTGCGGAAGACAAACAGGGGACTATCTGGATCACCAATCCCGACGGGTTGTGGAGGTTGAGCGAGGGCCGGTGGCGCCAGTACCGGAAGACCGACGGGCTCCTGAGCGACGATCCTTACATCGCGATAATCGGTCCGGACGGCGCTCTCTGGCTGCACCACCGCCTCGATGCCGGAATTGAGAGAGTGGAGTTCCTGGGCGACCGCATTGTCCGCTCGACGGCGGTCTTGCCGGCCAATTCCTTCTCGGTTGAAGTCACGGCCTTTCACGGTTTCGACGCGTTGGGGCAACTCTGGCGAGGTAGCGCGAACGGAGTGTCTGTTTTGGCCGGCGGCTCCTGGAGGTACCTGAGCACGGAAGACGGGCTGATCTGGGACGATACCGACGGGGAAGCCTTTTGGGCCGACCCGGATGGCAGCGTTTGGATCGGTACCAGCGGCGGGCTGGCGCACTACCGGCCGCCCCGGGGTGGCTCTGTAGGGCCGCCGGTCGCCGACCCGGTCATCACCAGGATGGAAATTGGCCAGCAGTCGAGGATTGTCAGGGTCGAGTTCTCCACGCTCCGCTTCAAAAGCGAGCAACTGGTCCACTTTGCCTACCGGCTGGATGGGGAGCACTGGACCAACACCACGGAGCGGGTCATATCCGTTGCCGGACTGGGTCCGGGCCGGCATCGGCTGGAGGTCCAGTCGCGAGTCCGCGACGGACCGGTCTCGGCGAAAGTGGCTGTGGCGGAGTTCTCGATCAAGCCGAAGTGGTGGGAAACTTGGTGGTTGCGTTCGTTTGCTTTGCTGCTTGCCCCTGCCGCGGTGTGGGCCATCGTTCTGTGGAGAAACGGGCTGCTTCGTCGCCGGAACCGCCAGTTAGAGCGCGCGGTGCGCCAACGGACCGCTGAGCTGGAATCGGAACGTACTAAGGTGTTGGAAGAGAAGCGGCGCGCGGACGCGGCCACCGAAGCCAAGGGCCGCTTTCTGGCCAACATGAGCCATGAGATCCGCACGCCCATGAATGGAATCATCGGCTTCACCCAACTCACGCTGCAGACGCCATTGACCGCCGACCAGCGCGATTATCTGGAGACGGTGGAAAGCTCCGGCCAGGCGCTCCTGCGGATAATCAACGACATTCTGGATTTCTCGAAGTTAGAAGCCGGTAAACTCCGCCTGGAATCTGCGCCCTGCGATCTGCGTGACTTGGTGGAAAAGGCCGTGGGACTGCTGGCAGTGCAGGCCTCAGAGAAGGGCCTACGGCTCTTCTCCGTCATCGATCCCGGAATCCCGCGCACCATCCTGGGGGACGCCATGCGGCTGCGCCAAGTGCTCGTCAACCTGCTCGGCAACGCGGTGAAGTTCACCGCTGCCGGGGAGGTCTCCATCTCCGTGACGAGCCCCGATGGAGTGATGAGCCCCGAAGGGACGTGCGGGCCTCGTCGCATCTCCTTCGTGGTTCGCGACACCGGGCCGGGCATATCGCCAGAGCAGCAGCGGCGGATCTTCGATTCCTTCAGCCAGGCGGACGCATCCATCAGCCGAAGGTTCGGTGGGACGGGCCTAGGGCTGGCCATCAGCAAGTCCCTGGTGGAGCAGATGGGCGGCTGTCTTTCGGTCGAGAGCGAGTCGGGGTGCGGCGCCGCGTTCGGTTTCACCATCCCGGTAGGGGTCGTCGAGGAGGCCGGCCAACCAGCTCCGCAGAACGACGGCGCGGATGCTCTATTCAGCGACCTTCCGGAGCTCCGCATCATGGTGGCCGAGGACGACCCGCTGAGCCGCGAGGTGGTCTTGGCGTTCCTGAAGCGCCTCGACTACCGGGCGGATTGGGTGGTCAACGGCGCAGATCTCCTGAAGGGCCTGGAGCGAGAGTCCTACGACGTGGTGTTTATGGATGTCCAAATGCCGGAGATAGACGGCCTCGAAGCTGCTCGGCGGGTTCGCCGCGATCTACCGCCCGACCGCCAGCCGCGCATTATCGCTCTGACGGCCGCCGCGTTTCCAGAAGACTGCGCTCGGTGCCTGGAGGCCGGCATGGACGATTACATTTCCAAGCCCATCGTCATGGCGAAGCTGGTGGAGGCCCTCCGACGAGCCCGGCCCGCCGCCAGCACGCTTGGGCTGAACGAACAGCCGGCATGGACAGAGGGCGCGATCGGGCCACCACGAACTTGAGTACTTTGTAATGTGATGCCTGCGGCGTCCACCAGCCCGGTGGAGAGTTGCCCGAGGGAGGCGGGCTGGGAATCAGCTCCACGGCGTAATGTGCAGATATCGGTAGGCTATTCTGCGGGCCGGCCCCCGCGATACTCTGCCCGCGTTCGTGCGGTGCCTACCCCACACGCCGGACTCGCCGCGCGCTGGTCTTTCGCGCCGGTCCATACGATACCGGGACTTCCATATTCAACGACCATTCAAACCCCATAGATTGAGGTCTCTGATCGCCGCCGCGCCAGCGGCTCACTTCTAACGCCCTTATCGAAAGTGGCCCAGCTCACCTCACGTCCTAGCCCGGGCCTCTGCGCGCCGGGCCACTTCCGATAAGAATCTAGCGTTAGGCGGCAAAGTCAGCGAGGACCACTCACCCTTTGTCACCTTTCCAATCCGAAGGAATTGGCGAATTCGACGCGCTTGCCGGCGTTCGCTGGCCGCCAGGCGGATGGCCTGGACGAAGCGCGCTATTGGTTACCGCGGCCGTCGCGGCCGGGACGCGGCGCTTGCGCCCGGGTCATCAAGGCGTCGAATTCGGCGCGCGTCATTTTCAGCTTGTCGGGGTGTGCGTCGATCCACTTGCCGAATGCGGCGTACTTTTGCGCCGTCCAGCCGCCCTCGAACTCGGCGCCGTTCTTGCCCTGGCTATTCAGCTCGAAGTTGAAGGCGTCCTGGAGGTTGGTGAATTCCGCCCTGGCGATGGCGTTGGCGGCCAGCGCAGCGGGTATGAAAATCACGCCGTCCTGCTTCGCTAGAACCAGGTCGCCGGGCAGGACCACCGCCCGCCCGATGCGCACCGGAACATTGATCCCCGTCAGTTGCATTTGAGCCCAGGCGGAAGGATCGTAGCCGCGGTAAAAGCCGTTGAGGTTGGCGATTTCGCGGTTCTCCTCGGCGTCGCGGATGCCAGCGTCGAATACGAACCCGGAATGCGTATGGGCGGCGATGCCGCTGCCCAGGTTGGAACCGATGATGGTGCCTTCGACGATCTTTCCGTAGCCATCCACGATCATCGTGTCGCCCATCTGAAGCTCGTTGATGACCCAGCTATTGGTGCCGCTGACCCGGCCCTCGGTCTTGCCCTCGGCCGCGACGGCCGCCGCCATATCGGGCCTCACCGGCATGAATTGAGCGGTGAGAGCGCGGCCGGCAAAAGGCTTCTCGATGTGGAGAGCCTGCCAGCCGGATTCGAACTGATTGGCGTAGCCCTGGCCGCGCAGATACTCCCAGACGTCCTCGATCGAAACATCCAACGCCCGCACGAGCAGGTCGTCGGCAACTTTCGGGCGGCCATCGGGGAAGCGCTCACCTTTCCAGTCCGAAGTGTAGAACAGGATCTGTTCCTTGGTTTGTTTGATCTGCGCGAAGCCGGTACGCGGCGCCGAGAGCGCGCAGACCATGGAAACGATCAATATCGTAATCCTCATAAATACTTCTGTTCCCTTCGAAAGCTTTTTGTAACTCGAATTCGCACTGGGCTGAATTAGGCCTCTAGCCTGGAATCGCGCGGTCCGGCCATGCTCCACAGCCAGTCGCCCGAGCCCTCGTGGTCCCACTGCGGCGTCGGTTCGAAATAACCGCTGCCGGGCGCCAGATGTCTTCTCACCACGTCCTCATTGAGCGTGACGCCGAGGCCCGGCTTGTCGGGAACGGTGATGAACCCTTTGTCGATAATCGGCTTGTCGATGCCCTCCACCAGGTCCTGCCACCAGGGCACATCCAGAGAGTGATTCTCGCAGGCGAGGAAGTTTTCCGTGGCGGCGGCACAGTGAACCGATGCCAGCGCGCCGATCGGCAGGCCGGCATAATGCATCGCCATCGGAACGCCGTATTCCATGGCCGCATCGCCGATCTTGTGCGTCTCGAGGATCCCGCCGGAGGTCGAAATGTCGGGGTGAATCTTGCTGACGGCGTGCTTCTCGCACAGGTTGATGAAGCCCTCTTTCAGGTAAATGTCCTCGCCGGTCAGGATGGGCGTCGGACTCTCGGCCGTAATGTGCTGCAGCATTTCGGTGTACTGCCAGGGGATTACGTCTTCCATCCAGGAAAGGTTGTATTTTTCATAGGCTTTTCCCAGTCGGATTATGGAATTGACGCCGAGGTGGCCTAGGTGGTCCATGGAAAGCGGAATCTCCATGCCGACGGCTTCGCGGATGGCCGCCACATAGGTGCAGAGCATCTCGATTCCCTTATCCGTCACCTCCGTGGCGACAAACGGGTGTGGCAGGGCGCGGTCTTCCCAAGGGCTCAGCCCCGCCGGCCGGGTCACCGTGCCGGGAGTCTTGGCCACGAATTCGATTCCCAGGTCCATTTTCAGCCACGTGAGACCCATCACGTCCTTGCGCTCTTTCAGGCGCTGCGCATAGATCTTGGGGTCGTCCGATTCCGTGGTGTCGGCATAGATCCGGATCTTATCGCGGAACTTGCCGCCCAGCATCTGATAAATGGGGACGTTGTAAACCTTTCCCGCGATGTCCCAGAGCGCCTCTTCAACCGCGACCACGCCGCCCGCCTGCCTTCCGTGATAGCCGAACTGCTTGATCTTCTGGAACAGGTAGGTGATCCGCAAAGGATTTTCACCCACCAGGCGGCTCTTCAGAAACAGCGCGTAAGTGGGGCTGGCGCCATCGCGAACTTCGCCGAGGCCGTACACCCCCTGGTTGGTATCCAGCCGGACGATCGTACACGGACTCGGCCCGGGTTTGGCGACGGTTGCGACCCGCAGGTCCGTGATTTTCAGAGTCGAGGGGCTGGAATTGGTATTGACATTCCGGACCGGAGTCTCCTGTTCGGCTGCCGCATTCTTGCCCAGCAGCGCTCCTCCTAACATAGCGGCCGAAGACTTAAAAATGGCTCGTCGGCCGATCGTACGATTCTCGCTAGACATGGTTGACTCTCCTTTTCGGTATCCTGATCGCTCGGGCCGGCGCCTGGTGCCGACCCGCTTACCTTGCCATAACTTTCTTACCCCCGCGGTGCGCCCGTTCTCGAGCGCACCCCGGTTACGGGTCTGCCGCCGGCGGCCTCCGTTCACAAGGGCTCGCTGGCATTATAATCCCTGGCATAGATACGGATGCTCCCGGCGGCAGCCGGCCGCGCACTTACACCGGAAATACCCCGAACGCTGCCGCCGCCAGGGTCACCAGCACCGATGCCGCAAGCAAAAACGGCATCGTGAACTTCTGGTGCTCGCTCAATTCGATCCCCGCTAGTCCCACAATCAGAAAAGTCGAAAACGAATCAGGATCGAAGAGCAGGCTCGGCGGCATCGAGACCAGGCCCAGGACAAATGGCATGTGCCCGGCGGCGCCGCGCAGCACGCGCGCCACCAGCGCCTTGGCCATGGCCACCAGCATGCCGGATTCTTTCATGATCCCCGTGAAGGCTCCCGCGGCCAGCAGGATTCCGGCCATCATCAACGCGGCCTCGTCGTGGGCGTCGATCCTATCCCGCTGCAATTTCAGATCGGGATAGTTCACTGGATTCAACTCGCGGCCCAATACCTGGCCTCGCCCCTAGGAGTGTGTCCGAGTATTCCTGAAGTTTGAGGGAATAGATAGAACAGAATCGATACATAATGTTCTATGCTGAAGGGATACCGTCCCTACTTTCCCGAACTAGATCTGCTGCTGCCGCCGAGCCTGCGGGATTGGCTTCCGGAAAATCATCTGGCATATTTCGTCGGCGATGTGGTCGACCAGTTGGACCTCGCGGCGATTTATGCGGTGTATGAGCAGGAGTTGCGTGGCCAACCTCCGTACGATCCCCATGCGGGTGGTGCCATCGGCCATCCACAAGGTGGTGCTGTGCGCGCCAAGCCTCCGCTGGGGGTACCCTGGCGGTCAAGGAATAGGAAATTCGGGTAAGGATGGGTAAATTTAAATTTCAGCCGCGGCTTGGACACAACGCGGCAAGTTGCGTGTTGTCTATGGGCTAGTTTGGCTCCTCAGGTAGGACTCGAACCTACAACCCTTGGCGAACGATGGGAAGACGAAACCGAGGAGGCGACGCCGCACCCCATCCGGCAGCGATGCCGCGGCCCCATTGAAGCTCGCGCAGGTGGTCCAGCGCCAGCGCGCGGATGAATATTTCCGCGGCAGCGATGCCGCGGCCCCATCTACCTCCCGAGAACCTACACCGCCACCCTTAACTTGATCCCGTCGTTCGGCGCATGAACCAGATCCTGCTTCGTGCCCAGGTACCGCTCGGTGGTCTGGACCGACGCGTGGCCCAGCAGTAACTGGATCTGCTCCAACTCGCCGCCAGAGGCTCGGCAGAGTTTCGCGGCCGTGCGACGACAGTCGTGCGGCGCGATGCCAGGAACGCCAGCAGCCGTCGCGTACGGTCGGAGCATCTGCCAAACGACCTTTTCGGACAGGACCTCGCCCGCGACCTGGTCGCAGCGATTGACGGGCCGGAACACATAGCCGTCCACCACGCCGGCGGGGCCGGTCCACGCATCGATTGCTACCTTGACCCACGTCGGCATCGGCACGGTCCGGACGCGCCCGTGCTTCCCGAAGAGGTCCACGATGCACCAGCGGCCGTCCCGCTGTTGTATGTGCTTGAGGGTAAGCGCTGCAACTTCAGACCGCCGCAGCCCGCAGCCGAGGAGCACGGCAATGATCGCCCGGTCGCGTAGGCCCTTGGTCTTCGTGATGTCCGGCGCGTTCAAGAGCGCCTGGGCCTGCTTCAGCGACAGCCAGTTCCCTGTGCGCACGCCCATCGACTTCGCGCTTTTGACGCGGGCGATGCCGGCGGCCAGTTCCGGCGCCAGCAGCCCGTTATCCGCAGCCTCGGCCGCCAGTTTCCGGATGGCGGTGATCCGGACGTTGATGGAAACCGAACCGAGCCCGCGGGCCTCCAGGACCACCCGCCAAGCAGCCACGGTCGCTTTGGTGAACCCCGGCCGCGGCTCCTGGACGGACAACCATGCGAAGAACTCGTCCAGGCCCAGATTGTAAACGCGCTTGGTGATCGGCGAGGAAACGCTATCCAGCACCAGGGACTTCAGCCTGTACCATTGGTTCGTTTGTGGAACAACAATCAAATCAGTCATTTACGGTCCTCATAATGGGCAATATCGGAAGCTAACTGGACATTACCTCCGGGCCGAGGGGACATCAAGCGAAAGGTGGAAGCGGTTGGTGTTACCGGGACGACATTGGTGAGAAGGGGATTTCGCAACGGTATCCAGTACGACGATCCGACTGGCCAGGAAGTGGCGGTGGAGTCAGCCGACCCGGCGGCCGAAGGTGCTGTACAATGGAGTCCACAATTGTCTCAGAACACGCCTGCTCGTCTGCCCTGTAGTACGCGTATGTGGGCGCTTTCGCGCCTTCCCAGAGCAGCGAGGAGGTCCGCTCGAATCCCCTACGGAGGTGTATCCGGGCTCCTTTCACCCCAGATCACCGGCATCGGAGAACCAAATGACCACCTCAGCACACAGCGTCTTGAACCGCGAACTTGTGGACCAACTTAAGGCGATCCCGATTTTCGCTGATTACTGGAACGAGACGCTTGAGACCTGTCTTTCCTCCGACTTGATGCTCGCGTACCAACCGACCGACTCCATTCCGTATTACCAAACCTCCCTTGGTTTTGACCTCAAACCAACTACGGCAGCATCGCTCGAAGGCGGGGACATCACCGTCGCGTGCACCCTGACCTTCACTTCGGGTGGGAGCGTATTCGCCGGCCGCGTCGGGAAGAACCACGATGCGGCCGCACGTCCTGGCATGGATTCTTGGGTCTCCGTTCTATTAGAAGTGAGGGTACGCAAATCCCTGCTCCAGGCGTGCTTGCGTAAGGCTCTTTGGAGCGATTCTCCGACATGGGTTGAAGGACATACAGAACTAGTTGCCAGGCTACTCGGGATCCCTTCGTCGTCAGCGACTATTGGAATCGCGAGATAATCCGCCAGCTCTCGGCGCGTGTCAGTTCCGATCTCGCTATCGCGACTTCGTGCCATCGAGGCAGGGATTTGCCATGCTGCTGGGCAGCTCTGTGTTTCTCAGCGGCTGGAACTCCGCCAGGCTCAGAAATGGGCCATCAATACAGGTCAAGGCGCCGGACGGGCTTGCGCATTTTCCGCAGATTCCCACGCCACAGCTTGTCATGTATTCGATCGATCCGAAGATCTGAAGGCTGTCTGCGAACCTGAGTTCGACGGCAAAGCACGCCTTAACCATCTTCTCGGGCCCGCAGTTGATGAAGACAAGATCCTCAGATGGAACCTTGGAAAGCGAGGGGGCCAGGTCCAAGAGCGCCTCGTGTGCGTTCCCTCCAAAGCCAATACTTTCGTCATTGGTAGCGAGGTGCACGGGGCCAAGGGCCCGGAACTCGTCGAGGCCGAAGAAGTTCGACCCGGAGCGCGCGCCGAGCACAAAGGTAAGTTCGTTGCCGGACTTGTAGTCGAGGGCGATTTCGAGTAAGGAAGCCGTGCCAGTGCCGCCCCCAACCAGCACGATCGTCTTGTTCCGAAGCCGCGGCAGGGGCTTACCGTAGGGCCCCCGCAAAAATAGCTTCGATCCGACTTCCAATTTGCGGAGTTGCTCGGTGAACACCCCGACCGTCCGTACGATCACGGAACGTTCCGCCGCTGAGAACACCGCGAAGGGCTTCTCCCCCACTCCAGGCAACATGATGAAGAAGAACTTGCCGGCAAGTGAGCCGGGCAGGTAGGCAGCCGGCAGGTCCGTGAACGAGACCTGGAAAAGATCCTCGGAGATCTCCTCCCTGGACTCGAGGCGGGAGTCGAAGTATTCAATGCGGGGTTTCGCATTCGAGACTTGGCTTGCGGACTCAGCCGCCGGGCTCCCAATCACGCCGGACAAGAGCTGCGAGAAATACTGCGCATACTCCCGGCTGTCAAGCCATGCGGTGGCGCTACCCACGCCGAACAGATCGGCGCCTACACTGGCGTATTCCTGAATGTGGTGGTGGTTGGAGATGCCGCCCATGCCGATAATAACCGGGGCCGGTCCCAAGGCGGCCCGTGTTTGCATGACGGCGCGGACGCCGAGCGGGCGGATTCCGTCGCCGGAGAGGCCGCCGAGTCCGTTTCGCAACACCGGAGTGTCGCCCAGTTTGACAAGAGCAGGGCCGATTGTGTTCGTTACGGTGATCCCGCTTGCGCCTTCCGCAATCACGGCCGCGGCGGCTCCCGCGAGATCTTCCAGAATAGCGGAGAACTTGACGAACACCGGAACGTGGACGGCAGCCACTACGGCCCGGGTGATGTCGCAAAGCAGTGCTCGATCCGCTCCAATTTCAGCGCCATAGCCTTTGGCGTGCGGACACGACATGTTCAGCTCAAAGCCATCGGCGACCGGTTCCAGAATTCGCGCAGCTTCCACAAAGTCCGAAACCGAGGCACCGAATATGGAGACGAGAACAAACTTGTCTGCGGGGATGTCAACGGTCCCAAGCTCCACCCGAAACGCGCTTGCGCCGGGATTCGTCAGGCCCACGGCATTGATGTAGCTTCCTTCCGCATACTGAGCGAAAATCGGCTCGCGGTATCCGGCTCTCGGCAACAGGCTTATACTCTTCGTCGTTATGACGCCTATGGAAGGAACGTCCTGGAAGCACCTGGCGATGGTGCTGGCATGGGTGCACCTGATCCCGGACGGGACTACGAATCTGCCGCTGACTTCCTTCTCACCCAGCCGGTACGGTGTCTCGAACCACTCTCGCGTTCTGTTCAAGATGCGCCCCCTCTAAGCCCTTGAAAGCCACCAATATGGCGCACGGATGCCCCCGCTCGCCAACTCGGGTCGCATCTGCGCGACGTCCTGCGATACCCCGAAACTCCAATGGTAAATGATCCCGCCGATACTGGCAGTTGAACCGCTTCGTCGTGCTGCGATATCGGCTGCAACTGGAGGCCACCGCGCATCTCGAAGCGGCACGGAGAAAACAGCTCAATCGCTCAGCCCAAATAGACCCGCTTTGAAATCTGCGTACATCAGGATCTGCGCTTCGCACCCCATCAAGTTGGCCACTACCGTGAGTGCCTTCCACTGGCCCGGATCGTTCGTCACGAATACTCTGCAATAGGGAAGGTAGACAGCGGAGAACATGTCGTGCCTGCCCGCCTTGCCAAGCGACGGCTTGCGTGGATCGCGAATGCACATGTCGTACTGGCTGAAGGCAAGGGCGATCAGCAGCGCCTTGAACGGCTCGCACCGGTCGATAAAATCCTTGACCTTGGATTCTGGCGGTAGGACCTTCGTCGCACGCTCCATCAACCCGGCACCAATACTGAGATAAGCTCCTCCGCCCGACGTTAGGTGTTCGATCACGGCTTTTAGGGAGGGCCGCTGTTCTGTTTCGAACACTTTCTGGAAGGCCGGCTTTACCGCGCGAAACATCGCCTTGAAGTCTCGGTCCCACTTCCTGTTGCTCTTCCTGGTCTCCTCGCTCAACTCGTGGATGATTTCCTGCCGGTAGATCTCCTGTTCTCATAAGTTTGCGCCAGTCGTGATCGGTCGGGTTCTCCTGATAGGCTTTCGCCTGATGCTCGATGATCCACTGAAACGGCATAATGCAGGTGCCCGGGTGCATAAGCCGATCGAGCATTTTGAGCACTCTCCTGCGCTCTCCCTCGTCGGTGTCTGCGATGACCTCTGCCAGTACGGTTTCTGTTACGACGCCATAGTAGGAGATTCTCGAACTCCGAACGATCGCGCCGAGGTCCGAATCATCCGCGAGCGCATTAACGGCGCTGGTGTCGAAAATGAGCCTCTTCCTGCCTCTACTCACAGCGTTACTCTAGCATCGGGCGTTGCCGGAATACCCGCGGCACCGCGGCAGTCGCCGCGACGTGCGGGACCGCCACCGCGCGGGCGGGGTGCACGGCGGCCGGCCGCGGAAGCCGCGCGAGGACTGCGTCGTGCGCACGACGGCCGCGTCCGCGGGACGCGGCGCGACGTGCATCCGCATGGACACTCTCCTGGCCGGCACTGATCCTCCCTTGGAGGGTTCAATGTGCCGGTATTGTGTCCAGTGCCGCCGCGCCTGTGGAAATCACTCCGGGTTCATCGTGAAAACGATTCCGAGGCGGCGCGAAAAACCCTTCCCATCGGAATCGCTGCTCACCTTCAGCCCGGAATCCTGTTCACCTTCGCCCCGCGACGTTTTTCACGATCACCCCGGGATTGCGTTCACCTTCCCCCGAAATCCGCATCGGCCGCCGCGGGCCGCGTTTAGTTACCGTCGCTTCAGAGTAATGACCGTCAGAGAGAGCTTCGGGAAAACATACCGAATCTGATCCCCAGTCACGGCTTGGGACTTGGTCACGGGTCGAATCGCGTCCGGCCGGTCAACCTTGTTGTCCGTGACCCCTGAATCGGCGGCCAGCGTGTCAACCTGCGCCTGGGCGGCGGAGAATCCCTGAAGCCGCAGGGTAGCCGGAATGGCGTTCTTCGCATCGCGGTTGGCAACGAATAGAACCAGATCGCCGCTCGTCGAGTTCCGGGTTGCCAGCACGTCGAGATAGGGAACATTTGGAACCTCAGGCATGCTGGTCAGCCCCTGGTGAACATCATAGTGGCGAACTTCGGTTTGGGTGGCCACGACCGTGTCGCCGGCGCGATGCGAATAAAGCCAGAACATCCAGTATTGCGGACTGGCCCAGACGAGGGCGTGCTCCTTGCGGATGCCCGATCCGGTCGTGAGGTTTGCCCCTCCCATGAGGCTCGACATGGTGGAAATCGGGATGAAGTCGGCTTGAGAAAGAAGCATGTTCATCCAACCGGCGCCAATGATGGCTCCGCCGAGGTTGCCGCGGCCCGGGCCCTCAGGGGTGCTGGCGTCCGGAGTGGGTAACTCCCGGCCAGGCGAAAACATCCACTCTGTGTAGGCCAGCCCCACCCGGCCTTTGGTGGCCGGGTCCGCGTCGATCTGCGCCCGGATTGGCTTCAACAGGTTCGTCATCCCGACCGGGATGGCCAGAGCTATCGCTGTCTGCGTGTCCGCATCGGGTGGCTTGGCCATTAGCTGATTCAAAGTAACGACGTAATGTACGCTGATGTAACTTAGATCCTTGCCGGCTTGCTTGATGAGGGCACCCGCCCAAGCCGGGCTAAAGTCCGCGCCGGGGCCGCAGGAAACCAGTATCGCGCCCGGAAGAGCTTGCTTGCGGACCACCGGATAGAACTCCAGATAGCGGGCGGCATTGCTCGTGGGCGTCTGCCACCCCACCTGGTCGTCCCCCCAGAGTTCGTTCCCCAGTTCCCAGATCGTCGGCGGATACGGATCGCGATGCCCATTGGCCGCCCGCCGTGCACCTTCGGGCGTGCTGGGCGCTCCGTTGACATACTCCACCCATTTCCGGGCTTCTTCCTTGGTGCCGCTTCCCAGGTTCATGCAGATCATCGGCTGCGCCCCCGTGAGCCGGCACAACGACATGAATTCATCGGTCCCGAAGTCGTTGTATTCCATGCCTCCCCAAGCCCTGTCCAGTAGCGTGGGACGCTTGTCCTGGGGTCCTATTCCGTCCTCCCAATGGTAGGTGCTCATGAAGTTGCCGCCCCAGCGGATCGTAGAGAAGTTCATTTCCTTGGCGGCCTTGATCACCTCCGGATCGAAGTATCCTTCCACTGCGTCGGCGGGGAAGAGCCGGATCATATCCAGGGAAATGCGTTGAGCGCCGGTGATCGACACCGCAAAATCCACCAGCTCATGCGACTTCACGGCCCCGGCTGGAAGTCGCAGGCGGAACGGGAGCTTCGTCCATTTCCCGCCATCCGGCACCTGAACCTCGGTCGAGGCCAGGATCTTGTCCGGATCGTTCCGGGTCCGAAAGCTCACCGTCAGGCGCACCGGCCCCTCCACCGACGAGGCGAACAGAGACCCCGTATACTCGAGTTCCCGATGAACCGGCAGGTAAATGCCCTGGCGGATACCGGCCTCCTCGGTTGTGACGTCGGGTCGCCCCCTGATCCCCTTCGGCTCCGGGTGTGGCAGGCCAATCAGGTAGAGATAGCGATTGGAGTTGGCCGCTCCGGCGCCGAAACGCGACTCATACCGCTTCCCGACATTTCGCAGCGCCTGCCAGGGGAGCGGCAATCCCATGGTCAGGGAGTTGGCGAAGGCCGGATCGGAAAACCGCGCATTCAGCACCGGCAAATAGCTGTAGTAGTCCTCCAGGCTTGGATTTTCGAGAAGCTGGGCCGAAATGCCCTCAAAAACCGCCTTCTCCGTGTAGATCCCGAATGCCGTTCGCGGAATCTTGAACGAACTTTGCTGCCCAGCTCGGATTTCGATGACAGCTTCGGGTCTGTCGGTGCGAACATAACTCGACAACGATTGCGCGGCCAGACCTCTCACGAAGAGGAGTGCCATCAATGCCACTGCCAACAGCCTCATTCTCGTTTTCATTCGTGTAACTCCTGTTCTCTGGCTCGATTGACCTGATTCCGCCACTATACACCCGGCTTTTACCCTGGGACGATCACCGGCGCTTCAGAGTAAGAACCGTCAGCGACAGCTTGGGAAACTCGTACCGAATCTCGTCTCCAGTCACGGCCAGGGACGAGGCCACCGGTCGAATCGTGTTCCGGTGGTCACCCGAATTCTCCGTGGCCAGTGAGTCGGCGGCCAGAGTGTCCACCTGTGCCTGGGCGGCGGCGGAGAATCCCTGAAGCCGCACCGTCGCCGGAATGGCGTTCTTCCAATCGCGGTTGGCAACGAATAGAACCAGATCGCCGCTCGTCGAGTTACTGGTTGCTAGCACGTCGAGGTAGGGAACATCTGGAATCTCGGGCATGCTGTCCAACCCGTTGCGAACATCGTAGTGCCGAACCTCGGTTTGAGTAGCGACCACTGTGTCTCCGGCGCGATGCGAGTAAAGCCAGAACGCCCAGCCCTGAGGGCTGGCCCAGACAAAGCCTTGCAACTTGCGGAGGCCTCCTCCCGATGTCAGGCTCGACATGCTGGATATCGGCACAAAATCGGCCTGAGACAGCAGCATGTTCATCCAACCCGCGCCGATAACGGCTCCGCCGATGTTGGTCGAGAATGGGATCCCGGTGCCCTCGTTGCCTCCCAAGTTCCATTCCGTGTAGGCCAGCCCCACACGGCCCTTGGTGGCCGGATCCGCGTCGATCTGCGCCCGGATAGGCCTCAGGAGATTCGTCATCCCGACCGGAAGAGCCAGAGCGATGGCTGTCTTTGTGTCGGCATCAATTGGCTTGGCCACAAGCTGATTGAAACTGACGACGTAGTGCACGCTGAGATAGCTTAGATCCTTGCCGGCGTGCTTGATGAGGGCCGCGGTCCAAGCCGGGGTAAAGTCCGCACCGGGACCGCAGGCAACCAGTTTCGCGCCCGGGAGAGCTTGCTTGCGGATCACCGGGTAGAATTCCAGATAACGGGCGGCATTGCTCGTAGGCGTCTGCCATCCCATTTGGTCGTCCCCCCAAAGTTCGTTCCCCAGTTCCCAGATCGTCGGCGGATACGGATCGCGATGGCCGTTGGCTGCGCGATGCGCACCTTCGGGCGTCGTAGGCGCTCCGTTGACGTACTCCACCCATTTCCGGGCTTCTTCCTTCGTGCCGCTTCCCAGGTTCAGGCAGATCATCGGCTGCACCCCCGTGAGCCGGCAGAAAGACATGAATTCATCGGTCCCGAACTCGTTGTACTCCATGGTCCCCCGAGCCCGATTGAGCTGGGTACGACGCTTGTCCAGCGGTCCTACTCCATCCTCCCAATGATAGGTGCTCATAAAGTTGCCGCCCCAGCGGATCAGAGAAAAGTTCATTTCTTTGGTGGCCTTGAGCACCTCCGGATCGAACACTCCTTCCACTGCGTCGGCCGGGTAGAGCCGGATCAGATCGAGAGAAAATCGCTGTTTGCCGGTCATCGACACCGCAAAATCCACCAGCTCATGCGACTTCACGGCCCCGGCTGGAAGACGCAGGCGGAACGGCAGCTTGGTCCATTTCCCCCCGTCCGGCACCTGGACCTCCGTGGAAGCCAGAATCTTGTCGGGATTGTCCCGGACTCGGAAGCTCACCATCAGGCGCACAGGCCCCTCTACCGACGAGGCAAACAGGGATCCCATATACTCCAGCTCCCGATGAACCGGCAGGTAAATGCCCTGGCGGATTCCGAGTTCCTCGGTTGTGATCATCTCGAGCCGCGCCTTGAAGCCCTTCGGCTCCGGGTGTGGCAGGCCGATCATGTAGAGATAGCGATCGGAATTGGCCGCCCCGGCGCCGAAAACGGACTCATACCTCTTCCCGACATCTCTTAGGGGCTGCCAGGGCAGTGGCAGTCCTTCGTTCAGTGACTGGATAAAGGCCCGGCCCGCAAATCGTGCTTTCATCACCTGCAAACTGGCGTGGTAGTCCTCCAGGCTTGGGTTTTCGAGAAGCTGGGCCGAAATGCTCTCAGAATTTCCGTTGCCGCCGCTTTCCGTGTAGACCCCGTACACCGTTCGAGGAATCCGGAATGAACTTTGCTGCCCGGCACGGATGTCGATAACCGCTTCGGGTTTGTCGGTGCGGATGTAGCTCGACAACGATTGCGCGGCAAGACCTCCTATGAAGAGGAAGAATGCCACCGATGCCACCCCTAATGGCTTCATCCTTGTTTGCATTGGTGTAACTCCCATTTTCTGGCTCCTTTGAATAGTCGGCGGCAGAGATACTGCTCTCCGGTCACCCTTCTCCGCTCTCGGGTTAGGCGGAACTTCCGCTTGGCATCCTGCTCGTGAGTATATACCCGGCTGCTACCGTTGCCGCCCCTTTTTATCCTGGTCTTCGCCAGTGGAGTTAACTTGGGCGGTCACCGGCGCTTCAGAGTAAGGACCGTCAGCGACAGCTTGGGAAACTCGTATCGAATCTCGTCTCCAGTCACGTCCAGGGACGAGGCCACCGGTCGAATCGTGTCCGGGTGGTCACCCGAATTCTCCGTGGCCAGTGAGTCGGCGGCCAGTGTGTCCACCTGTGCCTGGGCGGCGGCGGAGAAGCCCTGAAGCCGTACCGTTGCCGGAATCGCGTTCTTCGGATCGCGGTTGGCCACGAATAGAACCAGACTGCCGTTCGCCGAGTTCCGGGTTGCCAGCACGTCGAGATACGGAACATCCGGAACCTCGGGCATGCTGGTCAACCCGTTGTGAACGTCATAGTGGCGAACCTCGGTTTGGGTGGCCACGACCGTGTCCCCTGCGCGATGCGAGTAAAGCCAGAACATCCAGGCTTGCGGACTGGTCCAGACCCGGGCTTGCGACTTGCGGATGACTCCCATGAGGCCCGACATGCTGGATATGGGCACAAAATCGGCGTGAGACAGCAGCATGTTCATCCAACCCGCGCCGATAACGGCTCCGCCCATGTTGGCCGACGATGGCATCCCGGTGCCGGCGCCGCCTCCCCAGCTCCACTCCGTGTAGGCTATCCCCACCCGGCCTTTGGTGGCCGGGTCCGCGTCGATCTGCGCCCGGATTGGCTTCAACAGGTTCGTCATCCCGACCGGGATGGCCACAGCAATCGCCGTCTGTGTGTCGGCATCGGGGGGCTTGGCGACGGTCTGATTGAGACGCACAACATAGTGTACGCTGAGATAACTCAGGTCCTTGCCCGCTTGCTTGATCAGGGCCCCCGTCCAGGCCGGGGTAAAGTCCGCGCCGGGGCCGCAGGAAACCAGTATCGCGCCCGGAAGAGCTTGCTTGCGCACCACCGGGTAGAACTCCAGATAGCGGGCGGCATTGCTCGTCGGCGTCTGCCACCCCACCTGGTCGTCCCCCCAGAGCTCGTTCCCCAGTTCCCAGATCGTCGGCGGATACGGATCGCGATGCCCGTTAGCCGCCCGCCGCGCTCCTTCGGGAGTGGTCGGCGCTCCGTTGACGTACTCCACCCATTTCCGGGCTTCTTCCTTGGTGCCGCTCCCCAGATTCATACAGATCATCGGCTGCGCCCCCACCAGCCGGCACAACGACATGAACTCATCGGTCCCGAAGTCGTTGTATTCCATGCCTCCCCAAGCCCGATCCAGTAGCGTGGGACGCTTGTCCTGGGGACCTATGCCGTCCTCCCAGTGATAGGTGCTCATGAAGTTGCCGCCCCACCGGATCAAAGAAAAGTTCATCTCCTTGGCGGCCTTGATCACCTCCGGATCGAAGTATCCTTCCACCGCGTCGGCGGGAAAGAGCCGGATCATATCCAGGGAAATGCGTTGAGCGCCAGTGATCGACACCGCAAAATCCACCAGCTCATGCGACTTCACGGCCCCGGCTGGAAGTCGCAGGCGGAATGGGAGCTTCGTCCATTTCCCGCCATCCGGCACCTGAACCTCGGTTGAGGCCAGGATCCTGTCCGGATCGTTCCGGGTCCGGAAGCTCACCGTCAGGCGCACCGGCCCCTCCACCGACGAGGCGAACAGAGACCCCATATACTCGAGTTCCCGATGAACCGGCAGGTAGATGCCCTGGCGGATACCGGCCTCCTCGGTTGTGACGTCGGGTCGCCCCCTGATCCCCTTCGGCTCCGGGTGTGGCAGGCCAATTAGGTAGAGATAGCGATTGGAGTTGGCCGCTCCGGCGCCGAAACGCGACTCGTACCGCTTCCCGACATTTCGCAACGCCTGCCAGGGGAGCGGCAATCCCATGGTCAGAGAGTTGGCGAAGGCCGGATCGGAAAAGCGCGCATTCAGGGCCGGCAAATAGCCGTAATAGTCCTCCAGACTGGGGTTGTCGAGAAGTTGGGCCGAAATACCCTCAAAGATCCCCTTCTCCGTGTAGATCCCGTATACCGTACGGGGAATCCGGAACGAACTTTGCTGCCCGGCTCGGACCTCGATGACGGCTTCGGCCTTGTCGGTGCGGACGTAGCTTGACAGCGATTGCGCGGCAAGACCTCCTATGAAGAGGGAGGACGCCACCAATACTGCTCTTAACAACCTCATCCTCGTTCTCATTGGTATAACTCCTATTCTCTGGCTCCATTGACCAGTAGCGGCAGACATAGTAACCTCCCGGCACCCTTCTCCGCTTTTTGCCGGGAATATGTTAGGCAGAATTTCCACTTGCACATCCTGCTCCCGTGAGTATATACCCGACTGGCCGCCGTTACAGCTCTGTCCTGATGCCATCGTCCGAACTCGTCAGCCGGCCTGCGGAGGTATGCGGACTTAACGTGTGCCTGACTGCTCCCATTGCTCCCATATCCGGCGCAATCGGGGGGATCACCGGCCTAAGCCGTTGCTATGTCTCGTTCGGCGTGCTCGCCCTCCTCGCGGCAGCCTTTTCAGGGCGCGAGCCGCCGTGTACAGCTCACTTGCGAGATCGCTCAAACACTGAATAGGTTAGGGCCGCTCAGTAGCCGCGCGGTTAACCGCGAGATCCCGAAGCCGGGCATGAAAAACGGATAAAAAGGCACAATCAGGTAAAATACCTATTGACTCTTGGATGACGAAGTGTATATTCATACTGGCCTTTAATTATTGCAGAGGGCGACTCGTGTTTATTCTGCGAGTCGGCGGGCTTTATTGTAAGTTAGACGCGTGAAGCCGCGCCTCCGTTGCAGGGCACGGCTTTCCTGGGGACTAGGCGCCGAGAGAGGTTGGCGTTTGTCCTGGAGCGTTTCCCTCTCGCAGAGCGGCGGCTCTGTGGAAGGTAAAAGGGGGTAGTTATGCAAGCCCGCAGCATGTTCCCAGCAGTATGCATTCTGGCGCTTGGAGCAGTCTCCTTGTTTGGCCAGGGAAACACAGGCGCAATTCTAGGTACGATCACAGATACGTCCGGCGCTGTCGTTCCGAGCGCTAAAGTGACCGTGACCAACGTTCAGACTAATGTGGCGTCCGACACTCAGTCCGACAGTGTAGGTAATTATGCGGTTCGATATCTGCCGGCGGGTCAGTACCGCGTGGAGGCGGAGTTCAGCGGCTTCAAGAAGCTCGTTCGCGAAAACATTCAATTGGACTTGTTCCGCGAGTTGCGTGTCGATCTGACGCTCGAGGCGGGCGCGAATGTGGAATCTGTGACGATCACAGGGACAGCGGCGCTATTGGAAACCGAAACCGGCTCGCTCAGTTCCACCATGGAGTCGCGCCAAGTCACTTCACTTCCTTTGTCTACGCGCGACCCGACGCAGTTGGAGAATTTCATTCCGGGTGTGGTGCAGGGCCCCGAGGGCACCGTTTCCAACGGCGGCCAGGTTCGCAGAGACACCTACTTGGTGGACGGGGCAAACAACACAACACACGTGTGGGGTAACCCCACCATCGCCCCCAACCCGGATATGTTGGAGGAATTCAAGATTCTGACCAACAGCTTTTCGGCCGAGTACGGCCAGACTTCGGGCAGCGTCATGGTTACGAGCATGAAGTCGGGCACCAACCAGGTGCACGGATCGTTGTTCGAGTTTTTCCAGAACACCGATCTGAACGCGGGCAACTTCTTCACGCACCAGGTTCCGGCGCTGCACTACAACCAGTTCGGCGGCACGGTGGGCGGGCCCATCCGGAAGAACAAGACCTTCGCCTTCTTCGCTTACCAGAACACACGCCAGACGGGAATGACAGCGTACACCAACGCCAGCGTACCCCAGCCCGCCTTTATACAGGGGAACTTTTCCCAGATTCTGGGCGGACAGGTAGGGACCGACGCTTTGGGGCGCCCCGTTTACGGCGACGAGGTCTTCGACCCGCTGTCCTCGCGCAACACCGTCAACTCCGCGGGACAGACCGTCGTAGTCCGCGACCCCTTTCCTGGTAATATCATTCCCACCTCCCGCCTGAGCCCCGCGGCGCTGAAAGCCGCAGCGCTTTATCCGGCTCCGCAGAGCAGCGCGCTAGCTGGCAACTGGGACAGCGTAGGTCTTAACCTGAATTACACCAAGACGTACGATCTCAGGTTGGACCACAATTTTTCGGAGAGCAACAAGTTGATGGCGCGCTATGGCAAGAACTTCAACCGTAACGACACCGGCTCCGAATTCCCAGATCCGCGCTCTGGCGGTGTATATAACAATACCCCGAATCACTTTGTCACAGTCAATTTCGTTCACGTCTTTAGTCCCAAGGCTACCAATGACTTGCACGTCAACTGGTGGCAGAATTACGCGCACCGGACGGTGGGAGGCACCGGCACGGTTTCGGAAAACGACATGGGGATTTACGGATTGCCTAATGGTGCGGACAGGGATCTCGCCACGCCGTTGTACAATTTCACGAACTTCACCTCGGTCGGACCGGGGTACAGTTCGTTAATGTACCAGCTCGAGGCAAGCAGGTCGATCGTGGACACAGCCTCCATCGCTCTGGCACGGCACACCATCAAATTTGGTGGCGAAGTGCGCCAGCTCCGAACCGACAACTTGCAGCCCAACAACAACAACGGCGACTTTACGTTCAACAACTCCTTCACCAACCAAGTCGGTCTCGCGCAAAGCGGTTATGACTTTGCGAGCTTCATGCTGGGGTTGCCAGTGTCCACGACTTACACGATTTTCCCTGACATGTTCCGCACCCGGACTACGATTTTCGCCCTCTTCGTGCAAGATGACTTCCGTGTCAACAAGAAGCTCACGTTGAACATTGGCCTGCGCTTTGACGCCCCTCTCTGGTGGCACGAAGCGCAGAACCGGTCCGGAGTTTTCAACCTCCAACAGAACCAATGGGTACAATTTGGAACCAGCGGTTTTCGGACCACGCCGTGGGACAACGACTTAAGAAACCTCGGGCCCCGCTTGGGGTTTGCTTACTCACCGTTCGGCAGCGATAAGACGGTGATTCGAGGCGCATACGGCATGTTTACCGTGGGCACCGGTCAGAGTTTCCGGGAGTCTTATATGCAACTGACGCCCTTTTTTGCCCTGGGCGATGGAGGTACGTTAACCAGCACCGATAATATCCACTGGACGAACACATTGGACAACATTCCGTTTAGTGCTCAAAGCCGCACCGGCGCGGGGTATACGGAGGTGGAAGTCTACCCCGACCATAACCCCATGGCCTACATGCAACAGTGGAACTTCAACGTGGGTCACCAGTTTAAGGACGTGCTGGTGCAAGTGGGATATGCCGGCAGCAAGGGCACCCACCTGAACATGGGCGGTTACGAGGGCGACTACAACATGAACGCTATCCCGGGGAATATGCTTTCCCAGGCGCAGGGCCGGTTCATCGCGCCCTACGTGCCTTACCCGCAATTCCCCACTGGCGTCCTGATGGAACAATGGATTGGGTCGTCGAGCTACAACTCGCTCCAGGTCAAAGTGGAGCGACGGTTCGCTGGTGGATTTGGTGTCATGGGGGCGTATACCTTCCAGAAGACTATCGATGTCGGCGACACCGGGTACCGCGATCCGGTGGATAACCGGAACCTGGACCGGGGGCTTTCCGAAAACAGCATCCCGCAGCGCCTCACGGCTGCTTGGAATTACGCGCTTCCGTGGGGCCGGGGCCGGCAGTGGCTCACGTCCGGTCCGCTCATCTATCCCTTGGGCGGATGGGAACTCAACGGTACGCTGACTCTGCAATCCGGCATGCCGCTGAATCCCACCGAGAATTACAACAGCGAGGTAGCTGGCGCGGAGGTGTTCAACGCACCCAATGTGAGCTCCGATCCGGTCATTCCTTCTTCCCAACGCACGCTCCAGAGGTGGTTCAATACGTCGGTGTTTTCGCTGCCGGCTTTGTACACCATGGGCGATGCCGGCAAGGGCCTGATCTTCGGTCCGGGAATGTCGATCCTCAACATCGACCTCAGCAAGCGGTTCTATGGATTCGGCAACGAAACTCGCAATCTCGAGTTCCGCGCAGAGGCGTACAACCTCTTTAACACGCCGACGTTCGGCAATCCCAACGTCACCGCCGATTCGGCGCAGTTCGGGCATATAACCAGTGCCAGCAACAGCCGCACCATGCAGTTAGCCCTGAAGTTTTACTTCTGACGAAGTTTTACTTCTGATATGGAGCGGCCTGTCAAGACGGCTGCGAGGGTTCGGGCCGACTCTTCGGTCAACGATCCGAGAGTCGGCTCTTTTTTTGATAGCTGAGCAGGTGGCCGGCTTGGGCGAAGACTCTGGTGTGACGTAAGATTGGGAAATTCTAGCGTGACAACCAACATTAGGTGGCCGATGAAAGAACATGGGTTCTTGAAAGGCGTGCTGACGGCGATGATCGTCAGCGGCCTGGCGCACAGTGGCGGCGCACAGCAAGTGACCATGACGGTGGACGCGAGCAAGACGGGTGCGCCCATCTCCCGACACATGTATGGATTCTTCACCGAACTCTTGAGCAACTGCTACGAGCAAGGCATGTGGGCCGAGATGCTCGGCGACCGCAAGTTCTTCTATCCGGTGGACTCCAGCAAGGAACAAAAGCCTCCCAATAGCAGGAAATTCGTGGCCCGGTGGAGACCCCTGGGTGCGGACGAGTTCGTGGTGATGGACCGCGAGCGCGCCTATGTGGGCGAGCACAGCCCCATGGTCAAGTTGGAGGCCGCCACGCCGCATGGTATCCAGCAGGCCGGCATGGCAGTTCGCAAAGGCAGGAAGTACTCCGGCCGCGTGGTGCTTGCGGCCGACCCCGGAGCCGAGGTGAAAGTCAGCTTGGTCTGGGGACCGAACGCCGGCGACCGGCAGACCATCCCCATCAAATCGCTGCGCAGAGAATACGCCAAGTTTCCTTTGAGCTTCACGGCCGAGGGGGACAGCGACGATGCCCGGCTGGAGATCGCGGGAACGGGTAAGGGGTCGTTCCACATCGGCGCCGTTTCCCTGATGCCGGCGGACAACCTGAACGGGTTTCGCGCCGATCTGATCGCTCTGTTCCGGGAGATTGGGCCGACTATGTTCCGCTGGCCCGGCGGGAATATGACGTCAGCTTACGACTGGCGGGATGGAATCGGCGATCCGGACAAGCGCCCTCCGCGCTATGACTACGCCTGGCACGCACTGGAGCCCAACGATGTAGGCATCGACGACTACATGAACCTGAACAAGCTGCTCAACATGGATTCGTACATCTGCGTGAATACCGGCTTCGGCGACGCGCATTCGGCCGCGCAAGAGGTGGAGTACGTGAACGGTTCGGCGAGCACCCCCATGGGCAAGCTGCGGGCCGCCAACGGCCATCCGGAACCCTACAAGGCGGTCTGGTGGAACGTCGGCAACGAGATGTTCGGTCCGTGGCAGTTGGGCTTCATGGCTATGGATCAGTACGTCATCAAGCACAACATGGTGGTGGAGGCGATGCGGCGGGTGGATCCGGGCATCAAGATCGTGGCCTCGGGCGCGACGATCGTGGAGGCCAGCCAAAGCCGCGCGGCCATCATGATCACCGGCAAACACGTGGCGGCATTCGGCGGGCCGGCCGATTTTACGGGCGGGCTTCTGGCGCACTCTTCGGAGTACCTGGACGCGATCGCCGAGCACATCTATCCGGAGAGAATCGGCATGGCATTCGATGCCGAAAAGCAGGAGTATGTGAAGGTGGACGAGCCTCTGGTAGATGGGGCCCGGAGATTGGCCAGCGCCGTGCACGCCCCGATCGAGGCGTGGGAGGAGTACCAGCGGCGGCTCCCCAACGTCAAGGTGGATCAGGTCCCGATGGCGCTCGATGAATGGGTCTCCGGGAATATCGGCGACGCCCGGGATTCGATGTTTCAATCACTCGCCTGCGCCGAGGCGATGAATGAAATGCTCCGGCATTCGCACCGGTTCGTCATTTCGGCGTACACGGGCGCACCCGAACTGCTGGCGATCAGCAAGACGGATTCGACCGTGCGGCCGATCGGGCTGATGTTCGAATTGTACCGGCGGCATTTCGGGACCATTCCGCTGGCCGTGGAGGGGAACTCGCCGCCCCACGACGTGAAGGGCACGGTGGGAGTGGACAAGTCCAAGACCCCCGCGGGCAGCGACACATATCCACTGGATGCTGTGGCCGCACTGACCGCGGACCGGAAGTCGTTGACGCTGGCGATTGTGAACCCTTCGGAGTCCGGCCAGCAGATGGATGTGGCGCTCCAAGGCGTGGCCGTGCAAAACCAGGGCCGGATGTGGCGAGTCGCGGCGGCGGATCTGACCGCCGCGAACGAACCCGGGAAGCCGCGCGTGGTGGACATTGTGGAGATCCCTGTGACCCAGGCGCCGGGCAGACTGGCGATTCCTCCGATCAGCATCAGCATCTATGAGTTCCCGGTGCGGTAGCCCGAGCCACCGTCGGCACCGCAGGGACCGGCTGTGTCCGGCTTTCAGATTTGGACCTAGATCTCGGCTTTGGCCGAGCCGAAGAGAAAGGAGTTATTGTGCGACTTTATTTTACCCGCAGAAATTTCCTGACCACCGGCGTCGGAGCGCTGGTTACCGCCGCGGAGCTGCGTGCCCAGTCGGAGCAGATCCCCGTAGCCGGTGTGCCGATCACGGAACTCAAATCGCGCTCGCTCGTGGCGCTGACGGCCGGCGACGATCGCCGCAAGTGCGTCTACCAGGCTCTCATGGCGATCGACGACCAGATCCGGCCCAAGCTGAAAACCAAGAAGCGCATCCTCATCAAAGCGAATGACGTGGGCGGCGGCCGCAACCCGCTGGCCTGCACTCACCCCGATGCGCTCCGTGGAATGCTGGACTACCTGGCGCCGCGCTTCAAGGGACCGATCACGATCGGCGAGGTTTTGGGCGGGTCGGGTGTTTTCGATGGTCTGCATTACCCGGACGTGGTCAAAGAGTACAAGCAGGTCGACCTCGTCGACTTCGCGCAGGAGGGCAAGTTTGTAATGCGGCCAATGCTGGACCAGGATGCCCACATGATCCCGGTTCACCTGGCGGCCCGGTTCTTCGATCCGGACGCCTTCATCATCGGCGCAGCGATGCTGAAATCGCATAACTACGCGGTTGTCACAGGGTCGGTAAAGAACATGGTGCTGGGCGCTCCCGCGCGCAACGACAAGGTCCTTTATCACGCGGGGTTCCACCTGGTCCACTACAACATGGTGGTGACGGCGCAGGCCATGCAGCCATACTGGGGCCTCGCGGTGATTGACGGCCACGAAGGAATGGAGGGCAACGGACCCGTCATGGGCACCCCGGTGTCTTCGAAGCTGGCCATCGCCTCGACCGATTTCATCGCCGCGGACAGGGTCGCGGTGGAGTGCATGGGGGTCGATCCAAACTGGGTCGGCTATCTGCGATATTGCGCCCAGGTTGGCTTGGGTAATTACGATCTCGCGAAGATCGACATCCGCGGTCCGCAGATTGCGTCGGTGCAGAAGAAGTACCGGATGAATGCCGACGTCGAACGGCAGTTGGCCTGGATGACGCCGCTGGACGTGCAGGATGGTGCCTGGAGCGGTCCGAGAGGTATGCGAACCGACAGGCCGCCCGCCGCACCGGCCAAATAGACCGGATGAGACCACCGCGCTTCGTTCCCGCAACCAAGATGAGGTGGCCGATGAAAAAAGATGGACTCGTCAAAGAAAAAGAGGGTTCCAGCCAAGTGCGGTTGGGCCTATAATCCAGGGTGCAGAAGAGGCGAGGTGACTGATGAGGACCCAAGGACTCCACAAGATCCTGCTGGCGGCGATGGCCGTCAGCTTTTTTGCCTACACGGGCAGCGCGCAACAGGTGACTATGACGGTGGACGCGACCAAGACGGGTGCGCCCATCTCCTCATACATGTATGGGTTCTTCACGGAACTTCATGAAGCCAACAACGAGGGCGGTTTTTGGGCCGAGATGCTCGGCGACCGGAAGTTCTTCCATCCGGTGGATTCCAGTAAGGAACCCGAACCTGCCCCGGGGCGCAGGAGAAGAGCTACGGCACCCAGGTTTAGGCCCTTTGGTCCGGACGAGTTCGTAGTGATGGACCGGCAGAAGGTCTGGGTGGGTGAGCACAGCCCCATGGTGAAACTGGAGGCCGCCACGCCGCACGGGATCCAGGAGGCGGGCCTGGGAGTCCGAAAAGGGAGGAAGTACTCCGGCCGCGTGATCCTGGCGGCCGATCCGGGGGCGGAAGTGAAGGTCAGCCTCGTCTGGGGGCCCAATCCGGGCGACCGGCAGACTATCCAAATCAAGCCGCTCCGAACCGAATACGCCAAGTTTCCCCTGAGCTTCACGGCCGGGGCGGACAGCGACGATGCCCGGCTGGAGATCGTGGGAACCGGGAAGGGGACGTTCCACATCGGCGCCGTGTCGCTGATGCCGGCGGACAACCTGAACGGCTATCGCGCGGATCTGATCGCGGAGATGAAGAAGATCGGGCCGACGATGTTCCGCTGGCCGGGTGGGAATATGGTCTCCTCCTGGGACTGGCGTGATTCGATCGGCGATCCCGACAAGCGGCCCCCGCGCCTGAACCCCGCCTGGGGCGAAGTACAGCAGAACGACCTGGGGATCGACGACTACATGGTGCTCAACAAGCTGCTCAACCTGGAGCCGTACATTTGCGTGAATGCCGGTTTCGGCGACGCCCATTCGGCTGCTGAAGAAGTCGAGTACGTCAGCGGTTCGGCGAGCACACCGATGGGCAAGTGGCGGGCCGCCAATGGTCATCCGGAGCCTTACAAGGTGACCTGGTGGAACATCGGCAATGAGATGTGGAACACGCAGCAGATGGGCTTCATGGCTGCCGATCAGTACTGGATCAAGCACAACATGTTCGCGCAGGCGATGCGGCAGGTGGACCCGCACATCAAGATCGTGACGTCGGGGGCGTCGCCCATTGAGACCAGCCAGAGCCACGCGGCGCTGGCCATCACCGGAAAGCACATCGCCGCATTCGGCGGGCCGGCGGACTTTACCGGCGCCCTGCTGGCCCACTCCTCGGATTACTTCGACGCGGCCGCCGAACACATCTATCCCTCCCCGGCCGACCAGGCCTTCGATGCCGACAAACAGGACTACGTGAAGGTGGAGGAACCCCTGGTGGGTTACGCCCGGAAGATAGCCAATGGCGTCCGCTGCGTGGTCGAGGCCTGGGATGAGTACCAGCGGCGATTCCCGGCTCTCAAGATGGATCGATACCCGGTCGCGCTGGATGAATGGGTCTCCGAATGGATCGGAGAACGCGGAACGAACCCGCCCGGCAATTCGATGTTTGCGCCCCTGGCTTGCTCCCAGGCGATGCATGAGATGTTCCGGCATTCGAACATGTTCATCATTTCGGCGTACACCGGGGCGTCCTCGCTGCTGACGATCAGCAAGACCGATGCGACGGTGCGGCCGATCGGATTGATGTTCGAAATGTACCGGCGGCATTTCGGGACCATTCCGGTGGAGGTGACGGGGAACTCTCCGCAGCACGAAGTGAAGGGCACGATCTGGGTGGACAAGCCCAAGGTCTCCTCGGGCAGCGACACCTATCCGCTGGATGCCGCGGCGGCCCTGACGGCTGACAAGAAGGCCCTGACCGTGGCGATCGTGAACCCGACCGAGTCCGAGCAGCAGATCGATGTCGCGATCCAGGGCGTGACGGTTCAGGAGCAGGGCCGGTTGTGGCGCATCGCCGGCGCGGAGCTGGCCGCCGATAATGTGCCCGGCAAGCCGCTGGTGGTGGACATTGTGGAGAGTCCGGTGACGGGAGCGCCCGGCCGGCTGACGGTTCCCAAGCTCAGCATGAGTATCTACGAGGTGCCGCTCCGGTAGCCACGGACTACCGTCGGCGCCGCAGGTAGCGGTTGTGTCCGGCCTTTCGGACTTATAGTTAGATCTCGGCTTTGGCCGGGGATTGAACTCGGTCGACCCGCCGGCCAAGATGAGGTAGCCGATGAAAGAACGTGGATTATTGAAAGTCGCGCTGACGGCGATGATCGTCGGCGGTGTTGCGCACAGTGGCGGCGCACAACCAGTGACCATGACGGTGGACGCGAGCAGAACGGGTGCGCCCATCTCCCGACACATGTATGGTTTTTTTACTGAACTTCCGAGTAACTATGGCGGCGTCTGGGCTGAGATGCTCGGGGACCGGAAATTCTTCTATACGGTTTCCAGCAAGGAACTGACGCCCCAAAACCGCAGGTTCGTCGTGGCCCGGTGGAGACCCCTGGGTGCGGACGAGTTCGTGGTGATGGACCGTGAGCGCGCCTATGTGGGCGAGCATAGCCCCATGGTCAAGTTGGAGGCCGCCACGCCGCATGGTATTCAGCAGGCCGGCATGGCAGTTCGCAAAGGCAGGCAGTACTCCGGCCGCGTGGTGCTTGCGGCCGACCCCGGAGCCGAGGTGAAAGTCAGCTTGGTCTGGGGACCGAACGCCGGCGACCGGCAGACCATCCCCATCAAATCGCTGCGCAGAGAATACGCCAAGTTTCCCTTGAGCTTCACGGCCGAGGGGGACAGCGACGATGCCCGGCTGGAGATCGCGGGAACGGGTAAGGGGTCGTTCCACATCGGCGCCGTTTCCCTGATGCCGGCGGACAACCTGAACGGGTTTCGCGCCGATCTGATCGCTCTGTTCCGGGAGATCGGGCCGACTATGTTCCGCTGGCCCGGCGGGAATATGACGTCAGCTTACGACTGGCGGGATGGAATCGGCGATCCGGACAAGCGCCCTCCGCGCTATGACTACGCCTGGCACGCACTGGAGCCCAACGATGTAGGCATCGACGACTACATGAACCTGAACAAGCTGCTCAACATGGATTCGTACATCTGCGTGAATACCGGCTTCGGCGACGCGCATTCGGCCGCGCAAGAGGTGGAGTACGTGAACGGTTCGGCGAGCACCCCCATGGGCAAGCTGCGGGCCGCCAACGGCCATCCGGAACCCTACAAGGCGGTCTGGTGGAACGTCGGCAACGAGATGTTCGGTCCGTGGCAGTTGGGCTTCATGGCTATGGATCAGTACGTCATCAAGCACAACATGGTGGTGGAGGCGATGCGGCGGGTGGATCCGGGCATCAAGATCGTGGCCTCGGGCGCGACGATCGTGGAGGCCAGCCAAAGCCGCGCGGCCATCATGATCACCGGCAAACACGTGGCGGCATTCGGCGGGCCGGCCGATTTTACGGGCGGGCTTCTGGCGCACTCTTCGGAGTACCTGGACGCGATCGCCGAGCACATCTATCCGGAGAGAATCGGCATGGCATTCGATGCCGAAAAGCAGGAGTATGTGAAGGTGGACGAGCCTCTGGTCAGATCGGGCCCGGAGGTTGGCCAGCGCTGTGCGCGCCCCGATCGAGGCGTGGGAGGAATACCAGCGGCGGCTCCCCAACGTCAAGGTGGATCAGGTCCCGATGGCGCTCGATGAATGGGTCTCCGGGAATATCGGCGACGCCCGGGATTCGATGTTTCAATCACTCGCCTGCGCCGAGGCGATGAATGAAATGCTCCGGCATTCGCACCGGTTCGTCATTTCGGCGTACACGGGCGCACCCGAACTGCTGGCGATCAGCAAGACGGATTCGACCGTGCGGCCGATCGGGCTGATGTTCGAATTGTACCGGCGGCATTTCGGGACCATTCCGCTGGCCGTGGAGGGGAACTCGCCGCCCCACGATGTGAAGGGCACGGTGGGAGTGGACAAGTCCAAGACCCCCGCGGGCAGCGACACATATCCACTGGATGCTGTGGCCGCACTGACCGCGGACCGGAAGTCGTTGACGCTGGCGATTGTGAACCCTTCGGAGTCCGGCCAGCAGATGGATGTGGCGCTCCAAGGCGTGGCCGTGCAAAACCAGGGCCGGATGTGGCGAGTCGCGGCGGCGGACCTGACGGCCGCGAACGAACCCGGGAAGCCGCGCGGGGTGGACATTGTGGAGAGCCCTGTGACCCAGGCGCCGGGCAGACTGGCGATTCCTCCGATCAGCATCAGCATCTACGAGTTCCCGGTGCGGTAGCGGGCTGCGAAAGGAGCAAAAGGCGCCGATGAAGTTTTCGGGTCTGGTTGCGATTCTGATCTGCTCCGTGGCCGTCTTGGGGCAAGTACAATTTCAGGAAGTCGCTGAGAAGTCAGGGCTTCATTTCCAGCTTGAAAATGGCGCCTCTGGCCGCTTCTCACAGGTGGAGCTGATGACCGGAGGAGTGGCCGCGCTCGACTACAATAACGACGGCTGCACGGACGTGTATTTCGTCAACGGCGCAGAGCTGCCATCTTTGCAGAAGACATCTCCGAAGTTCTACAACCGCCTCTATCGCAATAATTGCGACATGACTTTCACCGATGTTACCGAGGAAGCGGGCGTAGCCGGCGTGGGTTACTCGATGGCGGTCGCTGCCGGCGACTATGACAACGACGGCTTCACGGACATCTTCGTGGCCGGGGTGAACCGTAACATCCTGTATCGGAACCTCGGTAATGGACGGTTTCGCGACGTTACCGTACAGGCCGGTCTGACGGGAGTCGACCCCAAATGGGGCAAAATGTGGGCCGTCTCGGCCGGCTGGTTCGATTATGACAACGACGGCTGGCTGGACCTGTTCGTCTCCAACTATGTGGTCTGGGACGCGAAGACGGAGCCTGTATGCGGAATCCCCGGAAACCCAGGCTACTGCGATCCGAACAGGTATCCCGGACTCGTGAACCAACTCTTCCACAACAACCACAATGGCACCTTCACCGATGTCTCGGAGAGTTCCGGAATCGCTCGGCACATTGGGAAGGGGATGGGCGTCGTCTTCGCGGACTTCGATCAGGACGGGTTCACCGACATTTTCGTCGCCAACGATTCGGTCCGTGGCGTATTATTCCGAAATCAGGGGGACGGCACATTCAAAGAGATTGGTCTGGAAGCCGGCGTCGCGCTCCGCGAAGACGGATCCCCGATCGCGGGCATGGGGGCCGATTTTCGCGATTTTGACAATGACGGTCTGCCGGACCTGGTGGTCTCAGGCATGATCAACGACACCTTCCAGTTGTTTCGAAACACCGGGAAGAGACGCCTGTTCGATGATTGGGGGGCGCGCTCGGGCCTTCGGACGGCCACACGACAGCTCACCGGTTGGGGGCTGGGCATGTATGACTTCGATAACGACGGCTGGAAAGATCTGTTCTTTGCGCTCTCGCATTTCCCGAACCTCGAGCGCTTCATCGGGCGGAGTGTAGCTCTTCCCAACAAAATATTCCGCAACATCGGCGGCAAACGGTTTGAGGATATCTCCGCCGCAGCGGGAGAGGATTTTCAGAAGCCCGCGATGCACCACGGTGCGGCCTTCGCGGACTTTGACAACGATGGACGCATCGATGTCGTGGTGTCTGTCTTGAATGGACCGGCGAAACTTTTCCGGAACGTCACTCCGACTGGAGGTCACTGGCTGGCATTCCGGCTTCAAGGGACGAGCAGCAACCGGCAAGGCTTGGGGACCGTTGTGCGCGTCACGCTTCCGGACGGACGAGTGCTCTTCAACCACGCGACTACATCGGTCGGCTATGCTTCTTCGAGCGAGGCCCTGGTGCGATTCGGCCTTGCGGGCAATTCGCAGGTCAGCAAGGCGGAATTCCGCTGGCCCAACGGTAAGACGCAAGTGATGAAAGACGTCCCCGCCGATCGTATCATAGAAGTGAACGAGGCTCCGTCTCCATGAGATGCGCGGTGCTGGTGGTCTTGGTGCTAGAGCTTGCGGGTGCGATGGGCGGACGGCCGCCTGCGAGACAAGCGCAGCCCAGTGCTGCTTCCACTCCGGCCCAACGGGCTTACGAAAAGGGTAATGCATTATTCAAAGAGAAGAGGCTGCGCGAGAGTTTTGCGGCGCTGGAAGAGGCTCTGGCCGCAGACCCGAACCACGTCCCGGCTCTAACGCTGAAAGCCAGGATTGCCATAGCTGCGGGTCTGTTCGACGTCGCCAGGGAGTCACTGCAGCGGGCCATCGCTGCCGATCCGACCTCCGGGTACGCCCGCTTTCTCTTGGGATACGAATATTACCTGCTGAACGATTGGGACCACGCACTCTCCGAGCTGAGGACCGCGCAGAAGCTCAACCCTAGGGACGCGCGCATCTCGGTCTACCTGGGGATGACTTACGAGAGCCTTGGGGATACTCAGAACGCGATCTCGTCCTATCAGGAAGCTATTCGGCAGGAAGAAGTCGCCGGCGCCGTGGAACTCAATACCGTGCTTGCATACTCGCAATTTCTGCTATTGCAGGGCCGCCTCTCCGACTGCACCCAGGTATTGAACAAGGCTTTGCAACTGTATCCTGGCTCCCGGGACGTCCACTACGCGCTTGGGCGCCTATTGCTGGAAAGAGGCGATCCGCGAGGCGCGGCCAAGGAGGGCGAGAAAGCGCTCCTCCTCCCGTCACAGGATGTCGGGGATCTGCAGATTCGATATCTGCTCGTACGAGCTTACGAAGCCGCCGGGGATGACCGGTTAGCCGCCAAACATGCTGACACCATAAAGGCCGCCGAGACACCGAAACCGGCCCAGTAGCTCTTGCCCCGTCCGCGCGGACTGACCCAGACGTCCGCAACTCTACAACTTCAGATTTACCTGGGCGCCAACCTCGGCACGAAAGGGGAGGTTTTATCCAAGCGCGCATAAGCTTCACTGGAGATCCGTACTCGGAAGACGAGCTTTTTCTCGGCTTGATTGACCGCACGTTGGATCGCGGCCCGTCGTCGGCCAAGCCGTTCGCTTGTGCCGCGAAGTGCTCTTTCTGAATGCGCTTTGCAAGAGCAACCGGATACACCCCGCTGTCTGCAAATGTATTTACACTCCCTCGACACTGTAACCGACTTTCAGCGAAGGTCTACGCCGGTGTCAGCGTTTTCATTCGGCGTGCAGGCCAGCCCGACCATTTCCTCCATGGCGGAACCGCCAGAGGCTCACGTCCAGCAAACCGCGATTCTGCCTCCAACGCTTTGGCGTATACTAAGTGGTGGCTGAGAAGACAGATCTGGAAATAGCGGATTAAACTTTATCGGGAGGTGAACTATGCGTATCCTCTCTGCAGTTCTTCTGGTGGCTCCCTTATTCGCGCAGCCGCCTGCCCAGTTAGCCTATCGCATCGGGCTGAAGCTCGCCGACTTCGGCCTGCATGATCCCTGGATACTCGCCCACCAGGATAGTAAGACTTACTACCTGTATACCGCCGGGTGGATCAGCCAGAACGGCCGGAACCGCTCCGGGGTTATGACTTACAAGAGCAAAGATCTGGAGACCTGGGAAGGCCCGCAAACGGTTTTTGCGGTGCCGGACGGGCTGTGGGCCAACCCGGCGCACGGTGCCTGGGCGCCAGAAGTCCATTTTTACAGGGGCAAGTACTATCTTCTCGTGACCCTGCACAACAACGACAGAATCATTGACCAGCCCGAAGAGCGTGCCATCTATGAGGGCGAGCTTGCGAATCGCCATATGCGGGGCACGCAGATCTTCGTCGGTGAATCCCCGGAGGGGCCGTTTCAGCCGATGGCGGACAGGCCGATTCCCCCCGAAGATTTTATGACGCTCGACGGCACGCTATACGTCGAAGGCGACATTCCGTACATGGTCTACGCTCATGAGTGGCTCCAGATGCTCGACGGTACCATGGAAGCCGTGCGCTTGAAGCCTGACCTTTCTGGGGCGGTTGGCGAACCGTTCTACCTGTTCAAAGCGTCCGACGCTCCGTGGCTTCAGGACCAGCAGCAGGTAACCAAGAAAAACCGCACCTATGTAACCGATGGCCCCGAGCTGTATCAGACCAAGACCGGGAAGCTGCTGATGATCTGGTCGAGTTACAGAGATGGGCTCTACGTGGAAACCCTGGCCCACTCGATAACCGGGAAGCTGCGCGGACCGTGGCGGCAAGACGATGTGTTGGTGGGAGACGATAGCGGGCACGGAATGCTTTTTAAGACCTTCGACGGCCGGTTGATGCTGATTTTGCATCAACCCTTCCGCAACGCCCGCGGCAAGCTGTTCGAGATCGAGGACACGGGAGACACGCTCCGGATTAAACGTCAACTCGTGTACTGAAGAGATAAGGACAAGACATGCTGTCGAGATGGCTGGCTATCTTACTGGCAGTGCCGCTGTGGGCGCAGTTGCCCGTCAAGACTGGTTTGAAACTCGCGGACTTCCGGGCGCACGATCCGTGCATTCTCGTCGATCGGGAGAGCCGCACGTACTACCTATACACTGCGGCCCAGCCCGCCGAAACGGGGCAGAACCGGTCCGGCGTAGTGGCTTATAAGAGCAAAGACCTAGATAGCTGGGATGGTCCGCACGTGGTCTTCGTGGTCCCCGACGGGCTTTGGGCCAATCCGGCGCACGGAGTGTGGGCGCCAGAGGTTCATGCCTACCGGGGGAAGTACTATCTCTTCGCCACCTTGTTGAACAACGATGTGGTAATCGAGAAGCCTCCCGCAAGTTGGCGCACGGTCACCAAGCGCGGAACGCAGACCTTTGTGGCCGATTCCCCCGAAGGTCCGTTCAAACCTTTCGGCAACAAGCCCGTGGCTCCCGAGGATTTCTCCACGCTTGACGGCACGCTATACGTAGAGGGCGACATCCCATACATGGTTTACGCACACGAATGGGTACAACTCATTGATGGCGCGATGGAGGCTATCCGCTTGAAAACAGACCTCTCCGAAGCGGCAGGCGAGCCGTTTTATCTGTTCAAAGCTTCCGACGCACCGTGGTTGAAAGACCAGTTCATGGTTTCAAAACGGCCACGTCACTACGTGACTGATGGGCCATTCCTCTACAGGACGAGCACCGGGAGATTATTGATGATCTGGTCGAGTTGGAAAGACGAGGTGTACACGGAGACCCTCGCGTACTCGGTTTCCGGAAAGCTGCGGGGACCGTGGAGGCAGAGCGAACCGCTTCTGACCGACGATAGCGGCCACGGGATGATCTTCACGGCCTTCGACGGACGCCTGATGCTGGTGGCGCACCATCCCACCATGAGCCCACTGTCGCGAGCGAAGTTGTGGGAACTGGAAGATACCGGCGATACGATCCGGATCAAGAGGGAACAGTAGCACCTGGATGATGCCCTGCGGAGAGGGCGTGAATCAGGAAACTGAAAGGCGTCCATTTGGAGGCTCTGAGGAGCTGGTCAAAGCAAGATTCGCGCATTTCCAGCTTCGCTGATTCAGGAGCCGCTGTAATGGTGAACAACACGTGCGGCCGTAAGCGTAGAAGCGCAATTCGCTCTAATTCCTGATTTTCCCCATGCCCAGAAGAACAAGGTCGGCCCTTGGCGACCCGCCGCAGTCGCTGGTGCATAAAAAAAAGATTGAAAAAGGGCTCCCGCGGGGAAGGCCGGGTGTATAATTTGACGCAGCCAAGAAGCCAAGATAAAAAGCGGGCTTGCGACCGAATTCCTTATGCGGCTCTGCACCTGAGGTTCTTCCGAATCGCAGCGGAACTCGCGCATTGCCATCCGGGGTTGGTCTCCCCATTATGACTAGGAAGGGAGGTATCAGTCATGCTGCTTACGCGACGCAACTTTCTGACCACGGCACTGGCGATGCCGATCGGCGCATCGCTGGCTCACTATGAGGCCCTGGCGGCTCCTGCCCAAGGCGAGGTGAAGATCACCGCGATCAAGACGATACGGTTGAACCAGAAGAGCAGGGGAAATTCACGAGCCCTGATCAAAATCGAGACCGATGCCGGCCTGGTCGGATACGGCCCATCCGAGGGTGGACCGGAGGCCCGGGCGGCGATCGCCGCGCTCGGAGGCCGCCCGGGCGCGGGGACAGGTTTAATCGGCAAGGACCCGCTGGAGATACGCGTTCACTTCCATAACATGTTCTACGCGCATGCCCAAGCCATGGGGCAATATCAGGTCAACGTTTACAGCGGGATCGACATGGCATTATGGGACCTTGCCGGGAAGATTCTCAACAAGCCGGTTTCCAGGCTGCTCGGCGGCAACTTCCGCTCCGAGATCGAGACCTATTCGCACCTTATGCCGCCCCCCGGCAACCTGACCCCCGAAGAAGCGCAGAACGATTACCTCAACAAGGACTCGTGGCGGGCCAGGGCTGAGGTATTGAGAGGATACAAGGGCGGATTCAGGGCGTTCAAAATCGATATCCACCCTTCGCTGGGCGCTCGCAACGGGGAATTCTTTCCGAGTATCAGCCCGCAGACCGCCGCCAAGGTGCAGCGGGTGTATTCGCTCGCCCGCGAGGCGCTGGGACCGGATTACGACATCATCGTTCACTGCCACAACGAACTGGATGTCACGAGCGCCATCAAGGTCGCCCAGGCGGTGGAGGAGATCAAGCCGCTTTGGTTTGAAGATCCGCTGTTTCCGGACTACTCGGAGTCCTGGATGGCCGTCCGGCGGTCCACGCGCGTACCGATCCTAACCGGAGAGAGCCTGGCACTGATCGAGGGGTTCATGCCTTTCATTCAGAACCAGGCTGTCGATTATTTGCAACCCGACCTGGTGCACGCGGGCGGGATCACGGGGACCAAGATCATCGCCGATCTGGCGGCTGCGTATCGGGTGCCCATCGCCCTGCACAATGTGAGCGGCTATGCGCTCAATCTGGCCTCGCAGCAATTCGCGGCGAGCGTGTTCAATTGTCCGCGGATCGAGTGCCGGTCGTGGTTCGACGAGGCGCCGGAGGCGGCGGGAAATATTCCAGTGGTCAAGAACGGCCGCATGCAGGTGGCCGCGCTCCCCGGCCTGGGCATACTTTTGGATGAAGGCTATCTGAAGGCCAATCTTGCGGACGGCGAACCGTGGTGGGGTTGAGGAGACAGCGCTTATGAATGTGACACGCAGAGTTTTCGTAGCAGGCGCGGCGGCCGTCGCCCCAGCGGCGGCCCCGGCAGTCGCCGGCCCGTCAAAGACGCGCTCAGCGCCTGTGCCGCGCTTCCTGGTCCCCGCGGTAACTCCTGTGGATCGCGCGGGCAACTTCGACGAGCCTCTCTGGCGCGACATGCTCGCGTTTTTCAGGGACAAAGGCGCGGACGGCATCCTGGTGCTCGGAACCACTGGCGAGTTCGCGTCGTTCTCAGTCAAAGAACGGCAGAAGATCCTTGAGGCAACAGTCAAATACAAGGGGAGCCTCGAAATTGTCGCGCATGTCGGCACTACGAACCTCCCGGAAACCATGGAACTGATGCTGCACGCCGGCAAGGTGGGGGCGGATTCCGTGTTGATCGTGCCGCCCTTCTATTTCAAGAACCTCCCGCTAGAAGGGCTGGCTAAATATTATTCTGCGTTGCTGGACGCGGCTCGGATTCCCGTGTTGCTCTATCACATTCCTGGCATCAGCGGAATACCTATCAGCGAGGATCTGGTGAGTGCCTTGTCGCAGTACGATATGCTTTACGGCATTAAGGACTCTTCCGGAAGCCAGGACAGTCTCCTGGCTTTCATCAAGAAGTTTCCGAAGTTGAGGGTTTTCACCGGTATACCCAACTTGATCGAACTGGTAATCCGGAGCGGCGGTGGAGGAGCGATCTCGGGGGCCGGAAACGTGTTACCCGGAGAGACGGCGGCGGTGTTTCGGGAGGCTCGATCCGGCAAAGACTTCACTGACTCTTTGGCGAAGCTGAATCAAGCCACCAGCCTTCTGAGAGGCGGGGACGTCGGCTCGACAAAGTTCATCCTAGGTGAACTGGGATTGCGGGAGAGTTATTGTCGGCCTCCTTTCGCCACCGAGTTGACCGCGGAGAGGAAAGCCGCCCTGCGGGAACAAGTCCGGAAGTACCGGGCAAGTTGAGCGCTGACTGACACCTGGCCCCCTGTTGAAGAAATTAACGGGCTGTCCTGTTGCCTGGCGCAGTTCGTTCGGTTCGGGCGCGGTTTTGAACACCGGCCCACAGATCCTTTCAGCTAGGCAACACTCTCGCGCATAGGTGCTCTGTCGTAAGGGCGTAAGGGCCGCAGCCCTGGCAGCAGATCTGTCGCCGGCACCCTGGCAGCGGAACAATCCCGATTTACGAAATCGCTATAGGGTCTGCGGCAGATCCTTCATCGGGCCTTGCCAATCCAGCATCCGATCAAAGTCGGCGTGCAGCCGATACTTCCGTTGCACCTCGGCGATCTTGGTGCCCACCACGTCGATCTTGGCCAGGTCGTACTGGCCAAGCCCGCCCTGGTAAGCGTAGTTGAGATAGCCGAGCCAACCAGCATCGATTCCCATGCATTCCACGCCCACCCGGTCAGCCGCTAGGAAATCCGTCGAGGCCAAGGCGATGCGATGCGGCACGGGGGTGCCCGAAGCGGGGCCGTTCCCCTCCATGCCTTCGAACCCGTCGATGAGACCCACTCCCCAGTTGGGAAGCATTCGTTGGAAGGCAAGATACATGTTGAGGTTGCTCGCCCGGATGCCTACGTGAAACTTGCGCGTCTCGCTCTCCGCGTAAACCCGATTCGATCCCGGAGGCGGACGCAGCGGCGATCCCATGACCACGTTCTTGATCGAAAGGGTGGCCACCACCACGTTGTGCGTTTTCATCACCGACGAAGAAATAACGAAAGCAGCGGGGTCCAAAAAGCGAGCTACCAGCCGGATGGGGATCGGATGCATGTCGTAGTCGATCCCATACATGAGCCCATACTGGCCCTCCTCGTTAGGAAACTCCAACTTGATATCGAGGGGCTTATGCTCGGCGAAGATCCCGTTCCAGCCGTACTCACTGACGGCCTGCATGGCGGGAACGCTGCCCTGTTCGGCAACCACCACGGGACCTTTGAAGCGGGCAGCCAGGTAGTCGAGGATTCCATGCATAGCATCGCCTTTGCTCCAACCCAGGTCCCCGTCCCGTCTTGGGTCGGGACCATTCGGCTTGATGAGAACGTACTTCTTGGCCCGGAGAGCGGGCCGAATCTGGTCGTCGATCGCGACCAGCGCCTCGTAGACGTTCTTGCGCCGGTCGTCACCCTTGATCAGGGCTACTTTGGCGCGGCGATCGGAATAGTTGTACTGCTTGGCGATATCGTGAGTTCCGGCTCGGGGGTCTATCTTCCCGTAAGTGGGTCCTGAGCCCCCCGCCCAGGTGCGGGCGATCCAGAAGACTGCGCAGGTGGCGTCTGCTGCGCTTTCAGAACTAGCCCCTGGGCGGCGGCGAGCGCCCCCGCGCGGGCAAAGAACAGCCTGCGTGATACTGACATAAGCCACTGACCTCCTCTCGGTCCAAGGCAACCGACCGGTCTCGGTATACTGAAAAGCGGACCGTTTTGTCAAGTCCATATCGCAACGCACGGAGCAGATCGACCCGCGACGCTCCGTGCGGTTCACCTAGCTGGCCTACTTGCGCGGTTTATACGTGTTTGTGAAGTCCTTGCGGGTGTCGGTGACGGTAAACGTGCCGTGACGCCGAACGTCCGTAGTTAGCGGGATCGATACAGTTTGCTGAATCCGTTGCGTTCGTTGGTGACCGTGAAGTCCCCGTTGGCTGCGACCGACGCTTTGATCCCGTTCCCCTTGCATTCTCCGGTGTCCTCGAGGTTGGCGATCATCTGCTCGCTGGTGTTGTGGTCCTTATCCACCGCCAGCGACAGATGTGCCTGCCAGATGCCCTCGATGCCCGGGATCTTGGCGAGGGTCTCATAAGCACTGTCCGGCGACAAGCCCTTGCGCGGGCCGTTATTTACCACGGCAACCTGCGGCTTGATGGCCCAGACGTGCGCTGGCGCTCCCGACAAGCCGCCGAAGAAGCCGTGGTGCGTCACTTGGTAGAGGTTTACCGTCCCGAGCCGGTTGACCGGGCACGCCAGCTCCATTTCCTTGTCCCAGGTGAGATCACCCAGGTCCAGGAACTTGAATTTCCCATACGTGAGAAGGATGCCGACGCTGCGCTGATTCTCTGTTTGATCCGGGGGTTTCTGCTGGGCGCCTTGGCAGGCCGGGTTAGGGCCTCCGCCGGTGATGGGTTTGGCCAGCACCTCCCCGTTCGAGGATACTACCAGGACATCCACGCCCTTCAGCGGAAACTTGTCCCCCGGCTTCACGATAGTCCGTCTTCCCTCGGCTATCTTGAGGTAGGCTTCCCAGGGCTGCGCGCCCCGGGCATTTTGCGTCTCGACGGATTGGCCGTGGTCGAGAAATTTTTCGATGGGGATCATCTTGGCCAGCGCTGGGGCGCCGCCCACATGATCGCCATGGTAGTGCGTGGTCAGCAGGTAGTCGATCTTCTTCAGCCCCGCCTGCTGAGTTGCCGCATAGATGCGTTTGGCGTCGCGATCGTCTGCCACCGGGTTGCCGGTATCGATCAGCAACGACTCCCCGGCCGGCGTCACGACGAGAGTGGCGGCGCCGCCTTCAACGTCGACAAAATAGATATCCATGTTATGCGACTGGGCCCGCAGCACTCCCACCGGCGCCAGCAACGGCGACAGAATCAAGATGGAGAGTACGATTACACCTCGATATCGAATCATAGGACCTCGCAAACGCTCAGGTATATACCCAACTTATCCGGGATTTCCATTTTGGACTCCGGTGTCCTATTCAGCATACACCCAGCCGGCGCGGGGGCTGCGCGGGATTGCGGGCAGCCTCGCAAAAATCGGATTGCCGCAACCTCGACAATGGGCGGCGGAACCGCCCCTGTGCCGAGTGCTGAATGCTACCAGGTCAGCCGTGCCACGATCTGGCCATTGCGCGTGGTCGGAATGGCGCCGCCGGTCTGAATGTTCGTGACACTGGTGTTGATCCAGCCGAAACCCGAAACCGTCTGGCCGGCGGAATTAAACACCTGGGTCGCCGTGGAGTTGGTGGCCGTCGGAGAGGTCAGGAAATTGCGGTTGAAGATGTTGAAGAATTCCGCGCGGAACTGGAAGGTGAAGCGCTCCTTAATGCGGATCATTCTTCCCAGACTCATGTTTTCCGCCGGCTGCCGCTGCCAACGGTAGTTGTTGTAATACGGCGCGGCGGTGCCCCATTGCCCGGCCGCGGGCTGGCTCCATGCGGCGGGGTTAAGGATGAACGTCTTGTTGGGGTCAAAGCAATGGCAGTTCGGGTCCTGTGTAAAGAACGCCTGGCCAGTGAGATTGGCGAAAGTCTCATTCGAGGCCGCGCGAGGCAACAGCGCGCCCAGATTGTTGGTGGCGAAGGGGGACTCGATCAACGCCCCGCTTTGGTAACGGAGGCTCCCACCCAAAGTCCAATCCTTCGTGAGCGCAGCCACAACCTTATTCTGAATCGGCGCCTTGGGAATCTGGTAATTGAAAGCGATGACCGCCACGAACGGCAGCGAAGAGGCGGAGATGGCTTTTTGGACCGGAAGGTTGTAGACATCGTTGACGTTGGTGCCTTCCGCGGTGGTCAACTCCTTCTGCCAGGTAAAGGCGAACTGGCCGTTAAGGCCGTACTTGAAACGCTGTGTGACCTTAGCCTGCAAGGCGTCATACCAAGCGTTGCCTTTGGGGTCCCAGTCGACGTTTATTTTCGTGAATTGCGGGTACGGACGGAGCGCCTGCGCCAGCGTCGAGGTCAATGGGAAGCCCGCATAAGGCAGGGCGAACCCGGCGGCCTGCGGCAGCCCGGAAGCGAATGTCGATTTCAGCAGGCTTTGGTTGGCGGTATTGCTGAGATTCAAACCATCCGCGGCCAGCGCCTGGGTGGTCAACCCGTTAATGTCATCGAGGGCGGTGGCCTGCAGCCACACGGCGCGGTTACCTACGTAAGCCGCTTCAACCACCAGGTCAGGGGTGAGCGAGCGCTGAAGTCCGATGTTCCATTGGTCGAGGCGCGGGGGCCTTCCGCCTTGGGGATCGATCCAATACGGTGGGGAGTTGAGCTGTCCGGGGAAAGGCACGATCCCGGCGCTCAAGGTCGTCGGATACAGCTGTGCCTGAGTGTAAGGCAGCCCCGCTGCGAAAGTGGCGGCCGGCGTGCCGAAGCCCGGCGCGACAAACGAAATCGAGTTGTAGCCGATGGATCCGCCGCCGATAATGCCGCCGAGGTACGCGAAGGGGGCCGTTTGGCCGTACGTGATGCCCCATCCGCCGCGAAAAACGGTCTTGGGCGTAATCTGGTAGGCGACGCCAAGCCGCGGGCCGAACGCCTTGTTATAGGTGTTGGTGAAACTGCAATCGCATCGGCCCGCGCCGTTGCCTTCGAAAATGGTGGCTCCCAGACGTCCGACCGTCGGATTCATCGTGGTGGGGGAGAACTCCGCCAGGCGCTGATGGATTTCGTCCGCCGCACCCTGGCGATCCCATCGCACCCCGTAGGTCAATGTCAGTTTGCGTGTGACCTTCCAAGTATCCTGCCCGAAAAGCGACCAGGAATGTTTCCGGAATTGGGGATCTTGCTCGGTCTGTACAGAGCCGCTGTCTGCCAACCCCAGCAGGAAACTCGCATACGCGTTTCCGAGGTTGGCTCCCCCAAGGCTTCCGGCCTGAATATACGGCTGAGCCGTTTCGTTGTTGCTGAAGTTCCAGATCCCCTCGCTGCCCACGACGTTGCGATTGCGGAATTCATCGATGCGCCAATCCGCCCCCACTTTGAAACTGTGGTTGCCGGTAACGTAAGAGGTGTTGAATACCGCTGTAGGTTTATCGAGGGCGTACTTATTTGCGTTCGCCGGGCCCATGTTCAGCGACATGCCATATCCGCCCGTGGTCAGAGCGGTCAGGCGCGGGAATCCCGTAAAGCTTCCGGTTCCCGTGAAATTGTTATAAACTCCGCCCTGCAGCCCCAGTTGCGCCGGAGCGTCGTAAGCCAGCACGCTGGTAAGTGCCACGTCCGGATTCCGGTACATGATGTAGCCGATTCCGGCATGGACGACCATCCGCGGGGTAACGGTGAAGTCGTAGTTCAGGCGGAAGGTCCGGTTGCGCTCGTACAGGATGCGCAGCGCCGTGATCGGCGAGGGCAGCCCGTCGGGCGTGACGTACTGGTCGGTCCGAAACTCCGAGTAGTAGAACGCGATTCGCTGCTTGCTGCCAATGTTCTGGTCGAACTTGACGCTGGGGACGCTCTGCAAATCCGACGTTGGGTAAGTTTGCTGCCAGTTGTTCACCAAAGCCGAATTGGAGGGCGCGGGGATGTACGCTTGTATTTTCGACGCCACCGGGCTGATCCGGCTCGCTGGAATGACGTTGCCGGGGAACGGCATGTTAACCACCTGGCCGTTAACCGACTGCCCGGACGTGGGATCGAAGACCATGTTCTCAGCAACCGATCCTCCCAGCGGATTCGTGCCGACCACCTTGCCGGTCAGAAGCGCGCTGAAATCTCCATTCCGCATCGCCGCTGTAGGCACGGTCTGGTAAACGCCCGATATGTGCTGAACGGCGTAGTAACCCTCCCAGGCGAAGAAGAAGAAGGTCTTGTTGCGCCCATCGTAAACATGCGGGATATACGCCGGAGCACCCCAGCTGAAACCGAAATCGTTGCGGCGCACGGCGGGCCGGATCAAATGGCCATTGCCGTCATTGGTAAATGGAACACCCGCATTAAAATCGTCGTTAGCGAGGTAATTAAACGCGCTGCCATGGAACGAGTTGGTACCGGATTTGGAGTTGAAATTGAACAGACCGCCGACCACCTGCCCGAATTCCGGCGCGTAGTTGCTGGTCTGCAAAGCTACCGCCTCGATGGATTCCACCGACGGCTGCAATTCATCGATGCCGCCCGCGCTGTTGGTATTGGTAGCTTCCTGGCCATCGACCATCATGGCTTCCGTACTGTTCGGCATGCCGTTCACGCGGACCGTATTTTGTCCCGTGTTGTTGGCGCCCGGTTCGTTGGTGATGAAGACGAAAGGACTGCGCACATATCCGCCGGCAATGACGGAGAAATTGATGGGCAGAGCGCTGACCTGGTCGCCCGACATGTCGTGAGTGACCTCGGCGTCCTCGGTCTTTAGCAAAGGAGCTTCCGACGTGATCGTGATGGATTCGGTAGCCGATCCAACTTGCAGACTGATGTCTACGCGCTCGGTCGCCGCCACCGCCACCGTGATTCCGGATTGCACGAACCGCTTAAAGCCATCCTTGGCGACTGTTACCGAATAGGACCCGGCGGGAAGTTCGGGTACCGTGTAGTTTCCGGTGTCGGATGTGGCGACGCGGGTCGCTATTCCGGTGTCCGTGTTTGTGATGGCGACTGTAGCAGCCGGCACCATCGCGCCGGTCTGATCCGTGACGGTTCCCGTAATCGTGCCACGGTCGCTTTGAGCTTGGACGGTCGCGAGAAACAAGAGACCGCTCGTTACGATTGCCAAAATTCGCATTTTCCTAACTCCTATTCACCCCAGAAGACGGAAGCGTTGGGCACCACTGCGCCCTGTTGGCCCTGGCAAACCGAGAAGCATACGCTAAGCACAAAGGTCAGGGGGATTATATAACGGGCTTTTATCGCGGTCAAGACCTGTTTGTGTGACCCCCTTTGCAAACGCCTCCGCACTGCACGGTCATACTGGGTTGTTCGCTGCGGCCGAAGGCTTGACGTCAAGCTAGCGCTTGGATCCCCCGCACTGCCCGGCTATCTTCTGTTGTGGGCTACCGCCAAACGCTGAACCCGCGGCATCATTGCGCCACGGCCTTCGCACCGGAGGTGCCGCTGTGTGGTGAACGCCAGTCCGTAAATGCCACGCACCAAATCAGGTGTTGAAGACGGAGTTCGAGCGACTATGCCGAGAGGCCGGGATCTTGGATTCGTCCAAGCAGCGTGATCGTTCAGCAGGCTAGCGGCCCACAACGGCCGTCGCATTCTCTCGCAACAACGAACCATCGGCGCGTCGGCTCCCCCAGCCGCCGTTCGTGCCGCCCGAGCGGCGGCGGGGCCACCTGTCGGACGGTTGCCTTCGGGCGGCAACGGTGGCAGTCCGGTCGCCCACGGCGCGGCGTCCGCCGGCACGCGGAAAGCCGCCCGAGTTGCACTCCAGGCTTTCAGGCCGCCGTGGCGCCTATAGGAGGTGGCCGGGATTCCCCAACTTCATGGAGCGGCGTTTCACGGGACGAATCCGCAGGGAGTGACCAGATGAAGTGGTTCCCAAGGTTCGATCATTGTACGAGTCGCGCGTCAACCGACCGGGGCGCAAGGATCAGCGACGACAAGGCGGCTTCTCGTTCCTGATCTGCCCGCACTTCCTTGAACGCCGTTGGGGGGCGAGTGGCCGTACGTGCTTCAGCGGAACGGGGACTACGCAGCCAAGTGGTTTCGCAGAGCCACCACGGTCAGGAGCATGCGAGGACCTATCCGGCTGGTGGCCCGGAAGCTGGAGATTACCTGCCTCGACGCGCAGGACCTGCACCGCCAGCTCATGGAACTCGCGGGGCCAGCGGCGGTACGCTAGTGTAGTTGACGGGAAACGGGAGGCAATTTGAATATTCGCAAACGCGCCACCACAGGGTTTTTCACCATTGGACTTCTCGTCACGCTCGCAGCCAGCTTGCATGCCGACGATATGGCCTATGCGCTGGGAACACAGGCGCTGGGGGTTCAGAATCCGCTCGGGGTCGTCGACCTCCATACGGGCGTGTTCACGTTGATCGGCAATATGGGATCCGGGGGATACGACGGCCTGGCTGCTTTGAACGGTGTTCTCTTCACCGAACAGAACGGACTCCTCTATTCGGTCAACACCAGCAACGCAAGCCTCACCCTCATCGGAGGAATCAACGGCCATCCTCTCGTCACGTTCGGCTCAACCACCACTGGACTCTACGGCGTGGGGAATACGGGTTCGTTTACGGTGGCGACTCTATTCTCGATCAATCCCGAGACAGGCGCAATGACGACGATCGGGCCCCTCGGCGCCAGCGCCGTACCCAACGGCCAAGACGCCTATGCGGCGCTCTCCGTCGGATCCAGCACGCTGTACCTGGAGTACAACAGCACTCTCTTCACCATCAACACCACAACCGGCGCAGCCACGCAGGTGGGAACCACCTCCAGTAATGAGTATTTGAGCACCGTGCCGCTTTTCGAAAACGGAACGTATTACGCCGGCTATGGCAACGGAATCGGCACCATCAACGTCACCACCGGCCAGATCACGCCCGGCTCCGCGATTTCCGGAGGACCGGGGTCCCTGGTCGGCCTCGCGCCCGATCCTCTGCCCGCGGGCACACCGCCGCCCATGCTGACGGCGAATGCCTATATGCTCACAACACAGGCGCAGGGAAACCAGAATCCGTTCGGCATCGTCGATCTCAACTCCGGCGCGTTTACCTTGATCGGCAATATGGGAAACGGCGGATTCGATGGCCTTGGTGTTGCCAACGGCACTCTGTACACCGAACAGAACGGACTGCTTTATTCGGTCAACACGGCCACGGCAAACCTAACTCTCATTGGAGGAGTCACCGGAAACCCAGCTCTCGTCACGTTCGGCTCAACCACCACTGGACTCTACGGCGTGGGCAACACGGGTTCGTTTACGGTGGCGACTCTATTTTCGGTCAATCCCCAGACGGGCGCAGTCATGGCGATTGGGCCCCTCGGCGCCAGCGCCGTACCCAACGGCGAAGACGCCTATGTGACGCTTTCCGTCGGCTCCCCCACGCTGTACCTGGAGTACAACAGCACTCTCTTCACCATCAACACCACAACCGGCGCAGCCACCCAGGTGGGAACCACCTCCACGAACACCTATCTGACCAACTCCCTGCTTCTCGAATACGGCACGTATTATGTCGCCACTGGGAACGGTATCGCCACCATTAACATTGCCACGGGCCAGATCGATCCCCACTCCTCGATTTTCGGACCAGGGGGATCCCCCGTCGCTCTCGCGCCCATGCCGCTAACCACGCCCACCCCGGCGGTCACGCTGGTGGCCAATGCGGAGGGCGGTGCCGCTACCATTTCGCCGAACTTGTGGGTGGAGATCAACGGTTCCAATCTTGCTCCGTCGGGCGATACGCGCATCTGGCAGATCCCGGATTTTGTAAATAACCAGCTGCCCACCAGCCTGGATGGAGTCAGCGTCACGGTGAACGGTGTGCCTGCCTACGTTTACTACATCAGCCCCACGCAGGTGAACATCCTCACGCCTCCCAATGCCATTTCCGGATCGGTGCCCGTACAGGTCACCGAAAATGGAGTGGTCAGCGCAAGTTTTATGGTGCAGGCGCAGTCGGAATCTCCCTCGTTCTTCGCCTTCGGCGGCGGACCTTATCTTGCGGCTACCCACGTCAACGGAAGTTACCTCGGTCCAACCAGTCTGTATCCCGGTTTCACCACTCCCGCCCAGCCCGGCGAGACAATCGTGCTGTACGCCAACGGTTTCGGATCCACGTCGACGCCGGTGGTGAGCGGGTCCGAAACGCAGTCGGGAACGTTATCGCCAATGCCGGTGATCACCATCGGCGGCGTGGCTGCGACGGTAACCTTCGCCGGTCTGGTTGCTCCGGGCGAGTTTCAGTTCAACGTGGTAGTGCCGCCCTCGCTCGCCAATGGCGACCAGCCCACGATGGCAATGTACAACGGCCTGGCGACGCAGGCGGGAGCGCTAATAACGGTGCAGCAGTAGTGGCGCTTTATTCCGGCCAAGTCGACAATCCACATGAGCAAGAAGTCCCCTACGGTTCCTTTTGCCATTGTCCGGACCAGGAGCCGGAGGCGGCGATCGGCTGGTGGCGCCACGCACGGGGCGCGTCCGCGGCAGAATTATCCTCCTGGGCATGGCGTTAACTATCATTATCGGTAGGCAACCCGGGGTCACGGCCGTGGCCATGGCCGCGGTCGCGATGCCGGAGTGCTCGCCCGACTGGCGTCGGCCACCTTCAGGCTGCCCAAGACAGCCGACAGCCTCATAGCTCGGCCCTATTCCAGGTTCTGCCACCGCTTTGGAGCTTCACGGCGCCGCACGGCCGCCATTCAACCATGGACTTGGACTCTAGCCCTACCTCGCGCCTCTTGCGCTTTGCGCCGCCAACTGTCGCTTCAAGGCCGCAAAGGACAACGGCCCGGCGGGGCCGGAACGCTTTGCTGCCGGATTCGCGACTGCCGTCCGCCTACCGAGCGCCTTTCTTGAGCTTCACCTGGGCGGCGTCGACGGCGCTGACCTGCCCGGTCATGAGGCCATTGCGGGTCTCATACGCATCGGCCCCGCAGTTGGGATCGGCGACGGCATCGCCGGTGCCGCTCATTGCACGTTCAAGGTGTTGCCGACCAGGAAGGTGTGCTCGGGGGTGACCCTTAAGCCGCACAGGCCGCCTTGCGAGATCGGCTTCACGAAATTAGCGAACAGATCGGCAACTTCCTGCCGCCTTTTGACAATCTGGCCTGCCTGCAGCATGAACTCGGCGCCATCGGAGTACTGCTGCACCAGCCGCTTCCAGTCGCAACGGTTGAGGGCATCGAAGTGTTCATCGACCACTGCCTTGGTCGTGGCGAGGGGCCGCTGGGGAGGCAGTTCTTTGGCAGCCTGGCCAAACGCACCGCCGGCCGCCAAGAGGAGAACGGCAACAAAGGGGCAAAACGCAAAGTCGGAAATTCGCATCGGGCACTTAGTTTATCAAAGGTGAACCGTCCGGGGCTTGTCTCCGGCATTGCAATACAGACCCTCGGTTCCGCCTCCGTTCCAAGACCTCCATTCATTCCGAAGCGTCAATCGCCGTTAGCCGCGCGGGGTCCAACTCCGCGAGTTGTGCCGCGCCCGCGGCCAGCACTTTGATAGCTTCGATCATGTGGCCGTTGCCGCTTTCCCAACAGTTGTCAGAAACCGAATCGAGCACGGCCCTGGTATCGTCCTTCATAGCGGCTGCGCCAGCCTCTCCAACCATACCCAACAGGCGTCGGCTTGAAACCATGCGGGTGGTGCCATCGGCCATCCACAAGGTGGCGCTGTGCGCGCCAAGCCTCCGCTCCAATTCGGCCACTCGGCGTTCAAGACCGCTCATCGAACCTTCCCCCCTTTCTCCACGATGGCCACGTTATCTACTGTCGGTAGCGACTGCGGTCTCGCGTGATTGAGGATGGCCACCGGTGCTTTCTATGTGGCTGCCAGCTGCTGAATGCGCCGCTTGATCGCTCTGAAGCTCATTGCTGTGGTCGCCTATCAGAAGGCGTCAGATATTCATCTCATCGGGTGTGAAATAGACATAGCAGCCCAGGTCCTCCTGGCCCGGCGGCGCAGGCCCGGGCCGTTCCTCGAACTCGCAGTATCCGGTCTCGGAGGAAGAGGGCGGGTCACTCTCGACGATCACCACGTGACGCTCGCCGACGTAATCCTCAGGAAGCTTTTTGAGCACGCCCCAGCGCATAACGCAGGGCGGGCGCAACCCGGGATGCGATTCAAGCCGCTTCAAGCGCGCCAACATTCGAGCATTCATCGCTTACCTTTCGGGTGACTCCACCAGTTCGGCCACGCGCTCCAACTCAGATACCCGGGCCTCGATATCCTCGACCTCGATGGCCTTGGCCGCGTGATTGAAGATTGCCTCGGCCGCTCGCACCTTGACGGAGGCTGGTGTATTCGCGTCGATCAACACTTTCAACAGAGTGGTGGCCGCCGCCGCGGTTCCCTGCTGGAGCCGCGCGACGGCTTGCCCAAAAGCGGCCCGGCGGGCTTCCCGGTACGCGGTCTGAAACTCCGGCAGTTTCATCCACTTCAGCAACGTGTTGGATGCGATGCCGACCGCCTTCGCAGCCTCCTCGATATTGCGCTGGGTGAGCAAGGCGGCGATCGCTTCTTCTTTCTTGCGTCCGAATTTCGAGCCGTGCCCTAACATTTGACGCAACCTGACTCAATCTGGCGGCCGGGCAGCTCCTCATCGCCAGCCTTTCGCCAACGTCGATTTGCCGCGTAATCACCTTGCTTTTCAAGCGCTTCGGAGTGATCGATGTGTTGACCGCGAAGAGCGCGGCACCAAGGAGAACGATTATGACGACCTTTACGATTGACACGGAAAACCACATCATCGTCCACGCTTCCCGCAAGGCGGCCCGCGATACGGGCGCGGCCGTGTTTTCGACCGAAGAACAGCTCGCCGACCTGATCGGCCCGGACAACAAGCGGCTGGTGGAAATCTGGAACAACTTGCCCGGCGTCAAGCCGGTGACTAAGTTTGCGAACCGGAAGGTGGCGACCGAGCGCATCTGGAAAGCCATTCAGGGCCTCGGCGAACTCCCCGCTACCGCGCCTGCTCCTGAGGCACAAATTGGCACGCTTGAAACGGAGAGGCCGCTGACTGATGTTCCGGCAGCCGAGACCGGTCCTGAGGTGACTCAAACCGAGCCGCGCCAGGAAAACCAAGCCGGTAGCGAACCCGCTCCGGTTGATCCGGTGGAGCAGACCGCCGCAGCCCAACCGGTAGCCACCGTTGGCGCACAGGCGCCGCAGGGCGCGCCCGCGGAGGCCGAGTCGAGCAAGGAGACCACCCCGCCCAAGAAGGCGCTCAGGACTAAAAAGGCAGCCAAGCCGCAGGAAACTGGCGGGCCGCCAGGCGATCCTCCGAAACAGGAACTGCTTGTGGTTCGAGCGGGACTCTTCGCCGAACACCTCCAGGTACTTCTGGCGGAGTTGGCCGACTGTCATCCGGCTCAGCGCATCAATCTCTTTCTGCATCTGCATCGCGGTCTCCACGCGTTTCTCCTTTCTCAAGGCCGTTAACCTCGTGTCCATGAGGGCTCGATGTCGGCGGACTAGCAAGGGGAGATTCGCGCCGGCGGCGTTCGCGGAGCCGGAGGTAGCCGGCGGCGAGGATGCGGGCGATGGATCGGAAATCCTCGGCTGGAAAATTCAAGACGGTTTACCTCGCTGTGGATTGGCACCACAGCGAAAGTCCGCCTTGCGGTCGTTCCGCTGTCGAGTGGAGCGTGCGAGTCGCACGCTACTGTAAACATACGCAGGGAATTCGAAAAGCGTAAACCGAGTCGGCCACCAGCGTTAACCCCTTGATTGGGGAGGGAGTCGTCTCGCCACTGGGACACGAGTCTGGAATAATGCAAGATGCTGACTTCGACAAGCCCGTCGTGCCCGCTGACCGCTCAGCTCCACAATCGTTATCTCAAGTTCCAACAATCTGCCCGGCTGCCCAAAAGGCTGGCCGTGAAAGCATCACCTCCCCTCCTGGTCTGTCCTCATGAACGATGGCACAAGGCACCAGTGAAGTTGCTCATTGTCGGGCAGGAGACCCGCCGTTGGACGTACAACCCTAGTGAGGCCGGCGAACTCGATGACCCAATCGAGAACTTCTGGGAATTCTCTCGCGCGAAACACGGTGTTGGAGCAATGTGGAATGTTTACAGCTGGTACGCGCTCGGAAGGGTTCACCAGAGACTGAACTCGCCCTTCTGGCGGGGCTTCCGAACGATCGATTCGGCGATCAACGGAACCCAGGATGCTGCACTGTGGACGAACGTCTTCAAAGTGAACGTGAATGGCTCGGTGATGAAGAACTGCAAGGCCGCCGAAGTTGCGGCTTTGCAGCGCGCGCAAGAGGGGCTTCTAGCGGAGGAAATCGCCATTCTTAACCCTGATGTCGTCGTGTTCTTTTCCGGGCCTCGATACGACAGCACGATTCGGGGCGAGTTCCCAGACATGAGAATCTCGCCGCTGTCCCGACGCACGCCGGCGTCCGCGGTAGGGGTAGTTCAGGCTACAGGTCTCCCTGTGAAGACCATTCGGACGTATCACCCCGAATACCTACAGCGTTCGCGCCAACTGGGTCTCCTGTCGGTGATCAGCCGGTGGGCGGCCAATTAATCGAAGACTGAGAACTCGGAGGGGGCAACGGTCGGCGCTTCCGGTCATGCGAAGGCTCCTGGCAAATGTCGTTTTCAGGGCGAGGTACACGCTGCTGTCAAACAACATCCGAGTTCCGAAATCCGCGCATCGAGATGACGGTTGCGTTAACCAACCTCGGGTGTTCTCCGGCGTCGGGGAGAGGTCAGGATGGAAGGGGAGAAAACGGACTCACCGGGGCGATGCAGACCACTCTCCGCGACACGGCGCAGAGAACGGGACCGTCCGGAAATGTTTGGCGTTATTGGGGATACTACGCGAGGCGGGGGCGGGCGCACGTGGGGCGCTGCCGTCAACTACTGGGATTGGGGTCTGCCCCCGTTTTTGGCGTAGAGCCATAGTTTGGCTCCCCAGTCTGGACGAACTTCGAACTTTTGCCGCGCTAAGTGCTTGAAAACACATGAAACCGCACTCTCACTGCGCTACGCGGGCACCAGTGGACCTGAGCATGCACCCAAACGTCGGCATCAACCGCCTGCTCACTGCCGTCCAAACCCTCGACAACGCACTCCAGCTCGGCAACCACCTCGCCTAAGGCGAACCCGCCCTTCGTCGTAGTTTCGAGCTTGCTTCAAGGATTCCTGGTCGCACTGGGAGTTGCCCGAAAGGTGTGAACAACCCCAAGACTGTTCGGGCAAACGCTCCTCAATGAGAAACGTTATAAAGCCCGAGTTCTCTCTGGCTCGTAGGGCTTTGCTATGAGGTGCAGTAACCATCCAAAGACTGACGCTGTGGGGGCGTGTGTCAACTGCGGCAAGTTGTTCTGTCAGGATTGCCTCATTAAATCTGGCAAGAAGAATTACTGTAAGGAGTGCCTTGCTGACAGGTTGTCTGATGCTGAAGCAGAACCCAAAGGAAAGGTGGTTGTCACGCAGACAAACAACCAGCAAGTCGGTACAGCAGCGATCCCGCCCGCAGCCGGTCCATCCAACGCTGGCCGAATCATCCGCTGGATCGTGAGCATCCTCTTCGCACTAGCCGCACTAGGAGCCATGGCTTCGCACAAGGGCTTTGGCGCGTTCTGCTGCATCATCATCTTCCTTCTCTGGCTACCACCACTGGAAGACTATCTTGAGCAGAAAAAACTGCTCATGCCCGTCTGGGTGCGCGTACTCCTCACGCTCGTCTTCTTAGCGCTCATAGGCGCGGGAAGTCGATAACCATGAAATGCAAACACCACGCCACCAAAGACGCCACGGGTGCCTGCACGAGTTGCGGAAACCTGTTCTGCGAGACCTGCCTGCTCACCGTTCGGAAAAAACAGGTCTGCAAGGAATGCGCGGGCGATCAACTTGCAGCACACGACGACGTCAAGAAGGAACACCCACAAATTGTCATCACACAGACCAACAGCCAACAAGTACACGGTGACACGGCGGGAAAACCCCGAGGAAGCTGGGGGTGGCTTTGCTTCTGGATCATCGTCTGCTTCCCCATCGCGATCTTCTACTACTTCGCCAGAGAATGGAAATAGTGGTGCCGGGGTGACGCACCCACTCCTCAGCCACCACCCACCGCACCAGTACGATCACTGCTTACGCTACCGAACCCGACACCACACCGTTTACGTGTGCGCCCGCTGTTGCGGCTACTACGCAGGATTCCTAACCACCATACTCGGCAGCCTGATCGTGAATCCGCCATTCTCCGCAACCGACTGGATTATTCTGGCCGTCGTCCCACCACTCTGCATCGCGGCCTGGTACGCGGACGCGCTCCACGCCAGCGCGATACTAGCAAACAACCGGACACGCGTCCTCGCTGGAGCACTGCTCGGAGTAAGCGTCGCAAGGGCAATCGCGCTCCTAACGCACAACCCGTACGACATGAGAGTGTACGTTCCACTCATCGTCTCTCTCGCAATCGGCATGGTAGCACTCACCCGCATACCTCAAGACAAGAGCCGCAACGAAACGACTCTATAGTGCGCGCCAAGGGAGAAGCGCCCATTTGGGTCGTTGCGCAGTTTCTCCTACAGGACGCCCATTCGTGCTTCTTCCAGCGCCCAGTTCGGAATCCATGCCGCCACGCAACGAATCCCCTCAAGACCAGGGGGACCGGAACAGCGCTTCACGACGACCGAAACTGCTCGCGAACCCCGAGCGGACGCAAACAGACTCATGCAACACAATGGCTAGTGAGTGATTCCGCCTAACGGTAACATTCTGGATGGTTTATGGAGCGGGATGACGGGACGCGAAGCCCGCGACTGTCCACGGAGGCGCCGTCCGCGGCCGATATTTACTCGATGGCTGGTCGCTCTTGCGATGGGTGACCAGCAGCTATTTCAATGCACAATCAGTATCATCAGAACATGATTCAAGGCGCTCGAAAGCTCCCGACCATGCACCTCTCGGTGCGCGTACCATGGCACGACCGCCAGTGGGACGGAACAGTATGCGCGAACCCACGCGAGAACACCTCCTGTCTGGCTCTGCCACGAATCGCGGAGAATAAAGACGACGGCGCGGAAAGCCGACCCGACATCGCAGGCCAACCATGGAATCGTGAAGGTATCGGTCTGCCTGCGTGTGCTGCCGAGCGAGGCGCGTTCATGGCGCCATTCGACTACACACGGCGCGTCAATCACCCGTACAGCCGCAACGACATGTACGCCCACTTCGACGAGACCATCTTTCGACACCCACGGTATTCCGTCGGAGCAGTCCCTTTCGCATGGATGATGAAAGCCGACGATGGCATCCCCGAAAAAGCGACAGCGTATGGTATCAACTTCAAACCAGGACGCGAACCTGACCTAGAATTCGACCATACGTGGGTCCAAGAACGGACGAACCAGCTCGCCATGCTGGACACCTTCTTCAGCGCGATACAGCCCGACGAATCACTCATCTTCTGCTACGCCAAACAAACACCACTCACCGACGACCGACGGCGCGTGATCGTCGGTATTGGACGCGTCCTCAACGTCGCTGAACCCATCGAGTACCGCTACAAGAAGGGCGCCCCAGCAAACGCAATACGGTGCGTGTTGTGGGAACGCAACATCACCCACTCGATCCGACCAACGATGGAAGACGGATTCCTCCTCCCGTACCACGAACTCATCACGCTCGCAGAGAAAGACCCGAGCATCGACCTCGCGAGCCTCGTCCTGCACGCCCCCGAAGAACATTGGGACGCGTTCTCGATGGGCAGCGAACACGTCACGCACGACCAAGCCATCACCGTCCTGATCTCCTGTGCCTCCCTCATTGATCGCTTGGAGAAACTCCTCCCCGGCAACTGGCAACAACAACGGGCGTGGGTGGACGCCCAACTCAATCGCATTTGGCGACTGCGCGGTGCATTCCCCGGTCTCGGTTCAGCACTCACCGCGTTTGGCGTGACGCACGGCACCCTCGTCGCCCACGCAATCGGCCAGCGGCTTCATGCGGACGGCGCAAACGACATCCGCGACCCGTGGCCGCTCGTCGCCGACGTCTTCAAGAACCCCTCACTCCTCCCGCCAGAACTTGCGGCAATGATCGGCAGAACAACCGCCGCCCTCTGGGTGGCACTCGAACCTGACCGACGAGCCCTCCTCAAACTCCTCTCACGCTTCGAACTCACCAAAGAGCAAGCCACGCGCTGGTTCGTCGCGGAAGAACGCACCAGAGCAGGAATCACCCTCACCGACAAAGAAATCATCGAAAACCCGTACCGTTGCTTCGAAGCCGACCGGGACCAGGCCGACCCCATACCACTGCGCACGGTCGATCGCGGCCTCTTCCCCGACGCGAACATCAACGCAGCAATTCCCGTCCCAGAACCATCAGCGTGCAAAGAGGCAATAGACCCCCGGCGTGGACGATCACTGTGTATCGCCGCACTGGACCAAGCCGCCGCACGAGGAAACACACTCCTACCACAAGAGTGGCTCGTCCAACGCGTGCGTGACATGGAGGTAGCACCATCCTGTGCCATCGGCGGCGACTGGATGACCGCATTCGCAAGCATCCTCCAAGGACCACTGGAAAAAGCACACCTGGCAGACGGTACCACCGCCTGGCAACTCCGAACATTCGCAACAACCAAAGAGCTCATCACGGCACGCGTGAACAGACGACTCGCCGCAAAGCGCCATCCGGGCGACCACAACTGGCGCGACCTCATCGACAACGAACTACCGCCGATCGCCAAGGCCACCGATCAGGAGACGGAAGAATTTGCGCGCCAAGAGAAAGCCCGCGCCCTTGAAGAACTCTTCCGGTCACGCTTCGCCGTTCTTATCGGTCCGGCAGGCACAGGGAAAACGAGCCTTCTCACCGCGCTCATCAAGATCCCGGCAATTGCAGAAGGTGGAGTGCTCCTCCTGGCACCGACTGGGAAAGCACGCGTACAACTCCAAAAGCGGACGAAGAACGCACAGGCACAAACCCTCGCGCAATTTCTCCTCGCCTACGGACGGTACAAGCCAGCGACGCAAACATACCGCGTCACCGGCAACACCAAGCGCGAGCGCGCATACAAAACCGTCATCATCGACGAATGCTCCATGCTTACCGAAGAGCAACTCGCCGCGACCATCGACGCGATCGAGACAACCGCCGTCGACCGCCTAATCCTCGTCGGCGACCCACGGCAACTTCCTCCCATCGGCGCAGGCAGACCGTTCGTGGACATCGTACGACACGTCACAGCAGTAGCGACGAACCAAAAACCTCCAGGTTACGCAGAACTCCGCATCGTGCGTCGGCAAACGGACGTCACCGAGCAATGACCCCAGCGATGCTCCTGCATCACGCGACGACATCATCCTCGCCCGCTGGTTCGGCGGCGAAGCACCCGACCCAGGCTCCGACAACGTATGGGACCGCCTCGCGAACGGGACCGCAGTAGGAGTACATGCCCTCTCCTGGACAAACGAGAAAGACCTCCAAGCAAAGCTCCTCGTCCACCTCAAGCAAACACTCCGACGACTCACGAACGAATCGTGCCCCAAAGACGCGGCGGACGACATCGTGTTTGAGGTCAGCCTCGGCGGACAACCCTATGGTGCCGGCGTCTACTTTCACGCCTCACGCGAACGCAACGGGACGCTCCAGCCCGGCGCGGGCGCAAGCGCGGAAGCATGGCAAATCCTCACGCCCGTACGAGGGGGCGAAACCGGAGTGGACGGAATCAATCGGTGGCTCCAACGACTCTACCGAGACCGCGCACGGCGGATGGCACAACCCGAGAAGTACTGGGACCGCAAAACCTGCAAACCGCTCGGGCGCCAAGAAATCCTCTACGGCGACAAGGTCATCAACATCAGGAACGGACCGCGTGACGACGTCTACCCGGCAAAAGAACCGTCCTACCTAGCCAACGGAGAAATCGGCATGGTCGTCGGCCAGTACAAGGGAAAGGACTGGAAACCAAAAGGGCTACCGTGGAAAGCAGAAGTCGAGTTCTCCTCACAACTCGGGTACAAGTACGGCTTTCAGAGCAGCGACTTTAGCGACGACGGCGACGCGCGACTCGAACTCGCGTACGCACTCACGATTCACAAAGCCCAAGGCAGCGAATTCGGCGTCACCTTCGTCGTCGTACCAAACCCGTGCGCGCTCCTCTCGCGAGAACTCCTCTACACCGCACTGACGCGACAACAACACGCCGTGATCATCCTCCACCAAGGCGACATCCGATCGCTCATGAACCTCTCCTCAACCGAGCATTCGGAAACCGCCCGACGACTCACGAACCTGTTCGACGCACCAGCGCCCGTCGAACACGCCGGGAAATTCCTCGAAAAAGGCCTCATCCACCGCACCGAACGCGGCGAACTCGTCAGGTCAAAATCAGAAGTCATCATCGCCAACATGCTCCACAAACTGCACATCGCGTACGCGTACGAGCAACCACTACGCGCCGATGATGGCAGCGTCCGCTATCCCGACTTCACCATCGATGACGCCGAAACCGGCCAACGCATCTTTCTCGAACACCTCGGCATGCTCGACGAACCAGCCTACCGACGACGATGGGAAGCAAAACGCGTCTGGTACCAACAGCACGGCGTGCGCGAAGCGCCAGACAACGGCGAGACGGGCACGCTCCTCACGACCGACGAGATCAACGGGATCAACTGCGAAACAATCCAGGCACAACTCCGACAGATCCTCAGCCTGTGAGCACGAAAGAACCGCTCTCCGGGCAACAGTGGTACAACCCGCCAACCGTGGAGCCCAAACCAGAGTACACGACTGCCCCCTCCCGGTGACGAGGCGTCGGAACGCGACCAGCTCGAACGACTCTTGCGCGGTTGTGTTGAGGGCAAGCACTCGCAAGAAACAGACGAGCCGGAACCACCGGAAAACGCGTCATTGCCAGAACGCCGGAGCAAGCCATAACTGACAACGTCGGGCTCGGTGCATGTCATTGGCCTAGTCCGAGGGCAGCCTAGCATCGACGGCGACCAAAACACATTAATACTGAGGGCCACAACCGCAAAGTCATGTCAACGCTGAAAGCATTGGGAATCATCGGAACGGGTGGTCTCGGCGTTCTTGTCGCGGGGCTCTTGATCAGCTCCGTGCTGAAGACTGGTTGGGACTGGCTGTTTGGCATCCTGCTCTTTATCTTCGTGCTCGCCGGCGCCATAGCACTCGTCGCCAAACACGTGAGTTGATTCCGCTGCGCGATGTCGTCCGTGACCTCGTCCTATATGTAGGCCAGTGCGTGATGATGCCCGCGATGCGCGGATCGCATTACGTCGTGCAGCGCACCATGGGACACGAGCAATTCGCCCAGAGTGTCCCGTTCCCCAGAGCGTATCTTGCGCATGGCGGGTGGGGTCCACCAGGATAGAAGACCATCGTCTTGTTCGGCTCCGAGGAGTTCGTGTGAACGAGTTTGAGGATCTCGCCCGCGTTGATCGCTGATGGTGGACCGGGAGCAACACTCGCGTTCCAAGCATCAGCACGATGACTCGGGGCGCACGAGACCACGAGGACGACCAAGACCATACTCACGAGGAGCACCGTGACCCCTCCACGTTCTTCCCCCGGCCACATGCCACGACGTGCGAGCAGTCCGTGCCACCGTTCACCACTGATCATTGCCGCTAGAAACGGAAGGCTTGCTTTAATACCTTGCGTCGAACTGACCAGTCGGCACTTCGCTCTCAGTCGCGCGCCCTGCCTCGATGATGCGGTGTGCGATCTTGATGATCCGCTGCGCGATAGCCTCGGTGAGATCGTCGTTCTTGAGGTAGTGCTGCAAGTATCCTCGTGCGTAAGCGTCACCGTCGAGCCCGAGCGCCTCACAGCAGAGCAGCGCCACACCTTCTGCTTCGACCTCGCGCAACGAGTACGGCAGTACGCTCTCGTCCCGTGTGTGGTCGACGAAGATGTGTGCTACCCCCTGGAAGAGGGCATCCTGGCAACAAGCACCATTGACGCAGTCACCAGCCTTCACGTCCTGATGGCCCTCCTAACCCCGGCGCAGCAGAATCTTTATGAACCGAGCGCGATTCCCCGGCAGAGATGAAGACAGTCCTTACTGCGGGATTCCTCGCAGGGTTGGCCTTAGAATCCGTGTGCGCGGAGACGCTCTCGCAACAGGTTGCGCGTTCTTGCGTCAAGCACCAGCAAGGGACGGGGATTACGTACGTCGATGATGTTCTGTCTTACCAACACCGTTCGGACGTCAAGGCGTGCTTTATGCTTCTCAAGAATCCTGCAGTACAGGTGAGTGTCGTGGTACCACTCGGCCCAGATCGCATACCAGACTACTCGTCATCAGGCGCATCCCTTGTCATTACGGAGCTACGGCCCGAAGGCGTTCGCACGTACAGTGATTGGGGACTTCGGGACACGCTCTCGGGCGTTTCAGAGGTTGACCTCTTCAACAAGAACAGCGCAATTCCTACGGGCAAAGAGATTCTGCTCAACGACAAGATACGTCCGGTCCTGGAGAAGCAATACCGCTCGTTTCTCCGTTCCATCCGCCAACAGTACCGATGAACTGGTGCTGGAGTATCCCTTCAGGACTTCGCGAGCGCGAGGAGGAATCACCTCACGATTGGTGCCAAAGCTGAACAGTCCTGGCCCGAAGCGTTCTCCCTTTGGTCGCCGGCACCGAGTATCTGGTGTGCGGTCTTGATGATCCGTTGTGCCATCGCTGGCGTGAGCTCGTCCTTTTGTAGCCAGTGTTGTAGGTATCCGCGCGCGTACGCCGCCCCGTCCAGATCGAGTGCTTCGCAGCAGAGGAGGGCGACGCCTTCCGCTTCGACCTCCCGAATGGAAGTGCCGACGGTGTTGTCGCGTTGGTGGTCCAGGAGGATGTGGGCGACCTCGTGGAAGAGGGTCTTGTGCGGCAGCGCAGCAACGGGGCTGATCGCGATCTCACGACTGCTGGTCGAGTACCCTTGCGCGTTCCCGTCAACGTGCTCGAACGGAATGCGCCGAACACCCAGCGATCCGAGCACGCGTTCTTCGCTCCACGACGGCAGACTCACGGGTTCGTAGGGTTCGCCGTCCGTCTGCGCCAGGACGAACCAGCGTGATCGGTACATGAAGAACGTCCGCCCGGACGATTCCCTCTCCTTCGACTCCTCCGCGGCGTCATCGCGCTCACTATGCTGATGCCGTTCAACGAGATTGCGCGTAACGTCGTGTGCTTCAGCATTTCCTGCGATACGACCGTTTCGTTCAACGCCACGATTGCGCTCAACGCTTCTGTATCTTGTCGTGATGGGGACACAGAGCACGAGCGCCTTCTCTCCCCGGATCACGTGACGACCAAGCGCCTCCCACTGCTTGAACGTCGCGAGCGGCCCCGGCGCGAGTCCACGGTCCAGGCACTGCGCCATCGCGAGGAGCTGGTTGCGGAGGCTGTACTGGTGGAACCGATGGTACGCCTCGTGGATGAGGCCCGGTGTTGTGATGGCGCGACGCAGGATGCTCTCCCAGGACGCGACTGGTGAGCCACGCTCGTGTTCCGTCGTCATCGGGACCTCACCTCGGTGTAGTGGTCTTCGATCCAGTCCATGGCATCGTCGGGGTCCATGCCGCGATCGCACAGGAGGTAGTGCAAGACCTCGTCGTGGTCTTCGGGTGGGAGGAGGGGGAGGTTCATGCTCCCACCCCCGTCGCCGCAGCGACCTCCTTTACGGTCGGCGGTTCCGCTGGCTTTGGTTCGTCGCGCTGCATCTGCCACGAGAGGCGCCGGCAGTGGTCGCGGTTCATGCGCTGGTACTCGCTGTCGCTCACTACCTTGCGGATTTTGAAGACGAAATCGAGGGCTTCATCGAAGGTGGGGAACTGCCCCGGCTTTCTCCGTCGCAGGTTGCTCGCGAACCGCTTGGCTTCGCTGTCGCTGATGACTTCCTTGTACGCGTACTTCATTTTGTTTCCTCCACGCCCCAAATCCCTATTGGGGCGCTCGTTCCCCTGGCAACCGAGCGCCCAGGGGCGTTGGAGGATTCATCAGTTCCCGACGAGCAAGGAGGTTTTGGCCTCCCCGGTTTCGTTAGCCGTCGCGTCATGAAAGTGACCGCAATCGTTTACGAGCGACGAAGCCCGCAACGCCGGGCCCTTCGTCCCGATAAACGTTGAGGCGTGAAGACGAAACGGGGAGGCGAATGCCACATTTCCGCTCTTCGGCCGTCCGTGATCGATGGACGAGCACAACACCGTGACTCTCCCGAAAAAAATAAATACCGAGCGCGCCATCGATGCGCAAGATGACCAAGATTGATGACTTCCAACGCGCAAACGCATTCTTCGTGTCCGAGCGAAACGCTCTTCCCCGCGAGGGCGAATTGCGCAGTGCTACCAATCGATCAGCAACCATCCGACTCTACGAAGACATCACGGCCGCCTCCGCACTCTGCAAAGAACTCACGACATCCGCGACCGCAGTGGCCGCGCGCAAGAATGCCGTGGGCAGCTTCAGTAATCATGGGATCGCTGGAAATATCATCAGGGACGTTCTCGCACCCATAACTTCACTGCCGAGCAACTCAGGTAGCCGAGAACACCTATGGCGAGACATCCTCACCTTCTTCGCCCAAGACGCGACCTTCTATGAAGACCACCATTACCATCGAGAACTCACGGCATTGCGCAACGAGAACGGAACGCAGTGGTGGGGAACGGAAGCGTTGCAGGTGGACGCTGCCATCAAATACATCACCCAAATCATCGAGATCAGGGCACTCGTGGAGCGGATCTGCCACAACATCATCCAACCCACCGATGAACCAGCATCCACGGCAGGATTCTTCCGAAAGAAGCACTACGCCGGCTTCTCGTGGACCCGCTGGCGAGAAGAACACGTAACCCTGTAACGCCCAAACCAAACCCTTGGTTCTCGACTGTCGGTTCCCGACGCAAGAAGGTATTCAGCCCCCCGGTTTCGTTAGCCGTCGCGTCACGGATCGTGACCGCAATCGTTTACGAACCGACCGACCGCAGCCGTGCGGGCCGTCGTCGATAAACGTTGAGGCGTGAAGACGAAACCGGGGAGGCTACCAAGGTGGAGAAGGCGTGGCTGGAGCGGCACTTCAGCGAGGGGATCGCACTCCTTCGTGCAGTCCTGATCACCTCCCAGCACACGTGGCCTCCGGGCGCAGCCTGACCATGTCAGAAGCCCATGCATAAAGGATCTTGACATTGTCATGTTGCTGCGTTTAGAATCTGAATTAGGAGCAGTTAGGAGGTTCAATCCAATGCGTGATGGACTCCATAAGGATCTGCCACTCGGTCGCGCGTGGCAAGGCGTTGTGAAGGCTTGCGAGCGCGAGGCAGAGCGCGGCGAGACCGCCCGCACGCGAGCAACAACCGCTCTCGCCTCCGATGTCAGAAAAGAGGTCTCGGAGGGATTCATCAAGAAACTCGTCCAAACCGCAGACGACGGCGTATCGTTGTTGCCCAGCTTCAACGCTTTTCCGCCAGAAACAACGTCACGACAGCTACAAGGCTCGAACTCCCCATTGGAAAACGAGATCATCGCAAACGCGAAGCGGCTCGAAAGCACCGGATTGCGAGGGCAACCATTAGCTCGCAGAGCTGTCGAGGAGGCACTCAAGGATCGAGGCGAGAATAGGGCACGCCAGATAGAACAGACCTGCCACTCAGCGGGCGCCGGCGCGATTGCCCGTGCGGCAACCGACGCGATAAAGAACGTGAACCTATCCACCATCATCGAACCACTCCTCAAGAACGAGCCCCTGCGGGCCGCGCCAAAGCGACGCCACATCGACCCGGATGAGGATCTCACCAAACCACGATGACCCGCGACGCCATGCAAAGACCATTGGTCCGCATCATCGCAACAGAACACGCTAGACGAACGCCACCGTCTACAATCACGTGCATCATCGGCGATGATCTCGTGGTCCTCCCCAACGTCTTGGGCACGTACTGCATCCACGAGCTCAACTCGCGCGTCGATGACCTCGTGATCCTCGCGGGAGTCGTCGCGTTTGCCGACCGCGCAGTAGCACGCACACCAGCAAACGCCTGGCCACGAGCCCTACACCTCACGCTACCCGTGCACGACACGGCGTTCTGGGAACGGACCGACGTTATCGCTGCCCTCACGCAAACCCTCGATATGCTCACTGGCGACACGTGGGATTTCGAGTTCAAGCCACGCACCCAAAAAACGCAGGTCAACCCACAAACGACACTCGCGTTGAGCGGCCAGCCATGCACCGTCATCCCATTTAGCGACGGGCTCGACTCGCTCGCCGTCGCCCGCCTCACCCAACACCATCATCCGGACACGACACTACTGCTCGTCACGACCGGCAATCATCGCTGCGTCGCTCCAGACGCCCGAGACCGCCGCGTGGCGATTCCCTTCAAGATCCCAAGCAAACGCGTGCGCTTCCCCGAAACCAGCTACCGCTCACGAGCGTTCGTCTTTGGCGTCATGGCAGGCATCGCCGCACACCTCGTCGGCGCATACAACATCGTGGTCCCAGAAAGCGGGCAAAGCTCGCTCGGGCCGTGGCTCTTACCCATGGGCAACGAAGCCCCAGACATTCGCACACACCCCCGATTCACCGCGCAGCTCGCCACGTTCCTTTCGGCCGTCCTTGACACCACAATTAGTTTCGACCACCCACAGCTTTGGAAGACCAAGGGCGAGACCCTACGCGAGCTGCAAGAGCTTGGCTTGCACGATGAGTGGTGGATGACCCGCTCGTGCCCACGCCGCCGACATGTCTCCCTCGACGGGAACAATGTTCAATGCGGTGTCTGCGCCGCCTGCCTATTGCGACGCCAATCCTTGCACGCCGCCGGTCTTGATGAGGGCAAGGATCGGTACTTCTGGGCAGACCTCGGCGCACAGACCCTCGCGCAAGCAGCACCACGCAACGCCCGACCAACCGGAAAGAACGATACCCGCCATGCCTGGTGCGGCACGCTGGAACTTGCGAACCTCGCAGCGTACAACTGCAAGGACAACCACCGATTCTCTCGCGCAACCGCCGAGGCTCGCGGACGCACTTGGGATCTCCAACGCCACCGCGTGTCACAACTTGACGCGCCTCTTGGCCGCGCACGCTGCAGAATGGGAAGCCTTCGTGTCATCGCTCACCAGGGAATCGTTCCTCGTCCGGTGGCTGCACTCACGACAATGCTAAAAGCACTTGAGAACCGCGATCCCAGAGAACTCGCTGACCGCCTGCGTGCCGCGCGGATGAAGGCCGGATTGACGCAAGAGGCAGCGGCCGACGCGCTGAAGATGGCGAGAACAACCATCGTCGCCATCGAAAAGGCACAGCGCCGCATCCGCCCCGAAGAACTACGGCACATGGCCGAGGTCTATGACGTTGCCGTTAACGCCCTGCTACGATCCTCCTCCGTCGCCGTTGACCTCGTCCCACGGTTTCGCGCATTACCAGGAGGTTCCGCAACTGCCGCGGATGAGGCAGCGCTCTTACTCAACGACCTAGCCGCAGCAGAGGTAGAACTGGAGCGACTACTCGGCGCTCCACTCCAGCCGAACTACCCGCCCGAGAGAAGACTCGGCCCCGGCGATGTACGAGAGCAGGCCGAAGACGCAGCGCTGGAGATGCGCCAACGCCTCGGACTCGGTCTTGGCGCGATCAACGACCTCGTCGGCGTCCTCGAATCCGACGTGGGCGCCAGAATATTTGTCCGAGCACTTCCAACATCAACGATCTCAGGACTCTTCATCTATGACGAGGGCATCGGTGCTTGCATCCTCTTGAACAAGAAGCACCCGCGTGAGCGACGCACCATGACCGCGGCCCACGAGTTCGGGCACTTGCTCTCCACGCGCCGACAGCCAGACATCATCAACACCGGACAGACCGCCCAGTCCCGAGAGGAACGATTCGCCACCATCTTCGCCGCTGCCCTCCTCATGCCTGCAGCGTCCATACGGCGACGATTCGAAGACCTCCGTCGCGATGCCGGCCGGTTCTCGCCACGCCACCTCATCGTGCTCGCACAACAATTCAACGTCTCCGAGGAGGCGCTCTGCCGCCGCCTCCAGGAACTCGGGCTCTTACCAGACGGTACTTGGGACTCGCTTCGCGACCGCGGGTTCTCCGGCGACCTCGTCCGACAAGTCCTCGGTGACAAACCACACGAACCAGAAGTCACACTGCCCCCGCGACTCTGGTTACTCGCCTCTGAGGCGTACCGGCAGGACCTTCTCACTGAAGGACAAATCGCGCGAATGCTGCGGCTCGACCGCGTCCAGGTGCGAGCAATCTTCGACGCCCTCGGCGCACAGGAGTTTGGTGGTGACGAATCACTCCAACCTGCGTGATCACCATTCCGTCCTCGTCCTCGACGCCAGTGTCGCGCTCAACCTGCTCGGCACCGGACAAGCCGCACGCGTCCTACACGCACTCGGTCACAAGATCGTGATGGACGAGCACGCCGTCAAAGAAATCATCTACGACCCATCCAACGGAGCACCTGGCGAGCACGCCATCGCAGCACTCGCAACGGCAGGCCTCATCAAGCGACAACGGATGACTACCCCTGCATACGAGCTCTTTCTCGAACTCACGGGCGCCGTCCCCCCTGACGACCTCGGGGACGGCGAAGCAGCGACAATCGCAACAGCCGAACATGCTCACGCCATCCCGGTCATTGATGAGCGAAAAGCGCGCCGCATCGTGACAACCCGGACTCCCGGTATCACGGTGTTGCATACGATTGATCTCCTCTCGTGCCCAGCAATCGTCAGTGTGTTCGCCGCCGAGCTTGGCGACATCGTCTATGGCGCACTTCGTCACGCGAGAATGCGCGTGCCAGAAGACTGCCGACCATGGGTCCTGAATGTTATCGGACCCGAGCGCGCAAAAGAATGCCCAAGCCTCAACGCGTGCCTGCACAAACGGCCCTAGATGCGAACACCAACTCCACGATCGACAACTGCAACCAACATGGCATTTCCTGAACACCACACAAGAACCACGCTGCTTTCGCAACTGCCCGCCAGACGCCCGCGACTGGAATCACATCGGAGTCAGCGATCTCATCTTTCCCATCGTGGTTCACCCTCGCCATGGCAAGCCCAGTGCAATTGTGCTCGGGGATACAATGCAGGGTGACGATCAATGTCCCGCGTCATTGTTGGCTACGGCGATCATAAAGGCTACCAGCTCGCAGAGCTACCAGCGAAAGTGCTCGCGGAACTTGCGGCGCGATATCCACTTCGCCTCGAAGAACGGTTCGCCCCGGAATATGATGAACTGCTGATCACCGTCGCCATACACGCAGAGTTGCAACGACGCGATGCCGGCGGCCAGCCACAACGGCGGGTGCCGACGCTGCGCGAACTCGGGGAAGAGATCATCACGAGGGGTTATCAGCAAGCCAGCAAGCAGTACCATCCGGACGCCAACGGGCACCACGAAGCACAACTACGCCTTACGCAAGCACGCGACCAGCTCCGGAATTCGTGCAACGAGCTTGCCGACGAGAACTATGATGAGGGAACAACCATCATCCCAGCACCCCCACCCATTCCAGCACCACCGCCCAGCAGACCCCGACCAACTCCCTCACAATCGGACCACATCACCGATGACGACGTCCCGTTCTAGCAGACACCACGCTACGCGCAGCCAGTCTGCACAACCACGCATCGTCATCTCCCCGCAATGCTTAAGAATCCAACCGGCATCCGGCCGCGCAATGGCGCTTCCAGAAACACTTGAGGCAATCACATCGTGGAAATAACTCGCGTTCTCATCAACAACTTCCGCTCGATCAAGCACGCTGACATCACCCTTGGGCACACCACAATCTTTATCGGTCCGAACAATGTTGGCAAGACGGCGATTCTCGACGCGATCCGCATTGCTCTCACGCGCCGCTGGGGACAGAAGGGTACCGGCTTCACTGAGAGCGACATCCACCTACCACACGGCATCACCGACCCAAGACACGCACAACCGATCAACATCCAACTCGAGTTTCAGGAGCGCACGCTCAACGAATGGAGCGACGAAGTTCAAGCAGCGCTCGACGACATTATCCAAATCGATCCGGTAACGGGTCGAAGCATCATCATCATGAACGTGACGTGCGGCATCAACGCCACAACAGCGGCGCTAGAGCCACGCTGGGAACTCCTCAACATTGACCGACAACCACTAACCGGAAAAGGCGCCAGGAGCACAAACCTCCAAGAAATCTTCCAGTACCTACCCGTCTTCTACCTCAAACCCACCCGCGATGCCGACGACGAATTCTCGGCACGATCACAATTCTGGGGCCGACTCCTCAAAGCCATGAACGTGCCAGAAGCCCTACAAGCGACACTCAAAACAAAACTCGACGAGCTCAACCAACAACTCCTCAAAGCCGACGCCCGACTCGACACCGTCGCCACCGACCTCAAAAACATCGCAAAAGTCGCACCGACAGATACCCCAGGCGACCTCGAACTACGAACCACCGCACTACAACCCTGGGACATGCTCCAAAAAACCGAGGTCATCTACAAAGCCCACCAAGACCAACCATGGCTACCACTCACGAGCCACGGCCACGGCATACAAAGCCTCGCAGTAATCTTCCTCTTCGACGCATACGTCAAACTCCTCCTCGCCGAAGCATACCGCCCAGACAGCGCCGCCATCCTCGAACTCGAAGAACCAGAAACACACCTCCACCCACAAGCAACCAAAAGCGTTTGCGCAACAATCCTCCAACTCTCCGGGCAAAAACTCCTCACCACCCACTCACCATACTTCGTCCAATGCGTACCATTCCGCGATCTACGACTCCTGCGCATGACGACCGCCGGAACCGTCATCTCCTGGTTACCACCACACTTCACGACCACCATCCCTCACACACCAGAACTTGACAACATCGTCCAACAACACCACGACCTCCTTTCGTACGACATCGCGACCACCACCCTCACCATCAAAGGCGTCCTCGACAACGACCTCCACCGCCAACTCCTCACTGCCTACGCACAACACGCCGACACCGCCGCCGTGACCGCAAACATCAAGACCCTTAAAGAACGCGCACAATACCACATCTGCGACGACGAACTCGCCAAGCTAGAAACGTGGGCGAGAAGAATCAGAGGCGAGATCTTCTTCGCGAGAAAATGGTTGATCGTCGAGGGACAATCAGACTACCTCATCATGCACACCCTGGCAGGACTGACGGGCTACCCCCTCGACGAACACGGCATCAGCGTCATCGACGCACAAAACAACGGCTGCGCAAGTACGTTCGCCGCACTCGCCAGAGCACTCGCCATCCCATGGGTCGCCCTCTTCGACGGCGACGACGCCGGAAAGAAATACGTGAGCCAGATCAAGAAACGAAACTTCGACGGTGCAGAAATCACGAAGCGCTGCCACGTCATCCCAGCCCCCGACATGGAAGAACTCCTCGTGAAGAACGGCCTCGAACAGGAATTGCGCGGCATCATCGCACAACTCGGCGTACAAGACGCGACAACCATGCCCGCCGACAACTTGATCGCCAAACTCCGCAAGTCAAAGACCGAATACGCGTACGAACTCTGCGAAGAACTACGAAGAGACCAAAGCCTCCTCGCCAAAATACCAGCCATACTAAAAGACACGATCACGCGACTACAGGCGGTGCAGGAATGACCACGCACTACGAGCAAGCAATCCAAGAGCTAAAGGACCTCCAGCGCTACGCGGTCGACTGGCAAGACGGCCCAGCCCTCGTCCTCGCCGGCCCAGGATCAGGAAAGACGAGAGTACTCACGACCAGAATCGCCAGAATCATCCAAGAATCCCCAACCCAAAACTTCCGAGTCCTCGCGCTCACGTTCACAAACAAAGCCGCCGACGAAATGACAAGCAGAGTCGGAATCCTCTGCCCCAACTCTGAAGAGCGACTCTCCATTGGCACCTTCCACGCGTTCTGCACGAACATCCTGCGACAGCACGGATCACACATCGGCATCCAGACAAACTTCACCATCTACTCCCTCGACGACGACCGACGCCAGGTACTCCGTGACGCCCTCAAACGCGACCCGGGCACCACACCCGTCGGGCATGACGAGGACCAAATTCTCAGAACCATCGACGGACTCATGAACCGGTTCGCGACCCCAGAAACCACACCAGCACTCTTCCGCGACCAAGCACAAGGGCAACGATACGCCAAGACATACGCGCTCTACGAAGAAGAGCTTCAACGCCTCAACGCGCTCGACTTCAACTCCCTGCTCCTGCAAACCCACCGGCTCATCACCACGTACCCCGCAATCGCCGCACGCTACCGAAGAACCTACCCATACTGGATGATCGACGAGTTCCAAGACACGAACACCGCACAGTACCGCATCATCAAAGAGCTCGCCGGAACCGAGTTCAAAAACGTGTTCGTCGTCGCCGACGATGACCAAATCATTTACGAATGGAACGGCGCCAGCTACCAACAACTCGAACGGTACCGCAGAGATTTCACGCCCGAACTCATCCAACTCCCCACGAACTACCGGTGCCCCCCCTGCATTGTCGCCGCCGCCAACCAACTCGTCACGCACAATAACACCCGCACTCCACAAAAGGCTCCGCTAATTGCCGGAAGAACCACCACACAACTCCCCGAAGCACAGCACATGCGACTGCTCACGTACGCCACCGACAACGACGAAGCAGCGGGCGTCGCGACGACAATTCAACAAGCAGGCAAGAACACTTGGGGGAGCACCATCGTCCTCGCAAGGACACGATCACTCCTCGACAAGCTCCTCCAACAACTCAAAGAAAACGACGTGCCCGCAGTCATCGCGCAGCGACGCGACCAGTTCCTCACTCCACAATTCCAATGGCTCCAAGCGACCCTCCATCAAGTCACGCGCCCACTGGACAAACGCAATTTCCGACTCGTCGTTGACACGTACAACGAAGCGACCGGAGCAGTCTACGTTGCCGGGGAACTTGTCAGTGAGGCAGAACAGACATCCGTCGACTACCTTGGCGTGTGGGCGAACCACCTCACCGAGTCGACTGAAACCGTTCACAAAACCACGGGCGAACACTTGGCGGCACTCCGCCGTCAGCCGGACAGGCACACCGCCTTCACGGACTATTTCGTGCAACAGTTCACCAAGTTGACGACGGAAGAAGGGTACGAGGCCCTCGCCGAGGACTGCGCGGCGTGGAACGAACTCAAGACGAACATCGCGCACACCATCGATCGGGACGCGGGACTCGACCAGTTCTTGCAGCAACTCGACCTGCGATCCAAAGAACCCAGCCCACCAGCCGGCAGCGTGCGCCTCATGACGATCCACGCCGCAAAGGGAACCGAAGCCGACTACGTCTACGTGATCGGCATGGCAGAAGACAACATTCCCTCATTCCAAAGCATCAAAAAAGGGAACCTCAGCGCCGAAATGGAAGAAGAACGACGCAACTGCTTCGTCGCCATCACCAGAACCAGAGAACAACTCACGCTCAGCACCGCAAGACAATACCGGAACTGGCAGAAGAAACCATCACGCTTCCTCAACGAAATGGGACTCACAAAAACATAAGACAGCACGGCGCGATGAAGTGCGGCATTGCCGCACAATAATCACCCTGCGTTTTTCGGCGCCGCATCCAGCCAGGCGCCCATGTTCTGGACGACATCGTTCGTTTCTTCTTCGTGGCCGCGTTCAAAGCTCTTGCGCATCGCCGTGCCCTTGTTGCGGTTCCATTTGTCCAGGAAGAATGTTTCGCGCGTCTTGCAACGCGGGCAGTTCCTCGCGACCAGCAGCGGGAATAGTGGTACCCATCCCACGCCGGCGGCAGCGATGTACAAGTCGCGCTTGGGTAAGGGTGTACGGTACGAGAGCTCCTCCTGCGGGAGCCCCGGATGGTCCCCCACGAGTGATAGGCAGCGCAGTTTGAACTCACCGGTTCTGGTCACATCATGATCGATGACTTGCCGAATCGGGTGCTCCATGAAGAACGCAAGGGCCTTGATGCAGGCCTCAAGAGTCTGCTGCATGTCCCTGGTGGCGGATTCGAACTCCTCTTCGGTGCGCGGCCCGCGGTCGTGCTTGAAGTCATTCTTGGCCGTGATCAGTCTTTGCACAGCAGCGCCGAACCCGCGCTTCTCCGCCGTGATGTGCAGTCCCACAATGCTTGCCGCAAGCGGGTGGTCTTTGTACGTGCCCAGCACCTTACAGCACTTTCCCGTAATGTCGCGCCAGTGACCGGGGGATGCACCACCATCCCAGATGTCGCGGACGTCCAGACCGGCGCTCGCCCGGTCGGCAGGCTGGATGAGGCTCATCGCGATACTCGCCAGGAACGCGAGGATGTTCTCCCCGACGCGCAACTGCTCCTTATACAGGTCGGTCGGGTTGCTGATACTTGCCAGCAGCCGGTAACCGTACGCGATGGGGAAGGGGTAGAAGTTCGCAACCTGGAACCCGAGGTCGTCCGCGCGCAAGAGACTCCGGGAGAGCAGTTCTCCCTTGCGTCGTAGGTCCTGCACGCCGCTTGCGAACGCCTGTGGGGTCGTCGCGTCAAAGAGCGTCTGGCGTTGCAACCCCAGCTCGTCCGCTCGACGGCGCAACGCTGCCTCCAGTGTGCCGATCTCACGCAGGTCGAGCGTGACCGGGCGACCGAGCATCGGGACGGGAAGACTGCCAAGCGACCGCACGGTGAGCATCGGGCCGGCGGAACCTGAGTACCGTTCCTCGATAAGCCGCCGAGCCAATCCGGAATTCAAGTACTCAACCAAGAAGTCCGGCGTGAGTCCAGCGTCACTCACTCGCAAAATGAAGAGACGATCAGAGGCGACCAGCGGCGTGTCCGACTGAACGAGCACGCACTGTGGATACCCGCCCCTGATCGCTGGCACGACGACATCGCCAGGACGTAGCAGTGCACGCTCCGTCTCTGGCGTCAATGCGATCCTGCGGACATCGTCAGGTATTGAGGCCGGTGTCTCGATATGTGCGACGCGCGTGACGAGTGGGACCCCTTGCTTTGCGCCCTTGTCGTGCAGCGTGATCGAGACGCCGCGCAGTATCGTGCACACCTCGGATAACGGCTTCGTTGGGCCGATCCCGGCGAGACGCTCTTCCAGCTTGTTGAGCTCGGGGTCGTACAGACTCACTGCCCAGCGCCCTGTCGCATTCACCTCGGCCGAGAAGCCCGTCGATGGCTTCTCCCCTGCGAGGAACTGCTTCGCTGCCTGCACGCTCTGCGCGAGTTCCTTGCTCGGATCGCCGTTGATGCTGGCGAGGAACGCTGGCCCTTGCGTCTTGCCGAGTTGGATGACACAGAAACGCATCGCTGGGTGCACCTGGCTGAACACGCCGCCGAACTCGATGACGGTCTTTACCGCGAATCGCGCGCCTAACACCTCGCGTAACCACTGACTCGACTCGCCACGAAGCAACGCTGCCGTTCCGAAAGCGCTCAACCATGCGAGCTCGGGAATCTGCGCTACCCACAGCAGGAGTGCTTGTGTGAGGTCGGCCATGGATGGTAGTTGCCCGAGCTCTTGTTCGAGCATTGCCTTGATCGTGCTCTCGGGCTCAAGGCGCATCAGCGGGATCGTGTGGTCCAGCACGACCCTCTTCGTGTTCTTGAGGAGGTCCCGTAATTCCGACAACGATGCGGGGGCGTCCCGGCTCCCCGCGACTTTGGCGGTGAAGTCCCCGGTCGTGAGTGATTCCGGTGAGAACGCGTACTCAAGCTCGACGCGCGCTGCGGTCTTGGTGTTGTGGACAAAGAACGTGGTGCCGTCGGTCACGCAGTGCCACGGTACGTCGGGCGCCATGCTCTTGAGGTGTGCCCATGCCTCCCTGACGCGGCGCTGCCAGTTCGAGCCGGTATTCCGCTTCACATCTACCGCAACGAGGCATTGTCCTTCCTCTCCGAGGAGCGCGATATCTATGCGTTCGGGGCTTTTCAGGTTTGGCCGGTATTCCTCGGCGATGCGCTGGAGTTGCCAACCAGCGGCTTGGAATGCGAGCGTCACGCCGCGTTCGACGTCTTCGGGTCGACCGTGAACTGTTGATTTCACGCCGAGGAGTGGACCGATATTGATCACGCGTTGCTGTCCCTCCCACACTGTCGGGTTCGTTGAGAGGATTGTTGGTTGGTCCTCCTGGGTGGGCGGGTGGAGGAGGAGTGCGTTCTGCAATGCGTGCGTTGCGTCTCCGTTCGGACCGTGGGGTTTATCGTCTGGCATGCCGCTTCGCTCCGTTCTTGCGCTTCCCGCCGTTCTCCGATGCCGTCGCTTGTTCGTTCTTGATGCGCGCGAGCAGTTGTTCAGCGGTCTCGTACGACCGCCCCTCAGCCTTCGCCAGGTCCGCTTCGGTCGGGACGAGCTCGCCGCGGAACGCCTTCGCCAACACCGACCGCGTCAGACGATCGACCTGCGCCTTGGCCTTCTCGTATCTGGCCTGGAGACGATCGGCCAGCGCGAAGAGTTCTTTGACTCGTCGCGTGATTTCTCGTTGCTCCTCAATTGCGCAGAATGGTAGTTCGAAAGCTCCGAGCTTCTGTGCGTTGATATTTGATTGACTCACGCCGTCCGTCTTGACGTTCCGGCAGAATTCCTTTGCGTACGTCGTGTTCAGGCACAGGTTGAGGTACTCGGGGTCGAGGTCCGGTTCGTGGTTCGCCCTGATAAGGTACCCTGCGAAGATCGCGGGACGCTCTCCCCGATAGATCGCGGTTTTGCCGACGAGTTCCGGGCTGTTCGTCCGGTTGAAGAGGACGGTTCTTGGGCGCAACGAGTACGACGCGATTTCGTCCGCGTCCGAGGTGTACACGAGGTCTGTCCAGTCGATCTTGCCGTCCTGGATGTTCCCCATGCGGAGGACAGGCACTTTCCCTGATGCCTGGGATTTTGCTGACGTGCCGTAATCGAACGACTGGCAGAGTTTGTTGAGTTTGACGTACCGCCATGCCTCTGGCAACTCATCGGAGTCATGCTCTTCCGCCTCTTCGTAGATCTCCTTGACTCGCTCTCTTTGTGCGGGTGTACTCGCGGCCCTTTCTCGCCGTTGGCGAATCCGCATTACCGTCGCTTCGATCTGTGCGAGGTCGGGATGTCGCTCACGCCAGTCTTCTGTGAGCCTGCCCGTGCACGCAGCGGCGAGTACCGCCTGTCGAAAGCGCTTAAGGATCGTCGGGATCTTGTCAAGCCGCTCCTGGGACGACCGGACTTTGGCGAGGAGCGCTTCGACCTGTAGGACTATACGACGTTGCTCGTCTACAGGGGCGATCTTCATCTTCACTGGCCTAAAATTCTTGGCCGAAATTCCGATGACCATGGTGCCTGTACTGCGTCCGGAAATCCTATCCTGGAATTCAGGCGACATGATTTGCAGCTTCAGAAATTGTGGGTCAAGAACGCGCGAATCGGTCCGAAGTATCATCAGCCTCTGCGCGACGCTGAAACGCGAGGTGGGAACCTCCGCGACTTCGCCCAGAGGTGCCTCAGTAGAAAACAGCAAGTCCCCAACATGGGGTATTCCTCTGGTCATGTACCGGCGATAAACATCCTCAGAAACGTATCTCAGATTCTCCCAAACAACTTTGCCCCCCTTCAGGTTGGACGAGCGCAAATGTGGAATTCCGTTTGGGGAATACGGTGGAGTCCTACCTCTGTAGTCAATGATCTCTACTGATCTCTCGACCGACACGGTGGCCCAACCCTCCGGCAACTCCTCGTTCATCGTTGGACGGCCTCTTCCTTCTCCAGGAGTTCGACGACATCTTTTAGATCATCGATGACTGCTTCGAGTTCGGTGATGGCTTCGCTTGCGAGGTCTTGTGGTTCTGGCAGGTCGCCGTTCTCTTCTAGTGATTCGTCTTTGAGCCAGGTGACATCGAGTTTGTAGTGTCGTTCTTTGATTGCGCTTAACGGGAACTTTCGGAATCGTCCTTCGTCGCCCTGATCTTTGCGTCTGGCGAGGCCGTTGGGGTCGTTGCCATAACACTTCTCGAACTCGGCGAAGTGCTCGGCGGAGAGCGGGCGGTCTTTCTTGGTGATGCCTGGGACGTTGCTGCGTGCGTCGTAGATCCAGACCTCTGTGGTTGGCATTCCTTTTTGGAGGAAGATCACGTTTGCTTTCACGCCCTGTGAGTATGGGGTGAAGGTGCCGCGCGGCAGCCGTAGGACGGTGTGGACGCGGCAGTCTTGCATGACGATTTCGAAGACCTCGCCGGCCTTGTCCTCAAACAAGCAGTTGTCGGGGAGCACAATCGCTGCCCGACCGCCAGGCTTGAGGATGTTAACGACGTGTTGGACGAAGTTGAGCTGTTTGTTGCTGGTCTCGATGGTGAAGTCTTCGCGCTCTGGTGCTTGGTTTGCTCCCTTTGTCCCGAAGGGTGGGTTCGTGAGGACGATGTCGTATCGTTCTCCTCGTTCTGGTTCGTAGATGGTGTCGCCGAGGTAGATGTGCGGCTCGACGCCGTGCAGGTAGAGGTTCATGAGCGCGAGTCGTCGGGGTCGCGCCACGAGTTCTTGTCCGTAGTACGTTTTCGTCCTGATGCGTTTCGCGTCCGCTCTATCAAATGCTCCTTTGCTTTCGTCGATGAGCCATTCGTACCCGGACACGAGGAAGCCGCCGGTGCCGCACGCGGGGTCCATGATGCGGAAGTCGTTCTTCCCGCGCGGGTCGGGCTTCATCACCCGGCAAATTGATTCGATCAACCGTCGTGGTGTGAAGTATTGTCCAGCTCCTTTCTTGCCTTCGCTTGCGGCCTTCTCTAGGAGCCCTTCGAATGCTGCGCCTTTGACGTCGACGTCCATGGCGCTCCATTCTTCATCGTCGATGAGGCCGACGAGCTTCTTCAGGTTCACGGGGTTGTTGAAGCGCGACGTTGCTTGCGTGAAGATTTCGCCTAACAATCCTTCTTGTCGCCCGAGGACGCGAAGCACCTCGGCGTAGTGGTCGGTGAGCGGCGTGCCTGATCGCGACTCCAGGCTCGTCCAACTGCAGTCCGTGGTGTGTTTTCCTTTCTCGTCCGTCCAGGGGATCTTGGTGAGGTCGATCTCGCGCTCGTCCGCCATCTTCAAGAACAGCAAGTAGGTGAGTTGTTCGATGTAGTCGCCGTAGTCGACACCGTCGTGCCGGAGGGTGTGGCAGAACCCCCATAACTTCTGGACGATATCACTCATGCAGCAATCACCATGTTCAGTTCTTTCAGCAATGCGGGAAGCTCTTTCTTAAAGGCGTTGTTGGCGCGGTTCCATCCGCCGTGGCGTGCGAAGACGGGCATGTTGTCGAAGTCCTCTTCGTCGATGCTGAGGTTCTCCTGCAGGTGCGTCCTGATGCGGTCAAGCCACGCCCCTTGCTCATCCGTGAAGGATCGTCCGCGCGTGAGCGTCGTGAGTGCTTGGTCGACGCGCTCGCTTGCGCTTAACAGTGGGCTGGTGTTGTTCGCGGCGTGTTTGACCATGCTGATGATGTCCGCCAGCGCTTTCTTGTGCGTTACCTCGTGCGCGCGTTGCAGGTTCTCCACCGTGAATCGCTGGGGCGCGGCAGCGAGCTTATCGCGCAAATCATGCAAGACGTTCGGGTTCCATTCCTGCGGTCGCTTGAGGAGGATGCTGATCGCATCGATATCCGCCTGGTGTTCTTCGACGAAAGTGGTGAAGGCGGTGAGGTAGTCGTCGGGCTTGTACTCTACCCCGTCGTTTCCGCGCACCAGCCACTGGCTACTCACCTCGTCTTGTACGGTGTGCGCGACGAGGAAGACCTTGGGCTTGCGCTCGTAGTTCAATAGCAGGTCCTGGAACGCTTTGTCCCGCAGGAGTGTCATGGCGTTGCCAAAAGCCTGCTGCAACACGCCAGGCAAGAGTCGTGCGTATCGTGCCATGTCGCCGTCGGGAACATACCCGGCAAATGCCGCGCGCGCGTTCCCACTCATCTCCTTGTCGATACGCTGCAGGCGCTTCACGAGGCAGGTGGTGTTGTACGCTCGGTCCTTGTTCTGCCAGATCGCCTCGATAATCTCGCCAATCGTTCGGGTGGGTGGGACCGGTGCGTCAGCGGTGATTGCTGTTGATTTCTTGAAGTACTCCAGGAGCGTGCCGTTGAAGCAGTCCACGACGACGAAGTGACTCTTGTCCGTGTACTTTTCGCCTTTGCGTGTGCCGCGACCGAGCATCTGCTCAAACAAGATGCGACTCTTCACGGGTCGCAGGAACACGATGAACTCCAAATCCGGGATGTCCACGCCCGTGCTGAGCATATCGACGGTCACAACTATCGACGGTTGCGGTCGGTTCCTGAACTCCCTGATGCGCTGGAGTGGTCGGTCCACGGTGGGGCTCCCGGTGATTTTGGCGACGAAGCTTTCGCCGCGACCGAAGATGTCGCGTGCGAGGTCAACGAGCTGGTCAGCGTGCGATGTATGCGGGAGGTCGTTCGTCGCAAAGATGAGCGTCTTCGGGAATCGCCCGTAGCGTTCCTCGTGCTCCAGGCAGTACGTCTTGAGCTCTTCAAGGATCTTCTTGTTCGAGTCTGGTGCCGTGATCTCTCGTTCAATCGTGCTTGTATCGAATTGTCGCTCGTCCTCCAGGACGTCCATGGTCTTGGCGCCGCTCTCGGGGTTCACGAGGCCGACCTCTTCGCCCTCGTGCAGGAAGACGCCCTTCATGCGTACCCTGCTGTCGATGGTGATGACGTCGTAGTCGACGAGGTACCCGTCGCTTACGGCTTGTCGGTAGTCGTATCGGTACACGATGTCTTTGAAGTACGACGTGGTGTGCGCTGCCGGCGTCGCGGTGAGGCCGATCTTGATCGCGTCGAAGTGGTCGAGGACCCGTCGCCAGATCGCAACCTCGCTGCTCGTGTACCCTCGGTGGCACTCGTCAGCGACGATCAGGTCAAACGCGTGTACCGGAATGTCGAGTTGCTCGGCGTCATCGTCGATGGTCTCGTCGCCGAGGCCGAAGACTGCTTGCCCGCCGAAGAGGTTGATGGTCATGCGCTGAATCGTCGATACATACACGAACGCGCTCCCCGGTTTTGGATCGGTCAGGTACGACTTCGGCAAGACTTTGGGGTCGAACTTCTCCTCAACGTCGTCTTTCTGGAAGCGCTGGCTGTACACCTCGTAGACCTTGTCAAACTTGAGACCGGCCTCAGCGTCGAAACTCCCGAACGCGCGTACGGCCTGTGCTGCGAGCGCCCGGCGGTCGACGAGGAACAACACGCGTCGCGCCACACCACTTTTCATGAGCCGATAGATCTCATTCACAAGCGTGAACGTCTTCCCGGTCCCGGTTGCCATCGCCACGAGCATGTGCCGTTTGCGTGCAACCAGCGCTTCCTCGATGGCCTTGCTCGCCGCTCCCTGGTATGGTCGCAGGCGTGCATTCGCCTGTGGCAAGGACAAGACCGCATCCTCCGCAGCGCCAACGTCACGACCGAGTTGCTCACGCAAGGCGTCGGGCGTGTGGAAGTGCGCGATCTGGCGCGACCGGTTCCGGTCGTCCCGGACGTCGTGATGCCAGATCACTTCGCCATTCGTCGAGTACAGGAAGGGTACGCCGAACTCGCCCCAGGATTCACCCTGGTGCATGCCTCGTGCGTACCGCTCCGCCTGGGACAAGACGTTCTGTGGTCCGAGCGTGAGCTTCTTCGCCTCAACAATGCCAACGACGCTGGCATCCATGACGAGCGCGTAGTCAGCCGGACCATTGGCCGTCGGGTACTCCTCAACCGCGCAACCTTCAAGCGCCGAGAGCGGCTTCTCTCGATGTGGCGTAACGCGCCAACCAGCAGCTCGCAGTGCTTTGTCGACGAGCTCTTTGCGCGTCGCCCATTCCGAATCCGCAGCAGTACGCAACGCCATGGTGCCCGTCCTTCAAGAACAAGAGAGGGATGTCCTAGTTTAAAAAGCAAGTATATCGCCTGGCAGCACAGGGCGCATTGTGTCGACGCGCCAACCAAGCCTAACACCAACCCCCCAAAAAGAGCGCGCGTCCTTCATGAGCGCGTCCTCGCTATTTGCGTCCAACAAACCAGACCGGGGGGTAACCACAGGAGTGAGGTCCTTGGGGTGAGCAGCGTGTTCTTGACCGGGTGCACCAAAAACGAAGCGAAAATCACTTAAATCCGTCACGCTCACAACAGGCGAAAGAGGGGGCGTGGTTCCCGTAATGACAAAACAAGGAATGACCAAGGAGCAGACCATGATGGTCATGACCGTCGTGCTCATCGCCCTGTTCTTCCTGGTGCTCTGGCTCGCGTACCGGTAAGGGAAGTGCTTTCTCGATCTTCACTCTGTTTGGCGTCCCCGCGACGCTTTGGGTGCCCGGATTGCTCTGGACACGCATTCCTGTAACGCCGGGAGTCATCAGGTCTGGTACGACTCCCCTTCTGGGCGCGTTCAGGCTGACGCGACGTGGTACGCGCTGCTACCGTCCTCGCGCGTGAACCGCTGGACCACTATCACGAGCTTCTTGCGGAGGGTACCGCTGATGAAGCCGCGCACGCTGTGTGCTTGCCATCCCGTGGCGCTCATCAGTTGGTCGAGTGTTGCTCCCTCCTCGCGCTTTAGGAGCGCGAGCACGGTGTCTTTCTTCGTGGCAGGACCGGGTTGTTGTTTCGTCGGAGCTGTCGGGGTCGTTGCTGCGCGTGCTGTGCTGGGTTTTGCCTTGTGGGTCGTCGCTTTCCTTTTTGCGGTCGCCTTGGTCTTCTTGGTCATGTTGTTCTCGGGGCTCCTTTTTCCTGGTTGTTGAATTCTTCGCTTGGTTTCTGGTCGGTGCGCAAGTACTTTCTTGGGAAGAAGAAAAGAAAGGACGTCCGGCAGTTTAATATACGAGCTTTGCGCTTCTGGCGGTCAAGCTCGTGGCGGTGCTATAGGAGGTTTCGTTCGACACCCATTGTTGGAGCGGTTCCCATTCACACTACGGCATTGGTCACGAGCCCTCTCTTTCGATGAACTCGTCGATGGTTCGCTGCACGGAACCGCCGGGCTCTTTTTCCTGGATGGCGTAGCCGAGTGGCTCCTGCCCGGCGTACACGTACAGGGTGTTCCCCCGGACGCGCGCGTAGAGGTCGTTGTTCGTTGTCCTGCCCAGTGGCAGGCGGTACTCGTTGTTGTGGTGGTATTCCATTGGTGTCAATCACCCCCCGGTGCTTGTTACCACCAGGTAGTGAGTACAAGTATTTGTTTGGCGCGTGACAGAACAACGAATTAATTTCTATATGGACAGCATTGTTGCTGTTCGGCACGACTCCGCCAGAAGGACCAAACACTTATAAGAAACCGTGATAACTCACTACTGCATGCCAATCGTGACCATTCATGACCAACCAGGTACGCCACCCCGGTGCGGGCCAGCCCGATCCTGCAACGCAATGACCGATGACGCGGCCACGTGCCAACTCCCCGAGGGTCACCAGTGCATGCACCGGCACTCTGCCGAGGACGGCGAGTACCGCTGGCGGAACAACAGCGCGAGCATACCGTACGGCAGGCATGCCTGTGATGCTTGCCCGCACGACGAATCCTGTCCGCACCGATTCTAGGCACAATGGCTCAGACGTTCTTTCTGCTGGACTTACTCTTTGTTCTGGGGGATTGTTCTTGTTGAAGAAAGGATGCCAACCATCAAGTCATGAAGCGAATCCTGATCATCACCATCGCGCTCGGTCTCACCGTCCTGGTCGGGCGCGCAGTCTTTACGCCGAGCGTGCGCGCTCAGTCCGTCGAGCGCGCGGAGCGTGACCTCACGAGCACCGAGCAGGGACTCCGTGAGGCGGCAAGCACGACCAACCGCGACGCCAAGGCATTACAAGAACACCTCGCGACGAGCGACGCCCAGAACGACACCTTGCAAGGCGACGTCAAGGAGTTCCTCAAGACCACCAAGCGCCTCGCCGCACTCCGTGACGAACTACGACAGGACATCAATGAGCTTGACGCCGCAACGAACCGCACCATCGCACAGTTCGACCAAGAGCGCGACATGATCACTGACCCCGTCACCAAAAACGCCATGACCGCCCTGCGAACAACAGCACGCCAAGAAGCCAACGACCGACGCAACGACGCACGAGCAGCCCTATCCCAGCTCGACCGCGTGCTGCGTCAGGGCAATGACGTCGCCCACGCCGCCAAGTGCGTCATGCTCGCCGACGAACTCCACACGAGCACAGCAAGAATCGACGACGAACGACGACGCGCCACCGAAGAAGCCAACAGCTACACCACCATGACCAACGACCTCCTCACCAAGCTCACCACGACACCAGAATAAGGAGGGAGCGACGACGAGAGCCACAATACGACTCTACAGTCCCCCAAGGAGAATCAATGCTCGCTTCGGGGATGTCTTCTGGTAACGCCGAAGCCCCCCGCCGACGGGACTGGCGGGGGTTCGCTCGTCGATTGTCACGCAGTGCAGCAACGCATAAATACTCCGTTGCACGTGACACGCCCGATGGGTGTTACAGTCATGCGCCTCTCGCGTCACGCCGCCCCCCGCACTTCCACCATGAAACACGCCTGCCGCAGCACCCAAGTGACGAACAATCCGCACCATCACGACGGCACCAGGGTGGTGCGCCCATGATTACTGATCGCGAACGCTCAATCTTGGAGCGGCGGGCGCGCGGCGACACGCAAGCAGAAGTCGCCACGGCACTCAACATCTCCCAGTCCGTCGTGTGCCGAGTAGAACGACGAGCGTACAAGAAACTTCTCGACGCGCAAGCAGTCATCAACACCATGAAGGAACTCAACGTGGACGTGACACCGCGCACCAAGCGCGGCTATACACCCAAGCGATAGACGCGCAACCCCCCACTCGACGGCAAAACGACTCTAGCCCGGAACAAGAAAACACCCGCGAGATAACCGATAGTGGTTATGTAACTCCTATGGTTGATAGTCGTTCAATGCTTCAAATAGTGAACAGTCGTTACATAGCCCCTTTCTGGGAAGGTTTTTAAACCCCGCGTGTCAGGAACTCCCTGTTGCAGCATGTTCACGCAGAAGGAGTTCGAGGTCCTCTCCCGTCGAGCGCGCGGGGAAACCCAAGCCGTCATCGCGCAAGCACTGGGGGTCACCCAGCCCGCGGTGAGCAAGCTGGAGCGCAACGCGCAGCGAAAAGTCCTCGACGCACAAGCAACCCTTGCGCTCGCACAAAAGACCGGCGCCACCATCAAGGATGATGCAACCGGGCGCCACGTCAAGTACCGGGGTGAGGACCGATGACGCCGGCCGAGCAGCGACAGCGCGCCTTCCAAGCACTCCAGAGTGGTCGCATCACGAAGGCAGAGTACGACGCGTTCATCGTCCACCTCGACCAGACCACGAAGCAGGAATCGACCGTGCCATCCCGCCATGCGTGGCAGCCGTTCATCATCGGCATCATCACCATGCTGCTCATCGGCGGCGCGTGGTTCCTGCACGGTGGCATGACGGGGTTTGTCACGTTCAACCCCACCACGAACCAGGACATCGTGATCAACCAGACCATCACCGGACTCAACGTCACCGGAATACTCATTGGCGAGGGGAACGCGACCATCATGCTTGACACGACTAACGGCAGCTTGGTCATCGCGACCGTCACGAGCGACCCCGGCTTCCCACGCACCGACAAAGCAAGCTACCAGCCCGGCGAGAACGTGAGCATTGAGCACCTCCCGGCGACATCCACGGTGTACTTCGACGACGGGGCCACAAGCACCATCCTCAACCTGCCCTTCACGGCGACCACCAACGGCACGTTGCTCGTTGTGACGACCACGGGCACGTTCCACCTCCCCCTCATCATCGGGAACGCCCAGCGGATGACCACGTTCACGAGCCAGTGCGACCAGACCTGCACCATGACCCCCACGAACGGCACGATCAGGATCGTCACGGATGAGGGCGTGAGCGTCAACCTCACGCGCATCGACCTGGCGACGCTTGCGCCCAACCAACCACCCGTTGTCACCACACCATTCCTGCCGTTGACCATCAACGCGACGACCACGATCAACTTGAGCGAGCACGTTACTGACCATGACGGTGACACCGTATACTACACCGTCGGGACGAGCGACCTCGTGAACGCGACGATCACGAACGACCAGCTCACGCTATTCCCATTGCAGTCCGGGAACGGCACGATCATGGTGTACGCAAGCGACCTCAAGGATGACCTCGTCCCCATCACGATCACGCTGAGCATCCCACCAGGAGCGATGAGTACAGCGCCAAACACCACGACTGCACCCAACACCACCACGGCTGCGAACGCCACGAGCACCGCGAACATCACGATTGCGCCCAACACCACGACCGACAACATGACGCTCACGAGTGGCAACGGAACGATTCCGCCCAACACCACGACCAACGACACGCTTACGTCCAACACGACGATTCCGCTCAACAACACCGACGTGAACGGAACCGACAACACGCCGCCACTCAACGTCATGAGTACCGACTGCACAAGCTCGAACCCGAACCTGCGCAGTCCTGACTGCTTGCTTGCGAACGTCACTACTTACTTCCCTGACCAGGCGATCACGTGGAACAACTTGGACCGCATGGTCGTGGCGCGCTTCACGGTGATCGGGAATCTTCACGTGCGTGGGACGCTGCACGAGCACGCCTCGGGAGTGCCGGGACCGCGTGACTTCACGATCGGCTACCAGGACCAAGACGGGAGCACGATCAGCACGATCTGGGTGGACTCTGCCACTGGTGATTTGTACCTGCGCGGCAATCTTCATGAGGAGACGTTGGCGATGCAGCCGCCGCCTGGAGCGTATGATCTCATGACGAAGCGTGGCATTTACCTCGCGTACGCTGACACGACGACCGGTGACTTGTACTTGCGCGGCGATTTGCTCACGGGGAGGACGATTACATGACCGCCAAGGCACTCGTCCGGCTCGTCCTGCTCGCGAGCATCACCCTCCTTGTTGCGCTTCACGCTGCCATTGCGTTGAACAACCCTGGTCACGACTCGCTCTATGTGCTCAAGCTTGGTGATAGCAATGTGACGGGCAGCATCAACATCACCAATAACCTCACGGCAAGCCTGGTGCGGTTCAACAGCAAAACATGGGGTGACTACCTCGACATCATCGGTGATGGCACGATCCCGGCTAGTCCGAGCGTGAGCACGATGAGTGCTGCCCCGAACGCGCTGTACCTTGATGCGACTGGCACCTTGTACTTGAACACGAAGGCGGGCACTCTCGTCCAGGTCGGCCCGCCGGTCACGAACGGTGTCACCCTGAACGTGAGCGGCACTATTCAAGAGCAGGGAGTCCCGGTCTGCTTGGCGAATGGCACGAACTGCCTCACTGGCACGAACACCGGTAACATCACCATGATCAACCCCGGCAGTGGGATCAATGTCACGAGCCCAAGCGGTCCACTCGTCACTATCGGGCTGGACGCTACGGTCTGCCGGAGTGACGGTACGAACTGCCCGCTTCTCACCGGTGCCAGTGACGCTGGGGGGTGGGCGAACACGAGCACGACGACGAGTACGGCGCTTAGCGTTAACCTGACGAGCGGTAACCTCACGATCCCGAATGGGTACCTCGGTATCGGCACCAATAGTCCACAGCAGGCTCTTGACGTGAACGGTAACGGGAACATCGCGGATAATCTGTGGGTGAACGGTAGTGCGGTGTGCACGCTCGGGAACGGGTTGTGTGCGACGTTTGCCGTCGCTAACGCGACCGCTGAGGGCATGGCGAACTACCTTGCTCGTTGGACGAACGTCACGAACCTTGTGCGCGGCAGTGTGTACGACAACGGGACGAGCGTCGGGATTGGCACGGCGAACCTTACCGCGACATTGACGGTTAACGGCACAGAGACCGTCAATGGAACTCTCGCGGCGGCGAGTATTACCGCCGGCAATGTCACGGTCGGTACTACTCCTGTCGCGCTGGCTGCTGCGTGCCCTGCAGGGCAGGCTGTGCAGAACACGACGAGTAGTGGCGTGCAGTGCGTCAGCGTCGGTACTGGGAGCGGGAGTGTCACCCAAGTCAACACGGGGAGTTTCACGACGGGTGGTCCAATCACCACCGCGGGAACAATTGACGTGAACATGACCAGCGTGGTCGTGAATATTGGGAACTGGAGCGCGGACAAGACCAACTACGCGACGACCGCGAGCGTGAACGCGAAGGCGAGTCCTGGCACTTGTCCGGCAGGTCAGGTCGTGATGAACTCGACGAGTACTGGTGTGCAGTGCGTCCCTGCGAGCACGGGGAGTGTGACGAGCATCACGCGCGGTATTGGGTTCCAGAACAATGGGACCAGCATCACCTCAACAGGGCAGCTCGACATTAACACGAGCGCGATTCAGAACCGCGTCACTGGGACCTGCACGTACGGGATCAACGGCGTGAACAGCGATGGCACGGTGAGCTGCGCAGGCCAACAAGGCACCGGTACCGTTAACAGCGGCACGGTGAATCAGCTTGCGTACTACGCCGGCACCGGTACGGCGGTGAGCACGCTTAACATCGCCAGCGGCGCGGTCTATTACACCGGCAGTGCCGTCACTGCCGGCACCCTTCCCGTGAACCTCGGTGGCACCGGCACCACGACCAGCACTGGCACGGGCAGTATTGCGCTCAACAATAGCCCCACCATCAGCAGCCCGACCTTCGCCGGCACCGTGACCGGCGGGACGTTTAGCGGGGGCACGTGGCAAGGCAACGCCATCGCCGACGCGTACATCGCGAGCAGCACCTCGTGGAACAACAAAGCGGGGAGCGCCAACTGCCCTGCCGGGCAACTCGTGCAGAACACAACGAGTACTGGCGTCCAGTGCATCGTGGCAAGCACCGGGAGCGTCACCCAAGTCAACACGGGGAGTTTCACGACGGGCGGGCCGATCACCACGACCGGAACCATCGACGTGAACATCACGGCGATTGCGAACAACATCGGGAACTGGAGCGCGGACAAGACCAACTACGCGACGACCCCGAGCGTGAACACGAAGGCGAGTCCCGGCAGTTGCCCGGTGGGACAAGTCGCACAGAACACGACCGCAAGCGGCGTGCAATGCGTCGCGACGAGCACCGGGAGTGTAACGAGCATCACGCGCGGCGTCGGCCTTACAAACAACGGGACAAGCATTTCGACGACTGGAGAGCTTGACATCAATACGAGCGCGATCCAGAACCGCGTGACGGGATCGTGCACGTACGGGATCAATGGCGTGAACAGCGATGGCACGGTGAGCTGCGCAGGGCAGCAAGGCACCGGGACCGGCACCGTGAATAGTGGCTCGGCGAACAAGATCGCGTACTACCCTGGCGCAGGCACCACTCTCGGCAACCTCACCGGCAATAACAATGGCGCCATCTACTATGACGGGAGCGGGAACGTGCAAAGCGGGACCCTCCCCGTCGCGAGCGGCGGCACGGGCACAACGACGAGCACGGGCTCGGGGAGTGTTGCGCTTAACAATAGTCCGGTCATCACGAGCCCGACCATCGTTGGCACGGGGAGCATTACGGCGAGCACAGGAGCATTCACCACGCTCACGCGCGGTGGCGTGAACGTTTGCACGAGTGATGGCACGAACTGCCCAAGTATTAGCGGGAGTAGCAGTGCTGGTGGTTGGTCGAACACGAGCACCCAAACAACCACCCTCCTTAATGTCGGCATCGGGACGACGAGTCCATTAGCAAAGCTGCACGTGGTTACTTCTGATGATTCTCTTGGCGGGTTCAGTTCTTGGGATGCGCGGCATTTTGTCGTCGGGGCAAGTGGCAATACTGGGGGTGTCGCCTTGTCCTATAGCCAAACGAACAATGCGGGCGTCATCGAGGCCGTTAGTCCTGGTGCTGCCGTCAGGCCGTTGCTGATTAATCCGCAGGGAGGCAATGTTGGTATCGGGACCACGTCTCCGGGGGCGCCGTTGACCATTGGGACTAATACCGGGACCGTGCCTGCGGCCACGAACGTGATGTTGAACGCTGGAGGAATCGTCTCGTCTAGTGTGTTCGCGGGACGCATTAGTATGGCAGTTAATAGTAATGCTGACTATGGTCCGTATATTGGTTCTCTCTGGCTTAGTAGCGGCGGACAGACTGCCCTTGTCTTGGGAACTCGGCAGGGCGCTGTCGATACTAATGCGCTGTACGTCACCTCCGGCAATGTCGGTATCGGCACGACGAGTCCGGGATATCGACTTGATGTGCAAGGCGGAACAATCCGAACATCTGGCGACCTGCAGCTTGAGGATACGGGCCTTCCGGGTTCCATTGCCAAAATTACGCGTGTGCAAGGCGGCGCCACAGATGCAGGAATGAGTTTCTCCACGACGTGGGGGACTACTCAAGAGCGAATGAGAATCACGAATGTCGGTAACGTCGGTATCGGGACGACAAGCCCAGGGTACTTACTTGACGTGAACGGCGGTGGACACTACGCCGGAACGCTCACAGTTCCCACCGTCCAAGGCCCAGGCACCGCGACCTACGTTGACCTGACGTTGCAAAACAATGCAGCTACAGCCGGGATACAAGTCGGTGAGAATGGCGGAGCGTATGGATGGGACCGCTTAACGCGCCTCTTTGCAGGAGGCGTCACGTTTGACGTGAACCCTTCCTACATCAGCACCAACGGCAACACGTTCTACGCAGGCACACTCTACGCAACATCCAGCAATGTTGGTATTGGGACGACGAGTCCTGGAGCCATGCTTGACGTCAATAGTGGCGGTGGTGCTTCAAACACTAATGGTTTGAATGTCTACGATTCCTCCAATGGGGGCTATACGGTGCTTAAGGCGTACACGAACTGGGGAGACGGCAACGGTGGGACTATTCTCAATGTTGGTGATGCAAGCGGGGCGGCGTTGTTTATCAACAATAATCGCAACGTCGGTATCGGGACGACGAATCCGTGGACACAATTGGTTACTGTTGGAAAGGCCAATTTTGGTAACACGGGGCAAACAGCATTTGTGGCAGGCAGCCCAACGCTGCAGATCCAACAGCCCGCCGGCACCGAAGCATCAATGGCGTTTTGGAGAGTCGGACAAGCTGGAGCCATTTTGGGCAACGCGGCAAGCGCGTCCGACTACAACTTCTATATCACCAATCTTCGTAGCGCTTCCAGTTTAGGACAGGCAGCGTACAGCTTAACGCTTGACCCGAACGGCAACGTCGGGATTGGGACGACTGGCCCTTCGACGAAGCTTGAGGTTGATTCGAACAATGCTCCGGAGAACAGCAATCCTACACCGTTGGGCGGTCTCGCGGTCAAGAGCACGGCGAGCACAGCGCTCGTCATGGGTGTTGACCCTTCGTCGCCGTATGAAGGATGGTTACAGGTTCGGCACGGCACTGTCGCCGGCTACACGTACCCGCTCTCCTTACAACCATTGGGCGGTAACGTCGGCATCGGGAACACAGGGCCGCGCGGCACGCTGGATGTCACCGGCATCGGTGATGGTGGACAGGTATTCTTTGAATCATCAGGACGTCCCTTCCTCAACATTAAGGGCGCGGCGAACAGCTACAAAACCCTACGTTTTTCAAACAGCGGCAATAATAATGATTATCGCTGGGACATGAACATCATCCCTGGCAACGACGGCACCAATCCCGACGGCATAGGGTTCTGGAGCCAAAGTGGCGGCGAAGTGCTCGCCATAAAACCGAACGGCAATCTCGGCATCGGTACGACGTCGCCGGGGCAGAGGCTTGACGTCAGTGGCAATGTTGCGGTTAGCGGTAGTGTTATGCCTTATGCGCGGTATACGGATTCTGGTGGTCCGAGCGGTGACTTCTTGCAGATGAATACCTTGGGTTCGAGGATGGTGTCGCTTGGTGGGGGTTCTGACGGCGGCCTGGAGATAGGAAGCAATATGTACCGTGACGGGTCGAATAACGCCTTACGAGGCGCTGGAGACATCAGCACGGCAAAAACATATTTCGCCTATGACGGCAGCATCTGGCACAGTACCGCCGGCAGCGGCTCGGGACCCATTACGTGGGTGAATAACTACGCGCTTATTGATTCATCCCAGAACTTAAACGTGATTGGTCAAGCGAGAATCGCCGGCAATGTCGGCATCGGTACGACGAGCCCTGGCGATAAGCTGCAGGTGTCTGGTGGTGGGATAGAGCTGGATCAAGGGTATTACGTTTGGTCGCCTACGACCGGCAATCTTATTGGCTTTAGCGCGGGCGGTACCGTCGAGATTGCCAGTGGAAACTACCCGTGGTCTATTGGTGCATCATCTGATACGAACCAGAATGGTCGCGTGTACACGACTGGCGGCTATGGCAGTATCAGCTTGCGAGTCGCGCTAAACGGTGCTGACCGGTTCACGATTGCGGGACCGAATGTTGGTATTGGGACGACGAGTCCGGGGATGAAACTGGACATTATGGGGAACAGCGGGTCCAAAACGTCTATGCAGCTTTATAACAGCGACTACGTAACTAGCCTTACGGGCAGTGGGTTCTTCGCGGGAACGGGGGCAAGCTCTGGAAATACGTATAGCCAATTGCAGGCATTTACCACCGGCGATACTGTGGGCGGTGTCTTGTCGCTCAATCCATATGGTGGTAACGTCGGCATCGGGACAACGGACCCAGGTACGAAACTCTATGTGAATGGTGATATCAGTATTCCTCAGTACTCCAGTCTTTACGTTACTGGTACTAATCAGAACTACTACATTCAGTATGGTTCCACTGGGTTGCGGTTCTATATGGGTGGCGACGATTTGTACTTGTCCAACGGTGGCACCGTTGGCGTCGCAACGACGAGCCCTGGTAATACGCTCGACGTGAACGGGAACATCCGTGATCGGGGCGTGACGAGTTGCAGCTACGTGGGTACGAATGGGAATGGTGACTTTGTCTGCACAGCATCCGACCGTCGGGTGAAGACCAACATCACTGCGCTTCCCGACGATCTTGCGCTCATCGAGCAGTTGCGGCCGGTCTCCTTCCGGTTCATCAATGAGAGCATGCCGCAAGCAGTACAGTACGGTTTTGTTGCGCAAGACCTCCAGCCCGTGTTCCCTAGCCTCGTGAGTACAACGAACCCCACGCCGCTCACACCGAATGGGACGCTCACGATCAATTACGTTGGGCTTATTGCGCCACTGACCAAGGCGGTCCAGGAAGAGCAGGACGAGCTCCAGACGATCAACGCTACCGCGCATCGCGTGGCGCAGGACCAAGAGGCGCAGATGATCGCCCAGAACGCTACGGACACTGCACTGGCTGACCGGCTCGCGAGTGTTGAGGCGGACAATGCTGCGCTGCGCTCCGAGGTTGCCGAGTTGCGCGCGGCAGTCCAGGAATTGCAGAACAAGACCAGCAGTTAAGGCCCTTGGTGGCACCGCTCCGTTGCCCACGGCGCTGGATCATTTTGCCCTTGGCAGTGCCCGCGAGCGCACTGCCTGTGCCTGGTTTTTCCACTGGTTTCGCTCCGTTACTATCTGGGTTGAGAAAAACCCTGAAAGTGCTGAAAACACCTTGGAAGGGCCGTGTATCGTGATAAAGACCCCCTCAGCTCGCGTTGCGGAGCGTTTCGGTAAGGATGGCGAGGTCGGTTGGGGTGATTGCGAGCGCGTCTGGTGGCAGTGCTGGTCGCCATTGGTCCCGGAGTTCTGTTGTGACGAAGAAGAATACGAGCGTTCCTGAGAGTTCTGCGCATTTCTGGATGTTTGCGGCGATGTCGGATTTGCCGGTTTCGATTTCGATGCTGACGTGGTGTTCTCCTTTGGTGCCGTGGAGGTCGACGGCGCTCTTCTCCACGATGGTGTACTCTTCGCTCACGGCGTACCCGTGCTCCTGTAAGACGCGCTTGAGGGCTGCTCTCCAGTACTCGTGTTCAGCGCCGCAGCGAGTCTTGGCCGGAACCGTCAGGCCGTGTGCTGCGAGTTCCGTAACGCCGGCGGGTGTGAGGGTGAGGATCTTGATGCGTCCCTTGTTGGTGGTGACGATCTCGAATGTGGCGAGTCTTTTGGCGATGATGCCGTCTTTGACGTCATTCCCGGTTCTGGGATACCAGCCGAGGCGCTCGTAGCGGGCGGTGATGCCGCAGATGGGTTCGGTCGCGATGTCGGCAAGGAGTGCGCGTTCCTGCTCCGAGACCGTGATCGAGGATTCCGCAGTGCTTGGCGTTGTTGCTCCGGGCGCGCCGTCGGTACTCTCCGGTGTGGGAAGACGTTCGGCATGGTTCGTCGTGGGCCGTGCGGTAATGGTGATCTTGTCGTACCGGTGGCGCACGCCGTCGTCAGTTACGATCCAGTTCTTGATTGGCTGCTCCCAGAACGTGAACAGGAAGGGCGTGTAGAACCGGGCGGGGAGCCGAATTATCCCTGTGCCTAATGAGAGTTTTGGGAACCATTTTGTCTCGAGTTGCAGGAGTTTGCTTGCGAACTCCACGTCTTTGGGGTAGTCCGTTCGCAGGATGATCTTGACACCGCTGTTCGCGATGAGGCTATCGCTCACATCGGCTTGCTGTGTCGCCGCGATGATTGCTTCGCCGTACTCCCGGACTTCTCGCGCTAGTCGTGATGGGACGCCGAGCTGACCGAATTGCTCTTTGGGGAACACGTTGTGCGCCTCATCGAACACGAGCACGTGCTGCAGGACTTCGCGTGGCGCGGTCCCGTGCTTGCGCAGTTGCATGATCGCGTACAGGAAGTACAAACAGAAGAACCGGCGTTGGTCGTCCCCGAGTCCTTCGAGTTCGAACACCACTGGTCGGGTCAGGAGGGATTGCACGTCCATCCCATTGATTCCGTTCAACGCTGCGCCGAACCCGCCTTTGGAGAGTTCTTCCAGGCTGCGCGTGCTTGATTCGAGCCAACCGTACCGTCGACTCCCTGATCGACCAGCGCGCAACTCCATCGCAAGGACTTGGTGCGCGTCCCGCAGCGTCGCCGCGGCACCATGGTCGCGGTGCGCGGCCAACAGTGCCTCCATCAGAACATTCCGTGCTCCCTGCATGAGCAAGTAACTCGTGCTGATGATGTCGGCAAGGCCCGCCGCCCATTCCCCGAACTCGACGCCACGGGGTGGTTGCAGGGCGTTGAGCGACACTGGTGCAACGTCACGTCCTACCGTGAGGACGAGCACACGTTCCCCCCAGAGTGTGTCGATGAGGCAACGGTAATTCCTTTTGAAGTCGAACACCATAAATGGCGTCATGTCGTCGAGGAATTGCGTGAGCAGAAGAATGATGAGCGTGCTCTTTCCGGTTCCTGTCGGGCCGAGGATGAACACGTGGCGCAAGAGGTCTTGGCGACGCAACCGCACACCGTACGGCGCTATTCCTGGGTAGCTCACGCAACCAATGCAGTACTCCCCGCTCGTGCTCACGCTCCGTGATGGTGGTTCGAGGAGCAGCCGGTCCTCGCCAGCTCCCAAGCCCAGGCGTTTCATCGCGATGATGTTGAGAACGTTCTCGATCTCTCGACGCCGCTCGGGGTCGGCAGTTTGGTACTCCAGCCAGAGCGCGTCGAGCGTCTTCCCGTAGAGCGGCTTCAATCGTCGGAACAGGTCGGGTTGTCGGTCCGGGATCATAGGAGTTCCTTGGTGCGCTTGTGCCGTTGGTCCTCGCTCATGAGTTCCTTTTCGACGTCGCGTTCTTCGCGCTTGAGGGCTTGCACGTCGTTCCAGGTCTCCCGCTGCTCTTCTCGGAGTTCTTTGGTGAGGTCGAGCTTTTCGCGTTCGAGCACCATGCGGTCCTTGCGCTCAACATCAGGACTGTGCTCGTGTGCTGGTCGCAGGTTCGCCATGGTGTTGTCAAGCTGGCCGACCTCGTCGTGCACCTGCAAGGCAGTGTCGGACGCGATGAGTCGTCGCTCCGTGATCTCCTCCTCAATGCTCCGGAGTTGCCCCTTGAGGAGTGCCTTCTTGTCCGCGTGCTCTGCGCCGAGCGCGAGCGCAATGTCACTGGGACCGTCCGTCATGGGTCACCGCGCATGTGGTTCATGATGGTGTCGTGCGGGAACAACCACGCTCCGGTCGTTGGGTCGAAGAGAAACTCGTAGCAAAACCGCACGCTCAATTCCGTCCCGGAACGCGGACGGTGTACGAAGATGTGCGCCTCGTACCGCTGCATGTCGTCCTGCAGCCCGAGCACCGTGCGTACTGCTTCCTCGTTTCCGGCAATGCGCACGACGGCGTTCCCGTGCTCACCATGGTAGGTCTCGATTGCCATGGCCGACGGACGGACTGCTTCAGCGAACTCGGCAAGCCATTCCTCGGCTCGCTGCAAGAACAAGAAGATCTCCAGCGCCCCCGTATGCCAACCCTGGTACCGCACGAGGTACTGTCGGAACAATCCGTGTTCGCACAGACGACCATACGCTTCCCGTACGTGACGCTTGCCGTTCGTTGCGTAGATCCTGCCGCGACGCACGTAGTCGCGCAGGCAACCACCATTACGCTCGCGAATCCGCATCCACACCCCGTTCATGCTTTCCGCGTTCCATGCCTCAAACGCTACTGGGACCACGAGGGGCTGTTCGCGCAACACCGGGGCGGCTGTTGGTGCCGGCAGGGCCGGCATGACGTCCGGGCCGACGCCAGGGATCTCCTGCCACCCATCACCGGACCAAGACCAGGTAAGGCCCCTGCACCATGACCGACACTCCCGCAAGAGGCCAAGCACGCCTGTTTTGTGCTCGCGAGGCACCACGCAATGCAGGTACAAATGATTGTTCACGAGATCTGGCGTGACCCACGCGTACTCCACGGCGTACGGGAACCGTAGCCATTCGTTCCTCGGGTTCGCGATGACGAGGTGCAGGTGCAACATGCCGAGCTGCTCCAGGCTAAACGACGGTACCACCTGCAGACGACGCCCAAGGGATCGCCGCCATCGGTACAGGGTGCGGCGATTTCGACCTTGATTGTGTCGCGCGAGTGCCTCGAACCCCTCACAGGACGTCGCGTCCTGCAGCGCGGCCAGCAGGCCCTGCAATCGTAGGGAGTCGTGCACCAAGCGTCATCAATCCTCAATCCTCCCACCTTTGGTGCCGCGGGTACTTCTTTGGCGCGTGTTAAAAAGTTGCTCATTTTTGTCCCGCGCAGGTTATGAAGAAACGACACCATTACTACTTGCATGTTGTGGTTCACCAAGGACAAACGATCACGCATGACCCGCCGGTACAAGGAACGCCAAGGCACGAGCGCGCTCCTCGCGCGCGACCTGCACGTCTACGACACCCTCCCATCGCTCATCAGCCTCACTGAGCAAGGCTTTTCCCGCGCTCAAGCGGACGAACAAGAATTCGTCAAGCTGTTCGGCGAGCCCATGCCCGAGCATCTCCTCATCGCCGTACACCTGGAGACGGACCTGTGGGTCGCACTGCGCACCACCCTGGAGTCCGCACGCAACGTGCTCAACCCACAAGACTACGAGCGCTTGCTCCCGCAGCTACGGCACCGCATCGGCCTCCTCGACAAGACCCTCGCGCTCGAAGCCGAGATCATGTACAGCCCGCTGAGCCGGCACTTCCAGGAGCAACTCCGGTTCCTGCGCGAGGTGCGATCATGACGGACCACTGGGCCATCACCCTCTACCGTCGCTACGTCGAACTCTACGGCGAACCAATAGAACAACCCCTGACGGGGAGCGATCAACCCAATCCGCTCCCCACTCCTGATGAACTACATCGACCAAGTAACACAAATGGATTGTTTAGCAGCAATGACCGACCTGCCCGACCAGAGCGTCGACGTGACGCTCACGGACCCACCCTACGTGAACCGGATGGGTCTCTTTAGTGAGAGCATCGCTGACGGGTACGCCGCGCTCTACCTATCGTGTCGCAAAACCAAAACGTTCGTCGTGTTCTTCTGGAGCAACGACAAAATCCCACAAGCACCGCCAGGATGGTACGAGGTCGCACGACACGTGTGGCACAAGCCCGACTGCAAATCAATCACGCACTACGAGAACATCATCGTGTGGAGCAGGGACTACAAGCGAAAAACCAGCCGGGTATGGAGCATCCCCATCCTCGACTACCGAAGCTTGCGTGATTGGAAGCCACACCCCACACAGAAACCCGTACGGCTCATCAGGTACCTCCTCGACCTGTACACGAAAGAAGGCGATACCGTGCTTGATCCTTTCGTCGGCACCGGCACCACCGCCGTCGCGTGCAAACAGATGAAACGCCACTTCATCGCCATCGACAACGACCCCGAATACGTCAAGATGGCAAACCAACGACTCACCAGCCGCAAAAAAGAGGACGAGCCCGGCAATGAGCCGGAGCAGACCACGCAGGCACCTGAACAGGACGGACCGGCCGAGCAAGCAACCGAGGACGACAGCACAGAGGAGATCCCACCCGACGACGTCCAAGCCGATGACCTGCCGCCCGAGGAGGACACCCGGCGCGCGCGAACCTCACACCACGCACCGCGTACTGCCCACCCCGGACCAGTATCCCGGCCAGCACGACCAACAACCCAAGCCGCCCATGCCCCTCGACGACCACCAAGACCGGGCGCCGCGACCAGCCCGCGGCCCCCAATACGCGCACGACGATAAAAGCCGCGACCCGGCCACCGCCCCCGAAGCAGGGCAAGTAATCACTTCGCGGTGATAACGGAATCGAAAGCATTAAGTACTTCCTTTGCCATACAAGGGTCATTGGTGATACCCAACTATGGCAGTTACACTCGTCACGCTATCTGAATACGACATCGATCTTCCTGGTTTTACGGGCCTCCGCTTCACCGCGAGCTCCGACAAGAACCTCGCCCTGCCCGACGCCGTCCACTACGCGTTGGAGCGCCAGAGCGTGTTGCAGTCTGCTCGTGAAGCGTGGGCGTTCCGCATCGCCGCCGACGGCGCATTGGGGAGCAACCAGTACCAGAGCACGCGCACGGCAGCCCTCGGCTTCCGCCGTGATGGCCAGTACCTCATCGCCATCTGCGACAGCATGATTCCCGACGAGAACATCCTCCTCTCACGAGCACAGGAGGGGTACGACGCGCACCGGGCAGGTCGTTGGCTCGTGTCGCGTGACGATCCGCTGGTCCAGGGCATGCTGGAGTGTGCTACACACGAGCATCGTGTGTTCCCCGCGCTTGAGAAGACGCTGACACTCTCCACCGGCACCGCATCACCATACGCCACGCATCCTGTCACGCAGGCACTCCTGGGGAAGGACCTCAACAAGCAGGTCGCAACCTACCTCAACCAGCACAGCTGCGGCAACGGGTACGTGTGGACGCTCTCACCCAGCGAACTCCAGAAGATCGGCATCGACGATAAGACCGTTGAAGTCCGGCGTGTTGGGGTCGGCGGCGTGGGCAGCCTCTACGCCAGCGTCCAATGCTACTACCTCGGCCGTGCTCGCGGGGTGCGCGCGATTTCCACCGGAAACAGAGGTGACTCCTGATGGTGAAGCTCGTGAGTCGTCCTGAATACCAGCTTGAGACTGTCCCGGGATTTGAGCAGATCGTGTTCACGGAATCAAGCCCTGCATCGCTCGCCTTGCCGCAGAGCGTCACATTCGCACAAGAGCGCGACTGCGTCTTGCAGAGCGCTCGTGAAGCGTGGGCGTTCCGCATCGACAGCAACGGCACGTTGGAGAGCGACCGTTACCAGGTCACGCGCACCGCGGCACTGAGCTTGCGACACAACGGCAATTACTCGATCGCGATCACCGATAGCACCAGCCCCGACGAGAACATCCTCCTCTCACGAGCACAGGAGGGGTCCGCGTCGCACCACGTGAATAACCATTGGCTCGTGCGTCGCGACGACCCGGTCGTGCACCGCATGCTGGAACGAGCGCATGATGAGCATCGGGTCTTCCCCGCGCTGGAGAGCGCGATCACGCTCTCGACCCGCCAACAGGGTGGCGCATCACCATACGGCGCACACCCAGTCACCCAGGCAATCCTCGGCGATGACCTGACCGAACGCGTGGCGGTGTACCTCAACCAGCACGGTTACAGCATCGGGTACGCGCACACACTTTCCCGCAAAGATCTCCAGAAACTCATCGTCAACGACGACCACGTCGAAGTCCGGCGTGTTGGGGCCGGCGGCGGCGTCGGCATCGGCATGTACGACCTCTACGCCGGCGTCCATTGCGACATCAGCGGCCGGGCACGCGGAGTGCGGGGAAAATCCAGCGGAAACAGAGGTGATTGCTAAGATGGTAGCCCGACAGATCGACCAGCCACACTACACCATCGACGTTACCGGTTTTGAGGATCTCGTATTCACGGAGAGCAGCAGCAAGTACCTTGCGTTGCCGCAGAGTGTCACGTTCGCGACCGAACGCAATAGCGTTTTGCAGTCTGCTCGTGAGGTGTGGGCGTTTCGCGTCAGCACCAATGGCGCCTTGGAGAGTGACCGTTACCAGAGCACGCGCACGGCAGCCATTGGCGTCAAGCTCGGCAACCAGTACTGCGTTGCGTTCTGTGACAGCCCCAACACCGACGAGAACATCCTGCTCACTCGTCCCCAAGAGGGGTACCACCGTCACGTGAGCGGCAAGCCGTGGATCATCGGAACGAGCGACCCTGTCGTCAAGCGCATGATAGAGCGAGCGCAGGAGGAGCACCGCGTCGTGCCAGCACTCGAAAGGACGCTTGAACTCTCCACAAACTACAGTGGTGGCGCATCACCGTACGGGACGCACCCAATCACCCAAGCCATCCTGGGCATGGATCTCACCGAGCACGTGGCGACCTACCTGCGCGATCACGGCCACGGAAACGGGTACGTGTGGACACTCTCCCCGAAAACCCTGCAGGACCTCCGTGTCGACGACGGCCACGTTGAGGTCCGTCGTGTTGGGGTCGGCGGCAGCGACTACATCTACGACATGGACGACCTCAGCGCCATCGGCCTATGCAGGAACATCGGCCGGGCGCGCGGGGTGCACGAAAGGTCCACCGGAGATAAAGGTTAGTCCTCTTTTCTTGTCCCTGCCTTTCCAGACGGGCAACACGCCTGTTGTGCCGGAAATTGTGGGGCCACACGTCCCAGTCATCAACGCCAAGAGACTACCCCATTGTTGGGTGGCATTGGTAATTGCGCGCAACGATAGCACAGCAACACTTATATAGGACGCCTCCCCTCGGCAGTCTTTGGGGTGTTATGGAATAATGCGCAACGCAGTGGTCGCTCTTTTCTTCCTCGCACTGTTCCTTGTGGCGTGTAGCCACGAGCGTGCGATCAGGCAGCAACAGCCCGTGAGGGTCTTCACCGCCATGAATGACAACGTCCAGTACACGGAGGAATCCTTCGCCGGTGATAACGCCAAAGCAATCGCTGACCTCGTGAGCGCTGACTGCCCCCAAGGCGTCGGCAACGAATTCGTACGCGCGACCCTCGACTCACCAGAAGCAACACTCATCGTGTACACCACCCCTGACGGCACGAACATCACGTGCACCGTTCTCAAGCCCAAGCAACCAAGGCCCATCGAGCACAAGAACCCGCAGGACGCGCCCGACAACCAGACCGCGATCACGGTGAACGGACAAGCAATCACGTACACGCAGGTACAACAAGCGCTCAACGCCGTCCCCAAGGAACAGCAAGACGCCAATACCACCAACGCCGTCCTGCTCCAGGTCATCAACAATGAGCTCCTGCGCCAGCAAGCGCAAGACATCAACGTCACGAACGACGATATCGCCACGGCACGCAACGCAACTCTCGCGACCGCAAACCTGACCGAAGACCAGCTCCCTAGCACCCTTGCGCGCAACAACATCACGATGGCAATGTTCGATGCGAGCATTGAGCAGCAAGCGAAGCTCAACAAGCTCCTCAGCACGCGACTCCTCACCGACGAGCTGAACGTGACCGACGAACAAGCCCGCGAATACTACCTCACAAACACGAACCAGTTCGTGCAACCAGAGCAAGCAGCGGCGCGCTTCCTGATCATCACCAGCAAGGACAAGACCCCCGCGCAAGACCAGCAACTGCAACAGGAGATCACAAGCAAACTCAACAAGACCGACTTCTGCACCCTCGTCAGCGAGTACAGCGATGACCAGAACAGCAAAGACAAGTGTGGCCTGTACCTCGTGCCCCGCGGCGTGCTCGCGCCCAACCTCGAAACGGCAGCGTTCAGCACGCCGACGAACCAGACCAGCGTGGTGACCACCAACCAGGGCGTCTACTTCATCCAGACAGTACAGGTCACTCCAGCAGGAGTCACCGCGTACCCGCAAGTCGCTCTCACTCTCCAGTCGACCTTGCGCAACGCGCTCCTGCAACAGCGCCTCGAACTGTACCTAACGATGCTGCGCGCTAACGCGAACATCACCACCTACCTCGGCTAACGGCTCATTCTTCGTTGCACTCCTACGACATCACGCTGCCAGAAAATCATCACCTTTATATGCCTGGAGCATCGGGAAAAGAATGCGCAACAACCGCCTGACCTCCGGTGGCATTGCCCACCGGTCATGTGGCGCGCGAGAGTAACCAAATGCGAGCATCCCACCACTACCCCGTCGTCGTGATCGTCATTGCAGTTATTCTCGGGATCGTTATCGTGGTCACACTCCTCCCAACACAACCGCAGACCGCAGCTGGGCGCGCGAGCAGTCCGCCGAAGATCCTGCCTCCGCAAGTAACGCTTCAAGCACCCCCCAGTGATCGCTCCTTCATCCGTAACGCGTACCGCGTACTCCTGAATCGCTCACCAACGTGCAACGAGACAGCCAGGGCATTACAAGAAATGAGTACTCGTGCAACCAGACGAGTGGTCTTCAAGTTCCTGGAGGAAACGCCGGAACACTACCAAATCATGGCGCGCTACGACCGACTAGACGACTACTTCACCCAGTACTACGTCCCGACACTATCGACCGTGCTCCTCGCGCGATCACCCCACGAGAACGAACCCGCCGCATGGCTGAACGCACTGCTCGACGGCACGTCAACGTGGCAAGTATTCCTCGACTTCGAAGAATCACCGGAATACCAAGGCAACCGCACCACCGATCAGTGCAACGCCACCTCAGTGCCATCTTTTCATGGGCCGCAGTAACTCGTGATGCTCACGGCAACGAGCGCACGTACACGCGCTCCCGTATATCGCTTCGAGGACGAGCACCAGGCCTCTCACGGTTCGGTGCCGCTGCAAGCACACACCACCCCTTCACTACGGCGAGATTGCGCGCAACAGGTGACAACGCCAGCAAGCCATTCTGCCACGCGCCGTCAACAGATGACGTTTCGTATAACGATACTCAAGCACTGATTGCGTACGACGCTATGGCACGTGACAACACGATACCAAGAACATGTCACGCGCCAGAACTTGGGCACAAAAGAGTCAACCACTCGGCGACAAGTCTGCTGCACGGACGCGTCACCACGCATTGCGCCTAACCAAAGGAAGACCCGCGTGTCTCCGACGACACGGAACCCGCCATCCACCACATTCGCCACAGCGGAGCCGCGAACATCTCGCACGACAATGCCGCACCAGAACAGTCTGAGAGGCTCACTGGACACAGCGGCGCAAAGGATACCTATAAGTACCACCACACCCCCACCCTGAGCTAATGACGGCGCGAGGACGAAAAAAGAGTCCCACCCAACACCACAAGAGCACTACTAGCTGGTAACAAAAATAAGACAGCCTCTACCCGGCTGTCCGACATTTGTTCGAAGCTCTGAGTGTTTTTGTCCGTGTTTGGTGTCACGCGCCGAACAAAAAGGTGAAAACCCCTATGAGCCGCACCATGACTTTGGACATCCACAATTTCGCAAAGCAGTACGCGTACGCTGAACGCAACGTGCGCGAGAGCGAGATCAGCCAGCGCAACAAGGATATGATTCTGGGGTTCCGGGACTCGTGTCTGCTCCAGCAGGTCTGCGGTAAGGTGCGCATGATCCGGTGTTTTATCATTCTCCTGCGTTGTGCGCGCATCATCCAGAAGGACTTCGATCAAGCC
>CAVQNQ010000004.1:0-995499 GCA_963714205.1 Terriglobia bacterium
AGATCGTCGCTCAGGACGTAGATCGTAATGGCCGCCATCATAAAAAACAGGCCGACCCATACTTTCCAATCACGATGCGCCCGTCTCCAATAAGGGTCCGGGTTATGCTGAATACTCTCGCGAGCCGGCGTTCCGTGCTGGTGGGAACTGTGCTTGAGTTCGTTCATAGGTTTCCTGCTTTCTCGATTCCATCTTTAGGGGGGACTTAGGAAGACGCTGGCACATGGTTTGCATGTTCCGCCTCATCTTTCTGTGTCTCGTGCTCCGCCTCGAGCCAGTCCTGATCCGCCTGGCCATCGTGGCGGCCTCGCTCCTCATAGATTTCATAAGCTCGCTTGGCGATCCGCGGTTTGAGATCTTGCGCATTCGGAGCCTTCGGCTTCTTACTCAGCAGCCCGGGTTTCGTAGGGTCGAATATTCGATAGGCAAGCAGTTTCACGCGGTCATTCAAAAGAGCCCAAGCGATTGCATAGCCCCATACGAATGCCGCCCATCCCCAGCCCAGTGGAGTCATAAACAGCCCATAAACCGCAATCAGCGTCGCCACCGTTTGCGTGCCGAGTACGGCTACCCATAGAATCCGCGCGGGCCGTATAGACCAGAATGGGCCACGCGTTCGCGTGAGGAAAATCGTCAGATGTCCAGCCACGGACAGTTTCAAATACATCAGAGTCTGGATGTGCGCACGGTCGAGGTGAAATACGCGCTCGCCAAGGATAAAAGAGACCAAACGCGGCCACGACCCCGATGACGCCCAGCACCGTCGAAACTCCCAGCACCAGGCGCATGTTCCACGCCTCGGGCTTATCCTTGTAATGAACGTTGTCATAGGCGATGGACAGGATGGCTCCGTCGTTGAGCAACGCCAGCATCACGATCATCACGGCGGTCACCGGGTAGAAGTTAAACACCAGGATCGCCAGCGTCATGAAGAACAGCACGCGCAACGTCTCAGCGATACGGTAGATCGCGTAGCTGTTCATCCGCTGGAAGATGCGGCGGCTCTCCTTGATCGCATCGATGATTACGGACAAGCCGGAAGCCAGCAGCACGATCGACGCGGCCGCGCGCGCCGTATCCGTCGCGCCGGAAACGGCGATGCCGCAATCCGCTTTCTTGAGCGCCGGGGAGTCGTTCACTCCATCTCCGGTCATGCCGACGATGTGGCCGCGCTGCTGCAGGACATCCACGATGTGGAATTTGTGTTCCGGGAACACCTGGGCGAAACCGTCCGCCTTTTCGATTGATTCCGCCGCCTGCGCCGTCTCGTGATGCTTGATATCGCCAAATGCGCTGGCATCGAGGATGTTCGTGCCCATCCCCAACTGCTTGGCAGTTTCCTTAGCGATTGCCATTTGATCGCCGGTAACCATCTTCACGCTCACACCCATTTGACGGGCGCTCGCTATCGTGGCTTTGGCATCGGGGCGAGGCTCGTCGAATAAAGGCAACACCCCCACCATCCGCCATTTGTTTTCCTCATCGGCGCGGGTTACCCCTAACGAGCGGTAGCCCTTTGCGGCGAATTCGTTGACGGCCTTCTCGACGGCATCCTTCACCTCGCCGGCATTGGTGGACATCTTGAGAATTACCTGTGGGGCGCCTTTGGCCACGTAGAACTGCTTTCCGTCCGCGCCTTTCACCGTAGCTTCGGTGCGCTTGTGGACCGGATCGAATGGTTGAAAATGGAGCACCTGGCAGGACTTCAGAGTCTTTGGATCCTTGACTCCGCCGATCACTGCAAGGTCGATCGTGTCCTTATCTTCGGCGCGCGATGCCAGCGCAGCGCAGAGTACGACCTCGTCGGCTGTGATTCCTTTCAGCATGAAGGGATCGCCCAGGGTTAGCTTGTTCATGGTCAGCGTGCCGGTCTTATCGGAGCAAAGGATGTCCACGCCGGCCAGTTCTTCGATAGCCGAGAGCCTGGTGATAATGGCTTGTTTCTTCGCCAGCAGGCGTGCGCCCACTGCCATAGTCACCGATAGTACGGTGGGCATCGCCACGGGAATCGCGGCCACCAGAAGCACCAGCGCGAACTCCAGCGTGCCCATAATCGGATCGTGACGAAAGAGCGCGACGGTGACAATCAATGCCACCAGCGCTACCGCGAGAATAATCAGGTAATCCCCGATTTTTAGCACGGCTTTCTGGAAATGGCTGGCGGATTCCGGCCCCTGCACCATTTGCGCCGTCTTGCCGAAGTAGGTGTCGGTACCGGTGGCGTACACCATCGCTTCGATTTCGCCCTGGCGAATGATGGAGCCCGAGAATACCGCGTCGCCCGGCTTTTTTTCGGCGGGTAAAGATTCGCCGGTCAGCGCGGACTGGTCCACCTCCACCGGGTCGCCGGGCAGCAGGCGTGCGTCGGCGGGAACGATGTCACCCAGTCTGAGGCGGATGACGTCGCCCGGCACCACTTCCTTCGCTGAAGGATCGGTCCACTTTCCGTCGCGTTTGACTTTGGCTTTGATCGCCAACTGCTTCCGGAGTGCGGCGATCGCATCGCCCGCCTGGTGTTCTTCCCAGAATCCCACGACTGCGTTGGACACCAACAGGAGCAGGATAATAAAGAAATCGGGCCAGTGGCGAACTACGCCAGACAGAATCACCGCCCCTTCAATCATCCACGGGATGGGCCCCCAAAAATAGCTTAGGAACTTAAGGAACGGATTGTCTTTCTTTTCTGCAATCTCGTTCGGGCCATATTGCGCTAACCGCTTCTGCGCCTCGGCTTGACTCAGGCCGTCCGGAGATGAGCCCAGCTCTTTTTGAAGCTCCCCCATGGAAGCCGATTTGAGGTTCTTTTGCGCATCGGACTTCGCTCCAGGCGCTGGCGCCGAGCCGTTCTGAGCGTCAGTTGGTTTCATAACGGGTACTCCTATGATGTTTTGTCTACCCCAAACTTGTCGTGCAGCTCGGGGCCGACCAACGGGAGGCAGGACCCGGCCGCAAGCAGGCTTTGCATTTGCCCGCTTTCCCTTATCTCAGTCAATCTTCGGAACGGCCCGGAGCCGTCAAGGGCGCGCGGTTTGTGCGCGGCGAAGCGAACCCTTGACGGCGAGGACCGTTCTGGAACATGAGGCAGAAGGGAAAGCGGGCCGGGGGTTTCAGGGGGTGTCCCCCTGGCGGGGATCCGGGGCAGCGCCCCGAGCACCTTGCCGCGCGCGTTTTCTGCGCGCGGTATCCAAGTATCCGGCCGCATTTCAGGATGCCTCCGCCAGCACGAAGTTTGGGAAGTCCTCGAATACCCAGTTGTTCTTCAACGTGCGATAGATAATCCCCAGGAGCTTACGAGCCAGAGCGATGATCGCCTTCCCCGTCCCGCGCCGCGCTTTGATCTTTTCGTAGTGCCGCTTTAGGTACGGGCTGTAGCGCTGCGCGATCAGCGCGCACTGCACCAGCGCCGTGCGCCCCAGTTTGTTGCCGCGTTTGGTGATGCGGCCCGAGCGCTCCGTCTCGTTAGAATTGGAAACCCGCGGCACAATTCCGAAGTACGCCGCCAGCTTGCCCTCGTCGGCAAAATCGTTGATGTCGCCGATTACGCTGAGCAGAATACTGCCGCTCAACGGACCGATCCCCTTGATGCTGGTCAGATTCTTGTGTCCTTCCAGCTTGCTGCCCTCGTCCGCGATCGTCTTCTCCAACTTGGCGATCCGCTGATTCAGACTGCGGATTTCCTCGATGATGACTTCCAACTCCAGCTTCACCATCGCGTCGAACCGCATTGCCAGGATCTCGTTCAGCTTCTTCTCGCTCGATAGCGCTTCCTTCTCCAGGTTGATGCCGTGCGCGGAAAGGATGTTGTTGACCTTGTTCTTCAGCGCCGTACGCAGCTTCACCAGCGTGTCCCGCGTTTGCGTCAGGCTCGCCAATTGCGCTTGGGTCTTGTCCTTCATCCTTACCTCCGGCAGCAGATCCTTCTCCAGGTACAGCGCCAGGTTGCGCGCGTCGTTCGGGTCCGTCTTCTTCACCGAGTGGCTGATGACCTTGAACTGGTTCGGATCCACCGCCACCACGCGCTTCACATGCGGCGCCACCGCGTCATGGAATAACCGCGTGTTCCCGGTGACCTCCACGGCGATCTCGTCGTTCGGCCGCAGCTTCTTCACAAACCGCGGCAGCTCCTCCAATTTCCATTCCGTTACGTAATTCCGTCCCTTCTCCAATCGCACGCAACACGTAAACTGGTTGCGGTGCAGGTCGATTCCGATATGTCGTGACGCTGGCATACTCCTCCTGTCTCAATAAACTGCAGGTGGAGTAGACGGGCTCTACGGCGGTCACCATTCTCCTATTCAAGGTCCGGCTGGCCGGCCTTACGGTGGCGCTCCGGTCACAGGTCTGACCAATCTCCTTCACGAGGTCGCAATGCCTCACCAAGCCGATACAGCCTGTGACCTGTCTACTCCGAGAAAACCTCTCTTCTCGGAGCTTATCCCGCCCGAGCCTACTCATTCATACCATCTCCTTCTATCTTTGCTACGCCACAGATTTTGTAAGTTGAGGGACAGTTGCCGAACTCTTTTCCATGGCGGCATTGTATTCGCCCCGACGCGCGGCGCGGTTGCACTTGGCCCGGTGATTCAGGGCTTGCTGGGCCGCCGATACCTTCGCCTCTTGGCCTCGCCAAATCTCTAAAGCCGGTTGCTGAATAGCGCGGGCAAACGAGAACGCCAGCGCCCAAGGCATCCGCGACTTGAATCTGACATTCATAGCGTTCAGACGGGCCGAAGCTAGTTCCGCGGATTGGCCGCCCGATAAGAACGCAATCCCAGGAACGGCAGCGGGGACGGATCGCAAGAGACAGCGCACCGTGGCGTCGGCGACATCGTCCACCGAGCCTTGCTTGGGGCAGGTCGAGCCCGGAAGCACCATATTGGGCTTCAGGATCACGCCCTCCAGCAGCACTCCTTGTATGTAGAGCTGGCTGAAAACCGTTCGCAGGACTTCCTCCGTCACTTCGCGGCACCGCTCTATGGTGTGCGCGCCCTCCATTAGGGTTTCCGGCTCGACGACGGGGACCAGTCCGGATTCCTGGCACAACGCGGCATAGCGGGCCAACGCGTTCGCGTTGGCCTCGATGCAGCCCCTGGTGGGAATGCCGTCCCCGATGGCGATCACCGCGCGCCACTTGGCAAAGCGCGCACCCATTCGAGAGTATTCAGCCAGGCGGTCGCGCAAGCCATCCAGACCTTCGGTGATCTTCTCTCCGGGATGACCCGCCAGGTCCTTTGCACCGGTGTCAACCTTGATACCGGGAATGATTCCCGCATCGGTGATGGCCTTAGCAAAGGGAGTGCCATCATTGTTCTGTTGGCGGATCGTCTCGTCGTAGAGGATCGCGCCACTAATGGACTCCCCGAGACCGGGTGTGGTCACAATCAACTCCCGGTAAGCGCGCCGCGTCTGCTCGGTCTGGGGAATCCCCAACTTGGCGAATCGTTTGTTACAGGTTGCATTACTTTCGTCCATCGCCAGGAGGCCCTTATCGTCTGCGACCATGGCCCTCGCGGTGTCTATAAGCTTTTGTGCATTCATTTCGTATTGCTCCCTTTCCAGTTACTGATCTCCGCCGCGAACTAACCACTTTCGCGCCTCATCGGCGTGGGAGTGGTCGAAGTACCGGATTTCCGCTGTCGTGAAAGGCTTGCAAAATGCCGCCATGCCCTGCTGCCACATCTGATCCCCGACCATCGCGATCCGCTCGATATCCGCGAAGTGTTTGTAGTCGAACTTGATGTCCTCCCAGAGCGCCCCGGCGTCCCAGCCGTGGAAAGCGGTCATGTCGAACAGCACTTGCAGTTTTCCGTGCTCCCGGACGAGTCGCTCGAACTCCGGAACAAAGTGCTCGTAATCCGCTTTTGCCAGCTTCCCGCTGACGTGAACGACGAGAACCTTGCCGCCGTTCTCGCTATTGAGTTGAATGGGCATTAGGGACCCTCTCACCCGACGCTTGACCAGGCTTCCATTTCCAGTTGCGAATCTCCGGCAAGTCTTCGCCGTGCTTGTCGATGTAAACCTTGTGTTCTATGAGCTTGTCCTGCATGGCCTGCTTCAGGTAAGCCCCCTTGGACCCCAAATGCGGTAGCCGATCGATCACGTCCTCGACCAGGTGGAACCGGTCCAGATCGTTCTGCACCCTCATATCGAAGGCCGTGGTGATGGTCCCCTCTTCCTTGTAGCCACGCACGTGCAGGTTGCGGTTGGTCCGGCGGTACGTCAGACGGTGGACCAGCCATGGGTACCCATGGAAGCCAAAGATGATGTGCTTATCTTTGGTGAAGAGAGAATCGTAGTCGGTGTCGCTCAGTCCGTGCGGGTGCTCGGTGCTCGACTGCAGCTTCATCAAATCGACGACATTGACCACCCGGATCTTCAGATTGGGGAGATGCTCGCGAAGGATGGAAACGGCCGCCAGAATCTCCAGCGTGGGTGTGTCTCCGCAGCAGGCCATCACCACGTCCGGCTCGCCGTCCTGATCGTTGCTGGCCCACTGCCAGATGCCAATTCCTTGCGTGCAATGCACCACCGCCTGGTCCATGGTCAGCCACTGCGGAAGGGCGTGCTTGCCTGCAACCACCACGTTGACGTAATGCCGGCTGCGCAGGCAGTGATCGAAGACCGACAGCAGGCAGTTGGCATCGGGTGGCAGGTAGACGCGCACGATATCGGCCTTTTTGTTGATCACGTGATCGAGGAAGCCCGGGTCCTGATGGGTGAACCCGTTGTGATCCTGCTGCCAGACGTGGGAGGCGAGCAGATAGTTCAACGACGCGATCTTCCGGCGCCAGGGCAGTTCCAATGTTACCTTCAGCCACTTGGCGTGCTGGCTGAACATGGAGTCGACGATGCGAATGAAGGCCTCATAGCTGTTGAACAGCCCGTGCCGCCCGGTCAGCAGATATCCTTCCAACCAACCCTCGCACTGGTGTTCGCTCAGCATCGAATCCAACACGCGTCCGGCCGGTGCGAGGAATTCGTCATTCTTCACTTTTCGGGCATCCCACTGACGGTCGGTGACTTCAAAGACCGCTCCCAGGAGATTCGAGACTGTCTCATCGGGACCGAAGACGCGGAAATTTCGCTCATCCTGGTTCAGCTTGGTCACGTCACGCAGGAAACTGCCGAGCACAAGCGTGTCCTGAGCGTCCACGGCGCCGGGCGAGGGCACAGTTACGGCGTGGGTGTGGAAGTCCGGCATGCGCAGGTCTCGTAGCAGAACGCCGCCGTTGGCATGCGGATTGGCGCCCATCCGCCGGTTGCCCTTCGGCGCCAGTTCCTCCAATTCCGGCATGAGACGGCCATTTTGGTCGAATAGCTCCTCGGCCTTGTAGCTTTTCATCCAGCTTTCAAGGTCCTTGACGTGATCGGGGTGCTCGGAATCCACCAGAATCGGCACCTGGTGAGCGCGGAACGTGCCCTCGATTTGCAGCCCGTCGATTACCTTCGGTCCCGTCCAGCCCTTGGGCGAACGCAGCACGATCATAGGCCAGCGTGGCCTGGTCGCATCGTTGTTCTTGCGTGCGTTGCTTTGGATTTCGTGGATTCGCTCGATGGCATTGTCCAAGGTGGCGGCCATGAGTTGATGCATCGTCTCCGGGTCATCGCCTTCCACAAAACAAGGCTCCCAGCCGCAGCCTCGGAAAAACTGTTCCAGTTCCTCATGCTCGATGCGGGCCAGCACAGTAGGGTTGCTGATCTTGTAGCCATTCAGGTGCAGGATCGGCAGTACGGCTCCATCGGTGATCGGGTCGAGGAACTTGTTGGACTGCCACGCGGTGGCCAGGGGGCCCGTTTCCGCTTCACCGTCGCCCACAACGCAGGCGACAATCAGACCGGGATTGTCGAACGCCGCTCCGAAAGCGTGGCTGATCGAATACCCCAGTTCGCCGCCTTCGTGAATGGACCCGGGCGTGGTCGGCGCCACATGACTGGAAATTCCGCCGGGGAACGAGAACTGCATGAACAGCTTCTTGAGACCGGCCTCGTCCTGGGTGACGTTCGGATAGACCTCACTCCAGGTACCTTCGAGGTAAACGTTCCCGACAATCGCCGGGCCGCCGTGACCTGGACCGGCGATATAGAACATGTCCAGGTCATACTTCTTGATCACGCGGTTCAAGTGCACATAGATGAAGTTCTGGCCGGGCGTGGTGCCCCAATGCCCCACCACCAGAGGCTTCACGTGAGACAGTTTCAACGGCTCTTTCAGCAACGGGTTGTCGTAAAGATAGATCTGGCCGGCCGACAGATAGTTGGCGGCGCGCCAGTAGGCATCCATCTTGTGGAGCAGGTCCGGCGTGAGCGTGTTGGTTTTTGGGACTGAGTCCTTGGCGGCGATCGCGTCGGGTTTCTTGTGAGGCAGTTCCGACGTAACTATGTTGGTTTTCATTATCGATCCTTTCCGTTTCCCGCGTCGGTTTCGAGAATGCTGCACACCGATCGCGCAATCATCAGATCTTCGTCCGTTTGAATGACGCGAACCGTAGCCCGGCTGGCGTCCGTAGAGATCACCCCCGCAGTCTCCGCATTGCGCGACTCACTCAGCGCGATGCCGAGGAAGCCCAGTCCGTCGCAGATGCGTGCGCGAACGAGTGGCGCGTTTTCGCCGATGCCTCCGGCGAAGACGAGCGTGTCCAAGCCGCCAAGCGCAGCGGCGAAAGCGCCGATCCACTTTTTCGCCTGATAACAGAACAGTGCTACAGCTTCCGCGGCGCGGATATCATAAACTTCCTGCGCCAGCAAGTCTCGCATGTCGGAACTAATCTCCGAAACCCCGAGCAGGCCGGACTTGTGGTTGACCATTTCGTAAAACTGCTTGGCGTTCATGAGCTCGGTTCGCGCCAGATACGGCTCCAGGCCAGGATCCAAGTCGCCAGAGCGGGTGCTCATCACCAAGCCCGCCGTCGGAGTGAAGCCCATGCTGGTGTCAATGCTCTTGCCGTCGCGCACGGCGGCCATGCTAGCGCCGTTGCCCAGATGCGCGAGGATGACGCGGCCTGTCGCAGCCGCCGGGTCGCCCAAGCGCGCGAGCTCTTCCATCAGATAGGCATAAGACAAACCGTGAAAGCCGTAGCGTTGCACTCCCTTCGCGTCGTAGCAACGCGGGATGGGAAGCAGCTTGGCAACCCGCGGCATGGTACGGTGAAACGCCGTGTCAAAACAAGCCACCTGGGGCAGTTTCGGATGACGCTGGCGGAACACTTCGATCAGTTCGATCTCGCTGGGCAGATGGTCCGGGTCGTACGGGCTGATGCGATGCAGTTCCTCCAACAAATCCTGAGTTACCAGCTCAGGCGCGGTGTGTTGCATGCCATGGACTACGCGGTGTCCCACGGCCTGGACCGATGCGAAGCCATCCTGCTCTTCGAGCCAATTGCTCAGAAAGGTCGCTGCCGATTTGTGGTCGGAGGCGTCCAGGTTGCGGCTGTCGTGCTGATTTGCGCCCGGGAGTTGGAACGTCAGATTCGTCCCGCTCATGCCGATGCGATCAACTGTGCCATGAAGGCTTCGCTTCAGCGGTTCGCCAAGCTGGTATTCCGCGAATTTAACGCTCGATGACCCGCCATTGATCGTCAGGATGCATGGGCTAGCGGGTTTCATGCAGGGCTCCGTCGTTCGGCAATCCGAACGAAGCCAATTTCGCGCAGGTGGACTTGTAATCCGTATGAAGGATGCTTCGAATCCCCAAACCTTCCGCGACCTGGACGAACATCGGGGTGTTTTCGATATAGATTATCTGCCGGGCCGGCGCCTGCGCGACGTCCAGCGCAAGGCGAAAAATGTCCGCGTCTGGCTTGCGGATATGGACGAAGCAGGAGGAGATAAAGAAATCTACGAACGAGTCCAGCTTGAACTTATGAATCCGATAATCATTCACTACGCGCGCTTCGTTGCTGACGACGCCGATCTTCAGCCCGTGCCGGAGCTTGAGCTGGGTGATTAACTCAATCATCTCGGGGTAAGGCTTCGATTGGGCGCACATGAAACTTCGAAACTGAGCCCGGGTGAACGGTCGTTTTTGGTAGAAGACTACCCGGCCAAGATATTCTTCGAAAGTAAGCTTCCCCTCCTCGTGGGTTTCGAAGGTTAGGCGATGCCGTTCCTCCATCTGGGCCCACTCCAGCTTGAAGTACTTCGCCACGTTTCTGCGGGCAATGTGGTCCCACCCGTTGTTGAGGAGGACACCGCCGATATCCAGAAACAACGCAGTGATCGGGAGCGCTCTTTTCATTTGGCCTCCGTTCTTCGGCCCAGGAGTATGGCGCTGGATCGGGGGCCCAGGTGGTAACTTCGTGGATCTTCCCAGAGCGGTTCCTCGCCCGCCGCAGACAAATCTTGTGGCGTTTTGCGAGAGGTGTCTACGGACAGATGCCAACGGGCCCCCGGAAGTGCGGGGGGCAAGGCGAAGTCGACCGCATTGGCGCCAGCATTGAACATCAGGCAAAGTGCGTGGTGTTTATCCTCCTGGATCAGGCAGGCAAACTGCCTGGCTTTCGGATCAGCCCAATTGGGTAATCCCCCTTGCGGGCCAAGCCAGTGGGTCTCGGCTTCCGTGTAGAAGTGCTCCTTACTCAGAATCGGATGCGCAGCGCGAAATGCGATCATGCCACGAGCAAACCGGTGGATCTCCTGGTGCCGTTCCAGACAGGTCCAGTCAATCCAACTGGTTTCATTGTCCTGGCAGTAAGCGTTGTTATTGCCGCCCTGCGTACGGCGGAATTCGTCGCCGCCCAAGAGCATCGGTACGCCGCGCGAGATCAGCAGGGTCAGAAGGAAGTTCTTAATCTGGCGCTTCCGCAAGGTCTCAATTCCGGTATCCGCCGTTTCGCCTTCGGAGCCGTAGTTCTCGCTGAAGTTGGCGTCGGTACCGTCATGGTTGTTTTCTCCGTTTGCTTCATTGTGCTTGTAGGTATAACTCACCACGTCGTTCAGAGTGAAACCGTCGTGGCAGGTGACGAAGTTGATGCTGCCTTCGGGGCCTTTACCCGACCTGGTATAGATGTCTGCACTGCCACATATGCGGCTGGCAAACGAACCGAGCATGCCATCATCGCCGCGCCAGAAACGCCGGACATCATCCCGGTACCGGCCGTTCCACTCCGCCCAACGCCGCTCCGAAAAACTGCCCACTTGGTATGCACCGGCGGCATCCCACGCCTCGGCGATGATCTTCACGTCTCTCAAGATCGGGTCCTCGGCGATCCGTTCGAGCAGCGGGGCGTTGGCGAGCAACTTGCCGGCGCCGTCCCGGCCGAGAACCGACGCCAGGTCAAACCGGAATCCATCTACATGCATTTCGACCATCCAATAACGGAGAGCGGCCAGGATGTGGTCCCGCACCACGGGATGGTTGGCGTTGACTGTATTGCCAGTCCCGGTATAGTTCTTGTAGTAGCGTTTGTCGCCCGCCAACGTGTAGAAGATCGCGTTATCTATCCCACGGAAGCAGAGCGTCGGCCCCAGTTCGTCTCCCTCCGCCGTATGATTGAACACAACGTCCAGAATCAATTCGATGCCAGCCTTGTGAAAGGCCCGGACCATTTCCTTGAATTCCAGCTTCTGCTGCCCCAAACCTCCCGAACTGCTGTAGGAAGCTTTGGGCGCAAAGAACGCTACGGGATCGTATCCCCAGTAGTTCCTCAACGGTTGCCGTGTTTGCGGGTTGCTGCGCGTGACAGAAGCTTCATTGAACTCCTGCACCGGCATCAGTTCCACGGCGGTCACTCCCAGAGCTTTGAGATAGGGAATTTTTTCCATCAGGCCGCGGTAGGTTCCCGGATGGTCCACACCCGACTTGGGGTGAATGGTAAAGCCGCGAACATGCGCTTCGTAAATGACGGTCTTCGACCACGGATGCCGGAGTGGCTGGTCTCCACCCCACTCGAAGGGCTCGTTGACAAAAACGCATTTCGGCATCGACCTGGAATTGTCCAGCGTCGAGAGAGCCAAGTCTTGCTCCGGCGACGATGGATCGTATCCGCGTGCCGATGCAAAATTCCAAGGAGGTGGCCGGGAAATCGCGGTAGCGAAAGGATCGAGAAGAAGCCGGTTGAAATTGAAACGATGTCCTTCGCTGGGTTCGTAAGGGCCATCCACGCGGTAAGCATAAAGTTGACCCGGACCGATCCCTTCCACCCAAACGTGCCATACGTCGCCGGTGCGGTTGCGCCCTGAATTGAGATCGATGACGTGGGCGGGCGCGGCGTCTTCGGGATGGGCGAACAACTCCAGTCGGACCCGGCTGGCGTAACGGCTGAAAATAGAGAAATTTACGCCTCTGCCCCATTCCTGAGTTCCCAAAGGCAGAGGAGAGCCCGGTCGAACGTCAGAGCGCTCGGAGATCTGCGAGATGTGGTCGTGCAACTCGCGTTGCGGCATTTCCATCATCGTTGCCATAGGATTCGAGCGGATTCCAATGGAACCGCCACCCCAGAGCGCTGAGGAATCACTCGTGCCGTGTAGTCTCCCGCTGGACGTGTAGTGGATATCGTTGCGTGATAAACGCAGCCCCGAGATGCGTCAGGTACCGGTCGCGCGCACTTCATTTCTATATGTACCGGATCGCCGCCGTTGATTCCGTCCGCATAGATCTCAACTCGGGCCGCATTCGGGTCGAGATCGTTCAGAAAGACTTCGACTTCAAACACGAGCTCGTCGGCGTTGGTTTCGACCCGCAAGTCGCCGAAACGCAAAGAGTCCCACTTCCGATCCACGGCTTGCTGCCAATCGGCCACTTGCCTGCCCACCGCGCCTTTGTCCGCTGCGCGCTCACGATAGGCGGCTGCAGCCGGGAGGTAGTGTTGCTCGGTGTATTCGCGTACCGTTCGGTTGGTGGAGAAGCGCGGGGTCAGCTGCGCCATGCTTTCCCGCATCCGCTTGACCCATGCCGTGGGAACGCCGCTCTCGTCTCGGGTATAAAACTCCGGTATCACCTCCCGCTCAAGCAAGTCGTAGAGCGCGTTGGCTTCGACAGCGTCCCAGGCCGGATCCTCGCCATGCTCCCGGCCGTCCCCCAACGCCCATCCTACTTCAGGGGTGTAAGCTTCCGCCCACCAGCCATCCAACTCGGATAGATTGATGCCTCCATTGACCAGCACCTTCATGCCACTCGTACCGCAAGCTTCCCAGGGCCGCCGGGGCGTGTTGATCCAGACATCCACGCCCTGCACCAGGTGCTCGGTCAGAAGCATGTCATAGTCGCTGAGGAAGATCCCATGGGGGCGTGTCTCCGGCTGCCGGATGAAATGTACCCATTCCTGAATCAGGGCTTGCCCCGCCTGGTCCGCCGGATGCGCCTTTCCGGCGATGATGAGTTGCACCGGACGCTGAGGATTGGTCAACAGACGAAGCAGCCGCTGCGGGTCGTGCAGCAGCAAGTTCGGTCTCTTGTAGGTCGCGAAGCGCCGCGCAAAACCGAGCGTCAGAGTGCTGGGATTAAAGAGATGCTTCGCGGCGTCGACCGCCTCGGCCGATGCGCCCGAATCAGCTAGTTGCCGGGATAGTCGTTCGCGAGCGTATTCAACAAGGAACTTACTGGCCGCAGTGCGAAGTTGCCAGAGGTTGGTGTCGGAGACGCGGCGAATGTCCTGGTCTAGGGTTTCCGTCGTCCCCAGCCAGCGGTCCTTTCCGCAGGCCTCCGTCCAAAGCCCGTCGGCCGGGGCCGAGTCCCAGGTCGGCATGTGGACTCCGTTGGTCACGTGTCCGACCGGAATTTCGTCCTCCGGCCAGTGCGGGAAGAGAGGTAGAAAGATGTGCCGGCTCACCTTGCCATGCAAGCGGCTCACGCCATTGACCTGCCCGCTGCCGCGAATTGCCAGATACGCCATATTGAAAGGCTCCGACGAGTCGTCCGGATTTTGGCGGCCAAGAGCCAACAAGCCACGGAGCGCTATGCCGAGCTCTTGCTGGGCGTATCGGCCCAGGTATTGGTCGATGAGGGTGGGCGCGAAACGGTCAAAGCCCGCCGCTACCGCGGTGTGCGTGGTGAAAAGATTACCGACTCGGGTTGCGGCGAGTGCCACTTCGAAGGGCTGCCGGGTCTCTTTCATGAAGTTGCGCGCACGCTCTAACACTGCGAAGGCCGCATGCCCTTCATTCAGGTGACAGACCTCCGGTTGGATCCCAAGCGCGCGGAGCAGCCGCCATCCGCCGATCCCAAGCAGCAGTTCTTGCTCGAGGCGCAGCTCCGGGCCGCCGCCATAGAGCTCGCTGGTAATCGCTCGATGAGCGGGGATGTTCGCCGCGTCATTGCTGTCCAGCAGGTAGAGCTTTACTCTGCCAACCTGGACCTGCCACGCACGCAGCCAGACCGAGTAACCGGGTAAGGCGATCTCCAAGCGCAGCCACTCCCCGTTCGGTTGGCGCAGCGGCGTGATCGGCAACTGTCCGGGATCGTTATACGGGTAGAGGGCCTGTTGCTCTCCGTTTTTGTCGATCACCTGGCGAAAATAGCCCTGCTGGTAGAGCAGTCCCACGCCCACCACGGGCACACCCAGATCGCTGGCTGCTTTCAGTTGATCGCCGGCCACATTACCAAGGCCGCCCGAGTAGATGGGCAGAGCTTCGCTCAGCATGAATTCCATGCTGAAATACGCCGCACATGTCAGGGGAGCGTCCGAATGATTCTTTTGAAACCAAGCAGGCACCTTCGCCGCTTGCCGGCTGGCTTCGACCAGGCCATCTACATCTTTCCGAAAAATGGGATTGGCTAACACGCGCTCGATCTGATCGCGCGAGACCGTCTGCAGAACGACCCAGGGGTTATGCGTGATCTCCCACAGGGCGGGATCGAGCGTCCGCCACACTTCGTCGGTAGCGTGATTCCACGACCAGCGCATATCCAAAGCGAGTTCCGCCAGGGAACCGAATCCCTCGATTTCCGTAGGCAGGAATTGGTATATGGGGTGGCTGACACGGGTTTCTTTGCTCATGATTTGTAGCTCCGATCTGCTGTCGCTGTCAAAGCATCGTTAACCATCGTCTGTGCTTCCTCCAGGATGCGGCGCAGATGATCCGCTCCCCGGAAGCTCTCCGCATCCTGGGTACGTTCACCAGCATCGAAGCTTCAGCCGGCTTTCCCGCATATGGACTTACTTTCATGCTTGTCTCGTCAAATGCCGTGCTGACCTTTGCGCCACGGTCTCCATCAGTTTGTCGAACGGTTTGATGAATTTCTCGACTCCTTCCTCCTCAAGCTGCCGAGTCACATTGTCGATGCTGATACCCAGTTCCGGCAGTTGCTCCAGCAGCCAGTGGGCTTCTTTGACATCATGTTCGAGCCGGTTTTTGGGCTCTCCATGGTCGCGATAGGCATTGAGGGTTTCGAGCGGCACCGTGTTGACCGTATCCGGTCCGATGAGAGCCTCAACGTATTTCACGTCACTGTAGTCGGGGTTCTTGGCGCCGGTGCTGGCCCAGAGCAGCCGCTGGACTCGAGCGCCTTTAGTAGCCAGCTTTGTAAACCGGTCGCCGGCAAAGATCTCTTTGTAGATCTGATACGCCATCTTCGCGCTGGCGATGGCGATTTGCCCGTGAGCCTTTCTCGCCAAATCCGACTCCTTGCAGCCTTGCGCAATGAGTATTTCCAGCAGTGGATCGACTAGCGCATCAATGCGGCTTACAAAGAAGCTGGCCACCGAGGCTAAATGCTTTAAAGGCTGTCCCTGGGCCGCGCGCGCTTCGAGGCCAGCGATGTAGGCGTAGGCCACTTGGCGATACCGCGGTAATCCAAACAGCAGCGTCACATTGACGCTGATGCCTTCGCTGATCAGTTGCCGGATGGCGGGTAGCCCGTTAGCCGTTACCGGCACCTTGATGAGGACATTCGGCCGGCCCATCGCGTCCCACAACCGGCGGGCTTCCTCAATCGTGCCCTTAGTGTCGTGCGCCAGGTGCGGATTGACCTCCAGGCTGACATATCCATCTTTGCCGTCAGTCCTGTCGTAAAGAGGCCGGAACTCGTCGGCGGCTTTCTGCACGTCTTGCTGGCTGAGGGTTTCGTAGATTGTCTCAGCGCCTTTGCCGCTAAACGCGATGGCACGAATGTCTTCGTCGTAATCGTGGCTGTCCGCAATCGCCTTCTCAAAAATGGACGGGTTCGAGGTCATCCCCCGTAGTCCGTCCTCCTCGATCAAACGTCGAAGTTTTCCGCTGGCAATCAGATCCCGCCGGATATAGTCGAGCCAGAGCGATTGACCAAGGGTTCCCAACTCCTTCAAGGGATTCACGCTCATGAAATTTCCTCCGTGCTCTCCAAACTTGCGACCTTAGCGAGATGACGCCGGTGACGCTCAGCGCCGCTGAATCGTGCCTGCAGAAATGTTCGGACTAACTCCCACGCGACGGCATTCCCGACGACGTGCCCCCCCAGGCAGATCACATTCATGTCGTCGTCCTCGACACCCTGGTGCGCCGAAAAACACTCATGGATCAGGCAGGCCCACACGCCCCGCACCTTGCTGGCGGCAATGCACGCACCCACGCCACTACCGCAGATGGCCACGCCGCGATCCACTTCGCCGCGAGAAACTGCACGGGCCAGGGGCACCACAAAATCCGGATAGTCGTCATCCTGCTTCGGCTGGCTGTCACCGAAGTCGACCAACTCGTAGTGAGCCTCACGCAGCAGCCCGGCCAGGTATTCCTTCAATTCGAAACCGCCATGATCGGCAGAGACACCGATGCGCTGCAAAGTTCTTGGCAGCTCTATCGGCGAATCAGACATCATTCTTCTTCAGCGAGGCTAGTGCTTGCCTGCAGCATCCTCAGCGATCAAGCCGCATTCACCCACCACCACCGGAGAGGGAAACTCCGTTGCCATCGCAATGCCGGCGGTCGCAAAGCGTGCTTCTAGCGGCTGGCGGTTTCGCGGTGTGCGGGGTACCTGCGAAGTTCCGCCAACAGGTTGCGTGCGGATGCAGGAACCGCAACTCTGCCTTTGAGGATTTCCTCGTGAGTGACATCGCGGCCGTACATGGCTTTGTCTCCGCTATGATCGGCCTGCACGACGGCGCCATCCACGCTGGCCCCGGCAAAAACACCTTTGCTGCGCGAATAACTCAGAATCTCCGCATTGAGTTTGATATCAGTGTTGGCGGATGCCTGTCTCCCCACCGGACCGGCCGCGACGGTTACGTCGCCGCCGATCTTGAACTTGTCACCCAGCAGGCTTTGCAAAGCATGGTCGTTCATAAACAGCAACACCACGTCAGTGAAAGAGGCACCAATCTGGAAGCCGACGCTCCCGCCTCCGACCGCCACAAACATCGGAGCACTCCAGCCATTCTCAATGCGGCAGGTAGCCAGTCCCTTGCCGTAGTTGCCACCGAATATGAAGGCTGCCTTCTCCTCTCCTGGAATGATGGCAACGCACCTCGACTTTTCCAGCAGGTCCCGGGGGATGCCCCTGTCGGGTGTTCTCATGATTTCCTGGAAGACCTGGGTCGCTTTTTGAATACGCCCAAGGTCATCATCGCGATCCGACGCCAAAGCGGGCAGGACCAAAACCAAGCCCGCTACCGAAACGATCAACAAGTTGTTCTTCACGATATTTCTCCTTATAGGTTCCACTCTTTCAGGGCGGGCAAAACTATGTGCTGCTTCCGGCAAGTTGCCCGCGTTGAGGCGCGTGCACTTTAACCTCGATTGCGTGCGTCGTCTGCAGGATGTCCCTGGCCTGGGCGACCTCGTTCACGGTGCCGTGAGCTAGGAGGAGAAACTTGTCGGCCTTGAGCGCCTCCTCGTATTTCAGGACACTGTCTTTGGGGATGCCAATGCTGTACAGCCCCGCGCCGAGCGCGCTCAATCCGCCCACCACGACGGCGCCTTCCAGTGCGCCGATGATCCAGGCGACCAACGGGCCGGCCACCAATATCGGCCCGATGCCCGGAATGAGGAAGAAAGCGCCGAACAACATGCCCCAAAGACCACCCCAAAAGGCGCCCATCTTGCCCCAGTACTTCATGCGGTCGCCGGTGTTATAGTATCCGACGACCTGCTCGTCGGTATGATAATCCTTGCCGACGATGGACAGTTTCTTCATGTCAAACCCAGACCTCTGCAGTTCCTTCACTGCTTCCTCTGCCTGAGAGTGGGTGTCGTAAATGGCTACCACCGAGTTCGTTTCCAACATGACTTCCGTTCCTTTCTTTCTTTCCAAACCGATTTGCTGCATTTCCATACGAGTTCCGGCGCCATTGGCGTCAACCTCGTGAACGACTTCTGAGAACCTCCACATCGTCGCGGTCGGCGGCTTCCTGGCATCGAATACACATAGCAGTCCAGGGTACTGCCGTCAGACGGCTCAGTCCGAGCGAAGCTTTGCAACAGAGACAGGCTCCGAAGACGTCCGCCTTCATGCCGGCCGGCGCAACCCAGAGTTTACGGACTAAGCCTGAGCCTAAGGTGAAGTTGGGCTTTGGGCGTTTGCGGTCTGCGGTGCGCCAGATTTCTTCCAGCACGTCAGCCGTTCTTTCGACGCCGGCATTCTGACGAGATTGTATTCTTTTGGCAGGATCAGCCTGTCCCACCTTGCGCCTCGGTCCGCTCACCGCTAAACTACGTGGCCACGAAAGACGCCAGCGCAGCCTTAGATTTTCTGCTATACCATTCATCATTTTGGCGGGCTACTCAGCAAGCCCTTGAGCGCGTCCATCGCCTTGCCGAAGTTTCCCCAGTCCCCTTGCTCCATTGCCTTCTGAGCTCTATCGAATGCCGCTCTTGCCTGCCCAGATTCCAGTGGGCGGCCGGGCGGCTGCCCGGGGGTTTGGGGTTGTTGCGTCCCGAAGACGGCTTGGATCGCCTCATCGAGCGTAGGCTCCATCGCCACTTTGTCTCCCGAAATGACGATCACGCGCTTCAGTTGCGGGAAGTCCGTGCCCTCCGCGGTGAGGTACAGCGGCACTACGTAGAGAAAGGAGTTCTCGATCGGTACGGCGATCAGGTTGCCACGAATGACTCTCGACCCTTTCTGGTCCCAAAGGGTCAGTTGCTGGGCGATGGTAGTGTTCTGATCGATCATCGCCTCAATTTGCATGGGGCCATAGATCAGCTTCTCCTTGGGAAGTTGGTAAAAGAGCATCTTCCCGTATTCGGGGAAATCGCACCTGGCTGCCATCCAGGAGATCATGTTATTTCGCTTCTGGGGAGTGAATGGCGTCATGAGAAGGTACTCAAGCTGGTCGCTTCCGGGGAGTTTCATCAGGATGTAATAGGGTTTCATGGGCGCGACCGTGCCCCCATACGCCTCGTTCGGGAGCACCCAGAGGTCCTCGCGGTTGTAGTAAACCTGCGGAACCGTCATGTGGAATGTCGTGTATTGGTCGGCCTGAATGGAAAAGAGGTCCTCCGGATACCGCAGATGCGATTTCAGGTCCGGCGAGAGCTGATTCAGATCTTTGAAAACGCCCGGAAAGGCCCGGCGGTAAACCGCCAGGACGGGGTCGTTCGGATCCATGACGTAGAACCGGACGGTTCCGTCATACATGTCCACAATTACCTTTACGGAGTTCCGAATGTAGTTCAGCCCCTGTTCAAAGGTCGCAGCGTGGGGGGTGGAATAGGGATAGTGATCGGAGACGGTATAGGCATCTTGAATCCAGTACTGTTTGCCCTCACTAACCACGGCGTAGGGATCTTGGTCGAGGCGGAGGAACGGAGCAGCCTGCTGTACGCGGTCCTTAACTTGCCTCCAGATTTGAATCTTGCTTTCCGGCCGAAGATAGGATGTGAACAGTATGTTGATATCACCCTGAGTCCAGGTGAACAAAAGCCGCTTCCACAAGCTGTCCAGGGGGATACCCCCCGTGCCGTCGTAACTCGTGTAGACATTCTGATTCCCTTTGGGGTAGTCGAACTCTTTCACTCCCGTGGCGACGATTCGATACCCGGGCATGGACTCGCCATAGTAAATGGACGGCTGGCTGATGCTCAGGCCGTAATCCGATTCCGGCGGGATGTTCTGAAGCACGTACTGCGGAAAGCCGCCTCCAATAGTCTTCGAGACGAAGCTCATGACCAAACCATAACCATGGGTAAACTGAAGTTTCTGGTTGACCCACGTTTGGGCTTCAGCAGGAAGCTCCGGGGAGAGTTCCCGGGCCGAAAGCATCACCTGGTGATATCCATCCGGCAGGTGGTAGCGGTCCACATCGGCCTTGTAGAACTGATAATAAAGCCGTATCTCCTGAGCTTGTTGGTACATCTGAAGCAACGGCCGCCAGTCCCAGAGCCGGACGTTCTGGATCGTTTCCTGATTTCTGGCGATCACGTCAGACGTCAGATCAGCCAGCGCCGGATAAGATGTTTCCTGGATCGTGTCGAGGCTGTACGCCTTGCGGGTGAATTCGATGTTGTTTTTGAGATATGGGGTTTCAAGGGCCAACTCGTTCGGCTGCACCGCGAACCGTTGAAAGAGTGTCGGGAGGAGCATGATTGCGCAGATGTACAGCGCCACGTAGGCTCCGGCTCCGATCACGACCGCTCTGAATCGCGGCCTGAAGATATTCAAGACGAGCAACGCAGACAGCGCCGCCGCGGCGGCGGCCATAAGCCAATAGGCGACCCGCGTCACATGGTCGGCCGTATAGCCGGCTCCGAAAACGACTCCTTGCGTGGAGTAGAGGAGTTCGAAGTGGTCGAGGTAAAATCCCCATCCCCAACCGGCCACCAGAACAAACGCCAGCATCGACAAATGTGGAATAGCCTTCGCGCTTCGGTCTTCGGTCTGTCTGTTTCGGCGCAGTCGCAGCAAGCCGAAGTAGGCGTAGAATCCGGTTACAGCCAGCAGCGTGATGAAGGCTAGAGCGGTGAGGGAACTTTGCAAAAGCTCATAAAAAGGCAGACGAAACACATAGAACCCAGTATCGACTCCGAAGAGAGGATCGGATAATCCGAAAGATCCGCCATAACGAAAGCGGAGATAAGTGTCCCATTGGGTATAGAAGATGGCCGCGAAGCTCAGGCCTGCAACGGCTGCTATCGCCGCTGTAGCCAGTTTCAAAACCCTGGGAGAAACCTGGATGCCGAGCTGAGCCGTAACCGTATACGGGCTTCTTAACCTGCCCCCGCTGAAAGCAGCGCCGTTCTTCTGGGCAAAGCGGAGATTGATCCCAAGGTACAGAAGCGCGACAACGAAGGCAGTGGCAAACAGTTCCCACCGAACGGACCAGATCGTCCAGAAGACGCCGACGTAGCCAAGTTGCCGCATCCAAAGCCACTTCTGTATCCAGGCGGGGATGCCGGCCAATAGCGCGATAAGCACGAATGCCGCGGCGATGATGACTTTCAACGGATGCCATCGGAGAATATCGTAACTTCCGAATGCTCTAGCCTGTTCGCCTTCGGGCGGCCGTGGCGGCTCGATGGTGGTTAGTTTTTCGATCGTGGTTAGTTCATCGATCATTTCATTACCTCTCCGTTAGTCCGAAGATCCGGACATTCTCCCACGGCCCGCTGCTTCCGCCTTCTTAGCGGAGATCGCAACAAAGCCGCACTCCCCCAGCGGCTCCAGGCAGCGAAGGCGATCCGCAACAGTTCCTCTCGGCTCGAATAGCGTGTCGCCGTGATATTCAGAAGGTCTTCCCATCTGCCGACGGCGCTCGCAGTGAAGCACGGGAACACTTTCGTGGCGCAACAACGCCAAAGTCTCCCTGCAGTCTGACACCTCATGCAGTTTCAAGTTTCCCCGGGAGCGGATCTCCCGAGGCCGAATGCCACCAGCCGGCAAAGGAGTGCCTAAAAGGACCGCTGCGTACACTGCGGCGATGGGATAGATTTCTCTCATCGGCGGCTCATGGAATTCCTCTGCGGGATGCGATCCATCACATGGTAGCCTTCGATACAGAAGGACGTGAGAATTGCAAGTGCTTCTGTGGAAGCCCGTACATTTCGGTCAATCTGGCATTCCTCCTGCTCAACCGCGCGGTTTGCTCAGGACGAGCCTCACTTCCTCCAGGAGCACAGCAGCGGAATATGGCTTTGGGAATACCTCAAATCCTTGCTGCTCCGCTCGATATGCAAGGCGCCCGTCATCAAGAAGCCCCCCGAGCATTAGAACCCTCATTTCCGGGCACCTCGTGCGCAAATACATAGCTGCCTCGTGGCCCGGCAAACTCTCGACATAGGTACGGGTTATCAACAGATCAGGAGCGCACCGGTTCAACCAATCTACCGCCCGCCCCAAGTCTCCGCCAGCCATGACGGTATATCCTTCGCGCTCCAATGTCTCCTTAAGAATGGAACGTACAACCGAATCGGAAACCAAGAGCAAGATTGTCGTCTTCATCAACGAGCGGTCCACTGCGATCATTCCTTTAGCCAATTACGTTATGAGCCAAGATCGCGGCGAGTCCTTCAATAGCCGTCGCTGGCTGCCTACTGCTGGCGTTGGGGCTGGACAGGCGTCGCCTCCAGGCAGTTGTCTATTCGCGGTGGAAGACAAGCGTGATCGGCTTGTGCTCCGGCCTTAGGACGTCGACCATCATGGTGCCATCCGCGGCGAGGGTGTAGCTTTCCAGAGTAGTCGCGCCGGATTGGGTGGTCGTTACCTTCAGGACGTCATGATCCCATCTGGTCTTGCTCTTGAGGTCTTTGCCAGTGTGAATCGTGGCATTGTTCTCGGCGTCAGTGATATCGCGGTAGAAGTAGGTCTCGGTGGCGCCTGCGTACACGAAGCGCCTAGAGACGATGATAATGCCCTGCCGGTCGGCGATCGTCACCGTGCCGGTTTGAACGACGGACTGGCCGGCAAAATCGCTCCTGGCGGGAACGAGCGTCCAGGTACCGTTCAGGGCGCTGTGGTCGCGCGCGAAGGCGGAGAACGCCAAGAGGAGGGTCGTCAGGGCTGCTAGAGCGATTGGATATGTCTTCATGATTCTCCTTCTACACGGGCTAGCCGTTTTCGGCGGAATCGCATGGATTCCCTTTAAACGTACGAGCACGCGCGGTACCGTTCCCCGTCGTGCTCGTATCCAGTTCAAAGAACGGAAGTAGTGTTGAACCGGTACCAGCGCGAGCGAAAGGGTGGGTATTCTGTTTACGGGACGCCCACGCCCTTAACTTAAACGCCGCTCAGGGAATGCGAAGACCTGCGTTCGGGTTCGTGCAGCCAATACGGCGGCCGGCCGTAGTGAAAGTAGAGCCGATTTTCGTATTCTCGATTGATCGGCCTGGACTCGACGTACTCAGGGGCATCCTTGATGGCTTCACGGGAGAGACCGACGTAGACTTTGGAATTCGTCCAGCTCACGCGTTCAATCCACGCGGGTGAAACCAGTACTTTCTTGCCAGGCAACCAGTTCCGTGTTGCCACTTCGATGTAGCGGATCGCCCAGGCTTCATCGTCCACGACAAACCCATCCACATGGCCGAGTTCACCGTCAGCCGTCTCGATACTATAACCGGTGACGGCCTCGCCACTGCGCAGATGAGAATCCGTCGACTCTCTCCGGATCCTCTCCGCCATCGCCTCTGTAGCAGCTGTTGGTGGTGTAGCCAAGCCCGTCGGGTAGGCCGCCGCGCCCCACAGATAGGGACCACCCCAATAATAGGGATACCCGTAATACCCGACGTACGCAGCCTCGTGCTGACGGGAAATGGGCTTGTGCGTGTCGATGTCGGGGCTATGCTCAACCTGCCTTTTTGTCAGCGCCACATCCAGCCGCTTGGCCTCCCGGTCCATATGGACTACGGATATTGGCGAAATCAGCACTCGCCGTCCGCCAAGCCAGCCGCCGGTATCTACGATGAGGTAGCGGATGGCCCACGTCTCATCGTCGAAATAAATGTCATCTATGGTTCCAAGCTCTCCGTCCGTAGCTCGGATCGCAAAATCTTTCAGATGCTTGTTCGTTAACATTGCCTCTGTCCTCCATGACCGTGGGTGATTGCGTTGTCGCTATCCAAAATCGGCTTCCTGTTTCGACTTCCATGGCCGCACTATTTCATCCCCCGGCCAGAACTTGTCCGTCTGAAGCGCTATTTCGTATGGCACCTGCAGTTGAATCTAGCGGTGCACGCTTAGCGCCAACCCGATGCTTGCGAAAGAAACGGCTTCGGGCCGCTGCCTCGCATGGCTTTCGTGCCTTGGCCCGGGCGCAAGAACGGAAAGTGCAGAATCTGCTGTTGGGAGTGCAAAGTCCGCACCAGGAGGCCGCTCGTCAAAACGATGCGGTTCAACCCTGCACCCCTCTATTTCCAACTCGGACGGCAATCCCGCTCCGAAGACGATGGCAGAGGTGCAATGCTGTGGAAATCCCGCAGGAACTCCGTTGGTCGACCTGCGATTCGGTGTGAAGACCATCGTCCCGGCCAATTGTGCTCAGTGCAGAATGCTGTGCCATCTCACACATCAGCCGGTGCGTTGCAGTTGCCGATTGCGCGTCGTGGATACATCTGCACGAGCTACCAAACAAACATGCGGGCACCGCCGCCGGGTTGCCTGATCCGCCCGGTCTGGGGAGAGCCATCGAATATGGGAGTCATGTTCTCGGTCACCGTGCTGCCAGTCTCCGGTTCCTTGCCGATGAGCTCCTCAACTTCTATTGCGTCGTGGCGGTTCATGATCTCAGCCGCGTCATTCACCTGTTCGTTTGATCCGCTTGCGAAAACGAGGACGCCTCCGCGCCGCACTCCTTGCACGTAAGCTCTCGCCTCCCGATCGCTTGCCCCGATTGCCTTGAGCTCCCGGTCCAAGCCCACCTCGAAGTCGGTGCGCGGAATACTCGTGACTCCGTCGCCCGACATTTCCCGCGGCTCCCCGAGAATGCGGATCTCGTTCCGAGGGAACGCACTGGCATCGAGGTCATGGACGACTTGGTCCGCTACGCCCGGATTTTCAAACAATCCAACTGCCGTTTTCGACATATTGCACCTCTGCCTATTGTTCGATGTACAAGCAAAAAATCTACTTGTGTCCACTTCACTGGCACGAGGAGGGCCGAACGTCTCGAGACGGGACAGTCCAACTCGGATAACGAGCCACCCCGCCCCAAACCTCCCATGACGAACAAATGCTCCGCGATGGCCGGTCTCGTGCAAGGGACAATGTTTGGCGCCGGGCGCTCTTGAGGGACTGCTCATACCGGGACGGAGGGCTTCCAGCGCTCCTTCGGCTGAAGGAATGCCCGAACCGGTACAGGTCTCTTGCTAACCTCCGGCGCCCTCGCAGTCGTGAAATGGGCGAACCGATTGTCTGACATTCAGTCTGCGGCGGCGGTCAGCTTCGTGGGGCTGAGGCACGCTTCATTCCATCGGTCATGGCCCGATTGACTTTCGTCTCTTGATAGGTGGCTTTATGTTGAGCATTCAGAGAATCCTGGTTCCTGTTGTCTTGACCGATACTTCCCGGCACGTCATGCACCAGGCCGCGTGGCTGGCCCGGCGCTTTCATGCAGAGATCATCCTGCTGCACGTAGTGCCGCCTCTCAGCTATCTCACCGGCGCGCTCGAGAGCGGGGATGAGATCACTGCGCGGGATTTGCACGCGCACGCCGTACAGCAGGCTCAGGAGGATCTCGATCAGCCGCTGCCGCCAGAATTCGGTGGCATTGTCGTCACGCGCGAACTGCTCAGAGGCGAACCGGCCAACGAAATCGTGAAGACGGCCCGCGACCGTAACGCCGACCTGATCGTGATGTCGACCCATGGCCATGGGGCGTTCTACCACTTGCTGCTGGAGTCCGAGACACAGAAGGTTCTGCGCGAAAGCCATTGTCCAGTCTGGACAGGCGCTCACCTGGAAGACGCGCCGGCGAGAGAGTTCTCGATCCGCAGCATACTCTGCTCAGTGGACTTGACCCCTCACAGCAACCATACCGCGTCGCTCGCCGCGGAGTTGGCCGCGGTTGGGGATGCGAGGCTTACGCTCGTCCACATCACCACCGGCGTGGAGGTCTGGGGCCCCGGCGGATCCCACGTCGATCCCGCGTGGAAAGAGATGATCGTCGGCAACGCCATCAAAGAGATCGCGCAGCTTCAGCGGGACGTGGGCACCCATGCAGAAGTCATTATCGACAGCGGCAATGTTCCGAAGCTGCTGAACCGGGCGGCGAAGCAAACAAAGGCTGACGTCCTGATCATCGGCCGGATTCCCGGGCGAAGCCATCTAGGGGACAACGGCGAAGGTTATGGGATCATTCGGGAATCACGCATCCCCGTCCTGAGCCTCTGAGGACTCGGGCACGCTAGCTGCAAACCCCATGTCGCTGGAAATCACAATTAAAGCTCTTTTTGCTCCCGTTCGCTTGGGTGCGGTTCGCGCTCAACCGTCTGGTGATGGCTCCCTCTTCTGCTAATTCAAGCTGGCTCCGCGGCCTCAGCCTTCGAATGGCATGTGTTCTATTTGTGGATCGTCTCGTGCTGGGAATCGTACTCGGCTGGAAATGGCGGAGACGTTCATGAAGATGGCAGATACGGAATTCGGCACGTTACAAGAAATGTTGGAACGAAAAAAGGAGGATCTCGTTCGGGCATTGCGAGAGCGGGACGGCATCACAATCGAGAAGAGCGCGGACCAAATGGACGAGATTCAAATATGCGACGGAACGAGACCTGGCGATCCGAAGCGTAGACCGCGATTCGGTTCTGCTGCGTCAGGTGAGAGCTGTTGATTTCAGCGAGATTTCCGCTCACGCCCTCAGAACAGCACATATGCTGACGGAGCACTGTGGACGTGGCAATCTGATCGCGATGTACGCCAACTGGTTTGAGGCGCCGCCGTATTTCACCTCCGGCCGGCTGGAGGAATTGGAAAAGGAATTCCGGGAGTCGCTGGCTTTTGCCGAGCAGACGCTCGGCTCGTTCGTGCAGTCCACCCTGGGACCGTCGCATGATGTCCAGGTTCGTGCTCTGGAGGCGCTGCCTGCCGATGGCATCACGCAGTTGGCTGCCCTGAAGAATGCGGATCTGATCGTCATGGGCACGCATGGGCGAAGCGGCTTGAACCGCTGGATGTTAGGGTCCGTGGCTGAGCGGGTATTGCGGGAGAGCCCGGTACCCGTGTTGACCGTCAGGTCCGCGCCACGTGAACCCATTCGGCGAGTCCTCTGCCCGGTCCACGATACGGAGTTGTCGCGGCGGGCCCTGACGCTTGCAGCCGGCATCAGCGCCTGCTTCGAAGCGAGCTTAACTGTGTTCCACGTGAAGGAGCCAGCCGGCGCCAATCCTGTGACCGATCTGTGCAGTTGGGTCCCCCAAGAAGAGCGGGCGCGGTGTGACATCCGGGAGCTGGTCCGCCATGGAGACGCCTCGGAGGAGATCGTTAGGCTCGCCACGGAAGAGCCGTACGACTTGGTTGTTTTGGGCGCGCCACGGCGGAGGTTTTTCGACGGGATGGTATTGGGAACGACCACACTGCGCACGGTACGCCACGCACCCTGCCCGGTGCTGACCGTTGGCGCAGGCGATTCAACGATGGGTCCGGGGTTATCCTCTGAGAAGGGGTGAATCTCGTGCGAACTTCCCAGGATCTGGATTATGGATACGTATTGAGCGTGGATACTTCGTTCGAGGATGCCGTGGAGCGGCTGGAAGCCAGCCTCAAGAGCGAAGGCTTCGGCGTACTCTGCAAGATAGACATACAGGCGAAATTAAAGGAAAAGCTCAGGGTCGGATTCCCGCGCTACGTCATTTTGGGCGCCTGCAATCCGCCGCTGGCTTACCAAGCACTCCAGCAGGAGATCAATCTCGGATTGCTGCTTCCCTGCAATGCCGTTGTCTATGAGCGAGACGGCGCGGTCTTCGCGGGAGCGGTGGACGCGGCCAAGATGCTCTCGGTCGTCGGCAACCCGGCCATGGAACCAATGGCAAAGGAAGTTAAACAGCGACTTCGTCGCGCCGTGGACAGCGTTACCAGGGCGGCCTCAGCGTGACCCATCTGGCTCCGCATCCGTGTGGACGCAGTCGGCTGTTTCCTTCTCTTCCTTGCGTCGAGACTCGACGCTACAAGAATTGGCCATTCAAGTCGGTACGCCAAAGCGCGGCAGCACCCAGCGCAGCAGAATGAAATACGCGGCAATCAGCCCTACCACCCAATAGTCAGACATATTTGTCTCTTAGCGCTCCGCCTGCAAACGGTCGACATCCTCGCGAACTGTTCTCTCGTTGACGGCGCCGAAGTAACGCTGTGCGATCCTCCCCTCTCTGTCCACCAAGAACGTCGTCGGCAGACTCTGAATTGCGTCCACCATCGGCGATGCCGCCGTTGGCAGCAGGATCGGATACGGTACGCCGGCGGCCCTTACAAACTGCCGGACTTCCGCGGTGCCTTCGTCGTCCATGGCAATGCCCGCCATATCCAGATCGCGCTCACAGACGCAGGCGCCGACCCGTATCCGGATCGATCAGCACAGTCGGATCGTTCGGGTCGGCCTGGTCCAAAAGACGCGGGGCCTTGGTGGCCAGGCCGACCTTGACGACTTGAGCTTGAATGCTGTTGTAGGGCGGCAGGATGCAGCAGTATTCGAAATCGAACCCGGTACAGTGCATGCCGAGTTCGTAGTTGATCATGATCGGGTAATCGTAATCGCCACGCCTCGCGCAGAAACAGAGCCAAAGTGTCGGAACGGCGACCAGCAGGAGTGCGGGCCTCATTTCTATTTCGCTCCAGACCGCGCTGGACCGGACTTAAGCGTGGCCGTGAAAGGATAACGCCGTAACATCACCAGCCACAACGCTACGCCGCCCAGGAAGACGGCCAGGAACAGGGGCAGGACAGTCCATTGCGTCTGCACCACGAAACGCTCCGGGTGGAAATACGGCTTCAGGTAAGCGTCCCGCAGAATGTCGCGCATCACGGCCATCACCAGGACTACCACAGCCGTGGTTGCGGTTCCCCCGAGGGCCCCCATACGATAATCATCCTGGCGCAGGGCTCGCGCCACAACCATGATGGCGGCCGCCGCACCAGCGATACCGATCACCAGCAACAAGGTGGCAAGACTGTTGTCGCCCAGGAAGAGCGTACGCTGGTCGCGAGGCAGGCTTACCAGGAACCAGAAGCCGACCGCGAACTGCGCCATGGTGGCGTATTCGAACGCCTTACCACCGAAACGGAAGATGTAGCGGCGGTATTCGGCATCGCTGTTCCGCTGCAGCCAGGCGATTAGCATGAGCAAGAGTCCTCCCACAGCAACTGCGGCCGTAAAGAAGTGCAGATACCGGGGCGCGAGCGTGGGTTCGGCGAGATTCAGGTTCCAGCCACTGGGGTTTGCAAAATACTTGCCCGTCCACGCTGCCGGCGTCTGGCTGAGCGTCAGGTTTGTACTGAACAGAAACCCGATCACGGCGATCAGCAGGAAACTGGCCAGCAGCACCCAGCGTCCCGATCCCGCCTGGCGGTGCGTCCGGGCGGAAACGTAATAGATCCCGTAATAGGCGACCGTCAGCATCACCAGCACCAGGAACCATGGCCAAGCAATTAACACAGAGGACGTATAGAAGAATTGGCCATAGATCACCTGGAGAAACAGCAGCGGAGCCACTCCCAGCGTTACGGTTGCGGGCAGCAGAACCGGCAGTTTCGTCGCGATATCGGTGAACAGCCGATTGGCGCGCTCGCGACTGCCGCTCCAGCGGCTTGCCAGCGCCAGAACCATGCCGCCCAGGAGGAAGTTCATAGCCAAAATGTGCAGCGTGAAAGTCACGACCAGGAGTAGCTTGAACACCCAGTAAGGAGCGGGGAGAGGAATCGGATCCAATGAGGGGATTAGATCGCGTGCAGGCATGTTCAGTTACCTCCGTTCGGCCGTACCAACGCTGCGTGTTGTGCGGGTGGTCCGCCCGCCTTGATCCATTGAACGAGAGCCGTGCGTTGCTGATCGCTAAGCTTCAAGTCCGGCATGCGGACGAACAGCGCCGGCAGGTTCTTGAGGCTCTCGGAAGCCGCCTCCGGATCCAGGGAACGGATGGCGGTAATCGCGGGGTCCGTGGGCACCGATTGATGACAGACAGCACAGTTGCGCTCGAAAAGTTGAGCGCCTTCCGTAGGCGCGGGGCTGGCGTGGTAGAGGGTAGCCAGGTATGCGCTCAAGGCATCGCGCTCCCCGTCGTTACCGGCAAACGGCGGCATCACGCCGTTGTGCATCATGTCGAGACTGCCCAACATGGCGTCGAGTTGCCCTGCGTCCCATTGCCGCGCCGCCAGAAGCCGGCGCACGCCGCGATACCCGTCCACCGTATGACAGCTCTGGCATTCGACTCTGAAAATCTCCCTTCCAGCCGCAGTACCGTCGGCGTGCTGCACCCAGCGGGCGGTGTTGAGCACGCCCGCCTTGTCGATTGCCTCCACCGAGAATCCGCCGTCCGCCGCTGACGGCGTCGCATAGAGAGCGTTGTCGTACATGTAGTTCGCAATCACAAACGGTTTACGAATGGCCTCGCGCACAAATTCGAAAGATCCCATGGTGCCGAGCGCTGCCAGCAGGAGCAGCAGGCTATAGGCGATGTGCAATCGCACCGGCCGAATCAATGTGCCCAGAACCATTAAGAACGTGAGCACTGCCAGCACTGCGGCTTCCAGGGCGTAGTGTGAAGCCGTGGGCATGGCCCCTCTTGCGCTGGCCCAGAGTTCCGAAGGGATGCAGCGGATATACCACCAGATCAATGCCGGGAGGACCGCCATGGACGGCAGAATCCACAGCGCACTCCACCTCACCATCCTCGCCTTCAGCGACGTATCTCTGAGCCGGCTGGCCGTAATCAGGGCGTAGATCCCGGCCAGCGCCAACGCGATGGCGGTCCGCACCGCGAGCGAAGGCCAGTAAGTGGGGTTGAAGAAGCCTGTCCAAAACGCGTGCGTCTCCACCCACTTTCCCGATGTGAGCATGAATGTGATGATCCCGTTGATGATCACCATGCTGGCGAACGCAGCGATGAAATAAATCCAGCCGTACCAGAGGTGCAGACGCGGTTCCAACTTGTCCCACCCATAGAGGTACAAAAGGGCGGCGGTGATCTCCAGAAAAAAGAAGACCCATTCGATCGCCCATCCCCAGACATAGGCGTGAATCAGGCTGCTGGTGGCCGAAGGATGAATCAATCCGATGGTGAACCAGATGCCCACTCCGCTGATGGCTCCGAAGACAACGGTCACAAGCACGAAAAACTTCGTGTGGGTTCGCAGCCAGTCCAACACTCCGCTGTCCCCCTGTCGCAGCGCGCGGCGCTCCGTCAGCACGAGAAATAGTCCGCCGCCGACGGCAAAGTGCGACACGAACACGTGGAGGATCGACACGATCGCGATCAGCAGCCCCGCGCCAAACGTGACGTCCCAAACGGGGTAGTTCATTTTTCGTTCTCCGTTCCGAGATTCCGCCTACGAGTGTTTGGGCGAAGCTCCGACACCCGCCTTCCGGAGGATGGTCATCATGGGGCACCAGTTCGTAAATGCCGACTGGAACAGGTTCAAGCCGACGAAAGCTGTAAACAGAAACCACGCCGGATTGACCCAATAACCCAGGGCCACACTAAACATCACAAAGAAGCCGGCAATCAGGCGTAAGTAGCGTTCGATAGTCATGCAGTTTTTCTCCTTCGGTTCACAACAAAGTAGACAATGGGCACCGTCATGCGCGACAGCGCCAGAGATGCGACTTCTCCCGCCATCAGCGCGATGGCGAGGCCCTGAAAGATCGGGTCGAACAGGATCACGCTGGCGCCGACAACCACAGCCGCCGCGGTCAACATCATGGGACGGAAGCGGACCGCTCCGGCGTCAATCACCGCTTGATCCAGCGCCATCTCTTCCTGCAGGCGAAGCTCAATGAAGTCGACCAGGATGATCGAATTGCGCACCACAATACCCGCGCCGGCAATGAATCCGATCATCGAAGTGGCGGTGAAGAACGCATTCATCAGGCCGTGTGCGGGCAGGATGCCGACGAGCGAAAACGGAATTGCCGCCATGATCACGAGTGGCGTGATAAACGACTGGAACCATCCTACCACCAGCCCGTAGATCAGGATCAGCACCGCCGCGAAGGCAATCCCCAGGTCGCGGAACACTTCGTAGGTGATGTGCCATTCCCCATCCCACTTCATGGAATAGTGCTCGGCATCGGTGGGGAGCGTCGCCATATGTTGCTCAATCGCGTACCCGCCGGGCGCCTTGAACTTGTCCATTTCCGGCCCAAGCTTGAGAATCGCGTACACCGGGCTTTCCATGGCGCCCGCCACGTCCCCTGTGACATAGGTAACCGGCAGCAGATTCTTGTGGTAAATGCTCTTATCCGCCACCACTTCCTGGCTGTGCACCAGTTCGCTTAACGCCACCAGCCGGCCCGTTCGTCCAGCCACTTTGAGGCTCTGGATTTTCTCCAGGTCCGAACGGGTGGTGCGGTCGAGGCGCAGCATCAGGGGTACGTCTTCCTTCGCGGAATCCGAATGGAGCAGCCCCGCCTGGTATCCGGTAGAGGCCAGCGCCATTGTCCGGGCAATGTCGTCCTCGGAAATTCCGTTCAGCGCCGCCTTCTCTTTATCCACCAACAGGCGGTATTCCGGCTGGTCGTCTCCCACGTACCAATCCACGTCCACAACGCCATTGGTGCGTTTCCACAAATCGCGAATGCGCCGTGCGATGCCCGTGCGCTCGTCCATTTCCGGCCCGTAGACTTCGGCAACCAGAGTTTCGAGCACCGGCGGGCCGGGAGGCACTTCCGCCACCTTGATGCGGGCGCCATACTGCGCGGCCACCGGCAGCAAGCGCTGCCGAACCTCCTTGGCGATGGCGTGGCTCTGTAGCTTGCGGTCGCCTTTCGGCTGCAGATTCACCTGGATGTCGGCGACGTTCGACCCCTGGCGCAGATAGTAATGGCGCACCAGCCCGTTGAAGTTGAACGGGGATGCGGCGCCAACGTACGTTTCGAGATTCACTACCTGCGGCTGATCGAGCGTGGCGCGCGCCAGGGCAGTGGTGGCGCGGGCCGTCTCTTCGAGCGTCGTTCCATTCGGCATGTCGACAATCACCTGGAACTCGCTCTTGTTGTCGAACGGAAGCATTTTCACTTTCACAAATTGGAAATAGAACAGAGACACGGAGCCGATCAGCAGGACTACCACCCCCACCAGAAAGGTCCAACGCACTGCCGCAACGTGCAGGATCTTGCCCATGACGATGCGATAAACTCGCGTCACGAAGTCTTCTCTTTCCCCGTGCGCCGAGGTGTGGCCGGGCTTGAGAATCCGGACAGCCGCCCACGGCGTCACGATGAAAGCCACCAGCAGCGAGAACACCATGGCCGCGCTCGCCCCGATCGGAATCGGCCGCATATAGGGCCCCATCAGGCCTCCTACGAAAGCCATCGGCAGAATGGCCGCAACAACCGTCAGGGTGGCCAGAATGGTGGGGTTACCCACTTCATCCACAGCCTCGATGGCAACTTCGAAGGATGGCCTTTCGCGGTTTGCGGGCATACGCCAGTGCCGCACGATATTCTCCACCACCACGATGGCGTCGTCCACCAGGATGCCGATGGAGAAAATCAGGGCAAACAGCGTGATGCGGTTCAGCGTGTAGCCGTAAAGATAGAACACCGTCAGCGTCAACGCGAGGGTCACCGGTATGGCAATGAAAACGATCAACGACTCGCGGAAGCCCAGCGTGATGGCGATCAGGATGCTGACCGAAACCACTGCGATGAGCATATGAAACAGCAGTTCGTTGGATTTCTCCGCCGCGGTTTCTCCATAGTTGCGCGTGATATCCACCTGAACGTCCGAGGGAATCACGCTGCCCTTGAGTGGCTCGATTCGCTTTAGTACGTTGTTGGCCACAATGACCGCATTCGTGCCCTTCCGCTTGGCGATCGAAAGGGTCACAGCCGGCAAGAACTCGGCGGACCCGGCGTGCGCCATGCGAACGTATTGGGAGGGCTCTTCGCCTCCATCGCTTACTTCGGCCACGTCGCGGACGAAAATCGGCTTATCATTCGCCACGCCCGCTACTACGTTGCGCACGTCTTCCGCGGTCCTCAGAAACTCACCCGTCTCGAGCAAATACTCTTTGTTACCTGTGTCGAACTCTCCGGAAGGCAGGCGCCGGTTGGAAAGCCCCAGCGCGCCGGCGACCTGAAGCAGCGAAAGGTTGTACGCCGCCAGCTTTCCCTCATTCAAAACGACGCGGATCTCGCGGCGCTGTCCGCCGATCAGCGTGACCGCCGAGACATCCGGTACCTGTTTGACGGTATCGTCTACCTGGGCCGCGATGCGGCGCAGTTCGAAATCACCGTAACGCTTGCTGGAGAGCGTCAGCGCCAGAATCGGCACATCGTCGATGGATCGGGGCTTCACCAGGGGCGGGGTGGCGCCAGGTGGAATCAGGTCCATGTTGGCGTAAAGCTTCTGATTGAGCCGCACGATGCTCTTCTCTTCGTCCTGGCCCACGTAGAAGCGGACGATTGCCGTGGACATGCCTGGGCTGGACGTCGAGTAGATATACTCGACCCCGGGGATCTCCCACAACAGCTTCTCCATCGGCTTGGTGAGCCGCTCTTCCACTTCGTGCGCCGATGCGCCGGGCATCTGCACGAAAACGTCGATCATCGGCACAATGATTTGCGGCTCTTCTTCGCGCGGCAGTTTCCAAACGGCGAAGCCGCCGAGGAGCAGTGCGCCAGCGATAATCAAAGGGGTCAGCTTGGAAGCAATCCACGCGTGCGCGAATCGCCCGGCCGGCCCGAGACGGCGTGGCCCAGAGGGCACCCCGCTCATTGCCGAACCTCCACCCGGGTGCCGTCCGTCAATCCGGTAGGCACCGGGCTCACGAGTTTCTCGCCCTCGCTCAATCCCGAGAGCACCTCCACGGCGCTTTGCCTTCGCTCCCCGGTGGTCACCAGGCGGGTGCGCGCACAACCGTCTTCAATCACGAAAACCGATTGCAGTTGCCCGTGCTCCAACATGGCCGCGGGCGGAATTGTCGCCACTTTACGTGAACCCAGTGGAAACATCGCCCGTCCGAACATGCCGGACCGCAGATTCGGCACGGCAGGCAGATCGATTTTCACGATGTAGGCGCGCGAAGCCGCCTCCACGGATGGCACGATTTCCGACACGCGGGCGGTAAACCGGCGATCCAACGATTCCAGGGCGACATCGACGGCCTGCCCGGCTTTCACGAATGGAAGCCGGGATTCATCCACCGATGCCTCCAGCCGGTAGGCGCCTTCCTTCTCGATCGTGAGAAGAGGAGCGCCGGGAGCGGCCAGGTTCCCCGGCTCCACGGACTTCGCGGTCACCACCCCAGAAAACGGGGCCGAAATCCGCGTGTAGTCGCGCATAATCTTGGCGCCGCGAATTTCCTGCTGTACCGATGCCCGCTTAGAATCGAGTTCAGCGCGCTTCGCCCGGGCCATTTCATAGGCGGCCTGAGCCGATTTGACCCGCGCCGACGCTTCATCGAACTCCTGGTTCGAGATCGATTTCTTGGACGCGAGTTCTTCCATGCGCTTGAACGTACTCTGCGCCAGATCCAGGTTGGCTTTGGCTCCCGCCACACCGTTGTCCGCTTCCAGGATGGCGCTCATCACCTCGGCCTCGGCTGCCTCGGCGGCGCTGACCTTGGTGTCCAGATCCTGGGCGTCCAGGGTGATCAGCAGTTGGCCGTCGTGAACCCGATCGCCCACCTGGACGGCAACCTGTCGCACGTATGCCATAAGCTTGCTGGAGAGCACCGTGGCCATGCGTGCTCGAACGGTTCCGGTGGCCTCGTACACATCGGGCCATTGCTGGGTGCTTACGGTCGCCATTTGGACGGCAACGGCGGGCGCGCTGGACGCCGCCTTGGGGTGGGGCTCGCTGCCGCCGCAAGCGCTCAACATCGCCACCGAAACAATCAGGGGAATCAAAATGAATCGCATCTAGTTCAATACCTCCGAGCCAGGCGAAAGTCGTCCCGCGGCCAAATCCAACATGGTGGCAGCGATGCGTTGGTCATGCACCGCTGCCAGGTACCGGGTCCGGCTTTCCAGTACCGCGGTTTCGTTTCGCAAAAGGTCCGTAACGTTGCTCATACCGGATTCGTAGCGGTTCTGAGTGATCCGCAGACTTTCCTCGGCTTCGGCCACCGCCGCTTTAGCCACTTCGATCCGCTGTTGCGCCGCCCGCAGATCGGCCCAGGCGCGGCGTACTTCGAGGCGCACCGCGGAATCCATGCGCTGCTCGTCGGCATGGGCACGTTCCAGCCAATGGCTCGATTCCTCAATACGCGCCTTGTCTCCCAAGCCGTTGAACAGGTTCCAGCGCAATCCAACGGAGACCAGCCAGTTGGCCCCACCTTTATTGATGAACTGTTGACGGTCCGCCTCAAAGGCCGCGTGAAAAGTCACCTGCGGAAGCAGCGCGATCCTGGCCGAGTCTGCCTGCCTCTTGGCAAGATCTGACGCCAGGTGTACCTGACGGGCCTCCGGGCGGGTGGCGGAAGCGTCCTTTTCGAGGGAGGCCAGCGTCAGGTCCGGCAGATCGATTGGACTCAGGGAGGTGGTGAGGACATGGGCGGTGTCCAGAGGCAGGCCGAGCGCGTCGTTCAGCGCGGACTTCGCTACATCCAGATCCGCCGCCCTCTGAATACGCTGCTCGTTGACGGCGGCAAGATGCACGCGGATGGAAAGCACATCGACATCGGTCGACATGCCGGCCGCGCGGACCGATTCGGCCCGCGTCAGGTCCGCCTCGGCGCTGCGGAGCGCTTGCTCAGCCGTCTTGAGGCTTTCCGCCTCTAGTACCGCGCCGTAGTAAGCTCTGACCACGTCGGCCATCACTTGCATCTGGGTTCGCCGCTGCTCCTCGCCGGTCATCTTCCGTGAGAGATCGGCCGACTTTACAGCGTTGCGGGTCTGTCCGGCGTCGTACAGGATTTGGTCCACCGTTAGTTGCGACTGGAAATTGTTCAGGGAGTCCGGCCGGTTCAGAGGACCGATATTGAAATTCTCAGCGCCGAATTGGTGCTGGGTCAGCAGCGAGCTGAAAACAAAGACCGGATTGTCGCTGCGGACGAAGGACTCGGAATAGTTCAGCTTGGGTAGTCGGCCCGCACGGGCTTCATCAATCCGTGCCGTGGAAGCCTGCATGCTGGCGTTAGTCGCCGCAATGGCTTTGTTTTCTCGGAGTGCCAACTGCACGGCTTCGCGCAACGAGAGCGAATCCTGCGCCAACAGAGGCGCAGCCAGGACTAGGAAGAGTGACTTTCTCATGACTTTCGGATCTCAATGTTTCCGCTATATCCGTCAAGATGCAAGTTGCGGCGGTTGGTGACATGACAGCGTCACGTTTTCGAAGAGGTTGCATCCTGGTAAGTGAGGGCAATGGTGACGTGCACGCGGGTCCTGGCGCTGCTTTCGGACTACGTCGACAACGACCTGGATACGGAAGCCAGGCTCGAAGTGGAACAACATCTACACGAGTGCCGCGCTTGCCTGACGTTCGCCGATGACCTGCGTCGAAACATCGAACTGTGCCGTGGCTATGAACCCGGCGTGAGGCCGCGGCCACTCACTGCGTCGGCGACGGCCGAACTGCGGAAGGCATGGCGAGAGGCAATCGCAGACCGGCAAGTCGGCTCAAATCGAGGCGTTTCGTGAGCGTTCCGGGATGGGTCATTGCGCCGAGGCAATCAGAAGATAGCTGTACGGTCCAAGCAGGCCGAAAGCAACGTTGCGCCAGTCAGCACCTCTCAGCGTCGCTTCCGCTTCACCGGCGGCAACGCGATGGTCTGGCGGCGGTCCAGGCGGGTACGGCACGTCGCTGCGCCGATCCAGGATCGCAAGGCGCCCGCCGGCGCGCAATATCCGTCGCATCTCCGCAAGAATCGCGCACTGGCCGTCCAGCTCATGCCATATGTTTGCCAGGAAGGCCAAGTCGCAAGTGCCGTCCGGAAGACCGGTATGAGAGGCATCTCCCTCGAGCAGTCGGATATTGCCCGGAGCCCTCTCTTCAGCATCTTGAGCATTGCGGGCTGAACGTCGACAGCCCACACTACCCCTGCAGGGTCTACAGCACCGGCAAAGGGCAACGCGAAAAACCCCGTGCCAGCGCCGATATCGGCAACCACCATTCCGGGTTTGAGTACCAACCGTTCGATCACCTCGCCCGGCGGCATCCACATAAGCCTTTGCGGATCATCGAGACGATGAGCATTGCTTGGTTCAAAGGTCCTTTGGTTCATAGTGATGGAGAGTACCGTGACGGCCGACCGGCCGACGTTTCACTGCCCTCAAGTGAATCTGCCCGCCCCGGACGGAGAGCACCCTGCGGTGGCGAACGCCGAAAGCAGCCGCTCGAGGTCTTCAGACCGGCATTCTGGGCACTCCAAATCACGGTCGGAGTCCTGCATCCGACGCAGCATTTCAAAGCGCTTGCCGCACTTTTGGCAGTGATACTCGTACAAAGGCATAGAGGCTTCCTATTACCAGGATGCAAATATCCGCCGCCCGGTGACAATCGAGCTTGTCGCGGAACGCCGCGATCTGCATCAGTAGGATTGCATGGATGCATCTGCCCAAGTTCCGCCGGAGCCGCCGCAGCCCTGCCAAGCGTCCAGGTCCTGCGAACTGCCCAGCGATAACGAGCGCCTAAAGCTTCTGCTGGACCTGAACAACGCCATCATCTCGAACCTGGACCTTCGCGATCTCCTGCGAGCCATCTCGGCCAGCGTCCGCCATGTGATGAAGTGCGACTCCGTCGGCGTGGCGCTGCCGGATCGAAACGACCAGCGGTTGCGCATTCACGCGGTCGATTTCCCGGAGGGGAGAGGCCTGATTCACGAGGAAGGCAATGTCGTAGGCGCCGAGGGGCCGACTCACCGCGTATTTCGCCATGGCGAACCGATCACCCTCGATGCGCGCGCGCTGGCCGTGCTGGACTCGAGCAACCTGGCTGTGGCGGAGGGCTTTCAGGCGTTGTGCGACGTTCCCTTGATCAGCCGGCATCGCACTCTGGGCGTCTTGTGCCTGGGCAGGCTGCACGACAGCCCTTTTACCGTGAATGAGGTCGATTTCGTCCGCCAAATCGCGGCGCAGGTTGCGCTGGCGGTCGAAAATGCCCTGGCTTATCGCCTGATTGCCCAGCTCAAGGACAAGCTGGCGCAGGAGAAGCTTTACCTCGAAGACGAAATCCGCAGCCAGATGGATTTCGATTCCATTATTGGCCGAAGCGCGGCGCTCCAGAAGGTCTTACAGCAGGTCGAGACTGTGGCTCCCAACGATTCGACCGTGCTCGTTTGCGGGGAAACCGGCGTGGGGAAGGAACTGGTGGCGCGCGCCATTCACAACCTGAGTTCCCACAGCAAGCACGCTTTTGTAAAGCTCAACTGCGCCGCCATTCCGACCGGCCTGCTGGAGAGCGAGATGTTTGGACACGAGAAGGGCGCTTTCACAGGCGCCATCGCGCAGCGCATCGGCCGATTCGAGTTGGCAAACCACGGAAACCGTTTTCCTGGATGAGATCGGAGAAATCCCCCTGGAACTTCAGCCGAAGCTGCTGCGGGTTTTGCAGGAACGGGAATTCGAGCGCTTGGGCAGCTCCCACACACTTCGCACGGATGCCCGTCTAATCGCCTCCACGAATCGGGATCTGGTCGCGATGGTGAAGGAACAGAAGTTTCGGATGGACCTCTATTACCGTTTGGACGTTTTCCCCGTCCATGTGCCGCCCCTCTGCGAGCGGCGGGAAGACATTCCGCTTCTGGTCCGTCATTTTGTGCAGCAGTTTGCCCGGCGCATGAACAAGACCATCGACACGATTGCGTCCGACGGCATGAATACGCTGATGCAGTATCCCTGGCCGGTTAATATCCGGGAACTGCAAAACCTGATTGAACGCGCAATGATTCTTTCCACCGGCCCGGTTCTCAAGGTGCCGCTCTGCGATCTACCAGCATCACAGGATGGCGTCGCCTCAAAAAAGCAGAAAACGCTCGAAGAAGCCGAACGCCGGACGATTTTGGAAACGCTCAAGGCCACGAATTGGGTGGTGAGCGGGCCGCGCGGTGCCGCCGCCTTGCTGGGTTTGAAACGAAGCACGCTCCAATTTCGGATGGACAAACTCGGAATCCGCAGGCACCCGTCGGGTGAAACGCAGGCATAACCCCGCTGGCCTTTCTTTCGACACTCAGCCTTAAGTCGATCTGGCAGGCGACCGTCGATGCTCCTCAGCCGTTTGCTCGAGCCGACGAAGCAGTTTCGGAAGATTGATGCGGGGCGGTGCGCACGGGCGCTCCGGCTTACCCGGAGCATCCTTGAGGGCATCGCTGGCCGGCTTTGCCGAATCTTGCATCCCCCATGCCGCGCCATTTTGCAGCCTGCTCACCGCGAAGGAGCTTTGTTGAAACCGGAGGCGTTGTTCACCGTCACTGGGCTAATCGGCGCCAGTGCCGCTGCCAACGTATTGGTAACCTGCCGGAATGCTGGCAAGGTCAGTCTGGCGCCGGTAGCTAGCCAACGTGTAACCGCTATTCGCTCTAACCAAATCCACATGGCGCGACGTGGCCGGCCGAGTGCCTCATCCATTGCGAAGTTCACATAGGAGCCAAGCTATGAGCGCCGTGAAAATCCCTGTCGGATTCGCCCTATTGGCAATGGGAATCCCCGGAGCGTTGAGCGCAATTGAGCTACAGCGAGATACGTTGACCGCCTGGAATGACTACGTTTGGAAGGCCGACTCAACCATGCAAGCCCGTCTGGATGGCCGGCGGCCGTTCTTGTGGATCGATGAAGCCTCTGGCCGGCGGGGTGCCCTCAGGGCCCGCCTCCGGCGCGGTGAGGTCGTAGTCGCGCCAGTTGTCGGACACGGAACCCAGACCGTGCCGAACGGCCTGATCCACGACTGGATCGGGGCGGCATTCATTCCCAACGCAACACTCGACGGCCTGTTTGCCGTTGTTCACGACTACGGCCGGTACAAGGAGATCTACAAACCGGTCGTCGCCGATTCGAAGATGTTGGCCTGCACCGAGGTGGACCAGAGGTTTTCCATGATCTGGCAGCACAAGATCCTTTTCGTCAACGCCGCTATGGATGCGCAGTACCAGGCTCACGATCTCGTGGATGGCCGGCGCGACTACAACGTCGCCAGTACAACACGCGTGCAGGAGATCCAGAGCTATGGGCGGAGCGGCGAGCGCCTCCTGCCTCCAGATGAGGGAAACGGCTTCATGTGGCGGGTCCACAGCATCGCCAGGTATGAGGAGCAGGACGGAGGAGTTTACCTTGAACTGGAAGCCATTGCCCTCACGCGCGACATCCCGGCTTCGATCAAGTGGCTTGTTAACCCCGTCGTCAACCATCTATCGATTGATTCGCTGACGACCACGCTCCGCCAGACTCGCGATGCCGTCGGTTCACTGGCTGCGCGGCCGGAACGGATCGCCTCGTGTGTCGATCAGGGCCGCAAGGCCGGCATACCGAAGTCGGGCGCAGAAGAGTAAGGAGATTTCCCAGATGCAGGATGTGCTCGTTGCGCCGGCCGTGAGCATCGCGGAGTGCCTGGTCCCCGCCCGCGCATCCATCGTTGCCATCCGCCGCTCGGAGGCGCGACCGGTAGGGCCAGCGTCGTCGTTGCTGCGTATATGAGAAAGCCGGCGATCACCCCTACAGCCTGCTCATCTACTTTGATTCCGGCAAGCCGATGCTGGCGCTCGGCGTTGCGCGGGACTGGCTGCCCCTCGCGGTAATCCTGCTCGCCTATCGAGAGATGGGCTGGTTCGCTCTGCCGCACCAGATAGACCAGATCGACCTCGGCGGCGGGCACAAATTCCAGGACCGCGATGACACGGCGGTGCGCGGTTCGGCGCGGACCAAGTCGTGCTCCTCCAGGATGACGTAGCGAACTTTCTGGAGAAGGGATTGAATCAGTCCGAGGTGGCGCGATGCGTGAAGGTGGTTCGCCAGACGGTGGCTCGGTGGGGATCTCGGTATCGGCAGGAGGGCGCTGAGTCCTTGAAGAGGGCCGGCCGGGCCGGCCGCAAGCCACTGCTCAGCGAGACGGACCGGAAACGGTTGGAGCGGTGCTGCTCCAGGGACCGGAAGCGATCGGTTATGAGACGCCTCTGTGGACTTGCCCCCGCGTGGCGGATTTGATCGAGCGCGAGTTTGGGGTACGTTACCACGAAGGGCATGTGTGGAAGGTTCTGGTAGGTCTGGGATGGAGTCCGCAGCGGCCCACGGGCAAGGCGCGGGAGCGCAACGAGGAAGGCATCCGCACCTGGAAGAAGAGGACTTGGCCGGCCATTAAAAGAAGCCCGCGGGGAAAGTCGTACCATTGTTTTCGTCGACGAGAGTGGACTGAGTCAACGTCCCCATCGCTGCCGCACTGGGGCGCCGCGCGGGCAGACCCCGGTCCTGGAGTACAACTTTAACTGGAAGAGCCTGTCGGCGGTGGCGGGCCTGACAGCGCTGAACTTCTATTTCCGGATCTATGCTGGATCAGTCAAAGGCCCTCAGGTGGTGGAGTTCCTTGGGGCGTTGGTACTGCACATTCCGCGCCCGTTGCTGGTGGTGTGGGACGGCTTGCCCGCGCACCGAACCCGGTTTATACGGGACTACATGGAGAGCCTGCACGGCCGCATCGCGTTGGCGTACTTGCCGCCCTATGCGCCGGAGTTGAATCCGGTCGAATACATCTGGGCGCACTGGAAGCAGCACGAATTGCCGAACGTGTGCCCGAAGGATTACTGGCAACTGAATGAGGCGGCGCGTCGGACCTTGCGGCGGATGTGCCGCCGTCCCAGGCCGATCACGGCCTTCTGGGAGCAGTCTTCTTTGTGGCCAGAATGACTCTATATTACGCGGGACTCAATAGTACTCGAAGCCCTTGACGAGTTCGGAGCGGCTTTCCCTTCCGCTCCAGGTTCCAGAACGGTCTTCGCCGTCCAGGGTGCGCTCCGGAAAATCTTCTCAACCCCGGAAAAGATTTTCCTCCGCCGCGCACACACCGCGCGCCCTTGACGGCTCCGGGCGGTTCCGAAGATTGACTGAGATAAGGGAAAGCGGGCAAATGCAAAGCTCGCTTGCGGCCGGGTCCCGCCTCCCGTTGGTCGGCCCCGAGCTGCACGACAAATCTGGAGTACACAAACCATCATAGGAGAAGCCAGTTCATACCTAGATACTTCCATGGTAAACGCATGGGCGTAGAATCGAGTTATCTCCAGGTAGAATAAGAGCAGTGCCTTACGATTTGATCGTGATCGGAAGCGGCCCGGGCGGCTACGCGGCGGCCACAGGCGCCGGACAGCACGGGCTCAAGACGGCTTTAGTCGAGAAACAATCCCGGCTGGGCGGCACGTGCCTGCTGGTGGGCTGCATCCCCACCAAGTCGCTGCTGCAAAACGCGGAAGTGTGCCAGAGGTTCGTGCACGCGGAAGCCGAGGGCATCGCGTGCGAGAATCCGCGCCTGGATTTCCCCAAGGTGAAAATGAGCAAGGACGCGATCGTCACCAAGCACTCGAACGGCTTGGGCATGCTGCTGAAGCGCGCCAAGGTGGAGCGCGTGGCGGGTTATGCCGCGCTCGAGGGTGGGCGGCAGGTCGGTGGCGGTCATGGGGGTGGGGACGGTGGACAAGACGCCTAGTGGTGACCGGCGGCGTTATTGCGATCCGGTCGATCTGCCATCTTTTGCTGAGCTTCGACCACCGGCTGATCGACGGCGTGCTGACCGACCAGTTCATGAGCAAGGTCAGGCAGGTGCTGGCGAGCTGGTCGGGGGAAGTGCTGCAGGGGGCCTCGTATGACAACATTTCCAGCCGCGCATATCGGCATTTCCGATATCAAAATCGTCGCCGTGTTCATCGACCAGGCACTGGCACAATGCGAGGGCGCCGAAGCCCGGCGCCGGCTCTACAGCGCATTGGAGCGAAGTGCAGCCGCCGAAGGTCTGGATGGAGCGGTGGTGGCGCTTTGGCAGGATGGTTTCGGGCGAACGCGATTCATCGCTTCGCCGGAGCATCACCGCTTCTTTCAGGCCGTTCGATACGAACAGCTTCGCGCTCAGGTGAATCGGGAGCTGGATTGCGATCTTCAGCCTGAAGCCGTGGCGCCCGCCAGTTGACGCCTGAGCCGCTCCGCCGCGCCGGGCGGCACGCAGCTCAGGCGCCGCGCCACCTCGCCACGCGCCGTTTCGAGCAGGCGCAGATCGAGCCGATTCAGGCGCAGGACTTCGGCCCACACCGCCGGATCGCACGCGGCTTCCACTTCGGCCACGCGGGCGGCGAGCGTCTTCTCCATGCCGCGCGAGACATTCACCGGACGTTCCGCACAGTCGAGCTCGGGGAAGACGGGATTCAGGAAGTACTGGCCGGCGATGAGACTCTCGGTGTACATGTCCACCACTCCCAGAAAGGAGGTGTTCAATACGCGCGCCAGCGCGCGCTCCAGGTCGTGCTCGGTGGGGATGTCATTGGCGATGCCGTTGGCGATCAGGTTCACTTGGGCGTCGGCGATGTACCACGGCATCCGATCGACCATCTGCGCGAGGAAGTCTCCCATGCCGGAGGAGCAGGCAAAATCGCTCACGGGATCGCCCGGCTGAGGTTTGGCGCGGAAGTAATAGTACATCGAGCGGAGGCGGTCGATCGGGTCGCGCAGAAAACAAAGATCGAAGAATATGTATCCGGGTACGGCCGGCACGGGGTAGCGGATCTGGTGGCTGGTGACGGCCTTCACTTCCGGCTTGCGCTCGAGCAGCGCCAGGAGGTCGGCGCAGGCGACATGGCCATCGCGATCCGGGGTGTCCACTTCCGCGCAGCCATCGCCGAAGCTGCGCATCAGGAAGGCGAAGACGGTCATCCCCGCGTTCTTCAGGAAATGGTAGTGCAGAAGAACGAAGCGCATCGCTCTAACTCTCCCGCTCGCAGTCGAACAACCCGCCTTCGGCCGGCGCGGCGCAGCGGCATCCGCTTTCGAGGAACGCCGCCAAAGCATCGCCTTCGGTATCGGGGTGCGCGCGCAGGTAGGCTTCGTAATCGAAGAGAGGGTGCGGGCTCACGTGCTCGCCCGATCCCGCTTCGAAGAAATCCTCCAGCGGATTGCGGCCCGCGCAGCGGGCGTCCAGGCGCTGGCTCAGATAGTATCCGGCATCGAACCAGGGATGCGGTTTGCGGCGGTCGATCCTGCCGTGAAGAAGATAGTGAATCAGCGAATTGTCCCCATACCGCGACCTGTAAAATGCCGGCTCGAACAGCGGATTGGGCTGGTATCCCGCAGCCGCGCCATCGAGGACGTAATGCACCAGAGGATTCAAACCCGAGCTGCTTACTTCGGAATACTTAGTCAGGTAGTAAGTCGTCGAGAACAACGGATGCGGCTGAAGCCCTTTCTTCGCAGGCGCCGCGAGAAAGTGCACGAGGGGATTGTGGCCGGCGCGAACCGCCTCCGGATACCGGCGCCGGTAGTAGTCGCAATCGAACCGGAACACAATCTTCCCGGGCGCCGATTCGAGTGTGCCACTCCCGGCACCGGCGTTCCAAGATCCGCCGAATCCCCACTGATTTAATGCCGGCCTCGCCGGCGGGCTGTAGATCTTTTGCGCGTCTCGCGCCATCCGCTCCGGCGACGCAAAGTTCTCCACGCGAGTGTAGCCGACGTAAGTTTCGGGCGATCGCACATCTTCGCTCGGCGGCGCCTCGGCCCCGTCGGCCGTTGTACGTACCGTGCTCTCGTCCAGACCAGTGGCTCCATTTTCTCTAAGAAGTGTCTGGATAACGCGCTCGGACTTCTCATATTCGCCCTCGCCGAAGTGGTGGTAACGAATTCGTCCCTTTGCGTCGACGAAGTAGTCTGCGGGCCAGTATTCGTTGCGGAAGGCCCGCCAGATCGAATGGTTGCTGTCGATCGGGATGGGGTACGCGACCTTCAGGTCAAACACGGCATTCTTCACATTGGCCGGGTCTTTCTCGAAACCAAACTCCGGCGCATGGACGCCGATAACCACCAAGCCGGCACCTTTGTATTTTGCAGCCCAGGCTTTCATGTACGGCAACTCCCGCAGGCTGTTGATGCACGAGTACGTCCAGAAGTTGACCAGCACCACCTTCCCGCGCAGCGACTTACTGCTCAACGGAGGGGAGTTGAGCCAGGCCACCGCGCCATCAAAATCAGGCATTCGTCCTTCGTCTCCCGTTTCTGATGCAATCGCGACGACCCCCCAGATGAGAGCCGCGGCGCCAATCCAAAAGGCAAGATTCTTCATAACGAAAACTCCAAGCGCCAGTGCGCCCCCTTTAGTTCGATTCGATCGCACTCACTTGTGAATGTGTTTTCTGGTTGAGATCTCACGGAATGAATGTGGAAAACGTGTAGTCCTGCGCCTTTTGCGGAGTATGGCAGGCAAAGCGCCGGCTTTTCCTGGCGGCGGCTCCGTGCGGAATAACGGCCTCAGCAGGGCCAATGGGTGTAGAATCGGGGGTACCAGGACGCGTAATCAGAAGTCCTGAATAAGGCGGGACAAGATCTCCGGAGGCCGTCTATGAAGGCAAGCCGTCTGATGTGTTGGATCGGGTTCCTGTGGGTCGTTACGAGTTTTGCCCAATCTCCCGAAGGTCCTCAGAACTTATCTCCGGCGGCGCTCGCCATGCGCGCCAAGGTCCAGAACGTCCCCGAGATTCCGTTCGAATCCGTGCCGAGTTTTCTGAAGCTGCCGCCCGATCTGTACCTGGGTGAAGGCATCGGTATCGCCAGCAACTCCAAGGGGCACGTCTTTGTCTACACGCGAAGCCAGCGGACGCGCCTTTTCGAATTCGACCAGAATGGAGGCTTCGTCCGCGAAATCGGCCAGGGGCTTTACGGTTTCGTGTTCGCCCACGCCGTGCGGGTGGATTCCCAGGACAACATCTGGGCCGTGGACGAAGGCTCCAACATGGTCATCAAATTCAATCCCGAGGGCCGGGTCGTGATGACGCTTGGCCGCAGGCCCGAGCCGGTTGATGCCGGCGGATTCGTGCCCCTGGACCCGGCCAATCCCGGAAAGTACGAGTTCAACCGGCCCACCGATGTCGGTTGGGATGCCGACGGCAATGTGTTCGTGGCCGACGGCTATGGCAACTCGCGTATCGTCAAATACGACAAGAACGGAAGATTCGTGGCTCAGGCGGGCACCAAGGGATCGGCGCCGGGACAGCTCAATCTACCCCACTCGCTCGCCATGGATGCCAAGGGCAACGCCTACGTGGCGGACCGCAGCAACCGCCGCATCGAAGTGTTCGACAACGACCTGAAGTTCAAGGCCATCTACGATAATGTCGGCACGCCGTGGGAAGTTTGCATTTCGCCGGGGCCGCACCAGTATCTTTTTTCCTCGAACACCTTCCCGGACAACAACGATTACACGCTGGCCGCGGTGAGCGGGGAAGTCTACAAGATGGAGTTGGACGGCACGGTGGTCGGGAAATTCGGAAAAGCAGGCAAGCAGTTGGGCGAGTTCAGCGGACTGCATGAGATCGACTGCCGCAATCCCGACATGCTCTTCATCTCCGAAATCCAGTTATGGAGGGCGCAGAAACTGGTTCTGCGCCCGAGCGGTAAGTAGAGGCTTATATGGCGAGGATGAGACTCTTGAGCGCGATGGTTAGCCTGCTGGCATGCGGGCTGGTATCGGCACAGGTTCCGGAGATCCCCTTCGACGGAGATATCGGGTTCCTGAAACTGCCCGCGAACGTCTACCTGGGCGAGGCGGCCGGTGTGGCCACCGACTCGAAGGGCGATCTCTTCGTCTACACGCGAACCGGGGAAGACGGCGCCATGGGCGGTTCGCGCTTCTTCACGCATGGTGGCTCGCGCTTGTTCGAGTTCGATTCCACGGGCAGGTACCTGCGGGAAATCGGCACGGGCGTCTACGGGTTCCTGTTTGCGCAGTCGGTGCGCATCGACGCGCAGGACAACATTTGGGTCGTGGACCGCGGGTCGGACACCGCGATCAAGTTCGATCCCTCCGGCCGCTTTCTCCAGGTGTTGGGCCGCAAACCGGAATCGATCGATCCCGCCGGCCCCCCGCCGGGCGGGGGACGCGGCCGCGGGGGAGTGCCGGGCCAGGGCGTCGCGGGCGACAGCTTCAACCGCCCGACCGACATCGCGTTCGATCCTCAGGGCAACATCTTCATCTCCGATGCCTACACCAACGCGCGCATCGTGAAGCTGGACAAGACCGGACGGTTCATCAAGACCTGGGGATCGAAGGGTTCGCAACCGGGGCAGTTCGATATGCCTAATTCTGTAGCCGTGGACGGGCAGGGCAACGTCTACGTGGCAGACTTGGGCAACAAGCGCATCCAGGTTTTCGATAATGATGGGAATTATAAGCGCCAGATTGCCGATGTCGGCGCTCCTTGGGCAATCTGCATTTCACCGGGTGCGCATCAATACCTGTACAGCTCGAATTCAAACCCGCCCGAGACCATGGATGGAGGCGAGATCTACAAGCTCGAACTGGACGGGAAGCCCCTGGGCAAGTTCGGCGCCGCTGGCAAGCTGGCGGGGGAATTCGGCACGACAAACGAGATCGATTGCCGCAACCCGAGCTCACTGTACATAGGTGAAGTGACGAACTGGCGGGTGCAGCGGGTCCAGCTACGAAGCAGGTAGCCACCCGCCAGCTAAGCTCGATATGAACCGCGGGCGGCTGTTCTCCGATTCCAGCTTCTCCACGTTTGTGGTGACGATACTAAGGATGAAAGCGACACTTCAGGAATTTCCCTGTTGACTGGGAAAAGCTTTAGATCTATTATTGCTCTCGACTACACATTCAGACGCTTTGGTGTGAATTTTTTTATTAGGGCAGCGAAAAGGATAACGCGCCCTGTAGGCGTGGCGTCGGTTGTTGGTCAGGAACGGCTCTCCAGTACGGAAGCCACAACGGTAAGTTGAGGCGTCCGCCGACTGGCGGCAGCCAAATAGCGGCATCTCCGGTGCGAAGGCCGTGGCGCAATGACGCCCCGGATTCAGCACGTGGCGGTAGCCCACAACGCAACATAGCCGCGGTGCGATGCCCCAAGCGCTAGTTTCGCTTGGCGTTTAAGTACTTGGCGGTAACGAACAACCCGGTATGGCCGTTCAGTGCGGAGGCCGCTGCTCTAAGGGTAGTTGTGTCCTCCATTATCTGGCGGTAAGTCATAAATTTGTGTGTGTATTCGCGCAGTGCTGAGGCCGCGGCGCCGAGGGTGGTGTGTCGCCCGGCGATGAGACACGCTGTCAGGCCTGTCCAAGCGGTTCCGTAACTGCGAAAAGGAGGCTATATGCGGTTTTTCCGCGTGGTTGTGTTTTGTCTCATAGGCATGGTTGGCGTGTATGCCCAGAGCGATCGCGGCACTATTACCGGAACGGTTACGGATAATAGCGGGGCGGTCGTCCCGCACGCCTCGGTCGTGGCGGTGAATACGGAAAGCGGAACGGAGTTTCCGGTCGCCACGAGCGACACCGGCAACTATACGATCTCGTCGTTGCGCCCGGGAACCTACACCGTGAGCGCCGACGCCGCGGGGTTCAAGAAGACCACCCGGACCGGCATCCAGGTTGCGGTGGCTACAAACCTTCGCGTCGATGTCACTCTTGAGGTCGGCTCGGCCACCGAGTCGCTGACGGTTACCGCAGAGGCGCCGCTCCTGCAGACCGAAGACGCCACCCAAACCCATACTTTGACTGGAAGTCAGGTCGGGGATCTACCCATCAACTTTGGGGTACTGAGCGGCGGATACATTCGCAGCCCCTTGACTTTTGTCAATCTGGAGCCAGGCGCGAGTGATACCGGTCTGAATTCGATTCGGGTCAACGGCTTCAGCGGTTACTACGACCATGTACGTCGAAGGGCAGGAGGCGGGGAACTCCATGAATTCGGGGAGCATTTACGAGACCACGCCTAACGTCGAATCGATCGAAGCCGTGGCTCTTCAGTCCAGCAACTTCGCGCCGGAGTTCGGCCAGGTCGTAGGCGGCACGTACAACTTCAACGTCAAATCCGGCACAAATGCGTTTCACGGCAGCGGGTTTGAATACTTCGTGAATGAAGACTTCGACGCTGGACTAACGTTCACCAACGACGGCAACGGACACTTGATTCGGCCTACGGAACGTAAGAACGACTTCGGGTTTTCGGTAGGCGGACCGGTATATCATTCCGAAGGTTTACAACGGCAAGAACAAGTCGTTTTTCTTCTTCGACTGGGAGTGGTACAAGGACTCCAGATACATTCCGGCGTCTATCAGACGATTCCGACCAATGGACATGCGGAACGGCAATTTCAGCGAGATCCTGACTGGGCGCAACCTCGGCACCGATGTTACCGGGGCGGCCATCATGGAGAATACAATCTACGATCCGGCCACCGCGCATTCGGTCAATGGCAATTCCGTCACGACTCCTTTTCCGGGCAATACCATCCCCATGAGCCGGATCAGCCCCGTAGCTTTGAAGATCCAGAACCTGATCCCCGCTGCCCACCAACGGCAGCTTGGTGAACAATTGGGAGCAGCACTATCCCAACCCGACGTCCATCTATATTCCGAGCTTCAAGCTGGACCAGAACTTCGGCGAAAAGCACCATCTGTCGTTCTTCTTTTCGTTGAACCATATCAACCATTTGGTGAACACCGATGGTTTGCCGATTCCTATCAGCAGGCGAGCGGCCCGAGTTTGAGCGCAACCATACGATGCGGTTCAACTACGATTACACGGTGAGACCGAACCTGATCCTGCACATGGGCGCCGGGTACGTGATGTACCGCAGTCCGGATGTCGCGGCGCTCGGAGTGCTGGAATACGATGCTCCCGGCCAGCTTGGGCTGCTCGGAGGCATTCCCAATAACTTCGCCAATCCAAGCATAACAGCCACCGGATTTCCTGAGATTACAGGCCTGTCGACCAACGGTTACGGGATGGGCCTGAATATGGGCCCCACCAACGCCAATAAGTACGCGGTCGATAAGCCAACCGCCGTCGTCAATGCAACCTGGGTTCGCGGGAGCCACAGTTATAAGATGGGAGCCGACTGGCGCATCGACGCCTACCGCGACAGAAACGTGCGAGGCAGTCAGGGTATCTGGAATTTCGACAATAGCATGACGGGCTTGCCTTATCTGGGGTCCACCAGCGTTAACGGTGGTCAACTCGGCAACGCATATGCGGACTTTCTGCTCGGACTCTCCGGCAGCGCCAGCGTTGAGACGCCGCAGGATCCGCAATACCGTAAGACGTCCTGGTCGCTTTTCGTCCAGGACGCATGGAAAGTGACCCGGAAGCTGACAGTTACCTATGGGATACGCTGGGATCTGCAGAACGCGTGGCGGGAAATTCACGATCGGATCGGGGAGTTTTCACCCACGACTCCCAATCCGTCTGTGGGGGGCCTGCTCGGCGCCACCATCTGGGCGGGATATGGGGCGGGCCGCTGCAATTGCGAGTTTACCAGCGCCTATCCGTACGCGATCGGGCCGCGTCTGGGCGTGGCCTATCAGATCGACAGCAAGACGGTTTTCCGGGCCGGCTGGGGCCTGACTTATGGAACCACGGCGGACTCCCATTACATCAGCAACTTCCCGATTATTGGAGGCGGCTCTATCGGGTACAACGAGATCACGTTTGTATCGCCCGGCTTCGCGCAGCCGGCCGCTACCTTCGCCCAGGGTTTGCCCTATACCCAGGCGCAACTGTATCCGGCTACTCTAGACCCCGGAATCACGCCGTCCCCCGGGCAGCTCAATCCCCCGCCGTACTGGATGGATCCCCAGGGCGGCCGGCCGCCGCGCATCAATCAATGGAATATTGGCTTGCAGCACCAGTTCACGCCGAACTTCATGGCGGAGGCCGCTTATGTAGGCAATCGGGGCGTCTGGCTGGAGGCCAACAACCTGGAGGACGTGAACGGTCTGACGACGCAGAAGCTCTCTTCCGTTGGGCTGAGCCTTAACAATCCCGCGAATCTGACGCTTTTGTCATCGACTTTTGCGTCGGGAGCGCCCCAAGCCGCCGGTTTCAAGGTTCCATATTCGAGCTTCCCGCTGGGGGCCTCGCTGGCGCAGGCCCTCCGTCCGTTCCCGCAGTACACCAGCATAAGTACGGCGTGGTCGCCGTTGGGAAGTAGCTGGTACGACGCATTGCAGGCAAAGGCGACCATGCGCGAGTGGCACGGGTTCTATGGGCAGTTTGCGTTCACATGGCAACAAGAATTAACCAACTCCGAGGGTTGCTTTGGCCTCTGGTGCTTTGGCGCGATCAACGACGTGTATAACCGGGGGCTCCAGAAAACCATCTCTGGCAGTTCGATTCCTCTCGTCGCGGCGTTTATGTTTAACTACCGCGTCCCCGCCCTCGCCCAGAATAAGCTGCTGAGGACCTTGCAGCGGGACTGGACAATCGGTGGCTCATTCCGCTATCAGAGCGGCCTGCCGATTGCCACGCCCGGTGCGACCAACAACCTGGGTGCGGTGCTGCCCCGCGCAACGCCAGGCACTCTTGCGAACCGCGTACCCGGCGTGCCGCTATTCACGAAGGATCCGAATTGCCACTGCTACGATCCGAGCGACACGTTCATTCTGAATCCGGCCGCGTGGTCGCAACCGGCGCCAGGCCAGTGGGGTACCGCCGCCGCTTATTACAACGACTATCGCTGGCAGCGGCAGCCAGCCGAAAGCATGAGTCTCGGACGCATCTTCCGTCTTCGGGAGGGGATGACTCTGAGTATTCGGGCTGAGTTTTTCAATATTTTCAACCGCGTGTTCCTGAATGCGCCCACGTCGGGCAACGCGGCCCAGACACAGGTGTTCAACGGCCAACAGGCCGTTTCCGGCTTCGGATGGATCAATACGCTGACTACGCCTATCCAGGCGGCAGGCGGCGCCGTTCCGACAGTGCGCAACGGCCAGCTCGTGGCTCGGTTCCAGTTCTGAGCATTACCGGGAGCGGTACGGGCGGAGAAAGGGTGCTTGCGACCTGATCGAACCCCTGCCGCTCCCGGCCCCTGTAGGGGCAGCCGGCGCATACGTCGCCGTCCTCCTACCCCACGCTCATCTTGATCAGCCGCTCGGCGTTTTTCAGCGCCTCGGGCGTCAGCATCTGCCCCGACAGCATCCGCCCCACCTCGCGCGTGCGGGCGGCCTCGTCCAACTCCTCGATGACGGCCACCGTGCGGCCGTTCGATTCCTGCTTCTCCACGCGGTAGTGATGGTCGGCGAATGAGGCGATCTGCGGCAGGTGCGTCACGCAGAGCACCTGGTTGGCAGAGGCCAGTTTCTTCAACCGGCGCCCCACGCCTTCGGCCGCGCTGCCGCCCACGCCGGCATCCACTTCGTCGAAAACCAGGGTGCGGACCACCGCCGCCTTGGGGCCCGCCAGGCACGTCTTAAGCGCCAGCGCGATGCGTGAGATCTCGCCCCCGGAGGCAACTTTCTCCAGGGCGCGCGGCTCCTCGCCTAGGTTGGGGGAGACCAGGAAATCCACGCGGTCGGCGCCGTGCGCGGACCAGGGGGCCGGCGCCAGCCCCGCGCGGAACACGGTGCGCTCCATGGCAAGCTGTGCCAGTTCCTCCTCCACGCGCTTTTCGAGCTTGCGCGCCGCCAGATTCCGCCGCGCGGTCAGATCGGCGGCCGCCTTCTCGAACTCCTGGGCCAGGTGCGTCTGTTCCTTGCGCAGCTCCTCGATGCGCTCGCCGGCGTGCTCTACGGCGGCGACCTGCCGCCGCACCTCTTCGCCGAACGCCAGGATCTCGGCGATCGTCTGGCCATATTTGCGCTTGAGCCGGTCGATGGCCGCCAGGCGGGTTTCGATCTCCTCCAGCCGTCCCGGATTGGCCTCCAGGCGCGAAAGGTAGTCGCGCAGCCCATAGGAGACTTCCTGGAGCGCCAGGTCCGCGCTCTTGAGGTGCTCGCGCAGGCCGTCGAGCGAGGCATCGATGCGGCACAGCTCGTCCAGCCGCTTGGCGGCCGCGCGCGCCAGCGAAAGGGCCGATTCGGGGCCGTCGTAGACCGCCGTATAGGCTCCTGCGGCGGCCTCCTCGATGCGCTGCACGTTCTGCAGCACGCGCCTCTCGTTTTCGAGAGCCGCGTCTTCTTCCGGCTCGAGGCCGGCGCCTTCGATCTCCTTGCGCTGGAAGGCCCACAGATCCAGCATGCGGAGCTTCTCCTGCTCGGAGCGCTCGAGCTCCTCCAGCTCGGCCGCCGCCGCGCGCCACGCGCGGTAGATCGAGCCGGCGCGCTCCACCAGGTCGCTGTTCGCGGCGAAGGAATCCAGCATGTCGCGCTGGGCGTCGGGGGAAAACAGAAGCTGCTGATCGTGTTGTCCGTGAATATCGGCCAGGTAGGGCGCCAGCTCGCGGAGCACCGCGGCCGCCACCGGCCGGCTGCCCACAAAGGCGCGCGATTTGCCGCCGCTCGAGATCTCGCGCTCGATGAGCAGCTCGCCATCCTCGGGTTCAAGGCCGGCGGCTCGAGGACCCGGCGTATAGCGGAATGTTCGCGCACGTCGAAGATGCCCGCTACGCGCGCGCGCGTCTCGCCGGTGCGGATCATCTCGGAGGAGGCCCGGCCGCCCAGCAGCAGCCCCAGCGCATCCACAACAATGGATTTCCCGCTGCCCGTTTCCCCGGTCAGCAGGTTCAGCCCGGCGTGGAAATGAACGCGCAGCCGCTCGATAACGGCGTAGTTTTCCACCACCAGCAGCAGCAGCATTCAGAGCCGATTATAGCGTGGGGTCCGGCAAGCTCGAGCGCGCCCCGACGGCCTCTCGTCTTTCGCGTTCCCGCGCCCGTCTATATGTTAGATTTGAGTCTAGGAGACGCATTGAGTTTCGAAGCTCCGGCTGCCTTCTTTCTTCAAACCAACATCTGGGAGATGGTCCAGCATGGCGGCCCGTTCGGCATGCTTGTGCTGGCGAGTCTGGTGGCGTTCTCGGTTTTCTCCTGGACCGTGATTTTTTCCAAGGCTTCGTCGCTGCGCGGCGCCCGGCATAGCAACGCGCGGTTTCTACGCGCGTTTCGCAAGGCTCCCGGCCTGGAGGCCGTCATGGTGGCCAGCGAGCAGTACCGCCCGTCGCCGCTGGTGGCGGTCTTCGATTTCGGCTACGAGGAGATCGCCCGGCAGATCAAGGCGCGCGGCAAGATCACCAATCGCGCGGCGCTCGAGCGCAGCCTGCAACTGGGCATCAGCGAGGAAATGGCCAAGATGGAGCGCAACATGAACTGGCTCGCCACCACCGCCACGGTGACGCCTTTTATCGGCCTGTTCGGCACCGTGCTGGGGATCATCCGCGCCTTCGTGGATCTGGGATACCAGGGCAGCACCAGCTTGCGGACCGTGGCGCCGGGCATCGCCGAAGCGCTGATCGCCACCGCCGCCGGGCTGGTGGCCGCCATTCCCGCCGCCATCTTCTACAACCACTACGGTCATGTAATCCGCGAGATCGGCGCACGCATGGACGATTTCGCATTGGAATTTCTCAACATGACCGACCGCAGCTTCGGGGATTAGCGCATGGCGATAGGCGTGAACGGAGGCGGCGGGTTCGGTGGGCGCCGGCGCACCATGGGCGGGAGCCTCTCGGATATCAACGTCACCCCTTTTGTGGACGTGGTGCTTGTGCTCCTCATTATCTTCATGCTGACAGCCCACGTGATGGAATTCGGCATCCAGGTGGATGTTCCCAAGGTGCGCGCCGTCAAGGACCAGGCGCAGGAGTTGCCGGTGATCAGCATCACCCGGGATGGCACCACCTACCTGAACGAACAGCCCACCAATATCAACGATCTTCCGGCGGCCATCCAGTCGCGCTTCGGAAAGTCCAAGGCCGTCTATGTGCGCGCGGACAAACAGACTATCTGGGACCCCATTGCCCAAGTCACGGCGGCCCTGGGTGAAGCCGGTTTCCAGGTGAATATGGTCACGCAACCGGAGGATTCGGCCGCCAAGGGCGGCAAGTGATGGGCGCTGGAGCGGGCACTTATCTCGACATCCTGGACCAGCCGGAGCCCTTGCGGCGGTTCCTGGCCGGCTCGCTGGCACTGCACGTTTCCGCCGCGGCGGCCATTGTGGCGCTGTACTGGATACACCCCGGCCGGCACGAGCAATGGGGGGATATCAATGGCGGTGGGATGGGGTCGGTGGCCGTCGGCATTGTGAAGACCGTGCCGATGCCGGGCCGCTCCGGGCAGACCAACCCGGTGGCCAACGATACCGAGTCGGCCGTGCCCACGCCGCCGCCCAAAACCAAAGCTCAGCCCAAGGCTAAGGCGCCGGAGCCGGATGCCATCCCCATCAAGAGCCGCAACGCCATCCGGAAGGCGCAACCGGCCGCCTCGGCCCCCAACAAGTGGCGCGAACAGCAAAAGGACCTTCCCAACCAGGTCTACAGCCCCTCCGGCCAAGCCGTGGTATCGCCTATGTATGGCATGGCCGGCGGCGGCGGGGTGGGCATTGGCAATAATTCGCCATTCGGGACCCAGTTAGGCTGGTATGCCACCCTGTTGCGCGACCAGGTCGCGCGCAACTGGCGGACGGGCGATCTGGACCCGCGCCTGCAAAATGTGCCGCCGGTGATCATCGGCTTCGTCATCCAGCGGGATGGCTCGGTGGTTCCCGGGTCCGTGAGGGTGGTCCAGCGCAGCGGAAATGTGGCCGTGGATCTGTCGGCGCAGCGTGCCGTTTTGGATGCCACGCCCTTTCCCGCGATTCCACCGCAATTTCCGCGGGACCGCGCGGAAATTGAAATGACATTTCAGTTGAGGCGATGAATGAAGAGGTTTGTCTGGGTTATTGCCGCTTTAGCCGCCGGCCTCCTGGTTCTGGCGGCCCAAAACCCCGATTTCCAGGGGATTATCACCAGCACTGAACGTCCCAGCATGGCGATTCCCGATTTTCGGGGCGACGGTCAGGCACAAGCCTTCATGGGGGCGTTCAATACGACCCTCCAGGCCGATGTCGCCAGCGCGGGGCTGTTCAAAATGGTCCCCAAGACGCTTTTTCCGGCCGCCATTCCGCAGCAGCCCACCGATTTTCGCCTGCCTCCTCCCGCACCCCCGCAGCCGGCCCGCCCACGGAGAGGCCAGATGGTCGAACCGCCCACGGGGGGCGGGTTGTGGCTGACGGATTGGTCCGGGCCGCCGCCCAATGCCAACTACCTGGCCATCGGCTATACCTTCGTGCAGAGCAACCTCTTCGTGCTGAAGGGCTGGCTGATGGATCTGCGCCGCGACACCCCGGCCAACGCGCAGGTGCTCGGCAAGACCTACATCGAATCGCTGGACGAAGCCGGCGCGCGCAAGGCGGCTCATGAGTTCGCCGCCGACATCATCGCCCAGTTCGGCGGCAAAACCCTTTTCGGGACCCATATATATTTTGTTTCCAGCCGCAGCGGGCATAAAGAAATCTGGGTGATGGACCCCGACGGAGGCAATCAGCGCGCGATCACACATTTCAATTCGCTGACGGTGCAGCCGGCCGTTTCGCCCGACGGAACGCGTATCGCGTTTACTAGCTATGCTCGCGGAAATCCTGGTATATTTATCTTTTCTGTAGATCCGGTACGCGACTTGCGCTTCTATAATCAGCGAGGCGCCTCGGTGACCGAAACGCCTGCATTCACGCCCGACGGTAAACAGATCGTGTATTCTTCGTCGGCGAGCGGTCATTGCTGCTGGATTTATATTGCGAGTTTGGATGGAACCGGCCTGCGCCCCATCTCGTCATCCGTCTTTATCGATGTCGAGCCGAAGGTAAATCCGAAAACCGGCAGCGAGATCGCATTCGTTTCGGGCCGCTCCGGACCACAGCAGATTTACAGGATGAATATGGATGGAGCGGATGTGGAACGCCTGACCGATGGCACTGGCGAGGCTTCCAATCCTTCCTGGCATCCGGATGGCCAGATTCTGGCGTATGCGTGGACGCGGGGATACGCCACCGGACGATTCAACGTATTCATCATGGACGTTGCAACGCGCAAATACACCCAGTTGACTCACGACGAGGGCCGCAACGAGAATCCGAGTTGGGCGCCGGATGGCCGGCACCTCGTGTTTGCCTCGACTCGCGGCGGTTCGCACCAGATCTGGACCATGCTGGCGGATGGAACGCAGTTGCAGCAACTCACCACGCAGGGTAGTAACGAGAGCCCCGTATGGGGCAAGTAGTTATGGATTCAGGAGGCGATGTTCATGTTCAGTAAACGGAAGATCACTGTCATCTGCTTGGCGTGCTCGCTGGCGATGTTCGCTTCGAGCTGTAAGAAGAAGGTTCCGCCACCTCCGCCACCTCCCCCGCCGGCTCCGGCTCCGGCCCCGCCGCCGCCGCCGCCACCCGCGCCGGCCGTGTCGCAGTTTATCGGCCGAGCCCGGCACCATTCAGCGCGGCCAGTCTTCGACCCTGCGCTGGCAGGTTACGGGCGCCGTGGCGAGCGTTTCCATCAACCAAGGCATCGGAACGGTTCAGAGCACGGGCAGTCAGCGCGTGATGCCTAACGATTCCACTACCTACACGCTGACGGCTAGCGGACCGGGTGGCAACGCCACGGCCTCGGCCACGGTGAACGTGACGGTTCCGCCGCCGCCGCCGCCGCCGCCGCCGCCGCCGCCGCCGCAGATCACCATCGATCAACGGCTGAGCCAGCGAAGTGCAGGATGCCTACTTCGATTACGATAAGAGCGACATCCGCAGCGACGCGCGCGATGCCCTCACCCAGGACGCCGCCGCGTTGAAGACCATCCTGTCGGATTTCCCCAACGCGAGCATCTCGGTGGAGGGCCACTGCGATGAGCGCGGCTCGGCGGAATACAACCTGGGGCTGGGCGACCGGCGCGCCAGTTCGGCCAAGGACTTCCTGGTGCAGCTCGGCGTTCCCGCCGACCGGCTGAAGACTATCAGCTACGGCAAGGAGCGCCCGGTTTGTACCGAGTCGAACGAGGAATGCTGGCAGAAAAACCGCCGCGTGCATTTCTCGCCCGCGCAGTAGGATAGTAACTGGGGTAAGACACATGGGAACGGGCGGGTCGAAGCCTGCCCGTTTTCCTCGCGAGGAGGGTTGTGCTATGTTCCGACGCTTGTCGGTGTGCCTGTTGATTTTAGTGCTGTTGGCGCCGGCGCTGGCGTTCGCCGCCAACAAGGAAATAGAGGAGTTGCAGCGCGACGTGGCTCAGTTGCAGGACCAGGTGCGCCAGTTGCAGCAGTCTCAGGACCGGCAACTGGCGGCGCTGACCACCCTGGTGCAGCAGTCCGTAGACGCCGCCAACCGGGCCAATACCGCCGTGGCGGTGATTCAGAACAACCTCCAGCAGAGCCTGAAGGACCAGGAAAGTAAAGTCGCCCCCCTCATGGTGGGGGTCACTTCGCGGTTGGATAGTCTCTCCAATGACATGCGCACTACGCAGCAGGCGGTGTCGGATCTTACTACGTTGATTACCAAGCTCCAGGCGCAGTTGACCGACCTCGGCAATGCCGTGAAGGTACTGCAGGCGCCCGCCCCTCCGCCTCCGGGCGCGGCTCCGGCATCCCCGCCTCAGGGCGGAGCGGGTGGTATGGCGTCTGCTCCGGAGGTGCCCCCGATCGGCGCCGCCGACTTGTATGCCAATGCCATGCGCGACCGCAGCTCCGGCAAGCTCGACCTGGCACTCCAGGAGTTCAACGATTATCTGAAGTATTACGGGAATACCGATCTGGCCCCCAACGCCGAGTTCTACATCGGGATGATTCACTATTCCCAGAGCGATTTCGAAACCGCAGCCCAGGATTTCGACATGGTCCTGGAGAAATATTCCAAGAACGCCAAGACCGAAGACTCGTTGTTCTATAAGGGCATGAGCCTGTTGCGCGTGCCCGGGCACAAGACCCAGGCGGGTGACGAGTTCAAGGAGCTCATCAAGGAGTTTCCCGGCACTGATCGGTCCAAGGAAGCCTGTACCCAACTGACCAGCCTCGGATACAATACCTGCCGCTTTCCGGCCACCGCCGCGAAACGGGCCAAGAAGAAGTAACCGCGGCTCCATGCAGCCCAAGCCTCTCCCTCCTCCGGCCACCTACGAGCAACTGGCCGGATTGATCGACCACTCCCTGCTCGATCCGGCTTTGACCAGCTCCCAGGTGATCGAGGGTCTCCAGCTCGCCAGGCGCTGCCAAGTGGCCGCGGTGATCGTGCGGCCGTGCGATATCGAAGCGGCGGTGCGCGCGCTCGATGGCTCGCCGGTGAAGCCGGCCAGCGTGGCGGGATTCCCGCACGGATCGCAAAACACGGCCACCAAGCTGTTCGAAGCGCGCGATTTGCTGCGCCGGGGAGCCCGTGAAATCGATGCCGTGATCGCGGTCTCCCGCCTCGTCTCGCGCGAGTTCCAATACGTCGAGACCGAACTGGTGCAACTGGCCGAGGCGTGCCACAAGGAAGGCGCTATCCTGAAGGCGGTCTTCGAGAACGCGTATCTCACCGATGAGCTGAAGATCATCGCCTGCCGCGCGGCGGAACGGGCCGGGGCGGACCTGGCTTCAACCTCGACCGGCTTCGCGCCCGCCGGTTACGCGCTCGCGGATATCCGGCTCATGCGCCGGCACGTGCCGGAGACGATGGCGGTGAAGGCGGCCATGGTCAATACACTTGATGATTTACTGGCAGCGCGCGAGGCTGGCGCGGAGCGCATCGGGACGACCGCCACGGGCGCGATCCTGGACGAGTGGAAGGCGCGGCTGGAAGGGTCCGCGCGGTAACGCGCCGCCCGGGCCCGGATTCCGGGATTGATATCATCGAAGTCGGAGGCCGCGAAATGCTCGACCCTGTGAACCGCCGCGATTTCTTGAAGGCCGCTGCCATGGCTGGGCCGGCGGCAATGACCGTGCGGGCCGCGAACGACAAGGTCAATATCGGCTGGATCGGCGTGGGAACGCGCGGCCATGCCGGGATTGAGTGGCTGCACACGGCGGCGCCCGGCGATGTGGTCCTTTCGTCCATCTGCGACACCTATCAGGGTTATATCGCGCGCGGCATAGACCGCGTCCGGACGATCTGGGGCAATGCGCCCACTACCCACGTGGACTATCGCGAACTGCTGTCTGACAAGGACATCGACGCGGTATTCATCATGACGCCCGAGCACCTGCACCACGAGATGGCCATCGCGGCGCTTCAGGCCGGCAAGCACGTGTATCTCGAGAAGCCGCTCGCCCATACCATCGAGGAAGGCTGGGAGATCGTCAAAGCCTGGCAGAAATCCGGCAAGATCGTGCAGGTGGGCACCCAGAACCGCAGTTCATCGCTATATAAGAAGGCTAAAGAGCTGATCGACCAGGGCATGATCGGCGACGTGCATTTCGTGCGCGCGTTCTGGTATCGCAACGGGCTGCCTGAAGAGCCGGTGTGGCGCTACGACATCCCCAAGGAGGCCACCCCGCGGAACACCGACTGGAACCGTTTCCTGGGCCCCGCCCCGAAGCGGCCCTGGGATGCCTCGCGCTACTTCCAGTGGCGCCTGTATTGGGACTACTCGGGCGGCATCTCGACGGACTTGCTGGTGCACCAGACCGATATCGTCAACTTCATGCTGAGTAAGACCGTGCCGCGGACCTGCGTGGCCTCCGGCGGCATTTACCGCTGGCGCGACAACCGAGACGTGCCGGACACCTTCAGCGCAATGTACGAATATCCCGGCGAGCTTCAGATCGACTACAGCTCCTACTACGGCAACGAGCACTACGGCTACGGCGAGCAGTTGTTCGGCAACGAGGGCACCATAGAGGTGATGGACCGCCAAAACCTGTACTTCACCCCCGAGACTTTCAAGGGGAGGCCCCGGCCAACATCAGGGCGCGTCAGGCTATCCATTTGAACGGCAACAAGGATTTCAAGGAAGCCGACGGGGCCATCAACCACTTCCGCAACTTTATTCAGGCGGTGCTCGGCAAGGAACAGGTGATCGCGCCGCCTCCGGTGGGACAGCAGGCGGCCATTTCCGGCCACCTGGCCACCCTCTCGTTCAAGAACCAGAAGCGGATCGTCTGGGAGGAAGGCAGCAATAAGTACCGTTTCGTTTGACGTGGGAACGGACGCCCCACTGTATTAACCTGAAGTTTGCACCCGATCTTTTCTCCGGTCCTCCCGCCACGGTTTGCGCGCTGGCGGCCGACGGCCCATTACCTGATGCAGACCGAGGCGCATGTATACGCGCTGGCGATTTCCGCCAGTGTGCTACTCTCCTTTTACCCCTTTTTGATCGTGATGCTTTCGTTCTGCCGCAACGTGCTGCACTGGCCGGCGGCGGTGGAAGCGGTCTACCTGGCCCTAAACGATTACCTGCCCGGCGACCTGGGCGATTTCGTGCGCCGTAACCTGCCGGCGCGCGGCACGCTGCAAATCACCTCGATGTTCCTTTTGCTCTTTACCGCCAACGGGGTTTTCGAGCCGCTCGAGGTGGCGCTCAACCGGGCCTGGGGAGTGGCCGCTAACCGCAGCTACCTGAAGAATCAGCTCGTGGCGCTGGGTATGATCTTCGCGTGCGGCGGGCTGGCGCTCGTTTCGCTGATGTTCTCGGCGATGAACCGGCGCTGGATCGCGGACTTCTTCGGCGCGCATGCCGATGTGGAGGTCTGGGTGAACCTGCTGATCTTCAAAGCGGCGGCGGTGTCCATCTCGATTCTGGGTCTGTTCCTGATTTACTGGCTGCTGCCCAATCGCTCCATTCCGGCAAAACGCGTGGCGCCGGTTGCCATCGTGGTAGGCTTGGTCCTGGAAGCCTTCAAGTACATCAGCCTGCTCCTGTTCTGGCTTTCGCGCGAGAAGTTGCAGCGGGAATACGGGGTATTTCACAATTCGGCGGCCATCCTGATCTGGAGTTTCATCGGATCCCTGGTCGTGCTGGCGGGGGCCCACTGGACGGCGCGGCATGGTGAGAGCGACCCGCTAGCGGTGGGGGAGGAGACGGGGCAAGCGTGCGAGACTGGAAAGCCATAGCCCGAGGGTTGGGTTTGGAAGCTGCGGCGACCGAGGCGGTCACGGCGCCGCTGGAAGCCTTGGAACGCGAATTCCGGCCGCTGGCCGCGGACCTTCCCGCGGAGCTCGAACCGGCTCTCGAGTTTCGCGCCGGGGAGCCCGAGTGACCATCGGCGAAGCCGCCGGCCGGCTGCGGCGGCGGCGGGTATCTTCCGCCGAGCTGACCGCCGCCGCGCTGGCGCGCATCGAACGCCTGAATCCGCCGTTGAACGCCTTCATCACGGTCACCGCGGAGATGGCCACGGCACGCGCGCGTGAAGCCGATAAGGAACTGGCGGCGGGCCGCGATCGCGGCCCCCTGCACGGCATTCCGGTCGCGGCGAAGGACCTTTTCTGGACGCGCGGGGTGCGCACCACGGCCGGCTCCCGGATCTTCGAAAACTTCGTCCCCCAGAGCGACGCGGCCGTGGTGGAGCGCCTCGAGGCGGCCGGAGCGGTGCCTCTCGGCAAGCTGAACATGCACGAACTGGCCTACGGTGTCACCTCCCATAATCCGCATTACGGGCCGGTGCGCAATCCGTGGGATACCAGCCGCAGCCCGGGCGGCTCGAGCGGTGGCGCGGGCGCGGCCGTGGCCGCGGGCATGATCTACGCCGCGGTTGGCAGCGACACCGGCGGCTCGATTCGCATCCCGGCGGCTTTCTGCGGAGTGGTGGGATTGAAACCCACTTACGGCCGCGTCAGCCGCTTCGGCGCCATTCCCCTGGGGTACAGCCTGGATCACGTGGGCCCCTTGGCTGGCTCCGTGCGCGATTCCGCGCTGGTCCTGAACGCCATCGCCGGATACGACCGTCGCGATCCCTCCTGCTCGCGGTATCCCGTGGTGGACTACGTTCCCGAGGAGGGCTGCTCGATCCGCGGCCTGCGCGTCGGCTTTCCCGAGAATTTCTATCTGGAACGATTGCACCCGGACGTGGAGTTGGCGGTCCGGGGCGCCGTTGCCCGGGCCGGATCGCTGGGAGCCGAAATCAGGCCCATTCGGGTTCCGGATATCGAAGCCCTCAACGCGGTTGGACGGGTAATCCTCCTGGCGGAAGCGTCGGCTGCCCTGGAGCCTCATCTCGGCGACCGGGGACGCTTCGGCGCGGATGTGCTGGCGCTGCTCGACCAGGGGCGACTCCTTCCGGCCACCGACTACATTCAAGCCCAACGTTTGCGGCGGCAAATCCAGCATGAGTTCGAGGGCCTCTGGTCGCAAGTGGATTGTCTCTTCGCCCCTACCACGCCTGACGTGGTTCCGCGCATCGGCGAGACCGTCGTCCACCTAGGAGGCCAGGACGAAGACGTCCGGCTGGCCACTACCCGCCTGGTTCGCGGCATCAATGTGTTGGGTTTTCCGGCACTTTCGATCCCGTGCGGGCTGAATGGCAGCGGAATGCCCATTGGGCTGCAAATCATCGGCCCGGCGTTCGGGGAGGATCTGATATTGCGGGCTGGCGCGGCTCTGGAGGACGGCGGGGTGGGCATACCGCCATGTCCGGTGAAAACCTGAAAAACCCCAATTTCAGTATTTGGACTCTGACAATCCGTATTGTTCGCCTACAAGATCTCATAGGCAATTCAACTTAAAGAAACGAACAGAGATACGTACCTCTGAATGCCTTTTACAGGTCTTAATGTAGCCCTTCGGACCCAGTTCACTCCTGAAATCAGTTGCCAAACGTTATGCAAGTCCTTAAGATCCTTGATGATTGTCATTTGTTAACTTGGTTACAAACATGCAGTGTGGGATACATCAACAGTTGTTCCGTTTGAAAGGAAGAGAAGTATGCGCAATTTCGTAATCGCAGTGCTGTTGGCCATGTTCTGTTTTACGGCACTCAGTTTCGGTCAGGCCCAGGACAGTATTCTCGTGGGAGTCGTGACCGATAGCAGCGGCTCGGCCGTGCCGAACGCGACGGTTATCGCGACCAATAAAGACACGGGCGTGAAATATACGTCCGCCACGAGCGCCGTCGGTGAATACCGTCTCAACAATATACCGGTCGGCCGGTACGACGTTTCGGCAACGGCAAAGGGATTTGCCACCGCCACGATTGCCAACGTCGAATTGCAACTGAACCACACGGCTTCGGTCAACCTGACGCTGCCGGTGGGAACTGTGAGCACGACGGTGGATGTGACGGAAGCCGCGGCCACCATCGACACTTCGACAGCGCAATTGCAGTCCGCCTTTGACGCCAGGATGGAGGTAGACGTTCCCACGGCCGCGACCTCCAAGGTGTTGGGAACATCGGGCATCTACAACCTCAGCCTCCTGGGCGCGGGCGTGGCTTCCTCGGGCGGCGTCGGCCAAGGCACCGGCCCTTCCATCGCCGGCCAGCGCCCGGAGAACAACAGCTTCAACATCGATGGCGTCATGAATGACGCGCATTACGGCACCGGGCCGCAGATCACCGTATCGAACGATGCCGTCCAGCAGTTCAACCTGGTGCAGAACCAGTTCAGCGCCGAATTCGGCGGCGGCTCCGGCGGCGTGTTCAACACCATCGTGAAGACTGGCACCAACCAGATCCATGGTTCGCTGTATGAGTACATGCAGAACCGCGACCTTAATGCTGTGGACCAGCAGGAAGTCCAGCAGGGTCTGCGCTCCAACCCGCGCTTCGACAGCAACCGCTTCGGCGGCACTATCGGCGGCCATATCATCAAGGACAAGCTCTTCTATTTCGGCAACATCGAATACAACCCGCTCGGGCAGGCCGCCCAGCCGCCCCAGGCCGTCTATGCGCCGACAGCCGCGGGGATCTCGCTGCTCAACGGCATGAGCGGTCTCAGCAAGACCAACCTGAACATCTTCGAGAAATATGTCCCGGTGGCTCCCACGGCCGATGCAAACAATCCCGTAACCGTGAATGGCGTAAACATTCCCAACGGCCCGCTTTCGTTCGCTTCGCCGAATTACTATAACACCCTCAACATCGCTACCTCTGTGGACTGGAACATCAGCACGAAAGACCAGCTTCGCGGCCGCTACTTCTACAATCGCCAACGCGGCATCGACTTTAACGCCATGCTGCCCGTCTTCTACGAGCCGGAACCCACCACCAACAACAGTATTTCGCTTTCCGAGTTCCACAACTTCTCGGCCACCATGGAGAACGAGCTGCGCGTCTCCTACCTGCGCAACAATGCCAACGTCGGGGCCGGCAACTTCCAGTTCCCGGGCCTGGATCAGTTCCCGAACATCCAGATCGATGACCTGAACACTCTGCAGATTGGCCCCGATCCGAACACTCCCTCGGGCCAGATCGAGAATGACGCCCAGTTGCAGGACAACATCACCAAGACCTGGGGCCAGCACACCTTTAAGGCCGGCTTCAACATGACCGACATCATCCTGTCGGGATATTTCATCCAGCGCGCCCGCGGCGATTACGACTACTTGACTTTCGAAAGGTACCTGATGGACCAGTCACCGGACGACCTCGGCGAGCGCAGCGCCGGGCAGCCTCCCGCGCCATTCGGCTTCATCGAGTCCTCGGGGTTCTTCAACGACGATTGGCGGGTCAAGCACAATCTCACCTTGAACCTCGGTCTGCGTTACGAGTATGTGACCGTGCCGGTGGGTTCGCGCTATCAGGCCCAGGATGCCCTCGCCAACGTGCCAGGCGTGGTCACTTTCGCCCAGCCGAAGACCACCAAGAACGATTGGTCGCCGCGTCTCGGTTTTGCCTACTCTCCTGGAAAGGACGCCGTGTGGTCAATTCGCGGCGGCGTGAGCCGTGCGTTCTCCAATACTTACATTAACCTCAACCAAAACGCTGCGCCACCCTACTTCCAGACCACCGAGGATGTGAATGTGAGCGCCACCACTTCGAACTTCCTGGCCGATGGCGGCCTGAAGCCCGTAGCGCCAGGAGCCCCCACCAGCGTGGCAGAAGCCCGTGCGGCGACCGCGTCCTACACGTTCGACCAGACCCGTCCTTACGCGATCACCGGAACCCTGGGTGTCCAGCGGCTGCTGGCCAAGGACTACACCCTCGAGGCGCGCTACGTCTATACCAAGGGCGTTCACCTGTGGAACCAGACACAGATGAACATGATCGCACCGGTCACCCCGGCTAATTCCCTTCCGACTTACACGACGATGCCGTCCGCAGCCACGCTAGCGGCCCTGACGGAGACTCTCGGCCAATTGAAGACGATTCCGAACAATGCCTGGGCTCAGTACGGGTTCACGAATAAGATCACCGGGTATCACCCTTGGGGGAACTCGCGGTACGACGGTCTCGCCGTCCAGATGAACAAGCGCTATTCCAAGAACTTCCAGTACATTCTGGCCTACACCTGGAGCCACGCTTTCGACGACGCCACAGCGACGAACTTCTCCACCATCCTGACCCGCGCCGGGCGCAGGACTTCCAGAATCTCCGCGCGGAATGGGCTTCCTCGGCCCTGGATCGCCGGCAGCGCTTGACCATCACGCCGCTCTACGACTTCAAGCCCTTCCAGCAGAGTAATTGGGTGATGAAGAACCTGGTCGGCAACTGGAATATCTCCGGCACCTACACCTTCCAGTCGCCCGAATTTGCCACTGTGCAGAGTGGCCTGGATTCGAACCTCAACGGCGACACGTTGGACCGCTCCATTATCAATCCCGCCGGTACTGCCGGGGTCGGATCGGACGTGACTCCTTACAACGCCGCTGGGCAAGTCGTGGCGGCCAACGATCCCAGTATCGTGGCCTATGTTGCCAAGAACCCCAACGCCCGCTATATCAAAGCCCAGTACGGGACCTACGCTAATGGCGGGCGCAACACCCTGCCGCTCGACCACACCAACAACTTCGACGCGGCCCTCATGAAGCGGCTGAACTTCAAGGAGCGCTACGGCTTCTCGATCGGCATTCAGCTCTTCAACGTGTTCAACCACTCTCAGTTCGTGGGCGGCTACCTTTCGGACGTTTCCTACTTTCAAACCAACGGCATCAGCCGCAACTTCCTGATTCCCGGCAACCCGTTCTTCGGGCAGTATCAGGATTTCTTCCCGAGCAACTCGCGGACGGCGCAGCTTGCGGCGCACATCACGTTCTAACCTTTAACCCAAGGGCCGGCACGTCCGGCCTTTGTGATAGTCTGACAAGCCGGCTCCTCACGGGGCCGGCTTTTTTATTCCGCGCCGGCGGCCGGCGATGCCCGGAGTTTGCGGTCGCTGCGCAAGGTGGCCCGCCAGGCCCACGGCGCGCTCAGGGCGCCCGAGATTTCAGCCCAGATCAGGCCCAGCGGAAACTCGATCTTCCGGCGAACGCGCTGCACCAGGCGGCTCAGGAGCCAGCCGGTAATCCACCCGCGGGCGTATGCGAGCACCGCCTTCCGCGGCACGCTGCGAGACTTCCAGATCTTGAGCAGCAGCACGCCGAAGGAGCGGCCGTTGTTGTAGATCTGGCGGTCGAGACCTTCTATGTCGCGGCGATGGCGATGTCGCGCCCAGGCGGAGGGCTCGTACCGGAGCATCAAGCCGGCTGCCATAATCCGGTGGAACATGTCCAGGTCGCCGCCGCCCGAGGAGGGGGTGCCCACGTCCAGGGCCGTGTCGAACCAGTCCATCCGGCGAAGCACCTCGCGGCGGAAAGCCATGTTGGCGCCCACCCCGCAGTTATGCGGCGAAAGCATGGAGTGGGGATCGAGCGCGCGCCCGTCGAAGATCCGCGGATGAATGCCCTTGCTCATGCCGCCGTATTCCTCGAACAGCATCTGCGGCTCGGTCTCGAGTTCGGCGGGCAGCACCAGGCCGGTAACGGCGCTCACGGAGGGGTCGGTAAAGGCGCGCGAGATGGCTCGCAGCCAGCCCGGCGAAGCGCAGGCATCGTCATCGAGGTAGGCGATCAAATCGTGCCGGGCCTCGGCGGCCCCGCGATTGCGCGCCCAATCGAGTCCCGCACGCTCCTCGCGGACATAGCGGAAGCCGCTGCGCAGGATGACGTCCCGTACCGCCTGGCCGCGCGACGCGTTGTCCACCACCACGACTTCGTAATCCGGGTAGTCGAGCCGCGCCAGCGATTCAAGACAGACTTCGAGCGAAACTGGCCGGTCGCGCGTACACACCACCACGCTGATGGGTGGCAGGGCCGCCGCGCTTTCCGCGTCGCCGTTCACGTACCAAGATTGCCCCTGGCAGGTGTTTTCCCACGCATACCAGCCGAGCTTGCGAGCCACCTCCCGGTGGATCTGGGCGGCCGGGATAACGCGCGACTCCGCGGGCGGATAGAGTTGAACGATCGCCAGCGGCCGATCGCCGGCCAGGACCAGCACATCCAGGCGGCCGTAGCGCCAATCGAGGTAGAAATCGGTTTCTGGGAGGGGCAGGTTGACTTCCCACGTCTTGATCAGCAAGCCTGCACCTCCTGGACGTCCAGCGGAAGCCCGGCCTCGGCATTTTCCATAGCCCACTCCGGCACGAAGTTTGAGGTGAGGAACTCATGCAGCCATCGCCGCACGTGCTCCGAGCGGAGCGGCTCGGCACCCACCCGGGGCGGCAGAACGCCGATCTCGACGCCCGCATACCGCACGCGCAGCCCGGTTCGAGACGCGGCTTCGAGCAGCCCGGCGAAGCACTCGGGTCCAGGCGGCGCATCAGCATCCAGGACGGGCGCATCGCCGGCCATCGACGGTTCCAGCGGACCCTCCTGCAACCAGGCCAGCAGGCTCCGGCGGCCGCCGGAAGCCAGCGCCACTCCGCGGGCATAGTTGTATTCGCGCAGCAGTGCCACCACCCGAAAATAAATGCCCCGGGCGCCACGGCGGCGCAGTCCGCCGGCCAGCGACGCAAGCGATTTCACTACGCCGTCTCCGCGCGCTGGAAGGGCGAAGGCCAGCTTTCGCGCCAGCCGCGTCATCCGGGTCGCGGATCCCGGCATCGCGAGATGGCTCAGCAGGTAGCGGACTTCCGGATGGCGCGTTCCCGTGCGGAAATCGGCTTCGCCCTCGTGGCGCGCGCGTGCCAGCCAGAGGTCCAGGTCGCTGGCATCGTGGTGCAAGGCCAGGGCGGCCGGCTCGAAATGGAAGCTGGCCCCGGCCCCGAGCAGCCGCCAGCCGAATTCGTAATCTTCCAGGCGGCCGAGACTGGCATCCATGCCGCCCAGCGAATGGAACAGGGAGGCCGGCAGCGAGCAGTTGCCGCTGAAGAAGTCGCGATACGTGAAGCGATGTCCGAAGGAGGCCATCTCGCGAAAGGAATCCTCCCACCAGCGGCGGGCATCCTGCTGCCATGGCGTCGGGCGGCCCGCATATACCGGCTTGGAATACCCCATCACGACTGAGCGCGGACCGCGCGCGTCCGAATGCGCGCGCACGAGGCCCGGCTGAGGTTCCATGTCGTCATCCAGGAATACGAGCGTGGCGCCGCGCGCCCCGGAGGCGCCCAGATTGCGCGTGGCGGCGGCGTTGCGGGCCGCGTGCGAACAGATCCGCAGGGGGAAGGGCAGACGGGAAGCCAGCAGATCGAGCGCCGCCTCGGTGCCGTCCTCACAGGCATCGGCCACCACTATGACTTCGAATTCCACTCCGGCGCCGGCTTCGAGCGCCAGCGCCTGGAGCGTTCCGGTGACCCGCTCCTTGCGGTTGTGCGTAGGGATAACGACGCTGAGATTGCCCGGCGCGATCATGACAGACTCCCCACAGCCGTAGCCGTACCGGCGGCCGTAACGCGAGGCGCGCCGCTCGAGCAAAGCGCGCGCGCGGAACGCAGGTACGCGAAGGGTGCGCTCATGGCACCCAGAACCTCCGCTAAAGCCAGATCGAGCGGCATGTGGCCGGGCCGCCGCAGCACCGCCTTCGCCAGGTTCACCGCGTGATATCGGACGAACCAGGCGAATCCCAGCGCGAGAACCCCGAAATCGCCCTCCACCAGGACCGCTCGCGTCCACCAGGCGTACAGCCCCACGCCGTAGTTGTAGAGGGTGCGCCGCAGCGCCCGCCAGTCGCGGCGATGGCGATGCCATATCAGCGCGGAAGGCTCGTAGACTATGCGGAACCCCCGCGCCAGCGTGCGGTAAAGGAACTCCTGGTCGGTTCCACAGCGGGCCGGCGTGCCGCACCCTAGGGCTTCGTCGAAGAAGCCGATCTCAGCGAGGCAGCTCTTGCGAACCGCCATGTTTACGGAGGCGCCCGCTTCGCCCGCCGCCGCGGGGGAGATGGCTCCGGAATCCAGAATGCGGCGTTCCAGGCCGCGCGAAAAACCGTTGCTCCGCTCGAACCAGATCTGCGCGGGAGTTTCGAGTTCGATGGGCAGCGTGATGCCCGTGGTCACCGCCACGCTGGGGTCGTCGAAAGGCTCCAGCAGGGCGTCCAGCCAGCCCGCATCGGCGCGCGCGTCGTCGTCGGTGAAGGCCACGATGGGGTGCGAAGCCGCCAGCAGCCCACAGTTGCGCGCGGCGCCCTCCCCGGCGCGCGGTTCCCGCACGTAGCGGACGCCCGGAAAGGTGGCCACCAGGCGTTCGGTGCTGTCGTCGCTGGGGCAGTTATCCACCACGATGACCTCGTGGCCGCGCGCCAGGAGGGGAGTCAGGCTGGGCAGGCAGCTCTTGAGATCCTCGGTGCGATCCCGCGTGCACACCACCACCGAAGCCGGTCCGGAGGCACCGGGCGAAGCGGGGAGCGCCATGCGCCTCGACCACAGCACCATGGCGAGGGAACGCACACACTCGAGGAGCCGTCCGCCATCGATCGAACCGCCGGAGACCGGCAGGCAGAACCGGCCCACCACAGCCGGGCCGTCGCGCAAGAGAACCAAAGCTTGGCGATAATTCCCCAAATCAGTCAACCCGGCGGCGGCGGCGGAGACTTGAACGGCACGTACCGCCGCGGGTACAGAGGGATCTAAAGATTCATTGGTCATCGCTCGCGTATAGCCTTTGCACAGGCGATTCCATTCCACGCGCAACGTGTTGCGGCACACGGCGGCGCGCCAGGCATGCGAAAGCTTGGGAACTTATCCCATCTCTGGGCATAGCGAAGGCGCCGAAACCCCGGCCAAGGCGCTGGGCCTAGAATTGCCACTTGACCTCCGGTCTATGAAGCGGGGTTTGGTGGTCGTAATCGCCCTGGTGACGGTCTGTGCCGCCGGACTGGCATTTCTCGCGATGCGGCGCGACGGAGAGAACAGCGCGACTCTGATGGCTCGGGGGCGCCAGCTTGCGGCGGCGGGAGACTATCGCCGCTCTTTGCAAGCGTTCCGGGAGGCTGCTCGCAAGGCCCCCGGCTCGCTCGAAGCGCACTACGGGCTGGCGCTGGCCATGTTGCGGACCGGCGATGCGGCCGAGGCGCAGCAGGAGCTGTACCGCGTGGTGCAGCGGAAGGAGGACTTCCGCGATGCCCGCGTGCAACTCGCCCGGGTGATGGTCCGACGGCCCAGCCTGGGGGATGCTCAAGACGGCTTCGAGTGGGCCGAGAAGGAACTGGCGGCGGCGCCGCAAGGCGCGCACGCGGCCGATGCACACTACGCCGAGGCCATCGGCCTATTGCGCCATGAGCAGGGCGATTCGGCCTTGGAGCATCTGAGAACCGCCGTGCGTCTGGACCCCGCGCACATCGATTCCGCGGTTGCGACCGCCATGCTTTTGCTCATCAGGGGCAACCAGCCGGGCGCTGAAGCCACGCTTCTGGCACTGCCGTCAAGCGCACGCTCCGAGGAGGCGCTGGGCGAGTTCTACCGTCTCGCCGGCCGGCCCGCGGTCGCCCTTGGTCATTTTCGCAATGCTCTGCGGCTACAGCCGGATCTCAGCGTGGCAGCCGTCAACCTCTGCGACACCCTGTTCGCGCTCCACGACTCCACCACCGGGTGCGCGGAGCCGCTCGAGCGCCTGCGCGATGCCGGACAGCCGGAATTCCGGCATTTGCACGCGCTCTACTTGCTGCGCAACGGAAGCCCCGATGCCGGCCTCGCCGAGCTGGCCGGAATTCACGAGCGGTATTCCGGCGATCCCGACGCGCGCAGCCGCTGGCTGGCCGCGCTGGTAGCCATGGGCCGAGCCGAGGAAGCCGAACGCGTTCTCACCGGTATGACCCAGAGCGATCCCCGCGACGAGCGGGCCCTGGCGGAACGCGGCCATCTGCGCCTGCTTCGCGGCGACCGCGCCGCCGCGGCGGCGGATATCGATAAGGCGATGTCTATCGATCCCCAGCAGCCCGAGGCGCGCTATGAAAAAGCTTTCCTCGAGTACACGCTCGGCGACCAAACGCGCAGCGAATACGAGATCGGGGAAGCCACGCGCTTCGATCCGGGCTTTTTGCCGGCGCGCCTGGATTGGGCGCGCGAGCTGATCGCCGAGGGCAAACCGGCACTGGCGCGGGATGTCATCGAGAACACGCCCATGGAGCGCCGCAGCGTGCCTTCCGTGCGGGCGGCTCGCCAATGGACCGAAACGGGCTCGCCGGCCCGGCTCGCCGGAAAGCCCTTCGAGGGTCCGGGTTTGCGCCCCGATCTGATCGAGTACCCTTGCGGCCCGGTATTCCAGGCGATGGATCTCGAAATCCTGTCTTGGCCCAGGCTCCCGAGCGGCAGCGCTGGCTGATGTTCTGAACACGGCCGCGGGGCCGTGCACGAGGAGGCTATGGCCGCGCCTCGGAAGGGCGGCTTCCCAACAAGTCCGCCAGCATGGCCCGCAAGGCTTGGCCGCGATGGCTCAGAGCGAACTTCTGTTCGTCGGTGGCTTCTCCGAAGGTGCAGCCCAGCGCTGGAGACCAGAATAACGGGTCGTAACCGAAACCGGCCTGGCCGCGGGGCTCGGCAATGAGGATCCCCTCCACTTGGCCGCGATACACGCTCCGGACGCGGCCTCCCTCGGCCAGCGCGAGGGCACAAACGAAGCGCGCAGAACGATTCGCGACGCCGCGCAGTTTCTCGAGGAGCAGCCGGTTGTTGGCCTCGTAGCCGGCGCGCGGGCCGGAAAATCGCGCCGAGAATACCCCCGGCGCGCCGCCCAGGGCGTCCACTTCGAGGCCGGAATCGTCCGCGAAGAGCAGTCCCGAAGCGTGGGGCGCATAGTGCAGGGCCTTGATGACGGCGTTCTCTTCGAACGTGGCGCCATCCTCCACGCACGGGGGGATCTGCCGGTAACCGGCGAGCAGTTCGATCTCGACCGGGTTGCCCTGGGCGGCCATACGAAACTCGCGCAGCTTGCCTGGATTGCCCGTGGCGCAATAGAGCCGGATCAAAGCGGCGCCACCTTTTTCTCGAGTTCGATCAACTGGGCAATACCGGCGCGCGCCAGCGCAATCAGGCTGGCCATCTGTTGGTCGTCGAACGGGCGGTGTTCGGCGGTGGCCTGAACCTCGACGAAGCGGCCCGCGCCAGTCATCACTACGTTCATGTCCACGTCAGCCTGGGAATCCTCGTCGTAGCACAAGTCCAGCATGGGGACGCCGCCCACCAGCCCCACGCTGGTGGCGGCCAAGTAATCCCGCAGCGGCTGGCGCTTGAGCGCGCCGAATTGCATAAGCTGGCGGACGGCCAGAGACAGGGCCACGAAAGCGCCCGTGATGGAGGCCGTGCGCGTGCCGCCATCGGCCTGCAAAACATCGCAATCGAGCGTGATGGTGCGCTCGCCGAGCGCCGCCAGATCGACCACCGATCGCAGGGAGCGGCCGACGATGCGCTGGATTTCGTGCGTCCTCCCGGAGGCGCGTCCGCGGGTGACCTCGCGCGGCGTCCGCTTGGCCGTGGCGCGCGGCAGCATGGAATATTCAGCCGTCACCCAGCCCTTGCCGGTGTTGCGGAGGAACTGCGGGACGCCCTCCTCCACGCTGGCGGTGCACAGCACTTGCGTGTTCCCGGCCTTGATCAGGGCCGAGCCCTCCGCAGTCATCAGGTAGCCCGGAACAATCTCCACCGGGCGGAGGCTGTCCGCCGCCCGGTTATCCGCCCGCATTCTTCATCACCCAAAAGACAAAGAACATGACGAGAAAAATGCCGGCGATCACCAGGATCACGCAGGGAAGACCGCCCTGAGGCACGGGCCTCGTCCTGGCTCTGCCCTTAGCCGGCTTAAACTTCGCCATAAGTGCGATGGTAACACCGCGGTTTGCGCGCACGTGCCAGAATCGAACTAATGACCCGCACGCACTCGATTCTCGCCGCGCTGACGCTGGCGGCAGCCCTGACCGGCTGCCGGGAAACTATCGCGCCCCAGCCGGTGCCCGATCTGTTCCCGCCCGTGATGGCTGGTGTCTGGCAGCGCACCGCCGCCCGCGAGACACCGGTCTCCGAGGCGCCCGACCCGGTCCCGCGAAACAGCGTCCAGCGCCTGCTGACGGCTTCCTATGCGGGGCCCGGAAAACTCGAGGCGCGCGCCTACGAACTCTCGACGCCCGCTGTGGGCCTCACACTGGCGCAACGCTGGCGGCCTTCGGCCGACACGGTCTATTTCAACCGCGGCCGCTACTTCGTGGTGGTGAAGTGGCAGGAGGCCGATCGCGGCGCGCTCCAGGCCTTTCTGCGTGCCCTCGAGGAGCGGATTCAGCCATCGGACGCGGGAAGCTCGCCGCAGTGAGAGCGGGGGCTCTCCGTGGGCTGGTCCTTTATAATTGTAGACACATCATGTCTTCCGCCTTAGCCGCGGTTACGCCCCAGGCGCTGGCGCGCTACGAGACCGTGATCGGCCTCGAAGTTCACGTGCAGCTAGCCACCGCCACCAAGATTTTCTGCGGGTGCCCCACCAGCTTCGGAGCGCCGCCCAATACCAATGTGTGCCCAGTGTGCCTGGGATTGCCGGGCGCGCTGCCGGTGCTGAGCCGCGAGGCGGTGGAACTGGCCATCCGGGCGGCCCTGGCGCTGAACTGCCGCATCCGCCCGAAATCGCGCTTCGCCAGAAAGAACTACTTCTACCCGGACCTGCCCAAGGGCTACCAGATCTCCATGTATGACGAGCCGCTGTCCGAACACGGCTACGTCGACATCGTTGTGGAGGGAGCTTCGAAGCGCGTCGGCGTGACGCGTGTCCACATGGAGGACGACGCTGGCAAGAACATGCACGAGGGCTTCCGCGATTCGGACCGCTATTCCTACGTCGACCTAAACCGCAGCGGAACGCCGCTGATCGAGATCGTCAGCGAGCCGGATATGCGCAGCTCCGCGGAGGCCTACGCCTACCTGACGGAGCTGAAGCAGGTCCTCCAATTCGTCGAGGTCTCCACCTGTGACATGGAGAAGGGCCATCTGCGCTGCGACGCCAATGTTTCGGTGCGACCGTGGGGAGCCGCGAAGCTGGGCACCAAGGTCGAGGTGAAGAATCTCAACTCGTTTCGGTTTCTCAAGGAGGCGCTGGATTACGAGGTGGTGCGGCAGGTCGGCGTGCTCGAGGGCGGCGGCCAGGTGAAGCAGGAAACGCGCCTTTACGATCCGGACGCGGGCGAAACGGCCGGTATGCGGAGCAAGGAAGAGGCGCACGACTATCGCTATTTTCCCGAGCCGGACCTGGTGCCGCTCCGCGTGGGCGAAGAATGGCTGGAGCGGATTCGCGCCGCCATGCCGGAGCTGCCGGCGCGCAAGCGGGAGCGGTTCGCCGCCGAATTCGGGCTGCGCGAGTACGATGCCGAAGTGCTCACGCAGACGCGCGCCGTGAGCGAGTATTTCGAAACCGCCGCGCGGGTGTCGGGCGATCCCAAGACCACCGCCAACTGGGTCATGGGCGACCTTATGAGACTGCTCAAGGCCGAGGGGAAGGAGATTTCCGAATCCCCCGTTTCCGCGGAGAACCTGGGCGCACTGGTGAAGCTGATGGCGCGCGGCGAGCTCTCCGGCAAGCTGGCCAAACAGATCTTCCCCCAGATGTTCTCGACCGGCGAAGAGCCCGCGGCCATCGTGGAGCGCGAGGGGTTGAAACAGATCAGCGACACCGCGGCCATCGAGAAGATCATCGCCGATGCGATCGCGGCCAATCCCAAGCAGGTGGAGCAGTATCGCGGCGGCAAGAGCAGCGTTCTGAATTTCCTGGTGGGCCAGGTGATGCGGGCCACGCGCGGGCAGGCCAACGTGGCCCTGGTAACCGAACTGTTGAAGCAGAAGCTGGGGTGATACATGCTGAAGATTGGGGACCGGGCGCCGGAGATCCAACTGCCCACCGACACGGGCGAACCGTTCCGGCTATCGGATCTGAAAGGCCGCCGCGTGGTGCTCTATTTCTATCCGCGTGCCAATACGCCGGGTTGCACAGTGGAGGCCTGCGAATTTCGCGATAACCTCGCGGCCTTCGGGGCCAAGGACGCCGTGGTGGTGGGAGTCTCGCCGGATAAGACTGGCGCGCAGGCCAAATTCAAGGAGAAGTTCGCCCTGCCGTTCACTTTGCTGGCCGACGAAGAGAAGTCCGCGGCTCAGGCGTACGGCGTGTGGCAGGAGAAGAACATGTACGGCAAGAAGACGATGGGGATCGTGCGCAGCACCTTCGTCATCGGGCCCGATGGAAGGATCGAGAGGATTTATTCCAAGGTGACGGCCAAAGGCCACGCGGGCGAGGTGCTGGCGGAGCTGTAGGCCATTAACTCGAAAAATGTTCTCGCGCGGGCCGACGCGCTGCACCATAGGTTGCTTGGGCCAGTCACGCGGGCGCCTCACTCCTCGAAATCGAGCGCGGAGTTGACGAAACGTCGAGAATCAGGACTTCTTGCTCGCCGCGTTCTCCCGCATTAACCTTTCACGCACGGCGGCGTAACTGAACACAACTTCAGAGATGGGAACCCCCATCACTTCGTTCTGTTTGAGGTCCCGCTGTCCAACCCCCAGCTCCTCGCCGAATCTGAGCGTGCTGTCGCATCTCGCAAACGGGGCCTTCCCGCGCTCGGCCATCGGATCGAATCCCATCACGGCCATGCCCACGGCGTCGGTCGCCACCGTATTCGTTCCGGCTATGATCACTCCCGGATTCACGGCTTCCTGGAGCCTCCCGGCCGTTTCTGAGCCGGTAGCTGTTTTAATGCCCTCAATGATCGCCAGGTGGACCGGCCGTGCCGCGTTAATCTCGGCGACGATCCGCGGAAGTCGATATCCGGCGTCTTTGGATACACCCGGGTGTATCTCCTGCGGCGCGCTCTTCGAAGGAGGTCTCGTCGCAAAGTGAAACACATTGCCGCGTCCTCCGTGCGGGCGCAGGCTCGGCTCGTCAACCCCGGCGTCCTCGCCATAGATGGTGCACGGAGTCGTTCCGTAAATGTTCTTCATGGAGAGCGTGACGCCCGTGGCGGAGTGCTCTTTCAGTTTGGCAAGCGATACGAAAACATCCAAGTCTTCATAAGAATGGTTCAGGTCGTACCCGGGGAACATGAGCCCGCCTCCGGGCACCATGAACCGCGAATACTTCTTCCCTTTTCCCAGGAAGTTGGTGTTCTCGAAATCCACGTTGTCGGCCGCGTTCAGAATGTCCTGCGGCTTCCAGTTCATCGACACCATCACCTCTTCGAGTGTCTCGGGAGTGGACCAGGGGCCTTCCACAACCCGGATGCGGCGCGCTCCTGCCTTGCCCAGCAGGTGTACCACCGACCCGATCATCCGCGGGTGCGACCAGAACGTGTCCTCCATCAGCGCGTCGCCCAGCCGCTGCCAGCGGACGCCGATGAAGTTCACTTTCACCGCCACGGTCTTCCCTTTTACCAGCCCGCCCAGGCCGCCCAGTTGGTCGAACATCGTTTCCAGCGTGGGGACCAGTTCATTTCCGTAGGTCTTGCATTTCCCGACCGTCACCTTCCCGGTGGGTGGAATGGCGGCCAAGGCCCGCGAAGACTGCGTCAGCAAGTAACCCGCCGCCCCGCCAGCTCCTGCCAGCCACTCTCTCCTGCTTATTTCGTGGTTCATGATTGTCTCCTTCGCCTTCCTACTTCCCAAGTTCCGCCACGCCATAAACCGAAATCTGCGGCATCGACAACTCCGCTCCGCCGTTCTCCTGGGATACCCATTTCAGGTCCACCGCCGAGGCCATCTCCGGACTCACGAAGCGCGCCGTCCGATACGGCTCTCGCATGTACAACAGTGCCCTGTCGCCGCCCCGCCGTGAGTAGCTCAACAGATGGACCACACCCTCCCGCCCTTGCGGGGAGCCTGTATAGTAGCAGTTCATCGACGACCCGTTGTAAAGTCGCAGCACATCCTGGCGATGGCTCATCAGGATCTGAATATCTTGAACCGTGTCGTACGGGTCCGGCTGCTCTTCCTTCGAGATAAACAGCCGCCCCTTCCCCAAGGCCCGCTGCGAAAACGTAAGATGCGGCTCGTCTGGCACCAGCGTGCCCTCCGGCTTCGCCCACTTGGAGGTCGCGAACAGCATCCCGCCCCCTCTTACGAAAGTCATCAGCTTGGCCTGTAACTTGGCGTCCGCCGGCTCCTGGTCCACATAGAAGATCGCCCGCAGCCCCGTTAACGATGCCCCCGCCGCCTGCGATCTCGCGATCGGCCGGAACGGTTGCCGTAGCCGCGGCAGCAGGTTCAGCGCCTCTTCCGCCAGATCCCGGTCCGCTCCCGCAAAGTCCGACATCACCGCCAACACCGCCATCGGCTGGTAACCGCTGAACTCCTTGTGCTGCTCAAAGAACGTCACCACCCCGATGACCTGCTTCCAGGTGTCCATCGACGCCGAGTTCTGCGCAGCCAGTCCCCCCAGCACCTGGTCGTCCAGCGAGATCACCCAGCGCCCCCCATATGTGGCCACGTCCGCTGCCGCCAGCATGTAAGGCTGAGCCGTCAGCTTGGCCCCTTGCGGAGGCTCGAAGCCCACCCAGATCCCTTTCCCCGGCCCCAGCGTCCGCGCGATGTGCAGCAGCGCTCCGTTGGAATCGACCCAGGGCAGGTTCGTCGGGCCGCCCATCGGTGTCCGCTCTTGCGGAACCCCCGGCCACACGCCATCCGAGACAGCCAAAACCGGAGAGCTTGCACGCCAGCTCATCTGCGCCGACTTACCCCACGGAATAACCGGGATACCCGCGCCGGACGGAGGCGCCCCTTCCATCGCGACCGCGTCAAGACCGGCCGACTGGGCCGCGGCCATGGCGGCCGCTTTGTTAGCCTCGCCTTCCACCAATCCCACGAAACTCAAGCCGGCCGCCTTACCTTTCTCCAGCAGCGGCTTCAGCGCCTGTTGCTGCTCGGCATCCGCGGCCAGACCCGCGGCCCAACTAATCACCAGGCAATTGACAGGCGTACCCTGCACGGTGGCCAGTAGAGCCGGATCCTGCCATTTGCGAAGAACCTCGGCCGTCTCTGTGGTAAAGCCCTTCACCTTCTGTCGAAGTGCGATGTCCAAAGGGCCTGCCGGCCATCGCATCGGTGTCGTTCTTGTATCTATAGCCATGCTTCCGCCCTCTTATCCTGTCGAGATGTTATCACGTCGAAATAGGCGGCGCCGCCTGCCTTAGCCGGCGGCGCCACAAGTTAGGCTCAGAACTGAATACGCGCCACGAGCTGGCCGTTGCGCACCGTCGGTGTCGCGCCGCCTGCCGCTTGGATAGGCGTCACTTGGGTATTGATATATCCGAAGCCGGACACGGTCATGTTCCCCGATTTGACCTGTGTCTGGGAAGAGTTGGTTGACGTGGGAGTATTCAGGAATACGCGGTTGAATATGTTGAAGAATTCAGCCCGAAAACTCAGAGTCACTCTCTCCCGAATGCGGAAGACGCGTCCGAGATTCATGTTCTCGGATGGCTGCCGCTGCCAGCGATAATCGTTGTAATACGGTGCGGCGGTACCGAACTGGCCTGCCGCCGGCTGTGTCCATGCGGCCGGGTTCAGAATGAAGGTCTGACCCGGATCGAAGCAGTGGCAGTTGGGGCTCTCGATGAATGGCGACACGCCGGGTACGCGGTCCGCGTAAGTGGGCGTGTTGCTGGTGTTGCGCGGCAGCACCGCCTGCAGGTTGTTGGTGGCATAGGGCGAGAGAATCGGGAGGCCGCTCTGATAGCGGAAAGAGCCGCCGAGTGTCCAGTCTTTCTGAATGGCCCTCAACACCTTATTGCTGGTGACGGCGGGCATTTGGTAGTTGAACAGGAACGCCGAGACCAGAGGAAGCGAACTGGGAGAAATCCCTTTCTGGACCGGCAGGTTAAACACGTCGTTGGCCTGGACGCTTTCGGCCGTGGTCAGTTCTTTTTGCCAGGTGCCCGCATACTGCAAATATAAGCCGTGCCATGGGCGCAGGGTCGCCTTGGCTTGTAGTGAGTCGTACCAGCTATTTCCTCTGTTTATCTCCTGCGCGCTGATGTTGCCGAACTGCGGAAACGGACGGAGGGCCTGCGCCAGCGTGTCCCCCGTCGGCCAGCCCGCATACGGAACGCTGAAACCGGCGGCTTGTGGCTTGCCCGACGCAAAGGTCGATGACAGAAGCGACAGGTTCGCGGAATTCGAAAGGCTCAGACCGTGTGCGGCCAAAATCTGTGGCGTTAGAGCGTTGACGTCGACCAGGTTGTTGGACGACAGCCAGACACCCCGATTGCCCACATAGGCGGCTTCCAGCAGCAGGTTCTGGGTGACCTGGCGCTGCATACCGATATTCCATTGGTTGATGCGCGGCGGCCGGCCGCCATCTGGATTGACCCAGGGATCTGAGAGGTTCGTCTGTCCGGTGAACGGAAAGATTCCGGGGTTGAGACTAGTCGGATACATTTGCGCCTGGGTATATGGCAAACCCTGGGCGAAGGTAGCGGCAGGCAGTCCGAAGCCGGGCGATGTAAACGAGAGATTGTTGAAGCCCATAGGACCGCCTCCGACGATCGGGACAGCGGCCTCGAAGTAACTGGCGTTCTGGGTGTTCCCGAAACTTATGCCCCAGGCGGCCCGGAACACCGTCTTGCTGTCGATCTGATAGGCGATGCCCAGACGCGGCTGAATGGCATATGGGTAAGTGTCGATAAACCAGCAGTTGCAGCGGCCCGCCCCATATCCTGCCCATTCGGTTGCGCCGAGCAGGCCCCCCGCCGACGGATTGGCAATGTTGGGTGAAAATACCGAGAAGCGATCGTGAATTTCCCTGAACGGGTTCTGCAGATCCCAGCGTAGCCCGTAAGTGACTGTCAGCTTCCGGGTCGCTTTCCACTGGTCCTGAACAAAGAGCGACCAGGACGTCTTGCGGTATTGAGGGTCCTGCACCGTCATGATGCTGGCGCTGGTAGCGAGTCCGAGCAGAAAGTCCGCGTATCCGTTGCCGAGGTTACCGCCGCCGATGCTGGTCGCACCCAGATAAGGCAGCCCCGTTTCGCTGTTGTCGAAAGTCCAGATGCCCTGAGTGCCGTTCACATGCCGGTCGCGGTAGAAATCCTTGCGCCAGTCAAGTCCGAACTTGAAACTGTGGTTCCCGTGAACCCAGCTTACGTTGTAAATCGTGGTCAGCTTATCGGTCGCGTACTTATTGGCGTTGGTAGGGCCCATTCCCAAAGTCATTCCGTAACCGCCGGTCGATGTGCCGGAGATGCGGGGGAAGCCCGTGGCCCATATGCTCGGGTCGGCGAAGTTATTAAGGATGCCTCCATTCAACCCGAGCTGGCCGGGAGCATCGTATTCCAGGACCCCGTTGGCCGCGTCGTCCGGACTGCGGTACATCGAGTACCCCGCGCCCACGTGAGCGATCAGGGTCGGTGTTATCGTGTAATCCCAGTTGAACCGCATCGTATGGTTGCGCTCATATTCGGGCCGGATCCCTGTGATCGGAATCGGCAAACCATCGGTCGCCACCAAATGATTGATGTGGTTCTCCGAAAAGAAGAACGACAGATGATTCTTCTCACCGATATTCTGGTCCAGCTTGAAGCTCGGTATATAGATGGACGTCGGGTTGGGATACTGCTGATTCCAGTTGGTTACCAGACCGCCATTGGTCGGCACGGGGATGAAGTTCTGGATCTTCAAAGACACGGGGCTGATCCGGCTCATGGGGATGATGTTGCCTGGGAAAGGATCCGTTATGCTCTGGCCGTTGACGGCACGGGCGGTGCTTGGGTCGTAAATGGTATTCTCCAGGATCGCCCGGCCCAGTATGTCCGTTCCCAGGTTCCTTCCGGTCAGGATCTCGCTGAAATTGCCGTTCCGCATGTCCATCGTCGGAACTGTCTGATAGACGCCGGAGATGTATCTGTTGTCCCTGTACCACTCCCAGTCGAAGAAGAAGAACGACTTGTTCTTGCCGTTGTAAATCTTCGGAACGTATATCGGTCCGCCTAGAGAAAATCCAAAGTCGTTCTTGCGCTCCGTGGGCCGGATCAGGTGTCCGTTGCCGTCGTTGGTAAACGTTAATCCCGCGTCGAAGTCTTCATTCACGAAATACTCGTACGCGGTGGCGTGCAACTGATTCGTGCCGGATTTGGTGTTGAAGTTGAACGTGCCGGCTACCACTTGGCCGAACTCCGGCGCGAAGTTGCTGGACTGAAGAGCCACGGCTTCGATCGCTTCGACACTAGGCGTCTGCTCGTAGATGCTCCCGGGGTTCATGACGTTCCCCATCTCCTGCCCTTCGACGTACATTTCCGTGGTGTTGTTCGGCATGCCGTTGACGCGGATGGTGCTCAGCCCAGTATTGTTCGCGCCTGGCTCCAGCGTGACAAAAGTCAAGGGGTTGCGAATGTATCCGCCGCTGATTACACCGAAGTTGATGGGTAGATTACCGATCTGCTGTCCGGTCAGGGTATGGGTTTGGGTGGCGTCTTCGGTCTCGAGGAGCGGCGCCTCCGCGGTAACCGTCAGCGACTCGGTGGCGTTACCGACCTCGAGCGTGACATCCACGCGAACGTTCGTAGCCACCGCCACCAGGATGTTGGTCCGGGTGGTCTTCTTGAACCCGGCGGCCTCGGCACTCACGCTGTAGGTTCCAGGGCGCAACGACGCGATCGTATAGTTGCCGGTGTCGCTGGTCGCGACCGGAAACTCCGTTCCGCTTTCCGAAAACACCGCTACGACCGAGGCGTGTGGGACGACTGCCCCGCTATTATCCGTGACTGTTCCGGTAATGGTCCCGCGATCGCTTTGGGCAAAAGCGCCACTTATGCCTGCAAGGCAGCACACAATGACGCGGAAGAACCGCATATGGCCTCCTTATCGCAGTGGCGCGACCGCTTAGACAGGCCTGGCAGCGTGTCTCATCGCCGGGCGACACAACACCCTTTGCGCTGCGGCCTCGGCACTGCGCGCGACTACACGTTCGAGTTAATGGCTACCGTCAGATACCGGAGGACGCAACACCCCCTTTGCAAATGCCTCCGCACTGCACGGTCATACTGTTCGCTGCGGCCGAAGGCCTGACGTCAAGCTAGCGCTTGGAGCCCCCGCACTGCACGGCTATCTTCTGTTGTGGGCTACCGCCAAACGCTGAACCCGCGGCATCATTGCGCCACGGCCTTCGCACCGGAGGTGCCGCTATATGGTGAACGCCAGTCCGTAAATGCCACATTTCGCTGCGGCTTCCAGACTGGAGACCCCGTTCTTGACTACCTACGGACGCCAACCCTACGGGACGCGATATTCCTTACCCGCAGCCGAAAGTTTTCACAACCAAAGCGTCTGAATGTATAGTCAGGGAGAATAGTAAATCTAATCATGTTCGAAATCAAGGCATAAGCGCAAAAACAGCCGCTTTTCTGCAATTCAGGTAAATTCCCTATCTGCTGCGGTGCGTCATCCGCCCCGACCAGGCCCGCGCATATTCCCCGAGCGGCCGCTGCCCGACCCGATCTTCCATCCGTTTGTTGAACACCCGCGCTGCGTCGGTCACGCTGTAAAGCTTAAAACCGGTCACACTCACCGCAGCCGCAGCAGCCTGCGCAGGGCGCTGGCCGACTGCGTGACGCCCACAAGATAGGTCGTCCCGAAGTAAGTCACTCCGTAGGCTGTCAGAATGGCTGCGGCGCCCGCAATCGGTCCCGCATGGCCAGTGAGCAGCTTCACGGCCCATCCCGCGGCCGCCGCCACGATGGCCGAACTCCACAGCTTCGCCACCAGGCTGGTCGGCAGGCCCGTGCGGCCGATACGCGCGTTGAGCGTGCGGCGCAGCAGCGTGAACTCCACCCAGGCCGCCAGGCCCGCGGACGCCGTCAGGCCGGCCACGCCCCAGCGCGGTTCGATGCCCAGCCAGTGCGGCAGCGGAACGGCGCACAGGTATCCCAGCGCGGTGGTCAGCGATACGCGGATGACCGCGTAGCGCAAGGGCGTGCGCGTGTCGCGCAGAGCGTAATAAGTGGAGGAATAGAGGCGGCCCAGCGTTCCGGCCAGCAGCCCCACGGCCGATCCGGCCAGGATGGCCCAGACGTAAGTGGAATCCCGCGAGGTGAACTCGCCATTCTGAAACAGAGCGGCGGTGATGACTCCGCCCAGCGCCAGGAACGCCATCGCGGAAGGCACGATGAAAAAGGCGATCTGGCTCAAGCCCGCGTTCAGGCGCTGCCGCAGATAGGCGGCCACCTCAGGCGCCTCGCCCAAGGCGCTCGACATGGCCGGCAGCTCGGCCGCCGAAACCGACATGCCAAAAAGGCTCACGGGCAGCAGGTTGAGCATCTGCGCGTTGGTCAGGCCGGCCACCGCGCCGGCGCCCAGCAGGCTCGCCAGCAGCGAATCCACGTAGGCGCTGATCTGCACCACTCCGCGGCTCACGAAGACCGGTCCGAAGTTGCGCACCACCTCGCGCACTTGCGGGGCATGGACTTCCAGGCGAAATCGGAGCCGCCCCGCGAGGCGCAGCACCACCGGTAATTGAACTCCGAATTGCAGCGCGCTCCCCACCACCGATCCCCAGGCCAGCGTGACCGCGAGCGAATCTTGCGAAGCGCGCCGGTACGCTACCAGGGTCGCGATCATGACGGCGTTCCAGATGACGGGGGCCGTATAGGAGAGGAAGAACTTGCGATGGCTGTTCAGGATTCCCAGGCACCAGGCTGAGATCACCAGCAGGCCCGCACCGGGGAATAGAATGCGCACAATCCGGATGGTCAGCTCGCGCTTGGCCCCGTGAAAGCCGGGCGCGATGGCGTCGATGAGAATGGGCGTAGCGAGCACGCCTAGGAGCACCAGCAGCGACGTAGTCAGCGCCAGGATGGCCGCCACCGCGCCGGCTACGCGCCCGGCCTCTTCTTCATCCCCTTCCGCCAGCAGGCGCGCGTAGACCGGAATGAAAGAGGCTGAGAGCACTCCCTCTCCGAAGAGATTTTGCAGGAAATTGGGAATGCGGAAAGCCGCGGTGAAGGCGTCGGCGGCATCCGAGAGGCCGAAGTAGCGCGAGAAGACGCGTTGCCGCACCAGTCCCGCCAGGCGGCTGAGCAGGATGCCCGCCGCGACCAAAAACGCGTGCCGCCCGGTGCTCTCGCGTTTCGGTGCCTGCCCCACTAACCCAGCTTCTCCAGCACCGCGTCCGTGACTTCCTCCGTGCGGCTGCTCCCCCCCAGGTCCGCCGTGCGCACTTTGCCTTCAGCGAGCACGGCGGCCACGGCGCCCTCGATGGCGCGCGCGGCATCGGCCAGTTCCAGGTGATCGAGCATCATGGCCGCGCTCAGGATGGTGGCCAGCGGGTTCACCACGCCCTTGCCGGCGATATCCGGCGCCGTGCCGTGCACCGGTTCGAACATGGAGGGGAAACGGCGCTGCGGATCGAGGTTGGCGCTGGCCGCCAGGCCCATGCTTCCCACAAGGATGGCCGAGAGGTCGCTCAGGATATCGCCGAACAGGTTCGAGGCCACCACGACGTCGAAACTTTCCGGACGGCGGACGAAGTTCATGGCCGCGGTGTCCACCAGCAGAGATTCGGTCTCGACATCGGGGAAACGGCTGGCGACCTCCTGGAAGGTGCGGTCCCACAAGGTCATGCTGAAGCCCAGCGCATTGGACTTGGTGATGGAGGTCACGCGCTTCTTGCGGCCCCGCTTCACCGCCAGCTCGAAGGCATAGCGCACCACGCGCTCGGTGCCGCGCCGCGTGAACACGGAGGTCTGGATGGCAACTTCGTGCGGCTGGAACTGGTAGACGAAACCGCCCACCTGGGCGTATTCGCCCTCGGTATTCTCGCGCACCATCACAAAATCGATCTCACCCGCCCGTGCCTTGGCCAGCGGTGACACGACCCCTGGAAACAGATACGCCGGGCGGACATTGGCGTATTGATCGAAGACGCGGCGGATGGGCAGCAGCAGGCCGTTGAGCGTGGTGTGATCGGGGATATCGGGGTGGCCGACGGCGCCCAGCAGGATGGCGTCGCAGGGCTGGAGGAGGTCGATGGCGCCGGCCGGCATCATGCGTCCCCAGCGGAAGAAATGCGACGCGCCCCAATCGAAATCCTGAAACGCGAAGTTCACATCGAACTTTTTGGCGATTCTATCCAGAACGCGCTGGGCTTGGGGGACGACTTCGGTCCCCACGCCGTCGCCGGCGATCGAGGCGATCGTGAAGGTTTTCATGGGCTTCAAACAATTCTAATGCGCCGAGCCTTCGTACTTCATCTCGCCGGCTTCGATGGCCAGCGCCAGGCGGTTCTGCGGCGGAGGCAGCGGGCAGGTGGCATACGGCGTGAAGGCGCAGGGCGGGTTCTCGGCCTTGTTGAAATCGAGGATCACGACGCCATTCCTGGGCGGATCGGCATACAGGAAACGCGAGGCCGCGTAAGTGGATTTGCCACTGGTGAGATCGCGCATGACGAAGAATAACTGCCCTTCGTCGTCAGCGGCCTGCAGGCGGTAAGTTTGGCCGCCGCGTTGAAACTCGACGTAGCCGGGGCTTTCCTCGATGTCCGGCACGCCGATCACGGTGTCGAAAACCATTTTCGCGTGCCGGGCCAGGGGAACGAACTTGCCGGCGATCCTCCAATCTTCGCGGACCGGAAACCAGCTCAGGTGCGTGAAGCTCTTGCGCAGGGCGCTGTTCTTGTCTTTCATGCGCAGCGCCAGGCGGTCGCCGCGCTTGATCGGAAACAGGTCGAGGGGACCGCTCGATATTACGTCCACCGGACCGGCGTATCGCAGGGGAGCCTCGCGAACCGGCTTGCCGTTGAGCGTCACCGAATTGGTCGAAGCCGTGAAGACGGCCCTGTCCTCCTCCACTTTCACCGCGCCGAGCCGTGCCGGCGCGCCCGCGGGCAGCACGATATCGTTAGCCGCGCCGGAACCTATTGAGTTGGGGCCTTCCTTCAGCCAGAACAGGCCGGTCACAGTGAGCCATCCGCCATCGGCCTTCAGCGCGGCTTCGTGTTGCCGGCGCCACTCGGCGATGCCGGCGCGATAGGTGGGATCCGGCCCGGCTGCCGGCGCGAGCGACGAGAGCAGGGTCATGGCGGCGAGGGCGATAACGGCGGCGCGCTGCATGCTTACCTGGCTCCGAACCAGGTCCATTCGCGCGAGGGCATATCGCGCAGAATGGGGCTGTACCAGATGAACCTGGGGTGCATGGCGAGATGATAGGAAGCCTTGAAATCCAGGCCGCAGGCGTGGCCCATGGCGGCCACCAGCGACATCTTTTGCGCGCCGGCGGCGTCGGTCACTTTGTTCTGCACCGTGCCGGCCGGGGCGAACGGGTTCTGCCACGCGCCCATGCCGCGCGGCGAGAGATCCACGTGGCCGCACAGGGTACGCTCGCTCGGTTGGGTTAAGCCGTTAGAGGCATCCACGTGGTCGGCCAGAAATCTCTGGCCGGCGGCCACATCGATCTTACCTTTGTACTCCGCCATCAGCGCCAGCCAGCGCTCGTGGCGGGCGTTCTCGCCGCGCTCGCGGTTGGTGGGATCGAAATCGGTTTCCTCCTGGACCAGTTTCGGATTGGAGGGGAAATTCGATCCCACGAAGTAGCCGTCCCGGGTGCGCTCCAGCGTCACGTTCTTCAGGCCCAGCTCCAGGCTGGCGATCTCGTTCGTCCGGCTGTCGGCCAGCAGCCAGGTATTGGCGTAGCCGCCATTGTTGCCATCCTCGATGATGCGCGCGAAATCGTCGATGGTGCCCGCGTATTGCATGGCCTTGCGGGCGCGCACGAACTCCGGCACGCCCCTGGGATCGAATCCCCGGAAGCCGCTGATGGTGGTTTCGGTGATGACCAGGCCGGACGCGTTGATGCCGAAATCGTCGCCGCTATGGATCAGGCCCGGCATGCCGTCCATGAGGATGTGCTGCCCGCGCGCCGGCACGATGTCGAAGATCACGTTCCAGCGCTCGCCCGAGGCGTAGCTGGTCCAACTGTTGTGGCCGATGACGATGCGCCCGTCTCGAGTGTAGCTGCCGGTGGCCACGAAGGCGCTGCAATGATCGGCGGTGGCGGTGGCCGAATCCCCCTGGGGTTCCAGCGTCCGGTCGTAATAGGGCAGCTCCAGCCAGGCATTGAGCGCCACGATATCCCACAGGTCGAGCGGGACATTGCGCGCCTTCAGGCCGGCGATTATGCCGGCGAGTTCGTCGCGGTACTCCTGCTCGATATGCGGCCAGAAAATTTCGCGGGCGGCCCCGCGGAAGAAGCTCCAGTCCCTCCTTTCGTCGTGCTGCATCTCGGTGGAGATGTCCTTGAAGTTGTCCTGGATTTCAGAGGCCAGCAGGTAGCCGTGCTGGAAGCCGATCTCGCCGGGCGATCCCTCCAGATGAACCTGAATCCAGCCGTTCCGGTCCGGGGCGCGGGAGGCTTTCTTCAGGCGCGGGTCGGCGGACGGTTCGCTGGAAGCGAGGGTGAAGGCCAGGCTCAGAACCAGCGCCGCCAGCAGAACGGAGATTCGCCGCATCCCGCTATTATAGTAAGCGGCATTACGATTATGCCGGATCCCACGCAGGCGAAGAAGTTGACGGCCCACGTGAAGGCCGCGGGTTGAGCGTCCAAGCTCAGTCCAAAGGTTTTGGACCAGGTCTTGGCGCGCGTGCCCCGTTGGGCCGACGAGAACGTGTTGATCGGGTTTGACACCGCCGACGATGCCGGGGTGTACAAGCTTACGGCGGAGCTTGCCCTCGTGCAGACCGTGGATTTTTTCACGCCCATCGTGGACGATCCGTGTACTTTCGGCGCGATCGCCGCGGCCAACGCGCTGAGCGATGTCTATGCCATGGGCGGGCGGCCGATCTCGGCGCTCTCCATCCTGGCGTATCCGGGCAAGGGCGATCTGGACGACTTGGCCGAGATCCTCAGGGGCGGCGCCGAAAAGATGCACGAAGCCGGCTGCTCGATTCTGGGCGGGCACAGCGTGGCCGATGAGGAGATCAAGTTCGGCTACGCGGTGACCGGCACCATCCACCCGGCGCGCATCCTGGCCAATGCCGGCGCGCAAGCCGGCGATCTCCTGGTGTTCACCAAGCGACTGGGAACCGGGGTGATCTCGACAGCGCTAAAGCGCGGGATGGCCTTGCCCGAGCACGTGGAGGCCTCCATCGCGTCGATGCTGACGCTGAACCGCCATGCCTGCGACACAATGCTGCGCTTCGAGGTGCACGGCTGCACGGATGTGACCGGCTTCGGGCTGATCGGCCACGCGCGTGAGATGGCGCTGGCCAGCGGGGTGACGCTCGAGATCGAGACCGGCCGCCTGCAATTTCTTCCCGGAGCCCTCGATTACGCGCGGCAGGGCGCGCTGCCCGGCGGACTCAAGAACAATCGCGAGTTCGCTTCCTGCGCAGTGGAGACCGCCGTCACTCTGGCCAGCGAACTCGAAGATCTGCTCTACGACCCGCAGACTTCGGGAGGCTTGCTGATCGCCCTGCCGGAGCGCGATGCCGCCGGGCTGGAGCGCTCGCTCGAAGGCGCGTACCGCATGGGACGCGTGGTGGAGCGGCGGGGAAAACCGATTTACTTGTTATGAACTCGGTTCACATTGGAACTTCCGGCTGGCCTTATACCCCTACTTCGATAACCACCAGGCCGCCTACGCGGCTCACAACGCCTTGGCCCTCAAACAGTTAATGGCTCTTTAGAGTCACAACGTAACCGTGGAAGAGCGCGTGCCCGTCCTTCTCACCGGAGCGGGGGCGGGTACAAATGAGGGGCGGGACCAAGTTGTCTGCCATGGCACTGCTGAGCGGCTTGGCGTGCGGCAGCGCGTGGAGCCAGCGCTCCGAAGAGGTTGCCCCCGCTCCGAACCCCTTCAATGAGCAGCGCATCATGGGAGTCATCCCGGATTACCAGACGGTCCGCGATCCGGATGTGCACCCGCCGCCTCTGACCGTCAAACAGAAGTGGTCCCTGGCGTGGAAGGAGACCATCGATCCGTTTAACATAACCAGCGCGGTGATGGCCGCGGGCTTCTCTCAAATGGGGAACCAGACTCCCCGGTACGGCGAAGGCTGGCCGGCGTATGGCATGCGTGTCGGCGCGGCCCAGGCCGATTTCGCCACCCAGAACTTCTTCAGCGCCGGTTTACTGGCCTCCGTGCTGCATCAGGACCCGCGCTATTACCGCCGCGGGCCGGGGCATCCCATCCTCTCGCGCGTGGTCTATTCCGTCAGCCGGCTGGCGATCGCGCCCATGGATTCCGGCAAGCCGTCCTTCAACGCCTCGGGGATATTCGGGATGGTGTTGGGGATCGCGGCTTCGAACGCCTATTACCCTTCAGCCAGCGTGCGGGGAGAGGTGATGGCTGCCCGCCTGAGCACGAGCCTCACCGGCGGGGTGATCGGGAACCTGATGTCCGAGTTCTGGCCGGACATTCAGAAGAAGTTCTTCGCCAAGAAGCACTGGTTCAATTCGAATTGAACCGCGCGCTACTGCATCCTTCCCTTCACGGCGGCCTCGAACGAAACTTGATGCGCTTCGAGAATCGTGCCGGTGGCGCGCTCCAGGGCCGCTCGCGCCTTGGCGTACGAGCTCATGGCGGCCACTTCGGTGGATTTCGCCTGCGCCAGCAAACTCTCGTACTGAATGACGAAAAAGCTGGTGGAGGCGCCCACTTCGAACTTGGCCTGCTCGGCTTCGAGCGACTCCTGCTGCAGCTTGCGCGCTTCCGTGGCCGCCTGGTAAGAGGCCCGCGCGCGGCGCATGGCGATGAGCGCGTCTTCAACTTCCAGGCGGGCCTGGTTCTGCAACTGGCGCACACGGATCTCCGACTGCTTCACTTGCAGCTCGTCGCGCGCCAGGTCAGCCTCCGCGATCCGATTGTGGATCGGCAGCGTCACCTGCAGTCCCACGCCATAGGTAGGATAATCGCGCGCCAGCATCTGGCCCAGCACGCCGCCGTATCCGCCATACAAGCCGGGCTGGGTGTTGACGAAGGCCGGATTGCTGCTGCCGGCGAAGCCGTTGTTCTGCATGATGCCCACCAGATCGACTTCCGGGAGCGTGGCGTTGCGGGAGCCTTGCAATCCGATTTGCGAATTCTCCACCTGCAACTGCGCCTGGCCCAGATCCGGACGGTTCGCCAGGGCTTCCGCAATCAGGTCCTGGATGGGACGGACCTCTTCCTTCTCGGGGATCGAAAGCGTATCGGTGGGAATGATGTGTGCCGCGCGCACCTCGGCGTCTTCGTTGCCGCGCCGCGTCAACACGTTCTTCAAGATGGCTTCCTGCTCTTCGACCAGTCCGGCGGCGTTAATAAGATCCTGGCGGGCGGAAAAGACCTCGGCGCTGGCCCGCGTCTTCTCCACCGGCGCGAGCGTGCCTTCCTGCACCTGGGCGTCCACGTCGGAAAGCAGCTTCTCGGCCATGGCGACGGTCTCCTGTTTTACCTTCCGGTCTTCGTAGAGCGCCACGAAATCGGTGTAGAGCCGGATCACGCCGTAGCAGGTGGCGATGAGCTGCTGCCGGAACAGCAGGCTGGTGATGCGCTGCTCATTGGCGGCGATCCGGATGAAGCGGCGGTTCAAACTGGGGCCGAAACCGCGCAACAGCGGCTGGGTCACGTTCAACCCCAGGGTGGACCCCGTGTACGAGGAGTAGGGCAAAGCCGTCGCGTTCCAGGACTGGTAACCGTTCACCAGGCCTAGCCCCACCTGCGCGCCAGTCGAAAAGCCCTGCTGAATTCCCCCGTTGATATTGGCCGTGCTCGATATGAGTGCATTGGTGCCGTATGCGTTGTAGCTGGTCTGCGGCTGGGAGTTATGCGCCCAATTCACCAGCGCGGTGACGGCCGGGTCCATCACCGGAACCGGGGTTCCGTTGGATTGCGCGACGTTGCCCTCGATCGAGAGGTTGGTCTGCGCCTCGCCCAATCCGTTGAGCTCGAGCGCGTTGTTGGCCACCGACGTGCCGCTGGTGGCCACCCCGGTGGCGGGGTTTGTGACCAGCGGGCTGAGCGGTCCGCCCACGCCCGCGGGCGTCTCGAGCAGCGTGAAGTTCAGGCCGCGCAACGTGCCGCCGCCCTTGGCCCGCAGCAGCTCGGAATCGCTCTGCGGCAGCATGAAACGCTCGAGCTCGATATCCAGGTTGTTCTCGATGGCCAGCGCCAGCGCATCCTGGAGCGAAAGATACAGGTTCCCGGCGCGGATCAGTTCATCAACGCGGGGCGAATTATCGAAACTCACCGGACGGCTCATGCGCGGCAGCGCGGCGGCCGGCGGAACCGTATCTCCGCCGGGCGTCTGCGGGGCGGCCGCCAGGGGACCCGCCAGCAGCACGAACGCCAGCACAATACTGAGGACCGGTCTTATTCCCGTGCCGCGGTTCACTGGGTCCCCTTTTCCGCCGCCTCTGCGGCCGGCCTCACCACCACGCCCTCGCGGACGCTGTCGCCGGGGTTCACCACCAACCGCTGGCCGGCTTCCAGACCGCTGAGAACCTCCAGGTGATCGCCGAAATCGCGGCCCAACTGGATGCGGGCGAAATGCACGCGATTGTCATTGGACAACACGGCAACCTGCGGCCCGTCCGGCCGCACCACCAGGGTATCGCCGGGAATCAGAAAGGGCGGGTCGCGTCTCGGCAGGGCAAAATCGACCAGCGTATACATACCGGGCATCAGGATGCCGGCGGAATTGGGCACCTGGACCTCCACCAGGAGCGTGCGGGTCGAGGGATCGAGCGCGTTGGCGACGTGGCTGACCGCGCCGGCGAATTTACGCCCCGGCAGGTCGGGAACCGCGAGCGTGGCGGTTTGCCCCACCTTCACCGCGCTGGCTTCGGCCTGCGGGACGTTGATGTAAGTGCGCAGCCGGTCGGTCTGGGCGATGCGGAACAGCAGCGTGTTGCCTTCGTTCACCAGCGCGCCCACATCCACGTTACGCACCGTGATGGCGCCCGCGAAAGGCGCCCGCACCGTCTGGTAGCTCTTCAATTCGCCGAGGCGCGCCAGGTTGGCTTCCGCGGCCGCGATATTGCTGTGTGCCGCCGCCACGGCCTTTTCGAGCGCCTGGACGTTGGCCTGTTGGGACTCCGACTGCGCCTGGTAGGTATCGTTTTCCTGTTTGGAAACCACGCCTTTCGCGACCAGGTTGGCCCACCGCTGGGCCGTCACGCGCGCCAGGTTGGCGTTGGCGCGGCCTTGCTGGAGCGCCGCCTCGGCCTGCTGCGCCGAGCTATTGGCCTGTTCGATGGTGGCCTGGGCCTGGCGAATCTGCTGATCGAGCTCGGGAGCTTCGATCTCCGCCAGCACCTGCCCCGCTTGCACGCGGTCTCCGATGTCCACGTTCCGTTTCTTGATATAGCCGGTGGCCCGCGCCATCACCGGGGCTTCCGTGACGGCCTGGATATTGCCGGGCAGAAGCAGGGCCGCCGTGGAATCGGCGCGCTTCACGATCCCCACGTTCACCACGGGCAAGCTCTCGCCGTTGGTCTTGGCTTCGGCCGCCAGCATTTCCTCGCGCTGTTGCCGGGGCCCATATCCCTTGAAAAATCCAGCCACGATTAACGCGATCACGACCAGGGCGAGGATTAGCAACGTGGCTCTGGACGGGCCGGATGTCTGGAGCTTGTGACCGGCGTCGGCGGCCTTTTTCTCCTGCTCCAACTGGCGCTTGAGATCTTCGATCTCGGCTCGCAACTGCTCTTCGGTAGTGTTGATTTCGTTCATTGCAGGTCCTCACGCAGCAGCATCTCGTCCCGCAGGTACTCGTGCTCTTCCTCCTCCAACTTCCGCGCCCAATCCACCGGGGGCTTGCTTCGCAGCAGGCTGTACACCAGCGGAACCACGAAGAGGGTGGTGATGGTCGCCAGCACCAGGCCGCCGATCACGGCCCTGCCCAGGGGCGCATTCTGCTCGCCGCCTTCGCCCATCCCCAGCGCCATCGGCAGCATCCCGATAATCATGGCCAGCGCGGTCATCATCACCGGGCGGATGCGCGTATAGCCGGCCGAAAGTGCCGCCGCCCGCGCATCCATTCCCTCCAGGCGCTGATCGTTGGCAAAGACCACTACCAGGATGCTGTTGGCCGTCGCCACGCCGATGCACATGATCGAACCCATCAGTGAGGGAACGCTGAAGGTGGTCTGGGTCACGAACAGCATCCACACGATCCCCGCCAATGCGCCGGGCAGCGCCATCAGAATGATGAACGGATCCAGCCACGACTGGAAATTGACCGCCATGATCAGGTATACCAGCATGATGGCGAAGATGATCCCCAGGCCCAGGCGGTAGAAGGAACTTTGCATGGTGGCCACCTGGCCGCGCATCTCGATGCTGCTGCCGCGGGCGAGTTTGGGCTCCATATTCCGGACGAGCTTCTCGACGGCCGATCCCACCGCGCCCAGATCGCGTCGGTCGATGTTGCAATACACGTCGTATACCGGCTGCACGTTGTAATGGTTGATAATCAGGGGCGCTATGCCGCGCCGGGTGCGCACCAGGTTTTCCAGCACCTGCGGCTCTTGGATGGCTGTGCCCGGATTCCCATAGGCCTCGGACGCCTGGTTGGGCGCCGCGCCCGTGCTGGAATTGGTGGTGTTGGAAGTGCCTGCCAGCGAGTTCGCGGTGCTGCTGTTCACCGCGGCGGACAGCACGTCGACGGGCGTGCGCAGCAGGGCGGACATCGAGTCCATCCGATACTGCGGCGTCTGGACGGTAACCATGTAGCTGACGCCGGTCCGGTAATCCAGCCACTGCGTGGGCGAGACTTGGGAACTGCCGGTCAGCGAAATCAGCAGGCTCTGGCTGACGTTGGTCTGGGTGAGACCCACCTGGGCGGCCTTGCCGCGATCCACATCCACATCAATTTCGGGATAGTTGACGACCTGGTGAATGTGCACATCGGCCGCGCCCGGGACCTTGGCGATCTGGGTCTCCAACTGCCGGGCGATTTCATAGTTTGCGTCGGCATCGCGCCCCACCACCTGCACGTCGATGGGCGCCGGCAGCCCGAAGTTCAGAATCTGGTTGGTGATGTTGGCCGCCTCGAAGAAGAACGCCACGTCCGGGAACCGCTCTTTCAGGCGTCTTCGCAGGCGGTCGGTGTAGACGGCCGTGGGGCCGTGCTTTTCGGCATTGAGCGAGATCAGGATGTCGCCGTCTCCCACGCCCAGCGTGGGATTATCGCCATAGGCCAGGTTGGTGCTGCCGTTGGGGATGCCGATGTTGTCGATGATGGTCTGGATCTCGCCAGGGGGAATCTCCTGGCGAATCTCTTTTTCGATATCCGCGAACAGCATTTCGGTCTTCTCGATGCGGGTGCCCGTGGGCGCGCGCGCGTGCAGCCGCATCTGGCCGGAATCGACCGTGGGGAAGAAATCCTGGCCGACGAACGTGATCAGCCACAGCGATCCACCGACGAACAGGAAGAACAGCGTCAAGACCAGCCCGCGATGGTCCAGCGCCCAGTGCAGCAGCGAGGCGTACGAGCCACGCATCCGTTCGAACTGGCGATTGAAGACATTGTGCGCCTTCCAGATGGGGCCGCTCCCGCCCGTGCCGTGCTCGCCCGCGGCGTAGATCTTCACTTCCGATCCCAGCATGTGGTGCATCATAGTGCAGACCAGCGTCCGGGAGAGGAAATAGGAAGCCAGCATGGCGAACACCACCGCCAGGGCCATCGGGGTAAAGAGGAACCTGGCGGCGCCGGTCAGCAGCAGGACCGGCACGAAAACGATGCAGATGGAGAGCGTGGCCACGAAGGCCGGCGCCGCGATCTGCTGGGCGCCATCCAGCACCGCGCGCAGCAGGGGCTTCTTGAGGGCCAGGTTGCGATGCGTGTTTTCGATCTCCACCGTGGCGTCGTCCACCAGGATGCCTACCGCTAGCGCCATGCCGCCCAGGGTCATCACGTTGATGGTCTCGCCCATCAGGTTCAGGATGATCAGCGAGGTCAGGATCGAGAGCGGGATCGAGATGCACACAATTACCGTGCTGCGCCAGCTTCCTAAAAACAGCAGGATCATCAGGCCGGTCAGGAAGGCCGCCATGGTGGCTTCCCGGACCACGCCGTTCACCGCCGCGCGGACGAAAATCGATTGATCGAACAACTGCCGCACTTCGAGCGCCGGTGGCAGTCCCGCCAGGATCTTCGGCAGCGCGCTCTTTACGTCGTTCACCACCGCCAGCGTGGAGGCTTTACCGTTGCGCATCACGGTCAGCAGCGCGCCGCGCGTGCCGTTGACGCGGACGATGCTGGTCTGGATGTTGTTCCCATCCCGCACCTGCGCCACGTCCCGCATGTAGACCGTGGCTCCATTGACCACTTTGACCGGCATGTCGTTCAAATCGTCCAACACGCGCGGGCTGCTGTTGAGCCTGACCTGGTAGTCTATGTCGCCGATCTTGGCGGTGCCGGCCGGCAGAATCACGTTTTGGCTGCCGAACGCGGCCGAGATATCCGCCGGCGACAGGCCCTTGGCGAAAAGCTGATCCGGGATGATGTCTACCATGACCGCGCGGAACTTGCCGCCAAAAGGCAGCGGCACCGCGGCGCCCTGGATGGTGGCAAGCTGCGTGCGGATGAAGTTGTTCCCCAGGTCGAAGATCTGCTGCTCGCTGAGGGTCTTGCTCTGCATCCCCAATTGCAGAATGGGGACCTCCGAGGCGTCGTACGTGATGATACTGGGCGGGGTGGTGCCGGGCGGAAAGATGCGCAGCAGGGTTTGCGCGATGGATGTGACCTGCGCCATCGCCAGCTCCACCTTGGCATCGGGCTGAAAATAGACCTTGACCACCGAAACGCCGTTATAGGATTGCGATTCGATGTGCTCGATGTCGTTCACCGTGGTGGTCAAGCTGCGCTCGAAGACGGTAACCATGCGCTTTTCCATCTCTTCGGGCGGCAGTCCGCCGTAGCTCCACACCACGCTGACCACCGGGATATCGATGTACGGGAAAATGTCCACCGGCATGGTGACGATGGCCGCGCCGCCCAGAATGGCAATGAGGAGCGCGACCACCACAAATGTATACGGGCGCCGTAGCGCTAATCGGACGATCCACATGGTTGTTTACACACTTCGGGCCGGGGACGAAATCCTGGCTCCAACTTATATCCCTATAGTATTCGATTGCACAGCCAGGCGCGTGCCCTTTTCGGGCCGTCGGGACCCGCCGCGCCCGGTTTACAGATGAATGATCCCCCGCTGGATGGCGGCGGTGGCGGCCTGAGTCCGGTCCTGCACGCCCAGCTTGCTCAAGATGTTCTTGACGTGGTTCTTGACGGTGTGCTCGGCGATGCTCAGCGCGTAGGCGATCTGTTTGTTGGGCATCCCGCGCACGATCAACCCCAGAACCTGGACCTCCCGCGCGCTCAAATCCGGGCGCGGAACCTGCGCCGCCAGCGCCGCCGCTACGCCCGATGGCAGGTAAGTTTGCCCGGCATACACGGCGCGAATAGCCTTGAGCAGCTCGTCGTGCAGAACGTCCTTGGTGAGATAGGCCTGCACGCCGGCCGCCAGCGCGCGGCGGATGTCCTCGTCGCCGCCATAGGTGCTCAAGGCCATCATGCGGGCATGGGGAAATTGCGCGCGTATGGCTGTGGCCGCCTCCACGCCGTTCATCACCGGCATACGCATATCGAGCAAGGCCACGTCCGGCAGGTGCTTGCGGTACAGCTCGACGGCCTGCTGCCCGTCCGAGGCTTCCGCCACCACCACCATGTCCGGCTGCATGTTGACGATGGTGCTCACCCCCACACGCGCCACCAGGTGGTCTTCGGCTACCAGAATCCGGATCGCTTCGCTCATGGCAATGGCACCATCACTTCGACCTCCGTACCCTGACCGGGGCGGCTGGCCAGGCGGAACTCGCCGCCCAGGCGCTTGGCGCGCTCGCGCATTCCGATTAAGCCGAAATGCCCGCCCAGCGAGGAAAAAGCATCCTCCTGCTCGAACCCGCGTCCATCGTCGAGGACGCGCAGGTAAAGGCTTCGGGCTTCCATAGTTAACTTGATCCAGATGCGGCTGGCTCCGGCGTGCTTCAACGTATTGGTGACGGCTTCCTGGGCTATGCGCAGCAGGTGCTGCTCGGTATCCTCGGGCAGCTCGCGTTGGGGTCCTTCGACATGCACGTCTACCTGGATTCCCGATCCGGCCGTCCACAATCGCGTGCCCGATTCCAGCGCCGACGCCAGGTCCTGCCCCTCCAGCACCGAGGCCCGCAAGTCCATCACCGAGCGGCGCGCCTCGGTGAGGCTGTGGCGCGCCATGCGCTGAGCCATTTCCAGATACTTGCGGGTGCGCGAATCGCTCGGTGGCATGGACATGGCCACGGCGTCCAATTGCGCGGAGATTCCCACGAATCCCTGGGTCAGGGTATCGTGGATTTCACGGGCCAGCCGCGCGCGTTCCTCCAATACCAGGGCGAAACGGGAGCGGATCTGCCTGAGGCGGAGGCTGTATGCCCCACCCGCCATGGCCAGCAGAATGGCCGCGCAAAGCATCCGGAACCAGGCCGACTCATAGAAATACGGCAGCACCTCGAAGCCATACGACCGATCGCTGGCAGGTCCGCCGGGGACCTCGGCTCTCACCGTGAAACGGTAACTCCCGTGTTTCAGGCTGTTGTAGTCGATCAGGCGGCGGTTTCCCGCCTTCACCCACGCCCGATCCAGCCCATCGAGCCTGTAGAAATACTGCACGCGCTCCGGGGCGCTCAAATGGATACCGGCGTAGCGGAATTGGACTCGATCGTCATCCGGATCGAGCCGGGCCAGCGATGCGGAATCGAGTTCGCGCCCGGACCCGGTCGAGGCGGCCAGGTGCAACGCCGGCGGCAGTGTGGAAAGCCGGCGAACGCGCGGATCGAAGACCGCCAGCCCGCGGCTGGTGGCGAACCACAAGCGCCCGTCGGCGGTCCGGCGGGCGCCTCCCGCGATAGGGTAGCCCGGCGAGCACTGGGCGCTCCGCAAACCATCCGCCACGCCGTAATTCAAAGGCTCCAACGCGCTCCGCTTGCCGTCGGCAAAGTCGAAGAGCTGCCGTTTCTCGATCCGGCAAATACCCCGCGAGGTGCCCAGCCACAGCGAATCTCCATCGCTGGTCATGCTGGCGATGTTGTCGCTCAACAGCCCGTCCTTTTCCGTAAAGTGCAGGAACTTGCCTTGCCGCAGGGCCCCCAGACCCCCGCCGAACGTGCCGATCCACAAGGTTCCATCGCGGCCCTCTTCGAGCGCCCGAATCTGGTTGCCGGCAAGACCGTCGGCCGTGGAATACAACCTCGAAACACCGCCCTGAATATGCCATAAGCCCCTGCCCCAGGTTCCCGCCCACAATGAGCCATCGTGCGCCTCGCACAGGGTTATCGCGGCGTTGGCCATTACCGGGCCCGCGGGAATTACCATATGGAAGACGTTTCTGCGGAGTTCGCCGAGGCCGGCCGGAGTGGCCATCCAGACGTTCCCCTCGGCGTCCTCGAGCCCATCGAAGACCACCCGCCGCGAAAGAGGATCCCGGGGAATATAGGAGCTGAACTGGGCGCCGTGCATGCGCAGCAGTCCGGCGCGCGAAGCCATCAGGAGATCGCCGCCGGCCGTTTCGCGGATGGAGAATATTTCCCCGTCGGGCAGCCCGTCGCGCGCGGTGAGGAGGCGATACGCGCCGCCCGAGAACAGCAGCAACCCGCCTTCATGAAACCCTACCCAGACGCGGCCCGAGCGGTCCTGGAGCACGGAGTTGGGCTGGTCGCTGGGCAGGCCTTCGGGCGTTCCATACACGGAAAAGACGTCGTCCCGCAACCGCGTCAGGCCATTATTGGAACCCACCCATAGATTGCCTTCCCGGTCTTCGAACAGGCTGCGCACCAGGTCGCCCTCGCCGCTCTCGCCGGTAGGCGCCACGAAGCGGCTGCCCTCGGAGCGCGCCAGGCCGCCGTTGGTGCCCACCCAGATATTCCCGTCGCGGTCCTCCCACAAGCCGCGCGTAAAAGCATTGGGGAGGCCTTCGCGAACGCCGAACCGGCGGAGCCGCCCATCGGGCAGGCGCTCGATCAGCCCCAAACTGCCGGCAATCCACAGGTTGCCGTGCCGGTCGGCCAGCAGGGAAGTGGCCACGTCGCCTCCCAGCGTGGCGCCCTCGATTTTGGCCACGAACCGGCCGCCCTCCATGCGGGCGACCCCTCCGATGCCCGCCACCCACAGTGCGTGTTGGCGATCCTCGCCGATGGCGCGCACGGAACTCACCGGCAGATCCGGGCCGGGCGCGTAATTGGTGAACTTCCCACCCGTGAAGCGGCTCAGATTCGCGCCCGCGACGATCCAGAGATCCCCCGGATGATCCGCGAACAGCGCCGCAACGTTATTATCCGGCAGACCCTCTTTCACGGTATAGGTTTGGAAGCGCTGGTCCCGATAATGGGCCAGCCCGCCAGAGGTGCCGATCCACAAGCTTCCATCGTCCGAAACCGCCAGGGAGGTTATGGAGTTGGCCGGAAGATCGCCATTGGCTTTGTTGAAAACCGTAAAATCATACCCGTCGAACCGCGCCAGACCTTCGTCGGTGCCCAGCCAAAGATACCCATCCGGAGTCTGGGTGATCGCGCGGACGGTGTCCTGCGGCAGGCCGTGATCTTCGGTCCAAACGGTTCGCGAATACTGCGTGAATCGCTTGCGCGGATCGAGCGCCGCCGCCCCCCGCGGGAAGAGCAATCCGAGAACCGCCAGTCCCGCCCAGCATGCACGGTAGTAGCGCGCGCGTGTCATTTCCGCCGTCAATGCCAGTATAATGCTGCGGCTCCGGGCGGCGAGCGGCGGCAGGCAGTCGCGCCGTTCAGAACGAACCGGAAGCCGGTAACCCCGGGGCCGGGGTGGTCTCCAGCAGCGGGATGTCCGGAAGCTGCTCCGCGGGGCCGTTCAGGGACGGAGGCTCGCTCATCAACGAAGGCTCGGGCGGCGGGCCGAGCGGCGGCACGAAGGCGCTGCCCAACCGCGCGCGCCGCTCATCCAAGGCCGACTGCCGCCAGTTCCGCAGGGTCAACCAGCCCATCCGCGCCGCGTCCGCCGATTCCCAATAGATGTTCTGCCGGATGAAATGATTACGCGCCGTCAGCAGGACCCGCCGCACGCCTCGCGCGAAGGTCCGCGGGCGGGGCGCGGTGGTCTCCGCGGCCGGAGATCGGCGGGGCGCCCGGCATGCATTCAGTTCCACCACGGCTACCCGTGAATCCGTGTTCACTCCCCGCCGATAATCCAGTCCGGAGCGGTAATCCGACGCCCGGCGCACGTAGGAAACCGAAGCCGCGCAGCCGGTGAAAACCAGGTCGCTGACCACCTTGTCGCGCTCGAGATCCACCTGGTCCTCGATCTGGTGCGTGAAGCCGAACGGCCGCACGGAGAAAGTGGCCGCGATGTCGCGTGTCGCGGCGGAGGCCCAAACCGTGCGGCCCTGCCATTCCTCCGGACGCTTCCACACCCGCAGGTGGTGGCGCTTGGCAAAAGTATTCAACGACTTCTGGTAAGTGAAATCCGGCCCGGCTCCCTCGAGCAGCAGCGTTCTCATAGGCGCCTGGGCATAGGCGCTGTCGGTGGCGATTGCGCGAATGGCGCCAAAGCCCGCGCCCACCGAATTGCCGCGCGCGCCCGACCATCCCGCCGCCGTGAAGGCGCGCGCCAACTCATCGGCCGAGCCGACAAAGACCAGGTCCACCAGATCCATCGGCTGCCGCTGACGCATGGAATAGCTCCAAGCTGGCAAAGCGGCCACCAGGCGGTGCAATTGCGCCACTTCCGGGGAGGATTCCGGCTGCGGGTAAGTGCATGGCGTAAGGCCTGCCAGCGATTCAGTAAAGCTGGCTTCCAGGTACAGCTCGGTTCCTTCCGGGTACGAGATTTCGGGGTCCGGGAAACGGAACAGGGCCGTCGAAACCGCGAAAGCCGGAAGCATAAGCAGCGGATTTCCGAATGCTGCAAAGGCCAGCCGCTGGCCGGCCCGGTTTCCCAGCGCGGCGGTGGCTCGGATGCCGTGAATCCCCCCGTGGGAGTCCACGCGCTCGCGGGCGCTATCCACGCCCACCAGGCGGGTCTCCAGCGGATAGCTTCGGCCATCCGGGAAGCTTATCTCGTTGAAATCGAGATCGAGCAGCGCGGTCTCGTGGATCAGGCCGATGCCCACCCGGTGAACCCGGCTCACCCGGCCGCGAACCACGGCGCCTTCCGGGACCATCTGGATGGAGTTGGCGCACAGGGGCGTGGCCAGCAACGCTTCAATTTGCGTGCCGGTCTTGGATGTGTAGGAGGAAACGGGATTCAGCAGGCGAACTTCCACGGCCGTCCCGGAGGACGCGGCCCATGTTGTGGAGGCCCACGTCAAGATCGATGTAAAGAGCGCCAGCCACAATCCCGATGTCAACATGAGCAGTTTGGTCCAGGTATAGCATATCGGCGGCCATATTTGGCCGCAGCGTGTTAAAAAACCACATTAAAAACTAACAATAACGACGTGCGCGGCGAATGCGCGTTTCAACCTTTCTGGAGAGCCGCCTTCACGCATTCGGGCGTGATCGGCAGTTCGAATACACGCGCCCCTACCGCGTCGAAAACGGCATTGGCGATCGAGGCGCCCGTGGTGATGATAGGCGGCTCGCCTCCGGCGCCCGCCGGAGCGCCGGGGTTGTCGATTAGGATCGTTTCAATTTTCGGCAGCCAGGAGAAGCGCGGGATCTGGTAGGTGTCGAAGTTGCGAGCGAGCACCTCGCCATCCCGGAAGTGCACCTCTTCGCTCAAGGTATAGCCCAGCCCCATGGTGATCGAGCCTTCCATCTGCTGGCGCATGCCTTCCGGATTCAGCGTCAGGCCCTGATCGAGCGCGATCACCACGCGCTTCACGCGCACGTGGCCGCTCAGCTTATTCACCTCCACCTCGGCGAAGCCGGCCACGCGGGTATTGGAATAGATTCCGCAAGCCATGCCCACGCCGCGGCCGGTGGGCCGCGGGCCGGGCGTCCAGCCGAACTGGGCGGCGGCGGCCTGGAGCACGCGCCGCAAGCGCGCATCGCCGAGATGATCCAGCCGGAACTCGAGTGGGTCTTTACCGGCCTGGGCCGCCAGGACGTCCATGTGCGATTCGTTGGCAAACGTGTTGGTGTTGGCCGAGGGGGCGCGCCAGGGACCTACGCTGAAGGGGTGCATGCCCGGCGGGTTGCCCTGCCAGTTCCCCGAAAACAGGGTGCGTTGGTTCGGCACGTCATAGATAGTGCGGGCCCCACCGTTGCCGGCGCCCCACACGCGGTAGTCCCACAAGGCGATCTTGCCGGCGCTGGTGAGGCCGGAGCGGATCTTCACCACTGCCGCGGGACGGAACGTATCGTAGAAGAACTCCTCGGCGCGATCCCGCACCACCTGCACGGGACGGCCTGTGATGCGAGCCAGGCGGGCGGCATCCACGGCCTGCTCGGCCGCGCTCTTGCCGCCAAATCCGCCGCCGACATAGCCTGCAATGACGCGCACGTTGTCCTGCGTCACCCCCAGCGCCTGAGCCACCGCTCCGCGCACGGAAAAGGGCGCCTGGGTGCTCGCCCACACCGTGACCTTCCCGCCCTCGATCTGCGCGACCGCGGAATGCGTCTCCAGGGAAGCGTGCGCCACGTAGCTGTTCAGATATGTCTGCTCGACGATGGACGCCGCGAGCTTCTCTCCCTCGGCCAGGCTGCCGCTTTCGCCGGCCGGTTCGAGCGGCGGTCCAAACTTCTGCAAGTGGTCGAAGATGCTCTGGTCGTCCACACCGGTGCGCGGGCGGTCATATTGAGCCTGGATCAGCCCCAGCGCGCGGTCCGCCACGTCGCGCCGCTCATGCAGCACGGCGATGGTCCCGCCATCCTTCACCACGCGGGCGCCGGTCTTTTCGGCGGCACTGGTATCCACCGATTTGAGCATGGCGCCGTGCGCCGGCGGCGTCAGGATGCGCGCGCACAGCATGCCGGGGAGCATGATATCGCCCGCATACCTGGCTTTGCCGGTGACTTTCTCGAAGCCATCCTTGCGATGCTCCGGCGAATGGTGAATCACCTCGAACGCCGCGGGCGCTTTCACCGGCACTTTCTCGAGGTGACGTTCGATGCGTTGGCCGCGCACCAGTTCGCCATAGGTGATGCGCTTGGACTGCGCCGGATCGGCGATTACCCCCGCCTTCACTTCCAGACGCTCCAGCGGGGCGCCCAGCCGTTCGGCGGCCATGCGCAGCAGAACCGCGCGCGCTTCCGCCCCGGCCGCGCGCAGCACGGGCGAAAACATCGGGGAGCACATGGAGCCGAAGGTGCCCATGTCGAACGGACACAGGCCGGTGTCGCCCATGACCATGTCCACCGAATCGTAGGGCACGTCCAGCTCTTCGGCCAGGCACTGCGCCAGCGAGGTCGTGGCGCCTTGCCCCAGTTCCACCTTGCCCGTGAAGCAGGCCACCCGCCCATCGGCGGAGATGCGCAGGTAGGCATTGAAATCGGTGGGGAAGGGCATTCGTCCCGGCGGGCGCGCCGCTTCGGGCTGCTCAACCTGAAACGCATCCGCGCGGAAGAAGACGAACAGGCCGGTGCTGGTGGCCAGGAAATCCCGCCGGGTCACTTCGGGTTTCATCGGGCGCCTCCCGGAGCCGGCGCGGCGGCTTCCTGGATGGCCGCCACGATGCGCACGTGCGCTCCGCAGCGGCACAGGTTATCGTCCATGGCGGCCAAAATCTGCGCTTCGGTGGGGCGCGGCGTCTGGAGCAGCAGCGCGTAGGCGCTGAGGATCATGCCCGGCGTGCAATAGCCGCATTGATAGGCGTGGTGTTTGAGGAAGGCTTCCTGAATGGGGTGCAGCCTGCCATCCCGCTCGAGACCCTCGATGGTGAGGACCCGCTTCCCGGCCACGTCTTTTACCGGCGTGGAACACGAGCGCGCCGCCTGTCCATCTACGATGACGGTGCAAGCGCCGCACAACCCGGCGCCGCAGCCGAACTTGGTGCCCGTCAGGCCGAGATCGCCGCGGAGCACCCATAGGAGTGCGCGCTCGTCATCGGTCGTTACGCTGGCGGGCTTGCCGTTGAGCGTAAAAGATATGCTTCGCTCCATGAGCCGATTCTAACGCCCGGCTGACCCTCGCGCGCCGTACAATGACCGCATGGAGCCTCTTCACCGGATTCTAATCGCCGCCGCCCTGCTCGGCTCGCCCGTGGCTTTGGGCCAGAATACCGAACCCACCAGGCAGGAAATCGCGGAGGCATACCGCTCCAAGAGGGGCGAAGGCGGCACGTTCATTCCGGGCGTGCGTTGGGAACTGTGGCGCATCAAGGAGATCCGGGGGTGGTCGCTGCATTTCAAGCGCGTGAGCGAAAGTCGGGGCGTCGGCATTCTGACGCGGGAGTATCAGGCCGTGGCCCGGAAGAACGGCTCGTGCGCGGAGTACCAGGTCACCGACACCGTGATTTTCCCACCCAGCAATATCCAAATGCCGCCGATGCCGATTGTAGAGCCGGGCAGCGTCCGGCCGTGCCGGTGACGGGCGCTGGGGGACCTGCCGGCCTCACTCGGCCCGCTGGATCTTGAGGGCCGTCACCTGTCGAACCCATCTTCCGGGTCGTTTCTCGCCCGGAACCACCAGTTCGAACGGCCCCTCCTTTTCCGACAGCGGCTTCCCATCCCGGCTCGTGACTACGTAGATTTCCTTTTCCATGAATGCCGGGTCGAGTTCCGCCCAGGCGAACACCGCGCGGTAGCCGTCCTGGGCATCCACCAACAGATAATACGACGTGCACGTCTGATGGTATTTCTCGCCGAGGGGCAGCGCGACCTTCGACAACACATCTGCCAGGCGCACGCCTTCAAACGTGGCCGGGGTACCGTGAACGGCTCCCTTGATGGTCTGCGGGGGCAACTTCTGGAGATCGGCGATGGCAAGGGTGATACTCTTGCCGTCCAGGCCTTGGACGGTAAGCGCCGGCTGAGCCTGGCATAGCGCCATTGAAAGCAGCCAGCCCAGGGTCACGCCCAGTATTCGGACACTCATGCGGTTCCTCCTCTGCGATCTCCTGATTATATTCGAGGCTGCCGCGAAAAACTCGGGACTAGCCTTGCGGCATGCAGCCGGCTCCCAGCTTGGCCAGGCGCTCGAAGCGTTCGCGCGCGTCGGCAATGGCGGGCTGGCCATCCTCTTTGACGAACCCCGGCTCGCCCCGGCTCACCAGCGCCTGATGCGCCAACAATAGCGCAGCGCTTTGGCGGAACCATGGCTCGAACTCGGGGTCCAGCGCGAAGGGATCGAGCAAGGGCCGCGCTTCCGGCGTGTTATGTTCGGTGCCATTGAAGACCGGCCACCAGCGGCGGCTGGCGGCGGAGACGATTTCCGTCAGGCGCTCGCGCGTGTTGCGGTGCGGGATCACTTCCACCGCGTAGAAGCCGCCGGCCTCCAGGCGGTCGAGCAGCGCGTCTATGTCGCGCTCGCCGGGGGTGACCGGGTTGCCGAGGATCGGATAAGTTGGAATGGCGCCGAAGCCCAGGAAAATCGCGCGCAGCTCTTCGGAGGAAACAAACGCGTCCGGGCTTTCCGGCACATAGCAGGGCGTGCCGGCCTTGAGGAGTTTGCCGCGCAGGAAGATCTGCAACGCCGCTTCGTCGGCATCGGGTTTGGGAGCCGAGCCGCAGAGGCGCTCGATCAGGGACCCGAGGGGCTCGTTGCGTTCGGAAGCCAGCGCCCGCAGGCGGGTCAGCGTGGCCCACGCAACGTGGCGCTCGGTGGTGTTGCCGCGCGGCGTGAGGGCTACGACATCCTCCCACGCGGGACCATCGGCATTCAGGCGCTCGCGGAAGAGCTTCCCGACTTTGGCCGTCATCTCGATATTACGGCGTGTCAGCGCGGCGCGCATTCCGGCCAGCGCCTGCATGGGCTTGGAGGATTCGTCGGGGATTCGCGTGACGCCCTTACCGCAGAGGTACACACGGCCGGGGTTATCGGGGTCGTTCAGCAGAAGACGGGCGGCCTCGGCCGCGCGGTCCATGGCCACGGCTTCGAGAGAGAAGGTCGCGGCGATCCCCGCTATCGCGCAGGCCTGGCGGAATTCGGGATGCCCCGCCACGGTGTAGTGGTCGTTGATGCCGAGCACGGCCAAACCTTCCCGGGCAGCCTGCCAGACGGCTTCCGAGGGGGAGCGGAAGACGCTGAAAGACTCGTTGGTATGGATATGGCAGTTCGTGCCGCGCCGGGGCCGCGGCCCCAGGCCGGCGCAAAGGCCGCGCAGGGCGCCGAGGCGATCTTCGAGCGTGCCGCCGAATAGATTCGTATTCATCGCACCACCTTCATCGAACCATAACCTGTCCCGCATCCACCACCAGCGTCTGGCCGGTGATGCAGCGCGCCCCGCTGGAGCAGAGGAACACCACGGCGGAGGCCACGTCCGCGCGCTTGATCTCGCGGTTCAGCGCCGTCAACGAGTTGTAATAGGGGATCACTTCTTCGGGCTGGATGCCCTTCTTGCGCGCGGCCACCTTCATGTACTCGGGGTTCCAGATCTTGGATCCCTCGAAAACATTGCCGGGCGCCACGGCGTTGACGCGAATGCCGTCGCGGCCGAGTTCGAGGGCCCAGCCGCGCATCAGGTGCAGCTCGCCGGCCTTGGTGGCATTGTAAGCGGAGTTGGCCTTGGAGGCGTCCAGGCCACTCTTGGAGGAAACCATGACCATCGCTCCCCCGCTGCCCTGCGCGCGCATGACGCGGGCCGCCTCGCGGGCCACCAGGAAGTATCCGGTCAGGTTGATTTCGAGAGCCAGGCGCCATTGCGCCACGGGCATGTCCACCAGCTCATACGGCGGCGCGATGCCGGCGGCGCATACGATGATATCCACGCCGCCCCAGTGGGCCACCACACGGTCGAAGGCCTCAGCCACGGATTCTTCGCGCGTGACATCCATGCGCAACGCCAGCGCGCGGCGCGGCTCCGCGGAAGCGGCCGCGGACTCCTCGGCTCCGGCGCAATCGATATCGCAGAAAGCCACCGAGGCACCGGCTTCCACCAGCCCCTGTGCGATGCCGCATCCCAGGCCGGAAGCCGCGCCCGTGACCAGCGCCACCTGGCCCGCCAGCGGCGCGCGGCTGCCGCCGAGGGCCTTGGCGCGGTAGTGCTCGGCTTCCCAGTTCACGATGAAATCGGCGGATGCCGGGCTCAGGTTGTGAGCCCCGCCGCGCCCGTCCGCCAGCCGGATGATCTTGGCTCCGGCGAGCGCCAGGGCTTCGGCGGCATCCAGCTTGAGCGGATCGCCGGCTATCAGGAAGGTCCCCACGCCTTTGACGATGGCCACGCGGGGAGGAGCCTTTTCGGCCAGCATAGGTTTCAATTTGGCCGGCAGATCTTCGAGCGAATCCGCCAGGACGGCGCGTGCCCCCGTGTAGACGATGTGATCCGGCGAGAGCGACCCGGCGGCCATGATCTCGGCGGCCGGACCCTGGGCGATGGCCGCGATTTCCGGATCGTCCGGGTACCGCGCGAAGCACGGGCCTTCGCACACTTCGCTCCAGGCGCGCCGCAGCCCAGCCATGGTCTTGCGCAGCGTGGCAGAGCTCAGCGCGGGTGCGGCCTCGACGGGAGGAGTCTCGCGCGCGAAATACCGCTCGCAACGCGACACCCAATCTTCGTGCAGCGCCAGGCATTCGGCGGCGTCCTTGGCGGCCACCAGAATCCCATGGTTCTCCATAAAGATCACGGTGGGCGCGCAGCCGTGCTTCCGGCAGTATGCCTGGGCGGCCGCTTTGACCTCGCCCGCCAGGCGCCAGCCGGGATCGGTATAGGGAACCCAGAGCGGCGGCGCCTCGCCGGGCTTGGTGAGTTCCGCGAGGGCCGCCTCGCCTGGGCCGCAGTTGACGGCGTTGGCCGCCACGGCATGGGTATGGATCACCACGCGGTCCAGCATGGCGTGAAGCGCGGTTTCGACCGAAGGCCGGCCGTAGCCGCCGATCGCGGCCGAGTGCAGGTGCTCGACCACCCGCGCCTCGCGTTCGCTCGAGGGAAGCGTGGCCAGATCGGTCCGCTCCAGAACGCTCAGCACGGCGGCGACGTCCAGTTCCACCCATCCACTCGTTTCGCTCATCGCGGTCAAGGCCGTGCCGCTGGCCTTGATCGCCATGGTCCGGCCGTCGGGCGATTTCACGGAGGTGTTGCCGCCGGCCGCCTGCACGAACTCCGGGTTCGCTCCCACCACGTGGGAGATCTCCATCAACTGGGCCAGAGATTGTTTGTCCATGGGGCCGCTACTCGCAAATGATGACGGTCTTGATGCCTTGGCCCGCCTCCATCACGGCGAAGGCCTTGACCATGTCGTCCAGTTTGAACTGGTGGCTGATGAAGCGGTCCCAGGGAATGTCGTCGCGGCTGACCATTTCGAGCGCCTGGTGATAGTGCTGGAGGTTCGAGGCAAAACAGCCGAACAGCGAGATCTCGTTGTAGTGGATGTTATTGGTATCGATGGGCAGAACCGGATCATCCTTCGGAATGCCGGCGAAGAAGCAGACCCGCGCTTTCTTGCGCGCCAGCTTCAGGGCATCGGCCTGCGTGGACTTCACCGAGTTGGCGGTCAGGATGACGTCGAACTTCTCGCCTCCCGCGGCTGCCAGGATCTTCTCGATGGGGTTGCCGCCGGCAGTGTTGACGGACTTGCCCAAGCCAAACTCCTCGACGAAGGACAGGCGTTCGTCGGATATATCGGTAACGATCACGGGCTGGCAGCCGCGCGCCTTCAGAATGGCGGCGTGCATCAGGCCGATGGGGCCGGCGCCGAAAACCAGCGCGCGGTCGCCGGGCTGCGCATTCACATACTCCTGGCCGTTGAGGCAGCAGGAGAGCGGCTCGACCAGCGCGGCCCGCTCGACGGACATGCCGGCCGGGACCTGAATGATATTGCCCTGCGCCACCGCCGCCTTGGGAATCTTGACGTACTCGGCGAAGCCGCCCGCGTAGTCGTAACCCAGGGCTGTGAAGGAATCGCACAGGTTGAACTGGCGGCGCTGGCAATAGATGCAATGGCCGCAGCCCACCACCGTGGCCACCACCACGGTCTGCCCGAGAGCGATGCTGGGGTCCACTCCAGGGCCGATTTCGGACACCACCCCGACGATCTCGTGTCCCGTGGTGGTGGGCGGGATCACGTTCTTCTGTCCATGGGTGAAGATGCGTTTGTCGGTGCCGCAAACTGAGCAGCGCCGGACGCGAAGAACGACTTCGCCCGGTCCGGCGGATGGCGCCGGCACAGTCTCGATGCGGATATCGCGAGGTCCGTAGTAAATTGCCGCTTTCATCAGTAATCCTCTCTTTGGGAATCCAAACCGTTAGTCTATAACACGGCTCAGCGCCGGGCCAGTGCCTTGCAAGGCAGGAGGCCTGGTTTCGCGATGCCAAACGACGGAACCCCGCCTAGCTCAGTGTGGTCCCTTTGGCTCACAAGGCTTTGGCGGGTATGCGAGAAAGCGGGAGGGTGCGGCCCCGGGCAGCGGCAATCGAAGCGTATTTCGCAATGCGAATCTCCGGGAAGGGGCTAAAGAGCGCTTGCTGGACAGTCCAGCCCGGTTTCGCGCCCCCGTGCGGCGGTCTTACGCTGCGAAATCGCCTCGCTAGCCCTGGCTCGTGGCATTGGCCCCGCGCCAGCGAAAAATATCGTAAACTCTTTTGGACGGGGCGACTTGGCGCACGCCAATCGCGGCCGGTGAGTTTCGCACTGCGTAAAGCCGGCTGCCGGCCGGGAACCTGCTGGATTGCCGGCCGTCTGTGGTATAGACTTACCCTGTTTACGTTTCCGTGAGGTGTGAGCATGGCACAAGGCGCGACAACGGTGCTCGCGTTCGATCTGGGGGCGACCAGCGGGCGAGCCATTCTGGGAAGTTTGGAGAGCGGCCGGTTGGAATTCCGCGAGATCCACCGCTTTCCCAACGAACCGGTCCGGTACAACGGAGAAGTCCATTGGGACCTTCCCAGGTTGTGGTATGAAATGCAGGCGGGTCTGCGTCTCGCCGCGCAAACCGGCGGGCCGCTTGCCAGCGTCGGCCTGGACACCTGGGGCGTGGATTACGCCTTGTTGGGCGAAGGGGGCGTCCTGCTCGACAATCCGTATACCTATCGCGACCAGCGCACGCAAGGGATGATCGAAGAGGCCAGCCGCATCGTGGGAGCCGACCGGATCTACCAGACCACCGGCATTCAGTTCATGGTCTTCAACACGCTCTTCCAGCTCCTGGCGGCCGCGCGCAAGACGCCCCGGTTGCTGGCCACCGCGGAGGCATTCGTCACCGTGCCGGACCTGCTCAACTACTGGCTGACCGGGGCGATCGCGTGCGAATACACCAATGCCACCACCACGCAATTCCTGGACTGGCGAACCGGCCAGTGGGCCGGCGACCTGCTGCGCGACCTGGGCATCCCCACACATTTCCTCGGACGCATCATCCAGCCCGGCACGGTGCTGGGAGGTTTGCGTCCGGAGCTGGCGGGCGACCTGCTGAAGGCCACGCGCGTGACGGCTCCGGCGTGCCACGATACCGGCTCCGCGGTGGCCGCGGTGCGAACCGGCGGGAGTACGGCATTTCTGAGCTCCGGGACGTGGTCGCTGCTGGGGACCGAAGTCGCCCAGGCGGTCGTGAACGAAGACAGCCGCCGATTGAATTTCACCAATGAGGGGGGCGTGGGAGGGACCATCCGCCTGCTGAAGAACATCACCGGGATGTGGCTGTTGGAGGGCTGCAAGAAGAAGTGGGACGAAGCCGGGCGGAAGTTCACGTACGGGGAACTGCTCGAGCTGGCGGCGGCGGCCGAGCCCCTCCGCTCGCTGATCGATCCCGATGATCCGCTGTTTGGCGCGCCGGACGACATGCCGGCGGCCATCGATGCCGGTTGCCTGCGGAGCGGGCAGCCCGCGCCGGATTCGCCGGGCGCTTACACGCGGGCCATCCTGGAGAGCCTGGCTTTGAAATACCGGGTGGTGCTCGAGCAGCTTGGCACGATATGCGGCGAGCCTTTCACGGAGCTTCGCATCTTCGGCGGAGGATGCCGCAATGGCATGCTGAACCAGTTCACCGCCGACGCCACCGGCTGCCGCGTGCTGGCCGGACCGGCCGAGGCCACCGCCATCGGGAACATCGCCATGCAACTGGTGGGCATCGGCGCGATCGGCTCGATCGGCGAAGCGCGGACGCTGATCGAGCAGTCCTTCCCTCAGGAAGTTTTCGAACCCACGGGGAAGGGATCGTGGGATCGGGCCTATGCCGGTTTCCGGCAGCTGGCGCGATCGGCAAGTAAGTGAAGCGATAGTTTATCTAAGTTAGGTGAGGGAGAGTGTCATGAAGGAACGAGAACTTACTCAGGCTTATCGGATCGCCAAAGAGCGATACGCGGAGTTCGGGGTGGATGTCGATGCCGCCATGGAGAAACTGGAGCGCATTCCGGTTTCGCTCCACTGCTGGCAGGGCGACGACGTCGGCGGCTACGAGACCGTCGGCGCGCAACTCTCCGGCGGCGGCATCCAGGCCACCGGCAACTATCCCGGGAAGGCGCGCACGGTACAGGAGCTGCGCGGCGACATCGAGGAAGCGCTCAGCGTGGTTCCCGGCCATCATCGGCTGAACCTGCACGCCTCCTACCTGGAGAACGGCGGAAAATTCGTCGATCGCGACGAGATCGAACCGCGCCACTACCAGGGTTGGATCGATTGGGCCAAGGCCAACCACCTGGGCTTGGATTTCAACCCCACTTATTTCTCCCATCCCAAAGCCGCCGATGGCTTCACGCTGAGCCACACCGACAAGGCCATTCGCGATTTCTGGATCGCGCACGGCATCGCCTGCCGCAAGATCGGCGCCGAGATGGGACGCCAACTGGGCACTCCGACCGTCACGAACGTGTGGATTCCGGATGGCTATAAGGATGTTCCGGCGGACCGCACGGGACCGCGCGAGCGCCTGATCGATTCCTTGGATAAGTGCTTCGCCGAGCCCATCGATCCCCAGCTTCACCTGGATGCCGTGGAGGCGAAGCTATTCGGCATCGGAGCCGAAAGCTACACCACCGGCTCGGCCGAATTCTACATGGGCTACGCGGTTTCGCGCCAGAAGCTGCTGACGCTCGATGCCGGCCACTATCACCCCACCGAGATGATCTCGGAGAAGATCTCCTCGGTGCTGTTGTTCTGCCCCGGTCTGCTGCTGCACGTCAGCCGCCCGGTGAGATGGGACAGCGACCACGTGGTTCTGCTCGACGACGAGCTGCTGGCGATCGCCAAGGAGCTGGTGCGCAGCGGGAAGCTCGACAGCAAGATCCACATCGGCCTGGATTATTTCGATGCCAGTATCAATCGCGTAGCCGCCTGGGTGATCGGGATGCGCAACATGATTAAAGCGCTGCTGGTGGCCTTGATGGAACCTTACGGCACGCTTTGCGACGCCGAACGCAAACAGGACTTTACCAAGCGCCTGGTGATGTTCGAGGAGTTGAAGAGCCTGCCCTGGGCGGCCGTCTGGGATTACTACTGCGAGCGCCACGGAGTACCCGTGGGGATGGATTGGTTCGACGAGGTCCGCCGCTACGAAAAGGATGTACTGTCGCTGCGCCAGGGCGCCGGCTCGGCGGTTGCAGGGTAAGCATAGGACGTTTCACCCCGGCCCGTCCGTCGGCTTCGTGAGATGGCTAAGTCGCAGAACCATAGCCGCTACATAGTCAAGTCGCTGGTTCACGCGACTCGGGTTCTGTCGGCTTTCCAATCGCGCGGCGAAGTCCTCCGGCTCAAGGACGTGGTGGACCGGTCGGGGTTCAACAAGGGCATGTGTTTCCGGCTTCTCTACACCTTGCACGCGTGCGGGTTTCTGGAGAAGCTGGGCGGCAATCAATACCGGCTCGTTTCGGAACTGCGGCCCCACCGGAAGCATCGCGTGGGTTATGCCGCCCAGGGGCAGGATTCCTCGTTTCCGCGCGAGGTGCAAAGAGGTCTGGTGGCGGCCGCCGAGGCCGCCGAGACCGAGCTGCTGGTGGTGGACAACCGCTACGATCCCAAGGTGGCGCTACGCAATGCCGAGCACCTGATTCGCGAGCAGGTGGAGCTGGTAATTGAGTTTCAGACCGATGAATCGGTGGCGGCGGCCATCGCGGCTACTTACATGGATGCGCGCATTCCCATGATCGCGATCGATATTCCGCATCCGGGCGCCACTTACTTCGGGGCCAATAACTACGAAGCGGGATTGATCGGCGGGCGTCACCTGGGCCGCTGGGCGCGCCGCCATTGGGATGGCAATGTCGATGAGGTGCTGCTGCTGGGGCTGACGCGCGCCGGCCCCACGCCGCAGACGCGCATTCGCGGCATGCTGGCTGGCATCAAGGAAATGCTGCGGCTCCCCGAAGACCGGCCGGTAGCGCAGGTGGATGGCGACGGGCAGTTCAAGGTGGCCCTGGATATCGTCCGGAAACACCTGCGGGCTTCCCGCTCGAAGCGCGTCCTGGTGGGGGCGGCGAACGATCCCAGCGCCCTGGGCGCGTTGCGCGCCTTCGAGGAAGCCGGGCGCGTGGCCGAGTGCGCCGTGGTGGGCCAGAACTGCGAACCGGAAGCCCGCGGGGAACTCCGCCGGCCCAACACCCGCCTGATCGGCACGGTGGCCTACTTTCCGGAGAAGTACGGCGAGGGCATCATCCGGCTGGCTCTCGACATACTGTCGAACAAGCCCGTGCCGCCGGCCGTGTTTATGAAGCATCAACTGGTGACGCCGGAAGACGTCGATCGCGTGTATCCCAACGACCACTTGTTGGGACATAGCGAGGTCCTCGCCGGTCGAACGGAGTAAGTGAGAAGGTCTCGAAAGGAGACAAGTAACTGTGCAACGAGTATGTTTCATCTTACAGGTACGTCCGGAGCGACTGTTGGAGTACAAAGAGCGCCACAAGAAAGTGTGGCCGGATATGCTGGAAGCTCTATCCCGAACCGGCTGGCATAACTACTCGCTCTTCCTGAAGGACGACGGAATGCTGATCGGATACCTCGAAACGCCCGATTTTCAAAAGGCCCTGAAGGGCATGGAGTCCGAGGAAGTCAACGAGCGCTGGCAGAAGGAAATGAAGCCGTTCTTCATGGCCCCGGCCGGACGCCCGGACGAGAACATGGTGCCCCTGGAGGAAGTCTTCCACCTGGAGTAGCCGCGGCCCGAAGCGCTCAGTAGTTCATCCAGAGGGCCTCGCGGCGCATCTTCTTGATGGAGTGGCAATGCTTCGGCTGGGCGTCCGCGCGCGCCCAGCCGCGGTAGAGTTCGTCCATAAGGTCGCAGCGGTACCCCGAAACCGCCACTTTGGCCGCGCAGTTCGCGAGCGTCCGGGCCAGCTCGCGATGCGCCGTGTCGTCCATTTCAAAGCTGTAAGCCCGCGAGTCTCCGCGCGAGGCGTGCACGTAGGGAGCGTCGCAATAGAGCAGCGTGGCTGGATCGTCGTAGAGCCGGATGACCTCGAGCGCCGGCCGGTTCTCGATCTGCACGCGCAGCAGCCGTTCGGCGATTTCGGGCAGCCCCTCCACGCTTCCCAGCCAGCGCGACACCACGCCTGACATCCCCGCGCGGCTGGTCCGCTTGCAGTTGGCCCAGCGCCCCAGCGAGGCGGTCTGCGCCAGGCCGGTGCGCGCCTGCCGGGCCCGCACGAAGAAGAGCCGCGCGCGCTCCACTTCCGCTAGAGTCCCGCCTCCATTTGCCGCCACGGCGCGGTGGAACTCCTCGCGCGAAAAAGGCGTCAGCCCGATGGCCTCCAGCAGTTCCTCTTTGCGGTCGCGCAAAGTGCGGAAGAAATGCGCCACCTCGCCATCCAGGTCGTTATAAGTCTCTACCGGCGAGGGTGCCCGGTTGAGTAGCACGGCAGCCGACCCGCCGAACGGTTCGCAGTAGTGGTGGCACTCCGGCAGCAGCGGCAGCAGCCAGTTTAGGTGGCTGAACTTCCCTCCATACCATCCGAACGCGATTCGCTTCTCCGGCCCGGGCTTCGAAATCGGCGATGGCACACGCATATGCGGCTTGGCGGGGCGGCGCGGCGGCTCGAGCGCGGCCCTCGGTACAATGGTAACTTCTATGGCATTTCAGGAAGTGGTCGAAGCGGAAGGCCACCTCGTCGATTCCCACATCATGGAAAGCGTTTTCGACAAGGTGGTGGAGCACCACAGCCGCTTCGAAGTGGAGCAGTTCCGGCTGGGGCGCACCAACAGTGAGCCCTCTTACCTGCGTTTGAAGGTGGAAGCGCCCGACGGTCCCACCCTCGGGCGGCTTCTCGAAGCTCTCCTGGTGCTCGGCTGCGCTCCCGTCGACACGCGCGATGTGGTTCTGTGCGCGGTGGAGCGCGACCGCTGCGCCCCGGAGGCGTTCTACTCCACCACCAACCATCGGACCTTCATACGCCTGGAGCAGAAGTGGATCGAAGTCGAGAACCAGCGCATGGACGCCCTCATCGCGGTGGCTGAAGGCCGGGCGCGCTGCCGCCGCCTGCGCGACCTGCGCGCGGGTGACCAGGTCGTGGCCGGGCTGCGCGGCCTGCGTGTGGTCCCCGAATCCAAGGAGCGCGACCGCCTGGCTTTCGCCTTCATGTCCAACGGCATCTCTTCGGAGCGGCAGGTGGAGACGGCCGTGCGGCAGACGGCCGCCCTGGTGCGGCAAGCCGTCGCGCAGAAGCTCAAAGTCGTCGTGGTGGCGGGACCCGTGGTAGTCCACACGGGCGGCGTGGCGGGCCTCTCGGCGCTGATCCGCGAGGGCTGGGTGCAGGCCCTGCTCAGCGGCAACGCGCTGGGCGTCCACGATGTGGAGGCCGCGCTGTTCGGCACCTCTCTCGGCGTGCGCCTCTCCGACGGCCGCCAGGAGGAGCACGGCCATCGCAATCACATGCGGGCCATCAATGCCATCTACCATGCCGGCTCCATCCGCCAGGCCGTGGAGTGCGGGAAACTCGCCCGCGGCATCCTTTATGAGTGCGTGCGCGCGGGCGTCCCCTTCGTGCTCTCGGGAAGCCTTCGCGACGATGGCCCTCTGCCCGAGACCATCACGGATATGAACGCCGCGCAGGACGCCTACGCCCGCCAACTTGAGGGCGCCGGCCTGGTGATCTGCCTGGGATCCATGCTGCATTCGATCGCCACCGGCAACATGTTGCCGGGCTGGGTGAAAATCGTGTGCGTGGACATCAACCCCGCCGTGGCCACCAAGGTCAGCGACCGCGGCACCGGCCAGGCGGTCGGCGTGGTGGCCGACGTCGGGATGTTTCTCGACTTACTTTCGAAAGCCTTAGCATGAAGCGCGCCTACACCGATGAACACGCGGCCAGCGGCATCCGGGAACCCCTGCCGGAGATCGAAACCTGGCCCAATCAATACCCGGATTACGAGATCGAAATCGTGATGCCGGAATTTACAGCCGTCTGCCCCAAGACCGGCCTTCCGGATTTCGGCAAGCTGGTGCTGCGCTACGTCCCCGACAAGCGTTGCGTGGAGCTGAAATCCTACAAACTCTACCTGCTGGCGTATCGCGGTCTCGGCATCTTCCAGGAGAACGTGGTAAATCGCGTTCTTCGCGACGTAGTCAAGGCGGCCAACCCCGTGCGCGCCAGCGTGCTCGGAGATTTCTCTCCGCGCGGCGGGTTGAGCACGGTCATTACCGCGGATTGGAGCCGGAAACGTGGAAAGCGCTGAGATCGTCGCCATGCTGCGGGAGGTGCGCGAGCGCGTGCGGGCCCGCAATCCGCAGACCGCCGCCGGCCGCACCGAGGTGGCGCTTCCGGATCTGATGCCGTTGGTGCACGCGCGCGACGCCGCCATGGGTAAAGTGGCCGCCATCGGCAGCGTCAATCCCCGCCGCGGAGGTCCGCTCAATGCGCTGGTGCAAGGCTGGAAGCGCGCCGTGGCCCGCCTTCTCGATTGGCATGTTCGCGAGCAGGTGGAGTTCAACCGCCGGGTGATCGGCTCGCTCGACGCGGTGGTGGAGACCTTCACCGAGACCAACCGGGCTTTGGTCGAGATGGGGAACCGGCTGGCTGAGATAGACGACCGCCTGACGGCCCGCGTTTCGGCTGTCGAGGAGGTCGCCAGGGAGCTCACCGATATCCGTACCCACTGGGCCGAATGGCGCCAGGAGTGGGAGCGCAAGCTGAGCGTCAACGAGATCCAGTTCCTGCGCAGCGTGGCTGATTTGCAAGGCGGCTTCCAGCACCGCGCCACCCTGATGGACGCGAATTACCGCGATGCCATCCGCGCGCAGCACGCCGAGTTCAGCGCCGCGCTGGAGCGTACCGGCAACGAGATCCAGCGCCGCCTGTGGGCCGATCTTGAGCGCATCCGCCTGGACTACGAGCGGCTGATTCATTCCGAGTTGCGCCTGGTGCGCCAGCGGGCCGCACTCCACGCGCCCGAGGCCGCGCCCCCCGCTGCCGCTCCTTCCACGGTGCCCGATGAGCTGCCCTTCGATTACGCCCGCTTCGCCGGGAAGTTTCGCGGCCCCGAGGAGTACGTCAGCGGCGGCCAGCGGATCTACGTGGAATATTTCCGGGGGTGCCGCGAGGTGCTCGATATCGGCTGTGGCCGCGGAGAATTCCTCGAACTCATGCGCGCGGCCGGAGTCGCCGCGCGCGGCGTCGATCTCAGCGCGGAGTCCGTAGCCCTGTGCCGCCAGAAAGGTCTCGCAGCCGAGACCGCCGACCTGTTCGCCTATCTCGAGGCCCTGCCAGAAGCCGCGCTGGACGGCATCTTCTGCTCCCAGGTGGTGGAACACCTGGCGCCTGAGCGGCTGCCGATGGCCCTGAAGCTCTGTGCCAGCCGTTTGAGCCGTGGCGGCGTCATAGCCATTGAGACCCCCAACCCCGAATGCCTGGCGATTTTCGCCACGCACTTCTACCTCGACCCCACGCACACGCGGCCGGTTCCCGCCGCTCTGCTGGCCTTTTATCTGGAGGAATTCGGCCTGGGAGGGATAGAGGTCGCGAAACTGGCCCCTGCGCGGGATTCCATGCCGTCTCTGGGTTCGTTGCCCGCGGATTTCCGGGAAGCCTTCTTCGGCTCGCTGGATTACGCCATCATCGGCAGGAAACTCTAGCGGGATACGCCACGGAACCGGTTCGTTTCCGGCGACGAAGCCGTTGCATGCCGTCCTTGGTTTTTGTGGGTGAGGCGGCAGGAAGGGTGAATAGACCAAAATCTGTTTACGAGGTGGGCGGATTCACCCACCCGCGCCTCTCGGCTGTAGAGTTTCTCCTCTATTTTCTTGTATTTAGGAAACCACTTGGCTGGCACGGGAATTGCACCCTGTCGGGCATGGCATACGTTATCACGGACAGTTGTACAAAAGACGAATTGTGCGTCCAGGCCTGCCCGGTGGACTGCATTCACCCCAAACAAGATGAGCCCGGTTTCGCGGATCTGCCCCAGCTTTACGTGAACCCGGTCGACTGCATCGATTGCGGCGCCTGCGTGCCTGTGTGTCCGACCAATTCGATGTTCGCGCTGGATGACCTCCCGGCCGAACAGGCGCATTTCGCCGAGATCAACGCCGCCCACTACAACTAGTCCCCGTACGACCCAAGAGTAACCTACGATTTGCTAATCCCGGGGACAACGGAAGAATCTTCCGGTGGTGTGGTGCATGCTGCCTGGAGAGGGTTCTGTTGTTCCCGGGTTTTTATTTGCCGTGACTGACGGCACTCTAGCGCGGCCGCAACGCTCGCCCCACTAGAAAGCCGGCCACCACAGCCAGGGTGATCGACCAGATCGGACGTCGGCGGACCAGGCGATTCATCGCGCCGACCGTGTCTTTAACCGGGTAGCCGTACACGTACCGGGCCGCGCGCTCGATACCGCCCGCCGCTTCGCGCACGGCCTTCACCGCGCCGATCTTCTGAGCGAGGCTCTCCATGAGCCGGGCGGCCGATTCGCGCGATTTCTCGAATTCCACCTGGACATCCCGTGGATCGGTCGCCGTCGTGATCCTGTTAGCGGTCACCGCATCCCCCCATCGACGCCATCATAGCGCCGGAGCCGCGGCGGACCGGGGTCGATTTCGCACCCCTGGCCGGAGTCCCCGGTCAGCAGAGTGCGGCCATCAACGCACCGCGGGCGGTGGAGTTCAGCGGGTCGGGCGAAAGGCGCACCTCCGATAGCCGAACGGGGAACTCGGCGGATTGCAAAGCCCCGACGAAACGTTCGAGGAAACCCTTTGGCATGACCGACCCGCCGCTGAGCACCAGCGGAACGGCCTGCTCCAGTTTGGGGAGCCGGTGTGCGGCCGAGAAATTGGCTCGCAGGGCCTCGGCCAGAGTATTGATCATCTCGTCGTAGTAGACCGAGAGGGCATTTTGGAAACGGTTGCCCGAGAGGCCGTTGATACGGAAGGAATGCTCCTTAAGTACCCGCATCCGGGTGGCTACTTCGCCGGTTACCCGGGCCGCGTGGGTATCGATGAAATCACCCGCCCGCGAGATGCTGAAGCTAAGGACCGGCACCGACAGCACCGCGAAGCAGATGTTGCACATTCCGCTGCCGCAGGAAATTCCGACGCCGGTATAGTTAGCGCCCCCCAACTCGCCAAAAACTACCGCGAGCCCTTCCTCGATTGCTTGCGGCTGGTACCCGAGATCCGTCAGAATCTGGCGGATGGAAGCCTCGTGGTATGCCACCCCGCCGTCTGCGCCGGGTGGCCGCGCCGGAATGCTGAAGAAGACCTTTTGCTTGTCCGTGGTCGCACGGCCCGCCAGCCGGGAGACGATCATGCGGACCACCGGAAGGCTGTGCGGTTCTTGAGGGTTGAGCACACCGTCGACCATGGGCCTGCGAGTCTCGACGTGGAAGACCTCGGCAAACCGCTCGGCATCGTCGCCGGCCACCACGATTTCCGCCCCGTGCACTTCATGGAAAACGTCCTCGCGCGCGAGCAAGCTCTCGGCCAGTTTGGAGTAGGGCAAAGTAATGAAAGCGTTGAGCTGCGCTTCGTAAGTATAGTTCCGTTCTGTATTGCGAGCCACCACGATGCGGCTCGTGCCAACATCCAGCCCAAGTGGCTGGCTGATTTCCGAATCGGCGTTGTTCATGGCGTCACCTCCATTCCTGGTCACATCCAGGTTGCAACGGGCAGCCCCCGCGGCTGCCTCTTGGTTTTCTTCACCTCAGCCTCGCGATCGGAGCCGGCCAATGCCCGGCCCTCACAGAAACGGCAGCGAATCCTCACGGCGGAGATCTTCCGAGACCCGCGCGAGCCTTTGCAGATCGCTTCGCTCCAGCGGGCGCTCTTTACGCAACAGGCGGCAAGCCGCTGCGATCAGTAGCGCCAGCAACGTGATGCCGGCCAGCATCCCTATCCCCTAGTGACGCGAACCGGTCACTCGCTCTAATACCAGGGATACGCTGTCACCCTTGGACGGCGCGTTCTGGGGCACACAAATGCTAGCCGCGTCGCTGATGCGCCGGGACTCCTGCTGCTTGTCTTTCTGCCACGCACGGAATACGTCCTGCTGGCGAGCCAATTCGTCCAAATTGGACTGGATGCGCCCGATGTGCTCCGCGGTGAGGCGATCCAGCTCATTCTGTACCTGGCGGTTCTCCTCGAGCTTACGGGTTTCGAATTCCTTGAGCCGCCTCTGAAGCGTCTCCTCATAATCGTTCAGGGCGCGCTGACGCACCATGGCGTCCTGAAGCAGGTCGTCCACCGAGACTCCGGCGGCTTCCAGAGCCATCAGGATAGAGTTGCGTTTGGCGTCCGCGGACATGCCGCCCAGGTACGCGTTGGTCGCCATATCGGAGACTTTCAGGATGGTATAGGCGACTTTGGACGATTTGACCGCCGCACCCCGATAGACTTCCTCGAATGAGGCAAGCGTTCCCGTGGAGGCCGCCTGCTCTGCGTGATTCTCCAGCGGCCGATCGTGTTTGCCATGCTCGGACGCGCCGTCCCTGCCGTTGGGCCGCCCCTCCCTGCCATTGGTGTCCTCATCCGCTGTGAATGCAAACGGGAACAATTCCTTTAACATGTAACCTCCATTCCAAGCGATACTCCGAAGCCGGCGAAGACACCCCTACACCCGCCCATCGCGCGGCCCTTGCTGGTTTGTTCGAGTATCACTTCGGTAGTATGATCGGCGGGCGAGTTCTCTCACTTTAGAGCGCGGAGAAAAAAACCGCGGCGGTCGTCGGCGCCCTAACCTTTTTCATGCATTCGGCCGATCTCTTCAATGGTCATGGCGCACCCATCCGACATACCGCTCCCCTCTCGACCGGCGGCCCGGGAGCTTGTCTGGGCGGCCCGGCTGGCGGAATCGATAACCGACCCCATCTCGCGGCTGCGCTTTTTGCAATCGGTGGTCGAGTTGCCTGGTTCGCCAAGCCAAAACCGGTGGCGGCGAGCGCGCGGCATCAGGATCGCCGCGCTGCTGTTGGCGACCCTCATTCCGGGCATGCTGCTGTTAATGCGCGCGACCGCGCCGGAGGTGGTAGCGCGTCCCGATCCGACGGTTGCGCGGCCCCGGACCGGCACTACGTTGCCTGAGGTATGGCAGGTCGAGAAGACCGCGGATTCGGAGACCTACAGCAATGGCCTGCGCATCGATACCCGTTTCGAGGTCGCCGGCCAGCCCCGCGGCTACCTGGTTTTCCCGATGGACGGCTCGGGAGGCGGCGCTGCCACGCCTCGCGACAATCCGGCGGGCATCGTCTTTCACGTCACCGAAAGCGCTCAAGCGCCCTTTGAACCCGGCCAGAATCGGGCACTGAAACGCATCGGCGAGTCGCTGCTCGAATACGTCGGACGGAAACGGGCCTACCATTTTGTGATCGACCGCTTCGGGCGCGTCTACAGGGTTGTGCGCGAAGGAGATGCCGCCCACCATGCCGGCTATTCCGTCTGGGCGGACGAGCGCTTCCTCTATCTGAATTTGAACGAGAGCTTCCTCGGAGTGGCGTTCGAAGCTCGCTCCGGCCCGCCCGGCGTGGAGCCGGAGATCAATCCAGCGCAAGTGCGGGCGGCCGCGGACTTGACCGAGATGCTGCGCGCCCGTTACGATATTCCGCCCGGCAATTGTGTGACGCACGCGCAGGTATCGGTCAACCCCTCGAATATGCGGGTGGGATATCACACGGATTGGAGTTCGAGCTTCCCCTACCGCGATATCGGGCTGCCGGACAATTATGCCCGCGCGCTGCCCGCCGTGGCGGTTTTCGGGTTCGAATGCGATCACGGGTTTCTGGACAGTTCCGGAGACCGGCTGCACGCGGCTATTAACCGGGCCGAAGAGGACTTGCGGGCCCGGGCGTCCCGGAGCGGATCGCCCCTGCTGGTCTTCCGCCGCCGGCTGCAGCACGAGTATCGCGACAAGCTGGCCGTGGTTCAGCGTCGTTCCCGGCAGGGGATATCGCCGTGAGGATACGCGCCTTCTTAGCTACAGCCGCTGGTGCCACCGCAATTGCCGCATTTGTAGCAGCTTCCGTTGCGGGTCATAATAGAGCCGCACTCGGCGCAGAGGGGTGCGTCGGTGGGCACCGGTCCGAACGGCAGTTCCTGTTGCGGGCTAGCCTCGGTGGGCCGCAGTACCGTCGTCTCACCGGCTTCGGTGATGGCATACTCCGGCCCCAGGAACTTGGCGCCCAGCCAACGGAAGATGTAATCCATGATGGATTTGGCGTAGGGAATCTGCTGGTTGCCGGTCCACCCGCTCGGCTCGAAGCGAACGTGCGCAAATTTGTCCACCAGGAATTTCAAAGGCACGCCGTACTGCAGGCTGAAGCTCACGGCCGTCGCGAAGGCATCCACAAGCCCGGAAATGGTGGAGCCTTCCTTGGCCATAGTAATGAAGATCTCGCCCGGCGAACCGTCGTCGTACATTCCCACCGTGATGTAGCCCTCGTGGCCGCCGATCGAGAACTTGTGTGTTATGGACCGGCGTTCGTCCGCCAGCTTGCGTCGAACCGGCCGGAAGACCACCTTCTCGACGGGTACGGAGGCCGCCGGTCCGGCCTTCTTCTCGCTCTTGCCCGATCCCGAGCTGAGCGGTTGTACGCGCTTCGAGTTGTCGCGGTAAATAGCCACGGCCTTCAGCCCGAGCTTCCAGCTTTCCACGTAAGCGTTCAGGATGTCTTCGGCGGTGGATTCCTCCGGCATATTAATGGTCTTCGAGATGGCCCCGGAGATAAACGGCTGTACCGCGGCCATCATCCGCACGTGTCCCATGTAGTGGATGGAGCGCGTGCCGTTCTGCGGGCGGAAGCTGCAATCGAAGACCGCCAGGTGCTCGGGCTTGAGATGGGGCGCGGCTTCGATGGTTCCGGTGGCGTCGATGTGCGCCACGATGCTCTCCACCTGCTCCGGCGTGTACCCCAGCTTGATGAGCGCCTGCGGCACGGTGTTGTTGACAATCTTGATTACGCCGCCGCCCACCAGTTTCTTGTACTTGATGAGGGCGAGGTCCGGCTCCACGCCCGTGGTGTCGCAGTCCATCATGAACCCTATGGTTCCGGTGGGTGCGATGACGGTCACCTGGGCGTTGCGAAATCCGTGGCGGCGGCCGGATTCACAGGCTTGGTCCCAGCACTGCTGCGCGCCTTGGTAAAGCAGCGCGGGGACGTTCTGGCGGCGAATATGGCCGGCCGCGTCGCGGTGCATGCGGATCACTTCCAGGAACGGCTGTTCGTTAGGCATGTAGCCCTCGAACGGTCCCATGGAGGCGGCAATTCGCGAACTGGTCAGGTAGGCCTGCCCGCACATCACCGCGGCGATAGCGCCCGCATAATCTCGCCCCGGTTCGCTGTCGTAGGGGATACCCAACGCCATCAGCAACGCCCCGAGGTTGGCGAAGCCCAATCCGAGGGGCCGAAAAGCGTGCGAGTTCTCGCAGATCTTCTGGGTGGGGTAGCTGGCGTTATCGACGATGATCTCCTGCGCCAAGATCATGGTATCGACGGCGTGGCGGAATCCTTCCACGTCGAACTGGCCGTCCGGCCCCACGAACTTCATCAGGTTCAGGGAGGAGAGGTTGCAGGCCGAGTCGTCCAGGAACATGTACTCCGAACAGGGATTCGAAGCGTTAATTCGCGCGGTGTTGCGGCACGGGTGCCAGCGGTTCACGGTGGTATCGAACTGCATGCCGGGGTCGCCGCACTGGTGGGTGGCCTCGGCGATGTGGCGCAGGAGTTCCCGAGCCTTGTATTGCTTGAAGGGCTGGCCGGTAGCCACGGACTTGGTCCACCACTCGCCGTCGCGGGTCACGGCCTCCATAAAGTCGTCGGTGGCGCGCACGGAGTTGTTGGCATTCTGGAAGAAGATCGAGCTGTAGGCTTCCCCATCGAGCGAGGCATCGTAGCCGGCTTCCACCAGCGTGTAGGCCTTCTTCTCCTCCTTGGCTTTCGACCAGATGAATTTCTCGACATCGGGGTGATCCATGTTCAGGATCACCATCTTAGCCGCCCGGCGCGTTTTGCCGCCGGACTTGATCACGCCCGCAAAGGCGTCGAATCCCTTCATAAAGGACAGCGGTCCGGAGGCCCGCCCGCCGCCCGAAAGTGCCGCGTCCTCTTCCCGGATGGGCGAAAGGTTTGAACCGGTGCCCGAGCCCCACTTAAAAAGCATGCCCTCGGTCTTGGCCAGATCGAGGATGGATTCCAGCGAGTCTTTTACCGAGACGATAAAGCAGGCGGAACACTGCGGCCGCATAACCCCCGATTCCAGCTTGGCGACGCGCTTTTCCTGCTGGTCGAAGATCCACCCGTAGCCGCGGGTCTCTTTCACGCCCACGTTGAACCATACCGGGGAGTTAAAGCAGGCCTTCTGCGTGAGCATTAGATGGGCCAGCTCGAAATGGAAATTCTCGGCATCCTGCTCGGTCTTGAAGTAGCCGTCCTTCTTCCCCCACCCGGCGATGGTGTTGACCACGCGTTCCACCAGTTGCGCCACGCTGTTTTCGCGCTCCCTGGATTCGGGCTTGCCGTAGAAGTACTTGCTGGCTACGATGTTGGTGGCCGTTTGGGACCACTCCACGGGGACTTCCACGTCGCGCTGTTCAAAAATCACCGAGCCTTTGTCGTTGCCGATGGACGCAGTACGGCGTTCCCATCGCACCTCGTCATAAGGAGTCCTCCCGCCTTCGAGCCGCGCGGTGAAATGACGGGGAAATGAAATGCCGGAATTGGGTTGGTTGGCTGCCCCGGATTCAGAAGTATCCAAATTCGCTGTCAGATCAACGTAAAGCTGGCCCATGATCTCCTCCTGTTGCGCGCCTCCCCTAGAAAAAGACGCCTCCGTAATCTTGCCCCAATATCTAGTATCACGTCAAGGACTTTATCTATATGGAGTGTGTTAAGGTTACCGTTTACCAAAATCCCAACAATTTCCACCACAGCGAACCCAGTCCCAGCCAGATGGCTAAATTCAGCAGCGAGATCAGAAAGCCCAGCTTCCACCACGTGGATTGGCTCACGTATCCCGCGCCGAAAAAGACCGGTGCGCAACCCGTGCCATAATGCGTCAACCCGGCATTCAGGCTCGAGAAATAGCCCAGCGCCAGGGCTGCGATTAGCGGGGGAGATCCGCCCAGCACGAGCGCACCCAGGAACGCTTGATACAACGCCGTGGCCTGAGCGGTCATACTGGCGAAAGCGTAATGGATGTAAAGGTATCCCGGGACCACCACCAGGAAGACTGCTCCCCAGGGCCAGCCGCGCAGATGCCCGATCGCGCCGCCCGAAAGAACGCCGATCACGCCTGACTGGTTCAGTTCACCCGCCATCATAAGCAGCGGTCCGAACCACATCAGCGCATCCCACGCCCGGCTTTCGCCCAGCAGATCCGACCACTGCATGACTCCCGTGAGCAGGATGGCGCAGATCGCCGTGAGTGCCACGAAGGCGTTGGGCAAACCGTGCCAGGGCGCACTCACCCAGCCGGCCATGACGCCTAGCATGATCACGGCTAGGCAGCGCTCACGCAGGCTCATGGGCCCCAACTTGCGGAGTTCCTCTCCGGCCAGGCGCTGGGCCGCCTCGGTGGCACGGATCTCCGGCGGATAGAGCCGGTAGATCACCCAAGGAATCATAACTAGCGATAAGATCCCCGGTAGGGCCGCACCCGCCGCCCAGCGCCCCCAACTCAGATCCACATGAGCGATTTTGCGGGCGAACTCCGCCATCATGGGATTGGCCGCCATCGAAGTGAGAAACATGGCGGAGACCACACAGTTCACCTGGAAACCCACGAACACCAGATAAGCGCCGAGCCGCCGGGCTGTGGGACCCGGTTCGGAGCCGAAGGCCTGCGCCACGCTCCGCGTGATGGGGTAAATGAGGCCGCCTCCGCGCCCGGTATCCGAGGGAATAAAGGGTGCCAGGATTAGGTCCGAGGCCGCCACCGAATAGCCCAGCGTCAACGCGGAGCGGCCGAAGCGGCGGATGAACAGATACGCAACCCGCATGCCGAGGCCGGTTCCGATAACGGCTCGCGCGAACAGGAACGCGGTAAAGATCAGCCAGACATTTTGATCCGAGAAACCGGAGAGCACCCGCCCCGGAGCTACCGTTCGGGTGATCGCCAGCAGGGTCAACGAAATCAGAACGCTAACCGCCATGGGCACCGGTTGTGCAACCAGGGACACTACGGTCGAAATAAACACCGCCAGCAGATGGCGCTGCGGGGGCGTGAGGGCGGGTATTGGAGCGAAATACAGGATCAGTCCCGGCACGAGCACGACGGCCCAGAGCCTCAAACCGGTGCGGCGTACACCTCCGCTTGATACAGCCTTGGGACAGGGAGAAGTCAAAGAGAGCCTAGCCGCTCACTCTAACACGCCGGAAGCTTGGGCCGGCCGAAGCGGCGGGCTACCCGCGAGGGCGCTTCAGGCGGCGCCGGCGGTGGCCAGGCGCCCGGTCCGCAGCGGTTGAGGATCGAAGTGGCGCCGTGCGGCGGCCACTACCCGCTCCAACTCATCCCGCTCCAAAGGCTGTGGGAGGACGTCGAAGCCGCCCACGTTGAGCACTTCGGCCCACAGGTGATCATCGGCGGTGCGGGACGTAACGATGAGCTGCGGCGGTCGTCGAAGGCGGCGCAGGTCATGCAGCACCTGCTTCCAGTTCCATCCCGGCAACTCGCTCTCGGCAATCACCACCTGCGTGTCATTCCGTTCCAGATACTCCATGGCGTGCCGCCGGTCGCGGGCCTCGAAAAGCCGCCACTTGCACCGGCGAAAAACGTCGTACAGCAATGGCCGGTCCTGTTGAAACTCGCCCACCAGCAGCGTGGACACAAACGGAATGCGGGTCACGTCGTTCATAGATACACCCCTAAGGCTGGATCGCTCACCGCGCGGATTTCGAACCTGGAAAGAGAGGCGAATCGCCACTTTCGCCCTGATTTCAGCTTAGTCTTCGCGGCCCGCCGGTACAACCCAATTTTGAGTTACAGCCCCGGGCGTCTCCCTACAGCGTACTCAACGTTACTAAGTTCGGCGACTGTTGTGATGAAACGAACCCAAATCCGGCTCAGCGGAACTCCACGGCGCGGGCAAATCTTACGGCCGGGTTCTCGCGTAGCTCGGCCAACACCGTTTCCGGAACCAATTCGTCGATCGAGACCACCGCGACAGCCTCGAGCGGCTCGCCGGGGACCGTTGGCGCTTCGCGGCGTCCCAGCGAAAAATTAGCGATGTTGATCCGGTTCCGCCCCAACACCGTGCCCACGTGGCCAATCACGCCGGGTATGTCGCGGTTCTTCATGAAGATGAGGAACCCGGAGAGGGTCGCCTCGCAGAAGATGCCGTCCACCTGGGTCAGGCGCGGCTTGGCCAGCAGCACCACACCTTCGACGGTGGTAGTCCCCTTGTCCGTCTCCACTTCGATACGGATGGAATCAGTGTGGTGGCAACGCTTTTGATGGTGCTCGGCCACGTTCCAGCCGCGCGAGTCGGCAATCTGGAGGGCGTTCACCAAATTGGCTTTCCTGGCCGTGGAGCGGCTCAGCACGCCAGCCAGCCCGGAGTTGCGCAGCAGGGTGGTGTTCCCGTCGGCGATGGTTCCGCAATAGACCAGCCGCACTGTCTGGGGATTCCCCGACATGACGTGCGCCGCGAAGGTGCCCAGGCGCTCGGCCAGGGTGATGTACGGGCTCAGAACACGGTATTGCTCCGCGGAGACGGAGGGCATGTTGACGGCGTTAATAGCCACGCCGGATTTGAGGTACTCGACCACCTGTTCGGCGATGCGCACACCCACGATCTCCTGCGCCTCTTCGGTCGAACCGCCGATGTGCGGTGTGGCCATCACGGCCTCCGAGCTCAGCGGCGCCCAACCGGGGGGTGGGGCTCGGCGGAAAACACGTCCAATGCCGCGCCGGCGACTTTGCCGGAAGCGAGCGCCTCCTGGAGCGCGGCTTCGTCCACCAGTTCGCCGCGAGCGCAGTTCACAATGCGTACGCCGGGCTTCATGCAGGCGAAGGCTTCGCGCGAAAGAATCCCCTGAGTCTCCGGTGTGGCCGCCAGGTGTAGAGTGATGTAGTCGCTGGCCGCATACAACTCCGCCAGTTCCACCAGCGCGACGCCCTGATCGGCGGCCATCTTGGGCGTGATGTAGGGATCGTTGGCCACCACCTCCATCTCGAACGCTCGCGCGCGCTTCAGGACCTCGCGGCCTACGCTTCCCAGACCGATGATGCCCAAGGTCTTGCCGCGCAGTTCGTGGCCCATGAACTTCTTCTTTTCCCACTTCCCGGCGTGCATGGAGTAGTTGGCTTGCGCGATGTGGCGCGCCATGGCGAGCATGAGCGCGAGGGTATGCTCGGCCACTGAAATGGCATTGCCGCCGGGGGTGTTCATCACCAGCACGCCGGCTTGGGTGGCGGCCTCCAGATCGACGTTATCAACGCCTACGCCGGCGCGCCCGATCACGCGCAGGCGCGGCGCCTTCTCGAGCACGTCCCGAGTCACCTGAACGGCGCTGCGTACCAGCAGCGCATCGGCTTCGGCGAGATGCCCGGCATATTGTTTGGGATTTGAAACGATGACATTCCAGCCGGGCTCGGCTTGAAACAGCGCAATACCGGCCGGAGCTAGAGGCTCGGCGATCAATATATTCATAAGCTTTGCGATACGGCCGGTCGCGCCGGCCCTGCTAAGCCGTTACCGACTTGGATGCGGTCACGGCGCGCTCGTAAATCTTCTGGACTGCAGCCACTCCCGTTCCGTACTCCACGGCGCAACCATTGGCCCTGAGAATGATCTCAAGCTCGGCAACCACCGCGAACAGGTCCGCGAAATCGAAATAGCCCAGGTGCGCGATGCGGAAGATCTTCCCCTTCATGGTGCCCTGGCCGTTGGCGATGATGGCGCCGAAGCGGTTGCGGAACTCCTTCACGATTACACCCGAATCGAGGTTCGCGGGCGCCTTCACGGCGGTGACCGAGGATCCCGGTGAACCCGCGGCGAACAATTCCAGACCCACGGCCGTGACGGCCGCGCGCGCGGCTTCGGCCAGCAGTTGCGCGTTCTCCACCAGCTTCGCCATGCCGATCCGTTTGATGTAGCGCAGCGCTTCGGCCATCGCCAGGATGAGCGCCGTGGAGGGAGTCCAACTCGATTCGCCGGCGTCTCCGCTCTTCTTCTCCTTCTTCAGGTTGAAGTAGTAGTGCGGCAAGGTAGCGGTCGAGGCGAATTGCCAAGCCTTGGGGCTGATGGCCATGAAGGCCAAGCCGGGAGGAATCATGAAAGCCTTCTGCGACCCACCGACGACCACATCGAGGCCCCAGGCGTCGATCTCGAGCGGCATGGTCCCGATGCCGGTTATGGCATCCACCACGAAAATGGCCTCCGTCTTGGCCACGGCTGCGGCCATCGACCGCACGTCGTGCGCGGCTCCCGTGGAAGTCTCGGAGGCCTGCACGAAGACGCCCCGCGTGGCCGGCTCGCTGGCCAGCGCGGCTTCCACCTGCGCCGGAGTCACCACCTCGCCGTAGGGAACGGTGAGGACATTGGACTCGAGGCCATAAGCCTTCGCAATCTCGACCCAGCGCTCGCCGAACTTCCCGGCCGAGCAGACGATCACCTTATCGCCTTTGGAGAAGAGATTCGAAACCGACGCGTCCATCGCCCCCGTGCCGGAAGCGGCGAACATCAACAGGTCATGAGCGGTGCCCATGACTTCCTTAAGATCCGAAAGACACGCGCGGTAGATCGTGCGGAAGTCCTCGGTACGGTGGTGCAGGTCCGACGCCATCATGGCGTGCAGCGCGGGCGGATACAGGGGCGTCGGGCCGGGTGTCAGCAGACGTTGTTTTCGGATGTGCATCGTATGAAGTACTTTAGCATACCAGAACGATGGCCGCGACCGCGCTTACCGGGCTTACCGCGGTTAGCGAATTCCGTTAACCGATTCCGGCATATCCCACATCGGCGGCGTTCGGATAACCTCGGAGCATGAACAGGCGGATTCTGGCGGCACTGTTGAAGACCGGCATTGCGGCGGGGGTCGCATGTTTCGCAGCGGGGCTGCTTCTGACGTGTTATCCGCCCTTATGGGGGGCGTGGTGGTGGCTGGCGTCGCCCAGCCCGAGAGAGTGCAGCATGGCGGAGGCGGTGCGTTCCGTCGGGTATGCGGCGAAGTACACCGCGGCGGAGCAGCGGATTGCGGCCTCTGCGCGGATGGTCGAGCGGGACGGAGACCTTCAGTTGTGGGATATTCCAGGCGCACGCCCATTCTGGCTCTGCCACGATTTCCAAAGCGCGAATGCCATCACATTCGCGGAGCAGGTAGCGGACCAGTATAGCCACCCGGCCGTGCACCTCCAGCGCGGCGATATCGTGCTGGATGTGGGCGCCGATTTCGGATCGGTTACATGGCGGGCCCTGCAATCGGGCGCGCAGAAGGTGGTCGCCATCGAGATCGCACCGCAAAAGTGGGAGTGTCTGAAGCGAACCTTCGCCAGGGAAATCGCCGAAGGCCGAGTGGTGGTGGTGCAACAAGGCGTATGGGATAGGGACGGGACTCTCGAATTGAGCGGGGACAGCGTGGTGTTGGACCGGGGCAAGGCCAAGCAGACTGTCGGGGTCACGACCATCGACCACCTGGTGGAGAATCTTCACCTGCCTCGTGTGGATTTCATCGCCATGGACATTGAGGGGGCGGAAAAACCGGTTTTACGAGGCGCCATCGAGACCCTGCGGCGGTTCCACCCGAGAATGGCCATTGCCGCGGAGCATCTGGCGGACGACGTGGTGGCAATTCCCAAAACTGTGACCAGCATGGCGCCCAATTATCGCACCATCTGCGGCCGGTGCGAACTGGAGAACCGGCGGCTGGTGTCGAAAGTCCTTTGGTTTGCGCAGCAGTAGTTCGCGAGGCCGCTTGGCCGCACTGACGCACTGAGACCCCGGGCTGACTCATCCCTCCCACCGCGAGCCCCAAAAAGCTCGCGCATGCGCCGCCGTATAATAACCATCATGCCCCTCATGGATCAGGTGCAGAAAGATATGACCGCGGCCATGAAGAACCGGGAAGAGGCGCGACTGAGCGCGCTCCGCATGGTCAAGGCCGCGCTCATGAAACAGAAAGTGGATTCGCCTAAACCGCTGGATGAAGCGGCCGAAATGCAGGTGCTAAAGTCCCTCATCAAGCAGCGCATCGACGCGGCCGAGATGTTCCGCAAGGGCGGCCGGATCGAACAGGCCGAGAAGGAAGAGGCCGAGCGCGTGCTGATCGAGAGCTACCTGCCGGCAGCGGCGGGCGAAGCGGAAATCGAATCCGCCATCGCCGAAGCCCTGGCCGAAAGCGGCGTGACTTCGCTCAAGCAGATGGGCGTGGTGATGAAAGCCGCGCAGGCCAAGCTGAAAGGCAAGATGGTGGATGGTAAAGCGCTCAGCGAAAAAGTGAGGTCGCGACTCGCATGACTCCTCCCGCAGACGGAAAGAAGTTCCAGTCTTATGTGCCCGAGAAGACCGATATGCGGGAGTTCACCTTCCGCGCGGTTCTTCTGGGCCTGCTCATGACGGGTGTGCTGGGCGCCGCCAACGCCTACCTGGGCCTGAAGGCGGGCATGACCATCGCCGCCACCTACCCCGCGGCGGTGATCGGCATGGCTCTGCTGCGGCTGATGGGCGGATCGATTCTGGAAGAGAACATCGCCCGAACCATCGGCTCGATCGGCGAATCGGTGGCCGCGGGCGCGGTCTTCACCATCCCGGCGTTCGTGCTTTCGGGCGCCTGGAAATCGTTCGACACCACGGAAGCGTACTGGAAATCTTCCGCCCTGATGGTAGTGGGCGGGATGCTCGGGATTTTGTTCGTTACGCTGCTGCGGCGCGTGATGGTGGAAGATCCGGAACTGCCTTTTCCGGAATCGGTGGCGGCCTCGGAGATCCACAAGGCGGGGCAACAGGGCAGCCGGGCGGCCGCGCTGTTGTTCCAGGCCATGGGCGTGGGCGTGGTCCTGTATTTTCTGGGGCTCTGAATCTCTACTCGCAGAGCCGCGATTTCGTCGTCAAGATCGGCACCCTGGGCCGGGCGGGCGTGAAGTTGGGCAGTGCCGCCAATTCGCCCGTGATTCCCGCCGGTGGCCTCACCACCATGTCGGCGCCGGCCGTGAGTCCCGCCTATCTGGGCGTGGGCTACATCATCGGGCCGCGACTGGCGGCGCTGAATTTCTCAGGCGGCGTGATCGCCTGGGGCCTGATGGTGCCGCTGCTCATTTATTTCCTGGGACCGCAGCTTCAGGCCACCCTGCCGGCGGGAGCGACCGATGAGGCGTGGGGCGGATTGAGCGCCGCGGTGTGGCGCTTCATCGTGCGGCCCATCGCCGTCGGCGGGATGCTGGTGGGCGCGTGCTACACGCTGTTCAAGATGCGCGCCAGCCTGGCGAGTGGCATCCGGCGCGCCATCTCCGATCTGAAGAAATCCAGCGCGCAGGCCGAATCGACGCTGCGCACCGAGCGCGACCTGAACGCCAAAGTGGTCTTCGCCGGGCTGGGCGTGATGTTCCTGTGCATGATCGCGCTCTATTACTATTTCGCGGGCCTCCTCTCGGGCGCCATCGTGGCCGCTGTGGTCATGATCATACTGGGCTTCTTTTTCGCGGCGGTTTCAGGGAACCTGGTGGGGCTGATCGGTTCCTCGAATAATCCGGTTTCGGGCCTGACGCTCTCGACCCTGATAATCGCCGCGCTGCTGATGGTCTCGATCGGCGTTAAGGGCCTTTCCGGCGTGGCCGCCGTGCTGGGCGTGGCGGCGGTGGTGTGCGTCTCCTCGGCGGTGGCCGGCGAGATGCTGCAGGACCTCAAGGTGGGGCACATCCTGGGAGGCACGCCGAAGTACATGCAGATCGGCGACATGCTGGGAATCCTGGTGGCCAGCGCGGTGCTGTATTTCCCGCTGCTCTGGCTGCACCTGGCCAACATCAAAAGCGGCGGTATCGGTTTCGGAGACCCCAAGCTTTCGGCGCCGCAGGCCGGCTTGATGGCGGCGCTGGCGCAGGGCATCGTGGGCGGCAACATGGCGTGGCCGCTGGTGGTGGTGGGTATCTTCATGGGCCTGGCGCTGATCATGGTGCAGGTGCGCAGCCCCATGCTGTTCGCCGTGGGCATGTACCTGCCGCTCGAGACCACCTTCGCGATCTTTCTGGGCGGCGTGATCCGCTGGATTACGGACTCGCTGCGCGACCGTCGCGGCTTGAACGACGCGCAGAAGGCGCGGGTAGAGAACGCCGGTGTGCTGACCGCTTCCGGCCTGATCGCCGGCGAAGCTCTCACGGGCCTGTTGATCGCGCTGTTCGTGCTGCGCGACATCCATCTTCCGGTGATCTTCGCCAACCCGCCGGTGCTGCTGGGCTTCGGAGTGCTCGCGATCCTGGCGATCTATATGATCCAGACTCCTCTGCGCAACGCGGGTAATCCGGACGATCCGGCGCCCCCGACGGCCATCATGTAGCCGCGCCGGCGAGTTCGTGGAAGAAATCGAGGGACCGGGCGGCCGATTCCGGCCAATGGAAATGTCGGGCCCGCTCCTGGCCGCTGGCGGCGAGGTCGCGTGCCAAGTCCGGACAGGTCGCGATGCGTTCGATGGCATCGCTGATTTGATCGATGGAATCGGGATCGACCAGGAGGGCGGCGCCTCCCGTTACTTCGGGGAGGCTGGTGCGATCCGATGCGATCACAGCCACTCCGGCGGCCATGGCCTGCGCCACGGGAAGGCCGAATCCCTCGAAGTAGGAAGGGTACACGAGAGCCAGCGCGCCGCGCGATAGGCCGGGAAGGTCCGGCTCCGGCACATAACCGAGGTAGCGCACGTTGGGGCCGCTCGCGGTCAGCATGCGGCGGGTCTCCTCGGAAGCCCATCCAAAGGGTCCCGCGATAATCAGTTGCACATCCCGCTGAAGCGCCTCCGGCAGGCGCCGGTACGCGCGGATAAGCCCCGCCACGTTCTTGCGCGGCTCGATGCAGCCAACGAACAGCAGGTACGGCGCTTCCAAGCCGTACCGCGCGCGAACGTCCGCCGCCTGCGCGTCCGTCGCTTCGAAAAAAGCTTCCGGGATCCCCGGATAGATCACGCGGATGCGCTCCCCGGGTATGCCCAGAATGGCAGCGGCGGTATCCCGCGCGTGGGCCGAGATGGCGATCAGCCCGTCGCAAGTTTTTAGAATCCTCTCGCCGTATCTTTTGGTCGCGGCCACATTGCCGGCGGTATGGTATTGCGGGGCCATCCAGCAGGAGAGATCGAAAATTGTGGCGCTGACCTTGGGCCGGCGGGGCCGGTTGGCGGTGTGCTGCGAGCAGTGAAACACGTCCGCTCCAATCGAAAACAGATCGATGGCGGGGTTCCCGCGTATGTTCGCGGCGTGAACGAGGCGCAATGCCAAAGCGGTGCGGAGCCGGCCGGCGATGGAGGTTTCGTGGCGCAGCGCCCCGCGCGCTTTCAGGAGCGGCGGATATAACGAAATGCGGTCGCGGCGGCGCGGCGCGGCATCCAGAAGCGAGAGCAGCCAGTAATAGAGATAGCTCTTCACGCCGGCGCTGGGCAGCAGCAGCGAGGTGGCGTCGATGGTGATGTGCATTCGGTCCGGACCGCGCGGAACGAGACAGGCGCTAGAGGTCCCCCAGCAGGTGGCCCATCTTCTCTTTCTTGGTTCGCAGGTAGGCCTCCCGCGTTTCCAGCACGCCGGCCAGGCAGGGCACCCGTTCGGCTACCCGCACGCCGGCGCGCTCCACCGCCTGCACCTTCTCGGGGTTGTTGGAGAACAGCCGCACGGCTTGAAGCTGGAAAAAGCGCAAGATGGCGGCGGGCAAGGCATAGCTGCGCAGGTCGGAATCGAAGCCCAGCCGCTCGTTGGCCTCCACGGTGTCGGCGCCGGCGTCCTGCAACTCATAGGCGCGCAGCTTGTTGAGCAGGCCGATTCCGCGGCCCTCCTGGTGCTCGTAGATCAGCAGACCGCGGCCCTCCCGCGCGATGCCCTGGAGAGCAATCTCCAATTGCGCGCGGCAATCGCAGCGCAGGCTGTGAAACACGTCCCCCGTCAGGCACTCGGAATGGATGCGCACCAGCGGGGGCGTCTCGCCCCTCAGCCTGCCCATTTTGAGAACGACGGCTTCCTCGACCCGGTCGTCCCATCGGCCTTCAAATCCGTAGATCCGGAAGCAGCCGAACTCCGTGGGGAAATCAGCCTCGGCCACTTTAGTGAGCCTCGGCGCGGCGGAATCATTCATTGCTTGGCTAACTGAAAGTACTCTCTCTATTATAATGGCTTCCGGCAACCAATGTTGGAGAGCTACCTGGTTTCGCTGCTGGTCAAGCTGGGCGCTATGGCTTCCATCGCCAGCGTGCTGGCCCGCTCCAACCAGTTCAAATCGCTGCTGATGCGGGAGAACCGCTCGATCAAGCAGCGGCTGGTTTTGGCCCTGTGGCTCGCGGTGGTGTTCGGCGTCAGCGTGGGTTTCCGCGTGGTCAGCGGCGGAAGGTACCACGCCGCCGACCTGGGCCTGGAGGGCAGCCTGATCGCCGGCATTTTAGGCGGCTACGTGACCGGCCTGGTATCCGGAGTGATGATTTCCCTGGCCGCCGTCTTTGGCGGCGAACCGCTGGCCATGCCGCTGCTGGCCGGCACGGGCGTGCTGGGCGGATTGCTGCGCGACATGGCCCCCGATCCCGAGGAGATCTGGCGTTTCTCGCCCTTCTTCGACCTCAGCATCTACCGCTTCTTTCGCGAGCGCCAAAACCACCGGCGCACTTCGTTTCAACTGATCTTTCTCGCCACCATCCTGGTGGCCGAGTTCGTGCGCGACACCATGGGCGAGAAGTTCGGCAAGAAAGCGGTGTTCTACCTCTGGCCGGACGTGCCGCATCCCAATCCGCTGACCATCGTGGCGCTTTACGCCACTACCCTGTTCGTGGTTGCCATTCCGCTGAAGATCTGGAACAACACGCGTAACGAGAAGAAGCTGGAAGAGCAGGCGCGGCTGCTGGTGGAGGCCCGCCTGGCCGCGCTCACCAGCCAGATCAACCCGCATTTTCTGTTTAATACCCTCAACTCGGTTTCTTCGCTGATCCGCACCGATCCCCAGCAGGCGCGCTTGATGGTGCTGCGGCTCTCCAATGTGCTGCGGCGTCTTCTGCGCAAGCATGACAACCTCAGTGCGCTGCGCGACGAGCTCAGTTTCATCGAAGACTACCTTTCCATCGAGGTAGTCCGCTTTGGGGACAAGCTCCGCTTCGAAACGGATATCGCCCCCGATACCCTGGATATGGCCGTGCCCAGCATGATGCTCCAGCCTCTGGTGGAGAACTGCATCAAGCATGGACTGAGCAGTAAAGTGGAAGGGGGAACCATTCGCATCCGCACCGAGCGCCGCGCCTCGAAGCTGCACGTCTCGGTGGAGGACGATGGCGTGGGCATTCCCGAAGACCGCCTCGCCACGCTGCTCGAAAAGGGCGGTATCGGGGTGAGCAACGTCAACGAGCGGCTCAAGGTTCTGTTTGGCAACGAGTACCGTATGTGGGTGGAAAGCCAGCCGGGGCGCGGCACGCGCATCGAGATCGAGGTTCCCGAAGTGCAAACCGAATGGGCCGAGGCGGCTTCGGTGGGTTCCCGGACCGTCTGATTCGAGGAGAAATGTCCGAAAGACTGGAAGAATCGATCGGTGCCTGGCCGGCACATTCGCCGCCAGCCACGCTGGCCGTCAGAACACGGCGAATCTACGATCACCTGGCGGCCGTCTACCCGGTTTCCACCATGCTGTTCCATGCGCGCGCGCACCGCTGCGCGCTGGAATACTCAGGCATTCGCGACGGCATGCAGGTGCTCGAAGTCGCCACCGGCTCGGGCGAGATGTTCCGGCGCCTGGTGCGAGCCAACGCCGCCGGCGCCAACATCGGAATCGACCTTTCCCCGAAGATGGCCGCGCACACCCAGCGTGCCGCCCAGCGCAAATTCCCCTCGGCCCGCGCACATTGCCAAGCCGTGGATGCGCGCCACATGCCCTTCCGCGGCGCGACCTTCGACGCGATCTTCTCCTGTTACCTGCTGGAACTGCTTTCGTTGGACGATATCGCTCTGACCTTGCTCGAGTTCCGGCGCGTGTTGCGCGACGGCGGGCGTCTCACGCTGGTGTTGATCGGGCAGAACGCGCCCCTGTTCAACGTTATGTACCGGGTCGCCGGCAGGATGGCGCCGGCCTTCTGGGGCCGCCAGGTGGAGCGGCGCATTCCCGAACTGGTGGAATCGGCGCGGTTCGAGATCCTGGAAGACCGCGCCGTGCGCCAGGGATTTTATCCTTCGCGCGTGCTGGTCACCCGCCGGTGCCAGGAAACGCTTCCGATCAGGCTTGGTGCGGATGAGAGGACTTGAACCTCCACACCCTTGCGGGTACATGGACCTGAACCATGCGCGTCTGCCAATTCCGCCACATCCGCAGGTTGAAAGGAGCTTCTCTATTTTTTCAGACCCGATAGGCCGGAGTCAAATCTCACTTTCGCCAACTGCGGGCTAATCGAACACCACGGTCTTGTTGCCGTACGTCAGCACGCGGTGGTCGATCGCCCAGCGGACGGCACGCGACAGCACCAGCTTCTCCAGGTCGCGGCCCTTCTGTAGCAGGTCGTCCAACTGGTCGCGGTGCGAGATACGAATCACGTCCTGCTCGATGATGGGGCCATCGTCCAGCACGGCCGTGACGAAGTGGCTGGTGGCGCCGATCAGCTTCACCCCGCGTTCGTAAGCCCGTTGGTAGGGCCGCGCCCCGCTGAACGCGGGCAGAAACGAATGGTGCACGTTAATGATGCGCTCCGGATACCGCTCCACGAAGCCGGCCGAGAGCACTTGCATGTAGCGAGCCAGCACCACCAGATCGATTCCATGCGCCTCCAGCAGCTCCAGTTGCCGCTTTTCCGCGTCGTCCTTGCTGTCCTTTTCCACGGGTATGTGGTGGAAGGGGATGCCGTAGAAGTCCACCACCTGGGCGACGTCCGGGTGATTACCGATCACCAGCGGAATCTCGCAGTTCAGTTCTCCGCTGCGATGGCGGTAGAGCAGATCCACCAGGCAGTGATCGTAGCGCGAAACGAAGATCGCCAGGCGCGGGCGGCGGGCGCTGAGCTCCAGACGCCAGCGCATCTGGTTCTGTTCGGCGATGGGCCCGAAATGGCGCGGGAATTCGGCGAGGTCCAGATCGAAGCCCTCCAACTCCCATTCCACGCGCATCAGGAAGAGCGCCTCGGCGGCATCCTGGTGCTGGTCGGCGTGCAGGATGTTGGCCTGGTGGGAATACAGAAAATCGGCGATGGCAGCCACGAGACCCTTGCGATCCGGGCAAGTGATCAGCAGAACGGCGGTGTTCCTCACGTGATCCTCCATGATCGCAGGTTTCTACCAGCACCTTTTGCGCTGTTTCGCAGTTGAAAAGCCGGCTTGCGGCAGGCACAATGACTGAGAATGGAGGCGAATAGCGACATGCCGGGGATATACAAAACGATCGAGCTCGTGGGGACTTCGCCCGTCAGTTTTGCCGAGGCCGTAAAGGCGGCCGTGGCGGAGGCCGCGCACACCGTCCGCCACATGGCCTGGTTCCAGGTGGTGGAGGAGCGCGGGCGCATTGCCGATGACAAGGTGGAGGAATTTCAAGTCAGCGTCAAAGTCGGCTTCAAACTCGAGCGCTAAGAGGTTAAGAACGAATGGCGGCGGCAACGTCCGCCGCCCGCTGGCGCTACTTCATACGGCGATCGCATTCCGCGATTCCGGCTTGCGCCTGCCGGAGACGGCGTGCGGTGTCGGGTGTTTGCGGCTCCCACAATTTCCAGCGCGCCACGTTCTTCTCATAGAACGAGCGTGCCCACACATCGTGTCCATTGGATAACAGCAGCCGCGCATACAGATCGTCGAGGTCGGAAACCGCATCCATGGCTGCGAGCGTAGGGTGCGGCGCAGCCAGCAGGCGGGCTTGGAGCGGCAGGCCCTTGGAGACTAGCGCCGCGGCTTCATCCGCGCGTCCGTGCTTCAGAAGGTCTTCAGCCTGGCGGTCGAACCCCGCGAGTTGTTCGACCGCGTCCGCATATGCGGCTTCCTTGGTGGGGTCGGGTCTCGGCTGCTCGGTTCGAGGCGGAGGCGCGGCACAGCCCGCGAAGAGCAGGAGGCTGCCGAGGGCCGCGCCTGCGAGCCGAGTTAGCACCGACATGTCCGTCCCATTTACCTGGCGCCGATGTCGTAACACCACAGCGATTCGAGCTCGCGGATGTACAGCCGCCCGTTGGCGACCACGGGGTAGGCCCAGGCTTTTTCCATCGCGGCACGGGTGCGTTTCGGCCGGTCCGGCGGCATGAAGCGTCCCTCCTCGCGATAGGCTTCGGGCGTCACCTCCGCCAGGATGACCTCGCCATTCTCGCCGTGGATATAAAGCCGGCTCTCCGCGTGGAGGATCGCGCCGGCGCCCGTGCCGGCCTCATGCCAGATCACCGTGCCGGTGGTCCAATCGGCTGCCACCAGCCCCTCGTCGCCCGTGCCGTAGTGGGTGGCGCCGATTACCACCGAACCGCCGATGCTGTTGGGCAGGCCCCGCTCCAGGTAGACCTGTTCGGCGGCTACACCTTGACCGGCGGCCGTCAAGCGGACCAGAGCGCCCGGGCCGCGGCTCTGCGAACTGTAGACGTACCCGCGGCTGGCTACGGGCGAAGGTATGTTGGTGTTGCCTTTCCCGGTCGCATCGTAGCGCCACAGGAACTGGCCCGTTCGTGCGTCCACACCTACAAGTCCCCGCGCCAGGAACTGCACGTACTGCTTGCGGCCAACGGCCTCCACGACAATGACCGACGCGTAGGCCGCGTCATCGCCGCCCGGCACAGCCGATTTCCAGAGGGTCTCGCCGGTCTGCTTGTTTAGCGCCACGATAGTAGCCTGTGCGCCGCCCGGCGTCACCACCAGCGTGTTCCCATCGACCAGCGGCGATTCGGAATAGGCCCACTGCCCGGGATGGCCGCCGAAATCGGCGCGCAGGCTCTTCCGCCACCGAATCTTCCCGCTGGCGGTTTCCAGGCATGCCAGGTCGCCATCGGAGCCCAGGGCATACAGCAGGGCGCCATCCACAGTCGGTGTGGACCGGGCCGTCGGAAACGAAGGCATCTGGTTCGGGTTCCCGACCTTCCCGAGCGTGGTGGCCCAAACCTGCTTGCCGTCCTCGGTCGAGAGCGCGGCCACGAATTCGTTGTCCAAGCCGCGGTTGCTCAGGATATAAATGCGATTTCCCACGACGGAGGGCGCCGCGTAGCCATCGCCGATGTCCTTAGCCTGCCAAACCAGCCGCGGCCCTGCCTTGGGCCATTCCTTGAGCAGACCGGTTTCGGAGGAAACCCCGTTCCGCTGCGGTCCGCGCCACTGGGGCCAGTCGCCCGCGTGAGCAGCCAGCGATAGCAGGATGGCGCCGCACCCACAGCCCAGAAGCCTTTGTGTTTTCATGATGCTCCTGGGTCGATTGTCGCCTCAAAGCTTGTCCGTTGTCCATGGCTGTGGTGGAATAAAGGGGCCGCGCGCATTATGAGAATCCTCGCGCTCACCGCCGGAGCCGCCCGAATGTATTGCGGCAGTTGCCTCCGCGACAACGCCCTGGCGGCGGAACTCAAGAGGCAGGGTCATGAGGTCATCCTGCTCCCCCTTTATACGCCCACCCGCACGGACGAGCCGAACGTCAGCGAACCGAAGGTGTTTCTGAACGGCATCAGCGTGTGCCTCTGCCAGGAGGCGGCATTCTTCCGCAGGACCGCACCCGCTGCTGGACCGGTTGTGGGATGCGCCCTGGATGCTGAAGCTGGCATCCCAAACGTCGATCCGGGTGAACCCGCATTCGCTGGGCGCGATGACGGTTTCCATGCTGCGCGGGGAGGAAGGCTATCAGCTCAAGGATATTCGTAAGTTGACCGCCTGGCTCCGCGGCGCGGAACCGCCCGATATCGTAAGCTTTGCCCAATTCTCTTCTGATCGGGTTGGCGCGGCCCATCCGCGAAGCGTTGAACCGGCCGGTGTGCTTGCACGCTGCAGGGCGAAGAACTCTTCCTCAGCCAGTTGCAGGAGCCGTATCGGACCCAGGCGCTGGAACTGATCCGCGCCAAGAGTTGAGGATGTGGACGGCTTTGTGGCGGTCAGCGAGTTCTGCGCGGACTACTGGCAGCGTCAACTGGGAATTCCGGACCGCATGTTGCACGTGGTTCCTCTGGGGATCGACCCGGAGGGGTACGGCCCAGCCGGCGCGTGTTCCCGGCGCGCCTTTCCGGGTCGGTTTCTTTGCGCGGGTCGCGCCGGAGAAGGGACTGCACCTTCTGGCCGAGAGCTACGTGCGGCTGCGGCGCGAGAGCGATTTCAGCGGCTCGGCGCTGGAGGTGGCCGGTTATCTGGCGCCGGAGCATCGCGGCTACCTGCGCGGCATAGAACGGCGGATGAAGGAAGCCGGCCTGGCGCACGAATTCCACTATCGGGGCGAGCTTGACCGGGCAGGGAAGATCGAGTTCTTGCGGAGCCTCAATATCCTGAGCGTTCCCAGCACCTACGACGAGCCGAAGGGAATCTTCCTGCTGGAGGCGATGGCCAGCGGCGTGGCCGTGGTCGAGCCGCGGCGCGGGGCGTTTCGCGAGATTCTGGAGAGAACCGGGGGCGGAGTCATGGTGGAACCCGGCGATGCGGCGAGCCTGGCGGACGGCATCTACGGCCTATGGAAAAACCCCGAATTGGCCGCGGAACTAGGGCGCCGGGGCGCGGAGGGCGTCCGCGGGAGTTTCAGCGCTTCGCAAATGGCGGTGCGGGCGCTCGAAGCATTCCAGGCCATCGCCAGCCACCCAGGCCCATGCTTGAAATCTCGAACGTCACCAAGCAGTATCCGGCGCCGCGCGGGCCGCTGACCGTGCTCTCGGGGGTGTCGCTCTTTTTGAACCGCGGCGAGGCGGCGGCCATCATGGGGCCATCGGGCGCGGGCAAGAGCACGTTGCTCTACATCGCCGGCGCCCTGGAACCGCCCACTGCCGGCACGGTGACGCTGGACGGCGTCAATCCTTACACCGTTCCGGAAAAGGAACTGGCGGCATTTCGCAACCAGTCCATCGGTTTCGTCTTCCAGGACCACTGCCTGCTGCCGCAGTGCTCGGTTCTGGAGAACGTGCTGGTTCCGACGCTGGTGGCGAAAGATCACGCCGCGAAAGACCGCGCCGGCTATCCGGCGCGCGCGCGGGAACTGCTTCGGTCAAGTGGGGTTGGAGGACCGGCTGGATCACCGTCCCGCGGAGCTCTCGGGCGGCGAGAAGCAGCGCGTCGCGCTGGCGCGATCCCTCATCCTGCGGCCGCGCCTGCTGCTCTGCGACGAGCCGACCGGCAACCTCGATGAAGCTTCGGCGGAAATGGTGGCGGCCCTTCTGCTGGAACTGCACGGGCGGCAGGAGACCATCCTGATCGTGGTGACTCACAACCCCGCGCTGGCCGCGCGATTTCCCAAGCGGTACGAATTGCGTCATGCGAACCTACACCCTGCTGGCGCGTAATCTCGCGTGGTACTGGCGCACGAACCTGGCGGTGCTGCTGGGGGTGGCCACGGCCACGGGCGTGCTCGGCGGCGCGGCCCTGGTGGGCGAATCGGTGCGCGCCTCCTTGCGCGACCTGGTCCTGGAGCGGCTGGGCAACACCGATTCCGTCGTCATCCGCAACGGCTTCTTCCGCGAGGAACTGGCGGCGGCGTTCCAGCCCGCCGCGCCGGTCATCGCCATGGATGGAATGGTGGAGCACGAGGCGAGCGGCAAGCGGGCCGCGGGCGTGCAGGTATACGGCGTGGACGAGCGCTTCTGGAAATTCCAAAACCAGCCCGGAGGGCCGCCCCGCGGACGCCAGGTTTTCTTGACCGCGGCTCTCGCGCGAGAACTGGGCGCCAAGGCGGGCGACGAAATTCTGCTGCGCATTCCGAAGCCTTCGGCGATTCCGCTCGAGACGCTGCATGGCCGCAAGGACGATGTGGGCAGGACCATCCGGCTGACCGTCGCGCAGGCCAGCGACCCGCCCCACGAGTTCTCGCTGCGGCCGCAACAAGGCGAAGTTCGCGCGGCCTACGTGCCGCTGGCGCTCTTGCAGCGGGACTTGAATCAGCCGGGAAAGATCAACACGATACTGGTGGGGACGAGCTTCGCGGACGGTCCCGCTGGAGCGGTCGCTGAAGGAGCGCTACATCTTGGCCGACGTCGGGCCTGCGGACGCGCGTACTCGAAAAACCCGGCTGCCTTTCGCTCGAAAGCGACAGCGCGCTGATCGGCGATCGGTGGCCCCGGCGGCCTTCTCCGCCGCCCAATCGCTCGGTCTTCGCACCCAACCGGTTCTGACCTATCTGGCGAATGGCATCCGCAGTCGGGAAGCGCGAGGTCCCCTATTCGGTAGTGACGGCGCTCGACTCCGGGCTGGCTCCCGCCCGCGAGGATGGAATCACGCTGAATGAGTGGGCCGCCCGGGAACTGGGAGCCAAAGTCGGCGATCCGGCTACGCTCGAATACTACGTTTGGGGGTCCGACGCGCGCCTGCACACGGAGACCGCGCAATTCCGCGTGGAGCGGATCGTCCCGCTGGCCGGAGACGCCGCCGACCCGGACTTCGCTCCCGACTATCCCGGCATCACGGAATCCAGAAGCCTCCGCGATTGGGACCCGCCGTTCCCACTCGACCTGGCCCGCATCCGCCCGGCCGACGAGCAGTACTGGAATCGATACCGCACCACTCCGAAAGCTTTCATTCGCCTGGCGCGGGGGCGCGCAGCTATGGGGGACGCGCTTCGGCAGCCTGACTTCGATCCGCGTCTTCCCGCCGTCCCCGGCCTATGGCGAGGCGCTGCGCACCGCGCTCGACCCCGCGCAGGCGGGTCTGACGGTCGTCCCGGTGAGAACACAGAGCCTGGAGGCGGCGCGGGGCGCAACCGATTTCGGCGAGTACTTCGTCTACTTCAGCTTCTTCCTGATGGTCTCGGCCCTGCTGCTCACGGGATTGTTCTTCAAGCTCGGAATCGAACAGCGGACGCGCGAAATCGGCGTGCTGCGCGCGCTCGGGTTTTCGGCATCGAAGATCCGGACCCTGTTCCTGCTCGAAGGCGCTGTGCTCGCGGCTGCCGGTTCCGCGGCCGGGGTTGCAGCGGCGCTGGCTTACGGCGCGCTCATCCTGCTGGGGCTGCGCACCTGGTGGTTCGACGCGGTGGGAACCCGGCTGCTTTCTCTGCACGCCTCGATTCCGTCGCTGGCCATCGGGGCCGCCGCCGGGATGATCGCGGGCCTCGGTTCCGTGGCGTGGACCCTGCGCGGCCTGCGCGCGGTTACGCCCCGAGGCTTGCTGGCGGGTGAGCGGAAGACGGGCCGGCCGCGCTGGCGCTGGCTCGCGGGATGCGCCGCCGCCCTTCTGGCCGCGGCGCTGTTGGGGCGGGCTTTACGGCCAAATGGGCCAGACCGCCGGTTTCTTCGGCGCGGGCACGCTGCTGCTGGTCGCCGCTCTGCTGTTCCAGTCGGCCTGGCTCCACGCGCGCGGGCTTCGAGCCATCGGCGGGCTGGTCGCGCTGGGCCTGCGCAGCGTTCGGTACCGGCCGGGCCGCAGCGTCCTGTGCATCGCCCTGATCGCCTCGGCGACCTTTGTGATCGCTTCGCTCGACGCTTTTCGGCGCGATGGTTCTTCCGCGGGCACGGGCGGGTTCCCGCTGCTGGCGGATGCCGAACTGCCGCTGATTCACGATCCGAACACGGAATCGGGACGGGCGGCGCTGAATATTCCGCCGCTCGAAGGCGTCCAGTTCATTCCTTTCCGCGTGCGTCCGGGGGACGATGCCAGTTGCCTGAATCTCTACCAACCGCGGAACCCGCGCATTCTGGCGCCTCCGCCGGCCTTTCTACGCAGCGCCCGCTTCGCTTCCAGGGCGTCGAGGGCCGGGCGGAATCCCTGGCTGCTGCTGGAATCTCGGCTTGCGGGCGGCGCCGTTCCGGCCATCGCCGACGCCAATTCGATGACCTACGCGCTGCACCGCAAGCTGGGCGAGGAGTTCGAGCTGGCCGGGGTCACGGTACCGGATCGTAGCGGCGCTCCAGGATAGCCTGTTTCAGGGCGAGCTGATCGTCTCGGAACAGAACTTCCTGCGATTGTTTCCGGACTCCGAGGGCTACCGGTTCTTCCTCCTGAGCACCCCGCCGGGGAAGGCGGACGAGGTGGCGCGCACGCTGGCGGCGGCGCTTTCCGATTACGGATTCGTCATTCAGCCCACCGGGGCGCGCCTGGCCAGTTTCCACAAAGTGGAGAACACGTACCTTTCGACGTTCCGCGCGCTCGGCGGTCTGGGCCTGATTCTGGGTACCGTGGGATTGGCGGCGGTGCTGATGCGCAACGTGCTGGAGCGGAGAAGAGAACTGGCCCTGCTGCGCGCGGTCGGGATACCGCCCGCGGCATCTGTTCACGATGGTGCTGGCGGAGAACGCGTTCCTTCTCCTGATGGGACTGGCGACCGGCGCCGTGTGCGCCGCGCTGGCCACCGCGCCGGCGGTTTCCGCGCGCGGCGGTCATGTGCCGGTGGCTTCGTTGGGCGTTCTGCTGGCCCTGGTGGCGGTCACCGGAATCGCGTCGTCTTCTGTGGCCACTGCCGCGGCCCTTCGCTCACCGATACTCGAGGCGCTGAAATCGGAGTAAAAGGTAATATTTTTCCTAATTTGCCCCGTATTCGCGTGATACACTTCCCACGAAGGAGACGTCCGGCTTGAAAGGTCGCTGGCGACAACGGGGCAGGGCCTCTTCCCTGGCCAGGCTCCTGCCGGCATGGCTCTTACTGCTCCTTCTTCCGATCCCGTACGCTCCCGGCCTGCTCCTGCTCGCCGCGCGCGAAGGGTCGAATTGCGGGCATGCCGTGCTGCAAGGGGTCGAAGGTCTGCTGCTGCCGGAGATTCGCCAGGAACGCGCACCGGGGCGGTCCAGGCTGGATCGCCTCGTCGAGTTGTCCGGGAGGTTGCGGACAACTCCCCGCGGTGTCTGGCGGAAGCGCGCCGGCGAGTCTCGTCGCGGCGCGAGTCGAGTTCAGCCCGGTCGTCCCCACTTCGCATGTGCGAATTCCCGGGGGATTACCGCGCAGATCTTCCGAGATTGGGTTCGCTCTCTTTGAACGGCCGCCTCCCACGGTCTAGCCTTATCCGCACTTCATAGCTCATCAGCCCAAACAAGGTCGTAGGGCAGTGCTGTCTGCAAAAACCAGTTGGAATCATCGTGGGAGATTGGCATGAATAAATGGAGTTTTCGATTTACTTATTTCCTTGCATGTGTGGTTGTGCCGTTGAGTGTGCACGCGGCGGAAATCCTGCACGGGACCGTGACCGACCGCTCCGGGGCCGTGGTCCAGGGCGCCACCGTGCAGCTGTTGGCCGACGGACGTACCGTGGCTGAGACAAAGACGGGCAGCAACGGCGATTTCGCGCTGGCTGCTCCAATGGGCGCGCGAGCGGAGGAGGAGACATACACCATTCGCGCCGCGGCAAGCGGCTTCGCTCCGGCGAGCCAATCGATCCGGCTGGCGGAGGCGGCGGCCAACAAGATCACGCTGGTGCTGGATATTGCTCCTTACAGGCAGTCGGTCGAAATCCAGGCGGCGGCGCCGGTCAATGAGGCCTTACTCGACATGAGCGGCGTGCGCGAGAGCGCCGCGAAAGATCTTGGGGAGGCCCTGACGGCGCTCGACGGCGTGTGGAAGATCCGCAAGGCGGGCATCGCCAACGATCTGGTCATCCGGGGCTTTCAGCAGAACAACATCAACGTCCTGGTCGACGGCTCGCGCACCTACGGGGCTTGCCCCGCTCATATGGATCCGCCGGCGGAGCACGTTGACTTCGCCGAAGTGGATCACGTCGAGGTCAGCAAGGGCGCCTTCGACGTCACCAACGAGGGAAGCCTCGGAGCGGTGGTGAACATCGTCACCAAGAGCCCGGACATGGGCTTCAGCGTGAAACCGTCGTTGAGTTTGGGATCGTTCGACTTTTTATAATCCGAGCGTGACGGCTTCTTACGGCGGCCAGACCTTCCAAATCCTGGGTGGTTACTCATTCCGCACGTCGGATCCTTACAAGGACGGCTCCGGCCACCCCTTCACCGATTACGCCGACTACAGCGCCAGCGGCAAGCAACAGCGGGCCTTCGACATCAACACAGGCTGGCTCGAGGCGCAGTTCCAGCTTTCGGAGCGCCAACAGATCTCGCTCGGCTACACGCGCCAGCAGGCGGGCTTGATTCTTTATCCCTACCTGACGATGGACTCCGACCACGACAATGCCGACCGGGGCACCTTCAAGTACTCGGCCCACGATCTGACGCCCACGCTGCGCAATCTGCGCATCGAGAGCTATTTCACGCAGGTCAGACACTTCATGTCAGACGACCAGCGCACCTCGGCCATGATGGGGAACTGGTCGATGGCCGCCGATGCCTCGACCCGGACTATCGGCGGCCGCGTGGAAGGCGACTTGGGACGCGACTTCACCGTCGGTGTGGAGGCCTATCATCGCAACTGGAACATGCTCGGTTACATGAACATGGGCGGCATGACGACGGTGAACCCCTCGATTCCTGATGTCAATACGCAGACTGCCGGTTCTTTCGTCAACTACCGGCACGCCATCACCGACCGCTGGAGGGTGAGCGCGGGGCTGCGCTTCGATCACGCCCAGATGCTAGTCGACGCGCCACAAGCCTCCACCGATCTCTACTACCAGTTCCACGACACGCGCCGGACGGGCAACAGCGACAACTACGCCTCCGGCAATGCACGTCTCACCGTGGGACTGACGAAATCGAGCGAGTTGTTTGCCGGAGTCGGCACCACGGGCCGTATCCCCGATGCCGAAGAGCGCTACATCAGCCGCGGCATGGGAGCCGGTGCGACCGTCGGGAATCCGCTGCTCCCCGTAACCCGCAACACCGAGATCGCGGCCGGCTGGAGCGCGAACCACAACCGCTTTTATCTGCGACCTGAGTTTTTTTACTCGTTCCTCAATAACTTCATTCTGGTAAATAACCAGCCCCAATTAAATATGACGAGCACGGGCGGCGGATCGATGAGCGGAATGGATATGGCATCCACGCCCACCGCCCGATCCTATACCAATGTGGACGCGCGAATTTATGGCGGGGAGATGACGTATGGCGTCACTCTGACCAGCGCCATTTCCCTGAATGGGGGAGGATCTTATTCGCGCGGCACGGCGACACCCCAGGCGAGTGTCAACGTCTTCAGCCACAACCTGCCCGAAATGCCTCCGCTGCGCGGCTGGAGCGCGCTGCGCTACGCACACAGATGGGCCTTTGCCGAGTTGGGTACGGTAGCGGTGAGCCGGCAATCGCATGTAGACAGCGATCTGAACGAGGTGCCGACCGCCGGTTACGGCCTGCTGAACCTCAAGCTTGGCTTCACGCATCGCAAATTATCCGGCAGCTTCACGGTCGATAACCTGGTCAACCGCTTTTACTACGAATACCTCTCGTATTATCGAGATCCCTTCTCCACCGGGGTAAAGGTTCCAGAGCCGGGGCGGAACGTTTTTGCCCAGTTGAGGTATTCGTTCTGACCAATAACCGCGACGCGGCCACCTGTGCCGCGTCGCTGTGTTACCTTAGCTTCTCTGTCCTCTGGAGGCTTCATGCGTAGATGGGCGACTCTAGTACTGGCGGCGGCTACGGCCTCCGCTTTCGCGGCTGGCGGTAAGCAGACGGGCACACTGGATTCGGCCATTGAGGCGCTCGGGGCCGATCACGTCACGTCGATCGAGTGCTCCGGGTCCGGTAAGTGGTTCCAGATTGGGCAGGAGCCAAGTCCGACGCTGCCGCCTCCGGAATTCAATGTGAGCAGCTACATCGCGACGATTAACTACCTCCGCGCCAGCAGCCGCGTGCAGATGGCGAGCAAGCAAACCGTCGATCCCACCCGCCTCCGCTTCCCGCCGCACGAATCGCGGGCGGAGGAGTACGTGGTCGGAGATGTTTCCTGGACCATAGGACGGCCCGGCGGTCCCGCCACCGGCCTGCCCGTGACCACGGTGCCGGACCCGAAAAACGTCGAGGCGCGCGCCATGGAGATCTGGGCGACCCCGCAGGGCTTCCTGAGAGCCGCCGCGGCGAACCATGCGACATCCACGCCAACCAACGATGGCGGCTCCGAAGTGACTTTCATGCTCGGAAAGCACAAATACGTCGGCAAGATCAACGCGCAGAACGAAGTCCAGAAAATGCACACCTGGATCGACAATCCCGTGCTGGGCGATATGCTCTGCGAAGCCTCGTTCAGGGGCTATCGCGACTTCGGCGGCGTGATGTTCCCCAGCCGAAATTACGCGCACGCAAGGCGGAAAACTGCGGCTGGATCTCACGATTTCATCCGTGAAAGTCAATCCCGAGGTCATGATCCCGGTGCCGGAGGGAATGCGCGCCGCCATGACAGCCCCCGTCAAGGCGACGGCCGACAAACTGGCCGATGGGGTCTACTGGATCAGGGGCGGGCAGTGGCACAGCGTGGCCATCGACCAGGCGGACCACATCGTGGTGGTGGATGCCCCATTGGACGAGGAGCGCTCGCTGGCGGTGATTGCGAAGGTCAAAGAGACGATCCCCAACAAGCCGATCAAGTACCTCATCAACACGCACGCGCACTTCGATCACGCGGGCGGCCTCCGGACGTACGTGTACGAAGGTGCCACGATCGTGACCCTGCCGATGAACCAGGCTTTCTACGAGCGGGCGTGGCGCGCGCCGCACACGCTGAACCCCGACAGGCTGGCGCAGTCCAAGAAGAACACCCAAGTTCGAGCCGGTCGTCAACGGCAAGCGTGTGTTGAGCGACGGCCGGCGCACGATCGAGATTCATGAGCAGGCGGGCAGCGGGCCACAGCGACGCCATCGTCATGGTCTATCTGCCGAAGGAGAAATTACTGATCCAGGTCGACGCGTGGAACACGGAAGCGGTTACCGCGCCCTATGTGGATACCATCGGCGGTGACTTCGTGAACCCGTTCATGGTGAACCTGTACGAGAACATTCTCCGGCTTAAGCTGGATGTCGGCCAGATCGTCCCGCTTCACGGGCCACGGACGGCGACGGTAGCGGAGCTACGCAAGGCGCTGCTGCTGGAGTGAAGCCGAGGGTGCACGCAGGCGCGGCGCGGATGCTCGAAGGAGATCCGAGGTTCATCTGACGTGAGCGGGACTTCGCGGGAGTGATTTCCCGGAAGGGCGTATTTCCTGCAACTGTGGATCAAAGGTTTGGAGAGGCCTCCGCAGGTGGCAGGATCACGCGCAATCTGGACGCCAGGAAAAGGCACGGAGCAACCGCGGGCCCCAAGTCCCCATGTGGGAATCTTGGCTCCCGCGAAACGCCGGACCCATCAGCGAAGGGGGGGCACCGCAAGCTGTTGGCAGATCTTTCGCGCAAGGCGATTGTCGATTTCACTGTGACGGGGCACCGGAGCTTTCGCGCCGGTGGCCGGGTTGGTAAAGATCGTGTGCCGGCTGCCTTCACGGTCGCAGCAACACCCCTGATTCTTCAGGTGCGCGATCAGTTGATGCCGCTTCAAGCTCTTAGCGACCCAACGTGGACGGTCAACGGCACCAGTTCGACGAGGTCGGCATCGGCAGCTGCATCCGGGTTCGGGGTTGGCAAAGGCCGGCCTTCCTCCAGAAGGCTTTGCGCCAGATCCTCCATCGCGCTCGCGATCATCAACCGGGCATCGGCTAAATCGAAGCCCTGGGTGACCGCCCCAGGGAAATCGAGGGCTTCCGCAACCACCATTTCTCCACCCGAGCGCGGGAGGTAAAACGCAATGTGGTAGCGAAGCATAGGCCCATCATACTGCATGAAGATTGCCGTTTGCTGCCCGTGCCCCCAAATGAACCGCACGCCGTGAGCCGCCGCCCCGCCTACGCTCTTACTTCGCCCCCTCGCCCCCCGAACCCTTGCCCGCTCCCCCGAAGCAGTATACCCGCCCGTCCTGCGAGCCGATCGCTATTCTCCCGGCGGCTATCGCCGGAGAAGCCGAAAGCGGAGCGCCGGCTTCGAAATCCCATAGCTTCTTTCCGGTGGCCAGATCAAGCACGTAGAAATGGCCATCGTTGGAACCTGTGTACACCCGGCCGTCCGCGATGGCCGGAGACGAATCGACGCGGGCCTTGGTGGCGAACGTCCAAATGGCCTTACCCGTTCTGGCGTTCAAGCAATGGATGAGCTTGTCCCGGCCGCCCACGACGATGCGGTCGCCGGCCGCGGCCGCCGAGGAATAGAACGGAAACCCGGCCTCCGGCCTCCGGTACCGCCAGAGAATGCGTTTCTGGCGCACGCTGGCGCCCACCACTTCATTATTGAAATTGCCGAACCAGGCCCACTGCCCCAACATCGCCGGAGAAGCCGCCACCGGGCCGCCCGCGGGAATCTCGACCACTTCCCGGCCGTCCGTCAGGCGGATGCCGTGAAAGACTTCGTCGCAGCCGGAGACATAGGCGACGCCGTCGGAGATCGCCGGCGTCCCATGCACATAGTTGCTGGTGGTGAATTTCCAGACGAGCTTGCCATCCCGTCGGGAGAGGCAGTAGAGGTTGCCGTCGTAGGAACCGATCAAAAGCCGGTCGCCCGCGATCGCCGGCGACGACCGGATTTCGGCTTCGGTCTTGAATGTCCACAGACCCTTCCCATCGGCCGCCTTCACGGCGTGCAGGATGCCCGCGAGATCGCCCACATAGACGATGCCCTCCGCGACCGCCGGAGAGGATTCGCCGATGGAATCGGTGGCTCGGTACTTCCAGCGCAGCTTCCCGGTTGCGAGGTCGATCGCCAGCAGATCCTTCGACTGCGACCCCACATAGACCGTTTCGCCCGAAATCGCGGCCGAGGATTCGATCGATTCGCCGGCGTCATAGGTCCACAGCAGCTTTAAATTGGCCGGAACGGAGCCGGTGGCGACGCCTGTCAATTGCGGGTTCCCGCGGAACTGCGGCCACTCGTCCGCGGCACTTAGTAATCCCGCAACCGCGAGTAACAGCGGCAGTCGCATGGCTGACCTACGGCTTCTGGGCAATCGCGAAGAGCTGACTCCGGTTGGTCACAAACAAACTTCCGTGGGCTGGAACCGGCGTGGAGTAGACATTGCTTCCCATGCCGTTCGTCGAGATCAGCTTTTCCTGCTTGCCCGCTTCCATCACCAGCACGTCGCCGTCTTCGTCTCCCAGGTACACTTTCCCATCGATCACCATCGGCGAGCCCCACACGGCGGAGAGCGTGTCGTGAACCCAGTACGGCCGGCCGGTGTTCACGTCCAGGCAGTGTAGATAGCCGGTGAGATCGGCATAGAACAGCAGCCCGTTCCAGATGGCGCCGGTCGAAATCGAGCGTTTGATTTTGTCGTAATGCCAGAGCCGGCCGGTTTCGGTGATGTTTCCCCGCTTGGTCGCGTCGATGGCATAGAGATGGCCGGGGCCTTGGCCGCTCTCGGGGTCCTGGCCGTTGGCGATGAAAACCTTGTTCTGCCAGATCACCGGCGTAGAGATTACCTCGCTGCGCGTCTTCGGCCAGGCCGAATCCTTGGGGTTGGTGTCGAACTCCCACAGCTTCTTGCCGGTGAGCGCCTCATACCCGCGCACCCAGCCATCGCCTTCGCCGATCACGACCTGCACCACGCCGCCGATGACGCCCACCGCGGGAGAGGACCACTGCCCGTCCAGAATTCGATCGCCGGCGTCATTCGCCTGCCAGGCCAGCTTGCCGGTCTTCTCATCGACCGCGATCAGGGAGGGCGCCTTCGGTGCGGGCACACGTTCGCCATTCTCGTCCCGGCCGTTAGAGGTGCCGGCGAAAACCAGGCCGCCGTAGGACGCCGGCGAGGAGGCGGTCTTATAGCGCACCCATACGCCGAGCGCTTTGATCATGTCGAACTTCCAGATCTCCCTGGCGTTCCCTTTGCCGTCGCCGTGGGCATCCAGGCACGCCAGCTCGCAGCGGTTGGTCACGTAGTAGACGCGGTCGCCTTCCACCAGCGGCGCGGAGCAGATCCCGGTTTCGGGCCAGTCCTTGTTCGAATCCGCGAGCTTCTCGCTGGTGTGCTGCCACAGAAACCGTCCGTCCGATTCCCGGAAGCACATCAGCACGCCCCGGTCGCCGCCTTCGTGGGGGTTGAGCGCTAGCGCGTTGTTGGTGCCGACGTACACCTGTCCGCCCGCCACCACCGGATTGCCATAGGTCTGCGATCCGAGCTTCGCCACCCACTTCACGTTCTTCTTGTTCTCGATGTTCCAGGAAGTGGGGATGCCCTTCATGCCTGAGACCATGTTGCGGTCCGGCGTGCCGCCCCACATGGGCCAATCGCCGCCGGTGTCGGATGCCAGGAGCAGGCAGCCGGAAACCGCGAGAAACAAAAGAAGTGCGCGTTGCATGATCGGCTACTTCTTGATGTTGTAGCAATAGAGATTGCTCTGGTCCCGCAGGTAGAGTTGGCCGTTGGCGATCGTCGGCGAGGTCCATGCTTCGATGCCGCCGCGGGAAATCTCGAACCGCGATATTTCCTTGTAGGCGGCGGGTGTGGCGTCGATCAGCCCGACCACGCCCTCCTCGCCCATGCAATAGAGGTGCTGTTCGGCATAGATGCAATTGCCCTTGCCGACGCTGCGATTGCGCCACGCCACCTTCCCCGTCTGGAACTCCATGGCGGTGAGGATCTCGCTCGAAAAACCGTAAAGGTAATCCCCCACGAGCACCGACGTGGTGTAGTGGTTGCGCATGTCCCGGTTGAAATAGACCTCGGCGGTCTTGCCGTCCGGGGTGGGCCTGAGCAGCACGCAACCGGTGCCGTAATCGCTGGAATAAAAGACGTATCCATCGTGCGCGATGGGTGTGGCGATGTTGGCGGTTGGGTTCGCGACGCGGGTGTACCGCCACAGCAGCGCACCATCCTTGGCATCGAGGCCGATGGCAGCCTCCGCGGTGAGCAGGGCCAGCGCGTGCGTGCCGCCGATATCGAACGCAATCGCCGAGGAATAGCCGGCCTTGTCGTTCTGCGACTTCCACAGGAGAGCGCCCGTGTCCTTATTCAGCGCCACCACGGCCGCTCCGGGTCCGCCGGGCAAGACGATGAGCCGGCTGCCATCCACGAGCGGTGATTCGGTATACCCCGACTTGGTTCCCCGGCCGCCGAAGCGCTCGACCAGGTTCAGCTCCCAGAGTTGTTTGCCGGTCGCGGTTTCGAGGCACACCAGCGTGCCGTCGGCGGATAGCGCATACAACCGCGTGCCCTCCACCGTAGGCGTTCCCCGCGGACCATTCCCGTGCTGGTCTTTGAAGAGCTTACCGACCGGCGTCTTCCAAAGCGGCTTGCCGTTATGAACGTCGTAGGCCATGACGAGCTGCTGACCGCCCTGCTGGCCCTGAATGTAAAGACGATCGCCCACGATGGCGGGCCCGGAAAAACCCTCCCCCAGATCCTGATCTTTCCAGAGAAGTTGCGGTCCGCCCTGGGGCCACGAGTCCAGCAGGCCGGTTTCCGCGGATTTTCCATCGCGGCCGGGCCCGCGCCACTGCGGCCAATCAGCCGCCGGCGCGATGATGGCGAAGGTGAAGAGAATCAGACCGAGACATCTGGACATGTCGAAAGCTTAGCGGATTGGCGGTAGGGTGCGCAATGCAGGAGGCAGAGTAGCCGCCGGGATCTACAGCAGTTGCTTGAGATCGTCGATGCTCAACTGACACTTTCGAAGGACCTTGTGGAGCAAGCCGGGGAGCCTGCGTCAGGTTTCTCGTGGTGCTTACGATGGTGCGGTGTCTTGGCCGACAACGGGCGCCCCGCTCGTGGCACGTATTTAGCCAACCCCGGTAAAATTAAGCAAGGTGGTTTGCCTGTACGCATGGCTCAGTCGGTCGGTGACGCCTACCTTGAAGATGCGGCAAGTTCTGCTGAGCGTGGGCGACTCCGCCCCCGCCCGCTAATTCGAGAGGGGGATGCCGACGGGCATGGGCGCCCGCAATCGGTCCACATTTTCCGCTGAGCATTACCAAGATGAAAGTACGGAGTCTCTTTTGGATGGCGGTTTTCTGTTGCGCGGTGGCGCTGAGCGCAGCCGCGGTTCCTGAACGAGCGGTGTCGGGCGTGAGAATGCCGGAGGTGGTCAGGGTCGCCGGCAGGGATCTTCGCCTGAACGGCATGGGCATGCGCAAGATGCACATTTTCTTCGAAGTGTACGTCGTAGGGCTCTACCTCGAAAAGCCGACGAACGACGCGCGGGCAGCGATTACGACCGATGAGGCCAAGCGCATTGTCCTTGTGGTGCTGCGCGACGTCAGCCGCGAGCAGTTTGTCCAAGCGGTAGAGAAAGGAATCATGCGCAACTCCGGCCCGGCGATGCCAACCCTGCGCGCACGGCTCGATCGCCTGGAAAAAGCGCTGCCCGCCCTCCAGAAAGGGAATGTCCTCGAGTTCACCTACTTGCCGGGCGCCGGCACCCTGGTGCGCGGCCAGGGCCGGGAGATGACGATTCCGGGCAAGGACTTTGCGGACGCGCTATTTTCGGTATGGCTGGGTCCGAAGCCCATAAGTGAGGCTCTCAAGCGTCAGTTGTTGTCAGGTCCTCCTTCGGCGGCGGGATAAGAGAAGCGGCTCCATCCTGACATCGAGTCTTGCGCGGCCTCGAGCTCCGAAAGCTAAGAACCGCGCGCCGACCTCAAGCCACGCCCGCCCCACTGTTGTTCTTTTCTACAAAAAAGGCCCGAAAGCCTGTAAAATGTAAGATCGAGCTATGTACACGCGGCGTGGCTGGATCATCGGTTTCGGCTCATTGGGGGTTTCCGCTCTCCTACCTGCGGCGGCGCCGGAGACAGGCTGGCCGCAATTCCGCGGGCCGGACCGCAACAATATCTCCAAGGAAACAGGGCTGTTGCGCAAATGGCCGGCCAACGGGCCGAAACGTCTCTGGTCGGTCCCGGTGGAGCAAGGGTATGCCGGCGCGGCCATCGTCGGGGGCCGCGTCTACCACCACGATTACGACGTGAAGAAGTCCGAGTGGATCGTGAACTGCCGCTCGCTGGCCGATGGCAAGCCGATCTGGCAGTTCCGGGAAGCCCGCGAGATCCGTCCCGAACCACGCCATTACGCGCACGGTTCCGGCGGTGGACGGCCGGTTCGTGATTTCGCTCGATCCGAAAGCCGTGCTGCATTGCCTGGATGCCAAGACGGGCAAACAGGTCTGGCGCAAGAGCCTGGTCACGGAATACAAGGCCACCATCCCATCGTGGTACAACGGCCAGAACCCGCTCCAGGAAGAGGACCGGGTGATCATCGCCACCGGCGGCGCGGCCATTATGGTCGCGCTCGATAAGGCCACCGGCAAGGAGATCTGGCGCACGCCGAATCCCGGGCAGCTCATGATGTCGCACGCTTCCGTGATGCCGGCCGTTCTGGGGGGAGTCAGGCAGTATCTCTACGGGACGCTCGCCGGGCCGCTGGGCGTGGCCGCCAAGGACGGCAAGCTGCTGTGGGCGTTCCCCCGCAAGTTCAACGTGGCCGTGGCGCCGTCGCCCATCGCCGTCAATGAGGAATCGGTCTTCATGACCGCCAGCTACGACGCCGGGAGCGTCATGGTCCGGGTGCGGCGCACGGGAGACGCATTCAAGGCGGAGAGCGTGTTCGACATGAAGAACAACGAGTGGAACTCCGAGGTGCACACGCCCATCGTGTACAAGGGCCACATGTTCGCCGTCGGGAAGAAGAAGCGCGGCCTGTTCACTTGCCTGAGCTTCGACGGCAAGGAGGTCTGGACCAGCGAGGGGAAAGCCTCGTTCGGCCTGGGCAGCTTCCTGCTGGCCGACGGCATGTTCTTCGTGCTCGATGGCGACACGGGCAAGCTGCGTTTGATCGAGGCGAGCACGACGGGGTACAACGAACTCGCCAGCGCTCCGGTTCTGGCGGGAGAGGAAGTCTGGGGGCCGATGGCATTGTCGGACGGCAAGCTCGTGCTGCGAGATTTGACCAAGATGATATGCCTCGACGTTAGAGGGTAAGGCCATGCAATACCGGCACGTTCAGGTCATAGACGGCAAGGGCGGGCTTGCGCGGCATCGCGGTGGACGGGCACGGGCAGCTCTATGCCGCCGGCGATTCCGAAATCAAGGTCTTCGATGCCGCGGGCCGCTTGCGGCGGCGATGGTCCGACTTCCAGGCCGGCGCAGTCCGTTGCGGTGGCAAGCGACGGCGCGGTATACGCCGGCCAACTCGGCCAGATCGAGATTTTCGACGGCGCGGGAAAGCTGCTCAACACCTGGCGGGACGAGAAACTGCTCGGCCGCGTGACGGCCATCGGCTTCACCGGAGGACAGCGTGCTGGCCGGGGATGCGGCGGACCGCGCCATCCGGCGCTTCGACCGCGGCGGCAAGTTCCTCAACAACATCGGCAAGGACAACGCCGGTAAACGGCCTCCTGATCCCCAACGGCGTGGTGGATTTCGGCGTGGATGCGCAGGGCATCATCTACGCGGCCAACCCCGGGAAGCATCGCGTCGAGCGGTATACGCCCGGCGGCGAGTTGCTGGGGCATATCGGGCGGTTCGACGGGATCGATCCGGCGGGGTTCACCGGCTGCTGCAATCCGACCAACGTGGCCATCCGCGACGCCATCTACACCACGGAAAAGGCCGGCCCGCGAGTCAAGGCCTACGATTTCAGCGGGAAACTGCAGGCGGTGATCGCCACGGATCTATTCGACGCCAACTGCAAGAACATGGACATTGCGGTGGATTCGCGGGGCCGCGTCTACGTCGTCGATACGGTGAAACTGGCGATCCTGGTTTTCGAACCGGTGAAGGTATGAGCGAAGACCTCACAAGACGCGACCTGCTCGGCACAGTAGCCCGTGGGACCGTTCTGGCGGTGCTGGGCGGCGGCGCGGGCTTCCTGGTGAAGAAGGCCAACGGGCAGATCGTGTGGCAGGTGGATGCGGCGCGGTGCATCAACAGCCGGCTGGGCGAGGCCGGCGTGGAGGCGTGCAATCTCTGCACCACCGAGTGCGTGGTGGCGCTGTCGGCGGTGCGCGCGGTCAACGAGTATTCCAAGTGCGGCCGCTGCAACATCTGTCCGGCGTACTTCAACATCACCAGCGCGGTGAACGAGCAGGGGCAGCCCAGCGAGAAGCTGTGCCCGCGCGACGCCATCGCCCGCAAGCCCATCGGCAAGGTGGATCCCGAAGACCCGGCCAACAACTTCTACGAGTACATCATCGACGAGGAGAAGTGCGACGGCTGCGGCAAGTGCGTCATGAAATGCAAGGAGCCGCTGGGTTTGGGGTCGATCACTCTGCGCATCCGCTACGACCGGTGCGTGAATTGCAACTACTGCGCGATCTCCATGGCGTGTCCGCAGAACGCTCTGATGCAACTGCCGATCGATCAGGCCCTTCAGCCGGCCGAGGTCAAGCGGCCGGGATAGCATGAACGGGGCTCCACAGATCGGCGGCCGGGCATGGCCGTTGGCGGCGATTCTGGTGCCGCTCATCCTCGCGCTGGGCGCGGTGCGGAGCGCGCCGGCCCAAGCCATTCCGTATCAGCGCCCCGTTGAAACGGCTCCCCAGCCGGATGCCATCGGCGGCGGCTACAAGGTGCCTCCGGTTCAGAAGCCGCTGCCGCGAGACTACTGGCTGCAGGTTCTGGATGTCGTGGCGCTGGCCGCGGCCATGGGGGTCTCGGTCTGGCTGGTTCTCAGGCGGCGCAACCGGAAATGGCTGATGGCGCTGACCATCGGCTCCCTGGCGTATTTCGGCTTCTATCGCCAGGGCTGCATCTGCCCCATCGGCTCGCTGCAGAATGTCGTGGTGGGACTCACGGATCCCCGCTATTCCATCCCCATCGTGGTGACGGCCACCTTCTTCCTGCCGCTGGTAATCGCCCTGTTTTTCGGCCGTGCCTTTTGTGGAGGCGTTTGCGCGCTGGGCGCCATTCAGGAACTGGTGGTGCTGAAACCGGTCCAGGTGCCGCGCCGGCTCGACCGGGCGCTGGGGCTGTTGAAGTACGTCTATCTGGGCCTCGCGGTCCTGTTCGCCGTCAAGCCGGCGCTGGCCCGCGATTTCCTGATCTGCCGGTTCGACCCGTTTGTGGGTTTCTTCCGGCGAACCGGCGCCCCGCATATGCTCATGATTGGCGGGGCTTTTCTCGTGGCGGGCATGTTCGTCGGACGGCCCTATTGCCGCTATCTCTGCCCCTACGGCGGACTGCTGACCTGGTGCGCGCGGCTGGCCCGCCGCGGCGTGACGATTACACCGGATAAGGAGCTGGATTGCGGTCTCTGCGCCGAAGCCTGCCCCTACGGAGCAATCGAGGAGATGCGCGCCGTCCGCCGGAAATGCCTGTACTGCGCCCGGTGCTACTCCGCGTGCCCCCGCGACGGCGAACGGGCGCATGCCAAAACCGAATTGATTCGGTTGTCCGGGGCCGCGCCATCATGACCGGCGAGAAGCAACCATCGATGGCCCGAATCGGTAGCCTGATCGCCGCTGCGTTCATCGCCTTGTGCGTGGTTATTCTGTTCACGGACTACGTGGTGGCTAGCCGGCGGGCGCCGGGCGATGACAAAATCGTCAAGGACTTGCAGGAGCAAACGAAAGCCGATGCTTCGCTCGCGCCCAAATTGGCCGCCGAGCAGAAGAGAGTGACGGGCGCCCGGCTCGCGCGCAAGACCAGGGACAACGCCGTCGCATGGGTGCTGATCGCGGCGGCGGCCGCTTTCCTCGTGTTTTCCAAGCGCCTGGTGAGGCAAGAAAAGCCTCCGGCGCCGGCCCGGCAAGATGCGGCTCACGCCCCGGCCGGCGCGTCCGTTGTCGTGCCGGCCGCCATACCCGAGTTGGATTTTTCCTTCGTGGATCGGATGGTGTCGGAAATCGGCCGGAGCAAAGAGGCGGCCATTCCGCTGTTGCAAGCCATTCAGATCCACTACCGCTACCTGCCGGATGAGGCTCTGCGCCGCCTCTGCGATCTGACCGAAATCACGCCCGCCGAGATCGCGGGCACGTCCTCGTTCTATGGCCAGTTCCGCCGCTCGCCGGTGGGCCGGCACATCGTCCGCGTCTGTCACGGGACGGCTTGTCACGTTTCCGGCGCCCGCCAGATCACCGAAGAACTGCGCCGTCATCTGGCGATCCCCGACGGTGAGGATACCGATGCCGCGCGCCTGTTCACGCTCGATGAGGTAGCCTGCCTGGGTTGCTGCAGCCTGGCGCCCGTGCTCATGGTGGATGATCACACAGCCGGCAAGCTGACGCCCGCCACGGCATGCGACGCGCTGAAGGTGACGGCGTGAAGCGCAACGTCGTCGAAATTCGGGTCGGCCTCGGCTCGTGCGGCGTCGCCAGCGGCGCGGAGCCTGTGCGCGATACGCTCGAGCGGGCGGCGAAGGAGGTGGGCGCGAACGGCGTCGTCAAGACGGTTGGCTGCAACGGAATGTGCCATCGCGAGCCGCTGGTGGAGGTGGTCGAGCCGGACGGGCACGTGGCGCTCTATGGCAACGTGACTGCGGAGACCGCCCGGCGGATCGCTCGCAGGCACATGCGCCCCAGCCGCATCTCGACTTGGGTGCGCTGGAAAGCCGGCAGCCTGGGGGAACCACTTGCGCACGTGGATCGGACGGCCGCCGGTTACCTCGCCAAGCAGAAGCGGATCGTGCTGGAGAACTGCGGAGAAATCGACCCGCTGAATATCGGCGACTACCTCGCGCGCGATGGCTACCGCGCCCTAGCGATGTGCCTGGAGGAAAATGGCCTCTCCCCGGACCAGGTGATCGCCGCGATTTCCGACTCCGGCCTGCGCGGGCGCGGCGGCGCGGGTTTTCCCACGGGACGGAAATGGGCGCTGGGGCGCGCGCAATCGAGCGCCATCAAGTATGTCGTCTGCAATGGCGATGAGGGCGATCCGGGCGCCTTCATGGACCGGCTGGTCCTGGAATCCGATCCGCACCGGGTATTGGAGGGGCTGGCCATCGCGGCATACGCCATAGGCGCGGCCGAGGGCTACCTGTACATTCGCGCCGAGTATCCGCTGGCGGTGCGCCACACGCGCGCGGCCATCCGGCAGGCCGAGGAGCGCGGTTACCTGGGGCGGCTGCGGCTGGAGGTTCGTGAGGGCGCCGGCGCCTTCGTATGCGGCGAGGAGACCGCGCTGATCCAGTCGCTCGAGGGAAAACGCGGCATGCCGAAGCTGCGGCCTCCGTACCCCGTGGAGCGCGGATTTCGAGGGCGGCCGACGGTCATCAACAACGTCGAGACCCTGGCCGCGGTGCCCTGGATCGTCCGCCACGGCGCCGGCGCGTTCGCCGCGCTCGGCACGAAGAACAGCCGGGGCACCAAGGTCTTCGCGCTAGCCGGCAAGATCAACCGGGGCGGCCTGATCGAAGTTCCCATGGGCATCACCGTGCGCGAAGTGGTGGAGGATATCGGCGGCGGCATCCGCAACGGGCGGCAGTTCAAAGCCGTGCAGCTCGGGGGACCGTCCGGCGGCTGCATTCCGGCGCGGCTGGCCGATACGCCGATCGACTATGACGCCCTGGCGCAGACCGGCGCCATCATGGGTTCCGGCGGGCTGGTGGTGCTGGACGACCGCGATTGCATGGTCGATATCGCCCGCTTCTTCCTGAAGTTCACACAGGCCGAATCCTGCGGCAAGTGCACCTTCTGCCGCATCGGCACCAAACGGATGCTCGAAATTCTGGAGCGCCTGTGCGAAGGAAAGGGCCGGCCGGACGATCTGGAAAAGCTCGAAAAGCTGGCCGATTACGTGGGCCGCGGCAGCCTGTGCGGGCTCGGCCAGACCGCGCCCAACCCCGTGCTGACCACGCTCCGCTACTTCCGGGAAGAGTACGAGGCGCACCTGCACGAGCGGCGCTGTCCAGCCGGCCGCTGTCCGGCGCTGATCCGCTACCGGGTGACGGACAACTGCATCGGCTGTACGCTATGCGCGCAAGCCTGCCCGGTGGGCGCCATCGCCTGGCGCCCGTACGAGAAGCACGAGGTGGACGACCGGCTCTGCACGCGCTGCGACATGTGCCGCCAGGCGTGCCAGGACGACGCCATCGAGGTCCTATAGCCGCGCCATGATTAGCTTGACCATAGACGGCCGGCAGATCGTCGTACCTCCGGGCACCACGGTGTTGGAGGCGGCCCAACGGCTGGGCATCCGCATCCCGACCATGTGCCACGTGCCCGGCATCGAGCCGGCCGCATCGTGCTTCATCTGCGCGGTCCAGATCGAAGGCCGGCGGACGTTCGCGCCCGCCTGCGCCATGCCAGTGGCGGATGGCATGGTCGTCTTCGCCCAAAGCGAGGACGTCCGCGGGGCGCGCAAGATGGCGCTCGAGCTTCTGCTCTCCGATCACGCCGGAGAGTGCGTTGCACCGTGCGCGGCCCAGTGCCCGGCCGGGCTCGATATCCCCGGGTTCGTTTATGGCATCGCGACCGGAGACAATCGCCGCTCGATGGAAGTGCTCACGGACCGGCTCGCGCTGCCGGGCTCTGTCGGGCGCATCTGCCCGCGTTTGTGCGAGCGGCAATGCCGCCGCTCGGAACTCGACCAGGGTCTGGCGATCGGCGCTCTGCACCGCTACGCGGCCGACCTGGATCGCGGGAACTACGTGCCACGGAGCGCGCCATCCTCGGGGAAGTCGGTCGCCATAGTGGGCGCGGGGCCCGCCGGCCTGGCCGCCGCTTATTATCTCCTGCGGAGCGGCCATGACTGCGCGCTCTTCGACGCCCACCCGCTCCCCGGTGGCATGCTGCGCTACGGAATCCCCGCCAACCGCTTGCCGAAGGATGCGCTTGAGATGGAGATCGACGCCATCCGGCGGCTCGGCGCCCGTTTCCGGATGGGCGAGCGGTGGGGTGAGCACTTCACGCTCGCCGGATTGCGCCAGCAGTACGACGCCGTCTTCGTGGCCATCGGCGCACAGCGTGCCCAGGGTCTCGGCTGCCAAGGCGAGGAACACGCTCTCGCCGGGATCGAATTTCTGGAGCGCGTAGCCCGCGGGAATCCGCCGCCGCTGGGCGACCAGGTCGCGGTGATCGGCGGCGGGAATACCGCCATGGATTGCGCCCGCTCCGCGGTCCGGTTGGGCGCCCGGAACGTGGGCGTTGTATATCGCCGGGGCAGGGAAGAGATGCCGTGTCTGATGGAGGAAGTGGAGAGCGCGGAAGCCGAAGGTGTGCACATCGACCTCCTCGTCGCGCCGGTGCGCCTGGAGCGAAACGGCCGAAGCCTGCTGCTGACCTGCCGGCGGATGACACTTGGCGAACCCGACGCCTCGGGGCGCCGCCGGCCGGTGGCGCTCGAGGGTCCCGAGTTCACCGTGGAGTGCTCCACCGCGATCGCGGCCATCGGGCAGTCGGTGGATCGATCTCTGGCCGAGCTGGAGGGACTCGCGGTGACCGCCTGGGGCATCGCCGCCGATCCGAAAACGCTCGCGACAAACCTGCCGGGCGTTTTCGCCGGGGGCGACGCGGTGCTGGGCGCGGATCTCGCCGTCCGCGCGGTGGCCGCGGGGAGAATGGCCGCCGCCTCGATTCATCAATTCCTGTCCGGCCAAGCCGTCACGGGGGAACCGACGGCGGCCGGCATCGCCATGCGGCCGATCGACGACGCCGAGCGGGCCGCGATTTTTCGGGCCATCGAGCGGGCCTCCCGCGTGCGCGCGCCGGAGATCTCCCTGGAGCGGCGCCTGGCGGGCTTCGACGAGGTCGAGGGTCGGCTTCCGGACGAGGGTGCGGCACGGGAGGCGCGCCGCTGCCTTACTTGCGGCTGCCGGAAGGCGAACTGCTGCCTGGTACGCTCCCTCGCCACCGAATACGGCGTGGATATGTATCGTTTTCCGGGAGAGCGCCGCCGCTTCTCGCAGGATCTTTCCCATCCCGAAGTGATCTATGAGCCTGGCAAGTGCATCTGTTGCGATGCGTGCGTGCGGATCGCCGCCGCCGCGGATGAAGAGCCGGGTCTCGCGTTGATCGGCCGCGGCTTCGATGTGGCTGTGGCAGTGCCGTTCGGCCAGCCGCTCTCGATCGGGCTGCGCAAAGTCGCGCGGCGCTGTGCTGAAGCCTGCCCGACCGGCGCGCTGGCCTTGCGCACCGCCCGATCATGCGACATGTGCTCGCTTTCCGGTTAGAGCGGTGCGGCTCGGCTGCGGACACAAAAATGCGACCAACCCCCGAAAAGGAGTTGGTCGCATGTCTAACCTACGATTTGTCGGTTCAGTTTCAGAAGCTATACTTAAGCGCGAACTGGATCTGGCGCATGGTTGAATTACTCAAGAGCGAGGTGATCCAACCAAAATTCGACGGGGGAGCCGCCCCACCCGCGTTGCTGCCATTCCAGCTTACATTGGGAGCACCCAATTCCACATGGTTGGGAGCATTGAACATTTCCGCGCGGAACTGTACATTCTGCCGGTCGTTGATGCGGAAGTTCTTGATGGCCGAAAAATCGATGTTCACGGTGTGCGGGTCCTGCAGGTTGTCGCGGCCACAGTTTCCCAAGGTGCCTGCATAGGGGTTGCTGAACGCCGCCGCGTTATACCAGCCGAAGATGCTGCGGCTGCCGGACGGTAAATTCGGGTCTAACCCGGTGCAGTTGAGCCGGGAACTGGGGGGTGAGAAATTGGTCTCGCCCGAGTCCCATGAAGAGGCCTCCAGCGAGAGACCGCTTTGAATGGTGGTGATGGCGGTGAGCTGCCAGCCGCCAACCACTTCGTTCACGATCCCTCCATGATTCAGAAGCTGCTGGCCCTTGCCGAATGGCAGCATGTACAGGACGGAGGAGACGAAACGAGCCGTAACGTTGAAATCCGAGGGGCCGTATTCGCACGAAAGGGGGCAGAGCGAGTTCTCGGGCGCGAAGTCGTTGCCGGGGCCACGGATGGCGCTGGTGTCATCCATGGACTTGGAAAACGTGTAGGCAAACGAGGTCGTCAGGCTGCGGAGACGCTGGGTCAACCTGCCGCTGAGGGCATTGTAATTCCCATTGCCATCGGCGGTCAGATACTGGATGCCCGAACCCCCAAATGCCGGATAGGGCAAGCGTTGAACGATCGGCAGACTGGCGTTGAGAATCCCCTGATTCTGATTGATCAAGTGGTCCAGGTGGCGGCTTTGCGAGCCGATGTAGCTGACCTCCAGCATCGTCGACTTGCCGAGCGCGCGCTGGACGGTCATCAGGTACTGGTAGCTGCGGCTTGTGGGCAGGTGCGGATTCACTCCCCAAGTGAGGCCGATGGGGATGGTCACGGGAAAACTGGCCGTGTTAATGAAATTCGTGTAGGTCCAGTTTGGCACCGAATAGGGGGTGGGCAAAAGTGTGCCGGTTCGGCCTCCCAGTCCGCGATTCAGATCGAAGACGGAGTTCTTGCTTTCCTGCGAGTAGAACATGCCGATACCGGTGCGGATCGACCATTTGTCCGAGGGGCTATAGGCAATCCCGAGCCGCGGGGCGAAGTTGAGGTAATCGGTGTTGACCAACCGGCTGCCCAACCGCCCGTCTCGGACCGTTTGCAAAGGAGGGGACCCGGCAACCGTCGCTCCAACGCTTTGCCAATAGGGCTCGTAAGTGAAGTTGATGCCATCGTAGAAATTCCCGTTGCCGGTGCGGACATAAACCGGATGCAGAGCCCGGTCTGCACATCCGCCTGATTCGGAATTGGCTGCTGGATGTCAACGTTCACCTCGTGGCCCGACACATCCTTGAGGGGTTGCGCGACTTCCCACCGCAGACCGTAGGTAATGGTCAGGTGCGGGTTCACGCGCCAGGTGTCGTCGATGTAGGTCGCCCATTCGCTGGCCCTGAAATCGGCCGAAGCCAGCGCCACGGCGATAATGCCGTCATACGAATCGCCCAGCATGAAGTCCCCGCCGATGTAGCCGCCGGTACCCGATTCCGCTAACCCCATAGGATTCCGTGGTCCGGTTGTCGAAATAGAACTGGCCGCGGGGGAATTCGTTTCCGAGCTGCGGAAACTCGTCATACCGGTACTCTCCGCCCATGCGCAGCGAATGCTTCCCAATTACCCAGGAGAAGTTGTCCGTCCCCTCGTAATACTTGTCGTTGATCTGGAACGGGCTGCTGGTGGGGTTGCCGAAGCCGGTCAGGTTCTGAGCGTTCATGGAGATGTTGGGTATGCCCCAGGAATTCGGATCCGTGATATTCACCGGCATGTTGAGTTCGGCATCCACATTCTCCTTGCCCGCCAACTGCTGGGTGATATTGTTGAACATGGAGTTGTAGCCGAAGCGCGCCTCGTTCACCTTGGTCGGGGAAAGCGTGCGGGTGTTGGACACCACCCACTGGCCGGCCCGGGTGTACAGAGTTTCACCGTCCGTAGTCATGCCGACGGAGGGCAAACTGGATTCGTCGTTCCAACTGTAGCGGCCGAACCACTGGGATTTCGCGCTCTCGTTGAAATCGATGCGCTCGGTGAGAGTGTCCCTGGTGACGGGGTAGAGTCCGGTCCATTGATAGTTATTCAAGGGGATACCGCCTTGCTGGGACGGTATATTCGGCAAGGGATCGAACTTGGTGGCCAGAATGATGGAGTCCGGGCTGAGGCGGCTCATGGGAATCTGGTTGTTGGGGAACAGCGACTGGGTCATGGTGGCGAGTGACCCGTTGGGGTTGAATGTAAAAACGCGCGAGTTGGGGTCGGCCAAAGTGTTCGCGGCGGGAAGGGAGGAAAAGTCGCCGTTCCGCATGGGCTGCCGGCAGCGTTGTGGACAGGTTCGTGAGCGCCTGGCGGGAAATGAACGTCTCAAAGTTCGACATGAAGAACAGCCGGTTCTTGCCGTTGAACAGCTTCGGAATCCGAATCGGCCCCGTCAGCGTGTAGCCGAATTGATTCTGGCGGTAGGGCTTAGCTCGGGGGAGAGGGGTTGGTGGCGCTGCGCTCGTACGCGAGGAAGTCGTAAGGCCTGGCGTCGAGTCTGTTGTTGCGCAGAAATTCAAACAGGTCGGCGTGGTACTCATTGCCGCCGGGTTTGGTGGAGACGTTGACCTGTCCGGCCTCCCGGCCGAACTCCGCGGGATAGACCCCAGTCTGGACCTTGAATTCCTGGATAGCGTCGACGGACGGCTGCAAGATGTAGGTGTTGAAGTCGAGGTCGGTATTGGTGATACCGTCCAGGGTGTAGTTAGACCACGTGGCGCGCGCTCCCGTCATGGCAATGGTAAGTGTGGAGCGCAAGCCGCCCAGCCGGCTGCTGGCCTGCTGCGCGGGACTGAATCCGTAGGAAGTGTTGGCGCTCAACGCGGCCAGGCCCCAGAAATTGCGTCCGTTCAACGGCAGGTCCATGACCGCCTGCTCGCCGATCACGGCGCCGACCGTCGCGTTTTCGGTGGCTAACTGCGCGGCGGCGGCAGCCACCTCGACGGTCTGCGTGGCTTGACCCACGACAAGGGCGAAATCGACGCGTACGGCTGCCTGCACCTGAACTTCGACGCCTGCCTTCGTCGTGGTATCGAACCCCGCCATGACAGCCTTTACGTCGTAAATTCCAGGCACCAGATCGGGGAAGGCATAAAGCCCCGCGGCATTGGTTTGAGTGGTTCGCGCCGCGTTGGTCGCCGTATTGGTGACCGTAATAGTTGCGTTGGGGACCAACGCCCCGCTCGGATCGGTGACTACACCGGTGATTTGCCCGGCGGTCTGGGCGAACGCTATGGCAAGCGCTAACCCCAGAAGCACAAAAAGAAGCTTCGTCTGTTTCACAAAAAACCCCCAAGAAAACTGCCAGAGTCTTCGTGCAAACTACCATGGATCAGTTTCCGATGCAAGGGGGGGTAACCTGAGGGGCCTGAAAGGCGAAGCGCAATCTCCCAGGGATCAAAATAGGAGCTTTAACGCAAACTGCACCCGCCTCGGGTCTTGCGCCGAGACCACCTGTCCGAAGGTCGGCGATCCCACGAAATTATCCGGCAGATTGAAGTTCGTGTGATTCAAAGCGTTAAAGAATTCCGTGCGGAATTGAAGGGTGAGGCGCTCCCGGAGCGCCGTGTTCTTGACAATCGAGACATTCACCGTCTGGAGGCCCGGGCCATCGAGAATGTTACGGCCCGCGTTGCCAAATTGCCCGTAGGGCGGGATCGTGAACGCCGCGGTATCGAACCACTCCTGAGGCGCAGGATTGGAAAGTCTGGGGTTGCCGGTGACATTCGGCCGGTCGTTGGCGCCGAAACCCAACTGCGAGATACCGGTATTGGTATTGTCGTTATCGGGCAGCAAAGCCACGGTGAACGGTTGGCCGGTCTGGAACGTCAGCACGCCGAAACTCCGCCACCCGCCGCTCCAGCGGTGGCCCTTGAGGACCGGCAAATCGTATGCGTAGCTGAGTGTGAAGCGCTGGCGTATGTCGAAATCGGAGCGGCCCCGTTCCGCGCTCAGGTCGTAACTGTTCTGGGGGAAGTTCGGATCTCCGGTCGTATTGAAGAAACCGGAGGCATCGTCGATGGACTTAGCCAAGGTATAAGACGCCAGCAAAGACAATCCGCGCCACAGCCGCTGCTGGAGCCGCGCCTGCAGGCTGTGATAGACCGAGTTGGCCTGGGACTCGATGATGTCGATTTCGGAGAAATACGGGTTCGGACCGGGGTTCTGCTGATTGACCGAAGGTTGCGGCTGGTTGATATTGCGTGAATCGATCAGATGCGTGCCCTTCGATCCCACGTAAGCTATCTCAAATACTCTCGATTTTCCAAGCTGCCCCTGAACGCCGAAATTCCACTGCTGGACATTCGGGGTGCGAAGGCCGCTCTGGAACGCGATCGCCGATCCGGGATATGGAAACGGGAAATCGCTCGGAAATGGATCTGCTAACGACAGGTTCACCAATCCCTGGACCGGGTAACAGAGATTGAAATTGTAGTAAGGCGCGCTGAAGTAAAGGCCTTCGCCGGGCGCCAGTGAAGACTGGTCGTAGTGAACCCCATACGCCGCCCGGAGTACGGTGGTGTTTCGGCCGCCAGGCGACCAGGCCAGGCCGATCTGTGGAGCCACGTCGCGATAGTCGGAATGGTAGCCGCCCCTGGGAAATCCGTCCTGGCCCAATTGAACAAGGGACCCCGTTGCCGGATTGTACACATCGGCGCGATTGGCGGCATCCACCGCGGGGGAGTTGTACTCGTATCGCAAGCCCAGCGTCAGCGCCAGGTCCGGGCGGGCGCGCCAGGTATCGTTCACGAAGAGGTCGTAGCTGCGGCTGCGCAGGTGCTGCGGATTGTTTTCCGTGGCTCCGCCGGTCTCCGTGGGAGCGCCGAGCAACAACTCCTCCAGCGGGTTCCCGAGCAGAAGACCGGTGAAATTGAAAAAACCGCGGGATTCGATGTCGCGGTAAGCGTTCTGTTGCAGAAGCCGGAGATCGAATCCAGACTTCACCAGGTGCCGGCCCCGCGTCCAGGTGGCTGTGTCGGCAATCTGATAGGTGTTCGTCGTTCCATGCTCGGGGGTGGTGGGATCGTCTCCGATGGGCGAGAAGCCATTCGCCGAGATCAACGTCAACCCCCAGTCGCGCGGATTCGCCGAGAGATCCGGAAGACCGAGCTGCCGATTGGCGCTCGTCCCTTGGTCCTGCGAGAAATCGCCGTTCGAGACGCGATCGAAGGCCAAGCGCAGCTCATTGAGCAGCGCCGGCGTAAAGATGTGCGTCTCGCCCAAGGCGGCGTTTTGCGCGCGGCTCGGAATATTAAGGCCGTATCCCGGCACCGAGGCGTCTCCCGACGAGCCGGCGAACGGATCGAACAAGCTGTCGTCCACAAAGCTGTAGCGCGCGAAAAGCCCGTCGGATCGCCGGAGGGAGCGGTCCAGCCGGACATCGAAATGGTTCAAGTTGTCGGTGAGCGATGGCGAGGATACGAAATTTGCCCCAGGTACGCTGCGGTTGGGCTCCGGATAGAGCGCCGCGATCGCCAGCCCGATGGGACTCAGTTCATACTGCGGAATTTTTCCGCCGGGGATCGGCTGCCCGGTAGTCGGGTCGATCGCCACCAGGCCGCTCGTGGAAAAATCGCCGGAGCGCTCGGCCGCGGTTGGCACATTGGTGACCAGGGTCTCGCCGGCCGCCATCCGCGTGCTTTCGTAATCGGCGAAGAAGAACATTCGGTTCCTGACGAGTGGTCCGCCCAGTGTGCCGCCGAACTGGCTGCGCCGGTACTTTGGCGCGGGTTGATCGGGCGGCGCGAAGAAATTGACTCCATCGAGCGCGCCGTCGCGAAAGAATTCGTAAGCCGTGCCGTGGAACTGATTGCCGCCGGAGCGCGTGACCACGCTGATCTGTCCGCCCGCGTTTCTGCCGAAGGTTGCGTCGTATGTGGAAGTCGCGACTTCGAACTCGCGGATCGCGTCCACGGACGGGGTCACACTGACGCCGTTCAGCTTGGGATCGCCATTGTAGGCTCCGTCCAACAGGAAGTTGTTGGCGTCTTCGCGGGCTCCGTTCACACTGATCGAAAAGGCGCCGCGGACCGATCCCGCCGAGCCTTGCGCCGGCGGCACGACCCCCGGCAGCAGCAGGCTGAGCTCGTAGAAGTTGCGCCCATCGAGAGGCAGGCCGAGAATCTGTCGGTTGTCGATTACGCCGCCCATGGCCGACGATTCCGGCCGCACCAGCGGCGCGATTCCGGCCACTTCGATCATTGTCTTGCCCGCCGCAGCCAAGTCAATCTCGACGTGAACATCCTGGTCCTGGTTCACCTCCACGATCAACGCCTGGGCGTATCTATGGAAGCCCTGGCGCTCTGCTTCCAGAAGATATTCGCCGGGTGGGACGGCGGTAATCGTGAACTCTCCGCGAGCGTCGCTGACCGCACTCCTTCGCGCGCCGGTTTCCTGGCGAATCAAGGTAACCGTCGCTCCCGGCACATACCCGCCGCTCGGGTCGGCGATCTCCCCTCTGACGACACTCGCGACGGTCTGGGCAGGCGGGGCCGCGATGAAGACGAAAATGGCGATTGTGAATCTGAAGCGGCCCATAAGGCGGGTAGTCACATCGCAGCGTATCACGCGGCATTTGTCCGCGGGAAGTGCCAGCGGTAGAACGTCCTGCGACGCGAAATGCCTTCCTCACGCTGCACCGCGCCGTGCATCCGAGGTCAATCGTATGGTTAATCTTTTGACTTAAAAGTGGATCATCCGGAGCAGTTTCCGCTGGCGACGGCCGGCGAGTACCTCGCCGGAATTGAACGTGACCGGCGTAGTGAGTCCCGACGTGTCGCGGCAGGTGCCGGTGCCGTCGCTCGCCTCGGGTCGCGTGACGCCAAAGTCGATCTGGCAACCGCCACCGAACACCTTCACCTGCTGGGGGCCGATCCCGACCACCCGACTGGAATCGTTGAGGTTTACGCTCCGGTTTCGGGAGTGATTACCGACCAGGAAATCACTAACTCATCCGGCGTGCAGGCGCTGACCGCGCCGAACCCTTTCACGATCTCCGACGTTTCGCACGTCTGGATCGTCTGCGACGTCTATGAGAACGACCTGGCGCAGCTCTCTGCCGTTGTCGGAGTGGAACCCCCGAATGCGAAACGCGCCTCCGCCAGTACGAAGTTCGGGAAATCCTCGAACACCCACTTGTTCTTCAGCGTTCGATAGATGATTCCCAGTAGTTTCCGGTCGTTGAACTGCGGGTGGAGTAGACGGGCTCTGCGGCGGTCACCATTCTCCTATTCAAGGTCCGGCATGCCAGCCTCACGGTGGCGCTCCAGTCACAGGTCTGACCAATCTCCTTTACGAGGTCGCGATGCCTCACCAAGCCGATACAAACCACCGCTCCAGGCTCATCTCGTATGAGACAAGACTGGCATTTGCGGTGGGCCGGATGAGGCTGGTAGACTAATGGATTCCCGGCCAGGTAGCTCAGCTGGTAGAGCGCAGCCCTGAAAAGGCTGGCGTCGGCGGTTCGATTCCGTCCCTGGCCACCACCCCAACCCTCGTAGAATCAACATCAGTTGACCCGTTCTTCCGCGTGTGCCAGATTTGTGCCGCGAACCAACCGAATTACCTGGTCCTGACGGGCCTGCAGTTCGGGAGTCCACTTCGCATAGTGCCGGCGGACCGTGGCGGGGCTATCCGCGAGGATACCTGCAATGTCCTCGATCTTCGCGCCCTTCCCTAGAAGCTCGCTTGCAAGCGTGTGGCGGAACCGGTGCGGATGGCCGCCGTCCACCTTCGCCCGCTTGAATACGGCGGCAAGGAGTCGCTGCGCGCCCTTGACGAGGCTGCGTAAGCTTGCGTTGCCGCCAGAAAAAAATAGCCGGGAATCTCTCGCGGCTGCCTTCGGATGGGGCAGCAGCTCGAGGGCCTTGACTACGTCCTGGTGAAGTTCCACGCGGATCATGCGATGATTCTTGACCGCGCGCTTCTCCAAGTGGATGCCCTTGATGTGATCGCGCGAAAGCGTAACGACGTCGCTGACCCTCAACCCGGCGTAACGCATCAGCAGCACCATGGCGCGGGATCTCAGCCGTTCATACGGGGCGCGGCCGATCTGGTCACACGCGGCGATGATTCGAACGATTTCTGCTGAGGTGAACGGTACCACGTCGTTGGCCTCCAGCAAACGCGGGCGTTTCAGCGCTCTCGCCGGATTCTTGCGGGTCCACTCGCGATCTATGCAGAACGCAAAGAACTGCCGCAGGATCTCGATCTCTTTGATCCACGTCCAGTTGTCCTTGTTCCGCCAGACTGCATAGCCATCCATCGTCTCAACGGTGATTTGATCCACGCATCGGAGGTGCGCGCCTTCGCAGTACCTGGCCAAAAAGGAGAGAACCCGTTTGTATTTTCGCTTCGTCTCTGCCGCGCGCTCGGCGTGCTGGGCGTGAAACGCTTCGATGGCGTCGGTAAGCGCCTTGCGCGATCTGCCGAGAGCATCGTCCTCCAACATCTCAGCTAGGCGCCTGGCGGCGCGTTGGAGGTCTCGAGTTTTGAGGGATGTCCTCACCCGCTTACCGTTCTGCATACCGCAGATGCGTATAGAACAGTGGCCACGGCATCTCAGGAAGTTTGGTCCCTTCGTCCTGTCGGGGCACTTTCGCGAGTGCCTTCGTTGAAGTGTCAACATGGGATTCATTCTAGCCCTCCTCGCGTGTGCTCGCGGTATACGCGCATCGCCAAGGAGAATGGAATCCGGAGTTCAATACGGGTACGCCTGCCGTTCTTCGATGGCTTGTTGAGCTTGAGGACTCCCTCCAAGTCTTGAAACCATCGGACGACAGTGGAGACGCTTATGCCCCACCACTCCGCATAGAACTGCGGCGAATAGTGCTGATCAGTGACGACCGGTTCAGGTTCAGCTATAGATCGTTTCACTCTCAACTCCTCATGCTGCAGCGCCGCTGGCGCGCTCGGATACCTCTACTCCGTTGATACCCGACCCTGTGATACACCTCGACCTCCTAAGCTATTGCTCGCGAAAGGTTCATGAAAGGCCCGCTAGGGTCTCCGCCAACAAGCGTCTAGTGAGCTTGATGGTTGGGCGTTCCCCGAGAGCCTTTTCGCTGGGTCTCCGATTTCTCCGCCGCCTCGCGCAACTCCTGGCAGATTCGCTCGAAATTCAGAACGAAAACCAGACAGTCCTGGGCGTAGGTCTCGAAGACGTTGATCAAGTCACCGCGCCCGATAAGTGACACCTGCTCGCCGACGATAATTAGTTGCCTTTCCTTCAGGGCATTTTTGAAGGGCCTCGAATGGCGGAAGAAAGCAACCACGCTTCCTAAACGCCGGGTTGGAACCCCACCCTTCCTGAACTCATGGACAACACGAAGAGTAGCTAGATCAAGGAAACTGTAGACGCGCTGGCTTCCCGTACCGCTCGCAGGCGCAAGACTCGGGGAAATGAAACCCGATGTTGCCCAGAAGTCGAGGGTTTCGTAAGGCACGCCCGTGATTCGGCTGACTTGAGCCGCCCTAAAGGATTCCATTCCGAATGCCTCTATGTAATGTCCTCGATTCCTTTATATCTGATGCTCCTGCTCGGGTCAATATAAATCTTTTAGAATCAATTATTTCGACCAACTGTACTTGGTTGAGTTTAGCGGTATACGTATTTGAAATCACAGAATCGGGATTCGCGAGACCATGAACCGCAGATCCGGAGCGATCTTGAGCAATTGGGAGCAATTGGGAAGGAACGAAAGGCGCCAGGTGTCGACAAAAACAGCACCCGTATGTCGCAGCTGAATCGTATGCATCCAGGAAAAATGGATATGGCGAATAAAAAGCGAATAACTCAACCAACTACACTTGGTCGAGTTATTTGCCTTTTCTTCGCCAAGCAGGCCCCGCCTTTAGACCTAACCACGACTTCGTCCTAAGTTCCTGGCGAGAGTCGAATTCGGGCGCCAGCCGGTATCATCATTGCCCCGGGCACCTAACGACGCATAAGCCATCGTTAAGTGTCTATGCTACCAGAGTTCCGGGTCGTCAAGACAACGGAGCCGGCTCAGGCTGCGTCGATTAAGGGAACGTCGATGGAATCTCTCCAGGGGTTGGATATCTGGTCCGGCTGCAGCCCGCCTTGCGCGTGAAGGGCCCGAGTCGGCCCGGGGAGCAACGCGGTCTGCCGATTCCGAGCCGAAAAAAACGGCGCAATGCCCGTCCGCCAGGCGCCGGCCAGAGCGGTTTCTCCAAAAGCCTGGGCACCATGTGGGCTTCCGTGGCCGGAGGTCGTGCCTACGCACGAGCGGCGGTGGGGCGCTGGCCGCGCTGAACTGAGCCAACAGGCGAAGCGTTCCAGGCCTGTGCCGTTGTTCGCGACCGATAGCGCTAAGCCGTCCCACACCTTCCCGCGTGCGCGGTGCACGCGGAATCGCCGACGCAGACCACGCGCAGGTGTCAACCGTGCCGGCCGTGCCGAAAGCCCGGGGCGCTGCCGCGTTCCTCGCGTGATCTCCGCTGGGACCGTCGAAGCAATCGCGGCAGGGAGGGGTGCGCACAGCAAGCGCACGTGGAGAGCAGGCTTTCGCCGATTCGGCGCTTGCCCGTCGCGCCGCGGCCCGCGGACGCAGCCGTCGTGCGCACGGCACTTCCTCGGTTTCCGCGGCCACCGTTCGCGGCGCCCGAGCGGCGGTGGTCCGACTGATGGCGCGACCGCTTCGCGCGCTAAACAGCCCGAGCCGGTCGCTGGGACTCCCGACCCCAAGGGCGCTCGTGAGGCGCGCAGGAGTTGTCGCGTACGCGGGGATGTCGGCGGTTCGGCTTGACCGCCCGGTCAGCAGTGCGCCGATGAAGCGCACTGAACGGCGGGATGCTTGCGGTTCGGATCTCGCAGATCGCGCCACGGGCCGCAACCGGGCCGTTGGGCGGTAGGTGCGGCGCGCCGGCTTCCGCGGCCGGCCGCCGCGCGCGCCGCCCGAGCGGCGGCGATCCCGGCCGGTAACCGCGGGCGACCGCCACGGTTGCTCCGGGCGGCGCCGCCGTTCGCGCAGCTTGCGAGCTTAGGTCATGCGCCGCGGAGGTGATACACTTTCGAGGTCCTGGAGGACCGGATGCCGCCAAGACCGACAAAGTGCCAATTGCTGATCGTCACATGTGCTGCACTTGTGTACTTCACTTCAACGGCGCCGCGACGGGCGCACGGGATGAATATGAGCTTTGAACAGAATCCGCAGACCGCTGATGCCACGACCCGTATGGTAGTCGATCACTTCAACGAGGCCTTCAATCGGCACGATCCGGACGCCTTGGCGTTACTGCTGACCGAAGACACGGTGTTCGAGGATACGTCTCCCGCGCCAGACGGCCAGCGCATAGAGGGAAAGGCTGCGGTGGTCACGTTCTGGCGGGGGTGGTTCGCGCGCAATCCCGGTGCGCGATTCGAGGCCGAGGAAGTTATCGTCAGTGAGGATCGCGCCGTCGTGCTGTGGGTGTATCGCAAGAGCCGCAACGGACAACCATGGCATCTGCGCGGCGTGGACGTCTTCACCGTACGCGGCGGGAAAGTGGCTGCCAAGCTCGCATACGTGAAAGGGTGAACCTCGAGCTACGGTCATCATGGGGTGCCTGCGTCCCGCGGCCGCGGCCGTCGTGCGCCACGTGCAGAACGATGTGGAGCGGCACGGCCGGCTCGCGGGCTCTTTCCGCATGGGCGCCATCCAGCAGGACGCCGCGACAGGTCGGACCTGGCGAAAAGGCATGGGGATTCGGCGCTCGTCCGTCGCGCCGCGTCCCGTAGGACCGGCCGTCGCGCGCAGTGCGCCACAACGCCCGTTACGAAGTTGACCATGCCCATGGCGAGTTAGCGCGTATCAGCCGTGCCGCCGATTTCGTTCGGTACCGTCTGGACGTCTTACGGTCCGCGGGTTCACTTCGCGCTGAGAAGCTCCAAGACTTTTGTGGAGAGCGCCTGGTATTCCCGATCCTCCAATAGGCCCGCGTAGCGCCAGGTGACTTTGCCCGTGCGGTCGAGCAGAATCAGATAGGCCGCCGTCGGGTCGCCGAGGCGCACGCGCTGTTTCCACGTGTGCGTGTCTCGATAGACGGTGATGACGTGCTCATGATCCGCGGGGGGAGTGCCCCAGCGCATGCCGCTGTCGACGAACCACTTGGCGAGCCGGGCCAGTCCCCCGATCATGGGCACCTCATAAAATGTCACGCGCGGGTCCGATTGGAACTGCTCTCGGAACCTCTCCGCCCAAGCTTCCACCGGAAACCGGGCTTCGTACGTGAAACCCAGCAGCAACAGCGCCACGCGGCCCTCGGCTGCCTGGGGAAGAACGGCCTCGCGGCCCGTCAGATACTCACCGCGGAGCGTAGGCAGATGTTGGCCGCTCACGAGTTCGTATGCCGGAATGGCCGCAAATGCAGCTACTGCGAAAAGCCCGAGAACAAGTGCTGTCATGTGGTCACCTTCCTAGTGGAGCCGTTGTTCCTGTTCCAACGCGACGCCGGTTTCAGCGCCACAGCCCGAATACGCCGCAGCATCCCGCGAAACATCACTTCATGAATGGGCAAGAGCAGATACCAGTACAGCAGTCCGTACAGGCCGTTCGGCTCGAAGTATGCGATCTGACGAATGATCGTGGCCCCCGAGTCCGGTTCGCACCGGAATTCGAGCCAGGCCCGCCCGGGAACTCTCATCTCCGCGAACGGCCGCAGACAACGCTCCGGCTCATACACCTGCACGCGCCAGAAATCCAGCGTGCTGCCCGGCAGCGGAGTCTCAGGATCGGGGCGGCCGCGACGCATGCCGACGCCGCCGATCATCAAATCCAGCAGCCCGCGGACTCTCCAGAGCCAGTTGCCAAAATACCAGCCCGTCCGGCCGCCAATGCGGCGAACGGGAGCGAACGCCTCATGGGGAGGAAACGGCACCCTCGTTACCTGTTCATTGCGGAAAACGTCGCGGCCGGGTTCGCACACACCTCCCGATGCACCGGGACACGCGGCATCGCACCAACGCGTTTCGGCCGACGGTCGATCTTCGTTGGCCAAGGCCCGCTCGATTGCGCGGGCCATCCCCATGGGCCGTACTTGAAAACGGCGACTCGGCTCGGGGTTGCGCACAACGCTCGGTGTGCGGACGCTCTCAATCAGGCAGCGACCGATGGAGGCGTAAACCGGGGTGATGAGCGTAAGCCACCGGCTCGACAGAGTCGGGCTGAGGACCGGAACCGCAACAAACCAGCGGCGCAATTTCCGCTGGCGAGCATATTCGCGCATAATCTCGACGTAGGATGTAACATCGCTCCCGCCGATTTCCACCACCAGGCTGCCTTGCACCTCCGCATCTATCGCCTCAGCTAAGTAGTCGATCACGTTTTCGATGGCGATCGGCTGAGCGGCTGTATGCACCCAACGCGGCGTGATCATCACCGGGAGCCGATCCACCAAAGTGCGTATCAACTCAAAGGAGGCGCTGCCCGAACCGATCACGATGGAGGCCCGGAATTCGATCACCGGGATTCCGCTCGAGCGCAGAATCTCGCCCGTCTTGGCGCGGCTGCGCATGTGAGCCGACAGCGCATCCCCCTGGGCCAGTCCGCCGAGATAAATGATGCGGCTTACACCGGCGTCGCGCGCCGCCCGTGCAAAACTCGTAACCGCTTCTATTTCCTGGTTCTCGAACTCCGAACCCGCTTGCATCGAGTGGACCAGATAAAAAGCTGTCTGCACGCCGAGGAAAGCGGAACCCAAAGATGCCGGCTGGAGCAGGTCGCCCGGCACGATTTCCGTGCCGGGAGCGACCCGTCCGCGCAACACCTCCGGGTTTCGGCACAGGCACCTGACTGCCAGCGTCTGGCTTTCCAGGCGCCGTAACAGGCGTCCTCCGATATATCCGGTGGCTCCAGTCAGTAGTACCATCGAACCACTGCTATTCGGGCAGGAGCACGGTGTCGATGACGTGAATAACGCCGTTGCTCGCTACGATATCGGCCTGGATTACATGTGCGTCGTTCACCATCACGCCGCCGCCTGCCGCCCTTACCTGTATACTCGCACCCTCGACGGTCTTGGCGGACTGAAGCTTCGCGACACCCTTCGCCATCACGTTCCCCGCCACCACGTGATACGTGAGAATCTTCCGCAGCTTCTCTCTGTTCTCCGGCTTGAGCAGGCTTTCCAGCGTTCCGGGCGGCAGCTTGGCGAACGCTTCATCGGTCGGCGCGAAGACCGTAAAAGGTCCGGGGCCCTTCAGCGTATCCACAAGCGCAGCGGCTTTCACCGCCGCGACCAGTGTGTTGAAGTGCCTGGCAACAGCAGTCTCCAGGACGTCCGCAGCACTAGCACTTGAAGCCATGGCAAGCGCAAATGCGCCCGCCAGAAACGAAGTCATATTGAGCATCATCTTCTCCCCTCTTTCTCTTCTCAAATGAAACCCTGGGAGCCGTCCCCGGGGTCATGCCCGGGCGTCAGCTGTGTTGGAATACCAGCGGCGCTGGATCGCCTTCCACGTCAGAGCCTGGTACAGCCCGGACAACCCCACCAGGCCGTAGACCACGCTGCTCAGAGCGGAAGTCTCGCCGAACTTCATGCCGAAAACCGCTGCCACGAGGTCCAGGCGGAACATAGCCACAAGTCCCCAGTTCAGCGCGCCGATGATGACCAGCGCCGCTACGATTACGTCAAGCTTCTTCATTTCGATACCCCTCTTTGTTTCTCTCGGTCGGCCGTCTTTCGCCGGCCACAATTTGATCCTAGATAAAATGTATTTTACTGTAAAGAAGGAACGGGAACCTTCTTTCCTGAGAGGAAAGGAAGCGCTCACAGCCGGCGCCGAGAGGAAAACGACTTTTGCCATGGAATCGGAAACCATCGCCGCGGGGCTCAAGAAGTACGGAATAGGGAGCAAATTGAGACGGCTTCGTCTTCGCAAGAGCATGGGACTGCTGGAGCTTAGCAAACACACGGGGCTGTCGCCCGCGTTGCTCTCCAAGTTAGAGCGCGACCTCATGCATCCGACGCTGCCGACGCTGCTGCGCATTGCGCTGGTCTTCAGCGTGGGCCTGGATCATTTCTTCACCCCGGAACCCAAGCCGGTGCTGGAGATCGTCCGGAAACGCGACCGTTTGCGCTTCCCGGATTCACCGGACTCCGCCAAGCCCGCCTACTATTTCGAAAGCCTGGATTTCCCCGTTTCCCAGCGCGTCCTGAATTCCTACTTGGCCGAATTCGAATCCCTTGACGACCAGGCAAGCCGGCTCCACGAACACCCGGGAATAGAGCTTCTGTACGTCATTTCCGGCAAGCTGGAGCTTCAGTTTCGGGATGAGAAGCACGAGTTAGCCGAAGGCGACGCCATCTACTTCGATTCCACGGTGCCGCACGCGTATCGCCGAATCGGGGCGAAGCGCACCACGGCCTTCGTGGCAACCGTGGGGTTGTGATAGCCCGCTCCGGGTTGCGCTTCAGACTTACGGATGGAGAAATGAGGGAAACAGCGGCGGTTTCCGGCCGGCGGCGCGCTCGGAGTGACGTGCTGCTCCCTTTTATAACCTCAACGAAAGGTCTGGATCGGTCCCGCGCGGTCGAATTCGCCGCGGTCACACAGCGCCGCCGGCCGCCGCGCGCCCGGCCTTCGGTAGGCCCGCTACTCGGTCTCCCGCCGCGACTTCTTCCGATTGCGCTTACGCGCCAACGATTGTTTGACGCGGAGTTTCTGCCCCGGCTTCAAGTAAAAGGCGTGTCTCTTGACTTCCCTAATGATGTCTTCCTGCAAGACCTTCCTTTTGAAGCGGCGGAGGGCGTTCTCGAGCGTTTCGCCTTCCTGGAGTTTTACTTCAGCCAAATGGAACCTCCATCATCGATCATGGTTCCGAGAGGTTGCTTTTGCATTCCGGGGCCGTCCCGACCTTTCCGATGGCATCATACGGCCCCATCCGGCGTCGGAGCGGTCACGCTCTGGGCCAGCTCTTCTATTAGTTCCTTGCTAGGCCTGAAGCTTGCATCCCGTTTTGCCGCAATGGTGATGGTCTCCCCTGTGCGAGGGTTACGGCCTTGGCGCTCCTTCCGCTCTTTCACGACGAAGCTACCAAACCCTCGTAAATCTACACGTTCGTTCGATCTGAGCGCTTCCGCGATCACCCGTAGAACAGAGTCCACGGCCACTTCGGCCTCGGCCTTCGCCAATTCGGTCTTGGCGGCCACTCTCTCAATCAATTGCAATTTTGTCATCCTTTTGAGTCTACCCGTTCTGGTAGCCCGAAGACGCCAGCTGCGGTGCCGCGGACGCGGCGCGAAGCCCTTGCGGTAGTTGTCTGGCGGAGGAACCTCCCGTCGCTCCGCGTCCCGCGGCCGCGGCCGCCGCGGGCACGGCGCAGGCCTCGCGCCAACCTCCGCACCCGGCGCGCGTGCGTGCCGCCCGCCGCGGCGGCGGTGCCGGTCGCTAACGGCGCGGCGACCGCCGCGGTTACCGCGAGGCAACGCAGCGGCGTTTCCGCTCGGCGGCGCGCGAAATCGGTCTCCAGGGCGCGAACGCGACGGTACCGGCGTGCCGCGGGGTGCGGGATCTTAGCGGTTCGCATCTCGCCCGTCGCGATGCGAAGCGCCGGGCCGGCCGCTGTGCGCTGGGTGCAGAGAGACGAGGAGAGGTGCCGGCCTCCGCGGCCGGCCGCCGTGCGCGCCGCCCGAGCGGCGGTGGCCCGGTCGCCAACGGCGCGGCGACCGCCACGGTTGCCGCGGGCAGCGCCGCGGCCTTCCCGGCCGGTTCGCAAGAGATTTCCCTCGCGCGGGCGCGCAAGTCGTCGCGCACCGGCGTTTCGGACACCTACCCACCGCGAAAGAATCGAAGCGATCATATTGGCCGCCACGTTCACCGGCGTGGAGCCGGGTGCGCGCATGGCGCGCTGGCGGAGAGAGGCACGGTCTTCCGCGCCCGGCCGCCGTTCGTGCCGCCCGCCGCGGCGGCGGTCCCGGTCGCCAGCGGCGCGGCGACCGCCACGGTTGCCGAGAGCGGCGCCGGCGAACGCCGCATCGGCCGTTCGGATCTCGCACATCGCGCCGGCTTCCGCGGCCGGCCGCCGTGCCTGCGGCCCGAGCGGCTGATGCCGTGGGCAGCGCCGCGGCGTTCCAGACGGCCGATCGCGAAGACGCCTCCGGCGCGACCGCCACGCGGAGGGCTATTCGCCGGCAGCGGAGTCGACCGATCAGGTTGCCCACGACCGTCCCTGCGCGGAGCTGCGTGCGCGCCGACGACGGAGAGGCAGCGCAACGTTCCGGGTATAGGAGAGCGGGAGTGTCGGCGGTTCCGGTCGCGCTGCGTCCCGCGCGGACCGACCACGTGCAACGCGCGCGAGTGGGCTTCCGCGGCCGGCCGCCGTGCGCGCCGCCCGAGCGCCGGCGGCCCCAAGTCCAATGGCGCGGCGACTGTCGCGGTTGCGGCGGGCAGCGCCTCGGTCGTCCGGCCAGCGGCATGCGAGAGCGCTCGCCAGCGCGCGAACGCCACGGCACTGGCGTGCCTTCGAGCGCGGGGTGTCGGCGGCTCGGATTTCGCGCGTGGCGCCGCGTCCCGCCGACGCGGCCGTCGTGCGCCACGGCGCAATCCGCACTGCCCCAATAGCAGTTCAGGGGAACTGCAATAAGTTGTTGATCGAAACTGCCATAGTCGGGTTGTGAGGTCTGTCCGGGTACACCTGAGAGCGGAGGTCGCTTGGCCCGCAAACTGACCCGCCGCGAAGCTATCCAGATGGCCGCCCGGCGCAAGCGCTTCCGCGGCGGCCGACCGCTCCAGCCGCGTTCCTGCCCGCGATGCGGCACGCCTTGCGCGAGCGCCACCCAGGCTGCCGCGCACTGCGTCGGACGCAACGCTGAGGCAGCGGCGCGGCCTGCTACAGCGCCGCCACAAAGTCCTCCATGGGCGGACCCCCAAAGAGAGTGTCCGAGATGGAAATATCACTCCACTAAGCCGCCCGTCATCGTGAAGGATGCCCAGGCCGAAGCCGCCCTCGATGATGGATGGGGCGACATGCCCATGAACGCTGGCTGATCTCCTGGCGCGCTGCTGGGGACCCGAAAGCCGCGGCGTCGCGCAAGTTCCCCGCGTGATCTCCGCCGCGACGGAATTAGATTGTCCACCGCCGCCCGGGCGCGGGGGCGTGTGTGCCGCCGACGAATAGGCAGCAGGCCTGGCCGGAAACCGCGGCACCGCTGGAGGCTGGGAAAACGCTGAGCCCTACTGGGGCGCTTGCGAGGGCGAGCTGGACCCGGACCTGGAGGACACAGAGCGCGAGGCGTCGGCAGCTCGGCTCTCGCACGTCGCGCCGCGTCCCGCGGACGCGGCCGTCCTGCGCCGGGTGCAGAGCACAGGCCGCGTTCCGCCTTCCGCGGCCGGCGCTGTTCGTGCCACCGAAGCGGCGGCGGGCGCGGGTCGCCAACAGCGTGGCGACCGCCGCGGTTGCCCTGGCCACCGTCGCGGCTCCCGCCGGCGGCGCGCGAAAGCGCTCTCCTGGGCGCGAACGCGACGGTACTGGCGCTCCGGCCACGTGGAAGCCCAGCGGCGCGGCGGCTTCGAAGCTGCGCCCTCGGCGAGGAAAAGCCGAGGGTCTCAATGACTAGTGGCGGGCGTCCCGAATAGCAGCGCGCGGTCAGTCTTGGACAACACGGCTAACCTTGTGGCGAACTGCACGATGTTACTGGAAAGCGCAGTAAGAAATGTACAAGTCTTCTCTTGACGCAATAGTCTTTTGCGAATATGCTCCCTCCAGAGCGGGACAGCGAGGTTAGAAGAAAAATCAGATTGTGAGGGCCCGTAGACGCCTTCGGGAGTCCGTCCGCGGGGCGGCCTGCCAAGGCTCCGTTAATTTCATCGTAACCAGACCAGGGAGGACGCCATGGCGAAGTTGCATCTTCGGTTGCTCGGGCTGTTAGCCGGATTGACGCTGGTTTTTGCACCCAATCCAGCCTCTTGCCAAACGACTTTCGGCTCAATTGTGGGTACTGTTACGGATCCCAGCGGAGCGGCCATCGGCCAGGCGGCTGTTAAACTCACCAACCTTGGCACATCGGAAGTACGAACTACTGTTACGTCTACGGAGGGCCTCTATCAGTTCGTCAACCTGCTACCCGGCTCCTACCGCGTCGACGTCGAAAAGCCGGCCTTTAAGACCGCCACCCGCGTACCGATTGCGGTGCAGGTGCAAAACACGCTTAAGATCGACTTTGCGTTAGAAGTCGGCGCTACAAGTCAGACGGTCGAGGTTACCGAAGAAACACCACTGCTTCAGCCGGAGACGTCTTCGCTCGGTCAGGTGGTCAGCCAGGTTGAAGTTAATACACTCCCGTTGAACGGCCGAAACGCGATGAATCTGACTGCGCTGGCGCCTTCGGTAGTGCCCCAGGGGCAAACGTCGGGAACAGTGACGGGAACCAACCAGTATTCTTATGGCAATTACCAGATCGGCGGCGGCATGGCCAACGAAAGCGCGGCATTCCTGGATGGGCAGCCGCTGAACATCGTCTACCAGAATATCCTGTCACTCATCCCAGCCCAGGATTCGCTACAAGAATTCAAGGTTCAGACCAACAGTTTGCCCCCAGAATACGGGCGCCTTGCTGGCGGCGTAATCAATTTCAGCACGAAGTCGGGTAGCAACCAGCTGCACGGGGGCGGCTGGGAATTCCTGCGAAACAAAGTACTGAACAGCAACAACTTCTTCAGCAACGAACAAGGTCTCGCGACACCACCCTTCACGCAGAATCAGTTCGGAGCGGATATTGGCGGCCCGGTTTATATTCCCCACATCTACAATGGCAAAAACAAGACATTTTTCTTTTTTGACTACGAGGGTTTTTGGCTACGTCAAGGCCAAACGTTTGTAACTACCGTCCCCACACCCCAACAGCGCAATGGCGACTTTTCCTCTACATACCTGCCGGGCGGCGCGCTGGACGCCATTTACGATCCGAATACGACCACTCCAGTATCGGGAAATACAGGCCAGTACGTCCGCACGCAGTTCCCGAACAACATGATCCCCTTAACGCGCTTTTCCCCCGCATCCATTCAGCTCATGAACCTTTTTCCCCTTCCAAACGCGCCCGGCACGGCGCTCACCGCTACTAACAACTGGGTCGGTAATTCAAGTATTGGCGGCGACAATAACCAATACGTCGGACGCGTCGATCAGAACGTTTCCGACAAGCAGCACATATTAGGGCGATTCACCCATTTCAACGATTTCGATCTCCCCACGGACCCTTTCGGCAACGGCGTCTGCTTGGATCGTTGCTCGGACCGGGTTATCAACAACAGCTTCGTATTCCATGACATCTACACTGTCTCGCCCACAACTGTTGTTGATATTTCGCCAAGTTACTTGCGCTACGAGTACCATCGAACGCCTATCCTCTACCCGTATAATCTCACGTCCCTTGGCTGGCCTGCGTCTTTGCAAAGCGAGGTCGCCTTCCCGGTCGTACCCGAGCCAATCATCAGCGGATATGATCCCGCCGGCTTCTTTGGCAGCGCAGGCATGAGCTCCCTAATCAATGCTGCCGATGACACCGCTCGCATCGCTGGCAGTGTAACTAAAATCGTCGGATCGCATACTTTGGGCATGGGCGGCGAGTTTATGCGGCAGACCCACAACTTTGTGCTGAATAACGGTGGCACTGGGGCCTTTAACTTTAACGCGGGCTTTACAGCAAGCCAGTGGCCGGCGAACCCCACCGGCGGGTCGGGGTGGGCTTCTTTTCTGCTCGGGGATGCGGCCGGCGGCTCCTTATCGTCATCGTCCCCAACCGCTGGTGAACAGCGATACTCCGCGCTGTACTTCAATGACGACTGGAAGGTGACGAAGCGATTGACGCTGAATCTAGGGATCCGCTGGGAGCGGGATGGTCCCTGGACCGAGCGCTTCAACCGGATGGCGTACTTCGAACCCGGCACCGTGAATCCAGTTCTACAACAAGCCGGCCTTAGCTATAGTGGCGCTCTCGGTGTCGTCGATTCTCCCACACGTTCGAGCCGTTACGGCGTCAACCCGGACAACCATCAGTTCTCTCCTCGCGTCGGCCTGGCTTATCAACTGTTTTCGAAGACTGTCATCCGTACCGGTTACGGCTTCTTCTGGATTCCAAACAGTCTGTCCTTTTCGGACGCGCCGGACGAGAACGCCGTGAACTCCAGCTATACATCGTTCGCAGCCAGCATTAACGGAGGTGTCACGCCGTACGACACTTTCACCAATCCTTTTCCCAACGGTATTGTCCAACCGCCGGGTCATAATGCCCAGTTGGTGCAGCAGGCTTTGCTCGGCCAAAGTATCAACGTAAGCTTTCCGAACAGCCCATACGGATATGTTCAGCAGTGGAACTTCGACATTCAGCAACAAATGGGCAATGGCACCCTGATTGACGTCGCATACGCCGCATCAAAGGGGACCCATCTGGTTATGCCCACGTTTGGAACACCACTGGACCAGCTTCCGGATCAATACCTCAAGCTTGGAACTCAACTGACTCAGTCTGTTGCGAATCCTTTCTATGGAATCATCCAGACTGGCGGTCTGTCTGGACCAACGGTGGAGGCCGGCCAGCTTCTTACGCCATATCCCCAATACAGCGCTATAGGAAGCGCGCAATGGAACTTGGGTGATTCAAACTACCAATCACTACAAGTAAAGCTCCAGGAGCGCTTTGCAAAAGGCGGCACGGTTACGGTAGCTTACACGGTCGCCAAATTGATTAGTAATACGGATTCCCTGGACACCTGGCTGGAGAGCGGTGGAGTCGCGGGTATCCAGGATGCAAACAATTTACGCGGCGAGAGGTCGCTGGCCTCATTCGATGTTCCGCAGAGGCTGGTTGCTAGTTATGTCCTCGACCTACCAGTAGGCAAGGATCGAAAGTTTCTGCGGCAGCTTTCCGGTGTGCCAAACGCGATGATAGGCGGCTGGGGCCTTGAGGGGATCACGACCTTTCAGCGCGGCTTCCCAATTGGCTTCACAACGGCTGAGAACCTAACGAATTCATTCGGCGGCGGTTCCCGGCCAAATGTCGTTCCTGGTTGCGGCAAGGGCGTTCCGGGCAGCGCGGAGCAAAGGCTGGGTGCGTGGTTCAACACGTCATGCTTCAGCCAGCCGGCGGCATTTACGTTTGGCGATGAAAGCCGGACTGATCCAACCATCCGAACCGATGGCATAAGCAATTTTGACGTGTCGTTGTTCAAAAACTTTCCATTCGGTCCGGAAGGCCGGTTTGTTCTGCAATTTCGGTCGGAGTTCTTTAATGTATTTAACACTCCGCAATTTGGTTACCCTAATCAAACGTTTGGCACTTCCCAATTCGGACAGGTAACCAGCCAGATAAACAACCCCCGGTTGATACAGTTTGCGCTGCGGTTGAGTTTTTGAACATGCGCGGAATGAAAGGGTGAAGAAACTCGTTTCCCGCCGGGACCTGCTTTTTGCCGCCCCGTTTGCGGCCAGTTCCGCCTTCGGGCAAATGGCAACACGCGGTGTTCCCGCGCGGCCAAGGCCAGGGCCTTCTCATCGCCCATACGCTGCGCGGTTCACCGATGTAGCCGCCGCCGCGGGCCTCCGTGAACCAGTGATTTACGGCGCTGCGGATCGCAGTACGTACATTCTGGAAACCATCGGCTGCGGCATTGCCCTTTTCGACTACGATAACGACGGTTGGCTGGACATGCTGGTTCTTTGCGGCACGCGCCTGGATGGCGATCCTCCAGGCGCGTCGAACCGGCTCTATCGCAACAATCGGGACGCGACCTTTACCGACGTTACCGAGCGCGCCGGACTGATACGGACGGGTTGGGCGACCGGTGTGACAATCGGCGATTACAACAACGACGGTTACGAGGATGTCTTTATCACGTATTGGGGAGAGAACGTGCTGTATCGGAACAACGGAGATGGCACGTTCACCGATGTCACCCGGCAGGCCGGACTTATTCAGCACAGGCGCCGCTGGGGAACCGGGTGCACATTTGTAGATTACAATTGCGATGGTCTGCTGGACCTCTTCATATCCCACTATGCCGCCTTCGACCCCACCCGCGTTCCCCCCGCCGGCCGCGATTCCCGCTGCAGTTTCAAGGGCGTACCCATCAATTGCGGTCCCCGCGGCCTGCCCACTGATGTCTGCGCCTTATACCGGAACAACGGTGACGGCACTTTCACGGATGTCAGCGCCGCCTCCGGCATAGCGTCTGTGGATGGCAGTTATGGATTGACCGCCGTAGCCGCCGACTTGAACGGCGACGGCTGGCCGGACATCTATGTCGCCGGCGATTCCACGCCCAGCTTGCTATTCCTGAATCAGCGCGACGGCACGTTCGTCGAGTCCGGCACCGAGTCCGGTCTGGCGCTCAATGAGGACGGCAAGGAGCAGGCCGGCATGGGAGTTGGTATCGGAGATTTCAATCTGGATGGCCGGCTGGACCTGCTGAAAACCAATTTCTGCGACGATACGGTGAACCTTTACGCGGCTCGCGGAAACGCGAACTTCGCGGATGTGACCTCGGCCTCCGGCCTGGACGTGGAGACACGATATGCCGGTTGGGGCGCGGGTGTCATGGACTTCGACAACGATGGCTGGCCGGACCTATTCTGGGTCACCGGCAGCGTGTTTCCTGAGGTCGAAAAGACTCTGCCTCAATACACGGCCCGCAGCCCGCGCGTGCTGTTCCGCAACCTGGGTAATGGCCGCTTCGAGGAACTACTCACCGAGGCCGGCCCGGCCATTGGACAACCGCACTCCAGCCGCGGCTGCGCATTTGGCGATTTCGACAACGACGGCGATGTGGATATCGCCATCATCAACTTGAACGAGCCCCCGTCTCTGCTGCGCAACGATGTCTCCGGCGCCGATCACTGGCTAAAAGTCAAGCTCATCGGTACGAAGTCGAACCGCAGCGCCATCGGGAGCTCGCGTGTGTTGCTTCTACGGAAGCAAGAAGCAACTGCAGGAGGTGTGCGCGCAATCCAGCTTTCTCTCCGTCAACGACCGCCGTTTGCATTTCGGTTTGGGTTCGGAAGCCAGCGCCAGCCTGGAAATTGTCTGGCCATCCCGCATTACCCAGAAGTTCTCACGAGTACCCGCCGACCGGCTCGTCACCATCGATGAAGAGCGGGGAATCATCGCCGCCACTCCCATGGGCAAATAGCTTGGCCTTACTGGTCGGGATCTCTTTTTGGCGAAGGTTCGCCCGCTCCGCTCCCCAGCTTGGCGGCCTCGGCGTTCACGGTCTTCTTTCTCATCTCCTTTGAAATGGCAAGCGCCCTCTGCGCCGCAGCCGTATCGCCCGTCGCCAGGCAGGCTTTGTACAGCTGGAAATGCAGATCTCCGTAATAATCGAGTGCCAGGGCCTTCTCCAATTCCGGAATCGCCAATGCCGGTTGGTTCGCGTGCAGGTACGCCCTGCCTAGCAGGGCGTGCGCCTCCAGCAATTTCGGCGAGTAGCGAACCGCTATTTTCAACTCGGCGATTGCCGTTTGGGCCTCATTGCGGTTTAGCAAAACCTGGCCGAGTACGTAGTGAGCCCGGCCGTTTCCGGCGTCCAGTCTGACAGCTTTCTCCAATGCCGATCTAGCTTCGTCCATCCGCCCCAACTCCAGATCCGCTTCGCCGAGTTTCTCACGGATCTCAGCGTCTTCGGGTAATCTGTCGGCGGCAATCTCATACTCGGCTGCGGCCTTCGAAAAATCCCGGCGTAGGGCGGCCAGTTCAGCCTCAAGTTCATGTGTGCGTCCGGAGTCGGGAGCGGCACTGATCAAAACTGTAAAGTTCTCGCCCGCCAGAAGCGTGTACGTCCGGATCAGGTAATACTGCGCTTCGATCGCGGTATCGGCTCTTTCCATCGCCGCGGCAAATGCGTCGGCGGCATCCGCCAGCCGGTACCGCGCCAACTGCGACAGCCCGGTTGCGAGATCCCCCGCCGGCACATGCTCAAGCCTGGCGCGCCCTGGTCGGTCGTCGGCGGTCTCGCCGCCGCCGGATTGGCCCGCGTTTCGCAGTGCGAGCGCGAGGGAGGTGCGCACGCCGGGCATGGTGGGATCGGCCAGTATGGCTTTCCGGTATTCCTCAACGGCTTCCGTCCAAGCCTTTCGGTCCGCCGCGAGATCACCGGCCAGACGATGTGCCCATTTCGAGGTCCGGCCGTTTTGAGCCAACGCTCCCGTCAGGTCAGTCGCCATTTCGACGTAGCCCCGGGCTGCCTGATAGTGGCCATCCAGCGGATCGCCGATACGGACAATCGCCTCCAATCTTCGGCCGGCAGCCCGATAGTTTCTCAGAGCAAGCTCGCAGGAGAACAGCGCGCGCATTGCCTCGGGATTCCTGGAATCGATCTCGACCGCCAGCCGAAGTGGTTCCAAGGCCCTGTCCGCGCGGCCAATCCGCAGGTAACTGATTCCCAGGAACAACTGCGCAGGCAGTATCCCGCCCGATCTTTGGGTGACCTTGGATAGCTCGAGAATCGCCGTCTCGTACTGTCCCAGAAGATAGTACATAAGACCCAGATTTGCCCGCGCCTCGATCGAGTTTGGATCGATTTTGAGGACTTCACGGAACTCGGCGATCGCCTGTTCGTAATGTTTTTCCGCGGCAGCCACCTGGCCTTTTCGAAAATGGCTGACGAGAGGATTTTGAACCCCTTGCGCGTAGCCCGGCAAGACCATTGCAAAGACGATCGCCAGGACGGCCGCCGTTCGAATCCCCACCATGCTCTAATTATGGCCGTAAACAACGCCATAGGAGGAGGGGTTGCGTTTGCGGGCTGGCACCAAGACCGGCGCTGCGGAGCACTTCAGCGCCGACGCGCGCGGCTGGCAGCAGCGGTTTCACGTCCAGTTTCCAGGTGGCGGCGGCTACGCGGCGCCGGACGATCGCCGGATCGTCCGGCGCGCTGGGGGATGTCGCGGGCCCGGATCTCGTACGTAGCGCCGCGTCGCGCGGACGCGGCCGATGTGCGCCACGTGCACTCCTCGCGCCGGCATCCGGGCTGGCCGACGTGCGTGCCGCCCGAGCGGCGGCGGTCCTGGTCGCCAACGGCGCGGCGCCTCGCAATGTTGGCCATCGGCGATTCGGGGCTCTCGCTCGCGAATTTCCAGCGACTCGGGGCACCAGCCCCCGATTATGATGAATGGACCGGCATGAACAACATCATCTCCGAGTACCAAAAATGGAAGCAACAGGGCGAGGACCTGCGTGTCCAGGCAAAGCAGGCGATGGAGTCGCGTTTCCGTGAATTGCTCGTCGAAGCAGTTCAGATTGCGGAAGAATACCGCTCCGACTTCGGCGGGCCGCTGAAGTCGCCGCCAGGCGTCACGTCGTTCCGATACAAGACTTCCGCCAAGTTGAAGTCCAAGAAGACGCAGAAACCTCGCGCAGCAGCCAAAGGCGCGATCCCAGCGCTGACGGCACCCGCGAAGACAGACCCAAAGACCGCACGCCTTCAGAAACGGCTCTCGGCGGCGCAGAGGAAACTGGAGCAAGCCAAAGCGAGCGGTGCTCTCACTAAGAACCTGGAAGACAGGGTTTACGAGATCGAAGACGCGATCCGACTGTCCACGCAAGCGTCATAGAATCGATCAACCGATGGCCGCTTCAGCCCGGGTGCTGGAACGCCAGAACTGTCAGTTACCCGAGCAGTCGCGCCGCCGCCGAGGAGGCGGCGCAACGTGCGCCTGGGATCGCGCGAAGGAGCACGGCATTTCAACGGTTCGGCTCTCGCCCGTCGCGCCGCGTCCCGCGGCCCCGGCCGTCGCGCACGGCGCATCGTGCGGGTGGGCTTCCGCGGCCGGCCGCCGTGCGCGCCGCGCGAGCAGCGGCGACCCAGGGCGCGGCGACCGCTAAGGTAGCAGCGGGCGGCGCGGCGCCTCTTCGGCTGCCGCAGCTAAAGCGCCGGACGTCGGCGCTCCGGATCTCGCACGTCGCGCCGCGTCCCGCGGACTTGGCGGTCGGGCGCACGGCGCAGTGCGGCGTCGGCTTCCGCGGCCGGCTGCCGTGCGCGCCGCCCGAGCGGCGGCGGTTCCGGGCGCCAACGGCGCGGCGAGCGCCACGATTGCCGTGGCCACCGTCGCGGCTTTCCGGCCTAACGCCCGCATCCTTGAGCCGCGTCAACGAGCTGGGCTCGGTCGACGGCTCCGCCGCCGGGATGTCCTGCCTCGGCTGCCACTGCCGTTTCAGTCCGTCTGCCCAGGCAAACTGGCTCGCACGCGAAATACATTGGGGAGTTCGAGGAGTACGCGGAATGCTTTTCCGTCCGGCAGCACGCGAGAGCACTCTCTTGCGCGCGAACGCGACGGTACTTGTGCTCCGCCGAGCGCGGGTTGTCGACCGTGAGGCGCTCGCACGTCGCGCTGCGTTCCGCTGCCGGCCGCGGTGTGTGCCGTCTCGGAGGCGGCGGAGCGTCCACCAGTTTCCGCGCCGGCACCTGAACTTCAGCCCGACTAGATTTTTCGGCGGGTCCAAATGCCGCGTCCCTTCATGCGCGCTGAGGTTGTGTGGCGGGTGTGGCGGGTGCAAATCTGGCGAACGCGTCGGTTGGGCGCCGAGTGTGGCGGCCGCTCACGCGGAAGCTCTTCTTGGCAGCGGGATTGCTCTAGCGGCTCATCGGTGCCACGATGAGACTGGCGAATCGAGGTAGCCGAAAATGAGAGTGTCGCCGGCGCCGGTCGAAGAGACCGTGGCAGAAGAACAGTCCTGCTGTCAATGCCCTCGGTGCGGCATCTGGTCGCGGGCCGATCGTTGTCCGCAGTGCGGAGCGCATAAGTGGAGCGTGGAGGCAGTCCAAACGAAAACTGAGGTACACAGCCAGTAAGAACGGCCGGCGTATTTGCTCTGCGGCTATGCACGCCTCAACGCGCTCGCGATAAGCGGTTGGTCCCTGTGTTCTGAGGGCAAGAGCCAGTGCGCTTCCGACACGACCGGGCGCGTTACGAGCTACGTGGGTTCGGAGTGCTCCGTGAAGGCCAGAAGGCGTATGATGTCCTCGGGAATCTCGAGATGAGATTGCGAATTATAGTCTCCGAGTCGAAGACGTGGCGGTGGCTGGAATGCATCGGGTTTGCAGTGTTGGGGTTTGCGATCCTCATGAGTATTGCTGGGATCGTACTTACAGGGACCAGACACCAGGCGAGCCGCCACACCTCGTCAGCCGTGCCCGCTGGCAATCCGCAGCACCATGAGGCAAGCCTACCCGCTGCCCCGCCTGCGGAGCCTGCAGTTGCGGTCCGGGAGCAAGACACCAAAGTGTCGGTCGCGACCACAAGGGTAGTGCAAAGTGGGCTGGCTCTTCCGCGAGGCACGGGCGAACCTCGCCCGGGGTTTAGCGAGACTGGCCGCGGCATTCGGCTACGAGGTAAGGGTTCGGTAGTGGCTGTTGCGGTTGCGGAAGTGGACGCTGCGGAATTGCTCCAGCACCCCGACAGGCTGGTCGATCTCATTCGGAGTGGCTCTCTGTTCAGTGTGCCCAACGACACCGAGGTCGAAATCGTGGAGACTCACACTGGCCTCACCGAAATCCACGTGCTAGACGGGGCATTTCAGGGCAGAGATGGATGGGTCCGGGCCGACCAGGTGGTGCGGAAGTAAACCGCCTCAGGACTCTCCTCCATCCGACAATTCAGATTGCAAGCGGGCTAGCCCTGGAAGGTATCCGTCTCGGCGCCAGGCGCGACGGCCGCGACGCGATCACGTTGGCCGCCACTGTCGCTGGATGGAGCGAGGTGTGCACGCCGGGGAAGACGCGGGGCTGTGCTTCAAGGGCGCTTGTTAGGTTGTATCCGATCTGGCAGGTACGGCGCGCGGAGCGTGGGCGGTCCGAAGTTCGCACGCCGCGCCGCGTCCAGCGGACGCGGCCGTTGCGTGCCTGGCGCCAACGCGCGCCGGCTTCCGCGGCCGGCCGGGCCGGCGGGGCCGCGTGCGCACAGAGCACGCCACGTCGGCCGGGGCGGAGTATCTTGGTTTGCATGGCCCTATCCGCACGCAATCAGCTTCGTGGTCAGATCAAAGACGTAAAGCTCGGCAACGTAATGGCGCACATCGTTGTTCAGGTTGGCGACAACGAGATCGAAAGCGTCATAACCCGGCGCAGTGCCGAAGAGATGGACCTCAAAACCGGCGACGACGTTACAGTGGTCATCGAGTCCACTGAAGTGATGATTCAAAAATGGCTCGTCGGCGGAATCTGTGGGGGATTTTGCGGGATTCAGCGCGGCGGTTGGCTGAGGAAACGGTGAAGCCTCCGGCAGGTGGAATCGAAGGACCGCTATAGCAGCTCTTCCGCTTCCAGGGCATAGACGAGAGGTCCACCCTCATCGTCGATTCGGTCATCGAGAATCTGCTCGATGTTTTTTCTTCTCAGATTTCTCAGATAAGGGTTTCCGTTGAGGTCGCGGATGATTTCCCCACCCGATGCCCAGAGGTTATCGACGTGCCTTTGAATGGTTTTCGGGAACCGATCCGAGGCGACCAGAGCCTCCAGAAATGGCCGGAAGCAAGCCACCAGTTTCTCGCCCGACGGCAAGTCTTTTTGCCATCCCATCCACGTACGTGGCCAGTTGTCCAGACCCCGGCGATAACGCTCCAGTGCGGCCGGCAAAGAGGACTTGGCGCGGTTCATGGTAGAGGTTTTCGCCGTCGCTCAGCGCCAGCTCCGCCGCCACTCCGCGATCCCACCGGTACCAACGCTGTCTGAAGCCGCACGCTGCACTGAATCAGGTTGGGTTACGTTCGTCCCCAGGGCCTTCCGTACCTGAGCTCATCGTCGCTCTACATGGGTAAAATGTCACACGCCGGAGGGAAGCGGCACCGATTTCCCGATAGAGTAGCGACGGCACCAAGATAAGCTTGTATGCACAGGCACCCGAACCGAACCAGTGGGTCGATTTCGACATTTGCGTCACAACGCCGACCGGTGCTGGCGAAAAACCTCTACGCAGGAGCCTGGCCTTTTTCCGGCCGCACTGATCGCACGATCCAAAAGACAAATCTTTGATCTGCAGATCAACCAGGTCGGAAATCTTTAGCTGCACCACGGTGTCGATTTCCCGTCCGGTTCCGTTCAGAACAACAGGCCAGCAATCGATGCTATGGGGAGCGAACACAGACGACCACACCTCGGGAGACACGAAGTACTCGTCGAACACCCAGTTCAGTTGCATCATTTCGCGCTTTAGGCTCGGGCGGGATTTTAGCCGAAAAGGACGAATCTGGCGACCACCGATGCCGCATCTGTGGCAATACTCGGACAGGTCATATGTCGCTTTCAAATAGCCGAGTTGATCCGAGGGTTCTGGGTATCCGCGGGGCGACGATGCATAGACCACGAAAGCCGTCGCCGCTTCGAGTTCCGTCTTGAGAAATTTCGTGTAGACGGTATCCATGGAACGGAACCTGGGCGGAAGGCGCTTGAGTCCTTCCCACCGAGGATCCTCTTCGCTGATGTCGAAACCGACGGAGACTGGCCCGCCTCTAGGCATTTGCACACCCGGTTCGAGTTCGATCCCGATATCCAAGAAAACCTGCCGATCGTCATCGGACGAGAGCAATAGCCCAAAATGGTGCATTATTTCCATCTTTTCCCATCCCATCCACGTACGTGGCCAGTTGTCCAGACCCCGGCAATAACGCTCCAGGGCGGCCGGCAAAGAGGACCTGGCGCGGTTTATGGTAGAGGTTTCGCCGTCGCTCGCTTCCGCGCCATGGAACTCATCACGATTCTAAACCGCTGCCATCGCTTCCGGGGATTTGTCTATCATCGAGCCCGCTTCAGCTCCGACCACAAGAGCATCGAGGTCTCCGTGCGGCCCCGTAAGGGCTCCTCCGCGGTCTGTTCGCGCTGCCATCAGCCGGCCGCCGGTTATGACCAACTGGCCGAGCGGCGCTTCGAGTTCATGCCCTTCTGGGGATTTTTCGTCTTCCTCCTGTACACCATGCGCCGCGTCGACTGCCGGCGTTGCTGCGCCATCGTCGTCGAAGAACTTCCGTGGGGCGACGGCAAACGCACCCTGACCAAGGCCTACATGCTCTTTCTGGCCCGCTGGGCGCGCAGGCTTTCGTGGAAAGAAACGGCCCAAGCCTTTCGCACTTCCTGGGAAAAGGTTTTTGATGCGGTCGAACACGTCGTCACCTGGGGACTGGAGCACCGCACGCTCGGCCAGATCGACGCCATTGGCGTCGACGAGATCCAATACGCCAAAGGCCACAAATACCTGACGCTGGTTTATCAGATCGATATCGGCATCATCCGGTTGCTGTGGGTAGGGAAGGAACGGACCATCGAGTCCTTCCAGGGATTCTTTACCGCCATGGGCCAGGAGGTCATCTCTAAAATCGCCTTCGTCTGCTCCGACATGTGGGAGCCGTACCTGAAGCTCATCCGCGAAAAATGCTCTCAAGCCCTTCACATCCTCGATCGCTTCCACATCGTCGCCAATATGAACAAGGCCCTCGACAAGATCCGCGCTGAGGAAACCGGCCGCATGAAACGCGAGGGCCGCGATCCGGTCCTCAAGAAGTCACGCTGGTTGCTACTCAAGCGGAGTGAGAATCTCGGTGACGAGCAGCACTTCCGACTCCGGGACCTGCTCCGCTACAACCTGAAAACCGTTCGGGCTTACCTTCTCAAGGAAGCCTTCCAGCAACTCTGGGACTACAACTCGCCCGCCTGGGCAGGCAAGTTCCTTGACGAATGGTGCCGCCAGACCATGCAGTCGCGCATCGAACCTATGAAGAAAATCGCCCGCTCACTCCGAGGGCACCGCGAACTGATCCTCAATTATTTCCGCGCCCAGAAACTGCTTTCCAGCGGCGTTGTCGAGGGTCTGAACAACAAGGCTAAAGTCACTATGAGAAAATCCTACGGTTTTCGCACCTTCCGCTGCCTCGAACTTGCGCTCTATCACCCACTTGGCAAATTACCCGAGCCAGAATCGGTCGCGGTAGGGATGCCGGTCTCCCAGCACCCCCCGCACAGATCCCCACGAGCGGCACTACCGCATGAGGCTCCTATCTCGGATGAATGGCGTCAAAGCGAACTCGGGGGTACGGATGAAGAATACGCGGGGACGGAATCCACCGGCCTGCCAGTTTGCTCATCCGCGCCCAAGTTAGGTTGCGCTTCCCACCCCGATGGATCAACAGGCTCCTCCAGAGTCGGATCGCCCGAGAGCGAAATGTCGCCAGACTGTCAGCGTTTCCCGGTACCGCGTGGTAGTTGAAGTAACCCTGCACGACCGACCGAAGCCACTTGCCCGTTTGCGCTACCGGTTCGTGCATCCGTCTACGCAGTTGCTGCTTAATTTCCAGCGGCTTGGCCCGCATCCGTTTGCTCACCGTCTTGCGCTTCAGAGCATAGCCCCAGTTCCGGTCCTTCCCGCTGATATGCGTGAATCCCAGAAAGTCGAACGTCTCGGGTTTCCCTTCTCCTCTCTGTTTCCGGTCTCGCTCGGCGAACCGCCCGAACTCAATCCGGCGCGTTTTGTCTGGGTGCAGCTCCAGCCCAAACTTCAGCAGCCGCTCCCGAAGTTCCATCAGGAATCGGTCTGCGTCCGTCAGATGCTGAAACCCGATGACGTTATCGTCGGCGTACCGGACGACAACGACGTCGCCTCGCGCGCACTTCTTGCGCCAGGCGTCCACCCACAGGTCGAACACGTAATGCAGATAGATGTTCGCAAGCAACGGCGAAGCCACCGAACCCTGCGGGGTACCCATCTCTGTGTCCTTCCATTCACCTTCCTCCAGCACTCCCGCCTTCAGCCATTTCTGGATCAGCCGGAGAATGCGGCGGTCGGCAACGCGATGTTGGACGAATTTCAGGAGCCAATCGTGCGATAAGTTGTCGAAAAAGCCCCTGATATCACAGTCCAAAATCCAGTTCACCTTCTTCCGCGTGATCGCGACGTACAGCGCATCCAACGCTTGGTGCTGGCTGCGCCCTGGCCGAAAACCATACGAGAAGCCTCGAAAATCTTCCTCGTATATCTGATTGAGGATGGTGACCACGGCCTGTTGAACAATCTTGTCCTCCAGCGCCGCGACCCCGAGCGGCCGCTGCCGGCCATCCGGTTTCGGAATGTATACCCTTCTCGATGGTTGCGCTCGATAAGCGCCGCGGTGAACCCGGCTGTGCAGATCGGCGAGCCGCCCCTCCAGCCCGGTCTCATACTCCTGCCAAGTGACGCCGTCCACTCCTGGCGCAGCCTTACGCTTCAAAGCGTAAAAGCTGTCCCGGAGCAGCGCGACTGTCAAATGGTGAAGCAAGGCGGTGAACTTCATCTCCTTCCTTTCCCTTGCTGCCTTACGCACACCCGCCAACCCTTGGGACACGCGCGCCTCGCTCTGTGTCGAGTGCGTGCTGAGCTGATGAGTGTTCTCCTTGATCAGCGGCCTTCCCTCCTCACTCTCCGCCGGCGGTTGCCCGCTTTTGTTCGAATGGTTCATCGGTACTATACCGCTGTCCGACTCCTCGAAGACGTGCACGCGGGCCGTACGGCTACTGCCTTCACCCGCCGGCCTGTCGCAGAAAGTCGCTTCAGGCATCTCCGAGGTCTCCCGGTTCTCGTGCATGGAGTTTCCAGACGTGCATGGGGTCTACGACTACGCAGGGCCGTCCGACAACTCGCGTTAGCGCTGCCGGGCGTGTGGCCTTCCGCAGTGGGTACGGCGTCGGCGCCCTGATTACAAATTTTCGAAGCTCGATACCCAGCCCATCTTTTCCCCTGTTTACGCTTCACTGGAGACCTCACGGAATCCAATGCAAAACTCGGGGCCGAGCGGATCGCTACTCCTTTCTCGTGAGGCTCTTTCATCCTCAGTTCCATGCCGGTTTATCCCGGCGCACACCCACGATTTCTTCTGACGAGCCTCAAAAATAGCAGTGCTGCGGCTCTGGTCAAGAGGGCACTCGCCCGGTGGACCACAGCATCCCTGGCGACGGACGGCGGTTTATAGCGCTATTGTCCCGGCGTCGTCTGGTAAAATCGGCTTTCCGGGGAGCTACCTTGCCGCACAGTCGTCGAGCGCTGCTGTCAGCCCTGTTTTTCTACTGCACCTTTGCTCACGCTCAGAGAATTGCTTTCGAGCTTCAAACACACCCGGGTAGCCCGATTGTGCTTGTCAACTTCACTCCGACCGCATTTTCCATCGAATCCGACCGAAGACAGTTTGTTACGGTGAAGAATGGATCTGATAAGGTCACGGCTGCGGTGGCTTTTCAAGAGGCAATTTCAAGCGGGTCAAGGACCGAAATAGTAACCCTTGAGTGGGTTTCGATCATTATCAGACCCGGTGAGAAGAAGCGGCTCTCTGTCACCGTTCAGGATCTTTGGAACCGTATTCAGACCGCCGCCAAATCAGGCAATACGATTTCCAAGCCAGTACTCAGCGTTGTGTGTGTTGAGTTCATCGACGGCTCAGTATGGAGCGCTCCTACGGAACGAGCGCACACGTAGACCAGCGATCACATCGGCACAGCCTACCACCCCACGTTGTCGCACCGCCTACGCGGCGATCGCCAGGGTTGTCGCGGGCAGCGCCGCGGCTCTTCGGCTGGCGCTCGCACGCGGAATGTCTGCGGTTCGGCTCTCGTACGCTGCCCCGCGTCCCGCGGACGCGACTACCGGGTGCAGGTGCAGAGGGGAGGCGACGCGCTGGCTTCCGCGGCCGGCCGCTGTTCGTGCCGCCCGAGCGGCGGAGGTGGTCGCCAACGGCGCGGTGCGACTGCCACGGCGCCCAGGGCAGCGCGGGCGCTCTCCGACTGGCGCGCGGATGTCGGGATGTCGCCGGTTCGGGTCTCTCGCTCGCGCCTTGCGAATTTCCAGCGACTCGGGGCACCAGCTCCCGATTATGATGAATGGACCGGCATGAACAACATCATCTCCGAGTACCAGAAATGGAAGCAGCAGGGCGAGGACCTGCGTGTACAGGCAAAGCAGGCGATGGAGTCGCGCTTTCGGGAATTGCTCGTCGAAGCAGTTCAGATTGCGCAAGAATACCGCTCCGACTTCGGCGGGCCGCTGAAGCCGCCGCCAGGCGTCACGTCGTTCCGATACAAGACTTCCACCAAGTTGAAGTCCAAGAAGACGCAGAAACCCCGCGCAGCAGCCAAAGGCGCGATCCCAGCGCCGACGGCACCCGCGAAGACAGACCCAAAGACCGCACGCCTTCAGAAACGGCTCTCGGCGGCGCAGAGGAAACTGGAGCAAGCCAAAGCGAGCGGTGCTGTCGCCAAGAACCTGGAAGACAGGGTTTACGAGATCGAAGACGCGATCCGACTGTCCACGCAAGCGTCGTAGAATCGATTAACCGAATGGCCGCTTTCCGCGCGGGTCCTGGAACGCCAGAACTGTCAGCCGCCCTAGCAACACGCTGCGCCTCGGATCGCGCGAAGGAGCACGCCACGTCGCCGGTTCGGCGCGCCCGCGCCGCGCGGCGGCCCCCGGACCCGGCTGTCGCGCGCACGGCGCAGGACGAGCGGAGCCGTGTTCCGCGGCTGGCCGCCGTGCGCGCCGGCCGAGCGGCGGTCCCGGCGGCCGACGGCGCGGTGACTGCCGGCACGCGGAAAGCCGCCCGAACTGCACTCCAGGCTCTCAGTGGTTCGATCATTGTACGAGTCGCGCATTTTCCGCCCGAAGCTCTTGGCGGCAGCCGCCGGTGTGTGGTGCCGGCAACCGCCTTGCGAATTTCTTCCCTGCCGCTGAGTATCAGGCCACGCCAGCCTGGGAAAAGGTTTGACGTGGCGATAGACCCCAGGTTTTTATAGAGCCATAAGGTGATCGCGGATGACGTCATTAAGGCGGCGATATTCCTCGCGAAGCGCTGCCAGTTCAGTCTCGTCCGCAAAATGGAGTCCACCGCCGTCGATGACAGCGAGTTGCAGTCCGCCGATCATAGCAGAGTCGAAGCGCTTTCCGGCCAGTACGGTATATGCTGCCATTCGCTTTAGTGACCATACGGGGCTGCCGGACTGATAGTAATCAGCGAAGAATCGGCCGAGGTTCCCGAGACCTCCACTTACCCTGTACCCCGTAATCTGACACACGGCGGGCGGGTCGCTAATGAAGACACTCCATAGCTGCCTTTCCGGAAGTTGATCTCCATAAAAGACAATCAGAAGCGCGCGTGGCAGATGTTCGTTCAGTACGGCGTGACGCTCCTCTGCGTCCGGATAGTCCAATTCTGCCTTTTCGCGCACAGCTCTGAGGGCGTCTTTCGTGATTCTCTCCAATGAACGCTTTACGTTCTCAAAATCAAAGCCTTCGTCCAAGACCGAGAGGAGCCTGTCTTCGACACGACGGGTCGTGTCATCGCCGACACCCGCGAATACGACACGGTGTGTCTGCGAATGCTGGATTTTTTGAATGAAGACCCTGTCATTGTATTGCGTTCCGTGCTGCGCCTCGCCCACAAGCAACTCATCTGCGGCGAATACTATGCCGTCGGTTCCAATCATGCCAACAAGCAGCGTCATTAGTACTATTTTATGCGTGCGACAGGCTATACCGCGCGGTCTTCTGAAGTTCGGTTCCGAGGAATTCGTGCCGCCCGAGCGGCGGCGGCGGGCTTGCCGGCCGGCGGCGCGCGAAAGCGCTCTCCCGCGCGCGAACGCGACGGTATTGGCGCTCCGGCCACGTGGAAGCCCAGCGGCGCGGCGTCCCGCGGATGCGGCCGTCGCGCGCACGGCGCAGTGGAAGGCCCGCTTCCGCGGGCGGCGGCGTCCCCCTCCAACCGTCGACGTTTGTCTCTGCATCAACGGCCGCGTGAAGTTATCATTGACCTTCGACCAGACGAGGAATCCAAAACAATGGCCGGCTCGACATTTAACCTTTTGCGCTGAAGGAACTTCTCGATGATTGTCACCGCGGCGATCTTCAATTGCCGGATTTTCAGCGCAGCTGGGTTTGGGACGAAGATCGCATAAAGAGCCTGATCGCTTCGGTTTCCAGGGCGTTTCCAGTCGGCGCATTGATGTCGCTCGAAACCGGCGGTCCAGTGAACTTCAAGCCGAGACCGGTCGAGGGCGTACCGTCCGAGGCGAAGCAGGTCACTCCTCAGCTTCTACTGCTCGACGGCCAGCAGCGGATGACTTCGCTCTATCAGGTCACACTGCGCGGCAAGGTGGTCGAGACGGTTACCCCGAAGAAGAAGAAGGTGAAGCGCTGGTTTTATATAGATCTTCGGAAGGCGCTCGATCCCACGGCTGATCGCGAAGAAGCGATTATCGGCATTCCGGAGGATCGGTTCATACGGGCCGCCTTCGGGCGTGAAGTGGTCCTGGATCTTGCCTCTGCGACGCAGGAGTACGCTTCCCTCATGTACCCAGTTTCTCAGGTGTTCGATTGGGACAACTGGCAAGACGGCTTCGACGACTATTGGGTCGGCGACCAGAATAAACCAACGCGCGACGAATTCCGAACGTTTAAGAAGCAAGTTCTGGAGAACTTCAAGAGCTATCACGTGCCGGTCATCACGCTCGACCGGTCGACTTCCAAGGAAGCTGTATGCGTCGTTTTCGAGAAGGTCAATACCGGAGGCAAGGCGCTGGACGCATTTGAGCTCGTCACCGCAATGTATGCGGCTGCCGGCCACGAGTTGAGGAAGGACTGGTACGGCGACGACTCAAAAATGGGTCGGCATCGCCGCTTTGCGGAAACGCTTCGGCCCGCCGGTCAGGATGCCGGGATTATCGCTGGCGTTGGCAATACCGATTTTCTTCAGGCAGTTTCTCTGTTTCATACACGTGACCGCCGTCGCTTGGCTGAGAAAGCCGGGAAACAGGGCAAAGAGCTGCCTGCCGTTACGGGCAATCGCCAAGCGCTGCTGAATCTCCCCCTCGACGAATATAAGAAATATCAAACCCAGGTAGAGCAAGGCTTCGTGCGTGCGGCGAAGTTTTTGCACATGCTGCACATCTACCGTATCTTCGACCTTCCCTATCAGTCGCAAATCGTTCCGTTAGCGGCAATCCTTGCCGACATTGGCGAGGATTGGGAGCACGAGGCCAACCGGGCGAAACTGATCCAGTGGTATTGGAACGGCGTCTTCGGCGAGCTTTACGGTTCGGCGGTCGAGACCCGTATAGCCCGCGATTTTATGGAAGTACCCGCCTGGCTGAAGGGTGGTCCCGAGCCCTCGACGGTCAGCGAAACTATGTTTCGGTCCGACCGGCTAAAAACAATGCGGATGCGTCTTTCCGCGGCCTACAAAGGCGTCAACGCTTTGCTGATGAAGGAAGGATCCCAGGATTTTCGGTCCGGCCAAAAATTCGACCATACCGTATTCTTTGGCGAGAATGTGGATATCCATCACGTCTTCCCGCAAGACTGGTGCAAGAAGCACGGCATCAAGCCGAGTATCTACGATTCCATCATTAACAAGACGCCCCTTTCGTACCGTACAAACCGCATCATCGGTGGGGTTGCTCCATCGGAGTATATCGCCAGACTCGAGAAAGGAGACCAGAAGACGGCTCTTGCGGCTCTTACCAACTGTTGCAGTCCGTCGCGGCCCGCAACTGATGCCGCCGATACCGCCCGATCTGCACTAACCAATTCCTCAACGACTTGCCACCCCTGCCGCAAGGCATATTCGCGGCATCGGCGAATCTGATCCTCTATGGAGCTTTCACGCTGCAGGTCTGAACTGTAGCGAGCGTAGATTGCGCACCGTTGCTTCATCGCCCATCACCTCTGCGCAAACCGTCCGGAATCTGCATCTTTAGCAGAGTCCGAAGACAGCCCCGGATAATCTCACTGGCCGTCGTCTCCATCCGCGCCGCGCACGCATTCAGAGCCTTATGTTCCGCTGTCGTCAGCAACAATTGCAATCGGCACGTTCGCCTCAGTGAAGCAGGTTTGCGCGGTCGCCCGATCTTCGCGGTTCTGGATCTCATAATCGTAGGTCCTTGCGAACATATTATGAGCATAAAAAGCTCGGCTGCGCAAGGAGGATCTATCGGTCCCTAGCCTTTACAATGCTCTCAATGATGTGGTCGGCGATCATCGGCGCTATCCAGTCATTGATCAAGCCCTGGATCGCGATATCCGACACGGCACCCGCCTGAATCTCAAGCGTCGCCTCGCTTCGGCGGGCTGCCGGCCCGAGTATTCTCGGCGCCGACCTACCACGAGATGAGGTACGTTTTGGAGGCCGCATGATAGACCGGGTCTGCCCCACAGAAACACTTAATAACTTCGGTGCGTGCGCGGGAGTTGTACTGGATGAAACGAGCTAGGCATTCATCACTTCTCCGCTGCACTCGCTGATAGTCATCCTCGGCGCCGGAAGGCTGCCCGGAGCTGGGCAGATTGCATGGATATCCCAATTCAAGGGAGTCCGCCTAGCGAGCTGTGCTTTCCGCCCAGTTCCTTCAGTGCGCGTTTCGGTATCACCCATTTCTTACCTACCTTTTGGGCTCCAGGTATGCGCCCTGCGGCAAGCAGGTCATAAACATACTTGACGGTGCAGCCTCGCTGCCGCGCCATGTCCGTAGGACTAATTTCATCGGCCTTCATAGCTTTATCTAGCTTGTTGTTGTTGTCGTCTATATCGCATAATACGGTTACGTCGGGTCGCCGTCACTAGCCGATCAGGGTAGTCAGCCCTGGCAATTTCGGGTATACATTAAGGAACTGGAGACGTAACCCTGGCTCTTGGAGGTAGGAGCGATGGAATGAGTTCACCGGGTGGACATTGAAGAGCCGCCGCCAGTTTCCCAATCGTGTCGGTACGAACGGGATAACCGCGTTTGACCTTATAGACCTGCTTTATGTCCAATTCCGCCTGCGCTGCCAGACTTTCCATGGTCCACCCCTTTTTACGCCTCAATCGTTCGATGATCTGGGCCGGCGTCTCGCGCCCGGATACAGCCGCAAGTCGTCCGGGAGTACCAGATGGCGCAATTCGCTGTTCTTCCCAATGGATGACCCTCGTCTTGATCGCTGCCGAGATCAACGGATGATCGTGCGGCACTGGCAATGCCCGGCGCACCAGGGGAGCCACCACTCGCTCTAGCCGTTCGGAATATGCTTCTGGATCCGCATCGACAGCTAGATACTCGGCAGCGACGACGTCGAACAGCAGAGTATAGGCGTGGATTGCGGCGTTGCGGTACGCGCGCTGTGCTGACTTTAGGGCGCTCACGCGTTCCGAGCGGATAACAGCTTTGCCTCTTAGGCGTGAGTTCACACCGCCGATGAAGTGACTCCACGCTTCATAGGTGCTGTCTAGCAGGATATCGGTGGCAAGGAGCTGGGCCGTTCGAATACTGGTGCGCGCGTCGTGTGTGAGGTCGGGTAGGTCCCGCAACAGCGCGGAAGCCTGGTCTGGGCGGCCTATCGTGTCCACTGCCTCACCGACGTTGCGAGTGACCGACAGTGCGAGGCCTGCCGGCGATCGTAAGCCGAGTCGAACTCGTCGCAGCTTCCGTGTTTCCGTTCTCTTGCAGCGAGACAGTCCCCGGTGGCCACTCGACGCAGCAGCACTACGGGCGACTCGTGGTCTGTATGGAGCAGCGCCGTAGCAGCAATCGAGGTATGAAACACAGACGCGGCGGTCACGCCCTCACCTCCGGCTCTTGGGAGCCAATTGATGGGTTGATACGGGCCACGCGCTAAAGTGCGCTCGATGAGCCAGCACCAGTCGGCGGAGGCATCCCCCGGCAGGAGATAGACATCAACCACGGTCGAAATTGTTTTCGGGGGCCATCAGCCACATTCGAACGTGGCTTCGGCCGTATAAGTGGGTCAGTCGTGGCGCAGAGAAGACTGACTATTGACCGCCAGTTGGCGCCTGCGCGCAGAGCATCCGAAACGAATCCCGAACGGCTCAGATTGAGCCGATGGGTTAGAACTTAATCATCGTGTATTAAGTTGCTTCTTTATTTAAAGCGTCTCTCGGATACCGGAGCAAACAGGCACGAACAAAAAGACAAGTCAACTATACACCGAAGCGTTTTCGAATTCAAGTGGGCACTTGGGAGACAGTGGATATTTGGAAGAACCGTTGGTCAGCGTGTTTTAGAATGGACTCCCGCCCATCGGCACATCGATCTCCGGGCCGACTTGAAGCGAAACTTCCCGAGTTTCGACGGCGGGTGAGACGGCTAGGCGGAGCCCCCTTGAGGTGGCAGTGGCGACGTCGCCCTCGACTTACAGCGCACGCAGGCCGTGCGTGAAACCGGCAGGCACTTTGATGGAATGGGACTACGCAGTTCAGAACCTCGAACCGAGATGTCCGATGACCATCCAAACCTCTCATTCAACCTTCTTCGGGCGCCCGCGCTTCAGCTTACCTGCAGGGACATCCCAATCGTGCTCTTTGCACTTCGGGCAGCGAACGGGCCGGCCTTCGATGCGCTTTACCCAAACGTGGGCGCATCGGAGGCACTCACAAATCATGCTCTTGGGTATTGGCACGTCAGCTATTATGATAGGCTATTTTTCTATTGACGTAAAGAAGGCTATCATGATAGACTGATTATGGCTTGAGAATAATGACGTGGCGAGATCGGAACCGCAGGAAGGAAATCCCCATGGAGAAGTTGACGTTCACACCGAACATTCCCGTCCAGGTTGCCCTTCGGTTTCCAGACGGCAAGCTGGTCGAAGGACGCTTCGGAGACCAGGTCTTCTACACCACCACGGACGGTAAGGCCATGTATCTGGATATGGTCGTAGCCGCCAAAATCAATCAACTCGGTATTCAAGCGCGAGAGCCATTCTTCGTTTGCAAGCGCTCGACAGGCCGGAAGGGAGAACCGGTGCTGTGGGACGTCTACCGGCTGGAAGAGGCCGTCGTGCCTCAGCAGCCTCAACCCACGCCAACGCAGATGACCGGCATTGACGAAACCGACATCGAGCGTCAGGTGCGGGCGGAAGTAGCGGCGCGGGTCGCGAAGCAAGTGGCCGCCAATCAGGCCGGAGCGAGTGTTACAGCACCCGCCCCGGCGGTAACAGCAGCCTCTCAGCCGCCATACTCCAACGGCAATGGTAGCAAACCCAACGGCGGCCCGCCGGCCCCGCTGAACGGGAACGGCAATGGCACAAATGGAGCCATGAGGCCGTATGCCGCGATCGCCATTTCAATCCCGCCCCTTAAGGTCCCTTTCAACCGGGCATTCACCGAGGTCGTTCAGATCGTCCAGAACGGTCTGAAGGAAACCGGCGAGCAGTGGAGCGACCAAGCTCGTCAGGATGCGGTTTCCACTATTCTCATCGCGGCCACCAAGGAGGGCTGGATCGGGCCGTGGGAAAGGCAGGCCAGGTAATGGCAGCCGCTCGCGTCCTCGCCATCGAATCCGAACCGGGGGATATCCTATCCCCCTCTACCTGCAACGGCTACCTCGGCTGTTCAGCCAAAGTGTATTTCCGCAAGGTGGCCAAACTCCCTGACCCGCCCACGGGCTCGCTCACCATGGGATCCGCCGTCCACGCGGCCATCGGCACCAACTTCGAGCAGAAGCTCGATACCCGCCAGGATCTCGAGCCGCTGGCGTCCAGGCCATCTACCTCGACGCCTGGGACCGCCTGGTGAAGGGAGAACACGAGAAAGGCTCGTTCCCCACGGAATTCCGCGAGGATGAGAACCCCGCGGAACTGAAGGCGCAAGGCCTGGCTCTCACGCTGAAGTACCTGGAGGAGGTCTGCCCGGAGGTCGAGCCGGCCGCCGTCGAAGCCCACGTCGCCGGCAGGATCGGCGGAGTGCTGGTCCACGGCTACATCGACCTGATGGATACCTCCGGACGCATCATCGACTTGAAAACGGCTGCCCGCAAGCCGAGCGAGATCGGTTCCGATTATAGGTTCCAGGTGGCGACCTACTCTCAACTGATGACCGGGGCCAGCGGCGAAGCGCGCGTGGACACCCTGGTGAAAACCAAGACGCCCCAGCTCGTGCAGTTGACCTGCAAGGTGGAACAGTCCGACATGGACGCGACGGCCCGACTGTACCCGCTGGTTCAGCAGTCCATCAGGGCTGGCGTGTGGCTGCCGAACCGCGGCAGCAATCTCTGCAGCCGGAAGTACTGCTCCTTCTGGCGGGCGTGTCAGGACGCGTTTGGTGGGAAAGTCTCGGCTTGATTACCTTCCTAAGCTCTGGGTCTGCCGGGCATTTTCACGGCAGACCTATGCGTCCGCCGAATGCCTTTGTCACTTCCGAAAGGGCCCGGATCCCCGGGGACGGGAAATTGAAACCTCCTCGCGAGCAGGCCCTTCAATAAAGCTCCCGGTTGGTCTGGTAAGCGCGAGTACCGGCCGGCGGCCGCGGCGGTTCCCACAAACGTCCGGACGCCCGCTCCGCATTTTCTCCGTCCTGCTCACTGAGCCAACCCCTGGCTGGCGCTGTCGGCAGCGTGGCGCAAAGGTTGGGGGGCGGGCGCGCCCCGCGGACTATACAGGCATGCGAGCCGCCATTTACGCCCGAGTCAGCACCAAAGACAAGGGCCAGGACACCGAGAACCAGCTCGTGCAGCTCCGCGAGTACGCCCGGCGCCAGCAGTGGGAGATCACCTGCGAATACATCGACCACGAAAGCGGCAAGACCGGAGACAGGGACGCCTTTTGGCAACTGTTCGCGGCGGCGTCGAGGTGCAAGTTCGACGTTGTGCTGGTCTGGGCGCTAGACCGCTTCACCCGCGAGGGCGTGTATGAGACGTTCAACCACATCCACCGCCTCACGGGCTACGACGTGCAGTTCGAGAGCCTGACAGAACCGCACTTCCGCACCACCGGACCGGCCGGTGAGCTGATGCTGGCGATCGCGGCGTGGATCGCCAAGCAGGAGCGCATCCGCATCTCGGAGAGGACCAAGGCCGGGGTCGCTCGAGCCCGCAGCCAGGGCAAGCACTGCGGGCGCCCGGCCAAAGTCTTCCGGAGGACCAAGCGATGGAGATGCGCCAGGCGGGGATGAGCTGGCGCGCCATCGCCGCCCAGCTCGGGGTCAGCTTTATGACCGTCAAAAGGGCCGTCCAGGGGCGTAACTAAAGCCCCACTTTTCCAGGGCGAATCCGTAAAGCAATCAAAAGACAAGACACTGCGGCTCTGAGTGTATCCGAAACGAACGGTTTGGTTCCAGAGTTCGGGGCCTTGAAGAAAACGGGTGCCGTTCAAAACACCTGGCGCCGTTACAACTTGGCTCCCTTATCCACCTTCTTACCGCCTTGACGAGCCAAAGGTCTTCGAGGCGCTGCGGAACGCCCGGCGGCACCAACAGCCCTTCACTTTCCCCTTTTTTCCATAAAAAAACGCAGTTCAGCGTAAGGGGGCGAGCGCCTCGCGGAACGCTCGAAAGGCCCGTTGTACTGCCTCTGGGTCCGTGGCGCCAATCGCAGCGCGCACGTCGTGGGGTATGATCCCCGCCAGCAGACACAGGTAATCCGGGTCGAGCTCGAGCGCGCTGGCGAAGCGCTGGAGCAGGTACTCGCCGGGCGGGTAGCGTCGGCCCTTCTCAATATCGTTGACATACGAGCCAGAAATCTCAAGCAACACGGCCAGGTAGCTTTGTCTCCAGCCCTTCTCCTGGCGTGCGGCGGCGACGTAATATCCGAAGCTCGTCATCGATCAATTGAGGGCGTGCCGGATCAGGTGCACCCTCGCTCCCCTTCAACTATTCTCAGGGAGTTGCGCGGATTTTTGTGATCACTTGCGCCCACCTTTTCGCGCATGGAAAGGCAAAAGCGCCCAAGAGCGCCGAAGCCGCCTCCATTTTTCCGCTTGAACAATAAAGAAATACCGGAGTGCGACTAAGATCTGGGAGAATTCGGTAACCCACTTAGATTCAAAAACTTGCGCGCGGCCTCTTTTGATTACAAGATCACAACGTCTTGAGCGGACCGGAAAAACGGTATGTCGTATTCCAGCAATCGTCTTATTTTCAGCAAGATGGAACGCGCGATGAATTTCCCCCCGCCTGCCCCCGTTCAGCCGCCACGCGCGGCGGCCGGCGCGGCGTACGAATGCACCTCGCGTACAAGCGTCGGGCGTCATATCGCTGGCGCGGGTGATCTTGTGCACCAGCTCGCCCAGGTCCGCCATAACCTTCCCGCCGCAGCTCTTGAACTTCAGCGCGCCGTCGATCATGTGCTCGGCGCCGATGGTGAAGTCGATCAGGTCTTGCGGGTCAACGCCCGAGTTCAGCGTCGAGCCGTTGTACTTCGCGCGCAAGCGATCGCGCTCCGCGGGCGGCGCTTCCGTGCCCTTCGCCAGTGCCGAGCCGCGGCTCGCCGCGAGCGCGGCTTTGACTTGCGCGGTAATTTGCTCGGGAGTGAGGCCGGCCGCCGCGGCGGAGGGGGTAGGAGTTGGCGCGGGTGGTGCGCCTGGGCAATGAAACTCGGGGAGGCCTTAGCTCTTGAAGTTGCGGTGCGGGTTCTCTTTGAGCAGCAGCTCCGGCCGGCCCGCGTACCGTGCTACTGCTGCCTGAGCTTGACGGCCCGCGTAGTCCGCCTTCTCCTTCAGTGTCATCCGGTCGAATTCCTCCTAAGGGAGGTTCGGAATCAACGGCGGGGGTTCGGTCTGAGCCTGCCGGGCTATAAAGTCCGCCTGTTCCTTCGGCAGCGTCCGGTAGGGTTCGTTGTTGGTCGTATTGCTCAAGTCGGCCTCAAAGCCCATCGTAGACTCCCTTCCGCGTGAGGTCAATGGTTCCTGGCTGTACTCCGGCTGCCTTGGAGTTTTCGAAGTATGAAATCCGGCGGCGCTGCCCGCGGCGCGTAAGCGCAATCGGAAGAAGTCGCGGCGGGAGACCGAGTAGCGGGCCTACCGAAGGCCGGGCGCGCGGCGGCCGGCGGCGCTGTGTGACCGCGGCGAATTCGACCGCGCGGGACCGATCCAGACCTTTCGTTGAGGTTATAAAAGGGAGCAGCACGTCACTCCGAGCGCGCCGCCGGCCGGAAACCGCCGCTGTTTCCCTCATTTCTCCATCCGTAAGTCTGAAGCGCAACCCGGAGCGGGCTATCACAACCCCACGGTTGCCACGAAGGCCGTGGTGCGCTTCGCCCCGATTCGGCGATACGCGTGCGGCACCGTGGAATCGAAGTAGATGGCGTCGCCTTCGGCTAACTCGTGCTTCTCACCCCGAAACTGAAGGTCCAGCTTGCCGGAAATGACGTACAGAAGCTCTATTCCCGGGTGTTCGTGGAACCGGCTTGCCTGGTCGTCAAGGGATTCGAATTCGGCCAAGTAGGAATTCAGGACGCGCTGGGAAACGGGGAAATCCAGGCTTTCGAAATAGTAGGCGGGCTTGGCGGAGTCCGGTGAATCCGGGAAGCGCAAACGGTCGCGTTTCCGGACGATCTCCAGCACCGGCTTGGGTTCCGGGGTGAAGAAATGATCCAGGCCCACGCTGAAGACCAGCGCAATGCGCAGCAGCGTCGGCAGCGTCGGATGCATGAGGTCGCGCTCTAACTTGGAGAGCAACGCGGGCGACAGCCCCGTGTGTTTGCTAAGCTCCAGCAGTCCCATGCTCTTGCGAAGACGAAGCCGTCTCAATTTGCTCCCTATTCCGTACTTCTTGAGCCCCGCGGCGATGGTTTCCGATTCCATGGCAAAAGTCGTTTTCCTCTCGGCGCCGGCTGTGAGCGCTTCCTTTCCTCTCAGGAAAGAAGGTTCCCGTTCCTTCTTTACAGTAAAATACATTTTATCTAGGATCAAATTGTGGCCGGCGAAAGACGGCCGACCGAGAGAAACAAAGAGGGGTATCGAAATGAAGAAGCTTGACGTAATCGTAGCGGCGCTGGTCATCATCGGCGCGCTGAACTGGGGACTTGTGGCTATGTTCCGCCTGGACCTCGTGGCAGCGGTTTTCGGCATGAAGTTCGGCGAGACTTCCGCTCTGAGCAGCGTGGTCTACGGCCTGGTGGGGTTGTCCGGGCTGTACCAGGCTCTGACGTGGAAGGCGATCCAGCGCCGCTGGTATTCCAACACAGCTGACGCCCGGGCATGACCCCGGGGACGGCTCCCAGGGTTTCATTTGAGAAGAGAAAGAGGGGAGAAGATGATGCTCAATATGGCTTCGTTTCTGGCGGGCGCATTTGCGCTTGCCATGGCTTCAAGTGCTAGTGCTGCGGACGTCCTGGAGACTGCTGTTGCCAGGCACTTCAACACACTGGTCGCGGCGGTGAAAGCCGCTGCGCTTGTGGATACGCTGAAGGGCCCCGGACCTTTTACGGTCTTCGCGCCGACCGATGAAGCGTTCGCCAAGCTGCCGCCCGGAACGCTGGAAAGCCTGCTCAAGCCGGAGAACAGAGAGAAGCTGCGGAAGATTCTCACGTATCACGTGGTGGCGGGGAACGTGATGGCGAAGGGTGTCGCGAAGCTTCAGTCCGCCAAGACCGTCGAGGGTGCGAGTATACAGGTAAGGGCGGCAGGCGGCGGCGTGATGGTGAACGACGCACATGTAATCCAGGCCGATATCGTAGCGAGCAACGGCGTTATTCACGTCATCGACACCGTGCTCCTGCCCGAATAGCAGTGGTTCGATGGTACTACTGACTGGAGCCACCGGATATATCGGAGGACGCCTGTTACGGCGCCTGGAAAGCCAGACGCTGGCAGTCAGGTGCCTGTGCCGAAACCCGGAGGTGTTGCGCGGACGGGTCGCTCCCGGCACGGAAATCGTGCCGGGCGACCTGCTCCAGCCGGCATCTTTGGGTTCCGCTTTCCTCGGCGTGCAGACAGCTTTTTATCTGGTCCACTCGATGCAAGCGGGTTCGGAGTTCGAGAACCAGGAAATAGAAGCGGTTACGAGTTTTGCACGGGCGGCGCGCGACGCCGGTGTAAGCCGCATCATTTATCTCGGCGGACTGGCCCAAGGGGATGCGCTGTCGGCTCACATGCGCAGCCGCGCCAAGACGGGCGAGATTCTGCGCTCGAGCGGAGTCCCGGTGATCGAATTCCGGGCCTCCATCGTGATCGGTTCGGGCAGCGCCTCCTTTGAGTTGATACGCACTTTGGTGGATCGGCTCCCGGTGATGATCACGCCGCGTTGGGTGCATACAGCCGCTCAGCCGATCGCCATCGAAAACGTGATCGACTACTTAGCTGAGGCGATAGATGCGGAGGTGCAAGGCAGCCTGGTGGTGGAAATCGGCGGGAGCGATGTTACATCTTACGTCGAGATTATGCGCGAATATGCTCGCCAGCGGAAATTGCGCCGCTGGTTTGTTGCGGTTCCGGTCCTCAGCCCGACTCTGTCGAGCCGGTGGCTTACGCTCATCACCCCGGTTTACGCCTCCATCGGTCGCTGCCTGATTGAGAGCGTCCGCACACCGAGCGTTGTGCGCAATCCCGAGCCGAGTCGCCGTTTTCAAGTACGGCCCATGGGGATGGCCCGCGCAATCGAGCGGGCCTTGGCCAACGAAAATCGACCGTCGGCCGAAACGCGTTGGTGCGATGCCGGGTGCCCCGGCGCATCGGCGGGCGTGTGCGAACCCGGCCGCGACGTTTTCCGCAATGAACAGGTAACGAGGGTGCCGCTTCCTCCCCATGAGGCGTTCGCTCCCGTTCGCCGCATTGGCGGCCGGACGGGCTGGTATTTTGGCAACTGGCTCTGGAGAGTCCGCGGGCTGCTGGATTTGATGATCGGCGGCGTCGGCATGCGTCGCGGCCGCCCCGATCCTGAGACTCCGCTGCCGGGCAGCACGCTGGATTTCTGGCGCGTGCAGGTGTATGAGCCGGAGCGTTGTCTGCGGCTGTTCGCGGAGATGAGAGTTCCCGGGCGGGCCTGGCTCGAATTCCGGTGCGAACCGGACTCGGGGGCCACGATCATTCGTCAGATCGCATACTTCGAGCCGAACGGCCTGTACGGACTGCTGTACTGGTATCTGCTCTTGCCCATTCATGAAGTGATGTTTCGCGGGATGCTGCGGCGTATTCGGGCTGTGGCGCTGAAACCGGCGTCGCGTTGGAACAGGAACAACGGCTCCACTAGGAAGGTAACCACATGACAGCACTTGTTCTCGGGCTTTTCGCAGTAGCTGCATTTGCGGCCATTCCGGCATACGAACTCGTGAGCGGCCAACATCTGCCTACGCTCCGCGGTGAGTATCTGACGGGCCGCGAGGCCGTTCTTCCCCAGGCAGCCGAGGGCCGCGTGGCGCTGTTGCTGCTGGGTTTCACGTACGAAGCCCGGTTTCCGGTGGAAGCTTGGGCGGAGAGGTTCCGAGAGCAGTTCCAATCGGACCCGCGCGTGACATTTTATGAGGTGCCCATGATCGGGGGACTGGCCCGGCTCGCCAAGTGGTTCATCGACAGCGGCATGCGCCGGGGCACTCCCCCCGCGGATCATGAGCACGTCATCACCGTCTATCGAGACACGGACGCGTGGAAACAGCGCGTGCGCCTCGGCGACCCGACGGCGGCCTATCTGATTCTGCTCGACCGCACGGGCAAAGTCACCTGGCGCTACGCGGGCCTATTGGAGGATCGGGAATACCAGGCGCTCTCCACAAAAGTCTTGGAGCTTCTCAGCGCGAAGCGAACCCTCGGACCGTAAGACGTCCAGACGGTACCGAACGAAATCGGCGGCACGGCTGATACGCGCCAACTCGCCATAGTCATGGTCAACTTCGTAACGGGCGTTGTGGCGCAATGCGCCCGACGGCCGGTCCTACGGGGCGGAGCGCGACGGGCGAGAGCCGAACGGCGACATCCCGCGCTCGACGGCGCGCCAGTACCGTCGCGTTTGCGCGCAGAAGAGCGCTTTCGTGAGCCGCCAGCCGAAAAGGCGCGGCGCCGCCCGCTGCTACCGCGTCGATCGCCGCGCCGTTGGCGACCGGGACCGCCTCCGTTCGGCCGGCACGACCGGCGGCCGGCCGCGGAAGCCAGCGCGCTATCCGCGCACAGCGTCGTGCGCACAACGGCCGGGCCGGCGGGACGAGGCGCGACGTGCGAGATCCGAACCGCCGACATGCCGCGATCGGTGCGCTGCCAGAGGCAACCGCGGTAGTCGCCGCGCCGTTGGCGATCGGGACCGCCACCGCTCGGGCGAGGTGCACGGCGGCCGGCCGCGGAAGCCGGCGCGCTTGCACCCGGCCCGCGACGCGACGTGCGAGCGCCGAACCGCCGACATTCGTGCGCGCCCCGGCCGGCACGTCCTCTGGTCGACGGTTCTTCTATGTTCCAAAACCTGGAGGTTGTGGAACAGTCACCGTGCAATGGCCTAGGATGGGAGTACCCCAAATGAAACGTTCACTTGGCGCAAGGCCTCTGATTTGCCCGACGCCGGCCTGGATCGTCGGGTCGTACGACAAGCAGGGCAAGCCCAATGGAATGACGGCAGCTTGGGGAGGCATTTGCTGCTCCCAGCCGCCCTGCCTGGCCGTGTCGTTGCGTGCGGCCACCTACACCCACGGAAACCTAATGGAGCGGCGGGCGTTTACCGTCAGTGTTCCGTCACAGGCCCAGGTCAAGGCGGCCGATTACTTCGGACTCGTGAGCGGCCGCGATACTGACAAGTTCGCCGCCACCGGTTTGACGGCAGTCCGCAGCGACTTGGTGGACGCGCCGTACGTGCAGGAGTTCCCGCTGGCACTGGAATGCCGCGTCGTCCAGATCCACGAGCTAGGGCTGCACACCCAGTTCGTCGGCCAGATCCTCGACGTTAAAGCCGACGAGGATGCGCTGGACGCCGTCGGCCTGCCCGACATCCTGAAGGTGCGGCCCATCATCTTCTCGCCCAGCGACCGGGAGTACTACGGGGTGGGGGGCGCGCTAGGCCATGCCTTCACAGTGGGCAAGGAGATCTGAGGCATTAGCTCTGCAGGCTACTCGATTCCCAAAGCCAAGCAATAAGGCTCCGCGCTGGCCGCCAGGCCGTACTCGTTGCCGCTGTCGAAGGTGCTGCGGTTGAGGTCGCGCTTTGCGGGGCGGCGCGCCGTCGATGAACCGCGGAGCGACCGCTCTCTACGAGTGGCCGACTATCCGCTCCGCGCACTTCCCTCAGGTGGTTGATTGAACGCTAACCTGGGGTGGTGAGCCGCGCAGAGAAGCGAGTGGTGCTCCGGCGCTTTGCGACCGAAGACCGGGACGGATTCATAGAAATGAACCGCGATCCCGGCGTAAGAAAACACTTTCCCGGGATCCTCACTCCGGAGCAATCCTTGAGCGAGATGACGTGCATCGAGCAGCATTGGGGTACCCACGGATTTGGACCATGGGCTCTCGATGTGCAAGGCGACTTTGCCGGTATGCTGGGTCTGAAATGGGTGTCAACCGACATGCCGTTCGCGCCGGCTGTAGAACTTTTGTACCGCCTCATTCCTCGTTTTTGGGGTCAAGGATTGGCCACCGAAGGCTCGCTTACAGCGTTGGAGTTTGGCTTTTGCGAGCTCGCCTTGATACCGTTGTCGGATTAGCTGTGGAGGCGAACACTGGCTCGCGGAGAGTCATGGAAAAGGTCGGAATGGTGTATAGCAGCGATTTCGATCACCCGGCGATTTCAGAATTGAGTCCCCTGCGGCGGCACGTTCTGTACTCGCTCAAACGCGCTAACTGGCACAAGCAGTACTCGCCAATTCGCATCCTGGTGTAACGAGTGGCGATTTGGTTCAAGATCGTTCCAGTGCGCGCCTAAGTAGTCGGGTGCCCGGAACCTCCCACAAGCGGAATTGGTTCGAATGGTTAGCTAACATCGCGGTGCTGCGGGAGAGCCAGCGGCACCGGGATACCCGAGTCTTTCCAGTTCGAAAGACAACGCACCACGATGCGAAAAATCGCGCGGCGGTTTTCTCCCAGGACCTTGAACCAGGCGCCGGAGCCCTTCTGCGGAAAGTAGATGCCGCGGAAGCAGAGGCGCGCAATCAGATGACTGAGTTGATAAGCCGCCGGCGCGTCGGCGATCTTTCTCATTGCCCTCCGGGTGTTCTCGGGACTATAAGCATTGCTCCAGGCGTACTTGATCTCCTGCTGCACTTCCGCCACCGTCATCTTCAACGGCGTGTGTGCCATTTCGAACGGCGCAAAATCCAGCCAGTGAGTGGGCCGCATCAGGCGGCCGTCCTTCACCAGCCGGTTATAGAGGGGCGTGGAAGGGAATGGCGTAATCTGGCCGAATACCGGCAATCCCGGCGGCCACTCGCGGACCTGGGCAAGCGTTCGCTCCGCGACACCGGGCGCGTCATGATCGAGACCGAAAATAAATGAAGTGATCGCGTACACGTTGCGCCTCGCCAGCCGATCCAGTACAGCGGCGTATTCGGCAGGCTTGCTGAAGCCTTTATTGACATCCTTTAGATTTACCGGGTCGAGCGATTCCATGCCGATAAAAACCCATTTACCGCCCGATGCCGCGATCAGGTCGATGAGTTCCTCGTCGTGGAGGAGGTTGGCGCTGATCTGGCCTATCCAGTTAATCTGTGCGTCCGCCGCAATAATGGCTCTCAGCAGCGACTTTGTCCGCTTCACGTTGATGGCAAAATTGTCATCGACGAAGAAGACGGCAATTTTCCCGTTGTCCTTACTGGCGCGCGCCTTCAATCGAAGCATCTCGTCCACCACGCTCTCGTTGGAGCGGAAACGGATGGAATCTCCGAAGAAACCGGTGACCGTGCAAAACTCACATCCATAAGGACAGCCGCGTCCCGATTCAATGGGAAACAGGTGGAAGCTTTCGAAGTGAATTTTTCTCAGCACCGGCCGCAGAAAGCGCGGAACCTGGTTGAACTGTTCGAGATCCATCGACTCCCACGGAACCTTCGGATACGCATTCAGATCGGGCTTCTTTTCCAGGCCAAAAGCGTCGACTGGCGCATAGACGTCCTTCAGGCAGCCGTTCGCGGCATCCTCCACCATGCGCGGCCACGTCTCGTCGGCTTCGCCAAGCGCGACAGCGTCGGCATGGCGAGGTCCGCCATTTTTTCCGAGCGCCTCATCGGGCAGTTCGGTCACGTGAGGACCGCCCATCACCACAGGAATGCCGGCCGCTCGGAACGCGTCGGCGGCTCGATAAGCACGCGCAATCATGCGCGTCATGGCGCCGATGCCGATCAGGCCGAAGCCTTGTTCCTTGGCGTATCCCACGAGTTCGCCGTCCGTCATCGGTCGCGCATTTCCATCCTGGAGCAGCACTTCATGTCCCGGTGGTGTAACGGATTTCAGCAGGAACATCCAAAGATGCGGCATGAAATTAGCGGAAATGCCATTGTCGGGATTGTAGAGCAGTATCTTCATTGCTCACGAAGATGTTCCGGCTGCTGGTCGGAGATCGTTTTCAGTATAGGCCTCCCGCGTCCCGGCCGGGGAATCCGTGGCTCCCTGCGGCGGATCAGACGGCGCTTACGGTCTAAGCGTTGAGCCCGTCAGGTGCCGCTCCAGCCCAATGACAGACTTTGACCCTACGAAATTCTCACCCCCATCGCGTGGCGGCCTGACGCCCTCACCGTTGCTCGGAGCGGAACACGCCTGAACCTGATCAGTGGCGCCGGGAAAACCTCAATCGTCGGAACGGCGACCCTCGGCTAGGTGGATTGCGTCCGGTTTTCCACGATCAGCCCAACGCCCTGCTGGTACGCGCCATGGACAACATCGCCACGGGTATTGAGCAATCCTTCCAGCGCCTCCGTATCGTTGCCAGCTGATCTGGTGTGACGTTGAGAAAGACTCCACCTCAGGAATACAATAGCCGCGCGTCGAAAAACTCAGGACTTCTGCCTCACCAATGGCGGGACGGTCCGTATCCGGTGAAAAACCGGATGGTCCGGCGCAAGGCTGGTTCTCGTGTACGTGAAGCGAAGCTCGCCCTCGAAGCCTTGCCCGTCGTCGGAGGTCACGATGATGCGAACCCGCCACTTGTCGTAACCCAAGGTTCCGATCAGTTCGCCAGCGCTCTTGGAAATGATGACCTGCCGTTTGGCGTTCGTTGCGAACAAGGCGGCGAAGGCGAGAACGGCTATGGCGACAATCGCCAACCGCTTCAGGATCGGTCGCAACTTCACCCTTTCAGCATAGCCCGACAGAACGGTTTGATTGCGAAGAACGATACCGGAACCGTCACCCAGACCCGGAAATTGCGCCAGTGGCTTCGTATTGCGTTCTGTGGGGGTCCTGGTGGCAGGCCCGGATCAGCGATAGCAAGTTGGAAGAGGACTGTAGTCCAAGCCATTGTCCCTGTCATGATCAGCTGTCGTCCGCCATCAAAGACCGTATTGCACGACCGTAGGAATTTCGCCGGTGTTTACCGCTCTCCTGCCAGTCAGACGTTCCAGGGTCGTCAGAAAATCACGATACTGGCCTCCGTTCATCTTCAGGACGGCCTCGATTCCGGAGTTCATTTGACCGCCAGCCTCCAACGTCAGGCCGACATAGTGTTCCTCCGCCGTATCCAAATGCAGTCGCGGAACCACACCGAGCACCGTGGCCCCAGACCGGCGGCGAACTTCGATGCCGCACGTAACCGCTCTGATGTTCGTGAGCGAAACGGAGAGCTTTTGATTGCCGCGAGTGAACACCAATTCATCCTCGGTAATCGTGGCCGTGAGTTTGCCCCGGCTCAATGAGAGCGTGCCGCCTTCGTACTTCACAGGTACCGTGATGCCGGTCTGCTTCGTACCGGCGGCATTGGCGGTCAGCAGGGTCAACGATACCGAAAGGAATGCGGCGCAACATTTCATTGGAAACCCCCTCGTCTCTATCATCGGCGGTTTGGCATGATCTGTATATCCCGTCTTTGCGGGTGTGCCGAATGGTGTCGATGGCGACTGCCTTTCACACTAGAAACGCTGCCGCCACCATTTGCGCCTTGGCTGGCAAACGGTTCTGAGCGTGCCAATGCTGCCATGCCGATTCCACGACCCGAATTACCTCCGTGCGGTCGAAGGGCTTTGCCGGCACGTCCCACCCGCCGACATTCAACACGTCGGCCCACAGGCGCTCATCGGCCAGTCGAGATGTGACGATCAAGAGGGGAGAGTGGGCCATCACCGCCGTCTCCTCCAGCAGATCCCGCCAACTACCGGGCCGCAAATCGCTCTCGCAGATCACGATGGGAATGCGATCTATTCGCAGCAGGGCGGTTGCACGTTGCGCTGTTGTGCCGGTGTGGAGCTTCCATTTGAAACTCGATCCGGAATTGTGGCGGAGAATCGCTTCGAGAGCGCCGTGGTCGTCACGGAGCGGGCTGACCGAGAGAATGGAAATTGCCTTGGAATCGTTCATTATCGCCGAGCTTTTCACAGTAACCCTCTTTGGGCTGAAAGTCTGTCTCTAATATGGTGACGCTGGAAGTGAGCAAATCGGACAGTAAAGAAGCGTAAAGATCGCATTACAGTTTGAGCACCACCGAAAGGATGGCGGCAGCGTTCTCCCCGCCCCTGTGCGAGCTTCACATTCAGGTATCGGAAGAGTTCCAATATTTCATTAGGCTTCGACGCCGTGGCCCTTTTGGACTAAGTGGCTATACCTCCGAGTTGTCATCGTGTCGTAATGCGAAGTCGAACAAAGATATTCATGCGACAACTTCGGCTTCTTTCGCAACGGTGAGAGGATAGTGATCATCTAAGAATCCATGCCGGTCTCACTGGTTGTTGATGACGAGGCGATGGTTCGGAAGTACGTCTGCACCATTTTGGAGCGGGAGCACTTCCGAACGCTGGAGGCCGAAGACGGTGACCACGCCCTTCGGATTGTTCACGAACTTAGCGGCGGCGTAGACTTGATCGTCAGCGACATTGAGATGCCGAATGGCGACGGGTTGACCTTAGCCCGTGCCGTTAAGAAGTCGTTTCCGGCTGTACCAGTCATTCTGATTTCTGGGAATCGCAAGCCGGATACCGACTTTGAATTTGTCGAAAAACCATTTCCGCCGGCCGTCTTGGTGAGCGCCGTGCGGAGACGTTTCGCATCTCGGGCCGTTATCAAGTTGGCGGATTGAGCGGAATCACTGACACGGTGCTCGTTAGCTCTAGAGAGCGTTGCGACCCCATCAGCAGTTCCCTCCATTCACTTAACGAAGCGGTCACCTATCGTGCTTGCAATCGTCGCCACCGAGTCCAACGTGGCGAGCGTGGCCAACGCTGTTTGATTCCTCTCACGGATGTGCGATGTAGTCCCGCCCACCGTCCACGGTGGGGGTTTGAGCAGTGATGAAACCCGACTCGGGCGAAACCAGGAAGGCCACCGCATTGGCGATATCTTCCGGAAGACCGGTCCGCCGGACCATGGCTCTGGCGGCCATCGCATCGACGGTTGCCTGAGCCTCGCCGGGGTCGCTGCCGGCGGTTGCCATGTCGGTCGGAACGAAGCCGGGTGCAACTGCGTTGACGGTAATGCCGTACAGTCCCAGTTCCATGGCGAAGCGGCGCGTCAGCGCAATGACGGCGGCCTTGGTCGCAGCGTAAAAAGTGGTGCCGGAAAGCGCGGTGCCGTGCGCGGCAATCGAGGTCAGGTTGACGATGCGGCCGAAGCCGCGCAGCTTCATGCCGTCCGCAACAGTGCGTGTCACGTGAACCAGACCGTCTACGTTGGTGCGGCGCATAGCCTCCATTTGCGTGTAGTCGAAGTCCGCTAGGTCGCTCTTGGCCAGCACGCCAGCGTTGTTGACGAGGATATCGATGGAGCCAAGCTCGCGGCTTATGCGCTCGGCCATGGCGAGCACCTGCGCGGCGTCCCCGACATCCGCCTGCACGGCGAGCGCACGCCCAGACTGCTGGTGAATAAGCGCCACAACGTTTTCGGCCTCTGTGGCGCGGCGATGATAGTTCACTGCCACCAGAGATCCCTCGTGCGCCAGCCGCAGTGCAATCGCGCGACCTATGCCGCGGGAGGCGCCGGTGACCAGCGCGGTTCTGCCTTCCAAATTCATAACGCAATGTTATTGATCCGGAATTTCCATTTTGGACTTCCGAATCTCATCAGTATAGGCCAAACCGCCAACCTCTTGGTCCAGCGAAGTGCATTCTCTCTTCGGGGGCCGTGTTGGTTCCCGCAAGGCGGGATTATCACCTGGCCGCCAAGTCCGAAACCGGGAAATCCCATCTTTTCAGTGCATTCCACAAACACCTCTCCGACGCTCACGTCCGGGTCACCCTATTTCGCTTGCCCATCGCCCATCCACCCAAGTCCGAAAACAAAAGACTTAGCACGGCGGCATCTGGCCACATCTGTTGCGTAGGCCCTTCGATTCCCGTTAGCGTTACCATGTTTTCATAGACTCACGGGCCGTGGGTGACCACGCGCAACGCGCCTGGAACGCTCAGCGCCCTGACCGATCTGCGGCTGAGCGCCTTGCACCTACCTGATGCGAAGCTGTAACTCGTCCAATCTACGCCGCGAACGACGTAGTTCCTCGGCGCGGTCCGCTCAAAGGAATCGATGGCAGGATCGCCGGCCCGCAAAGTCCTCATGTGTTCGTCAATTGTCTTGAAGCGGTATTTGAGCCTTTGCGCGCTCGCCATTTCGCGCCCAATCGCTGTATCGAACTCAGTAAACCGTCCCGCTGACCTCGGTGAGGACTTCCAACTGGGTGCACCACAGTGCGAGCTCAGGCGGTTGCCACGTCTATAGCCCTTTTGGCGAGCGGCGGATTGCGCTCATGGCCGTCAGAGCTCACAGCGTGGAGAGTTAAGTAGGAGGACCTCCAGGCCGCTCACTAAACCGCGCAGGCGTTGCAGGACGAATGCGTCATGGCAGTAGATCCCATTCTCATGCTCCACGCTGCAACTATGGCCAGCGCGATTGACCGCGAGGAATTAGAAGAGTATTCTGAGAGTGGGCTTGGGTTTAAGAGCGCGCGCTCGAGTTTCAGCGGAGCGTGTTGTTCTTTTGACGGCGGCGGCGTTTGAGCCGGTGAACGAGTGAGGGCTGAAGAGTCAGCCAATCGTGAGGCGGCAACATGCAATTCGCGGCGGCTCAGCCAGGGACGCGGGGCCGTGACGCCTCTTTCCGTTTCGTTTACGCCGAGGCGGGGGATCTCGGAGCCCACCCCCACGTCGTCCCGTTCAGGAAATACTGTCTGCTCCACAGCCGGCTCCTTGCCGAGGAAATGGCGGGCGATGACGACTTCGTGGAACCGGATCCGATTCTCGATACCGACCTGTTCCTGATCCACTGCGTCGGTTACGTCCAACGGCTGCGCCATAACCTGCTTAGCGCGGCCGAGCGCGGCGTCCTGGATCTTCCATGGTGCCCCCGTTTGCAGAATGCATTCTGGTTGTGGACGGGCGGAACACTGCTGGCTTCGCGGCTGGCCTTGCGCGAGGGCCTCGGCTTCCATGTCGGCGGCGGCTTCCACCATGCCTTTCCAGAACACGGAGAGGGTTTCTGCGCGCTCCATGATGTCGGAGTGGCTATTCGGGCCCTTCAGCGGGAGGGAGCGATCAGGAGAGCGATGGTCGTGGACCTGGATGCGCATCAGGGCAACGGCACCGCGACCATCTTTCGAGGCGATCCGACCGTTTTCACGTTCTCCATGCATAGCGCCTCGATTTACCCGGCGGTCAAGCCGGATTCCGATCTTGACATTGCCCTCGAAGACGGCGTGGGAGACGAGGAATACCTCGCCCGGCTGGAACAGGCCTATCTTCCCCTTGTGTCCAGCTTCCAACCGGAACTCATCATCTACATCGCAGGCGCCGATCCGTACTGGGAAGATCCGTTGGGCGGCTGTCTGGGTCTGACCGAAGGCGGCCTATATCGACGCGACTTGCTGGTGATCGAACGGGCAAGGCAACAGCATATCCCGATCGCCGTCACGTTGGGTGGCGGCTACACGACGCCGGTCAGGAAGACAGTCACCCTCCACACAAACACAGTCAGAAGCGCCCTCACCACTATGCCCAAGCGGACGGCGCCGTCGCCAGGGTGAAGATAAACGCGGACAGTTCCAAGAACAACGATGGTAACATCCTCGCAGAATCCGGTCTCGAAGCGAGTACAGCGGGGTATTTTCGCGCATGGATCAGGCCCGATTCGCTCTTTTGACCCAGGCGAGCACACACATCTCCCGCACTCATCTCTGGAAGGTTCCTCATGGCCAAAGGTTTTGTGTCTATAGCCACGGAACGTTGTAAAGGCTGTGGGTTTTGTGTGGAGTTTTGCCCGACCCACGTCCTGGCGCTGTCTTCCGCTTTCAATTCCACCGGTTATCACCCGCCGCACGTCGTAGAGGCCGAGAAATGCAGTGGTTGCGATCTCTGCGGCATGTATTGTCCGGATTTCGCGATCTTTGGAGCTCGGTATGTGCGCTGATCCCAAGGGAGTGCTCGCGTGCATCCATTTCATGGAGGGCGATTACGAGTGCTGGGTAGGAGCGCTCGCGGCGGGCCGCGATTCGCGCGGGAGATCCCCATCAAGCGATCGACCTCCGTGGCGCAAGCCGGAGGCACGGTGCATAGGACCGACGCCATTCCCGTCGCCATCGTGGAGGCGGTCCGATGATTGAAGCTGCTAGCGAAACTCCCGCCAATGCTCGGAACCCCGTCGAGCCGTTCCTCAGGATGGAAAGGATGCCGCACATCTGGTGTCCAGGGTGCGGCATCGGTACTACAGTGAACTGCTTCGCCCGCGCGCTACTGAACTCCAAGGTAAACCTCGACAAGGTCGCCGTGGTCTCCGGAATCGGCTGCACAGGCCGCGTGGCAGGATACGCGCGCCTCGATTCATTCCACACCACGCATGGGCGGGCGATTCCCTTCGCCACAGGACTTAAACTCGCTAACCCCGAGCTTCAGGTGGTGGTCTATTCGGGCGATGGCGACCTGTTCGCCATCGGGGGAAACCATTTCATCCACGCGGCGCGCCGGAACATGGACCTCAAGGTCATATGCGTGAATAACATGATTTACGCGATGACCGGCGGCCAGACCGCTCCGACCACACCCCTCCAAGCGCTCACATCCACGGCTCCCTATGGCGTCTGCGAGCCGGCGTTCAACCTGGTATCTCTCGCCGACGCCGCGGGCGCCTCTTACGTAGCGCGTTGGACGACCTATCACGTGATGCAACTCAGCCGTTCCATCGAAGAGGTGCTCCGTAAGAGAGGTTTCTGCTTCATCGAGGTGCTTTCGCCATGCCCCACGCTCTACCAGCGCCGCAACAGGATGGGCGACGGGCTCGACGCGATGAAGTATTACAAAGTGGCCAGCAAGATCCGCCACGGCGCGCCTACCGGCGAATGCTCGCTATCAAAAGCCGGTGAGATTGTGGTGGGTAAGTTCGTAGACCGCGAGCGCCCCGATTACTGCGAACTGCTCCGTGCGCAGATGATCGCGTCGCTGGGCGCGAGCTACACGGAACCGGAGGTTGCGTGCAAGGGCTAACTTGTGGCACGCAACTGGCTGCCGGGCCGTTTGAAAGCGCGCGGGCCATCGTCTGAAGACCGCGGCGCGAAGCGCCGCAACGCCGGCGGTCAACTGACGGGAGGCCGTTCTAGCCGGCGCCGGTCGCCTGTTTCATCCCCAGCTTGGGGGCCATCACATCCACGAGTTCCTGGACCGCCGAGGCGCTCTTCTTCAAGGCCGTCTCTTCCTCAGAGGTGAGCTTCACCTCGAAGATCCTTTCGATGCCCTGCGCGCCAAGCTGCACGGGCACGCCCACAAAGAGGTTATGAATGCCGTACTCGCCTTCCAGGTAGGCGGAGCAGGGCAGGACGCGTTTTCGGTCCAGGAGGATGGCTTCCACCATCTGAACCACTGCGGACGAAGGCGCATAGTAGGCGCTGCCGGATTTGAGATACCTCACGATCTCGGCGCCGCCATCCCGCGTGCGTTTTACGATTTGCTGGAGCGCGTCCGCGTCCAGCAGATCGGTCAGCGGAATGCCTGCCACGCTGCTGAACCGCACCAAGGGAACCATGGTGTCCCCGTGGCCGCCGAGTACAAAAGCGACGACGTCCGAGGCGGAGACACCGAGCGCTTGCGCGACGAAAGTGCGGAACCGGGCTGTGTCGAGTATGCCGGCCATCCCCATTACGCGGCGCTTCGGAAATCCGCTCGTGTGGTACGCAACGTGGCACATGGCGTCAAGAGGGTTGGCGACCATGAGCAGGATTGCGTTCGGAGAGTGCTTCACCGCTTGTTCCACGGTTGCCTTGACAATATCGTAATTGGCCCACAACAGGTCGTCTCGGCTCATTCCGGGCTTGCGCGGGAAACCGGCGGTGAAAACCACGATATCGGAGTTTTCTGTGGGCCTGTAACCGTTGCCGCCGGTAACCTGAACATCGACCCCCTCGACCTGGCAGGCCTGGAGGATGTCAAGGGCCTTGCCTTGCGGGATTCCTTCTAAAATATCTACCACAACAATGTCAGCCAGGCCTTTCCCGGCCAAATGGACCGCGCAACTGGCGCCGACATTTCCAGATCCTACGACTGTAACTTTCTTCCTCATATGCCCTCCCTCAAGCAGCCGCCGTCCGTGGCCCCATATTGCCTACAATGGCAGCCGCAAATTCACTGGTTTTCAACTTGATCGCGCCTTCCATCTGGCGGCGCAGATCGTAGGTGACGCACTTTTGCCGTATGGTTTCGGTAATGCCTCTCTCGATGAGCTGCGTAACCTCCTTCCAGCCCATGTAACGAAACATCATTGACCCGCAGAGAATGACGCTCGAAGGGTTGGCGACATTCTTTCCGGCGTATTTCGGGGCTGTGCCATGGGTCGCCTCGAAGACGCCGTGCTGATCGCCGATGTTGGCGCTCGGCGCCATTCCCAATCCGCCCACCTGCGCCGCGCAGGCATCGGACAGGTAATCGCCGTTGAGGTTGGGAGTCGCGATCACGTCGTATTCTTCGAGCGGCAGTATTCTGCTCAGCGTAATCGGCGACATCAACGATTTTGCCGACGAGGGCAAGCTGGCGGCGTACTTCGGAATTGTGCCGCGGGTTTCCAATTCTAACGAGACGGAGCGCTCGGGCCGCATCACCAAACGCGGCAACAAACTGGGGCGCACGGCGCTGGTGCAGTGCGCGCTGATCGCGCAGCGCTACAGCCCGTACCTAAAGCGGCACTACGAAAAGATCAAAGCGCGGCGCGGGACGGGGAAGGCGATCATCGCTCTGGCTCGTAAGCTCCTGGGGATTATCTATCGCACGTTGAAGAACAACTGGGTATTCGAGGACTTCCCAAACTTCGTGCTGGCGGAGGCATCCTGAAATGCGGCCGGATACTTGGATACCGCGCGCAGAAAACGCGCGCGGCAAGGTGCTCGGGGCGCTGCCCCGGATCCCCGCCAGGGGGACACCCCCTGAAACCCCCGGCCCGCTTTCCCTTCTGCCTCATGTTCCAGAACGGTCCTCGCCGTCAAGGGTTCGCTTCGCCGCGCACAAACCGCGCGCCCTTGACGGCTCCGGGCCGTTCCGAAGATTGACTGAGATAAGGGAAAGCGGGCAAATGCAAAGCCCGCTTGCGGCCGGGTCCTGCCTCCCGTTGGTCGGCCCCGAGCTGCACGACAAGTTTGGGGTAGACAAAACATCATAGGAGGATAGCCGATGCCGACCTACATTACACTTATGAAACTCACGGAACGCGGGGCTAAAGATCTGAAGAATGCGCCTCGGCGCTTCGAATCGGCCATCAAGGCTTGGGAACTGATGGGGGGCACGATGCTCGGCGCCTATTTTGTGATGGGAGAGTACGACTACATCGCTATTACGTAATGCCCCACTGATGCGGACGCCGTGAGCGCCAGCCTAGCGGTGAGCGCCAGTGAACATGTGAAGACGACAACTCTCCGGGCGTTCCCGATCGAGGAGTTCGCGCGCCTCGTGGATAGGCTGCCCTAGGTCTCTGACCGCTTGAAAGGTGTTCTTTTATAACCAAACTTCCGACGGGCGGTTCTGCGGTCGAACTTCCAGTTGATCTTGATACAGTCTCGGTTCATTCGTCGGCTCCAGGCTCTCGCCTCTTGGCGCAGAGTTTTGAGATCAGGGATTCGCCGGCTGCCCAGACATTGGCGCGAGAAGATCCCGATTTCGATCTCTGCTTGATTGAGCCAACTGCCGTGAGTAGGTGTGTAATGGACGGTGAAGCGATCCCAGACTTCTGCGGCCATTTCCATGCCAAACACATCCGCCAGCGCTTTGCGGCGATGGATATTGAGGTTGTCCATTACCAAATGGATCGTTTTCGCTTCCGGGTATACCACCGCCAAGGCGACGGCAACCTGAGCGAACTCGAAACCCGAACGATCCGGAGTGGCGAAAGTGAAATGACGGCCTGCCTTGGGTTCTACGGCGCAGAAAACATTGGCAGTTCCACAACGCTCGTATTCGTTATCCCGCCGTGCCTCCCGTCCCGGCGCCGCAGGCGAGGCCGGCCGCACGTCGGCATGCAGAGTGACTGGCTTCTCGTCCAAACAGATCACCGGCTGCTGCGGGTCATAAGGCCGTTCGTACACCTCCAACACGTCTTCCATCTTGGCGATATAGTTGTCATCGAGATCGGCCACCGTCGCGGTAGGGATGCCGGTCTCCCAGCACCCCCCGCACAGATCCCCACGAGCGGCACTACCGCATGAGGCTCCTATCTCGGATGAATGGCGTCAAAGCGAACTCGGGGGTACGGATGAAGAATACGCGGGGACGGAATCCACCGGCCTGCCAGTTTGCTCATCCGCGCCCAAGTTAGGTTGCGCTTCCCACCCCGATGGATCAACAGGCTCCTCCAGAGTCGGATCGCCCGAGAGCGAAATGTCGCCAGACTGTCAGCGTTTCCCGGTACCGCGTGGTAGTTGAAGTAACCCTGCACGACCGACCGAAGCCACTTGCCCGTTTGCGCTACCGGTTCGTGCATCCGTCTACGCAGTTGCTGCTTAATTTCCAGCAGCTTGGCCCGCATCCGTTTGCTCACCGTCTTGCGCTTCAGAGCATAGCCCCAGTTCCGGTCCTTCCCGCTGATATGCGTGAATCCCAGAAAGTCGAACGTCTCGGGTTTCCCTTCTCCTCTCTGTTTCCGGTCTCGCTCGGCGAACCGCCCGAACTCAATCCGGCGCGTTTTGTCTGGGTGCAGCTCCAGCCCAAACTTCAGCAGCCGCTCCCGAAATTCCATCAGGAATCGGTCTGCGTCCGTCAGATGCTGAAACCCGATAACGTTATCGTCGGCGTACCGGACGACAACGACGTCGCCTCGCGCGCACTTCTTGCGCCAGGCGTCCACCCACAGGTCGAACACGTAATGCAGATAGATGTTCGCAAGCAACGGCGAAGCCACCGAACCCTGCGGGGTACCCATCTCTGTGTCCTTCCATTCACCTTCCTCCAGCACTCCCGCCTTCAGCCATTTCTGGATCAGCCGGAGAATGCGGCGGTCGGCAACGCGATGTTGGACGAATTTCAGGAGCCAATCGTGCGATAAGTTGTCGAAAAAGAAAATTTGTAATCAGGGCGCCGACGCCGTACCCACTGCGGAAGGCCACACGCCCGGCAGCGCTAACGCGAGTTGTCGGACGGCCCTGCGTAGTCGTAGACCCCATGCACGTCTGGAAACTCCATGCACGAGAACCGGATCGCTACTCCTTTCTCGTGAGGCTCTTTCATCCTCAGTTCCATGCCGGTTTATCCCGGCGCACACCCACATTTTTTTCCCGCCACGGCTTCAGATCGTGGCTCAGCAGGAGAATTCGAATGGTTTCACGTCCTACACGCGGAACCAGTTTGCGCTTGACGGCTTCCTGCGCCACCAGACGGACCGTCCACCGGGCGCGGCCTTCCGGCGGGTTACTGCAAACCATTGCAATCAAACGTTGTTTCTGGCTATCGTCGAGCACCTCGGCGGCTCCGGGTCGCTGCTTCTCATACAGCGCCCGCTCCAAACCGCCCTGCTGATAACGGCGTCCGACGTTACGGATGGCTTGTGCCGTCAGTGGAATCACGCCGGCGATACGCGGGGCGGCGACGCCCTTGGCCAATTGCAGCAGCGCCAAGGCGCGAAGAACAACCCGAACCTGCTGAACCCCGCCGCGAAGGATCGTGGCGAGTTGCTTTTGATCTCTCTGGGAGACTTCGATATTCAGAGGTGGACGACCCATAGCAACAGTATGGGCCAAAACAATTCTACATAAAAATGGTTTTTGCCAATTCTTTAGGTGGTCAAAGACCTAGCGTACCGCGGCGCCGTTCGAATCGCTTCTGCCGCAAGTTCCTGAAAAGATTGAGAAACAGTGGATCCGAAAAGGCCCTTAACAAGTTGTTACATTTGAATTATGATTGCCTTGGACGTTCGTCACCCTTGGGGGTGACAGTCCGGGAAAGTGAGATTCCTTCCGTGAAGGGGGACCGGTATCTACCGGGGTCGAGCAAGAAGGATCCCAGAGTCCCGCTCCAACCGGCCGGTGACCTGACCCTCAGCCGGTCGCAACACGATATTGAGTCTGCCGTGACCTATTTGCCCCGGAAGCAGTCACACGCTTCTGCCGCCGGCGACATCGGGCACGGCGTTGCTGTGAGATAAACCCGCCCTTCCGTGCCGTTTGACACGAAAAGTGGCGCCATCGTGGCGGAAGCACGATGGCCGGGTGGCTGCAAACGTCGCTGGCCGCCGGGCATGGTGAGTCTTAACGGCGTCTCGCAACCCATGGTCTTGGGGAGAACATTATGCCAGAGGAAGCCTTAAGCATTGTTGACAAGCGCACCCAGGCCGCCTATGAGGTCCCGATCAGCAATGGGACCATTCGGGCCATGGACTTGCGCCAGATCAAGACTGGACCCGACGATTTCGGGCTCATGACATACGATCCGGCTTTCATGAACACGGCGTCATGCCGAAGCGCGATCACCTTCATCGATGGCGATAAGGGCATCCTGCGCTACCGGGGCTACCCCATCGAGCAACTGGCCGAGAAATGCACGTTTCTCGAGGTGGCCTATCTGATTTTGTTCGGCGACCTGCCGACCGAGCCCCAACTGCGGGAGTGGGTTAGCCAAATCACCCACCACACCATGCTTCATGAGACCACCAAGAAATTTCTGGAGGGCTTCCGCTACGATGCGCACCCCATGGGGATGCTGGTCAGCACAGTGGCGGCGCTCTCCACGGTTTATCCGGAGGCCAGGCATGTGCTAAATCCGGACGTGCGTAAGCTGCAAGTCATGCGCCTGATCGGCAAGATGCCGACCATTGCGGCGTATGCCTACCGCCACAGCCTGGGCTACCCCTTCGTGTATCCCGACAACGACTTGAACTACGCCGAAAACTTCATGAACATGCTGTGGAAGATGGTGGAGCCCAAGTATCAGGCGAATCCCATCATGGCGCGCGTCCTGGACATCCTGTTCATTCTGCACGCCGACCACGAGCAGAATTGCAGCGCCAACACGATGCGCGCGGTTGGCAGCTCGCAAGCCGATCCATTTCTTTCCACCGCCGCGGCGGCAGCCGCTCTCTCCGGTCCCCTGCACGGAGGCGCCAACGAGGAAGTCCTCAAGATGCTGGATGAGATTGGCTCCAAGGACAAGGTTCCGGCCTACATCGAAAAGGTCAAGACGGGCCAATTCAAGCTGATGGGCTTCGGACACCGCATCTACAAAAACTACGATCCCCGCGCCAGAATCATCAAGTGGGCCGCCGACAAGGTGTTCGAGGTCACCGGCAGGAATCCGAAAGTCGAAATCGCCCTGGAGTTGGAGCGGATCGCCCTCGAGGACGAGTACTTCATCAAGCGCAAGCTGTACCCCAACGTGGATTTCTACTCCGGGATCATCTACCAGGCCATGGGCTTCAAACCGGAGATGTTCACGGTGCTGTTCGCCATACCGCGCACGGCGGGCTGGCTGGCCCAATGGCAGGAAATGATCCAGGACCCCGAGCAGAAGATCGCGCGACCGCGCCAAGTCTACACCGGTCACATGGTACGCGACTTCCTGCCGATCGAGAAACGGAGCATTCCGGCGGCCTCCGCCACGGCTTAGCCCGGATTCTCGCCAACTACGGTGCGTGCCGTGCCGGCGCGAATGCCGGCGCGGCACGGTGGGAACGTGCGCCGCGGGCCGCCGCCAGCGGGAGCGGCTTTCGGGGCCGGAGGCGTCTTCTGCCTGATCGGCCTATAGTAAGAGGCATTTCCCCGCTCAGACCGCCCTGTAAGACGTTAAGACCCGAGATAAGACTACACGAGATAAGACTACCCGTTGACTTGCTATAAAAAAGGGTGCACACTAATCCTGCATCAATAAACGATATAACGGCGCCTAACTCTTTTTTGGAGTGTTTTATGGAGCCTGGACTGAGCGGTACTGAAGTTCCCCCCTGAATGATCCATCGCCGAGTCGCGTAACAGGCGACTCGCTCCGCATCCCGCCTTGGCCCGTCCCGCTGTTCTCCCCCTGGCGGCGGCCAGGAAGATCCGTACCCTGCCACACCCGCCGTCAAGACTTATCCACAAATCATACGAGGGGAGAGGTTTGACATGTTGAGCGTTCCCACGACGTGTCCATATTGCGGGTGCGGCTGCGGGTTTTTCCTTGTCGCGAGAGATGGTGGCTTGGTGGGCGTGACGCCGAGCCAGACTCACCCGGTGGCCGAGGGGAAGATCTGCTCCCGGGGGTGGAATGCCCATGAGGCCCCGCTTTGGGGCAGCCGGGTGTTACGGCCGATGGTCAGGCGCGATGGAAACCTGGAGACGGTCTCTTGGGATGTGGCACTGGATCATGTCGAGACGCGGCTGCGGGATCTGATAGATGCAGGCAAGCCGATCGCAGTGCTGGGTTCGCCGCGGGCAACCAATGAGGAGAATTACCTGGCCGGACGGCTGGCGCGCGCGGGCCTGGGCACTAACCACGTCGATTTCTGCTACCACTCGCTGTGCCGGCCCCTTCTGGCCGGTATCGAGGATGTCACCGGCGATTCCTCGCACTCCATCTGCCTGTCGGACGTCGAATCCAGTCAGACGATCGTGCTGGTGGAAGGCGACTTGGCGAAGACGCATCCCCGTGCGGCATCGTCGGTGCTGAAGGCGCTGGGGCGGGGCGCCCGGCTGATCGCCATTGGTTGCGCGCGAACGCGCATGGCGCGGCTGGCCTCGTGCTTTCTACAGACCGCCCCTGGGTGCGAAGGGGACGCGCTTAACGGCTTGTTGGCGGCCGCAAGTCGCGCGGAACAGGCAGCGGCTCCTTACGCGGGGCTTGACTCGCTTCGTCGCGAATTGGCGGATGTGAATCCGACGGATGAAATGCGCGCCGCAGCGGAGTGGCTTGGAGCCGAGCGGGCGGTGTTCCTGATCGGGCCCACCGGGGGACCCGCCCATCAGCTCCGCGGCGCAGCGGCGGCGTTGGCCTCGCTGGCCGCCATCACGGGGCATCTCGGCAGGACGGGCAGCGGGCTGCTGCCGCTGCTGGCGCGGAGCAATTCGCGCGGGGCGTGCGATATGGGAATGGCTCCCGATCGGCTGCCTGGCTATGGCCGTATCGACGATCCCGAAGTTCAGGAGCGGCTCGAGCGCGTTTGGGGGAAGCCTGCCCCAACTGGCCGCGGATTGGATGCCGGGAGCATGCTCGAATCCGTAAGTGGATTGATCGTGCTGGCGGACGACCCGGCGGCCGCGCTGCCGGCAGGAGGGCGAGCTCGCGCGGCCATGGAACGAATGGAATTCCTGGTGGTATTGGACTCGTTCGTCACGCCGGCGGTGAAAGCCGCGCACGCCGTACTGCCGGTCGCCAGCTACGCGGAGACGGAAGGCACATTCACCAACATGGAGGGCAGGGTCCAAAGAGTGCGCCCCACGGCCGCTCCCCCTGGAGAGGCCAGAGACGGTTGGAGAGCATTGGCGGAGCTTTGCGCCCGGTTTGGAGCCGGGAAGACCTGGAGCTCCGCAACGGAGGTATTTAAGGAAATCGCGCAAGCGGCGCCGCGGTATGCGATGGCGATGCCGCGGATAGCGGACGGAGGATGGGGATCGGCGCTCATCGAGCGCCCGGAGCGGGCGCACTTTACCCTGCAAGCCGCCCCGGCCAAAGCAGCGTCGCCCACGGAGCGCCCCTATATCCTGGCGCTCGACGGCGCGTTCGAATGGGGCGACGATCCGCTGGTTTCGTTTTCGCCGACTTTGAGCCGGGAATATCAGTCCGCGCGGAAGCTGTTTCCCAACGGTTTCGTCGAGATGAACAGCGAGGATGCCGATACGCTCGGCGTGCGCGAGGGCTGGCGCGTGAAGCTGAGCTCCGCGCATGGGGAGGTTATCGTTCCCATCCGGCGGCGGAAGGATCTGAGCCGCGGGGCGCTCGTGGCGCCTTACGGGTTTCGGGATTGTCTGTCCAACGTGCTGCGTGAAGACGGAGTTGCGGCCGTGAATATGGAACGAGCTTGAAATGCAGCCACTTGTCCTTACCATTCGAAAGCGCGATGCCGGCGAATGGCTCGCGAAGCTGTTAGACAAGGGCGAGGTGCTCGCTCCGGTGGCCGGGCCATGCGGCGAGGTGATCTTCGCGACGGTGGATGCCCCGGAGCAGGTGCTGTGGGATTTCGAAAATCCTCTTTCACCGCCTAAGGAATTCGTGCTGCCGCAGACGGACCCCATCGTCAGGATCCGGCTTAACGGGCAGGGAACGGAAGTCGCTCCGATTTACGACTGCAAGCCGCGATTCCTGTTTAACTTGCGCCCCTGCGATGCCAAAGGGATCGCCTTCCTGACATGTATGCACGAAATGGATCCGCCGGACGCTTCCTACCTCCGCCGCGCCGCCAACCTCACCGCAATTACCCTGGCGTGCAACACGCCCTGCAAGATGGGTTTTTGCGTGTGCAGCGAATCGGGCCCATTTCAGTCGGGCGGCTACGACGTGCAATTGACGGACCTGGGGGAGAAGTATCTGGCCGAGATCGGCAGCGAGAAAGGGGAGGCGGCCCTAGCGGATGCGGCGGAACTTTTCGAGCCGGCCACGGAGGAAGAGGCCACGCGGCGCAAGGATCTGGAGGAGGAAGCGAAGCAGCGCTTCGGCGAGGAAACCTGCCACTTCGCGTCGGCCATGCGGCGCATTTCCACCAAGCGAGTGGACGATGGGCTTTGGGAAGCGATGGCCGAATGGTGCCTGGAGTGCGGCGGTTGCAATTTCATCTGCCCCACCTGTTACTGCTTCAGCGTGCGGGATCGAGGCGGCGACGGCGCATGGACGCGATGCCGCGTGTGGGACTCGTGCCAATATGCGGCATTTACGCTGGAGGCTTCGGGACACAATCCCCGCGCGCAGCAGAAGGAGCGGATGAAGCGCCGCTTCTTCCACAAAGTGAGCGCGCAGTATTATTTGCGTGACGGCGTGGCTGGGTGCGTCGGCTGTGGGCGGTGCATCAAGGTCTGTTTAGGCGCCACGGACATGCCCGCAGTCGTCGCCGCGATCCGGAAGAGGGTTTGGCATGAAGGCTGACGTGTTTCTCCCCCAGATCGCTCGGATCGACGCGGTGCGGGATGAGACGCCCGACACCAAGACGTTCACGCTGCGCTTCCGCGAACCGGAGGATGCTGAGGCGTTTCGTTTCCTTCCGGGGCAATTTGTGGAATTATCGGTGTTCGGCTTCGGGGAGGCTCCGTTCTGCATCGCCTCGAGCCCTACGCGGCCGGGAGCGTTTGAAACCACCATCCGGCGCACCGGGATGCTGACGGATGCGTTGCACCAGCTTGGACCCGGCGCGGAAGTGGGAATACGGGGACCCTTCGGCAATGGCTTCGACGTCGAAGGCGCATACGGAAAAGATCTGCTGTTCGTAGCGGGCGGCATCGGCCTGCCCCCGCTGCGCAGCTTGATCTGGAATGTGTTGGACAAGCGGGACCGCTTCCGGAACGTGACGATTCTCTACGGCGCCCGGACGCCCGTGGACTTGGTCTATAAGGACGAACTCGAGGAGTGGACCGCGACGGCCAGCGTCGAATTCCACGTAACCGTGGATAATTCCCTGCCCGGCTGGACCGGGAATGTGGGCATGGTGCCGGTACTGTTCACCAAGACCACGCTGCGGCCGGAAAGCACCCTGGCGTACGTCTGCGGCCCTCCGATCATGATCAAGTTCGTCGTCCAGGACCTGTTCATGCGCGGATTCCAGGACGAGTCCGTTATCTCGACGCTGGAACGGATGATGCAGTGCGGGATAGGAAAGTGCAACCATTGCGCGATTGGCCACCGATATGTCTGCCGGGACGGGCCGGTTTTCAACTTCAAGCAGATCCGCGAACTGGTCGAGTGAGATGCGGCAGTGATATGAATCCACTGGAACAACTCGCCGCCTGGATACAAGGCGAGGTCGTGGTGATGGGCATTGGCAATCCGTTGCGCGGCGACGACGCCGCGGGAAGCATGGTCGCCAGACGGATCGCCGCGCCGCCCGGCGTCTCGGTGATCGACGCCCAGGAGGTTCCCGAAAATTATTTCTCGCTGGTAGCGGACCGGCAGCCCGGCACGGTCGTACTGATCGATAGCATAGATATGGATTCCGCGCCCGGCTCGGTTGCGCTTCTGGAACAGGATCAGATCGCCGGATACTGTCCGAGCACGCATCGCGTGCCTCTCAGCCTGTTGATGAGCGTTCTCGAGCGCACCACGGAAGCTCGCGTATTCGCGATCGGCATTCAGCCAGCCCACACGGAGTTTCTGGAAGCCATGAGCGATGCCGTTGCGGAAAGCGTCGCAAGAGTCGCTGGCATGTTGAATCGCGTTCTAGCGGAAGGCCGGTTTGCCCCGCGCGGCCTCGCCGCCGGTTCCGTAAGAGGAGAGGTGTCAGCTTGATTCCCTCACTCGCCATTGCCATTATTCTGTTGCCCGCGGCGGGGGCTCTATTGTGCGCGTTTCTGAAGGAAAGATGCCGATGGGCTGCGCTCGCCAGCGCTGCCCTGGCTACGGCCGCGGCCGCCTGGCTGGTGTCTTCCGCTTTCGGGACTTCCCAGAGAATCCTCGCGGGCGACCTTCCGTGGCTGCGCGGCATGGTTGCGGGGCCGGTATTCGGCATAGCGATCGATCCTCTGGCTGAGTTGATGCTGCTGGTGGTGCTGCCGGTCGGGCTGCTCACGGTGCTCTATTCAACTTCCTATCTGACCAAGCAGAACCGGGAGCACCCCGTGGACAGCCGGGAATTCGGCCGGTACTACTTCTGGCTCCTGCTGTTCATCGCCAGCATGGCGGGCGTCGTGCTTTCGCCCAACTTTCTCCAGCTTTTGTTCTTCTGGGAGTTGACGACGCTGTGTTCCTGGGCCCTGATTTCCTTTCGCCAGGACGAACGTAGCCTGCGCGCCGGCTTCAAAGCCATGCTAATGACGCAGGCCGGCGGGGCGTTTCTGGTGGTGGTCACCCTGATTCTTTTCGTGCGCACCGGATCGTTCGAGTTTTCGGCCCTCTCCAGGCTGCCGGATGGCTTACGCAATTGGGTCTTCGTTTTCATCCTGATTGCCGCGTGGGCGAAGGCGGCCCAGGTTCCTCTGCAAACCTGGCTGCCGGATGCCATGGAAGCGCCGACTCCCGTCAGCGCCTACCTGCATGCCGCTGCGATGGTCAAAGCCGGCGTCTACCTGATGGCCAGAACGGTGAGCAGCGGATGGGCGATGTCCCCACAGATCGCCGCGCTCATGGCCGGCATGGCGTTGCTTACGATCTTCGTGGCTCTCTCGTTCTACTTCGTGCAAGACGATCTGAAGCGGCTGCTGGCCTATTCCACGATTGCGCATCTGGGGTACATAATGCTCGGAATCGCCATTGGAGCATTGGGAGCGCCGCTGGGCTTTCAAGGCGGCGTTTTGCACATCCTCTGTCACGGCATCGGCAAGGCCACATTGTTCTTTTGCGTGGGCGCGATTGCGTATGCGACCGGGACTCGGAAAATATCGGCGCTCCGCGGGCTGGGAAAGCGCATGCCGCTCACAGCTATGGCGTTTTTCGTGGGGCTATTGACCGTTACCGGCGTGCCGCCTCTGGGGTGTTTCTGGAGCAAGTTCATGATTCTGGCGGGCGCCATCCGGCTGGGAGGAGTTATGGGGCCGGTGATTCTGACGCTGATTCTGTGCGAAACCCTGATTTCCTTCGGTTGGATGCTCTACGTGGCGCAGAAAGTGTTCCTGGGGCCGCCGCTGGCGTCGGCTCCACTCCCAAGCGATCTGCCGTGGCAATTCCAGGTCACCCTGATCGTTTTAATGGTCGGCTGCCTGACGGCCCCGCTCGTCGGGATACCCCTGGTGCGGTTCATGGGGACGTAACATGATCGATTCGGTTCTCCTGATCGAAGTCAGCCTGGCGATCCTGATCGTGGGGTCGTTTGTGAGCCTGGCGGTTTCCGGCCGGCCGAGGCTCTGCGGATGGGTGAGCTTTGCGTTCGTCGCCGCTTCCAGCCTGAGCACCTGGCTGGCCGTCGTGGGCGCGTTCACGGGAGGAGCGGGCGAACGCACCCTCGTCCGGCTGCCGCAGCTGGGCGCCGGACTCACGCTGCGCGTGGATCCTCTAAGCGCGGTCTTCCTGGCCATCGTGGCGCTGGTGACGCTGGCGAGCGCGATGTACTCGGTGCGGTACATGGAGCGCTACTCCGGCGACCGGGTTGCGAAGTTCTACCCGATCCTGCTTCTGTGCATCGCAAGCATGACCGGAGTTCTGGTCTCGGCGGACTGGCTCTGGTTTCTCGTCTTCTGGGAATCGATGACGCTTACCTCGTACTTCCTGGTGACGTATGAACGCGAGAGCGCGGCCAGCCAACGCGCGGGATTGAAGTATTTCGTCATCACGCACGGCGCGACGCTGTGCATGGTGGCGGCCGTGCTGACGCTGTGGCGGAGCTCGGGATCGTTCCATTTCGACGCCATCCGGCGAGCCCTTTCCGGTCTGCTGGAAACGCAGCCGTTGACGGCGCACCTGGTAGTGTTCCTGTTCTTTCTGGGGTTCGCCACGAAGGCGGGGATTCTGCCGATGGGCGATTGGCTTCCCGACGCCCATCCGGTGGCCCCGTCCGGCATGAGTGCCACGCTTTCCGGCGTGCTGGTGAAACTGGGGATTTACGGGCTGGTGCGCCTGTTCTACTCACTCCTGGCGCCTTCGCCATCGCTGCGGATTTGGGGAATCGTCGTGGCCCTGGCGGGCGCGAGCTCGCTTTTCGCCGGGACCCTCACGGCGCTGCGGCAAACCGACGCCAAACGGCTGATGGCTTTCCACACCATCGGGCAGATCGGCTACATATGCCTGGGGCTGGGGGTGGGCGCCTATTGCCTGGCCGCCGCTCCGCTTTTGGCATCGATTTGCCTGATGGGCGCCATTCTCCATGCCGTGAACCACGCGTGTTTCAAGTCGTGTCTCTTCCTGGGCGCGGGCTCGGTGCTCTATCGAACGGGCACGCGCGATATGGACAAGCTGGGCGGGCTGGCCCGCTTCATGCCATACACGGCGGGATCGACGACGATCGCGTCTTTGAGCATCGCCGGCGTACCCCCTTTGAACGGGTTTACCAGCAAGTGGCTGATCATTTCCGGCTGTATTCTGGCGGGATTCCGCTTTCCCCTGTTCCTGGTGCTGGGCCTGATTGCGCTGTTCATTTCAGTGGTGACGCTGGCCTCCTTCCTGAAACTGCTCGGCGCCGTCTTCCTGGGCAAGGCGGATGAGAATTTCACGGTGAAAGAGGCGCCGGCATCCATGCTTGTGCCGCAGGCCGCGCTGGCCGCTCTATGCGTAGCGCTCGGGGTGTTCCCGCAAGTGCCGCTGCGATTCATCGGGCGGGCGGTAGAAGGTCTGGGTATCTCCAGCTCGGCGGTGGCCACCGGGTCGGCGTGGGGCGGCCTTTCGCTGATCGATGGGACGGCGGTGGCTTTCTGGTGGCCGCTCGTGATGCTGGCCGGCCTCGCGATTCTGGCGTCGCTGGCCTACGGAATCCAGCACGCAGCGGGAGCCAAGGCGCGCTCCGTGCCGGTGTGGTACTGCGGAGAAGAGCACGCGGCGGCGATCGTACGCTATCCCGCCGGCAGCTTCTATCTGCCGTTCAAACACGCATTTCAAGGCGTTTATCCGGCGGGAAAGCTGCTGGTGCCGCGCATGCCGGCCCCCGTCCGGCGGCTGCTCGATTTCGACCGGTGGCTCTATACGCCCGCGGCTCACGCCGTCGAGAAGGCCGCGGACGGCGTCAGCCGGACGCACGTCGGAACGCCGCAGGTCTATCTTCTATGGATCGTAGTTGGCTCCATCGTCGTAGCCGGCATCGCGCTCCTGGCGGTCCGGTGAGGGTATCGCCATGAACACGGAACGCGGGCAGGTCCTGGCGGCGGTTCACGAAATGGTCGCGGCGCGCAGCGCTGGCGCTTCTGTTTCGGCCACATGGCCGCACCCCGATACGCTCCACTTCCTTATCGATAAGAAGTTGCTGCGAAGCGTTGCGGACGGGCTCTTCAATCAATTGCAGGCGCGCTTTCTGATTTCGGTAGGGACCGACAACCGAACGCTCGGCGGCGATTTCGGAATTCTGCACGTCTTCTCTCTGGACCGCGAGAAACTATACATCTTGCTCGAATCGAGAGCGCCGGCCGACGACCCGCGGGTCGACTCGATCACGGGTGTGGTTCCAGGCGCGGACTGGGCGGAGCGCGAGTTCCAGGACGCCGTGGGCGTACACCCGGAAGGCCATCCCGATCCGCGCCGCCTGCTGCTGCCCGACGACTGGCCCGAAGGCGTGTATCCGCTGCGCAGAGATTTTCCCTATAACTTCCGGCCCCCGCTGGCCGAAAAGGGCCGGCCGGAGATGCGCGCGACGCCCGTGGGAGCCTCCGTGCTGCCCATGGGGCCGTTCTTCCCGGTCTTGGAGGAGCCTGCCTACTTTCGTCTATTGGTGGAGGGCGAGACGATTGTGGGGTGCGATACCCGCCTCTTCTATAACCACCGCGGCATCGAGAAGCTGGGCGACAGCGTTCTGACTTACAATGAGATCCCCTTCCTGGCGGAGAGGATCTGTGGGATCTGCGGCTTCATCCATTCGGCGTGCTATTGCCAGGCGGTGGAGAAAGCCGCCGACATCGAGGTTCCGCGAAGGGCCCGATACATCCGGACCATCATGCTGGAGCTGGAACGCATCCATTCGCATCTGCTCTGGCTGGGAATCGCCGGGCACATTATCGGCTTCGATACGGTGTTGATGCAAACCTGGCGAATCCGCGAGCCGGTGATGTGGCTTTGCGAAGCGATCTCCGGGAACCGCAAGACGTACGGGATGAACACCATTGGCGGCTTGCGACGGGACCTCCCCAACGATATGCGGCCGCAGCTTCTCAAGACTCTTGCAGACGTAGAGAAGGAGGCCATCGCGGTGCGCGATGCGATTATCGGGGACAGCGTGCTGCGGGCCAGAACCGAGACGGTCGGCGTGTTGACGATGGAATCGGTCCGCAGCGTGTGCGTGGTCGGCCCGCCCGCTAGGGCCTCGGGAGTGGCGATCGACGCCAGAATCGACCATCCGTACGCCGCTTACGACGAAATCCCTCCGCGGATCGTCACGCAGGAGGGATGCGATATCTGGGCTCGCGTGGTGGTCCGCGTGGGAGAGCTGATGGAATCCATCCGGCTGGTTCGCGAGGCGTTGTCGGCCCTCCCTGAGGGACCGATCTGCGCGGAGATCCGGGACGAGATTCCACCGGGCAAGGCGGCCGTTTCGGTGGTGGAGGCGCCGAGAGGCGAAGCCATCCACTATGTGATGACGGGCGGTGACAACCGGCCTTACCGGTGGAGAGTGCGCGCGCCCAGCTACGCGAACCTGCAAGCTCTGCCGGCCGCGGTCGCGCATGGAACCATAGCGGACGTGCCGATCACGCTGGGAAGTCTCGACCCGTGCTTTTCGTGCACGGAGCGTCTGGAGACGATCGACCGGCGGACCAATGCGGTTCGGATCTATCGCCGCTCCGAGCTGATGGAAATGTCCAGAGGCAAAGGCGTTCGCGGAGGCGCTCGATGATACATGGGTTCGTAATAGCGCTGCTGTGCCTGCTGAACGTGGGGATCGCTCTGCTGCTGTCGCCGCTCTACGAGGGCATCTTGCGCAAAATGAAGGCCGCCCTTCACTCGCGCATAGGGCCGCCGGTGACGCAGCCGTATTGGGATCTTCTGAAACTGCTCGGCAAGGAAGACCTGCGCAGCGTGGGCGGGGCGGCGTACGCCAGCCTGCCGCCACTGGCGCTCGGTTCGGTGCTGCTTCTCGCGACGATGACGCCCATGGGAGGCGCCGCGCCGCTGTCGTTCGCCGGGGACATGATCGTGTTGCTCTATGTCGCGGCCATGGGCGCCGTTCTGATCATGTTGTGCGGGTTTGCCAGCGGCAGCCCTTACGCCTATGTGGGCAGTTCACGCGAAATGATGATGGCTTTATCCGTCGAGCCGACCCTGGCGATCGCGCTTTGCGTGGGCGCGTTCAAGGCGAAGAGCCTGGCCTTGTATAGCATGACGGCCTTCCAGGCAAGCAACGGACCCAGCATCAGCATGGCGATTGCGGGCCTCGCCTTCTTTCTGGCTCTGCAAGCGCAAGCCGGCAAGCTGCCGTTCGACATTGCGGAAGCCGATCAGGAAATCATGGGCGGCCCGCTGGTGGAGCAAAGCGGCCCGCGGCTCGCCCTTCTGCGTTGGACCATGTGGACGAGGCAGCTCGTGCTGGCGTTCCTGCTGGTGGAAGTGTTCCTGCCCTGGCCGCATTTTGGGGCCTTGGCTTTCGATCTGCCGGCCAGCGGCATCAAGGTGCTGGCGGTGCTGCTGCTCGTAGGTCTCGTGGACGTTGTGAATCCGAGATTGCGCATCGATCAAGCGATGGGCTATTTCGCGCGTTTGGCGCTGTCGGGCCTGTCCGCTTTGGCGTTTGCGGTGATTGGCAAATAGGAGGTGGCGGTGTTGCTGAGCAAATTACGCGAGGCGCTGATTTGCCTGAAGGCGGGACGCGTCACGCTCGGATATCCGCTGACGCCGCTCGAGCCGAAGCCGGGCTTCCGCGGCAAGATCACCGTGGATGCGGACCTGTGTTTCGGCTGCGGCGGCTGCGCGAACGTGTGTCCGGCTGGCGTGATCGTCGTTTCGGACCCGCAACAACATAAGCGTCTGTTGGAGTTCTTCTGGAGCCGGTGCACATACTGCGCTCGATGCGAGGAAGTCTGCCCGGAGGGCGCGATCCGGCTGAGCCAGCAATTTGAAACGTCCACGGACAAGCCCCGGGATATGTACATGCGGCTGGAGGTTTTTATGGGGCCGTGCCAAAGATGCGGCCGGTGCTTCCATCCTGCCACGCCGCTGGACCGGATGATGAAGACGGGTTTCCGGAATGGCCTGGAAGGAGGACGGGCGTGAACGCAGCCACGCTCCACACGAACCTCATTGAAACGCTGAGCCTGATCATGGTGATCACCTCCGTCGCGGCGGTGGAGATGCGGCGGCTCAAGCTCTCCGCGGCCGCCTACCTTTGCCAGGCCCTCCTGATGGTGGGTCTGCTGACGGCGTTTGCGGCGGTGAACCCGGCCCTGTACTGGTGGGCCGGTACGGCGCTGGTTACCAAGGTCATTCTGACGCCCTGGTTTCTGTTCCGGTTCCTGCGCGGGCGGGACGACCGCGAATTGAAGCCGCTGATAGGACTGGGCCCTTCGGTGGTCTTCGCATGCCTGCTGATGCTGGGATCGTACCACCTGATCCACGGGCAGGTCACCCTTCTGGCGCCCACTGAAATGTCGCAATTGGGAGTGTTTCGCACGAACCTGGCCGTGGCGTCCACCGTGTTCGCGCTGGGCCTGTACGCAGTCCTAACCCGGCGGGACGCATTTAAGACTGTGATTGGACTCTGCCTGCTCGAGAACGCCGTTCATCTGAGCCTGGTCAGCCTGGCGCCCGAGTTACCGGAAACGGCGGTGTTCGGCGTCGCTACCGAGGTGGTAGTGACGGTGTACCTGCTCCTGTACGTTATCGGCGGGGTTAGACAGGAGTTTGGAACGACCGATACGTTCCAGTTGCGCGAACTGAGGCGTTAGTTATGGTGACGGAGACATCGATCATACCGGCCGTTACGTTCCTGCTGCCAATAGCGGCGGGCATTCCTTTGTTTGCCTGGAAGCGAATCGACCGCCGGTTGCAGCAAGGCCTGCCCATTCTGACCGCGGCCCTGGTGTTGGCGATGGGCGTGTGGATGGCCTGCAAGGTCATAGCCGGCGTAACGCTGACGACGTGGAATAACGAGCTGCGGGTGGACGGTTTGAGCGCGCTGATGGTGCTCGTGATCGCAACCATCGCCCTGGCGGCATCCGTGTACTCCGTGCGATATCTGCGGCTCGAGGCGCTGATCCAACGCGTTGGCGAACGCGCCGCGGCGGGCCGGACGCGCATCTTCTACGGCCTGGTGTTGTGGTTCCTGGGGACCATGCTGTGGGGCTGCGTCACGAACAACGTCGTGATGCTGTATGTGGCGATCGAGGCCACCACCCTGACCTCGGGTCTGCTGGTGGCCTTCTTTTGGGACCGCCGCGCGTTGGAGGCGGGCTACAAGTACCTGATGCTGCTGACCATCGGGATTACCTTCGCTTTGTTCGGCTGCGTCTTGCTGTATGCCTCCGCCGCCGCCACCAAACAGCTCAGCGGCAGTAGCGCCCTGCTGATCAGCGAAATCAGGCGGGTGGCTCACTTGGTTCCGGGCGGAACAGCGGCTCTAGCGATTGCGTTCCTGGTGATCGGCTTCGGAACGAAGGCCGGTATCGCGCCTTTTCATCCGTGGCTCCCGGACGCGCACGCCGAGGCCCCCACGCCGATCAGCGTCCTCCTCTCGGGCGTGATGATCAAGATGGGGCTCTATGCCATGGTGCGCACCGTGAGCGTCTTCTATCCCTCCTGGCCTCAAATAAGCGTCTTTCTGGTCGCGCTGGGCGTTTTCACGATGGCGTTCGGAGTTGTGATGGCATTGAGCCAGGACGACCTGAAGCGGTTGCTCGCCTATTCTTCGGTCAGCCAGATGGGGTACGTGCTCGCCGGAGCCGGACTGGGAACTTACCTCGGGTGCTACGGCGGTTTGTATCATCTTGTGAATCACGCGCTTTTTAAGTCGCTGTTGTTTCTGTGCGTGGGGGCGATAATCCATTCGACAGGGGCGCGGCGGATCAGCGAGTTGGGCGGCCTGAGACGTTGCATGCCCATCACGAGCGGCTGTTTCTTTCTCGGCGTCCTGGCCATCGCCGGCCTCCCGCCGCTCAACGGGTTTTGGAGCAAGCTGACGATCTACCTGGCGCTGGCGAAAGCGGGGTTGTGGTGGGCGGCCATCATAGCCGTGGCGACCAGCATTCTGACGATGGCGGTAATGGTCCGGGCCGGATTCAGAGTGTTTTGGGGGAGGCTGCGCACGGCCGCCGTCAAGGAGTCGGCCGTTAAAGAAGTGCCGGCGGCGATGTGGCTGCCGATGGCGGCTCTGGGAGCGCTGTGCCTGCTTCTGGGCATCTATCCCCAAGCCGCTTATCCTCTGTTAAATCGGGCCGCCGCCGCTCTGGCGACCCTGGGCATGTGATTCTGCGGACCTGTGGGGAGGTGTCTTCGTGTTTCAGGCGCTTTCTAAGAAAGCCTTTGGTAAGGCGCTGTGGGTCTACCACGCCAATGTCGGAGCCTGCAACGGGTGCGATATCGAGGTCATTAACGTCCTCACGCCGTATTACGATGCCGAACGGTTCGGGATCAAGCTGGTGGGATCGCCCCGGCATGCGGACGTTCTGCTGGTGTGCGGTCCGGTGACGCGCCAGGCGGCGCCGGCACTAAAAAGGCTGGTCGAAGCGGTACCGAATCCGAAACTCATCTTCGCCGTGGGTTCCTGCGCCTCGGGCGGGGGTTGCTGGTTCGACAGCTACAGCGTTTTGGGCGGCGCGGACAAAATAATTCCCGTTGACTACTACATCCCCGGATGCCCGCCGCGGCCCGAGGCGATTCTTTATGGAGTAGCGCTGGCGCTGGGCCTGGTGCCGAAGAAGGTCGAGGAGGAGAGGATGCAGCAGGAGACGCTGGAAGAACTGGCGGAGGGAAAGTCGGCCTTTGCGGCGAAGACGTGATCTCGGAAAGGAGTTTGTCAGTGTGAGCGACGGAGCCAAGATTCTGATTGTAGATGACGACAAAGACCTGGTCGCGGTGCTTCGCGTCGCGCTGCAGAGCAGGGGTTATCAGGTGGCCGCGGCCTATGATCTTTCAACTGGGCTGGAGGCAGCCGCCGAGCACCGGCCGGACTGCATCGTGCTCGACATCATGATGCCGCACGCCACCGAAGGGTTTCACTTCGTGTGGCGGCTGCGGCAGCGGGAAGAGGCTTACTTCAAGAGTGTCCCCATTATTGTGTTCAGCGCGATCCACGAGAAGACCGATTTGCGTTTTTACCCCGACTCAGCCGACGGCACATACCAGGCCGGCGAGTACCTGCCGGTCCAGGACTTCATCGATAAGCCCGTCGACCCGACGCTGCTGCTCGAACGGATCGATCGGGCGCTCCGGCTCAAGGCGCGCGCATGACGGCCTCCGGCAGTGCGAATCCGGTCTAGTGACCACGCGCCCGTGGTGGAGTGGCAGAGTTGACGGATATCGGCGAGTTTCGCGCATCAAGCGACCTGGAGCGGCGAACCCTTTGGTTCATCAAGCTGCGGTGGCTGGCCGGGGCCGGCGTCGTCTGCACGACGGTAATGGCGCGCGTCCTGAAGGGGCCGGATGCGCCGGTAGGGCCTATCCTGGCTCTTGGCAGCGGCCTCCTCGTCTACAACGCTATTCTTTTCTTTGTGGGGAGGCGCCTGTTCGCGAAACCTGCGAAAGGCGACTGGGGCAGCGCCCATCCGTTTGCGCGCCTGGCGGCGCCGCGCACGCTTTTCGGCCTTGGCGATGACGCGGGAGTGGCCCGAGCAGCGTTCTTCGCATTCGTGCAGATTACGCTCGATTTCCTGTTTCTTGCGGTGCTGCTCCATTTTTGCGGCGGCGTGACCAGTCCTTTTTCGGTCTTTTTTGTTTTTCACGTCGTTCTCGCCAGTATTCTGCTGTCCCGGCGCGGCACATATTTTCAAGCTGCGTTGGGTTTTTTGTTTTTTGCCGTGGTCGTGTTGTCCGAGTACTTCGGCCTCATCGGGCATCGGCCGCTCGCTTGGGGCTGGCCGCCCGATGCCTACCGCAAGGCCAGCGTCGCGGCAACCAGTCTCGTGGTTCTTGGCGCGACACTCTACCTGGCGGCGTACCTGTGCAGCGCCATCGCCGTGGAACTGCGTTCGCGCCTGCGCGCCAACGTGCTCCTTTCGCGGCAGATTGCCGACGACAAACGGCGCCTGGAGGCCGCCTTTGCAACGCTGCGGGAGAGCGAGCGCGCCAAATCGCAATACATGCGGAAAGTGGCGCACGAACTGCGCGGCCCGCTGGGAACGATCGAGACCGCGCTCAAGGTGCTGTTACAAGGAATGGCCGGCGGCCTCAGTGAACCGTCCCGCGAGTTGATCGGCCGGGCCCAGCGCCGCGCCGGCGAGCTTGCGGCGGTTACTCACGACTTGCTGCTGCTGGCGCGTGCGCGCGAGGCGGCAGTCGAGGGCGCGCAAGCTCCGGTTGCACTCGGCGCGCTGGTTGCGGAGGTGATTGAAGACTTCCGGGAAGCCGCCGGACGCAAAGGGGTGACGCTCTCGGCCCGTATCGCTTCCGAAGAGGTCGTCCTTGGAGATCCAGTCGCCCTTCGCCAACTGGTGGCAAATCTCGTCGAGAATGGAGTTCGTTACACGGGATCGGGGGGATCCGTCACCGTGAGCCAGCATTTGCATGGCGAAAGCCCGGTCGTACAGGTGGAAGATACCGGCATCGGAATCGCGGCTGAGGATCTTCCGAGAATCTTCGAGGAGTTCTACCGGGCGGCCAATGCCAGAGAGTACGCGGAACAAGGGACCGGCCTGGGACTTGCGATCGTCAAAGAGATCGCGGAACGCCATGGTGGAGGCGTCGCCGTCGAGAGCGAACCGGGCCGGGGAACGCGATTCACCGTGAAGCTGCCAGCCCGCCCGGCTTGCAAATCGCCCTTGACGCACGGCGAAGACGGTCCCATAATTGAGCAGTCGAGCGCTAGATCGTTATGATCGCCAGCCTCACTATCGCGCCTTCCTGCTTGATCCCGCTGAGATTAGAAGCGGGAAGAAGAGGGATCGCTTGCCTGAAGTCCCGTTGGACGGGGCGTGTTCCTGGTTGGGGACTTCGGGCAACCCTTCGCCGTGGGCCGTCAGCGGTCCACATCGCTCTGCCCGTCATCTGGGAAGAGTCGGCCCAATAACCGCGCCGGGTGCTCTCCCAGGATAGCTTTCGCAGACGCCTGCCGCGCCTCGCGTGACCGTGGCAAAACAAGCAATTCTGGAGATTGGGTATGACGAGCGCAGGAAATCGAATCCTGATCATTGACAACGACGCTCATTTCGCAGATGGCGTCGCGTCTTTCCTCACGGCCAGGCAGTTTACCGTCTTTCGGGCGGAGACCGGCCGAGAGGGAGTGGAACTGGCCCAAGCGGAGCGGCCAGATTTGATCCTCATGGACATAGTTATGGACGAAAGGACCGAGGGGTTTTCAGCCATCCAGGAGATACGCCGCACGGAGGGACTGAAGGGCGTCCCGATATTCATTCTAAGCTCGAATTGCGTGAATCTCCCGGATTTTGAGACTCCGGGCGGCACCTGGCTGGCGCACGACCTTTTCCTCCAGAAACCGCTGCGCTTGACTCAGTTGCTGGACAAGATCCGGAGCACGTTGGCAAGATTGGATGAGGACGCGCGCGCCGGGAGTCACGGCTTTGCTTCCACCGCGGCGGTTTATAAAGGATAAGCCGGACCGTAGCATCCGGTTATGCTGAAAACCTGATGCCGGCCATCTGCATCAAGCCGAGAGATTCTTCTTCCTCAATTCGCCAATGACTGCACCACCAAGCAGCATAGAGAAGAACCCGACGACGAAAATGACCGCAAAGATGCCTTACTGAGCGGCGGCTTCCGCCCCAGCCGGAGCGGCAGGCGTAGCCCTTTTCCGTGGGCGCTTGGCAGCCGTCTTCCTTGTGACCCTTGCCGGCGGAGCCTTTTTCGCTGCTTTCCTCGTAGCAGGTTTCTTGGCGGCGGCTTTCTCCTGTCCCGCCTTGGCCGCTCTGAGTGCCGCCCATCGTTTCTTGGTGGCGGCGATGATTGCCTTCCTGCCAGCCGCCGAGAGCTTCCGTTTGGGCTTGGGAGTCTCCTGGGCTGGCGGTTCAGTCACCTTCTTTGCTTCCGCCCATCTCTTGCGTTGCGCCTCGGCGATGCGAGCACGAGCGGCGGCACTAAGTTTCCGTCGTTTGAGTTTTGGGGTCTCAGGCGTGGCGGGCGCTTCCGTTCGACCGCCGGGTAGTAGGGCGCGAAGCTCGGCGATCCTTTGATCTATGCGGGCCTTTTGCGATTCGTAGCCTTCAACGGCAGCGGCTATCAGGTCGGGTGTCAGTCTTGGTGTTGGCATGAGAACTGTTCCTTACATAGTGACACAGAAATATTTGGGGCAGTGATTTCGAGATTCACGCGATCTGCTGCCAGGCCAGTTCGGCGTCGGTTGACCTGCTGTATGTCAGCAATGCGCGTTTCCCGGCAAGTTGACGCGGGGCAGCCCAGGTTCCGGTTAGCGCGTAACACGCTGGGCATTGGGCCCCCCGGGTGAGATTTGCGGGTTGACGCTCCTGCTATTCATCGCTGATTCCTCGATCCGCGAGAGCTATACTTCAGCCATGACGCAACGGAGAGCTGTACTGTTTTGGCTGCTCCTTGTGCCGCTGTCGTGGTGGCTGACTCATGCCCTCGGCTACCTTGTCCACGAGTACGCACACTCCTTCAGCGCCTGGGCTGTGGGCTACAAGGCGGACCCGTTGGCGTTGAACTACGGGCCTTTGACTCTGGGGAATGCGGCCTTCCTTCTCGACGTCGACGAGAACGTTCAGTATGGTCCGATGTTCGCGGCAGGCAAAGGCTACCTCGCATCGCTGGTTGCAGTGGCGGGAGTGCTGTTCGGCAACGGATTTCTCTATGTCGGTGCGAGGAGGTTCTACTCGCAGGCCATGCAGAGACGCCGTGACGTGCTAGTGCTTTTCGCTCTGATGCTGTGCCTTATGAACGTGGGGAACTTCCTGTGCTACGTACCGGTCAGGACTTTTGCTACACACGCAGACATGGCCACACTCGAAAAGGGGCTACACGCGTCACCCTGGTGGATCATAACAGTGCTCGGTATCCCCTTCGCCATCGCGATTTGGCATTACTTCGCAAAGCTGCTGCCCGATGCCTGCGGCTTTTTCTTTGGCGGCAACCGGATTCCACAAGTCGCTCTGGTTACCGTGGAGCTCGTTCACCGTGTTTGTCTTCCCATTTGGGGCCGTCGGAGTGCGCGGATATGGCACGACATCGCACTGGATATCGACCTTATCGGCATGCGTGCTGTTTCCTGTTGTGGTGATTCTCTGCTGGCCGCGCAGGCCAGGGCACGAGAAAAGATACGATCTGAAACAGAGCCCGGCAAGCGGATCTTCCCGATTTGCAGTATGACGCCCAATGCGCGCTATTCGGAAGCCCGCCCGACCTTACCACACGCCCGGAACCAGTCGGTAGAGTGTCCGGGTGCAGTACTCCTGTAGCCCGGCAGTTCGCGCCACAGGGCGCCGTCTTCCAGCACCGTACGGACAATGAAGGTGGCCATCAGCATCGTGATCGGCGCGAAACTCCATGCCGAGCCGAGAATCAGCGGCCACCCCAGCAGCACCAGCAGCAGCCCGGCATACATGGGGTGACGCACGACGCGATACGGTCCCGTGGTGATGACGTGATGGCCAACCTCGCTCGCAATGCGGACCTGCCTTTCGAGGAAGGGATTCTCGGCGATCGCCAGGTAAATGGGAACGAATCCCAGCAACTCCAGCGCGATGCCAGGCCATACCCAGGCCGCGCTGAGTTGCGACCAGCCGTAGCGGACGTCGAGGCCGGCCACCGCGTAAAAGCTGAGGAAGCCGATAAACGCCGCGACGACCACGAATCTCTCGAATCCCTTGACGCCCGGTTGCGGCTCCAGCCGCCGGCGCATCAGTTCCGGGTTTCTGCGCCGCATTACGGCGAAGCTCACCCCGGCGATAAGCAGCATTGAGCCGACGAAAAGCCAGCCGCGCCACCAATCCAGGCGGCCCGCGAAAGCAAATGGCGGCAGGAAAAGGAGCGCGCGGCATATAGCCCGGAGCGCCAGCTTCCAACTTAGGGCCTGTGCCGACATTGGAAAACCTGCCTTCTCATTCGTAGTTTCCCTCGAATCGCACACTCCGCAACTGATGGGATCGGCGCACACATCGTGCACCGGCGAGAATGCAGGTAGGGGACCGCCGAAACGATATCGCAGCAGGCGCTTCCTGTTCTGGTGCCTAGCGGCAAATCAGCGAGGGTGACTCCCCCGCGACCGAAGATTATGAGTCCGGCATCGCAGCGCTGTGGGTATCCGGAAGCACCTTCTGTTCAAGAGCTCGCGGCCTGGCGCGAAGTCCGGTTCTAGTCGACCACACCAGGGTTCGCCCGCGATATCCGGATTGACCCACGGAGGCCGTATCGGGAGAGTCGAAGTAAATCGGCGGCGTCCCGGCACCGCAGTTGTGTCTGAGGGATCGCTTCCGCGATGGAGCTTGGGCAACCACTGCGGCCATACCCTTCCACAGTCTGCCTGGCCGGTGTAGATCTCGGCACTAATCCGAGCACGCCGCCCCCGGAGTCGAACGGCACGACGAGCCGTAGGAACTGTACGGTGAACGCGCCGCCCTCCGGCACGATGCCTAAGACACCGGCTGGTTCGCCGATGAACGCCGCGGAACCCGCGGCGCCTGGCGCGCGTAGCTATTCAGAGTAGAGAATCCGTTATAGCGCCCGTCCATCGGCGACCAGCCGCGGCGAGAGCCCGCGCGGCACGAGGACCGGAGAAAGGCCGCAACCTATGTCAAGTGAAGCCAGGGCAAGCGAATCCAAGAAGATCCTCATCATTGGCGGAGGCATCGCGGGCCTCTGCACGGGCGTGTACGCCCGCAAATGCGGCTACCAGGCCGAAGTGCTGGAGATGAATACCTTGCCCGGCGGCCTGGCGATGAGCTGGCGACGGGGCGAGTACACCTTCGAGACCTGCCTGCACTGGCTGGTCGGCTCCAAGCCGGGTGCCGATTTGCGCGACTACTGGGAGGAGCTATTTGACATCTCGGCGCTGCGCTTTGTCGATCCCGAGGAGGTAGCGCGCATCGAGACCGAGAGCGGCGACAGCCTCGCTATCCCCACAGATCCCGACCGGCTAGAGGCTACGCTGCTCGCGCGCTCGCCAGCCGATGCCAAGGCGATCCGCGCCTTTGTCGGCGACGTGCGCCGGCTGGGGCGATTCCGAATGCCCTATCCCGACCAGAGCTGGGTCGCCCAGGCCGGCATCCTGCTCCGCGACCTGCCGATCTTCCCGACACTGAGTCGCGTCTCCAAGATGACGTGCGAGCAGTACGGCGCGCGATTTCAGGACCCGCTGATCCGCGCCTACTTCGGCCGAGGCGAGCTGGCGCAGCTCTCGGCCGTCGCCGTGGTCTTATCGCTGGCATGGATGAGCGTGCGGAACGCCGGCTATGCCATCGGCGGCGCGCAGGCGATCATCCGCCCGATCGAGAAGCGCCTTAGGGAACTCGGCGGCAGCATCCGCTATTGCGCGCGAGTCGAGCGCATTTTGGTGGAAAACGGCACCGCCGTAGGCGTCCAACTGGCCGGCGGGGAGACGTTGCGGGGAGATTGGGTCATCTCCGCCGCGGACGGGCATACGACGCTGAATGAAATGCTGGGAGGCGCGTACACCAGTCCGCAGCTCAAGACCGCGTACGAGAAGAACGCTCTGTTTCCCTCCTACCTCCAGGTCTCGCTCGGTGTGGGCATGGATCTCGGCCACATGCCGCACTTCCTGACTTACCTGTTGGACGCGCCGCTCCGAATCGACCCCAAGACGACCGTCGATCTGATCAACTTACGTTTTTTCCACTTCGATCCGACCTTCGCCCCGGCGGGCAAGACCGCTGTCATCTGCTTCCTGCCCACCTACAACGACTCGTATTGGGACGATCAGCGTAAGGGCGATATGCTGGCCTACCGCGCCGAGAAACAGGGCGTGGCGGAGGCGGTGCTCGAGCGGCTGGAGCGGCGCGTTCCCGGCCTTCGGTCGGCCGTCGAAACCGTCGACGTCTCCAGCCCGGCGACGGTCCTTCGCTTTACCGGCAACTGGAAAGGGAGCATGGAGGGCTGGCTGCTGACGCCCGCCATCGGATTCCGTCCGCTGCCCAACAAGCTTCCCGGCCTGCGGCGCTTTCGGATGGTCGGCCAGTGGGTGATGCCCGGAGGTGGATTGCCGTGCGGCCCCTTGAGCGCACGCCCCACCCTCAAGGAGGTCTGCCGCGAGGACGGCGTCCCCTTTACGCTGGGGAAGAGGAGTTGAGCGACGGGAGTTGAGCGACGGCGCAACTGGGGAATTCGCATCCGTCGGCGCTGAGGCCGCTTCGGCGCTTTGCCACAGGCCGATGGCGGCGCCGGAGGGGTCTTTGATCGCTCCGGAGACCCTTGCCTCTCGCGAACGCGCGGTCCTGCCGCAGCGCATCTTCGATGAAGTCGACGTCGAGATGGAGGCGGTCGCCATCGAGCGACATGCGAGACCCGAACCGACGACATCCGACGTTCGCCGGCGCCGCTCTCGGCAACCCTGCCGGTCGCCGCGCCGTTGGCGATCGGGACCGCCACCGCGCGGGCGGGGTGCACGGCGGCCGGCCGCGGAAGCCGCGCGAGGACTGCGTCGTGCGCACGACGGTCGCGTCCGCGGGACGCGGCGCGACGTGCGAGATCCGAAGCGCCGACATCCCCGCGTTTCGCGAGCGCCAGCCCAAAAGCCACTGCGCTGCCTGCAACAACCGTGGCAATTGCCGCGCCGTTGGCGATCGCGCCCGCCGCGGCTCGGCCGGCACGAACGGCCGCCGGCCGGGGAAGCCCATGGGTGGCCGCGCACTGCGCCGTGCGCGCGACGGCCGCGTCCTCGGGCTGCAGCGCGAACCGGCCGCTGGGCAAAGAACATGATTTGGCGGCGATCCTGAGCTACGTCGAACAGCGGCAGGTAACCAACGACTACACCATCCGATGGGACGCCAAGTTCTATCAGATCGACCGACGGGACATGCGGCCCGGACTGCGCAAGGCCTGGGTGCGCGTCGAGCAACGCTTGGATGGGATCATCGCCGTGCGATTCCAGGATCAGTACGTGCGCGTGCGCCGATGCGCTCAACCGATCCGCGAATTGCAGCCGCCCTATGCCGTCGCGGCGAAACCGCCCAAACAGGCCGCCAAGCCCAAGCGCAAGCCCAATTGGATGGATGACTTCTCGTTGCGGTCTGGCCCCTCTCTGCGCCAGGCGGTCAGGATGTCGAATGCGCGCAGCTGAGCGCCGACGCCAAAACCAAAATCGAAAGGAGCGCCGGGCAAAACCGGCCCGGCGATCATCGCGTTTTATCGCCCAAGGCCTCCGCTCCTCAGAAGCTTCACCAAAGAAAGAGAGGTTTGAAAATCAAAAACAAAACCCTCTGAGGGCCGCGCCACTGCCGGCCTCAGAGGGTCTGTCGCCGATGCTTTCTTCGGAGCCAGCTCCGTCGTCGCCTCGGCCTTGGGCATCCGCTCGGGCGCGACCCCTCGCGGACGACATCAACGTATCACGGCCTCTCCGGGGCCCAGGTCAGAATAGGACATTTCTACTTTGCTGGGAATAGGACATTTCTACTTTGCCTTGACAGACCTGTTTGTGTGACCCCCTTTGCAAACGCCTCCGCACTGCACGGTCATACTGGGTTGTTCGCTGCGGCCGAAGGCTTGACGTCAAGCTAGCGCTTGGATCCCCCGCACTGCCCGGCTATCTTCTGTTGTGGGCTACCGCCAAACGCTGAACCCGCGGCATCATTGCGCCACGGCCTTCGCACCGGAGGTGCCGCTGTGTGGTGAACGCCAGTCCGTAAATGCCACGCACCAAATCGGGTGTTGAAGACGGAGTTCGAGCGACTATGCCGAGAGGCCGGGATCTTGGATTCGTCCAAGCAGCGTGATCGTTCAGCAGGCTAGCGGCCCACAACGGCCGTCGCATTCTCTCGCAACAACGAACCATCGGCGCGTCGGCTCCCCCAGCCGGCGTTCGCGCTGCCCGAGCGGCGGCGGGACAGTGCGGGGAGACCACCGGGCCGCCCCGCGCGCCGAATCGGGGAGGTCTCCCACGACAGATCACCAAAGAGTCTCAGGGGGGAGAGTTGTTGAATAGGGCAATTCCAGGACCTTCCTGAGGGCCGGAACAGGCAAGCTGGACGCGAGGACCATCTGGCGGAGGTCGCCAGCGAGGGCCTGCATCTCGTCGGGAGCCTGCTGGACGTGCCAGGAGGCGCCGAATTCGCCCAGTTTGGAGCTGAATAACCAACGGGAGAGCAGCTCGGGAACAAAGGCCGGCAGGTGGGGCCAGAGTGTTTCCAGCCTGGTCGCCAGCCTGCAAGCCCTGCAGTCCCTGGGCATCCGCTGGATTGCCACTACCCAGAACCTCGACACCGACGAGAACAACCCCGTGGGCAAGTTCCTATTGCACATCCTGGCCTCGGTAGCAGAGTTCGAGCGCTCCATGATCCAGGAGCGGGTAAAGGCCGGCATGCGCGCCGCCAAGCACCAGGGCGTCTCCTTTGGGCGCCCCAAGGTTGTCTTCGACCGGAAGCGGGCCCTCGATCTCAAGACGAGCGGTCAGTCCCTCCGGGAGATCGCCGGCACCCTGGGCGTCGGCCGCGGGACAATCGAGCGATTTCTACTGTCCCAAAACCCCAATTAGCCCCCCTGCCGTCCCATTAGGTGAAGGTTTTGGGACACTCGCTCGCGATGGCGTCCCTAAAACACGACATTGTGGGACAGGCCCGCGCGAAAAGTGTCGGTGACAAGGCGGGGACCCAGCGGGTTTCGCCGGCCGGCTCATTCCGTGCGCGCGACGGTCCGCTCCGGCGGCTGTCGCGGCGGTGCCCTGCCGCTGCTCGGGCGGCGCGCACTGCGGCCGGGCGCGGAAGCCCGAACGCGGCCTGTGCTCTGGACCTGGCGCAGGACGGCCGCGCCCGCAGGACGCGGCGCGACGTGTGACCGCCGAGCCGCCTACGCGGCGCCCGGCTCGCAGGCAACACTTTTCGCGATGCCGGCGCGGCAGCCGTGGCGGTCGCCGCGCCGTTGCGACCGGGTTGCCGCCGCTCGGGCGGCGCGAATGGCGGCCGGCCCTGGAAAACGGCGCCGTTTCTCCCCTGCTGCTCCGTGCGCGCGACGGCCGCGTCCGCGGGATGCGGCGCCATCTGCGAGATCCGAACGGCGGATACTCCGCGATCCGTGGCGCCTGCCGCGAGGCCTGCGCGCAGGAGCGCGTCTTCGCGCGATTGATTCGCTCAGCGTTCCGCCCGCGATCGCGAAGCTCCCGCTCGGGTGGCGCGGACGGCGGCCGGCCGCGGAAGTACGATGTCAGACCGCGTACTGAGCCGTGCGCACGATGGCCGGGGGCGCGGGACGCGGCGCGACGGGCGAGCGCTGAACGGCGACATCCACTCACCGCGCGCCAGATTCGGCGCGCGTACGCAGAGCCGCTGGGGCGTCCGCGTGACCGGTGCGCCAGTACCGTCGCGTTCGCGCGCTGGAGATCGATTCCGCAGGCCGCTGGCCGGAAAGCCGCGGCGCTGGCGCGCCGTTGGCGACCGCCCCGCCGCCGCTCGGGCCGCACGCACGGCGGCCGGGGGAACCGACGCGCCGATGGTTCGTGGTTGCGAGAGAATGCGACGGCCGTTGTGGGCCGCCGGCCTGTTGAACGGTCACGCTGCTTGGACGAATCCAAGATTCCGGCCTCTCGGGATAGTCGCTCGAACTCCGTCTTCAGCACCTGATTTGGTGCTGTGAGGCCATCGACAACGGCCTGTTCTGAAGTTTTCCCCAAATGGTGCAGTGTGGATCAGGAGGGAAGGAACCGGCGGCTTCGCCCGCGGCGAGTGTAGTAAGTTGTTAGCCCGATAAGAGGCTATCTTGATCGAAGATAGGGCGAAGGCTCGGGGTATAATCAACCTTGTGTCGGCAAGCTGCGACACGCTGCAACGGAGAAAGCAAGAGTGCCGGAGAATATCTGCCTGTATTGCGCCGAACCAGCTTTATCGCTGGAGCACATCATACCCGCGGCTCTCGGCGAGTTCGAACGTGCTCCGCTCCTGCGCAACCGCATCTGCAACACCTGCAACAACCGGCTAGGGCTTCTGGATGAGCAGATGACCCGGTGCGGTCCTGAGGCATTCATCCGCAGGTACTACAACATCGCCGGTCGGCCGGGCCACGACAGCATCAATCCGTTCTACCGAGGCAGCGCTGGCGGACAGCGCCTGGAGATGAAGGCCTTCGATCCCAATCTCGGGTTCGAAGTTCTGATCGAACGGACTGATGGCGCTTACCGACAAGTCCGCCAACTCGTGTTCATCGAGCAGGCCACGGGAAGGATCGCCCACGTTCCTATCGGTGAAAAAATGACTCCGGAAGAGCTGCGGGCGGCGTACAACCGCCTGGAGATCACACCGCCTCTGGATATGCACCTGATCTGCAGCCCGGAAGAGGAACAGTGGGTCCAGGACTTGGTGCGTGCGACCTCATCGGGAATAAGCTTCGGTCCGGGCAGCCGGGGGACGACTATGTATGCGTCCGGGGCGGCTGTTTCTTTCAGCCTAACTGAACGTTATTTCCGCGCCGTCGCAAAGATCGGATTCCATTATTCCTTTCCCAGTTCATGGAATATACCGGGCTTGAACCGAAGTTCGCCGACATTCGGCGGTACATTGCCACGGGGGACCGTAACGTGAATCGCGCCAATGAATTTGTCGGCGAGCGCAAGCTGCCCTTGGTTGGAGAAGCTTTGGGCGGTGCGCGGCCGGATGGCTGGATCGGGCACATCCTCTGTGCAGACATCACCAATGGCGAATACCGCGCTCACGTTCAAACCTTCGTCTGCGAAGATTTCCAGCCGCGTATCTATACCATACGGCTCGGGCAGAGTCCGATCGACCTCAGGAGCGATTCCGTGGGGCACGCCTTTCTTTATTTCCGTGATGGCTATCACGGGAAGCTTGGTGGAGAAGCGCACTCACTAACACCTGCGCGATTTGATTTTCCGCCACAACCGCTGGCGCCGGTCGTCAAAAGCGAAGAATAGACCCTCTGGGCACAACCCCCGAGGCGGGGATATCGCAGGTAATCTGGTAGGTTCAACACGGCGGCACGAGCAGCGGCCGGCGGCGGAAGCCGGCGCCGGCTCGGCGCAGTGTCAACTCCGGTTGAAAACTCCCCGTAGTTCCAGTTAAGAAAGTGCCCACCCAGAAGTTCTCCGACGCCGACCAAGGGAAGGCGCCAGAGAAGCCCATTTTCAGCAGCCCCCTTTCCCTCATCTCAGCTTCCGTTCCCAGAACGGCCCGGAGCGGTCAAGGGCGCGCCGGTTTTGCGCGGCGCAGCGGACCCTTGACGGCGAGGACCGTTCGGCACAATCTGCGTTGAGGGAAAGGGGGCGGGACGGTCCGCTTCTTCTTCAGCCCTCGGGAATAATCCAGCTTTCCGCCGGTCCTTGAGCCGGTAGCTCTCTCCCCGAATATTGATGGTCGTGGAATGGTGCAACAGCCGGTCCAGAATCGCGGTCGCAATGATCGGATCGCCAAAGATCGACCCCCAATCGCCGTAACTCTTGTTTGAAGTCAGAATGATGCTGCCACGCTCGTACCGGGCGCTCACCAACTGAAAGAAGATCGTGGCGCCCATATCATCCAGCGGCAAGTAGCCCATCTCGTCAATGATCAGAACCTTCGGCGCCAGATAGACCCGCATCCTCCGATCCAGCCGGCCTTCGCGATAAGCCCGGGCCAGGATACCCGGTCTGCGCGGGCCGCCGCCTGACGTGCGAGATCTGAAGCGCCGGCGCCCCACACATCGCGGCTGCTCCCTGCTCGCACGCGGCACCGCGTCGGAGCAGTGCCGGGCTTCGTGACCGCTTCGATTCCGTCGCGGTGGAGATCGGCCTCCGCTCAGCGGGCCCGCGGCTCTGCACGTGGCAACCGCGGCTTTCACCGCGCCGTTGGCGACCGGGACCGCCGCCGCTCGGGCGGCACGCACGGCGGCCGCGCGCCGTCCGTCTTTCGTCGAACGCACGACTTTCCGTCCGCGGGACGCGACGCGATGTGCGAGCGACGAACCGGCGACATCCCGCGTTCCACGGCGCCAGACCCGACCTGCCATCGTTGTGTCCGGCTGCCTAGCGCCCGTTCCAGCTCATGGCCGGGATGTCCGCCGCCGTGGGTTCGAGCGTAAGCGCCGGTACCTATGCACGGCCACGCGTCGAGAGGCTAGTTTTAATAGCCCATAGCCTATTATAACGGGCTATAATTATAGCCTAAAGCCTATTTACAATGGAAATTATAATATGCTATGATCTATCAAAATAGACCAACACAATAGGCTACAGGCTATGGACAAGGCACGGCTCGCAACCCAATCACGCGCCAATCTCGATGAACGCTTCAAGGAGTTTGGAGCGGTCAGGCGGTACACTGCGCCCGTGCGCGGCTGGACCAAGGCCGTCCGTGAAGCCCTCGGGATGACGACCGCACAACTTGCGAAACGACTCGGGGTCAAGCAGCCTTCGGTCGTCGCCATCGAACAATCCGAGGCGAAAGGAACCATTGAACTGGCGACCTTGCGGCGCGTTGCCGAGGCGCTCGATTGCACGCTCGTCTATGCGTTCGTTCCGAACAAGCCCCTCGAAACGATGGTCCAAGACCGTGCGCGCCTTTTTTCACGCCGGCGCAAAGGGCCGGTCGAGCATTCAATGCTGCTCGAAGACCAGGCGGTAACGGCAAGAGACGCCGATAAGGGCCTTGACGAGATCGTGCGCGAGACGAATCCGCGGCTCTTCTGGGACTAGCAGGTGAGCGACCTTTTCGAGCAGCCGGACGACGCCACTCCGCTGACGCCCGAGGAACAGCGAGAGCTGATTCCCGCACACATCGCCTATCGCAGCGAGCTGAATGAAGCCGAACAGGAGAACATCGCACGTGCGCAGGACTGGGCGCTCGCGCGCCGACGCGATCCGCTGAGCGAGAAGTTTGTCACGGACCTGCACAAGCAGATGCTCGGCGACATATGGAGATGGGCCGGGAAGTTCCGGACGAGCGAACGCAATCTCGGCATACCCTTCTATGAAATTCCCGTGGCCGTGCGCCAGTTGCTCGATGACGTGAAAGCGTGGATTGAATACAAGTCATACTCGCCCGACGAGATCGCGGTGCGCTTTCATCACCGCCTTGTGCAGATCCATCCTTTCCCGAACGGCAACGGCCGCCATTCCCGGCTGATCGCCGATCTTCTCATCATGAGGCTCGGCAGCGAGCGGTTTTCGTGGGGAAGCGCCAATCTGCAGGATGCCGGCGATGTGCGCGGGCGTTATATCGCGGCGCTGAAGGCGGCAGATAATCACGATATCGGCCCGCTGCTGGCGTTTGCGCGGTCTTAGTCGTGCTGATGATGATCAGCAGCAGGAGCAGCACGATCATAGCCATGATGACCACCGCCATCACCACCATCGGCAGGGGGTCGGCGGCGCCGAAAAAGCGCGGGTTGCGCGTCACGGCAGGACGCTAACCGGGACAAGCTGGATCAAGGTTCTGGATAACGGTCGACGCTGATCCGAACAGCACCTGCATTTTCGGCGGTGAGTCCCCTCCCACCGCCACTCTCTGAGTGCAGGCCCCGAGATACCCATCCCGGGGCCCTTAAGTTTCCATCAGTGCTCCTGCCGGCCCTGCCGCCGTGGACTCGGGCCACGTAAGCGCTTCAGCGCTGATTCGCGGGGCGCGTATACCTCTGATTGCCGCCGCTGCAGCGCGATACTCCCGTCCACGACCGACCACCGCCCCGCCGCCGCTCGGCCGGCACGAACGGCGGCCGGCCGCGCGGAGCCAGCCATCCCCCGGCGGCGCGGCACAACGACGCGTTCGCGGGCGGAAAGAGTGTCGCGCGAGCCGCCAGCCGGCAAGCCACGACGCAGGCCGCGGTAACCGTGGCGGTCGGCGCGCCATTGGCGAACGCCGCCGCTCGAGCCGCACGATCGGCGGCCGGCCGCGGGACCCAGCGCGCCAGAACCGCCGGCGCAATCGCGCGATTCGCTCTAGAGACGCGCAGGACCTCGACTACTGCAGAGTTTCCTCGAACCGCCGCACGAAGTCTGCGAGGGAGATGCCGAGCACAGTACAGACCTCCCTCAGTTCGAGCAAGTCGAGTCGGCGCTCCCCGGACTCGTACTTGCTGACGAACGACTGCGGATAGCCGAGACTCTCCGCAACATCTTCCTGCCGCAACCCCTTCTCCTCCCTAACCTGCCGGAGAAGAGAGACGAGCGCCTGCTGCATTCTCCTGTTGGCGCGTAGGCGCGGACCGCTCTTCTCCATGAAATCGAAAGGATACGCGCCCCTTGATTCATATCCTCTTTTCGGATACGCTGGTCCTGCACCATGCCTTGGTACAAGAGCGTGCGTGGCGCTGAGCTTGGGTGTGAAGGCGACAGAATGCTCGCCTGAAGATAATTGCGCAGCAGGCCGTACTTGGTTGCTCACTGGATGGGGCGTAAGGGCGCCTAGCGCCTCGAATCAATGGGTTCGGCTCATAAATCCCTCATGGATCTCACAAATGTCAGACAACATTCACATCGAGAAAACGAAGGCGGCGATAATGTGGACCGGCGATCCGCCCTGGCACGGACTCGGGCAAGAACTGGCGGGGCCCGCCACCGCCGAGCAGGCAATCGAAGCGGCCATGCTGAATTGGGAGGTGACCACGGAACCCATCTACGCCGAGGGGCAGGGACACAGGCTTCGTGTTCACGACAGTCTTGCGGTAGTGCCAAGGCACCGATGGGGTGAGAAGGACTGCCCTGTCTTCGGCATTGTGGGACCTGACTATAAACCCCTGCAGAACCGTGACGCTTTTCGCTTCTTCGACCCCATCGTGGGCCTTCAGGCGGCGGTTTACCACACGGCCGGTGCGCTCGGGAACGGCGAACGGATCTGGATACTGGCGAAACTTCCGAAGGAGATTCGCGTGATCGGCGACGACATCTCGCAGAAGTATCTGCTGCTCAGCAACAGCCACGACGGTAAGAGCAGCGTCCACATCAAATTCACGCCAATCCGCGTTGTCTGCCAGAACACCCTAACAATGGCACTGAGCAAGGGGCCGACGCTGAGGGTGCGGCACACAGGTGACATGAGGCAAAGGCTCCATGACACGGAGCGAAACCTGAATCTGATCGATGAGCATTATGAAAAACTGCAGGGAACATTTCAAGCCATGGCCCGTATTCCCGTCAACGCCAGCCGTCTAACGGCATACTTCTCCATGGTTTTCCCGAACCCCGCGGACCCGGACGATGAAAGAGCGTTCGCGCGAGTGAAGAAGGATCGCAGCGCCGCGGCCGCTCTGTTTGAAGCCGGCCACGGAAATGATGTGAAAGGCGTTGCTGGTACTCTGTGGGCTGCATACAACGGAGCCGTAGAGTCGGTTGATTTTGCTGCCTCAAAGCGTACGGCCTCGGAGCGGCTAGAACACATCTGGTTTGGCAAAGGCTACCTGCTGAAAGCCAGGGCTTTCGAGATCGCAAAACGCCAGTTGCTGGCGTGGCGGAGTTGATTGAGAACCACGCCGACGCGTCCAAGCTTCGCGCACGCCGCAATTCAAGGGCGGTGGTGCCTCCGTGACGCCCCGCCGCCGCTCGGGGCGGCACGCACGCCGGCCGACCGCGAAAGCCGGCGCGCCGCACCGTGCGCACGACGGCCGCGTGCGCGGGACGCGGCGTTCCGCGCGAGGTGTGAACCGCTGACAGCCCTCGCGTCGCGCGCGCCGGAATCACGTCGGACGGCCGGAAGCGGTCTTCTCGCGCGCAGAAGAGCGCTTTCGCGTGCCACCGGCTGACAAACGCGCGGCCACCCGCGGCCACCGCGTCGGCCGCCGCGCCGTTGGCGACTGGGACCGCCGCCGCTTGGGCGGCCGCGGAATGCGGCGCGTTACGCTTATACGGCGCCAGGCGGCCGAGGGCCGCGTCCGCGGGGCGGGCCGCGACTTGCGAAACCCGAACCGCCGACGTTCCGCTCTCCGCGCCCGCCGGATACGTCGCGCGCACGTTGGGCCGCTGGGCTTTCGCATGGCCAGCGCGCCAGCACCGTCGCGTTCGCACCCTGGATGGTTCCGCGCAAGGTGCCCGCTGGCCTAGTCCGCGTTCCGCGGCGCGCGACGTGCGGACGCCGACGCAGCTCGATGTGCGCCGAACAGCCGACTGTCCCACGTTGCGCGGTGCCGTGGCGAGTCTTCAGTTAACGTCCATAGATAACGTCCATGGGCGTGGCCGGGTTGCACATGTTGGCTATGACTATGTTGATACGTCGACGAACCTGCGCGTATTCGGCTCCAATTGTGTTGGACCCACTATGCCGGCGGCAACGAGTCTACGTCAGCCACCTGGCGCGTTCGCGCTTCGGGACGGCCTTCAACTCGCTTAGGCGCAGCGGGTCGATCTCGGCCGCCCGCGCGAGCAGTGCGGCGCACTCGGCTCGGTAGTCGGCCGAGCCCGAGCGTCCCAGGCCGTCGAGCGCGTCCGTCACGCGCCGGTCGAAGGCATTGCGGCGATCAGCGTCCGTTGCGTCAAAATGGGCCAACTCGGGCCGTGTTCGCGCACACGCGATATCACTAGGGGGAGAGAACGGATCGGTGAGAGCCGCCTTCAAACGCTCGACCTCGAACTCGGCCCACTGTTGTTCCCTCTGACGATGCTCGCGTTCCTCCGCTACCGCCACCGCGCGAACCACAGCCGCTTCTTCCCGCACCTTGTGCACGAAATCGCAGGGCAACCCCTTTTCGAGATCGAAAACCAACCCGGCGGATATTCGGCCTTTCCGTTGACGCGCAGCCACGAAGGCCACGAAGCTCTCAGGATCGTAATCGCCGCACAACAACGAGGTGAGACCCTGGTCCACGGCGTCCAGCGATGCGGATGAGAGGTACTCGTCTGGAAAGACCGAACGGAGGGCGGCAAGTCGAGTGGCCGGTTCGAGCTCCTCAAATTCTCCGGAGTGCTCAACTTTGAACACCTCCAAGAACTCCTGGAATTCTCGCGAGCGATCAAGCCTTCTTTCAAAAGACCGAACTAGATTGGGTGAAACGACCGGCTCGATTTGGCGGCCAGGTGCCTTCGAAATCGTACCGCGTAGCTCGTTTAGGCGGACCGCCCTGCTGAGTGAAGTCTTGTCGATGGGCTTGACGCCGAGGCGGGCGGTCTCCGCGGCGCGAGTGGACGGCGGGGCGTCCAACCACTCCCACCTGATTCCCGTTTCCAGCCACGCAAGATCCCATGCAAAATCCTGCTGGGTCAGCGTCTGCGCCGTACCGTCGCTCTCGATTCGAATCGCATATTCATTCTGATTGCCCCAGGCCCTTAGTTTGGCTAGAGCCAGGACCCGATCGCCCAGACAGGACTCAGCGTCGGCTGCAACGCGCGCGAGGGAGTCGAGGAAATCCGGCGCGAACAGCGGTTTTCCTAGGCGTTCATGGAACCGGCGGAAGCGTTCCGCAATGCTGTCACTCATAGGCGACCTTCCCAGGAACGCGCGACGCTGGCCGGCACGTTCGCCTTTTGTTCAATGAGTTTCTCAGGAGCGACCAACTTTCGGGCGGGTATTGGCGCTCCCTTAGCCGCGAGCCTCCAAAACTGTATCCGCCCCCCTTCTCGTCGGCAAAGGTACGGGAATGGGGCGCTCGTGGCACCAATAGAGATTCCGTACCGGTGGCTTGCCTCGGGAGTCTCAGGATGGCTAGGCGACCCTGCTCGAAGCCTCGCCACGGCACTACCTCAGTTCGAGTCTCGGGTCCAGGTAGACGTCAGTCAAAGGGATGGAGAAAAGTGTCGAATGCTGTGGGTAGCCGTCCCTGGCCACCAACTTAACTCTCGTAGAATCAACACTAATTCATCTGTTTTTCCGCTTGTGCCAGATTTGTGCCGGAGGATGTGGAGACGTTTCTGCGCGAGAATGGCGCGGAGATCTGCAATCTCTGCGGTGCTCAAGATCAAAGTGGACGGGCAAGCGCATGATCCGCCGAAGCCTCGCGCGGCGTTTGGAACACCTCGAAGCTCGCCTCAGGGTGGCTGACGAGCCGTTGGTCATCCAATCGGATGCGTCTCGCCGGACGGCGCCGCAGTTGACGGCCCCCGGTTTATCATTCCGCGTGTTGGAGGCCGCAAAACTGAACGTGCTGGGCTTGCCAGCGGCGGTCGGTCCGCCCTATCTGGTCGATAGGATCGCGAAGGCCTGTCCGCAGAATAACCTACCGATATCTGGTCTTATCCAACTGCAAACGCCGGCTGTATGTAACCAGAAGATCGCTGCCGCAACTCGATGAAATGCGCCATTCAGCGGCTGCTGCCCCCCGAGCCAGATCCAGTTGCCGCTGAGAGATGGTTGGGTATCTAATGGTGCCATGAATTTAGGCAGCACGGTTAGTCGGCCCGAACTGGCCTCTGTCCGCACCCGATCGGACCAGGAGCGGCGTTTGCGGGCCAAGCCGGATCTAAGCAAGAGCCGCGAAATCTCGCTTATCATCCCTGTGGATAGCGGTCAAAGTGGCGCGGCTGTTGAGGGTCGGCAATGATCCTGGCGGTCTCCAGATTTCGGGTCCGTGGCGAAGATGCCACCCGTGTGCGCGAAGCGTTCTTGAACCGGCCGCAGTTGGTGGAGCGCGCGCTGGGCTTCCAAGGCATGGAGGTTTTCAACGACCGTGAGGACCCAAACCTGTTTTGCCTAGTCACCCGCTGGTCGGACTTCGAGTCCTTTCGGGCCTGGCACGCGAGCCAGTCCCACGCGATCGCTCATAAAGGAATTCCGAAAGGTATTCGGCTGGACGCCGCTTATACGAAGTTGGACGTGCTGTGCCGGATCGAAGGCTCCAGCGGTCCGGTTCTCGCAGCCCGACTGTTCGACTGGGTACTGCTGATCGGGAAGCATCTGATGGATGCCGAGTCCGTTTTCGTGCTATTCGAGCTGCCGGGTGGCCGCATCGTCGACTGTAATGAAGCACTGGCCGCTCTGACCGGACGGGAGCGCGGCAGTCTGCTAGGATGCAGCCTCTGGGAGCACGTGACCGCGGCCGACCAGCAGGCCCTCAAACTTGCAGCTGCGGCCTCCGAGCGCGCTCTCGATCGGCGAATCAGAGTTAATTTCGTAGACGTATCGGATTCGCCACATACGGTGCTTTGCCACATGGAAGTGCAGGCAGGCGTTATGGCTTTGCTAGGCGACTTCGATAGGCCCCGCGATGATGCGCAGGAGCGCTTTCTCGTGCTGAACAACGAACTGGCGTCGCTCAACAGGGAAAACGCACGGCAAAGAGAGGAGTTGGCCCGAGCGAACGCGGCCCTGCGGTCCACCATCGACTCCCTCGCGGCCGAGCGGGAGTTGTTGGGCAGCGTACTGGCGCAGATGCCGTTGGGAGTAGCCGTCATCGATTCATCGAGTGGACGGATCGTGAGCGCAAACGCCAAGATCGGCGGTACTCGCAAGCAATTGGCTGCTTTGGCATCACTCCCCTCTCCGCAGAACCGCGAAAGAGGGGTGGAAATGGGCGGCGCAGCAGGTTGGGTACTGGAAAGCGCGGCGCCAGTCCGCAACTCAGAAGGACGCGTCATCGCACACGTTGTCACACAAACGGATATCACCGGAAGGGTCGATGCAGAGCGGCATCTTCAGGCGCTGACCGAATCCCTCAAGGCGCTCGCGGCCAGCCTCATCCGTATGCGGGATAGCGAACGACGGGCGCTTCAGCGGGCTTTGCAGGAGGGAGTGGCTCAAGTCGCCACTGTGGCGGGATGGCGATTGGCCGCGGTCCCGGGCTCCTCGGACAACAAAATATTGAAAGAGGCCGCTCAACTGATCAGATCCTGTTGTGTGGACATCCGCGAGATAGCTTCGCATCTGCACCCCACCGTCCTCGATGAGCTCGGGCTTGCGGGCGCGCTCTCCGATTGGACCAAAGGCTACCAGAAGGCCGCCGGCATGTCCGTCCAGCTCGACGTGGCGCCAGGCCTTGGACGCATGCCAGCAGCCTTCGAACTGAACGTGTTCCGCATTATTGAGGAGTCTGTCTTGGGTATTGCGATGCTTGGGGCTCGAGCGCGCCATTGTCTCCGTTGAGCGTCTGCGCGCCGCATGTAGAATTACAGTGGAGTCGGGCGCACAGCCGGATCTTCCGTTGGGCGAGCCGGGAGTCCATCTAGCCGCCATTGAAAGCCGGACCCAGGAACTCGGGGGGGTGTTGAACTGGGGTTGGTCGGTGAAATGGATTCATATTGAGGTGACGTTACCGCTACGAGCGCAACGAAAGGTGAGATCCAGACGCGATGGATAGGCGCATGCCGGAATCTTCACTGGCTAGTAGGGTGCGACTGTCGGAACGGCTCGACGAGGTCAAGGAGCGGCTGGCGGAGTCCGTCACGGATGAATTCCTAACCCGTCACGCGGATTGGGTAGCCCGCTACGGCGCCCGTGCGCGCGAGTTTGGGATTCAGGACGCCCGTTACCATATCGATTTCCTGCGGGGAGCCGTCGAAGCTGGGAGCGTTGAAGCGTTCGGACAATATGCTGCCTGGGCCGCGGGGGTGCTCGCAGCTCGGGGGATTCTTCCGCATTACTTGGTCGAGAACCTGGAACAGATCGAAGAGGCCCTCCGGACCGCCCTCACCGAGGAACAGCACAGCGCGATCCTGCCCATTCTCGCAGAGGGAAAGAAGGAAGCCTCTCTCGTCGGTTCGAAGAAGACTGTCGCGGAAGTTCAAGAGTTGACCAATAGCGTATACCTGCAAGCGATATTGCGTGGTGATCGCGTTGCGGCCGGGGGTGTGATGGAAGAGGCACTGCACTCGGGCGCCGACGCCGTGGACATTTACCTGGAACTGTTTCAATCGGCGCTTTTTGAGGTCGGGCGGTTGTGGGAGACCGGCCAGATCAGCGTCGCTACCGAGCACATGGCGACGGCCGTCACGCAGGTTCTGATGGCCCGCCTTTACACCCGCCTGCCGCGCCGGGAGGCTAGCCAAGGCAACGCAGTGATCACGGGCGTTCAGGGCGAATTGCACCAAATAGGCGCCAACATGGTGGCTGACATCCTGGATGCGCACGGATGGAATGTGCTGTTTCTCGGAACGAATGCGCCCCACGAGGGAATTATCGAGGCCGCGGCGAGCCACCGGGCCAAGCTGGTGGGCATCTCCGCCACCATGCTTTCCAACGTTCCGCGCGTCCGGCAGTTGCTAGGAGGCCTCCGTAAGCGTGTGCCCGGAGTGCGCGTCGTGGTGGGGGGCGGCGCCTTCCGGGCAGTTCCAACATTGTGGCGGGATCTCGGTGCCGACGGATTCGCGCCAGACCTCCGCGCAACGATTGACCTAGTGAATACTCTGCTCCCACCGGAGCGGCCGGCGAAACGAACGGCGCGAAAAAGGGCTCAGCCAAAGCCTAAACCTGGCCCTACGTGAAAGCGTTCGAATGTCGCGATTCGGCCTCGGCCAAGCGCCGGGCACGCGCGCTCCGCATCGCCGAAGTGAATCCGGACGCTCCTCCAGCGGCGCAACCACGAAGGCGAGAGCTACGGCAAGAAGCACTCGTGCTGCTCGCCTGCGGCAAGTCCGGGAAGAAGCCCTCCGACTGATCGACTCAGCGGCCAACTTATCGCATCGAGCCATCTTGAAAGCCCCACGGAAAGGGCCGTGGTCATGTGAGATACCAGGGCCACGTCCGCGGCCGGCTGTGTTCCCAGCCCCATCCCTTTTAACGCCCGTGATCCTTGCCTAGTTCGTGGACTCTGTAGTGGTTGCGGAAGTTGCCATGGTCCCCATATTCCCAAACGTCGCCAGTATTGGCATTGAAGAACGTGTCCCCCTCGTGAAGGGGACTGAAACGTGGTCGCGGCGGGCGCCGCCGGCGCGACGTGGGCGACCCTGGCGCGACCTTTGGGCCTGTTCACCACGTGATTTCGGCTCGCAGGAAGGAGTGCCGCCGAAGGAAGTCGAGTGTTTCGGCTTGGCGCGAGCCACGAACCCATAGCCCCAGCCGGCGTCGGCGCAACACGGTGCCCCTGTGCGCAAGCGAGGCCAAAATGCCCGCGCATTCTGGCCTTCTCTTTTGTGGGGAGTTTTCGCTGGTGCGTAGCGCGTGGTGGACCCCGTCCCGTAAGTCTCTTGTTTGTGGCGTCCCTAATCACCCAGTATTGGAACCAATTGATGGAGTGGCTGAAACGGGTCGAAACGCTCCGGGAATGCGTCCAAAGCAGCCCGGAATTGCGGCTCAAGCCTTGAATCGGCGCGCTGTCCTAGATCCCAGCGTTGTGTGGAACCGTGGTCACTAATCAACCTTGCACGATGTGCAGTGCGCGGCTGGCGAACGATTTTAGCGGTTCTAGCTGCGCCCTCCGACCTGAAGGGAACGCCGTTCAGCACTGCTTCATCTCTGGGCTTTCAGCCTGCCCACAGCACTAGAAGGGTAACGAAGAATTCGAGTACAAAAAACACGGCCAGTGATATCTTCAAACAGGTCAGTTTGAACATGCCGGTGCCAACAAAGAACGCGGCAAACACCTGCGCAAGAAAGACCTGAAGCAGCGCCCATCCCGTCCACGTTTTCCAGATGAGCGTCCAATCATAAGGGGACTGCAATTTATGGAGTTCTGCCCGGCGTGTATTGAGGTCCTCCTCCTTGGCAACACGTTCCAGATTCTCGATGTAGTTCTGCTGCCAGTACGTCGTAGAGATTAACATCGAAGCCAAGCCGTCGTAAGGCGCTACTGTAGAGGTCCGTTGCGCCTGCTCGATGGCGACAGCGGTGTACATCACTGGCTTCATGAGCGGTGCGGTTACGAGCGCGACCACGATGGCAGCAGCTGGAAAAAATGCCCCAACCAACCAAGTGCTCCAGAGCATACACCTCGGCCCGGTCAACGCGTTCCATATGACTGCCGCATCCGCCACCATAAGGAGGGTTCCAATCTGAATCATCAAAGAGTACTGCCAACGATAAGTTTCGATTGCCTGCTGCAACTGCAGCTCCAGATACCCATCCATGTAGTCCTCCAACTAGCGATAGCCCACGGTCCTCAGGAATCCTGAGTAGGCCCAAGATACAACGGTCCGCCCTTTTGAGCAAAATTGGTGGTCCAGATCGTCCGATTTAGAGACCTCGACCGTCGACAAATTCTACAGGCTAGTACATTTTCACTGATTCAGGCTCGCATTTTTGATTGACTCAGGCAGCGAAGAGGCAGGGGAAACTCGGGGACAGACGGAACATTTTCCAATCGCCGGCGCTGAACATCAAAGCCACTTGCCACTCACCAGGCTCAAAACAGCAGCTGACGTGCGTGTCCGCGCTGCGTCACGTGAAACGGCGCGCCGGCTAAGAGAACATGGGCGAGTCTGGCCATGAATAGATAGGTCGTTGCAGGATGCCAAAGAATCGCAAGAGAGTGTTCCAGTCTGTCCCCGGTTTTGGTTCGGGGTTTCGATTCGCCTGCGTCGACCGGGCATTCCAGTCCCCTCTTTTTGGTTGGAAGGTTTCTCTGACGCTTGGCGCGCGGTGAACCGCGGCGCGTAAGTCTTTTGTTTGTGGCGTCCCCAAGGGGATTCGAACCCCTGTTACCGCCGTGAAAGGGCGATGTCCTAGGCCGGGCTAGACGATGGGGACACGAGGCCGGATGACAGGCGAACATTTCTACTGTAGCTTTGACGCGCCTATAGCGTCAACTTGCATGGCACGCGCCCGCACCGCCGGTCAGCGGCGCAGGTAGGCGTCGTCGCCGCGGATCCAGTCTTCGCGGACCGGCGAGAAGATGTCCACGACCACTGCATCCTCCAGCGTCTCCAGTACGCCGTGGGGGACGCCGGAGGCCAGCGCCAGTAACTCTCCCGAACGCACGATTTGCTCGCGGCCGGCCACCACGAATTTCAGGGCGCCCTGCAGCACCATGCTTACTTGTTCGTGAATATGGCTGTGCTCGGCCACCGCGGCGCCGCGCTTGAGCTCCAGGCGGGCCAGCGTTATGTTGGCGCGATGGATCGTCTTGCGGGCGATCGTGGGAGTCAACTGGTCGGAGGGCAAGCTGCTCCAATCGTAGAGATCCACGCCGGTATTGTACCGCGCGCCGATGTATGATGAGAACTTATGAAAGGCGTCGTGCTCGCGGGCGGAACCGGAAGCCGTCTGTTCCCGCTCACCAAGATCACCAACAAGCATCTGCTGCCCATCTACGACCGGCCCATGATCTACTTCCCCATCCAGACGCTGGTGGATGCCGGGATCAAGGACATCATGGTGGTCACGGGAGGCCGCAATTCGGGCGACTTTCTGCGCCTGCTGGCCAACGGGAAGCAGTTCGGCCTGAAGCACGTTCACTACACGTACCAGGAGGGCGAGGGCGGCATCGCCGATGCGCTGGCCCTGGCCGAGCATTTCGCCGATGGCCACAAGATCTGCGTGATTCTGGGCGATAACATTATTGAAGGCTCAATCGGGAAGGCCGTGGAGCAGTTCCGCCGCCAGGAGGCGGGCGCACACATTCTGCTCAAGAAGGTGCCGGATGCCCAGCGCTTCGGAGTGGCGGAAGTGGCCGGCGGGAAGATCGTGGGGATCGAGGAGAAGCCTCCCCATCCTAAATCGGATTATGCGGTAACCGGCATTTATATGTATGACAGCACGGTTTTCGACAAGGTCCGCACGCTGGTTCCCTCGGGCCGCGGCGAGTTGGAAATCACCGATGTCAATAATGCCTATATCCGCGAAGGCAATATGACCTTCTCCTATCTGGATGGCTGGTGGACCGACGCGGGCACCTTCGATTCGCTCTTGAGGGCGGCCAACCTGGTGGCGCAATCGGTGGCCGGACGCGAGGGGAGCGCCGAGGCCGTGGCGAGCGCGGGGGAAGGGAGCGGGCGGCGCGGATGACCGGCAAGGCTGTGACCATGGGAGCAGCCCGGCCGCTGGCATCGGCGGATGACCTGGAATTGTTGGTGCCGGAATGCGCCCGTGGGATCGGGACAGTGATCGGAAACCCCGATTCGGCGGACCTGATCGCGGGCGTGCGCGTCCAGCCGCTGGCTCTCTATCCCGACGACCGCGGCTATTTCCTGGAGATCCAGCGCTTCGGGCTCGGGCCGGCGGCGGCGTTTCCGGCCGCCAGCACGCAGGTATCGGCGGCTCTGACGTACCCCGGCGCCATCAAAGCGTTTCATTATCATCTGCACCAGGCGGATTGCTGGACGGTGGTGCAAGGCATGTTACAAGTGGCGCTGGCGGACCTGCGCGCGGGCTCCCCTACTTTCGGCGTTCGTAACACCATGTATGTGGGCGCTCTGCGGCCCTGGCAGGTGCTGATCCCTCCCGGGGTGGCGCATGGGTACAAGGTGATCGGCGAGCGGGCGGCCCTCCTGGTGTATCTCACGGACAAGTTTTACAATCCGCGCGACGAGGGGCGCATCGCCTACAACGACGCTTCCCTCAATTACGATTGGGAGACGCAGCACAAGTGAGGCCGCCGCTTCCGGCCCGCTTCCGCGGCGAGGCTCGATGACAATTCTGGTCACTGGCGGAGCCGGATTCATCGGATCGGCCTTCGTCCGAATGGCGATTTCCGAAACCGGCTGGCGCGTCGTCAATCTCGATAAACTGACCTACGCCGGAAACCTCGAGAACCTGGCGCCCGTGGAGGGCAGCCCGCGATACCGCTTCGCGCACGGCGATATCTGCGACGGGAAACTGGTGGATGCCCTGCTGGCGGAAGAGCGGCCAGAAGCCATCGTGCATTTCGCGGCCGAATCGCACGTGGACCGCAGCATCCTCTCGCCGGAACCAGTCATCCAGACCAACTTACGCGGGACTTTCATACTGCTCGAGGCCGCCCGCCAGCACCGCACGCCGCGCTTCCTGCACGTCTCGACCGACGAGGTCTACGGGAGCCTGGCGGCCCCGCTCGAAGCCACCGAGGAGTTTCCGTTGAACCCCAGCAGCCCGTACTCGGCCTCCAAGGCCGGTGCGGACCTTCTGGCGCGCTCGTACTTCGTCACCTACCGGTTGCCGGTGGTCATCACGCGCGCTTCCAACAATTACGGGCCGTACCAGTTTCCGGAGAAGCTCATCCCGCTGATGATCGCCAATGCGCTCGAGGACCGGCGGCTGCCTGTTTATGGCGACGGCTTACAGATTCGCGACTGGCTTTTCGTGGACGATCATTGCCGCGGCATCCTGGCGGCGCTGGCCAAGGGGCGTGAGGGAGAAATCTACAATGTCGGCGGAAACCGCTCCTTACCGAACCTGGAAGTGGTGCACAAGCTTCTCGCGGCCACCGCGAAACCGGAAAGCCTGATCGAATATGTGACGGATCGCCCCGGCCACGACCGCCGTTATGCGCTCTCCAGTGAAAAGATCATGCGCGAAACGGGATGGCACCCCGTCGTGGATTTCGAGGAGGGCTTGGCGCGGACGATCGCGTGGTATCGCTCCAACTCCGCGTGGGTGGAGCGCGTGCGCAGCGGCGAATATCGCGGCTACTACGAGCGGAATTACGCAAATCGCGCGGTCTTACGCTGAACGGGCGGCCCGGACATGCGGGTGGTGATCGAAGCCGCGTCGCTGGCTCTTTCGAGCGGAGGGCTTTCGCGATACACCGGGGAGCTCAGCCTGGCCTTGGCGCGCGGTTTCCCGGATGACGAGTTTTACCTCATTTCCGATCAGCCGTTTCAGATGCCTGCGGACCCTCCGTTCAACCTGAGGCGGGGCGGAACTCCGCGCAATGCCGCCGAACGACGCTGGTGGCTATGGGGCATCGCGCGCGAAATGGGGCGCCTGGGCGCTCAACTGGTGCACGGGCCGGATTTCTCGGTGCCTTATATTCCCCGTCGGCCCAGCGTGCTGACGCTGCACGATCTGTCGCCGTGGATGGAGCCGCGCTGGCACCACTGGGCCGACCGCGTCAGACGGCGAACTCCCGTGTTATTGGAATTGGGAATCGCCACCATGATCCTGACCTCCAGCGAACTGGTGCGCAAGCAGGCCATCGAACGCTTCCGGCTGAACCCCGGCCGGATTGTGGCCGTGCCGGAGGCCGCCGCGCCGTGGTTCCAACCCGTGGAAAGCCGGCCCGGCACGCCTTACTTTCTGTTTGTCGGGACCATCGAGCCACGGAAAAACGTGCTCTCGCTAATCGAAGCCTGGCGCGAGATTCGCCGCGAGCACCCGGTCGATCTGGTGGTAGCCGGGAGGAGGCGCGCCGATTTTCCGCCCTTGGCCGAGGAGCCGGGCCTGCGCGTGATCGGTGAGATTCCCGACGAGCAGTTGCCACCTGTTTATTCGGGCGCGCTGGCGCTGGTCTATCCCAGCCTGTACGAGGGCTTCGGCCTGCCGGTGCTGGAGGCCATGCAGTGCGGCGCCTGTGTGATCGCCTCGCGCACCGTGGAGGAGGCCGGGGGGGATGCGGCCATTTATGCCGGGACCGTCGAGGAGCTGGTGGCGGCTATGCGTGGCGTGGTCGAGCATCCCGAATGGGCGGCGGAGCGGCGTGCCCGCTGCCGGGAGCGTGCCGGGCAATTCACCTGGGAGCGGACGGCGCGCCTCACCCGCGAGGTCTACGAAGAGGCGCGGAGGCGATTTGGAAACTGAAACGCGGGAGCCGGCGCTGGTCTTGGCGCCCGAAGCCCCCTATCCGCTGGCGGGGGGCGGAGCTCTGCGAACAGCCTCGCTCGTTCACTACCTGGCGCGCACGCGGCCGGTGGATTTGATCGTGTTCCGCCAGCCGGGATCTCCGCATCCGGCCAAATGGCTGCCCGTGGGCCTGGCTCGCCAGGTCACCGCGATCGACCTGCCCGCGCACAACCGCCGTCTCCCGGCGCGGGCCTGGCGCAACGCCTGGCGCGTCACGCGCGAAGTGCCGCCGCTGGTGGACCGTTTCGCCGGTTTCGACCGCGAAATCGAGCGCGCCCTGGAAGGCCGCCGCTATGGCGTGGCGGTTATCGAGCATTTCTGGTGCGCGCCATACTGCGTGCAGGTCTCCGCGGTGGCCGGGCGCTCGGTGCTGAACCTGCACAATATCGAATCGCGCCTGCACGAGCATTGCGCGGCAGCCGGGCACGGGGCCGAAGGCTTCGCGCACCGCATCTTCCGGCGCGCGGCTCTGGAGCTCGAGCGCCGCTGGCTGCCGCGCTTCTCCGAGGTGCTGCTCGCGTCGGAGACCGACGCCTTGGCGGCGCTCGCCATCGCCCCTTCCGCCCGCGTCACCGTGTACCCCAATGCGATTCCCTGGACGCCGGCGCCCGTGCGGGTTGGCGACCATGCCATCGTTTTCTCTGGAAACCTGGAGTACCACCCTAACGTCTCGGCTGTATGCTTCTTCCGCGAGCAAGTCTGGCCGGCACTCAGGTACCGCTGGCCGGGTCTGGTTTGGAGGCTCGTCGGCAAGAACTGCGCGGCGGTCCGGCGATACACGTCGGGCGATCCCCGGATCGAAGTGCGCGGCGAGGTCCTGGATGCGGTGGCCGAGTTGGCTCGCGCCAAGGTGGCCGTGGCGCCGATCCTGGCGGGCAGCGGCACGCGCCTGAAGATCATAGAGGCTTGGGCGGCGGGTTTGCCAGTAGTCTCGACCCCGCTGGGGGCGGAGGGCTTGCCGGCCCGTGACGGCGAAAACATCCTGCTGGCCGGCGATGCCGGCGCGTTTGCCGGTGCGGTCTCGCGGCTGCTGGAGTCCGCGGACCTGCGCGATAAGCTGGGCCGGAACGGCCGGCTATCGATGGAGACAGATTTCACGTGGGAAGCCGCGTGGTCAAGGCTAAGTTTCTGATTGGAGACTCGCATTGCATTCGTCCGTTATACTGAAGAGGCCAATGCGCTTTGCCGTTGATGCCCATGCCATCGGCCGCCATCTCACGGGGAATGAAGTTTACGTCCGCAGTCTGCTGAGCGCATTTGCCGGCCAAGACCCAAACTCCGAGTTTCTGGCCTACGTGTCGGCGGAAAGCGCACTGCAGTACATTTCATCGCGGATCGTCACGCAGCAGATCTCGGCCAATCCCTTCTTGCGCCTCGGATTCGATCTGGCCATGAGGCTCCGTCGCGACCGCGCCGACCTGTTGCACGTGCAGTACACGGCTCCGCTGGCGTGCCCGGTGCCGATCGTAGTCAGCGTGCACGATGTGAGCTTCCTGGAGCATCCCGAATACTTCGCCGCCGGCCGCGCCCGGCAGTTGCAGTGGACGGTGCGCCACACGGTGCGGCGCGCGGCCCGCGTGCTGACGGGGACGGAGTTCGCGCGGGCTTCCATTCTCAAGGCGTACGGCGATCTGGCTGAAGATAAGGTAATCGTGGTGCCCAACGCGGCCGCCCGCGAGTTCCGTCCGCTGCCGCGCGAAAGCGCCGCCGCCGAGGTGCGCCGGCGGATGGGTATCGCTGCGCCCTTCATCCTTTCGGTAGGGGATCTGCAGCCGCGCAAGAACCAGGTGGGGCTGATCCGCGCTTTCGCCCGCCTGGTGCGGGCCTATCCGCAACTGAATCACCAGCTCGTGCTGGCCGGGCAGGAGACCTGGTTCGCCGAGCGCGTGCGCGAAACCGCCCGCGATTCAGGCGTGGCCAGCCGCATCCAGTTTTTTGGCTTCGTCTCCGACGACGATCTGCTGCAACTCTACAACGCCTGCGACATCTTCGCATTTCCGTCCTTCTACGAGGGCTTCGGGCTGCCGGTCCTGGAGGCCATGGCCTGCGGGCGGGCGGTAGCCTGCTCCAATACTACGGCCCTTCCGGAAGTGGTGGACAGCGCGGCCATCCTGTTCGATCCCTACGCGCTGGATGAAATGGTGACCACCCTGGCCGATCTGCTGCTGGACGCCGAATTACGGTCGCGCATGGAGCGGCTGGGCTTGCAGCGGGCCGCGCATTTCAGTTGGCAGAAGACCGCGCAGAAGACACTGGAGGTTTTCCACGAGGTGGCCGCGCGGCCGCGCGCCGCAGAGGCGAGCGCGGCGCCCGCGACCATAGTGCTCCGATGAAGCGCATCCGATGCGTTTTCCCGATCTCCGCCGTGCTGCTGTGGCAGGCGGCCGCCCTCGCCCAGACAGGCTTTCCGTTTCAGGACGAATCCTTGCGCTACAGCGTCAACTGGCCCAGCGGGCTGAGCTTGGGCGAAACGACCTTCACCGCGCATCGCGGCGCCGGCGGATGGGATTTAGAGATGGGAATCGAAGCCGGCGTTCCGGGCTTCGCGGTAGCCGATAAATTTCACTCGTCCGCCACCTCCGAGCTCTGCTCCACCGCCTTCGAGCGCGACACCAGCCAGGGCAGCCGGAACGCGCGCGAGAAGACCACCTTCGATCAGGCCGCCGGCATGGCGCACCGCGCGACCGAGCTTCCGGCGGGCGGGGGCCAGAGCGATTTCCAGATCGGCTCTTGCGCGCGCGACGCTCTGGCTTTCCTCTACTATTCGCGGCGCGAGTTGGGCCAGGGCCGCGTGCCGCCGGCGCGGCAGGCGTATTTCGGGTCGGCCTATTCGGTCCACATGGAGTACACCGGCGCGCAGTCGATCTCCATAGGCGAAAGCCGCCCCGAGGTGACCGATCGCCTGGTGATTTCGGTGACGGGACCCAAGTCGGCTATCAGTTTCGAAGTCTTCTTCGCGCGCGACGCGGCCCGCACCCCCCTGCTGGTGAAGGTGCCCTTCAGCGTGGGAATCCTCTCGATGGAGCTGATTCGCTAGCATGCGCGTGGCGTTCTTTTCGCCGTTGCCCCCGGCGCGCAGCGGGATCGCGGATTATTCCGAGGCGCTGGCGGGTGCGCTCGGCCGGTTCGCCGCAGTGGAATTGTTCGCGGACGCGGACCGGCCCTTCGATCCCGCGCGCTTCGATATTGCGCTGTACCAGCTTGGCAACAACCCGTACCACGGTTTCGTGTATGAGGCGGCTCTCCGGCATCCGGGGGTCGCGGTGATGCACGAATCGAATCTGCACCATCTCATCGCCCATCTCACCATCAAGCGCGGCGATTGGGATGCCTACGTGCGCGAGTGCGAATACCACGGTGGCCCGGAAGCGCGCGCCTTTGCCGAACGCGTGCGGCGGCTCGAGGTGGGTCCGGATTACGAAGGCGTAGCGATGACGCGGCGGCTGCTCGAGCGCTCGCGCGCGGTGGTCGTGCACAGCCGCTTCATGCGGGACGAAATGCACGGCGCCGGCTTCACCGGCCCGGCGGCGGTGATCCCCCACGGCGCCTGGATTCCCGAGGCCGATCGAAACCAGTACCGGCAACGATTGGGGCTGGACGAGACCGTGCCGCTGGTGGGGATTTTCGGCTTTCTCAAGCCGTACAAGCGCATCGCGGAATCTCTGCGCGCTTTCCGGCGGCTGGTGCGGCTGGCGCCGGAAGCCAAGATGATACTGGTAGGAGAGCCGCACCCCGAATTTCCCCTCGCGGAGACGATCCGCTCGATGAACCTGGGTTCGCACGTCCGCCTGCTCGGCTTCACGCCGATCGGCGATTTCGTGGGATACCTGGCAGCCTGCGACATCGTCTTGAACCTGCGCTATCCCACGGTGGGCGAGAGTTCGGGGACCCTGCTGCGGTCGCTCGGCCTGGGCAAGGCCGTGCTGGTTTCCGAGGTTGGCTCCTTCCAGGAGTTTCCCGACGATGTTTGCCTGAAGGTTCCCGTGGGCGCAGGCGAGGAAGACATCATCTTCGAATACTTGAATGTCTTGGTTTCGCGGCCGGAGGTGGCCCGCGCCATGGGCGGCCGCGCGCGCGAGTATGTGAAACGCGAATGCAGTTGGGAAGCCGTGGCAAGCCGGTACGCGGGCTTTCTGGAAGCGGTGGTGGCGGGAACCTGGCAAGAGCCGGCGGATTCCGCTGAGTTGCCCGAAGAGCCGATTCCGTCTCCGGATGCGGCGCCGCCGGCTGAAGACTCCGCCGAGTTGGCCGGCTATGTGCGCGGCTGGGCGCTAAACGACGAAGCCGCCCGATACTTCGAAACTCACCAGACGCGCCTCGCGAAGACCCTCTCGATTATTCCGCCGGGCGGCACGTGCGACAAGATCCTCGAAATGGGCGCCTACCTGCAACTAACGCCTGCGCTCCGCACCAAGTTGGGCTACGGAGAGGTGCGCGGCTGCTACTACGGCCCGGCCGGCCGCATCGACCGTCGCGTGGTGACATCCGCCGAAGGCGAGACTTTCGAGTGCGCCATCGACCATTTCGACGCCGAGAAAGACCGCTTCCCCTATCCCGACGAGCACTACGCCACGGTGCTGTGCGGCGAGCTGATCGAGCACCTGTTCGAAGATCCCATGCACCTGATGAGCGAGGTGAACCGCATTCTCAAACCTGGCGGCCACCTGGTGCTGACCACTCCGAATGTGGCCTCGCTGCGGGCCATCTCGGCGATTCTGCAAGGCTATCACCCGGGCTTCTTTCACGCTTACATAAAGCCGGCCGAATCGGGCGAGGTGGATGCGCGCCACAACCGCGAGTACACGCCCAAGGAGATCCACCTGCTAATGGAGAATTCGGGCTTCGCCGTGGAGCTGCTCGAGACCGGGGAGTTTCGCGACGTGCCGCACCCTGAGTTCGCCTGGGTACGGCACATGCTGGAGCGTTACCGGCTGGAGACGGATCTGCGCGGCGACGGCATCTACGCCGTGGGGCGGAAGACCGGGCCGGTGAAGGAGCGATATCCCGCGTGGCTGTACGCATGAGTGCCGCGTACCGGGATCCCGACGTCCGGCTGGACGCGGCTTCGCGGCGGGTCTGCGCCGCGTTCACCGTGCGCAACGATTCCGGCGAAACGTGGGCCGCGGCGGAAGGCTTCGGCATCGGATACCATCTCTTCGACGCCGAAACCGGCACGCTGATCGTGGATGGCACGCGCGTGCAACTGGAGCGCGATCTCAAACCCGGCGAGAGCGCGCCCGTGCGTCTGGAATTCGAGGTGCCGCCGGAGGACGGGCGCTACCGGGTGATCGTATCGCCCATGCGGGAAGGCGTGTGCTGGTATTACGAGCGCGGCTGGCCGTTCCTGTTGGTGGAGGCATCGACCGCCAACGGAGTCGCCCGCCTCGAACGCACGCGCGTGGCCACGCGCGGCACGCTGCGGCGCGAACGGCTGCTGCGCGCCTTTGGCCGCGCGGTAGTTTATCCGGCGCTGACGGTCTGGCGCAATCGCGGGCTGATCCGCGTAATGGTGCGGCGCGACGTGCTGGGCCGCTACCGGGGATCGTTCGGGGGAGCCTTCTGGACCGTCATCAACCCGCTGCTGCTGATGCTCACCTACTTCTTCGTCTTCGGCGTGGTGCTGCATTCGCGTTTCGAGCAAGACCAGAGCCGCACGGGCTTCGCGCTCTACTTTCTGGCCGGAATGCTGCCGTGGCTGGCCTTCAGCGAGGCGGCCGGGCGCGCGCCTACCGTGATGCTGGAGCATCGCAGCTTTGTCAAGAAGTTGGTCTTCGCAGTGGAGACGCTGCCCGTGAACCTGGTGGCCTCCGGCCTGGTGACCGAGCTGTTCGCGGTGGTGCTGTTCTGCGGATTCCTGCTGGCCCTGCGCGGCGGGGTTCCCCCGGCGGTGATATGGCTGCCGCTCCTGGTGGTGCCGCAGGTGCTCTTCACCGCCGGGGTGAGCTGGTTCCTGGCGGCGCTGGGCGTGTTCGTGCGCGACCTCGGCCAGATTATCGGTTTCCTGCTGACCATCTGGTTCTTCATCACGCCCATCTGCTATCCGGAAAAATCCCTCGGGCCATCTGCTACCCTATTGCTTTCTAAGAACCCGATTTACGTGCTGGTGCGCGGATACCGGGCCATTTTCCTGGAGAACCAGGCTCCGGCATTCGGGCCGCTTTGGAAATTGTGGGTGCTGGCCGTGGTGGTGTCCGTCGCCGGCCACGCATGGTTTTATAAGTTGCGGAAGTCTTTCGCCGATATTCTGTAGCACGCTGGGAGCGCCTCCCAGGGGGATCGAAGAGCTTGCTTCACAAGATCACGGCCGTGCTGGTGGCCTTTGGCCCGCTGGGAGTCTTTCTCCTCAGTATTGCCGATTCGCTGGGGATCCCCCTTCCGGCAGCGATGGACCTCCTGCTGATTACCGTGGGGGCCGGGAGCGTCCGGAACCCGCGCCATGCCTACCTGACGGCGCTCGTGGCGGTGGTGGGTTCGGTGATCGGCAACGTCGCTCTTTTTCTGGCGGCCCGCCAGGGCGCGCGATGGATCGCCAGGCGCGAGCCCCTTCCCGGCCGGCGGCGGCAATTCCAGGAGTGGTTCCAGCGCTACGGTTTCCTAACTGTCTTCATTCCCACGGTGACGCCCATCGTGCCCCTGCCGCTCAAGGTCTTCGTAATTTCGGCGGGCGCCCTGCGCGCCCCCTTCGTGAAGTTCCTGGCGGTCATCGTGGTGGCCCGTGTCATCCGCTATTTCGGCGATGTCTACCTGGGAATCCAGTTGGAAGCCGACGCCCAGGGCTTTCTGATTCGCAACGGGTGGACCCTGGCGGGCATCGCGCTCGGCTGCGCGGTGGCGGTCTATGCCACGATGCGGGCCATCGACCGGCGCAAGCCCGCTACAATGGAGTGAATCCGCATTCCGGATGCCCAAACGAATCGCCATCGTGGAGGACGAGGCGGAGTTGGCCTCGCTGATCGACTATAACCTTGTTCATCAGGGTTATCTCACCGAAGTGTTGGGCGGTTCCGGGGGCACGCTGCAAGCGCTCGAACAATCCCGGCCCGATCTGATCCTGCTCGATGTCATGCTGCCGGAAATCGACGGTTTCGAGCTGTGCCGCCGGATCCGCCAATCGCCCGTGCTGGCGCGCACGCCGGTGCTGTTTCTGACGGCGCGCTCCGACGAAGTGGATCGCGTGCTGGGCCTGGAGATCGGCGGCGACGACTACATGACCAAGCCGTTCAGCCCGCGGGAGCTGATCGCGCGCATCAAGGCGCACCTGCGGCGGGAGGAAATGGATGCCGATCCGGCGCCCGTATCCATCGGCCCGTTTCGCCTGGACCGCGCCGCCCGCCGGGTCTTTCAGGCCGATCGCGAGCTGCCGCTGACTTCGACCGAGTTCAACCTGCTGGAGTTCTTCCTCACCCATCCGGGCCGCGCCTACAGCCGCGAGCAACTGCTCGAGGCCGTGTGGGGCGAGCAGCGGTTCGTCACGCCGCGCACGGTGGACGTTCACGTCCGGCGGCTGCGCGAGCAGATCGAGGAACAGCCCGACAATCCCCGATACCTCGCCACCATCCGCGGTTTCGGTTACCGCTTCGAGGAATCCGCTTGACCGGCAAAATTTTCCTGAAGCTGATTCTGGGCGTTTTCGGGCTGATGGCTCTGGCGCTGGTTACCGTGGATTTCGTCGCCACGTCGCTGGCCAAGGACTCCTACATCCAGAACCTGAAAGCGCAGCTCGAGGACAAAGGTCGCATGCTGGCCCTTTCCATAGCGGATCCCGCGAATACGAGCGACTTCGAGGTGCGCCGGATGGCGCGGGCCGCCGGCGGCCGCATCACCGTGGTGCGGCCGGACGGCCAGGTGGTGGTCGATTCGGACGCCAACGCGGCCACCATGGAAAACCATCGCACCCGACCCGAGCTGATCCAGGCCTTCCGGGGCCGGGCGGGTTCGAGCATCCGGCGCAGCGCGACCCTCGGCATCGATTTTCTGTACGTCGCCGTTCCGGGACCCCGCAGCCTTCCGGGCGGGGCCGTTCGCATTGCCGTGCCCCTCGCGGAAATCGACCGGCAGGTGAACGGCATCCGCTGGCGGATTCTGGCCGGCACGGCCCTGGCTTTTCTGCCCGCCATCGCCATCGCGGCCCTGCTGGCGCGCCTCATTTCGGCGCGCTTCGCCGCCATCATGTCGCACGCGTTGGAGCTGGCGCGGGGCAATTTCCGGGCGCGCCTCGCCTCCACGGGGGGCAGCGAGTTCGCGCAGCTCGCCCGCACCCTCAACGACACCGCCGAGAATCTGCAAAAGATCGTTGAACAGCTGCAGCGCGAGCACGCCGAACTGGAGAAGGTGGAGCGCATCCGCAAGGACTTCGTGATCAACGTGTCGCACGAGCTGCGCACGCCGCTGGCATCCATACAGGGCTATACCGAGACGCTCATCGATGGGGCCATCGACGATGCCGAGCACAACCTGCGCTTCCTCGGCATCATCCGCCACAACGCCGAGCGCCTGGCGCGCCTGACCGAGGATCTCCTGACCCTCTCGCGCGTCGAGCAGAAGCGCCATAAGTTCGAGTTTGAAATCCACTCCGTCAACGGGCTGTTGCGGGATGCCATCGAGCTCATACGCCCGATGGCTGAAAAAAGCGATCTGCACGTAGACCTGGAGCGCGCCCCGGAAGACGCCGAGGTCTGCTGCGACAGCGAAGCCGTCTCGCAGGTGCTCAGCAACCTGCTGGACAACGCCGTCAAGTACACGCCGGCCGGCGGACGCATTACCGTAGGCGCGCACCCCGCCGGCCGGTTCGTCGAGCTCTACGTTCGCGACACCGGCATCGGGATTCCGGAAGAAGATCTGCACCGGCTCTTCGAGCGTTTCTACCGCGTGGATAAGGCTCGCTCGCGCGAGGCTCGGAGGCACGGGTCTGGGCCTTTCCATCGTCAAGCACCTGGTGGCCGCCCACGGCGGCATCACGCGCGTGGAAAGCACTGTAAACCAAGGCTCTACATTTTTCTTCACGCTTCCCACCGAAGACGCCGCGCCGGCCGCCGGAGAGCTTAATTCAGAATTCACGATGCGGTAACCGATCTGTAACATTGCTGCTGCTACCGTAGCAACAACGGGCGGAGCATGGAAATGAAAAAGATTCTACTGATCGAAGACGATGCCGATCTCTTCTCCCTATTGAAATACAACCTGGAGAAGGAAGGTTTCGCGATGTCCGGCCAGCAAACCGGCAAGGGAGCCATCGAGCTGTGCCGCAAGGTGCGCCCGGACCTCATCCTGCTCGACATCATGCTGCCGGATTCGGACGGTCTGGATATCTGCAAGGGAATCCGCCGCGACGCCGACCTGTCTTCGGTCCCGATCATTTTTCTGACCGCGCGCGCCTCCGAGACAGACCGCATCGTGGGCCTCGAGATCGGCGCCAACGATTACGTCGTGAAGCCGTTCTTCGTGCGCGAGCTGATCGCGCGCATCAAGTTGCAATTTCGCAACCAGTCCGCGCCCAGCCGGATACTGTCCGCCGGCGGCCTGGAACTCGATCCCGCCAGCCGGCAGGTGCGGCTCAACGGCGAAGTCCTGGCGCTCACCGCCACCGAATTCCGTCTGCTGGAGTTTCTGATGAGCCGTCCGGGCGTGGTATTCAGCCGCGAGCAATTGTTGAACTCGGTGTGGGGGCAGGACCGCGCCATCACGGACCGCGCGGTGGATGTCTACGTCCTGCGTTTGCGGCAAAAGATCGAGCAGGACCAGACTGCGCCCGCGCTCATTCACTCGGTGCGCGGTTTCGGATACACCTTCGAGCCGCGCCGCGCCATGGCGGTGTAGCGCTGCCGATTGCCGTCCGGATCAGAGGCATCGAGCTGCGAGGGGGCCATCCGACACTTGGATCTCAATCGCGTAATCTGGTATGTGAAGTACTCGACAAATGAAAACCGCCTTGGGCTGCGGCTCTCGTAGGAGGAGCCTCGGAATCCTCCTGGTTTTGGCGTGGTTTGCCGGCAGGGCTTACGGCCAGCATATCCCCAGAGGATGGCGCCAGTTTGTCAGCGTGAAAGGCGGCTACATCGCATATTTCCCTAAATCCTGGCATCTGCTTGAGCCGGGCCTGCCAACTCTGGACATCGCCAACTTCCCGCCCTCCCGAATGGTCAGAGCTGTGGTTGTGCCCGACGGCGGCGCGACGATCAGCATTGTGCCTCCTCCCCAAGGAGTAACCACTATTGAGCAGTGGGTCGGCAGAGATAGCCGCGTGACGCGGGTGCAGTCAAGACGGTCCATCACCCTGCAAGTGCCGGACTCGACTGAGCCGCTGGGCATCGAGGAGGTTATCTACCTGTCCACAGAGGGGCCGGATACAGTGAGCTGGTACTTTGGGATTTCGGGGCGCCTCCTGGTGGCGAACCTCAGCTACTGGTTCGGCGACCCCAACGCGACGAAATTCCGTGAAGTGCTACGCGAGGTGGTACAGACGGTCAGGCCCTTGGAGCGGTAGCCGGGCCCGAATCCATGTTATAGATCAGTTGATGAAACTGCTGGTGCGGAATCGGACCCGGAACACGGTTTTGGGCACGTTGGTGAATGTCGCCGACACACCCGGCACGCGGCGCGTCGGGCTGCTCAAGCATAGCTCGCTGCCCAAAGGCGAAGGCCTGTGGATCGTCCCCTGCGAATCGGTCCACACTTTCTTCATGAAATTTCCCATCGACCTGGTCTATCTGGACCGGCGCCACAAGGTTCGCAAGGTGCGCAGCGCCGTCCCGCCGTGGAGGCTCTCGGCCTGCCTGCCGGCGCATTCCGTGCTCGAGCTGCCGGCCGGCACGGCTCTCGAGACCCAGACGCAGCCGGGCGACGAGCTCGATTTCGAAATGCTGCCTTGATCTCGCCGCACGAATCTCCGCTTCCTCGGCGATCTCAGGTTTTGACTTTCCATCCGCAACCTCTGTGCGAGGAGCGTCCGAAAATCTCTGCTCACTCTGCGAAATCTCCGCGTCTCCGCGACTCCGCGTTGAGCTGATTCAAAGTCCTCACCCCAGTGTGCAAAGCTTCTGCCCCGGCTTCACGCTCTGGCCGGGCGACACGTGGATCTCCTGGACCGTGCCATCCACGGGGGCGCCGATGGCAGTCTGCATCTTCATGGCCTCGATGATGACCACCGGGTCGTTCTGGCTGACACGCTGTCCGAGCGAGGCCGAAACCGCCACGATCACGCCGGCAATGGGGCTGCGGCAGATGCGGTCCTCCGGCCTGGTATCCACCGGCAAGGGCGGCTGCAACACGGACTGCGGGACTTCCGGGCCGGATTCCCCGATCTCCTCGCGCTCGTCGGGGAGCGTTTCTACCTCGACCTCGTAGCTCTGGCCCTCAAGCGTGATTCGCAGTTTCACTTTTCTTCTTCTCCGGGACCGGCTGGCGTTCCTCCGCGCGGCGCCGCGCGGCCATGCGGGCGGCCTCGATACGGGCGCGGCCCTCGCGCGTCAAGTCGGCCGGAGAGGCTTGCGCCAGCCTGCGGATCGCGCGAATGCGGGTGGGGGCTCCGATGGCGGCGGCCACCGCGGCGGCGATGAGCACCTTGTGCCGCGCGCTAACACCGCCGGGTAGCGCGCGGCTCGGGCTTTCGCCCGCGGGGATTTCCGAAGTTTCCATGGCTTCGCTCACATCGGGATGTTCCCGTGCTTCTTGGCGGGACGCAACACCCGTTTGGTGGCCAGCGATTCGAGCGCCGCGGCCAGGGCGCCGCGCGTTTCGGCGGGCTCGATGATATCGTCCACCAGCCGCGCCCCCGCCGACACATACGGGGTGGCGAAGGTATCGCGGTACTCCTCGATGAGTTCCTGCCGGCGGGCGTCGCGATCTTCAGCCGCGGCAATCTCGTGGCGGAATACGATTTCCGCGGCGCCCTCCGCCCCCATCACGGCGATCTCGGCCGAGGGCCAGGCGAACACGTGATCGGCGCCCAGGTCCTTGGAGCACATGGCGATATATCCGCCGCCGTAGGCCTTGCGAATCACCACCGTGAGCTTGGGAACGGTGGCCGCCGAGTAAGCGAACAGAAGCTTGGCGCCATGACGGATAATGCCGCCGTATTCCTGGTCGATGCCCGGCAGGAAGCCCGGCACGTCTACCAGCGTCACCAGCGGAATATTGAACGCATTGCAGAAGCGGATGAAGCGCGAGGCCTTATCGGAAGCGTTGATGTCCAGCGCGCCGGCCAGCACGCTGGGCTGGTTGGCGATAATCCCCACGGGGCGCCCCACGATGCGTCCGAACCCGATCAGCAGGTTCTTGGCGAACTCCTTCTGCACCTCCAGGAATTCCGATTTATCCACGATGCGCGTGACGATCTCGTGCATGTCGTACGGCAGCTTGGATTCGTCGGGGACGATATAATTCAGGCTGAAATCGTGGAAGCGCTTGCGATCCTGCTCGCCGCGGGGCGGATCTTCGCTGTTATTCGAGGGCAGGAACGAGAGTAGGTTCTTGCAGACCTTGATGGCCTCCACGTCGTTGTCGGCCACGAAATGCACCACCCCCGAATTGTTCATCTGGGCGCGGGGACCGCCCAGTTGCTCGGCCGTGATCACCTCGTTGGTCACCTGCTTGATGACCGCCGGGCCGGTGATGAACATGTAGGCGTAGCGGGTCTGGATGATGAAGTCCGTGAGCGCCGGGCTATAGGCCGCGCCGCCCGCGCACGGTCCGCAGATGAGCGAGATCTGCGGCACCACGCCGGAGAGCATGACATTGTTGTAAAAGACCTTGGCATAGCCCGAGAGGCTGCCGACGCCCTCCTGAACGCGCGCACCGCCGGAATCGTTGATGAACACGAACGGCGTGCCGGTCTCGAGCGAGTGGCGCAACGATTCGGAGATCTTGGCTCCGTGGACCTCGCCAGCCGAGCCGCCCGCCACCGTGAAATCCTGGCTGGCCACGTGCACCACGCGCCCGGCCACCTTGCCGCTGCCGGTCACCACTCCATCGGCGGGCAGCGGCTTGCCCGCCATGCCGAACAGCGTGGCGCGATGCTGGGCGAACAGCCCGGCCTCCTGGAACGTGTTGCGGTCGAGCATAAGCTCGAGTCGTTCGCGCGCGGTGAGTTTGCCCTCGTTGTGTTGCTTGGCGACCCGCTCGGCGCCGCCTCCCTGCAGCAACTCTTCTTTAGCCTTTTGCAGGGCAGCGATATTCTCTTTCGAGGTGCGCGTGGGCATAGGAGCTTAGGAATAACGAAACTCCCATTCTAGCCGTTTCTTACCGGCAGCTGAAGGCTTCGGTTCGAGTCCAACGAGGTACGGCTGTGGTGGAGCCTCACCGCGTACTAGCTGGGGAACCCTGGCGGCGGCTGGAGTTGCCGAGCGAGATCGGGAGCTGGTCGCTGACCGTACGGCGGACGGGTGCGCTGAAGCCGGCTGCCGGGTCGCGGGAGGGCGATAACAGCAGCGAAATCGGGCAGATCAGGATGTGGGGGCCGGAGAGGTGCTTCTGAAAATCACTGAAAAGAAGCAGCTTCCCGGTTTTGGGTTTTCCCGGCGGGGCGACAACCCCGCCTTGCGGGGGCGAAGGCGCGCCTGGAGGAAAAACTGGGACTCGCAAGACCAAGGGATGACGGTTTGGATTATACTCAATGTTTAATCTCAATCGGACCTGAAAATTAAAGATGGAAATCCCGGATCATTCACACTGGAGGCTGACCGGGATGAGGTTCAAAGCGAGCCTCGCAGTAGACAGAACATCATAGGAGGATCAATGCCGAACAAGAACCTTGCTCGTAGAGCATTCCTGAAGGGCGCGGCCTTGGCCGGTATAGCGCCCGCTGCCCAGGTTGCCCAGGCCCAAACGGCTGTGCGCAAGTGGGATCAAGAAGCTGACGTCGTGGTGATCGGGTCGGGCGCCGCCGGGCTGCCCGCGGCCATTATCGCCAGGGAGAACGGCGCGACGGTGATCATAGTCGAGGCCAACGACGACATCGGCGGCCACGCCGCCGTCTGCACCGGCAATATCCCGCTGGGTGGCGGCACCGCGGCCCAGAAGGCGGCCGGAATCGTGGATTCGCCCGAGATCCTCTTCAAGGACCTCACCGACTGGTCTGCGTTGGGGAGCAACGGCGCCGCCGAGTACCGGTTCAACGACCGCGACCTCGTTCGCGCATTCGCCGACAACAACGTTTTCGCCTACGATTTTCTGGTGGCCCATGGACTGATATGGACGAAACCGGTGCCCGACCGTGGCGGCATGACCCAGGCGGGTAAGTCGGCTCCGAGGGCCATGCACGCGGCCATCCTGGATTATGTGCGGATTCAGACCGGCGTAGCCGTGCCCCGCGAGACCGGGAAAAGCATTTCCGGGGGCATCGGCATCGTGCGTCCGCTGGAGGCAGCCGCCCGGAAAGCGGGCGTGCAGATCCTTCTTGAGCACAGGATGACCAGCATAATCCGGGAGAACAACAACACGGGCCGGGTGACCGGAATCACCGTGGAGGCCAAGGGCGCTAAGCTCAATATCCGCGCCCGCAAAGGCGTCATCGTCGCCACCGGCGGCAGCACCGCCAACGTGGAGTTCCGCCGCATATTCGATCCGCGCCTCACCGAGGAATACTGCAGCAATGCGGGCGAGCCCTATACCAGCCAGGATGCCAGCGGAGAAATCGCCGCCATGGAGGTCGGGGCATCGCTTTGGGGCACCGCCTGCCAGACTGGGGAATTCGGCTCCCATATCTCCAAGCCAGGCTATGTCGGGTGTCAGCACGGATACCCCGCCATTAATCCCCAGTTTCAACCGGGTAGCAAGTATTTCAACAAGGTCCGCGCCATCGGCCTGCAGATCCGGGATTATCAGAACGCGATCTGCGTCAACCAGGTCGGTATGAGGTTCTATGACGAGACGAAGGGCGCGTTCGGCAACGCCGCCGCTATGGGGCAGGGCGACCCAAATTACAAGCCGAACGATTGGCGCGCCGCGGCCAATATAAAGTTTGATCCCTCGGGCTACCTTCCGGCCGCCATGGGCATCAATGGCGGCACGGGCCCCGGCGGCGGGCCGATTTGGTGCATCTTCGACGCCGCGGCGGTGCAGCGCGAGAAATTGACCGTCGCCCCACCCTATGTGGATCGGGAGGCCGGCTTCTTCTTTTCAGCCGACACGATTGCCGAATTGGCCGCCGCCATCAAGAACAAGTATCAAAAGAACCCGATGCCTGCCCAGGCGCTCCAGGAAACCGTTGCCCGCTACAACTCTTTTGTGGACGCGGGCAAGGACGCGGATTTCGAGAAGGCCGGTCCCAAGTACAAAATCGAGACGCCTCCGTTCTACGCCGCCTGGGCCGTGCCGATTATGCATGATTCCCGCACCGGCCTGCGCGTCAACACGAACTTCCAGGTGCAGGACCTCAGGGGCAAGGTGATACCGGGCCTCTACTGCGCGGGCGAGTCCGCCGGTGGATTCGGCGAGCACGGCATCGCCCGGTGCGTCGTCGGGGGCCTTCTCGCCGGCAAGCACGCCGCCGCGCAGAAGGTGTAAAGCGCTTTCATTCTTAGCACACGGATAGACACCGACGTTCCGCCTGATTGGGACGCGGGTACTGCTGTTACCCGAGCGCGCGTTGGCCATGGTATGGCGCATGACAGCGGCCCCCAGTCTCATTGCCGCACACCGCAGAAATTCGCGCGGTTGAAACAAAGGGATGCGATGATCGTGCTTTATGCTCAAGCGTGTATCGATTTTCGCAGCGCTCGCGGCATGGTCGGCGCTGGCGGCCTCGCCGGTTGTGATGATCTCGGTCGACGGGCTGCGCCCGGACTACGTCACGAAGGCGGATGAACACAAGCTCTCGATTCCGGTTCTGCGCCGGTTCATGACCGACGGCACTTACGCCGATGGGGTAACCGGCGTGCTGCCGACGGTAACCTACCCATCGCATACCACGCTGGTCACCGGTGTGGCGCCGGCCCGGCACGGGATCGTCTCCAATACGGTCTTCGACCCCGAGATCCGCAATCTGCTGGGCTGGTTCTGGTATGCCGAGAACATACGTGTGCCCACCTTGTGGGACGCCGTCTTCGCGGCCGGGCTGGGAACGGCCAGCATTGGTTGGCCGGTGACGGTGGGGCAGAAGAGCATTCGATACAACATCCCGGAATATTGGAGGGCGGAGGTTTCGGAAGACCGCAAGCTGCTGCGGGCCCTTTCCACGCCGGGTCTCATGGCCGATGTAGAGAAGGTCGCCGGTCCTTACCCGCCGGGCAACCGGACCGGTATCGAGGACGACACGGTCCGCGCGCGGGCGGCGGCTTGGATCCTCCAGAAGTACCGGCCACGGTTTTTCACCCTGCATCTGAGCGCGCTCGATCACTCCCAGCATGGGCACGGACCATTCAGCGAAGAAGCCAATCGAACCCTGGAGAGCCTGGATGGCGAGGTGAACCGGGTCCTCGAGGCAGCCAGAGCCGTGGACCCCGCAACCGTGGTGGCGGTGGTGTCGGACCACGGTTTTCTGCCCGTCGATCACCAGGTTAATCTCCTGATTCCGTTTCTCGATGAGAAGCTCATCGAGCTTGGGCCTCTCGCGGGCGAGATTATCCGTGTGCCGCAGGTGAAACGGTGGGATGCCATGGTGTGGCCTGACGGCGGGACCGCCGCGATCGTTTTGGCCCGGCCGTCGGACCAGGCGCTGACCGCGAGAGTCCGCAACCTGCTTTCCAGGCTGGCCGCCGATCCGGGCAACGGAATCGCGCGCGTCCTGGAGAAGGAGGAAATCGTGAAACGGGGCGGATTCCCCGATGCCTCGTTTCTGGTGGAGGCCGCACCGGGCTACGACATCGGGCTGGCCATCGAGGGGCCGCTGGTAACCAGCGCGCCGGGCACGGGAGACCACGGTTATCTGGCCGAGCGGCCGGAGATGCGCGCGTCGCTCTTCATCTTGGGCGCGGGCATTGCGGCTCACCGCGATCTTGGCGTCGTGGACATGCGGCAGATTGCTCCCACCGTGGGGCAGTTGCTGGGCGTGAGCCTCCCCACCGCGGAACTGCCGGCGCTGGAAGTGCGGGCGGCCCATTAGCTCCCAGCACATCGGCCGGAAGATCTCGGCACCGTAGGTCCTGCGCGGCGAATGATATCGTAGATTTCCAGGGTATCGAGATGACTTTTCGGCTCAGGATGGCGGCGTGGCTGGGCGCGCTGGCGGGGAGCCTGCTGTACGCGGACAGCTACGTGCGCCAGCCGGGGGCCGATGTCCAGCATTATGTGTTCCGCATAGCCCTGAGCGACACAACCGACGAGATCTTCGGAGAAACCACCATCACGGTGCGCTTCGTCGAAGACGGGATCGCCGAATTCACGCTCGATCTCGCGTCCGCGGCCAAGGGGAAAGGCATGAGCGTCACCGGGGTCGCCGCGGGAAACGCGCCAGCCCGGTATACGCATCGCGGCGACCGGCTCGCCATCGAGGTCGTTCCGGCATCGAAGGCCGGCGAGCTGCGAGAGTTCACCGTGAAGTACCACGGCGTCCCGGCTGGCGGATTGCGCATCGGGGCGAATCTGTATGGCGAACGCACCTTCTTCAGCGATAATTGGCCCGACCAGGCGCGCCAGTGGCTGCCCACAGTCGATCATCCGTATGACAAGGCTTCGAGCGAATTCATCGTGACGGCTCCCGCCAAATATCAGGTGATCGCCAACGGGCGCCTGGAGGAGACCATCGACTTGGGCGGCGACGAAGACCTTAGGGTCACCCATTGGAAGGAATCCGCGCCCATCGCCGCATGGCTGAACTGCATCGGCGTGGCGCGCTTTGATTCCCGAGGTTTCGGCATGGCCGCCGGGACGCCGCTCGAAACGTGGGTGTTTCCCAAGGACCGCGAGGAGGGCGCCCTGACGTTCGAGGAGCCGGAGCGCCAGGCCATGGAGTTCTTCGCCGAGCGCATCGGTCCCTACCCTTATGAGAAGCTGGCGGCCGTCCAGGCCGCCGGACAAGATGGCGGGATGGAGTATGCCAGCGCCATCTTCTTTGGCGAAAAGCGCGTCACGGGCAGCCCGGCATCCGAGCTGGTCTGGCACGAGGCGGCCCACCAGTGGTTCGGCGATTCGGTGACTGAGAAGGATTGGGACGACGTGTGGCTGAGCGAGGGCTTCGCCACGTATTTCGCGCTGCTGGCGGTGGAGCATTTCGAGGGCCGCGACGCCTTTGTGGCCGGCCTCAAGCGCAGCCGCGACACCATCTTCAGAACCGAGCTGAGGCTGCCGGGAGTTGCGGTGGTGCAAAACCACCCCTGGACCGGAATCCCGAATCCGATCGTCTATCAGAAAGGCGGCTGGGTGCTGCACATGCTCCGCGGCTACCTGGGGACGCCGGTGTTCTGGCGAGGCATCCGCGAATATTACCACCGTTACCGCGATTCCAACGCCTCGACCGCCGATCTGCGCAAGGTCATGGAGGACGTTTCGGGCAAGGACCTCGCCTGGTTCTTCAAGCAATGGCTATACCACGCGGGGTCGCCGGTGCTGGAGGGCGACTGGCGGTACAACGCGACCTCCAAGAAAATCGAGATCGATTTAGCCCAGGTGCAGCCGGGCGAGGTCTACCGGCTTCCGCTCGAAGTAGCGGTCAGGGGCGCGGGGCACGGTCCGGAGGCGATCGCCAGGATCGAAATGACCGCCCAACGGCAGCGCTTCGAAATCGCGGCGGAAAGCGAGCCGGCGGCGGTGCAACTCGACCCCCACACCTGGGCGTTGATGGACGCGAATTTCACGAAAAGGTGAAGGCTGACAGGTTCTAACGCGGCACAATCGTGTAGCTGCGATCCCAATAAGGCATATTGCCGATCGAGTCGCCGGAGACGACGATCTCCACTCGCCGGTTAAGCTCTCGACCTTCCGCCGTGGCATTGGAGGCTATGGGCCTGCTGTCACCGATGGACCGCGCCACGATCACATCCGCCGGCACGCCGCTCTGAATCAACGCCGCGCGAACCGCCTCCGCGCGCCTGGTATTGCTGCCCTCGCCGTTGTCATCCACTTCCACTCTCAGTCCGCTGCGGGCTGTAATCACCGCGGCCACTTGCACCAACCGGCCGGCCACCGCCGGACGCAGCATACCACCGTCAAACTCGCTCGCGGGTATTGTGACTACCAAGCCTCGCGGTGTGTCGAGCGTCTCCAGCGACGATGCGCCAAGTTGTTGGTAAATGCTCATCCGGAGATCGCGCTTCTGCTGAGCGGCGAGTTTTTCCGGCGGCTCCTGTATCGCCACCAGGGACGCAGGAGGCGGGGGTGGAGCGGCTGCAGCGGCCGCCTGTTGTGCTTCGGCCTGATTGAGTGCGCTGCGCTCCTGATCCAGAGCCATGCGATCAGCCGAAGATTGTGCCTGAGCCGCCTGCGCTGCCGCCTCGGCCTGCAGCCGGCGCTCCCGTTCCCGTGCGGCTTCGGCCTTGGCCGCCGCCACTTCTTCGTCGGCCTTGCGTCTCTGCGCGATGATGCGCGCATCTTCCGCGGTCTGGGCGGCCTCGCGCGCGGATGCAATCACCTGGCTCTTATCGGAGTGGCTGGCCTGCAGGTCCTGGGCGTTGCGCAGCAGTTCCTGCGCGCGGGCGAACGTGTCGGCGGCATATTGAGCCGCGCCCATCGCCGCGGCGATTTGCACGGCGTTCTGCGCCTGATAAACCTCTACGATCTCCTCATATTGGCTCATCGGCACGCGCGGCCCATTGCCCTCCGCCGCCACCAGATCGGCCGGAACGTTGTAAGTGTAGTTCCCGCGCGGCAGTAGTTCGTATCTTGCTCGAATGGGTTCGATCTTGCCGATGGTATCGGGGCGGATCTGGTTCTCCAATACCACCACATCGCTCGGTTCGCGCACCGCCGCGTAGGGCTCCGCTGTCACGATTAATCCGAAGGCTTGCAGGTCCGTGGTTACGCGCAGTTTCGCCTTGTCGGAACTGCCGGCCAGTACTTCGCCCAAATTCTTGGCATGCCCTTCCGGCGTGATCGCCCACAGCACGTACGTCAGATATTCAGGTCCATAGCGCGTCGGCGGCAAAATATGATCGAAGCGGGCATCGATCTCCGTGTGTCCCGCTTTCGACTCCACTGTGGCATCGCCCTTCGCTTCCGGGAGCAAAACCGTGCCGCGAAAATCGATCTGCGTGGGGCCGCTGCGGTATTGGTAATTGACAGCGTCAACCGTGCGCGCGATCACAGTCACGCGGTAAAGCGGAACATTTTGCGCAGGCGGATCTACCGCCTGGCCGCGGACGGTCACCGCCGTCGCGATCCCAAGTGCAATGATGGCAAAACTCTCGAGTTTCATGGCCATCTCCTTCCTGGCTTAATAAGAGGGCACTTGGGTTGCCACCGACTCGTGCTGAAGCACTTAGCGGACATCGCATGTCGAGCTGCGGCGCGGCACTGAATGGATTGGCCATCATGGGTTCGCGCCCCGGAATTTGTCGAAGGGAGCCGCGTCTTCCACGTGCAGACGGAAACCGAGCACAGATGCGGGTCCCCGGTTTCGGTTGTAGCCCGGATTCGTTACGCGCTGGTAATCGATGGCAATCGAGATCCCCCGCCAGACGTGAGCCGTATAGTAAGTCTCGAAAATCTCCTCCAAGCCGTAGTTCAGTGCTCCATCGCCCAGAATGAAGCCCAGCCCTCCCAGCGCCAGGTAGCGCCTGTGATCCCCGGAAATCCCGTCGGCGACGAATGCCGCGCCCACTTTATCCTGCGGACGGCGCCAGGGCTTGCCGCGAAAATCAGAGCCAATCTCCGCGGCGCGGTCGATTTCCGTATAGGCGAAGGATTCAGTGGCGCCATCGTTCCATCCCAAGCGTCCAAAGGCCCGCCACAAAGAAGTCAACTCCTGCTCAGCATTCAGACCGAATCCGTATTTGACCCTTCCCTGTTTCCGATAAAGGGTGACGTCCGGAACGGGATCCTTGCCCGACAAATAGCCGTCGATGGCTTCTCGATAGCTGCCCATATCGGCATGATTGACGAAGCCGAGCGCCCGCACCACGCTGGCGCGATTCCGAAGGAAGGCCGGGTGGTATTCCAATTCGAAATTCTCGCCGCGCGCGCGAGAAATGTCCCAATCGAGTTGGATGCCGTTGGCCACCGTCGGCATCAGCAACTCGCCATAGCGAGCGGCCCAGGATTTGGCGAAGAATTCGGCCACCAGTCCATACGTGTAGCCGCGCGTATCGGCGGCATAGTCATAAGCGCCGTTATTCACGATTGCCCAGTTCATGAACTGAAGATGGCTGTCGCTGCCAACCGAGTTCAGGTCGAAGAAGTCGACCGTGCTCATCTTTCCCACGCGAAGTTCCAGGCGCCGGACCGGAACGGTAGAGGCAAGCGACAAAGGGTTGCGCGTCGCCTCGGTGGTCTCGCTGCTCAAGGGGATCGTATAGTGCAGCATTACCCGGGCGACATACGGGGCCGCCCCCAGCGTGGGATTGCGGACCACATCCACGTTCGGAAAGCCGGCGATGCCCAGCGTGCTGCTGAGGCCGGCTCCCCCGGCGCTTTCGATATCGGTGAGAATCTCGAGGTTCTTCGAGATCTGGAAACCGGTGTAGAGCGTCTCGACTCGCGAGGTAGCGTGCCCCCCGGCCGGCAGAAAGCTGTTCGGCCCGGAGTATTTGGCATCGAAAGGCGGATACTGCTGGCGAATGAAATTCCCTTGCACGGAAACCCATAACCGGTTGTAGAACGAGTCCTGGCTTATCGCGGCGGGCTCCGGCGTCTCGTCTTGAGCGCACAAGGACCAGGGGGCAAGAATGAGGAGAGTCAGGAAAAATCGCAAGCTCTCTTTATCGTTGGTCACGCGCGCAACAGATGTCAACGATTTCGCGGCGCCTCATGGAACATTCACGATTTCGTAACAGTAGAGTAATTTGCAGCCCAGGGCTGGATAATGTCAGGATTATAGGGACACCGACGAGCATGACCGTCTGCCGGCCGATTTGGATGATCCGTCTCGCTTTGTGCTGCGCCGCGGCCGGCTGCGCGCTGGCTTGGCAACCGGACCAACCCGGAGCGATCCGGCGGCTCTATGTCGAGCCGTTCGTCACCAAAGCGGGGGGCGAAAAACTCAGGCAGGACCTGATCGCCGAGCTTCGCAAGGTGAGCTCCGCTTCGCTGGTATCGGGCGAATCCGGCGCGGACGCGATCTTAGGCGGCGGCGGAGAGATCTGGATCAAGGGGTACCGCAGTCTGAATCCGCGGTCCGGCAGGCTGCCAACTTCCGGAACGCCCGTCTATAGCGGCTATCTATCCGTGGAGCTGCGAAATCCGAAAGGCGAAACTCTCTGGTCGTACCTGGCGACGCCAGGGGCCGCTTCGGATGACGTTTCGAAAGAACTCTCGAAGCGTATCGCCAAACACGTGGCGGAAGCGTTAGCCCAGGTGGCAGTGCCCTCTCGAACAGCGCCTGTCCTTCAACCCACGACCCTTCTGAAGGGGGCGGGCGCTACCTTCCCCTATCCCGTCTACGCAAAGTGGATCACGAATTACAGGCGCGAGAATCCGGCCGTGGAGATCGCGTACGACGCGGTCGGCTCCGAAGCGGGGGTTCGCAGACTGCTTGCCGGCGGCGCCGATCTCGGCGCTTCGGACTCTCCGGAGGCTATTCGCGAGATTGCGCCGGGCGAAGAATCCAGCTATCTGCTTTTCCCGTCGGTCGTCGGCGCGGTGGTCCCGATCGTTAACCTCCCCGGCTTTCCGAGCGACATCGCCTTCACGCCGGAAGCCCTGGCGGGCATCTATCTCGGCCAGATCAAGAAGTGGAACGACCCGGTCTTGAAGCAGGCGAATCCGCACCTTCACCTTCCGGATCTGGATATCGTGGTGGTGCATCGCGCCGACGGCAGCGGCACGAGTTATGCCTGGACCGAATACCTGTCCAAGACGAGACTCGCAGTGGCAGGCCCAGGTGGGCGCCAGCATGGCTCCCCGGTGGCCCATCGGCCGCGCGGCAAACGGGAATGATGGTGTGGCCAAGCTGGTGAAGGAGTTGAGCGGATCGATCGGCTACGTGGAGTTCGTTTACGCGCTCGAGAACCATCTGAGCTTTGGGAAAGTCCGCAACCGCAACGGCGAGTTTGTGGGAGCCAGCCTGGAAAGTATCGCCCTGGCAGCCAAGCGCGGCGCCGAGATCGGCGATGACTTCAAGGTCTCCATCGTGGATTCCCCGGACGCGGGCGCTTACCCCATTGCGTCGTTCACCTGGTTTGTCGTCCCGGCTCATATTGCCGACGATGCCAAGCGAAACGCCATAGCGGGTTTTCTGAAGTGGGCGCTCGGTCCCGGCCAGAGGCAGGCCGCCGCGCTCGGGTATCTCGCGCTGCCTCGCGACTTAGTGACTAAGGAAGAGGAAGCGATCGCCAGGATTCGCTGACTTCGCCCGCATGTCGCTCAACCTCTGGCGCAAGTCTTCGGAGTTTTCGCCCCAGGCCGATCCCAAGCGGCCGGCGCTGGGCCTCGCGGACCTGGCGGTCGGTCTCGGCATCCTGACGCTGCTGTATGTCGTGGCGCGCGTCGGAGCGGAATCGTTAGTCAAATTCAGACCTCCGGAGATTATTCCATCGGTAAGTCTCGACCCTCGCAATCTCCCAAACTACGCCGCGCGCTCGACGCTTCGCATGTTTATTGCGCTGGGACTTTCCACGCTATTCACGTTCGTCTACGGCTATGCCGCGGCGCGCAGCCGGCGAGCCGAGCGCGTCTTGATACCCATGCTGGATATTTTGCAGTCGATTCCGGTCCTGGGATTTCTCTCCGTAACCGTGACGGCTTTCATCGCTTTATTCCGCGGGAGCCTGCTGGGGTTGGAAGCGGCCTCGATTTTCGCCATCTTCACCGGACAGGCGTGGAACATGACCTTCTCGCTCTATCAATCGCTGCGGTCGGTGCCCCGCGAACTGGAGGAGATGGCGGAGTTGTACCGGCTATCGAAGTGGGAGCGCTTCACAAGATTGGAGCTGCCCGCTTCGGTGATCGGCCTGGTGTGGAACGGCATGATGAGCTTTGGCGGGGGCTGGTTTTTCCTGGCCGCCAGCGAAGCCATCAGCGTTCTGAACCGGCAATATACGTTGCCGGGCATCGGCTCGTACGTGGCGGCGGCCATCGCGGCCATGGATTTCAAGGCGCTCGGCTGGGCCATCGGGACCATGATCGCGCTGATCCTGCTCATCGATCAGATTTTCTGGAAGCCTCTGGTGACCATAGCGGACCGCTACAAGCTCGAACTCAGCGCGGGAGAGGAGCGCCGCTTCTGGCTGGTCGATCTTTGGCGCTCCGCCTCGCTGCCCCGGTATGCCGGGCAGCTCGTGGAGCCGGTCTTTCGCTGGCTGGATCGATGGCTGGCGAAAGCCACAGCGGTTCCGGCGAAAACGCCTCCGAAAAAGCTCTCGCCGACGGGGGATCGCGTCTATAACACCGTTCTCGCGTTGGTTGCGGGAGTACTGCTGGTCGAAGCCGTTCGTTTTGTGCTGGCGGAAGTCGGCATCGGCGAAGTGGGCCATGCCGCGCTCCTGGGCCTTGCGACGGGCGGCCGCGTGATCGCCCTGGTGATTTTCAGCACCCTGGTTTGGACGCCGATCGGCGTGGCCATCGGATTCAGCCCCAAGCTGGCCCGCGTCTCTCAGCCTGTCGTGCAGATCCTGGCGTCTTTCCCCGCCAACTTTCTTTTCCCCTTCGCGACTCTCGGTTTCATCAAGCTGGGGCTGAGCCTGAACTGGGGAAGTATGCTGCTGATGGCCTTGGGATCCCAGTGGTATTTGTTGTTCAACGTAATCGGGGGCGCTCAGGCCATCCCCAACGATCTGCGTGAAATGGCGGCGAACGTGGGGCTCCGGAGGGGCCGGGAGTGGAGAACCCTCATTGGACCTGGAATTTTCGCCTCGTGGGTGACCGGCGCCATCACGGCCTCGGGCGGCGCTTGGAATGCCAGCATCGTTTCCGAACTCGTGTCCTGGGGAAACACCACCTTGAGAGCCGCCGGGCTCGGCGCGTACATTTCCGACGCGACCGCCAAGGGCGACTGGCCGCGGATCGCTTTAGGAGTCGGACTCATGAGCATTTTCGTGGTCGGATTGAACCGCCTGGTGTGGCGACCGCTGTACGAAATAGCCGGGACCAAGTACCGGCTGGAGTAATTAGCGCAATGAACGGCAATTCAACGTTACTCGCCGCCGAACAAATCGCCAAGACGTTTCCGCTGCCGGCGGGCGGTGAGCAGACCGTGCTCGAAGAGGTCACGCTCAGCATCGCGCCGGGAGAAGTCGTGGCATTGCTCGGGCGCAGCGGTTCCGGGAAAAGCACTCTCCTACGCATCCTGGCGGGCCTGATCCAGCCGAGCAGCGGGCGGGTTCTGGTGAATGGGACTCCGCTCGAGGGACCGAATTCATCCGTGGCGATGGTGTTTCAAAGCTTTGCCCTGCTTCCCTGGCTGACCGTTCAGGAGAACGCGGAGCTGGGCCTCTATGCGCGGGGAGTTTCCAAAGAGGTTTGTGAAAAGGAGGCCACGGTTGTTCTGGGCATGGTGGGTCTGGAAGGCTTCGAGGGCGCATATCCGAAGGAACTGTCTGGCGGCATGCGCCAGCGCGTCGGTTTCGCAAGGGCTTTCGTGATGAAGCCGGACGTGTTGATGATGGACGAGCCGTTCAGCGCGCTCGATGTGCTCACCGCCGAGAATCTGCGCGGCGAAATCAGCGATCTCTGGGAGCGGGGTGCCTTTCCGGCGAAGAGCATCCTGGTCGTTACGCATAACATCGAGGAGGCCGTGCTGCTCGCCGATCGGATCGTAATCCTGGGTGCGAATCCGGGCTGCATTCGCGGCGAAGTGAGGGTGGATGTTCCCAGGCCGCGCGACAAGAAGGAACCGCGTTTTGTCGCTTTGGTGGACTACATTTATACGGTCATGACGAATCCGCGGGCTCCCGATAGCAGGGCTCCCCTGGGCGGCGCGATCGGATCGGTTTCCCATGCTGCCGCACGCGCGCGTCGGCGGGATCAGCGGCCTTCTGGAAATCGTAAACGACCGGGGAGGACGCGAGGACCTGCCGAAACTGGCCGAGACCCTGCGCCTCGAGGTGGACGATTTATTGCCCGCCGTTGACGCCGCCGCGCTGTTGGGTTTTGCGCAGGTTGCGCAGGGCGATGTGACGATCACCGATGCCGGCAGGGAGTTCGCTACCGCCGGCGTCCACCGCAGTCACGAGATCTTCAAAGAGCAGCTTCTCAAGAACGTTCCGTTCGTATCGACCGCGATCGAAGCGATAGCTCAAAAGAAGGACGGGCGCATCGGAAAGGATTTCCTGCTGGATATCCTGGATGAGCACTTCTCGGCTTCGGAAGCGGAGCGGCAGTTCGAAACTCTGGTGGACTGGGGCCGGTACGCGCAATTATTCGAGTACGATCGCGATGAAGAGCGGCTCTACGCAGCGGAAGAAGAGATCCCTCGGAATTGAACAACTGACCACGGTGCGCACGCCGGCGCCGCTTCGTGCCGGTTCACACCGAACGTACGCCCCGTTTCCTATTCCGCCCATGATTCAGGCGGATTCCTCAGAATTAGGCAGTTTGATACCAAGTTGAAACAGAGGATTTGCATAATACAGATATCCTCGGGAGGGTGAAATGAGCTTAACCCGAACCCGAATAGGAGCACCTGATGAGCGATTCTCTGCAGCAGCAAATCATCGTCGAGGATGACCGTACGGGTCTCCACGTGGAAACCCTGAAGCGCGCGGTACTCGATAACCTGTTTTATATCGCGGGCCGGTTTACGGCATCCGCGACGCCTCTCGATTACTACACAGCCCTCGCCTACACCGTGCGCGACCGCCTGCTGAGACGGTGGCTGAACACTCTCGAAAACAATCTGGGCCGCGATGTTCGCGTGGTCACGTACCTTTCGGCCGAGTTCCTGATGGGCCCGCACCTGAAGAACAACATCCTCAACCTGGGAATCGCCGAACAGTTGGGCCAGGCCGTGAAGGAGTTGGGGCTGAGCCTGGACCAGATTGCCGCGCAGGAGCCGGAACCCGGTCTTGGCAATGGCGGCCTGGGGCGCCTGGCGGCCTGCTACCTGGATTCGCTCGCCACGCTTGGCATTCCAGCCGTGGGATACGGCATCCGCTACGAGTTCGGCATTTTCGACCAGGAGATTCGCGACGGCTGGCAGGTTGAGATCACCGACAAATGGCTGCGCTACGGGAATCCATGGGAGCTGCGGCGTCCCCAATCAGCCGTGAAAGTGGGGTTCGGCGGTCACACCGAGGAGTACGCCGGCCCGGATGGAAGATTCCGCGTGCGCTGGATTCCCGATGTGGTCGTCAACGGCGTTCCCTACGACACGCCGGTGCTGGGCTACGGCGGCTTGGCTGCGAATAACCTGCGGCTGTGGTCGTCCGAGGCGGCCGAATCCTTCCACTTCGATCGCTTCAACACCGGCGATTATCAGGGCGCGGTGGCCGAGAAGGTCTATTCCGAGAATATCTCGAAGGTCCTGTATCCGAACGACGAAGGCATTCAAGGCAAGCGGTTGCGGCTCGAGCAGCAGTACTTCTTCGTTTCCTGCTCGCTCCAGGATATGATCCGCTTCCATCTTCGCCAGGGCCGCCGGATCGAGGATTTCCATCACAAGTGGACCCTTCAGATGAACGACACGCATCCCTCGATCGCCGTGGCGGAGCTCATGCGGCTCCTCGTGGACGAGCATGGGATGGTTTGGGAAGCCGCCTGGGAGATCACCAGCCAGACCCTCGCCTACACCAATCACACGATTCTTCCGGAGGCTCTGGAGCGCTGGCCGCTGCCGCTGTTCGCTTCCGTGCTGCCGCGCCACCTGGAGATTCTCTACGAGATCAACGCGCGCTTCCTGGAACAGGTGCGCTCCCGTCATTTCGGCGATGAAGGCCTGGTCCAGCGCGTCTCCATTTTCGACGACACCGGTGAGCGCTACGTCCGCATGGCCAATGTGGCCTGCATCGGCAGCCATCACATCAACGGTGTGGCCGCGCTGCACACTGAACTGCTGAAAACCGGCGTGCTTCAGGACTTTTACCAACTCTGGCCGGAGAAGTTCGTGAATGTGACCAATGGCGTGACCCCGCGCCGCTGGATAGCGCTCAGCAACCCGGACCTCTCCGCGCTCATCACGCGGCGGATCGGGGACCGCTGGATCGTCGATCTCGAGGCTCTGCGCGAACTTGAGCCGTACGCCGGCGATCCCGAATTCCAAGCCGACTGGAGAAACGTGCAGCACGCCACCAAGGTCCGTCTCGCGGGCTACATTGCCGAGAAGACCGGTATCGTGGTCGACCCGTCGTCGATGTTCGACATCCAGGTGAAGAGGATTCACGAGTACAAGCGGCAGCATCTGAATGTGCTGCATATCGCGGCGCTGTACTTCCAGTTGAAGCGGAACCCGCACCTCAAGATCCCTCCGCGCACTTTCCTGTTCGGCGGCAAGGCCGCGCCCGGCTACTACATGGCGAAGCTGATCATCAAGCTGATCACGTCGGTGGGAGATGTGCTGAACAACGACCCCGATGTGAGAGATCGGCTCAAGGTGGTCTTCCTGCCGGATTACAACGTCACGCTGGGGCAGAAGGTCTATCCGGCGGCCGATTTATCCGAGCAGATTTCTCTCGCCGGCAAGGAAGCTTCCGGAACGGGTTGCATGAAGTTCGCCATGAACGGCGCGCTGACGATCGGAACGCTGGATGGCGCCAATATCGAGATTCGCGAGGAAGTGGGATCGGAGAACTTCTTCCTGTTCGGACTGACCGCCCAGGAGGTAGCCGCCAGAAGATCGGCGGGATACTGGCCTTCGGAGTATTACCACTCGAATACCGCGCTGAGGCAAATCATCGATGCCTTGCATGACGGCGTGTTTTCACGAGGCGACCGCGAACTCTTCAAGCCCTTGATCCACTCCCTCGTCGAGCACGACGAATACATGCTCTTCGCCGATTTCCAGCCTTACGTGGAGTGCCAGGCGCGGGTGAGCGAGGCTTACTTCGATACCGAACGCTGGAACCGGATGTCCATTTTGAACACAGCCCGCTCGGGCAAATTCTCGTCGGACCGGTCCATTCGGGAATACGCCAAGTACATCTGGCACGTGGACGGTGTTCAAGCGGCTTCGCAAACCGCGGGCTAGGCTAGCGCCGGTACACGCACGCGCCGCCCTCGTACACCGCCTCGGCCGTTTCGCGGCCGAAGAAGTAGGACAACTCGCGCCAGTCGTCGCAGTCGTGAATCGCGAAATCCGCCCGCTTGCCGGGCTCCAGCGAGCCGATCTCATCGCCGCGGCCCAGGCTGTAGGCCGCGTTGATGGTCGCCGCCGTAAGGGCTTCCGCGGGCGTCATCTTCATTTGCGTGACGGCCAGCGAGAGCACCATCGGCATGGACGCCGTGGGCGAAGAGCCGGGATTGAAATCGGTCGCCAGGACGACCGCCAGGCCCATCCCGATCATCTCCCGCGCTGCCGGATAACGGCTCAGCCCCAGCGCGTAGACCGAAGCCGGCAGCAGCACTGGCTGCACGGCGGCCTTCAGCAGCGCTTCCAGGCCTGCGCGGCTGGCCGCCTCCAGGTGATCGGCGGTGGCCGCGCGCAGCTCGGCGGCCAGCTGCGATCCCCCGTCCGCGGTGAACTGGTCCGCGTGCACGCGCAGACCCAGGCCCAGGCGGTGCGCTGCGCAGAGCACCTCGCGCGCCTGGGCCACCGGGAAGACCGAAGGCTCGAGGAACACGTCGCAATATTCGGCCAGCTTCTCTTCCGCCACCCGCGGCAGCATCTCCTCCGTTACCAGCTTCACGTAATCGTCGATGCGCCCGCGATACTCGTCCGGCACCTCGTGCGCGCCCAGGAACGTCGGGACGTATCCCATGCGCCGGATCACCCGCAGCATCTTCAGCTCGGTCTCGAGCGAGAGGCCATACCCGGATTTCGCCTCTATGGTGGTGGTCCCGCCGCGCCGGAACCACGCCCGGTAGCGCCGCGCGGCCGCCAGCAGATCCTCTTCACTGGCCGCGCGCGTGAGACGCACGGTGGCGCGTATGCCTCCTCCGCGGGCCGCGATCTCCCGGTAGGTGGCGCCCCTGGCGCGCTCGTCGAACTCGGCGGCGCGCGTGCCCGCGAAGACCGCGTGGGTGTGGGCATCCACGAAGCCCGGCAGCACGATACGCCCGCCCGCATCCACCACCTCGGCGTCCGGCCCCGCCAGCCGGTCCATGTCCTCGCGCCGCCCTGCGTATTGGATGCGCCCATCGCGCACCACCAGGGCGCCATTCGCGAGCACGCTTAGATCCAGCAGCTCGCTTCCCACGCGCGCCCGCGCCGGCCCCGCCAGAGTCACCAACTGCGCGCAATTCAAAATTAGTAGCTCGCTCACGCGGACTCCATGGGCCACTTCAATCCCTTCTCCTTCGCAAATCGCACAGCCTCGTCGTAGCCCGCTTCGGCATGCCGGAGCACGCCCGTCCCGGGGTCGCTGGTCAGCACACGCTCCAGCCGGCGCCCGGATTCTTCAGTGCCGTCCGCCACCACTACCATGCCGGCATGCTGGGAGTAACCGATGCCCACGCCGCCGCCATTGTGAATCGAAACCCACGAGGCTCCCGCGGCCGTGTTCACCAGCGCATTCAGCAATGGCCAATCGGCGATCGCGTCCGAGCCGTCGCGCATGGCCTCCGTCTCGCGGAAGGGCGAAGCCACCGAGCCGGCGTCCAGGTGGTCGCGGCCGATCACGATGGGCGCGCGCAGCTCGCCCGACTTCACCAGGCGGTTCATGGCCAGGCCGAACTCGGCGCGCTCCCCGTATCCCAGCCAGCAGATGCGCGCGGGCAAGCCCTGAAACTGGATGCGCTCGCGCGCCATGGAAATCCACCGCCCCAGCTTCTCATTGCGCGGGAACAGCTCGAGCACCAGGCGGTCGGTGCGATAGATGTCTTCCGGATCGCCCGAAAGCGCCACCCAGCGGAACGGCCCGCGCCCCTCGCAGAAGAGCGGCCGTATGTATTCGGGCACGAAGCCCGGAATGCCGTAGGCCCGCTCCACGCCCGCCTTCTTGGCCTGCGTGCGGATGTTGTTGCCGTAGTCGAAGGTCACCGCGCCCCGTCGTTGCAGCTCCAGCATGGCCTCGACGTGCGCAGCCATGGCGGCGAAGGAGCGCGCCAGGTATTCGTTCGGGTCGCTCGCGCGCAGGCCCACGGCCTCATCGAGCGTGATGCCGTTGGGCACATAGCCGTTGAGCGGATCGTGCGCGCTGGTCTGGTCCGTGAGCACGTCCGGTACGAACCCCCGGCGCACCAGCTCCGGCAGCACGTCGGCGCAGTTGCCCACCAGGCCCACCGAGATCGCCTGGCCCGCGGCTTGCGCGCCGCGCAATATCTCGAGCGCCTCATCCAGGCTGCGCGAAATCCGGTCGCAGTAGCCGGTCTCGAGCCGCCGCCGGATGCGCCGCTCGTCCACCTCGATCCCCAGGAAACACGCGCCCGCCATGGTGGCCGCCAGCGGCTGCGCGCCGCTCATCCCGCCCATTCCGCCGGAGACCACCAGGCGGCCCGCGAGCGAGCCGCCGAAGTGCTTGCGGCCCACCTCGGCGAACGTCTCGTAGGTTCCCTGCACGATGCCTTGGCTGCCGATGTAGATCCACGAGCCGGCAGTCATCTGGCCGTACATGATCAGCCCGAGCTTTTCCAGGCGCGTGAACTCGTCGAAATTCGACCACTGTCCCACCAGGTTCGAATTGGCGATGAGCACCCGCGGCGCCTCCGCGTGCGTGCGGAAAATGCCCACCGGCCGCCCCGATTGCACCAGCAGCGTTTCGTCGTTCTCGAGCGACCGCAGGGCGCGCACGATGGCGTGGAACGAGGGCCAGTCGCGCGCCGCTTTGCCGCGGCCGCCGTAAACTACCAGGTCTTCCGGCCGCTCGGCCACGTCCGGATCGAGATTGTTGTGCAGCATGCGCAGGGCGGCTTCCTGGTGCCATCCCTTGCAGGACATCTGAACCCCGCGAGGGGCCCGAATTACCGTGGTCATATCGCTTTCAAACGCGCCTCCACCGCCGCTTTGAACCCTTCATCCAGAATCGACTCCAGATTGATCCGCACGTTCTCGAGTGCGCCGGTTTTGGCTGCCGCCGCCAGCGCCTTGGCCACCGCGACATCCGACGCGAATTTCGGGTGGATCTCCAGAGCCGCCAGCCGCCTTTCCATCTCCGCCGCGCGCTCGAGCACTTCGAGGGGCACCTCGGCCGCTCCGTGCAGGGCCGCCTCGACGAACGGGCCGCGCTCCGCCTTGGGACGCTTGTAAGCCGCCATGACGTGCTGGAACGCCGCGGCATCGCGGTCTACCGCCTCGGTGAAGAAGCGCCGGTCTTCCTCGAATGCGCCCGCGTCCTGTTTGGCCAGGCGCGTCACCATGGCGCCCAGCGCCGCCGCCATGGCTGCCGCCGCGGCCGAGGCGCTCCCGCCGCCGGGCGTCGCGGTGGGCGCGGCCAGCGCATCGAGAAACTCGGGCAGCCCGCTGCGCGCCGCCACCGCTTCGGCGATGCGGTGCTCCAGAACCAGTTCCGGCCGGAAGTTCTCGAAGCGCAGGAAGTATTCCGCGGCCAGCTCGATGGCCTTCTTGGGAATCAGCCCCACAATCTCGCTGCCCACCACCGGCGCGCCGTAGCGCTCGGCCTCGCGCCGCACGGTTTCGAAGACCAGGTGCAGGGGCGTCTGTTCGAAATCCGTCAGGTTGATGGAGACCTGCGCCAGGTTGCGCGACCCCAGCGTCACCCCCATGGATTTCACGTAGCGAAAGCCGCCCGAAGAGAACCGGATGGTCTTGGCGATGCGCTTGGCGATCGCCACATCCGGAGTTCCCAAATTAACGTTGTAGGCGATCAGAAACTTGCGAGCGCCCAATACGATGGCGCCCGCTGTCGGGTGGCACACCGGATCGCCTATATCCGGCCGTCGCTCCGCTACCGTAGCCATCTCCTTGACGAGCGTTTCGAACTGGCCGCGCCGGACGTTCTCCAGGTTCACACGCTCGGGCCGCCGCGCCGCCGCTTCGTACAAATAGACCGGAACCTTCAGGCGGTTCCAGATCTCCTGCCCCACTTGTTCGGCCAGGCGCACGCATTCCTCCAGCGTGATGCCTTCGATGGGAATGAACGGTACCACGTCGGCCGCGCCGATGCGCGGATGCGCGCCTTGATGCGTGGTCAGATCGATCAGCGCGACGGCCTTCTCGACGCCCCGCAGCGCAGCTTCAGCCACCGCCGCGGGCGGCCCGACGAAGGTCAGCACCGAGCGGTTATGATCGGCATCCGCCTCGCGATCGAGCAGCACCACTTCCGGCACCGCCGCGATGGCCGCCACGATGGCCTCGATCTTGCCTGCATCGCGCCCCTCGGAAAAGTTCGGAACGCACTCCACCAGTTGTCTCGGCATGAGCTTCTCAGACCCTATTTTAGCCGCGGCGGCCTTATACTGAATATCTTGATCCGCGAGGAGGGTCCCCCGATGTGCCAACGCAATCTCTCGCGCCGCGACTTTTTCCATCGTACGGTTCTCGGCTCCGTGGCGGGAGCTTCGATTCTCGACCTGGCCCGGCGCCGCGCCGCGTGGGCGCAGGCCATGGTCCCCGGCGCCGCAACCGATCTGTTCGAGATCCGCAACGTGGCCGACGGAGTCTACTTCGCTTTCGCGCGGCCGCAAGCGGTGGCCAATTGCAATGCCGCCATCTTTGTAAACTCCGCCGATGTCCTGGTGGTGGACGCCCATTCGAAGCCTTCGGCCGCGGCGGGGCTTATCGCGCAACTCAAACGGCAGGTCACGACCAAGCCGGTGCGGTACCTCGTGGACACGCATTTCCACTGGGATCACGCGCAAGGCAATGCGGGATATGCCGAGGCGTTCGGCAAAAACCTCAAGATCATCGCCAGCGAAACAACCAAGAAGCTCGAGGCGCAGTTCTTGCAGGCGCGGCTCCGGGAATCGCTCGATCCGCACGGCCATCCGTTCCCGAGCCAGCCGCACATCCCGGTGCTGCTGGAAGCTGCGCGGCGGCAATTGAGCGCCGCGGTTTCGCCGGAGCAGAAGGAGCGAGCCGCCGACCAGATCCGCCAATTGGAGGCCTTCCAGCGCGAGATGAAGAACTTCGTTCCCGTGCTGCCGACCGTCACCTTCGGTAAGACTTACGTCATTAAGGACCAGGCTCACGAACTGCACGTCGAGTTTCACGGACGCGCCCACACGGCCGGGGACGTGGTGGTATTTTGCCCGCAGAAGCGCGTCGTCGCAACCGGCGACATGGTCCTGGGCACGCTTCCGTTTCTCGCGGATGGCTATCCGAACGAGTGGCCGCTGACCATCGATTCGGTGGCCAAGCTGGATTTCGATTACATCGCCGGGGGGCATGGCGATGTGCAGCATGGGCGGCAGCGCATGATCGGCCAGCGTAACTACCTCGAAGAGCTGGCGGTGAGGGTCGAGGCCGGCAAGCGGGCCGGCCAGCCGCTAAGCGAGATCCAGAAAAGCATGCCAATAGCTTCGATCAAGGCCCTTCAGGCGGATGGTTACGGCGCGCTGGTGCGCGCGAACCGCGATGACGCTGCCATGCAGGCCGCCGTGAACACGAATATCGAGCATGTTTTCAACCGGCTCGGCCAGAGCTGAGACTCGCCGCGATAACGAGGGCACCCGCGAACCCTTGTTATACTGGCATTTCAATGCTGCGAGTTCGTTTTGCGCCCTCTCCGACGGGCTTTCTGCACATCGGAAGCGCGCGCACCTTCATCTTTAACTGGCTCTTTGCCCGGCGCCACGGCGGCGTCATGATCTTGCGCATCGACGATACCGATGTCGAGCGCAACACCGAGGCCTCCCTAAGCTCTATCTTCGACGGGCTGGGCTGGCTCGACCTGGGATGGGACGAACTGTACAAGCAATCCGAACGCCTCGCCCTCCACCGCCAGTTCGCCGATGCCATTTTCCAGAAGGGTCTGGCTTACCGCGACTTCACCCCCGCCGGCGCGGCCGCCGATCTGGATCGCTCCGGTGCCGCCACCTGGCTCTTCAACGCCGGCATGCGCCATCTATCGCGCGAGGAAAGCGACCGCCGGGCCGCCGCCGGCGAGCCGTTCGCGCTGCGCTTCCGCGTCCCGCGCGACACCCCGCGCCACATCCGTTTCGATGACGCCGTCTACGGCGAGCAATCCAAATCCACCGCCGATATCGAGGACTTCGCGCTCCTGCGCAGCGACCGCATGCCCACCTACCACCTGGGCTCCTGCGCCGACGATGTGGATCTCCGCATCAGCCACATCATCCGCGGCCAGGATCACCTGACCAACACCTTCAAGCACGTGCTGATCTTCGAAGCCGCGGGCGTCGCGCCGCCGCGTTTCGCGCACCTGCCGCTGCTGGTGGCCCCCGATGGCGCCAAGCTTTCCAAGCGCCGCCACGGGCCCGTGGTCAGCGTCACGACGTATCGCGACGCCGGCTTTCTGCCGCACGCTTTCGTGAATTTTCTGTGCCTGCTGGGCTGGTCCCCCAAGGACGACCGGCAGCAGATGAGCCGCGCCGAGCTTCTGGACGCTTTCTCGCTCGAAGGCATCAACCGCAGTAACGCGGTGGTCAACTTCACCGAAGAGGATCCCTTCGATGCCAAAGCCGTCTGGCTGAATGCCGAACTGATCCGCGCACTGCCGGTCGAGGAACTCTCGGCGCGCCTGCTTCCGGTGGTCGAGGCAGCGGGCTTTCCGATTACGCCCGAGAAGATGGCGAAGATCACGCCCTTGGTGCGCGAACGCATCAAGCTGCTGCGCGACGTGCTTTCAGTAGCCGATTTCTTTTTCATTCGCCAATTGCCGCCGTACGACCCCGCCGAGCTGATCCCCCAAAAGGGCGACACCTTGATGGCTCTGCGGGCTCTCGAAGCCGGTTGCGAGATCCTGAGCGGCGTCGAGTTCACCCATGACGCGCTCGAGGGCTCGTTGCGCGCCGGGGCGGGAAAGCTGGGGATCAAGACCGGGCAGATGTTCCAACCCATCCGCGTGGCGGTTTGCGGCCGCAAAAACGCGCCGCCCCTGTTTGCAACCCTCGAAGCGCTTGGCCGCGAGCTTACGCTCGAACGCATCGGCCAGGCGGTGCGGAAACTGAAAGAGATATGAACCCTCCCAACCCTCTTGGGCCGGCCGACAACGCTGGCGCCCCGTCCAATTTTATTCGCGACATCATCGTCGACGATCTGAAAACCAACAAGTACGACGGGCGCGTGCACACGCGCTTCCCGCCCGAGCCCAACGGCTACCTGCACATTGGGCACGCCAAGTCCATCTGCCTCAATTTCGGACTGGCGGCCGAATTCGGCGGCCAAACCAATCTGCGGTTCGACGACACCAATCCCGAAAAAGAGGAAACCGAGTACGTCGATTCCATCATGGAGAACGTCCGCTGGCTGGGCTTCGATTGGGAAGACCGTCTTTTCTACGCCTCGGACTACTTTGGCCAATTGCACGATTGGGCGGTCCAGCTTATCAAAGCCGGCAAGGCCTACGTTTGCGATCTCACGGCCGAGGAAGTGCGCCAGTACCGCGGCAGCCTGACCGAGCCGGGCAGGGAAAGCCCCTACCGCAACCGCTCCGTCGAGGAGAACCTGGATTTGTTCGCGCGTATGCGCGCCGGGGAATTCCCGGATGGATTCCGCACCTTGCGCGCCAAAATCGACATGGCTTCGGCGAACCTCAATATGCGCGACCCGGTGATGTACCGCATCCTGCACGCCGAGCATCATCGCACCGGCGACCAGTGGTGCATCTACCCCATGTACGACTACGCCCACGGCCAGTGCGATTCCATCGAGCGCATCACCCACTCGATCTGCACGCTGGAGTTCGAGGATCACCGGCCGCTCTACGATTGGTTTGTCGAGGCGCTGGGCATTTACCATCCGCAGCAGATCGAGTTCGACCGCCTGAACCTCACTTACACTCTGCTGAGTAAGCGCAAGTTACTCACTTTGGTGCAGGAGGGCCACGTGCGTGGCTGGGACGATCCGCGCATGCCGACTCTCTCGGGCATACGCCGCCGCGGCTACACGCCGGAAGCCATCCGCAACTTCTGCCGCTCCATCGGCGTTTCGAAGACCAACGGCATTATCGAATTCGGATTGATCGAACACCACGTGCGCGAAGACCTGAACAAGCGCGCGCCGCGCGTGATGGGCGTGCTGCGGCCCCTCCGCCTCGTGATCGATAATTACCCCGAAGGTCAGGTCGAAGAGATGGAGGCCGTGAACAATCCCGAAGACGCCTCCGCCGGCACGCGCCAGGTGCCGTTTTCGAAGGTGCTCTATATCGAGCAGGACGATTTCCGCGAAGATCCGCCCAAGCAGTATTACCGCCTCTCGCCCGGCCGCGAAGTCCGCCTGCGCTACGGCTATCTGGTCACCTGTACCGGCGTAGTGAAGAACGAGCAAGGCGAAGTGGTGGAGGTGCACTGCACCTACGACCCGGCCACGCGCGGCGGCAACACGCCCGATGGACGCCGTGTGAAGGGCACGATCCACTGGGTTTCGGCCGCCCACGCCATCGATGCCGAGGTGCGGCTCTACGATTCCCTGTTCACGGTCGAGAATCCCAACGAGGTCCCTGACGGCAAGGATTTCACCGCCAACCTGAATCCCAAATCGCTTGAAGTCGTAACCGGCGCCAAGCTGGAGCCTTCCCTCGGCGGCGCGCCCGTGGGAAGCGGCTACCAGTTCGAGCGCCTGGGCTATTTTTGCGTGGACCCGGACAGCGCTCCCGATCGCCCGGTGTTCAACCGCACTGCCACTCTGCGCGACACCTGGGCCAAAATCGAGAAGCGGGCCGCCAAATGATCGTTCTCGGAATCGGCGGCATCCTTGGCGATGCCGCCACCGCCATCCTTAAGGACGGCGAGCTGGTGGCCGCCGTCGAAGAATCCAAGCTCATCCGCCGCCGCATCCAGTGGGGCGGGCAGGGGCAGATGCCCGAGCACTCCATCGTTGCCTGCCTCGAGCTGGCCGGCGTCACGCCGGCCCAAGTGGAGGCCGTGGCCCTGGCGCGGCCCATCCCCGAAACCGATTTTCATCTGAAGATCCGCGCGCGCTTTCCGGCCGCCCGCATCCTGGTGATCGAGCACCACCGCGCCCACGCGGCCTCGGCTTACTATCCGTCGCCCTTCGAGGAAGCCACCGTGCTCACGCTCGATCGCGGCGGCGATTTCCGCTGCGGCTCGCGCTGGCAGGCCCGCGGCGCGGAGTTGGCGCTCGACGCCGAACATTACGTGCCGGATTCCGTGGGCGATCTCTATGGCCGCGTCGCCGAGTTGCTCGGCTTCGAATCCCAGGTGGATGAGCACAAGGTGCAGTGGCTCTCGGTGGCCGGCGACGAGCGCTATCGCGACCTGTTCCTCGAAATCCTGGGCATGTGCGATGCCGGCCCGCGCATCGACCGGAGCTTTTTCGGCACCGAGCGACTCACCCATGGCGGTTTTGGTCCGCGCTTTTACAAACGCCTGGGGCTCCCGGACGGCGCGACCATCCCCGACGCTCTGCGCGCTCACGTGGCCGCGGGCATCCAGAAGGCCATCGAAACGGCTGCCATCCGCGTGGCCGGCCCAGCCCGCAACCTGTGCCTGGCCGGCGGCCTGGGCCTCAACGCCCTGCTGGTCTCCGCCCTCGAAAATCACTTCGGCCCGTGCAACGTTTTTGTGCAGCCGGCGGCCGGCAATGCCGGCACCGCCATCGGCGCGGTGCTGGATGCCTGGCACGGCGCTTTCCGCCAGACCCGGCGCGTGGCGCTCGATACGGTGTGTCTCGGCCCGGCCTTCGCCGCCGGCGATATCAAGCGGGTCCTTGAGAATTGCAAACTGCGCTTCCATTACATGCTGACGGACGACGAAGTGATCGCCGCCGCCGTTGAGCAGCTCTCCGAAAACCGCATCGTTGCCTGGATGCACGGCCGCATGGAATTCGGCGCGCGCGCGTTGGGAAACCGCAGCATCCTGGCCTCGCCGCTCGACCCCTATTCCACGGAAAATCTCAACGCTTTCATCAAGCATCGCGAGCCGTTCCGCAAATTCGCCGCCTCGGTGCCCGCCGAGTTGTGCGCCGAGTATTTCGAAGTAGGCTCCAACGCGCGATATCTTTCTACGGTGGGCCGCGTGAAGCCTGCCTGGCGCGACCAGTTTGCCGCCGCCATCCTGGCCGGAGACCTGGTGCGCGTGCATACCGTGGATCGCGACGAGAACCCGCTCTACTGGAAGCTGCTCAACGCCGCCGGCAAAGCCACCGGCCTGCCGGTGCTCTACAACACCTCGTTCAACCTCTTCGGCGAGCCGCTGGTCTGCACGCCGCGCGACGCCGTGCGCAGCTTCTACTCATCGGGCATCGACGCCATGTTCGTGGGCCACTTCTTCCTGCAGAAATAGCGCGCGCTAATTCTCCGCGGCCGCGCTGGACTTGGCGGCCGCGGGTTCGAAGATCGGGTTGGCCGTGAGCGGAACGGCCGACTGGACTGCGTTGCCAGGTATGAACGCGTGGATCGCCCCTGTGGCTGTGTCGAAGATTTCCAGCGAGGAACCGAGCGTGCAAGACGGTGCCGCAAGGATCAGAGTTCCAGAGGAAGTCCCCGACGGAATCGACACCGGAACGCCCGTCATCGTTTCCGTCACGGTCACCGTGTTCACAATCTCGGCCCGGATGATCGTTCGCGAAGCTGGCACCAGGCTTGAACCGGCCAGCGGCACGGAGGACATCTTCCCGGCTGCGACCGAGAAAGTGCCCGTGCCGATCTGGGTGCCGCTGGCATTGAAGAACGCCACGGAGCCGGTGCAGGGCGCAGGTGTCGCGGTGGTGGACGCCGTGGCGGGCGCGCTAGCCGTGTTGACGAGAATGACCTGAGCGGTCTCGCTGGGCGCCAGACCTACCGGCGGCAGGTTGGACGTAGTTGTATAAGTTATGGTGTTCGTAGAGGTGGTCTGCCCAAAGGCGCAAAAAGCCACCATAAATAGGACAGCGCCAAATGCGATCAATCGGTTGAACATGAATGACCTCGTCTGAGCGCAATTATCGCACTTACTTCGCGATGGCGCACCGCTGCGCGCCCACCACGCGCGCGAGGTCCTCCGGCGCTACCAGCATCTGACATCCGCGCAAGCCCGCGCTCACCGAGATGAAGTCCCACAGATCGGCCGTCTCGTCCAGATAGACCGGATAAGGTTTCCGCGTCCCCACCGGCGAAACCCCGCCGCGAATATACCCGGTCAGACCCAGCACTTCCTTCACGGGCACCAACTCCACCTTCTTGTTGCCGCTCGCGGCGGCCAGCGCCTTCAGATCCAGTTCGGTGTTTGCGGGAATAACGGCCAGCAGCACGCCGCCGCGGTCGCCGCGCGCCACCAGCGTTTTGAAAACCTGCTCGGGAGGCAGCCCGAGCGCCGCAGCCACGTGCGGCGCGCTCAGGTCCGCCTCATCTACCGGGTACTCGCGCAATTCGTAGCGCACGCCGGCCTGGTCCAGCAGGCGGGCGGCGTTGGTTTTGGCCTTCACCATCCGTGCCGCGCCAGAGCCTCGCGCGCCAGCGTGATCACGGCTGGGTTCACCAGCTCGCGATAATCCGCGGTGCGCATGTGGATCTCGTCGCGATGCGTCCCTCCATTAAAGGCGATGGTCTCCTCTCCCGCCAGGCTGCTATCCAGGTAGACGGGCATACCGTAGAGATTGCCCATGGGCGGCATGGCGCCCAGCTCGCAATCCGGGAACAGGCGGCTCAACTCCTCCTCGGTGGCCATGCGCGCGTGGGTGAGTCCCAGGGTCAGGCGGACCTCCTGGAAATCCACCACGCGGTTGGCCGGCAAAACCAGCATGTGGAAGCCGTCGTCGCCGAAGACCACCACGGTTTTAGCCACCTCGCGCGGCGGCAAGTGTTCGGCCGAAGCCACTTCACGGGCGGTATAGGCAAGCGGGTGAACGGTGTGCGTGTATTCGGTGCGGTTCTCCTCGAGGAATACGCGCAGTTTCTCCGAAAGTGCCATAAGAACCTCCGCTGCTTCAGATTCTACGCCCGCCCGCCGGCGGGTGGATGCGCGCGCCCGCACATCGGAGGAAGGTTAGCGCCAGTTTTTCAGTTTCGGCCAGTACTCGGCTAATGGATACTTCATCCCGCGGCAGTAGAACACGTCGAAGTGCTCGTAGGGCATCGAGTACGGGTGCTCCACATGGCCGACTTTGCGCACTTCGGCGAAGAGCGCTTCGAGCCTCTCCCGGCGGTCGCCCATCACAATCACGCTTTCCCCGGTGTAACCGCGCGGTCCCCAGTAGAAGTAGTTCTGGTGGCCGCTGATGGCTTTGGGAAGGCCGTAGCGGGCCCCGAACAGGTCCACCGCGCCGGCCTGTCCGTAATTCTGCCCGAAAATCGCGGTGCGGGCGCGCACGTCCGGCGGCAGGCTGTTATAAACGCGAGCCACCTCGGCCACCATCTCCTCCCAGCCGAACTGATCGGCGAACAACTGGGGCAGCGGTCCCAACCGCATGGTCTCGATGCGCGGCTGCTGCATGTGAATCGCCGTGGAATACCGAATGAAAGTCTCAGGCGGCAGGACGGGGATCAGCAATGGCGTGAGCAGCGCCCCCATCAGCACCATGAGCGCAACGTACACGGGTTTGATCCAGCGCGTGCGAGGCCCCGCCAGCCAAGCTTCCCAGGCCACGGCGCCGGCCGCGAACAACATCGGGAACGCCGGAAAGAGATAGTAGATCCGCGGGCTAAGCGCCAGGATCGCCGCCGCCGTGGCCAGCCAGGCCCAGCCCAGCGCACGATACGGCCGGCCTTCGGGCTGGAAAAAGAAAAACCACAGGCCTGCCAGCCAGACCGGCGCGGCTAGCGGCAGCATGGCAAGGATTTCCTGGCCCCAGAATGCACCGGGCGAAAGGCTCACGTTCCGTCCGCTCTGCCGGAGGTTGGCTTGCAATTCCAGGAACGGGAAATGGTGGCGCACGTTCCACACCAGATTGGGCAGGAAGATCAGGAAGGCCAGCGCACCGGCGGCCCAGAGCCAGGGACTCCGGAAAAGGCGGCGCTGGGGCGTCAGCAAGAGGCCGAGCACGATCCCGAAACCGAAGATCAGCATGGAGTGCTTGTTCTCGATCCCTAGCCCCGCCAGCAACCCAAACCAAAGCCAGAGCCGCTGGTTGCCGCTCTTGACGATGCGGATCAGGATCGCCGCGCACCCCATCCAGAACAGCGGTTCGAAGGCGTTCATGGAAAGAAAATGATCCAGGCTCAAGAAGCCGGGCGCGAGCAGCGCGCACAGGGCGGCCAACCCCTGGGCGAACCGGCGGCCTCCCAATTCGCGCGCGATGAAGCCCGTCAACAGCACCATTCCGGCGCCCGCCAGGGCGGGGAAAAAGCGGATGGCGGGCAGCGAATCGCCCAGCAGGATGCGGCCGATCCGCGCAATCAGGGCGATCAGGGGCGGCTGATCGACGTAGCCCCAATCCAGGTGCTCGGCGCAAGCCAGGTAATAAAGCTCGTCGATAAAGTAGCCGTAGTGCCGGCCGGTATAAAGGTGCAGCGCCAGCTTCACAAGCGCCAGCACGGCCACTATCGCGCCGGCTCCCAGAAGCCAGGGGCGGCGCGAGGCGTCGGGCTCGGGAGCGGCGGCGGGGACCGCATCCATGGTGCTCATTCCGCTTCAGTCTACCGCCATCGCGGTTACACTGAAACAGATAGAACCGTGACCATCCGCCAAACCTTGCTCATCCGCCAGGCCCTCTACAATCTGCGCGGCGGCTTCCTGGTGCGTCCGTTCAGCATTGCGCTGGTGCTGGGTCTCGCGGGCGCATTCCTCTCGTGGCTGGAAGAAAGCACTCCGGGGTTCAGCGACTGGGTGCCGAAGCTGCTCTTCCCCTCGCACGCCGATCCCCAGGTCGCCCAGGTCATTCTGGCAGGCATCGCGGCCTCCATCATGACCGTCGTTTCCATTGTCTTTGCGATCCTGCTGATGACCCTGACGCTGGCCTCCATGCAATTCTCGCCGCGTATCATCGTGAGCTTTGCCAGGGACCGCGTGACGCAGTGGACGCTGGGCATCTTCCTGGGCACATTTTCCTATTGCATGGCGGCTCTTCCCGCGGCCCACTCTCTGCCGCAACCCTTCGCACCCGTTGTTACGGTGATGGGGGCGATGCTGCTGGCCATGGCGTGTGTTGGGTGGCTGCTCTTTTTCATCCACCATATAGCGCACGCCATCAGCGTCGGTCACATTGTGGACAGAATCGCGTCGGAAACGGAGGCCATAGTCGACGAGATGATGCCATGGCCGCACCGCAATACGCACATGGCCGAGCCTGGCATGGCGCAGACCGAAACCTGGGAAACGCCCGTGCTGAACGAGACCTCTGGTTACATCCGCTTTATCGACACCAGCCGCCTGGTGGAGCTGGCGAAGTCCTATCGCGTGAAGATCCATGTAGTGCGCAGGGTGGGCCTCTTCGTTCCGGCGGGCACTCCGCTTCTGATGGTGCGCAAGGGAGACCGGCTCTCCCCGGAAGCGATCGCCGGATTGCGAGGCGCCTTCGATCTGGGACCCTCCCGCACCCTGCAGCAGGACATCGAGTTTGGAATCCTGCAGATTGTCGATATCGCACTTAAGGCCATCTCGCCCGCAGTGAACGATCCCACGACGGCCGTCGGCTGCGTGGACCAGTTGAGCCGCGTCCTGATCCGCGTTGCCGCGCGTGAGCCAACCGCGAGTCTGCTGTTCGATCCTCCCGGCGTGCTGCGTGTCAGTATTCCGTGGATCTCCTTTGAGCCGTTGCTGCACTCGGCATTCGATCAAATCCGCCTCTATTCCAAGTCGGATACGGCTGTGAGCCTGCGCATGCTCCGGGCCCTCGGCGACATTGCCATTACCGCGCCGGACCAGGAGATCCGGCGTATGCTCTATGAACGGGGGAAACGGATCGTGGACGGTTGCGCCGAGAAGCTGGACGAAGAGGACATCCGGCCCATGCGCACCCGCCTGGCCAGGCTGGAGAAACTTCTGGTGGAGACGCCGCAGTTGGAGCTTCCGCGGAACGAGGGAGCGTAGCGCGCGTTTAGCGCCAGCGGAACAATTTCAAAGCCAGCGCGAAGCACACCACCAGCCAGACGCCCAGAATGCCCATCTGGGGAGCCACGCGCAGCAGGCTTCCGCCCTGCAGCATGTTGGTGCGCAGGGCGTCGATCAGTGCCGTCAACGGCAGCGCGCGGATCGCCGGTTGCAGCGCGTCCGGGAAACGCTGCGACGAAAAGAAGACGCCGGAGACGATCCACATCGGCATCATGGTCACGTTCATCAGGCCTGAGGCGGCTTCGATGGTGCGCACGCGCGAGGCGATCAGCAGCCCTAGCGCGCTGAACGACAGCGAACCCAGCAGGCACAGCGCCGCCAGGCTGGCGAGCGACCCTCGCAGCGGCACGCCGAATACCAGATAGCCGAAACCCGCCACGGCCGCCACCTCGACCACCAGCAGCACCAGCCGCGAGAGCAGAAACGAGAGCAGGTAATACGCGCGCGGCATGGGCGTAGCGACGAGCCGCTTCATGAGCTTCTTGCGCCGGGCGTCCACGATGGCGAAACCTATGCCCCACATGGCGCTGCCCATCAGGTTCATGCCCAAAAGGCCGGGAATCAGGAAATCGATATAGCGCGATCCCGGCTCGCGCATCAGGCGGTCGAGCGACGCCACCGGATCGGCTCGCCCCGCGGACCTCTGGATGGCGTCATCCGCCAGCAGCCGCGCGGTGCGCCCCTCCGGATTGGTGTCATCGAAGCGGTAGATCACGGTCCCGCCGGGGCTGGGCGCGACCACCAGCGTCACCTTGCCGGTGCGCAACGCTTGCTCCGCCGCGGGTTCCGAAAGCTGCTCGACGCTCAGACCCTTCTCGGTCGCCAGCGCATGTGCCAGTTGAGGGGTTAGCGCGCCCACCGGTAGCACCTCCGCCGGGCGATTGCGGAACGCCAATCCCAGCCCCGCCGCCAGCAAAATGGGAAAGACGAAGACCCAGAACAGGGCTTCCGGCTCGCGCACGAACTCGCGAAAACGCACCAGGGTAAGCTGCACCAGCGGGTTGTCCGCCGGCGTGCGCCGGCCCTTCATGCCCGCTTCACTCATCGCGCAGGCGCCTCCCGGTCAGCGCCACGAACACGTCTTCCAGTGTCGGGGAGTGCGTCCGCAGCTCGGTCAGGGGAACGCCCTGGCGCCCCAGTTCATCCAGCAGGGCGGGCACGGCGCGATGCAGTTCGGTCACCTGCAGGCATACCGTGCCATTTTCGGACCGCACCGCGTGCACGCCTTCCAGACTCTCCAGAAGGCGCGTATCCACCACCGCCCCATGGGCCGCCGAGAACTCCACCAGGTGCTCCACGCCGATCGAGGCAATCAGCTCGCGAGGCGTGCCCTGCGCAATCATCCTCCCGCGATCCATGATGGCCACGCGGTCGCACAGCCTTTCCGCCTCGTCCATGTAGTGGGTGGTCAGCAGGATGGTCCGCCCGGCCCGGCGGAACCGCTCGATCAGGTCCCAGACCTGTCGGCGCGCCTGGGGATCGAGGCCGGTGGTGGGCTCGTCGAGAAACAGCAGGTGCGGATCGCCCACCAGCGCGCAGGCCAGCGCCAGCCGCTGCCTCTGCCCGCCCGAAAGATTGCCGACGCGCGCGTCGCGCTTCTCCACGAGCTGCACCAGCGCAATGACCTCGGCCGCCGGCGGTCCCTGCCGGAAGAAGCTGCGGAACAGGCGCACCGTTTCCCAGACCGTGAGCTTTTCGGTAAGCTGCGTTTCCTGAAGTTGGATGCCCAGCCGCTCGCGGAGTTCGCCGGCGTGCCGGGACCAATCGAGCCCCAGCACCTCAACCTCGCCGGAATCGGCGCTTGTCAGCCCTTCGCAAATCTCGATGGTGGTGGTTTTGCCGGCGCCATTGGGGCCCAGCAGGCCGAAGCACTCGCCCGGCCGCACCTCCAGCTCCAGGCCATCGATGGCAACGACTTCTTTGTAGGTTTTGCGTAGCCGGCTGACTCGCAATGCAGCCGGAAGCGCGGGCACGGACATATGTCCAGTATCCCGTGAATCGCGGCCCCTCCGGAGGAATAAGTTGCCGTGCCGTTCTTACGCGGCTTCCCCGTTGCGGGTGTTCCGGAAGGCGCCCGGCAGTCCCGCTTCGAGGCCGTACCAGAGCGGCACCTGGCGAACATGCACGGGGTCCAGGCCGCGCGCGGGACGGCGATCTTCCCAGCCATTGGCGCGGGCCGGGAACATGACCCAGCCGAGGCCGCTGGCGTGGGCGATCCATTGCCCGGGATGCTGTGCGCTCGTGTAGAGCTTGATCGTTCCGATGGTTTCCGTTTCTTCTGCAATCGCGACAGGTGAAATTGTTGATCCCTTGGTCATTTCAAGATGAAAATATCCGATATTGTTGAGTATTTCAACGTCTATTATGCGGGACCACGAATATCCTCTTTGGGGGGAGTACAATCGAGACGGTAATGGTCAGTTCGATTCTGCCGCCCGCCTTGGCCCGGAGAGACCGGCGTGAAGGCGGGTTCGTTATCCCCATAACAAAGCTGCATGGCGCATCCCAGGCCCGATGATATTCTTGTTGAAGAGAGCACAACATGAGAGTTTGGAAGGGCGTGGTCATTGGTTTCGTTGCGGCGCTGGTGTTGCTCGCCGTGGGTGCTTATTGTTATTTCGGATTCGGACTCGCCCCCGTCGCGACCGCTTCGAAGCCGATGCTCTTTGAGCGGTATCTGGCCCATCGCGCTTTGAAAGCGGTCATCGCCAAGGAGGCTGACAGGCCCTCGCCCGTGGATGCCAGTGAACCAAACCTGAAGAGCGGAGCCACCGTGTATCGCGAGAATTGCGCGGTCTGCCACGGCCTGCCCGGCCAGGAAATGAGCAGCATCGCCAAGGGTGAGTTTCCCAAACCGCCGCACCTTTTTCGCGGCAAAGGCGTGACCGACGATTCGGTGGGCGAAACCTTCTGGAAAGCGCGGAACGGAATCCGCCTTACCGGCATGCCGGGTTTCCGGGGACTCCTCACAGACACCCAGCTTTGGCAGGTAAGCCAGTTGTTGGCCAACGCGGACAAGCTTCCCGACAGCGTCAAGCAAGAACTGAACCGCACACCATAGCGGATCGGTTCTCATTCGAGATAATCCACTTCAAGAGTGCCGCGATAGCGAATTACGCTCCGTATCCCGGCGCTTTGGAGCAGGTTCAAAGTGGTCTCGGATGGCTGAATCAGCGCCGTTTCCCGCGCATGTTGCTGGAGGTCCGCGAGCGTCCAGAAGCGATACGGATAGTTGCGCGCCAAGCCCATCGCATAACGGACAGTATTGAGACTCCGCAGCTCTTTCTCCGGCGGGATCAACAGCCGATAATCGCCGGGCTGACGGGAGTAGTAGTCCACTTCCACGTAGAGCATGCCGTTGAAACACAGGAAATACCGCTTGCCCTCGGAGCGCAAGCTGTCTTCAAGCTGGAGCATCCGCCTGGTTAGGGTTTGCTGATCGAACTGTTGAATCGACTCCGGGCGCCGCACGGCCTCCCACTGTCCGTATAGGGCTACGGCGGTCAGCACCAGCACCACGCCCGTGGAAACCCGCCGCGCATGAGGAAACTGGCGCTGGAACCAGCAGGCCAAGGCGATTGCCAGCCCGGGCAGCATCCCCATGAAGTACCGTGGCACGAAGGCGTTGGTCACCGCCAAAGCCAGAGCGAATCCGGCAAGGGGGATCAGCAGACACAACCAACCCGCGGATTCCGCCGGTTGCATGGGCGCTACTGCCGTGGTTTGCCTGGGCCCGCGGAGGACGATCAGAAGCATGAGGAGCGCCAGCAGGAACAGGCCGTCCGGAATCAGCCCCGAAAAAACGTTGCGAAGTCCGTACAGCGTTGGCGGGGACCAAAAGGCCGCCGCATACCGGTTGGCTCCGAATATCTGGTGTGCGAGCAAGACCGCGGCGGCAGCGATTCCCGCCCCGCCCGCGAGCAACTTCGGCGAGGGCAGCCGCCACGGCTTCCAGTAAATGGCCTCCCAGGCGGCAAAAGGAACCATGCACAGCACGCAGTAGTAATGAAACAAAGTGCCTGCGAACATGATCGTTCCGAACCATGCGGCCGCGCGCCAACTCTGTTTCGGCGTCTGGCTCCAGACCCAGAAACTCATTGCCGCAAACATGAAGTAAATGCCGTAAGACCGTGCCTCATAGCCGTAGTACGGCAGCAAGGTGCAGCCCAGGAACGCGGCTGCTATCAAGCCGTGCAAGCCGTCGGTCAGACGGCGGGTGCAATCGAACGTAATCAGCAGGCCTAAAGCCAGGGCTAGAGCGGAAGGCAGCCGCGCGGCAACCTCGGCGCGAGGAAGCAGCCTCAAAAAAGCATGAACTACCAGGAAGTAGGGCGCCGGCATGTTGTTGTCGGCATGGCTCAGGGCGTCCAGAATGGCGGGGGTGTTGGGGAGCCGTGAAATCAGCACCGTGTACAGTTCGTCGTACCAGAACCAGCGATGCGCGGCGATGTAGATGGAAGTCCCCAGGTAAAACACCGCCATGGCGGCCGCCGCCATGCTCCAGCCATACGATGAAGAAACCGTAGGAACAGGCTTGACGCGCGTGGATTGCATCTCGGGTTCGGAAATAAGTGTCGTCACTTGGATCCGTCCTTACCACAGGTCACCCCAGGCGTAGTCCAAACTCGCCGCGGCGCGATCTGATATCCAAAATTTCGAGAAAGCTGGATGACTTTTGTCCGCCGGCCTTCCAGATCCCAGTCGAGGATGCACTCAATGGCCGCGTCCCCGCGCTGCCATTCAGCACCTTTGATTCCTAACGGCGGGGACTACCTGGAATCAGGGCCGGGGAGGTGAACCGTGGGTAACCATAACTCCCGGTACTTCGACCTCATCCCTGTAGTCCTGCCGGTACGAACCAGCGTTGAACTCACCCTTCAACGCCCCGATAATCGGGTTGACTGATGTTCCACTTACTCATATCCTTTGCCGTCCAGCCGGGCTCGCCAGCGATCGCTCCCACGTCGTTCACCTACCTGGTAGCCGCCTTCGCGGCCCTTGGCTTAAGCATGGAGTTGCGACGGCGCGCTAGTCGCGATGACACGCACGTGCGCCGCGGCCGGTACTAGTGGTTCAGTATTCCGCCCGCACCAGAAATAACCCCTTGGCCGGTGCCGTGGGACCGGATTTGGCGGGAAGCGCGGTGAGGTCCTCGATATTGCCTTTGCCGGCTTCGATGAGCGTGCCCACCACGTTGCGCACCATGTGCTTCAAGAAACCGTTGCCGCGGATGCGGTAGATCATGCGCTCCCCGGCGCTCTCCAGGGTCGAAGCGAAAACCGTGCGGACCTTCGAACCGCCCTCGGCATCCCGGTCGTCGGACGCCGCAAAAGCAGTGAAATCGTGCTCGCCTTCGAACAGCCGCGCCAGCCGCGCCATCGGGCTTACGTCCAGAGGGTAGGGATAGTGATGCACGAAGGGATATTCGAAAGGGCTGCAAACCTCCCCGCGGAAGATCCGGTACTCGTACATTTTCCAGACACAATCGAAACGCGGGTGGAACCCGGCGGGCGCCTCTTCAGCCGTCAGAACGCGAATGGCCGGCGGGAGGAGACGGTTGACGGCGCGGCGCAGGTTGGGAAGCGGAATGGGATTGGCGATGCTGAAGGCGGCCACCTGCTCGAGCGCGTGGACGCCCGCGTCCGTCCGCCCCGAGCCGGCCACCGGAACGGGCCCGCCTTCGATTCCCGCCAGAACCTCCTCCAGGATCCCCTGAATCGTTGCCAGACCGGGCTGCACCTGCCAGCCGTGAAACGGACCGCCGTTGTAAGCCAGAGTGACCTTGATGCGGCGCATCAGGTTGCGCGCGAGCCCGGCTTCACCACGGGGATGCCCAGACGGCACAGCGGGCATTCCTGAGGATCCCAGACGGTGGCTTCGAGCGTGGCCAGCGCCGTGCGCGCCACCCCTACCCCGGCGCGGCCGCCACTCCGGTCGATGATGGATCCGGCCGCCAGAACCTCCGCGCCCGCCGCGCGCAGCGCTTCGACCACTTCACGCGTGCTGCCGCCGGTGGTGACCACATCCTCCACCACCACGGCCCTTTCGCCGGAAGCCAGCGCGAAGCCTCGCCGCAGCGTCATCTTCTGCGTGGCCGCGTCCCGCTCGGTGAAAATGAACCGCGCTCCCATCGCGCGGGCCACCTCATGGCCGATGATCAGCCCCCCCAAGGCGGGCGAGGCGACCACGTCGAGGGAGCCGGCCACCAGGGGGCGCAGGCGGTCCGCCAGCATCCCGCCGAGTTGGACGGCTGCCGCGGGATGTTGCAGCACCAGCGCACACTGGAGGTACTCGGAGCTGTGCAGTCCGCTGGTGAGCCGGAAATGACCCTGGAGATAGGCGCCGGTGGATCGGAACAGTTCCAGGACGGGGTCGGGTTGCGGCGTCACAAAGGCCTACTATACCATTGAACTTACAGGAAACGGACAGGAAGCTCTCAAATCCGGCCCTCTGAGGAACGATCCATGTATGCAGTAAAGCAGCACACCGTATTCTTATGTATCCTGTTGCTGTTGCTGGCCCCTGCGGGCAGTTTCGCCGCCGATAATTCATCCAGCCCTCCGGCTGAAAATCCAGCCACGCCGGCCGCGGTTTCGGATCTCGGGACCCTGGTGGCGCCGCCGCATGGCATTGTGGGCCGCGTCGGAAATCCCTACCGCCCGCCCACAGTGCCGGATCCCGATCTGGTCAACTCCCGGCATCTGTCGTCCTTGCTGCGGGCCGGAAATCTCTACCTTTCGCTGAGCGACACCCTGGCGTTGGCGCTCGAAAACAACATCGATCTGGAGATCCAGCGGTATGTTCCGCGTATGGCCGAGGCCGAGGTTCTGCGGGCGCGGGCCGGTGGATACGCGCCCACCACGGTCGGGACGGCGGTACTCCCCGGGCCCGCCAGCGTCGGCGGCATCGTTCCCGCGAGCGGCCTGCAGGCCTACCAGGTAGCGGGTTTGACGCAGATCGGCCCCATGCCCCCCGGCCTGGACCCCGTACTGGTGGGATCCGCGAACTGGGCCCACACTACGGCGCCTCAGAGCAATACCGTAACCACCGGAACCAGCGCCCTGATTCAGCGCCAGGACACCAATACGTTGAGCGTCCAGCAGTATTTTCTAACCGGCACTCAGGTCAGTCTGGGATTGAACGACAGCACGATATTCACCAACAGCAACCACTCGGCTATCAGTCCGGGCACCACCTCGGGACTGAATCTTACGGTGTTGCAGCACCTGCTGCAAGGCTTCGGACCGGGGCTGAATAGCCACCAGATCCATATCGCCAAGAATAACCGCGAAGTTTCGGACCTGACCTTCAAGGCGCAGGTGATCACTACCATCGTGGCGGTTGCGGGCCTCTATTGGGATCTGGTCAGCTTCAACGAAAACGTGAAGGTGAAACGCGACGCCATGGCCGCCTCCCAACGGCTGCTGGAGGACAACCGGAAGCAGGTGGAGGTGGGAACCATGGCTCCCATCAGCGTGGTCCAGGCGGAGGCCGAGATCGCCTCCGACGAGCAGGCCCTGGTAGTGGCGGAAACGCAGGTGCTGCAACAGGAAACCATCCTCAAGAACGCCCTTAGCCGGACCGGGGTGCTGAATCCGCTGGTGGCCGCTGCCCACGTTATCCCCACCGATGCCATCACGATTCCCCCTCAGGAGGCTATCGCGCCGATTCAGGACGCCATGGCCCTGGCGGAAAGCTCGCGTCCCGAACTGGCGCAGTACCGGATTCTGGTTGAGAACCAGCGAATTGCCGTCGCGGGAACCCGCAACGAGTTGCTGCCCACCCTGGATCTGGTGGGAACGCTGCAGAACAACGGCCTCGCCGGAGTAGTGAACCCGCTATTCGTCGGCGCCGTTCCGCCGGTTTTTATAGGAGGCTACGGCACGGTCCTTTCGCAGCTTTTCGCCCGCCATTTCCCGAACTATTCGCTGGGCTTCAACCTCAACATCCCGATCCACAACCGCGCCGCGCAGTCCGATTACATCAACGCCGATCTGACGCTCCGCCAGCAACAACTGGGGCTTCAGCGCATGGAAAACCAGATTCGCGTGGAGGTGCAGAACGCGGTGATCGGCCTGCAGCAGGCCCGCGCGCAATACCAGGCGGCCGCCAAGCAACGCGTGCTGGAAGAGCAAACCGTGGATGCCGAGCAGAAGAAACTCGCGGCGGGGGTTTCCACTACTTACAACGTCATCCTGGCGCAGCGCGACCTGGTGACCGCGCAATCCAACGAAGTGGCCGCCCGGAGCGCGTATGCCAAGGCGCGCGTGGAAATGGACCGCGTCACCGGGCAAACGCTTTACAACAACAACATCTCGATGGATGAGGCCGTCAGTGGCCAAGTCTCGAGACCCGTTGGAGCCACCCAGTCCGCTGCGCCGGCGCCGCGCCCGTAAGCCGGCGCCACGCCCCATAATTACGCCGCGGAGGTCGATGGGGTTGGACTTCCGGAACAAAGTTTTGCCACCCGCGTGCCAATTTTTCATACGCAAAGCTGCGAATTTGCCTCTACATATCTGATTTTCCGGCTAGTTGTGATTTGGTGAGGCGATTGCTCGATCTAGGGGCGTGAACAGCAATGCACAGGCCCGGAAAGAGACGATTGAGCCTCTGTACCCTTCGCCCGCCTGGAAAGTCGCCTCGTAACGAATTCCGCTAGCATTCCCCAAATTCCCTCACAATCGTCGCTCACGGGCCTGTGGGATTTCCAAAGGCCCCGGTCCGACTATCCCGGTTCGGTTAGGATAGATCTATGTCCGACGGCATGTTTGACGTGGAATGCCCCTGTTGCCAGGCCATCCTGAAAATCGATCCGGAAACGCGGGCCGTGATTGCCCACACTGTGCCCGAGAAGCCCCCCGCCATTGAAGACCTGGCCGCTGAGGTGGCCAAACTGAAGGGCGCGGGAGCCCGTCGCGAAGAGCTGTTTCAAAAACAGTTCGCAGCGGAAAAAACGCACGGTAAGGTCTTGGAGCGGAAATTCGACGAATTGTTCAAACGGGCGAAAGAAAACCCGGATCTGACGCCTCCCAAGCGGGATATCGATCTCGATTGAGATGCCGGCCGGGCGGGGCATGTCCCCCTAGCCCAGCAGGTTGAGAATCGTCCCGCCGGCCTGCTGCGCGCCCGAGCGATAGGCCGTGGCGTTCGGATCAGACGCGGCATCCACTTGCCGCTGGGCGGCGGCTTCCATCATGGCCGCCTGGGCGGCTACGGCGCGATCCTGCGAGGAGGGGTCGGCCGGCGCGTTGGCGGCGGCTTCGATCACATGCGCCTTCTGGATGGTGGCCTCCGGATCGCCGCTCACCGGCGAAACATCCAGGACGACGTCGCCGCCGACGGCATAACGGCGGCCATCCGGTCCAGTGGTGTAGGAGTAAGACGGTCCGCCGATGGCATACGGACCCGCCGCGGCCAGATGAGCCTGTTCGTGCGCGCGGACATGGCGATCGGTTGCCGACAGGCGCGAAATTTCCATCAATTGAGAGCTGCTGAGCTGAGTGCTGCCGAGCGTGAGTGCCGCCACCGACAATGCCTCGATCTTCTTATCGGCGGGCCAAGTCCTTTGTGTGCTCGAATCCACGTTTAGATTGCTGAAGGAACGCGGTGCGAATCTATACTCGAATTGCCTGATCACATTCCGATGCGCCCGATCGCTACCGTTCTTCTTCCTGTTGTTTGGTCCGCCACCGCGTCCGCACAACCCTACACCATATCGACCCTCGCCGGCGGCGGATTGCCGATGAATGTTCCCGGAACTTCGGCCATTCTGGTTCCCCAAACGGTTGCGCTGGACCAGGCCGGGAACGTTTTTTTCGCCAATGAAAACACCGTCCTGAGATCGGACGCCGCCACGGGTGCCCTCACGCTGGTCGCCGGAAATGGGACCTACGGCTTCAGTGGCGACAACGGCGCGGCCACCGGCGCCCAATTAGCCTCTCCCAAGGGACTCGCCGTGGATTCCGCCGGCAACCTGTTCATCGCCGACACCGGTAACCAGTGCATCCGCAAGGTGACCAACGGGGTAATCACCACCGTAGCGGGGAACGGGACCTACGGCTTCAGCGGCGACAACGGCCCGGCCGCCAACGCCGGGTTGAGCACTCCATATGGCGTCGCCGTGGATTCCGCCGGCAGCCTGTACATCGCCGACACCAATAATAACCGCATCCGCAAGGTGACTGACGGTGTGATCGGCACCGTGGCGGGGAACGGGACCTATGGCTTCGGCGGCGACAATGGCGCGGCCACCAGCGCCCAGTTGCGCTCTCCCCAAGGACTGGCCGTCGATTCGGCCGGCAACCTCTTCATCGCCGACGCGGGTAACCAGCGCATTCGCAAGGTCTCCGGCGGGACAATCGCGACTGTGGCCGGGAACGGGATCGTGAACGGAGGCGCTTCCAATTTCAGCGGCGATGGCGGCCCGGCCACCAGCGCCCAGTTGTGGAATCCCCTCGGCGTGGCTGTGGACTCCGCCGGCAACCTGTACATTGCCGACACGGGAAATCAGCGCATCCGCAAGGTCTCCGGCGGCGTGATCACGACCGTGGCCGGAACGGGAGGGAGTGGCTTCAGCGGCGACGCCGGCCCCGCCACGAGCGCCGAACTGTGGACGCCCGACGGCGTGGCTGTGGACACCGCCGGCAGCCTGTACATCGCCGATGACGGCAACGGCCGCATCCGTAAAGTCTCCGGCGGCGTGATCGCTACCCTGGCCGGAGGTGGCGCGGCGACCGCCCCCGACGGGCCGGCCGCCGGCGCCCGGTTGAGCAATGTGCAGGGCTTGGCCATGGGATCTCCGGGCAGCCTGTATCTCGCCGCCGGCTACCTTCTCAAGCTTTCGAACGGAACGATCAGTACGGTGGCGGGCGGGCCGGCCGCCAGCGCCCAGTTGAACGCCGCTGGCGTTGCAGTGGACACCGCCGGCAATCTGTATATCGCCGACTATACGAACGAGGTCGTACGCAAAGTCTCCGGCGGCGTCATCACCACCGTGGCAGGGAATGGTACCGCGGCGCAAGGCGCCTCGCTTTCCTTAGGCGACAGCGGCCCGGCCACTAGCGCCCATCTATTTGGGCCAACCGGCGTGGCGGTGGACAGCGCCGGCAACCTATACATCGCCGACGCCGGCGGCGATCGCATCCGCAAGGTCTCAAACGGTGTGATTACCACGATCGCGGGGGGTGGCCCGGGACTGGGCGACAACGTTCCAGCCACCAGCGTGCAGTTGAACTTTCCCGCGGGCGTGGCCGTGGACCAAGCCGGCACAACCGTGTACATTGCCGATACCGATGACAACCGCGTCCGCAAGATTTCCAACGGGATAATCGCCGCCGTGGCAGGGAACGGGATCACCGGCTACAGCGGACAAAGCGGCGCGGCCACCGATGCGGAGCTAAATTCGCCCTACGCCGTAGCGGTGGACTCCGCCGGTAACCTCTTCATCGCGGACTATGGCAACCACTCGATCCGCAAGGTCACGAACGAGATCATCAGCACCGTGGCCGGAAATGGGATGCAGGGTTTCAGCGGCGATGGCGGGCTGGCCACCAACGCCGAAATGAGCTATCCCCAGGGCATAGCCGTGGATTCCGCGGGCAATCTGTACGTCGCCGACACCGGCAACAACCGCATCCGCCTTTTGACCCCGGGGACGGCGCCGGCCATCTCCAGCGCCTCTCCTGTCTACAGTCCGGCTTCCGTGATTCAACCCGGCTCATGGGTCTCGATCTATGGCAGCAACCTGGCGAGCGGAACCGCTCTTTGGAACGGCGATTTCCCCAAGTCTCTGGGGGGCACGAGCGTGACGATCGACGGCATACTGGCGTACCTGTGGTTCGTCAGTCCCACGCAGATCAACCTGCAGGTACCTGACGATTCGACGACGGGCCCGGTGAGCGTGGTTGTCACCACCGGTTCCGGGACGGCCTCGTCTGCGGTGACGCTGGCCCCGTACGGCCCCTCGTTCAGCCTGCTGGGGGATGGCAAGCACGTAGCCGCGGAAATCGCAACACCGGATGGGACCGGCGCCTACGCAGGCGGAACATACGACCTGGTGGGACCCTCCAATACCTTCACTTTCAATACGCGTCCGGTTCGGGCGGCCGAAACCTTGGTTCTATACGGCGTGGGCTTCGGGCCGACGAATCCTCACGTGTCGGCGGGACAGCTTTTTTCCGGCGTAGCGCCGACCAATAGCCCGGTCACCATCACAATCGGTGGCGTGCCGGTGGTTGCCGGGTTTGCCGCCATGACGGAGGCCGGGCTGTACCAAATCAACGTAACCGTGCCAGTTACGGGAACAGGCGACCAGCCCATACAGGCCTCCGTTAACGGAGTCCAGACGCCGGCCGGCCCGGTCGTCAGCGTTCAGTAGGCCCAGCGCTACTTCGATTTGCTTAACTTACGGAAATACTCGGCGACGGCATCGGCATACCCCTGCGGCACCGGCTCGCTGCCCGGGCTGCGCACACTGCCGCCTCCGGTTTCATCCACCTTCCGCCGAAGTTCCATTTCCACCTGTTCCACGCCGGTTGTAAGAGCCGCCTGAATGCGCTCGCCAAGCAGCGGATCGTTGGCGTAGGCATAGGGATCAATCTGGCGCAACTGTTCGATGAGTGTCCGGATGTCGCGGGCCGTGCCGGGGTCGGCGCGCATCTGCTGTTCGAGATCGGATAGGCTCCGCAGGGTATCGCGATAGGTGTTCTGGAAGTCCTGCGGGCGTACGGGGCCGTCGGCCCACGGACCGCCCGCGCCGTCCCAGGCGCCGCCGGGATTCCAGCCGCCGTTCCGGTAGCCGCCATACGATCCGCCGTTCCAGTTGCTGCCGCCTCCCGGACCCCCGCCGCCGTTGGGGCTCCCGCCGGGTTGGCCGCCCTGAGCCTGCTGACCACCCTGCTGGCCGCCTTGACCTTGCTGCCCGCTTTGACCTTGCTGGCCACTTTGCTGACCGGCCTGACCGCCCTGCTGCTGGCCCTGCTGGCCACTTCGCCCCTGCCGGCCTCCGGCGTTGGCCTGCAACTGCTCCATTTGGCGTCTCAGGCGCTCGACCTGGTTGAGAGCCTGCTGGGCGGCCTGGCCGTCCTGCTGGCCCTCACCCTCCTTGCCGGATGCCAGGGCCTGCTCGGCCGTGTGCAGCCGGTCGCGCAGATTGTTCAGGCTCTGCGTCATGTTGAATTCGGACATGACCGCATATTCGCCCATTCCGCGGCGGATCCAATCGGCGTTGCGCTGCATGTCGCGCGGCATTTCGGCCTGCTGCATCTCGCCGAGGGCGTCGCGCAGCCGGGCGGAGGCCTGGCGCTCGGTAGCGGCCAGGTCGCGCACGGCGTTCTGCATATCCTGTTCGAGCTGCTTGATGTCCTTGACCTCGCCTTCCTTCTGATCGGCGAGCTGGTCGGCCTGCTGTCCCGTGACGCCGCGCTGCGGCGCGGGCTGCTGGCCCGGGAAGCCGCGCCGCCCGAGCAGGCCGGGTTGGCTTAGCGGGGCGGGCTGGCCGGTCCCATAGACGCGGCGGAGCTGGCTTTCGAACTCCTGCTGGCGGCGGGCCAGGTCGTCAGCCTGGCGCGCCAGGTCGGCAATCTGGTTCTTGGACTGAGCGCCGCGCAAAGCCCCGAGCATCTGTTCGGCTTCCTTGAGCCGGTCGGCCGCGCGGTGGGCATCGGCCTCGGCCTGCGGCGTCCCGGCCTGCTGCGAGGAGGCCGCTTCGCGCATATCCTGGAGCGCCTGCTGCAGGCGGTCGAGAGTCTGCTGGAGTTGCCGGGGATCGGCGCCGCGCAATCCGGCCATCTGGCCCGTCGATCCGGCCTGGCCCGGCTGATTCATCCGCCCCTGCTGCATCTGGCCGGATTGTCCGGACTGGCCCTGCTGTCCTTGTTGTCCTTGCTGCCCTTGTTGCCCCTGCTGGCCGTTGCGGCTCAACTGGCCGGAATCGCCGCGCATCATCTGCTGCATCTGCTGATTGAGCTGCTCGGCTTCGCGGCGCAGCATCTCCTGCTCCCAACGCTGCTGGGAATTCTGTTGGCCGCGGCGCTGCTGCTCGGCCAGCTCCTGCTGGCGGCGAGCCAGTTGCTGAAGCTTTTGCAAAGCCTCGTCGATATCGCGCTGGTGCTGATCGGCGGACTGCATTCCGCCGCGGTTGCTCTCATACTGATTCTTTTCGGTATCGAGCTCCAGATCGAACAGCCCCTGGAGATCGCGCGTGGCGCCGTTTCCGCCACCGCCTCCCCCGCCTCCGCCGCCGCGGCTGCCGAAAGCCACCTGGATATCGCGGAAGGTGGATTCGGCGCGCAGCAGGTATTGCAGCGCCTTCTGTTCGGGCGCCAGGGCATCCTGCCACTTGGCGGCCTTGAGCTTGTCGGCCGCCGGGCCCATGGCCGCCGAGGCCTTCTGCATATCCTCGACGAAGCTCTTGAAAGAATCGCCCGCATCGGTGAGCTGGCGGCTCTTCATGCGGTCGGCCAGCGACGTGGCCTGGTCGCGCAGCTTGGATTGCACGGATGCCAGGAACGCGGCGTTCTGATCGGCGGCCTTCTGGCCGGAGCCGTTGAGCTGGTTCCAGGTGGCCGTGATGATCTCTTTCTGGCGCTCGGAGATCTCGTTCTGCTGGTCGCCCCCTGCGCCGCCACCCCCGCCACCCATCTGCTGGGATTGCGTGTAATTGCGCTCGAAGGGCTCCGCCTGAATGAAGAACATGTCCGTGTTGGCCGTGGCGCGCGCGCCCTGCGCGGTGGCATAGAAGCTCACCACGTCGCCGGGCTGCACCTGGAAATCCTCGAGCGCGATCACCGTGCTCCCCGAGGCAGTCTTCGCGCCTTTGGCCTGGAGCAGCGGAACGGCCTTTTCAGCGCCGCCATTCACGGAGTAGTGCAGCTCGACATCCTTCAGTCCGAATGAGTCCTTGGCATCCACCGCCACGGTGACCTCTTCGATGGGGTTGGCGCGGAAATCCCGGCCCGGCCGCGAGATGCTCACTTCGGGCGGCTGGTACTTCTCCGCCTCGATGAAGTAGTCCTCACTGAGCCGCACGTCCTCGCCGCTTTCGACGGCCGCGAAGTGATACATCCCATCCTTCTGAATGGGGACGGCGGCTACCATCGCGCCATCCGGCCCTGAGCGCAGCGGCAGCTTCGAGCCGTCATCGAGCAGGATGGCGCCGTTCGCGAGCGGCCGGTCGGTCTGGATAGCCACATCCGCCATGGTCCCCTCGATGGCGCGCAGATCGCCGCCGGGATTCTCGACGAAATCCTTCAGCCCGGTCCAGGCCGGGTAATGATAGGTCACGCGAATACCCCTGATGGCGGCCAGATCCATGACGTTCAGCTTGTAAATGGGCGAACGCACACCGCCGGCTTCCACGTAATATTCCATCGATTCCGGCACGCCGGCGATGAGGAACTGGTAAGAGGCGCCGCCCGGTTCGGTGCGCATGTCGGCCTGCTCCCACTGCGAAGCGCTGGCGTACTTGCCGAAAAATCGGACCTTGGGAGCCGTGAAACCCTGGAGACGCGCGGTGATCAACTGGTCGGCGCGCTTGCGAATGGTGTGGTTACCGGGATCGACGATTACGGCATAGTAGGGCGTGGTCCCGCTCTTGGGCAGGCCGCCCCAGAGCAGGGAAGCACCGTAACCCAGGAAGCCCGGTCCGGCTATGGCCAGCCACAGCAACACGCCGGCCGCGACGGCGGCGGCGGAGGAAAAACCGAAAAGCCAGGAGGCCGGGGCCACTTCCTTCGGCTCGGTCTGCTCCGCCACCTGCAAGGTATCGTCGGCCAGCAGTGGCAGGAACGGATCGCTCGCGTTCTGGTTCATCCGCTCGCTGAAAGTGAGCAGGCGCTCTTCGAATTGGGGATAGCGGTGTTCGGCTTCGCGCGCCGCCTGGCGTGCGTTGAGGCGGATCAACGGTACGATCAATGCCGCCGCCAACGCGAAGGCCAGCCCTAGAAAGAGAAACACGCGCGCGAAGGTTACGCTGGGACCGGAGAACGCAAAACCGTTCGCCATCAGCACAGCCAGCACCGTGAGCGCCAGCGCGGCGCCCGCGCCCGCCGCCGCGCCGCGCGTCAAAGCCAGCAGACGCAGCCGCCGCTCGACGGCCCCCAAATATTCGGACAAGCGATCCAAAGGTTTCATGCCGCCTCTTTATCGACCGAAAGATGTCGATTCCCCAACCACGATTCGGCTATCGCCAGCGCCAGCGCCGCGATCATCACGTACCACCACAGGGAGACGGGCTTCTGTTCCCCCTGCGTGACCTGCCCGGCATCCCCTGGGCCGCTGGCTGTATTCTGCCACAGAGTGAGCGTCTCTGGCGTGGCGGGCGCCAGGTCCGATTCGCGCCGGTCGGCGTTCACCGCCACCAGTTCGTTGCGGCCGTTGGGCCGCCGTATATCGTAGAAGCCGGCCGTGGTGAACTGGATATTCTGCGCCTTGCTGGCCTCGGCCAGCGAAAACGCCCGCTCGCCTTGGGGGTCGAGCACATCCACCGCCGAGCCCTGCTCCTTGGCGTCGCGCAATTCCTCGAACGACCCCACCAGCACGCTCGAAGCCCCTTCATCCAGGCGGCCCAGGTATCGCGCGGTCTGCTGGACGAACGGCACGAATGAAGCGTGCAGCGGAAAATCGTTGGCCACGTTGTCGAATGTGGATGCGAAGACCACCACGCGGCCGGCTCCTACCTGCTGATCCATCAGCAGAGGGGTCTGATCGGAGAGCCGCGCGGCCACCCGCGCGTTGCCCGGCTCCACGCGAATGGCCTGGTAAAACTTCACGTCATCCCATCGATTGTTGGCTAGGATCGCCGGATAGGAAGGGTCCAGCCAGGCGGCGGTCTGAAAGAGCGCTCCCTCGCGGCCGGCGTAGCGCGAACCCTCCACCTGCTCGTCCGCCACGGGAATTTTGGAAACGCCCGCCGCCATGTGGCCCAGCGCGATCAGCACCGCGCCGCCCTGGCGGACGTACCCGCGCAACTGGTTCTCGAAGCCGCCCGGCAGCGTGCCCACATCCGACAGCACCACGAAGGCGTATTTCGAAGGATCGAGGTTGGTGGTCTGCTCGACGGTGGCCGGATCGAGCACGAAGGCCGCCTGGCCGGAGGCCGCCAGCGCGGATTGAAAATAGAGCAGCCCGCGAGTATTGTCGGCTTCCTGGACGAACAGCGCGTGGCGCGCGTCGGCGCGCTCCACGGAAAAGTAGAAAACGTCGTCGGCCGGCAGCTCGTCGGCCGAATCGATGCGCACCTCGCCTTTATTGCGGCCGTAGGGCACTTCGAGCGAAAGAAACTCCACGGTGGCGCGCCCGTTTTCAGGCACCTCCACGGTCTTGGTCTCGATGGTGCGGCCGTTCAGCAGCAGCGATGCGGTGCGCTGTGCCTTGGGCTCGGCGAAGCCGGCGACGGTCGCCAGCACGCGCTCCTTCTTGGCATCGTAGACGCGCCGCGGGGCCACCACGTTCTCCACGGCGAAATTGGGGACGGCCTGCGCGCCTACGGGCCGCGTTTCCAGACGCACATCGGCGTTGAGCCGCAGATCGTTGAAGTTCGAGGGCATGCCGGTCTGCTGCATGTCCGAATAGAGCAGCACGCGCAGCGGCACGTGCAAGGATTGCGCGATCGAGCGAAGCGAGCGAGCCAGCTCGGCGAAAGAGGTGCGGGCGTCGGAAAGCTCGATAGAGTCGATGCCGGCGGCCAGCGCGGCCCGGTCGTCGGTGACCTCGCTCATCACCTGCACGCGCGAGCCGAAGGCCAGCACCTCGGCGCGCCGGCCGGCGCGCAGTCCCGCGGCTTCCGTTTTGGCCATGCGCTTGGCCTCCTCGATCCGTCCGCCGGCGCGCATGCTGAGCGAATTATCGATAGCCAGCACGGTGACCTCGCCCGTGCGCGATTGGGGCGGAGACGCGGTGCGGATATAAGGATGGGCAAAGGCCAGCGCCAGTAACACGACGAGCGCGGTCCGCATCGCGAATAGCGCCAGGTAGCGCAGGCGGCGGTGCTTGATGGAGCTCTGAACATGGCGCTCGAAGAACATCAGCGAGCTGAAAGGCAGCGGCGTGCTGCGGTGCTTCCGCAGCAGGTGCAGCCAGACCGGCAGCCCCACCGCCGCCAGGCCGGCCAGAAACCAGGGCGTGAAAAAGCCCATTTAGAGCCTCCCTTTGCGCACGGAGAGATATTCGCGCAGGCCTTCATCGAGCGGGCGGGCGGTATTCATCAGGAAATAATCCATGCCGTTTCCCCGGGCCTTGGAGCTGAGCGCCTCGATGTGCGCGTCGATCTTGCGCCGGTACTCGTTATGCGCATACTCGGGCGACACCTCGAGTGCCTCGGCCGCGTTTTCCATGTCCACCAGCAGCACCGGTTCGCGGAAGCGCGGCGCGATCTCCTCGGGATCGAGCACGTGGAACAGGATGACCTCGTTGCCGCGGAAGCGCAGCGGCTCGATGGTCTTGACGATTTTCTCGGGATCCTCGTAAAAATCCGAAAGCACCACCACGATGCCGCGCCGCCGCAGGAAGGTCTGGAAATGGATGAACGGCTTGGCGAAATCCGTGCGGGTGCCTTTTTCAGCCTTTTCGATGGCATGCAGCAGGCGGAAGATCTGGCCCTGGCGCGTGGAGGGCGCCACGTAATTGACGATATCCTCGTCGAATATGATGAGGCCGGCGGCGTCGCGCTGCGTGTTGGCCATGTAGCAGAGCGAAGCCGCCACGAAGCGCGCGTAATCGAGCTTGGTGACCGAGTGCGAGCCGTACCCCATGGAAGCGGAAGTATCGAGCAGCACGAGTAACTGCGTGTTCGTCTCGCCGCGGTAGCGTTTGAGGAAGCACTTATCGGTGCGCGCAAAAACGTTCCAGTCGACGTGGCGGAGGTCGTCACCCTCCGAGTAAGCGCGGTATTCGGCGAACTCCTGGGAGAAGCCGAAATCCGGGGACCGGTGCAGGCCCGCGACGAAGCCATCGACCACGGTCTTGGCCACCAGGTCTAGCCCGGATATGGATGCCAGCGTGGCGGGGTCGAGGAAGCGCTGGAGCATCAGGCGGACTCCTTTGGGGGGGCCGAAAGAGAACTCACCGCGGAGACGCGGAGACGCGGAGAATTACGCGGAGGAAGAGTAGGGAGAATGGATTCGGTTGACGGTTCGGGGTTCGAACTCTTCCCCGGATGGCGCGCGGAGGGAGCGGAGTCACCTGCCGCAATGGCAGGCCCGGCGTAATGGTTGACGATTCTCTTTAGACCTTTCTTGAGGATAGGGACATTGAAGTTGATGAGAAGCCCTACGGGCTTGCCGGAAGCTTTCAGATACGTGAGGAGTTGCGCGGAGTGTATGGGCAGGAGGTCATTAATGGATTTGATTTCGACAATTACCGAGTCCTCGACGACCAAATCCATCTTATAGCCGCAATCCAATCTGATCCCTTTATAAGCACACGCCAAGTGCACCTGCTTTTGAAAGCGGAGTCCTAATTGACCTAACTCATAACAGAGACATGCCTCATAAGCCGATTCCAGAAGCCCCGGCCCCAGATGTCGGTGAACCTCAATGGCCGCGCCGATAATCCGCTCGGTGAGCCGGTTCTCCGCTCCCTCTGCGATCTCAGGTTCTGACTTTGACTCATTTCCCATTTTCAAACTCCGCGAATCTCCGCGCCGCCGCGTCTCCGCGGTGAGTTACTCTCTAGGCGCCCCCCGCCACTCCAAAATCCTCTTGAGAATATCGTCCTGCCGCAGATGATCGGATTCCGCATGGAAGTTCAGCAAGATGCGGTGGCGGAGGACCGGAATATACAGCGAGCGGATGTCGTCGTAGGTCACGTGGTAGCGGCCGTGCATCAGCGCGCGCGCCTTGGCGGCCAGCACCAGGAACTGCGCGGCGCGCACGCTGGCGCCGTAGTTGACATACTTCTGGACGAAATCCGGCGCAAATTCGTCGCGGCTGCGGCTGACCCGCACCAAGTCCACCGCGTGACGCGCCACGCTCTCGCCGATCGGCACCATGCGCACCAGTTGCTGGAAATCCAGGATCTCCTCGGCGTTGGTCACCGGGTCGGCGTGCGGAATGGTGGTGACGGTCGTGAGGTCCACGACTTGTAACTCCTCCTCGGCCGAAAGATAGTCGAGCACCGTGTTGAACAGGAAGCGGTCTAACTGCGCTTCGGGCAACGGGTAAGTGCCCTCCAGCTCGATGGGGTTCTGGGTGGCCAGCACGAAGAACGGTTTGGGCAGAACGTAGCGGTTGCCGCGCACCGTGCAGCACATCTCCTGCATGGCCTCGAGCAGGGCACTCTGGGTCTTGGGCGGCGTGCGGTTGATCTCGTCGGCTAGCAGCAGGTTGCCGAAGATCGGCCCCGGCACGAAGGTCCACGTTCGGTGGCCGGTGGCCGGGTCCTCCTCGATAATATCGGTGCCCGTGATGTCGCTGGGCATGAGGTCGGGAGTGAACTGAATACGCTTGAAAATCAGGCCGAGGGTCTGCGCCAGGGTGCGAACTAACAGCGTCTTGGCGGTGCCGGGAAGGCCGGTGATGAGGCAATGGCCGCCGACGAACAGTGCGATCATCACCTGTTCGAGCACCTCTTCCTGGCCAACGATTACGCGCCTCACCTGCGTCACCACGTCGGCCTGCACCTGGCGAAAGCGCGCGATGCGCGATTTCAATATCTCGGGCTCCATCTGCTGCGTCACGGTAGTTGACATGATCGTTCCAATCTCACTTCTTCACGCTGTCGCGGGGGGCTTGTTCGCTTTCCGCGCTTAGTTCCAGGAGTAACTTCTGCGCCGGGCGGAATCCGGGCGCAGCTTCCAGCGAGGCCAACAGCTCGTCCTTGGCCTCGTCGGGCTGGTGGTTCAGGCGGTAGGCGCGCGCCAGGTCGTAGTGCGCCTGGGCGGGGTCGAGCGGGCCGCGCGCCACCACCGCGCGGAATTCGCGCACGGCTCCGGCGGCATTTCCCTCGTCGAGCCACAACGCGCCGAGCCGCTGGTGCAGGTCGGCGTCCTCGGGGTAGATCAGATTCAGGCGGTCCAGCACCTCGGCGGCTTCCTTCTTGCGCCCCCCAACGGCCAGCGCGGCGGCCAGTTGCTTGATGCTCTCGGGATTGCGCCCGCCCTTGTGCACATAGCGTTCCAACTCATCCATAGCGGCCGCTTGATTGCCTTTGGCGGTGTAAGCCTGGGCCAAAAACTCGTAGACGCTGGCGGCCTCGACGTAGTCGGGATATAGATCGCGAATCGCCGTGCCCTCTTTAATTACCGCGTCCCAATCCTTCTTGCCGGCCGATTCGGCCACCTGCTTGACGCCCTTCTGCCACTGGTCGAAGCCATCCACCATGCTCTTGGTCGAAGCTTCCACCGAGGCGATGAATTGCTTGTCGAACTCGGCCGGCTCCATCTTCAGCTCTTTGCGAATGACCGCGGAGGTCTCATCGCCCTGGCCGAAATCGTGAATCATGGCCAGCAGCGTATTCCAGCCGAACTTATCGTTAATGTAATCGCAGATGCGGCCCGCCTGAAAGTAACTGACGATAACCTGCACCTCGGTCTTAGGGTGGACGAATCCGCGATCCATCTCGGCTACCGGCAGCAGTTCTTTGTTCTTGATGGCCATCAGGATTTCCGGCGTGATGCGGTCGCCCCATTCGGGCGAGGCGGCGGTCTCCTCGTGCACCGCCATGCCCTCGGTGAACCAGCGCGGCACCCGATGGTTGGTCATCGCCAGCGTGAAGACGTGGCTCATTTCGTGCCACAGCGTCGAATCCCAGTGGAAGCTGCCGGGCGTGCGGCCGGAGGGGCTGTCCATAGCGATGGCGTATCCGAAGGTCACGCCGAGGGCGCCCAGGCCGGGCATGCCGAGCGTGCGCACCGCGAAATCCTCGTGATCGGGATAAGCCTCCACCTGGACCGGCTGCGCCAGCTTGAACTGGTACTTCTTCTCGTAAGTGGCGATGGCGCGCCTCATCTCGGATTCGAAGTAGGGGCGCAGCAGCTCGGCTTCCTTGCGGTTCAGTTTGAGGATCGTGCGATCGGTCTGGAAAGTCACGAAGTTCTTGTAACTATCCATCAACTTCAAGCTGTTGCGTGTCGCTTTATCTTGGAAGCCGTTGTTATAGCAGGTCTCGAGCTGCCGGTAGGCCTCCTCGTTGCGGCCCAGGCGCATCAGGTTGATGCCGAGCTGGGAGCGCGCACTGTCCAAATTCGGATCGAGGTCGACCGCCTTGCGGAAATACTGGATAGCTTCCTCATAGCGCCGGTTGATCATGAAGAAGTGGCCGGCGGTTTCGTATCCGCGGGCCTGGTGCGGGTCCCACGGCGTCTCCTTTTTATCCGCCAGCCAATCGATCACCGCCAGGATGGCGCGCCCCTCGACGGAATTGGAATCGATGGCCAGCGCCTTCCTGGCTTCGGCCGCGGCCTTAGCGTTGTCATTGTCTTCGAGCGCCAGGCTGGCCAGCAGCTCCTGAGCCTCCAGCAGTTTCGGATCGGCGGCCAGAGCTTTCCGCGCCAGCTCTTCGGCGCCGCCCGAGTATTGCTCGGCGGCGATCAGCGCTAGCCCCAGCAGGGCGCCGGCGTGATCTTTCTTAAGTTCCAGAGCCTCTTGGAAAAGGCCCGCGGCCTCCTCGGCTTGGTCGTGATCGAGAAACAGGCGGCCCCATCGCACGCGGTAATCGGGATTGGCAGGGAACTTCTCTACCAACAGGCGGAATTCGTTATTGGCGCCTTTATAGTCTCGGGCTTTCCAGAGGGCTTCGGCCCGCTCGAGGCTCTGGGCACACACCGCCAGTGTGAGTGGGAATGCAACGGCAAAAAGCCGAGCCCAGGCACGCAGGCCCGGGCTGCATCCGATTCTCACTTTTCGAGAGCCTCCTGCGTCCGGGCCAAATCCAGGAGAAGTGCGGTCAGTTGCTTCTTATACTCGGCTTCCGGCATAGCGGCCTTTTCATATTTGAGCTTGTCGATGGCTTGTTCGAGCTGCTCCTTCTTGTCGAGCAGGGCGCGCTTGGCGGGGTCGCGCGCGGCGGCGGCATTGGCGCCCAGCCGCACCACGGGAAAAACCGCGGCCAGGCGGCCCTCGCCGTTCTCGGGGGATGGGTTGCGTTCACCCTCGCCCTTCCCGGTATCTTCCAGAACGGCATGCTCGGTGGAGAGGCGCTTCTGGGTGTCGTAGAACTCGCTGGTCTTGCGCTCGGCGAAATGGAAGGCCTCCAGCGCCGAGACGCTTTCGTTCTTGTCGGTGTCCGCGGCCGGATCGCGCAGGGCCTCGGCCCAGTAGCGCGCGAACACGGTGGCATTCTTCTCGCTTCCCGTCTTGGTAGCCGAGATGACCACGCGATTGGGCTTGCGCAGGAACTCGATGGAGCCGCCGCTCGAGCTGGTCATATTGACCACTAACTGGCGCGCGGCCGGGATCCGGTCGAGCAGCGAGGCGAGCTCGACGCCCGTGATATCCGGCCCGGGGATGTTGAACTTGTACTCGACGCCGTCATCCGAACCGTGCCCGATGAGCATCAGCACGAACGCGTCGGCGGGCTTCACCTGGCGCGTGAGATCGGCGAAGCGCGCGCGGATCTCGTCACGCGTGGGCGCCTGCAGAGTGACCACCACGGCATCGCCGCCCGCGCGCTTCAGGCTCGTATCGATGTCTTCGGCCCACATCTTGAAGCGCTGGTCGTAATCTGCCTCGCCGCCCAGACCGGCGATGGTCAGATAAAAAGTGGCGGCGGGCGCGCTCAGCGCGGCGGCCGCCAGCAGCACGGCCAGCTTCATACCACCCCCCACTTGCGGCGCAGCAGCCATTCGGAGGCCCGTATGCCCAAGACCAACAGGAAGACGATCGGCATATCCCATAAGTCGCGCGTCTCGCGCGTGGTGATGCCGGCCTCGGAATACGAGATTTCGCTGGCCAGCTTGGCGGCGCCCGCGGGCGTGTAGTAGCGTCCGCCGGTCTGGTCCGACAGCTTTTCGAGCAGCTCGCGATTCTGCGAGGTGTGGAAATTTTCGGCCACGCCGTCCTCGCGGCGGAAGGTGAGCACGTCGTGCCCGATCTCCTCTTGCTCGCGGCCGGCAAGAATCTCGGCGACGTACGAGCCGGGCTTTTCGGCGGTCCATTCGGCCGTGTAGACGCCCTCTTCGAGCGGTTGCGGCGCCAGCTCGATGGTGGCGCTGGAGCCATCCGGCGAAATGAAGCGGGCCTGCACCTTGGCGTTGTTCACGGGCTTGTATTCCTTGTCGCGCACCTCGACGCGCAGGGGCACGCGGGTGTCGTCGGCCAGCACGGATTTGGGCGTGGAAGAGGTCACCTGGCCGGGCGTGTCGGTCACCAGATACCGGAACATCTGCTGCCAGAAGGTGGCGTGGGTCTTATCGGTGTGGTCCTGCCACATCTTCCAGCGCCAGCTTCCCCCGGTGGCGAAGACCGCGCTTCGCCCGCGGCCGTAGTTTTCCGTCACCAGCAGCGGGAAAGGATGCCGGCCGGTGGGAGTGGATTCCAGCAGCACGGTGGCCCCCGGCTTGGGGTCGCCCACTTCCTGCCAGTTGGCCATCATCGGCATCTTCTTCCAGCGCTCCAGGTTGCGGGCCGGATCGTCGTCCAGCCGGCAGAGCACGCTCTGGGCTCCGGCGGCGGTCAGTTGCTGGCCCGTGAAATCACGGTGGAAGGTGTTCTTGGAATCGGGCAGCTTGACGGGGATCAGGTCGGCCAGTGACGAAGTGGCGTAGCCGCCGTCGGAGAGCGAGGCCCGCCCGCCCAGAAAAAGCACGCCGCCGCCGCGCCGGTCCACGAAATCGTGGATCAACTGCTGCTCGGTGGAGGTGAAGTAGTTGGCCGCCGAGGTGCCGATGATCAGCCCCTGAAACGGGAACAGGTCCTCCGCCTTGGCGGGGAAACCGTCTTCGAGCGCCTTGGGACCCATGTCGTCGGGAAACTGGCGGGAGATCTTGTTCTCGGTGGTGCGCAGCATGGCCGCGATCTCGATATCGGGATAGTCGTCCAGCGCGCGGCGTATGAACTTGTACTCCCAGCGCGGCTCGCCCTCGAAGTAGAAGATGCGCGGCTTGCGGGATTCCACGTTGACCATCCGGCTCACCCGGTTATTCCCGGTGTTCTCCTCGCCGGGAAGAGGCTCGACCGCTATATCCAGCGTGCGTGGTCCGGCATCGCCGCAGTTGAAAACCACGGACTCGGTCTGAAGTTGCCCATCCGGCTTGATGGCAACATCCTGGGTGGCCAGCACCTTGGCACCGTCGCGCACCGTCAGCCGCGCCTTGCTGCCCGAGTAGCCGTAGCTTTCGAGTGTCACCAGCGCGGTGAGCCGCGATTGCGGGAGCGCGCGCGGCGGCACCAGGGCGTCGGTGATTTCTATGTCTCGCGCGGGATGCTCGCGGCCGAACCCTATGGTGTGGACCGGAATGCGCTGGCGCCGGATAGCCGCCACGGTTTCGCGATCGATGCCGCCGGCGTTATCCGCGCCGTCGCTCATCACGACGATGGCGCCCAAGGGCAGGGAAGAGGACTCCGCCAGCACGCGCTCCAGAGTATCCCCAATGCGCGAGGCGGGCTCGGAACCGCTGAGCTGATCGGTCTTCTGGATGCGCGCCGGCTCTTTCCCGAACTTATAGAGCCGCACCTGGAAGCGGTCCGAGAGCGATTGCAGAAGTCCCTCGTCGAGGATCGCCCGCGCGGCGGCCTCGCGGGTTCCCGAGGCATCCGCGATAGACATGGAACGCGAGTCATCCACCAGGACCGCGATCACGTTCTGCTGCCGCCGCAGCGTGGCCACGCTCAGAGCCGGGTGCCACAGCAGAAACAACAGCAGCGCCACCATGGCGGTTTCCAGCAGCCAGACGGCAATGGGGCGCAGCCCGCTCAGCATGCCGTGATTCCGGCGAACGTGCCAGAACAGCAAGCCCGCCGCGGCGAGAATGGCCGCCGCGAGCGCCCACAGGGGCCACGGCGTCAGTAGTACGAAGTGGCCTTTGTGAAAAACGGCGGCCGGATACTTGAACAGGATTTCAAACATGCGATTCCCATCAAGGAACATCGCGATCCCTTATAGACGTGACTGGCGCTCGATAAGATACAGACAGCCCCACATCCCTGGGCGGTTCGAATATGCGGGCGCATTTCGCGAAGCCCTCGTATGTCGAAAGGATAGCATGGCCGCCAAATGCCGGCTGGCGGCTGTGCCGAATATCACGTTGAGGAGCGTATTGCGGCGGCGGCCGCCTCCAGTCGGGCGAGATAATCGGCGGCCGCGGGGTCTCCTTCGCGTGGCGCCCACGGGGCAAAATCCTTGTCGTTGGCCTGCGAGTACGGGCCCGGCTTCACCTCGTAACAGACCGCGTGCGGGCTGAGCACAGCCAGGCTGTGCCACACGCCGGCGCCCACGTCGATGCCGATGATGCCCCGCCCGAGTATGTGCGCGCCCGCGATAGTCCCGGAATCTTCAAAGGTAAAGAAAGCCACCTCTCCCTCCAGGATCAGAAACGACTCCGTTTTGGGCGGATCCAGGTGACGGTGGGGAGCGATATACGTGCCTCGCGCCATTACGTTCAGAAACCGGTGCGGGTTCTCCTCCATGCCGCCATGGAAGTTATGGTTGGTGCGCAGCCGCGGCGACCGGCGCGCGCGCTCGACGAGAGCCGGGAATAGGGCCGTGTCCAACAACTGGATGCGGGCATCGTTCATCCCACTATGATGGATAGGAGATCGCCTTTCCCGCAAGACCGGAAACGGCCTCCCGGGTTAAGCTTGGGCCGCGCCCGCGGCGCCTTCCATCACTTCGAGGAACCGCGCCAGCCAGGCGGGGTGCGCCGTCCAGGCCGGCCCGCTCACCAGGTTGCCGTCCACGTAGGCTTCGTTCCATCCCAGCGGCACGTACTTTCCGCCGGCCAGCTCGATTTCGGGGCCGCAGGCGGGATATGCGGAAAGGGACCGCCCCTCGAGCACGCCTGCGGCGGTCAGCATTTGCGCTCCGTGGCACAGCGCCGCCACGGGCTTGGCCGCCTCGAAGAAATGGCGTACCATGGCGAGGACGCGGGCGTCCAGGCGCAGGTACTCCGGCGCGCGCCCACCCGGCAGCACCAGGGCATCGTACTCTTCCACCTTGATCTTGTCGAAATCGACGTTGAGGGTGAAGTTGTGGCCGCGTTTTTCGCTGTAAGTCTGATCGCCCTCGAAATCGTGGATGGCCGTGCGGACGGCCTCGCCCGCGCTCTTGTTCGGACACACCGCATCCACCGCGTGGCCAACCATCTGGAGAGCCTGAAACGGCACCATGGCTTCGTAATCTTCGACGAAGTCGCCCACAATCATGAGAATCTTCCGCGCTTTCATGCCCATCTCCTTTTCCCCGCGCCCCCGATTATCGGACCTGGAAACTCAACCGTCAAGCACGATGCGGCGGCTTTCCAGGTGCGCAATCCGATCCGGCGGCGCCGCAGGGCGAGGCTATAATATGTTTGTGCCCAAGGCCAAAGACCTGGAATCTCGCTTGCAGCGGATCGAAGACCAGCTCCGTCTGTTTCAGAAGATCAGCCGGTTCATGGTTCGGGAGATGAGTCTGCCGGAGGTGCTCCGGGGGGTCGTATCCCTGGTAGTGGAATTCACGCAATGCGACGCCTGCCTGGTGTACCTGCTGGATGGCGGGGAATTGGTTTTGTGCGCCTCCAACACGCCCCATCCTTCCACCATTGGGAAATTGCGCATGCGCACCGAGGAAGGCCTTACCGGATGGGTGGCGCGGGAGCGCCGCCTGCTGGCCATCCCGCGGGAAGCGTATAAGGACCCGCGCTTCAAGAAGTTCGGCGAACTCGAAGAGGACACTTTCGAGGCCTTCCTTTCGGCGCCCTTGATCGCCCGCAATCGCGTGGTGGGCGTGATCAACGTCCAGCACCGCTTACCGCACCAGCACACCGGCTCGGAGATGGAGGTCCTTACCACCGTCGGCGAGCAGATCGGATGCGTGCTGGTGCTGGCGCGCATGGCTCCCGGCGCCATCGAATCCGCCAATCACGTGGAGCTGGTGCTTTCCTCCGGGCCGCTGGCGATGAAATAATAGGAATCCAGCGTGCCTTCCACATGGTTTCGGCTGTTTTGCGCATTCCTGGCCGTATTGGTGTGCGCGCCTTCCCTGCGCGCCCAGCGTTGGCAGGTACAGTACTTCTACGACAAGAGCGGCTCCGAGCTCGAGATCCGCGATTTCCAATTCGTTTCGGCATCGCGCGGCGTGGCAGTGGGGGAAATCGAGGAGAAGACTCACCGCAGGTCCGTCGAAGTGATTACCGCCGATGGCGGCGCCCACTGGGATATGCTTCCCCTTCATGAGCCGCCTGTCTCGCTGTTTTTCCTCAACGAGAACCTGGGCTGGCTGGTCACCTCGAAGAGCATTTGGGTAACCACCGAAGCCGGCCGGAGCTGGCGCAAGCTCGAGAAATCCCCGGAGGGCGTCTTGCGGGTTTATTTTCTCGATGAGAAGAACGGTTTCGCCGTGGGCATCCGCAAGCTGGCCATGGCTACGCACGATGGCGGCGAACACTGGGCGCCCATAACGGAAGCCGCCGACCAGCCCGGCGATGTCCACTACTCGGCATATTCCTGGATTATGTTCGCCACGCCGCTGATGGGCATCGTCACCGGGTGGAACATGCCGCCCGACCCCACCGCGCCGAAGCGCCCCGATTGGATGGATCCCGAGGCTACCTTCAAGCACCGCGAGCGGCCGCACCTGGCCCTTTCGATCCAGACCAGCGACGGCGGCAAAACCTGGAAGCCCTCCTCCAGTTCCACTTTCGGGACCATCACCCGCGTGCGATTTGCCGAGCCCGGCGCGGGCGTGGGAGTGGGGCTGGTCCAGTATTCGGAAGCCTTCGAGTTCCCCAGCGAGGTGTTCCGCATCGGCCCGGATGGACGCAGCGAAACCATCTACCGGGACAAGAAGATCGCCGTCACGGACGTCTGGCTGGCGCCGGATGGCACGGCTTACCTGGCGGGAGCCCTGCACGCCAGCCCGATTCGCGATATCCTTCCGGGGAAGATCCAGGTTTTCAAAGGCCAGGCCAGCACCGCCAAGTTCGGAGACCCGGAAGCCTGGACGCCCATGGAAGTGGATTACCGGGCCGTAGCCAAGGGCGCCCTGCTGGCTGAGGACGGCGGACAAATGTGGATGGCCACCGAAGCCGGGATGATTCTGAAGCTGGTCCCCTGAGTCGGCTCGCTCCCTGAGGTAGTGGGGTCATAGCGTGGAGATGACGGTTTTTTCGAGCTCCGGTGGAAATGCTATACTCCGCGCATCGTCGCCCAGCGAACCGCCATGCTCCGCTTCTGGTCGAGATGGTTTAAGCGCAAGAGTCCACTCCCGACGCTTCACGGGGTTTTGGAAGACGCCCGCAGGAGCGCGACCGTCAAGGACCGGAGCAAAACGCGGTTGGCGCAGCATTTGGATTGGGCTTGCCGCAAGATAGGGCACCTGGATGGAGAGGAAGCCCTGTGGATTTTGATACCCACGGATCGTATGCAAAGGGCAACCACGATTGACGCGATGTGGGGGTCGGTGAACCTCCCAGTCCGGCTTCCCGACCTCGTGGTTTACACTCCGACCAAGGAACAGATCCACGAGTTGCTACAGACCGCACTTCAATGCGAGTGGGTAATCCACACGCACAACCACCCTAGAGACGCTGGCCGAGGGCGTGTGGGTCAGCTCGGGGCAAGCCGCAGCGACTGCGCGTTTGCTCGTTCCTGGAGGAGACGACTTCCCGAAGTATCGGCCCGGCTGCGCTTCTTCGTCGTGCAGGGAAACGATTACGTCGAATACGAACCGTATCAAGAATGACAGCCCTCACCCGCCTTCGGGCGAATCGGCTGCGGAACCGCCATCTCCATGCTAAGGCCCCACCACCCTCCCTAACGCGCCGGAAGGCTCGCGCGAGCCGCGGCGCTACAATGAAACATGACCGAAACGCTCCGCATTGCCGGCCGCGAATTCCGCTCGCGGCTCATCGTAGGAACGGGGAAATACCGCACTTTTCAGGAGATGCAGCGGTGCCACGAAGCCACCGGGGCGGACATGGTGACGGTGGCGGTGCGTCGCGTGAATCTGACCGACCGGACCAAAGAGTCCCTCCTCGATTACATCGATCGCTCCAAGATCTTCATTCTCCCTAATACCGCTGGCTGCTACTCGGCCGACGAGGCGATTCGCACCGCCATGCTGGCCCGTGAAGTGGGACTTTCGAACTGGATCAAGCTCGAAGTCATCGGCGACGAGAAAACGCTCTTCCCCGATAACGCCGGCCTGCTCGAAGCCACCCGAGTGCTGGTGAAGGAAGGCTTCGTCGTGATGCCCTACACCAATGACGACGTGGTAAACGCGCGCAAACTCATCGACGCCGGAGCCGCCGCGGTGATGCCGCTGGCCGCTCCGATCGGCTCCGGCATGGGCGTACAGAACCCCGCCAACCTGCGAATCATGCGCGAGATGATTACGGAGGTGCCGATGATCGTGGATGCCGGCGTGGGCACCGCGTCGGATGCCGCCGTCGCGATGGAGCTGGGCGCCGATGGCGTACTCATGAACACCGCCATCGCCTTGGCTGACGACGCCGGGAAGATGGCGCGCGCCATGAAGCTGGCGGTCGAAGCCGGCCGGCTGGCCTACGAAGCCGGGCGCATGCCCAGGAAGCTCTACGCCAGCGCCAGCAGTCCCTTGGCCGGGGTGGTCGGCAGCTAGCCGCTGTATATTCAAGGCATGCTTCGAACTCTCGGGGCGCTGGCGCTAGCCGCCGGCGCCCTGGCGCAAGCCCCGCCTTTCAGCCTCGACCAGGTGCTCGGCGCCGCTTTTCCCACCGAGCTGACCGCTGCGCCCTCGGGTGGCAGGGTGGCATGGGTCTCGAACGCGCGCGGCGTGCGCAATATCATGGTCGCGCAGGGGCCCGAATACCGGGCTGGCAGGATCACCGCCTACACCCAGGACGACGGCAGGGAACTGGGCCAGCTTGCATGGGCACCGGATGGCTCGGCCATCGTCTACGTGCGCGTGGATGGAGCCAACCGCGCGGGCGAGTATCCCAATCCGGCGCTCGACCCCAATGGCGCTGCTCAGGAGGTCTGGATCGCCACGCTCAATGGCACCGCGCCGCGCCCGATCGGCGAGGGCAGTTTGCCGGCCGTCTCGCCCAAGGGCGACCGCGTGGCTTTCATCCGCCATGGCCAACTCTGGCTCGCCCCGCTCGATGGCAAATCCGCGCCCGCCGAGGCCTTCAAGGCGCGCGGCACCTGCGGCCGCCCGGTCTGGTCGCCCGATGGCGCGCGCATCGCCTTCGAGAGCGACCGCGGCGATCATGCCTTCATCGGCGTGTACGAGGCTGCCGCCGGCTCGCTGCGCTATCTCGACCCCAGCACCGATTTCGATAGCCAGCCGGAGTGGTCGCCGGACAGCCGCAGCGTGGCCTTTCTGCGCATCCCCAGCACGGGCGAGCGCGAGCCGCGCGGCGCACGGCGCAGCGGGCCGCCGTGGTCCATCCGCGTGGCGGCGGCGGAGACCGGCGCTGGCCGCGAGATCTGGCGCGCGCACGAAGGCCCCGGCAGCGTCTTCCGCGAGGTGACCGCGCGCAACCAGTTGCTGTGGGCCGCCGATGGCCGCATCGTCTTCCCCTGGGAAGGCGATGGCTGGACGCATCTCTACTCGGTTTCCGCCCAGGGAGGAGATGCCACTCTGCTGACGCCCGGCACGTTCGAGGTGGAGGACGTGACGCTACCGAACGGCGGGCGCGAGATCCTGTATAGCTCGAACCAGGGCGATATCGATCGCCGCCATCTCTGGATGGTCGCAGCAACTGGCGGCAGGCCCGCCGAGATTACCAGTGGGTGGGGCATCGAGTGGTCGCCGGTGTCCGCGGGCGGCGCGGTGGCGTTCCTAAGGTCTGACGCGCAGCACCCGGCCCATCCGGCGATTCGCATCGGCGCCGAAACCCGCGACCTGGATCCCGATGCCATCCCCGCCGATTTCCCGCTCGCCCATATGGTGATCCCGCAGCAGGTCGTTTTTTCGAGCGCCGATGGCCTCGCGATCCATGGCCAACTCTTCCTGCCGCCCAAGGGCGCGGGCACGCCCGACGCGCGCCATCCGGCGGTGGTCTTCTTCCATGGCGGATCGCGCCGCCAGATGCTGTTGGGCTGGAACTATATGTACTACTATTCGAATGCCTACGCGCTCAACCAATACCTGGCCAATAGCGGCTACGTGGTGCTGTCGGTGAATTACCGCGGCGGCATCGGCTATGGCCTGAATTTTCGCGAGGCCCTCGGCTATGGCCCATCGGGCGGCAGCGAATACAACGATGTGCAGGGCGCGGGCATCTACCTGCGCAGCCGCCCGGAGGTGGATCCCGCGCGCATCGCCGCCTGGGGCGGTTCCTATGGCGGCTACCTAACCGCGCTGGCGTTGGCGCGCGCCTCGGACCTGTACAAGGCCGGCGTGGATCTGCATGGCGTGCACAATTGGGCCACCGAGCTGGAAATTCCGCCCGGCGAGCCGGATTACCGCATCGCGTTCGAATCGTCGCCCATGGCGTCGGTGGCCACGTGGCTCTCACCGGTGCTGCTGATCCAGGGCGATGACGACCGCAACGTGCACTTCAACCAGACCGTGGCGCTGGCCGCCGCTCTGCGGCGCCACAAGGTCGAGGTCGAGGAGTTGGTCTTCCCCGATGAAGTGCACGATTTTCTGCTCTACCGGAGCTGGCGGCGGGCCTACGAAGCCGCGGCGGATTTCCTGAACCGGCGCCTCTCGCCGTGATCAAAACTGTGGAATTCCTCCATAAGCGATAGATTCCGGGCAGGTTTGGGAAGCCGCTGGGGGGTGAGGTGCATCTTGTTAACTGAGAGGTCCCCGCTCCCATACATGCGCGCATACATCGAACTGACGAAGCCACGGATTACGTGGCTGATCCTCATGAGTACGGGGATCGGGTACTTCTTCGGCTTGCCGGGCGGCGTCACGTGGCTCGAATTTCTACGGAACGTTCCCTACTTCGCGCTGTTTCACACCATCCTGGGGACCGGGCTGATCGCCTCCGGCACGGCGGCGCTGAACCAGTGGTACGAGCGGGAAGCGGATCGGCACATGCGGCGGACCGCGCGCCGCCCTCTGCCGGAAGGCCGGCTATCATCGGGACGCGCGCTGGCATTCGGGGTGGCGCTTTCGGTGGCTGGTTTTCTGGAGCTGTGGTTGGGAGTGAACCTGCTGGCGGCGGCCATTGGGGCCTTCACGCTGGCCAGCTACCTGTTCCTCTACACGCCCCTGAAACAGCGGACGTGGTGGTCCACCACCATCGGCGCGGTGCCGGGAGCTATGCCGCCGGTGATCGGCTATGCCGCGGCGGCGGGGACTTTGCGGGCGGAGGCTTGGGTGCTGGCGGCCGTGCTGTTCCTCTGGCAATTCCCGCATTTCTACTCGATCGCCTGGATGTACAAGGAAGATTACGCGCGCGCCGGCATCCGTATGCTGCCGGTCGTGGAGCCGGACTGCCGCTCGACGGCGCGCCAGATCGTGCTCTACGGGCTGGCTCTCATCCCCGTCAGCCTGGCGCCGGGGATCCTGGGGATGTCGGGGCGCATCTATGTGATAGGGGCATCGCTGCTGGGTATTTGGTTCCTCCACGCGGGCATCCGGGTGGCGCTTGAGCGCACGATAGTCCGCGCGCGCGGGGTGCTGATGGCCTCGGTCGTCTACCTTCCGCTACTCTATGGATTGATGCTCTTCGATAGGCCTGGTCTGTGATCCAAGTCGAAAACCTGACTCATCGTTATGGCGGCCGGACGGCGCTCGCGGGCGTAAGCTTCGAGGTGCGCAAGGGCGAGATTTTCGGGCTGCTGGGACCCAACGGGGGCGGCAAATCCACGCTGTTCCGCATCCTCTCGACCATGATGGTGCCCACCGGCGGGCGCGCGGCCATCGCCGGGCACGATGTGATGAAGGAAGCCGCCGCGGTGCGCCGCCAGGTGGGCGTGGTCTTCCAGACGCAGAGCCTGGATAAGGCGCTGACCGTGGATGAGAACCTGCGCGCGCAGGGCCATTTGCACGGGCTGAGCGGCGCGCTCCTCACCGAGCGCATCGAGCGGGCGGTCGAGCGCCTGGGACTGGCGGACCGGCGCAAGGACCTGGTGGAGACGCTCTCGGGCGGCCTGCGGCGGCGCGTAGAAATCGCCAAGGCCCTCCTGCACCGGCCGCTGGTGCTGCTGATGGACGAAGCCTCCACGGGTCTCGACCCGGCCGCGCGGCGCGATCTCTCGCGGCACGTAGAGAACCTGCGTGATAAAGAAGGCGTCACCATTTTGCTGACTTCTCACATCCTCGAAGAGGCCGACCGCTGCGACCGCCTGGCTCTGTTGCACCAAGGCGCCGTGGTGGCGGAGGGCAGCCCGGGCGAACTGCGTTCGCGCATCGGCGGCGACGTGGTGGTGCTGGAGAGCGACGAGGCCGATTCGCTGGCTGAACGCATCGGGCAGCGCTTCGGAGTGCCTGCTGCGGTGGTGGACGGGCGGGTGCGCGTCGAGATCGCCAACGGCCATCGCTTCATTGCCGAAGTGGTGGAGGCCTTTCCGGGGGCGGTGGAATCGGTGGGGCTGCACAAGCCCACGCTGGAAGACGTTTTCGTGCGGGAAACGGGGGCGGTCCTTGAGTAGCTTTCTTTTACCGGCGGCCACGCTGTGGCAACGCGAGCTGGTGCGCTTCTGGCGCCAGAAGAGCCGGGTGCTGGGCGTGGTGGCCTCTCCCTTGGTCTTCTGGCTGTTGATCGGCTACGGCTCGAACGACCTGGCGCGCTTTTATTCCGGCGCGCTGGTGCTCACGGTGATGTTTTCGGCGATCTTCTCGACCATCTCGATCATCGAGGACCGCCGCGAGGGCTTTCTGCTCTCGATGCTGGTTTCGCCCGCGCCGCGCACCAGCATGGTGCTAGGCAAGATTCTAGGATCCGCCACGCTGGCCTGGATCCAGGGATTGATTTTCCTGGCCTTCGCGCCGCTGGCGGGAGTCTCCATTCGGCCGTTGGAGCTCCTGGTGGTGGCCGCCGCCATTCTGCTGATTTCCTTCACGCTCACCGGGCTCGGTTTCGTAATCGCGTGGCGCATGGAATCGACTTCCGGCTTTCATGCCATCATGAACCTCCTGCTGGTGCCCATGTGGATGGTCTCGGGATCGCTGTTCCCCATGGCCACCGCGCACGGATGGGTGAAGGCCATCATGTGGATCAACCCGCTGACTTATTCGATCGCCCTGCTGAACCACACCCTGCGGCTGCCCAATGCCGCGCCGGGCGCGCTGGCCAGCCTGGTGGTGACGGCAGCCTTCGGGCTGGTGCTGCTGGCGGCCTCCGGCCTGATGGCGGCGCAGAAAGCCACCCACAGCGCGGCATGAGAGCGAAATCGGCGGTTCTGGCGGCGCTGGCGAGCCTGCTGCTTCTGGCGGGTTGCGCGCGGCGCCAGCCGCTGCCCATACTGGGCCAAGTGCCCGATTTCCAACTCACTTCGCAATCCGGCCGGCCGTTCGACAGCCGCTCCCTCGAAGGGCACGTCTGGGTGGCCGACTTCATCTACACCACTTGCCCCGGTCCTTGCCCCATGATGAGTTCCCAGATGAGCCGGGTGCAGGCGCGAACCGCCCGGCCAGGGGGTGTCGCGATGGTCTCCTTCACCGTGGATCCGGTCCACGATACGCCCGCGGTGCTGGCGGCCTACGCCCGCCATTTTAGGGCCGATCCGGCGCGCTGGCACTTTCTCACCGGCCCTCAGGCCGCCCTCAACGATCTGGGATTGCACGCCTTCCACCTCAATGCCGTGGATGGCAGCCTGGAGCACAGCACACGCTTCGTGCTGGTGGACCGGCAGGGGCGCATCCGCGGTTATTATCTCAGCTCGGAGGAGGATTTCCTGGGACGCCTGGTCCAGGACATCGCCAGGTTGGAGCGGGAGAACTCATGACCGCGATTCTGCCCACCATCAATGCTGCGCTCAACGCCACTTCCGCCCTGCTGCTGGTGTGGGGCTACCGGCTGATCCACCGCAAGCGCATTGCGACTCACCGGCGCGTGATGACCGCCGCTTTCACGATCTCCTGCCTGTTTCTGGTCGGCTATCTGGTACACCACGCGATTGTGGGAGTGGTGCGCTTCCCGCACACCGGCGCCCTCCGGACGCTCTACCTGACGATTCTTGGGACGCACACGGTGCTGGCCGCCACGGTCCCGGTGCTGGCCGTTATCACGCTGCGCCAAGGCTTGGCGAAGCGCTACGACCGCCATCGCCGGATCGCGCGCTGGACTCTGCCCATCTGGCTCTACGTCAGCGTGACCGGCGTGGTGGTTTATGCGATGTTGTACCACCTCTGACGGTCCCTTGCTATGCTGGCCATGAAGCGGAGGCTCTGATGAGCCGTAAAGTTCTGATTCTTACTGGAGACGGCGGGGACAGCTACGAGGCTTTGTATGCCTGCCAGCGTTTTGCCGAGGCCCGTTGGGAACCGGTGGTGGCCGCCCCTTCGCGGCGGCGCCTGCACACCGTGTCATTCGACCAGGAGCCGGGTTGGGAAACCTACATCGAACGCCCCGGCTTCTGCCTGGATGCCGACGTGGCCATCACGGCGGTGGCGGCCAAGGAGTTCGCGGCCATCATGATTCTGGGCGGTCGGGCTCCCGAGTACCTGCGCAACAACGCCAGCGTCCTCTCGCTGGTTTCGGAATTCCAGGCGCAGAGCAAGTGTATCTGTGCCATCGGCCATGGGATTCAAATCCTTACAGCCGCGGATTTACTCAAAGGCCGGACTGTAACGTGCCACCCCCACGTTCGTGTGGAAGTGGATCGCTGTGGGGCGATCTACAGCGCCAAACCCGCCGTGCGCGACGGTAAGCTGGTTACGGCCCAAGGCTGGAAGGCGCATCCGGAGTTCTATCGCGAGATCTTCGCGGCGCTGGAATAGCGGCCTGCCTGGGCGTCAGCGGGGCGACTGCGTGGCGGCCAAGCCCTTGACCTCGTACCGTGCCGCCAGGAACTCCTGTAAGGCGTCCACGGTATCCACCACGCGCTCGATGAGATCGTCGGTCTGCGCTGCCGCGGCTTCCAGTGAGCCGATCGAGAGGGCCTGGGTTTTCCCGTGCTGGTCGAGCAGCGCGACCGAAGCCTGCACCGCCGACAAGGTCTGATCCGTCAGGTCCGAATGGGCTTCGCAGCCTTCCAACCGCGCACCCAGCTGGGTCTCGAGCTTGGCCACCTCTTGCCGCAGAACCGCTTCGGCCTGCGCAGCGGCCTGGATCTGCTCCTGGTGCCCGGCGATGGCGCGGCGCAACTCCTCCGCTGTTCTCTGCATGGAAGCCTCGTAGGCAGCCGACTGCGCCGCAACTTCGCGCTCCAAATCCGCAATTCTGGCCTGCAGAAACGATTCGAACCGGTCTTTCTCAGTTGCGGCGCCACGGACCTGGACCTTGACCAGCTTCAGCTCCAGCAGCACCTTCTGCATCCGCTGCCAGCGGTTCTCCGGCTGCTTGGCCAGGCATCTGGCAATCAGGCGGGCGAGATCCAGCGGAGCGGCTGTGAGCGGAGCGGGATCGCGCTCCAGAATTGCCGTACTGAGTTCCGCCGGCGTCTGGCCGTCAAACGCTTTGCGGCCCGACACCATCTCGTAAACCAGGGCGCCGAATGCGAAGATGTCGCTGCGCACATCCGGGGGCTTGCCGGCGATCTGCTCGGGCGCCAAGTAGGGCGAGACCCGGTTCGCCGATTCGCCTTCATTTCCCGGCTCACTGTGAACGAGCCGCACCCACGAGTCGCCCACGATCACATTGGCCGGGTCCAGACGGCCGAAAGGGAGGCCCTGTTCATGCAGTTGCCTCAGGGCTTCGGCCAGAGGGACCGCACACCGCAATGCCTGCGGCACCGACATAGGCTCCCGGAGGCGTTCAGAGAGTTTGAATTCCTGTGTGTTATTCATAGACCTGGTTCGCCGGATTCAGTGCCGGCCGGTACTCATTTTGTACGGTGCTGGCTCCCCTTGCCCCTATCGCGTGCCAGCCGCGACCGCTCCTTCCGGGGAACCAGAAGGTCTCGGGCCGCTCACCCTGGCGATGTTCGTCAAGCCGGCTCACGATGCCCGCCAGGCACGCGCCGATGCTCTCTAACCGATCGGCCGCGCTCTGCATACGCCGCAGCCGGTCCTTCACAATCAGCAGCTTCAATTCGATGATCACCTGCTGGATGCGCTGGCAGCGGGCGGCTGGGTCGGGCGACAGGCATTTCCTCACCAGACGATCGGCTTCTGCGGCTCCGGTGAGCAATTGAGCCAGCACGCTCCCGAAAGCGAAGATGTCGCTCCGCGCATCGTGCGGCTGATCGGAAGACCTGGCGGGCAGCAGTTTGACGGTGGGGCCGGCTACGGCGATCGCATGAACCGAGATGGCGCCGTGCGTTTGGCCGGCATCGTGGATTTCCCGCAGGGCTTCGGCCGCCAGAAGTGCGTAGTGCAGCGCCTGGGAGGTGGCGAGAGTTACCCCGCCAAGGATCTGGGAAAGACTTCGGCAATCGTGGTTTTCTATCGCTTTGGGACCGCCCACAGGCGCGCCTTCATTTCCTCGCGCCAGTTCCGTGCGGCTTGAGCGTTAGCAGCGTGTGAGTAGATGCAATTCCACTTTTGTAGAGGAGCACGCCGACCGTTGCGCTTCAGGAGTAAATCCCATGATGCACCGTCGCCGTGGACTTCTCAATTCAGAAAAACCCGTAAGCCGATCGGCTGAATCTTACTAGTTCGGATGGATGTTTAGGAGTTCAGGATCTTCAGACCGCGTCAGCGATTCACCACGATAACCGTCCAGGATTCGCCGTCCGGCGTCTGGATCTCCTGCCACCCCGACAGGCTGCGCCGCTCCAGCGCGGCCGCCACGGCATCGGTGAAGGTGAGGCCGCCATGCACATCCCCTACCACCGACCCCGGTGGAAGCGCGCGCGCCTCCTTCACGCCGGCCACCCTCCCGATGATGTGGCTCGTGTCTATGCCGTGCACAAATGCCGACGGCCCGTGAAAGGCGCCGGCGGAACTCGGTATCTGCATACTCCTATTGTGGGCGCGGGCGCCCCGAAGATGTAAAGAGCTTAATCTTCCCTCTGTGTGCGGAACCATCCTCCGGTTCCCCAAATGCCAGGCATCACTGCACTGCAATCGTGAGCACGAACTGCGTCCCTATGGAACTGCCGATGTCGTCCATCATGATGGCGATGGGAACCTGGTTGCCAGGCACCACCGACATGGGGATCTGGACGTTGATCTGCCATAGACCGGGGAACGAGGACAAGCCCGAGTACTGGACGAATTGGCCGTTCGACGGATCACCCGGCTGGAGCGTCACGCTATCGGTGAACTGGCTGCCGATGAGAACCCGCGGCAGCACCGGCGTCGAAAGCGGTCCCGAGGGAATGGAGCCATCCGCGGGAGCGCCCGGGATATAGCCTTGGCCGGTCGCCCAGATGATGATGATCGAACCGCGTGCCGCCGGGGCGGAGGTGTCGTTCAGGGTCACCGTGCCGTCTTTATTGACGTTCTGCACGATGGCCCGGCGTTCGGTGCCGCTGAAATCCCGCATGAAGATGCCCGGAGACGCCGCGCTCACGGAGACAATTCCGTCGCCGAGAATCTGGCCGGTGGACTGCCGCAACACGGTCACATCCGCGCTCTCGGTTACGGTAGCGCCCATGGGAACCAGAAAATTGATTTGGTATGGGCCGACGTAATACAGCGGCGCCGCCACCCCCTGGAACAGAACCTGGGTGTCGCCCAGGGTGGTAGGCCAGGGAATGACGCCGTTGACCGTCGAAGCAGTTCCGAACTGCGTGGAACTGCTGTTGGCGCAGTAGTTGCTATCACCGGCGCAAACGGAGGCGATTACCCCTGGAGCCAGTGCACGGCCGACCAGGAAATTGGCTCCATTGAGCGCCGTCAGGCTGGGATAGTAGGCCGCCACGCGGCTGCTGCTGTCGGCCACGTAGAGATTCTTGTACTGATCCTGGAGCAACGCCAGCGTGTAGCCGGCCGCGTACACCCCGGCGGAGGCCTGGAGTGAAGAGGCGCCTGTAAGCGTATCAAAATCTGCGTACTTGAGGCACGTGCCGTTGGTTGTATTGGCTACCCAGATCTCGCCGGTCGCGGGGTTGACGAAGACGCCGCGCGGCGCGCTCAGGCTGGTAATTGAGAAGGTCGCACTATCGCCGCTCGAGGGGGTGTAGGTGCTGTGTGGATCTCTGAAGATCTGGATCCGGTTATTGCCTGTGTCCGCGATATACACGCGGCCACTGCTGTCGGAGGCGATGTGGCGAGGGCTGGAAAGCGTGGTGGCATCGGTTCCAGTGGAGATGCTGGTGAAGTTCGGCTGTCCGAAAACCACCGTGGCGGCCAGTCCGTTATCGCGGCCGCCGGTGAAAGTCCCACTGCCGGTAAACGGAAAATACAGCACCCGGTTATAGGCGGTGTCTGAAACCACCAGCCCGTTGACGCCGGAGAAGGCCAAGCCATAGGGGTTATTGAGAGTGCGGCTGCCAGGGTCGCTGATCGTGTCGGTAAAGCTCTGCTTGCCCAACACGAGATCCGCCGATTCCATGCCGCTGCCGGTCCAGGCAAACGGCGCGGGGAAGCGCACCACGCGGCCGTTCAGGCTGTCGGCCACGTAGAGATTGCCGCCCGAATCCACCAGCACGCCGATGGGTCCGCACAGGCCGTATGCGTTGGGCGAGGTCGTGCTGCCGCTGGCCGCGGGATTTTGCGGATTGTAGTTGCACAGCGCCGTCTGCATATCCGGCTGGCCTATGACTAGGTCGGCTTTCTGGCCCGCCTGGAGCCTCCGCAGGTCCTTAAAGCCCAGGACGCGGTGATTGGGAGGATCGGCCACGTAAAGATGCGGCGTCGAGCCGGTATTGTCCACCGCCAGTCCGGCGTCGGACTGGAAATTGAACTCGCGCCCTTCAATCAGGTTGATGGAATTGGTATTAGAGCGGTCCTGCCCCAGCCAGCTGGTAGCGGCGCCAAAAGTATCCGCTCCGGATTGCTGGGGTATCACCAGCACGCGGTTGTTCAGGGTATCGGCGATGAACAGCTCGGTGCCGGAGTAAGCCGCCGCCAGGGGAGCCCAAAGGGTGCTGGCCGAAGCCGGAGGCGTTCCCTGGATGCCTGACCAGGCGTTGGCGGAGCGAGTCGTAAAATCCGGCTGTCCGATTACCCCAAGCCCGCCCGTTGCAGGCTCGATCGCCAGGGGAGCGCCGGTCGTGGGCCAATTGGCCACTCCAGGGAAGATCAAAATGCGATTGCTGCCGGTCTCGACCACTCCCACGGATCCGTCCGGAAGCAAGAACACGCCCGAGGGGGCTGACATGCAGGCGCGGTTGCCTTGGTCGGCAGTGATGCTGGGAGTCCCCGCGGGGAATACGCCATAGATATGGAAAGCCGAGGCCCCCGTGGCAATCGCGCTGGAGTCGAACACCAGCACGCGTCCGGTCAGGGAGGTGCACAAGGTGCTGGCGCTGGGATCGGAATCGGCGACGTACAGACGCCCCGCGGAATCGAAGGCGATGCCCCGGGGTACGGCCAACTGGTAGGCTACCAGCAAGCTGGCCTGGGTGTAGGGATCCAGTGTGGTCTGATAGACGCTGGTGAGGCTTTGCTGGCCGATCGCGATGTAGGCGCCAGGGCCGTTGGCGCCTGAGGCCAGGTCGGAGGCGCGGAATCCGAGCACGCGGCGGTTCCCCGGATCACTCACGAACAAATCGCCCGTCTGGGGATTGAAGGCCAGACTAGCCACCGCCCCGGCAAACGAGAACCCCTTGGCGTTGACTCCAGCGGTGTTGGATGCGTTGATTCCATTGGTGGCAAGACTCGTCTGGCCAATTACCATGTCCGGATTCGGAGCCGCCGCCGACTGAGCGAACGGTTTGGGGAAACGCAGGACCCGGTTATTGCCGCTGTCCGCGACGTAGAGATTGCCTTTGGAATCCACCGCTAAACCCGTGGGGCTGGTCAGCCCGGCGTTGAATCCGGTTCCCGATTGGGGTCCCAGCGGATTGGTGTAATAGAAATCCGGCTGGCCCGTCACCGGGTCGGACTGCTGGCCGATCACCAGGTCGGCCTTCTGGCCGCTGCTGAAGGAGGCGGCGTTTTTCCAGGCCAGCACGCGGTTGTTTCCGCTGTCGCTGACATAGAGGATCGTCGACGACAAGGTGGACATGGTGGCATCGAGCGCGATCCCGCCGGGATAGTACAATTCCCGACCCTCCACCAGGTTAGGATTGGATGAGGCCAGGGGCTGAAGCTGTTCGGGGTTGGGATGCCCGACGATGCGCGAAGGAAACGTATTCAGGGCGGCTTGCGGAAATGCCGCGGTTGCGCCCAGGAGAGCCAGGCTCAACGCATTCAGACACTTATTTCTCATGAGGTTCTCAGGAGGGCGCGACGCGGAGGGCGCTCTTCATGAGAATATCAAAACGATGGGTCTGTGCAAATGCTCACCTTAGTGGGACGGGGTAATAATACCGTACCGTACGGCCTGGACGGTTCATATACAAAGAGGCACCCGGCATTGGCTTTGCTACACTTGGGGGTTGAGTCAACCGCTTCCCCAGAAGCCGCGAGTCTGCGCGGTGAGCTACTTGAACACGGTGCCGCTGGTTTGGGGTATGCTGTACGGCCCCCAGCGCGGTCTTTTCGAACTCGATTTCCGCATTCCGGCCGGCTGCGCCGACCAGTTGGCCGCGGGTGCGGCCGATATAGGCATCGTGCCCTCTTTCGAACTGACCCGCCAGGATCTCGAGATCATCCCGGGAGCCGGTATCGCCTGCCGGGGGCCGGTGCGCAGCATTCTGCTGATCTCCAGGCGGCCGGCTGGGGAGATCCGCTCGCTGGCGGCGGATTCCAGTTCGCGCACCTCGGTTCGGCTGGCGCGCGTGATTCTGGAGCGGCGTTACGCCGCCGAGTTCGAATCGGTATCTCATGCGCCTGATCTCGAAGCCATGCTGCGCGCGGCCGATGCGGCCCTGGTGATCGGTGACCCGGCCCTGCGCATCGATCCCGCGCGCCTGCCGTATTTCGTCTACGATTTGGGCGCGGAGTGGGTGGAGATGACGGGGCTGCCGATGGTCTTCGCGGTGTGGGCGGGGCGGCGGGAGGTGGTCACGCCGGCCGTGGTGGAGGCGTTTCGAGCTTCTTCGGAATACGGTTTGGCCCGCATCGAAGAGATCGTGGCGGCGGAGGCGCCCAGCCGCGCGTTCCCGCCGGAAACGGTGCGCGAGTACCTGACCCGGAACATCGTGCACGAACTGGGGCCGCGCGAGTATGCGGGGCTGGAGCTGTTCCTGAAACTCGCGCGGGAGCCCCGAATGGCCGGTCCGGTGCCCATGTCCAGCCCATAGCTGGGTGAAGCCGTCGATCAGGGAATCGGACGCCGCGATGCTGGCCCGATGCGCAGTCTGGTAAATAGGGCAGCGGGTCAATTTGAAGTTTCCCAGACCTTTAGCCGGATCACGCCGAGTGCGGTTCAGTTCGATCAACATCACTATGGCGCGTCCGGTGACGATCTCCGGTACGGTTTCAGATGCGGAGGGCGATCCCGCGGCAACCGCGCAAATTGCGGCTCCTGCGGCGCGCCCTCCAGCCGGGTTTCCCGCTGGAGCCGGTCGGCTTCGCAGCCGCGCCGGTGCGGTTCCAAGCGGGGAAGCCGGCCCTGAAGAGAGCCGAACATCGAACCGCCGGCCGCCTGCTCAGTTCAAGAGCAAAGTACCTTAATTGTGTTTGACTCTGCCCAAGATTCGCTTCAGAATTGAGTTCGGCGGAAGATCTGTCCCAACCAAAGTGACGGCGACGCGGCTCACGCCTTCGGCGACCCTCCCGAGCCTGTAGAGAAGGAGGAACAATGCCACACATAGAAGGAGACATAGGAACATTCATAGTAGTGAAAACCGTACGTGTGTACGGCCTTAACGTTTCGGAAATTCCGGACCCCGGCTGGGGGCGCGACGGGTACCGCGAGGGGCAGCGCGGCGTCTCCTGCGGGCTCTACGGCCTCAATTACGTGATGAGGTATTGGTACGGCTGGGACCATCCGCCGGAAGAAGAGAATCCACCGCAACAACAACCTCCGCCGCCACCGCACTTCGTGCAGCACCCGCCGCTGCCGGCTCGGGTGCACGAGTACGAGAGAGCGCCGTGGTACACGAGGATAGGCGACAGCTTGGCCAAGAAAGAGGCGCGGCGACAAGGGCAGTCCCTGTCCCTCCGGCAGTACGCCAAGGATCACCACCTCACACTGGTTGGTTCGATATTCAACGCTGAGTCCCTCGTGAAGATCGCTCGCGGTGCCTCTCAGCAGGAGTTCGACGGTCATGTGATCGATGTTCCCGATCAGGCTGCCTTTCAGGACAGGGTAGAAAGACTCCTGAAGCTCACGCCGGCTTGCCCCGTGCTCGTCCCGTTCGATGTGAACCACGATCCCGAGTCGAAGGCCCATGGTGACCCGTCAACCGCTGGTGGTACGCACGCTCACTGGACCGTGATTATCGGCGTGTATGAAGAGTGCGGCCAGAAGTATGCCATCCACCGTCAGTTTGGAGGATTCTATGTTTCCCGTCTGGCGGAGTTTGCCGCATCCAACGCCCAACTTAGAGCGCAATCCTTAAAAACGCTTGAAAAACAGAACGGTGATTACCGGGCAACCGGCCCCGCAGTCCCGGTCACGGCTGAACGGCTGTCGGCGGCTCGACAGAATGCGGCAGCAGCGAATAGAGGCGGTATAGGATCTTTTCTCAGTTCGCTATTTCACAAGCGGACCGTGGTGAACTACGAGTTCTGCGATTGTCAAAGCCCCCTGATTGCGAATCTGACGGCCGACGATCTGGAGAAGCACGGCCTTCCCGCTGATCCTCACCAACTCGCCAAGGCTGGCCTCAAAGGAAGGATTGTCGCCATCTACCCGAGCAACCTACTGATCGGGCTCCCAAACGACCCTCGCAGAGTGAAATAGCCGACCCGTCCTCGGTCGGTAACTCCCCAAAACGCCGCGATGCTCCCTTGGGGCAGTGGCCCAGCTTTATGGCCTCTGGGGTGGGGTGGCCCCAAAACTTCCCGAAAAGCCCAACGAAGACCCTTCATAACGAGCACAGACGGCCGCTATCGCGCCCCAAAAGCCGCTGGCTTACCGTTGAAGCGCGAGTATGCCGGGCTGGAGTTGTTCCTGAAATTCGCGCGGGAGCCCCGCATGGCCGGTCCGGTTTCACTCTAAAGACAACCGCGCGAGCAGCTTGACAACCACGTGCGCGATTTGACATTCGCCCCGCCGCCCCGGTACCCTAATAATTTCGGTTTAAGAAGAAGTGGAGACGTGTGTCAATGAGTACGGAGTTCCCCTCCAAGGACGGCATCGTTAGGACGTGGCATGTGATCGACGCACAGGACGTGGTCCTGGGCAAACTCGCGAGCAAGGCGGCCATGCTTCTGATGGGGAAGCATAAGGCTTCCTACACGCCGTTCCTGGATACCGGCGATCACGTGATTGTGATCAATGCGAGCAAGGTGCGGGTGACGGGCCGCAAAGAGACGAACAAGATGTACCGCCATTTCACCGGGTATCCGGGCGGACTGGTGGAAAAGAGCCTGACCCGCGTTCGGAAGGAGAAGCCCACCCGGATCGTCGAAGACGCCATCACGGGAATGCTTCCCAAGACCAAACTCGGCAAGCAGATGTTCCGGAAGCTGAAGGTCTATGCGGGTGACCGTCATCCGCACGCGGCGCAGAAGCCCGCCGCGCTGGCCGTAAAATAGTGGAAGGTGTAAGCTTAGTGGCAGCGACGATGGTTCAATACTTGGGTACGGGCCGCCGCAAGAGATCGGTGGCTCGGGTGTTTTTACGGCCCGGCAAGGGCGAGATCAAGATCAACGACCGCGCGTTCGAGAATTACTTCCCCACCGAGGGCTTGCGCGCCGTGGTGCGGCAGCCGCTGGCGGCCACCGAGACCATGGAGAAGTTCGACCTTTTGATTCTCGCCGATGGCGGCGGTGTCGCCGGCCAGGCGGGGGCGGCCCGTCTGGGTATCGCGAGGGCCTTGGTGGAGTTCAATGCCGAACTGCGGTCACGGCTCAAGAAGCTCGGCTTCCTGACCCGCGACCCGCGCGCGCACGAGCGCAAGAAGTACGGCCAGAAGGGTGCGCGCAAACGGTTCCAGTTCTCCAAACGTTAAATCTAGAGCGGGCGTCCGGCTCTCCGGCGTCCGCGCGCTTACTGATTTCGCTTTCCACTCCGTTTCCACGGCGCAAATTTCGCTTTGGACCGCGCCGGCGGAGCGGGCTCGGAAGGCTGGCCCTGGAGGGGGCCGATCCCCCTCGAAACCGAATTAGGAGGAAGTTTGCCCGCTATATCGATGAAGGAATTGCTCGAAGCCGGCGTTCACTTCGGGCACCAGACCAAGCGCTGGAATCCGAAGATGAAAGAATACATCTTCGGCGAACGTAACGGAATCTACATTATCGATCTTCAGAAGACCCTGAAGATGTTCAAAGACGCCGCCCGGTTCGTGGGCGAGATGGCTGCGCAGGGCAAGAATGTGCTCTTCGTCGGCACCAAGCGCCAGGCGCAGGAGGCCATCCACGAAGAGGCCGCCCGCTGCCAGATGTACTACGTGAACCAGCGATGGCTGGGCGGGCTGCTCACCAATATGCTCACGGTGCAGAAGTCCATCAAGCGCCTCAAGGAACTGGAGGCCATGGCCTCGGTGGAAGGCGGCTACGCGGGCCGTCCCAAGAAGGAAGTCATCCGGCTGGAACGCGAGCGCAAGCACCTGGACCAGAACCTGGCGGGCATCAAGGACATGCCGGGCCTGCCGGACGTGCTGTTCGTGATCGACTCGAACAAGGAAGCCATCGCGGTGAAAGAAGCGCGGCGCCTGGCCATCCCGGTGGTGGCCATTGTGGATACCAACTGCGATCCGGACGAAGTGGATTACGTGATTCCGGGCAACGACGACGCCCTGCGCGCCATCCGCTTGTTCGCCAGCAAGATCGCCGACGCGGTCATCGAAGGCCGTTCGCTCGCCACCGAGCAGGAGTTCGTGGCCGATAAGATCGTCCAGGACGAGACGCCGGCGGGCGAGGGCATGCTGGAATACACCGAGTACGTGGATCCCAAGTATGCCGAGAAAATCATGGCGGAGAGTCTGAACATCGCCGACGAGGCGGCTCCGGCTGCGCAGCAGCGGAAGGGCCCCGCTTCGGAAACGGCCGAGCCGGTAGCCGAGCCGGCCGCTACTGAAGGCGCGCACTGATCGGCGACGGACAACGGGTTTAACAATATGGCGGAAATTACTGCGGCACTGGTGAAGGACCTGCGCGAGCGTACCGGCGCGGGCATGATGGAATGCAAGCGGGCCCTGGTAGAGGCCAAGGGCGACATCGGCGATGCCGAGGTGTTGCTGCGCAAGTGGGGAATCGCGTCGGCGGGCAAGAAGTCGCAGCGCGCCACCCGGCAGGGCCTCATCGGCAGCTACATCCATGCCGGCGGACAGCTCGGCGTGATGGTGGAAGTGAATTGCGAATCGGATTTCGTGGCGCGCACGGACGATTTCAAGGAACTGGTCCACGATATCGCCATGCACGTGGCGGCGGCCGATCCGCGCTATCTGCGCAAGGAAGACGTCCCCGCGGCCGTTCTCGACAAGGAAAGAGAGATCGCCCGCGCCCGCGCATTGCTGGAAGGCAAGCCCGAAAAGGTGCTGGACCGCATCGTGGAAGGGCGTCTGCAGAAATTCTACGAAGAGGTCTGCCTGCTCGACCAGCCGTTCGTCAAGGAAGCCACCGTGACGATCGATCAGGTGGTGAAGTCCAAGATCGCCAAGCTGGGAGAGAACATCGGCATCGCGCGTTTCGCGCGCTTCAAGGTGGGCGACGTGGCGGCGGCCGAAACCGGCGGCGAGAACCTGGTGCCGGAATCGGTCTCCAAGTAATGGCCGCCTACAAGCGGGTGCTGCTGAAGCTGAGCGGCGAGGCACTGGCGGGCGGGGAAGCTTTCGGGATCCACGCCGAGCGGGTCAAATCACTGGCGCGCGAGGTGGCGGACGTGGCCGCGGCCGGCATTCAAATCGGCGTGGTGGTGGGCGGCGGAAACATTTTTCGGGGGGTGGCCGCCGCCGCCCAGAACATGGACCGCGTGACGGCCGATCACATGGGCATGCTGGCCACCGTGATCAATTCGCTGGCACTCTCGGACGCGCTCGAGCAGATGGGCGTTCCCACCCGCGTGATGAGCGCCATCGAAATGCACCAGGTGGCGGAGCCCTACATCCGCCGGCGCGCCATCCGGCACCTCGAGAAGGGCCGCATCGCGATCTTCGCCGCGGGCACCTCGAACCCCTACTTTTCGACCGACACGGCGGCTACCCTGCGCGCGCTCGAGATCAAAGCCGAGCTCATCGCCAAGGGGACGCGCGTGGATGGCGTCTACGACAAGGATCCGCTCAAGTTCCCCGGCGCCGTGCGTTTCGCGGAAATTTCGTACCTGGAGGTGCTCTCGCGGGGGTTGGGGGTCATGGACGCCACCGCCATAGCCATGTGCCGCGACAACCGCCTGCCGGTCCTGGTTTTCAATTTGAATACAACTGGCAATATAATGCGTATGTCGATGGGAGAAGCCGTCGGCACTCTGATTCACTAACACCGGCATTTCGGAGAGACGCCTTATGAAAGCAGAACAAGCCGCACCCGGTCCGACGTTCAATTCGATCAAGGAAGTGGATGCCAGCCTGAAGGCCCGCATGGAGAAGGCCGTGGGGGACTTGCAGCACGAGATGGCCGCCATTCGCACAGGACGCGCGACACTGGGAATTCTGGATCATATCCGCGTAGATTACTATGGCACACCCACGCCGCTGAACCAGATCGCCAACCTGCACGTTCCGGAGCCTGCCCTGATCACCATCCAGCCTTGGGACGTCTCGCAGATCGGTCTGGTCGAGAAGGCCATCCGGGTCTCCGACCTGGGCCTGAACCCCTCCAACGACGGAAAAATCATCCGGCTGCCGATTCCGCCGCTCACCGAGGAGCGCCGCAAGGAACTGGTCAAGAAGCTCCACGGTGTGGCCGAGCACCACCGCGTGGCGGTCCGCAATATCCGCCGCGACGGCAACGAAGCGGTGAAGAAGCTGCTTAAGGACAAGAAGGTCAACGAGGACGACGAGAAGAAGGCTCTCGACGATATCCAGAAACTGACCGATAGCTACATGCAGAAGATCGACCAGGCCGCCAAGGCCAAGGAGAAGGACATCCTCGAAATCCGCTGACGGGCGGTTCGAGGACCGGGGCATGTCGTCGTTCACGGTCCGGGTACCGGCTTCGAGTGCCAATCTCGGGCCGGGATTCGATGCGCTGGGACTGGCGCTGGGAGTTTACTTAACCTGCCGCGTGCGGCCCGCTGCGAGCCTGCGCATTCGCGCGCAGGGCCGCGACGCGGCGGCGATCCCCACCGGGCCGGAGAACCTCATCTGGCAGACCACCGTGGCGGTGGCGGAGGCTCACGGGATGGCGATGCCGGCGATCGACTTGCAGATTCTGAATGAAATCCCCATCGGCAAAGGCATGGGATCGAGCGCGGCGGCCCTGACCGCGGGAGTAGTGATCGCGGACCGGCTTCTCGACCTGCGCTGGAAGCCGCTGCGTATCCTCGATGAGGCGGCGCGCCTGGAGGGCCACCCCGATAACGTGGCGGCTTGCACGCTGGGTTCGATCGTGGCCAGCGCCATCGATTCCGGCGGCGTGACGCGGGCGGTGCGTCTGGATCTGCCGCGGCGCTTCGGGCTGGGGATCGTGGTTCCCGATTTCGACCTACCCACCACGCTGGCGCGCTCGGTGCTGCCCGCCACGTACAGCCGGGCGGATGCCGTCTTCAACGTGCAGCGCGCGGCGCTGCTGGTGGCGGCGTTGGCCACCGGCAGCAGTACGGCGTTTCCAGCGGCCATCGAGGATCGCTTCCACCAGCCGTACCGGGTGGCGCTGGTGCCCGGGCTGGACGATATCGTGAAGCTGCGCGCGCCCGGCCTGCTGGGCTGCGCGCTGAGCGGTGCAGGTCCCTCGATCCTGGTGTTCTACGAGACCGGCCACGAGAGCGTGTGCGACCTGGTGCGGCAGATCTTCCGCCTGCACGGGCACGAATCCGAGACGCTCCTGACGGGCATCGCGGAACGCGGGTTCGAGGTGAGCGACGGGACCTGCGCGTAGAGGGTCCCGCTTCGGGGATTACCTGCCCGTGTGCAGGTTGTTATGAATGGCGTAGAGGGCCAGCTCCAGCCGATCCGAGACACCTAGTTTGTCGAAGATGTTGTGCAGATGATTCTTCACCGTCTGCTCGCTGATGAACATCTTTTCGGCCATTTCCTTGTTCTTGAAGCCCTGGGCCACCAGCGCCACGATTTCGCGCTCGCGCTGGCTGAGCGGCGAGCGTTCGCGATCGCGCGGCGCGGGCATCGGCGGTGGCGCGGCCGGGGCTTCATCGTTCGCCACGAACTGCCGGATCACGGCCTGTGTGGTGTGGGAATCGAGCCAGATCTCGCCGGCATGCACCTTCCGTATGCTCTTGATCAGCAGCTCGGTGGCGGTTTGCTTGAGCACGATTCCGGAGGTGCCCAGCTTCATGGCCTGGACAAATTCGTTCTTATCGTCGGAAGCGGTCAGGACAATCACGCGGGTGCGGTTCTTGACAGCTTGCAGCTTTTGCAGGGTAGCCAAGCCGTCCAGGCCGGGCATTTTGAGGTCCAGCAAAAGGATGTCGGGCTCGTGCTGCTGCAACACCTCCAGCACCTGCCGCCCATCCTGCGCCTGGGCCACCACTTCGAAATCGTCTTCGAGCGCCAGCAGCCGGCAGAGGCCATCCCGGAAAATAGGATGGTCATCGGCCACAACAATTCGGATCTTCGTTTTCGAGGCGATCCCCGGGCTCAAGGAAGAGCTATCAAGGGCGGCATTGTTTTCGGACATACACTTCCCGCTAGCGTTATTGTAAAGTTCTGATAGTACCAAGTCAAATCGTACCTGGGCTAAGTTTTTGAACAGTTGCCCACCTTTTACTCCAGTACGGAAGTTCCAATATCCTTAATTCAGGGCTTTTGGAGAGTCACGTCCACTTTGTGGGTGTGGCTACCTGGAGATGGTTGTGCTTTGATAAGGTGGGAGGAATATGAGTGAAGAACTGGCCGAAGTAGATTTTCAACGGTACTGGCGGCGTCTCCAGCAACTGGGGCTCAACGCGTACGAATCGCGCTCATACCTGGTGCTTCTCGGCCATCCCAAGTTCAAGGCTCTGGAACTGGCGGCGCGCGCGCACGTGCCCCGCCAGAAGATCTATGAAGTGCTGGACAGCCTGGTGGAGAGAGGCTTCGCCCAGGTGGTGCAGGAGAAAACTAAGTTGTTCTCGGCCGTGGAGCCGAGCCTGGCCATCCCCGGGTACCTGGGCCGGAAGCGGCTCTCCCTCGAACAGGAACTGACCGACAACAGCCGAGCCGGCAACGCCCTTATCGACGACTTGGCCACCCTCTATGCCGAGGGCCAAGGCGGCCGCGGCACGCTGGACTACCTGCGCATTGTAAGCGAACCCACCCAGACCGCCGCGGAGTACCGCCGCATGCTGGGAGAGATCAAGACCGAGTACGTGGAGTTCTCCCGCCCCCCCTATGCGGTGGACCCACTGGATGAGAAGTTGGTGAAGCAGGCCGCCGGTAACGGGGTGCTTTGCCGGCTGCTGCTCGAAGAGGGATCGCTGGATGAGGAGCACCGCCAGCGCCTGAGCGACTATGCCGCGGCCGGCGTCGAGGTGCGCGTGGCGGACTCGCTGCCGATGAAGCTGGCCGTGTTCGATGGCCGGCACGGGATGATCGCTCTGCTCGATCCGGTGATCACGCGGCCTTCATGGACCGCGGTGGTATTTCACCATGAGGGCATGGGGGAAGCCATGAAGGGGCTCTTCGAGGTTCACTGGAAGCGGGGGCGGGGCCTGTAACTACCGGTTCGGCGGCTCGCGGCCGGCTTAGCGCGTGCCGCCGGCGACTCCGCGCTCCTTGCGGCTGAGAATCTCGCGGACGGCGTAGATACGGCGGTCCTGGCTTTCGAAATAGGTCCGCATGATCACCTCGCCCAAGAAGCCGGTGGTGAACATCATCAATCCGGCCAGAAGCAGCAGGCTGCCCGCCACGATCAGTGGACCGTGCTTATCAATGACATCCAAGCCGCGCAGCTTCTCAATCGCGATGTAGACCATGATGCCGCCGCCCAGGGTGGTACCGGCCAGGCCCAGCGACCCGAAAAAGTGCATGGGGCGCGTCAGGTATCTCAACAGAAACCTGATCGTGAGAATGTCGAACAGCACGCGGAACGTGCGGCTGATCCCATAATGCGAATCGCCCGAGGCGCGGGGCACGTTGCGGATGGGCACTTCGGCGACCCGCGCGCCATAGAAGCTGGCCAGCGCCGGAATGAAGCGGTGTAACTCGCCGTAGAGATTGACGTCTTTGAGAATCTCCGCGCGATAGGCCTTGAAAGTGGTGCCGAAATCGCGCAGCTTCACGCCCGAGGCTTTGGCCATGAGCCAATTGGCCACGTGCGACGGCAGCTTGCGGCTGAGGGGGTTATCCACGCGGTTCTGTCGCCAGCCGCTGGCGATATCGTAGCCCGCGTCGATCTTCTCGAGCAGCGCCGGAATATCTTCGGGAGCGTGCTGCAAGTCGCCATCCATGGCGATCACGATAGCGCCCTTGGCTTCGTGGAAGCCGGCGGAGAGGGCCGCGGTCTGACCGAAATTGCGGCGCAGCCGGATGACTTTCAGGTGGCCGTCGGTCTCCACCAGGTTAGCCAGCAGCTCGAAGCTGCGGTCGGTGGATGCGTCGTCCACGAACAGGATTTCGTAGGGACGGCCGAGCGGCTCCAGCACGGCCACCAGGCGGTCGTAGAGCGGAAGAATGGACCGCTCTTCGTTGTGGATCGGGATGACGATCGACAGCATGGTGGAAGCCTTAGTGTAGCATCGGAGCGGCGGAAAGCGTGTTATACTCCCCCCCTTCATGGATCGCCTTCCCTTCCAGGCCACCGAGGCCGGCGCGGCTTACCAGGGTATTGAACGGCTGCCCGTCACGGTGCTGCTGGACAACATCCGCAGCCTGTACAACGTGGGTGCGTTCTTTCGAACCGCTGATGCCGCCCGCGTGGAGAAGCTCTACTTGTGCGGCATCACCGGGCGGCCGCCGCAGAAAGCCATCGCCAAAACAGCCCTGGGCGCTGAAGAGTGCGTGGCGTGGGAGCACACCTGGGAGCCGGTGGAGCTGGTCGGGCGGCTGCGGGCGCGAGGCCTGGAGATCGCCGCCATCGAGACCGCACTGCACGCCGTGGATCTGTACGATTGGGTGCCGCGCTTCCCAGTGGCGCTGATCTTCGGAAATGAAGTGGAGGGCATACGCCCGGAAATCTCGGCGCAGTGTGATACGCACGCACGGATTCCCATGCTGGGTGTCAAGCATTCGCTCAACGTGGCCACCGCGGGAGGTATCGCGATCTTCGAGCTGCTGCGGAAATACAGAGCCCTGAAATTGGTACGATGAGACTTGTCCCAAACCCTGCCCCGGTTGCGCCTGGAACTGGATTTCATGCCCTCGCCCTCGCCCGAACACCCGGGCGTGTTCATCCGCGATCCCTACCGCTTTTCGGACGCCATGCTGATCATTCCGCCGGTATTGTCTCCCTGCCTCGAGTGTTTCGACGGGCGGCAGACGGAGCTGGACCTGCGCGCGGAGCTGGTGCGTATCACGGGCGACCTGCAAGTTACCGCGATTGAGCGGAACCTCATCGAGACGCTGAGCAACGCCGGTTTCCTGGAGGACGAGAATTTCGCGCGCATGCGCGACGAGCGGCGCCGCGCATTCGCCGAGCAGCCCGTCCGGGATCCGGCCCACGCGGGATCGGCCTACCCGGCGGAAACGGAGGCTCTGAAGCAGACGCTGGCGGAGTACATGCAAGGGGAGGCCTCCCGGGAAGCAGCCCAGGCCGATGGCGACCTGCTGGCCATCGCCGCCCCGCACGTCAGCCCCCAGGGCGGCTGGCAATCCTACCGCGCGGCCTATTCCATGCTGCGGCCGGAGCATCGCGACCGCACCTTCGTGATCCTGGCCACCTCGCATTACGGCGAGCCCGAGAAGTTCGGGCTGACGCGCAAGAAATTCGCGACGCCGCTGGGGGAAGCCGAAACCGATGTGCCACTGGTGGACTGGCTGGCCACGCACGGCGGCCCGGCGGTAGAGATGGAAGACTATTGCCACGCCTTCGAGCACACCGTGGAACTGGAAGTGGTTTTCCTGCAACACGTGCTGGGGCCGGGGGTGCGCATCCTGCCGGTGCTGTGCGGCTCCTTCGCGCGCAGCCTCTACCAGGGCGGCAATCCCGAAGAAGACGATGGCGTCAAGCGCTTCCTGAACGCCTTGGGTGAATTGGGCGAGCGCGAAGGCAGCCGTCTCTTCTGGGTGCTGGGAGTGGACATGGCTCACATGGGCGCGCGTTACCAGGATTCCTTCACGGCGGTTGCGGGGCAGGGGCTGATGAGTGAAGTGGGCGGCCGCGACGAAAGCCGGATCGGCCGCATCAACGCGGGCGACGCGGCGGGTTTCTGGGACCTGGTGCGCGCCAACCACGACGATCTCAAGTGGTGCGGCTCCGCGCCCTTTTACACCTTCCTGAAAGCCGTTCCCCAGGCCCGCGGGAAACTGCTGCGCTACGAGCAATGGAACATCGACGAGCGCAGCGTGGTGAGTTTCGCGGGGATGGCCTTCAGCAAGTAGGGTCGATTCCCTACTCGATCGCGATCGTGATGCCCGCCTGGGTGGATTGCGATCCCACCTGCAGCGTAACCGGCACCGCCGGTCCCGTGGGCGCGCCGGCGGGTATGCTCACGTTCACTTGCAGGACCCCCGCCACGAGCCCCGGAGCCCCGCCGGCGTAGAGCACCGGCGCAGCCTGGCCGCCGATCTGCGCCGTCACCGGCAGGATCGGCTGCGGCAAAGTGCCGGCATTCACCAGCGCGCCATCCTGGCCGGGAGGCGAAGTCTGGCCGAAGCCGGTGGCGTAGAGCAAGATCCAGTCGCCCGGAGAGGCCGGATGGGCGCTGCCGTTGGCGGTGCCATCGGGGTTAACCGCGAGAGCTTGCCCCGCGCCGGAACTGCCGGCCGAGAACAAGCCCGGCGTGGCCGGCTCGACCGGCATAGCGACGGGCGCCGAGGTTTGGCCCTGAAACTCAACCTGCACTTGCGAGGTCCCAGCGGCGACTGCAAACGGCACGATGGCGCTCACCTGGTTGATCCCCGCATAAACGATGGGGGCGGCCACGCCATCGAAGAGCACCTGTGCATCCGAGAGATTCCTGGCGAGCCGTCCGAAGATATTGAACTCGAGGCTCTGGGCGTTGGTTGATCCCAGATTCGAGCCAAAGAGGGTCACTATTTCGCCCGGCGATATAGCTCCGGTCGAGTAGCTGGCTGCATTCGCAACCGCCGAAACCGCGGGCGGCGGCTGGCCTCCCAAGTTCCCGTTGAGCAGGCCATAGACCACCACGGCATCGGACGACGCGGCATATACCATGCCGTTCACCACCGTGGGGCTGACGAACTTCACAAACCCATCCATGGCGTCCCCCGGTTCCATGCTGCTGTTCCACGGCTCATTGCCCAGATTTGCGGCGTCGAAGGCGTGCAGGACTGCCGGAGTGGCGGCGTTGTACTTGCCGGTGGTCTCCCAGAGGATGCCGGTCCCGGCCTGGCTGCCATTGGCGGAGAGCGCTATGCCTCCGCGCGCGGCGCCTGAAATGGGGCTGCTGGCGGAGACCGGGGTGGCGTCAAAGCCGTCCGGAGTCACCTGGAAGCAGCGGAGCGGGCCGCCATCTTCCTGTACGTAAACATAGGCTGCGCCAGAGCGGCCCCACAGCGCGAAGTTGAAAATCCAGGTGGTAATCGCCTGAAAAACCTGGGCGGCGCCGCCCGTATCGAGGTGCCCCATGGAGTCGCCGTCGATCAGGTAGAGATCGCCGAACTTATCCGCGCCGATTAACTGATGGGTTCCGGGAATAAGAGCCGGCCCCGCGGAAAGGTCGTAGTCCTGGTCCGAGAGCATCTGCCAGTTTGCAGGCGTGTACCAATCCTTCAAAGCTGGAGGAGTGCCGGACAGCTTGACGAAGCTCTCGCCGAAGTTGTTGACCCCATCGTAATCGCCGTTTCCGGTAATGAAATAGGCGTTGCCGGCGTCGTCCACGGCCGGCGCGCGGCCGGATTGCCAGATGGCGCCTCCCTGGCCTTGCGGGGTGGTCTGGAAGACTCCTATCTGTTGAGTGAGATCGGCGCCGTTGTAACTCATCAGCCACCCGTGCCAGACGCCGTAATCGCCGTGCGAACCAAAGGCCACCGACACCGCGCCGTTCAGCAGAAGCAGCCCCGGCCGTTGGAGGTGCTGGGCGGGATCGAAGACCACCTGGCCGCTGCCGGCGGAGATGGTGACGGGGCCGTTCATGCGTTCCTGCCCGGTCCCCAGGTCGAGCGCATGCAACTGAAACTCAGGCTGCCCGTTCTGGAGCATCTCGTCTACAACGTACAGGACGGCGGCTTGGGCATCGATAACGGGGCTGCTGAGAATTCCAATCTCCGGAGCGACGTCCGTGAGGACTCCCGTATCGCTCATCAGCATGGAGGACGGCACGGAGGGTCCCAGATTGACCTGCCAGAGCACAAGCGGCGCCGAGGCTGTATCGGCATCGAACGCATAGACGCTGTTGTGCTCGGTGGCGACGAACAAGACGTTGTGGGTTCCCCGGTTGGGAATCGAAAGGCCGCTAACATAGAGCGGTTGAGCAAAAACCTGGCCGTCGACTGGGAAAGCCCCGAGTTTTCCAAAGTTCCCCGGCGCGACATTGGCAACCGTCAACTGGGTCTCCTGAAGATTGGCGTTCGTCCGGTCCGTTCCATAATTGGCGGACAAGACGCTCACTTGTCCCAGTACTAAAGTTTGCCAACCGACGCCGAAAATGAGAAGCCGGGCTAACGTACGCACAATTCGTTAGATGCGAAATGGGGCCTATAAACTAATCCCGGGGACGGCAGTCTAGGATTTCTCGCACAATTCGATGAAGGATGTTAGACTGCTATGGCTCCAGTGAGCTATATCCCCATGTTTGTTTTCATGCGCACCCCGGTTGTGCTCCTATTCGCCGCGGCGGTTTTCTGTGGGCCGCGTTCCGGCCGGGCGACGGAAAGCATTTCAGGCGCTGCGGGCCTGACGGTCACGGTGGATCCGAGTGGCTCCTATGACATCGTGTTGCCAAGTCCGGGCTGGGATTTCGGCGGGCAGATTGGCTACCCCCTTTCCAATCTCACGGTCTCTTCGGGGGCCGATAGCGTAGGCAGTTTCAGCGAAATTGCGTTCGATTTCCAATCCGATGTGCCGCACCATGGGGCCATACGGAGTTACTGGGACCATCGCGCGGTGCTCTTTTCGCTGAGTTACTCCGCGGCCACCACCAACGCCCTCTCGTTTCCCAATTTGACCAGCTACCCCAAGGGGCTCAGCCATATCAATTTCTGTGGAGTCTTCGGGCTTCCGACTTTTTACGGGTTCGCGCCGGAAAGCCCCTGGGTATTCTTCGACGCGGCTGCGAATGCCTTCGTGCTTTCTCCGGCTTCCAATTTCATGGTGGCCTCCACGGCGTACGGGCCCAACGGCGAACTGGCGAGCGGCATCTCATCGCAGATCGCATCCTTCCCCGCCGGTTTCACCCACCAGGTTCTGTTAGTGGTTGAGAACGGCATTAACCAGGCTTTCGATACTTGGGGAAACACGCTGACTAACCTGTGGGGCAAGACGCGACCGGCCAACGATGCCGATACCATCTTGAACCGGCTCGGATACTGGACGGACGCGGGATCTTCCTACTACTACAACACCCTGCCTTCCACCTCCTATGCCGATACGCTGCTGGCGGTGAAAGCCGGGTTCGACAGCCTGGGAATCCAGCTCGGCTATCTGCAACTGGATAGCTGGTTCTATCCCAAGGGGGCGGGAGCGGAGTGGCAGGATGGATCCGATGGAATCTACGAGTATGTTGCCGCTCCCGCACTGTTCGCCTCCGGTCTGGCGGGATTCCAGCAAGCCCTGGGCGCCAGCCTGGTGACGCACGCCCGCTGGATCGATCCCGCCAGCCCCTATCGCCAGCAGTACCAGTTTTCGGCGGGCGTCTCGACCGATCCTGCTTACTGGGATAGCGTTGCGAGCTATCTGGCGGGCGCGGGCGCGGTCGCGTACGAACAGGATTGGCTTTCCGATAAGGCACAGACTAACTTCAACCTGAGCGACGCGGACGCGTTTCTGGACGGCATGGTGGCGGCCATGGCCCGCGAGCATCTCAGCATACAGTACTGTATGCCCACGGCCCGGCACTTTCTTCAGGGCGCCAAGTACGGCAACCTGACCACCATCCGCGCCAGCCAGGACCGCTTCGATGAAACACGGTGGACCAATTTCCTCTATGTCAGCCGGCTGGCCAGCGCCCTCGGCATCTGGCCGTTCAGCGATGTGCTCATGAGCGGCGAAACCGCCAACCTGCTGGTGGCTACGCTTTCCGCGGGGCCCGTCGGCATCGGGGATCCCGTGGGTTCGCTCAATGGCGCCAACCTGAGCGGCGCCGTGCGCGCGGATGGAGTTATCGTGAAGCCGGACGTTCCCCTCGCCCCGCTGGACCTCAACTACCTGGGCGACGCGCACTCCGCCAACGCGCCGCTGATCGCATCGACGTATTCGGATTTCTCCGGCCAGCGGGTCTACTACGTGTTCGCCTACAACCGGGCCGCCGACACTTCGGTCACCTTATCCCTCGGCGACCTGGGAGTGAAGCGGCCGGTCTACTTGTACAACTACTTCGAGGGCACGGGGCGCGTGGTAACCCCGCGGGCCCCGTTTAGCGCGAGTTTCCAGGGGGGTTGGGTATACCTGGTAGCCGCGCCCATAGGGCCCTCCGGGATGGCGATTCTCGGCGATACCGGCCATTTTGTCACCCTGGGCAAGAAACGCGTGACCGCCTTCGAGGACGATGGCTCGGTTGGTCTCACGGTGGCATTCGCCCCTGGAGAAACATCGCGCACGCTGCGCGGCTATTCGCCTGATGCGCCCGCGGCCGCGGCCAGGAGCGGCTCGATCGGCCCGCTGACCTATGACCCCGTTGCGCGGCAGTTCAGCCTGGAAGTCATGCCCGGCGCCGGTGGATCCGCTACGATTCAGCTTTCGCGCCCCGCCACGAGCGCGCCGGTGCGAGCCGCCCATACTCCGGCGGCACCAGCAAGGTGAGCGCGTCCGGCACCATTTCGATTTCGGCCGGCAGGCGTCCGGCGAATTCGCCATCGATCTGCACGAATACGGAAGAGTTGCCCGGGCAGGAAAGCGCGGCGCGGCGGCACCGCAGCACCTCCACGCCCTTCAGCCCATACAACCGGTTCAGCGTCATGCCAGCGAAATACTTCACGTAGGGCAGGGAAGTGCGGCCCTGGAACAGGATCGCCTCAAACTCGTCGTCGAGCAAGGTGACGCGCTTGGCGATTTCGAAATCGCCGCCGTAGTTCCGCACCTTGCTGAGCAGCGCGAAAGAGCACTCCCGCGGGCGGCCGTCGATCTCCACGCGGAACTGGGGCAGGCGCCGCCCCAGCAGAGACCAGCCGGCAACCCAGTAGGCGAACCTGCCGATGCGGTCCTTGAGAGCCCCGTTCACATGGTAGACGACGTGGGCATCCAGGCCGACGCCCGCCATCAGCAGGAAGTGACGCGATACGCGCCCGCCGTCGCACGTCACATGGCCCACGGAGATGCGCCGCGGCCGGCACTCATCCAGACGTTCGGCCGCCCGCACCGGATCGCCGCCGAGCCCCATCTCCATGCCCAGCACATTAGCGGTGCCGGCCGGCAACACGCCCAGCGGAACCTCGCAGTGCACCATGCCTTCGGCCACTTCGTTGATGGTGCCGTCGCCGCCAGCCGCCAGGATCAGGTCGGCGCCGCCGGCGATGTGTTCGCGCGCGATGGCTCCGGCGGTCCGCGGACCCCGCGTGGGAGCCGCCACGATGTGGTGACCCTTGCTGGTCAGGATCTCGACGGCTTGCTCGACCAGCCTTCTGCCGCCGCGTCCGAATCTCCCCGCGCGGGGATTGTAGATCAGAACCGTCTTCCTGTAGCCGCTTATGGTGTTCTCCGCTATCCTCGTTAGATTATAGATTAGGGAGACATGCCAGAACCCGCCCGCGAAATCGAGGCGCTGCGCCAGCAATTGCGGCGCCACGAGCACCTGTACTACGTCCTCGACCGGCCGGAGATCACAGACGCAGAGTACGACGAGTTAATGCGTAAGCTGCAGCAGCTCGAAGAGCAACATCCCGAGATGGCCAGCGCCGATTCCCCCACCCAGCGCGTGGGCGGAAAACCGCGCGAGGGCTTCGTCAAAGTGCGCCACAGCTCGCCCATGTTGAGCCTGGACAACGCGCTGAACGAGGGGGATCTGCGGGATTTCGACCGGCGCGTGCGGGAGCTGCTCGGCGGCGCGCCCTACAGCTACGTGGCCGAGCTGAAGATGGATGGGCTTTCCATGGCCGCGATCTATCGCGAGGCCCGGCTGGTTCAGGCGGTCACCCGAGGCGATGGCTCGGTGGGCGAGGATGTCACCGAAAACGCGCGCACGATACGTTCCCTGCCGTTGCGGGCCGGGACGGAGATGCCGGCTTTCGAGGCGCGTGGCGAAGCGGTCATGAACCGTCGCGCGTTCGAGCGGCTGAATGCCGAGCGGGACGAGCGGGGTCTCTCCCGCTTCGCCAACCCGCGCAACGCCGCGGCGGGGTCGCTGCGGGTGCTGGAACCGCGCATCACGGCTTCCCGGCGCCTGGATTTCTACGCCTATTTTCTGTTGGTGAACGGCCGGCCGGCCCTCGACAGCCACTGGCAGTCGCTCGAGGAACTGGCGCGCATGGGTTTCAAGGTCAACCCGCACCGCGCGCGCTGCGGGGGCGTGGAGGACGTGCTGGTCTTTTGCGCGGAGTGGGAGGCGCGCCGCGAAGAGCTTCCCTATGAGATCGACGGCGTGGTGCTCAAAGTGGATTCCATCGAGCAGCAGAGGCTGCTCGGCTACACCGCCAAGGCGCCCCGCTGGGCGATCGCCTACAAGTACGCCGCCCGGCAGGCGATGACCGTGGTGGAAGGCATCGAGGTACAGGTGGGCCGCACCGGCGCGCTGACCCCCGTGGCGCGGCTCAAGCCGGTCGAGGTCGGCGGCGTGACGGTTTCGCGGGCCACCCTGCACAACGAGGACGAGATCGCGCGGCTGGGCCTGGAGATCGGCGACGAGGTGGTGATCGAGCGCTCCGGTGACGTCATCCCCAGGGTGGTGCGGGTGCATTCGCTGGGATCGTACCGCAAGCCGTTCCACCTGCCGGTCAAGTGCCCTGTGTGCGGCGGCAAGGTGGTGCGCGAGGAAGGGGAAGCGGCCAGCCGCTGTATCAACACCAACTGTTCGGCGCGGCTGAAGGAATCGATCCTGCATTTCGCCTCCCGCGGCGTGATGAATATCGACGGGATGGGCGAGGCGCTGGTGGATCAGCTCGTGGACCGCGGCATGGTCGAGAGCGTGGCGGACCTCTACGACCTTACCATCGAGAAGCTCCTGACGCTCGAGCGCATGGGCCGGAAATCCGCGGGCAACGTGATCCGCAATATCGAAAACTCCAAGCGGAATCCCCTGCCGCGCGTCCTCACCGCGCTGGGGATCCGGTTCGTGGGCGAGCGCACGGCGGTCTTCCTGGCGGAGGCCTTCGGCAGCATGGACGCGATCGCGGGAGCGGGCCTCGGTGAATTGCAGGAGGCCGAAGAAGTGGGACCACGGGTGGCGGAGAGCATTTTCCAGTTCTTCCGCGAGCCCCGCAACCAGGAGCTGGTAGACCGGCTGCGCGCCGCGGGGCTCGAATTCGCTTACGAATCCAGGCGGCCCAAGGCCGGCCCGCTGAAGGGCTATGTCTTCGTGCTGACCGGGACCCTGGACGCGCTAAGCCGCGAAGAGGCCCAGCGCCTGATTGAAGCCGCGGGCGGCAAGGTGAGCGGCACGGTGAGCAGGAAGACCAGCTTTGTAGTGGCCGGGCGGGACGCCGGCTCGAAGCTGGCGAAGGCCCAGCAACTGGAGATACCGGTGCTCACCGAAGAGCAACTGATGGGCATGATCCGCGTGGGCTAGCGTGGCACGCGCTGGGGATTTTCCCCCGGTCGAACCTCGCGTGCTAACGTGGAGTGTCCCCCACGATGACAATCGACGAGCAACTCAGCTATTTGCGCAAGGGCATGGCGGAGATCATCCGCGAAGAGGAGCTTCGCGAACGGCTGGTCCAGTCCGCCCAGACGGGCCGCCCCCTGCGCGTCAAAGCCGGGTTCGACCCCACGGCGCCCGACCTGCACCTGGGCCACACGGTCCTGTTACGCAAAATGAAACACTTTCAGGATCTGGGCCATACGGTCATCTTTCTGATCGGGGACGCCACCGGGCTGATCGGCGACCCCACCGGCCGCAACCTCACGCGCCCTCCGATGACCCGCGAGGCCATCCAGCAGAACGCGGAAACCTACAAAACCCAGGTATTCAAGATCCTCGACCGGGAGAAGACCGAGATCCGCTTCAATAGCGACTGGCTCATCCCGATGGCCTACGTGGAGATGGTCCGGCTGTGCTCGAAATACACCGTGGCGCGCCTGCTCGAACGCGACGATTTCGCGATGCGATACAAGGAAGGCGTGGCCATTTCGGTGCACGAGCTGCTTTACCCGCTGGCGCAGGCCTACGATTCGGTGGCGCTCGAATGCGACATCGAGATGGGCGGCACGGACCAGAAGTTCAACTTGCTGGTGGGCCGCGAGATCCAGAGGGATTACGGCCAGCCGCCGCAGATCGTGGCCACTACACCGCTGCTCGAGGGCATCGATGGCGTGAACAAGATGTCCAAATCGCTGGGCAACTACATCGGGATCGCCGAGCCGCCCGAGGTGATGTTCCGCAAGGTAATGCAGATCAGCGACGATCTGATGTGGCGCTACTACGAGTTGCTGACGGACAAGAGCCTGGCGGAGATCGCCGCGCTGCGCGCCGCCGCGCACCCCATGGAGGCCAAGATCGCGCTGGGCAAGGCGATCGTGGCGGATTTCCATTCCGATGAAGAAGCCGCGCGGGCGGCGGAGGTATTCAATAGCGTGGTGCGCCGCGGCGAGATTCCCGCGGATATGGCCGAGGCTTCCATGCCGGCCGGGGCGCGCACGGCGGCGGGCATCCGGGTGGCGAAATTGCTGGCGGGGGTGGGGCTGGCGGAATCGGTGAGCGACGCGACCCGCAAGATCGGCGCGGGTGCAGTCGAGATCAACGGTGAGCGGGTCAGGGAGCTGACCATCGCGGACCCCGGCGGGGCCCTGGTGATCCGGGCCGGCAAGAACTGGCGCAGAGTTTCGCCGTGAGAAAGCTCTATTACTGGAAGGTCCGGCAGCGCGAGATCCAACTGGGCGAGCGCACGGCCATCATGGGTGTGATTAACGTCACGCCGGATTCGTTTTCCGACGCCGGCAAGTACAACGATCCGGACCGCGCTTTCGCCCGCGCCCTGGAACTGGAAGCGCAGGGCGCCGATATTCTGGACATCGGCGCCGAATCCACGCGGCCCGGATCGCCCCGTATCGCAGTGGCGGAAGAGATGCGGCGGCTGATTCCGGTTCTGAAGCGCCTCAAAGACCGTCTGACGATCCCCGTGTCGGTGGATACGTACAAGGCCGAGGTGGCCGAGCGCGCGCTGGAGCTGGGGGTCGAGGTCATCAACGACCCCTCCGGGCTGACCTTCGAACCGCATCTGGCCCGTGTGGTTTCAAACCACGACGCCGGCCTGGTTTTGAACCACATGCGGGGAAGGCCCGAGACATGGGCCAAGCTCGGCCCCATGCCCGACCCGGTCGGGGTCATCGTGCGCGATCTGGAGGCGAGCGTCAGCCGCACGCGCAATGTGGGGATCGACCGGAGCCGCCTGGTGATCGATCCGGGCCTCGGGTTCGGCAAGCGTAAGGAGCAAAATCTACTGATTCTGGACCATCTTTCGGCGCTGGCCAGTCTCGATCTTCCAATCCTCGTGGGACCCTCGCGCAAGCACTTCGTGGCGCGCGCGGAGCCGCAGGATACCCTCTGCGCCACGGCCGCGGCGGTTACGGCGGCGGTATTGGCGGGAGCGCACATCGTCCGCGTGCACGATGTCCGCGAGATGCGCGCCGCCACGGACGTGGCGGACGAGATTCTGCGCACGCGGGCTTGAGTGGCCGGGCGGCCATCTCCGGTATAATAGTCACCTGTGGGAGCGATCCCCGTTCGATGACTGACATCAAGAAAAAGCTGCAGGACGAGATCGCCGTGCTCGAACACGAGCTGCACGTGGAACTGCCCAAGGAAATCCTGAAAGCCAGAGCCCACGGGGACCTCAGTGAAAACGCGGAGTATCATGCCGCCAAGGAGCGACAGGGTTTCGTCAACGCCCGCCTGAACCAGCTTAAGAAGCGGGTGGCCGAGATGTCGATGGTGGACTTCTCGAAGATACCGCATGACAAGGCGGGGCTCGGCTCGACCGTCGTGGTGCTGGACACTAAGCGCGACGAAGAGTTGACCTATTATCTGGTCACCACGGAGGAGGCCGACGCGGCCAACGGCAAAATCTCCACCACCAGCCCGATCGGCCGCGCGCTGCTGGGCAAAACGGTGGGAGACGAGGTCCGCGTGCAGAGCCCCGGAGGCCTCAAGGAACTCGAGATTCTGCGGCTGACCACCATTCACGATGCGGTCGAGTAAGGTATGACCGTTACCGGTGGGATCGGGAGAGCTTGCGGCGCGATCATAGACCGGATCGTGCGCTGGCTGGCGCTTTCCCGAATTCATCCCAACGTGCTGACGTTCGTCGGTCTGCTCATCAACATCTGGGCCGCGTGGCTGTTTGCGCGCGCGGGATCCGGTTCCCTGGACCCGGCCGTGGATTTCCGCTGGGCGGGCGTGGTGGTGATCTGCGCCGGCTTGTTCGACATGGTGGATGGGCGGGTGGCGCGGGCCACCAGCCGGGTGACGCGCTTCGGCGGCTTCTTCGATTCGGTGGTCGACCGCTACTCTGACCTGGCGCTGTTCATGGGGCTGCTGGTCTACTACGCTTCCATCAACCGCTTCTTCTACATCGTGCTCACCGCCGTGGTGATGACCGGCTCGGTGATGGTGAGCTACACGCGCGCGCGCGCCGAGAACACCATTCCCAAGTGCAAGGTGGGTTTTCTCGAGCGGCCCGAGCGCGTGGTACTGATCATCATCGGGGCGCTGTTCAACCGCATGGCCGCGGTGTTGTGGGTCATCGCGGTGCTCTCGAATCTCACGGTGATTCACCGCATGATTTACACCTGGCGGGAAGCCGAACGCCTGGAAGACGCACAGTTGCGCGCGGTGAAAGAGACGGTCGAAGCGAAGCGGCCGGATTGAGCCGGTTCCTAATCCTCCAGAATCACGTGCGCCATGCCCAGTTCGGCGGTGTGCGTGAGCGAAAGCGAGATGCCGCGCACGCCCAGCTTTTCCGCCACCCGCGCGGCCACGCCGTGCAGCTTCAGCGTGGGACGGCCGGAGGGCAGGTTGGCGACCTCGAAATCCTGCCACGTCACCCCGCGCCGCCAGCCGGTGCCGATGGCCTTCATGCCCGCCTCCTTGGCGGCGAAGCGCGCCGCGTACCGCTCGAAGCGGTTGGCTTTGCGTTCCACATAGGCGATCTCGGCGGGGGTGAAGATGCGCTCGACGAATTTCGCGCCGAAGCGCGCGATGGCAGCGCGGATGCGCGGCACCTCGGCCAGATCCACGCCGGTTCCAACGATCATTTCAACTCCACACCCGTGGTGGTGATCGTAAGGCGGCCGTGCTTGACGCCCTTGGTGCTGATGAGGACGTCGGCCACCCGGGTAACATCCCCGGCGCGGCCGCGGACCACCAGAACCTCCAGGCAGTTATCGTGGTCCAGGTGGACGTGCAGGGTGGAGAGGATGGAGTGATGGAATTCGTGCTGGATGGCGGTGAGCTTCTCGTTGAGCAGGCGCACGTGATGATCGTACACCAAGGTAACGGTGCCCACCACCTGGCTTTCCGGCGATTCCCAGGTCTTCTCGACCAGTTCGTCGCGAATCAGGTCACGAAAGGCCTCGGAGCGGTTGGTGTAGCCGCGCTCGGCGATCAGGCGGTCGAACCTCTCGAGTAACTCATCATCGATGGCCACGCCGATGCGGCTCAGCTCGCCCATGCGTAAACAATGGTAGCACCGGGGATTCCTGTAGTGGCACGATCATTGCAATCGTGCTACCGTAGGGTCAGCCGTGCATATACCGGATGGATTCCTGGCGACACCGGTGTGGGCCACACTGGACGCCGCCGCAGTCCCGGCCGTGGGATACGTGGCGCGCCGCGCGCAGCGGGGCTTCGAAGACGCTCGGGTGCCGCTGTTGGGGGTCATGGGCGCGTTCGTTTTCGCCGCCCAGATGATCAATTTTCCGGTGGGCATAGGCACCACGGGCCACCTGGTGGGCGGCGCGCTGCTGGCCTGCACGCTGGGGCCGGCCCCGGCGGCGGTGGTGATGTGCGCCATCCTGACCATTCAGGCGCTGGTCTTCCAGGACGGCGGGATTCTGGCTCTGGGCGCCAACATCGTCAACATGGCCCTGATGGGAGTGCTGGCTGGATACTTGCCGTTTTATCTGTGGGGCGGCGGCGGACGGCGGCGCTGGGCGATTTTCGCCGGCGGGACGCTATCCGTGCTGGTGAGCGCAGTGCTTGCGCTGGCCGAACTGCTGATCTCGGGCGTTCGCATGCCGTCCGGGGTGCTGGGCGTTTCGCTGGCGCTGTTCCTGGTTTCGGCGCTCCTGGAGGGCGCCATAACCATGGCGGTGGTGCAGGCGCTGGAGGCCATCCAGCCCGGCTTCGTGCGCCGGCCGGCGGCGGCGCGTTCCCGGGTGCGTGGAGCGGTGGCGCTGGTGGCCGTGCTGCTGGCGGCGGTGGGCGTTCTGTTCGCCTCCACGGCGCCGGACGGCATCGAACGGCTGGCCATGCAGACGGGCATCTCGGCCCGCGCTCAAGCGCTATTGATCACGCCTTTCGCCGGTTACGAGACCGCCTTTGTGGCCTCGGGGTGGATGCGCAAGGCCAGCGCCGGGATCGCGGGGCTGGTGTTGATCTATGGCGTGTGCCTGCTGATCGGGCGCGCAGCCGCGCGGCACAGGAGCGCCTGAATTGCACCACGTGGTGCTGGAACGGTGGAGCCGCGGCGCGAGCCCGCTGCACCGGCGTGATGCGCGCGCCAAGATCGCGGGGCTGCTGGTATTCCTGGTAGTCACGGCCACCGCGCACCGGGCCCTGGCGGAGGTGGCGGCGGGGCTGGCGCTCCTGCTGATTGCGGCCGCTATCTGGGCCCGCCTGCCGGTGGCCGGCGCGCTGGCCCGCGCGGCCCTGGTATTGCCCTTCTCGCTGGTATTCGCGGCCGTCTGCTGGCTGGCCGGCGATCCGGCGCGAGGCCTGGCACTGGCGATCAAGAGTTATCTTTCCGCGCTGGCGGTGCTGCTCCTGGTCGCCACCACGCCGCTGCCCGCTCTGCTCAGCGGGCTGGAGTCCATGGGTGCGCCGCGCTTCCTGCTGATGGTGGCGCAGTTTTTGTACCGGTACCTGTTTGTGATTTCGGAAGAGGCGCAACACATGCGCATCGCGGCGGCCTCGCGCGGCGCCACACGGAGCGGACTGGGCGCATTTCGAGCGGCCGCGGGAGCGCTCGCGGTCCTGTTCGCGCGCTCCTACCAGCGCGCCGAAGAGATCCATCGAGGCATGCTGGCGCGCGGCTTCACGGGCCAGCTTCGGACTTTGGCCGTGCCGCGCTTCCGGGCGGCGGACGGAATCTTCGCGGCGCTGGCGGCACTGGCGCCGATTGTCGTGCGGGTGGCCGTCGAGAGGATGGTCTGATGGCGCCCCTGGTGGAGGTGCGCAACCTGCGATATCGCTACGAGGACGGCACCTGCGCGCTGAGAGGCGTCGATTTCCGTCTCGAGGAAAGCGAAGCCGTGGCGCTGCTGGGCGCTAACGGCAGCGGCAAGACTACCTTCGTCATGCACCTGAACGGACTGCTGGCGGGCGAGGGCGACGTGGAGGTTTGCGGACTGGCGGTCAATAAAGAGAACCTCCCGACCATCCGCCGCAAAGTAGGGATGGTGTTTCAGGATTCCGAGAGCCAGCTCTTCATGCCGACCGTGCTCGAAGACGTCGCCTTCGGACCGCTGAATCGCGGAGCCAGCCCGGCTGAAGCCGTCAAGAGAGCCACCGCCGCATTAGCCACCACCGGGATGGCCGCGGCCGCCGGACGCGCGCCCTATCACTTGAGCGCGGGCGAGAAGAAACGCGTGGCCATCGCCGGAATTCTGGCAACCGACCCCGAGATCCTGGTGCTCGACGAACCTACAACGTTTCTCGACCCACCCGGCCAATGCGCCCTAGCGGAACTTCTGAGCGGTCTGCCGCAGGCCAAGATCGTGGTGACCCACAACATACGTTTCGCCCAGGCGCTCTGCACTCGCGCCGTCTTCTTTCAGGCCGGAAGAATCGCGGCGGAAGGTTCCGTCGCCGGCCTGGTTACCCGCTTCGGGTGGGATTTTGCCCTGAGTCGCAAGTAAGCGAGACGGTACGAACGGCTTTATTCCTGCTTAGATTCCTTAGTGGCCTGCTTAATCCGTTTGCGATGCTCGGCCCACCGCTTCCGTTGCGCAGCGGCGATGCGCCGCCGGGCAGCCGGGCTGAGGACGCGCTTCACACCAGGGGCCTTCTTTTCGGCCGCCTCGGAAGGAGCGGCGACGCGCTTCCCCTTTAGCTGGGCTTCAATTTCACGAATCTTATCGTCAATCTTCTGCTTTTCGATTTGATAGCCAACCAGGGCCATCTGTAGTGTCGTCAGATCTTGTGGGCTTCTGCCTCTAGCCATGGATTCACCTGCGGTCAATAGTAACATATAAGTGACTCCCCTTGGGTCAAGAATAAAAGGTATCGAAACGTAAACGAGCGCGAACTCATGCGAGTGGTAATCCAGCGGGTAACAGAAGCGGCCGTTACCGTGAATGACAGTACTGCCGGCTCTATACGTAACGGATTAGTCGTCTTGCTGGGAATCGCGGCATCCGACACTTCCGAAGACGCGGATTACCTGGTGGGCAAGCTGCTGGGTCTGAGAATCTTTCCAGACGAAGCCGGGAAGATGAACCGCGACGTGAGACAAGCCGGCGGCGCACTGCTAATCGTTTCGCAGTTCACTTTATACGGCGACTGCCGCAAAGGCCGCCGTCCCAGCTTCGATCTGGCCGCCCCGCCGGAACAGGCGCAACGTCTCTATAATTACTTTGTAGACTGCGCGAAGGGCGGGTCCGTGCCGGTGGAAACCGGCGTTTTCCAGGCCAACATGCAAGTCAGACTGGTGAACGACGGGCCGGTTACTATCCTGCTCGATTCCGCGGTCCGGACGGCAAAATGATTGAAACTTATGGATACGCCCGCGCCGGTTTCCTGGGAAACCCGAGCGACGGCTACTTCGGCAAGACCATTTCATTCACTCTCTCCAACTTTCGCGCGCGCGTATTGCTATATCCGAGCGGCCGGCTGGAGATCAAACCCTCCAAAGCCGACCTTCCCATATTTGAAAGCCTGGACGACCTGTACCGCACGACCCGCTGGCGGGGTTACTACGGCGGTATCCGCATTATCCAGGCCTTGATCGTTCGCTTAATCGATTACTGCCGGGAGAAAGGGATCGATCTCGAGGAACGCAATTTCACCCTGGAGTACGAATCCAACATCCCGCAGCGGCTGGGACTGGGCGGATCGAGCGCCATTATCACGGCGTCTTTGCGGGCTTTGCTGCAATATTACGGGCTCGAGATACCGCTTCCGCAACAGGCCAACCTCGTGTTGGAGACGGAAACCCGCGAGTTAGGGGTGCCGGCCGGGCTGCAGGACCGCGTGGTCCAGGCTTATCAAGGGCTGGTTTACATGGATTTCTCGCGCCACCTGATGGAGAGCCGCGGTTACGGCGAGTATGAGCGCATGGATGCCGGCGTGCTCCCCAAAGTATATGTGGCCTACCGGACGTCTCTCAGCGAAGGTACCGAGGTGTTCCATGGCAATCTTCGGGAGCGGTGGCGCCGCAACGATCCCGAAGTACTCGAAGCCATGATGCTTTGGGCGAGCTATGCGGAGCAGGGCCGCGACTGCCTCCTGAATGGGGATTACAGGAGGCTCAACGAGTTGGTGGACGCCAATTTCGACCTGCGGTCCAGCCTGTTCCAGATCGATCCGGGCAACCTGGACATGGTGGTGGCCGCGCGTAAGGCGGGTGCCTCGGCCAACTTCGCGGGATCGGGCGGAGCGATCGTGGGCACTTACACGGATGAAAATATGTTCCAGCGTCTTACCGCTCACTTGAAGCTTTTGGGCGTGGCGGCGATCCGGCCGAAAATAGCGCTGTAACCAGGCTCCGTAAACCCGGGCTGGCCGATCCCATGCGGCATTTCAGGCCGTATACTGAAATTTGCCTCCCAGAAAGCAGACCCGTTACCGCGATGCCGGTGTGAACATAGACGAAGCCGATCGCGCCGTGGCTTCCATCAAGAAACTGGCGCGTAAGACTTTCACGCGCGGCGTATTGACCGATATCGGCACCTTCGGTGCGGCTTTCCAGGTCTCCGGATTTCGCAAGCCCGTGCTGGTAAGCTCGGTCGATGGTGTGGGCACCAAGCTGAAGATCGCTTTCGTTACCGGGCGTCACGACACGGTCGGCCAGGACCTGGTGAATCACTGCGTCAACGACATCGCCGTCGAGGGCGCGCGTCCGTTGTTCTTTCTGGACTATTTCGCAACCGGCAAACTGGATGCCGGCGTGGCGGCCGCGGTGGTCTCGGGAATCGCGCGCGGCTGCCGGGAGAACGAATGCGCGCTGATCGGCGGCGAGACCGCTGAAATGCCGGGCTTGTATGACGCATCCGAATATGACCTGGCGGGGTTCATCGTGGGCGCGGCCGAACGCGGGGAACTCGTCACCGGCGCGCGTATCGAGGCGGGCGATATCCTTCTGGCGCTCCCTTCGAACGGTCTCCATACCAACGGTTACTCGCTGGCCCGCAAGCTGCTGTTCGAGATCGCGGGCTATAGCCCCCGGACGTTACTGCCCGAAGTGGGCGCCACCGTGGGAGACGCGCTGCTGGCCGTCCATCGCAGTTATCTCGCGCCGATCCGCGCGCTCATGCCGGGTCGGCTGCTGCGCGGCGCCGCCCATATCACCGGGGGCGGCATCACCGATAATACGCCCCGCATGCTGCCCGGCGGACTGGGCGTGGCGATTGAAACGGCCTCCTGGCGCATCCCGCCGCTGTTCGAAGTGCTGCGCCGGATTGGCAACATCCCCGAAGAGGACTACCGCCGCACCTTCAACCTGGGCGTGGGGATGATTCTGGCCGTCCCGGCTCGCGGCGCGGCGCGCGCCGAGAAGGTACTGGACAAGCTCGGCGAACCTGTGTTCCGCATCGGTTCGGTGGTTCCGCTCAAGCGTGGAAAGCCGCGCGTGGAGTACCGATGACCCGTCTCGGCATCCTGCTTTCGGGGCGCGGCTCGAATTTCGAGGCCATTGCCGATAATGTCACCCGCGGCAAGATCCCCGCGGAAATCGCCGTGGTCATCAGTAACCGGCCGCAGGCCCGCGGAATGGAGATCGCCCGCGAGAAGGGCCTGAATGCGGTTTCGATTCCCTCCAAGGGCCTGGATCGCGAGATCTACGACCGCCTGCTGATCGAGGAACTGCGCCGCAACGGCGTGGAACTGGTCTGCCTGGCCGGCTTCATGCGGCTGCTCAGCGCATCTTTTATCCGCGAATACCCCTGCCGCGTACTCAACATTCATCCTTCGCTGCTGCCGGCCTTCCCCGGACTGGACGCGCAGCACCAGGCCCTCGAACACGGGGTCAAGATCAGCGGCTGCACGGTTCACTTCGTCGATGAGTATCTGGACGCGGGGCCCATCGTTCTCCAGGCGGCTGTGCCCGTGTTGGATAGCGACACGGCCGAAACCCTGGCGGCGCGTATTTTGAAAGAGGAGCACCGCATATATTCGGAGGCCATCCGGATCGTGCTCGAGGGCAATTTCAGGATCGAGGGCCGGCGCGTCTTAGTCGGCTGAGAGGGCCTTTTCCCGCCGGTGGGCACGCAGCTCCAGGAAAGTCGAAAGCTTCATGGGCGGTCCCGGACCGGTGGCCATCTGGCGCTCGACGGCCCTCCGGTATTGCTGCAGAATTTCGCTCCGGCGTTTCGATTCGAGGCGGCAATTGTTGAAGTCCAACATGATTTCGATCTCCCAGGGTTGAAATGCGTTGCGATCCACGGCTCCGCGCACCAGCTCGCCCAACAGCCGCTTGAAGCGGTTCAGCATCAGCTCGAGTTGGATCAGCTCATCGGACGCGGCCATAGACCCGTAATCGGCGGAAAGGGGTCCGCGCATTAGCCCCGGACCACGCGTTATCATGTGGGCATGAATCTGGTTGTGGCAAGTGATCATGCGGGTTTCCCGCTCAAAGAGCCCGTCATCGACCGGCTGCGGCGGCTCGGGCATCACGTGACCGATCTCGGCACTAACTCGACCGATCCGGTGGATTACCCGGACTACGCCAAGGCGGTGGCCGAAGCCGTGCTCGACGGCCGTGCCGAGCGCGCGGTACTGGTCTGCGGCAGCGGCGCGGGCGCGTGCGTGGCCGCCAACAAATTCAAAGGCATTCGCGCGGCCACCTGCCACGACAGCTTTTCGGCCCGCCAGTCGGTGGAAGACGACGACGTCAACGTGCTTTGCCTGGGCGCGCGCGTGATCGGTTCGGCGCTGGCGCTGGACCTGGTGCGCGACTACGTTGACGCGCGCTTCTCGGGGGCCGTGCGCCACCGCCGGCGGCTGGGGAAGATCGCCGTATTCGAATCCAGCTTCGGCAAATAACCGTGGCCGCTTTCCAGAAAGAGTTTCGGATCTCGACGCGGGGTCACTGCGACGTGCTCGATATCACCGCCCAGGTGGCCCTTCTGGTCGCGGGCAGCGGCATTCGGACGGGCATCGCGAATGTTTCGGGCGTGGGGTCGACGCTCGGCATCACCACTCTGGAGTACGAGTCCGGATGCGTGGCCGATTTCGAGCGCGCACTCGAGAAGATCGCTCCTTCCACTACCGATTACGCCCACAACGCGCGGTGGGGCGATGAGAACGGCTATGCGCACCTGCGTAGCGCGCTCATTGGAACGGCGAAGAGTTTTCCCGTCGCGGGCGGCAAATTGCTCATCGGTACCTGGCAACAGATTGTGCTGTGCGATTTCGACGACCGTCCGCGCGAGCGCCAGATCGTGGTGACCGTCGCCGGCGAATAGATTAAGCCGGCTCGGCTGCGGAGGGCCGCTTCATCTTGCGCGCGTAGCGGATAGCCAGCGAGCGGCGCAGCGAGCCGGGCATCCAGCGCTCGAAGCGCGCGATCCACTTATAGGCGCGGCCGGGCACCACAAACAATTCGCCGCGCGTCAGACCGGCCAGCGAATCCGCCACCACGTCTTCCGCCGACATCCAGAGCCACCCGGGGATGCTCTTGCGGCTCATCCCCATGACGTCGTGGAATTCCGAATAAGTGAAACCCGGGCAGAGCGCCTGTACCTTCACCGCCGAATGCGCCGTGCGTAGATCCAAGTAGAGGCCTTCGGTAAAATCGATCATCCATGCCTTGGTGGCGCTGTAGCTGATCGATCCAGGGCTTTGGCCCATACCGGCCACCGAGGCCACGTTGATCACGGCGCCCTTGTTCCGCGCTGTCATGCCGCGCAGGGCCGCGTGCGCGAGACGCAGAGTGGCGAGCACGTGCAGGCGGTGCATGCGGTCCTGAATCTCGACGGGGATTTCGTAGAAGCGCCCCGCCGCGCCGAAGCCGGCGTTGTTGACCAGCAGCTCCAGATCCTGGGCCGCGGCAATGCGGTCTTCCACTTTCTTCAGGTCTTGTTCATTGACGAGGTCGGCCTCGATCGTCTCTGCGCCGCCCAATTCGCGCGCCAGGGCATCCAGCCGGTCGCGCCTGCGGGCCACCAGGATCAGCCTGTATTTATCGCGCGCCAGTTGTCGCGCGAAAGTCGCTCCGATGCCGCTCGAAGCGCCGGTTATCAGCGCCAGCGGCTTAGTATCGCCCATTGAGCCAGTGTACAGAATTCAGGCGCCGGACGTGCACTGCTCGCGAGCCGCGCGCGTGGCCAGTTCATCGCAGCGGTTATTATCGGCGTGGGAGGCGTGGCCGCGCGTCCACACCCAGGTAATCTGGTGGCGGGCGGCCTCGCGATCGAGTTCCTGCCACAGATCCTGGTTGACCACCGGCTTCTTGCCGGCGGTCATCCAGCCTTTGCGTTTCCAGCCCTGGATCCACGTGGTGATGCCGTTCTTGAGATACTCGGAATCCGTGGTTGCCTCTACCTCGCACGCCTCGCGCAGGGAGCGCAGCCCCTCGATGGCCGCGGTCAGCTCCATGCGGTTGTTGGTGGTGTGGGGAGCGCAGCCCCAGATTTCCTTGGCGTGCTGGTTGTAGCGCAGGATGGCCGCCCATCCGCCCGGTCCGGGATTTCCGAGGCACGCGCCGTCGGTGATGAGCTGGACCTTCTTCACCGCGCCACCGCGGGTTCGCTGCCGAAGAAACCGTCCACTAACTCCAGAATGGCGGCCGCCTCCTGGGACCTGTAAATGGCCGCGCGGAGTTCGGCGCCGTGGCGCACGCCATGGGTGAATTGGGTGGCGAACTGTTTCATCTTGCCCACCATGTCTCTTTCGCCCCGGTCGATCAGCATGGCGTAATATCGCCGCATCATCTGGTAGCGATCCTCCTCGGCCGGCTGGTCGTACGCGCCGGTCTCGAGATACTGGCGGATCTGGCGGAAGATCCACGGATTCGAGCTGGCGGCGCGGCCGATCATCACAGCGTCGCAGGCGGTTTCAAGCACCATGCGGACGGCGTCCTCCGGCGTCGTGATGTCGCCGTTGCCGATCACCGGGATTCTGACGGCCGCTTTCACTTCCGCGATGCGCGACCAATCGGCCTGGCCGCTGTAGCCCTGCTCGCGCGTGCGCGGATGCAGCGCTACGGCCTGAACTCCCGAATCCTCGGCCAGCCGGGCCATGCGCACGGCCACCAGTTCGCGATCGTTCCAGCCGGCGCGATATTTCAAGGTGAGAGGGATCGAAATGGCTTTGCGCACCTCGCGCAGCAGGCGCTCCACCAGGGGAAGGTCGCGCAGCAGACCGGAGCCGCCGTTGCACCGGACGACCTTATTGACGGGGCAGCCGAAATTGATATCGAGGATGTCGAAGCCCAGGTCCTGGCAGACGCGGGCGGCATCCGCCATGATGGCCGGATCGGCGCCGAAAAGCTGCGCCGAAATGGGATGTTCCTCGGGATCGAACGCCAGGTAATGCGAGGTCCGCGTGGGCTTGCTGGAACGCTGGATGGCTTTCACGCCGTGGGAGCTGGTGAATTCGGTCATCAGCAGCCCGCACCCGCCCAGGTCGCGTATGAAACGGCGGAACACGGTATCGGTGACGCCCGCCATGGGCGCCAGAACCGTGGCGGGAGAGAAGGTTACTCCGCCGATCGATAAGCTTGCGGGGAAGAAAGGCATGGGCCGTGCTTTTTTGATTTTAACGGCTCTGCCCGGGAAACGGAACCGGGCGAGTGGCGGGGCCGTCACACGTGTTTAAGAAGGGCTGGAGGAGAAAGAGCCATGAAGCCGCTTCACATCGTTCTCCTGGTGCTGGCCGGCGCGTTGGGGGGCGCCGTGGTCATGAAGGTTGTGGAGAAGCCCAGGCCGGCGCAGGTTCCCGTAGAGGAGGTGCAGTCACAGCCGCAGCCTGCGCCTGCCGTCGAGCCTCCGCCGGCCGAGCCCGTGCCGGCCGAATCCGCCCAGGCCCCACCGCCGGAAGCCGTGAAGCCCGTGAAACCCCCGGTCCAGCCGCGGGCCAAGTCCGCTGCGCCGCCCAGGCCCAAGCCGTCGCGCGCCCCTCATCCCGCAGCCCCTGTCGCGCCTGTGATGACCGCCCAGAACGAGCCGCCGCCGGAGCCGCAGGCGGCCGCTGCGCCTTCCACGGCGGCTCCCCAGCCGGTTCCCGCGACCGAAACCGCGGCTCCGGCTCCGGATGGGCTTGCCGCTTCTCCATCGACTCCACCCGCCGGCAGCGAGCCGGAGCCAGTGGCTCCGCCTCCGCCCGCGCCCGAACGCCACACGGTGACGCTGAACGCTGGGATGCTGATCCCGGTGCGCCTTGTGGACGGCCTTTCCTCGGAGCGGAATGTGCCGGGCGACTTCTTCTCCGCCACGCTCGACAGGGAGCTGGTGGTGGATGGGTTCGTCATAGCCGAGCGCGGCGCGCGGGTGGAGGGGCGGGTGGTGGCTTCCGATAAGGGCGGCAGAGTGCAAGGTGTTGCGGCGCTGGCCGTGGCCCTGACCCGGCTGCATCTATCCGATGGCCAAAGCGTTTCCATTCAGACTGACAGCTTCGAGAAGCATGCCGCGGCCACCCAGCAGCAGGATGCCGAAAAGGTGGGCGCGGGGGTGGCCATCGGCGCCGTGATCGGGGCCATCGCGGGCGGCGGGAAGGGGGCGGCGATAGGCGCGGGAGTCGGCGGAGGCGCCGGCGCCGGAGGTGTTTTGCTCACGCGCGGCCAACCCGCCACGCTGCCTTCGGAAACGCGTATCAGTTTCCGGCTCAAGAACCCGGTTACCGTGACCGAACGGCGGGGCTAGAGGAGTGGAGCTGCACGGGCGGCTTGCGGGCTGCATCGGGAACCGGCGGCAGGTCGCCGGCGCTGAACGCCGGCCCCGCTACGACCGCTTCGAGCAGCCGGGCCTGCTCCGGATAGCTTTCGACGGTCGCTTCCAGTAACCAGAGCAGCTCCAGCAACTCGGTTGTGTACGCGCCGGTCCAGCGCTCGGGGCGGATCTTATCGAGCGGCGAAGACGTCTTGCCCGCGCCTTCCCGCAGGCGTTGCTTGAGCCACGATCGGAGCACCTTGAGGCCCGAGACTTCAAATTCGAAGACCTCGGGGGAAACGGGACGAAACGAGCCATCGCCGACGCGCAGCGTCCGGCCGGCCGCGTGGTAGCCGAACGACTCGGGGTAACCCTCCGAACCGCCCGGTACCGGCTTGACGCACCGGGCTGCGCCGCGCGGGATGTGGCCGCACCGTTCGCCGCCGGGGACGAAGCGCTCGCCATAAGTGTGCAGCCAGAGCAGCCGCGCGCCGGCTTGGCGGACCCCGCCAAACAGAGCGGCGTCCTTGGTTATCGGAACGCGCAGCTCGCGGGTCTCGAGTTCCTTCGCGTAACTGGCGGTAAAGGCCGGCTGCGCCAATGTGCCATAGATATAGGCGAGAAAGTCCTCCGGCGTTACCGCGTGATGGTACGTCTGGCTGAGCAGGTCCAGCAGGCCCGGCAGGATATTGGCCTCCCCGGATTCGGCGTCACGGTAGAGCGGGATCGCGGCCTTGGCGCCATAAGAACCCCGGAAGTAATCGAGATCAGGTATCGCCGCGCATGAAGTCAGAGCAGGTCCGTTCCCCAGCGCCTGGGAGAACAGGCTTGCCAGGAACACCTGGGGTGCGCCGCGAGCGCGCCGGAGGGCGGGTCCCGGCCGGTCCAGCAGACGGGCATCGGCGAAGATGAACTGCCGGTCGAAAGACCTGTAGGCGAATCTGACGATGTCAGGCTCTTGAGCCTGATCGGGATCGAGCGGGAGGGCCGCCTGATGCGCCTTGCGTCCCGTTGGGGAGTCCTTGAACAATGCTCTTCGCTTGGCAGGTTTCGCGCCCAGCAGAGTGCGCCAGCGTCTCCTCAGCAAATCCACTTCAGGCGAGATCACCCAGGTGCGCCCAGCCTTCACGCCGGAATGCTGCCACGGCAAGAGGTCGGTCAGGAGCGGCCAGTCGAAATACCGGCCCTTGCCGGCAGGGCGGAAAGGAGCCGGCCATGCGGTGGGACAGTCCTGCCACTCGACGCTGCTCAAACCCGCGATGCCGCCAAGGGCCGAGAGCTTTTGCGCGCGCGTTCCCTCCACGCGCGAGTAGTGAACCTTGGCGGGCTGCTTCGTCTCCGTTTTTCCGGAGCGGATCGCGACGGCAATGGCAACCGGCGTCTGGATGGCGAAGACGTTTTCGTCCTTGCGCGGGCCGCGCCCCTCGCCGCCGAGGTCGAGAATCCAGATCTCATCGCACAGACGGCGCATGTGCTCGCGCATTCCACAGAAGGCGTCTCCATCGACGTAGCTCGATGCGCTAACGAAGGCGACGACGCCCGGTCCGCGCGCGCTCTCCTGCTCGAAGACCTTCCAGAGCGCCCACCGCCAAAAGTAAATGTAGAGGTTATACAGGTTGTGGACGCGCACGCCGTGGCCGGCCGCTATCGCCGGTTCAAGAAACCGCCGGAAAATGGCGGTTCCATCTTCGCTCTTCCGCACCCATCCGCCGGCGCGGGATCGATTGGCGCGGTTCCCAGCCGCGTGCCGGTCGTAGGGCGGATTACCCAGGCAGACGGTGACGGGGACTTCTTTCTTGACGCTCAGCGCATCGGCAAGGTGTATATGCGGCCCGTCCTGCGGCAACATCGCCCCGAGGTCGCACAGGGCGCGGCTCGTGCGCCGCTCGGCCACGGCGCAGGGTCCGGCCATAAGTTCGAAGCCATAGAGATTAGCGGCCAGCGCGGTCGCGTGGGCTGGCACGGCTCCGGCTCCGTGTTCAGCCTCTACCCGGTTCAGAGCATGATCGATGACGGCGAGCAGATAGGTTCCCGTGCCCGCGGCAGGATCGAGTGTGACAACGCCCCGATCGGCGAACCCCAGCGGCTTTCCGAGCCAGTTCACAAGCGCGTCGTCGATCAACCGAACCTGGGCGCGAACGACTTCGATGGGGGTGTAGTAGGCCCCCGCGTCCTTGCGCAGCTTCGGGTCATAGGCGGCGAGGAACTCCTCGTAAAAGTGGAGCCAGGGATCTTCGGACCCGGCGAGCGTGGCGGGCGGCAGGTCGGCGATCGCGCGCAGCAGCGGATCGAGGGACCCGGCCATTCCGGCGCGCGCAGGGGGATCGGTGAGGACGTGGAGCGCGCGGGAGAGCAGGCTATGCCGGGCGGATAGGGCCGCTTCGGCGGCGGCCGGCGTGAGCGGATCGGCTCCGTCGCTGCGGCCGAGTACCAAGGCTAACGTGAAGGTCTGCGCGTAAGCGTCGGCGAGTTGTTCGTCCGAGGCGTCCGGAATGAGCGGCTGCCGCCACTCCCTCACGAGCCGCGCAGAGGGCGATGCGGGATCCTTAAGGGCGTCCATCACGTCTTGGCGGAGCATCCGGCACAACGGGGCAATCCGGGCGGCCAAGCCTTTCAGGTCGAGCCGGCCCGTCAGGCCGGTCGTTTCGCGGTTCTTCCGAGGCATGGTTTCCTTGCCGATTTGCACTTGCCCTTCCAGACAGGCTAGCGTAGTGCGTATGGCCACGCGAACGCCGATAGCGTCGAGGCCGCCGTTTGTGGCGGAGCCGTACCGCGTGGGTATTCTCAGCTTCTCGGATGGGCGGCCCCGCGTTCACGATTCGCTTGTGGAGATCGTGAATCGGCACGCCTGGGTTTTGGCGGAGGCCATTCGGCAGGACCCTCTCCTCCGCGTGCTGGAACCGGCCGAGATCGTTCACTCCGTGGCGGGCGCCCGCCGCGTGGCGAAACAGATGCGCTCGCGCGATCCCGAAGCCGTGGTTTTCAACATTCCGGTATTTGCCTTTCCGAATTTCAGCTTGCTGGCGGCGCGGATTCTGGAAAAGCCGGTCTTGTTGAGACTCACCGCGGGATGGCACGCTGCCGGGCCTGGGCGGTATCCTGGCGGCTCACGGGGCCATGGTTCAGGTTGGCCTCAAGAGCAGGAAGTTGTGGGGCAACCCGCTGGAAGAGCCGGCTCAACAGGCGCATCTCTCGGCGTTCTGCCGGGCCTCGGGCGCCGTCGCGCGGCTCAAGGGCAGCGCGTACGGCCTGATTGGCGGCCGCAGCATCGGCATGAATACCGGCGTGGCGAATCCGCAAGACTGGATGCGGCGCTTTGGCGTGGACACGGAGCAGATCGACCAGCTCGAACTGGTCCGGCGGGCGAAGAGCGTCGATGAAGAGGAGGTCGAGCGCGCGTACGCGTGGATGGTCGCCAACATGGGCCGGGTCTCCACGGAAGGCAAAGCCGCGCCGGAGCACGTTAAGGAACAGATCCGGCATTATATGGCCTTGCGCGGCATTATCGAGGACAATGGCCTCGATTTCGTAGGCGTCAAGTGCCATTACGATTTGAGCGAGTACATCGTCACCGCCTGCGTGTCGGCCATGTGCTTCAACGACCCCTACGATTGGAACGGTCCCAAGGCGCCTTTCGTGGTATCTTGCGAGGCCGATAGCGATGGCGCCTTGACCATGCAGATACTGAAGCTGATCAGCGGGTACCCGTCGCTGCTGTTCGACATCCGCCACTATGACGAGGAGTGCGGGGCTTACGTGTGCTGCAATTGCGGCGCGCAGCCCTCGTGGTACGCGGCACGGAGCAACGAACCGGGTGAGAACCTCGCCCGGGTGTTCCTGGAGCCCGTGATTTCCAAGTATGCCGGCGGTGGGGCGCATTTTCCGTATGTGTGCCGGGAAGGGGAAATCACGCTGGCACGTCTGAGCCGCGTGGATAACCGCTACCGGATGTTTGTGGCGCGTGGCGAGTTCATCGATCGGCCGCGGGCGAAACTGGCCGAGACCTGCGCGTCGTGGCCGCACGGTTTTGTGAAGATGGCGATCGAGCCGGAGGAGTTCATTTCGCGCTTCAACACAAACCACGCGCACGTCGTGCCGGGCGTGCACACGGAAGCCCTGGAGATCTACTGCGACTTGATGGAGATTCCGGTGGACAAGGCGATCTGATCGCGCGACCACTCCGCCGGGGGAGCGGTGGAACCGCGCACGCGAAGCTCCGCCGGCAACAGCACCAGTTCGGGCTGGTTTGTCTCGTTATCGCCCGCTTGCATGCGGGAGAGGAGCATATCGAAGGCGGCCTTGCCAATCTCGAAAGCGGGTTGGGCGATTACGGTCAGCCCCGGCGTGAAGTGCTCGGTCCAGGCGGAATCGTCAAAGCCCACCACGCTTATGCCGGCGGGGCACCGAACCCCTGCTTCCGCCAAAGCCTGCATGAGACCGAGAAGCATCCTGTTATTGCTGGAGATGATGGCCGTGGGACGAGGGTTCAACTTGAGCAACTCCATGGTCAGGGTGCGTCCGGTCTCGACTTGCAGGTCTCCCACGCGCAAGTACTCGTCGCGAATCGGAAGACCGCGAGCTTGCATCGCCTTGCGGAAGCCTTCGAGCCGGCCGAAATGCGGCGATAGACCCAGTTGGCCCGTGATGAGCGCAATGCGCTCGTGGCCCAGCTCGATGAGATGGTTGGTAGCGCAGCAGCCCGCCGCGACGTTGTCGCTGGAGATGCCGTTTTGCGTAAGCCCGCGTGGAATGCGGTCGACGAACACGATCGGAAACCTGCGCCGCAGAAGGCGGTCGTAAGCCGTGGAAGGGTCGGAGCATGCTATCAGAACGCCATCCACGCGCCGCGAGAACAGAGTGTTCAGATGACGCCGTTCCTCCTCGGCGTCCTCCTCGGAATCGCACAGGATCACCGAATAGCCGTGCTTCCGGGCGGCATCCTCAGCTCCGCGGATGACTAGCGGAAAAAAGATGTGCGTAATGTCAGGCACTACCATCCCGATAACATCGGTTCGGCCGACCTTCAGGCTGCGGGCCACCTGGTCCGGATAATAGTCCAGCGCCTCCATCGCTTCGCGCACTTTTTGAGCCCGCCGTTCGCTGACAACCGCGCTTCCGTTGATCACGGCCGAAACGGTTGCCACGGACACGCCCGCCAGCCGAGCCACGTCTCGCATGGTATGTCTGATCATTGGCTAAGTCGATCTCCTCGACGTACCGAGGTTTCAGTTTACTGCATCTGCCCAGGCCAGGCCAACTGTTGCGTACAGCCCCCGCGGCCCACCTACCCGGGAAGATACCTGGCCGCCTGCGCAGCGGCCTGGTCCGGATCGGCTTCGGGTAACATCTCCGCCGTAAGATAGCCATCGCGCAGCACACCCATAAGAACCGGGTTGTGGTCTGCCTTTCGGGCGCGATACTAAAGCACCTCACGCCCGACGGCCGCGAGGATCCCAAGATGCTGGCGCTTACCAGTTCGTGTATGACCCGTCCGGACGGAACATACCGCCGAAATTCCCGGCTTTCGTAATTTCCGTGATCGGAGTCGCCTGTTTGGGATCGAATTCGACGCCCAAGCCCGGCCGTTCGTTCACATACACCTTGCCCTGACGGAAGTCATAGCATTGAGGCAGGTAAGGCCGCGTGCCCGCACCGCCAACCTGCAAGAGGAATGGCACGTTTGTAGAGGCGGCGACATGCACCTCCGCGGCGGTGGAAATCGGGCCGGTGCCCTCCGGGCTCAATCCCGCAAAGTGCGCCTCGCACATGCTGGCAATCTTTACGTATTCGGTGATGCCGCCACAGTTCGGGAGCCTTACGCGCGCGTAATCGATCAACTGATCCTCGATCAATTCCCTGAGTTCAACCTTGCCGGCATTGCCCGTCGCCAGTGGCACTTTGACCATTGGCCGTAGAGTTCGATATAAGGGCAGGGCCTCATTGCGAACCGGGTCCTCGACCCAGTATGGTCGCAAAGGTTCGAGCATATTGGCCAGGGTGACGGCGTCGCGCATGTCCAGCTTGCCGTGGAAATCGCAAATAAAATCGCCCTCTTCGCCCACGGCCTCACGAATTTCCTGGCAGCGCTTGAACGTGGCCAGCACCGCCTGGCGCGGGTTCCAGTCTTGGGTCCCGCGGGAATTCGTTCCTGTGTCGGAGAGCCCCGGGCCGATTACCTCGGTCCGGAAGAGCTTAAAGCCGGCTTCCATAGACGCGCGGGCCGCTTCGCGGATGGTATTTGCCCGGCCGCCGCCGCCGTAGCACTCGCACAAGCTGCGTGTAGGCCCCCCCAGGAGTGCGTAAACCGGCGCGCCCAGGGCTTTTCCCTTGATATCCCACAGGGCCATATCAAGGCCGCCAAGGGCGTGCAGTTTCTCGAGGCCAGCGGGGTAGAAAGCCCCGCGAAACATGTCTTGCCAGAGAGTGTCAATCCTGCTCGGATCTTGGCCGATGAGCGCGGAGGCGCAGTGTTCGACTGAGTCCTTCGTTCCGCCTTCGCCGATTCCCGTAATGCCCGCATCGGTGTCAATACAGATGACGTTTGCGCTTGAGGTAAGACTCGGAGCCCGCCACGCATCTCCGTGCCGGGAGAGTAGTAACGAATGCGGGTAATTTTCATCTTCGGCAGGGCCGCGTGGGCCACCCTTCGGGTGAGAGCGATGCCGCCGGCGCCCGCTAATAGCGTGTGCAGAAACCTTCTTCGCTGCATGGATCAGCTTCCTTTCTGATAGAAACGTAATTGTATCGTGAGCCATTTCTTAGCGCTCTCGCGCCCGCAACCGGTCCACCATTTCCCGTAGCTGCGGATTGGGCCTGATCCGCAGCGCTGCCTCCAACTGAGCGATCGCATCCGGCAGTCGGCCGGGCAGGTGCAACAGCGCGTTTCCCAGGTTGTAGTGCGCCTCGGCCAAGCCCGGATCGATCCGTAGCGCGGCTTCGTACTCGGCAATCGCCTCCTCGAGACCCTCGCCGGAATTTGCCAGCGCGAGTCCCAGGTTGGCGTGGGCCTGGGCGTAATCGGGGTTGATCCCTAAGGCCACCTTGTACTGGGCGATCGCATCCGGCAGTCGGCCGGGTAATTGCAACAAGATGGTTCCCAGGTTGTAGTGCGCCTCGGCGTAATCTGGATTGATGCGCAGCGCCGCTTCGTACTGGGCCATGGCGTCCGAGAGCCGGCCGGGCACTTGCGACAGGGCGTTTCCGAGGTTATTGTGCGCCTCGGCGTAATCTGGATCGATGCGCAGCGCCGCTTCGTACTCGGCAATCGCCTTCTCCAAAGGTCCGCCGGAATTCAGGAGCGCCAGTCCCAGGTTGTTATGGGCCTCGGCGTAACCGGGATCGATCCGCAACGCCGCTTCATACTGGGCAATGGCGTCCGGCAACCGGTCGGGTAATTCCTTCGAGACGTTTCCCAGGTTGTAGTGCGCCTTGGCGCTTCGCGGACAAACTTCCACGGCGCTGGTCCAGAGAGTGCGGTCATCGATCCAGTCGAAGTTCCGGGCGTAAGTGCGTACAGCGCCCGCGAGGCACAGTATTCCGAGCGCCATCCATGGAGCTCGCATGGCCGGAAGCTGCGGGAGCGAGCGTTGCCGCCCCGGTGCATAGATGACCGCGACCACGCACCCGGCCAGGCCGATCGACGGCAGATAGGCGAACCGCTCGGCCATGATGCTCCCGATGAGAATCGCCAGATTGGACGTCGGGGCGAGAGCCACAAAAAAAAAGGCCAGGAAGAAGAACAGCGGCTGGCGCGTGCGGTACCAGCGCACCGCCAGCAGGGCGGCGCCCAGGCAGACTGCGAGCGCGATTAGCGCCTGCGCGTCCTCCCACTCCCCTGGATGCCAGCCAAACAGCGGCACCGCGTTGTAGGAATAGTCGGCCGACAAGCGGGCCGGCCAGACAAACAGCCACAAATACTTGCCGATCACCTTAACGGCCGTCAGCCGCGCCGTCCAGAAACCGGCGCTCGTCAGGGGATTTTCGCTAAAACGAGCCAGAATGTGCGTTTGCAGAGTGCCGCGCAAATAGAAGAACGCGGCGAACGGCAGCGCCAGGGCGGCATAGGCCGGCGCGCGCTCCCGCCAAGCCGCGCGCTTTCGCCACGTCAGGTCGTACAGGAGCATGATGGCAGGCAGGACGGCGGCATTCTCCTTGGCGAAGATACCGGCCGCCTGCGCGATCAACATGGCCGCCAGCCAGAAGAGTTTTCGCCGCCCCGTGGCGGAGGCGCTTTTCACGTAGCACAGCAAGCCCGCCAGCACGCCGAAGGCGGCCAGCAGGTCGGCCCGGCCCACGATATTCGTGACGGACTCGGTGAGCAGCGGATGCACTCCCCAGAGCGCAGCGAGCGCCAGGGCCGGCGCGGGCCCGCCCAGCACCAATACGCCCAGGAGGTACACGAGCGAAACATTCGCTTCGTGCAGCGCAAGATTCACCCAATGATAGCCGGCCGTGTTTGTCCCATTGCCGAAGACGGCGTAATTCAGAAGGTAGGAGAGGGTCGTGAGCGGACGATACAGGCCGGAAACGGTGCTGCCCTGCCAATACTGTTCGGTCAGAATGAACCGGAGGTTCTCCGGCGTTAGCGCCCGGATGCGGGCATCCCCCGAAATCACCATGGCGTTGTCGAGCACCAGACCCGACTGGAAGGAATTGGAATACGCCGCCAGGACCAGGGCCCAAAGCGCCAGCATCCGCCACGTGTGGCGGAGCCACGCAGGATGCGCCGCCGGCATGGCGGATTCCTCCGCGGGCGGCCGCGAGGCCCGGCGCGATCGCCGCGGAGGCATACCAATCGGGGGTTTCCATTTCGACTCCCGGTTTTTGGCTGGCATATCGCTCATGGACGACCCCGCGCGCCTCAGTTACGAAGCGGTCGCTGAATGGAGGCGCCGCAGCTCGCGCAGGGCATCGGACGCAATCCAGCGGGCGGAACGTGAATCGATGGCTCGGATACCCTCCGCCGCGCGGATGGCCTTCGCTCGCAGCTGTGAATTGCGCTTACCGATCTGGCGCAGGGCCCAGTTGACGGCCTTCTTCACCATGTTCCGCTCGTCCGTGGCGGCCTCGGCGATGAGCGGCAGGAAGGCCTCGTACCGCTCGTCCGGCTCCGTCGGCCCTTTGTGCGCAAGGCCCGCCATCAGCGCAAATCCGGCGCGGCGAACGAACTCCGGCTCGGCCCGCGCCCATTCGGCGGCCTTCTCAAAGCCGCAGGACGTGTAGCGAAACAAGTTCTGGCATAACTGATCGCACACGTCCCAGGAGTCCACCGCGCGCACCCAAAGATCCATCTGGCGCGGCGTCACGCTCTCCACTTCCTCCACGAGGCTGGCCATGACGCGCGCCTCGTGAATGCCGGAGCGCCACAGCCCGGCGGCCAGTTTGTGACTCCGGCCGGCTTCTTTGGCCAGGCGCCGGAGACTCCTTCACCGGCACGCCGAGCGTGCCCACGCGGCTGATGCCGAAACGCGCCATGCCCTCCACGTTGCCCAGGTTGGCCCGTGCGCGCAGAGTGGCGATGACCGTGGCGGCGTCCGCGGCGTTTACATGTGACCGTCGAACGAAACTTCGTCGTCCCATTGGGTCGTGGGTTCGAAGAGTCCCCCTTCGCGCAGGCTCTTCTTGAGGGCGTCCATATTGATTTCGACGCCTAGTCCCGGCGCATCGGGCACGACAAAGTATCCCCGATCGATGATCGGATCGTTCGGCTTGCCGGTCCTTCTCACGCGGTCGAAGAAATCCGGGACATCGGCCTGATGAAATTCGCACGCCAGGAACTCTTCGCCGGCCGCGGCGGCATGCCCGCTGGCAAACATCGTGATGGGGCCGTTGTTATTGTGAATGCAGGATGCCACCCCGTATTGCGTGGCCAGATCGATCGCCTTCTTGGTCTCGAGAATACCGCCCATATTGGCCAGATCCGGGTGGATGACGGAGATGGCCTGCTTTTCGAGCAGGTCCCGGAAGCCCTCGGCCAGATAGACGTCTTCGCCGGTGCAGATGGGCGTCGTGCACGAGTCCTTGAGTCTGCGAAGCAGGTCGGGGTAGAACCACGGCACCACGTCTTCGTACCAGGCCAGGTTGTACTTATCCAACCTCCGCGCGAACTTGATAAAGGTCTCGATGGGAAAGTGACCGTAGTGGTCCGTGGCGATCGGAATTTCCCAGCCCACGATGCTGCGCACGGTCTCGCAGTAGTCCGCCAGCCAATCCAACGCTTTGTCGGTGAAAAGAGTCGCGGTGAACGGGTGCTCGCCGTAGGGACTGACGGCGCCCATCGGGAGCATTCTCCGATCGCTTTCCACGCCGTATCCGCTCATGGCTCGCCGCACCGGCTGGCGCCTGTGGTCCATAGGATCGTCCGCGGGGTGCGTATACATTCCCACAGTGCTTCCCTGAGTGTGGGTGATTTCGTCTTCGCCGCCGGCGTGCAGGTCCATCTTGCAGAAGGTCCAGCCGGCCGCGATCCGCTCCTTCAGATGTTGACCCATCGTTTCCCCGGTCGGCCTGCTGGTGGTGTCGCAGTATAAGCGGACGCGGTCGCGGAACTTGCCGCCGAGCATCTGCCAGACCGGCACACCCCATGCCTTGCCGGCCAGGTCCCAGCAAGCCACTTCGATACCGGAAACGCCGCCGCCATCGCAGCCAAACCCGCCGTGCTTTTTGATCTTGCGGAATATCTCGGCGACATTGCACGGATTCATTCCGACGATGCGGCTCTTCAAAATGAGCCCATGCGCTTTGCTGCAATCGTACCGGATCTCGCCATATCCGGAAATACCCTGGTTCGTGTCGAGCCGCACGAGCATGGATCGAAATGAATGCGCGATACGCATGTCGGTGATCCTCAAAGCGGAGGGCCCCGAATTCGTATTCATCTGGCCGCTGATATTTTCCAAATCGGCGTTGGTGACCAGACTTCCCGCGGCGACCGCCGCCGTGGCAGATGTACTGCTGGTAAGAAATGTTCGACGAGAAACGTTTGATGGTTGCTGAGACACTGCAATTCTCCTTTACACTTGGGCATTACGCCCTTCACGGCTTGTCGTTTCTAAGCCTTCGGCATGGCAGGCGCGTCCTCAAACTCGCCAAGCACGCCTCTTCGACGCCTTTGTCGGCCGCGCCAGTCGCTAAAGGGCGCGGGAGGTAAGCCGAATCGTACCACCCCGCGCCCGGCGGCAAGAAACCTCAGAACCTGAGCCGCAACAACGATCTGGCCGCTGCGAGGGTTACTAGTAGACCGTTCCGTTATTGATATAGCCGAACCCGGAAATGGTTTGGCCGGTAGAAGTAACGGACTGCGTAGCCGCGGCGTTAGTCGAAGTGGGGTTGTTCACCTCGGTGCGGTTGAACACGTTGAAGAACTCCAAGCGGATGTTCAAGTTCACATCTCTCGCGGATCCGGAAGTTTCTGGCGATGTTCAAATCCTCCTCCGGACGGCGTTGGTAGCGGTAGTCATTGTAATACGGCGCTCCGAAGCCCCAATTCCCCGCTCCCGGATCGCTCCAGGCCGCCGGGTTCAGTACGAAGGTTTTGTTGGGGTCGAAGTTATGACAGTTGAGGTTGACCGCGAAAGGGGCTTTGCCCCGCCACGCGGTTGTCGAATGTAATGCAGGAGGCGGCGCGAAGCAAGTCGGAGTTGAGACCGTTGTTCGAGCAAGGCGCCAGAATGGGGAACCCGCTTTGATACCGCATCAGAGCGCCCGTTGTCCAGCCGCCGACCACGTTCTTGACTGACCTTGTTCTGCGTCAGCGAGTCAAAGGGGATTTGATAGGTGAAGCTGGTCGCGGAGACAAACGGCAGCGAGTACTGCGAGATGTCTTTTTGGTTCGCCCGATTGAAAACGTCGTTGATCGGCCCTCCTTCCGCGGTAGTCAATTCCTTCTGCCATGTGAAGGCGGATTGGAGGTTGAGCCCATGCGAAAAGCGCTTGGTGAGTTTGGCTTGCAGCGAGTCATACCAACTGTTGCCTAAGGGCGCCATATTGTCGGAAATGCTACCGAACTGCGGGAACGGCCGGAGGGCTTGCGCCAGCGTCTGGCCCATGGGGAAGGTCGCATACGGCAGCCTTGAATCCGGCGGCTGCCACGGCTGCCGACGAGATCTTCGAACGTCAACAAAGTTCGATTGGCTGCGCTAGTTGACACTCAGGCCGAACTGAGCTAGCCGCGCCGGTGTAAGGGCATTTAAATCCACCATGTTGGGGGCGGCTAACCAGACACCACGGTTGCCCACGTAGGCGGCCTCAATCATCAGATTGGAGGTGATTTGCCGCTGGATTCCCAGGTTCCACTGGTTGACCCTGGGTGGGCGGCCTCCGTTACGGTCGTTCAAGGCCAGGCACACTGCCAATCTGCCCCAGGAAGGGCAGGAGCCCTGGGTTATGCGCGTTCCCGTACAACTGGGCCGACGGGCTGTACTGCAATCCGGTGCGCATCAAAACGGCGGGATCTCCGTAGGACGGCGAGTAGATAGTAGAGGACGTTCCAACCGCCTGCCCCGTTTATCGCGCTGAAGTTGCCGACGGTACCCAACTGGCCGTAAATGATGCCCCAGCCGCCGCGGAACACGGTCTTGGGAGTGATCTGGTAGGCCACACCGACCCGCGGTCCAAGCGCGAATGGATAGATGTTCATAAATTCGCAATTGCAGGTTCCGGCGCCGCTACCGTTATACACGATCCCGCCCAGCAGTCCACCGGCCGAGGGGTTTGCTACGGTTGGTCCGAACTCGGTCATGCGGCCATTGACCTCGGGAGCCGTTTCCAGGTCCCAGCGCAGGCCGTAGTCCAGCGTCAGTTTGCGGTTTACCTTCCAAGTATCCTGTATGTACAGGCCATACGACTGCTTCCGGAACATGGGTTCCTGGGGACTTTGAATACTGGCGCTGTCCGCCGCCCCCAGCAGGAAACTGGCGTACGGAAAACCCACCGCCCCTGGCCAGGCTCTGGCCGTTGGTGGACGGGAGCCCCGTCTCCAGGGCGCTGAACGTGTATTCGCCGTTGGCATACTGCAACATGTCGTTGATGAACGTATCTTGCCGCCACTCCCCACCTAGCTTGAAGGTGTGGGCTGCCATGAACGTACGAGGTGCTGGCGACTGCCGTTGGCTTTTGAAAAAAGTACCAGTTGGCGTTCGTAAGCCCAAGGGTATTCGACAAGCCGCCATAGGAGGAACTCAGGCCTGAGAGATTCGGAAAGCCAGGACCAACTGCGCCCACCAGCCCGATCGACGGCCTGGTTGAAATTGAAAGTTCCGGCTATCGGCGCGGTCGGGATCGGTTTGCTCCATGTAGCCGACGCCCAGGTGCAGCAGGAGGGTCGGCGTAATCGTGCGATCGTAGTTCACCCGCAGCCGTCACAGTCTTGATATGCATCTCCCGGGTAGTGGTAATCGGAGTTGGAAGGGCATCCAGGAATCCACTCGCGCCGCCGCCGGTGCCGGTAAGGTGATGGGTTCTAAAGGCGGTGACGTAAATCGATAGCTTCGAGTTGTCGTTAAAATTGTGGTCGAGCTTGATGCTGGGGAGGTACTGATACCTGATACATGCTGGAGACTTGGGCGAAGTTGTTGGTCAAGCTGGAATTGGTGGGCTGGCGGGATGTACGACTGGATCGCCGCCGCGACTGGGTCGAACCTGCTCACCGGAATGATGTTGCCGGGGAAGGGAGCTGCGGACGACGGCGCTGTTCACGGTCTGTTCCGTGGCCGGATCGTAGATCGTGTTTTCCATGATCGCGTTCCCCTGGGTATCCGTGCCGAGGTTGTGCCCCGTCAGGATCTGGCTGAAATTGCCGCTGCGCATCGCCGCGGTGGGCAGAGGTGATGAACGGTCCCAATGTTGTTTCTGACCTCACGGTACGCTTCGATGTTGAAGAAGAAGAACGTCTTGTCTTTGCCGTTGTAAATGTGAGGAATCACGACTGGCCCGCCGAAGCTGCCGCCGAAGTCGTTCTTTCGGATGGCAGGCCGTTGACAACCCCAACCCGGGTCCGTTGGTCGTGAAGGGTATCCCGGCGTTCAGATCGTCGTTCTGAAGGAAGTCATACGCGGCACCGTGATACTGGTTGGTGCCGGATTTCGAGGTGAGGTTGAACAGACCGCCTAACGCCTGACCATACTCGGCGTTGAAGTTGCTGGTCTGGGTCGAGATTTCCTCGAGGGCGTCGATGGACGCCTCGACTTGATCCGGGCGGCCGGTCTGCCAGTTGCCGTTCTCCTGGCCGTCAGCGGTGGTTCTTTGCGAATCGAGCGGGTTGCCATTGACGCGAATATCGCTCTGCCCCGAGATGTAGGCCCCCGGCGCGATATCGAGGAAGGAGTAATCGTTGCGAACTTGCCCTACCTGGCCGCTGGGGCCCCGCAGCGCGTAATTCAGAGGGAGGTCGTTAATCGTCGATATCGGGATATTGAAGTTCTGGTCCGAGCTTTCGGTCCTGAGCAAGGGTGCGTCGGCGGTTATGGTGATAGATTCCGCCGCCGAGCCCACTTCGAGTTTGACATCGATCGTGTCAACCTGGGCGACGTCTAACCCGAATGCCCTGCTGGGTGAATTTCTTGAACCCAGGCACCTCCACGCTTACCGAGTACACTCCGGGGGGCATTTCAGCTAGTGTGTAGCTCCCCGTTCCAGTCGTAGACGGTCGTATATTGGGCTTGCGTTTCCGAATTCCACGGCGAGCGACGTTCGCGGTTGGCACAACAGCGCCCGCCGGATCGATGATGGTTCCCGTAATGCTCCCGCGGTCAGTCTGCGCGAAGGCAGCAACCGCGAACAGAGCGGCCCCGACAAGGGCCAGACTCAGCTTTAATCTCCAACTCATAGCCTTATTCCTTTCTGCCGCTCCCCTCTAATAAAATCCCCGTCTTCCAGCGGGTACCCATGCAGCCCCCGGTACCGCCTGGCCCCTGTCCCCAAGCCGGCGCCCAGGCAAACAGACTTGCAATCCACGACGGTAACCAGCGACCGGAACCGTCTGCGGGGGATGGAAGCTTGAATTGCAAACGGATGTGTTTGCCATAGTTGTGTGCCTCGATATCCGAAATCGTCGGCATTTTCAAACTGGTTCACGGGAAGCCGCAGGCTGGAAACGGAAAAGAATCCCCCGCAACAACTTACGTTTCCACCATCGCGACCAGCTTCTTTACTGAAGCACTATAGTCCAAGGCCGCCCCGGAAACCATGAATTAAGACCGGAATCTCCGGATTCGGTCCAGGGCCCCACAATGTACTGATAACCTGCTCTTTTTTCGCAGGCTAGCGTACACCATGAACCATGAACCACCGTGAACTGGGCGAATTTCAAGCCTGTCCTTGCGCCCAATGGCACCCAGTGCTACACTCTTTCCTGTCTTGGAGGCCGTGGGCATGGAGGCCGTACAATCGCGGAAGCCAACCACTGTGAATTTCGGTCTGTTCGAGTTCAACCTTGCTGCCAGGCAATTGCGAAAGCAGGGGCGGGTCGTAAAGCTCCAGGATCTCCCCCTTCGCCTCTTGATCTCGCTGCTCGAAAAGCCGGGCGAGTTGGTGGCCCATGAAGCTCTTCAACAAGCGCTGTGGGGCGACACTACCATTAACTTCGACGACGGCTTGCATACCGCCGTTCGGAAACTTCGCGAAGCGCTCGGCGATTCGGCCACAAACCCACGATTCATAGCGACAGTTCCCCGCCGGGGCTATCGGTTCATTGCGCCGGTTTCAAGCGGCGACGACGCGGGGAAATCGCGAGCGTGGCCCTCCCCTTCGCGGCTGACAACCTATCTGGCAATCGCGGGGACCCTCGCCGTGGTAGCGGCTTTCACCTCGCTGTGGCTGCACGCCTCCAGGAGCCGCGGCTCCACACTGTCGAACATCGTGCCTCTGACGAGCTATCCGGGGATGCAGCGGTCGCCCCGTCTGTCGCCGGACGGACGGCGAGTTGCGTTTGTGTGGGCCGGACCGACCGGGGATAATCTCGCCATCTACGTTCGCGCTGTAAATGGAGGCGCCCCGCTTCGTATCACGAGCGGTGGGGGATCGGACGACTTCCCGGTGTGGTCGCCGGATGGGAACAGCATTGCATTCACCAGAAGCGGCTTTATTTACGTGAACGCCCTCAGCCGGTGGAAGCGAAAGGAAGTTGACCGGGGTCGCGGGAAATGGCCTGTCCTGGAGTCCCGACGGTTCGCTGCTGGCCTTCTCCGGCCAGAACTCGACTACTGAACCGGTCGGAATTTTCGTTTTCGCCCTCGCCACAGGCCAGAGGCGGCGTGTGACTGCTCCCGGCGCTCCCGCCAGGGACGAATTTCCGGCCTTCTCCTGGAACAGCAAAGAGATAGCCTTCGTCCGCAAGGACACCACGCTAGGTGACGTGCTGGTGACCTCCGTGGCTGGCGGCAATCCCGCTCGGCGGCTGACAGCGATCGGCGAGCCGATAACCGGCGTGAGCTGGACGCCCGACAACAAGTTCCTGATCTTCGGCGACAAACATGGGCTTTTCCGGGTGCCCGCTCGAGTTTCCGCCCCGCAACCGTCCGCTCGCATAGTAACGACGGACGATTCCGCCCGCCAGCCGGCCATTTGGCGCAATCCGCAAAGCGGGCAGAGCCAACTGGTGTTTGCCCGAGCCGTCACGGACAGCGACATCCTGCGCATTCCTATTGGCCAATCGGGTTCGAAAACGGAAGCGCCGGTGGCGCCGGTTCCCGTCGCGGCCTCCACTCTGGCCGATCACGGGCCCAGTATCTCGCCGGATGGCACGAAAATCGCTTTTTCGTCGGGAAGAACCGGGACGGAGGAAATCTGGACCTGCGATGCCGATGGCGCGAATCCCCAGCAACTCACTTTCTTCGACAGCGGACTCGGAGCGACATGCCCGAGTTGGTCGCCCGATGGCAAATCGATAGCCTTCGATGCCACCGTGCATGGCAACCGCGATATCTACCTCATTCGCGCTGAGGGAGGGCAAGCCAGGCGTTTGACCAATCAGCCCACCGCCGACGCCCAGCCAAGCTGGTCGCATGACGGACAGTGGATCTACTTTATGTCGGCCCGCTCGGGCACCCATCAAATCTGGAAGATGCGGGCGGATGGCGGTGAGCCAAAGCAGCTTACGACGGGCGGCGGTTATCAAGCCCTCGAGTCCCCGGATGGCAAGCTCTTGTTTTATGTGAGGGACCGCGGCGAACACGGCGTCTGGAGTGTGCCGGTGAACGGCGGGAGCGAAGTCCCGGTGCTCGAGACCGCCTGGCACAATGCCTGGGCGGTCAGCGCGAAGGGCATCTATTATCTGGATTTCGACCACGCGACCTCATCCGCGGTTCCGGTGAACCGGTTCGACATCCTCACGCGTAACATCGTCACTGTCGCGAAAGTCCCCCCACCGATTACTCGAGGCGTGCCGGCGTTTGCCGTTAGCCCGGACGGCCGTTGGCTCACATGGGTCGCTTCCAACGATCGGCAGGCCGGGTTGATGCTCGTACGCGACTTCCGGTGGTAGCCGGGACGCCGCGCGGCCGCCCCTCGCAGTGACGAATCAGAAACAGAAGCATATTCTCATCGAAGGATGAGCCTGAAGCCGGGGGCGAAGCGATCCGGCGCTGAGTCTCCTTTCTGATGCTGTTTCGAATCTCCGGGGCCGACCAACGGGAGGCACGCATGGCCTGCAAACATCCGTTGGTTTTCCCTTCTTTGGAACGGTTTTGGTTTTGGGTTGGTTTTGCGCCCGACCGGGGCACAGAACCGATCGCCGACCGACGGGAGGCGCATGGGGGGCGTGTTAGGCGGTTTCCGTCCGCCGGAAGCGGTCGAATAGCTTCCGTTTGGCGTGCTGCATGGCGAGCGCGGCTTCGGTGTCGGATTGGGTTTGGGCGAAGCCCTCCAGTTCCGACAGCGTGACCCCTGGGCGCAGGAAGCTCTCACAGCGCGGGGATTCCCGAAAGAGCTCGAAAGGCGTGGCCCAGCGCAAGTAGAGGCGGCGACGCTCGCCGTTGGCTTCGGTGACGACTTGGGGTACGGCGCAAGGGCGATGGAAGTTGACGTACGGGTTCATGTGCTGCCGGTGAAATTGGTCCATCGCCTCGGCGTGTTGCGCGTCGATGTAGCCGTAGCCGATATGCTTGCGGATGATGGCTCCGTTCTTGGATTCGACCAAGCCGTTGTCGCCGGAATGGTACGCCCGCGACTTGGTTTGTTCGATGAGCAGTTTGCCCAGCAGACGGGCCACGTTGTAGTTGATGAACTCGCTGCCGTTGTCGGAATGAAGGCTGCGGATCACGAAGGGAAACTGCGCGAGCAGTGCTTCCAGCACCGGCATGAGCCAGAGTTCGGAAATCTGCGGCGTGGCGGCCACAATTTCCCATTGCGTCACCTCGTCCACCGCGTTGATGTGATAAAGCCCCTTGCGCCCGTCCTGATCGCCCTGATGCACCGTGTCGATGCGCAGGTATCCAGGCGAACCGCACGGCTGCGGCTTGCGCCGCTCGCCGATGGGAATTGGCGTGGGTCGTGTGGGCTGGTAACTGGTGTTGCGTTTCCGATACGCTTGCGAGTTGCGCAGCCGGTAGAGGTGCGCCACGGAAATCTCCGCTAACCGCTGGTAGGCCGCCTGGCCGTATGCGGCGTATTCGCGCTCCAGGATTCGACAAGTCGCCGGTCCGCTCAAGTTCCCATGCGCCTTGTCTACGTAAGCCAACAGGTTCACATCGGCCGCGGTGTAGTGCGTGGCGAACTGGTTGCGCCGATAGATCGCCGCTGTCACCCGGCCGGTGTCGCGGTATCCGGCGATCAGCCTGGTCACCTGCGCCCGGCTCAACCCCGTCATCCGGCCAATGTAGAGCCGCACGAGCCCCTTGCCCGGCCGGTCCAAGCCGACATACTGGCGCCGCACCAGCGTCTGTTCCACCCAACCGTACACTTCCGCGCGCTTCTGCCCGGCAAACCGCACCTCGCCGCTGCCGGCCAGAAATGCCCGGATCTGCTCCAGGCTCGCGGCTTCCGAATCGTCCATGCTGATGATCAACACCCAGCATCGCGATCTTCCCCTTCAGGCTCATCTTGCGTGAGAATCCAGGCCCCGGTTCAGGCTCATCTTGCATGAGAATAGAGTCAGACACTCCGGTTGTGGCGATTAGAAGTATAATCGTCTGGCGACCACGCTGCACGCGGATTCTCCACGGCCTGCGCCAAGCCGGGGTTCGACGGATTCTGGCGAGCGTGATGGGTCCACCAAAAATGAAGAACTGAGGACTATTTATGTCAGACAAACCTTCCGGCACTTCGCGAAGAACGTGGCTCACTACCACGACTTCCGCGGCCTCGGCGATCGCGGCGGGAAGCCTGATCACCCATGCCGACCTCGAAGCTGTTATGGGGCAGATCAACACGAATTCGAGGCCCTCGGCGCTGAGAATCACGGATATGCGCGTCGCCATGGTCTCGCCGCTTTATGAGAACGATCTGCGGTGCCTTGTCCGGCTGGACACCAACCAGGGTATTTACGGGTGGGGCGATGTGCGTGCGCGGGCGAGCAAGACCTACGCGCTGATGCTGAAAAGCCGAATCCTGGGAATGAACCCCTGCAACGTCGCCGCGATCCTGTACAAGATCAAGCAGCACGGGGATCATGGGGTCGCGGGCGGCGGCGTCTCGGCAGTGGAGATGGCCTGTTGGGACCTCGCGGGCAAAGCTTGGGGTGTGCCGGTCTGGCAGATGCTGGGAGGCAAGTTTCGCGACAAGATTCTCCTCTACGCCGACACGACGTCGTCGTCGAATGCCGAGGAGATGGCCAAGCACCTCCTCGAGCGCATCCCCGAAGGCTTCAAGTTCCTTAAAATGGACCTGAACGTCGCGGAGATAGCCGGCGCGGGAAACGTGGTCAGGCCGGCGCCGATGGGCGCGGCTGGTCTGGTGGGAATGCCTCGGACGCCTCATCAGTTCACCGGCGGTCAGATCACTGAGAAGGGTCTCCGGGCGGTCGAGGATTATTGCGCCGCCGTTCGCGAGAAGGTGGGCTGGAGTATCCCCATCGCCACCGACCATTACGGCAGCTTCAACGTCGAAAACATTATTAAGTTCGCCCAGACCGTGGATAAGTTCAATTTCGCGTGGCTGGAGGATACCGTGCCTTGGATGTACGCCGACGACCTGCTTCGGATCAAGAACGCCTGCAAGACGCCGATACTGACCGGCGAGGATATCTACCTCGCCACTGGATTCAAGGAGCTGTTCGAGAAAAAAGCGATATCCATTTGCCACCCGGACCCGGCGGAATGCGGCGGCATCCTCGAGGCCAGGAAGATCGCCGATCTTGCCGCGCAACACGGGATCGCAACCGCGTTCCACAACCACAACAACCCTACGACGGTCTTCGCCGGGGTGCATGCGGCCGCGGCCGCGGAGGAGTTCGTGGCTCTCGAATTCCACGACTGCGACCACATCGACGAATTCTTGTCGGTGGTGACCGGTTGGCCGAAACCGATTATCAACGACGGCTTCATTACGGTGCCCGATAGGCCGGGCCTGGGCTACGATTACGACATGGAAGGCCTCAAGAAGTGGGTGAAGCAGCCGGGCTTCTTCGAACCGACCAAGGAGTGGGACAGCGAACGGTCCTTCGACGGCCAGTTCATGTAGCGGGCGCCACCGCTGTCAGCTCCGGGGCTGAGTGCCGGCCGTCGCTCGTCGTGTCACGCAGGACTTCTGTATCCGGGAGGATTAAGTGTCCAAGCCAGCATTATTGCGTCGCAGTATGTTGGGCGCTTCCGCGCTCGGCGCCGCTTCCGCGGCCGTGGCCCTGGCCGATCCGGGCCAGGCGGCGGCCCAGGCAGTGGGAGTCAAGAAGGCCGATTTACCCGACCTCGCCATCAAGGAAGTGAAGGTCTACGTCGCCGATATCGCCAATGTCCACCGGCTTAACACTCCGGAGACCGGTGAGATTGTCTCCATCGTGACCAACAGCGGGATCGAAGGTAACATGACCATCGGCAATCGAGGCAACCCGCCGGGCTTCCTGGAATATGCCAAGCGCCGCGTGCTCGGCAAGAGCGCCCTGGATGTAACTTCGATCACTCCCGTTCCCAACACGCGGCGTTTCACTGCCTACGGAGCGCTCACCGCTCCCCGCCGCGGGGACACCGGGCGGAATTACATGCACGACGCCATCATCGACGTCTGTCTGTGGGATATCCTTGGCAAGGCTGTAAATCGGCCTATATATCAACTCTTGGGCGGTACAAAGACGCGCGTAATGGCCTACGCCACCTCGCAGCACATGGCCACGGTCGAGGAATACGCCCCCGACGTCCTGAGGGCTAAAGCGGCAGGTATGAGGGGTTACAAGATCCACCCCGATAGAGGGCAGCCGGGACGCGCCAATCACTTCGAGTCAGATGGAGGAGATCAGGCAGGTCCGCAAAGCAGCCGGCGACGATTACACCCTCATGTTCGATGCCAGTAGAACCGGCAACCTCTACTCGGCGCTGAAAATCGGCCGGTTACTGGACGATCTGGGCTACATCTGGTACGAAGACCCCTTCCCCAGCGAGGATGTTGAAAGTCTCATCGTACTGGCCCGGGCGCTGGATGTTCCCCTCGACATTGGAGAGTATCTCCTGGAGATGAACAGCTTCGCCGACTACATCAAGCGGGACGCGCTCGACATCGTGCGGATTATTGCGGACAACATCGGCGGGATAACAGGCGGGATACGAGTAGGCCAACTGGCCGACGCTTTCGGATTGGAATTTTCGCCGCACAACTGGGGCAACGTGATGGACATGGCGGTGGCCTTCCAGATCGAACTGGCATCCAACACCAACTACTGGTTCGAGATGCCTTGGCCGGTGGAATACAGCGACCGCGTCTACATCAAGCACAGAGTTCCGGGTCGACCAGGACGGCTACATCAATGCGCCGGCCGAGCCGGGGTTGGGTTATCCGATCGACCGCGACGCGCTCGACAAGGTCACGATCCGGATCGACCGGTAAGCTCAGGACTAGGCCCGGCGATGACTGGAGCCGATCCGATGACCGGGCAAGTGGAGCGTCGGCTTAATTATTGAGAGAGGAGAATCCAGTGTCAAAACGAGAATTATCGCGTCGCAGTATGTTCGGCGCTTCCGCGCTCGGCGCCGCCTCCGCGGCGGCGGCCCTGGCCGATCCCGGCCAGGCGGCGGCCCAGGCAGTGGGAGTCAAGAAGGGCGATTTACCCGACCTTACCATCAAGGAAGTGAAGGTCTACGTCGCGGATATCGGCAATGTCCGCCGCCTCAACAGTACAGAGACCGGAGAGATTGTCTCCATCGTGACCAACAGCGGGATCGAAGGTAACATGACCATCGGCAATCGAGGAAACCCGCCGGGCTTCCTGGAATATGCCAAGCGCCGGGTGCTCGGTAAGAGCGCCCTGGACGTAACTTCAATTACTCCCGTTCCCAACACGCGGCGTTTCAGCGCCTATGGAGCGATCACTCCCGCCCGTGGTTTTCCGGGGCCTCCGCCCGGAGGCGCCGCCCAAGCTGGTGGCGGACGCGGCGCGGCGGGCGCGGTTCCGGCCATCGCGGTTCCCCGCGCTACTGCTCCCGCCCGCGGGGACACCTCGCAGAATTACATGCACGACGCCATCATCGACGTCTGTCTCTGGGACATCCTCGGCAAGGCTGTCAATCGGCCCATCTACCAACTCCTGGGCGGCACCAAAACCCGCGTGATGGCCTATGCCAGCTCGCAGCATCTGCCCACCGTGGAGGACTACGCCCCCGACGTTCTGAAAGCCAAAGCGGCAGGCATCCGGGGTTACAAGATCCACCCCGGCGGAGGGCAGTCGGCCAACGCCCCACCGCGCGCCAGCTACGTGGGCCACATGGAGGAGATCAGGCTGGTCCGCAAAGCCGCCGGCGACGATTTCCCCCTCAGCTTCGATGGCAGGGGCAACCTCTACTCGGCGCTGAAAGTCGGACGTTTACTGGACGAGTTGGGCTACATCTGGTTCGAAGACCCCATCCCCACCGAGGAGATTGAAGGTCTCATCGTACTGGCCCGCGCGCTGGATGTTCCCCTCAACATGGGCGAGTTCATCCTGGAGATGAACAGCTTCGCCGACTACATCAAACGCGACGCGCTGGATATCGTCCGGTTTATCGCGGATAACATCGGCGGGATCACGGGTGGGATCAGAGTGTGCCAGCTGGCCGAGGCTTTCGGATTGGAATGCCAGCCGCATAACTGGGGCAACGTGATGGACCTGGCGGTGCACTTCCAGCTGGAACTGGCATGCAACAACAACTACTGGTTCGAGATGCCGTGGCCCATGGAATATGCTGACCGCGTCTACCACAAGGATAAGTTCCGGGTCGATAAGGAAGGCTATGTCAACGCGCCTACGGCACCGGGACTTGGTTATCCGATCGATCGCGACGCGCTCGATAAGATCATGATTCGGATCGACCGGTAAGTCTGGAAACACAGGTGCGCCGGGCGCTTCACGGCGGCCCGGCGCTTCGATTGTTGTCCTCAGAACTGGAACCGCGCCACGAGCTGGCCGTTGCGTACCGTCGGAACCGCGCCGCCCGCCGCTTGGATAGGCGTCACTAAAGTATTGATATATCCGAAGCCGGAAACGGTCGCGTTGCCCGATTTGACCTGTGTCTGGGCCGAGTTAGTTGACGTGGGCGCATTCAGGAACACGCGGTTGAATATATTGAAGAATTCAGCCCGAATACTCAGAGTCATCCCCTCCCGAATACGGAAGATGCGTCCGAGATTCGCATTCTCGGATGGCTGCCGCTGCCATCGATAGTCGTTGTAATACGGCGCGGCGGTGCCGAACTGGCCTGCCGGCGGCTCGCGTCCACGCGGCCGGATTCAGAATGAACGTGTCACTCGGATCGAAGCAGTGGCAATTGGGGCTGTCAGTGAATAGCGGCACGCCGGGTACGCGGTCCGCATAAGTGGGCGTGTTGGTGGTGTTGCGCGGCAGCACCGCCTGCAGGTTGTTGGTCGCAAGGGGCGAGAGAATCGGAAGGCCGCTCTGATAGCGGAACGAGCCACCGAGTGTCCAGTCCTTCTGCAGCGTCCTCAATAACTTATTGCTGGAAAGGGCGGGAATGTTGTAGTTGAACAGGATCGCCGAGACCAGAGGAAGCGAACTGCCGGAGATGGCTTTCTGGACCGGCAGGTTAAACACGTCGTTGACCGCGGTGCTTTCGGCGTCGGTCAATTCGCTTTCCCATGTGAACGCATACTGTGCATAGAACCCGTGCCACGGGCGCAAGGTCGCCTTGGCCTGTAGTGCGTCGTACCAGCTATTCCCCTCTCGGCGAAAACCACACGGGTATGTTAGTGAACTGCGGAAACGGACGAAGGGACTGGGCCAGCGAGGAGGCCGTCGGGAAGCCCGCATACGGAACGCTGAAACCGGCGGCTTGTGGCTTCCCCGACGCAAAAGTCGATGACAGAAGGGACAGATTCGCGGGATTCGAAAGGCTGAGGCCGATGTGCTGCCAGAACTTTTGCGGCGTCAGAGCGTTCAGGTCGTCCAGGTTGTTGGCCTGCAGCCAGACGCCCCGATTGCCTACAAAGGCGGCCTCCAGCATGAAGTCCTGCGTGAGCTGGCGCTGCAAACCGATATTCCATTGATCGATGCGCGGCGGCCGGCCGCCGTTCGGATCGATCCAGTACGGCGGGCTGTTCAGTTGTCCGGGGAACGGAACGATTCCCGCGCTTAGAGTAGTCGGATACAGTTGCGCCTGAGTGTATGGCAAGCCTTGGGCGAAGGTGGCGGCAGGCTGTCCAAAGCCGGGGGCGACAAACGAGATCGCGTTGTACCCAATACTCCCTCCCCCAATAATCGAAGTGTTGCTGATGTAATTGCCGTCCGACGTAGATCCATAAGTCAGGCCCCAGCCGGCCCGGAAAACCGTCTTACTGTCGATCTGGTAGGCGACGCCCAGACGCGGCTGGATGGCATACGGATACGCGCTGTTGAACTCGCAGTTGCAGCGGCCCGGCCCATATCCGTCATAGATGGTGGCGCCGAGCAGGCCTCCCACCGCCGGATTGGGAGTCGTGGGTGAAAACTCCGCGATCCGGTCCCAAATTTCCTTCCAGATATTCTGCAGATCCCAGCGTATCCCGTAACTGAGTGTCAGCTTCCTGCTGACTTTCCATTGCGTCCTGGACAAAAAGCGACCAGGACGTTTTACGGAATTGCGGGTCCTGCGGCGTCTGCACGCTGCCGCTGGTGGCGAGTCCCGAGCAGGAAGTCCGCATAGCCGTTGCCGAGGTTGACCCCCGTTAATGCCGGTCGATCCCAAATAGGGCAGCCCCGTCATGCTATTGTCGAAATTCCAGATGCCCTGCGTGCCTCTCACATTTCTGTCGCGATAGGCGTCGATGCGCCAGTCGGCGCCGGCCTTAAATGTGTGACTCCCGCGAACCCAGGTTACATTGAGGACCGCGGTCGGTTTATCGAGCGTGTACTTATTGGCGTTGGCGGGACCCATTCCCAAACTCATTCCGTAACCGTTGGTCGATGTACCCGTAATTTTGGGAAATCCGGTGGCTGTTATGTTTGGATTGGCGAAGTTATTGGGGATGCCTCCATACAGTCCAAGCTGGCCGGGAGCATCGTATTCCAGCACACCGAGCGCCGCGATATCTGGACCGCGGTACATAATATACCCCGCACCCATGTGGACGATGAGGCTCGGTGTCACGTTGTAATCGTAGTTGAGCCGAATCGTATGGTGGCTCTCGAATTCGGGCCGCGACGTCGTAATTGGAATCGGCAAGCCATCGAGGCTCACCTGATGGATGAAATGGTTCTCCAGATAATAGAACGACACGTGGTGTTTGTCGCCGATATTGTGGTCCAGCTTGAAGCTCGGTATATAGACGGACGTTGGGTTGGGATACTGTCTGATTCCAGTTGTTCACCAAATTGCCATTGGTCGGAAGGGGGATAAAATTCTGGATCTTCAAAGCTACGGGGCTGATCCGGCTCATGGGGATGGTGTTGCTCGGGAAAGGAGTCGGTAACGGCGTTGCCATTGAACGAGAGCGCGGTGGCAGGATCGTAAATCGTGTTCTCCAGGATGGCCGCCCCGGTAACGCTGGTGCCCAGGTTGCGCCCAGTCAAAATCTCGGTGAAATTGCCGTTCCGCATGTCCATGGTCGGAAGCGTCTGATAGACGCCGGAGATGAACCTGTGGTCCTTGTACCACTCCCAGTCAAAGAAGAAGAACGACTTGTTCTTGCCGTTATAGACCTTCGGAATGATGATCGGTCCGCCTACCGAAAACCCGAAGTCGTTTTTGCGTTCCGTGGGCCGGATCAAGTGTCCGTTGCCGTCGTTGGTAAACGTTAGTCCAGCGTCGAAGTCTTCATTCACGAAGTATTCAAACCCGCTGCCGTGAAACTGATTGGTGCCGGATTTGGTGTTGAAGTTGTACGTACCCGCTACTATCTGGCCAAACTCCGGCGCGAAGTTGCTGGTCTGAATAGCCACGGCTTCCATCGATTCAACGTTAGGAGCCGTCTTATAGATAGTGCTCTGGCTTATGGAGTCCCCCGCCTCCTGCCCTTCGACGTACATGTCGGTAGTATTGTTCGGCATGCCATTGACCCGAATCGTACTCAGGCCGGTATCGTTCGCGCCTGGCTCCAGAGTGATAAAAGTCAAAGGGCTGCGAATGTATCCGCCGTTCAGCACCCCAAAGTTAATGGGCAGAGCGCCGACCTGTTGTCCCGTCAGGGTATGGGTTTGCGTGGCGTCTTCGGTTTCCAGAGAGCGGCGCCTCCGCGGTAACCGTCAGCGATTCGGTGGTCGCGCCGACCTCGAGAGTGACATCGACGCGAACGTTCGTAGCCACCGCCACCAGAATGCCGGTTCGGGTGATCTTCTTGAATCCCGCGGCCTCGGCGCTCACGTTGTAGGTTCCGGGACGCAACGACGAGATCGTATAGTTGCCGGTTTCGCTCGTCGCAACCTGAAACTCCGTTCCGTTTTCCGAATTCACCGCCACGACCACGGCGTGCGGAACAACCGCTCCGCTGTTATCCGTAACCGTTCCGGTAATGGTCCCGCGATCGCTTTGGGCAAAACCGGCTATCATGCTTACGAGACAGCACATAACCACGCGAAAGAACATAAGCCTCCCCCTACGTTACTGGCTCAGCGCTGCGCGAACACACATGGCTACCGTGAGATACGGAGACACTACCCCTTCTGCAGTTGCCTCCGCCTGCGCCGCTAATACTTGGTTGTTCGCTGTTGCCGAATGCTTGGACCCCAAGCCAAGCCAGCGCTTGGATCCCCCTGAATGCTTAGCCGAGAGCAAGCATAATGCAAAGGATTTTGCAAGTCAAGAGATGAGTGTGGCCAGAGACGTCACTTTGTTACATAGTTCAATACAAGATTCCACCGGGAACGTAAGCTTTGTAACATCGACCGGATGGTCGGAAGCTGACTATGTTACTTTGACCGGTTGCCGGACTTCGGCGCTGCCCGGCTCCCGCCGAATAGCGAGAGGTCCACCGCATCCGCCATGGCTTGGTAACCCGCATCGTTCGGGTGCAGGTGGTCGCCTGGATCGAACTCCGGACGAAGCCGCTTGGGGTCGTCGCGATCTCGCGTGGCAGCCTCGAAATCGATAACTCCGTCATACGCGCCACTGGTGCGAATCCAGGTGTTGACGGCTTCGCGAACCGCCTCGCCGCTCTCGCGGGCGTAGCTGGCGCCCTCGTAGGGCGGCAGAGTGCCGCCCATGACCTTGATGCCGAACGTGTGCGCCCGCTCGATGATTTGCTCGTAAGCGGCGATCAGGTCCTCCGAGGATACAACCTCCGCGGCATCGGTGGCCCCTCTCCCGATATCATTGATGCCTTCCAGCACAATCAGCCATTTCACGCCGGACTGGCTTAGCACATCGCGATCGAATCTCGCCAGCGCGCTCGCTCCCGTCCCATCGCGCAGCATCCGGTTGCCGCCGATTCCCATGTTGGCGACCGCCAGGTTGGCCGTGCTCGCATTCGATGCGAACCTGGCGCTCAATAAAGCCGGCCAACTCCGATTGGTGTCCGGCGTTGAGCGGAAGCTCTCGGTGATGGAGTCGCCCAGCGCGACGACCAGTGATGCCTCCGGCGCCGCCAGGACGTCCATCCCGGCCAGCCAGTAATACGATTGCGTGGTGGTCGCATCCGAAATCGCGGGCTGGCCGCTGAAATCTCCTTCCTTCGAGACATACGTCGTATGCAATCCGTTGTGCGCGGTTGGAGGGCCGGTTTTCCCGGGGAAGTAAAGGCTCACCGCGATATCGCCAAGTGGGGAGATCTTCAGGTCCACCGGGTCGCTCAGAATTACCACGCCCGGTCCGATTGTACAACTCGGTTTTCCGTTAAAAGTGAGCAGCCGGTCCGATCCAGGGGCTATCTCGGAATCCTTGCCGCGGATGGCGATGTGCGCCGCGCCCACCGCCAGCGGCTGGCTGTCGAAGGCGTTGGCAAGCTTGACGCGCACCCTGGACCCCCCGATGCTCGTGCGTACGATCATCCGAATCGTCTGATTGCTGAATCCCTGTGCGGCGATGGCCTGTTGTGCCGCGAAAGCCTGGCGCTCGGCCGCGGTGGGTTGGCCGGGTGCGGCAGGAGGCGGTTGGGGCCTCGCGGCCGATTGTCCAGCCGCCGGCTGTGGGGTGCCGGTTCTCGCATTCATATAACGGGCCAGCGGCTGCGCCGTCGTCCACGTTGCAACCCAATGCTCATTTCCTTGACCGTGGAGCAAGGCCAACGGCCCGAAACACGCCAGGATCAGAATCAAGTTGAATCGCGGCTTCATAGCACAACCTCCCGTTCGGTCCTCACGGCTCGAACTTGACAGGAACGGAAACGTCAAAACCAGCGCGCTTAAGCTGATCGATATTTCGGATCACGGTTCCCCCGATCTTGACGTTCTTGAACAGGATCGGACCGACGTTCTTCCCCGTCAGCAGGCTGGGCCGGGTTGGGCGATAGAAAGTGCAGTTCTCGAAAACAAAGTTCGTCAAGGGCGACTCCCCGGCGTCGATCCAGATATGCCCGCCATCACTTTCGAACGTGCAGTTGACAAACCGTACATCGTCGCTAGGATAAGCTTTGGCGATTCCGCGGCCCTCGGGATACGCCCGTCCCGTCCAATAGCGGGGCGAAAGCTGAAACCAGATGGCGTAATCGACCGTGTTGCTGACGAAGTGCACATCTTCGAAACGCATGTGCTTGACGGACGCGCCGCCGCCATACCCGGTGCCCACGCCGGTATCGTAGGTGTAATTCACAAATCCCTTCACCACGATATCCTCGAGGCCGGCGGAGGCGTCTCTGCTTCCGTAAAGCGCCCAGGTATCGTCCATGCCCATCGCAAACCCGTCCTCGATCAGGATGTGTTTACTGGTGCCGGTTAAGTCATAGATATCGTCGTGGTGTTGCCGCTTGCGGTTCACGATCTTGATATTCCTGGTGGTGAAATGATCGGTGTCGGTGACGTGCACGGTCCACTCGGCGGACCGGAGCAGCAGCAGATCCTGGAAAGTAATGTTACGGCTGTTGCTGATCAGATAGCCCCTGGCTCCCTGGCCATGAGGATCGTTCACGATCCCATCTTCGTCTCTCGCGCGTCCGTCGGATGTGTCAGGCGCGAAGTCATACCATAGCTTGGGATAGCCCTGCATGTCGATGGCGCCTCGTCCCATCAAGCCGGCATTCTCGACATGGTCGAAGATAACTTGGGCCCGGAGCGGCCTCCCCCGGGCAGGCGCGCCGGGAGGCGCGGGCACGGAGGTGTAATCTGCAATCTTACCGGTCCCCTTGATCAGGGCGCCCGCGTCCACGTAAAGCTTGACGTTGCTCTTCATGAATAGTGTGCCCGCCATATAGACGCCGCCCGTGGGGAAATAGAGCACGCCGCCACCCGGTTTGGCGGAGACGTCGCTGATGGCCTGATTGATTTTCGCGGTCTCTACCGTCTTACCCGTATTGTCAACCTTGTAGTCCATGATGTTGACCACGTTCGGATCGCCGAGTTTGGGAGGATCCTTCTCGGGCGGCTCGGCGAACAGCATCAAGCCGGCTGCGCCGAAGGACGGCGCTTCGTTGGGGAACACGAGGAGATAACGTGGCCGGTCGAGATCGAAGCTGCAAGTATTCCCGCTGATCTGCGGCTGGATGTCGTAAGCCAGCGGCCTGATGTCGCAGGTGAGCACATTCATCTCACCGACGAGATTAGTGACCGTGACGTGGACCTTTCCGGTCATGGAAAAACTGGCATAATCCATCCATTGGAATTGATCGTAGGTCAGAAACCGATACATAAACACCGGCTGACCGTCCACGGTCACCTTATAGGCCGGGCTCGGCTTCGCGCCCGGGTATGGGGGGTAGGGCGTGACGGCGGCGAAGCTCGCCATCGACCACAGCATTGGAAGCCATACGATTGAGCGTTCCAGCAATCTGCATCTCTTCACGTTCGCCTCCTCTAAACCAGAACCGCCATCGGAAAGACCTACTAAAGTAGCATTTTCGCTGGAGCGCCGGTAGCGTCAATCGTGCTTCGAGGGAGACGCCCTAAAACCGAGCGCCGCAAGGAGAGTCTCGCCCGATGGCGATCCCAGCCCGGTGCAGGCATCCCACCCCGGAGCCGCCGAAAACGAGCCGTTCGATCCCTGCGTGATGTCGTGGAATGCTTTTGTTGAAGCGCCAAGCTTGTAAAGGGCCGGCTGGAGGAAGCCCACGGGTTTCCCGAGTTTCTCATTGAGCAGCGCGATCAGGCCGCTCCACAGCGGGGCTACCGCGCTGGTGCCGCCGATCACCATGCCCGATCCATCCACCAGCACCTCGTACCCCGATTGCGGATCGGCATCCCCGGCAACATCTGGCACGCCGCGGCCGCCGGCCGAGGGAGGGATCACGCCCGCCCCCGCCTGCCACGAGGGCAGCGCAAACTGCACGCTGAAACCTCCGCCCGTCGCGCCTCCATCAGGGCCATCGTTCCAGACAGTCTCGCTCGATATCGTCCCGTTGGCGCTTTGCAGGCGCGTCCCTCCGCAAGCCAGAACGTGCGGGCTGGAGGCCGGAAAATCCACATGGTTCGCCCCGTCGGCAACCCCGTCGCTCGATCCATCGTCGCCGGCCGCCGCGCAGACAGTCACACCCAGCAGGGCGGCGTCCCGCGCGGCGGCATCGAGCGCCGTCATCGCCTGTCCCGTCCAACTCGATTCCGGCCCGCCCCAACTGATCGAGATCACCGAGGGCTTGTGCGTTGCGTCGTGAATCGCCGTGGTGAGCGCATCCTGAAAGCCCCGTGAGGTATTGGGCGCAAAGTAGACCACGATCCGCGCGCCCGGCGCGACCGCCCCCGCCACCTCGATATCCAGAAGCACTTCTCCATCGGCGCTATCGGCGGTGGTCGGCTGGTTCTGCCCTTTGTCCACCGATACCGCGACTACCGTGGGTTCCTTCACGCCGATCTCGGGGAAGTAGGTGGCGAGGTCCGCCGCGCGATAGCCGCCGCCCAGCTCGAGAATCCCGATGGTTTGTCCCTGGCCGTCAACGTCCAGCGGGAACTGGTACAACTCGGCAACCTGCCGCGGCGAATACGCGACCGCCTTAGGCGTACTCGCTCTCGCGTTCGCGCAGCGCACGCGGAAATGCGGCTTGGCTTGCGGCCGGTCGTCCAGCCCAAGCACCGCCTCGATCGATGGCGCCAGTTCGGCCGGAACGTGGATGGCGCCCGTGCGCGCCCGGTATTGCTGGCCCTCCTGTTCGTAGCGCTCGAACGGAACCTCGAAGGCCTTCGACATGTCGGCCGCGCTTCCTTCCAGCCTGACCGTGCGCCGCTCAGGGGCGATTTCGACCACCCTCAAGTTGTGCTCTTTAGCGAATGCCTCGACCCGCTCGATGGCGGCCGGATCCGCGCCGTACGCGGCGGCAAACTCTTCCCGTGACAGGACGGCTCCGCCCGCGTGAGGCGTCTCGACGCGCGCCTTCGGTTTGAGAATCACGGAAACTTCGACGGCCTCGTCATCCACAACATCGCCTACGCGTGTGCCCGCCGGATGCCGCTCGCTGCCAGGGAGCGGCACTTTTTTGCTGTCCATGAACTTCCCCTCCCGGCAGCGATTATAATATGCGTACGAATGGCCGCCGCCGGGCAAATCCCGTTATGCCGGGCGCTCCATTCGCGTTTGCCCGCACGCCGGCAAGGGGTTGCACCGATTTCGCGGTTTGCTGGAATCCAAAGTCACTGAGCAGTTGGAGGATCGATGAAAAACGTACTTTTGACGCTGTTGCTTTCGGCCGCTTCGGGGCCGCTGCTGGCCCAGGGCGCCCCTCCGCAGGGCGGTCCCAACCAGCCTTACGACATGGAGTATTACTACAAGGTCCAATGGGGTCATCAGCAGGAATTCCGCCAGCTTTTCCTCAAGAACCACTACCCGCTGCTCCTGAAGGAAGCCGAAAGCGGCCGCATCCTTTCGGTGAAAATCGAGGAGCCGGCCAACCACATGACCGAGGATGCGCGCTGGGACTACCGCGTCACCATCCGCTTCAAAAACTCGACCGTGGCGACCACCGCCAACCCCGATGAAGAGCGCCTGATCAAGCAGCTCTGGCCCGACCAGCAGACTTACCAGCGCGAGGAGCAGCGGCGCTTCGAAATCCTGCTGGCCCACTGGGATCTCCCGGTGACCGACACCACGCCCGCCAAGAAATAGGCCGGCGCCCGGGCCGTGCTACTCTCAGACTTAAACCACTTGTGAGAGCCGACATGTCCTATCTATCGATTCGCGATCTCGACCTCAACGGGAAACGGGTTTTCATCCGCGTGGATTTCAACGTGCCGATGCAGAAGAACGAGCAGGGCGCGATGGAAATCACCAGCGACAAGCGCATCAAGGCGTCGCTCCCGACCATCCAGTACGCGCTCGAGCACGGGGCCGGTGTCATCCTGGCCTCGCACCTCGGCCGTCCCAAGGGCAAGCCGAATCCGGAGATGAGCCTGAAGCCGGCCGCCCAACGCCTGGAGGAGCTGCTGGGCCGCCCGGTGAAGATGGCGCCCGATTGCGTCGGCCCCGAAGTGGAAGCCATGAAGCCTGCTCCGGGCGAAGTGCTGCTGCTTGAGAACCTGCGCTTCCACCCCGAGGAAGAGAAGAACGATCCGGCGTTCTCCAAGAAGCTGGCGTCCCTCTGCGACGTTTACGTCAACGACGCCTTCGGCTCCGCGCACCGCGCGCACGCCTCGACCGAGGGCATGATCAAGTTCGTTCCCACGGCCGCCGCCGGCCTGCTGATGGAGCAGGAACTGAAGTACCTGGGGATGGCCACCACCAATCCGGCCCGTCCTTGCGTGGCCATTCTGGGCGGCGCCAAAGTTTCCGACAAGATCGAGGTCATCGAGAACCTCGGCAAGATTGTGGACAAGCTGCTGATCGGCGGCGCCATGGCCTACACATTCCTCAAGGCGCAGGGCCTGCCCACGGGCAAGTCGCTGGTGGAGGAAGACAAGGTCGATCTGGCCAAGAAGCTTCTGGACGAGATGGGCGCCAAGCTCATGCTGCCGGTGGATCACGTGGTGGTCTCGGAGATCGCGCCCGGCGCGCCGAACGAAGCCGTGGCCACGATTCCGGACGGCAAGATCGCCGTGGATATCGGACCTAAGACCATCGCGGAGTATTCCAAGGTAATCGCCGGCGCCAAGACCGTGATCTGGAACGGCCCCATGGGCATCTTCGAGAAGCCGCCCTTCGACAAAGGCACCGTAGCGCTGGCCAAGGCCGTAGCCGCCTCGGGCGCCATTTCGGTGGTAGGCGGCGGCGATTCCGAGAAGGCCATCAAAGCCGCCGGCGTCACCAGCAAGATCACGCACGTCTCCACGGGAGGCGGGGCGTCGCTGGAGTTCCTGGCGGGAATTCAGCTTCCCGGCGTGGCAGCGCTGGAGGCTAAGTAGGGCAGCGCCGCCCCTAGCGCTCAGAGGGCTTGTGATCGCCTTGAGGTATTCCGGCGTGGAATGGGTGGATCTCTCTCGCAAGTTAGAGATCGGCGAGCTTGTTTCACAAGTCGGGCCGGTCACGGCCTGTTCGAAGATCCACAACGCCTACCTGATCGAACTGACTCGACCGGTCCGTAGTTTCTCCACCCGCTCGCGGGGTAGCCATACCACTATACGGCACAGCCTGGAAATTTGACAGCAAGACCGCACGCAAGAAGTTCGGTTACAATAGCAAATCTTTCAAGCGGTCAAAGACCTAGCGCAGTGCCTAACTCCTGCCACGCAGCCCCAATCGAGTCCACAATCTGCATAGTAAAGGACCTGAGCCTGTATCTCTCGCGCCGACACTGCCTGCATAGAACAGAGTCGCCGTGAACCTTCCAGCCGCGCGGCAGTCGCGCCCGCATTCTGCGCCGTCCGCAAAAACCGCAAGAGCGTTGTAACATAGGCCGCCCACGGCGCGCAGCAACAGAGCCGCGCCGATGCAATCCGTCGTCGTCAGAAGTCGGCCCTCAATGCGAGTTGCCCGGTGCGATTGCCTCCCGATCCCTGGGGCAGCGCGGACTGTAAGACGCCGAAGGAGGGACTACTGATATTCATCGCGGGCGGCGCGAAGTTAGTGTGATTGAACGCGTTTGTGAATGTGGCTTCGAAGCGGACGTGAAACCGCTCCCCAACGTTGAAGCGCTTGGCGAGGCCCATGTCCACGTCGATCATGTGCGGTCCCTCCAGGATACCGACACCGCAGCTTCCAAAGCGTCCGGCGTCGGCTGGCGGCAAAGCGAAGGCACTGGGGTTGAAGAACTGCTGAGACGTCTGGTTTGCGTATGGGTTTCCAACGCAATCCGGCCGCGCGATGGCCCCGCCAGTTGTTCGCACGATCATGTTGGTATTCGATTGATCGTCGGTCGCCGGCATTGTGGGCGTCAGCCACTGGCCGGTCTGTATCGTCGTCACCGTGTTGAGAGTCCAGCCTTCAATCACTGGGTTCAAGAAATGGGGTCCCAGCCAAGCCTGCCCTTTCCCGAACGGCAGCTGGTATGTGCCGGCGAGGAAAAAGCGCTGCCGCGGCATTCCCACCACGTTGCCGCGGTCGTACTTGATGTTGTAGCGGTCGGCAATGATCACGGCATACGGCTCTTCACCCGCATAGGCGGAGGGCGCGTCGCTGCTTTGCGCATCGCTGATATTCTTCGCGAAAGTGTAGTTTGCCTGGAACGTCACCCCGTGCGACGCTCTATGTGTGAACTCGACAGTATCCGCCTGATAGCTCTGGGTCCCAATACTCTCCGAATTCATCAATATATTCCAGTTCTGGTAAGGCGCACGGGGATCTACGACTGAGTATCCGTTGTTCGGAACGGTGTAAGGGGTCGTGCTCGCCGGAACTTGGTTCAGATCTACGGTGATGGGAAGATGGTAGCTTTCCTGGCCGGTGTAACTCAACCGGACCGTCGTGCTGGGTGTCACTTCGCGTTCCACGGTCAGGTTCCATTGCGCCGACGAAGGATCCTTCCAGTGCGGATTGTTTCCCTCCTCGAAGTTGCCGCCGCCTATAGCTGCCGGCGCACCGACGGGGGACGTTCGCGGAAACTGGAATTGCGGAACGCCATCGGTGAAATAGTTGTTGTAGGTAACCAGATCTGAAAGCGCGATGATGCCACTGTTGAAGGATGTGGGGCCAAGAGTCGACATAGTGTAGACGCCAAAGCCGGCGCGAATGACCGTCTTGCTGTTGTTGAATGGACGGTAGGCTATACTCACGCGTGGGTCAAAATCGCGCCAATTCCAATACCGAAGGCCCTGAGGAAGCCCCGCCTGGCTCGCCGTCTCGATGTTCGAACACGGCAGCAACGGGCTTCTGTCCGGAAGCGAACAGGCGTTGAATCCTTGAAGAAATCCAGTGTACAACTGCTGGTAGACAGAATTGTTCGCGATGAAGTGATAGAATTTGTCCGGAACGACGACAGTGACGCCGGTCGCCGTCGGAAGAATGGTGGCGAGATCGCCGTTGGTTTCGACAAAGGGCGGAAGCAATTCCCACCGTAAACCGTAATTGACCGTGAGATGGCTGTTTACCTGCCAGGTGTCCTGGCCGTAAACGCCCCAGTGGTAAGTGTGCGCGTCCATTTGTGGGCCGATGGCCGCAAAAAAAGACGGGTTCGGCAAACCGAGAAGGAAATCGCCGTAGGAGTAGTTTGTCAGGTTCCCGCTGAAAGTGAAGTTGCCATAGTCGTCGGACGGCGAGAAGTACATGAGGGCGTTATAACGCTGTCTGCGGATATCCAGACCAATTCGGAAAGTATGCCTGCCCTGAATGCGAGTGAGATTGTCGGTGAGTTCGACGGTTCCTGAAATCGTCTGTCCCACCCGGTCCTGCCCGATCGAGGTAATGGTGCCGTCGGCGAAATTGAAGGTCGGGAAAGTAGAAGCCGTGGGATGCGAGGCGAGGTCCACACCGTCATCGATGATCAGGCCCAGTTGAGATATGGCCTGTGTCCCCTGGATGGGGAATGTGTCGTTTTCGTTGAAATTTGTGAAGCCAAAGCGGAATTCATTTAACCAACGGGGCGTGATCGAATAATTGTAGGAAACCACCAGGCTGCGATTCTGTTCCCGGGCGTGGTCAGGCGGCAGAAAATTATTTGCCGGGGAAATGACGCCGGCGTCGTTAGACAACGTGTAGTCGACGTTCTTAAAGCTGAATCGCGCATAGATCTGCTGTTTGGACGTGATGTTGTGATCCAGCCGCGCGTCAAACCCGTTGGAGCTCGACGGGATCGGCACCAGAGTCTGATAGTTGTACGACGGGTTAATTACGCCAATGTTGGCGTTGGGCAGGGGATAGTAATTATTCAGCAGCGACTGAGCCACGGGATTAATACACGCCTGGCACGAGCCGGTCGGAATCGTGTTATTCGGAAAGGGCGTGCCCGTGAAGGGATTCATCACAGGCAATCCGGATGCGGCAACCAGATCGCTTAAATTGCCGTTCCTCTCCGCCGCCGTCGGCACCAGAAGCTGTTCGGGGTAGGACTGCGTTTTTCGGTTCCCCTCATAATCCGCGAAGAAAAATGTTTTGTCTTTTCCATGGTACAGTCCAGGGATCGTGACAGGGCCGCCCAAACTGCCGCCGAAAGTGTTGAAGCTCTTGGGCGCCTTCGTGCCGAAATTGAGAACGGTGGCATCCAGCGCCCTATTTTGAAAATACTCATACACGCTGCCGTGCAAGCGGTTCGTTCCACTCTTGGTGATGAAGGTTACATCGCCGAGCTGGGCGAATTCCGCATTGTTGTTGAACGCCGTGACTTTCATCTCGGCGATTCCTTCCATAGACGGGTACGCATCCTGCAGCGCACCGTTGAGGCGCACGTTGGCCGTTGAGACTCCATCCACGGAGAAGCCCACTTGAGCCGCCGTCGCCCCGCCTACGGCAAAGTTCCCCTGCGAGTCCTTCGTCACGGAGGGAGATACGGCCAGGGCCGCCAGGGGGCTGCTGGACACGGCACGGGAGTTGATCGGCAGTTGGGTTATGTCGGCGTTGATCTTGGAGTCGGTAAGTGTGGCGTTTTCGGTGTTCACAGCCGCGGCCTCCGCGACCACCTCAATCTGCTGCGTGGTGCCCGCCACAGCCAGCTTTAGATCCAGACGAATGTCTTGTCTTGCCGCCAGCTCCACTGAACCGGCTATGGAATTGGCGAAACCATCTTTCGCCGCCGTCACACGATAGTGTCCCGGCTTGAGATTTTCGAAGAGGTAACTTCCCGAGCCGTCACTGAGGGTGGCGAGGTCCGTATTCTCATCGACATTATGAAGCATCATGGCAGCCTGTGGCACGGCCGCGCCGGTTTGGTCCTGTGTCGTGCCGCGGATACTGCCAAAGGTGGACTGAGCCAGGTTTGTGGTCGGGTTTATCAATAACCATCCAAGAGCACAGACCGCAAAGGCCGATTGTCTAATCGTTTGAGCGTTCATTTGCAAGCTCCTCGCTCGGGCCAAGTGGACGCAAAGCTGCCGTCTGTTGGACCGCTGCCATTCAGTGTTCACGAAGGGATCTAGAGACCTCAACGAAGAGGCGGGACTGAGTGCTTCTGGAACGAATTATGAGGGATGCCGCGTGAGGAACGCATAAAAATCTCGTGAAAGTCGCGATTAAATTATGAATGCGCGCGATAAAGGAGCTTTATGGGGCAGGTCAGGAATACTGAGGCTTAGAAGCCCGTGGCTGCGTCGGTGAATGGCGGGTGAGGTCACCGCACCTCATCCCTAAACGCAAACACCGGCTCGATATCTACGGGAATATCCTGGGTCACCGCCAGCGCCTTCACCAGTTCCGCCGGCATCCTGTCGTACTTGGCGAACCAGGCTTCGGCGCGGGCGCGGTCGCCGGTGGCTTCAATCACGAGCAGTTCGTGCGCCAGCGCGGCCAGCGTGGCGGGCATGCGGGCGTAGTCGATCGTGTAACGGCCGCCGCCATAACTCAGCGCGCGATTCTCCAGCAGGTAGTTGAACTCCATCATTTCGGCGCGGCCGTGGGCCTCGCCGGTGCCGAACCGCAGCGTGCGGAAGATGCCCGCGACATAGGAGGCGTAGTATTCCTCCAGGCGCTCTTTGGGCAGCGCGCCGTGGTCAACCAGCCATTTAAGACCGAACATGCCAGCCACGTCGGCTTTGGCCTCTTCCAGGCCGGAGTAGGCCGGGCCGATGGCTTCTCGTATATCCACCTGCTTGCCGGCGATGCGCGCGAAGGCCGGCCCCAGCCCGTGCGAAATCTCGTGCAGCAGCGTGCTGGCCATGTATCCCTTGGCGGTGGCCTTGGCGGCCTGCGCGGGCGGCATGAGCTTCTGGGCCACGGGTAAGATGATGGTAGTCACGCGCGCGTCCATGAAGTTTTTGAAGAAGATCTTCTTACTGCCTTTTTCCTGGTGGATGCGCGGATCGTTGGGCAGGTTATCGGCTACGGCCTGGTATCCGTAGCGCAGGTCGCCGGCGCGAAAGGGCGCGTCCATCACCTCCATAGGGCTGAGGTGGCCGCGCTTGGAAGGCCGGTCGGCGGCGTCGATGGGCAGGGCGTCCTGAATATCGGGCACGTACTTCTGGTAAATAGCCAGCTTACGGCTCTCTTCGTCGTTGCGGATCAGGACCGAGGCGCCGTAGGAGGTCTTCACGCCCGCCAGATCGTCCAGATAGGTTTCATACGGGGCGAAGATGACGTCGAACTTGGGGTCCTTGAGGTCGAGCCATGCCAGGTCGCTCTTGTAGTAGTCGTCGGTGAGGAGCGCATCGGCGCGCAGCCGCAGGAAGCTGGCGAAGGCGGCATCGTCGCTAAGCGCCGCGGCGTCGCGCAGAGCCTGCGCCATGGGCTGGATGAACTCGCGGTACTCCTCGTAATACGGCGTCGTGGTGAGCCGGCCATTGGCGCGCTTCACTACCGTGAAGGAATCGTAGAGCGCGGCCTTCTCGGCGGTATGCTGGGCGGCGTAGCTTTCGAGCGCGGCCCGCGTGAGATCGTGGGGATACAGCTCGTGGCCCGGCGGCATGGGCTGGTTGCCCGTGAAGGGGCGGTTCTCGTCGATCAGATCCCAGCGGCTGCCCATGATGGTGAGCATCCGCTTCAATTGCGGGTCGCGGCTGGTCTTCAGCAGTTCGAGACCGGCGCGGTCGCTTTGCCGCCAATAGACGTCGTCGAGCAGGCGGCAGGCTTCCACCAGCTTGTCCACGAGCTGGCGCTCCCGTGCGGAGAGGCCGCTCGAATGGAACGGCATGTCCACGGGCTTCCATTTGGCAAGACGCTCGGAGATGGTCATAGTGGCGGCGAAGGCTGCGCCGGCAGTCAGCAGGAAAAGTCGGCCCTTCATGCGTTTATGGTATCGCGCGGCGCCGGGCGGCATGTGAGAATGAAGGGCATGCCGGAGACCGTGATCGTAGTGGCCAGCGGGGATCTGCGCCTTTCCGCGAACCAGGTGTGCTGGCCGGCGCAGGCGCGCGTCGAGGAAGCTGTCATGAACGCCATCCGCCGCGAAGGCCGCGAGGTGCGCCGCGGACATCCTTTCGAGGCTGCGAAAGGGCACGGCTTCATCGACAGCCAGAAGCATGGCATGGAGATTTTCCGGAGCATCCCGAGCGGAGCGCCGCTGGTGGTGGTGGAGGCCGTCTGGCAGTACACGCACCACGTGCTCGCGGGATTGTACTCGCATCGCGGGCCGATCCTGACGGTGGCCAACTGGAGCGGCGAATGGCCGGGCCTGGTGGGGATGCTCAACCTGAACGGGTCGCTTGCCAAGGCCGGCGTGGCCTACAGTTCGCTCTGGAGCGAGGATTTCATCGACGATTTCTTCCTGAACGGGCTGCGCCGATGGCTGGCCGGCGAGGCCGTGGCGCACGACCTCAGCCACGTGCATCCGCTGGCGGAGTTCAAGCTGCCGGCCGAGGCCGAAGAGACCGGCGCGCGCCTGGCCGCGGAATTGCGGCGCGACAAGGCCATCATGGGCATCTTCGACGAGGGCTGCATGGGCATGTACAACGCCATCATCCCGGATGAGCTGCTGCACCCCGTCGGCGTGTTCAAGGAGCGCCTGAGCCAATCGGCGCTATATGCCGAGATGCGCGAGGTGAGCGCGCGCGAGGCGCAGGCCGTGCGGCTGTGGCTGGATGCCAAGGGTATGCGCTTCATCACGGGCCCGAACCCCGAAACCGACCTGACCGACGCTCAAATCCTGGAGCAGTGCAAGATGTATATCGCGGCCCTTCGGATTGCCGACGATTTCGGCTGCGACGCCATCGGCATTCAATATCAGCAGGGTTTGAAGGACCTGGCGCCGGCTTCGGACCTGGCCGAGGGGCTGCTGAACAATGTGGACCGGCCGGCGGTGAGCGCTCGCGGCAATGGCCGCGTCCTTTTTGAGGGGCGCGCCCTGCCGCATTTCAATGAAGTGGACGAATGCGCCGGCCTGGATGCGCTGGTCACCAACCGCGTGTGGAGCGCGCTGGGCTACGATCCGGAGACCACGCTGCATGACGTCCGTTACGGCGAGCGCTTCGGGGTGAACGGCATCGGCGATTTCGTCTGGGTACTGGAAATTTCGGGTGCCGTGCCTCCGGCCCACCTGGTGGGCGGATATGCCGGAGCGGTGAGCGAGCGGCAGCCTCCCATGTTCTTCCGCCTGGGCGGAGGGAGCCTGAAGGGCGTCAGCAAGCCAGGCGAGATCGTGTGGAGCCGAGTTTTCGTCGAGGGCGATCGTCTGAAGGCGGATGTGGGCCGCGGCCGAGCCATCGCGTTGCCGCTCGAGGAGACCGAGCGGCGCTGGCGCATCACCACGCCGCAATGGCCCATGATGCACGCGGTGCTCTATGGCATTTCGCGCGACCAGTTCATGGCGCGGCACAAAGCCAATCACATCCAGGTAGCGTACGCGCCCGATGCGCAGGCGGCCGGGCTGGCGCTCGCCGCCAAAGCTGCGATGTTCCGCGAGATGGGCATCGAGGTTGCAATTTGTGGCAGCGGCCACGGACTGTAGCTGAAGCGGCCCTGCTGCTTGCGTCCTGACGTGGCAAGTCGGTGTATACTGGCTCCAACCTGCGAGGTCGAAATGACAATTCCAGGTTCGTCACGGGGGGGAACACCATGGACTACAGCGCCTTGAAGCCTCACCTGCGGGGTGAGCTGATTCAACCGGGCGACGGCAATTATGACGACGCCCGAAAACTGTATAACGCGATGATCGACAAGAAGCCGGGCGCAATCGCGCGGTGCGTCGACGTCGCCGACGTGATGGCGTGCGTGAATTATGCGCGTGCGAACGGCATCCTGCTGGCGGTGCGGGGCGGGGGACACAATGGTCCGGGCCTGGGGAGCTGCGACGGCGGTCTGGTGATCGACCTCTCGCGAATGCGCGGCGTGCGGGTTGACCCCGCCGCCAGAACGGCGCAAGTCGCGGGCGGATGCGTGTGGGGCGACGTGGACCATGCGACGCATCCCTTCGGACTAGCTGCCGCCAGCGGCATTATTTCGACCACTGGCGTAGCAGGCTTGACGCTGGGCGGCGGGATCGGCCACCTCTCCCGGAAATATGGCTTGAGCATCGACAATCTGCTGTCTGTGGATATGGTTCTCGCGGACGGGAGCTATGTTACCGCCAACGAACGGCAGAACCACGACCTGTTCTGGGCCGTCCGCGGCGGCGGCGGAAATTTTGGCGTCGTGACCTCGTTCACCTTCCGCCTGCATCCCATCAGCATGGTTATGGCGGGACCGATTTTCTATACGGTGGAAGACGCTCCTGCCGTCATGAAGGCGTACGAGCGGTTCATTACCACTGCCCCGGAAGAGATCAATGGGTTCTTTGCGTTTCTCACGGTGCCTCCTGTGGACATGTTTCCCGCGTCGCTGCACATGCGTACCGTCTGCGGTGTCGTGTGGTGCTCTACAGCCGGCCCGGAGCTTACGGCGGAACTGCTCAAGCCGGCGGAAAAGTGGGCCACGCCGCTGCTGGTAGGGGTTGGTCCGGTTCCGTTCCCGGCCTTGCAGAGCCTCTTCGATGGGCTGTACACGCCAGGACTGCAGTGGTACTGGAAGGCCGACTTCGTTGACCATCTCACGGACGAATCCATCGCGCTGCATGTCCAACACGGTTCCAACCTGCCCTCGATGTTCTCGACGATGCATCTGTACCCGATCAACGGAGCGGTGCACCGGGTGGGGAGCGGCGATACGGCCTTCAGTTTCCGCCGGACGAAGTGGGCCGAGGTGATTGTCGGCGTCGATCCCGATCCGGCCAATAAGGACAAGATCGTGAATTGGGCCAGGGGTTACTGGGACGCGGTGCACCCCTTTTCTGCGCCTGGAGCCTATGTCAACTTCATGATGGAAGAAGGCCCGGCGCGCGTGGAGGCGACGTACGGTGCCAATTATGCCAGGCTGCAGGCGATCAAGGCTAAGTACGACCCGGACAATCTGTTCTGCGTGAATCAGAATATTGCGCCGAAGGGCGCAGGACACGGGGCTGGATTCCAGCTTTAGGCCAGGAATTGCACCGCTTTTTCAGCCATACTCTCGAGCACGTCGATGAGCTCGTGCCCCGAATTTAGAATCTCGAGCTGCACATTCGGGTGAGCGGCCGCGAACTGGATGGAGAACTCCACGGGCACTACGTCGTCATGCTCTCCATGGAAGATGAGCGCCGGCTGCCTGAAATCCGGGAACTCCTCGTAGCGCTCCGCATCCTCCATGAGGGCATAGCGGAGGCTCCGGTTGCGATTTTCCCCGTAATGAAAGACTTCCATGGCGCCGGTGCGCCGCCATTCGTCGACCTGCGCCGGACCCAGGAACTGTCTCCACCGCCGGGCGAAGGCGAAAGCGGGCGCCATCAGCACCAGCCGCGTCACCTCGGGATGCCGCGCGGCGTAGAGCGACGCCAGATAGCCGCCCATGCTCGACCCCGCGATCGCCACCGGCTCGCCCGCCGCGGCCCTCTCGATCTCCCCGAGTTGGCCCGTCAGAGTGAGATGCTCGAAATCGCCGGCCGCCAGGTCGGGGATGTCCACGCGTGCACCGGTGCTCTCCAGCCGCTGGCGAAAGTGGCGGGCCTTGGTCGAGAAGGGTCCCGAGGCGAACCCGTGCAGATAGAGAACGCGTGGCATGTCATTTTTGAGCGGGCGCCGGGGCTTCGGGCACTTCGGTGAACTTGATCTCCGCGTCGGCGGTGAAGAGCTTGAAGGCATCGTAGCGGTACAGGTTTTCGGTGATGAGCTGGCCATCCACCAGGTGGCGATGGACCACCGAAGCGGGCGTCAGGAAGCCGTGTGACGAGAGCACGTAATCCACCGTGGCTTCGTCGCGCACTTTGCGCTCGCCATCGGCATGTTCGGCCCAGGATTCCACGCGCAGCGGAAGGCCGTCCGGCTTGCGCACCCACAACCTGCCCTGCAAGGCGAGCCGGGCCGAACGGCGGCCGCTGAACTCCAGCGCGGCTCCGGGGCCGGAGACCTGGCGCCAGGTGAGTACCTGCGCAATGTCGGCGCCCACGCGATCCTCGCCGGCGGGTTTGATCTCGAGAAGCTCCATGCCGCGCTTGGTGAAGGCCAGCAGGATGGTGCCGTAATCGGTGGCAATGTCCACCAGGCCGTGCCGCGCGAACTCCTCGATCATGCGCTTGCGCAGGCGGTCGTCGGCGGAGTGGATGCCGAGCGAGAGGGCGTGGCGGGCGCTCGCGGCCGATTGCACCGGGCGGCCATCCACCGATACCACCTGCCGGAACTCCACCAGGGCGCCCGATTCGGATTCGCGCAGGGCGCCGACGCTGTATTCGGATATGATCTCGCGCGTTTGCAAGCGGGGCTTGGGGGCTTCGGTGGCGGCTTTACCGATGCGCGGGCGGAAGTGCGAAGCGGGCATTAGAGCGCGCTGTTCGAGGGTCTCCTGAGCCAATGCTTTGGGCGCATTCTGATAGAAGACCTCGGCCTCCTCGGCCACCCTGGAAAGGATATCGGCCAGCGCGGGGGCTGCCGGATCTTGGTCCGGAGCCGCGCAGGCCACCCACGCAACCAGCGCAACGCACAGCGGCAGCATGAACCTCATTGTAAATCGGGATCTCGAGGAGTGCATAAAACCCTCAATCTCAATTGCTTGGGAAAGCCTGTGCGATTGCTCACAGGGTCGCCCTGGAATTCTCGTGCGATTGTTCTTGCGTCAAGAGGGCGTCTTTGGTATTCTGGTGGAGTCGCCGAAATATAGGGATCCAGTGACCGGTGTGATCGCCGGCACTGTTTGTTGTGCGAGCAGATGGTTTGAAGATCGATCCCTTTCGAAGGAATGGTAACAAAACTCCCGCGGGCCACCGCTGGGAGCGGAATACGGCCTTCCTGTTTGGTTCTTTTTAATCTCTTTAATTTTGGCCGGCCGTGCCTTGCCGCCTTGGGCGGTTGGAGGAGGCTGGCGCGAGTTTCGGGGCCCGCGTTCTGGTTTTGTATTACGATGCAGGGCCGGGGCGCGCAGATCTTTGACAATCTGGTTGGATGCAGTAAGGAAGAACTCGTCAGTCTTCTGAGTAAACTGGAGCGATTGTAACTCTACATGTTCACATGAGAGTTTGATCCCGGCTCAGAATCAACGCTGGCGGCGCGCCTAACACATGCAAGTCGAACGCGAAAGTGGGCAACCATGAGTAGAGTGGCGTACGGGTGAGTAACACGTGGATGATCTACCTTCTGGTGGGGAATAACTCTGGGAAACCGGAGCTAATACCGCATAAGTCCGAGAGGAGAAAGCAGCGATGCGCCGGAAGAGGAGTCCGCGGCCGATTAGCTAGTTGGGGGGTAAGAGCCCACCAAGGCGAAGATCGGTAGCCGGCCTGAGAGGGCACACGGCCACACTGGCACTGAAACACGGGCCAGACTCCTACGGGAGGCAGCAGTGGGGAATCTTGCACAATGGGGGAAACCCTGATGCAGCGACGCCGCGTGAGCGATGAAGCCCTTCGGGGTGTAAAGCTCTTTCGGCAGGGACGATGATGACGGTACCTGCAGAAGCAGCTGCGGCTAACTACGTGCCAGCAGCCGCGGTAATACGTAGGCAGCAAGCGTTGTTCGGAGTTACTGGGCGTAAAGGGTGTGTAGGCGGCCTTTTAAGTTTGGTGTGAAATCTCCCGGCTCAACTGGGAGGGTGCGCCGAATACTGAAAGGCTAGAGTGCGGGAGAGGAGAGTGGAATTCCTGGTGTAGCGGTGAAATGCGTAGATATCAGGAGGAACACCGGCGGTGTAGACGGCTCTCTGGACCGTAACTGACGCTGAGACACGAAAGCGTGGGTAGCAAACAGGATTAGATACCCTGGTAGTCCACGCCCTAAACGATGCACATTTGGTGTGGGTCATTCAGTTGATCCGTGCCGGAGCTAACGCGTTAAATGTGCCGCCTGGGGAGTACAGTCGCAAGGCTGAAACTCAAAGGAATTGACGGGGGCCCGCACAAGCGGTGGAGCATGTGGTTCAATTCGACGCAACGCGAAGAACCTTACCTGGGCTCGAACGGCCGGTTAACGGCGGTGGAAACACTGCTACCCCGCAAGGGGGTCCGGTCGAGGTGCTGCATGGCTGTCGTCAGCTCGTGTCGTGAGATGTTGGGTTAAGTCCCGCAACGAGCGCAACCCTTGTCCTGTGTTGCCATGGTTGAAAGACCGGAACTCGCAGGAGACCGCCAGCGATAAGCTGGAGGAAGGTGGGGATGACGTCAAGTCCTCATGGCCTTTATGTCCAGGGCTACACACGTGCTACAATGGACGGTACAAAGCGCCGCAAACCCGCGAGGGGGAGCCAATCGCAGAAAACCGTTCTCAGTTCGGATTGCAGGCTGCAACTCGCCTGCATGAAGCTGGAATCGCTAGTAATGGCAGATCAGCACGCTGCCGTGAATACGTTCCCGGGCCTTGTACACACCGCCCGTCACATCACGAAAGTGGATTGTACTAGAAGTCTGCAGGCCGACCCGCAAGGGGGGCAGCGGCCCAAGGTATGATCCATGATTGGGGTGAAGTCGTAACAAGGTAGCCGTAGGAGAACCTGCGGCTGGATCACCTCCTTTCTAAGAGAGAACGTGGGTGGAGTTTCCGAAAAGACAAGTTCCGCTGAGTGTACGCGGAATTCGAGTAGGAGACAGCCGTTCCACTCCAAACCGCCATCGGCGCTACGGCGCAGGTGGTGAGCCCGCTCTGGATCTCCACTTGGAAGACGTGAGTTTTTCTGAAGCGGTCATGGGCAGGTCCCATGATCCCTGTATCCAACTGGCCTCGATTGATTTTCAGTCACAAGGGGCTGTAGCTCAGCTGGGAGAGCGCCTGATTTGCATTCAGGAGGTCGCCGGTTCGATCCCGACCAGCTCCACCAGTATGCGGACATGGGCCTGTAGCTCAGTTGGCTAGAGCGCACCCCTGATAAGGGTGAGGTCGGTAGTTCAATTCTACCCAGGCCCACCAATCGGCCGCCGGCAAACGGGAAGGATGTTTGCGGGTTGCCGAAGCGGCAATCGAGATCTTTGACAACCGAATATTTGACGGGCATATGTAGAACACAAGTATAAGCGCGTGAAAGTAGCGTGCCTGTGTGCGAAGTAGATTTTATGGTCAAGCTACTAAGGGCGTGTGTGTGGATGCCTAGGCGCAAGTAGGCGAAGAAGGACGTGGTCAGCTGCGAAAAGCTTCGGGGAGCCGCTAACAGGCTGTGATCCGGAGATATCCGAATGGGGAAACCCGGCGGGTGCGAACACCCGTCACGCATATCTGAATCCATAGGGTATGCGGGCGAACCCGGGGAAGTGAACCATCTCAGTACCCGGAGGAGAAGAAAACAACCGTGATTCCGAGAGTAGTGGCGAGCGAAATCGGAGGAGCCTAAACCAGGCGATCCGCAAGGAGAGCTTGGGGTTGCAGGGCCACAATCATCCGCCGGCGTTCCGTTTTTGGAAAGAAGCGGGACATCGGCAGATGAAACGGGGGATAAGAAAGCGTTAATCGAACGGTCTGGAAAGGCCGGCCATAGAGCGTGACAGCCGCGTAGATGAAAATGCCATTCTTCCTTTTAGTGGTTCCTAAGTACCGCGGGACACGTGGAACCCTGCGGGAATCTGCCGGGACCATCCGGCAAGGCTAAATACTCACTTGCGACCGATAGTGAACTAGTACCGTGAGGGAAAGGTGAAAAGAACCCCTGCGAGGGGAGTGAAATAGTACCTGAAACCGCACGCCTACAAGCAGTGGGAGGGCTATACGGGGCAACCCGGATGCCTGACCTCGTGCCTATTGCATAATGAGCTGGCTAGTTATTCTCAGTGGCAAGGTTAAGCGCAAGCGAGCCGTAGCGAAAGCGAGTCTGAACAGGGCGATGGAGTCGCTGGGAATAGACGCGAAGCGGGATGATCTACCCTTGGCCAGGATGAAGGCCGTGTAACAGCGGCTGGAGGTCCGAACCAGTGTTGGTTGAAAACAGCTTGGATGAGCTGAGGGTAGGGGTGAAAGGCTAATCAAATTCCGTGATAGCTCGTTCTCTCCGAAATAGCTTTAGGGCTAGCCTCTCGTGGTCCGTCGCGGTGGTAGAGAACTGATTGGACTAGGGGCCTTCCCAGGTTACCGAATCCAACCAAACTGCGAATGCCGTGAATGTGTAGCGAGGGAGTCAGACAGTGGGGGCTAAGCTTCATTGTCGAAAGGGAAACAGCCCAGACCGTCAACTAAGGTCCCCAAATCCATGCTCAGTGGGAAAGGAAGTCGGGACGCTCAGACAGCCAGGAGGTTGGCTTAGAAGCAGCCATCCTTTAAAGAAAGCGTAACAGCTCACTGGTCGAGCGGCCCGGTGCCGACAATATAACGGGGCTTAAGCATGGTACCGAAGTTACGGAATCCAGCAATGGATTGGTAGGAGAGCGTTCTCAAGGCGGTGAAGGCGTATCGAAAGAAGCGCTGGAGCGTTGGGAAGCGACTCTGCCAGCATAAGTAGCGAGAAACCAGGTGCGAACCCTGGTCGCCGTAAGTCTAAGGATTCCTGAGAAAGGTTAATCCGCTCAGGGTTAGTCGGAGCCTAACGCGAGGCCGAAGGGCGTAGCGGATGGACAGCCGGTTAATATTCCGGCACTACCTCGAACCGATCAAGACCGAAGGGGGGACGCGGACCGTAAGCCTTGGTGCGCAATGGTTTCAATCCAAGGTGAAGGGAGATCCGGACAGGGAAATCCGCCGGGTCGTCCGCCAGGAAAAGCCTCTAAGGAGGAACGAGGTATCCGTACCACAAACCGACACAGGTGGACGAGAAGAATATTCTAAGGCGCTCGGGTGATGGTAGGTTCAGGAACTAGGCACATTAGCTCCGTAACTTCGGGAGAAGGAGTGCTCTTGGCGACAAGAGCCGCAGTGAATAGTCTCAGGCGACTGTTTAACAAAAACACAGGTCTCTGCAAAGTCGAAAACGACGTATAGGGGCTGACGCCTGCCCGGTGCCGGAAGGTTAAAGGGAGAGGTTAGCCGCAAGGCGAAGCTTTGAACTGAAGCCCCGGTGAACGGCGGCCGTAACTATAACGGTCCTAAGGTAGCGAAATTCCTTGTCGGGTAAGTTCCGACCTGCACGAATGGCGTAACGATCTGAGAACTGTCTTAACCTGCCGCCCGGCGAACTTGTGGTCCCGGTGAAGACGCCGGGTGCCCGCCACTAGACGGAAAGACCCCGTGCACCTTTACTATACCCTTTCATGGAACTATGGGGCGGTCTGCGCAGGATAGGTGGGAGGCTTGGAATCCGGGTTCTCGGACTCGGAGGAGCCAACGGTGAGATACCACCCTGATCGTTCTGTGGTTCTAACCTCCATCCCGGAACGGGATGAGGGACAGTGGAAGGCGGGTAGTTTGACTGGGGCGGTCGCCTCCTAAACGGTAACGGAGGCGCGCGAAGCTTGGCTCAGGCGGCTTGGAAATCCGCCGACGAGTGCAAAGGCATAAGCCAGGTTAACTGCGAGACCTACAAGTCGGGCAGATGCGAAAGCAGGCCTTAGTGATCCGGTGGTTCTGTATGGAAGGGCCATCGCTCAACGGATAAAAGGTACGCCGGGGATAACAGGCTGATCGGAGTCAAGAGTTCACATCGACGCTCCGGTTTGGCACCTCGATGTCGGCTCATCGCATCCTGGGGGTGTAGAAGCTCCCAAGGGTTAGGCTGTTCGCCTATTAAAGCGGTACGTGAGCTGGGTTCAGAACGTCGCGAGACAGTTCGGTCCCTATCTGTGGTGGGCGTAGGAGATTTGAGGGGGCCTGCCCTTAGTACGAGAGGACCGGGGTGGACGAACCTCTTGTGATCCAGTTGTTCCGCCAGGAGCATCGCTGGGTAGCGAAGTTCGGTCAGGATAAACGCTGAATGCATATAAGCGTGAAACCTTCCCCAAGATGAGATCTCCCAACCGAAAGGTAAGAAGGGCACTGGAAGACGACCAGTTTGATAGGACGGATGTGGAAGCGTGGCGACACGTTGAGCTTACCGTTACTAATTGCCCGTTCGGCTTGACCATAAAATTTACTGCGCACACAGCGCGCGCTGGCTTTCCGCTTTACCAAGATCGAGTTCGAGACCCGTCAAATATTCCGCGTCAACCCAGCTTCTGGGTGACCATAGCGAGAGGGACCCACCCGTTCCCATCCCGAACACGGTAGTTAAGCCTCTCAGCCCCGATTGTACTGCACAGGCGACTGTGTGGGAGAGTAGGAAGTCGCCCGGTTTCATACAAAAGCCCGACCGAAAGATCGGGCTTTTTGGCTTTCTGGATCCTGTGTCAACTCCGGCTGAAATGTCCCCGTTTCTCCGGTTGAAATTTCCCCACCCTAATCACTCCTACGTCCTGCTTTCTGTGACTCCGGGCTGAGCGGAGCCCAGCGCCGCCGTTTTGGGGCGGCGCGCTTTGGGCGGAGAGAAGGCCGGAGTCACAGAAAGGTCTGCCGCCGTCCGCCCGTCCTGTTCGCGACTCGTCACTAGCCCGGCTCTCCTCCGATCCTTCAGCCGATAACTTTCTCCGCGGATATTGATCGTTGTCGAGTGGTGCAATAGTCGATCCAGGATCGCCGTCGCGATGATCGGATCCCCGAAGATCCCGCCCCAATCGCCATAGCTCTTGTTCGAAGTCAGAATGATGCTGCCGCGCTCATATCGCGCGCTTACCAGTTGGAAGAAGATGGTGGCCCCCAGCTCGTCAAGCGGCAAGTACCCCATTTCATCAATGATCAGTAGCTTCGGCGCCAGGTAGACCTTCAGGCGCCGGTCCAGCCGGCCTTCCCGATAGGCCCGCCCCAGGTCGTCCACCAGATCGTGAGCGGTCATGAAGTATGCCGCCTGGCCGGATCGAATGGCCGCCTCCGCCAAAGCCACAGCGAGATGCGTCTTGCCGACCCCAGGCGGTCCCAGGAGAATCACGTTGCTGGCCTCATGCACAAAACGCAGCGTCCGCAACTCCCGAATCTGCCGTTCGTCGATCGAAGGCTGAAAGCTGAAGTCAAACTGATCAAACGTCTTCACATACGGCAAGTGCGCCAACTGGAGCCGCGTCTTCAAGTAGCGCAGCCGGCGGGCATCGGCTTCGGTGTTGAGCACGTCTACGAGGAAGTCCCCATAGCTCGGTTCTTTTTTGGAAGCTTCTTCCAGAAGCCCTTCCAGTCGGACATCCAATGCCGTCAGCCCCAGCCCGCCGACGATCTCATGCAGCCGCTCGATGGCCGTCATCGCACACCTCCCACGGCCACCATCTCGTATGCCTCCAGGGGCCGGATCTCCACCACTGGCGCGGTCTGCTGCAGGTGGACCAGTGTCTTCCGTTCCTGTCTCGCTCCCAAGGGAATGCCCTCGTGGTGCTCCGGGTGGCGGACGATCATATGCTTTCGCGGTGCCTGTGTGTGATGCGCGATCTCGATGCCTCCGTAGCGCACTTCGACATCGCCGGCGCCGGCCCGCACCCAGACCCCTTTCCCGGCATACGGCCACGGCACGGAGTAGCGACTGCCCTCCCACGATACAAATGCGTCCCGCGCCACTTTCCGCAACTCGTCATCCACGTACGGGTACGATGGCCGCCCGTCCACCGGATGAAGGCTCTTTCGTTCCGTTTCCCATGCCGCACGGATCTGCAGATGCGTGGTCCCGTGGACCCGCTGGTTGGCGACTTCCCAGACCCACTGCCGCAACTGCGTCGTCATCTCCTCCAGGCTGCCCGGCTCGCGGCCTTGCAGTCCGCACAGGAAGTTGCGGCGCACGTACTTCACCCCGGATTCCACCTTGCCCTTGGTCTGTGCGCGATACGGCCGGCACAGCCGCGGCGTGAATCCCCAGTAACGCGCAAAGTCGAGAAATACTGGATTCCCGACCACCTCGCCGCGCTCATCGATCTCCTGCCAGACCGTCTTCATCCGGTCGTACAGGATCTCTTCCGGCACCCCGCCGAGTTGCCGGAACGCTTCCTCGTGCATCCGCAATAGCGTGCCGAGCTTCTGGTCCAGCGCCGCGGCCGCCATCATCGCCCGGCTGTGCCCCAGCGTGAACGTGAACCCCCACAGCTTTCGTTCCTCCTCCTCGACTCCCAGGCTGCCGAGGTGCCCCCAATCTACCTGGGCCTGGCGCCCTGGAGGTGTTTCAAACCGTCGCACCGCCACCACCCGGGCAGCACCCCGCTGCGGCTGTAGCCAGTTGTTCAGAATCGTATGGCCGCCGCTATAGCCCCGCTCTTTCAACTCGCGCAGCAGCACAGCACCATTCCATACTCCAGCACTCAGCCGTTCTTGCAGATACGGCCTGAATCCGTCTAACTTGCTCGGCCGCGGCGGTCGAGGCGCGTAAGCCGGAATCTCATCCGGCTTCGCCAGATACTTCCGCACTGTCTTGCGATCAAACCCGGTTGCGGCGCTGATCGCCTTGATGCTGAGTCCTTGCCGTTTCAGCTCCACCAGATCGTTCACTTCCACCGCCCGTAACAGATCTCGGCACCTCCTCCGTTCCAGAGTCGATGCCGGCCATAGCCCTTGTCAGGGGTGGGGAATTTTTCGATCCTCGGGCTTGTGGCGGATTGGCGGCGGTTTTGAATGGGGTGGGTGGTGGGGTTCGAACCCACGACCGCTGGAACCACAATCCAGCGCTCTACCAGCTGAGCTACACCCACCGTGAGGGGCTCTTCTATCCTATCAAGCAGTAGTGAAAGCGGCAAATCCCGCTTGGATCATGTTCTCTGCCGGGTCTCAGCGCGGCACGCTCGCGCGCACGTCGCGCAGCACCGCGCACCATCCCGGATAGCCGCGGGCGGCCGAGTAGGCGTCTTCTTCCAGCGTGAAAGCGATATCCACGTACGCGCCCGAAATCAGCTCGGCGGCGCGGCCGGCGAAGTTCCAGGCTTTCAGGGCCAGCGTGCGGCCGCTCCCCCGCGCCATCAGGCGAAGGTGCTTCTCGTTCCAGACCACCGGCTGGCCGGCGATCTCCACCTCGAGGGCGGCGAACAGGGGCGGTGGATTGCCGTGGCCGAAGGGCGCCAGCGCGAGGATCTCCTGAGCGGCCCGCTCGTTGATCTCGTCCAGGGCGAGCACGGCATCGATCTCGTGGGTGGGCCGAAAGTCTTCCGCGCACAACCGCGCGGCGGCATACGCGGCAAGCCTCTCCCGGAATTCGGGCACGCGCCCGGGTTCCAGCGTCACTCCCGCCGCATGACGGTGGCCGCCGAAGCGCACGAACAGGTCCGCCATGGATTCGAGCGCGTCGAGCAGGTGGAACGCGCGGATGCTGCGTCCCGATCCCTGTGCCAACCCGTCTTGGGAATTCAGGCTCAGCACGAAAACCGGCCGGCCCAGCCGCTCGACCAGGCGCGCGGCCACGATGCCCAGCACGCCGCGATGCCAGCCTTCAGAGTAGTAGACCAGAGCGGCGGCCGCATCGTCCACCGCCATCCGCTCGCAGGTATCGCGGATGAGGGCCTCCACCTGCTGGCGCTCGGCGTTCTGCTCATGAAGCTGGCGCGCCAGGTCGCGGGCGCGCGCCGCGTCCGACGTGAGGAACAGCTCGACCACCAGCCGGGCCGTATCCATGCGGCCGGCGGCGTTCATGCGCGGGGCGATCTGGAAGGCCACTTGCCGCGCCGAAGGCACGCTCCCGCTATTGAATCCAGCCACGTCCAGGAGCGCTCGCAGGCCCGGATTGCGCACCGCGCGAAGCCCCTCCAGACCATGCTTCACGAGGATGCGATTCTCGCCGGTGAGTGGCACCACATCCGCCACCGTGGCGATGGCCACCATCTTGAGGAACGATTCCGCCACTCTCCCGACCCTCTCCCGCGGCCATACCATGTCGGCCAGCAGCGCTTGGGCGAGCTTAAAGGCCACGCCCGCGCCGCATAGGTTCTTCTCCGGATACGGACAATCCCGCCGGTTGGGATTGAGCACTGCCAGCGCCGGCGGCAGGTCCGCATCGGGCAGATGGTGATCCGTGACGATCACGTCGATGCCCAGCTCTCCCGCCCGCCGTACCACCTCGGCGGCGCGAATCCCCGTATCCACGCTCACGATCAGCTTCACGCCTTCGGCGGCGGCCCGCTCAACCACCTCGGGCCGCATACCGTAGCCATCCTGAAATCGGTTGGGAATGTAGTAGCCCGCAGCGCCGCCGGCCAGCTCGATGGCCTTGATCAGCACCACCACTGCAACCGTGCCATCCACGTCGTAATCGCCGTAGATCAGGATCTTCTCACCGGAGCCTATGGCCTGTCGCAGGCGCTCGATAGCTCGCGGCATATCCCGAAGTGTCAATGGATCGTATAAGTTATCAAGGGTGGGATCGAGGAAGAGGCGAGCCGCCGCGGGTTCGGCTAACCCGCGATGAACCAGGACCTTGGCGGCCGGAAGACCGATGCCTAAAGCCGCTGCCAGCGCGGCCGCCTGCCGGGAGCCGGCCGCGGGCAGATTCCAGCGGTAAGCCGGCACCTAGTTCTTGGAAAAGTATCCGCCCAGCGAATCGCCGGCGTCGTCATCGTCGTCGCAAGCCAGGCGGGAAGCGATTTCGTCCTCGAGATTCAGGAACTCTTCGTACCAGTCCGGCTGAAGTTCGTAGACATACAGCCGGTTGTGGTAATCGAAGGCCAGTTCCAGCGAGCAGGTCACGCCTTCGAAGATGCGCAGATCGCGCAGGCGCGATTCCCGTTCGCGCCTCTCTTCGCGGGTCATCTCGCAGTCTTCGAGTTGCGCCAGAAGGTCGTCCAGGTCGCTGCTCCCGAACTCGCGGGCCGCGAACAGCACCATTTTGCAGCCGGTTTTGCGAGCGACGTCCAGAAACATCTGGTAATCCGGGAAGGCCTCGGTGTCCCACAGCACCATGGGAAGGCCTTCGAGCCTTCCCGGACTGCTGTGAAAGACGGCAAAGCCGGCGGAGTCGAGATACTCCAGGATTTCGCGCTTCAGTGTATCCAGGTTCAAATCCACGTTGACGCCTCAGCCTTGGACCAACACCAGAATATCAGAGGGATTGGCCAAGTCGCGGGCAGAAGGGGTGACGATGGCCTTCGGCCCAATGTGAATCTTCCGGTTATCCCGGATCGCGGCCTGCACGTCGGCTTCGCACACGAAGGCCACCGTCTGAGGAGCCGGCTGGAGCGGTGCCGGCTGGGCCAGTGGAGGCGGCTCGACGGCCGGCGCCGTCTGGGGTTCCGGCGGCGTAGTGCGGGACCCGCACGAGCTGTCCTTGGTCAGTCAGGAAAACCCGCTCGCGGGTCCGGAGCCGTGGCCGAGCAGAAATTGATCCACCACCGCGGCCGCTACGTTGGGAATTACAGCGGCCTTGACCGGCTGCGGGGCTGGCGCCGGCGGGTCCGGCGGGACCGTCGCTGCACGCGTGGCGAGGAACCGGTCCACCACGTCCACCACGCTGGCTTTGACCGGCTGCGAGGCTGGCGCCACTGGGGCCGGCGGAGCCGTCGCGGAGCGCGTGGCGAGGAACCGGTCCACCACATCCTCCACATTGGAAACCACGCTGGCCTTGACCGGCTGCGAGGCTGGCGCCGGTGGGGCCGTCGCAACGCGCGCGGCAAGGACTCGGTTGACAGCGTCTACCACCCTGGAAACCAAGTCTGCCTTTTCCGGTTGTCTGTCCGCCGGCGCGTCGGGTTGAACGGTCACGCTGCGAGCCGCGAGGAATCGGTCCACCAGGTCCACCGCCACGTTGGAAACCGCGGCTGCCTTGCCGGGTTGGCCGTTCGGCTGCGCGGTAACGGACACCCCGCGTGCCGCCAGGTAGCGCTCCACGGCCACCGCTACCGAGCTGCGATTGACTTCGACGGTCTCAGCCCCCCGCGCGGGAGCCGCTGCCTTGTTATATTCCAGTGGCATTTCGAAAGTTTCCTCCGGCCGCCGCACAGCATACACCAGCCATCCGCTCGATCACGGCATCGACCCGCTCCTGGGAGTAAGTGCGATCCTTCAACCACGGCGTACGCGTTTGCGACCTTGGCCCGTACCCCCCTGGACGGAGAGGAGGCCGTTGCCTCCGAGCATCAGCCGCTATTTTTTCAAACCGCCCGGGACGGCCTTCTCGACTTCCTCATGGGGCCGCGGAATCACGTGAACGGCCACCAGCTCGCCGACGCGCCGCGCGGCGGCCGCACCCGCGTCCGTGGCTGCCTTCACCGCTCCGACATCGCCGCGAACGCTGACACACACCAGGCCCGACCCGACGAACTCCTTGCCTTGCAAGACCACGTCGGCCGTCTTGACCATCGCGTCGGCGGCTTCGATCGCTCCAATCAAACCCCTCGTTTCGATAAGGCCTAGAGCCTCCATTTGTCCTCCATTGGGATGAAAGATAACGCTAGCACAAATCGGGCCAGCATGAGGCAACCAACCGCAGTTCGCGGACCGTTGCGGGGCGTAGCCCCCGGGCGGATTGCGCGTCGGAGGGCACACATCGCGCATCCATATGGCTGTGTCCGCCTCAGTCAGCCATGGCATCATGCACCCACCACCGCCTCCACCGCTCGAACCCGGCTGGGGAGACAGCGGCCCGGACGGGCGGGGCGCGGACCGCCGGGCATCGTTCACGGGGCTGTGGTTGCTGCTGGCGGCCACCACCATGGTATTCGGGGCTTTCACGGCCGCTTTCGTGATGCGCAGGAGCCTTTCCGGCGACTGGACTGCGGTGCCCAAGCCGCACATCCTTTTCCTGAACACGGCAATTCTGCTGGCATCGAGCATCGTCCTGGACTTCTCCCGCCGGGCGCTGAAGGCGGGCGACCGTGGCAAGTTCAACCTGTATTGGACCGCCGCCACGGCGCTGGGAATGCTCTTTCTGGGGGGCCAGGCGCTGGCCTGGGGGGAACTGAGCGATGCCGGCATCTACGTGGCCAGCAATCCGGCCAGTTCATTCTTCTACGTGCTGACGGCCGCGCACGCCTTCCATCTGCTGGGCGGAATCGGGGCGCTGATTTACGTGGACGTGCAGGCGTGGCGTCTGCGCCTGGGCCCGGCCAAGCGCACCGTCATCGATGTCTCGGCCGTTTTCTGGCATTTTCTGGACGCATTGTGGGTCTTCCTGATGCTGCTGTTCTACTTGTGGGCGTAGGGTTTTTCCGCATCGGACAAGAGTGCCAGTTGCGCGCCAGCGCGGCTCCTAGTATGCTTATAGTTTCCCCGCATGGATGAGTCTCGCTTTGGAGGGTCGCTTTGCGGGCCGTGGGTCTGGACGGGTGGCCGAGCGGCTAATGGCAACAGACTGTAAATCTGTCGCTCCTTGCGAGCTACGGAGGTTCGAATCCTCCCCCGTCCACCAGACCTTGTACACTATTGATTAGGCCGTTGTAGCTCAGTTGGTAGAGCGCGTCCTTGGTAAGGACGAGGTCACCAGTTCAATCCTGGTCAACGGCTCCAGTTTTTTCCGGTACACAATCCTGACAGGTGAAAGGCGCATGGCAAAGGAAAAATTCGACCGCAGCAAGCCGCACGTAAACATCGGCACGATCGGGCACATCGATCACGGCAAGACCACCCTGACGGCGGCCATCACCAAGGTGCTGGGCAAGAACAATCCCAAGGTGAAGTTCCGCAGCTTCGATTCCATCGATAACGCGCCGGAAGAGAAGGCCCGCGGCATCACCATCGCGGTGGCGCACATCGAGTACGAAACCACGAACCGGCACTACGCCCACGTGGATTGCCCGGGCCACGCCGACTACATCAAGAACATGATCACCGGCGCGGCGCAGATGGATGGCGCCATTCTGGTGGTGGCGGCCACCGACGGCCCCATGCCGCAAACGCGCGAGCACGTGCTGCTGGCGCGGCAGGTGGGCGTGCCGTACATCGTGGTGTGCATGAACAAAGTGGACATGGTGGACGATCCGGAACTGCTGGACCTGGTGGAGCTGGAAGTGCGCGAGCTGCTGAAGAGCTACGAATTTCCGGGCGACGATCTGCCGGTGGTGCGGGTGTCGGCGCTTGGGGGCGTTGAACGGCGAAGAGAAGTGGGAGAAGACGGTTCTGGAGCTGATGGACGCGGTGGACAGCTACGTGCCGATTCCGCAGCGCGTGATGGACAAGCCGTTCCTGATGCCGATTGAAGACATTTTCTCGATCCAGGGGCGCGGCACGGTGGTGACGGGGCGCATCGAGCGGGGGATCTGCAAGGTGGGCGAGGAAATGGAGATCGTGGGCTTCCGGGACACGCGCAAGACGGTGGTGACGGGCGTGGAAATGTTCAAGAAGCTGCTGGACGAAGGGCGGGCCGGGGACAACGTGGGGCTGCTGCTGCGCGGGGTGGAGAAGGACGAAGTGGAGCGCGGGCAGGTGATCGCGAAGCCGGGGTCGATCACGCCGCACACGAAGTTCAAGGGGCAGGTGTACGTGCTGAGCAAGGAAGAAGGCGGGCGGCACACGCCGTTCTTCAAGGGATACCGGCCGCAGTTCTACTTCCGCACGACGGACGTGACGGGGGTGGCGGAGTTGCCGGAGGGCACGGAGATGGTGATGCCGGGCGACAACGTGGATTTGAAGGTGGAGCTGATCACGCCGGTGGCCATGGACAAGGGGCTGCGGTTCGCGATCCGCGAAGGCGGCCGCACGGTGGGCGCCGGCACGGTCACGGAAGTCATAAAGTAGGTCCGGGAGAATAAGAGGAAATGCCGCGCGAAATCATCACGTTCCAATGCACCGAGTGCAAGAACCGGAATTATTCCAGCACCAAGAACAAGAAGACCACGACCGAGCGTCTGGAGCTGAAGAAGTTCTGCCCGCATTGCCGCAAGCACCAGGTGCATAAGGAAATCAAGTAGAATGGGAACGGGCCCCCTTCGCCGGGGGAGCGACCCAGGGGCGTAGGTTTAACGGCAGACCAGCGGTCTCCAAAACCGCGAGTGGGGGTTCGAATCCCTCCGCCCCTGCCAACCACCCCGCCACTGCCGGGCACGAGAGAAGGTTTATGGCCGAAGCGAAAAACTGGTTCGAGGGCGTCAGGGATTACGTTAACGACTTGAGGCTCGAAATGCGCAAGGTCACCTGGCCGAACCGGAAGCAGGTAGAGGGCACCACGGCGGTGGTGATTTTTTCGGTGTTCGCCTTCGCGGCTTATTTCGCGGTGGTGGACAAGATTCTGAGCACGGGCGTCACCGGAGTATTGAGGTTCTTCACGAAGTAGCATTTATGGAAGAAGAGAACGACGTTCACTTCGACGAGCCCTCCGAAATCGCCGAACCGTCCGCGGATGAAGAAGAGCGGCCGGTCCCTGCCGTTGAAGAGGACGCCGCCGGGCAGCCGGTCGAGGAGCGGCCGCCGGAGAGCGTCGAGCCACAGGCTCCGCTCTACGACGACTCGTCTCCCCGAAAATGGTTCATCATCCACACCTACTCGGGATTCGAGAACAAGGTGGCAGAATCGTTGCGCACGCGCTCGGAGGCCTTCGGGTTCGCCGACAAGATCGGACAGATCCTGATTCCTACCGAGGAAGTGGTGGAATTGCGCAACGGCAAAAAGGTCACCAGTAAGCGCCTGGTTTATCCGGGCTACGTGCTGGTGGAAATGGAAATGAACGACGAGTTGTGGCACGCGGTGAAGAACACGCCGCGGGTGACCGGCTTCGTCGGCGGCGGAAACTCCCCGGTGCCGCTGAGCGCGGACGAAGTCAACCAGATTCTCTACCGCCAGGCCTCCTCGGCCTCGCGGCCGCGCCCCAAGATGACGTTCGAAAAGAACGATTCGGTGCGCATCGTGGATGGCCCGTTCGCCAATTTCTCCGGCAAGGTGGACGAAGTGAACCCCGAACGCGGCACGCTGCGCGTGATGGTGACGATCTTCGGGCGCGCCACCCCGGTGGAGCTCGAGTTCCTGCAAGTCGAGAAGGTTTAGCGCCGCGGCCCGTGGGTTCTACCGGGTTGGGGCAAGAGGATTGTTATGGCAAAGAAAGTTACCGCTCAGGTGAAGCTGCAGATTCCGGCCGGGAAGGCCACGCCGGCGCCCCCGGTGGGCACGGCCCTCGGACCGCAGGGCGTCAATATCATGGATTTCTGCAAGGCGTTCAACGCCAAGACGTCCGCCAAGGACCAGGAAGGCCTGATCATCCCGGTGGTGATCACCATCTACTCGGACCGGTCGTTCACGTTCATCACCAAGACGCCGCCGGTGCCGGTGCTGATCAAGCGCGCGGTGAACCTGGCGAAGGGTTCCGCCGAGCCGCATAAGACCAAGGTCGGCCAGATCACGCATAAGCAGGTGGAAGAGATCGCCAAAATCAAGATGCCCGACCTGAACTGCTTCGACGTGGAAGCCGCCATGCGGTCCGTGGAAGGCACCGCGCGCAGCATGGGCGTGGATGTGGTGTAGTCCGCGCGCCGCCTGGGTCGAAAGCGAAGATTCCGCCCGCCATTGACGCCGCTCCTGCCGTAATGAGACCCTCATTGCTTCAGAGGGAAAAAACTCATGAGCCAAGAGACATTGCGATTAGGCGTTCTAGGCGCCGGCCGGATCGGCAAGATCCACATCGAAAACCTGGCGAACCGCATTCCCGGCGCCGCGGTGGCGGCGCTCGCCGATATATCCCCCGAGGAACTCGCCGCCGTGGCCGCACGCTTCGGCATTTCGAAAACCTACGCCGACTACCGGCAGGTGCTCGAGCTTGCCGAGGTGGATGCGGTGGTCGTCGCGACGCCCACCAATACGCACTACCGGATGATTCTTGACGCCGCCGCCGCGGGCAAGCACATCTTCTGCGAGAAGCCCATCGACCTGGCGCTCGAACGAATCTCCGAAATCAACCGGGCGGTGGCCCTCCGCGGCGTTCAGCTGATGGTGGGATTCAACCGCCGCTTCGATCCCAACTTCCGCAAGGTCCACGAAATGGTCCGCGCGGGCCGGGTGGGCGAACCGCAAATCCTGCGCATCACCAGCCGCGACCCCGCGCCGCCTCCCGAGACGTACATTCGCGCCTCGGGCGGCCTTTTTCTGGACATGACCATTCACGATTTCGATATGGCCCGCTACCTGGTGGCGAGCGAGGTGGTGGAGGTTTACGCCCGCGCCGCCGTGCTGGTGGATCCGGTCTTCGAGCAGGCCGGCGATTGGGACACCGCGCTCGTGACCCTGACGTTCGCAAATGGCGCGATGGGGGCCATCGACAATAGCCGCAAGGCCGTCTATGGCTACGATCAGCGCGTGGAGGTGTTCGGCTCAGGGGGCATGGTGACGGTCGCGAACAACATGCCGGATACGCATGTCCACAGCGACCGGACGGGCGTTCACTCCGCGCTGCCGCTCAATTTCTTCATGCAGCGGTACACCGAATCGTACCGTAACGAGATGCAGGCGTTCGTGGAGGCGATTCGCGCGGGCGAGCCGGTTCCGGTGGACGGCCAGGATGGGCTGCGCGCGGTCGAGATCGGCCTGGCGGCCATCCGATCAGCCCGGGAGAACCGGCCCGTACGATTGACCCAGATCCAGGAGGGTGTTTCAGCATGACGACGGACCGCTTGAATATCGGAGTGGTGGGAGTGGGCCGGATGGGCCGGGTCTACGCTGCGAATTTGGGGCAGCGCGTGTCCAACGCGCGGCTGGTGGCGGTGGCCGATCTCCAACCCGAGCTGGCCCGCGGCTTCGCGGCCGAATTCGGAATTCCCAAGTGGTACGCCAGCCACCAGGAGCTGCTGGAAGACCCCGCCGTGGAGGCCGTGGCCGTTATCAGCTCCACCAGCACGCATCGCGACGTGGTCGTGGATGCGGTGCTCAAGGGGAAGGCGGTGTTCTGCGAGAAGCCCATGGCCCTATCGCTACCCCAGGCCGAAGAGATGCTGCGCCTGATCGAGAGCCGCGGCGCGTTCCTCCAGATGGGATTCCAGCGGCGCTTCGACGCGGCTTATCTGGGGGCCAAGAAGAAGGTGGATGAGGGCGCCATCGGCACCCCGGTGGTGCTCACCTCGACCTCGCGCGACCCGTTTCGGCCTCCCCTCGAATTCTGCGACCCCAAGGTGAGCGGCGGCCTGATCGCCGACATGGGTATCCACGATTTCGATGTGGCGCGTATGTTCATGGGGGACGTCAAGACCGTGCACGCCATCGGCGGCACGCTGGCGTATCCCGAGATGAAAACCGTGGGCGACATCGATAACGCCATCATCGATATGGTGTTCGAGAGCGGAGCGCTGGGCGTGGTACATCTGAGCCGCAACGCGGTCTTCGGCTACGACATTCGCGGGGAAGTGTGGGGCACCAAGGGATCGTTGCAGATCGGCTACCACCGCCAGACGCCCATTCTGGTGATGACCAAGGAAGGCATTTCGCATGACGTGGTGCCGTACTTCATGGAGCGTTTCGAGGCCGCCTACCTGACGCAGATCCAGGATTTCGTGAGCAACGTGCTGGCCGGCCGTAAGCCCTCGATCACGGGGGCTGACGCGGTGGCTGCCATGCGGATCAGCCTGGCCGCGACCCAATCGCAACGCGAGAACCGGCCCGTGAAGGTGGCCGAAGCGGGCGCGGTATCGGTGTGAAGGCGCGCGGCGACGTGAGGCGAATAGCGCCCTCGTTTGCGCGCAACGGCCACCGGCGCCCGGAATCTCCTCGCTCGAATCGATTCAGATCAAGAAGCGGGATTCGAGATCCGAAGAGCTACAACAGTCTTGACAGCCCCAAAAACCCGTGACATACTTTGTGCCGAGGTTAGCTTTAGCTGGTGCTTGTGGCGGGACGCTATCGCTAAATTTGCGACAAGTCGGGAGCAAGAGGTCATGGCTTAGGTCCCGACTTGGCTATGTTCCTATGCGGCAAGTTGTCTTCTGTCTGCATCACTTTGAGGAGATTTGTATGTCCAAACGTACAAGTGTGAGATGTTCCGGGCTATTAAGGATCGTATCGTTGCTTGCGCTTTTCTCGTTGCTAGCCTGGTCCCAGGAACCCACCGGCGAGATTCTTGGAACGGTTGCCGACGCGACTGGCGCAGTAGTGGGCGGCGCGGCTGTAACGGTTACCAACACGTCCACGGGTGTGGCTCGCAACCTGACCACCAATTCGGCCGGCACCTACATCGCGCCTGCTTTGACTCCGGGGATTTACTCGGTCCGCGTCGCGATGAAAGGGTTCACAGCCAGCGTCCGCAATAACATCGAAGTCGCGGTAGGCCAGGAGATCCGCGAAGATTTTTCGCTGCAAGTAGGCGACATCAGCCAAAGCGTTGAAGTAAACGCTGTAGCGACTGCGCTCGATACCGAAACGACCACGATCGGCACGGTGATCGGGAACAAGAGTATCGAGGACCTGCCGCTTAACGGACGCAATTTTCTGCAATTGGGCGAACTGGTGCCCTCCGGGACAACCTATGGTCCGGCGAACTCCATCGCCCAGGCGCGAGGAGGCGGAGACCGCTCCAATTTTCAGTTGAACCTGTCCGGACAGCGCTTTGAGTACACCCATTACATGTTGGACGGTATCGAAAACACCGATCCAAATTTCATGACCTATCTGGTGCTGCCATCGGTGGACGCGATTCAGGAGTTCAACGTGGAGACCGGCACGTACAGCGCGGAGTTCGGCCACAACACGACCCAGATGAACGTGGTGACCAAGAGCGGCACCAACGATTACCACGGCGCCTTGTTCGAATTCCTGCGCAACACGGATATGGACGCCAAGAATTACTTCCAGCAGCCCAATACTCCGATCGAGATCCTGAAACGCAACCAATTCGGATTCGTGTTGAGCGGCCCGGTGCGGATTCCCGGCCTGTTTAACGGGCACGACAAGCTGTTCTTCATGTTCAATTATGAGGGCCAGCGGCAGAACCAGCAGAATCTGGCATACGGGAGCACCCCACTGCCGCAGTACTTCACGGGCGATTTTTCGGCCTACAGCACGGTGATTTACGATCCGGCGCAGCGCGTTCTGAACAGCGCTGGAACGGCGGTCGTCTCGCAAGCGCCTTTTCCCGGAAACATCATTCCGCAAAGCCGGATCGCTCCGCAATCGCTTCTACTCCAGCAGCTTTTTCCGGCGCCGAACGCCACGCCAACGAGCATCGTGAACTACGTTCAAGCCAATAATTATGTGAACAATACGGAGGAAATCACCGACCAGCACGACGGAGAAATTGCGCGTGTCGATTGGCAGGCTACTCAAAAAGCCGCCTTTCAGTTCAGCTATAGCCACGGCGACGAGCCGAGTTACACGCCGGGCGGCAGCACTGTGTTCGCCGGCATGGGCACCTTGAACACCGTGATCACGCACGAGGCCCTGTTAGGAAACACCTGGGTGATCAGCCCCACGAAGGTCAATGAATTCAAGCTGGGCATGAGCCGGCTGGAGAACACCAACGGCAACCTGCACACCGGCAATCCGGCTTTCGACTGGGTCAAGAAACTGGGCATCCCGTATGTGCTCGACACCCCTGCATTTTGGGGCATACCAGTGATCGGAATCAGCAATTTCACGGGTCCCGCGGACCCCCAGAACGGTCCCTATTCGGCTTGGGACACCACCATCTCGGCGACCGACAATTTTTCGTGGAACCTGGGCAAACACAGTCTCAAGTTCGGAGGGGATTTCCAACGCATCCGTTTCAACATAACGGGCAACGACTTTGCGCGAGGCGGGTTCACCTTTAGCGGCACGTATACCGACGTGGCCGGCGGCTCGCCCCTCCCCTTGAATTCCATGGCGGATTACCTCCTGGGAGATATATCCGGATCGCAGGGCCAACCAGGACTGGTGTCAGACCAGTTCCGCGATTGGGCTGTTGGTCCTTACATTCAGGACCAGTGGAAAGTCAATCGAAAGCTGACGATCAACATGGGGCTGCGCTACGAGTTGCAGCCCGGATTGAACGAGAGATACGACCACATCTCCAACATCGACTGGGCCTGGAACAATTCGTTCTTCCCCATCTGGGTACGCGCGGGCACCGGCGACTTCTATGCCGGCAATCCGCCCTTTCCGCTGCCCGCCGGAATTCCGTATAACCGCGGAATGTTCGGGGATAAAACCTGGAAGACGGACTATTTGCAATTCAGTCCCCGCATCGGGATGGCATATAACCTCAATTCCAAGACCGTGATCCGCACGGGATTCGGCATCTACTTCCCGCACGACCTGCTCAACACGGCGTTCGACGTATCGCGCAACCAGCCGTTTACCATGAGAATCAACAGCACCTCGAACACCTTGATTCCGAACGCGACCTGGACCGCTCCGTTCCCCATCATCACCATTTCCACGAATGCCCCGTCCTGGGTATATGGCGATCCGCAACCCAAATCGCCGCAATGGAGCTTCAACGTCCAGCGTTCGCTGAACGCCTCCACAACCCTCGAAGTGGGCTATGTGGGTTCGACCGGAATTCACTTACAGCGAACCACCTACTACAACGACTCGCCTCCCGCGGCGCCGGTAAACAACCGCAACCTGCTGCGCCCCTGGCCGGAGTTCGGATTCGTGCAGGCGGTCGAGGCTGCCAGCCACTCCAACTACAATTCTCTCCAGGCGCGTGTGCAACATCACTTCGCCCAGGGTTTCACGTTGCTAAGTTCATTCAGTTATGAGAAATCCATGGACAACGGCAGCGGCGTCCGCCAGGCCGCCGGCGATTCGTACGTGCCTTCGAGCCCGGCTAACCTGGCTCTGGAGCGCGGACCATCCGCTTTCAATTTCGGAAGGAAATGGACCACTTCGGGTCTCTATGCATTGCCCTTCGGCAGAGGCCAGCATTTCCTCGGGCAAACCAACCGGATTGTCGATGGGGTCCTCGGCGGATGGCAGATGGGAGGGATCCTGACGTTTGAGGGCGGGTTCCCCTTCTCCATGGGCTGCCAGAACGGCTCGTTCCAGAATACCGACGCCACTTGCCGGCCGGATGCTACCGGAATCAGTCCCGTGCTATCGACCGCGAACGCTAAGGGTTGGTTCAACCCGGCCGCGTTCGTCAACCGGTTGAACTTCGTGACGGGCGTCGGCCCGTATCGGATTGGCAACGCCGGACGTAACGACGTGTACGGTCCGGGATTGGCCGATCTGGATGCCTCGATGGCGAAGTCCTTTACCATCACCGAGCGCGTGCACCTGGACTTCCGCGGGGAGCTCTTCAACCTGGCGAACCACCCGATTCTTGGCCAGCCAGGATCGACGGTGGGCACTGCGGGTGAAGGGCAGATTACCTCGACGCGCGTTCCGTCGCGGCAGATACAGCTTGGGTTGAAACTGCGATTTTGACCCGATGAACGGAGGTCTCTCCGTTGCGTAACGGTCGGGGTTGGCGGATAATCGCTGAAAGGCTTCCTGCGCACCTCATGGCTTGTGGGCAAGCCATGAGGTGCGCTTTGCGTGGGAAGTCGCATGGGAGGGAATCGTAAACCGTGTTTGGGACAAGAGAGGAGACTCAGATGTCCAGGAACAACGTGTCGCGGCGGAGTTTTATGGGCGCTGCCGCCGCCGCTCCCGCCGCCGGAGCGCTGGCGCTGGCCGATCCGGGCCGCGCCGCCGCGCAGGCCGTTGGAATCAAACGGGCGGACCTGCCCGATCTGACCATCAAACAGGTGAAGGTTCTGGTGACGAAGCCGGGCGAGCGCCGGACTCCGGCTAATGCCGGCGGGGGGCGTGGCGGACGCGGCGGCGCGCCCGCCGGCATGCCCGAACCGCAGGAGCGCACCGGTGAGAAGTTCGCCTCCATCGTCACCAATAGCGGCATCGAGGGCAACTATAGTCTCGACGACCGCTATTTCCATACCAACTGGAGCAACTTGGGATGGCTCGAGTACGCCCGCGCCGCGCTGCCTGGAAAAAGCGTTCTCGACCTTCCGGCTCTGACCTCGCAATGGCGGCCCAGCCAGCGGCGCTACGGCCAGCTTTCCTATGCCGCCTGCGTGGATAACTGCTGCTGGGACATTCTCGGCAAAGCCGTCGGCCTCCCGGTCTATCGCATCCTGGGAGCCTACCGCACGCGCGTTCGAGCCTACGCCAGTTCCCAGCACTTGCGCACCGTGGAAGATTTCGTGGCCGATGTCAAGCATGCCATGTCCGATGGCTTCACGGCCTATAAGATCCACCCGCCGGGAGGGGGCCCCAAGGGCACGATTACAAACTCGATATGGAGGTCATCAAGGCCGTCCGGAAGACCGGCGGCGATGACATGCCCCTGCTGTACGACCCGGTCGGGGTGCTCACGCGCGACGAAGCCATGAAGGTGGGGCGCCTGCTCGACGAACTGCACTACGTCTCTTTCGAGGATGCGCTACCAACCAAGGATATCGACGGACTGGTGGAACTCTCCACCGCTCTCGACGTGCCGGTGACCATGGGCGAGTTCATGCCTTCGATCTACGACTACGTCCCTTATATCCTGCGCGGCGCCATGGACGAGGTCCGCTTCATCGTGGATAACATCGGCGGCATTACCGGCGGCATGAAGGTGGCTCGCATGGCCGAGTGCTTCAACATGATGTGCCAGCCGCACAACTGGGGCACGCTGCTCGATCACGCCGTGCATTTCCACTGCGAGCTGGCCATGCCCAACAACGAGTGGTTTGAGATGACCCAGCCGATGGGCATCACCGACCAACCCTATTTCAAGGACAAACTCCGCATCGACAAGGACGGGTACGTCCCCGCGCCCGTCAAGCCGGGCTTGGGCTATGAATTCGACCGGGGCGTGCTGGATAACATGATGCTTCGGGTGGAGGTTTAGGAGACACAGCCATGCCAGAACAGAACCTATCGCGGCGCAAGTTTTTCGGCTCCTCCGCCGTCGGCGCGCTTGCGGCGGCATCCAGCGTATCCGATCCCGGCCGCGCGGCGGCGCAATCGGTGGGCATCAAACCCGCAGACCTTCCCGATCTCACGATCAAGGAAGTCAAAGTCTATGTTCTGAAGCCCGAAGAAGCCAATGCCGGGCAGGGCGGTCCCAGCTTCCGCCGTAGCGAGAAGTTTGCTTCCGTAACGACCGTGAGCGGCATTGAGGGGAACTATGACATCCCCGACCGCTACAGCCATCCGAATTGGACCAACCTCGGGTGGCAGGCCTATGCCAAGCGCGCGCTGGTCGGAAAGAATGCCCTGGACGTTTCCCAGTTTACTTCGCAATGGCATAGCGCCGTGGGCCAGCTCTCGTATGCCGCCGCCATCAATAACTGCCTCTGGGACATTCTCGGCAAGGCGGTGAACCTCCCGGTATATCGCATCCTCGGCGCGTATCGCGACCGCGTGCGGGCATACGCCAGCTCGCAGCACCTGCACACGGTAGAGGACTTCGTCGCGGACGTGAAGCACGCCAAGTCGCAAGGCTTCACGGCGTACAAGATTCATCCGCCGTGGCTCGCCAACAGCGAGGTGGATTATAAGCTGGACATCGAGGTGGCCAAGGCCGTCCGCAAGACCGGGGGCGACGACATGGCTCTGCTATTTGACCGCGTGGGCGGCTACACGCGCCTCGAAGCCATGAGGGTCGGCCACGCCCTCGACGAGTTGAACTACGTCTCTTACGAAGACTGTCTGCCGACCGACGACCTGGAGGGGCTGGCCGAACTGGCGAAGGCCCTGGATGTCCCCATCACCATGGGCGAATTCCTTACCTCGCCTTACGATTACGCCAAGTATATCCGCTTCGGCGCGATGGATGAGCTGCGCTTCATCGTCGATAACGTAGGCGGAATCACCAGCGGCATGAAACTCGCCGAACTGGCGGAATGCTTCGGCATGATGTGCCAGCCGCACAATTGGGGCTCGCTGCTCGATCACGCCGTGCATTTCCACTGCGAGCTGGCCATGCCCAATAACGTCTGGTTTGAGTTGACGCAGCCGATGGGCAGCTCCGACAGGCCGTATTTCAAAGACCAGCTTCGCATCGATAAGGAAGGCTACGTACCCGCGCCCGTCAAGCCGGGCCTGGGCTACGAAATCGACTTCAACGCGCTCCACAACGCGATGGATCACATCGAGACGTAGGGCGTCAGCGGATGCCGGGGGCGGCAATCCTGGCCGTCCCGGTTATCTCTTGAGCATGGCCACAAAGCCGCCGCCGGAACGCAGATCGACCGAAAGCGAATCGTTGGCCGAGAGCGTCACGTGCTCCACTTTGAGCGCCATCGGTTCCCCGGTATCGCGCAGGAGCGTGGCCTCATAGCTCGGGGCTTGTCGTCCGGCCGGTTGCTGTGCGCCTCTCCCGAGGAAAGCCAGATCGACGCGCACGTTTCGCGCATAGGGCCCGTTCGTAATCGCCACAAACCACGTATTGCCGCTCCGCCGGGCGAAAGCCGCGACTTCCCGAATTTCCGAAAACGGCAGCACCACGGTCTCGTCCCAGGTGGTGGGAATGTTCTTCAGCACGTCCGCCGATGGGTTGGCAAGCATATTGGCGGGGTGCGCCACATAGACCAGCAGCGGAGACTGGAGTATCAAGGCGTTGGCGACCTGGTGCGCCCAGGTCGTATCGGCCAGATACACGCCAAAGTGCGTGGGCGTATAATCCGCCATCCCGGCCAGCAGGCGGGTGAACGGCAGGGTCACATCGTGCTGCGCATACGGCCCGGCGAATTCCATCCCGCGGACGGCTTCGATCCCCACAATGTTGGGATAGGTCCGCTCGAGCCCGGTGGGCTTGTTGGCCCCATGAAAATCGACCATCAGCTTGTGTTCTGCGGCGCTTTTCGCCAGCCTCTCGTAGAGATCGACGACCTCTTTGTTCTCGTGATCGAAGAAGTCGATCTTGCATCCCGCTATGCCGACACGGCTGCACAGCGCGAAATGCTCCTCCATGGCCTTGGGGTCCTGCAGCATCGACCGGATGCTCCACACGAAGAGTCGAACCCCGCGCGCCCGCCCATACTCCACCACTTCTTTCAATTGTTCTTCCGGCCAACTGCGCCAGAAGTTCTCCATCACGATGTACTCGAAACCGAGTTGCTGGCCCAGCCGGATGAATTCCTTCTGCCCTTCGACGGTTCCCTCGCCCCCATCGAGGTAGGTCCAGACCGCACGGCCTGGCTTAATCCAATCGGTCTTGAGGCCGTTCGGAAAGAGCTTGGGATCGGGAGGCGGCGCCACGTTGTGCACGATGTCGCAGTTCACCAGCGCGTTCAGGTCCGCGCCGACCATCACGATTCTCCAGGGCGTCGTGATGGGGCCGTTGATCACCGCCGCGTGGCTGAGCCGCTCCGTGTCCTTGCCGTAGCGCGAGCGGAAGCCGAAGGTGGCGGGTTCGGAGTGGCCTAACCGGGCGTGCAGCGCCTGGGTGGCATCCGCCTGGAAAACCATCCCGCTGTAATTGACCAGCGCGCCCTCGGTGATGGAAGCGTAGGCGCTCTTATCGCGCAGCTTGAAGGTGAACGGCGGATTCGTCCACTCGCCATCCATCATGCCCTCGATCGTGTTAATTGTGGTCCGCCACGGATACAGCCCTTCGTAGCCGGATACGTAGTTCTGTGGCGCTATCACGCTTCCCGCCGGAACGTGGAAGACGGTGGCTTCATCGGGCGTGCGGGCGCCCTCGCCCGGCACGAGATGGCGGAAGGCGACGCCATTGTCGTATGCCCGGATTTCCAGCGTATACGACGTTCCCGTACCGGGATGCTTCAGAGCCACCTTGACACCGTTGCAGTTGTTCACGGCGGTGGAGTGCGCGCCATACCAGGGATAGGTTTCGTTGATTTTGTAGGTTTCCGCGGCGCCGATCTGCGCGCCCGCGGCGAGATCCAGACGGTCCACCACGATGCCCAGCGGGGATGGATCGATGATGTTCTTCGAATTGAACGTGACCGTGTATTCGAGATGGCCCTGGGCATTCGACGACAGAACAAACCGCACATGCCCATCCGGGCTGGACACCGTCACGTCAGCCGCGGCGGGGACGGACAGGCAGACAAGGACGAGCGGATATAGAATCAATGCCTTCACTGGGTTCTCCTTGAGCGATCCGGCGAATCGAAGCTGGCGAAATCGCGCTGCCGCCAGCCCGCGCCACCTTCAACTGTAAGCCGTTTCGGTGTTCAAGGGTAGGTGAAATCGATAGACGCAGGAATTAAGGCGCGCGCTTCCGCGTTGCCGGGATGACGGCGACGACGATCAGACCAGCCAAGACCAGCAGGGCCGGCTGGGGTTCCGGAACGCCCGCGGGTTCCAGCATCGCGCTATCTTGCGGCGCGCCCGGAGGGTCCAGGGTCACGCTTCCTTGCGGCGCGCCCACGCTCAAGCCAGAACCTTCCAGACTGACCTGAAGGTCCTGCTGGGAGGTGTAAGGAGGCAGGCCCAAAGTAACGGGCGCGCCGGCATTGTACACCGCCAGCAACGCCGACGACCCCCCGAAGATCTGCGCGGATACGCTAGCGGGGAGATTCAAGGTTCCCGATAATTCCGATACCGGACCGGAATACAGCGAACCGGCGAACGTGCCGGGAGTGAAGCTGAGCGACCCCGGGAATGCCACCGAGGCCGATCCATCGCTCGATTCCAAGCTCACCGTGAAGTCGGTCGCGCCGCCGATGGGCGCTGTCAGAAACTGAAACGCGACCGCACTGGGATACTGGGAAACACCCAGGATGTTTGCGTCCGCGACAAAGTTCCAATCCGGAACCGCGAAGTACAGGACCTCGCCGGTATTCAGAAAGACCGTGGTCTGGCCGGAAACATCGATGTTTCCCGCAGCCAGCGGAAGTGCGGCCAAGCCTATCAACAATGCAACCCGAATCTTCATCTGGGGGTATTCTAGGAAACCAAACGACGGGTGTGAAGTCGGCGCCGTACCAGTACGGTCCCATCTAACGCCGCGTTGCAGCCGAAAATAGTAGTTATGGAATTCGAGAACCTCGCCGTCGCCCAGGAAGGGCCCAGCGCTATCATCACCCTGAACCGGCGGCGGCGCCGCAATGCGCTTTCGCTCGACCTCATGCTGGAACTGATCCGCTGCCTGGAGGAAACCGGCAGCCGCCGCGACATCCGCGCGATCATCCTGGCTGCCGCGGGCCCGGTCTTCTGCTCGGGCCACGATCTCTCCGAAATGACCGGGCGCGACATTCGCGAGTACCGCCGCATCTTCGACGTGTGCACGGAGCTGATGGCGTGCATTCAGGCCATCTCGCAGCCGGTGATCGCCGAAGTGCAGGGCCTGGCCACCGCCGCCGGTTGCCAGTTGGTGGCGGCCTGCGACCTGGCGATCGCCTCCGAGGAGGCCGCTTTCGCCACTCCGGGCGTGAAGATCGGACTGTTCTGCACCACTCCGATGGTGGCGCTCAGCCGCGCCATCGGCCGCAAGCGGGCTCTCCAGATGCTGCTCACCGGAGAGCTGGTGGATGCGCGCACGGCCTGCGAATGGGGCCTCGTGAACCAGGTCGTGCCGGCCGGCGAGTTGGCCGCCGCCACGCGCGCGATGGCCGCCAGAATCGCGGAGGCCAGCCCCCTGGTGATCGGCCTGGGCAAGCAGGCTTTCTATACCCAGATCGATCTCGACCAGCCCAAAGCCTATGCCTACGCGAAGGAAGTCATGTCCCTGAATGCGCTGGCCGGCGACGCCCAGGAGGGCATGGCGGCATTCCTAGGGAAGCGGGCGCCCTGCTGGACCGGCCGGTGACGCGGCCTGGTAGATCACGCTTCCCGCGGTGCGGGCCACCTCGCGATAGCCGGCCAGCCATGGCTCGAGATCAGGGAAGCTCTCCAGGGCCAGGCGCGGGTTATAGCGTCCCAGCCCGTCGACGATGAAGACCGGCCGCGCGCGCGCCAGATCTTCGCGGCGGACGCGCGGCATACGGGTCTCGACGGGAGTGGATTCGGTGAGGTGACGATCGGCCGGCACACCCGTGAGCGGCTGGGAATCGAGATAGCGCGTGGCCGCCGGGAGGTGCGTGTAGACATAGATCTCGGGGCGGTATCCCCACACGAACAGCGAATCTCCGGGCCGCGCGAGCCGGTCCACGATGGCTGCGGCCGCGCGGCTGTCGCGGTCCATGGCGGTATCGCGCCAATCGGGGCGCGTGAGGGCCGCCAGGTATGTGGGAGCGAAGCGCGCCAGCGGGAGCACGAGGAGCAGCGCCACGAGCACGCGGCGGCGGCCAAGGAGCGTGAACCCGCGCGCCGCCGTTAACGCCAACACGGGCAGCAGCTCGAGATAATAGCGCGGGAAGAAGCGCATCCCCATAGCCACTCCCGCAAGCGAGATGACCATCCAGCCGGCCCACAGCCAGCGCTCCCTCGCGCGCCCGCGCCACAGGAAAAACAAGGCCGCGATCGCGATGGCCGCGTGAAAGCCCATCCAGTCCGCCGTGCGCACGAGCCCGTTAGCGAGCGGCGATGCTTCCGGCGAACTGGCGGCGTAGAAGCGTCCCCACTCCCAGACCTCCTGCCAATATGCCCCCAGCGCGCCGCGGATCCACAGGCCCAAGGCTCCGGCCCCGCCCACGGCCGCGAAGCCGGCGACCATCCACGGAATTCCGGCGGGATTCCACAGCGCGCACGCCGCCGCGACAAAAAACCCCTTGGGACTGATCCAAAACGCCACCCCCGCCAGCACGCCGCTCCAGAACGGCCGCGCTTTCCACGCCAGCCACACCGCTGCCACGTGCGGGGCCAGCATGAGCATGTCCGAAGCCGCCGGGATCACCGCTGCGGGAAAATCGAAGATCAGGAAAAAGCCCACCAAGCCTGCCGCCCTCAGGCCTTCCTGCCGCGACCACAGATCGCGCGCGAACGCGTAGCACACCCAGCAGGCCAGCCACGCAGAGAGGGCATCTGCCAGGCGCAGCGGCCACCCCGCGCGCGCGTCCGGAACGAGCGAAAACAGCGCCACCAGGGGCGGCTTATCGAACCAGATGTCGCGGTACAGGACCTTACCGTGAAGCATCTGGCCGGCGGCCGCCAACGGATAGCCGTCGCCCTCCCACAGAATCCCCACATGGCACATGCGCGCCGCCACCAGCAGCGCGGCCAAAGCCAAAAGGAACGTGCGTGTTCGGGTCAAGCTGTCGCGGCCGATTTCGCCACCAGGCGCTCCAGCACACGGCGGAATTCGGCGCCATAGACGGGATCGGCCAGCGCGAATTCCACGAAGCTCTCGAAGTAGCTTGGGAAATTGCCGATATCGTAGCGCTTCTCTTCGGCCGTGAGCTTCACCGCGATCACCCGCCGTCCCTCTTCGCACATGAACTGAATGGCGTCGGTGAGCTGGATCTCTCCACGCGCATCGGGCTTCACGCGCCGGATCATATCGAAGATCAGCGGAGAGAAAATGTATCGCCCGGCGATGGCCAGGTTGCTGGGCGCGTCCTTGGGAGCGGGTTTCTCAACCAGGTTGACGACCCGGAATGCGTCGTCCTCATGGTCCTCCGGCTGCACGATCCCATAGTGGCGGGTCTCCTCGCGCGGCACTTCCTCCACCGCAATCACGCAACTGGCGCGCCGGGCCTCGAAGACCTCGGCCATGCGGCTCACCGCCTGCGAGACGGCGTTCAGCCCCAGGATGGAATCGCCCAGCGCTACCAGGAACGGCTCCTCGCCGGCAAAGTTCTCGGCGCACAGCACGGCGTCTCCCAACCCTTTTTGCAGGCGCTGGCGGGTATAGAAGAGATTGGCTTCGAGCGAAGCGAAATCCATCTCCGAAAGCAGATCCTGTTTGTTGGCCTCGCGCAGCGCGCGGAACAGCTCGGGATCGTGATCGAAATGGTTCTCGATGGAGGCCTTGCTGCGGCCGGTGACAAACAGGATTTGCCGGATGCCGTTGGAGACCAGTTCCTCGACCACATACTGCACGATGGGCTTGCGCGCCACCGGCAGCATTTCCTTGGGCTGGGACTTGGTGGCCGGCAGCAGCCGCGTGCCTAAACCCGCCACCGGGATAACCGCGCTCTTAATCACAATTTGAATATAGCGCGTTGGCCCCGGGGTTATGCTGTGGAGCATGGAGGATCCGGAAAGGTATGCACCCGCAAGAATCGGATGGAAGATCTCCCAAACGCGCGGCACACTGGTGCCATGATGCTCGATGAAGAAAAGTGTTGGGAAGCCATTGGGCGGCGAGACCGCGGCCGCGATGGCAGCTTCTATTTTGGAGTGCTGACCACCGGCGTGTTCTGCCGGCCCTCCTGTCCGGCGAGGCGCCCGTTGCGCCGCAATGTCCGGTTTTACGCCACGGTGGCGGAAGCATGGCAGGACGGGCTGCGCCCCTGCCTGCGGTGCCGGCCGCTGGAGGCCCTTTCGTCGCTTGCGGATGCCCGCATCCTGGAATTGTGCAGCTACATGGAGGCTCACTCCGAGGAGCGCCTCAGCCTGGCGAAACTGGCGGCGCGAGCCGGGTTGAGCCGCTTCCACCTGCAGCGCAGCTTCAAGACCACCGTGGGCATCACCCCGCGCGAATACCTGGACGCGTGCCGCCTGCGCAAACTGAAGCCCGGTCTGCGGCGTGCCGGAGACGTAACGGAAGCGGTGTACGAGGCCGGGTACGGCTCCGGAAGCCGGGTCTACGAACGCGTCGATACGCGTCTGGGCATGACACCGGGGCAGTACCGCCGGGGCGGCGAAGGTGTGAACATCACCTACGTCACGGTAGAATCGCCCGTGGGGCTGCTGCTATTAGCCGCCACCGATCGCGGCATCTGTTTCGTGGAATTTGGCGATTCCGCGGAGGAGCTGCTGGCGGCCCTCCGGCGCGAATATCCAGCCGCGCGCATCGAGGCCATGCGCCAGCCTCCCAGCCCGGAGTTTCGCGCCTGGATCGACGGGCTGAACGCACACCTGGAGGGCGCCGCGCCCCGGCCGGAGTTGCCGCTCGATATTCGAGCGACGGCGTTTCAGATGGAGGTATGGATCTACCTGCAATCGATCCCATACGGCGAGGTCCAATCGTACAGCGAGGTGGCCGCGGGTATCGGCCGGCCCTCAGCTGTGCGCGCGGTGGCACACGCCTGCGCCACCAACCCGGTGGCCGTCCTGATTCCTTGCCACCGCGTGATCCGGGGCACGGGCGGGTTAGGGGGATACCGCTGGGGACTGGACCGCAAACGGGCGCTGATCGACATGGAGAGGTCGCGCAAGGCCGGGAAGTGACCGCGTATGCTCGAAATTGGTGGCGGGTATAAGCGCGCGCAGTTGGCTGGTACCATTCAGGCGGCGGCTTTGCCGTCGATGCTCACGAGTCCCAACCGGTGTATTGCCTCCCAGACCTTGTCGGCGCTTTGCTCGGGAGCTTCGATCGCCGTGTGGAGCGTCACCTCCGGATTGAGTGGCGGCTCGTAAGGATCCGACACACCGGTGAATTGCTTGATCTCTCCGGCCAACGCCCTCTTGTAAAGCCCCTTGGCATCTCGCGCCACCAGAACGTCAAGAGGGCACTCGACATAAACCTCGACGAAGTGGGGGATTCGCAGTCTGATCTCGTCCCGAATCGATCGATAGGGAGAAATGGCCGCGCCAATGGCGATCACACCGTTCCGCGACAGCAGTTCGCAGACGAACCCGATCCGGCGAATGTTAATATCGCGGTCCTCCTTGGAGAAGCCGAGACCCTTCGACAGGTGAGTGCGCACCACATCGCCGTCCAGGATCTCCACTTTGGCGTCGTGCGCCCGCAAGCGATCTCCGACGATCGATGAGACGGTGCTCTTGCCCGATCCGGACAGTCCGGTGAACCAGATTGTGAAGCCTTTGTGCATGAGTTGACGTCCCTGCGAGACAGAGTAACATGACAACAACAAGGAAAATCACGTCCGTTAATCAAGATCCCGGGGATTGGTATGGTGGAGTAGGCGCGCCCTGCGCGTGCCGGAAATGAGGGCGCCCCATGCTGAGCGATCGATTCGATTCCGCCCTGCTCTTCGCTTCGCGCCTGCATCGCCATCAGACACGCAAAGGCGGTGCCGTCCCGTACATAGGCCACTTGCTGGGAGTTGCCAGCCTGGTCTTGGAAGAACGCGGCAGTGAGGACGAGGCAATCGCGGCGTTGCTTCACGACGCGGTCGAAGATCACGGAGAAGACTATCCCGGCGGCCGGGACGCTCTGCGAGCCGAAATCGCGGCCCGGTTCGGCGGGAAGGTCCGGGAAATCGTCGATGCGTGCACCGACGATGAAGGATACAACAAGCACGAGGCCGGCGCCTGGAAGCGGCGGAAGCAGGCTTACATCGATCGTCTCGGCACGGCGGACGAATCCGTGCGGCGTGTTGCGTGCGCGGACAAGGTGAACAACGCCAGGTCGATTCTGGCCGATTACCGTCAGCACGGGGAGCGCCTGTGGGAACGCTTCCGCACCAAAAGCCGCGACGACCAGCTCTGGTATTACGGTGAACTCTTGCGGGTCTTCCAGGAAACCAACACCGGCAGAATCGCGGTGGAACTGGCCAGCACTCTGTCACTGTTGCGGACAGCCGTGTCCGAAGCCGCCAGAACCACGGACTCAAAGCCGTAGGCTACGGGGCGGTTCAGCCGCGTATCTGGAAGACGATTGACGAGGGCCACAATTTCATCAGCAGCCGGAAGGACGCCTTTCTTGATCCACTTCAGCACGGTGTCCGGCTTGATGCAGGGCGTCCCCCGATTCGCTGCTTACAATCATTTACAATCCGGCCGTACTAACTTCCGCTTCATAGCCCGTATCCCAAGGCAGAGAGTTCGATGCGCCAAATAGAGAGGACAACTGGGACGAACCGAAGGAGGGATAGTATGACTAAGAAACTGGGTTTGTATATTGCGACCTTTTGCTTGGTGTGTTTGATGACCATGCCGATCTCAGCGCAGTCAGTCTGCTCGGTGTGTGGGATGGCCATGCCGTTCTCGGCGCAGACAATCAGGGTCAAGGCTAACATTCCGTTCGCGTTCATGGTTGGAACAGAGTCCATGCAGGCTGGACAGTACATGGTGCGCAGACGGCTGTTAGACCGGCCTGCGGAGGGGCTCTTGAGCTTCACGAACGAGGGCACCGGCGCCGGCGGTGGCTTCGCTATTCCGACAATAGTGGGCGGCGGCCCCGTGCTCACGCACAACCAGCCGGAGTTAATTTTCCACCGTTACGGAGACCGCTATTTTTTGTACCAGGTCTGGGACGGATATTCGTCCGATGGGTTCGAGATACCACCATCGCGCAACGAGCGCCGGGCGGCCAAGGAGAGCGCCGCCCTCCGGCCTGAGAACGTGGTCATCGTCGCCATGCGGTAACCGCCTCGCCCCGCCAAATTGAGGGGCCCCGCAAGATCTGCGCGCGGCTCCTCACTGCTTAACCGAGCAGATCACGACCTGGCGCGGGCTGTTCGAATCGAACGGCTCGCGCGTAAACTCGCCGTAGCGCGTTTCCAGCTTGAACCCCGCAACTTCGAGCAGCAGCACCAGTTCCTGCGGGAAAATCACCCGTAAGGAATATTTAATAACCCGAAAGTCTGGCACGCCCGGCACGGAAAGATACCATACGATGCTGCGGACTTGCCGGGCAGTATCGTAGCTGGCGCTCTCTTCGATCGCGATCTCGCCGCGCTTCGGATCGCTCAGAGTGTACACCGGGTATCGTTGAGAGGCATCGCACGCCAGCCGGCCCAGATCCCATTTCGAGATGTCGAAGAGAAATCGCCCGCCTGGAGCCAGATGACGGCGAACCGAGGCCAGGCACTGTTTCAACTCCTCGAGCGTCAGCAGGTGCAGCAGCGAATTGCCGGCAATCAGGATGGCCGAAAAACGTTCCGGCATCTCGAAGCCGCGCATGTCGGCCTCACGAAGATCCACCTCGACACCGGCGGCGCGTGCCTTGGCCCGGGCGGCCTGGAGCATCGGCCGCGAAAGATCGGCGCCCACGATCTGGATTCCCGCGCGCGCAATCGGTATCGTCAGGCGGCCCGAACCGCAGCCCAGTTCCAGCACGGGGCCGCCGCCTCGCCGGGCCTCTTCCACGTAGAACCGCTCCGAGGTCAGAAAGCGCGCCCGGCGGATCTCGTCTTCCACGGAACCGCTGCCGGCGTTCGGAAACAGGCAGTCGTACAACTCCGGATCGGAGTATAGCGCGCATTCGCCCACGGGACTCACGCAATTCCGCCGCGCAATAGCGAAGCCGCCGAGGGCACCGCCGCGCCCGTCATGCGCGGCCTCTCTTCCCCCTCACCGTCGCCCTCGCCATCCTTGCCGCCCTCTCCCGGTGCCAGGAAGAGGTTGGCATCCACGCCGTGCTGGCGCGTGTACAGGTCGTAATAGCGCCCGCGCGCGGCGTAGAGCGATTCGTGCGTGCCGCGCTCCACGATGCGGCCCTCCTCCACCACCAGGATCTGGTCGGCGCGCCGTATGGTCGAGAGCCGGTGTGCAATCACAAACGTCGTGCGCCCCTTCATGAGATACGCCAGGCCCTCCTGGATGGCCGCTTCCGATTCCGAATCCAGGCTCGAGGTGGCCTCGTCCAGAATCAGAATGCGCGGATCGGCCAGAATGGCGCGGGCGATTGAAACGCGCTGCCGCTGGCCCCCCGAAAGCTTCACGCCGCGCTCGCCCACGATGGTGTCATAGCGGGCTTCGAACTTTTCGGCGAATTCATCCACGCGTGCGATGCGGCAGGCTTCCAGCACCTCGGCTTCGGCGGCCTCGGGACGCGCGAAGGCCACATTCTCGCGAATGGTGCCGTCGAAGAGAAAGGTGTCCTGCAGGACCACTCCAAGCTGCGTCCGGTAAGAGTCCAGCCGGATGGTCGCCAGATCCACGCCATCCACCAGCACGGCGCCCTCATTGGGTTCGTGAAACGCCGCGATCAGGCTGATGATGGTGGATTTGCCCGAGCCGGATGGCCCCACCAGCGCGGTCACGGTTCCGGGCTCGGAAACGAAGCTCACCTCGTGCAGCACTTCCTTGCCGGCGTCGTAGGCGAAGCTGACACGGTCGAAAGCGATGAAGCCCTGGATCGTGCCGATGGTGCGCGTGCGCCGCGGGTCGGCATCCTCGGGCTTTTCGGCCAGCACTTCCTGCGTGCGGTCGAGGCCGGCCAGAGCTTCGGTCACCTGGGTCCCGATGTTCACGAGCTGGAACATGGGCGCCACCAGGAACGCCAGAAATGCCGTGAACATCATGAAGCCGCCCAGCGTCAGAGTGCCGGCCAGGATCTGGCGCGCGCCGATGTACATGACCAGCGCGCCCACCATGCCCATCAGCACCGTGGAGGAGAGGCTCATCAGCGAGATGGCCGTGAGGGTGCGCAGCACGTTCTCCAGCAGACGGGCCACGCCGCCCGCGAAGACGCGCTCTTCCTGCTCCTCGGCGTGGTAGCCCTTCACCACGCGCACGCCGCCCAGCGATTCGGTCAACCGCCCGCTCACCTCGGCCGTGATCTTGCCCCGCTCGCGAAAGATCGGCCGTATGCGCCGGAAGGCCTTGTTCAGGGCGAATCCGAAGGCCGCGATGAACACCAGCGCCAGCAGCGTCAGCAGCGGGCTGATCCACAGCAGCACCACCATCGAGAAGATCGCCACCAGGATGCCGCCCACGAAATCCACCAGGCCGGTGCCGATGAGATTGCGCACCCCTTCCACGTCGTTCATGATGCGCGAAACCAGCATGCCGCTCTTGTTGGCGTCGTAATAGGCCACCGGCAGCCGTCCGATGTGCGCCTGTACCTTGCGCCGCAGCTCCGCGATCAGCCGCTGCGCCTCCTTGGAAAGCAACTGCGTCAGCGAAAACGAGGTGATCCCTTGCAGCAGGGTGGCCCCCAGAACCGCCAGCACCAGCGGCTTCAACATCCACACCTGGTGCTTGTTGATGACGTTATCCACCAGGAACTTGGTGGACCCCGGCAGGATCATGCTGGCGGCGCGATTGATGACCATCAGCAGGAAACCGAAAGCCAGCAGCCTGCGCCGCGGCCGCACCAATTCCTTCAGCAGCGGAAGCGCGCCACGCAGATGATCGGCAGGTTTGCCTTTCGGTTTAGCCGGGGTCACCACTCCAGGTTAGCAACTACGGCCGGGTCGCTAGAATGAGCGGCGAGGGGCCGGGGGTGTCGAGAGTCCGCGTGTCGCGAAAACCGGCTTCCCGCAGCCAGCCCGCGATTTCGGGGTACGAATAGGTGTCGCCTTCGTCCGTGTGGACCAGCATGTTGACGGCGAAGATCAGCCCCATGGGCGAGGCCCTGCGCTCCTCATCTACCAGGAACTCAGCGATGGCGATAGTACCGCCCGGAGCCATGGCGTCGAAGGCCTTCTTCAGCAGGGCGCGGCTCCTCCTTTCGCCCTCGCTGTGGAGGATGTGCCCCAGGATGGCGATGTTGTAGCCGCGCCCGAAATCGGCCTCGCGCAGGTCGCCGGCGCGGAACTCGAATCGCTCCGCCAGACCGAAGCGCTCCGCGGTCCGGCGTGTCACGTCGAGCACGCCGGGCCAGTCCACGGCCGTCACGGTGACCTTTGGCGACCGCTCGGCCAGGGCAATACCCCACACGCCGGACCCGGCCGCCAGGTCGAGCACCTTGATCGGCCTGTTGGCATCGGCAATCTCCAGGGCCTCCGCCAGCTTCCGCGCGGCCGGGTAGCTCATGGGGAAGATGGACGCCACGAACTGGTGGAAGAACTCCGCCCCCGTGCCTTCTCGATTGACGGCTTCCACCGGCTTCCCGCTCTTGACCGCCTCGTCGAGATCCAGCCAGTGGGGGATTAGCTGCCGCGTCATGTGCGGCAGAAGGCCCCCGAGGTAACCCGGTTTGCCGCTCACCAGGAAGGCCGCGCTATCGGCCGCCAGCCCATAGCGGCCCTCGGCATCTTTGGTGAGTAGTTGCAGACCCGCGAGGGCATTCATCGCGATTCTCAGGCCGCGCACCGATGCGCCCGACGCGGCGGCCACTTCCTCGACCGTCTTCGGCCCCTCATCCAACAGATCGAACACCCGATTGCGTACCGCCGCATCCATCAAAAGCGGCGCCGCGTATCCCCAGGCAAACTGCATAACTCGCTCCGGCGTGACCGCCGCATGACCCATGGCACCCATGTGATTTCCCCTCTCCGTCAGAATTGACGTGCTTCGATTATGTCACGGGTGGGCACATTTCGGCGGCGCGGCAGGAGAAACTCTGCCGGTGCGCGGTGGCAATGTGTTTTCCAATGTTTTTCCGCTCTGCCACGGCCACGCACTTGTAAAGCCGAGCACAAATGCGGCTGCCAGGGACGCACGGTTGTCGGCTGCCGGACAACGGCGTAGTTGTATTCTGAAAAAACAAAAAAATGCGGTCAGCAGATAAAACGAGGTCAAAGTCGAATGTCGTCGCGTGTGGGGGAAGCAGCAGCAGCCATCCGGGCACGCTCCCAACGGGCAACCTCCTTTTGGCAGGATTGCCGGAAACCAGTCAAAAACTACTGAATGATGTCGCGGAAACGGTTGAGGTCAAGGCCCGTCAGGTCCTTCACCTTCATGACAAGCCCCTCAGTTTCGCCATATTCCCTTGCGACGCTCTGGTCTCTGTGACCATGCGTAGCAACGGCAAGGCAGTCGAGATCGCGATGATCGGTGACGAGGGCTTGTTCGGATTGCCGCTTTTCTTCGGCACCGACAATTGCCCAATGACGGCCCTGGTGCAAGTGGGGGGGCACGCCATCCGCATAGGAGCTCGAGATTTCGTGCGGGTCATCGCTGCCGATCCCGCATTCGCCGCCGCGCTGGGCCGGTACGCACAATCATTCTCTGTGATGATCGCGCAGTCGGCCGTTTGTTTCGCGACCCATGTGGTTGAGCAGCGATGTGCAAAATGGCTTCTCATGGCCCACGATCGGGTGCGTACGGATGTCTTTCCGTTGACTCAGGAGCTTCTCGCCCAGATGCTTGGCGTGCGGCGCTCGACGGTGAGCGAGGTCGCCGAACGAATGCAGCATGATGGCTTGATCCGTTACCGTCAGGGGCGGATGACGATTCTGGACCGGCACGGCCTGGAGGAACTGACGTGCCCATGCTACGGGGTGATGAACAAGCAAATCGACCTGCTCCTGCGGCCGGCCTCGCCCGTACCCGAGTAAACGTGATTCGACAGAAATGGATCCAAAGCGACCGCTAGAAAGAGCTAGTTGTACGGTATCGGACATCCTGATACCATTATCTTCTGGCCGGCAGCAGTGCCCGATATCGCCGCAAAGAGCGAATCGCAATACGGCCAGGGTTAGTGGGGTGGCATGTCCCGTGCCGAAGGCGAGACCCGAATCCTGGTGGTGGACGATGAAGCGGCGATCCGAGATTGGGCCGCCTGCGCCTTGGAGCACAGCGGCTACTCCGTTGTAGCGGTCGCGAGCGGTTCGGAGGCGCTCCGTATTCTCTCGGCGGGCCCCGGAGACGTCAATTTGGTGCTCACGGATATACGAATGCCGGAGATCGATGGCATTGAGTTGGCACGGCGCGTCAGGACGCTTCACCCCAAGACCAAGGTGATCTACATGACCGGATTCTCGCCTGAGTTCGTGGATCCGGGTACCACCGTGCTCTATAAGCCGTTCACGTTCAAGACGCTGATCGACGAGGTCGCACGTGTTCTGGCAGGCCGGACGAAGTCAATAACGGGCTGAGTCGGCTGAATCACCCCGCTATGCTTTCTCCCCCATCCACATGCAGCGTATTCCCCGTCATCCAGTAAGTGGCCGGATGACATAGCACGGCGATAGAGCGCGCCACATCCTCGGGCGTAGTAAGTCGGCCGTGCGGATTGCGCTGGCGCGCGATCTCCGCCATCTTCTCGTGATCCGGAATCACCCGCAGGGCCGGCGTATCGGTCACGCCCGCCAGGATGGCATTGGCGGTGATGCCGGCGGGCGCCAGTTCCAGGGCGAGTTGCCGGATGTGCGATTCCAGAATGGCCTTGGCGGCGCTCACCGGGCCGTAATTGGGAATGGCCCGCGTGCTGCCGCCGCTGGTCATGGCGAAAATGCGCGCGCCCGATTCGAGCAGCCCCGCACGCAGGCAGTCCTGCACCCAATAGACCAGCGAGTGGCCCATGGTGTCGGCGGTAATCTCGAGCTGCTTCCTGGAGGCCACCTGCTCGGCGCCCGCCAGCGGCCGGAGCGCTCCCCACGCCAGCGAGTGCAGCAGCACCCGCACGGTGCCGGGCGGCTCGGCCAGGCGGGCGGCGATCTTCTCCATGGTCTCGCGGCGGTACGCGTCGTCCGAGGCGTTTATATTGAAGAACTGCGTTTCGCGCCCCAGCGCGCGGATGCGCTCCTGGATCTCCTCGACGTGCGGCAGCTTGTCGCGCCGGTCCAGGTGCACGCCCAGGATATTCATGCCGGCGCGCGCCAGCTCGATCGCGGTGGCCTCTCCGAAGCCGCTGCTGGCGCCCAGTATCAAGGCCCAAGGTTGTTTATTCATGGATTTCGACTATTTCGATCTCCCTTTCGTCTCCGCCCGCGTCGCCGATCCGGATCTCGGTTCGCCGCGCCGGCATCAGGCGCGGGAAACGCTCGCCCCATTCGATCAGCACCAGGGCGTCCCGCTCGAACAGCTCTTCGAGGCCCAGCGTGGCCACCTCGCGCGCTTCCTCCAGCCGGTAGAGGTCCACGTGATAGACGCGGCCGCCGCCATATTCGTGGATCAAGGTGTAAGTGGGACTCGATACCTCGTCCGGCGGCGCGGCGGCGATCCCGCTCACGATGCCTTTGGCCAGCGTGGTCTTTCCTGCCCCCAGGTTGCCGATCAGCAGCACCACCCCGCGCCCCGGCATCTCGCGCGCCAGCCGGGATCCCAGTGCGATCGTCGCAGCCTCAGAGGACGTCCGGTATGCCGGCACACGCCTCCATGGCCTTCGGCAGATAGCGCAGAATATCGGTGGCGATGAAGCCCCTCTCTCCCCGATCGGCAGCGCCGATCTCGGCTGCCAGGCTCCCCAGGTAAACCGCCGCCGCCACAGCCCGGTCCGGGTCGCGCGGGAACTGGGCCAGAAAGCCCGCGATCAACCCCGTCAGCACGTCGCCGGTTCCGCCGGTGCCCAGCGCCGGAGTGCCGGTGGAGTTGATCCACACGCGCCCATCGGCGAAGGCGATCAGGGTGCGCTGCCCCTTGAGCAACAGGGTAACAGAGCGTTCCATGGCGAAACCGCGCGCCACGGCGATGCGGTCTTTCTGCACATCGGCGATACTCTTGCCGATCAGCCGCGCCATCTCCCCGGGATGCGGCGTCAGCACGCGCACGCGGTCCGCTTGGCCCCGCCCGGAGAACGCGAACAGCGCGTCGGCATCCAGCACCATGGGCCCGGCGAACTCCTCGTGAACCTGCTCCACCAGCGCCGCCACGTCGGGATGCCGGCCCAACCCCGGCCCCATGGCCAGCACGGTCATCCCCTTGGCGAGAGCCGTCAGCTTCACTTCGCGCGAGAGCGTCCCGGCGTCGTTCTCCGCCAGAGGCTCGGTCATCAGCTCCGGCGCGTGCCCGGCGATCTGCGGGACCGCGCTTTCGACCGAGGCCACCGTTACCAAGCCCGCTCCCGCGCGCAGGGCGGCCATCCCAGCCATCGAGGGCGCGCCGGTTTTGCCACGCGAGCCGCCCACCACCAGGACGTGCCCGAAGGTCCCCTTGTGACCATCGCGCGGGCGCGGCGCCAGCAGAGCGCGGAACATAGCCGGCTCGACCAGCGAAAGGTAGATGCCGTCATCGGCTTCGTAAAGCGCGGGCGGGCTGCCAATGGCGCCCACCACCAACTGGCCCACGCGGTCGCAATTGGGCGGCATGGCGTGGGCCACTTTGGGCGCCGTGAAGGTGACGGTCAAGTCCGCGCGGGCCGCCTCGCCCGATACGTCGCCCGTGTCGCTCGGCATGCCGGACGGAATATCCACGGCCACCACGCGGGCCAATGGAAAGCCGCTGTCGATCTCGCGGATGCCCTCCAGCATGCGCCCTGAAGCCGGTCCGGAGATCCCCGTTCCGAGGAGCGCGTCAATCACAAGGGTGGCGTTGCGCGCCTCCGCGGGGATCTCGAGGAGCACCTCGCAGCCGCACGCCCGCAGCATACGGTAGTTGGCCGCCGCATCGCCCTTGAGCTCCTCCGGCGCGGCCAGAAGCACCACGTGGAGCGCGGCCGGATGGAAGCGCGTGAAGAGTTGGCGGGCGATGGCCATTCCATCCCCGCCGTTGTTGCCCTTGCCGCACAACACCACGATCCGCTGGCCCGCGAGTGGGTTGAAGCGCTCTGCCAGCGTCTCCACCACGCGGGCATGCGGCATTCTCCATCAGCACGATGCCGGGAATCCCCAACTCCATCGTGCGCCGGTCTACCTCGCGCATTTGCGCCGCGGTCAGAACTTTCATATCCGGCGGGCCACCACCATGGTCATGTCGTCCTGCAATTCCGAGGAGCCGGTCCACTCGGTTACCGCCTCCATCACGCGCGCGATCATCTCCGAAGAATCCGCCCGCGCGTAGCGCAGCAGCAGTTCCCGCAGGCGCTCCTCGCCGAACATTTCCCCGTAGGCGTTCTCCGGCTCCACGATGCCATCCGTATAGGCCACCAGTATATCGCCATGCTCCAGCGTGACGGACTTCTCCTCGTAGCGCGCCAACGGAAAAGCCCCCACCACCGTGCCCGTCGAGTCCAGCGTCTCCACCCGCCCGCCACGCAGGAGCATGGGGGCCAGGTGGCCGGCATTCGTGTAGGTCAGCGCGTGGGTAGTGTCGTCATAGATGGCGAAGAAGAAGGTGGCATATTTCTCGGGCGCCGTGGTGGCATAAAGCTGCCGGTTCAGGGTCGAGACCAGTTGCGCCACCGAACGGCCGCGCGTGCCCGCGCCATCGAGCGTGCTCAACTGCGTCCGCATGGTGGATTGAATGGTGGCCATCAGCAGCGCCGCGGAGATTCCCTTACCCGCCACGTCCCCTATGGCGAAGGCCAGGCGGGTATCGGAGAGCGCCATGAAATCGTAATAATCGCCCGAGACCATGCGCGCCGGGTTGCAGACGCCCTTCAGCTCCAGGGTCTTGGTGAACGGCACGTCCTTGGGGAAGAGCTGATTCTGCACTTCGCGCGCGATGGTCAGCTCGGATTCCAGGCGCTCCTTCTCCTTGGCCACCACGATCAGCCGCCCCAGGTTCGAGGTCATGGTATTGAACGACGCGCTCAACTCGGCAAGCTGGTCCACGCCTTTCACCGGGATGCGGTACGAGAAATCGCCTTCCTTGACGTGCTGGGTGCCCTCGTACAACTCGTGAACCGCTCCGGTCATGGTCTTTGTAAGCACGATGCCGGCCCATAGCGAAGCCATCTCCAGCAACAGGAACAGGATCGAGACGGCCACAAAAGCCGTCAACATCGCCTCGCCGAAGGTCTTCCCGAAGACCACGCCCAGCACGGTTGAAGCGCGCGAATTCACCAGCAGGATGCTGTCGCGCTCCGAGCGGCCGGAATTCCATGCGGGAACGTCCAGCGGCAGCACGCCGGAAACCGCGAAATCGAGCGGATTGGCCTTGGGCGGAATGTGGCTGCGCGGGCCGCGCTCGGTATAGGGCACCACGTCGATATCACCTAGATCCGGCACCAGCTTGCCGAGCAGGGCGTGATCCAACGGGGCCGCCACGGTCACCTCGGTGCCGGCGTACACCGCATGCGCCCAGGCATACAGGCGCGGCTCCTTGCCCTCCCGCCTCACCATCAGGCCGCGGTCTCCCTTCCAGCCCGCCGGGGGAGGCGTGAGGGAGGCCTGGGCCGGGTAGCGGAATTGATCGGCGCCGTTCATGCACAGCTCGAATTCCGGAAAGCTCCGCTGGATCATGGGAGCCATGCGGGTCACCAGCATTTCCGCGTTGCGTTCGGTGGGCTGAGCGGGGCCCCGAACAGCGGCGGTCCTTCGCCCGGCGGTCCCGGAGGACGCACCAGCATCTGCGCCGGAATCGCCAGCGAGTTGAGGGAACGGTTCAGCTCGGCATTGGCCAGGTAGATCGCCATCTGTCCCAGAACGAACTGGCTGGCTTCCCAGGCCAGCGTCAGGATCAGGACGACCGGAACCACGGCGATAAACAGGTACGCGACGATGAGGCGGTTGCGCAGCCGCCAGATGGCCCGCCGCATGAGGCCCCGCACGAGCCGTGGCAGCACCACCAGGCCGCACACCACCGTAGCCACCGCGAAGACCAAGCCCAATGCGGACGAGGCACGAGTCAGGTACAAGATCGCGTATCCCGCCGCGACCACGGCAAAGGCCTTGTCCATAAAGCCGAAACGCCGCCGGTCAACCGCTCGCTTCTCCATAGCTCCTGACTAAAGCGCTGGCCCTCGTGCTCCGCGCCTCCGCGTCGAAGCACGGCCCTTCGCGCTATGTGAAATCGATGCGCGCGATTACCAGCTCAGGCATGGCCTGGTTCCAGCTATCGGGGATGCTGTCGAAGGCCAGGCGGAAAGGCTTCACTTCGCCGGGAGCCAGGCGCCCCATCTTGCGGCTCACGATGGGCACGCGCTCGCGCAGCACCACCTGGCCGTAGGCGTCGCGGAACACGCAATTGATCTCCACCAGGTCGAGCACCCGGTCACCCGCGTTCTGAATCTTGCCGGTGATCTCCACCACCTGCTGCTTCAGGTAGCTTTCGTGGGCCTCCATGCCGGCATCGCTGATCACCAAATACCCGTGATGAACGTACTCCCGCGCTTCGCCCGTCAGCGGTGGGGGCGTCGGCGCGGGCTGTTTGGATGCGCGATCCAGGTACCAGAAACCCGCCACGCCCGCCACCAGCACGGCCGCGATCACCAGCACGGCCGGCGGGATGGAAACCGGCGTCTTGGGGGGCGTTGCCGTCTTATTTGCCGCCAACAGTCATTTCTCCGATCTTCAGCGTCGGGGCGGCCACGGACCCGCGAAACTCCAGGTCCGCCCCCACGATCTCGACGTTCCGCAGCATGTCCCTCAGATTGCCGGCGATGGTTACCTCCGATACCGCGAAAGCCAGTTCGCCGTTGCGGATCCACAATCCGGCCGCGCCGCGCGAATAGTCCCCGGTCACAATATTCACCCCGAAGCCCATCAGCTCGGTAACGTAAAAGCCTTCGGACACGCCCGCAATGATCTCTTCCGGGCTTTGGACGCCTTTTTCCAGGTACAGGTTCCCATGGCCGATTCCGGCATTTCCGGTCAGGCCCCGCGACGCGTTACCGGTAGTCTTGAGGCCCAGCTTGCGCGCGGCGTAGGTATTCATCAGGTAGCTCTTCAGCACGCCGCGCTCGATCACCGCGGTGCGCCGCGAGGGCACGCCCTCGTCGTCGAAAGGCGAGCTGCCGAACAGGCCCGGAAGGGTAGCATCGTCGATCACGGTCACATTCTCGCCGGCCACCTTTTCGCCCAGCTTCCCGGTCAGAAAGGACTCGTGCCGGTAGATCGCCATCCCATGCACCGCGTCGAAAAGATTATCGAGCAGGGTGCGGGCCGTGCGCGGCTCGAAAACCACTGGAACCTTCTGGGTGGGCATTTTGACCGGGTTCAGCCGGCGCAGCGCGCGGCGCGCAGCCGTGCGGCCCACCTCTTCGGGCGGTTCCAGGCCGGCGAATCCGCGCGCCAAGGTGTACCAGTAATCGCGCTCCATGGATTCGCCATCGCGTGCCACCGGAGCGGTGCTCAGCGAGCAGTAGCTCGACCGGTACTCGCCCGCGAATCCGCGCGAGTTGGCGAAGATGTGGCGGCCCACGTGCGTCTCGAAGGAAGCGCCCTCGGAGTTGAAGATACGCGGATCGGCCGTCAGCGCGGCTTCCTCGGCCGAGCGCGCGGCGGCGATCTTCCGCTCGGTTTCGAGTCCCTCCACGTCCGCGGAATAGAGGCCCAGATCGCCGTCGATCGACCCTAGCTCTTCGGGGCCGGGCAGCCCTGCGTGGGGGTCCCCGGTCGTGATCTCAGCCAGCTCGATGGCAGCCGCCACCAGCCGGTCCAGGCCCTCGCGCGAAAGATCGGAGGTATAGGAGGCGCCGGTCGTCTTTCCCTTCATGATGCGCAGACCGGCCCCGCGCGAGCCGGCCTCCTTGAGGCTCTCGACCTCGCGCATACGCACATTGACGGAAAACTCCTCGCCCTCCGCGATGGTGCACTCGGCATCGCTGGCGCCCGCCCGCAAAGCGCGCTCGACCAGGTCGTGCGCCAGGCCGGAAAGATGGTTTTCGCTCAAGCCGTGCCTCCCACGGTCATACGGTCGATCTTGATGGTCGGGATGCCCACGCCCACCGGCACGCTCTGGCCCTCTTTGCCGCAGGTGCCGATGCCTTCATCGAGACGCAGGTCGTTGCCCACCATGCTGACGTATTTCAGCGCTTCGGGACCGTTGCCGATCAGGGTGGCGTTGCGCACCGGCCGGGTGAGCTTCCCGTCTTCGATCATATAGCTCTCCGAAGCCGAGAACACGAAGTTGCCGCTGGTGATATCCACTTGCCCGCCGCCGAAGTTGACGCAGTAGAGCCCCTTGGGCACGGAGCGGATGATCTCTTCGGGATCGCTCTGGCCCGCCAGCATGAAGGTGTTGGTCATGCGCGGCATGGGAATATGCGCGTAACTTTCGCGCCGGCCGCTGCCGGTGGACTCGGAGCGCATCAGGGTGCTCGAAAGGCGGTCCTGCAGGTAGCCTCGCAGCACGCCGTTTTCGATGAGCACGTTGCGCCGCGTGGCGCGCCCCTCGTCATCCACGTTGAGCGATCCGCGGCGCCCCGTGAGCGTGCCGTCATCCACCACTGTACAAAGCTCGCTGGCCACCTTCTGGCCGATACGCCCGCTGAACGCCGAGACGCCCTTGCGGTTGAAATCGGCTTCCAGGCCATGGCCCACGGCTTCATGCAGCAGGATGCCCGGCCAGCCGGGACCCAGCACCACGGTCATCTCTCCGGCCGGCGCCTCGACTGCCTCCAGCATGGCCACCGCTTCGCGGGCGGCTTCCCGGGCGAAGTATTCGGGAGTCTTCTCATTCAAAAAATAGCCCAGTTCCACGCGGCCGCCGCCGCCGGCGTGTCCGCGCTGGGGCGGGCCGCCATCCTGGCGCGCGAGTGCCCAGACGCTCATGCGCGCCAGCGGCTGGCGGTCGAGCGCCAGCACGCCGTCGCTGGTGGCCACCAGGGTATGGCGCAAATTGTCGGCATAGACCGCTTGCACCTGAAAGACCCGCGGATCGCTGGCGCGGGCCGCCCGGTCGGCGCGCTTGACCAGTTCCACGCGCTCGCTGAAGGCCGTTTCAGTGGGAGCGGTCACCACTGGATAGAGATTGTGCGCGGCGCCTTCGTTCAGGCCGAAGCTTCCGGGTTTCCCCGGACCCGCCGCGATGTGGGCAGCTACGCGCGCGGCCTTTCGGATCTTCTCCGGCGCCAGGTCGTCGCTATAGGCATACCCGGTGCGTTCTCCCGCAATCACCCGCACCCCCACGCCCATGGAAACGCCCTGCGCGGCGCTCTTCACCATGGATTCGTCGATGCTGATGGAGCTGGTGAGGAGGTACTCGAAATACAGATCCGCGTAATCTCCTCCCTGGGAAAGCGCTTCGGCCAGGTAACTCTCGAGGTCCTGCCGGGCAATGGCAAAGCGCGTGGCAAAAATCGATTCGGAAAACTGCATATAGTTCCATTGTAGGGCGGCTCGTAAGCCCTACACGGCGGCGTCTTTCCGCGCCACGCCCAGCGCGCGGCAGTCCTCCTCCACCATTTCGCGCACCAGTTGTTCGAACCCGATCCGGTGGCGCCACCCGAGCGCGGCCCGCGCCTTGGAGGCATCCCCATGCAAAAGGTTGACTTCCGCCGGCCGGAAGAGTTCGGGAGCGGCCTTGACATATTTTCGGTAGTCCAGCCCCACGTGGGCGAAGGCCAGCTCGGCGAACTCGCGCACGGAATGGCACTCACCGGTAGCCACAACGTAATCGTCCGGTTCGGGCTGCTGCAGCATCAACCACATGGCTTCGACGTACTCCCGTGCATGGCCCCAGTCGCGCCGCGCGTCCAGGTTCCCCAGCCGCAGCTCGGCCGCGCGGCCGGCCAGGATCTGGGCCACGCCCGAGGTGATCTTACGGGTGACGAACTCGAAGCCGCGGCGCGGCGATTCGTGGTTGAACAGAATTCCGTTTGAGGCGTGCATCTTGTAGGCTTCGCGATAGTTACGGGTCAAGTGAAAACCCGCCACCTTGCTGATGCCATAGGACGAGCGCGGGTGAAAACGGGTCCGCTCGGTCTGCGGGGCCTCCTCCGCCATACCGAACATCTCGCTCGATCCGGCGAAATAAAAACGGCACTGCGGCGCGCGCGATTTCAGAGCCGCCAGCAGAAAATGAGTCCCGTTAATATTCGTGTTAAGGGTCGAAAACTCATCGTCGAACGAATAGCTGACAAAGCTCTGCGCCGCCAGGTGGTAGCATTCGTCCGGATGGACCTCTTCGATGACCCGGTGTAGACTGGCATAGCTTTCGAGCGAAGCGGCGTGGAGTACCACACTTTTCCGCACGCCGCCCAGCCGCGACAGCCGGTGCTCGGGGTCTTCCAGCGCCACGCGCCGGACGATCCCGTGGACCTGGTAGCCGCGCTCCACCAGCTGTTCCGCCAGGTACGATCCGTCCTGGCCCGTAATTCCCGTGATTAGAGCACACTTTAGCGACATCTGGAATAATGGTAACAAGTCTATGGCCACAAGATCGGGGGCCGGAACCCGCGTACAAGCGTTCCGCGCCGCCCCGCCAGATCACGGAATCAGCCTTGGCTTGTCCGTGCAAAGCTTTGTAACCTGTCTACTTGCCGGTACGCCTGTACAAACGGAGGCGAAGCTGTTTTCCGATGCCGGCGTTCCTGGGGCGGCATGCTGGTCGATTTCGAACTGATCCGCCGTGCGCAGAAGGGCGACGGGTCCGCCTTCAACGAAATTGTGTTGGCTTACCGGAAGCGGATTCTGGGGACGATCACCCGGTTGATCGCCCGTCCGGAGGATGTCGAGGATGTCGCGCAGGAAGTATTTTTGCGCCTTTATTTTTCCCTCGATCAGCTCCGCAAGGAGGAGGTTTTTGAGCCGTGGCTGTACCGGCTGACGGTCAACGCGGCGTACGATTACCTGCGCAAGCAGCGCCGGCGCCAGGAGTTCCGCATGTCCGACCTTTCGGAACAGCAGGTCATGCTGGCCGATGCGGCGGCCGGCGGCCGGGTGGATCATGATGAGCAGTACAACAAGAAGATTCGGGAATCGGTGGATGCGCTGCTGGGGGCGGTCTCCGAAGCGGATCGGATTCTTCTGATGCTTAAGGAAGTGGAAGGGCTTTCACTCAAAGACCTTGAAAAGGTCTACAAGGTCAACGAGAATGCTCTTAAGGTGCGATTGTTTCGAGCCCGGCAACGGGTTTTAAAGGCATTTGGAGAGGCGGAGAAGAGGGAGGGGGCCGGCGTAAAGCCGGCGTGAGGGAAAGGGACGTATGTATCCGATGCGCGGCAGCGATGATGAAAAACTCGACGCCCTGTTTCGGGCGTTTCAGTCTGCGTGTGCAAATCCGGACCCCGGCGTGAACTTCATGCCTGGCCTGTGGCAGAGGATCGAGGCGCGCCAAAACTTCGCCTTCTCACTACGTCGGCTCAGCAGCGCGTTTGTGACGGCGGCATTGGCGCTCTCGATTGCATTGGGCGCCTATATGTCGATCCCGCGCTCCATCCCCTCTGCCTACTATTCACAGACCTACATCGAAGCCTTGGCGGATGCCAGTTCACTCGACACTCCCCAGAATGTCAGCCCTGTGCGCCTGGACCTGACGGACCCCAGGCGGTAGGCGAGATATGGCCAAATTCAAGCTGTCAGCGCTCATCTCCGTGCTCGTGGTCTTCCTGAGCGGGGCTCTGGTGGGCGCCGTGGCGCAGCGTCTGTACATGGTCACTTCCGTCTCCAGCAACGCGGCCGGCAATCCCTCCGCCTCGGTTCGCAAGCAAAGCCCGGAGGATGTCCGCAAGCACGCGATCGACGAAATGCGGCAGCGCGTCAAGCTGGATGAAACGCAGGTAAAGCAGCTCGAAGAGATCTACGATAAGACCCGCCAGCGGTTCGACCGGCTGTTCCTCAACCGCAATGCGGAAGCGCGGGCGCTGTGGGACGAGCAGAACGACGAGATCCGCCACATTCTGCATCCCGACCAGCTACCGCTGTTCGAGCAGCTACACGCCGAGCACGAAGCCCGCCGGCTGCAGCGCAAGAAAGCCGAAGATTCCAAGTAGGCGATTGCTCCGCGGGCGGAAAGCCCGTGAGCGGGAAGTGCCGTCCGCGGATTAGGTCCGCGCCGCCGGAGGCTGTGCCAAGGCAGCCTTTTTGGCCGCCCGCGAAACCTGGTACTTTCTCTCGAAGCGATCCACGCGGCCGGCCGTGTCCATCAGCTTCTGGCGCCCGGTGAAGAACGGATGACAGGACGAGCAGATTTCCACGCGGATGTCGCCCTTGTGCGTCGAGCGCGTCTTAAAGGTGTGGCCGCAAGCGCAGATGACGTTAGTGGGATTATAAGCGGGGTGGATACCAGCCTTCATTTGCTTTGGGGGATTCCTTTCGAATGTTTTAGTATAGCAAAAAACTTAAAACCCCCGCGAACCACGGCACGGCCTAACGCCGTTTCCGCGATCCGCGGGGGCTGTAGCCCTGAAGAAAACCTGAGGCTTAGCTGACTCGTGAGGGCAGCCGGTCCACAGGAACGTGGCCCCGCCACTGGACGGTGCCGACTACATTAGAGGTTCAACTTCAACAGTCGGCCACCTCTCGCGGTCTTATGTGAATATCCATTTTTGCTGGACCACCTCCTTTTTCAGTGTTTCAATTCATGCTCGCATGGGTGCTATATTCTTGTCAAACCATGGCTGTAGGGAAACTCGGCACTTATAGGGCGTGGGCCGCAAAGCCGCACATGGCCAGGCCATCCATAACATTGAAGGGAAATTCGCCGGTCGTGTAATGGGCACAAGGAAGGGCCACAACCCTGTGTGCGAGCTTCAGCTCCCTATAGGTCTCCACCACCTGGCGCGAGTAAACCGGCAGGAAGCTGGTATCATGGCGCGCCCATACGAGCAGGCTGCGGAGGTCGCGGCCAACCAGGCGCCAAATGTAGGTAGCCGGGCTGATAGGCGCCCAATACCGGCGCAAGTCCTCCTGAGTCAATACGTTATCGAAGCTGCTCCGGACGTGTTGGGTGGCCAGGCCAGTCCAGACCACGTCGGAGAAATACATGGAGACGTGGTTGAAGATGCCCGCCCGGACGCGCGTGTCGTGGGCTGCGGCGATGAAAGCGACGCAGGAGCCGAGGCTGGTGCCCAGCAGGCCGAGCCGGCTATAGCCTTGCTGCTGGAGCCAATCCAGGCAGGCGCGGGTGTCCACAACCGACTGCCGCGCGGCGTGGATGGTGCGCCCGATATTGCTCGAAACGTGGTACTCGGCGCGCTGCAAACCCTCCGGCAAGCGCTCCGCGTGGTACGCCATGCTCATCCGTAATGCGCTGATTCCGAACAGGTTCAGCAACCGGGCCAAGCCCACGTGGCCGTCCCGGCCGGCGTTCCATTGGGGCAGCACCACAAGCGCGCGGCCACGATCGCGGCGGGCCGGGAACCACACGGCATGGACGGTGTCGTTCTCGGGGATGCCGGAAGGAGCCGGGCTGGAATAGGTGAGCCGATTATCCCGAAAGTGATAATCACGAACCGGAGGATACGTATAGAAGCGATCCGAATCGAGGAGGGCCTCCGCCACGAAGCGATCCACGGAGGCCGGGTCGCCGTTGTGGTTATCGATCCAAGTCGGGAACCCCATGGCCTGAAGCCAATCCGTACCCCACTCGAAGGGCCGCACGACGCGATTGGAATCGCGGGTCGCGAGGCGGTGCTCCCAACGATCGATCCACCGCGCGTAGATTCCCTGCATGAGGCGAACGATCAGTGTAGCAGACAGAAAAAAAGCCTCGCGCCGGCCGACCAGAAACCAGACCGGGGCGAGGCCGTGCGGAGCCCGAAGGAGAGGCAACGCACCAAAGCGGCGAACCCCCAAAAAAGAAACCCGCTGCCGTATATTGCAACCGCTGTTCCACCCCTAAGCTATTGATAATTCTAGAAGGCATCAGGGAAATTCCCGAATTTCGTAGAATCGCCCTACGCATTTCCGGAAAGCCAACTGGCAGCGTACAATAGGGATGAGCCAGGCGCGGTGGGATGGCCGAGCGGTTTAAGGCAGTGGTCTTGAAAACCACCGTTGTCGTAAGGCAACCGTGAGTTCGAATCTCACTCCCACCGCCAGGTGTCAGCTCCGGTGCAATAATCCCCACATTTCCGGTTGAAAATCGAAGAAATTCGCCTGGGGGTATACTGAACGGGAGCCGGGAGTCCAGGTCGGAAATTCCGGGCCCATCGATTAATTTGAGCGCGGAGGTTATCATGAACGTCACACGACGAGGTTTTCTGCAGGCTGCCCTGGCAGTGCCCATCGGCGCCTCTTTGGCCCACTATGAGGCGCTGGCGGCTCCGGCCAGGAATCAGATCAAGATCACGGCCGTCAAGGCCATGCAAACCGCCGATACAGGAACGATCATCAAGATCGAGACCGATGCCGGCCTGGTCGGCTACGGTCCTTGCCATGGAACCGGCGCGTACGCCAGGGAGATTCTCATGGAAGTCGGGGCCGGCAGAGGCTCGAATGTCGGATTGGGCCTGATCGGCAAAGACCCGCTCGCGATTAAGGTGCACTACCACAATATGTTCTACGCGTATGCCCAGCGCGAGCCGCACGTTCGGGTGTTGAGCGGAGTAGACATCGCGCTATGGGATCTGGCGGGGAAGATATTGAACGTGCCCGTTTCCAAGCTTCTGGGAGGGAACTTCCGTGAGGAGATCCCGCTCTATTCCCACTGCGGGCACGAAGGGAACTTCTGGAGCAAAGAAGAATGGCGCGCGAGGGCCAAGGAGCTGGTCGAGTACCCCTCCGGCTTCAAAGCCTTCAAAGTCGATATGAACGACGCGCTGGGTGTGACAGCCCGGCAGTTTGTTCCCAGCCTGGGACCGATGGAAGTGCGCAAGGTCGAGTTGTGCTACGACCTGGCGCGCGAGAGCTTCGGCCCGGACATCGACATCATCGTGCACTGCCACAATGAACTGGATTTGCCCAGCGCCATTCAGGTGGCGGCGGTGATTGAACACATCAAGCCGCTCTATCTCGAGGACCCCATCGCCCCGCTCTACTCCGATTCATGGCTGGCGTTGCGGCGCACGACGCGCGTCCCGATTCTGACGGGAGAGGACATCGAGCTTCTCGAGGGCGCGCTTCCCTTCATCGAGAACCACGCCGTGGATTGCCTGCAACCCGACATGATCGATTCGGGCGGCATCACGGGAGTCAAGATGATTGCCGACCTCGCCAGTGCCTACCGTATGCCCATCGCCCTGCATAACGTCAGCGGCCTGTTATTGAACATGGCCTGCCAGCAGTTTGCGGCGGCCGTCCACAATTGTCCGCGGATAGAATGCGCCCGCGGCTCCGATAAACCGAAGGCGGCGGCCAGCAACGCGCCGGTGATCGTGAACGGCAAGATGAAGGTCTCCACGCTGCCGGGACTTGGTCTGGACCTCAACCTCGACTACCTGAAATCCACGCTGCCGGCGGGCGAGCCGTGGTGGGGGTAACGGCGCAGTCGCCAGGTGCTCGACAGGGCGCTCCGCCCCAGTTCGTACGTCGAGATCGGAAGCTCCCGCACCACATCTATTATGAAGGGCTTGTTACAATGAAGACTAGTTCCGTCCTGCCCAAAAATGTTAGCTGAAACCACAATTGCCGGGGAAATACTGGAGCTCAAGAAGCAGCGCCGGGCGATACTGCTGGCGCACCACTACCAGGATCCCGAGATCCAGGAACTCGCCGACGTGATCGGCGACAGCCTCGAGCTGGCCCGCAAGGCGCGCGAGTGCGAAGGCGACGTGATTGCATTCTGCGGCGTGTGGTTCATGGCGGAAACGGCCAAGGTGCTGAATCCGGGCCGGATTGTGGTAGTTCCGGATCGCGAGGCGAGCTGCAGCCTGGTGGAGACCTGCCCGGTGGAGGCGGTGCGCGAATTCCGGCGCACGCACCCGGACCACGTCATCGTAAGCTACATCAACACATCCATCGAGGTGAAGGCCGAGAGCGATATTTTGTGCACTTCGCGGAATGCGGTGAAGGTCGTGAATTCGATTCCCGCCGAGCGGCCCATCCTGTTTCTTCCGGATCTCAACCTGGGCGAGTACGTGCGCAGGGAGACCGGCCGCCGGAACATGGAGATATGGCAGGGAGCCTGCATCGTGCACGCCACCTATCCGGCACGCCGTGTGGCGGAGGCGCGGCTGGAGTATCCGGAAGCCGAGATCGTGGCGCACCCGGAGTGCCCGCAAGCCGTGCTGGCCATGGCGGATTTCGTCGGCTCGACCTCGGCCATGGTGGAATATTGCGCCCGCAGCCAGGCGCGCGAGTTCATCGTCATGACGGAAAGCGGCATCCGCTTTTCGCTGGATCGGGCGGCGCCCGGCAAGCGTTTCCACTTCGTGGCCAACGAGCAGTGCAATTGCAGCGAGTGCCCGTACATGAAGCTGAACACGCTGGAGAAGCTGCGAAACTGCCTGCTGAACCTGGAACCCCGCGTGGAACTGGCCCCGGAAACCATGCGGCGGGCGCTCGAGCCGCTCGAACGCATGCTCGCGCTGCGGTAGGTATGCCGGCCGAGCCCCTGGTCGATTCCTTCGGGCGGGTCCACGATAACCTGCGCATCAGCGTCACGGACCGCTGCAATATCCGCTGTTTCTACTGCATGCCCGAGACGCCCGTCGCGTTCGAGAAACGCAGCGAGATCCTGAGCTTCGAAGAGATCGAGCGTTTCGCGCGCATCGCCGTGGGACTGGGGATCTCGAAGGTGCGGGTGACGGGCGGCGAGCCGCTGGTCCGCCGCGACCTGCCGGTGCTGATCGCGCGCCTGGCGGCGATCCCGGGCATACGCGACCTGGCGCTGACCACCAACGGCGTGCTGCTCGCGGAGTTGACCGGGCCGCTCTACCAGGCCGGTCTGCGCCGCCTCAACGTGCACGTGGACACGCTCGACCGCGAACGCTTCGCGCGCATCACGCGGCGCGACGAGCTGGGCCGCGTGCTGGAGGGCCTGGAGGCGGCGCGGCTGGCCGGATTCTCCATTAAGCTTAATGCCGTGGCGGTGAAGAACCTGGTGGAACCGGACATCGTGCCGCTGGCGCGGTACGCGCGCGAGCGGGGCTTCGAAGTGCGCTACATCGAATTCATGCCGCTCGACGCGCAAGGCCTGTGGGAGCGCGACAAAGTGCTGCTGGCCGACGAGATTATCGAGACGCTCTCGCGCGAAATCGCGCCGCTCGAGCCGGTGCCCGATCCCGACCCGCGCGCGCCGGCTTCCGAGTACAATTACGCGGATGGCGGCGGCCGCGTGGGCTTCATCGCTTCGGTGAGCCGGCCGTTCTGCCTGAACTGCAACCGGATACGCCTGACCGCCGACGGCAAGCTGCGCTACTGCCTGTTCGCCATCGAGGAAGACGACGTGAAAAAGCTCCTGCGCTCGGGGGCGCCGGACGAGGAGATCGCGGCCCTTGTGCGGCGCAACCTGGCGGGCAAATGGCAGGGCCACGAGATCAACTCGACGAAATTCGTCGCTCCGCCGCGGCCTATGTATTCCATCGGCGGATAGCCCGGCTCATCCCCCGGATCGGCGCGACGCCCCGCCGCCCAGCCCGCCCAGATCGATGATTACCGCGATCAGAAGCCATAGCAGATTGATGCCCGCCGTAGGCATGTGGCTGTTCAATTCCCAGGCGTAGACGATGGTGGTGAGCGGCAGGAAAATGAAGCCCACGAGAGGTAGCAGCAGGCCCCCGTGGAAGGCGCGTTGCAGGTAGGTCGAAAAGAACCACATCAGCACGAGCATGATGCGGGGAAACAGCAGCACGAAAAACAGCAGGAAGCACGGCACATCCACAAACTTACCATCTTCGCGCGCGAACCGAAGGCGGCCGCCGCGGCCGGGGGTTAGATCGCTTCCAGTTCTTCCTCAAGCATCTGTTTCCGGCTGAGATCGGCGTAGTAGCCGCCGCGCCCGATCAGTTCAGCATGGGTGCCTTGCTCGGCGATGCGGCCTTTCTCCAGCACCACGATGGTATCGGCCTGGCGCACCGTGGAAACGCGGTGGGAAATCAGAATTACGGTGCGGCCGTGCATGATGGAGGCCAGTTGTGTGAGGATTCGCTCTTCGGTCAGGGTATCGACGCTCGAGAGCGCGTCGTCCAGGATCAAAATGCGCGGATTGCGTAAAATGGCGCGGGCGATGGCAGTGCGCTGCTTCTGACCGCCGGAGAGCGTGATGCCGCGCTCGCCCACCAGGGTCTGGTAGCCGTCCGGGAAGCCTTCGATATCGGCGGCCAGGCCGGCGATTTCGGCGGCACGGCGGATCTCCTCGTGGCTGGCCGATTCCACGCCGAACGCGATATTCCGGGCAATGGTGGCGCTGAACAGGAAAGTCTCCTGCGGGACGAAGCCGATGTGCCGGCGCAGCTCTTGGGGATCGTACCGGCGCACGTCGATGCCATCCACCAGCACCGCGCCGGCGGTGGGATCTATCAGCCGTGGGACCAGGCTGGCCAGGGTGCTCTTGCCCGAGCCGGTATGGCCGACCACCGATATGGTCGCTCCGGCGGGAATGCACAGATCGATGCCATCGAGCGCGCGCCCGTTCTCGTAATCCATGGCCACGCCGCGGAATTGGATCTCGCCCCGCACGGCGCCCATGGGCACCGGGGCCGGTGGTGCGGCAACGGTGGGCGTCTCATCCAGGATCTGGTTGATGCGGCTGAGCGACGCGCCGCCGCGCTGCATCAGGTTCACCACCCAGCCCAGCGCGATCATGGGCCACACCAGCGTACCCATGTAGGTGTTGAACATGACGAAGCTGCCGATGGTGATGCGCCCGCGCAGCACGTCGCGCCCGCCGGTCCACAGCACGACCAGAAAGGTGAAGCCGATCAGCGCCTCGAGCAGCGGCTGGAACAGGCCCTGAATGCGAACCAGCTTGATGTTCTGCGCGATGTACTGGCGGTTCAGCTCCTCGAAGCGACGCATCTCGGCGCGCTCCTGCACGAAGGCGCGGATCATGCGAACGCCCGCGAGGTTCTCCTGCACGCGGCTGGAGATATCCGAGAACATGGCCTGGATCTTCTCGAAGCGCTCGTGGATGACGCGGCCGAACACGATCACCGCCACGCTCACGGCCGGCGCGGGCAGAATGGCATAGAGCGCCAGGCGCCAATCGGCTTGCAGCATCACGGCCATGGCCAGGGCGAAAGTGAGACTGGTTTCGAACCAGTACATCACGCCGGGGCCGAGCATCATGCGCACGGCATTGAGATCGTTGGTGGCGCGCGCCATGATGTCGCCGGTGCGCGTGCGGCCGTAATAATCGGGCGAGAGGCTCACCAGGTGCCGGAACAGGTCGTTCCGCAGGTCGTATTCGATATCGCGCGAGATGCCGATGATGATCACGCGCATCCAGAACTGGAAAAGGCCCTTGAGCGCCGACAAGCCGATCAGGATGGCCACGTAGCGAAGGAACAGGTGCCCGCCGCCGCGCAACCCGTCCACCGCGCGGCCGATCATGAGGGGTTGGCCCACCTGGGCAAGGTCCTTCACCACCAGGCAGACGCCGCCGAGGGACAAGCCCCAGCGATAGCGCCACAGGTACTTGCGAATGGTGGCGAAAGATCTCCACATGGCTCACATCCCCAGGGCAGTGGCGAAGGTCTTCAACCACTCCGTGAAGACGATCTTCTGGCCCTGGCGCGTGCGCCACCAGGAATCGGCGCGGAAGAACTCGTCGGGCGCGGCCACCACGCGAATGGCGGGAGCGGCCGGCAGGGCATGCGCGAGGGCGGCATAGACGCGCCGGGCGCGCGCCGTGTGATAATCGCTGGTCACCAGCAGAATGCTGCGCACGCCTCGGCGGCGCAACTCGAGGAACACAGCGGCGGCTTCTTCCCGGGTGGAGAGCGCCTCGTTGGGTAAGGGGATGAACCAGACCGCCGGATAACCCTTGCGGGCGATGTAGGCGATCGCCAGATCGCTCTCATGCGTGCCGTACATGCCGGCAGGGCCGCTCACCAGGGCCGCGGGCACATAGCCGGCGCGCACCAGTTCAGCGGCTTTCTCGATGCGGTGCCCGTAGAAATCGCCCGCCAGCACCACGGCCAGATCGGCCTTGGCCGGACCATCGTTGTGGATCAGCAGGTAGCCCAGCCAGGGAAGCCAGAGCGGATGCGCCAGAGCGGCTACCAGAGCGAGTGCCGCCACGGCCGAGACCAGCTTCAGTGCGGAAGGGCGATGAAGCACGGACTACTTCTCGTCCGTGGAGTTCTTCTGGTCGAGGTTTCCGACCGTTTTAAGCCGCTGGTAGAGGCGCTCGACCTCGGCCTCGTCTTCGGGGCGCAGGATGCGATATCGCGGCGGCGTGGCCACGGTCTTGCGCTCGGCGGGAGCCAGCAATTCTCCCCAATACTGCCGGTAGGGAATGCCGTCGATCAGAGCGTCGCGGGATTGGCGGCGCAGATTGCGCAGCAGGCTGTTGCAGGAATCCAGGTCGCCCGGGTAAATCAGCAGCAGCCGGGAATCATCGAACAGCGTAATCCGCACGACCAGCGGCGAAATCCAACAGGTGCGGTCCACGCGGCGAATATCCATCCAGGGGACAATGCGCCGGCCGATCGCGACATAACCCTCGTAGACCTCCACAGCCGGCCGGAAGGCCATAACAAACAGGAGCCCCGCGGTCAATAAAAATAGGGCCGAGGGGATCAGCGCCAGCGGGAACGTGATCGCATACCATCCCGAAAGCCCACCGAGAATGGCGGCGCTGACGCCAAACCATAGATAGTGTCGCGCCGGGAGATAGCGAGTCATAATCACCGCGCCTACGTTTAGACTACTCCCCTGCGCAAGGCCCGTCAATCCGTAGGATGGCCTCGAGCCGGCGCGCGGGTTACGCGCACCGCTTCGCCCTGAGCCGCAGTGCCTGGGCTCCGCGCCAGGCATAGTCCAGCCCGCTCCAGACGGTGAAGGCCGCGCACGGCCAAAGCATGATGAATGATAGCGTCTTCCCGGGCGCGATCCCCACGGCATCGCGGAAGAGCCAAGCACTCACCGTGCCAATCTGAACGCAAGTGGACACCTTTCCCCATATGCTGGGAGGGAACTTCCGTATGGGGGTCAGAAGCACCAGCAGCACCACACCGAGGAGAATGAAGAGATCGCGCCCAAAAACCACCGCGACCAGCCACCACGGCACCGAGTGGGCGGCAGCCAGGGCCAGAAAAGTACCGCTTAAGAGACACTTGTCCGCAATCGGATCGAGGTAAGCACCCGCTTGAGTGGCGGTTGCCAGGCGGCGGGCGGCGGCGCCATCCAGATAATCGGTGAAAGCGGCTAGGGCGAACAGTACGAACGCCGTGACGGGACGGCCTCCCAACACGGCCTGCATCACGAATGGCGCCAGCGCCAATCGTACGAGCGTGAACAGGTTGGGCAGGTTGATCCAGGGCGGCATCTCAAATGAGTGTAGCGCCGCCGGCCCCCGCGCAAAGCACGCTAACCGTTGACCCTTTTCAACAACCATGCCATATTCCGGCCCAGGACCCGCATGGTCGCGATGCCTTCCTCATCTTTCTCCACCTCGCCGATCTCGCGGCCGATCCCGATATTCCAGTACGACGAGCCGGGAATAATCATCTCGCTGATGAGGAAGAAGTGGTTCAACGAGTCGAATGCGTGGATGGCTCCCGCGCGGCGCACGGCCACCACCGCCGCCCCGACCTTGCGCCGCAGGAGGCTGCCGTTGGCCCTCGCCACCAGGCAGGCGCGATCGATGAGCGCTTTGATGGGCGGAGCCATGTCGGCCACATAAACGGGCGAACCGAGCAGGATGCCATCGGCTTCGATCATCTTATCGATGTAGGAGTTGCCCATATCACCGGTCTGCGAACAGTGGCGATCCTGCCGCACGGAGCATTTCCGGCAGGCCAGACAACCGTGGATCTCAATGCCGCTCATCTCCACCAGTTCGGTTTCGATGCCTTCCTTCTGCAACTCGCCGAGCACATGGCCGAGCAGGATGGCGGTGTTCCCGCCTCTGCGGGAGCTGCCGTTGAATGCCACGACTTTCATAAGGATTCCGAAACTCCTATTTTCGCATCCGAGGACTGGATCAGGTGTTCCTCTAACCTGTGGCCCGTCACCCGGATGAAATCCGGCTGGACTTCGATACGGCTGACCGCGGGCACCAGGCAGCCGTCGAGCGAGAAGCGCTCCAGAACTTCGCCGACGGGAATCGGGCCGTTCACCGTGGCCGACGCCGCGGACCATCCGGATTCGAGCTTCAGGCCGCGCGAGAGCAAAAACTCGAGTATCCGGCAGGCCACGGCGAACCCGGCCTTCTCGGGGGGCCGCTCGCGGGGACAAAGGCCGAGCCACTCGACCAGAACCCGGTAGGTGAAGCCCCACAGGGGAGCGCCCGCCAGGTCGATGGCAGGAAACAGCATACCTGCTGGCAGGCGCGGAACGGGGCGGAGGCGATGCCGGGCGGGATCGCGGAGCAGGCTGAGAGGAATCCAGAGGGCCTCGGCGGCCTCCTCGGGCGCTAGGATAGTGGCGGGCTGGCTTTCGATGCGAAAGACGAAGGGCGCCACTTGGATGAAGCGTCCGCGGACGCGGCCGGCCACAGCCACCGGAAGCGCAGCCGCCAGGTGCGCCGGGGTGAGCCGAATGCCGCATTCTTCCTCGAGCTCGCGCAAGGCGGTATCCAGCAGGCCGGCATCCGAAGTCTCGCGCCGGCCACCGGGAAAGGACCAATGGCCCGACCAGGAGTCGTTCTCCCGCTCGGTCCGGCGCATGAGCAGCGCGGACTCCTCGGGATGGGATGCGTGTACGATAGCGACCGCCGCCTCGGGTTCCCTCATCTCTACTCCATGATCTAACACGGAGGACTACGAATTCGCGACCCTCGCGAAGATAACGGTTATAATCGCAGGATAAGGGAGGATTTCCGTGGCCAAGGACAAAAGTCCCAAGAAGGAAACCAAGAAACCTAAGAAGAGTAAGTAACCACGGGCCTGAGCGCGCACGCCTTCGGGCAGAGCCGCTCGGCCTGTTTCCATCCGGCGCTTGCGGGGTGCGACGAGTCATGTACGGCCGTACGCCCCCGCACGCGGCCACAGGAGCCATATGCGAACAGACTGGGTAGCCGAACGTAAAAACGACAAGATTCGCACGCAAATGCACTATGCCCGGCAGGGCATCATGACCGGGGAGATGTTGCACGTCGCCCGCCGCGAGAAGCTCGCGCCCGAGCTGGTCCGCGCCGAAGTGGCCCGCGGCCGCATGATTATTCCGGCGAACGTCAACCATCTGAATGTCGAACCGATGTGTATCGGCGTCGCTGGCACGTGCAAGATCAACGCCAACATCGGGAACTCCTCGGTCACTTCGGACGCCACGGGCGAGCTCGAGAAGCTCCAGGATTCCATCAAATACGGCGCGGACACGGTCATGGATCTCTCGACCGGAGGCGATATTCCGGGAATCCGCCAGGCCATCATCTCGGCTTCTCCGGTGCCCATCGGCACGGTGCCGATCTATGAAGCGCTCTCGCGCGTGCGGCGGATCGAGGACCTCAGCGCGCCGCTGATGCTCGAGGTAATCGAAGAACAGGCCGAGCAGGGCGTCGACTACATGACCATCCACGCCGGCGTCCTGGTGCAGCACATTCCGCTGACCACGCGGCGCATCACGGGCATCGTCAGCCGGGGCGGGTCGATTCTGGCGGAGTGGATGGTGAAAAACCATCGCCAGAACATGCTCTATGAGTGCTTCGAGGACATCTGCAAGATCTTTCAGAAATACGACGTGAGCTTTTCCCTGGGAGACGGCTTGCGGCCGGGCTGCCTGGCGGATGCCAGCGACGAGGCGCAATTCGCCGAGCTCAAAACGCTGGGAGAGCTGACCCGCAAAGCCTGGCAGTATGACGTTCAAGTGATGATTGAAGGCCCAGGGCACATCCCTATGGACCAGATCGAGATGCAGGTCCAGAAGGAAAACGAGATGTGCGATGAGGCCCCGTTTTATACGCTAGGGCCTTTGGTGACGGATGTCGCGCCGGGCTACGACCACATCACTTCGGCCATTGGCGCGGCGATGATCGGCTGGTACGGCGCCTCGATGCTGTGCTATGTGACCCCCAAGGAGCACCTGGGGCTGCCGGACCGCGACGACGTAAAGGCCGGTATTATCGCGTACAAGATCGCGGCGCACGCCGCCGACATAGCGCGCCAGCGGCCGGGCGCGCGCGACCGCGACGACGAGCTTTCCCGCGCGCGCTACAAGTTCGACTGGAACCGCCAGTTCGAGCTTTCGCTCGATCCGGAGACGGCTCGCGCCATGCACGATGAGACGCTTCCGGACGAAGGGTTCAAGGACGCGCACTTCTGCTCCATGTGCGGACCGAAATTCTGCTCCATGAACATTTCGGCCAAAGTCGAGAATTTCACGGCCGAGGAAGCCGCCGAAGTGGCCGAAGGCCTAGTAGAGATCTCCGGGGACGATTGAAAGGCGACTGGAACGCGGTTCGGGCCAGGATTTCGCTAACTTTGGAGCGGAAATTGCATTCCTCTGCAGTCCAGGAGGAAACGCATGAAACCTTGGGGAGTACGATTCTGCACGGTTGCGCTGATCGCAGCCGCCGGCATTTCATCGATCGCGCAAGACAAACGTTCCTCGGCCGACCGCCTCAACGCGCTGCAGTCCGGCCCTATGGGCGAAAGCAGCATCGCGCGGGAAGTGCGCCACGAACTGGTGATGCTGCCCTACTACGGTGTGTTCGACAACCTGGCGTACCAGGTGGATGGGCATACCGTGACGCTGTTCGGCCAGGTAACCCGCCCAACTCTGAAGAGCGATGCCGAAAACGTGGTGAAGAAAATCGAAGGGGTGGAGAAAGTGATCAACCAGATTGAAGTGTTGCCGCTTTCTCCCGATGACGACCGCATCCGGATGGCGGAATACCGGACCATCTATGGCACGCCGTCGCTGGATCGTTACGCCATACAGGCGATACCGCCGATCCACATCATCGTGAAAAACGGACAAGTCACGCTGGTGGGCGTGGTGGCCTCGGAAGCGGACAAGAATCTTGCCTATGTCCGGGCCAACTCCGTGCCCGGAGCATTTTCCGTGACCAACGACCTACAAGTGGTGAACCGGTAGCCTATTCGATCACCGCGCGGTGGCAATCTCCGCGGCGCCCTGCGCCAAACCGTCGGAAGCCGCCGTGATATGCACCGAGCCGGGCTGGCCCTGACGCGAGCGAACGATCAGAAGCGCCAGCCCGTTGAATGCCTTACGGTGGTCGGCGTGGAACGGTTCTACCGTGGCGGCGTTGCCGTTATCCACGGCGGCAAGCGTGCCAGCTCCGGTGACGTTGAACCGTACCAGATTATCCGCCGCCGGGCAGAGGTTTCCGTCTTTGTCTTCGATGCGCACGGTTACGAAGGAGAGATCGTCGCCATCCGCCTGGATCTTGCTCCGGTCCGGGATGAGCCGCACCCTGGCCGGCGCGCCCGCGGTGCGCTCGGTATCCACGGCTACCTGCCCGCCGCCCTGGTAAGCCACTGCTTTCAGCTCGCCGGGCGCGTAGGGCACCTGCCACATGAGCCGGAACTTACTCGAGTACTTATGGCTCGGGCTGATGTTATTGCCCACCGGAAGCTCCACCGGCTCGCCGAAGCGTTTCTTGCGGCCCAGCGATTTTCCGTTGAGAAACAATTCCACTTCAGCGGCGTTTGAGTAGCACATCACCGGGATCTTTTGGCCTTCGCGGCCCGCCCAGTTCCAGTGCGGCAACACGTGCACCATGGGCTTGGCGGTCCACACGCTTTGATAGAGGTAATAGCGGTCCTTGGGGAATCCCGCCAGGTCGATCATGCCGAAGTAGGAGCTGCGCGCGGGCCAGTCCTTCGGGTCGTCGGCGCGCAAGGCGAAATAGGGCGTCGGCTCGCCGATGTAATCGAAGCCCGTCCAGACGAATTCGCCCAGCAAATTGGGGAAGCGCTCCTGGACCGCGAACTCCGGATCGGGGCAGTAGGCCCACAGGGGCGCAATGACGTCATAGCTCGTAAGCTGAAGCGACGGGTCCTTCTCGTATTTCGCGATCGGCAAGTGGTATACGCCGCGCGAGCTGACGCAGGAAGCCGTCTCCGAACCGAAAACCGCCCACGTGGGATGCTCTTTCATGATCTTCTCGTAATCCATGGGCCGGTAGTTGAATCCCTGCACATCTACTTCGTCGGTGAGTTTGTTCTGGATGGCCGCGGTCCAGTTGTTGAAAGCCGAGGTGGTGGGGCGCGTGGGGTCCTCCTGGTGGAAAAAGCCCACCAGGCGATGGGCTTCGGCGCGGCCCTCGGGCTTGCTCTGCTCGGGGATCTCATTGCCGATGCTCCACATGATGACGCTGGGGTGGTTGCGGTCGCGGTGCACCATGTCGCGCACGTCCCGTTCCGACCACTCCGCGAAATACTGGTGGTAGTCGTTGGGCGTTTTGGCGATGCGCCACATGTCGAAGGCCTCGTCCATCACCACCAAGCCCATGCGGTCGCACAGATCCAGCAACTCCGGCGACGGCGGATTATGGCTGGTGCGGATGGCGTTGACGCCCGCGCCCTTGAGGATCTCGAGCTGGCGCTCGGTGGCCCGGCGATTGACCGCCATGCCCAGCGCCCCCAGGTCGGAATGATCGCAAACGCCCTGGATTTTGACGTGCCGCCCATTCAGCAGGAAACCTCTCTTGGGGTCGAAGGCGATGGTGCGGATGCCGAACGGCGTGGTATAGCGGTCCACCACGCGGCTGCCCTCCAGAATTTCGCTCACCAGTGTGTAGAGATAGGGGTGGTCGATGTCCCACCGCTCCGGCTTAGGCACGCTTAAGCTGCTGGGGACGGTCAAGCTCCCGCCGGCGGGGATTACGGCCGCGCCGTTCGTCTGCGTCACCTGCCTTCCGCCGGCGTCCAGGATGGAACTTCGGAGCACCACCTTGGCCTCCTGGTCCGAGCGGTTGAGCAGCTCGGTCTTCACTGCCACGCTGCTCTGCTCCGCAGTCGCCTGGGGAGTGGTGACGTAAGTGCCCCACAGCCCCACGTGCATCGGGCCGGTGATATCGAGCCACACGTTGCGATAGATCCCCGCGCCCGGATACCAGCGCGAAGAGTGGTTCTCGGGCGTAAGCCGCACCGCCAGCACATTTTCCCGGGAGCCGAAGCGAAGGTGGGGTGTGAGGTCGAAGGCGAAGCCGATATAGCCGTAAGGCCGGCCGCCCAGTTCCTGCCCGTTCAGCCACACGCGCGCATTGGACATGGCCCCGTCGAACAGCAGGTTGAAATAACGCCCTCGCCCGCCTTCGGGTACCGTGAAGCGCTTGCGGTACCACCCCGTCCCGTAGATTGGCAACGCCCCTGTGTGCGGATTCTCTTTGGGATCGAAGGGCCCTTCAATCGCCCAATCGTGCGGCAGCCGGACCGTGGTCCACCGCGAATCGTTAAAGTTCGGTTGCTCCGCGCCGGCCGCGACGCCCTGGAAGAATCGCCAGTCGTCGTCGAGAGTGACGCGCCGTTGGCCGGAAACCGGTATGGCGCCGGCGGCGGCCACCCCCGGAAGAAAAGTAAACAGCAAGATAGTAGAGAACCCCGAAACGAGCAAAGGATGGTGCATTGAAATCCTTCCGGAGTATTGACTCCTCTTTCATTCTACCCGGCGCATCTCCGCGTCTCCGCGTTGTGCCGATTTGCCGGCCTGCTCGGGATGTCCATCCGCCGAGCCTTGCGGTACCATAAGAAATTACTTCATGAAGGCACTACTGGAATCGCTGCAGCCAGGGGGGAAGGATTGGGAACTGGCGCAGGCGATCGACCCCGCCCGCTTGCCCGCCCACATCGCCATCATCATGGATGGCAACGGCCGCTGGGCCGGGCGGCGCCGGCTGCCGCGCGTGGCCGGACACAAGGCCGGCATCGGCCCGGTGCGCTCCACGGTGGAGACCTGCGCGCGGCTGGGCGTCAAAGCCCTCACCCTGTACGCCTTCTCGGTGGAGAACTGGAAGCGGCCGCGCACGGAGGTTGAAACCCTTTGGCGCCTGCTGCGCTACTACCTGAAGCAGGAACTTCCCGATCTCCAGAAGAACGATATCCGCTTGCAGGCCATCGGGCGTCTGGAGGCCCTGCCGGAGCAGGTTCGCAGAGAACTGGAAGCCACCGTCGAAGCCACCGCCGCCAATCGCGGGCTGCTCGTCAACCTGGCTATCAACTACGGCGGGCGCGCCGAGATCGTGGACGCGGTCAACTCCCTGATCGAGATGGCCCGGCTCAACGGCACCATCGATTCCCTGAAGCTCGACGAGGATTCCATCGCCGGCAGCCTTTACACCGCCGACTGTCCCGACCCCGACCTGCTGATCCGCACTTCGGGCGAGATGCGCATCAGCAATTTCCTCCTCTGGCAGATCGCCTACTCCGAGTTGTACGTCACCGAGACGCTGTGGCCGGACTTCACGCGCACGGACCTTCTGCAAGCCGTGCTCGAATACCAGAAGCGCGACCGCCGGTACGGCGGCCTCAGTTCCGGTCCCCTGCCGGGGATGCGCCGCTCCGGAGACGAGCGCCTGGTCGAAGCCCTTCGCCCGTCATGAAGCGCCTGCTGACGGCCGCGGTGCTGATCCCTTTCATCGCCTGGGCGGTGCTGTGGGCGAACTACTGGATCTTCCTGGCCGTGCTGGCCGCGGTGGCTCTGCAATGCTACCGCGAGTATGACGGCGTTGCCGCCGCCTACGGCTTCGGTTCGCCGGGTCCGCTGGGCTACGGTGCCGGCCTCCTGGTGCTGGTCTGGAAAGGCGACGCATGGCTGCTCGTCGTTGCCTCGGCCATGCTGGCGCTGGGTTTGGCCATGCGTTCCGCCCGGCTATCGGATATGCTGCCGCGCGCCGGATTCCTCATCACCGGCATCGTCTACATCTTTGGCTGCTGGCGGTGCGCCCTGTCGCTGCGGGCCGTCAGCCCGCACTGGCTGATGTTCGCCCTGCTGGTGAGCTGGACGGGCGATGCGGGCGCCTACTACGTGGGCCAGAAATTCGGGCGCCACAAGATGGCCCCGCGCGTCAGCCCCAACAAATCCTGGGAAGGCGCGGCGGCTTCCGTGGCGGCCTCGATGATACTCGCGGGAGCCTATCTGGTGCGCTTCGTGCCGGGAGTGAGCCTGGCCGAGGCCGCGGCGATCACCCTGGTGGCGAACGTGGCGGGGCAGGTCGGCGACCTGGTGGAATCGGCCATCAAGCGCGGCGCGGCCGTGAAAGATAGCGGCGCTCTGCTGCCGGGGCACGGAGGCTTGCTCGACCGCGTGGACAGCTCCCTGTTTACCCTGCCGGTGGTGTACGCTTGCCTGCGGCTCGTTTCGTAGCGGGCGTGCCGCTTCCTTCCCCGGTTGAACTCGCCTTCGGTCTGACGTAAAGTAGGAATTCCTCTGGAAGGAGAATGATATGCGATTCGCGAGAGTGATCTTCCCCCTGGCCTTCGTGCTGTTCTTTTCGGCGGCCGGAAACGCGCAACAGACCAAGCCCTTGCGGGAGCCGGACGTTATCTTCGTCCCCACTCCCCAGCCGGTTGTCGACGCCATGTTGAAGCTGGCCAACGTGCACAAGGGCGATATCCTTTACGACCTGGGATCGGGTGACGGGCGCATTGTGGTGACGGCGGCCAAGGTTTATGGCATTCACGCCACGGGAATCGACATCAACCCCCAGCGCATCGCCGAGGCCAATGAGAACGCCACCAAGAACGGCGTCACCAACATGGTGGTTTTCAAGAACGAGGACCTGTTCGAGGCCGATATTCACGATGCCAGCGTGGTGACGCTCTACCTGCTGACGTCGCTGAATCTCAAGCTGCGGCCCAAGCTGTGGCATGATCTGAAGCCCGGCACGCGGATCGTCTCGCAGACCTTCGACATGGGCGACTGGGAGCCGGAAAAGCAGGAGATCGTGGAAGGCCACACCATCTATCTCTGGCGCATTCCCGAAGGCGCCGCGCAAAAGAAATGACACGCCCCGCAGCTCGCTGACAAGTATTTACACAATCGCTACGAGATCCCCCCGCCCGGCGCATCCAATCCAGTAGGGAGGGATACTCCGATGACGCGGCCACGGGTGCTGTTGGATACCGCCAGGAAGGGGCGGGACGCCGAGTTTTTCGAAAAAGAATTGCGCAGGCGGGTGGTGGGGCAGGATGAAGCCATCCGCGAGATGGTGGATGTTTACCAGACATGGGCGGCTGGGATGTCGGCGCCGGGGAAGCCGATCGCCAGTTTCCTGTTTCTGGGACCCACCGGCTCGGGGAAAACCCGCATGGTGGAAGCTGCCGCTGAGGCCCTGCTCAACGATGCGCGGGCGGTGGTGAAGATCGATTGCGGCGAGTTCCAGCATAGCCACGAGATCGCCAAGCTGATCGGTTCGCCTCCCGGATACCTGGGGCATCGCGAGACCCATCCCGCCCTTAGCCAGGAAGTGCTCAACCAGTTTCATACCGACAAGGTGAAGCTCAGCCTGGTGCTTTTCGACGAGGTGGAAAAGGCCAGCGACGCGCTGTGGAACCTGATGCTGGGCATCCTCGACAAGGCTACCCTGACCCTGGGCGACAATCGCCGCGTGGACTTTTCGCGCGCCGTCATCTTCATGACCAGCAACCTGGGCGCCTCCGAGATGAGCGCGCTGCTGCGGCCGGGGCTGGGATTTTCCACCGGCGAGGCCGCGCTCACAACCGGCATGACGGGTAAGCTATCGCGCGCGGGCCTGGAGGCCGCGCGACGCCGCTTCACTCCGGAGTTCATGAACCGCATCGACCGCACCGTGGTCTTCCAGCCGCTCGGCCAGGCGGAGCTGCGGCGCATCCTGGCCATCGAACTGAAGACCGTGCAGCGGCGCATCTCGGGCTCGGTCAACGGCACGCATTTCGCGTTCTGCCTCAGCGACGCGGCGCGCGATTATATGCTGCGCGAGGGAACCGACGCGCGCTATGGCGCCCGCCACTTGAAGCGCGCCATCGACCGGCGGCTGGTGCATCCTCTCTCGAACCTGATGGCCACCGGCCAGGTACAGGAGGGCGAGCGCGTCTTCGTGGATTTCGATATTGCCCTGGGCCGCCTGGTGTTCCTCAAGGGAGCGGCTCCCGCGGTGGCGCCGGCGAGCACACCCCCGGCCGCGGCCGCCGCCGCGTGAAGCCGAGGTGGGCGGCGATTGTACGATCCGCCACGGCGCTCGCGATGCTGGCAACGACATGTTCATGAAGGCCATGAAAGAGAGCTTTGGGGCGGGCTATGAAGGCGTACTCCACCAGCTTGCGCCCAGTAGCGCTACTTCACGGCGGGAAATACCGATTTACTTCACTGGCTCAGTCACCGCGAACTCGGCGTTTTCGTCGTACGAATGGCGCCGCGTGTAGCCGTGGGAGCTGAGCAGCGCCAGGACCTGTGCGGTGCTGGTACCCATGGCCTGCAACTGGCGCTCGACCAGCTCCACAAGGATCACCGGATGGTAGCGCTCCAGGGTTTCATCGAGCCCCCTTAAGCACCAGGTATTCGGCGCCTTCGACATCGATTTTTATCGCGTCCACGCGCGCCACGCCGCTGTCTCTAATAATGTCGTCGAGAGGGCGGGCGCGCACGCGGAAGGAGGCCACCGCCAGGCCGGCCTGCGACGCGTTGGTGTGGGAGAGCGAAGTCTCCCCGGTGTTACTGCGGGGCGCCGCGAAGAGATCGAGGGTCGCTTCGACATCCGAGCAGGCCACGGGCTCGACGGATACGACGCCGGCCGCGCCGCTGGCGCGGATGTTGTCACGCAGCCGGCGCACGGTCTCGGGGTTGGGCTCGATCGCGATGACGCGTCCGCCGGGACCCACCAGGGGCGCAGCTTCGAGCGAGTAGTACCCGATGTGAGCGCCGATATCCACAAAAGTGTCGCCGGCATGGAGATGGTTCGCGAGGGCCCGCCAGGAGTCGCGTTCCCAGGAGCCGGTTTCCAAGATGGTCCGGGGAACCAGGTCATAAGGGTCGAGCAGCATGGTGACGTGCGGGTCCACCTGCCGCCAGACGGGAACGAACGGCTCGAAGCGCCGCTCCCAGAGTTTCGGCAGCGGCTTTCCGATTTCGAACGGCCAGTGCGCATTCCACTCCCGTTCCAGCGCGAAGAAGGTCTGGGTGCGCGCGGCCGGCCCGGCGACGTTCGCGGTGACCCCGGCCGTGATCCCGAGCAAGCCGGGCAGAAGTGGAAGGACCAACCATTTAGTCATCAATACTATTTCAAGCGCCTCCGGGTGGGCGCGGAAAAGATGGCTTTCGATATCGGCTAAGAGCTTACCAGCGGCCAACCCCTCTCCTGTGACTCCGTCATTGACGTATACTCGAAAAGAGTGGCCAAACCCGTCCGAACGACGACGTTTTCCCGCCGGGCGAAACGTCTGTTACCTGAAGTGGAGATCGCGCGGCTGGAACAGAGCATAGCGGAGCGCCCTGATGCTCAACCGGTGGTCGCCGGAACGGGCGGGATACGAAAGGCGCGATGGGCACGGCCGGGAATGGGAAAGCGCGGCGGTGTGCGAGCGGTGTACTATTTTCAGGCCCGTGCTGAGGTCGTGTATATGCTTGACATCTACGCGAAGAACGAGAAGTCGGATTTGACTCCCGCCGACAAGCGGGAACTGCGAGCCATCGTCTCGCTCTTGGAGGAATCTCAGTGACACGGAGCAAACCATCAAAGCCGAAACGATCAACAGCCGGCAAAAGACTGATCGGAGCGATGCGCGAAGTGCAGGCGCTCGAAATCGCACGCCGGGTACGCGAGGTTCGGGAAAGTCTGGGGTTAGCGCAGTCGGAGTTCGCTCAGCAATTCGGGCTGAGTTTGAGGTCCTTGCAGGAATGGGAGCAGGCACGGCGCCTCCCGGATACCGCGGTTCTGGCATACCTGCGTGTCATCGAACGAGACCCGAAAGCGGTGCAGTCGGCACTAAAGCCGACGGCCGCCTGATTTGGTACGCCTGTATCGCAAAACTCCGCCTACTCGCCCTACCTCACCACGATGTTCACGAGCAGCTTCTACGAGTCGCAGACACCTCCAAGCGACCCAGCCGTCTAGGATTCCGGGTATTGGAGGGCATTGCCGTTGGGACTAACGATGAACTTGCGGTACTATGAATGCCAATGCTGTAAGAACAGCAACCCATAGCATGGCCAATAACGTGAGGCGTGGTGTCTGTCTGCGCTTCATAGCCGTCCGGACCTCCAGGCGGACGAGTTCTTCCTCATGGATTCTTTCGCGATCTCCATCTGAGAGTGACATAACGTTTATGCCTTCCGAGGGCGCCTTCTCTGGCGCCAGTGATTCGAGAATAATGGACGTTTGAACAGCCAGTGCCACCAGTCGAGTCGATCTGGGAAGAGTTTCTCTTCCAAGCTGACCGGTGCGTCCGGGGCCACCCAGAGGCCCAGCAGATAGTCCAATTCACCATCGCTCAGCGGTTCCATCATAGTCGAGAGTTCCTAAGAAGTCCTTCTTTAAGAGGTGCCAGCAATCGCCTCAGATTTTCCCGCGCCCGATGTAAGCGGGATTTTACAGTGCCAACGTCTGCCCGCACAGTCTGGGCAATTTCCTCCAAAGAAAAACCCTCGTATTGAGCGAGGACAACCACTTCACGTTGGAGTGGGGGCAAAAATTGCACCGCTGCACGGACGACTTCCCCCGTTTCGCGGCCCTCGATGTCCACCGGCTGAGCCACAAAGTCTTTGTCCAGATTAATCCACCGACTCTTGTCGTGACGAAGAAGTTTCAGAGCCAAATTCCGCGCGGTACCGAGAAGGAAAGGCCGCAATGGCCCGCGCGCGGCATCGAACCGGTCCGGTCGGCGCAACAACGAGAGGAACACATCTTGCGTGATATCCTCGGCGGCTTCCCGCGAATTCGTGATCCGCCAAGCGAAGCGGTAGACCGCGTTCTTGTGCTCCTCGAAGGCCGCCCGGAACTCATCGGAGTCGATCACCAACGACCCTTCCTTGCAGTCAATGATAATTACCCCGAAGGGGCCAAAAGGATACGGCAGGCGCCCACGCTGTTTCAGAATCGGGTAAGTTCTGCGACAACAGCCAGACGCTCCTCCGTCTCACGCTTGGAGGTCAGTCCAGACCGAAAAACCAAGCCCTTGAGCGTCGCAGAAGTCTATCGCAAAATTCCCTGCCGCCCCCTCGCCCTACTTCACCACGATATTCACCAGCCGGTCCGGCACCGTGATGAGCTTCATCACCTTGCGGCCGGCCAGGAACGGCAGCACTTTCTCATCCGCCAGGGCGCGCGATTCCAGCTCTTCCCGGCCCGTCCCGAACGAGGCGTAGATGCGGCCGCGCAGTTTGCCGTTCACCTGGATCACGATCTCGGCTTCCTCCGCCTTGGCCAGCTCGGCATCGAATTCCGGCCAGCGCTCGCGGAAGACCGGGCCCCGGTTGCCCAGCTCGTCCCAAATCTCCTGCGCCAGGTACGGCGCGAAGGGCGCCAGCAGCAGCGCCAGAGTCGTCAGGATCTGCGGGACAATCGCCGCCGAGATATTCTCCTCTTCGGCATAGAGCACGTTGACCAGCTCCATAATGGAGGCGATCGAGGTGTTAAAGTGCCAGCGGGTCTCGAAATCCTCGGTGATTTTGCGGATCGTCTGATGCAGCTTGCGCAGCACCTTGCGGTCGGCCGTGCCATCGGTCGCGTCGCCGGCGCGTCCCAGGTTGCGCGTGGCGAAGCGGTAGACGCGGCCGAGGAAACGGTAGACACCCTCGGCGCCTTCCGTGCGCCAGTCCACTTCTTTCTCCGGCGGCCCGGCGAAGAGGATGAACAGGCGGGCGGTATCGGCGCCGAACTTTTCGGCCAACATATCCGCGCCCACCACGTTGCCCTTGGATTTCGACATCTTGGCGCCCTCGGCGATCACCATGCCCTGCGTGAAGAGGCGCCGCGCCGGCTCGCTGTTGCGGATCAGGCCGAGGTCGCGCATCACCTTGGTGAAGAAGCGCGAGTAGATCAGGTGCAGGATGGCGTGCTCCACGCCGCCGATGTACTGATCGATCTCGAACCAGTACGCGATCTTGGCGGGGTCGAAGGGCTGCCGGCTGTTGTGCGCGTCGCAGTAGCGGTAGAAGTACCAGGACGAATCGATGAAGGTGTCCATGGTATCGGTTTCGCGCCGCGCCGCGCCGCCGCACTTCGGGCACGTCACGTTCACGAACTCGGGCACGTTTTCCAGTGGCGAGCGGCCCGCGCCGGTGATCTCCACGCGCGCGGGCAAAATCACGGGTAGCTGATCTTCGGGCACCGGCACCACGCCGCATTGCGGGCAGTGCATCACGGGGATGGGCGTGCCCCAGTAGCGCTGGCGCGAGATGCCCCAATCCTTGATGCGAAACGTCACCGCGGCCTTGCCGAAGCCGTGCTGCTCGGCGTATGCGGCCATTTTGCGGCGCGCCTCTTCGCTGGGCAGGCCGGACCACGGCCCGGAGTTCTCGACGACGCCGTACTCCGTGAAGGCCGCCTGCATGCCGGGCTCGATGGCCAGCTCGCCATCCACGGGCCGGATCACCGGGCGAATCGCGATGCCGTATTTGCGGCAGAATTCGAAATCGCGCTCGTCGTGCGCGGGGACAGCCATGATGGCGCCCGTGCCGTAGCCCATCAGCACGAAGTTCGCTATCCAGATCGGAATCTGCTCGCCGCTGTACGGGTTGACCGCGAAGTGGCCGGTGAAGAAGCCCTCTTTTTCGATGTCGCCTGGGTCGCGCCCGGCGCGCGCATCCACCATGGCCTTCGCGCGGGCGCGGCCGGCTTCATCCAGCAACTGAGCGTTGAGCGGATGCTCGGGCGCCAGGATCACGCAGGTGGCGCCGTAAATGGTATCGACGCGCGTGGTGAAAACGCGGATCGGCTCGCCTGTTCCGGCCAGGGAAAAATCGATCTCCGCGCCTTCCGAGCGGCCGATCCAGTTGCGCTGCATAGTGAGCACGCGCTCCGGCCAACTGCCTTCGAGACCGCCGATATCATCTAGCAGTTGATCGGCGTAATCGGTGATCTTCAGGAACCACTGCTCGAGCGCGCGCTGTTCGACGGGCGTATCCTCATGGCGCCAGCAGCAGCCCTCCACTACCTGCTCGTTGGCCAGCACGGTGGCGCACTGGGGGCACCAGTTGACCAGGGCCTTCTTGCGGTAGGCCAGGCCGCGCTCCAGCATCTTGAGAAAGAACCACTGGTTCCAGCGGTAATATTCAGGCTCGCAGGTGGAGATTTCGCGGTCCCAATCGTAACTGAAAGCGAAGCGCCGATGCGTGCGCTTCATGGCCGCGATGTTCCGCAGGGTCCATTCGCGCGGCGGAGTTTGGTTGGCGATGGCAGCATTCTCGGCGGGCAGCCCGAAGGCATCCCAGCCCATGGGATGAAGCACATTGAAGCCGCGCATCCACTTATAGCGCGCCAGCGCGTCGCCGATCGAGTAATTGCGGATGTGCCCGATGTGCAACGTGCCGCTGGGATATGGCAGCATTTCGAGAACGTAGTACTTGGGCCGCGTGGAGTCTTCTTCGGCCTTGTAGAAAGTGGCGTTCTCCCAGCGCGCGAACCACTTGGATTCAATCTGGTTATGGTCGTACGGCTTTTCGGGCATAGATGGAAATAAAGGGGTGAAGTTCCATCGTAGCAAAAGCGACTACTTGACCTGCGGCGTTTGGCCGCCAGAAACTCGCGCGGGGTGGTTCATTTTCTCGCGCCAGCTCTTGCGTGTATTCATCTCTTGTCCTCACCCGGTTGAGTCAGCCGCTCGAAGCGCGCGAAATCGTTGCCGATCGCCATGGCCAGGGCCAGCAGCTTCGCGAGGCCTTCCTGCACACTGCCGAATTCCACCGTTATCGCGCCCGGCCCTACGTGCACGCCGCTGGGAAGATCGTCGAACTCTTGCCGGGCGATCGCTTCGGGCGCTTCCACTACCACGCGAGGCGTTTCCAGCCATGCCTGGCGGAGCTTTTCGATCGATTGCGCCAACTGCCGGCGGCGCCGTTGCTCGTAATAAGCCGTCTGGCCTTGCGCCAGCTCCTTCAGCCGCGCGATGAGCTTGCCGCGATCCGCCACCCCGCTGGCGCCGATCTGGTGCGTGACGCAGGGTTGCAGGATCTGCTGCGCGCGCCGCCGGCCCACACCCAGCAGGCGCTCGAGCCCGGCCCGGTCGATCCAGGGATGCGGCAGGGCCTCGAGCTCGGCGATGACCTGGTCGAGGCGGCCGAACCAAATGGGCTTGTCGGGCATAGGCCAGAGACCCAGGATAGCCAAATCCGCCTTGCACGGCATCTTTGGAAACCTTACACTCTTGAATTCAACCGGACCCCACAGGAGGTGCGCAGTGAGAAATGTGCGTGTGTTCGCCGCGGCCGCCGTTGGCGCGCTGCTGGCTGCCGCCGTCGCTTGCACGGCGTCGAAACCCAAGGCGACCGTCGATCCCGCCCGCTTGCAGCTCTTCAAGGCCCTGCCCGCGTCCATGGAAAGCTCCGACAACCCCCTCACGGACGAGAAGATCAACCTGGGACGCATGCTCTACTACGACCCGCGGCTCTCCAAAGGCCAGGACGTCTCCTGCAATACCTGCCATGATCTCAGCAAGTATGGAGTGGACGCGGGGCCCGTCTCCACCGGCCACAAGGGACAAAAAGGTACGCGCAGGGCCCCTACGGTCTATAACGCCGCCGGCCACTTCGCGCAGTTCTGGGACGGGCGCGCCGCGACTATCGAAGAGCAGGCCAAGGGTCCCATGGTCAATCCGGTCGAAATGGCCATGCCGGATGCCCGGCGCATTGCCGCCGTTCTGAAATCCATGCCGGAATATGTGGCGGCCTTCCAGAAGGCCTTCCCCGGCGAAAAGGATCCCGTGACTTACGACAACGCCGGCAAGGCCATCGGCGCTTTTGAGCGTAAGCTGGTCACGGCGTCCCGCTGGGACAAGTTTCTGGCCGGCGACCAGGCCGCCCTCACCGACGCCGAAATCGCGGGTCTGAACGAATTCCTCGATACCGGCTGCCAGACCTGCCACAACGGCGTGTACATGGGCGGTAGCATGTTCCAGAAGCTGGGCCTCGTGAAGCCATGGCCCGAAGGCGCGGACCAGGGCCGCTTCGCTCTCACCAAGCAGGATTCCGACAAGATGGTCTTCAAGGTACCCGGCCTGCGCAACGTCGAGAAGACCGCTCCCTACTACCACGATGGATCGGTGAAGACGCTTGATGAAGCCGTGGCCAAAATGGCCGAACACCAATTGGGCAAGCCGCTCGCGAAAGAGGACGTCGATTCCATCGTGACCTTCCTGAAGACCCTCACGGGAGAGATCCCAGCCGAGTACATCAAAGCGCCGGAGCTGCCCAAGAGCACGCCCAAGACGCCGAAGCCGGATAAGACATAGCCGGACGCGCAAAAATTACGCGCCAAGACGCTATCTGGCTTGTTTGCCGAGCGCGCTGAATGGCAGCCCGGATGCTGCCTCTCTGTTCCGGCGCGACCTTTCATGTTTGCGCCGAGCCTCTGTGCATTAGCTCACGATTCAGATGGAAGTGAAATCCGGCACATTCTGGGCGGGCTGGCGGGAACGCGTGCGCGCTCTGCGCAACATCCCGCCGCTGGTCCAAATTGTGTGGGACTCCGGGCGGGCCGTGGTCTCCGCCGGATTGGGTTGCCGGCTGATCGGGGCGCTGATTCCGCTGGCCATGCTGGCGGTCTCGAAACGCATCCTCGATGCCGTTCAGGCGCACTTCGCGGGCCGCGCCCTGCCCGCGAGTTTCTGGTACCTGGTGGGCGCCGAGTTTGCGCTGGCCGCGGTGGGCGCCCTATTGGGCCGCGCCACCGGATATTTCGATGCGCTGCTGGCCGATCGTTTCACGCGCCACGTCAGCATCCGCGTAATGGAGCACGCCTCGCGGCTCGACCTGGCTTCTTACGAAGATCCCGTCTTCTATGACAAGCTGGAACGCGCGCGGGTGCAGGCTACCGACCGCATCGCTATGATCCAGGCCCTCGGCGCCGTCTTGCAGCAGATCGTGGCCGCCGCCAGCCTCTCGCTGGGGATCGTATGGTTCTCGCCCTGGCTGCTGGTGGTGCTGGTGCTAGCGGTGGTGCCGGCTTTTCTGGGTGAAAGTCACTTCGCCTTCCTGGGATACGCCCAGAACATTCGCCAGACACCCGTCAAGCGGCAGCTCGATTATCTGCGCCTGCTGGGCGCAAGCAAAGAATCCGCCAAGGAGCTGAAGCTCTTCGCGCTGAGCGGCTTTCTTTCGGGCGAGTACACGCGCCTGGCGGACCAGATCTACGATCAAAACGTGCGCCTGGCGCGGCGGCGGCTATGGGCCAGCGGGCTGCTTTCGCTGCTCAGTACGGGCGCGTATTACGGGGCGTATGCCTACGTGGTCTGGCGCACCGTCACGGGCGCGCTCACATGGGGATCGCTGCAATTCCTGGCTGGTGCTATCGCCGGCGCCAGCAATAACATACAGAGTATTTTCTCGACCTTTTCTAGCATCGCCGATCAATCCCTGTTCCTGACCGACCTGGTGGAGTTTTTCCACATGGGACCTCAAGTAGTTTCGAGGCCTGGCGCGCTGCCCGCGCCGCGCCCGATCCGCGACGGGTTCCTATTCGAAAAGGTGTCGTTCGCTTATCCCGGGACCCAGCGGCTGGTGCTCGACCGCTTCGATCTGCGCATCGAGACCGGCGAGCGCATCGCCCTGGTGGGCGAAAACGGACAAGGCAAGACGACTCTGGTCAAGCTCCTCGCGCGGCTCTACGACCCCAGCGCCGGGCGCATTCTGCTCGACGGCATCGACTTGGCCGAGTACAGCGTGGAGGACCTGCACAGCCAGATCGGCGTCATCTTCCAGGATTTCATGCGCTATGAAATGACCGCGCGCCGCAACATCGCGGTAGGCCGCATCGATGACGCTTCCGATCCCGCGATCCGTGCCGCCGCGGCCAAGAGCCAGGCCGATTCGGTGATTCGCCGGCTTCCCTCCGGGTATGCGCAATTGCTCGGCCGGCGCTTCGAGGGCGGCGTGGACCTTTCGGGCGGCGAGTGGCAGAGGGTGGCGCTGGCGCGGGCTTATCTCCGCGAAGCCCAGCTTTTGATTCTCGATCGAGCCCACGGCCTCGCTCGACGCGCGCTCTGAGTACGAGGTCTTTCAACACTTCGCCGAGCTGACCGAGGGCAAGACGGCTCTGCTCATCTCGCATCGCTTCTCCACGGTGCGGATGGCGGACCGCATCCTGGTCCTGGAGGACGGCCGCATCGCGGAGCAGGGCAGCCATGCGCAACTGGTCGCCCTGGGCGGCCGTTATGCGGGCCTGTTCGAATTGCAGGCGTCGAGTTACCGATGATCCTCGACCTGGAGTCCTCACCGGCCGCCGCGGAACTGGAGCGCTGGCGCGAGCGCGGCGCGCGGCTGGCGCAATCCATCCGGTCGATCCGGCCACGCGGGCGCCGGTCCCGCCCGGTCGATCGGTACCGGCAGATCCAGGCGTTGGTCGCCCGCGCGGCGCGGGACCCGAAGTCCGAGAATGCGGCTTGGATTCTCGACAGCGTCCGCCTGATCCGGAGCGCCGAGAAGCTCACGCGCGACTTTTCCTCGGATCTGCACCGCTATCCGGCTGCCACGGAGCCCAACGGCCAGGAAACTCCGCGCGTCTGCGTGGTGGCCCGCGGGTATCTGAGATACGCCGGCAACCAGTTCAATGAGCTCGCCCTGGTGGCGTTTCTGGATGGATACCAGGATGCCGCCGGCCTCGATATGGGCGAAATCTGGGGATTGAAACCGGCCCTTCAACTGGCGCTGATCGACTGCCTGGCCGGAGGGCCGGCGGCCGAGTGGCCGGAGCTCGTCATGAGCTTGCGGCGCATCGCCGAAACACCCTGGAAGGACATTCTGGAAAGCGCCAGCCACACGCATCGGATGCTGGAGCGGGATCCCGCCGGCGCGTATGCCCGCATGGATTTCGCCAGCCGCGACCTGTACCGCAAGGCGGTTGCGGGGCTGGCGCGGCACAGCCCTTTGAGCGAAACGGAGATCGCCGAAGCTGCGCTGGCCCTGTGCCAAGCTGCGCAGCAGATCTCGGATGGCGCGCGCGCGGGCATACGGCGGACGCATGTCGGCTATTACCTGGTGGACCAGGGATTGCCGCGGCTCGAAACCGCCATCGGGTACCGCCCACCACTGGGCGGCCGCATCGTCCGCATGGTGGAGGCCCGCCCGGCGCTCTTTTACCTGACCTCCATCGAGTTGATTACCTTCCTGATTGTGGTGGGGTTGCTGGCGGGGGTCGGCACGCTGACGCCGATTTTCGCCGCCCTGCTGCTGCTGCTCCTGCCGGCCTCCCAGGCCTCTGTCGATTTCGTGAATAATCTGTTTACCTTCCTGCTGCCGCCGCGCGTGCTGCCCAAGCTGGATTTCTCGGAAGGCATCCCCGAAGATTGCGTCACGCTGGTGGCGGTTCCTTCCCTGCTGCTCTCCGAGGCCCAGGTTCATAGCCTGGCCCTGGATTTGGAAATCCGCTACCTGGCCAACCGCGATCCCCATCTGCATTTCGCGCTGCTGACTGATCTCCCCGATTCGGACGAGCGCGTGGATGATCGCAATCGCCTGGTGGAAGTTTGCAGCCGCCTCATCGAAGGCATGAACCGCCGCTACCGCCGGGATGGCCGCTCGCCCTTCTTCCTGCTGCACCGCGACCGCGCCTACAACCAGGTGGAGGACCGCTGGATGGGCTGGGAACGCAAGCGCGGCAAGCTGCTCGATTTGAACAGTCTTCTGCGCGGCGCCTTCGACGCGTTTCCGGTGAAAGTGGGCGATACGCCGCTCCTGGCCGGCGTGCGCTATGTGATTACACTCGATTCCGATACCCAGCTTCCACGCGGTTCGGCGGCGCGGCTGGTGGGGACGCTGGCGCACCCGCTCAACCAGGCGGTGGTCGATCCGGCCACACGCATCGTGGTGGAGGGCTATGGCATTCTCCAGCCGCGCATCGGCATCAGCATTCACTCCTCATCCCGCAGCCGCCTGGCCGCGATCTACTCCGGGCAGACCGGCTTCGATGTCTATACGCGCGCTGTTTCGGACGTCTATCAGGACCTGTTCGGAGAGGGAATTTACACGGGCAAAGGCATCTACGAAGTGGACGTGTTCCGTGAGACTCTGGAACACCGTTTCGCGGAAAACGTCCTGCTCAGCCACGATCTGATCGAAGGCGCCTACGCGCGCGCCGCGCTGGTGAGCGACATCGAGCTGATCGACGACTACCCGTCCCACTTCAGCGCCTACAGCCGCCGCAAACACCGCTGGGTGCGCGGGGATTGGCAAATCATGCGGTGGCTGCGCAGGCGCGTTCCGGACTTCTACGGCAATCGCATCCTCAATCCCATCTCGCTGATCTCGCAATGGAAGATCCTGGACAACCTGCGGCGCAGCCTGCTCGAACCCAGTCTGCTGATCCTGCTGCTGGGAAGCTGGTTCTATCTGCCGGGCCCGCCCGGATACTGGGCCGGCGCTACCATCGCAATCTTCTTCATCCCGGCATGGTCCGGCGTTTTCTTCGCGGTTTTGCGAGCCCCCCGCGGCCGGCGCGCGCTGGTAGCCTGGGCGCACGATACCCTCGAGAATTTCGCCAAGGGAAACGCCATAGCCGTGATGAACCTGACATTCCTGCTGCACCAGGCATTGCTCTCGATGGATGCCATCGCGCGCTCGGTGGCCCGCACCGTGTTCACGCGGCGCAGGCTTCTGGAGTGGGAGACCGCGGCCGAGTCCGAGGCGTCCGCCGGCCCGAAAGCCACGGTGGATGTGTACCTGGAGTGGACTCCCTGGATCACGCTGGCCATCGCCGGGGCGCTCTGGCGCATTCGCCCCGCCGCGCTGCCGGTAGCCGCCCCCGTGCTGGCGCTGTGGATGGCTTCGCGAGCCTTTTCGGGCTGGCTGAACCGCCGCCCGCGCACCGGCCACTGCGATCTCGGACTGGAGGACCAGCAGCTCCTCGAGGACTCCGGTGAATCCATTTGCCGCTTCTTCCGCGACTGGAGTTCGCCGGCCACCAACTGGCTTATCCCCGACAGCGTCCGCGAAGATGGCACTGCCGAGCTGCGCCTCTCTCCCACCAATCTCGGGTTGCTGCTCGATGCGCGTATCGCCGCCGTGCGCCTGGGCATGATGCCGCTCAGCGAATTCGCCTTCCAAACCCGGCAGACGCTCGACCGCGTGGCGGCCCTGGAGAAGTTCCGCGGCCACCTTTTCAACTGGTACGACGTGGAGACCCTGGCGCCGCTGCCGCCGCGTTTCGTCTCCACCGTGGATAGCGGCAACCTGGCCGCCGCTCTGTGGGCCCTCAAACAGTCCGCCCTGGCCTTCGCCGCCGAGCCACCGGCCGTGCGCGGCCTCTCGAGCGATCTGGCCGCCGAGCTGGCGCGCATCGCGGCCAAGGCGGACGATCTGGTTCGCGAAATGGATTTCAGCTTTCTCTACCACGAACGCAAGAAAGTGCTCTCGGTGGGTTTCAACGCCACCACCGGGCGCACCGAGGCCTCTTGCTACGATCTCGTGGCCTCGGAGGCCCGCATGGCCTGCTTCGTGGCCATCGCCAAGGGCGAGATTCCCCAGGAGGCCTGGTTCCACCTGGGCCGCGGACACACGCTCTGCCATGGCGAGCGCGTGCTGATTTCCTGGACCGGAACCATGTTCGAATACCTCATGCCGGCGCTCTGGATGCGCACTTATCCCGGCACCATCGCCGATCGGAGCCTGCGCGCAGCCGTGCATGTGCAGCGCGAGTACGCCCGGCGCAAAGGCGTGCCGTGGGGGATTTCCGAATCGGCCTGCCTGCGCGAGGGCGGCGAGTATGGCTACGCGCCCTTCGGCATTCCCGAACTGGCCATGAAGCGCATGGACGAGGCGAAGCTCGTGATCTCACCGTACTCCACTTTTCTGGCGGCCCTGATGGACCCGGCCGCGGCCGTCGCGAACCTCCGGCAACTGGAGGAATTCGGCTGGAGCGGGCGCTACGGCTTCTACGAAGCGATTGACTATACGCACGCCGGGGGCGAGCCGGTCCGCATGTGGATGGCGCACCATCAAGGCATGAGCCTGCTCGCCATTGCCGCGCTCCTGGCCGGCAACCCGCTGCAGGAGTACTTTCACGCCGAGCCGCTGGTGATGGCCACCGAACTGCTGCTCCACGAGCGCGTCCCCGCGGCTTCGCTGGCCGAGCCGGATTCGGAGCCTCTGCCGGCCATCGCCCCAGAGGCGGCCCGCTAAAAGGCGTGCAGAGCCAGGGCGCCAATCAACAGGGGCGACAGGACGACCCCAATGACGATCGAACCGATCAACCCGATCACCAGCAGCACGGCGGATTTGACCAGGTCCGAGCCGCTGATCTCGCGCACCGCGAACAGGCTGGTGACGATGCGCCAGAGGCTCAGCACCGGCCCCACCACCGGGATGATAGCCAGCACGCCGGGAGACTGGGCATAGGCCAGACCGCGGAAAAGCTGCCCGAAATCCAGCTTGCGCTGCACCACGGCTTGCGAAAGCGCCGACATGAGCCATATGGAAGCCACCAGGGCGATCAAGCCGATCAAAGCGGAGATCACCAAGACGGTAATTCCGCGGGCCAGAAACAGGTAATGGGAGGTTAACAGCCAGCTCCCCACCAAGCCCGCGAGCGCGGGAATGATGATGGCGATGAGCGCATTGGTATTGCCGTTAAGGTCGGCAGCCGCCTGGCGATAGACGGCCTTGTCCAGAAACGCTCCACGGACCATCATTTCCAGCAGCCCCATCGGAGCGCCGGCATGGCTCAATCCCAGAGACCCCACTACCCGGTCTCCATATCCGCTCACGGTCGCCTCAAAACTCGAGGTCCCCGATAACGAAGCTGCCGCCGCGGCGGCCGGTGGGGCGAAACCCTCGACGGGTGCGCCACAGCTTTTGCAAAAACGCTCGGTGGGATCGGTGGCGGCCCCACATGTAGAACAGAACTTGGCCATAGTCTCTCCTCAAAGGACGCTCACTCGGTCCAGGACCGGGTCCATTGTTTGTGGTCGTACTATTCTAAGCCAAAACTGCTTCTGCGCAACTTGTTTTTGAGGAGAGTTTTGCCGACCCGGGGGGCCTCGTCAGGTTCGCACAACTTGCAGCCCGGCTTTGAGCATCCCGCGGCGGGCTTCGGGAGTAGCCATGATGTCCTCCCAGACCGACCCGGTCCGCAAGTTCTCGGCCATCAGGACCATGATTCCCAAGTCGATGCCGATCACCTGCCGGCTGTACCAGTTCTCCTCGGGCTGGAAGGCGTCCACGAAGCCCCATTGGCACCACACGTCCTTGCCGTAGCGCTCCAGCATGGTCTCGAGGACTGCGGCGCACATCCGCGGAAGAAATGCGATGGAGCCGCCCGCCGCGCAGGGCACCAGGCTGCCGTTGGGCGGATCGCCAGGACCGCCCCACACACGGTATCCGGTGGGAGAATCCGAGGCCGTCACGCCCCACATATTCGGGCCGTACCACGGGTATTTGGCGGCCAGCTCGATGCAGTACTGCCGGTGCGCCTGGGTGGCGCGCTGCGAGTTGTTGAAGTAATTGGCGTAGCGGTCCACGCGATTGCGGAAATCGAACCAGGCGTGCGAGTACTGGTGCACGAACAAGGGTGCCGTGGCATCGATGAAGAAGATGCCCTCGAATTCCCGCATGGGCCGCTTCCAGGCATTCCAGCATTCCGGGGGAATGGGGTGGTTCTCGGAAGACAGGGCGAGCAGGTACATGGCCAGCAGCTCCGAGTAAGCGTCCCAGTGGTAGGGCAGGAAGCCGCACTCGGGAGCCCATCCGTGGGCCAGCGTGTAGCTGCTGTTCAGCATCCAGGCCCAGTCGGCGCGGTTCAGCAGGGTTTGCGCCAGGGTCAGGATGTCCGGGTCGTCCCAATAGGCGCGGCAGTGCAGGGCCCCGCACAACAGCCAGGCTGTATCGACCGAGGAAACCTCGCATTTCCAGGCACGCTTGCCGGTGGCCGCGTCCAGAAAGTGATAGAAGAAGCCGTGGGTCTGCTCCGCGCGATCGGCGAGAAACTCCAGGGTGCGGCACACTCGCGCGCGGAGCAAGTTATGGTGGAGATAACCATAACGGTCAGCTATGGTCAGGGCGCTCAGCCCGAACCCGGTGGCGGCGATGCTCGCCACACCCAGCTTATACGGGTAATTGATGGCCGCCCGATCCAGCACTAAGCCGGTCCCGGGATCGGCCATTTCATAGAAATAGAGGCACCCGTGGCGCACGATATCGCCCAGCAATTGGTCGCTTACGGGGCCGGGATCCGTGGCGGGAATACTATAGCCGGCTTTCAGGCGCTGCGCGCTTACCGATGCCAATGCTCCACATCCAAGAATCTGAAGGAGATGCCTGCGGGAAATACCTGAGGAGTACAATCCATCTACATTTTAAGCCAATTCCAAGAAGAATGCCCAAACATCAGGGCGCCGGATCGATGGTGGCTTCGATCAGCTCGAGGCGCCGCTTAGGGGTTTCGCCATCCACCTCTTCCTTCTGGAACGCGTCCAGCACGTCGAGGCCCTCCACTACCCGGCCAAACGCCGAATATTGGCCGTCCAGGTTGGGCGCGGGCCCCAGCATGAGGAAGAACGATGTGGTGGCCGAATCGGGATCGTCCCCATGGGCCATGGAAACGATGCCGCGCTCGTGCTTGACGTCCTGGCGAAACTCGCCCTTGAGGGGGCGTACCCAGCGGTCGGCGGGGTGCACGGGATTCGGCAGGCGCGTCTCGCCCATCCCGCCTTGCACCACGAAATCCTTGGCCACGCGGTGGAAGGCCGTGCCGTTGTACCAGCCGGTCGAGACCAGCTTCAGGAAGTTGCGCACGTGGTTGGGCGCCCAATCCGGCTCCATCTTGATTTTGATGACCCCCAGCGTGGTCTTCATCGTGACGGTCCGGCGCAGCTCGTCGGTCGTGGCATTGAGGAATGGCTCGGGCTTCTTCTTTTCGAGCGTCACTTTGAGGATGCGCACGGGGTTCTCGGCGATTCCGTTGGCGTCCAGCGGCCGCTTCGAGATAGCCTCCACCACGTCCATGCCTTCGGTTACGCGGCCGAAGGTGGAATACTGGCCGTCCAGGGCCGGTTGCGCGCCCAGGCACACGAAGAACTGAGCGCCGTCGCTATCGGGTTTGTTGGGGATACGGATGGTCGAGACCACCCCGCGCGTGTGCTTGAGATCGCTGATCTCGCTCGGCAGAAGGTTCAGCCCGCCCGATCCCCAGGCGCTCCGGGGAGACTTGGGGTCCTTGAGCAGCGGGTCGCCGCCCTGAATGATGCCGTTGGCCACCATGCGGAAGAAGGCGCTGCCATCGTAGTAGCCCTGGCGCGCCAGCTTGATGAAATTATCGACGTGCTTGGGCGCCTTGTCGGGCGCAAACTCGAAGCGGATCGTGCCGAGTTCGGTCTGCACCACGGCTTCGAGGTCGGCAGGTGATTCCGTGGCGGGCGTCTGCCCCCAAGCGGCGGCCGACGCCAGCAGAATTGCCAGCCACCCAGATTTCATTTCTTCACCTCCGCTTCGACGGCCTCCAGTTCCTTACCCGCCTCGGCCCAGTGACCCTCCGCGGCCAGTTGCCGGTAGCGCTCCAGATGCTCGCGGATGCGCTGGATGCGCGGATCGGCCGCGGGAGGCGGAGCGCCGGTGGGCGCGGGGGCCGCGGCCGGAGCCGCGGCAGTGGAGGTATCGGTGGTTTGATGAGTGGATGGGGAGCCGTTCGAGAGGTCGGCCAAGGCCTGTTCGTATGTGTCGGTATAGATCAGGCGGTTGCCCACCGCCAGCACCACCTTCTTCAATTGCGGCATGCTGGCTTCATTGGCCTGGATGTAGATCGGGTCCACGTACAGGAACGTGTCGCCCACCGGCAGCACCAGGGTCTGCCCGCGCAGCACGTGCGAACCCTGCTGGTTCCACAAAGTGAGGTCCTTCGAAATCGTCTGGTCCTGGTTAATCCGCGCGGTGATTTGCATGGGACCGAAAATCAGCTCCTGCTTGGAAAGCTGGAGCACCACCATATCGCCCAGGTTGGGGCCGTCGCAGCGCGCCACCATCAGGCCGATCAGGTTGTCCTTGTTGCGGGGCGTGAACGGCAGCAGCAGCAGGAACTCGGCTTTGTCCTGGCCGGGCAGGGTAGCCATCACATAGTCCGGGGTCACCGTATCGGTGCCTTCGGTCTGCCCCGACGAGCGCCGCGCCAGGTCCCACAGATCCTCCTTGTTATAGAACGTCTGCGGATCGAGCATGTGATAAGTGCGGTAGATTTCCGCCTGCACGCGGAAGAGCGTTTCGGGGTATCGCGCGTGCGCGCGCAAATCCGCCGGCATGGCGGATTGCGGCAGGAAGAGATCCGGGAAGAGGCGCTGATAGGACGCAATGATCGGATCATCCGGCGCGAAGACGTACATGTGGGTTTCGCCGTCGTACGCATCGATGGTGGCTTTGACCGCGTTGCGAATGTAGTTCAGGCGGCCGACATCGGCCACGTCCACCGCCCTCGAGTAGGGGTGCGCTTCGGAGGTAGTGTAGCCGTCGACGATCCATACCAGCCGGCCGGTATCGGTAATCACCAGGTAGGGGTCGGAATCCCATTGCAGGAAGCCCGCCAATTGCTGCACGCGATCGGCCACGCGGCGATGGATCATCATGCGGCTGTTGGGCGTGAGATAGCTGGTCAGCAAGATGTTGGGCTCGCCTTCGGAAATGGCGGCGGCCATGCGCATGGGGAACGAGGAAACCGGGAAGCCGCCCTTGCCTTCGTAGCGCGAGCGCGCATCCTGTTCTCCGGAGGCGTAGTTGAACTCCTCCTGGGCGGTGTTGACGAAAATCGGCTCGTGGGCTACCTCGGCGTAATAAAGCTCCGGACGCGCGAGCTTCAAGCTCTTGGTCTTGACCTCGGGCGGGGCGTTATCGATCAACAGCACCGGCAGGCCGTCCGGCGTGATGTTGCTGACCTCGGCCAGTACCAATCCGTAGCCGTGGGTGTATTGGAACGCGGGATTGATCCAGTTGGCGCGCGCGGCGGGCAGCTTGGAAAGATCCAGTTCGCGGGCTGACAGCAGCACCTGGCGATACTGGCCGTCGATGGTGTAACGGTCCACATCGGCCGAGGGAAACTCGTAATACGGGCGCAGGGACTGAATCTGGGTGATGGTATCGCGGAACGCGGTCATGTCCCACAGCCTCACGTTGTCGAGCGTGGGCTTGTGCTGCGCGGTATCGATGACGGCGTCCTGGCGGGTCTTGAATTCCACCTCCCGCACGCGCTGTTCGATCCCGTAGGCGCTGCGCGTGGCGTGAATATGCGTCTGGATATAAGGCCGCTCGAGCGAGATCTCGTTGGGCCGGACGTACAGCGCCGAGACGGCCCACGGCACCACGAAAGAGACCACCAGCGCCAGGGCCATCGAGGCGGCCAAAATCCAGCGCTTCATCAAAATCAGCACGGCGGCTGCCAGGCACGCCACAATCACCAGCCATTGCAGCGGCAGCCCGATATACTGGTCCACGTAATCGACCCCCACCAGGAAGGTTCCGTGCTCGTTGTAGACCATCTCGTAGCGTCCCAGGAAGAAGCGCGCGGCCAGAGCCAGCAGCAGCACCACCCCGGCGCCGCGCAGGAAGCGCGACTCCAGACCGCCCTCCAGCCTGAAGAAGGTGGGATCGAGCTCGCGAACCTCACTCATTTGCGGGAACTTGTAGCGCAACTGCCAGGCGCGCGCGGCGATCCAGTAGAGCAGAATCGAGAAGATCGCCAGCCCCAGCACCCAGCCGCGCACCATGCCGTAGAACGGCAGATCGAACAGATAGAAGGAGAGCGGCTTATCGAACACCGAATCGTGCCAGGCGGTAGCCGCCGCGGGCAGCCCGCGCGATCCGGCGAAGCGCACCACCGTCCAGGTATCGATCGAGGCTGCCGAGATGAGGTAGCCCAGCACCAGGAGGGCCAAGGCGGAAATGCGCGCGTACCACCGGTGCTCGCCGAGGCCCGTGCCGGCGAACTTGAGAGCGCGCGCGTGCGCCAGCCATAAGACGCCGAACGCGGCCAGCGTGGCGGTGGCTAGGGGCGCAAAGCTGTAGTAGAGCATACTCAGCCAGGTGTTGAATTGGCCCAATTCCTTCCACCACGCGATCTCGATGGCGTAAGAGGCAATCGACCTTGCGCCGAGCAGCAACAGAACCAGGATGACAATGAGGGTGATCCAGGTGGCCGGAGACCCGGGATCCCGGCGCCCGGTTTCAATCTGATACCGCGACATGCCCCAAGCGTAGCACTTCGAATCGCCCGCGGAGAGCATCGTACTAGAATCTAAGTTCGAGGTCGATTTTCAAGGGTGGTCCGTCTCAGGCGGAGGTCTTTGTGCAGAATGGAAGAAACGAAACCGACGCCGGTTTCGTTCGCTCGCGGATAGATGGGTACGGTCGCCGGGACCTGATGAAGATGGGTGCCGGCGTCGCGCTGACGGCGTGGAACGCTCCGTCCTCGGCCGCGCAGATTCCCGATTCCCGCGCTGCCGTCGCTACGCGGAGCGGCTGGAAGAACGATGCCGGCCGGGCTTCGGGCAACGGAACGATGGACGATACGACTCGCCAGATTGTCCGGTATGTGCGTTCGTTCCCGGAAGCGAATCTGACCGGCTCGCTCGCCGAAGCTCTGGGCGACACCCTGGTAGACGCCATCGGCTGCATCGTCTCCGGGTTCGAATCCGAGCCCGCTCGCATCTGCGCGCGCATGGCGCGGATGACCCAAAGCACTCTCCAAAGCACCGTCTTGGGTTATGGCATTACCACCTCGCCGGAGCTGGCCGCCTTTGCAAACGGCTGCATGTTACGCCATGCCGATTTCAACGATCTTGGTCCGGGCGGGCACCTCAGCGACATCCTCTCGGGGATTTTCGCGGTCGGCGAAGCGTTTCATTCAAGCGGCCCGCAGGTGCTGGCCGCGGTCGCCCTGGGCTATGAAATCGCGGGATCTCTCGCCGCCGCGCTCTCCAAGGGCGACCAGGGCTGGGACGGTCCCTTCGAAGGCCCCGCGACGGCGATGGCCGCGGGTAAGCTCATGGGGTTGAATGAAGATCAGCTCGCCAACGCTCTCTCCCTGACTCTCGTGCCGCATATGCCCATGAAAGTCAGCCATGCAGGCGCCCTGTCGCACTGGAAGGGCTGCCACAGTTCGGAGGCCGTTCGCTGCGCGGTCTGGGCCACCCTGCTGGCGCGCGAGGGAATGACGGGGCCGGCGCAACCGTTCGAGGGCAGGCAGGGTCTGTGCGATCACATCGGTCCGATTCAAGGAGCTGCATCTGCCGGCTGCCAGTCCCGACGGGCGAATGGTCGTCAGAGGATGAGTTTCAAACGCTTTCCTTCGGAAGGCTCGACCCAGTCGATCCTCGAACTCATACCGCAGATCCGGGCTTGGACCAGGGCCGGCGACATCTCATCGATTTACGTTCAACTGCCTCGTGACGGATGGCTGGAAACCGCGGATCCGCCCAAGTGGGATCCCCGGAATCGCGAAACGGCCGACCACAGTATGCCGTACGTCATCGCCGTGGCGCTGATCGACGGCGACGTGTACCTCGACTCTTTCACGCCGAAACGCATCCAGGACCCGGCGGTGAGGCGGCTCATGGAGAAGATTACCGTCGCGGCCGGACTCCAACCTCACCTATCAAGGAGCTGCCCGCCTCACCGTAGCGCAATAAGATGGGGGGCGAACTGGTCAAGGAGACTTCGGTCCACCTGGAACACTCCGATGACACACCAGGAGATCGTCGCGAAGTTCAACCGGGTTTGCGCTTTCATGTCCGTGTCGGACGAACAGAGGGACAGCGCTCGCGCCACGTGGTCGAATCTGCTCCCGGTCCGCGACATCGCGGAGCCCATCCGCGCGCTGGCACATTTCGGCCGGCCGCTACCTTTATGATGTTAGATCTGCATCGGACAATCTGCCTGGCCGCCGCGCTGGCGCTGGCAGGGCTCGGGGCCGCCTCTCCGCAGGACCGCCGCACGGCCACGGGTGAGGCGCCCAGGTTCGAAGTGGACCCGTCGTGGCCGAAGATCCCGAACGGGTGGGCGCTGGGCCAGGTATCCAGCGCGGCCATCGACAATCAAGACAACGTGTGGGTCCTGCATCGTCCCCGGGTGGTGAGGCCGGGTCTGAAAACCGGGCCCCCGGTCATGGAGTTCGACGCCGCGGGCAACTACGTCCAGGGCTGGGGCGGCGCCGCCGCGGGCTACGACTGGCCCGAAACAGAACACGGCATCTATGTGGACTACAAGGGCTACGTGTGGATCTGCGGCAGTGGCGACGACGACCAGGTTCTCAAATTCACCCAGGCCGGGAAGTTTGTGATGCAAATCGGTCGCAAGGGCCGCAAGAAGACCAACCAGGATCCGGGGAGCTTCTGGAAACCAACCGAAATGGCCGTCTATCCGAAGACCAACGAGTTGTTCGTCTCGGACGGATACGGCAATAAGCGCATCATCGTCTTCGATGCGGACACGGGTGCGTTCAAGCGGATGTGGGGCGCATTCGGAAAGGCGCCTCAGGACGGCTCGTCCGCCGCCTCCGGTGGAGAAGCTCCGGGCGGGCCCGCAAACTTAGAGTTGACTCGAATTCCGGCTAAGGAGATCGATCCGAAAGACCCCGGCCCTCCCCAGTTCGACACGGCCCACGACGTCAAAATCTCGAATGACGGGTTCGTGTACGTTTCCGACCGCGGCGGAAAGCGCGTCCAGGTCTTCACGATAAACGGTGAGTTCGTGGCTCAGACCTTCATCGACCGCTGGTGCGAAGCGCCGCATTGCGGTAACGGCCAGACGGTCGCCAGCACGGCCTTCTCCGCGGACCCGGCGCAACGCTTCCTGTATGTCGCCAGCCGTAGTCCGGAGCGAATCTGGGTGCTCGACCGCAAGACGCTCCAGCCGCTCGATTCTTTCGGCCGGCCGGGCGTCGGGCCGGGGGAGTTCTACGTGCTCCACCATCTGGCTGCCGATTCCAAAGGCAACCTCTACGCTTCGGAAGTCGAAGACGGACGCCGCATCCAAAGGTTCAACTTGCAGGGAAGTTCCCGGCGCTAGTCCATCACCAGGCCACCGTTCACATGGAGCGTCGCGCCGGTGATGTAGCCTGCCGCCTGGGAGGCCAGGAAGACAATGGCGCCGGCGATCTCGCTGGGATCGCCGAAGCGCCGCACGGGCGTCTGCCGCATCCACTCTTCTTCGCGGCCGGAGGAACGCTCCGCCAGCATGCCGGTCCGGATACGCCCAGGCGCCACCAGGTTCACCGTGACTCCGTGTTCGCCGACCTCTTTGGCCAGCGAGAAGGTAAAGCCGAGGAGGCCCGCTTTGGCCGCCGCGTAGTGCGCGTGATTCTTCGATCCGGTGTAGAGCGCCTGCGTGGAAACGTTGACGATGCGTCCCCACCGCCGCATTTTCATTGCCGGGATCACCGCCCGCGAGCAGCGGAATACGGCGGTCAGATGCAGCGATAGCGCAGCCTCCCAGATTTCATCGGACATGGCTTCGACGGGCACATCCGTCATCTGTCCCGCGTTGTTGATGAGGATGTCGATGGGGCCAAAGGCCGCGGCGGCCTCGGCGACCGCGCGTCCCGGAGCGTCGGCCTCCCGCAGATCGCCCCGGATCGCGATCGCGCGACCGCCGGCGCCGCGGATCTGGTCCACCACCTCCGCGGCTTGCGCCTGGCTGGCCGAATAATGGACGCCCACCGCCGCTCCGTGGGCCGCCAGAGCCAGGCAGGTCGCACGTCCGATGCCTCTCGATCCTCCCGTGACCAGAGCCGCGCGGCCCGCGAGGTTCAGATCGAGGAGATGCCGCTCCAGGCTCATGTCCGCTGGATCCCCGCCAGGACGTCGAAATCGCCTTTGAGGTGGTCGTAGATGTTTCGAAAAACTGCGTAGATTTCCGTGTACTGCTCGTGCCTGGCGGCGTTGGGTTCGAAGCAGGTCTCCAGCCGCACCATCCGGGCCAGGGAAGCCGGCAGGTCCTCGTAGAAGCCCACGCCCATCCCCGCCAGGATGGCATCTCCGAACGGCGCGCCGACAGAAGCGCGGGGCAGCAGCAGGGGCCGGTTGAGCACGTCGGCCTTGATCTGGTTCCACAGGCGGCTGCGGCTGCATCCGCCCACCGACCGGACCTCGCGGACTTCAGCGCCCGCGCCGATCGCAACCTCCATATTGTGCCGCAGCGCGAACGCGGCGCCTTCCAGGATCGAGCGAATCATCGCCGCCCTGGATGAAGCCAGGGAGATTCCAAAGAATACACCGCGCGCATTTGTGTGCCACAGGGGCGAGCGCTCGCCCATCATGTACGGCAGGAAAACGATGCCGTCGCTACCCGAGCCCGTCTGCGCCGCCTGCTCCGTCAACGCGTCGAACGCCTCCCCGGGAGCGAACTGGTCACGGAACCAGCGCAGGCTGGCGCCGGAGGAAACCATTGCGCCCAGCAGCAGATGAAGCCCGGGCACGGCATGCGGCATGGCAATCAGCGCCGGTTCGGTGAGACCGCGATCGTTCGGCAGCAAGAGCACGGTCGAGGTGCCCGTCATCTCGGCGGCGATGCCGGGCTCCACCACGCCGGCTTCCAGCGCGGCCGCCGAACCATCGACGGTTCCCGTCATCACCGGCGTGCCGGCCCGGAGTCCGGTGGCTTCCGCCGCCTCGCGAGTTACCTCTCCTTGCGTCTGGTGGCCGGGGAGCACGCCGGGGAACTGCTCCGGATCCACGCCGCACACCTCGCAGAGCGCCGGCGACCATTCTCCGCTTGAGTAGTCGCGCAATTGCAAAAGCACCGCGTGCACGGGGTCCATGGCGAGCGACCTCGTGAGCCGGTAGTTGATGTAGCCGTTCACCTGGACGAACCAGCGGGTTCGCGCCAGAATTTCGGGCTCGTGGTTCCGCAACCATAGCAAGCGCGCCGCCACGAAGAATGCGTCCGGCCGGTTCCCGGTGATCCGGTGGATTTCCCCGGCGCCCACGGCTTCCGCCAGCCGGGCGGCTTCCGCTTCGGCCCGGCGGTCCATCCAGATCATGGCTCGATGCAAGGGTTGGCCGGCTTCGTCGAGCGGCAGCAGCGAGGGGGCCTGCGAGCTGACCGCCAGCGCCAGCACCCGTTCCGCGCCGTGGGGAACTTTGGCCAGCACCTTGCGGATGGCCTCGCAGGTTGCCGCCCACCAATCGGCGGGGTCCTGTTCGACCCACGCGGGACGAAGGTGAAACAGCGGATATTCGGCCTGATCCACGGCCTGCGGATCGCCGAGAACATCGAACAGCGCGGCCTTCACGGCGGTTGTCCCCACGTCAATGCCTAACAGGAGATCTTCCACGGCGTGCGACATTTTAGCAGACTGCCGGCCCACACGGAGGAGTGTACGGCATCCTTGGATGCGATTTTCGCCGCCTCTAGCGGGCAGCGTAGAGCGGCGCGATGGAAACCACTCCAAGACCGGCGAGAAAGAGCACGAACATCAGTACCAGGAGCCGGTTCACCCGCGCCCCGCCGCCGGCGAATTCCTTCCACACCAGGACGCCCCACAGAGCCCCCACCATGGTCGAGCCTTGCCCGATGGCGTAGCTGATGGCCGGTCCCACCTGCAACTCCCGGGGAGCGCTGGCGGCTACGAAGTTCGAGAGCGATCCGGCGATCCAGATCGCACCGCCCACGATGCCCAGAAAGTGTACCCACCCATTCCCCTTCAGGTAATCTCGAAAACTCAGCCGCCGTCCCTCGATCGGGAACCGCATGAAATAGAGGTTATACACAAAGACCGAGGCCAGCACGCCCAGCCCAAAGACGAATCCGACCGCGTAGGGACCGAGTCCCTTTTCGCCCGTCTTGCCGATCTCGACCAGCGGATAGAAGGTCCCCATCAGAATGCCGCCGACGACGCTCAACTTGATCCCTTTCCAGGTGGCCGCTCGTTTGGCGATGACATCCAGCTTGTCTCCGGCGATGCTTTGGCTGACAGCGTGCGCGCGGTACGCGATGGCGTCCACGACGATGGCTGCCACAATCAGGGCTACACCGGCGAACAGCAGCCATGGATTCCCCTGGGGGTTGACGATGTAGTTCCAGATCACCCCCACCACCAGCGCCAGGCCCACGCCGATGGGGAACGCCACCCCCATGCCCGCCACGGAAATGGCTCCCACCACCAGGATGTTCGAGAGGTTGAAGATGGCGCCGCCGGCGAACCCGCAGAGAATATTTACGCTGCCCGCGTGGGCGAGATCGGCCGCGAAGCGGGGGCCGTCCGCCCCCCATGTGCCGAACGTCAATCCAGCCAGGGCGGCTCCTGCCGCGACTCCGATGGAGTAGTCATAGTAGAGAAGTTCGAAGCGCCAGCCCTTGGCGATCTTGAGCACGTTGGCCCAGGAACCCCAACAGAGCATGGTCAGAATCGTGAGCATCAACGCCATGCCATACGTGTGCGGCAAAGTCATGAGATCTCCTTCCGCTGCCGAATCCACGACACAGTGCTTCAGATATTATTACCCAAAGGTTAAGATCGCGCGACATAACGATTTCGTTTAAGGCGCGGGGCAGACTGATTTGGATTGACAATGATTTGGTTTACAATGTATTTTGGCTATTATTGATGAGGTCCTGGCATGAAACGAGCGATCCTTGTGTTGGTGATTGTGGCTGTTGCCGCGCTGGCCTGGTGGTTCGAGCGTCCGCGTCCGCAGACGCTCGTGCTGACCGGCACCGTGGATGGCAACGAAGTGGTGGTGGGAAGCAAGATCACCGGCCGCATCGTGAGCCTGGCGGTGGACGACGGGCAATGGGTCAAGGCCGGCGATTTGATTGCCGTGCTCGATCAGGACGAGCTGCGCGCCGACCAGGGCGCGGCCGTCGAAGCTATCGCCCAGGCCCGCGCCAGCGCGCGGCAGTCGGTGGCCCAAACCGACCTGCTGGAGAATACGCTGCCCACTAAGGTGCGGCAGGCGGAGGCGCAGGTGGCGCAAACCCAAGCCCAACTGCAGCAGGCGCGGGCGCAAGTGGAGCAATCCCAAGCCCAGTTGCGGCAGGCGGAGGCGCAGGTGACGCAAACCCAGGCGGCGGTGGCCAAGACCCAGGACAATTTCAACCGCATCCGGCCGCTGGTCGAAAGGGACATCAACCCGCCGCAAGACCTGGTCTCGGCGCAAACCGATCTCGACTCCGCCAAGGCCAATGAACAGGCGGCGCAAGCCGGCGTCGCGGCGGTCCGGCGCGCCGTGGCCGCGGCGCAGGCCGGGGCCGAGGCCACCCAGCGCGCCGTGGCGGCGGCGCAGGCCGCGCTGGCGGATGCCCAGCAGGAGCAAAGGCAAGTCCCGGTGCAGCAGCGGCAGACCGACGCGCTGCGCGCGGCCGAGGCGCAAGCCAGGGCCAACGCCGACGCCGCGGCGGCGCGCTTCGGCCAGACCCGGATTTTCGCGCCGGCCAGCGGGATTGTGACGCTGCGCGCGGCGCGGCAAGGCGAGGTGGTGAACCCCGGCAGCCCCATCGTCACGCTCTTCGACCTGAGCTCGACTTGGGTGGATGCCGACGTCGAGGAAACCTACGCCGATCTCATCGCGATGGGGCAGACCTTGCACGTACGCCTGCCCTCGGGCACCGAGGTCGCCGGTCCGGTGATCTACAAAGCGGTAGAAGCCGATTTTGCCACGCAGCGCGACGTCAGCCGGACCAAGCGCGACATCAAGACGGTGGCCATACGCGTGCGCGTGTCCAATCCCCAAGGCAAACTCCCCCTGGGCATGACGGCCTGGGTGATGCTGCCGGTGCCGGTGTTGCCGCCCCCGCCGGCCAACAGCGTGAAGGACTAGCCGTTATGGAAGCGCAAAGCCAATCCCCAAACGGCGTGGCGATCGAAGTCAAAGGCATCAGTAAACGCTTTGGCGCGCTGCTGGCGGTGGATAACGTCAGCTTCACGGTCCCGGCCGGCGAGATCTTCGGCCTGCTGGGACCTAACGGCGCGGGCAAGAGCACGCTCATCCGCATGCTGACGACGCTGGTGCCGCCCACCAGCGGCACCGCCATCGTGGCCGGGCACGATATTATTCGCGACCCCAACGCCGTGCGCGCCAGTATTGGGGTGATTCCTCAGAACATGACCAGCGACCCCGAGCTCACCTGCGCCGAGAATATAGGCATTCAAGCCCGGCTGTACGGCATTACCGGGGCGCGGCGCCGCGAGCGGACGGCCGAGTTGCTCGAAGCGGTCAGCCTAGCCGACCGCGCCAATGCCCTTGCCGGCACATTGTCAGGCGGCATGCGGCGGCGCCTCGAGATCGCGCGCGGCCTGGTGAACGATCCGCGGATATTGTTTTTGGACGAACCCACCACCGGCCTCGACCCGGCCTCGCGCATTTCGGTGTGGGACATGATCACGCATCTGCGCGCGCAGCAGGGCCGCACGCTCTTTCTCACCACGCATTACATGGACGAGGCCGACCGCCTCTGCGACCGGGTCGCCATCGTCGACAGCGGCCGCATCGTAGCGCTGGACACGCCCGTGGCGCTGAAAGCCTCGGTGCCCGGCGCCAGCCGCATCGAATTGCAGTTCGAACCCGATCTGCCTCACGGCGCCGCCGACCTGGAGTCGTTGCCGGCGGTCAAATCGGTGCGCGCGCTGGGATCCGCCACGTATCGCATCTCGAGCGACCGCGGCCCGGCTTCGGCGCAGGAGTTGATCGAGCTGGCGCGCGAGCACAAACTCGAGCTGAAAGCTCTGTCGGTGCAATCCACCAGTCTGGACGACGTATTTCTGCATTACACCGGCCACGGGCTGGCGGAGATGGCCGAAGCCGCCGCTCCCGCCGGCCAGAGGAAGAAAGGCGGTCCCCGATGAAGCGAGCTTTGGCCCTGGTCGAGCGCGATATGCGCAAGTTCCGCCGCAGCCCGGCGTTGCTCTTCTCCTCGCTGGTGATGCCGCTGCTGCAGTTGATCATCCTGGGCAACGCCTTCGGCGGCAATATCAAGAACGTCATTCTGGGCGTGGTCAACCTGGATCGGGGACCGGAATCGGTGGATGTGCTGGAGCGCGTCCGCGCCGTGGGCGCGAATGCGCGCACCTTCCTGCCCACCGATTACGACGACGAGGGCGCCGCCATCGACGATCTGCGCAAGGGCGTGCTGGGCGGGGTTCTGATCATTCCCCAGCATTATTCCCGCGACCTGCTGGAACAGGCACCAGCCGCACCTGGCGCTGATCACCGACAACACCGATCGCTCAGTGGCGGGCGCGGTGGGCGACCAGATGTCCACTCTGGTGGCCTCCATCAACGCGCCGCAGGTCCCGCCCCGCGAACCGCCGCAGGCCGCGCTGGACGTGGTCGAAGTCTATCCCTACATCGACTACATGAAGTATTTGCTGCCCGGTTCGGTTTCGCTGGCCATCTTCATGACCGCCATGATCGGCGGCGGCCTGCTGTTCATCGACGACAAGGCGCGCGGCCTGCACGAAGGCTACATGGTGACCCCCATCACCAAGTGGGAGCTGATTCTCGGCTTCAACCTGTCCGGCGTCATCAAGGCCATGCTGGCGGGAGAGACCATCCTGGTGCTGGGCGCGATCGTGGCGCAAGTCCCCAACTTCTTCCAACCCCTGCGCCTGCTGGAGCTGACCCTGATGGTCGCGCTCACTTCGGTCGCGCTGATCGGCATGATGTTCTTCATCATGGCGCGGATCAGCGATCCGCTGGTGCCGCGCGCCATTTTCGGCGTGCTGAACACGCTGCTGTTCTTTCCCAGCGGCGCCATCTATCCCATTGCCGGGTTTCCCAGATGGCTGCGCTGGCTGTCGAATTGCGACCCGTTTACCTACGCCGTCCACGGCTTCCGCACGCTGCTGCTCAAGGACGTCGGCATCACCGCTGTCACCCACGACATTTTCGCTCTGGTGTTGACCTCGGTGCTGGTATTGTCGGGCGCGACGCTGCTGTTTCGGCGGACCTTGTGACCATGCCGCGCAGCGCTATCAAGACGAACGCGCGGAAGGTAATGGCCGCATGGGAACCGGCCGCACCCGGATTGTGGTTTTGCAACTGGAAGATATGGCTGGAGGCGCGCCGGCGCCTGGATCGCGCCCTAGCGCCGTTGGAGCTGCGCGCGCGAGAGTTCTGGCTGCTGGCCATCGCCGGCCGCGGGAATATCTCGCAGCACGAGATTGCCGACCTGTGCGGGATCGACCCGAGTTCCCTGGTGGCGGTGCTCGACGGCCTGGAGCGCCGCGGCTGGCTGCGGCGGCAGCGCAACCCGCGCGATCGCCGCATGCAGTGGGTGCAGCGCACCGAGATCGGCGACCGCTTGTTCGCCCGGGCGCTGCCACGCGCCCGGCGCGCCGAGGCGCGCCAGTTGGCGGCGCTTTCAGCGGCTCAACAGAGCCGGCTGGTGACGGCGATGCGCAAATTAGCGATGACTTCGAAATGACGAGAGATGCCATGAAATCGTTCGGCAGCGTTGTGCTCTTGACCCTCATGACCGGTTCGGGCAGCGCCTTCGCGCAGCCTTCGACGGGCGGGGGATCGCCCGGCGGCCCGTCCGCGCTGGTTTTGCCGGCATCCGGCCGCAACAACCAGGGCGGTTCCGTCGCCGCGGCCGAACAACCCGTGGCGGGGACCAACACCAGCGTCAACACCCTGAACCCTTCGATACAGGTTTCCGGGCCCTACAGCGGCAGCGCGCGCAGCACCATGCCTTTTTCCGGCAAGCTGTCGCTGAAGGAGGCTCTCGAGCGCGGCTTGGTCTCCAACCTGGGCGCGGTCGGGGTGGCGCACACCATCCGGGAAAACGGTGCGCAGGTGAGGGTAGCCCGCAGCGCCCTGCTGCCGAACCTCAACAGCAATCTCAGCGAAACGGTGGAGCAAAGCGATCTCGCCGCGCTCGGATTGCGCATCAGCGTGCCCGTGCCCGGCTTCCGTATTCCCACCATTGTGGGACCCTTCAACTACTTCGCTCTCCAGGCCACCCTCAGCCAGACCGTGGCGAACCTGACCGCGATCAATAATTACCGCTCCGCCCAAGCCACCGCCCGCGCCAGCCAATACAGCTTGCAGGATGCCCGCGATCTCGTCACCCTGGCGGTGGGCGGCGCTTATTTGCAGGTGCTGGCCGCCCAGGCCCGCGTGGACGCCGCGCAGGCCCAACTCGACACCGCCAATGCCGTCTTCCATCAATCCACCGAACAGCACGGACAGGGCGTGCTGGGGCGGCTCAACGTGGATCAAAGCCAGGTACGGACGCTCACCCAACAACAGCAGATCATCACGCTGCGCAACGATCTCGCCAAGCAGAAGATCAACCTGGCGCGGCTCACCGGCCTCCCGCCCAACGCCGCCTATCAGCTCACGGATAGTTTCCCCTTCAGCCCGGCGCCGGTCCAGAGTGTGGAGGCCGCCGTGGCCCAGGCCGAACAACAGCGCGCCGACCTCAAAGCCGCGCAATCCCAGATGGAGGCAGCCGCAAAGGCCCTCTCGGCTGCGCGCGCCGAGCGCCTGCCCTCGGCCGCCGTCAGTGGCGATTACGAGGTGATCGGCACCAACCCGGCCCATTCGCATGGAGCTTTCGCCGTGGTGGGCACCCTCAGCATTCCGCTGTGGCAAGGCGGACGAACCGCGGCCGACATCGCTCAGGCGGAAGCGGTGCTGGCGCAGCGGCAGGCCGAATTGGAAGACACCCGCGGGCAGATCGAAGCCGAAGTTCGCCAGGCCTACCTCGACCTCGAAGCCGCCGCCGGACAAGTTGAGGTCGCGCGCAAGAACGTGCAGGTCGCCCAGGAAACCCTGGAAATGGCCCGTGCGCGCATGGAAGCCGGGGTGATCAATACGGTGGAGGTCGTCCAGGCGCAACAGACCGTCGCCAGCGCGCAATTGGACCTGATCGACAGCGTCTTCGCCCACAATTTGGCTAAACTGAGTCTGGCCCGTGCGCTGGGCCAGGCCGCCGATCAACTCCCCAACCTGCTGAAACCTCAAACGGCTCCCTTGCCGTGAACGCGCACGAGTCGCTTGGCCGGCAAGCAGAGGACCGAAGAGGCCCGCGCGTAGCGGGCCCCTTTCTCATTTCTAGCGATAGCTGAACAGCGAAACTTTGAGGATGCCGGGATTAGCCGTGAGGCGCAGGCTGGCCCGGTCTTCGCCGCCCATCCCAGTGTCGTCGCCCGCAAGGTGGCGTTGTACCACCCATGTGCCGTTCTCGAACTTGCCCTCTTCCACCGCGGCGAGGCTGGCCATGGGGGTTGCCGCAACGGTCGATGCGAGCCTGATGCTCAGGTTGGCGCCCGCCACCCAGAAATCGTCGGGACCGGTCTGGATGATGATTGCGTAGCCTCGAACCGGCAAGGGACCTCTGCCTGGCGGCGTCTGAGGAACGCCGCCGGCGGACCTCACCGGTGCGGCTCCGGGAGCGGCGGCCGGAGCCGGCGTGGGCGGCGGGGCCGCTCCCCATCCACGGCCCACGGCAGCGTTGAAGATGTAGTTCCCCATCTGCAACTGTTGGGGAGGCGCGCCGGCTTCCACTACGAGGGCCTTGATCGTGCCGTCTTCCTGATGCTGCAGGATCAACGGAGCGAGCTGGCCGAGCACGTCATACGCCTTACTCAGCGGATTATCCTCGGCCACGTGCGTCTCGATGGCGAACGGCGAGAACATCTGCGCATTGAGCCCTCCGAAAGCGGCGAACGCATTGGCGGCATCGTCGCGCGTCTCCGGAATAAACAGCGGGTTGCCGTTGCGGCTGTACATCGCGGCGATCTCGGCGAAGTTGCTCAGGTAAATGTCCGGCGAAAGAATGTCGATCTGCGGCGCGCCGGCCCGCCAGAAGTCGTGATTCTGGGCCTGCGGGCCGCCGCTCGGGAAGTCGCCCGGTATCTTGTCCTGGGGCTGGACGATCCAGGCGTTCACGTACACGGGCACCGGGTATTCCTTCTTGCCCATTTCCGTCACATGGTTCATGTAGGTGGCGTAGTGCCAGGCCATGAAAACCTCGTCGGTGCGGGGACCCTTGCCAAAGACCTGTTCCCAGCTTCCCGACGTCTTGTCGCCCGTGGAATCCCACAGCTTACGGGTTTCGGGCAGCAGGGTGGCTTTGTTCTTCTGGAGATAATCCATCAGTTCCTGCGGCACAGGGGCGGCGAAAGCCGCTTCGGCCTCTTTGCAGTGATCCCTGGTGTCGCCGAGCACGCCCACTTCGTTCTCCATCTGGACCATGATGACCGTGCCCGTGGCCGAGTCTACGTCGCGAATGTGCCGCATCAGGGCGGCATATGCGTTGGCATCGGCATCGCGGTTGGTGGTGCTCAGGGTCGAGAGGATCTCGCGGCCTTTTCCGTCCTTGTCCCGTGCCACGGGGTACTTATCCGGGTTGCGTTTCACCCAGGCGGGGGGGTAACTCGAGGTGCCGTTCTTCCAGCTTCCGAACCACAGCAGGACGACGTGCAGGTTGGCGGCTCGGGCGTCGCGGAGGGCCCCGTCTATTGCGGTGAAATCGAACTTGCCCTCCTCGGGCTCGGTCCAGCCCCAGCCCACGCCGACCAAGGCTGTGTTGACGTTCGCTTTGGCCAACTTGGGCCACGAGGGGCGCGCGTTTTCGGCCGTCGACGCGGCGTTGTTCAGCAGCTCGCCCGCCAAGGCCAGGTAAGGTTTGCCGTTGACGATGAGGTGGGTAACGGCGCCTTTCTTCTCCAGATGGGCAATGGAAGGGCCGTTCGTGGTCGTCTTGTTCTGGGAGCACGCCGTCATCATGGCCAGCGCGCCAATCAGAGCAAGAGAGGGGGAATACCGATATCGGTTCATATCTTTGAAGTATTGTAAGGCATTGCGCCCTGCCTTGGTTACGTGGCTGTAATCCAGCAGAGGTGGTGCTTTTCAGCCATTCATCATCCGCGGCGATGGGACTAAAGTCGCTGATATAAAGACACTTAGCGTTCGGTCAGAAACATGCCAATTGAAGATCGAGGCGCGCGTTCGGCATCGACGTCGCAGCCAGGGAGGTAGAGGAATGAAGGACAGACGGCTTCGCTCGGCAGTTCGGATCGCACTCGGCATGGTTTGCGTGCTCCTGCTCGCGTTCCCGGGTGGCGCACTTTTGGCGCAGCAGCCCGCTCCGCCCGCGCAGTCTTCTCCCCCGGTGCAGGCACTCTCGCCCGATCAGTTGGATGACCTGGTGGCGCCCGTCGCGCTCTTTCCCGACCCGCTGCTGAGCCAGGTTCTGGTGGCCAGCACCTACCCGCTGGAGATTGTGGAGGCGGGGCAATGGCTGCAACGGAATGGCGGTCTGACGGGTCAGCAACGGATGGATGCGGCCCGGCAGCAGAACTGGGATGCCAGCGTCCAAGCCCTGGTGGCCTTTCCCGACGTGCTGGCGAAGCTGAACCAGGATGTCCAGTGGACGACGGCATTGGGCAATGCGTTTCTGGCGCAGCAAGCCGACGTCATGGCGGCCGTGCAGCGGATGCGCGCCCGCGCGCAAGCCAATGGCAGGCTCTCTTCCACTCCGCAGCAGACGGTTACCAACGAGACACAGGGCGGGCAGACGGCCATCGACATCGCGCCGGCCGATCCGCAGGTGGTTTACGTGCCGGTATACGACCCCATGTATATTTGGGGGCCACCGGTGTGGGGCTATTATCCGCCGCTCTATTACAACGGGTGGGGTTTCGGATTCGGTCCGGCCATCAACATCGGATTCTGGTTCGGCGGTTGGGGCGGATGGGGCTGGGGCGGATGGGGTTGGGGCTGGGGACCAAACTGGTTCGCGCGTTCGGTCTTCGTCAACGGCCTTTTCTTCCAGCACTACGGTTTCCGCGGCGGATTGGCGGGCGGGTTTGCCGGCAGGGCCGTGTGGCAGCACGATCCGAGCCACCGTTTGGGGGTCTCCTACCCGAACGGTCAACTGGCCAGCCGGTACCAGGCTGCGTCGCTCGCTTCGCGGAGCGCCATGGCAAGATCGGGCAGCTTAAATTCGGGCCGCATGGCCAGCGCGGGAAACTGGAGCCGGTTTGGATCCGGGACATCGTCGGCATTCGGGAACCGATCGATGGCGCCAAGCGCCCGCGGCATGGCGCCGCAGAGCGCGGGGCGCACCACCGAGGGGCAGTGGCAACACTTCCAGAGTGGGCAGCGGTACTCGGCTCCGGCACAGCGCTATTCGGCTCCAGCACAACGGTACTCGGCTCCGGCGCAGCGCTATTCGGCTCCAGCACAACGGTACTCGGCTCCGGCGCAACATTACCAGTCCGCGCCGCGAGCGTCCGCACCCAGCTATAGCGGTGGCGCCCGCAGCGGTGGGGGAGGCGGCGGCTCACGCGGTTTTGGTAACGGCGGCGGTCACAGCTCGGGTGGTGGGGGCCATAGCTCGGGCGGGGGTCACGGTGGCGGGCACCATCGCTGAGCGGCGTTTCCGGGGGGCGCAGAACGCGCGATACGCGGGCGCCCTCCTTACTTCTCCTCCAGCAACTCCACCGTGCTGGCCACCAGCTTCCGGCACAGCGTGTGGTGAAGATCGCGGGTCTTGTATTGCTCTTGCCCCTCGGGCGTGCGCAGATCGCAACCGGTCAGATCACGGCACGTCAGGCCTCCGTTGCGCTCCCGGAAGGCGTTCATCAATGTAGCGACCCGCTCATAAAGCGGTCCTCGCGCTTGCGCCGGATTGGTAGCCATTTCCTGCCCGTTCCGAACACCCAAAACCAGCAAGGCTCCCGCCACGGCGCCGCAGGTTTCTCCCAGGCGCCCCATGCCTCCGCCGAAAGGCCCGGCCAAAGTGAGGCACATCCGCTCGGACAGGTCTTCGCCTGGGCCACAGGCGGCAAACACGGACTGGGCGCAGTTGAACCTCTCGAACAGGGTGACTGCCTTATGCACGTTGGACATCAGGCCAGCCCATCCCTTCCAATTGCTCGATGAGATACCGGCGCATCGCCACGACGGTGGCGCCCGCGCGCATGAGGGCGACCCCGTCCTCGATGGAAGCCACGCCGCCGGAGGCCTTGATGCCGATCGCCGTTCCAACCGTCTCCCGGATCAAACTGATATCGTGCACGGTCGCGCGACCCGGTCCAAAACCGGTGCAGGTCTTGATGAAGTCCGCACCGCTATCCAGAACCAACCTCGCGGCTGTGACCTTCTCGGCCTCGGTCAGGACGCCGGTTTCAATGATGACCTTGAAGGGGACCTGGAAAGGCCGCGCCACCGCCATCACCTCGCAGATGTCGCGTGCGACGAGCGAGTAGTCGCCGGCCTTGAAAGCGGCGATATTCATCACCATATCCAGGTCGGTCGCACCGCGCTGGAGTCCTTCTTCGGCCTCCAGGCATTTGACGCGCGTGGTTGTGCCGCCGCACGGAAACGAGATGGGGATCTGCGCCCGCACCCCCGAACCCTTCAATTCGTCCACCAGGATGCCCAAGTATTGCGGAAAGGCCACTACCGCGCGGAAGCGGTAGTTTCTGGCTGCGCGGCAGGCTGCCCGCGCCTCTTCCCCGCCGGCCGTAATTGTAAGCGCTTCCGAGTAGTCGATTGCCGGCACGAGGCGGCCGATCTCTTCCGATGCAATTCCGTGCATACGCTTCGATGATAGCGCCTGCCGTCCCTGATCTGTCCTATGCTATGGAACGAATGTCGAAGACCCTATCAATATGCGCTTCGCGGGAGACAGGCCGGCGCCGAGCCTGATGCGGCGGACGGCTTGCGGTCGCCGCCGCCCGTTTGGCACCATGCAAAGGGATGGCATTCGATCGCGCAGTTCTCCCGGCCGTCGTGCTGGCTGCGATGCTGGGTCGTCTGACGGCCCAGTCGCCGCCGCCGGAGGTGCCTCCTAAGCCGCCGCTCGGGCTGCCGGCGGTGATCTGGCCGGCCGGGAATCCGTACTCGGCGGCGCGCGTGGAGTTGGGCCGCTACCTGTTCTTCGATCCGCGCCTTTCGGCCAACGGGAGAGTTTCCTGCGCGACCTGCCATCCGCCCGAGCACGCCTTTGCGGGCGGCGATCCCGCTCCGCTCGGCGTCACCGGCAAGCCGCTGCGACGGCGCGCGCCCACCGTGATCAACCGGGCTTACGGACTAAGCCAGTTCCTGGACGGGCGGGCAGCCACGCTCGAAGCGCAGATCGCCGGCCCCATCGCGGACCCCAACGAGATGGGCACCACGCCCGAGGCTGCCGCCGGGGCCATCGCGCAGATCGCGGGCTACGGGCCGCTCTTCGAGCGGGCTTTCGGCGACGCGCGCGTCAGCTACGAGCGGATAACCCAGGCGATCGCGACCTTCGAGCGCACGATTCTCTCCGGCAACTCGCCTTACGACCGCTTCTTGAACGGGGACAAGCGCGCGCTATCACCGGAGGCGAAGCGGGGCCTGACGATCTTCGAACGCTCCGGGGAATGTTCGGAATGTCACAACGGCTACAACTTCACCAATGAGAAGTTCGCCAGCCTGGGAATCGGCCCGGATCGGACGCCGCCGGATTTCGGCCTGTCCGAAATCAGCGGGAAGCGCCGCGACGAGGGAAAGTTCAAAGTGCCCACCCTGCGCGAAGTGGCCCATACCGGCCCCTATATGCACGACGGGCGCTTCAGAACACTGGACGATGTGCTGGAGTTCTACCGCAAAGGCGGCCAGCCGGGACCGCACCTCGATTCCAGGATCGCCCCCTTCTTTCTCGACGCGCCGGCCAAGGCGGATCTGATCGCTTTTCTCGAAGCCCTCAGCGGCGAGGGTTGGCAGCAGATCAAAGCGCCGGAAAGGCTGCCGTGAACCGCAGCGCTATCTTTCCCCGAATTTGAAGCGGCGGCCGATGATCATCTTCACCAGCAAGTGGTCGGTGCTGCTGGTCACGCCGATTCCGGTGGCCAGGTTGAATTCCCAGTTGGGGCCTAGATTCAGATCGAGGGCCGGCATGATAGCCTGCTGCTGGTCGCGTATCGCATAAAAACCCGTGAGGGCGCCTACCGAGCCGTAATACTCGAAGCCCAGGGTCACTCTCTTGGTGACGTCGTAGCTTACCTTGGCGGCCGGCGAGAATCCGACTCCCTCGCTCACGCTTAGCCCATGGAAGGAGCGTTCCAGGGCGGGATTGACGGCGATGTACCAGCGGCCCATTTGTTTGTCGGCGATGGGCCGGATCTCCCAAGTCCAGGTATCCGGCGAGTAGGAGCGGCGCTGGTAGCCGATCTCGGTTGAGAGGCTCACGTTCACCGGCCAATGCCACGCTTCCGGCACGCGCACGCGCGGGCGAATATGGTCGCCTACCCATTGGTAGCCCTCGCCCGCGCGGTAACTCATGAAAATGTAGAAGCCGGTTTCAAACCAAGGCGTGAAGCCCTCCGTGATTTCGATGGTTTCATGCAGGGCGTGCTCGTCGGGGCGGACTCCGTCCACCTCGGTCTTCGATCCCTCGAAGGTGAAATTCGAGTGCAACTCGACCATGGTGCGCTCGGGAGGCACCATCTCGGCCCCGTACACCTGAACTTCGTAGTTGCCCTGGGCGCGGACCGATGCGCCAGGCAGCAGGAGCAAAAGGAAGACCAGGGGAACGCGGAGTTGCCGGATAAACGGGACCATGAAGCCATAGTTTACGCCACCTGCGGTGCGCGCTGCCGGCCGGCATCCCGGCAATATAATGGGTGTCGTGGTGAAGCTGCTTTGCCTCCGCCTGCTTCCGGCGATGGTGAGTTTGCTCCTGCTCGCTTACATTGCCGATCACGTCTCGGTGGCCTATCGGATTCCAGGCGGGCGCCAGCCATTCGGATCCGTCCAGGTGCGAAAGGTCTTCGCGATCCGACTGAAAGACCGCAAAACGGAATACGTGTTCCAGCCGCCGGAAGCGCAGCCCTGCGTGAATTCGCTCTTTCCGCAGCTCGGGCTAGAGCCTTGCTGGTACAAGAAGCGCCATTCCACGCAAGAGATGGATTACTAGGGCCGCCCCACCCATCGAGCCGACCGAGCGGTGGCTTCGGCGATGTATCCCTGAGTTACACTGAGCGGGAGTCCGGAGTCCGGAATTGAAGCGCGGAGGAAATCGCATGCAACCGCGGGATCTCATTGGCTGCACTTTTGTTGGCTGTCTCGCCCTGTTCGCGACCCAATGCTCCACCGAATCGGTCTCGACGGGCTCTACCTCCTCGGAGATGCCTCACTTGCGGAGGCAGGGAACCGCCACGCAACTGGTCGTGGATGGCAAGCCATTCCTGGCCTTGGCGGGAGAACTGAACAACGACACTGCCACGAGCCTCAAGTACCTGGACCCGATATGGCCGAGGCTGGTGCGGGCGAAAATCAATACCGCCCTGGCGGGCGTTTCCTGGAATCAGATCGAAAGGGAGCAGGGGAAGTTCAACTTCAGCGTATTGGACGGCGTGATCCAGGGAGCCAGGCGCCACAACTTGCATCTCGGGCTTCTGTGGTTCGCAAGCTGGAAGAACGGTTTGTCCAGCTATCCGCCCGACTGGGTGAAGAAGGACTTCGAACGCTTCCCGCGCGCCCGGACACAGTCGGGCAAGACGATGGAACTCCTCACGCCACTGAGCGATGCCAACCGCGACGCCGATGCTCGCGCTTTTGCCGCCCTGATGCGGCACGTCAAGGAAGTGGACGGCCGCGAGCACACGGTCATCATGATCCAGGTGGAAAACGAAGTGGGAATGGTGGGCGATACCCGCGACCGCTCGCCCTTGGCCAATCAGGCCTTCGCGGCGCCCGTGCCGAAGGAACTGATGGATTACCTTCAGCAGCACAAGGACACCCTGATTCCGGAGTTTCGCCAGGTTTGGCAGGCGGCCGGCTTCCAAACCTCCGGGACCTGGGAAGAGGTCTTCGGGCAGAACACCGCGACGGATGAGATTTTCATGGCCTGGAATTATGCGCGCTATATCGGCCGCGTGGTCGAGGCCGGCAAAGCCGAATACCCGCTGCCGATGTTCGTGAACGCGGCGTTGATCAGAAACTACCCAATTTCCGAGGCAGTAGGGAAGAAACCCGAACCCGGCGCACCCCCGCGGTCCTTCAACTCCGGTGGCCCGATGGATGACGTGATGGACGTCTGGAGAGCCGGAGCGCCGCGGCTGGATATGCTATCGCCGGACGCTTACGGCAACTTCGCGGAGTTTTGCGCGAAGTACAGCCGGTCCGGGAACCCGCTGTTCATCCCCGAGACGCTGAATGGAGCGGTAGGCGAGGCCAGAGTGCTCTACGCCTTCGGCCGCCACGATCTGATCGGTTACTCGGCGATGGGGGCCGTCGAGAGATCCGCGGCTCCCGATACCGATCTGATCGGCAGCTACGACGTGATCGCGCAACTGACGCCCCTGATTCTGGAACACCAGGGGAACGGCACGATGTCCGCCGTCCTGCTCGGTCCAGACGACCCGCCCCAGAAGATCCAACTGGGGAATTATACGCTGGAGGCCGCGTTCATTAAGCCTCGCGTTGCGCCTCTGACGCAACCGACGCCCATCCCGCCCAACACCTACGCGGCGGCACTCTTCATTGCGGCGGGGCCGGATGAGTACTTCGTGGCTGGCAGCGGCGTAACACTCAAGTTTTCGCCCAACACGCCGGGGCCGCCGCTCGCCGGATTGGCCACCGTGGAAGAAGGCAGTTTTGTGAACGGCCACTGGGTGCCCGGACGCCTGCTGGCCGGCGACAGCACCGAAGAGGGGGAGAGCATAACCCTGTCTTGGGCGCCGGGCAGTTGGGTGCCTTTCTACCGGCAACGCGTCAGTCCGGACGCCATCCAGCGGGTGACGCTGTACCGTTACCAGTGAGGCGTCCGGGCGCGTAAACATACAATTCGCGTTTGACAGAGAAGCTCTCCTCTGACAAGCTTTTCGTAATCGAGTGTCGAAAACGAAAAGCGATGATCGCGAATCCGGAGGGGATCGCGAACTATATTCCGGCCTGATCCGGCTGCACGTCCTGCACCACGCCTCCCGGGAACCTATTTTCGGTTTGGGCATGGTGGAGGAACTGGCCCGCCACGGTTACCGCATCAGCCCCGGGACCCTCTACCCCCTGCTGCATGCTCTCGAGGAGAAGGGTTACTTGCGCTCCACCGAGCGGCGCAATGGCAAGTCTCTCCGTAAGATCTACCGGGCCACCGCACGCGGGCGCAAGGCGCTCGATCAAGCCGCCGTCAAGGTGCGGGAGTTGTTTCAGGAACTGGTCGAGGGCATGGAAACGTGAGCCAGCAAAGACGCCGCCGGGCGGGAACGTTCTTACTTGTAACGGCCGCGGTGCGCTGCCTGTGGGCGCAGCCGCCAGCCGCGCCGGAGACCCTCACGGTGGCGCAGGCCGTCGAGCGCGCGCTGCGGAACTACCCTTCCATTCAGGTCTCGCGGGAACAGGTGGGAGCGGCGGCCGCGGCCATCCGGCTGGCGCGCACGGCCTACCTGCCGCGTATCGACGCGCTGGCCATGGTGAACCGCGCCACGCGCAACAACCTGTTGGGCATGTCGCTGCCGCAAAGCACGATTCCCTCCATGTCCGGACCCGTGCTGGGCACCAACAATCTCGGGACGGCGTTTGGCAGCGCCATCGGGGCTCTGGTCACCTGGGAACCGTTCGACTTTGGATTGCGCCAGGCCAACCTCGCGGCGGCAGCCGCGGCGCGCGCCCAATCCGAAGCCGCCGTCAGGCGTACCGAGTTCGAGGTGGCCGCCACCACCGCGGACGCTTGCCTCACGCTGGAGGCTTCCCGGGAGACGGTTCGCGCGGCCCAGGCAGGCGTGGAGCGGGCTCAGACCGTTCTGACCACCATCGCAGCCTTGGTCGGCGCGCAGCTTCGCCCCGGCGCCGATCAATCGCGTGCTGAGGCGGAACTGGCTGCCGCGCGCACCCAGATGATTCAAGCGCAGCAGGCCGTCGCGGTGGCCCGCGCCACCGTGGCGCAATTCGTGGGCGCCGCTCCCGCAGACATCGCGCTGGGCGCGCCGCGTCTGTTGGAACTGCCGCCCGCCGCCGCGCCGGCGCCGCTCGACGCTTCCGCCAATCCCGTGGCCCTGGAACAGAACGCCGCCCTCGATCACGCTAAGGCGCAGCTCGCCGCGCTCGAACGCTCCTACTTTCCCCGGTTTGCGCTGCAGGGCGCCGCTTATGCGCGCGGCAGCGGCGCGGAAACCAATGGCGCGCTGCTGGGCGGCCTCAACGGCCTGGCCCCCAGCGTTCAGAACTATGGCGTGGAATTTTCGGTAACGTTCCCGGTAGCGGATCTTCCGGCCGTCCAGGCGCGCGAGGCGGAGCAGGCAGCCATCGTGCGCGCCGAGGCCGCGCGCTACCGGCAGATCGCCGTTGACCTCGAAGCCGACTGGAACCGTGCCGTGGCCGCGCTCGGGGGCGCGCGCCAGGTGGCGGCCAATACTCCGGTACAGGTGGCCGCCGCGCGAGCCGCCGCCGACCAGGCCACCGCGCGCTATCGATCCGGCCTCGGCGTTATCGACGAAGTGGCGGAAGCCCAGCGGCTCCTCACGCAGGCCGAGATCGACGACGCCCTGGCGCGCCTGGGCGTCTGGCGCGCTCTGCTGGCCATCGCCACCGCGGCCGGCGACATGCGGCCCTTCCTGGCGGAGGTGAGTCCCTAATGCGCCTCGTCCTAGCCGCGCTGGCAAGGCCCGTTACCGTGGTGGTCGCGCTGGTCGCCATCGCGCTCTGCGCCCTGCTGGCCATCCAGCGCATGCCGGTGGATATCTTCCCGCAGGTGGGCGATCCCGCCATTTACGTGGCGCAGCCCTATAGCGGCATGGACCCGGCGCAGATGGAAGGCTACCTCACTTACTACTACGAGTATCACTTCCTCTACATCACCGGCATCGATCACGTCGAAAGCAAGAGCATCCAGGGCGCGGCGCTCATGAAGCTGGTGTTTCCACGAGGGCACCAACATGAGCCAGGCCATGTCGGAAACCGTCGGCTACGTGAACCGCGCCCGCTCCTTCATGCCTCCCGGAACCGTGCCGCCGTTCATCACGCGCTTCGACGCCGGCAGCGTGGCCGTCGGCCTGCTGGTCTTCAGCAGCGCCACGCGCACCGCAAGGCGAACTGCAGGATTTCGCCATCAACCGCGTGCGCCCGCTCTTCGCCACGCTGCCCGGCGTTTCCGCGCCGCCGCCGTTCGGCGGAAACCAGCGGACCATCGTGGTCACGCTCGATCCCGACAAGCTCCAGCCAGTACCGGATCTCGCCCGAAGAGGCCATCGCCGCGGTCAGCAAGGCCACCCTGGTGATGCCTTCGGGCAACATGTGGACCGGCAGCATCGAGCGCATCGCCCGCACCAACGCCGCTCTGGGCGGCAACCTCTCCGAACTGCTGAGCACGCCCATCCGCCCGGTCTCCGGCACCACCGTTTATCTGCGCGACATCGGCACCATCGAGAACGGCACCGATATCGTCACCGCCTACGCCCACGTCAACGGCAAGCGGACGGTCTATATCCCGGTCACCAAGCGCGCCGACGCCTCCACGCTGGCCGTCATCAACGCCGTCAAAGCGGCCATCCCCGATTTCAAGAAGGTGGTGCCGGACGACGTGGATGTGCGCCTCGAGTTCGATCAGTCGCCCTTCGTGGCCAATTCGATTCGCGGCCTGGTCATCGAAGGCCTGCTGGGCGCCGCGCTCACCGGCCTGATGGTGCTGATCTTCCTGCGCGACTGGCGCAGCGCGCTGATCGTGATCCTGAACATCCCGTTCGCGCTGCTGGGCGCCGTGGTTCTGCTGTGGGTCACCGGCCAGACGATCAACATCATGACGCTGGGCGGCCTCGCGCTGGCTGTCGGCGTGCTGGTGGACGAAGCCACCGTCGAGATCGAGAACATCCACACGCAAATGCTGCCGGGCGTTTCGCGGGCCCGCGCGGTGGTGGAGGCGTGCAGCCGCACGGCCATGGCGCGCCTGCTTTCCATGTTCTCGATCCTGGCGGTCTTCGTGCCCTCGTTCTTCATGATCGGGGTGGGCCGCCAGCTCTTCGTGCCGCTCTCGCTGGCGGTAGCGTTTTCGATGATCGCCTCCTACCTGCTTTCGAGCAGCCTGGTGCCGGTGTTCTCCACCTGGCTGATGCGCGAGGCGCATCGCGGCGAAGAGCGGCGCCTTTGACGTCGCGCTCTACGGCCGCTATCTGCGGGCGGTGCTGCGCTTGCGCTGGCCCTGGTGCTGGTCTACCTCGCATCCTCTATCGGGCTGCTCTTCCTTCTGCTGCCGCGCATGGGGACGGAGCTGTTTCCCGAATGCGGATGCCGCTCTGTTTCGCATGCGTCTGCGCGCGCCGGCGGGCACGCGCATCGAGGAGACCGAGCGCATGGTGCTTCACGCGCTGGATGTCATCGGCCGCGAAGCGGGGCCCGGCAACGTCGAAATCACCAGCGACTTCGTGGGCGTGGTGCCCTCCAGCTACCCCGTGGATCTGATCCACCTGTTCACCAGCGGGCCGCAGGAAGCCATCATCCAGGTCGCCCTCAAGCCCGACGCGCCGCGCGGCGAAGCGCTGCGCGAGCGCCTGCGCGAGAGCCTTGCACCGCGAACTGCCCGGCAGCACGATCTCATTCGAAGCCGGCGACATCGTCAGCCAGGTGATGAGCTTCGGATCGCCCACGCCCATCGAGGTCGCGGTGCAGGGCATCAGCCTCGCGGACGATTACGCCTACGCGCAGAAGATCCGGGCGCAGATGGCCAGCCTGGGCTTCCTGCGCGATCTCCAGTTCGCGCAGGAGAGCAGCTATCCGACGCTCGACATCGCGATCGACCGCGACCGCGCCGGCCAGTTCGGCCTGACCATGGCGGACGTGGTGCACTCGGTGGTGCCCGCCACTTCGTCCTCGCGCTTCACCGACCCCAACTACTGGCGCGATCCGAATTCCGGCAACGCCTTCCAGATCCAGGTCGAGATCCCGCAAAACCGGATGCAGAGCGTCGAGCAGGTGGGCGACATCCCGGTAATGCGCGATGGCAGCCCGCAGCCGCGCCTCACCGACATCGCCAGCCTCAAGCCGGGCACCATGCCCGGACTCATCGAACGCTACAACGGCCAGCACGTCGTCAGCCTCACCGCCAACATCCATGGGCTGACGCTGGGAGAAGCGGCGCGGCGGATCGATCGCGCGGTGGCCGCGGCCGGCGCGCCTCCGCGCGGCGTCACCGTACGGATGCGGGGCGAGATCCCGCCGCTCGAACAGACGCATTTCCGGCTTGCGCACGGGCCTGCTGCTGGCGGTGCTGGCGATCTTTCTGCTGCTGTCGGCCAACTTCCAATCCATGCGCCTGGCCCTAGCCATCGTGCTGATCGTTCCCGCGGTGCTGTGCGGGGTGCTGGGTATGCTCCTCGCGACCGGCACCACGCTCAACGTTCAGTCGTTCATGGGCGCAATCATGGCGATCGGTATCGCGGTGGCCAACTCGATCCTGCTGGTGACGTTCGCGGAGCGTTCCCGCCACGAAGGGCATTCACCGCGCGAGGCTGCCGAGGAGGGCGCGCGTGGCCGCTTGCGGGCCGTTTTGATGACCGCCGCGGCGATGATCTGCGGGATGGTGCCGATGGCCGTGGGATTGGGCGAAGGCGGCGCACAGGCGGCCCCGCTGGGCCGCGCGGTGATTGGCGGGCTGATCGTTTCGACCTTCGCCACACTCACCATCCTGCCTTCCATCTATGCGATTCTCCAGGGGCGGGCGGCCGCCACTTCGCCGTCCCTCAACCCCATGGACCCTGCGAGCCGATACTATGATGCAAATCCGTAAGCGCGCATTCTTGCCCCCAATAATGTTTATCCTGGCCGGGCTCGCCTGGCCCCAGGCCACTGCTCTGGCTCCGGTCATCGCGCGTCCCATGTCTCGCACCATTGACCTGCCGGCCGAACTTCTGCCGTTTCTGAGCGTATCGCTGCACGCCAAGGTGGCCGGGTATGTGGAACGCGTGCTGGTGGATCGCGGCAGCGCCGTGCGGGAGGGCGATCTCCTCATCGAGCTCGGTGCCCCGGAGCTCCAGGCGCAAATCGCCGAGGCCCACTCGAAGGTGCAGGCCGCCGAATCCGACCGGCTCCAGGCGGATGCTCAACTCGCGGCCGCCGAGAGCACCTATGAGCGGCTGAAGAAAGCGGCGGAGACGCCCGGCGCCGTAGCGGGCAATGAGCTGGTGCAGGTCGAAAAACAGGTGGAAGCCGCGCGCGCCCTGGTGCTTTCGCGCCGCGAGGCCAGCCGTGCCGCCCAATCCGCCGCCGATGCGCAGAAGAGCTTGCAGGCCTATCTCCGCATCACCGCGCCGTTCGAAGGCACCATCACAGACCGCCTGGTGCACCCTGGCGCGCTGGCCGGTCCGCCCGCCGACGCGCCGCTGCTGGTGTTGCAACAGGTTTCGCATCTCCGGCTGGTTGTGCCGGTGCCGGAGGAAGATGTGGGCGGGGTGGTCCGCGGCGCAACCGTCTCGTTCCACGTTCCCGCTTATCCTGAGCGCACCTGGGCCGGAACGGTGGCGCGCATCGGCCACGCGCTCGACCGGGCCACCCGCACCATGCCCGTCGAACTGGATGTGACGAACCGCGATGGCTCGCTGGCGCCCGGAATGTATGCTAATGTCGCGTGGCCGGTGCGGCGTTCGCAGCCCTCGCTATGGGTGCCCCGCACGGCCGTGGTGACCACCACCGAACGAACATTTGTGATCCGCGACCGCGCGGGCTCCGCTGAATGGGTGGATGTCCGCAAAGGCCCTTCGGAGGGAGACCTGGTGGAAGTGATCGGCAACCTCCGGCCGGGCGATCTGGTCGCCCGGCGTGGAACCGATGAGTTGCGCGAAGGCAGCGCCATGTCCACCCAGACGAAGTGAAGCTCTGCTTAGGCCGCCGCCGCCGCGCGGATCTTCGAGCCGCTCACTCCGTAGTAGAAGACGTAGACGAAGCAAAGCGCCGGCACAATATAGGATAGGTGGATCCCGATGTGGTCCGCCAGGTAGCCCTGAATCGGCGGCATCACGGCTCCGCCTACGATGGCCACGTTGACCAGGCCCGAGCCTTTCCCCGTCAGCGTACCCAGGTTCGATACGGCCAGCGCAAAGATAGTCGGAAACATGACCGATTCGAACAGGCCCACCAGGACGATGCTCGCCACGGCGATCGCTCCCGTGGTCAGCATGGTCGTGAGGGTGAGGGCAAGGGCGATCACGGCGGCTACCGCCAGCACCCTTCCACCCGGGATGGTGCGCATGATTGCCGTGCCCACCAGCCGGCCCACGATCATCCCGAGCCACAGCAGGGAAAGATAGCCGGCGGCCGTCTTGGGCGTCATGTTGCCGATCTCCGGCTGGGTCAGGTAATTGACGAACAGGGAGGTGACGCAGATCTCCGCGCCCACGTAAGCGAAGATCCCCACGGCCCCCAGCACCAGGTGCGAGTGCTTCCAAACACTGTCGCCAGGGGTCGGACGCGCGCTGGCCAGAGACGCCGGCAGGCTGAGCTTGAGCCGCGAGAGCACCAGCGCCAGAACCAGCAGGATGACGGCCATCACGAGGTAGGGCAATTTGACGGCTTGCGCGGCCGTGAGTCTCTGCCCCTCGTTCATCACCTCCGTGGTTGCGAGGGCGGAAAGGAACAGCAGGCCGCCCAGGTAGGGCGCCAGCATCTGGCCCACCGAGTTAAACGCCTGCACCAGGTTCAGGCGGCTCGAGGCCCCGGCTGAAGGACCGAGCAACGTGACGAAAGGATTGGCCGAGACCTGCAGCATGGTGACGCCGGCCGCCAGCACGAAAATGGCCGAGAGGAATACGCCGTAAGAAAGGAAATCCGCCGCCGGGTAGAAGAGCAGCGCGCCAGCCCCCATGACTCCCAGGCCCGCCACCATGGATTTCTGATAGCCCAGCTTAGCCATCAGAGCGGCCGCCGGCATCGACAAAACCAGGTAGGCCGAGAAGAAAGCGCTCTGGACCAGCGTCGATTGGCCGTAATTCAAATTGAAGATGGATTTCAGATGTGGCTGCAAGACCCCGTTCAGCGACGTGCCGAAGCCGAACAGGAAAAAAACCACGGCGGCCACCGCCATCGCGAAACCCGTGTTCTCTCGAGGGCCGGCATCTTTTGTGGGGGATGGTTGCGTCATACTCTCTCTTTCGTCGCTATACGCGTGGCCTAAACAAGCGTCGCGGATCCCGCTGCCTGGACCGGCGGAGCGGCCTGGAAGGGCAGATAGGCCGCTCCGAACAAGCCGGCATCGCTGCCCAGCGCGGCTTTCTCGATGCGCGGCCTGGTGTAGCGGTAGTTGAAGGAGCGTCGCTCGAGCTCGGCGAACATGGCCGGCGCGAACAGATCCCAGGCCGCCAAAGGCCCGCCGCTCAGCAGATACAGCGGAAAATTGAAGATCTGGTTGTAAGTGGCCAGGCAGATGCCCAGGGCCTTGCCCATGCACTCGAAGACTCTTCTCGCCAGCGGATTGCCTTGCATGGCTAGATCGTAGACATCCTTGGAGCTCAGGTTGTCTCCCAGGCTGAGGTGCCGGGCCATGGTCGATACGGCGGTTGCGGATGCGTGCTTTTCCAGGCACCCGTCGTTGCCGCAGGCGCATGGGTTGCCGTAGAGATCCACGGTGACGTGGCCCAGTTCGCCGGCCATGCCCATGCACCCGTGCATCACGCGGCCATCGGAGATAATGCCGCCGCCGATCCCGGTGCCCAGGGTCAGCAGCACCAGGTCGTTGACGTCGCGGCCGGCGCCGATCCACTTTTCGCCCAGGGCCGCCGCATTAGCGTCGTTTTCCAGAATCACGGGGGCATTCAGGCGCTGCTGGAAGGCATCGCGGGCGGGGAAGTTGTCGAAGGGAGGAATGTTGGGGGAGGCCAGGATAGTGCCGGTCTCCATGACGATGAATCCTGGCAGCGCGATGCCGATGCCCGCCAGCTCGTCCGCGGCGCGCCGGTTCCTCAAGAAGAGCACCGCATCGACGAGGTCCTGGATAATGGCTTCCCGCCCGGCCGCGATATTGGTGGTGCCGTTCACCTTGTCGATCAGGCTTCCGTTGCTGTCGATGGCCGCGGCGCGGAAGTTCGTGCCGCCTAAATCCACGCCGATAGAGTATTTCGCCATAGATAGGAATCATAACAGAGGATGGCGGGGTGCCAGTTACAACCTGGAATCCTTCTACGGATGCGCCGGCGATCCTCCGGCATGGCCCGCAAACTGGGCCGCGTTCTCGCGCGTGACCAGCGTCTCGCCTGTATCGATGCGCGGCGCGACGGGCCGTTTGCGGGCCGCCTGGATGGCCGCCAGCACCGCGTCGCGGCCGAGAGCCTCGGGGTGCATGGCGACATCCGCGGCCAGACGCCCGGCCTGAATGGCGCGCACCGCTTCGCTGGTGGCATCCACGCCCACGATGGCCACCCGCCCGGTCAGATTCCGCGCGGCCACCGCCTCCACCGCGCCCAGCGCCATCTGGTCGTTGGTGGCGAACACGGCCTGGAGGTCCGGGTGGCTCGTCAGCAGGTTCTCCATCACCGACATGCCCAGCGTGCGCTCGCTGTTGGCCGGCTGAACCGCCACGCACTCCATGCGCGGGGATCCCGCGAGCGCCTCTTGAAAGCCCGCCAGGCGGTCTTCGTGAGTGGCGATTCCCAGGATCCCGCGAATCACCGCCACCTTGCCCTTACCGCCCAGAAGCTTCACGATATACTCGCCCGCCAGGCGGCCCGCGCGGCGGTTATCGGCCCCGATGTAGCTCAGCTTCGCGGGCCAGTTGACATCCGTATCGACGATCACGACCGGGATGCCCGCATTCTTAGCCCGGTCGAGCACCGGCAGCACTTCCGACGCGCCCGCGGGCGCCACCGCCAGCGCCGCAACGCCGCGGGTGATCTGGTCCTCCAGAATGGAAACCTGTTGATCGACGTTGACTTCGCGTTCGGGCGCCAGCACCACCAGGTGCACGGCGGCATCGGACCGGGCGGCTTCTTCGGCCCCGGCTTTGACGCGCTGCCACCACTCGCTGTCGAGGGCCTTGGTGACCAGCGCAATTTCGATACTCTTTCCCCCGTCCCCGCGGCCGCAGGAAATCAGCCACGCCAGAGCCCCGGCCGCAACCAGACATCCGGATATAGTCCAACGCATGTCTCTGTCAGGGTAGCGCTAATCGCACCCTTCGGAATACGATCTATACCCGGATGCCCTGCTGGCTGGGCTTCTGGCCTTATTGAAAGACCACTCTGCTATTGCTGCCCCCGAGTTCTATCCACTCGATTCGGCTGGCGCCATTGGCAGTCGAGATGGAGACGGCTGTTGCGGCCGCTTTCTGGCCGGTAGTTTCGATCTTCGCGTTGGTGTCGATGCGATGGCCCCTCTCGTCCATCAGCACGACTTGAGATCCGTCCACCTTCAGGCTGTACTGGCCGGCCTTCAATTGGGCGGTGCCGGCCTGTGTGGAATTCGGAACAGAGAACGTATAGGTCTTCGCGCAGATGAGTGAAACACCCATCAGCGTCAGTATCGATAAGCGTTTAAGCATCTCATCCTCCTTGCTGAAAGTGTTTTCGAAAGCAACGACGAGACCGGAATCTTTGAGGTTACATCGACGGGTTGTGTAGTATTCTGGAGGGTCGAAGAGGGAGGCGGACAATCGTCAAGTTCTGCGTGCTCGCGAGCGGCAGCTCGGGAAACGCCGCGCTGCTGACGGCGGGGAACACGCGCATTCTCCTGGATGCCGGGCTGAGCATGAAGGAGCTGGCACGGCGTCTGGCCTTGATCGGCGAAACTGTCGAAAATATCGACGCGATCTTGGTCACCCACGAACATTCCGATCACGTGGCCGGCCTCCCCGTGCTGGCCCGCAATAAGAATCTGCGTGCGGCTGTGTATATGACCTGGCTCACCGAGCCGGCCATCGATTGGGGCGAGACGCGGCCGAATGTCGAGCTGTTCCAGGCCGGCGCCGCCTTCCACATCGGCGCAATCGAGGTGCAGAGCTTCAGCGTGCCGCACGACGCCGTCGATCCCGTGGGCTTCTGCTTCGAGGCTGAGGGCGTGCGCATCGGCGTGGCCACGGATCTCGGCTACATCCCGGAATCGGTCAAGTATCATCTGCGCCGCACGGATCTGCTGCTGCTCGAAGCCAACCACGATCTCAATATGCTGAAGGTCGGCCCGTATCCGTGGTCCGTCAAGCAGCGCGTCATGAGCAGAGTCGGACACCTTTCGAACGACGGGATGTCCGAATACCTGGCGCGCGACCTCGACTCCTCGACCGCCGTCCTGGTGATGGGCCATTTAAGCGAACAGAACAACCATCCTGCGATCGTGGAGCAGGTGGCCGCCGGGACGCTCGCGGGGCGAGGCCTGGCGGCGCGGCTCTTCATCGCTACGCAGCGCACGCCGTCGGAAGTGTTTCAATTTTGATGCGACTATGATTCCTCGATATACGCGGCCCGTCATGGGCCGGATCTGGAGCGACCGGAACCGCTTCCAGCAATGGCTCGAAGTGGAGCTGGCGGCCGCGGAGGCGCTGGCGGAAATGGGCGTCGTCCCGCAAGAGGCCGCGCGCCTGCTGCGCGCGCACGCGGGCTTCGAGCCTGAACGGGTTCTCGAAATCGAGAAAGAAGTCCGGCACGATGTGATCGCTTTCACGACCGCGGTGGCCGAGAGCATGACCCGCGCGGGGCACGCTGAAGCTTCGCGCTGGCTGCACTACGGGCTGACTTCCAACGACGTGGTGGATACCGCCCAGGCGCTGCTTCTCCAGCAGGCCGCCGCCCTGATTCTGGCGGATCTCGAGGCGCTGCGCGCGGTCCTCAAGCGGCGCGCGCTGGAGTTCCGCCACACGGTGCAGATCGGCCGCACCCACGGGGTTCACGCCGAGCCGATCGTTTTCGGGCTGAAGTTCGCCATCTGGTACGAGGAGGCCGGCCGCGACCTGGCTCGCTTGCGCGCGGCGGCCGAGGATCTGCGCGTGGGTAAAATGTCCGGCGCGGTGGGCACTTTCGCGCATATCGGGCCGGATGCGGAGGAGCGCATCTGCGCGCGCCTCAACTTGCGGCCGGCCGCCGTGACTTCCCAGGTGATCCAGCGCGACCGGCACGCGGCTTTCGTGGCGGCGCTGGCGCTGGCGGCGGCGCTGTGCGAGAAGATCGCGCTCGAGGTGCGCCACCTGCAGCGCACCGAGGTGCGCGAGGCCGAGGAGTACTTCGCGCGCGGCCAGAAGGGCAGCTCGGCCATGCCTCACAAACGCAACCCGGTTACCAGCGAGCAGATCTGCGGACTGGCGCGCGTGGTGCGCGCCAACGCCCAGGCGGCTTTCGAGAACGTGGCGCTGTGGCACGAGCGCGATATCTCGCACTCTTCGGTGGAGCGCGTGATTCTGCCGGATTCCACCATCCTGGCCGATTATCTGCTGACTAAGACCACCGAGCTGGTGGACCGGCTGATGGTCTATCCCGAGCGCATGCGGCGCAACCTGGAGATGACGCGCGGGCTGGTCTTCTCCGGCCAGTTGCTGCTGGACCTGGCCTCCGCCGGAATGATGCGGGAAGACGCCTATCGAATCGTGCAGGGGCACGCCATGCGCGCCTGGGAACAGGAGGGCGATTTCCGTGCCGCCATCGATGCCGATCCGGAAATCCGCGCCGTGCTTACCCCCGGGCGCATCGCCGAGGCTTTTTCGCTGGAGCGCCAGCTGCGCAACGTGGACCGCATTTTCGAGCGCGTCTTCGGCGCGGCGTGAGTTCACACACGGTCCGCCACTGGGTGGCGCGCCGCACAGCCGGCGAATGGTCTTGGGATTGCAAACATTTCCTCCGCGTTATGTCAATACTACCCGACTATGCGGCTGCCCAGCCGTTACCGTCCGCCGCCGAAGCCAGCAGGGCGGGGAAGATGGAAACGATGGGCCGCTTGCTGGGCGGGGTCGCGCACGACTTTGCCAACCTGGTGACGCTCATTTCGGGCTACTCGGAAATCCTGCTGACGCGCATGGGCCAAAACGACCCGCTGCGTCCGGAACTGGAAGAGATTCGCAAGGCAGCCAACCGCGGCGCCCGGCTCACTTCGCAGCTTCTGGGCTACACGCGCGGCCAGGTTCCGCAGCCAAAGGTCGTGGATCTGAACGAGATTACCGCCGGCATGGCGCGCATGCTCCACCCCATCATCGGCGAACACGTGGAGTTCCGCACCATCTTGGATCCCGCCCTCTGTCAGGTGTTCGCGGATGCGGGTCAGTTGGAGCAGGTGCTCATGAACCTGATCCTCAACGCGCGCGACGCCGTGCCCACGGGCGGGCGCATTACCGTGGAAACCTGCAACCGTGAACTGGGCGCGAGCGGTAATGGCGACGCCTTGCAGCCGGGCGCCTACGCGACGGTCAGCGTTCGCGACACCGGGCGCGGCATCGACCCACAATTATTGAATCGGATTTTCGAGCCCTTTTTTACCACCAAGCCGGAAGGCAAAGGTACCGGCCTCGGTCTCAACATCGCGTTGAACATCGTTAAGGAGGCCGGAGGCGCCATTCGCGTAAGCAGCACTCCCGGTGCGGGCTCCGATTTCATGGTCTATCTTCCGCGTGCGCCTGTGGCGGCCCAGGCAGCCGAGGCCCGCGCGGCTCGCTTACCCGCGCCGGGCGGCAGCGAGACAATTCTGCTGGTGGAAGACGACGAAGGCGTGCGGCGGCTGCTGGCTACCATGCTTGCGCGGCGGGGTTTTCGGGTATTGGACGCTGCCAGCCCACTCGAGGCTCTGGACTTGTTCGCGGCGCACGAAGCCGAGATTGCCCTGGTCCTGACCGACATGGTGATGCCCGGGATGAACGGCCGCGAACTGGTCAAGCGGCTTCAGGCGGTCCGGCCGGAGCTGAAGGTAGTTTACATGTCCGGTTACACCAACGACGTGCTGGTCAGCACCGGCGCGCTCCGCCCCGGCATGGCCTTCCTGCAAAAACCGTTGCGTCCCGACATGCTGGCCGCCAAGATCCGCGAGACGCTCGATTCCCCATCCCGACCGTTTAACCCCTGCTGATCTCCGCTGGGCCCCGGAGGCTCGGCAAGACGCCCGGTGGAGTGCTGTAATGAAAGCACTTTTTCCGGTATGTGGGATTCTGTCAAGCACCTCAGGAGGGCCTGGAAGCACGCGCATCGGCGCGCCCGCGAGATCCGTATGATTGCCGGGGGGCTGGCGTCCCGAGACCACCCCATTCTGGCGCACATCATCCCCATGCGCCGCTGCAACCTAGCCTGCGCGTACTGCAACGAGTATGACGCCAGTTCCAAGCCGGTCCCGCTCGAAACCATGCACCAGCGCCTGGACCGCCTGGCCGCGCTGGGCACCGCGATCGTCACGATCAGCGGCGGTGAGCCCTTGCTGCATCCCGATCTGGATGCCATCGTCGAACGGATTCGCCGCCGCGGCATGATCGCCGGAATCATCACCAACGGTTACTTCCTCACCGCCGAGCGGATCGAGCGCCTGAACCGCGCGGGCTTGGATCATCTCCAGATTTCCATCGACAACGTGATGCCCGACGAGGTTTCGAAGAAGAGCCTCAAGGTGCTCGATAAGAAGCTGCGCCTGCTGGCCGGGCACGCCGAGTTTCACGTGAACATCAATTCGGTGGTGGGCGGCGGCACGCGCCATCCCTGGGATGCCATGACCATCGGCCGGCGCGCCCTCGAGCTGGGCTTCACCTCCACGGTTGGAATCATCCACGATGGCGACGGCCAATTGCGGCCCCTCGGAGGCGAGGAGCGCGACGTATACAGGGCCATGCGATCTCTGGAGAAGAGCAGCTACGCCCAGATCAACCGCTTCCAGGAGAACATCGCTCACGGCCGCGAGAATCAGTGGCGCTGCCGGGCCGGCGCGCGCTACCTCTACGTCTGTGAGGACGGCCTGGTGCACTACTGTTCCCAGCAGCGCGGCTACCCGGCCAAACCCCTGATGGAGTACACTCTCGAGGATATCCGCCGCGAATACCGCACCGCCAAAAGCTGCGCCCCGCGCTGCACGGTGGCGTGCGCGCACCAGGTTTCCTGCATCGATTTCTGGCGCGACCCGCAGGACCGGGCCGCGCCCGCGCCGGCGGATCAGGCGGTCCTGGCGCGCTCCGCCACTACCTCTGAGAGCTTGCCGGAGCGCACGTCGTAGACGAAACCGCGTACGGGGATCTCCCGCGGAATCCAGGGGTGCACTCGTAGCTTGAGGATCTGGCGCCGCACGTTCTCCTCCACGTTGTCGAAGGCGCCAAAACTGGAAGGCGCCACCGGGACTCCGCCGGTCTCGCGGATGAGCCGCTCCCGCAGTTCCTCGTCGTGGAAGGTCAACATCCCGCAATCGGTGTGGTTCACGATCATGAATTCCCGCGTGCCCAGCAGCTGATGGGAGATCACCAGGGAACGCAGGGCGTCTTCGGTGATCAGCCCGCCCGCGTTGCGGATGATGTGGGCTTCGCCGGTCTTCAGGCCCAGCATCGGCTCGATGGTCAGCCGGGCATCCATGCAGGCCACCACCGCCAGCTTGCGGCTGGGCGGCATGGGCAGGTTACCCAGATGGAAAGACTGCGCGTAATCCTGGTTGGCTCGCAATGCGTCGTCAATAATGCTCATTAAATCCCTCCCTGCTCCCAATCATCGGGCATCGCAGCGGTTTATGCGATTCCCCACCGGGGCGGGGTGCGGCTGGTTCCGTACGGCCGTGTTAGTGTGGGATTCGTGATCCTGGATCCCGCAACCGCCCCCTGGGCGCCGGATTCGTGGCGCGGCCGCCCTGCCCTGCAACAGCCCGAGTACCCCGATAGCGCGTCTCTCGAAGACACTGTGGCGGAGTTGCGCAGTTTGCCGCCCCTGGTGACCAGTTGGGAAGTGGTGCTGCTCAAGCGGCAACTGGCCGAAGCGGCGGCCGGCGAGCGCTTCGTCTTACAGGGCGGAGATTGCGCCGAGCGCTTCGCCGACTGCACCTCCCCGCGCGTCGCCAACCTGCTCAAGGTGCTGTTGCAGATGAGCCTGGTGCTGGTGGTGGGCGCCAAGCGCCCGGTCACCCGCGTGGGGCGCTTCGCGGGCCAGTATGCCAAGCCGCGCTCGAGCGAATGGGAGACCCGCGACGGCGTGACGCTGCCCTCCTACCGCGGCGACATGATCAACCAGCCGGAATTCACTGCCGCCGCGCGCCGCCCCGACCCACATCGGCTGCTGCGCGCCTACGAACGCTCCGGCCTCACCCTGAATTTCATCCGCGCGCTGGTCAAGGGTGGCTTCGCCGATCTACACCATCCCGAATATTTCGACCTGGATTGGGTCGAACAATCGCCCCTGGCCGACGAATACCACCACATGGTGGAAACCATCGGCGAGTCGCTGCGCTTTATGGAGAACGTGCTGGGCGTGCGCGCGGGGGAGACGGATCGCATCGATTTCTTTACAGCCCACGAAGCCCTGCACCTGGCATACGAAGAAGCTCAGACGCGCCGCGTGCCGCGCCGCCCCGGCTGGTTCAACCTGGCCACGCACTTTCCATGGGCCGGGCTGCGCACCAACCACGCCGCGGGAGCGCACATCGAGTACCTGAGAGGCATTGAGAATCCGGTGGGCGTCAAGATCGGCCCCGGCACTACCCGCGAAGAGGTGGCGCGCCTGATCGATACACTCGATCCCGCCCGCACGCCGGGCCGCCTGACCTTCATCCACCGTTTCGGGGCCGGCCGCATCGCTGGCGATCTCCCGGACCTGATCGCCGCGGCTCTCGCGGAAGGCGCCCGCCCCGTGTGGGTCTGCGACCCCATGCACGGCAACACGCGCACGACCGCCGCGGGCGTCAAAACGCGCTACTTCGAGGACATCTATGCGGAGGTTGAGCGGGCTTTCGAGATTCACCGCGCCATGGGCCACAGGCTGGGCGGCGTGCACATCGAATTGACCGGCGAGAACGTCACCGAATGCATCGGGGGTGAGCGCGGGCCGGGCGAAGCGGACCTGGCGCGCGCTTACGAATCGGAGATCGATCCGCGCCTGAACTACCGGCAGTCGCTCGAGTTGGCTTTCCTGATCGCCCGCAAGATGCAGAGCGGGGAGTGAGCGTTAGCGCGGGGTGAAGGTGGATTCGGCGCCGAAGCGGTGGTAGTCGCTGTATTCGATGCGCAGGCGCTCGCGCTGCGGGCCGGTGCGAAACTCCAGCGTGTCGTCGGCCAGAGTGTACACCGGAAACCAGTTCTTTCCGTCCACGGGTTTGCGGACCGTCGTGAAACGCGGAAACAGGTTCTCGGAGCTCATGCTGCGCATTTCGGGCACCGCGCGGCCCTCCAGGCGGACGATGTTGTAATCCTTCTTTTCCGCCCAGACCATGCCGTCGAAAAATCTCTGGCCCTCCAGAATCTGGCGCGGCTTGACCTGCAGCACCCAGCAATCTACCCCGTCTATGGTTTCTTCGCCGCGGAAGCGGGTCTCATAATTCCACAGGCTGTCCTCGGTGAGCACCAGCGGCTGGATGTCGCGGATGTCGCGAAAATCCTCATCGGTAAGCCGGAGGCGTGTGAGCCGGTTCTCGGGATGGCCCACTACCTGTTCAGTGCGCTCGTGCTCCGGCGAAAAGATGATATCGCGCACCTCGTGGTATCGCCCGCGGGCGATACCACGGTCATCGAGTTCCTCCAGCGTGACCGTCTGGCGGTACATGTACTCATTGCGTTCCGCCACCGTTTGGGATTCCCGGTGAGCTACCATTTTGACCAGGCCGGGCGGCGGCTCCTGGCCGCCGGCGCCGGGAATACCGTATCCCAATGCTAGAATGATGCCGATGGCTAAAACGCCTGGCGGCTTCCGGGCGGCTCTGCTGATCGGCTGGGTGCTGCTGGGCGTGGCTGGCATGGAATACGCGCGGGCGAAGGCCATTCCTGCTTCGGCGGCACTGCCGGTGCTGGCTGCCTTCCTCTTTCTTTATCCATTTTATCTGGTTACGGGATTTCCCACCGAGCGCGAGCGGTTTTCGGGCGCAAGCCTCCCGGCGCTTCTTCTGGCAATCACCGTAACCCCCTACCTGATCTGCTGCGCGGGGCCGGTAGCGTTTGAATGGAGCGGCTTGGCGCAACTGGCGGCTGTGGCCCTGGCACTAAGCCTGTGGTACCTGGTTCTGCCCACCGCTCCCGTGACCGACGCCGCCTTTCTGGCCCTGGTGGTATGGATTTCCCTAGGGCGATACTTCGAGCCGGTCTATCGCACGCCGCTTCGGCTGTACGCCGCCGAACTGGGCCGGATATCGTTGTTCCTTTGCGCAGCCTTGTGCCTGATGCTGCAGCGTCGGGTGCACGAGACCGGCTTCGGTTTCATACCCAGTCGCAAGGAATGGCGGATCGGTTTCCTCCACTATCTTTACTTCCTGCCGTTGGGTATCCCAGCGGCTCTGGCACTCAGGGCCATGCATGTGACGCACTTGGTCCCGGTCTGGGTGATCGCCGGAACATTTGCCGGTTATCTGTGGGGCTTGGCTCTCGCGGAGGAGTTCCTCTTTCGTGGTGTATTGCAACAGTGGATCGAGGACTGGACCTGGAATCAGAGGGCCGCGCTTGTTCTGACATCATTACTCTTCGGCGCGGCGCATCTCTGGTTCGCCGGCGCTTTTCCCAATTGGAGGATGGCCCTGGTTGCGACCATTCTTGGGTGGTTTTGCGGACGGGCCCGGAACCAGGCGGGGAGCATTCGCGCCAGCGTCGTTACCCACACACTTGTGGTGACAACTTGGAGGGCTTTTTTGACAGTATAAGAGTGTTCGATCACGAGAATTCCAAAAATAAATACAGATTTCTGTTGATTCCAAATTCAGAATCTACTAATATTGGAATTAAGCCGGGGAGGCAACTCCCACCAAAGCGAGACTAACCTCTAAAATAAAGACCCCTGAAGCATCCTCCCCGGCGCCCGAAAGGGTTTAGAGGTCTTCAACCAGTAGGGAAAACACCTGAAATACCGATTTGGAGCGTAACTGGTTTCTCGGCCGGTTCAGCGTGATATCATGACGGATACGCGTCTAAAGTACCGTGAACATGAGAACTCTGACCGTTCTGGGCTCCACCGGGTCGATTGGCAGAAGTACCTTGGATGTGGTGCGGCGCAGCCGCTCCTTATATCAGGTGTATGCGCTGGTGGCTGGCCGCAATGTTGAGACGCTGGTCTCCCAAATTCTGGAGTTTCGTCCGGCCGTAGCGGTTGTTGCAGATCCCGACACTCTGAAGCGCCTCGTCGAGGCCCTAACGGCTGCCGGATTGGCACGTCTCGATTTTCCAGATCTGCTATGCGATGCGGCGGCGCGGGTACGGGCGGCGACCGCGCCGGAAGTCGATACCCTGATTTCCGCGATTGTGGGGGTGGCGGGCCTGGAGGCGACCTATGAAGCCGTCCGCCTGGGAAAGCGTGTGGGGCTGGCGAACAAAGAGGTTCTCGTAACCGGCGGAGAGTTGGTGATGGCGGCCGTGCGGGAGCACGGCGCCGAGTTGCTGCCGATCGATAGCGAACATAACGGAGCCCACCAGTGCCTGGCGGCGGGCAACCGCAAGGCCGTTTCTAAGCTGATTCTCACCGCTTCCGGCGGCCCCTTCCGCAATACGCCGCGGGAAGCGCTCGCGCGCGTGACTCCCGAGCAGGCTCTCAATCATCCAACATGGCGTATGGGGAACCGCATTACGATCGACTGCGCCACCCTGATGAACAAGGGTTTCGAAGTCATCGAGGCCTGCTGGTTGTTCGGTTTCACGCCTTCTCAGGTGGACGTTGTCATACATCCGCAATCCACCGTCCATGCCATGATTGAATATAGCGATGGCAGCGTGCTGGCGCAGATCTCGGCCACCGACATGCGGATGCCGATCCAGTATGCTTTGACTTATCCTGAGCGGTGCGAGGCGCCAGTGCCCAAGATCGATTGGAAGGCCGCTCGCCAATGGGAGTTTCTGCCGCCGGACTTCGACAAATTCCCCCTGCTGAAACTGGCTTGCGAGTGTCAGGAGATTGGCGGATCGTCTACTTGTACGCTGAATGCGGCCGATGAGATTGCGGTCGAGGCTTTTCTGGCTGGGAGTATCGGCTATCTTGGCATTCATCGGATCGTGGCGGAGACTCTGTCGCGTGTGCCGGTGCGGCACCCCCGGACAGTGGGTGAGATTCTCGAGATCGACCGGGAGTCGCGAGCCATGGCGCGCGAACTCGTGGCGGTGGAGTGCGCGAGCGCGGTAACGGCGTAAAACTATGTTAGTTTTCCTGGAAAACGTGTTGTGGCTGCTGGTCCTGATCGGGGTGATGATCAACATCCACGAATTGGGGCACTTTTGGGCCGCGCGCTACTTCGATGTGAAAGTCGAAACCTTCAGTTTCGGCTTCGGCACGCGTCTGTTTGGATTCCGCCGAGGGGAGACGGATTACCGCTTTTCGGTGATCCCTTTGGGCGGGTACGTGAAGATGACCGGCGAGCAGGCCGGCGACGAAGCCGTCTCCGATCCGCGCAGCTTCATGGCGAAACCTCGCTGGCAGCGCCTGATCATCGCCGCCGCGGGCCCGTTCATGAATATCGTGCTGGCCATAGGGGTTCTCACGGGCCTCTACATGGTGAAGTACGAGAAGGTGGCCGATAGCGACCTGCACGCGGTGATCGGCCACGTGATGCCGGATTCTCCCGCAGCCAAGGCCGGGCTTCAGGATGGCGACCGGATCGTCAAACTGGATGGCAAGACCGATCCCGATTGGGAAGCAGTGGGCGTCAAGGAAGTGGAGAGCGCGTATCGCCCGATGGCTCTTACCATCGAACGCAATGGCAAGCGGTTCGAGACCACCGTAACGCCGGTTCTCAGCGAGCGAACCGGCGTGGGGTACGCGGGTTGGGACGAAATGGGCAGAATCCAGCTGGCGAGCATCGAGCCGGGTTATCCGGCCGACAAAGCCGGTCTCCGGAAGGGCGATCTCCTGATTTCGGTCAACGGTCAGCCGATCCACTCGCCAACTAAATTTCAGGAGATCATCAAGAACAGCGGCGGCAAGACTATCGAAATCGCGTTCCTGCGCAACGGCGTCCAGCGGCAGGTTTCGGTGACTCCGTCCTGGGCCAGGTTGGATGGCCCGGCGCATTGGATGATCGGCGTCGCGCCGCAGCAGAAACTGGACCTCATCACGACGCGCCTCTCCTTCCCGGAGGCCCTGCGCGAATCCCTCGACCAGAACGCCAAGGGCGCGCTGTTGATCGTGAACCTGCTGAAGGGCATGGTGGAGCGGCGAATGTCACCCAAGAGCCTCACCGGGCCGATCGGCATCGCCCAGCTTTCGGGTGAGGCGGCGCGCGAAGGGCCGTCGGCGTTTTTCATGCTGATGTCGATGGTCAGCCTGAACCTGGCAATCTTCAACCTGCTGCCCATCCCCATCCTGGATGGCGGGACCATCATTCTGCTGCTGGTGGAGATGACCATGCAGCGGGATCTCAGCCTGAACGTAAAAGAAGCGGTGTTTAAGGTCGGATTTGTGGCTATCATGGTGATCGTGGCCTTCGCCATCTACAACGACCTTTCCAAGATTCTGCCACCGGGGTAGGCCCGTTCGGGCGGCGACGCCAACGGCCTGAATCCTTCGCCCCAACCCGATCATCTGCTAAGCTGAACCACGGCATGCCCTGTAGCTGCGTCCGCCAAACCGACCTGCCCAACACCTCGCGTCTCGCCGCCGACGTCTCGTACAATCCGGATCGCGCGGCCCGTTTTTATCGCCACGCGCTTCGCGGGCTGGCGGGGTTCCGCGAAGCGGCTGCCGAAATCCGTTTCCCCGCCGAGCGGCGCGCGGGGTTGGTTCGCGCACTTCGGCTGAGCAATCCCGCGAGCGCGGCCATCGACCGGCTGGCGCAGCCGGATACCGTGGTGGTGGCCACGGGCCAGCAGGTGGGCTTGTTTTCCGGGCCCTGCTACACCATCTACAAGGCGCTGCACGCCGCCAGGCTGGCTGCGTGGCTGAGCGCGAACGGCATCCCCGCGGTGCCGGTGTTCTGGCTGGCCACCGAAGATCACGACTTCGCCGAGGTCAACCACGTTTGGGTTTTCGATCCCACACACCAGCCGGTGAAGCTGGAGATGCGGCGCGGGGCGAGCGCGCAGCCGGCGGGTGAGGTGGTACTGGCTTCGCCGCCCGTCGCGGAATTGCGCGCGGCCCTGGAGGGTTTCCCGTTCGCCGAGGAGGTCTGCGCGCTCGCCGAGCGCAGCTACCGCAGCGGCAGCACCATGGGGGCGGCCTTCGGCGAGTTGCTGCGCGGCATCCTGGAGGGGTTCGATATCCCCCAGGTGGACCCCATGCTGCCGGCTTTCCGCGAGCTCGCGGCGCCCATCCTCCGGGAGGCCGTGGAGGCGGCGCCGGAGCTGACGGCGAGCATCCTCGAGCGCAATCGCGAGCTGGCCGAGGCGGGTTATCACGCGCAGGTTCACGTCGAGGAGCAGACCTCGTTCGTGTTTCTGCTGGAAGGCGGCAAGCGCCTGGCTCTGCGCCGCCACGGCGGGGAGTACGTCCTTAACGGCCGCCGGTTCGCCGCCGAAGAACTGCTGGACCGCGCGGTTTCGCTTTCGCCCAATGCGCTCCTGCGGCCGGTGGTGCAGGACTTCATGCTGCCGACCGTGGCGTATGTCGGCGGTCCCGCTGAGACGGCCTACCTGGCGCAGGCGGAATCCCTTTACGCTCGGCTCCTGGGGCGCATGCCGGTTTCCGTGCCGCGCACCGGCTTCACGATCGTGGATGAGCGCAGCCACAAGCTGATGCAACGCTACGGGCTGTGTCTCCCGGATTTCTTTCACGGCGAGGACGCGTTGCGCCAGCGCATCGCCGCCAAGCTGGTGCCTCCATCCCTGGCGGGTGTCCTGCGGGAAAGCGCCGCCACGGTGGAGGGCGCGCTCGAGCACCTGCGCGGACGCCTGGCCGAATTCGATCCCACGCTGGCGCGCGCGCTCGCGACCAGCGAACGCAAGATCCGATACCAGCTTGGGAAGATCGATCGCAAGACCGGCCGTGAGGCCCTGCGGCGGGATGCCCGCGCGGCTGAATACGCGAGGTCCCTCGCCGGCCTGATCTACCCCGAGCACCATCTGCAGGAGCGGCTCTACTCGATCCTGCCGTTTATGGCCAAGCACGGCCTCGATCTGATCGGCCGCATCCACGAAGCCATCAACCTGGAATGCAGGGACCACCAGTTTATGGTGGCTTGAGGCTCAATCGCGCTAGCATAGGTCCCATGCAGTGGCGTGCGTGGCCTTCCGCCTGTCTAGGCGCTGCCGCGATGGCGTGGATTCTGGCCGCGCTTCCGGCCGGACCAAACGGCATCGAGGAATTGCGGCGAGGATTCGAGCGTCCCCCTGACGATGCCCGGGTGATGATGCGCTGGTGGTGGTTCGGCCCGGCGGTGACCCGGCCGGAGCTGGAGCGCGAAATGCGTGCCATGAAGCAGGGCGGTATCGGCGGTTTCGAGGTGCAGCCGGTCTATCCGCTGGTTCTGGACGATCCGGCGCACGGCATCCGCAACCTGCCTTATCTCTCCAGTGATTTCCTCGAGGCGCTCAAGTTCACCGGCGAGAAGGCCAAGGAACTCGGCCTCCGCATGGACCTCACGCTGGCGAGCGGCTGGCCCTACGGCGGTCCGCACATATCCATCACCCAGGCGGCCGGGAAACTGCGCATCGAACGCCTTCCTCTGCCCGCCGGCGCCCGAGAACTGCGGCTGCCGGAGATTGGCGAAGGCGAGAAGCTGATCGCCGCGTTCGTGGGGCGGCAGCGCGCCACCGATATCGAAAACGGCGTCCTGCGCGTGGCTCCGGCCGAAGATACTCGAACGGTGCTGGTCTTCATTTCGAGCCGCACGCGCCAGGCGGTCAAGCGCGCGGCGGTCGGCGCGGAGGGCTTCGTGCTCGATCACTATGACCGCGCGGCGCTCGAAACGCACCTCCAGGCGGTCGGGGAAAAGCTGCTGGGGGCGCTCGGCTCGAACCCGCCCTACGCTATCTTCAGCGACAGCCTGGAAGTATACAGCTCGGATTGGACGCCCGATTTTCTCCAGGAATTCGAGCGCCGCCGCGGCTACGACCTGACGCCGTACCTGCCCGCGCTGGCCGAGGATATCGGCGGCCAGACCGCCGCCATCCGCCACGATTGGGGCCGCACCCTCACCGAACTCGCGGACGAGCACTACCTCACGCCGCTCCGCGAATTCGCCGCGCGGCACGGAACGCGTTTCCGCTCGCAGACCTACGGAATCCCGCCCGTGGCGCTCTCGAGCAACGCGCTGGTGGACCTGCCCGAGGGCGAAGGCTCGCAATGGCGAAGCCTCTCCGCGACGCGCTGGGCCTCCTCCGCGAGCCATCTTTACGGGCGCCCGGTGACCTCCTCGGAGACCTGGACGTGGCTCCATTCGCCGGTCTTCAGCGCCACGCCTCTGGATATGAAGGCGGAAGCCGATCTGCACTTTCTCGAGGGCATCAACCAGTTGATCGGGCACGGATGGCCCTATTCACCACCCGAGGCCGGCGAGCCGGGCTGGCGCTTCTACGCCTCGGCGGTGTTCAATGCGCACAATCCGTGGTGGCCGGTGATGCCCGATATTACCGCGTACCTCAACCGGCTGAGCTTTCTGTTGCGGCAGGGGCAGCCGGCCAATGATGTGGCGGTATATTTACCCACCGACGACGCCTGGGCCCATTTCACGCCGGAGCACGTTTCGCTGAACCAGAGCCTGGGGCCGCTGATCGGTCCCAACCTCATTCCACAAATTTTGGATGCGGGCTACAACTTCGATTTCATCGACGACCGGGCCATCCTGCACGGCGGCGTGCCGTATCGCATCCTGATTCTTCCGGGCGTGGAGCGCATCCCCGTGGAGACGTATCGCGCCATCGAGAACTTCGCGGCCAAGGGTGGAGTGGTGGTCGCCACGCGCCGCGTGCCTTCGCTGGCGCCGGGTCTCGCGGGCGCGGAGGAGGAGACGCAGCAGATCCGGGAGATGTCGCGGGCGCTGTTTCCATCGCGCGCGCGCCTGGTCGAGGATGAGAGCGCGCTCGGGGGAGTCTTGCACGCCGCGCTCGCGCCGGATTTGGCCGCGGCCCCGGGCATCGGCTTCATCCACCGCAAGCTGCCCTTTGCCGAGATTTATTTCCTGGCCAACACGACGAACCAGCCGGTGCGCAGCGTGGCCGTGTTCCGCCAAAGCGGTCTCGAATCGGCATGGTGGGACCCCGCCAGCGGCAAGGCATCAAAGGCCGGCGGCGCGCGCCTGGAGCTGAACCTGGCGCCCTACGAATCGCGCGTGGTGGTCTTCTCCAGCCAGGGCTTGTCGGAGCCGACCCAGTCCGGCGGCGCGGTTCCGGCGCCCATCGATCTGAGCGGAGGCTGGAAGGTGACCATCGGCGGCGCATCGGAAGAGATGGCGGCGCTCAAATCGTGGAGCGACGAGGATCGCTGGAAGTATTTCTCGGGGGAAGCTGTCTACGAGAAGACTGTCACGGTATCGCCGTCCCCGCGGCCCATGTTCCTGACGTTTGGCGAGGGAACGCCGGTGTCCATGGGTTCCGAGCGCCGTTCGGGATCGGGCATGAGGGCCTGGCTGGATAGCCCGGTGCGGGAGGCGGCCGAAGTCTTCGTAAACGGCAAGCGTGCCGGTTCGGTGTGGCGTCCGCCGTATGAAGTGGAAGTCACCGGACTGCTGAAGCCCGGTGCCAACGCCATTCGCGTGCTGGTCTACAATCTGGCGGTCAATGAACTGGCCAAAGGTCCGCTGCCGGACTACAAGGCGCTGAATGCCCGGTATGGCGAGCGCTTCCAGGCGCAGGATATGAACGAGATCCGGCCGCTGCCGGCGGGGCTGCTGGGACCGGTCAGGCTGGTCGCGCGATAGACCAGCCCGGCGCGGGGACCGTTAAAACTCGTAGCTGATCCCGACCATGGGGACAAGTTCTTGCAGCAGGGTGCCGTATTTCACGCCCGGAGCGGGAGTGATGATCGCCGTCGGGAACATGGTGATGTAATCGCGGAATTCGGCCCGCATGAAGACGCGCTTGGTGACGGCCCAGCGCACCCCGGCGCCCACGTCGCCCATAGGCTTGAGCGCCTGCGTTTTGGTGAAGTAGCCGAACTGCGAGAGGGGCTGGTAGGCTTCCTCGGTTCCGGTGCCGCGGAAGATCTTCATCCCGCCGCCCACGGCCACGAAGAGCTGCGCGCGCGAGCGCCGGTTGGTGTGCAGGATCAGGTCGTAGTGCACCACGTGGGCGACGCCCGAGAAGGAGGCTGACGAGCCGCCGCTCTTCAAGCTCAGATCGCTTTCGAGAAAGGCGTAGCGCAACTCGCCGCTGATGTGGGGGTAAAGGTTCTGCCCCAGGAATGCGCCGGCCGCCAGTCCGGTATTGAATCCAGCCGTGGCCGCCCCGATAGCTCCGCTGGCGTTCACGCTGTTCAGGAAGCCGCCGCCTCCGACGCCCCCGAACTCCCATTGCTGGCCGAAAGCAGAGCCGGCCATCAGCAAAATCGATATTGCAAACCTCTTCATTTGCTTCTCCTGGTTACTTCTCTTGGCTTCAATTCACTACCCTCACGTCGATCTCGGTCATGCCACCTCCCTGGCTGATCACCAGAGGGACGGTCAGGCCTTGCGGCACTCCGTTGGGAACCGAGGCATTGATCTGGTACACGCCCACTTCGCCGGGCGCCAGGCCGGCATACGAGACATTCAGGCTGGCGCCCCCCAGGGTGACCGTAGGCTGGATGGACGCCTGGGCCAGCGGGCTGGTGGGGGCGGGAAGGCCGGCATCCACCTGCGGCGTGGTCGCTCCCATGCCCGTCAGGTAAATGGTCATCGAATCGCCTGGATGCAGGGGATTAGTGGGGGTGACAAGCTGGCTGTCATCGTTTCGTATGATGGTCGCCAGACCGGTCATCGGGCCCGCCGAACCGCTGCGGAACACGCTCGGCGCCGACGGCGAGACCGTAAAGTAGAAGTTGTTGCTGATCCCGCCCGGCGAGTGAATATTTACGGTGGCGTTACCGGTCACGTTGAAGGGCAACTGCGCGTTGATCTGCTGGCTGGAGACGTACAGCAGGGGCACCGGCGCGCCATTCACGCTGAGGCAGGAATCGCCCAAGGCGGTCGGCAGTGGAATCTGCGACGTGGCCATGTTCACCGGACTCATCTGCTGGCCATAGGCGCTGATCAGGCCGCCGGGCGCCACCGGCTGCGTTCCATCGGCCGCGTTGACCACCGACGAAATCGTGGGCGGCGCCACCGAGGCGGCGTAATTGGCCGACAGCACCGTGAAGCCGGAGATGGTCAGCACGACCACAGTGCCGGCCGACGGCATCGGCGCCACGGTACGCGTGAAGGCCGTATAAGTGTAGACGCTCACGGTGCCGGTCGTGCCCGTTCCGGTTCCGGTTCCGGTGGTGGTTCCGCCCGAACCCGTACTGCCCGAGCCTGTAGATCCCGATCCCGAGCTGCCGCTGCTTCCGGTCCCGGTTCCCGTCGTCGTCGTGGGGCCCCCTGTCACCGGGAGCAGCGGCGCTTCCACCATGGGCACGGGAGCCACGGCCCCGGCCTGCGTACCGGTCACGTTGCTGATGTTCTGCATCACGCCCGCGCCGGCCGCGGCTGGTGTGGTGGCCATGTAACCGCCCTGGTTCACGAATGCGAATCCGGAGGAGTTGCCGTTGGAGGTGCTGAAATTGGCTGCCGGCACCAGGGAAGCGTTGAACACGGTGTTGCCCACCACGTAGGTGTTGTAGGCGGAAGCCGCGTAGGCGCCGGTGAGCGACGTGTAATCCTGGCGCGCCACGGTGAAGGTGTCGGCGGTGGCGGAATAGAGCATGAGCACCCCATCCGCGCCGGCCATCAGGATGTTGCTGCCGTTGGGCGAGGGGCTGAGCACGCCTTCTGTGGACACGATGTTCTGCCAGACGCCCAAAGTCGGCAGCTCGTAGGAGCCCGTAAGCGCGTTATTGATCTTGTCGATGGCGCCCGTGCCGGTTCCTTCGTCGCGCGAAAGCACCAGTATCGAGGCGTTGGATGCGGCGATGGAGCGGCCATAGTGCCCGGCCGGCAGCACGATCGGCGTCTGCGCCTGCAGCGCATTCAGATCGTAGACCATCACCAGTTGCGAATCGTTGTGGCCTACCAGCAGATAGTTCCCATCGATGGTGATCGCCATGGTGGTGGGCGAGGTGGCCGTCCGCAGCGTGGCGATGAGCTGGTCGGTTCCGCCGTCAAACACCAGCACTTCATTCTTGTCCTGCCGCGCAATGTAGAAGCGGTTGCGGCTGGGGTCGGGCAGGATATCAGTCAGTGTTCCGGGCACGTCTACAATCGTGCCGCGCTGATCCGAATCCGGGTTGTTCATCAGCACGCGGACGGGGCGCGGCTGGTCGATGGCGGTATTCGACGTGATATTGAGCTTTACCGTGGTGGTTCCGGTGACGCCCTGGAACGCCGTGGGGTCCACACTGATCCGCACGGTTTGGGGAGTCAAGCCGGAGGAGGGCGACACCGTTACGCCGGCCTGGCTGGGAGTGATTGTGAAATCCGTGTTCCCGCCGCCCGGATCGGTGATGGTAAGCGTCTGCGCCATCGTGCTACGATTGCAGAAATTGGTCTGCACGAAGACGTCTTCCTGAGAGGCCGCCAGGCGGTTGTATTGACTCAAATTTCCCACCGGTAGCACCGTCACACCGCTGTCGGAGATGGCATAAAGAACGGTGCCCGCGGCATTCATCACCCCGCGCCCCACCAGGTTTTCCTGCATGGTGATGCGGTCCCGCACCGTCAGGTTGTCGGAATCCATGACGAAGAGCGTCGGCTGGAGGGTGGTCGTGGTCGTTCCGGAGCCGGTGGTAGTCGCCAACGGGGGACCCGTCGGCTGGTTTGCATCGGGGAACTGGCCGTAAACCAGGTTGTGCACCGAATCGATGGCGTGCCCGGTGATATTGGGCGAAGTAACCACGTTGGGATACCGGCCGGCAATGGCGACGCCGTTCGGTCCCATGGCTTTGACCATGAGGTAGCCGACCATGGCAAACGAGCCGTCGCTCGAGACGCTGACGCGTGGCAAGAGAGCCGGCGATGTCACAAACCCCCAGGCCTGCAGGCCTTGGTTAACGGAGAAGCGAAAGACCAGTTGCGTGCTGGTTGCCGCTCCGCAAATTCCCCAAATCACACCTCCGTTGGCCGAACTGCCCATGGCGGCTTGGATAATATTGCCCGGGAAGTTGCCCGCCGGTACCGGGAGGGACGCGGCAACCTCGGCAATCGTGGCGATCACCGTCATGCTGCCCGAGAGCGGGTCGAAGGCGACGAAGCTGGTGGTGGTCACGATCAGGGCCGTGCCGGACGAGGCGGGGGCCATGGTATTCAGGAAGGCCACTCCCAGCGGCGGATCGCCCGTGTAGAAAGTCTGGATCGTGTTGCCGTTGAGGTTGATCACCGTGATGAGATTATTGGTGGGGGCAGCCGTGGTCGTGTTGGCATAGTGCGTCACCACCAGGAACTGCGAATCGGGCGATAACGCCAACGACCCCGGTCCGGGCGCCACGTTGATGGAGCTGTGGATGGTGTTGTCCGCGGTGGACATCACGTCGATGCGGTTGGCCGTGTAGTTGGCGACATACAGCACGCCACGCGATTGGTCCAGGGCAATATCGGCGGCCTGGCCGCCTATGGGCACGACCGTGCCGAAGCTGGCCGCGGCTGCCGGCCTGGCGGCGGCCAGAAGCGCCACCGCCGAAGCCATCGAAATCAGGATTGCATTCCGGCGCATAGGGATAGTCTTCGAACGATACGATTACATGCCCGCCGAAATCGCGAATCAATGATCGAAATGGCTAATAGCTTCCGCATCACCAAAGTTAGCCGTGCATTTATGGGAGTTTATGCCTATACTTCACCTGGGAAAGAGCGCCATCGAGGCGGCTCGGGCGGAGTGTTATGTCCATATTTTTGCCGGAATTCAATGGAAAATACATATCCTTATTTTTAATTTGCGCGCTGGCCGCGGTTTTTCCGAAGGCCGCGCCAGCCCAGTCGGGAGGCGCCGCGACCCAGGTCTACACGGTGCCATCCGGCTTGGCTTTTCAGGTGGATGGACAGACCTACACGCAGCCGATGTCGGCCATGTGGCCGGTCGGCAGCAAGCACACACTTTGGGTGCAGCCGGTGCAGTCGTTTAACGGCGCAGCCTACGCTTTCAACCAATGGGTATTTTCCGCCGGGACGCTCACCACAAACCCGATCACGGTCACCGCCGACCCTTCCATTACCCAATACAGCGCAATATTTGGGATTGGCTATGATTTGAGTATCCGGTTCAATTCCTGTTTAACTTGCGCGAGCCCCGGAACGATTATGGTGAATAGTAGCCCTATCGCCTCGGATCAGGATCAGTATTTTGCTCTCGGATCGACGGTTATTTTGCAGGCATTTCCCAATCCAGGCTGGGTATTCGCGGGTTGGACGCCCGGGCCGAATCAGCTCATTCAGGGGTTGCAGGATACCATCACGATGAACGGCCCCGTCACCGCGCAGGCGCTTTTCCTGGCCGCGCTGCAGGTGACCTTCGCTACTTCTCCACCCGGCCTTCAGGTGGTGGCAGACCACACAACCATCGGCACTCCCACGACGCTGGAATGGGGCGCTGGCAGCGTGCACAGCGTGGGCGCGGTTTCCCCGCAGCAGGACCGGCTAAGCAACTGGTGGGCTTTCTCCTCGTGGAGCGACGGCGGAGCTTTGAACCACACTTACAACCAAGGCAACTACGGCGAGACGCTTACGGCCACTTATGTTCCGGCGGCGCATGTGGCCTTCGTCACCTCGCCGCTCAATCTGCAACTGAGCATAGACGGCCGGACGAACTGGCCGGCCAATGTCTTCGAGTGGGGCTTGGGCGAGACCCATCAGATCCTGGCTCCCAGCCCGCAGACGGATTCGCAAGGGCGCACCTGGGCGTTCGCCAACTGGTCGATCGGTGGCGCGGCGTCCCAGAGTTACACGGTGACGTCTGCCGCCGCCGCCGTCGTGACCGCCGTGTATGGTCCGGTGGCGCAGCTCACCGTGGGAAGCTCCCTGCCCGGAATCGCCGTCAAAGTGGATGGCGGAGCCGATTGCGCCACGCCCTGTCAGGTCGAGCGTGCCGTGGGCGCCTCCGTGCGGGTCAGCGCGCCCGCTTCGATTCCGCGTTCGCATGCGGATTTCACGGGCTGGTCCGTGAATGGCGCACCTACGGGCTCGACCGGCGATTGGACCGGCACGCTGACGGGCGTTCCCGTGAATCTCACGGCGGTCTACCGCATGATGAACCACCTGGCCACATCCTCCGATCCGCCCGGCGCGGCCGCGTGGCAGATCGTTCCGCCCTCGCGGGATGGCTTCTACGACGCCGCGACTACGGTCAACATCGGCGTCACGGCTTCGCCCGGCTACCGGTTCCGCGCCTGGAGCGGCGATCTCAGCGGCCCGGCTCCCTCGGGATCGGTGTCGATGAGCGCTCCGCGATCCGTGAAGGCGCTGTTCGATCCCGTCCCCTACATCGCCCCTTCGGGAGTGAGCAACGCCGCGGGTGTCACGCCGCAGCCGGGAGTGGCGCCTGGATCGATGATCTCAATTTCGGGATCGAACCTGGCGCCGGCAGCCGTCAACGGTCCGGAGAGCCCTCTGGCGCAGGCCCTCGGCGGAGTCACCGTACATATCGGCGATGGTTTGCTGCCCCTGGCATTCGTCTCGCCCAGCCAGATCACCGCCGAGCTCCCGACGGATTTGCCGCCCGGGCCGCAGACGCTCGCCGTCAGCATCGTGGGGCTGCCCGATGCCACCGCCAGTTTCACGGTGGCGCGCGACGCTCCCGGATTGTATCAGCAGACGGTGAACAACCAGCCCTACGCTCTGGCCCTGCACGCGGACGGGTCGCTGGTGACCCCCGCATCGCCGGCGGCCGCGGGCGAGCTGATCAGCCTTTACGGCACGGGCTTCGGCGCCACCAGCCCGGCGCGCCCGGAGGGTTTCGCGGTGCCGGCGAATCCGCCCTACGTGGTATTGGACCCGGTTGCGGTGTTGGTGGGAAGTGCTTCGCTGACGCCGGAGAGCGTCTGCGCCGCTCCGGGGCGCGTGGGAATCGATCTCGTCGAGTTCCGCCTCCCGAGCGACGCTCCCTCGGCCGCCAGCGTCTCCGTGCAGGTGACCGTCAACGGAGTGGGGAGCAACGTGGTCGTGCTGCCGGTGAAATAACGCGGGAGAGGCCAAAAAAATGGGGACTGCCATGCGGCCGTCCCCCTCCCCGCTTACAGGCCGGCGGTCGCCGGCTTTGCGCACAATCTCAATACCGCGAGGCCACCGGACGCAGCGGCGATGCGAACCTCACAGGCGGCTCGGTACGGTCGATGGGCGCGCGCTCGAGCACCAGCGACCGCAGACCCGGCACGGCGCCGGTGCGGGCCGGCTTCTCTCCGGTGGAGAAGTGTCCGGTGGTGAGATTTTTCAGACCGAACAGGGCCAGCTCGAAACGGTCCTTCACCCCAACCTTCTGGAAGAGGCGCGAGAGATACACCTTTACGGTGCCCTCGGAAATCATCAGCGTGGAGGCGATTTCCTTGTTCTTGAGCCCCTGCGCGAGCAGGCTGACCAACTGGCCCTCGCGCTGCGTCAAGGCCACCCGGCGGGCGCACAGGAAACTGTCCGTCAGGGCTTTCTCGAACCACAGCTCTCCGGCCTGCACTTTCTGCAGGCATTTCACCTGCAGGTCGGTCGGCAGAGTCTTGCGCAGGATTCCGCGCACGCCCAGGCCCATAGCTTGGAACGCCAGCTCTGTTGAGATCGAATTGACCCACAGCACGATCTTCGAGTTCATCATGGCGTGCTTCATTTCGGTGAGCACGGCGAAAGTGATTTCGGGGGTCAGATCCATCAGAACCAGATCGGGCATGCCGTGAGACATCTGCTCCATGAGGGAAGCCACCGTGTTCGAGATCGGCAGGAGGTCGAAGCCCTCTACCTGCCGAAGCACGGATTCCAGGCCTTTGGCCAGGATAGGTTCGTCGCTATAAAGAAGAATTCGCGTCATATTCTCCACCTTTACAAACGGTCTGCCGGTGGGGCCGGGGCTGCTGCGTCATCCAGCCCCTTAGTAATTCCCACTGATTTGTACCGTTCCTGACTGAAATTGTCCAATGACTAATGCCAATTGTCAACATATTTTTTGACCTATATTGCAAAAATTTATCCCAAATTATGGAATATATCTACCACTTTATTTCGCGCTAATCGGAAGCAATTTTACCGTAACCATATTTTTTTACATCAGCTTATCGAATTTAATCAGCGTGTTGTCAAAGGGCAATAATATCCGGAAATTTCCCGTATATAGACACTATCGGAGTACACCGGGTAGATCTAATCAGGTTCCTGAGGATCCCTGGCCGCCGATTTTCGAGTTAATGTCCGTCCCAGTTGGCCGCCGGATTTTGCTGATAACCTTCGCAAACACCACGGTATAGCCCATTTACGATATTGATACTCAGTCACTTAGAGCGCTACATTCGCGTTGTCGAACCACGGAAATGAAAAACATCAACCGGCGAGAGAGCCGCGAATCGACATCAAGCTCCGGTGCCATGTCACCTCACCGGCGCTCTGGGCGCATGGCGCGATGTACACCGAGAACATCAGCCGCAACGGACTGCTGGTGGAATGGTGCGGGCAGGACGGCTCGCCGCCGCTGCCGGGCTTCGGGCAGCTCGTCACGGTCAAGATCGAGCTGCCGGTGAGCCACGATTTCGGCCAGAAGTGCATTCATTGCCAGGGCACCGTGGCGCGCATTTCCACCGAGGGACGCGACCATCCGCTGGTGGCTCTGCGGGTCAACTACATGGATTTCCGTGCGTTTCACGACCGGATCTGCGCAATGGAGGCGGTCCAGCCGATGGTGAACTCCTGGATGGCGTGATCCTCAAATGGTACCCGGACGATGCCAATTCGCGGTCAAGCTGCTGCCCTCGCTGACGGATTTCGCTTTCCTGATGCCGATCGCCTTCCTGTTCGGACGCATGAGCGGCGCCGAATCCCTGCTCGGCGACGGCGATACCGGCTGGCACATCCGCACGGGCGAGTGGATCCTGGCGCACCATTGGGTTCCCACCCACGACCTGTTCTCCTTCTCCAAGCCGGAAGCTCCCTGGTTTGCCTGGGAGTGGCTGTCGGACGTGCTGCTGGCGTGGCTTAACGGCATCGGAGGACTGGCGGCGGTGACGCTGGCAGTCGTGCTGCTGCTGGGCTTCACATTCGCACTTCTGTTCCGGCTGGTGCGCCGCAGGGCCAACCCGGTCCTGGCGTTTGTGGTCACCATCTTCGCCGCCGCCGCCAGCTCCATTCACTGGCTGGCGCGGCCGCACCTGGTCACGCTGTTGTTCACGGTGGTGTTTTACACCATCCTGGAGCGCGTGCGGGAAGGCCGAACGCGCATCGCGGGAGTGCCGTGTCTGGCGGTGCTGCTGCCCGCGGCCACAATTCTATGGACCAACCTGCACGGCGGCTTCTTCGTGGGCATCCTGATGATCGGAGCTTACGCGGCAGGCGATTCGCTGCAAGCGATTCTGGCCACCGACCGGCTCGAATGGCGGCCAGCCTCCCGCCGCGCCCGGAGCTACGCCTCGAGCGCCCTGCTCTGCCTGGCGGCCAGCCTGGTCAACCCCTATACCTATCGCTTGCACGCGCACATTGTCGGGTATCTGGGCGACCCGTACCTGGCGCAGCACGTCAACGAGTTCTTCACGCTGAGCTTCCACCACCCGGTGGCTATATTCTTCGAGGCCATGCTGCTGGCGGGGGCGGCGGCGGCCATCTGGTATCTGTCGACAGGCCGTCTGACCGAGTTCCTGCTGCTGGCCATGTGGGGCCACGCGGCCCTGCTGGCCGGGCGCAACGTTCCCATCTTCGCGGTCATCGCCGCGCCGCCCCTGGCCGAGGCGGTGGCGCGCTGGCTAGGAGGGCTGCCGCAATCCAACCTGCCCGCGTGGCTGAAGAGCGCGGCCGCCCGGTTGAACCGGACCTGTGCGGGGCTGGCCGAGATCGACGGTGCGCCCCGGTGGCACCTGGCGAGCGCGGCGGGCGCGCTGCTGGTAGCGGCCCTGCTCTTCGCTCCCGCGCCGCCCCGCCCCTTCCGCGCCGAATACGATCCGCACGAGTTCCCGGCGGCCGCGGTGGAGACCCTGCGCGGCGACCCTGCGGCGCGCATCTTCACCAACGACGTTTGGGGCGGCTACCTGATCTACCGGCTGTATCCGCGCACGCGCGTGTTCGTGGACGGCCGCAGCGATTTCTATGGAGCCGGCTTCTCCGAACAATATCTCGACGTCCTGAACGTGAAGTACGACTGGGAAAAGACTCTCGGCCGCTTCGGCGTCAACACCATTTTGCTGCCCACATCCGCTCCGCTGGCCGGAGCGCTCAAGGAATCCGCCCGCTGGCGCGTGGTCTACGACGACGGCGTCGCGGTGGTTTTCCGGCCCTCGGAGAGGGCCTTGGGCCAGGACATTTCCGCTACCGCTGGCGGTGACGGAATCAGCCGTGGTCGCGAGATCACGAAGACCGAGGCACGCGGTCGGGAGATCGCGCAACTTAAACCAAAAACATAGGAGCGAACAAAAATGACGCTTATGCACAACCTTTGGAAGGACGAACAGGGGCAGGACCTGATCGAATACACCCTGCTCATGGCGTTCGTGGCGCTAGCTTCGGCGGCCCTTTTCCTGGGCGCCGGCAACAGCATTAAGACCATTTGGACGACGACCAATACCCAGCTCGCGAACGCCGTAACCGCGTCGAGCTAACCACGGGAGGGGCTCGCCGGCGCCCGGCTCAGCAATGCCCGGCGCGCCCCACCCGGCCTCCGGCTATTTCGCCGGTATAAAGGCCCAGGCTCATGTCAAGGATCGGAACCATGTACAAAAACCGCAACGCGCACTCGACGGAAGGGCTTCCAGGCGCGTTGCGGACCGAACGCGAGGTCGCACGCGAGTACGTGAACCGGACGAATCCGGTGCTGGCCGGCTCCGGAGTTGACGGCCAAGGGAAGAGCCGTTGGCGGCGGCCATCGCCGGTCTTTCCCATGTGCGAAACGGGGTCCAGGGATGAATAAAAGATTCTTCGGAGTTCTCATCTTCGCTTTTGTGGTGGCCACCTTCGGAGGGCTCATCACGTACCGGTCGCTGTTGAACCGGGCGCCGCAGGAACCCAAGGCAGCCACGCCCACCGTCAAAGTCGTCGTGGCAGCGCACGACCTGCCCATGGGCACGGTATTGAAAGAGGACGACGTGACCCTGTCGGATTGGTCCGGCGCAATCCCTGCAGGCGCGTCGAGCGATATCAACGCGGTGCTGAAACGCGGCGTCCTTACAACGATTTACGCCAAGGAGCCGTTGCTGGAATCGCGGCTGGCGCCTCTCGGCGCCGGGGGCGGTCTGGCCGCCATGATTCCTCCCGGCATGCGGGCCGTGGCCGTGCCTGTTAACGAGGTCGTGGGCGTGGCGGGTTTCGTGGTGGCCGGGACGCGCGTCGATGTGTTGATTTCCGGCAACAGTCCGGGAGGCAATAGCAGCCTGGGCACGATGACCAAGACGCTGCTACAGAATATCGAGGTGCTTTCCGCGGGCCAGGATTTCAAGAAGGATGCCGAAGGCAAGCCGATCACCGTGCAGGTGGTCAACATGCTGGTGACTCCCGCACAGGCCGAGCAACTGAGCTTGGCGCGCAGCCAGACGACCATTCAGCTGGTGCTGCGCAATCCGCTGGATCTTCAGGAGACTAAAACCCCCGGCACGGCCGTGGCTTACCTGTTCAATGGCGGCAAGCCCCAGATCCCGGGAGTCCGGGGTGGGGGCGATATACCAGAGCCGGCCGCGCGACGCGCGCCCAAAGCTCCGCGGCCGCCCGCCGCCGCGCCACCTAAGAAGGATCCGCCCTTTGTCATGGAGATCTTTGCCGGCTCCAAACGATCTGAGACGAAATTCGAAGCAAACGGGGAGAACAAGTAGATGACCGCGTTCCGCCACAATCGGAGTCTCGCGCTGGCTGCCGCCGGCCTCTGCTTTCTGGCCGGCACGCTCGGCGCCGAAGGACCCGCCGACACGCGGGGCAGTTCCGCCGCGCAAGAGCAAACCATGACCCCTCAGGTGCCCCCGAGGCTAATGGTCACGGTAGGCAAATCGCTCATCGTGGACAGCCCGCTCAATATCCAGCGTCTTTCGGTGGCCAACGGCGATCTCATCGAAGCCGTGGCCGTGGGACCGAAGGAAGTTCTGATCAACGGAAAAGCTCCCGGCGAAACTTCACTGGTAGTCTGGCAGCAGAGCGGGAGCCGCCTGCTCTACGACCTGGTGGTGCGCGTCAGCCCGGTGAGGCTGGACGCCGTCCGCCAGCAGATCGCGCGCGACTTTCCAGACGACGACATCAACGTCACTTTCGATAACGATGCCGTCTTCGTGCGCGGCACGGTGCCGGATGTGATCTCGGCGGACCGCGTCATGGCCATCGCCGGAACTCTGGGCAGATCCGTCAACCTGCTGCACGTCAAGGTTCCGGACGTCGAGCCGCAGGTGCTCCTGAAGGTGCGCTTCGCCGACGTGGACCGTTCGGCCAGCCTGGCCCTGGGAGTGAACCTTTCCAGCGGGGCGGGGAACCAGAACTCGGCCGTGGGCACCGGCAGTCCGGTCAGCACCGACGGAAACAAAACCATCTCGATCAGCCAGGCCGTGAACGTGTTCCTGTTCCGCACCGACATCAACCTGCTGGCCGCTATTCAGGCCCTCCAGTCCAAGAACCAGCTCCAGATGCTGGCCGAGCCGAATGTGTTGGCCATTAGTGGCAAACAGGCCAGTTTTCTGGCCGGAGGCGAATTCCCGTTCCCCATGGTCCAGCCGGGGGCAGGAACGGCCGCCATCAGCATCTCCTGGCGTGAGTACGGCATTCGCCTGGTCTTCCTTCCCGTGGTTACGCCGCGCGGCACCATCCGCATGGAAGTTGCGCCGGAGGTCAGTTCGCTCGATTATACGAACTCGGTTACGGTCATGGGCGTGACCGTTCCCGGCTTGACGAGCCGCAAGGTAAAGACCGAGGTCGAGCTGGAAAGCGGGCAGACCTTCGCCATCGCAGGGCTGCTGGACAACCAGATTACGGAGAGCTTCTCGAAGGTGCCCGGCATAGGCGACGTGCCGATTCTGGGCAAGCTATTCCAGACCAAGCAAACCAGCCGCTCGAATTCCGAGTTGCTGGTGATTATCACGCCCGAAGTGGTGCGCCCAATTCCCGCCGGCCAGAAGCCGCCCGATGTGGACTTCACGTCGCCCTACATTCTGGATCGGAAGCCCGCGCCCGCGCAGCCCGGAATGGACAAGACCGGGCCGGTGCCGGTGCATCCGGCGTCCGATACGATCGCGGTCGAGGAACTGGAACAGGACCGGAAGAAGGGGCAGGCCAGTTCCGCGCCCACGACCCCGGCTTTCCAGATTATACCCATGGTGCCGGTGGCGCCGGCCAACGAGAGTACGTCGCCCAGCGCGGCCGGGGTGAACCGCCCTTGAGCTCGATAACTGGAGATCCGCAATGTATCCGCTGACCATCGGGCTGGCCATCGAAAACCGGGAGCTCTGGGAGCAGGCCCAGGCCTGTCTTTCCGAGCTGCCGTTTCGCATCATTGTGGAGCACCAGGACATCGGCGATATCGGCAACTTTCTCGACCGCCTCGAGCGCATGCGGCCGGATGTGGTGCTGGTGGATATCAGTGGGTGGAGAGAGCCGCTCGAAGGTCTGGTGGCTTCGATAAAAGGGGCCGTCGGCGACCCCATGATCATCGCTTTGAACACCGCCGCCGACGCGGACGCGATTCTCTCTTCGATGCGCGCCGGCATCAACGAATATCTCTTCCCGCCGCTCAAGGAGACGCTGCGCCGCGCGCTCGAGAAACGCTCCGCGGAGCGCAGTCGGCGGAGGGAGAGCGGCGGCAAGGGGGCAGGGAAGAGCTTCGCTTTCTTCTCGGCCAAGGGCGGCTGCGGCGCCACCACACTGGCTTGCCACGTGGCGGCCGAGCTGGGCCGCCAGAATCAGAAGGTTCTGCTGGCGGATCTGGATCTGGATGCCGGCATGGTTGGCTTCATTACCAAGACCAAGTCGGTTTATTCCATACTGGACGCCGTCAACAACCTGCACCGGCTCGACATTCATTATTGGAAGGCGCTGGTCTCGAACGGCATTCCAGGCGTCGAGATCGTCTCTTCCCCGCTGGCCCTGGCTTCCAAGCAACAGCCCAAAGACGAGCAGATCCGCCACGTGCTGGCCTTCGCCCGGCCGCAATACGACTGGACGGTGGTGGACCTGGGCCGCAGCCTGAGCCGCATCGCCATGGCCGCGCTGGAAGAGATCGACGAGGCCTGCCTGGTAACCACCGTGGAAGTGCCCGCGCTGCACCAGGCCAAGATGATCATTCAGACGCTGCTCGACGGCGGATATGGGAAGAACCGCATCCGGCTGATTCTCAACCGCGCGCCCAAACGCCTGGATATCACGGCCGCAGAACTGGAGAAGATGCTGGGTGTGCCGATCTTCGCCATGGTTTCCAACGATTACCCCGAGTTGTACGAAACCTACGCCGAGGGCCGGATGCTGACGCGCAGTTCCGAGCTGGGGAGGAATATCACACGACTGACCGTGAAGCTCTCCAACCTGGAAGAGGAGAAGTCCAAGAAGCGTTTCGGGATATTTTGAGGAAGCGGCCGAGCCTGGGGTTGGCCGGGTGGAAGTGAAGGGAAACGAAAACGATCATGCCGACTTTACTGGATTCGATGCCTAGACCGGGCGAAGTTCGCGAAACCGGCTGGGTGAGCCGCCTTTTCAATAAAGACGGCTACACTCCGGAGTACCAGGAGCTGAAGTTCACGCTGCATCGCAAGCTGCTGGACCGCATCAACCTGGAAGCGCTCTCGTCGATGGCCGGCGAGCGTGTGCGGACCGAAATTCGAGTGGCGGTGGCCAAACTAGTGGAGGAGGAGAAGACGCCTCTCTCGCTGGTTGAGAAGGACCGCGTGATCGAGGAGATTCTGGACGAGGTTTTCGGCCTCGGCCCGCTCGAGCCGCTCCTCCAGGACCCCACCATCAGCGACATTTTGGTAACCACGCCGCGACTGGTCTACGTGGAGCGCGGCGGCAAGCTCTACCGCACGCCGGTGGAGTTCAAGGACGACGCGCACCTGCTGCGCATCATCGAAAAGATCGTTTCGCGGGTAGGCCGCCGCGTGGACGAATCGTCGCCCCTGGTGGACGCCCGCCTGCCGGACGGTTCGCGCGTCAACGCCGCCATCCCGCCGGTGGCCGTGGACGGGCCGCTGCTTTCGATCCGCCGTTTCGGGCGCCACGCCCTGCGCGGGGAGGACCTGGTTCGCAAGCTGGCCCTGACCGAGGGCATGCTGGAACTGCTCAAGGGCTGCGTGAAGGCACGCCTGAACATCCTGATCTGCGGCGGCACCGGCTCCGGTAAGACCACGCTGCTCAATGCGCTCTCCTCCTACATTCCGGAGGACGAGCGCATCGTCACCATCGAAGATGCCGCCGAGCTGCGGCTCCAGCAGACCCACGTGGCCCGCATGGAGACGCGCCCGGCCAACGTCGAAGGCGCGGGTGCCATTCACATCCGCCAGCTCGTCATCAATGCCCTCCGTATGCGCCCCGACCGCATCATCGTCGGCGAGGTTCGCGCGGAGGAAGCGCTGGACATGTTGCAGGCGATGAACACGGGTCACGACGGATCCCTGACCACCATTCACGCCAACACCCCGCGCGACGGCCTGAACCGCCTCGAAGTCATGGTGGGGATGGCCAGCGCCAACATGGGGGTGCGCTCCATCCGGCAGCAGGTGGCCTCGGCCATCGACCTGTTCGTGCAGGTGGCCCGCTTCAGCGACGGGGCGCGGCGCGTCACCCATATCACCGAAGTGTGCGGGATGGAGCAGGACATCATCACGCTCCAGGATCTGTTCCTGTTCGACAAAACCGGTCTGAATGAAAGCGGGAAAGTGCTGGGCCGCTTCCGGGCCACGGGTATTCGTCCCAAGTTCTACGACCGGCTGAAATCGAGCGGCATTAACCTGTCGCCGCAGCTGTTCCAGACCGTGGTGGAGATCAACTGATGCCGGTCGCGGCGGTGGTTTCGTTTGTCGTGGTATTCGCGCTCATCCTGTTGACCGTGAGCGTCGGGCTGAAGTTCTTCGACGCCCGGCGCAAGCAGCAGATGACGGGGATGCTGCAGACCGCCGCCGGCGAGCCGGTGATGGCTATCAGCAACCTGTTGAAGGAGATCGATCCCGACAAGCCCACCGGCCTGAAGCATTTTTTGAGGTCGTTCCACTTCTCCCGCCACGCCCAGGAGCAGATCCAGCAAGCCGGCCTGAACTGGCCGGCCACGCGGTTGCTGGCGGCCATGGGCCTGCTGTGCATTCCCGGCCTGGGCCTGGGAGCGCTGCTGCCCTTCCTGATGAACGGCTGGGTGACGGCCGTGGCGCTGGGCCTGCTCCTGGGAGCGATGCCGTACCTCTACGTCCGGCACAAGCGCAAGAAGCGCCTGGACCGCATGGAAGAACAGCTCCCCGAGGCACTCGATTTTCTGGCCCGCTCGATGCGCGCCGGCCACGCGTTCACCATCAGCCTAGGGATGGTCGGGGAGGAGTTGGCCGATCCGCTGGGCCAGGAATTCCGTTCGCTGTTCAACGAGCAGAACCTGGGCGCGTCGCTGGATAACGCTCTGCGCAATTTCCACCAGAAGGTTCCGCTTCTGGACGTCCGCTTCTTTACCTCGTCGGTCCTGCTGCAGAAGCAGACCGGGGGCAATTTGAGTGAGATCCTCGCGCGCCTCGCTTATGTGATTCGCGAGCGCTTCCGTTTGAAGGGGCAAGTCAGGGCTGCCAGCGCGCACGGCCGGCTGACCGCTTCGATCCTCACTCTGCTGCCGATCGGCACGCTGCTGGCGCTACTGGTGGTGGCGCCCGGCTATCTCCAAGGCATGGCCGCCGATTCCGATGGCAAGCTCATGATTGGGGGGGCCGTGGTAGCGCAAATTCTGGGCAATTTCTTCATCAAGAAGATTATCAACATCAGGGTGTGACTATGACGAACGCAATTCTGTTGGCGGGCTGTGCGTTTTTGATGCTGCTGGCGGCGATCACGTTCGTGGGCTATCGAATGCTTTACAAGCCCGGCCGGCTGCTGAAGACTCTGGGCAATCCTGTGATCACCGGCGATGCCAGGCGGAATTTGTTGGCCGCCGACGGCTCCGAGGAGCCTCGGGCATTCGTGCACCTGCTGCACCAGCTCGGCTCGAAAATGCCCAGCTCGGAAGCCGATGTGGCTACCCTGCGTTTCGAATTGATGCGCGCCGGATTCCGGTCCGACAACGCCGTGGCGATCTTCTTCGGGATTCGCATTATGACCACGCTCGGCTGCCTGTTTCTGAGCATCCTGCTGGAGCCGAACATGCCTCCCAACCCGGTCCTGAAGATGGGACTGATTCTCTCCGGATGCGCGGCGGGCTGGATCATGCCGAAATTCTTTCTGGAGAAAAAGATCGCCAAGCGCCAGGTCCTTTTGCGGCTTTCCCTGCCCGATGCGCTCGACCTGATGGTGGTCTCGGTGGAGGCCGGCCTGGGTCTGGATCAAGCCATCCAGCACGTCGCCCGTGAGTTGCAGGTCAGCCATCCGCAGCTCAGCGAGGAACTGCAGCTGATCAATCTCGAGATGCGCGCCGGCAAACGCCGCGCCGATGCGCTCCGCAACTTCGCCGACCGCACCGGCGAACCGGAGATCCGCAAGCTGGTGGCCATCCTGATTCAGAACGACCGTTTCGGAACCAGCATGGGAGATTCGCTGCGCACCCACTCGGATTTTATGCGCATCGCACGCCGGCAGGAGGCCGAGGAGCGCGCCGGGAAGGTCGGGGTGAAGCTGGTCTTCCCGATATTCTTTTTCATTTTGCCGTCGATGCTCATTGTCGCGGCCGGTCCCGGGATATTGCAGATTTTCAAGTACCTGTTCCCCATGATGAGGATGGTGGGGGGAGGGTAGGACCCGTTAGGCGAAGTGCCTCGACCGCTCGTTCGAGGGGCCGGCCCGGCGAGCAATCCACTTGGGGAGTGGCCGCGGCACTTCAGAGAAGAAATGGTCAGAGAAAGGAACGAAACATGTACAATTCACTAGCTCAAACGATCGTCTGGCTGGCGGCCGGCGGTGCGATGCTGATGTTTTTGAGGCGGCGCCGCGAGCGGCGGGCCCGCGGATAACGAATAGCCCGGGCTGCGAGGATGCGTCGATTGCGCACCGCGATGGCCCATCAGAGCGGTTGGCCTCCCTGCGGCGCAACACAGGAGAGGGGAGGCCGGGAAGATTCATGGAAAGGAGATCCAACGATGGACGTGGCAGTACAAGGAGCGATCTGGCTGGGAGCCGGCGTAACCCTGGTCATGCTGCTGTCGCGCCGCCGCAGGCGTCGCGCGCTTCGGTAGGCCCTCGAATGCGGAGGCTGGGGCAAGACCGTGCGGCTAGCGAGTCTTCCGCCAGCCCCAACTCACCATGTCGATAGAGACTCTTCTCGGCAGACAAAATCGCGACGGCGGCTGGCCCTACGTGCGCGGCGGTTCGTGGACCGAGCCGACCGTTTACGCCGTGCTGGCCCTGACCGCCGCGGGAGAAAGCGAAGCGGCCGGCCGAGGCGTGCGATGGATTGTTTCCACCGCGCGCCGGGACGGCGGCTGGGCTCCGCGCGCCGACGTGGACCAAAGCACCTGGGTCACCGCTCTGGTGGCCCTGCTGCCGGCCGGCCTTCTGGGCGAGGCGCCGCATGCCCGCGGCATCGAGTGGCTGCTGGAAACCACGGGAAAGGAATCCACCGGCTTATATCGTTTGCGGGAGTGGATGCTCGGAAACGCGCGCCCTCCCGAACTGGAATTTCCCGGCTGGCCCTGGTTTCCCGGTACGGCCGCCTGGGTAGGGCCGACTTCGCTGGCGATCCTGGCTCTGGAGAAGGAGAATCGCCGGAATCCCAGCGAGCGCATCGTCCGGCGCATCGAAGAAGGCCGAAGCTTCCTGCTGCGCCGCGCTTGCCGCGAGGGAGGCTGGAATCACGGCTCCGTGCAGGACTTAGCCTACGATTCGCGCCCGTACCCGGAGACCACGGGTATGGCCCTGGCGGCTCTGCGCGGCGTGCGCTCGCCGGTGGTGGATCGTGCTCTGAAGCTGGCCGGCGGTTTTCTGGGCGAATGCCATTCGGCCGACGCACTGAACTGGCTGCGCCTCGGTCTGATGGCCCACGGAAACCTGGACGCGGGATATTGCCCGCCCGAGGTCCTCTGCCGGACGCTCTCGGAATCCTCTTTGGATCTGCTGGTGGCGGAGGAGGGGAACGGCAGGTCCTTGTTCTGGGGGTGAGGAATGCTCCAACGAACACATGGAAATAGCGGCTCGGGGCTGACGCGGCGCGAATGGTTCGCTGCCTCGGCGGCTGCCGCGACACTCACCGGCTGCGCCGCCCCGGTTGTCCCGGTGGTTCCGTCGTCCGTCTCGATTGTGCGGGTTCCCGAGTATGGCCAGGGCCTCTACGAGACCGTGCGGCGCACGATCGGCGAACACAAACTGGACGTGCGCGGGCTCCGCGTGGTGGTCAAGCCCAACCTGGTGGAGTTCGAGCCGGATAACGTCATCAATACCCATCCCCTGCTGGTGCACGCGACCTGCGAGGCGTTTCACGCCCTGGGCGCAGCCAGCGTTCAAATCGCCGAAGGTCCCGGCCATCGCCGCAATACGCTGGACCTGGCCGAAGCGGCCGGCTATTTCAAGACCGTGCCGCGCTTCGAGGAGATGTTCGTCGATTTGAATCTGGACGACGTTTCGCGGGTGCTCCCGGCGCGCCAGTTCTCACGGCTGGGAAAACTCTATCTTCCCAATACCGTGATGGGAGCGGACCTGCTGGTTTCCGTTCCCAAGATGAAGACGCACCACTGGGTAGGCGCCACGCTCTCCATGAAGAATCTTTTCGGGGTGGTTCCGGGCGGCATCTACGGGTGGCCCAAGAACCTGCTGCACTGGTCTGGAATCGACGAGTGCATCGCCGAGCTGGACGCGATCTGCCCGCGCCGTTTCGCCATCGTGGATGGCATCGTGGGGATGGAAGGTAACGGACCGATCCTGGGCACGCCCAAGCGGGCCGGAGTGCTGGTGGCCGGCCGCGACCCGGTGGCTGTGGATGCCACCTGCTGCCGCGTGATGCGCATCGATCCCGCTAGAATAAAATATCTGCGCCTGGCTTCCGGGGAACAGGGTTCCCAACTGCTGGAGGGCGGGGTTCGGCAGATTGGCGAGCAGATTCAGAGCGTGGCTGCGAGCTTCGCGCTGGTCCCGGAATTCGAGTCGATCAGGCTGATATAGATCTATGCGACCCAAACATGTTCGCGCGCAATCCCGTGAGTCGGAAAGAGCCGGGCCGCGGTCTCCCCTGCTGGCGCGTCTGGCGGGTGGCCGCGCGGCCTACGCGTGGGCTTCCCTGCTGCTGTTGATCCCGTGTTTCTGGCAGCCGCGCGTGGAGGCGGGGGATCTTTCCAGCCACATCTATAACGCCTGGCTGGCCCAATTGATCGAGAGCGGACGGGTGCAGGGCCTGTCGGTGGTTAACCAGACCAGCAACGTGCTTTTCGATCTGCTCATGGGCGGGCTATTCCGGATCGTGGGCGCGGAGGCGGCTCAGCGGATCTCGGTTTCGCTGGCAGTGCTGGTCTTCATATGGGGCGCCTTCGCCTACGTGCGAGCGGTCACCGGGCGGCCGTGCTGGTACATGGTGCCGTCGATTGCCATGCTGGCTTATGGCTGGGTCTTCCACATGGGGTTCTTCAATTTTTATCTCAGCCTGGGGATGTGTTTCTGGGCCCTGGCGCTGGCCTGGGATCTGCGGCCGCGCCGCGTGGCTGCGGCCATGGCGGTGCTGGTGGTGGCCTACGTGGCCCATGGCCTGCCGGTGGCCTGGACGGTCTGCCTGCTGGTCTTTTTGTGGCTGACCCACCGGGCCGGGCCGCGGCAACGGATATACATTACCCTGGGAACGCTCGTGGCTACCGTGCTTCTGCGCGTGGTGATCGGGGCGGCCCTGGTCTCGCGATGGTCGTTCGAGCAGATCACCCTGACCACGGGCGCCGACCAGGTGTGGGTCTTCGACGGCAAATATTACGGCGTCCTGATCGCGCTGCTGCTGGTGTGGGGGCTGCTATTCCTGGACCTGTTGCGCAGGTCGGGATCGCGGCAGGTGGCTTCGAGCGTCACCTTCCAGTTGTGCGCGCTGAGCGCCCTGGGGGTCTTTATCCTCCCCACCACCGTCCTGATTCCCGGCTTCCACCACACTCTCACCTATATCGCGGAGCGCATGTCGCTGGGGGTGGGGATCTGCGTGTGCGGTCTGCTGGGAGCGGCCCAGCCGCGCGCCTGGGAGCGCTATGCGCTAGCGGCGGTGGCGGTGGTCTTTTTCGCCTTCATCTATCGCGACGAACGGGCGCTCAATGCCGTGGAGGACCGCATGCAGGACGTGGTGGCTCAACTGGGCCCGGGCCAGCGAGTGGTCAGCGGGGTGCTCGATCCCGGCCTGCGTGTCCCCACCCTCGATCACATGATCGACCGCGTATGCGTGGGCCGCTGTTTCAGTTATGCGAATTACGAGCCCTCCACGTGGCAGTTCCGCGTGCGCGCGCTCGGGCCGAATCCGCTGGTGACCGCCAGCTATCCGGATTCCTGGCTCATGCAGACGGGCGGTTACGTGGTCAAGGAATCCGATGTGCCGCTGTACCAGGTGTACGTGGACCGGCGGGGAACCATGCTGATTCGCAGTTTACAGGTGGGAATGCCATGTGGAAGCACTTGGTTGAAAGCGCTGCCGGATCTGTTCCCGAACGGCTAGGCTGGCGCCGCATTCTGGCGGAAGGCGCTTTGCTGGCCGCTATGGTGCTGACGTCGTCCTGGCTGTTCCGGCGCTGATGATGCGGCCCTCGGCTCTTACGCCGCCAGCATCACCATCAGGTTCCACACAATCAGGCCGCCATACCAATAGGTAATCCAGCGGATCAGGTGCTCCTTCCGGGCCCACACGCATACTCCACCGAGGACCAGCGCCAGGGCTTTGGATGCCGCCACTCCCACACCGGGGCCCGTGTGCATCAACATCACGACGAACGGGCTCATTTCCCGGGCGCCCATCTTCAATCCCACCAGCGTGGTCAGGAGATCCAGCAATTGCAGGTAAACGAAGACGTAGATTGTAACCATCGAGTCACCAGTGTAAAGCGCCGCCGGACGCTCCGATCGTACCGATTGTACTATCGAAAATGCTCTTTGGTCCTGGAATCATAAGCGGTTATGTGCGCCTCGATTGTGCGCGCCGTCCCAAAAGCGGACACTCGCGGGCAAGTTCGCTAGGGCCGGAGGCCTCGTCGGATTGAGTTTCGGCATTGGCAGCCGCGTTGCACATCCAGGATTTCGAAATGCTCCACGAACTGCGCATCGCCCTTCGCATGCTGCGCAAGCAGCCGGCCTTTACGGCCGTGGCCATCGTGACCCTGGCCCTGGGAATCGCCGCCACGACCACGGTCTACAGTTGGATAGACGCTATTCTGCTCAATCCCATCCCCGGCGTGCCGAATTCGGGGCAACTGGCCGTTCTCGAGGGCCTGTCGCCCGAAGGCGAATCCATCCTGACCGCGCACGCCGATTTTCGCGACTACCAACGCCAACTCGCGCTTGTGTCGGGAGTGGTGGCGTCGCAGTTCGGACCCTTCACGATCGGCCGCCAAGCCAATGCCCAACGGGTGTTTGGAGAGGTGGTATCGGCGAATTACTTCGCCGTTTTCGGCGTCCGGGCGGAGATCGGGCGGGTGTTTCTGCCGGTGGAGGACCGCGACGACCGGGGCGGCTTTCCCATCGCCGTGATCAGCGACCGGCTGTGGCGCGGCCGCTACCACGCCGACCCCTCCGTGGCGGGGAGAGTGGAACGCGTCAACGGCCATCAGCTTACGATTGTGGGCGTGGTTCCACCCGAATTCCACGGCAGCGTGGGCGGCCTCACCTTGGATGTTTGGGTTCCCTTGAGCCAGATCGAGGAGATGGGCGCCTCGTCGAAGTGGACGGGCGGCGACCGCAGCGCCAGATACCTCGACCTTTTCGTGCGCCGGAGGCCGGGCGTGAGCCTTGGCCGGGCGCGCGCCGAAGTGCAGGCGGTGGCCGCCAGAATTGCCGCCGCATACCCGCGCAACCACCACGGTATGTCCGCGACCCTGCGGCCCGTCTGGCAGGCGCACAGCGGGGCGCAGGCCCTGCTGCTCAATCCGCTGCGCATCCTCATGGTGGTGGCTTGCGTGGTGTTGCTGATCGCCTGCGCGAACGTGGCCAACCTGCTGCTGGCGCGCTCGGTCTCGCGCCAGAGGGAGTTCGGTATTCGCATCGCCATGGGCGCCAGCCGCGCGCGGTTAGTGCGGCAGTTGATGGCCGAGGCGATGCTCCTGGCGGGCGGCGGCGCTTGCATCGGGGTCCTGCTCTCGTCCTGGATGGGCGATTCGCTGGGCTACCTGCTGCCGGCCACCAATCTGCCCATCACCGCTCTTGGATCGCTCGGCGGGCCGTTGAATCCCTCGGTACTGGGTTTTACCGTGCTGGTCTGCTTTCTGACGGCCATTCTCTCGGCCATCGTGCCGGCGCTCTACTCGAGCCGCGTTCCGGTGAACGAAACCCTCAAGGAGGGCGGGCGCAGCGGGATGTCCGGAGCGCGCTCCCACCGCGCCCGCGCGGCCCTGGTGGTTTTCGAAGTGGCGCTCGCGGCCGTGGCGCTGATCGGCGCCGGCTTGTTCCAGCGCAGCTTCCAGAACGCCCGCGCCGTGCATCCCGGCTTCGATTCCCACAACGTGCTGGTGGCCCGGCTATATCTTTCCTCGGCGGGTTATTCGCTCGACCAGGAACTGCGTTTCGACCGCTCGCTGCGTCTGCGCCTCGAGAACGCTCCCGGCGTCCAGCAGGTGAGTTATGCCGATTGGGTGCCGCTGTGGTTCGGCAACCCTCCCTGGAACAGCGTGCTCGTGGACGGCTACTCGCGGGATATCCAGGATCAATTCAGAATGTCGCAGACTGTCGTGGCGCCCGGTTATTTCGATCTCATGAAGATTCCGGTGCTCTCGGGGCGCGATTTCACCGAGCGGGATGACGCAAACTCGGCGCCGGTGATCATTGTCAACCAGGCCTTCGCGCGCCGATTCTACAAGGGAGCCGACCCGGTGGGGCGGAAAGTGCAGGTCAGCGGCGCTTTCCACACCATCGTGGGCATGGTGCGCGACAGTAAGCAGATCAACGCAGGCGAGGCGCCCTACCCATTTTTTTACGAGCCGTTCGCGCACGCCTTCGGCACCGGGGACAACAACTTCATCTACATCCGAACGGCCGGCGACCCGGAAGCCGCGCGGGCCACGCTGCGCCATGAGATCGCTGCGCTCGATGCCAGCACGGGCCTCTACGATGCCACGCCGCTCGAGGAATACACGCAGGCTTCCCTTTACCCGCAAAAGGTGGCCGCTATGCTGCTGACCGCGCTCGGCCTGCTCTCGCTGCTTCTGGCGGCCCTCGGCCTTTACAGCGTAATGGCCTATGCGGTCACCGAGCGCACGCACGAAATCGGTATTCGCATGGCCTTGGGCGCGCAGCGGGCCTCGGTACATGCGATGGTGGCCCGGAAAGCGATCAGCATGACAGCGGCGGGCTTGGCGGTAGGGATCGCCGTCGCGCTGGCGGTGGCGCATCTGGTCGGCAGCCTGCTGGTCCAGGTAAGCCCCGCCGATCCGCTCACGTTTCTCTTCGCCATTCTTTTCCTGAGTGGCGTGGCTCTGGCTGCCAGCTTCATCCCCGCGCACCGCGCCACCCGCGTAGACCCCATGAGCGCGCTGCGGTGCGAATAAGATAGCCGGCTAGGGATGCTCCGAGTAATAGTAGTCCAGGCAGATGCCGCACAGGCCGTGGCTGACATTGGGCGGAAGCGCGGAAATGTGGGCGGCCACGAGATCCCAAACCTCGGGCGCGCTGCCGGGGCGGCGGGTGCGCCGGCAATGGCCGCACATCACGATGATGCCGTTCGCGTCGCGGTAGCCCGTAGGGATGGGGCGTAGGGGACAAACGTGGGGTGGGTGTTCGACCAGCAGGGAATTCACGACCATCAGCCCCGTGCCGCCCTTCACGGGAAGCACCTGCATGGCGAACTCGCGGAAGAGCGTGGGGCTGGAGCATTCGTAACGGTGTTGCCAGGGCTGGCCGGACTCTAGAACGCGCGCATATTTGGAGGCGTAGAACTCCTTCAGCGGACCTGAAATGGATTCCCGAACCGGACGGCCGAGCGGCGCGGGGCGGAGCATGGAATCGCCGCCGTTTGCGGAAGCGAAGCGATCCCAGGCGGCGTTAGCGTAGACCAAGCGCAGGTTGGAATCGAGGCAAAAAACGACGGCGGTGTCGTGCTCGATTGTATGGTAGCCCGGATGGCTGTCGTCTGTATCTGGCATTACGTTTAAGTTGTTGGATGCCTGTATCGGTTGGGGGATCCGGAGATCTCCTCATTCGTTACCATTAAGTTAATGAAATACTTCCGAGTGAAAACCACCTTCCTTGCAATCTTGTCGTGCGGCGCGGCATGGCTGGGGACCCCGGCTCCGCCAGCGGCAGCCCAGGGTCGCGCGGAGACCCCGCAAGCCGCGCAGCCGGAACCGCAGGCGGCCCCAGCCGAGGCGCCGCAACCGCAGATGCCCCCATCCGCGCCGGCGAACCGGGCAGCCACGCCGGGCGGCCGGGGGCGTGGCGGCGCGGGCAATCCGGGACCCGCCGTGGGAGGGGAGGTCGATGAGACACCCGTGGTGACGCACCACTCGATCAATGTGGGCGGCAAGACCATTGCCTACACGGCCACCGTGGCGCAGATGCCACTGAACGATCCCTCCGGCGCCACCGAAGCCCACATCTTTTACATGGCCTACACGCTCGACGGCGTCAAGGAATCGGCCCAACGGCCTCTGACATTCTGTTTCAACGGCGGGCCCGGATCGGCATCCGTATGGGTGCACATGGGGGGCATGGGGCCGCGCAGCCCCAAACTGCTGCCTAATGGCGCGATGCCACCGCCTCCCTATGAACTGAAGGACAATCCGGACACCTGGCTCGATCGGACCGACCTGGTATTCATCGATCCCGTGGGAACCGGCTACAGCCGGGCCAAGACCGTCGAGGTGGCGCGCCGTATGAACAGTGTGCGGGGAGATATCGAATCGGTGGGCGAGTTCATGCGCCTGTATATTACGCGCAACGGGCGGGAGCTTTCGCCACTATTCATCGCCGGCGAGAGCTATGGCACTTTCCGCGCGGCGGGGCTGGCCGGATACCTGATCGACCGGGGGATCGCTTTCAATGGGCTCGTCTTGATCGGGACCACCCTGAATCTCGAAACCATCTGGAGCCGCAGTGACGACCTGGTCTACGAGCTCGAGCTGCCCACCTATGGGGCCGACGCCTGGTATCACAAGAAGGCCGCCGCCGACCTGCTGCGCAAAGACCTTCCCTCTTTCCTCAAGGAGGTGGAGGGCTTTGCGCTGGGAGAATACGCCACCGCGTTAAATAAGGGCGACGATCTGCCGCCGGCCGAGCGCCAGGCAGTGGTCGCCAAGTTGGCGCGGTACACGGGGATACCCACGAGCTACATCGAAGAGAGCAACCTGCGCTGGGACGTGCAGCATTTCACGCGCGAGCTGCTGCGCGATAGACACGAGACCATCGGGCGCTACGACGGCCGGCTCACCGGGCCCTCCAGCCTCGACGTGGGCGAGACCAGCGAATTCGACCCATCGGGCACTCTGGTCGCTCCGCCCTTCACCGCCGCATTCACCAATTACGTTCGCGGCGAGCTCGGTTACAAGACGGATCTCTACTACTACACGCTCGGTGGCGGAATCCAGCCGTGGGACTACGGCGTCCAGAACGGATTCGGGAACACCACCAGTCCGCTGCGCGAGGCCATGGTGAAGAACCCCTATATGAAAGTGATGATCGCCGCGTCTTACTTCGACCTGGCCACGCCGTATTTCGCCGTCGAGCACACCTTTAACCACATGGGCTTGAATCCGGAGATGCACAAGCGCATCATCTGGGATCTTTACCAGTCGGGCCACATGCTGTACATCGACTCCGATTCGCACGCCAAACTGAAGCGCGATTTCTTCGAATTCCTGACTGGCGCGTTGCCCCGGCGGGGCGAGCAGTAGGGCCGGCCGGGCCGCGCCTTGACTTTAGCAAGCGTTGTAATTTATTCTGTCCATTCAATTTGGCCCTTGCTGCCGGGCCGTTCCATGTATGGGGGATCAACAACGCCAAGGACCGGAAACCGTGGAACAATACCTGGATTCGACCCTGGACAGTGTGGATAAAGCCGAGGAACTGGTACTAGGCGTGGCCGAACGGGCCGGCTTCGGCGAGGAAGAGCTGATGAAGATCGGCATGGCCGTGCGGGAATCCATGGTCAACGCGGTAGCGCACGGCAACCGTTACAATCGGAACAAGAAGGTCCGGTTCCGCGTGCAACGGAACGGGACTAAGCTGACGGTTCGGATCACCGACGAAGGTGAGGGTTTCGATTTCGGCAATCTGCCGGACCCGGTAGCCCCGGAGAACCTGCTGCGGGGATCCGGCCGTGGTATTTTTTTGATTCGGTCCTTCATGGACGAGGTCCAATTGAGGCAACTGGATCCCGGAGGGACCGAAATCACACTTACAAAGTACGTAACATCACAATAGGCGCTTTCAAACGAGGAGGATTGTACGTGAGCGTTAACTTAAAGACTCGGCAAGTGGGCGACGTGAGCGTGGTCGACGTGGAAGGGCGCATCACCCTGGGGGAGGGTTCCAGCGCTTTGCGCGACACGATTCGCCAGCTCGTCGCCAACGGGCAGAAGAAGATCCTGCTCAATCTCGGCGATGTTTCTTACATCGACAGCTCAGGGATCGGCGAGCTCGTCTCGGGGTTCACCACCGTGACGAACAGCGGCGGGCAGTTGAAGCTGTTGAACCTCACCAAGCGGGTGAAGGATCTGCTCCAGATCACTAAGCTTTACACGGTATTCGACATAGCCGAGAGCGAGGCTTCGGCGGTCAGAAGTTTCACCTAGGCTTGGCGCGGGCAGGCTGAGAGGCTTGCCCGCATCGGCCCGCCCGCTTACCCTCCGCCCACGAACTGCACGATTTCGAGCTGCGAACCGGCTTGCAAGGTGGTGGTGTCCCAGTGTGCCTGCTTGACGATGCGGCGGTCGAGCTCTACCGCCACGCGGGCTGGATCGAGCCGCAACTGGTTCAGCAGTGCGAGGATGGTCACACCTTCGGGGACCGCCTGCATTTCGCCGTTCACAACGATGGGGATGGGCACGTTGGTTGACACCCCTCTTTTGAAACAATTATAGTCGGATTTGGGCCTCTTCTTCCCCCGAGCTCATGCCTGATTCATACAAAGAGTTGTATTTTCCGGTCCTGGCGCAGGCCCTCCTCGCGATGGCCCTGGCGGCGGGTTTGCTGACGGTGTCTTTTCTATTGGGTAAGCGCGTGCACAACCGAGTCAAGGACATGCCGTACGAATCGGGGATCGTGCCCACCGGGGATGCGCGCCAGCGTTTCAGCGTGAAGTTCTACCTGGTGGGAATGTTGTTTATCCTGTTCGATATCGAAGCTATCTTTTTGTATCCCTGGGTGGTCGTGTACCGTGACCTGAAGATGTTCGGTTTCCTTGAGATGCTGGTGTTTGTGGTGCTGATTCTTTCCGGGTTTTTCTACATCTGGAAAAAGGGAGCGCTGGACTGGTCCGGGGCTGGCACTACCGGGCGCAAGCGGTAATCGATTCGAAATGCTACCCGACAACCTGCGTGAATTTGCGGTGGCCGCGGCAGTGGAGACGTTTGACGCCGGAGCGGCGACCGGCGGGAAGCACGACCGCGGCGAGCTCACTCTGGAAATCGCGCCGGCCAGCATCGTGAGCGTCTGCGGTTTCCTAAAGCACGAGTGCAAGTTTATTCGGCTGAGCACCGTCACGGCCGTGGACCGGTACCCGGCCGCGCCGCGGTTTGAGGTTGTCTATCATCTGCATTCCATCGAGCGCAAAGAACGCCTGCGCCTGAAGTGCCGTCTGAACGGCGACCAGCCGGAGATCGAATCGGTCACATCGGTATGGCGCTCGGCGAACTGGTACGAGCGCGAGGTCTTCGACCTGTTCGGCATCGCGTTCCGCAACCACCCCGACCTGCGACGTATCATGATGCCCGACGATTGGGAAGGCCACCCGCTGCGCAAGGATTATCCGGTGACGGGACCGAGGGTTTAACCGAATGAGCGAAGCGGGCATTCCGGGCGGGATCACAACTATCGTGGAGGGCCAGGAGACGCCTAGCGGACCGCGCCGCATGGTGCTCAACATGGGGCCGCAGCATCCCTCGACGCACGGTGTGCTGCGCCTGCTGCTGGAGCTGGACGGCGAGACCATCATGAAGTGCGGGCTGGATCTCGGCTACCTGCACACCGGCATCGAGAAAGAATTCGAGGTCAAGAACTACCAGCAGGATGTGACCCTCACGGACCGCGTGGATTACCTGGCGCCGCTTTCCAACAACCTGGGCTACTGCCTGGCGGTAGAAAAGCTTCTGGACCTGGAGATTCCGCCCCAGGCGCAATGGATGCGGGTGATGCTCACAGAGCTGACGCGGCTCAACAGCCATCTGGTATGGTTGGGCACGCACGCGCTCGATATCGGCGCCATGAGCGTGTTCCTGTACTGCTTCCGCGAGCGCGAGGATATCCTGCGCATCTTCGAGATGTTCTCCGGCCAGCGCATGATGACCAGCTATTTCCGTATCGGCGGCCTGGCGCTGGAGCCTCCGCGGGGCTGGGCGCAGCGGGTCAAGAAATTCATCGACGGGTTCCCCTCCAAGGTGGACGAGTACGAAGACCTGCTCACCAACAACCCGATCTGGCTGGGGCGGACGCGCGGCATCGGCAGGATGGCGCTCGAGGACATGCTCGACCTGGGCGTGACCGGACCCATGCTGCGCGCGGCCGGACTGAAGATCGATGCGCGCAAGGACGAGCCGTATTCGAGCTACGAGAAGTTCGATTTCGAGGTCCCCACGCGCACCGAAAGCGACGTTTTCGCGCGCTACCAGGTGCGCATCGAAGAGATGCGCCAGAGCACGCGGATCGTGCGGCAGGCCATGGAGGGAATGCCGGCGGGACCGTGGAAGGCCGCCGACCAGCACGTGGTCTTGCCCGACCGGGAGAAGATGAAGACCCAGATGGAGGCCCTCATCTATCACTTCAAGATCGTGACCGAGGGATTCCGCGTGCCTGAGGGAGAAGTCTACCAGGTGATCGAATCTCCGCGCGGCGAGCTGGGTTTTTACGTGGTCAGCGATGGGACCACGCGGCCTTACCGCGTGCACATGCGTACGCCCAGCTTCGGGAACCTGCAGGCGACCTCCGAGATGGTGAAGGGCACGCTGATCGCGGATGTGATCGCTTCCATCGGCAGCATGGATTTCGTTTTAGGGGACACGGACCGGTAGCGCGTTACCTATGACTTTTTCTCCGCAACTGGAAGCCCGATTCGAGAAGCTGCTGAAGAGCTATCCTCCGGGGCGCGAGCGTTCGGCGCTGGTTCCGATGCTGATGTACGCGCAGGATGAAGTCGGGGCGGTCACCGATGAGCTGATCGAGGAGGTAGCCCGGCGGGTGGGCGTCACGCCCCTGGCGGTCAACGAGGTGATCTCCTACTACTCGATGCTGCACCGCAAGCCGCTCGGTAAGTTCCACGTGCAGGTGTGCACCAATATCAGTTGCCTGCTCAACGACGGCGACAAGCTCTGGGAACATGCCTGCAAGAGGCTGGGGATCGGACACAAGGAGGTAACCGCGGACGGCCAGATCTCGCTCGAAGAGGTGGAGTGCATGGGGGCCTGCTCGTGGGCGCCGGCCGTGCAGGTGAACTACGATTTCCACCATTTCGTGACTCCCGAAAAACTGGATGAGCTTCTGGATGGCCTGAAGAAGAAAGCCTAGCCGATGCTGTACAACGAACCCAGCCCGCTAGAGACCCGCGTGCTCTCGCGCCGTTTCGGCCTGAAGGATTCGGCGTCCCTCGATACGTACCTCGCCACCGATGGCTACCAGGCCTTCCGCAAGGCCGCCGGGATGAAGCCGGAGGAGATCATCGAGGAAGTGAAGGCCAGCAACCTGCGCGGACGCGGTGGAGCGGGTTTTCCCACGGGAATGAAGTGGAGCTTCGTGCCGCGCAACTCGCCCAAGCCGAAGTACATCGTGGTGAACGCCGACGAGAGCGAGCCGGGCACCTGCAAGGACCGCGTGCTGATGGAGAACGATCCGCACCAGTTGATCGAAGGCGTGCTGATCGCGGGGCTGGCGGTGGACGCGCACGCGGGTTACATCTATATCCGCGGCGAGTACCGGTATCTCATCGAGGTGATGGATAAGGCCATCGCCGAGGCGTACGCGAGAGGCTGGCTGGGGAGGAACATCCAGGGCACGGGGTTCGATTTCGACCTATACACGCACTCCGGCGCGGGCGCTTACGAGTGCGGCGAGGAATCGGCGCTGCTCGAATCGCTCGAAGGCAAACGCGGCATTCCGCGCATACGGCCGCCATTTCCAGCGGTAGTGGGGGCCTTCCAGTGCCCCACGGTGCTGAACAACGTGGAAACATACTGCGCGGTGCCGGCCATCCTCCGCGACGGCGGCGCGGCCTTCGCGGCCCTGGGTGTGCCCAAGGCTGGCGGGACCAAGATGACCTGCCTGACCGGGCATGTGAACAAGCCGGGCGTTTACGAGCTGCGGCTGGGCTTTCCCGTTACGCAGATGATCGAAGAAGTGGGCGGCGGCATCCGGTTGGGGCGCAAGCTGAAGGCGTTCATACCGGGTGGGTCTTCATGCCCGGTGCTGACGGCCGCCGAGTGCGAAGGCGCCACCATGGATTACGATTCCATGGCCGCCCGCAAGACGATGCTCGGCTCGGGGGGCGTGATCATCATGGACGACCAGACGTGCATGGTGAAGGCCGCCCTGCGCATCATGAAGTTCTACGCGCACGAAAGCTGCGGCTGGTGCATTCCGTGCCGCGAGGGCACCGTCTGGCTGCGCAAGCTGCTGACGCGGTTTCACGAGGGCGCGGGGACGAGGAGCGACATCGATCTGATCGGCGATGTGGCGAAGAACATGCTGGGCCGGACGTTCTGCCCGCTGGGCGACGCGGCCGCGCTGCCCACGATTTCGATCGTCGAGAAGTTCCGCGAGGAGTTCGAGGATCACCTGAACGGCAAGCCGTGCCCATTTGAGCACGCGAGCCAGCCGGTGATGGCGTAGGTATGGCTGACCTGGTAAAGCTCACGATCGACGGCCGGGCGGTGACGGCGCCGCCGGGGACCCTGGTGATCGACGCCGCCAAGACCGTGGGCATCGAAATTCCGGCGTTCTGCTACTACGAAGGTCTCACGCTGCAGGCCGCCTGCCGCATGTGCCTGGTGGAAGTGGAGAAGATGCCCAAGCTGATGACGGCTTGCACGCTTCCCGTGGCCGAGGGCATGGTGGTGCGCACGGAAACGCCGCAGGTGGCGGCGGCGCGCAAATCCATGCTGGAGTTCCTGCTCACCAACCATCCGCTGGATTGCCCGGTGTGCGACAAGGGCGGCGAGTGCGAATTGCAGGACATGGCCTTCCGCTACGGCGCGGGCGAAAGCCGCTACGCGGAAGAGAAGGTCCACACGCCCGAGAAGCAGTTCTCGCCGGTGGTGTTCTTCGACGCGCCGCGCTGCATCCTGTGCTACCGCTGCGTGCGCATCTGCAACGAAGGCATGGGCGTGGGCGCGCTGGGCGTGATCAACCGCGGGGTGGTCTCCGAAATCGCGCCCAACCAGGGCGACCACCTGGAGTGCGACGAGTGCGGCGCCTGCATCGATATCTGCCCGGTGGGCGCGCTCACCAGCGGCATCTACCGCTATAAGACGCGGCCCTGGGAAATGGACCACGTGGGCACCATCTGCACGCATTGCGCGGATGGCTGCAAGACCACGCTGGGCGTGCGCAACGACCACATCATCCGCGGCAACAACCGCGACCGCTCCGGCATCAACGGCGAGTTTCTGTGCATCAAGGGCCGCTACGGCTTCGATTTCTACGATCATCCGGAGCGACTGCAGGCGCCGTTGATACGCGTGAACGGCAGGCTGGAAGAGGTGTCGTGGTCCCTGGCTCTGGAGACGGTGGCCGGGCAGTTCAACCAGACGCTCGAGCGGAGCGGCAGCTTCGGCGTGATCGGCTCCAACCACACCACCAACGAAGAGAATTTCTACCTGCAGAAATTCGCGCGCGAGGTGCTGGGGACCAACCACATCGACCATCACCGCACCGGCGATGTGGTCACGCTGGTGGATGCGCTGAGCGGCAGCCAGGCTAAGCTGGCCACGGTGGCCGATCTGTACCAGCGCAAGGCCATCCTGGTGCTGGGCGCCGATCTGGCGCTGGAGCATCCGCTGCTCTCGTTCCAGATGCGCGCCAACTACCGCCATCACCAGGCGCATGTCTATGTGGTGACGCCGGGCGCGGTGCGCGAAGACAAGTACTCGGTGGCCAGCGTGCGCGTGGGCGGACCAGCCGGACCGGCCGATTATTTCGGCGCTCTCGAATCGCTGCGCGAGAAGCTGAAGGCCGAGCCGGAGCTGGTGATCGCTGTTCGACGATTCGTTCCAGGGCGAGGATATCCGCAAGCTGGTGGCATTCGGCGAATCGCTGGGCATGCCGGTGCAGTATGTGGCGCTGGTGGATTATTCGAATTCGCGCGGCGCGCTGGATATGGGGTTGACGCCCGAATTGCTGCCGGGATACCAGCCATCCGGCCGGCCGGGCATGCATGTCGAGGAGATGCTGGCGGCCGATCTGGACGTGCTGTGGGTGGTCGGCGCCAATCCCTTGAAGTCAGCCCAGGAAGGCCGGATTCCTGGTGGTCCAGGACATGTTCCTCACGGAAACCGCCCAGCAGGCCGACGTGGTTCTGCCGGCGGCGTCGGCGTACGAAAAGAACGGCACCGTCACCAACGTCACGGGCGAAGTGCAGCGGCTCGCCCGCGCAGTCAACACCATGGGCGCCAAGGCGGATCTCGAAATCATGGGTTTCATCGCCCGCGAAATGGGCGTGGCGGGCGCGCTGGGGCCATGGTCGCCGGACGTGGTCTTCGAGGAGATTCGGCGGACGGTCAGAGGTTACGATATTCCGCTGCCGGCGATTCTTGCCGGCGGGGCCGCGCAAACCGCTCCGGTCGACGGCCGCGTGGGGGTGGAAACCCGGCCGGGAACGGTGCATTCCGATCACAACGGGCTGTTCGCGTCCGGAACCCTCGGGCGCTATTCTAGGGTACTGAACTCGGTTTTGGAAAGCCGCTTGAGCCGCTAATGGACTCGTTCATCGTCATCAGCGTGATCAAGATCTTGGTGGTGTTCGCGGTTCTGATGACCACCCTGGCTTACCTCCAATGGGTGGAGCGCAAGGTGATCGCGCATATTCAACTGCGTCCCGGTCCGTACCGCGTGGGGCCGCACGGGCTTTTTCAGCCGGTGGCGGACATCATCAAGCTGATCACCAAAGAGGACCTGGTGCCGTCCTATGTGAACCGGTTTCTGTACATTGGGGCACCGTTTTTCGCCATGACCATGGCGCTGCTTTCGATTGCGGTGATCCCCTTCGGACCCGCCATCGAGGTAGCCGGCTACCGCACCTGGATGCAGCTCACGGATTTGAACATCGGGGTGCTGTTCGTGCTGGCGGTGACGTCGATGGGGGTTTACGGAATCGCGCTGGCGGGCTGGTCCTCGAACAACAAGTACGCGCTATTGGGCGGACTGCGCAGCTCAGCGCAGATGATCAGCTACGAGCTGCCGCTCTCGCTGGCCATCGCGGCGCCGCTGCTGCTCTCGAACACGCTGAGCCTGCGCGAGCTGGTGGGGAGCCAGGCGGGCGGCATCTGGCATTGGAACGTGCTGCGCGGGCCGTTTCCGCAGATTATCAGCTTCATCGTTTTTCTGATCGCCGGCTTCGCGGAAACCAACCGCGTGCCCTTCGATCTTCCCGAGGCGGAAAACGAGCTGGTGGCCGGTTTCCATACCGAGTACAGCAGCATGAAGTTCGCCTCTTTCTTCATGGCCGAATACGCCAACATGATTACCGTCAGCGCCATGGCCACGCTGCTGTTTCTGGGCGGGTGGGTGGCGCCGTGGCCGGCCGAATACGGGTCGGGCCTGGTGCCGGTGATCGTCTTCGCGCTAGCCGGTGTCGTGGCACTGTATCACGGGATCAATCCGGTACGGCGGCGCGACCGCTTCAGCCTGCCGGCCACCGGCGCGATTTTCCTAATCATCGCGGCGATATTTCTGCTGCCCATGATGCAGGGGTGGCTCGTGCCGCTGTTCTGGTTCTGCGCCAAGACGGGCGCCATCCTGTTCGCGTTTATGTGGGTGCGCGGCACGCTGCCGCGCTTTCGGTACGACCAACTGATGGGTTTCACGTGGAAGTTCCTGTTCCCGGTAGCGGTTGTGAATCTGCTGGTGACTGCTTTCCTGGTCGCCTGCCTGGGCTGAGATGGTTGGGCTGAGATGGACGTTATCCTCTTTCTGACTTTCGCCATTATCGCGGTGGTTTGCGCTGTCAACGTGGTGGTGCAGACGCATCCCATCGCCAGCGCCGTTTCGCTCATCGGAGTGATGGGGTCGCTGGCGGTGCTGTACCTGCTGCTGGGCGCCGAGTTCATCGCCGCGGCGCAGGTGATCGTCTACGCGGGCGCCATCATGGTGCTGTTCGTCTTCGTCATCATGCTGCTGAACGCCGGCGCGGAGGCGCGGCGCGGGCGCTCGCTGATGGCGCAAGTGCTGGGCGTGCCGCTGCTGATCGCGCTGCTGGGCTTGTTGGCCTATTTCGTCCAGCGGCTGTACCCGCGCGGCACTATGGTGCATTTCGGCGGGTTCACGGGCGGTTCGGCGCAGGCGGTGGGCCATGCGTTGTTCACCACGTACCTGCTGCCCTTCGAGGTGACCTCGATCCTGGTGCTGATCGCGATCGTGGGAGCCATCGTGCTGGCGAGGAAGGAATTGGATTGATGGCCGAAGTTCCGATTTCGTGGTTCCTGACGTTAAGCGCGGTGCTGTTCGCGCTGGGCGTGGCCGGTTTCGTCTTCCGGCGCAATATCATTACGCTGTTCATGTCGATCGAGCTGATGCTCAACGCGGTGAACCTGAGCTTCGTGACGTTTTCCTATCAGCTCAAACAGGTGAACGGCCACCTGTTCGTATTTTTCGTGATGGTGGTGGCGGCGGCCGAAGCGGCCGTGGGCCTGGCAATCATTCTGACGATATTTAAGAACCGGGCGACGCTGAACGTGGATGACGTCAGCTCGATGAAGAACTAAGCGATGCTCAGCCGAGAGAAGGGGCCGACCAGCTCACCGCGGAGACGCGGAGACGCGGAGATTTACGCGGAGAAGAATCTGGAAAGTCAAAACCTGAGAGCGCAGAGCAAGCGGAGATCCGAGGGCTGTCGCTGATGCAACTTTGGCTTATTCCCGCTCTTCCGCTGGCAGGCTTTCTCATCAATGGGATCTTCGGGCGCCGATTCTCGAAGGGCATGGTCAACCTGGTGGCCATCGGCAGTGTGGTGCTCTCCTTCGCGTGGGTGCTGAAGACCATCCTCGGCCTGGGCGGCCTGCACGCGGCTTACACCGAGCACTACTTCACGTGGATTCAGAGCGGCGCACTAACCGTGAATTGTGACATGGCGGTGGACCGGCTCACCGTGGTGATGCTGCTGGTGGTGACGGGCATCGGCTCGCTGATCCACGTTTACTCGATCGGCTACATGGCGCACGAGGGCGGTTACTACCGCTTCTTCGCGTACATGAACCTCTTCATGTTCTTCATGCTGGTGCTGGTGCTGGCGGCCAACTACCTGGTGCTGTTCGTGGGATGGGAAGGCGTGGGGCTGTGCAGCTACCTGCTGATCGGGTTCTACTTCGATAAGAAGTTCGCCACGGACGCGGGCAACAAGGCGTTCATCGTCAATCGCATCGGCGATTTCGGATTCTCGCTGGCCATGTTCTACATGGTGCGCAGCTTCGGATCGCTCGATTTCGGCACGGTCTTTCAGAAAGCCCCCGGCGCACCCGAGGCGACCCTGACGCTCATCGGGCTGCTGCTCATGCTGGGAGCTTGCGGCAAATCGGCGCAATTGCCGCTGTATGTCTGGCTGCCGGACGCCATGGCCGGCCCGACGCCGGTTTCCGCGCTGATCCACGCGGCCACCATGGTGACCGCGGGCGTCTACATGACGGCGCGCTCGTGGGCGATTTACATGCACGCACCCGCCGCGATGGCGACCATCGCGGTGATCGGCATCGCCACGGCTTTCTTCGCCGCCACCATTGGCCTGGCGCAGAACGATATCAAGAAGGTCTTCGCGTATTCCACCGTTTCGCAGCTCGGCTACATGTTCGTGGGCGTGGGATGCGGCGCGTTTTCGGCGGGCATTTACCACCTGATGACCCACGCGTTTTTCAAGGCGCTGTTGTTCCTCGGCGCGGGCAGCGTGATCCACGCACTCTCGGGCGAGCAGGACCTACGCAACATGGGCGGCCTGCGCGACAAGATCCCCTGGACCTTCTGGACGATGATGGCCGCGGCACTCGCGATTTCGGGCATCCCGCCCTTCGCCGGTTTCTTCAGCAAGGACGCCGTCCTGCTGGCCGCTTATCACTATGCGCCCTGGATGTACTGGCTGGGCACGGTCACGGCCGGCATGACGGCGTTCTACGTGTTCCGCGCCATGTTCCTGGCCTTTTTCGGCGAGTATCGCGGCGAGCACCACCCGCACGAATCGCCGCCGGTCATGGTGATCCCACTGGCCGTGCTGGCGCTGCTCTCGATTGGCGGCGGCCTCTTCTTCAAGGTTCCGGAATTCCTGGGCACTCTCTTTCCGGCGCTCGAGACCACGGAAGACATCGGCTTGATGGCCCTTTCGGTGGCGGCCGGCGTAATTGGGATTCTGGTGGCCTGGTGGATGTACGTGGCGCGTCCCGGAATGGCCGATAGTTTCGCCAGCCATGTGAAGGGCCTCTACACGCTGATCTACAACAAGTACTTCGTGGACGAGATCTACGATGCGGCGGTGGTGAAGCCGGTAGTGGACGGCTCGCGCGAAGTTCTGTGGAAGGGCGTGGATGTCGGGGTCATCGATGGCGCGGTGAACGGCATCGGGGCGCGCGCGCGCAATACCGGGAGCGTGCTGCGGCTCATGCAGTCCGGCAATATACGCAGCTACGCCACGTGGGTCCTGTTCGGGTCGGTGGTGGTGATTGTGGCGATGGGGTTCGCGGGAGGACTGCGATGAACCTGCTCACGGTGGTCCTGCTGCTGCCGCTGGTGGGCTTCCTGGTGGCCCTGGCGGTACCGCGCTCTTCGAAGGGTTTCAGCCGCTGCTGGGCGATGGGTATTTCGCTGGCCACATTTCTGGTTTCGGTAGTGCTGCCGTTCCGCTTCGCTCACGGCAGGGCGTGGGACCGGTTTACCGTGGACCTGCCGTGGATCGCCTCGCCGGAGATTCATTTCCACATCGCCGCCGATGGCGTGAGCCTCTGGCTGGTGCTGCTCTCGACGCTTCTGACGCCGCTGTGCGTGCTGATCTCATGGCACTCCATAAGCAGCCGGGTGAAGGAGTTTTACGCCTTCCTGCTGCTGCTGGAATTCGGCCTGGTGGGCGTGTTCATCGCGCAGGATCTGTTTCTGTTCTACGTCTTCTGGGAAGTCTCGCTCGTGCCGATGTACTTCCTGATCGGGATCTGGGGCCATGAGCGGCGCATCTATGCGGCGGTGAAGTTTTTCCTGTACACCATGGCCGGCTCGGTGCTGATGCTGGCGGCCATCATCTATATCTACAACCGCACCCAGACCTTCAGCTATCCCGCTCTGGTGGGAATGCTGGCGAGCGGCCGCCTGGCCTTCTCACCGGCGGAGGAAATGCTGCTGTTCCTGGCATTCTTCGTGGCCTTCGCCATCAAGGTGCCGCTCTTTCCGCTGCACACCTGGCTGCCGGATGCGCACGTGGAAGCGCCCACGGCCGGTTCCATCATGCTGGCCAGCGTGATGCTGAAGATGGGCACATACGGAATCCTGCGCTTCTGCCTGCCCCTGTTTCCCGGCGCGGCGCGCCAATGCGCGCCGTGGATCGCCACGCTCGCCATCATCGGCATCATTTACGGCGCGCTGGTGGCGATGGTGCAGCCCAACATGAAGAAGCTGGTGGCCTATTCGTCGGTGAGCCACCTGGGCTTCGTCGTGCTGGGCATCTTCTCGTTCACGCAGATGGGCCTCGATGGCGCGGTCTACCAGATGCTGAACCACGGCATCTCGACGGGCGCGCTGTTCCTGATCGTCGGCTTCTGTATGAGCGCCGGCATTCGCTGGCCATCGCCGATTACGGCGGCGTAGCGACCGCCGCGCCGTGGCTCTCCACGGCGTTTCTGATCACCACGCTGGCGAGCATCGGGCTGCCGCTGCTGAACAATTTCGTGGGCGAGTTCCTGGTGCTGCAAGGGACGGCCCTGGCGCACTTCAACTGGACCGCGTGGGCGGCCATCGGCGTGATTCTCTCCGCCTGCTACATGCTGTGGATGTACCAGCGCGTGTTTTACGGCGTGGCCGGCGACGAGGTGAGGGCGCACGTTTCCGATCTCAAGCCGCGCGAGTGGGCTGCCGTGATTCCGCTGATCGCCATGATGGTGTGGATGGGGATCCATCCGCAATCGTTCCTGCCTTCGGTGGGCAGGGCGACGGCGCGGGTGCTGGATCAGACCTCGATCAACGTGCAGTTCCGCGTCGAGGCGCGTCCACCGGCGCACACGCTAACGGAGGTGGCGCGTGCCCGCTAATCTCGGGCTTGACATGATCCGGTTTCTGCCGGAGACCATCCTCACAGTAGTGGGCACGCTGCTCATGGTGCTCGAGGGGCTGCTGGGGCGGCGCGGCGCGAAGCTCTATGGGAACCTGACCCTGGTAACGCTGGCGGCGGGGATTGGCGCGGCCGTCTACGCCAACTCGTACGCCGGACCGGCCTTCGGCGGCATGCTGATGGTGGATGGGTTTGCCACGTTCTTTCGCGTGCTGGTGATGGTGGTCGGGATCCTGACAGTTCTGCCTTCGTACCATTTTCTGGCGCAGCAGGATGCCGAGACCGCCGAGTACCATGTGCTGCTGCTTTTTTCGATCGCGGGCCAGTGTCTGATGGCGGCGGCCAACGACCTGATTATCGTGTTCATCGGCCTCGAGATCTCCTCGATCGCCAGTTACGTGCTGGCGGGTTATCTACGGGACGACAAGCGAGCCAACGAAGCGAGCCTGAAGTACTTCCTCCTGGGATCGTTCGCCACGGCGTTCTTCCTCTACGGCGTGGCGCTTATCTACGGCGCCACCGGGACGGTCAACCTCACGGCTGTGCGGGCCGCGCTGACGGGAACCGACGCACCGGCGCCGGTATTCATCGGCGTGGCTATGGCGCTGATGTTCGTGGGACTCGGTTTCAAGATCTCGGCCGCGCCCTTCCAGATCTGGGCGCCGGATGTTTACCAGGGCGCGCCCACTCCGGTGGCGGCATTCCTTTCGGCCGGTCCGAAAGCGGCGGCTTTCGCGGTCATCCTGCGGATTTTCATGACGTCCTTCGGCTCATTCGGCGCCGTGTGGGAGCCGCTGGTATGGTTCTCGGCGCTGCTCTCGATGACCATCGGGAACTTCGCCGCGCTCTTGCAATCGAACGTGAAGCGCATGCTGGCCTATAGCTCCATCGCGCACGCCGGTTATGTGCTGGTGGCCTTGACGGCGCGCTCGCAGGTGGGGACGGCCGCCGCCATGTTCTACCTGGCGGCTTATGCCCTCATGAACGTGGGCGCATTCTCGGCGGTGACCTATCTTTCAGGCAAAGGCGAGAGATATCAGAACGTCGAGGATTTCGCGGGCCTCAGTCAGAAACAGCCTCTGACGGCCGCCATGCTCACGATCTTTTTGCTCTCGCTGATCGGCGTTCCGCTGACCGGAGGGTTCTTCGGCAAGTTCTACATCTTCAAGGCGGCCCTGGAATCGCACCTGGTCTGGCTCACCGTGCTGGGCCTGCTCACGAGCGCCGTGGCCGCCTATTACTATCTGCGCGTCCTGGTGATGATGTACATGAAGGAGCCGAGCGATGCCGTGGCCGCCGCCGAACCGCTCTCGCCGGGCCTGCGGGCCGCCTTGGTGCTGCCCGCTATCGGCACCCTGGTGCTGGGGATCTTTCCCGGTTGGCTGCTGAACTTCGCCGGAAGATCGGCGTCGCTGGTGAAGTAGTCGATCCTCCCGCCGAACTGGTGAGGCGCTCTACTTTAACCTGAAGAAGAAGGGAGAAACAATGCAGAAGCGCAAACTTGGAAAGAGCGGCCTGGAAGTCTCGGCTCTCGGGCTCGGCTGCATGGGAATGAGCTTTTCTTACGGTCCGCCCAAAGACAAGCAGGAGATGACCTCTCTTCTCCGGGCGGCCGTGGAACGCGGCATCACATTCTTCGACACTGCGGAGGTCTACGGCCCGTTCTTAAACGAAGAACTCGTGGGCGAAGCCCTCGCTCCCTTCCGTGACCAAGTGGTGATCGCCACCAAATTCGGGTTCGACCTCAGTCCCAATCTCGATCCCCGCGGGATGAAGGGTGCGCCGGGCCTGAACAGCAGGCCAGAGCACATCAAGCAAGCCGCCGAGGGATCGCTCAAGCGGCTCAAGGTTGATGTCATCGACTTGCTCTATCAGCATCGGGTTGACCCGAACGTGCCTATCGAAGACGTAGCTGGAGCGGTGAAGGACCTGATTCAGGAAGGCAAGGTCAAGCACTTCGGCCTTTCCGAAGCGGGAGTGCAAACCATCCGTCGCGCGCACGCAGTCCAGCCGGTCACTGCTCTCCAGAGCGAATACTCGCTGTGGACGAGGACTCCGGAGAAGGAAGTGATACCGACCCTTGAGGAACTCGGAATCGGCCTTGTCCCGTACAGCCCCCTGGGCAAGGGCTTCCTCACGGGCAAGATCGACGAAAACGCGAAGTTCGACAGCTCCGACTTCCGCAGCACCCTGCCGCGCTTCACGCCGGAGGCTCTCAAGGCGAATCAGGCCCTGATCAATCTGCTCGCCGGCATCGGGGAACGGAAGAAGGCGACACCGGCCCAGATCGCGCTCGCCTGGCTGCTGGCGCAGAAGCCGTGGATCGTACCGATCCCAGGCACCACAAAGCTCGATCGCCTGGACGAGAACATCGGGGCCGTTTCAGTCGAACTCACGCCCAGCGATCTCGATGACATCGCGAACGCTGCCTCGAAGATCACGGTGCAAGGCGCCCGCTACCCCGAGAAACTGGAGCGGATGACCGGCCGCTGAATGACAACCAAGTGAAGGAGTTTTGAAACCAATAGGAGAATGATCCATGTACAGAACAAAGGCTTACTCCGCTGCAAGCGATACATCGCCGCTCGTCTTTACGACGGTGACGCGTAGAGATCCAACCGACCGCGACGTTGCGATCGACATCTTATTTTGCGGGATCTGCCACTCCGATCTCCACTCGGTCCGCAACGAGTGGAGCAGCATCATGCCCACTACCTACCCGATTGTCCCAGGCCATGAGATCGTCGGTCGCGTCACCAGGGTCGGCTCCGCGGTTAGCGCGTTCAAGCCCGGCGACCTCGCCGCTGTCGGCTGCATGGTCGATTCCGATCGCACCTGCCCCGAGTGCCATGCCGGCTTCGAGCAGTTCTGTCCCAACGCGACCTTCACCTACAATTCCCCGGATAAGCACCTCGGCGGCGTCACCTATGGCGGCTACTCCGATAGCATCGTCGTCGATGAGCACTTCGTTTTGCGCGTCCCTGCCAACCTCGAACCCGCCGGAGCCGCGCCTCTCCTCTGCGCCGGAATCACGACATACTCGCCCATGCGCCGCCGGGGCGTCGGCAAGGGCAAGAAAGTCGGTGTGGTCGGCCTCGGCGGACTGGGCCACATGGCAGTGAAGATTGCTCATGCGCTCGGAGCTCACGTGGTTGTCTTCACGACTTCACCCCAAAAGAAGGAAGACGCGCTCCGCCTCGGGGCCGACGAAGTCGTTATCTCGCGCCATGCGAACGAGATGAAAAAGCACGTCTGGAGCTTCGACTTTATCCTCGACGCCGTCTCCGCCGATCACGACATCAACACCTATATCAACCTGCTCGGCCGCGACGGCTACATCACCCTCGTCGGCGCTCCCGAGAAGCCTTTTGCCGTCGCCGGTTTCGGCCTTTTGTTCGGACGCCGCAGCCTCTCCGGATCGCTCATCGGCGGTATTGCCGAGACCCAGGAGATGCTCGACTTCTGCGGCGCGCAGCACATCACCGCCGACGTGGAAGTCATCCCCATCCAGAAGGTCAACGAGGCCTATGAGAGGATGCTGAAGTCCGATGTGAAGTACCGCTTCTCCATCGATATGGCATCTCTCAAATCTGAGTAAGGCGATGAAACACTTTGTGCTCTCTTGAACAGGTTCCGCCGCCAACTGCCAAGCTCGAACTACCGGATTAAGCTCGTGTCGAACGGTCATACAGTCGCGGTTCCGATCCGGAGCCGCGACTGTTGGAGCGCGTTTGGCGGTCAGCCGTTGGTGCGTTGGGCGCGCCGCTGCTCGAGGCGCTGCCGGAACTGCTGGTGCATCTGGTCAGCCTTGGCGCGCTGGTCGGGCGTCAGGCCGCTGTAGAACTTAGCCAGCGCCTGGGCGCGAATCGCCATCACCTGACCGCGCAGCGTGCCCTGAGTGGTAGCGAGGCTCTGGATCCGAGCTGTGTCGTTGGCTTTGACCGCCGCGGCCATGGCCTCCCGGTTCTGTTGCAACTGCTGCCGGATCGGCTGTGCGGTCTGGCGCGCCTGTTGGAAGATGGCTTTGGCTTGCTGTTTTTGCGCGTCGGTCAAATTCAGGTTCTGCATCATCCGGTTACGAATGCGCGCGTGCATTCCGGCCATCGGTTTTGCAGGGGCCGGTTGGGGCGCGGGGGTCGCTTGCTGAGCGAACGACATGCCGGCCGCCAGGGCGGCCACTGCTGCGAATCGAGTTAAATTGCTTTTCATGGGGTTTCTCCTCCCACTTCCGAATCTAAGGGCCGGGTGTAAACGGCATTTGTCCCGGCGGTAAAAGTACGTAAAGACGGGCCTCGTAATAGATAACCCGGAAATGCGCGCGGTGTCGCGACGCGGGCGGTCCGTTACAAACACTTACAGGCGCGTGGCGGAGGCAGTGGTAAATTAAAGCCGTGAACATCCTGGTTATTGACGACGACGCGGAGCTGTGTTCCCTGTTGGGTGAGTTTCTACGCCGCGAGGGCTTCACCATGGATTGCGAGCACGAGGGTCATCGGGGATTGCAGAAGGCCGCGCAGCCCGGCGTGGACCTGATAGTCCTGGACGTAATGCTGCCCGGCCTGGATGGATTTGAGATCCTGCGCCGCCTGCGCCGTGAGAGCAAGGTCCCGGTAATCATGCTGACCGCGCGCGGTGAGGATGTGGACCGCATCGTGGGCCTGGAGTTGGGGGCCGACGATTACCTGCCCAAGCCCTTCAACCCGCGCGAGCTGGCGGCGCGCATCCGCGCGGTCCTGCGCCGTTATGAGCTGCGTCCGGTGCCCGAAGGCCACGCGGGGCAGCGCCTGGAGATTAACGGCGTGACGCTCGACCCCGGATCGCGCGAGGTCCACTCGCGCGGAAAACGGGTGGATCTGACCACCTTCGAATTCGACATTCTGGAGATGCTGATGCGCGCGGCCGGGCGGGTGCTCTCGCGCGATGCCCTCATGGAGAACCTGTACAACCGCAAGGCCACGCCCTTCGACCGCTCCATCGACATGCACATCAGCCACCTTCGTAAGAAGCTCGAAGAAGGCGAGGCTCTCATCAAGACCATCCGCGGCGTGGGCTATCAATTCTGCCGCACGCCCGAAGAGGGCGCCGCCGAATGAATTCGCTTTTCGCCAAAATTCTGCTATGGTTCTGGTGCACGCTGGCGATCTCGGTGGTGGGGTCGGCGCTCATCTCGGCGCTCGATGTCAACGAGAGCAATACGGACCGGCGGGCGCTCATCGGCCGCCTGGTCGCGAACGAGCTGGAGATGGCCCGCGCGGCCTATGAGTCCGGCGGCCGTCCGGCGCTGGCGGCCTGTATGGAGAATCTGCACAGCACCTACGATGCGTCCGGCATTCTCACCGACCAGAACGGCCGGGACCTCTTGACGGGCCAGGATCGCGCGTCCTTGGTGCGGCTGGCCCGCGCAGCTTCGCGCCCGCAGCTCGGCTTTCGCCTCTTCACCCTGCGCAACGGAATGGCAGCCAGGGCCGCGGACGACGGCCACTACTGGTTCTTTCTGCTGGTGCCGCGCGCCCGGCTGGGATCCTGGTTCCTGATGCCGGAGCACATGTTCATGCTGGCGGTAGCCGCGCTGATGTGCTACTGGCTGGCTTTCCATCTGACCAGCCCGGTGCGCGACCTGCAAAGGGCCGTGGAACGGTTCGGCCGAGGCGATCTTTCGGCCCGCGCCGGATCGCGCCGGCGGGACGAGCTCGGTCAATTGGCCCGCGCCTTCGACCGCATGGCCGGCCGCATGGAAAAGCTGGTAGGCGCCGAGCGGCGCCTCCTGCTCGATATCTCACACGAGCTACGCTCGCCCCTGGCGCGCCTGGGCGTGGCTGTCGAACTGGCCCGCTCCGGCGAGGAAAGCGAACGCCAGGCGGCGCTCGACCGAATCCAGAAAGAGTCGGACCGCCTCAACTCCCTGGTCGGCCAGCTCCTCGAAGTGACGCGCGCCGAAGGCGATCCTCAAGCTCTTCGCCGCGATGGCCTGCGCCTGGACGGGCTGGTCCGGCAGTTGGTGGACGAGTCGGGTATCGAGGCGGCTGCGCACGGTAGCCGGGTGGTTTTCGAGGAGCACGAGCCGGTAACCGTGGAAGGAGATCAGGAGCTGCTGCGCCGGGCCATCGAGAACGCGGTTCGCAATGCCATCCGCTATGCGCCGGCGGGATCGGCCGTGGAAGTCTCGCTGGCGCGCCAGAACGGCAAAGCTGTCGTGAAGGTGCGCGACCATGGGCCCGGAGTTCCGGAGGAGGCGTTGCCGAGGCTCTTCGATGCGTTCTACAGGGTTGATACGGCCCGCGACCGCTCGAGCGGGGGCGTCGGCCTGGGCCTTTCCATCGCGCGGCGTGCCGTGGAGCTGCACCAGGGCGCCATTCGCGCGCGCAATGCCCAGCCGGGCCTGGAAGTGGAGATCGAGCTGCCCGCGCGCGCCTGAACGGAGGGCGGAGCGTGTTACGCTCGTACTTCCCGATGCGCAAGCTCCCGATTATCGTTCTCCTGAGCGGGTGCCTGCCCGTGTTCGGCTGGGGCCCCGAGGGTCACAGCCTGATAGCCCGGATCGCCGAAGCCCAGCTCACCGCGGCCACCCGCGCGCGCGTGGCCGAAATTCTGGGACCCGGGACGAGTCTGGCTTCGATCGCCAGTTGGGCCGACGAGGTGCGCCGCTCGCGGCCGCAGACCGCCAACTGGCATTTCATCGACATTCCCATCTCCCGGCCGCACCTGGATATGGCCCGCGATTGCCCCCACGGCGATTGCGTGATCGCCGAGATCGAGAGTCTCGAGCGATCCCTGCGCGACCCAGCGCTCCCGGCCGCCCGGCGCCGCGAAGATTTGATGTTCCTGGTGCATTTCGTGGGCGACATGCATCAGCCGCTGCACTGTTCCGACAACGGGGACAAGGGCGGCAACGACGTGCGCGTGGAGTTTGCGGGCCACTCCACCAACTTGCACGCCCTGTGGGATAGCGGCCTCGTGGGCCGCATCGGCACGGAAGAGCAGCTTCTGCCGGCGCTCTCCGCGGCCTCGGCGCGCAATCGGCGGAAGTGGTCCAAAGGGACGGTGGAACAGTGGGCCGAAGAGTCCCACAAGGCCGCTCGCAAGACGGTGTACGCGCGTTTGCCGCAACCCAGCGGGGACGCGCCTCGAGCCATCTCCACGGCTTACGAACGCGCCGCCGACCCGCTCATCGAACTGCAAATCGAAAAGGCCGGCGCGCGCCTGGCGCGAGTGCTCAACGAAACCCTGCCGTGAGTTCAACTCTTTCGCGTGGCGCAGTAGTCGAACAGCAACTGCCACTCCATCCGCTGCACGGCCAGCGCGCGAGCTTCCAGCTCCGAGCCGGGGTCGCGGCGGGCCCGCTCGCAGTAGTCGATGAAGGCGAACGGATCCCAACGCGGGCCGAAATCCACGCCTGTTTCCGCCGCCGATTCTCGCAATGCCGGGAAAATCGGATGCGCACCGACGCGCTGAAACCAGTAGCCCGAGTTGCCGGGGTCCGGCTCCTGGCGATGCATGATGGCATGCCAGAAGCTGCCTTCGGCGGTGGAGATCTCCTGCGCGGTGGTGTGCGCCTCGTCAAGGCAAGAAAAGTAGAGATACAGACCCGCGAAGGCGGCCTCGGGAGCGCGTGCGCCCATAAACAGGCGGGCGGGACCAGAGGCCCGGAGCCGGTCGTAGGCCGCTTGCGAAGAGCAACGGCCCAGGGCCAGCGGCATCAATCGCTGACCGTCACCATCCAGGGCCAGAATGGCGGCCACTTCCGGGCCGTATGCCATGGCATCGAAGATCATGCGATCATAATACTCGGTTGGCGGTCGCGTTATGCCATTGGCACTTGTGTTATCAGCGGCAGGGATGTTCGGGGCCTGGGAAGTAGGCGTCTGGCGGGTCCTGCGGGAGCGCTTCCAGCCGGATCTCATCGTGGGCGCATCGGCCGGCGCTTTGAACGGCTGGGCGATTGCGGGAGGCTGCTCGTTCGAAGAGCTGGCGAATGAATGGATGGATCCGCTCACGGCCCAGGCCATGCAGGTGGGGATGCATTCAGCTAGAACCCGGATGCCGGCGGCCTTGTACGCCAAAGCGCGCGAGCTTTTCGAGCGCTATCATCCGCGCGTGCCGTTCGGCCTGGTGGTGGTGGAACTGCCGCGCTTGCGCGCGCGCCTGGTGCGCGATGGCGAGATCACCTGGCGCCACCTGGCCGCCACCTGCTCCGTCCCCATGATCTTCCCGCCGGTGGATATAGAGGGAAAGCGTTACGTGGATGGCGGCGTGCTCGCGGCGCTCCCGCTGTACGCTGCCGAGCAGATGGGCGCCACCCGGGCCGTGGCCGTAAACGCCCTGACCACTCTGCCCTTTCGCCTGCAGCGTCGTGTGCTGCGGCCGTGCCGGCCCACCGCGGCGCTAGAAGTAATCCGCATCGAGCCCCTCCACGCGGCTGGGCAGCCTGCTGGACTTCGCCCGCTGGTCGCGCGGCAACGTGGAGCGCTGGATCGAGCAAGGGGAGCGCGACGCTCGCCTCCTTACATCGATTACAATGTAGAACTATGCCGGTATATCGGATCTACCGGATGAAAGAGACGCCGCGGCAGCAGTTTCGCTGGGCGCCGCACGTTTCCGGCAGCGCCTCGGTCAAATCCAGAGACTACGAACCGTCGGGCGAGGTGGAGGCGCGCACCGAGTACGATGCCTGGCGCACGCTGCGCGACACCGGCGGTCCGCTGGCCGTGGGCGATCTGCTGGAGACCGGGGATGGGCAGTTGCGGCTCTTCAAATACGTCGGCTTCGAGCCTGCCCAGTGGGTGCTGCCGGAGCAGCGGCATCCAGCCGATCCCGGTCCCGCCCAGTCGGATCAGTCCGGGCGGCCTGCTGCCAGTTAGGAGATTGCCATGCGCGAACACCGCCTGGGCGACGATATCGACGATTTTTGTGTCCGCTGCAAACGCATCATGAACCACTCGGTGGTCTCGGTGATCGACAGCCAGCCCGCCAAGGTGCGCTGCCGGACCTGCCACAGCGACCATGATTTCCGCCACGAACAGGCGCCCCCTCCCAAGGTGGATCTGCGCAAGCAAGCGCTCTTCAACGACGTGCTCAAGAGCGTGGACCCGGCGGCCGCGGCAGTCAAGGCCGATGGCATCGAGCCGCCGGCGGTTCCGGCGGGAGCCAAGCCGAAAGCCGGAAGCAAGGCGCGCAAGTAAGGCAGGCTCGAAACGCACCGCGGGAGAACTGTCGGATACCGCACGAAGATATCGGCAAATGTGGAGCAATTACAACACGCCGGTGTAAATTCTCAGCGGATGCCGTGTAACCCCTACTCCGGGAAACGCCTCGCTGGTAATTTTTCGGTGTGCTAGGATACCGTCCGTGGTTGGCCCTACCCTTGCAGTCTTCAACATCAGTTGAAGTGGCGCGAACCGGCGGCCCGGCATCGAGCGATCGATCGCCGGCAACCGCCGGTTTTATTTCGTAGCCCCGGAAATCTCAGCCAAGAGCACGATGGGCGCGCGCCAGAAGGCAAATTTCTGGACGCTGGGGTCCAGTATGCTGACCTGGCACGTGTACCGTCCCGGCTGCAATTTGGCCAGTGGCACGCTGAAACGCACCGGCACGGCTTTGGACCGGGCGTTCAGCCCGTCCTTGATCTCGAGCGGTTCGGTCTCGAACGCCTTGGCCTTTCCGCGATAGAAACTCACGCGGGCCAGGATCGGCTGGGTGGTTTCGGCAGCCGGCTCATAGGTCTCCAGATAGACGTACATCTCCTGGTCCTGTCGGAATACGCGCGTCACGCTGGGGATCAACTTCTGGTTGTCCGCTACCAGGGGATTGGTCGCCAGCAGGCGCTTATCGTGCTCCGCGGTAGCCACTGCGGCGCCGAGGTTCTCGCGCTGGTTGCTCAAGACCACCGAGCTGATGGGAAGGTAAGTCTGGTTAATGTTCAGGTCCGGGATCACGAATTTGGTCTCGTAAGTTCCCATCTTGCCGGTTTCGTTTTCCCGCGCCAGAAATTTGAACGTGTAGGTTCCGGGCGCCAGCGTGAAGCCGGTGTCGTAGGCCAAATTGCGTTTCGAGAGCGAGCCGGCATTTTCTCCCTTCAGCTTCACCTCGATAAAATCGCGGACGTTGCCCGCCACCGTTCCCTTGGCGTCCTTCACCTGGCCGATAAAATCCAGGCGCGTGCTCTCGGCGCCGCCGTGACGCGCCAGTTCGAGTTCATTGCCGGGAATCTTCACCGCCACGGGAACGAAGTAGCGGTCGCGGGCCATGCGGAAATAGTCGATTTCCATGGCCACCGAAAGATCGGTGACGGGATCTTCCAAGAGCAGGGCCTCCTGCAACTGCCGCTCGCGGTCCGAACTGTCGAACTTACGGAATTCCTTGGAAGCGAAGTAACCGCTGCGATAATCCAGCTTGGCCGAGAGGTTACTGGCGAGCTGCACCTTAATGCGGCGGTAGTGGCCGTCCAGGTTCGTGTTGGTGCTGTAGTAGCCGATGATGTAGTAACTCGCGATGTCCTTCTGGGCTTGCACGATCCCCAGCGAGAGGTCGTTGTTATCGAGCAGCGCCTTGCCTCCGGTATCTTCGGCGAGCGTGAAAAGCGTCTCCTGCTGGTTCTGGAAGTTACTCACGGCCGAACGGGCCGAGCTTCCCGAATACATTCCCTGACCACCCGGCGATCCTTTCGTGGCGTCGCCCAGCGGCGCGCTGGCCACCAGGCCGCGCGCGTCGATGGGGTAGAAGGAAACGTTCGAGCGGATGGCGGCGTTGATGGTGGCGCGCAGTTGCGCTTCGTTATCCAGGCCGGTGCGGGACATCCCGCTGGCGAAATAGACCAGCGCTTTCTTCTCCGGCAGCGAAGCGAGCATTCTCGCCGCCGATTCGAGCGCGGCCAGCTGCCGGTCCGTGTTGAAGATGTTGAACTCGGTATCGTCCTGGGTGAATGCGGCGCCGGTATCTTCGGCGCTGTCGTCGCTCACCTGGCTGGCCATGTCGCTGCCCTCGCCGATGGTGAGGCCTTTGATCACGCGGCTGAGCTGGTCGCGGTCGTCGGTGAAATCCGCCAGCACGTTCAGGTCGTTCGAGAAGGTCATGATAGCCATCAGGTCCGATGGCGTCATCTGGGTCTTGAGGAACTTCTGCGCGGCGGTCTGCGCGCGGATCTGATCCTGAATGGGCATTCCGATCTGGTCGAAGAACATCACCAGCAGACGGCGATCCTTATACTTCACCTGGCCCGGCCTGGACGGAGTGATCTCGGTCTTGATGGGCGTCTTGATCACGTCCGGGACGTCGGCGGTCGAAGGGGGCCGCTGTTGCAAGGAAGGCGGAGCTTCGGCAAGCGGGGGCGCGGCCTCCTCTTCGAGCTGCTGGAACTCGAAGACCGAAATCTTCTGGGGTTTGCCATCCTCGGAAACTGTGAAGTCCGATGCTTTGAGGCCTTGGATGGGCTTGCCGCTCTTGTCTTTGGCGGAGACATTGACGACCACCAGTTGCACGTTGGATTCGAACTTGTAGCCGCCCTTGGGAGCGCTGAATGTGTTTTGGGAGGCCGTGTTCTGGGAAGCGGCATTCGGCTGGGGCGCGCTCTGTTGCGCGGAAAGGGCCAGCAGCCCGGCCAGCAAGGTAATCAGAATCGGTCGCATAAGCTAAAACCTGAACCTCAACGTGGCGGTCATATCGCGCATGGAGGCCGCTCCGCCCAGCGCGCCGAACTGCTGGCCGAGAGTGGTCACCCAGCTCGTGATGGTGACATGGTTAAGGACGTTGGTGGCGTCGAACCGCAAATCGATGCTGCGCCGCTCGCCCATCCGGAAGACGCGTCCCGCCGAAGCGTTCAAACCGAAGGTGGAGGGCCCGATAATGGTGTCGCGCCCGGCGTTGCCCCACTGCCCGGCCAGGGGATTGGCGAAGGCCAGCAGGTTGAAGGGTTCTCCCGGATCGGGAGCGCTCACGGAGAGGCCGGTGGCGTTGGCCCGTACGCTGGTGAGACTGGCTCCGGTGCCTGTCCCGGTGGCTACCGCGCCGGCCGCGATGGGCGTCAGCGGAGCGCCACTCAGAATGGTGATGTTGGTCATGATGGTCCAGTCCTTCAGCAGCGCGCCCTTCCAGCCGTTCACCAGGGTCCCTCCGGTCCGGCCCACGCCCGTGCTGTACTGCATCGACATGGTCAGGCTGTGAGTGTGGTTGAAGTTGGAAAGGGCCCGCTCGGCCGTAAGATCCTGCCAATTCTGCGCCACAATGGTGGCGCCGGGAACCGAAGCATCGTCGATCGACTTCGAGAAAGTGTAGAAGATGTTGCCCGAAAAGCCGCTGCGGAAGCGGCGCATCAACTGGACCTGGGCCGCCGCATAGTGCGAATCTCCGTTGGATTGTTCGTAGATCCAGCCATTGGGCCCCAGCGCGGGACCGGTATAGCCGCTCGGCTCGGAATTCGGATAATACTGCTGATCGAGCCGCGTGCCCTTGGTGCCCAGGTAAGAGACCGTGGCGACCAGCGCCCGCGGCAGACCCTGCTGGATCGAGACCGTCCAGTTTTGCGCGTAACCCACGCGATAGTCCGGGTCAATGGCGTAGGTGTTGGTGACCGTGCCCTGCGGAACCAGCAAGCCGGTAGCCAGCGGCAGGAGGCCCTTCGTGCTAAGCGTTTCGGAGAACGGCGGCTGCTGCGCCATCTTGTTGGCGATGGCGCTATAGATGCTCGTGTTGTAGTAAATACCGTAGCCGGCGCGCACTACCGTGGATCCTTTGGTAAAAGGTCTCCAGGCAATGCCGAGACGAGGCTGGAAACCTTTGCGGTCGGGATTCACCAGCGCGTTGTTGTACGCCACGCCGGTGAGAGGGCCGTTTTGTCCGGGCAGCACCGGAGCGATGGCCGCAAAACCGGAAGCCACGTCCAGACTAGCCAGGCGGTCGTGCAACTCGTAGACCGGCTCGGCGAAATCCCAGCGCAAGCCGCCGTTGATGGTGAGGCGCGAGTTCGCGTGCCAATCGTCGTTGATGTAAGCGTCCCACCAACTGGCCCGGAAATACTTGTCGGCATTCCCATACGCGATGCTGGCCGTATCCGCGTAGCCCAGCATGAAATCGGCCAGGTCGTAACCGGAAGCGGCGCCCGTGAAGCCGAAGCTGCCGCGAGGATTGCTCTCGGACCGATTGTTGAACTCCTGTCGCCGGAAATCCACGCCGAAGGTCATGTTGTGGTCGCCGTGGATCCACAGCAGGTTATCGCTCGGCGAGCTGGTCTGGTTATGGTTGGCGGAGAAATTGCCGTCCGAGAGGCCCTGAAAGCCATTGGTGAAGCTCAGGCCGGGCGGTCCCCAATAGGGCGCCTGCTGGTCGGTACCCGCGATTCCGAGCTGCCCGGCCACGTTCCCGTTCGGCAGGTTCGCGAAGTACGGCGTGAGGTCGGTCGAAGCGCGGCTGAAGCGATAGCTCAGATTGTTGATCAGCCGCGTGGCGAAATTATGCGACCAGGCCACGTTGGTGTTGATGCCGGTAGAATCGTTGGTGTCGGTGAACCCGAACAGATTCGGCGTGCGGGTGTCCGCGCGCTGATAAGAGAAGCCGCCAGAGAGCCGATTCTTCTGATTAAGCGTCTGGTTCAAGCGCGTGTTGAGATTGTCCTGGTTACTGACTCCCACGATGGAGGTCTGGTAATTGTATTTGGAGTTTCCTAAGAAATTGGGAATCGGATAGAACGCCAGCAGGCCCGCGGCGATAGGGCTGATCCGGCTGGCGGGAATCTGGTTATTGGGGAAAGGCTGGCCGCTCATGGGATCCAAAATGGTGAGCGGTCCGCTTAGGGACTTGGATACGGCCTGGGAGAAATCGCCGTCGCGCTCGGCCTCGCTGGGTACCAGCGCGGTGGAGTTGCTGCCTGTGCGGCTTCGCCTTAGTTGATAGTTGAAGGTGAACATCCCGTGCTGCCCGCTGAGCAGCTTGGGAATCTTCAAGGGCCCGCCGAACATAAAAGTGGCCCGCGCGTTGGCCACCGATGGCTTGGGAGTATCCTGCCCGGTGAGCGAGAAGGCGCGGGCGTCCCAAATGGAGTTATCCAGGATGAAGGCGGCATTGCCGGTGTACTGCATGCGGCGGTCGCGCCGCGCATTGCCGAAAGCCCTCACGCCCGGACGGTTGAAGGGGCCGCCGCGACCTCCCGGCCCGCCGCGGCCTCCGCCCATCATGCCGCGCCCGCCGAATCCACCGCCGCCCCGTCCGCCAAACCCACCTCCCGGCCCGCCCATCATTCCGGGTCCGCCGCCGGGACCGCCTGCGGCCGGCGCCGCCGCGCCATTCGCCTGCATTTGGGCGTCGGGTGCGCCCATTCCGGGTCCGCCCATGCCCGGCCCTCCCGGGCCGCCCATCATCATCATGCCGCCGCGTCCGGCGAGCCAGTCATTGGTCGGCGGCATATCCAGGCCTTGGCTCACGCTGCCGTTCACCATCAGGGCTTGGGACGCGCTCTGGTCGAGATCGGACAAATCGCCCGTGAGGCCGCTGTCGGCGCCAGCGGCCGCCGGATCGGCGGATGCATTCACATTTAGTTGCTGGAAGTTGGCTTGAGCCTGCTGTTGCTGTTGGGCTTGGCGTAAAGAGGGCCGCGCGCCATTGGCGCCATTAGCGCTAGCCGAGTTAGCCCCGGCGCCGCGGCCGCTTCCGGAGTAACCTCTTCCGCCCCGGCCCCCCGCCGGTGCGGCCTGTAGCACCGGCCTGTCGGCGGGCTTCGGGGTGGACGCTGGCGCCGCCGCCGCCGTTACCGCTGCCGCCGCGGGCTGAGGCTTGGCCGGCGCGGCAGGCTGGGCCGAAGCGGGTTGCGCGGCAGCAGCCATTGCTGCTCCGGGGGGCAGCACCTGCAGATTCCAGGTGGGGCTGGGAGCCAGAGGCGCCACGCCCACCTCGAGAGTTCGTTTCGCGAAGCCGAACATCTCGACTTCGATGATCCAGACGCCATCGGCAAGATCCGGAAAAGCATACGCGCCTTGGTCATCGGTGGTCGTGAACAGCTTCTTATCGCCCTGCGATGCCGTGACGGTGGCGCCGGGGATCGGCAAACCACCGGACGTGACGACGCCGTGGTGCTCCGAGGCCGCCAGAACGGCTACGGAAAGCGAGGCGGCCAGAACGCGCCCCAGGATACGGAAAAATCGATCGGCACCCATGACTTACACCCACATAGGCGCGCAGCCCGCCGCTTTCGTTACGCGGCGCGAGCTGCGCCGGGTTCAGAAATAATTTGGAACTCTTTAAATTTGCAATACTTACCGGCTGTCGGCACTTCAATTGTCCCACGCCCGACGGAAACGCGCGGCTGCGCTACTGCGTCTACGGTTCATTGCCTATGTGTTTCCGTCCTCTCCTCCTACTCGCCGCCCTCCCCGCGCTGGCGCAAACGGGCGACGTCGACCTGCGGATTCCGCCTGCCAGAGTCTCGTTCGACGCCGGCGGCCAGCCGGTCACCGTGACGGTCTGGGGATCGCTCTACAAGGTCTCGGCGGAGCTGTTCCGTCTGAATTTGACGGCCGACCTGGGCGATTTTCAACAGAACATGACTCCGCTTCTCCGTTCTCAATTGAACCGGTCGGACCGCTGCGGCGAGCGCATGTCGGTGGAGCGGGCCGATCTTGCGCCGGCCGCTCCGGACGGCATTCTTACCACCACCGTGCATTACGAGCGCTGGGGCTGCGTGAAGGCATTCGGCAAGGAAGTGACCCGGAGAGTCGTGAGCGGGAACGGCGTCCTCAAAGTGAAGCTGATTCCGGCCGTCGATGCCAACGCGATATCGCTCAAGGCGGAGGTGATCGGCATCGAGGCGGATGGCTCGCTGGGGGAACTGCTTCGCTCGGGGTCCATGGGTGATTCGCTGAAGGAGAAGATAGCCTCCAGCGTCCGTTCGGCGATCGAGAAATCGGCCAACTTCAATACCGTGCTGCCCCCTGAAATCGGGAATGCCGTGACGATTCGGAGCGTCCAGTTCACCAGCGGCCGGGATGGACGGCTGTCGATCGAAACGGCCGCCGAGGCGCGCATCCCTCCCGAGCGCCTGAAACTTCTCGGCAAAGAGCTCGCCTCCCGCTGAGCCGGGCGTTAGTCTCCGAAACTTCCGACTTCCTCCCGCTCCTCGACCGTGCGTGGCGCCGGAGCCACGTTGCCGGCGATCTGCACGAGTTCCAGGCCGGGCTGCTCCTTGAGCACGTGCTGGCGATAGAGCTTCATCATGCGCGCGTTCTCCTCGCGCTCCTTGAGCTTCGCATCGCGCGCGCGGATCTTCTCTTCGCGGGCGTTCTTGGCGATGCCCAGTCGGTCGAGATCGCGCTGCTCCTCGGTGGTGACGATCTCTTCGCGCAGCGTGAGCGAGTGCTCCACGCTGGCGAGCGGCACGTGCTTGCCGCCGGCGAAGATTTCGTGCTTGCCGCGCTCTTCGTACCACTTGGTGAGCGTGGCGGTCATGTGCATCTTCTCGATGATGTTGCGCCAGCCGACGCCGGTGTTATAGGCACAGAAGGAGATCTCGCCTTCCTGCGTGGCATAGGGGATAATGCACTGCTCGGTGCGGCGGAAATCGTAGTTGAACAGATCCTGGAACCACATACCGGCGATGAACAGGAAGTTCCAGCGGTCGCGGCGGCGCTGCTCGATGTCGTCGAAAGTGCGGTCCTTGCCTACCTTGCCGTAGCTCCTGCCGGTGGCGCCGAAAGTCTTGTCGAATTTCCGCAGCAGATCCAGGAAGCGGAAATGCGTGGGCGCCTGGAAAGGATCGTAGTTACGTGCCACCGCCAGCGCCATGCCTAGAATTGAGAGCCACTTGCCGCGAGCCGCGTCGTTGATGCGCGCCACGTCGCGGGCCAGGCGGCCGGCGTCCAGGAAGGCGGTGACCGGCGCGGCTTCCCTGGTTTCCTTGTCCACCATGATGGCCATGCCCACGCCGCAGTTGGGATGGCATCCGCAGCTCAACTGGCCCCACGCGGCTCCGGGACCGTGCACCAGGTCGCTCCAGTCCGAGAAGGTGGACATGAAGGAAATCGGGAACCAGTCGCGCACCGGTTCGCCCAGGCCGGTCTGGTTCTTCACGTCGTGCGCCAGGTGCGAGAGCGTGTAGCGCTGGGCCGCGCGGCGCTCGTCGGTTACTCCCTCGTCGCGCCCGGTAAAGGAGACCGGCTGGAAGGAAAGAAACGGAATCTTCTTGGGATTATCGAGCGCAAATTGGACGATGCGGCCTACCTGCTCGTTGTTGATGCCATTGACGATGGTGATGACCGGGATGATATCGACGCCGTTCCCGTACAGGTTCTCGATGGCCCGCAGCTTCACGTCAAAAAGGTTGCCGACCTTGCGGTGCTGATTGGCGGCGTTGCCGATGCCGTCGAATTGCAGGTAGGCGTAGCGCAGACCGGCTTCGGCCGCCTGGCGGCAGAATTCGGCGCTCTTGGCGAACTCGATTCCGTTGGTGGCCGCCTGCACCGAGGTGTAGCCCACCTCGCGGGCGTACCGGACGGCATTCAGAAAATGCGGCGAGAGCGTGGGCTCGCCGCCCGAAAACTGCACGGACATCTGCCGCTTGGGCTTGATGGTAATGGCATTATCGAGCAGCGTGCGGATATCGTCCCAGCTCAGCTCGTGCACGAAGCCCACCTGGTTGGCGTCCATGAAACAGGGATCGCACATCATGTTGCAGCGGTTGGTGAGGTCTATGGTGAGCACCGATCCGCGCCCGTGAGTGATGGTGCTGGAGCCGTGGCGGTGCAAGCCTTCGTCGCGGTGCGCACGAATATCGCGCCCGGGAAAAACCTCTTCGAGGTGTCGGAAGAACGCCGTATCGATGGCCATCACGTCTTCGAAATGGCCGTGCACGGGGCAATCCTTGACCATCAGGATCTTGTCATCGCGTTCGACGATCCGCGCTTTGATCTCGCCGGGCCGCTCGTGATAGAGAACCTCGAGCGGGGCCTCCCCATCCAGGATCTTCTTGCGGATTTCGGGTATACATCTGGGGCACAGCGAATCGGTCTCGCGCGGCCAGCCCAGCGGCGGCTTCACTTTCTCCCACGATTTGAGCAGCGGCTTCTCCGACCACCGGGGCGTGAAACCGGCATTCGGGCGTACCTGGTTGAGGCGGTCGAAAACAACCCAGGCCGCTCCGGCCGCGTATGTCAGGGCCTTTTCGGCATACTTGATGGGCTTGCGCACTTGGTTTGAATCCCTCCGGGCTGGTGAGCCGCGATTGATCCCAGTATAGGAAGGAGCCTTTATTGTCACCATGAATTGACATCGAAATGCGCGATTTGCGGGTTCTAAGGGCGCATCCCTGCTTTGAAAGGGCGAGCTTTCAAAAACGTACCCTCCGGATATTGGTTTGACGCCTCACACTTAGGAAGCGTCGAGGGATGGAAGGTGGCTACTATGGCTGGCAACGTGTAGTCTCGTGCACTTATGAAGCACCTGATGCGCGTCCTCGCGCATTACGTCATGATTTTCGGAGGGCCGGGTTTGCTTGCGCTGGGCATCCTGGATTCTTCCTTTCTATTCGCGCCCCTCGGCAATGACCTTCTGGTGGTAGCCCTCGCGGCGCGCCATCGTAGCGTGGCCATGATGCTCTACTATGCGGCAATGTCCACCATCGGTTCGGTGTTGGGCTGTCTGCTGGTGGATCTTGTGCTGCGGCGCGCGGGGGAGAAGGGTTTGGAGAAACACCTGCCGCGCCGCAGGCTGGAGTATGTGAAAAGCCGCGTGGACAAGAGTGCCGCCATGGCCCTGGTGGTAGCCTCGCTGGCCCCGCCGCCTTTCCCGTTTACGCCTTTCATCATGGCCGCGGCGGCGCTGCAATATCCGCGCAAGAAGATGCTCGCCGTGGTTGGCGCCGCGCGCATGGTGCGGTTTACCGGCTTGGGTGTGCTGGCCCTGTTCTTTGGACGGCATATTCTGCGGTGGGCCGCGAACGGCGTGGTGCAGGGGCTGCTGATCGGGCTGATCGTGGTATGCACGGTGGGCAGCGCGTGGTCGGTGGTCGGGTGGATTCGGCGCAGCCGGGGCAGCGGCAGCGGCTCGCGGGCGCCCCAAGCCGCACCGGAGCCGGCGCGCTAAAGCCGCCGCGGCGCGCGAAGTACACTGGTTCTGTGGGCACACGATTCATCCTGCTGCTCTGCGCAGTGGCGCCGTGGGCGATGGGGGCCCAGGCATCGGGGGCATCCCCCTGCTCGAACACGCCGGCCTACAGCCCCTGCGAGATGGTTTTCGAACTAGGCGATAAGGACGCGGCGGCGAATCCCGCTCCTTATGTGAGCGTGGATCTGCGGGTCGAGTTCCGCTCGGCGCGCCAGCGCACTTATGCCATCCCCGGCTACTGGGATGGCGGGCGCCGCATGGTGGTGCGTTTCGCTCCCGTGGAAGCCGGCGACTGGGATTACCACGTGATCAGCAACATCGCCGAATGGGATGGCAAAACCGGCGCCTTCACCGCGGCCGCCTCCGAAGCGCCCGGCTTCATACGCGCCGCCAACATGCACCACTGGGCTTACACGCAGCGCAGTTCGAGCGGCTTGGATGTGGCGCACCTGTGGATGGGCGCCACCGAAATGCACTTCGCCTCGCTCGACGAGGCCGGTTTTCGCGCGGTGGCTGACGCGCGCGCCGCCGAGAAGTTCAACCACCTCCGCGGCTTCGTATCGGGCGATGGCCCGGACTCCGCTTTTCAGGGGCCGAACGCCCCTAACCTGGCCTACTTCCAGCGGCTCGATGGCCGCATCCGCTATCTGAATGGCAAAGGCATAATTGCCGACCTCGTTCTGGCCCCCAATTCCGCCGCCTTAACCCGCGCCTTTCCAACTGCCGATCAGCGCCGCCGCTTCGTGCGCTACGTAGTGGCCCGCTACGCCGCCATGAACGTCACCTGGCAGGCCGTCGCCGAGTTCGAAGGCGAGTTCGGCGCGCGCGCCCTGCTGAAAGAGATCGGCGGCGTGCTGAAGCAAGCCGACCCCTACGGGCACCCCCGAACCAGCGGCGCGCGGATCACCTCCGCCCCGCTGCTCGACGATGGCTGGATGGATTTCGCCGCCTACGGGACGCCCGATGATCAGATCGGCGCAATCGAGCACCAACTTTATGGCGTGCCCTTCGTAAACCAGGGATTTGCGCGCGAAGACAGCGGGGCAGGGAAGTCCGGTCCCCACGACGTGGACTCCACTACCCTGCGGCACCGCTTGTGGAACGCCTACCTCGACGGGCAATACGTAACCTACGCCAATACCGGCTCCGGCCCCTCATACGCAAATTCTCCTGGGGCCAAAATGATGACCGTGTGGTTCGATTTCCTCTCCGACACGCGCCACTGGGAGCTGGAACCTTACTTCGACGTGGATGGCGGGCGCGCGGTGGCGCTCGAAGGCACCGAGTACGTGGTCTATATCGAAAAGCCGGGGCCGCTCGAACTGCTGGTGGAGAAACACGGCTACGACGTATATTGGATCGACCCGGCCACCGGCGAGAGCACCAAAGCCAAGCGGTTCAGCGGCGACCACTTCACCGGCACACCGCCCGACAATTCGCACGATTGGGTGTTGCACGTGGTGCGCGAAGGCCACATGGAAAGCATGAATCGCTCTTACAAGTTCGATTCACGGGAATATCCGCTGGAACTTCAGCAAGTCGAGATCAACCCGCCTAAAGTGCCGTTTGAGATTCAGCAGCCCACGGGCGACCTGGCGCTCTCCCGGCCGGCTCCCTATGCCACCAAAATCACCCGCGCCACGCGCGCCACACGCTCCATGAGCTGGCTGTGGACGGGCGAAGTGCCGGCCGAGGCCCAGGGCTACCGGGTGCTCGCCACCGGAGCGCAAGGCACCTTCGAGCCGCCTGCCGATCTGGCGAGTGACTATCCCGCCGTCATGCTCGTGCGGCTCTACGGCATGAACGCCAACGGCAAAGTCTACACCATTGACAAGGCCTTCCAGCTCGCCAAGTGATTCCACTCATCCTGGCGGTTGACACCACGCATGAGTACGGCAGCCTGACGCTGGCGCGCGGCGCGGAGATACTCGAGGACATTGCCATACACGCTCCGGGCGGGTTTGCGCATATCCTATATGGCCACTTGGAGAGTCTCCTGAGCCGGCATGGCGTGCGCCTGGAAGCCATGGATTGTTTCGCGGCGGCCTCCGGCCCGGGTTCGTTCACGGGCGTCCGCGTGGGGCTGGCGTGCATTAAGGGGCTTGCGGAAGCGGTGGGCAAACCGGCGGTGGCGATTTCAAACCTGGAAGCCATCGCCACATTCGGCACGGCTCGCCTGCGCGCCGCCGTGCTGGATGCGCGCCGCGGGGAGATCTACGGCGCGCTGTATGACGACCGGGGCGGGCTTCACGGGAGCGAGGTCGTGAGCAAGATCGAACCGTGGTTCGCCACCCTGCCGCCCGGCGATCTGGAATTCGTCTCGCCCGATCCGGCATGGCTAGCCACGGCCTTGGCGGGAACGCGTTTCGAGCGCGCTCCCATTGTGGAGTCGCCGCGCGCGCTGGGCACGGCGGTGGCGCGCCTGGCAGCGGACCGGCTTTTACGGGGCGAGGCCGGGGACCCCGCCGCGCTCGATGCCAACTACGTCCGCCGCTCGGACGCCGAGCTGTTCTGGAAAGAGTGAGATTACCACTCGACGGGCTGGCCCGGCGTCAGTTCCCACACTTCCACGCCCAGCCCGCCGGTCAACTCGCGGAGTTGTTCCGGGCGGCCGGTGAGCGCCGGGAAGGTGCCGAAGTGCATCGGGATCACCTTCTTGACCTTGAGCAGCTTGACCGCCACGGCAGCCTCGCGCGGGCTCATGGTGAACAGGTCGCCTATGGGCAGCATCGCCAGCTCCGGATGGTAGAGCTGCTCGATGAGCTGCATGTCCAGAAAGACATTGGTGTCGCCAGCGAAGTACAGTGACCGTCCGTCGCCGAAACGGAGCACATAGCCGGCGGCTTCGCCTCCATAGACGATCTGGCCCTCGTCGAGGATGCCGCAGGAATGCACGGCGTGAGTCATGGTGAGCGTAACATCGCCGAGCTTCTGCGATCCACCTTTGTTCATGGGTCGCGTGTTCTGGACGCCTTTCGATTCGAGCCAATGGCAGGTCTCGAAGATGCCCGCCACTTCCGGCGAAAAGCGCTTGGCCAGGGGAACCGCGTCATGGATATGGTCGAAGTGCCCGTGGGTAATGCAGATAGTATCCACGCGCGCGATCTCGTATCCCTTAGGAAAAGCCGGGTTGCCGTCGGTCCAGGGATCCATCACGACGACCTGCCCCGAAGGTAGCCGGAACTCGAACGTGCCATGTCCTAACCAGGTAATTCGCATCGTCTTTCCATCTTACAAAGCATGGAGGGACACGCGGGAGACTTCAGGGCTGGGATTTCCGAATGGCGTCCGCCAGCTCCGCTGCATGCTCGCGCGCGGTGTGCATGTAGATCTCGTTCTTCGCGATCCGGTCCAGCACCGGTAGAAACTGCTCCGGCGCCACCACACGCTTGTTCTCGATCGAATACTGCAGCAGCAGGACCGCCTTGACGACCCCCAGGTGATCGTACTTGGCGCAGCGCTCAAGCTCGATGCGCCGCTCGGCCGATTCCACCATGCGTTCGAACCAGTCCAGCAGCAGGCGCGCCGCCGGATCTTCCGAATAGTTAAACTTGATCTCGCTGGTCTTGCCCTCGTCCTCGTAGCGGAAGGTCTTGGCACCCGTGAAGGCCACCTTGGCGGGAGATTCCAGGGGACGCTTGAAGTAGTCCAGCTTTTCAACCAGCCCGAATACCTCCCGCGTCTCGGCTTCCGTCAGGCGGTACGTGAGGGGCTGGTCGTCGTCCGCGGCTTCCCGGTACTCGACGTTTCCATCCTTGTCCATGCCGATCTGCGAATAGGCCGGAACGCTTCCCGGAAAAGACTTGGACATGAACAACCGCGGCCCGTCACCCGCCCAGACCACGCTTGCCAGCAGCAATCCCAGCAGCCACTTCATACTTCAACTGCCAGTTTACGCCGGGTGGCTTCATGCGTGGCATGGCAGATCGCCACGGCCAGTGCGTCGCACGCATCCTCGGACCGCACGTCCCCGGCGGCCAGCCCCAGCAGCGAGTGCACCATCGTCTGCACCTGCCCTTTTTCGGCCCGGCCGTACCCCACCACGCTCATCTTGATCTCCAGAGGCGAGTACTCCGCTACCTCCAGGCCCGCTTCCGCCGCAGCCACGAGCGCCACACCCCGAGCCTGCGCCAGCTTCAAGGCCGATTTCACATTTGCCGCCGAGAAGACCTCCTCCACGGCCGTCAGATCCGGCGCGTGCTCCGATATCAGCTTCCTCAACCCCACTGCGATCTCCAGCAGCCTCCGTTCGAAGGGCTGCCGGACATCGGTGGCAATCACTCCGGCGGCGATCATGCGATGTTCCACGCCATCGCTCTCGATGATCCCGTAACCGGTGCGCACGGAGCCGCAATCGATGCCCAGGACCCGCACCTTACTGCGCCAGCGCCTCCAGCTCCTTCTCGTCGATATCGAAGTTGGAGAAGACCACCTGCACGTCTTCGTGCTCTTCGAGCGCCTCGCTCAGCCGCAGCATGGCGCTGGCGCTCTTGCCTTCCAGCCGGATCAGGTTCTTGGGCACCATCGCGATGCTGGCATCGGCCGGTTGGAGGTGGGCCGCTTCGAGCGCCTTGAGCATGGAGTAGTGAACTTCCGGCGCCGAGAGCACTTCCCAGCGTTCGCCGTCGTTGCGCAGGTCGTCGCCGCCCGCTTCGAGCAGGATGTTCATCAGGTCGTCTTCGGAGATCTTGTCGGCTGGGATGAAGATCTGGCTCTTGCGTTCGAACATCCATGCCACCGCGCCCTGCTCGGCCATGTTTCCGCCGTTCTTCGAAAACGCGTGGCGGAGCTCGCTGACCGTGCGGTTGCGGTTGTCGGTGGCGACGTTGACCAGAACGGCCGCGCCTCCCGGACCGTAGCCTTCGAACATCACTTCTTCGATCTGCCCGCCCTCCAGTTCGCCGGTTCCGCGCATGATGGCTTTCTTGATGTTGTCGGCAGGCATGCTGACGGCCTTGGCCGCCAGGATGGCGGTGCGCAGCCGCGGATTCGCGTCCGGATCGCCGCCGCTACGGGCGGCGATCGAAATCTCCTTGATGATGCGCGTGAATGTTTTCCCGCGCTTCGCGTCCAGGGCTGCCTTCTTGTGCTTGATGGTAGCCCATTTGGAATGGCCAGACATGTGAACCTCGCAGGTAGGCCCGGCCTCCCGCGGCCGAGTGACAATGTTATGAATTCAACGTATTGAGGATAGCAGAATCAGGATTTTGCGTAAAGCCGCAATCGCCCGAACGCGCGTCTCAAGCTGCGATACTGTCAGTGTGAACTTCGAGGTGGTGGCCGGCAATCTGCGCGAATCCTTTCGCGCCATCGCCGCCAGCCGGGGGCCCGGCGAAGTTCGCGAGCTGCGCGGCGTCTCCATCGCCGCCGCCGGGGTGGTTTTCCAGATGTTCAACAGCGCCTTCCTCTCGGCGCCCGTCTCGACCGAAGCCGAACTGGCCCAGCGCATCTTTCTCCCCACCCTGCACTTCGATACGCGCGGCCTCGAGTGGTCCTATTGGGTCTGCGAGGATTGGATCGCTCCCGGACCGCGCAAACGCGCCCGCCGGCTTTTCGAGAAGCACGGGCTGCGCCATTCGGTGGACCTTCCCGGCATGGTGGCCGAGCGCATCGCCCCGCCCGTGAAGCCCCTGCCCGCGCTAGAGGTCTGCCGCGTCCGCAACGGCGCCACTCGCGAGGCCTTCTGCGCCATCGGGTCGTTCTGCTTCCACGTGCCTCCCGCCTGGTTTAACGAGGTCTTCGACAGCCCTTCGGTCTGGGAGCGTTTCGCCGCCTATGTGGGATATGCCGACGGCGAGCCGGTTTCCACCGCCGCCATCGTCGTGGGAGCCGGCGCCCTGGGAGTTTACAACGTCGCTACGATGCCCGAGCACCAGTACCGCGGCTACGGGGAAGCCGTCATGCGCCACGCGCTGGCCGATGCCCGCGAGCGGCACGGCATCGAGCGGACCGTTCTGCAATCGACGCCCGCCGGTTATCGCCTCTACCAGCGCATGGGCTACCAGACCGTAACCACGATCTCGGTCTACTCGGTGTAATCACCCACTTATGTAGAGATCCCAAATGCGAGCGGATATCTGACTCTGCCGCGAATCCCGTCCAATGCGCCCGGGCTGAGCTCCAGCGCCATGAAGGCCTCGGGACGAAACGGGCTTTCGAGAGAGCGCGCCGTTTCAGGGGAAAACCCGAAGCGCGGGTAATAATCGGGGTGGCCGAGAACAATGACGATCCGTGCGCCCTGCTGCCGTAAGAGATCCAGGCCATGCCGCACCAGCAGCCCGCCGATGCCCCGGCGCTGATACTCCGGCAACACAGCCATTGGGGCTAATGCCACCGCCGGGATCGAGCCGCCCGCTGTTTCAATCGACATCCGGCTGAACAAAGCATGGCCGACGATCCGCTTGTCCAGTTCTGCGACCAACGATAGGAGCACGGCCCCTTCACTCCGCAGGTTATCGACCAGGTCGGCTTCATCCGGGCGGACAAAGGCGGCTTCATTGATGGAGTGGACCAACGGCCGCTCGTCCGCGGCTTCGCACCGGACGTTCAGGCGCACGGCAGGCCATCGCACGCCAGCGTCCCCGAAGCGATCAGCCCATCGAGCGCCGCGATATCGCGATAGTAAGCCCGGTCGCCCTCGAGAGGCGCCGATACCTCCCGGATACGTGCCCGCGCGGCTTCCAGCACAGGGCTGGAGCGCAGGGGCGCGAGCAGGTCCAGGGCGCGCGCCGCCGTCAACGCCTCGATCGCCAGCACCGTGCGGACATTCCGCACCACCCGCTGCAGCTTCACCGCCGAGGTCATCCCCATGCTGACGAAGTCCTCTTTGTTGCCGCTGGTGGTAATCGATCCGGTGGAAGCCGGATGCGCCAGGACGCGGTTTTCCGCCACCAGGCTGGCCGCCGTCACCTGCGCCATCATCAGTCCGGACTCGAGGCCCGCGTGCTCCGCCAGAAACGGCGTCAGGTTCTCGTTCAGCGCCGGGTTCACCAGGCGGTCAATGCGCCGCTCCGAGATACCCGCCAGCGCCGCCAGCGCCACCGCCAGGAAATCGAGCTGCAAAGCCAGCGGCTCGCCATGGAAATTGCCGCCGGAGAAGATCTCCTCGCCCAGCACCAGCGGGTTGTCGGTGGCCGAATTCAGCTCGATGGAGAAGACTCTGCGCGCCTCCGCCAGCGCATCCCGCACCGCCCCGTGGACCTGCGGCACGCAGCGCAGCGAATAGGCATCCTGCACCCGCCGGCAGGCGGCATGCGAGGCGCGGATCTCGCTACCCTCCAGCAGCCGCCGCAGCCGCGCTGCGCTCGTCACCTGTCCCGGATGCGGGCGGGCGGCGTGGATGCGCTCCTCGAAGGCTCGTGGCGTGCCACGCTGCGCGTCCACGGTCATCGCGCAGAGCACGTCGGCGGTATCGGCCAGCACCTGGGCCGCCTCCAGTTCCAGGCACCCGATCGCCAGCATGGCCTGCGTCCCGTTGATGAGGGAGATGCCTTCCTTGGGATGCAGCTCGATGGCTCCGATTCCGGCGCGCCGCAGCGCTTCGCGGCCCTCCATCACGGTGCCATCGAACTCCGCCTCGCCTTCGCCGATCAGCACCAGCGCCATGTGCGCCAGCGGGGCCAGGTCCCCGGACGCGCCTACGCTGCCCTGGGAAGGCACCACCGGTGTTACGCCGCTATTCAGCAGCTCGCACAGCTTCCGGGCCACCACCGGCCGGATGCCCGAAAGCCCTTTCGCCAGCACGTTGGCGCGGATGAGCATCATGGCGCGCACCGCCTCGCGCGCCAGCGGCTCTCCCACGCCCGCCGCATGCGAGCGGATCACATTGCGCTGCAGCCGGTCGAGATCCTCGCGCGGAATGCGCACATCGGCGAGCAGCCCCACCCCCGTATTGACCGCGTAGATCGGTTCCTCGCCCGCCGCCAGGCGTTCGATGAGCGCGCGCGACACGTTCATTTTCTCGGCCGCGCTATCCGCCAGTTCCACGTGCGCGCCCAAGGCGGCCACGCGCCGCACCTCGGAGATGCTCAGGCTCTCGCCATCCAGATGAACCGTTGTCATCCTCGCCGCCGCGATTGCCGGGCCGCCACCAGTTCCTCGATATTCACCAGCTCCGTGGGATAGTCGCCCGTATAGCAGGCGTAGCAGTACTCCTGGTTTTCGTCCGCCACCGCTTGCCGCAACGCCGCAACCGAGAGGTACCCCACCGAATCGGCCTCCAGGAAGCGCCGGATCTCATCCACCGAGTGGTTCGAAGCGATCAGCTCGCTGCGCGTGGGCGTGTCCACGCCGTAGAAACACGGCGACACCGTGGGAGGGCAGGAGATGCGCACATGAACCTCGCGCGCACCGGCCTGCCGCACCATGCGCACGATCTTGCGGCTGGTGGTGCCCCGCACGATGGAATCGTCCACCAGCACCACGCGCTGCCCTTCCAGAAGGTAGCGCACCGGGTTGAGCTTCAGCTTGACACCGAAATCGCGAATGGCCTGCGACGGCTCGATAAACGTCCGCCCCACGTAATGGTTGCGGATCAGCCCGTGCCGGAACGGCAGCCCCGATTCGCTGGCGTAGCCGATGGCCGCCGCGACGCCCGAATCCGGCACCGGCACCACCAGGTCCGCATCGGCGGGGCACTCGCGCGCCAGCAGCCGGCCCAGCTCCTCGCGCGATTGCTCCACCGGGCGCCCGAACACGATCGAATCCGGCCGCGAGAAATACACGTGCTCGAAGACGCACTGCGCCCGCGGCCGCTCCGGCGCCCAGCGCTCGCGCGTGACTCCCTCCGGGCCCACCACCACCATCTCGCCCGGCTCGACCTCGTTCAGGTACACCGCGCCGATCAGGTCGAACGCGCACGTCTCGGAAGCGAACGCGTAAAATTTGCGGCCCCCGGAAATTTCCATTTCGCCCATCACCAGCGGGCGGAAGCCGTGCGGGTCGCGGGCCACGATGATGCGGTCCTCCGCCAGAAACACCAGCGAGAAGGCCCCTTCGATATGCAGGAGCGCCTCGCGCAGCGCCCCGCTGAGGGTGCGTTCTTTCGATTGCGCCACCAGGTGCAGCACGATCTCGGTGTCGCTGGAGGCTTGAAATACCGCCCCGTGGCGTCCCAGGTCCGCCCGCAGCTCGGCCGTGTTGGTGATGTTGCCGTTGTGCGCCACCGCCAGGCGCCCCTTGTTGCAGGCCACCGAAAAGGGCTGCGCGTTGAGCATGGTGGTGTCGCCGGCCGTCGAGTAGCGCGTATGCCCGATAGCCAGTTCGCCCGGCAGGGTCGCCAGCACCGCGCTGGTGAAGATGTCGGCCACGTGCCCCATGGCTTTGTGGCAGTAGGTCTGCCCGCGCGACGACGTGCAGATGCCCGCGCTTTCCTGCCCGCGATGCTGCAGCGCGTAGAGGCCCAGGTACGCCAGCTTGGACGCCTCGGGATGGCCGTAGATGGCCACCACCCCGCACTCTTCGTGGAATTTATCGGACATGCGATTCAAGCGCCCGCTCGTATGCGGCCCTGAGGGCCCCGATTTCCCAACAGCCCAGCGTCACCCCCCGCTGCCGGATCTCCAGCTCCTTCTCGATTGTAACTCCCACCACGGGGGCCTCGACTCCGAATTTCTCCGCGATCGCCGCCACCCGCTTGGGATGTGCCGTCGAGATCAGAATCCGCGAGGCTCCTTCGTGGAACGCCAATATCTCCGGCCGCAGGTCCGAATCGATATCGATCTGCGCCCCGATCTCCGCCGGTCCGAACGAGCACTCCGCCAGCGTCACCGCCAGGCCGCCATCGGCCAGGTCGTGCGCCGATTCCGCGAGGCCCTCGGCGACGATGGCGCGCATGGCCTCGTGTACCTTCTTCTCGCGCTCCATATCCAGTTCCGGAGGCAATCCCCAGAGCTGCTTGACGATCTCCTTGGCATACTCGGTGCCGCCGAATCGAATCTCATCGCACCCGCCCACGCCGCCCAGCAGCACCACCGCGCGGCCGGCATTGCGGAAGGGAATCGTCACCGGCGGCCCGATCTTCAGCAGGCCCACGATGCCCAGCACGGGAGTCGGAAAGATGCCCTCGCCCAGGGTTTCGTTATACAGGCTCACGTTGCCGCCCGTGATGGGCGTCTCGAAGTGCCGGCAGGCTTCCGCCATGCCCTCGATGGCCTCCACGAGCTGCGCCATGATCTCCGGCCGCTCCGGGTTCCCGAAGTTCAGGCAATTGGTGGCCGCCACCGGCAGCGCGCCCACGGTTGCCAGGTTGCGGCAGCATTCCGCAACCGCCAGCCGCGCGCCTTCCCGCGGCGAAAGATAGCTGTAGCGCCCGTTGCCGTCGGTCGCCATCGCCACCGACGTGCCGGTCTCCTTGATGCGCAGAATGGCCGCGTCCGCTCCCGGTCCGGCCAGCGTGTTGGTGCGCACCTGGTAATCGTACTGCTCCCAGATCCATCGCTTCGAGCAGATATCCGGGGCCGCCAGCAGCGCGGGCAGCGCCTCTTGCACGCTCACTTCCGGCAGCGCCGGCGCCTCCATCGGCGCACGTCGCAGCGGCGTCGTATGCGGACGGTCATAGAGCGGAGCCTCGTCGGCCAGTTCGCGGTTGGGAATTTCGGCTACAACCTCGCCATGGTGCCGCACACGCAGCTTGCCATCGCCCGTCACCACCCCGATCTCGCTGGCCTCCAGGCCCCACTTGCGGAATATGGCGTAGACTTCGTCTTCGCGCCCTTTCTCGGCCACCAGCAGCATGCGCTCCTGCGATTCCGAGAGCATGATCTCATAGGGCGTCATGCCCGTGGCGCGTTGCGGCACCTTATCCAGCTCGATCTCGATCCCCACTCCACCGCGGCTGCCCATCTCGCACGTCGAGCACGTCAGCCCCGCCGCGCCCATATCCTGAATGCCCACGATCGCGCCCGTCTGCATGGCCTCCAGGCACGCTTCCAGCAGCAGCTTTTCCATGAAGGGATCGCCCACCTGCACGTTGGGCCGCTTCTGCTTGGATTCCTCGGTGAACTCGGCCGAGGCCATCGACGCCCCGTGGATGCCATCCCGCCCCGTGCGCGCGCCCACGTAAATCACCGGGTTGCCCAGGCCCGAAGCCTTGGCGTAGAAGATATCTTCTTTGCGGCACACCCCCAGCGCCAGCACGTTCACCAGCGGGTTGCCGTCGTAGCACGGCTCGAAGAGGCACTCGCCGCCCACCGTGGGCACGCCGAAGCAGTTCCCGTAGTGCGCGATTCCCGCCACCACGCCGGCCAGGATGCGCCGGTTGCGCGGCCCGGTTTCGGGATCGTCGAGGCGCCCGAAGCGCAGCGAATCGAGCACCGCGATGGGCCGCGCGCCCATGGTGAAGATGTCCCTGAGGATGCCGCCCGACCCTGTGGCCGCGCCCTGAAACGGCTCGATGAAGCTCGGATGGTTGTGCGATTCGATCTTGAACGCGATCACGTAGCCATCGCCGATATCGACGATCCCGGCGTTCTCGCCCGGCCCCTGCACCACCCGCGGGCCTCGCGTGGGCAGCTTCTTCAGATGCAGCCGCGAGCTCTTGTAGGAGCAATGCTCACTCCACATCACGCTGAAGATCCCCAGCTCCGTATAGCTCGGCTCGCGCCCCAAGATTTCGACGATCTTGGCGTATTCCGCCGGCGTCAACTGGTGCTGCGCGATCAGCTCCGGTGTCATCGCAATTTCCGTGGTCATGCCCGCACCCTCGCGCCGAGCAGCGAGTGGAACACCGTCAGGCCGTCGCTCGAACCCATCAATGGGTCCGATGCCCGCTCGGGATGCGGCATCATCCCCATCACGTTGCGCTCGCGGCTCAGAATTCCGGCGATGTCGCGCAGCGAGCCGTTGGGGTTGTCCAGGTACCGGAAGGTCACGCGGTCCTCGGCCTCCAGCTCGTCCAGCGTCTTTTCATCGGCGTAGTAGCAGCCCTCGCCGTGGGCGATGAACAGGCGCAGCACCTGCCCCACGTGCGCCGCCGATGTGAAGGGTGAATTCGTGGTTTCGGTCCGCAGCCGCACCTCGCGGCAGATGAATTTCAGCCCGCGATTGCGGATCAGCGCGCCCGGCAGCAGCCCCGCTTCCACCAGGATCTGGAAGCCGTTGCAGATGCCCAGCACCGGCCCTCCCGCGGCCGCGAATTTGCGCACCGCCGCCATCACCGGCGAGAACTTGGCGATGGCGCCGCACCGCAGGTAGTCGCCGTAGGAGAAGCCGCCCGGCAGAATCACGGCATCGACATCCCCCAGCGTCGAGGAATCGTGCCAGATGAACTCCGCCTTCTGACCGAGGTTTTCGGAAACCGCGTAGAAGGCGTCGTGATCGCAGTTGCTGCCTGGAAACACAATGACGCCGAATTTCATGGATTTCACTTCGGGGAGGTGCACCTTCAATCTTATCAGTTACGGCCGCCGCCTCACCAGCCGCGGCGGTCACCAATCCGAAAGCACCCGCAAACTTCGGCGGTCGAAGAAGGCCGCATCCGCCGTCCGGAAGTAGCGCCGGATCTCGGGGCCGCCTATGTTCACGATGGTCTGGTCCCACTCGCACCGCGTGCAATAGGGAGCGTCCTCCGAAGCCGGGACCTCGCCCGCAACGCCGTCTGCCCCCCCGTACAAAGAGGCTGGCACGAGCTGATGGAACAGCGGGCCGAGCATGTCTCATCTCAAAGACCCCCCGGCCCGCGTTTCCAACTACACCGGCCGCCTCCCGTTCCTGCCAGAATGAGAATTTCATGCCGCCTCTGGATAATCCTCTGGGGTTCACCGGCGCCGATATTATCGAACTACTGGTGGCCGCCTTTCTGCTGGCCGCCACCCTCGCCTGGCATCCCTGGCTCGAGCCTTACGCCAGCCGCTTCGCCGCGCGCACCGCCTGGTCGATGCTCCTGCTGGCCGCCCTGCCCGTTGTCCTGCGGCTCGCGCTTCTTGCCAACCATCCGGTGCCGGCGCCGGATGTTTACGACGAATTCGGCCACCTGCTGGTAGCCGATACCCTCCGCCACCTGCGCCTGGCCAACCCCGCGCATCCCATGCACCGCTTTTTCGAGACCTTCTTCGTTCTCCAGGAACCCACCTATAGTTCCATCTATCCGATCGGGCAAGGCCTCGTGTTAGCCCTCGGCCGCGCCATCTTCGGGACGCCCTGGGCCGGCGTGATCATGGCCACCGCCGCCTTTTGCTCGCTCTGCTATTGGATGCTGCGCGGCTGGACCACGCCCGGCTGGTCACTCCTGGGCGGCGGGCTGGCCGTCATCGAGTTCGGTCCGCTCAACCAGTGGATGAACAATTACTGGGGCGGCGCGCTTCCCGCCGCGGCCGGCTGCCTGGTCTTTGGCGCGCTGCCGCGGCTTCCCGCGGGGCGCCAGCGCGACCGTATCTTCCTCGGCCTCGGTCTTGGCCTTCACCTGCTCACCCGCCAGTTCGAATCCATCTTCCTCGCGATTGCGGTCCTGCTCTTCTTCCTTCCGGCGCTGCGCCGACGCGCCGAAGCCGCGGGCCTGGCTCGCGCCGCGGGGGTCGTGGCGCTCGTAATTTTGCCGGCACTCGCCCTGACCCTGCTGCAAAACCGCCAGGTCACCGGCAGTTGGACCACCTTGCCCGAAGCGCTCAGCCAATATCAGTACGGCGTTCCCTCGGCCTTCACGTTCCAGCCCAACGTGATTCCCCACCGCCCCCTCACGCCCGAGCAGGCCCTCGATTACAAAATGCAGCTTAGTTTTCACGGCCCCGGCACCGATACTCTGAGCACCTACCTGCTGCGCCTGGAATACCGCGTGCGCTTCTATCGCTTCTTCTTCCTGCCGCCCCTGTATATCGCCCTGCTGCTGTTTCTTCCCGCCGCGCGCGAATACCGCTACGCCTGGGTGCTGGCCACGCTGGCCCTGTTCGCCCTCGGCGCCAATTTCTTCCCCGCCTTCCAGTTCCACTACATTGCCGCGGTCGCCTGTCTTTTCATCCTGGCCGCCGTCGCCGGACTCGAGCGCCTGGCTCGCATCAAGGTCTCCGGCTGGCCGACGGGCGCCCAGGCCGCCCGTGTCATCGTCTTCCTCTGCGTTCTCCACTTCGGATTCTGGTACACCCTGCACGCGGCGGAAAATCCCGAGATCTCGCGCGCCGCCCGCCAGTACGAGACCTGGAACACCATCAACCACTCAAACCCCGAGCGCCGTATCTTCGTCAACCGCCAGTTGGCGGCCCTCCCCGGCCGGCTGCTGGTCTTCGTTCGCTACACCCCGCGCCACATTTTTCAGGACGAGTGGGTCTACAACGCCGCCGATATCGATTCTGGGCGCATTGTGTGGGCCCGCGACCTCGGTCCCGAGGAGAACCAGCAGCTTCTGCGCTATTACCCCGGCCGCACGCCGCTCCTCCTCGAACCCGATCTCCGCCCTCCGCGCCTCGGCCCCTACCGGTGAGGCCGCACGGCAGCTAAGGAGAAGCGATAATAGGTCATGCAGAACATTCTCCCGCTGGTCTGTTTTATGGCTGGATTCCTTCTGGCCTGGTTCGTTCTGCGCTGGCGCCGCAGCGAAGCCGAATCGGCGTTTAAGGCCCTTTCCGCCGACGCCCTGGCGCGCAATAACCAGGCGTTCCTGGATCTGGCGCGCGGGACCCTGGCGCAAACCCAGGAGGCCGCGCGCGGCGACCTCGATCTCCGCCGCCAGGCCATAGCGGAGATGGTGACGCCCGTGCGCGCGTCGCTCGAGAAGGTGGATTCCCGAATCCAGGAGCTGGAAACCGCCCGCGCGGGGGCCTACGCGGCGCTCTCCGAACAGGTCCGCAATCTCATCGAAACGCAGGCCCAGCTCCGCGGCGAAACCGGCAAGCTGGTCACCGCGCTGCGAACTCCGGCCGTGCGCGGCCACTGGGGTGAGATCCAGTTGCGGCGCGTGGTGGAGATGGCCGGCATGCTCGACCATTGCGATTTCCTGGCGCAATCGACCGTCGGCCCCCAGGATGGCCGCCTGCGGCCGGACCTGCTGGTGCGCCTGCCCGCCGGCAAAATCATCGTCGTGGATGCCAAGACCCCGCTGGATGGATACCTCCAGGCCATCGAAGCATCCGATGAGCCGGCCCGCCGCGCGCGCCTGGCCGATCATGCCCGCCAGGTCCGCGCCCACATGACTGCGCTGGGCCGCAAATCATATTGGGAGCAATTCGACCGCGCCCCCGAGTTCGCCGTGATGTTCCTGCCGGGCGAGTGCTTCTTCAGCGCGGCGCTGGAGAGCGACCCCTCGCTGATCGAATCGGGCGTGGAACAGAACGTCATCCTGGCCACGCCCACGACGCTGATCGCGCTCCTGCGCGCGGTGGCTTACGGCTGGCGGCAGGAGAGCCTGGCGGAGAACGCCGCCGCCATCAGCGCGCTGGGCAAGGACCTCTTCAAGAGGCTCTCCGACATGGGCGACCACTGGAACAAGGTGGGCAGGAGCCTGGAGCGCGCCGTGGAGGCCTATAACGGCGCGGTGGGATCGCTGGAGAGCCGCGTGATGGTGAGCGCGCGCAAATTCGCGGACCTGAAGACCGCGCCCCTGGGCGTGGAGATCGCGCCCCTGGAGCCGGTCGAGAAGACCGTGCGCGCGGCACAGGCGGAGTAGCGAGCCCTCACCGCATCAATCCGTGCCAGATCCCGCGCCACTGCGGGCTCAACTGAAACAGGATGCGCGGCATCGTCATCGCCAGTGGGGTCAGAAACACCCACCGGCCCGACGCCACGCCCGCCAGTGCCAGCCAGATGAGTAACGGCGACATCGTCCTGCCGAATGAATAAACTCCCGACCACGCCTGCGGCTGTCCCAGAAACGCGATGAACACCGCCGCGAACAGGGCCGCCGCCAGGGCCGTCAGGTCGCGTTTGCCTTTCCAGAGCAGCGCCGCTGCCAGCGCCACGGCAACCCACATGCCCAGGATGCCCACGTACTCCAGAATCGCCGCGCGCAGCAGCCAAGGTGTCGCTACCGAATCCTGGATGGGGTGCAGGGTGCGTCCGATCAGGCCGTAAAATGGCACCCACGAAGCGAAGACGGTCGCATCCGCGGGCGTTCGCCGCGCCACATATAAGAGCCAAAAAATCCAGGGCAGGGAAGCCGCGCCGGCCAGGGCCACGCGCCGCCATTCCTTGCGCAGCGCTGCGTCCAAAGCGTAGGCGGCGATCAGAATCACCCCGGTCTCGCGCGCCAGCGGCGCTAAAACGAGGATGGCCAAGCTAAAGCCTGCCCGGCCCTCTGCGACGAACCCCACAGCCAGTGCCGCCAGCGCCACGTCGATGGTGTAGCGGTCGAGCGAGACCGCCACTGCCGGAATCGCCAGAAACATCAGCCCCCACGCGGGGTGCCGGCCCCACGCCACAGCCCAGCGCGCCGTCCAGAGCGCGCCCAGGAAAACAAAGCCCAGCACGACCGCGCTGTAGGCCGAATCCACGCGGTCGCTCTCGCCTCCGGCCGCTCCGTATGCCAGCGCGGGCAGCAGGATGCGCCGCCAGCGCAGGCGCGGATTATCGAGGAATCGCATCGTCTCGCCGCGCAGCAGCGGATCGTGCGCAATCATGTGGTAATACTGGCCGTCGTAACCGGTGGCGTCGTTGACGCGGTAGACGTCTTCCTGCGCGATCTGGGGCGGCACAGCCGTGGATTGGCCGGTGTAGAACAGCGCCGACCAATCGCCGCCGTAGTTGTAGCGCACCGTGAGCGCCTGCCATCCCAGCGCGGCGCCAGCCGCCAGCGCCGCCCACACGAGCGGCCCCACGAGGCCGGTGCGCATGGCTAGAGGCCCGCCCGTTTCCATAGCGCGTCCACGCGCCGCTTGACCTCTTCGCTCATTTTGATCTCGCCCGGCCACGGCCGCGTGAAGCCCTCGCCCGGCCATTTGCGCGTGGCGTCGATGCCCATCTTCGAGCCGTAATCCTGCAGGCGGCTGGCATGATCGAGCGAATCCACCGGCCCTAGCGTGAACTGAATGTCGCGCTCCGGATCGATATGGTTGAGCGCCTTCCAGGCCACTTCGCGCACGTTCTGTACGTCCACGTCTTCATCCACCACCACGATGCACTTGGTGAACATGGCCTGCCCCAATCCCCAGATAGCGTGCATCACTTTGCGCGCGTGCCCCGGATAGGACTTGCGAATCGAAACCAGCATCAGGTTGTGGAACACGCCCTCGGCCGGCATGGCGATATCGCGCACCTCGGGCAGTTGCAGACGCATCAACGGCAGAAAAATCCGCTCGACGGCTTTTCCCATATAGAAATCTTCCATGGGCGGCGGTCCCACTATGGTGGCGGCGTAGATGGGCCGCGCCCGGTGCGTGGCGCAGGTCAGGTGGAAAACCGGATATTCGCCGGCCAGCGAATAGTAACCGGTATGGTCGCCGAACGGCCCTTCGGTGCGCGTCTCGCCCACTTCCACGTAGCCTTCCAGGACGATCTCGGCGTTGGCGGGCACCTCCAGGTCGCAGCTCCGGCAGCGGATCATCTCCACGGGGCTCTGGCGCAAAAATCCGGCGATCATCATCTCATCGAGATCGGGCGGCAGCGGCAGAATGGCCGAGTATATGGTGGCCGGGTCCGCGCCGATGGCCACGGCCACGTCCATGCGCGCGCGGCCGTGGTGGCGGCTGCGGCGATAGTGCTCGGCGCCCTGCTTGTGGGTCTGCCAGTGCATGCCGGCGGTGCGGCCGTCGAAAATCTGCATGCGGTACATGCCGCAGTTGCGCTTGCCGGTATCGGGGTTGCGCGAAAAAACCAGCGGCAAGGTGATGAAGCGGCCGGCATCCTCGGGCCAGCATTGCAAAACCGGCAGGTCGAACAGCGAGAACTCCTCGCCGCTCACGATCTCCTGGCAAGGCGCTTGGGTTACTGTGCGGGGAAAGAACGATCCCATTTCCGCGAGCCGCGGCAGCATTTTGATCTTCCCGATCAGCCCCTCGGGCATGCGCGTCTCGAGGATTTCTACGATCCGCCCGGCGATCTCCTCCACCGAAGCGACCTCGAGCGCGATCTCCATCTTGCGCGCGGAAGCGAATCCATTGATGAACACCGGGATCGCGCTGCCTTTGGGCTTCTCGAACAGCAGCGCGGGACCGCCGCTCTTGACCGCTCGGTCGGCGAATTCCGTGATCTCCAGAACGGGGTCCACTTCGAACGGAATGCGCTTCAGCTCGCCCTTTTCTTCCAGGGCGGCGATGAACTCGCTCAAGTCGCGGTAAGCCATACGTTATGATCGAAGTTTCATCATACCCAGTCCCGAGGAGTAAGAATGGCCAATCGAGTTGCATTCGTTACGGGCGCCAGCCGCGGCATCGGGCGTGCCATAGCCCTGAAGCTCTGCCGCGAGCACTTCATCGTGGTCGCCTCCCCCGAAGTGGAAAACAATGAGAGCGTGGCGGGGGAAATTCGCGCCGCCGGAGGTGAGGCGGTCACGCTGAACCTGGATGTCACTTCGCCCGAATCCGTCAAGGAAGGCTTCGCCAGTATCCTGGGCGAAAAGGGCCGCGTGGACGTGCTGGTGAACAACGCCGGAATCGCCCGCGACGGCCTGGCCGTGCGCATGAAACTCGCCGATTGGGAACTGGTGCTGAAACTCAACCTGCAAGGCGCCTTCCTGGCGGCTCAGCAGGCCATGCCGGGGATGATGCGCAACCGCTGGGGCCGCATCATCAACATGGCCTCGGTCGTGGGGCAAGCCGGCAGCCCCGGTCAGGTCAACTACGCCGCCTCCAAAGCCGGGCTGATCGGACTTACCAAGGCCCTGGCCCAGGAGTTGGGAAGCCGCGGCATTACCGTGAACGCAGTGGCGCCCGGTTATATCGACACGGATATGACCCGCGGCCTTCCCGAGGAACTCAAACGCAAGATGCTGGCCGGCGTTCCGCTGGGGCGCATGGGCCAGCCCGATGACGTCGCCAATGCCGTGAAGTTCCTGGCCAGCGACGAAGCCTCCTACATCACCGGCCACGTGCTGGCGGTCAACGGCGGCATGTACATGTAACCGATCCTGTCATCCTCCAGGCTAAGTGCTATGGATTCAGGCCCCAGCCCCAATCTAATACCGCCCACCGTTGAGAATGAGATTGCTCCCGCAAAAAGCCGTCCGAACCGCTTCCTTTCGGACTGGCGGGTTTCCGTGCTGGCGTTGATTGGCCTGTGGGCGGTCATCTACATGGCCGGCCTCTCGTGGCCCGCCTTGCTCGACGACGTCGATACCGTACACGCCGAGGCGGCGCGCGAAATGCTGCAGCGGCACGACTGGGTGACGCTGTACACCGACGGCTTCCGCTATCTGGAAAAAGCTCCGCTGATGTATTGGAGCCTGGCAACCAGCTACAGTATCTTTGGCATCGGCACCTGGAGCACGCGCTTGCCCCTCATGCTCGGCGTGCTGGCGCTGGTTCTGGCGACCTACCGGTTGGGCCGGCACGTTTATGGAGAGGCGGGCGGCCTGTACGCGGGGGCCGCACTGGCCACCTCGCTCGGCCTCTACATTTTCACGCGCTTTCAGATTCCCGAGGTGCTGGTCGCGCTGTGGCTTACGCTCGGCTACTACTTTTTTTGGCGGTCGCTCGAACAAGAACGCCCCTCGCGGTTCGTCTGCTGGGGATTCGCCGCGACGTGCGCACTAAATGTGCTCACGAAAGGCCTGATTGGACTGGTATTTCCGGTCGGAGCGATCGGGCTGTACCTTCTCCTGACGGGGAATTTGCGGCACTTGCTGAAGTTGCGTCTGGTCTCGAGCGCGCTGGTGTTTTTAGCGATCGCCGCACCGTGGCATATCCTGGCGGCGTTGCGCAATCCGGCGCAGGGTCAGGCGCGCGGGTTTCTATGGTTCTACTTCATCAATGAACATCTGATGCGCTTCCTGGGCAAACGCGTGCCTCCGGGGTACGACACCGTTCCGCTCGCCATCTTCTGGGGACTCCTGCCGGCGTGGCTTTTGCCCTGGAGCGCCTTCCTGCCGCAAGCTCTCCGCAGCGTGCCTGCGCGATGGCGGGAACTTCGGAGCAGGCCACGGACTGAGCTGGATCGGCGGCAGCGCGCCAATCTGCTCTTCTTCGCGTGGGCGCTCGTCATCGTGGGCTTCTTCAGTTTCTCGACGCGGCAGGAGTATTACACAATTCCCGCCCTGCCGGGCCTGGCGCTTCTGGTTGGCGGATGGCTGGCGCGCGAATCCGGAACGGCGGCGCGCGAGTCGGATCGCCGGGCGGGAAGGATATCTTCGACCGCCCTGTTCGCTTTCGGCGTGCTGGCGTTTGCCGCCGGGACATATCTTCTGTTTGTTTCCCGGGGCGCCGCTCCCGGGGCGGACCTGGCGGACCTGCTCAAGAAAAATCCGCAGGACTACGACTTATCGCTCGGTCATGTCCTCGATCTGACGCCGCGGGCGCTGGGTGTGTTTCGCGGTCCGCTTCTGGGGGTGTCCCTCGGGCTGTTTCTCGGCACCGGATTAAACTGGATTCTGCGGCGGCGCGGACGCCCTTTGGCGGGCAACGTTGCGCTCGCCGCCATGATGGCCGTGCTGCTGGCCTGTGTACATTGCTCCTTCAGCACGTTTTCGCCGATTCTCTCTTCTTACAATCTCGCGCAGGCGATTCAAAAGCGGTTTCGGCCGGGCGATCTGATCGTGATCGATGGCGAGTACCACGAGGCCTCCACGCTTAATTTTTATACCGGCATCCAGGTGCACATCCTGCACGCGCCGAGCGGGAACCTGTGGTACGGCGCGAAATTCCCCGATGCGCCGCATCTCTTCGAGACACCGGAATCGCTGGCGGTATTGTGGAACGGCCCACGGGAAGTGTTCCTGTGGACGGACCAGGAAGAGCCCAAAGAACTGCGCGGCCTGAGATCCTTCCCGCTGGCGCGCAGCGGGGGAAAACTCATCTTCACGAATCGCGAGCCAAGCGAATAGCCGCGGCCCCGGACCTCTGAGGAACCATGCTTCCCCGCACATGGGCAGCCTCTTAGATGACTCAATTTGGCCAGTGTCTTCACCTTCGGTCTGATAGTATAATTACCGCAAGCTTGGTGGATTTGCCCATCGCGTCTGACAAGCTGCGAATAACGCCCTTCCCTGCTTTCCGCCGCCTTCAGTTTCAAGGAGCGCACGCGTGTTGATTGCATACGTTGTGTTAGCTGTGGCCGTAGCCGGGACCATTGCTTCGACGGTAGTTCTTTTTCTTGCTGCTTGCGGAGTGGTCCAATTCCGGCGCCGCGCCCATCGGGATCGGCAAACCGCTGAGAAATCGTCGGCGGACCTGCCAGCGGTCTCCGTTTTGAAACCTGTCCATGGCAATGAGGCGCGTCTGAAAGAGAACATCGAGAGCTTCTTTCGCCAGAACTATACCGAATATGAAATCCTGTTCGCGGCGGACGAGCCGGACGACCCCGCGCTGCCCGTGATCCGGGAGATTTGCGCGCGCTATCCCCACATCCCCAGCCAAGTCCTCGTGACCGGGCCGCCGCCCTGGCCGAATGCGCAAAACTACTGCTTCCATCGCATGACGGAAGTCGCGGCGCATGACATTCTGGTCACGAGCGACAGCGACGTTGAAGTTGGACCGGATTACTTGCGTGACGTGGTTCCTCCGTTGCTCGATCTCCAGGTTGGGGCCGTGACCTGCATTTTTCGCGGCAAGAGCGCCGGGGGACCCTGGGCCGCTCTCGATGCCATCGGAATGTCCGTCGAATTTACCGCCGGGGTCTTGATCGCCAATCTTTTGGAAGGCATCAAATTCGGACTCGGACCGACCATCGCGCTCCGCAAGGATTCCCTGGCGCGAATCGGCGGCTTTGCCGCGATCCGCGAGTACCTTTCCAACGATTTCGTGGTCGGCAATTTCATTCATAAGGCCGGCTTCCGGGTCGTGCTCTCCAGCCATGTGGTCGATCACGTGTCCCCGCCCATGACATTCAGGAGAATGTGGGAGCGGCAGCTACGCTGGGCAATGGGAACTCGTTACTCGCGCCCCAAAGGCCACCTTGGCTCGGGATTGACCTTCGCGGTCCCGTATGGCATTCTGGCCCTGGTCGCCGCGTCCTTCTTGGGGTACCCGTCGTTGGGTGTCGCTATGTTCGCCGCCTCGCTGCTGAACCGGATGGCGGAGTGTTGGATTGTCGGCTGGTGGGCCGCCCGCGACCCGGTCGCGCGATGGGCAGTGTTGCTCTATCCGCTAAGGGACCTGCACGGCTTTATCGTCTGGTGTGCCAGCTACGCGTGCAAACGCAGCCTGTGGCGCGACAATAACTACGTGTTGCTCAAGGGTGGCAGACTGATCGCCCGGCGGGCCAACGGCGCGGTCATCATGCCTGGATAGGTGGTTCTTCCATAGTGCTGTGGCCTTCGGGTGGTGCCGCGGGTTTTCGGGTGTATACTGGACGAAAGGTAATTCCTGAAAACGAAATTCAGGTCCTAGATCCTTATTCCCAAGGGGGAACCTCCAGTGAACTCGTCTCGCCGCAGCTTCTTAGGAACCAGCCTTGCACTTCCGGCACTGGCTTCCGTGCCCTCGGATACCGGCTCGCCCTCCCAGGCGCCTTCCGCGCAGGGCCGCGCGCCTCAATCCTCCCCCAAGTTGACCTATGGAACCCTGGGGAAGACGGGCATGAAGGTCACTCGCGTCTCCTTCGGTTGCCTGGTCACTTCCGATCAGAGCGTGATCGAGCGGGCCGTCGACAACGGGATCAACTACTTCGATACCGCCCGGATTTACCAGGGCGGAAACAACGAACGCATGGTGGGGTCGGCTCTCAAAAAGTATCGGAACAGAGTCTTCATCAGCACCAAGACGCAGGCCAAAGACCAGAAGTCGGCCTTCGCGGATCTGGAGACCAGCTTGAGGGAGTTGCAGACCGATTACCTGGACGTCTGGCACCTCCATGCCCGCAGCACGCCGGACATGGTGAACGACGAACTGCTCGAGGCTCAGCGGATCGCCAAGCGCGACGGGAAGATCCGCTTCGCCGGTATCAGCTTCCATGTCGGGCACGCCGAGATGATCCCGGCCATGCTCAAGCTGAATCACTTCGACCTCTTCCTGGTGAGCTATAACTACACCATGGATCCGGCTGTCGAGCCGCTGCTCGCAGCGATCCATAAGGCCAACCTGGGTTTGATCGCGATGAAGGTAATGGCCGGCGGCGTGCAACCCACGACGGCTTCCTATAAGGTGGACCCGGAAAAGCTGGAGAAATTGAAGCGCGATGGAGCGCCGCTGGCGGCCCTGAAGTGGGCGCTGAGGAACCCCCACATCGACGCGGCGATTCCGAGCATCATGGATAACGAGCAGCTCGAGGAGAATCTCTCGGCCATGGCTGCCCCGTTCAATGCCGCCGACAGCAAGCTGCTGGCCCGCAGGCTGGAAGAAATCAAGCCTTATTATTGCCGGATGTGCGGCCAGTGCGATGGCCAGTGTTCCCAGGGCCTCCCTGTGGCGGACGTGCTGCGCTTCCTCATGTACGCCGAGAGCTACGGCCAGTTCGCCATGGCACGCGAGCACTTCAAAGCCCTGCCGGCGGAGCTTGCCCGGATCCGTTGCAGCTCGTGCGCCGCCTGCATCGTGCACTGCCCCTACGGAGTGCAGGTGGCCGCCCGCCTGCATAAGGCCCAGCAGCTTTTCGCCTGAGTGGAACTTAGCGCAACGCCGCCAGCGCCGCCTTGTTCAGTTTCGCCACGATGTTGACTTGCGGATCGGCAATCTCCGCCACGTCGAAATGCACCGACGACCCGATGATGGCGGCCGCTTCCTCCGGCGCCAGGTGGTAATCGGCTTCGATCCAACGGGCCAGCCCGGTGACAGCGCGCCGCACGGCGCGATCGAGCGTCTCATCGATACCCATGACCATCAGGTAACCGTCGTTCTCCGCGCGCGGGTCTTCTATCTGCTGCCCGGGAATCACGTTAACCACCAGCTCGAGATCCAGCGAAGTTTCGAGCGCCATCAGATTCAACTCGCCATCGCCTTCGAGCGCATGGCCGTCGCCCACGAAGAGCAGTGCGCCCGGTTGATACACCGGCAGGTAAACCGTCGTGCCTTCCCGGATCTCGCGGTAATCCAAGTTACCGCCCCAGGACCCCAGCGAATCGGTGCGAAAGCTCTGGCCCCGCGGCGGCGCCACCCCGATGCACCCCAGCATGGGCTGCAATCCGGCGCGAAAGCTCCGCAGCGCCGGAGTGGGGCTGGCCAGCCGGGCGAACCCGCCGCTCCGGTCCAAGGTCCACTCGCCCGTCAGTCCGCTCTTGTTATTGGCCGCGTCGAAGTACTCGTCGGTCACCGCCCGGGGGATGATCTGCGTTCCGCTCTCCGCCGAATCGCGGTTGAGCCGGACGCGCGCGAGGCGCACCACCAGCGTGTCGCCCGGAAGAGTGCCTTCGATGTAAACGGGGCCGGTTTGGGGATTGAACGGCTGAGACCGCTGGACGTGTCCGGCATCGAAGCCGCGGTAATCCAAAGTGGTCGTGCGGATGGTGTCTCCCGGGTTGACGCGCAGCACGGGAGCCACGGCGCCGGAGAATACCGTCGAGAAGCTCCGCGGCTCGAAAGTCCGCGTCTGAGGAGGTGTGTCCGGCACGGGATGCGGACTGGCGCGCACGGTAGCGGAGCGGCTGGGAAGATAGACCAGAGCCAGTGCGATCGCCAGCAGCGCCGCCGGCAGCCCCACCGCGAGCCGCCGCCGGGCTGCCAGTGCGGGTTCCAGATTCGCCCCCGTCAGCACCGCCAGGATGGCCACAAAGCTCGCCGGCAGAATCGCCAGCGCGTCGTAGAAAGGGCCAAGCGCTACATGGAGCGGCGTGCGGAGTAGCGGTGCCACATCGACGACCGCCAATTTGGCCGCTTCCAGCGCCAGGCCCACCGGGATAGCCAAGCCAACCGCCTGGCGCAGCGTCGCCCGCGCCGCGAGAAAGCGGTAGAGCAGAGTCAGCCCCGCGATGGTACACAGGAGAGCCGCGGGATCCAGGAGGAAGGCTCGCACACCCCTGCCTTCGCGAGCCATGGCGGTGAGCACGAACGACGCGAACGCAAGCCCGCTCAGCACACCAGCCAGCCCGAGCATCAGGAGCAGGTTGACGAGACGCCCCCGAAGCGGCTTCAAGCCCAGGGCCCGGTTCAGACCGGTTTGCAGGGAATAGAAGACCGGGACGGCCAGAGCTAGTAAGGACAGCAGCGATGCGCGCTGCACCATGCCGCCGGGCGGCACGTGCGTCCGGATGGCATCGATCATGTCGCCCGGTAAGTAAAGCTCGATGGCGCCATAGGTCGCCTGCACGGCCGAGTTCCAATGCAGGTAGTCCCCAAAGGCCGAGATGACCACCATCTGGAAAGGGAAGAAGGCCAGCAGCACGCCCGCGGATGCCGCCAAAGCGCAAAGGCACAGCTCGCCATTGAAAAGGAACCGGGGTCCGGTGTGTTCCTGCGTTGCCTTGTCCTGCCAGTAAAAATTATACAGCGGCAGTTTGGGTTGCTCTTAACACAATGGGCGTTCTTCCGTTAAGTCAGAAACCAAACAGGCTTTGGCCTGATAGATAGAGCACCTTTATCACAGCAGCACGATCTCCCGCTGGATCTCTCCGGTCACCCGCGCTTCTCCCTCCCCAACGAACATATCGATCTCCGCGCGCACTCCGAACTCCGGCAGGTACACGCCCGGCTCGATCGAGAAGCACGTCCACGGCACGATCCGGCGCTCGTCGTGCGTTTCCAGGTTGTCCATATTGGCGCTGCTGCCGTGCACGTCCTGTCCGATCGAATGGCCGGTGCGGTGCGTGAACCAAGAGCCGAAGCCGCGGCTGTCGATGTAGCCGCGCACCGCGTCGTCCACCTCGAAACCGCGTAGCGGGTGGCCATTAGCCACGGCTTCGGTGACGCGCCTGATCCCGGTGTCCCGCCCGCCCGTCACCACCGCGAAGACGTTGCGCATCTCGTCGCTGGGAGCCTCGCCGCAAAAGCCCGTCCAGGTGATGTCGTAATAGGCGGATCCCGGCCGGTCGAGCTTGGCCCACATATCCAGCAACACCCAATCCCCGCGGCGAATCGGCGAGCTGATCTCCTCGGTCGGTTCGTAGTGCGGGTTGGCGGAGTTGGCATTTACCCCCACGATGGGGCCGTCGTCGCAGATCATCCCCGATCTGGCAAAGCGGTCGAGGACCAGGCGCTTAACCTCGATTTCCTGGAGCGGCGCGCCGTTGCGCGTGCGCTCGCGGATCAGCGCGAAGGCCTCCGCGCGGATGCCGTCCACCCGCCGCCCGGCCTCCAGATGTGATTCCAGCATCGCGGGCGTCCAGCGCGCCTCGAAGGTCTGGATCAGCTCCGCCGAGCTGGCCACGTCGATTCCCAGTCCGCGGACCAGCTCGAGCGTGCCGCCATCCACCATCGAGACATAGGGGATGGCGCACTGCGGCGAATACTGCATGGCCACGCGCCGCATTCCCGAAGTGAGGCGGCGCAACCCCGCCACCTGCTCGGTCCAACTCGAGTATAGGATGCGCTCGCCCGGCAGCGCGCCCAGCATGCCGGGTTCAATGCGATGCACCAGGCCAAGCGGCTCGCCCTCAGCCGGGATCATGTAATACCAGCGACGCGTGGGCGTGCGCGGCGGCTCGATTCCGAGCACGCGATACCCCAGCGGGTCGCGCAGATGATGATCGAAGAAGAGCCAGCCATCGAGGCCCTGGGCGCGGATTTCGCGCTGGATCGGTTCGCGTTCCATATTGCCTCTACAGTCTACCCGGAAATCGGCCCGGCGGGCGGCATCAGCCGTTCCAGGCTCTCCTGATCGATCCCTTCGATTTCCACCACTTTCGTGCGGCTGGTGGCGCCCGTTACAATGCGCACGCACGAACGCGCCACGCCCGCCAATTCGGCGAGGTACCGAATGCACTCCGCGTTGGCTTTGCCCTCCACCGGAGGCGCGGCCAAATCCAGCTTCCAAGCCTCGCCCAGCCGGCCGTTGAGCGCTGACCGCCGGGCCCGCGGATGCACCTTCACCGTGAGACGCGCCATTCCACCTTGGCCCTCAGATTGGCCACCCCCGCGGCCACCCGCGTATCCACCACGTCGAAGGCGATAGCGTCGTCCAGCCAGTCGTGGCTGGTGCCATCGGCGTTCTGCGACGCCACCGTCAAGGTGTAGGTTTGCGGGGTGAGCCACGATTCGATGCGGAAATCCACTTCCAGCTCGTCGCCGGCTTCGAAATCGCCCAGTGGCACATTCTCCAGGCTCGTGTTGGTGCCGTAGACGTCCATGCCGATGCGCGTGCGAATCAGGATGCCCACCATGGGGTCCGACTTGACCTTGTGAAAACGCGAGCGCACCCGCACCGTCAGCGGTTCGCCGCTCGCCACCGTGTGGGCCTCCTCGCCGCGCGCGTTGAGAAGCTGGACGCTCAGGATTTCGCAGGTGCCGTCGCCGTGCCGGAAACTCGAGCGCACGCGCTCGCCCTTGGGGCCCTTGGGAGCCTGCCGTTCCAGCACCAGGCCGATGTAGCGGTTGATCACGTCCTTGGGCTCGCCCTGCGCCTCGATGCGGCCGTTCAGCAGCAGTATGGCGCGGTCGGAGAGCTGCTTCACCAGCCCCAGGTCGTGGGAGACGAACAGCACCGTGATCTTGCGCTCCCTCAGCTCCTGGAATTTGCGCACGCAGCGGTTGGCGAACACCGCGTCGCCCACCGCCAAAGCCTCATCCACAATGAGGATCTCGGGATCCACATGAATGGCCGTCGAGAAGGCCAGCCGCACATACATGCCGCTCGAGTATTCCTTCACCGGCCGCGCGATGAACTCGCCGATCTCCGCGAAGGCTTCGATCGAGGGCATGGCCTTCTCGATTTCGGCGCGGCTCAGCCCCATAATCTCGCCGTTCAGGAAGACGTTTTCGCGGCCCGTGAATTCGGGATTGAATCCGGCTCCCAGCTCCAGCAGCGCCGCGATGCGTCCGCGCGTGACCACGCGCCCGGTGGTTGGCTGCAGGATGCCGCTGACGATCTGCAGCAGCGTGCTCTTGCCGCAGCCGTTGGGACCGACCAGCCCCAGCGTCTCGCCTTTCTCCACCGTGAACCCGATGTCGCGCAGAGCCCAGAAATCGGTGTGGCGCGGCCGCGCGCCAGGCAGCAGCTCATAGAGCCGGTCCGCCGGCCGCCGGTACAAACGATAGAGCTTCGAGACGTTCTGAACCAGGACCAAATCCGATCATAGCGTGAGCGGCCCGCGGCGCCTACCGCCCGGTCATAATCTGCCCGCTGGTGGCATTCACAAAAACGAGGTATCCCGATTTGGCGGTCCCCCACATCACGTACCAGGCGGGCGACGGAAAGCGCGTCGAGTTCACCAGGGACATCGAAACCTTCCTGCCCGGATGCCCCTTCAGCCAGGCGGCGGCCTTTCCGGACGCGGTCTTATAAGCGGCCTCGGAGTTTACCGTAAAATCGGCGATCTGGAACGGACGGCTCTTGGGCGTGGCGCCCGTCCAGGTCTCGGCCGCGCCGGCCGTAACGCCCTGGTGAACGGTGCTGCCCTGGTCGGCCACCGCATAGACGAACGTGCGCGCCTCGTGGCGGCTGGGCGAGACGAACACGGCGGTCCACATGCCCGCTCTGCCGCCGCTGTTCTCGATACCCTTCACCTCGCCGGCGATTAGGCTGAGGGGCTGGAGATCCGGTGCCCATGTGCGCGCCGGCTTATACATCTCGTAGAAGGCGGTCTGCGCGTCCACGGGCCCCGCCGGCTGAGGCGGCTGCTGGGGAGCCTCCGCCGGCTTCTTGGAAGGCGCAGCGGGCCTGGGCGCTTCCCCGCACGCCGTCAATGTTGCCAACCCGGCCGCGGCGGCCAGTAACAGGAAGACACGTTTCTTCATGCCTTCATTGTAAGGAGTGGCTGGCCGCGCTGCGGCCGCCCGTCCGGACTTTACTCCTCGCGCAGTGCCTGAGCCGGATCCACCCGCGTGGCCCGGTGCGCGGGGATCCAACATGCGATCACCCCAACCAGCGCCAGGATTGCCGGGACCATCAGAAACGTAAGGGCGTCGCGCGGCGCGACAGCGAACAGCAAGCTCCCGACCGCGCGCGAGGCCGCCAGCGCCACCATCACGCCCACGATTACTCCGAAGGTCACCAGCTGGATGCCCTCGCGCAGCACCAGCGCCTCCACTTCTCCCGCGGTGGCTCCCAGTGCCATGCGCACGCCGAATTCCCGCCTGCGCTGGTTCACCGAATACGAGATCACGCCGTACATTCCGATAGCGGCCAGCGTCAGGGCCAGGGCTCCGAAGACCGCCAGCAGGTCCGCCGCGAGCCGCTGTGCCCAGAGAGCCTCGCGGATAATGTCACGCGTGCTCTGCGATTGCAGTAGCAGGCTCCGGTCGAGCGCCTGCACCTCGCGGCGCACTGCGGCCAGCGCCGGCGCGGGGTCGCCCGCCGTCCGGATGTGAACCACCGAGGTCGCATAGTAATACTGCATCAGGGAAGTGTACACCATGGGTTGCGGGCGCTCGCCGATCTCTACGTAATTGGCGTTGCGCGCAATCCCCACCACCTCCACGGGCGCGTCTTCGCCCGAGAAGCGTATGCGTTTGCCGATGGGGTCCTGACCGGGCCAGAAGTTGACGGCCGCGACTTCGTTGACGATTGCCACGCGCGGAGCCGTCCGGCCATCCAGCAGACTCAAATCCCGGCCGCGCAAAAGCGGTATGCCAACGGTGCGGAGATACCCGGGCCAAGCCACGCTCAGCAGCGCGCGCCGCCCTTCGCCATTAGCGCTGTTCTCCTGGCCTTCGAGCAACACGGTCCGCGCGAATGAGACGTGGAAAGGCCAATCCAGAGCTAGGCTCGCCGAGACCACCCCGGGCACGCGGGAGGCCTGCTCCAGTGCGCGCCGCTGGAAATCGCGCCCGCGCTCCTCGCTGTAGCCGTGCTCGGCGACGTTGAAGACCACCACGCCCACGTGGGCCGCATCGAAGCCGGGATCGATGCCATAGGCTTTTTGCAGGCTGCGGAGAAAAAGGCCGGCGCCCACCAGGGCCACCACCGAGAGCGCCACCTGGATGGTCACCAGCACCCGGCGTGGGCGCCAGTTCCCAGCCGGGCCCGGACCGGCACGTTCCTTGAGATCGGCGGCCAGATCGCCGCGCGTGGCGCGCAGGGCGGGAGCCAGTCCGAAGAGTATCCCGGTGGCCAGCGAAATGCCCAGGTTGAAGGCCAGCACGCGGCCATCCAGGCTCAGATGTACCGCGGCGAAGGAGAACATGGGCGGACGCAGGGACCACAGCAAGTCTCGGGCCCAGCGCGCCAGGGCCAGCCCCGCCGCGCCGCCGGCCAGGCCCAACAACGTGCTCTCCACCAATAGTTGCCGCACCAGGCGCGCCCGGCTGGCGCCCAGAGCCAGCCGCAGGGTGATCTCCTTGTTTCGCGTGGCCGCGCGAGCCAGCAGGAGGCTGGCCACGTTGCCGCAGGCGATCAGCAGCACCAGCCCAGAGACGATCGACAGCACCAGCCCGGCGTGTGAGATGAGCTCGCGGTTGCCCGGAGGGATGGCCGCCACCGCGACCGAGATCAGTTTGACGCGCCGTCCCTGGTTGTCGCGCGGATATTGCCGTTCCAGATCCTGGGCCAGGACCTGCATGCCGGCCTCGGCCTCAGGCAGGCTCACGCCGGGCTTCAGCCGTCCCACTACCTTGAACAGCAGGGCGCGCCGCTGCGTCACTGCACGGGGATTTGGGTACACGTCCGGGTACATCGATATGGGCAGCCATACATCCGTGGCCGTGAGCGTGTCCAGACCCTCGAACCCGGCCGGCGCCACTCCGATGATCGTGTACGGGCGGCCGTTGATCTCAATGCTTCGCCCGGCCGCCAAGGCGCCTCCGCCGAATCGCCGCTGCCACAACCGGTAGCTGATCACGGCCACCGGCGAATCGACTGAGACTGCGCCCTCTTCCGGGCGGAATCCGCGCCCCACGACCGGACGCACGCCCAGCGCCGCGAAGTAGTCCGCGGTGACGATCTGTCCCATCGCCATCTCGGGATCGCCGCGGCCCGTCAGGTTCAGGCTGACTCCCGTATAGGCGAAGAGCGATGAGAAGACCGGGTTGTGGTCCCGATAATCCGTGAAATTGGGAAATGAGCAATAGAGGTATCCGGGGTTGCGGGCATCGAGCGTATAGACCGTGGCGAGCCGCTCGGGCTGTTCCACCAGGGGAAGCGGCCGCAGGAAAATGGCGTTCAGCAGCGTGAAAACCGTGGTATTCGCGCCGATCCCCAGAGCCAGCGACAGAATGGCGGCGAAGGCGAAACCACGATTCCGGGCCAGCCCGCGCAATCCGTAATTCAGGTCGTAGAGTACCCCGGTCAAGAGCGAGTATCTTAGCACGCCGCTTTGCTATACTCGCAGTTCCGTGCGACCGGTTTTGTACCCGATCTTGGCCGTCTGCGCGTTGGCTTCTTCCTGCGGGTGGCGAGCCGGCTCTTATCCGCCGCCGCCGCAGTTCTCGCTCGTGGGGGCCGAAGATCCAGCCGCTCTGGGACCGTTCATCGAGATGGGCGATCCCCGTTCGGACGATTTCGTGGTTCGCGATGTTACCCCCGAGCATGCCGCCTTGCGCTGGACCTTCCTCGATCCGGAGCTGCGCTTCCGGCTCAAAGAGACTGCCGGCCTGAGCTTCGAGATGCGCTTCGTGCTCGCGGATGCCACGTTCAAGGTCACCGGGCCGGTAACGGTTTCCTGCGCTATTGAAGGCCGGCCGCTGGGCGCCATGCGCTGCGACCACGCCGGCGAATATCGTTTCATCAAGCCCGTGCCGGAGAGCTGGCTGGCTACCGGCAAAGAGATCCATGTGACGTTTTCCGCGGAGCCTCGCTGGGTTTCGCCGGAGGATGGCAACCAGCTTGGGTTTCTCCTGCGCAGCGCCGGGTTCATCAAATGAACCAGGTGATTCACATCCTCTTCGGCGCGGGCTTTACGGTAGCCATCTGCCTGGCTTCGGGATGGCTGCTGCTGCGCCGCCTGGGCGTGGGTTTTCGGGGCGGGGAAGCCGCCCTGTTCGCATTTCCAGCGGGAGCCGCCTGCGTGAGCACGGCCGTGTTTTTTCTTTGTGTTGTCCACCAGGCGCGCCGGGGGGTCTTCTTGTGGGCCGGCCTGGCGGTGATCGCCTGGGCGGTTTGGGTGCGGCTCTCCGAGCGGAGGCCAGATCCCCAGCCGGATCTCGTGAAGCGGCTGACAACACCTTGGAAGATCCTCTTTTGTCTTGCATTTACTGCATTTTTCTTCCTTTACTTCTTTAATGCACTGGCTCCGGAAGTCAGCCCGGATGGCTCCGGCTACCATCTCGAAAATGTGGCGCGTTATTGGCGTCTACATGGGTTCGCGTGGGACCACCGGACCCTCTACAGCGCACTCTCGCAGGGCATCGAGATGCTGTTCCTGGTGGCCTTCACTTTCGGCCGCCACTCCGCCACCGCCCTGGTGCACATGGCGTTTCAGGCGGCTCTGCCCTTCCTCATGGTGTTCTATGGTCGGCGCTTCGGCATCCCTCAAGTGGGTGTGTGTGCCGCCTTGCTGGTGTATGCCAGCCCGGTAGTCGGCATAACGGGAATTTCGGCATACAACGACTTGGCGGTTGCAACGCTGCTTTTTACCGGATTTTATCTGCTTCAAGTATGGGATGAAACAAGAGACTATAGGCTATTGATAATATGTGGCTTGCTGTATGGATTTGCATACGGCGTCAAGTATACGGCGATGTTTGGGATGGTGTTCGCCGTGGGTTTTGTCGGGCTGCGTGCCAGGCGTTTGCGTCCCATACTTCACGTCTCGCTGGCGGCTTTGCTGGTGGCTGCTCCTTGGGTGCTGCGCAATTGGTTTTGGTTGGGAAACCCCGCGGCGCCTTTTCTGAACGCATGGTTTCCCAATCCTTATTTCCATCCCGGCGCCGAGCGGGACTACCTCACCGGCCTGGCGCACTATCCCGCGGGCATTCACTCCTGGAAGATCCCGTTTCAACTCACGGTTATGGGCGGGCTCGTGCCCGGTATGATAGGCCCTATCTTTCTTCTTGCGCCGCTCGCTCTGTTCGCGATTCGCCAGCGCCACGGGCGGCGTCTGCTGGCGGCGGCGGCGCTCTTCGCCATACCGGCATATCTGAACACCGAGCCGCGCTTCCTGATCCCGGTGTTGCCATTTGTGGCTTTGGCCATGGGATTGGCCACAGTCGAGTGGCGCGGCGTGCTTCCCGCTATGGCGATTCTGCAACTGGTGCTGTGCTGGCCAACGGTGCTCTCGCAGTATTGCGCTCCATATGCCTGGCGCCTGCAGTCGATTCCGCTGCGCGCGGCGCTGCGCAAGCAGCCCGAGGCGGAATTCCTCCAGAGCCGGATTCCCGAGTACGGGTTGAAAGTACCCATCGAAGGCTTCGTGCGTCCCGATGAAAGAGTCTTCTCCTTCGAAGGGCGGCCATCGGCCTATTGGGATCGCGACATCATTGTCGGCTACGAATCCGCGCTGGGAAACTGGGCGCAGGACACGCTGCTTTCGGCGGTCGAGCATCCACCCAGCATCCAGCAGCGATTTCGCTTTACTCCGGTGAGCGCACGGGGTGTCCGTGTGGTCCAGACCGCTTCGGCCGGGAAGAACTGGACGGTCTCCGAAATGCGCGTGCTTTCCGGGGGCAGGGAACTGCCGCGAGCCCCAGGGTGGCGTTTGAGCGCCTGGCCTAACGGCTGGGACGTCCAGTTTGCATTCGACAACAACCACGCCACCCGGTGGTCCACCTGGCAGCCCATGCCAGCGCGCGCGTACCTGGCGGTCGACTTCGGCCAGCCCCAAAAAATCGATGAAGTGGTGCTCGAGTGGGTTCCGGCGCGTGATGCTCGCCTGCACGTTGAAATATTCAACGCGCAGGGGGAGTGGGGGGCATTGGCAGGCGATCCGGAGACCCTCGACTTCGACCCGCCTCCCGGTCTGCGCCGCGCCGCCGCACTGGCGCTGAAGACGCGTGGTTTCGCATACCTTCTCATTAACGATTCCAACTCGATCGCCGGGGACATGCGGAAGTACGTGCACTTCTGGGGCATTGCGCCGGTGGCCGAAGCTGCGGGCGTCGATCTCTACCGGATCGAATAGGCGCTGGTCGAACGCAGCCACCGATGGTGCTTTTCAGCCACCGGTTGAATTCGCTGGCTGCACCTAAACTCCAGAAAAGAAGTTCGTTCCCATTTGGCAGTCACCGTGCGATAGAACGTGGGAATTCGAGAGATCGCTTATGGCACGCATGAACAACCACCGATTGCTGACTCTGAGTGCCGGGGTGCTTTTGGCGGCGGGTATGCTGGTTCCGGTTCGCGCGCAGGATCCCGACGATCTCAAACGCGCGGTTGCCCGTATCAGCATCATGGATGGCGAGGTTTCGGTTCGCCGCGGCGATACGGGAGACTGGGTGGCCGGCGTGATCAACGCGCCGCTGCTCGCCGACGACCGCATTGCCACGGGCCCCAACTCGCGCGCCGAAGTGCAATTCGATTCCGCCAACATTTTGCGCCTGGGCGGCAACGCGGAAATCCACTTGGCGCAGTTGGAATACGGCCATTACCAGATCGAGGTGGCGCGCGGCACGGTAAACTATCGCGTGCTGCGAAATTCCTCGGCAAATGTTGAAGTAAATACTCCGAGTATATCGGTAAGACCATTGAACCAGGGTACTTATCGAATTACGGTAACAGCCGCCGGCGATACTGAACTGACAGCGCGGGTGGGCGACGTGGAAGTCTTTACTCCGCGCGGTTCCGAGTGGGTGCGGGCGGGCCAGACCATGCGGGCTCGCGGCGCGGCTGCCGATCCGGAGTTCCAGATCGTGGCCGCGATTCCTCTCGACGATTGGGATCGCTGGAACGAAACCCGGGATGCGGCGCTGACCCGTTCGACCAGCTATCAACATGTGGGACCGGGGGTGTACGGCGTCGAGGACCTGGACCGGTATGGCGTATGGAGCGAAGTCCCACCATATGGTCCGGTGTGGCGGCCGACGGTTGGAATCGGGGCGGGCTGGGCTCCATACCGCGCGGGCCGCTGGGTTTGGCTGGATTGGTATGGGTGGACATGGGTGAGCTACGATCCCTGGGGTTGGGCGCCCTATCACTATGGCCGATGGTTTTATGAGCCGGCTTGGGGCTGGTGCTGGTATCCGGGCGGAATCGGGATGCGGCATTACTGGTCCCCGGCGCTGGTAGGGTTCTTCGGCTACGGCGGAGTGGGAGTCGGGATTGGATTCGGATTTGGATTCGGCAATATCGGCTGGGTTCCGCTGGCGCCATACGAAGTGCTGCACCCGTGGTGGGGCCAGGGCTTCTACGGACGGCCTGGGGTTGCTATCGGCAACGTGAACATCGCCAGCACGTTCCGGAATGCGCGCGTGGCGGGCGGCATTTCGGGGATGGCCGCGGCGGATTTCCGGAGCGGGCATTTCAACAGTATCGGACGAGTTTCGGCTGATCAGGTTCGCTCGGCGGGCCTGGTAAGGGGGCAAGTGCCGATCGCTCCCAGTAATGCCAGCTTGCGCTTCTCGGACCGGCAGGCAGGCGCGGCGCCGCGCGCGAGCGGGAACACGAAGTTCTTTTCGCACCAGGGAACGGCTGCGCCCGCGGCGCGGATTCCGTTCGCGCAACAGCAGCGTAACTTGGAGCAGGGCGCGGGGCGTGCGTCCGCGGCCGCAGGGGGCGCCCAAGCGCAGAATCAGGGTTGGCGGCGATCCAGCGATCCCGCGGGCGGCGCGAGCGTTGCGACACGTGGCCCCGTGCAGAATGACCGGCCATCCAGGGCGGCGGAATCCAGTGGTAGTTCGGTTGCTCCTCAACGGAGCGGCACGAGCGGCGGATGGCAGCGGTTCGGCGAGCCGGGCGGCAGCCAGTATGCGCCGCGAGCCGCGCAGCCCTCCACGCCGGGTGGAGGGGGATGGAATCGCTTCGGAAGCACGGGATCGACGCGGCCGTCCACTCCGCAGTCGCAGCCGCAGTACGCGCCCAACCGCCAGAGCGCGCCGCAATACCGGGCGCCCAGCAGCAGTGGAGGCGGAGGGCACTATAGCGCGCCGCGGTCGTCCGGCGGCGGCGGGGGCGGCCACGCGTCGGGCGGCCACGGCGGGCACCATTAGAGTTCGTAGAGGCTTCATTTCGTTTCTTCCCTTAGGCCCGGTCCTGGTTCAGCGGGGACCGGGCCGTTTTTTTGATCCCTCGTATAGTTAACATAATATCCGTTATGGATACTAAAACTCGGCCCCAACGTACCAACCGCCTTTACAACCTTCCCCCGGCCTTCGTATCTTGAAGCCTTGGAGCCCTGATTCATGCACATCGTCCACGTTCACATTCACGTCAAACCCGAATTCATCGACGCCTTCCAGCAAGCCTGCGTGGAAAACGCCGTTAACAGTCGAAAGGAGGCTGGCATCGCGCGCTTCGATGTCCTCCAGGTCGCCGACGATCCCGAGCGCTTCGCCCTCGTGGAGGTTTATCGCGACGCCGCGGCGCCCGCACGGCACCGCGAGACGGCGCATTATCAGGCTTGGGCCGCCGCGGTGGCGGATATGATGGCCGAGCCGCGCACGCGCACCATCTACATCAACATCGATCCGCCGGACCAGGGTTGGTAATGGCACGCTTCGAGTTCGCCACCGCCGCCCGCATCCTTTTTGGCCAAGGTACACTCGCCGAAGTGGCCCCCGCCGCCGCCGCCCTCGGCCGACGCGCGCTGGTGGTTACGGGCACCCCGCCCGAGCTCGCGGAGCCTCTGGTAACCGCTCTCGCCGCCGCCGGAGTTTCGCCAGTCCCCTTCCCGGTTTCCGGCGAACCAACTGTCGGGCTGGTTAGTCGCGGCACGGAATTCGCGCGCGCCGAGAAGTGTGATGTGGTGATTTCCATCGGCGGCGGCAGTGCCATCGATGCCGGCAAAGCCCTGGCGGCCATGCTAGGCAATCCCGGCGAGCCGCTCGATTATTTGGAGGTGGTGGGCCGCGGTCAGCCTCTCCTTCAAACTTCAGTGCCGTACATCGCAGTTCCCACCACGGCCGGCACGGGAAGCGAGGTCACCCGCAACGCCGTTCTGGGATCGCCCGAGCATCGCGTCAAGGCCAGCCTGCGCAGCGCCGGTATGCTCGCGCGCCTGGCGGTGGTCGACCCGGAGCTGACCTTGGGACTGCCACGGCCGGTGACCGCTTCGACCGGCCTGGACGCTCTCACGCAGCTCATCGAGCCCTATGTTTCGTCTCGCGCCAACCCCATGACGGACGCCTTCTGCGTGGAAGGCATCCGCCGCATCTCGACGGCTCTCCCGCGCGTCTGGGAAAACGGCGCCGACCGTCAGGCACGCTCCGATATGTCCTGGGCCAGTCTCTTGGGCGGCCTGTCGCTGGCGAATGCCGGTCTGGGAGCGGTGCACGGCTTCGCGGCGCCCATCGGGGGCATGTTCCCCGCCCCGCATGGCGCGGTATGCGCGGCCTTGCTGCCGTACGTCATGGCCGCCAACTTCGAGGCCCTGCGCCGGCGCGCGCCGGAATCCGCCGCCCTGCGCCGCTACGAGGAGATCGCCCGCCTGCTGACGGGCCGGCCGCAAGCAGCTATCGAGGATGGCCTCGAGTGGGTAGCGGCGCTCTGCCGGCGGTTGGAGATTCCTCCGCTCGGCGCCTACGGGGTCGGCCCGGCCGACATTCCGGTCCTGGTGGAGAAAGCGGCCCACGCCAGCAGCATGAAAGCCAATCCCATCGTACTGACTGCCGAGGAGCTGAGCGGCATCCTGGAGCAGGCGATTTAAATCAGGTATCACATCCCGGCCCAAACCCGAAACGCCTCTCTGTATCTTTTTCTGAGGGCGCCGCGTCAAATAGGTGATTAGGGTGTTTCGGCCCCAGTGCGAGCTGCTCGCCGCTCCACCCTCTCTTTTCCAGCCAAGTAGCTTGTGATGGTACAAACCAGCTTGAGGGCGGCTTGCACGCCGGTTGGGAACATTTTAAGATAACGGTGTAAGTTTACTCCTAATTCCGGGGGAGCCACATGATTTACTCTCGTTCGGCCGAATACGCGATCCGCGCTTTTGTGCACCTTGCACAGGTGCCGGAAGGCAAATATGCGATGGTGAAGAACATCGCGGAGCAGGAGGAAATCCCGGCTCATTTCCTGGCCAAGATCCTCCAACAACTGGCGCGCAAGGGATTACTTCGCTCCAGCAAGGGTCCCACCGGCGGGTTCGCGCTGCGCGTGGATGCCGGTGATGTGCGGCTGCTGGATATTGTCGAAGCCCTGGACGGCCTGGCGCCGTATCAGCAGTGCGCCAGCGGGCTTGCCGAATGCAATGACGACATGCCGTGCTCCATGCACGATAGCTGGGTGGCGCTGCGTTCGCGTATCATGGATTATTTGGGGCGGAATACCATCGCGGATCTGGCCAAGGCGCTGGAACTGAAGAAGAAGGCCCTCGCCCAGACCAAGCAGCGCAAGAGCCGCCGCGCCGTGGCCGCTAAACGGGCTTAGCCGGGTATTTCAGGGTATTTCAATTCAATCGGAGGGACAATGGGACAATCCGTCCTGGTCCCCATGGTGGTCGAACAGACTTCCAGGGGGGAGCGCGCGTACGACATTTATTCGCGGTTGCTGAAAGAGAACATCATCTTCCTGGGTACCCCGATTGACGACCAGGTCGCCAATCTCATCATTGCCCAGCTTCTTTTTCTCGAGGCCGAAGACCCCGAAAAAGACATCTCCATTTACATCAACTCGCCCGGCGGCTCCATCACGGCCGGATTGGCGATTCTCGATACCATGGCCTTCATACGGCCGGATATTGTGACCATCTGCGTGGGACAGGCGGCATCCATGGCCGCGGTCCTGCTGGCCAAGGGGACCAAGGGGAAGCGCTTCAGCCTGCCCAATTCCCGCATTATGATCCACCAGCCTTCCATGCAGGGGTTGGCGGGACAGGCGGCCGATATCGATATTTACGCCCGCGAGATTCTGCGCATGCGCGAGATCCTCAATACGATGCTGGCGGATGCCACCGGGCAGCCGGTAGACCGGATTGCCAAGGACGTGGATCGCGATTACATCATGGAACCCGATGGCGCCGTGACATACGGCATGATCGACCGGGTGATCGCCAGCCGCGACATGGCGCCCATCGCCATCAAGGGCTGAAATTCGAACGGCTTACGGCAATTCAGCGAGAAACCGGTCGATATCGTCCGGGCTGATGTAGAAGTGCGGTGATGTGCGCACCCAGCCGTTTCGCGGGGCTGTAATCATTCCGCCTGCGCGAAGCTTCCGGACGATGGCGGATGCTTCCCAGCCGGCCTTTCGGAAACTGACGATGCCCGCACCGCTTTCCGGTGTTCGCTGGCCCAGCAATTCGTAGTCTTTCGCACGCACGCCCTCGGCGATCCGGTTGCCGAGATTTTGGACAACCGGGGCGATTTCTCCTACCCCGACTTCAAGCAAAAACTCGATTGCAGCCCTTAAGCCGAAACATCCAATAGTATTTAGAGTTCCACACTCATAACGGCCAGCATCCGCTCGGAGGGCCATATCGCGGGAGCCGTAATCGTTGTATTTTGCAACGTTCGTCCAGCCGAATTCGATCGGGGTCACGCGGTCCTGAAGTTCCTGATTTATGTAGAGGATGCCGCAGCCTTCCGGTCCCAGCAGCCACTTGTGGCCGTCGGCCGCCAGCGCGTCCACGCCGCAAGCCCGCACATCGAGCGGAAAGGCGCCTAAGCCCTGGATGGCATCTACCATAAAAATGCAATGGTTACGCCGGCAAATCTCACCAATCGCTGGAAGAGGAGCGCGGTATCCGCTGAGGAACTGCACAAAGCTGATGGAGAGCAGGCGGGCGCCCCGGCAGGCCTCTTCGATGCGTTCCAGGGGATCCGCCACGGAAAGCCACGTGACGGCGACGCCTTGCTCTTCCAGGCGCTTCCAGGGAAAGTAATTGGCCGGGAACTCCTCGCGGAAGCCCACCATGCGGTCTCCCGGCTTCCAATCGAGGCCCAGCGCCACGGTGGCAATGCCCTCCGAAGTGTTCTTGACCAGGGCGATTTCCGAGCGCCCGGCGCCCAGGAGCCGGGCGGCGGCCACGCGCACGCCTTCATAAGCGGCCAGCCACTGGTCGTAGTGCAGGCTGCCGAATTCCAGGCAGTCCTGCGCCAGGTGTTGCATGGCTTCGGCCGCCCGCCTGGAAAGCGGGGCCACGGCCGCGTGATTGAGGTACAGGAGGTGTTCGCAGACCGGGAACTGGTCCCGGTAGCGCTGCCAGAGGGGCGGCTGATCCATCACAGCTCCAGGGGCACCACGGTCAATTCGGTAATGACGGCGCGGGGCGGCAGCTTGGCGCAGGCCAGGATAGCTTCGGCAACGTTCTCCGAGGTCATGGCTTGAGCGCGCTGCTCGGCCGTGGGCTTGACCGGGCGCTTATCGATGAATTCGGTATCGATCAGACCCGGGCAGACCACCGTGGTGCGGATGTGGTTTTCCTTCTCTTCCATGCGAATGCCATGAGCCAGACCGATCAACGCGCGTTTGCCGGCCTGGTAGGCGACGCCCGAAGCATCCGGCGTGTGGCCGGAGATGGACGAGACGTAGATGAGATGCCCGTGGCGCGCTTCGCGCATGGCCGGAAGGACAGCTTGCGTGATATAGTAGGCGCCGTTCAAGTTGATGGCCATCATCTCGTCCCAGATGGCCGGCCGCAAGCGGCGCAGGTAGCGGTCCGGAGTGTTCATTCCGGCCACGTAGACCATGATATCGACCGGCCCGAAAGTACGGCGGGTGGCGTCGGCCAGCCGCTCCATGGAGTCGAGGCTGGCGGCATCGGCCACCAAGGTTTCGAGCGTGTGCCCTTGCGCGGCCATTTCGGCCTTCAGGGCGGCCAGGCGATCTTCGCGGCGCGCGGCGGCCATGACTTTGGCTCCATCGCGCGCCAGCAGAACGGCGGTGGCGCGTCCCACACCGCTGGACGCGCCCACCACCAAGGCTACTTGATCTTTCAGAGAAACAGGCATATATCGCGATAGGGGAAAGCTAATGGTAGCTCCTTATGGCGACAGAAGCACCTTCAGGGTGCCCGGACGCGCCGCATGCTCGAAGGCACGGGCCGCCTCGCGGAGGGGATAGCGCGCTTCGATCATTGGCTCGACCGGAACGATCTGGCGGGCCAGCAGCGGCAGGGCGTCCGCGAAGCGTCCGCAGCGCGATCCCACGATGGTGATCTCGTTGACGACGATGGGCGCGGCGTCGAAGGAAACCTCGCCGTCGAGGGTCGATTTCAAAATGACCACGCCGCGCGGCCGGCACAAAGCCGCGGCCGCGCGCAGTCCCTCGTGGCTGCCGGTGGCTTCCACCACCCAGTCGAAGGCCGCCGTCGGCAGAGAGCCGGCTACAAGCTCGGTGGTGACGCCGGCGGCGGCCGCAATGCGCAGCTTGTGCTCATGATGCCCGAAGAGCCGCACTGCGTAGCCGTGGGCATGCAGGAGCATCGCCGCCAGCAGACCCAGCTTGCCATCCCCCAGCACGGCCACGGGCTCGCAGGGCCGTATGGAGACCTGCTCGAGAATCTCGCAGGCCGCGGCCAGCGGCTCGGTGAAGACGGCTCGCTCGGTGGGAATGGCGTCATCGAGCGTGTGCAGGTTCCGCTCCGGCAGGGTGAAGAACTCCGAAAAAGCGCCCGGGTGCCCGGCGATCCCCAGCACGGTGCGGTTGGGGCAGTGCCGTCCGAGCCCTTTGCGGCACCATTCGCAGGCCGCGCAGGCCAGGTTGATCTCGCCCACCACGCGCCGGCCGGTAAGCGAGCGGTTGTCCGCATCCACCACTTCCGCCACGAACTCGTGCCCCGGCGTGCCGGTGAAACCATAGTAGCCGCGCACGAGTTCGAGATCCGTGTTGCAGATTCCGCCCACCAGCAGGCGCAGCAGCGCAGAACCTCGCGGACGCGCGGGCATGGGAGCCTCACGAACCGAAACCACGCCGTCTTCCAGGTGAACAGCCAGCATGCCCTTATAATAATGGCTTCATGCCAGCCGAGCTTGCCTGCTTCGAGGCGCATTGCCGCGCCCATTTTGCCATCACCGAGGTTCTGTATAGCTGCCCGCGCTGCGGCGGGCTGCTGGAAGTGGTGTACGACGCTCCCGCATTGCCCGCGGACGAGCTCCGCGCGCTATGGCGTATGCGGCGAACCTCGAACGCACCGCTTGACCAGAGCGGCGTGTGGCGCTATCGCGAGCTGATTCCGTTTCTGGACGATTACTCGAGCGTGCTCACGCTGCGGGAGGGCAACACGCCGCTGCTCGAAGCTCCCCGCGCGGCGCGCTACGGAGGCCTGGATCGGCTGGTCTTCAAGCACCAGGGCTTCAACCCCACCGGCTCTTTCAAAGACAACGGCATGACGTGCGGAGTGGCTCAGGCGCGGCGGCTGGGGCGCCAGCGGGTGGCCTGCGTCTCCACCGGCAACACCTCGGCTTCCATGGCCGCCTATGCCAGCGCGGCGGGGCTCGATCCGGTGATCTTCATCCCGCACGGCAACATCGCGGTGGGCAAACTCGCGCAAGCCCTCGAGTATGGCGCACGCACGCTGCAGGTGGAGGCCAACTTCGACCAGATCCTGGCCCTGGTGCGCCGCATGGCCGACCGGCTGGGAATCTACCTGTTGAACTCGATGAACCCGTTCCGCATCGAGGGCCAGAAGAGCATCATGACGGAGATGCTGGATCAACGCGATTGGCGCGCGCCGGACTGGGTCGTGCTGCCGGGCGGAAACCTGGGCAACAGCTCGGCCTTCGGCAAAGGGCTGCGTGAGATGCGCGACTTGGGCCTCATTGACCGCTTGCCGCGGCTGGCCGTCATCCAGGCGGAAGGCTCGGCGCCGTTCTATGACCTTTGGCACGCGGCCGATCGCTCGCGCTTGAACGCCGTCGGGCATCCCCAGACGCTGGCCACGGCCATCAAGATCGGCGATCCGGTTTCGTGGCCCAAGGCGCTCAAAGAGGTTGTCACGTCGGGCGGCGTGGTGGAGAAGGTCAGCGAGCAGGAGATTGCCGACGCCAAGGCGGTGATCGGGCAGTGCGGCATCGGTTGTGAACCGGCTTCGGCCGCCACACTGGCGGGTATACGGAAGCTGACTGCGGCGGGCACTATGCGCGCGGACGGCGATGTGGTCGCGGTGCTTACCGGAAATGTCTTAAAGGATCCCGACTATATTTATCGGTATCATCTGGGAGAATTGCAAGATCCTGACGGTAAAGCAATTATTTCACATTTTGGGAATCCACCGATTGTTGTAGCCCACGATGAGGAGAAAATCGCCAGAGTTGTTGAACGCTAAACGGGCCCTTTAGCCAGAAATTGTACTGAAATCCTATAGTTTCCTATTGTTTTGTCTTAAACCTTCTGGTACATATGTACTGTATGGCCGCCAAGGACACAGTGCCCCCGATCCCGCCTCGGGCTTTGCGCCGTGAGCTGGAGAACTTGTACGCCCGGCGTGGTGTGATCGACGACGTGATCGCGTTGCTGGAGCAGTACAAGCGCTACCGCGCGGAGCCGGTGGCGGAACGAGAACTTCGGAGCGCCTGAGGATTTCTACTTCCGCAGGAGCGCTTCGATGCGCCCGGCCAGATCGGCGTGATAGAAGCGCACCGCATCGATCAGGTTGATATCTTTTGGGATCCGCACCTTCGCCGCGGGCCCCCAAAACCTGGGCCTCGCGCTGGCGTTTCCGAAATGGATTGACATGCCAGTATGAACATGCCAAGCTAGCCCAAAGGCCCTCTAGCCAACTGATATGCCTCATGTTACGAAGACGGCGGAGGTGGCGCGAAAAGAAGCCAGCCTCGCCGATCAAGCGTACTATATGGTTCGCGAACGCATTCTCCGGGGCCGGTTTTGCCCGGGCACGGTCCTCTGCCGCCGCAAACTGGCCGGTGAGTTTGGGATGAGCCTCGTGCCGATTGCGGAAGCCCTGCAAAGACTGGAGAGCGAAGGCCTGGTGGAGAGCCAGCCCCGCGTGGGCACGAGAGTTCGCACCCCTGGCGAGGATGAAATTCGAGGGCGCTACGTGGTCCGCGAAGCCCTGGAGGCCGAATCCGCGAAGCTCTGTTGTCTCCACGCCTCTTTCCAGGAGAGGATGGAACTGCGGCGCTTAGGCGATCAACTCGATACGCTGTTCGCCCGCGTCCGCGAGCGGGAGGATGACCGCGACCTCTTCTACGCGGTCCAGGAAAACCATACCAATCTCCATTTGCGAATCGCCGAATGTTCGCGCTGCGTTCAACTGAAGAAGGCCATCGAGCAGAATCACGTTCTGATCTACAACTGGTTCTTCGACAGTTCCACCCGTGGCCGTTTTCTGCCGCCTCGATTTCACCAGGATCTCATGGAGAAAGTGACCGGCGACGACCCAGACGCCGCGGAGGAGGCCATGCGTCTGCACGTTCGCTTCGGGCTCGCATCCGTCGTGGAACAGTTGGCCGGGACTACCGCAAGCAGCGACTGGCGCCGCAAACGGAAAGAGCCGCAGTAGCCGAGTTCTACCCATCTACTGCCATATTAGGGGTGCTGTTCCGGGCATTTTTGCGCAACGAGGTTATCCGATCCCCGTTTGATTGGCCTGCATAATATGCGAGTTCGCGCTTTACATTCCGCCGAAATTGTGATATGACAGTAAGTAAACGATAGCGAGACAAATTGCGCCCGGAAACGCCTCTGCTTAGCTGGGGTTTCCGGGCGCATTTTAATATCTTCATCCAGTCGCCTGATGAACCGGGCCCGCCGGAAACGGGGGGTCTCACAGCAGCGAATCGATATAGGCGGTGAGCTTGGGGTCCATCCAGTCGGCCGGCTCAGCGAGCTTCTGGAGCACCTTCCCCCTGGCGTCAATGATGTAGGTCTCGGGGTACATGTAGGTGCCGAAATCCTCGTGCAGCTTCAGCTCGCGCGCGGTCAAAAAGGCCGGATTGAACTTGCGCAGAAAGGCGCTGTACGCCTGCGGGTCCTTATCCACGCTGACGCCCAACACCACCACTCCCTTGGGCGAGTATACTTGCGCAAACCGGCTGAGCGAGGGGGTTTCCTCAACGCACGGAGGGCACCAGGTAGCCCAGAAATTCAATACCAGGAGCTTGCCGCCGAAATCGGGGACCGAGACGCGCTGGCCGCTATCGGCCTGGATGGTGAAGGACGGGGACCTATCTCCCGCTACCACGACGTGCTCGTGGATGGACGCGTAAATCACGTAGGTCAGGGCCGCCAGAAGCACGCCCATGGCGATGCGCAGCAGCCGGTCTGTCTTGGTGGTTCGCATGAGGGGAAAGCTATAATGAAATTGTATCGCGATAGAGCGCCTGGCATCCAACACACGATGCTCATCACCCGGAAAATCGAATTTTCAGCTTCGCACGTCTGCCGGAACCCGGGGCTTTCGGAGGAAGAGAACCGGGCGCGGTACGGCATGGCGGCCAACCCGCACGGCCACGGCCACAATTATGTGGTGGAGGTGAGCGTGGCCGGCGCCCCCGACGGAGTGACGGGAATGGTGCTCGATCTGAAGGAGCTGAAAGCCATTCTGAACCGGGAGATCGTGGAGCCTTACGACCACCGTTTCCTGAACCGCGAGGTGGCGCCTTTCGACCGCGTGGTGCCCACCACCGAAAACATCGCCCGCGACATCTGGCGGCGCCTCGATCCGCACCTTTCGACGGGGGCCACCCGGCTGCATTCGGTGCGGGTCTATGAGACCGCGGATCTGTACGTGGATTACTTCGGAGAGCAGCCGTGTTCCGCGTGACGCGCCGCTACGAGTTCGCGGCTTCCCACCGCCTGCATGCCGCTGCGCTAAGCGAGGAAGAAAACCGGCGGCTCTACGGCAAGTGCAACAATCCTTATGGGCACGGCCACAACTACGCCATCGAGGTAAGCGTGCGCGGTCCGCTCGACGAGGCCAGCGGGCGCGCGGTGGATACCGCCCGGCTGGACGATCTGATCGCGCGCGAGGTGCTGCGGCCACTCCACCAGCGCAACCTGAACATCGAGATCGCCGCTTTCGCCCGGTGCGTGCCGACTTCCGAGAATCTGGCCGCCGAGATCGGCCGCAGATTGAAGACGGCCTGGAGCAGCGAATTCCCGGGAAGATGGCCGGAATTGGAACGAATCCGCATCGCCGAGACGGCACGGAACATCTTTGAGATCGGAGCCGATGAAATCGAATAAAGCCAGAGTAGAAGTGATGCAGACGCCGCGCGAGGATCTACGGATCGCTCCGCTGGTGAAAGACATCCTGCGCTTGCTGGGAGAGGACCCCGCCCGCGAAGGCCTCCAGCGCACGCCCGAGCGGGTCGAGCAGGCGCTCAAGTTTCTCACCAGCGGTTACCGCGTGGATGTCCGCAAGCTGCTGAACGGCGCGCTCTACGATGTGAAATACGACGAGATGGTGGTGGTGAAGGACATCGAATTCTTTAGCATGTGCGAACACCACCTGCTGCCGTTCTACGGCAAGGTGCACGTAGCCTACCTGCCCAAACAAAAGGTGATCGGGCTGAGCAAGATTCCGCGCATCGTGGATGCCTTCGCCCGCCGGCTGCAGATTCAGGAGCGGCTGACGCAGCAGGTGGCCGAGACGATCCAGGAGGTGCTGGACCCGGTGGGCGTGGGCGTGATCTGCGAAGCGCGCCATTTCTGCATGATGATGCGCGGCGTGGAAAAACAGCACTCCGGCGCCATGACCAGCGCCATGCTGGGCGATTTCCGCGACCGCAAGTCCACGCGCGACGAGTTCCTGTCGCTGGTAAACCACCGGGGCACCTCGTTCTAGTAGACTACATCCATGCCCCTCGTCCTGAACCGGAGAGCGTTTCTCCAGGGCGCCGTAGCCTCGGCCGCGTTTGCGCAATCGAAGAACGGCGCTCGTGCCGCGGCCCGCTGGGCTTTCCTGTCGGATATCCATATTCCCGCCGATCGCGAGGACCGGTACCGGGGCTTCTCGCCCATCGCCAACCTGGGCAAGGCGGTTCCGCAGGTGCTTCAAGCCAATCTGCAAGGGGCGCTGATCACGGGAGATCTGGCACGGGTCCAGGGATTTAAGGATGACTACCAGGCTGTCAAGGGGTTGCTCGATCCCGTGGCGGCGCGCGTGCCGCTGGCGCTGACGCTGGGCAATCACGACGACCGCACAAACTTCTTCGCGGTCTATGCTCCCGCCAGCCAGAGCCCGGTGAGGGACCGACAGGTGACCGTGGTAGAGGCTCCGCCGCTGCGTTTCATCCTGCTCGATTCGCTGCTAAGCACCAGGCTCACCCCCGGTTTCTTGGGGAAGGACCAGCGCAACTGGCTGGAGCAGTACCTGAAGAGCAGCGATGCGACTTCCACGGTGATCTTCGTCCATCATCCGCCCGACGACGCCGACAACAATCTCCTGGACAGCGACCGCCTGCTGCGCATCGTGATGCCGGTTCGGAAGGTCAAGGCAGTGGTGTTCGGGCATAGCCACGTTTACCGTTACGACGCGCTGGAGGGCCTGCACCTGATCAATCTTCCGGCCGTCGGGTACAATTTCAACGATAGCGAGCCGGTGGGCTGGGTGGAAGCGCGCATGGCCGCCGAAGGCGCGGATCTCACACTGCACGCGATTGGGGGCAACACGGCCCGGGATGGGCAGATGAAATCGGTGGAGTGGCGATAGGCCGCTTCGGCTCGGCGCTAACTTCCGGCAACTTGTTTATCGGCGGGAAGGGGTGCAGGATGTTCATGAGAGGTCCCGGCTTCCTCGCGAGCCGCATGATCAGCACGCCCATTCCGCTCGAAACGCACCAATCCACGAACCTGGACCAGGCGGCCATGGAGCGGGATTTGCGGCAGATCCATCGCCGGCTCGATGAGTTCGAGCGCGACCTCGCCGACTATTACGCGGCCGCGAGTGGAGGCACGCCATCCGCGCCCGTCCCGGCTAGCGAGGCCTGATGCGCCCGCCGAACTTCAGCTACGTGCGTCGATTCTCCGCCGCAGCAAGTCCAGCGCCATCTGGGTAGTGAAAGTGCGGATGCGCGTGCGATCGCCCAGGAGCATGCGGCGCACTACATCCGCGCCGGCGGCATCGGCGATCGCTACGTAGACGGTGCCAACGGGGACGGGCTGGCCGCCCGGACCGGGAGATGGCTCCGGTCCCGCAGAGCCCGTTACGGCAATCGCATATGTGGACCCTGTCCGGCGGCGCGCGCCTTTCGCCATGGCTTCCGCTACCGGTTTGCTTACCGCTCCGAATTCGTCGAGCGTCTCGGGGGGCACACCCAGCAGCTCAATTTTCATGGCATCGCTGTAGGTGATGAAGCCGCCCACAAAATAATCCGAGCTTCCGGGCGTCCCGGTGAAACGCTCTCCCAGCATCCCGCCGGTGCAACTCTCGGCCACCGAAACCGTAGCGCGGTCGCGCCGCAACAGATTGCCTACCACTACTTCCAGCGGATCGCCGTTGCGCGAGTAGATGCGGTCTCCCAGCAGCAGGTCGATGGGGCCGGCCACCTCGGCCAGCAGGGCGTCGGCTTGGGCCGGCGTGGCGCAGCGCGCGCGCAGGTGGACTTGGAGATCCCCGGCGGCCGCCAGTATGGTGGTGGCGGGGTTCTGGTATTTCTTGTAGGCCGGGGCGATGAGCTGGTCGAGGTCCGATTCGGTCATGCCGGACACGCGCAGAACGAGCGTGCGGATGGCCTGGCGGGGGACCAGGCGCGTCAGGCGCGGCAGGCACTGGCGCTCGAACATGGCGCGCAATTCATGGGGAGGGCCGGGCAGCAGCATGGCCACGGCGCCGGCTTCCTCGATCCACTGGCCCGGCGCGCTACCGCGGTCGTTGGGCAAGATGTCGGCGCCTTCGATGACGAAAGCCTGGCGCTTGTTCACCTCCGCCATCTGGCGGCCCATTTTGGCGAAACGCTTCTCGAGAGCGGCGGCGATTTCCGCGTTGAAAACCAGCCGGCGATCGAGCGCCTGGGCCACCGCTTCGCGGGTGAGGTCGTCTTCGGTGGGGCCGAGACCGCCGGAGAGAATAAGGATTCCCGAGCTCGAGAGGGAGCGGCGCACGGCGTCCGCGAGGCGGTCGCGGTCGTCGCCGATCACAGCTTTGGCCACTACCTCGACGCCCAGGCCGTTCAGCTCGCCGGTGAGGTAGAGCGAATTGGTATCGACGCGCTGGGGCGTCAGCATCTCCGATCCGACCGCGATGATTTCGGCGTCCATCAAACCAGGGTGAAGCCCTTGATGCCCACGTCCACGCGGTAAATGGCGTTGCTGCTGGCCACGGCCATGGCGCCCGAAGGCGTGAAGGCCAGGCCCACGATGCCGGGCCCGGAGAGGAACAACTCCGCGCCGCGGTCGGCGGCGATGCGCACCACGCCCTTCCGCCCGCCCAGGGAAGCAGCCACGTAGAGGCGGCCCTCCTCATCGAAAGCCATACCCTGCGGCCGGCCCAGGCCGCGGTAGAAGACCTCCACCTGGCCCTCGTGCGAGATGCGGTAGACGGAATCGAAGCTCGAGGTGGTGGGGCCGGTCACGTAAAGATAGCGGTCCGGTCCGAATGCCAGGTGGTACGCGGCGATGGAGGGTTCGAGCGTGGCGAAGACGAAGATCTGACGGTTGGGGCTGACTTTGAAAATGGTGCCGCTGCGGTCGCCCACGTAGAGGTTCTGTTCCTGGTCGAAGGCGATTCCCGTGGCGACTCCCATGCCTTCCACGTAGACCGACATGTTGCCGGTGGGTGTGACCTGGTAGACCACGCCATCGTGGCGGCTGGAGATGTGCAGCAGGCCCTCGCCATCGAAGGCGAGACCGGTGGCATTCATCAGGTCGTTGATAAAGGGCTTCATGGCGAAGTTCAGGTCGATCTTGAACACCGCCACGGGCACCTTCTGGCCGCGCGACCCGCTGAAGGTAGTGTAGATATTGCCCAAGCCGTCTACTGCGGGGTTGGCCACGGGGTGGAGGCTGTCGGCCACCAGGACGCCAATATCGCAGGCCCACGAGTCGCTCGATTGGGTTCCGCTAGCGATGACCAACTCTCCGGCGGTGGCGCCTTCCGGCACGCGCGCAATCACCAGCGAATCCGAGCCGATGATCACCGGTGCACCCACGTCGCCGAGGGTCACCCGCGGCCGGTCCGCCTTGGCAAACCCTTTTCCCCGAATCTGGAGCTCGCCGCCGGCAATGGCGGCGGGAGGTGTGACCTGGGAAATCTGGGGCCGGGAGTCGGGCGATTTCCGAAGAGCCATATTCTTCAATATAGCTTGAACCATCCCGCGAGAAACAAGACAACTGCCGCGTATATGCCGGCCATTACATCGTCGGCGACGATTCCGAGGCCTCCGGGCAGGCTTTCCAACTGGCGCACGGGCGCGGGCTTCCAGATATCGAAGAGCCGGAAGAGCAGGAAGGCGGCCAGGCAGCTCTTCCAGTTGAGCGGGTGAGCCCCGGCCAGCGCGATCCACTGGCCGATCACTTCATCCACCACCACGAAACCGGGATCTTCGATCTTGGCGGCGCGCGCGGTCACGCCCGCGGCCCATACGGCCGGAGCGAAAAGCAGGGCCGCCAGCACCAGGAACTCCCACCAGACGAAGCCCGCGTGGCGGTAGAGCAGCGCGCCAATGGCCAGCGCGGCGGCTGAGCCGACGGTGCCGGGAGCAAAGGGCGAGAGGCCGCACCCGAACCAGGTGGCGATCAGGCGGGCCGTCACGAGCCGCTTATTCATCCTCTTCTTCGCTCTTCGATTCTGGCTGCACGGGGCTGGAAACCACGTATTTCTCCGAGGCCCAGTTGCCCAGATCGATAATGCGGCACCGCTCCGAGCAAAAGGGAAAATCCGGATTGGTAAGATTCACTTGTTTCTTGCAGATGGGGCACTTTACGGTCATAGCGCGATCTGGAAGAGCGGCGCCGGCGCGAAGGCGGGCGGCGGCTCGGTGGAGGCGGCCAACCCGCCCACCACGTCGTAATCGTGCGCCTCGGCGATGCGCAGGCGGCGGATCTCGCCCGGCTGCGGGGGCGCGCCTTCGAAATCGTTGATCAGGGCGACGCCATCGATCTCGGGCGCCTGCGTGGGCATGCGCCCCTGCCACAGCAAGTCGGTCTCTTTCGAGGGGCCTTCCACGAGCACAGCTACCTCGCGGCCCACCAGTTGGCGGTTGCGCGCGCGCGCGATCTTGCGCTGGAGAGCCATCAGGTGCCGCTTGCGGTTGTGAATGGTGCGGCCATCCACTTTGCCGGAGAGGGCGAAGCTGGCGCTGGTATCTTCATCCGAGTAGGCGAAGACGCCCAGGTTATCGAAGCGCGCGGCCTGGACGAACTGGCACAGCTCCGCGAAATCTTCGGCCGTCTCGCCGGGAAAGCCGGCGATGAAGCTGGTGCGGATGGCCACGCCAGGGATGGTGCGGCGAATGCGCTCCACCAGCTTCAGGAAGATATCGCCCGAGCCGCCGCGTTTCATGCGCTTGAGCACGCGCGCGCTCGCGTGCTGCAGCGGCATGTCGATGTATTTCACCAGCGAAGGGTGCGCGGCCATGGTATCGAGCAGCTTCTGCGTCACCTTGTTGGGATAGGCGTACAGGAAGCGGATCCACTTCTCGCGGGCGGTTTCGATCCGTGCCAGGCGCTCCAGAAGAAGCGGCAGGCCATCGGACAGGCCGAGATCCTCGCCGTAGCAGGTGGTGTCCTGACCGATCAAATTGATCTCCCGCACGCCCTGCCCGAAGAGCCCCGTGGCTTCCGCGATCACCGATTCGAAGCGCCGGCTGCGGAAACGGCCGCGATACTGCGGGATCACGCAGAAGGTGCAGGGGTGGTCGCAGCCCTCGGCGATCTTAAGGTAAGCGAAGTGGCGCGGGGTCGCGAGCACGCGCGGGGTGAGGTCATGGTAGAGATAGGGCGCCGGAGCGCCGCTGGCGACGGGGGAAAGCCCCTCGCAGGCCGCCACGATGCCTTCGATCTCGTTGGTGCCGACGATGGCATCCACCTCGGGCATCTCTTTGCGGATGTCACCGCGATAGCGCTCCACCAGGCAACCGGCCACGATCAGCCGCTGGGCGCGCCCGGTTTTCTTGAACTCGGCCATCTCGAGGATGGTATCCACGGATTCTTTCTTAGCCGGGTCGATGAAGCTGCACGTATTGACCACCAGGACATCGGCCTCGCCGGGATGGGGCGTAAGCTCGTGGCCCTTGGCGGCGAGCAGGCCCATCATGACTTCGCTATCGACGAGGTTTTTGGGGCAGCCCAGGCTGACGAATCCGATTTTCAAGAGAGTATCCCAGGGGAAAGAATTACTGTATTTAGGATAGCAGGGGTAGCGGGGGTGGCTCCACGGCCGAAAGCGGGAAGTCGCCATGCTTGAGGAAATCGATCAGCTTGAGACCGGTTCCGTGAGGGCTGCACGCGCGAGCGAGCCAGCGCCCTCACTGGCCGCCGGAGGCTTGGGGGTTGTTGGGAGTGGTTTCCCGGAAGGGTCTTCGGGCTCGCGTGGCATCGCTTCAGCCGCTCGGGCGCGGCCCCGCCCTCTGCGATGGGTCGTTTTTGTATGCTTCCGATGGCCACGGTGGCGTCGCGATCAGCATCCACCGCAAAAGCAGCTACAATCTACTCATGCGACCGCTCGCTCCCGTGCTTGTTTTCGCGCTCGTCAGAGCATTCGGCGACGTGTGGGGCCAGATGGCGGGAGGCCCACCTGGCGGAGAAATCGCAGCCGTCGTCATCGATCCCAAAGATCCCGCGATCGTCTACGCGGCTACCGACTGGAGTGGTGTTTTCAAGAGTATTAACAGTGGGGAGAATTGGATTGCGATTAACGCGGGGCTCACGAAGTTAGCTGTCCATTCTCTCGTGATCGACCCACACAACACGGAGATACTTTACGCGGGAACGGCCGGTGGCGTCTTCAAGACATTGGACGCGGGAAAGAACTGGGCTGCTTGCAGCACGGGTCTCCCCAAAGATCCCATCGATTCCCACATCACGATGTTGGCCATCAGCCCTTTGCAGCCACGGACCCTATATGCTGGCACGTTTAGGCGAATTTTCAAGAGCGTCGACGGCGCGCAGAATTGGACCGCTATTGCGCGGCACCCCGGAATCACACAGAACTCCAGCTACATGGCTCTCGCGATAGACCCGAGTTCCCCGGACACGTTGTATGTGGCGGGCGGTGATAGAGGACTGGTCAGGAGCGTCGATGGAGGTAGGAGTTGGAGGACCATCAACAGGGACAGGGCCGCCACCGTCGTTGTTGAGCCGTCGATCCCGGCAACCATTTACGTGTCTGGTTCTGGCGGCGGAGAGATCCTAAGGAGTACCGATGGCGGTCAACACTGGAGCGCGTTCAAGTCTATTCCGGAAAGCTACGCGGTGGTTCTGGCACCAAGTCTCAAGGGGCCCGCAAGACTTTACGCTGCGGTGTCTGGCGGCCGTGTGCTGGACAGCAAAAACAGAGGAGAAACGTGGACTGAGCCGGTGGCCGCCACGAGCAGCGAGATCAAGAGCCTGGTGTGCGATCCTGCCAACCAGGACGTACTCTACGCCGGTACAGCAGGCGGTATCTTGAAGAGCGTAGATGGAGGCACGACATGGCATCCGGCCAGTTCCGGGATTACTAATTCGAACATCTCCGTCATTGCGGTTGCCCCATCCCAGCCTGGCACCGTCTACGTGGGAAGTTATGGCGCAGGCATCGCCAGAAGCTCCGATGGCGGCAAGAGCTGGACGCCGGCCAACTCGGGACTGACGAATCCTGGCATCTGGTCGTTGGCCGTAAATCCCGGGGACGCCGCGCGCGTATACGCCGGAACCTTCAAAGGGGTCTTCAGGACCCTCGATAGCGGAGGAACCTGGTCTGAAGCAAGCCGAGGGCTACCGGACGTAGCCGTTTGCAGTTTGTTCATCGATGAATCCAATCCAGCTGTGATCTATGCCACTGCCTCCTCCGATGGGAAGGCGTTCAAGAGTACGAACGCCGGCGATACCTGGGAGGATCTCAAATTCGGGTCTCCCAGGCTGGGTGGGTGCGGAGTCGTAATGGACCCGGCGAACTCCTCTGTGCTCTACGCTACTTCGGAGAACGGACTTCTGAAGACCCGCGATGGTGGACGGAGCTGGCAAAAGGATCGCGCCGGATCGAACACCTTCGCTCATCTATGGCGCGATAACACGAGTCTCGCAGTCGATCCCTCTGATCCGGCCACGCTGTATGCCGCGTCGTCGGCGGGTGTATTCCGAAGCCCTGACCGCGGCGAGACGTGGAATGCGGTCAGCACCGTCACCCCGCCCACTGGTCTCCGGCGGTACCTCCTCGATCCGACGGACCCCAGCATCATCTATGCTGAAGCCGAACTCAAAGGGCTGTTCAAGAGCACTGATGGAGGCCAGCACTGGAGGTCGATCAACTCGGGCCTTCCCGGTCTCGGCACTCGTGCCTTGGTCATGGACCCGACGAATCCCCGGGTCCTCTATGTTGGGACATTCAAGAGGGGGGTCTTTCGAAGCGCGGATGGCGGGGAGAGTTGGCAGCCCACGGGCACGAGGTACGAACGGGCCATGACGGCACCCAGCTAGGCCGGAACCACGCTGACTCCGGTCCCTCCGTCTTTACGCAGGGCTGGTCGCCAAACCGAAAGCGCGCCAGATGGACGAAGCGTCCCGAAGGCGCGGATCGTCCCGCGCCGCTCTTCGAGCGTTCACGAATGTCTGATGCGCGCTCGATTTGCGATGGAAAGAAGCGCCCGAAGTGCGTCGTTCACCGACCTCGAATCAGGGAATGCCTGAGTCAACTCCGGCTCAAGGAGTACCACATTGGTGCCGGCCTGGTATCGGTCCACGTACTTGCCCCGAATGCCGCCGGAAAAATCGTATTCCGGCCTCATCTCCACAGGCGCCCGCTTAGAGCGGGGCTTCTTTGTATTTCCGGCTTTCATACTTTGTCGCGGCGCGAGCGCTGATCAATCGCGCCCGCTCTCCTCTCATAGTATGAACCACCACCAGCAGTCTTTGCTTGCTGGACATGCCGATGATGACGAAGCGCTCCTCCCCGGCGCTGTGATCCGGGTCTGGAATCGTAATCGAGAGCGGGTCTCCAAACACCGTGCTGGCCTCCGCAAACCCAACCCGATGTTTGCGGCGGTTGGACTGGTCCTTTCTCGGATCCCACTCGAATGGCAGTCCCTGCATCCCCTTGAGCTTAACGAATTGCAGATGTCATGGATTGATGGATCCCATACCTGCTGACCAGGTTCAACACAGCGACACGCGCCGGCCAGGGGGTCCGGGGGCCAGATTGCGCCCCCAGAGGTCTGCCCCACACCGACGTCAGAATACCCGGTACGGAATCGTCGCCGGGGCCAGCAGCAGATCCATTAGTTCGTCGTCCATCTTGACCAGGGTGAGCGAGGCGCCGGCCATCTCGAGCGAGGTGCAATATTCGCCTACATAGCTTCTGGCAACCTGGATGCCGCGGGCGGCCAGTTGCTCGTGAGCCAGGCCGTAGAGCAGGTACAGCTCGCTGATGGGCGTGCCTCCCAAGCCATTGATCATCAAGGCGACGCGGTCGCCGGCGTGAAACGGCAGATCGGGAACCACGGCATCGAGCAGCAGTGAGACCACTTCTTTGGCCGTCGCCGCTTTGGCCCGGCGCCGCCCTGGTTCGCCGTGGATGCCGACGCCCACTTCCATCTCGTCTTCGGCAATCTGGAAGAGCGGCGCGCCTTTGGCCGGCGGGGTGCAGGAGCTCAGCGCGATCCCCATGGTGCGAGCGGCGCCGTTGACGCGCTTACCCAGCGCGACCAAAGCGTCGAGATCCGCGCCGCGTTCGGAGGCTGCGCCGACCGCCTTCATCACAAAGAAATTCCCGGCGACCCCGCGGCGTCCTACGGTGTGGGTGGAATCTTTCACGGCCACATCGTCGTCGATGATGAGGGTCTCGACCCGTATGCCATCGGCCTCTGACATTTCGCGGGCCATTTCGAAGGCCAGCCGGTCTCCCGTGTAGTTGTTGACCAAGTGGAGGACGCCCTTCGGTGAGGCCAGCAATTTGGTGGTCTCGTAGACATAATCCACGGGAGGGGCCGAGAAAACATCGCCCGGACAGGCGGCATCCAGCATGCCGGGGCCGACCAGCATGACGTGGGCCGGCTCATGGCCCGAGCCGGAGCCTTGCACAATGGATACCTTGTTATCGCTCGGCGCATCGGCGCGCATGATGAGGTTGTACTCGGGGACGTAACGCAACGCGCCGGGATTCGCCAGCGCGATCCCCTTCAGCATCTCGGGCACGAACTGCTTTGGATCGTTCACGAACTTTCTCATGATTTGGCCACCCCTTTGGTTGCGTGGTAATCGCGCCAGGCGGCGCTGAGACATCCGGCCATGACAGCGATGGCAACGGCGCCCGGATCGGGGGATCCGATGCTGCGCTCCCCCGTATATGAAGCGCGGCCGCGCTTCGCAATCATGCGTGAGGTCCCGGTGGCCGCTTGTTCGGCGGCCTCAGCGGCAGCGGCGAGCGCCTGAACGCCGCCGCCGTCCTGGTTGGCGTCCGCGCGCAGGCCGGCCTCCAGGCAGTCGATGGCCGGAACCAGGGCGTCGAGCAGGGTCTTGTCGCCGAGCGAAGCGCCTCCCCGCGCCTGGATGCCTTCGACCGCTGCGCGCAGCATCGCGACCGCGTCTTCGGGCGCCAGCGCAAGCTTATCGCCGGCCGCGCTTCCGGCCCGCAGAAAAGCCGTGCCCCAGATGGGGCCGGATGTTCCACCCACCCGGCTGGCGATCACGAGGCCGATCTTCTTGAGGAACGCGCCGGGGCTCGAGCGATCGAAGCCGTTGAACCCTTCGATCACCTTCTCGAAACCGCGGGCGAGCGAGTAACCGAAATCGCCGTCGCCCACCACGGAATCCAGTTGGCAGAAGTAGCTCTCATTGGCAAGAGCGGTCTCGGCGATGGTCCGCACGACCAACTCCACCGCGGGCAAAGAACCATTCGCCATATTCACCGCGCCACGCTATGCGAAAGCAGCGCTTCCAGGCCGGACACCTCGAACCAATCTCCCGGCCGGGCCGCCGACCGGTTCTCGAGGACCTCGCACTTCTCTCCCCCCGGATCGCCCAGGCAGGTCAGCACGATGGATGCGTGGGAGAAGTCTTCGTCGCGCGTGTAGCCGCTGACGGTCACCACGCAGCGCATTCCCGCGACGTAAGCGGATTCGACGCCGTTATTGGAATCCTCCACCACCACGCAGGCACCCGGTGGAACATCGAGATCGGCCGCCGCTTTGAGGTAGATGTCGGGCGCGGGCTTCTTGGCCTTCACCACGTCGCCCGCCAGCACGAGCGAAAAGCGGCTCGCGGTAGCCTCCCCCATGGCGTGGCGAAGCACGGCATTCACCGCTTCCGGGGCCGAAGTCGAGGCCACGGCCAGAAGCCAGCCCTTATCCAACGCTTCCTCCGAGAGCCGCTTGACGCCGGAGCGCGGGGGGATGCGGCCCGAGCGGATCAGATCCTTGTAGATCTCAGTTTTGCGCTTATGCCAGGCGGCGATGGTTTCTTTGCGGGCGCTTTCGCTCGCGGGCGCCTGGGGCCAGGCCTTCAGAAACTCCGGCTCGGAGAAGAGGCTTAACATGCGCTCCTTGCCGCCTCCGATCTTGAGTTTCCGCCCGTACTCTTCGACCGACCATTGCCACGGCACCCCGAGTTCCCGCCACATCTGGTTGAAAGCCACGAGATGGCCAAACTGCTCGGTGTCGCCCAGCACGCCGTCGCAATCGAAAATCAGCGCCTTCTTCATGCCGCTTTTCCTTCGCTGCCGAATTTGCACATGAACGACGCCACCTGTGCCATCAGCTGCTTCTTGACCGCGCCCAGCAGCTTCAGCGGGTCGTATTCGGTGGGGTGCTGTTCGAGATAAGTGCGGAAGCTGTCGGCGAAGGTGATCTTGAGCTGCGTGGAGATGTTGATCTTGGGAGTGCCCCGGCGGATCAGCTCGCGGAAGGTTTCGTCGGAGAGGCCGGTGCCGCCGTGAACCACCAGGGGAATCGGCTCGGCCGCCATAATCTCGGAGACGCGCTGGAAATTGATTTTGGGCGTGCCCTTATAAAGCCCGTGAGCCGTGCCGATGGCGGGCGCAAAGCTGTCGATTCCGGTTTCGCGGATGAATGCCACGGCCTTGTCGAAGGCCACGATGGGGCCGCCGTACTCATCGCCCACGCCATCCTCGACGCCCTTGATAGCCTCCAGCTCGCCCTCCACCGCCACGCCGTGCGCGTGCGCCTGTTCGACCACCTCTTTGGTCTGGGCGATGTTCTCTTCGTAGGTCAGCTTGGAGGCGTCGAACAGCACGGAATTCCATCCCGCGGCTATGCACTCATCGATCACCTTACGATCGGGACAGTGGTCCAGGTGGAGGGTCGCGGGGATTGGCACGCGGCTGGCCATTTCCTGGAACATCAACTGAATGAGCTTGGCACCCATCACCTTGACGGTCTTGACGGAAACCTGCACGATGACGGGGGACCTGGTCTCGGCCGCCGCCGAAAGCACCGAATCCATGGTGACCCAATCGACGATGTTGAACGCTCCGACACCGTAACGGTTGTCGAAGGCGTGCTTCAGAATCTGCTGCATCGGAACAACCGGCATAGTTGGCTCCTATTCGACTAATTCTTTGAGGCTAGCACTTGCGGCGGGCGCCCTCCCCGAGCACCTCGCGTCACTCGAGGAGTCCTCCTTCGACGAGGACTTTGCGCATCTCCTCCACCTGCGTGGGGGTCAGCGGCAACAGCGGGCGCCGCGGGCGGCCGCCCTTGAATCCGGCCAGGTTCATGGCCGCCTTCACGCCCGATGGTCCGTAGGGTCCCGAAATGGTCTTGTTGATGCTGGAAACGCGGGCCTGGAGCGGCAGGCCCTTGGCCTGGTCGCGGCACTGCCCGTAGCGGAACAGCTCCATGACGATCGACGGAAACGAATTGGCCAGCGAGACGGTGCCGCCCACCGAACCATTCAGCATGGCTGGAAAGAGAAAGTTGGCGGAGCCGGCGAGCACATGGAACGTGTCGCTCTCAAACTGCAGGAACTGCTCGATGCCGCTCGAGGCGCTGTCCTTCATGCCGACGATCCGGGGATGCGCGGCCAGGCGCCCGGCCAGGGACGGCGACACCGTGACGCCGCAGAATCCCGGCGCGTTGTAAATGAGCAGCGGAATCGGCGAGGTATCCGCGAGCGTCGAAAAGTAGCGGAACAGGACGTCGTCCGTCATCTGCTTGCGGAAATAGCCGGGCGAGAGGACCAGCCCGAAATCCGCTCCCAGACCGGACGCCACTTCCAGGAAACGCTCGGTGTCGCGCTGCGCGTCGTAGGTGGCGCATGCCATGACCACCTGGCGCGCGCCTTTGTGCCGGAGGATGGTTTCGAGTACGCGGATCTTCTCTTCCTCGGTGAGGCTGCGGTTCTCGCCGTTCGACCCGAGGGCGAGATAGCCCAGCAAACCGCTCTCGGCATAGCGCTCGAGGTTGAATCTCAGGCCCTCGTAATCCACCTCTTCGTCGTCGTCGAAGGGGGTCGAAATTGGGGCGAAGACTCCCGCCATCCGGGCTCGCAATTCCTCGGCGCTTACGGAACTCCCGTTATGCACGTTTGGTTCCTCCCTTCCAGATCGAAATCCGGCGGGCGCGCCGACGGCGCACCCATAAGGCGATTCAGGCCTGATTATCTACAGCTTATTCTACTGCGGAGGCGGGATCGCGACAAGGCAACGCGGGCGGCTGCGCGCCGGCTCACAGCACCGGCGAATCGTCCCCTAACAAAGCCCGGCGCACGATCCGTATGGGCGGGTAGCCCTGCCGCATGAAGGCGTCGTGAAACTCCTGCAAGCGGAACGCCGCGCCCTTCATCTTCCGGTAGTCCTCGCGGAGTTTCAGGATCTCGAGCTTGCCCAGGGTGTAGACCAGATAGGTTGGATCGGAGGTGCCGCGCTTGGCTTCCTTCTCGGCCACCGGGCGCACCTGGTAACCCTCCTTGACGAAGAACGCGACGGCCTGCTCCATGGTCATCTTACCGGTGTGCATCTCGATCCCCGCGATGAAGCGGGCATCGCGCAGCAGGGCATCCTGCAATTGCCCGAGGCGCAGTTTGGGGTCGCCGTTTCCGTAGCCTTCGTCCAGCATCATCTGCTCGCTGTAATGGGCCCAGCCCTCGGCATTGGAACTGCAACCCACCAGCTTGCGCACCTTGGTGGGCGCCTGCTTCACCCATTGGAATTGCGTGTAGTGCCCCGGGTAGACCTCGTGAATCGCGGTGGAGAGATTGGTGCCGCGATTGAACCCCTGCATGTACTCTTCGACGCGCCGCGCGGGCCAATCCCGCTCGGGCAAGGTTACGTTGAAGAAGGCTTCCTTGGCCACGTTCTCGAAGGGGCCAGGGGTGTCCATCGAGGCGGTGGTCAGGGCGCGCATGAAGGGCGGGGTCTCCTCCACAATCGGCAGCACGGGAGACGGGACGGTAATGATATGACGCTGGTCGATGAATTGGCGCAAGCCGCCCAGCGTGCCGCGGAAGGTCTCGAGCAATTGCCCCGCGGGCGGATGATCGTTCTCGAGGTTCTGGAGCACCTCGGCCGGCGCGCGCCGCGCATCGATGAGCGCGGCCACGCGTTTGAACTCGGCCTGGTTGCGCCGCAGGTCCTGGTAGCCGATTTCGAGGAGGCGGTCGAGGGGCGTGTCCACCATTTCGTCGTAGAGCAGCTTGGCGCGGTAATTTTCCGCGCCGATGCGGAAATCGCCCTTCGAGCGCGGCAGCAGGTCGCTCTTGAGCCAGGCCTGGTAGGCGGACAGGGCGTCGATCACACCCTGGTTAGCCTGGCGGAATTCGCCCATCAGGCGCGCGTCGGTCACCGCTCTGAACGCGGCCGGCACGTCATTCCGGAAGAAGCTCACGATCCCCGGCAATTGCTCCAGCGCAATTTCGGTATAGATCCGCGGCGGATTAGCCAGGTTCTCACGCGCCGATTGGAACAGGCGCGGGATGAGGCGCTCACGCGCGATCGCCGATTTCAGCCGCTCGGCCGGCGGAGCGAAACTGCGGCTCATGATGACGAAGATGGCGTTAGTCGCGCCCGAGGAGTAGATATCCGGGTCCTTCTCCCAGGGCCGGATGGTTTCCAGGCTCAAAAGTTGGCCGCGGATCTGCGCCAGCAACAGCTCGCGATCGGCGGCCACGGCGGGCGACAGGCCGCGCGCATCGAAGCCGTTGACGTCTCGTTCAGAAGCCCGCAAGGCCGCCATTTCGGCTTGTATCTCGCTCTTCGATCCGGAAGGGAGCTGCGCATCATATTGATGGAAACCCGCCGCGGTAGCCTCGACGGGATCGAAACGGAACGCCACGTCGTCGAAATACCGGTCCGCGAGCTGCCCGAACTGCGCATCGCGGTTCTGCGCCGCGCATGCGCCAGCCAATATCAGGACCGGCCAGAGAATGAAAGATGGGCGAGTCATGTAATCTCCAATATCGCATCCGGCCGCTCGCGCCGCTGAAATGTGGATAATATAGAGATGAAGACTCTCGTTGCCGTCCTGGCTGTAGCCGGCCTGCTGTCCGCCGCCGAGGTGAAACTCGGAAAACCTTTGGCCCTCAAGGAACCGGTGCCGCTGGCCGCTCTGATGGCCCATCCCGCCTGGTATATCGGCCATACCGTGCAGGTGAAGGGAAAGATCTCCGCAGTGTGCCAGATGATGGGCTGCTGGATGGATCTCACCGACGGCGGGCAGAAGATCCGCATCAAAGTCAACGATGGCGAGATCGTCTTTCCCAAGGATTCGTCCGGCAAGACCGCGATAGCCGAGGGCCAGTTTAAGAAGATCGTGCTAAGCCGCGAGCAAGCCGTTGCCCAGGCCCGCGAAGAGGCCAAGGAGACGGGCAAGGAATTCAACCCGGCATCCATCAACCATGGCGTCACGTACTACCAGATTCAAGGATCGGGCGCCGTGATCCGCTCCGAGTAGGCCGGTTCGCGCAATTCCCCTGCCGGTGCTGGCCGCGATTCCGATCTTTGCCGCGACGTACCTGGTGCTGGCCATCGGCCGTCTGCCGGGGCTGCGCATTGATCGCACGGGTGCCGCCATCATCGGGGCCAGCCTGATGCTGGCGGCCAATGTCCTGACTGTCCAGGAGGCCTATGCGGCCATAGACTACGACACCATCATGCTGCTGTTCGGCATGATGATCGTGGTGGCCAACCTGCGGCTCTCGGGGTTTTTCACGCTGGTGAGCGCATGGGTGGTGGCGCATGCCGGCCGGCCCATTCTGCTGCTGGGCGGCATCGTGCTGGTTTCGGGCGTCTTCTCGGCGTTCTTCGTGAACGACACCATGTGCCTGGTGCTCACTCCTCTGGTCCTCGAGATCACCGAACGCCTGCGCCGCAACCCCATTCCCTATCTGCTGGGGGTGGCCATGGCCGCCAACGCAGGGAGCGCGGCCACTATCACGGGCAACCCGCAGAACATGATGATCGGCAGTTTCTCGCATATCCCCTATCGGGCGTTTACCGCCGCCCTGGCGCCGGTGGCGGCCGTAAGCCTGGTACTCACCATGGCCGCCATCGCGCTGGTCTACCGGGAAGAATTCCGGCGGGAAAGCCCGCTGCCGATGGAGGCTTCGAGGGTGCGGATCGACCGCCCGCTACTGTTCAAATCGCTGGCGGCGGCGGCTGCCATGATCGGCCTTTTCTTTGCCGGATGGCCGGCGCCCAAGGTAGCGGTGATTACCGGAGCCCTGCTGCTGGTCACCCGGCGCATCAAACCGCAGAAGATCTACCGACAGATTGATTGGAGCCTGCTGGTGATGTTCATCGGGCTGTTCATTGTGATCGCGGGTGTGGAAAAGACGCCGTTTTCCACGAGGCTGTTTGCCTGGGCGGCGGGCTTTCACCTGGAGCGGACCGCGCCCCTGAGCCTGGTCGGGGCGGTGCTATCGAACCTGGTGAGCAACGTCCCCGCCGTACTAATGCTGAAAGGGTTCATCGCGCACTTGCCGGACGCGAGGCGCGCCTGGCTGGTGCTGGCGGCCTCCTCGACACTGGCTGGCAACCTCACGGTGCTGGGCTCGGTGGCCAACCTGATCGTAATCGAGCGCGCCCGCTCGCAGGTGCGCATCTCGTTCTGGGAATATGCCAAGGCCGGCGTGCCGCTCACCGTGGCCACTCTGGCGGTTGCCGTTCTGATGCTGTAACCCGATGCTACACTAGCGGTTTGCTTCCCAGTCTGACCCGCGCCGGAGAGTGGTTTCTCCATTCCGGCATTCAGGAACCGAATGGCGGCGTAGCCCGCTTTTATCGCGCCGATACCGGCTGCAACCGCGCGGCCTCGACCGAGATCACCGGCTATGCGGCCAGCACCTTGGTGTACCTGCATTCGCTCACCAGGGGGCCCCTCTTTCTGGAGCGCGCCGCCCTGGCCGCCCGATTTCTATCACGCACAGCGTGGAGCGCGCAGATGTGCGCCATGCCCTTCGAGCTCGATCCGCCGGCCTGGGCCTACTTTTTCGATTGCGGCATCGTGGTGCGCGGGCTGGTGGCGGTTTGGCGCGCGACGGGCGAGGAGGAGTTTCTGGAAGCGGCCGTGCGGCTGGGCCGCGCCATGGCGCGCGATTTCGCCGCGCCGGACGGCTGGCACCCCATCCTCTCGCTGCCGGATAAGCGCCCTATTGAGCACGACCCGGCCCGCTGGTCGCGCTCACCGGGCTGTTACCAGCTCAAAGCGGCGATGGCTTGGTGGGACCTCTGGGAAGCCACGGGCGATCCCGGGTTTGGCGAGCCTTACTGGCGCACGCTGGAGGGCGCGCTGCGGACCTCGAGCGCCTTCCTGCCGGGCCACCCGGAGCACCTCCAGGTGATGGACCGGCTGCACGCGTTCCTGTACTTCCTGGAGGGCCTGCTGCCCTCGGCCGCGGAGGCGCGCTCCGCGGCCGCACTGCGCGACGGTATGCGCGCCGTGGAACGCCTTTTCGGCGAGATCGCACCGGAGTTCGAGCGCGCCGATGTGTGCGCCCAACTGCTGCGCATCCGCCTGTATGCGGATTGGGCCGGCGCTGTGCCGCTGGATCTGGCCGCGGCTCGCCGCGAGGCTGCCCGGCTGGCGGCGTTCCAGGTCTCCGGCGCGGACGCGCGCATGGATGGCGGCTACTATTTCGGACGCCGCAGCGCAGCCTGGGTGCCGCACGTCAGCCCCGTTTCGACTGCGTTCGCGCTCCAGGCGCTGGCGCTGTGGGAGCAAACCGAGGCCGGCGGCGCGCAGCCGCACCGCCATCTGCTGATTTGAATTGAAGCCGAAGATCAAGGTCGCTTTCGCCAGCGGCACCGACGCGCTGAACAGCCGGCTCATCGAGCGCATGCGCGAGATCTTCCCGGAGCTGCCGCTGTGGGTGGTGTCGGATTGGCCGCCCGAGGATGGCGATCTCAAATGGATTCCCTACCGCGTAAACCACAAGCTGTCTGAGAACCTGGCCCGTTGCCGCGCGGAACTGGCGGGATATGAGGTCCGCCTGGCCGGCGTGATGCTGGTGCCGGATGTCCCGTTCCGCCGCATGCGTCTGATGGCTTTGCTTTTGGCGCCGCGGGGCTTCCTGGCCTTCAACGAGAACCTCAACGATTTCATGCTGCGCCCGCGCTGCGCCCGCGCTATCCTGTGCCACCTGGCCTGGAGGGTCATGAACCTGGCGCGGTGGGGCCGGAAGGCCGTGCGCGAGGCCGATTGGCACGCGCTGTTCTGGCAGGCGGCCGCCAGGATCTGCGGCCGGCTGCGGCCGGTGCGGCCCAAAAACCCCGCCGCGGTGGAGACCACTGGGCCGGCGGGCATCTCGCTGGTGATCCCCTCGCGCGACGGCCGGCACCTGCTGGAGGCGCAGCTCCCTGGGATTGCCCGCGAACTCGAGGGCTTCGCCTCCGAGATGATCGTGGTGGATAACGGTTCGCACGATGGCACCGCGGAGTGGCTGGCCTCCGCCTGGCCGCGGGCCGAAGTCGAGGTTTCGGCCGGTCCGCTCTCCTTCGCCCGCGCGGTGAACCGCGGGATCGCCCGCGCCCGCTATTCGCACGTGTGCCTGCTCAACAACGACATGCTGGTGGATCCCGGCTTTTTTGCCGCGCTGCTCCACGCTTTCAGCCTGGTTCCTGAGTTGTTTTCCGCCACGGCGCAGATCCGCTTCCCGCCGGGTGCGCGGCGCGAGGAGACCGGCAAGACGGTCATGCGGCAGCCCCGCCCGGAGGACTTTCCGGTGCGCTGCGAAGAGCCGCTTCCCGGCGAAGACCTCACCTGGGTGCTCTATGGCAGCGGCGGCTGCACGCTCTACGATGCCGCCAAGCTCCGCGCGCTGGGCGGCGTGGACGAGGCCTATGCGCCTGCCTACGTCGAGGATTTGGACCTCGGTTATCGCGCCTGGCAGCGCGGCTGGCCCAGCGTCTTCGTGGCCGGGGCGGCGGTCGAGCACCGCCATCGCGCCACCACCGCGCGCTTTTACGGCGAGGAAGAACTGGAGCGCATCCTCGAGATCAACTATCTGAAATTCCTGGCGCGGGCCATCCGAGATGGGCGGCTTTTCCGCCGGCTGTGGAGCACGGCGCTGCGGCGCCTGAAGCTGCGCCACCCCGCGCTGTTGCGCCCGGCTTGTGCGATCGCGCTCGGTGGTGCGCGGCCCACCTGCGCGGTGGAGGAGGAATCGATCCTGGCGCTGAACAGCGGCGCCGTGGCGGTCTTTCCGGGACGCGCCCCTTCGGGCAAGCCGCGCGTTTTGATCGCCAGCCCATACCTGCCGTTTCCGCTCTCGCATGGGGGCGCCGTGCGCATTTACAACCTGATGCGCCGCGCGGCCGCCGATTTCGACCAGATCCTGGTGGCCTTCACCGGCGAGCTGGCCCCGCCGCCCGCCGAACTGCTCGAATTTTGCACGGAAGTGATTCTGGTGCACCACGCCGGCAGCCATTCCCCGCCCTCCACCGGGCGGCCGGAGGTGGTCGAAGAGTATGATTCGCCGGCCTTCCACGCGGTTCTGCGGCAGACGGTGCGCAAGTGGCGGCCAGCCATCGCGCAGCTCGAATTCACGCAGCTTGCGCAGTACGCGGCCGATTGCGCGCCCGCCCGCACGCTGCTGGTGGAGCACGACATCACCTTCGACCTCCATGAGCAACTGCTGCGCTTGGACGAGAGTTGGGACCTCCGCCGGCAGCTGGGCCTCTGGCGCCGCTTCGAAACCGAGGCGTGGCACGGCGTGGATTGCGTGGTCACCATGTCCGAGCGCGACTGCAAAATGGTGGCCGGGGCGCGCGCCGTCACGCTCGCGAACGGCGTGGATCTGGATCGATTCCGCCCCGAAGGCGTTCGGCCGGAGCCACGGCGGCTCCTCTTCATAGGCTCCTTCGCGCATCTTCCCAACCTGATGGCGGTAGAGTTTTTCCTGAACCAGGTGTGGCCGCTGGTCGATTCCGTGACGCTCCACATCATCGCCGGCGCGCGGCACGAATATTTCCTGGAGCGCTACCGCGACCGCGTCCGCGTAAATCTGGAGAGGCCGGGAGTGGAGGTGGAAGGCTTCGTCGCGGACGTGCGCCCGGCGTACCGGCGCGCCGCGCTGGTGGTGGCGCCGCTGGTGGCCTCGGCGGGGACCAACATCAAGGTTCTGGAAGCCATGGCGATGGCCAAGGCAGTGGTCAGCACGCCGGCGGGCGTCCACGGGCTGGATCTCGAACCAGGGGGCGATTTCGCGCTCGCCTCGACGGCACTGGAAATGGCCGAGGCGATTCGGAAGCTGTTGGCCGATTCCGAAGCCCGCGCCCGCATCGAGGCCGGCGCGCGGTCCCGCGTGGAGCGCGAGTTCGGGTGGGATACGATTGCCCGCCAACAGAAGCGGTTATACAGCGATTTCCTCTGAACGCGCTAGTACGCCGTGCCATCTCGTACCGTGTACGAATGAACATCATGAGTAAATTTTAACCTTCCCAAAATTTCTGATGCGGCGATAACCGGCTGATTTATTAGCGCTTAAGTGGTGGTAACTGAATTGCATAGTGCTGTAAATCGCCTTCTCCAACACCTTCCGGCGCATAAGCTGACTCCAGGGAGGGGGCCAAGGAGAACCCATGGCTAAGCTCAGCATAGAGAGGCGCGCCTCCAACCGTTACGATGTCCGGCTGCAAGTTCATTACCGGGTTTCGCAAAGGGGCGGGATGGACCGAAGCGGGACCGGAATCACGTATGAGATGAGTAGCAATGGCCTGAGCTTTCGCTCGCGTAAGCCCTTGCCAATAGGCTCTCATTTGGAGATGGTGATCGAATGGCCGGCGCGCTACGACGATGTCTACCCGATCGACTTGCAGGCTACCGGCTTCGTGGTCCGCAGCGAGAACGGCCGCACCGCCGTGCGGGTCACCTCACGTAAATTCCGCGTGATGAGCGCTCCGGCTCAAAGCATTCCAGTGAGTGCGTAGAGGAGGAGCGTGAAGCCCGGAACAAATCGACGTTTAGAGTATTATCGCCCTTACATGGTAAACAGTGCGGCGAATTATCACTGGCGGCCGTTGGACAAATGTTGAACCGGCGAAACGCGGCTGAGCATAACTCCTAGCCGCAGCTGAGCGTCGGAAGCTTGTTTTTCCAGGGCGAGCCGGTGCGTGAAGCTCGAGGCGTTCGCCAGTTCCGCATGGAAACGCAGGAGCTCGTCAAAGCAATCCCGGATCGCCGGATCCCAATGCTTGCGCCATCCGTCGGCTTCCAGCAGAGCGTCCACCTTCGAGAGCAACTCCAAAAGGGTGAACGGCTTAGGCAGGAAAGCGGCGCCCGCCGGCAGCTTTTCCCAAGCGGTAAGCCCGGAGATAAACAGGGTCGTCACACCGGGGAGCTCTTTGGCGATCTCGCGCACCAGATCGGGGCCGTTCATCTCCGGCATGACGACGTCGGAGACAATCAGATCGATTCCGGTGAGGCGGTGACACTTGACCAATTCCAGCGCCAGCCGCGGATGCGGCGCCGCCAGAACATCATGACCCCGCGCTTCGAGACTCACCGATAACAGCTGGAGGATGGCGGGCTCGTCATCCACCACCAGAACCCTAGCCACGAGACAAACCCCTGTTTACTGGGATCTACTCTATCATGTCCCGTTCACCCTCCAGCCCGGGTGTCTGTGCGCTTCCACACGAAATACATGGGCACGCCCAAAAGAACGATGATCAGCCCTGGCCAGGTATAGCGCGGCTTATAAACAAGCAGCAAGGCCTCGATGAATCCCGCCACCAATATGTAGGCGGCAGGCAACACGGGGTACCCCAGGGCGTGGTAGGGGCGGTCCAGATCGGGACGCGTACGGCGCAGCACGAAAAGGCCGGCGATCGTCAGGATGTAGAACAGCACCACCGCGAAGATCACATAGTCCAGCAAGTCGCTGTAGCCCCCGCTGAGGGTCAGGAGCACGGCCCACACGCACTGCGTGCCCAGAGAGAAGACGGGAGCGTGGTGCACCGGGTCCAGCTCACCGGCCTTGCGGAAGAAGAGGCGGTCCCTAGCCATGGCGTAATAGACCCGTGCGCCGGCCAAAATCAGGCCGTTGTTGCACCCGAAAGTGGAGATCATGATGGCGGCGGCCATCAATTGGACGGCTGCCGGCCCGAACATGCGGAAGGCCGCGGCGGTGGCCACGCGGTCCTGTTCGGCCGCCTGGATCTGCGGCAGGGTCAGCACGTTGAGGTAGACGAAATTCGATGCGATGTACAGCGCCGAGACCACCAATACCCCCAAGCCGAGCGAGAGCGGCAGGTTGCGCCGCGGGTTGCGCACCTCGCCGGCGGTGAAGGTGACGTTGTTCCAGGCGTCGGAGGAGAAGAGCGCGCCCACCATCGCCACCCCCACGAGGCGCACGGTTTCGAAGTTCCAACCGGCGTGGCGCCAGAAACCCGTGAAATTGGCGCTAACGGCCTCGGGGTTGCGCCCCACCAGGAAGCCCACTCCCACCAGCCCGAGCAAGGCGGCGATCTTGGCGAAGGTGAAGACATTCTGCACCACGGCCCCGGTGCGAATGCCGCGCGAATTCGAAGCCGTGAGGAACACGATCAGCGCGATAGCCAGCAATTGCTGCGTGGTCACGCCCAGATGGCCGGAGCCCACCAGGTAGCGGCGGTCCGAGATCCAGGGGAAGAACACGCCCGTGTACTTGGCAAAGGCCACCGCCACGGCCGCGATGGTGCCGGTCTGAATCACCAGGAAGAGCGTCCAGCCATAGAGGAACCCCCACAGCGGCCCGAAAGCTTCGCGCAGGTACACGTACTGCCCGCCGGCGTGCGGCATGGCGGCCGCCAGCTCGCCATAGCTCAGCGCCGCGATCAACGTGAGCGCCGCCGTGACGAACCAGGTGGCCATCAGCATCCCCGGCGAATTCACCTGCCGGGCGATATCCGCCGCTACAATGAAAACGCCCGAGCCGATCATCGATCCCATCACCAGGGTGGTGGCCGAGACCAGCCCCAAGCCTTTGACTAGACCGCCGTCGCGAGGTTGATCCATTCTTCCATCCGTTGCCGCAAAGATTGAGCTGTAGCCGGCTCGGGCAGCAGGCCGGCGATCACGGCCACCGAATCGGCGCCCGCGCGCAGCACCTGGGGCGCATTCTGCGCGGTAATACCCCCGATCGCGACCAGCGGTTTTTCGATGAGGGCGCGGAGGCGGCGCACTTCCTCTACCCCCAGCACCGGATCGGGATTGCGCTTGGAGGCCGTGGCGAACACCGGCCCCAGGGCCACGTAATCCACCGGCTCGCCCGCGGCCTCCATGAGTTGCGCCACATTATGGCTGGAGAAGCCGATCGCGGCGCGCGGTCCCATCAGGCGGCGGGCATCGAGCGGAGCCAGATCGTCCTGCCCCACGTGCAGGCCGGCCTCCAGGAGCAAGGCGATATCCGCGCGGTCGTCGATGATAAGCGGGACCCCCGCCTGGCGGCACAGGCCGGCGATATCCCGCGCGGCCTGGAAGATGTTGCAGCCCCACTGGCCCTTGTGGCGGAACTGGAGAATTTGCGCGCCACCTTCGAGGAAGGCGGCAGCGGCATCCGGAGGCCGCAAGCCGCGCGCCTCGACCGCTTCGCTATCGAGTATGGGGTAGACGCGCGGCAGTTTCATGCGGTTTTCGTCATGATACCAGCGCCAGGACCTCATCCGGCGCGGGCATGCCGCGGCGGGCGAAGAGGATGGTGCCATCGGGCCCGATCAGGTAGACGGTGCGCTTCACCAGCAGGCCGCCGGCGTTGTACAACTCCGCCACCTTGCGCCCCTCGTCCACCAGCAGCGAAAAGGGGAAGCGGTTGCGGGCGCGAAACTTCGCGTGGCTGTAGGCGTTCTGCGGATTCACGCCGAAGATCCGCACACCGCGCGCTCGCGCATCCTCCCAATGATCGCGGAACTGGCAGAGCTGGCGGGTGCAGAAAGGCGTCTCGTCGCCCGGGTAGAAGATCAGCACCACGTACTTGCCGCGCAGCTTGGAGAGCTTCATCGCGCGGCCGGTTTCATCGGGCAGGGAGAAATCCGGAGCCGGAGACCCCAACGGCAGCGGATTGGAGAAGAGCCACGAAAGCATAAACGAGCCTCCCGTTCGGCGGCCAGCGCCGCGGCGCCAGCCAGCATCCCCATTTTCACATGCGCGTGCTTACCATGTTACAAATGAACTAAGGTCCCCCTGTTTACCTCAAATGACTTCGCCTACAACTCCGCCGTTCCGGGATATCGAGATGACCACGCTCACCAATGGCGTCCGCGTCATTACCGAAACCATGCCGCACGTGCGCTCGGTTTCGGTGGGCATTTGGATCGGCGCCGGCTCGCGCCGCGAAACTCCCGAGCGGAACGGCATTTCGCATTTCATCGAGCACATGCTCTTCAAGGGCACCACGCGGCGCTCGGCCGAGGATATCGCCCGCTCGGTGGATTCGATCGGCGGCAACCTGGATGCTTTTACCGCCAAGGAGCTGGTCTGCTTCAACACCAAGGTCCTCGATCAGCACCTCTCCCTGGCTTTCGACGTGCTGGCCGACCTGGTTCTGCATCCCCTCTTCCACGAGGCCGATATCGAAAAGGAAAAGGGCGTCATTCTCGAAGAGATCAAGATGGAGGCCGACAGCCCCGACAACCTGGTCCACGAGATCTTTTCATCCAATTTCTGGCGGGATCATCCCCTCGGCAAGCCGATCCTGGGGACTCCGCAAACCGTCAAGCGCCTCGACCAGGACGCCATCCGCGGATATTACTCGGCCGTCTATACGCCCGCCAACCTCCTGGTGACGGCCGCCGGGCACCTCACGCACGAGGTCCTGGTCGGGCTGGTGCGCGAGCACTTCGCGACGCTTCCGCCGGGTCCGGCCGCGCCTCCCGATCATATCCCCACCACGCACGCACGGATCGCGCTGCGCAATAAGAAGGCCCTCGAACAGGTGCATCTGTGCCTGGGCGTGCCCTCCTATCCCCTGCCCCACCAGGAACGCTTCGCGTGTTACGTGCTGAATACGCTGCTGGGCGGCGGTATGAGCTCGCGGCTGTTCCAAAACATTCGCGAACGCCAGGGGCTGGCTTACGCCGTGTTCTCCGAGCTCAACCCGTACCGCGATACCGGCTGCCTTTCCATCTACGCGGGAACCTCGCTCGAAGCGGCCCGGCAGGTGGTGGAATCCATCGTCAAGGAGTTCCACCAGCTCAAGGAGCAGCGCGTGGCGGAAGAGGAACTGCGGCGGGCCAAGGACCATCTGAAAGGTTCTCTCATGCTGGGCCTGGAATCCACGGCCAGCCGCATGTCGAATCTGGCCCGCCAGGAGATGTACTTCCAGCGCTTCTTCACGCTGGACGAGCTGGTGGAGAGTATCGAATCGGTGACCGCCGAAGACGTGCAGCGCATCGCGCTCACCTTTTTCGATTCCCGTCAGATCGCCCTCACCGTGCTTGGCAATTTGGAAAACTTCCGCATTGGCCGCGAAGACCTGCTGTGTTAGCCGGCGCCGGCGTATGTCCACCGGATCATCGCCTGAACGGCCAGCAGGATGGCCAGGCCGACCAGCGCGGAGAGCACTTTCATGGCGGTCCAGGATTTGAGCGTCTGCGCCACGCTCATTCCGAAATACTGGTTGACTACCCAGAAGCCCGAATCGTTGACGTGTGAGAACGAGGTGCCCCCGCAACACAGAGCCAGCACGATCATATCCGGGCTGTAACCGGGGATACCCTTGACGATGGGCGCCAGGATTCCGGCCGCGGTAATGATGGCCACGGTGGCCGATCCCTGCGCTATGCGCAGGGCGGCCGCGACGATCCAGACCACCACCAGGGGCGAGACGGCCGAAGCCATCAGCAGCTTTCCGGCATAGGCGCCTACGCCGGTATCCACGATGATCTGTTTGAAGGCTCCGCCCCCGCCGATGATGCACAGCAGCGCTCCCATCGGCGCGAGCGATTCTCCGGCCATCTTGAGGGCCTCCGCGCGCGTGAGACCGCGGCGGATGCCGAACCAGTAGAGCGAGACCAGCGCGGTGATGGCCAGCGCGGAGAAGGGATGCCCCACGAACACCGCGATGCCGTGGAATGGCAGATGAACCAGGTCGGCGAGAATGGCGCCGAAAATCAGCAGCACGGGCAGCAGCAGAAGTAATAAAACGACTGGAATGGAGGGCGCCCGGCCGGAATTCTCCTCTCGTTCCAGCGAACTGGCGGCGATCGCCGGCAGCGGAATATAGAGACGCTTGTCCAGCCAGAAGGTATAGGCGATACCGGAGACCAGCGCCATCGGAATGGAAAGCGCCACCCCGTAGAGAATGGCGTGCGCCAGGCTGCCTCCGAGCATCTCCGCGGCGGCGGCGGGAGCGGGGTGGGGCGGGATCATGGAGTGGGTGATGGTGAGCGAGGCGGCCATGGGGAGGCCGTAAAGCAGCAGCGAGCGGCGGGTTTCGCGGGCCAGGTTCCAGACCAGCGGCACCAGGATGATAAAGCCCACTTCGAAGAAGATCGGCAACCCCACCAGAAAGGCCGCGACCAGCATGGCCCACGCAGCGCGCTCTTTTCCGAAGCGGTCCAGCAGCCAATCGGCCAGCGCGCGGGCGCCGCCGGAGTACTCCAGGAAGCGCCCGATCATGGCACCCAGCCCGATCACCACGGCGATGAAACCCAGCGCGTCTCCGAAACCGCTCTGGATGGACTTGAGGACCTTGTCCGCCGGCATTCCGGCCGCGAGGCCCATGGCCATGCTGGAGAGCAGCAGCGCCAGGAAGGCGTGTAATTTGACAGCCAGAATGAGGAACAGCAGGAGAGCCAGAGACGCGATCGTAAGCCAAATCAGGAAAGCGCCGTCAGGGGGCATGTAGGGACAGTAACATGGCGCCCCCGCGGGCCGCTATCGCACGGCCATCTTCACGCTTCCGCCCGCGAAATCACTTGCCGGTCATGGCCGGCAACAGCACCTTCGAGATCTGGATGGCCGCCGGTCCCAGCGTCACCAGAAGTATGCAAGGCAGGATGAAGAGGAAGATGGGAAAGACCAGCTTCACCGCCACCTTGCCAGCACGTTCTTCGGCCTCGATGCGCCGGCGCACGCGCAGGTAGTCGGCGTGGACGCGCAGGGCCTCGGCGATCTCTGTCCCGAAGCGGTCGGCTTGTATGAGCACGGTGACGAACTTGCGCACCTCCGGTTCGCCCGTGCGAATCGCCAGGTTCTCGAGGGCTTCTTTGCGGCGCGTTCCGGCGGTCATTTCGAGGCCCAGCAGGTTGAGTTCGTCGCTCAACACCGGATGAACCAGGGCCAGTTCGCGGCCTACCAGGCGAAGGGTGCGGTCTATCGCAAGGCCCGATTCCGCGCACACCACCATGAGATCGAGCGCGTCCGGCAGCGCCTGACGCAGCTTGCGGCGGCGCGTTTTCACGCGGCGCGCCAGAACGAAGTCCGGCAGCCGGAAGCCGCCGAGCGCGGCTATGGCCACATAGGCAAACCTGCCCCACACACCCACATGGATTCGCGTTTGAAGCCCCAGGGCTAACAGGGCGAAGAGCGCCACCAGCGCGATCTTCAGGCCATAATAGACCGCCACGGCATTGGTCGCGCGGTAGCCCGCGGCGATCAGTTCCCGGCGATAACGCGAGGCTTTCTTGGGGTCGGGCGGCAGCTTCAGGCCGACCCGCTCGACAAGCTGCGTAATGGCGTAGAATCCCGGCACTCCCGGAGCCAGGCCGGACGGCAGGACCGCCGCGGAGGCCGGCTGCAGGTTCTCATAGACTTGGCCCGCCCGCACATAGCGCCGGTAACCGAACAGCGCGATGGCCGTTCCAATCGCGAGAAAGACGAATAACGCGAGTCCAATTGCCATTTCTTAGACCTCGATGTTGACGATTTTCTTCATGCACGCATAGCCGATCACCTGGGCCACCGCGGCGGCGATCAAAATCAAACGGCCGGCCGGTTCGTCGGTCATGTGCTTGAAGTAGGCCGGATTGATCGTGTTCATTACCAGGACTAATGCGATGGGCAGAATCGTGAGCACGCGCGCGGTCAGGCGGCCCTGGGAACTGGCGGCACGGATATGACCCTTCAGACGCAGCCGCTCGCGGATCGAGAAGGACAACTTGCCGAGAGTTTCCGCCAGGTTGCCTCCGGTCTCGCGCTGCAACAGGACGGCCGCCACGAAGAAGCGCAGTTCGAGCAGCGGCACGCGCGCGACGAGGTTCTTCAAGGCCACCTCCAGCGCAGACCCCAAAGCCAGCTCGCGGCTGACTTTCAGGAACTCGGAGCGCAGCGGCTCGGTGGTCTCCGGAATCAGCATCTCGAGCGTGATGGGGAAGGCGTTTCCGGTGCGCACGGACCGCGCCAGAAAATCGATGGCATCCGGCAACTGCTCCTGGAAGGCCCGCATGATTTTGGAGGTTCTATGGAGGAGATAGAGGAACGGCACGGCCCCCAGCAGAAAGGCTCCCGCCACCGGACCGACGGGACCGAACAACCGCGCGAACTTGGTGCCGGCATAAAAACCGGCCACCCCAAAAGCGATCGAGGCCGCCAGAAGCCCGGTGAGGCTCCACTTCGGGCCCATGCGGCGAACGGCCAGGGGGACCCAGTCCAGACCCGGTGTCCTCTCCAGCAACTGTTCCAGACCGCGGTTGCGCGCCGGCCCGGGCTGGATCATCACCGACGTAGTGACTTTGGGCTCCTGCGGATCGATGCTGTCCAGCATGGCCTTGATGCGCGCCTCATGCGAGGCGTCGACGACCCGCAAAACGGCCATGGAAATAGCGGCGATGAGCACAAAGAAGCCCGCAAACAGCGACAGCCAGAGATTCATGCCGGTCTCCTAACGAATGTCCACAACGGTCTGAAAGAGCTCGGCGGGCAGATCGATCCCCGAGGTGCGCATGGTTTCGTAGCACGCCGGGCGGATTCCGGTGGCCCGGAAGCGCCCGACCACGCGGCCGCTGGGAGTCACGCCCTGCCGCTCGAACAGAAAAATGTCCTGCGTGGTGATGGTGTCCGACTCCATGCCCACGCATTCGGAAACGTGTGTGATATGCCGCGAGCCGTCGCTGAAACGGGCCACGTGGATGAACAGGTCGATGGCGGAGGTGATCTGCTGGCGGATGGATTGAATGCTCATGCTCGCGTTGGCCATGCCCATCATGACTTCCAGCCGCGACAGGCCGTCGCGCGGGCTGTTGGCGTGGATGGTGGTGAGCGAGCCGTCGTGGCCCGTGTTCATGGCCTGCATCATGTCGAGCGCTTCCTCGCCGCGCACCTCGCCCACGATGATGCGATCGGGCCGCATCCGGAGGGCGTTGATCACCAGCTCGCGGATGCGTATGGCGCCCGCGCCTTCGATGTTGGCCGGCCTGGTTTCCATGCGCACCATGTGGGTCTGGTGCAACTGCAGCTCGGCGGCGTCCTCGATGCTCACGATGCGCTCTTCCTCCGGGATGAAGGACGAAAGCACGTTGAGCAGAGTCGTCTTGCCCGCGCCCGTGCCTCCCGAAACCACCACGTTCAGGCGCGCGGCGACGGCGGCGCTCAGGAAGCTGCAAATGCCCTCGGTCCAGGTCAGGTTCCTCACCAGGTCGTGGGCCTGCAAGGGAACCCGCCCGAAGCGCCGGATGGAGAGGGCGGGGCCATCCACGGCGACCGGTGGGATCACCGCGTTGACGCGCGATCCGTCCGGCAGCCGGGCGTCCACCATGGGACACGATTCATCGATGCGCCGTCCCACGCGGCTGACGATCCGCTCGATGATGCGCAACAGGTGGTTATTATCTTTGAACTCGACGGGCGTGCGGTACAGCTTGCCGGCCCGCTCCACGTAAACCAGGTTCGGCCGGCTCACCAGGATGTCGCTGATGGTGGGATCATGCAGCAAAGGCTCGAGCGGCCCCAGGCCGAAGACCTCGTGCAGCACTTCGTCCACCACCCTGCGCTGCTCCTGGAAATTCAGCGGCACCGGTTCCTGCTCCAGCAGGCGCGCGAGCACGTTGCGGATCTCGCTGCGCATGCGGTCGTCGGGCAGGGACAGGAGAGCTTCCAGGTTCACGGCCCCCAGCAACTTGCGGTGGAGCTCGAATTTCAGGTTCTGGTAAGCGGAGGCGCCGCCCGTGGGCAGCAGCTCGAAGCCCGCGGGCTGCGGGCCGTGATCGAGTGTTTCCGTATTGGATGCCATGGTTCTCCTAGCCGAACAAGAACGATTTCTTGGTCTTCTTCACGTTCACGGGTTCTTCGATCCCCGCCAGTTTGTCCGCCAGCAGCGCCATGGACTCGCCCAGAGGCAACTCCGGCTCGATCAGACGCGGTTCGGCATAAGCCTCGGCGAGCGCCTGGTGGTCGTTGGGGATCACCGCATAAACCGGGAAGTCCATGATGCGCTCCAGTTCGGGCACCTGGATCTTCGCGCGCTTGGGCAAGCGGTTGATCACCAACTTTAACCGATTGGCTCCCATGTTGTGCTTCCCGAGCGTGCGCAAGGCCTGTTTGGCCGTGCGCAGGGCTGGCAGTTCGTCGGTGGTGACCAGCACGAGGCCATCCACGACGTTGAGGAGGTGGCAAGCCGTGGGCGTCAGTCCGTGGCCGAAATCGGCGATCGTAAAATCGTATTGCGACCGCCAGAAGCGCGTCAGGATCGAGAGCGCGCGGCTCTGGCCGGAGAATTCGGTGGGTTGCGGCGGCGCGCCGATCAGGTCCACTCCCTCGCGCGTGGAGGTCACCAGCGCCTTCCAGAGGGTCAGATCGAGCCGGTTCAGGTTGTCGAGCGCGTCCTGGATGGTGTAGCGGGGCGTGGCCTGCATGAGCACGCTGGCGTTGCCGGCGCAGAAATCCATATCCGCCAGCAGAACCTGTTTCTTGGTCCTGCGGCGCAGGTATGCGGCCGTGTGGCACGCCAGCGTGGTGGCTCCGCAGGCTCCCCTCGCGGAGAGGAACGCCAGGACCGATCCGCCGTCGCGGCGGCCGTTGCCCTCTCGCGCGCACTCGCCGGCGACGCGCGACAGGGCTTCCAAGGAGTGGCTCTCGAACGGCGGATAGAGAAACTCGCTGGCTCCCGCGCGCATGGCCTGCAAAATGATTTCCGGGTCGGCTGCGTGATGAATGGCGATTACGCGCGGGGCGCCGGCGCTGGCGCGAATCTGGCGGACCGCCTCGGCGGAATCCACGGGCAGGCCAGGCAGGCCGAGCAGCAGGACATCCGGCTGCATGCGGCCGATTTCGGCGGCCAGCTCGGCGATGCCCGAGCCGGCTACATCGCCCAGCAGACTCACCGGCGCCGCGCGCAGGGCTTGATAGACCTGCTGGCGCAGATCCGGCTCGGAGATGGCCACGGCAACGGAGATTTGGTTTGGTTTGACAGACTCGAGTTGCGTCATCGTTGCACGCCTCTCATGCCCAGCGGCGGTTCGGGAGCCGACATGGTGGCCGGGATCAGCTTCTGTTCGATCATCTGCTCGACGGGCACGGGAGCTCCGTGCCGGGGGCGGGTTGGTATCCGGTGTGCCAGCTTCGGGCGTCTTCGTTCCGCCGTCCTTGAGGAACGGCTTGGGCATATCGACCTGCGGCGGAGTCGTTCCGGCCGGGAGGGGATGGACTAATTGGGGAGTCACTACCACCAGCAGCTCGGACTTGGTGCGGCTCAAGGAGCGCGATTGAAACAAGCGGCCGAAGAAAGGGATATTACCCAGCCCCGGCACTTTGCTGAGATTGTCGGTGACGCGGTTGTCGAGCAGGCCGGCGATGGCGAAACTCTGCCCATTCTCGAGCTCGATCTCGGTGCTGACTCTTCGCACGTCGAGCCCCGGAACGACGAAGCCTTGATAGCTCAAGCCGTTGGCGTAATCCAGGGCGCTCACTTCGGGAGCCACCTGAAGCTTGATGGAGCCGCGCGGCGTGATGGTGGGAACGAACTTGATGCGGACGCCGAATTCGCGGAACTGTATGGTGACGGTGGTCAGTCCGGTGCCGCCCGCTCCCTGAACCACGGGATAGGGAAATTCGCCGCCCGCCAGGAAGCTGGCCTCCTTGCCGTCCATGGCCAGCAGGTCCGGCTCGGCCAGGATCTGGATCAGGTTTTTGGCCTGCAGCGCCTGGATCGTGGCTCCCAGATTTAGATCCGGCCGGAATAGGAACAGGTTGAGCGCGTTGGTAATCGAGAAACCGTTGCTGGAGTTGTTCGTGATGTTCGTGGGCTGGGGCGCGGCAAACTGCCCGGTGGTAACCGCGCCGGTGGTGTTGCCCGCGCCGGTGCTGAAGAAGTTGGCTCCCAGCTCCAGGCTGGCGTTCCGGTCCACGTCCGCGAAGCGGATCTTGAGCAGGATCTCCGGTTGAACGGGCGGAACGGCCACGCGCAGCAAGTTCACGGTCTTGCCCAAGCTTGCGGCGATAGCCGCGGCCCGCTCCGCGTCGGAGAGGTCCTTCACCGAGCCGCGCAGAAAGACGGTTTCGTTTTCCACGTCCACGTCGGCGCCTTCGCCAACTTCGCGGCGCAGCTCTCCGCGAATTCGCTCGACCTTCGAGGGCGAGGGGCTGACATGCACCTCGTAAGTCATGTAAGCGCCGCCGCGCGGCCAGACCACCACGCTGGTGTCGCCCGGCGCCTTGCCGTTCAGCAGCACCTGGTTGGCCGTGATGGCCACCGCCTCCAGCACGTCGCCGGAAGCCACCGATACTCTCTCCACTCCGCCGGCTACTTCGAGCACGTGCGATCTGCCCACCGTCAGATCCAGTTGCGGAGCGGCGGGCGTCTGGGCGCGCATCGATTGCAGCGCCAGGGGCAGGAATGCCAGAATCAGCAGGTCTCTCATTTCATCACCTCTTGTGCGTTTTTTTCCCGAAGAACGTGACCCACTACCACGGCGTCCCGCTTTCCGTTCTGAATCACTTCCACCGTCACGGGAACCGCCACGCGTTCCGGTGGCGCCGGCGGGGAGGGCGGAGCTGCCGCGGCGGGTTTGGCGGCGGGCGGCGCGGCCGGCCGCATGGCCGTGGTTTTGCGCGGCGGGGGAGCGTCACTGCCGGTTCCATCGAGCAGCAGATGTGCGCTCGAAACGCCGGCGGTCTTCACCGTGCCGGTGTCCAGCGGATTGCGCAGCACGAGCTGCACCTTCATATGGCCGCTCGCCAGGCTTAACTTTTCGGCGTCCTCCGGCGTTACCAGCAGATTGACCACCTGCACGGAGGCGGGCTTGCCCTGGGCGTCGCGCTCCAGATTCTGACCGGCCGAAAGCACCTCGATGTTCTGCAGGATCGTCCGCGTAATCATGTTATTAGAGGTCTGGTTGGGCGGCGTGCCGGAAGAAAGGATATCGACGCGCATCCCCGGGAGAACGAAGCCGGAAACGCCCACCACCTCGTCCACCTTGACGGCCACGGCGCGCATTCCGGGCGGAATAATGGCGGCCAGACCGGCGCCCGCGCCGCGCGGAGCCAGCCGGTTCTCCGGAAAAGGCTCGCCCCGGTTCACGTTGGCTGTCAGACCGCGGCCCACCACGTCCTCGCGGCGCACGACCCACTGCGGGTCCATGGCGCCGTTCCATTCCGTGAGGCGAACATCCGAATCCTGGACCAGAGCCCCTACTGCCAGGTCCCGCGCAGCGACCGCAACCAGCGGACCGGAGGCCCGCGGGGCGCTCGCGCGCGCCACCATCACGCGGTAGACCAGCGTGCTGGCGGCCAAGGCTCCGGTAACCGCAAATATCAATACTGTGATCAAGCGCCGTCGCATCCCATTTCTCTCCTAACTGCTCAACCTCGTTGTAATAACGGTCCAGATCGAGGTGATCGCGCCGCTGAAGGCTTGCAGCGCGGCTATGCATACCACGGCGATCAACGCCGCCAGCAGGGCATACTCGACCATATCCTGGCCGCACTCCCCGGCACGAAATTCATCCATAACACTGGCCCTCCTTAACAAAAGCCGCTCCCCAACAACCTGGCGGGGGCCGCTCTGAGCGGCCCCGCTCCGCGGCAGACCTACGGAAGGTCGGCGGCGACTGTGCCAGCGATGGCATTGAAGCCGGTCTTGAGGTTGGTGCCGAACGTAGTCACGCCCACAACCGCGACCAAGGCGATCAGCGCGATCACCAGACCGTACTCCACCATGTCCTGGCCTTGCTCTTCTGCGATGAACTGTTTCAAAAAATTCATTTCCGTTTCTCTCCTCGAAAGTTGAAATTGGGTTGATCTCTTCGTGGTCTCGCGGCCACGGCTAACAATGACTAGATTCGATTGCCGATTCCTCATCACTCGGCATACCTGCGGAACTCCATCGAGACGATCCGCAGCTCCACGCGCGAACCCACGCCCGAGCGATCCACGCTGCGGATAACGGCTTCGCAGGCGAGCGCTCTCGGCGCGAGGCCGTGAGTAGCCGGCAGCTCGATCGTGAGGCACACCGCGCTGAGCGGCCGCAGCCACCTCGCCGCGGCATCTCCGTTCACCGTCACGACAGCCGAATCCCGAGCCACTTCTTCAGTGGCGCCCTCGGCCTTCGCTCCCGCCACGGCGGGTCTCGAAAGCGTGCACCGTAGCCTGACTTTGGCTCGTATCGGCTCGATCATCCGCGATTCGAATGTACGAGTAAGTGGGAGGCGCCCGCATCCTATGCGTAGTTAGTACGAGTAACTAACTGCGCACTAACTCACACTTCCCGCACCGGCTCTTGCTGGAGCGCCGAAAGCCGCGAGAAGGCGGTTTCGGCGGGTTCAGTAGGTCTAGTACCGGTGTGGCGCATGCGGATCATCAAGTACTCCGCCTTGGCATGGCGCGTGCAATACCGCACGTCCGAAGTCAAGTTCAAGTACAGGCCCAACCGGGCAAGCACACGTTCAAACAGGAGCTGACCAGATTCAGATGAGCGCGCAAAATGAAACGGCGAAATTCAAGATCATGTTATTTACGGATCAGCCCCAGTTGAGGTTGGGAGCCACGTGCCTGTTGTCGTCGGCTGGTGAATTCGAGATTATTGGCGGGCCCTCGAAAGTCGTCGATCTCCTGCCCTGTGCCCGCCAGGAGCAGCCGCACGTCCTGCTGATCGACTTGAATCCCGAGATGACGCTGGCCTTCTTCGCGGTTCTTCACGAAGCCATCCCCGAATGCCGCATCGTGCTGTGGGCCCGCGGGGTTTCGGGCGAAGTGGCGCTCCAGGCCCGCCAATCGGGCATCGCTGGGATCGTGCAGCGCACCAGCGATAACGAAAATTTTATGGATCAGTTGAAAAATATTGCGAAAGGAAGGCCGGTATTTGAGAACCGCGAGCCGGAGCGGTCGACGCAGGTGAAGCTAACGCGCCGCGAAAGCCAGATCATCGGACTGCTGGCCCAGGGCCTGAAGAACAAAGAGATCGGGGCCTGTCTGGGGATCACGGAAGGCACGGTCAAGAGCTACCTGGTGCACCTCTTTCAAAAGGTAGGCGCTCGCGACCGCTTCGAACTGGCAGTACTGGGACTGAAGAACGCCTACTTCGGGCAGGCTAACTGGGATGGAGAGAACAGCTTCGTCACCGAGTCCGAGGATGAACGGGCGCGGCCGTTTCTGCGGACCCTTGTATTGGTCGAGCCGGCGCGCCGCGGCGGCTATCCCGAACAATCCAGGCAGGCCGCCGGGGCATAGAGGAGAGCTGATGCGGGGCTTGATTGGCGGATCTTCCCGGCGCGGCTCGCAGATGCTGGAAGCGGCCCTGGTCTTAATTGTGGGCTGCGGGCTCATGTTCCTGGTGATCGATACCGGCTGGACTCTCTTCGTCAAGGCCACCCTGCAGCACGCCGTCGCCGAAGGCTGCCGCTACGCGATTACGGGCCAGACCTCCAACGGACTGGGCCAGATCGCTTCGATCGAATCGGTGGTTCAGACGCAGGCAATGGGGCTGCTGAATTCCCAGATGGGAACCCTCTCGGTGACATTCTACAATCCCACCACGCTGGCGCAGACCACCAGCAACTTAGGCGGCAACCTGGTGGAGGTTGCGATCTCGAACTACCGACTGACCCCGTTGGCGCCGCTGCTCTATTCAAGGAATTCCATTCCCGTTACGGTCCGGGCCACCGATATTCTCGAGCCTTCGCCGGGCGGCGTGCCGCCGGCTCCGTAAACCGAGGTGACTATGCCGCAAACTCGCGCAAGACGCGGAAGTACATTAGTCGAATTCGCCCTGGCGGCGTCTTTCGTCCTGCTCCCTTTGGTGCTCGGAACCATGAGCATCGGGATGACCATGGCGCGCACCATCCGGATCAATGAACTCACGCGCGATGCCGCCCACATGTTCGCGCGGGGAGTCGACTTTTCGCAAAGCGCCAACCAGTCGCTGCTGCTGGACATGGCCACCGGCTTGAACATCACTGCGACCGGCGGCGAAGGCGTCATCATCTTTTCCGGCATCCAGTGCACCGGGACCGGACAAGCCGTCTGCACGCGCCGCCTGGTGGTGGGCAACTCAGCGCTGCACGCCAGCGATTATGCCAACCCGACACAGATCGATTCAAGCGGTAACGTCAACTACACCCGAGACCCGGGGGCCAATGCGACTCCTTTTTGAATGTTATGCCGATGTCCACGGGAGAAAGCACGTATGTCGTGGAAACTTTCTACTCGTCCTCGGATTTCGACCTAACTGGATTCTGGAACGGCAGCGGAACTTACACGATGGCAGTGTTCTATTGATATGACTATCGGTTCGGAAATACGCAATTCAAATCCCAGGCGCGGTATCGGCCTGGTGACCGTCGGGGTGGCGATGCTCGTGCTCGTGCCGATGATCGGACTGGGAGTCGACGGCTCCTCCCTTTATATTGTGCGCGCGCGGCTCTCTCAGGCGGTGGACGCGGCCGTGCTTGCCGGCGCGCAATCCCTCAACGTGGGCGAGAACATCTCTTCGCAAACGGCCAGCGCCACGGCGTTCGCCACCAAATACTTCTACGCCAACTTTCCCACCGGTCTGTGGGGCACGTCGAGCCCATCGGTTTCAGTGAGCGTAACCCAAAACGATGCCACTCACCTCCGCCAGGTGGCCATGACCGCCAGCGTGACGGCGCCGCTCTATTTCATGAAGATCTTGAACTTCAGCAGCTCGACCGTGCAGATCTCGGCAACCGCCAGCCGGCGCGACATCAATGTCATGCTGGTGCTGGACCGCTCGGGATCGATGGTCGACGCGGGCGCTATTCCATCTCTGCAGTCCGCAGCCACCGAGTTTGTCAACCAGTTTGCCTCGGGCCGCGACAAGGTGGGGCTGGAAGTGATGGGCGGCGGCACGTATATGGCCTATTCCCCCTCGGTCAATTTCGAGACCGATTCACCCAACGTGCCGACCCTGATCGGCGAGCTGGTCGGCGGCGGCGCAACGAACACTTCCCAGGCACTCTGGCTGGCCTATCAGCAACTGGTCAACCTCAATGAGCCCGGCGCCCTCAACGTTATCGTTTTGTTCACGGACGGCCGCCCCACGGCTTTCACCGGCAGTTTTCCAATATCGTCAAAGAGCTCTTGCACCTCCAAGACCAACAAAACCGCAGCCATCACTTATTATGTCAATAACAGCCAGAATCCCGTCGCGAATGCGGGGCTGTTCCAATACCTGGACACTTCCATCACCGACGTGTCGACCGAGGGGAGAGTGATCGCTGATAGTTCGGGCTGCGCCTATAACAACAACCAGGTCTGGTCGGCTACAGCCGAGAACGTCACCAAGGACATCTCTGCGTTTCCGTCCCAGGATATCTACGGCAACGGGACCGCCACCGGCTATCAGCCGGTGACCCTGACGGCCGTCAGCAATACAGCCACGGTGGATGCCACCTCCATCAATGCCGCCGATTCGGCCGCCACGCGCATCCGGGCGGACGCGAACCTGATTCCGGTCATCTATACGATAGGCCTCGGAGGCACCAGCATTTACCCGCCAGAGACCAGCTTCATGCAGCGCATCTCGAACGACCCGGCCTCTTCCACATTCAACAGCGCCGAGCCAGCCGGATTGTACGTTTACTCGCCGGATTACACGCAGCTCCAAGCGGCCTTCGAAACCATCGCCTCCCAGCTTTTGCGGCTGTCTCAGTAACCCGACGTTCAGGGATATTCTTACTGTCTGAAGGACGGTTCGATCCCTCACTGTCCCGGCGCGCCGATTTACAATGCGCGATGAGTACGCACGTCCGGCGGCGGGCCGTCATTGAGGAGATCCGCGACGGTTGCAATTCGTTTCGGACGCGTGGTGTAGTTGAGGGAGCCGGCGCCGCGCGCCGGCAATCCGCCGGAAAACATGAGTTCTCAACGCGCCATTCCGTTCGCGGTGCTGATTCCCGCCTATCGCCCCTCGGCCGGCCTCGTGGACGTGGTGGCCGCGCTGGCGCGCAAGGGCATTCCCGCCATCGTGGTCGTGGATGACGGCAGCGGGCCCGAATTCGCGGCCGTATTCGCGCGCGTCGCCCAGATCCCCGGCGTTGAGTTGCTCCGCCACGCGGTCAACCTGGGTAAGGGCGCGGCCCTCAAAACCGGGATCAATTTCGCGCTATGCGCGTACGAGGGCGTGAAAGGCGTGGTGACCGCCGATGCGGATGGCCAGCACCACCCCGACGACATTGAGCGCGTCGCTCGGGTGCTTGAGGCTCACCCGGACAGCCTGGTCCTCGGCGCGCGCGCCTTCGCCGGCGATGTGCCCCTGCGCAGCCGTATCGGCAACGTGGCCACCAGCGTCATCATGCACGCGCTTTTGGGCCGCAAGATCTCCGATACCCAGACCGGGCTGCGCGGGATTCCGGCCGCCCTTCTGCCCCGCCTTCTGCGCCTGGAATCCACCGGCTACGAGCTAGAGCTGGAGATGCTGCTGGCGGCTCACGATCTCTCGATCCCCATTCTCGAAGAGCCCATCCGCACGATTTACGAGCCGGGCAACCAGTCCTCGCACTTCAACCCAGTGATCGATTCGATGAAGATCTACTTCGTCCTGCTGCGGTTCGGATCGGTCTCGTTCATGACCGCGGTGCTGGACAACCTGGTCTTCTATCTGGCATACCGCCGCCTGGGTAACGTGTTGGCCGCCCAGGTGCTGGGGCGCGTTTTCGCCGTGGTCTTCAATTACTCGATGGTGCGGCGCTCGGTGTTTTACTCCCGGCAGCGGCACAAGACCGTGCTGCCGCGGTACCTGGGGCTGGTGGTGGCGAGCGGCTCGGTCTCTTACGCGGGCATTCGCGTGCTCACGGCCCAGGGCATGGCTGCGGTTCCGGCCAAGCTGCTGATCGAGAGTATCCTCTTCTTCGTAAATTTCGCGGTGCAGCGCCTGTTCATCTTCGCGCCCGCGCCAGCGTACGTCGAGGCGACCCCAGCCGCCCCGCAGCTGAGCACGGCTGATCGGCTCCGGCGAGCGTATGGGGACCTGCGGGCTCAGTGGGCGCGCGAATATTCCTGGCTGGTATGCGGGCTCTTCGCCGCGTTTCTGGCCCTGGAAGTTGCCGGTTTCCTGGGCGGCCGGCTATTCTCGCAGGAGATCTGGCTCCCCGTTGGCCTCCAGCGGCTGGCGCGCAGCGCGGGGGTCTATCTGGCTTTCGCCGCGCCCGTCCTGGCGATGGCGCCGTGGGCCTTCCCTGCCCTGGCCGCCGCGTCCCTGTTTCTGCTGACGGTGGTTTCGGTGGGACCGGCCGCCGCCCTGGCCCCGGTTCTGTTCCTGGTGGCCTCCTCCGCGCTGGGGTCCCGGCTCCTGGGACGGACCAAAGAGGACGGCGCCGAAACCGATCTCTGCGCCACGCTACTGGGTGCCGCCGTTTACATTTTCCTGATGACTTTTACCGCCCGCCTGCCGGTCAATTATCCGGGCGTCTGGGCGGCGCTGCTGCTGGTTCCGATCGCGATGGATTGGCGCGGGACGTTCGCGCGCCTGGCCCGCTGGGGCGGATTTCTGCGCGCCGCCGAGCTCCGCACATGGCCCGAGCGGGCTGCGCTGGGCGCGTTGGTCTTCATTCTGATGACGCACTGGTTCGCGGCCCTCAAACCGGAAGCCAGCGCGGATGGCCTCTCCATGCACCTGGCCATCGCCGACAATATTGCCGCCCACCACGCGCTGACCTTCGAACCCTCCCGGTTCGTGTGGGCGGTGATGCCCATGGGGGCGGATTGGACTTACTCCATCGTCAATCTTCTCGGCGGCGAACAGGCCACCCGCCTTCTGAACCTGGCGATGCTGGTGGTGGTGGAGCTGTTGCTATACCGCGCCGTGCGCCGGTGGGCCACGCGCCCCGCGGCACTGCTGCTCGCGGCGTTGTTCGCCGCCACCCCGATCGTGCAACTGGTCACCGGCAACTTATTTGTCGAAAACCTGCTGGCCGCCATGATTCTGGGCACCCTGACCGCGCTGTGGCGCTTCGGCGAGACGGGCGAGCGGAAGTTTCTATATGCCGTCGCGGCCCTGGGCGGGACGGCCCTGGCAGTGAAGTTCGGGGCCTCCGCGTTCATGCTGGCGGCGGCGCCGTTCGCGCTGATTGAGATGCGGCGGCTGCGCCACTCGCTGGGACCCCGGCCTCTCGCGGCTGGCGCGCTGGCCGCGGGTCTCTTCCTGGCCGCCGCGCTGCCCACCTATGTCATTGCCTGGCACAAAACCGGCAACCCGCTATTTCCCTTTCTCAACCAGAAAATTCACTCGCCGCTACTCGACCCGACAGTGAATCTCCAGGACCAGCGCTACCGCAAGCCGCTCACCTGGCATACGCTTTTCGACCTCACCTTTCACACCGGCGCGTGGTACGAAGGGCAGGATGGCTCGATGGGTTTTCAATACCTGGTGCTGGCGCCGCTCGGGCTGATCGCTATCGTGGTGGTGCGGCGCCGCCCGGTGGTTGCAGCAGCGGTGGTGGCGGTGGGTGCATCATTGTTGGTGCTGCATTCCGAACCGAATGTTCGCTACATTTACGCCGCCCTTCCGCTGATCTCGATCCCCTTCGCGGCGCTCCTGGGATGGGCGCTGGCGCATCGCCCCTGGCTGTATCGAACGTTGATTGCTTACCTGGTGGCCGCGACCGCCCTGGACGCCTATTTTCTGCCCTCGTCGAGTTATTACCACAAGGATTTCTCCATGCGGCGGCCATTTTCGCGCGCCGAGCGAGCCCGCTACGAGGATCAAGCCGCGCCCATCCGCGCGGTGATCGCGCACTTCAATCGCGCACACGCCGGCGCGGCCGTCCTGCTCACCTCCGGAAGCGATATCGCGGGCCTGGCGGGCGACGTGTATGAGAACCACTGGCACCAGGTCAATACCCTGGACCGGATTCGCAACACGCACAGCGTTCCGGAGATGGTCGACCTCATGCGAGGGTGGAAGATCGGGTATTTCATCTCGCCGAAGCCGGCCCCCGGCTCTTACGCTGAGCCTCCCGCACTGCGCCGCGTGCTTGAGAATTGCACGGCGCCGGAATACGAGTTCAATGGATATTACCTTGCGCGGCTCGAGCCGGAGTGCCGGCCCGAGGCGCCGCCGCCGGTTCGGCCTAACGTTCTGGTTCCGCGCGGCACATACGACGATTTCGACCCCGCCCTGGTGTTTCGCGGCGACTGGAACCACGATGATAAGTTCACTGGACCCGCCGGCCACACCATCAGCTTCTCGGACGATCCAGCGGCGCAAGTTTCCCTCTTATTCGAAGGGACCGCGCTGACCTATGTCTTCACCAAGGCGCCGAACCGCGGCCTGGCCGAGCTGACCATCGATGGCGCCAGCCGGGCCATCGTGGATCTCTACTCGCCAAAGGTGGAATGGCGGAGCCGCCTGCGCGTCTGCTGTCTTGCGAACAGCCGGCATCTGGCCGTGCTGCGCGTCGTGGGCCGTAAGCGCGCCGCGTCGGCCGGGCAGTACGTGGACGTGGACACGTTTGTGGTGGAATAGGTTTCAGACCTTATGGAACACGTAAGACTCGGATCTACCGGATTGAAGGTCTCGCGTCTCTGCCTCGGCGCCATGACCTATGGCTCGAAGAAATGGCGCGAGTGGGTGCTCGAGGAAGAGGAGAGCCGCCCGTTTATCCGCCGTGCCCTGGAACTGGGCATCACGTTCTTCGACACCGCGGATATCTATTCGCTGGGCGTCAGCGAGGAGATCCTGGGCCGTGCGCTCAAGGACTTCGCCTCGCGCGACCGCGTCGTGGTCGCCACCAAGGTCTACCAGGCCATGGGCGACGACCCCAACCAGCGCGGTCTCTCGCGCAAGCACATCATGCACTCCATCGACGGCAGCCTGCGGCGCCTGGGCACGGATTACGTAGATCTCTACCAGATCCACCGCTTCGATTACGAAACGCCCATCGAGGAGACTCTCCAGGCGCTCGAAGACGTGGTGGCGGCCGGCAAGGCGCTGTACATCGGCGCGTCCTCGATGTTCGCGTGGCAGTTCGCCAAGATGCTCTATACCGCCGATCGGCTCGGCCTGACGCGCTTCGTCAGCATGCAGAACCATTACAATGCGGTATATCGCGAGGAGGAGCGCGAGATGCTGCCGCTGTGCCGCGAGGAGGGCATCGGCGTGATCCCCTGGAGCCCGCTGGCGCGCGGCTTCGTGGCGGGCAACCGCCGGCCGGAGGATCTCGGAGACACCGTGCGCTCCCGCACCGACGACTTTTCGCACAAGCTCTATTACCAGCCCTCCGATTTCACCATAGTGGACCGCATTGGCGAGGTGGCTCGCGCGCGCGGCATCTCCAACGCGCGCGTGGCGCTGGCCTGGATGCTGACAAAGCCGGACGTGACAGCGCCCATCATCGGCGCCAGCAAGATGGGACATCTGGAGGACCTGGTCGCGGCTCTCGACGTGCGCCTGGAGGAATCCGAGATCCGGCGCATCGAGGAGTGCTACCAGCCGCATTCCATCCGGGGGCACTCGTAAGGGCTTACCGCCCCACCACGAACTGTAAGATCAACACTCCCGCCAGTCCCACCAACCCCACAATCGACTCCAGCACGGTCCAGATCGCGAAGGTCTGGCGAATGCTCGCGTTGAAGTATTCCTTGAACATCCAGAACCCGATGTCGTTGAAGTGCGAGAACATCATACTGCCGCTGGCGGTGGCGATCACCAGCAGCTCCGGAGCCACGCCGGCGTGCGGTACCAGCGGAACCAGGATTCCGGCAGCGGTGATGCCCGCCACCGTCGCCGAACCTAATGCCAGGCGCAGCAGCGCCGCCGTGCCCCAGGCCAGCAGAATGGGCGAGCCGTGCACTCCCGCGGCTAGTCTTTCAATGGCCGCGCCCATTCCGCAATCCACCAGCACCTGCTTGAAAGCTCCCCCACAGACGATGATCAGCAGGATCATGGAAACGCTGGCCACCGCCTCGCTGGCGTTCTTCATCACCGCTTGCATGGTCCGCCCCATGCGCAAGCCCAGCGTGTAGATCGCGGCAAGGGCGGCCAGGAACAGCGCCACGTTGGCATCGCTCAGGAAGCGCGTTACCGGCAGGATGGCGCTCCCGGGCCGAACCGCCAGCTCGGCCACGGCGCCGGCCAGCATCAACAGCACCGGCAGCATCGTGGCGAACAGGCTGGTTCCCAGACCGGGCAGCGCTTCCGTCCGGAATTCGCGCGCGCGGTAGAGTTCGGAGGGCGGAAGGTTCTTCCTGTCCCGGAAGAACCGCAGCAGCAACGGCCCCGCCAGCAGCATAGCCGGCACAGTCAGCACCAGGCCATAGAGAAGCGTGCGGTTGACGTTGGCGCCGTACATCAGGGCGATCGCTGTGGGCGCCGGGTGCGGCGGAAGATAGGCGTGCGTCGCCGTCAGCGCGGCGCACATCGGGATCCCCAAGTTCAGCAGCGGCACCCCGCTAGTTTCGGAAAGCGCGTACACCAGCGGGATCAGCACCAGGAAACCCGCGTTGAACATCATCGGAAGCCCCACGATGAATGCCGTGAGCAGCACCGAGAGCCACAGGCGCGGCATCCCGAACAAGCGCGTGAACGCGTAGCTGATGGTGTGCGAGGCGCCGCTCTCCTCGATGAGTTTGCCCAAGATGGCGCCGAATACCAGGATGAGCGCCACGCTCGAGGTGGTGTCGCCGACGCCCTTGAGGATCGAGCGCAGCGCCGCATCGGCGCTCATGCCGCTGGCCAGCCCCACCGCGAACGAGGCGATCAGCAGCGCCAGGAACGCGTTCACCTTGAAGCGCGCAATCAGCAGCAGGAGCAGCAGGATGCTGCCGCCCAGCACGATCAGCGGCATGCGGCATCCAGCAGGCGCCGGCAGGATTCCGCGGCGAAACGCGCGAAGTTGCCGCCCAGATAATTCGCGGCGGCCGCGCCGTCAAACAGCTCCGGCCGGGCCGCCTCCAGGCTGTGCAGCATGGCCCGGAAGCCGCCGAAATTCCACGCCATGCGGCCGTAAGGCGCGTCGCTGGCGCAGAACAGATTGCGGCGGAAGGGCTCGCCGGCCCTCTGGTAGGCGATCAGGTCGCTCTCGGTGTGGGCGTCGCGCCGCGTGCTTAAAGCGTACCGGACGTTAGGACGCTCCAAGCCCAGCGCGCGGGCTTCCAGATAGAGCCGCTCCGCATCGGTGTAGCTAGCCCCGCCGCCGCCCATGTGCACCGCCACTACGGGCTGCTCGGGATGCCGCTCCGCGATGGCTCGCAAAGCTCCCGCGGGCGTGTATGGCGTATCGGCGCCGAAGTGAAACGCGGGCACCGCGCCTCGCTCGACGATGCGGTCCACCACTGCCAGCGCATCGGGGCTGTCCATCATGAAACGGTTTTGCGCCGGGTTGAGCTTCACCATGAAGAAGCCCAACTCGCCCACCAGGATATCCACCAGTCGCAGCGTGTTCTCCAGTCCGCAAGCCTGGGGATCCACCCAGCCGGCCGGAATCAGCCGCGCGGGATGCCGCCGCGCCGCCGCGCACACGTATCCGTTGGCCGCCGCCAGCGCGTCCGTGTTGCGCATTGGGTTGCCGCAATATGCGGTGGCCGAGGGGTTCTGCCAGACCAGGGCCATATCGACGCCCGCCAGGTCCATCTCCTCGATCAGTTCTTCGGCCGAGACGGGCCGGCCATGATAGTATCCGGCGTCCGCATCGTGCCGGCGTTGCTCGCCCTCGCTGAGCGAGCGAAGATCCGAAATGTGCGTGTCGGCATCGATGACCAGGTGCGCGCCATCGGCTTCGAGCCGGTTCGCAAGCGCGGCCAGCGCGGCCGCCGCAGCCCCATCCATCCGTCGTTTCAATCAACCCCTCGCATCAACGCTCCTAAGCAACCATAGTACGCGACGGCGACCAGTGAGATAGAATGGTTCCCCTAGAGGGCATATGACACACCAAAACTTTAGCCGGCGCGATCTGTTCGTACGCGGAGGCGCCGCTCTGGGAACTCTGGGGATCGGCCGAGCGGTCAAGGCCGCGCCCGCGCCCGCCGCCGGTGTGGCCATCGGCCGTTGCGGCAGCTTCGACCGCGCTCAGGTCGAGCAGACCATGCGCACGCTGTTCGACCAGATTGGAGGCATCGGCCCGCTGGTCAAGAACAAGACCGTCGCCCTCAAGCTGAATCTCACCGGCAAACCGACCAACTTCCCGATCGATCCCAAGCTGCCATACCGCAGCGATCCGAACACCGTGCTGGCCGCGGCCCACCTGTTCGCGCAGGCCGGTGCGCGCCGCATCCGCATCCTGGAAACGTTCTTCCCGGCCCGCCAGGATATGGAGTTGTGGGCGCGCTACCAACTCGATATCAATGCCATCAACAACGTGGGCTGCAAGGTGGAATGGGAGAACGCCCAGAACCTGGGTAATGCGAAGCAGTACGCGCGGCTCAAGGTGACGTCCAATCCTTACATGTTCGCCTCTTACGAGCTGAACCACTCGTTCGTCGATTGCGATACGTATGTCTCGCTCTCGAAGCTTAAGGACCATTTTGTGGCCGGCGTCACCATGTCGCTGAAGAACAACTTCGGCATCACACCCGCGTCGCTGTACGGCGGCGATTGCGGCCGCGACGGCAACGAGAACCCCGATCAGGAGCGCGGCCCCGTGTGCCACAATGGCACCACTCCGCCGGCCTCCCCGGTTGAGCGCGAGCTGCATCCGGATTCGCCGCGCGATGCCGGTTTTCGGGTGCCGCGCTTCGTGGCCGACCTGGTGCGCGTGCGTCCCATCGACCTGTGCATCGTGGACGGCATCGAATCGATCCGCGGCGGCGAAGGCGTGTGGATCAAAGGCGTGCAGGGCATCAAACCCGGTGTAATGCTCGCCGGAAAGAACCCCGTATGCACGGACGCGGTATCGATGGCCGTGATGGGCTACGACCCGCGCGCCGACCGCGGCACCAAGCCATTTCTCCGAGGCGACAATACCTTGAAGCTAGCCGAAGCCGTGGGCGTCGGCACCACGGATCTGAGCCGCATCGAAGTGCTCGGACTGAGCATCAAGGAAGCGCTCCACCCCTACGGTTCCGGCGCCACTGGAGCGGCGGTCTAAGCTAAACCCTTGGCGACTACCCTTGCTGCGCCCGCTGTCGGTGAGCTGATTCGGGGCCTTCGGTCTACAGAGGAAAGGGCTATTCCGCCGACCAGTAACCTCGAAAGGCCAGACCGCTCACGGACAGTGGACGAGACAATCGCGCGGGCACGAAAAGACCTCAAGCCACATTTTCGTCCGATGCAGACAAAGAAAAAATACGTCTAAGCATCACTCCGCACATTTTGTGCACTGTTTTTAATCTCACTGTCACGTCGTTGTTATTCGGAACGGATACTCTGGTCGCTGAATTCCCATTCGGAGAGCCGCTCAGAGAATGCAAAAGACATGTACCCGCTCGAAACACCGTAGCAACACCGGCATCATTCCAGAAATCAATCTAGGCCAAGCCGCCGCATTCTCGTAACTCGATGTGCCGTCAGCGCGCCGTGACGCCACGTATGTCCCTTATTCCTTAACGAAATAGTTATGACATTGGCACATGCTGCACGTACTCTAACGAAAGGGCAAGAACAAGACAATGTGGAATTTCATAAGGGGTAGAATTGGTGTCTTTTCTATCGGCATATTGCTCTGCGCCGCGGGATTGAGCCAGCTTTCCGCACAACAGAGCGGAACGATTTCCGGCACGGTCTCGGACCAGACCGGAAAACCTATCCAGGGTGCCACAGTGGAGCTGAGGAGCGAATCCACGGGGTCCTTCCGCAGTGTGACAAGCGACGCCGAAGGAAAGTTCCTGGCTTCGGACCTCGCGGTGGGGAGCTATTCAATTCGAGTTTCAGCGTCTGGTTTCGCCTTGACAACTCGCTCCGGCGGACAAGTCAGCGCCGACGCGACCCTGGACATTCCCATCACCATGTCGGTTGAGTCCGTAACGACCTCGGTCACGGTCAACGAAACCATATCGCTGGCGGCCGTCACGGCGCCTTCGGGCAATCTGCTCGAGGCAACTTCGGCCAAAACCGAAGTCAGCTCGGAATTCATCAAGAATTTCATGTCGCCGGTGGCGGACTACTCCGAATACATCAATTATGCGCCGGGTACGTTCAGCCTCAATCCCAATGGGATCGGTCTCGGCCAGGGCAAGACCTATTATCGCGGTTTCGCGGACGGACAATACACCATGACGTTCGATGGGATTCCGTTCGAAGATACCAACTCGCCGACGCACCATTCCTGGGCGAACTTTCCGAGTGGCTGGACCGACGCCGTCGATTTCGACCGCAGCCCCGGCCTCTCGTCAACCTTCGGTCCCACCAACTTCGGCGGATCGATCAATCTGAAGTCGCCGCAGTTATTTCCGGACCCGGACATTCGCGCGACAATCACCTACGGCTCCTTTAATACGCGCATACTGCAGTTGGACGGCGACAGCGGATTTTTCGGACCCGGCAGCCGCAACAGCTTCCTGATGGACATCCAGCAACTGCTGTCCGACGGATATCAAACCTACAACCGCCAGAAGCGCGTGGCGGGGTACGGCAAATACCAATACCGGGTCTCCAACCGCAGCTCGCTCACGTTATACGGCGGGCTGGTCGACATCTGGACCAACACTCCGAACACGACCAACCCCACCCGCGCGCAGGTCGCGCAGTACGGCGATAACTACCTGCTGGACGGCACCCCGTTACTTTCGAACGGCACGCCCGATCCTTATTATTACGGTTACAACACGTATCACGTGCAAACCGATTTCGAATACGCCGCCTACAATGCCGATCTGGGGGGCGGGTGGAAGTTCGACACGAAAGCTGTACACCACGCGCTACTGGAACAAACAGTTCTACCAGAATGGAGGCACGGTCAACCTCAGTTCCAGCAAACCGAGCGGCGTCGACAAGCTCAACGGGTACCGGCATGCCGGCGACACGGCGATCTTGAGCAAGGAGTCCAAGTGGGGCGTCTTCCGCACCGGTGTCTGGTACGACTGGGCCTACACGGACCGTTATCAGATCCCGTCCAACATCCTGACTCAGCTCGACACGCCGCTGGGTAACTTCCACGAGCATTTCATTACTCAGTCCACCCAGCCGTTTGCCGAATTCGAATGGCACGCGGCGCCGAGGTTGGTGGTCACGGTGGGCGTCAAGGACGCGAATTACGCCATGACGCTCAATCAGTACCAGGACAATGGAAAGACCGTGGGCTGTCTGGGCGGAATAGCGTCCACCGCAGCCGGGCACCGGCGCACCGATCTGCGTCGGCGGCGCCGCGTTTGTCACGCACTCGATCGACTACAACAACTGGTTGCCGAATGTCGCGGCCCGTTACTACCTCAAGAGCAGCTGGTCGGTTTATGCCCAGTGGGCCGAGGGCAGTATTATTCCGCCTGAGCAGCGTCTTCGACGTTCCGAACGCGCAGGTTCTGGTTCCGCCCAAGCCGACCCTGGCCAAGACCTATCAGATCGGCTCCGTGATGAAGCACCGCCGCTGGACTCTGGATGCCGACGCCTACTACATCCACTTCCAGAACGGCTACGACACCTACACCGATCCAAGCACCAACGAACCCGTCTATGTCGCGACCGGGCCCAGCAATACCAGGGGCATCGAAGCGGAGAGCAACATCATACTCGGGCGGGGATTCTCGGTGTACGCCAACGGCACAATGGGTTCGGCGAAATATCAGACGGGCCCCAACTATCCCAATGGCGGCTTCTGGGTGGCTGACGCACCTAAGAACGTCGAGACCGTCAGCCTGCTGTGGCTCCATCAGAACTGGGATATCGGTCTGGTCGACAAGCGAGTCGGCACGCTGTACAACGACAACGCCACGCTCAACTACCTGATCAACGGAATCTCGATCCCCTACCCGATTGACCAGGCTAACAAGATCGATCCATTCAATCTTGTGAACGTGTTCGTGAACTACACAATCAAAAATAGGTCTTGGCTGCGCGGGAGTAAAATCGGCCTGGCGGTCAATAATCTCGCCAACAACCACAACATTGTTGGAATCACGCCCGCTACCGCCCCGACGGCCACCGCGCATTACGTACAGAGTCCCAGCGATCTGCTGAATCTGCTGCCCGGACGCAGCATCATGTTGACATTCACCGCGGGCTGGGCGCCTCGGCGGTGATGCCATAGCGATCATCTCCCGCCTCCAGCGGGATGCCCCGCGCGCCCGCGAGCCAGCGATCCGAAGCCGGGTATCCGATAATAACCGTATGACCACCCTCGCGGATGTTCGTGCTTTTCTGGACTGCCGGCGCTTCGCCATGATCGGCGTCTCGCACAATCCCCAGGATTTCTCCCGGACGCTTTTCCGGGAGTTCCGCCAGCGCGGGTACGACGTGGTGCCGGTCAATCCAGGCGTCCCCGAAGTGGATGGCGTGGCATGCGCCGCCCGCCTCCAGGATGTCGCGGCGCCCGTCGATGCCGCGCTGCTGATGACCAGTCCATCGGTGACCGAGCGAGTCGTGGAAGAGTGCGCTCAGGCGGGCGTCGCCCGCGTCTGGATGTATCGCGCGGGCGGGACCGGCGCGGTTAGCCCCGCTGCCTTGAGCTTCTGCCAATCGAAGGGAATCAGCACCGTCGCCGGAGAGTGCCCCATGATGTTCCTGCCCGAAGCCGGCTGGTTTCACCAGGTCCACGGCTTCTGCCGCCGGCTATTCGGGAAGTACCCCGAATAGCCGCCCCGGCGCGATTCTCAGCTCAGCTTTACCTTCAGCATGGTGTAGGAGTGCGGCGGCAGCCGGTAACGCAACCTGCGCCCTTCGGCTGCGGCCGTGCGCGCCACGGGGCTCACGGTGGTCCGGTCGAAATCGTTCTCCGATTTGATATCCGGCCCGCTGACCTCAGTCGCTTCCACCGGCCCAGCGAACGCTTTGTCCTCCATCTCGAACTCCACCTCGAGCGTCTCGCTCGGATGGCGGTTCACCGCATTCATCACAAGCGTTCCATTATCGAGGGCCGCCGACGCATCCAGGTACGGAACGCCGTCGAAGCGCCGGCACTTGTAAGTGGGGCTGTCCACGAACAGCTCCAGCGCTTTGCCCCGGCTGTTGTTCGCGAATAACTGAAGCGGGTGGTAGATAGTCTGAAGATATAGTCCCTTATCGTTAGTGAAGATAGGCGCGATCACGTTGACTAACTGCGCCATGTTGGCGATCTTGACCACGTCGGCATGGTTCACAAAGGCGTTGAGAAACGTGGCCACCACCAGCGCGTCTTCCAGGTTGTAGTGCTCCTCCAGGATCCTGCGCCCCGTCTCCTTGCCTTCGCCCCGCGCCCGGTACCACACGTTCCACTCGTCCCAGGCGATGTAAATGCGCCGTCTGGGCGTCTCGTCCGCCATAACCGCGTCAATAATTCCCGCCACGGTCTTGATGCGCTGGTTCAGCTCCACGGAACTGGCCAGGAAGTCTTCGTAATCGTTCGCCGCATTGCCCACGTACAAGTGTATGGACAGATAGTCGGCGTGGCGGCGAAGGTAATCGAGCACCGTCCGGTTCCACCCGGTCCAATCCACGCCGGCGTTGAAATTGGAGGAGCCGGCCGCGATCAGCTTGATGTTGGGATCGGTCCACTTCATCAGTTTGGCCGCTTCCAGCGCGAACTTGCCGTAATCGTCCGCGCTGCGATGGCCCATCTGCCACGGCCCGTCCATCTCGTTGCCCAGGCCCCAGTGCGTGACCTTCCAGGGCTGCTGGCGGCCGTTCTGCTTGCGCAGGCGGGTCATGGCGGTGTCTTCCGCGGAGTTGCAGTATTCCACCCACTGCTGCGCCTCGGTCCAGCTTCCCGTTCCCAGATTCGCGCAGACGTACGGCTCGGCCTGGAGCATCTCGGCGTAGTTCAGGAATTCGTGCGTGCCGAAGCGGTTGCTCTCCACGGTTCCCCACGCCATTTCCAGGCGGGGCGGGCGCTGGTCGCGCGGGCCGATGCCGTCCCGCCAATAGTAATTGGAAGAGAAGTTCCCGCCCGGCCAGCGCAGGATCGAGACTTTCAGTTTGCGGGCCGCCTCCAGCACGTCGCGCCGGTAGCCGTTGGCATCGGCCAGCGGTGATTTCTCGTCAAAGATTCCGCCCTCGATGCACCGGCCCAGGTGTTCCACGAAATTGCCGTAAAGTTTGGGATCGATTTCGCCGATCGTCCTCTCAGTGTCGATCTTGACCCGCGCCCGCAGCCCGCCCGTCTGCGCACGCAGCATAAATGGAGCGCCGGCGGCCGCCGCCACGAACCTTCTCCTGGTGAGTTTCATTTCAGACCATTGTATGCGCAGGCGGCCCGGCGTACAATCCGAACTGATATGAGCCCCGAAAACATCCAGGCGACCGAACCGGAACCATCGGGAATGAGCGAATTCTCGAGATTGACCGGCGTCTTCTTCGAGCCATCGAAGACCTTTGCCGATATCGCGGAGCGGCCCACCTGGCTGGTTCCCCTGGTGCTGGTGATTCTCGTCAGCCTGCTCCTCATGGTGCTGTTCATGCAGCACGTGGGCGTGGAAGGGATGATCCGCCAGCAGATGGACAGCAACCCGCGAACCGCGCAGTTGACGCCGGAACAACGTCAGCGGGCCATCGCGATGGGGTCGCAGATCGCGGGGGTCTCGATGTACCTGGGCCCGATCGTGGGGGTTCCGCTCTACGATCTGATCGCGGCGGCGGTGTTGATGGGGATCGTGGGGGGAATCCTCTCGGCGCCGGTGAAGTTCAAACAGGCGTTTGCCATTGTTTGCTATGCCGGACTGCCGGGAGTGATCGCCGCGGTGCTCTCGATTGTGGTGATGTTTCTGAAGAAGCCCGAGGATTTCGACATCCGCCACCCGCTGGCATTCAACCTGGGAGTCCTGATGGACCCGCAGACCAGCCATAAGGCCCTGCACTCGATCGCGACTTCCATGGACCTGTTCTCGATCTGGACCATCCTGCTGCTGGCCACCGGCTTCAAGGCCGCCGCGGGCGGGCGGCTCTCGTTCGGCGGGGCGCTGTTCGCGGTCGCCTTGCCGTGGGGCATTTGGGTATTGATCCGGGCCGGCCTGGCTGGCGCTGGGATGATGGGTTGAACGGGCGTACGCGTGCGGCGCGCGCCGCATGGTAAACTGGCCGTTCTCAGAGGTTTACCGGTTTGCGCAAGGTTCCCCTGGCAGAGTCGTTCCGAATTATCGGCCGAGGCTCGCTTAACTGGGTCGCCCAGCGGCCCATCGTGGTCTCGTTTGAGGTTACGGATGCCTGCACCTGCTGGTGCAAGCACTGCGACCACGGCGGCCCGCGCGATGAATCGCGCAATCTCATGCCGGCTGAATTCCGCCGTTACATGGAGGAATTGCGGCCGTGCGTCGTACAGGTCTCCGGCGGCGAGCCGCTGCTGCGCGACGACGTGGTCGAGATCGTCCGCCAGATCAAGGGCGGCTCGAAGCTGCCCTATACGATCCTGGTCTCCAATTGGTCGCTGATGACCGAAGACAAGTACCTGGCACTGCGCGAGGCCGGTATCGACCAGTTCTCCGTAAGCCTGGATTTCCCCGATGAGCGGCACGATGAGTTTCGCGTGCATCCGGGCCTGTACCGGCACCTGGAAGACCTGGTCCCGCGGCTCGCGAAACTGGGGCACGACGATATTGTGCTCAACAGTTGCATCACCAGCCTCAATGTGCGCGAAATCAGCGCCATCGCCGATAAAGCGCGCGCCTGGGGCGTCAACCTGTGTTACAGCGCCTATTCGGCGCGGCGCACGGGCTGCCGGGATTACTTCCTGGAAACCGCCGGCCAGCTTGCCGAGCTCAACCGGCATCTGGATGCGGTGGAGGCTCGCCGCGATTCCACCAACTGGATCGTCAACGCGCCCACCACTATGGAGGCCACCCGCCGCTACTTCGAGAACAAGGGCCTGCCGGGTTGCAGCGCCGGCCTGCGCTTCCTGGTGGTAACGGCTGATGGAGCGCTGCAGCCGTGCTCCATGCAGTTCCACCGCTACCGGCTTGAAGAGCGCTCCCGCATGGTCGAGGAATTCACGCGCCACAACCGCTGCGACGAGTGCTACGTCTCGATCCGCTCCTACCTGGATAAGAGCTTTCCGCGATTGCTCTGGGAAAACGTGAGCGGCTTCTTCTCCTTCAAGACCGAACGGCAGTAAAGCCTACTCCGTGCAGTTGCCGGCACACGTTCGCGAGTCCATCGACGCGCAAGCGCAGCGGGTCGGGTTCGCTGCCTTGCGGAGCGCCGCGGCGGCCTTGTCCGATGCATATCGCCAGGGCGACTTATCCGCATTGGCTCGCCTGCCGGGCGCCGAACGGACGGCCGCTTACTTGGTGACGCGTATGCCGGCCACGTATGCGGCAGCTTACGCGGTGCTCGGGGAAGTGGCGCGGCGCCTCGGCGGCGAAATCGGCGGCATTCTGGATATCGGCGCCGGCGCCGGCGCGGCTTCGCTGGCCGCGCGACACTGGTTCCCGCAAGCGGCTATCACCATGATCGAGCGCGATCCCGTTATGGCCCGAGCGGCGCGCGAGTGGCTGCCGGATGCCGCCTTGCTGGTCGAAGATGTCGCGCGCCTCCCGCTGCTGCCGCCAAACGACCTGGTGATGGCCGCCTACTCGCTGGGCGAGTTCGAGGGCAACCAGGCGCCTCGCATGTGGCAGGCCGCCCGCGCGGCGATGGTGGCGATCGAGCCGGGCACGCCCGCCGGTTTCGCGCGGGTGCGCGCCCTCCGCTCGGCGCTGCTGGCTTCCGGCGCGCGTATGCTGGCGCCCTGCCCGGGCGGGATGGAGTGCCCCGTGGCGGCGCCCGACTGGTGCCACTTCGCGGCGCGCGTCGAACGTTCCGGGCTGCATCGCCGCCTCAAGGGCGCTGAACTGAATTACGAGGACGAGAAGTTCAGCTACGTCGCCGTGACGCGAGATCCGGTGGAGACGGCGCGCGCGCGCATCGTACGCCGGCCTCGGCACCGGCCGGGGCTGATCGTGCTGGAAACCTGCACGCCCGCAGGTCTGGCGACGGAGCGCGTGACGCGGCGCGATCAGGAGGCCTTCCGCGCCGCCCGGCAAGCGTCCTGGGGCGACGCCTGGTCTGGCTGAGCGGGAATTCTTATGCAGCCTGGCTTTCGTCTGTTTGGGCCTGCACATCTGGCCATCATTGCGGCGGTACCCGGGCTGGCAGTGCTTTTCTTATGGCTGGGAAGGAGAAACCCGTCGGCTGCGCCTCGGATTCGGGTGGGTCTCGGCGCGTTTTTGCTGTTGAACGAGTTGGTCTGGTATGTCTACCGATACCACTCCGAGGGTTGGCGCTTTCCCGAAGGTTTGCCGTTGCAGCTTTGCGATTTCACCCTGTGGTCCACCATTTTTGCAAGCCTGACTCTGAATCAGTGGTGCTTTGAGTTCGCGTACTTCGCCGCCATCGCCGGCAGCGGTATGGCCGTGCTCACGCCGGACCTGTGGGCGCCATTTCCCTCCTATCCCACCATCTACTTCTTTCTGGCTCACGGAATCTCGATCGTGACGGTTCTCACCATCGCGGGACAAGGGGCCGCGCGCCTGCGCCCCGGCGCCATGTGGAGAGCGTTCGGCGTACTGAATGCCATAGCCGCCGCCGTGGGCACTTTCGATTGGGTATTCGGAACCAACTACATGTTCTTGCGGGCAAAGCCGACCCAGGTATCGCTCCTTAGCTATTTAGGCCCATGGCCCGTGTATATTCTCGCCGGGGATATTCTGGCTCTGGCACTGTTCTATTTGCTGGCGCTTCCGTTCCGGCGCCGCGCGTGACCGCCCTTCAGAACTGAAACCTCACCGATCCCTGCAGCGTGCGCGGGCCGCCGGTTTGCAGAATGGGGGCCAGGCCGCTGCCCGGCGTTCCCGTACCGAGCATCATGTTCAACATGGAGGTGGATTCGCCGAATAAGGGGCTGTTCAAGTAGCGCACCGGGTCGGCGAAGTTGGGCTGGTTAAGCGCGTTGAAGGCTTCCAGGCGAATCTGAAACCGCTTCTGCTCGCCCAGCCGGAACTCGCGGCGCAATGCCAAATCCAGTTGGGACATTCCGAAACCGGTCAGAACGTTGCGGCCCAGGTTACCCTGCTGCTCGTATGGCGCGGCCGCGAAGGCCGCTGGGTTGAGCCGCCGGTGCCCCGGCGCGGCCGGGTCGGCGATCCACAGCGGCTGCCCGCGAACCCGGTTGGGCCGGAACGCGTTCATGAGCGTGATCCCCATGAACTCGTCGGCATCCAGCACGGTTATGGGGAATCCGCTGCGTGCGCGCAGGATGGCATCCAGCGCCCAGCCATTCGCCAGGCGCGCCAGGCCACGCGTTCCCTCGGGCGCCGTGTACCCGTAAGTCAAAGCGGCGGTCATCGAGTGGCGCACATCGAAGTCCGAGGAGCCGCGATCCTGCGACCCGGGGCCGGCCCATACCAGGAAAGCGTCGCTCGAATCGTTATCGATGGAATGCGACCACGCGTAAGATGCCCTGGCTTCCAGGCCCGCCGCCAGGCTGTGGCGGTACTCCACCTGGAGGGCGTTGTAATCGGATTGGCCGCGATTGGTGGTTAGGGCGACCCAGTTGGTCAGGGTGTTTCCATCGCCGCCCACCTCGCGGCGGATCAGGTCGCGCCCGGCTGAACCCAGGTAGCTCACCGACAGCACGTCATGGCCCGTCCAGGCGCGCTCCAGCGACAGGTTCCATTGAGTCACTTCAGGCAGCTTCAGATTCGGCTCGAAACCGAAACTCAGCACCGAAGGGAAGACTCCTTCAACCGCGCCGCCGAACTGGGCGATGCCCAGGGGACCGCTGTTGATGGTGTCGGTGGCGATGCTCAGGCTGGAATTGTAGTACAGCCCTCCGCCTGCGCGCAGAATGGTCCGGCCGTCGCCGGTCAGGCGGTACGCCGCTCCCAGCCGCGGAGCGAAGTTCCGGTAGGAATTCGGCCACAGAATCCGGCGCTGGGATTCCACACTATCGTCGAGCGGATTGTAGAACAGGGTGGCTTGGGCCGGCAGCGGGGCCGGACTGAACTCCCACCGCAGACCCACCGCCACCGTCAGGCGCGCGAAGGGCTGCCAGGCGTCTTGCGCCCACAACGAAAGCTCCTGTACGGGCATGGAAAGGCGGATGGCGTCCGACCGGGCCAACCAGACGCTGCTGCTGTCCAAAAGGTTGTCCATGCTGTCGGCGATCACCCCCAAAGTCCCCGTGTCGTCGCGGCGCACCGCCAGGATGTGCCGATAATCGGCGCCGAACTTCAGCGTGTGCGGACCGCGAGCCAGCGAAGCGGTCCCCAGAACTTGCACCTGCCGCTGCCGCCGGTCGCCCTCGCGCCCGGAAACGAGCTGCCCCACACCGCCGATCGTGAAGCGCACCATGTAGTCGCAGGGCACCCCGGGACCGAGAAACTGCTCGGCCAGGGCCTGCAGCCCGCACCCCGGAACGTCCGACCCATCACCGGCGGTCCACACCGAATGGGCGTCGGCCTGGGAGACATTGGCGCGCAGGTCGAAGACCGTCCGTTCGGAACGGCGCGCGTTGAGGCCCAAGGTCAAGCTGCGCAGCCGCAAGTCGAGCTGATTCACCTGGATGCTGCCGAATTGATTGCTCGATGGCGAATCGCTATAGCGGCCGAAGAGCGTGACGCGTGAGGTGAGGGCGTGGTCCACGCGGGCACTGCCGGCATCGAGGGCGGCGGGACGATCGTCGCGGCCGACCCATTCGCCGATCCCGCCCGCCAACACGCCGGCATTCGGCGTGGGAAACAGGTTCACCGCGCCCTGAGCCCACGGCGCCACCGTCTGGCGGGCATCCGCCGAGGGCACCGGTTGTACCCAAACGTAGGGCTGGCGCATGGTCATGCGCTCGAACGATAGAAAGAAGAACGTGCGATCGCGGCGCACGGGGCCGCCTAGAGTCCCGCTCGTATCCTCCATGCGCAGGGGCGCGCGCCCGTAGCCGTTCTGGTTGCCGAACCAGTCGTTGGCGCCCAGCAGCTCGTTGCGCACGCGGTATGACGCGGAACCGTGGAATGCGGCGGTACCCGATCGGCTCGTAATGGCAATGCTGGCACCCGGCAATCGGCCAAACTCGGCCGCTTCCGTGGAGGTCTGCACGCGGAACTCTTCGATCGCCTCCGTCGCGATCACCGAATCCAGGCTGCCGAAGGCGCTCAGGCCCGGCAGCACACCGCCGGTGGATTGCGCGGGAAGGCCGCCGGCGGCGACTCCCGTGTTGGCGCTGACGCCATCCACGGTAAAGTAGTTGGCATTTGGCCTTTGCCCGCTGGCCGTGAACTGCCCCGCCTCGCCGCGCGTGGCGGGAATCACGTTGGTGCCGGGGACCAGCTCGAGCATCGTGAGCAGGCCGCGGCCGTTGAGGGGCAGATGATCGAGGTCCTGGCGTTCGAACCGGCTGCCCGCGGCGGCATCCTGCTCCTGCGCGATCAGCGGCGCGCTGCCCGTCACCGTGATGCTCTCCTCGATGCTGCCCACGGGCAGGATGAAATCGGCCCGCGCGGGGCTGCTTTCCGCGAGGCGCACGCCAAAACGGATTACGGTGCGAAAGCCGGGCTTGCGCGCGGTGATCTTGTAAACCCCCGGTTCGAGCGCGGCGATGGCATATGAACCGCTCAGTTCCGATTCCACGGTCCGGCGAAAGCCGGTGTCCTCGTTGACGGCGGTGATGACCGCGGCCGGGATGCCGGCTTCGGAGGTATCCAGGATTCTTCCCGCCAGGCTCGCATAGGGCTGGGCCTCACCCGTGGCGGCGCCGAGGTAACCAAATACCAGCAGAGCAGCCAGCGAGCCCGGGGACATGTATCTATCCTACCCTCCGGCGTCGCGCGAGAGCAGGCGCTGGCAATCCTCCAATTCGGTCTTCAGTTGTTGCAGCGCGGTGAGCAGTGCGGAAGGCAAGTCGCTGTTGGCGCCATCGCCGGGCGTCGCTCCCCACACCACCGATAGCAGCACCTCCACGCGGCGCGCCGCTTGGAAGGCGTTTTCGGCGCTGGCCTGCCACGTGTCCGGCGCGCCGGCGGGCGCCGGGGAAGCCGATCCGCCCAAGGCGGTCAGCAAGGGGTTCATAGCGCCGTCGATGGCCTCCACATGCCGTAGCATAGCCGCGGCATGTTCGCGGGCCATCTCATTGAGCGTGTTCCGCCCGCCGGGCTTCAGAGACGCCTGGGCACTCGCCGGAAAGCGCTCGGCCAGCGAACGCAGCGCATAGGCTCGCGCCATGGCGCTTTCATTCCAATCCAGAATCTGCGCGCCGATCCGTTCCATCTCGGCGCGGCCGCCCACCTGGCGTTCGAGGCGGGCCTGCACGCTCCCGGCGGCCGGGGGCTCGCGGGCGGGGCCACGCGCACTCCCGTCTCCGGCGCGACCGCCGCCGCAACGGCGCCCGGCTCTGAGAACTGCACATCCACCCGCGGCATGGACGCCAGAAGATCGTGAATCTGTTTCTGGCGGCGCGGCGGGATGCCCACGCCGCTCACCAGCACGCGGTCGCCGGAACGGGTCACATCCACCGGATCGCCCAGGTCGGCCCCGATCTGGTGCAGCGCATTCATCACCTGCAACTCGTCGGAAATCGAGGCCGGCTCTCTGGGCGTGGGGGCGGCCGGCAGGCTTGGTTCAGCCGGCCGCCAGGGAACCTCGAGATGCTCGTTAAATGATGTACCGCTCATCGATGGTTCCGGTATCTCGGTCAACTCCACCCATTCCCGGTCGCGAAACTCCAAGCGGCTCTCGACGGGGTGGAGATCGGTGGCGCGGAGGGTCAGGCTGGCGGAGGCCAGCTCGCCCGATTCCGCGGCCGTTTGAATCTGATAGCAGCTCTCGGATGGCCGCTCGGGGTCGGCCACGGTGGTGACTTCATCGCGCTTGCGGGGCACGCTATCGCGCCAAGCCTGGAAGGACCGCGCGCTGAGCGGATCGTCCCAATCGTAGTGCGCCGCGGCGAACAGCGCCCGGATCGCGGGAGTGTCCGCATCGCGCGGGGCCCGCGCGGATTCGACGCCCACGCCATCGATCAGCCGCGCGATCTGGCGCGTGCGCGTCCGGATGCGGATGTGCCGGACCGCTTTAGGCTGGCTATCCGCGATGGCCACGGCTTTCCCGAGCAGTTCCGCGGCGTGCACTGACGGCGCCTTGCGAAGTTGCAGGAAGGCGGCGCACAGAACTGCGGCGGCGGCCAGCGTGGCGGCCGCCCAGCGCCATGGCGCGGGGCCGGCGAAGGCCCGCGCCAGGCGCTTCGGCCATCCCGCCGGGGCTTCGGTGGCATCTATGCGGGCGAACTCCTCGTACAGATCGGCCCACGGGCGCGGCGGCGGCGGCAGGTAACGGTCTAGCACCGCCTGGCGATAGCGTACGCAATCGGCCACAGTTTTGCGCAATTCATCCAGTTCGGCACGGCACTGCCAGCAGGCTTCCAGGTGCCGCTCCACCCGGCGCGCTTCGCCGGAGGCGATCTCGCCATCGTTATATTGCAGCAGGCAGCCTTCACCGGGATGGCCGGTCTCGTACTTACTCATGGCCCGCTTTCCTCAGGTGCGAAACGGCGCGCCGCAGGAACTCGCCCACGGCCGACGCGCTGATCCCCAGCGTGGACCCGATTTCAGGGTACCGAAGACCATCCAAGCGCAAGAAAACACACCGCTTCTGCTGTTCCGAGAGGCCCTCTATGGCATGGTGGAACCGTTTCAAACGTTCGCGCTCCAGGAGACTCTGCTCGGGGTCATGGCCGGCGGCCATCAGGCGGGTTTCAAGGCCCGGGTCGAAAGGTTCCTCCGAAGCGTACCGGGCGCGCACCTGGAGCCCGTGATTGTGCGCCACGCGGAATACCCAACCTCTTGGATTTTCAATGGATTCGCCGCTCTTGAGAGCGCTGTAGAGGCGCATGAACACCTCCTGCACAGTCTCCTGCGCTCGCGGAGGAGGCAGTCCCAACGTCAGCAGGTACCGGTAGACGTCCTGTCGCGACTCCTCGAACAACTTCGCCACCTGGTCTTGCAATGCCGGGTGTGCCCGTTCTTGCCGGAGGATTCCCACGAACGCGTTACCAACTGAACGGCCCGACATCGTTACAAGCCATACCAAAGACCCGCGACCACTACGTTTGCATTACAGCTTGCGGAAATATTTTTACGCACATTCCCTGGCTTAGATCGAAATTCGCACATTTGGCAGCATTCAGTGTAGTTGAAGCGGCCCCCTCGCGGGTCTTTGCATCGGAACCCGAAAACGTGCCCGACTTCCAGGTTTGCGTCACTGTTGTAACATTCAACAGCGCGCGGTATATCCGGTGCTCGCTCGAAGCCGTTCTCGCGCAGGAAGGTGTCGCTTTGGGGGTCGTGGTCGTGGACAATGCCTCCTTGGATGGGACGCGCGCCATCCTGGGGGAATTCGCGGGACGGATCCGGGTGATCCTGAACGAGCGCAACCGCGGGTTCGCGGAGGCCCAGAACCAAGCTATCCGCGCCGCTTCGAGCGAGTGGGTGCTGGCCCTGAATCCGGATGCCCTGCTGTCGCCCATTTTCCTGAAGAACCTGGTGGATGCGGGCGCCACCGATTCACGGGTCGGCTCAGTTTGCGGGAAGCTGCTCTCCATCGGGCCGGGCTTCGATCCCCTTCCCGAGCGGCGCATCGATTCTACCGGTATCTACTTCACCCCGGCGCTGCGCCATTTCGATCGCGGCTGGCACGAGCCGGACGACGGCCGCTTCGATGCCACCGAGTACGTCTTCGGGGCCAGTGCCGCGGCGGCCCTCTACCGCCGCGAGATGATCGACGATATCTCCGTGAGCGGCGACTTCTTCGATCCCGATTTCTTCGCCTATCGCGAGGATGCGGATGTGGCTTGGCGCGCCCAGTTGCTGGGTTGGCGGTGTCTATATACCCCGGCGGCTGTGGCTTACCATGTGCGCAGCGTGGTACCCGGCGATCGCCGCGCGGTCCCCGCGGCCGTCAACATGCACTCGGTGAAGAACCGCTTCCTCATGCGCATCAAGAATGCCACGCCGGATCTGTACCGGCGTTTCTGGGCTCCCATGACGGCGCGGGACCTGCTGGTCTTGGGCGGAATCCTGGTGGCGGAGCCCCGCTCGCTCGCGGCGCTTTGGCGGCTGGCCACCTGCCTGCCGAGAACCGTGCGCAGCCGGCGTATCATTATGAGCCGCCGGGTGGCCACGGACCAAGCTATGGCGAACTGGTTCAGCTTCGAGCCGGCGGCCAGCGCGCTTAGGCCGGCCATGCCGGAACCCGGGTTGGATGCCGATAGAGTCGCCGTTCCCACCACCTGAGCCCGGGGATCGGGGAAATTTCTGACAGCTTCCGGCTAGCCCACCTAGCCGCAAACTGTTACGGAACTTACGTTTCAGTGTGCTAGTCTGTTTTGACATGAGAGAGCACCGACGCAGAGCCCGCACTTTATTTGCGCGTATGCTATCCGGCAGCCGTTTCGTGCCCCTGGTACTTGCCGGCCTTCTGGCCTGGCAAACGGCCTTCGCGGGCCGGCTGGTTCCGGCTGAGAAACAAACCCTCGAGTTGACGCCCGGCGTGGTACTAGTGGCCGTAACTTACCAGGTTACGGCGACGTTCCAGGTCCCCAAGGAACAACCTCAGAAGATTGAACTTTCCTACACCGTCACGGGGAGCGGTTTCATTTACCGTCCGGATGGGTACGTCATCACCAACGGCCACGTGGTGGCGGACGCGAACACGAAAGACGCCCAGGCCCAAGCGGACTTGGCGCGTAGCATCCGGCATGACATCCTCATCGAGAGGCTCGTGCCGTATTTCGAGCGCGCCACAAAGAAGGATTTCACCGGGCACGAGGATGAACTGGCCCAGGCCATCAACCTGCGGATGAGCTACAGCGTTCCCGAACTGAGGATCTATCTCGCCAACCGCGCGTCATTCAACGGCGAGATTAAGGCCTACAGCGACCCGGTAACCTCGGGCGGCAAGGACGTGGCGATTATAAAGATCGACGTCAACAACCTGCCCACGGTCCGGCTGGGCGATTCCGAAAAGGTCCACATCCAGGAGGCCATGCGCGTCATCGGCTACCCGGGTGCAGCGTCGCCCCTGAACTTGAAGCTGATCGCGATGGACTCGGTCTTCGTGCCCACCGTCACCAACGGCCATGTTTCGGCAGTGAAAGTGGACTTCAAGGGCAGCCCGGTGATCCAATCCGACGCGGCCATCACGCACGGCAACAGCGGCGGTCCGGCGTTCAACGAAGCGGGCGAGGTGATCGGCATTGCCACGTTCGGCCCGGAGGTGGCGGGCTTCAACTTCTTCGTGCCCATCAACACCGCCATGGAGTTCGTGAAATCCGTTGGCGCGGCGCCTGAACCCGGTCTCTTCGACAGCTTGTGGAAAGATGCCCTGGACACCTACGACGCCGGCAAGTTCGAAACCTCGAAAAGGAAACTGGACGACGTGCTTCGCATCATGCCCAATGAGCCGGATGCCACGCGCCTTTTTGCAGCCGCCGAATTGGGCGCCGCGCAGGAAGGCGCGGTGGGCAGGATGATGGAAAATTCCAGCTGGATCATGGGCGGCATGGCCGTCCTGGTGGTGGTGTTGGCGGTGGCCCTGGTCATGATGCGCCGCAGGCAACCCGTTCCGGCTCCGGCCATGGTGGGGGCGGCCGTGGGCAGTCCCGCAGGTCGAGCGCAGCCCGTGGCGTTTCAGCCCCAGGCTGCGCTGCCACAGGCCGCCCAGCAGTCCTTTGGCAGCATCCAGGTGACGGGCGGTTCGCTCGCGGGGCGCCGCTTCCCGGTCACCAAGGCGGGCCTGTTGCTGGGCCGCGACAGTGCCAAATGCCAGGTGGTGTTCACGGAGGATGTGGTTTCCGGCGAGCACGCCTGGATCGTCCCGTTGGACGGTGGCGTGGCAGTGATCGACCGCGGCTCGAGTAACGGAACTTTCATCAACTCGGTGGATTCCCCGCGCGTCAGCAAAGTTGGCCTGCAGAACGGCGACCGCGTGTATCTGGGCAAGAAGGGTTCGGTGGTGGTAACTTACTTCGCGTCCTGAAAAGGCCGAGGAGGCTCCAATGGCAAAGTTTTGTGCAAACGGACATCAGATGGAAGACACCTGGCAGATTTGCCCGTACTGCCAGAAAACCGGGTTTCAGGTGGGCGGCGGCGGTTCTGAAATGGCGAAGACGCGTTTGGAATCCGCTCCTCCTCCCGTGCCGGGCGCCGGCGGGCCCGTAGCAGTGCCGGCCGCCGGCCGCAAGACGGTCCTCGTGTCGGAGGTGCGGAAGGCCCCCGTAGTCGGCTGGTTCGTGGCCATGAGCGGCGAGCAGAAAGGCGAGGATTTTCGCGTCCGCGACGGGCAGAACACGCTCGGCTCGGCGCCCGACTGCGATATCGTCATCCGCGATGCGACGATCTCCGGCCGCCATGCCAGCATCCGCCACAAGGATGAGAAGTTCATCCTGACCGATCTCGATTCCACCAATGGGACATTCCTGAACGATGGCGCCGAGTCGATCGCCCGCGAGGATCTGAAGGACAATGACAAGGTCCGGGTGGGCGAGGTGGTGCTGAGGTTCAAGTGCCTGTAGGCGGGCATGATCATACGCCCCGGTTTTGAGCTGGCCAACTTGACCGATAGCGGTTGCGTGCGCGACCGCAATGAGGATTATTACTGTTATTACGAGCCCGAAGACGACGAGGAGTTTCGCGCGCGCGGCCGGTTGATGGTGGTAGCCGATGGCATGGGCGGCCATGAAGGCGGCCAGGTGGCCAGCGGCATAGCCGTCGAAGTGGTGCGCCGGACGTGGTCCATGGGGAACGGCGATCCGTCCGATCTTCTCATCGCGGCGATCTCCAACGCCCAAAATGCGATTCTCGACTACGCCCGCGAGCATCCCGAACTGGCCGGCATGGGCACCACCTGCACCGCCGCGGCCGTCGTTGGCGACCGCCTGTATTACGGTCACGTGGGCGACAGCCGGCTGTATCTGATCCGCGAGGGCGCAATTCGCCGCCTTACCCGCGACCAGTCGCTGGTCCAGCGCCTGGTGGACCGCGGAGTCATCAGCGAAGAGGAAGCGGCGGACCATCCCGACCGCAATGTGCTGGTTTCCGCGCTGGGTATGCGCGGCGCCGTGTCCGTTGACGTGCCCGAGACAGGCATCTCCCTCGAAACCGGCGACACCCTGCTGCTGTGCACGGATGGCTTGCACGGACTGGTCGCCGACGCCGAGCTGCTCGACACGGTTACGCGATGCGAGCCCCGCCAGGCCTGCGTGGAACTGGTACGGCTAGCCAAGGAGCGCGGCGGCCCGGACAACATCACTTTGCAGATTGCGCGCCTTACCGGCGCGTTACCAGAGGCCTCGCCGGCGGGATTGAAGAAGACGAGGCCGGAGTATTCAGGGGCCCAGTCATGATTGGAACAACGATCGCAGGCTATCGGATCATCGAGAAACTCGGCGAGGGCGGCATGGGAGTGGTCTACAAGGCCGTCGACCTGTCGCTTGACCGCGTGGTGGCCATCAAGGCGCTCAACGCGGAATTGGCTAAGAACCCGGAGCTGGAACAGCGTTTTCGCGCCGAAGCCAGGGCGCAGGCCAGCCTCAACCACGTGAATCTCGCCACGCTCTACGCCTTTCTGGTAGAAGGCGGAACCGCCTGGATGGTGATGGAGTTCATCGAGGGCGAGAGCTTCGCCGGCATGATTCAGCGGCGCGGCCCCATTCCCAGCGAAGAGGCGTTGCCGCTCTTCCGGCAGGCCTTGCTGGGGCTCGGCTATGCGCACCGCATGGGAATCGTCCATCGCGACATCAAGCCCGGCAACATCATGCTCAACCGCCACGGCATCGTCAAGGTGATGGATTTCGGCATCGCCAAGGTGCTGGGCGGCCGCAGCCTGACGCGCACGGGCACGCAGATGGGCACCGCGTGGTACATGGCCCCCGAGCAGGTGATGAACCGGGGGGTGGACATCCGCTCGGATATCTACGCGCTGGGCATTACGCTCTACGAGATGCTCTCGGGCCGGGTCCCCTTCGACAGCGACAGCGACTACCAGGTGATGACCGATCACGTGAACACGCCGCCTCCGCCACCCACGCAGTTCTACCCGTACATCCCCAAGGGCGTCGTGAACGCAGTTCTCAAAGCCCTGGCCAAAGATCCTAACGGGCGTTTTCAGACCACCGAGGAGTTCGGCGCGGCCCTGGAGAATCCGGATTCGTTTACCTGGGTTCCCGCGGCGGTAGCGCCAGGAGTCCCCGTCGCGGAACCGATCAGCCAGCCGATGCCTGCGGCTCCGCGGCCCGCAGGCGCGCAACCACCGCTGCCCAAACCACGCTTCGCATGGAGCATGCCGCGCCTGGCGCTCGTCGGTCTCGCCGTGGTGGTCCTGGCGGGCGCGGGAGTGTATCTCAAGATGCACCCTCCGTTCCCTCCGAAGCCGGACATCCGGCACGTAGTGGCTCCGATCTCCCCCAATACCAATGGTTCCGGCGGCGGCAACCCGAACGACGCCCAGATTGTGATTCCACCCGTGCAACCGGCGCCTCCGGAAACGAACCAGGGGGACCAGAGCGGTGGCGCCGATAAAGAGAAGCCGGCTGTCCAAAAGCCACCCCACCCGCAGCAGCAGCCAAAGCAGCCGGGGCAGCAGTCACAAGGAGAACAGCAAGGGCAGCAACAGCAGCAGCAAGGACAACAGCAGCAGCCGAGGCAGGATCAGAAGCAGCCGCAACCTCCGGCGCCGGTCCATTCCGTGCAGGCGATTCCCGCCGGCACCACCATTGCCATCCGCACCATGAGCGCGATCGATTCGAGCACCAGCTTCGCCGGCCAGAAGTTCGCCGCCAGCGTGGACACGCCCGTGGTGGTTTTCGGAAACGTGCTGGTCCCTCGCGGCGCCAACGCGCAGTTGGAAGTAGTGGTGGCCGCCGATTCCGGGCACCTGAGGGGACGCCCCGTGCTGGAGCTGCGCATGGTGGGGCTGGCAGTGCATGGGCAACTCGTGACCGTGCAGACCGACTCGTTCCTGCGCGAGGGCGCCTCGCGGACCGGGACGAGCGGCGCGGTCATCGGTGGGGCGGCCGCCGTGGGAGGCGTCATCGGCGGTGTCTTCCACCGCAAGCGGGGCGCGGTCGAGGGCGCGGCTGCCGGGGCGGGCGCCGGCGCGGGAGTTGAAGAAACCGGTCGCGGCAAATTGCAGATTCCCTCGGAGACGCGCATCGAGTTTCACTTGAGCGCGGCCGTGCCGGTTTCGTGACCGCGGCGCGGACTCTCATTCTTTACGGCAGCGCGCACGCCGGCGTGGATGCAGCCTGCGCGGCGCTCTTCTTCGGGCTGTTCGCCAGCGGGCATTGCGGCGCCGGTATGTTCACAGCCCTGGCAGCGGCTTACAACCTGCTCGCGTTCGGTTTTCAGCCGCTCGTGGCACTCGCGGTAGACGGCCGGCAATTCTACCGGCAAGCGGCGGCAGCGGGATGCGCGCTGACCGCGGCGGCCATGCTGGTTCCAGGCTCCCTCGCCATCCCGGCTGTGTGCGTCGCGGGAGTAGGCAATGCGCTGTTCCACGTGGGAGGCGGGAGCGTGGCTCTTCGCGTGAAACCCGGATTCGCAGCCCCCGCGGGTATTTTCGTCGCGCCGGGGGCAGCCGGTCTATTTCTGGGGAGCATGCTGGGCCGAAACGGATTCTCCGCCCTCTGGATAGTCGCGCTGGTGTTGGGCCTATTCTCGGCGCTGCTGCTGGCGCACGAAGCGCCCGCGCTCCAGGCTCGCGCCCGGTTGCCACGGCCCCTGGGACGCGGCCGGCTCATCGTGCTGTTGCTTTTGTCCTCCATCGCGATGCGGTCGCTCGTCAGCGCGGCGTTCAGTTCCTGGACGTCTTCGCCGGCGCTGATTCCGCTCCTGGTGCTGGCCGCCGCTTTGGGCAAGGGATTCGGCGGCGTGCTGGCGGATGGCTTCGGCTGGATGAGGACGGCGCTCTGCGCTCCCCTGATATCGATACCGCTGCTGATGTTCAGTACCGCCTCTTCCATGGAGAAGATCCTGGCGATGTTCCTGGTGGCCACCACCATGCCGGTGGCGCTGGCGGCGGTTGCGGAGGCCTTTCCTCGAGAACCCGCCTTTGCCTTTGGCCTGACCGCGGCCGCCTTGCTGGCGGGATCTCTGCCCGGCCTCACGCCGGCGCAATCGTTCCTTGCCATTCGCTCGCCCATGGCGGCGGCAGCGCTGGTGTGCGCGCTGGCGCTCTACTTCGGATTGCGGCTGGCCCGCCTATCTCACGCCGCCCAGCCGCAATACGCCGAATAGCAACTCGCCGCACGCGAAGGACGCCAGATTGGCGCCTACAATAGCCGCCATGTCGCGCCGGTTGCGGCCTTCGGGAAACAGACCGGCAAACAGCAGGCACTCGAACACCGGCGCAAACGTCTCGGCCACCCATACATACCAGCCGCCCGTCCAGGCAGGCAGCACCAGCACGACGATGGGATAGGAACAACCGTTCAGCCACAATGCCGCGAACCATTTCCGCCAGAGCGGGTGCGTTGGGGAGAGAGCCAAAAGAAGGATCGGTGCCTCCACCAGGACGGTAAGAGAATAGCCTACGATCAATTCCAGCCAGACGCTCACGCGTACTTCCGGCGCCGGCGAACCCACCAGATACCGGCGGCTATTACCATCAGGGCAAGGACCAGACCGATCAGCACGGTAATATCCCTCGGGCCGCGGGCGCCCGGGACGGGGATGTTCGGATGAGGAACGCGCGGGTCAGGGACGAGCGGGGTAGGGTGTCCCGGAGGGACATGGAGAGGGTAGGGAGGATGCGGCCGGCCCCCACTGCCGGGGAGCATGTCGGCGAGAAGGGGCAGACCCGCCGCAATCGAAAGCAAGCCACCAAAGGAAGCGTTACGTAGGGTGCGCCACATATCAGGACTATCATATCCGCAAATCGTGAAGGTGGAATGTCAGGCGGAGGGCGTGCAAATCACTACAATCCGCGTGAGAATGGAGAGAGCATGGATTCCGATCCGAATGGGGGGCGCAGCCGCGCCCCGGTCGAGGAGCGGCTGAACATTTTCGCTTTGGTCGTCTACATCCCCGATCCCCTCGGCAGGTTCCTGGACGATCTTCGGAAAGAACTGGTGCCTTACTATAACCCGCACGCTCACGTCAGCGTTCTGCCTCCGCGGTCTCTGGCGGTCAGTTGGGAAGAGGCCTCCGTGCGGGTTCGGTCCATATTGGAGGGTTGGGCTCCCTTCGATATCGAACTGGAAGGCATCCGGATTTTTCCGGTCACGGATGTGATTTATATCGAGGTTGGCACGGGAGCCGCGGAGCTGCACCGGATGCACACTGCCATGAATACGGATCCCCTGGCTTTCCAGGAACCGTTTCCGTACTATCCACATGTCACGCTGGCCCAGGAGATCCCCCATCAGCATCTTTCGGAGTTGGGTGAAGTGGCCCGCCGTCGTTGGAACGAGTTCCGCGGCCGCCGGTCCTTCCGCGTGGAACGGGCCGCATTTGTCCAGAATACGTTGAGCGACAGGTGGATCGACCTGGCCGAATATGCGCTGGGCACGGTGGTCGCGCGCTAGCGGCCGCATCGATTCTTGAGATCTCTGGCTCCTCGGGGAACTACACTATTCAAGCCGCATGCGATACGGCTCATAATGCGGCCGAAGCCCGTGCCGCGCCTACGTTTGTCATACGAGAGGGATACTGTGCATACTATCGCGATCTGTGATACCGAGCCGATCGTCATCGTGGGTCTGCGGCGCCTGCTGGAACCGGAGGCGGGCCTGCACATCTTGTGCTCCGGAGGTTCCCCGGCCGAGATCCTGGACTTGATCCGCGCGAATCCGCCTCGGGTGGTGATGATCGATAAGGCATTCGGTGTGCCGGCGGTGCTCGATTTCGTCAGGTCGCTCCGCCGGAATCAGCCGCTCACCGTGCCGGTCGTCTGGGGCGCGACGATGTCGGAGAACGAAGCGCTGCGATTCCTGCAGGCCGGCGCGGCGGGAGTCGTACGCAAGGATGCCCCGCTCCAGGAGTTGCTTGGCTGTATCCGGACGGCGGCAGCCGGAAACACATGGGCGGAGGAGCGCATGCTTTCCGAGCCGGCGCACTCGCCGCTGACCGCCCGCGAGGCGCAAGTCGCGGAATTAGTGGAACAGGGAATGAAGAACCGCGATATCGCGGGCACCCTGGGCATCTCCACCGGCACCGTAAAGATACACCTCAAGCACATTTTCGAGAAGACCGGCATCCGCGGACGTTACGGGCTGGCCCTTTCGGGTCTGAAAGCCAAGGGAGTGCTGCCGGGGTCCGGCGCGGATGCGGCGTAGCAGCACCTGGATAATAAGGCCGCCGGGATCTTAGCCGTCATGGGAATGCCGTGGTGGCGTCCAGATGCCGTGCTTCGAATGCCGCATGACGGTGTTGATCGAGCCATTTCGGTTCGATGTCCTTGCGAATATCGATAACTGTGTTTTTGTTCTTGATTTTCTTGATAAATCGGCCGAATATATTAGCGCTGGGTCTTTAGAGCCATTAGGAACCCAAAACCCTGTCTGGGCGAAAGGCAGGCCGAAGGAAAGGAGGCTTGGTGAACCGCCTTGTGCCATCCCTCCTTAGTTCTCTGCTGGCTCTTGCGCACGGCGATCTCCCAACCTTGGTAGGAACGATTGCCAACTCTTCAGGCGCCAGTGTTGCCGGCTCACAGGCCATCTGTACCGAAATCGAAGCCGGCATCGTTTCTGAATTCACTACGAAAGGCGCCGGCGAGTTCGTCCGCCCGGCGCTGAAGCCTTCCCCATACACGGACGAACCGCGTGACGGCCTCAACACGATCGCCTTCATGAATCCGACCGCTCACACGGCCGGACCTTCGGTGGAAACGACCAGTGAAATGACCGTTGACAGCCCATGGCTACGACACCGGGTACGCACGGGCGGCGGCGTGGTCAACATTCTCAAATCGGGCCATAACGAACGGCACGGGCGTCTTCTTGAACTGCTGCCGGACAAAGATCTTGATTTGAACAGTTGGACGAACAACCTGTCGTTGTAATGCGCTTAGCGCTCGGCGTTCTGCTCAGACGCCGACAGCCACAGTCGGTGGTGCCATTAACCGACCAGCCCAGAGGCACTATCCTGTAACAGCCGTTTCGGCGTGAACCGGCTGCTTCATCCTCGATGCGCCGCAGGAAAGCGGGAATCAGAGGAGTGAACAGAACCTTTTGAATGGGAGTCTCAATGGGGATATCAATATCGCATTTGAAACGTCGCATGTGTCCACTGCGGGTTGTACTATGTCTAATCGTATTATTTTCATTCGCCGCCTGGTCCCAGGGACCCACGGGCGAAATTGTGGGAAGCATCGCCGACCAGACCGGCGCGGTAGTGCCCAGCGCAACGGTCGTGATTACCAACATGGCCACCGGCGTGGCGCGCAGCATAACGAGCAACGCATCCGGAGTGTACGATGCGCCTGGATTGACTCCGGGAACTTATTCGGTACGCGTCACGGAAACCGGATTTGCATCCAGCCTGCTCTCTAACATTGTGGTCAGCGTGGACCAGGTGACTCGCCAGAACATCTCGCTGCAGATAGGCGACGTGAATCAAAGCGTCGAAGTGCAGGCCATGGCGACTACGCTCGATACCGAGACGACGACCATCGGCACGGTGATCGAAAATCGGAGCATCGAGGATCTGCCGCTTAACGGACGCAATTACCTGCAGTTGGCCGAGCTGGTTCCCTCCGGAACCACCTATGGCCCAAATAACTCCATCGCCGTGGCGCGCGGAGGCGGAGACCGCTCCAATTTTCAGTTGAATCTGGCCGGGCAGCGCCTGGAATACGACCATTTCACCTTGGACGGCATCGAGAACACCGATCCGAACTTCGGCACATATCTGGTTCAGCCGTCCATCGACGCGATCCAGGAGTTCAACGTCGAGACGGGCACTTATAGCGCCGAATTCGGCCACAACGTGACCCAGGTAAACGTGGTCACCAAGAGTGGCACCAACCAATACACCGGATCGATGTTCGAGTTCATCCGCAACACGGCGATGGACGCCAGGAACTTCTTCCAGCAGCCCAATACTCCGGTCTCGATCCTCAGACGAAACCAATTTGGAGTCGTAGTAGGCGGTCCGATCGTGATTCCCCACGTAATCAACGGACACGATAAATTGTTCTTCTTGTTCAATTACGAGGGCCAGCGGCAAAACCAGCAGACTCTTACCTATGGTAGTGTGCCTTTGCCTACCTACTTCACAGGCAACTTTTCAGGTGTGAGCACCGTCATTTACGATCCGGCTCAGCGGGTGTTGAACGCCGCTGGAACAGCAGTCTCATCCCAGGCGCCCTTCCCCGGAAACATCATCCCCGCGAGCAGGATCGCGCCGCAGTCCACCCTCGCCGCCTCGCTCTGGCCGGCGCCGAACGCCCCGGCGACGCAGGTAGCCAACGGGGTATATTCCAACAATTACCTAAACGATACGGAGTCCATATTTGATCGCCACGACGGAGAACTCGCGCGCGTCGACTGGCAGGCCAATGCGGACATGAACTTTCAGTTCCGCTACAGCCACGGCAACGAGCCGAGCTACGCGCCGGGCACCATCGCCGGCATGGGGCAGTTGAACACCGCGATTACGCACCAGGCCACGGTGGGAAATGTCTGGGTGATCAGCCCGACCAAACTGAATGAATTCAAGATTGGCATGAGCCGGCTGGAGGCCACCAACGCCAGCCTTCACGCGGGCAATCCGGACTTCGACTATGTGAAGAAGCTGGGCATTCCTCTCGTGCTGGACACTCCCACGTTTTGGGGTATCCCCGGCATCACCCTCAATACCTTCACGGGTATCGGCGATGTAGGCGGCCTATACTCGGCTTGGGACACGGCCATCCAGGCGACCGACAATTTCTCGTGGACCCTGGGCAAACACAGTATCAAGTTCGGAGCGGATTTGGAGCGCACGCGTTACGATCAGACGGGCAACGACGCATGCCGGGGAATCATGCAGTTTACGGGCACGTATAGCAACTCGGCCGGCGGGTCCATCGCTCCCGTGAATTCCGTGGCCGATTTCCTGTTGGGAGATGTCGGCGCACAGCAGGCTCAATTGGGCCTGGTGGCAGGCCAGTTGCGCCAGACGCAGTTCGGTGTTTATATCCAGGATCAATGGAAGGTCACGAATAAGTTGACCATCAACCTCGGCGTTCGGTATGAGCACGCGCCGGGGTGGAACGAAAAGCACGACCACCTCGTCGATGTGACCTGGGATTGGAGCAATTCGTTCGAGCCCACCTGGGTACGGCCGGGTAACGATTTCTTTGCAGGCAATCCGCCGTTTCCCTTGCCCGCGGGAATTCCGTACACTACGGGAAAATTTGGAGACACCACCTGGAAGACGGCCGAACTCCAATTCGGTCCGCGCCTGGGGTTCGCCTATAACCTGAATTCAAAGACCGTGATCCGGACGGGATTTGGCATCTATTACCCGCACGAGATCGGCAACGTGGCCTTCGACGAGCTGCGCAACCAGCCCTTTACGATACGAATTAACAGTACTTCGAATGCGTTGATTCCAAACGCAACATGGACCAATCCGTTCCCGGTGTCGGCCATCTCCACAAACATCCCGACCTGGGTATGGGGCGATCCCCAGCCGTGGACTCCGCAATGGACATTCAACATCCAGCGCGCACTGACCAGCTCCACGACCCTCGAAGTGGGCTATCAGGGTTCGGCCGCCATACACTTGCAGCGCACGATCTACTACAACGACTCGCCCCCCGCGCCAACCGTAAACAACCGGAACTTACTGCGTCCGTGGCCGGAGTTCGCATTCGTCCAGTCGGTCGAGGCCGCCAGCCACTCTAATTACAACGCCCTGCAGGCGCGTGTGCAGCATCGCTTCGCGCAGGGATTCACTTTGCTGAGTTCATTTAGCTGGGAGAAATCCATCGATAATGGCAGCGGCGTCCGTCAGGCCGGCAGCGATTCTTACGTTCCTCCGAACGGGGCCAATCTGGCCGCCGAACGCGGACTTTCCGCTTTCAACTTCGGGAAGAAATGGACCACTTCCGGTCTCTATACACTGCCCTTCGGAAAGGGCCAGCACCTGCTCTCCCACGTGAACGGATTGGTCAACGGGTTCATCGGAGGATGGCAGGCGGGGGGCATCCTGACCTTCGAGGGTGGGTTCCCCTTCTCGATGAGTTGCACGAGCGGGTCATATCAGAACACCGACGGCGGATGCCGGCCGGATGCAACCGGAATCAGTCCGGTCCTGCCGAATCCCGGTCCCAGCCTGTGGTATAACCCGGCCGCCTTTGTCAATCGCCTGAACTTCGTGGCAGGTGTCGGTCCTTACACATTCGGCAACGACGGGAGGAACAACGTCGTGGGTCCCGGACTCGCGGACCTGGATGGCTCGATGTTCAAGTCCTTTTCCATCTCCGAACGGGTGCACCTGGACTTCCGCGGGGAAATGTTCAACCTGATGAACCACCCGATCCTCAACCAGCCCGCCACAACCGTGGGCGTCGCGGGCGAAGGACAGATTACCTCGACGCGCGTTCCTTCGCGGCAGATCCAGTTAGGATTGAAGCTGCGATTCTGATCGACCCGGCGAAGCGGCATAACCGTCTGTCGGGTGCTAGGTATCATGGGCTGCCGCGCGACCGCCGGCGGCCCATGTGAATTGGCGTTAACATATTGGCAGTATGAGCCATGCGTGTGGTTCGGCTTAAGGCTAGGATCTCAGGACGGGTCCCCGGGGAGGACGTGATTGTGGCTAAGGGTGATACAGTACTTGATCGGATCATCGAGCATCTGGATTTGCCTTCGGAAACCACCAGGCGGGGCTTCTTACGAGTCAACTTGCGCGCTGCCGCCGCCCTGCCGGTTCTCGGGGCATTGGCTGCCGGGTCCACCAAATCGCCTCTGATCATAATCGATAACGCCGAGGGCCTGGTGGTGGCGGACACCACCAGGTGCGTCGGCTGCAAACGCTGCGAGACCGCATGTACGGAGTTCAATGAAGGCAGGGCGCAGCCGTCGCTGGCGCGCATCAAGGTCTCGCGCAACTACAACTTCGGCCCGCGCGGGCAACAAGCCGGGATGTTCCGGGGTATGGGGGAGTTCGGCAATTTCCGGGTGGTCCAGGATACCTGCAAGCAGTGCCCGCATCCGGTTCCCTGCGCGACCGCCTGCCCGCACAGCGCAATCGTGCTGGAGCCGAAAACCAAGGCGCGGATGGTAGACCAGAACAAGTGTGTGGGCTGCAGGATGTGCCAGGTGGCTTGTCCGTGGGAAATGATGACCTTCGACGAGTCCGCGGGCAAAGCCAGCAAGTGTTTCCTCTGCAATGGGGCGCCGGAGTGCGTTCAGGCCTGTACTACAGGGGCTCTCCGGTATGTCTCGTGGCGCGATCTGTCCAAGGCAATTCCAATTCGGCGGGGCGCGTTTCCAGTAACTAGAGATTACAAATCGGCCGGGTGCGGTAACTGTCATTCTATAGGGAAATTATAATCATGCCTACATACGGAGGCTGGACTGGCAAAACCCTACGCGTCAACCTCTCGAGCGGGAAAATCTCGACTGAGGATACCATCGCCAAATACAAGGACTATCTGGGCGGCAAGGGCGTGGGTTATCGGGTCCTTTGGGACGAAGTGCCCGCCGGGACCAAGGGTTTCGACGAAGCCAATAAGATCATCATGGGGGTGGGTCCACTAACGGGAACCAGCGCTCCCTCCTCCGGACGCACTTCGATTACCACCATCTTTCCCACATCGTACCCTTGGGAACTGGTGGCGGCCGGGCACATGGGCGGCCACTGGGGCGCGGAGGTCAAGTATGCGGGGTGGGATAACGTCATCATCGAGGGAAAATCCGAAAAGCCCGTCTACATTGCCATCGTGGATAGCAAGGTGGAGATCCGCGACGCCTCGCATCTTTGGGGCAACGGCATATATCGGGCCACCACCTCGATCTGCCAGGAAATGGGACCGGAGACGCAAGTTGCGGCTATCGGCCAGGCAGGCGAGAACCTGGTCCGGCTCTCAGTCGTGAACAACGCTTATTCCCACTCCGCCGGGGGTGTGGGTGCCGTGTTCGGCTCCAAGAAACTCAAAGCCGTCGCTGTCAGGGGAACCGGCGCGGTGAGGATCGCGGCGGACAAGCAGGAATGGAAGAAACTCACGCGCTACGCTCTGTCGATCATGGGCGCGAACAACAACAATGTCGTCCCCAGCACGCGTCAACCTTGGGCTGAGTATTTCGCTCCCATGAGCCGCTGGACGGCCCGCAAGGGGCTTTACTGGGGCGCCGCCGATCCGCCGGTGGAAACGGGCGAGTGCCTTCCCGAAGACTTGAACCGTATCGGGATGCGCACCATGAAAGCCACCTACGATATGGGTCCGCTCGCGGAGAAGTACACCGTCCGGATGGGGGGTTGCTCGTCCTGCCCGATCAGGTGCCATTCTCACGTCGAAGTGCCTCAGATGGAGGAGAAGTACGGACTCAGCCGTTACGCCGCGAGCACGTGCACCAGGTTGACAGCCGGAACCTCAGGCTTCATCGAATCCTACCCCGAAGGGCGAAACGGGCTGGCTGCCGTCGAAGCTAATATTGTCGCCGAACACATGCTCGACGATTACGGGATCTGGGATAACTATCATCAATTGTCGCGGGATTTTAATTATATATGCAGAAGTGGTTTGGCTAAGTCACGTCTTTCCGCCGACGAATATAAGTCCATCCCCTGGGAAAAGCGTGAAAAAGGGGACCCCAGTTTTCTCCAGGATATTTACAGGCGCATCGCTTTTCGCGAGGGCGAGTTGGGCAGCGTTCTGGGTGAAGGCTCCGGCCTGATGGCCAAGCTTTGGAATTTCCCAGAGGCGTATTTCAACGATATGCGGGTAGACCTCTGGAAGATGGGACACCCGCGGCACCACGCGAACGAGGAAGTGGGACAGACCGGGGTGTTGGTCAACATGAATTACAATGCCAACATCATGTGCCACTCTCACCGCAACTTCATCACTTGCGGCCTTCCCACCAACGTACTCCAAACGCTTGGGGAGAAGCTTTGGGGACCCGGTGCGGTTGACGCACCGCGCAATTATACTCCGATGAACGAGGCTAAGGCGCGATTTGCAGTTTGGTCGCTGTTGCGCGACGAATTGCATGACTCCCTGACGCTCTGTAACTGGATGTACCCACTGGCGAGCTCGCCATTAAAATCGCGTAATTACGAAGGCGACAATGCCATCGAATCGAAGCTCTATTCGCTGGTGACCGGCGATAAGAAGGACGTCGCGGAGTTGGACCTGGTAGCCGAACGCATTTTCAATCTGCACCGGGCACTGACGGTGCGAGACATGAATACGTCGGACATGCGCTCCAAACACGACACCATTCCTGATTACGTTTTCGACGACCCACAGGTCGGGTTTGGAGGAGGCCCGGAAGGTCGCAGGACACCTCCGAGCGGGCCGCCACCTAAACCGTTTACGCCTGGCACCGCCAGAATGGACCGCGCCGATATGGAAGTCGGCAAGGACATGTACTACGAAACGCTGGGGTGGGACAAGAAGACGGGATCGCCCACGCGCGCGACGCTCGAGAAGCTTGGCCTGAAAGACGTGGCGGACAAATTGGCTCAGATGGGCTCTTGCCCGCGTAGTTTTGCATGGGAGAGACCCGCATGCCCGAGTCGCGCGATCCAAATCTTGTTGAGAGGCTGGAGGCCCTGGCAACCGATGTCCGCGCGGCATCGCGCTCCGCGAGCGTGGTCAGGCTCGATCAAGTATGGACCGGGAGTGAAGACGAATTTCCGAAATCTCTGCGGTCGGATGGATTATCGGGATTGGATGACATCGCCCTGATCCGGGACCACGGACAGACTTATCTTTATTCCGAACGGCACATGACCCGCCAATATGCGGAGGCCGCCGCCAGGGCCGAGTGCGAGGACATTCGACATATCATCGCCGAAACGGTACGGGCCGACTCCGCCACCTACCCCCGCCCGACTTCGGTTGAGAGCTTTACCGAGCCACCATTCCGGGTCTCGCCGGCCTCCCTGAATGCAGCCGTAGACGGGATCTCAGACGATCCAAGATATGCCGACATCCAAGCAGTGCTGGCCTCCGACGGGTCTCGCTTCCTGTTTTCCTCCCATCACATGGACCCTCTGTACGCGGCATCGTTAGCCGAGTGGATAGCCGTGGGGAGCCTGACAAACCTCTGACGAGGCTACGCCTCAGACGACACCCATTTCAGTTGCAGTGAGGCTCGGCGGTTCGATTAAAATAGAGCCGATTATGCCGGAGCTGGCTGTCAGCCGAGTCGCACCGGCGCGCATCGCCGCCGCGATCGTGATCCTCGGCGCCCTCGCCGCCGGACTCAACGGGATCGGGCGGAGTCTGTGGCTGGACGAGGCGTGGGTCGCCAACTCCCTTAACGCTCCGACACTGTCCGGGATGCTTGTCTATCCCGGCTGGCTGCAGTCCAATCCGCCGCTGTTTCTGATTTTCTCCCGGACGGCAGTTCGGGTGTTGGGCCTTTCGAACGCTTCGTTTCGAATCGTGCCGCTGTTGTTTTCCTTCTTGGCGATCGCGGCGATGCTGGCTGCCAGCGGTCGGATTTTCGTCCCCTCCTTCGCTGTGCTGGCTTCGGCGTTGGTCGCGCTTCATCCAAGCGCCATTGAGTTCTCCCACACTCTAAAACCATACAGCGAGGAACTGGCCGCCACCGCCATGCTGATTCTGGCCACCATCTGCTATCTTAAACAGCCGGGCAGTCGGCAATACTTATGGTTGCTCGCGGCCGCCGGCATTTCCATGCCGCTGGCGTACTCCTCGGCGTTCCTTTTTCCGGGCGTCTTTTTGGCGGTCGGCGCAACCTGCGCGCCGGATCGCGGCAAACGAATCGCGCTCCTTGCGGCTGTGACCGGCGGGAGTTTTCTGATCATCTACTGGTTCTGCATTCGCCCGAATGTCTCTCCCGAACTGTATGCTTTCTGGGCCGCCGACGCCGACAACCGCATTACGGCGGGTTTGGTGGCGGCGCTGTTGGGCTGTGTCGGCGCGGTGGTTCCCGCGGTCCTAAGGCTGTTTCGGGGGACGGCCGGCTGGCGGGATTGGACCCGAATCGTGTGCTTCCTCCCTTGCTTGTTGCTAGGCGCCAGTCGCGCGCTGGGATGGTATCCCGCCAGTCGTCGCACGCTCCTGTTCCTGCTTCCGTGTTTCTTCCTGCTCGTCATGATGGTCGCGGACGATCTGACCCGGCGGCTCACGACGCCAAAACGAGCATTGAATATAGCCGCTTTCGGATTGACATTGGTGATTGTTTCCAGGGCGATCACAGGCCAGCTCATCGGACCACCCGACCAATCCGGCGAGAATTTTGCCGGCGCGGTTGGCTTCCTGCAACACCGCGTGGCAACCGGAGATATCGTGCTCGTGCACGCGTGCTGTAAGGAGGGCTTTGAGTTATACGCAGCCATGTACGGCTGGCAAAAGCCGCCGGTCATCTACGGCGAAACGGGATGGCCCTGCTGCGCACGAGGGAAGGACGCGCGGCCAGGCGCGTCGACCAAGCCAGCGGCGCTTCAGGATCTCGATTCCAAGATCCCGCGTGGGTTCTCGGGCCGTATTTGGCTGCTCTACACCACCAGGCCCACGCACTGGGCCTACGTCGGATTAGACGAAGGGAACCTCTGGAGAAATCATGTGTGGGACCGGGGCTGTCCGCCAGGGCCCTATTTTGACTTTGGGAACCTGACTGTCAGCCCCATGAACTGTGCTGAAGTTCGCTAAGAGCGGCCGTGGGCGCAACACCCAGGCCGGAATGCACGCCGGCGTCGGCCAGCGCCTCCATGAGAGAAAGTAACTTAAGATGGAGGGATCATGAAACCCGCCTTCAGCCTCTTGTTGAGCGCCGCCGCGTGGTCACTCGCCGGATCCGCGCAGGTTCAGATCGCCCCCGGCCCCGAGAAGGTCCGGGTTGAGATCGGCGGGCGGCCCTTCACCGATTTCTACGTGGCGGGAGCCGGTCTCACCAAGCCCTACCTGCACCCCTTGCGCGCAGCGTCGGGGACCTATGTCACGCGCATGTGGCCCATGGAGAACGTGCCGGAGGAAGAGAAGACGCCAAAAGACCACCTGCACCAGCGGGGACTCTGGTTCGGCCATGAGAAGGTGAACGGCCTGGATTTCTGGAACATCGATGCTTCCTATACCACCCCCAACCGCGGCACGATCGTGCTGCGCAAACTCGGGGACGTGATGAGCGGCCAGGACCGGGGATCGATCGCCGCCACCTTCGAGTGGACGGATCTGGCGGGCCGCGTGCTGCTCACAGAGTCGCGCGTGATGACGTTCTACGCCGATCCCCGGCTGCGCATCGTGGATTTCGACATCACCCTCACGCCCGCCGTCAAGGTGACCTTCGGCGATGCCAAGGACGGCGCGTTCGGCCTGCGCCTGCGTCCGGCGCTCCAGGAAGATCACGGGAGCGGGCACATCGTGAACTCGGATGGCCTTTCGGGCGAGAAGGGGGCTTGGGGGAAGCCGGCCAACTGGTGCGACTACTCGGGCGAGATCGCCGGCGAAGAACTGGGGATCGCCATCCTCGATCACCCCGCCAATCCGCACCATCCGGTGCGCTGGCATGTGCGCGGCTACGGCCTCTTCGCCGCCAACCCGTTCGGCCTCGCGGCCTTCACCAACGACAAATCGCTGGATGGATCTCTCACCGTGGAACCCGGCCAGACCCTGCGCTACCGTTACCGCGTGATCATCCACCCCGGCGACGCGAAGACCGCCGATATCGCCGGCCTCTGGCAGAAGTATTCCAGCGGGAATTGACGGCGCGGCCCGCGCCTATTCGGCGAGTTTGGGAAACAAGGCACGGTCCAGAATGCGGCGCGTGAGTTCCTCCATGGTGAGGAACTGGTCCTCGTCTTTATAGAAGAGCCTCTCGCCTTGCAGAACGCCCACCTCGATCAGCAACGGCTCCCCGCCGCGCTCGATGCGGAAGCCGGGGAGCGTGGGGACGGCGACGATCTCGATGCGCGCCTGCTGCTGCCATTTGCCTTCCAGTTCCTCGCGTATGATCACGCGGATCTTCGATCCCTGGAACTGCGCATCGGCCGTCTCCGGCCCGAATGCGGCGGTGTAGGATTCCACGCAGGCCGTCAGATGCCGGTACAGTTCCTCGAGCGCGCGCGGCAACTGCTGGAGCGCCCGGCCCTCGCGGTCCCGGCGTTCCTGCTCTTCGGCGATCCTCATCTTGAGCCACGAAAATTCCATAGCGAGCATTCATGGTAGCAGCTTGGGACGCCGCGCGGCTGCAATCGAGACCCACGCCCTGATACCGTGGAGAGATCCGCGTCCCTGGAGGAAAGGCCATGTCTCGTTGCGCGCTCCTGCTCTGCGCTTTCTCAGGTCTGGCGTTGGCGGGGGCCACTTCCGCGTTCCCCGTCCTCACGTATTCCACCTATTTACGCGATAGGTTCACACCCACGGCGATTGCCGCGGATTCATCCGGCAACATCTACCTGGCGGGAAACGCGAGCGCCGATCCGGCGACTTCGCAGAGGATCGTGCTGGTGGTCAAGCTCAATCCGCAGGCCACTCAGTATCTCTACGCGCGTTTCCTGGGCGGATCGGTTAACGACTACGCCAACGCCATCGCCGTCGATAGCGCGGGCAGCGCGTATATCGCGGGATCGACTGCTTCGCCGGATTTCCCCATCACGAGCGGCGGCCAATTGGGGACTGCCGCGACGGGCCAGTCCGACCAGCGATCGTTTGTATTCAAGCTTGATCCCAACGGCAATCTGGTGTTCTCCGATCTGCTGGGCGGCTCGGCCGCCAGCGCCGCGCAGGCCGTGGCGGTCGGTGCCGCCGGCGAGGTTCTGGTCAGCGGCACGGTGAGCGCCGCGAGCGGACCGGCCTTCCCTTCGACCGCGGGCGCCTACACCGTTGCCACTACCGCCAATCGTCCCTACTTGCTGAAGCTCGACCCCACCGGCACGAAGACCGTCTTCTCGGCGACCGGGATTGGCGGCAGCGCCATGGCGCTGGACTCATCGGGCAATATCTACGTGGCGGGCAGCACCGATCTGACCGATTATCCGACCACGCCGGGCGTCTATCAGACCACGTTTCCGGTGGTCAGCGCCTGCACCGGCTTCGTCTTCTGCATGCCGGTCGTGCCGGGCATCAACCAGTACGTGACCAAGGTGGACCCGACCGGTTCCAAGCTGATCTATTCGACCGCAGTCGCGGGAACCGGAAACGTGCTCAATGGAGGCCTGGCCGTGGATGGCCCGGGCAATGTCTATCTCACCGGATATACGCCATCGGGTTACCCCTTCACCGTTACTCCTCCGGCGATACCTTCGGGCGCCTTCACCTCCGCGCTGCCCTTCCTTTCCAAGCTCGATCCGGCCGGGCAGAACCTTCTTTTTTCCGTGCCCGTGGGCGGAGCGGGCGTGCGGGTGGATGGCAACGGAGCTGTGTATGTCGGCGGGGGAATCGGTGTGCCGGGTTACCCGGTCAAGGCCAGCCTGCCGGCGCTCGCCAGCGTTCCCGCGCCCTGTTTGCCCAACGGCTTGACCATCTACACCTCGGCTTACGTTGCGCAGGTCGATGCGAGCTCGGGCAATGTGCTGGGCTCGCAGTTTATCGGCGGCTCGGAGCTGACGCCCTCGGCGGTCGCGCTCTCCGGTTCCACTTTGTGGCTGGCCGGATCGACGAATTTGCCCGACGTGCCTTTCACGGCCGGCGCGCTGACGATTTCTTACTTTGAGCCGGGTATCTTTCCCGGCGCGTATCTCGGCGCGGTCGATTTCTCGCAGCCCCAGCCGCCCGCCGAAACGCCGCAGATCGGCTGCATCCTGGATGCCGCCACCTTGGCGCCGGTCGGCCCCGTAGCCAGGTATCAGCTTCTCACCATCTTCGGGACCGGACTGGGCCCCGCCCAGGGTGTCAGCGGCGGGACCGACTATTCGACCACGACGCTCGCCGGTGTCGGCGTGAACGTCAGCGGGATTTCCGCCCCTCTGGTCTATGCTTCCGCGACCCAGATCAACTTCGCCATACCGCAGGTGCAGCTCCAGTTTGGCGCTGTGATCGAGATCTCGGCTACCAGCCTGACCTCGCCCGCGCGCCAGCTTCCGTTTACCGACGCCAACCCGAGTTTGTTCCTGAATATCGCGCAGACGTACCAGGCGAATTCCATGGGATATATGGCGCTGGCTTTCAACCAGGACGGCTCGTTGAACTCGGCGGCCAACCCGGCGCCGCGCGGGTCGGTCCTCTCGGTATTTGTGAACGGCCTCATCCCCAGCCCGCAGATCTCTCCCTATTCGCTCTATGGCGGCAACGGATGGTCGATCGTCGGCACCGTTCAGACGAATCCGTTCGTTCTACGAGTGGACCTTCAGGTTCCGGTTAGTTTGGTGAATGACTTCTCCTGCCCGCCCGGCGCGCCCTGCACCGCGGCTATTACGCTTCAGGCAGTTTCGGGGATTTCCGCCGGCCAGACGGTCAGCTCGGATGCGCTGGCATTCGGAGGGTACGTGTACGTGACCGGGATGCAATAACCCGCGCCAGCTTCACGATTTGCGACGTCGCGAGGCTGGCAGAAGCACCTACTACCCTTTAAGTTGATGACCACCCCAGCCAGCGAGCCCAACCCGCTAGTTTCCGTCGAGTTCCCCGTCCCCTTCGACCGCGTTCGCGCCGCGCACGTGGAGCCGGCGATAGCCGGATTGCTCGGAACCGCCCGCGCACGCCTGCAGGCCATCGCCGCCGGGCTCGGCCCACGCACCTTCGAAAACACCATGCGAGCTTTGGATGCGCTCACCGAGCCGCTCGATTACGCCATGGGGGTGGTGCGCCACCTGGAATCCGTGGCCACTTACCCCGAGCTGCGCGCGGCCTTCAACGCCGTCCAGCCGGCAGTCAGCGCCTTTTACACCGGGATTCCCCTGGATTCCGGTTTGTGGCGGTCGATTCAGGCATTCGCCGCCACGCCGGAGGCCGCCGCGCTGGCCGGCGAGCGGCGGCGCTTCCTGCATAAGACCGTGGAGGCTTTCCGGCGCCAGGGCGCGAACCTGGACGCCGAAGGCAAGCGGAAACTCGAGGCCATCGATGTCGAGCTAACCACGCTGACCACCAAGTTCTCTGAGCACGTGCTCGATTCGACCAATGCCTTCGAACTGGTGATCGCCGACGAGCGCCAACTGGCCGGCTTGCCCCCGAGCGCGCGCGACGCGGCGCGGGAGAGCGCCGCGCGCAAGGGCCGCCAAGGCTGGCGCTTCACCCTGCACGCCCCGGACTACTTCGCGCTGATGACCTACCTCGACGATGCCGCCATCCGCCGCCAGGTCTATCAGGCTCATTCCGTCCGTGCGATCTCGGGCGCCTGGGACAACCGTCCTTTGGCCGGCCGCATTCTGGAACTGCGCGCGCAAAAGGCGCGCCTGCTGGGCTTCGCCGATTTCGCCGATTTCGCGCTGGAAGACCGCATGGCCCACACCGGCGCGCGCGCGCTCGCTTTCCTGGAAGACCTCAAAGTGAAGACCGAAGCCAGATTTCACCAGGAGAACCGCCAACTGCTGGATTTCCGCCGCTCGCTCGAAGGCCCCGCGGCCCCCGCGCTGGAGGCCTGGGATGTGGCCTATTACGCTGAAAAGCAGCGCGCCGCCCTGTACGCCTTCGATGAAGAGGCGCTGCGGCCCTATTTCCCGCTGGCCAGCGTGGTGGCCGGAATGTTCGAGCTGGTCGAGCACCTGTATGGCATACACGTGTCGGAGCGCTCCGGCGTGCCGGTCTGGGACCCCCAGGTGCACTACTACGACGTTCACGACCAAGACGGCGCTTTCCTGGGGGGCTTCTATGCCGATTGGTATCCCCGGGAGAACAAGCGCGGCGGTGCCTGGATGGAGGCCCTCATCACCGGCGGACCGGTGGCGGATGGCTTCCAGCCCCATGCCGGCGTCATCTGCGGCAACCTCACGCCGCCTCTGGGCGGGCGGCCGGCCTTGCTTACGCACCGCGAGGCGGAGACCATCTTCCACGAGTTCGGCCACCTGCTGCATCACCTGCTCAGCCGCGTCGAGATGCACGGCTTTGCTGGCACCAATGTGGCCTGGGATTTCGTCGAGCTGCCTTCGCAAATCATGGAGAACTGGTGCTGGGAGCGCGCCTCGCTCGACCTGTTTGCGCGCCATTGGGAAACCGGCGCGCCCATTCCCGAGGAGCTGTTCCAGAAAATGAAGCGCGCGCGCACCTTTCGCGCCGCCAGCGCCCAGATGCGCCAGCTCGGGTTCGGCTACGTGGACCTGCTGTTGCACACGCGCTACCGGCCCGAAGTAGATGGCGACCCGGTGACCTACGCGCGCCGTGTGCTCGAACCGTTCATGCCCGCTCCCCTGCCTCCCGATCACGCCATGATCGCGGCCTTTACCCACCTGTTCGCCAGCCCCATGGGTTATGGCGCGGGCTACTACTCGTACAAATGGGCCGAGGTCCTGGATGCGGACGCCTTCACGCGCTTCCGGGATGGCGGCATTTTCAGCCGCGACATCGGCGGCCAGTTCCGCGCCGCCATTCTTTCCCGAGGCGACAGTGAAGATCCGGCGGTGCTCTATCGCCAGTTCATGGGCCGCGACCCGGATCCGCGCGCGCTGCTGGAAAGATCGGGGCTGGCGTAAGGACGGTCAGGCTCACCAGTAGAGTGCCGCCTGCGAAATCCCACTCCCGACCGTGAGCCATATCTCCCTCGAGGGGAGGCAGCCGTTCAGGATTGGCGGGGGCATCTGGAATTGAAAGTTAACCTGAATAGCGTTCACCACCAAGCCCGGTGAGGCGCCGGCATAAAGCAAGTTCTCCGGGTAGTCCGCGCAGCCCATGTAGCCGGCATCCATGAGCAGGGCCACGGAAACGTGAGCCGCCGGGGATGGCGGCGGAGTTCCAGCGAGAGTCCCATCCGGCAGGCTCTGATTGAGCACACCGGCGCCGCTGGCATACAAGGTTATGATCGAGCCTGCCACAGCAGGATGGTTTTCGTCGTTCACGGTCCCATCGGCATTCACAATCACAAAAACATTTGGCTCTGTGGGGATCACCGTCAAGTCCAGCGTATGCGACGATCCCGCGGTCGTAAACACCTGCATTGTGGTGCTGGCCTGATCCGCAATCCCGTAAGGAACCAGCAAATTGATCTGGTTTGCCGAGACCCAGAGCAGGGGCGCCTCCTTCCCGTCGAAGAGCACGCTCGTTCCGGCAATCCGGGAAGCGATGCGGCCGCTCGAATCGAGCGCGGCTCCTGCGCCGACTGCCGGCCCAAGCCCCGTACCGTAAATGCTCAAGAACTCGCCCGGCGCGACCTCGCCGCCCGTCAGAGTCGAAGCGGAATCGGCAATTCCAAGAAGCGAAATCCCCTCGACTGGTCCGGCCGGCAGAAGAAGGAGCACACTGGAGTCGCCCGGCGCTGCGAGGTTTCCCACCTGGGATCCCAAAACTGTGAGAGTCCCGTCCGGATTTATCCAAATTTGGGCCTGGTCCATGGTTTCCTCGGACCAAACGCCCGGAATACGTTCCGAGCACAGGAGGTGCGATCCGTCGGCGGCGAGTTCGTAAACCAGGGCCCCGCCGAGTTGCAGAGTCCCCGCCAGAGCCGGGAAATCCGGTGAATCCGTGCTTCCCGTAATCCAGATGTTACCTTGCGAATCGGTCTGAACGCCGGAGATGGAATCAGAAACCGACCCGCCCAAATACGTGGAGAAGATCCACGCCGTGCCGGTAGCATTGATTCGGGTGATGAAGCCGTGCTGTGGGACGACGCCCCCAGCCTGAGCCGGTAATACGGTTTCTATGGCGCCCGGCGTGACCGGGAAATCGCGATCCCAGGTTGCTCCCACCACGACTGCACCGCCATCGGGCTCGAGTGCGATTCCAGAGACCATGGTCCACGATCCACCGTCATACGGAGGGTCTCCGCCGAGAAATGTGGACCAGATCAGGCTGCCAAAATCGGCGCTCAGCCGGGTCAGGAATGCGTTATGGCCGCCGTATTCGCAGTTGCAGACGGACTGCGGAGCATTCGCGGTCACGGGAAAATCCGCGCCAGGCGTGGTGCCGGCGAGGGTGATGGCCCCGCTCGAATCCACGGCGATTGCCGCCGGAGCGGCTCCCTGAACCAGTGTCGAGAGCAAGCGGGTCCCGGAATTCGAGAATTTGGTTAAGAAGCCAGCCGCAAAGTTCGCCGGTGGGTTGGCTGGAAATCCTTCGAATGCGCCCGGCGTGACCGGAAAATCGGCTTGGCTCGTCTCACCGGCTACGTACACGTTTCCAGATTCATCGATAGCCAAGGCGCTGGCCACAGTCGTACCCGCGGCCGCACCGCCAAGCTCAATCGATACCGCCGGAACGCCGGAAGGTGCCAATTTCACAAGGCTGTGAGACCCGGCTAGCCACAGGGCGCCGTTGGGATCGACAGCGACGCTCGTGGGCGAAAAGGGTATGTTTATCGAGATACTCGCAGTGTTGCGGAGGCTCGAATCAAATTCCGTCGCCGAAACGGCCGGCTGGGTGAAAACCACGAAGAGGTTGCCGCTATTGTTCACGGCGGCGCAACATCGGATCGCCGGTTCGGAATAGGAGAGATAGGAAAGAAATGAACTCTGGCCTGAGCACGGGGATGCCGCAAGACTCAAGCCGATAAGAAGCGGGCATAGACATTTCATAAAACAATCGGGCGACACGCCGGCGCTGTCTAACACCTAAGAGTGTTTTCGGGCCATTTTCAACTACAGCCTACGGATAATACACCCATGCGCGGCATGTGGGAGACTCGCTATATGCCCAAATGGAATGCTTGCGTTGTTCTCTTGTCGCTTCTGGCAGCCTCGGCTCTGTCCGGCCAAACTGCGCTCACCACGCCGGATATCCCTGGAATCGTGGCTGGCGGCACGCCCGTCATCCTGGTGAAGGCCGGCTTGAACAGCGCGGAAGGCCCCATTGCCGCGCCGGACGGCAGCCTGTATTTCACCGAGCCCTCGGACAATAAGATCTACCGCGTGGATGCCGACGACAACATCACCGTGCTGTTCGATGCGAAGAGGGTCGATGACAGAAAAGGCGAGCGGTGGCGCCTCCCGGCCCTGGCGATGGACCGCCAAGGCCGTATCTTCGCGTGCCGCAGGGCGGGTCCTCGCAGAATAGGTATCGCTATTGTGTACCCTCCCGGCGAAGCCAGATTCGTTGCGGACTCGTATCAGGGCAAGCCTTTTTCCGCGCCCAACGACCTCACTATGGGCAAGAACGGCGGGATCTATTTCACCGATCCGGGAGACGGGCCGGATCGCCCGCATGCCGTCTATTACGTCAAGCCGTCCGGCGAGGTTCTCCTGGCCACGGACAATCTCGAAAGTCCCAACGGGATTCTGCTCAGCCGCGACGAAAAGACCCTCTATGTCGTCGACTAGCCGTTCCGAGTACGTCTTGGCTTTCGATGTGGAGCCGGACGGCACGCTGGGCAGCCGCAGGAACTTCGTCAAGCTGAAGGGAATCAGGAAGAACGAGCAAGGTGTGATCGATTCCGGAATCGACGGTCTCGCGCTCGACAGCCAGGGGGATCTTTACGCCATCAGCCATGACGGAGTGGAGGTGTTCAATTTGAAGGGTGAGCCGCTCGGAGTCATTTCCGTGGGCACCCAGGCCACCAACCTCGCATTCGCTGGCAAAGATGGGAAGACGCTATACATCACGACGCATGGAAGTCTCTTCAAGGTGCGCATGTTGGCTCAGCGGTATCAGGGGCGGGCCAAATAGCCCTCAGCGCCGGCAAACAGCTCAACGATTCCTATCCTAATTCGCCACCGCAGGCTGCGGTCTCAGGCGCAGGAACTCCACCAGGCCGCGCCATTTGCGCAGCAGCAGCTCTACCAGGTTCAGCGCCACGGCCAGCGCCAGCAACCCCGGCCATAGGTTCATCACCGCGCGGTTGCCGCGGCCCGCGGCGTCGAACACCTCGCGTGGGGAGGGCCGGAAGCGGCCTCCGGTGGCGTCCGCGATCTGCCGTAGAAGCGCATCGTTGTGGCCGTAGTCCCGCATCTCCTCCTCCTGCCGGTAGAAGCCAACTTCGGGGAAAGCTCTCAGATCAGCCAGCGGACGCACCCGGAACAAGCCCTGGTTCGGCCCCAGGCTCAAGCGGCCCCGGTAGTGCCCGGCGGCCACTTTGCCGAGTTTGAGCGGCGCCTGGAATCCATTCGGCCCGAAGGCGAAAACGTCCGGCAACGGCTGGCCGTCGGCATCCGGTTCGGGCACGTTGCGCGAAAGGCGGTAATCCACCACCAGCTCGCCCGTGGCGGCGTCGAAATCGGCGCTGGTCTCGCTCGGCGCGGCGTGCGGCAACAGGTCGCGGAAGATGTTGGCCCATAGCTTATCGAACCCCGGCCAAGCCACCCAATTGATGGCCCAGCGATTCTTGGCATCGGAGGTGAATACCACCGCGCGGCCCAGGCCGTATTGCCAGCGCACCAGCAACGGGTCGCCATGATCGGCTTCCAGGATGGCGTCCGCCGTGGGGCGCGTCTGGAACCGGACATAGCCGCGCAATGGGGGTGCGCTCTCCATTCCCACCCCGTCCAGGATCTCCGCCCGTTTCAAAATCTTGGGCGCGATGGACTTCTCCACGGCGGTCACCCCGGTGTGCTCCTCCACGTCGCGCAGCAGGAGGCGCTCAAGACCCGAGGGATCCTCCATGAAGTAGGACTTCCCCTCGGCAGTTTGCGCCACGCGCTCCAGGAAGCCGCGATTCACGTCCTGGCCCAGCCCCACCGTGGAAATAGTAACGTGGTTGGCCAAAGCCTGCCGCGAGATTGCCAAGGCGTCGCCTTCCTCCGAGATCCCGTCCGTCAGCAGCACAATATGTTTGTACACCGCGTTGCGCGGCAAGATACGCTGATAGGCTTCGCTGAGCGCCGGAGCGATCTGCGTACCGCCATCGGCCATGATCCCCGAGATCAGCCCCTTGATCCGCTCCGGATCGACGGCGGGAGCGATGGGTACGACCCACTGGAAGGAATTATCGAAAATCAGCACGCCCACCTGATCCACGGGGCGCAGATTGTCCACCACGCCCACGGCCGCCAGCTTGGCCAGTTCCATTTTGCGGCCCTCCATGGAGGACGATTTGTCGATGATCAGCACCACCGCCGTGCCTTCCATATCGCGCGGCGGCAGGAGCTTGGCCGGCAGAGTGCGCTCGAGCGGATCTTCCTCGCCTGTCTTCCCGACATACATGTTGTGCTCGCCCGCGATCCACACGAGGCCGCCGCCCTTCTTAACGAAGTCTTCGACGGCCAGTTGGCCGGCCCGCGGCACCCACTGCATGTCCCAGTTGTTGATGACGAGAAGTTGATAAGGATCGAGCCGTTCGGGGATCTTGAGGGTGGCTCGATCCACCTCGAACTGGTTGGCTTCGAGCGCGCGCACCAGGTGTTGCTCGCTGGAGGCGGGATCGCGCGAGAGCAGCAGAACCCGCGGACGGCGCAGCGCCACGGCGTCCTCGAAGCGCGTCTCGCCCAGACCGGCGGCGGAGATCTTGCCCGCCAGGGCGATGGCGCCGGACGAGTTCACGGACGCCTCGAAGCGCAGGCGATTGGCGCCCTCGACAAGTTCCACGCGGCTGGCGCCGATAGTCTTACCCTCGGCCGTCATCTCCACCTCGGCCGGGGTGGCGCGCGGAGATTTCAACGTCAATTCGACGGGAAAGCGTTCTCCGCTGAACACCTGGCCGGGAAATGACACGGACTGCAAGACCAGACCCGGCCTGGCGCGGCCCTCCAGAGGGATGGTATCGACGGGGATGCCGAGCTGGCGCGCCTGCCAGATGGCGCGCGTCACGCTGCCCAGGTTCTCGTTACCGTCGGAAATCAGCAGCAGGCGCGGCACAAATCCCGCGGGCAGGGAGGCCGTGGCGTCGCGCAGCGCCGATTCCAGGTTGGTTGCGCGGCCCGCCTCGCCCGCCGAATGGCCGAATTGCCAGCCGCGTTTCGAGCGCTCCTGGGGCGCGGGGTTCCGCGTGGCGCGGGCAAAGGGAATGACTCCGGTCCAATGGCGCCCGCGCGCACGTTCCACCTGGTTAACCAAGGCCGATTCGGCGGCCAGGTCCGCATCCGAGATGCTGGCCGAGGTGTCGGCGAGCATGACCACGGCCACGCGGTTTTCGTACACGGTGAGGCGCGGCTGAGCCAGTGCCGCGGCGACCGCCGCCAGGGCCCCGGCCTTCAACAGCAGGGCGCCGCGGCGGGAGGCGGCGCGCCACTCCCAGCAGGCCCAGGCAACGGGTAGAACAACCAGCAGAAGCAGCCACGGATGCAGGAACGTCATCGGCGCACCCCGATCGGCTGGCGCGTCCGCCGCCGGAAGGCTGCGCGGGTGCGCAAAGGAGTCGGGGGGGTGACGAAGCGCCTCGAGCCGCGCCGCGCCCCACCATAAAGGAGCCACTCCGCCAGAAGGCCGAAGCCGCCCAACAAGGCCAGCCAGGGCCACAGGTCTGCCGAGGCCGCGCGGTCACTCTGAAACCGCGGAATGCCCTGGCTGGCCTCCGCTGGCGGCTGCCAGCGGGTCTCCCAGAGCCTCCGGCAGGGTCAAAGAATAGACGTATTCGTTGTCGCCTGCCATCACCCGCACCAGGCCCGGTGTGCCGGAATAGAAGTGCAGCGCGCCCTCGCGCAGGGTGAAAGGCAATGGCGAGCCATCGGCGGAGGAGACTTTCACGTCGCGGTCAGCCGCGCCCGCTTCCAGTTCAGTCTTGACGGTGCCTACGCTGCCGGCGGCGATTTCCCAACGGCGGAAGATATCCGGCGAAACCCAGCGCAGCAGGTTGGCGAACAGCAGCGGAGCGGCCAGCCGGTAGCGCAGCGCGGAAAGCGCCGGGTGAAAACCGAACACCACGATCTTCGGCGTCCCCGGGCGCGCCACGATTACGGGGCCCGCGTCCACCTCGCCGACGCGCGCGTCGCCGGGCTGCGTGGCGAAAACCTCGGTATGTTCCAGCCTGAAATCGCGTGTGTACAGGCCCGCTGCGATGGCCTCCGCGCCGTTCCACTTCGCGAAAGGCGCGTGCTCCACCGTCTGGCGCACGGCGATGGGCGAACCCGGCGCGGGCGGCTCGATCCAGATGGAATCGGCTGCCGGCCGCTCGGGCGGAATGAAGCGGTCCAGGATCGCGAGGCCGCGGTCGTCCGCGCGATATTCCTCCGGCTTGCGGTAGATGGCGTTCACGCGCGGGTTGCCGCCGAGGAGCGGGCGCAGCAGATCGGGCTGGTTCGAATAGACCACCACCCGCAAGACGGGCTGCTCAGGCACCTCCAGATCGGCATGATCGTCGGCTGGAAAATCGTCGTGGGGCGTGAGGTTGACGCGCAGCAGGCCTGCGGCCTGGTCGGGGAATTCGAAGCTGGCCTCGGCATCACCCCCCGCGGGTATGATGACGCGGCGCGCTCCGGCAGCCACGGGCAGCGGCGTATAGGCCGATGCGCCGGCCGGGCTGAAATCGAGCGAGACCACCACCGCGCGCGCCCGCGTTCCGTAGTTGTGCGCCGCCACATAGACATCCCATCCGGCTTCATCCGCCGAGCGCCGCATCCCCACCTTGCGCAGGCCGCAGTTCTCGATAGCCTCCGGCACCACGAGCGCCCGCAGATTGCGCGGCTCCGGAGCTGCCGAGGCCTCGCGCGCGGCCGTACGGCCCGCCCCCACGTAGGCGATCTCGCCCGGGCGGCGGCCTTCCTGCGACTGAATGTGGCGGGCGAACAGCAGCGCCTGATCGAGATTAAGGGCGGTGAAGCCGGGCCGCGAAGCCACGATGGCCGCGTCCACTTTCCGCCGGTCCGGCTCGAAAGCCGTGGCGGGAGTCGCCAGGCCGTCGGCGCGAACCAGCATGAGACGGTCCTGGGACGGCAAGGCGCGCAGGTAGCGGCGGGCGGTGTCGCGGGCCAGGTCCATCAGCGTGCCATTGCCCCAATGTGCCGCCATCCACGCAGAGGTATCGAGGATCAGGACGTGGTCCCGGCCGGCGGCCGCGGGCGTTCCCCAACGCAGTTGCGCCACGGCCAATAGCAGCAGCGCCATGCTGGCAAGCTGCAGGAGGAGCGACCAGGGCTGCTGGATGCGCCGCCTCCGCGCCACCGCCTGGGGCTCGCGGGCGGCCACCCAGAAGCGCAGCGTCGAGACCACCTGCTGGCGCCTCGCGCGGTCCAGCAGGTACAGCGCCACGGCCACCGCGGCCACCGAGCCGAACAGCGCCGCGAACTGCATTACGGTGAGGTTCAGCAAGTACACATTGCGCCTGTCATGCGATTCCCCGCGCGCGCACCAGTTCGCCGAACACCACGCTTTCGATCGGCTGCGAGGTGGAGATCCCCACGTAGCGCCCGCCGCTCCGCAGGGCCGCGTTCTCAATGCCCGCGCGGTATTCGTCGAAAGCCGCGGTGTAGCGTTGCCGCGCGGCATGGTCGAAATCCAGCTTCAGCGAAGCTCCCGTTTCGGCGTCGCGCAGCTCCAGTTCGCCGGCCCAGGGCGGCGTGCGGTCTTCCTCGCTCCAGATCTGCAACAGCATCAGCTCGTGGCCGAAATCGGCCAGATACTGGAGCGCGCGCGGGCAGTCCTGGTCGTCCAGGAAATCGGAAATGAGGATGGCCAAACCCCGTTGCGAGTACACGTCGATGAACTCGCGCACCACCGCCAGGTAATCGGTGGAACCGCCCGCCTCCAGGCCGGCGATGGCATCCATGACCGCGGGAAAGCGCTGGCGCCCGCCGGTCGAGTAGATACGCCGCGCCAGCCGGTTGGAGAAACCGTGGATCTCGATGCTGTCGTGCCGCACCAGCCCCACGTAGCACAGCGCCGCCGCCAGCCGCCGTGCGTATTCGAATTTCTCTCCGCCGCCGGCCGCCATCGAGGCGCTCTGGTCGACCAGCAGGCGGATCGGCACGCGCGGCTCCGTCTGGAACATTTTCAGGAACAATTTATCCAGGCGCATGTAGGCCCGCCAGTTGACGGCCCGCAGATCGTCTCCGTAGTGAAAATTGCGGTGATCCAGGAACTCCTGCCCCGGACCGGCCAGGCGGGAAGCATTGTGTCCCCCCACCAGCCCTGGAAACGACTTCTGCCAGTGCAGGGCGAGCCGTTCGAGCCTCTCCAGAAATTCCCGGTTTAGCAGCGGGGCCGAGGGCATAAGAGATCCTAGGCGGCCGTGGCCGCGGCGGTCACGCCGTTGATGATGGCGCGCAGAACCGTCTCGGCCGTTTGTCCATCGGCGTGCGCATCGAAGTTCAGGATGATGCGGTGCCGCAGGACGGAGGCCGCGATCCGCTGAATGTCTTCGATAGCCAGGTGGAAACGCCCGCGCATCAGCGCCAGCACGCGGCCGCACTCGACCAGCGCCTGCGCACCGCGCGGGGAGCTCCCGTAGCGGACGTATTTGCGCGCCAGCTCGTGCGCCTCCTTCTGCCCGGGCTGGGTGGCCATCACCAGTTCAATGGCGTATTCCTGAACGTGCGGCGCGACCATCACCTGCCGGCACACCGAGCGCACTTCCAGGATGGCGTCGCGATCCAGCACCGCTTCGAGGACATGTTCTTCCGGCTGAATGGTGCGCTCCACGATGCGGTTCAGCTCCTCGCGCGTCGGGTAGGTCACCAGAATCTTCATCAGGAAGCGGTCGAGCTGCGCTTCGGGCAGAGGATAGGTGCCTTCCATCTCGATGGGGTTCTGGGTGGCCATCACCAGGAAAGGCGCTTCGAGCTGATGGGTGCTGGTGCCGCTGGTCACGGTGCGCTCCTGCATGGCCTCGAGCAGCGCGGATTGGGTTTTGGGCGTGGCGCGGTTGATTTCGTCGGCCAGCACCAGGTTGGCGAAAATGGGACCCGGCTGGAAGCGCAGCTGCTTGGCGCCGCGTTCGCCGGTTTCGATGATCATGCTGCCCACGATATCCGCGGGCATGAGGTCCGGCGTGAACTGAATTCTCGAGTACTTGAGGTTCAGCGTGCGCGCCAGCGTGCGCAGCAGCGTGGTCTTGCCTAAGCCGGGCACCCCTTCGAGAAGCACATGTCCCGATGCGAGAAGGCAGATGAGCACGCCCTCGACGACATCGTCCTGGCCTACAATTACTTTCGCGATTTCGCGCCGGACGGCGTTGAGCCGGTCCACGGCGAGCTGGCGTGCCGTATCCGATCCCATGTTCGTTATAGAGCACGCCAGGCTCCAACCGGATTCACGTCGGCGGCGGCAGCGTACGGGGCGATGCGATAATTCAGGCCTGGCTCTGGAGACCGGGCTGCGGGCCCAGCTTGCCGACCAGCACCGTGAGCACCATCGCCATTTCGGAGAGGGCCTTGCGAGCCTGGTGCGGCGCGGCCACGCGCGTGAGATGGAACCACCCGCGCATCACCCGGTAATCGAGAATCAGCATGCGGTCTTCAATGCTGTTCAAGCCGCGGCCGGCGGCATGTTCCAGAAGATAGGTCAGAACGCGGTAATCGCGGTTGAGGGACGCTTCCAAGGCATCCAGCCCGGCTTCGGCGCGCAGCCGCTCCTGGATCGTCGCCAGGCCAAAGCGGGAATCCGGAAGCTCCGCCGGCGGAGCGACCAGCCCCTCCGCCCGCGCGCGCAGCAACAAAAGACAGCTATATCGAAACCAGTAAATCAGCAGCGCGACCGAAACCGTTATGACGAGAACGCCTGACAACATGTCGTATCTCGGCAGGTCCATAACGGGGGTACTGGGCCAGCCATAACGACTTTATCACTGCGATCTATACGATGCAATAGTTCTTAACAAAATTTGACAGGGGCATTCACACTAATATGTACCAGCGCAAACTTGCCATCAGTACCAATATTTCAGAGGGCCGCCATGGCCTTCTCGATGTCCAGACCCGGAAACTCGTAATCCACCAATTGCCCGGCCAGGTAGCTTTCGTAGGATGCCAGGTCGAAATGCCCATGGCCGCTGAGACAGAACAGGATCACGCGCGGCCGCCCTTCCTCGCGCGCGGCCAGCGCCTCGTCCATCGCGGCGCGGATGGCGTGCGACGATTCGGGAGCCGGCAGGATTCCCTCGGTGCGGGCAAACTCGACGGCCGCCTCGAAGCAGGGGATCTGAGTATAGGACTTCGCTTGAATTTCGCCCAGGTTCAGCAGGTGGCTGAGCAGCGGGGACGCGCCATGGTAGCGCAAGCCGCCCGCGTGAATCCCCGGTGGGACGAAGTCATGGCCCAAGGTATACATCTTGATCAACGGCGTCAGTTTAGCGGTGTCGCCATAATCGTAGGTGAAGCGGCCTTTGGTGAGGCTGGGGCAGGCGGACGGTTCCACGGCCAGGATGCGCGGTCCTTTGCCGCTTAGCCGGTCCAGGACGTAGGGTATAGCCAGGCCGCCAAAGTTGCTGCCGCCGCCGAAGCAACCGACCACCACGTCCGGCTCTTCGCCGGCCTGCTGCATCTGGAGCTTGGCCTCCTGGCCGATAACGGTCTGGTGCAGGATAACGTGGTTGAGCACGCTGCCCAGCGAGTAGTTGGTATCCGGATGCGTGGCGGCGTCCTCGACCGCCTCGCTGATGGCGATTCCCAGGCTGCCCGGGGAATCTGGCGTGGCGGCGAGTACACCTCGGCCGGAATTGGTGTGCTCGCTGGGGCTGGGGAAAACTTCCGCGCCCCAGGCGTGCATCATCATACGGCGGTAGGGCTTCTGGTCGTAGCTCACCCGCACCATGTAAACCGTGCACTCCAGGCCGAAAAGCCGGCAGGCCAGCGCCAGGGCGCTGCCCCACTGCCCCGCCCCGGTCTCGGTGGCCAGGCGCCGCATGCCGGCGCGCTTGTTGTAATAGGCCTGGGCCACCGCGGTGTTGGGCTTATGGCTGCCCGCCGGGCTGGTGCCTTCGTACTTGTAATAGATGTGCGCGGGCGTGTCCAGGGCCTTCTCGAGACGGCGCGCACGGTAGAGCGGCGTGGCACGCCACAGCCGGTAAATATCCAGCACCTCGCCCGGAATGTCGATCTCCGGCTGCGGAGAAAACTCCTGCTCGATCAATTCCATAGGGAAGATCGGCGCGAGATCCTGCGGCGCCAGCGGCGCGCGGGTGCCCGGATGGAGTGGCGTCGCGAGCGGCACCTTCAGCGAGGGCAGCACGTTGACCCAAACGGTCGGGATCTGGCTGTCAGCCAGCAGAAATTTGTAGTGTTCCGGCATGGGGAAGGCTTATTGTAATACCGGACGCCGGACTCTTGCTGGGCGGGCGGCCTTTTTCGGCCGCGGCGGCGACAACCTCACTTCTGCTTCGGATCGTCCTTCTTTTCTTTGTCGTCGAACTGAACGTTGGAGTTCACATCCTGGTACTGGATGGTGGATTCGCCGTTGTACTTGTGGTAATTGCGAAAATCGATGGTATTGCGGCTGCAAAAATTGGACATGCGCTGGCAGCTCAGCGTCTCCGCATGCACCGGCAGCAGGTACTGGCGGGCGTCACCCAAGCGGACGTACTGATAATCGGTGGCCGATTCGACGTGATCGGTGGGAAAGTCCCCCGGGAAATTAACCGCCTCCATCTCGATGCGGAGTACGCGCGAGGTGGCCGGGTCGATCCAGACCGTGCCTTTGTACGCGGGAACGTAGGTCTCGGAAGCCATGTGAATGGTCCAGTGGGAGTTCTCGCGTTTAACTGAAAAGTCGTATTTCTTGGCTGTCACTCCGCTGGTTCGCGATTCCCCGATGGGGCGGAATTCGGCGGCAGTCGCGGGTGAGAACAGGTCGATCAGTACCGTGCCGAACTCTCCGGTGGACCAGGCGCCTCCGAGTTCTTCCATGCTCTTCTTCACCGGCTTGCCGTTGACGGCCAGGTCGCGGTATTCTTCCTTGCCGCTGCGGTAGATCACATTCGTGCTGACCACGTCGAGCGGCTGCCAGTTGGCCGGATGCGATTCACTCTGGAAGCGCGCCATCATCTCCTGGCAGACGTAATCGGGGAGCGTCTCGGTGAACTCCAGGGCCGCTTCGGTGGCTTTGCGGATCAGCGGTTCCATGGGACGCTGCAAGGAACTGATGATGTCTTCATCGCTCGGGGGTTGGTCCGTGACGGGTATCTTGGCAGCTTCGGCCGGAGCCGGCGCGGGCGCGGGGGCCGCGGCGGGGGGCCTCAGGACAGCCACGCTCTGAGGCGGAGCCTGAGACGGAGCGGCGGGAGACGGCTGGGCGGAAGCGTCCTCCGGCACGGGCGCGGCCTTCTCGCGCGACGGATCGGCCGGCTTGCCGCGCCGCAGGGTGGGCGGACCAGGGTCCGAGGGATCGGGCGGCGCCGGCGGCGGAGGCGCTGCCGCCGGGCTCGCGGCCGGCGGCGCGGCGGCCTTGGCGGTCTCGGCTTTGGCGGAATCAGGCGTAGCGCCGTCATCCTTCCAGGTGTCGTGGACGCCCTTATCCTTATCGTCGGTGGCCTTTTCGGCGGCCTTCTCCCAATACACGTTGACGGCGGTCAGGTAACCTTCCTGGTCGCGGGGGCCTTCCACGGAGATCTGGTCGCCCACCGCAAAGTCCGGCGTCTTGATTTCATCGCCGTTTTTGAAAAACTTGGTCTTATCGTTGCGCTTGAAGTCGAGGACGCGGTTGTCGTCCAGTTCCAGAGTGATCGACTTGGCGTCCATCACCTTGAGCTTGCCCCGAAAATTGGGCATTGGCTGCCCCTTGGTGGAATCCGGCTGCTGCTTGCCGGTGCGGCCCGGCATGGGGATGCCGCCACCGCCGCCAGGGTATCGCGGATAACCGCCGGGATACGGGTATCCTCCGGGGTAGCCACCGGGGTAGCCACCCGGATATTGCGCCTGCGCTGCCACGACGAAGATCCAGAAAATCAGTCCGATTCTCATTTGCACACCTCCGGCTGGGCGGCCTCAGACTTAGCCGTGTCTGTAGAGATGCCCCCGTTCGTTCCCAGGTTACGCCGAATCGAGGCCGCTCCGGGCGGTGCTGCCCAAATCCGCCCCCCGAAGCCGGCGCGGCCGTTCCTCGGCTACAGTAAGGAGTGGAGACACATTGAATTCTCGCCGCCTGCTACTGGTGGAGGGCGACCCGTCGCTGCACGAACGGCTGGCGGGTCTTTTGGAGCGCCCCGATCGCCGGATCGTGAGCGCCTACGAAGAGCGGGAGGCCCTCGATCGGCTGCGCGGCGAGGTCATTAATCTGCTGGTGGCGGGCCAGGATCGCAATGGGTTCGATGCGCTCAAGCTGCTGCGCCGGGCCCGTTCCCTTAGTCCGCGGACCCCGGTGATCGTAACCGGCGGCCGGGACCCCTCCCGGGCGGCCACGGCGTTGCGGCAGGGCGCCTACACCTACTTTCACTACCCCGTCCCGGAAAGCGCGCTGAACGACATGGTCCAATGGGCGATCGAGGCGCACTCCTGGCGCAACGACATCCGGGTGGTCTCGGCTGGTCCGGAATGGATCGATCTGCAGGTGCGCGCCACGCTGGAGGCCGTCGAACGGACCACCCAATTCGTGCGCGAGATCGAAGGCGATCTTCCCGGCGGCGCCTGCGAAAACGTGGCGGCCGCTTTCCGCGAACTGCTCCTCAACGCCGTCGAGCACGGCGCGAAGCTCGATTCGCGCAAGCGGGTGGGCGTGGCGCTGATCCGCACCGCGCGCGCCATCCTGGTGCGCATCCACGATCCCGGCAAGGGCTTCTCGATCGAGCGGCTGCCGCATGCGGCCATCTCGAACCCATGCGATTCGCCAATTCGTCACGTCGAAATTCGCGCCGAGCAGGGCCAGCGGCCGGGCGGCTTCGGCATCCTGATGTGCCGCAGCATGGGCGACGAGCTGCTCTACAGCGAACGCGGCAATGAAGCCTTGTTCGTGAAGTATCTGGAGTAAAGGGGAGAAGACTGCCAAACCCGCCTTGACCCCCGATCTCGCGATACGTTATCCTGGTGCCAATCTGCGATTGCGACAATCCCACTTTAAGAGTCTACGTGCGTCCTGGAGGATTATGAGTCCACAAGAAGTATTGGAATTTGCCAAGAAGAACGATGCCAAGCAGCTCGATCTCCGGTTCACCGATATTCCGAGCCTGCAGCATCATGTCTCCTACCCGATGAACGAGGTGACGCTGGAGAGCTTCGAAGAAGGCTTCGGCATGGATGGTTCGAGCATCCGCGGATGGGCTGCCATCAACGAGAGCGACATGCTCCTGATCCCCGATCCGAACACCGCGATCATGGACCCGTTTGCGGAGACCCCCACCCTGGTCATGATCGGCGACGTTAGGGACCCCGTCACCAAGCAGCGTTATGAACGCGACCCCCGGTGGATTGCCCAGAAAGCGGAATTATATCTGAAGAACAGCGGCATCGCCGATACCGCCTATTTCGGCGCGGAAGCTGAGTTCTTCATCTTCGATAACGTCAGCTTCGATCAGGACCAGCATTCCGGGTTCTACTACATCGACGCCGACGATGGCCGCTGGAATTCCGGCCGGAGGGAAAACAACCTCGGCTACCGGCCGCGGTACAAAGAAGGCTACTTCCCGGTTCCGCCGACCGATCATCACCAGGACCTCCGCAGCGAAATGGCCCAGGCCATGATCAAGTGCGGCATCATCGTTGAATGCCACCATCATGAAGTCGCCACCGCCGGCCAGGCTGAAATCGATCAACGCTTCGACACCTTGGTGAAATCGGCCGACAATATGATGCTGTTCAAGTACATCGTCCGCAACGTCGCCAACCAGTACGGCAAGACCGCGACTTTTATGCCGAAGCCCCTCTTCGCCGATAACGGCAGCGGTCTGCACACCCACCAGAGCCTCTGGAAAGAAGGCAAGCCGCTGTTCGCCGGGGACTGCTATGCCGGCTTCAGCAACCTCGGCCTGCAGTACATCGCCGGGTTGCTCAAGCACGCGCGCGCTCTGTCGGCCATCATTGCCCCCACCACCAACAGCTACAAGCGCCTGGTGCCCGGATATGAAGCCCCCGTCAACCTGGCCTATTCGCGGCGCAACCGTTCGGCCGCCTGCCGCATCCCCATGTACTCGGCCAACCCCAAGGCCAAGCGCGTGGAGTTTCGGCCGCCCGATCCAGCCTGCAACCCGTACCTGTCCTTCGCCGCCATGATGATGGCCGGCCTGGATGGCGTCCTCAACAAGCTCGATCCCGGCGAACCGCTGGACAAGGACATCTACGACCTCTCTCCCGAAGAGATGAAGAACGTGCCGTCCATGCCCGCTTCTCTCGAAGAGGCTCTCGACTGCCTGGAGGCCGACCACTCCTTCCTTCTGCGCGGCGACGTGTTCACCGAAGAGCTCCTCGAGACTTTCGTCAGCTACAAGCGGAAGAACGAGGCGGATGCCGTTCGTTTGCGGCCGCATCCCTACGAGTTCGCGCTCTATTACGACATCTAAGCAGCGGGGCTTTCGCAGGACCGCGGATCTAGTGACGCGCGTAGGCGAGACAAGCGGGGTGGACTCTCCGTCCGCCCCGCACTTATGCTCGGTGCTATTGTCCAAGTCAGCGTCTCTCCGGGCGGGCGGCCCGCGCAAGGCCATCCTGCTGATCGCCGCCGAAGTCGTGGACGCGGTGCGCACGGAGGGTCCCGTCGGGCCAGGGGATATAATTGCTGTGTTGGCCCGGTTAGCCTGACTGATGCCCAGTTTGCTCGACGCCACCCGCCTGGAAGTAGGACTGCCGGAACGTATTGCCGCGCGTATCCGGCTGCTGCTTGCCTCCGTACCCGATCCCGACCGCGCCTTGTTGTACCTGGAGCGCTTGCGGCTGGAAGCCGGCTCGGTCTTCAACCGCGTCGTCAGCTCGCCGGCCGCCCTGCGCTGCTCCGTCACTGTTTTCTCGTATAGCCGGTTTCTCTCCGACGCCGTTCTCAAGAACCCGGAGCGCCTTCTCCAGGTAGCCAACTCCGGCAGCTTTTACCGCGTGCTCAGCGTGGAAGAGTACGAGGAGCGGCTCTTCGAGTTTCTGGGCGAGGATTGCCCCGGCGTGCCTTCTCCGGTGGCCCTGGCGCGTTTCCGGCGGCGACAGATGCTGCGCATCGTGCTCCGCGACGTCCTCGGCGTAGCCACGCTTTCGGATGTTACCGAAGACCTCTCGAACCTGGCCGACGCGATCCTCGATGCCGCCTACCTGCGCATCCGCGCCGATTTTGTCGCGCGCCACGGCGAGCCGCGCCTGCCGGATGGCGCGCCGTGCGGATTCTCGGTGATCTCGCTGGGCAAGCTCGGCGGGCAGGAATTGAACTACAGCTCCGATATCGATCTGATGTTCGTCTATACCGGCAACGGCGAAACCACCGGGCCGGCTTCCGTCACCAACAAGGAATTTTATAAGAAGGTCGCCAACCAGTATATTTCGCTGCTCTCCGCCTATACCGCCGAAGGGCAGTGCTACCGCGTGGATCTGCGTCTGCGCCCGGATGGGACTTTGGGCGAGATCTGCACCTCGCTAGACGGCGCGCGGACTTATTACGCCGGGCGCGCCCGCGACTGGGAGCAGCAGATGCTCATCAAGGCGCGCGTTTCGGCCGGCGAACGCGAGCCGGGCGCCGCGCTGCTGGAGTTCGTCGAGCCGATCATCTACCGCAGTTCGCTCGATTTCAGCGCCGTGGAGGCCGTCTCGGAGACCCGCCAGCGCATTGGGGAGAAAGTGGCGGCGAAACGCGGGATCTCCTCCGGCCTCGATATCAAGCTCACCTCCGGGGGCATCCGCGATATCGAGTTCCTGGTGCAGTGCCTGCAGCGGCTGCACGGCGGACGCGAGCCCCTGGGTGCGCCACGGCGGCACTCTGCTGGCGCTCTTCCGCCTGCGCGACAAGGACCTGCTTTCGGATGTCGAGTATGCCCGGCTGGCCGCCGCCTACCAGTTCCTGCGCTATCTCGAACACCGCCTCCAGATGGAGGACGACCGCCAGACCCATACTCTGCCCCTCGACCCCGAGCAGCTCGACCTGCTGGCCGGCCGCATGCCCGCCGGGAGCACCGGCCGATCGCTCACCGGCGAAACTCTCCTCGAGAGGCTCGAGGAGCACCTGGCCGCCGTGCGGGAGATCTACGAGCGCGTGATTCACGCGCAGAAGCCGATGTATTACACCATGGCGCCGGCGCCGCCGCCGGAGTCGGAAGACGGCGAAACGCCGGTGTCGGCCAGCAACCTGACGCGTTTCCTCGACCAGCGCGCCCCGCGCCTGGCCGAAGCCGTGGCGCAAGCCGCCCTGCATCGCGGCCGGGAGCGCTTTGAGCACTTCCTTGAAAAGGCCTTCGCCATTCCGGACCTGCTGGAGCGGCTGGACGCCGAACCCCGCCTGGCCGCCGGCCTGCTCGATATCTTCGAACACAGCCCGCATTTCGCCGACGATCTGCTGCGCGATCCGGAGCTGCTCGATGAGATCGGCCGCCCCTTCGGCCCGCCGGGCGAGCCGCTCGAAGACGGTGCCCGTCTGCGGCGTTTCTACCGGCGCCAGATGCTGCGCATTCAGAGCGCCAGCCTGCTGGAACCCGCGCCCATTTTCGCGACGCTGCGCCAGACTTCCGAGCTGGCCGACCGGGTCATCGACGCGGCGTACCGCATCGCGCTGCGGGAGGCGCCGTCTCCGGCCGGCTCCAGCTACGTCCCCGCCGACCAGATGATGGTGATCGCTCTGGGCCGGCTGGGCTTGAGCGAATTCGACCTGGGCTCGGATGCCGACCTGGTTTTCGCCATCCCCGACGCCGATTCCGCCGAGCACACCTTCTGGACCGGCGTGGCCGAACGCATGATCCAGACCATGAGCTCGTACACCGGAGAAGGCGTCATGTTTACCGTGGATACGCGCCTGCGGCCCAACGGCCGCGAGGGCGACCTGGTGCAGACCGAGGGAGCCTACAAGACCTATTTCGCCGGACACGCGGAAGCCTGGGAAGGCATCACGTACATGAAATCGCGCGGCGTGGCCGGCAATCTGGACCGCGCCACCGAGTTTCTGCATCGAGCTCCAGGAAGTCGACTGGCGCCGCTACGGACAGGGCATGCGTTCGCGCAAGGAGCTAGCCGCTATGCGCGCGCGCCTCGAACGGGAGCAGGGGCCGCGCAATCCGCTCAAGGCCGGCATGGGCGGATATTACGATATCGATTTCGCCCTGATGTATCTGCGCCTGAAAGGCGCTGGCATCTTCTACCGCGTGCTCAACACGCCCGAACGCATCGACGTGATCGAGAAGATGGGCCACCTGGAGCGCGAGGACGCCGATTTCCTGCGCGAAGCCGCCACCTTCTATCGCGCCGTGGACCACGGCCAGCGCGTCTCTCACGGCCACGCCGAGGGCAGCCTGCCCACCTCTCAGGCTCAGCTCGAGGTGCTCACCAATCTCGTCAGGCGCTGGACCCCTGAGCACCTCAACCAGCGGCGCCTCGATCTCACGCTGCGCGAAATCCGCCAGCGCACCCGCGAGTTTTTCAACCGCCTGTTCGGACACTGAGAGGCGGGTATAATCGCTTCGAGGGTCGTTGAAGGAACGGCCCATGGATTCGAAGGAGGCTCGATGTCTGCGAAACCGCGACGTGTTCTTTGCGCCCTCCTGCTGGCGGGCTTGATGGCGCTCGCGCCGGCCGCCATGGCCGCCGGCGATATCGATGGAAACTGGCATTTCATCTTCCACACCGATGGAGGCGATCGCGAATATCAGGTCAGCCTCAAGGTGACGGACGGCTTGGTATCCGGAAAGCTTGGAAACTTCGACGTGAAGGGCACGTTCAAAGACGGCGCTCTCGACCTCGCCTTTCCGGTTGACGTTCCCGACGCGGGCAGCGGGACCCTGGTGATCAAGGGCAAGCTGGCCGAAGGGGGCTTAACCGGCAATTGGGAGTTCAGCGGGTACAGCGGAGATTTCAACGCCGCGCGCCAGTAGCGCCAAACCGGGTCACGCCACTGGTTATCGAAGAGCGTATGCTTTGTTTATGCCAAACCGCCGTCATTTGCCGCTCTTCGCCTTAGTTGCGTTCGTCCTCGCAGCTCTGGGCGCGGGATCCGCCGTCGCCGCCGCCGATTACTGGCCGGGTCGCGATTGGCGAACCGCCCAGCCGGAATCCCAGGGCGTGGATTCCGCAGCGCTGGGCGCCGTCCTCGACCAGGTGATAGGCCAGAATCTGGGGGTTCACAGCGTGCTGGTGATCCGCCACGGCTACCTCGTGCTCCACGCCGATTTTTACCCCTACAACTCCGCCACCCAGCATGACCTCGCTTCCGTGACCAAAAGCCTCACCTCCGTTCTGGCAGGCATCGCGGTGGGCCAGGGCCTGATCCGGATGGACCTGCCCTTGCTCGGCTTCTTCCCCGAGGAAAGCCCCGCCAATCCCGATCCGCGCGAGCGCCGCATCACAGTGGCCGACGTGGTGCACATGGAATCGGGCTTCGAATGCGGATTCAAGCCCGGTGAGGTGGAAATGGAGCAGATGAAGCGCGCGCCGGATTACGTGCGCTTTGCCCTTTCGATGCCCATGCGCGAAGACCCCGGCCAGCACGCTTCCTATTGCAGCCCGGGCTACCATCTGCTGGGTTCCATCGTGGCGGCGGCCGCTCACCAGACGGAACTCGAGTTCGCCCGGCGGAACCTGTTCGAGCCCCTGGGAATCCGCGATGTCATCTGGGCCGCCGACGCGCAGGGCCGCACGCACGGCTGGGGCGACAGCCACATGTACCCCGGAGATTTCGCCAAGCTCGGTTACCTATACCTGCACGGCGGCCAGTGGGCGGGCCGCCAGATCGTGCCGCGCGAGTGGGTGGCGGCTTCCGTGCTTCCGCCGCCCGCCGGACGCGGCGATAAGGGCGGATTCGGCTATGGCTGGTGGCCATCCAAGAAGCCTGAAGGGTTGCAGTATGGCGGCCAAGGGCGCGGCGGCCAGGCCGTGATCGTGTGGCCCGAGTTGGATACCGTGGCTATCATCCTGGCCGGAGGCAACCCGGGAGATCTCGGCCCCATGATCCGCAAGGCCATCAAATCGGAGCGGCCGCTCCCGGCCAATCCCGAGGCCTACCGCCACTTGACGGCCCAGGTTGCGAGGGTTGCGCAAGCTCCGCAGCCGTCGCCGGTCCCTCCACTGCCGGCTCTGGCCGCCAAGATCTCCGGGGCGGTTTACGAGTTCCCGGTCAACCCTTCGCGCCTGGATAGCCTGGCGCTGGAGTTTCGCGGCCCGGCCGATGCCCGTGTCACGGTGAAATACCAGGGCGAGAACCTCACCTTCCCGGTTGGCATGGACGGCCGCTATAGCCTGGGTCCCAACGGCCCCTTCCACTTGCTGGCCGGCGCCATGGGCCGGTGGGTTTCGCCCAATGAATTTCTACTGGATCTGAACTTCATCGCCAATATCAATCACTACACCTTGCGCCTGCGCTTCGCGGGCGACCACGTCGCGATGACCGCCGACGAAACCTCCGGACTCGTCCGCGACGGCCACATCACCGGCACGCGCCGGGCCGCGTCCAACCCGTCGGCCGCGTCGCGATAGAATGAGACGGACATCCGGCTTCGCTTTTCCGGGAGGTGCGCATGATTTCCGCATCGCAATTGCGCGCGGGGATGGCGATCGTTTACCAGGGACACCGCTATAAGGTTGTCGCCGCCGAGTATCACCCCGGGCAGGGCAAAATGAGCGGGGCGGCGCATACCCGCCTGTACAACCTCGACACCGGGACCTTCTGGGAATACAGCTTCCGCGGCGAGCTCAAGCTGGAAGACATTCCCGTGGAAAGACAATCGCTCGAATTTCTCTATGCCGCGGGCGGCATGTATTGCTTCATGCACCCGGAGACCTTCGAACAACTTGAAATCCCGCCCGCCATGGTGGGCGCACAGAGCGTGCTGCTGACGCCCGGAATGAAGCTCACGGTGGAGTTCGTGGATGGCCGCCCGATGGCCGTGATCTTTCCGGACATCGTGGAGCTCAAGGTCTCCGATACCGCGCCGCCCCTGCACCAGCAGGCCGATAGCGCCTTCAAGCCCGCGCGCCTGGAGAGCGGCCTCGAAGTAATGGTTCCGCAATTCGTCAAGACCGGAGATGCCATCCGCGTGGACGCCGCCACCATGAAATACGTGGACCGTGCGCGCACCAAGGAGGCGTAAAACACAGTGCACCTTCGTCCCACACTGCGGCTCCTGAGTGAGCCGCTGATCGCCGAAATCCGCGCCGAGGCGCGCCGTGTCCTCGGCAGCCTGGGAGTCGAAATCCACAACCCCGGCGTCCTCGCGCTGCTGAAGGATCACGGCGCCTCGCTCGGCCCGGATTCCCGCTGCCTGATCCCCGAGCGTCTCATCGACCGCGCCTTGGAGACGGTGCCCCATTCCTTCGGACTCTTCGACGTGCTGGGCAACCAGACCCACGATTTCGCGGGCGCCAACGTCTACTTCACGCCCGGATCGGCGGCCATTAACATCCTGGATGGGGACACCGGCGAAATGCGGCCACCCACCACGGCCGATTACGTCCGCTTCGTCAAGCTGACCGGCGGGCTGGCGCATATCGCTTCCCAGGCCACCGCCCTGATTCCCGCCGATGTCCCCGGCGGCATCTCCGATAGCTACCGCCTCTATCTGAGCTTGCTCTACGGCGAAAAGCCGGTGGTCACCGGGGCCTTCACCATCGAGGGCTTCGACATCATGCGCGACCTGCAACTGGCTGTCCGCGGCACCGCCGGGGAGTTGCGCGAAAAGCCCCTGTGCGTCTTCTCCTGCTGCCCCACGGCGCCCTTGAAATGGAGCGCAGGTCACCAGCCAGAACCTGGTGGATTGCGCGCGCTGGTCCATCCCCGTCGAGTTCGTCTCGATGCCGCTTTCCGGCTTTATGGCGCCCGTGACGCTGGTGGGCAGCCTGATCCAGCAGACCGCCGAAACCCTCAGCGGCGTGGTCATCAGCCAGTTGACCAACCCCGGCCACCCGATTCTCTACGGAGGCTCGCCGGCCATTTTCGACGTGCGCCACGAGACCACCCCCATGGGCGCCATCGAAACAGTGATGCTGAACTGCGCCAACAGCGAAATCGGCCACAGCCTCGGCATACCCACGCAAGGCTATGTGGCCATGAGCGACGCCAAACTACTGGACGCCCAGGCCGGCTTCGAGACCGCCACGGGCGCGCTGCTGGCCGGGCTATCCGGCATCAACAGCATCTCCGGGCCCGGCATGCTTGATTTCGAAAGCTGCCAGAGCCTGGAAAAGCTGGTGGTCGATAACGAAATCTGCGGCCAGACGTTCCGGCTGCTCCGGGGCATCCAGCCGCGCGAGGACTTCCCTGCCCTGCCGATCATGCAGGAACTGCTGGCCGAAAAGCACCTGATCATCGCCGAGCACACGCGCCGCCATCTGGCCGAGGAAATCGCGCTACCCGGCCCGGTTATCGACCGCGCCAACCGCGCCAAGTGGGCGCGAGACAAGCGCACCCTGGGCGAGCGCGCCTCGCGCGAAGTGGAGCGGATCGTGGCCCGCTGGACGCCCTCGCGGTTGCCCGAATCCGCCAAGGCCGATCTCACCAGCCGTATACAGGCCGAAGCGAGCCGCCACGGCATGGCGGCGCTCTCCGGCTCGTAAGCCCCGCCACGAACCTCCGGGACCAGCAAAAGGGCGTTAAACCGCCGGTTCGCAATTCACATCGAGAGTGCAGGATGATAGCGTGGATGCGTGGCGAAACCGCGTTCCACTCCCAGGGGCGATCCTAACGTGCTCGAAAGCAACTTTGTTTGGGCTCCGATTTCCATTGGGGTTGGCGTGCTTATAGCAGTGTTGGCACCTATGACTAGGGATATCCGTTGGCTGCTGGGGGTCGCCTGGTTGTTCTTTGGGTTTGGCATGTGGGGTCTGTTTCGGGGGATGCCTTCGAAGTTCTGGCGGCGCGTGGTGACTGGAGCCACGTCGGTCGCGATTGGTGGAGGCTTGGTTTGGACGTATGTCGTATTAAAACCGTCCACTTCAGATATAGCGAAGCCACTGCCGGCCATCACTGAAAAGCCATCGGCAGCCAGTAGTTCGGCGCATCCGCCCAAGCCCACTCTGAACATTGGACACCGATCAACACCAGCACCAGAGAAAATCCCGACAGCCAGCGCACTGAGGGACCAGCTAAGACGGGTCGTTATCAAAATGAACGGATGTTTGGCCAGAGACGGTGGAGAAACCACCAAACTGAACGATGAATACTGGACAGAGAGGATGGATGAGAAGACCCAACAGGAATTGGAAACGATTCGTAAAGGCGTAGTTGCCGACTGCGCTAGGGATCTGTCCCTTGATTTATACGGCGCGCGGAACGCACTGAAGGACGTCGGCAGGTTTGATAAGAATCTCGACATCGATTTTGGAATTGCCACCGAGCTTTACGACCGTGACTCAATGGTGGCTTTGATGCTCCGTTTCGAGCAGATTGCAGATGAGGCCAAATGAGAATCTGCTCGCTGTTTACGCCAGTAGTTCGGCCAATTCCCAAACCCGATCCGTCAAACCCGCTTCCACGGCCGGCGTTACGCGCAACGTCTTTTGAATCCGGCAGAAATTGTAATACGCGAAGTGCAGGCAGCACGGGGGTGCGCTCGGCCGCGGCGCCCGTGGTAAACTCGCCACCATGAGAACCAGTCGCCTTGTACGTATATGCGCTTCGCTTGCGCCCCTCTTGTACATCCTGGTTCTGGTTGGCGCGCCGCTCGCCGCCCAGGATCAGCCCCGCGGAGACGTCCCCTACGTTCCCACGCCCCCCGAGGTCGTCGAACAAATGCTCAAGCTCGGGAACGTCCACGACGGTGACATCCTCTACGATCTCGGCTGTGGAGACGGCCGCATCGTCATCATGGCCGCGCAGAAGTTCGGCGCGCGCGGCACCGGCATCGACCTCAACCCCGTTCGCATCAAGGAGGCCAACGCGAACGCCAGCCAGGCCGGCGTGACCGATAAGGTGAAGTTCATCGAGCAGAATCTCTTCGACGCCGACGTGCACGACGCCACTATCGTCACACTCTACCTGCTGCCGCAGGTGAACCTGAAGATACGTCCCATGCTGCTCAAGCAGCTCAAGGTCGGTACGCGCATCGTCTCGCATCAGTTCGACATGGGCGAGTGGGAGCCCGACAAGAAGATCGATATCGGCTGGCGTACCATCTACCTGTGGACCGTCACCGAAAAAGCCAAAGCCCAGTTCGGCGACAAATAACGTCGGCCTGCCGGCCCGGCTAGCCATATAGACCCGGCCGCCCTCTGCCGATAGATTGTTGTAAGCCTATGCCAATCCGCGCGCCTCTCTGCCTGATTCTGGCGGCGGCCAGCTTTTGCTTTGCCCAGCAAGCCGGCACGTTCAACGATCCCCAGGGGCGCTTCTCCCTGGCCGTGCCGGCCGTGTGGAGGGCCGCACCGCTCAGTGCCGATGCCGTCCAACTTTCGAACGGCGCCGCCTCCGTCACCGCCATGGTGCTGGAGGGCTCCGATGCCAATATGTTCATCGATGCCATCGGCCGCCAGGCTGGCGGAGAGTGGCGCGGCTTCGCCCAGGCGCGCCGCGGGGAAACCCGGCTGGGCGGACGCGCGGGCGTGTACGCGGTCTATGCGGGAACCAATCCCGCCGGAGTCCCGGCTTACCTGGAGTTGATGGCCGCCGCCGATGGGGGGCGCACGTTCCTGCTGATGGTCTCCGCGCCCCAGGCTGATTTCGCACGCCTGAAGCCCGCCTTCGACCGGATCGAGCAGAGTTTCGAGATTCACGCTTCGGCCGCCGCATCGGCTCCTGCTCCGCCCATGCCCCCAGGCGCCGCCTCGCCGCGGGCCGCCGCGGCGCCTCCCGTGCCTCCGAAACCTCCCGCTCCGCCGGCAGCGCCCGTTCCGGCGGCGCCGCCCGCTGCCGCCGCGCGCCAGGCGTCCGGAAGCCCTAACTACTACCGGATGAAGCAGGCCAGTGTGGTGGATGAGCACGGCTTCGAGCGCCCCATGCGCGCCCTCAGCCTGCTGATTCCATCCGACTGGCAGTTCCAGGGCAGCGTCCAATTCACCCGCTCGTTCGGCTGCCCGGCCGACCTGGTGCAGGTCAGTTTCCGCGCTTACAGTCCGGATGGACGCCTCGCTCTCGAGATGTTTCCCGCCGCTCATTGGCAGTGGTCCGACGATCCCAACTCCGTCGAAATGCTGCGGACCTCCAATCGCCAGATGGCCTCGTTCGGCAACAAGAGCTGCGACGTCAATCCTCCCATGAACGCCGCCGATTACCTGCGCCGCGTGGTGGCGCCGCGCTACCGGCCCAACACCCAGGTGGGCGCCGCCGAGCCGCTCCCCGATATGGCGCGGCAGGTGCAGGAACGAGCGCGGGAACAGGAGGCCGCGGCTGCCCGGATGGGCATACACGTCAACATGCGCGCGGATGTCGCCCGCGTGCGGATCGAGTCCCAGAACTCCGAGGAGTGGCTCACGGCCGTGACCTTCGCTTCGGGTATCCCCGGCCCCTCCTTCGACATCCGCTCCGGCCGCATGGGCCAGACGCTTTACTATACCTGCGGCGCTTACGTGTTATTCGGTATGCGCGCACCGCGCGGCCAGCTTGCCGGGATGGAAAAGTTCTTCAACATGGTGCTTTCGACCGTGCACATGGATCCCCAGTGGGAAACCCGCGTCACGCAGGTGATCCTGAAGATGCAGGCCGATAACTCCCGCGCGGCCCAGCAGCGCTCGGCCATCATCGCGCAGAGCGGCCGCGACATCAACAACATGATCACGCAAGGGTATGAGGAGCGCAGCCGTATACATGACAGCGCGGTCGCCCAGTTCGATCAGTACATCCGCGGCGTCCAGACATTCGAGAATCCCGTCACCGGCGAAAAGGTCGAGCTAAGCAACCAGTACGGCCGCGCCTGGGCCAACGACGCTGGAGAATACGTCCTGAGCGATTCCGCCTTCTTCAATCCCAACGTGGTTCTCCACGGCAACTGGACGGAGCTTCAGCCCGCCAAGCCGTAAAGGGTTCGCCGTGAGTTATAGTATCGGCAGTCATGTTTGCGAGTGTAGATGTTGGCGCCTCGATAACCAGCTGCGCGGTGGCCACGGGAGCCGGACAACTGGTGGCCGAACGGACGATCCCGACCCTCGCCCACGAAGGGCCGGATGCGGTCCTCACTCGTATTGCCGCGGTCCTCAATGAAATGGCCGCCGGCGCCCACCAGCGTCTGCTCGCCGTCGGTCTGGGCGTGCCGGGTTTGGCCGATTTTCACCGCGGCCGCACGCTGTTTCTGCCCAATCTGCCTACGCAGTGGCGCAATCTACCGGTTGCCGAGCAGCTCTCCGCGCGCGTGAACTGCCCCGTCTTCGTGCTCAACGATGCCCGCATGGCGGCCCTCGGCGAGCTCTGGTTCGGCCATGGACGCACGGCCCGCACCATGGTGGTGTTCACGGTCGGCACGGGCATCGGCGGCGGGGTGGTGATCGACCGGAAGCTGCGGCTGGGCCCGCTGGGCGCGGCCGGCGAGATCGGGCACCTGACCATACAGGCCGATGGCCCCTTGTGCGGCTGTGGCAATCGGGGGTGTCTGGAAACCCTGGCCAGCAGCCCGGCGCTGATCGGGGAGGGAACCCGCCTGATGAAGAGCGGCCACGCCCCACATCTCTATGACATGGTTGAGGCCGACGCCAATCGCATCACCCCGCGCCTGCTGGCCCAGGCTGCGGCGGCCGGCGATACTTCGGTGCGCGAAGCCGTGGTGCGCGCCGCCCGCTTCCTAGGAATCGGCGTGGCCAACGTCATCGCCGTGATCCATCCCGAATTGGTGGTGCTCGGGGGCGAAGTGGCCGGCATCGGCCCCCTGCTCATCGAAACCGTGCGCCGCGAGGTCCGCGAGCGCGTGCGCCTGTTTCCCGTCGAGAGCGTGCGCATCGAAGGCTCCGCGCTCCAGGACAAGGCCGGCCTGTGGGGAGGCGTGGCGCTGGCCATCGCGCGCGTCAAGCCGGTGGCCGGTCCGCCCTCAACGGAGAGCATCCAGGCCCCGCCCGATCGCCACTGACGGGCTACTGGCGAGGCGGAGGTCTGTTTATTCCTGAATCCGGATTCCGCGTGCCGTTACAATGGCCAAATGGCACCCTCGCTTTCCGTCCTCAAGCTGCTGGCGCAGTTCGATACTCCAACGATCTCCAACGCCATTGAGCTGTTCGGGATCCGGCCGCGCAGCGCCGGCTTCATGGATGGCCGCATACGCGCCTGCTTTCCGGAGATGCCGCCGATCGTGGGCTTTGCTTCCACCGCCACCATGCGCACGGCGTCTCCGCAGTCTGAGGGAGTCGTATACGGCTCGCTCGATGAGCAGGTGGCGCGCTTTTCCGAGCTGCCCGGCCCCGCCATCGTGGTCTTTCAGGACCTCGACGACCCGCCCGTGGGCGCTACCTTCGGCGAGGTCATGTGTACCAGCTACCAATGCTTCGGGGCCCTCGGCATTATCACCAACGGACCGGCCCGCGATCTCGATCAGGTGCGCCGCCTGGGATTCGCCGCCTACAGCAACGGCGCCGTCGCGTCGCACGCTTATAGCCACATCACATCCCTGCACCAGCCCGTGAGAGTGGGCGGTCTGGACGTGCGCGCCGGCGACCTGCTGCACGCCGACGCCAACGGCGTGTGCAGCATTCCCCTCGAAATCGCCTGCGAATTGCCGGAGGCGGCCGGCGCTTTCGTGGAGGCCGAATCGGTATGCCTTGAGTTCGCCCGCACAGGCACTCGCGACCCCAAGGCTTACTCGGCGGCCCGCCGCGAGATGCTTAATCGCATTGGCGAACTCGGCCGGCGCCTGCGCTCCCGCGCTACTTCGCCGGCTCAATAATCGCCGACATGGATCCCTGGGATCGCGGCAGCCGCCAGTCCGGTCCGTAGGCGTGGATCTGGTCGCGCGCGAACTCCGCCTCCGGCAGTTCACAGGTGATCAGCACCGTGCGGCCCATGCGGTCCACCTCTTCGGCATGGTGATAGGCCTGATCGAGAGTGAAGATGAAGATCTTCTGGAGCATCTCGATCACATAGTCGTAAGTGTGGTCGTTATCGTCGAGCAGGACGACGCGGTACAGCGGAACCAGTTCTTGCCGTTCCAGGATTTCCGTATCGGGAGAGGTGGAAGGCTTAGCCATGTAATCGATTCCGGTAAGGATTAGTATGCGACATTCGCGCCCCGCGAGTCGAGCGCCGCCCCGCCGTCAGGCGCGTCACAATGGTTATTGGACATGCAGAAACCCGTCTATCTCGATCATCATGCCACCACCCCGATCGATCCGAGGGTGCTGGAGGCCATGCTTCCGTACTTCGGTCCGCGCTTCGGGAACGCCGCCAGCCGCACGCATGCCTATGGCTGGCAGGCCGAAAAAGCGGTCGAGAGAGCCCGCCAGCAGGTGGCCGATCTGGCCGGCGCCGCGGCGCGCGAAATCGTCTTCACCAGCGGCGCCACCGAATCCATCAACCTGGCGCTCAAAGGGCTGCTGGAGGCCTCACGGGCGCCGGGCGGCCACATGGTCACCATGGCTACCGAGCACAAGGCCGCGCTCGATACCGCCGCCCGTCTTGTCAGCCAAGGTTGCGGCCTCACGGTGCTGCCGCCGCGGCCGGATGGCCTGATCGATCTGGACCAACTGCGCGCCGCCATTCTCCCCGGCACCGTGCTGGTGAGCGTGATGGCCGCCAACAACGAGATCGGCGTCCTCCAGCCCGTGCGCCAGATCGGGGCGCTCTGCCGCGAAATGGGCGTCATGTTCCACTGCGACGCCGCCCAGGCCTTCGGCAAGGTGCCTCTCGACGTGGAAGCGGACGGCCTCGACCTGATGTCGATCAGCGCCCACAAGATGTACGGGCCCAAGGGAATAGGCGCCCTCTACGTGCGGCGTCGCGGGCGGCACGTGGCGCTGGCCGCGCAAATCGATGGCGGAGGCCACGAGCACGGCCTGCGCTCCGGAACCCTCAATGTGCCGGGCATCGTGGGGCTGGGCGAGGCCTGCGCCATCTGCGCGCGCGAGATGGCCGGAGAAGCCGGGCGCGTGGCCGGCCTCCGCGACCGCCTCAAGGCGCTCCTCGAAGCGAATGTCGAAGGGGTGCACGTCAACGGCTCGATGGAACGCCGGCTGCCGGGTAATCTCAACGTGAGCTTTCCCGGCGTGGATGGCGAAGCCCTCCTGATGAGCCTGCCGGACCTGGCTCTTTCCACGGGCTCAGCGTGCAGCTCGGCCACGGTCGAGCCCAGCCACGTGCTCAAAGCTATCGGCATCGGCGACAGCCTGGCGCGTTCCTCGGTGCGCTTTGGGCTGGGCCGATTCAACACCGCAGAGGAAGTGGAATATGCCGCCATGCGGGTGGTCGAAGCCGCACGCCGTCTGCGCGAACAGGCTCCCGTAAAGCCCTCCGGCGCCATGTTATAATTCGAGAGTCTTTCCTGTTCAAAAAGACCCAGGGAAATCTATGCCGAAGTTGAAGACACATAAGGGTGCGTCTAAGCGGTTCAAGAAGACCGGCACGGGCAAAGTGGTTCGCGGTCATGCCTTTGCACGGCACATCCTGACCTCCAAGCCGCACAAACGCAAGAAGAAGCTGCATACCAGCGTATTGGCCGACCCGGCCGATCAGCCGGTTTTGAAGCGCATGATTCCGTATTAGGAATCGGCGCGGGATTGCGCGGCCGGAGCGCGCGGCACGTGCCCGGACCGCCAATCGGTAATTCACGAAAGGAGTTGAAACGTGCCCAGAGTCAAACGAGGGACCCATCGCCGGGCATCCCGCAAGAAGACGCTGCACCAGGCGTCCGGTTACTTTCTCACCAAGAGCAAGCTCTATCGGTCCGCTCAGGAAGCGGTCGAGCGGGGCCTGAAATTCGCTTACGTCGGCCGCAAGAACAAGAAGCGCGATTTTCGTTCGCTGTGGATCGTCCGCATCAACGCGGCCTGCCGCGCGGCGGAAATCACCTACAGCCGTTTCCTGCACGGTCTCAAGGCCGCCGGCCTGGATCTGAATCGCAAAGCCCTGGCCGACGTGGCCCTGCACGACGAAGCCGCCTTCCGGCAGTTGGTGGAGACCGCCAAGGCCGCCTTGGAGAAAGCATGACTCCCGCCGAACAGGAGATCGATTCCCTCGCCAGTTTGGAAGATCGCATCCAACGGGCCGTGGCTCTGGTCGGCCGGCTTCGCAAAGAGAGGGATGCCGCGCTGGAAGAGGTGGCCCAGGCCCGCGCGGAAGCCGCGCGCCTGGCCGATGAGACGCGCGCGCTGCAGGCCGAGCGCAAGCAGGTCCGCTCGCGCATCGAGAAGCTGCTTTCGCAGATCGACCAGTTGAACGCCGGCTAGATCGCCGCGCCCGCGGAGGTTCGAATGGAAGGCGCCCCTATCGAAAAGCAGCCCGTTCGCGTAACCATCCTGAGCCGTTCCTATACGTTGTTGACCGGCGGCGATCCGCGCGAAGTCGAGGAACTCGCCGCACAGGTGGATGCGCTCATGCTGTCGATCGCCTCCAGGGCGCCCAATGCCGATTCCACGCGCATCGCGGTGATGGCCTGCCTGCACCTGGCCGACAAGCTGCGCGCCCTCGAGCGCGAGCTGAGCGGCTTGAAACAGCGCGTGGACCGCAAGTCCGAAGAGTTCGCCGGGATGCTCGAGCAATTGCTCGGCGCCGCGGAAACGCGCTGACGAACGCCGTTATCGGGGATCGCGCGCGGCTGCGCGGAGGGCTTCGAGGGTGGCCTCGGCCGTGGCGGCCCAGGAGAAACCCGCGGCGCGGCGCGGCCCGGCCTCGGCGAGGCGGGCGCGGAGAGCGCTGTCGTCGCTGAGACGGACAAGGGCCTCCGTCAGCGCCGCGAGGTCGTGCGGGTCGAAGCGCAGAGCGGCATCGGCGGCCATGCCGGCCATGGGTTCGATATCCGAACAGGCCGTGGGAACACCGGCGGCCAAAGCCTCCAGAACCGGCAGGCCGAAGCCTTCGAATTTGGAAGGATAGACGAAGGCCCAGGCGCGCGCGAACAACTCGCGCAGCTCCGACCGCGGGATCCAGCCGCGAAATTCCACGTCGCCGTTCAGGCCTAACTCGTCGCGCAGGTTGTGCAGCGGGCGGGTGACGAAACCGTGCAGACCGCAGACCACCAGGCGGAACTCGGGGTGCGTTTTGCGGAAGCGCGCGAAAGCCCGCAGCAGGCCGTCGAGGTTCTTGTGGGGGTGGAGGGTGGAGACAGCCAGCAGGAACCGCTCGGGACAGCGGCGCCGGGCGATCTCGAAAAACGAAGGATCGGCGCCTAACAGCACGGTGCGCACGCGAGACGCGGGCAGGCGGTAGAACGCCAGCAGGTCGGCGGCGGTGGCGGCCGAATCGGCCAGGAGCAGGCGCGAGACATGGGCGGAGCCGGACAGAAAAAAGTTCCAGAAGGGGCGGTCGAACCAGCGAAAGTACTGGGGATGGCGCTTGTGCTGGAGGTCGTGAAAGACGGTCACCTGGGGGCACGGGGCCAGCAAGGGCGCGGTGAAGCCGGGGTTGAGGAGCACGTCGAGGCGCAGGCGGGCCGCGGCCAGCGGCAGAGCGGTCTGTTCCCAGATAATCCGCCAGGGTCGCAAGAACGCGCGCACGGGCTGCGGGAGCGCGGTGAAATTGGGGCACTCCGGAATCAGGCCGGGATCGGTCTCGCGGTTGGTGAAAACGAAATACCGGTTGACGGGGTCGATGGCGCTCAACGCGGAGAGCAGCGCGCGCAGGTAGGTCTCGGTGCCGCCGACGCGGCCGGGAATCATGTAGAGCGCATTTACGCCGATGCGCAGGGCAGCCATGTCAGCGTCCGGCGAGACCCCTGCCCGCGAGGGCCAGATCGTGACGGGCGTCCTCCAGGGTGGGATCGAGCTGAAGAGCGCGCTGGTACTGCTGAATGGCCGCCCGCAACTGGCCGTTCTTGAAGTAGATCTTGCCGCGGTAGGAGAAAATTTCGGGATAACCGGGATCGAGTTTCTCGGCCGCGGCCAGCGCGTCGAGAGCCTCGGGCCAATGCGATTGTTGCGCGTGAATTTTGGCGATCTGGGTATAGACGTTGGCCGGCGAAACACCGGGCACGGGAGGCAGGAGGGCGGCCTGTTGGAACTTCGCGAGAGCTTCCTCGGGGCGGTTAAGGCCGTCGTAGGCCAGACCCCAATCAACCAGCAGGCTCTGGCTAAGCGGCTGCAATTGGGCAGTCTTCTCGAATTCCGGGAGGGCCAGGTCCGGACGTCCCTCGGCGTAATAAGCGAAGGCCAGGTTGAAATGGTCGCGCGACTTTCCGGGCGATTTGCGGACATTGTCCTGCCACAGAGCCACCGCGTCCCCCCAAACCTCGGCCCGCGCATAAGTGGCGCCGGCGGCGGCGAGAATCGCGACGATCAGGGCGGCCACCAGGGGTCGGGTCTGGATCGTGAGGCGGCTCAGAACGTCGAGCAGGATGAGCAGCAAGCCGATGAAGCCGAAATAAAGGCGGCGTTCGGCGATCGGATCCTGAATGGGGAGGATCGAGGAGGTGGGGGCCATCAGCGCCAGGAACACGAAATATCCGTAAGTGGCCAGCGGGAAACGGCGGCGGTATGTCCAGGCCAATGCCGCCAGGGCCACCAGTGCGATCAGGCCAACGATGGCGCCGTGATCGAGCACCGTTCGCGAAATGGGGAAATCCCAATCGGCGGTGAGGCTAATGGGAAATAGGAATTCGCCGATATATACGAAGAGGGCGCGGCATTCTGTGAAGAAGTACTGATACCAGGTGAAGTCCTTGAGGGAGAAGCCGGCGGTGGTGGCACCGAGGATAAGCGGCAGGGCGAGCGCAAAGCCGCCGGCGGCCAGGGCAGCGATGGGCACATAGAGCTTCCAGTTCCGCCGTATGCCCTGGAAAGAGAAGCCCGGGTTCCACCAGTAGTCGGTCAGTAGGAGCAGCACGGGGAGCACCACGGTATGTTCTTTGGCGAGGATGGCGCCGCCGAACAGAGCGATGACCGCCATTACCGCGCCCCATGAGATGGCGGAGCTGGAGCGGTACAGAAAAACGGTGAAGGCGGCCAAGACCAAGGTGACGCTGAGCGCTTCGGAGCGCCCGGCCAGGTAGGCTACGGCCTCGGACTGGACCGGATGCAGCAGGAACAACGCGGCGCCGAAGCCCGCCAGAAGATTGAGACGGCCCACAGGCACGCGGGCCCATTCGAGCAGCCGGCGGACGATGAGGAAGATCAGGCCGGTGGCAATCAGGTGAATGACGATGTTGAAAACGTGGTAAGACCAAGGGTCGTCCCCGGATAGCCGGGCATTCATCCAGTACGTGGCCATGAGGAGGGGACGCAAGCCGTGGATCCAGGCGGAGAGTGGCGCCGAAGCGACGTTGCCGATGGCGAAAGGCAGAAAATTGTCGTCGAACAGGAAGGGGCCATGAAGAGCCGGCGAGTAAGCCCAAAAGGCCGCCAGGATTGCGCCCGCGCCGGCCGCCGCATAAGGCCACCGGGGAGAGCGCGGCGGTCCGGCCGGCTTGGCCGGCCCGCTGGCGGAACGGGAGAGGATCTCGCGCTTCTTACTTTTCATGACCGTTGAGGCTCTGCAAACGGTACTCCAGGATTGCAAGGCGCTGCGCTAAGGCGATGTTGTTGTCGCGCAGGCGGGACACGATCATCGAGAACCGGAAGAACATGATGAGAAAAAAGGCGCTGATGATGAGAAACAGGGCCAGCGGCGTATCGGGCAAGCCCGCCGCGCGCCGCAGGTAGTCGAGCAAGCCGCGCGAACGGGAGAGCACCAGCATGGCGAAGGAGGCGAAAAGCCACGTCATCGAATACTCCGCGCGAATGTGGGCGCGGCGAACGGAAAACAGGACCGTCACCAGCAGGACGATACTGATGGCGGAGGTCACGGTTAAGAGGCGATCCATTTAATCTCCTTTTGCGGCGCCGCCGCCGGGGCCGCCGGTCGCAGGGCGCCGCCGCCGATGTTCATATTTGAGGATATTGACGAACACTCCCAGGAGCACGTGGACAATATAGTAGAACGAGGTCAGAGCGGTGATTGTGGAGCGGCCGGTCACGCGCGGGTGCATTTTGACGGGCACCTCCTCGAAGCGGAACCGCTTGCGCTGAAGCACCACCAGCGCCTCGATTTCGGGATATTCGAGGGGGAAGCTGCTCTTAAAGACCTCCAGCGCGCGGCGGTTCACGCCCACGAAGCCCGACGTGGGGTCGTGAACGGTCTTTCCCAGTATAGGCCGCAGCACGGCGCGGAAAAAACGAATGCCCAGGGAGCGGACCGCGCCGGTGCGCGATCCATTGGATTGGAGGAAGCGCGACCCAATCACCATCTCGCATCCCGTACTCTGGAGTTTCTCCAGGATGCTGGGGATATCGCGGGGGTCGTGCTGGCCGTCGCCATCCACGCGGATCACGTACTGGAATCCGGTCTCCCAGGCCAGTTTGTATCCCGCCTGCACGCAGCCACCCAGACCCAGGTGATGGGGCAAAGAGAGGACCTCCGCGCCAGCCGCACGGGCCACGGCAATGGTGGAATCTGTGGAACAATCGTCAATCACCAGGACCGCGGCCTCGGGGACCCGGCGATGGATGCCCTCCACGACCTGCCCGACGGCGCCCTCCTCGTTGAATGCGGGAATGATGACCAGCAGCGAATCGGGGCGCGAGCCGCGGATCATAGCGCGGCGACCTCCCGGCTGCCGATCGAATGGCAGCGGACGAGATGGCGAAAAACAGCCGGGGTGATGCGGGCGCGGGCGCGTATCTGGCGGCGCTGGCGCAGCAGCCGGCCCAGGTTGCCAAGCAAAGCGCCGTGAGCCCGCAGCACAAACCAGAGCATACGAGGGCCGGCGTGGCCTTCGGCACGAAAACGGGCGGCGCTGCCGCGGCCTTCCAGGAGGTACCAGGCGTGCCAGAGATAGCGTGCCAAGGTGGCAAAAGGCGCTGCCAGCAGCATACGTGCGGGAAAGTTCTTCACCAGGACGAAAAGCCGGTTGCGCTCCACGTAGTAAGCCTTGAGGGGCGAGGCGCGCCCGCTCGAATGCGAGTAGTGGTGCTCCACCACGGCCTCTGGTTCGTAAAGGCACTTCCAGCCGGCCCAGCGGGCGCGCAGGCCCAGGTCGGTATCCTCGCAATACAGAAAAAAGTGATCGTCGAATCCGCTGAGCTCTTCGAGCATAGCGCGCCGGTAAAGGGCCGCCGAGCCGCTCGGGAAGAGAACTTCCTCGGGCACCGGGAAATCTTCGGGCGGCCGGCCGTGGCCGCGCTGCTTGCTGGAGGCGTCCCGAGCCACCAGCATTCCGGCGGAATCCAGGCGGTCCTCGCGATACAGCCGGACGGCGGAGGCGCACATTCCGGCGTCGGGGCGGCGCTCGAGGGCGCACACCAGGGAATCCAGCCAGCCGGCGTGCGCCACGGCATCATCGTTAAGCGTCGCGATATATGGCGCGGAGGAAACTTCCAGGCCCTGGTTGATGGCCGCGCCAAAGCCGGCGTTGCGCGAATTCTCGAGGATGCGGGCGCCGGGAGCGGAGCCGTTGCGACGGACCAGGCCGGTGCCGCTGTTATCGACCACGATGATCTCAAAATCCAGCCGGCTCTGGCGCGCGAGCGACTCCACGCACTCCCGCAGCCTGAAATCCGCGGCCAGAGTGGGGATCACCACCGATACTAGCAAGGCTGGCAAGTTCCGATTTTAGCAGTTGGGGACGGGCTGGGAAGTTACGGTTTACTGTCCCTGACGAAGGTGGGGAGTGCGGCCGGGCGTCCAAGCCCTATAATGGGCTCAGACCCGCCCAAGGGACGCCATGAGTACCCTGGCCGACCAACTCGTGCGGCAGACTCGCGAAGCGGAACTCTACCGGCGCCTCGGTGGCAACCGCGTGGAGTGCTTCGCCTGCGGCCACCGCTGCCCCATCCCAGCCGGCTTCGCGGGAGTGTGCAAGGTGCGTTTCAACCGCGAGGGAAAACTGTGGGCGCCCTACGGGTATGTAAACGCTGCCTACTGCGACCCCATCGAGAAGAAGCCGTTCTTTCATGCGCTGCCGGGGTCCCGGGCGCTCAGTTTCGGCATGTTGGGCTGCGACCTGCACTGCGGATATTGCCAGAACTGGGTCTCTTCGCAAGCGCTGCGCGATGTCAGCGCGCGTCTCGACTTTCAGCCGGCCGAGCCGCGGGAGCTGGTGCGGCTGGCGCGGCAATTCGGAGCGGCCGCCGTGGTCAGCACCTATAACGAGCCGCTGATTACGGCCGAGTGGGCCGCGGCGGTCTTCCGCGAGGCCAAGGCCGGCGGCCTGGTGACGGGCTTCGTCTCGAACGGCAACGCCACGCCGGAGGTGCTCGCCTACATCCGGCCGTGGGTGGACCTCTACAAGGTGGATCTGAAAAGCTTCGACGACCGGCGCTATCGCGAGCTTGGAGCGCGCATTGGGCCGGTCCTCGATTCCATCCGGCGCATTCACGAGATGGGATTCTGGCTGGAAATCGTGACCCTGGTCATTCCGGGCTTTAACGATTCCGATGCGGAACTCAGCGCGATCGCCAGGTTCCTGGCGGAGATCTCGCCCGACATACCGTGGCATGTCACGGCATTTCACAAGGATTACAAAATGACCGGCCCGGACGATACATCTCCCGAGACCTTGTTGCGCGCGGCGGAACTGGGACGCGCGGCGGGCCTGCACTACGTGTACGCGGGCAACCTCCCGGGCGAGATCGGCCGGCTCGAGGACACGCGCTGCCCCGGGTGCGGGCAAGCGGTCATCGAGCGGCGCGGCTTCCGCGTGCTGCTCAACCGCTTGTCAATAGACGGAAAGTGCCCCGCCTGCGGCACGGCCATTCCGGGGGTGTGGGGCGCGCCGCCCCGTCCCCGCGAGCAAGGCGCCGGTCTGCTCCATCTCCGCTGCGGGTGAACATGGCTTCCGTGCATAGCTCGCCGTTCGCGGGCCAGTGGTATCCGGGAGAGGCCGAAGGCCTGGAGCGGCTTCTGGAAGAAGCCTTCGAGCGCTCGCGCCAGCGCACCGGGCCATTCCTGTTTCCAAATGGATTGGGTTTCATTGTCCCCCACGCCGGGCCGGCCTACTCGGGCACGGTGGCCGCCGCGGTCTACCGTTCGCTCGCGGAGGAATGGCCCGAGCACGTGGTGGTGCTGGGATTCCCGCACCGCGGCGGCCTGAGTGGGGTGGCGCTGCCGGACGTGGATTGCGTGGCCACGCCGCTCGGAGAGGTGCGGCTCGCGCGCGAATTCGCGGCGGGGTTTGCGGTGGTGGACGAAGAGCGGGTGTGCGACCACTCCTTTGAGATCCAGTTGCCGTTCCTCCAGAAATCGGCGCCCGGCGCGCTTGTGACGGCGCTCTACGTGGGGTCCATGAGTGCAGCCGAGCGAGCGAGCGCGGCGGACCGGCTGGCGGCGGCATGGCGGCCGGGCGTGGTCTTCGTGGCATCCTCGGATTTCACGCACTACGGGCGCGGCTTCGGCTATGTTCCCTTTCCGCCCGAGGACGCCGCGGGCGGCCGGCTGCGCGAGCTGGATGGCGAGTGCATCGAAGCGGCTGGCAGCGTGAACGCGCGGATATTTCTGAAGGAACTGAACGAGCGCCGCGCGACCGTATGCGGCTCCGACCCGATCGCGCTGCTGCTCGAAACTTTGCGGCGCCTCGAAGGCGAAGGTCTCTATCAGAGCAAGCTCGACTACCAGACTTCGGGTGAGATCACCGGAGATTTCCGGCACTCCGTAAGCTACGCCGCGCTGGGTTATTATCCGCGCGCGGCTTTCGATCTGGACGAAGCGGATCGCGAGGCACTACTCGACAGCGCGCGGGAGACGCTCGGCCGGTTACGGGAAACCGGCCAGCGGGAGGCGGTGCCTGCCCGAAACGGATCGGCGGCCCTCACCGCGCGCCGCGGCGCGTTCGTGACCCTGCGCCAGGGAAGCGAGCTGCTGGGCTGCATCGGCAACACGTCCGGGCGAGGGCCGGTGGCCAAGGACGTAGCGGAGCTGGCGCTTTCCGCCGCGCTGGACGATCCGCGTTTCCGGCCGGCGGCGAAAACGAAAGGGCCGGTCGATATCGAGATTTCGCTCCTCACGCCGCTGCGGCGCATCGCGGACCGCCATGGCTTTTGCGCGGGACGGCACGGCGCGCTTCTCAAGCTCGGCGGCCACACGGGCCTGTTGCTGCCTCAGGTAGCTGACGAGCACGGCTGGAACGCGGAACAGTTCCTAAATGCGCTGGCGCGCAAGAGCCGGCTGGGTCCCGAAGCCCTCGATAACCCGCGCGCTCGCCTCTACCGCTTCGAGGCCCAGGTCTTCGGGCGAGCGGGGTAAGCTCAAAGGCGCGAGCCTCAAGGTGGCATCCGGACAGTTCACGGGATCGCCGTTTGGGAGGGCTTGGGGTGGTGGGCATTTCAGCGGATCAGCGACAACTCGGCCGAGTAGTTGGCGACTATTGATCGATACTATCCCGTAGTGGCCTGGAGTAGACTAAGAGCGTTTAGAGCGACGGCTTTCAGCACCCTGCTTTAGACGCCGTTCCCTTCTCTGAAGAGAGGTCGCCATGGCCAACCCGACTCGTGCCAAGCTGATCTTCAAACTAATCGCCGCCGTCACCGCGCGGACCACCGTCTTGGGGGCATTGCTGTTTTTTTCCGCGGGAACACTGGCGTGGTGGCGGGGGTGGGTTTTCCTCGTCGTGATGTTCGCCGCGACGGCGACCATGATGCTCGGCGTGAACCAGGACCTGGTCGCCGAACGCCTCAAGGGGCCGTTCCAAAAAGGGTCGCGGGCCGACAAGATCCTGGCCGTCGCGTTGATCCCCGCGATGGCCGGGCAGTTCGTTTTCATTGGGTTGGATGTGTCCCGGCTACACTTGCTGGGGAAGCCGAACGTGGTAGTTTCGTCGTTGGGCCTCGCACTCTGCATCGCGGGGTTTTGGATCATGCACGTCGCCATGCGCGAGAACGCCTTCGCCACGGCGGTCGTCAGGTACCAAGAGGAGCGCGGGCAGGTGGTCGTGGACACCGGTCCCTACCACGCCGTGCGGCATCCGATGTACTCCGGCGCAGTCCTCCTTTTCGTCGGCATGCCCCTGTGGCTGCAGTCCTACGCCGGCGCGTTGCTGGCGATCGTCTTGATCGGACTGTTCGTGCTCCGCATCGTCATCGAGGAAGGCCTTCTCCGGCGCGAACTTCCCGGATACGCGGCGTACGCGGAACGGGTGCGGTACCGCCTGATCCCGTTTCTCTGGTAGTTTTGGCGCGTCACTTGGTCGTGTGACGCCCGACCCGCGGATGTGCCCCATGGGCGCCGCGCCCCAAGCCCCCAAAGGAGACAACGGGTCTTCCCGCCTTTTTTTCGGCAAATGAGCATCGGGGGTAAACTGGGTTCATCGGCCGCGCCGCATGGATCTCAATACTCCGCTCACTTACATCAAGGGAATCGGCCCGGCCCGCGCGGCCATGCTCGAAGCCAAGGGGCTGGTCACGGCCGAGGACCTGCTGAGCTACGTCCCTTTCCGCTACGAAGACCGCAGCAACGTGAAGACCATCGCGCAGCTCGCTCCCGGCGAGATGGCCACCGTCATCGCCGAGGTTCGCGCGGCCAAGCTTTCCGGATTCCGGCGCCGCAACCTGGGCATGTTCGAAGCCCGCTTCTCGGATGCCTCGCGCGCCATCCTGGTAGGCAAATGGTTCCACGGCGGATACCTCGCCAATGTGCTGGCCGAAGGCACGAAGGTGGCGCTCTACGGCAAGATCGAGTTCGACAGCTACGCGGGCGAGCTCACCGTGCTGCACCCGGAATTCGAAATCCTCTCGGGCGACGACGATGAGGGCGACGCCACCCTGCACGTGGCCCGCGTGGTTCCTATCTATGAGGCCGTCGGCAAGCTCACCACGCGCGTGCTGCGCACCTTCACCCATCGCCTGCTCGAATCGATGGACCCCCTCGAGGACCGCCTGCCGCTCTATCTGCGCCAGCAACTCAAGCTGCCGGACCGCTGGACGGCCCTGCGCGAAACGCATTTCCCGCCACCCGATTCGGACCTCCGCCTGCTTAACGCCTTCCGCACTCAGGCGCATTTCCGCCTGATCTTCGAAGAGTTCTTCTGGCTCGAATGCGGCATCGCGCTGAAGCGCGCGAAGGCCCGCACGCTCGCCGGCATCGCTTTCGAGATCGACGACCGCGTGCGCGCGCGGGTCCGCGCCATGCTGCCCTTCAAACCCACCGGAGCGCAAAAGCGCGTCATCAAGGAGATCGCCGAAGACATGCAGGCGCCGCGGCCCATGAACCGCCTGCTGCAGGGCGACGTGGGCAGCGGCAAGACCATCGTGGCCGCCGAAGCCGCAGTCATTGCCATCGAGAACGGATATCAGGTAGCCGTGCTGGCGCCGACCGAAATTCTGGCGGCTCAGCACGCTTTCTACTTCAAGCAGATTCTAGGAAAACTAGGCTATGTCACTCTGCTGCTTACTGGATCGTTCACCGGCCGCGAAAAAGTCCAGCTCAAGAGACTGGTCTCCGAAGGCCTGGCGCACGTAGTTATTGGGACGCACGCGCTGCTCGAAAAGGACGTGGAGTTCAAGAATCTCGGCCTCGCCATCATCGACGAACAGCACCGCTTCGGTGTGCTCCAGCGCCTCGGCCTGGTACAGAAGGCCGTTCATCCCGATGTCCTGGTGATGACCGCCACGCCCATTCCGCGCACGCTGGCCATGACGCTCTATGGCGATCTGGACGTCTCCGTCATCGACGAGCTGCCGCCCGGCCGCAAGCCCATCGTTACGAAGCACGCCACCGCCGACCGCATCGAACAGGTCTACAGCTTCCTGAAGCGGCGGGTCGAAGAGGGCCGCCAGGCCTACGTGGTCTACCCGGTGATCGAGGAATCCGAGACCCAGGCCATGAAGGCCGCTGAGAAAATGCACGAGCACCTCTCACGCGAGGTCTTCCCCGATATCTCCGTGGGCCTGATGCACGGCCGCCTGGGCGCTGAGGAAAAGGAATCGGCGATGCAGCGCTTCAAGCAGGGCGAGATCAAGATCCTGGTCTCGACCACGGTGATCGAAGTGGGCGTGGATGTGCCCAACGCCACTGTCATGGTGATCGAGCAGGCCGAGCGCTTCGGGCTGGCCCAGATGCACCAGTTGCGCGGGCGCGTGGGGCGCGGCGCCGCGCAGAGCTACTGCATCCTGGTAACCGAAAAGATGAACGACGCGGCCCGCGAGCGCATACGCACGCTGGTGGAATCCACCGACGGCTTCCACATCGCCGAGATGGATCTGCGGCTGCGCGGCCCGGGCGAGTTCTTCGGCACCAAACAGGCCGGGCTGCCCTCGCTGCGCGTGGCCAACATTCTGCGCGACGGCGAGATTCTCGAAATCGCCCGCCGCGAAGCCGTGGATTTCGTGGCGCGCCCGCCCTCCGACGAGGAGCTGCGCCGGGCCGTGGCCTACATCTGCGACCACTGGCAGCGCCGCTACGGGCTGGTGACGGTGGGCTGATGCGGGTGATTGCCGGCGAGTTCCGTTCGCGCCGCTTGAAGAGCATTCCCGGCGCGGCCACGCGTCCCACGCCCGATCGCCTGCGCGAGACGCTCTTCGACATCCTGGCGCCGCGCATCCCCGGCGCGGTCTTCGTGGACGCCTATGCCGGCACGGGAGCGGTGGGAATCGAGGCGCTCAGCCGCGGCGCGTCGCACGCCTATTTCCTGGAGCGCAACCGTGCCGCGCTGGAAGCTATTCGCGAGAACCTGGCCGCGCTGCGCCTGGAATTGCGCGCCACGGTGGTGGCGGGGCCGGTGCTGTTGACCATCGAGCGCTTCCGCGCCGATATTGTCTTTCTGGACCCGCCCTACGATTCGGAGCGCGAATACGCCACCGTGCTGGAGATATTAGGAAAGGCGCCTGCGGGGTTGGTGGTGGCGCAGCACTCGGTGCGGCTGGAGCTAGAGGATAGCTATGGCGCGCTGCGGAGAACGAGAGTGCTCAGGCAGGGTGATAATTCGTTGAGCTTCTACGGGTGAGATCACTCCCACCGGCCCCTTTCCCTTAGCTTGCGGGCTTCCTCGCTCGCCATCTCTTGCAGGCGCGGCACGTCCACCTTGGCCGTGCGGTTCAGCGGCATGGTCCCCGGCTCCAGGATCACGTAGTGCAGCGGTCGCATGTAGGATGTCAGCGAGCGCGCATGGCGGCGCAGATCGGCTTCGTCGATTTCGGCGCCTGGCCGCTTCTCGACAAATGCCACGATAGCTTCGTGCCAGATGTGGTGCGGGTGCCCCACCGCTCCCACCCTGGCGACGCCCTCCAGCGCGGCGAAATGGTTCTCCACGTCGCCGGGAAAGACCTGGTAGCCCGCCGGCTTCAGAACCCACTTGGCCCGCCCTGAAAAATGCAAGCCGTACTCGCCGGCATGGCCCATATCGCCTGTGTAGAGCCAGCCATCCGTGGAGAGCGCCGCGGCGGTGGCTGGTAAGTCGTTGACATAGCCCAGGAAATTCTGCGGCCCAGCGAAACAGATGTGGCCGACCTCCCCGGGCGCGAGCGCGCGGCCCGCCCTGCCATCTTGCCGCATGGGTTCCCGGATCGAAAACGGATAGGCCGGCATGGCCCAGCCGATGCCGCGCGCCACCTGGTCCGCATCCGGCGTCACGGCGGTGTAGGTGCAGAATCCCGAGGCCTCCGTCAGCCCCAAACCCGTGGCGATCGCCGGCGCCATCTCGAGCATGCGGTCGAGGAACGCGCGCGGCACGGCCTGCCCGCCGTAGACCGCTTTCTGAAGGCTGCCCAGGTTGCGCCGCCGGTAATCCGCCGTGCGCCACTCCAGCTCGAACATGGCTGGAATCTGCCCCAGCAGCGTGACGCCGTGCCGCTCGATGGCCTCCAGCGATTTCGCGGGGTCGAAGATCTCCAGGGTGACCGCCGTGCCGCCCATGAACAGCGAGGTCAGGAGGATCTCGGCCTGGCCGCCCACGTGCGAGGCCGGCAGGTTACACAGCGCCCTCTGGTCCGGTCCGAAACCGAAGGCCGTACCCAGGCACAGATTTTGACACGTGATCCCGCGGTGCGAGAGCAGGGCGGGCTTGGGCGAACCCGTCGTGCCGGTAGTGAAGATCACCTGTGCGCCGTCATATTCGGTGACGCCGGCGCTATCCGGCGCCGTCTGACCTTCCCCGCGTGCCAGCACATCGGCCAGGCTCACGGCGCCGGGGATACACTCGCCCGCGGTCGCCAGTTGCAGAAGGTGCTCCACCGAGCCGCATCTCCGTAGCACGGCCTCAGCCACGGCTCCGAAATCCGCCGCACCTATCTTCCCCGGAAAGGCGTAGCCGCGCGCGCCGACCGCCTCCACGCACCGCAGCACCTCGGCCGGCTGCAAGCGCAAGTCCAGAGGCGCGTGAATCACCCCCAGGCGGAAGCACGCGAACTCCAGCAGAATATGCTCATCGGCCAACGGGAGCGAGGCCGCCAGGAAGTCGCCTTTGCGGAAACCCAGGGAGGCCAAGCCAGCCGCCAGGGCCCGCGAGCCGTGCAGCAAGCGCGCCCATGTCAACTCGGTGCCGCGCGTGGCGTTTACCAACGCGGCATCGTTCGGCTTCCGCGCCGCCCAGAAGTCCAGGGCGCGGTGGATTAAATGGGCTTCGCGAAACGCGGTCTCAAACCGTTCCAGCGTGACCAGGGGAATGGGGGAAGCGCTCATATTCCGCAGTCATTCGTCCTTCATCAACTTTTGGATCTGCTTCAGGTTGCTCTTAATTTCGTCGGAGGCTTCCACCATCTGGTTGGTGTCGTAGATCACGCGCGGCGTCAGGAAGATGATCAGTTCCGTCCGCGAAGTGTTGTAGCTCTTGGAGCCGAAAAGCAATCCCAATCCCGGAATCCGGTCGAGCACCGGGATGCCTGACGTCGTCTGCCCATGGTGTTCCATGATGGCGCCCCCGATCGCGATGGTATCGCCATCCTGCACGGTCACCTGCGTGCTCACGGAGCGGTTTGAAAACGAGGTGGATTGAACGGCCGTGTTGACGCCGTCCGGCGGCGGTTCGGGGGCGCTCACCTGCTGGTTGATTACCATGGTCACGATTCCGCTGGAATTCACGTGCGCCACGATCGAAAGCGTAACACCGGTGCTCTGGCTGCCGATAGTATTGGCGAACGCGCTGGTTCCGCTGACCTGAACGGGGCTGACGGCCTGCGAGGTAGCCACCGGCACCTGGTCGCCCACGTTCATCGTCGCCGGTATGCTGTCAGTGGCGATGATGCTGGGCGCGGAGACCACGCGCGTGCGGGTGGAGTTCTCCGAGGCGTTCAATACTCCCAGCAGCTCATGACTGCGCTGGAGAATGAGGGCGCCTCCCGAAACCGCCAGGCCCGCGGTGCCGGCGAGGGCGGTGAGAGTGCGGCCCGTAGCGACTCCACTGGTGTCTTTCTTATCGAGATACGCCTGCAAACCCGCGCTGAAGGCGCCGGTCAGATCGACCTCGTAGATTTTGGCGTCGATCAGCACCTGGCGAGGCGCCACATCCAGTTGCCGGAGCAGGTCCTTAATCTCCTCAATGTCCTCGGGCGTTCCCTGGATGATCAGGGTGTTGTCAAAGGGATTGGGCACCACGTGCGGAATCCTGGGCGCTGCTCCTCCCGTAGCGGCGCTGGCGCCCAGATAGGAGCCCGTGAGATCGGTGCGCCCGGCCGTGCCTGCGGCCGTCGGGGGGACGTTCGTCAGGCCACCAGCGTAATTGTAGGTCCCGCCGTAGCCCATCCCCCCGCCGTAACCCATCCCGCCGCCGTAACCCATCCCTCCGCCATAACCCATCCCGCCGCCGTAACCCATTCCCCCGCCATAACCCATTCCACCGTTGCCCATGCCGCCGTAGCCCATACCACCGTTGCCCATGCCGCCATAACCCATGCCACCGTAGCCCACCCCGCCTCCGGACATGCCGTTGTAGCCCATGCCCGCCGCGACCATGCTGCTGTTCATTTGCTGAGCCAAGCCCATGAGCATCCCAATATTTCCGGTATAGAGCGCCATGATGGCCATGGCTACCGTTTCGGCGCGGCCGTACTTCAGGCGGTACACAAAGGGGCGGCTGGTGCCGGTGCCCACTTTTATGGGGACATCCAGCTTGTCGATCCAGGTTTTGACCTCTTGGAAGATGCCCGGATTGGGCGCCACCGCGATCAAAGTCGAGATGCGGTCCACCGCGATGAACTTGACCGACGCCTCCTTCTCGGACAAGGCATACGCCTTGAACACCGACTCCAGGTCTTTGACCAGGTCGCTCGGACGGCTGTTGGTGACGTCGAACAGCTTCACACGCTGGCCGGCAAAGGTATCGCTGTCGAACAGGGCGATCAGCTCCAGCATGCGCTTCATGTTGCGGCTGTTGTCTTCGATCAGCAACAGATTGGCCGGATCGTAGGTCGAAATGGTCGCGCCCTCGCCCAGAAACGGTGTGATCAGCTTGACGATCTCCGTCGAGGTGACGTACTTGAGGAAGACCAGGTTGAGGATCATCCGTTCATCGTCCGGCAGGGTCTTGGGATCCGGATTGACCACCGGACTCATGGGGAGCTGCGAGACCGCCTTGATGGGCACGATGCGGTACAGGTCGCCCACCTGCACCATGGTGGCCCCGTTCACCCGCAGAATGGTCTCCAGCAAAGGCATAAGGTCCACGGACCGCACCTCGCCGTAGGTGTAGATGGTCACCGAGCCCTTCACCGCGGGATCCAGAATATAGTTGATCTTCAGCCGCTTGGCGAGGATGTCGATCATCTCGGTAAGACTCACGTTGTCGAGCAGGAATCCGCCGCTATCGGTGAGGCGGGCCGCCGCAGCCGCGGGAGGCGCCGCGGGTGCGGCTGTCTGCGGAGCCGGCGCGGGGGCATTTGCCGTGCCGGCGGGCGCGGCCGGAGGGGGCGGGGCCGGCTGCGGTGCGGCCGGCTGTTCAGGCTGCGGCTGCGGATTGGGCGTGGGCCTCCATACCACCTGAGCGGATACCACTGAGAAGGGGGCGGCCGCCAGACAGGCGGTCAATATCAAGCGAAGCAAGGCATGGCGCATCTGTGTCATCTTCCTACCGGTTCCCACCGGCACTGCGGACCGAAAAGCGTCATCACCGAATTCTTGCGGTAGCCATCCACCACCGTTCCCACGGGCATCGTGTCATTGGGCGCGCAAACACGAAAGCCGCTGCCGGTGTCGCCACCCGGTCCCATCGGCGCGGCTGCGGCGGGAGGCGCCGCCGGTAACGGTGGTGGCGCGGTTTGGACCTGCGTGGTTGCGGAGGTGTCCCGGGTCGTGCGATCTTCCAGCTCATCGGTCAGCTTATGAATCACTTTACCGTCCCACTCCAGGGCGATCTCCCGGCTGTTCACGTCCACCAACTTGAACGGGCCGATCATCTCGCCCGGACGAACCTCCTGGTGCGGCGCCTTAGCGTTTACGCTCATCACCGCCACGGGGCCATCGCCCAGGTTCATCATGCCGTGATAAGCCGGCAGGGGCGGCACCGGTTTGGGCGGCGGAGGAGGCGGCACCTCCACCACCACGGTGGAACTGCGGGAGCGGTCGAAGAGCATCTTGTCAGCAATGGCCGCGTAATTGGAAGCCAGCACGCCCGGAGCGGGCGCGAGCGGCGTGAAGCGCGGCGGCGGCCCGGGATCCACCTTGCGGTTCAGCATGGCCCTCTCGCGCGCCGCGGCATTGCGCCAATAGCTGCGAAGCTCGAAACCCGCCCAAGCCACCGCGGCCACCAGCACCACATCCAGAACGAGCAGCCTGCGATTCAAAATCCGGCCCTCCCCTTCTTGTCAGGAACCAGCCTGCGCGGCACCACGCCGGACAGAGCCAGCCGCACCTGGATATTCTTTTTCTTGTCCGAGCCTCCGGTGATCTGGATATCGTCGGTGGCCAGAAGCTCCGGCTCGTTGGCCAGCGCTGCCAGGAAATTCACCAGTTGCTCGATTCCGCAGCTGAACGTCTCGGCGACGGACACCACGCCGTAGTCGTCGCCCAGCGGTTTGGGCTGCGGCATGGACTCCACGCCTTTCACGTCGAATCCATTGGCCTTGGCCACCTTCTGAATGATCTCGACGAGCTGCGCCTGCGCCTGCTGTGCCGTGGGAGCGTCGATGATGCCCTTCTCGCGGCCTTGGAGCTCGGCGCTGGCTTGTTTGAGCAAAGCTTCTTCGCCGGGCAGCGTGGCGGCTTTGCGCCGCAATGCGTCGAGGCGCTTCTCCGCCAGGGGAACCGAATTCACGGCCTGCACCACGGCCGGCCCGCTGTCGCCTCCCGTGAAGATCCGCAAGGCCGCGACAGCCCAGATGGCCAATACTCCCACCACCCACGGAAGCGTGCGCTGTTTCATTCCGCTCACCCCGCTCATCGCGTGTTCTCCCGGTTGGTGTGGATCTGGAACAGCTCGCCCGAGCCGCTGCGCGGCGCCATATCCAGCACCGAGTTCTTGAACAGCGGTGAGGAATCCAGAATCTTGAGCAGCGGCGCCGCCTGGGGCGCTTCGCCGGAAAGCCGCGCCGTATCGCGCGCGAGGTCAATGGAGTTGGTCCAGGCGGGAGGCTCCAGCAACCGCGTCAGCTCCTTGAGCGAATCCAGATCGTTCTGCGTCTGGCGGCGGAACCGGTCCAGCAGCTCGCTGCGCGCCCGGACGCGGGTGATCTCGCGCTCGGCGGCGGCCGCACGCTGGGCTTGCGGCTCGCAGCGCGCGATCTCCGCGTTGAGCCGGCCCAGATAGCGCCGCTCGCTGATCCGCGCGTAAATCGCCAGAGCCCCGGCCGCCAGGATCAGCAGCGCCGCCAGCACCACGGTGGGGATGAACACCGCGCGCGAGTTGAGTTTGCGGTACTCGGCCGGCAGCACGTTGGCCGACGGCGCCAGCCGCGGACAAGCCCCGGCCAGCGCGGTGGCGTACGGCAGCGCGTTGCGCGCAAGATCGTTCTCCACCGGGTTGAGGATGGGCTTGGGAAGAACGCGCTCCAGCTCCAGCGCCTCGGTTTCCGGCGGCAGCCGCAGTTCGGCCATGGCCAGCGCGGCGGCGCGCTCAGCCGGCAGTTGGAACTCGCCGGAGAAGACCGGGCGTGCGGGGCTCTCGCCATAAACCTCGACGCTACCCGTGCCCGAACGGCTGAAGGCAACGAAACCGTTCTCCCACTCAGGCCCCGCCCCGCCGTTCAGTTGGATGGCGGCGTGCACCGCGGCCGCCGAAAAGGTGAAGCCGGAAACACCGATACCCGCCTCGGTGAAGAGCTGGATGTAATGGTCCGCCACCGCGCGCCGCACGATTCCCACCAGCACCGCGCCGAAAGCCAGCGGCGACCAGCCCCACGAAATCTCATCTTCCCCGTATGGATGCAGCGAATCGAGCTGGAAGCGGATGGCGGCCGCGGTGTCCTTAGAAGCCACGCCCGCGAGCGCCACCACCCGCACGATTACGTCGCGCCGCGGCAGCAGCACGGCCGCGCTCACGTGCCCCAGCCCCAGCGAGCGCAGAAAGCGGCTGTACTCAGCCCCCCATTCGGCCGCGGGGCGCGCGGCGAAACCCGCGATCTTGAGCCGCCCCAGCACCTTCACGCGCGAAGGCCGCACGCGCGCCGCTACCACCTCCAGGTCGGCGGGGCCGATTTCGATGCCTACGCCGGAGCCGAAGGCCAGCAGCTTGCGAACATCTTTGGGAATGTGGATATCGAACGCCATGGGATCAGTCGCTCCAGGCGGAGTCGTACCAGCGCAGAACGTGGAGAGGCGCTTCGGTTCCCAGGGGCATGAACTTCAACTGTTCGGCCACGGTGCGCCGCAGGTCCGAAAACTTCCCATTGGCCAAGCGCAGGCGGGCGGTAGCGCGCAGAATCACGATGGAATTGCCGTCCACGCGGAGCGGGATGCCGCCCTGCGTGAAGTCGGCCAACTGCTGCGGAGTCAGCGGCGCCGCGCGGCGCCTCTCCATCAGAGCCATTACGGCATCGGGGCTCAATCCTACAGCGGCCAGCACGGCCGGAGGCGCCATGTTGGCATCCACGGCGGGGCCCGAGTCATAGACCGTCAGGCAATCCGCCAGACCGCCGGAGCGGATCAACCGCGGCCCTTCCGTCTGCCCCGCGGCGGGAGTGTAGGTTCCGTAGAAAACATCGGGCGTAATGCCTTTCAACAGAAGCAATTCCTCGATCTCTTGAAAGGACGCGTGAGGTCTCGCAAAAGACGAACCCGGCGTGAGATTGTCCAACAGGGTCGGCGCGCCCGGGTCCGGCCGGCGGGACTGGTCGATCTCCATGGCCAGGGCGGTCGCGCGCTGCGGGTCGATTCCCAGCGCCGCCATGAGGCGGACCAACTGCTCGACGGGCGCGCGGTTGACGTTCAGCTTGGCTGCGTCGGGGATGATCTCGACGTCTGCATCGCCGCTGGGAAACGTGTAATGCACCACGCGCGCTCCCACCGGGATCAGTCGCGGTCCCGGAGTGGTCGCGCTCCACAGCAGCTCCACCGCCACGCGGTCGATGGCCCCCGCGGCAAGGTAGTAGGCACGCAGGCCGTCCAGTGCCGTCGAGGTGCGCTCGGTCTCGCCCCGCACGGTGGTGGAAAGCGCAAAGGCGATGGCCGCCAGCGCCGCCGAAAGCCACAATACCGCCAGCAGCGCGCTGCCCCTAGTCGTCCGCATAATCGATCTCGGAGGAGCGGTACAGGCGCACCGGGGCCACAATCGTAATCGGCTGCACGCGGGACGGGTCCGGCTCCAGCGGCGCCATTTCCACGCGCACGCCCGCCGGCCAGGTCGCCAGGCCCCATTTGGGGCGCCACGTGGCCGGCAGATTGGCCAAACGGCGGGTGTGATACGCGAAACGGCAATATGCCAACTGGTCGGCCAGCACGAAAGATTTCGGACTCGCCTCGACGGGCGCGAAATTGGCGGAGGGTTGGCCGGTGATCCCATCCACCCCCATGCCCAGACACAACCGCCCGGCGCTGGCCGGTCCCCAGTAGGGAATCTCGTTGACCACCAGGCGGACGCCGCTCGATTCGCCCGGGATCACGAAAATTTCGATAATCTGCGGCTGCCCGCGCCAGCCCTGTTCGAGAGAGAACGTCGATACGAGCCGCATAACTGCCGGCTCGCCCTCGAAGAAGCCGATGCGGGATCCCCCGGACGCGATGCCGCAGGTCGTCCGGATGGGCATCATGCCTTCGAGTTCCGCTTCCAGAATCCGCTGCGCCCCCGCCACACGCCGGTTGGCCATCAGCTTGGTGTTTGTCTTGGCCAGCGCCGAGAGGCCCACCCGCATGGCGATCGCCATGCCCACCGAAAGCAGGCTTAGCAGCGTCATGGCCAGCAGGACTTCCAGGAGCGTAACGCCGGCGCGGCGCGGGCGGCGTGATGTCCGCATGGCTACGGCACTCCCGCGGCTATGTCCTGGGGAGACAGCAGCCGCTTGCGGTAGGAATCCAGGGTGAAAGCACGGCGCGTTTGCCCGGACATCCACCAGACCTCCAGCTCAATGCGGTCGAGAGCGAGTTGGCCGGCGGCGGGAGAAGGCAGAGCTTCGGACCGGCTCACCCGCGCCTGCCAGCCGGCTTCGGCGCCGCCGGTGTCCGCCGGATCGAATTTACCCGCCATAACGGAGTTGAGCGGCAGGGGGTCTTCCACCAGCAGCTCGTTCATGCGCAGGCGCGCCAGTTGCACCAGGCGGTCGTAATCGCGCAGCCGGGAAGCCACGCGCGTGGCGCCCGAAATGCCGGAGAGCAGGGTCACCACAGCCACCGCCATGATGGTGGTGGCCACGATCATCTCGAGCAGCGTGAATCCGTGCCTGGCCCTCACTCTTGATTGACGCTTTCCACGCGCGGAAAGCCGGTCATGGGGTCCAATCTCACCACCCGATGGGCTCCGTGACGATTGCCGAGCTGAATTCCGATCCCCGGCACCGTGGCGCCGGGCATGAGGACGAGCCGGCGCTCCTCGTCGGGCGTATCCTCCTGCTGGGCCGGCAGCACCGCTTCGATGGCGATGCCATCCGGCATGTGCAGCTCGCGCGCCGGACCGGGATCGATCGAGTAGAGCGCGAGCAGGTTCTCCTTGCGGGAGATGACCACCTCGACGGCCTGTTCCCTCCGCTCCGCGCGATTGACGGCGGCATTCAGGAAAGCCGCCGTGGCGTCGGTGGCGGATGCCAGCCGGACGCTATCGATCCCCGCCGCGACCGAGGGTATCGAGACGCCCACCACCAACCCGATGATAGCCATCACCACCAGCAGCTCGATCAGGGTGACGCCGGCGCCTCCGCGCCTCCGCGTTGAGCTTATCTTCGGCCCGTTAGTTCTTCCAGCTGACGATATCGCCATTGACTCCGTCGCCGCCGGGCTGGCCGTCGGCGCCCAGGCAGATAATCTCCGGCTCATCGCCGTGCTCGCCCGGATACTTGTAAAGATAGTCGTGGCCCCAGGGATCCTTGGGGATGTCCTTGGGCATGTACGGCCCGTTCCATTGGGTCACGTCTGCGGGCCGCGTGCGCAGCGCCTCCAGGCCCTGCTCGGTGGTCGGAAATGTGCCGGTATCGAGCTTGTACGTGCCCAGGGCCGTCATGAAGTTCTCGATCTGGCTGCGCGCCGCCACGATGCGGCCGGTATCGGCCTTCTTGAACAGGCTGGGACCCACCAGGGCCACGAACAGCCCGATGATCGTGACCACCACGAGCATCTCGATCAGGGTGACACCCGCCTGCCCGCTTCTTCGGCTTCTTCGTTCTCTCATTGCTACACCGCCACGTCGTTTATGCTCGTAATCGCAATCAACATGCTCAGAATCAGCGCCCCCACCAATACACCCATCACCAGGATCACGATGGGTTCGAAAATCGCCGTGAAACGCTTGATGGAGGCCCGCGTATCATTTTCGTAAATATCGGCCATGCGGGCAAACATCTGGTCCAGCCGGCCGGTCTCCTCGCCCACGGTAAGCAGGTGGGCCGCCAGCGGAGGAAAGACGGCAGCCTTGCGCAGCGGCGCGGCGATGCCCTCGCCGCGCTTGACCCCCTGCGCCACGCCCTCCAGCGCACCGGCTATCACCCGATTGTTTAGCGTGGCTGCCGCGATGGCAATCGATTGAACCAGCGGCACCGTGTTGGCCACCAGTGTGGCCATGGCCTGCGCGAAGCGCGCGGTCTCCGCCTTGAGCAGGGCGTCTCCTAGCAGCGGCAGCTTCAGCCGCGCGCCGTCCCACCACAAGCGGCCCTTCACGGTGGCGGTATAGACACGCCACAATATGGCGAACCCCACCAGCGCCGAAATTCCAAACCACCAGTAGGTCCGCACGATGGTGCTGGCCTCGAGCATGATCTGCGTCGGCACGGGGATCTTCATGGTCGTGCCTTCGAAGATCGAGGCGAAGCGCGGCACCACGAAGTTGAGCAAAATCAGGATCGAGGTCAGGCCCACGCCGGCCAGCAGGGCCGGGTAGATCATCGAGGAGACGATGTAGTTGCGCAGATCATCGCGCGAGCGCTCGAACTCGGCCAGGCGTTCGAAGATAACGGCCAGGGACCCGGAGGCCTCGCCGGCCCGCACCATGCTCACGTACAGATCCGAAAAATAGTCCGGATGGGTAGCCAGGCTGTCGGCCAGCGTGCGGCCGCTCTTCAACACGCGCAGCACGTCCAGCACGATGAAGCGGAAGCTGGGGCGCTCGGTCAATTCGCCCGTGATCGCCAGAGCGCGATCCAGCGGCACGCTGGAATTGAGCAGCGTGGAAAGCTCCTGGGTGAAGAAGAGCACGTCGCGCCGTCGGCCGCGGCGGAAGGTGGGCAGCTTGAGTTCGAAGACCGCGTTCTTGGGCGCGACCCCCACGTAGATGGGCGTGAGACCCTGTTTGCGAAGCTCGCGCGCGACCGCCTTGTCGCTGCCGCCCGTCAAGCTGCCCGCGCGGATCTTACCGTCCGAGGCGACCGCGCGAAAGAAGAAGGTGGTCATGACTCCCCGGCCCTCAGAATTCCTGGGTCACGCGCATCACTTCCCGGACGGTGGTCACGCCCTGCCGCACCTTCATCCAGCCGTCCTCGCGGAGGTTCCGCATGCCATGCCGGCGCGCGGCGTCGGTGAGAGCCGAGGCGTCCGCGTTCCGCATAATCAGCCCGCGGATCTCGTCGTCCAGATCCATCAGCTCGAAGATGCCCACGCGCGAGCTGTAGCCCGTTCCACGGCAGCCTTCGCATCCCGCCCCACGAAAGGTTTCGATATCTTCCCCGTCCGGCGCCAGCACCATCCCATCCGGCTCCCGGCAATTTGTGCAGATCAGGCGCACCAGGCGCTGCGCCAGCACGGCCACCAGCGAAGAGGTGATCAGGTAATTCTCCACACCCATGTCGGTGAGGCGCGTGATGGCGCTGGGCGCATCGTTGGTGTGGAGCGTCGAAAAGACCAGGTGGCCGGTGAGCGCGGCCCGTATGGCGATATCGGCGGTCTCGCGGTCGCGGATTTCGCCCACCATGATGACGTCGGGATCCTGGCGCACGATGTGGCGCAGCCCGGAGGCGAACGTCAGCCCGATCTGCGGATTCACGTGGATCTGGTTGATGCCGTCCATCTGGTATTCCACCGGGTCTTCGATGGTGATGATCTTCTTGTCCGGCAGGTTGATGCGCTTGAGCGCCGAGTAGAGCGTGGTGGATTTGCCGCTGCCGGTAGGCCCGGTCACCAGGAAGATGCCGTGCGGCAGGCTCGTGAAATGCTCCATGCGGGCCAGCATGCGGTCGTCGAAGCCCAGGCGGCGGAGGTCGTAGAAATCGCCGGCCGAGCGGTCGAGCAGGCGCATGACCACGCTTTCGCCGAAAAGAGTGGGCAGCGTCGAGACGCGCAGATCCACCTCGCGGCCCAGAATCTTGATCTTGATGCGGCCATCCTGCGGCAGGCGGCGTTCGGCGATGTTCAGCTTGGCCATCAGCTTCAGACGCGAGATGATGGCGGCCTTCAGCTCGCGCGGCGGCGCTTCCTGGTTGAAGAGCACGCCATCCACGCGGTAGCGGACGCGGAACTCCTTCTCGAAAGGCTCGATATGGATGTCGCTGGCGCGCTTTTCGACGGCCTCGGCGATCATGGCGTTAACCAGGCGGATGACGGGCGCCTCGCTGGCCATGTCGCGCAGGTGCTCGAGATCGGCAGTGGCCTCTTCGCTGTCGCCCTCGCCCCCGGAGATCCGGTGCTCGCCCTCGCCGTAATGCTTCTCCAGCGCATCGAGGATATCCGCTTCGGAAGCCAGCGCGGTGCGGACATCCAATCCGGAAAACGAGCGCACCGCCGCGATGGTCTCGAAATCCAGCGGGTCGGCCATCGCCAGCGTCAGGGTGGAACCGGCCAGAACCAGCGGATAGATGCGGTTCTGACGCAGAAAGCGCTGCGAGAGGCCATCGATCTCGGCGGCTGCGGGCGGCGCTTGATCCACCGTTACAATCGGAATGCCGAGCTGGTCGGAAAGCGCCGCCAGCATGTCGCGCTGGGCGATCAGGCCCATATCGACCAGGATCTTGCCGAGCTTTTCGCCACGCTCCCTTTGCAGTTCCAGAGCGCGCTCCAGATCTTCCGCCTCGATCTTGCGGCGCTCGATCAGGATCTCGCCGAGCCGCATCGAGCGCGGGCCGGGAGGCGTGAAATCGGCTGACGCAGCGGAATCGGGCACAGGGGGGATCACTACTGGTCTTCCGTCGTCTGGATTTGCCCGGCCTGGGCGTCCTGGCGCGTGGCCTTCATGACGATCTGCGCCGGCAAGCCCGTCCGGTCTTCCCAGGACTGATAGGCCAGCCGCACGGCCACCAGGATGTGGCCCTCGGGCGCCAACGCGGTGAGCGTATTGGCGGAGGTCGTCATCATCTCGCGCATGGTCTTGCGCAACAATACCAGATTCGCCAGCTTGCGCTGGTGCACCTCTTGGGCCTGCTGCGGCGAGATGCTCGTCTGGAACGGGTTGATGGTGGGAGCCGCTATCAAGTCCACCTCCGCCGTGAAGACCGCGCCGTAATCGTCGATGCGCAGCGCGCGGGTGAAGCCGCGCAACTGCAAGCGATCGGGTATACCGGTGATCTGCAGGTTGTCGTCGAAGTTCTTTTCCAGCGCTGACAGGCTGGCACCGGGGGCCGGCGCCTTGATGGCGGGCACCACCGGGGCATTGGCGGCCATTCTGATCTGGGCGAAAGCTGGCGCCAGAGCCAGACATAAAATCCACGAACCGCGCTTCATCTCGCGTCTCCCTCCTGCGGCCGGAGCGCGCCGTAATTCGCCGCCAGCACGCGCTCGTTGCGCCGGTAGTAATCCACTTCTTGCGCGGCGGCCAGTCGCAGAGCTTCCAGTTGGCGGCGGTCGCGATCCTCGATCCGCTTCACCAGTTCTTCAGCCTTGCGGGTCTGGCGCGCCTCGCTGGCGGCAATGGCTGCCTGAATGCGCCGGTCGATTTCATCGCTGCCCATGCCGGAATCGCGAACCACGGCCACCGTTCCGGCAACCGGTGCGGGAGCCGGCCGCGTCAGAGCGGAAACCAGAATCGCGATGGAAAGCAGCGCAGCGGAGGCGAAACCCAGCCGCGGGCCCGATCCCCAGAAGCCGGCCCACACGCGCCGCCATGGGGCAGCTTCGAAAACCGGATCGGAAACGAACGCGATGCGCCGCGGCATCTCTTCCTCGCCGAGCGACATCAAGGCCGTTTGGGTGAGGCGCAGCCGGTCCAATTCCTCCCGGCAGGCCGGACAATTTTGCACGTGCTCCTCCACCTCGACCCGGCGCGGGCCGGCGAGTTCGTGGAGCAGGTAATCCTTCAAATCGAATGGCGAGCAACTCATGACACACCTCGTGTCCGTATGGGAGCCAGCTCCGCCTTGAGCAGATCGAAGGCGGAATACAGACGGGACTTGACGGTGGACACCGGGCAGGACAGGATTTCGGCCATTTCTTCGAACTTGAAGCCCTGGTAAATCTTGAGAACCACGGCCTCGCGCTGATCCGGGGAGAGGCGCTCGAGGGCCCCCGCCACGGCCAGGCTCAGCTCGAGCGGAAAAACCGAGCTGCCGCCGAACGCGATCCCAGCCTCCACGCTCTCCGGCTCGAGCTCGTCCACGTCCGTCTCGGGCCTGCGCTTGCGGAACATCGAGTAGGCCTCGTTGTGGGCGATGCGGTAGAGCCACGGGGCAAAACGCCCCGGATCGTCGAGTTTGCGGAGGTTTTGGTACGCTTTCAAAAACACGTCCTGGGTCAAATCCAGAGCGTCTTCGCGGTTGCCGGTGATGCGGAGAAGGTAATTATAGACGCGCTTCTCCCACCGGGATACCAGGAGGTTATAGGCCTCCACGGCGCCCCGGGCAGCCTGCTGAATCAGGTCGGCATCTTCGACCGCCCGGAAGATCAAACTCTGGCTCCTGGTTACAAGACGCGCACGGCGCGCAAAAAGTCGGGGCCGCACACGGGCGTCCCCCGCGGGCGTCCTCCGGACCCACATATTCAGTCTAGCGGGATTTGTTTCGCGGGAATCGCTGAGATTTCCGGAGCGGACCCGGCACTACCCATAGAAATGCGGCGGGCGTGGACGGCAGCGGTGGCGATGTGCGCGTTCGCAGCGGCGCAATCCGGGCCGGCCTACCCGGTGGCGGGCATCGTCAGCGCGGCGAACTATCAAGGGGGCCCTTTTGCGCCCAACGACGTGCTCGCCATTTTCGGCACGAACCTGTCGTGGTCGGAACAGGCCCTCGGAGCCGGCGATATCCTCTCCGGCTCGCTTCCCTGGCAACTTGGTAATGGCGAGGTGCTCGTAGACAATTGGCCGGCCCCGCTCTACTACGTCTCCCCAAGCCAGATCAACTTCATGGTGCCGAGTAACCTGGGGCCCGGCGACGTCACCATCCAGGTGGTGCGTGAGGGCGTTATCGGCCCCCCCGTCACGGTTACCCTGGTGGATGCCGCGCCGGAACTGTTCGAGCTGAATGGCTACGCCATCGCCACTCATCTGGATTATTCCCTCATTACTACCGACAACCCCGCGCATGGCGGCGAAATTGTGGTCTTATACGGAGCCGGGTTTGGCCAGACCGTGCCAAACGTGGGGGTAGGGGAAATCCCTGATGCCGCCGCGCGCGTGGTTGGGGATGTCTCGGTCCTGCTCAATGGAACGGCGGTAGATTCCGGGGAAATTCTGTATGCCGGGGTGACGCCAGGTTGCGCGGGGCTTTACCAGATCAATCTGACCCTGCCGGATGCGCCGGGGAGCGATCCGGAAATCCGCGTCGCCATGGGGGCGCAGACCAGCCGGGCGGGCCTGCTGCTGGCGGTGCAATGACGGGGACGCAATCGGACCGCAACTTACCCGGGCTGGGACGCGTTCAATATATGGACTAGAATCGGTCTAGGAGCCTTGCGCATGTCCCTTCGACTTTTCGTTCCGGTAGTTTTGGCGGCGGGGATCGCGGCCGCGCAGCAGGCCGCGCCGGCGGGCGAGGATTATACCGTCGCGCAGGGCACCAAAGTGCCGCTGAGCCTGATCAACAGCATCAGCACCAAGCACTCGGTGGAGGGCGACCGGGTGTACCTCGAAACGGCCTTCCCGGTGCTGGTGAGCGGGCGGATCGTGATCCCGGTGGGAAGTTACGTAGCCGGTACCGTGACTGAGATCAAGAAGCCCGGGCGGATCAAGGGAAAGGGCGAGCTGTACGTGCGCTTCGATTCCCTGACGCTCCCCAACGGGGTGACGCGCGACTTCCGGGCGCGCATCGGCGGGATGGATGGCAACACCGCGGGCTCGCTGGACCGCGCCGAAGGCCGCGTCGAGAGCGACGGCAACAAGGCCGGGGATGCGCGCACCATCGGCGAAGTGGCGGGCGCGGGAGCTTCGGTGGGAGCCATCGCGGGCAGCACCTCGGGCCACGCCGGATTAGGACTGGGCGTAGGCGCGGCGGCGGGCGCGGCGGCCGGCCTGATCGGCGTGCTGGCCACCCGCGGCCCGGACGCGGTGCTGGCCAGGGGCAGCACCGTCGAGATGGTGCTGGACCGGCCCCTGAATTTCAGCCCGAGCGAAGTGGATTTCGGCAACTATCAGCCGCCCCGCGCCTCCGGCGGAAGCGCGCCGGAGACGGGGAATTCCAAAGGGCAGACGACCCCCATACCCGGACGGCGCTGGCCGTACTAGGGGCTGGCTGCCGGGCGCCCTCTTATTTCGTGAACCTCTTGATGAAGTTGGTGTCGAAGCGGCCGGCCTGAAAATCGGGGTCCGCCAGGATGCGCCGGTGCAGCGGGATCGAGGTGTGGATGCCCTCCACGATGAACATCGATAATGCGCGGTCCATGCGGCGGATGGCTTCTGCTCTGTCGTTGCCGTAGGCGATCAGCTTGGCTACCAGCGAATCGTAAAAGGGCGGAACCACGCAATCGGTGTACGCCCAGGTGTCCACGCGGATGCCGATCCCGCCGGGGAGATGAAAGCCCGTGATGCGTCCGGGCGAAGGAACGAAGGTCTCGGGATTCTCGGCGTTGATGCGGCACTCGACGGCGTGGCCGCGTAATTGGACCGGTCCGTTCAGAATATCCGTCAGCCGCTCACCTTGCGCGATGCGGATCTGGCTCTTGACGATATCGATGCCGGTGACGAACTCGCTGACCGGGTGCTCCACCTGCACGCGCGCGTTGACCTCGATGAAGTTCAGGCCCCCATGTTCATCCATGAGGAACTCGACCGTTCCGGCGTTGGTGTAGCCGGAGGCCGCGATGGCCCCGCGCAGGGCCGCCGCGATCTCAGCGCGCTGGCGATCCGTGACGGCGGGCGAGGGAGATTCCTCGAGTAGCTTCTGGTGGCGCCGCTGGATGCTGCATTCGCGCTCCCCCAGGATCTCGACGCAGCCGTATTCGTCGGCCAGAATCTGGAACTCGATATGCCGCGGCGCGGGGATGTACTTTTCCAGATAGAGGTCCGCGGAACTGAAGGCCCCGCCGGCCTCCAGCTGGGCCTGGGCGAACAGCGCCGGCAGCTCATCGGGTTTGTTGACCACGCGCATGCCGCGCCCACCGCCGCCCGCCGAAGCCTTCAGGATAACCGGATATCCGATTTCCCGGGCGATTCCCAGGCCCTCCTCGGGGCTGGAAAGGACGCCGGCCGATCCCGGCAGCACCGGCACTCCCCTCTCCCGCATGAAAGCGCGGGCCTGCTCCTTGACACCCATGAGACGGATGACTTCTGGGCGCGGCCCGATAAACCGGATGCGCGAGGCTTCGCAAACTTCGGCGAAAGCGGCGTTCTCGCTGAGGAAGCCATAGCCGGGATGGATGGCATCCACGTTGGTGATCTCGGCGGCGCTGATGATGGAGGGAACGTCGAGGTAGCTCCGCGCGCTCTTGGCCGGACCGATGCAGATGGCCTGGTCGGCGAAGCGGACATGGGAACTGTGGCGATCGGCCTCCGAATAGACGGCGACGGTCTGGATGCCGAGTTCCTTGCAGGCGCAGATGACCCGCACGGCGATTTCGCCGCGATTGGCGATCAGAATCTTCTTAAAGGGCGCGGATGGCAAACAGAGCCTCCCCGTACTCCACCGGCTGGCCGTTCATGACCAGTTTGCTCTCGACGATGCCCGCGACTTCGGCCTCGATCTCATTCATCAGCTTCATGGATTCGATGATGCAGAGGACCTTTCCAGGCTGCACGCGGTCACCCGGACGGACAAAGGCCGGGGCTCCCGGCGAGGGGCCTTCGTAAAAAGTGCCGACAATGGGCGATTTGACCAGGGTGACGGCGGGGTCGGCCGGCCGTTCGAGCTCCTTTTCCCGGCTGGGGACCGGCGCAGGCGCGGAAGAGACTGCCGGCTGAGCGGGCGGCAGGGGCACGGGGCCGCCGGCAGACGCGGCGGACTGGCCGGCGGAGAAGGGCTGGGGCGCGGCGAACACGATTTCCCGCGGCGCGGGCGGAACGTCGCGGCGGATCCGCACGCGGTCGTCCCCGTGTTGGACCTCCAGCTCCGCAATTCCGGTTTCGGTGGCGAGACTGATCAACTGGCGGATTTCATCGACGGTCATCAATGGATTAGCTTATCAGACGAAAGCCAGATGCTGGTTTACTGCACATCCCCCTGGATACCTTGCGATTTCACAATGGTAGCCGGCGTGCCCCTTTCTAAAGTGACCCACATCGATCCACATAACGTGGCAACCTTCCCCCCGAGGCTGCCGCGCACTATGGCCGGTGCGGTGTCCACATGAGAAGGAGGGAAATTATGATTTCTGAAGAATCGGATATGGGCGAAATGGGATCGCCGTTGGTGAGTGCCAACCCGCAACCTCGTGTTTTCCTGCAACCTATCGCCGGACCATCCATCCTCGGGCTATACGGACTGGCGGGCGCGACATTTCTCGTGGCCGCTCAAATGGCTCGCTGGTTTGGTCCCGGCGATACGACCTTGATGGTTGTGCCTTTTGCGGCCATTTTCGGCGGCGTGGCTCAGTTTCTATCGGGCATGTGGGCCTATAAAGCCCGCGACGGAGTAGCCACCGCCGTTCACGGCCTTTGGGGCGCGTTCTGGATCGCGTTTGGCGTCATCGCTTTGATGGCTTCCAGGACGGGCGCGGCCATCACCCGGGGTGTTGTCACTCCGGAACTCGGATATTGCTTCATCGTCACGGCGGCCATCACATGGGTGTGCGCGGCCGCCGCAGCGGCGGAGAACAAATCCCTGGTGACCACGCTGACCTTCTTAGCCGCCGGTTCGACCGTGGCAGCCATCGGCTTGCTGGCTGGTGTCGCCGGGTTGGTCACGCTGGCGGGTTACCTGTTTATCATCAGCGCCCTGGCGGCCTGGTATACGGCCAGCGCCTTGATGTTGAACGAGGCGTTCGGACGGGAGGTCTGGACCCTGGGTAGAAGCGAACGCGCGCGGCAGATGCCGCGGGTGACGCTGGGCGCCGGCGAACCCGGAGTGATTCGCGGGCAAGCCTAGGCACTATGGCCGGCCGCGGATGCACCGGCATCCGCGGCTTGCCCGCAGTTTAGAAAGTGAACCCGACTAGAAACTCGGCCTGATTTTGGGTGCTGCTGAGGAGCCCGTTGGATGAAAGAAAATGCTGGGCGCCCCAGCGGGTGTAACGGATTTCCGGCGCAATGTGAATAATCAACGCGTGAACGTCGATTCCCGCTCCCATCACGAAGCCCGACACGGTGGATTTGTGCAGGCTGGACGAGCTCCCCAACCCGGTGACGTTAAAGAATGTCTCGCTTAGTCCCTGGATCTTGTCCCACGCCACGCCGCCCTCCACGTACGGCCGGATGACGCGGGTCGGGAAACGGTACTTGGCCACTAATGGAAATTCCCAGGCGTTGGTGCTGGCGCTCTCGGTCGGGATCGTGAAACTATAATGTCGGAACAGCACGTCCAGTTCTACGCCCAAACCGAACGGCAGGTGCAGCTCCGCCATCGGCCCGATCACGTAGCGGTTGTTATCCGTTGTGGAGACAGAACTGGGATTCGAGACCGCGCTCACGAAGTCCGTGAACGGAACGCCTCCCTTGATTCCCGCGGAAAACAACTGCGCCAGCGCACTCGCGGCGCCCAGACACATCAGGATCAGCGCTTTAGTCATTCTTATACCCGTAACGTGAACGATTCACCCAGGTAAATCCGTTTGACTTCCGGATCGCGCTCGAGCGCCTCCGGACTGCCCGCCCGGAACAGCCGCCCATTATTGATGATGTAGGCGCGGTCCGTTACCACGAGCGTCTCACGCACGTTATGATCCGTCACCAGAATGCCGATGCTCTGGCGTTTGAGGTCGAAGATGATGCGCTGCAACTCCAGCACCTGGATGGGGTCGATGCCCGAGAACGGCTCGTCCAGCAGCAGGAAGTTGGGGTTGATCACCAGGGAACGGGCGATCTCGACCCTGCGCCGCTCGCCGCCCGAAAGCATGTAGCCCCGGCTTCGCCGGACCGTCCCCAGGCCCAGTTCGTCGATCAACCGCTCCATGCGCTCGCGCCGTTCGCGCGACCGCAGGGGCAGAGTTTCGAGAATAGCCATGAGGTTCTCTTCCACCGTCAGCTTGCGGAAGATGGAGGCTTCCTGAGGCAGGTAGCTGATGCCGCGCCGCGCGCGCTGGAACATCGGCAGGTCCGTGATATCCTGCCCATCCACCACGATCTGGCCGGAATCGGGGCTGATGAGGCCCACGATCATGTAGAAAGAGGTCGTCTTGCCCGCGCCGTTGGGGCCCAGCAGGCCCACTACCTCGCCCTGTTCGAGGTGCAGCGAGACATCGTCCACCACGCGCCGCCCGCGGTAACTTTTGGAAATCTCCTTGGTCTCGAGTATGCTCATCGGCCGCTACTTGTGTTTGCGGGCGATGCGGCTGTTTCCGGGATCGCGCGGCGCCCCATTTACCAGCAGCCTATCATCGTTGGCGAAGTAGGTCAATTCGGTCCCTTCGGTATTGCCGTCGCGTGTGTCCACCAGTTTCGCTTTGGCGCCCCTTAGGATCACCTTCTGATCGGCCGTGTAATATTCGGAGTAATTCCCCGTCCCGGTGCGCTTGCGGTCCGGAGCCGTCTGGACGATCTCGACCGAGCCATCGGCGAAGGCTTTTTCCAGGCGCGAATCGGCGCCCGATTCGGCCAGAAACGCGCGCAGATCGTCGCCCTTCTCATCGAGGCCGGGCCGCGTCAGCTTCACCCCGCCGGTATAGTGCGCCAGCCGGTTTTCGTCCGTATAGACCAGCCGGGCCGCGTGCACCACGGTCAATACCGGGGCGGCCGTGCTCTTCTGATCGGCGGGTTTCCGGTCCGCGGATTTAGAGTCCTGGGACTTCGTATCTTTGGAATTCGGGTCTTCCCACAAGCTGGTCACCACGTTCGGTCCGGCCGAAAGCGTGCGCTTTTCGCGGTCCACATCGATGACATCGGCCTGGATGCGGTTGGCGCCCTGCCACATCACCGCGCCGCCTTCGTAGTGCAGACGGCGGTTGCGATTGGAAGACTCCATGCGCCGCGCCTGCGCCTCCACCGGCTCATCGCCCGAGAGCATACCGGAGTTCTTGTTCTGGTCTTTATCCGGCAGCCGGCTGGATTTCACGCCGCCCTCGGCCGAGAAATCGCCGGTGCGCTGGTCCATGCGGATGCGGTCGGCCGTGGTTGAGCCTGTGGAATCCCACATGCGCGCGCCGGTGTCGAGCAGCATCAGGTTGGTGCCGGAATCGAGCGTCGCCTTGGCCGCGCGCGCCTGGCGGTCGCCTTCGACGTATTGGAAATCGCCCGCCTGCTCCATCGACTGCAACTGACTGGTCTTAGGGTCGAAGCGCGCCGCCAGCTCGCGGCTCGAGGTGGTGGCCACGGTGCGGTTGTTCTTGCGCTCGTCCGGCGTGGGTTCGGTGCGCGTACGGGCGTCGGTGGCGCGGAACGAATCGATGCGGTTCTGCGCGCCGTAAGCGATCGTCATCTGCCTGGCGTCGAGCGTGCGATGATGCTGGGCCGGCAGGTTGGGCACGAATTCCAGGGTGCCGGGCGCGCCGGTGACCAGGCTTTCGATCTCGCGGCCGCCCGGGCGCATCTTCATATTCACTTTGTCGCTGCGCAGAATGTCGGTTTCGGAGGGCTGCCGGCCGGGCGCGGGCAGCGGTTTGGACGTCACCACGGTATTGCCGGACCCCAGCACGCTCGCCAGCGTGCTTTCGCCGTTCAGCGGCACGAGTCCCAGGTCCACGCGCCCCGCGGTCACGGTCGTTTCGGAAGTCTCGCCGGTCGAGACCAGGCGCGCGCCATCGGTTCCCACAATCGACCGGACCAGGCCGTCATCGTCGTAATCCACCACCAGGGTGCCCGCCGCGTAGTTCAGCTTGCGGTTGGGATAATCGTCCTGGCCGTGCGCGCGGACAGCCTCTACTTTGCGGATGGCCTGGTTCTCGAGGTGCACCACCACGCTCTCGCCCTCCACCACCGTGTTTTCGCGCGTCAGCCGGCCCCACGGCGTCAGCCAGACTTCCTGGGTATCCTCGTGGTACTTCAGGGTGGCCGCCTGAATCTTCATGGGCTTGGCATTGGGTCCCACGGGCTGCCAGTGCAGCTCGGCATCGTTTCGCAGAATCAGCTCGTGCATCGTGGGATCGTAAGATGCGCCCGTCGAGGAGCCATCGCCGTGTTCGAAGGTGAAGCTCGAGGGGCGGTCGGTCTCGGCCTTTCCACTCACGGTATCGAACCGCACGCCGGACGATTGTATGGAGACCAGCGTGTGCGCCGGCTGTCCCACGAGAGGAACACGGAGCGTGATCTGGACGGCGCCTTCCGAATAGAGGCTCTGGTCGGCGGTGGCGAAGGAAGCCGCCGCGCTCTTCACCAGGTTGAAGGTCTCATCGTCCCGGTTGTGCAGCCGCAGGGTGACATTCTTCAAGTCGATGCGCGACGAGTCCTTCACCTGGGCCACGCTCTCCGCCTCGATAAAGGCCACCTCGCGCCCGCCATCGGTCACGTGATACTCCCAATGCTCCGCCGACGAGTTGAGATCCACAGACAGCGGCGGCGGCTTGGCGGGAGCCGCGTCCCGCAGCGTCTTTCTCTGCATTCGGTAGGTGAGGCCGACGCCGGTAAGGATCGCGACCAGGGCCACCAGCACCAGCCAGCGCGTGCCTCGCATGGGGATAAGACCAATATAGCGCGGCTCGATTCCGGGCTGCGCAGACGGCGCGCGGGCGGCCTCGCGTCATTGCAGTGGAGGCTTCATCTGCGATACCCTAATCGCTGCCTTGGGCGCGCCGCAACAGTTCCTGTTGTTCCTGTTGAAGCCGTCGCACTACGATGACGACGGCTACCTCATCCAATGGGTGCGCTCCGCCATCCCTTCCAACACGCTGGCGTGTCTCTATGGCCTGGCCCTGGACTCGAACCGGCGGCGCGTGCTGGGCGACGATATCGAGATCGTCGTCGAAGCCTACGACGAGACCAACGCGGCGCTGCCGCTGAAGCGGATCGTAAAGGATCTGCGGGGCCGAAGGGGCATGGTGGGGCTGGTCGGTGTGCAGTCCAACCAGTTCCCGCGCGCCATGGATATCGCGCGCCCGTTGCGCGCGGCCGGGATCCAGGTGGTGATGGGCGGTTTCCACGTCTCCGGATGTCTCGCCATGCTGCCCGAGGCCCCGCCCGAACTCAAAGAAGCCATGGACCTCGGTGTGTCGCTGTTTGCCGGCGAAGCCGAAGGCCGGCTGGACGAGGTTCTGCGCGACGCCTGGCGGAACGAGCTGCGGCCGTTGTACAACTATCTGGCCGATCTGCCCGCGCTCGAAGGCGCGCCGCTCCCGTTTCTGCCTGAAGCGCGGCTCCGCCGCACCGCCGGCAACATGACCAGCTTCGACGCCGGGCGCGGCTGCCCGTTCCTATGCTCCTTCTGCACCATTATCAACGTGCAGGGGCGCAAGAGCCGGCGCCGCTCCGCCGCCGACGTCGAACAGATCGTGCGCCGCAACCTGGCCCAGGGCATCAACCGTTTCTTCATCACCGACGACAACTTCGCGCGCAACTCCGAGTGGGAGGCCATCTTTGACCGCCTCATCGAGATGCGCGAGACCGAACGTCTGAACATCAAGTTCGTGCTCCAGGTGGACACCATGTGCCACCGCCTGCCGCGCTTCATCGAGAAGGCCCGCCGCGCCGGCGTCGCCCGGGTCTTCATAGGCCTCGAGACCATCCATTCCGAGAGCCTCCTGGGCAGCCGCAAGAAACAGAATAAGATCGCCGAGTATCGCAAGATGCTGCTCGAGTGGAAGAGAGCCGGCGTCACCGTCTTCGCCGGCTATGTGGTCGGCTTCCCCAACGACACCCCGGAATCGGTCCGCCGCGACATCGGCATCATCCAGCGCGAGCTGCCCATCGACCTGCTGGAGCCGCACTGCCTGACGCCGCTCCCTGGCTCCGAAGATCATCTCAAGCTCTTTCAGGCCGGCGCCTGGCTCGATCCCGATCTGAACAAGTACGACCTGGAGCATGTCACCACCCAACACCCCCGCATGACCGCCGGGGAGTGGGAGCGCCTGTACCGCGATGCGTGGCTGTCCTATTTTTCGCGCGAGCACATGGAGACCGTGATGCGGCGCGCGGCCGCCACGCCGGGCATGAGCGCCGGCAACATAATGTTCCTGCTGCTGTGGTTCTACGCCTGCATCGTGCTGGAAAAAGTGGATCCGTTGCAGAGCGGGTATTTGCGTCTCAAGTCGCGGACCACCCGGCGCTCCACCTTCCCCCGCGAGAATCCTCTGATCTTTTATCCGCGGTACGGGGCCGAACTGCTCTGGAAGCACCTGCGGCTGGCCCGCGAGATTGCGCACTTATACCGGCTGCTCCGCAAGATCAAGCGCGACCCCGCCGCGCGCCACTACATGGATCGGGCGCTGACGCCTGTGTCCGATTCAGAGGTCGACTCCCTCGATATCTTCAACGCCATTGGGTGAGGGGCCGGAAGGCATCGCGCTGCCACTCGATGCGCGGCGGCTGCTCCAGCACCACGCTGACGATGTCGAAGCGCATCCGATCCCACTCCAGTCCGGCGCGGCGGGCGTAATGGCGGGCGGCGCGGCCGATCCGGCGGCGCTTTTCGGCGTCCACAGCGCGGTCCGGCTCGCCGAATTCCGCCGTGGCGCGCGTCTTCACTTCCACGAACGCGGTGGTTTCGCCGTGCCGCACGACCAGGTCGATCTCGCCCGATCCCGAGGGCGTGCGGTAGTTGCGCGCCACGATGGTGCACCCGTTCCGGCACAGGTAACGGTGCGCCATGTCTTCGCCCAGGCGGCCGTGATCCCCGGCCAGGTAGCGGCGGCGGATGGCGTCCGCGCAACGGTAGAGCAGCCCGATCACTTCAAGACTTCGAACTCGAATGCCATGGCTTTGCCGCGCACCACGTAGCAGAGGTAGTGCTCCCAAAAACGCCGGTAGCGCGGGAAGCGGTTGACCAGGAATTCGAATCCGGTCCACCTCCATAAAGCCAGTAGCTTGAGCCGCACGGAAATCTCGCGAAATCTCGCCTTGGAATAATAGCCGAAGCCGCCGTGATCGGGACCGAAGTAGCGGAAGCTGAAGCTGGTCAGGTGCTGCTTGTGGGTGGGGTCGCAGAAGGAGCTGAAGTCGGTGTAATGCGGCGTCTCGATGCGCACCGTGCCGCCGGGCCGCACCAGGCGGTGGAACTCCTCCATGGCGCGCATCACGTCGCTGAGGTGCTCCACCACGTGGATGGCGGTCAGGCGGTCGAAGGCGCTGTCGGCGAACGGATAGGGGAAGCGGTCCAGGTCCGCCAGCACGTCGGCGCGGCTGGCGGGATTCCGGTCCAGTCCGATGGCGCCGGGCTGCTTGTGAATCCCGCAGCCGACGTCCAACACTCTCATCCGTTCGCGGCGGCCGTCTTCAGGCACTGTTCCAGCGTCTCGATGGCGAAATCGCACTGGTCGCGCGTAATCACCAGCGGCGGCGAAAGCCGGATGGTGTTGTCGCCCGCGCCCAGCACCAGCAGGCCGGCCTGGAAAGCCAGGTCCACCACCCGGTCGCGCAACACGGACGCTTTCTCCTTCGTCCGCTGGTCGCGCACCAGCTCGATTCCGATCATCAGCCCCAGCCCGCGCACGTCGCCCACCATGGAAAAGCGCGCCGGCCAATCGCGCAGGCGGTCCATCAGGTACTCGCCCATGCGCGCGGCGTTCTCCACCAGTTCTTCCTCGAGCAACGCGATAGTCGCCAGCGCTGCCGCACAACAGACCGGATTGCCGCCGAACGTGGAGGCGTGTGCGCCCGGCGGCCAGGTCATCAGGTCCGCCCGCGCCACCGTAGCACCTAGCGGCATACCGCTGGCGATTCCCTTGGCCACCGTAAAAATGTCCGGGACGGCCCCGAAATGCTCCGCCGCCCACGTGCGGCCGGTGCGGCCCATCCCGGACTGCACCTCGTCGAAAATCAGAAGGATACCATTTTGTTTGGCCACCCGCATCAGTTCTTCGAAGAATTTCTGCGGGGGCACGATGTAGCCGCCCTCGCCCTGCACAGGCTCGACCACGATGGCGGCGGTTTCCGCCGCCGGCGCCACGGTCTTCAGCAGCGTATTCTCAATGAACTGGACGCACTCCACCGCGCAGCTCTCCGGCTCCTTGCCGAACGGGCAGCGGTAGCAGTAGGGATAGGGCGCGTGTACCACGCCGGGCACCAGCGGCCCGAAGCCGGCCCTCTGCACGGCTTTGCGGGCGGTCAGCGAGAGCGCTCCCATGGTGCGCCCATGGAAGCTGCCATAAAACGCCACGATTTTCTCGCGCCCGGTGGCCCAGCGCGCCAGCTTGAGGGCCCCCTCGACGGCCTCGGCTCCGGAATTGCCAAAAGAAACCCGTCGCGGCACGGCAGGCCCGCCGGGTGCGATTTCGGCCAGTTTCTCGGCCAGCGCCACGAGCTCCTCGTAGTAGAAGTCCGTGCCAGACATGTGGATCAGGCGGGCGGCCTGCTTCTGAATGGCCTCCACCACACGAGGGTGGCAGTGACCGGTCGCCACCACGGCTATGCCGGCATTGAAATCGAGAAAACGGTTGCCGTCGGCATCCTCCACCAATGCTCCTTCGCCGCGCTCCGCCACCAGCGGATAACCCCTTGTGTAGGAGGGGGATACGCACCTTTGGTCGCGCTCGATGATGGTCTGGGCCCGCGGCCCTGGCAGGGCCGTGACCAGGCAGGGAAGATCCGGACGCACCTGTTCGGAAAGCATCGCCATAACAATTCACCAAACTATTAAAGGGCTTAATACTTTGCGCGCCGCAGCGCGCGCCGCAGGAACAGGCAGGGAGCTAATCGGAGCCGAAAAGACCGGGACGCGAAGTGGAGGGTGTGCACTCCATACCTATATCTTACGCCCAAGGCGCTTTCCAGCTCCAATCGAAGTGTAAATTCTATAGCATTCTCCTGCCCTGCCTTATGTATCACAGAGGTTTACGAAGTGGTAAGCACCTTGCTCCAGGGTTTGACAGGAGGAGTATGAGGAAGCTGGCCTGGATCGCGCCTGTGCTGCTGTTTGCGGGCTGCGCGGGAAGCCATTCGGCCACCCCGGCAGGGGGCGCCCATACGGGCGATACGGCCGAAATCCTGGTCCCCGCGGGTACCCCCCTGCACGTTCGGGTGGAGGAGCCGCTCAACACCCGCCGCAACCGCGTGGGAGACAGCTTCTTTGCCACCCTCGAATCACCCGTCGAGGTGGATGGCGCCCCTCTGATTCCGGCGGGCACCCGCTTTACCGGACGGGTCACCGCGGCCGAGCCCTCCGATGGCTTGAGAGGCCGCGCCGTGCTGGCCGTCGAACTGGAATCGTTCTCGCTCGGTGGCACGACGGTTCGTGTCCGCACCAACGTGATCGAGCGCGCCGCTGCGTCCCAGGGAACCCGTCATATCGGCTTCGTGGCGGGAGGAGCGCCAGCGGGGGAAGGCGCTACGGCATCGGCCGCTACTCAGGAACTGGTTGGTATGCCGGCCGATTCCATGGTCACGTTTGCGCTTCGGGCGCCCCTCCGGTTGTAGTGCGGCCAGCGATCCCGGTGGCCTCCAGCACGCTGGCGGGGAGATTGCATTCCATGGCAAGCATGAAGATAAACTTTTCGCGAGCTCTGATACCGCTGGCCGCCTTTTCCATCACGGCATTCGCAGCGGATGTATCCGTAGACTACAACCACCACGCCGAGTTCAGCCGCTACCACACCTATACGTGGCTGGGCGTGCAGGCCGGCAGCTTATGGCAGGACCGGATCATGCAGGCCGTGGATAGCCAACTTGCGGCCAAGGGTTGGACCAGAGTGCCTTCGGTAGGCGATGCTACCGTTTCCGCCATCGGCAAAACCAGCGAGCAAGACACGATTGAGACTTTCTACAACGGATTTCCCGGCTGGGGATGGCGCGGATGGGGCGGAGGCCTGGGCATGGCAACAACTAACGTGGTTCCCGAGAGAATCGGAAATCTCACCGTGGATATCTTCGATAGCGCCAATAAGCAGCTGATCTGGCGCGGGACGGCCTCGGAAGCTATCTCCGCGAACAAGCCCGAGAAGAACGAAAAGAAAATGGACGAGGCGGTCGAGAAGTTGTTTAGGAGTTTTCCGCCCCAGTCGAAGGGCTAAGCTCAGAGTTGAGCTTTTCACCTTTGTAACTGCGGGGGATTCTGGTTCGCCTACAAGCCGATGACTTGGCGATGGCTTGGGCTTGGCGGGCTGGTTTGGCTCGGGCTTGCCCCGCTCCAGGGCGAAGTCGTATTCAGCCGGCGTGTGTACCGGGAGCGGGGCGCGAGCTATCAGCAGATTTGGAGTTGGAACCCCGCGGACGAGAGCTTGCAACAGCTCACCGATTCGCCCCGCAACCACTTTCAGCCAGTCTGCGCCGGCCCGCGGATTGTTTTCGTCTCGACGGAAGCGTGGAAAGAGAGCGCCAGACTGTGGAGTTTCAATCGGGACACCCACACGGAGCGCGTAATCGGACCGGTGCCGCACGAGGGGCAGGAATCAAACGGACCCGTGCCAGGTTGCCAGGTTTCGGCGGTGGCGAATCCCCTGGAAGCCTGTGGAAACGGGAGCGATGTGTCGGTTTCGCGCGGAGGGAAACAGATCGGTCGCTTTCACATCAGCGCCGATACGCTTCCCATCCGGTTGCTCGCCTGGTCCCCCAGCGGCAGATGGCTGCTGGTAGGGACGATAGGAGCCGACACGAACAGCACCTCGCCGCAATCGGATTTTTATTTGCTCGAAATCGAGAAAATGAAATTGACAGCGTCCGGGAGCGGAAACGACGAAGCCTGGATCCCCGGTCGCGACGATTTCATTTACACCGCCCCCCGCGAACTGGCCTCGCTCACAGGCGCCCGGCGTCCACGCAGTGTTTGGGTCCAGCACCTAATGGTCTATAGTGCGGCGTCCGGCCAGGTAACCGCGATCACGTCGGGCATCACCAACAACCGGCAGCCAAGCGTGTGCGGAAAGTAGCTACTGCCCGGCGAGGGGCCCCTATTTATTTTCAAGTACTTCTTTAATTTTATCGGCTAACGTCTTGGATGAGTAAGGCTTCTGTAGAAATCCAGAAAGCCCGGTTCCCTTGAACTGCCGCAGGGCTTCCGCTTCGGCATTGCCACTGGAGAGGATGACTTTGACGGCTGGGTCGATCTCTTTCAGGCGATAGATGGTCTCCTGGCCGCTCATCACCGGCATAGTCATATCGAGGAGCACCGCGGATACGCGCTCCCCCAGGGTGCTGAAGAGTTCCAATCCTTCCTGGCCATTTTCCGCCAGGACTACCGTGTAGCCGTAGCGCTCCAGCATCGATTTGGCAGTGCGCCGGATGATTTCCTCGTCGTCCACGACCAGGATTAGTCGATTTTGGGCCAGCAGGTGAGGCGTTGCCTCGGACCTGGCTGGATGAGCCGACCGCCCGGCCACCGGAAACAGGACTTTGAACGTGCTGCCTTTGCCGGGAAGGCTGGAGACCTTCAGGGCGCCTTTGTGCCCGCGTACGATGCCCTGAACGGCGGCCAGGCCAAGTCCGCGGCCCATAAATTTCGTGGTGAAAAACGGATCGAAGATGCGCCCGAGCGTGGCCTCATCCATTCCGCAACCATTATCGTGGACGTGCAGGGTCGCATATAGGCCCGGCACCAAGTGGTATCCCGCCAAGGTATCTCCAACGATACATTCGTCCACGTTTTGCAAGCCCGTGGTCACGATTACAGTGCCGTTCTCGTCGGCCGGGATCGCCTCGGCGCCGTTCACGATCAGGTTCATGACGACCTGCTGGACCTGGCTCGGATCGGCCTGGATGGGCGGCATATCGTCGCGCAGTTCCAGTCTCAGGTGCACGTTTTTGGGGATCGACGTTTGAATCAACTCGCTGATCTCGCGAACCAGCCCGGAAACATCGACGGGTTCGATGACGAACTGGCCCTTGCCGGCGTAAGCGAGCAACTGACGGGTCAGGTGGGCCGCCTGCTCGCTGGAGCTAAGCACATTCTGAAGCAGATCCCGGGCCGGGTCCCCGGCCGGCAGGTCTTCCATAGCCAGCGAGGTATTCCCCAAGATGCCCGTCAGCAAGTTATTGAAATCATGCGCCACGCCACCCGCGAGCACCCCTATGCCTTCGAGTTTTTGGGTATGGCGGAGCTGCTCCTCGAGGCGCTTGCGCTCCGTGATGTCGCGCGCCACGTGAGAAGCGCCCATGATGCGGCCGCTTCGATCGCGAACCGGCGAAATGGTGAGCGAGACATCGATCAGTTCGCCGTTCTTCGTGCGCCGAACGGTTTCGAAATGCTCGACGCGCAGCCCTCGCTTCATGCGATCCAGAATTTCGGCTTCCTCGTCGGGCCGGTCCGCCGGCAGCAAAAAAGTCATGTGGCGGCCGATCGCTTCGGCGGCCGAGTAGCCGTAAATGTGCTCGGCCCCGCCATTCCAGGTGAGGATCATACCCTCGAGGGTCTTGCTGATAATGGCATCCGCGGAGGACTCCACTATGGCCGCCAGATGCCGCAGTTGCTCGTCCAGGCGCCGGCGCTCCGTGATGTCGCGCGCCACATGCGAGGCGGCCACGATGCAACCGTTTCGGTCGCGAATCGGCGAGATGCTCAACGAGACGTCGATGTGCTCGCCATTCTTTCTGCGCCGGACCGTTTCGAAGTGTTCCACGCGCTGCCCTCGCCGGATGCCGTCGAGGATCTCGGCTTCCTCGTCGGGCCGGTCCTCGGGCAAGAGCAGGGTCATCGGGCGGCCGATCGCTTCGGCCGCCGAGTAGCCGTAAATGTGCTCCGCCCCCGCGTTCCAGGTGAGGATCATACCCTCGAGAGTCTTGCTGATAATGGCGTCTTCGGAAGACTCGATGATGGCCGCCAGATGGGTCATCGCCTGTTCGGCGTTGAATCCCGGCAGCGATCCTGTAGCCATACGGCCCCTCCGTGGCGTTATGTGGCTAGTGTAACGGATAAGAAGCCAGGGCGACGGTTTGGGAACATACCGTTTGCGAGCGCCCGGCTTTTTCGGAGAGCAAAGCGCATGCCAAAAGCCGTTTGACACTCGTCGGCGGCTAATGATAAGTGTAGGGTCTCCAGAGGGATCTTCCATGGCCGATGAGCAAAAGCCAGAGGGGCCCCCCGCGCCTCCTCCGAAACCCGGCCCGGCCGCCGGGCAGCCGGCCAAACCGGCTCCGCCCAAACCTGCGGCCGCTCCCAAGCCGCCCGCGGTGATGGCGGCCACGCCCTGGGAGAGCGAACTGGCGCGGGATGTCAAAGACCGGTTCGGCGACGCCGTCACGGCCACCTCCACGTATGTGGGGCAGAGCTTTATCGTTACGCGACCGGATGCCGCCGTCCCGGTGCTCGATTATCTCAAGCTCGCAGCCGGCTTCGATTACCTGGTAGACATCACGGCGGTGGATTGGCCCAAGCGCGCCGCGCGGTTCGACCTGGTGTACGTCGTCTACAGCTTCCCGCGCAACGAGCGCGTGCGCATCAAGACCGCCATTCCCGAGAGCTATCAGCCGGCCACTGCCGTGGGCGTCCATCTTACCGCCAACTGGCTGGAACGCGAGGTCTTCGATATGTTCGGCATCGTGTTCGCGGGGCATCCGGACCTGCGCCGCATCCTCATGCCCGAGGATTGGCAGGGCTACCCCTTGCGCAAGGACTACTCGATCATCCAACAGGACGAGCGCTGGGTGCGTGAGAACCTGAGTATCGAAAGCGGCCAGTGACATCCGTATGCCGGACTCAACCTTTTTAGATTCCACCGAACTGGTGCTCAATATGGGCCCGCAGCACCCCTCCACGCACGGGGTGCTGCGCGTCATCCTGAAGCTGGACGGCGAAAAGGTCCGGGGGACGGATTGCATCATCGGCTACCTGCATCGCGGCGTGGAAAAGATCGCCGAGAACCGCACCTGGGCGCAATTCAACCCGTACGTGGACCGCATGGACTACGTGGCGGCCGTCTCGAATGGACTGGGCTACTGCCTGGCGGTCGAGAAGCTGCTCAACGTGGAGGCGCCGCCGCGCGCGCAGGCCGTCCGCGTGATCCTGACGGAGCTGAACCGCATCGCCAGCCACCTGCTGTGGCTGGGCACGCACGCGCTGGATATCGGCGCCATCACCCCGGTCTTCTACTGCCTGCGCGAACGCGAAGAGGCCCTCAAGATCTTCGAAAACTATTGCGGCGCGCGGCTCACCACCCACGCCTTCCGCATTGGCGGCCTGCAATACGAGATCTACGAGGGCTTCGAGCGCGAGGTCAAGACCTTCTGCGACATGTTTCTGCCCAAGGTGGACGAGTACGAGGAACTGCTCACCAATAACCGCATCTGGGTGAACCGCCTTAAGGGCGTGGGCGTGCTGAACGGGGAGGAGTGCAAGGAGTACGGCGTCACCGGTCCGATGCTGCGCGCCGCCGGCGTAAAGTGGGACCTCCGCAAGGCGCAGCCCTATTCGGGCTACGAGAAGTACGATTTCGAGATCCCCACGCGCCAGAACGGCGATACCTACGACCGGTACATCGTGCGCATGCAGGAGATGCGGCAGGCCGTGCGGATCATGCGGCAGGCCGTGGAGGGCATTCCCGAAGGCCCCATCATGGGGAAGGTGGGGAAGGTGATCAAGCCGCCCGTCGGGGAAGCCTATGTTTCCATCGAGGCGCCCAAGGGCGAGCTGGGCTACTACGTGGTAAGCGACGGCGGGCTGCAGCCCTACCGCGTGCGCGTGCGGCCGCCCTCCTTTGTAAACCTTCAGGCACTCGATAAGATGGTTAGAGGCGGCCTGGTAGCCGACGTAGTGGCGGTGATCGGTACCCTCGATATCGTGCTGGGCGAGGTGGACCGGTGAGGGGCTGGCGCCGCCCGAGGGGAGTGTCATGTCTGGGTTATTAAGAAAGATCTTCCTGGTGGACCTGTTCCAGGGACTGTGGGTCACGTTCCGGTATCAGAATCCCAAGTACATTTACACCGAGCAGTATCCGGCCGAGCGGCCGAAGGTGGGGGAGCGCTATCGGGGCGCGCCGCGCCTCAACAACAATCCCGAAAACAACGAAACGCTCTGCATCGCCTGCAACCTGTGCGCCCTGGCCTGCCCGGAAGCGCTGATCGTGGTGGGCAGCGAGCGCAATGAGGCCACCCGCCGCAAGGAGCTGACCACCTTCACCTACGACACCTCGCGCTGCATGTTCTGCGGGTTGTGCGAGGATGCCTGCCCGGTGGACGCGCTGGAGCTGACGCAGGATTTCGAGCTCGCCACTTACGACCGCGAAGGCCAGATCTGGGACCGCGAGACGCTCGAAGAAGGGCCCAAGCCCAAGCCATACCAATGCTGATCGACGCCATTTCGTTCTACATCTTCGCTTTCATGGTGCTGGCGGGCGGCGTCCTGACCATCACGCGGCGGAACGCCGTGCACAGCGCCATCTCCCTGATCGTTTCGCTGCTGGGCGTGGCCGGCCTGTACCTGTTGCAGCAGGCGGAGTTCCTGTTCGCGGTTCAAGTGATGCTTTATGTGGGCGGCATCATGTTGCTGTTTCTGTTCGTGATCATGCTGGTGAATCTCGATCAGGCGGCGCGCGAGCGGCAGTTCAATAAAGCCTGGCTGGTGGGCCTGGTGGCGGTGGCGGGCGTGGCCGCCGAGATCGGCTACGTCTTGTATCGGGGCAGAGACACCTTTCACGTGGCCGACAGCCTGGCGGCGGTGCCCCCGCCTCCGGCCCTGGGCAACACCGAGATGCTGGCCGATGCGTTGTTTTCCGAATACCTGCTGCCTTTCGAAATCGCCTCGATCCTGCTGCTGGTGGCGGTAGTCGGCTCGGTAGTGATGGCCAAGAAGAGGATCTGAAGATGTACCCGATTACGACCCTGCATTACCTGGTGCTGAGCGTGGCGCTGCTGCTGATCGGCACCGTGGGCGTGCTGACGCGGCGGAATATCGTGATCATTCTGATGTCCATCGAGCTGATTTTGAACGCCGTGAACATCAACCTGGTCGCCTTCTCGCACGCCCTGCACAACCTGGGCGGACAGATCTTCGCCATCTTCGTGATCACCGACGCGGTAGCCGAAGCGGCCGTGGGGCTGGGCATTCTGATCGCGCTGTTCCGCAACAAGGAAACCGTGCAGGCGGACGAAATCGATTTGCTGAAGTGGTAGGAGAGCCGTGAATTTCCTCGACCAAATCTGGCTGATTCCCTTGTTTCCGCTCTTCGGGGCGGCCCTCATGCTGTTCGTGGGCAAACTGCTCGATCCGCAGCCGCCCTCCGCGGTGGCGGTGGCCCCCGGAGTGGGGCCGGTGGCGGACGAGCACGGCCACGCGGCTCACGACGCCCACGCGGGGCACGCGGCGCACGGCCACGCCCGTTCGCCCCTGAAGAAGCTCATCGACTTCATCTGCCCCGGCATGGTGCTGCTCTCCTTTATCTTTTCCGCCGGAGCGGTCTGGCAGCTTTCGCAGTTGCCGCAGAGGGTGCACGAGGTCATCCAGTTTACCTGGATCGCCGGCCTCCCATTCCACATGGCCAGCGGGCAGCTGGCCATTTTTCGGGCCGATTGGGGCTTTCTGCTGGACCCGCTCAGCTCGGTGATGATCCTGGTGGTGACCGGCATCGGTTTTCTGATCCACGTGTACTCCACGGGCTACATGGCCCATGACAACGGATATTACCGGTTTTTCGGATACATGAACCTGTTCGTCTTTTTCATGCTGATGCTGGTACTGGCCAACAACTACCTGCTGCTCTTTGTGGGCTGGGAAGGCGTGGGGTTGTGCAGCTACCTGCTGATCGGCTTCTATTTTCACAAGAAATCGGCCGGCGACGCGGGCAAAAAGGCTTTCGTGGTAAACCGCGTGGGCGACGCGGGCTTCATTCTGGGAATGCTGCTCATGCTGTCCGTGCTGGGCACGGTGCGATTCCTGGATGTGAATGCCGCCCTGCGCAGCGGCCGCTTCGCGGTGGAGGCGGGCGGCTTCGGCGTGCTCAGCGCCATGTCGCTGCTGATGTTTTTCGGCGCCACGGGAAAATCGGCGCAGGTGCCGTTGTATGTCTGGCTGCCGGATGCCATGGAAGGTCCCACGCCGGTTTCGGCTCTGATCCACGCGGCCACCATGGTGACGGCCGGCGTCTATATGGTGGCGCGCTCCTCGGCGCTTTTCGAGCTGACCCCCAGCACATCCACGGTGGTGGCTGCGATTGGCGCCTTCACGGCCATCCTGGCCGCCAGCATCGCGCTGGTGCAGAACGATATCAAGCGCGTGCTGGCTTACTCGACCGTGAGCCAGCTCGGCTACATGTTTCTGGCGCTGGGCGTGGGCGCCTACTGGGTGGCCATCTTCCACCTGTTCACGCACGCCTTCTTCAAGGCCCTGCTCTTCCTCTGCTCCGGCTCGGTGATCCACGCCATGGGCGGCGAACAGGATATGCGCCGCATGGGCGGGCTGAAGAACAAGCTTCCCATCACGCATTGGACCATGTGGGTGGGCTCGGTGGCCATCGCGGGCATACCGGGCCTGGCCGGTTTCTTCTCGAAGGATGAGATCCTGTGGCAGGCCTACAGCTCGCCTAGAGGATCGACGCTCCTGTGGTTCGTGGGTCTGGCCACCGCGGCGCTCACGGCTTTCTACATGTGGCGCCTGATGAGCATGACGTTCTACGGCAAGCCGCGCATGGCGCCCGAGGTGGCGGCGCACGTACACGAATCGCCGGCCTCCATGACCGTGCCGCTCGTGGTGCTGGCGATCGGCAGCGTGCTGGCCGGATGGATGGGCGTGCCCAAAGCCTGGAGCCTCTTCAACGACAGCTGGCGCGGCTTCGCCGCCTGGCTGGCGCCGGTCTTCGCCTCGGCGGCCCAGGAAGCGACCGCTCAAGGCGAGCATTCGGCATCCATGGAGTGGATCCTGATGGCTCTCTCGGTGGCCGTGGCCATTATCGGAATCTCGCTGGCGCGCTACTTCTATTGCATCCGGACCGATATCCCCGAGCGCATCGGAGAGCGCTGCAAGCCGCTCCACACGCTGCTCTACAACAAGTGGTACGTGGACGAGATCTACGATTTCCTGTTCGTCAATGGCCTGGGCAAAGGCGGCGGCCGCGTGCTGGGCGCCTTCGACCGCGACGTGGTGGATGGCGGCGTGAACGGCGCGGGCTGGCTGACGCGCTTCACCTCGCGCGTCTCGATGTGGTGGGACACCTGGATCATCGATGGCGCGGTGCGCTTCAGTTCCTTCTTCGTGAAGATGCTTTCTTACCCGGTGTGCATCCTGCAAACCGGCCGCGTGCAGGCGTATGCGCTGTTCGTGGTGGTGGGGGTCCTGGCGCTCCTGGGCTATTACGTCGTGCGGTAACTATATGGACCAGCACTTACTCAGTATCGTCTTATTCACCCCGCTGGCCGGCCTCGCGGTGCTGCTCTGCTTTCCGGCGAAGAACCACAACCTGATCCGCGTCTGGGCCAACCTGGTGAGCGCGGCCGGGTTCCTGGTTTCGATTCCGCTGGTCACGCGTTTCCGCGCCGGCACGCCCGGCTTCCAGTTCGAGGAGCGGGCCGATTGGATCCCCTCGCTGGGCGCGCATTACCACCTGGGGCTGGATGGCATCAGCCTGCTGCTGGTGATGCTCACCACGCTGGTGGGCTTCCTGGCCATCCTCTCTTCCTGGAACGCCGTTCAGGATCGCGTCAAGGGATACTACGCCATGTTCATGCTCTTGCAGACGGGCATGCTGGGCGTCTTCCTTTCGCTCGATTTCTTCCTGTTCTACATTTTCTGGGAGCTGGTGCTGGTTCCCATGTACTTCATCATCGGGATCTGGGGCGGCCCGCGGAAGCTGTATGCGGCCATCAAGTTCTTCCTCTATACCCTGGCCGGCTCGGTGCTGATGTTGCTGGGCATCCTGACCTTATACTTCGAGCACTTCAGCCAATTCGGCTATTACACTTTTGAGATTGCCGATCTGATGAAGGTCGCGCTGCCGCTGGGTTTGCAGCAGTGGGTCTTCTGGGCCTTCTTCCTGGGATTCGCCATCAAGGTGCCGATGTTCCCTTTCCACACCTGGCTGCCGGACGCCCACGTAGAGGCGCCCACGGCCGGCTCCGTGATCCTGGCGAGCGTGCTGCTGAAGATGGGGACCTACGGATTCATCCGTTTTTCCCTGCCCCTGCTACCCAAGGCCTCGGCCGATCAGACCATCGTCCAGATCCTGGCGATCCTCTCGATCGTCGGCATTATCTATGGGGCTTTGGTGAGCCTCATGCAGCAGGATTGGAAGAAGCTGGTGGCCTATTCTTCGGTGAGCCATCTGGGCTTCTGCACGCTGGGCATCTTCGCGCTGAATCCCAACGGTCTGGCCGGCAGCGTGATCCAGCAGATCAATCACGGCATCTCGACCGGCATGCTCTTCCTGGTGATCGGCATCGTCTACGAGCGCCGCCATACGCGCGAGATCTCCGAGTACGGCGGCCTGGCGCACGTGATGCCCAAATTCGCGGTGATCTTCGCCATCGCCATGCTCAGCTCCGCGGGCCTGCCCCTGCTGAACGGCTTCGTGGGCGAGTTCACGATTCTGCAAGGGGCTTTCGAAGCCAACCGCATTTGGGCGGCCTTCGCCGTCACGGGCGTAATTCTGGGCGCGGCGTACCTGCTGTGGCTCTATCAGCGGACTATGCTCGGCCAGATAACCAACGGAAAGAATCTGCTCATCCCGGATATGAGCCTGCGTGAGATCGCGGTCTTCCTGCCGCTGATCGCCTGGGCCGTGTGGATCGGCATCTATCCCAAGCCCTACTTCGACGTGCTGCGCCAGCCGGTCTCGGAGATTGTGGAGCGCGTGCGGCCCGGATATTTCGCGGCGCAAACCTTCTCGCCGCCGATTGCAAGCCCGGCGGCCCTTCCGCAGGGAGGTGGCCGGTGAGCCAGTTCTACACCAGCACGGATCACTTCACCATCGTGCCGGCGATCATGCTGGCGCTGTTCGGCTGCGCTATCCTGCTGTTCGATTTCATGGTCTTCCCGGACCCGCGCCAGCGCAAATTCCTGCTCGTTTTCGTGGCGCTGGCGGAAGGCTTCACGGGCTACGCGCTGTACCACCAGGCGGCTTACCTGGCGGCTAACGGGCTCAGCGAGCTCATCGGTTTCCAGGGATCGGTGACCATCGATGGCTTCGGCATCTTCTTCAACTGGATTTTCGTGGCCGCGGCCATGATCGTGGCGGTGGTCTCGTACAAGTACCTGGAGATTGCCGGTGAGCACCACGGCGAGTACTACAGCCTGATCCTGTTCGCGCAGTGCGGCATGTTCTTCCTGGCGACCGGCACCGACCTGGTGACCCTGTTCATCGGCCTCGAGCTGATGGCGCTGTGCTTCTACGTGATGGTGGGGTTCCTGCGCACCGACAGGCGCTCGAATGAAGCCGCCATGAAATACCTGCTGCTGGGCGCCTTTTCGAGCGGCTTCCTGGTGTACGGCTTTTCGGTGATGTACGGCATATCCGGCTCGACCAAGCTGGCGGATATCTCCGCCGCCATCGCCGCGCGGCCGCCCTGGGACCCGGTGGTGTTCCTGGCGCTGGCGACCACCTCGGTAGGGCTGCTCTTCAAGATCTCCGCCGCGCCGTTCCACATGTGGGCGCCGGACGCCTACGAGGGCGCGCCCACCACCGTCACCGCCTATCTTTCGGTGGCTTCCAAAGCCGCCTCCATCGCGTTTCTGCTGCGCATCTTCCTGGGACCGCTGGGCTCCGCGCGCGAAGTATGGGAGCCCATCCTGGCTTTTGTGGCCGTTCTGACCCTGACCATCGGGAACCTGGCCGCCATCAACCAGACCAACATCAAGCGGCTGCTGGCCTATAGCTCCATTTCCCACGCGGGCTACATGCTGCTCGGCCTGGTTGCCGGCAACGCGACCGGCATCAACGGCGTCGCGGTCTACATAATGGTCTACACCTTCATGACCCTGGGCGCCTTCCTGGTGATCGTGGCGCTGCGCCGCCAGAACATCATCGGCGAGGACCTGGACGATATCGCGGGGCTGATGAACAAGAGTCCCGGATACGCCGTGCTCATGCTGATCTTCCTGCTCTCGCTGGCGGGCATTCCACCCACGGCCGGGTTCCTGGGCAAGTATTACATTTTCCTCGCGCTGATCCAGACCGGGCACTACACGCTGGCGGTGATCGCCACGCTTTACGTGGCGGTGGCCATTTATTACTACTTCAAAGTGGTTCGCAGCATGTTCACTCGCGAAGTCACCGAAAAAGCGCCCCTGTCCTCCAGCTTCGGGCTGCGGCTGGCGGTGGGAGTGACCGGCGCGCTGACGCTGGGGATCGGCATCTATCCCGAGCCGTTCCTGCGGCTGGCCCAGACTTCGCTGTTGCGGTAAGGACGATATGGACGCGATCATTCATCATCCCCTGTTCGTACCGGTTGTGGTGACCCTGGTGGTTATCGCGGCCTTTCCGCTGGTGGCCGGATATCTCACGCTGGTCGAGCGCAAGATCCTGGCGGATTTCCAGGTGCGCCTCGGTCCCATGCGCGTGGGGGCGCACGGGCTGCTGCAACCCATCGCCGACGCGCTGAAGTTGTTCATCAAGGAAGACATCATCCCCACGGATGCCGACCAAGCCCTCTTCTGGTTCGCCCCCTGCGTTTCCACTATCACCGCCCTCACGGCCTTTTCGGTGCTGCCCTTCACGCGGGTCTTCTACGTGGCGGATGTGAACGTGGGGCTGCTGGTGATCTCGGCCACCTCCGCGGTGGGAATTATGGGGATCATCCTGGGCGGCTGGGCATCCAACAGCCACTATTCGCTGCTGGGTGCGCTGCGCGCCGCAGCGCAGTTGGTGAGCTACGAAGTGGCGCTGGCCTTCGCGCTGCTCTCGGGTGTGATGGTGGCCGGCACGCTCAGCATGCAGGGCATCGTCAAGGCGCAGCTCGAGCGCGGCGTCTGGTTCATGTTCGCCAACTACGGCTTCATGATCGTGCCCTTCGCGGTCTACATCATCGCGGCCACGGCCGAGACCAACCGCGCGCCCTTCGACCTGCCGGAAGCCGAATCCGAGCTGGTGGCCGGCTTCCACACCGAATACAGCGGCTTCCGCTGGGCGCTCTACTTCCTGGCCGAGTATGCCAACATCTTCGTGGTCGCCTCGGTAGCGGCCACCCTGTTCCTGGGCGGCTGGCTGCGGCCCTTCCCGAGCATCGCATGGCTCGCGATCCCGCTGAACTACGCGTTTCCGGCGCTGCTCTTCGTGGGATCGGGCCTCATGACGCTGCCGCTGGTGAAGCGGAACAAACGTCCCCTGCACAGGCAGGAATTGGTGGTTGTGGCTCTCGGCCTGGTGCTGAGCGGCGCGCTGTTCCTGGTGCCGGCCATCAACGCCGCCATCATCGGCCTGTTCTGGTTTCTGCTGAAGGTCTCGATTCTGATTTATCTGCTGATCTGGTTCCGCGGCACCTTCCCGCGTTTCCGCTACGACCAGCTCATGAACATCGGATGGAAGATCGCCATCCCGGTGGGCATGGCGGCCGTGCTGATCAACGCGGTGCTGGGGATGACGCACGGCATCTAACCCGTCGTGAACCTCGAGACCGGGCGGCTTATCCTCGATACGTGGCAGGTTACGGATTGGACCGCGCTGCGGCCCATCGCCACCGACCCGGAGGTGATGCGCTACATCACCGGCGGCGTGCCTTGGACCGACGAGCAGATCCAGGCGTTTGTAGACCGCCAGATGAAGCTCTATTGCGAGCGGGGCTTTTGCCGCTGGAAGCTGCTCGCCAAGCCCGATGGAGAGACGATCGGCTTCTGCGGAGTGGGCTTCATGCACGCCGCGCAGGACCCCGAGCTCGGATGGTGGCTGGCGCGCCCGTACTGGGGCCGCGGCCTGGCCACGGAAGCCGCCCGCGCGGCACTCGAAGACGCGTTTGAACGCGCGGGACTTTACCGGATCGTTTCCATCGCCATGCCGGCGAACAGAGTTTCGATTCGAATCATGCAAAAGCTCGGCCTGACATTCGAGTGCGAGTTCGAAAGCGAAGGTGTGCGGTTGGTGCGGTACGCAATCGAGCGCCGCGTCGCGTAGGCTATCATTGTCCTGAATGATTCAACCGCAATCGGGCCTCACGCCCGCCTCGCTGGTCCCCAAGCTGCATCGTCTTTTCGACCTCTCGGCGGAAAAGATACGTTCGATCGAAGCGAGTTGGGATCCCTCCCAGGGATCGCCTGTCTGCACCGTCGCGGGCCGATACACCAGCCGCGGCTGGACCGAGTGGACGCAGGGCTTTCAATTCGGCTCCGCTCTCGTCCAGTTCGATGCCACCGGCGAGCGCGAGTTCCTCGAAATCGGCCGCGACCGCACGCTCGCCCGCATGACGCCGCACCTCACTGCCACCGGCGTGCACGACCATGGCTTCAATAACGTGAGCACCTACGGCAACCTGCTGCGTTTGATGAGCGAAGGCCGCATTTCCGAGAATCCCTGGGAGCGCCGCTACTACGAGCTGGCCCTGAAATGTTCCGGAGCGGTGCAGGCGGCGCGCTGGTCGCCGACGGCCGATGGCGGCGGCTATATCTACTCCTTCAACGGTCCGCACTCGCTGTTTGTGGATACCATCCGCACGCTGCGCGTCCTGGCCATCGCACATCAATTGGGCCAGGTGCTGTTAGGCGAGAACGGCCAGCGCATCAGCCTGCTCGACCGCCTCACCGGGCACGCCCTGGCGACCACGCGCTATTCCGTCTACTATGGCGAGGGCCGCGACGCCTATGACGTGCGCGGCCGCGTGGCGCACGAAAGCATCTTCAATCCGCGCGATGGCAGCTACCGGTGCCCCAACTCGCAGCAGGGCTACTCGCCCTTCAGCACCTGGACGCGCGGCCTGGCGTGGGCCATGTGCGGCTTCGCCGAGCTGCTCGAGTTCTTCGATGCCCTGCCCGGCCCGCACGCCGCCACCAGCGTTTTCGAAAAGGCCGCCCGCGCCACCTGCGACTTTTACATCGCCAACACGCCGCCCGATGGCATCCCGTATTGGGATACCGGCGCGCCCGGTCTCGAGCGCCTGGGCGACTGGCGCGCGAATCCGGCCGATCCGCTAAACCCCTGGGAGCCCGTGGACAGTTCCGCGGCCGCCATCGGCGCGCAGGGCCTGCTGCGCCTTGGCCATCGTCTCGATGATAAGTGTTATTGGAATGCCGGCCTGGCGATCGCCGGGACGTTACTCGATGAGCCATACCTGAGCACCAGCCCGGCTCATCAAGGCCTCATCCTCCACTCGGTCTATCACCGTCCCAACGGCTGGAACGCCGGCCCCAGCGAATCCTCCATGTGGGGCGATTACCACGCGCGCGAACTGGCGCTTTATCTGCTGCGAGTGGCCGAAGGCCGGCCGTACCTTAGGTTTGACGTGCGCTAAGTTACACCCGGACCTTACTTTCATTTACAATTCGCACGGTAACAGGTTCCGCGTCCCGGCACGTCTCTACTGGCAGAGAGTTCGGAAAACCAAGTTGAAATTCAAAAAAACTCAGAAGAGCAAAGAGAGGGAGAGTATGACTAAGAAATTCGCGTTGTTCCTTGGGGCGTTCTGCCTGTTGTCTGTGTCGGCCATTCCAATGACGGCGCAGTCATTGCGGGTTAAAGCAAATATTCCGTTCGCCTTCATGGTCGGCGGTAAGTCCATGCCGGCCGGAGAGTACATGGTGGACCGGAGCTTGACAGACAGGCCCGCGGGGTTCTTGAGCATCACAAACGAGGCCGGCGGCGGCTGCTTCGCTTGGCCCGTCGTCGTCGGCGGCGGCGCTGACGTCACGCACAACCAGCCGGAGTTGATCTTCCACCGCTACGGCGACCGCTATTTCCTGTACCAGGTATGGGACGGCTTCTCAACTACCGGGTTCCAGATTCGACCCTCGCGCGACGAGCGCAAGGCGACCCAGGAGAGCGCCGCCATCCAGCCGGATAACGTGGTCATCGTCGCTATGCGGTAACCGCCTTCCCGCCAAATAGAGGGGCCGGCATGATCTGCGCGCGGCTCCTCACTCCTCAAGAATCCTCCATATGGGGCGTCTGCCATGCACACAAACGGCGCTCTATTTTTTCGCTTCGCGGAGCAGCGGCCGGACGGCCGCTACGCTCCTATAGCGAAGTGTAGCGCCAAGAAGGAGACATAGGCGATGATGGCGGCGGCGGGAATCGTGAGCACCCAGGCCCACACGATATCGGTGGCGAGGCCCCAGCGCACCGCCTTCAGGCGATTGATGCTCCCCACTCCCACGATGGCCCCGGCGATGGCATGGGTGGTCGAGACCGGCAAGCCCAGATGGGTGGCCAGCAGCACGGCCGAGGCGGCGCCCGTCTCCGCGCAGAAGCCGCTGCGCGGTTTCAGGCGCGTGAGCCTTCCGCCCATGGTGCGCACAATGCGCCAGCCGCCGCTCAGCGTCCCCAGCGCGATGGCCGCATGGGCCATCATCAGCACCCAGAACGGAATCCGGAACGTGCTCGTGTAGTGCGAGGCGTACAGCACGCCGGCGATCAGCCCGGCGGTCTTCTGCGCATCGTTGGAGCCGTGCGAGAGGCTGAAGGCGGCCGCCGAGAGCAATTGGAAGCGGCGGAAATAGCGGTCCATCTTCGAGGGGCTCGAATAGCGGAAAATCCACTGCACCGCCACCATCAGGCTGTAAGCCGACACAAGCCCGATCATGGGAGCCATGAAGATGAACAGCACGGTGAGCGGCCACTGCCCCACTATCAGGCCTCCGAAGCCGGCGCGCGCCAGGGCAGCCCCGGCGTATCCGCCGATGAGCGCGTGCGAGGAACTGGTGGGCAGGGCCAGCCACCACGTGATCAGGTCCCAGGCGATCGCGCCGGCCAGCCCCGCCAGAATCACAAATGGCGTGATCAGTTCCAGGTTGACGAACCCGCTCCCCACCGTGCGGGCCACCGCCGTGCCGAACAGGAAGGCCGCCACGAAGTTAAAAAAAGCGGCCCACGCGACGGCTTGAAACGGCGTCAGGACACGCGTGGCCACGATGGTCGCGATCGAGTTGGCGGCATCGTGAAAGCCGTTGATAAAATCGAACACCAGCGCGATGCCGATGATGGTGACGGCCAGCTGAAGGGTGGACATCGCTCAGCTGTTTTTGACCACCACGTTCTGCAGAACGTCAGCCACGTCCTCGCAGCTATCGATGGTGTCCTCGAAAAACTCGTACACTTCCTTGAGCTTGATGACCGTTAGCGGATTGGTTTCGTGGTTGAACAGGCTCGCTACGGCGTTCCGGCCGATGCCGTCGGCCTCGTTCTCCAGCCGGTTGATCTCTATGCAGTGCTCCATGATCGGACCGTTCGCTTCCAGAGCCTTCAGAGCGGAGTGGAGCGATCTCGAGCACGTGTCCACGATTTCGGCCAGCGTCACCATGGTCGCCGGGATGGGGTCGATGTTATAGGAAACCAGCCGGTGGGCGGTGTCCTCGATGCCGTCGAGCACATCGTCCAGCGCCGAAGAGATGTTGTGGATGTCCTCGGGATCGATGGGCGTGATGAACGTCTGGTTGAGGCGCGTGAAAATCTCGTGGATCACTTCATCGCCGGCATGTTCCAGCGAGTTGATCTCGCGGGCCGCGACACGCAGGCGCGAATTGCCCGCACGGACGCCCTCGAGCAGCAGCCTCGAGGCATCCGAAATAATGGCCACCTGTTTCAAAAAGAGGTGATAGAACTTCTCTTCGCGCGGCAGCAGTCTCATAGGTTGGAAACGAAAGAGAAGCTTATGTTAATCGGTTTGTAACAATCGGGTCAAACCCCGTCCTGCTCGCCGTTTACGATGAGGAAGGGATTGGCGGGTTCCGCGCGCCCCAGAAAGCGCGGATCGAGCAACCGGCTGGGATCCAGGTTCCCCATGGCCGAGAGTATGTTTTCCTTCAAGTGCGGATAGTCACGCTCGAGCCCGGAGAACAGATCGCGCAGGGATCGGCGCACGGTGCCGGTTTTCTGCGAGCATCCGCACGGCACGATGGGAATCCCCAGCGCCTGGGCATAGGCCCGCGTGATCTCCTCGGTGACGAACACGAGCGGCCGTATGAGCCGGTATTCGCGATCCCGCGAGGCGGTCACGGCCGGCAGCGCGCTGAGCCTGCCGGTGAAAAGGGTATTGCGCAGCAGCGCCTCGCAAAAATCGTCGGCGGTGTGGCCGAAGGCGATTACGTTGGCGCCCAGGCCGTGCGCGATTTCGTAGACCGCGCGCCGCCGGTACCGGCTGCACAGGTCGCAGCCATGCTCCGGCTGCTCCTCGAGCAGGCGCAGCGAGGGGGCGTCGCGGTAGTACGTCCAGGCGATGCCGCGCTCTTTGAGATACTCGGCCAGCGGCTCGATGGGGCGCAGGAATTTGCCTTGCTCCACGGTGAAGGCGCATACCGAGAAATCCACCGGTGCGCGCTTTTGGAGCAGCCGCAGGGCCTCCAGCAGCGTGGCCGAATCCTTGCCGCCGGAAAGCGCCACGGCCACGCGGTCGCCCTCGCGGATCATGCCGAAGCGGTGTATGGCTTCGCCGACCTTGCGGAGGAGGGTTTTTTCGAGGTCCACTGGCTTTATGGTGACACAGGCCTCCGGGTCCCGCGCAGTGGCGTTCGACGTTCTCCGCAAGGTCGAGACCGGCGGCTATGCCTCCGATCTGCTGTTGGAGCGCTCGGCGCCGCTCGAGTCGCGCGATGCGGGGCTGGCGGCGGAAATCGTCTTCGGCGTGTTGCGCTACCGAGCGCAGCTCGATTGGCTCATCGAGCGCTATTCCGGGCGCGAACGGAAGCTGGATGCGGAAGTGCGCATCGCCCTGCGCATGGGCGTCTACCAGCTTCGCTATCTCGAGCGCATTCCCCCGCACGCCGCCGTGGCGGAGAGCGTCGAGCTGGTCAAGCGCGCGCGCAAGCTATCGGCGGCGGGGCTGGTGAACGCGGTTCTGCGCAAGGTGGATCGCGAGCCGGTCGGCTGGCCCAGCCGCGAAATCGAGCTCTCCTGCCCGGAGTGGCTGCTGGCTCGCTGGGAGCGCTCTTATGGCCGCGAGGCCGCCGAAGCCATCGCTCGCGCGGCGCTTTCCGAGCCGGAGAAATTCAGGCGCGGCGCCCGCCGCCAGGACATCGGCTCGCAGGCCATCGTGCCGCTGCTCGGCCTGGCGCGCGGCCAGTGGTTCCTCGATCTCTGCGCCGCGCCGGGCAACAAGACCGCGCAGGCGCTCGAAGCCGGCGTGCACGCGGTGGCCTGCGACCTGCATTACCACCGCCTGGCGCAGCTTCGGGGCATGGGCGCGGACCTGGTGGTGCTGGACGGCACCCGGCCGCTGCCCTTCGCGCGCCGCTTCGATCGCATTCTGGTGGATGCCCCCTGTTCCGGCACCGGCACGCTGGGGCGCAATCCCGAAATCAAGTGGCGCCTGGATCCCGCCGATCTCACGGACCTGCCGCGCCGCCAGAAGGCCCTGCTGGCCAGCGCGCGCGCCGCGCTCGCGCCGGGGGGCTTAGTGGTCTACGCCACCTGTTCGCTGGAGCCCGAAGAGAACCGCGACGTGGTGGCGGAGGCTCCGCCCGAACTGGTTGTAGAGACCTTTGAGCGCCTGCCCGGGCGCGATCCGGGGGACGGTTTCTACGCCGCTGTGATAAAATCGGAGCAGCCCGCAAATGATTGAAATTGTTCCTTCAATTCTCTCCGCCGATTTCGCCCGGCTGGCCGAGGAGATCGCCTCCGTGGAGCGCGGCGGGGCTTCCATGCTGCATCTGGATGTGATGGATGGCCACTTCGTGCCGAACCTGACCATCGGGCCACCCGTAGTCGAGTCTGTCCGCAAGGCCACGCGCCTGCACCTGGACGTTCACCTGATGATCGAGAACGCCGACCGCTATGCCGGCGCATTCGTGCGCGCGGGGGCCAACTCCGTCTCGGTGCACTACGAGGCCTGCCATCACCTGGACGCGGTTCTCGAATCCATCCGCAAGGATGGCGCCTTGGCCGGCGTGGTGCTGAACCCCGCAACGCCCGTGGCGCTCCTCGAGGAAGTCCTGGAAGTGGCGGACTACGTGCTCCTGATGAGCGTCAACCCGGGTTTCGGCGGCCAGAAGCTCATCCCCTACGTGCTCGAGAAGGTGCGTAAACTGGTGGGGATGCGGCGTGAGAGACGCTTGGCGCTGCCCATCGAGATCGATGGCGGCGTGCACCGCGATAACCTGGCGGAAGTGGTGCGGGCGGGGTGTGATTGGATCGTCACAGGGTCGGCCGTCTTTCACAGTCCGGACGCCGAGGCCACGGTGCGGCAGATGCGCGAGATCGCGGCCGGCGCGACGGCGATGCGCGCCTGAAACTGATTGGGGTGGGTGGATTCATTATGGTTCGAAGCAAATTCCGTTCCGCCGCGATGGTGGCGGCGTTTACCGTGTTGTTGTTGATTTCGTGCGGCTGTTTTCGCAAGCACAAGTACGAGAACCCGATCACGAAGGATACTCAGCAGCCCGATAAGGTACTCTACGATTCGGCCGTCGAGGATATCGAGCACGGCCGCTACGAGAGATCCCGGCTCACGCTCCAAACCCTCATGAACACTTACGACACCAGTGAGTACCTGGCCAAGGCCAAGCTGGCCGTCGCGGATAGCTGGTACCGGGAGGGTGGCGCGCACGGCTTCGCGCAGGCTGAAGCGGAGTACAAGGATTTCATTCTCTTTTATCCCAGCATGGAGGAAGCCGCCGAGGCCCAGGAGAAGGTCTGCAAGATGCAGTACCAGCAGATGGACAGGTCCGACCGCGACCCCCTGCATGCCCTGCGCGCCGAGGATGAGTGCAAGCAGCTTCTGGTGCAATTCCCCAACAGCAAGTTCGCGCCCGAGGCGCAGCAGTTGCTCCGCAACATCCAGGAAGTGCTGGCGGATGCCGAATTCAAGGTGGGCGCCTTCTACCGCACCAAGGGCAGTTTCCCGGCGGCCGCCAACCGGCTGCGGGCTCTCACCGATCAGTTCCCGCTCTACAGCCATGCGGACGATGCCCTGTGGAGTCTCGCGGATTCCTATCAGCGCATGGGAGACCGCTTCGAGAACCAACAGGCCGAGGCCTATGCCAAGCTGGTTCGCGAATACCCGCTGAGCGATCACGTGGATGCCGCCAAAACCGCGCTGACGGCCATGAACCGGCCGGTGCCGGCGCCCGATCCGGTGGCCGAAGCGCGCATGAAATATGAGCGCGAAAACCGCACCAAACAGGGGATGTTAGCTGGCGTTTTCGGCGTTTTTGGGACGCATCCCGACACCACCGCGGCGGCTAAATCCGGCACCCCGCAGATGCAAGGTCTGCGTCCCACGGTGCCGGTCAGCATCCCGGCCAGCGCGGCGGGAAGCCTGGGCGTGAGCGCGGATGTTTCGGCGGCTATCGCGACGGATTCCTCGGCCCTGGACAAGAACCCCGACGCGCGCGCCAATCCTCCGGCCGGTGGAGCGGCGGCGGGCACGGGAACGGGTACGGAGCAAACAGCCGCGGCCGTGCCGGACAACACTCCGCCGCCTACCAACCATCCCTTCAAACCCAAGAAGGCCAAAAAGGTCAAGGCCGCCAAGAAGAACGCCAAGCCGGTGCCCGCCGCCCCCGCGCAGCCTGCAGCCGCGCCCGCGCAGCCTGCAGCCGGGCCCGGCCAGCCCGCGTCCGCGTCCGGCGGCGCGCCCGCCGGCACGCCGCAGCCATGAGCCGCATTCTGCTGGTGGACGACAGCCCGCACGCCCAGCGCATAGGGGAGCGCATCCTCAGCGACGAGGGCTACGAGGTGGCCACGGTGAGCCACGCCGACGCGGCGCTCATCCGTCTGGATGACGTCGATCCCGACGTGGTGCTGGCCGATGCGGTGATGCCCGGCCGCACCGGCTACGAGATTTGCCAGTACATCAAGATGAACCCCCGCCACCGGCACGTGCGCCTGATCCTCACCGCGGGCGCGCTGGAGCCCCTGGATGACGCACGCGTGCGCCAGGTGGGAGCCGATGCCACGCTGAAAAAGCCCTTCGAGGCTACCGCCCTGCTGGCGGCCGTGAAGCCGCTGGCCGAAGCCGCCTTGGCGGCGCGCGCGGCGGCCGGCGATCCGCGCGCATCCGCCGGGCCCGGCGCGGACTCTCCCGCGCCGCGGAGCCAGACGCCCTTTATTGCGGTGGTGGATGCCGAGCAGGTTCGCGCCGCTGTCACGGTGGCGCTCGACGCAGCCATGGATTCCATGGTGGATGAGATCGCACGGCGCGTGCTGGCCGCCTTGCACACGCGCAAGTCCGAAGGCGATGAGCCGGCCGCGCTGGTATCGCCGCGGCGGATTCCGCTCGAGGAGCCTCGCGCGGCGCTTCCGCTTCCTGCGGTACAGCCCATGGATCCGATCCGCCGTGTAACGCCGCTGCGCCTGCGCTCCGGCTCGCTTTTGGGCGTGGATCCCGCATCGCCGGAGACCCCACCGGAGCGGGCCGCCGAGCCTGCCGCGGTGCCGGTTCCCGAGCCGCTGCCCCCGCCCCCTCAGCAGTCCGCGGCGGAGCCACCACCCTCGCCGCCCGCCGAGTCTCCCGTGTCGCGCCCGCAGACCCGGGTCACGCTGCTGCGCGCCCGCCCCGGCTCCATTCTGGGGCTGGACCTCTACGGGCCGGACCCCGATGAATCCCCCTCCCAACCGCGCGACGACGCCTGATCTATGCCCGACAACAGCTTTGATGTGGTCTCTAAGATTGAACTGCCCGAAGTCCACAACGCCGTACAGCAGACGTTGAAGGAGGTCCAACAGCGCTTCGACCTGAAGGACTCGCACTCGAACATCGAATTGAACGAGAAGGACAACAAGATCCTGCTCGCCAGCAAGGACGAGTTCAAGCTCAAGGCGGTGGTGGATATTCTCGAATCCAAGCTGGTCAAACGCAAGGTGCCGCTAAAGGGGCTCACCTACGGTGAGATCGTGTCCGCGGCCGGCTCCACGGTGCGCCAGGAGGTCACCCTCCAGCAGGGCATTCCCATCGAGAAGGCGCGCGAAATCGTCAAGAAGATCAAGGACACCAAGCTCAAGGTGCAGGCTTCCATCCAGGGCGATTTCGTGCGCGTGGCGGGCCGCGACCGCGACACCCTGCAAGCCGTTATCAAGCTGCTGCGCGACCAGGATTTCGGCATCGACATGCAGTTCGTCAATTACCGCACCAACTGACGTGGCGCGGCGCATCGAATCGCACGCGATCCCCGGCCCGGCCGGACGGCTGGAGGCGCTGCTGGAAGAACCTGAGGACTGCGCTCCGCTCCTGGCAGCCTTGGTGTGCCATCCCCATCCGCTCTATGGCGGCACCATGCACAACAAGGTGGTGCACCGCCTGGCGCGCGGGCTGCGGAGCGCCGGGGCCGTGACGCTGCGCTTCAATTTCCGCGGTGTGGGACATAGCGAGGGCCGCCACGGGAACTTCCTGGGCGAGATCGAGGATGCGCGCGCGGCCCTGGCTTGGCTGCGCGAGCGCTATCCCGGGCTCCCCTTCGCCCTGGCCGGCTTCTCTTTCGGAGCGCGCGCCATCGTGCACCTGGGCAGCTCCGTGGAAACGCCGCTCTGGCTGATGGCCGCCGGCTTTCCCACGCGCTACGGAGACGAAGAAATCCTGGCCGGCTGCCGGGTTCCGCGGTTTTTCATCCAGAGCACCCACGACCAATACGGCCCGCGCGCCGAACTGGAGGCCCTGGTGGCGCGCTTGCCCGAGCCCAAGCGGCTGGTGTGGATCGAGGCGCGCGATCATTTCTTCGCCGGTGGTCTGGATGCTCTCGAAGCAGCCGTGCGCCGCATGGCCGCCGCGCCCGCGAGCATGGCGGACGGCGCTGGATTTGATCCCGCGAATATGCCATCCTGATCGCTTCGTATGGATATCATCACCGGCAACATCGGCTGGATCGAAGTGATCTGCGGCCCCATGTTTTCCGGCAAGAGCGAGGAGCTGATCCGCCGCCTGCGCCGGGCCATGATCGCGCGCAAACGCGTGGAGGTTTTCAAGCCCAGCATCGACAACCGCTATTCGGACAACGAGATCGTCTCCCACGGCGACCTGCGCATGCGCTCGAAGGTGGTAGCCGGCGCCGACGGAATCACCGCGCTCATCGACTGGCGTGCGGAAGTGGTGGGCATCGACGAAGCCAACTTCATGGGCCCCGAGCTGGTGGAGGTGGCCCAGCGCCTGGCCGACAGCGGCAAGCAGGTGATTGTGGCCGGCCTGGACACCGATTACCTGGGCCGCCCCTTCGCTCCCATCCCGGACCTGCTGGCGCACGCCGAATCGATCACCAAGACGCTGGCCGTCTGCGTGCGCTGCGGCAACCCTGCCAAGCACACCCAGCGGCTGCGCGGGTCGGACGACCTGATCGTGGTAGGGGCCTCCGATATGTACGAAGCGCGCTGCCGCCGCTGTTTCGAGCCCGGCATTCCCAAGCAGACCGAGATGGAATTCGTGAAAGCCCGCCGCGTGGAGAAGGACCCCGCGTAACGGAGCGGCCGGACCGGATTGGTCCTCGGCACCGGCCAGCCGCAACGTTGTAAAATAACTGTTCAAAGACACCTTTGCCCGGAAATGTGCACCGGATGGGATGCAGCCGGGCTCTCGACAATCAGTAAAGATGCTGAATCGAACGTACCTGGGCTGGGTCTTCAAGAACACGCGCACCGAACGGCGGCAGGACTCCGCCGACGCGGCCGAGCTGGCACTCGGCCCGTGGCGCGGCGTCATCGGTGTCGGCGCCAGCCCCGATCGAGAATCATTGCTAATATGGCTACCCCGGTAGAAGTGCCGAAACTCGGCAACACAGTTGAAGAGTGCCTCATCGCCAAGTGGCGCAAACATAAAGGCGATACGGTCGCGGCGGGCGAAGTGGTGACGGAGATCGAAACCGATAAGGCGAGTTTCGAAGTCACCGCCCCCGTGGCCGGCACGCTGCTCGAGACATTCTTCGTGGAAGGGACGTTGGTCCCGGTTTTCACGACCCTGTTCGTCATCGGAGAACCGGGCGAAAGCGCCGAGGCCTTCCGGCCTCAATCGGCGCCGCCGCCCGCGTCCGCGGTTCCGGCGGCCGCCGCTGCCGCGGCATCTCCCGCCGTGGAGATCCCCCCAGTTGAAACGGCGCGCCCCGCGCCCCCGCCTCCTCCGGCGGCTCCCGCGGGAGCGCTCAGCCCGCGGGCCCGCAGGTTCGCGGAGGAGCACGGCTACCATCCGCCGGCCATCCCCGGCTCGGGTCCGGGCGGCCGCGTGCTCGAAGAAGACGTGCGCAAAGCCTACTACTCGTCGCCGCGGATCTCATCGGCCGCGGCCAAACGCATCGCGGAAGGCGCCGAGGCGCCGGCCAGCGGATCGGGCGTGGCGGGCATGATCCTGCCTGAGGACCTGGGAGCGCCCGCGGCCAAGATCTCGACCATTCGCGAGAGAATCGCGCGGCGCATGCGGGAATCGCTGGCGTCCACGGCGCAATACACGCTCAACTCGTCCGCTAACGCCGCGGGACTGCTGCTGGTGCGCGCCAAGGTGAAGGCGTCCAAGGGCGTGCCGGATATCAACATCAACGATCTGGTGGTGTTCTGCACGATCAAAGCTTTGCTCGAAGTGCCCGACCTGAATGCCGAGTTCCTGGACGGCCGCATCCATAAGCATGCCGCTGTGCACATCGGCTTCGCCTGCGATACGCCGCGCGGCCTGGTAGTCCCGGTGATCCGCGACGCTCACCGGATGACCGCCGGCGAGCTGGCGGTTCGCACAAAAGAACTGGCCAACCAAGCCGTGCAGGGAACCCTTTCGGTGGACGACATGCAGGGCGCGACTTTCACCGTGAGCAACCTGGGAGGCATGGGGATCGAATCGTTCACGCCCCTGATTAACCCGCCGCAGGTGGCCATCCTGGGAGTCGATGCCATCCAGCTCAAGCCGGTGCGCCGCGAGGGGAGAATCGAGTTTATCGATTCCATCGGCCTCTCGCTCACCCTGGATCACCAGGTGATCGACGGCGCCCCCGGCGCGAGGTTCCTGAAAGTGGTTCGGGAGAAGATCGAAAACGTGGAGGCCCTATGTACGATTTAATCGTGATCGGCGCAGGCCCTGGCGGGTACGAAGCTGCCGCTCACGCCGCCAGAATGGGCAAGAAGGTGGCGCTCATCGAAAAGCGGTACCTGGGCGGAACGTGTTTGAACGTGGGCTGCATTCCCGCCAAGACATTTCTGCGGTCCTCGAAGCTCTTCCATGAATGCGCCGAAGCGGCCGGCTTCGGAGTGCGCGTGGGATCGTTCGAGATCGACATGCCCGCCGTGGTGGAGCGCAAGAATCGCGTGGTGAGCACCCTGACTAAGGGTGTCGAGGGCATGCTCAAGCGCGCCGGGGTGGAGATGATTACGGGAGAAGCCCGCCTGGTGGCCCGCAACGCCGTCGAGGTGGGCGGGGCCGCTACGAAGCGGCCAACATCCTGCTGGCGGCGGGATCGCGTCCGGCCGTGCCGCCCATTCCGGGAATCCAGTCCGGGCAGGTGTTCGATTCCGATACGATCTTCGAGCTGAAGCGCGTGCCGCAAAAGACGGCCATCATCGGCGGCGGGTACATCGGCCTGGAGTTCGCCTGCTTCTTTAACGAGATCGGCTCCCAGGTCAGCGTATATGAGATGCTGCCCCAAATCGCCACCGGGGCGGACCAGGAAATCTCCAGCCGCATGCTGCAGATCATGAAGCGGAAGGGCGTGGAATTCAACCTCTCCGCCAAAGTTCTGGGCATCGAGGGCGACACCGTGCAGTTCCAGGCCGCCGATGGTTCCAAAGGCAGCGCCACGGCGGATTGCATTCTGAACGCCACCGGCCGCTCGCCGAATGTGCAGAACCTGGGGCTGGAAGAGGTGGGCGTGGATTTCAGCCCCAAAGGGGTGAAGACCAGCGACCAGGGCAAGACCAACGTGGCCGGTGTATGGGCCTGCGGGGATATCACCGGCAGGCGCATGCTGGCCCATGCCGCCACGCGCGAGGGCATCGTCGCGGTCAACAACATGTTCGGCCGGAAGGACCGCATTCGCTACCAGGCCATCCCGGCGGTGATCTACACGCACCCCGAAGTGGCCTCGGTGGGCCGGACGGAGGAGGAGCTCAAGACGCTCGGCATCGAGTACAAGAAGTCCGTGGTGCCGATGGCGGTAGCGGGGCGTTTTTTGGTGGAGAACGAAGGCGGCACCGGGATGGTGAAGGTGCTGGCGGGCGCGAAATACGGCGAACTGCTGGGGGTCCACGCCATCGGCGACGGCTCCAGCGAATTCATCGTCGCGGCCGCCGCCATGGTGGAAACCGGGATGTGCGTGGAGGATGCGAGCGAGATCGTGTTTCCGCATCCGACCGTATCGGAAGCGCTGCGGGAGGCCATTCTCGGAGTCCATTAGCAGGGCGCTGGGCAAGCTGAAGCATGCCCATTATGTGAATGTTCTGGCCGGCATAGTCCGGCCGCTGAAGGAGTCGGGGTAATGCCCAAGTCAATCGTAATCGAACCGGAACAGGCGTTTGCAAGAAGTACGATCCATTTCACCGATATCGAGGTCAACGCTTATCAGAAGACCGCGGAGGAGGAACTCGCGGCGTACCGCACGGAGGATTTCCTGGCCATCTGGCAGGACATGTGCGCGATTCGCCAGTTCGAAACCATCCTGAACGAGATCAAGACCAAGGGTGCGTTTCAGGGCGTGACGTATAACCACGCCGGGCCGGCGCATCTTTCGATCGGGCAGGAAGCGTCCGCCGTGGGAATGGCATTCTCGCTTACGTCCGACGACCACATTTACGGCTCGCATCGCAGCCATGGGGAAATTCTGGCCAAGGGTTTTTCCGCCATCCGGCACTGGAGCGACGAGCGGTTGATGGAGCTGATGAAGTCCTTCCGGGATGGCGCCATCCTGCGCCCCGTGGAAAAGGGCTTCCAGGGAAGCGTGAAGGAGTTGGCGCTGCGCTTCTTCGTCTACGGCGCGTACAGCGAGATTTTCGCGCGTGAGACCGGGTTCAACCGCGGGATGGGCGGCTCGATGCATGCCTTCTTCACACCCTTTGGCATCTACCCGAACAACGCCATCGTGGGCGGTTCGGGTCCCATCTCTCCCGGCGCGGCGCTCTTCAAGCGCGTCAACCGCAAGCCCGGCATAGTAGTATGCAACATCGGCGATGCTTCGTTCGGCTGCGGGCCGGTATGGGAAGGCATCACTTTCTCCGCCATGGATCAGTACCGCAGGCTGTGGGACCCGACCCTGGGCGGCGGCCTGCCCATCATTTTCAACTGCATGAACAATTTCTATGGCATGGGCGGCCAGCCCTTTGGCGAGACCATGGGAATGCAGTTCATCGCGCGCATCGGCGCGGGCGTCAACCCCGACCAGATGCATTCCGAGCGTGTTAATGGCTACGATCCGCTGCCGGTCATCGATGCCTTCCGGCGCAAGCGGAAGATCATCCAGGAGGGCCGCGGCCCGGTCCTGCTCGATACCATCACGTATCGTATCAGCGGCCACTCGCCTTCGGACGCTTCCAGCTACCGCTCCAAAGAAGAAGTGGAGCACTGGCTGGCGGCCGATTCGATCAAAGCGTTTCACAGGAAACTGGAATCCATGGGAGTGGCGAGCGAGGAAACCTTGGGCACCTCGCGCGAGTCTGTGGATGCCATGGTCTTCGAGATGTTTAAGCTGGCCAGCGATCTGGAGGTCAGCCCGCGTCTCGGTCCGGGTTCCGAAGTGGTCGGCGAGGTGATGTTCTCCAATCGCCGGGTCGAAAAGTGCGACGACCGCGCTCCCGAATTTCTGCAGCCGATCGAAAAGAATCCGCGCGTCGTGCAGATCAAGGGCAAGGTGCGGGTCGGCATGCAGGACGGCAAGCCGGTTCCGAAGATGAAAGCCTATAACATTCGCGACGGCATTTTCGAAGCCATGATGCACCGCTTCGCGATCGACCCCACCATGGTGGCGTTCGGCGAGGAGAACCGCGACTGGGGCGGCGCCTTCGCCGTCTACCGCGGCTTTACCGAGGCCTTGCCTTACCACCGCCTGTTCAACTCGCCGATTTCCGAAGCCGGCATCGTGGGTGCGTCCGTGGGCTATGGCCTGGAGGGCGGCCGCGCGGTGGCCGAGCTGATGTACGCCGATTTTATGGGCCGCGCGGGTGACGAGCTTTTCAACCAGCTCTCCAAATGGCAATCCATGTCCGCCGGGCAACTGAATATGTGCGTGGTGCTGCGCATTTCCGTGGGCGCCAAGTACGGCGCGCAGCATTCCCAGGACTGGACCGCCCTGGTGCAGCACATCCCCGGCCTCAAAGTGGTCTACCCGGTAACGCCCTACGACGCCAAGGGTATGATGAACGCGGCGCTGGCCGGCACCGATCCGGTGGTTTTCTTCGAAAGCCAGAAGATCTACGACTACGGTGAGATGTTCGCCGAGGAAGGCGTCCCCGAAGGCTACTACGAAATCGATCTTTCCGAACCTTCCATCAAGCGCAAGGGCAAGGATCTGACCATCATCACGTTCGGTCCCGCCCTGTATACGGCCGTGACGGCGGCGGATGAGCTGCAAAAACGCTTCGGACTCTCCGCCGAGTTGATCGACCTGCGATCGGTGAATCCCCTGAACTTCGAGCCGATCGCGGCCTCGGTGCGCAAGACCGGCAAGGTGCTGCTGGTGACCGACGCGGTGGAGCGCGGCTGCGTGATGCAGACGGTGGCCACCACCCTGACGCAGCTCTGCTTCGATGACCTGGACGGCCCACCGGTAGTGGTCGGCTCGCGCAACTGGATCACGCCGGCCGCCGAGCTCGAGACTTTGTTCTTCCCGCAGCCGGACTGGCTGCTGGACGCTATTCACGAGCGCATCGTGCCGCTCAAGGGCTATCAACCGCAGACCAATCAGACACTTGGCGAGCTGGCCCGCAGGGCGCGCGCGGGCGTTTAGACAATCGGGCGCGGCGCCGGCCGCCGCGCCTCACCCACCTGCCTGTTCAGCTTCCCTGCGCCTGGGCCAAGAGCTTGGCCGCATCGGAGCGCGGCGGATCGTCGGGTGTAAGTTCCGAACTCAGGTACCGCTTTAACAGGGACCTGGCGGTTTCCAAATTGCGCTTTTGCTGAACATATAGATCGGCTCTGGCAAACATCAATCTCGGGCTGTCCGGAGCGATATGTGCGGCGCGTTCCAGGCTCTGATCGGCTTCCTGGATGCGGCCCCGGCGGGCCAGGAAGCGTGCGAGATCGATCAGCCGGCCGATCTCCCCAGGGGATGCCGCGACGGCGCGGCGAAACTCGTCCTCGGCGCTGCCATACTGTTTGCGCCTCTCGGCGAGAGCAGCCCGCGCACCATGGCCCTCGGCCGCGTCGAGTTGCGCGATCCGCGCGGCGGTAGCCTCGGCTTTATCCAATCCACCCCCCAGGAAGCTGGGCGCTTCCAGGTAGTATTCAAACAGATCGCTGAGCGCTTCGACGTACCGCGGGTTCAGCTCGACGGCCTTCTCGAAGAACTGGCGGGCCTTGGAGGCCAATCCGGGCGCGCTGAAGGGATTGGCGGTCTCCGCGCGGCGGCCATAGGCCCGGCCCAGCCAGAGCGCAAACTCGGCGTTGGCGGGCTCGGCGGCGACAGTCTTTTCGAACGCTTCGGTGGCTTTCTTCAGGTCGCCCAGCATAAAGAGATTTTGGCCTATCAGTGCGTAAACCTGCGCATCTTTGACAGCCGCGGCGCCCAGAATCTGGAGCGACTGCTCGAATTGCGTTCGATTGTACAGGCCGCGGGCCCGCTCCAGCTCCGGACCAGCCGCCAGGCCCAGACCGAGCACCGCCAGAAGAAGCAGGGAAAGCCGCATAACGCCAGTGGATTGCGAAGCTCTAACCATTATACGGCTTAGATGATTTCCGGCCCGCCGACGTTAAGACCCGTGAGAATCCGGTTAACTCCGGCTCTGGTCCGGGGCAGGCGGTCCCGCCGTCTGACGTTCCGGAGAGGAGCGGGCGAGCCAATACATTTCAGGGCTGAACCCATATTTCCGTTTTGAGTAGTTGCTGATAACCTTTTGAAATCCCGGAGAAATTGCGGGCTGAAGGCTATGGCGTCGAGGAGGTTGTTGATGAAATCCTGCAGGGTACGGAAGTGTATCGCTGGTTTCCCGCAGTGTCTATTCGCACCGGGCATTGCTCTGGCTCTTTTCTTGGGGTTGGGGCTGACAGAGGCCCCGCCTGCGCGGGCGGATACAAGCATCTACAGTTTCGTGCCGTGTTCCAGCTCCGACGGCGCATACCCAGTGGCAGGCGTGATCATGGATTCGGCGGGAGACCTTTATGGCACCAATTATGGTGCCTTGAATTATGGCAACCCTAGTGGTTATCCGGCTAGCTACTGCTTTACCCAAGAAAACCCTGGGGGTAGTACCGCCGGAACGGTGTTCGAACTGGTCTACTCTCGCGATCCGGCGACTGGACAAGCGACTTATACCGAGAAGATCCTGCACAGCTTTTGCGCTGTGTTGGCGTGCGCGGACGGCGCAAACCCAGCCGCAGGCCTGATCATGGATGCGGCGGGCAACCTTTATGGCACCACCCAGAATGGCGGCACGTACAACGGGGGAACCGTGTTCGAACTAGTCAACTCCTCGGGGACTTACAGCCTGAAGGTCTTGTACAGCTTTGGGGGCGCTGGCGACGGCGCATTCCCAGCCGCAGGCCTGATCACGGATGCGGCGGGTAACCTTTATGGCACCACCCAGTCTGGCGGCGCGTACTCCTACGGAACGGTGTTCGAACTGCTTGCACAGAGCATTTCCGCTGCTGGCGCTCCTCAGGCTACCTCCGTTGAGAAGGTCCTCTACAGCTTTGGGGGCGTCCTTGGGGGCACGGCTGGCGACGGCAACTACCCGGTGGCAGGCGTGATCATGGATTCGGCGGGCAACCTTTATGGCACCACGCCGAATGGCGGCGCGTACGGCGGGGGAACCGTGTTCGAACTGATCTACTCCTCAGGGGCCTACAGCGAGAAGATTCTGTACAGCTTCACAGGGCCTGTCGGCGTTTACTCGGGTCTTCTCGGCGACGGCGCAAACCCGGTGGGAGCCCTGATCATGGATGCGGCGGGTAGCCTTTATGGCACCACCCAGAATGGCGGTACCTACGGGAACAACGGGGGAACCGTGTTCGAACTGATCTACTACAAGGGGACTTACCACGAGGTGATCCTGCACAGTTTTACGGGCGCTGATGGAGACGGCCTATACCCATCCGCGGGCCTGACCATGGATTCGGGGGGTAACCTTTACGGCACCACCCGGAATGGCGGCCTCTACGGAGCCCCGCTCGGCTTCGGAACCGTGTTCGAACTGGTCTACTCCTCTCCCGCCGATTACGCCGAGAGGACCCTGTGGAGCTTCACGAACTCTTTCGGCGACGGCGAATACCCGGTGGCAGCCGTGGCCGTGGTTGCGGCGGGCAACGTTTTCTCCGGCATATATGGCACTACGGAGTACGGCGGCACAGGGCAACCAAACCTCTACGGAAATCCGTTCGGCTACGGAACCGTGTTCAAGATACCTGTGCCAACACTGGGTCCGCCGTCGGGCAGTTCCTGTAGCGGGATTTACTATCCCGCGGGACCCCTCGGCCCCATCGAGGTGTTGCCGAGTACGCATTGCGAAATCATCGGGGGCCAGATCAATGGGAATGTGCAGATGAAGGGAGGAACCTTAACCTTGATCAACACGCGCGTTCTTGGCGATATCCAGGTAGCCGGCGAAAGTACATTCGCAATCAGTGATTCCACGATCATCGAGGGGAACTTGCAGGTTCAGAACACCTCGCTTAGTTCGGTTCCGGATGTGGTCTGCGGCGCGACCGTAAATGGAAACCTTCAATTCCAGAACAGCGCTACAAGCGTCGAGATTGGATCGTCGACATTATGTCCGGGCAATAAAGTCGGCGGAAATTTACAGGTCCAGAACAACAGCGGAGCTGTACAGATTGTCGATCTCACGGTGACTGGCAACCTCACTGTCCAGAACAACACCGCCTCCGCGCAGATTAATGGCAACACGGTGGGCGGCAACCTCCAGGTCCAGAACAACGGCGCCTCCACGCAGATTAACGGCAACACGGTGGCCGGCAACCTCCAGGTCCAGAACGACACCGGCTCCACGCAGGTTTCTAATAATGAGGTTACGAACAACTTGCAGTGCCAGAACAACACATCGATCACGGGTGGGGGGAACACGGCCGGACAAAAGCGGGGGCAGTGCTCAACCTTCTAGCTCCACCGTTTCATGTGCTGGTTGAAGACGCCATGCAATCGTCAATGAGATGCAAGCGAGACGACGCGACATTTCGATCCCCACCGCTGCAAACACTGAGTACCAAGAGCTGCAGTAGAATCGGGTCTTCGGAGTCCTGCACCTCGTCATTCTGTTCTAAGCTGCTTTCGTAAACGGATCGCCTGGGTGACGCTGGGGATACCGGTTCGAAACTCGCGTCGATTTCCCGCGCGCCTCGTTACAGTCCGGTGAGAATTCGGCGAACTGCGGCTCCGGTTCGAAGCTGGCCAATCCTGCCGCCCATCTTTCCGCAAGGTAGCGAGCGAACCAATACATTTCAGGGCTGAAATGTTTCGGCAAACGATCACAGATTTGCCGCCGAATTGTAACCGGCTCCGGATGAAGCTGGGGGTGACGGGGAGGTCGCATGCGCGAAAGCACCATCCAGTTTGCGTGGCGCGAGCCGCGTTCCGCCGAAGGGTTCCGCTCGGGAGTCAGCCTCCACGGGCACACCATGCATTCACAGGAGTGCCTCTCGTTCCTGCCGCGCTATCTGCATAGCGTTCCGGGGATTTCGCAAATCGCGAGCTATTACGAACGCGCTCCGCGGAGCGTCGATTTCGGGCGCGCCTGGTGGACGCCTCCGCTGTCGCCCGCGTCGGCGTTGCGCCTGGAGCGCGACCAGATTGCGGGCCTGGGTCTGCGCCCGATGGTTTCGCTTACCGATCACGACGATATCGAAGCCGGCCTCGCGCTGGGCGTCACGTCCGACCCGCGCGAAACGCCGGTTTCAGTCGAATGGACGGTCCCCTATGAGCGCACTTTCTTTCACTTGGGCGTGCATAACATCCCCCGCTCCAGGGCGCGCGACTGGCTGGCCGCCATGGCCGGGTACACCGCCCAGCCACGGGAAGGCGCGCTACCCGGCATTCTGGACGAGTTCGCGAGCGATCCCGGCGTGCTGATTGTTCTGAACCACCCGTTCTGGCTCGAAGAGGGTGTGGTCGAGGAGGATCACTGCCGCGCGCTGGAGTTGGTGCTGCGCGAGTGCATCGGCTGGATCGACGCCTTCGAGCTGAACGCCACGCGCCCCTGGAAGGAGAACGCCGCCACCATCGAGCTGGCGCGCGCGCACGGGCGGCCGGCGATCTCGGGCGGCGACCGGCACGCCTGCGAGCCCAGCGCCTGCATCAATCTCACCGATGCCCGCAGCTTCGCGGAATTCGTCTCCGAAATTCATGCCGGCCGCAGCTCGGTTCTGTTCCTCCCCCACTACCGCGAGCCCCTGGCGCAGCGAATCCTGGAGGCCACCCGCGATATCCTGCGCACCTACCCGGAGTATCCCGGCCGCGAGCGCTGGGTGGACCGGGTCTTCTACCGCTCGGAGGATGGCGTGGCGCGGACCCTCGCCCAAATCTGGCGGGGCCGCGAGCCCCAATGGCTGGCCGGCGCCGCGGCCGCGGTCCAATTTCTGGCCGGAAGCCGCTTCCGCCAGGCCTTGCGCCTGCTTCTTTCGGCGCGCGGGGAGCTGCATCCGTGAGGGCGCTGGCGGCGCGGCTGCGGGCCTCGGTGGAAGGTCTGGCGCCCGAACGGATTGCGCTCCTGCTCTCGGTGGGCCTGGTGCTGGGGGTTTTTCCCATCGCGGGATGTCCCACCGTGCTCTGCCTGCTGGCCGCCCTCGGACTCCGTCTCAACGCGACGGCGCTTCAGGCGCTGAACAATCTTTCCTCGCCGCTCCAACTCGCCTTGCTGCTGCCTTTGAATCAGGCCGGAGTATGCCTCTGCGGAGGAGCCTTGCCTTCCGGCGGCTCGGCAGCCGACAGGATCGGTATAGCGGCACTGCACGCCATCGCGGGGTGGGGGTGCATCTGTGTTCCGGCCGGCGTCCTCTTGTACTTTGGCCTGATTCTGGCGCTGAAACGGCAGCGCGCGGCGCGGCCCAGCGTTCGCTACTCCCGCTCGGCATCCGCTTCCCGTCCCTGCGCGCGCAGAGCCAGGCCGAGCTTCCGGTGGGCGTCCGCGGCGGTGGGTTCGTTGCCTTCGGGCTCTTGCGCCAGGTAAGCGTGCAGGTAGCGCTCGGCGCGAGCCGGTTCGCGTCCGCTCGAGAGCAGTCGCTCCGCCGCGCGGTAGTATGGCGCGGCATCGTCCGGGACCGCCTGAACGGAGGACGACAGCGCCGCGTCTAACGCGTTCCAGTTGGCGCGATCGGCATAGCTTTCCGCCAGGACGCAGTATGCTTCGGCACGCCCGCTATCCAAACCGAGAGCGCTCCTGCCCAGAGCTTCCGCCGCCGCATCGTCCCGGTATTCGGGCGCGAGATAGAAGCGCGCCAGGGCCATCTGTGCCTTATAAGAAGGCGGGCGAACCTCGGAGGCGCGGCGCAGCATGGCTTCGGTTCGCGCCGCGTCCTTCCGGATTTCCGCGATTTGCGCGCTGGCCAGAAAGCCCGCGGACGCATCGATGGCCGCGATTTGGCGCGCCACGCCCTCGGCCCTGTTCGTGTCGCCGCCCAAGATGGCGGGCGCCATAAGGTAGAACTCGACGAGATCGTCGAGCGCCTGAGCGTCGCGCGGGTCGAGACTCAAGGCCACGTCGATCTCCTTGCGAAAGCGCCTCGCCAGGAGCGCCTGCTGAAAGAGGTTGGCGCGCTGCGCCATCACGCCCTGAACCTCCGCGAGTTGCCTGTGGTAGCGGGCCACCCCTCCATTCAAACGGACCGCTCTTTCGGCCAGTTCCAGTGGAGCCGTTCGATCCCCAAACGCGGCGCGGATCTGCGACATGAGGTAGATCGCCTCGGGTTCATCCGGCGCTGCGCGCAGCCGTTGCTCCACCAGGGAGCGAGCGCGCTTCCAGTGCCCCGCCTCGATCAGTTTCTCGGCCGTGGCCTCCTGTGCCAGGCACAGCGATGCCGCGGCTAGGATGGACAGAATTGTCCTCACATTTGAGCATGACCGTGACACGGTTTCAGACGGGTAACAACGCGTTGAATTTTTGCGCAGCACACAAGGGGGACCTTTGCTCCGTGCCGTGGATCGGTCGAGACGCTCATGCCGACGAGCTTTAATTCAGATGACAGGCACGCGGCAAACGTCTCATTATGATCTGGGATAGTAAAGCTATATACTATTGCAGAAATGGAAATTCCGGCTCCTCGCCTGATGGCCCGCGCCTGCCAGATGTCGCGGCGCAGGGACTCTGGCATGTTACCAGACAAACTGTGTTTGGCGTCATCGGCATAGCCTTGATCACCTTTGCCGCAGTCGAGCTCCAACTCCAGAGGTTCGAGCCGTCGGCCGGTGTCGGACCGGGGACGATCTCCCTTCTTTATCTGATCGTCATCGTGTTCGTGTCCCTCAGGAGCGGCTTTGTTTCTTCGGTTGCAGTCTCCCTGATAGCGGCCTTCTGCTTGAACTATTTCCTTCTTCCGTTGTTCCAGGCGTTAAAGGTGAGGAATCCGCTGGGCATTGTGGCGACCGCTGCTTTCTTAATCACCGCTTGGGTGATTAGCGGAATGGTTGCCCAGCTTCGGGCGCGGCATGCTCTGCTGGACGTGTTATTCGAACATGGTCCGCAAGCCAACGTTCTGGTGGATCTGAACAGTGGCCACGTGGTCTGCGTAAACCGGGAGTTCACTCGGATCTTTGGCTACAGTGCGCAAGAGGCTCGAGGCCGCCTGCTTAACGAACTGATTGTACCCGACGAATACCAAGACGAATTCCAGAGCCACGTGGAACGGGTGCTGCACGGGCAGCGAGTGGAGGCGGAAACGGTTAGTTGCCGCAAAGGTGGCAGCCGGCTGCAGGTTCTGGCGGTCAGCGTGCCCGTATTTGTCCGGCGTAAGAAGATTGCCGCATACGCCATGTACCGGGACATCACCGAACGCAAAAAGGCGGAGGCGGCGTTGCGCACTCTCTCCGGCCGCCTTTTGAGAATGGAGGACGAATGGCGGCGGCGCCTGGCGCGCGAGCTTCACGACACTACCGCGCAGTTGCTCGCCGCCCTCTCGATGAACCTCTCCGTGGTGAGCGAATCCGCCGATCTCCTCAGCCCGCCAGCGCAAACGGCTATAGCCGAAGCCGTCACTCTGGCAGACCAGTGTCTGCAGGAGGTTCGCACCATTTCTTACCTGCTTCACCCGCATGAACTCGATGAGTTGGGGTTGGAACCAGCGCTTTCCCGGTATATCGATGGCTTCATCCAGCGCAGCGGAATATCGGTAGAGGTCGAAGTTTCGCCGGATCTTGGCCGCCTGCCACAAGATGTGGAGACGACGGTCTTTCGCGTCTTACAGGAATGCCTGACGAACATTCACCGTCACTCCGGCAGCAGCTCTGCGCGGGTGCGCCTCATTCGCGGCCCGTCAAACCTGGTTTTGGAAGTAGAGGATGCGGGGCTTGGTATTCGCGGCGACGCCCCTTCGGGCGTTGGCATTGCCAGCATGCGAGAACGCGTACAGGAACTGAATGGCCGCTTGGAAATCGTTTCGCACCCTGGTGGTACTACCGTCAAAGCAACGATCCCGCTTTCCATGGGTTCCGCATGAAACCGTTATCCATTCTGATCGCCGACGATCACGAAGTGGTTCGCCGGGGGATTCGCGCGCTCCTGGAAGCTCGGCCGGGGTGGAAGATTTGCGGTGAGGCGGCATCCGGGCGCGCGGCTGTCGAAAAGGTCAAGACGCTCCGCCCGGATCTGGTGCTGCTGGATCTCACCATGCCGGAGATGGATGGGCTGGAAGCAATTCAAAAACTTCTGGAAGCCCGCCCCGGTACCAAGATCCTGGTGCTCACCATGAACGACTCTGGAGAGATGGCTAGTAAGGTCCTGGCGGCGGGAGCCAGCGGCCTGGTGTTGAAATCGGAAGCCGCCCGCGACCTGGTGAGAGCAGTTCAAACCGTCGAAAAGGACCAGCCCTTTCTGTCACCTGCCGTCACCAGGCTGATCATCGGCCATCTGGCAAAGACGAGCGCGCCAGGACCATCTCCCAACAATGTCACGCCGCGAGAGGCTCGAGGTTCTGAAGTTACTGGCGCTGGGGCAGAGTAATAAAGAAGTCGCCGCGGCCCTCGGCATCAGCACAAAAACAGTGGATGCACACCGCTCCAACATCATGCGGAAACTCAGTTTGCGCACATTCAGCGATTTGATTCAGTTTGCCATTCGGCACAAAATCATCAACCTCTAGAAGCGGCGTCGGGCAGTAGGAAATACTCCTACGTAAATAGCCTATAGCCGCCTCGAGAGGTTTGCCTACGGAACCATTCCAATTGAGGCCTTTGCGCAGGGGCTTGTAGTCTTAAACAGTATTGCCCGATGTCCTGGTTATGCAAGGGCCGCCGCGAGATATTGCCGTGGAGGCACTGGAGATCAAGGATGCTCCCGCACGAGCGCGATTCCCCCACGGGTGCTTTCAGTGGCCAGATGTGCAGCCCTTTGGGAGGAAGGTCATAGGACCGAGAATCGTGGGCGAATGGAAGCCAGATTCATGGCCAATGACAAGCCTCTGACTCCCAACAAGCTGCTTGCTCTCGCCGCGCTATTGAAAAACGCGCTCTCGATCGAACAAGATCTGGCCGGCCGGCTTTCCCAACATCCCAAGGAGAAATCCCTGCTGAAACAGCATAAGGAATATCAACGACTTGTGGCGCAACTGACCGGCGAGATGGACAGATCTCTGGACATCTGTCTGGCAGGGATCAAAGCCGCTGTTGGGCCCGACGACTGCGAGGCCCTGTTCGCAAATCGGCCGCCCAACGCCACAACCGTGGAGGCTACTGACCCGGCGGCTCACGAAATCGCTCTCGGCATCGAACGCAACCGTGCTAACGAAGCACTGCGCGAGCGTGAAGAACACATCCGGCTCCTGCTCGATTCCACAGCCGAGGCGATCTATGGGATTGACCTGCGAGGTTGTTGCACGTTCGCCAACGCGGCGTGTGCCCGGCTCTTGGGCTATGAGGATCCTAGCCGACTCTTGGGCCGCAACATGCACGACGTGCTCCACCATACCCGGAAAGACGGGTCTCCGTATCCCATGGAGGAGTCCAGGATTTTCCGAGCGTTTCTGCAGAACCAGATCGCTCATGTCGACGACGAAGTTCTGTGGCGGGCAGATGGCTGCAGCTTCCCAGCCGAGTACTGGTGCCATCCGATCTGCCGCGACGGGCAGGTGGTCGGCTGCGTGGTCACTTTTCTTGACATCACGGAACGCAGACAATTGGAGGATCAGTTCCGCCGGGCCCAGCAGCGGCTGAGCGATGTGGTCGCCTCCAGCCCGGCTGTCCTCTTCACGTTGGCGATCGAGGAAGATCAGGTTCGCAATGTCAGTTGGGCCAGCGACAACCTGCGGGAGATGCTCGGGTATTCGCGGGAAGTCGCCATCGGTCCGGACTGGTGGCCGGCTCACGTCCATCCGGAGGACCTGGAAAGGGTCAGAACGCAGCTCAACGCGGACCTGTTCACTCGCGGCCGCAGTACGCAAGAGCATCGCTTCCGGCGCGGGGACGGCAGCTACTGCTGGACCAGGTGCGACATGCGGCTGCTCCGCGACGAGACCGGCCGGCCGTCGGAAGTCGTCGGCGCATTGTCGGACATCACCGAGCGAAAGCGAGCCGAGGAAGACCAGTCTAAGCTTCAGGCCCAGTTCCAGCAAGCCCAGAAGTTGGAGAGCGTCGGCAGGCTGGCTGGAGGCGTTGCACACGACTTCAACAACCTGCTCACAGTCATCAATGGGTATAGCGAACTGTTACTCAAAAAGCTGACACCAGGCGATCCCATACACCAGAGTGTTACTGAGATCAGAAGAGCGGGACAACGTGCCGAAGATCTGACCCGGGAACTGTTGCTGCTCAGCCGGAAACAGATTACACAGGCAAGAAAGGTGAATCTGAACGATATCATCAGCGAGGTCGAGAAAATGCTGGCGAGGGTGATCGGAGAAGATATCCGGCTGGAATCCGTTCTGAGCCCCGCGCTGGGGTACGTGCTGGCGGATCCCGGACAATTACACCAGGTCCTCATGAACTTGGCGGTCAACGCGCGCGATGCCATGCCGGGCGGCGGAAGGCTGTTGATCGAAACCAGAAATGTCGACTTGGACGATAGCTTCGCGGAGCAATGCCCTGCCACGAAACCCGGCCCCTATGTGCAACTCAAGGTTAGCGACACCGGTATGGGCATGACACAAGACGTCATGTGCCACCTTTTCGAGCCGTTCTTCACCACCAAGAGGCCCGGGGAAGGGACAGGTTTGGGCCTGGCAACCGTGTACGGCGTCGTCAAACAAAGCGGCGGATCGATCCGGGTTTCGAGCGAACTGGGAGAAGGTACGGCGTTCGCCATCTGTTTTCCACGGATCGATCCCGGGTTTGACCTGCCGCCGGAGCCCGAGGCGGCGCCGGCATCGTTGCGCGGGACGGAAACGGTTCTCGTCGTGGAAGACCAGGAACAACTCCGCAGGATGGCTGGATACGTACTCCGGAGTTATGGATATCGGGTACTGGAAGCCGCCAACCCGTGGGAGGCGTTGCTGTATGCCGAACGTTATGCCAGTCTGATTCACCTGCTGCTGACTGACATTGTCATGCCGGGAATGGCGGGACCCGAACTGGCTATCCGCATTAAACCATTGCGGCCGTCCATGGAAGTCATTTTTATGTCGGGCTATCCCGGGCGCATAACCGCCGATCGTGAAATCCCGGGATTGGCCGCCTCTTACCTTCCGAAGCCCTTTTCCCCCGAGGAACTGGCGACCAAAGTGAGGGAAGTGCTTGGCGCACCCCGCTCGGCGGGCACCGTTCTGGTAGTGGATGATGAGCCGGGCATCCGCAACCTTCTGCGGAAGGTCCTGACCGGTGTGGGTTATCGGGTATTGGAGGCGGAGAACGGCAGACAAGCGATCCAACGGATCATGGGTTCCGACGTCGATTTGGTGATCATGGACCTGGTGATGCCGGAACAGGAGGGAATCGAAACCATACAGATCATGCGCCGGGCGCTGCCTAAACTAAAGATTATTGCGATGTCCGGCCGATTTACAGGCTCACTGCTGCGTGTGGCGAACTTCCTCGGCGCCCAGGCTTCGCTCGCCAAGCCCATCGAGCCGGATGAGTTGTTGGACGCTGTCGCGCGCGTGATGGCAGGTTAGCGGATGCCACCTCACTACAAAGATATCGCGTTACGCGTCCTCGAGGAAATGCCCGCCCGCGATCGGGAGGATCTCATTCGATTTTGCGGCACGGAGCAGCCAGCGTTGGTAAAACCGTGAATGACTCCGCGCAGCACAAGTTACAAATCCTCATTCTTGACGACCACGCTGTCGTGCGATGGGGCGTCAGGCAGATCCTTCGGGAGAACTTCGACCCTTTGTATTTCGGCGAAGGCAAGGCTGGGCCGGAAAGTCTAGATCTGGCGCGCAGCCAAGCGTGGGATCTGGTAATTGTCGCTATCGACCTGCCGGATAGAGAAGGACTCGATCTTCTGACTGAATTGAAGAGGATGCGTCCAGCCCAGCCGATCATCATATTTACCGGTCAAATGAAGTTCCGGGGCGCGGTAGGTGCCGTGACCGTTCGTACAGACGATAACTCCGAGGTGGCGAACAATCCTGACAGACCGGTCCCAGCGGTCCGTCAAGTCCCCGCAGATGGATCGAACACCCAGCCCATCATGGCCATGGAAGCGGAGTCGGACCCGAAACCAAGCCAGAGGTGCCCCATCGATGGAAGGCTGTCCAACCGCGAACGCGAGGTCCTGAGGTTGATTGGCCTGGGCAAAACAGTGAAAGAGATCTCCGCTATCCTGGCGCTCAGCGGAAAAACCATCAGCACCTACCGGAGCCGCATTCTGATCAAGCTCGGATTGAAGACCACCGGTGAGTTGATCCGCTTCGCTGTCATGAACCGCCCGGCCGACTGACAGCCTTCATGCAGGACAAACACCGACAGTCGAATACCGGCATCGGTCATGTCCCGGTCACGCCGATAACCATAGCGACAGGCCGCCGCAAACGCCGTTCCACGTCGAGGCGGTGACCGGCCTGCGCGGGAGGTGAGTCCCGGACGAACATGATCCCTAGCGTACCGTCTAACATGTCTATCCTCGGGCGCGAACAATATTTGGGCGCCGCGAAGAGGATTCTGCGCCATGTCGCGAAGTTGGGTTCGGCCAACCCGAACATCTGGCGGAGGGTTGATGAGCTTCGTGCCGCGCGTTCCCGTGGATCGGCCACTTGGCCTTCATGGTGCCTGCCTTTGAACGCTGGCAGCGTTCAGCAAAGCGTGGAACGCGCCGCTAACGAGGCGGGCCGCACCCTCGCCAAGGCCGTCAAAAGGAACCGCGCCGGCCGACGGCTACGAAGACACGAGAAGGTCCGCGGATGTTTCCGCCTGACGAGGTCGTCTTGTGGAAAGTCGGATGCAGAGTTGGGGCTGCGCTCCGGCTCGGCCGCGACCGGATCGAGCGGGCAGCTTGGGAGCGTAGCGAGGTTCGTCCCCACCTTCGCCGGGCGCACTGGCATTCGTTCTGGAGGGGCTCACGGTCGGAGCCCGGCAGCCGATCTCTCCGGATCAAATGGCTTCATCCCGTCCTTGTCAGGGCCCAAGATGCAGATCCTTTACCGATCATTCGTATCATCCGGCCAACCCGCTGAGCGGATGGGTGTCCTGATGTGGGACTTTCCAGGAAAAATACTGACAGTGAAATACCGACGACAGCAGACATGGGGTATTTCTTCAGGCACGCCGATAAATGTAGTGAAACGGACAATGCGGCCTGGTTCTATTCAGCATGCTAAAAGATCCGCCAAATTGCGCAGATAGCCAAGGAGTCCGTCGTCCATACCGGGCGGGCGCCGCGGACGAAAGTCGAACTTTTCCAGCGGCCCATCCCAAGAAGCGGCGTGCTTCAGCCGATGAGATTATTGGCGTTGGAGTACCACGCCGAGAGGGTGCCCGAGAGTCTGCCAATTCTGCGGTCCGGGCGCGTGCCGCCGCGTGGATCCGCACCGGCAAGAAGAGTCTGAGGCGAGATACGAAGGAGCGCAAATGGAAGCAAAGACGTTATCTCTGGCCGTGGCCCTATCCCTGGCTCCTGGCCTTTTACACGCACAATTCGACTTCAAGCTTGACGGGGCGAGCGTGCAAGTCCATAGCTTCGCATCCGAAGGCTTTGCATTGACTAACCAGAACAACTATCTGACGATGAACACCACCGACGGGGCCTTCTTCACGGATTTCGGGTTGAATGTCTCGTCGAACATTACGGACAAACTTCGCGTGGGCGTACAGTTTTATGATCGCGACATCGGCCACTTGCAGGAATGGCACCCGGTGGTGGATTGGGCCGTCGTGGACTACAAGTTTTCGGACTGGTTCGGCATTCGCGGTGGAAAAGTGAAGACCGCCCTGGGCCTCTACAACCAAACGCAGGACCAGGAATCCGTGCAAACGTGGGCGCTGATGCCCCAATCGGTTTACCCGCTGGATCTCCGCTCGCGGACGCTCACGCACACCGGACTCGACATTTACGGCCACGTCGGCCTGCGCCGCGCGGGCAGTCTTGGGTATACCATCTACGCGGGAAAGCGTCCGAACGACACGCGTGACGGCCTTTACTATGCTTGGGCCGCCCAGGGATATCCGAACAACGCGTTTACGGGCAAGATGGCGGGCACGGATCTGCGGTGGACCCCGCCCTTGCCCGGCCTTATGCTGGGAGGCTCGTACGCCGCCATCAACGACAAGTACCACTTCACCGACGTGAGCAATGGGCCCACTCCCGTAGCCGGCACTCTGAACAGCACCACCATGTGGATCGCGTCGGCTTACGGCGAGTATTCCACCGGCAAGTGGCGCTTCAATGCGGAATATCGGAGAAACCTGTCGAAATACTTCCAGGTCGATCCCGATCCCGGTCAGACGGAACCATTTTGGTACAGCGACAAAGGGTGGTTCGTGTCGGCAGCCTACCAACTATCCAGGCGGATCGAGCTCGGAACCTATCACAGCCGGTACTATTTCGACGTTCACTCGTTTCCCGAAGCAAGTACTCATTACATCCGCGATTCGGTGGTGACCCTTCATTACACGGTCAATCGCCTCACGAGCGTGAAGGTGGAAGGGCATTTCATGGATGGCACTGGCGATCCCTACGGTTCTCACGGCTTCTATGACGCCGACAATCCCCAGGGTCTGAAGCCGACGACGAACATGCTGGTGATCCGGATCGGGTACAGCTTATGAGGCGGGCAGCGAATCAAGGGATGCACGGAGAAATACAATGAAATGCGTAAAATCCTTTTTCACTCTGGCGGCCGCGGGTTTTCTGCTCATTACCAGCGCTCGCGCCGGCGATGTCAAGGTGGTCGCGAACAACAGCGTCACCGTATCTTCCATCTCGGCCGACGACCTGATAGGCGTCTTTTTGATGACAAAATCATCGCTGAGTGGCGGCCACGTGGAGCCGGTGGTGGAGCAGGGTGGTCCGGCACACGAAGGCTTTCTGAAAGAATACATTCACAAGACTGCTCAGGCGCTGCAAAATTATTATCGTTCGCAACTGCTTGCGGGCAACGCCTCCATGCCAAAGATCCTGGGATCCGACGCTGAAGTTGTCGAATACGTCGCGAAAACCAAGGGTGCCATCGGCTACGTCGGGGCCAGCGCCAGCGCCGAGGGAGTCAAGATTCTGGAAGTGAAGTGAGGGGAGAACCATGCACCGCTTCAATATCACGACAAAGATCTGGCTCAGTGTGGGCGTTTTCATCCTTGGCTACGTTCTGTCGACGACGCTGACCCAAATTCAAAACCGGCAAGCCCGCACGTCGTTGAAGGCCACGTCCCAGGCCCTGTTTCCGGCGGCCCAGCGGAGCCAGGATGCGGTGGCGGCGTTTGAACGCATGGCCAAGGCGCTGGCCGACGCAGTCATTGTTCAGGACGCTTCCGGCCTCGACCGGGCTGCCGAGGACGGCCAGCAGGCTGTGGCCGGCCTGAACGCGGTCGGCGCTATCCCGGGGCTCGCCGCCGAGCGTTCGGCCGAGGCCCGGCGGCTGGCCTCGGCAGTCGACCAGCTGCTGGCAGAATCGCGAAGTACGTACGGAGCGGCTATGACCGGAACATTGACATCCACAACCCAGGACCAGATGCGCGCCCTGGCTTCACGCAACAAGGAGATCAGGGCCTCGCTTACGCAGTTGAAGGATCGGTTGGCATCCGACCTCAAACAACAGTTGAGTACGTTGGAAGAGGCGTCGGCGAGCCAGAGTTTGTCGACGCTCATCGTTTTTGCCGTAACGCTGGTGGTGGCGGGAGCGATTGTCCACATGACGATCCGGCGGTCGATCACCGGCCCGGTGGTTCGGGTGATCGGTGGCGTCCAAGATGCATCCGACGAAGTGGCCCGAGCTTCAGAGAATATGACTAATTCCGGCAAGGAAGTTGCCAGCAGTGCACAGCAACAGGCGGCCTGCATTGAAGAGACATCGGCGTCACTGGAAGAGATTTCCGCTACCGCCGGTCAGAACGCGGAGCGGGCGGGCGAAGCCGACCGCCTGATGAAAGAGGCGCGGCAAACGGTGGAGCGAGCCACGAGCGCGATGCATGACCTCACATCGTCGATGAAGCGGATCTCCAAGTCCAGCGACGAAGTCGCCAGGGTCCTGAAGGATATCGACGGAATCGCCTTTCATACGAATATTCTGGCGCTGAACGCGGCGGTGGAAGCGGCTCGGGCGGGAGAAACGGGCGCCGGCTTCAGCGTGGTGGCTGACGAGGTGCGCGCGCTGGCGCACCGCGCGGCTGAGGCGGCAGGCACCAGTGGCGCGATCGTGCAGCAGACCTTGGGTGACGTGTCCAACGGCGTTGAACTGGTGGGGCACGCGCAAGCGGCGTTTCAGGAAGTTTCGGCCAAGATCGCGCAAGGAACTCAGGTTGTCAGCGAGATTGCCGCGAGTAATCGCGAGCAGACACGGGGCATCACGCATATCGGCGAGGCCATCAGACAAATTGAATCGCTTACCCGGCGGAATGTCTCCACCGCACAGCAAACGGCCGACGGAGCATCGGCGATGACTTCCCAGGTGGCGAACACGCGACGATACCTGGATGAGCTTGAGGCAGTGGTGGGTTTGAGGAGTGTGTAAGGCGCTCTCCGAATCTACCCCGCGGCGGCGGTGATGCCCTTGGCGGCCTGTTCGATCAGCGCCGCGACAGCCGCTGGCTGGGACACATAGATGGCGTGGCTGCCCTTGACCTCTACGACCCTGGAACCCGCCCGCTTGGACATGGCACGTTGGGCATCAGGCGGGATCATCTTATCCTCGGTGGCGACAAGGTACCAACTTGGCTTGTTCCTCCACGCCGCTTCACTGATCGTACCGCTGAGAGCTGCCACACCCCAAGGGACCTGGGAGTCGGCCATGAACGCGGCCTTCTCAGCGTCCGCATCAGCCGCGAATGAGGCCGCGAATTTCGTCCGGTCCAGAAACAGATAGCCGTCCTGCGGAGGCAGAATTGGTGGAACGGGCGCACCGGGCGGCGGATTTTGGATAAGTGTAGCCACGGACTCGCCTTTGTCCGGAGCAAAGGCGGTGATGTACACAAGGCGCGCCACTTTCGGATCGTTGCCGGCTTCGGTGATAACTGCTCCACCATAAGAGTGGCCCACGAGAATTGAGTCCCCATCCAGAGATGCAAGAGTCCGCTTGGTAACAGCCACATCGTCCTCCAACGAAATGGTTGGATTTTGGACAATGCTGACGTTGTAACCGTTCTTCTTCAGGATCTTGTAGACGCCCTCCCAGCCGGCGCCGTCCACAAAACCACCATGAACCAAAACGACGTTTTTCATACTCTCCCCTCCCTATTCAGAATATCTTCCCGGAGTATATAGCACGAGCGAGAATTATCGCCACGATCCCAGCGATTCGCCGTACACGCAGGGGAGGCACAAGGACGCAAAACGCACTGAAGGTAGATGGAATCCGTGCCCGCCCATACTATGGCGGCCTTGAAAGGGCAGTCGTCAACGGGTGGGGCCGCATGGACAACGGGCCGCCGCTGGCATGCACGCGCACAAGGGTTACCGACAATCGCACTACAATGGAGACGAGAGCAGTTGGACCACTGGGTGGCCGCCGGTCCACGACCTCATTTTAAGACTAATGAAGCGTGCCGGGGCTCGAGGGACAGAGAGTGAAAGGAGGCCCGCATGTACGTTATCACCGGAGCAACCGGGAATGTCGGCAGCGTAATCGCGAGAACGCTGCTTGCCAAAGGTCAAAAGGTCCGCACGATCGCGAGGAATGTCGATCGTTTGCAGGCCCTCGCCGCTGACGGCGCAGAGCCATTTGCCTGTGAGCTTACAGATGCCGCGGCGCTAGCCAAAGCCTTCGCCGGCGCATCCGGGGTATACGTAATGATTCCACCGAATTTACAAACCCAGGATTACAGAGCCTGGCAGGATCGCGTCAGCGATGCCACCGCGACCGCGATCGAGCGCGCGGGTGTCGCGAACGCCGTGTCACTGAGCAGCGTCGGAGCCGACAAACCGGAGGGAACGGGCCCGGTAGTGGGACTGTATCGTCTGGAACAAAAGCTCAATCGGATCTCCGGATTGAACGTGCTCCACCTGCGAGCCGGCTACTTCATGGAGAACACGCTCGCTCAGATCGGGGTCATTCGAACGATGGGCATCATGGCCGGCCCGCTCCGTCCCAATCTCGGGATCGCAATGATCGCCACGCGCGACATCGGAGACGCGGCCGCCGCCGCGCTTCTGAAGCTCGACTTCAGCGGCCGGCAGGCGCGCGAGTTACTGGGACAGCGCGACCTCAGTATGACCGAAGCAGCCGCCATCATCGGGAACGCCATTGGCAAGCCGGAACTCACCTATGCAATGGCGCCGGACGAGCAACTCAGACCGGCGCTCATGCAGGCCGGCCTGTCGGAGAACATGGTGAATCTGTTGCTCGAAATGTCCGCGGCGATGAACTCGGGCCACATGAGACCGCTTGAGCCGCGCTCGCCGCAAAACACGACGCCGACGTCGTACGAGACGTTTGTGGCGGAAGAGTTTGTTCCCCGCTACCGCGGCGCGGCTGGCACGGCTTGAATTCCGCCGCCATCGGCAGGTAGTCGCGCACCGTTTACCGGCCTCTTCAGCGCTGCTATTGCGTGCTCTGGTTGAAGAGACGTTCTGCTTAGTACGGCCAGATCCAATCGGAAATGGACGGCGGATCGATACCGTTTTCGTACGCGTACTGGCGGCATTCGATCTGCATGTTCCGGTAGCGCTCCTTAGCGTGAGCGCCGATGCGCTGCAGCCTTGGGCTGCGATCGATCACGTCGATGGCCAGACTGAAGCGATCGATCTCGTTGTTGATCGCCAGTTCCATCGGGGTGTTGATGTTGCCCTTTTCCTTGTATCCGCGCACGTGCATGTTCTTGTGATTCGTGCGCCGGTAGGCCAGCCGGTGAATCAGCCAGGGGTAGCCGTGGAAGTTGAAGATCACCGGCTTGTCGACGGTGAACAGCGAGTCAAAGTCGCGGTCGGAGAGACCGTGCGGGTGCTCGGAGCTCGGCTGCAGCTTGAATAAGTCGATCACATTGACATAGCGAATCTTGAAATCCGGGAACTCGGCGCGCAGCAGGGCGATGGCGGCGAGCGCTTCCTGCGTGGGGATATCGCCCGCGGAGGCCATCACGACGTCGGGCTCGGTGCCCTCGTCGTTGCTGGCCCAATCCCAAATCCCAATGCCTTTGGTGCAGTGCTGGATCGCCGCGGCCATGTCGAGGTATTGCAGGTGCATCTGCTTATCCGAGACGATGACGTTCACATAATTCTCGCTGCGAAGACAATGATCGGCCACCGAGAGCAGCGAGTTCACGTCGGGCGGCAGATAGATGCGGGTGACGCTCGCGCTCTTGTTGACCACCACGTCGAGGAAGCCGGGATCCTGGTGCGTAAAGCCGTTGTGATCCTGGCGCCATACGGTGGAAGTGATCAGCAGGTTCAGGGAGGCGATTCCCCCCCGCCAGGAAAGGTGGTTGGCGATCGACAGCCACTTGGCATGCTGGTTGAACATGGAGTCGATCACGTGCACGAAAGCTTCGTAAGTCGAGAAGAAGCCATGCCGCCCGGTGAGCAGATAACCTTCGAGCATGCCTTCCATGGTGTGCTCGCTCAGCATCTCCATCACACGGCCATCCGGCGACAGTTCGGTGCCGTCGCTGTCCTCCGGGAAGTAATCCTCGATCCAGAATTTCTTGCTGACTTCGTAGATGGCGTCCAGCTTGTTCGACGTGGTCTCATCCGGACCGAAGACGCGGAATTTGTCCATGTTCGTCTTCATGATGTCGCGGAGCAGGTTGCCCAGCGGGCGGGTATTCTCGGCCTGCTTCGTTCCGGGTTTCTCGACCTGGATGCCGTAATGCCGGTAATCCGGTATGCGCAGCGCCTTCTTGATCAGGCCGCCATTCGCGTGCGGGTTCGCCCCCATGCGGCGATGCCCTGTGGGCGCGAGGTCCTTCAGTTCGGAAATCAGCGTGCCGTTTTCATCGAAGACGTCCTGGGGCCGCATCGAGTGCATCCAGGCTTCCAGGATGCGCAGTTGCTCGGGATCTTTCTTGACCGCGGGGAGGGGAACCTGGTGCGCGCGCCAGAAGCCTTCCAAACGGTGGCCCGAAACTTCCAGGGGCGCCGTCCACCCCTTCGGGGAGCGCAGGACGATCATGGGCCATCGCGGCCGGCTCGGCACGCCCGTTTCGCGAGCCTCATGGCGGGACTTGAGAATGTCGTTGACGCACTTTTCGGTGGTGGCCGCCATGGCCTGGTGCATGCTGTCCGGATCGGAACCTTCTACAAAGTAGGGCGTCCAACCATAGCCTTCGAAGAGGCTGCGCAATTCGTTGTGGCTGATTCGCGCGAGCAGCGTTGGATTGTTGATTTTGTACCCGTTCAGGTGCAGGATCGGCAGCACCGCTCCGTCCCGGATCGGGTTCAGAAACTTATTGATGTGCCAGGATGTGGCCAGCGCGGCCGTCTCCGATTCGCCATCGCCGACTACTGCGGCAACGATCAGGTCTGGGTTGTCGTACGCCGCGCCGCATGCATGCGAAAGCACATAGCCAAGCTCGCCGCCCTCGTGGATCGATCCCGGCGTCTCTGGCGTGCAGTGGCTTCCGATCCCGCCAGGGAACGAGAACTCCTTGAGGAATTGGCGCAGGCCTTCCTCATCTTCGCTCTTGTCCGGATAGATTTCAGAATACGTGCCCTCGAGATAAACCGGACCGAGCACTCCGGGTGCGCCGTGGCCCGGCCCCGCCAGATAGATCATATCGAGGTCGTACTTCTTGATCAGGCGGTTAAGGTGAATGTAGATGAACGACAGCCCCGGGCTGGATCCCCAGTGCCCCAGAAGCCGGTTCTTGATATGTTCGGGCTTGAGCGGTTCCTTTAGCAGAGGATTGTCCTGCAAGTAGATCATGCCCAAGCTGAGAAAATTGCAGGCGCGCCAAAACGCCTCGGTTTTGCGCAATTCGTCGGCGTCCAGGGGAGTCCCCTGAACGGTGGATCTGGCCTGCCCATAGGCGCTGATCGAGGCAAGCTCCTTTTCGTCCATTACGGGTGTCATTGGAGTTCCTGTCAGAAACGTTTGGTTGCGGGTTGATCTCCGCCGCGCTCCCTATAACATGCCAGCGGAAGGCGGAACGGTACTACCGACCCAGTATGTCGCTCCCCGCTTGGGCAGTCAAGAACAATTCGGATTAATCTAAGCGTTAGCGGAAATACGCGAAGTTTTGCCGCGCCGTCATTCATTTGAGCCGGAATTGTAAGCATCGGGTAACTTAGGTAGAGTAAAGTCTCAGCAAGCATCTGCCGCGCTCTCCGCTTGTGCGCGAAAATGGGTACGAAAAGGTACGGGCACGCCAATGAAGAGTCAATTCGAACTGTGGGACCGCTATCGCCATTACGTGTGCCGGGCTGATGCGATTGATTTGACGCTGGACATCAGCCGCATGAATTTCGAGCCGGGTTTCCTGGAGCACATGGAGCCGGCGATCCAGATTGCCTACCGGGCCATGGGCGACCTCGAGCATGGAGCGATCGCTAACCCGGACGAGAACCGGATGGTCGGCCACTACTGGCTGAGGGCCCCGAAACTCGCGCCTTCCTCCGCCATTGCGACGGAGATCGAGAATACGCTGGCGTCCATCCATCGCTTTGCCGGCGCCGTGCTCTCCGGCGAGATCAAGCCGGATTCGAAGCCGCGATTCACTCAACTGTTCAGCGTCGGCATCGGCGGCTCCGCGTTAGGCCCCATGTTCGTCTCCGACGCGCTGAGCGATCCCGCGCGCGACCGCATGGCGGTCAACTTCATCGACAACACGGACCCGGACGGAATCGCCCGCGCACTCTCCCGCACCGAAGCCCGCCTGGACGAAACGCTTTGCCTGATCACGAGTAAGAGCGGAGGCACGCCGGAAACGCGCAACGGCATGCTATTACTCGCCGATGCCTTCCGCCGCGCCAACCTGGACTTCGCACGCCACGCGGTGGCCATCACCATGGCGGGTTCGCGCCTGGACCGGCAGGCCCAAGCCGAACACTGGCTGGAACGCTTCCCGATGTTCGATTGGATAGGCGGGCGCACCAGCGAACTGTCGGCCGTCGGTCTGCTTCCGGCGGCGCTCCAGGGGATCGACATCGACGCCATGCTGGCCGGCGCTGCCGCCTGCGACGAGGCCACCAGGGTTCAAGAAACCAAGGCGAATCCGGCCGCCTTGCTGGCTCTGATGTGGTTTCACGCAACCGGCGGCGTGGGGCGGAAGGACATGGTCGTGCTGCCCTACAAGGACCGGCTGCTACTCTTCAGCCGCTATTTGCAGCAACTGGTGATGGAGTCGCTGGGTAAGCGGCTGGACCTCCAGGGGAATCGCGCAGACCAGGGAATCGCTGTCTACGGCAACAAGGGATCTACGGATCAACACGCCTACGTGCAGCAACTGCGCGACGGGGTGAACAATTTTTTCGTCACCTTCATCCGCGTGCTCGAATCCGGCGGGAGCGGCACGGAGGTTGAACCCGGAGTAACTGCCGGTGATTATTTGCACGGTCTTCTGTTGGGCACCCGGGAGGCTCTGTACGCCAACGACCGGGAATCCATGACGATCACGATCCGGCGCGTGGACGCGCGTACCATTGGAACGCTGATTGCCCTCTTTGAAAGGGCCGTGGGCTTTTATGCCAGCCTGATCCACATCAACGCGTATAATCAGCCCGGTGTCGAAGCGGGGAAGAAGGCCGCCTCGGCGGTGCTCGAGTTACAGATGCGCGTCTTGAACGCGCTCTCGACCGCGCCCCGAAACGCGGAGGAAATTGCGTCCGCGGTGGGAGACGCCAGCGCCGCTGAAACCGTCTACTTCATCCTGGAGCAACTGGCCGCGGATGGACGTGTCGAAGCGGTTCAGGCCGGTGGTCCAGATGCCGACGCGTTTAGGCGGCTTAGTGATTAGTGAAGTAAGATAAGGGGAAGCTCATGACAAATCTGGAATCCTTAAAGCAATACACAGTCATCGTCGCCGATACCGGCGATATCGAAGCGATCGCGCGGCTCCGGCCGCAGGACGCCACCACCAATCCATCTTTGCTGCTGAAAGCCGCGCAGATGCCGGCCTACAAGCACCTGGTCGATCAGGCCGCGGAACTCGCTCAGGAACGCGGGGGCAGCGAGCAGGAAATGGCCGAAGAATTCATGGACGCGCTGTTTGTCGCGTTCGGCCTGGAGATTCTCAAGCTGGTTCCGGGAAGGGTTTCCACGGAGGTGGATGCTGGTCTCAGTTTCGACACCGAAGGGACCATTCTCAAGGCCCGCAAGCTGATTTCTCTTTACGCCGAGAAAGGGATTTCCGCTGAGCGGATACTGATCAAAGTTGCCAGCACGTGGGAGGGCATTCGCGCCGCCGAGCGCCTCGAGAAGGAAGGGATCCATTGCAATCTGACGCTGCTGTTCAGCTTCGCGCAAGCCGTGGCGTGCGCGGAAGCCGGCGTTACCCTGATCTCGCCGTTCGTCGGCCGGATCTACGACTGGTACAAGAAACAGCACCCGGAAAAGGAGATCGATCCCGACGAAGATCCCGGCGTCACTTCCGTCACCCGGATTTACAATTACTACAAAAAGTACGATTACAAGACGGTGGTGATGGGGGCCAGCTTCCGGAACACGGAGCAGATCGTCAGGCTGGCCGGTTCGGACCTGTTGACGATCAGTCCGGATTTGCTGGAGAAGCTGGCACACACCGAGGGACCCCTGGAACGCCGCCTGGACCCTCAGAAAGCCAAGAGCAGTTCCGAGCCGCGGCTCCATCTGGACGAAAAGACGTTCCGCTGGATGCACAACGAGGACGCCATGGCCACCGAGAAGCTCGCCGAGGGCATCCGGAATTTCTACGCGGATGCACGGAAGCTGGAGCAGTTCGCGCATTTGCAGGTGGCGGAAAAGGTCGCACGGTAACCGAGCTTGAAGGGGCAGGTTTGATTGCCTGCCCCGCGGCACTCTACGCCGCGTGCGGTTCCCCCTCGATCACACGTACGGTGTCGCGCGCAATGAGCAATTCCTCGTCGGTCGGAATCGCGTATGCGGCCAGGGTGGAACTCTCGGTCGTGATCCTGTCTTCCACCCCGATTGTTTTGCGATTCTGTTCTTCGTCGATCGTCAGCCCCGCCCACTCCAGGCCCGCGCAGATTTTCGCGCGGATTTCCGGCGAGTTTTCGCCGATTCCGCCGGTGAAGATGACTGCGTCCGCTCCGCCCATCGAGGCCAGGAAAGCACCGATGTATTTTCGTGCGCGATAGCAGAACACCTCGATCGCCACGCGCACGCGCCGGTCGTCGTTCAGACGCAACTCCTCCTGGAGGACGCGCATGTCGTTCGTCAATCCCGAAATCCCCAGCAGCCCGGATTGGGTGTTCAGCAGCCCTTCGACCTCGTGCGGCTGCAGCCCCTCCTTGGTGGCGATCAGGTTGACCACCGACGGATCCAGGTCTCCCGAGCGCGTTCCCATAACCAGGCCCTCGAGCGGCGTCATCCCCATCGAGGTATCAACGGATCGCCCCGCTCGAATCGCCGCGGCCGAACAGCCGTTGCCGAGGTGCAACGTGATCACGTTGGTCTGCTCGCGAGTCAACTGGCGCAGCAGACGGTAGCGGTAGGCGACGTAGCGGTGCGAGGTGCCATGAAATCCGTAGCGGCGCATGCGGTGCCGGCGGTAGAGATGGTACGGAATGGCGTACAAGTACGCGTGTTCCGGGATCGAGGCGTGAAAGGCCGTGTCGAAAACCGCGACTTGCGGCGTCTTCTGGCCGAAGATCTCCCGTGCGGCCCGGATGCCGCGAAGGTTATTCGGATTGTGCAGGGGAGCCAGATCGATGCACTCTTCGATGCCCCGGATCACGTCGTCGGTGATGAGCGCCGATTCCTGGAACAGCTCGCCGCCGTGCACCACGCGGTGGCCCACCGCGTGTATGTCCGCGAGGCTCTGAATTTCCGATAGCCCCGATCGTTCGGAGGCGAGCCAGCGGAGCACGTGGTCGAGCGCGGCCGAGATATCGCGCAGCGGCGCCGTAGACACCTGCCGCGCGCCTTTGTGAGTTTGAACCGTGACGATGGCTTCGCCGCCGGTCCGCTCCACTTGCCCGCGGCACAGGCGCCGGTCCTGGTTGCTCTTGATTTTCTCCAGATCCGTGGCGATGACCTGGAATTTCAGACTGGAACTTCCCGCGTTCAGGATCAGTACGTTCATATGATTCGTTCAACTCTCATTGGCGATTGTAATCGAGGGCTGCAGCGGGCGGGCAGCCCGGTAAAGGCGGGCGATGCGGTTGCTAGTCGGACGGGCCGGCCTGGCCCACCGCCGCCATAGCCTTCGAACTGACGTTGGACGACAGTGGCACGTAACCGAGATCGGAAGCGAACTTCTGCCCATCGGTCAGGCACCAGTTGAAAAGAGCGCGAATGGCCGCGGCCTTCCGGGGGTTGTCGTAATTTTTGTACAGCAGGATCCAGCTGAACGTCACGATCGGGTACGCATCCGGGCCGGCCGGATCGGCGATAAAGAGCCGCAGGTTGGGAGGCAGCTCCGCGGTGTCCAGCGCCGCCATGCCGGTCCGATCGCCCGGGCGCACAAAGTTGCCTGCCTTGTTCTGCGGCCAGGCTATCTGCAATCCCAGGTGGCGGGCGAATTCATAGCCCACGTAGCCGATGGAGCCTTCCGAATGCTGAATGAGCCCGGCGACATTCTCATTGCCGGCCGCGCGCATCGTATTTCCCGGCCAATCGATCAGCGTGGCCGCGCCATAACGGCTGCTCCATTCGGGGCTCGTGGCATCCAGGTGCTTGGTAAACGCGAACGTAGTCCCGCTGGCATCCTGGCGCGCCACCGTGACGATAGTGAGGCGGGGCAGGGTCGCGCCGCGGTTGGCGGCGGCGATGGCCGGGTCGTTCCAACTCTTGATTCGCCCCAGAAATATCCCCGCGAGGGCGTCGCGCGAGAGCTTCAGTTCGCCCTTGAAGTCGGGAAGGTTGTAAGCCAGCACGACGCTTCCCGCGGTGGCCGGCACCAGAAGGGCGCCTTTGCTCACCTGCGCCATCTGTTCGTCCGTCATGGCGGCATCGCTGGCCCCGAAATCCACGCGGTCTTCCTCCTTGACGCCATTGCCGATGAATCGCCTCACGCCTTCGCCGCTGCCCACCGCGTCATAGGCTATGGCCACGTCGGGATGGGCGGTTTGGTACTCGGCAATCCATTTTTTATACAGCAAGGAAGGAAACGTCGCGCCGGCGCCGCGCAGCAATAAGCCGCCCGGGGGCGGCTGAATCGCCGCATCCGCCCGGTCGGATGTAGAAGAGCACCCGCACAACGCCGCCGCCAGAAACGCAACGCCGAGCATCCATTCCAATCGGGACGCGCTTTCCGTTTTCATTTTCGCCCTCGTCTATGAACAGCAGCCGTAAAACCGGTTTAGCTGAATGCGCCGCTGATGTACTCCTTCGTGTGCTTTTCCTGGGGATCCTGGAAGATCTGACGGGAGTCTCCGAATTCGACCAGGTAACCCGTGCGCCCGCCTTGCGACGTATCCACGTACAGAAAGCCCGTCTTATCCGCCACGCGCTGGGCCTGTTGCAGGTTGTGCGTGACGATGGCGATGGTATAGCGCAGCTTCAACTCCAGCATCAGCTCCTCGATGCGCCGTGTCGCGATGGGATCGAGCGCCGAGCAGGGCTCGTCCATCAGCAGCACTTCCGGTTCCGTGGCCACGGCGCGCGCGATGCACAAACGCTGTTGCTGGCCGCCCGAAAGAGACAAGCCGCTCTTATTGAGCTTATCCTTCACCTCGTCCCAGAGCGCCGCGCGCTTGAGCGCCTGTTCCACCCGCTCCGCTCTATTGCCTTTGAAATTGTTCAGGCGCAGGCCGAACGCCACGTTATTGTAAATGCTGGTGGCAAACGGATTCGGCTGTTGAAACACCATGCCGATATAGCGGCGCACCGCCACCGGGTCCACCGACTGCGCATAGATGTCCTTGCCGCGAAAGTGCACGTGCCCCTCGAAGCGGAACCCGCGCACCAGGTCGTTCATGCGGTTGAGACAGCGGAGGACCGTGCTCTTGCCACACCCCGACGGGCCGATGAATGCCGTAATCGCATTCTTCTGGACCGGAATTTGGGTGTCGCGCACGGCCTTGAAGGGGCCGTAGTAAAGCTCCCTGATGGCGCAATCGATGACGACGGGGTTCTCCGCCGGTGCTTTCCCGCCGTTCCCTCCGGAGACTGGTTGCGAGGTTGACATAATCAAATGCTCCTGTTACTGAACCTGACGATTCGAAAGACTTTGGCCGATGAGATTGGTCACTAGAACCAGCAGCACCAGCACCAGCGCGGCGGCCCAAGCCAGTTCCACCTGGTTCTGAAAGGGCATGCCCGCGAAATTGTAAATCAACACGGCTAACGACGCCGTTGGCTGCATCAGATTGAGGTGGCCGTGACGCATCGGCCAGTAATTGCTGAAGAGCGCGGTGAACAGCAACGGCGCCGTTTCGCCCGCGCCGCGCGCGATGGCCAGCATGACGCCGGTGAGAATCCCGGGCATCGCTGTTGGCAGTGAGACCATCCACGTTACCTGCGTCGAGGTGGCGCCCATGCCAATGGCCGCTTCCTTCATCTTGGCCGGCACCATGCGGATGGCGTCTTCGGCGGTCAGCAGGATCGTCGGCAGCATGAGAATCGAGACCGCGATCGCCCCGGCGATCGCCGAGTAGCCCCCGGTCGCCAGCACGATGACGCCGTAAGCGAACACGCCGGCGAGAATCGAGGGAAAGCCGGTGAGCACTTTGGCGGCGAAACGGACCGCCTGCGCCAGCTTGTTGCGCGGATCGCTTCCTTCCAGGAAGACGGCGCTCAGCACGCCAACGGGCACGCTGATCAGCGTGGCCAGGACGACGATAATCAGGGTCCCCACGATGGCGTTGCCGAAGCCGCCGCCCTGCTCAAGAGGCGCCGGAGGCAATTGCGTGAAACACAGCGCGCTCAATTTGTGGCCGCCGCGCCACACCAGCATCCACACCACCGAGAACAATGGGATCAGCGCCAGGATCGTCATCGCCGCCACGAGAGCGCTCAAAAGCCCACTCATCAAGGTTCTCGGGCGGAGGAGGGATTTTTCGAGGTCCGCGAAATCGATGTCCGAAAGGGGATTCAACTGCTGTTCGACCGGCAACGGCCCGGCGCTCATGCCTTGCCTCCTTCCAAATCGCCCGACGCCCTCTGCAAAATAACGGCGCCGATCATGTTGACCACCAGCGTGATACCCAGCAGCACCAGAGCCGCGTACATCAGCACCGTCACGTCTTTCGGGCGGGCCTCGGGGAAATTGTTGGCCAGCAGCGCGGCCAGCGTATTGGCGGGCGAGAACAACGAGACGCTGATCTGATTGGCGTTGCCCACCAGCATCGCCAGCGCCATGGTCTCGCCGAGCGCGCGCCCGAACGCCAGCACGACACCGCCGAAAATGCCGCGCGCCGCGGTGGGTAGAATCACCGCCAGTATGGTCTCCCACCGGGTCGCGCCCAGCCCATAGGCAGCCATCCGGAGTTTTGGAGGAACCGCCGTAAGTGCGTCACGGCTGATCGCGGTAATGGTGGGCAGCACCATGATGGAAAGCACGATGGCCGCCGGCAGCATCCCGGGGCCGCTGAGGTCCGTCCCGAAGATGGGCACCCATCCCATCTTGAGGTGCAGCCAGTTGCAGGCCGGCCGGATCAGCGGGATTACCACGAAGAGTCCCCAAAGCCCGTAGACCACGCTGGGAATCGCGGCCAGCAGCTCGATCAGATTGCGCAGCAGGTTCTCCGCTTGTTGCGGAATCTTGCCCCAAATCCCGTGAAACTCCACATGGAAAATCTTCAGCACGGCGAACGCGAACGAGGCCAGGTAGCCCTCGCTCAGGAAAACCGCCGCCGCCACGCCGAACGCCGTCCCAAAAAACAGCGCCAGCAGGGAGCTGTACAGCGTGCCCCAGATCTCCGGCAAAATCGCGTATTGTCCCTTGTTGGCATCCCAGGTCGTGCCGGTCAGGAAGCCGAAGCCGTACTGGGCCGCGGCCGGCGCCGCCGCGAAGGCAATCCGTAAAACAATGAATGCCACGAGCAAAACGGAGAGCCAGGAGAAAACCACGCACAGGCGGCGGAACGCCACGTCCGTCAGCAACTGCCATCGGGAGGGTGGTTGAGATATCTGAGCTTCGGGAGACATCGTGTCCTCTTTCCCGTAGCGCACCTCCAGCGGACCAGCCGCCCGCTGGAGGCGCACAGGGCGAAAATTAACTTGCGGCGAGGGTGTCGATGGCGGCCTTCACTTTGTCGACAACCGGCGCCGGCATCGGAATGTAGCCCAGAGGCTCGGCGTCCTTTTGTCCATCGGTCAGGCCGTATTTGAGCAGGTCCTGGAGAACCGGCAGTTTGCTCTTATCGTATTTCTTGTACACGAGCAGCCAGGTGTAGGTCACGATCGGGTAAGCGTCCTTCGGTTCCGGATCGGCGACCCACACAATCATGTTGTCGGGCAACTGCGCCGAGGCGAGCGCGGCCTGGCCCGAAGCCATCGAAGCCGCCACGTAAGCTCCGGATTTGTTTTCCAGAACCGCCATCGGCATGTTCTGGCTCTTGGCATATCCGTATTCGATATACCCCATCGAGTTCGGCGTGGTCTTCACGCTCGCCGTCACGCCTTCATTCCCTTTGGAGCGCGTGCCTACCGGCCAGTTCGGCATCTTGCTCGCTCCCGGCCCTTTCGCGAAATCGGGACTGATCGCGCTCAGATGCTGCGTGAAGACGAACGTTGTGCCGCTGCTATCCGCACGCACCACGACATTGATCGGGCTGTCGGGAAACTTCACGCCCGGATTTTCCTTCTTAATGAGCGGGTCGTTCCATTTCTTCACCGTTCCCAGGAAGATCCCCGCATATGCCTTGCGCGAAAGTTTCAACTCTTTCACATCCCCCACGTTGAAGGTAATGACAATGCTGCCCGCTGTCATCGGCAGCAACTGCACCCCAAGCGCGGGATCGACGCGGCTAATCTCTTCGGGCGTCATGGCCGCATCGCTGGCTCCGAAATCCACGGTCTTATCGATGAAGCTCTTCACGCCGCTGCCGCTCCCCACCGATTGATAATCGATCTCGACATTGGGGTGCGTCTCTCCATAGCTCTTAAACCACTTCGAATAAAGGGGGGCTGGGAAGCTGGCCCCGGCGCCTTGCAACTTTACTTCCGAGGCGCCGCCACCCGTGCCGCCGCATGAGATCAGGCTCAATGCAACCATCGCGGCCAACGCAATGCCAATACATTTGGCAGTTTTCATAGCCATCTCCTCACGAAAAGAATTTTGCGGATCTGTTCCGCTGCCGCCGTCATAACCTCGGCTGTGATCGTTCACCGGATGTGTCGGCTCACACCACCATCCCACAGAACTGTTTCAAATCAATTACGGCCGTGTGCCAGTAGCGTGAAACGCAGGCGGCCCATTTTGCGGGGGCAGCTTCCCGTGCGGGGACCGAAACGTCCAGCACCGGCAGGAAATCGCCCACTGGATAATCAGGCCCATGCCGCGCGGACCCGCCATGAAATAATCGACAGGGCCGCCTCATCTGTGCCGGAACCTACATAACTTTCCTTTATTCCCTGCATCTGCTCTTTCCTCAGACTGTTTTATGACTTTTTCACATCCGTGATCGTACGCTACCTGAAGATAGGCACTTGGGTTGTCTCCGTTGAGTTAGAGAGCCACTCTCCGTTGAGTCTTTCAACTTCGACAAGTCCTGAATTGACCCTATTCAAAAGGAGGAAGTCTTCCGTGTCCCTATCGGGCACGGAAGCTACAAGCATGACATCTCTGAACTTGCGAATGATGGCTAGGACGGTTTTAGGCGCTTGCGCGATTATCTTGGCGACCATGTCGCCTGATCTTAGTGCGCAGTCGACCTTCGGAAGTATCCGCGGCACCACACAGGACCAGACCGGCGCCGCACTCCTCAACGCACAACTCGCGTTGCACAATGTGGATGAGAACACCGAGGTCGCCACCGTCAGTGACGGCGCGGGGAATTTCCTCTTCGAAAATCTCAAGCCGGGACACTACCGTTTGACGGGCACGAAAGAGGGTTTCGCCATTGTTGCTATCGACAACGTGGACTTGGCTGCGAGACAGGACATTCGTCTCGATCTGAAGTTTGCTGTGGCCGCGACAACTCAGCAGGTCGAGGTCAACGCGGGGGCCGTGGCTGTGAATACCGAAAACGCCACGCTTACCGATTCCAAGGTCAACAGTGATTTGACCCAGTTGCCTATCAACTCCCGAGCCGTGTCCACCAGCCCTCTGGCGGCTCTGGCAGTATCTCCCTCCGTGACGAAGGACTCGCAGGGGAATATTGCCGTGGGCGGCGCGACGGCGGCGCAGACGGGCTTTTCCGTGGACGGAATTTCGACGGCCAACGTGCGCCTGAACGGCGCGCTGCAGGACGCGTACCCATCCATGGAAGGGATCGACGAGATGAAAGTCACGGCGTTCAACAACAATGCGGAATTCGCCCAGATCGGCGACGTGACCTTTATCACGAAGAGCGGAACGAATCGACTGCATGGCAGCGCGTTTGAGTATTTTCAGGATAGCGGCCTCGATGCCAACGTTCTGAATTTCACCACCAAGGCGCCGCGGAACTTCAACACTTTCGGCGGCAGTTTGGGCGGCCCCGTCACGATCCCTAAGCTATACCAGGGAAAAGACAAAACGTTTTTCTTCGTGGATTATGAAGGGAACCGGAAAACCCAGTCCTACCCGGAGCAGCTTCTGGTGCCGACGGCAGCGGAGAGAAACGGCAATTTGAGCGATCTCGTGGTTGGATCTGGGAGCGGCCCGGTGATGAATCCCTTCACGGGCACGCCTTTTCCGAACAACACGATCCCCACCGGCTCGTGCCCGGCCTGCATCAATCCCGTGGCTCAGGCCGTGCTGAATTACTATCCTCTGCCAAACGCCAACCTGGGTGTCGCTAACCCCTCCTACAACTATCAGACCCTGGTACCGATCCCATCGAACTCCAATGGCTTCGATATTAGACTCGATCAGAACATCAGCTCCAAACAGCAGCTCTATGCCCGCTTTAGCTTCAAGAACGCCGATTACACCGAGTTTAATAACGCCGGCGTCATTTCGTCCGCAAACAATTTTCTACCGAGTGACGCAGCTAAGGAGCAGAACCGCAGCTTGGTGGTTTCGTACAACTATGCGATTAGCCCGCATTTACTGAACGAATTTCGTTTCGGATTCACGAATTACAATGAGAATGACACGTTCCCAATCGGAGGGGCCAATGCCATTTCTCAACTCGGGCTGCTCCTCAATGACGGGATAAACCTAAGCGCGCATCCCACGGGCAGTGCCTTCCCGACATTTTCCTTCGCCGACGGCACCGTCACCTCTATCGGGCAGGACCGGGTTGGACAGACAATTTCGGGAAACACCCAATTCACCGACAACCTCACTCGCATCGTGGGCAAGCATACGCTTCGATTTGGAGTGGATGTGCGCAGACAGCGCTACAACGCCCTCATGTATTACGCGCCATCCGACGACTATGGCGACTTCACGTTCAGCGGCTCATTGACGAACTACTCTCTGGGCGATTTTCTTCTCGGCTTGCCGAACCCGTCCTTCTTCGCGATTACCAGTCCACAAATAGATGCGAAGAGCACCCACTGGGGCGTCTACAGCCAGGACGAATGGCAGGTGAACAGCCGTCTCACGGTCAATTTCGGGTTGCGGTGGGAGCTGCTTCCGCCGTTTATCGAAAGCTCGGGCGATCTGTCCAGTTTCATCCCCTCAACCAATAATGTCACCGTTGTCGTTCCGAACGCATTCGTGAACACGGTGGCAAACAATCCGCTCTACGGCAGCATATACAACGGGTTTCTTGAGTCGTTCAATGCGTGCTCGCTGCCGAACAGAAATACGGCGCTCCCCTGTTCTAATGTGGAGACGGCTAGCCAAGCCGGCCTTCCACAGGGTCTGAGGCATTGGGATTGGCATGATTTCGACCCGCGCATCAGCGTGGCATGGCGGCCGTTCAATGACAACAACACTGTCGTTCGCGCCGGCTTTGGAATCTTTACGGCGACTACGCTCGGCCCTATGTCTTTCAACAATGCAGGCATCGCTCTTTCGGATCTGATCACCTACAACAACTATTTCACCAATGGTAGTCCGCAGTTCCAGTTTCCGCAGACGTCCACTCCGGGCTCGGTCCCGTTGGGCGGGGGATCTTTTGAGGAGGCCAACAATCCAAACTTCAAGGACCCCGCGTCAGCGCAATGGAACTTAACCGTGGAGCGGCAAGTGACTCCGGACTCGAAGATCCGGGTCAGCTATGTCGGCCAGAGTGCCTGGCATCTTCCGATCACCGTAGATCTCAACCAAATTGCCCCGAGCACGACCCCCTATACCATACCGGCCAACGGATACGTCGATCCGCGCGCCCCCTATCAGAACTGGCTTCTGTTGATGGATTCGGAGAGCATCGGAAATCAAAGCTACGCGGCGGGTATGGTCGAATTCCAACAGAGGCTTTCGCACGGGCTGACGTTCCAGGCGAATTACACCTTCGCGAAGGATATCAGCGACGCGCAAGGCAGCGATGCGCCAACCGTGTATGCAGGCGAAGAGCCTTATGCCGTGGAGATCGCCAACCGCTACGATATTGGGTACGATCGCGGCAACGTGGTGGGGATGCCGCGGCAACGCTTGCTGCTTACGGGCACTTACCAACTGCCGTTCGGAGCCGGGCAACTGCTGCAGGGACCCCGGTTGGTGAACTCCGTTCTGGGAGGCCTTACTTTCAGCACGGTTACGACGCTCCAAACAGGTCAGTGGCTGACGCCCACCATACCGGCAGCCGACGATCAATCGAACACGGATCTGATAGAGCGATCTGTAGGAGGGGCCGTGGCGCGCCCGGACTGCATAGGGAACCCATACGCCAACCAGAGTTCTCAACAATTCTTCAACAGCAGCGCCTTCGCGCTGCCGCCAGTTAACGCCGGGCGGTTTGGGAGCTGCGGCGTCGGAATCTTGCAGGGTCCTGGCATGATCGACGTGGACATGGGTATCGCCAAGCGCTTCAATATTGGGGAGCGGCTCCATTTCCGCTTCGAAGCTACATTCACAAATATCTTGAATCACACCAATTTTGCGCCGCCCGCCACGAACATCACCAGCCCCTCCTTCGGGGTCTTGCAAGCTGCTCTGCCCCAAGGCTCGGGAGGGAATCGTACGGGACAAGTCGCGTTGCGGGTCGACTTCTGATGAGTCCCGGAGGAGGCGATGGGATCGAGCTCCGACGACCTCTGTCGCCTCCAATGTCCCGTGCGCCCGCGCTCCGACGCGTTGCCGGGTTCATCGAACCCGGACGTCTGGCTCGACGGACATTCCTGGCCTGAGCGGGTGCTGGGGGTCCTGACCCTTGTCGAACACGATCTTGACTGGGATTCGCTGGACGACCTTGACGTAATTTCCTGTGGCATTTTCGGGCGGCAACAGACTGAAGCGGGCCCCGGTGGCGCCGGCGATATTGAGAACGTGACCGTCGTAGGTGCGACCGTAGGTATCCACGGAGATCTTTGCGGGTTGGCCCGGCCGCATGTACTTCAATTGCGTTTCTTTGAAGTTGGCCGTCACCCAGATGTTCTGGCTGTCCAGCGGAACTATGGTCATCAATTGCTGGCCCGGCGTGACGTTTTGTCCGGGCTGGACCGATCTTTGCCCTACAATCCCGCTGACCGGTGCGACTATGTTTGTGTACTGAAGGTTGAGTTCAGCCTGCTGCAAGATCGCGGTGGCACGCTGCGTTTCCGCCTCCGCTGCCCGGGCTCTGGATTGCTGCACGGAAATCTGTTGAGGCCGGGTCTCCGCGGCTTTTAGCTGGGCCTCGGCTTGCGCAAGTCTGGCGCGGGATTGGGTGACCGCGTGTTCCTTGGCCGCGGCAGCAGCTCGGGCGGATTCGACCGCGGCCGCCGTCGCTCTCTGGCTATCCACGGCCTGAGTGTATTGTTGCTGGGGGATCTCATCCTTTGCCGCGAGCGGCTTGTACCGCCTGACGTCATCCTGAGCCTTCAGGTCATTGGCTTCCGCCTGCCGTAGCGAGGCCTGCGCGGCATCGAATTCTCGCTGGGCGACCCCTAAACCGGCGTCGGCATTCGCAACTTCGGCCTGAGCGCTGGAGAGCTGGCTCGACGTGTTTACAGATGTGATGGGAACGGTGGTCGCCAGAGAGGCGGCGCTGGCCTGGTCATTGGCCAGGCTCGCCTTGGCGTTGGCAACCGCGACATCATAGTCTTTAGGGTCGAGATCCACCAGCACTGTGCCGGCGTTGACGTACTGATTATCATCCACCATAACGCGATTGACGTAACCAGGGACACGAGAACTTACCGGATAGATGTAGCCGTCGATTTCGGCGTCATCCGTGGACTCCGAGGCGGCCAAGTGGCGGTACAGAATTACCGACGCCGACACAATAACTGCAAGAACAAAGAAGACCAACAGGATTCGCCTGAGCGCCTTGGAACGGCGGGCTGGTGGCCGTCCCGGCCCCACTCCCGTGGATCTGGGTTTTGGCTCGACGGGCGCCGTTGCTTCCTGGGAATCTGTCGCTGGGTTTGCCATAGTTACTCTCTTACTCCATCAGCTTCGTCCCTTGTCGTACCTCGCGATCGCATCAAGGATAATATCGACCGCGACTTCCTCACCCACGCCGGAGTTAACCATCAAGTGAAAGTTGTGCCTTCCAGGCCATTCGGCGTCGCAATATCGCTTTGCGAAGGCCGCGCGATCGCGGTCCACCGTCTCCGCCAGTTCGATGGCCTTGTTCTCGCTCTCGCCGGTCGCCCGCAACCGGCGCACCCTCTCTTGAAAGGGAGCGTAAACGAAGAGATGAAAGGCATCGGTGCGGTCACAGAGGTAGTAAGTGGACCCTCGCCCCACGATCACACAGTTGCCAGTGTCGGCAATCTCAGGCAGGAGTTTCCGCAGGGCCTCGCAGACGCATTCCGTGTCCACCATTTTCAGCCTCGGGGCGTTCAGGCTGCCTTCGAAACTCCCGCGCATGAAAGCCTTCAAGAGACGGTAGTAGGCCGGGTCCTCGCGCTCCTCGTGCTCTTCCACCGCGCGGCAATCGCAATCCAGCCTCCGGGCGATTTCCACGGTGAGCGACTGATCCCAGAGCTTCCAGCCCAGGCGCGACGCCACCTTCTCGGCGATCACACCCCCTCCGCTCCCATATTCGCGTTCAAAGGTAATGACCCGGATTGTCATAAGCGTCCTATCCCGCTGCCGCTTCTCCTCCCGCACCCGGCTGATTTCTTTTCAGGGCAAAAGACAGCAGGAACATAATTCCCGCTCCAACGCACAAGACCCAGAATGTATCGATATAAGCCAGGGTGGTCGCCTGGCCGACCAGGATTTGATAGAGACGCCCGTATGCCTGACTCGCCGCCCGCGAAGCGTCCAGGCCGGAAACAGCCAGGCGCGCAGCCAGAGCCTTGGCCGCCCGGGCAAAAGCCGGCTGGCCCAAGGTGACGTGCGCCACCAGGTAAGTGTGGTGAACTTGCGTACGCCGCGCAATGAGCGTAGTAACCATGGACGTTCCGATGCTGGCTCCGATGTTACGCATGAAGTTCACCAGGCCGGCAATGCTGCCGCTCTTCTCCGGCGGCATACCGACGTATGAGGCCAGGTTGATGGGAACGAACAGAAAGCCCAGGCCGAACACTTGCACGAGCCGCAGCAGGCTGGCGGAACGAAAGCTGATATCGAGGTCGAGATGCCGCGTGGAATAATACATCGCGAGCGAGAGCGACAGCCACCCAAAGGCGATGATGTACCGCGCTTGAACCTTGGAGCCGAGCGTGCCCGCAACCGGCATCAGAAACAGCAGCAGCACGCCACCTCCGGAAAGCACCAGGCCCGCCGATTCGGCCGTGTAACCCATAAGCGTCTGAAGAAACAGGGGCATCATGACGAGGCTTGAAAACAGCATGATCCCCAGGATGAACATCATGAAGTTGGCGCCGAGGAAGTTCAGATTCTTGAACATGCGGACGTCGATGATCGGGTCCTTGTGAAACCATTCCCATATGACCAGGGAAACCAGTCCTACGCCGGCCAGAACCGCGAGCGTGAGGATGAAATGCGAACCAAACCAGTCGTCCTCCTGCCCTTTATCGAGCATCACTTGCAGGGCTCCCACGCCAAGGGTAAGAAGAGCGACGCCGATATAGTCGATCTTTACTCCCGCCCCGGCTTTGCGCTTCACCCAGGGCGGGTCCTCGACCAGGCGAAAGACCAGAAACAGCGCCAGAATGCCCACCGGCAAGTTGATGAAGAAGATCCAGCGCCAGGTGTAATTGTCCGTGATCCATCCTCCCAGGGTGGGGCCGACAGTCGGCGCGATGATCGTCGTAATGCCATAAAGCGCGAATGCCAAACCGCGCTTTTGGGGCGGAAAGGTGTCCGCCAGAATGGCCTGCGCCATCGGTTGCAGTCCGCCGCCGCCGGCGCCCTGCAAGACTCGAAACAGAATGATTGCCGCAAGACTGGGCGCCGTTCCGCACAGCAGCGAGCTGACCGTGAAGATCGAAACGCACACCATGAAGAATCGTTTGCGTCCGAACACACCGGCGAACCATCCACTGATGGGAAGGACGATGGCGTTCGAAACAAGGTAGGAGGTCAGTACCCAGGTGCTCTGGTCGCTGCTGGCTCCCAGGCTGCCCGCAATGTAAGGCAGCGCCACGTTGGCGATGCTCGTGTCGAGCACTTCCATGAACGCCGCGAGAGCGACCACCACCGCGATGAGCCATGGGTTTACCTTCGGCCTCCAGGGTTCGGCCGGTCGAGCCGGCGCCGCGCCCCTGCCCGCGTCACCGGGTTGCGCATCGAGGAGGCCTTGGCCGTCTGCCATAACGGGACGTTTCTTGTTGGGTGTCCGGCGGAATTCAAACGATTCGGACCAATAGCAAGCCGTCACCGCAAAACCGTGCGGTTAGGTCCGGTAGGAGGCCCTGAAAAAGCTGGTGGGGGTTCGATTCCGCCCGGAACGTCAAGCTGGGGGCCTCCGCTTTTCGAGGCCGGCGAGGCCCTTCGCAGTTTCGATCCAACCTTCCGATGAGCCGTGCGCTGCCCGGCGGCAGCCGGTGCGGAGCTCCGCGGCTGAGCTTATTCGTACCGGTACAACGTGACGCGCTGGATGCCCAAGTTCCGCAAGGACAGATAGGCCCCCTGCCCGGTTTCGTCGCCGGCGAGCTGGCGGCCAGGTACCCAGCGGCCGTCCACGAAACTGCCTTCTTCTACAGTGCCGAGTCCGGCCAGTGAAGGCCCCGGTGTGTTCGGTGAAAAACTGACCGTCATACCCCCGCTGCTAGCCACGTAGTACTCGTCAGGTCCCACCGCAATGAAGATGGCCGACGCGGAGGGCAGGGTCGCCTGTGGTGGCGGCGCCCCCGGCATGGCCCGAGGCCTCAGGGCCGCGGCCTCCACCGCATAATTCCCCACCTGAATCTTCTGCGACGGGTTATTCTGATTCAGCAGGACGGCCGATATCGTGGCTGTGCCCTGATGCGCCAGAATGAGGGGCGCCAATTGCGCGAACAGGTCGTAGCCGGCGATCAAGTCGGTGTCGGGCGTCCTGGACCCGTCGATACCGAAAGGCGAAAAGCCTATGGCGTTGTGGCGTCCGAAGGCATAGAGAGCCCTGACCGCACCTTCCCGCCCGCCCCCCGACTCGGGGATGAACAACGGGTTCCCGGAGCGGGCGAACGAGGCCGTGGTTGAGACAAAAAACTCGTCGTTGCCGTAGATGTCGGGCGAGAGTATATCGATTTGCGGCCCTCCGGCCCTCCAGACGTCCATCAACTGAGCCAGAGGGCCGCCGCTATGGGCGCTGTCGAGTGGTTGTACTCTCGCAAAGGGCATCACCGCCGCGTTCACGTACATCGGCAAAGGGTACTCGGCTTTGCCCGCTTGGGCCACCCGGCCGACGTAGCGGGCATAGTTCCAGGCCATGAAAGCCTGATCCGTCGCGACGCCCTTCCCGAACACCTCTTCCCACGTTCCGGAGGTTTTGGAGCCGGCCGCCTCCCATAGCTGGCGAAACTCGGATATCAGCGTGTCCTTGTGCTTCTGCAGGTAGTCCATCAGTTCCTTCGGCACGGGTCCCGCGAATGCCTGGTTGGCCGCTGGCGAGCGGTCGCGCGTGTCGCCTTCCACATTCACCTCGTTCTCCACCTGGATCATCAGAACCGTGTGCTGCTGGCCGTCCACTTCTTTGACGTGCCGCATCAGTGCGGCGAAGGCGCGAGCGTCGGCGTCCCGGTTCGTATCGCTGAGCGTGGAAAGGAGTTCGATGGTCTTGCCAACCTGCACCTGGATGCGCGGGAAGCGCCGGTAGTCCTTCTTCATCCAGTCGGGCGCGTAGCTGGAGAGAGCGTTCTTCCAGCTTCCGAACCACAGGAGGACGAGATGCAGGTTCTGGCTCCGTGCATCCCGGATCACGCCGTCCAGTACGCTGAAGTCGAACTTCCCTTCCTGCGGTTCGATCTGGTTCCAGGAAACGCCCGCCAGAACCGTGTTGAGTTTCGCCGCCGCGAGCTTCGCCCAAATCGGCTTCATGTACTCGAGACTCGTGGCGCTGCTGTTGTGCAGTTCACCCGCCAGCGCCAGAAACGGCTTGCCGTCGACGATCAGTTGCGTGGCGGTCCCCTGCTTTTGCAAGTGAGGGATATCCGCGGCAGAGACGAGGGCCAAAGAGAACACGAAAGTGGAGCCAACAACCGTTCCGAGTTTCATGACAATCTCCTCCTGTGTCAGCGATAGCGGTAGAGGGTCACGCGCTGGATGCCTTTGTTGCGGAGCGAAACGCTCTGCCCCTGGGTGGTTTCGTCGCCGGCCAGGCGGCGCCCAGGAACCCAGCGGCCATTCACAAAAGTGCCTTCCTCCACGGTGCCAAGCCCGTCGATTTCGGGCCCCGGCGTGTTCGGAGAGAAGGTCAGGCTCAAGCCTTTGCCGGCCACGTAGTACTCGTCAGGCCCCGTCGCGATGAAGATGGCCGCCGCCGGCGGCAAAAGCTGGCGCGTCGCCGGCTCGCCGGGATATCCGGGCTGGAACGTGGCCTCGATGGTGTGGTTTCCCAGCCGCACTTTCTGCGGCGGGTCGCTCTGGTTGAGGAGGACCGCGGACATCGTGCCTTTGCCCTGGTGCTCCAGAATCAGCGGCGCCAGTTGCGAAATGAGGTCGTAGCTGCTGCTGAGATTGTCGTCGGGGGGCCTGCTCCCGTCGATGCCGAAAGGCGAAAACCCGATGGCATCGTGGCGCCCGAAGGCGTACAGCACCTTGGCCGCGCCTTCCGCGCCAGCCCCGGTTTCGGGGATGAACAGAGGGTTTCCGTTCCGGTTGAAGCGGGCGCAAACTTCGGCGAAATACTGGAGGTAGAGATCCGGCGCCAGGATATCGATGGACGGCGCGCCCGCCCGCCAGACGTCATGCACCTGGGGCTCCGGCCCTCCGCTCGGGTAAACCCCTGGCCAGGGGAAGTTAGGCTGCTGCAGCCAGGCGTTCGCGTACATCGGGATGTTGTATTCCTTCTTGCCGGCTTCCGCCACGGCATTCACATAACGCGCATAGTGCCACGCCATGAAGATCTCGTCGGCGGGCCAACGGAGCTGCCGGAAACTGTCGAGGTCCGCCTGCTTGTAGGGCGGGCTGTCTACACGGACGGGGATCGCGAAATTCTCGGGTCTTCCCTTTCCGAAAACCTGCTCCCACGTGCCGGAAGTTTTGAACCCGGCCTCCTTCCACACGTCACGGAACTCCGGTATCAGCGTGTCCTTGTATTGCTGGAGGTAGTCCATCAGTTCCTTGGGAACGGGTCCCTCGAAGGCCTTGCTGGCCGCCTCCGACCGGTCCCGCGAGTCGAGCAGAACCCCGACCTCGTTCTCCACCTGGATCATGATGACCGTGTGCGCGCCGCCATCCACCTCCTTCACGTGCCGCATCAGCGCGGCGAAGGCGCGAGCGTCGGCGTCCCGGTTCGAATCGCTGAGCGCGGAGAGCAGTTCGATGGTCTTCCCGCCCTGTATCTGGATGCGCGGGAAGCGCTGGAAATCCTTCTTCACCCAATCAGGCGGGTAGCTGGAATAACCGTTCTTCCAGCTCGCGAACCAGATAAGAATGAGGCGCAGGTTGTGACTCCGCGCATCCCGGATGTCGCCGTCCAGCGCGCTGAAGTCGAATTTGCCTTCCTGCGGCTCGATCTGCCCCCAGGAGACCCCCGCGATGACACTATTCAGTTTGGCTGCCGCCAACTTCGGCCAGATCGGCTGCATGTACTCGACGCTCGAGGCGCTGCTATTGCGCAACTCCCCCGATAGCGCCAGGAACGGCTGGCCATCGACGATCAGCTGGGTGGCAGTCCCCTGTTTGCGAAGGTGAGGGGGTTCCGTGACCGGCCTGCTGGCGCAGTAAATCGAAGCCAGAGCCAGGCCAAAAACGAGCGAACAGCCACTCAGGCGCGCAACTCTCATGGCAACTCCTGTTAGCCAGCATACAATTTCGACTTCCTGGCCGTGATTGATTATACATCCGACCAATTATGCGCGAGAACGCACAAAAGCCCCGTTCCGCACAGCCGGTTAAATCAAGCCCATCATTTAAAATGGTCCATATCGAGGAGGGAAATGGCCTACAAACTGACTGTGAATGGGCGCACGCATTCGGTGGACGCGCCCGCGGATATGCCCTTGCTGTGGGTGCTGCGCGATCTGCTGGATCTACGCGGCACCAAGTACGGATGCGGTATCGGCCAGTGCGGCGCCTGCACGGTGCATCTGGGCGGGACGGCGGTGCGCTCTTGCCTCATACCGGTTTCGATGGTCGGCGATCAGCCCATCACCACGCTGGAGGGGCTTTCCGCCAGCGGCACGCACCCGGTCCAGCTCGCCTGGGAGGAGATCGACGTACCGCAGTGCGGCTATTGCCAGGCTGGCCAGATTATGTCGGCGGCGGCCCTGCTTGCCCAGAACCCGAAGCCTACGGACAAAGATATCGATGGGGCCATGAATGGCAACTTGTGCCGTTGCGGAACCTATCTGCGGATCCGCGCGGCGGTGCATCGGGCGGCGGAATTGGCGGGCCGGCAACCGGTGAAGACTGCGTCGGCGGGCGGAAGCCAGGAGTGAGGAGGCTGACCATGAAAAGCACTCGAAACAGCTTGATGGAACGCCGCTCCTTTTTGAAGATCACCGCGCTGGCCGGCGGTGGCGTAATGCTCGGCTTGTGCACGGAACAGCGGGCCAAGGCGCAGGGCCGCGGCGCTCCGGCGGTCCCGCCCGATCCCCACAACTATATCCGCGTCAGTGCCGACGGCACGGTCACCATCATCGCCAAGAACCCGGAAGTAGGCCAGGGTGTGCGCACCATGCTGCCGATGCTGATCGCGGACGAACTGGACGTCGATTGGAAGTCGGTCAAGATCGAGCAGGCCGATTTCGACGATTCCAAATACAGCGCCCAAAGCGCCGGCGGCAGCACGGCGACTCCCGTCAACTGGGTCCCCATGCGCCAGGTGGGCGCGGCAGGGCGCATGCTTTTCGTAGCGGCCGCGGCCCAGACATGGAACGTTCCCGCGGGCGATTGCACAACCGCATCCGGACGCGTTCTCCATCAGGCATCCGGACGTTCGCTGGGATACGGAGAACTGGCGGCCAAAGTCGCCAGTTTGCCGGCGCCGCCGCTGGCGGACGTAAAGCTTAAAGATCCCAAGGATTTCAAAATTATCGGCCACAGCGAGCCGGGCAACGACGTGCACGCGATCGTGACCGGACACGGGATTTTCGGCATCGACGTGAAGGTGCCCGGGATGCTGTACGCCGTGTATGAAAAGTCGCCCGTCTTCGGCGGCAGGGTGCTCAGCTCCAACCTGGACGAAATCAGGAAGCTGCCCGGTGTGAAGCAGGCATTCGTGGTGGACCGGCCCGAAATTGCCCCCGTCGTGAAAACGGGCGAGCCGAACCCGGCCCGGGACCTTGAGCACGTCACGTGGCCCGAAAGTGCCCGCGTGATACCCGGCGAACCCGGCCTGGTGAGCGGAATCGCGATCATTGGGGAGACCTGGTGGCACGCCCAATCGGCGCGCAAGAAACTCGAGGTCAAGTGGGATGAAGGCCCCCGGGCCGGACAGAGCAGCGCCGGTTTTGCCGAGCGCGCTGCAGCCCTGAGCCAGCAGCCTCCGCAGCGGACGCTGCGTGCGGACGGTGACGCGGAAGCAGCCTTGAAGAGCGCAGCCAAGGTCGTGGAGGCGGCTTATTCCTATCCGTTCATCGCGCACGCGTCGCTGGAACCGCAGGGCGCCATGGCCCACTTCCGCGACGGCAAGTTCGAGATCTGGACCAACAGCCAGATTCCCGGCAGTGGCCGCCGGCTGGTATCGCAGACTCTGAACGTTCCCGAAAGCGACATCACCCTGCACATGGTGCGCGGGGGAGGCGGCTTCGGCCGGCGTCTGACCAACGATTACATGGTGGAGGCGGCCTACATCGCCAAAGAGGCCGGCGTCCCGGTCAAGCTGCTGTGGTCGCGCGAAGACGACATGACGCACGACTACTATCGCCCCGGCGGCTTCCAGTATCTGAAGGCGGGCCTGGACCGGTCCGGGAAGATCGTGGCGTGGCGGAATCACTTCGTTAGCTACGGCGATGGCGAAGACTTCGTGGCAGCCGGCGCCATGGGGCCGACGGAATTTCCGCAGCGCTTCATTCCCAATTACGCGCTGCACTCATCGGTGCAGCCCTTGGGCATCAAGACAGGGTCGCTGCGCGCTCCCAGCAGCAACGCGTTTGCCTTCGTGATTCAATCGTTCATCGACGAGTTGGCGCACGCCGCCGGCAAGGACCCGGTGCAATTCCGCCTGGACCTGTTGAGCGCCGGACCGGCCGTGGAGCCGACACAGCCGGGCGGACGGCCGGGGTTGAACGCCGACCGCATGAAGGGGGTGGTAAGCCTGGTGGCCGAGAAATCCGATTGGGGGAAGCGGTCGCTTCCCAAAGGCACGGCCATGGGCGTGGCATTCCATTACAGCCATCTGGGGTATTTCGCCGAAGTGGCCGAGGTGAAGGTGGACGCGGCCAATAAACTCAAGATCAACAAGATCTGGGTAGCCGCCGACGTGGGCAGCCAGATCATCAATCCGAGTGGGGCGGAGAACATCATTCAGGGCGGGATCATCGATGGTTTGAGCGAGCTCATGCACCAGGAGATTACACTGGAAAAGGGCCGGGTCGTCCAGACCAACTACGATAAGCATGGCATGGTACGTCTGGCGAACGCGCCGCCGGAGATCGAAGTGCATTATCTGAAAACTACATTTCCGCCAACCGGTTTGGGCGAGCCGGCCTTGCCGCCCATTCTGCCGGCGGTGTCGAACGCAATTTTCACGGCCACGGGGAAGCGAATCCGCGCGCTGCCGATCTCGAAGTCCGGTTTCAGTTGGGCGTGAAGGCTGGACTGGCGGCTTCCTGCCTGGCGGCCCTGGTGATTACGTCCGCGCCGGCGCAGGATGAGCGGCGCGTGGCGTCGCCCGACGGGAAACTGGAATTCCGGATATTCGTGACGCCGCAGGAGAGCGGCCTTTCGCGCCTGGCTTACGAGGTGGCGTACGCTGGCAAGCGCATCCTGGGAACCTCGCTGCTCGGGCTGACGATTCATAACCAGGAGCCGCTGTTGGGCGAGAACGACGGCTTAACCGCTTCACGCTCGGGGAGCGAAACCGGTCACAACTGGCTCGTGGCCGAGTACATGCAAAACGGCTCGATCGGCCGTCGCATCAACGTGGAGGCGCGGGTGTGGAACAGCGGTATTGCGTTCCGCTACGTGATCCCGCGATCGACACCGCTGGCGGAGATTCTGATCGAGGACGAGGATACGGAATTCAGCTTTGCCCCGGACATAACCGACGTGTCGGCGATCCGGCCCGAGATGCACGCGGAATTTCCATTACTCCTGCGCCAGAGCGGAACGGGCTGGCTGGGAATTTACCAGGCGCAATCGGCCGGCTACCCGCAAGCTTTCCTGGTCTATTCCGCTCGCGCCGCGGTGGCCACCCAGTTGCCCGAAAAACCGGGCCAGCGCGGGGTGGCATTTGAGGGAGCCACGCCGCTGGTGTGTCCGTGGAGAATTGTGGTGATCGGCCACGACAGCGCCAGCCTGGAACAGTCGGGCATCGCCGGAGATCTGGGACGGTAAATCAGTTCTTCACTTCCACGATCAACGCTTCGAACGGCGTGTCACTCAGGTTGTCCACCTTTTGTTTGGAGGGTCCGTCCCAACTGAATTCACCCGCCTTGTGCTCGATGATCTTGGCCTGTCCCTCCGGCGTAGTCTCGCGCACGTTCTGATCCGTGCAATAGAAGGCCACGCGATTCAGGACATACTCGTGCATGGGCACGCTCTCGCGTGGACCCATCTTGACGCGAATGACCCGAACCTGGCTGTTCTCGAATTCCAGCTTGTAGTCCGCGGGATCGATCCGCAACGGATCGAGCGAGGCGCTTACCAACTTGCTTGGATTTCCCGGTTTCTTGATTCCGATGTCGAGGCCGCCCGGCCCCTGGGGCGCCTCGCTGGTGGTCGGGATCTCGGAGTAATGCATCCCGCTGGCCGGGCTCCATTTGACGTCGCCCGCCCGCCACTTCAGGTCCTCCGTGTGGCCGTCCACGTAATGGAGCAGTTCCCCGCCGGCACTCATATAGATCATCACGCGATTGTACCGGTGGACGTGCATCTTGGCGTGCGGCTCGTTGATGATCACCTGGTCGTTTTCGAAGGGCGGCTTTCTGGCGGCCTGTGAGTCCCCGGCGGTAACCTCGGGCGGAGATCCGGCTCCCAGATACTCGACGTGGGCGTACGACCCCAGCCGCGGTGTATAGGCGAGGTACCAGCCAACATGGACCGGGTCCTCGTAGATTACGATCTGATCGCCGGCCCACTTCCAGCGCGCGGCGATGTCGTAATCGAACCGGGCGATGTTCCAGTAGAAATTGCCGAACCATAAGCGTCCCGATGCGACCGAAAGCCATTCGGCAATCTCGGAAGGGACCTTGTCCACCGCCAGCGCGAATACATGTTGCGGTCCCAAACCGCCGGTGAAGCGTCCGTGCGCCCACGGGTGATCGAGGTGGTAATGCGGATCGTCGGCGCAGGTATCATGTCCCACCCATTTGTCGTTCTTGGCGTCCACGTGTGGAACATAGGGATGGCCTGGTTCGTCCACTGGAATGAAGCTCGCAGCCCTGGCGGCGGGCTGCCGACCCTGTGCGGGGGTCGAAGCTTGCACCGGCGTGCACGGGTCCTCTGGAGCGGGACCGCGAGCGGGGATGTGTCCACCGCCAACTGCCGCTGGCTGATTATTCAGCGCAAAGGCAGCCAGGCAAACTACGAACGATAGCCATGCACTCCTTTTCATCCTCGCGGCCTCCCAGCCAGGCGAACCAACTCAGCTTACATTCCGGAGATGCGACTGTATGGAAACGCGACGGCGACGGGCGCGGGCGCCGCGGCTACTTCGTCGCGGCTCCGGCGTTGCGGACCCACTTCTGCACGCGCAAATTTTTAATTTCAGCGACGTAGATGCTGCCTTCCGAATCGACGGCGATGTCGTGCGCGAAATCGAGTTTGCCCGGCGCCTTGCCAAAGGAGCTCAATACCCCCAGAACCTTGCCGTCCAGGCTCAGCTTCGAAATGCGGTTGTACATACCGTCGCACATGTAGATCGCGTTTTCCTTGGCGACGTAGTAGATCGCCCAGGGCTGACCCACGTCGGTCCACTTGGTGATGAACTTGCCTTCCGCATCGAAAACCTGCACGCGCGAGTTGGCCCGGTCGGCGACGTACACGATCCCCTTGGAGTCAACCGTAACCGCGTGCGGCAGGTTGAACTGGCCGTCCCCAGTGCCGTGGGTTCCCCAGTGCCGTACGTACTCGCCATCGGGATTGAACTCGATTATGCGCGCGTTTCCATAACCGTCGGAAACGTAGAAATAGTGATTGGGCAGGAACCAAAGGTTGGTCGGCCGGTTGAAACCCACGTGGCTTTCGTTGTTGCTGGCTATGCCCTGCCGGGTGCCGATCACCATCAGGCGGCGTCCCTCCCGGTTGAACTTGTGGAGGAGGTGGCCGTCAACGTCTATCAGCCAGATATTGCCATCCGGGTCTACGCGAATGCCGTGGGAGCCGGTGCCGTGATTGTTCGATGGCGTCATGCGAACCGTGTCCTCGCTCCACGATTGAATGAATTTGCCATTCTTGTCGAATTCCATGATGGGCCAAGCCCCGCGGTTGGCTATCCACACGTTGTCCTGCTTGTCCACATCGACCCCCGAGGACTCGCCGAAGTTGTAGCCCTTCGGCAGGCTCGGCCAGTTGGCGACAAGGTGGTACGGCAATTGCGGGCCTGTCTGATGCTTCTGGGCGAGCTCTGCGGCCAGATCTGCCGGGACCCGGTCTGGATGAAGCGCCGCCTGCGTGGCTTGCCACGATGGCGGGGCCGCTGCTTGTTGCCCCACCGCGGGCGGCCTTGCCACCGGCGATGTGAACACAATCAAGAGTGTCAAAACGACGACGTAGAACCGAACTTTCATAAGCCACCTTCCATTACGCAAGATAAACGGACATTGCGCCTGCGCATGCGGACGGTTTACCATGCGGCGCTGTCCGGCGTCAACCCGGACGATTCGACTCGAGAACCTCTTCGCGGATCAGTAGCCGCGCTGCTTGTCCACGACGTTCATCAGCGGCAAGCCGCTCGAGTAACGCCGGACGTTTTCGGCCAGCAACCCCACCAGACGGCCCTGGCGTTTCGGCGCATAACCAGAGGTATGGCAAGTCATCAGCAGGTTCGGGCAATCCCAATATGCTCCAGTTGATGGATAAGGCTCGGGGTACACTACGTCCAGCCCCGCGCCGGCGATCCAGCCTTCCTTCAGCGCCCGGACCAGCGCCTTCTCGTCCACCAGCTCTCCGCGGGAGAGGTTGATGAAGTACGCGGTCTTCTTCATGGCCCGGAACACCTTCTCATTGAACATCGCAGAGGTTTCCTTGGTGAAGGGCGCCGCGCATACCACCACGTCCGATTGCGGGATCATCTCCATCAGCCAACCCGGTTCGCGAAGCGTGTCCACGAAGATCGGTTTGGCCATGGGCTTCGCATCCGTGGCCAGGATCCGCATGTTGAAGCCATAGTAGGCGCGCACAGCCGTGGCCGACCCCAGGCCGCCCAAGCCGACGACCCCCATGGTCATGCCATCGATCTCCACCAGGTTCCGCTCGGCATTCCAGATCCGCTTCTCGAACTGCGGAATGTAATACTTATTGAACCCGCGCGACAGGCTCAACACCATCCCGATGGCCGTCTCCGAGATAGGCGGCGCAAAAATCCGCGCCGCGTTCGTCACCACCACGTTGCTCTTGATCAACTCCGGAAACAGCACGGTGTCGACGCCCCCTTCGGTGGCCTGGAGCCAGCGCAGGTTCTTCGCCTTCGCCAGCATCTCCGCGTTAATCGCGCCGAATACGACGTCGGCCTCGGGAAGCAGCTTGTTCAAATCGGCGGCGCCGGCTGGCACCGTGATCTGGATGTCTTTGCCTTGGGACTGGATCTGTTGAATCTCCGCCGCCGTGTAGGTGGGGGGAGGGACTACGTAAGAGGCCGCTGCCGTCACGATTCGGACCTGCTGGGGTGGCGGATCAAAGATCGCAATTCTATCCGAGTCAACCAGCCCGGGCACCGCTGGAGCGGCCGCTACGGCGGACAGGAACGATCGACGAGATACCGAATTATCGGTCATAATCTTCTCCTCTTCTGCGCATCGGTCGCGCCTTTCGGACTCATGACCGGCGTGGCCATAACCGGGCGGCCCACGAAGATCCCGGCGATACTTTAAAGCTCGGTTCTCCGCGGGTGCGACCTCCCATATAGTAACCGGGATAGACCCCCGGGAGCCACGGCAACGGCATAATCCATCGTGCGGGGATGGGCGCCTGGATATATACTGAGAAGATCCGAAATTCCAAAAATGGAAATTCCGGACAGCTCTTCTCATCGGAAATTCAAGGAGGCACAGTGAAAACCGACACTTCTCGTCGCAATTTCTTGGCCGCCGGTCTGGCTCTGCCGGCCGTCGGTCTGGCATCCACAACGTCCGGCCCCACTCCGGCTCCGCAGCAAGGGGCCTCGCCGCAAGGCAAGATCACATACCGCACGCTGGGCAAGACCGGCTTGAAGGTCTCCAGCGTCGGCTACGGCGCCATGATCACGTCCGACGCGACCGTGATTACCCGCGCCGTCGACATGGGCATCAACTACTTCGATACCTCCCGCGGATACTCGGGCGGCCAAAACGAGCGGATGGTAGGAATCGGGTTGGGAGCGAAACGGAAGGACGTCTTCATTTCGTCCAAGTGCGAGGCCAAGGACAAGGCCGGTTGTCTGGCGAATCTCGAAACCAGCCTCAAGGAGCTCAACACCGACCACCTGGACGTCTGGCTGCTGCATAAATACGACACTGCGGCCGAGATCTCCGACGAACTAGTCGACGCGCTGCGCACGGCCAAACAGCAGGGCAAGGCGCGGTTCATCGGCGTGAGCACGCACGGGTTCCCGGATGTCGTCGATCGCGTCATCCAGTGCAAGTTGGACGTGCTCCAGACGCTGTATAGCTTCGCCTCGCCGGCGACATACGGCCCGGCCATCGAGAAGCTTCACCAGGCCGGCGTGGGTGTAGTGGCCATGAAGGTCATGGCCAAGTCGGCGCCGCGCGGCCAGGTCGGCCCTGCAGGGGCGCTGGCTAAAGCCCCCAATTTCGCCCCGGCGGCGCTCAAGTGGGTCCTCAAGAATCCCTCCATAGACACCACCGTCCCAAGCATGACGGATATCGATCAACTGGAGCAGAACTTCAAGGTCATGGCGGAGAAATTCAGCGACGCCGACGCCAAGCTCCTGACCGCCCGTCTGGAGGAGATCACTCCTTATTTCTGCCGGATGTGCGGCGAGTGCGAGGGCCAGTGCCCCAAAGGTCTGCCGGTGTCCGATATGGTGCGTTTCGTCATGTACGCGGACGGCTACGGCCAGTTTGCCTTGGGCCGGGAGAACTTCCGGCGGTTGGCCGCCGAGCACCAGGAAGTGCGGTGCGGCGACTGCAAGGCTTGCGCGGTCCAGTGCCCGCATGGCGTCCACGTGGCGCAGAGGTTGATGCGCGCGCAGGAGTTGTTCGCGTAATCAGCCGGCATGGCGATGAAAAGGTATCGAGCAGTTTCATGGCTGGCGGCGGCCCTCTGGGTCGCCCTGGCTCTCTTGCCGGCGGCCGCGGCGGATATGACGGTTTATTTCGGCACCCATACGGCCGGTCCCGGCAAGGGTTTTTCGGTTTCTCATTTCGACACTGTAACGGGCGCGCTGAGCAAGCCTGAGTTCCTGTTGGAAACTCCCGCGCCCGCCTATTTCGTGATCGCGCCGGGCGGCCGCCGCCTGTACTCCTGCAACTCGACGGGATTCGTCAGCGCGTATTCGATCGATCCGGCCACCGCGCAACTGAAGCTCATCAGCCAGAAGTCGAGCGGCGGCGGGGACCCCAGTTACATCAGCCTCGACCGGACCGGCCACTATGTTCTCGTGGCCAACTTTGACAGCGGCAACGTTGCGGTATGGGCGCTCGATCCCGAAGGGGGCCTGGGAGAGCGCACCGCCTTTGTGCAGCACGCCGACAGTAACGCGGACCCGCAGCAGCGATTGCAGCCTCACGCGCACTCGATTCGGGTGGATCCCAGCAACCGCTTCGCCTTGGTGGGTGACACGGGGCTGGATAAGCTGTTCATCTACAAGTTCAACGTGAAGGACGGCTCGCTCTCGCCCAACGACCCGCCGTTCGTGAAAGCGGCTCCGGGAGCGAACCCACGGCACGTGGCGTTTCACCCCAACGGCCGCTGGCTTTACGTGCTGACGGAGGCGGGCAGCACCATCATGCTGTTTAACTGGGATACCAGGAGCGGTGCCCTGTCCGAAGTGGAGACGGTTTCGACCTTGCCGAAGGATTTCCAGGGCAAGAGCGCGTGCGCGGAGATGCAGGTGCATCCGAGCGGAAAGTTCGTGTACGCGTCGAATCGCGGGCGCGACAGTATCGCCGTCTTCTCGGTGGATGCAAAGACCGGGCGGCTGACACTGATCCAGGACGTTCCTTCCGGTGGTAAGACCCCGCGCAACTTCGACCTGGATCCCACCGCGCACTGGATGCTGGTGACGAATCACGACAGCAACACGGCGATGGTGTTCCGCATCGACCAGCAGACTGGCAAGCTGACGCCGACCGGGCAGCCGGTGGACGTGCCGTACCCATTCTGCCCGCGGTTCCTGGCGCGGTAATCGGCGCAAAGTCCGCGGGCCGGCGGCGCCCACGCCCTAAGACGTCGAAATCCTCGAATCCTTGTGCCCCGGCGCAGCCTCTCATCAAAGAGGGGGTATCGGTGTCATTACGGCCACCCCCGGAGGCAGCCATGAAGATAGGCCGTCGAGACTTTCTTCGCGCAACCGCCCTGGCTGGAGGCGGACTGCTTTTGGCCTGGTACCCGGATTCCGAGGCCCAAACTCAGGGGCCGGCACCGCAACCACCCCCCCCGCTCTCGCCCAACGCCTTCATCCGCGTCGCCCCGGACGGTTCCGTCACCATCATGGCCAAGAATCCCGAAGTCGGCCAGGGAGTCAGGACTTCATTGCCCATGCTCATCGCGGAAGAGCTGGACGTGGATTGGAAAGACGTGAAAGTGGTTCAGGCCGAGCTCGACGAGTCGAAATACGGGCAGCAGCGCGCCGGAGGAAGCACCTCGACGCCGCGCAATTGGGATCCGCTGCGGAGAGTGGGAGCGGCCGGCCGCGCCATGTTCATCACCGCGGCAGCCGAAACCTGGAACGTTCCCGAATCGGAGCTTACCACGGCATCCGGTAAGGTTATGCACCAGCGGACGAACCGCACGGTGAGCTACGGCGCGCTCACGGCCAAAGTAGCGACGCTGACTCCTCCGGATCTCTCGAAAGTCAGACTCAAGGACCCCAAGGACTACACCATCATCGGCAAGCCAATTCTCAGCGTCGATATTGCCGACGTTGTGACCGGCAAGCCCGTTTTCAGCATCGATTTACCGTGCCGGGAATGCTGTGGGCGGTGTATGAGAAGTGTCCGGTGTTCGCGGGCAAGGTGGTCGAACGCCAATCTCGACGAAATCAAGGCGCTGCCGGGTGTCAGGCATGCTTTTATCCTCGAAGGGACCAAGGTTCTGGGGGGCCTGCACAGCGGAGTCGCGATTGTCGCCGATAGCTTTTGGCAGGCGAACACGGCCAGGAAAAAGTTGAAAGTGACTTGGGACGAGGGCGAGACCGGCCAAGAATCGAGCGCCTGGTACCAGCAGCGCGCCGATGAGCTGTTCAAACAACCACCCACGCTGGTGCTGCGCAGGGATGGCGATCCCGAGAAAGCCATGCAGTCCGCTGCCAAGGTGGTGGAGAGCCGGTATTCCTTCCCGTTCCTTTCTCATGCGCAGATGGAGCCGACCAACTGCCTGGCGCATTACAAGGACGGCCAACTCGAACTGTGGACCCCGAGCCAGGCGCCCGGTCAGGGCCGTTCGGAGATTGCCGCGCTGCTGGGCATCCCCGAGAGCGCCATCCAGGTGCATCTCATCAAAACCGGCGGCTGTTTCGGACGCCGGCTCGACAATGATTACGCCCTCGAAACGGCCTTGATCTCGAAGACGATTGGAGCGCCGGTAAAGCTGATGTGGACCCGCGAAGACGATATGGGCCACGATCACTACCGCGCGGCCAACTTTCACTATCTGAAAGGCCGGTCTGGACGCGTCCGGCAAACTGATCGCCTGGAAGAATCACTTCGTGAGCTTCGGCGACGGCCGGCAATTCGGCCGCGCGGCGGGCATGCCAACTCCTCAGTTTCCGGGCGGCTTCATTCCGGACTACGACATGTCGGCTTCCGTCATCGCCTCGGGCGTGCCGCTCGGACCGATGCGCGCTCCCGGCAATAACGGAATCACCTGGGTGTTTCAATCCTTCATCGACGAACTGGCCCACGCCGCGGGCAAAGATCCCGTCGAATTCCGGCTGGAGCTTCTGCAATCCACGCGTGTGAGGTCTTCTAATCCAGACGATCCCGAGGTGGACGCCGAACGCACCATCGGGGTTCTGAAGATGGTCGCGGAAAAATCCGGCTGGAACCCGCGCCAAAAACTTCCCGCGGGAACCGGCCGTGGAGTCGCGGTCCTCGACAATCACGGGTTCGCCGCAACGGTCGCCGACGTTCGGGTGGATGCGGCCAACAAGGTGAGGGTCAATAAGATCTCGGTCGTGTTGGATTTGGGCAGCCAAATCGTCAACACCAGCGCCGCCGTCAATATGGTCCAGGGTGGCGTTATCGAGGGCATGAGCCAGATGCTCTGGGAGATCACGATCGCCAACGGCCGGGCGGTTCAGACCAATTTCCACCAGTACCCGCCGATCCGCATGGCGCAAGCTCCTCCGCAAATCGAAGTACATTTCCTGAAGACCGACAACTCGCCGTCCGGTTTGGGTGAGCCGATGCTTCCCCCGGTTCTGGCCGCCATCGCGAATGCGATCTTCGCGGCCACGGGCAAGCGGATTCGTACGTTACCGCTCGCTAAGAGCGGCTTTCAGTTCGCGTAGACGCCTGCGGACGCCAACCCGGAGTTCGGGATTCCCCAGCCACTTGAAATCTTCCTTCTCCGCGCACTATAGTAGGCGAATAAGAGGCGAATGGAAGATCTTCAGCAACAACTCGCCGCACTGCGCCGCCAGATAGCGCGCATCGACCGCAAATTCAGCGGCCAGCCCGCAGCCGGAGTCCCCTCCACGGCTGCCCCGCTTCCCACGCGTTACTTCATAGAAGAACTCATGAGCGGCGAAGTGGTGCGCACGGCCCACGGCGAGCACTTCGAAACCGGGAAACTCTGGGAGCGCCACCGCCGCCATGGCAGCGTGGAAATCTCCGGCCTGACTGAACTACCCGAAGATCTGCTGGGGCCGCTTTCGGCCTCGGCGGTCGCGAGCGTGCCGCCTACCCGGTGGGCGTTCCTCGACACCGAGACTACGGGCCTGGCCGGCGGCACCGGAAGCTATGCTTTCCTGATCGGCGTCGGCTCCATCGAGCCAGCCGGTTTCCGCCTGCGCCAGTTTTTCATGCGCGATTACGGCGAAGAGGCTTCCCTGCTCTGGCGGCTGGCCGAATACCTGGCGCAATTCGACGTGCTCATCACTTACAACGGCAAGGCCTACGACCAGCCGCTGCTGGAGACCCGCTTCCGCATGGCGCGCCCTTACGGCGCCCCGCCGCACCCCTTCGACCGCATGACGCACCTGGATCTTCTGTTCGGCGCCCGCCGCCTGTGGAAGCTGCGCCTGGAAAGCTGCCGCCTGGTGGACTTGGAAAACCAGATTTTGGGCGTGGAGCGCGAGGGTGACCTGCCCGGCGAAATGATCCCCTACTGCTACTTCGAATATCTGCGCACCCATCAGGCGCTCAGGCTGGTCCCCATCTTCCACCACAACGCCATCGATATCCTTTCGCTGGCCTGCCTCACGGCCATCGTGCCGTTCGCCTTCCGCTCGCCCGAGCGCGCCAACCTGCTGCATGGCGCCGACCTCATCGGCCTGGCGCGCTGGATGGATCGCCAGGAGCGCCGCGAAGAGGCCCTCCGCCTGCTCCGCCGCGCGGTGGACCTGGGCCTGCCCGACGACCTCCTTTTCAAGACGCTCTGGGATATCGCGGGCCTGGAGAAGCGTCTGGGCCGCGAGGAAGCCGCGCTGGCTGCGGTCTCCGAGCTGGCCGCTTCGCGCAACCCGTTTCGGGCGCGCGCGCTGGAGCATCTCGCCAAGCATTACGAGCACCGCGAGCGCAATTGCGGCGTGGCCCTCGAAATGACGCGCGCCGCCTTGGCGGTCGAGGACACGCCGGACTTGCGCCGGCGCGAATCGCGCTTGGCGGCGCGCGTCAACCGGCCGCGCCCGGGCCGTTTGAAGCTGTAGACAGCTTCAGATGGTGCGCGTAAGTTTGCCGCCGCTCACCGAGATCGGCCCGTTATCGGTGGATACGCGAATGGTGCCGCTCGCACCGTTCCACTCGATGGTGCGCCGGCCCCGCCCGGCGCCCATGAAGGCACCCGCGCAGGCTTCCGCACGGCAATTGATGGGGCCTAGCCTGGCCTCGAGGCGCACTCCCGAGCGGAACTTATCGGGCAGGTTCAGCGATACCGGCCCATTGATAGCCCGCGCTTTGAGGGTGCCGCTTACCCCGCCCACATTGATCGGTCCGTTGCGGCTCTCGAGGTCCAGGAACGCATCCTTGGGCGCGTGCACGATGAAATAAACTTCCCACCTGCCGGCGTCGCCGCCCGGCCCGCTGAAGGTGAAGCGTCCGGCATTATGCGCGATCGAGATGCCTAAGCTACCTCCCGGCCAAAGGCTTTCGATTGAAACCGCCGATCCAAGCGTGCTAGGTTTCGGACATGCGTAAAACGGTGGTGACGGTGGTGGCAGCGGCGTTGGCGGTCTGCCTGTGGGCCCAGGAAAAGCCGGAGCGCGTCGATCTCGAAGCAGCCCACCGCATCCGCAACGAAGCCTTTGGCGCGAACTCCAAGGTGATGGACACGGCTTTTCATCTGTCCGATGTCTATGGCCCGCGCCTGACCGGCTCGCCGGGATTCAAGGCCGCCGCCGACTGGGCCATCGGGAAGATGAAGGAATGGGGGCTGGCCAAGATCAAACAGGAGCCGTGGGGGCCCTTCGGGCGGAGCTGGATCTGCACCCATTTCGCGGCCGAAATGAAGGAGCCGGACTTCATGCCGCTCATCGGCTTCGCGCAGCCCTGGTCGCCCGGCACCGGCGGTCCGATCACCGCCGAGGCGATGATGGCGGTCATCAATACCGACGACGACCTCGAGAGATTCAAAGGCAAACTGCGGGGAAAAATCGTGCTGATTGCCGCGCCGCACGCTTCCGAACTGGCGGTGAATCCCATGGCGCGCCGCCTGAGCGATGCCGAGCTGGCGGCGGCCATGGCTGCACCCGATCCACAATTCGGCAACCCGGCCGAACTGCCCCTGGGCTTTCCGCAACGGCCTCCCGCTCCCTCGGCGCGTCGCGGCGGTCCAGACACGCGCGTGCGCCGCGCGCAGCTTAACAAGTTCTTAAGTGACGAAGGCGCGCTCGTGGTGCTATCGCCCGGCAATGGGCCGGATGGCGGCACGGTGATGGGAACGGGCGCGGGATCGCAGGACCCCCATGAGGACCCGCCGCCGCCCTCGGTGTTGATTACCAATGAGCATTACAACCGCATTGCCCGGCTCATCGAGCACAACATCCCCGTCAAGCTCTCCTTCGACATCGAGGCCCGCTTCATCGAGCGCGGCGACGCGTTCAACGTCACCGCGGAAATCCCCGGCGCTCACCCCGAAACCGGTCTGGTAATGCTGGGCGGTCATCTCGATTCGTGGACCGGCGGCACGGGAGCCACCGATAATGCCGCGGGCGCGGCGATGGCCATGGAGGCCATGCGCATTCTCAAGACGCTCGATCTGAAGATGGCGCGCACGGTGCGCGTGGCGTTGTGGAGCGGCGAGGAGCAGGGCATGCTGGGATCGCAGGCCTACGTGCGCGACCACTTCGCCGACCCCTCCGACATGGATCCCAGGGCCGAGTACGCCAAACTTTCCGGCTACTTCAACATCGATAATGGCGCCGGCAAGATTCGCGGCGTGTACCTGCAGGATAACGACATGATCCGCCCCATCTTCGAGGCCTGGCTGGATCCCTTCCGCGACCTGGGCGCCGGCACTCTGACCATCCGTGCCACCGGCAGCACGGACCACGTCTCTTTCGACACCGTAGGACTGCCCGCCTTCCAGTTCATCCAGGACCCGCTCGAATACGCCGCGCGCTCGCACCATTCCAACATGGATCTGTACGACCGCCTCCAGGCCGGCGACCTCGAACAAGCTTCCGCGCTCCTGGCTTGGTTCGTCTACAACACGGCCACCCGGCCCGCCATGCTGCCGCGCAAGCCCGTGCCCAAGCCGGAGAATTGAGGTGCGGCTCAGCGGTAGAGCAAATACGGATCCCGCAGCTTCACAAACGCCTCCACCGCGTCCATGAAACTCTGCTGGATGGCGCGGGGATCTTCGCCTGCCTGGAGACGCCGCACGGCGTCATCGCTTCCGATCAGCTTCCGGCAAGCCGGCAGATCGAGCTTGCCGGGGTAGAGCTTCTCGATCGCCGCGGCCACTTCCAGGCCAAGGCGCGTGGAATCGAGCAGCTCGCGGTCTACGATTTCGAACCGCACGCCCTCGATGCGCACGCCCTTGAAGTTGGAATCGGCGGGCGTGAAGCTGGTGGGATAAACGCGGATGCCCGGGATCTGGCGTCTGTTCAAGTAGCCGGCCAGTTCGCGGCCTGAGATGAAGTCCGCGCCGATCTGCTCGAAAGGTGCGTCGGTGCCTCGGCCCACCGAGTAGTTCCTGGCCGCTTCCAGCAGGCACAGACCCGGATACAGCGCGGCGGCGTTCAGGCTGCGCAGGTTGGGCGAGGGGTTCACCCACGGAAGTCCGGTTGCATCGAACCAGTCGCCGCGGCTCCAGTCTTCGAGCGGGATCACCGTCAGCGCCGCGCCGATCATCTTTTCGGCGTTGAACAGGCGCGCCAACTCGCCGATGGTCATACCGTGGCGCACCGGCAGGCCCGGCCAGTAGCCCGTGAACGACTGGTTGGCGGAATCGAGCAGCGGCCCCTCGACGTGCGTGCCAGTAATGGGGTTGGGGCGGTCAAGCACGTAGAATGGCAAGCCCGCGTGGGCGGCGGCTTCCATGGCGTAGGCCATGGTGGTCTCGTAGGTATAGAAGCGCGCTCCGGCGTCCTGAATGTCGAAGACCAGGGCGTCCAATCCGCGCAGCATTTCCGGCGTGGGCCGCAGCGTCTTGCCGTAGAGGCTGTAGACCCGGACACCAGTGGCAGCGTCGGTGCCGTCTTCGAGGCCCGGCCGGTTATCCCCGCCCCCGAAGCCGTGTTCCGGCGAAAACAGCGCGGCCACCTGGACGCCTGCCTGCCGCATCAGGTCCACATTGCGCCGGCCCAGGCGATCCACTCCGGTCTGGTTGGTGATCAGGCCGATGCGCTTGCCAGAGAAAGGCCGGAATTTCTGGTCCACCATTACGTCCAGACCGGTCCGCGTAGCCCCGTTGTGGAGGATCTCACGGCGCGCTCCAGCGCCCGCCAGGGTTTCGTTATACCCGGTGAGCGTGATGCCCTGCGCGGCGATTCCCAGGCCCGCGGCGGCGATGGTGGCGACTTTGGCGCGCAGCGGCGTGATGGCCGGGCGAGCCGTGGGGTGGACGCTATTAGCCAGCAGGATGACATAGCTGCGCGTCGAGGGGTCGATCCAGATCGAGGTTCCCGTGAACCCGGTGTGGCCATAGGAGCCGATGGGGAACAACTCGCCGCGATTGCCGGAGTACTGCGAATCGATGTCCCAGCCCAGCCCGCGCAGAATGGGCTGATCGGGAGGACTCTGCGGCTCGGTGAACTTTCTGACCGTGAGCGGGCTGAAGAGGCGCACGCCCTCGAGTTCCCCGCCCCCGATCATCATGCGGGCGAAGCGCGCCAGGTCATCCGCCGTGGAGAAGACCCCGGCGTGACCGGCCACGCCGCCCATGTTGCGCGCGGTAGGATCATGCACTACCCCGCGCAAAGGCGGCCCGTTCTTGGGGAAGCGCTCGGTGGGCGCGATGCGCGGCGCCAGCGCGGCGGGCGGCTGGAACATCGTCTCTTTCATGCCCAGCGGAAGAAAAATGTTCTGCCGGGCGTAATCGGAGAGCATTTGCCCGCTAAGCCGGTGGACCAACTCGCCCAGAAGGATGAAATTGATATCGCTGTAGACGAAGCGCACGCCTGGAGGCCCGGCGGGCGGGTCCGTGACCGCCAGGTGGATGCCGGTCTGGTAACCCGTCCACGTGGGTTCCAGGGGCACATCGGGACGCAAGCCGGAAAAATGCGTGAACAGGTTGCGGATGGTGATGTCGCTCTTGCCGCCCTGGAACTCGGGAATGTAATCGGTGATCTTGTCGTTGAGGCGGAAGCGGCCCTGTTCGAAAAGCTTCATCAGGGAGGGCGTGGTGGCGATGACCTTGGTGAGCGAGGCGCAATCGAAAATCGTGTCCGCGGTCATGGCTTCGGGCACGGGGACCAGCGCGCGCTTGCCATACGCCTTGCGATAGACCACCTGGTCGCCGTGGCCGACGATCACGACCGCGCCGGGAAGACGGCCCTGCTCAATCGCCTGGTTGATCGCCGCATCGATGGCCGGCCCGCCCTCGAAGCTCTGCGCCGCCAGCGCGGTGGCGGCCATGACGGCGCAGCAGAAAAACTTCATATCTCCATGATAGGCTGCCTGCTCGCGGCGGTCTCCATTTTAGAATGTGGATCATATGCCGATGTCGAGGGTAGGCCCGCAGGTCACCGGACGGTCTGCGAACGCGTTGTGACCCGGATTATACTGGCACTTCGTGGCTGAGAAATTCCTCGCCATCGTTGCCTCGAGGCGCCGGCATTGGCATCCATAGTCTGGGCCTGGCGAGCCAATTCGAGGAAAGCGCATAAGCATGTACCGCAAGTTTTTGCGCGAAGTCGCGTCTGCCGGACTGCCCACCGATTTCGGCCCGGTCGAAGCCGTTACCGTCTCCCGGCTCGTTTCCCTACCTGAACCGGCGCAACGCTACCTGCAATTCACGGGGGTTGTGGGGCGGCCGCAAGACTGGTCCTTCCGGCTCGGGTTCACCGGCCGGTTCCGCACCAGGCCGCAACAGCCGTGGATGACGTGCGAGGCCTGGCAGTACAACAGCCGCGCGGCGGTGGCTCGCATTTTTCACATCCGCATCCGTTTCGGCGGGATCCTGCCGGTAATCGGCCGCGATACCTATGTTCAGGGCCGGGGCCGCATGCTGATACGGTTTGCCGATCTTTTCACGATCCAAGACGGCAGCGGCGAGGAGTATGACATCGGCGAGCTTGTAACCTACCTCAACGATGCGGTCCTGATCGCCCCGTCGATGCTGCTCGTGCCCCAGATTTCGTGGCATCCGGTGGACGCCGGTTCCTTTGACGTCCGGTTGACCGACCATGGCCGCACCGTGACCGGACGCGTCTTTGTGGATGAAAACGGAGCGCCGACGAACTTCAGCACGGAGGATCGCTTCTGCTATGGCCCCAACGACCCCAAGAAGCTGATCCGCGCCCGCTGGACCACTCCTATTTCGGGGTGGACGGCTATTGACGGGCGCCCGCTGCCCACCGGAGGCCAGACGGTGTGGCATCTTTCGGACGGACCGTTTGTCTACGCGGACTTCCGTTTGATCCCCGGGTCGCTCGTTTTCAATGTGCGGCCGGGCTGCTGACGTCCCGATTCAGGCCCGCGCCTTTTCGAGCAGCGTGGCGTGGCTGCGCCGCACGGAAGGCGACTCCACGGGCACGAATCCCGCATCGCGGGCCGCTCGCAATTCGGTCTCGAACGCGGAGGCTGTGACGTGCCCCGCCGGTTCGACGAAGAGCAGGCGCGCTCCAGGCTTCGAGGCGCGGGCCACCTCGCGGAAGAATGGAGCGGCAGCCGGCAACTCATGCACCACGGCGCATGCCAGAGTGAAATCCACGGCGCCCGTCAGGTCGGCAAGACGCAACGAATCAGGCGACGCCAGGCGCACGTCCAGGCGGTCGAGAACGCTGGCCTTGGCGGCCCGGCGGCGCAGCCCATCGAGCATGCGGGGCTGAATATCGACGGCGATCACCCGGCCCGCTCGGCCTACCAGGCGGGCCAGTTCCAAGGTGAACAAACCCATTCCGGGGCCCGGTTCAAGGACGGTCATGCCCTGGCGGACGTGCGGCGCCAGCATCTTGACCGGCGGATTGAAGATCCGCCTCACCGGGCTCGCCAGCAGGTAGCCCATCCACCAAGGACAGACACGGTGGGGTTTCTGCATGATTCCTCCAAGAAGTGACTACGACGGAACCGTCATCCGTGTTCCCGTGATGGTCACGCCGTGAGCCTTCTGCAGGATCTGCGCGGTCCGGTCAACCTCGGCCGCGGCGTCCTGGAGCGACCAGTGGAGAACCGGCGACACGATGGCGGCCAGTTCTTCCAGCAAGGGCCGGTTCACCTCTCCCAGCAAGCCCATTAGCGTTCGCCTCAGCACCAGATCGTCAAGATGAACTACCCGTTCGTTGCGCGCCATGAATTCGATCTCCCGGCGGGAGTAGCCGGGGTGATTGGCGAGCGGCTCATCCGGGCCCGCATGTAAGAAGGCGGCGACTGTATCCGCGCCCGTGCCATAGCGTTCCACGAGCGCCGCGACCCGCTCCGCTTGCAGTCCGGTGCCCTCCGGGATCCTGGGGTAGCCTTTGCCTCCGCCGATCGGAAGATCCGCCGAACTCCGGACTCGCGGGCGTCCCAGCACTCGCAGGATTTCATTGCAGACCTGCTCGGCAAGCCCACGGAAGGTGGTCCACTTCCCTCCCACCAGCGAGTAGATCGGGAAATCGATTCCGCCGCCCGGGGCCAGGACCGGGTAGCTGTGGTCGCGGCTGATCTGGCCCGGGGTAAGGGCGGAACTGCGCGGCAGAGGGCGAACGCCGCACACCCGAAAGACTACCCGCGACCGGTCCAGCCGGATCGAAGGGAAGGCCAGCCGCATGGCCTCGAGAATGTAATCCACTTCGGCTTCGCCGCAGACAGCCTCCGGATCTTCCTCCGGGATGTCCGTGGCGCCGGCGATAATCTTCCCCTGGACCGCATAGAAGATGCAGATGCGGCCGTCCCGGTTGACGAAGTAGATCATTTCATCGCCGAGCGCCGCCGCGAGATCGGGGTGGTCCAGCACCACGTGGGAGCCCTTGGTGCCGCCGATGAAGCGCGACTCGCGCCCCAAGCCGCGATTGGTGAGATCGATCCAGGCGCCGGTGGCGTTGACCACGATCCGCGGTCTCACTTCCACCGTCGCGCCGGAGATTTCATCGCGCAGGACGACCGCGCCGCCCGCGGCGCTTTGAAGCCGGACGTAATTCAGCGCGCGCGCCCCGGAAAACGCGGCTTCGGCATCCAGAACCAATTCGAGGCACAAGCGTTCCGGATACGTGATCTTGGCATCGTAGTAGGTGGCGGTGCAGATCACCTCGGGATTCAGAGCGGGCCGCAGCGCGAGGGCCGCCCGCCGGGAGCGGAACCGGTGTCGCGGGAGCGGGGATGCGCGGCCGGCCAGAAAGTCGTACAGCAAAAGCCCGGACTTGATCAGAAGCGCTCCCCGATTGCCCGGCTTGGCCGGCCATCCCAGCAGATTCCGGATGGCCGGAACGATTCCCGACGTCCAAGTGAAGATCGGAATGGTGGTAGCGAGCGGCTTAACGTAGTGGGGCGCGTTTCTCAGCAACCGGTTCCGCTCCCGGAGCGACTCGCGCACCAGGCGCAATTCCCCGTTTTCCAGATAGCGGAGGCCGCCGTGAATAACACGCGTCATGGCGGCGCTGGTTCCGGCGCAGAAGTCGGATTTGTCCACCAGCAGGACATCGATGCCCTCGAGCGCCAGCTCGTTGAACAAGCCTATTCCGTTGATGCCGCCGCCAATGATCAGAACGGAAACATCGCCGCGATCTTCAAGCGAGGCGAATTCTGGCCGCATCCTGCTTCCCTCCAGTATAAGCCTCATCTAAGATCCAGCCGCTCATCCTGATTCGCTTGCCACCATTTCGCGCTCCTTCGCGAGGCACTATATCCGCTCCGCTCGGCGCCGAAGGAGCCGGCGTTCCTCAACAGCATATTCTCATCGAAGGATGAGCCTGAAGCCGGGGGCGAAGCGATCCGGCGCTGAGTCTCCTTTCTGATGCTGTTTCGAATCTCCGGGGCCGACCAACGGGAGGCACGCATGGCCTGCAAACATCCGTTGGTTTTCCCTTCTTTGGAACGGTTTTGGTTTTGGGTTGGTTTTGCGCCCGACCGGGGCACAGAACCGATCGCCGACCGACGGGAGGCGCATGGGGGGCGTGTTAGGCGGTTTCCGTCCGCCGGAAGCGGTCGAATAGCTTCCGTTTGGCGTGCTGCATGGCGAGCGCGGCTTCGGTGTCGGATTGGGTTTGGGCGAAGCCCTCCAGTTCCGACAGCGTGACCCCTGGGCGCAGGAAGCTCTCACAGCGCGGGGATTCCCGAAAGAGCTCGAAAGGCGTGGCCCAGCGCAAGTAGAGGCGGCGACGCTTGCCGTTGGCTTCGGTGACGACTTGGGGTACGGCGCAAGGGCGATGGAAGTTGACGTACGGGTTCATGTGCTGCCGGTGAAATTGGTCCATCGCCTCGGCGTGTTGCGCGTCGATGTAGCCGTAGCCGATATGCTTGCGGATGATGGCTCCGTTCTTGGATTCGACCAAGCCGTTGTCGCCGGAATGGTACGCCCGCGACTTGGTTTGTTCGATGAGCAGTTTGCCCAGCAGACGGGCCACGTTGTAGTTGATGAACTCGCTGCCGTTGTCGGAATGAAGGCTGCGGATCACGAAGGGAAACTGCGCGAGCAGTGCTTCCAGCACCGGCATGAGCCAGAGTTCGGAAATCTGCGGCGTGGCGGCCACAATTTCCCATTGCGTCACCTCGTCCACCGCGTTGATGTGATAAAGCCCCTTGCGCCCGTCCTGATCGCCCTGATGCACCGTGTCGATGCGCAGGTATCCAGGCGAACCGCACGGCTGCGGCTTGCGCCGCTCGCCGATGGGAATTGGCGTGGGTCGTGTGGGCTGGTAACTGGTGTTGCGTTTCCGATACGCTTGCGAGTTGCGCAGCCGGTAGAGGTGCGCCACGGAAATCTCCGCTAACCGCTGGTAGGCCGCCTGGCCGTATGCGGCGTATTCGCGCTCCAGGATTCGACAAGTCGCCGGTCCGCTCAAGTTCCCATGCGCCTTGTCTACGTAAGCCAACAGGTTCACATCGGCCGCGGTGTAGCGCGTGGCGAACTGGTTGCGCCGATAGATCGCCGCTGTCACCCGGCCGGTGTCGCGGTATCCGGCGATCAGCCTGGTCACCTGCGCCCGGCTCAACCCCGTCATCCGGCCAATGTAGAGCCGCACGAGCCCCCTTGCCCGGCTGGTCCAAGCCGACATACTGGCGCCGCACCAGCGTCTGTTCCACCCAACCGTACACTTCCGCGCGCTTCTGCCCGGCAAACCGCACCTCGCCGCTGCCGGCCAGAAATGCCCGGATCTGCTCAGGCTCGTGGCTTCCGAATCGTCCATGCTGATCATCAACACCCAGCATCGCGATCTTCCCCTTCAGGCTCATCTTGCGTGAGAATCCAGGCCCCGGTTCAGGCTCATCTTGCATGAGAATAGAGTCAACAAAGAAGGGCCGTCTGCGGTGATGTACAATGGGCTTGCGGCTACGCCGTATGTCCCAACCAGGATCGCATAGCCGCAACTGGTCCGCTGCCGCCGGGCGTGCCGCGCGTTTTCACAAGGTCCCCAGCCTGGATCATGAAAGTCGAAAAAGATCTCATCTCGTCGAACGCCAAACTGGTCCCCGTGGATGCGGAGAAACTTGTCCGCCAGGTCGATTTGCGGCTGCGCTTGGATGTGTCGGAACAATTGAACGGCGCTGTGACGTTTTACAGCGGATTGGTGCATCTGAATGTATCCCATGCTAGCGGCTCGCAGAGGTCCTCAGCGGTGCTCGGGAAGGAAGACGAAGGCGCGGTTCGACTTGAAGGATTGCGACAGAGCCTCGAGACCGATGTCGCCCCGGCGGTTGCGGATCTTGGGGAAACGCCTCCCCGGCCCGCCACTTTACGGGGATTCGTTGGCGCACTGGCAATTCGGTTTCTGCGCCCGCTGCTGTGGTGGCACACGCGCTCCCTGCGGGCGTTTGCGTCCTCGGCGGTGAGCCAATCTTACCAGGAATTGGAGATGCTGGACTATCTTGCGGGCGAACTGGCAAGCACGCGGAAAGAGGTCGCCGCTCTACGCGAGGAGGTGCGGCGACTCCAGAACGCCGTGTCGAATGGCTCCGGGAGCGCGCGATGAATTCACCGGTTCCGGTCACCATCGTCATCCTGACGTGGAACGGGCTGGGGTATACGACGCGATGCCTGGAATCGCTTCGCTCCCGCACCGATCATCCCGCCTATGAGGTGGTGGTGGTCGATAATGCCAGCACCGATGGAACGCTCGAGTATCTGCAATCGCAGGATTGGATCGAGCTGATTCCCAATTCCGCCAACCTCGGTTTTGCGCGCGCCAACAACATCGCTCTGCGCCAGCTCAAACCCGGCCACGATGCCGTGCTGCTGAATAACGACATCGAGATCTCGCAGCCCGACTGGCTTGGGAAGCTTCAGGCAGCCGCCTATGCGGCGGAGGATATCGGGATTGCCGGGTGCCGCCTGGTAGGCGGCGACGGGCTGCTGCGCCATGCCGGAGCGTACCTGCCGGTCGATACTTTTTGGGGGCAGCAGATCGGCGGCGAAGAGCGGGACGTCAATCAGTACAACGACGACCGCGACGTCGAGAGCGTCGTGTTCGCCTGCGCGTACCTTAAGCGCGGTGTCATCGACACGGTCGGGCTGCTGGACGAAGACTATTTCTGCTACTTCGAAGACACCGATTACTGCCAGCGCGCTCGCGCACAGGGCTTTCGCGTGGTGTGTTCGGGCGGCGCCACGCTGATTCACTACGAGAACGCTTCGACCAAAGCGAATCGTGTCGAGCACAAACCGCTGTTCCTCCGCGGCCAGAAAGTCTTTCGAGCCAAGTGGGAGAAGAAGCTTAGAGCCAGCCGCTATCGGTACTCGCTGGGGTGGCATTCCATCCTGAACTTCCCGACGGGATACGCGATCAGTTCGCGATACCTGGTGTCGGCGCTCGACCAACTGGGCGTGCGTGTTTCCTACCGCTATGCATACGGTCCCGGCACGGTCTTCCCCCCCAGGAGCCGGATTACTCGGGGTCTTACATCGTGGACCTGATCCGCCAAAGAAAGCTCGAGCGTCGGCTCGCGCAGGTCGTGTATGCGCAAGGAAACGTCTTCCAGTCCAATTTTGGCGCCTACAAGATCGGCTTCACGATGCTGGAGACGGACCGCATCCCCGCGGAATGGGTGCGCCAGGCGAACCTGATGGATGAAGTGTGGACGCCCTCGTCGTTCAACGCCGAAACCTTCCGGCTGAGCGGAGTCAGGCGGCCCATTCACGTCATCCCGTTGGGCGTCGACCCGGATCACTTCAACCCCAACATCTCCCGGTTCCCGCTGACGGGCGTTTACACTTTCCTGTCGGTATTCGAGTGGGGCGAACGCAAAGCCCCGGAGGTATTGTTGCGGGCCTTCAATGAGGAGTTTCGCCGCGAAGAGCCGGTCATCCTGCTGGTCAAAGCGATCAACGTAGACCCCGCGGTGAACATCGCCCGCGATATAGCCGATTTCGGATTGGATCCGGCGGGCGGCCGCATTCACCTGTCGGAGAATCAGGAGGTTCCCACGTACCAGTTGGGCGTGCTCTACCGGTCGGCGGACTGCTTCGTTTTGCCGACGCGAGGCGAAGGCTGGGGCATGCCGATCATCGAGGCGATGGCCTGCGGACTGCCCGTGATTGCGACATCCTGGAGCGCGCACTGCGATTTCATGACGCCCGGGAACTCCTATCCGTTGCCCATCGAGGGCCTTGTACCAGCGCGCGCCAAGTGTCCATATTACGAGGGGTCCAAGTGGGCCGAGCCTTCTTATACCCACCTCCGCCGGCTCATGCGTCACGTATTCGAGAATCCCTCCGAGGCGCGGGCGAAAGGCGAATGCGCGGCCCTGGAAATGCGGGCCAAATGGACCTGGAACAACGCGGCCGAGAAGATCGTCGAGCGGCTGGAAGGCATTAGAAGGGCAACCTAGGCCGTCTATCGGAGTGGGTCCGGCCGCAGGAGAGAGCACCAGACCTATGCTAGAATGGCTCGCTTGAATCATGCCAAAGTCTGCGGGCCGGCCGCGTAATCGGAAGGCACCCCGACCACGCCCGGTAGTTGAAGTGCCCGGAGTTTCGGTTATTCCCGACAGCGCTCCGGTTGTTTACCGTGGTCGGTTCGTTTTCGTTGCGTCGATAACGTGCGCATTTGCCCTGCTCGTATTTTTCCGCGATTTTGTATTCTCCCGTTTCACCTGGATTGCTGCGGACATCGGCGATGGCCGCCTGGCAATCGCGATCCTCGAGCATTGGTGGGCGGTAGCCCATCATAAAGCCTGGCTTCTGTCGCCTAATTTCTTCTGGCCGGAGCGTGGCGTCTTAGGTTATAGCGACGCCCTCGGGTTGTTTGCGGTGCCCTATTCGGTCGCGCGCGCGTTTGGGCTGGACCGGTATCTTGCTTTCGAGTCCACTCTGGTAGCGGTGCAGGCGATCGGCTTCGCTTCCATGACGTGGTTATTGCGGTCCTTCCTCCGGACCAGCGCAGCCGTTGCGCTGGTGGGATCGGTGCTATTTACGCTGGCGAATATCTGCTACGCAACCGCGCTTAGCACTCACGTGCAGCTCATGACGGTCGCTTTCTGTCCTTTGCTCGCCGCCTTGGTGTGCGATAGCCGCCGAGCCCGCGTCCTTGGCCTTACAACGAGGTGCTCCTGTTCGGCCGCGGGCGCGGGGACGCTGTTGGGTCTGATTTTATTTACGTCTTTTTATATTGGCTGGTTCACCGTTCTCTTTGCCGCTGTAACAGGCGCCGCGTGGCTGGCCGGAGTAATCATGCGCGATGGAGCCGCCGCGGCAAGGTCGAGCTGGACGCGAGCGGTAGCGGATTCCTGGCGCCCGTGCGCGGTTGGCGCGGCAGCCTTTGCTTTGTCGTTGGCGCCGTTTGCGCTCACTTACATTCCGGCGCTTCAGGCCACCGGGGGCCGTCCGTTCGCCGACACCTTCTCGTATATGGCGGGCCCCCTGGACACGATCAACGTCGGTCCGCGGAATCTCCTATGGGGCCCCCTACTCGAACCGCTTTTTGCCGCCATCCGCCAGCGCGTAGCAGAAGGAGAGCACCAGGTGGGTTGGCCGCCCTTAATTCTGCTCGTGACAAGTTGGGCCGCCATTCATGGACTGGGCGGGCTCGGACGCCCCAAGCCGGGACAGCCGGCTGACCTGAGACGATTTCTCGCCATCGTTCTGGCTTTCTCAGCGGGGCTGCTCTGGTTCGTATCTCTGAATATCGGTGGTCACAGTCTTTGGATCCTGGTGTTCAGATTTGTGCCGGGTGCGGCAGCGATTCGTGTGCCGGAACGAATTGCACTCGTACTGAATGTGGCCGTCATCCTCGTCGTGTGCACGGCGCTTGATCGGTTGAGAGTGGGAAAGAGCGGCCTCCGAGCCACCGCCTTCTGGTGCTTGAGCGCCTTGCTGATTGTCGAGCAACTCAACCTCGTACAGACCCACAGGATCGACCGCCGGGCCGAGCGCGAGATATTTGCGAAGGTGCAGAAACCGCCTCTGGGTTGCCGCGCATTCTTTCTCTCGAACGCGGCCTCGCCGGCTCGTCCATTCTTTTCCAATCAGATCGACGCCATGCTCGTTGCACGGGATACCGGCCTGCCAACTCTCAACGGCTACAGCGGATGGACTCCCTCGGGATGGTCCCTGAACTTCTTGGATGCGTCCTACTCTCTCCATGTGAGGGAGTGGGCGGTAGAGCACAACATTGCGCACGATCTGTGTAGCCTTGACTTGCGCGATGGCTCCTGGAACATGCCTGGCCCGGTTTCCGAGAGTGCTGCGACGATCGACATAGGCACGAGCCAGGCAAGGCACTGGCGGGTCACAGGCGCGGGCGCGAGGAATGCCCCGTCGCTGGGCCCAGGGGCTCGATCAGTATTAGCAGCACAGGAGATGCATCAGGAGCAATTATCGAGGGCGGGAGCCTGGCTCGTTTCAATGGCTTCTGGATGGCTACGGACCAGTTCGTTATTCCTGCTGGCGCGAGGCATATGGTGCTTTCGTTTTCTGACTTTAACGCGGACGATCGGGCGGTGCTCGAGCTGAACGGGAATATAATCGGCAATACGGCGATCAACGGCGGCTCGGGTCCGGGCGTGATGTGTTTCACGCCTTCCACCCCGTGCCCGCCTTACAGGTTTACGCCCGCCACTAAGGGCACAGTAACGTCAAATTTCGTTACGGGACTTAACACCCTAACGATTTTTGTGAACAACACCGGCACGGCTAGCGTCGCCTCTCCCATAGAAGGGCTCAGGGGCACGGACTCGACAGCCGCGCAACTGAGTGGGTGGGTCACCTTCGAGACGAACGGTGTTGCGAATCCCGGATCGTCGTCTGGTCCAGCGCCGAACTAGGCGCTACGCCACCAGCGGTGCTAGATTCGGGGATAAGGCGTGGTCCCGAAGGAAAATGCCAGGTTGGCAAGAGAGGAAAGCCCCAGCGGGATTGCATCCCAGAGACACAAAGGCGAACACTAGGAGACACACCTAATGTTCGCCCCTCAGAGGACCAAACTGTCGATGCGACGACTCCTTCCGCTCCAGCCTTATGCCGAACGACGCCTCAGTAGTCCGATGGCTGTCGACCCAAGGCCCAGCAGAATGAAAGACCACGACCCAGGCTCTGGGGTGGTGGAACTCTGGTAGGTAACATCCCCGACCAACTGTACGGCCGTGGCGTCTCCACCGCTCAGCCCCACGTAACTGGGTGCATACGCGGCCTCTAACTGTGAGGTTATGTTACCCGTGCCGGTGTTGTTGACAAAAACCTGGAGGGTGTAAGTCGTGCCAGCAGTCAGGGTAATTGTGCCACTGGTTGTCGGCGTCCAGGTGAAAGACCCGCAATTGGTGGAATACGAGAAGCACATCACGCCCGATCCCGAGCCGCCATTAATGGCCTGATCCCCGATTTGGGTTCCGTTCAGTTCGAGGACCGCCCGGTCGTCCGCAGCCAAGTTGGAAAACGCCAGGCTAGCGCTTGTCGCCCCAGAAGGAATAGCGAACGTCAACGTAGCCTCCCACCAGCCATTGAAATTCGCATTGGTCACGGCTGAATTAAAGAAAGTTCCCGTCCCCTTTCCGCTGGTGTCTACGCTGATCAATCCGCTGGGGCCAACCGCAGTCCCGGTCGCGGTCGCGGCGGCGCCCCCATATCCGTATCCAGCCGTGATCGACCAATTACTGAGATTCGCTGCGTCCGTTCCAATGTCAATCGTGGCGGCACTTGCTGCCAACGCCAGCACCATTAAAAGGAGCACTACCCGCGCTCCCGTTCTGCTCACTCTTCTGCTCGACATTTGATCTCTCCGTTCGTCCCGCAAATCGGGTAACTGGACAGCGTTACCTCTTTGGTTTTCAAGGTTAGTATATACCAAACGCCTCAAGGCAATGTGAGTATACAACGGATTATCTTGAATTTTTGTACTAGTACTCGAGAATACAGAGATATGCTGCCAAACGTTTGCAAAACCTGTTATCGGGTAGGTATGAGCCCAAAATATGAGAGTACTAGACGTGCTAGTAGCTCGCTAACCGCTCATCGACCCCAGGAATTCGGCATTCGTGCGGGTCTTGCCCAGCTTGTCGAGCAGCAGTTCCATGGTTTCCACCGGAGAAAGCGGGTTCAGCACCTTGCGGAGAATCCACACCCGGTTGAGCTCCTCCTTGGGCAAGAGCAGCTCTTCTTTGCGGGTCCCGCTCTTGTTGATGTCGATGGCCGGGAAGACGCGCTTATCCACTAGTTTGCGCTCCAGGTGGATCTCCATGTTTCCAGTGCCCTTGAACTCCTCGAAGATCACGTCGTCCATGCGGCTGCCGGTATCGATCAGGGCCGTGGCGATAATGGTCAGCGAGCCGCCCTCCTCGATGTTGCGGGCCGCGCCGAAGAATCGCTTGGGCCGCTGCAAGGCGTTCGAGTCCACGCCGCCGGAGAGCACCTTGCCCGAAGGCGGCACGATGGTGTTGTAGGCCCGCGCCAGGCGCGTGATCGAATCCAGCAGGATCACTACGTCGCGCTTGTGCTCCACCAGCCGTTTGGCTTTCTCGATCACCATTTCGGCGACCTGCACATGTCGGGTGGCAGGCTCGTCGAATGTCGAGCTGATGACTTCGCCGCGCACGCTGCGCTGCATGTCGGTAACTTCTTCCGGACGCTCGTCGATGAGCAGCACGATGAGGGTAACTTCGGGATGGTTGGTGGTGATCGAGTTGGCGATGCTCTGCAACAGCATGGTCTTGCCGGTGCGCGGCGGCGAAACGATCAGCCCGCGCTGCCCCTTCCCGATGGGCGTCAGCAAATCCATCACGCGGCCCGAATAATTCTCGCGAAGGGTCTCCAGCTTGAGACGCAGGTTGGGATAGAGCGGCGTGAGGTTATCGAAGAAGATCTTGTTGCGGGCCTCTTCGGGCGGCTCGAAGTTGATGGCGTCCACCTTAATCAGGGCGAAATAACGCTCGCCCTCCTTGGGCGGGCGGATCTGTCCCGAGATGGTGTCGCCGGTGCGCAGGTCGAAGCGGCGGATCTGGGAGGGCGAAACGTAGACGTCGTCGGGTCCCGGAAGGTAGTTGTACTCGGGCGCGCGCAGGAAGCCGAAACCGTCCGGCAGGCACTCGAGGACGCCCTCGGAGAAAATCAGGCCGCTCTTTTCCGCCTGGGTTTGCAGAATTTTGAAAATCAGCTCCTGCTTGCGCAGGCCGGCCGCGCCGGCAATCCCCATATCCTTAGCCACCTGGTTGAGCTTCTGGATGCTCATGTCCTTCAGCTCGACCAGGTCGAGGGTCGGGGTGCCGTTCTTGATCCCCTGCGCTCCCTGCGGTTTGCGACGGTGCGGCCCGGTTATGCCGACCGCCTGGGACAGATCGGGCGCCGGAGCCGCGGGTGGCGGCGCGGCGGGCGGATCGGCGGGCTTGGCCTCGGCGGCCGGTGGCGGCGGGGCGGCCACTCTCACAGGCCGGTCGGGCCTGTCGGCGCGGTCGCTGCGCTCGGTTTTCTCCCCAACTGTATCGGAGGAGCTGTTCCCGGCGGCGTCGCGCGGGACAGCGTTTTCGCGGACAGGCTTTTCAGCCGGCTTTTCGGTGGGCTTTTCAGGTTTATCCTGTGGCGGGACGTTTCCTACCGTAGAAGTGTTGTCGATATTGCTTGCCAAAGTTCCCTCACTCCCCGGCCCGTAACGGCCGAGAACGACAGCGGTTCGGCGCCTTCCTTGCGGATGGCCGCGAGCCCGCGCTCTTGCTCGCATCGATTCGATTTGTCGATCTTTGTGGCGACTACCAGGTATTGTCTGTCATGGTACTCGAGCCACCGCTTGAGGTCCAGATCTTTGTCCATCCATCCGCGGCGGATATCCAGTATCACGCAGGAGAGCTTCAGGGTCTCCCTATTTTCCAGATAAGATTCAACCAGTTTTTTCCATCCGAGGGCCTGCTCGCGCGGCCCTCGCGCGTAACCATAACCCGGCAGATCGACGAGACTGAACGCTTCATCGACCCGGTAAAAATTAATGGTCGCCGTCCGCCCCGGCGTGCCGCTGGTGAAAGCCAGCCCCTTTTGCCCCGTCAGGGCATTGATCAAGCTGGACTTCCCAACATTGCTCCGGCCTAAAAACGCGACCTCCGGAAGCCGCCCGGCCGGAAACTCCCCCGGCGTGCCCGAACTGACCACAAATTCCGCTCTCACACTGTCTACCCGCTCCGGTGGCCTCACGGCGCGGGGATCGTCATACGCGTCCTCAATGCGCCCGCTTCTCTTCCACTGGCTGAACGTCGACGCCCGGAACACCGGGCGGCATCGGCAGTGCCACCAACTCGCGTTCCAAAGCGATTTTCAGAACCTCATCCATGGAATCCACGAAGCTCAGCTTCAGAGTCTGCTTAATGGCGTCCGGGATGTCGGGCAGGTCCCGCTCATTTTCCCGGGGCACGATTACCTCCAGGATGCCATGACGGTGGGCCGCCATCAACTTCTCCTTCAAGCCGCCGATCCCCAGCACTTTGCCCCGCAGCGTGATCTCACCGGTCATGGCCACGTCGCCCCGCACCGGGATGCGCGTCAGCGCGCTGCAGATGGTGGTTGCCAGAGTGATGCCGGCCGACGGGCCATCCTTGGGGATGGCGCCCTCCGGGATGTGAATGTGTACGTCCAGATTGCGGTAGAAATCGCGTGGCAATCCGAACAGATGCGCGCGCGATCGGATGTAGCTCATGGCCGCTTGCGCCGATTCCTGCATCACATCCCCGAGCTTGCCGGTAATAGTGAGCTTGCCCTTGCCCTCCATCAGGGTGCATTCCGTAGTCAGAATCTGCCCGCCCACTTCGGTCCAGGCCAAACCTACAGCGGCCCCCACTTCGTTCTTCTTCTCGGCCATCAGGTCGCGGAATTTCCAGGGTCCCAGCAATTCCGGAAGCGTCTCGGCGGCGATCACGGCCTTGGGCGGACTCTTTTCCTTCGCGCCGGTCGCGTTCACCACCTGGCGCGCCACCTTGCGGCACACGTTGCCGATCTCGCGCTCCAGGTTGCGCACGCCGGCCTCGCGCGTGTAGTACTGAATCAGCCCGTTGATGCCGCTGTCGCCGAATTCGACCTGTTCCTGGGTGACGCCGGTGGCTTCCATCTGCTTGCGCACCAGGAAGCGCTTGGCGATCTCCATCTTCTCGAGCTCCGTGTAGCCCGAAAGCCGGATCACTTCCATGCGGTCCTGCAAGGCCGGGGGAACCGTGTGCAGCACGTTGGCGGTGGCGATGAAGAATACCTGGCTCAGGTCGTATTCCACATCCAGATAGTGGTCCACGAACATGAAATTCTGCTCGGGATCGAGAACTTCCAGCAGCGCCGCCGAAGGATCACCCCGGAAATCCATCGACATCTTGTCCACTTCGTCGAGCATGAAGACCGGATTCCGGGTGGCGGCCTTCTTCATCATCTGAACGATCTGTCCGGGCAGCGCCCCGATATACGTGCGCCGGTGCCCGCGCACTTCGGCCTCGTCGCGCACTCCGCCGAGCGACAGCCGGACGAATTTGCGGCCGGTGGCCTTGGCGATCGACATACCTAGCGAGGTCTTGCCCACTCCGGGAGGCCCCACGAAGCACAGGATCGACCCCTTGGGATTCTTGACCAGGCGCCGAACCGCCAGGAATTCCAGGATGCGCTCCTTGATCTTCTCGAGGCCGTAGTGGTCGGCTTCGAGTACCTGCTCGGCGTATTTCAAGTCGCGGATTTCCTTGGACTTCTTCTTCCATGGCACGGCCAGCAGCCAATCCAGGTAATTGCGCGAAACGGTGGATTCGGCCGACATGGGCGGCATATTTTCGAGCCGCTTCAACTCGGCCATGGCCTTCTCGAAGGCGTCCAGGGTCATGCCGGCGGTTTCGATCTTCTTCTTGAGCTCGTCGATCTCGCTCTTCTCGCCCCGGCCCAGCTCCTTCTGGATGGCCTTGATCTTTTCGTTGAGGTAGTATTCCTTCTGCGCCTTTTCCATCTGCCGCTTCACGCGGCCCTGGATCGTGCGATCGACGTTGAGCTTTTCGATCTCGATATCCAGCATCTCGGCCACGCGCGTGAGCCGGTCGATGGGGTCGAAAATCTCCAGCAGCTCCTGCTTTTCCTCGATGGTGAGCTGGAGATTGGCGCCGACCGTATCGGCTAGTTTGCCGGCGTCGTCCACCCGGACCGCGGCGATCATGGTCTCGTAGTTCAGGTTCTGGCTCAGCTTGACGTACTGTTCGAAAAGCCCCGTGACCCGGCTGACCAGGGCATCCAGTTGGGGACCCGGCTCAACCTTGTATGACGCCGTGCGCACGATCGCCCGGAAGAAACCCTCTTCGTCGGAGACCGATACCACCTTGGCGCGCTCCACTCCCTCGACCAGCACCTTGATGTTGCCATCCGGCAGTTTGAGGCTCTGAACAATATTGACGATGGTGCCTACGTTATATATCTCATTAGGCTTAGGCTCATCGATCGAGGCATCGTGCTGGGTCGCGAGAAAGATTTTCTTGTCGCCCGCCATGGCCTCTTCAAGCGCCCGCACGCTGGATTCCCTCCCCACCACGAACGGGGTCATCATGTACGGAAAGATGACCACGTCGCGGATGGGCATCATCGGCAGACGTTTTGTATCGGATTTTTCCTTCGAAGTCAGCATTGTTCTCCCATGGGGAGTATCACAGACCCTTCCCCAACCCTCGTGCGCGGAGTCGACAACCGGCCGTTTAACCGGCCTTTTCCAATAGTGTAAGACTGATTTTCTGCGCCAGAACCATCTCTTTGGTGACCTGGAACTCGCGAACCTTCTTGTAGGAAGGCAAATAGTACATCAAGTCCAGCATCAGATCCTCGAGAATCATGCGCAACCCACGGGCCCCCACCTTGCGCTCCGTGGCGAGATCGGCGATGGCTTCCAGGGCCTCGTCGGTGAACTTCAGCCGTACGCTTTCGAATTCAAATAACTTCTGATACTGCTTGACGATAGCGTTTTTGGGACGGCTCAGTATCTGAATCAGCGCGTTGCGGTCCAAGTCCTCCAAAACCGCCGATACCGGCAAGCGTCCGATAAACTCCGGAATGAAGCCGAACTTGATGAGATCGACCGGCTGCACCTGGGAGAGCAGGTCGAGATCCCTGCGTCCGTTAATGCTCGAACGCAAGCCGCCCTTCTCCTCTTCCTGCAGGAACCCCATGGATTTCTTGCCAGTGCGGCGCGCGATCACCTTCTCCAACCCCACGAACGCCCCACCGCAGATAAACAGGATATTGGTCGTATCCACCGGCGTGAATTCCTGGTGCGGATGTTTCCGCCCACCCTGAGGCGGAACGTTGGCTACGGTTCCTTCCAGGATTTTCAGTAACGCCTGCTGCACACCTTCTCCGGAGACGTCGCGCGTGATGGATGGGTTTTCGTCCTTGCGGCAGATCTTATCGATCTCGTCGATATATATAATACCTTGCTGGCACTTCTGGACATCCCCATCGGCCGCCTGCAGCAGCTTCAGGATAATATTTTCGACATCCTCGCCCACGTACCCGGCCTCGGTGAGCGTGGTGGCGTCCACGATGGCGAAGGGAACGTCGAGAATCTTGGCCAAGGTCTGAGCCATCAATGTCTTGCCAGTTCCCGTCGGGCCTATCAGCAGAATGTTCGATTTCTGCAGTTCCACCTCGCTGTTGCGCAACCGGTTCATGTGGACGCGCTTGCAGTGGTTGTACACGGCCACCGCCAGCTTTTTCTTGGTGGGTTCCTGCCCGATCACGTACTGGTCCAGAAACTCTTTCACTTCCAACGGCTTAGGGATGCGGTTCAGACTCCCCGCAGGCGGCTCGACCTTGTCATCTTCCAAAATCGAGTTGCAAACCGCGATACACTCATCGCAGATGTACGCGCGGGGGTAATCGCTCGGGGAAGAGATGAGCTTCCCGACTACGTCCTGGCTCTTATGGCAAAAAGAACAGCGTAAAGCGTCATCCGAACCGGTCCGCTTCAAGCAGTTATCTCCTGTTCCGCGGGGTATCCCGGAATACGCCCCCCACGGGAGAGAGCTTCAATCCATTTCGTCTCTATTATCACCTGAACTGCGTTCCTTAGCAATGTACTCCAAAGGTTGGTATTCCCCTATGCCGTTTTCCGGGCGTGTTCGAACAGGAAACTGAGGGTTTTCTCGGTCTGAATGTGAGATGCAATCCGCCCCAGGGTACCATCCTTCTCGAAGCGCATCTGCACCGCGGCGACCGGCTCGCGCTGGGCTCGAGCCAGCCGCTCGACCTCCCGGTCGACTTCGTCGCGCATGGCGGCGATGTGCTCGCGTTCCGCGATGCGTGACAGCAGCATCGAAGCCTTGACTTCACGCAGCGCCTTATCGCGCTGCGATTCCTTGACCTTGTCCCAATCCAGCTTGATCGAGCGCGGGTCGATGCCCTCACCGGCCATGGCGCGCAGGCTCTGCTCCACACGGCTCTTAATCTGCCGCTCGACGAAAACTTCCGGCACCGGAAACTCGTGGAGATCCACCAGCTTCTCGATAATCTTGTCCTTGGCTTCCTGCTGGGCCTCTAACTGCCGCTGCGCGAAGATGGCTTTGCGAAGGGCGTCGCGCAACTCGTCCACCGTGCGGTAATCGCCCACTTCCTGCGCGAACTCGTCATTGATCTCGGGGAGATCCTTTCGGCGCAGTCCCTTAATCGTGGTGTGGAACCGAACCACGTGGCCAGCCAGGCGCTTGGCCTGGTAATCCTCCGGATAGGTGACCTCGAACTCCTTTTCTTCTCCCGGAGAGGCCCCGCGCAGGTTCTCGGTGAAGGCCTCAATCGTATCGGCCCCGCCCAGCTCGAGCACCATCTCCTCCTGCTTGACCGGCTCTCCATCGACGCCCGAGAGGCTCTCGACCGCCAGCACCGCGAAATCGCCGTCGGCCAGCGGACGGGGGTCGATATTCACAAACTGCGCCTTGCTTGCGCGCAGTTCTTCAAGGCGTTTGGCGACGTCCTCATCGGTGACTTCCGGCTCGTGGTAGGGAACTTCGACATCGCGGTATTCCCCCAGCTCGATTTCCGGGATCACCTCGAACTCGGCCGTGAAACGCAGCGGTTCGCCCTCGTGGAAATGGACGTCGCGGATGTCGGGCGTCCCGACGACCTTGAGGTTCTCCGCCTCAAACTGCTTGTCCAGGTATTTGGGAACCAGGCTTTCCAGAACGCGCTTCCGGATATCGCTGGCGAACTGCTTGCGAATCAAGGAGGACGGGGCCTTGCCCGGGCGGAAGCCGGGAAGCCTGGCGCGTTTCTGCACGTCCGCCATGACGCGGCTGGTTTCGCTCTCCACCTCGGGAACGGGAATGGAGATTTCCAGCGTCCGCCTACAACCTTCTGCTACAGCCAAGTGGATTTGACCTCAGGAAAGAAGTTGATGGTGTAAGTCCCATGATACCACGTACAATGGTATCGGCTTGATTCGCGGACTCTCCCTTCTGACGGTGCTGGCGCTGCTCATCCTGTGGGCGTCCCTGGTTCGCCGCGCCTGACATGCTTCCCAACCTCCACCTGAACCTCGAAACCGCCCTTCTGAACGTGTTGCTGCTGTGGATCCTGACTGCGCCGCACGAATTCTCGCACGCCTGGGTGGCCACCCGGCTGGGCGACGACACACCCCGCGAAGAGGGCCGGGTGACCCTCAACCCGCTGGCCCACGTGGACTGGCTGGGGACCGCCATCCTGCCGTTCCTGACCTCCCTGATGGGCGGCGGTTTCCTCGGCTGGGGCAAGCCGGTACACACCCAGGTTGCCAAACTCAAGGGTGGGCTGAACGGGCTGGCGCTGGTCTCGCTGGCAGGTCCCGCCAGCAACGTAGTGATGGCGTTCATCCTGGGGGCCGTGGGGGTGGCCGCGCTGCATATTGCCCCGGCGCTGACTCAGTTCGCCATCCGCGGCGTGTGGCTGAGCCTTTATCTCGCGATCTTCAACATGCTGCCGATACCGCCGCTCGATGGCTCCAAGCTGCTGCTGGCGGCTCGCATCCCCATGGCCATCTACATGGAACTCTCGCGCGCCGGTTTCATGCTGCTGATCGTGCTCATCGCCGTAACCGGCGTAGGCCGCTGGATGGGCGAGTTGAGCATGGCGGGCGCGCGGGCCATCTTCCTCCTGCTGCGGTAGACCGGCCGCGCAGCCTGAGTTACCTTGGTTCTATGAATGCTACCCTCATCGCCATCGGTACGGCCGATGGCGTTTCTGTCTGTGATCACCTGGCGCGCAGCCGCGAATTCGTCGTCGTGGAGATCGCCGGGGGCGCCGTGACCTCCCGCGAAATTCGCCCGCGCGAAAACGGCGCATGCGGCAACCACAAGAGCTTCCTCGAGCTGGCGGAGGGATGCCAGGCGGTAATCTGCGGCGGCATCGGGCAGGGCGCCTGGGATTCGCTGAAGGCCGGCGGCATCCAGCCGCTCGTGCTGGCGAGCGGCTGCGGTATAGACGAGGCCATTGCCGGGTACCTCGCCGGAACCCTCGCGACCACCGGCGAACGCGTCTGCCTCTGCCATTGAGGCGGCGGGAGGATAGGATCGTGCGCGCCTGGTTAATGGATTCGTTCGCGGGTACCGGGAAGCTGCGGTTGGGCGAGGTGGAAGAGCCGCGGCCGGGTCCGGGCGAGGCGCTCGTGCGCATCCGCTTCGCGGCGCTGAATCCGGCGGACGCGTTTCTGGCGCAAGGGCAGTATCCAGCCAAACCGAGGTTTCCTCATATCCTCGGGCGCGATGGCGCCGGGGACGTGCTGGCTGTGGGTCCCGGCACCCAGAGCGTTCGCGTGGGCGATACGGTGGGAATTCTGCGCTGCGAAGCGGGCGTGAATGCCTGGGGGACGCTGGCGGAGAAGACCGTTGTGCCGGCAGCCAGCCTGGCCCCCATTCCGCCGGGCTGGACGATCGAGCAGATGTCCGGCGCGCCGCTGGTGTTTCTCACGGCGTGGCAGGCTCTGACGCAGTGGAGCGAACCGCCGGCGCCTCCCGCCGCCGGGCAAACGCTGCTGGTGACGGGGGCGTCCGGAGGCGTGGGCGTGGCCTCGGTCCTGCTGGGCAAATCCATGGGGCTGCCCGTGGTGGCGCTTTCCCGCAGCAAAGAGAAGGGCGCGAAGCTGAAAGATTTGGGCGCCGATTTCGTCTTCGATCCCGCCGAACCGCGATTGTACAAGTCGATTCTCGCCGCGATTGAACCGCGGAGAATTGATCTGGCCATCGATACTGTGGCTGGCCCACTGTTCAACCAGGTCGTGGCGGTGCTGGGATACGGCGGCAGGATCAGCGTGGTCGGCCGCAGCGGCGGCGAGGTTCCGGAGTTCAACACGGCCATGCTGTTTTTCCGGCGCAACCGGATTGGCGGCGTGGCGGTCGGCGACTATACCCCGGAGGCCGCCCAGGCGGCGTGGAGAGAGATTATCGCGCGCTTGGAAGCCGCCGGACGCCGCCCCGTGGTGGACTCGATTTTCGCATTCGGGGAAGTGCAGGCGGCATTCCGCCGGCTGGCGGAAGGGCCCATGGGAAAGGTGCTGGTGCGGGGCGCAGAGTAGCTGACCTGGCGGCCTTTCCGGCGGATCGTGGTACAGTGCCGGAAGGAGTCCGGATGCGTCGAATTCTCCTTGCAGCCCTCATGGTTTCCGCGGCGGCGTACGCCCAGGAGATCGAAATCTCTTTCCAGAAGTTCGTCCTGCCGAACGGCTTGACGCTCATCGTCCACGAAGATCATAAAGCGCCCATTGTGGCGGTCAACATCTGGTATCACGTCGGCTCGAAGAACGAGCGGCCCGGAAAAACCGGTTTTGCGCATCTTTTCGAGCACCTCATGTTCGGCGGCAGCGAGCATTTCCACGGCCGCTACATCGATGCCATGGAGCGCGTGGGGGCCACCGATCTCAACGGCACCACGACCGAGGACCGCACGAACTATTTCGAAACCGTGCCGGTCTCGGCGCTGGATTTCGCGCTGTGGATGGAATCGGACCGCATGGGCTACATGGTCAACGCGATCGACCAGAAAACCCTCGACCTGCAACGCGGCGTGGTCCAGAACGAAAAGCGCCAGGGTGAGAACGAACCTTACGGCCTGGCGGAAGATCTGATCCAGCACGATACTTATCCGGGCGGCCATCCCTATTCCTGGACCACCATCGGCTCCATGGACGACCTGAACGCCGCCTCGCTGGCCGACGTCAAGGAGTGGTTTAACACCTACTACGGCCCCTCCAACGCGGTGCTGACAGTGGCCGGCGACGTGGACCCCGCAACCGTGCGCCAGAAGGTGGAGCAGTACTTCGGCGAGATCCCGCCCGGGCCGCCGGTGTCGCACCAGCGCGTCTGGGTGGCCAAGATGAGCGGCACGCACCGCGCCGTGCTCGAGGACCGGGTTCCCCAGGCGCGCATTTACCAGGTGTGGAACATGCCGGAATACGGCAGCGAAGATGGCGACTATCTCGACATGGTGAGCGATGTTTTGTCGGTTGGAAAGACGTCGCGGCTTTATAAGCGCCTGGTTTACGACGACCAGATCGCTACCGACGTATCAGCTTACATCAATCCGCGCGAAATCGGCGGGCAGTTCGCGATCCAGGCCACCGTGCGTCCGGGAATCGAGCCGGCCAGGGTGGAAACGGCCCTGGACGAAGAAATGGCCCGCTTCCTCGCCTCCGGGCCGACCGCCGAGGAAGTGCGCCGGGTTCGCACCCAGTACCTGGCGAATTTTGCACGCGGCGTGGACCGCATCGGCGGATTCGGCGGCAAATCGGACGTGCTGGCTATGAGCCAGGTGTTCCTGGGCGACCCCGGCGCGTACAAAGTCAAGCTGGCGCGCGAGCGCTCGGCCACGCCGGACCGGATACAGGCGGCCGCCCGGCGCTGGCTCGCGGACGGCAAATATGTGCTGGAAGTGCGGCCTTTCGGCGAGCTGGAGAATTCCACCGCCAAGGCCGACCGCACATCTCCTCCCCAGCCGGGCATGCCGCCCGAACTGCGTCTGCCCAAACTCGAGCGCGCCACGCTTGCGAGCGGTCTCCAAGTGGTGCTGGCCGAGCGGCACGAAATCCCGCTGGTCGATTTCGGCCTGCTGGTGGATTCCGGATACGCCGCCGACCAGTTCGCGTCCCCGGGGACCGCCGCGCTGGTAGCGCACCTGCTCGACGCGGGCACGCAGAAGCGCTCGTCGCTCGAAATCGGCGAGCAACTCGCGCAGCTGGGCGCCACCCTGAACGTGGGCGCCACCATGGACAGCATCGTGGCGCGTTTTTCGGCGCTGAAGAGCAATTTGGAGCCGTCGCTCGAGATCTTCGCCGACGTGGTGTTGAACCCGTCCTTTCCGCGGGCCGATTTCGCGCGCGAGCAGAAGCGGCAACTGGCGGCCATCGAGCGTGAAAAGACCGAACCGATGGCCATGGGGTTGCGCGTGCTGCCGGGCTTGATCTACGGCCAGGGCCACGCGTACTCGGAACCGTGGACCGGTTCGGGCACTACGGCGTCCGTCTCGAAACTCACGCGCGAGGATATGGCCAGGTTCCACGCGAGCTGGTTCAAGCCGAACCATGCCACGCTCGTGGTGGTAGGCGACACGACGATTGCCGAGGTGCGTCCCCAACTCGAGAAGCTGTTCGCCGCGTGGAAGCCCGGCGATACTCCCAAGAAGAACATCGCCACGGTTGGCCAGCCCGAGCGATCCGTGGTGTACCTGATGGATCGGCCCGGATCGCAGCAATCCATCATTCTGGCCGGCAGCGTGGCTCCGCCGCGGAACGATCCGGGGGAGATCTCGCTGGCCACCATGAACAACATCCTGGGAGGCGATTTCGGCTCGCGCATCAATATGAACTTGCGCGAGGACAAGCACTGGTCGTACGGTTCCGCCAGCATGCTGTTCAGCGCGCGCGGGCAGAGGCCGTTTCTGATCTATGCGCCGGTCGAGACCGATAAGACCAAAGAATCGCTGGCGGAACTGAACCGGGAACTGCGCGGGATTCGCGGGGAGCGGCCCGTCACCGCGGAAGAACTGGCGCGCGTGCAGGCTAGCGAGACCCTGCGCCTGCCGGGATCGCGCGAGACGATCGGCCAGGTACAGGGTTCCATCCAGGACCTGATCCAGTACGAGCTTCCCGACGACTATTATCAGACCTATGCCGCGAAGGTGCGCGCGCTGACGCCGGCGGACATGGCGAAATCCGCCGCGCAGGTGGTCGAGCCGGATCGCCTGGTGTGGGTGGTGATCGGCGACCGTGCCAAGATCGAGGCCGGCGTGCGCGAACTGAACCTGGGCGAGGTCCGCGTGCTGAATCCGGAGTAGCGGCATGTGGAAGCCCGGCGAGAGTGCGCGCTTCGATGCGCTGGTGGCGGGGGCGATCCTCGCGGTATTTCTTGGGCTGAGCTATTCCGAGAGCCGCGTCAAGAGCGCGGCCTTCGATGAGCCGCCGCACATCGCCGCGGGACTCTCGTACCTGGAGACGGGCGTGTTTCGCGCCAACCTGCAGCACCCGCCGCTGCTCAAGGAAATCGCTGGACTTTCCCTGCTGCTGGGCGGCATCCGCTGGCCTCGCAACGCGGACACCGCGGCATACCTGCGCGGCGACTCCGGAACGGACAACTGGGAGTGGCCCATCGGAGAGGCTATTTTGGCGTCGAACGGCCCGGACCGCGTGCTGTCCTGGGCGCGCCTTCCCTTCCCCTTGATCGCCGCCCTGCTGGGCGCGTTGATCTACCTGTGGGGCCGCCAACTGGTTGGGCCGCTGGCGGCGCTGGGAGCTGTGTTCCTCTATGCGCTCGACCCCACCATCCTGGCGCATTCCTTCCTGGTGACTATGGACGTGGGCCTCGCGGCGTTCACTGTTTTGTTCTTTTTTGCGCTGTGGAATTATCTGCGCGAGCGCAGCCTGAAGCGGCTGGCCCTGTGCGGGCTGGCGCTGGGCGTGCTGCTGGGCGCGAAGTTTTCGGCTGTGTTTCTGTTGCCGGTGGCCGCGGTGCTCCTGCTGGCCGCGCTGCGCTGGCCCGTCGAAACGGGCGCCAAACGGAAGCCGGGCCGCTTCGATCCGTACTTGCCGCGCCTGGTGGGACCCTATGGTGCCTGCCCGTGCGGCAGCGGCAAACGTTTCAAGAAGTGTCACGGGGCGAAGGGCCCGGCAGTTCCGGTTCCGGTGGCGCAGCCGGACCCGGTGAGGAGCGCGCGCCTGTGTCTGATGGCCTTCGCGGCGATGTGCCTGCTGGCCTATATCGTGATCCAGGCGCTCTACTTCTTTCCCGGCGACCCGCTCCAGTACCTCAATGGAATCCGGCTGGTGAATGCCGACCACGGTAGCGGCTGGCGCTTCTTCATGGCCGGCGGGCTGGCGCCGCGCTTCGCCAGTTATTTCCTGGTGGCCTACCTGCTGAAGGAGCCGCTGCCCGCGATTATCCTGGCGGTCATCGGGCTGATCGCGCTGCTGCGCGGAAGAGAGGTTCCGGCGATCGGCAAGCTGTTTCTGATTCTGCCGCCTGCGGCGATCTTCGTGGGCCATACCATCTGGGCCGACGATCTGGGGATCCGCTACATCATCGCGGCGCTTCCGTTCTCTTACCTGCTGGGCGGTCTGGGCCTCGCGACGCTCCTGGGCAGCGCAGCGAAGTGGGCGCGCTATACCGCGATTCCGCTGTGCGCGTGGAGCGTGCTGGCGGCGGCCGGCGTCTATCCGGACCATCTCTCGTACTTCAACGAGAGCGCCTGCCTGCTGACCAACCCCAGCGAGGTGGGCTTGGATGGCGGCACGCGCTGCGGGCCGCTGTGGCTGGACGACAGCAACGTGGATTGGGGGCAGGGTCTCAAACAACTCAAGACCTGGCTGGACCGCAACGCTCCGGGACGCATCGTGCAACTGGCTTATTTCGGCAGCGTCCAGCCGGCGGACTATGGCATCCGCAATGAGAACGTCGCGAATAGCAGGCTGGAAGGAACTCCCGAGCCGGGATTGTACGCCATCAGCGCGCACATGATCGCACGCAGTGCCCCGTCCGCATGGGTGCGCACCATGACTCCTACGGCCATCGTGGGGCATGCGATTTACATGTTCGATATTCGGGAGCGGTGAGCTATCTGAATCCGTACTTCTCGAGCAAGTTCACTCCTGAAGGTCCCCTTGAGAATTTCGGCTTCCGATCTGCGCCCAAACCGTTCGGCTCTGCCTCACGCGGCTGGCGGATTGTCGTGGCTCCACAACGAAAGTGCCAGGCCAACGACCATAAGAACGACGAGTGCGAGGTTCACAAAGATGCCCGGGGGTGTTCCCGTCCTGACAATGGGCATCACAAGAAAAATCAGTCTTCTGCTCAGGTGTTCCAGCAGGAGTACGGCAAACAGGAAGGGAACCAGGGCGCGATATCGAACCAGGACCACGATGCACAGAAAGCAGAGGATAAGCTGGCCCAGTCCCCAGGCGGCAAAAAGTGAAACGACTGCGTGAGCGCCGGCTGGCGTAAATGTGTCTAGTGGAATCCCATCTGCCGAACTCGCCACCGTGTGACCGTTGAAGATGGAATTGACGCTTATGGCAACTTTCACCAGCACGACTAAGGCGAACAGCCAGAGAGCGAGCTTGTAACCGCGATAAGTGTTGTCGGCTTGCCTGGGCAGAAGTCGGTTAAGCACGGGACCCCCACTCACGATTCCAAGCCCATCTGCGTGAGCCTGTATCTCAGGGCGTTGCGCGTTAATCCGAGCAGGCGCGCGGCCTGGCTCTTGTTGCCATCGGCGCGGCGCAGCGCTTCGCGGATGACCTCCTGCTCATATTGATCGAGCGTCATGCCTTCGGGTAGGAAGTGCGCATCGTCCGGCCCGCGGGCGGCGGCGCGGCTGGGAGCGTTCTCGAGCTTGATATCGGCGGCGTCCAGTTCCTTCGACCCGCACATCACCAGGGCGCGCTCGATGACGTTTTCAAGCTCCCGCACGTTGCCCGGCCAGTGGTAGCCCATGAGCTTCTCCATGGCCGCGTCGGAGATGGATTCCACGCGCGAGCCCGAGTCCGGCGCCAGCTTCTTGATGAAGTGCTGCGCCAGAAACGGAATGTCCTGTTTGTGCTCGCGCAGCGGCGGAATGTTGAGGGGCACCACATTGAGCCGGTAGTAGAGATCTTCGCGGAAGGTGCCCTGCTCGAGGGCCGCGCGCAGGTCCTGGTTGGTGGCGGCGATCACGCGCACGTCGATTTTGCGCGTGACGTTGCTGCCGAGCCGCTCAAATTCGCGCTCCTGCAAAACGCGCAGCAGCTTCACCTGGATGGCGGGGGGCACATCGCCGATTTCATCGAGGAAGACGGTGCCGGTATCGGCCTGCTCGAACTTGCCCGGCTTGCTGGTCTGCGCGCCGGTGAATGCGCCCTTTTCGTAGCCGAACAGTTCGCTCTCCATGAGGTTCTCAGGCAGCGCGGTGCAATTGATCTTGACCATGGGCCGGTCGCGGCGCGGCGAGTGGAAATGGATGGCGCGCGCGATCAGGTCCTTGCCCACGCCGCTCTCCCCGGCCAGCAGAACGGTGGCGCGCGTGGGCGCCACGCGCTCGATGGTGGCGAAGATCTCCTGCATGGCGGGGCTGCGCCCGATGATGTTGTCGAACTCGTAGCGGCGTCCCAATTCCTGCTTGAGGGCGCGGTTCTCGTCGCGCAGGGCGCGCACCTCGAGCGCCTTCTCCACCACCTGCATGAGATGGTCGAGCGAAAAGGGCTTCAGCAGGAAATCGGTGGCCCCCGCCTTCATGGATTGAACGGCGGTTTCGACGCTGCCATAGGCGGTCATGATAATCACCGGCACGTGGGCGTTCTGGCGGCGGATGAGGCCCAGGAACTCCAGGCCATCCATCTTGGGCAGCTTCAGATCGGTAAGCACCAGGTCGGCGCGATCCACCACTTTGAGGGCCTCTTCGGCGGCGGCGGCCTTGTCCACCTCGAAGCCCGCCGAGGCGAGCTGCAGCTCGATGACGCGGCGCAGCTTGTCTTCGTCCTCCACCACCAGGATGCGTTTTTTCATTGGGCGCGGGACATTCTTTTATTGCGCACGGCGCATGGGCAGGAACACGCGGAAAACGCTGCCCTTGCCGGGTTCGCTCTCCACCGCTATCTTACCGCCGTGCTCGTCCACGATCTTGGAAACGATGGCCAGGCCCAGCCCCACGCCATCGGGCTTGGTGGTAAAGAACGGGTTGAAAATGGAATCGAGCTGCTGGCGGTCGATGCCCACCCCGCGATCGATCACCGCGATCTCGGCGTTGCCGTCGAGAGCCCGCGTCTTTACGGTGACCGCTCCGCCGGGTGCGGTGGCCTGTGCAGCGTTGAGCACCAGATTGTAGAAGACCCGCTCGATCAACTCCGCGTCGAAGGGGAACGGTGGAATCTCCGGGGCGTAGTTTTTATAGATTGCGATTCCGGGGACCTCGCGCTCCACCATGGCCACCACGCGGTCGAGCGTGTTCGCCAAGTCGGCCGTTTCCCAGCGCGGCTGCAGGGGACGCGCGAATTGCAGGAAGCGGGTGATCAGGGAATTGGCGCGGTCTACCTCGGAAGCAATGAATCCGGCCACTTCCCGCGCGACTTCGTTTTCGGAGCTGACCGTGCGGGCGAGCATCTCCGACGAACCCCGGATGGTGCCCAGCGGATTACGCAGCTCGTGCGCGAGACCGGCCGAGAGCTGGCCAAGCGCGGCCAGGCGGTCCGAGCGGCGGACGGCTTCCTCGGCTTCGCGCATGTGCCGGTTGGCTTCCGCAAGCTGCTCGGCCGTGCGGCGGGATTTGGCCGACTGCACGCGCAGGTCCTCGGCGAGCATATTGACGAGGATGCCGGCCATGGCCAGGAAGACCACGCGCCCCGTGAGATCCCCGGCGTATACGGGCGCCCAGGCCAGGAAAGAAAGATAGGCGCCGGCCGCAAGCATGGTGAACACCAGGGTGCCCACGACTCCCATGGCGGTGGCCGCCGAGACCACCGGCAGCAGCAGGATGGGCCAGTAGCGGCTGGCCGCGCTGCCGGTGAAGCCGATGAGCACATAGCTCAGCGCCAGTTTGAGAACGATCCACAGCACCCGCCCGCGCTTGGATTCGAGCGCCGGAATCTTCGGTTCGAGCACCTGCACCAGCGCCAGCGCGGCCAGCGGCACGATCTCGAAAGCGTCGCCGAATTCGTTAGTGGCGATCAGCAGCGCAAACAGCAAAAGCCAGACGAAATCGTGCGGCCTGATGAGGCTCAGCCAGCGGCGCAAGCGGCTCGACGACAAGGTGATATCCCAGTCGGATTATGCCACAATATATGCATACGTCTCATGGCCAACCCAAGCATGCTGGATCAGGATCGGTCTACCGGTTCGGATTCCCAAAAACCCAGCGAACCCGAGTCTTTCGGGGATTTGCTCTCGCAATTCGAACAGGCTCACTCGCATCACCCCGAAACCGGCGGCCGGGGACTCGAAGGAACCGTGGTTGCGGTTACCGGAGATCAAGTGTTCCTGGATGTCGGCTACAAGATCGAAGGCATCCTTCCGCTGGCGGATTTCCAGAATGCCGGCGAGACGGTCACGGTGGGCGATCGCTTTCCGGTCTCCATTAAGGGCCGCGACCAGGAGGGCTACTACGAGCTGTCGCGAGTCAAGGTGGAACGGCCCAAGGACTGGTCGGCGCTGGAGAAGGCTTTCGCGGATAAAGCGCCGATCGCGGGCGTGGTTACGGCGGTCATCAAAGGCGGCTTGAGCGTGGACGTGGGCGTGCGCGCCTTCATGCCGGCGTCGCGCAGCGGAACCAAGGACGCGGCCGAATTAGAGAAACTCATCGGCCAGGAGATCCGCTGCCGGATCATCAAGCTGGATGTGGCGGATGAAGACGTGGTGGTGGACCGCCGGGCCGTGCTCGAGGACGAAGAGCGCGAGGCCAAGGAGCGGCGCTACACCGAAGTGAAGGAAGGCGAGACTGTGCAGGGCACGGTCCGCAACCTGACCGATTACGGCGCGTTCGTGGACATCGGGGGCGTGGATGCGCTGCTGCACGTGGCCGATATCTCGTGGGGCCGCGTCAACAAACCCGCCGACGTGCTCACCGCCGGCCAGCAGATCGAAGCCAAGGTTCTCAAGGTCGATCCCGCCAAGCGGCGCATCTCGATCGGCATGAAACAGCTTCAGCCGCATCCCTGGGAAGTGGCGGACCAGAAATACCACGCCGGCGATCGCGTGCACGGCGCGGTCACGCGGGTGACGGATTTCGGCGCGTTCGTGGAGCTGGAGAAGGGCGTCGAAGGCCTGATTCACTTTTCCGAGATGTCCTGGTCGAAGAAGGTGCGCAAACCGGCCGACGTGGTGAAGCCGGGCGACCAGGTGGATGTCATGGTCCTGGGCGTGAACCAGGCGGAACGGCGCATCTCGCTGGGATTGAAGCAGGCGCTGGGCGATCCGTGGGCCGAAGTACCGCGCAAGTACCCGGTGGGATCGGTGGTGGAAGGCACGGTCGTCAGCCTGCAGAAGTTCGGCGCCTTCGTGCAGATCGAAGAGGGCGTCGAAGGCATGATCCACGTGGGTGATGTGAGCGCCGAGAAGCGCATCAACCACCCGCAGGATGCGCTCAAGATGGGCGAGAAGGTCAAGGCCCAGGTGCTCGAGCTCGAGCCCGCCAAGCGGCGGCTGCGGCTGGGTCTGAAGCAGCTCGTGCCCACCAGCCTGGATGAATACATCGCTGAACACAAGGAAGGCGATGTGGTCACCGGGCGCATGACGGATGTGAAAGAAGGACGCGCGCGGGTGGAGCTGGGGGAAGGCGTCCAGGCGACCTGCCGCATGGTCGGCGAGGCGGGCACACAGGAAGAAGCGCCTGCGCAGCCCGGTTCGGACATCTCTTCGCTGACCTCGATGTTGCAGGCGAAGTGGAAGGGCGGCAAAAGTGGCCGGACCGGGCGCGAACCCGCGCGCACGGGCCAGATTCGCAGCTTCCGGATCCTAAAAATGGATCCGGCGAGCAAAAAGATCGAGCTGGAACTGGCCTAGCTTTGTAAATCGTGAAGCCGGTGCATGAAACAATTCCCCTCGTATCGGTAATTGTTCCGGCGCGCAACACCGCGGAGACGATTGAGGAAACACTCGGCTGTCTTCTGCAGCAACAATACCACGACTGGGAGGCCATCGTGGTGGACGATGGTTCCGCGGACGATACTCTCGCGCTTGCCTCGCGCTGCGCGGCGGAGGATGCTCGCATCCGCGTCATTCGCGGTACGGGACGAGGTGTGAGCGCGGCCCGCAATCTGGGCATCGAGATGGCCCGCGGCACTTGGCTGCTGTTTCTGGATGCCGACGACCGAATCGCGCCGGAGCATCTGGCGCGCATGACCGCGGAGGCCGGCGCGCGTCCGGAACTCGACGTAGTGCACTGCGGGTGGGCCAGGTTCGGGACCGGAGGCAAAATGTGGCCAGCCCCCCCTCCGCCTCCCCAAGCGGATCTGTTTCCGTACCTCGCCACGCATTCCGTCTTTGCGATCCATGCATGCCTGGTGAGACGGTCCGTGGTGGTGCGGGCCGGTGGTTTCGATCCTGAGCTGACGTTGTGCCAGGATCACGATCTCTGGCAACGAATCGCCCGCGGGGGCGCCCGGTTCGGAGCCGTCCCCGACGTTTTGGCGTACTACCGTACCCATGCAAGCTCTTGTAGCAGGGACATGGCGGTCTCTTTCGATCATGGAAAACGGGTGGTCGTCAGGGGACACGGGCCGGACGAGCGAGTGGCTCATCCGGCGCCGGAGCACGTGAACGGCCAGAGTCGCGAGGAACTGCCCGGCGTCCTGGTTAATTTAGGCGTATGGTGCGCTGGCTATGCGATTGGGATAGGACAGGACACGAGCCCGCTGCTGGCGCGAATGGAGCCGGTCTCCCTTCGGTCGCTCGATCCGGACATGGTCGCCGGGTCCCTGTTCGATGGGTTCTGTACCGGTGAGATATACAGCCTAGAAGGGCAGCGGAGTTACTGGGGACGCGCCGCCAAGGAAAACGTGGCGTTCTTAGCCGCTCTGGAAGCGCGTCTCGCAATCCCGGGGCTGGCGCGCGGGCTGGGCGCCCGGCTGGAACGTAAGATCGCCGCCATGATGAGCGCCGCCGCCCCGGCTACCTGGGGCCGCACGTACGCCGTGAGAATCGAGATCACGGAACCGGTTGCCGGCGTGCCGGTGCCGGAAGTCGCCGAATACCTCTATGCGGAGGTCCTGTTCCAAGGCGCAAGTTTGGGCGCGATCCAACTGCCGGCCTGCGATGGATTCGTTTCCGGACGCCTGCTGGCGGATCGCATCGCCGCCGAATACGCCTGGGAGATTTTGCGGCGCTTCTTCGAGATCACGGTCTATCCGGGGATCGAGGTTCATCAGGGTGAAGACGGCGCTTCATTTTATAGAGACGGCGTGCGCCTGGCGCCGGGCGTATGTTGCGCGGGAGATTCCCGAGCGGCGATTCACGATTCGGCTGGGTGGACTGTCTTCTTGCAGGAACTGTGGGGCATGGCGGGGTGGCCGGCTGACGCATTTTACGATCCGGCCTGGCCGGACCCGCTACCGGCGGAGGCTATCCACGCCCGCGCGCCGGTGCCGATTGAGGTGAGCCATGCGCTTCCCGATTTGCTGACCCAGCACGGCCATGCCGACATCGACGTCTTTGTTGGCGGCGCGGGTTTGGCCCGGCTCAACATCGCTTCGGAGGAACCCGCCGTTCCGGCCCAGCATCTGCGCGTGGAGATCGCTTTATCCGCGGGGTATGAGCTGTGCGTGGCCGCCGTGCGCGAGGGAATTCTGGGCCGCCCGGTGGATGGCACGCCGCTGCGATCGCGGCTGGCATCGCGCGCCGCGTCTCGAATTCGCGGGCCCGCCGCCCTGCTCGATTCCGAGCGCGCCGCCGCGATCATCGGAAGAAGAGCTTCGGCTCCTATCGGCACAAGCGCTTCCCGTGTGGCGCTGTTCCCCAAGGAAACGGGGAGGCTCGTTCTCGAAGCGGCCACCCTGGAAAGCCTGCCCGTCCACCGGCGGCACTGGAGATGGAGAAGGAGCGGGCTCATCTGCTATGCGCCGGCATGGATCGAGGCTTCCGCCGGACACTGCGCCGCGCCTATCGACGGCCGGCGGTTGGAACCGGACGGCGTCACCTCTCGATTGCCGGTGCTGATGTACCATCGCGTGGCTCCCGAAGATTCCCCCGCCATGGCGCGGTGGCGCGTTCACCCCGACGTTTTTGAGGCGCAAATCCGGCATCTGGCGGAGACGGGTTTCCGCAGCGCCACGTTTAGCGAATGGCAGCGCGCGGCCTCCCAACGGGCGCCGCTCTCCGGGCATGCGGTGGTTCTGACATTCGACGACGGCTACCGCGACTTTCAAGACTACGCCTGGCCCATCCTGAAGCGGTATGGATTTTCCGCGTACATCTTCCTGGTGACCGGGCTCGCCGGCGGCGTCAGCCAATGGGTTGCCGGCGGTGAGAACCTTCCGCTGCTCTCCTGGCGTGAGATTCGCAGGCTGCGCGAAGACGGGGTGCGGTTCGGTTCCCACACCGCCAGCCATAGCCGTCTGACGTTTCTTTCGCCGGCCAATGCCATGGCGGAACTGCTGAGTTCCCGGGTGGAAATGACGCGCCGGCTGGGGGAAGCTCCGGAAGCGCTGGCGTATCCGTACGGCGATACCGACGAGGTCATTAGGTACCTCGCGGGCGCGTGCGGCTACTTGTACGGGCTTTCGGTTCGCCCCGGTTTTTGCAAAATGGACGACCGCCTGCTGAATCTGCCCCGGGTTGAGATTTCGGGCAGCGACAACCTGGAATCGTTCGCGGCAAAATCGAGCGCCGCTGCCGTCGCCGGCTAAATGCCGCTGCTCGGCTGGGCCTCTTCCGCGCGCCGCTGGTAAGCCGGGAAGCGCCCTAGTATCGCGCCATAGATCAGGTGGCCGATCATGGTAGGCCGCTCGGGATAGAGCAGCGCCGCCAGCGGCATCACGCGCTTCCAGATCAGCCGATAGGAAAGGAAATACCAGCACAGGCCAAACAGGACGCCCAGCAGAATCGTGCGTGGGCGGGTGCGGCGCGCGCGCAGCGCTAGAGCGAACAGCGCGCCCAGGGTGCTGTAGAGAAGCAGGTAGAGTGCCATCCCGGAAATCGTGCGGCCGGAAAAGTCGCGGCGCAGCGCGTCGCTGCCATAGAACGCCGTGGCCATCAGGTTTTCCGGTGTCCAGAAGCTGAGGCGCTGCCAGGCCGCGTAGACGCCCAGCCACGCCAGCATCCACAAGACGCCCTGCATGCCCGCTTGCAGACCGGCGAGAAGCGCGGAGAGCGGGCCGGCCCCCGCACGCTCCGAGGCGGTGTCCATAGGTTTCAGCCTATACTGAAGGTCTGCGGTAAAGCAAAAGTAGCCTACATGCCAGGTCGTGCCGCGATCACCGGTATCGGTGCCGTCAGCCCCAACGGAATTGGGCGGGAATGTTTTTGGGAGGCCACGCGCAATGGCGTGAGCGGCGTGCGCCGGATCAGCCGCTTCGACCCGTCGGGCCTCGCCGTGCAAGTGGCGGGTGAAGTCCCCGACGCATTCGATGAGAGCCTCTACGTGGAGCCTAAGGACCGGCCGCACGTTTCGCGCGCCGTGCCGCTGGCCGTGGCGAGCGTGGCCGAGGCAATGGCGGACGCCGGCCTGGACGCGCACTCGATGAGCCGCGACGAACTGCGCGGCATCGGCGTGATCACCGGCTCCGGCGGCGGCAGCCAGGAGTTCACCGAGGAACAGTACCGGCTCTACTACACCGGCCACCTGAAACAGTGCAGCGTTTACACCATCCCCACCGGAACCATCGGGACGCTGGCCAGCGAGATCTCCATGCGCTTCGGCTTCCGCGGGCTGAGCCACATTATCTCGACCGGCTGCACCTCTTCCACGGACGCGCTGGGCTATGCCTTCCGCAACATCCAGGCGGGCGTGCTGAAGACCATGGTGGTGGGCGGCGTGGATGCGCCCATCGCTCCGCTCATCATGCGCGGCTTCCAGCTCATGCGCATCATGACCACCCGGTGGAATGACCAGCCGGAGCGCGCCTCGCGCCCCTTCTCGCGCGACCGCGACGGCTTCGTGATCGCCGAAGGCGCCTGGTTCTTCGTGGTCGAGGATATGGAGCAGGCCCGCGCGCGCGGCGCCCGCATTTACGGCGAGATCGCGGGCTATGGTTCCACCTGCGAGGCCTACCATCGCGTGCGCCTGGAGGAATGCGGCGAGGAGCCGGCGCGCGCCATGTGTCTGGCCATGGGTGAGGCCGGCATCCCGCCCGGAGCGGTGGACTACATCAACTATCACGGCACTTCCACGGAGCTGAACGACCGCATCGAGACGCGCGCCGTTAAGCTGGCCTTCGATGGCCACGCCTACAAGGTGCCGGGTTCCTCGCTTAAGAGCCTGATCGGGCATCCCCAGGGGGCCTGCGGAGCGGCCGGGGTGGCCGCCACGCTGCTGGCCATGCGCGACGGGGTTGCGCCGCCCACCATCAACGTAGACGAGCCCGATCCCGAGTGCGACCTGGATTACATTACCTCGCCCGGCCGGCATCTCGATATCGAGTACGCGGTGGCCAACTGCATCGCTTTCGGGAGCAAGAACTCAGCCCTGGTATTGAGACGGGCGTAAGGGCAAGACCGTTCGCCTACGAATGTGGGGCGAGACCGTTTGGCGGCGGTAGAACGAAGCATGCGCAACGAGTTCACAGCGATCGTCGAACAAGACGGCCCATGGTACATCGCATATTGCGCGGAAGTTCCGGGCGCCAACGGCCAGGGCAAATCGCGAGAAGAATGCCTGTCCAATCTTCGTGAGGCCATCGCGCTCATTCTGGAACACCGGCGCGAGGAGTCGCTGCGCTCGCTACCGCCGGACGCCGGCCAGGAACTCGTAGTTGTCGGATGAAGCGCGAGGGATTGCAGCGGCACCTTCGCCGGTACGGCGGTTAGGCCAAGCCAAGATACCGAAACGGGTGTAATACGACTAAGTCGATTCGCCCTCGCGATTCGTAAACGCTACGCGACAGTTCAGGCTCGAAACCGCCGAGCCCCTCGTTACGTCAGAATTGGATCATGCGGATACATCTGTTCTTGCTGGCTGCCGCGTGCCTACAGGCGCAGCGGCCCGAGTATGACTTCTATGCCGAGGGCCGGGACAAGAAGCCTGAAGTCTACGCTGAGGAACTCCGCAAGGCAGGGGTTACTGACAAGGAAATCTCCCGAAGACTCGACCTCCTCCGCAATCATCGAACCGAGCTTGAGGCAGACCGTTGGAATCGTTTTTACGGCAATCAGGGTAGTCAGTACAACAGAGAGCCAAACGCTTTTCTCAGTCAGGTCGTTCGCGGAATGCAGCCAGGCGTTGCGCTGGACTACGCCATGGGCGACGGCCGCAACGCGCTATACCTCGCCAAACTTGGGTGGACGGTGCACGGCTCTGATATTTCGGAAGTCGGCGTGAATGCAGCGAGACGACGCGCAGCCGAGCTTGGCTTGAAGATCGATGCCGTAGTCTCCTCAGACGCCAGTTACAACTTCGGCAACAATCGCTTCGATTTGATCCTGTTCAGTTGGTCGATGCCGTTAGTTGACGTTCGGAAGGTCGTGAATGCGCTTAAGCCAGGCGGCATCGTGGTCATGGAGTTTGGCCCGGGCTTTACGGGCAGGAACGGAATGCTTCGGCTCTTTGACGATCTCGTGATTGAGCACTACGAAGCCACTCGCGCGATTTCTGATTTCTCCGACCGCCGTGAGACGGAAGTCTTTCGCCTGATCGCCCGGAAGGAGCTTCCAAGCCGATAACTCGCGACTGACGCCGTAGCGTTTACTGATCCATCCGGGTCCGATCCTTCAATAGTAGAATCTATAACGGAATTCGACGTAGATCTGTCGCGGGTCGTTAAAGTGGAATCCTCCAAAGGTTAGACTGTTATCGAGTAACACGCGCCGATTCGCCACATTCAGGGCGGTCAACGAGAGCCTGTATTTCTCGCCGAAGCTTTTTCCCAGGGAGATGTCAACCGTAGTGTGTTGGGGCAGATAGTTTCCCGGATATTGCGCGTCCGGCATCCCGTTTGTGAAACCCGAGCCGTAGTACACATTCGTCGAAGCGAACGCATTCCAAGGAAGACTCGAATTGACGCCCACGTTCAACGTGTTTCTCTGATCGTGGTCCACCGGCGCAAGTCCTGGGGGCGGCTCGCAGCCGGCCGGCGCGGGTGTGGGGCAGATCAAACCTCCCGTGAAAGGCGGCGCGGCCTGTGCGATCTGATTCGAGTAGGCCAGGTGTGCCTGGGCGCGGCGCCAGATGCGCGGCGACCGCAATGTGGTTTCCCAACCTTGAATTAAAGCGGAAGCCCAGGTGAGTGGCCAGAAGATGTTCGATTCGCCGATGTTGCTGTGGTCCAGCCAATTCGTCGCGCGGGTTTGAAAGGTGTCTTCCTCGAGCACCCAACCGCGGAAGGGAATCGAGACGCCGAATTGGTATTCGCGATCGCGCTCTCCACGCACGGGACCGAAAGTCAGAGTCTGGCTGGAGGCTAAATCGAGCAATGGACCGGTGGCAGTCAAGAGTGGAGGCGCTTGATAAAAGTGGCCGTAAAAACCGTGAAAGACCCAGTTCAGGCGCGGGACTCTGATGGCAATGCCGAAGCGTGGGTCCGTCGCGTTCTCGACGATGGCCGGCTGGGTTCCCCCGCTGACTGAGCCGGAGTCGAAGTGCGAATAACGAAGGCCGGCGATCAGCGTCAACCACGAGGTCACTTTGAACCGGTCGCTGAGGAATGCTTCGCCAAGGCCGCCGGTTAGGGCAGCCGAAGACGGGCCGAAGTTCTGGCAGGTCGTGCCGCAATCCGTAAAGACGTTACTAAAGAGGTTGCTCTGACGCTGGGCGAAGCCGTACACTCCCGCTTGAATGTCGTTGTTCTTCAAAACGGTTGCGTTCACGCTCGCTTGCACGCCGACATAATTGGCCGTCTGATCAACATTCGAGATCACTGGCGCATCGTTCGGCGAGGCGCTGTAGCTGGCCTCGTTGTAATGATAGAAGGGTGAAACCGTGATCAGGAGGTTTGGATTAAATGTATGGACCCACGAGAAGGCGATGTAACCATCGGGTTCACGCTCACTGTCTCGAAGGCCGTAACTCGGATAAACCTGATTTCCGGATGAGCTGGGGTCCGGGTCGACGGGGATCTGATAATAATCCTGCCGCAACGAGGCCACCATCCTAAGTTGGTTTGAGGGACTGGCATTGAATATGAAGGACGCGAATCCCCCATAACCGTTGTCCGCGTCGTGAACCACTTGCCCGATGGGGGGCTGCAGACCGTAGTCGCTGCGGTTTCCGTTAAGACTCACGTAATAGGCGAAACGCCTGGTGTGTCCCCCGAAAGTAAATTGATCGTTCGTTTGATTCCAATTGCCGAAAGAGGTGACGATCTCGGCCTCATTGTCGCGCTCGAAACCGGTTCGGGGAACGATATTGAAGATGCCATAGGTACGGTCTCCATATTCCGCATCGTAGCTGCCGCGCTGAACTTCGAGATAATCAATGTCCTTGGGGTCGATTTGCGGGCCGAGATTGGTAGCGATATTGGTGTTGGGTATCGGCACGCCGTCAATCAGCCAATCCACCTGGTGGCCTCCCCGCATGTGCAGCATGTCGTGAGTTACGTACGCGGCCGGAGTGTAGTCGGTGATCATCGCCATACTATTGGTGCGGTCGGCGCCAGGAGTTTGGGCTATGTCCTCCCGATCGACCAGAGTGGTGGGGGTTACCGAATCCATAACGGCCGCTTCCGCCTGCCCGAAGACAACCGCAGTCTGATGCAAGGTGGCTACTGCCAATTGAAAATGAAGAATCGGCGAGGAGCCGGAAACGAGTGTGACGGTCTGCTCCAAGGTTTCGAATGCGGACTGAGTGACAGTGATTTTGTAGTCTCCGACCGGCACGCTGGTGAACGCGAACTCACCGTTTTCGTCAGCTTGCGCGGCTTGAGACCAGTCCGAGGTAATGGCCTGCAGCTTGATTGACGCTCCGGCCACGGGCCGATGTTGCGGGTCGTGCACGATTCCTTGTATTCTTCCAAAAACTGTTGCGTGGAGCAGGGTACCAAACGTTAGAAAGACCGCCAGATACAGACAGAATATAAGCTTGCGCATGAAGCCTCCCCTATCGAGTCTTAACGTAGAAACAAGACTGCACGGCCAGACCGTAGGCCCGTACTGAAACAAACTTGAAAGAGATGGACCAGTTGTTGGCGATCTGCTAACTGACGGGAGGGCCGCGCTTGCGCCATCCGCGGCCAAACGAATTGCGCGAGAGCGATGGCGATTGCGGGCGAATGACCGGATAGCTAATGAGAGCGGTAGAAAATGCCAGAGGCATCCCCGTCGTGCCTGCAACTCGATAGGCGGGAACGGGCTGTGCCGCTGGGTATAAAGGGCACCGGGACGCCTGCCAGCGCGGACCGGGCGACGATTCCCGGTGCGACTCCATCATGGCGCAGCGGTGTTTTCCACCGCGCCGGCAGCAGGGCGGGAGGTTCGCTTGCGGGTCCGCGGCAGCGAGCGCCGGCGCGATCAGCGACAGGCTGAACGCGACCAGCAGCAATGCAGCCGAGGCGCGCCGCACGAATCTCATGCTACTGGTTAGATGGAGGATTTTGCAATCGGTCGCAGCGGCGCTATGTTCGCTCGGATACGCGGATACCGGCGCGCGTTGGGCTCACGCCGGCAGCCGCAGCCGCGCGATGCAGCCGGCGCCGTCGGCGCGGTTCTCTAATGTCAGCGCGCCGCCGTGGCCTTCGGCGATCTGGCGGCTCAGCACCAGCCCGATGCCCGAGCCTCCCGGCTTGGTGGTGAAGAACGGGACAAAGAGGTTGGCCGTCCCGGCGAGGCCCGGGCCTTCGTCCGCCACCCACGCCTCCAGCATGGCCCCGTCGCGGCGCCAGCCGATGCGCACGGGGCGGCGGGAGTCGAGCGAGGCATCCGCGGCGTTGCGCAGCAAATTGATAAGCACCTGCTCGAGCTGATCGGGATCGCCCTGGAGGCTCACTTCCGGTCCGGCCTCCACTTCCACGGGCACGCGCGTCTCGAAGCTGGCGGCGCGGCGCACCACGGCGCCGATCTCGACCGGCTGGAGGTGCGGGCGCGGCAGCTTGGCCAGGCGCGCGTAGGCTCCGATGAAGCGGCTGAGGCTGTCGGACCGCGCGGTGATCACGCCCAGCCCGCGCCGCATGTCGTCGCGCCAATCCTCCGGCAACGTCTCGCGCGCCAGCAGGGTGTCGAGGCTCCCGGCGATCGATTTGATGGGCGTGAGCGAGTTGTTCAGCTCGTGCCCCAGCACGCGGACCAGGCGCTGCCAGGCTTGCAACTCCTGTTCGGCGAGCGCCTGGGTGAGGTCCGAGATCACCACCAGCTCGAGCGGCAGCCCGCCCTCGCGAATGCGCGTCCGCCGCACGCCCCAGCGCCCCGCGCCGCCCGGAAAGGCGCCCTGGAAGGTGCTCTGCGAGGGGCCTTCCAGGCAGGCGGCCAAGCGCAGATCTTCCGCCGTCTTGCCCAGCAGGCGCTCCTCCGGGGCCGCCAGCAGGCGCTCCCCGGCGCGGTTGAGCAGGCGTAGCTGCCGGTGCTCGTCGAAGGCAAACACGGCCACGCCGATCTCGCGCATCACCGCTCGCAACAGGGTGGTGGCCTCCATCGCACCCAGGCGCTGCTCGCGCAAGGTACGGCTCAAGGTGTTCAGCTCGCGCATCACTTCGCCCAGCGCGTCGTCGGGACGCGGCGAGCGCCCGCGCACCGAAAAATCGCCCTCGCGCAGGGCTCCCAGCAGGCTGGAGACGGTCATCAGCGGGAAGACCACGTGCTCCCGCACCGCCATGGCGAAACCCAGCCAGCCGCACACGATCAGCACGGTCAGGGTCCACTGCACCTTGCCCGTGTAGCCGCCGCCCCACAGCAGGGCCAGCGCAACCGCCGAACCGGGCAGTCCCGCCAGCAGGGTGAGCAGCACTACGCGCCCTTCATGGCTGAGACGGGCGGCTCTGGGCGTCGCGCTCATTCACAATCCATATCGCTGCAGTCGCCGGTAGAGTGCGCTGCGGCTCAGGCCCAGCGCGCCGGCGGCATGGCTCACGTTTCCATTAAACCGCGCCAGAGCCTTCTTGATGAGCAGGGCCTCGACGTCCTCCAGGCTCATCTCTTCGAGGCGCGGCGGACCTTCGCGGGCCGCGTGCAGCGCCAGGTCCCCGGCCCGCACGGTCTCGCTCTGCGCCATCAGCACGGCGCGCTCCACGGCGTGATCGAGCTCGCGCACATTGCCGGGCCAGGAATGCGCCAGCAGCGCCTTGACGGCGCCCTCGTCGAAAACCGCGATGGCCTTGCGATAGTGAGCGGCGTGCTGCGCCAGGAAATGGTTGGCGAGCAAGGGAATGTCTTCGCGCCGGTCGCGCAGGGGCGGCAGGTGGATCTCAATGGTGTTGAGGCGGAACAGCAGGTCCTGACGGAACCGGCCGTCGGCCACCTGCGCGGCCAGGTCGGCGTTAGTGGCCGAGAAAACGCGCACATCCACGCGGCGTGTCCGGGAAGAGCCTACGCGTTCGAACTCCCCGCTTTCGAGGGTGCGCAGCAGCTTGGCCTGCAAGCCCTGCGAGAGGTTGCCGATTTCGTCGAGGAACAGCGTGCCGCCATCGGCCATCTCGAAGCGGCCCACGCGGTCGCTCTTGGCATCCGTGAAGGCGCCCTTGACATGCCCGAACAGCTCGCTCTCGAAGACGCCTTCCGCCAGGCCGCCCGTGTTCACCGTCACCAGCAGATGCGTGGCACGCAGCGAGACCGAATGCAGGGTCTGCGCCACCAGCCCCTTGCCCGTGCCGTTTTCGCCGGTGATGAGCACGTTGGCGTCCGACGGCCCCACGCGCGAGATGGCATCCAGCACCGGCCGCATGGCCGCCGAACGGGCGATGAGCTGGGGAAAGCGCTCCGCGCGCAGCGCCCGGTTTTCGGCCTCCAGCCGCTGGCCCGCGCGCAGCGCACGCCCGAGTTCGATCTGGGTCTTCAGAATCGACGATAGCCGCGCGTTATCCCAGGGCTTCTGGATGAAGTCGCGGGCCCCCCGCCGCATGGCTTCGACGGCCAGCTCCACCGACCCCCAGGCGGTCATCACGATCACCGGCAGGGTGGCATCCAGGCTCTGGATGCGGTTGAGCAGATCCAGGCCCTCCTCTCCCGAAGTGGTGTCGCGGGTGTAGTTCAAGTCCATCAGGACGGCGTCGAAGTCGCGCGATTCCAGGGCATCGAGCACCGCGGCGGGTGAGCCCGCGGCCTCCGACTGGTAGCCTTCGCCTTTGATCAGGAAGCGCAGGGCCTCCAGCACATCGGGTTGATCGTCGGCAATCAGGATCGAGGGGGTGGGCGGGCCGGAAGATCGCATCGAACTCTATTGAACCGCAATGCGGGCCTGGCGATGAGGCCCGGCGCCGCATATTCCGGTATTATCATGGTTCGTCATGTCTGTGCCTTCATCCTCCCGAACCCCGGAGTTCGATGCCGCGCGGTTCTTACCCCTGCTGCTGGCGCTGTTTGCCGCGAGCGGCTGCTCCGCCCTGATCTACGAGATCGTGTGGTATCAGCTTCTGCAACTGGCCATCGGCTCGACGGCCGTCTCGCTGGGCATCCTGCTGGCCACTTTCATGGGCGGGTTGTGCCTGGGAAGCCTGGGCCTTCCGCGCCTGCGCTGGCGGCAGCATCCCCTGCGGATCTACGCCTGGTTGGAGCTGGGCATCGCCGCTTGCGCCATCCTGGTGCTTTTCGGTCTGCCGCTCATCGACCGGGTCTACTGGTCCGCGGCCGGATACGGACTCGCGGGCATATTGCTGCGCGGCCTCGTGTGCGCCATCTGCCTGCTGCCGCCGACCATCCTGATGGGAGCGTCGCTGCCGGCCATCGCACGCTGGATTAAGTCGTCGCCGCGCGGCGTCTCCTGGTGGGGGTTGTTGTATGGCGGCAATACCGTGGGCGCGGTCTTCGGCTGCCTGTTCGCGGGCTTTTATTTGCTCCGGATCTACGACACCGCCGTGGCCACCTATGTGGCCGCGGCCATCAATGTGGCGGTAGCGCTGGTGAGCCTGGCGCTGGCAGCGCGCACGCCCGCCCAGACCAGCCTGGCCGGCCACGCCGAGGATGAAACGGCGCGCGCGCCCGTTTCCACGGAGACTTGGACGGTCTATTGGGCCATCGCGCTATCGGGAGCCGGCGCGCTGGGCGCGGAAGTCATCTGGACCCGGCTGCTGGGCATGTTGCTGGGCGCCACGGTCTATGTCTTCTCGATCATTCTGGCAGTCTTTTTGATCGGCCTGGCCCTGGGCAGCGCGGGGGGAGCGTGGCTGGCGCGTCTGGTGCGGGGACCCAACAGCGCGCGCCTGGCTCTGGGCTGGTGCCAGATTCTGCTCACCGCCGGCATTACCTGGGCTTCGGTGATGATCGCCGAATCGCTGCCGTACTGGCCCATCAATCCGTTTCTGGCCAGCAGTCCCTGGTTCATGTTCCAGGTCGATCTGATGCGCTGCCTGTGGACCATCCTGCCCGCGGCCATCTTGTGGGGCGCTAGTTTTCCGCTGGCGCTGGCCTCGGCGGACCCGGAAGGGCGGGACCCCGCGCGGGTGGTGGGCGGCGTCTACGCGGCCAATACGTTTGGAGCGATCCTGGGGGCGCTCGCCATCAGCCTGGTTCTGATCCCCTGGATCGGCACGCGGGAATCCGAGCGCGTTCTGGTGGCGCTCTCGGCGGTGGGCGCGCTGGTGGTGCTGGCGCCGCGCGTCCGCTTCTCGCGCCCGCGCGCCGGGGCGGCGGGCCTGGCGGCCGCGTTGGCGGTGGCGGTCCTGCTCGCCTGGCGCATCCATCCGGTTCCCGGCGAGCTGATCGCCTATGGACGCCGCATGCCGATGTACGGCGGGAAGTCCAAGGTCCTGTATACCGTCGAGGGACGCAACTCCTCGGTGGCCATTACACAATGGAGCGACGGCGCCTACGAGGTGGATGTCAATGGCCACGTGGAAGCCACCACCGAATCTTACGACATGAAGTTGCAGCGCACGGTGGGCCACCTGCCCGCCATCCTGCACCCCAACCCCCACACGGTTTTGGGGATCGGCTTCGGCGCGGGCGTCTCGGCCGGCACCTTCACGCGCTACCCCGGCATCCAGCGCATCACCGTCTGCGAGATCGAGCCGGTGGTGCCGCCTACCTCTACGCGCTACTTCGCCCAGGTGGATTACGACGTGCTGCACAACCCGCGCACGCATCTCGTCTTCGACGACGCGCGCCACTACCTGATGACCACGCGCGACAAGTTCGACGTGATCGCCTCCGATCCCCTGGATGTTTTCGTCAAGGGCACGGCCGCCCTGTATTCCAAGGAGTACTTCGAGGCCGTCAAAGCCCACCTGAATCCGGGCGGCTGGTTCTCGCTCTACGTGCCGCTTTACGAGAGCGACGAGAGAACCGTCAAGAGCGAGGTCGCCACGTTTATGGAAGTTTTTCCTTATGGGACGATCTGGGCCAACACCGTGAACGGCCAAGGCTACGACATGGTCTTCCTGGGCCCCGCGGAACCGCTGAAGATCGACCTGGACCAGGTCGAGCAGCGCCTCGAACGGCCGGATTATGCGCCGGTGGCTACTTCCATGCGCGAGATCGGCGTGAATTCGGCGGTGGACCTGTTCGCCTCGTTTCTCGGGCAGAAATCGGATTTAGAGCCGTGGTTCGCGGGCGCGGAGATCAATCGCGATCGCGATCTGCGCCTGGAATACCTGGCGGGATGGGGCATCAACTCCAGCATGGAGGATGTCATCTACCGCCAGATGATGAGCTACCGGCGGCCGCCGCAGGATCTTTTCACCGGTTCGCCGGAGCATGTCCAAGCGATGCTGAACGCCCTCGCGTTGCAATAACGTCCGGGCGCCCTCTCTTTTTCGAGAATGCGACCTGATAATATATTATTGCTGGCTCTACAGGGAGACTGCCGCTCTTGAACATAACGGAACTCTTCATACGCCGTCCCGTAATGACAGCCCTGCTGATGATAGGGATCGTCATATTTGGTATCGCCGGTTACCGTTCGCTTCCAGTCAGCGACCTTCCCAATGTGGATTTTCCGACCATCCAGGTGAGCGCGAGCCTCCCCGGCGCCGGCCCCGACACCATGGCCGCTTCGGTGGCGACCCCCCTGGAGCGCCAGTTCTCGACCATCCCCGGCCTGGATTCGATGACCTCGAGCAGCTCGCGCGGCTCGACCGCCGTCACTTTGCAGTTCACCCTCGACCGCTCTCTGGATGCGGCCGCTCTGGATGTGCAATCCGCGATTGCGGCGGCCCAGCGCCGCCTGCCCGTGGGCATGCCCAGCCCTCCCACTTTCCGCAAGGTGAACCCCGCGGACATGCCCATTTTCAACCTGATTCTCACGTCCCCCTCGCTGCCGCTCTCGGTGGTGGACGACTACGCCGAGATCCTGATCGGGCAGCGCATCTCGATGATCAGCGGGGTGGCCCAGGTGAGTGTGATGGGAGCCGCGAAATTCGCCGTGCACGCGCAGCTCGATCCCACTTTGATGGCGGCCCGGAGCATCGGCATCGACGACGTGGCCGCGGCTCTCACGCAGCACCAGGTGGACCTGCCTACCGGCACGCTCTGGGGCCACCGGCAGGCCTACACCATCGAGGCACAGGGACAGCTTTTCAGGGGCGAACAGTACCTTCCGATCATCGTGGCCTATCGCAACGGAGCGCCGATTCGCCTGCGGGATATCGGAACCGTGATCAATGGCTTCGAGAACGACAAGGCCTCCAGTTGGTATAACGGCACGCGCTCCATCGCCCTCCAGGTGCAGCGCCAGCCCGGCACCAATACCGTGGAGGTGGTGGACAATATCAAGGCGCTGCTGCCCGATTTTAGGGCGCAGATGCCGCCTTCGGTCACCATGGAAGTTCTCTACGACCGGTCGCAGTCCATTCGCGAATCGGTGGACGACGTCAAGTTCACCTTGATGCTGACCATGGCGCTGGTGATCCTGGTGATCTTCCTGTTCCTCCGGAATGTCTCCGCCACCCTGATTCCCAGCCTCGCGCTGCCCATGTCGGTCATCGGGACGTTCGCGGCCATGGCTCTGGCGGGTTTTACCATCGATAACCTCTCCCTGATGGCGTTGACGCTTTCGGTGGGGTTCGTGGTGGACGACGCCATCGTAATGCTGGAGAACATCGTCCGGCACGTCGAGATGGGCAAGTCGCGCATGCAGGCGGCGATCGAGGGATCGCGGGAGATCGGTTTCACGATTCTCTCGATGACGCTTTCGCTGGCCGCGGTCTTCATTCCCGTGTTGTTCATGAGCGGCATCATGGGACGGCTTTTCCACGAGTTCGCCGTCACCATCATGGTTGCGATCATCATTTCGGGCTTCGTCTCGCTCAGCCTCACGCCCATGGCCTGCAGCCGCTTCTTGAAGCCCGCCTCCGAGCACCACAGCGCTTTTTACAGAATCTCCGAGAGGTTCTTCGACGGCTGGCGCGATCTGTATGCGTGGACTTTGCGGGGCGTGCTGCGGCACCAGGTTTCCACCATGTTCGTAGCCGCGGGCACCCTGGCAGCCACCATCTATCTGTTCGGTATCGTTCCCAAGGGTTTCATCCCCAGCCAGGATACCGGGCAGTTAAACGGCACCACCGAAGCGCCGCAGGATATCTCCTACGAAGCCATGGTCGAGCAGCAGGCCAAGGTGGCCGACGTGGTGAGCGCCGATCCGGGCGTGGAGGCAGTCTCTTCGAGCGCGGGCGGCGGCTTTGGCGGGGCCGCCGGCAACCAGGGCCGTCTCTTTATCCGGCTGAAGGACCGCTCCGTCCGGAAGGACACCCCCGAGCAGATCATCGAGAGACTGCGGCCCAAGCTCGACGCCATTCCGGAACTCCGGACCTATTTGCAGAACCCGCCGCTGGTGCGCATCGGTGGATTCGTCAGCCGCAGCCTTTACCAGTACACGCTGCAGGCCCCCAATACGGCCGAATTGTACCGCGTGTCGGACGCCTTCGAGAAGCGCATGCGGACGGTGCCCGGCCTCGCCGACGTGAACAGCGATTTACAGATCGCCACCCCGCAGGTGACCGTGGATATCGACCGCGACCGCGCTTCGGCGCTCTCGCTCACGGCCGGTCAGGTCGAGCAAGCTCTTTACGATGCCTACGGCCAGGCCCTGATCGCCAACATCTACAGCCCGACCGATACCTACTACGTAATTCTGGAGCTGCTGCCGAAATACCAGTTCGATCCCAACAGCCTGGGGTTGCTCTACCTGCACGCCAGCAACGGGAAGATGGTGCCGCTCAACGCCGTGACCAAGATGCGCACCGCGATCGGACCGCTCGCCGTGGCCCATCTCGGCCAGTTCCCGGCGGTGACGATCTCCTTCAACCTGTTACCGGGCGTTTCGCTGGGCGACGCGGTCGACCGCGTCGGGGCTGTGGCTCGTGAAATGTTGCCCGATACCTTCCGGACCTCGTTCCAGGGGATGGCGGCGGCGTACCAATCTTCTCTGGGCGGCATGGGCGTGCTGCTGGCGATGGCCATCCTGGTGATCTACATGGTGCTGGGGATTCTTTACGAGAGCTTCATCCACCCCATTACCATTCTTTCCGGCCTGCCCTCGGCTGGGTTGGGCGCTTTGGTCACGCTGCTGGTTTTCCATGACGAGCTGAACATCTTCTCGTTCGTGGGGGTCATCATGCTGATCGGCATCGTCAAGAAGAACGCCATCATGATGATCGACTTCGCGCTGGGGGCTCAGCACGAGCAGGGCCTTTCGCCGCGCGAGGCCATCTACGAAGCCTGCCTGGTGCGCTTCCGGCCTATCATGATGACCACCATGGCGGCCCTGACGGGGACCATGCCGATCGCGCTCGGCTTCGGCGCCGGCGCCGAGGCGCGCCGCCCGCTGGGTCTGGCCGTGGTCGGCGGATTGATGGTTTCGCAGTTGCTGACGCTCTACATCACCCCGGTCTTCTACCTCTACATGGAGAGGGTGCAGGGGTGGCTGAACAGAAAGAAGAAGCAGCCGGCGATCTCACCCCGGCGGGAGGCCGTGTCGGTGGGGTAACCCGCCGCGCTCAACTCCGCATCCGCAGCAGCAGATACATCCCCGTAAGGGCGAAGACTACGTCCGGCGACCAGGCCGCCACCGAGGGCGGAAGCTGGTTCACATCCCCGATTTTCTCGAAGAGCGTGCCGATACCCCAGTAGCTCATGGCGATCGCGATGCTCACGCCGATCCCCGTCATGGCGCCCCGGTTGCCCACCAGGAATCCGAAGGGCACCGCGATGGCGGCCATGATCAGCGCGAACAGCGGCACCGAAAATTTGCGGTAGAACTGCACTTGCAGCTTGACGGTATCGAAGCCGCTCTGGCGCAGATCGTTGATATAGCTGTCCAGTTGCAGGAAATTCATCTGCTTGTCCTGCACGGCTTCCTTGAGGAAGTAATCGGGGGCTCGGTCAGTTCCGGAAAAGTGGTGGCCTGGAAGGTCGTGTAGGAAATGCGCTGCGCGCCCCGGAAATCGCTGCTCCAGCCGTTCTCGAAGATCCACGTTCTCAGCAGCGGCTCCAGTGGGCCCGCTCGGCCAGGATCTGGCGCGTGAGGCGGAAGGTGGTCGGTTCCAGCTCGAAGACATTGGCTTGCAGCATGACCTTCTCGGAGGGATCGAAATAAAGGTAATTGAAGATGCGTGAACCGTAGCCCATGATCCACTTACGGTCGGGGCGCAGATAAGTCTGCTTGGGGCGCCCCTTGATCTCGTCGCGCAAGGCGTCTTGCTTCAGGTTGGCTCCCGGCACGTAATAGAAATCGAAGGCGAACAGCCCCGTCGAGAAGAGCGTGCTCCCGATCAGGATGGGCAGAGCCAGCCGGAACAGGCTCACCCCGCATGCCTTGAAGGCCGCGATCTCGTTATTCTTGCTGAGAATTCCGAAATTCACCAGCACGCCCACCAGGATGCTGATCGGCAGCGTGGAATAGATGAGCTGCGGCGTGAGGAACAACAGGTAGGTGAACATCTTCATGAGCGGGATCTTATTGCGGACCATGTCGCCCATGAGCTCGAAGAAGTTGTAGACCAGGGTCATCGAAACGAAGCTGGCCAGTACCACCACCACGTAAAAGAGGAAGCTCGTGAGGATGTAGGTATCGACGATCTGGGGCAGCAGCGGCAGCCGCCATCCGGCGAAGCGCGAAGGCTCCGGCGTGCCATCCGGCCTGCTGCGTTTGAGCCGCGCCAGCAAGGCCTGCGCGCTGCCGAGCAGGTCGCGGTCCCCGGGCAGTTCCATGCGCGCCAGGAAAATGATGCCCGCGAGGCCGAAGACGGCATCGGGGAGCCACACCGCCACCGGGACTGGCAGCGTGCGCTGCTTGGCCAGGCCGATCAGCGAAATCAAACTCAAGTAGTAACAGAAGAACGCTAGAAACAGCCCGATCACGTAGCCGGCCGATTTCCCGCCCTTGCGCGTGGCGATCCCCAGAGGGATGCCCACCAGGGCCAGCATGATGCAGGCAACCGGGAGGGCAAAACGGCGGTGCAGCTCGATGCGCGCGTCGATGTCGTTCGGCTCGCTGCGCATCAACTCGCGCGTGTTCATGGCGCTGGAGGCCAGCGTGCTCTGCTTGGGCGGCGAGGCTTCCAGGGCCTGCTCTCCGCGCGGCGCGGCGGCGTCGTGCGCCTTCCCGTCCTTGCCCATCTCATGCGTCGAGTAGTCGTGCATGGAGAGCTGCAAGCGGTTGTTGCGGGGATCGGAGACCGCGATGGCTTCACGCGTCACGGTGATGAGCGGCCCATCGGCCTTGGCGCCCACGCCGGTCTTGCGCTGGTCCGGCGGAGTGATGTCGGCGATGAACACGTTGCGCCACAGCGTGACATTACCGGGCCGCACGTCGCCGACATAGAGAATGGTATTGGGAAAGTCTTCGTCGAAGACGCGCGGCTGAATTTCGGCGGAAAGCTGGTTGGCCGCCAGCTCGTTCAGGATGCGGGTGCTTTCACGGATGGAAAGGGGTGTCCAGCGCAGCGAAGCCATCCCCGCCAAACCCATCCCCAGGGCTGCAAACAGCAGCACTGGAGCGATCACCTTGCGGCTGGAGACGCCCGCGGCGCGCATGGCCGTGATCTCGCCATCGCCGGCCATCCGTCCCAGCCCGATCAGGATGCCCACCAGCACGCCGAACGGAATGGTCAGCGGCAAGACCGGCGGCATGGCCCAGCCGAACAGCTTGAGGGTAGACGCAAGCCCCGCGCTCCCGCTGCCTACCAGCAGTTCGAAAAGCCGGTCCACCTTCTGAAGAAAGATGACGCAGGTGGCCAGCAGCGTGCCGAGCACCGAGCTGGTCAGGATCTCCCGAAAAACGTAGCGGCCGATCAGGCGCATAGCGGTTTCCTACGGCGCCAGAGACGGCGGCGGCACGGCCGGCGGCTTGGGGTAATCGCCTTCGAGCGGGCGCAGGTCCAGGTCGTCGATCAGCACGGAGGGCGCCACCACCGACGCTTCGCTGGCGTAGGAGGCGGCGCCGATCAGGGCAAAAGGCGCCGCGCTATCCATAAACTCGAATACGTTGCTGTCGTCGCCCGCGGCCAGGATGTCGCGCAGCGAGCGGGCGCTGAAGTTCCGGAACCGCAGGCCGCGCACCAGCTCCTCGCGCCCGTCCGGATAAGCCTTGTAAACGAGTATCGGCAGACTCACCGGACGCCCGCTGTTATCCCCTCCCGAGAGCAGCCGGCGCACTTCATCGAGGGTCGCCGAGGAGGGGAAATCCATCTTCCGGATTACGATCCCATAGGGCTTGCCGCGTGTCTTCGAGAGCTCGATCAGCTTCTTCTTCAGCTCCCCTGCCGGCAACGTTTCCGACGAGCTGACAAACAGATTGCCGAAACCGGCCGCGTTGGCTCCGTAGGCGCCCGGCTGGCGCGCCCGTCCATTGGATCCCTCGAAGCCGCGCACCGGCTGGCGCGTGAGCAGGTAGCTCTTCAGAATGCCTTTTTCCACCAGGCGCAGCGGTTTGGCCGCGACGCCTTCGCGATCCACATCGTAGCTGCCGAACAGCGGCCGGCCGCGCCATTCCTTCTGCGAGGGATCATCCACTACATCGAAGGAATCCGGCAGCACACGCGCTCCCAGGCGGCCCTCAAGATCGCCCGGCGGGGGTGCGCCTCCGCGTCCCGGCTCCATCACGGGACGGCGCGACAGCGCCAGGTTCTTACCCAGCACCTCGGCGAAGATCTGCGCCCCGGCCATGCCTTCGAACAGCACCGGCCCGCTGTATTCCTCGCCCTTGGAGGCGCGCGCCAGGGCGGTCACGTTTTCCGCCAGTGCCTGTATGCCGCGGGTCAACTCCGCATCGCCGGGCATGCGCGCGGCGTCGAGCGAATGGAAAGTCACAGCGTCCCGCGTGGTCATGCCGTCGGGTGCCTGGGCCATCGCCCGCGCGCGCAGAAATGTGACGTCTTCCGGAGCCTTCACCTCGGTGCCTTCCGAATTCACCACGTAGTAGCCGCCCACGCTCGATTCGAGCTCCACCTGGGACTGGAAGATCTCCGGAAATCCGGCGAACAGCGCCGAGAGGGCGCGCACCCGGTTGGTCCAGGCGTCTTCGTCGATCGAGAGCCGCCCGAACTCGCGCAGATAGTGCACCGGCTCGGCGTGCGCCAGGTCGTTGAGCGTTTCGCTCTGGGTGACATTGCGCATGGCCGCGCGCTTGCGCGCGATGGCTTCCACGGACGACTTATAGGCCGAATCGGTAGCCAGCCAGAGATAGCGCCGCAGAACCGGGTAGGAGTTTTCGGGCGGGAAGCGGCCCAGGTCGTAGCGCGTGCCGAACGGCATTCCGCTGCCCACGTAATTGCCGTCGTCGAATTTGTAATCCCCCACGCGCACGCGGATGGCGGGCACGCGGAAATGGTCGTGATGCCGCGCCAGGACGCCGCCGAGGCTGGCCGAAACCGCGAAGTTCTCGGATTCATCCACCAGGTACTCGATGAAATAGGGCGCTTCGAGCCCTGGAACCGTCAGCTTGCGCGCGCGCTCGATCTCGTCGTGCATGGCCCGCAGCAGCTCGTCCGGCGCGGCCTGTTGCGCGCTTGAAACCAGTGCCGCCGCCAGCGCCGCGGTCCCCGCCACCAGAGCCAGCCTCACCGCGCGCCTCCCTGGGTCTCCATGGTAACCGGCTCGGGAAGCAGCGGCGGGCGATCCTGCGCCTTAGCCCTCTTCTCGATCTCGATCTCCCCCACCAGGATGGCGGGCGATACCGCCGAGACTGGCACGCTGCCCGATTCGGCCCCGCAATATCCGTTGAAGACTTCCGTGCGGTCCCCGGTTGCCAGAATTTTCGAAAAACTGGCCAGCGGCGTGCCGACGATGTCGGCGCCCCGCACCAGCTCATCCGGGCGGCCATCCGGGTAGACGCGGTAGACGATCACCGGAATCACCTTGAAAGCCTGCACCCCGGCGCGCTGGGTGGTCGTAAGACCGCCCGTGATATCGCGAAAGTAGAGGCCGTAAGGTTTGTTCTGCCGCTTCACCTCTTCGATGAGCATTTGCCGCAGCCGGGCCTCGGGCACGGCCTTCGAAGACTCGACGATCAGATTGGACTGGCGCGAGACCGGCGCCAGCCCCGGCTGGCGGCGCCCATGCCCGTTCGAGTGCTCGAAACCCTGGATGGGCGAGCGCGACATCAGGAACGTCTTGAGCGTGCCGTTCTCGACCACCGTGACAGGCCGCGCTTTGATGCCCTCATCGTCGTAATCGTACCAGCCGTTCAGATCGACGCCGGCGGCCTTGCGGCGCGTCGGATCGAAGACCACCGACAGGAACTCTGGCAGCACCAGGGTGCCGACGCTCTTGGTAAACGTCTGGCCTTCGCTTTCATCCTTCTGCCGATGTCCCTCCACGCGATGCCCGAAGATCTCGTGAAAGAAGACGCCCGCCGCGCGTCCCGAGAAGATGGCCGGTCCCACGAAAGGCTCGGCTTCGGGCGCCTTGAGCAGGCCATCGATCTCACCGGCCAGCCGGTCCGCCGCAGCCAGCAGGATTTTCTCATCCGGAAGCCCGGCGGCATCCACCGCTTCGAAAGTCTCAAAGGTGCTGAGGTCCGTGCCATCGGCGGCCTTGGCTCCCGCGGTCAGGACGACGCGCGCAAACCCCCGGCCATGCACCAACCGGGTTCCCTCGGTGTTCACCAGGTAATTGGTTTCCACCTGGAAACTCGCCGTCACGCGCGAGGTAAGCACTTTCGGATAATTGCCGAAGCGCGCCGAGACGCGGCGCAAGCGCCCGGTCCATTCCTCCTGATTGAACTTGAGTCGAGGCGGAGTTTCGATGGCCACCGAGGGCGGCTCGCTGGAGAAATCGGCGGAGTTGTCGCTCTCCGCCACCTTCACCTGCGTGTTGGTGCGGATGCGGATCAGACGCTCGGCGGCCGTGCGATAGGCCCGGTCGGTTTCCAGCCACAGCCGCTGCTTGATGGAATTGACGATGTCTTCGTAGGTGATCTGCGCGCCGGAGGAAACCTGGCCCGCTCCCGCCCCGCGCACGCGATGGTAGTTATCGAGCTGCGGGGAACCGGTGCGCACCGAAACATCCAGGGTGCGGCCCTTGCCGCCGCTATTGGAATCGATGGCTCCCAGGCTTGCGGAGATGGCGTGATACTCGGACTCGGCTACTTCGTAGCTCAAAAAATATGCGGGTGGGTCAGCTTTTTCCTTTAAAACATTGAAGTTGCGGGTAAGCTCCTGGGACATGACATCCAGGAGAACGGAAGGCTGGGCGGCGGCCGCGAAGGCCGCCGCAAACAGAGTTGCCAAGCGAACGGGAAGAAGGCCGGTCAAACGACCAGGATAGCATCGCGCTGCACGGCTAATCGGCGGCCAGCCGCTGGCGCCATTCCTCCACCGCGCCGGCGGGGCGAGCCACTTCCACACCGGCCATCCTCTCGACGGCGGTCACGATGGCGGAGTGGTCCAGATCCGCCTTGCCTTCGTTCATCAACGACATGATCATGCCCTGCACAATTCCGGTAAGGGGCAGCGGCACCTTGAGATCCTCGGCAGCCAGGAGGGCGTTTCGCAGGTCTTTCTCGTGCAGCCGGATGCGGAAACCAGGCTTGAAATTGCGCGAGATCACCATGGGAGCCTTGGCGTCCAGCACGGTGCTGCCGGCCAGGCCGCCGCGGATGGCATTGTAGACTACCTCGGGATCCAGGCCCGCGCGCGTCGCCAGCACCAGCGCCTCTCCCATGGCGGCGATATTGCACGCCACAATGATCTGGTTCGCCAGTTTCGTAACGTTTCCCGCGCCCACGGGACCGGTGAGGGTCACGGTGGAACCCATGGCGTGCAGGATGGGCGTCACGTGGTCGAAAACCTCGCGCTCGCCGCCCACCATGATGGCCAGGGTGCCATCGATGGCCTTGGATTCGCCGCCGCTCACGGGTGCATCCAGAAACGCCACGCCCTTTTCCGCGCAGGCCTTGCCGACCTTCTGCGAAACCAACGGGCTGATGGAGCTCATATCGATGAGCGTGGAACCGGGACGGGCACCTTCCAGCACGCCGCTCGGATCGAGAATCGCCTTCTCGACATCCGGTCCATCAGGCAGCATCGTAATGGTGACATCCGAGCGGCTGGCGACATCCTTCGCCGATCGGCCGCGAATGGCGCCGGCAGCCACCAATTCGTCCACGCCGGCTGGGAAGAGGTCGTAAACCGTTAGCTTGTAGCCTGCTTTCAATAGATTGCGCGACATGGGCCGCCCCATGATGCCGAGACCGATAAAGCCGATTTTAGCGGACATAATTGATCCTCTTTCGTCCCCTCGGAGTTTTGGATGAGGCGGCTCGGGGCGGCGATTCAGGGGCTTCGAGCTAAATCGGGCTATGGCCCTAAGTTATTGATACAGTGGATCAGAACACCGGAGGCCGGGCGGTTGCCACGTGATAAAATACCGCCATGACCGAAACCAAGTACAAGGTCCAGACCTGGGACACGATCCACGAGGAGACCCTGAATCCGTTGGCCGGCCGAAAGGCTCTCCACGGCGCGGCCATCACGGTTGCGCGTTTTCGTTTCGATAAAGGCAATCAGGTGGCGACGCACCACCATGCCAACGATCAGGTCACGATCGTCCACTCGGGGGCCATCCGCATGATCTGCGGCGACGAAGTTCTGAACATGCAGACCGGCGACATGGTTCACGTTCCGCCGCATGTTCCGCACGGCAACGAAGCGCTGGAAGATACCATCATCATCGAGGTCTTCTCGCCGGTGCGGGAGGACTGGATTAAAGGCGACGATTCCTACCTGCGGCAGAAGTAAGCGGGCCTAAGTGGTGGCCCTGCACAGACTCGAACTGTGGACTTCTTCCTTGTAAGGGAAGCGCTCTAACCAACTGAGCTACAGGGCCGAATCTCAATGGTAGCATCTCAAAACGCGCGGGCGCTCTTCACCGAGATGGTCTTCCCAGTCTCGCGCTCCGTGATCAGAATCCTGCCCTCGCCCACCCGGAGGTCGGCCACGCCCTTATACCCCAGCGGGATTTCGGCGAGGAAGAACGCGTACGTCTCGGAGCGGCGCTCGCGCGCCTGAATCCAACTGAAAACCGGCGTGCCCAGCGTCGTGCCGGTATTGACGGCATTCTGGAGACCCATGGCGAATGGCGAGTCGCCGATGCAGATGCCGCGGGCGACTACCTTGCCGTCCCAGGGTTTCTCCGTGGTATGCATGTTCTCCTGCCAATCCAGAACCCAGGGATTCTGTGCGCTCGGGAAGATATACCCGAGCAGCACATTGTAATTGGGGTTGTAAATCGTGAACCAGACCTTGGGTTTCGATTTATCGAGGAGCCAGATGCCGCCGCGGCCCGAAAAGACGCGCTGATCCACGGTCTGGCCCTCGGCATCCTTTGATTCGGGCCACGTGCCCTCGGTCATGGACGGCGGGGCCGATCCCCTACCCCTGCCCATCCGGCCCATAACGAGCGTCTTGGCCACGGAGGCGTCCACGAAAGTCTCGTTCAGTTCGACGAACGGGGGGCCGAAAGTGATGTGCTGCACCCATTGAACCGGCCGGCTGAACATCGTCATGTTTTCCACCGACTCGTCGATATAGCCGACCGTCTCGTCAGCGGGCAACGTAATGGTCCGCTGCACGCGGAACTGGGTCTTCGGCAGGTTGGCCGAGTATACCAGCGTCACACCATCTTTGCGGGTCTCCAGCTTGTCTTGTTTCCACTCGACGGCCAGTGCTTCGCCGTGCTGGCCGTAGTCCAGGGCAAACTCGGAAGGCGCGCTGGCGCCGAAATTGGGGAAACAGAGAAAATGTCCCATGTAGCCACTCATCAGCCGGCGCTGGATGCCGGTGCCGTAAAGCGCGCCGTGCTTCTCGATGTCATAGGCATACGGGTCAATGGTCTGATAGTGCGGCACCCGCATGGGGTTGACGTTCTTCTTCGGGTCCGCGGACTTGAAGCGGATCTCGCCGATGAAACCCCCGCCGGGGAGCGTGCTCACGCGCATCCGGTCGTTCTCCAGAACGAAGGCGCGGCGCCCATGCAACGTGTCTTGATGGAAAGATGCGGTCTGGCTATAGAGCGCCAGCGCCGCAACCAGCAGGCACAAACCCGTCGCAATCCGCATAAATTTTCTCCCGTAGGATGACGATCTCGAAGTACCGAGTGTACAACGCGGCGCGCTCAGACAGAGTGATTGGATTTGCCGGTGATCCGTTCGAGACTGATGCGCACGATGGCGGTCCGGGCGCCGGTAGTGGCGATTTCGTCTTCCGCGGCGGGCGTAACGTCTCCACAGAAGCGGACGGCCAGCGCCTCGAGAGCCCGGCGTTTCTCCGCGGGATCTGTCACCAGAGCCGCCCGGCCGAAAGCCACGGCGCTCTCATAGAGGGTGGTAAGCTCGGCCGGCACGACCGTGGCGCTGGCGATGGCGCAGAAACAGACCCGCGCCTCATGCGAGATGTTCTCCACCTTGTGCCCTTGCATGGCGCCGTGGATGTAGAGCGCATCGCCGGACAGCACGTGGTTCACGGCGACGGCATAAGGCCATCCGTCAGCCCCCACGGTGGACAACACGCCATGCTCGGCCCGTGCTAAGATTTCCCGCGCCTGCTCTTCGGTAAGCGCCCTCTCGCGTCGCCGTATGTTTTTGAACTCGGTCATATCCAGGAACCCACCGAACATGCTAACAGGCCGGCAGGGTGAAATAGCCCGAGGTGGGAGCCATCAGGAATCCGGCGGCGAACTTCGTCGAAGAAATCCTGGAGCAACGGTCAAGCGGGACACCGCATCCCGCTCATCTCTCTTGTCCGGGTGCGACAAATCGTTTTGCCATCCGGGGAAAGATCCAGGCTGGAGAACAATTCAGTAAGGAAAATCGGTTGTGGAGACCAGACCTAAGCCATGGGAGTCATTACCCCAATTCGCAACCTCTCAGCGCAGAGGAACGCGGAATAGGTTGGAATGAATGGACGATTTAACGTAGGCATAGATCGAAGGATCCGGTCCTGGCGCGATGTCGGCGTGTTCCACTGTCTTGGCTCCCGGAATTTTGGCCCAATTCTCCGGCCGGCGGACCCCTCCGGGCGGTAGCGAGGGTAAGGTCGCTCCAGGTGGAACGCGAATCGCCACCGTTCTGCCGGCCGGGTTGTCCCGGGAAGCCGGGATGAGTTCGACATAAAAGTATCGGCCATCCGGAGACCACGCGACCGAACATAGTCCGTCGCAGATCCGTTGTGGGGGACCGCCGTCCAAGGGGAGAGCGAGAGTAGGTGGCGCGATCAGGTTCGGAGTTTCGGGCAGGGAAGCTCCAATTATCATGAAGCGACGATCCGGGGAGATGTTGGCGACGTTCAGGACTCGATTGGGAATGATCTTTCTCGCGTCGCTTCCATCCCGCGCCATTGCAGCGAGGTAGTACGCTTCTCCATCCGCCAGACGAAAGAACACCTTATTGTTCGGACCGAAATGTGGAACAGCTTCGCCATGAGCCGAAATACGGCGCGGAGGTGTGCTGCGGTCCAAGGGTGCGATCCAGAGTTGCGACGGCTGCCCGGCGGGTTGCGTGGAAAAGACCACCTCTTTCTCGTCATTCGAAATGTCATACTCGCGGATCGAAACGCCGGGTAAGATCACCTCAGTCTTGCCCGAATCGACATCGGCGCGCCGCAACTCGGCCGGCGACTCGGGTGAATCTTGCCGCAACAAAAAGTAGAGGCGTTTGCCGTCCCGCGAGAATATGGGTGGAGTTTCCTGGGCGTATCCTTCGCTCGAAAGCGCGCGATCGCCTCTCGAATCGTGAATCCAGACCGCGCTCTGCCGCGTAATTATCGAGGTAATCAGGGAGCGGCCGTCCGGCGCCACAGCGATACCGCTTTCTTCCGTGGAGCCGGAAGTAATCTGCTCGGGCTGTCCATCGGGAAAACGCTGCCGCCACAGATGGTATCGGCCGGCCACTTGGGCGCCCAGATATATCCATTCTCCGTCCGGCGACCAAGCCGCCGAGGTGCAGGGCGCGCCCGGGGGACCGACTTGCCTTCCCTGCGATCCGCCCACAAAAGGAACCACGCGGCACGGACGCCATTGGGGATCCATCTCCGCCAACAGGACCCATTTGCGGTCCGGCGAAAGATAGGAATAGTGCGCCATGCCGCGGTCTTGAACGGGGAAATAGATCTCGCGAAGGTCGGACCGGTCCGGCTTTGCGGTCACAATTCCCATATGAACCCCGGTCTTGACTTGCGAGAACAACAATTGACCGTCGTTGACCCAGCTCAGGCCTGCTGCGTTGGGAAACATGAGCTGCGAGTCGCCTCCCAATGAAGAGACCATGTGGGTCTGAAAGAGATTGCTTCCGAACGCGGTATAGGCGATTTTGCTGCTATCCGGGGAAAACGCGATATTGTATTTCGGCCGTGGATCGTGGGTAATCTGAACGGGTTCTCCATTGGGAAGCAGCTTGACCCAGATCTGGTCGGAGGTGAGGAACGGATTGTCGCTCCGATAGAAGGCGAGCATCCGGCCGTCAGGCGAAAGCGTGGGCCATACTGCAGAGTCGGTGAAACTGGTGAGCTGGATGTAAGAAGCCGGGCTGCTGGTAATTGGCGTTTGGCTCCTGAGCGGTTCCCATCGCCGGTAGAGCCATAGTCCGACGACTCCAAGAACCACAATAAAAGCGATTGCGAAGATGGCGTACCCGCGCCGCAGCAGTGAGCCGATACCAGACCGCGGAACAGCCCGTTGGTCTGCTATCACCGACAGCTCGCGGGCCACGCCGGCTGCGGATTGCGGGCGCTTGGCTGGGTCTCTTTCCAGAAGCCTCGCGATCAGTCCATCCAGGCTGGCCGTGACGCCGGCACGTGCCCGCGAGGGCGCTGGCAGTGCGGGTTGCGTCCCGCTCGACAGCATCTGCCCCAAGGATGCACCGGGAAACGGCAGCCGCCCGACAACCATCTCATAAAGCACCAAGCCGAGGGAGAAAAGGTCGGTGACATTGCCCGGTTCCCTGCCCTCCACCTGTTCGGGCGCCATGTAGGCGGGCGTGCCCATGATGCCACCGGTTTCCGTGATGCCCGTTTCCGAATCCGTCTTACTCCCCGACAAAATCTTGGCCAGGCCGAAATCCAGCACCTTGACACCGGCCTTGGTGATCATGATGTTGCCCGGTTTCAGGTCGCGGTGAATAATGCCTTGGGCATGCGCGGCCGCCAGCGCATCGGCGACCTGGGTTCCGTAGCGCAGCGCGGATTCCATCGGCAAAGGGCCTTGCTTCAGGCGCTCCGTCAACGTCGGACCTTCAACCAGTTCCATCACCAGGTAGTTGGGACCGATGTCGTGCAAGGTGCAGATGTGGGGATGATTCAGGGCGGAAATCGCCCGTGCCTCACGCTCGAACCGGGCGCTGAACTGATCGAGGCAGGTTTTGAGCGCGACTTTCCGGCCGAGTCGCGTGTCGACGGCACGAAAGACCTGGCCCATGCCACCGGCCCCGATCGGCGCCTCGATGCGGTATGGGCCGAACTCTGTGCCGGCCTCGAGTGGGGCGCCGGCGGGATCGCCCAGCAGGCTCGCTGCGCGTTCCCACACGGGACGGTTCAGCACTCCGGCGCCCGGCTGGCCGCTATTACGCTCGAGCAGAGATTCAACCTCTCGTCTGAGTTCGGGGTCCGCCTGATTCAGCAGTTCCGCGCGCGCTCCGGGTTGGCGCTCCACTACCGCGTGGTAGAGATCGTAGACTTGCTGCAAGCGATCCGGACTCATGCTGATTCCCCCCCGCCGGTCCTCGTCTCACAAGCTTACCAAGGCTTCATCGCTGCGAAAGCTCCCGCATGAGCCAGGCCTTGGCAAAGTCCCAGTCGCGCTCCACGGTTCTCGGAGAGACCTTTAGCACCTCCACGATCTCGTCCACGCTTAGCCCGCCGAAGTAACGCAACTCGACCACCTTGGCTTGGCGGGGAGCCATTTGCCCAAGCGCTTCCAACGCATCATTCAGCGCCAAGATGGATCCATCCGACTCCGGTGAAAGGACTGCTGTATCGTCTACATTGACTTTCACCACGCCTCCGCCGCGTTTATGGGAGCGACGGGCGCGCGCCGCATCCACCAGAATGCGCCGCATCATCCGCGCCGATAGGGCAAAGAACTGGGCCCGGTGCTCCAAGTCAACGTTCTTCACGTCGACCAGGCGAAGGTACACCTCATTGACAAGCGCCGTGGTCTGGAGCGTGTTGCCTGCCTGCTCATTCCTCATGTAGCGGCGCGCCACGCGGCGCAGTTCGTCATAGACTTTTGCCGCAAGCAGTTCCAACGCCGCGCTGTCGCCACTGCGCCAAGCCCGTAATAAAACAGTGACTTGCGAGGATTGGTCAAGCGGCATCCCAGCTTCCTGAAAAAAGAGTATCACGTCATGGCGGTTTCTGCCTTCCGGTTCCGCCTGCACCGGCGGAGGCAAGAAGGCAATGAGGATCAAATGGTTGACGGCCATGATGGCTCTATCCGGGATGACGGCGCAGGCGGGGCAGGCTGCGGAGGGTGGGACCGCCGGCCCGCTGCCTGGCGAGGTTAAGCTGCTGATTCGTGACGGCCATCCGATCGTCGATGGCGTGTACGTGAACGGTCATGGGCCTTACAAGTTTCTGCTGGACACTGGTGCAGATGTAGACCTTATCGAGGCGAATCTGGCGGGCGCCATCGGGATGAGAGCAACCTTTCGAACAGAGTTGGCCTCGCCCGCGGGTGTGATCGTCGTCCCGGGAGCCAACGGGATCGCAGTGACACTGGACCCGGCGAAAGCGGATGGGCAGAAGTTCCTGTTCTTGGGGCTTGAGACCCTCCACCATCGCTGGCCCGATGTTCATGGCGTACTGGGTCAGGGGTTTCTTTCGCGATTCGATTACATGCTCGACCTGCGCGGCAGGCGGCTCGAATTTGGAAAACAGGATCGGGACGGGACGCGCGCCCGGTTTACGATGGTTAACGGCCTGCCGGCCGTCAACACTAGCCTCGGCGACCTGGTTCTGGATTCGGGCGCGGAGCGGATAATTCTGTTCGCTGTCAAGCCGGATATAGGCCTCGGCGATCAGTTCGAGTTGCATACCGTCGCGAGTTCCCAGGAGATTGGCATGGTACCCGGCAAATCGCTGAACATCGAGGGGCGAAAGATCTGGCGTGGAGAAGCCGTCGCGTTGCCGCGTGCAGCCGAGCCGGGAATAGACGGATTGATGCCGCTCAGTTTATTTAAGGCAATCTACGTTTGCAATTCCGAAGGCTACGTGGTCTTTGAGTGACCAGGCCGGTTCCCACAGGCCACCCGGCGCGGGACTCGAGTGTGCCGTGAAGCGTTCTTGAAAGGGGCTCGCGTCTGTCGTTCGGAGCGGGTGCGACCAGAGCCGGCTCTCCCGCATCTTATGCCCCGATGGCAACTCACAAATGGGGGCAAACATGAAGATTGGCATCATTGGCGCAGGCAATATCGGCGGCACGCTCACGCGCCGGTTGGCCGCATTGGGGCACGAAGTATCGGTAGCTAATTCGCGAGGGCCCGAAGCACTCGCCGCGCTCGCGAAAGAGACCGGTGCGAAGGCTGTAACGGCTCGGGAGGCGGCCCGCGCGGGCGATGTGGTTGTGGTGACGATTCCCGAGGCGAAGATCCGGGATTTGCCGAAAGATCTGTTTGCCGGTGTTTCGAGCGATATGGTGACGATTGACACGGGCAACTATTACCCGCGGGAACGGGATGGACGCATCGAGGAGAAAGCCCCGGCAACTTCGCCCGTCCCGCCTGAACGCGACGCGAGCGCGCGTCTTCAGAGCCGCGAAGGACCTCGGGCGTGGATCTTCACCGCACTGGGGTCCAGCGATTTCAGATTCGGCTTGCCGCTCATGGCCATGTCGCGGGCCAGTTCGGTCTGCAGCATTTCCAGCAAGGTCTGAACGCCGGCGGAGCCGTAAGCTGCCAGCGCCCACAGCACCGGCCTGCCGATCATTACAGCGCGTGCTCCCAGGGCCAACGCCTTCATGATGTCGGAACCGCGACGGAAGCTGCCATCGATCAAGATCGGCGCCTTCCCGGCAACCGCCCCGGCGATGGCGGGCAGCACCTCCATGGGCGACGCCAGTGCTTTTCCAGCCGGTAGGCCGTAGTTGGAAACCACGATGCCGTCAATTCCCTTGGCAATGGCGTCGCGAGCCTCTTCCGGACTCATGATGCCCTTGAGCAGGCACGGAATGCCGACGCCCTGCCTAAGACGGTCAATGGCACCCCAGTCCGCTCGACCTATCGTGATGCATAAGGCCTTGCACCCGGACTGGACGGCCTGACCGATGCGTCGCCGCTGCGCGTCCGTGTCCGTCTCGGGCGAGACCTGGTACCAGAGCATAGTGGCCGACTGAGCGGCAATCTCCTGGACCGAATAGCCGGCACGGCTGGCGACCACCATGGCGGCCTTCGCGGCGGATGCGCCCCGCACGGTGGCCAACTCACCTTCGGGGTGAAACCGCTTGTGCTCGGATGTGGGACCTACCAGGATAGGCGCAAACATCCGCTGGCCGAAGATTTCGGTAGTCAGGTCGAGGTGCGTGGTGTTGACCATCAAGCGGGGACGGAACGTAATGCGCTCGAAGGCGTCCCGTTCGCTGCCGGCGATCTCGGCGAAGGCCGTGGCCGGCAGCCGGCGCTCCGCCATCGCCTCGAACTCGAACGTGTTGACCAGGTCGCGTACCGGTGCGATACGGCCGGGCGGCTCTCCAATCAATGTCTGCTCTCGGCTCATAGGAACTCCGTTTTCACCAGGGTCCGGTCGATGGAGGCCAGGGTGGGCCGGCCGGTTGCCGCCATGGCCTGAACCAGTTCGGTTTGCAGAATTTCGAGGACCTTTTGCAGGCCCTCCGCGCCGTAGGCGGCCAGACCCCAAAGCGGCGGGCGCCCCAAACAGACGGCGCTGGCGCCCAGGGCCAGAGCCTTCAGGATATCGGTGCCGCGGCGTATGCCGCTGTCGAAGAGGATCGGAACGCGGCCATGGATGGCATCGGCAATTTCCGGCAGCACTTCGAGCGTGGCAGGACCATAGTCCAGAGACCGGCCGCCATGATTGGACACGTAAATCGCGTCCACTCCGTGTTCCAGACAGAGGAGCGCGTCTTCCGCCGTGACGATGCCTTTGGCGATCAGCGGCACCTTGACCATGGCGCGGAGTTCGTCGAACAACTTCCATTCGTACCAGAGCCTGCCATCGAGGACGCGATACGGGTTGCCTGGAGCACGCCGCGGGGCAAAAGACTGCGGCATCGGCACGGGGGTCGCGGAAGTGGCGAGATTCCGGTCATGCTGCGAGCGCTCGTAGAAGGAAGCCTGCTGGTCTATCGTGACAACGATCGCCCGGCAGCCGACCGCCAGAGCCTCGTCGAGCGTCTTCCGGTTGTAATCCGGGCCGGGCTGCGGATAGAGCTGGAACCACAAGGGGCCGGTGGCCGCCGCCGCGATTTTTCCCACGGGCAAGCTGGCGGCGTTGCTCACGATCATCGGAGTGTTGGAGGAGGCTGTGGCGCCCGCGTGGGTGGCCGCTTCGGCCTCGGGATGGAAGCCTATCTGGCGCACCGGCGCGAGGAACATCGGAAACGCCAGTTTCAAGCCGAGAAGGCTGGACGCGGGGTTGACCGTGACCGGCCCGCTGGGTATGCGCGGGACCAACTTGACCCAGTCGAACGCCTCCCGGTTACGGCGCAGCGTGAACTCCCCGTCGACGCCGTAGGACAGATAATCGTAGCTCTGGCGCGGGAGTTTCGCGAACGCGACCGGCTCGAAGTCGAAGGCTTCGACCATCTCGCCAAGCGCCGGAACGCGGCTGTGGTCGCGAAACGGATCCTGCTGATAGGCCAGCAGAGACGAACCGGCGAGAAAACCTGCCAGCCCGCGGAAAGCTGTGCGGCGGCTGACCGCGCAATTGAGTTGATTTCTCGAATCTGCCACAGATTCTCCGATCGGACACGAATCCTCAGGTGTAACCCATTTTCGGGTTCTCCCGCAAGTTCGTGTCCAGCGGAAACAACAGCGCGGCGAGCGGCGTCCCGGAAAGCGCCGCCAGCGCATGAGCCACCCGCGGCCGCAATGATAATATGTCTAGGCCGGTAGCGCCGCTCGAAGCCGGGAATTCAGCCGCGGTCGGCTCTACCAAGGAGGTGGAATGTCAAAGCTTTTTCTTCTTGTGTGCTGCGCCACTCTGGCGCTTTCACTGGCCGCGCCGCTCGAAACGCGCGCCGCGAGTTTCGATGTCAAAGCTTTCGGCGCCAAGGCCGATGGCACGACGCTCGATCGCGACGCCATTAATAAAGCCATCGACGCGGCCTCCGCGGCGGGCGGCGGAACTGTGTATTTTCCCGCCGGAACCTACCTCACGGGGTCGGTTCGCCTGCGCAGCAATATCACCTTGCGAATCAGCCACGGGGCCGTCATCGAAGCATCGACCGATCCGGCCACCTACGACCCTCCCCAACACGCTCTGATCTGGGGCGATGGTATCGAGAATGTATCCATCGTGGGAGGCGGCCTGATCAGCGGGAAGGCGCTCGTAAGGGCTGGCGGCGGCGGCATGGGCGACAAAGCCATCTCGCTGATACGTTCCCGCAACGTGACCCTGCGCGACTTTTCCCTCCTCAACGGCGGGAGCTGTGCGATTTTGTCCACGGGCGTAGATAACCTTTCCGCCGACAACCTCAAGATCGACACCAACCGCGACGGCTTCGATGTGGATGCCTGCCGCAACATCAGGATCTCCAATCTGAGCGTCAACGCGCCGAACGACGACGCCATCTGCATGAAGAACCGCGGCGGCCTCGGGTTTGGGCGCACCGTCGAGAATGTGACCATCACCAATGTACTGGTCAGCGGCTACGATATCGGCTCGCTGCTGGATGGCACATATAAGCGCACCCTCACGCAGGCGCCCGATCGCGACGGCCCCACCGGCCGTATCAAGATCGGCACGGAAAGCGAAGGCGATTTCAAGAACATCACGATTTCCAACGCGGTGTTCGACCGCTCCCGCGGCCTGGCCCTGGAAACCGTGGACGGCGGGCACATGGAAGACATTGCCATCTCCAACATCACCATGAGGGACGTCTCGAACAGCCCCATCTTCATCCGGCTGGGCAGCCGCATGCGGGCTCCGGCGCCGGAAGGAACGCCCATCGGCACGGCGCGCCGCGTGAGCATCAGCAACGTGGTGGTGTACGATGCCGACCCGCGATACGGTTCCATCATCACAGGCGTTCCCGGTCACAATGTGGAAGACATCAAACTTAACAACATCCGCATCCTGTATCGAGGCGGTATGAACCTGGATCAGGTGGCCAAGCAGCCGGCGGATATGGTGAGTTCGTTCTTCTTCCGGGGCGGCGTGCCGCCCCGCGAAGCGTTCGATACTCCGGAACGGGAGAAGGAGTACCCCGAACCCTCGATGTTCGGCCTGTTGCCCGCCTATGGGTTTTTCATCCGCCACGCCAAGAGCATCGAGCTGAACGACGTGGAAGTCGGCTTCCTGCAGGAGGACCGGCGGCCGGCCTTCGTCCTCGACGACGTCGAGGGCGCCGACTTTCAGCATGTGAAAGCGCAGAAGGCCAACGGCGTTTCGACGATCGTGCTGAAGAACGTGAAGGACTTCACGTCGCATGGTTGCACGCCGCTGCCGGACACGCAGATCCCGGCCGTCGAGCGCCGCGAGATGTGAAGTCAGGAAGTCCGGACTTTGACGCGCAGTGCCCCGGGGACGCACGCTTCGGAGGCCACCACCAGATAGCCGCCGCCGCATCCGGAATACATGGCGCCGGGATAGCGGGATTGAAAGTTCGCCAGGATGGCCTTCAGATCGATGAGTATCGCGGGGTGGCAGACCGTGTGGGGGAGCAAGGCCTCCCAGCACTCCATGCATTCGTTCATCGATTCACCCAGAGCCGGGAGGTCGCGGCTGACGATGGCTTCGAAGCAGCGCCGGCCGGTCTGCCCCAGGCGCCCGATCCTCTCCGGATCGAGGTTCTTGACACCCAGGGGATTGTATCCTTCGGGCCGCTGGTTGATGGGCACCAGGTGCAGGACGCACTCCAGCCAGCGCGCGATTTCGGGATCGCAGTTCGATTCCACGCGGACGGGAAAATAGCCGCCCTCGTGCGCCGCGTCGTAATCGAGCCGGCTCACACCGGGATAGATCAGGCCGATCATGTCCTGGGACCCGGAGGGTTCGGATTTCTCGCCGTTCTCGGCACGATACAACTCGCGGACTAACTCCTGGCGCGGCCGCTCCGGCAGCGCGCCATTCCAGATGCGCAGGGCCACCTTGCGCGTGCCGCTGGCCATCCCCGCGCGGTCCATGAACAGGCGGTCGGGTTCGAGGCCGACGACCACCATAGAGCCCGGCGGAGAAGGGTTGCGCGCGGAGACGAACGGCTGATCGATCCAGCCGCCCGCCAGAGCCAGGCGATGCGGGATCTTGCCGATCAAAGCGCCGATATCGGCTGCCGCCCGGGTGCGCGCCGGCATCAGTCCTTCACGACGCGCCTGCCGGCTTTGCGGTCGGTGTACTGTTCGGCGATCCAGGCATAGGTCTTCTCCATGCCGGTGCGCAGGGGTGTGAGCGGTTCCCAATCGAGGACCTGGCGGATGAAGGCGTTGTCGCTGTTTCGCCCGGCCACGCCCTTGGGCGCGTTGAGATCGTAAGTGCGCGCCAGCTTGACGCCGGCAATGTCTTCGACCATGCTGACCAAGTCGTTAATGGAGATCAGTTCGCTCGACCCCAGGTTGATTGGAATGGCGATCAGGTCTTTGGAGTGCGTGATCTGGTCTACGCCGAGCACGCAATCCTCGATGAAGCAGAAGCTGCGGGTCTGCGAGCCGTCGCCCCAGATTTCGATGCAAGGCCGGCCCGAATCGATGGCCTCGAGGACTTTGCGACATACCGCGGCGGGGGCCTTCTCGCGCCCGCCGAACCAGGTGCCGTGCGGCCCGTAGATATTGTGGAAGCGCGCGATGTGCGTCTCCAGGCCGCGCTCGGCCCAATACTCCTGGCAGAACATCTCGGACAACAGCTTTTCCCAGCCGTAGCCGCGTTCGGACATGGCCGGGTAGGCGTCGGATTCCTTGAGCGCGCGAACGTGGGGATCTTTTTGCAGATCGGTGTTATATACGCAGGCCGAGGACGAGAAGAAATAGCGCCGGGCGCCCGCTCGCCAGGCGGCCTCGATGAGGTGCGTGTTGACCAGTATGCTGCGCAGGCATTCCACGCGGAAGTTCTCGATGAAGCCCATGCCGCCCATGTCCGCGGCGAAATTGTAAACTTCCGCCGCGTCTTCGACAGCCCGCACCGCATTCGCCTTCTCGCTCAAATCCATCGAGAGGCACTCCACGCCCGGAACGCGCTGGTACCAATCCGGCAAGGGTTTGCGATCGATGGCCCGGATTCGGGTATAGCCCAGGCAATGAAAATAGCGGGCCAGCGAGCCGCCGATGAACCCACCCGCGCCGGCAATGACGATCAGGTCATGGCGATCGAGCTGGCGATCGATTTGTACCTCAGAGTTGCTCTTCATGGGGAGATATCATTGTATCCGCGGCGGTTGCGGGTGTCCATGGCCGGAAACGATTTCTCACCCGGCGACTGGCGCGCTCACCCGAGCCGCATGTTAGCATGGATTTTCCGATCACCACTTTGATAAAAGCCGTAAAAGGAACGAGGGATTTGCTGCCTCCATCGACGGACGCGTGGAACCGCGTGGAGGCCGCCGCGCGCGCTGTCTTCAGGGCCTACAATTATCGCGAGATCCGCACGCCGGTCCTCGAGGAGACGCAGCTATTCGCACGCGGCGTGGGCGTGGATACTGATATCGTCACCAAGGAGATGTACACCTTCGAGGATCGCGACGGCACCTCTCTGACGCTGCGGCCGGAGAATACCGCCGGAGTCATCCGCGCGTACCTGGAGCACCGCCTGGACCAGCGTCCGGGCGTGCAGAAGTTCTACTACATCGGCCCCATGTTCCGGCGCGAACGCCCGCAGAAGGGCCGCTACCGGCAGTTCTATCAGATCGGCGCGGAGGCCATCGGTTCGGAAGCTCCGGCGGTGGACGCCGAAGTGATCGAGATGGTAGTGGAACTGCTCACGAGTGCGGGCCTGGAAGATTTTCAACTTCTGATCAACTCGGTTGGTGATGCCAACTGCCGCCCGCAATACATCGAAAGACTGCGCGAGGAGTTGAAGACCATGGCGCCGCGTATGTGCGGCGACTGCCAGCGCCGCGCTGAAACCAACCCGCTGCGCGTGCTGGATTGCAAAGTGGAAGCCGATCAGCCCATCATCGATTCCCTGCCCTCACTTGTGGACCACCTCTGCGAGCCGTGCCGTCTGCATTTCGACGCGGTCAAGCGCTACCTGGACGACCGCGGCATCGCCTGGCGCCTGACGCCGCGCCTGGTGCGCGGCCTGGATTACTACATGCGCACAACCTTCGAGGTGGTGCACGGCGCGCTGGGCGCGCAGAACTCGGTGCTGGGCGGCGGCCGCTACGACGGGTTGGCCGAATCGCTGGGGTCGCGCGTGCGTTCGCCGGGCATAGGGTTTTCGATCGGCGAAGACCGCCTGGTGATGAGCGTGGAAGGCGGCGAGACGCCCGCGGCGCTCGATCTGTTGATCGCGCCCCTGGGCGAACCGGCGCTGCGGCTGGCGGCCGTGATGGCTCGGGATTTGCGGCGCGCCGGCGTGGCGGTGGAAGTGGCCGAGGGCCGCCTGAAACGCGCCATGGAACTGGCTAACAAGCTGGGAGCGCGCTTCACGCTGATCGTGGGAGACAATGAACTGGCCGCCGGCCGGTACGCGCTCAAGAACATGACTACGGGCGAGCAGCAGGACCTGACGGTGGAAGAAATCGCCGTCACGCTCGCTGTGGCGCAAAACAGATAGACCGATTATGGAAACCTCCGTTCCGCTGGATTTTCTCGGCGAGCTTCGCCGTACGCATACCTGCGGCCAGTTACGCGCCGCCGATGAAGGCCGCACCGCCGTGCTGATGGGCTGGGTTCACCGCCGCCGCGATCACGGCGGGGTGATCTTCGTGGACTTGCGGGACCGCGACGGCATCACCCAGGTGGTCTTCCACGAGGACGTGGACCCGGCGGTGCATAACCGCGCCGAGCAGGTGCGCCCCGAATACGTCATCGCCATCGAGGGCCGCGTGGCGCCGCGCGGCCCCGCGGCGGTCAACCCCAACCTGGCCACCGGCGAGATCGAAGTGGTGGCCTCGCGCATCTGGATCCTGAACGATTCGCGCACACCGCCTTTCCCGATGGAAGAGCAGGTGGACGTCTCCGAGGACGTGCGCCTGAAGCACCGCTACATCGACCTGCGCCGCCCGCGCATGCAACGCAATATCGTGCTGCGCTCGAAGATCGCCTTCGCGGTGCGCGAGATGCTCAACTCCCAGGGCTTCCTGGAGATCGAAACGCCCTTCATGACGCGCTCGACGCCCGAAGGCGCGCGCGATTACTTGGTGCCCTGCCGCGTGCAGCCGGGCACCTTCTATGCCCTGCCGCAATCGCCGCAGATCTTCAAGCAGCTCCTCATGGTGAGCGGCTACGACAAGTATTTCCAGATTGTACGCTGCTTCCGCGACGAGGATTTCCGTGCCGACCGCCAGGCGGAGTTCACACAGATCGACATTGAGATGTCGTTCCCGCAGCAGGAGCGCATCTTCGAAGTGGTCGAACCGCTCATCGAGCGTGTGTGCGCGGTAGCCGGCTTCGAGGTCAAGGGACCCTTTCCGCGCCTGACTTACGCCGAGGCCATGCGCAGCTACGGCAGCGACAAGCCCGACCAGCGCATCCCGCCCATGCACCCGGTGGAAGACCTCCTGCCGGACTTAGCCACGCGGCCGATGCCACTGGTGGCCATACACATCCCCGCCACAGGCGCGCCCACCCGCAAGGAGCGCGACGAACTGAAGGCCTTCGGCCAGGAGCGCGGGTTGCGGGTCTACGACGACCTGAAGCGCCTCGAGCGCGACTTTCCAGGGCCCATGGCGCGGATCCGGGAGCGCTGCGGCGCCGCCGCGGACGATTTATTGCTGCTGGCAACCTGGGCCAGCGAACCCAAAGGCCATCGCCCCGAACAGACCGTTTACCAGGCCTGCGGACAGTTGCGTCTGTTCGCCGCCCAGAAATTCGCCGACCGGCATAAGCTGCTCGATCCGCGCAATTTCCAGTTTCTCTGGGTGGTGGATTTTCCGATGTTCGAATGGGACGAAGAAGAGGGCCGCTGGAATGCCGCACATCATCCGTTCACCTCGGTGGACGACCGCGACCTCGACAAGCTGACCGCCGACCCGGCTCACTGCCGCGCCAAATCCTACGACCTGGTGCTCAACGGCGTGGAACTCGGATCGGGCTCCATCCGTATCCACCGGCGCGATGTGCAGACGCGCGTCTTCGCGGCCCTGGGCTTGGGCGAACAGGAAGCCCGCCAACGCTTCGGATGGCTGCTGGACGCGCTCGAATACGGCGCCCCGCCGCACGGCGGAATCGCCCTGGGACTCGACCGCCTGGTGATGATCCTGGCCGGCGAGAACTCCATCCGCGACGTGATCCCCTTCCCCAAGACCGCGCGGGGCACCGACCTGATGTGCGAAGCGCCTTCCTCCGTGCCGGACCGGCAACTGCGCGAACTGGGAATTTCCGTACGCAAGCCCGCCAAATAGATCTCACGGGATTCTTTGATATCTTCGGTCGCCCGTAGAAGTTCTAATGGAGGCCGGAGTTTTATTCGTTGGCCCCGCTTTGCAGTTCGGCCAGCGCGGCCAGTACTTCTTCGCTGTGCGTGTTGGGATTCACCTTCGTAAACACCTTGCGAATCCTGCCCTGAGGATCGATCAAGAACGTGTTCCGGGCCGCCATGCCGGATGGCGAAAGCGAGCCGTAGGAGGAAACCAGCGTGTGGCCGGGGTCCGAAAGCAGCTTGAACGTAAGGCTTTCTTTTGCGCAGAACTGCTGGTGGGAATCCACGCTGTCCACGCTGACACCCAGGATAACGGCCTGCTTCTGATCAAATTTCGCCAAATCGCGCTGGAAGTTATGCGCCTCGATCGTGCATCCGGTTGTCATATCCTTGGGATAGAAGTACAGCACCACCCATTTCCCGCGAAAATCTTGCAGGCTGACCGGCTTGCCCTCCTGCGAGTTAACCTGGAAATCCGGAGCCGTGGCGCCCACGGATGGCATTTCTTCGGCCCGGCCCGGCAAACTCATCGAAAGCAAAAGGGCGCACGCCGAAGCTAGCAGCGGGAAGGCAGCCCCGCCGAAAAGCAGCAATCTCATCGTTGATCCCCTCTCTGGTGCGGAATAGCCGCCGAAACGGCCTCTGAAATATTCTACCCGATCCGGCTTGGCGCCGACGGCTTCGCAACTTCCACTTGGCCATCGCGGGACGGCGGTTCCGCGGCTTTGGTACACTGATTCGAGGGACGGGCACAGACCCGGACCACTCGCGCGCGCCCGTAGCTCAGCTGGATAGAGCGTTTGCCTCCGGAGCAAAAGGTCG
>CAVQNQ010000005.1:0-185311 GCA_963714205.1 Terriglobia bacterium
CAGGGGGTCGGGCGTTCAAATCGCCCCGCCCCGACCAATTGAATCAATGGGTGGCTCTGGCTCTACGCCAAAAACGGGGGCAGACCCCAATCCCAAACTTTCCTACGAACATAACACCTTCACTCGAAGTCTGACCAACTTTGTGCGGCACTGCGTCACAGTGGATCGGTATCTCGATCGAGAGTGCTCAACGATCGAAATTCCCGAGGGTTATCCAGTCGGTTCCACTGGTGTTTGGAAGGCAGCCCGCAATCTTCAATCTCTGCACCAGATCGTTCCTCCGGGCCGGTGAATTGTTCAACTTAATCACGTGTCGCCCAGCGAGGTCCGACATTCCACGGAGCGCACTCACTTCAACGAGAATGGTGCGCGCCTCATCGGTGGCCAGCGCCATACCGGCCTCCAAGAGGACGTTGGGGCGGGCCTGGAAACCTGCCTCGTCCTGGTCCGGGGATTTGCGCAATTCGACCCGCAACTTTACCTCCTCATCGGGAGTCATCAGGACAAGGAAGGCCTGCGCCACGGTGAATGCAGCCGTGAGAATTTCGCCGACGTAGGGCGATGCCTTGCCAGTCTTGAGAACGGCATCGTTCCACTCCATGGGCTTCAGGTCCAACGCCCGAAGAAGGCTAAACATGTCGGCCCTAATGGTGTCATCTCGCCCATACACGACCATGACAGTCTTCGCACGCTCGGGATTGACACCGCTGTCATTCTTCGCGGTGCCGGGCGTGGCCAACTTTAGGCGGGCGACCGCGTCACGTTGCAGAACCCACCCGTCCTTGGTCCTGACGAACGCCTTAGACTTGCCCATAATGTCCGAGATGTTCCTCGGTGCCTTCATGTGAGCGGCGTCGTAACACCTCGCGATTGCAGTGGGTGTGATGGGCTCCCCAGCGACGGCGGACAGGAAGTACCCAAACACTGCTACAGCGTCCTGGTGCTTTGCCAACAGGGGGTCTACTTCGGAGATCGACCCCAGGAAGCTCTCAAGTGCATCGGTCATCTGCTTGCGCCCGTGTCCCCTACTCGGCTTCCTCACCCGAGATCATAGCCTTGACCTTCTTAATACCAGCTTCAGTGACCTTATAGAGTTTGCGTGCCTGCTTCGTGTTGCCGCTCTTTCTCAGCTGCAGAACGTACGCAGGCTTCTGGGCTATCAGGGGATTCAAGGCCATAGTGATGTTGCCGAGTCCGTGGCCTAGATTCTTCAGTTCTTTGTTTACGGACTGGCCATCAAACCCCTGATTGCCCTGGCAAACCTGAACCCAGTAGGCACCCACCAGAGCTCGCAACGAGTCCGTATTGGGATTGCATGCGTCGAACAGAGTGGCTAAGTCCTCAAAGCTCCGCTGATTCTCTTGCTCAGTCGCTGTTTCCCCGGTATCTGGTCGCGTCGGCGCTAAAGGGGCCCCATCAATCTTGAAACGATCCACAATGTAGCGAATCACGCGGCCGCGCTGATCTTCTTCCAATGCATTCACTAGTGCTGCAATCTCTCCGATTGCCCGGGTTTCCGGATCCAAATCTGGCACTTTACCACCTCCGACCGTGAGAATACCAACAAAAATTATTTAGTGCAAGTGCTGCATGTTTTTCTCCCAAGATACGGGGGTAATATGCAGTGCATGAAGGGAAGATTTTCCGGGTCCCTTAAGTGCTTCAATCATCACGCCCAGCGATTGACTTGAATCAACCGGGCAGTTGGGCGACTGTAGATGATTTTGTAGCTGCCCGGTGCTTCCCGGCTCAATCGAGTTCCACAGGCTTCAACGGGTCGCCCGTATCTACTCGAAACGTAAGGCATTGAAAATAGGGCGCTTTGGCGGCCGGGCGAAAACCGCCTTGGGCGCAGGGGGTCGGGCGTTCAAATCGCCCCGCCCCGACCATAACTCCGTAATTTTTCAGTAGTTTGCGGCTTGGCTGACCGCCGAACAGGGGCAAGCGCTCTGGCAGGCACCAGATCGCGAGCAGCTCAAGGGCAAACGCGATCGGGCACCGCTCGCGCTACTGCTGGCCTGTGGGCTCCCGCCACGAGATTGCCACGCTGACTTTCGGCCACCTACAGCAGCGCGAGGATAATGGCTACCGGAATTGCCATTCGAGCGGAGTGCGATCGCCGCCTCAGGGTCGGTCGCGGCCATCTTTAAATACGCGAGCGAGCCTTCCCCTCAGGCGCCCCGGAATCCGAACATCAACCACGACTGATTCGCTACCCAATGGGGGTAAAGCTCCGTCATCTTGTTGAACAGCTCTTCGTCGGACGTCGCGGTTTTCTGCAGCCGATCAAAGTCGAGAAGATAGCGCTTCGTATCCTCGATCGCCGACGGCGAGTCGGGCGCGCCGGGCTTCTTGTGACCGGCAACAACAATCGACGGCTCGAGCGCCGCCAACCGGTCCAACGCCGCGACCCAGTTCTTTCGGCTCTCTGGGGTGGTGTCGCCGACGTACATGTGGCACTGGTTATACACTACGTCGCCAGCGACGACCAGGCCGATCGATGGAACGTACAGAGACGTCGTATCAGCACTATCGGTGTGGCCCTGCTCGATGATGCGCAGTTCCTGGCCCTCGAGAGTGAACGTGTTGTGCTCATAGGGCTCAGGCGCAACGAATCTAGCGGCCATTTGCCCAGGAAACAACCGGCGGGCTAATCGCTCTACTGGGGGAGTGAAAGACATCTGCATGGCGTTCACCGTCTTGGGTGTTGCGATCGCCCGAGCGCTCGGGAAACGGTCGAGCAGAATGCTCAAACCGTAGAAGTGGTCGAAATGGGCGTGCGTTATGTAGATGGTCTCCAGGTTGCGGTTGTGCAGCGCAATCCAATCCCCGAGCGCCTCTGCTTCAGCCACAGTCGTCATTGCGTCCACCAGCACCGCATCGTACTCGCCGAAGATTAAAGTCGACGTCATCGGGTCAAAGCCGAGCGGTTCGCCGAAAGGTTTTGGCCGCTCGCCTACCATTACCTTTCCCGGGGCGGTAAACACGTTGACACCGAGCGAGGCTCGACGTGATGGCGGCACTCACCCGCGTGGTCTCCTTAGGTTCATCTCATGCTCCTTCCTATGCCTGAAAGTAGGACGCGTGCCAATTCAGAGCCTTGTGCGGGGCCGAGCGTTAACCGTATTTCAGGTCGGTGCTCTGTCCCACCTCGATAATGTAACCGTCAGGATCGCGGATGTAGCAGCGAATCTCGCCGTACTTGGGTATCGGCTCTGTGATGAACTCCGCTCCGCGACTTGTCCATAATTCATAGCACGCTTGAATATCCGCAACGCGGAAATTCATAAAGCTGTTGATGTGATTCGGGTCGGGGACGCTCAGCGTTACGGTCGGCTTATCCGCGGTCGGGCCGCCTCCAACGTTCAGAATCATCCAGATATTCGCAAGCTGAAGGTACCCAGGCGCGTTGCCATCCCCCAGGCTCAGGATGCGAGCACCGAAGACCTTTTCGTAGTAGCGAGCCGATCGCTCGATGTCGGCGACGGTGAGAAAATACGCGATGCTGATCCCCTCTCGCGGGGGCATCTCGTAGCTCTTCTGTTCGATTTGTACGCTGCTCGTTGATGACTGGGATTCTTTGCTCATTTCCGATTTTCCTTTCGTGTCCTCGTTTCGCAAAGTAAGGTCAAGCGACTAGCAGGATCTTCCCGGCGACACCTTTTTCTGCCGCTGCTTGAGCCTCGGCCGCTTGCCTGAGTGGCAGGGTCTCGCTAATCGGGATCACCAGCTGGCCATCTCGCACGGCTTCGGCCATGAACTCGAGCGTTTTCCTGTCGAATCTCGAGAATACCGGCACCACCTTCACAGCTGGGAACTTCGCGGCGTTCTGCGGCGCCCTGAGAACCGTGGCAAACACTCCTCCGGGCTTGACCTTGGCGATCAGCTTCTCGGCGGTTCTTCCGTCGACCGTATCCGCCACCGCGTCGAGCGGCGGAAGATTCGCAATCGCTGTGTCATCGTCGGTTGCGACCGCCTGGTCCGCGCCGGCAGTCCTCGCCTCATCTACCTGCCTCTTCAAGACCCCCGCGATCACAGTCGCCCCCCGTTCCTTGGCGGTGAATACCGCCGAACGCCCGACATTTCCCACAGCGCCTGCGACCAAAACCGTCTGGCCGGCCTTGATTCCCGTAGCCGAAAGGAGCTGGTTGCCCGTTATCGTCACCAGCGGCAGTGCCGCCGCCTGGATCAAATCGAGCCCCTTGGGGGCCTTCGCCAGGATCGCCGCACTGACGACACAAAGTTCAGCGTAAGTATTGTCCGCCATAGAGAAGACCTGATCGCCGACGGAAAACCCTTCCACCGCGGGCCCGATCTTCACGACGGTTCCCGCCATATCGACCCCTATGAGGCCCGGGAAATGGATCGGATAATATTCGTCCGTTAACCCGGCACGCCGCTTGTAGTCGAGCGGGTTCACGCTCGCGGCGGCGACTCGCACGAGCACCTCGCCCGCACCTGGCACCGGATCCGGATAGTCCTCGAACTTCAGAACCTCCGGACCGCCATACTCGTGGACGACGATTGCCTTCATTTCATGCCTCCGCGGTTCACGTCACAGCGCGTCTGGTGGCGCTTTTCTTCTCTTTCGGTGGATACCCAGATCGTGCCACGACCCTTCCGAGAGGTTGACACCATAGTGCCGTGCAGCTTTCTGGATGTTCGCGAACGCCAAATCGCGATCTTCATCGGAGACGTCGATGACTTGATCGAACCGGGCGACGGCGTTACGCACGTGCTCTGCGTCGGTCAGCGGTTCTTTGCGCTGTTTGGGAAATGCATAAACGCTGGCTGGCAGGTCACTCTCCGTCGTGAGCCGTCCGTGCTTCTCGTGAGGTTCCCAAGTCGCTTCAGGCATGTCCTAACCGTTCTCCCTCTGACGCCCCACGAGTGCAATTGAATAGCCATCTCTAAATTCAAGATTGATTTGCACCAGGGGATGGCCGATGGATGCCAGATGGATTCTGATTTGATGAGGGCGGCCCGAATTTGGGCTTATCTCAAATGTTGTGGTGCTGGTGGTGCGTGAGATCACCTTTGCCAATGACTTTGACGGTTTTCGCATTGGGGATGAGCTCCTTTGTGGGCCGCGCCGTAGGCCACCTGCTCCGCTGCTTGCCGGAACAGAGGCTCAATGGCGATCTCCATTGTGGTTGGCGATGAATCGGGGGATATTGGAAGGCGGATGATTCCTTTGACCTTGGTGCGCTGGCAAAGCATCGTGGATTTCTTCGTCTTAACGGCGGCACTGTACATCCTCCTGAAATGGGCGCAGCAAGCGCGAGCGTTGCGCGTGGCCTTGGCGGTGCTTGGCCTGCACGCCCTCGCCTTGGTATCACGGCGCTTTGACCTTGTGCTCACGAGCTGGGTGCTGGATGGCGCGGCCATCCTGGCGATACTGGTGCTACTGCTGGTTTTCCAGTCGGAGCTACGGCGTTTTTTCCTGCGGCTCGACAGCGTGCTGAACTTTCGAGCGCGAACTTCCTCCCCGCTGGCCGAGACCTACCAGTCGATCGCCCAAGCGGCTTTCCGTCTGGCAGGCGCATCGATTGGCGCGCTGATTGTAGTAGTGCGGCGCAACGACGTAACGGAACTGGTCAGCGGCGGCATCACGCTGGACGCCGCGGTTTCTCCCGAAATCCTGGAGGCGGTTTTCCAGAAGACTTCGCCGGTGCACGACGGCGCGGTGATTGTGCGCGGGGACCGCATCGTGCGGGCCGCGACGGTTTTGCCGTTGACCGAACGCGAGCGGGTACCCGGCTACTATGGCACGCGGCACCGCGCGGCGATGGGTCTTTCCGAGCGCTGCGACGCGCTGGTGGTGGCGGTCTCCGAGGAGCGCGGCGAGGTGACTCTGATGGAGGGCCGCCGCATCGTCCGCATCGGCAACGAGCAAGAGCTGGCGCAGGCGCTGGAGAAGCTTTGCGCGCATCCCGCGGACGGCTTGGGAAGCAGGCTGCGACAACGTTTGTTTTCGAACGCCCGCGTAAAGCTCGCTGCGGTGGGCCTGGCGGCGGGCATCTGGAGCACATCGTTGCTGTCCACGGGGACGACGGTCCGCACGGTCAGCGTGCCGGTGCAGTTTGTGAATGTGCCTTCGGGGATGCACATTTCGACACTATCCGCTGACCGCCTGGAAGTGCAGGTGCGCGGCAATGCCTGGTTGATGGATACAGCCGGTCTGACGCGGCTGGTGGCCAGCTTCAATCTGCGTGGCGCGCGCGCCGGAAGCGCGAGTCTGCCGGTCGATTCCGGGAATTTGAACCTGCCGCCAGGAATCGTGGTGGAGCGCGTCTCGCCGGCAAGAGTCACGGTGGCCCTGTTGCCAAACGGACGGTAGCCTCACGCTGCGAAGTGTTCGGCCGAAATCCGGACGAACTCGTCGAACGCCTCTCCGTATCGAGCCTCGTCCAGGACCTCGGTGACGAGCCGGCGGCTGATGTTCGCGTAGTCTCCGGAGACAAAGGGGCTCTCATGAAGCCCAAGATCAAACTCTGCAACCCGGATCCCGGTATCGCGCCGCAAGCCCTGCAGCGAATTCAGCATGGCGCCGACGGGAGCCACATCGTCGTTGGTATTCGCGATGCCGAGGATGCGGGCGCCAATCTGCCTGAGCCGTTGCTCCAGAAGGGACCTGTCTGCCATCAGCCCAGACAACGCGCGGACCCATTTCCCTTCGCCGTGATTTTGAAACCAGTGTTGCATCCGTGCCCCGGGCAAGCTGTCGATGCGCCGGACATACATTCTGGTGATCGCGGCTTCGGCGGCCGAATCCAGGATCAGCGGAGAAAGAAGGTTCAAATCCCGGGTGGGCACGCTCGAACCGAAAATCACGGCACGGCTTGCGGTGAAGAGTCCTTCCGCGTCCTCCAGCAGAAGGATCAGGCTAATATAGCCGCCGGCGGAATACCCAAGAAAATCGACACGCGCATCGCGCGACAAATGGAGATGACGGCCCGAACGGATCTGCCGCGCAAGATCCCTGAGATCCAGATAGGACTGCACGGCGCCCCAAAAGAAGCGCTCGGGGTGGTTGTCCAGACGCTCGCTGAGCGTGGCGTTGAAGCGATGCGTGCCATCGTTGTCTACCAGCGCGCTCCTCCGCAGATAAATTCGTTTCTGTTCTGTCGCCCATGCGGGGAGCACCCGGTTCATGTGAAAAGCCAGGGGGAACAGCACCACGGGAGTCCCCGTGCGTTGCCGGAGCTGGTGCGCCCAAGGCAGGTATTTCGCGAAGCTGCGCTCGTTCAGACCGTGCAGCAGAATGATCGCGCGATCGTGACGTCGAAGTCCGCCCGGGCGGGTGGGTTCCCGCAGCAGCGGGTATCGAAACTGGATATTCTCCTGGATGCAGCAGTCGATCACATCGTCATCGGTGGCTTCGCCGTCAAAGGTGACGCCGTGGTCCGGGCAATCGTACCGTGCGCCGCCAAGAAGGCAGCCTGCATTTCCGGAGACGAAGGCCAGGTTGTAAAGGTCCCCCGCGGCACACGAAACCGGCTGGCTGTCGCTCCAGGCTCCTTGACAGCGGATGGCCTTGTCGATCCCAATGTAATCGCTGCTATTCACTGCTACCGCCGCGCCAATCCGGTGATCCTGGCGATCTCCGCTAGGGCCAACTCATAGGAAAGCCTGGCTTGGAGTTCGTCCACTTCCGCGCCGCGGGTTGCGGCAACAGCTTCTGCTTTCTTTGCATCGGAAGTCAGGCCGGCCTTCAGCTGGTCTCCGCTGATGCGATCTCCTTCCTTCCGGAGGGCCAGAGCATCCTGCGCCACTTCCACCATCATCGAGGTGCGCTCTAACTTACGGTACGCCTTCTCGACCTCGACCGCGATACGCTCTGTGATGCGGCGGAGATTCTCTTCCGCTTCAGTCAACTGGGCCGCGCGCTCGCCCACCACGCCTTTTCGCTTTCCCCAGTCGAACACGTTCCAGGTCATCTGCAGACCGAACGTGCCGAAGTTGTGCACAAGGAAAGGGACACCGCTCTGATAAGTCTCTCGGCCGAAGGCGCCAATATTGGGGATGTACTCATACTGGGCAGCCAGCAACGCGCTCCGCGCCTTGGATACCGTTTCCTTCGCGGCCTGCAATTCCGGGTTGCGATTGAGCGCTGAAGCCAGGTATTGCTCGTAGGTAAGGCGGTCGCCTGGCGGCGCACCGATTTCCGCGAGATCCAGCTCGGTATCCAAGGGCAGCCCGAGCAGATCGTCCATCTCCGCATTCAAGTCCGAGACCTGGTTCTCGGCAGCCAGAAGCGATTGCCTGCTCTTCAATAATGAAGCCCGCGCGCCGATTACCGTGACTTCCAGCGCATTCCCGGCACGCACAGCTTCCTCGGCTTCCCGCAGCGTTTCCTGACCCGCCACGATCTCCGCTTGCAATGCGCCGACCTGTTTGGAGGCAGCCAGCAGGCCGAAATAGAGCTGGTGCACGCCGAGCACCACGTCGTCCTCCGCCTTCTTGAGTTCGGCTTCAGTAATGCGCTGATTGGCGGCGGCAACCCGGACACCCTCTTTTATCTTGAAAAGTTGCGTCAGCGGCTGGCTCACTGTCGTGTTGGCCAGCAGAATGGTGTTCGATCCCTGATTGAACGTGATGTTCTCGATAGGGAACGGCCCCAGACCCGGCACGGTCCCCAGCGCCCCTGCGGGAACCGTCACCAACTCGCGATCCGATAGCCCCATCAGGCTGGTTTCGTTCGAGAGCTGCGGGAAGTAGTCGGCGCGAGCGGTTACGGTCTTCTGTTGGTTCTCGCGCACATGGGCCCGTGCGATCTTGAGGGACGTATTCTGCTTCAGCGCCAGGTCGATCGCCTCGGGCAGAGTGATTTTGCGCGAGGCGGCGTGCATCGGGGCCGCACAAACGGCTAGCACAAGCAGGATTCCCGCCACCGCTGCGGCCGGCGGCTTCGATACATGCGATTTCACGAGCACGTACAATACCGGCACGACGATCAGCGTGAAGAACATGGAAGAAACCAGCCCCACCGCAATCACACTCGCCAGCGGACCCCACAAGCTCGACCCGGAAAGGATCATCGGCGAGACACCCACGGCCGCCGCCATCGTGGTCAGGAAGATGGGCCGCAACCGGCGCTCTCCGGCCTCCGTGGCGGCTTGCTCCAGGGATCGGCCTTCGCGCTGCTTTTCCTTAATGTAGTCCACCAGAATAATGGCGTTCCGCACCACGATCCCACATAGACTGATCAAGCCCGTGAAGGCCGTGAACCCGAAAGGATAATGCGTCAGTGCGAGCCCTAGCATCGCGCCAAACAGCGTCAGGGGAATCGAAGACATCACGATCAGCGGGTCGGACAAGGTGCGGAACTGAACCAGCAACACCAGGAAGATCGCCACCAGGCTGACGGCCAGCGCCGCTTGCATCGCCGGCATGGTCTCGCTGGTATTGGTCTTCTCGCCGCCATATTCCGAGTGATAGCCGGCCGGAAGCGGCAGCGACTGGATCTTGGGATCGATGGCTTTGAGAATTTCAGAGGCGTAGTGTCCCTGCCGCGGGAACGCGCGCACCGTCAACGTCCTCACGCCATTCCGGCGCACGATCCGGCTAGGCTGCCATTGCGGCTGAAGGCCGGCGAGCGAGCGCAACGGAACGCTTGCATGGGTGATGGGCGACGTTACATAGGCATCACGCACGTCCTCGAAAGAGGCGCGGTCTCGCGGATCGAGCCGCAAAACGATATTCACGGCCCGGTCTCCTTCCCAGAACGTGCTCACCGGGGCCCCGCTGAACGCACCCGCGAGCAACTGCGAGACCAGCGCGTTGCTAATCCCCAGCCGGTTGGAGATCTCGGCATTCACGTCGACGTCCACCAGGTAGGAATCGTTGAAGTAGTCGTTGTGCACCATCTCGGCGGACCCCACGCCCCGCATAACGCCCTCGACCTGTGTCCCGAGTTGTTGCAGGGCCGCGATGTCGTAGCCGGAAATGCGCACCTCGACGGGCGCCTCCATGATCATCCCCTGCTGCAATTCCTTCACGATCACGAGCGCTTCGGGCGCCGTGCGGGCCATGCTGTCGCGCAGCTCGGCCACCAATGCCGGCGTGACCTTTTCCGATTTGGTGTTGACAATGAACTGCCCGTAAGCGGCGTCCGGAAGCTGCGGATTCACGTTGTAATAGAAGCGCGGAGCGCTCTGGCCCACGAAGCTAGCAAAGTGCGCGACCTCGTCATGCCCGCGCAGATTGCGCTCAACGCGGCCCATCACTTCGTTGGTGGCCTCGATGCGGGTCCCCTGCGGCATCCACAGGTCGATCACAAATTGGTTACGCTCGGCCAAGGGAAAGAACTGCTGAGGGATGAACAGAAAGAGCCAGATTCCCGCGATCACAGCGGCCAACCCCAGCGCCACCGCCAATGTCTTGCGGCGCATGAAGAATGCGATCGTCCGGTTGTAGCCCGCCTGGAGCCGGTCCAATACGCCCGGCCTTCGCCTGGATTCCGCCGGGCCGGAGCCGTGCGCATGAAGCCCCTGCCGGATGAAGAACCGGCACAGCAGCGGCGTCAGCAGAATGGCGACCAGAAACGACACCGAGAGCGCCACCGTTACCGTCACGGGCAGCGCTTGAATGAACTCTCCCACCGACCCCGTCAGAATCAGCAGCGGCAGAAACGAGGCGATGATCGTCAGCGTCGCCGTGAGCACCGGGACCACTACCTCGCGTACGGACTGCCAGGCGGCCTCGCTCCTGGGAATCCCCCGGTCCAGACAGTCTACGTAGTTGTCCGCGATGACGATGGCATCGTCCACCACAATCCCCAACACTACGATCACGGCCGCGATGGATACCTGGTGCAACTGAACGCCAATAGTGTTCAGCACGCCGAGCGACATACAGATCGTCACCGGGATCGCCACCGCCGCGATCACGGCGACGCGCAGCGGCAGGAGAATCATGGTCACCAGAATCACCGCACCGATGGCCAGCAGAAACTCGTGCCCCAGGCTGGCGATTCGCTCTTTCACCACGGCCGGCTGGTTGGCCACCAGGTCGAGATGGACGTCCGGAGGAAGAATCGTTTTGAGCCGGTCGAAGACCTCGCTAAGCTGGTCCCCAAGCTCGACGATGTTCTTGCCTTTCTGCATCTCGATCGATAGCAGGACGCTCGGCTCGCCGTCGTAACGGACGACGAACGCAGGATCCTGATAGCGCCTCTCCACATCGGCGAAGTCGCGGATATAAACCGGCTGCCCGGTCCGCGAAACATCTACCAGCACGCTGCGGATCTGGTCTTCGGTAGTGAATAGCCCGGTGGTGCGCAAGGGCACCTTGGCTGTTTCGGCGTCCAGGCTTCCGGAGCTCTGGATGATATTGCGTTGCTGCAGCGCCTGAATGACGCGCAGGGGATCGGCGAAATACTGCGACAGCCGGTCCAGACTGCTGGTAATCCGGATCTCCTCGGTCTGCTCGCCATAGGTGGCCAGCTTGCCCACGTCGCGCACCGTGCGCAGTTCATCCTTGATGCGGTCCGCGTAGTCATGAAGTTCGCGGTAACCGTAGCGCCGGCCGTGAATGGCAACCAGCATCGCCACTGTGTCGCCGAAATCGGAGTTCACCAGCGGCCCGATGACGCCTTTCGGCAGTTCCATCGCGCCGGTCTCGTTCATTTCATGGCGCAGCTTGGCCCAGAACGCAGGGGCGTCCCGGACGCTGTCCTCCAGCCGGACGTTGATGAAAACCAGTCCGGGCCGGCTGGTGGAATAGGTTTTCTGCTTGTGTACTTCCGGGAACTTGAAGATGTGTTCTTCCAGCTTCTGGGTGACCTGTTTCTCGACCTGTTCGGAAGTGGCGCCGGGGTAAGCCGCCAGTACCAATCCCTCGCGAATGGTGATGCTCGGATCCTCGGTCCGCGGCATCGTCAATAGAGCATGGATTCCGACGCCGACCGCCAGCGTCGTCAAAATAACGGTCACCACGGGGTATCGCAAAGACGCTTTGACCGGGTTCATGGCTTATTTCGCCTCCGGCCCGCGCGCCGGCGCTCCTGGCGCCGCTTGCTCCACCACGGCCACGGTGGATCCATCCCGCAGCTTGTTTTGTCCAGCCACCACCAGCGACTCCGCTCCCGAAAGCCCGTTCTTGATCTCTACCTCCGTGCCGTACACCGTGCCCACTTCCACGCGCCGGGAGTAAACGCGCCCCTGATCCGGGAAGTAAACGAATACCACGCTGGCTCCTTGCGGGTCCTGAACGATCGCGTTGCCAGGCACCGTCATCAAGTCGAGTTGGCGGTCGCCGCGGATCTGCGCTTCGGCGATCATGCCCAGCCGCAGGGCGTGTTTGGGGTTGGGCACGGCGATGCGAACCATGTAAGTTCGGGTGCTGGGGTCGGCGGCTACGTTGACGATGCGCACCACCCCCTGGAACGTGTCGTCCGGTAACGCGGGGATTTGAACCGTCGCCGTCTGGCCCGCCCGCACCAGGTGAATATCGGTCTCTGGAACGCCGACGCTGACCTCCACGGGATCCAGTTGCACGATCTGGAACACCGGCCGCCCGGCGCTCGCCATGTCTCCGACCTCTATGGATCGGTTCGCCACGAAGCCGTCGATGGGCGCCGTCAGGGTCGCGTCCGCCAGGTGCTTGCGGGCGATCTCTTCGGCGGCCGCAGCCTGGTCGTATGCGGCCTGCGCCTGCGCGCGGTCTTCCTTCTGTCCGCCCGCGCGCGCCTGTTCATACTGCTGCCGCGAGGCTTCGTAAGCGGCTTTGAACTTCTCAAAATCGTTGGGCGGCAGGCTCTTCGCCTCATACACCTGCTTCATCCGTTGGTACTCGTCCTGCGCGCGCTCGAATGCCACGCGAGCCTGTTCCAGCAGCTCCGGGCGCACGGGGGATTCCACCTTTTGGAGCATGGCCTGGGCCGCTGCCGCCTGTGCTACAGCGGCCCTCACGCCCAGCGCATAATCCGTCGGGTCGATTACGGCCAGCACCTGGCCCCGTCTCACGTAATCGCCTTCCCGCGGTCCGACCTGGATCACTTTGCCCGACACCAGGAAGGCCACATTCGAAGGATTATCGGGTGACACCACGGATCCGCTGACCGGCACCGTGGCCGGCGCGTGGATCCGGTGGGCTTGCCCCACCTTGACGGGCACCGCCGTAGAAGCCGGCGTGCCGGCGGGATGGGAGGAGCATGCTCCCAGGATTGTTGCGAGAAACACAGCACCCGCGAGTTTCATTTCCACTTTTCAATTCCTCAATTGTTCGCAGTGGCGGCCTCGTCGGTGGCGATCAGGCGGTTGAACACCAGGTCGCGCGCCTTGGCGAACCGGCCCCTGGCATTTCGATCCGTCTCGATCAGCGACCAAGCACCCAGGCCCTCAATGATCGCCATCAGAGAGATGGCAATAGCTTCGGGCCGATCGGCCGGCGGCAGCCCGATCTCCGAGAAGTGCCGGGCGACCAGCGCAGAGTATGTTTCCAGCTCCTGGCGCCGCAGCGCCGCCAGCCGAATTCTCACTGCGCGATTACGAACAGCGCGCAAGGTGAACTCGGTCTCCAGGATGATCCACTGCTTCTGCCGTCCCTGGCGCACATACCAGTCGCGCACGGCTCGTAGCCGTTTACCGGCGAGGGGTTCGTTCCGAAAGACCTCGCCAAGCGCGTTCGAGATCGCCAGCCGCCTGCGATTGAGCACCGCGATGAACAGCTCGTCTTTATCCCGGAAGTTCGAATAGAAGGCCCCCCGCGAGAATCCCGCCGCTTCGGCAATGCGTTCCACCGAGGAAGCTTCGAATCCAAACCGGATGAAGATCCTCTCAGCCGCCTCGATCAGCCTGGCGCGGGTCGCCTCCCGGCTCTCGCGGCGCGTCAGCCGTCGTCGTTGTTTCATATACAAAAGTGTATCTCGATACATAATTGAATGTAAACAGGAAATTGCGCTTCGAGGAGCAGTGCGACCTTTCCGTGTTGGTTCACCGATCGCGCCGCGGGAACGAGAAGAAGAATAAGTTCGCGTGAAGCCGTCAGCGAGGCTGCTCAAACGCCGGGACCTGCCTTTCCAGTTCATCCGCCAACGCCGCGGCCGCCGGCCGATATTCGCTCCAACTGGTAACGTCGGCGCGGTCGGCGGACATCCAGACAATCGAGGCTTTCACGGTCACGGTGAAGCTGCTCACCAGCCACAATGACGGACTGACTGGAGCCATTTCGAGTTCCATATGCGTCCCGGGCAAGACCCTTACAGCAATTCCGAGAATCGATACGGGCTTGAGGACCTCCGCTTCCGCTTTCACCCAATGAAAATCATGGGTATCGACCCATAAGCGGCCTTGCATACCCGTAAGAATCTTGGCCTCACGGTTCGGCGGCCGATAGTCGAGCCTTGGTTTCGCAGCGAGAGCACAGGCCGAATGCCCGTTTATCATTTCTTCGCCAACCACGCTGAAATCAAATGCTTTCACATACTCCCCCAACAGGATCCGGGTTTGATCCCGCTCCTTCCAGTAGCGCTCGGATCGGTGTTGTCTTTCCTTTTCCGTCTCATGGCTGCGCCGCGCGACCTCTTCAACGAGCTTCGCGTGCGCCTGAGCGAGTTGCTCCGCGGTGTACGGCTTGTCGTTGAACGCAACGGGCATGTAGTAGTCCGAACCATCGATCATGAAAACCCGGTGGGTCCTGACCGTGGTCACGTGCTTGGCGGTCTCGGCATCGCGCTCCACGAACGCAAATTCGGGAAAAGCGTTCCAATCGGATTGGATCGTGTTCGTGGCGCGCTGGATGATTTCGTTGACGTTTTCCGGTTGGCACTGTGCCATCGCCTGGTCGGAGACAAACATTGCCAACAGCGGAAGCACGATCGCCGCACGCGGCAAAGAGCCAGTTGAGGACAGGTTACCTCCAGTTTGGCGGTACGCTCCAAAACGGCCTTCGGGATTCATAGTAAATCTCACGCGCGCTTCCCGCGGGGCCGGAAACGAAGGATCCGGACCGCAAATCCGGCTCCGCGGGATAAGCTGCCAGGTTCGGATTGCCGGCAACTGGAATGCCGGTTTCCTACTTCACCGGAATAGTCGTCTGCTTTCCCTTGGCCTCTTCGGCCTTGGGCAGATGGACTTCCAGCACACCGTTGTTGAGATTGGCGGTGACCTTGTCGGCCTTCACCTCAACCGGCAGGCGCAGGCTTCTGGAAAAAGCGCCATAGGCGCGTTCGCAGAAGTAGTAGTCTTCCTCTTTGGTTTCCTTTTCCTTCTTCTTCTCACCCTTGATCGTCAGCAGATCGCCGTCTACAGACACCTGGATGTCAGGCTTGTCGAGGCCGGGCACCTCGGCCTTGACGACGATCTCGTCCTTCTTGTCGAGCATCTCAAGGTCGGGAGAAGGAATCATCACTTCAGATGAGACCCGAACCGGGCGCCGGCCGAAGAACTTATCCATAAAGTGCTCCATCTCCTGTTCCAGAACTGTCAAAGCGTTTTGCGGACGTAGTTTTTCAATGGCTTTTGTCATTACTCCATGCTCCTTTCCGAAATGGCGGCGGTTGGCCTGAATCAATGTTCTTGCACGATTAGTGCCCACTTGCCGTCCCGGCTCCACAAGGGTTTTTGAGTTTCGCCGCCAATGCCGTGGGGGCATGGCTACGCAAATGCCTTTTGAGCTTTCTGATGGAATCGCAAACGACAAGCCAACCGTCTGCAGTCAGAATTCCCCCGGACAGGGAATCGGAACTAATCTGGCTCGCGTTCCTCCTCACGGGAGACATGTCGCTGAGCGGGGATGTGGTCGGAGGGGCCCTGAACGCGCCTGTCCGCTGCTGCCGGAAACTGGTCATCGCGAGGGCGCTTGACAAGGTCCGGATGGCTCTGACGGCGAGCGCCCGCCGGATCAGACTGCGTGTCCAGAACTCGACAGACGGCGACCAACTTCCGCCACCCACTTGGAGCGCTGGACGTGAAGTGAACAGATCTCAGTTCGAGGACGCCCTGCTCGCCATCGATATCTTTCCGCGCTGTTCGTTGCTGCTGAGAATCTTCGAGAAGATCGCGACAGAAGATGCCGTCCTCCTGCTGAATGCCGAAGCGCAACTGGTCGAGAGTGCAACGGCGATCGCACTGAATGAACTGGCCTGGAACATCGCGATAGGGCAAGATTGGTCTCCCATCGAAGCGACGGCGGGTGCGCCGTTAGTCCAGAAGCAAGATGCCGTCCTCGCCTGATGAAACCGCATCTTCACTGGAGAAATGAGGGCAGCCCGGGTGCTTTGGCACCCGGGCCCTCACGCCGTTGCGGCGTTTCGAAGCAGTGTTTACTGCGAGTGGAAGCGCAACGGCCTGCCTGTGCCACCCCTGAGGGTAAGGGGCCAGGGCGCCAAGCCGGCGCGCGACACGAGTTTGTCGAACACCCTTCCCAGACAGAGCAGATAGGATTCCATCTGAAAGCATGTGGCCCCCTCGGCGGCCCGGTTCAGATGCTGATCACTGGGCACGCGGACTCGCGGATCAAAGTATAGGAATGCGTCCACGACCGTCTCATCATGCGTCCGCTTGAGGCTCGGCCGATGATTAGAAGGTCCGCCCGGCCATCCTTCACGACGGAACGGACGACATTCGGAACACTCCCGCCTTTCACCCGAATTTCGGCTCCCGGCATTGGCGAGCCGCGCAACACGTTGGAGATCCTGGCTTGCGCATCGTCGAAAGCCCTTCGAACCTCGGTGCCTGGAAAGTGTGTTTCGAGACGGAATTCCGAGGGTGAAATCGCATGAGCGACAATGAGGCGTGCGTGGAGGCCCGAAGCCAGGTCCGCGGCCCACTTCATAATCCGGCCGCCGCCGGGAGCCCGATCAATAGCACAGACGATTACCTTCGGTACGGGGGAAAATACCGCGTGTTGGTCCGTTACAGGTGAACTTGTCCAAACAGGACAATGGACATCCTGAAGGACCTTGGCCGTCACTGATCCCAGAGGGAGCGGCCGAAATGCAGCGCAACCTTGTGTTGGCATCATGACCAGTCCGACTCGCTCTGAAGCGCAATATGTCGCAATGATCTCGGCCGGGTCCCCTTCTGAGACAACGCGCTTAAGGGAGATACCCCGGAATTCGCCAGCAAGATACGAATTCAGGCATCTCCAGGTCTCTTTGTCTTGATGATCCAGCACTTCGTCCAGCATCGCGGCACTGCCGAAAGCAGCAAATGCCGGATTGAGGGGGGGCAATACATGGAGCAACGTGATTCTAGAGCTAAAGTGGCGGGCAATGCCAGCGGCATAATGCGCCACATCAATACAAGGTGGCGTAATGTCGATCGGCAAAAGGATCTCGCGCAGCGGGCGCATCTTCTCTTCCCTGATTCTAAGCAACCTGAGAACCATCCGCGTCTCACGGCATTCTGCGGCCTGGGAATCCTGTCAATCGGCCAAACGATTGCACTTAGCAACTCCGAGACAACCGGCACAACAGCGTCCTGCAAACCGGGACTCGAAAGGACAATGTCAACATGTTCACCATCGCGAAGATCCTGTTGCCGATCGATTTCTCGGCGCGCTCAACGGACGCCGCAGACTCCGCTGCGGCAATCGCCGAACGCTTCGGTTCGGAGATCGTTCTGCTCCACGTGCTGGCTCCAGGTTTCAATCTGCCGCTCCCGACTTCAGCCCAGATGCGAATGCTGCATGGCTTCGCAAGGGAAGAGGCTGAGGAGAAAATGAAGGAATTCCGATCGAATGAGTGGCGCCACCTGGTGGTGAAGCGCGTCCTGGAGGAAGGCGATGCGGCAACGAAAATTGTGGAGTATGCCAGTTCGGAACACGTCGACTTGATCATGATGCCCACTCATGGGTACGGTCCGTTCCGGCGCCTGCTCATCGGTTCGGTCACGGCAAAGGTCCTCCACGATGCAAGCTGTCCTGTCTGGACGGCAGTCCATACGCCGGACACGGCGTCTGGCGTACTGGCACAACCCCGCCGCATTGCCTGCGCCCTCGATCTTGGAGTGCAAAGCAGCAGCATTTTGGGCTGGGCGAGCCGGCTGTCCTGGGAGTTTGGAGCGACGCTCAGCCTGATTCACGTCATTGCCTCGCTCGATCCCCGTTTGCAAGATTACGGCTTGTCGCCGGAATGGAGAGGCTATGTCATCAACGAGGCTAAAGCTGAACTCGCACGTCAGTTGGAGACCGCCGGGGTCCATGGCGACATTCACATTGAAATCGGTCCGATCGTCAGCGCGGTAGCCGCCGAGGCCAAGGAAGTGCGAGCCGATCTGCTCGTCATCGGGCGCAGCTGTCGTGACAGCATTTTCGGACGCCTGCCGACGAACGCCTACGCCATCATTCGTGAGTCGCCATGTCCCGTGCTCAGTGTCTGAATGTCAGAGTATCGCTCATAGATTCAGTAGGTTCCACAGACGATGCAGCTTGATCTTCGGGCTGCTTGACCTCACCTGGAGAACACCGACAATACCCGATACAAGCTCTTCTTCCACCAAAACCTGACTGCAATCTCACGACTGCAATCTTCAAGTCCGGTAACCTCATACTTTAAGAGGTCCGCAGCCGTTTTGAGACGTGAGCAAACCGTAGAATGGCTTGTTCACAGCGATGGGACGAGAGTCTAGCGAGGAGGTATCCAGATGAGTTGCAATAACATCGTCTTTTTGGATGGACGGGAGGCGAACTCCTTTTCCCGATCATCGCGTGGCTTTGCGGTACTGCCGCCAAAGGCCACATTCGGGGAGTACGGCTCAGCTATGCCGGTCGAGCCGCTGGTTGCGCCGGATCACTCCGCCGGCACAGAACGAGACGGTTTTGAAAGCATCGTGGGACGCAGCGCGGCTCTGCGCAAGGTGTTGGATCAAGTTCAGACCGTGGCCCCGACGGACTCCACGGTTCTCATCGAAGGAGAGACCGGGACGGGCAAGGAGCTGATCGCACGCGCCGTTCACACTCAGAGCTTACGACGGGCCGGCGCTTTCGTGAAAATGAACTGCGCGGCCATCCCGCGGGAACTGCTCGAAAGCGAGGTCTTCGGACACGAAAAAGGAGCTTTCACGGGGGCGGTGACGCGAAAGATCGGCCGCTTCGAGGCGGCGGATCGGGGCACGCTGTTCATGGATGAGATCGGCGATATGCCGCTCGAGCTGCAGGCGAAGCTGCTGCGTGTCTTGCAGGAGCAGGAGTTCGAAAGGCTTGGCGGCACAATCACGCAATCGGTCAATGTGCGAGTGGTGGCCGCCACGAATCAAGACCTGGACCGCCTGGTTTCCGAAAAACTGTTCCGGAGCGATCTCTACTACCGGCTCAACGTGTTTCCAATCTTCATTCCCCCGCTGCGCGACAGGCGCGAGGACATTCCCTTGTTGGTGGCACATTTCGTGAACACCTATGCGCAGCGGATGAATAAGCATATCGAGAAGATTCCCTCGGCGGCCATGGAGGCGCTGCTGGACCATGACTGGCCAGGGAACATCCGGGAATTGCAGAACTTCGTGGAACGCTCGGTGATTCTGACCACTGGCCGCGTCCTCAATCCGCCGATACCGGAACTATTTAGAAGAGGGAGCGCTGCCAGACCGACAACACTGAAGGAATGCGAGCGCGAACATATTCTGAAGGCTGTTCAGGCGGCCAATTGGGTGATCGCCGGACCGCATGGCGCGGCCGCGCGGCTCGGAGTTGCGCGGTCGACACTCATGTACCGGATGCGGAAGCTCGCCATAACGAGCGAGCGGCCTCTGTCAGCTTCATAAGATTCGAGGCAATTATATGGGGGATCCGACAGCCCGGGAAGATGCCCTGGCGGATGTGGTTATGTTGGCCGATGTGAAGGCATTGGCCGGGGCCGTGGGCCCCTGCATCACTTTGGTAATGCCCATCCTGAATTCGCCGGAGTTGGCGGAGCGCCTGAAGAGCGCGCTTCGCTCCATACAAAAACAACTGGTGGAAGCCCATACGGACGCCAAGGTGGCCAGCGGGCTGCTCGCGCCGGTCGAGCGACTGGCGACCGGCCTGGACACGACCCATATGTGGGCCCATTCGCTGATCGCATTCCGATCGCCCGGCGCCTTCCGGCATTACTGGATGCGCGGCCGGCTGAAGGACTTGGCCGTGGTGAGCGAACGATTTGAGGTCCGCCCGCTGCTCGCGGCGTTGGCTCGGGAACAGCGCTTTCACCTGCTGGCGATCGGCCGGCACCACGTGCGCCTCTTCCGCTCGACTCCACACCACTCGGAAGAAGTGCGGCTCGAAGGAGTGGCGCCGCAGAATATGCAGGAGTTTTTGCACACTCACGAGCCCGATCACCTGCTGGAAGACCGGATGTCCGCCGGTCCCTCTATCGGATCGATGCAAGGGGTGCTATTCGGCACCGGCTCGGAGAAACAGAAAGAGCAGGACCGCTTCAGGCACTTCTTGAAAGAGGTGGAAAGAGGTGTCACCAAACTCTTGCGGCAGGATGCCGAGCCGCTGATCCTGGCGGGCGTTGAGTATGACGTGGCGATCTACCGGCAACTGAACACGTATCCGAATCTGCTGGAGCAGGCGATTCACGGCTCGCCGGAGCGCCTGACGGCGCGGGATCTCGATGAGCGCGCCTGGGAGATTGTGAGCCAATGGCCGTCCGAAGCGTTGCAGAAGGCCCTGGCGGATTTTCGGAAGCAGAGCGGTGCGGCCCTCGTGTTGGGGGACACCGGCGCGATCGTGAAGGCCGCTGCCGAAGGCCGCGTGGCCGGCCTCTTCTTATCGGAAAGCGCAGGCATGGCCGGCCAGCCCGATGACCCCTTGAACATGGCCGCTCTCGAAACGGTGCTTCACGGCGGTTGGGCGTTCGCACTGAATCCCGCTGAAATGCCGTCAAAGGATTGCGCCGCCGCGCTTCTGCGGTTCTGAATCCGCGAGCCTCTCCAATTCCCCGATCTCTCGCGAAAACGATGAAGCCGGGCACGTGGACCGCGCTTGTAGCCACTACTTCCCCGGCCCTCGATATAGAACAGGTAGGGATCGCTATCCTTCACTCCGGGGATGAACCCGATCCAATGCCCCCCGCCGATCGAGTGGAGCTTGGCAGGGGGCATTCTGCTTCCAGCCGTTACAATCACCGGACACACAAACCGCTTTGGCGCGCGGAGCCCACACGCGGAAAGCAGCTCCGCCAGGTACAAGAGTCGCGCCCACCGGAAGGTCGATCGATGCCGGTTGAGCAGCGGCCATACCTCCTGTCGCCTCTACGGAACCGTCAGCACTGGGTCGGGGCCGAGTTGGATCACCCGATAAGTGGTGGAACCAAATACCTCAAGATCTAGCGAGTTGCATCCCCGCACTCCGGCAACGATCAGGTCCGCCGGCAACTCCGAAGCGAAGTTCAGGATTTCCTGATATGGTTTACCGAGGCGTACCTCCAGGTGAACCTTCGAAGAGCCGGAAGCGGCAGGGGGGCACACTTCCTCAAGCTTCGCCATGGCTGCGTCCGTTTCCTGTGCAACGTCCGCAGAGTTGGAGACCTTATCTAGAACGTGAAGGACACTGACCTCGGCGCCGTAGGCGTCAGCCGCCGATAGCGCATATTCCAGAGATCGCTTTGAATGCGCCGAGAAATCGACACAGCAGAGAATTCGCCGGATTGGCACGGGATCGTCCGTCGCGCCCGGCGTCCCGGAATCCGGCGCCGTATGGCGGACAGTCAGCACGGGACATGAAGAATGGCGCAAGACGCGCTCGGCAACCGATCCTAACATCAAGTGATCAAAGCCGCGCCGGCCGTGAGTTCCCAGCACAATCAAACTAATTGCGCGCTCCTGAGCCAAGAAGAGAATTTCATCCGCCGCAACACCTTCCTGTACGGTGCATTCGGGCTGAATTCCCCTGGATTTAGCCATGAACTCTTTCAATTCGCTCTGCGCATTGACCATGAGCGCCGAGCGGAACTGCTCGAAGAGCTCTAGGGAAACGGTATAGTAGCCCGATGGATGCTGCCACAGTTCAACGACGTGCTGCACAATGAGCGCGGCCCCGTAGTGTTCCGCGATTGATTGCGCGTAGCGATAAGCCTTTACCGAGGCTTCAGAGAAATCGACCGGACACAAGATACGCTCGATTCGCTTGCCGGCCGGAGCACCACCCGTTCTTTCAGCGTCTGTCACTGGATCCATTTGGAATCCTCCTTCCGAGTTCCTTCGACGAGGGAATTTGCGAGGCGTCCCATCCGCCGCCCAACGCCTTGATCAATTGCACGCTTGCAACCATTTCCTGCATTCCAAAAGTCACCGCCGCTTGCTCGTCAGCCAGCAGCGCAGTCTGAGCAGCAAGCACATTCAGATAGGGATCGATGCCAGCCTTGTACCGGACATAGGCTACTCTAAGGTTTCTCGAGGCTGATTGGACCGCGGAATCCTGTTCCTCGATGACTTGTCTAAGCGTCTTGAGAGCCGCCAGGTAGTCTTCGACCTGTTGGAAGGCTGTCAATACGGTCTGCCGGTAATTCGCGACGGCTTGATCATAGGATGCCTGGAATTGTTGGACCGTGGCCCTGCGCAGTCCCGCATCGAAAATCGTCTGCGCCAAACTCGGTCCCAGCGACCAGACCCGGCTCGGCCATTCAAGCCAATTCGCAATCGAAAGGCTCTGGAGTCCGACGGACGCGCTCAACGTGATTGCGGGAAAGAAGGCAGTCCTGGCCATACCGATCTGGGCATTCGCCTGGGCCGTCGCGCGTTCGGCGGCGGCGATATCCGGGCGCCGCTCCAAAAGCTCGGAAGGAAGACCGACTGGAATCGGCGGAGGACTTGCCTCGAAGGCCTCCACGGGAAGTGCAAACGTCGATGCGGGTTGACCGGCCAAGAGGGCAATCGAATGTTCATATTGAGCGCGGAGAACGCCAAGATTGGTGTCCTGCGCTTCGGCGGCTTTCAATTGGGACTCCGCCTGCGCGACCGCTTCATCGTCGCCGATTCCCGCCTTGGACAAGTCGCGGTTAAGCTCAAGAGCCTCCTGATAGGCGCCCACCGTGGAATCCAGTAACACCTTCAGCGAATCCTGAGCGCGGATCTCGTAGTAAGCGACAGCGAGATCGGCTTGGGCGGAGAGGCGGACATTCTCCAGATCCGCCTCGGTTATCTGCGCAGCAAATGAGTTCGCTGCTACTGTGGCTCGAATACGCCCCCAGAGATCCGGCTCCCAAGATGCCTCGAAGGGTAAGGAGTAACTTGTATAAGTGATGCCGAGCGGCTTTCCGAATCCGGTGGACAGACGTGAATTTGTAATGCCGGGGCCGCCTGCAACAGTCGGAAAATACTGTGTCCGCGCTTCCCGGATTATGGCTCGGGCGGCCAGGACATTGGCTGCCGCCGCAGCAATGTTCTGGTTCGAGATCTCGACTTTCTCCTCGAGCTCGTTCAACCGGGGATCGCCAAACCTTTCCCACCACTTGCCACGCGCAGCATCGTCACGCGGTTCGACGGGTTTCCAATCGGGGTCCGCGTCTGGTGCCTTGAGCTCCTTGTAGGCGGGTGGAACCGGCGCCGAAGGCCTCGTGTATTTTGGGCCGATGCTGCACGCCGCCAGCAGCGCACCGCCGATCACGAGTACGACGCTTGCCGGGCATGACGCGATCCTGTGGGAATCTCCGGACATAGGTCATTCACCGATATACACATCGACCAGTTGACCCGGATACAGCCTCACCTCTTTGGGTGTCTCGAGCCGAAAGATGACAGGTAGTACCCTGACATCGACCTGTTCCAGTCTCTGATCGGAAAGTTCTATTTTGGGAGATACGAATGGCTGCGTTCTGACATACTGGAGCGGTATCTTGACGTTGGATCCCCGTACCGACATCTGCGCCTTCATCTTAGCCGGATCCGGCAGCCGCGGCACCAGAATTTCGTCAACGTAACAGCGCACGTTCAGGTGCGCATGAGGACTTCCCAGAATGAGCACGGGGGCCATGCCCTGCGTGTAGGTGTCGTAGGCGCCTTGGGTCGAGATGAAGCTCCCGACTGTCGGGCTGATTGCCAATACGATTCCGTCTTTGGGCGCTCGAATGGTGTACTTGGAAAGCAGCGCGCTCGCGGATAAATAGGATTTATATAAAGCGTTGTATTGTCTTTCCTGGTTATCGATGTCGTAAATCCACGCGCCCGCTTTAGTAAGGTCGCGTTGTTTCCCAGCCACTTCCAGATTCGCTCGCGACGTCGCGACCGCGTTCACGGCGCTGTCCAAGGCGTCTTTACTGATCGACTTAGGATTCAGTTCGTAGGCGGCTTGTTGCTTATCCAATTCATCCTGAGCAGTTTTCAAGGCCGCCTGCGCGGAGACGACTTGAGCCTCCGCGACGTCCAGGGTTTCTTTTCGGGGCTGTGCCCTCAGCTCCGCCAAGAGCGTTGAGGCGGCCTGCGCCTGTGATTCCAATTGTTCAGCGGTGGCTTTCTGTATTGAGTCATCGATCAACAACAGAACCGTCCCCTTCTTGACCTCCTGGCCCTCTGCCACTAGGATCTGCTTTACCGTGCCCGGCACCTCCGGATAGACGTTGATGTTCTCTCCGCTCGCTTGATCGCTTTCCAGGATGCCATTGGCATAAATCCCATTCGGATACGGATTGGCTGCCGGACTGAAGGCCGGTGGCAATGGGGGCTGGGTGACACCCGATAGATAGGCGAGTGCGCATCCGCCGAGAAGACCGGCCATGGAAAGGGCGAATAGTAGCTTTCTCATGCAGCACCTCCCTTCATAGTTCCAGTCAGCACGCCGTCCGCCATCGTTAAGATCCGCGAGGCGAACTGGCTGATTCTGTCGTCGTGCGTGACAATCAAAATGCACCGCTTGTCATTGAGAACGTTTTGCTTCACGAAGCCAACGATGGCCTGGCCGGTATCGCCGTCCAACGAGGCGGTAGGCTCATCCATGATCAGAATGTCCGGTTGCCCGGCAATTGCACGGGCGATAGCGACGCGCTGTTGTTCTCCGCCGCTTAGCTTCACCGGCGGTAGCTCGGCGCGGCCTTTCAAACCGACGATGTCCAGATACTTGGTGGCCTCGACGATGGCCTCTTTCCAGTTTCTTCGCTTGAGGATCAGAGGGATCGCCACGTTTTCAGCCGTGCTCAAACGGGGGAACAGATGAAAATCCTGGAATACGAATCCGATCTTGTGCAGGCGGAAATCGGCAAGCTTGTCGCTGCCGAGATTCCAGATCTCGGATCCTTCCACGGAGACGCTGCCCGAGTCAGGCCGAAGGATACCTGAGAGCACGCTCAATAGTGTCGTCTTGCCGCTCCCCGACGGCCCCACGATATACAGCATTTCGCCAAAATAGGCGTCTATGCTAACGCCTCGCAAGGCTTGCGTTCTGGCCGCGCCTTCTCCAAACCACTTGACCACGCCCGTCGCTCTGATCGCTGGATCCGGCATATCACCCTCGGAAAATATCGAACGGCTCTATCCGCAAAACCTTTCGGATGCCGAAATAGCTCGAAACGGCGGCTATGATCACACTCATCACCAAGGCAAGGGCGAGATTCCAATAGGTAATCATCGCCGCATAGTCCGGGAGCCTTATCCTTGCGAGCCTAATCAAAATGGCGCACATGCCGATTCCCAAACCGTAGCCCGTGAGAGCCGTGAAGCTTGTCTGAAACAAAATCATGAAGATCAATTCGCGGCTTTTTGCGCCGATGGCCTTCAGCGCGCCGAACTTATCGAGGTTCTCCAAAACGAACGTGTAAAAGGTCTGGCCCGAAATAGAGAGGCCCACGATAAAGCTCATCACGGTCATGATCAGGAGGTTGGTCCCCATGCCGGTCTGGTAAATGTAAAAGTTGGTAATTCGATCGATGAACTCATCCTTCGTCAATGCCAAATAGCCAAGGGCGCGTGCCTGTTGCTTGATGCGGGCTGCATCGGCGGGGGTCTTCGGCTCGACGAGAACATAGGAGATCGTGAATCGCGGATTCGGAAGGTATTGCAGAGCTCGTTCGTATGTCGTGTACAGCGTTGGAACTCCGAAGAGACCGCTGCTGGCGACCTTAGCGATGCCCACAATGGTTCCCCGGTGATCATTCACCTGGAATACCGTTCCCACGTGAGGATTGCCCAGTTTACGGAATTCGGGGTCCTCGACCACAATGAAAGCATTCTCGCCATAGATGTCTTCGATCTTTCCCTGGATGAGTTCCGGGCGGCCGAACAGGCTTGTATCGTCCAGGCCGATTACCGTCACAGACTGGTAGGCGCCGTCAGCCAGCTTAACGAGAGCTCCGCCGGTGTATACGGGGACCGCGTAGCTCACGCCTTGCATGCTCCGGACCGCGTCCAGCACGTAATCCGGCATGCCGATCGTATTTGCGACCGTTTGGACGGCCGGATCCATGACCCAGATGGACGCATTGAGGTTCAGTACTGTCGCCGATGCTCGTTTCATTGTTCCGGCGAACATTGCAGTCATCTGAATTATCAAAAAAACGGCGAAGGTGATACCCACGAGCAACGCGGTAAACTTCGCTTTGTCGTTCACCAGCAGCTTGTAGGCGAGTTTGAGGATTCCTGTCATAGAGGTTAATCCGCTGGACGCAATTGACTACGAAATTCTTGCAAGAGTGCTGCCAGAACGGAGACTATGACAGGTCCCAACAGAATGCCCAGCGGGCCAAACGCACTGGCGCCTCCCAACACAGAGAGCGCAATGAGCAGGGGCGGCTGGCGGAGCCGTGTGCCCACCATTCGGGGAAGCAGTAACAGCGTTATTACCTCTTGCCCTGCTAAGCAGACTAAAGCGACCAGCGCCGCCTTAACATAGGTTCCGTGAGTCGCCAATATGACCGCAAGGGGCAGCCAGACGGCCGCGGCGCCTACGAGGGGAATCATCGATGCGAGTCCAGCGAAGGCGCCCCACATGGCGGGCGACCCTATGCCGGCAATTCGGAAGATGATTCCGAATAAGATGGCCTGTATCGCGCCTCCAGCGAGGATCCCGTCCACATTCGCTACGATCGTGTCTCGAATCGTGGTGAGAATTCTGTTGGTCACAGAGGCGTCAAGTGGAAGGATTGCCGTCAACTGCGCCAGCCAGCCCTGGCCGTAAACCAGCAGCACATAGAGAAACAGCACTGTCAATGCGGCAGTGAAAAGACCTCCGGCAACCTGGTTGAGGTCCGTCATTGCTTGTTGAATGGCTTGCCGATTGATCGAGGCGCCCGCTGTCAGCCGCTCTCCTGCGCGCAAGATGGGGCCAAAGGCGCCGGATTTGATTTCATGGTTCATCGCCACGCCCGCGAGCAGAATGAGCGTCACGATCGGTCCCACGGTTACCAAAGTCGTGATCAAGGCTGCTACCGAAGAGCGCTTGACGAGGCGACTGGCTCGCTTGTGCAATGGATCAAGGACAATGGCCAGGATTGCAGCTAGCACCAATGCGGTCAGAAATGGTCGCGCCATCCGATACGCGGCGGGCAGCAAGGCCGCTATGGCGATCCCGAGGATCAGCAGGCCAATCCTGCGGCTATCCATCCAACTCGCCGGATCGAACGGGTTCCGACCCAGAGGCGGTATCGGTGCCGAAGGAGTCATCGAATCTCGAACCTCATTTAGCAATTAGGCCAAGCCGAGAGCGGCCGCCAGGCCCGGGGCCCGGTCCAGCCGCTCCCACCGGTCAATCGAGTGATCAGGCCCGGGCGCGGAGCGCTAACCCCCGGCCGCCTTTTCCGCATAATCGCGGCGGACCTCGGCGATGCGAGCCTCCTGGCGCCGCCGGATCTCCCCCTGTGACTGATCGGCCTTGGCTTTCAGGGTCTGGATCCTCGCTTCGCGCTCCTGCTGCCGCAATTGCATCTTGACGCGCTTGCGGTCAATGGCGTTTTCCAGTTTCATGCGCAGGCCGTCGATCTTAGCGTCAATTTTCGCCAGCCGGTCCGCCCTGGCCTGCGCTCGCTCGGCCTTCAGTTGCTCCATCTCGGCGCGATGGGCGGCCGCATCGCGGTCGTCCTGCGTGTCCTTCACCAAAGTTCGGGGCCGACGGAACACCACGCCTCCAATTTGTTCTAGGTGCGTGTCTAAAGGCGTATTCCACTCCTCGGAGATATCGGCGACCAAGGCGAACTTACCGGGCGTCAGCGCCGTTGTTACGTCGTCGATGAACTCGTCAGTTACGCCCGCGTGTTCCATATCGCCGATGGAGCCGATCAGGGCGCCCGCGGTGGCGCCAATGACCGCGCCGACCGGCCCGCCGAGAAGCCCCACGAGGGCGCCCACCACGGTGCCGCCACCAATCCACGGGAAGGCCAGCTTATCAGGATTGTCGATGAGCCGCAGGCCCCCGCTGGGTTCTTTGGCGATAATCTGCGCCTCGTAAACCGAGATTTCACCCTCGCGGTCCAACTGCCGGAGGACTTCGAAGCCCTCAAAGGCTTTGGCCTGATCATCGAAGACGACCACGATTAGTTTTTCCATGGGGCTTACTCCGTCTTGGAAGCAGAAGTAACGTCCGCGCGAGCGCGCTGGAGCGCGGTCTTCACTTCGTCGATAGCAACTCGCACTCCGCGCTGCAACTCGTTGAAGGCGGCTTCGTTCGCCATCTTCAGGGCATGCACCTGCTTCTGGGCGGCATCCTGTTTGGCGTGCAAGTCCGCCAGCTTCGCATGAACGGCGGCCGTCGCGGCTGTTTTCTTCTCCGCGGCCGCACCAAAGGTGGTGTTGATGCGCGCTTTCCATTCGGCGAGTTCTGCCTCCAGACTCGCAGTCAGGGCGTGCCGCGCAGAGTCGTATTCTTCGCGGAAGACTTTGGCCTTCGCCTCCGCCGCAGCCTTTCCGTCGGCAGTCGCCTGCTTCAGCTCCGCATTGATGGACTGCATGCTGGCGTGGAGTTCCTTGAGGAACTCTTCGATCTCGGCCTGCTGTCCTTTGCGCGCGGCATCGAGGTTCTTCGTCAGTTCGGTGACACGAGCCATGGTTTTAGCTTTGGCTTCGTCGTTCTGTGTTTTCAATTCGGCGCGGAGCTTGTTGGCCTCCGCGGTGATGGCGTCGATTTCTTTTTGCACTTTCGCCATCGAACTGTGAAAGGCCTTTTTGCGGGCCTCAAAATCAGCGGACGCTTTATCCTTCGATTGCTTGGTTTCGGGAATCATGAGATGCTCCTTCGCACTCTTGTGAAGCAAGCCGCAAGCCAAACACTGCCGCCTGTCCCAAGTCTGCGTGTTTCAAGCTGCAATGGCGCCGGGCATTAGCTGGCCGGCAGAATGCGAATCCGCTTCTGGGCTCGGTGTCCAACACTTGGTCACGTCGTTGCGCGCAAACGCGGGCATTTACAGTTTGAAGCGTTCGGTTATTAGCGGAGGCTCCAGGAGGCGGGGCTGACGAGCGCTCCGAATCTGAACGCGCAGACTAACTGCGCCCACGTCCCCGGGAAGGTGCGCTGCGCGGAAAAGGCATAGTGCGGGGTATGCCGGGCGCCTGACCCCGATTTTCGAATTCCCTCTGGCGGGATTGGCCGAGTGACCGCGATTGGCGCTGCTGCTCGAGTTCGGGATTTGAAGGTGTTTTCTGCCACTGCCCGGCGCTGTTCCGCTGATACCAGCCGTCCGAACGATGCTCGTAAAGCTTGCCGTCCCTGCCGGCGTACAAATCCGGAACGGCGCCGCGGCCCTGCGGCAAGGCCCTCCCACGCTGCTCAAAGGTCCGCGCGACGACGGCATTCCCTCCCCAATGACTGTAAGCGTTCACATTGCCGCGAATCCATGGCCGGTTGGGGGTGCCCCAGTGAAGGTTCCAATGCTCCGAGAAGATGCGGTGCGTGAAGGGCGTGCTGTGATACCACCAGTAATAGCCGACCGGATGCCAGAACCATCCGCCGCCCCAGTAACTGAATTCAAATCCGAGTCCCCAGGTCCAAGGCCAGCCGCACCAGAAGTCTCCGCAGAGGATTCCTGGATACCACCATCCCGTGCCAAAAACCACCACGCCGTCCGCGACAAATGCTCCCATGTAACCGGGCGTGTAGCCCATATAGACAAACTCCGGAGTAGCCTGGTAGACGCGCACATAGCGCACATGGTAAAGAGGGCAATCCGGGGGAATCGTATAGATCACCGAGGGAATCATGTCGGCGACGGTCCAAGGACCCAACGGCGAATCCGCTGTGAACCAGATGCCGTGTTGAACGGCATAGTAGCGTCCTTCAGCGTGAATCACTTCGGAAGAGGTGTTGACGGCATACTCCATACTGGTGCCTGCAATGGGCCGGAACTGCGGGTCGCCACCATAGTGAACTTCCAGTTTCGCTTCACTTCGCCGGACGGTGGCTGTCTGCGGAATCTGATTCTCGATCACAGCCTCCCGCGCCTGCTCAGTGCCAGGAATCGAAGACAGTACATGCCCCTTCGGGCTTTCCGCGGAAATCCGTGTGAAATCCCGCGGCAGCTGCGCTCCGGGCACCCAATCCCACGGTCCTGCGAGCGACTTTGCACGGAACCAGCGGCCCGCCAGCAAAGTGTAATATTGCTGGCCCTTCGTGTCCATGAAGATGTCGTTGTCTGAATTCGTGACGTACAGCAAATCGGTCTTGGGAATGGGAGCGTATGCCGGCTCGCCGCGCGTGACCAGCAGTTCGGCGGGAACCGTGCTGACGTAAACCGCCGGAGGATTTTCCGCCGGCGCCGCCGCCGGCTGAGCGCCGGGTTCTTGCTCCTCATCCTTGGTGAGTTGTTGCTTGATCCCGTCTAGATCCTGCGGCGGATTTGACGCCGCAGTCCACGGCCCATTCAGAGAGGATGCCGTCATCCACCATCGGCCGCCGTCCAAATAGAACGTTCCGGCCGAGGAATCGAACAGCAGCAACGCGGGGGTATTCGCAACGCGTGTATAGCGGGTGCCCTCAACCGGGCGGTAAACCGGCTCGCCGTCGATCAAGATCAACGCGGCGGGCGCGTTGCCGAAGACGATCTTAGGGGGATCGTTCTTTAACTGGATCGACTCGGCTTTCGTCTCCGCCTCTGCGATTGCGAGGTCCGCCAGCAGGCGGTCCAGGGAAACAGTTCGCGGCCAAGCGGGAACGCTTTCCCTCACGGCCTTGAGCAGGGTCGGTTGCAATGAACTCGCGGTGGGAAAGTGCGCGTCCTTGATGGTGATGTCCTCGAAAGCCACCATTCTGGTCTCCCTATCGATCTCTGTCCTGGCGTGGATCGAAACGGTGCCAAAAATCGCCGCCGGATCTTCCTTCCGCGTGACGATCACCGCGGAGCGAGCCTCGATGCGGTTGTCCTTCCAATTATCCACCTGAGGCTGATAGATCACGAGATGAACACTGTCGGTATCGATCTCCCGTGGCCAGTCTCCGTTGCCGCCCGGGGGCGTTTGAGCGAACAGCAGCGGAAGGGAAACGTATGCGAGCGTCAGCAGATTTGGGAAGCGCATCAGCAAACCTCTTTCACCTCGTCCGGAGCACTTTCTCTGCCACGCAACTCGCGCAATTCCGAACCGGCGTTTACGCCGAGCGCTCAACGACGGGTTTCTGGTCCCGGTCGCTCGCTCATGTCGCGAAAGGGCATCCGGAGCTTTCGGGCTATCTCAGGCCAAAACTCACGGAGCACGTCGAAACCCACGTCTTGGGTGATGGAAAGGCCGACCTGCCTCATGACCGGGGTGAAGCCAAGTTCGTCACCGGGGTGGTAAACGCCGTTGAGAGCAACGGCGCTGACCGTTCCCAGCCACTCCGAGAAATTGAACATGTACTTGCCGCTATCGCGATAAGCGATGAAGGCATGCGCCGCCGCATGAAACAGGCGTTTCTTGTTGCTGCCGTGACCCAGGCGATAGTAACGAGGATCCTCCGAGAATGCTGTCGGGTAAGCGAAATCCTTGAAGAATCTCCAGGTCGTTTGTCCGGCGAAGTCAACGCCGAACCGTTTTCCATATCCTGCGGCGCCCTGTCCGAAGGTGGGATCGCGGTTGGCAGCCTGATCCAGACTTGCGTTGAAACCGGCAGAAAAAAATGAGACGGGATCGAAGGTATCATGGACTAGCAGGGCGAACTTGTCTTTCACTTGAAACGAGCAAAGCAACGTGTCCGGTTTGTAATGTGGCTGGTGTGCCGATTTGCGTTCCAACTTCCGAGCGAGGAGTCCCGCGGCCTTCCGGAACGGCCCTCGATAATCCGCCCACCTCACAAGCGGCGGAGGCTCCAGGCATGGGGCGAAGCTGTTCCGCCTGGTTTCCTCCGGCACTGCGCCGGCAGATGCGGGCGGTTGCGCATTTATCGGGCCGCTTCCCGCCAGCGCCATCAGGATGCAGGTTTCTGCCCAACGCCGAAAGCGCGCCCGGACTTTCATGGCGATCGTCCTCAACGTGCCATCGAGCAACGTTGACTAAGTTCCCAATTCCGCGGAACCCTGGGACCTCTCAAAGAGCCGTGAGGTAACCGCCCCGAAAATGAAACCCCCCACGTGAGCCACGTAAGCTACGCCGCCTGTTTGTACATCCGCCACAGAGCCGACCCCACTGAAGAACTGAATGATGAACCAGAGGCCGATCAAAAGCGCCGCGGGAATAAACGTGATGCGGGCGAACCAGCCAAAGAACAGCACGGTCTTTATCTGATCATGGGGGTAGGTGATCAGAAAGGCGCCCATCACGCCCGCAATCGCCCCGCTGGCGCCCAAATTGGGAACGGTGGATCCGGGCATGGCGGCGATCTGCGCCAGCGAAGCCACCAGACCGCTAAGCAGGTAAAACGCGAGGTAGCCCAGACGCGGCATGGCATCCTCGACTTCCGGGCCAAACGCCCAAAGGAATACCATGTTTCCCGTAATGTGCATCCAGCCGCCATGCATGAACATCGCCGTCAAGATGGTGATCCAGTGCCGGCCGGCGACAATATCAGCGGGGACAAGCGCCCACTGTTTTACAAATTCATCGCCACCTATCAGCTCGGACAAGAAAACGAGCACGTTCACGACGATGATTGTGATTGTGACGATAGCGAAACGTGTGGGCCGTCGAGATGCATCCGACAATGGGATCATGCCACCCATGCGGTCTTCCTCCGATTTTCCGGACAGACACCCTCGTCAACGAGATGCTGCCCCGGGCTTGCTCTTCGTTTAAAGCTCCGCACTGGATTCTCCCAGATCAACCCTTCGTTCGTCAACACGCCTGCCCGGCAGGTACTCGACGGTGGGGAAACGTCGCACCGGCTGGGGATAGAGCGCCATAAGGTCCAAAACCTCGGGCGGCATCTCGGAGCTCACGTGCAATCCCAGCTCTTTGGCGTACTCGAAGGTGATGGGAAAATCGTGTGTCCACCTGCCTTCGGAGAGCGTGGCCGCCAGCTTCTCCACGACCGGATCGGGATATTTGCCGCGAAGCAGCCCACGAACTGTTTCTTGGACTTGGGTAATCGCCTTCTTCGCCTGGTCCGCGAGGATCAAGGTTTCGTCATCGATCCTATCCTTCGATTTTTGCTCCACCGCCTTCAGCAACGACACAGCTGGGTATTGCCCCAGTTGAGGATCGACCGGCCCAAGCACGGCATGGTCGCTGACTATGATTTCATCGGCCGCCAGCGCGATCAACGTGCCGCCGGACATGGCGTAGTGCGGCACAAGGGCGGTGACTTTCCCCTTCCGCCGGTTTATGGCGGTTGCAATTTGTGTCGCCGCCAGTACCAGCCCCCCTGGCGTATGCAGCACGATATCAATAGGAACATTCGGATCGGTCAGGCGAATGGCGCGAATGACTTCCTCCGAATCATTAACGTCAATGTACCGCACCAGCGGGAAGCCGAGAAAACTCATGGTCTCTTGCCGATGCGCGAGTAGAATCACTCGCGAACCGCGCTTGCGTTCAATCTGAGCGATCAGTCTGCGCCGTGACGCCTCAAGCCAGCGCTGCTTCATCATGGGCTGCAGGGAGGTCAGCATGATAAAGATCCAAAATACATCCATTGGGCTGATATTCGTGGCTGCGGTCATCTTCGCCTCCGTAAGAGCTTCAGTGGGGCAACTTGCAGGCCACGCTTATGACGGCGTATTTTCAGTCGATCGAAGTGGCGTTGCCCTCGCACGAACCCATTTCTGGACTGGGTGTCCAACACTTCGGCACTTCACGTACCGCCGCGCCTAGTGCCTGCGCCCGCGACTGAGCAACACATTCACCAGCCCGAAGCCGCCAATGGCGATCCCCGCCGCGCGGTCCATCCGACGCATGGTGCGATCGGTAATCCTACTGCGTAAACGGTTCGCCGCACTTACCAGAATGATCCACCAGATCATCGACCCGCAGAATACGCCGGCCACCAGAAGGGAAGTCTGCCACAGCGGTCCTCGTCGCCCTACGCCGAGCGTGGCCAGGACCGCCAGAAACGAGAGCACGGTAGTAGGGTTGCTCACGTTGAGAAGAAACGCGGAGACAAAGTCTGAATTGGCTGAGGAATTGTCCTCCCCTGCCTCGAGCGACCGTGGCGGCTTACAGTAGTACACCACTCCGATGCCCGTTAAGAGGATCCCGCCGATCACCCGGATCCAGAACTCTTCGCGGATCAGAAGCTGAATCACCAGACTGATGCTGAAACCGGCGATCGCGCCGTACAGCGTGTCCGCGAGCGCCGCGCCTAACCCCGAAATCATGCCCGATTTCCAGCCCTTCTCGAGCGTCCGCCGAATGCAGAGCAGGTTAACCGGGCCGACCGGAGCCGCGATGATCAGGCCGGCGGCCAGCCCGCGGATCGGCAATCCCAGGTCCACAGCCATGACAGGAATGCCACGGCAATCTCCCTTCCAAGCATCCCGACTTCAAGTTGACTTTGCCGCTTGGTGGCGGCCTTTTCCCGGCCTTCGGATTGCAGATATAACCATGCTTGTGCTACCTCGCGGGGGCAGGGATTGGCAACGCGAAGCGAGCGGCTCTCCAAACAGGTGACCAAGCGAAGGTCCAAATAGGATTGGGAGATTACTTATGAAGAACGATGCACAATTGAAATCCGACGTCGAACAGGAATTGCGTTGGGATCCCAGTGTTGAAGCCGAAGAAATCGGCGTTTCGGCTAAGAGCGGTGTTGTGGAACTCGACGGCCATGTCGGCAGCTTCTACCAAAAGTGGGCAGCCGAGCGCGCGGCATTGCGAGTCTCCGACGTGAAGGCGGTCGCGAGCGAAATCAAAGTCGAGTTGTCTTCTTCGGAAATCAGAACCGATGAGGACATCGCCCGTATCGCCATGGACCATCTGGATTGGAACTACTTAGTGCCTGACACCGTGAAGGTGCAGGTGACCGACGGATGGGTGACGCTCAAAGGGACGACTGAATGGCAATATCAGAGGGAAGAGGCCGAGAAGGCAGTCCGACCCCTGGTTGGCGTGAAGGGTGTCTTCAACGAGATCACCGTTACACCGAAGGTCAGCACTGTCGACGTGAAGATCAAAATCGAAGACGCGTTGAAACGCAACGCGGAGATCGACGCCAACCGCGTGAAGGTGGAGGCGTCCGATGGCAAAGTGACGCTTCGTGGCAACGTCCGCTCCTGGGCGGAGCGGGAAGAAGCCGAGCGTGCGGCTTGGGCAGCTCCGGGGGTCACCAAGGTCGAAGACCTCCTCACGATCAAGTTCTAGATCGAGAACCGCAACAATCGGCCGCTCAGGCGCGGTGCCCTCCGGTTATGGGCATCGCGCTTGCTGGTTATCCAATCCGCGACGCGCCGGCGGCGGCTGTTGTTCCGCTCCTTTCTCAACTCCTCACTTAGCGCGGTGGGAAGGATGATAAGCCTGGTAGGATACTAACAGTACTAAGCACTTCTTTAACCTCCGCGAGTAGTTGCTCGGCAGTAAACGGCTTCGGGAAAAGCCTAAATCCCTGCTGTTCAATTGGGTTTTCAAGGCGATCATCGTCGAGCAGACCTGCCACGATGAGAACATGCATCTTCGGGCATTTGGTCTTCAAATATTTGGCTGCTTCAAGTCCCGTCAGTCCGTCGACATACGGGTGAACTATTAGCAGATCAGGAATATACTCATTCAATCCTTCTACAGCCTTTCCTATGTCGTCTGTCGCCATGACTACATACCCCGCCCGCTCCAGTGTTTCCTTGATGACCGAGCGCACAACGGGCACGGCACTCAACAGCAATATCGATGAATCCGTCACATCGTTACCTTTCCTTGATAGTTTAGCGCAAGACAATACAGGCTGCGACAAAGAAAACGGGAGAGGGAAATTGTGGTCTCAGAAATGCCTCTCGAGGACAAGAGTTACCCGCGGGCCCGACCACGCGGCTCTTTTCAAGGAGGCACATGAAAGAGTCTGTCTTTATTCTCAGGCCACGAACGGCAATATCAAGATCTGACTCAAGGTGGCGGGCGCGTGATCTGTGAGCACTGGCTGGTAGCGTCATTGTGGCTGTCGATCTTGGGCACGGTCGCGGGCTCGGCGATTGCGCAGGAGAGCGGGAATTCCGATATCTCCTCTCAATTGCGCGTCGTTGCTTCGACCGGTCAATTGCCGGAACTTCGATGGCCGAATTTCTCCGACTATCGCGAGCACGTGCAGAACTTCTATCGGGCTTCGGGCTATACGCCAGCGTGGACGCGCAACGGACAGCCAACTCCGCAGGCACGGGCGATCATCGAGCTTCTGAAGCAGGCGGACAGCCAAGGTCTGGACCCGGAGGACTATGATGGCTCCCGCTGGGCCGACCGGCTGGCTCGCCTGCAAAAGGCGCATGCAGCCGGCGACGGCGCAATCTTCGACGCGGCGCTTACGGTTTGCTTGATGCGCTATATCTCCGACTGCCATATAGGGAAGATCAATCCCGAACATTTCAAGTTCGGACTCAGTGTCGAAGCCAAGAAGTACGACTTGTCCGCGTTCCTGTGGGAACGGCTGGCCAACGCCCAGGATGTGAAGGCGGAGTTGGCGCAGATCGGGCCGCCCTTTGCCGGCTATAAGCGCACCCTGGAAGCGTTCCGGCACTATCTCGAACTGGCGCGGGAAGACGATGGTGAGAAGCTTCCGGTTCCGAACCGCCCCATTGCGCCCGGAAGTTCCTATGATGGCGTTCCACGATTGACGCGCCTGCTGCGCCTGTTGGGCGATCTGCCTGCGAACGGTGTCGTTCCGGGCGATTCCGATTTGTATCAGGGCGCACTGGTGGTTGCGGTCAAGAGCTTTCAGAGCCGCCATGCCCTGAAGCCCGATGGCAGATTGGACGGGCAAACGCTGGCAAACCTGAATACACCGCTGAGCCAGCGTGTCGACCAACTGCGCCTTACGCTGGAGCGCTGGCACTGGCTGCCTGACCGGTTCACCGAGCCCCCATCGTCGTCAATATCCCGGAGTTCCGCCTGCGGGCCTTTGACAGCGGCGGAAACCCCGTGCTCACGATGAATGTGATTGTCGGCAAGGCGTTCCGGCACAAGACACCGGTCTTCGAAAAGGACATGAAGTTTGTGGTTTTGCGGCCTTACTGGAATGTGCCGCCGGGCATCCAGCGCGCGGAGATCGTGCCTGCGGTACAGAAAGACCGGAATTACGCCGCTAAGAAAGAATTCGAGGTGGTCACGCCAGGGGGACAAGTCGTCACTTCGGGCGTCATCACAGATGAAGTGCTGGCACAATTGCGTTCCGGAAAGCTTGAGGTGCGCCAGAAGCCGGGCGCAACTAATGCGCTGGGCCTGGTGAAATTCCTGTTCCCCAACGAATACAACGTCTACCTGCACGGCACATCGTCGCCGCAATTGTTTGCTCAGACTCGCCGGGATTTCAGCCATGGCTGCATTCGGATAGAGAAGCCAGCGGAACTGGCGGCGTGGGTCTTACGCGACAAGCCCGATTGGAGCCTGGAACGAGTACAAGCTGCCATGACGAGTGGCCGGGACAACGTGCAGGTCAACCTTACAAACCCAGTTCCAGTGCTGATCCTGTACGGCACGGCGGTGGTCGATCCAGATGGTCAGGTGCACTTCTTCGATGATATTTATGGCTACGATGACGAACTCCGGCGGGCGCTCGCGAAAGGCTACCCGTATCCCGGGTGAAGCTAAATTACCAGCGGCGTACGCGTCCCACGTCCACATGGACGAAATTCGAATCGCGATAGTAGCCAACCCCCCCGCGTTGCAAACGCTGCGCGGCATCCCGCACCGCCGCTGTGGGAATCCCCGGTAAGCGAATGTCGATAGCTTCCGCCTGCATGTGAAGACTGTGGCGAGCGACGCCCGTATGTGCGCTGCGCGTTCGCAGAAATTCATTGGTCCGTGGCGTGCGGTATCCACAAATAACGTCGATCTCACCGCCGGTATCGTTCAGGGACGCGGTCAGATCGTAGAGCAGGTCGAACAGGTGAGGATCGAAATGCCGTACTTCTCCCGTACGATGGTCGCGGAGGTAGCGATCGAGCTCGGCCAGCGCTTCCGGTAAGTAATTTCCGCCGCGCCGATAAACGATATCGAGCCGCTCGCCGGTGTGGGTGTGATAAAAGCGAAGCCGGTATTCGCGCGGGGAGAAGTTGGCGGATTCCAACGTTTGATCGAGTGGTGCGAGAGGCAACAACACGAAGAGCCACCAGGTGCAGCAACGGATTCGAAATTGCATTTTCACTCAAAACATAGCACAACTGCCGCTCGCAACTGGGTTCATTCGCTCCTGCCAGGCTTGATCTTGAGTGGAGCTGCTTTGTCTGGTCCTTTGGGCCGTGCCGCGGACCGGTACCATTTGAAATAGACCAGGGCGCCCATGCCGGCCATCACTGCCAGCGCGATCAGCGCATACAGCATCGTCTGGTAGTGCCGCGAGAAAAAGCCGATCATTTGCCGGCCATAGACCTTGCTCAAATACGCCACGGTGAAGAAGCGCAGGGCACGTCCCGCTGTCAGCGCTGACAGGAACCTCTTGTTTGGATACTGCATGACCCCGGCGGCCATTAGGACGGAAGTGAAAGGGAACGGCGGCGGCAGGATAGAGCCGGTGAACACCGTCATGAAACCGCGCTTCTCGAAGTAGCTGGTAGAGTTTTTCTGCGCGCGGTTTCCCCACTTTCTTTTCCAAGGTCTCCTGGCCGCCTTTTTCGGCCAGCCGGTAGGCCACATAGCCCCCGGCCACCTCCCCCACTGTAGCCATGAAAGCGTAATAGGCCCACCATGCGTATGGTGTGCCGAAAGTAGGATGAGGAATACGTCCTCGCTTCCCGCCGGGGCAGAGATGAAAGGGGTATTGTCCGCGAGTCCAAGCAGGATCAGCCCAGGTCCTCCCAGGCGGCGGATCCATTTCCACACCGAATCGGACACTATAAACAGGGAGAAGATCCTCATACTCGACCTGCCGCTTACAAGGTCAATTCGGATTCCACTTCATACCGTTCCCGAATCGTCTTCACCAGCTCGACCTGCAGGTTCTCAATGTATCCCAGTCGATATCGCTGCTCCACTTTGCGAACATCCGATGCGAGCGGATGATCGTGGAATCCTTCGGCAATCCATCGCGAAAAGTCTCCTCGACGCGCATGTCCGTCCAGCACTCCGGGCGAGACGCTCTCCAATGACGAGACAAACTCCTGTAACGTTCGACTTGGGGATCCCACAGGCTTGCCATTCATCGTGAACACGAATTCACTGCCACTTCGCATGGGTACGTCCAGATATTTGGACCTATGGCGAACGTGCGCGGTCAAGCGAGGTCCCAAGGTGAAGCGCTGCAACTGCCCTGAAGCCTCTGGCGCGCTCGGCAAAAGAACTGCTTCGCCATCGGCCAAACCCGCCAGCGTAGCGCTCCAATCGCCAGAGCCGTTGCCAAACATCGTCTGCATCTCCTTGGCCTCTTGGGGATCCGAAATGCGTGTGCAGCAGATCACTTCCATGGCTCTGCGGACATCGGGGTGCAGATCCGAAGGCCGGTAAGTGACCAGTGTGTATGCACCCAAATCAAGGTCCAACAGCTCTCGGACGTTCGATTCATTGAGGAAATAATGCGCTTCATCGACGACGATCCTGTGAGGCAGACCGGTGCTCCGCCTGAGAGACGCGAGCATCGGCAAGAGGGTTTTCAGATAGGCGACCTTCTCCTTGTATTGCACGTGGGAGAGATTGATCACCACGCTCATGTCCGGATGCCGCAGCATACGGGACAGATCGGGCAGCGAGGGTGCCGGGTCGTCCCCTCCGCACGCGAGGACGCGGGGTAGAGCTTCCAGTTGCTCGTAATCGCCTTCCGGATCGATTACGCACGTACAGTAATCGTGCATCATGAAGTGTTCGCAGAAAAGCCCCGCGGCCCATGATTTTCCGGATCGCGGGTCTCCCGCGATGAGGACGTTGCGGCCTTCGACCGCTAGTTCGAGTGGCGCCCCGCTGCCGGCCAGGGTGAGCGTGATTTTGCCTTTGCCGATCCGATCGGGAGGCAGCCGCGTACTGTTTGCGGCCTTCCGGATGTATGGGGCGACGGCGCTGGGACCGTCCCCGCGGATCACCTCGTCCGCACTCCTCTGCAGAGCTGGACTCCCCCAGCCCACCGCTACACCGATCTCGCACGCGGCCAGGAGGTCGTGGTCGTTTTCCGCATCGCCAATGGCGATCGCGTTGTGAGCCGACAGACGTAGCGCGATGAGGGCCTGGCGAAGTCCGGTGGCTTTACTGATACCCTGCGGAAGCACCATGACGCGGCCACGGTTGAACAACAGCACCAGCGGCAGTTCCAGCTCGCGGATCACGGCCAAGATCCGGGGAGCCAACGCCGCATCGGTCTCTACTATACATTGGCCGGAAACGAAGTCGATCTCACGGCGGCGGAGTTCCTCAAGGAAGACAGGAGGTGGGGGATGGCCGACCAGCCAGGAATGACCGTTTGGGACGGCCAGTACCGCTCCATTTTCCGCTACCGCGGCGTCAACAAACTTAAGGTCTCCAGCGACCCGTTTCAAGTCCGCAAGAATGCGCCCGGTCACGAGGATAACTACTATTCCGCGGGCACGTGCCTCGGCGATGGCAGTCTTCACATCTGGATCGAGTATTCCATCACGTGCAATCGTCCCATCGTAGTCGAGTGCCAGTACCCCGAATTTCAAGGATCCTCCTTCTCACGCCTGCAATTCAGCGCGGGTCTGAAACAATTGAAGCACCTGGCTCCGTGAGATCATACCACGCAGACTGCCATGCTCCAGAACCGGCAGTTGATTGAGGTCCTGCGTTGCCATCAATTCGAGCGCATCCTTCAACGATGTTTCCGGCGTTACCGTGCGCAGACGAGCCGCGGGCAGCATGACGCTGCTTAACCTCGTCGATGACCATTGGCTGCGTTCGACGTGCTTGATTTCGTGGGGTGTGATGAGGCCGGCGAGCGTGCCATCGTCGTCGACGAAGAAGCAACGTTTTCCGCTGCGGAGCATCTCTTCATCGACGAAATGCTGAACATCCAAATGTCCGTCCACCGTTGGGCAGTCGCTGGACATCAAATCGGATACGTGCCGGCGGGCGAGGAATGGTGCGACTTCCACTTCGCGGTAGCTTTGCGCAGCCGCCTGCATCAAGAACCAGCCGATGAAAGCGATCCAAAGCCCGTTCAAGCCGGCTCCCCCGAATACCTGCATCATGCCGAAGGCGATGAACGCGAACCCAACACCTTCGCCGATTCGCGTGGCAAGCCGCGTCGATTGGTCGGCGTTGCCGGTCTTCCACCATAGAGCCGCGCGGAGGACCCGCCCCCCATCCAACGGATAACCGGGAATCAAATTGAAGATCCCGAGGCCGAGATTTATGTAGCCAAGCCAGACGAGCATGGCGACGAATGGTGTGGCGGCGGTGGCGCCCGGAGTCCAGCCACACCACCGCGCGGCGCCCAGACACAGACCGCCCAACATACAACTGGTAATGGGACCGACAATGGCCATCCAAAACTCGGTTTGTGCGTCGGCTGGATTCTTCTCAATCTGAGACACGCCTCCGAGCGCGAACAGCGTTATGGCGCGGACGGGCAGATTTCGCGACTTCGCAACGAGCGAATGTGCGAGCTCATGCAGCAGCAGAGACACAAAGAACAGCAGCGCCGTGAGCACGGCAAGCGACCAGACCAGCCCCTGGCTCCAGCCCTTATGTGCCGAGCTGAATTCGCCTGCCACTGACAGCACGATCAGAAAGGCGATCAAGAACCAGCTGTAGTTTAATCCGATTTGGATGCCAAAGACGCGGCCGAGTTTTATATCCGTACGCATTTCACACCTCCACTTACCCAGTCTGGCTTTTCGCAAAAGGGCTCGATTTGTCAGCAGCACGAACCGGAGTATTGTCGATTCTTGTCGGCCAATGGCCCTGGCAGTCGGCGGAGTAAGCGTTGCTGATGTATTGCGAGAGCATCCGCTGGGTATTGAAGAATCCGCCATTTAGCGCGATGCAGAATCGCATGATCTTCCCGTAGTCGTTCGGCCGCCCGTAGAACATGGGGAGTATCACCGAGTCAAGTTTGACATAGAGCGAGGACGCTTCCGCCCCTGGTTCGGATGGACCGTCGGCGCCGATAGCCCATCCGGTCACGCCTTCGATACAGCCCTCGATCCACCAGCCATCCAGAACGCTGAGGCTCGGAACCCCGTTCAGGGCTGCCTTCATGCCACTGGTTCCCGAAGCCTCTTCAGGAGGCTTGGGAGTATTCAACCACAGATCGACGCCGCTCGTCAGTAGCTGTCCCCACAGCAGATCGTAATTTTCAACGTATACTACGGGAATTATGCCTTTCAGGGCTGCTGCCGCCGCGAAAATGTGTTGAATCGTGTTTTTGCCTTCCTGATCGCGGGGATGGGCTTTTCCGCCGTAGACGATCTGAAGCGGGCCAACCCGGCGCGCGATCCACTTCAGGCGCTCGATGTCGGTGAACAGCAGTTCCGGCCGCTTATATACAGCCGCGCGACGCGCAAAGCCAACCGTGAAGACCTTCTCGTCGAGCTGCACACCGGCACGGTTTTTCAGGGCCGCCAGCAGGGCGCGCTTGGCCGCCTGGTGTGCCCGGCGCAGCTCGTCCACCGGTATGCCGATCGCATAACGCAAATAGCGATTGTCACGCCTCCACGGCGCGAGATGCTGGTCAAAAAGATCACGAAATGGAGGCGCCGTCCAGGATACAGCGTGTACACCATTTGTAATCGCGCTGATCGGATAGCCGGGGAACATTCCCCTCGATACCTCTCCGTGGCGCATGGCAACCCCATTGATGTAATGCGAGCACCGCAAAGCAAGGTAGGTCATGTTCAAGGACCCATCGTGATAGCAGCCGGCGCATTCGAGCAGGCGAGCACGGTCTCTGCCGAGCAGACGTTCGACCAGATCTCTGGAAAACTGATCATGCCCAGCCGGCACGGGCGTGTGCGTAGTGAATACGCAGCGCTCGCGCACAGCTACGTTGTCCGCATCCGTGACTGATGTACAAGGTCTGCCCGCCATCTCACTCTCGATCAGGGCGAGAGTCAAAAGAGCTGAATGTCCTTCGTTCATGTGATATGTCGCAACATTGACATACCCCAATTGCCGAAGGACGCAACATCCGCCGATTCCCAACACGACTTCCTGACCCAACCTGTGGACATCGTCGCCACCGTAAAGGCTGTCCGTAAGCCGCCGATCTTGTTCCGCGTTCTCCGCAAGATCCGTGTCCAGCAGATAGACGGGAACTTCATGACCGGAGATTCCGTGGATCTGATAGCGCCAGGCCGCAATCCGAACCCGTCGTCCTTCAACCGTGACGGTGGAGAGGGGCCCGACATACGTGAGCTTCTCCGAGGGGTTCCACTGTTCAGGGCCTTCGCTCTGGACCCCGGCGGCATTGAGATTCTGGCGGAAGTAGCCCTTCTTGTAAAGCAGCGTCACCCCGATGATCGGAAAACCCAGATCCGCGGCGGCTAGCAACGTGTCTCCCGCGAGTACCCCAAGTCCTCCGCTGTAGGTTGGGATGCTTGGATCGAGCGCAATCTCCATCGAAAAATATGCCGTTTTCGGATCGGATATTGGAACATCAGGCATGATTGATTCTCTTTCTTTTGCCATTGGCTTCCGTCAGCGGATACCGGACACCTCGGGAAGCGTCCGGACCCTTCAGATGCTGATCACAGGACACGGTGACTGACGGATGATTGCATAAGCGTGCGTTGGCAACCTGCCGGCCCTTCCATCCCGAGCCCCCCTGCCAATCACCAGCAGGTCGGCCCCCGCCACCTTTGCGAAGGAGCACACCGTCTTTGCCACTTCGCCCTCCTGGATGTAGACACCCGCCGCGGCACGCCCGATCCCGCTCAAGAGCGTCTCGACATCCTTCCGCGCCAGGCTCGCGACTTTCATCCTCCACTCGCCCGAGAGCAGCAGTTCTATTCCGGGGCTGAGAGGCGGTACAGCGTGTACTATGCCGAATTGAGCGCGGAAGTCGGTCGCAAGTTGAGATGCCCATTTGAGAACGTCTGAACTCTGCGGGCCCAAATCGATCGCGCAGAGGACATTTGAGAACTCTGCAGGCTTTGCGGCAGGCTCCTCTTTCATGTGGACGCCCGTCAAAACCGGACACGCGATGTCATGAAGAACCTTAGCCGTGACCGAACCGATGAGCAATCTCCGGAATCCGCCATAGCCGTGGGTTGGCATAGCGATCAGGTCAATCTTTTCGGATCTCGCGAATTCGACGATTGCCTCGGCCGGATCGCCGTCGAATAGCACACACCGGACTTTGAGGTCTTCAAGTTGGTCGCTGCCGGTTTTCGCCAGCTCGGCGTCATTCTCAACGTGAAGCAGAATCAGCTCGGCGTCGTACTTAGTGGCAACCGCTTTGGCGTATGGCAGCATTTCCATACACCGGTCCGAAAAGTCCATGGGCAAGAGAATCCGCGAAATTGGATGCATTGGGGGCTCCTCATTGAGATGATGCACTTGGAGGACCACGCCAATCCGCTAGACGCTTACAACTGGGCAGGGTGCCTCTCGAATAATGGTGAAGGAAGTCGTACGTGCAGTTCCGACGTCGTCTGCTTTTGGACTCCGTCCGATTACAATAAGATCAGCGTGCAGCTCTTTGGCATGGCGACAGACAGTCTCCGGAATGTCTCCACCCGCAAAGAGGATTTGGCTTTCCTTTCCGGCTGTTTGCTCGACTTTGCCGAGCTCTTCGCGCTCCGCCTGGCTGAGCCACTCGTCCAAAGAACCTGGCTGGTCGCCTGATTCAAGGCTCCGAAGCACGTGCAAAACGAAAAGTCGCGCCACCAACGCTGCGGCGAATTGTGAGGCCCAATTGGCTACGCTCTCGCTCGAGGGACCGAGATCGACCGGGCATAGCAACTTGCGGTAGATTGGCGGGAGTCCCTGTTGTGCATGGGCGGTAATCCAAACGGGGCAGTCTGCGTCCCTCAGCACTTCTGCCGCTACGGAGCCCATCAGAAAGCTCTGAAATGATCCATAACCGTGGCTGCCCATCATGATCAGATCCACGCGGTTCGCTCCGGCGAAATCCAAAATTTCCCGCGCGGGATTGCCATCGCGGATCACCTGCGAAATCGAAGCTCCCGTGAAGTCACGGACCAGCAACGTTTCAAGCTCGCGCGCTTTCACTCCGCCAGGCTCAAAGCGACCGGACTCTTGCTCGCGCGGGTCGATCACGTGCAATACCGTCACGTCGGAGTGGAAATGGCGGGCCAGGACCTCTGCCTGGCGCGCCGCATCCAGCGAACGCTCGGAGAAATCCACCGGCAAGAGGATCCTTCCAAATTTCGCCATCGACAACCTCCGCGGCTCTCAAACCTCAAGCCTTCGGCTGGGACCGGCCGTTACGCAACTCCTGCTCTGCTCGGAGCCAATCTTCTTCCGGAGAGCCGCCCCGAAAACCACGGGCTTCCCAATAGGAATAGGCTACAACGGCGATGTCGTCATGGGATGGGCAATCGTCGAGTATAACCTCGGTTTCTACAATTGCCACACCAACACTTTCGTTTTCGGGCGCGCAGGATTCGGCTTTCGTGCTCATTTTCGATTTTCCTTTCCGTTTCATCCGCCAAACTCCGGACATTCAATACGCATTAGACTGCGGCGCTCAGCTCTGTATCCGCGGCGTTCAGCGCATGAGTCCCGTTGTCGTCCGCAAGCCGCCAGGCTGTGCCCAGCACCCAAAGCAACTCATTAACCTGAAATGGCTGACACAAGACATCGTGACCGCCCAGATTCAGTACTTCCGCCCACAGATGTTCGTCCGCCAGTCGAGCGGTAACGATGAGCAGCGGGGCACGCGGCAGGTACTGAATCGCGGCAAGGAGGTTCTTCCAATCCCCCAGCGGCAGATCCCGTTCCGTAATCACTACCGGGACTGGATTGTCACGGAGGAAAGCCAGCGCTGAGGGAACCGTAGTGGTCTTGTGAAGCATCCAGCCCTGCTGGGAAAAAACATTACCCAGAAACCGGTGGTCCTCTTCGACGGCACTCACCAGTAATGCTGTTCTCCGCGCGATCATAGAACTGCGCCGGCGGGATTGGGACAGGCCATTCGCCTGAGACGGCGGAATGTAGATCGTCATGGCCGCATTTTCAGGACGTGCCACGCACTTTGAAACAGCCATCAACGGGTGATTGCACATGTAGCTCCTTCAGTTCCGAACAGGACCGGTTCAAATGCCCACCGCTAGAGAGCAAAGCTCGGGCCAAAACGCAGCTGCGCGCCCGATTTCGTTCACTTTCGGTCAGCGGGAAGATGATTTTGTGAACTGCGAGAGCGCGTGCGGCCGGCATCATACTCCGAGGGAGTCCACTTCTGGGCTTGGTGCCCAACACTTCGTCACCGCTCTGAGCCCCGGAAAGACTGGCAATCGCTGCGCCTTTTTACCTGTGCCATTGGCGGAAGACTCTTTGGCCTCAGACATCGGTACCTGAACTGCTGTAAGTGGCACAGCCACGGAAGGCTATGGAGGGAAATGTGACATGCGACTAGCGCCGTTCAATACGGCTTTGGCCCTGATTCTCTGCGCGGGCGCCGCGATTCCAGGACTCGCGCGCAATCCCGGAGATCCACTCACGCCCGGCTTCAATCTATATTCGAAGCAACAGGATATCGAAGCCGGTAAGCAAGCGGCGGCGACGGTCCTGCAGCAATTCCAACAAGTGCAAAACCGGGACTTGCAGGCGTACGTCAAGAAGATCGGTGAGCGGCTCGCAAAAACTCCTACTGCTTCGAGTTCCGGATTTCCGTTCAGCTTTGCGCTCCTGAACTACAAGGAAGTCAATGCGTTCGCGCTGCCCGGCGGGCCAACTTTCATCTTCACCGGCTTAATCGCGGCGTCTGACAACGAAGCGGAGCTGGCCGGCGTTCTGGCGCATGAAATCTCACACGTGGTGCTGAGACATGGCACCAACCGAGCTTCCAAAGCGAACATCATCGAGCGTCCCGCTCTAATCATTGGAGCGCTGAACAGTCTGACTCTGCTCGGCCGTCTCGTCAATGTCGGCCTTGGCATCGGACTCAACGGGATCTTCCTGAAGAACTCACGCGAAGACGAGGGCGAAGCGGACGCACTGGGTGCGCATATCATGTCCGAGGCCGGATACGATCCGGTGGCGCTCGCCCGGTTCTTCGAAAAACTCGAAGCTCGCGGTGGCCCTGGGGTGCCTGAGTTTCTTTCCGATCACCCCAGTCCGGGCAATCGCGTCGACGCTGTCGAGGCGGAGACGCGGACCTTGCCGGCCCGAGCCTATACGTCAGACAACCGGGAATTCGAAAGTGTGAAACTCGCTATCGCTAAGCTCCCGGCTCCGCCGGATCTTCATCCGAAAGATATCGGGATTACAGATGCCAGCATCTCGGGATACAAGAAACTGACCACGCCGCAATTCTCAATCGAGTACCCATCTACGTGGCACGTTCTCGGCGACGAAGGCTCAGCACTCCTCGCGCTTGCGCCCAACGAAGGAATCGCCGTCGGAACAAACGGCGAACCAGCCATCGGATTCGGCTCGCTTCTTAGCTATTTCTTCGCGGACCCAGGCCGATCGGCTCTGCTTGACGCGACCGACGATCTGATGCGACGCTTGCGCTCGGAAGACCCAGGCATACGTCAAACCGGAAACCAGAGGCGCGTCGAGCTGGATAAGCAGCCGGCTCTCATCACAACACTCAGTAGCAACTCCCCTTTCGGCGGGGCCGAAACAGATATGCTGGTCACGGTGGCGCGGCCCGAAGGTCTGTTTCACCTGATTTTCATCTCGCCAGAACGGGATTGGAACGAAGCCCATCTCACGTTCGACCACATGGTCCAATCGATCCGCTTTGTTCAGTAGGAAGGTTCGATGAATCGACCCTCAGCCACTGCCGATGCAAGACCCGCACCTTCAGTCGATTCCGGCTGGCATGCCCTATCCGCCGACGATGTGAGCGCTCGCTTGGGCGTCGATCCTGCATCGGGCTTGAACGACGAGGTAGCGCACAATCGATTCCTTGTATTCGGTCCGAACCGCCTGTCCGCTCGGAAACATGAAACGGTCTGGGACATCTTCCTGGAAGAGATCCGCGAACCGATGATTGTGCTGTTACTGTTCACCGGTGTCTTGTACGGAATCTGGGGTGAGCTAGAGGACACGCTGACTATCTTCATCGTCATTCTGGCGTTGGTATCGGCCGAGGTGCTCAACGAACGACGCGCCAAACAAGCCATCGGCGCTCTCATCAAGCTTTCTGAGCCGACCAGCCCGGTCATTCGCGGCGGGCAACACCGGGAGATTCGAGCGGATGAGGTTGTTTCGGGCGACGTGATCGTGATTGAGGCAGGACGGCGTATCCCAGCCGACGCCCGGCTGACCGAAGCATATGGTCTGGCGGTCGACGAGTCCGCTTTGACCGGCGAATCGGCCGCCGTCGAGAAGGTGTCGGATCTGATCCTGCCGGAAGAGACGCCCTTGTCCGAACGCCGCAACCTGGTCTTCGCCGGCACCACGGCCGTGCGCGGGCGAGGCGCCGCGGTGGCTGTCGCGATCGGTATGAACACGGAAGTCGGGCGCGTGGTCCGGCTGGCGCGTGAGGCCGAGTCGCCTCGGACACCACTCCAAAAGGCCATGAATGAGCTGTCGCGATCGCTTGCGTGGCTGGCGATTGGCTTCAGCGTGCTCATTCCGCTGCTGGGTTGGGCGCTCGGCAGGCAACCGCTTCGACAGATGATTCTGACCGGTTTGGCGCTAGCCTTCTCGGTGATTCCCGAGGAACTGCCCATCATGGTCACGATGGTTTTGGCGCTGGGCGGATATCGCTTGTCGAAGCGGCACGCTATTATTAAGCGCTTGCAGGCGGTCGAGACGCTCGGTGCGGTTACCGTCATTGCCACCGACAAGACCGGGACTCTGACCGAGAATCGCATAGAGGTGAGCCGGGTAGGCCCCGAGCAATTGCGGCGCAAAATCCTGGAGATTGGCGCCCTCTGCAACGACGCTTTCGAAACTGGACGAGGCGATCCGCTGGAGACGGCGCTGCTGCGGTCGGCGCGGGAGGCGGGCATCGACGTCGCCGGATTGAGGCGGTCCTGCCACCTGCGGCATGATTTTACCTTCGACAACACCCGGAAAAGAATGTCGGTTGTCTACGAGCGCGATGGAGAGTTTTGGATCGCGGTGAAGGGTGCGCCCGAGGCCGTGCTGCCGATTTGCACGTCCCGGCGGAACTCCGCCGGTTCGCGGCAGCTTTCGGAGGCAGATCGTCAGGCGGTGCTGGCGTCCGCGGCGCAAATGGCGAACGAAGGCTTACGCGTAATGGCATTTGCCGAAAGGAAGACTCCAGACCCTGCTTTATCCCAAGACAAGGCTGAGTCCGGTCTCACGTTCGTCGGGCTGGCAGCGTTTTCGGACCCTCCGCGTCCCGATGTGCGCCAGGCCATCGCGGCTTGTCGTGCGGCCGGTATCCGCCCCCTCATGATAACGGGCGATCATCCGTTGACCGCTAAGGCCATCGCGACTCAGATAGGCCTCGACGATGGACGGCTTCTGCTGACCGGGGCAGAACTGGATACGATGTCAGAGGAAGCATTGAAGCGAAGCGTCGCGGACGTTTCCATCTATGCCCGCACGACGCCGGAGCAGAAGCTGCGCATCGTCCGAGCCTTGCAGGGGCGGGGCGAAATTGTCGCAGCCACTGGCGACGGCATTAACGATGCGCCGGCACTGGCCGCGGCGGATGTCGGGATCGCCATGGGCCAGACGGGAACCGATGTGGCTCGCGAAGCGGCCGACATGGTTCTGGCTGACGACAGTTTTGCGACGATTGTCGATGCCGTCGAGGAAGGCCGCGTCTCATTTTATAATTTGCGAAAGGGCGTCCGTTACTACCTGGCCTGCAAGGCGGCTCTGATTTCAATTGCCCTCCTGCCCGTATTGCTCGGGGTGCCTGTGCCCTTCGCGCCAATCCAGATCATTCTGATGGAACTCTTCATGGATCTGGCAGCCTCGGCCGCGTTCGTCGCGGAGCCGGCGGAAGCGGGCTTAATGCGCCGGCCCCCCCGCGATCCGAAAGAGAGATTCCTCGATCGCTCCGCGGTGCGAAGCATTGTTGTCTCGGCTACCGGCCTTTTTGCGGCAGTTTGTGGCGTTTACCTTTTCACCTGGCACAGTGGCGCGGGCCTGATCACAGCGCAAACAATAGCATTCGTCACGTGGCTGTTGGGCCATGTTTTCCTGGCGTTCAATCTGCGCACCGAGCGGGAGCCGCTGGTCAGGGTGGGGTTCCTCAGCAACTGGGTAATGGTGGCTTGGGCAATCGCAACGGTAGCTCTGCTGCTGGTGGCCACCCTGGTCCCCGAGGCGCAACGGCTAATCAAGGTGACGTCCTTGAGCCCGGCGCAATGGGCGCTTGCGATGGGCGCGGCGTTCGCCGGCACATTCTGGATCGAAGCACGCAAGCTCATACTTCAGATCCGAGCACGTCTGTAGCGACGTGGTACTCTGATTTTTTCAACGCTGTACCGGAATTTGGCATAGCCCGTGCATGCGGAGCAATGGTCGCATACGCATTGGCGATCGCCACCGCTGTGCGTGTCCGTCTTGTAAGGCCTGATGACGAAAATGGCTATTCAAATCTCAAGCTCCACCGATCGTGATGCGCTGATCTCCGGGCTGCGCGGGAACGCCGATCCGGCGTTTGTGGTGTATTTTGCCTCCACCTGCCATTCTCTTGCCGCGCTGAGCGCCGCAATGAAAGCGGCCTTCCCGCGCGCGGCCAGCATCGGTTGCACTACCGCGGGCGAGATTTCGTCGGGCAAGATGGCGACGTGTTCCATGGTCGGCATCGCGCTTTCTCCAGAGATTGTCAGCGCCGGCGCCACAGCGGTGCTGGAGGATCTCAAGAGTCCGTTGGCCGTCTGCGCCGCTCTGGAGAGCCTGTCCGCTCAGATCGGCCGTCCGCTTTCCGAACTCGAACCCGACACGCACGTGGGGCTGATCCTTGCCGATGGCCTGTCGGGCGCCGAGGAGACGGTCATGGAACAAATTCGCGATTTGACCGATATACCCTTCGTCGGTGGTTCGGCCGGTGACGACTTGGCTTTTCACGCGACGCTGGTTGCCGCCAATGGCTGCGCATTTGAACATGCCGCGGTTCTCGCACTGTTGCGGTTGCCGGCCGGCTACAGGGTTATCAAGACTCAGAGCTTCCGCTCGCTGAGGAAAGTGCTGACCGCCACTGAAGTGGATGAGGCCGCTCGCACCGTGCGCCGCTTCAATGGCGTGCCCGCCGCGGAAGCGTACGCGCAGGCCCTGGAAATTGAGAGTGCCAGCGCGGCTGCACGCTTCATAAGCAACCCGGTAGGAGTATTGGTGGGCGGCGAACTGTTCGTACGCAGCCCGCAGCGCGTTCTGTCGGATGGCAGCATCGTATTTTATAGCCGGATTCGGGAAGGCACGGAGCTGGAATTGCTCGAGTCCACCGATATCATCGCAGACACAGCCAAGGCGCTGGAGGGTTCTCATCGCGCCCTGATCGTGTTTAACTGCATTTTGCGGACGCTAAAGCTGCAGGAGGAGGGCCAGTGCGAGGCCTTCGGCGCCCTGTTCGCGAATATTCCGGCAGTGGGCTTCAGTACCTACGGCGAAGCCTGCATGGGATACATGGGCCACATCAACCAGACTTCGACAATCCTCGCGTTCCGCTAAGGGCTAGCGCGCGGCGTCAAACGCCTTGAGCTCTGACTCTTCAGCTTTGGAGTCGTTCAAAACTCTCCTGACCGCCGGCGATGACAGGAATATGTGCCGAAGAGGGTCTCCCGCAGCCAGGGAATTTGCCAGTCTCATGATGGTCTCGCGGCTGAGCGTTCGGTGGCGTTCCGCTGAATCTCGATCGCCTGCGCTCCGGTAGAATTCGAAGGCCGTGGCGTGAACGCGCCAGCTCGCCAGCGGCAGCTCGAAGCCTTCCATCGTCGACGAAGCCTTAGCGATGCACTCTTGCGCGCGCGGAGCGTCGCATCCGGCAATCGCGACCCGAGCATTCGCCTCCCACGCCAGTGCCTGCCACGTGCGCTCCGCGGTTGTCAGAGTAACGCTGAGAAACCGTTCAGCTTGGTGCCGGGCCCGCGCCAGATATCCCTCGGCAAGCCAAAGTTCGGTGAGGCCAGCTTCCAGGGGCATGCGCCAGTACCAGTCGTTCAAGTTACTCCGGCGAGCCATGTCGTCCCTTGCCGCGAAGAGGTACTCACGAGCACGATCGTATTCTCCCAACGCCGCTTCCGCCGAACCTCTCAGAACCAGGGACTGCTGGAAAGGCCAGGGATACGGGGGTGGGGAGTCAGGCGCGGCGCGAAGCGTAGGATCTCGGACCAAAGGAACCGCCGACTCGCAGATCTTCAGGACGCCGGCAAAGTCGCAGGCCTGAAGATGCAACCAGGCCCGGCAGAGTTGCAAGGTGCACGGCCGGAAAACATGGTCTCCATTCCCGTGGGCCATCACGATCGCTTCCTCGACCTCTCGAGAAGCCTCGCCCCACTCTCCCAGGAATGTAAGATCGAAAAGATGCAACGGCTGCCAGAATCCCCACCGAAAACCGGACTGAAACGGGTGAACACCGTCGGCATCGAGCAACATCTTCACGCCATCGGCGTAGCTTCGAAGCGCCTCGCGGTACTCGGACGAACACCACTGGATGGAGCTGTAGTCGAGCAGGCGCCGTGCGATGGTGTGTGGATCGCCTAGTTTCCGGACCTCACCTATCGCATTCCGGTACTCCTGCGCGTTTTGAGGATTCCATCCACACAGCCACAAGCGGAAAGAAAGGCAGTCCGCATACGCCGCAAGATGCTTCATCGGATCGGAAGTTCGAACTACATGGAGTGCCTGTTCCAGCAGTTCGAGCCCGCGCTCGGAACTCTTCGCTGACTCGATGAATGCCCGCTCGACCAGCACACGAATCTCAACGTCGATCAGACCGTAGTGAGCCGCTCTTTCGTTCAGAGCCGCGTACGTTTCGTAGAAACGCATGTCTTTCAACGCAGCATAAATCCCAGCCAGCCTCTCCAGAATCCCGGTCTCGCTCGCGGGGCGTTCCGCATCGGGGAGCTTGCCCAGTAGCTCGAGAGCGTGCTCAAGAATCTCTGCGGCTTGCCGGGGTTCAAACCGCCGCCCAACCGTATCCGCGGCCAGCCGCAGGTACTTAACGGCACGCTGCCAATCACCGCCCTGCTCGAAGTGGCCCGCCAATTCAGCCGCCACCTCGCTTTCCTGCTTAGTGAAAAGCTGCTCCAGACGCTCTCCGATGCGCAGGTGCAGCTTCGCCCGGCGCCCGGGCGTCTGCCGGTGGTAGAAGACCTCCCGGTACAACGCGTGTGTAAATTCGTAGCGCACCGAGACGGTCCCGTCCGGGAATTGGCGCGATCCCGCCCAGCGCACCATGTAGCGGCGCCGCGACAATTCGTCGCAAAGCTCTTCAAACTTCTCCTCGTCCAGACTCGCAGGGATGGCATTGACACTCGCCGAAAACAAAACGCCGTTGACGCTGGCCACTTCCAACGCCCGCTGCTGTTCAACGGTAAGGTGCTCGATTTGGGATTCGATCATCTGGCGTAGAGTCTCCGGCACCTCGAGATCCATTTCTTCGATGGGGACTCTGAGGCGCCACGTCCCGTTCTCGCGCGAGATCTGGCCGTGCACGGTCATGTGCTCCAGTATGGCGATCATGAACAATGGATTGCCGTCCGAGTGCCGATGGATCAACTCGGCAAAACCTCCAGGCAGGCTGCCTCCCAACGATTCCGCGCCCAGATATTCGGCTACGTCCGTTTTCGCCAGCGGCGCGAGAGTCATTTCCTGACACAGGTGATGCACCAGCAGATCCTGCTTGAGCTTCTTCAGTGGATGTTCGGGAACTACCATGTCCAGCGGCCGCTTCGTGATGATCACCATTGCCTTCGCTGTCGTCCGCTGGCGGGCCAGAGCGGAGATGAGATCGACAGTCGAAGGATCCACCCACTGCAGATCCTCGAATACCCACAGCAGGGGCGCTTCCAGGTTGAACGTGTCCAACGCCTCCCGGATCTCGCGCAGCATGCGGTCCCGGGTCGCCCCCTGAATCTCCTGCTGCAGCATCTGGCGCTGGTCGCGGTTCAGCAGCACCGGAAACTGCACCAGCCAGGTGGGCGCTTGCGCGGCCAGAATCTCAACCACTCGTTTCCCGCCCGAACCATGGCACAACTGACCTAGCGCTTCCAGCATGGGGTAATAGGCTTCCATGCCTCCATAACCCTCCACGCATTGTCCCCGTGCGATGCGAAGGGTTGGTTCCTCGGCGGCGGCCCTGCGCTGGAACTCATCAACCAGAGCGGTCTTTCCAATTCCCGGCTCCCCCGTGATGAAGACGATCTGGCGTTGGCCTTTCAATGCCTTTCCGAGGCAGGCTCGCAACTCACCAAGCTCGCGTTCTCTGCCCACCAGTCTGCTGCGATCCGGAATCGCCGGCGCCAAAGCTCCCGCAGACGCGCCCTCCCTCACCGTGGCCACGAACCGATACCCGCGCCTAGGCAGGGTCTCGATAAAAAGCGGTTTCTTCGGGTGGTCGCCGAGCGTGCCCCGGACGTCGGCGATCTGATACTTGAGGACCTCCGGTTGGACGAAGGTATCGGGCCACACAGCCTCCAGAAGCTCATCCTGCGTCACCAGGCGGCCGGCGTGCTCCACAAGATAACGCAGAACCGCGAACGCTTTGGGAGTCAGCATGACGCGTTCGTCGTCGTCCGGGGCGTGCCCGCCGCGCCAAAGGCATTGATTGGCGGTGTCCAGCCGGAATGGAGGAAATTCCTTCATGACCGTAGCCGTCCGCTTGCAACTAGAATATTCCTTTGTAGGCTTCGCTCTACATCGGCCGTTATCCTCCGCCTCCGCGAGTGTATTGGTCTTCACAGGCCGGGGGGGCGATTCGGCTATGCGGCTGTCTCCAACGGCTCCAAAGCGATTTCGCGGCACAAATGATGCATCAACAGATCCGGCTTGAGCGCCTTCATGGGATGTCCTGAAACCGCTACGTCCGCTTGCCGGTAGGTGCCGAGGAGCATCAGTTTAGCCGGCGTCCGGCTGCGCGCAACGGCGGAGATCAGATCCAGTGTGAAGGGATCCGCCCACTGGAGGTCTTCCAACACCAGCAGCAGCGGACTTGCCGACGCCATCGTGTTCAGCGCGTCCCCGATCTCGCGCAGCATGCGTTGACGAGTGGCGCCCAGCATTTCCTGTTGCAGTATTTCGCGGTATTCGCGCTTCAGAGCCGCGGGAAGCTGAACCAGCCAAGTGGGTGCTTCCGCAGCCAAAGTTTGAATGACCAAAGCTCCTCCGGAACCACGGCACAATTGACCCAGCGCTTCGAGCATCGGGTGGTAAGCCTCCTTGCCGCCATAACCCTCCACGCATTGTCCGCGCGCGACGCGAATGCCCGGCACGTTCGCGGCAGCCTGATGCTGAAGTTCGTCGGCCATGGCGGCCTTGCCGATGCCCGGCTCCGTCGCAATAAACACGATCTGTCGCTCGCCTTGTAACGCCCTCCGCAGGCAATCCCACAACTCGCTCAGCACTCGATCGCTTCCTGCCAGTCCGCTGGGCTCGGGTTTCGCGGCAGCGCACTCATGGACGGCGGCGATGAACCGGTACCCGCGTCGCGGCACGGTCTCGATAAAGAGCGAATTCCTGGCGCGGTCCCCCAGCGCGCCCCGGATGTCGGGCGATCTGGTACTTCAGGACCTCAGGCTGGACGAAGGTATCGGGCCACACCTCTTCCAGAAACTCCTCCTGGGTTATCAGGTGGCCGGCGTGCTCCACGAGGTAGCTCAGCACGGCAAACGCCTTCGGAGTCAGGGATATGCGCTCGTCGTCCCACGCGTTCTCGCGGCGCCACAGGCACTGGTCTGTGGGATCCAGGCGGAATGGCGGAAACTCCTTCGTACTTGCACTTGTCATACGAGGGTGGCGCGCGGGGTCGTCTCGACTGCGCGTGGAAACCCAAGTGAAAACCAAGAAGGGAATGGCTCATTGCTGCGCTCATGGGTGCCGGTTCCTTTCGTTCTCTCTGGCTGATTGTGGAGCCAGTTCCGCTGGCAGCCAACCCTAATTGGGAGTGCGGCTGGTCCCCTGAATCGTGATGGGTAACGACAGTCCTTTCGGGGGGTAAATCAGCGCCCCCGAATGCGATCCGGAATGTCGAGCCGTTTCCGCCCGAAGAGGCGAGAGTCAATTGACCAGGCACCGGGCCCCAACATCGCCAGGCCAGCGCCCATAGCCGCCAACAGAAGGTGAATCGACGGATCGCGGGTCGCCAGGGCGGCGATCGAGAGCTCCAGGATCGCCACGGCCGCCCCGGCGATTGGCGTCCACAAGCCAATGAGCAGAAGGATTCCTGTAACAACTGCGATTACGTCCGATGCCACCGTGATGAGCCCCCCAACTGCCTCCCCTGACAGGCCCGAAACTCCGCAGTGTATTAACGCGATGCCGGTGCCGACCCGCAGGCACAAAAGGCCTAATCCGGGCGAACCGTCCGGAAACGTTGAGAATAGAGGCCGCAACATTCTGGACGCTCTCGGGCTGCGCGATGTGGATCTCGCGCTGGCCTGGACATTCCGCTTCACCGAAAGAGTGCATCTGCAGTTCCGCGGCGAAGCGAGTAACGCTTTCAACATCGTCAGTCTGGGTACACCGGGCACGACGGTATCGGCTCCTTCGAGTTTCGGCATCATCCGCAGCGCGCAGCCCATGCGACAGGTTCAGCTCGGTTCGCGCCTGCTGTTTTTAGCGGAGCACGCGGTCTTGCCGCCGTGGTCCCTCGTAGCGCCCCCCGCTGCAACCCTTCCTTCCACCAAAACCTGACCGCAACCTCACGACTGCCATTCTGACTTCCCGTAATCTCAGGATCAGGAGAAAGAAAGACAATGGCACATACCACTCACAATCCGCTCATCGCGGGCTTGGACGAAATTCGCAGCTCCTGGGGCTGGTTCCTGGCCCTCGGGATCTTGCTCGTTGCCCTGGGCGTGGCCTGTATCGTTTATAACGTAACCGCCACGGTCACAACCGTGTTGGTCTTCGGCTGGCTGCTTCTGATCAGCGGAGTCTTCGCCCTGGTTCAGGCTTTCACAATCGGCACCTGGGGCGGATTCTTCCTGTACCTGCTCGGCGCGCTCCTTCGGGGATTCACCGGGTATTTGCTCGTTCGCTACCCGGTTATCGGAGCCGAGAGCCTCACTCTGTTGCTCGGTTCGTTCTTCATCGTGGGCGGACTGTTCCGCGCCATCGGTTCCGGAATGGCACAGTTCCCCAACTGGGGCTGGGCTGTCTTCTCCGGGATCGTCTCGGTGGCGTTGGGGGTCATGGTGCTTTGGCAGATGCCGATTACGGGCCTTTGGTTTATCGGATTCGCCATCGGCGTCGACCTCATCGTAGACGGCATCGCGGTGTCTAGCTTCGCCTCCGCGATCCACCACTTGCCCAAAGGGACCGTTTTCGAAGCCGCGTAAACCTTGGCGGAAAATTTCAGCAGAAAGAGGCATTTCAATGGAAAAAATGCTGGTCGTAGTCTTTAACGACGAACCGAAAACCTATGAGGGATCGCATGCCCTCAAGCAACTCGATACGGAAGGTAGCATCGCGATTCACGCGGAATCCGTGATCAAGAAAAACGCCGATGGCACCATCACAGTCAAGCAGTCGGAAGAGGACTTCCCCATTCGCACCATCGGCGGAACGGCGATTGGCAGCCTGATCGGCCTGCTCGAGGGACCGGTCGGCGTGGCTGTCGGCGCCACGGCCGGCTTGCTGGCGGGCAGCATCGGAGACTTGCACGTGGCGGGAGTAGATGCGGAATTCGTCGACGAGGTGGCCGCCACGCTGACACCCGGCAAGTGCGCGGTGATCGCCGATGTCAGCGAGGAGTGGATTACTCCCGTGGATACCAGGATGGAAGCCTTGGGCGGAACCGTGTTTCGCAAAGCCAGAAAGCTGGTCGAGGACGACGAACGGGCTAGAGACGTCGCCGAGCTTCGCCAGGAAATCGATCAGTTGAAGGCCGAGCAAGCTCTCGCCCGGGGCGAACGCAAGGCTAAGATCCAGGCCAGAATCGACAAGCTCAATGGCGAGCTTCAAGCCAAGTTGGACCAGGCCAAGCAGAGGGGGGAGCAAATCAAGAGCGAGACCGATGCCAAAGTGCAGGCCCTCCAGAAAAAGGCCGAGAAGACGCAGGGCGAGATCAAGGCCACCTTCGATGCGCGCGTGAAGCACATCCGCGACGAGTACGAACAGTCGCAGACCAAGCTGAAGCACTTGCTCGCCGGGCACTTGAAGGAAGCGGCTGCGCGGCTGGAAAAGTAAGAACGCTGCGCGCGTCAGCCTGAACGAGATGCGAGTGCCGCGGGACGCACGCCCGGACGTCTGTCCTTCGCGGGGAGTTTTCCGTAAATGAAACCAATATAAGGAAGGAATTTACCAATGTCACAACTGATTGTGGTTGGATTCAAACAGGATATGTATCGGGCTTCGGAGGTCCTCAACAAGCTCACTGCCATGGACGATGACTGGGTGGTCGATCTTCGCGACGGCGTGGCCGTATATCGAGACTATAGCGGCAAGCTGAGAGTGGATCAGAGCTACCAGATGACCACCGGCCAGGGAGCCGGGTGGGGTGCCTTCTGGGGCGCCTTGATTGGAGCGCTGATTGCGATTCCGTTCACCGGCGGGGCCAGCGGCGCGGTCCTCGCGGGCACGCTGGCCGCCGGCGCCCTGGGCGGCGGCGCCATCGGCGCGACGGGCGGTGCGCTCGACGCCAATTGGTGGAAGGACGAGTTCGGCATCCCGGACGCCTTCGTAAAGGGCACCGGAGCCATGGTCCAACCTGGCGACTCCGCGATCCTCGCCATGCTGCGCACGGTAGACCCGGTCAAGGTGGCTGAGCAGTTCCGCGGTTACGGCGGCACAGTTCTTCAAACGACGCTCAGCAAGGAGCAGTCCGCCAAGGTGCAGGCCGTTCTGGACGGCAGCGACCGGCGCTTCTTCGCCAAGGCGAGCTAGCATTTCTGTCGCCGGTGAGATCAGGAAGTGCCTGGCGATATCCATGCCGCAAGCGGTGGCTCCGGAGGGGGAGACAAGGTTGCCATCCACGGCCGGATCACCATCGCAACCTCGGGCGAGATGCGCAAAATGCTGTCTGACGCCTTGCGTGCAAAGCCGGCCAACCTGTCCGTCGATTTGTCGGATGTCTCGTACATCGACACCTCCGGATTAGCCACGCTGGTGGAAGCGCTCCGGATTGCGCGCAAGCAAGGCACGCGGCTGATCCTGGAGGGGGTCCACGATCAGCCGCGCTCTCTATTCGAGATTGCGCATCTTGATCGCCTGTTCGACATGGCTGGACAGGAGGCAAGCACGTGAACGTACTGGAAGCCATTGGCGGAGGCGTTATCCGTGGACTTGCCTACATCGGCGGACTCACGATTCAGGGCTGGTCGGGCCTGCGTGCCACGCCCCGTGTGCTGCCGATAGTGGGCAAGCGGGGGCGCTGGCAGGCGGCCATGCGCCAGATGGCGGTTGTCGGTGTAGATGCGCTGCCGATGGTCGGAATCATGTCGGTATGCGCGGGATTCATTCTCGCCATGCAAACTGGCGACGAAATGCGGAAGTTCGGAGCGCTCCAGTACGTGATGGACGTCGTGGCCATCGGGTTTACGCGCGAGCTGGGTCCCTTGCTAACGGCCTTCGTCGTGAGCGGCCGGTCGGGGTCGGCATTTTCCGCCGAAATCGGCACCATGGTGGTCACCAGCGAGATCGACGCCCTGAAGACCATGGCTCTCGATCCGATCGAGTTTGTGCTGGCTCCCAAGTATCTCGCGGCGATGATCACCATCCCCTGCCTGAGCATTATGAGCAACGCGTTTGGCATTCTGGCCGGCGCCGGATTCATGTACATGACCACCAAAATAACCCTCGCGATGTATCTGCGATATATTTACAACTCGATCTATCTGCGCGATGTCCTCACCGGCCTCGCGAAGAGTCTGGTGTTTGCAATCATCATCGTCAACGTCGGGTGCATGGAGGGTTTCCGGGTGCGCGGAGGACCGGACGCAGTGGGGCGGGCCGCGACTGCCGCGGTGGTATGGTCGACCTTCTTCGTGATCGTCGCGGACGTGTTTTTCACCGCGATCTTTTATCTCATGCACGTGGAGTAGCATATGGCGGATCCAATGATCTCGGTCAACGGCTTGACGGTAATCTATGGGGGTCGCCGCGTGTTGGATGGCGTGAGCCTCGACATCCAGCCGGGTGAAGTGATGGCTCTGCTCGGCGGCAGCGGCTCCGGCAAGACTACCATGCTGCGGCACATCATCGGACTGGAGCGGCCGAACGCCGGGACGGTCCGGATTCGGGGCGTCGACATTAATCGTTGTTCCAACAAAGAATTGGCGGGGATCAGGCGCACCATGGGCGTGGCCTTTCAGGAGTGCGCATTGTTCAATGAAATGTCTATCGAGGATAACGTCGCCCTGCCCCTGCACGAATTGACCAGCTTGGCCGACCCCGTCATCCAGATCATGACGTTCATGAAACTCGCGGCCGTGGGTTTGGGAGAAGCCGGCAAACGAATGCCCGCGGAATTATCAGGGGGCATGAAAAAGCGCGCGGCTGTCGCGCGGGCCACCGCGCTCGACCCCGAGATCTTGGTGTTCGATGAGCCGTCGGCGGGCCTGGATCCCATTGTCGCGGCCGGGTTGGACGAACTGATCCTGTTCTTGAAGCGCGCCTTCCACATGACTATCCTGGTCGTGACTCATGAGTTGGCGAGTGCATTCCGCATCGCCGACCGGCTGGCCATGCTGTACCAGGGATCGCTCATCGCCGTGGATACCAAGGATGCATTCCGGGCGAGCACGCATCCCCGCATCCGGCAGTTTCTCGACCGGGTTCCCGATCCGATCGAAAGCCAGGCCGCTGTGGACCGCCTGCGGGAACTATCGGGCCTGACAGGAGCAAAAGGATGAAAACGGAAGCCAAAGTCGGCGCATTCGTCTTAGTCTGCGCGGCGGTGCTGCTCATAAGCATCTATCACGTAAGTAACGCTCAGATCAGGGGAGAGCGTACCTCCTACCGGACATACCTGCGCTATGCAGGAGGGTTGCAACCTGGAGCGGACGTCCTGTTTGGCGGCATCAAGGTGGGCCAGGTGACCGCCGTGCGGCCCGACCCGCGGGACCCCACCCGGATTGAGATCCTGTTGGACGTCAGGCTGGGCACACCGCTGAACGCCAAGTCCGTGGCTAAACTCGGATCCGTGACGGTGATTACCAATCCGGTCATCTCCATCAGCATGGGATCGAATGACGCGGCCCGGTTACCGGCCAATAGCGAGGTCCCGTCGCAGGAAACCATAAGCCTGGACGATACCTTTCGCAAAGTCGCCGCCCTCGCCGATTCCGCGCAGGGGCTGCTGGAGGCCGTGCACACAGACGTGAATGAGGTCACGGGCGAAACCCGGACACTGATGGCTAATCTAAACGAGGTCACGGGCAAGCCGAATCAGCAGCACATATCGGAGATTCTGACCAACGCGGACGCCATGGTATCGCGCATTTCGCCGAAGATCGACCAGATCAGCGACCAGCTTGTAAAGTTGACCGATGACGCGAACGGCTTGGTGGCTAAGTTCGGACCGGCCGTAGACAACGTGAACGCAACCGTATCGAACGCGAACCAGACTATAACCGGGGTCCGTGAGCCGCTGCAGGCGGATCTCGTCGAGCTGCGGAAGACCCTCGATCAGGCGCGTGGGTTGATCGCCGATCTACAGGCGGCGAGTTCGGGCGAAGGATCAAGGCATTACGGACACTCTCGAGAACGTTCGCATCGCCACCGACAACCTGAACGACCTGACCGAATCCGTAAAGGAGCGTCCATGGAGTCTGATACGGATCAAACAGCCGAAGGACCGGAAGGTTCCTAAGTGACGAGGACCTCATGACCTCCAAACCTCTGGCAAGCATGTCCGCCTGCACGGTGGCGCTGCTCTTCGCCGGTTGCGGCGGCAAGATCTTGTATCCGCATTACTATGCGCTGGATATTCCTCCGGCGCCGATCCTGCGACGGCCGATGCGCGCCTGCCGGCCACGCTGGCGGTGCGCCGGTTCGAAACTCTGCCGTACCTGCGACAGGGGCGGATTGTATACCGTCAAGGTCCGGCGGAAATTGGCTTCTACGAGTATCACCGGTGGGCTGCCGATCCCGCCGCGACGGTAACAACCGCAGTGATCGATTCACTCCGCTCCTCGCGGCTGTTCTCGTTCGTAAAACCATATGACGGTCAGGGCCAGCAGGACTATCTCATGAGCGGCCGGCTCGATCGGCTTGAAGAGATCGATTCCGGAAGCAGTGTCCAGGTGGAAGCGAAGCTATCGGCCGAACTGGTTGATCTGCGAACCGATGCTACCGTGTGGACTGGCGATGCAGATGAGACTTTGGGAGTCGAAACCCGCGATGTGAACTCGGTGGTGGTGGAAATGAGTCATGCCGTCCAAAAGAGCATTGATCGGCTCGTGGCGAGCTTGGATCAGCAACTTCTTGCGAAATCAAGGTGACGCGATGAGCGCTCAGAACCTGGCCGAGCCTGCCCAACCGGTCGGCTCCCCGGCGGTGGCCAACGGATTGACCTCGCAGGAAGCCGAGGCACGGCTCAGCCAGTTTGGCCCCAATGATCCCGCCCCTCCCAAGCGCCAATCGGCGGTTCTCGACTTTCTGCGCCTTTTCTTAAATCCGCTGGTGCTGATATTGCTGATCGCGGCCCTCCTTTCCGCCTTTCTCGGCGACGCGACGGACTCGGCGATCATCGCCATCATCGTTCTGCTCAGCACCGCGCTCGACTTCACTCAAAACTACAAATCGCAGCGAGCCATCGAGCAGTTGCGGCAACAGGTAGCGCCCACCGCCACCGTGCTGCGAGATGGGAAGTGGCGGGAACTCCGGCGAATCGATGTTGTCCCCGGTGACGTCGTGCGGCTGTCGGCGGGAGACCTGGTCCCGGCCGATGCGCGCCTTCTGGAATCGCGCGATCTTTTCATTCTGCAAGCGTCATTGACGGGCGAATCGCTGCCGGTCGAAAAGCAGGCGCGAGGCGAGAAGGTCTCCACCAAGCCCGATGCCGAGAACATGGTCTTCATGGGTACCTCCGTCGTCAGCGGAACTGCGAGCGCCTTGGTCGTGGCGACTGGCGCTAAGACATCTTTCGGCGACATCGCCACCCGCCTCGCCGGGCGGCCCGAGCAGACCGCGTTCGACCGGGGCCTGAAGGATTTCAGCCTGCTCCTCACTCGCACCGTGCTTTTCCTGGTCATCTTCCTGGTCGTGGTCAGTTTGGCCAAACATCGCGATCCTTTCCAGTCCCTCTTGTTTGCGGTGGCGTTGGCCGTCGGTCTGACTCCGGAATTTCTTCCCATGATCGTCTCCGTGACCCTCTCCAAGGGCGCGCGGGCCATGGCGAAGAAGAAGGTTATCGTCAAACACCTCTCAGCCATCCAGAATTTCGGCGGCATTGACGTGTTGTGCAGCGACAAGACCGGAACGCTCACCAGCGGCAACATGAAGCTCGACCGGTCTCTCGATCCCTTCGGAGAACCGTCACAACGAGCATTGACTCTGGCGTACAGCAACAGCAAGTTCGAGACGGGAATTCGAAGTCCGCTCGACATGGCCATTCTGCAAAACCCCGAGCCGGTGGAGGCGGCGGCCTACGAAAAGCGGGACGAGATCCCCTACGATTTCGAGCGCCGCCGGCTCTCGATCGTGGTGGAGCGGCAATCACGGCGGCTTTTGATCACAAAGGGGGCGCCTGAGGGAATCCTCGCGCGCTCGGTCAACTTATGAATCTGACGGCCGCACCGCCCCTTTGGATGCGGCCGCGCTCGGGCGCTGCCGGGCGACTTACGAAGAATTGAGCCGCCAGGGATTTCGGGTTCTCGCGGTGGCTTATGCCGAGGTCGAAGCTCGCCCCAACTATTCGGCCGACGACGAACGGAATCTCATCCTGGCAGGTTTTCTAGCCTTTTCCGACCCGCCTTTGCCGGATGCCGCCGAGGCCTTGGCCGCGCTGCGGCGGGAGGGAGTGGAAGTCAAGATCATCACGGGCGACGGGGACCTCGTCGCAGCTCACGTTTGCGGCCAGGTTGGCCTCGAATCGGGCAAGATCGTGCTCGGCGATGAACTGGAGCGGATGACCGACGCCGCGTTGGCGCACGTCGCCGAGGTGACCACAGTTTTCGCGCGGGTGTCGCCGGCGCAGAAGAACCGCATCATCATGGCGCTGAAACATCGCGGCCACGTCGTGGGATTCATGGGCGATGGAATCAACGACGCCCCGTCTCTTCACGCGGCCGACGTGGGCATCTCCGTCTCGATCGGCTGTGGATGTGGCCCGCGAGGCTGCTGACATCATCCTCGTCGAGCCCGGCCTCGGACGTTCTCGCCAGCGGCATCGTCGAAGGGCGCAAGGCCTTCGGGAACGTAATGAAGTACCTGTTGATGGGCACCAGCTCGAACTTCGGCAACATGTTCAGCATGGCGGGCGCTTCGCTGTTCTTGCCGTTCCTCCCCATGCTGCCCACGCAAATCCTGCTGAACAACTTCATGTACGACCTGTCGCAGCTCACCATCCCGACCGACAATGTGGACGACGAATATCTCCGGAAACCGCAGCATTGGGATATTAGCCTGATCCGGAATTTCATGGTGTTCATCGGACCGATCAGCTCGATTTTCGATTTCCTGACCTTTTACGTGCTGCTGCATTTCTTCCATGCGGATCAGGTGCTCTTCCACACGGGCTGGTTTGTAGAGTCGCTGGCGACGCAAACGCTGGTGCTTTTCGTCATTCGCACCTCGCAGAATCCACTGCGGAGCCGGCCCAGCCGGCCTCTGGTGACAACCGTACTGATCATTGTGGCGGCCGGCAATCTGCTGCCGTTCAGCCCGCTGGCGGTTCCTCTCGGCTTCGCGCCGCTGCCGGGAATTTACTTCGCTTATCTGGCGGCAGCGACGTTCGTGTATCTGGTGCTCGTTGAATTTGGCAAGCGTCTCCTTCTCCGTCGCACGCCACAAACCTCCTGAAAGGGTGGAAGCTGCTTATGAAAGTCGTTGAATTGATGGGTCCAAAGGTTGTCACAGTCGACCGCAAGAGGCCGCTGCGCGAGATTCTGCAGCTCATGCTCCGCTACCATCTGAATGACATTCTGATCGTGGACAGCGGGCAAAGGCTCGCAGGGATTGTGACATACGCCGATCTATGTCGCAAGGTGCTCCCAACTGAGAAAGAGCTGATGGAACACGAAGAGTATCTTACAACTCCTCAGTTGATGGAGGATCGATTTAGAGACATCGCGAGTATTCCGGTTGACGAGATCATGACGAGAGACGTCATTACCGTGTCGCCGGATCTTGAGGCGCTCAAGGCTGGGGCTACGATGCTTGCCCACCGCGTCAAACAGCTGCCAGTTGTCCGAGATGATAAAGTAATCGGAATCATCACCCATACAGACATTGGTTGGGGTCTGATGATGCAATATGCTGAATGTATGAAGGGCTGAGAGCCGTCCGCTTCTCTGAATCATATCTGCCCGACCTGATCGCGGTCAGCGGCGTTCCTCAACGCGTAGAGCCAGAAGCGCGGTTAGAAATGGCCGTATTTACTTGTCCGCCGGCGCCGCAACTACGAGTCCGCGCGCCTGGTGATTTGCAACCACAACTCTGCTACTTTAGGCATGATGGAGTTTCCTCCATTCCGGCTGGACACCGCCAATCAATGCCTGTGGCGCCGCGGGGATGCGGGCGACGACGAACGCGTTATGCTGACTCCCAAGGCGTTCGCGGTCCTGCGTTATCTCGTGGAGCACGCCGGCCGCCTGGTGACCCAGGATGAGCTTCTGCAGAATGTATGGCCCAATACCTTTGTCCAACCGGAGGTCCTGAAGTATCAGATCGCCGACATCCGGAGTACCCTAGGCGACCACCCGAAGAAGCCGCTTTTTATCGAGACGCTGCCCCGGCGCGGGTATCGGTTCGTGGCCGCGGTGAGAGAGGGCGCTTCCGCGGGAGCTTTGGCGCCGGCGATTCCGGCTCGCGGCAGACTGGTGGGCAGAGAACGCGAGCTTGATGCGTTGCGAACCTGCCTCCGAAAGGCATTGCAGGGCCAGCGCCAGATCGTCTTCATCACGGGCGAGCCGGGAATTGGAAAGACCGCCCTGGTCGATGAATTCCAGCGCCGGGCTGCCGCCGAGGAACCGGCCCTCCGCATCGCCCGGGGACAATGCGTGGAAAGTTGCGGGGGCATGGAAGCCTATTACCCGATGCTGGAAGCGCTGGGTCAGTTGTGCCGTGGCCGAGAGGGGAGTCGCTTGGTGGAGATTCTGGCCGCGCAGGCTCCGACCTGGCTGGTTCAGTTTCCCTCGCTATTGAAGCGCGAACAGCGCCAGGCACTGCAACAGGAGATCCAGGGGGCGACCCGGGAACGCATGCTGCGCGAGATTCGGGAGGCCCTGGGCACGCTCAACCTGGAAACGCCCCTGCTGCTTATCTACGAGGATCTGCAATGGGTGGATCCCTCGACTGTCGATCTCATCTCCGCTTTCGCTCGCCAGCGAACGGCAGCGAAGATCATGGTGATCATCACCAAGCGGCCGGTGGACACGGTGGTTCCCGAACATCCGCTGAAGGCGCTCAAGCAGGACCTGTTGGTGCATCGCCTGTGTCAGGAAATGACCCTCGCGCCGCTGGCGAAGGCGGACGTCGCCGAATACCTGAGGGCAGATTCGCCGGGAGAGAGCCTGCCGGAGGGTTTTGCCGAGTTGATCCATCGGCACTCGGACGGCAATCCGTTGTTCATGATCGCCATACTGGAGCACATGGCCGAGCAGCGCCTGATTTCCTGCGAGAACGGGAAGCGGCGCCTCAGAGTCCCCATCGAGGAAATGGACCTCGAGGTGCCGGAGACTCTGCGCCAGATGATCGAATCCCAGATCGAGCATCTGACCGGCGAACAGCAGCGAACGCTGGAAGTGGCCAGCGTCAACGGTGTTTTGTTTTCGGCGAGCGTCAATGCCATCCCCGCGAGTCTGGGCGAGGAGAAGTTTGAAGAGCTTTGCGACGAATTGTCGCGCCGCCACCACATAGTGCGCTGGGCGGGATCGCGTCAGTTTCCGGACGGGACTGTCTCGGTGCGCTACGAGTTCACGCATGCCCTGTACCGGGAGGTCTTCTACCGCCGGCAGACGCCCGGGCGCCGCGCAAGGCTGCACCTGCGCATCGGAGAGCGGCTGGAAGCGCTTGTCTCCCAGCATGAAAGCGAAGTGGCGGCTGAACTGGCAGGCCACTTCGAACAGGGCGGCGATTGGCAGCGTGCCGTTAAGTACCTGCGGCTGGCTGCGGATACGGCCGGGCGGCGGTTTGAACCCCGGCAAGCCGTGCAGATTCTGGAGCACGCTCTTGATCTGGTGAGAAGACCGCCGGAGGCCGCGCAAATTTCGAGCGAAATCGAAATTCGAGAGAAGCTGGCCGCGATTCACGCGGTGCTCGGAGACAGCCTGCGTGCCATCGAGACCTATGAGGCTCTGGCGGGACGCGCGGCTCACGTTGGCTTGATCGAAGTAGAGGTGCGCGCGCTCATCGATATGGCGTGGCCGTTATCGTGGATCAGTCCTCAGCGTTCGCTGGAAGTCCTGGAAGCGGCGCTTCGGCTGAGCGCCCGGCTGGAAGATCCGCTCCTGCGAGCGAGGATGCGCACGCGCTGTTTTGCCTGGCGCCTGTGGCAAGGCTGGAATCCTCAGGATATGGATGAGTTTCGCAATGCGTTCGCCGAGATTTGCAACTCCGATGACCGCCGCAAACTCGCCCCTCTATTTGGTTGACTGTGGCTTCATAAGCTGTATCTCCTCCGAATATCGCGAGGCGTACCGCAACTTGATGGAGAGCCGTGTCATCAAACTGGAGGCAGCAGAAGAGAACCCCTATCTGAATCCTGCGTACATACGAGGTCAATTACCCCTGACGTTGAGCCTTCTGTTTATGGGAGAGTGGGGCGAGGCGCTGCGCGAGATCAGAAACGCCATTGGCATCTTGGACAAGAACGGCGACTATAACTGGGGGCAGGGAGTGCGCCCCCACCTGGCCTGGGTGCATCTGCAAGCCATGGACTTTGCCGGCGTGCTGGCGCTCTGTAATTCGGCGCTCCCATTGGCCGGAGATCCCGAGTCTGTCCCCGCGCCCGACTATACAGCTCCGTATCGATTTGGATTGTGGAAGCGCCTGTTTCTGATGGGGTCGGCGGAGACGGCTCTAGGAGATTATGAAAGTGCGCTGGAGCACTTGCTGGCAGCGCGCGCTGACATGGAGCGGCCGGGCCCTACGTGTACCTGGTACTGGCGCATGCCAATCGAAAATGCTCTCACAGAACTTTGGCTGGCGAAAGGCGATCTGGCTCAAGCGCGGCCGCAGGCAGAAAGGTCTCTGGCGATTGCGTTGGCGAGTGCGGAACACATGTGGCAGGCGCTGGCATGGGAAGTGAATGTTCGGGTCGCCATGGCTGGACTTGACGTTCCGCGCGCCCGGGATTGCATCGCCAAGGCCTTGTCGGCCATGGAAGGTTTCGAAGTGCCGCTGGCGGCCTGGCGCGTTCACGCCACGGCCTCCGATCTCTACCGGAACGCAGGCGATCGCGATTTGGCGGAACGTCACCTGGCACTCAGCCGCGAGACCATTATGAAACTGGCAAATTCACTGCCTGCGGAAGAGCCTCTTCGGCAGACATTCCTGTCATCGCCGATGGTCAGGAGTGTTCTCGGAGACGGCAAAACTGAAGGGCGGCGGCCCAAGACTTTTGGCGCGGCATAGTAACTCGCTTCTCTCCTCTTTCATGGCAAGCGCAGAAAACTGAGCAGGAAACACGCAGCGGCGACGATGACGATGAAGGGACCGGTTTGGCGATGGAAGACGGCTGCCAGCCATGTTCCGACGAGGGTCGTCGCCACCGCGATACTGACGGCGAGCACCAGCATCTCAGTCAAGTTCCGCGCAAGGCGTTTTGCGGTGGCCGCGGGAATGATGATCAAGGCTCCCATAAGGAGTACGCCCAAGAAGCGCAACCCTAGCGCGATGGTGAGCGCGAATGCTCCGAGATACAGCAGATCGAGCCGCCGAACGTCGATGCCGGCCGTGCGCGCTACGTCCGGCGAGACAAGCATGACGACCAGCCTGTTCCGCTGCGTGACGATGAAGGCGATGACGGCGCCCGATGCGATAAGGCCGAAGCAGATTTCCGGCCATCTCAAAACGCCTGCCCCTCCAAAAAGCGCGTCGATCAGCTCTTCTCCGGAAGTCATCATGCTGCCCAAGGCAAGCGCTACGGAAAACAAGACGCCGATGAGCGCCTCGGTGCCAAGCCGCGCCTTTCCTTCTAACGCCCAAACCACCAAGGCGCCAAAGAGTAGCATCGCCACCGCTCCGAAGAGCGGGTTGATATGAAGCGCCAGCGCCATGCCGATGCCGGGTAACGCGACGTGTGACATCGGGTCGGCGGCAAGACCCATCCGCCGCATCACGGCGAAGGAGCCAACCAGCCCCGCGGCGACCGCCATCGTGATCGAGAGCAGCAGAACTTCAATGGTCATGGACGTGATAGTTTATGGGGCTCCCGTAGATTTGAGAGAGCAGATCGGGCGTCAGAATCTTCCTTGGCGGCCCAAAGTAAGCGTGTCTACTGCCGAGGCATAACACGTTCGTGGCGTATTCATAAACCACCGAAAGCTCGTGCGAGATGAAGAGGACGCTGAGGCCCTGTTTTTCCTGAAGTTGACGCACCAATTCATTCAGGCGGTGCTGGCCGGGTCCATCCACGCCAGCCGTGGGCTCATCGAGCAGAAGGACTGAAGGATTGCCCAAGAGCGCGAACGCAACCAATAGACGTTGGAACTGCCCTCCTGAGAGAATTCCGATACAGTTCTCACTGACCTTCCTCGAAATGCCCACCCGTTCAAGCATGAGCGAGATTTCGACGTCCGCTCCGCCAGTCGAATTTGACCGCGCCCTAAGGAAGTCCCTCCCCGTAATCGGCACATCGCGATCGAGATCGAGCTTCTGAGGAACGTACCCGATGCGGACATGCGGCGTCCATCGGATAGTCCCCTCAGATGGAATTGCGCCGATGAGAGCTCGAAAGAGGACCGTTTTCCCCACGCCGTTCGGTCCAATGACGGCCAGCGACTTTCCTTTCGCAACCTGGAAGCTCAGGTCCGCAAAGACTTCGACTTTCTCAAAACGGATCGACAACCGGTCTACCTCAAGAATGTTGTCCAAAGCTCTTCCCCTGCCGAAGGCCACTTGCACCCGAGCACTTAAAACTTCACCAGCACGCCGGCGCTGAGGGCGGCTTGGCCGTGGCGAAGGTCCGGGAACCAGACACTCCCGGGGCCGCCGCACGCCGTATACGCCGCGGCGAGGTCCGCTGTTCCGGCCGAGGCGCCGCTGGAGCAGACGTAGTCCGCTGGCGCGCCGGTATTTCCGCCCGGAGGCGTAATACCATCGCGCCCACTCCAATACGGAACATCGGAGTGGCGGTAACCAGCCTCCAGCCACCAGGTGATGTATTGTTTGGGCATCCAATGGAACGTCAGGGTGCCGTCCCACATATGGGCCTTGTCCCCGGGATTCTCCGTGAAGTAGGGAGACCCGGAAACAGCATCCGCTCCGTTGATGGGAGGCAGCAGTGTCAGATACCGTCCCGGGTTATTCATCTTGCCACCACCAATCGTAATGGCGTACCGGTCCTTGTTCCACCAAACCCGGTTGTAGATCATGAACCCCAGAAACGCCTGCTTCGGGCCGCCGCTGCCGCCATGGCAGGTCACGCCGGCGCCGTATTCGCATCCTAAGTCGCCGGTCGCGGAGAACGCCATCTTATCGACGCCTTTCTCTTTTTCAGGCTTGTTGAAATACCTGACCTCGATACTGTCGTCGGTGTGGATGCGCGAGCGGCCGGGGACACCCAGATCGTCCGTGCCATTGCCGTAATTGTTGAAGACTAAGGAAAGCCACTCGTGCGGGCGATACAGGATCTGGCCCCCCAGGCCCCGGTGGCCGTTGTACTTGGCATAGGATTGCCACCCGTTGATGATCCAGGGCTCAATCTTCAGCTTGTTGGTGGGGAACCACTGAATCCGCAAACCGTTAAAGAACCATGGCGTGTTGGACGACACGAAAGACGGCTGATAGGCCCAGTTATCGAAGTTATAGTAACTGAACAGACCGATGTACGAAACGAAGATCCCGGCGTCGATATTCAGTCCATGGCTCACATTGAAGTGATAGCCGCCCCAGGCCTCCGAGACGTAGCGGTAAGCGTCGCGGAGGTCCCACTGGCCCACTCCGGCGCTGGCGTCGTTGCGCGGCGTCGTGGTGGCGAACAGTCCATCCATGTACAAAACCCTGCCGCGAACGTTTTGCCAGTGAAAGTCCCCGCCCACGCTGATTTGCTCGACTTGAACTTCGCCGTTGCGGAAAGACTCGGTAGATCCCCCCATCGTGTGGTCCTTCGGTTGATTGAAATCCTCGATGAAGTTGGTGTCGAAGCGAATTTCCGGCGTAAAGAACTTCGTATCCAGCACGGTATCCTTATTGCGTGGAGTGCCATTGAGCCAGGTAAAGTCACCGTAGGCGAACGGAGTGAAGTTATCCACCCCCGGAGCAGACTCGGGCGACTGCAGGGCTTCCGGAATGGCTGGGGGGGCCGGAGCCGGCGCGGCCGTGGGTTGATGCGGAGCCTGTGCCGGCGGACCCGATGGGGCGGGAACCTCCGGAGGGGCGGCTTTGGCTATTTCCACGGGAGCCGGGGCCGTCTTAAGAGCCGCCTCCAGCTCGCCGATCCGTTTCTTCAGAGCCTCGAGCTCGTCCATGAGAGCGGACGTGGACGCGGCAGTCACCGGTGCGGCCACCTTTGTCTCCAAGGCCGGTGAATTCTCGAGCGTGAGCACAAAATCGACCCGCGAAATCGCCGGCGCGGCCACTCTAACATTAGCGGTGGACGTGATATAACCGGCCCGGGCGGCTGCCACCTTGTACCATCCGGCTCGAGCTCCGGCATCATGAACATGCCATCGGAGCCGCTGATGGCCGTGCGATCGGCGCCTGTGGTTAGATTATGCGCCGTGATTTGTACCTGCGCTACCGGCTCTTTGCTGACAGAATCTCGAGTCGCCCCGCCAACAGCACCAAATAAGTCGGCTCCCCAGGCAGGGGTTAACGGCCCTGCAAGCTGCCAAGCGATACAGGCCGGCAAAACGGTGGAAAGAAGTAACTTGTGCGTCATAAGTACTGCCTCTAAGTGCTCATCAGCTCTGTAGTCCGGGCCGAGCGCGTCTCCGCCTACAGGGCAATTGGAGGGCCGAAGATCATAGACATTTCGGTGAAATGCTGATTCTGCCCGTGCGCTCCAAAGGGGTTGTCTTTCCGCCAAATGCTAGTCACCGGGTGAACCCAAATCTGGACTTTGTGTCCGACACTTCGTCACATGGCGTTGTTCTAATCCTCAACTTCTGGCGTCAGATTTTATGCAGAGCCTTCAATGCCTCCCCAAAGAACTGACGTCTCTTGAAGAAGTCCTGCCACGGGTCGGAACCCGCGAGGTGTTTCTCGAAATTGCCCAGGTTGAAACGGGATGGGTCGAGCGAGGGTTTCACGTCGGACCAACGGAGCGGCATGGAGAACGGCGCCTTCTCGCGCCGTCGTACGGAGTACGGTGCTACTACGGTTGCTCCAAATGCGTTCCGAAAAGGATCCAGGTATACACGGCCTTGTCGAGCCTCCAGGCGTTGCTCGACGGTTAACGTGTCCGGATGGGCTGCTGCCAGCCGGCTGCCAAGTTCTTCTGCGAAAGAGAGCACCTCATCGAAGTCCGGTCCCACATGAATGGGCAAGAAGACATGCAGTCCCCGGCTACCCGAGGTCTTGGGAAAAGAGACCTGGCCCAACGCTTCCACCGCGTCCTTCAAAAGCAGGCCCGCCCGGGCCGCGTCGGCGAAATCGCCAGAGCCCGGATCGATGTCGAAGACCACCCAGTCGGGCTGATGCGGATGGCTGGCACAGCTACCCCAAACATGGACCGGAATGCAACCAAGATTCACAAGGGCGATTTCCGTCTCGAGGAGACCTCCGACCACATAGTGAACGGCACGTTTCTCATGACGGATCAACTTGGTGGGAGTGCCTGCGGGCATACCCTTCGGCGCTTCCTTCTGATAGAAACATTGGCCCCGCATTCCATCCGGACAGCGCTCCATTGTGAGCAGACGATCGGCAACGTAAGGCTGGAGCCTGGGAAAGACCGCGGCATAGAAGCGGGCCAGGTCGAGTTTGGTATAACCCTCGCCGGGCCAGAAGACCTTGTCGGGATGGGCGATCTGTTCCAGGGTCACTTGGCCTCCGGGAAGGCGACGTCTTCCGGGCGTTTGTCGTCACGCAAGCCCAGGAAAACCGGCTGGCGGAGCTTGCGATCGTTGGTCAACTCTTCGTAGGCGATTTGAGCGATCAGGCGAGGAGCTAGGAAGGTGGCGTCCTTCTCGCGCGGCGGATCGGCAACCGGCGGTTTGGTTCGAATGAACGGCTGAAATTTGCGATAAAGCTGCGCCAGCGATTGCTGGGAGAAGCCGGTTCCCACCTTTCCGACGTAGATCAATTTGCCATCCTCGTAAGCTCCCAGCAGCAGCGCGCCGAAGTGCTGGCGCGAACCGGCGGGCGCCGTGTAGCCGATGATGACAAACTCGTCTTCTTGATGGACCTTGAACTTGAGCCATAGGCGCGAACGGCCTTCCACATATCGGGCGGAAGCGTCTTTGGCGAGCACGCCTTCGAAGCCGTTTCGCTTGGCCACGCGGAAGGCATCCAGCCCGTTGTCCGCCAGGCGGGCCGAGGGGAAAATGGCCGAGCCCTTCGTGGCGGTCTTGCCGACCACTTCTTCGAGCGCCTCGCGCCGACGGGTGAGCGGCTCCGCGCGCAGATCGTGGCCGTTCTGGTATAGGCAATCGAAGACGGCGTACTCTGGTTCGGACTTGAGATTCTGCAGAAGCTGAAAGCGCGAGACATTGCGGCGATCGAACGCCACCACTTCACCATCCAGCAACAGCGATTCCGCCGGTAGCGCTGCGGCTGCTTTCGCGAGGCCCACGAAACGCTGGGTACGATCGTTCTGGTTGCGCGAGAGCAGCGTCACTCGATCGCCTTCTTTGTAAGTGAGAATTCGGTAGCCGTCGTACTTCTCCTCGTAAACCCACCCCGGCCGATCAAAAGGCTCGCGGACCAATGTGGCCAGCATGGGCTGCACACGAAACGGAATGCGATCGCTCATCGCGCGCGACTCCCGGAAAGATCGCCCTTGGCGGCTTTGGCTATGTCGCCGCCTTCATCGCGCGCGATGCCGGCCAACGGCCGGTTGGAGACGACCGAACGGGGGAACTCGGCGGTGACATCCCTGGTAGAGGCGAACTGGTCACGGTGCTTAATCAGCAGCCATTGAGGCTTAGGGGAACCACCATAGCCAAGCCGGGTGCGGACGAGCACCCACGAGCCGCGAAGCTTCTGCCCAAAGAGCGAAAACTTCAAGTCGCCTTTGCGAAGCGCGTCGTCGACGTCGGGAACCTCGGGAACCCAGGTTCCGCGGTCCCAGAGCATGACGGTCCCCCCTCCATACTCGCCCTCCGGAATCACCCCCTCAAAGTTGCCGTATTCAAGCGGATGATCTTCCACCTGCGCCGCCAGGCGCTTCACCGAAGGATCGAGTGAGGGGCCTTTGGGGATCGCCCAAGAGAGCAGCACTCCACGCCATTCCAGGCGGAAATCATAGTGCAGATGCGAGGCCTGGTGCTTTTGGATCACGTACAGCAAACCATTATTCAATGATGTTCACCCGGTAGCCGACACTCTAAACAAATGGCCGATGCCGAAGGTTACGCCCGCAGCAAGCCAGCCCAGGGCCAATTGACGGGCGCCCGACTGCCACACCCCCGATCCCGTAAAGATTGTAGTGGCCGCCCCGATCAAGAAGAATGCAATCGAGCTGATTGCAAGACTGGTCATCACCGCGGTGTTTCCTTGGAGAAATGCAAACGGTACCACGGGGAAGATCGCCCCTATAATGGACAGCCCGAACGACATCGCCGCGGCAACCCAGGGAGACCCGCCCAGTTCGTTTGGATCGATACCAAGTTCCTCTCGAGAAAGCGTTTCGAGAGCCGATTTCGGCTCGGCGATGAGGCGGCGCGCCAGTTTTTCGGCATCCGACTGGGTTAAGCCTTTTGCCTCGTAGATCAGTGCCAGTTCTTCCGCCTCCTCTTCCGGCGCAGTTGCGACCTCCTCCGCCTCGATTCCAATCTGCCGCCGATTCAGTTCCCGGGAACTCTGGACCGAGACCCATTCGCCGATGGCCATCGAACAAGCGCATGCGAGCAGTCCGGCAAATCCAGTCACCAGAATGGCATGGCTGGACAATCCTGCGCCGGCTACACCCATGACGAGACTCAGATTCGAACAGAGGCCATCGTTCACGCCAAGCACACCGGCCCGTAAGGCATTTCCGCCCATCGCCCGGTGGCGCCCTTCAAAGCGAGCCAACTCGTTCCCTTCAAAACCGCTGCTGCCTGCGACAGCTTGCAGTAATCTCGCGTGGGAGGCCTCATCGGCAGGCAAGCCTGCCGCGTTCGCCTCTGGCTGCGAGTCATAGCGCCCCCGATCGCGCTTTTCCAGCGAGATCACGGTCGGAAGCACAAATTGACTGCCGAGTTTTTTCGACAGCCATCCAAGTGCTCTTGTTCGCCATCCGGGTTCAAGTACTGAAGGTACTTGAACGCCGAGCTTGTCCGCCCAGACTTTGGCATGCCGCCTTTCGACGGACGCGAGCCGATTGTACACCTCGGCTAGCTTCGGATCAGGCTCGGACTTTGCCAACATCTCATACAGGTACGCGCCGTCGATCTCGCCTTGAAGATTATCTCTATAGCGCTTTGTATCGCTTTTCACGATGTTATCCTAAAGAACCAAACTCAACTTGCAACCAACCTGCCAAGACCACGCCCATTCAGCTTGCTGTACTCGCCTCTTTTATCACGGCGATCTGCCTCCCGATCGCTTCGGCAGATCTCGCAAGCGCCTCTTGCTCCGCGGGATCCAACTTCAGCGGCACCACGCCGCCGATCCCCTGAGCGTTCACAATTGTCGGGAAGCTCATGGTTACGTCACCCAGGCGCAGACCTTCCGGCATTTGGCTGCCTACGGTGAGCACTGTGTTCTGGTCCCGCAAAACGCAGCGCACCACGCGCACGAGTCCCGAGGCGATGCCGTAGAACTTCGCGCCCTTCTCGCCTACAATGCGATAGTAGGCGTTGCGCGTCTTTAGTGCATCTCATCCAGCGCTGCCTTATCGTAGGCAACACCTCGCGCACGACAGAACTCCTCTAGCGAAAGTCCCGCAATCCTCGCTGCGGACCACACCGGAACCTGCGCGTCGCCGTGCTCGCCGATGATGTACGCGTGCACGCTCTGTGGGTCAACGCCATAATGGTCGCCGAGCAGCACACGCAACCGAGCCGTGTCCAAAATTGTGCCCGAGCCCACCACGCGGTTGCGATCGAAGCCCGAAAGCTCTCGTGCGTAATGCGTCAGCGCATCTACAGGGTTCGTGGCAATCAGCAGGATTCCTTTCGGTTTTGTTGCCGCGATCTTGGGAATCAAGTCACGAAAGATCGCCGCATTCTTTTTCAGCAGGTCGAGACGCGTCTCGCCGGGCTTCAGCCCGGTGCCCACAGCAACCACAATGACCTTCGCGATTGCGCAATCTTCAAAGCCGCCCGCGCGCACGAGCGTGGTGTGGGACCACGGTTCGGCGCGGCTGATGTCCTCCGCTTCACCCTCGGCTTTGGCGCGATCGCGATTGATCAGCACGATGTCCGGAGCCAACCCTGATAACAGCAACGCATACGCGGTTGTAGAGCCTACAATGCCGACGCCCACCGCCGCAACACGGTCTCTGGAGGCACGGCCAGGCTCCCCCCAGAATCGTTTTCAGCCGCGCCTGCTCCTGCTGCGGGCCGGTCAAACTTGCCCGAGTGAGGCTCGAGCTTTCCGCCCACAGGTTAATGCCGACTCATAATCCGGCGTCCAACCCGACGAGCAGAGCAAATTCCTAGCCGAATATTTGGGAGACGGCGCGCGACGTGACCGGCATCCAGGCCATGCTGAATTGATTTCCGAGGGCTTACGGTTTGCCCGCCGAAAGAGCCTGGTCGATCAAGGTACGGCTGAGAGCTTGGGAATCCACTTTATAGGTACCCGCTTGGAGGGCGACCGTGAGAGTGCCGATCCGCTGCGCGCGGGAACCGGCTTGGTCTTCGAGGGTTTCCGCAATCCGCCCGGACAGCCCGGAGATCTCCACCCGGTCCGCATCTCTGGTCTCCTCTTCGCCGCTTCTCGGCGAAGGCATACCGGCGGGCAGGGTTTCAGCCGCGCGCCCGCTTGGCGCCGTAGCGTTTTGTCCGACTGGATTCAATTCGATTCGCATAGCCCGTGTCCATGATGGCATATTGCGGGGAGCATAGCCTATCTAACCCGGTAATAGGACTCTCAGTACTTCCTTGATAGTCCGGGATTGAGCCAAAATGCGGCTAATGAAATGCTCGGCTCAACCACCGACTCCGGCACGGTGCGGATGGGAATTACCTCCCTTGATCCTGTACCCGTTCACATGCCAGCCGCGCTGCGTGTCATTCACGGAAATCGATCCTTGTCCCGAGGAAACGAAACGCGAACTGGAGGCCCGCTATGCCGAGATGTGCATGCTGTGCTATCTCGGGAAAGACCTGAACCGGTGGTTCCGGCAGTGCGTGGAGATGGCGGCCACCCATTTCCATGCGGACGGGTTGGCGGAGAGCAGCTTTGTGAATCTGCTGCTTTTCGATCCTCCCGCGGCGGTGATCCGCAAAATGCACGATTGGGACGTCCCGAACTTCCAGCTGGTCTTTGCCCGCGCCATCGGTCTGAATGCCGTCTATCCCGCGCCGCCGCCGCCCTCCTGCGTCTCCGAGACTCTGTTGCGCACCTTCCATCTCTACGCCGACGCCCTGTTCGAAGCCCGGTTGAGAGTGGAACCCGGAAGCGAGATCCGCCACGAGGATTTCGATTTCGAGATTTACAGCTCCGGTGAATACGCGCGCCTCTTGGAACTCGGGTGGCTAGCCGGCGCCGCCGAATGATCGGGGCGCCGCGTCAGAACTCCTTGAAATAGTCGTCCAGCGGGAAATCGGCCCGCGCCTTGGCAACCTCGGCGGCAAGCGGGGCCGGCTTCGCGCCGCCATAAGCCGACCTCGGGGTGAGATGATCTTTGACGGCGGCCGCCGCGGCGCGCTCCGGGAGGCGCGCGGTGGTGTAACGCCGGGTTTCCGTTGCCGCCCCGCCACCGCCCACCAGTTCGCGCAAACGTGTCGCGGATCGCTTCATACCCGCCGACAGCCCGGTCAGTTCCGCGCTGGCTGCGGCGCCCTCCTCCGCGCTGGCGGCCGTCCGCTGGGTCACCTGCCCCATCTCCGTCAGCGTCTTGGCCACCTGCTCGATGCCGTTGGCCTGCTCGCGGCTTCCAGAGCTGACTTCTTCGATAAGGCTCTTCACTTTGTTGGCATTCTCGGTCACGAAGCGGATCGCTTCCGCCACCTGATCCACCCGCCGGCTGCCCTCCGAAGCCATGCCGATGGACTCCTCGATCAGGCCGGTGGTGTCGCGGGCCGCCTGCGCGCACCGCTGGGCTAGGCTGCGCACCTCGTCGGCCACCACCGCGAAACCCATGCCGGCTTCCCCGGCGCGGGCCGCTTCTACCGCTGCGTTCAGCGCCAGGATGTTGGTCTGGAAGGCGATTTCATCGATTACCTTGATGATCTTCGAGATCTTCTCGCTGGAGGCGTTAATGTCGCGCATCGAGGCCAGCATCTGCTCGAGCTTCTGGTTCGCCTCGCCAACGTGCCGGGCGGTCTCCTGCATCAGGGTGGCGGCCGACTGGGAATGATCGGCATTCTGGCGCGTCATGGAGCTGATCTCTTCGGTGGAGGCCGAGGTTTCCTCGAGCGAGGCGGCCTGCTGGCTGGCCCCCTGCGCCAATTGCTGCGACGCCGCGGAAACCTGACCGGCTGCGCCCTCCACCTGGGTGGCGTTACCGGAGATCTCGCGCGCCACGCCGTCCAGCGTGGCACTCACCTTGCGCACCGTATATACCCCCGACGCACAGGCGCCCAGAGCCAGTCCGGATAAGGCGAAAACCAACCAGTGGTTGTCGGCGGTGGTGGAAAGCCCTCCGCAACCCATGGCCAGCACCACGCCGAATATGGCGGCGAAGTGAATCAGCAACTTCCTCGCGATGCTCATCTGCATTTCCTGTTCACACTCCTTCAATGCCGAGCGGCCGTCGGCCGGACCGCAAGTTTTCATATCGGCTGAAAAGGCCGCGAGGATAAGGGTGGCTTTCGCAACCCTGCCGCCGGGCGGCCATACAGTTTCTCCGAACAACATCCGATAAGCACCGAGAGGCGAGTTGCACCAGTGACCCATCAGCCAGCCCGGCCGCCAGCGCATTCCGATCTCGTCCCCTCCGGGGCGCATACGCTGGCGCCCGAGGAAGGGTTGCGGATCGTCTCGGAGTTGGCCGCGGGACATGCGTCCGCCGCAGGTATGGGCCCAGCACCGGATCTGGGCGCGCTGGCCTTCGAACGAGCCGCTGCCGCGCTGGCGGTTCTGACCGAGGAGCAGCGCATTTACCGGGCCAACGCAGCCTTCGCCCGGCTGGCGGGACGCCCGGCCTCCGAACTCCTGGGGGCCAGGCTCGCGGACCTGTTGTGGGGTGACGCGCGGCCCCTGGCGGAAGACAGCCGGCGGGAAGCCCGCCTGCTGCGGCGGGACGGCTCGCTCCGCTGGATCTCTGTTTCCCTCGCAGCTCTGGGATCCGCGGGGGGCGCGGGAGCTTGGGTGGCGGCTCTGGAGGACATCGAGGACCGCAAGCAGGCCGAGGAGAGACTGCAACGCTGGGAAGAAGCCTCCGATCTGCTTCCCGGGGCCATCTGGATGGAAGATGCGCAGGATCGCAACATCGGATCCAACCGCACCTGGTCCAAGATCACCGGACAGAGCCAGCAGGACAGCCACGGGACCGGGTGGTTTGAGGCTATCCATCCCGAAGACCGCGCCATGGTCGCGCAGGCTAATTCCTTGCCCCCGACGGAGCGGCCCGGCGAGCTGGAGTGCCGGGTGCTGCGGCCGGATGGAACGGTCCGGTGGATGCTGACGCGCCAGGCCATCCACTTTTCCGGGACGGGAGAATACGCCGGCCGGGCCGGTATTTGCCTGGACATCACGGACCGAAAACGGAGCGAGGAGGGTATTTCGAAGCTGCTGCGGGCGGTCGAACAGAGCCCGGTCGGGGTGGTCATCACCGATCGGGCGGGGACCATCGAGTATGTGAATCCCTGCTTTACTCAGATCACCGGGTACACGGCCGAAGAGGCCATCGGGCAGAGCCCGCGCACCTTGAAATCGGGCCAAACCCCGGCGGAGGAATACCGGCGGTTATGGGAAGCTATCGCCACCGGCGAATGGCGCGGCGAGTTCCGGAATCGCAAGAAGAACGGCGAGATGTACTGGGAAGCGGCCTCTATCAGCCCGGTCCGCGACGCACAGGGCCGGGTGACGCACTACGTGGCGGTGAAGGAGGACATCACGGCGCGCAAGCGCATCGAAGAAGAACTGCGGCGTTCGGAGGAGCGATTCCGGGTAATCGCCCGCAGCGCCACCGACATCGTCTTCGAGATCGACATCGAAACGAAAGCGATCCAGTTCTTCGGCGCCTGCGAGGAGACGAGCCCCGTCTGGCTGGCGGTGAAGGCCGACCCGCAGCCCTGGATACACCTACTGCACCCGGACGACCGCGAGCGCATCCGGCAGGCGTACGCGCGGAGCATACGGGAGGACTCGCCCATGCGGGAAGAGTGCCGCCTGCTCGCCGGCGCGGAGATCTTCCACGTGGCGGTCCGGGGCGCGCCGGTGCCCGAGTGCGGGGGCCCCTTCCGGAAATGGGCCGGCGCCCTCAGCGACATCACGGCGCGGAAGAAGGCCGAACTGACTCTGCGGGAGAGCGAGGAGCGCTTCCGCCGCACGTTCGAAGACGCCCCCATCGGCATGTCCCTGGTCAGTCTCGATAGAGGGACCTATCAGGCCAATGGCGCGCTCCGCCGGATGCTCGGATACACCGCTGAAGAACTAACCCAGCTCTCGGTGGCGGATCGCACGTACCCGGATGACTATGCCGTGGAAGAGAAGATCTTGGCGGCCGCCTGGCGAGGGGAAGTGCCCAGCTACCAGATCGAGAAGCGCTATGTGCGGAAAGATGGAACGCTTGTCTGGTCCCGCGTTTCGGTGAGCTTCCTGGTCGGCTCGACCGGTGACGTACATGCCATTGGCATGGTGGAGGACATCACCGCGCGTAAGAGCGCCGAGGAGGCCCTCCGCCTCAGCGAAGAGCGCCTCAAGCTGGCGCTCGAAGCGGCCACCGACGGCCTCTGGGATCGGAACCTGGTGACGCGCGAGACCTACTTCAGTCCCAGGGTGGCCACTACACTGGGGCACGATCCCGCCACTTTCAACCTGACTTGGGAGGGGTGGGAGCGCCTCGTTCACCCCGACGATCTTCCGCGCGCTCTGCGCCTGGCACAAGACCACGTCAAAGGCCTCAGCCCGCTATACGAGTGCGAATATCGCGTGGCGGCCGGGTCCGGTGAATGGATCTGGGTGCTCTGCCGGGGGAAAGTCGTCGAACGGGATGGCGCAGGCCGGGCCGTGCGCATAAGCGGCACCATCACGGACGTGACGCGGCGGCGGGAGGCCGAGGAAGCCCTGCGCGTCTCCGAGGAGCGCTTCCGGGTGGCGGTCGGGAACTCCGGCGCCCTGGTTTTCGAGTGGGACAGGGCCTCCGGCGCGGTCGTAATCTTCGGCGCGGCCGGCGCGGACGACGGTACCGCCGTGCGAACCACCCTGGAGGCCTGGCTGCCGTGCGTGCATCCCAAGGACCGGGACCGCCTGGCGGAGTGCCTGAACCGCTATCGCCAAACCGAGACGCGCTTCGAGGAAGACGTCGCGGTGGTACTCGACACAGGCTCCGAGCGCCACTACTTGATTCGGGGCGCGCCCTGCCGCGGAGCCGATGGCCGGCGATTGTGCATCGGCACCATCGTGGATGTCACCGAGAGCCGCGGGGCCGAAGAAGCCGTGGCCCGCATGGCGGCGGTAGTCCAGTACTCCGACGACGCCATCGTGACCGTGGATCTTGACGCCCGGATTCAATCGTGGAATTCCGGCGCGCAGAAGCTGTTGGGGTACCATTCGGAGGAAGTGACCGGCCGCACGGCGACACTGCTGATCCCCGAGCGCGAGCAAGCCTGGCTGATGGGCCTCCACCGAATGGCGGCCTCGGGCAGAGCGGTCAAGAACGTCGAGGCCACGCATGTGCGGAAGAACGGCACGGAAGTGCCGGTCTCTCTAACCCTCTCGCCCATACGGAACGCTTCCGGAGAGCTGCTGGGGGTCGCCGAAATCGCGCAGGATATCAGCGTCCGCAAACGGGCCCTGGAAGACCTGGCCTATCTGGCCTACCACGACCCGCTCACCGGCCTGCCGAACCGGCGGTTCTTCAACGAACGGCTGGAGCACGCCATCGCGGCTGGGCCATCCTCGCTGGCCTTGCTGTTCGTGGACCTGGATGGATTTCAGCTCGTCAACGACACGCTAGGCCATTCCGCGGGCGACATTCTGCTGCGGGATGTGGCCGGCCGCCTGACCGCGGTACTGGCGCGGACCGATGTGCTGGCGCGCACGGGCGGCGACGAATTCTCGGCCATCCTCGGCGACCCGCCCCACGCGGGCGCGGCGGAGCTGGCGGCGGCAAGGATTCTGGAGGCGCTGAAACAGCCCTTCCATTTTGCCGGGCGCGATCTGTTTATGACGGCCAGCATCGGAATCGCCCTCTATCCGCACCACGGAAAGGACTGGGGAACGCTCCAGAAGAACGCCGATTCGGCTATGTACGAGGCCAAGCGCAGGGGCAAGGGTCGTTTCCATTTCTTCACGCCGGATTTGAGCGACTTCGTAAAGGACCGGCTGGAACTCGAGGGCCAGCTCCGAGACGCGCTGGGGCGCGATGAGCTGGAGGTGCGCTATCAACCGCTATTCCGCCTGCACGACTTGCGCGCCTGCGGCGCCGAAGCGCTGGTGCGGTGGAACCATCCGGAAAGGGGCTGCCTGCTGCCCGGCAGCTTCATCCCCATCGCCGAGGAGACCGGGCTGATCGTACCCCTCGGAGATTGGGTATTGCGGAGGGCCTGCAAGCTCTTTCGCGAATGGCTGAGCTGCGGGATATCCGCCGGCCGGATGGCCGTGAATGTCTCGGCCCGGCAGTTCGCCCGGCCGGATTTTCCAGGTGCGGTGGATGCCGCCTTGGCCGCGGCCGGGCTCGAACCCGGCTTTCTCGAGCTGGAGATCACCGAAACCGCGGTCATGCAGCATTTCGACGAGTCGGCGCCGAGAATCGCCTGTCTGCGAAGCCTGGGAGTGAGCATTTCGCTCGACGACTTCGGCACCGGGTACTCCTCGCTGAGCTACTTGCAGAGGCTGCCGGTCACCACCATCAAACTGGACAAATCCTTCCTGTGGGATATCGAGACCAGCACGAGCGCGGTGGCCCTGATCCGGGGCGTGATTGCACTGGCGCACGACCTGGGGGTGCGGGTCGTGGCGGAAGGAGTCGAGACCGGCGAGCAGCTCGAAGCTGTGCGGGGACTCGGCTGCGACGAAGTCCAGGGATACCTCCTGGGAGGCGTGACAGCCGGAGCCGATATGCCCGGCATACTGGGGAGGGACGCCCGGCTTCCGTTCCCGATTCCGGCCTGAGGGTGGCCGCTTGGCCTCGCCGGTCCCCCGACGGCGCTGCCCTCGTCTGCGCCTGCCTTTCCTCAAGCGGCCAGGAGTCGGACGAGCGCCGGCGCGATATGGTCGAGCGGCAGAACCTGATCCGCCGCGCCCCGCCGTATGGCTTCGCGAGGCATGCCGAAGACTACCGAAGTGGCTTCGTCCTGGGCGATGGTGGGCGCCCCTTGGTTGTGCATCTCGAGCATCCCGGCCGCTCCATCCGAGCCCATGCCGGTCAGGATCACGCCCAGGGCGTGCGGGCCGGCCTGCTCGGCCACGCTGCCGAAGAGCACGTCCACCGAGGGCCGCTGGTAGCAGACCCGCGGCCCATCGCGCACCGCGACAAGGTAGCCCGCCAGGGAGCGGCGCAGCATCATGTGGAAGCCCCCGGGCGCCACCAGGGCCCGGCCGGTGCGCACGGCGTCCCCTTCCTCGGCCTCCTTGACTTCCATGCGGCAGGCCTGGTTCAGGCGCTCGGCGAAAGCTCTGGAGAAACCAGCCGGAATATGCTGGGTGATCACCGTCCCGGGGAAGTTCGCGGGGAGCGCCAGCATTATCCGGGCGATCGCCTCGGTCCCCCCGGTGGAGGCGCCTATGGCCACCACGGCCGGCTCCCGGAAGTGCGCCGGCGGCGGCGCCGCCGACGCTTCCCGGGCCGCCCCGCGCGGCCGCACGCGGCAAGCCGCCGCGGCCCGGACCTTGGCCGCCAGCGTGTCTTTGAGATCCCCTACCGAATACGGACCCGCCGGTTTGCCCAGCGCCTCCACGGCGCCCTCCTCGAGGGCCTCCAGAGCCACCGCGCAGGAGGCCCGCGCTAGCGAGCTGACGACCAGCACCGGCATGGGCCGGAAACGCATCAGCTTGCGCAGGAACGTCAGCCCATCCATGCGCGGCATCTCGATATCCAGGGTGAGAACGTCCGGGTTCAGCTCGAGGATGCGGTCCCGCGCCACGTACGGATCGGCGGCCGTCCCCACCACCTCGATGTCCGGCTCCTGGCCCAGAGAGTCCGTCAGGATGCGCCGCACCACCATGGAATCGTCCACGATCAACACCCGGATGGGGCGCCCGGACTTCACTGGCCTCTCCAGATCACGCCGATCTCGAGGGGGCCTCCTCGAGCGTGAAGACGCGCCGCGCGTCAGCCGTTTCGTCGGGCGCCCCCGTGCCGTCCGCCACTTCCGGCGTGCCGATCGCGAAGCGCCCCGCGGGCTCCATCTTCCCGGCCAGCGATCCGCACAGGATGTTGGCCAATTCGCCCACCAGCGCGGCGGCCCGGGCAGCCGGCCCTCCCTCGTCCGGCTCGCCCAGGAAATTCGCGGCCAGCGCCGCCGCCGTGGAATGCGGCATGGCCACCCGCACCGTTCCGGCGTGGCTTCCGGAAAATGAAACCGAAGCCGTGTAACCCGGCTGGCCGCCCAGATCGCCCTGGCGATCGACGACGGTCGTGAAAAACATGGTCTCGGCGAGATGCTCCGTCACCTGGTCGAGCGCCGCCTCTAACTCAGTCATCACGCGCCTCCAGAACGCGCTCCATCGCGGCTTTCAAATCTTCCGGATGGAACGGCTTCGCGATATACCCCTTGGCGCCCATTTCCAGCAGGCGCTCCGCGCGCGATGGCGTGCCGTCGCTCGACACCATCAACACGGGAACCCCGCGCAGCCGCTGGTCCTCGGCGAGCCGCCTGAGGAAACCCTCCCCGTCGAGGTTGGGCATGTTGATGTCGCTGATCACCAGATCCACCGTGTGCCCGCTCAACAGCGCGAAAGCTTCGTTGCCGTCGCGCGCGAAGTAGCGCCGGGCCTCCCCAAATCCGGCCGCCGCCAGGACGCGCGCGATGAACTTCTGCATCATCGGGGAATCGTCCACGATGAGCACCGATGAGAGCTTCATGCGGCACCTCCCCATTCCGTCTCCCGGCCGCGGCCGGTGCGCAGGAAAACCCGCCCGGAACCCACCTCCAGGCGCACCGTGCGCGATTCGCTGCCGCCCACTTCCTCGCCCTTCACCAGCACGCCCGCGCGCCACAGAATCTTCCGCACCGCCAGCGAGTTGCGCTTTCCGATATTGAAAACGCCCTGGTCATCCATCACCTGGGCGCCGCCGGCGATGCGCACCACCAGCCGGCTCTTCTGTGCTCCAGCGCCATACGCCTGGTGGAACAGCAGCGGGATACCCGTGTCGGCGAACATGTAGGGATTTGCCGAGGCCTTCTCTTTGTCCAGTGAGGATTCCGGCAGCATGATGTGCAGCAATCCTCCCACGCGGGAAACCGGATCGTGCAGCGTCACTGCCACGCAGGAACCTAGCGCGTAGGTGATCAGATGGCTCTCCGGACGGTTGCTCACGCGGCCATCGGCCATTCCGACCACCAGCGGTTCGGCGTACGGCTCTGTCATCGGCCGTCCCTCCTCAGGGGCTTCCGGTAGATGGCCGGCTGGACGTATCTGAGGTCGTGCTCCACGCCCGCCAGGCTCTCGGCGTGCCCGATCATCAGGTAGCCGCCTGGCTCGAGCGCGGCCGAGAGCCGGCGGACCACCGCCGCCTGCGTGGGCTTATCGAAATAGATCATCACATTGCGGCAGAATACGGCCGGGAAGCGCGCGGGCGGCAGGGGGTCCGAAATCAGGTTGAAGCGGCGCGTCTGGACGCGCTCGCGATACTCCGGCTTCAGCCGGTACCATCCCTGCCACTCGCCACTGCCCTTCACGAAATAATGGCGCCGCCACTCCTCCGGCAGTCCCTGGGCCCGCTCGTCCTGGTACATCGCCCGGCGCGCTGCGGCCAGCGCTCGCGTGGAGATATCGGTGGCCACGATCTTCACGTTCACCGCCGGCCCCAGCGTTTCCAGGGCGGTGAAGAGAATCGAATACGGCTCCTCCCCGGTGGAGCAGGCCGCGCTCCAGATCTCGATCGCGCCACGGCCGGCGAGGCCCGGCAGGACCGTAGCGCGCAGGAAATCGAAGTGCGCCGGCTCGCGCAGGAAGCTGGTGAAATTGGTCGTCAGGGCATCGCCCAACTCGGCCAGGGCCTGGCCGGTGGTGTCCGCCTCGACGTGCCGGCAGTACTGTTCGTAGGAGCGGAAGCCCTCGCGGCGCATCGACCGGCCCAGCCGCGCCACCACCAGCTCCTGCTTGCCCTCTTTCAGATCCAGCCCGAAGTGGCTGTAGGCCAGGCGCCGGATATGCTGGAACTCGGCTTCGTTGAGCGGACGCGGCTCCCGCTCGGGGGTCCCGTCCGTGGTGTCCCGGAAAGGCTGCGCCGTGTGCATCGCTACGCGCCCGCTCCCGACTGGAAGATCCCGTTCATCTCCAGAATCAGACCGACCTTCCCGTCGCCCAAGATGGCCCCGCCCGCCACCCCGGCAACCGCCCTGAAGGTCTCGCCCAGGCTCTTGATCACCACTTCCTGCTTGCCCAGCAGATCGTCCACCATCAGGCAGTACTCGGCGCCCTGGCTCTCGGTGACGATCAACAGGCTCTCCTCCGGCTTGAGCGACCGGGGCGTCACGCCGAAACGGCGGTGCAGCCGGACCACGGGCAGAATGCGCCCGCGCACCAGGGCGATCTCGCGGCGGCCCTCGACCGTCGAAACCATGCCTTCGGTGGGCCGTATGGCTTCCTTCACGGCGAAGATCGGGACGATATAGCGCTCCGGTCCCACCCCAACCAGCAGCCCGTCGATGATCGCCAGCGTCAGGGGCAGCCGCAGGCCGAAGGTGGTGCCGCGTCCCGCGACGCTCGAGATCTCGACGCGCCCGCGCAACTTCTGGATATGCCGCTTGACCACGTCCATGCCGACGCCCCGGCCGGAAATATCCGTCACCGTCTGGGCCGTCGAGAAGCCCGGCTCGAAGATCAGGTTGAACACCTCCGCCTCGGAAAGAACCGCATTCTCGGCCAACAGGCCCTTCTGGCGGGCCTTGCGCAGGATCGCCTCGCGATCCACCCCGCGGCCGTCGTCCGCGATCTCGATCACGATGTGGCCGCCCTGGTGCGCCGCCCGGAGTTCGATCCGGGCCACCGGCGGCTTGCCCCGCGCGATGCGCTCCTGCGGCATCTCGACCCCGTGGTCCATGGCGTTGCGCACCATGTGCATCAGGGGATCGGCGAGCTGCTCGACGATGTTGCGGTCGAGCTCGGTTTCTTCTCCCGACGTCGCCAGCTCGGCCTGCTTGCCCGACTTCCGGCACAGATCGCGCACGAGGCGGCTCATCTTCTGGAACAGCCCGCCCACCGGCAGCATGCGCATCGACATGGCGGTCTTCTGCACCTCTTCGGTGATGCGCGAAAGCTGCGCGATGCTGCGCAGCAGCAGGCTGCTGTGCAGATCCGCCAGGTCCGAATTGTGGCGCACCAGCGATTGCGCGATCACCATTTCGCCGACCATGTCGACCATGAAATCCAGTTTGGCCGTATCGACCTTGACCCAACTGCTGGCCGCGCCGGAAGCGCGGGCGCTGGGGGCCGGACCGTTCTCGGCACCCGCGGCCGGGGCGGGCTCGGGCGCCCGCTCCGCCTCGGCGGGATGATCCTTCGGGGGACCGGGGGCCACCGCGGCCGCCAGCGCCGCCAAATCCGGATCGATGGCGCCGGCTGTCATCACGCTCCGGATTTTGGCCAGGAGCGCCCCGATGCCGGCCGCCGGCGGCCCTCCCCCGGCTTCGATGCGCTGGATTTCGCGCCCCAGGAAATCAGCGCTCTCCAGAATAATGTCGATCACCGCCGGCCCCGGCTCCAGCCGTCCGTTGCGCGCTTCCTCGAGCAGCGTCTCGGTTTCGTGCGACAACTCGCGGATTTCCTGGAATTCAAGAAAGCCCGCGATGCCCTTGATGGTGTGAAAGGCGCGGAAAACGGCGTGGATCGGATCGCGCGCACCCGGGCTCTGCTCGAGCGCCAGTACGTTCTCCTCGATCGTCCGGAGGTGCTCGCGCGATTCCAGCACGAAGTCCGCCAGGAGCTCGGGGTCCTGCGCCAGAGCGGCCTGCGCCGCCGGGGCCGCGGGCGGCTCTTCCCCGGCCGGCGGGTGCTCCATCGACTCCTCGAGACTGCGGATTCCGGTCTCCAGCGCGTCCCGGAACTCCGGCGAGCCGGGCGCGAGGCGGGCCAGGCGCCGCCCGATCGCCCGGCCTTCGGCGGCCACCCGTTCGAGTCCCTGGGCGGCCGAGTCGCGGACGATCTCTTCCAGCCGCGCCAGCCATTCCGTGCCGGCGGCGGCGCCTTGTTCCGCCGGCCCGGCCAGCATGAATTTCATCGCGAGGTCGTTTACCTGCTGGTGCAGGGTCGTCGAGTCCATGAGTTCAATCCTGTTCCGTGTGCGGGGCCGGGCGCGCGGGCCGCCCGTGGTCCCGGTTACCTTATCGGACGAAACCGGGCGCATCGATCCCGATCTTTAGCGCGGCGGGACCGGATCATCAAGCACGCGCACGCGCGCGACCTCAGCCTCGCGGAAAGCCGCCCGCGGCCGATAAGCCCAACATGGAGAAACGGATCGCCCGCGAGCTTCAGTCCCTCACCCGAAGACGCGCCCTGGTCATCGAGCTGATCGAGGCCCTGGAAGCCTACCGCGCGGCCGGTCGGCCGGCCGGGGCAACCTGGCGGCGTCGTGCTTGCCGCCCTAGACCGGCTGTGCCGGCGGACTCATAGCCGCGCTGCGGACAGGCATTGCTCGATTTCGTCCAGGCAGCGGCCGATCTTGAACCAGTCGTGGTGCTGGCTGGCCGGCCGCAGCCTGCGTCCAAGCATGGCCAATACCTGAAAGCCCAGACTGGACCCTCCGCCCGCCAGAACCTCCGCCAAGGCGCGCACAGGACCGCAGTCCGCCTCGCGAACCGCGCTGCGGGCTTCCTCCAATTTTTTCCCGGCCTTTTTCAGAAAAGCCCCGGCCAGGCCGGCAACCGCTGGAGGAAGGGGTGAGCCTCCGTTCCACGCCGTATGCCCGTATCGCTGGATCGCCCGCAGGAAGTCGGGGCGGCTCACGGGTTTGACCAGCCACTCGTCGAATTCCCCGTCTGCCTCGCATGCCGGTTCCCGCCGGCCCGCCAACCGCACCATGGGGGTGCGCGGCAGGTTGCGCTCACGCTCCCAGGCTCGCATCAGCCTGGCCATCTCGAGCGCGGCCATCCCGCCGATTTGCGTGTCCAGGAATACTACGTCGTACCGTTCCCGGCGGAAGAGCGTCAGCGCCTGGGTGCTGGTGTCTTCGAATGCCAGATGGTACGGGATGCCGGCCAAGTACCGTTTCATGGCCGCCATCCGGTAGCGGCTGCCCGCCACCAGCAGGATGCGGCACGGCCGGATGGCGACTTCAGTTTCCGCGGAGCTGCCGGCCACGGCCGGGTTGTCCGGGGAGGGTTGGCGTTCCGGCGGAAGGGGAGCCGCCTCGACGCGCGCGGGCCCGATCAGAAGGCGATTCAACTCGCGGGCGGCGTCCCGCACGTGGTAGACATGTTCGATCTGTTCGGGACATAGCGGCATTTCCGCGACCTTCTCGCTCAAGGCCAGGACGGTCTCGAGCAGCGCGTAGATGGAAGCGCGCAGGGGTCCCGGAAAGTTTGCGCATCCGGCGCCGGCGTTAGATTCTTCCATGGGCATTTGGTATCCCGCCGAACTTCGGCTATACCTACTCATCGGACAAAGTCCGGGATTTCGGCGGCGAACGGCCCGAGAACGGCGCTAACGAAAGAGGTCTTCTCCCGGGACAGCGGACCGGTTACGTTTGTTTCATGCGCACCAGAGCGCCGGAGGTCATTTGACAGCCTGTTCCGAACCCGGGGTTGTTTCCACGGCCGCCACGCTGCGGCGCTTGTGCAATCTTCCCCGCATGAACGCCAACGCCCTGCGGCTGCTGGCCCTATCCGCGCAAGCCGATGCCACGCTCGAAGAATTCGAAGACATCTTCGGCTCGGATTCGTCGCTGGCGGCGGAAATCCTCAGGGTCGCCAACTCGGCCGAATTCGGACAGCGCGCGCGCGTCACCCACATCAAGATGGCGCTCATGGTTTTAGGCATCGACCGGACCCGCTGCCTGGGTGCCAGCATCGTCATGAATCAATGTACCCGCTGGCTGATCGGCGAACGCGAGATCAAGCTGTTGTGGCGGCACGGCGTGGCGTCGGCGATTGTAGCCGAAGAGTTGGGAAAACGGCTATCGCACCGGCTCGGATACCTCTATACCGCCGGCCTGACGCATGATCTGGGGAGATCCGGATTGGTGCTGCTGGGAAAAGAACGATATCTCGACTTGATGCGGAAGGAGTTCCAGACTGTCGGGGAGGCCGTGATTCTGGAAAAAGCCATACTGGGCGTCACGCACTGCGAAGCCGGCCTGTTCCTGGCGCAATCCTGGAATTTTCCGGCGGTGCTGCGCCAATCGATCGGCTCGCATCATGATCCGGCCGGCGAGCAGGACGACGATGCGCAGCGGATCATCCGCGGGGCGTGCCTTCTGGCCGGTGAGCTCGGCTATCCGGAAGTCGCCGGCGTAGTGGAAGCATCCCCCGGACGCGCCGCTGCGGAACTGGAGATTGGTCCGGAGGAACAGGCCCGTCTGCGCCAGGCCATTGAGCGGCGCCTGCAGCTTATCTAAGCAGCCCGGCATTCACTAAGCCGCCCGCTTGGCGGCGCGGGCGCGACATCGCTATAATTCTCGCCTGAGGCTTCACTACATGGTGTCCCTGAAGGGGTCTCTCTGGGCTCTGGTTCAGTACGACGTTTCCGAAGAGATCCGGATCGAGGAGGTGCGCCAATTGTGGGGCGCGCAGTCGCCGGGGCGCGGCCCGGAATTTCGCGGGCCTTCGCCGGAGTATGTCAAGTTCGCCCAGCCGCCGCTGGTGTCCCCGCCCGTGCCGGTCCAACTACCCGGCGAAGGCGTATGCTCCTGCACGGTCAAGGTATACGATTACGGCGTGGTCAGCGTGGCGCTGGAACTCGGCTTCGAGAGCGATTGGGATGGCCTGGTGCGGCTGGCGAACCGCTGGATCGGGTCGGCCGACCTCGAGCGCAAGGCCGGTGAAATTGCCAAATCGCAGGTCCAGCGGATCCACGAGGCGCTATTTAAGCCCTACGCAGACTGGATTTTCGAAGATTACTACGTGGTCCACCTGCGCGAGGCCCGCGGCGAGACGGTGGCGCTCTCGGCGCAGGAAATGATCTCGAATTACGGTGGCCGAATCGCTCAGATTGTGCGCGCCGAAGCCGTCGAGTTATCGGCCGTCGAGTGCCAGGAAATCATCCAGCAATGGCTCTCCTACTATCCGACCGATCTGCTGGTAGTCGGCTGGATGGCCGCGGTGATCTACGACACTCCCGAAGGCGCGGCGCCGGTCCTGGAGCTTCTCGAATACGCCAACACGCAATTGCTCGAGTTCCGCTATTACGACAATTGGCTGACGGGCGTGCTGGAGGGCGTCCATCGCGCCCTCGAGCGGCGCCGCGGAATCTGGGGCCGCTGGCGCATCGCCGCCGAGGCCGAACGCCTGAACCGCGTCCGCCTGGATGTGATCGAGCTGACCGAGCGCATCGACAATTCCATCAAGTTTCTCAGCGACATGTTTTATGCGCGAGTCTACCGCCTGGCGGCGCGCAAGATCGGGGTAAACGACTACCGCGACCTGGTCGATGAAAAGCTGAAGACCGCCGGCGAACTCTACGAGGCCATGATCGGCGAGTTTCACCAGGCGCGCGCGTTCCTGCTGGAGGCCATGGTGGTGGCGATTCTGATTATCGAACTGGTGTTTCTTTTCCGCGGAAAGAGTTGAGGAACCGCGGAGCGCCAGCTCCGGAGTCGCATGCTAAGATTGGCAGATTCGATGGCGGACTCGATCGCGCGCAAAGTTTTCCTGATTGCTCTCGCCTTCGCTGCCCCTCCGGTTCTGGCGCTCCAGTTTCACGCCGCCGGCGCGACCACGCGCCTGGTGGTGCTGGCGTGGGGAATTCTCTTAGTTCTGGCGGCCTGGCTGCTCGGACGATCGCTGGCCCGGCGCATCAATCGTCTGACCGATTTCTCCGATCGCCTGCTGAGCCAGGATGCTCCCCGTCCGCTTCTGCCTTCCGGCGAAGACGAAATCGGAGTGCTGGCGCGTTCGCTCGAGCAAGTCGCTCCGCAAATCGAAGAACTAGTCAACCGGCTCGGAATGGAACTGGCCCGCCGGGAGGCGATTCTGGCCAGCATGACGGATGCGGTCCTGGCGGTCGACTCGGGTTTGAACCTCACCTTCTGCAATCACGCGTTCGTTCAGGCCATCGGGGACCATGAGGCGCCGGAGGGAGCGCCCCTGGTCCGGGTGTTCCGGAATCCGGCGCTGCTCGAGGTTTTGACACGGGTCCTCGATTCGGGGGAAAGCGTTAGAAAGCGGCTGCAATTTTCCGGCGCCGTAGCCCGTTCCTTCGATGTCTCCGCCGTGCCGCTGGCTGGCTCGCCCAACCGGGGGGCCATCGCCATCCTGCGCGACGTCACGCCCAATGAGCGGCTGGAACGGATCAAGCGGGACTTCATAGCCAACGTCTCGCATGAAATCCGTACGCCGCTGGCGACCATCCGGGGTTATGCCGAAACGCTCCTCGAGGGAGGCCTGGAAGATGAGCATAACCGGCGGCGGTTCGTCGAAATCATTCAGGCCAACGGCGTGCGCCTGAACAATATTTCCGCGGATCTTCTCAGTTTGTCGGAACTCGAATCCGGCGCGCCGGGAGTGCCGCCGGGGCCGATCCCGGTAAAGGAAGCCTTGTCTTCCGCCATGCGCGCGATAGAACCAGCCGCGAGCCTTATGGAAGTCTGTATGCATGCGGATCCGATTCCGGATTTGTACCTGCTGGGCCATGGCACACGGCTGGAACAGGCGCTCGTGAATCTTCTCGACAATGCGGTCAAGTTCAACAAGCCGAATGGCGCGGTCTTCGTGCACGTACACGACCGGTCTGGCCGGCAAATCGAAATCCGCATTTCCGACACGGGGCTCGGAATTCCGGCTGGAGACCTATCCCGTATATTCGAGCGCTTTTATCGGGTGGATAAGGCGCGCTCCCGGCAGGTTGGTGGAACCGGGCTGGGGCTTTCGATCGTCAAGCATGCCATCGAGCAAATGGGTGGCATGGTGGAGGTCGAAAGCGAACTCGGAAAAGGTTCCACGTTCATCGTCACCTTGCCTCAATATTCCAAAAGTGGCACCCAGTCTTAACCGCTTAGTCATCGCAGTGTAACAACACTCCGATAGGCTCGGTGCTTGGCTCCCGGTTTTGGATCTTTACACACAACAAGGGCTCCGTCTGCCGAAGGCGATTTGTGCCTTCCGGCGGGAACGCCTTGAACCGGGAAAGACAAACCGTAGTAAGTAGATCAAACTCATTCTTTTGCAAACGAGGAAGCAAAAACGCTTATGCCATCGCGAACGAAGATCGGAGCTCTGCTCTGTGTAACGGTGGGCCTTCTCGGTACATGTTGGGCTGCCGACACCGATACCGATACCAACACCGATACCGACACTCAGGCGCCCGCTGCCGCGCCATCCAACCCCCTGCAACTCCAGCTCGGCAACATCACCATCATGCCGGTGGGCTTTATGGATCTGACCGGTGTGTGGAAGGACAAAAATGCCGGAGGATCGATCGGGAGCAATTTTGCCAGCGTTCCCTACAACACCGCCTCGACCTCCAAACTCTCCGAATACCGCTTCAGCCCACAGAACTCCCGCATCGGCTTCCGCGTCGACGGCGATTGGAAGGGAACTCACTTCATCGGCTATAACGAGGACGACTTTCTGGGCACCAGCGGATCGAACTCCATCAGCGTCACGAATGGCGCGTTCGTTCTCCGCCTTCGCCTCTACTGGGTGGATCTCCGCAAGGACAAGTTCGAGTTCCTGGGCGGCCAAAGCTGGAGCATGATCACTCCCAACCGCAAAGGCATCTCGCCGCTGCCCAGCGATATCTTCTACACCCAAGTCATGGACGTCAATTACGTCATCGGTTTGCCCTGGACCCGTCAGCCGGGTGTGCGTTTCCTCTATCATCCGTCCGAAAAGGCCACCATGGGCATTTCCTTCGAAAACCCGGATGCCTACATGGGCGGCTCGGGCGGTCTCTCGGCGACCGCCGTCACGCTCCCCGCGGCCAGCGCGCTGAGTGGCTTGGGCGGAACGCAGTTGGATAATGGGACCAATGTCCAGACGACGCCGAACTTGACTCCCGACATCATCGCCAAGATCGCCTTCGATCCCGCCGCAAGCGTGCACTTTGAAATTGCCGGAATGGAGCGGAATTTCAAGGTCTACGATTCCGCCACCAACACCTACTCCACCAAGGTCGGCGCCGGCGGCTCCGTCAACGCGAATCTGGAAGTCGTGAAAAATTTCCGTCTGATCACCAACCAGATGTGGGGCCAGGGAATAGGCCGCTACTTCTTCGGCGAGGCGCCGGACCTGATCGTCCGCGCGAATGGCGACGTCAGCCCCATACACGCCGCAGGCTGGGTAGAGGGCTTCGAAGCCACGCTCAAAAACACCCTGCTGTTCGGCTACTACAGCGGCATTTATGTCGGCCGCGACGTGGCCCTCGACGCGAACGGCACCACCCTGATCGGGTACGGCTACCGCGGCGCGTCCAACAACGACAACAAGACCATACAAGAGGTCACCCTCGGCTTCAATCAGACGCTTTGGAAAGATGCTCGCTACGGAGCCCTCAACCTGATCGGCCAGTACGAGTACCTGATGCGCAACCCCTGGTACATCGCCGCGAACGCACCCAAGGCGACGCACGACAACACCATCTACTTCGATGTTCGCTACACGCTTCCGGGCGGCGCGCCCGCTCCGCGCAAGAAGCCCTAGTCTGAAACTGAATTGTAACAATCAGGTGCGAGAATCGAGGATTGAAATGATGACGAAGAAGAGCGCTTTGCTGCTGGCCGGCCTGCTGGCGGCCAGCGCCGCGGTGGCCTCCGCGCAACAGATCAACGCTGCGGGCGCGACCTTCCCGATGCCCATCTATCAAAAGTGGTTCGAAGAGTACCAGAAGTTGCACCCCGACGTCAGGATCAATTACGGCGGGGGCGGCTCCGGGGCGGGAATCAGCCAACTCACCAACGGAACGGTGGATTTCGGCGCCTCCGATATGCCCATGAAAGACGAGCAGATCGCGGCCATGAAAGTGAAACCGCTGCATTTCCCCACGGTCATGGGCGCGGTGGTGATCATCTATAACATTCCAGGCGTATCGGCCGAGCTGAAGTTCAGTTCCGCGACGATCACCGGCATCTTCATGGGAACGATCAAGAACTGGAACGATTCCCACTTGGCGGCCGACAATCCCGGCGTGAAACTGCCCGGCGACGCCATCATGCCCATCCACCGCAGCGATGGCAGCGGAACGACTTTCGTTTTTACGGACTATCTCTCGAAGGTAAGTCCCGAGTGGAAGAGTAAGGTAGGAGCCGATACCAAGGTGAGCTGGCCGGTCGAAGGACTGAACGGCTCCGGCAACCAAGGTGTGGCGGGGCTGGTGAAGCAGACTCCCGACTCCATCGGTTACGTGGAGCTGATCTATGCCATCCAAAGCAAGCTGAGCTACGGCTTGGTTAAGAACGCCGCCGGCACATGGGTGAAGGCCAGCCTGGAAGGAGTTACCGAGGCGGCTGCCGGCGCCGCCAAGTCCATACCGGACGACTTCCGCGTTTCCATCACCAATGCTCCGGGAAAGAACGCCTACCCCATCTCGACGTTTACCTGGCTGCTGATCCCCTCGCAGTTTTCGGACGCGGCGAAAGAAAAGGCCCTCGTGGGTTTTCTGCATTGGATGCTGGCCGACGGGCAGAAGGATTGCGCCGGACTGTCGTACGCTCCGCTCCCCAAGGCGGTCGTCACGAAGGAGGAGAAGCAAATTTCGCTGATTAAGTAGCGAATAGCCTCGCGGCTTCATGCCGTGAGCGAATCATGGCAACGGCAGTCCAAACGCGGCATCGGGTGAATTTGCTGGATCAGGTGGGCGACCGCGCCGCCCGCCTGATCACCTTAATCTTCGCGGCCAGCATTGTGCTCGCCGCCCTGCTGATCGTGTACGTGCTGTGGACCGACTCCGCGGCGGCCCGCCACAGGCTAGGCTGGGGGTTTCTGGCCTCTAGTCAATGGAACCCGGTAACGGAGAAGTTTGGCGGCCTGCCGTTCATCTATGGCACTGTCGTGACCTCGGTGCTCGCGCTGCTGATTTCGGTTCCCCTGGGCGTGGGATCCGCGATTTTCCTCTCCGAGCTGGCGCCCGCGAACACCTCAAACGCCCTCACTTTCCTGGTGGAGTTACTGGCCGCCATTCCCAGCGTGATTTATGGGTTGCTGGCTATCTTTACGCTGGTTCCGCTCATGCGCTCGTATGTGGAGCCCTTCCTGCGGTCGGTGCTGGGTTTTCTGCCGTTGTTCCAGGGGATCGCTTATGGGGTGGGCTACCTGACCGCGGGCGTGATTCTGGCCGTCATGACGTTTCCCTTCATCATCTCCGTTTCGCGGGAAGCTCTGCTGGCGGTCCCTCGCGAGCAACGCGAGGCGGCCCTTGCGCTGGGAGCCACACACTGGGAGACCACCTGGGACGTGGTGGTACCTTACGCGCGGCTTGGCATCATGGGATCGATCTTCCTGGGGCTCGCCCGCGCCTTGGGCGAGACCATGGCGGTCACGATGGTGATCGGAAATTCGGCGGCCATTCACATCTCCCTGTTTGCGCCGGGTCACACGATCGCCGCAGTGATCGCCAACGAGTTCGCCGAAGCCACCGGGGATGTCTACCGCGGAGTGCTCATCGAGCTCGGCCTGGTGCTTTTCTGCCTGACCATTATCCTCAACGGCGCGGCGCGGTTGATGATCGTTGCGACCACGCGAAAGGGGTCCCGGAGGTGAACCGGCGCCTGTGGCGGAAGATGGTCAACAGCGTGATGTTGACCTTGACGGGCATCTGTACGGTTATCGCCGTGTCGTGTCTGTTTGTCATTCTGGGCTATCTCCTTTATAACGGCGTGAAGTCGCTCGACTGGAACTTCTTCACGAAGCTGCCGCTGGCCCCTGGAGAGGAAGGCGGGGGCATGGCCAATGCCATCGTCGGGAGCCTCGAAATCGTGGGGTTGGCCGCGGCTATGGGCATTCCCGTCGGCTTCCTGGCGGGCGTTTACTTATCGGAATACGAAGACAGGATGTTCGCCAGCCTGGTGCGTTACGTGGCCGACCTGCTGAACGGAGTGCCTTCCATCGTGATCGGCATCGTGGCGTGGACGCTGGTGGTGGTTCCCATGAAACAGTTCTCGGCCTTTGCTGGCGCCGCGGCCCTGAGCATCATGCTGATCCCCATCGTAACCCGGCAAACCGAACAATTTATGCGGGAAGTGCCCAATTCGCTGCGTGAAGGCGCGCTGGCATTGGGCGCCCACAAGTGGAAGGCCGTCGCCACCGTGGTGGTGCCCGCCGCCAGCAAGGGCGTGCTCACCGGAATGATACTGGGGGTGGCGCGCGTCGCCGGAGAAACGGCGCCGCTGCTGTTCACCGCGTTCAACAATCAGTTCTGGAACGGCGGCCTGGGACAGCCCACAGCCTCGCTGCCCGTGCAAATCTATTTGCGCGCCACGTCTCCTTACGACGATTGGCATCGCCAGGCCTGGGCCGCCGGATTGGTCCTGATTGCGCTCGTTCTCGTCGCCAACATAGCGGCCCGGTACGTTTTGGCGAAGGGCATTTCCGTGCCGCGAGGTTAGGGAGAGATCTATGAGTTTAATACCTGAATTTACCGGTGTTCCGAAGAGAAGTCCGGTGGGCAACTCTCCAACCACGCCCGTCCCCAAGCTGAAGGCCAGCAATATCAATTTCTACTATGGTTCGGCTCAGGCGCTCTACGACGTTTCGCTCGATATGCGCGCGAACCGCATCACCGCGCTCATCGGCCCGTCCGGCTGCGGAAAATCCACCTTCCTGCGCAACCTGAACCGCATCAACGATACCATCCGGAACGCCCGCATGGAAGGACAGGTTCTGCTCGACAATGAAGATGTGCGGATGATGGACGTCACCAGCCTGCGGCGCCGCGTCGGCATGGTCTTCCAGCGGCCCAACCCGTTTCCTAAGTCGATCTACGACAATATCGCCTATGGCTTGAGGGTTAATGGGATGGTGTCGCGCTCGCATCTGCGCGACCGCGTGGAGCAGAGTCTGAAGCGCGCCGCGCTATGGGAAGAGGTCAAGGACAAACTGCACGAATCCGCCTACGCCCTCTCCGGCGGCCAGCAGCAGCGCCTCTGCATCGCTCGCGCGCTGGCCGTGGATCCCGAAGTGCTCCTCCTCGACGAGCCGTGCTCGGCTCTCGATCCGATAGCCACCGCCAAGATCGAGGAGCTGATGTTCGGCCTCAAGAGCCAGTGCAGCATGGTGATTGTGACGCATAATATGCAGCAGGCCGCGCGCGTCGCCGATTTCACCGGCTTTTTCCTGCTGGGCCGGCTCATCGAGTACGACAAGACCGACGTGATCTTCAAGAATCCTGCGCGCAAAGAAACGGAAGATTACATCACGGGCAGATTCGGCTAACGCGACACCCGGCGGCCCTGAGATAATCGAGGATGCCATGCGCCATTTCACGGTGGAACTGGAAGAACTGAGCAACAAAGTGCTGGAAATGGGCGGGTTGGTGGAATCCGCCATTAACCGGAGCGTGCGGTCGCTGGTGGACCAGGATCGCGACCTCGCCGAGCAGGTGATTCGCGACGAGCCGAAGATCAACAGGATGGAAATGGAGATCGACGGCATCATTACCCGCCTGCTCGCTCTCCGCCAGCCGGTGGCCAAGGACCTCCGCTTCCTCACCGCGGCGCTCAAGATCAACACCGATCTCGAGCGCATTGGCGACCTGGCGCAGCACATTGCCGAGCGGTCGCTCTCCCTCATGCATCATCCGCTGGTGAAGCCCATGGTCGATATCCCGAACATGGCTTCGCTGGTGCAATCGATGCTGCTCAAGTGCCTGGATGCACTTGTCAATGCGGATGAAGCACTGGCGCGCTCCGTGCTGGCGGCCGATGATGAAGTGGATAAGCTGCGCGACGCCGTGTATCGCGAGATGGTCGCGACTATGCAGCGCGACCCGGGCATCGTGCCGGCCGCCGTGGACCTCATCTTCGTGGCGCGCAACCTGGAGCGGATTGGCGATCACGCCACCAACATCGCCGAGGATCTGGTGTTCCTGCTCAAAGGGGTTGACGTCCGCCACCACGCCGAACAGGTTTGACGAAGGCACGCTGTACGCAGGTTCACGCCGTTTTCCGGCAACGACCAGCTTGGGCCCCGATTTCCCTGAATTATTTTCTTGAATTGCCGCGTCAAAGGATGTAGGATCTGCACAGAGTTGGTGCAAGAAGTGAGGCCTGTAATGCTTAGACTGGCCATTCCTCTGATTCGGCGTATCGCGAACTTGCTGAGATCGCTCCTGGAGCTCGATCCGGTTTACCGGTTTCGGTAACGGCGGATCCAAGCGAACGGTCGCTGCATAATCTCCAGAACTTTCCCTAAGAAACGGTCCCCTGCTATCCTGAAGCACCAGGAGGGTCATGTGTCCCGCGTCCTCGTGTGTCTTCTCGCCGCCGTGTGCGCGCGCGCCGCCACGCCAATTTTTGAGGCGCCGTTCGATGGACCCGGCTCCTCGTGGATCACGGTCCGCGGGGTTGCCACTCCCGATCCCGCCGGCGCCCGCGAGGGACGCACCGCTCTGCGCGTCGAACCCGCGGGCGGCGTGCCGGATGCCTGTGTCCGCTCCGCGCCCATCCCGCTGACGATCGGCCGCTCCTACGAACTCAGCGGCTGGGTGCGCACCGAGGGCCTGGCTGTGCGCGACCTGGATCGTTCCCCCATCGCCATAGGCGCCGCGATCGCCATGGCTTCCATGCCCTTCGACATGCACTCCACCTCCCTCGGCGGAACACGTCCCTGGACCCGCGTCAGCCTCCGCTTCACCGCCACGCGCGCCCAGGACCAGATCCTTCTCACCGCCGGACAGGGCGGCGCTCTTCAGGGTAAAGCGTGGTTCGAAGGCGTCCGGCTCGAGGAGGCCCCTGCCGCCGGTACCTGGCCCGCGCGCGAGGCCGTCACGACATTCGGCCCAGCCTACCGCTACCCCTCCGCCGGGTGGATCTATCTGCATATCGAGGGCGCGCCCTACGAGCGGGGCTACCAGCACGGCCACCTGATGGCCCGCGAAATTCCCGAGTACCTGGATCGCTGCGCCACCAATCTGGGATCCCGCGATCGGTGGGGCCAGTACCGCACCATCGCCAACGCGCTGTTCCTGCGCGGCTTCGATCGCGAGATCCTGGAGGAGATGCGCGGCATCGCCGATGGCGCCTCGGATGCCGGAGCCACCTGGCATGGCCGCCGCCTCGACCTCACCGATATCGTGGTGGCCAACGTCACGGTCGAAATGAGCGAACTTGCCGAGGCTGTTGCGATCACTCCCACGGGTCTTGAAGGCCTCAGCTTCGACACGCCGACGAGCAACGCCCATGCCGCCGGAGGGGCTAGCCGCCGCGGGCGCCGCGACCGCTGCAGTTCCTTCGCCGCCACCGGCCCCGCTACGCGGGATGGCAAGATGGTCATCGGCCACGTCACCTGGTGGCCCCTCACGCTTGCCGAACAGACCAATGTCCTGCTCGATATCCAGCCCGCCAACGGCCATCGCATGCTCATCCAGAGCTACCCAGGAGGTATCGAGAGCGGTACCGATTGGTATCAGAACGATGCCGGCATGGTGCTCAGCGAAACCACCATCCGGCAGACGCCCTTCAATATTGAAGGAACACCCGTGGCGTTCCGCGCCCGCATGGCCATTCAGTACTCAGCCAGCATCGATGAAATGGTCCAGCGGCTCGGCATGCGCAACAACGGCCTCTACACCAACGAGTGGCTGATGGGCGACGCCAAAACCAACGAGGTCGCCCTGTATGAGCTGGGCACCACCCACACCCGCCTGTGGCGCAGCTCGCGGGACGAATGGTTCGGCGGCACCCCGGGTTTCTATTGGAGCGACAACAACGCCAAGGATCTCGCCGTGCGCCTCGAAACCATGCCCGACCCCCATGGGTTGCCCGAGTACCTGCCATACGTTCCCGATGTTCGCGACCTGGCCTGGCAGGATCTTTACCGCCGGTACCGCGGCCGGATCGATGAGCAGTTCGCTTTCCTGGCTTTTCGTACGGCTCCCCTAGTCAGCTCCAGCACCATGGACGCCAAGGTGGCGACCGCCGACATGGCTTCGCGCCTGATGGTCTGGGCGGCCATGGGGAGGCCAAATGAGCGCGAATGGGTGGCGTCGGGGAATGGCGACGCCCGCAATAACGGACTCTATCCCTCGGGTTATCAGCTCTTCACGGGAGAGGCCCCGGCCGCTCTGGCCACTCCCGCGCGCGCGCCGGCCGCCGCCCCGCCCGCTACCCATCCGCCCAGCTTCACGAACCGCCTGTGGAAGGGCTGGGTGCTGCCGGCCTCCGATGCGGATATCTGGCTGGCCGCTGGTTCCGCCGCATATTACGGCGTCCTCAATTCCGCCGACCCCGAAAAGTCCATGGAGGCCTGGTACATCGTCTGGCGCGGCTTCAGGCTGGCTCCCCCGGATGCCTTTCACCTCTCCCAAGCCCGCGGCGTGCTGTTCCTGGATGATCTGCGGCGCCACCTCGGCGACGATGCGTTCTTCAAGCTGATGGCCGGTTTCTTCGCCGCCCACGCCGGCCAGCCCGCTACCGGAGCTTCGTTTCTGGAAGCGGCCGGCGTCCCCTTCGAAGTCCCCGACCCCGGTCCGGGCCCCGCGTACCTGCTGGAGGACATTACCAATCGGCTGGCATCCGCCGTCCTCGTCTATGGCACCGGCCGGGAAGCCGGCGCCAACCGGTATGCCGCCGAGCGTCTCCAGAGCCGCTTCCTCGACCAATACGAAAGCGCCGTTCCGATCTATAAGGACTTCGAAGCCACCGAAGACCTGCTGGCCCACCGCGATGTGGTTTTCATCGGCCGCCCGGAAGCCAATTCCGCCCTGGCCGCCTGGGCCGCCCGCCTGGACCTCAGTTATGACGGCGCCGCCTTCCTCCTGGATGGCGCCCCGCACGCCTCGGAACGCGATGCTCTTCAGTTCGCCGCGCGAAACCCGCTGGATGCCGCTCACATGGTGGTCGTCATCGCCGGCAACGACGCTCTGCGCACCGTCAAGGCCGCCGCCGAAGGCCTGCGGGCGGTCCCATCTAAAGCTCTGGCTTTCCCCAACCGATAGATTAGCGGATGAACCGCGAACTCTCGCAGCAGGAAATCGATGCGGTATTTCAGAATCTCCAGAAGAAGCGCGAGGTGCCCGCCGTCTTATTCGATTTCCGGCGGCCGGACCGCATCCCCAAGTCACAGGTGCGCGCCATCCACCTGCTCCATGACACCTTCGTCCGCAACCTGGTATCCAGCCTGTCGGCGTACCTGCGTTCTTATCTCACTGTCAACCTGGTGAGCGTCGAACAGCTTTCGTATGCCGAGTTTCTGGATGGCCTTCCCTCGCCCACCTGTATGGTTTCGCTGGGCCTGCGGCCCTACGACGGCAACGGCGTGCTGGAGCTGAATCCCTCGCTGGTGTTTCCCATCCTCGAGATGCTGTTGGGCGGCACAGGGAAGTCTTCGGCCAACATCCAGCGCGATATCACCGAGATCGAGCAGCGCTTGCTCGACGGCCTGTTCCGCATCATTTTGCACGACTTGCGCGAGGCCTGGAAGGGCGTTACCGAAGTCGAGTTCACCATCGAATCCGTGGAGACCGAGCCGCAGCTGCTCCACATCCTGGCGCCCAACGAAGCCGTGGTCTCGATCGGCGTGGAAGTCCGCATCGGCGAAACCGTGGGCATGATGAATATCGGCATGCCCTCCATCGTCATCAAGATGATGCGGCACAAGTTCGATCAGCAGTGGTCCGTGCGCAAGACGCGCGCCAGCGAGGGCGAGCAGCGGCGCATCCTGAGCTACCTGCGGGATGCCAACCTCAACGTGGAGGCTCGTCTGGAAGGCCCCACCCTCACGGTCGGAGATCTGCTCGACATGGAGGAAGGCCATTTGCTGACCTTCGACTACCCGGTCGAGCGTTCCATCGAGCTGCTGGTCAACGACACGCGCAAGTACACCGCGCAGGTAGTCACCACGGGTCGCAAGCGGGCCTGCCTGGTGGAAAAGATCCGGCCCGTCAAGCCTCAGGGCAAAATCAGCGGCGAAGGCGCGGGCGCCTCCTCTCCGGAGGCTTCGGAATGAAACTGGAGCAGGGTGGCGATGAAGGCGCGTCCGCGCTTTCGGCCGTTGTCGCGGTCCAGCCCCACCCGCTGGAAGAAGACCAGAATTCCCAGGACATCGGTATCGCGCGTGCGGGACATGCCCGTGCGCCGCGGCTCCTCGCGCCGGAACTCGGCCAGGGCTTCCTGCACGTCGCGGAAGATTTGGGCGGCCAGGGGATTGGGCGGAATACTCTCATAGTACAGGCCCTTTTCGAGCGTCCGATAGGTTTGGATCAAGCCCTCCAAGGCCTCCCGCACATCGGAGTCCACCGCCCCGGAGGTCTCGATCGCGGACCTCCCCAGCACCTGGCCCAGAAGCATGCACAGCCTCCTGGTTCGAGACCAGGAAATCGTCCGAGACCCGGATATCGCGATTCGGCACCTGTTCCGGATCAAGTGGTGGGCGACGCTCGTGTTTATGGGCATCTTCCAGATAGGGACAGTCTAAGGGACAATCGACGGTGAGCTCGCGCTCGGTTCCACAGCAGACGGAGCAGATGTCGCCCCGCACGCCTGGGCAGAAGCGGCGCGGGCGCCGTGTCTGGCAAATGGCACAAGCCATTCCCCTAGTATAGAGGGTAGAGGACGCTAGCCCTGATGAGCCGCACGAACCTGTTCTTCAAAGTCGAAGTGGAGCACGATCCGGAGGAGGATCCCCAGCGTATCGCCGTCGAAATCCGGCGTCAGTTGATGAGGCTCTACGGCGTTCGCGAGGCTGAACTTTCGCACTTCACGACCATCGAGGAGTGACGGGCGGGCCGATGATCTGCCCGTAAGTGCGGTCGAAATAGGCGTCGGTCATGCCCGCGATGTAGTCGCACACCACGCGATGGGCCGGCTGGGTCGCGGCCAGCCCCGCATAGGGCTGCGGGAGGCGGTCCGGGTCTTCCAGAAAGAACTGGAACAGCTCGGCGATACGGGCCATCGAGCGCCGACGGTCTTCCACCAGCGGCTCCGAGGCATAGACTTCGCGGTGCAGGAAGCGCTTCAACGCCGCGTTGGTCTCCGCGGTTTCCGCCGTCAAGGCGGCCAGGCGCCGGGGATACGCCCTCACCTCCTCCACGCCTTCCACGGCCGCTTCGCACGCGTTCGCCACGGTGCCCTCGATCAGCCCGGAAACCAGCGTATCGATCAGTTGCCGCAGCGACTCATAGAAGCGCTCGCGCGGGGTCGCACCGGGGAACTGCATTTCGACGAGCTCGCGGATGGCCTGGTACCGCGGCACGCTTTCGGCCGCCTCTTCAACCGCCAGGATGCCCGCCGAGAGAGCATCGTCGAGATCGGCGGTGTTATAGGCGATCTCGTCGGCCGGGTCGATCAGCTGCGCCTCCAGCGGGGGCCGCAGTCCGGGCAGATAGGAGGCCAGTTCGGCATCCTCCCCCGGCGCCAGGTCGCGCGAGTGCTTCACCATGCCCTCGCGCACCTCGAAGGTCAGGTTCAGCCCCGGAAACCGGGCATAGCGCTGCTCGAAGCGTTCCACGATGCGCAGCGCGTGCAGATTGTGGTCGAAGTGTTCGCCGAACCGCTCCATCTGGCGGTTCAAGGCTTCCTCGCCTGCGTGCGCGAAAGGTGGATGCCCGATATCGTGGGCCAGCGCCAGAGCTTCAGTCAGGTCCTGATCCAGCCCCATCACCCCCGCCACGGTGCGCGCGATCTGCGCCACCTCGATGGTATGGGTGAGCCGGTTGCGGAAATGGTCCGAGAGGCCCGGATCGAACACCTGGGTCTTGGCTTCCAGCCGCCGGAATGCGCGCGAGTGCACCACGCGGTCGCGGTCGCGCTGGAAGGCGTTGCGGTAGGGGTGATCGGGCTCCGGGAAACGGCGCCCCCGGCTCCGCTCCACCGGGAAGCGCAGGTGCGAGAGCATGGTCTCCGCGCTACTTGCGGGGCAGTTGCCCAGCCATGCTGAGCGCGACCTGCGCCACGGCATCGTTACCGCTGAGCAGAGGCGTGAGGAGCTTGCGGGCCTCCTCCGGCTTCTTGGTCATGAGATAACCCGCCAGCGAGATGGTGGCCTGATCCTTGGAAACGAAAACCGTGGGGTGGGCTATCATGTCGCGGAGCAGCTTCTCTCCCTGATCGCTCCGGCCCTCCGCAAAGTAGAGCTGCGCCAGGGAAAGTCTGGCCAAAGAAGCGTACCTGGCACTGCCCTTCCGGGCCACGTCTTCGAGAGTCTTCGCGGCGTCCGCCATCTTGCCCTCATCGGCCTGGATGCACCCCAGGTAATAGCCGGCAACCTCCGCCTCGGCGCTGCCCGGGTACTTGGTGCGAATTTCGGTGAAGGCCTTGGTAGCTGCCTCGTCTTTAGCTTGCTGGGTGGGATACGTCAGTCCGCCATTGGTGGAATAGGGGGCGATAGCGGCTTCCTGAGTGGTGATGGCCTGAGTCAGCGCCTGTTCGCGTTCGGTATGCCGGTGGCGGCTATAGACGCCGTAGCCGAGGATAAGCAAAATGGCCGCCAAAGCAATGGCGCCGTAGCGGATAATCTCTTGCCGGTGTTCCTCGAAAAAATCGACCGTGTGTTCGACTTCAAGGGCGAACTTGTCGGTCTTAAGCTCTTTACGGGTGATTCTAGCCACGAAAACCTCAGGAAGCAGAAGATTTCATTCTATCACGCGGGCAAGCGCCATCAGGTTGCGCGCGCATATCCGGCTGGTTTGGTGTTTATCCCCGTCCGGCCCGGACCAGTGCGTCTCCAGGCTGAGCCAGCCGCGATAACCGTCGCGCCACAGCGCCTTCACCTGCCCGCGCCAATCGATAACTCCTTCGCCAAGCTCTCCCCAAACCAGCTTGCCGTCCTGGTAAAGGCAATCCTTGGCGTGAACATGGGCGATCCTCGCGGGCGGGAGAAAACGGTAGCCCTCCGGAAAAGGCGTCTCGCCGGCGACCAGAGCATTGCCGGGATCCCACACTGCCCCGAGGTTCGGGTAGTCGAGCGCCGCCAGCAGGCGGGCGGTTTCCCGGCCGGTCGAGATGTTGCAGGCGTGCTCGTTCTCCAGCGCCACGACCAGGCCGCAACCGGCCGCCTCCTCCGCCAGGCGGGCGAGCGCTTCGACAATACAGCCGAAACACTCCTCGGGCCGCACGGTGCGCCAGTAGGAAAAGACGCGGACGATGGGCGCGCAGGTGCGCCGGGCGATCTCGAAGGTCCGGGCGGCCAGGCGCGGCTGGTCCGCGAACGTGTGGCTGGAGGCGAAGGCGTCCTGCTGGAAGCGGCTATCCAGTTCGGGGCCATCCGGCAGGACACACTTGAGCAGCGGCGAGGCGATCGAAACGATCTCGAGGCCGGCGTCCCGCACGGTGGCGATGGCCTCGTCCAGCTCCTGGTTGCTGAGGTCCACCACGTTCCTGCCCCAAAGCGTGCGCAACTCGGCGCCGCGCATGCCGGCTGCGGCCATGGAGCGGATGGCGGCCCCGAGATCGGGCGTGAATTCGTCGGTGATCGCGGCCACCCGGAAGGTCTCGCTCATGAAGGCCATTATAATGACCGGCCGTAGTGCGAGAATATCTTCATGCCGCGCCTGGCCGCTTCGGTGGAATCCGTCCCGCGCTCGCGTATTCGCGAGCTGGCCGAGATTGCCATGCCCATGGAGGGCGTTCTGCGGCTGTACTTCGGCGAATCGAATCTGCCCACCCCGGAGTACATTAAACGGGCCGCGAGCCGCGCCATCGCGGAGGGCTTCACGTTTTACACGGAGAATGCCGGCCTGCCCTCGCTGCGTCAGGCCATAGCGGCCCATTACCGGCTTCTGCAGGGCGTGGAAGTGGACCCGGCGGGCGAGATCGTGGTGACGGCTTCCGGGGTGCAGGCACTGAACCTGGGCATCCGCTGCGCGCTCGATCCCGGCGACGAGGCGCTGGTGCTCACGCCTGCTTGGCCCAACGGTTCCTCGAGCGTCATGATGGCCAACGCGGTGGCGCGCCAGGTGCCGCATCCACTGTGCGGCGACCGGTACCGCGTGGATTTCGCCGCGCTCGAAGCGGCCGTGACGCCTCGCACGCGCCTGCTGCTCTACACCTCGCCCTCGAATCCGCTAGGATGGGTGGCCACGGAAGAGGAACAACGGGGCCTGCTCGAGTTCGCGCGGCGGCACGGCCTGTGGCTGCTGGCTGACGAGGTTTACGACCGTCTCTACTACGCGGGCGCGCGGCTGGGCGACCCGGTGCCCTCGATCCTGCGGCAAGCCACCCGCAACGACGCCGTGCTGGTAGTGCATTCCTTTTCCAAGAGTTACTGCATGACGGGCTGGCGCCTGGGGTGGCTGGTGGCGCGCCGCGACCTGGCGGCCAAGGCCACCGAACTGAACGAATTCATCGTTTCACACGCGCCCACCTTCGCCCAGAAGGCCGGTGAAACCGCGCTGGCCGAGGGAGAGGAGGAGCTGTGCGCCATGCTGGCGCGGCTCCGCGAGAACCGCGATTTGTGCCTGGAGGCGCTGCGCGGCATGTCCGGCGTCACGCTGCCCAAGCCGGATGGCGCGTTCTACCTGTTTCCGCGCATCGACGGCCTGGAGGATTCCTTCGGTTTCTGCAAGCGCCTCCTGGAAGAGACCCGCGTGGGTCTGGCTCCCGGAGTGGCCTTCGGGGCCGGCGGCGAAGGATCAGTGCGTATCTGTTATGCCGCGGAGCGCGCTATCCTGGAGCCCGCCATGGAGCGGCTGGCTCGATTTCTGCGTTCCGGCGCCTAAGGCCCGGAGCGATATAATCCAACACGAAAGGGGATAGGGATCATGAAGGGATTCAAGCAGTTCATGTTGCGAGGGAACGTCTTGGATTTGGCGGTGGCGGTGGTGATGGGGGGCGCGTTCGGCGCCGTTGTCACCGCCCTGGTCAAAGACCTGATCACGCCGCTCATCGCGGCGCTGGTGGGCAAACCGGATTTTTCGGCGATCACCTTCACGGTGAACGGCAGCAAATTCCCGGTGGGCGATTTCATCAACGCGCTGTTCTCGTTTGTGATGATCGGAGCGGCGGTCTATTTCTTCGTGGTGCTGCCCGTGAACTCGCTGATGGCGCGCATGAGCCGCGGAGAAGCCGCGCCGGACCCGACCACCAAGATATGCCCCGAGTGCCTGAGCGAGGTGCCCATCGGCGCGCGCCGCTGCGCCCACTGCACCAGCCCGCTAGCCGTCGATACGCCGCGGTGAGAAATCGTTCATAGCACAGTACGGTGTGCAACCGAACTGAGCGGCGACGCTAACCGTCGGCGACGATACTATTGGTGTCCCGAACGTAAACAACTTACCCGCACCTCCAGGGATCTCCTCATAGAATGGTTAACATCCGGTGACAAGCCTGTTACAGGAGAGTTATTGTTCACCGCCTACCTTTGAGGAGAGGGATCGATGGAATACCAACTGTCTATCTTGATGGTTTTTGCCAGTACACTCGGATGGGGAAGTGCGGCGCAAACGCAGGACGCAGTTAACGGCGCCAATGGGCTAAACATTACAGTTCTCGCCGGGGAGAACGGGACAAACATCGTCCGAAACGGGGCGTTCGCCGAGACGATCGTCGAAGTGCGCGACGGCAACAACACCCCGGTGGGCGCGGGTGCGAGCGTGACCTTCGGCGTGACTTGGGACTCCGGCTACATCGGAAGCGGGTCACCCGGAACGTTTGCGGGGGGGGCCAGCACTCTAACCGTGACCACTGACCGGAATGGCCGCGCCACAATGACCGGATTCCGGCCCCTGGGTAACGGCCGGATCAACATCACCGTCGAAGCCAGCTACCAGGGCAATACTGCGAGCCGTATGATCGAGCAGACCAACTACCCGACAGAAGCCGCCGCACGGGCCGCAGGGAAAAATCCGAATAACCAGCAGGCGTCCCGTGGGATGCTCTCGGCTTCAATGCCCGCGGTAGACCGTAGATCGGCGACTTCCATAGATCTGGATCCTTTCACGCACGTCGCTCGTATTCCGCTGGGATTCGATCCGTTATCCATCAAATTCCACGGGGTGAAGACGGTAGCCGTTCCCACCGAGCTCGTCTCGAGGATGGCCCCGCGCTACTGCGAGGAAGCGGCCTTCCGGAAAGACTCGTCCGGGTACTGTCCGGAAATAAGGCCCGATGCGTTTACGCGAGCTTATCAGGTTACGTATTCGTTCCAAGGTCAGCCACTCGGATCCGACGAGTACGGCAGCACGTATTTTACTTTCAGCGTCTATTTTCGCCCGGAAGAACTTAGTCCCGCGCTGCGCGCGGCGGTTTCCGCGAGGGAAAAATCCCGCGCCGACGTGGCCTCCCTGTTCGACATAACCACCTCCAGAGAATCTCAGCGGCAGGTCGTCATCGACGACGCGAATTCGTCATTCTGCGCCGGGAACTACAATATGGATGGCCTTTGGGTTCATACCGATCCAGGATGCCAGGACAGGGTCACCTATAAGACGATCATGGTTCCATCAGAGTATGTGACGCTGAAAGTCGAGCCGGCTTCCCCGATGGCTCGCCCCTGACCCTTAGTGGGGCGGTCCCCGCGGGCGTCCGCCCCACACCCGCCACTGCGCGGGCCGCCGGTAATATCCCGAAAACCCGTCTAAGCTATTGATTCCGGTTAGATGTAGAATCAATGCGAGGCAGGTGGCCGATGAAACATTGGATCATCAAAGGCGTGCTGACGGCGATGATCGTCAGCGGCCTGGCGCACAGTGGCGGCGCACAGCAAGTGACCATGACGGTGGACGCGAGCAAGACGGGTGCGCCCATCTCCCGACACATGTATGGATTCTTCACCGAACTCTTGAGCAACTGCTACGAGCAAGGCATGTGGGCCGAGATGCTCGGCGACCGCAAGTTCTTCTATCCGGTGGACTCCAGCAAGGAACAAAAGCCTCCCAATAGCAGGAAATTCGTGGCCCGGTGGAGACCCCTGGGTGCGGACGAGTTCGTGGTGATGGACCGCGAGCGCGCCTATGTGGGCGAGCACAGCCCCATGGTCAAGTTGGAGGCCGCCACGCCGCATGGTATCCAGCAGGCCGGCATGGCAGTTCGCAAAGGCAAGAAGTACTCCGGCCGCGTGGTGCTTGCGGCCGACCCCGGAGCCGAGGTGAAAGTCAGCTTGGTCTGGGGACCGAACGCCGGCGACCGGCAGACCATCCCCATCAAATCGCTGCGCAGAGAATACGCCAAGTTTCCTTTGAGCTTCACGGCCGAGGGGGACAGCGACGATGCCCGGCTGGAGATCGCGGGAACGGGTAAGGGGTCGTTCCACATCGGCGCCGTTTCCCTGATGCCGGCGGACAACCTGAACGGGTTTCGCGCCGATCTGATCGCTCTGTTCCGGGAGATCGGGCCGACTATGTTCCGCTGGCCCGGCGGGAATATGACGTCAGCTTACGACTGGCGGGATGGAATCGGCGATCCGGACAAGCGCCCTCCGCGCTATGACTACGCCTGGCACGCACTGGAGCCCAACGATGTAGGCATCGACGACTACATGAACCTGAACAAGCTGCTCAACATGGATTCGTACATCTGCGTGAATACCGGCTTCGGCGACGCGCATTCGGCCGCGCAAGAGGTAGAGTACGTGAACGGTTCGGCGAGCACCCCCATGGGCAAGCTGCGGGCCGCCAACGGCCATCCGGAACCCTACAAGGCGGTCTGGTGGAACGTCGGCAACGAGATGTTCGGTCCGTGGCAGTTGGGCTTCATGGCTATGGATCAGTACGTCATCAAGCACAACATGGTGGTGGAGGCGATGCGGCGGGTGGATCCGGGCATCAAGATCGTGGCCTCGGGCGCGACGATCGTGGAGGCCAGCCAAAGCCGCGCGGCCATCATGATCACCGGCAAACACGTGGCGGCATTCGGCGGGCCGGCCGATTTTACGGGCGGGCTTCTGGCGCACTCTTCGGAGTACCTGGACGCGATCGCCGAGCACATCTATCCGGAGAGAATCGGCATGGCATTCGATGCCGAAAAGCAGGAGTATGTGAAGGTGGACGAGCCTCTGGTAGATAGGGCCCGGAGGTTGGCCAGCGCTGTGCGCGCCCCGATCGAGGCGTGGGAGGAGTACCAGCGGCGGCTCCCCAACGTCAAGGTGGATCAGGTCCCGATGGCGCTCGATGAATGGGTCTCCGGGAATATCGGCGACGCCCGGGATTCGATGTTTCAATCACTCGCCTGCGCCGAGGCGATGAATGAAATGCTCCGGCATTCGCACCGGTTCGTCATTTCGGCGTACACGGGCGCACCCGAACTGCTGGCGATCAGCAAGACGGATTCGACCGTGCGGCCGATCGGGCTGATGTTCGAATTGTACCGGCGGCATTTCGGGACCATTCCGCTGGCCGTGGAGGGGAACTCGCCGCCCCACGATGTGAAGGGCACGGTGGGAGTGGACAAGTCCAAGACCCCCGCGGGCAGCGACACATATCCACTGGATGCTGTGGCCGCACTGACCGCGGACCGGAAGTCGTTGACGCTGGCGATTGTGAACCCTTCGGAGTCCGGCCAGCAGATGGATGTGGCGCTCCAAGGCGTGGCCGTGCAAAACCAGGGCCGGATGTGGCGAGTCGCGGCGGCGGATCTGACCGCCGCGAACGAACCCGGGAAGCCGCGCGTGGTGGACATTGTGGAGAGCCCTGTGACCCAGGCGCCGGGCAGACTGGCGATTCCTCCGATCAGCATCAGCATCTACGAGTTCCCGGTGCGGTAGCTCCGGAAAGCCCGGGTAGCAACGGAGACCGGTTGACATCCCTGTCGCTACCCGGTACGATGGCCACTCAGATCAACAAACAACGCCCATCCAGGGGGTTGCGAACGGGAAGGAGAATGGTTATGCGACTTTATTTCACCCGCAGAAATTTCCTGACCACTGGCGTCGGGGCGCTGGTTACCGCCGCGGAGCTGCGTGCCCAGTCGGAGCAGATCCCCGTAGCCGGTGTGCCGATCACGGAACTCAAATCGCGCTCGCTCGTGGCGCTGACGGCCGGCGACGATCGCCGCAAGTGCGTCTACCAGGCTCTCATGGCGATCGACGACCAGATCCGGCCCAAGCTGAAAACCAAGAAGCGCATCCTCATCAAAGCGAATGACGTGGGCGGCGGCCGCAACCCGCTGGCCTGCACTCACCCCGATGCACTCCGTGGAATGCTGGACTACCTGGCGCCGCGCTTCAAGGGACCGATCACGATCGGCGAGGTTTTGGGCGGGTCGGGTGTTTTCGATGGTCTGCATTACCCGGACGTGGTCAAAGAGTACAAGCAGGTCGACCTCGTCGACTTCGCGCAGGAGGGCAAGTTCGTAATGCGGCCAATGCTGGACCAGGATGCCCACATGATCCCGGTTCACCTGGCGGCCCGGTTCTTCGATCCGGACGCCTTCATCATCGGCGCAGCGATGCTGAAATCGCATAACTACGCGGTTGTCACGGGGTCGGTAAAGAACATGGTGCTGGGCGCTCCCGCGCGCAACGACAAGGTCCTTTATCACGCGGGGTTCCACCTGGTCCACTACAACATGGTGGTGACGGCGCAGGCCATGCAGCCATACTGGGGCCTCGCGGTGATTGACGGCCACGAAGGAATGGAGGGCAACGGGCCCGTCATGGGCACCCCGGTGTCTTCGAAGCTGGCCATCGCCTCGACCGATTTCATCGCCGCGGACAGGGTCGCGGTGGAGTGCATGGGGGTCGATCCAAACTGGGTCGGCTATCTGCGATATTGCGCCCAGGTTGGCTTGGGTAATTACGATCTCGCGAAGATCGACATCCGCGGTCCGCAGATTGCGTCGGTGCAGAAGAAGTACCGGATGAATGCCGACGTCGAACGGCAGTTGGCCTGGATGACGCCGCTGGACGTGCAGGATGGCGCCTGGAGCGGTCCGCGAGGCATGCGAACCGACAGGCCGCCCGCCGGCGCCAAAAAGTAGTTCAGATCGACCGCCGTTTCGGCGGCGCGACTTTCACATCCTGATCTCCGCGCCACTGGCGGCCGCGGGAAGCGGCTCGCCGTGAAGGGAGGACTTATCATGCCTAGCCGGATACACTATTGCGGATTGATTGCGCTCGCTTTCATTGTGCTGTTTTCCGTCTCGCCGGCCGACGCGGCTGCTCCCATCAAGATCGACACGGCGAATCTTCTGGTATCGGTCGATGCCACGGCCTGCCGCTGGTCGGCCGAAGTCAAAGGGACGCCGATGCGCCTGAACGATGTTTATTTCCTCCCCGGCGACGACCCCGCGGGTTGGAAAGTGACCCGTTCAGTCAACAACGCGGACTCGAACAAGTTCGGATCGTTCGTCACGGTGACGCTTCGCGGGAGGAAACCCGGACAACTCGATTTCGAATACCAGATTTCGGTCTCCAAAAATGGAAACGATATTCTGGTCGGCTTGGGCCGTTCGAATAACACCGGCAAGACCGTTGACGTGGGGGACATGGACTACTTCGTGTCCAACGATGCGCGCCTGGGCGGCTCCACCGAAAGGTGGACCAGCCTGGGAACTATGTCTCAGAACCGCGAGTATTACGACCTCGCGCCTGTAGTCAGTTTCATCGTGCCTAAGATGTACGAGGTGAATCACGTGATCCAAGACATGGACACGGGCAACAGCCTGTTGATGGGACACGTGACGATTACGAAGGGGGCATCGAGGTTTGAAGTGGCGGCGGGCTGGCAAGGAAAGACGAACGACCGGATGAGGGTTCGCGGATACTGCAGCTACAAAGTCACCATGCCTTCGGGAAAGAGCTTTCGAAGGAGAAAAGCTGCTCATCGACTTCAATACCGATGCGCTCCGCGCCATGGAGCACCAGGCGGACCTGATCGCCATCGCGTATGATATACGTCTCAAACAGCGGCGGCCGATCGATCTCAACGACCGGGAGTTGGTCTCGAACAACTATAGCCGCTTCCACGGATACCTGTCCGGCGGCAGCGAGGCCAATGCGGACAAGTTTTTCAAGGCGCATGGCTTGAACGATTTCTACTGGGGACTTGGAGGGCCCGGCAGACAGGGAAGCTTTGGTCTGTACGGTCACGGGGGAGACCGGCAACCGCCCGATTCTCCTTCGCAAAATCCGGGCCGGCACCGGCTAACAGCGGCGGCCCAGCAACCGGCGGGGACTCCAGCCTGCCGCCGGGGGTCCCGGGCGGACCAGTTACCCGGACGAATGCTATCTCCCGATACACGCCCGATACTATGGAATGACAATGGGGACAAGGGTCATCGATTTCTCGAATCCACTGACAATCAAGCTGGAGCGCGAGCGCGCGTTTCAATGGGTGGTCGGTCATGAGAATGAAACCGGCCGCGCGGAGATGGACTTTGCCGACTGGTGGGATAAGTGGCCCGGGCAGTACGACCCCTATATGAGCGCGCTGGAGACCTATCGCGCGGCGGGGACTCCCTGGCGCGAGGCGATCGATCAAAAGGCGCCCCGGAGGGTGATCCGCTCGAACATGAACGCGGTGGATCATACCTACGGAATTGTCGACATCACCCGGGTATCGAACGATGCCGACCACGGTTATGAGGAAGGCGACGGCTGGCGCCTATGGCTTACAGAATCCCTGCTGGGATCGTCGATCAGGTTCTTTTACAACGGGCGCGTGTTTTGGAACGACTGCGACGGTTTCCACGTCTATAAGTCCCAGCCGATCGATGAATCGGCGGGGCGCTTCAACTATGCCCAGGCAAAAGTCAGTGCGAACTTCCACGCCATCGCCGGGAGCACGCTCTTCCTGGAGGAAGCGTTCAACGAAGAGTACCCCGCGGACCGGATCGAACTGTTGAAACGGATCAGCCCGCCAACCCCGGATGTATCCTATCCCGTGGATTTATTCATCCGGAAGCCGGCCCAGGTCTGGAACATGCCGGTCGAACGGCCCTTTGGCAAGTGGAATGTCGTCGGCGTTTTCAATTACACCAGCAAGACGCCTCGGGAAGGCTTCACTTATACCACCCCGGCGACGCGAGATTTGATACCTAAGTTCACCGTCGAGCTGGATGCGGCGAAGGATCTCCGCCTCGCTCCCGGCAAAGAGTACATCGTTTACGAATTCTGGAGCAGGAAACTTATCGGGACGTTCAAGGGAACCTTCGTTCCGCGTCCGGTCAGCCCGTACGATTGCGACATCTACAGCATCGTCGAGAAACAGGACCGGCCGGTGCTGATCTCCACCAGCCGGCACATCCGGCAGATGGCGTTCGACATCAAGGACCTGGCATACGACGGCCAGCAGCGGATGCTGCGCGGCGTTTCGCGCGCGGTGGCCGGCGATCCGTATCAGTTGCGCATCTACGTTCCGGAGGGATTCACGGCAAAACGCGTGGAATTGTCCGGCGGCCTGACGGCGAAGATGGCGGCCGCCGGACCTCTGCTAACGGTGGACTACACGGCGCCGACCGGAAACGACGTGGAGTGGAAGGTCTTCTTCTGAGGCGCTGGACGCCCTTCTGCGTCCCGGCTCAGCGGCTCAGTACTCCCTTGCCCGGAGCGGGGAAGTTCTCCGAGGCGTCGTCCAGCACCAGCACCCAGTCGTTGCCCGGCCCGCTCGATGGCGGGGTGAAATCGTGGAAACCGGTCTTCTCGAATTCGCCGATGGCCGTGGCTGACCCGGTCCGCGGATCGTACCACCAGGCGCGAATGGTCTTGCCCGAAAGCTTGGGGTAGGGTCCGTCGATCTGCCGGATCTTCAGCTTCCTGCCCGTGGCGGTGTAGATGAATGCGTAACTGCCGTCGGACCCGCGGCAGGCCTGCATGCGCTCGGTGGTTCCCAGGTAATCGTTGGCGATCAGCCATTGATCGGGGATGCGCGTGAGCATGGGCCGCGATTCGATGAGCGCCCGCAGATGCTGCATCTGGGACGCGGCGGGCAATTGCAGGGCTTCCTTCCATGGCGGCGCGGGGCCGTGGCGCACCGGCGGAGCCGCCGACTTCCTGGCCGGGGCCGGCGACGGTGCCCCGCCGGTGGCCGGATTGCGGTAGCCCCACACGCCATGCCCGCCATAAGTGTAACCCGCTGCCCCCGCAAAAATCGCGCTGTAGGCGATGCGGCGCACGTCGTGAGGCTCGATGGTAAGCTCCGGCACCAGTCCATCGGCGATGCCTTCATAGCCGCCCTCGCCATCCACCACGGGCTTGGCCGGAACGCGGGCCCAGTCCTCGGCGACTAAGTCATAATTCCGGTTGAGAGTGGTGTGCCCGGTTTGCAGCATATTAAAGTCGAGCCACTTCTCGGCGTGGAACCACATCGCCGAACTGCGCGGCGACTTGGGGTGGTAAGTCTTTAAATGAATGCCTCCATCGCCCGCGGTGAGACCGGCAGCCAGTTGGCGCCAGATGTCCTCGAAGCCGGTGGCGAACCAATCGCCTCCCAGAATCCAGATCACCGACGTGTCCCGGTAGCGGTTGCCCAAGTACTTGCCGTAACTGAAGGCCGTGGCGTTAGTAAGCACGTTAAGCTCCGGCCTCACGTAATCGTTCGACCACATCGGCACCAAGGCGACGTAGAGACCCAACGACTCGGCCTTCCGCACCACGTAATCGAGAAACTGGAAGTACTCCTCATTAGGCCGCGTGGGATCGCCATCGACAAACATCTTCTTCAAAGCATCAAAGCCCGCCACGCTGATCTGGACCACCGTGAACTTCTTCGCCGCCCGGTCGGCCAGGTAGGTGTCCACCTCGTCCCGCGTGCACTGGAGCAGCGTCCATTCGGTGTCGCCAAGATACAGGAACGGCGGGCCGCCCTCCTTGACGAAATATCGGCCATTGTCGGAGATACGCAATCGCGGCAGCACGGCCGATTGCGCCAGGCCCGCGCTCAGGGCCAATAGCAGAACTATGATCGCTCTTCGCATCGCCCACGTCCTCCTTTAATATTTAATCTCGCGCCATTAACTGGTGCGGTTACCGGCCCCCGCTCTGCCCCGGGGGCGGAAAGTTTTTGGAGGCATCGTCCAGAACCAGCACCCAATCGTTCCCACGTCCACTGGTTGGCGGGTTGAAAGACCGGGACTCCGTTTTCGGAAAATTCCCGATATGCGTCGCGGTGCCGGTCCGTGGATCGTACCAATACGCCTTGATCGTAGTTCCCGATAACTTCTCATAAATACGATCCACGATCCGTATCCTCAACTTACTCCCCGTAGCGGTGTAAATGAACGCATAACTTCCGTCCGATGCCCGACAGGCCTGTATTCGCTCCGTGGTACCCATGGGGTCGTTAACGAGCAACCATTGATCGGGAATCCGAGTGAGCATGGGCCGCGATTCGATCAAAGCCCGCAGATACTGCATTTGCCGGCCGGCGGGCAGTTGCATGGCTTCCTTCCACGGCATCCCCGGGGCCCTGCCCCGCTGGCCGCCTTCATCCTGAATGCTGCTTTCGGCGCCTGCGTTCGCCGCGCCCCTGCCCGCGCCCCGGGGGGCCGCACTTCTGCCCGCCCGCGGCCCCCTGTCGGTGGGACGGCTCGTCGCGCCGAACAATCCATTGGCCCCGTATGTGTACCCGGCGCCGCCGGCGAAAACGGCACAGTACGCGATCCTGCGCACGTCGGGAGGCTCGACGTTGCCCGACGGCGACATAGCGTCGTTGATGCCTTCATATCCGCCCTCGCCGTCCACCACCGGCTTGGCGGGAATCCGGTCCCAGTCCGCGGCGACCAATTCATAGTTCCGGTTCAGAGCCGTGTGGCCGGTTTGGAGCATGTTGAAATCCAGCCAGGCGTCGTCATGGAACCACTGGGCTGAACTGCGGGGCGACTTCGGGTGATAGGTCTTCAGGTGCGTTCCGCCGTCGCCCTCGGCGAGACCGGCAGCCATCGCGCGCCACACGTCCTCCACGCCGGATGCGAACCAATCGCCGCCGAGAATCCAGATTATGGGCTTGTCGCGATACCGGCGGCCGAGGAATAGGCCGTAATTATAGGCGCTTGTCTTGTCGACGACCGAGGGCTTTCCGGTGCGGATGGCGGTTCGGATGGTTGGTCCGAAACTCGGATTGAGCAGCATCGAAGGATCCTGCTGAACGTACTCTTTCGACCATATCGGCACAAAGCCAATGTAGAGCCCGAGCGATTCGGCTTTATCCACCACCCAGTCCACATGCTTGAAGTAGGCCTCGTTAGGGTGCGCGGGATCGCCGTTCACAAACACCGTCTCGCCGTAAGCGTTGGGCCTGTCCAAGCCGCCCCAGAAGGTGGCGATGGCCTGGATGACCGTAAATTTCTTCTCGACGCGGTCCTTCAAATAGAGCTCGGCATCTTCGCGTGTGAGGTGGAATAGGGCCCATTCAGTGTCGCCCAAATAGAAGAACGGGGAACCGTCCGCCTTGACGAAATATCTCCCGTTATCCGAGACGCGCAGCCGCGGCAGCGGTGCTGCCTGCGCGGAAAGGATGCTCGACGCCAGTAACGCGGCGAGCGGAATAAGTACGGTACTCTTGTGCGAATCATTCATACCCGGGACTCTCCATAGCGATCGTGTTGCAGTCTGTCCAGCATGCGGCGTCAGCGCGCCGAGCGGGCGTAAACGGGTTGGCCAGCCGTAAGCTTGAATTATGCTCCCGACCCGTGGGAAAGACAAGCTGCGCCTCCTGTCGGCGAAACGTTTTGAACCGAAGCCGTGCCCCCCGACCGGCTTACGCCCTCGATCGGTAGCCGTTCAAACCCGCGATTCACTTGACATGCAGGCCCCTGTATGATAAATGTACCGCTGGCGAGTTGCCGGGGAGTCGAGGCCTGCTGGAACGATGCCGGGCGAGGCGTCCCAGTGCTCACTCGGAGATTGCCGAGGACCAAGGCGGGCCACAGAGAAGCCCTAAAGCAGCGTGCTGACAACCATCTCCAATTCCATACCGCAAAGTCATGATGAGGGGCTGAACCACTCCGTCGGCGGACGATAGAAAGAGGGATTATCATGCAAAGTACTCGAAGAGGCCTGTTTCTGGCGGGCGTTCTCTGGCTGAGCGCCGGTTTTGTCGCGGCTTACGCACAGGCGCCGCCACCGATTCGAATTTCCGACAACCACCATTTCTTCGTCACCCAGGATGGCACGCCCTTCTTTTACATGGCCGATACCGAGTGGGCGCTGTTTCATATGACCCGCGAAGATATCGATCTCTATTTGAAGGATCGCGCGGCCAAGAAGTTCAACGTTATCCAAGCCGTCGCCGGTAACATGGGAGGTCTGGACAGGCCGAATCCGTACGGAGCGACAACGTTCGTCAAAGGCACCAAGGCGACACCCAACGAGGAGTACTTCAAGAATGTCGATTATGCGGTGAACAAAGCCAACTCGCTCGGCCTGTACGTCGCCATTGTGGCTATCTGGGGCAAGGAATATGTCAACGAAAAGCAGTCGGTGCTCGACAAAACCAGCGCTTTTGCTTACGGCAAATTCCTGGGCAGCCGATATCGCGACAAGCGTGTGATGTTTGTCCTGGGCGGCGACTGGTACCCGGACAAGACCGAGGACCTATGGAGAGCGCTGGCGGCCGGCATTGCCGAGGGCGACGGCGGGGCTCACTTGAAGACCTATCATCCGACCGGGATTCAAAGCTCGGGCAATTGGTTCCAGAGCGAGGCTTGGCTGGACTTCAACATGGTTCAATCCCGCCACATGGTCTTGAACCGGACGTACGACCTGATCGCGAGGGATTGGGAGCGGACGCCGCCGAAGCCGGTCGTCGAGGGCGAATCGGAATACGAAGGGATTGTCGACAATCTGATCGCCTACGCTCCTGGTGTGCCGATTATTCAGGCCCACGACGTGCGAAGAGCGGCTTACTGTTCCGTCTTCGCGGGGGCCGCTGGATACGCATACGGGAGCCAAGGCGTGTGGAGTTACTCCAGCCCGAATCCCAATGCCCCGCCGAGAGAAGGCAAGAAAGGTTCGGGATATGGCCTTCCTCCAATTTCCTTCCAGGAAGCCATGCAGCGGCCCGCCGGCACTCAGATGCAGTATCTGCGCGCTCTGCTCGAGTCGCGGCCGATGCTCACCAGGATCCCGGACGAATGGCTGGTCGTCAACGACCCTCTGAGCACGACGGATCGAATCCAGGCCTGCCGGTCGTCCGACGGTAGTTATATCTTTGTCTATACCTCGTCCGGGAAACCCGTGAGGGTCCAGCTTCGAGACAAGATACACGACAAGGTCACGGGCACGGCTTATAAGGCCTATTGGTACGATCCGCGGAAAGGCACCTCGACTCTTATCGGGCAGTTTCCGAAGACGGAACCCGGCGATAGGCCGGCGGATGTGCGGCGCGGCGACATAAGCCGCGAATTCACGCCGCCTTCGAGCGGTCCGGGAAACGACTGGGTTCTGGTGGTGGACGACGCTTCGAAGAACTTCCCTCCGCCGGGCACGAAAATCCGGCAATAGGGTTCTTAACGGGGCGGAACGATTCAGATTCGGCAGAGCCTATGGGGCCCGGAAAACTCCTCAGAATGACTTGACAGTGCCCAGTCGTGCGGTCATACTCCTTTGATAGAGATTTCGCCTTCGGACGATAATCGTGCCTGGGAACCGCTCGGAAGGGTATTCCCGGCAAAAGGGGGTCTTGTATGCACGTGAAGAAGCATTCGTGTCTTTGGGCCACACTATTTTTGGTGGCTTTAATTCTAGTCGTTTCAGGCCTGCTTTTCGGCCAGAGCGATCGTGGAAACATCACCGGCACGGTCTCGGATCCGGCGGGCGCCGTGGTTCCGGGCGCTAAAGTTACCGCTAAGAGCCCCGAGAACGGCTCTGTTTTTGAGACCGTAACCACGGCGACCGGCAATTACACGCTGCCCTCCCTTCCCGTGGGCCTTTACGACTTGAGTGTCGAAGCGGCGGGCTTTACCAAGTACATTCAAACGGGTATTCACATCGCGGTCATTCAGACCGCGCGCATCGATGTGGTCTTGCAAATCGGCTCGACTACTCAAGAGATGACCGTTACGGCGGATGCCACATTGCTGAAGACGGAAAGCGCGGAGCAAAGCGCTACCGTTAACGCCGATATGGTCAACGATCTTCCTTTGAGTTTCACGAACAATCCGCGCAGCCCGATCGGCTTCGCCGGGATTACGCCGGGAGCTACGAACATCACCGGCAGCAATCTACAGATGCACGTCAACGGCGCTCCCGACAATACCTTCAGGACATTGGTCGATGGCCAGGATATCACCAGCACCATCGATGCCTCGCATCTTTCCGAAACCCAGCCCTCCGTGGAGTCGCTGCAGCAGGTCTCGCTGCAGAGCAGCAACTTCGCCGCCGAGTTCGGGCAGGTCAGCGGAGGATTGGTCAACCTCACCTCGCGCTCCGGAACGGATCAGTTCCACGGGAGTGGGTACGAGTACTTCGTCAACCGGGTGCTCAATGCCGGCCAGCCGTACACCAACAATGGCAGCGGCGGGCTGGTCAACCCGGTAGTCAGGAATAACGACTGGGGCGCCACGATCGGCGGCCCGGTCATTATTCCCAAGATTTACAACGGGAAGAACAAGACTTTCTTCTTCTTCAATTTCGAGCAGTATAAGACCTTTACCTCTATTTCGGGGACGCCGCTCGAGACTGTTCCTACGGCAGGCTACCGCGCGGGCAATTTCGCCGGGGCGCTGACGGGACGCACCCTCGGCACGGACCCGACGGGGGCGGCCATCATGGAGGACGTGATTTACGACCCGGCCTCGAATTTTGCCGCATCCAACGGCAGCATCGTTCGCAGCCCCTTCCCGGGCAACATAATTCCCACGAGCCGGATCGACCCGGTGGCGGCGAAGATCCAGGCGCTCATCCCGACGGCCACCGGCAGCAGCAACGTGAATAACTTCGCCCCAAGCGATCAGACCGACCGCGGGAAGACGATGCCCAGCGTGAAGGTCGATGAGTTCATCAGCCCCAAGTCCAAACTCTCCTTCTACTGGGGGGATTGGATTCAGAACATGAATAAGAACGTCGGCGACGGGCTGCCGTTCCCGATCTCCAATGCCCGGCAATACACGGACCGGAACCAGACCATTCGCTTGACCTTGGATCAGACGGTGTCGCCCACTTTCCTGGTGCATGTGGGCTTGGGAGACATGCATTACGAGCATCACGACTCGACGCCCCAAAGCGTGCTGACCTACAACTCGGCCGCCCTCGGGCTGGGGGGCAATACGACGGGCTTTCCTCAGATCACGGGCCTTAGCTCTGGGCAAGGCGGTTTTCTGTTCACCAACTCGAGCGGCGGCACGACATCCACCATCGGGCCGACCAACGCCGGCTTTTATCACAACGATAAGCCGACCGCGGTGGCGAGCGCGACCTGGGTCCACGGAAATCACACCTACAAGGCTGGCGCGGAGTGGCGCAAGGACATCTGGACCGACGTCGAGCAAGTGGGCACCACGGGCATCCTCAACGTCCTTGGCTCCGAGACCGGCCTGCCCTACCTGCAAACGACGACCCTCAGTGGCGGAAATGTGGGTTTCCCGTACGCTAGTTTCCTGCTTGGCGCCATCGACAACGCCACCGTCAGGAACGAACAAGACCCGCAACTCCGGAAACATGCCGTGGGGCTGTATCTGCAAGATACCTGGAAGGTCACCCGCAAGCTCACGCTCGATTACGGCGTGCGCTGGGACTACCAGAGCGGCCTGACCGAGATACACAACCGCTGGTCCATGTTCGGGCCCACGGTCGCGAACCCGTCGGCGGGAGGGCTGCTGGGAGGCATGATCTACGAAGGCTCCGGGCCGGGAGGCTGCGACTGCAGCTTCAGCAAAACCTATCCGCTTGCCATTGGCCCGCGCATAGGAGTCGCCTATCAGTTGGATTCCAAGACGGTCTTGCGTGGCGGATGGGGTTTCATTTACGGTACGACCGAAACGGCCGGCTATATCACCAACACGGCCATCAACGGCGTGGGTTGGAACACACTCAGCTTCTCCACAGGCAACTATGGCACACCGGCGGTGCAGCTGCAGAATGGCTTGCAGTTCACCCAGGCGCAATTGTATGCCGCCCCGTACTCGGCCGGCCTGTTCCCCTCGCCCGGCCAGATCAACTCGCCTCCCTACTACATCGATGCCGCCGGCGCCGGCCGGCCTCCTAGAATCAATCAGTGGAATGTTTCCCTGCAGCGCCAGCTCACCAACAACCTGGTGTTGGAAGCCGCGTTCGTGGGCAACCGGGGGGCCTGGCTGCGGAGCGATTCCATGGAGGCCCTGAATAATGGGACCCTGGCACGGATCGCCGCGGCCGGCCTGAACGTCAGCAACTCCAGCGACTATAAGTTGCTGACCTCGCCTTGGAACTCGGCGGCGGTCCAGGCAGCGGGATTCAAAGCTCCTTATACCGGTTATCCCACCGGGCTCACGCTGGCGCAGATGTTGCGGCCGTTCCCCCAGTTCGGGAGCATCCCCACCGATTTCGCGTCGCTGGGCAACAGCTGGTATGACGCGTTGCAGACCAAGCTCACCAAGCGCACGTCGCACGGCCTCACGGTCACCACCGCGTTCACGTGGTCGCAGGAGATGGAATTGGGCGCGACCAGCGGCACCGCCGGGGCCCCCGCTGTCAACGACATCTTGAACCGCAATCTCAACAAGTACATTACGGCGGACTCCCAGCCGTTGGTCCTCGCGATGGGATACACGTACAGGGTGCCCTCCATCGGGGTATCGAACCGCCTGGTGAAGTACGCGCTCCGCGACTGGACCTATAGTGGCATGTTGCGGTACGCCAGCGGCCTCCCGATCGAGTCGCCCCTGGCGACCAACAACCTGCAAACGATTCTGTTTAACGGGAGCAGCTCGGGGAGCACCTTCGCCGACCGGGTGCCCGGCGTTTCCCCGTTCACGGCGAACCTCAACTGCCATTGCGTGGACCCGAACAAGCAATTCGTGCTGAATCCGGCCGCATGGACGGAACCGGGCCCTGGGCAGTTCGGCACCGCCGCCGCTTACTATAACGACTACCGTTACCAACGCCGTCCCATCGAGCAGATGAGCTTCGGCCGGACTTTCCAGCTTCGCGAAGGCATGACCTTGCAGTTCCGCGTCGAGGCCTACAATGTTTTCAACCGCACGGAGATGAATAACCCGACCTCGACCAACGCCTTGGCCACGCAAACGGTTAACGGCGCAGGCGTTCCCACGGCCGGCTTCGGCTGGATCAACACCGGATCGGTGTTTTCCAGTCCCCGGCAAGGCCAGCTTCTCGCGCGATTCCAGTTCTAGGCACGCGACGCCCGCCGTCCGCGGAGGCGGCGGTGCTGCGCCCGCCAGCGCTGCGCCGGCAGCCGGGGGCGGGCGGGGAGGCCGCGGAGACTCCGCGGGCCCCGCGCCAACCGGAGTTGCGCCGGCGCCCCAAGGCCCCCCCCGGTTCGGCTTTGGCTCTCAACGGCCCGGGTGGTGGTGTGCGGCCGGAGCTGAGAACCCGGGGAGTGTTTTCGCCCGCGGCTTCTGGCATACTAGGTCCCGTACAGTTGGTGGCGCGATAGCCGCACGGTCCCTGTTCGGCCCCGCGGAACGCTCCCCGAACATCTTTGACAAATAGAGAGAGATGGAACTTGATATGAAGAACACAAGAAGAATTCTCATTGGGTTTGCCATTCTGTTCCTGGTTTCGTTCGCGGCCATGGCGCAGGGGCCTTGGCAACAGTTGACGATGCCGACCGTTAGCCAGGTGTCCGCCAACTTCCGGAACGCGCCGCACGAATATGGCGCCATACATTGGGCCATTTGGGGCGGCCCGCTGACCCGCGAAAGGATTGTTCAAGAGTTCGATTCGCTCGTGGCCAACAGCATTTACGTGGTGAACTTCGGTCCCGCCCGCGGCATGACCCCCAAGTACCTCTCGCCGGAATACTTCGACCTGATAAAGTTCGCGGTGGATGAGGCCCGCAAGCGCGGTATCAAGGTTTGGATTGCCGACGAAGGCACCTACCCGAGCGGCTTTGCCGGGGGGCTGATCGGCGAGAAGTTTCCGCAGTTCGTCATGCAGGGGATCGTGGCCGACATGCGTGTCTCGCTAACCGCCGGCCAGACCATCTCCATGCCTCTGCCGCCGGACACTCTGGGAGTGTACGTCGAGAATGGCTCGGACCACACTACCACCGTGCTCCCCATGCCCAAGGACGGCCAACTCAAGTACACGGCGCCCAATACCGGCTCCGACCCGTATACGCCGAACTGGCTCTGGGACGTGGTGTTCGTGCGCCACGTCTACCGCAGTTCCCCGACCCGCTACATCAACCGCGAGGACGGCACCTACAACAAGGATGCCCGGTATCCCCTGATCGATTACCTGAATCCGGATGCCACTCGCGCGTTTATGTCCACCACCCACGAGGTCTACAAGAAGCTCTTCGGCGACCAGTTCGGCAAGACCGTCCTGGGCTTCTTCGGCGATGAAACCGATTTCGCCAGCGCCATCCCCTGGACCCCCAGGCTGCTCGAGGAATTCCAAAAGCAGAAAGGTTACGACCTCCAGCCCTACCTGCCGCTGTTCTTCGCTCACCAGCTGACTGACGAGGCGCGGCGCGTCAAAGCCGACTACTACGACGTGTGGAGCTCGATTTTCCGCGACAGCTTCTACGGTGTCCAAGCCGACTGGTGCGCCAAGAACAACATGGAATACCTGGTGCACCTGAACGGCGAAGAGGTCATGATGCGTCTGACTCGCACCGAGGGCGATTTCTTCCGCGACGAACGGCACGTGCAGGTTCCGGGGATCGATAACCTGAGCCAGCTGCTGCCTCTCACGGTGCACATCCCGGACGGAACTTGGGACGTGAACAACAACTTCCCCAAGCTGGCCTCCTCCGCCGCGCACCTGTTCGGCAGGCCTAAGGTCTGGGCCGAGGAAGGCGGCGGTCTCGGCGTCGATGGCAAGTTCCAGTTGGATTATCAACTGGTGAGGGGCGTCAACGCGATGCAGATCCGCGTCCCCGTGGTGCGCGACGGAATGAATTATCAGGCGAGCGCCACCCAGGTCAACGCGCCGCCCCAGGCCGCCCTCCTGGTGAGGTATACCAACCGGGCCGGCTATGTGATGGCCCAGGGGCGCCCGGCCGCGCAGGTTGGTCTGTACCATCCCGCCAACAGCATGTGGCTCGGCGACGAAGAGGCCGACCGCAGCACAACCAAGCTGGGCTGGCAGTTGCTCGAACACCAGGTGGATTGGGATTACTTCGACGAGCAGTCGCTCAGCTCGGTGGCCACCATCGCGGATGGCGGCTTCAAGAACCTCAGCGGACAAGTCTACCGGGCGATCGTGGTTCCTTCTTCAACGGTGATCACGAAGACCGGCCTTGAGCGTTTTCAGGCCTTCGTCAAAGCGGGCGGCAAGCTGATCTTCGTGGGCAAGACGCCCACGCTCTTGGTCGACAAGACGTTCCGGGATGCCAAAGACGCACCCGACCTGAGCTTCGCCACGCTGATCGAGCCCTCGGGCGACATCACGCCGCGCGTGCTGGCGGCGCTGCCGAAACCGGATGTCAAGGTGGACGCCGAGTTTCCGCGGTTGACGTATATGCACCGGATCTGGGCCGACGGCGATATGTACTTCTTCTTCAATGAGAGCAACAAGGAGGAATCGCGCACTGTAACCGTTGCCGGCAAAGGCCAGACACAGGTGTGGGATTGTGGCCAGGGTCAGGTTCATGGCATGTCCGGCGCCACCGCCGAGGGTGATTCCGTGCGCTTCCCGCTGATTCTCAAACCTTACGAATCGAAACTCATAACCATCAGTCCGAATGCCGTCGCGGGTTTCGGTTCGGAACCGGCCTTGGTTACGGGCACGACTCTGATGGAACTGGACGGAGACTGGACGTTGGACCTCAACGGCCAACACCTGACCACTCCTCTCAAATCCTGGCAGGATCTGGGCGCGGCATCCTTCGTCGGCCCGGCCATATATCACAAGCAGATCACTCTTTCCGCGTTACCCGCCGGGAAGCGCGTAATTCTGGAAGTCGAGAATGGGAGCGAGTTCATCCGCCCCACGGTTAACGGGGCGGTCTTCGACGGGCAAGGCTGGCAGGCCTACCGGTGGGACATCACCACCGCTTTACAACCCGGCGCCAACGATCTGCAATTCACCGTGTATGGCACCCCTGGAGGCCGCGGAGGCTCCGCGGGTGCGGCATCGGCTGGCGCGCCGGCTGCGGGCGGCGGGCGAGCGGGCCAGGTCGGTCCCGCAGGTTCGGCCACCGCCATCAACGCCCCTGTGCGAACGGAGCTGAGGGTCCGGGGGATTTTCACTCCGCCATCTTCCGGCGTACTGGGTCCGGTGCGCTTAGTGGTGCGGTAATGCGGAGCGGCGTCGCGGTTCTGCTCCTGGCTTTGCACGCAAGCCTGGCGCAGGCCGCGGCGCCGCCGCGCTTACGTCGCGGAACTTCCCGGCTCCCGGCAAACTGATCGAGTACAAGGTGAGACAATGAAGGACAATTGTTCTTTTAATCTTGAGTGCCTGCCTGGCGCAGGCCGCGCCGCTGCGCCAGGCTGCGCGTTTCCGAGAACGGCAGGTTCTTCGTTAAAGAGGATGGCTCGCCATTCTTCTACTTGGGGGACACCTCGTGGAGCCTGTTCCACCTCACAAGGGAGGACGTGGATCTCTATCTGAAAGACCGGGCTGCCAAGAGGTTCACGGTCATTCAGGCGATCGTCGCGCACTATGGCGGTCTGGAGAAGCCCAACCCTTACGGGCAGACCGTATTCGTCAACAACGATCCCACGCGTCCCAACGAAGAGTACTTCCAGCACGTGGACTACGCTATGAACGAGGCGGAATCTCTGGGGCTCTACGTTGCCCTGGTTCCGATATGGTCCAAGGAGTACGTCACGCCGGAGAAAAGCGTGCTCGACAAGGCGAGCGCATTCAGCTACGGCAAGTTCCTGGGCACGCGGTACCGAAACAAGCCCGTTCTGCTGGATTCTGGGCGGTGACTGGGTCCCGGACGGCATCGAGGACATCTGGCGCTCCATGGCGGCCGGCATCACCGAGGGCGATGGCGGCACGCATCTCAAGACGTACCATCCGAGGGGTATAAGAAGCTCCTCGATGTATTTTCACCAGGACAAATGGCTGGACTTCAACATGCTTCAGTCCGGCCACAGTCTCTTCAACCGGAATTACGAGCTGATCGCTGGCGATTACGCGCGGGTGCCCGCTAAACCGGTGATCGATGGCGAGTCGGCCTACGAAGGCATCGCGAATAACCTGGCGCCATATAAACCCGGCGTCAGGTTGATCCAGGCCGAGGATGTCCGCCGGATAGCTTACTGCGCTATGTTCGCGGGTGCGGCCGGCTATACGTATGGCAGTAACGGCGCTTATAGTTATCTTAGTAACTCGAATCGAGGGGCAGCGGCGCCTGGGGTCCCGAGGTTACGTTTCGGGAAGCGCTGGACAGGCCGGCGGGCAAGCAGATGCAGTACATCCGCAACCTGCTCGAATCCCGGCCCATGCTCGAGCGGGTTCCCGATCAGTGGCTGATCGTCGAAGATCCGATGAGCACTACCGAACGCATCCAGGCGTGCCGGGGGGCGGATCGAAGTTATGCGTTCGTGTACACCGCCACCGGCAAAGCGGTGCGGATACGGCTGCGGGATACGGTAATCCAGACTATAGCGGGCCAGGTGATCAGAGCCTACTGGTACGACCCGCGCACCGGGACCGCGACCCGCATCGAGGATTATACAAAGCCGGCGGCCGGAGATAACGAACGCTCGCAAGCCTTGTCCCGATTGTATACGCCGCCTTCGAGCGGGCCTGGCAACGACTGGGTATTGGTGCTGGAAGACGCCTCCAGGAACTATCCGCCTCCGGGGCGGAGCGGCGGCGCGCAGTCCGGGGCCACGCAAAGCGGGCGTTGAGGCTCAGTCAGAACGCGGAATAAAATCCCCTTATGTCCGGACCAGAGGCGGGGGCCTTCGAGGCCTCGATCTGGCATCCTGAACCGCGGAGATAGGTGAACGGCGTTATGGCGTTCATTCGGCGATACTATTACAGGAGATTTCATGAGCTACTACAGCGAGCATCAATCTGACTTTCTCGAAGGCCTCAAGACCTTTCTCCGCATCCCGAGCATCAGCACGCTCTCCGAAAATAAGCCCGATATCCGCCGCGCGGCCGAGTTCGCGCGCGATGAATTGCGGGCGGCGGGCATGAGCGCCGCCGAGCTGATCGAAGGCGACGGCAATCCGCTGGTCTACGCCGAATGGCTCGGCGCGCCGTCGAAACCCACCATCCTGTTCTACGGCCACTACGACGTGCAGCCGCCCGATCCGCTGGATGAGTGGAAATCGCCCCCCTTCGAGCCGGAAGTGCGCGGCGACGACCTTTTTGCGCGCGGCGCCTGCGACGACAAGGGGCAGGTCTACATCCAGATCAAGGCTGTCGAAGGCCTGCTGAAGACCACCGGCAAGCTGCCCGTGAATGTGAAGTTCCTGCTCGAGGGCGAGGAGGAGACCGGCGGCGAGCACATCGAGGCTTATGTGAAGACGCGGCCGCCGCGCCTCCAGGCCGATGCGGCGGTGGTGTGCGACACCGAGATGTTCGCCCCCGAGCTGCCCACCATCTGCGTGGGCCTGCGCGGCATGATCTATTACGAGTTGTTTGTGGAAGGCGCCAATCACGACCTGCATTCGGGCGTCTACGGCGGCGCCGCGCCCAACCCGTTCCAGGCCATTGCCGAGATCATCTGCGCTCTCAAGGACCGCGACGGGCACATTCATATCCCGGGATTCTACGATCGCGTCGTGCCGCCCAGCCCCAAGGAGCGCGCGGCGTGGGCGCGCCTGCCGTTCGACGTCCAGGAATATACCGAGAAGGAAATGGGCGCCAAGGAACTGGTGGGCGAGCCCGGGATTCCGCTGCTGGAGCGCGTATGGGCGCGCCCCACGTTCGAAGTCCACGGCATTCGCGGAGGTTTCACGGGCGAGGGCGCTAAAACCGTGATACCCGCCCGCGCGGTCGCCAAGATCAGCACGCGCCTGGTGGGGGACCAGCGCGTCGATGAGGCCATCGAGCAGACCAAAGCCGCGGTGAGGGCGGTTTGCCCCAGAGGCGTCACCGCCGAACTGAAGGTGCTGCACTCGGGTGCACCCTCGCTGACCAATCCCGATAATCCCTACATCCACGCGGCCGCCGACGCCCTGAAGCAGGTCTTCGGCAAGGAGACCGTGTACATCCGCTCGGGCGGCTCGATTCCCATCGTGGGCGTATTCGATCAGTATCTGGGAATACCCAGCGTGATGATGGGCTTCGGTCTCCCCGACGACAACCTGCATGCCCCCAATGAGAAGTTCCACCTGCCGAACTTCTACCGCGGCATCGAGGCGGTCGCGCAGTACCTGAAGATCCTCGGGCAGTGAGCGAGGCCGCCGGCTATCGCCGCCAATAGCCCCGTTCTCTTCGCCACCGGTGGCCTTCCTGGTGCCACCGCGGCGCAACCCACATCGCGCCGGGATGCGGCGGGCGCATCCAGCGGCCGCCGACCCAAGCCCAGTTGCCGCCGGTCCAGTTCCAGTAGCCATCGGTCCAAACGTACCCTGGTCCGGGAGCTACGCCGGCCACGCCGTAGCGCGGCGGCGGCGGGCCGAAGCTCGCGTAATAGGCTCCGCCCGCGCAGCCGACCGAAATCGTGCTCGTCACGAGAAATGCGGCGGCCAGTAATTTGCGTTTCATGTCTACCTCCTGCTTCTACTGGTTGAAACGCTGCACGCCTGTTGCCCGTTGCGGTATCTGAAATCAAGTTAATATTACGAGCCGTTCATGTGCGCGGCGCCCCGACGATCCAGTTCGCGGCGAATGATGCGCGACAGGCTCGCGGGGTTGAATGGCTTGGCCAGAAACGCGTGCCGATGCGACGGCAGATCTTCATCGCTGTAACCGGACATGAGGACCACGCGCAGCGCGGGGTTGCGCTCCAGCAGAATGCCGGCCAGTTGCGGGCCGCCGATTCCCGGCATGATTACGTCGGTCAGCAGAAGGTGGACTTTCCCGCCATGGCGCTCGAACAGGTCGATGGCCTCCGGCCCGCAATGCGCCTCCAGGACGCGGTAGCCCCAGCTCTCTAAAAGTATCCGCGTCATTTTCGCCGTGGCAGCCTGATCCTCCACCACGAGAATGGTCTCAAAAGCCCAAGGGGAAGCCGCCAGTTTGGCTACGATGGAGGCGATCTCCGCAAACACGGGACATGCCGGGTCAGCCTGAAACCATATCCGCCGGCTGTCCTGCCTTTGGCGGATCAGCCCGCTGCCAACCAGCATGTCGAGATGCGCGCGCAGGCTGCGACGCTGCAAGCCGGATCTTCCGGCCAATTCCGGAACCGACCACCAGCGCTCGGGCTCGGCGAACAGGGCCCGCAGGATCGACCGCCGGGGGCTCGGAAACAGCGCCTGCATGGCTTTCGAATCGCCCATTCCGGCATCGGGCCCGCACGTGCTTGACCGCGTTAGACGCCGGGCGTATGCATACGTACGCTTCGAAGCCAAGCTGGTTAGGCGGTTTCGGCTTCTGCCATGACGCGCGCCGTATCGCGAATGGCGTCCTGCAACGAGGACAGCTTCCCGATTCCCGCTCCCGACGCCAGTTGCTCGTCCGTGGCGACATAGAACTTAACTTCTTCGCAGGGCAGGATATTGACGGTTCGGGACTCGTATTCGGCAATGAACCGCTCGAGCAGATCGAGGGTGGCGCGAACTTGGGCGAGGCCGTGCTTGATTTCCTGGAGATCGTGGGTCATGGGGTTACCTGTGGTGTTGATTTATACAGCATTATCGCGCACTAGGTGCGATTTCGCAAGTTTTGGCGCAGCCGGCGGCCGGGCTTCCCCTCGTTCCTCAAACAAGGTAGAATAGGATCTTGAGTGGCGAACCCTGAGAGTGGGCGAAAGCCCACTTTTTTGTTGGGTTTTGCACGTTCGGAACGATGCGGGAAGAAGTGGCGTCCAAAGTCGAAGAGATTGCACGGCGCGTGGCGCAGTCAGAGGGCATGGATGTAGTCGAAGTGGAGGTCAAGGGCGGCGGCAGCAGCCGCTTCGTCCGCATTTCGATCGATAAGCCCGAGGGCGTCACGCACGGCGATTGCGAGTTGGTCTCGCAACAGGTGGGAACCATTCTGGATGTCGAGGAAGTTGTCCCAGGAGGACGCTATACGCTGGAAGTGAGTTCTCCGGGCGTGGAACGGAAGCTGTTGAAGCCTCAGGATTATCTACGGTTCAAGGGGAAAAAGGCCAGGATCACGTTGCGGGAAGCCATCGAAGGTCGGCGCAACTGGGACGGCACGCTGGCCGGTTACGACGGCGGCCAGGTGGCATTGGAGACGGCCGAGGGAACCATTAGGCGATTCCCCCTCGAGCAGGTGGCTAAAGCGCATTTGAAATTCGAGTGGTAGACCCGCCGGGAGAATCGCAATCCAGGAAATTTGAATTGCAGCGAATGAGGGCACATTGGAAACGATCTTTCAGTCCATCGAGATTCTGAGCAAGGAAAAGGGTATCGATCCGCAAATCGTCCTGGACGCGGTGAAGGACGCCATGCTGATCGCCGCCCGGAAGCATTACCGGACAAACGAAGACTACTTTGCGGACATGGATCCGAAGACCGGGGCCATACAGCTCTACGCCGTCAAGAAAGTCGCCGAGACGGTGACCGATCCGGTGCACGAGATGACTCTCAGCGAAGCCCGCCGCATCAACCCCGAGGCGGAAATCGGCGTGGAAGTGCGCATTCCCAAGAACACGGAAGCCTTGGGGCGCATCTCCGCCCAGACCGCCAAACAGGTGATCTTCCAGAAGGTCCGCGAGGCCGAGCGGGAGACCGTTTTCAACGAGTATTCGGGGCGTGCGGGCGAACTGGTGAACTGCACCATCAAGCGCGTGGAAGGCCCCGACTACGTCCTGGATCTGGGAAAAACCGAGGCTAAGCTGCCCAAGAAGGAGCAGTCCCGCCTGGAGAGCTACAGCGTCGGCGATCGCGTCCGCTGCGTGATTCGCCTGGTGGACAAGTCTTCCAAGGGTCCGGGCGTGCTGGTATCGCGAGCCGCCCCGGAGCTGGTCATGCGCCTCTTCGAGCAGGAGGTTCCGGAAATCTACGATGGCACCGTGGCCATCAAGGGCTGCGCGCGCGAAGCCGGCGAACGCACCAAGATCGCGGTGCAGAGCCGCGACCGCGACGTGGACAGCGTGGGCGCGTGCGTGGGAATGAAGGGCATGCGCGTGCAGTCGATCATCCGCGAGCTGCGCGGGGAGAAGATCGACATCATCGAATATTCGGACGATCCGGTGGTCTTCGCCACCCACGCCCTGAGCCCCGCCAAGGTGAGCCGCATCTCGATCGTCGATCCGGTCGAAAAGCACATGGAAGTGATCGTCGACGATTCGCAGCTTTCGCTGGCCATCGGCAAAAAGGGACAGAACGTGCGGTTGGCCGCCAAGCTGCTAGGCTGGAAGATCGATATCAAGAGCGAGGAAGAGAAGCGTCAGGAAGTGGAATCGCAGATGGCGGCGCTGGTGGCGCCGGGCGCGCCGGTATCGGTGCTGATCGAATTCGGACTGCCGGAAGGCGTGGTCGAGAAGCTGCTGGAATCGGGCGTGGGAACCATCGAGAAGCTGGGGGGCATGACGCCCGAGCAGATCGTCGAGATCCCCGGCATCGGTTCGGTGGAGACCATCCAGGCGGCCGTCAACGGCTACTACAGCCAGTTCGAGGATGCCGAGGCCGGTCCCGAGGAAGGCGTCTCAGAGCCTGTGGCCGCCGCGGCCGGGCCGGAACCGCCCCCCGGCGAGACACCCGAGGGGCAGGCCTCCGCGGAAGCGTCCGGCGGCGAGCCGCTCGAGCCGCCTGCTCGCGAAACCGAGGAAATTACGGAGCAGTTTGATAGGATAGAAGTCGCGGGTTCCCCCACCGACAATCCGATTGAAGGCACGGGCTCGACGGTCGCTCCCGATGTGGGCGCTTCCGAAGGCGGTGGCACTTCGAGCGAGGGCGGCCGTTAGGAGCGTCTCCGCAAGTGGAAGTAGATTGCTTTGTCTATGAAGAAGATTCGGATCAATGAGCTGGCGCGGGAGCTGGAGGTCAAGGCGCACGAAATCCTGGACCGGCTCCCCGAACTGGGCGTCACCGAGAAGAAGACGCATTCCAGCTCCATCGATGAAGACGTAGCCATCCGGCTGCGCCGGCTGTACGGTATAGAGACTCCCGAGAGCACCGAAGCCGATCGGGAGGCCGCCGGGGAAGAGGCGCATGATCTTTCGGCGGCGGTCCAGGGCCGTCCGGCCATCGAAACCGATGGCGCGGGCCGCGTCGAGGCCGCACCGTCCCCGGTTGTGGCGGAGCAAGAGCCGGCCGCCACGGAAGCGCTCGCGCTCGAGAAGCAGCCGGTTGAGGAACCCCACGTTTTGCCCACCGCTACGCCCATTCGTCCGCCCCTGGCTGGCCGCCCGATTCATCCCCCGGTACTGCGGCCGGGCTCCGGCACTCCGGCCGCAGCGCCGCCCGCCGCAACGCCGGCCGCGCCGCCTCCCGTGGCACAGCTTCCCGCTCCAGCTCCCCCCGCGCCGCACGCGGTAGCGCCGGCCGTGGTGATCACGCCGGGCCGTCCGGCCGCCCCCAGCGCCAAGCCGCTGCCGGGAGCCGGAGCCGGCCCTAAACCGGGGCAAATCCTTTCCGGTCCGCGCCAGCCCTTTCCGGCGGGCGGCCCGGCAATGCCCACGGAAACCGCGCGTGCCGGGTTGCCGGGGATGCCGGCCGCGCCCCAACGTCCGGCGGCTCCGATGCGGCGTTCCGAGCCGCCTCGCGAGTCCGGCCGCGGACCCGCTCCCGCCGCTCCGGTCTCCGGACCGCAGGCGCGTCCTCTGGCCGGGCAGCCCGCCGCGCGCCCGGTCGTACCGCCGCGTCCCGATCTGGCAGCCAAGCTCAGCGCGCCCAAGTCCGTGATGCCCGCGGCGCCGGTGCCCGCCCGGCCTGGAATTCCTAAGCCCGCCGCCGCTCCGGTTCCGGGCCAGCCGATTTATCGCGGGCCGATTCGCCCCGGCCAGCCCATGGTGGCCAAGACGGGCGTGCGGCCCGGCGCGCCCGTCGGGCGTCCCGGAGGTCCGCGTCCCCAGCATCCGACCTCGCGCGGCCGCATCGAGCCGGGCATGGCCCCTCCCCCCGGTCCCGAGGGCGCGCCCCAGCGCGGAAGACCCGGCGACAAGCGTCCCGCGCGGCCGCAGCCGCGCGAGCGCGTCGAGCAGGAGAAGATCCTGCGTCCCACGCGCCGCCAGGTGGAAGCCGGTCCGCCGCCCATCAATCGCGAAATCACCATTTCGGAAGGCATCACCGTCAAGGAGCTTTCCGAGAAGCTGGATGTGAAAGCCAACCTGGTGATCAAGAAGCTGCTCGATCGCGGCATCTTTGCCATGATCAACCAGACCCTGGATTCCAAGCTGGCCACCGAAGTGGCCCGCGAATTCGGCGCGTCCACCGCCACCGTGACCTACGAAGTCGAGGCCATGCAGGCGGTCGAGGAGGCCGAGGACGTGAAGGACCTCCAGAAGCGCGCTCCCGTGGTCACCATCATGGGCCACGTGGATCACGGCAAGACCTCCCTGCTCGATGGCATCCGCGAAGCCAACGTGGCCGCGCGCGAGGCTGGCGGCATCACCCAGCACATTGGCGCTTACGAAGTGCATCTCAACGGCCGTAAGATCGTGTTCATCGACACGCCGGGTCATGAAGCCTTCACGCGCATGCGCGCCCGCGGCGCCCGCGTCACCGATATCGTGGTCCTGGTGGTGGCGGCGGACGACGGCGTCATGCCCCAGACCCTGGAAGCCATCGACCATGCCCGCGCCGCCGGCGTGCCCATCGTGGTGGCGATCAACAAGATCGACCGGGCCGACGCCCAGCCCGAGCGCGTCAAGCAGCAGCTCGCCGACCGCGGCCTGCTGGCTGAAGATTGGGGCGGCGATACGGTCATGGTGCCGGTGTCGGCCAAGACGCACCAGAACCTGGACCTGCTGCTCGAAATGATCCTGCTGGTGGCCGACATGCAGGATCTCAAGGCCAATCCCTCGCGCCCCGCCACCGGGACGGTCATCGAAGCCCAGCTCGATCGCGGGCGCGGCCCCGTGGCCACCGTGCTGGTGCGCAACGGCACCTTGCAGGTGGGCGATTTCTTCATCTGCGGCGCGCTGCTCGGCAAGGTGCGCGCCATGCAGAACGACCGCGGCACGCAGGTGCGCAAAGCCGGCCCCGCGACGCCCGTGGAGGTTCTCGGACTGGAGACGGTTCCCGAAGCGGGCGACGATTTCCAGGTGGTGACCGATACCGCCAAGGCCAAGCAGATCGTGACCTTCCGCGAACAGAAGGCGCGCGACGCGGCCCTGGCTAAATCGAGCCGCCTGACTCTCGAACAGTTGCACCAGCAGATGGAAGCCGGCGAGGTCAAGGAATTGCCGCTGGTCATCAAGAGCGACGTGGGCGGCTCGGCCGAAGTGCTGACCGAAACCCTCCAGAAGCTCTCCAACGACAAGGTGCGCGTGCGCGTGATTCACTCGGGCGTGGGCGCCATCAACGAAAGCGACGTGCTGCTGGCCTCCACCGCCAACGCCATCATCATCGGGTTCAACGTGCGGCCGGAGCGCAAGGCCGAGGCCCTGGCCGAGCAGGAGAAGGTGGAAATCCGCCTGCACACCATCATTTACAACCTGACCGACGAGATGAAGCGCGCCATGACCGGGCTCCTCGAGCCGGTATTCCGGGAGGTCTACAAGGGCCGCGCGGAGGTGCGCGAGACCTTCCGCATCTCCAAAGTGGGCAACGTGGCCGGCTGCGTGGTGCAGGACGGCGCCATTACCAGCCGCTCCGATGCGCGCCTGCTGCGCGACAACGTGGTGGTGTACACAGGCAAAATCGGCTCCCTGCGCCGTTTCAAGGACGACGTGAGCGAGGTCAAGAGCGGGATGGAGTGCGGCATTACGCTCGATAACTTCGGCGACATCAAGCAGGGGGACATCATTGAGGCCTTCGCCGCCGAGCGGGTGGCCAGCGAGGTCTTCGCCTGACGACATGGCCACCATCGGCGTGCTCACGTTGGAGCTGAGGCTGGAGAGTTCGCACTCCCTCAAGGACAAGCGGCACGTGGTAAAGAGTCTGGAGGACCGGCTGCGGAACAAGTTTAACGTGGCGGTGGCCGAGATCGATTGCCAGGAGCTGTGGCAACGCGCCACGCTGGCGGCGGTGACGGTCTCTTTCGACCATGCGCACGCCGAGAAGGTGCTTCGCTCGGTGGAGGACGAGGCGGCGGATTTGCTGGGCGGGGAGCTGGCGGACGCCACGCTCGAGTGGCTGAGTTGACCGGGCGAGCCCGGGGGCCGGGCCGAAGATTATGGACGAACGGCGCACATTGCGGGTCTCCGAGGCGCTCCGCGAGGAATTGTGCGAGATCATCGGCTTCGAAACCGAGGATCCGCGCCTGCTGGCCGTCGAGGTCACGGAGGCGCACGTGAGCTCCGACGGCCGCCATGCCACCGTGAAAGTCGCCGTGCGCGGGCCGGAGAGCGAGCGGAGGGCATCGCTCGCCGCTCTGGAGCACGCCCGGCATTATTTGCGTCATGAGCTGGCCGGCCGGCTGGGCCTCCGGCATGTTCCGGAGCTGCACTTCCAGGCAGACCGGAACGACGGCGTCGAAGGGCGTATCGAATTCCTTTTGAGACGGGCGAAAAAATCTCGTGGCCGCGACCAAAATTAGTCCTACTTTTAAACAATTTGTGTTAGTTTTGTTTGTGTTGGCGGCTCCCGCGGCCCCGGCCGCGGCGGCCCAGGAGACTGAACCGCTTCGGCTCCAGGAGAGCGCCGACGCCATGGGTACGACGTATACCGTCGAGATCTATGGCTCCGACCGGGTGAAGATGGAGGCGGCCGCCGGCGCCGCGCTGGACGAAGCGCAGCGCCTGGACGAACTGCTTTCGAACTACCGGTCCGAGAGCGAGTGGAGCGCGGTCAACCGGCTTGCCTCCACCCGGCCCGTCGAAACGTCGCCGGAACTATTCCGGCTGCTGGCGGCGTGTCTCGAATACAGCCGGGAAAGCGAAGGCGCGTTCGATATCACGGTGGGCCCGCTGATGAAGGTCTGGGGGTTTTACAAGGACACCGGCCATCTGCCGCACCGCGCGGAGGTCAGCGCCGCGATGGCCAAGGTAGGATACCGGCACGTGCACCTGGACGAGAGCGCCCGCACCGTCCGGTTCGACCGCGCGGGCGTGGAACTGGACCCGGGCGGAATCGGCAAGGGCTACGCGGTTGACCGCATGGTGGATATTCTGAGACAGAACGGGGTCACGACCGCGCTGGTGGCGGGGTCGGGGAGCAGTATCTACGGGATGGGCGCGCCGCCCGGCGAACCGCGCGGCTGGCGGGTGAATATCAAGAACCCGTGGTCCCCCAGCAAGACGGCCGTGGAGGTGTATTTGAAGGATGAATCCGTCTCCACGTCGGGCAGCTATGAGAAGTTCTTCCGCGCGGAAGGCCGCATTTACGCCCATATCATGGATCCGCGCACGGGCTATCCGGCGCAGGGCAGCGTGTCGGTCTCGGTCGTGGCGCCCCGCACCATCGACAGCGAGGCGTGGGCCAAGCCGTATTTCGTGAACGGCCGCCAGTGGACGGCCCAGCACAAACCAAAGGAATTTCGCGTATTCTTCTGCGAAGACAGGACGGATCAGCCATGCGCGTGGCTCCCATGACCAGCCGTTTCTTGGACGCTTGCCGCCGCCGGCCCACCGAGGTCAGACCGGTGTGGTTCATGCGGCAAGCGGGCCGGTACCTGAAGCAGTACCGCCAGATCCGCGACCGCCACGGCATCCTGGAAATCTGCAAGCGGCCCGACCTGGCGGCTACCGTGACGCTGCAACCGGTCGAACTGCTCGATGTGGATGCCGCTATCATCTTCGCGGATCTGCTGCTGCCGGTCGAACCCATGGGGCTGAAGTTGCGCTACGCCGTCCGCGAAGGCCCCGTGATCGACAACCCCGTGCGCACCACCGACGACGTGGATTCCCTCTCGACCGCCAACACCGATGACTTGGGTTACGTGGGCGAGGCCATTGCGCACGTGGTCCGCGCGCTGGCGGGGAAAGTGCCCGTGATCGGGTTCGTGGGCGCCCCGTTCACCATGGCCAGTTATATGATCGAGGGCGGAGCGTCGCGTAATTTCATCCGCACCAAAAAGATGATGTACAGCGATGAAACCCTGTGGCGGCGGCTCATGGGCAAGATCGTCGACGTGATGGCGCCCTTCGCGCACCTCCAGGTGACCGCCGGCGCGCGCGCCATTCAGGTTTTCGACAGTTGGGTGGGCGCGCTGGGGTCGGACGACTATGTGCGATACGCGGCGCCCTACTCCCGCGCCATGATCGAGCGCATCCGCTCCACGGGCGTGCCGGTCATTCACTTCGGCACCGGTGCTTCGGGCTTCTTCCGGGAACTGCACGCGGCCGGCGGAGACGTGATGGGCGTGGACTGGCGCATCAACATCGATCAGGCTTGGATGGATATCAGCTACCGCTCCGCCGTGCAGGGCAACCTGGATCCGGTGGCGCTGTTCGCGCCGCTGCACGAGCTGCGCGGCAAGGTGCAGGAGCTGCTCAAGCGCACCGGCACGCGGCCGGGACATATCTTCAACCTGGGACACGGCATTCTGCCGGAAACGCCCGTGGAAAACGTGAAGGCCGTGGTGGAGATGGTGCGGGAATTCCGCCCATGAAGCAGGGCGTCCTGCTCTTGGCGCACGGGGCGCCGGAGCGCCTGGAAGACGTCGAAGCGTATCTCGCGCTGGTGCGCGGCGGAAGGCCGGGTTCACCCAAGATTCTCGAAGAAGTGCGCAGCCGCTACGCGGCCATCGGCGGATCGAGCCCGCTGCTGCGCTGGACCCGCGCGCAGGCCGAAGCCCTCCAGCGCAGCCTGGATCTGCCGGTCTTCTTCGGCATGCGCAACTGGAGCCCGTTTCTTCGCGAGGCCGTGGCGCAAGCTCGCGAAGCGGGCATCGAGCGGCTGGCGGCCATCTGTCTGGCGCCCCAGTTTTCGGAATCGAGCGTGGGTCTGTACATTCGCCGCACCGAGGAGGCCGCGCGCGAGACCGGCATGGCCGCCGAAATCGTGTGGGCCCGCGGCTTCCACGACGAGCCGCTGCTCATCGAGGCCTTCGCCGAGCGGCTGCGCCCGCTGGCCGGAGCGCGCCGGGTTCTCTTCACCGCGCATAGCCTGCCGGAGAAGGCGCTGGCCGGGGGCGATCCCTATGGCCGCGAAACGCGCTCTACCGCCGCAGCCGTGGCGGCGCGCCTGGGACTCGCCGATTGGGACTTCGCCTACCAGAGCCAGGGAATGACCGACGACCGCTGGCTCGGCCCCACCGTAGAATCGCGCCTCGACCAATATGCCGCCGAAGGCCTTCGCGAGGCGGTCATCGACCCCATCGGCTTCGTCTGCGATCACGTCGAAGTGCTCTTCGATATCGACATTCTGTTCCGCGAATATGCCGCCGCGCGCGGCATCTCGGTGTGGCGGCCCGAGTCGCTCAACGATTCCCAAATTTTCACCGCGGCCCTGGCGCAGGTGGCGCGGCGATGCCTCGCGTAGTCGTCATCGGGGGCGGCATCGCGGGACTCTCGGCGGCGTACTATTTGGCCAAGGGCGGCTTGGCTTCCACCATCGTGGAATCGCGCCCGCGCCTGGGAGGCGTGATCGAGACACTGTCGGTGGAGGGCTGCACCATCGAAGCCGGTCCCGACAGCTTCCTGGCCATCAAGCCGGCGGCTTTCGATCTGCTGCGCGAGCTGGGGCTCGAGGAGCAGGTCATCGGCTCCAACGATCATCTGCGCAAGACCTTCGTGCGCAAGCGCGGCCGCCTCATCGCCCTGCCGGACGGCCTCATGATGATGGTGCCCACCCGCATCTTGCCGCTCTTGACCACGCGGTTGGTGGGCTGGCCCACCAAGCTGCGCATGGGGCTGGAGCTGCTGCGCGCGCCCAAACCGGCGGCCGCGGATCAATCGGTGGCGCAGTTTGTCGAGGAGCATTACGGTGTTGAAGCCGTGGAGTACCTGGTGGAGCCGCTGCTCTCCGGCGTCTATGGCGGCGATCCGCGCGAGCTCAGCGTGACCAGCGTGTTGCCGCGCTTCGTCGAGCTGGCGAATCGATACGGCAGCCTCACTCGCGGCGTGCTGGCCGAGCGCGCCAAGGCCGCCAAGGCCCGCTCCCACGCCCCGGCCGCGCCGCTATTCCGCACGCTCAAGGGCGGGCTGGGCCAGATGGTCGCGGCGGTGGAAAGCGCTATCGCCGGCAAGGCCGAGGTGCGGCGCGGCCGGGCGCAAGCCATAGAGCGCGCGGTCGAAGGCTTCCGCGTCCGGATCGAGGGCGACTGGCTGGCTGCCGATCAATTGGTAGTGGCCTGTGAAGCGCACAGCGGCGCCATGCTTCTACAAGGTCTCGACGCGCCCCTCGCCGAACTGCTGGGCGCGGTGCCCTACACGTCGTCGATGACCGTGGCGCTGGGTTTCGATTCGACCGATTTCCCACACCCGCCGGTGGGCTTCGGCTTCCTGGTGCCCAAAAGCGAACGCCGCCGCCTGATGGCCTGTACCTGGGTGGGGACTAAATTCTCACACCGCGTCCCGGAAGGCAAGGTGGTGGCACGCTGCTTCATGGCCGGGTGCGATGAGGCGGCGATGGCCGAACCGGACGACACCGTAATCCCTGCTATCGTTCGCGAGTTGCAGGAGATCGCCGGGATGGCCGCCACGCCGCGCTTTGCGCGCGTCTTCCGCTGGCCGCGCTCGATGGCCCAGTACACCGTGAACCATGCCGCGCGCCTGGCCGCGATAGAAGCGCGCGTGGCCTCCATCCCGGGGTTGCACCTGGCCGGCAATGCTTATGAGGGCATCGGAGTGCCGGATTGCATCCGCCTGGGGCGCCGGGCGGCTGAGGGCATCCTACGCGGGTAAGTACCTCGGAAACATCGGCGGCTGCCGCAACGTCTATATTGTAAAGAGGCATACGGCCGTGACCAGCGAGCAGGCTCCTCTCGTTTGCCGCTGTTTGATCCGCGCGGCGAGTTCGATCGTGCCCCGCCGCGCGCGCCCCGAATGGCGCGCCAAATGGGAAGCCAACCTCCGCAACTGGCGGATTCTGCTCGATCGTGGCGAGCTGACCGCCGGCGATTACGCCGAGCTGCTGCGCTTCAGTTGGGGCAGTTTCCGGGAGGCCTTCTGGCTGCGCATCAGCCCCGAACACCTCCGCCGCGTGCTGCGCTCGCCCGGCCTGCTCGTGGCAGCTTTCACCGCGATCGGAGCTGCCCTGGCCGTTTTGAGCGGCGGTTTCGCGGGCACGCGCGCCCTTTTCGGCCCCCCGCCGGTGGCCGATCCCGATTCCCTGGTGAGAATTCGCTATACCGGCTCGATGAATCAGCCAACCGGTGTGCCACCCCGCCTGGTTCCCCTGTGGCGCCAGAAGTCCAAGCTCCTGGCTGATCTGGCCGGATACGTGCGCGAGCCTTACTGGCACGCGCGCGTCACCCCCAATTTCTTCCCGCTCCTGGGCGCCCGTCCGGCTTTGGGGCGCACGTTCCAGCCCGGCGACGGCGACGTGGCCGTGCTCTCCGATCAGACCTGGCGCACGGTGTACGGCGCCGACCCGCGCGTCCTCGGCAAATCCGTTGCGCTGGACGGCCGCGATTTCATGATAATCGGCGTGCTGCCAGCCGAGTTCTGGGCCATTACCAGAGCCATCCAAGTGTGGACGCCGCTGTCGCTCGAGCCGGGTCCCGGTCCCGATGCGCCGCTTCTCATCGGCGCGATAGGCCGGTTGAAGAGAGGCGCCTCGAAGGACGCCCTGCGCCCGGAGCTTCTCGGAATAGCCCGCGCCGCCGGCCGATATCTTCCGCGCGCTCCCGAAGTAGGGACGTTCCCGGGCGTCCCCGAAAGGCCGCTGTTCACTTACGCGACGGTGGCCCTATTCGCGCTGCTGGTGGGGATGGTGATGCTGTTTCGTGGTCACCTGCTTTCGCTGCACCACGGCTGGCGCTATGGCGCGTTTCTGGCACTCAAGACGCTGATGGCGGTGGCGATTCCGCTGCTGGCCTGGGTCGAGACCGCCGCCGGATTGCGGGCGTGGCTTCAGGAAAGCGCGTTTCGCGATCTCTTGACCGGCCCGGTGCTGACGCTGGCCTTCATTGTCGGCTTCGCGCTGGCGATGCTGTGGAGCTTCGCCGACCAGCGCCGCCGCTGTCCCGTGTGTCTCTGTTTGATGGCCATGCCCGTCACCATGGGCTCGTGGGCCAGCGTGTTTGATCCGGTCACCACGGAGCTGCTGTGCGATTCCGGGCATGGCTCGTTGTGCTTGCAAGAAACCGAGTCCGGCTCGGACCGCTGGACCGGCATGGACAAATCGTGGTCGGATCTTTTCGACCGGAAGGAGTAGGAGCGGGGGCAGTTGTGGCCGACGGGAGGATGGGAGTCTGCGGGTAAGGAGTTCGGCGGCTAGGGCGTGATACGGCAAGGTGCGTGACCGGCGTTCGCAAGCCGACTTGTGCAGAGTAATCGAGCAAGCGGCACCTCCGTAGCTTTGGCGACGACGCGCCCATAATCGCCCACTGAACGCGCCGGCCGGCTTGTGTTCAAGCTCCGCCAGGCGTCTTCAACGCATCCAGGCGCTCAGCAATCAAGCGGCAGTTCGACGCGAAGATGTCGCACGCCTCGAACCGCATTCCGACACGCACAGCGGCCATTACTCCCCCGCCCGCACCTGCAAACGGATCAACGTACACAGCCCCGGGCGCTCCGCTGATTCTAACCACCCGGTCGAAAATCACGTCAGGCAGCTCGTTAGCGGCTCGGTTCTTCGTGCTTGCATGACGCACCGGGCTGACATCATCCCAAAAGTCACTCAAATTGATGCCCTTGGCCTCAATAATGCGCCGATACCCTCCGTAGTCTTTCACATATTCGCCGCAATGCCGGCACAACACCGGTTGGAGCTTCGGACGGTTCGAGATCGATGGAATCCCCTTGCTAAATACCAGCAGCGCATAGTGCGCCGGGTATAACCGCGTGCCTCTCACGAACCCATTTTTCATCGAGATGGCAATCCACTGCCTGAACGTCAACGCTTGTTCAAGGTGAGTACCGAACCGCATCGCCCACTGGGGCAGATGATAAAGGTAAAGCGAGCCGCCTTCGGCCAGAACGCGTACGGATTCATCGAGAATCTCCGCCAACCACCGTCGGTACACGCGTTCGGGTTTCTCATCCAGCGACCGCCGCGATCGACCGTAAACCTTTCCGAGATTAAACGGAGGATCTAAGAAAATAATGCCAGCAGAGGCAGCTTCCAAGGACCTAAGAAACACCAGGGCATCCCCTTTGTAGATCGTGCCGCTTGCGCGCTCTGCATAACTTTCGGCTTGAACGACGAGGCCCACCCGATTCACGATCTTAGTCACAGCAGTGTTTCCAGGTATGTTGGGTACTCTTTGTAGAACTTGCAATAGTTCGCAAGCAACTCCTCATCTAGCTCGAAACTCAGCCTGTCCGCCTTCAATCCTGGATGAAGCCTACAATCGATCCACTGTTTCTCGCGAATAGTCAACGGAGGTACGGATATTTCCAAGTAGTCGCTGCCTGTGCGCACAAACCGGTGCTCAAGGATACCTGCGTCTCGCACGGCCTGTTCATCAGTGGCGGCGCCAACAATGCCGCCAAGAGTCAACATCGGCGCGCCATCCTTGTAAACATAATTGAACAGTTGAATCAAGCGCAGATCTCGGTCCCGTCGAAGAAGCGCCTGGCGAATGCGCTCAGTCACTACATCATAGAAGAGAGGGGCGACGTGGGCGCCTGAGATCATTGCACGTGTAATCGGCGTTCCGCTATATTGTCCAAACCATTCGTTGTATACCTTGAGGGTCAACAGCTCACGCTGGTCTTGCGACATTTCGCCCACGGCGAATTGACTCTTCGGCAAGCGAGGTCGAGCGTCTATCGTCACGACAAAGATACTACGACGGCCCAGTCGCACCAGGGTGTCATTGATGTCCTGGAGCATCGCCGGATCAAGCGGGCGATCATAATCTAACCAGATCAAATGCTTCTCGCTGGGTCGGATACCAGGAATGTGCTTTGACAGGGCTCCCAATTTGAGCTTAATGAACTTGTACGGCTTGTTGAATCGCATCCTGCGTGCGACGTCCCCCCATTCCACACAGACCATGTTCTCAATGAATAAGTATTTGTGAAACATCAAGAAATCCACATAATAGACCGAGCCAAACCCCAAATACTTGTACTCGCTGATCGCGTAGCCGGCCTCTGAAAGACGATGTAGCACCTCTATCATTACCTTGCGCTCAACCTGTTTTGAAGGGCGCAGCGAATAGTCAAACTGCTTGAATGAATTGCTAGGCTCGGCCATCATTTGCAGTTTTTTTCGTAGAACCAATCAAAAGTGTATTCGCCAACAGCTGAAGCCGAAGTGCTCGACTTACCGAGGATCTCCTTGACCTTCTTGACCTTCCTTCTGGGGCGCTTGTATTGAATCGAGACGAGCGTATCATCGCTCTCTCTTCTTATTCTTGCGTCCCAGATTGTGTTTTTGCGGGAGGCGACTTTTTGTGGAGTAACGGCCTTTGCTGCCCTAAAAACGGTGTGTTCGGGTTCGCTCTCTTCGGAGACATCGGGATACAGATCATTAAGAAAATCGAGGATCGGCCGGCTAAGAAGCCACATTTCGGCCAGCGCGGTCTGGTAGACCGGCGACGCTCGATCTACGCCGTCTTTTGTGGTGGTCCAGGGCAGCTTCCGTAGGTCTTTGCTTCGAAAGTGCACATACCCCAAGAAGTGATTGTGTTTCGAACGGAAGACAGGGTGACCATCAGTGCCCCAGCCGGTTTCAGATGTTTTGTCGGCATCAAGGATCAATCTCCCGTTACAAAAAGCGTACCATCCCCGCGGTGTCCTGTCATACTGAGGAGAAAGTCCCGCCAGAATCAGTATTTCTACATCGCTCTTTCGAACCAAATGGCGGACTGGTCGGAGGTCCTTGGATTCGGCGAACTCGGGTACATCAGCCTTTGCGTGTTCTTGGTTGACGGTGATCGTCAGTCCGGCGGACAGAAAGAGCGCATAAGCGACGGCAATTTTATCAAGCAGTATGGTCTTGAAAGCCTTGGAGCCAAACTGGTCTTTCACCGAGTCATGGAGCTCTGTTATTTCGATCCTAGTTCCACCGGCCGCAGATTTCTTCGCACGGGCGACGGTGAACGGAAACTGCCAGAGCGTGTTTTTCTTCCAGGTATCGACATCAATGTCTATTCTAAGCTCGTCGCTTGTGGTATTAGACGCAAATGAGATTTGCCGTCCGATCTTGAAGAAGGCGCGTTTCATCCCGATGCCGTAAACCCCGAGCCCAGCCTGCAGCGTCTTCTTAGTCGGACTGCCAAACAAGAAAACTCGTTCCTTTGCGTCCTCGATCGATACTCCACCGCAGTCATCGGCAATGGTGAATCTCGACATGTCAAATGAAATGTCGATTCTTGCTTTAATCCGTCCGACCTTTGTTCCGGCCATCAGATGCTCGACCACGTCGACTCGGGAATCGGCGATCAAGCTGTGGACAGAATTATCAATCAGGTCCAAGATGCACACTGGTAGCGCGATGTCTCGCGTCAGCATATCGATGAAGAATTCCTTACTTGGTTCTGCTTTGGCGACCATCGCGTTGTCATCTTCGGGCATGTAGGCGATCGCTCCGGGTTCTAATCTGCTGAGTGTAAAGCATTTCGCCTCCGGCGACAACCGGCTCCGCGACGCCTAATGCGCTCATTTGGCCGGGGCTCGGGCGGGATGGGCGGATTTGTCCCCTAAAAAAGCGCCTCAGCAACGTCGACCCGCCTTGACGCGTGGTCCCTGGTTCGTAGATCTGGACCACGAGTGGATGTAAGGGTCAGCGACAGCGGCACTCCCCGTACTCCTCCGGGCCGCCCGGCATTACTTCAAGTTCTTCTCAAACAACCGCAGAATCCGCTTATACTCGTCCGCCCAGCTTGTCTCTTCCACAAAGCCGTGGTTTTCCACCGGATAAACCGCCAGCTCCCAGTTCTCTTTGCGCAGCTCGATCAGTTTCTCGACCAGCCGCACGGTATCTTCGAACTCCACATTGGTGTCCACCATGCCGTGGCAGATCAGCAACGCGCCCTTCAGGCCCTGGGCGAAGAAGATCGGCGACGATTGCCGGTAGGCTTCGGCGTCATTTTGCGGCAGATTCAGAATGCCGGACGTGTAGCCGTTATTGTAGAGCGCCCAATCGCTGACCGGCCGCAGCGCGGCGCCCGCGGCGAATACGTCGGGCTGGGTGAACATCGCCATTAATGTAATGAACCCGCCATAGCTGCCGCCGAAGAGGCCGATCTTCTTCGAGTCCACGCCGTGCCGCGCTACCAGGTAGCGGGCGGCATCCACGATATCGTCCAGGTCCTTGCCGCCCATGTGCCGATAGATCGCCGTGCGCCAGGCGCGGCCGTAGCCCGCCGAGCCGCGGTAATCCACGTCGATCACGATGAAGCCGCGCTCCATGAGCAGGTGGTCGAAAAGGTACTCGCGATAATAGTTGCTCGACCACCAACGGTCCACGTTCTGGAGGTAGCCCGCGCCGTGCACGAAGACCACCGCCGGTCCGCCCTTCTTGAAGTTGGCCGGCTTGAAGAGCCGCGCGGGAACCTCGACGCCATCGCGTGCCTTGAAGGTTACGATGGGCACGTCCAGCCAGGGATAGCGCGCGAAATCGGGCGCGGGCGAGTTGGTGAGCTTCTTCGATTCGGCGCGCGGGCGATTTTCCTGCACATACAGCTCGGGCGGCCGGTTGGTGTAGGAATAGATATCGGCGATCCAGCGATCGTCCGGCGAAACCGTGGCGATGTGCTTGCCGGGCGCCTCGGTGAGGCGCGTCAGCGGGCCGCCCTCGGCATCCATCTCATAGAGATGGTTTTCGTAGGGCGTGTCCTTGTTGGCGGTGATGTAGAAGTGCGATTTGTCCTCGGACTGCCGCACGCCGAGCACTTCCCAGTTGCCGGAGGTCAGGGCGCGCGCCTCGCCGCCCGCGAAATCCACCGCATAGAGATGCGCGTAGCCGGTGCGCTCGGAGAGGAACCAGACCTCGCGGCCGTTCTTCATCCAGCCCACCGCGTTCTCCACGGGCGCGGCCAGCCAGGCATCGTCGTGGTCGAAGGCCAGCACGCTGGTCTTTCCCGTGGCCGGGTCGAGCGCCAGCAGCCAGTCGTCCTTGTTATCGGCGGCGCGCGCGCGGATCACCGCCCTGGTGCCGTCTTCCGACCATACGGGAGGCACGAGCTGCACGACGCCTTTCTGGCCGTGATCCACCCACTTCACCTCGCCAGTATCCACGGCGATCTCGGCCAGCCGCATGACGGTCTGCGCGTCGCCCACATTGGCGCGTCCGCGTATGTCCTCGGCATACGCCGATTCGGTGATGTAATTGGGCACGACGGTGTCGCGCGCGCCGGCGCTGTTTTCGGCGATGGCGGCCACCACGAATTTCTCGTCGGGCGAGAGTTCCAGCGAGGCCACCGACTGGCGGGGCTGCAAAGTGAACGGCTGGCGCGGATTCTCCTTCTTGCGGCGGGCCTCCTCTTCTTCGCGGCGCGCAGCGCGCTCGCGGACGGCCTCGAGCAGTTCCTTCTGCTCCTTCTTGAGATACTCCTGGCTGTCGGTGCCGCGGGGCGGCTCGGTCCCGGTAGTGGGCGGGCTCCGCCGCGTCCGCCGCGACCCTCGCCGCCCTCCGCCAGGCTCGCAGGGGCCGGCGCGCGAATATCTGTCAACTCGACCAGCGAGCCATCCGCCAGCGAGATCGTGTAAAGATTGTCTGCGCGCGTGAAGGCCACGCGCCGGCCGTCGCGCAGGAAGTGGGGGTCGCTTTCGGCTTCGGCGGTGCGCGTGAGTCGGCGCGTCGAGCCGCTGGCGCGGTCGTAAAGGAACAGGTCGCCACCGCGCGCGTAGACGGTCAGGCGGCGGTCCAGGCTGGTGTCGCCCAGGCCGGGGACGGGCGGCGCCAGTTGGGCGTCCGCCTCGGAAAGCCTGGCGAGGCCCGAGCCATCGCGGCCCACCACCCAGGTGTCGAACGGCGCGTCGGGCTTATCGGTAAACCACTTCCACTGGAAATAGACGCGGTCGCAGGCGGGCGACCAGCGGACCTGCGCGGGCTCGTAGCCCACCAGATTCGGGCCGCGCATGATGTTATCGACGGTCAGCGCGAATTTGCCCGCGGGCTGGGCCTGGGCGAAGAACAGCGTGGCCAGGCCGAGCGGAAAAATGAGTTTCCGTGCCAAGAAGAATGATATCTCGATTGGCCGTTAGGGCTGCTGCCGGCGACTCTCCCGAATTGCCACCAGCGCCATGCCGATGGCCAACAGCATCGCGGTCCCCGGTTCGGGGGACACCGAATAAGCCGTATTCGGTGGTGGTGTCTCGACAACGACCACTTGTCCCGTCTCGGGTTGCCCTCCGCTATTTCCCGAATTTCCCGACGAATTCTGCAGGATCGGAGTCCCGCCCGGAAACCACATAACCGGCGGCGGAATTGCGCCCCCAACAGCCGCGATCGGACTCTGCCAAGGAGGAACTGGGATCCCGAAGTTCACATTTTGGTTCTCCGAGGATGTTCCTGGAAACCCGGTGGGGAAAGGAAACCATTGCGAATACACCACCACTCCTGGCTGTGTTCCGGCAAGCGGGGCAGAACCGGACGGTCCGTTCGTCAGACCATTCACGGGCGGAGCCGTCGCGCCCGGAAACGTCGGCGCCGGCGCCGGACTTACCGCGCCCGATCCCGTCCCGTTGCCTGGCGCGGAGGTTCCTGTCCCTCCGCCCGACCCCGTCGCGCTGCCCGGCGCGGCAGTCCATATTCCTCCGCCCGATCCCATCCCACTGCCCGGCAGAAAAGGGAACGGCTGAGAGGAAGAGCCCGGCGCGGCCGACCCGTATTGCAGTATCTGACCCAAGGGCGCAGGCGGAGCCGTCTGGCCGAACGGCGCGGGTGGAAAGAGATCCCCTAACAGCGCCGACGGCCGCAGCAAGTCGGTTTCCAGCGGTACGTACGATGAAACCGGCAGTTCAACCAGGTCGAGGTCTCCTGCCGGCAACTCTTCCGCGCCGACTGGTTGCTGCGGCGTGTTCGCGACACGATTCCCGCAGCGTGCCCGCGCCACATGCTCACCGTCCGTAATGAGCGTTTCGCCGGCCTCCAGCCGCACTCGGTTCTTAGTCCAGTAAATGTGGCTGCCGATGCGATAAGAAACGTAAACGGCCCTGGATGCGGGTGCTACCGTCATTCGCAGTTGGGTAGGATTAAACACTGCGTAGTGGGCGTCTACCACAGGATCGGTCTGCCGCGCACGTCCCACCTCCGCAACCGAATACGCCCCGCCCACGATCACTGAGTGGCGATACACCGGTCGCCTGTCTCCCATTTCCGCGGTCCGCGCCAGCAGCGCTTCGCGGTTCGGAGACACGCCGGACCGCGCGAGTGAAGATGCCGGTTTCCGCGCAGGCGCCCAATACACCGCCGCTACGGCGGTGCACGTTGCGACACAGACCCAGAGCGGAATACCGAACTTATGCTGCCTCGTCTTCGAATCGGGGAGAGCTTTCTCGGGACATATGTGTATGTCGCTCATGGGCTGAGAATCGCTGCGAACTTCCATGATCCCCGAAATCAATTGCGCGTAAGTACTCGGGCAGGATATGAAGATAACTTCGCTAGTACTGATACAGTACTGATACTAACTTCCCCTCAAGGCGTGTATAAGGTAGGGTTCAGGCAAGTGGAGCGGAGTTCAACTGGCCTCTCCGGCAACTGCCCGATAGATTTCGATGAGCGCGGCGGCATACGCCGCGAGCGTATGTTCCCGGACGGCGCATCGGGCAGCGGATCCCAGACGGCTGGCCAATTCCCGGTCGTCCAGCAATCGCCCGATGGCCCGGCTGAGAGATTGGGGCGCATGGCGCTCGACAACCAGCGCAGTATTCCCGTCCGATACCAGTTCGGCGGCGCCGCCGGCATCGGTGGAAACGATGGGCAGGCCCGCGGCCATGGCCTCCAGGAGCGCGTTTGGCGATCCTTCGCTGTGCGAGGGCAGTACGAAGACATCCGCCAGCCCGTAATATGTCCTGACACTGGCCTGGTGACCGGCAAAGACGACGCCATCGGAGATCCCACTCCCCCTCGCGCGGTGCTCCAAAACGCCTCGCTCAGGGCCGTCGCCGACGATTACAAAGCGCATTGCCGGGCAGTCGCGACTGTTCCGCAGAAGAGCGGCCGCCTCGATCAAATCCGCATGGCCCTTTTCCTTTGAAAGGCGTCCTACGGTTAGCACGATGCGACAATTTCCGGGGATTCCCAGCCGGCTTCGCAGGGCCGCCACATCGTTCGGTTGCGGCGGAACGAATGGCGCCACAAAGTTATGGCGGACCGAAATCCTGGAAGCGGGAACTCCGGCGCGCGCCAGATTCGCCGCGAACGCCCGGCACACGGTCACGATTCGGGGGCCCGCGCAGGGCCCACCACCCGACATGATTTTGGAGCCGGTCTTTCGCGTCTTTGGTTGTGAATCCGTGAAAAAACGCGATCCACGGAACGCGTTTCGAAAGGCCCGTGAGCCGAACCAGGAAATGCGACTTGGCATTGTGCGTCTGGAGGATGTCCGGCCTTTCGGAACGGACGATCGCCAGCAGTTGCGGAATGACACGGGGATCTCCAGCGTGTTTCTCGCGTATGACGTGAGTCGGTATACCCGCGTCCTTCAGGGCGGAGATGAACCGGTCTGCGGGGGCCGAAGGCCGATCGAACGTCACAACGGAGAGCTCGACCGCACGCCCGCCGGAAGGCGCTGCGTCTCGAAGCTGCGCGCCAAACGCAATCAGGTTTTTCGCCGGCCCCGTCACCCACTGGGATTCCATGAGCGCGAGGACGCGTATCCCGCGCAACGGTGGGTTCTGGCAATCGCTATCGGCTCCGCCCATGAACCTTCTTCACTTCCCTTCTCGCATGACTATAATAAGTATTAATTTTAGGACTTATTGTGCGAATCTGTCTCGTTTACCAGGCCGAATTCCCATCCCCCGCCGGGGAACGCATCCTGAAAGTCGCTCGCACTCTCAAGGGGGCCGGCCACGAGGTGTTTCTGTTGTGCAACAACTACGGGAGCTTTCGGGTTTCCGAAGAACAGGTCGGCGATATCTATACGATTCGCGTCAAGCCGGCTTTCCGAAGCCGCCCGCTCAATAAGATTCTGAAGTTTCCGGTGTTCCTCAACCCGCTGTGGATCGCTCAGCTCTTCGGCGCCGTGCGCCGGCTTCGCATCGACGCCATTCAGGTGATCGACTTGCCGCTTGCCGCGGCGGCCCTCGCAGTTGGGCGGCTCCTTGGCAAACCTGTCCTCATGGACATGTGGGAAAACTACCCGGAAGCCTTGAAAGGCTGGCTGAAGAACGGATGGAGGAATTGGGTTTTCAAGAATCCGGCGGCTGCCCGGGCGGTCGAGTTATGGGTCACGCCCCGGATGGATAAAATCTTCACGGTTGTCGATGAGCGAAGAGAAGCTCTGATCGAGGATGGCGTCCAGCCGGAACGTATCTCGGTAGTAACTAACGCCGTGGATATGGAACTGTTCGCCGGAGCGCCGGTCCGCTGCGATACGCCGCTCGATTGCGAACCCAATAGTTACAAGCTCCTTTATGTTGGTCTCTTGCAAATTGAACGGGGGCTGGACGATATTATCCGCGCGCTCGGCCGGCTCGAGGGCCGGATCCCCTCCGTCCGCCTCTATCTGGCCGGAAAGGGAAACTATGAGACGCACTTGCGCCGCCTGGTGGAGAGCGAAGGGGTCGGCCACATGGTCCGGTTCCTGGGCTGGGCTCCCTTCGGTGAGATCCGCTCTTACATCCTGAAAAGCGATTTGTGTCTCGTGCCGCATGTTTACAACCCGTTCATCAATACGACGATTCCGAACAAGCTGTTTCAGTACATGGCCATGGGCAAGCCGGTCCTGGTGTCCCACGCCAAGCCGCTGGCGCGCATCGTTCGGGAGGCCTCCTGCGGTTTTGTGTTCACATCCGGCGACCCGGCCGACGCGGCGGACAAGATCGAACAAGCCTATCATTCGCGGAACGATCCGGAAATTGGGCTGAGCGGCAGCCGTGCCGTGCAGGCCCGGTATACCTGGGATAAAGCGTCAGCCGGGCTGACAGCAGCCTACGAAGAGCTGGCCCGGACCGCGGCGACGATCCCCCGACGGAATGGCCGCTAGATGAGGTCCGCGAACGGCGTACTCCCCGGCGCGCTGCGCGCCTTCCGCAGCTCGGCGAAAAATCGGATATACTTCAGGACGCTTGAGCGGCATATTCCCAGAAGCAACGCGGCATAAATCAGGCCGCCCGCCGCAACCTCGACTATCAGTCTCCACCGAACCGGCCATGCGCCGGGAAGAAGCCATGCCCGGATAGCCAGCACCGCGATGGCCATCGCCACGGATGCCAGGAGCGGCGGCATCATCGCCGACAGGTACTCGCGCACTTTGCAATCGATGGTCCGGAACAGCTTGATGGCCGTGGGGCAAAACGTGACCGGCGTCAAGACGATCCAGGCCGCCGCGACGGCGCTCGCACCCCAGCGCGACGCGAAGCAGAACGAGATGGGCATCACCACGAAATTCATGATCGAAATCCACATCAGGAACTTGGTTTGCCGTTGCGACGTGAGGATTTGGCCGAACAGGGCCATGATGTCCCTGAGGGCCATGAACAGCGCCAGAAACTGCATGGGTCGTACGGCTCCGCTCCATTTCGGACCCAACAGCGTCTGGACCACGTCCGGGGCGGTGATCGCCAATCCGAAACCCAAAGGGAGGATGGCCAGCGCGAAACTCTCGCTAATCACGAGGAAATACCGCCGCACTATCTTGTGGTCGTCCTGAATGCGGGCGAAAAGCGGGCCCGTCACTCGCATGATGAGCGTGCCGATCTTCTCCGCGGGCAGGCTGGCGAGGTTGATCGCGAAGCGATACGCTCCCAGCGTCGAACTGCCCAGCATCCGCCCGACTACAATCCCATCGGATTGGATATAGGCCGACCACAGCAAGCGCGAAGCCGCCACTTCGAACCCGAACCGTAACGGCCTAGCCACTTCCCTCCAGCGGGGCATCGCGAACGGCACCGGCTTCCAATAGGAGGTCAGGCCCGCGTAGACCATCTTACCGGCGAGTACTCCGACCAGCAGCGCCCAGTAACCGAAGCCGGCGACGGCGCACCCTAGAGTAACTCCGGCCTGAACCAGGCCCATCACGATTTCCGATATGGAAAGCCGCCGGTAATCCATTTCCCGCTGAAGCAGCCCTAAAGGAACCGCCTGGATCCCGGAAAATAACAACATCAAGCTGCCCACCGCTATCAGCGTCCGCAGTTCCCCGTGGTGAAAGAACGACGCTACAAAAGGGGAGAGCGCCAGGCAAACCGCGACAATCGCCGCGCTGAATAACAGCGACAGGGTCTTCATCTCGCCGAGCGCCCGGCCCTCCAGTTCGTGCATCTGCATGACCGCTGTGCCGACGCCGAACTCGGCGACAATATTCGTCAGCCCCAGGTAGAAATTAGCCATGTCCACGGTTCCAAAATCCGCCGGGGACAGGATCCTCGCGACGATCAGAATGGACGCCCAGGTGCAGAGCTGGATGGCCCATTTGGCGCCGGCCGTCCAGCCGAGGCCGCCGACGAACGCCGCATCCAGCGTGCGCTTGTCAAGGCGCCGCGCGTCTGTCATGCCCCGCCTTCGATACCGACCAGAATCCCGGCGATTCGCTCCGCCGCATGTCCGTCCCATTTTTCGGGGATCGCACCGGACACCGGCTTGCGATCCAGCGCTTGTTTGGCGGCGGCGGCGATGTCGTCCGGGCGGAGGCCCGCCAGAACATTGGTCCCCATGGCGCACGTCAGCGGGCGTTCCGTGTTCTCCCGTATCGTCACGCACGGCACGCCGAGAACCGTCGTCTCTTCCTGTATCCCGCCGCTATCGGTCAGAACCAGCCGGGCGCGCGCGAGCAGGCCCAGGAAGGCAAGATATCCCAAGGGTTCGGTAATCCGTATGTTCTCGTGCGCCGCCAGCTCATCTCCCAGTTGGAATTCCCGCAGCCTCGCCGCCGTCCTGGGATGCCGCGGGAAAACCACCGGAAGCCTGGCGGATATCCCGTAGACCGCGGAAAGCACGCCGCCCAGGACGGCCCGGTCATCGACGGTTGCGGGCCGATGCAAGGTGAGCACCGCAAAACCTCCGGCGGGTAAGTCGAGGGGGAGCGGCCGCGCCAAAGCCCGGTCCACGTTTTCCAGTAGCGTGTCGATCATGGTATTCCCGACGAAGTGAATTCGGTCCGCCGGTATCCCTTCCCGCTGAAGATTCCGGCCGGCCTCGATGTCGGTCGTGAACAACAGGTCCGCAATGGCGTCAGTGCAAAGCCGGTTGATCTCCTCGGGCATGCGCATGTCGCGCGAACGCAGGCCCGCTTCCACATGCGCGACCCGAATCCCGAGTTTCTTGGCCGTAAGAGCGCAGGCGAGAGTCGAATTTACGTCGCCCACCACAACCACCCAATCCGGCCGGTGCGCGATGCAGACCTTCTCGAAGGCCACCATAATTCCGGCCGTCTGGCAGGCGTGCGAACCGGACCCCACATTCAGATTCAGATCGGGCGCGGGAAGGTTCAGATCGGCGAAGAAATTAGCCGACATCGCCGCGTCGTAATGCTGGCCGCTATGCACCAGCATGACCGACAGCCCAGGCTTCGCGCTCTTTCGGAGCGCTTGCAGGATCGGTGCGACCTTCATGAAGTTAGGGCGCGCCCCTGCAACCAGGATGATCTTCATCGTCGGAAGTTTACCCTATAATATCCTATTGATCCATTTACGCGAGGCCAGGCCTGCTGCTTCATAATGAAATCTCCCGTCCTGCTGGTTGCCTATCTCTACCCGCCCGACAATTTTTCAGGCGCCATTCGCGCCGGGCGTTTCGCTAAATATCTGCGGAAGTTGGGTCATCCGGTCACCGTGCTGGCCGCCGCCGCGGAGAACGCCGGGCAGGTGGCGGAAGACGTCCACCGGGTGCGAGGCGAGTTCGGTTTCGGTCTGCGCCGCGATTTTTCCGGCTATCTGGAGCGCGCCATCCATAAATATCTTCTGCCGAGCGACTGGGGTTACGGGTGGGCGTGGCGCGCCGCCGCTTACGCGGCCCGCTTCATGCGATCCAGTCCACGGCCGGTGGTGGTCAGCACGTTCCCTCCACTGGTAGGCCATTGGGTGGGTTTCTGGCTGAAAAAACGCTACGCGGCCGGCTGGATAGCCGACTTTCGCGACCCGTTCTGGGGTGATCCGGTCCGCAACGCCCGCCAGGCCGCGCTCTTTGACCGGCGCATGGAGCGCGCGATCTTCCGGAACGCCGACCGAGTCGTCGCCAACACCGACGTCCTCCAGGAGGACTGGCGCCGCGCTTACCCGCAATGGCGGGAAAAGATGCATCTGATCTGGAATGGCTATGACCCCGAAGAAGGGCTTGGCCCGCTGCCTTTGCCGCCGCGCCCTTACCAAGTGATTGCCCACGTGGGGTCGATTTACAGCAAGCGTCACCCGGCGCAGTTGCTGGCATCCGCAGGCCGCCTCACTGAACGCGGGTTGCTGGATCCGAAACGCCTGAAGATCCGCTTGGTAGGAACACTGGACCGCGACGAACTGGTCTGCCGCGAATTGCTGGACAGCCTGACGGCCTCGGGTTTGGTCGAGATCGTGCCGGAATTGCCGCGCGCCGCGTCGCAGGAGGTGATGGCGACATCCGATTATTTGCTGCTCCTGGACATGTTGTTGGATGTCCCGAGCGTCTATGTCCCGGCCAAGGTGTATGAGTATGTCCAGGTGGGGCGTCCCATCCTGCTTTGCACCACGCGGCATTCGCCAAGCGAACGCGTGCTGTCGCTTAGCGGCGTGCCATACCGCTGTGTGTTCACGGACGACAGCGCGGCTGAAACAGACCGCAAGGTGCTGGAGTTTCTGAGTCTCGCTTCCGACCCGGCGGAGCTGAGGGCGGAGTTCGCCGCCACGTTTGCGGCCATGCCGCAAGCTATCGAGCTATCCGGCCTGATCGAAGCCACCGCCCGCATGACGTCCTATCCCATATAGTTGAACAGCGTGGTAGTCGGCATTTTGGCTTGCACCATGAACGCTGCCTGAAGTTGGGTGGTGGCTTCGGTCAGTTCCATGTCCGCGCTGGGGATATCGGCATCTTCGATGTTGCCGATCTCGGTGGCGAAGTTCACGTCCTGGTCCTGCGCGGAAGTGGTGGCATCCTGGATACGGTTTTCCACGGTCCCGTAAAAGGCCTGCGCGGAATTCAGGCGCTGCGACGCCAATTGGAGCGAAGTGACGCCCGCTGTGATGGAATCCTGATCGTTGGCCAGCAGCGCGAGGCGCACATTGTTGAGCGCGGCGAAAACATTGTCCGCGGCGTCGCTGCCATCCGCGTTTTGATCGTCGAAGATCTGCTGGGCGGTCTCGGTGGCGGAGAAGGTCCCTCCGCTGGCGTCCTCCACCTGCGCGGTCGCCGCGCTGGTGGAAAGCACATCCACCCCATCGGCCGCATTCAGATCCAGGGCATAGGATGGCGCGGCGTTCTGATCGCCGCCGAAAATATACCGTCCCTGGACGGTCGTCTGGCTGGCCGCCACCATCTCGGCTTGCAGGGAAGCGACCTCCTGCGCGATATCGGTCCGCGTGTCGGCCGTCTGGGTGGCATTGGCCCCCTGGGTTGCCAAGGTCACGGCGCGATCCATCAATTGGATGGCCGTGCTCAGCGCCCCATCCGCGCTGGATGCCTCCGTCCCCGCCAGGGACAGATTGGATTCCACCTGGGTGTTGTGCTGCTGGTCGGCGCGAAGTTGGAGCAGCGACGCAATCTGATCGGGCGCATCGGAGGCCACCGTAATCCGGTATCCCGAGGAGATTTGCTGATTGGCCTGCGCGATGGTGCTTTCGATGCGGTTGAGATCCGTAATGTACAGCTCCGAAGAGCCGCTGAGCATGGTCACCATACCATCTCCTTATGTAATTGGCGTCAGCATGTTGATGAGGTCCTCGCTGAGACCGTCCAAAACCGAAATCATCCTGGAATTGGCCTCATAGGCTTTTTGAAACTGGATCAGCGTGGCGGCTTCCTCGTCGAGATCGACACCCTGCGCCTGCTGCCGCAGATCTTGAGCCTGCGCTACCGCCGATTGCTGCACCGCCAGCTGATTCTGGGCGTCGCTCAACTGGCTTCCAACCTGGGCGGCCAGATTGCCGTAGTATGCGGTGTAGCTCTCGCCATCGATCTCAGCGCTGGCGGACTGCGGATTGGCCATCGCCGAGATAGCCAGCGGCACGCCATTGGAAACGTAGGGCGGACCGGGCGTGGTAGCTGCCAGTTGGTCAGGTGTCACCGAGGGATCGACCGCCAGCGTTGCCGCCACGTTGGTCGCATTGGTGGTGTCGTAGGTAAATAGCGGAACGCCCGGCACCGGGGGAGGGCCGTCCGAGATCGTTCCGTTGGTCAGCAAATTGTTGACGCAATCCGCGAACTGCTGGGCCATGCTGTTCAGCTCGCCGGGCTGGCTGCCGCTGCCCAGGAAGCTGGCCAGCACTTGGTTGTGGATGTTCAGCAGGGATCCCAATTGCCCGCCGGTGGTCTGGGCGGTGATATCGCTGCCGTCCGAGGCAACAATGTGCGCATCCGGCCGCCCTCCCGGGTAGGTGGCCGTGTCGGAGGCCTCCAGCTTGTACCCTATGGAATACTGCTGGTCCTCCACCAGCAGCGGCGTCTGCCCATTGAGCAGCACCGTCACCGAACCATCTGACTGCTGGAGCGAGGTGATATCGCAATATTGCGACAGTTGTTCGAGCGTCGAATTCACTCCCGCCGACACACCGCTGTCGTTTCGGGCGCCTGCGAGGATCATCTTGTTGTAGCCTTGGAGTTGCCCCACCAGGCTGTTGATCTGGTCGACCGTCTGTTGCAGCTGGGTTTCGGTATCCTGGTCCACCTGGGTCAGCTGCGTGGCGGCCTGCTGGAACGCCTGGGCTACGTTCCCGGCCTGCGCGATTACGGTCTGCCGGGTTACCGTGTCGTCGGGATCTTGCCCCCATGCCGAAGCGGCGTTAAAGAAGTTGTTCAAAGCATTGGGAATCCCGGCATTGTCCGAGATATCGAAGCACGACTGAAGCGCCGTCAGGCTGTTTACGTTCTGCTGCGCTTCTCCCTCCAGGGTGGTCTGCTGGCGAACCGCTTGCTCCGCATATTCGTTTCGCGCACTCACGATGGAGCCGGCCGCGACGCCTCCCAGGGTACCCAGTTCCGGGTCGAACGGCCTGGCATAAAGCTCCTGGGTTTGCTCGGCATACCCCGGGGTGTCGGCATTCGCCACATTGTTTTGCACGACTTGCAGAACCTGGTTATACGCCTGGAGCGCGTTTGCCGACGAGACCAGCGATGCCAGCAGGTTGCCCATCCACTTTCACCCCTGTAGGATCAGGCGGCCCGGCCGTGCGACGGGTGCGGCCTCGCCCCGCGCCGTGTATCCTCCCACCAGCGAGCCCAGCACCCGGCTCCAGCGCCGGTGGTGATCCGCGGCGCTCTCCAGGAGGCAGCGGGCTCGCGCCAAAGCGGTCCTGAGGCCTCGCGCTTCTGCCAGAGCCTCCGGACAGCCGCCAGCATCCCCCAAAGCGGCACGACAAGCGGCCAATTCCCGGGCGGTTGCCTTCAGGGCGGCCTCGCAGCGATCTAATTGCGCGGGAGTCGGCGAACGCAGCAAATCGCCGGCCTCGATCAGCGACAGCCTCGCTCTGCGTAGCGCGGAGGAGGTGTCGCCAGCCATCCTACGCGCCTGCCAGCGCATCCGAAACCAGCCCCCGGGCGATGACAAACCCATCCGGCTGGTAGCTGCCGCTCTGATACGCGCGTGCCAGCGATGCCACGCGGCTGGCGCGCGCGGCTCCGTCCGATGCCAAGGCGCGCGAGACGCCTGTCAACGTGCTCGAAAGTTCCACCCGGTCCCCCGAGCCGCTCGCACTGGCCCCCCCCGAGGCCTCTCGCCCCGCTCTGCCGATCTCCTGCGCTCCCGCCGCGCTCCCAATTCCGGCGCTCCCGGCCGTCAGATTGCGTTCGTCGACTCTCATTCCTGTCGCCCATCTGCGGGCTAAAGGACATATCGGCGGCTTTTTTCGCTTTCTTTACCTTTTCCGCGAGTTTCCCTCCCTAAACTTCTTGCGAAATCCTCCGATAGTTGCTCTGAGCGCCCCATGGATGGCAGGCGAGTATTGTGCATCGGAACGGCGATGCCCGCGGCGGCCGGGAGTCTGGAACGGTTGCCAGGCTGGCAGACGGTCTCGCGCGATCCCGCAACAGCACTTGACGAAGTCCTGTCGTCTCATTACGATGCCGTGGTTCTTGAGAGCCCTCTCCCGGGTTGGACGGCCCCGGAACTGCTGGTGGAGGTCCGCCGGCTCGCGCCCCGCGCCACTATCCTCGTCCGCCTGCCGAAACCCTGTCCGGCGGATGCCGCCCGGCTAGCGCGGTTGGGAGCGGATACGGTATTGGCCCCGGACGACGACCTGCCCCGGCATCTCGACCGCGCACTCCGCGAGCGGGATTTCCGCAGGCCGGAGCTTGCCGCCGGAGCCGGCCCGCGCGAGGAGTGGGAACGGCTTTTGATCGGCGGCAGCCATGAGATGCGCGCCATTGTTCATGTCATCCGTCTGATCGCCGGCCGCCGCGCCACCGTACTCATCACCGGCGAGACCGGCACGGGCAAGGAAGTCTGCGCGCGCGCCCTGCACCTGGCTGGCCCTCGCCGGTGCGCCCCCTTCGTCGCGGTGAACTGTCACGCGCTCCCCGCCGGACTGCTCGAGGCCGAACTGTTCGGCCACGTCCGGGGAGCCTTCACGGGCGCGCTGCAGAGCCGCACCGGCCGCTTCGAGCAGGCCCACGGGGGCACCCTCTTCCTGGATGAGATTGGGGAAATCCCCATCGATTTGCAGGCCAAGCTTCTGCGCGTTTTGCAGGAGCGCGAGATCGAGAAGCTGGGAAGCTCGGAGACCATCCGCGTGGATCTGCGCGTGGTGGCAGCCACTAATTGCGACCTGGCCCGGCGCATCGAACAGGGCCGCTTCCGCGAAGACCTCTACTACCGCCTCAACGTGGTCCCCATCCACATGCCGCCTTTACGCCAGCGCCGCGCCGACATTCCCCTGCTGGCCGCGCATTTCGTCGAGAAGATCTGTCGTATCGAACAAATCCAGCTCAAGTGCCTGGCGGGCGAAGCCCTCGAGCGCCTATGCGGCTACTACTGGCCGGGGAACGTGCGCCAATTGGAAAACGCAGTCGAGATGGCGGTGGCCCTGAGCGGAGACTGTGGCATCCTGACCGCCGTCGATTTCCCCCTGTCGGAGCCTGGGTCCACCCTTGCTCCGTTGGTGGAGATGCCGCTGGTTTCGGTGCCGGATGGGGGCCTGGATTACGAGCGCACCCTGGCGGGCATCGAGCGCAGCATACTCGAGCAGGCCCTGCGCAAGACTGGGGGCAACAAGAAAGCGGCCGCCGAGATGCTGCGTCTCAAGCGAACCACCCTCTCCGCCAAGGTGCGCAACCTTGCCCCACCGCCTCCCTGCAACTGATGCCGGAGCGCTCCGATCCATAATGAGCGTATGCCGGACTCCTCCGCTTCCGCTAAGTTCTATTGCCCCGCCTGCGCCGCGCCGGTGCACGATCCGCTGGTTTGCGGCGATTGCGGCGCGGTCATCTGCCGCCGCTGTGGAAGCCCGCTCGAGCGCATCGACGATCTCGGCATCGGCTGATGGTTACCGCGACGGCGCCGGATTCTGCACCGTGAGGGTGGCGGGCGGACTTGCAACCCCGCCTACCGTGACGATTACCGGCTGCGGCCCCAGACTCACCGCCGGCACCACGAAGGTCACCTGCATCGTGCCGGGTGCGCCGGGAGCCAGATAGGCCTCGTCTACCAGCGCCGGCACACCGGCGACGCTCACCGAGAGCGGCAGGATTGGCTGGTTGCCAAGCAGTGGCCAAATGGGTGAAAAGGCGGTCTGGAGCGCGGGCGTAACTTGCCCGGCCCCCGTCAGCAGGAGGGTCGCGGCCTTACCGGGGGCCACTGGCCCGCCGGGAAGGTTGCCGCTGCCATCCGTGTAGATGCCCGGCGCCGCGGGCGCCAGTTGGAATTGGAAGCCCGCCACATCGCCGTTGTTCCCGATTCCCAGCACCGCCGGACCCATTCCGACCTCATAGGGCACCTGGATATTGATCTGGTTCGGCGAGGCGTAGACTACCGGAGCGGCGACGTCGTTGACGGTGGCCGAAATCCCCTCCATCGTGTACGGCAGAGGGTTCCCGGAGGCCGCCTCTGTGACGCCCGCCAAGTTCGAGCCGAACACCGCCAGCGTCATGCCCGGGCTGGCAACTGCCTGATACGAAGCGGCGTTGCCCACCCCGTCGATGGTCATTCCCGAGACGTTGGGTCCGACAACGAACATCACCGGTACGGTGACGGATTGCGGTGTGGCGCCGGCCGATTGGATCACAATCAGCGCGCGATAGGCCCCCGCTCCGGAACCCGTCCCGGAAGCCGTCAGCGCGATTTGCCCGGCGCCGGTCCCGGAAAGCTGCGAAGCCGTCAGCCATGCGGTGGTGCGGTTGGCTGGGAAGATCGAAGCCGTCCACGATTGAGCCGCGCCGCTCATGCCGATCGTCAATGTGGCCAGCGCCGGCCGGCTCGGATCGGCTGCCGCCATACTGATCGATGAAGGAGACGCCGAGATCTTCGCGGCCGCCACGGCCGGTCCGGTGAACTGCACGGTCAGGTCGTGCGCCACTCCGCTCGAGAGATCGACCTCGATCAGGCTGGTGCCCGGCGTGGTCAGTCCGCTGTAACACACCACGCCTTGCAGGGAACCCCAGGCGTTCAGAAGCGTGGTGCCGAAAATCGATGTGATGTTCGGGGACAGATCGAGGCCGCCCGCGTGCAATGCGGTCAAAGTGTTACTGAAGCCGCCGACCTCATCCACGCTCAGATGCACCGGCCATTGGCAGGCCGGATCGGCCGCCGGGTCTTGCGCCACCGTGAGAGGCGTGGCGGTGAGGCTGAAATCCTCCATCGACAGCGGAGGGAAGTAGTTCACCGAGACCTCCCGCGACCATTGCCGGCCGCCCGCATCCACGCCGGTAAACCCGAATTTTCGCACCAGGGGCGCGGCCAGATTCCGGAAGACTACGCTGGTGCTCACCGTGCCGCCCGCCGGAATGGCGGGGGCGGGGAAGTACTGGGAGAGCGTCTGCGCCTGGCCATCGATGCTGAAACCCGTGATCATGGCGGCCACGCCCGCGACTTCGCTCAGGCCGAGGTTGGTCTGCCAAACCAACCCCTGGGCATCCGGCGTGGAGGGCCACACCGTATCGGGCCAAGTGGGCACGATCGCCGCCGCGCCGGTGGGCGCGCTGATCCGAATGGTCGTCTCCGCTCCGCCGCTGCTGAATGCCGCATCTCCCGAGTATTCCGCCGCCAGGGCAGAGATCCCCATGCCCAATAGATAAGCCGGGAAAGTCAAGTCGGCGGCCTGGCCCTGATCGCCGCGCGAGACCAGCTTGACCGAACCGAGAGGAACTCCATTGGCGCTGAAACCGACCGTGCCGCTGGGCGTGCCACTGCCCGCCGCGGGGTTGACCAGCGCGGTCAGGGAAACCGTGTCGTTCACGGTGGCTCGCGTCGCGTTCACTAGCAGATTTACGGCCACGCCTTGAGTCTCCGTGTTCCACTGGGTCACCAGCGCGTTGGCGTCCACCGAGCCGAGCCCTGTGGCCATATCGTATCCCGCCGCCGCGGCATAGCCGAAGGATCCCGTGAGGCAATCCGGGCTGCCCTGGGCGCACGGCACGATGTTGTTGCCGGTGATGATGTCGTGAAATACCGCGGGCGCCGCCTGCGCGAGGCGATAGAGCTGGGGGTTGATGTTTCCCAATCCGGCCTGGCTCTGAAAGCCCTTGCTTACCTGATACTGGTTCAGCAGCGCAATCATGCCCGCCAGGGAAGGCGCCGAGGCGGATGTCCCGCCGGTAACGTAGTTTGCTCCCTGGTAGGTGATGAGGTAGCCATCGTGCAGAGCCGCGCTCAGGGACACATCGGGGACGTGGCGGGCGCTGTCGGAGGGCACGCCGGGCCCGTTCTGCCAGTCGGGCTGCGGGTAAAGAAGACTGGCGCCGCCGCCGCTCGAATCCAGGCCCGCCGAATCCGATTCGTTCCAGGCCGCCTCCGGAATATAAGAAAGAGCCGAACCGTAGCTGGAGGAATTCACGGTGGCCCAGTAATTCCCGCTCCCTTCCACGAACTGGGTTCCTCCCACGCCGGTCACCTCGGGCATGGCCGCGGGAAAAGTGACCATCCGGCCGCGCGTGGCATACGGCTCGCTCGCTTGCGTATCGCATCCAGCCGCGCCGGAATCGCCGGACGAATTGAGAATCGTGATCCCCTGGGCATTGGCCTGCTGCGCGATCGAACTCCAGTAGGAACCTCGAAAGGCGATTTCGCAGCCTCCGTAACTCACGCTGATAATCGGCGCGGCGTTAAGGTTAATGGCGCTGACCAGGGCGGTGAAAACATTTTCCCCGTAGATGTAGTAGAGCGTAGCCTTGGGGGCGATGGCGCCGGCCCACTCCAGATCGAGGTTGCCCTCCATCTCCTCTTCCGAGTTGTAGCCGGGGTCGGTGCCCCCATATAGTATCATGGTGGGATCGTTGGCGGGCAGTTTGTAGCGTGTGCGGAAGGCGCGAATATCGCTGAGCAGGACGTCCGATGCGCCCACGATGGCGATGCTCTGCCCGGTGCCGTCCATTCCCGCCTGGTACAGGGGCGTGAGGTTGTAGATTGTGGCGAAGTCCGCCGGAGCCAGGTAGTGCGACGAGCCGCTGGTATCCATCGGATGAACCGTACCGTCGAGCGGCTGAAGGTAGAAATCGTTCAGCCCCAGGAACCCGCCGATCACGTCGGCCAGGGCCTCCGGCACGGCGATCTCGGCGGTGTTGGCGAAGTGCATTTTGCCATTCACCTCGAAGCGGTGGATGGGCGTGTGCAAGGCTCGCGAAACCTGCCCGGCGGCGCCGCTGAAAGCCACCCAGTTGCGGCCCCGTGCGGTCTCCTTCACCGCCAGGCCCACGCTGCCGAGCCAGGCGGCGACCGCGGAATAATCGCCCGGACTCAATCCGAAGCGGGCGCCGAACTCCTCCGGCGTGAGCCAGCCGTGGTACCGCGGAGAAGCGGGATTCAGCTGATCAGCGAGCAACTGTTCAAGTTCGGCCTGCTGTGCGCCGGAGGGCTTGGTAACGAGCACCATGTACTCCATGCGCATATCCGGATCGACGGCGCCGCGATCGTACTGCGGCTGAACCGAGGGGTGTACACTTCCCGGGATGGCGCGCGTGCGGCCGGAATCGACGGGTCCCGCCACGCGATCCCGCGGGGCGGCCGAGGAGATCGTCGCAAACGATATCACCAAAGCGATCAGAACGGTTTGAGAGTTGTAAATGGAGCGGAGCAACCTCATGATCTCCTCCAAAATCATTAAAGCTGCGAAACGTCGTGGAACGCTCATTATAGGTCACGGCCCGCGGGGGGGGCGGCCTCTTTTTCGGGTAACGGTATCGGCTTTAGGCCCGTCTCCAAATTAGTGGCGCGAAAAATAGAAGAGGTCGTTCAACGGGGATTTCACGGCGCAGTTTTTCGAGCGCTCTGCTACTCTACGGGTGTGAGGGCCATCCGCGGGGTGAGATGTTGGAGCGCTGGCAGTCACTGAACCTTAATGCCACTTCGTAAGCTGGTCCTGATTCCGGCCCTGTGCGCCGCCGCCGTTGCCGCCGAGCCGCCCTCCCTGGACGAGGGTTACCGCCAGATGTATAACCTGGAATTCGACCAGGCGCATGCCACTCTTCACGAGTACGAGTGCATGCACCCGGACGATCCCCTGGGACCGGCTTCCGACGCGGCCGCGTACCTGTTTTCGGAATTCGACCGCCTGCACATCCTGCAAGCGGAATTCTTCACCCACGACCAGCACTTCGTCACCGATCACAAGCTCACGCCCGATCCCGCACTGGGCCGTAATTTCGCAGCCGCCTTGGACTCCGCCGGCAGACTGGCCGCCCGTTCGCCTGCGGATCCCAATTCGATGTTCACCATGATCCTGGTCAACGGGCTGCGTTCGGATTACACGGGCCTCATCGAGAAGCGCTACGGAACCTCGCTCAAAGAGATGAAGGCCGGCCGCCAGATGGCCGAGCGGCTGCTGGCCGCCCACCCCGCTTACTACGACGCCTGGGTAGCCGTAGGCGTCGAGAACTACATGTTGAGCATCAAGGCCCTTCCGCTGCGCTGGCTGCTGCAGCTCACGGGCGCGGAAACCGATCGCGCCGTGGGCCTCGAGAAGCTGCGGCTCGCCGCCGAAAAGGGCCACTACCTGGCTCCCTTTGCGCGCCTGCTGCTGGCGGTGGCCGCCTTGCGCGACCACGAGGGATCCAAAGCCCGTGACCTGCTCGCCGGCCTGACCCGCGAGTTTCCGCGCAACCGCCTCTACGCCCTGGAACTGGCGCGCCTCAATACGCCGGAGGGCCTGCGCGGCGCCGCGTCCTTCTGGAACTCGAAACCGTAATTCGGCGCCCGCCCAGCCGCCGCCACGCCCGCCCGGCGCCCTCGCAGATTCGCGATGGTAGATTCGAAGTAATGCCGGCGAAACAGCGCAGGAAACCCAACCCCCCAGGCGTCCAAGCCGGACCGCGGTTCGAGATCGCCGCCTTTCTCGATCGCCATGCCCGCCTTCTGGTGGCGGCCCTGATTCTGCTCGCCTCCATCCGCATCGTCGCCACCTACACGGTTTTCAATCACACTTCGGATGAGCCGGCGCATATCGCCTGCGGGATGGAGTGGCTGGACCAGCACGTCTACACGTGGGAAACCCAGCATCCGCCGCTCGCCCGCGTAGCCGCCGCTCTGGGACCCTATCTGCTGGGCATCCGTTCTCAAAATACTCCCCGCCGCGGCGAACTTTCGATGAGCGTGGAGGGCGCCTCCATCCTGTACAGCGGGCATCGTTATGATCGGACCCTGGCGGCCGCCCGGCTCGGGGAGTTGCCCTTTTTCTGGCTGGCATGCCTGGTGGTGTACGGCTGGGGCCGGCGATATTTCGGCCCGGCCGTGGGCGTCGCGGCGCTGTTTCTGTTCAGCTTTATTCCCACGGTGCTCGCGCACGCCGGCCTGGCCACCACCGATATGGCGCTGACCGCCTTTTTGGGAGCGGCGTTCCTCGCCGCGCTGATCTGGATCGAGCGCCCTACCGTGCCGCACGCCCTCGTGTTCGGCGCGTGCAGCGGGCTCGCGGTGCTCTCCAAATTTTCCAGCCTGGTGTTTCTGCCCGCGGGCATGGCGGGGGCGCTGGCCTGGTATCTCGCCATGGAACGCCCCCAGCCGCGATGGCTGACGACCGAGGCCTGGCGGCGCGTCCCCACTTTCGCTCTGGCCGTGGCGGTAGGCGCGCTGGCCATCTGGGCGGGCTACCGCTTCTCTTTCGGCAAAGTCGCTTTCGTGCCGTTCCGGCTGCCCGCCCCGGAGCTATACAGCGGTATCCAGGAAGTGATGCGGCACAACCGCGCAGGGCATCCCGCGTACCTGCTCGGGCAGCGCGCGCAAACCGGTTTCTGGTATTTTTTCCCTGTGGCGCTGGCGGTGAAGACGCCGCTGGCCTTCCTGGTGCTGGCGGGAGCCGGCGCGGTGCTGGCTTTTCGAAATGCCTTGCGGTGGCTGGGCATCCCTCTGGCTTTCGCCCTCGGGATTCTGGCGGCCAGCATGTTCAGCCACATCGATATCGGGCTGCGCCACATCCTGCCTATCTACATCGGCCTGGCGGTTGTAGCCGGCTGCGCGGCCATCGAGCTATCCAAGCGGGCCGCCACGCCAAGCTGGCCACGGGCCGTTCTGGGAATTCTGTGCGTTTGGCTGGCCGCTTCTTCGCTCGCGAGCCACCCCGATTACATTCCCTACTTCAATGAGCTCGCGGGCAGCCATCCCGAGAACATCCTGGTGGATTCCGATCTTGATTGGGGCCAGGATATGAAGCGCCTGTCCGCCCGCCTGCGCGAACTGGGCGCGACCCAAGTCTCCTTCGTGCACGCCACCATGCTGGTGGCGGACTACGAAGAGGAGCACGGCTTCCCTCCCGTGTACGTTTCCACCATTGAGACTCCCATGCCGGGCTGGAACGCCACCACCTGGACGGTGGCGAAGTCGTGGCGTTTCGGCTACTTCAACCGGCCGCTGCCGGTGGTCCCCTGGCCCGAGCGTTTCCCGCCGAAGGAGATTGTGGGGAAGACCGTGCTGCTCTGGTATTTCGTCCCTGCACGCCAGGCGCCGGCTCCCATCCGCACAGCCGCACCGAACCGTGCCGCAGCCAATCCAGTCGCGCCGGTTCCTTAAGCTGCCGTTTCTGTTCCGCGTGTAACCCTGCGATACTAAGCGTTTTCCGGAGACCCCGATGAACCGCAAGACCGCCGCCGTTGCGCTGGCCACCGTTGCTGCCGCCCTGGCTTTCGGCGCGCAGGTCCAGCGCGGGCGAAATGATGCCATGACACCGAATCCCCAAGCCGGCCAGACCCTTAAGACATTAGTGCGCGGCACGCAGTACGCCGTGGCCTCCATGGCCCTGCTGCCCACCATGGTGGCCGAACACATGCTGCGCGATGGCGGCAACGCCTTTGATGCCATCGTGGCCGGACAGGCCGTCCTGGGACTCGTTCTGCCCAATATGAACGGCGTGGGCGGCGATGCCACCCTGCTCATCTATGACGCCAAGTCTAAAGAGGTATTCTCCCTGAACGCCGAAGGCACCGCGCCGAAGCTGGCCACCATCGAGTGGTACAAGACCCACCAGGGCGGCAAAATTCCGGTGGACGATTCCCTCCTGGCCGGTACCGTTCCGGGGGTGGTGGACGCCTGGTATATCCTGCTTTCACGCTGGGGCACGCGGAGCTTCGGCGAAGTTCTCGCGCCCGCCATCGAGCTGGCCGAGCGAGGCATTCCCATGGGCCACACGCTCAATTCCGCGGCGCTCCTGAAATATCCCACCAGCCGCCGGCTCTTTGCCCCTCCCGACGGCCGCGAGTGGAAGGATGGCGATATCTGGAAAAATCCGGACCTGGCCCGCACGCTCCGCCGCCTGGTGCAAGCCGAGAAGGCCGCTGTGGGCCAGGGCCGCGCGGCCGCGCTCAAAGCCGCCCGCGACCGGTTTTACAAGGGCGATATCGCGCGAGAGATGGCGCACTTCTCCGAGGAGAACGGCGGCCTGTTCCGCTACGAGGATTTCGCCGATTACACCGCCAAGCTGGAGGAGCCGGTTTCCATCGATTACCGCGGCTACACTATTTATAAGAACGCCTCCGCCACCCAGGGACCCGCCGAACTCGCCGCGCTCAACATCCTGGAAGGCTACGACCTGAAGCAGATGGGCCTCAATTCGGCCGATTACATTCACACCTCGGCCGAGGCCATCAAGCTGGCCATGGCGGATCGCGATACCTACCTCGGCGACATGGATTTCATTCAGATCCCCTACCGCGGCCTGCTTTCAAAGGAGTATGCCGCCGCGCGGCGCAAGCTGATCGATTCCGAAAAGGCCTCGCTCGAGTTTCGCCCCGGCGATGTCGCGCCGTTCGCCGGCACTGGCTACAGGCCCGTGGCGCGGCCGCGCGACGTCGATTTCGCGGGCCATGCCGATCACCAGGGCGATACCAGCTATATCGCAGTGGTGGATCGCGCGCGCAATATGATCTCGTTCACCCCCAGCCTGCACAGCGCCTTCGGCACCAAGGTGGTGGTGGGCAGTCTCGGCTTCATCATCAACTGCCGCGGCGATTATTTTTCGTTGGTTGCCGGCCATGCTAACGCACTCGAACCCGGCAAGCGCCCGCGCAGCACCCTGCAAGGCACCCTGGTGATGAAAGACGGCCAGCCGTTCCTTGTGACCGGCAGCCCGGGCGCGGACGATCAATGCATGCGCACCATGCAAACTCTTCTGAACGTGGTGGAATTCGGGATGAATATCCAGCAGGCCATCGAGGCGCCCCGCTGGTCCACGCGCAGTTTCCCGGCCTCACCGTTCCCGCACACCATGTATCCGGGCGATCTGGGGATCGAGGGACGCATTCCCGAAGAGGTGCGCGTGGAGTTGGAGCGCCGGGGGCATAAAGTGGAAGTGCATGGCCCCTGGTCGCTGAACAACAGCGCGGGCATCATGGTAGAAGGCGACAATGGCACGGTGAGCGCGGGCGCCGATCCGCGGAACACGGCCGCCGCGCTGGCCTGGTGAAGGGTTACTTCAGCCCGGCCACAAGCTTCTCGTAAACTTCGTAAGCCTGCCGGCCGAACAGCACGAAGATGGCCCGCTCGATACTCGCATCCGCCTTCTCCAGGTGCGCGCGCACTTCGCGAATGGCGATCGCCGCGGCCTCCTCCAGCGGGTAGCCGTATACTCCCGTGCTGATGGCGGGGAAGCTGATGGTCCGCACGCCGCGTTCTTCGCCCAGCTCGAGGCATTTGCGGTAGCACCCGGCCAGCAGCTCCGGTTCGCCGTGGCGGCCATCGCGATACACCGGCCCCACGGCGTGGAACACATACTTGGCAGGCAGCCGGCCGGCGCCGGTAGCCACCGCGCCGCCGGTGGGGCAGCGGCCTATGCGCGCGCGGATGGCATCCAGCTCGCGCATGATTTCCGGACCTCCGGCGCGATGAATCGCGCCATCCACGCCTCCGCCTCCGGCCAGCGCCGAGTTGGCGGCGTTCACCATGGCATCGGCGGCCACGCGCGTGATGTCGCCTTCTTGCAAAACCAGCTTCCGGCCGCTGGCGCTCGTCCACTCCATACCATCTATTACAATCATTTTGTATGACCAGGAGGGAATGGCTGGCAGCGGCGGCTTGCGCCGCCACCTTGCGAGCGCGCAGCCATATCGACAGGTCGAGCATCAGCGCCATCACCGACGAAATCGGCCTGACCAAAGATCAAGCCATCGCTTTTGCGCACGAGTATGGGCTGCACTTCGTCGAGATCCGCAACCCGCCCGGCAGCCGCAAGGAGTATTTCGAGCTCTCCGACGCGGAAATCAAGGCGGACGCTTTGCGTTTCGCCGATGAGGGATTGAAGGTCTCCTTCGTCAACACCAGCCTGCTCAAGTTCGCCTGGCCGGGCATGGAGCCGATCCGCGGGCAGCCGGAAGAGGCGGACGCGCGCGCCAAACGCCTGGCGGCCGAAAAGCAGCGCTGGGACCGGCGTTTGGACGATCTTCACAAGGCCATCCGCTGCGCGCAGTTCATGGGCGCGGACAAGGTGCGCGTCTTTACGGGCTCACGCGTGGCCGCCCCGATCTCGACGTACCCAGTGGTAGCGGAAACGCTCGGCCAGATGGCGCTCGAGGCGGAACGCGAAAAGATCTTCCTGCTGATCGAAAACGAGGCTTCCCAGAACGTGGCCACTTCCGCCGAGCTGGCCGAGGTTCTGAAGCTCATACCCTCCAAATGGGTGGGCCTCAACTGGGACCCGCACAACGCCTATGGCCGCGAAACATCCTATCCCGATGGCTACGCGCTCTTGCCCAAGAAGCGGATTCTCAACGTGCAGGTGAAGGCCAAGGGTGTCATGCCCTCCAGCCCCGAGAAGGAGGACTGGAAGGCCATTATGCAGGCTCTCGACCGCGACGGCTACAAGGGAAAGATCGGTCTCGAAACCCATATCTTCGACGGCACGCTGATCGCCGCCGCCAACGCTTCCATGCGGGAGATCCTGCGCATCGTGAACGAAATCTCATGAACTTGAATAGAACATTCCTGATCGCCTTCGCCGTGGCCATCGGCTGCATCGCCCTGGTGGTGGCCGGCGTTCTGTACATGCAGCGCGGGGCGCATATCGATCTGCCCGGCAAGATCCTCAAGATCCGCACGGCGCCGCTCGATGAGAACAGCTCCATCGTGGTCTTCGATTTCCGCATCACCAATCCCGCCGATTATGCTTTTGTGGTGCGCACGGTTACGGTCGCCATGGAAGACGCGGCCGGCAATTCCGCCGATGGGATGGTGGTCTCGGAGGCGGACGCCAAGCAGCTTTTCGCGGCGCTCCCGGTGCTGGGGCAGAAATACAACGACACCCTGATCCTGCGCGATAAGATTCCGCCGCACACCACCGAAGACCGCATGGTGGCGGCGCGCTTCGAGGTGCCCGAGGCCAAACTCAATTCGCGCAAGCGCTTCGTCATTACAGTGGAAGAGGTGGATGGGAAGGTAGTGGAGTATACGGACAGATAGGGCGCCGCCGTGATCTACCGCCGCAGCACGGCGTAGTGTGGATCGAGCGTGACCTTGAGCGGCGGCTGCGTCAGCGCGACGGTGAACGTCGCCGGGCTGCTCCCGCTGGGAACCCACTGGGTGATCGTGCGGCCGCGGGCCATCTGGATCTCCACCGGAACCAGCGCGCTGAACTCTTCATCCTCCACATCCGACTGCGTCAGCGTCCCCACCAGCCGCAAGACCGGCGCTTTGCCTTTGAGCACGTAGGTGAGCTTCAGGGTGGGGATGCCGGTTCCATACACCCACTGATCGAAGAAGCTCTCGAGGCGCGGGTCGCCGCTCTTGGGAGGCAGGAATTCGGCGGCCGTCTCGCGGAACTGTTCGGTGGTCAGTTCCTGATGGTCGAAGCGCTTCAATAGCTCGGCCAGCATGGCGAAGAAGCGCTCGTCGCCCATGCGGCGGCGCAGCATCTGGAATATCCAGGAACCTTTGCCATAGGTGATGTCGCGCCAAGCGGTGGGCTCCTGCGAGCTTTCCAGGCGTGGTCCCAGGGCAATGGGGCCGACGGCATCCACGTTGGGAGCCGTCTCCGCCTTGTGCAGCAGGGTCTGGCGATAGCTGTCCAGCATCAGTTCCAGGGAGTGCGTGCCCTTGGTCTTCTCCAGGTACAGCAGGGCGGAATAATTCGCGAGGGCCTCCATCAGCCAGTAGTCGCGATACGAAGACGCCGTCACGCGGTTGCCCCACCATTGGTGGGCCATCTCGTGAGCCTGCAGGATGTCCCCGAAAAAGAGACCTTCCGTGGCGCTGCCGACCGATCCGGGCACGTTCTTGAGGTATGCCAGCGTGGAGAGATAGATCAGGCCGGAGAAGCCCTGGGCGAAAGTCCCGGGAATCGGTGAAACCGTCAGGTGCGGCAGGGCGGGAGGACCAAACTTCGAGACCATAAATTCCAGCGAACCGGCCACTTCGTCGGCCACCGTCTGGAGCCCGTCGAGCGGGTCGGGCGCGGGAGGCTGGACCTGCTGCAGCGGCTGGAGGCCGTTGCGATCCCTGCGCATGCCCCGCCCTGCGACCGTGGACGGCACGATCATCAACGGCTTGGGCTGGAGGGCTGTTTCCAGCGCGCGATTGGCGTACACATCCACCACGCAGCCTGCCTTCGCCACCGTGACATGCCCGTAGTTGCCCAGGTTGAAGCCCGCCAGCCGTATGGGGGCCGAAGTTCGCCGGCGCACGCTGTGCCACTCGCCCTCCGTGCGATCTTCCACCACATCGCCGGGCGTCACCACGTCGAGATCGGCCGGCACGCGGAAGCGCAGGTCGTAATTGGCCCACTGCAAACCATGGGAGGGATACCAGTTGCCGCGCGCGCCGACGTAATAGACGCGGTCGCCCGCGTCCCGGATGATCTTGCCGGAGTAATGGACTTCGAATTCGTACGTGCGCCCGGTGTGCAGGGGCTCGGGCGGCACCACCACGAAGAAAGCGTTGCCGTCGCGCATCGGGTCGCCGCCCGCGCTCGCGCGCTGCAACACCTCGGCGGGGCGTCCATCCACGGTGGCCCCGCTTATGGTCATGGCGTCGGCCAGATCGAACCACACCGCCGGCTCGCCCTCCACCGTGGGAGCCGCCTTCACGCGCGTGACCGCATCCAGCGAGAGATCGGGATTCACGGTGGCTTCGATGCGGTAATCGCTCAACTGGAAATCGGCCCACGGAGAGACCTTGCGGCCGCGCGCAGACCGGCATGGGAAGTTGGCCCAATAATCGAAGGTCAGCGTATTATTGCGGCTGGCAACTTGTCCGGCGGTAATCTGGTCGGAAGAGTCCGGGTCGTACAGCAGGTCGAAATTGCCGAACTTGGGGCTGGTCAACATGGCCACGAAGAGGCCGGACTGTCGCGCCGGGCCGTCCAGGAGGTCCAGCACCAGGCGCGTCTGGTAGCTTTCCGCGAGGGTGTGCAGTACCGGGGTCCACTCCTCGTCCAGCGCCGCGCCGATCTCGGGAGCCTTGCGATTGGCCGGGTTGCCGGGAAACTGCGAGACCAGGGCATCGTACTCGCTGCCTGTAAAGAGGAACACCGCCGCGCGGAAGTGCTCGTCCAGGTTCGGAGATCCAGTGAATTTGGCCAGCGAGCGGCGCTCAGCCCGGTCCGGCGGCAGCAGGATCGCCTCGCCATCGCCACTATCGACGTCGGTGGTGAAGACGGCCGCGATGCGGCGCCCGGCCACAGGTTTGGAGAAAATCAAGTGGCCGTCGTTGAGATAAATGCGGATGTCTTCGCGGATCAGCGTCAGGTCGCGGACGCGGTAGCACTCCTGTCGATCGAAGCTGTTCTCCCGCAGGGCGCGCGCCAGATCGGTCGCCGTGGCGCCCCAAAGCGGCCAACCGGCCAGGACCGCGATTCCCGTCACCCAGCGATGCATAATCCCAGTCTACCGGGTTCCCAGTGGCTGCAACGGGGGCCGGGATCGCACCTGGAAACACTTCTCTCAACCCTGCGCGGCCAGGACTAGACGCTGACGGCTGGGCAGGGCGACTGCCTGATGATGGCGTAGGCGTTCGTGCGCAGGCGGCCGAAGACGCCCGCCGCCGATCCGCGGCCGATTACCACGACGCCAGCCTCGACGCGCCTGGCCGCCGAGCAGATCACGGCGGCCGGGTCGCCCGGCTCGATAATGAGATCGGCCTCCACGCCCACGAAGCGTTGGAGACGCATCAGTTCCTGTTCGGCGGCGGCGCCTACGTCCACACGCCAGTTCACTTCCGAGTTGTCGCCGGGATCGGGGTCGGCGGCGGTCGCGTGCACGAGCGTGAGCCGCGCGCCGAAGCCGCGCGCCAGCAGGGCCGCCCAGAAGAGCGTCTTGGAACTTTGCGCGCCCAGGTCCACGGCGCACAGCACGCTGGCCAGAGGCGCTTCGTCGCCTTTGAGAGACTCTTCGAGATGCACGCCGGTCCACACCGGGCAATCGGCGTCGTGCAGCACCTTGGCGGTATTCGAACCCAGGATGAAGCGGCGGAAGGGGCCATACCCATGGGTCGGCATGACGATGATATCGGCCCGTTCGCGGTGCGCGAACTCCACGATCTGGCGCGCCGGGTCGCCTTCCAGCACCAGGCGGCGGACGTTCAGCCCGGCCAACTCGTCCGTCAGAAAGGACTCGATCTCCCGCCGCGCGATGGCGGCCTGATTGCGGTACAACTCGTTGAGCATCGACCCGCCGATATCCAGCGCGCCGAATTCGTACTGAGGCGGTGTGAGCACGTGCAGGAGGAGTATCTCGCCGCCGAAGCGGCCGGCCAGCATGCGGGCGTAACGCGCGGCCCCCGCCGAGCGTTCGGAAAAGTCGGTCGGCAGCAGGATCTTGGAAAGCGACTGCATGAACGCCTCCGGGCGGCGCGAGCGGCCGCTCATGAATCAGGATAATCCGATTCGAATCGCGCGGTGAGGTTATCTTCCGCGATCCAGCTTGAGAAGCGCCGTAGCCATTTGGTTGACCGCGTGCTCCTCCTCGCGGCGGTTCGCCTCGCTGCGCTGGAAATCGGAAACCACCGGGGCGAATTCCAGGTGGATGAGCTCATGCACCACCGTGAACTCGATGTCGTCGAGCATCTCGCGCCAAGGCAAGGTGTAGTCAATGGGATCGAGAACGTGGAGGATGGCGGTCTTCTTTTCGAGGTCCCAGTGGATGTTACCCAGCGTTTTGGGGCGCAATTCGCTCGCGCGGGCCACTACCAGGGCGATCTTCCAATCCTGGAGACTGAGCCGCTTTTGCCAGGCCCAGAGTCTTTCGGTTGCGAAGCTTTCCGCCGCGACGGTGCGCTCGCGCGGAGATATGGGAACCTGCTCGGCACGAAGGATTCCCGCCCAACAACCGGAACAAGCCAAAACTGAGAGCAATATGCCAGAACGCAGGCTGGCCAACCGCGCCAACATGTGCTCTAGATTACCACGATTAAGACTCAAGGGTGTTGAATTTCACCGAGGGATTCGCCCTGGGGATTGCAAGGGGGGAATCCGATCAGGCTCAGGGTCGGCTTGTCTAGCGGCCATGTCGACCAGGTAGCCGAGAGCCTGCCTGGTGATCTTGGGGATATTGGGGTCCGGGTGGCGCAGCAAGGACACCAAGGTGCGGATTGAGCGGAGCTCCTCGGGATCGATACCGATTACGGTAACAAGCCGATCCATTTTGAATTGTGCCTTTGACGTTCTTTTCGGCAGGCATGACGAAATCTTGCAGCCCGGCGGCGTGTCTGAAGTTCGGCGCCTTCAAGCCGATGAGATAAGAGTGGAGAGGCCTTCCCGTTTTGGACGCTCACAGCCAAGCGGCGGGCCGTTTCCCGAGGAGCCGTTATGGACATCACCGCAGTGAATCGGAACCTGCCGGTGGTTCCGGCCCCGGCTGATGCAATCCCAGTGGAGAAATCAGCGGAGAACCGGGACGTGGTTCAGGCCGTCAAGGCAGTGAACAGCACGGAACTGTTAGGCGAGGACAACGAACTTACGTTTCAGCGGGATCCGGAAACCCGGCGGATGGTGATTCGAGTGGTAAACCGCAAAACCAAGGAAGTGGTTTCGCAAGTTCCGGCTGAATATGTATTGCGCCTGAGCGCGGACCTGAAAACCACGCGGGGCTGAGCGTGGCCGCCGGCCGCGAAAGCGCAAGCCCGCGCGAAAGGCCCTAAGAACGCCCGCTGCACTGCCGATGAGGGTGTGGGAGGAACGAATGTGGAACGCCGCGCATGACACATACCTGGAAGAGAAGATTCTCTCGGCCGATCCGGTCGAACTGGTGTGCATGCTGTACCAGGGGGCCATCGACGCCGTTGAGGAAGCCCGGCGCTATCTGGCGGCCGGAGAGATCGCGGCGCGCTCGCGCGCGATTTCCAAGGCCTGCGATATCGTGCTCGAATTGAGCAGCGCGCTGGACATTCAACTCGGGGGCCAGCTCAGCCTCCGTCTGGCGGAGCTCTACGATTACCTGTTGCGCCGCCTCCTGGAAGCTAACCTCAAGGCTAGCGACGGTCTGCTGGCGGAGGCGCAGGGATTGCTTTCGACCCTGACGGAAGGCTGGCGGGGAGTCTCGCCGCGGGGCCGCAGCGAGTCGGCGGAACCCAGACCCGGCCCCTGGGCCCAGTTGCCGGTCTCCGAAGCCGAGCCGGTGTACGCGTCTCAATGCTGGAGTCTTTGAGCCGGAAACCTAAGCCGGCTTCAGGCAATCGGCGATCTCCTTCTCATCGATCGCGCCGCTCTTGATCAACCGCCAATAAGGCTCGGTGATGTCCACGGTAGTGGCACCCGCGCCGGCGCAGGAACCGCCGTCGATCACCAGGTCCACGCGGCCATCCATCATGCCGAAAACCTCGATGCCGCTGCGGCAGGTGGGATGGCCCGAAATGTTGGCGCTGGTGGAGATGAGTGGCTGGTTCAGCAGCGCGACGAGCTGGCTGGCGATCTTCGAGGGCGACTGGCGCAGCGCCAGCCGGCCCGTGTTGCCGGTGACCTTGAGAGGGACCTTGGCGGAGGCCGGAACGATGACCGTGAGCGGGCCCGGCCAGAAGCGGCGAGCCAGGAGGAAAAAGCGGTTGTTCAGCTCGGCGGCCAGTTCTTCGGCCATCAGCAGATCGCCGACCAGGATGGGGAGCGAGCGGTGCGGCTCGCGACCCTTCGCCTGAAATACCTGGGTGACCGCGCGCAGGTTGAACGGATCGGCGACCAGCGTATAAAGAGCGTCGGTCGGGATAGCCACTACCTTGCCGGCGCGCACAGTGGCGGCGGCGCGCTCCAGCATCTCCGGCTGCGGCGCCTCGGGATCAATCTCGAGCAGATCGGTAGCCATTATGGTTGGCGGCCTTAGCGGGGGCCCAGGGCTTCGGCCACGTCTAGTGCCATTTGGTAGCGCCCAAACGGCGCACTTAATTGTACGCCTTCCACCATGCCCCGTACACGCCCCGCCATTTCGCGCCCGATCGCGATGCCTTCCGCGCGGGCCTCTTCGGCGCTATCCGCGCGGCGCATCCGTTCCATGAACTCGTCGGGAACCGGGACGCGAAGTTCGTTCACCATGAATTCGGCGTTGCGCAAGCTGGTGAGCGGCCAAATGCCGCAGATCACTGGGATCTTGACGTGCGCGATGCGGCGCAGGAAGGTCTCGAGCAGGCTCAGGTCGAAGACGGGCTGCGTGACCACGTACTCGGCGCCGGCCGCGACCTTCCACTCGAAGCGGCGGACCTCCTCATCCAGATTGAGCGCGCCCGGGTTGGCGCCCACGCCGATCGCCATGGCCGTTTGCGAGCCCATGGGATTGCCGCCAATATCCAACCCGTGATTCAGATTGCTGACGATGTTGACCAGCCCGATAGCGTCCACGTCGAACACGGCGGTGGCTTCCGGGTAGATGCCCATGCGCGGCGGGTCGCCGGTTATGCAGATCAGGTTGCGCACCCCCGCCATGTGCGCGCCCAACAGCTCCGATTGAATTCCCAGAATATTGCGATCCCGGCAGCAGAAGTGATTCACCGCCTCGATGCCGGCCTGCTGCTGAAAGAGCTGGCAGGCGATGAGCGCGCTCATGCGCGCGCTGGCACGCGGACCATCGGGCACGTTGATGGCATCGATGCCGTGCGCGGCGCACAGCCTGGCGCCAGCGATCTCACGCGAGGCATCCACGCCGCGCGGCGGCAGAATCTCGACGAACGCGACGAACTTGCCTTCGGCGAGTTTGCCGCCCAGCTTGGATTTCCGCGCAAGCGGCACCGGAGCGAGGGCCTGCTCCTTGAGGCGCGGCTCCTCCACCGTAACGCTCAGGCTCTTCCGCCCGGGTTGCAGCGAGCGCGTCTCCGAGCGGATGAGCTTGATGTGCTCGGGGGTGGTGCCGCAGCAGCCGCCCACGATCTTGACTCCCGCCCACAGCAGGCGCCGCGCGTATTGCGCGATATACTCCGGCGAACCGAGATAGATGTTGCGGCCCTCGACCCGCATGGGCACGCCGGCATTGGGCATGGCACTCATCGGCTTGGACGAGAACGCCATCATCTGCTCGATGGTTTCGAGCATGGCTTTGGGACCCACCGAGCAGTTCAGGCCGATCACGTCCACCGGCATGGCGTCGAGCGCGCGCGTGAAGGTTTCGGTGCCGGCGCCTCCCGGCAGGTTGCCGTAATCGTCGATGGTGACCTGGGCCACCACGGCCAGCCCGAAGCCCGCCGCGTCGCGCGCCGCCAGTACGGCCTCCCGCAGCTCGTCGAGGTTGCCGAAGGTTTCCAGGATCAGCAGGTCGACGCCGGCTTCCACCAGGCTCTCGATCTGCTCCCGAAACGCCGCGCGGGCTTCGGCGAAGGAGGTGGGGCCGAGCGGCTCGATCCGCACGCCCAGCGGCCCGACAGCGCCGGCCACGAACGGCCCTCCGCCGGCGGCCTCGCGGGCCAGCCGCACTGCCGCGCGATTGATATCCTTCACCTTCTCGGCGATTCCGAAGGCCGCCAAGCGCGGCCGGTTGCCGCCGAAGGTATTGGTCTCCAGAATCTCGGCGCCGGCCTTGACGTACTCCTGGTGGATCTGGCGCACGAGGTCCGGCTGCACGACGTTGAGTTCGTCGAACGAGCGGTTGATAAACACGCCGCGCGAGTACAGCATGGTTCCCATCGCGCCGTCCGCCACCAAGACACGACGCGATAACCGGTCGCGGAACTCCTCGGCGCGGCTAGCGATCACAGGGTTCATGAGAGAAACCGACGGACGCATTCATCATACGAAAACACAGGGCGCCGGCGCACTCGGGGCCCGTCTCCTCTCCTGCGGTAATCCTGCTGGTGGACCAGAATTGGGTGGTTGGGGTGGGGAGGGAACAGAAACCTCTCAGATAGGTTTTTGTTCCCGGTCACATTCGGCAATCGCGCTTTTGGCAAGTGTCAAACATTTTCACTCTCCCGTTTCGGAATGAAAACCCAGCCGCCTCTCGCGGGGGCGAATCCGAGGGTGGCTCAGTCGGCGAGCTTGTTGGGATTCCCCGCGAGTTTGACACCTCCGTCGGTGTCTGTTTAAATAAACACAGAGCATTGCTCCTCAGTAGCTCAATGGTAGAGCATTCGGCTGTTAACCGAAGGGTTGTAGGTTCGAGTCCTACCTGAGGAGCCAATTTAAGTCCTTTAGTTTCAACGTATCCCCTACTGAACACGCCAGTTGCCGCGGTGCGCCCGAGCCGCGGCTGTTTTAAATTATTACCCATCCTTACCCGAATTTACCCAAACGTGGACGCCGGAGTCCCCCCAGTTTCCCCCCAGTGGGGGCCAATGGTCAGTGAGGAACTGGCCCAGGAACGGCGCGCGGGCGTGGCAAACTCCTGTGTCGCACCGTGATCCTACAAGCCCAGCCAGACTGGAGTTGGACTGAACCGGCTGGCGGCAGTTGCCGCGCCACGCCCAAGCCGGGCGCGCCCGTTGCGCCGGGGCCCCGACCTGGTAGGACTAACCGTCTCGTCACGCCGGGGCGCAACCGTGGGCAGTGTGCGCGAACGATGGCGCAACGAACCAGATTGCGGCCCGGCCGCGATGCGTCAGGCTCAACCGGGCACTCCGGCGAATGCCGATTGAAGTTCCCCGTTGGTTTCCGGCGCACCGATTCTCCTCCGGCCGGAGTGCGCGTTTGTTCGCTGACAAAATCGAGCACAGCAAACCCGGACGAGCAGAGAGGAAGGGCCGCGGAAAGTCAGCCCCGTGTGCGGGTCCTGAACGGGATCACGGTTGATCCAGTAGGTTGCTCCTTCAATACCGGCACAGCTTCAGCCGGTGTTGACTTGAAGAACCCGTCAGGCAGACAGGCCAGGCTTTCGATATCGGAGGCGTTAAAGCTCAGATCAGCTAGGATCTGATCTTTGGTCTTGATGCCAGAGTCCACGAGCAATTCGACGCTCCGCCGCAACAGTCTCGGCTGCTCATGCTTGAGAGTGCCATCAAGCGGCTCCTCCTTTCTCCAGCCACGTCTAGAGAGATTAATCCAGGAACGCCTGACGTTCCGCTCTTCTAAAATCCCAAGCTCCTCACTCCGCTTCATCATGGCCGCAATGGATGTTTTCCATCTGGGCTTCAGTGTCAGAAAGCTGTTCAGCGTAGGCGCCCATAGCTCGCGACCAAAACCGGATTCCGGCAGCAAGAGCGCCGATGCGAAACGATGGCACTGTTGCTCCATCAAAGAGTAATCGCGAGTGTTCCTGGTGGCCGCATCCCGATCAATGTGACTATGCAGTAGGAGATGGCCAAGTTCATGTGCGGCGTCGAACCGAGAGCGCACAGCGCTGCTCTTGTCCGTACCTAAGAAGACGTATGGCTGAGCATCGTCTCGGGGCGACTGGGAAAGCGCATCCAGCGTCTCTGCGCCCATCTCCCCTCGCGTGACGATCACACCATTGTTTTCGAGGAGGAGAACAACATCCGGTAGCGGCCCATCACCCAATCCATAGAAACGTCTACACTCGTTCGCAACATCCTCCGCATCGGACAGGCTGATTTGATCAACCTCGCCCGGAAGTGAAAATGCCGGAATATTCAGCTTTGGGAGATCCATGTATTTCCGCAGATAGCTGACCAGTTCCTTGAGCCATAGCAGTCTTACTTCGGCCCTCATTCGAGCTGTCTTTGTAGCGGAACTCATGGATCTGTAACAGATTCCCTCATGATCAAACTGCGAGACCGCCTTGAAGAAGAAATCGCGCGGCCTGTTCAGCCGCGCAACCATTCTCTCTAGAACCTCTGGGCTCGGCGACTGCTTGCCATGTTCGTACTGCGTAATATTGGCCGCGCTCTTCACCTCGAGCATCTCGGCAAGCGCTACCGCGGTCAAGCCGCGGACCTTGCGAGCCTGTTCGAGGCGTTCTCCTATGAATCCAGGGCTTCCGATCATTTCCTATCCACCACGCTTCTTAGGCTCTCCCGTTACCGCTTCCTTCTCCGGCTTGATGTTGAGAACCGGGCGAGCGTTATCCGGAAGCGATCCGCCGCCACCGTTCCGACTCCCGGCCACGGATTCACCGTCTGCGCCATAGAGTTGCAACAGATCGAGGACATCATAGTTGCATACATATCGTGCAAGTTCTGCATCGGGAAAGGCCATCCTCATGAAAAGCGAAGGGTAGCTGTTTCCAGCCCGCTTTTCTACGATCAGCCCATGCAAGAGATAGACATTCGCGGAGTCTGCGTCGCCAAGCCTGGGAGGAAGTTCTTGTAGTAATTCCTCAAAATACGGGGTGTCGAGCCAGTCGTTCACCGCTGCGTTCTGCTGGCGTGAACGGCAAGGAGGAACGAATCGAGTGGGCTTATCTACGTGATGCGTCGTGATTCGCAATTTGCCGGCCTGCACAAGAACATACCCGCAGTTGTCGCCAAGGTGCCGCGAGTCATCGCAGGAAAGTTCGTTCTCTCGGGCGCTTCTTCGAACTTCGTTTTCCATCAGTGCGCGCCGGTTAATGGGAAAGACGCTTTCAGCCTCTGGGTTTCCCCAAGGGGCGCTGAAGGCCATCGCTCTAGCCTCTTCGTATAAAACTGCCTGCCGCGCGCTCAATCGCGCGAAGAAGGACTCAGGCACCGAGTTCAGTATCAGGCGTTGCAGTGATTCTAAAGGTTGCAAGTTCAACTCCTCACCAGCGCCCCATCAACGAATTCAGCGCACCGGCCTAGAATCGATTATACGCTAAGCCAAATGCACATTCAATGCAAAAAGATTCAGTATGTGCCGCCTTCGGCGCGGAAAAAGGGTAACCCGATGCGCTGCCGGAGCGCACATCCCCAGTCCCGCCGATGCCGCCTGGCGGCTAGTGGATGGTATCCTTCAATCCCAGTTCCCGTAGTGCGGTCTTCGTCTCTTCGACGGATTGTTTAGATACGCCACCTTCGGGCGCAACTTCGACGGCTACCGTCAGCCGCAGGCTCTTGGTGGTGGCGAACCGCGACAACACCTTGGTGTAGAAGTTCATCCATTTCTGGGCCGGGACTTCACCCGACCATCGGAGCGAGGCAATCTCGTCTGTGGTGGGAGGTGGCACGATCTTCTCACCTTCGCCAGGCTTGCCAGAGTCGGTGCCGGTCGTTCCGCCAGTCGCCGTAGTCGGCTGGCCGCCATCGGTTTCGAAGAGGTTTCCACTCCCCACGGCTTTCGGCGGC
>CAVQNQ010000006.1:0-514701 GCA_963714205.1 Terriglobia bacterium
CCTAGTGTCCTGAGTCAGAGATTCGTTTACAAAGCCGTTCGACCTTGCCGAGTACGAGGTCTGCATCCGCAGTCCAGACGAACGGCTTGGGATCGCGATTCCGCTGGTCCAGATAATCGAGCATGGCGTTTTCAAGGGCCCGAACCGCCGTGTGGCTGCCACGCCGGACACAGCGTTCGGTCACTTCTGCGAACAATCGTTCCACCAGGTTCAGCCAACTTCCGCTGGTCGGCGTGAAGTGAACGTGGTATCGCGGGTGCCGCGCCAACCAGGCTTGCACCTTGCTCACCTTGTGCGTACCGTAATTGTCCATGACCAGATGAACGTCGAAGCCAGCCGGGAGATTGGCATCGATGTCGTTGAGGAACCGCAGGAACTCCTGATGGCGGTGCCGCCGGTAGCAGTTGCTGATGGTGACTCCGCTGGCCACATCCAGAGCCGCAAACAGCGACGTAACTCCATGCCGTTCGTAATCATGCGATTGGCGGGCCGGCACTCCGGGCGCCAGTGGCAGGATGGGTTGGGTCCGGTTCAGCGCCTGCACTTGGCTCTTCTCGTCCACGCACAGGACGATCGCGTGATCCGGCGGATTCATGTACAGGCCCACGATGTCCCGCACCTTTTCTACAAATTGCGGGTCTTTGGAGAACTTGAAATTCTCCACCCGATGCGGCTGCAATCCGAAAGCACGCCAGATCCGCACGATGGCAGTCTGCGACAGACCTGTTTGTTGGGCCATCAGCCGACGTGCTCCAGTGCGTGCTGTTCGCCGGCATCGATTCCAGCGTCTTGGTAATGACCTCTTCCACCTGCGCGTCTGTAATCGACCGCGGAGCGCCGGGTCGCGGCTCGTCCAGAAGCCCCTCCAGCCGATGCAATCGAAAGCGCTCTCGCCATTTGCAGACGGTCGCGCCGGTGATGTGAAGCTTGCTGGCCACCGCTCCGTTGCTCAATCCCTCATCACACCCGAGCACGATCCGAGCACGCATGGCCATGGCCTGCGACGACTTCGGCCGCCGTGCCAGCATCATGAGTTTCTGTCTCTCCTCCGGGGTGACGTTCAGGGGTTTGGTGGGTCGACCGATGGCCATACCCAAGTATGCGCCTGGTGCCATCCTTAATCAATGTATTTCTGACTCACGACACTAGTCGATTATGAAAGAGCTTGGCTGGTCCCCTACAAGCTTTCACAAAAACTCAATGGCGAATTCTCAATCGAAGTCCTCTCCCGACTGTCCCCGGAAAAAGTAAAGGAACTGATGTCGGGGCCGCCGCCTCTTATCCCGTTCTTTAATAAAATGAGCGACAGGTTCTATCGCGCAGTTAAACGGATTGCCAACGTGTATGAAGGAAATGCCGCCCGAATCTGGACGGGAAGGCGACCCAGCGCCGAGGTAGTCTATCGTTTTCTTGAATTCGATGGAGTTGGTCCGAAAATCGCGACAATGGCGGTCAACATTCTTGCACGGGACTTCGAAATAGAATTCGCTGATCGCTCCTCAATTGACATCTCGGCGGACACGCATGTCTGCCAAGTGTTTGCTCGCCTCGGTCTCTGCCCACCTGAACCCACGGTCCAACAGGTGATGTATAAGGCCAGAGCCCTTAATCCGGATTACCCAGGCATCATTGACCTGCCGTGTTGGGAGATCGGAAGCCGATGGTGTATACCGAAGAACCCGCTGTGTAACCCCTGCCGCATGAAAGACTTGTGCCCGAAAACGGGTTTAGTTGTTCCCCTGTATCACAAAGGGTAGGTTTTGAGACGAAGGCCAGAGGCCCCAGAATCAAGGCCTGCAGCGTCTCGAAAGTCAGTCTCAAATGCCAAGCTAAGCCGCCGGGCCGTCCCATCGCCGGCTCTCACCCGTGCCGGATCACCAGCACGTCGCCATCCTTGACAATGTATTCCTTGCCTTCGAGACGCAGCAGGCCCTTTTCGCGCACCCCGGCATAGCCGCCCAGATCCATCAGCGCTTTCCAGTTCACCACCTCGGCGCGGATGAACTTCTTCTCGAAATCGGAGTGGATGGCGCCAGCGGCCTTCACCGCGGGGGTGTTCATGGGGATGGTCCAGGCGCGCACCTCGTCCTCGCCGGCCGTCAGGAAGCTCATCAGCCCCAGCAGCGCGTACGTGGCCGAGATGAGCCGCTCCAGGCCGGATTCCTTCAGGCCGTAGCTGGCCAGGTAATCGGCCTGCTCCGCGGCGGGCAGTTCGGCCAGCTCGGCTTCGATTTTGCCGCAAACCGCGGCGGCCAAAGTGTGGCGGCGCCCGGCCAGCGGCCCTTCCAGAAAAGCCTTTTCGCGCTCGTGCAGCTGGCCCGCTTCCTCTTCGCCCAGGTTGAGAACATACAGCACCGGCTTCTGGGAAAGAAACTGGAAGCCGCGAATGCGCTTCTCGTCCTCGGGGCCGAATTCGAGCTGCCGCAGCGGACGGTTCTCTTCGAGCGCGGTCTTGCAGGCCGTCAGCAATTCGAATTCGCGGTCGAGTTCCGGGTTCTTGATCTTCTTGCGATCCTTGTCCAGGCGCTCCAGGCGCTTTTCGATCACCACGAGATCGCTCAGAATCAGCTCGGTCTCCACGTCCTCCAGGTCGCGCAGCGGGTCCACGGAGCCTTTTTCGTGCGGGATGGTCTCGTCCTCGAACAGCCGCAGCACGTGCGCGAAGGCGTCCACCACCCGCAGGCTGGCCACATAGCTGGGGTCGCGCAGGTTCTCCTTGGAGATCGAGGGCATATCCACGTATTCCACGGTGGCGTGGGTCACTTTATTCGGCTCGAAGAGGCGCGCCAGTTCGCCCAGGCGGGCATCCGGCACTTTGGCCACGCCGGTGCGCGCGGCCGTCGATCCGATGCGGGCCTCCTGGTGGGCGCCGGTGAGAATGGTGAACAGAGAGGTCTTGCCCGTCATGGGCAGGCCGATGATAGCTGTCTTCATATGCGGAGGATCTACAGGGGAACTTCCACCTGGCTCAGGATGTCTTCGATGATGCGCTCGCCCACGTCGGCGCGGCGCGGCACCAGCGTGGTGCGCGTATTGATGACCACGCGGTGCGCGAAGAGCGGCACGGCCAGGCGCTTCACGTCGTCCGGGATGGCGTAATCGCGGCCTTCCAGCAGGGCCAGGGCCTGGACGGCGCGGTACAGAGCCTGCGAGCCGCGCGGACTCACGCCCAGGGCCAGCGATTCGTGCGTGCGCGTCTTCTCCACGATGGCGAGCATGTAATCCACCAGGGCCTCGTCCACGGTAACGCGCTGCACCGCCTCCTGGAGCTGGAGCACGTCTTCGGCGGCCAGATTGGATGGGCCGGGCTGGGGCAATTCGTGCTCCGAATTGCGCACGATCTGGCGCTCGCTGGCCAGGTCCGGGTACCCGATGCGCAGCCGCATCAGGAAGCGATCGAGCTGCGATTCCGGAAGCGGATACGTGCCGTGATGCTCCACCGGGTTCTGCGTGGCGATCACCATGAACGGCCGGGGCAGCACATGGCACGTTCCATCGATGGTGACCTGGCTCTCGTTCATGGCCTCGAGCAGGGCCGACTGCGTTTTAGGCGTGGTGCGGTTAATCTCATCGGCCAGCAGGAAGTTGCTGAAGATGGGGCCGGGCTTGAACTCGAAAAGCTCCGATTGAAGGTTATAGACGGTCACGCCCAAAACGTCGCTGGGAAGCATGTCGCTGGTGAATTGCAGCCGGTGAAAGCTGCACGAAACGGCCAGCGCGAGGGCCTGCGCCAGGGTCGTTTTGCCGACGCCGGGGACATCCTCGATCAGCAGGTGCCCGCGCGCTAGCAGGCACACCAGGGACAGCCGGATGACGTCGGGTTTGCCGCGAATCGCCGATCCCAGAGCTGTTTCCAGCCCGGCCAGCCTGGAGAGAATAAGCGGCGAGACGCCGGCCGGCGGGGCAATCATGGATTCCCGCTGGGACATTTAGAGTCCATCATACCAGGATCGGCCGCAGCCACCGCCGGTTGACTTCGTCCTCGCGTTGTGTCGCAATTCCACTAGCGGGCCGCTGGCCAGCCCCGCGACCCGCCAGCGAGGCCGTTTATGGATGAGTTCCGCGTGGACCTGGTTCACGGGTGCAATCCCTACTCCGGCGGCGATGACCGAGGTTCGAAGAAAAGGCCGAAACACGCCCCCGAACCCAGCAATCCCGGGACGGATGAAATCGTTCTTTCCAGCGACGCCGAAGCCGAGGAGCCGCCGTCCACAACCTATGGGCCGCCCGGGCCAGGCCGGCAGGAATAATGCGTGCCGCTACATCTTATAGCGGCCGAGATCCTCGTCGTTGAGTCCCTCGAGCCAGCGGCGCAACTCTTCGTTGTTGACCTTATCGGAGACCGTGGAGGCCAGCTTGGAAGATTTCAGGACGGTTTCCTCCACGTAGATCGGGCAATCCAGGCGCAGCGCCAGGGCCAGCGCGTCGCTCGGCCGGGAATCCACGGTGATCAGCTCGCCATCGCGGTCCAGCCAGATCACAGCGTAGAAGGTGTCGTCCTTGAGCTCGCTCACCACTACCTTGCGCAAGCCTGTGTTCAGGCCTAGCAGGAGGGTCTTGATGAGGTCGTGCGTCATGGGCCGCGGCGTGGAGACCTTCTCGATCTCCAGCGCGATGGCGTTGGCCTCGTAAACGCCCACCCAGATGGGAAGCACCGTGTTGCCGTTGACGTCCCGCAGAATGACGATGGGCATGTTGGTCACGGGATCCATCATCAAACCCCGTATTTTCATCTCGACTTCCATGGCGCCCTCCCCCAACCTAATTACACCACAGTTACGCTCTCGCCCACCAAGGAGTTGGGGCCCGAGCGCGTCACACGCACCGTCAGGTAATCGCCCACGAGCGAGTGGCCGTTCTCCCCCGCGTGCGTGAAATTGAGCGTGCGGTTATCGGAGGTGCGGCCGATCCACTGCCCCAGCGCCTGGTTGCGGCCTTCCACCAGCACCTCCCGCGCGGTTCCGATCAACTCGGCGTTGCGCCGGATCTGGATGGCGCGCTGCTTTTCCTGGACGATCGCCAGCCGCCGCTGCTTCTCTTCTTCCGGGATGCGATCCGGCATGGCCAGCGCGGATGTATTAGGGCGCGGCGAGTACTTGAAGCTGAAGATCGAATCGTATTCCACCCGGTCGAGCAGGTCCAGAGTTTGCTGGAAATCGCTCTCGGTTTCGCCGGGGAAACCGACGATGATATCGGTCGTGATCGAGTAGCGCCGGCGCGCGTTCTTGATCCACTCGATGCGCCGGTCGTATTCCTCGCGCGTGTAGAGCCGCTCCATGGCGGCCAGCACCTTGTTGGACCCGGACTGCACCGGCAGGTGCACATGGTCGCAGATGACCGGGTCGAATCCATGGCGTCCACGATGCTTTTTCCGAAATCGCGCGGATGGGAGGTGGTATAGCGCACGCGGCGGATGCCGGGAATCCCGGCCACGCGCGCCAGCAAGGCGGCGAAATCCCAGCCGGCGGGCGAGGGGTCGCGATAGCTGTTGACGTTCTGACCCAGCAACTGGATCTCGGTGTAGCCGCGCTCCGCCAGGCCGCGCGCTTCGTCCATCACGCTCTCGCTGGTGCGGCTGCGCTCCGGCCCGCGCGTGAAGGGCACCACGCAATAGGCGCACGACTTATCGCATCCCTCGACGATGGTGATGTAGGCCCGGTGGGGGTTGTCGCGGCGGGTGAACGGCGTGTCGAAGGTTTCGTCCGTATCGAGGCTCAGGCCGGTGACCCGGCGGTCTCCCGATTCGAGCTGCACCAGCATCTCGCCGAGGCGCGTGTAACTGGCCGAGCCGGCCACCAGGCTCACGTGCGGGGCGCGCTCGAAGATCTTCTCGCCTTCCTGCTGGGCCACGCATCCCAGCACGGCGAAGAGCTTCCCCTTGCCCGCCTCGCGTTTGAACTGCTGCAGCCGGCTGAAGACTTTCTGCTCGGCTTTGTCCCGAATGCTGCACGTATTGTAGAGCACCAGCCCGGCATCCTCGGGCCGCGCGACCTGCGAATAACCCCGCGCGAGAAGCGTGCCGATCACCTTTTCGGAATCGTGCGCGTTCATCTGGCAGCCGAAGGTTTCAATGTAGAAGGTTTTCCCAGACACCGTGCTTCCATTCTAGTTCAGTGGAGTTCAGGCAAACTTGCGGGTAATCGAACATCGCGCCGTAGCTTCCCGGGGTTCGGCCTTCTCTAATGCGTTCCGTTTCGCATACATTCGAAGAATATGAGCCTGGTCGAGAAACACTGCGTGCCGTGCCGCGGAGGTGTGCCAGCGCTGAAGGGCGAAGAACTGGAGAAACTCAAGGCCCAGGTGAGCGGGTGGCAGGTGGTCAATGAGCACCATCTGGCCAAGAGCTTCCACTTCCCGGATTTTCAGACGGCGTTGGATTTCGTGAACCGCGTGGGATCCCTAGCCGAGACGGAGGGGCATCACCCCGATCTATACCTTTCCTGGGGGAAAGTCGATATCCAGATCTGGACCCACAAAATCGATGGCCTGACGGAAAGCGACTTTATTCTTGCGGCCAAAATCGACAGTACGATCGAGCGAAATCAGCACTAGGGCCCCGCGTTTCAGGGATTAGGCGGGGTTGCAGGGCTGGCGGAGGGCGTCTGTCCGGCGATGGCCCGGTTGCGCAGATCCCGGTCGATTCGCTTGATGTAGTTGACGGTCTCGCGGTACGGCGGAACGTTGTTGAAGCGGTCCACGGCGGCTGGCCCGGCGTTATAGGCCGCCAGCGCGTGCCATAGCAAGCCGCCATATTTTTGCAAGAGATCGCGCAGGTAACGCGTTCCCGCATCCACGTTCTGCGCGGGATCGCGGGGATCGGCACCCAATCCCCGCGCGGTCTCGGGCATCAACTGCATCAGCCCGATAGCACCCTTGGGAGAGAGCGCGCCCGGCTGAAACGCCGACTCGTTGGCCATCACGCTGCGCACCAGCAGTCGCGGCAGGCCGTACCGGTCCGCGGCGGCATCGGCCAATTCAGTGGGCGAAGGCTGCGCGGGCGCCCGCGGGACCGCCGCATCCCCTACTGGCGCTGGCGGTACTGCGCCATCGGGCTCAAAACCCAGCAGTTCGGCTTCCTCCATCTCGATCGACCCTTGATCGAGATACAGCCGCACCTTTCCGCCCTCCAACTCGTGGCGATCCACGTGCATTCGCGAGCCACTGCGGAATAACGCGAATTCGCCAGCCAGGAGTGTGCCGGCGGACAGAAATAGCAGCAAGACCGATAGGCGCATCACACCACTTGTTAGTTTGACGCGTTGGACGGTCTGGGCGTGCAAGTCAATTTTCATACTGCTACTCTAGTAGTTAGCTGTGTCGTGCCTCGAAGATGCCATTTCACATACGACCCTTGCATGAATTCCTTGTACGTCCAGCTTTACCGTCCTCTCTGACGCGCCTGACGGAACTCGCGTACAACGTCCTGTGGAGCTGGGAACCCATTGTGCGCGCTATGTTTAGGCGGCTTGACCCAAGCCTCTGGCGGGAATGCGGATACAACCCCGTCCTGATGTTGGGGCGGGTTTCGCAAGCCACCCTGGAAAGAGCCGGCTCCGACCCACGCTACCTGGCGCTCTACCGCATGGCGTGCGAGACCTACGACTCCCGCGTGCGCAAGGGCACCCCACCCCCCGATGGAAAACTGATTGCCTACTTCTCTTTCGAGTACGGCTTGACGGAGGCGCTTCCGGTATATTCCGGAGGCCTGGGAGTCTTATCAGGGGATCACCTGAAATCTTCCAGCGATCAGGATTACCCTTTGATTGGCGTCGGCCTGCTCTATCAGCAGGGCTATTTCCGCCAGATGCTCAATCCCGACGGCTGGCAGCAGGAGCGGTATCCCACCAACGATTTTTACACGCTCCCGCTGACTCCCGTGAAGGACGACACCGGCGGGGATCTGAAAGTCTCGGTGAAGCTGCCCACTGGCCCGGTGCACATGCAAGTCTGGCAAATGGAGGTGGGCCGGACCAAGCTCTATCTGCTGGATACCAATATTCCCGACAACGTGCTGCCGCGCGACCGCGACATCACCGATTCGCTCTACGGCGGCGACAACGACACCCGCATCCGCCAGGAGATCGTGCTGGGAATCGGGGGACTCCGCGCGCTGAAGGCGCTGGGCCTGAATCCCACCGTCTATCACATGAACGAGGGCCACTCCGCCTTTCTGGCGCTGGAGCAGATCCGGCTGTTCATGCGCGACGAAGGGTTGAGCTTCGAAGAAGCTCTGGACGCCGGCCGTGCCAGCAACGTCTTCACCACCCACACGCCCGTTCCGGCAGGGATCGATCTGTTCGACCCCGGACTGATGTACTACTACTTCTCCGAATACTGCGGCGAGATCGGCATCGATTTCCAGCAGTTGATGGGGTTAGGCCGCCGCAACCCGCACGATCGCGACGAACGCTTCTCCATGGCTGTGCTGGCCCTGAACACTTCCGCCTATCGCAACGCCGTGAGCCGCCTGCACCGCCAGGTCTCGCAGGAGATGTTCCACGATCTGTGGCCGCAGCTGCCGGTGTGGGAAGTGCCCATCACCTCGATCACCAACGGTGTGCATTTGCCGAGCTGGCTGAACGGGGATCTTTCTGCGCTTTACGACCAGTACCTGCAGCCGGAATGGCGCGACCGCTTCAACGACACCAGTATCTGGGAGCAGGTGAAAGAGATTCCGGACGAGGAACTGTTCGAGGCCCATCGCCGCCGCAAGCGCCGCCTGGTGAGCTTCGTGCGCAGCCGGCAGACTGAATCGGCCATGCGGCGACAGGCCTCCGCCGCCGAGGTCCGGCGGGCGGGCGACGTGCTCGATCCCAACGCTTTCACCATCGGCTTCGCGCGGCGGTTCGCCACCTACAAGCGCGCCACGCTGCTATTCCGGGACGTAGAGCGGCTCAAGCGCATCTTGCTGAACAAGGAAATGCCCGTCCAGGTGCTCATCGCCGGCAAGGCCCACCCGCAGGATGTTCCGGGTAAGAGTTTCATCCGCGAAGTGGTGCAGCTTTCCCGCGATCCGGACCTGTGGAAACACGTGGTTTTCGTCGAAGACTACGACATGAAGGTGGGCCGCGAGATGGTCCAGGGCGTGGACCTGTGGCTCAACAATCCGCGCCGCGGCGAGGAAGCCTGCGGCACCAGCGGCATGAAGGCGGGCCTGAACGGCGTGCTCAACTTGAGCATTCTGGACGGCTGGTTCGACGAGGCCTACGAGAATTCCGGCGGGTGGGCCATCGGCGAGCGCGAGCCGTATTCCGAGGACCAGGATGCGCTGCACGCCAGCGCCATTCACTACCTTCTCGAGAACGAAATCGTGCCCATGTTCTACGAGCGTCGCGAGCAGACGCCGCGCGAGTGGGTGCGCCGCATGAAGCAGTCGCTGACATATATCAGTCCCCAGTTCGATTGCCGGCGCATGGTGCGGCAGTACATGACCGAGTTGTACGAGCCCGCCCACCAGCAGCACATCCGGATTCGCGACAGCCGCTACGCCGTGGTGCGCGAAAAATCGCAATGGAACGCGCGTATCCGCGAAATGTGGGACAAAGTGAAGTTCGTGGACTGCGGTCCGGTTCCCGTGGGCGCGGTCATCAGCGGGAAACCGGTCAGCGTGCGAGTCGCCATCAACCTCGCGGGCCTCACTGCGGAAGACGTGCGCGTGGAGGTCGTAATGGGCAGGGTGGATAGCAACGGCCACCTGGAGGAGACCGAGGTCTCCATTCTGCCATCCCTCGAGCAGAGCGGCGCGGTAACCATCTTCGGCAAGGAGATCGTTCCGGAGCGAACCGGCCGCCTCGGCTATGCCCTGCGAGTGAGCCCCAACCACTTCGATGACCCGCTGACGCGCCCCTGCACCAGCCTGCTCAAGTGGAGCTCGGTGGGATAGACCCCCCGGACTGGCGGCGCGGCTCAGTGCTTCGGCGCAACGTAATCCGGAGGCAGCGCCGCGCCTTCGCCGAAGAAGAACTGGTCCATCTGCTGGATCAGGAACTCCTGGGCCTCGCGCGTGCCGAGGTTGAGGCGGTACTCGTTCATGATCATCTTCATGCGGTCCACCCACATGCGCCACGCCTCCTTGGAGACGTTATCGTAGATCTTCTGGCCCAGTGGGTGGCCTTCGAAGGGCACCTCGTCGAGGCCCTCCATCTCGCGCTGAAATTTCACGCAGAAGACTCTGTGCTTGTCTGCCGGAACGGGCGTGCCCGCGGGATTGGCTCCGCCTTCGGTACTTGCCATTGATTGATCGCTCCTCAGTTCAGGATATCCTACTGGCCGCCGGAGAAGCCCACGGCCGTGAGCACGATGCCGAGCTCGCGGGCGTCCCCCGGGGCCGAAAAAGTCCGGTCGATGCGGATTTCGACGGCGGCTTCCGCGCCCGCCGGCCGCACGGTCTCCGATTCGAGCGTGTACGAGCCGGGGGCGGAGTAGGTCTTCGAGACCACCTCGCGGCCATCGAGCACGAGGGTCACGCGCCGCGCGCGGGCTTGCTCGGGGATGGCGAATACCGCGCGCAGTGGCAGGGGCGCGGGCGGGCTGCGCAAAGCCACTACGGCACTGCCCGACATCCAGCGGTAGCGGTTGTCTTCCAGGCTGTAGATGCCGCTCACGATCTGTTGCGCGGCTTCGGGCGCATTCATGGGCAGGTATTCGAGCGTAGGATGCCGCTCGACTACGAGCTCCGCGCGCACGCGATCGAAGGGCCCCGTGGATACCCCGAACGGCCACAGGCCGCGGGAGGAATCCGAGTATCCCGAGCGGGTTTCGAGACCGATAAGCCGCAGGGGAATCGCGGAGCCGATCTCCGCCGCAGCCAGGGGCGCGAACGGCGCGACGGGGTGCACCGAGGAACCCAGCTCGCTCGAAACTACGATGTCTCCGGCCCGCAGCTTGCGCGACTTAGTCAAGGGCAGAGCGCCATCCGATTCCAGATAGTATCGCAGGCCCCATTCGCCATCCACCCACACGCGATGTCCCGCCGCCGGCCCGCGCAGGTTAAAGGCGAATTGCCGGTAGCCATCCCAATGCCGGTAATTGGCCGCCGCCAATCCGAGGCTGAGCGCCATTTGGAGCGCGAATCCGGCCGCCAGCCAGCGCACCCGCAGGCGCGAGGCCACCAGCGCCACGGGCGCGGCCATGGGCAGCAGATAGCGGGCCGAGCCGGCGAAGAACACCGCCAGCGCGCCCGCGAAGAAAATGGCGATCCAGGCCAGCAGGAATTGAGTTTCCGGCTCGCGGCGCTTGCGCCAGGCCAGCAGGAACGCCCCCGGCACCAGGGCCGGGAAGACGATGAACCACGCGTGTACGAACAGCGCCTCGGCATTCCGCAGTTTGTGGAAGAGCGCCTGGAAGCCGTAGCTCTGAAAGTAGCCCGCCAGCAGGCCGGCCGGCACGGCGCCGGTGGAGACGCGCTCGAAGAGCTGCCACGCGGCTACGGTGAGGGGCGGGACCAGTAGCACCAGCCACGCGCGGCGGTCGCGCCGCTGGAAGAGCCACGCGTAGACGGCCAGGATGGGGGTGAGGAACACCGCCTGGTATGCGGTCATGGCCGCCAGCGCCATAGCCACGGCGGCCCATACCAGCCGGCCCGAACAGAACAGCGCGATGGCGGCCATCCACAGCGCCAGGAACGGCAGGTCCGATTCGAGCGAGCCGCCGTTCACCACGAAGGCCGGCACGGCCATGAAGAGCAGCACGGCCCACAAAGGCCGCGGCGAAAAGCGCCGTGCCAGCGACCACATGGCCCACACCGCGATCAGCGAGAACAGCGTATAGGCGGCGTGAAATGGAACCTCTTTGACATCCTCGAAGAGGACGAGCAGGCCGGCCAGCGCCCAGGCGTTCAGCGGCGGATGCGAATGGCCGCGCAGATCCACCGCATCGCCCAGGAACACGTATTTCGTATCGTTGGGGTGCAGCGGATCGATCAGCGCGTGGGCCGCCTCGGTCAGGTAAATGTGATCGTCGCCCTGAATCGCCTGGTTGAGAAATGGCAGCCGGATGAGCAGCACCAGCCCTAGGAGAAGCGGCAGGTAACGGCGGTTTACGCCGGCTTCCATCGCAATACCGGCTTGCGCGCGGCGGCCACTTCATCCACGCGGCTGGTCCGTGTGCCATATGGAGCGCCCTTGAAAATCTCGGGATTCTCCTCGGCTTCCCTGGCGATCGAAATCATCGCTTCGATGAATTGATCCAGTTCCAGCTTGCTCTCCGTCTCGGTCGGCTCGATCATCAACGCGCCGTGCACGATCAGCGGGAAGCTCACGGTGTAAGGGTGAAAGCCGTAATCGATGAGGCGCTTGGCGATATCCCCTGTGCGCACGCCACGTTTGGCCTGACGCTCGTCGCTGAAGACCACCTCGTGCATGTTGGGCGAAGGATACGGCAGGTCGAAATAGGGTTCCAGCTTCTTGCGGATGTACACGGCGTTGAGCACCGCATCCACCGTGGCGTTGCGCAGGCCCGGGCCGCCGTGGGCCAGGATATACGCCAGCGCGCGCACCAGCACGCCGAAGTTGCCGTAGTACGCGCGGACGCGGCCGATCGAGTGCTTTCGCTTATAATCGAAGGTCCATTTCTTGCCGGCGCGCCGCAAGCGGGGCACGGGCAGGAACGGCTCGAAGGGTTTTCTGACGGCCACCGGACCGGCGCCCGGGCCGCCTCCGCCGTGCGGCGTCGAAAAGGTCTTGTGCAGGTTCAGGTGCAGCACGTCCACGCCGAAATCGCCGGGCCGGGCGATGCCCACGAGGGCATTCATGTTGGCGCCATCCATGTAGAGCATGGCGCCCTTGGCGTGCAGGATATCGGCCGCGCGTATGATATTCTCTTCGAACACTCCCAAGGTATTGGGATTGGTGACCATAAGCGCGGCCACATCCTGGTTGACGGTGGCTTCGAGCGCGCCGAGGTCCAGTACACCTTTGGCGCAGGATTTGACATTCTCGACCGCGTATCCCGCGATGGCCGCCGAGGCCGGATTGGTGCCGTGCGCCGAATCGGGAATCAGGATCTTGCGGCGCGGGTTGCCGCGCTTTTCGAGGAGCGCGCGGATCAGCAGGATGCCGGTGAGTTCGCCGTGCGCGCCGGCGGCCGGTTGCAGCGTGACGGCATCCATCCCGGCGATTTCGGCCAGCGCCGTTTCCAGGCGCGCCATCACTTCCATGGAACCTTGCGACAGCGCCTCGGGCTGATACGGATGGGCCCAGGCGAGGCCCTCGATGCGCGCCACCAGTTCGTTGATCCGCGGGTTGTACTTCATGGTGCAGGATCCCAGCGGATACATACCGTAATCGATGGCGTAGTTCCATGTGGAGAGGCGCGTGAAGTGGCGGATGGCCTCGACTTCGCTCACCTCGGGGAAGCCTTCGATTTCCGCGCGCACGTTCTCCGCTCCCAGCGCCTCGGCCGCGTCCACGGGCGGCACGTCCAACTCGGGAAGCTGGTAGGCCCGCTTGCCGGGAGAGCTGCGCTCGACGAGCAGCGCCTCGTTCTGCGAGAGATGCGGCCGGACTTTGGTAATCATGCCAGCACCTCCGCCACCGCGTCCATGTCCGCTCGGCGCGACATCTCGGTGGCGCACAGCAGCATGGAATCGGACAGCTCGGGATAGAAGCGCCACAACGGCAGGCCGCCGATGATCTTCTTCTTCAGCAGGGCCCGGTTGGCCTCGTCGGGCGAGCGGCCCTCCACCCGCACCACGAATTCGTTGAAGAAGCGCCCGCAGAAGCGCGGCTTTAGCTTGCTTGCCAGGTAGTGCGCCTTGGCCAGGTTCTGCTCGGCCAGCTCGCGCAGACCGCGCTTGCCGTAGACGGTCATGAAGACGGTGGCCATGAGCGCGATGAGCGCCTGGTTGGTGCAGATGTTGGAGGTGGCCTTCTCTCGCCGGATGTGCTGCTCGCGCGTGGAAAGCGTCAGGCAGAAGGCGCGGTTGCCGCGCGAATCGGTGGTCTGGCCCACGAGGCGCCCGGGCATCTGCCGAAGAAACTTCTCCTTGGTCGCGATCACCCCGGCATAGGGGCCGCCATAGCTCGGCGAAATGGCGAAAGATTGGAGCTCCCCCGCCACGATATCGGCATCCACGGGCGGTTCGAGAATTCCCAGCGACACGGCCTCGGTGAACACGACAATCAGCAGCGCGCCGCGGCGGTGGGCGATCTCGGCCGCGGCCTTCACCGGCTCGACGATGCCGAAGAAATTGGGCGACTGAATGATCACCGCGGCGGTCGGGTCGTCGAGTTTACGCTCCAGATCCTCGAGGTCGATGGCGCCGGCGTCCGCCGCGTAGCCGAAATCGTCCAGCGGCATACCCTGATAGCGCGCGTAAGTTGCCAGCACCTCGCGGTATTCCGGATGCACCGACCGCGCTGCCAGCACGCGGCCCCGGCCGGTGGTCCGCGCGGCCATCATGGCCGCTTCGGGCACGGCGGTCGAGCCATCGTACATCGAGGCGTTGGCCACATCCATCCCGGTAAGCTGGCACATCATGGTCTGGAATTCGAAGATGTGGGTCAAGGTTCCCTGGGAGATCTCGGCCTGGTACGGCGTGTAGGCCGTCAGAAACTCGCCCCGGGAAACCACCGTATCCACCAGCACGGGCCGGTAGTGGCGGTAGGCTCCCGCGCCTAGAAAAGAGGCGTAACCGTTGGCATTTTCGGCCGCGCGTTGCCGGAAGAAGTCCACGATCTCGTACTCGGAGATCCCCGGCGCAAGGTCCAGCGGCCGTTCCAAGCGGGCCTCCCGCGGCAGGTGAGCAAACAACTCTTCGGGCGATTCGATGCCGCAGGCTTCCAGCATGGCGCGGCGTTCGGAATCGGATTTGGGAAGATAGCGCAAACTTACTTCTCCGCTCCTATATAGGCTTGGTAATCCGCGGCCGTCAAAAGGCCGGCGGCTTCCGCGGGCGTGCTGAGCCGAATCTTAACCAGCCACCCCGCGCCGTGGGGATCGGAATTCAGCGTTTCGGGCTTGTCGGCCAGCGCCTGATTGGTGGCGGTGATTTCCCCGCTCACCGGCGCGTAGATATCCGAGACGGCCTTAACCGACTCGACCGAGCCGAGGGATTTGCCCCGTTCGACGTGCGCTCCCACTTTGGGCAGGTCGACGTAAACGATATCGCCGAGCTCCTGCTGCGCGTGATCGGTAATCCCGATCGTACCGGTGTCCCCTTCCACGAGGACCCATTCGTGTTCCTTCGTGTATCGAAAGCTTTCTGGATGCATCTCTATTTCGCTCGCTTGTAAAAAGGAGTGTCCACCGTGACCGCATCCACGGGCTGGTTGCGGATCATGATTTGAATGGTCTTGCCCGGCTGGGCCTCCTCGAGGGGCAGGTAGCACAGGCCGATGTTCCGGTTGAGAGTTGGCGAAGGCGAGCCGCTGGTGACCCATCCCACCGGCCGGTCTCCGAGGAAGACTTCGTAGCCCTCGCGGGCGATGCCGCGGCCGCGCATTTCAAAGCCAGTCAATTTGCGCTTAAGGCCGTCTTTTTTTTGCCTCAGCAGCGCCTGGCGCCCCACGAACTCGCCCTTGTCGAACTTGACGATCCAGGCGAGACCGGCTTCGAGCGGCGAAATGGAGGCGTCGATCTCATGCCCGTAGAGCACCATCGAGGCCTCCAGGCGGAGCGTGTTGCGCGCGCCCAGGCCGCAGGGCTTGATGCCGAACTCCGCGCCGGCCTCCATCACCGCGTTCCAGACGCGCACGGCTTCGGCGGACGGGATGTAAATCTCGAAGCCATCCTCGCCGGTGTAGCCCGTGCGCGCGATACGCGCGGGAATGCCGGCCACCGCGCCATCCGTGAACCAGAAATAGCGGATGGTCGCGAGATCCACGGGCGTAAGCTTCTGCAAAGTCGCCTGCGATCGAGGACCCTGGATGGCGAGCTGCGCGTAGCGCGGGCCGGCGAATTCCACTTCGGCCTCGAAGCGGTTGAGTGAGCGGATGTGCTCGAAATCCTTCTCCTGGTTCCCAGCATTGACGCACAAGAAGAAGTGGTCGTCCGCCACCTTGTGCACCAGGATATCGTCCACAAAGCCGCCGTGCTCGTAGAGCAGCCCCGCATAGTGCGCCTGCCCGTGGTGGAGCTTCCCGACGTTGTTGGTGGTGACGAAATCGGCCAGGCGCCCGGCTTCCGGGCCGCGGATCTCGAGTCTGCCCATGTGGCTGATATCGAAAAGGCCCACGGCGCGGCGCACGGCGAGGTGTTCGTCGATGATGCCGGAGTACTGCACGGGCATGTCCCACCCGTTGAAATCCACCATCCGGGCCCCCAGAGATCGGTGGACCGAGTTCAGCGGGGTTGCGCGAAGCGCCGGCGCAGTGGCCATGAAAACTCAGGCTAGCATAACGGGGCTGAAGGGGTTCGCGTTCCCCTTCAGCGCCAATTTGGATAGCAGTGGTATCGTATATTAAAGATCCCGAAGTCCCATTGAGGTCTCGCGCTATCCGCCGCGTTGCGCGTGGATGGGACCCATGTTGTCGCAGAGCCAAATGACGAGACTCACAATCATACTAGTTTTTTTCCTGGCGATTTCTCTTGCGGCGCAATCCCCGCAAGAACCAGCCCCGCCCGCCGGAGGCGGCGCCACGCCCAGCGACCAATCTTCGAAACCGGTAGCTCCGGAAGACGCCGCCCCTTCCGCGGCGAGAAGCCCGGAAATGCAGGTGTCCCGGACGGACGCCGGGGCCGGAGAAAACGAGCGGAATGAGAACGTCGCGGTAAACCCGGTGGACATGGATCTCCTCAAGGACCTCCTTGTGCGGCTGGGCACGACGGCCACGGTGATTCCCCAGTTCTTACCGGACATCAGCTATTTCGGGTCGGAATACGGCGTGGCGCCCACCATAGGACTGCATCCTCCGGCGAGGCCGCGGCGCGCGTTGCATGGGAGGCTGTATGAATCCCATCAGAACAGCGTCTTCGGCGCGCGGGCCTTCTTCCAGGTGGGTGGGCTGAAACCCGCGCACGACAATCAGTACGGCTTCGCGGTGGAAACGCCTCTCTGGAGCGGATCTTTCGTCTCGCTCGATATGGGCCAGCAAGCGACCCGCGGCATGGTGAATGGGAACGTCCTGGTGCCTTTGCCCTCGGAGAGGACGCCGCTGGCCACCGACCCGGCTCTGCGCGCCTACGTCCAGCTCATCCTAAACGCCTATCCGGATGAGGTTCCGAATCGCACCGACATCGATCCCCGGATGCTGAACACCAATTCTCCGCAGACCGTGAACGGGCAGAATTGGAACGCCGTTTTTGACCAGCAGATCGGGGCCCGAGACAAACTGGTGTTGCAATATCACCTGATCGACTCGAAGGTGATCGCATTCCAACTGGTGGCTGGAGAGAACCCGGACACCACGAGCTGGTCGAACGACGGCCGCGTGACCTGGATCCGCGATTGGACTCCCTCCACGTCGACAAGCGCCACGGTGGGTTTCAACCGGACGACATCGCTGCTGGTCCCCTCGAAGGACAACCTGGGACCCAGCATTATGGTGGGCGGCTTGACGGGGCTCGGCCCGGCTCCGGACATACCCCAGTACCGGGCCGATAACCTGTACCGCTATGGAGCCCAGATGCGCCACAAGCACGGCACCCACGCGTTCGTCTTCGGGTTCGAGATTTCGCGGCGGCAATACAATGGATACCGGTCCGATTCCAGCCGCCCTTATATCAACTTCACAGCCAATGGCCAAAACGACGCCATCACCGAACTCCGGCTGGGCTTGCCTTATGCGATGGTCCTCTCCATCGGCGATATTTCGGGCGGATTTCGCAGTTGGGGTCCGTCTTTCTATGCCGGCGACACCTGGCACGCGAGCACGAATCTCACCGTGAGTTATGGGCTTCGCTACGAACCCAGCCCGGCTCCCAATGAAGTCAACCATCCCGGCGCTATCCCCTACGGATGCGACTGCAATAATGTGGCTCCGCAAGTGGGGCTCGCCTACCGGCTTCCGGGAGGCGCCGGCGTGTTGCGCGCGGGCTACGGGCTGCAGTATGGACCTATTCTTCCGTCTTCTTATGCCTGGATCCGCGGGAACCCACCGGCCAACCACATGCTCTCGCTCCAGCAGCCGAATCTGATCGAGGCCCTGACGGCCGCCGGTGGGACGTCGCTCGCCGGAGCGACCCAGGGGCTCCCGTTCCTCACGGTTCTGGACTCTGACATGGTCAACCCGTATTCGCTCCAGTACAACCTCAGTTGGGAGCGGGAGTTGCGCGGATCCTGGCATGTGCAGTTGGGTTTTGTCGGGAGCCAGACTTTCAAGATGATCATGCTGCGATCCATCAACCGCGGACTGATTGGGCCGGGAATAGACGTAACCGAAGACAACGTCGACGCGCGGCGGCCCAACCAGAACTACAGCTCCATTCGCTGGATCGGGAACGGCTCGAATGCCTTGTACGATGCCGCCATGGCCAGCATCTTCCTGCCACGCTGGAAAGGGCTGCATGTCGACGCCTCGTACTGGTTCAGCAAGGCCCTGGACGATGGCGCCGATTTCGCCGACCAGGGACCTTTGATGCAGGCCGACAGCCAGTGGGAGTATGAAACGCACAGGGACCTGAAGGGCCTCTCGGATTTCGATCAGCCGCAATCGTTTCGGGCGCGGCTCTCCTATGAGACTCCCATACCCACTTCGGCGAGCCGCTGGGTTCGAGCTCTGGTCGGAGGCTGGAGTTTTTCGACCATCGGATTGCTGAAGAGCGGGACGCCATTTACCGTCTACACCGGCTCCGACGCGCCGGGGTACGGCAACGGGGATGGAACTCCCTGGGACCGGCCTAACCTGGTCAACCTTGCGGTTCTGGGCCGCACCATTGGCAATCCGGACACGTCGAGGCAGATGCTGCCGGCCTCCGCCTTCGCGTTCCTCCCGTTAGGAGCTATCGAGGGAAGCCTCGGCCGCAACACGTTTCGAAAGGGCCCCATCCGCAATGTAAACGCTTCGGTATCGCGACGCTTTCGGGTGTGGAGGGAGAAGCCATTAACCATCGGGGCCGAATCGATCAACCTGTTCAACACGGCGCAGTTCGCCGCGCCGGATTATTATCTGACCGATTCGAGTTTCGGGGCCATCACCAACACGTTGAACAACGGAAGAAGTATCCGGCTTACGGGCAGCTTTGAGTTCTGATCCTCCGCGCACGCGCCTATGAAATAATGTGAGTTCTCTAGCGGAGCTTCCATGAAAGATCGCATTCTCAGCCGGCGGGCCGTCATGCTGGGGACGGCGGCGCTTCCCATGGTCCAGAGCGTGACGGCTCAGGCGCCGCCCAAGCCGATGGTCATCTCCAGCGCCAACCGCAACAACGGCGGCGTGAACTGCTGCGCCAAAGCTATGGAGATCATCAGATCCGGCGGCGACACGCTGGATGCCGTAATCGCGGGCGTCAACATCGTGGAGCTGGATCCGCGCGACAACACGGTGGGCTACGGCGGGCTGCCCAACGAAGACGGCGTGGTCGAACTGGATGCCAGTTGCGTGCATGGCCCCACGCGGCGCATGGGCGCGGTGGGGGCGCTCGAAGGCGTCAAGACGCCATCCAAAGTGGCCAAACTGGTGATGGAGCAGACCGACCACATGATGCTGGTGGGCGCGGGCGCCTTGCGCTTCGCCAAGGACATGGGCTTCCAAGAGGAAGATCTGCTCACCGAGGAATCGCGCATCGCCTGGCTGGCGTGGAAGCGGTCGCTGCGCGATCCCCAAGGCCATACTAACTGGGGCCCGGGGGTGGACGCCCCTCCAGGCGAGCCGGGCAACCGCCTGCGCGGCGAGGTGCTCAGGGAATTGCGGGAGATGTTCCCGCATGTGGACGAATCCGTGCTCGAACAGGCCTGGGAATATGCCATCCACCCGCCCCACGGCACCATCAACTGCATCGCATTGAACGGCAAGGGCGAGATGTCGGCGGTGACCACCACCAGCGGCCTGGCCTGGAAAATACCGGGGCGATTAGGCGATTCGCCCATCATCGGCGGCGGCCTGTGGCTGGATAACGACGTCGGGGGCGCGGGATCCACGGGCCGGGGGGAAGAGAATTTGCGGGTATGCGGCGCCGGGATCATTGTCGAAAACATGCGGCATGGCATGAGCCCCAGAGATGCCGCAATGGATGCCTTGAAGCGCGTGGCGCGCAACTTCGACGGCGATAGAAAACGCATGGAAGCTGTCGATCTGAACTTCTACGTCCTTCGTAAAGACGGCGAGTACGCCGGGGCGTCCCTTTGGGGACCGCACGAAGGCCGGGGCGCACAGTTTGCCGTTTGCGCGGGCGACCGCGAAAGCCATGTCGAGCAATCGGTCTTCCTGTACGAGCGAAGCTAGCTGTTGCGAATCTCAGCAGTGTTTCGCTACATACAAATGTCCGGAATCGCTTTGCCTTGTTTCGTTTGCAATGAAACAAATCGGGCGATTCTGCATCCGTTAAATGGGCCGATTCCTGGGAAACTGAGAGTTCTGAGTTTACTCCGCTGCCTTGCTGATGCGACACAACAAAACTCTGCAATCCGACATGGTGCAAGGGTAAGCCATGTCCCAGATCTTTCATCGCAGTGCCAACGCCCTGGTGCGCATTTCGATCTTCGGCGGGATCGCCCTGGTCGCGTTTATCGGGTGGGCGGGTTATGAACTGGACCGCTCGGCTTACGAAACTCGCGCCATGCAGACGCGCGAGCAGCCCGTGCCGTTCAGCCACGCGCACCACGTAGGCGGGCTGGGCCTGGACTGCCGCTATTGCCATACGAGCGTCGAGTCCTCGTCGTTCGCCGGTATTCCACCCACCAAGACCTGCATGAACTGCCACTCGCAGATCTGGAACACGAGTCCCACGCTGGAGCCGGTGCGCGGCAGTTTCCGCACCGGGGAATCGATCCGCTGGACGCGCGTCCACGATCTGCCGGATTACGTCTACTTCAATCACAGCATCCACGTAAATAAGGGGATCGGGTGCGAGAGCTGCCATGGCCGGGTGGACCGCATGCCGCTAACCTGGCAGGTGAATTCGCTCCAGATGGAGTGGTGCCTGGATTGTCACCGCGATCCCGCGAAGAATCTCCGGCCGCGCGAGTTTATCACCACCATGGGCTATCAGCCCGAGGGCGGCCAGGAAGCCATGGGAAGCCGGCTCATGAAGGAATACAACATCCTGGACACGCGCACGCTGACCAGCTGCTCAACTTGCCACCGATGAGTGAAAAAAAGCCGAGTGAAGAACAAAATCCGGGTGAAGAACGGAAGCCTCTAGACCTGGCGGCCTTTCAAGCCCTTCTGGAGCGCGGCGCGCGCGACGGCGGCTATTGGCGCAGCCTGGAAGACCTGGCCTCCACGCCAGAGTTCGAGGACCTGCTGGAGCGCGAGTTTCCGCGCCAAGCGGTGGGCTGGAGCGAAGACGAAGACCGCGTCCAAGGACGCCGCAATTTTCTCAAGCTCATGGGCGCGTCGCTCGCGCTGGGCGGTTTGACGGCCTGTACGCGCCAGCCCACCGAGCACATCATGCCCTACGTGCGGCAGCCGGAGGAACTGATCCCGGGCCGCCCGCTGTTCTACGCCACGGCCCACACGCTCAACGGCATAGCCAACGGCGTGCTGGTGGAGAGCCATGAGGGGCGCCCCACCAAGGTCGAGGGCAATCCGGAGCACCCCGCCACGCTGGGCGCCTGCGACGCCTTTTCCCAGGCTTCCGTCCTGCAGCTCTACGATCCGGACCGTTCGCAGACCGTGACGCAGGATGGCGAGATTCGCTCGTGGGGGGGCTTCTTCGCCGCGCTGACGGAGATTCTGGCCGCGCAGAAGGCCACCGGCGGCGCCGGAATCCGCATTCTCACCGAGACCATCACTTCGCCCACGATGGCGGACCAGTTCCGCCGCGTTCAGAAGCAATATCCGGCGCTGAAGTGGCACCAATGGGAACCGGCCGGGCCGCACATGGCGCGCGCGGGCGCGGCCCTGGCATTCGGCCAGCCGGTCAATACCTATTACGACCTCTCCAAGGCGAAAACCATCGTTTCGCTGGATGCGGACTTTTTGGCGTCCGGCGCGGGCAGCCTGCGCTATGCGCGCCAGTTCGCCGCGGGGCGCAGGGTGCGAGACGGCCAGACGGATATGAACCGGCTGTATGTTGTCGAGCCGATGCCCACGCCCACGGGCACGAAGGCCGACCATCGCCTGGCCCTGCGAGCCTCCGATATCGAACTGTTCGCCGGAGCGCTGGCCACCGGCGTAGGAACCGCGCAGGGGCCGACTACCGGCGAAAACGGGGATATTTACAAATGGACCGGCGCGATCGCGCGCGACCTCGAGCGAAACAAGGGCGCCGGCCTGGTGATCGCGGGCGAATACCAATCGCCCGCGGTTCACGCGCTGGCGCACGCCATGAACGCTACGCTGGGAAACGTGGGAAAGACGGTCTTCTATACCGATCCCATCGAGGCCAACCCCGCGGACCAGGTTGCCTCGCTCCAGGACCTGGTGAAGGACCTCGACGCCGGCGCGGTGGATCTGCTGCTGATTATCGGCGGCAACCCGGTCTTCAACGCGCCAGTGGAGATGGGTATGCGCCAGCGCATCCTGAAAGCCCGCCTGCGCGCCCACCTCAGCCTGTACCGGGATGAAACTTCCGAACTCTGCCAATGGAACCTGGCGGAAGCCCACTACCTGGAAGCGTGGGGCGATGCGCGCGCCTTCGATGGCACGGTGACGATCCAGCAGCCGCTCATACAGCCGCTCTACGACGGCCGCTCGGCTTTCGAGGTGCTCGAAATGCTGACCGAATCGCCGATGCGCAATAGCTATGAGATCGTCAAGGGCTACTGGTCCGGTCAGCACGCGGGCGCGGATTTCGAGGCCTGGTGGCGGCGTGCGGTGCACGATGGCGTAGTGCCGGACACCGCCCTGCCCACCAAGACCCCCTCGATCAACGGCGCCGCCATTCAGGCGCAGGCCACCGCGACCCATCTGGGCGGACGCCTGGAAGCGATCTTCCGTCCCGACCCGATGGTCTATGACGGGCGCTTCGCCAACAACGGCTGGCTCCAGGAAACGCCCAAGCCCCTCACCAAGCTCACCTGGGACAACGCCGCCATTCTGAGCCCGGCCACGGCCCACCGGCTGGGCGTCACGCCGGCGGATATCCTGAATATCCCCGCGGCCGGCGCTCCCATGCTGGAATTGACCTACCGCGGCCGGTCTCTGCGCGCTCCGGTTTTCGTGCAGCCGGGCCACGTGGATGGCGCGGTGACACTGCACCTGGGCTACGGGCGCACCGCCGCGGGCCGCTCCGGAAACGGCATGGGCTTCAATCCCTACGGCCTGCGGACCGCGCAGGCGCTCTGGCACGATACGGGCCTCCAAGCCCGGAAGATACCGGGCGCCTACCAGTTCGCGACTACCCAGAACGAGCGCGCGCTGGACGAGCGGCGGCAGATCATCCACAAGGGCGATATCGCGGATTACCGCAAGAACCCGGAATCGGTCCACGAGGGCGCCGAGAATCCCGCTCCCGGCCTGACCTTGTATCCGGAGTGGCCATACAAAAAACACGCCTGGGGCATGGCCATCGACCTGACGTCCTGCACGGGATGCGCGGCCTGCATCACCGCCTGCACGGCGGAAAATAATATCGCGGTGGTAGGCAAGGATCAGGTGCGGCGCGGACGGCACATGTATTGGCTGCGCGTGGATTCCTACTTCCACGGCAGCCCGAACGAACCCGAGATCTACAATCAGCCGCTCCCCTGCATGCAGTGCGAGAATGCTCCTTGCGAACTGGTCTGCCCGGTGCAGGCCACCAACCACAGCGCCGAAGGCCTCAACGACATGGTCTACAACCGCTGCGTGGGCACGCGCTACTGTTCCAATAACTGCCCTTACAAGGTGCGGCATTTCAACTTCTATCTCTTCTCCGACTTCGAGACCCCCAGCCTGAAACTGCTGCGCAATCCGGATGTGACGGTGCGCAGCCGCGGCGTGATGGAGAAGTGCACCTACTGCGTGCAGCGCATCAACGCGGCCAAGATCGATGCGGAAAAACAGAATCGCGAGTTGAAGGACGGTGAGATCCAGACGGCCTGCCAGGCCGCCTGCCCGACCGAGGCCATTATTTTCGGGGATATCAACGATCCCGCGAGCCGCGTCCGCAAGATGAAGGACCAGAAGAGCAACTACGGATTGCTGGCCGACCTGAACACGCGACCGCGCACCACCTACCTGGCCGCGCTGCGCAATCCCAATCCGGAGATCGAGGCTTAACATGGCGGACCAACCAGAGGTGGTGGAACGGCCCGCCGGGCAGGAGATCATCGCGCCGGGATACACCTTCGGCACGGTGACGGATCAAATTGCCGCGGTGGTGCTGACCCGCAGGACGCCCTTGTTCTGGTTTGCGTGCTTCGCGGCGGGAACCGGGCTGTTGATGTTGTTCCTGCTCTCGGTGACCGTGCTCCTGGCCAAGGGCGTAGGCGTATGGGGCATCCGCTCGCCGGTGATGTGGGGATTCGCCATCACGAACTTCGTTTGGTGGATCGGAATCGGCCATGCGGGCACGCTGATCTCGGCCATTCTGTTGCTGCTCAACCAGCGCTGGCGCAATTCCATCAACCGGTTCGCGGAGGCCATGACGCTGTTCGCGGTGGCCTGCGCGGGCATGTTCCCGCTGCTGCACCTGGGCCGCCCCTGGCTGTTCTACTGGCTGTTTCCCTATCCCAATACCATGAACGTGCAGCCACAGTTCCGCAGCCCGCTGGTGTGGGACGTGTTCGCGGTTTCCACTTACGCCACGGTCTCGCTGTTGTTCTGGTACGTGGGGCTGATGCCGGACCTCGCGACTCTTAGGGATCGCGCCCGTAACCGCTTCGGGCAGATCGCCTACGGCGTGATGGCCATGGGCTGGCGCGGCTCGGCGCGGCATTGGAGCGTGTATGAAACGGCCTCGCTGCTGCTGGCCGGCCTGGCGACGCCGCTGGTGCTTTCCGTGCACACGGTGGTGAGCTTCGACTTCACCATCGCCATCGTTCCGGGCTGGCATAGCACCTTCTTCCCGCCTTATTTCGTGGCGGGCGCCATCTATTCCGGTTTCGCCATGGTGCTGGCGCTGGCCATTCCGCTGCGCGCGGTCTACGGCTTGCAAGGCTTGATCACCGACAAGCATCTGGAGAACTCGGCCAAGCTGATGCTGGCCACCGGCCTGATCGTGGGGTACGCCTACCTGCTCGAAACTTTTATGGCCTGGTACAGCGGCGATCCCTTCGAGCAAGCCGCTTTCTGGAACCGCATGACGGGGCCTTATGCCGTCTGCTACTGGTCCCTGCTGACGTGCAACATTCTGGCGCCCCAGGCGCTGTGGTTCAAGCGCATCCGCACGAGTCCGGTGTTGCTCTTCATTTCCTCCATCGTCGTGCTGATCGGCATGTGGCTGGAGCGCTACATGATTATCGTGAGCAGCCTGGCGCAGGACTACCTGCCCTCCTCGTGGAATCTCTTCCACGCCACGCGCTGGGACTGGTTCACGTACGTGGGAACTATCGGACTTTTCATGTTCCTGTTCTTCCTGTTCATCCGTCTGCTGCCCATGATTTCGATCTTCGAGGTGCGCACGCTGCTGCCCTCCGCCAAGGTGGAGCGGGAGGAGGTGCGCGGATGACCCAGGCGCCTTCCAATGCCCCTTACGGCTTGATGGCCGAATTCGATAATCCCACGGCGCTGGTGGCTGCCGCCCGCGCGGCGCGCGCCCAAGGCTACCACAAGCTGGACGCCTACTCGCCGTTCGCCATCGAAGAGCTGAGCGACGCCCTCGACCTGCACAAGAACCGGCTGCCGCTGATTGTGCTCGTGGGCGGCATCGTCGGCGGGCTGACCGGCTTTCTGCTCCAGTGTTACATCACGATCTGGGATTTCCCCATTAATGTGGGCGGCCGCCCGCTGTATAGCTGGCCGGCCTATATCATCATCACTTTCGAGCTGACCATTCTGTTCGGCGCGCTATCGGCGGTGCTGGGGCTGCTGGCGCTGTGCGGGTTGCCCATGCCGTACCACCCCGTGTTCAACGTGCCGCGCTTCGCCACGGCTTCCCGCAACCGCTTTTTCCTGTGCATCGAAGCGGCCGATCCGCTGTTCGACGCGGAGAAGACCACGCGCTTCCTGGAGACGCTGCAGCCCAAAGAGGTATCCGAAGTTGCGCACTGATCTCAAGCTCTGTGCCGTGGTGCTGGCCATGGCCGCCGCCATGGGGTGCCGGCAGGATATGCAGGACCAGCCCAAGTTCATCCCCCTGCGCCCCAGCGAGTTCTTTGCGGACGGGCGCTCGGAAAGGCCGCTAATTCAGGGAACCATCGCCCGCGGCCATCTGGATGACGACGCCGCTTTCTATACCGGCAAAGGACCGGACGGCCGGTTCATCGAGACCTTCCCGTTCCCGGTGACGCGCGGGGTGATCGAGCGCGGCCAGGAACGTTTCAATATATACTGCGCTCCTTGTCACGACCGGCTGGGCAACGGGATGGGGATGATTGTGCGGCGCGGCTATCGCAAGCCGCCCTCCTATCACATCGACCGCCTGCGGACGGTGCCCAACGGATATATCTACGACGTGATCACCAATGGGTTTGGAGCCATGCCGGATTACGCGGCGCAAATCGAAGCGCGCGACCGGTGGGCCATCGTGTCGTACGTACGCGCTCTGCAATTGAGCCAGAATGCCCCGCTGCATGACGTGCCGCCGGAGGCCCTCGGCCAGCTCGGCCCGGCCCCCCAGGCCGCTCCGGGAGGTGGACGATGATGGCGCAGGGGCTCGATTTCACGATTTCGGAGGAACTCCGGAACGATCTGCGCACCTGGCGCACGCGCGCCGGCGCGGTGGGCCTTGTGGCGCTCGTCGCGCTGATCGTGGGGGCCTTCTTTGATCCCAGCCAGGCCGTGCGCTCCTGGCTGTGGTCATATGTCTTCTATGTCGGCCTGGCGGTCGGGTCGATGGCCTGGTTGATGGTGCAGTATCTCTCGGGCGGCGCCTGGGGCGTAGTGATCCGGAGGCCCTGTGAAGCGGCCGCGCGGACGCTCCCGCTGCTAGCTCTCCTGTTTCTGCCGATCGCCTTCGGCATGCCTTGGCTGTACCGCTGGGATAACCCCGGGTCGGTGGCGGCCGACGCCATCCTGCGGCACAAACACACGTACCTCAACGCGCCATTCTTCCTGATTCGTGCGGCAGCGTATTTCGCCGGCTGGATCCTGATCGAGTGGCGGCTGAACCACTGGTCCGACGCGGAGGACCGCGAGGGCGGTATTCTCCCGCACGATCGCATGTCCCGCTGGAGCGGCGCCGGACTGGTGTTCTGGGGCTTCAGCATCACCTTCATGGCGATCGATTGGGTGATGTCAATCGATTCGCACTGGTATTCGACGATGTTCGGGATGCTCTTCATGGCGGGACAGGGCCTCTCGTCGATGGCTTTCCTGATCGCCTTGCTGGTGCTGCTTTCGCATCGCCGCCCGCTCTCGGACGTGCTGACTCCGGCGCACCTGCACGACCTGGGAAAGCTGCTGCTGGCCAACGTGATGGTGTGGGCGTACTTCTCCTTCTCGCAGTGGCTGATCATTTGGGCCGGCAACCTGCCCAAAGAGATTCCCTGGTATCTCCAACGCCTGAGCGGAGGCTGGCAATTCGTCGCCCTCGCCCTGATCTTGGGCCATTTTGCCCTGCCCTTCGCGCTGCTGCTATCGCGCGACTTGAAGCGCAATTACAAGCTGCTGGCGGGGGTGGCCGTCTTTATTCTGGTCATGCGTTTCGTGGATCTGTATTGGCTCGTGGCTCCCGATTACCGGGCGGGCGCGTTTGGCGTGAGCTGGATGGATTTCGCCGCTCCGCTAGCGATTGGCGGCATCTGGTTGGCCTGGTTCATCATCCAATTGTGCAAGCGTCCACTAATGCCGTTACACGAAGCCCATTTAGAGGAGGCCCTGGAACATGGCCGTGAATAGACCGGGAGAGCACGGGGAACAGGAAGCGCCGCTGGCGGACACCGAGCGGCCCGAACTGCATCATGAAGAGACAGATGTCAACGTCTGGGCGGTCGGCAAGACCGCGATTGCCCTTTTCCTGACGTGCATCGCGGTGCTGTTCCTGATCGTGGGCGTGTTCCGGTATTTCCAGACGCGGGAACAGGCTCTGCAGGCTCCCCTGCCGCAGGGGCTGAACGTGGATGCGCGCAGCCTGCCGCCAGCGCCGCGGCTGCAGACCGCGCCGGTGCTGGATCTCCAGGAGATGCGCGCCGCCGAAGACCAGATCTTGAACGGATACGGGTGGGTGGATGGATCGCGGGGGATCGTGCGGATTCCGATCGCGCGGGCCATCGAGCTGCTGGCGCAACAGGGGCTGCCGGCGCGGCCGGGGACCGCGCCGGAAACCGCCAGTACGGCCGGCGTGCCGACCGAGAGCGGGCTGGGGCCGAAAATGATTGCTCCGGGGGGACCGTTGGCGCAGTAGAGGGTGGGGCAGGCGCATAGCCTGCCGGTTGAAGAAGGGCAGAGAGGGTTGGTGCTGTGAGGGTACGTAATTTCACTGCTGGGGCGGGGAGTGCGCGCGTAACGCTGTTGGCACTCGCTGGTTTTGCGCTGGCCGTGCCGGCCGCCTTCGCGCAGCCGGGGCAGCCGGCGCCGGCGCAGCCGTCCTACAGCATGCAGGACGCCAATTTGAAGCCCGCGCTGCCGGGCGCGCTCCAGGGCGTGGGGATCGACCAGAAGCTCAATGCGCAGATTCCGCTGAACCTGGTCTTCCGCGACGAAGCCGGCCGGGCCGTTCCGCTCTCCAGCTTCCTTCATGCCGGCAAACCCGTCATCCTGGCGCTGGTCTATTACCGCTGTCCCATGCTGTGCACGCAGATCTTGACCGGCCTCGAAAGCGGCTTGAAAGCCGTGTCGCTCAATCCCGGGCAGGATTTCGAAATTGTGAGCGTCAGCTTCGACCCCAAGGATACTCCGGAGATCGCCGCTGCCAAGAGGCAGACGTATGTCAAACGCTACGGGCGGCCCAATACCATCAATGGCTGGCATTTCCTGACCGGTGACGAGGCCAGCATCAAGGCCCTCACCGATGCCGTGGGCTTCCACTATAAATACGACCCGGCCACGGATCAGTTCGCGCATGCCAGCGGCATCATGATCGCGACGCCGGATGGGCGGCTCTCGAAGTACTTCTACGGCGTGGACTATTCGCCGCGCGACCTTCGCCTCGGGCTGGTGGAAGCGTCCGCGAACCGCATCGGCAGCCCGGTAGATCAGATTCTGTTGTTCTGCTACCACTACGACCCGGCCACCGGCAAGTACGGCGCCGTGGCCATGAACCTGGTGCGCGCCGCCGGCGCCGGATTCGTGCTGATCTGCGGGACTTTCCTGGCGGTGGTCTTCCGGCGCGAGCGCCGCTCCGGAATGAACATGAAGCGCGCTGAGTAAGTTCACGATCACGATGGGACTGCGACTATTTCCTGTGCAGGCCTCCACCATTTCCGTGGAGACCGACCACCTGCTGTACTTTCTTTTGGCGGTGGCGGCGTTTTTTTCGCTGCTGATCTTCGCCGCGATCTTCTACTTCGCCATCCGTTACCGGCGCCGCTCCGAGCGCGATCTGCCGCACGCGGTGCATGGCGGCATGGCGCTCGAAATCCTGTGGACCGTGATCCCGCTGGGGCTCACCATGGTGATGTTTGGCTGGGGCGCCAGCATTTTCTTCAAGGAAAGCCGGCCGCCGGATAACTCCATGCAGATTTACGTGGTGGCCAAGCAATGGATGTGGAAGCTCCAGCACATGGAGGGACAGCGCGAGATCAACGAGCTGCACGTGCCGCTGGGGCGGCCCATCCGCCTCACCATGACCTCCGAGGACGTGATCCACAGCTTCTACGTGCCGGCCTTCCGCGTCAAGCAGGATGTGGTGCCGGGCCGCTATTCCACCATCTGGTTTGAGCCCACCAAGGCTGGACGGTATCATCTCTTCTGCGCCGAATACTGCGGCACCAACCACTCCCGCATGGGCGGCTGGGTCGATGTCATGGAGCCGCAGGATTATCAGGCGTGGCTGAACGGCGGCGCGGCCATGGGGTCGCTGGCGGCGGGCGGCCAGAAGCTGTTCGAGAGCCTGGCTTGCGGCAACTGCCACAAACCGGACGGCTCGGGGCGCTGCCCCAGCCTGGTGGGACTCTATGGCCGGACGGTGCAGCTGGCCAGCGGCGGAATCGTGCAGGCGGACGAAGCTTACATCCGCGAATCCATCTTGAATCCGCAGGCCAAAATAGTGGCGGGCTTCCAGCCGCTCATGCCCACTTTCCAGGGGCTGGTGACCGAGGAGGGGGTTCTGGAATTGATCGAATACATCAAGTCGCTGAGCCCGGCGTCCGGGACCCAGGTGGGCGGCAACGGTTTGATGCCGGAGCCGAACACTTTGAAGAACAGCAGCCAGGAGACGCCCGCGCCCATCGAGAGGCCGGGAAACCGTTAGCACTATGAACAACGCAGTGGTACCGCAACGAGAGAATTACCTGAACGCCAGCTATGGCCTCAAATCGTGGCTGCTGACTAAGGACCACAAGCGCATTGCGCTGCTCTACCTGTTCACCATCACTCTGTTCTTCGCCCTGGGCGGCGTTTTCGCCACGCTGATTCGCGTCGAGCTGCTGTCGCCGAATGGCCACCTGATGTCGTCGGACACTTATAACAAGATGTTCACCATGCACGGCGTGGTGATGATTTTCTTCTTCCTGATCCCCTCGATCCCGGCGGTGATCGGCAATTTCGTCCTGCCCATGATGATCGGCGCGCGCGACCTGGCCTTCCCCAGGATCAACCTGCTGAGCTGGTACCTGCTGGTGATCGGCGGCGCGCTGGCCATCTTCGCCATGGTCTCGGGCGGCGTGGATACCGGCTGGACGTTCTACACGCCCTACAGCACCTCGTACTCGAACACCTGGGTGATCGCCACCGCTTTGGGCATTTTCGTGGCTGGTTTCTCCTCCATTCTCACCGGTCTGAACTTCATCGTGACCGTGCACCGCATGCGCGCACCGGGTATGACCTGGTTCCGAATGCCGCTGTTCGTGTGGGCGCACTACGCGACTTCCGTCATCCAGGTGCTGGGTACGCCCGTGCTGGCCGTGACGCTGGTTCTGGTGTTTTGCGAACGCGTCTTCCATATTGGGCTTTTCGATCCGGCCTTAGGCGGCGACCCGGTCCTGTTCCAGCATCTCTTCTGGTTCTACTCGCACCCCGCCGTGTACATCATGGTGCTGCCGGCCATGGGAGTGCTCAGCGAGCTGGTCTCGACTTTTTCGCGGAAGCCGGTGTTCGGGTACAAGATCGTGGCTTTCTCGAGCGTCGCGATCGCGGTGCTGGGCTTCCTGGTCTGGGGGCATCACCTGTTCGTCAGCGGCCAATCGCTGTATGCCGGCATGGTATTTTCGTTTCTCAGCTTCTTCGTGGCCATCCCATCGGCCATCAAAGTCTTCAACTGGACGGCCACTCTCTATAAGGGATCTATCTCGTATGCCACACCGATGTTATATGCCTTCGGTTTTATCGGCCTGTTTACCATCGGCGGGCTGACCGGCCTGTTCGTGGCATCCCTGGGAATCGACGTGCATGTTACCGACACTTACTTCGTGGTAGCGCATTTCCACTACATCATGGTGGGCGGCGCTATCATGGCCTACCTGGGGGCGCTGCACTTCTGGTGGCCCAAGATGACCGGCCGCATGTATCCCGAGGCATGGGCCAGGCTCTCGGCGCTGATTATCTTTCTGGGCTTCAACCTGACCTTCTTCCCGCAGTTTATTTTGGGCTATCTGGGCATGCCGCGCCGCTACCACACCTACCCGGACGAGTTCCAGGTGCTGCACGTGCTCTCGACCGCGGGCGCCTCGGTTTTGGCGGTGGGCTACCTGCTTCCGCTGATCTACTTTGCGTGGTCGCTGCGGTATGGCGCGATGGCGGGCGCCAATCCGTGGGGCGCGACCGGACTGGAATGGCAGACCGCCTCGCCGCCGCCGGTACACAATTTCGACCAGATCCCCGTCGTGGATTACGAAGCCTACGATTACAGCCGGGTGGTCGGAGAGGAGATCGCAGTTGGCTAGCGAAGCTCACGTGGAAACGCTCGCCCTGCGCGAGCAGTTCGATACCGAGGCTCAGCAGAACGACGCCTCCACGCTGGGGATGTGGGTCTTTCTCCTCACTGAGATCATGTTCTTCGGCGGCCTGTTCATGATGTATACGGTCTACCGCGCTGTGTACCCTAACGTCTTCGGGCTGGCCAGCAGCACGTTGAACGAGATCATCGGCGCGGCGAACACCGCCGTGCTGCTGTGCAGCAGCTTCACCATGGTGCTGGCCGTGCGCGGAGCGCAACTGGGAAAGCGCCGCACCGTGATGCTGTTCCTGGTGCTCACCATCATCCTGGGCCTGGTTTTCCTCGGCATCAAGGGATTCGAGTGGAACCAGAAGTTTCAGGAGCACCACGTCCCCGGCCTGGGTTTCCACCTGGAAGGGACCGCGCTGCAAGGCCAGGCGCAGTTGTTCTTCTCGCTCTATTTCGCCATGACCGGGCTGCACGCCCTGCACATGGTTATAGGGTGCGGTCTCATGCTGTACCTGTTATGGAAGACTTACCAAGGCACTTACAGCCCGGATTACTACACGCCTATCGACATGGGCGGGCTGTACTGGCATTTCGTGGATATCATCTGGATCTTTCTGTTCCCCCTGCTGTATCTGATCGACCGGCACTTGAAGTGATATGACTCACCCCATCGATTCCGTCAAGACCTACGCCTGGGTTTGGATCATACTGCTGTTCCTGACCGCGCTCACCACGGCGGTGGCGCACGTGGACCTCGGTGCGTTCAGCGTCGTGGTGGCGCTGACGATCGCGGTGGTCAAGATGCTGCTGGTGGCGCTCTTTTTCATGCACCTGCGCCACAGCAACCAGCTCACCAAGCTGGTGGTTCTCGGCGGCCTCTTGTGGTTGGCCCTTTTGATTATGCTGACGCTCGCGGATGTTTTCAGTCGCGGCTGGCTGGGAGTGCCGGGGAGGTAAGGCCGCCATGCCCGGCGCTTAAGCGTTAGAGCCTGGAGGGAAGTTCAATGAAACACCTGTTGTCCTGGAGGCTGGCCGCGGTCTTGGCATTTGCCGGCGCGCACGCGGTTTCCGCGCAGACAAGCCCCGCGCTCCCTATCATCCCCATCGGTTCAACCCTGACGTACGGCGGCACGAACGCGCCGGACACTTACTCCGCGACTACCGCCTTCAGCTCTACTCCCGTGCTGGTTGATAACGGCGCGGTTAAGATCTGGCAGACGCAGACGCCCACGGGAACCACCGGAGAGTGGGACGTCTTCTACATGCAGACTGTCAACGGCGGTCCCATAGCCGGGAACACCGGTGCTAACTGGAATATCGTGATCGGCTATACCCTCACCGCGCCGGTTAATTTCGATGCCGTTGTCCAGCAGTGGCTGGTAAACGGCACTGCGGTAGGACCGCTGACCAATGGCATCGGAAGCATCTGCTGCGCGGCGATGTCGAATCCAATCCTACCAGGCTGGTCCTACTATAACAGCGGCTTCACGGCCCCCCTGCCTGCCGGGCCCCAAAACAATTGGCAGCAGATATACGTAGACCCCTATAGCTTCGTTACCAGCGGCGGCATCAACCCGAACACGGCGAACGGGTTCGTCTTCGCTTTGCACTTCACCTTCCAGGCGGCGCTGCCGAACGTTCAGGCGGCGGTCAGCGCCAGCGCATTTGGAGAATTCCCGACTTTCGCGCCCGGATCGTGGATTGAGATCTATGGCACGAATCTCGCTTCTGCTACTGAGACATGGGGCAGCAGCGACTTTTCCGGCGTGATCGCGCCACAGAAGCTGGGCGGCACCACTGTGACGATCGGAGGCCAGGCGGCTTACGTCGATTACATCAGCCCCTTGCAGGTGAACGTGCAAGTGCCCGGCGGAGTCGGCACCGGCTCGCAATCTCTCGTCGTCACTACCGCGGCGGGATCGAGCACGCCTTTTCCCGTCACCGTGAATCCCACCCAGCCGGGACTGCTGGCTCCATCCAGTTTCAAAGTCGGCGGAACCCAATACGCCGTGGCACAGTTTACCGACGGCAGTTTCGCGATGCCGCCCGGCGCGGTTTCCGGAGTTACTTCGCGGCGCGCCGTGACCGGGGATAATCTCATCATCTACGGAATCGGCTTCGGCGTCGTCAGCCCCAATATCCCCCCAGGCCAGATCGTCGAAGAGAGCAACATGATCACCGCGCCCCTCACCTTCTCGATTGGCGGCACGCAGGCGAAGCTCTCCTACTATGGACTGGCTCCGGCTTTCCTGGGGCTCTACCAGTTCAACGTGACCGTGCCGGCGGTAGCGGCCAGCGATACGGCGCCTTTGACCTTCAGCCTGAGCGGAATCCCCGGCACACAAGCGCTCGCGATCGCGGTTGGAAATTGACCCGCGCGGGCGGCTTACGGTTTGGGATCGAGGCCCGGCTTGGGTTCGGGAGCCGCCTGCGCCTGCATCTTCTCGACTTGCGCCAATTGCGCGCGCGCGGCGTCGGCGTCGCTGGCGTACGGGCGGTATTGCAGATAGGCGCGTAAGTGCTCGGCCGCGGCCGTGTAATCGTGGCGCTGCGCCAGAATGATCCCCAGCAGATGCTCGCAATCGGGGGCTTCGTGGCGGGTATCCAGCCGCTCGGCCTCGCGCGCGCTCTTTTCAGCGGCGTCCACCTGCCTGATGTTGAAATGCGCCACGGCGTTTAAATAGAACTCGCGCGGATAGTCGAAGGGATCGAGTTTCAACGCGCGGTCGCTGACGTCCGCCAGCTCCTGCCAATGCTGCGCCTGAGCCTCGAGCAGCGAGATCTCTAAGTACGGCTGGACGAACTTGGGGTCCGCCCCGATGGCCGAGTTGAACGACTTCCTGCCGTCATCGATCTGCTTCTGGCGGACTTGCAATCTGCCCAACTCGCACCAGGCCGAGGCATACTTGGGGTACAGATCGACGGCCTTTTCGTAATCCCTGGCGGCATCCTCGAGCTTCCGCTTCTTCATGGCGTCCAGGCCCTTATCGAAGGCCTTGCGCGCATCCTTCGGCGCGGCCAGCGAAACAGTGCTGACAATGCTGCCCTCCGACTCGCCGACACGATGCAGGAGAATCGTGCCGATATTGGGATCGTCCAGCGTCCGGCGGTTAAACAAGCTCACCGACTGCGAGCGATAGCCCGAGATCTGCGCGCGGATTTCGCAGTTGGAAAGGTCAACACCACCTGCGCCGGACATACCACCCGCGCCTGACATGCCGCCCATACCGGACTGTCCCATTCCGCCCGTCCGCCCCATGCCCGATTGTCCGGCGCCGCCGCGGCCGTAGCCTCCCTGACCGGTCTCGCTGGCATCCTGGAAAACTCCTAAGGTGTCCCCGAGTTGGAAAGAGAAGTAGCCCTTGGCATCGGCGTAGCCTTCCGCGTGCGCCCTTCCGCCGCACACCCGCTCGATCACCACCTGCCCATTGGGCGCCGTTCCGTCCTCCACGGTCACCCGCCCGGTGATGAAGATAGGCCGATTATTACCCGGCGGCTGGGTTGTCGTGGGATTGCCAGTTCCCGGTACGCTGCCCGTCGTGGTTCCAGGAGTGGTTGGGCTGCCAGTGGTAGTGCTCCCCCCCGACGCCGGAGCCGTAGAGGTCCCACCCCTGGCTTGTCCGAAAACCGGCTGCGCCAACAGGCTCGCTCCGGCCAGAACTGTGACTGTGATCCCGAATCGCGCTACCATAGCGCCTCCCTTACTGCGGTCATTATGTCACACGCGGTCCGATCCGGCGGTTCGATTTTGCAGTCTCGCAGGCCCGCCCCTCGGTTGCTAGAATGAGGCTCATATTATGAACAAGAAGCCTTTCCCCCTGCTGGCCTGTTCGATTGCGCTCGTTCTCACGGGATGCTCGGGTCCGCCACCCGAAGCCACCAAGAAGGCGCCCGAGAAACCGCCGGAGCCGGTCACCGGCCAAAGCGCGCTGTGGAAGATGTTCCAGGTGGCACGTGCCTGGGCGCCCGACGCCGAGATTCTGAAGGTGTCTACCATTCACCTCACCGAAGTCCCCGAAGCGCCCGGCAAGGCCGGCGCCTGGGAAGCTACCTTCACCTCGGCCGCGAAGGGGCGGGCGAAATCGTACACGTATTCGGTGATCGAAGGGCCAGGCACTCTGCACCAGGGCGTCTTCGGCGCTCCGGAAGAAGATTACACTCCCCGGCCCGATGCCACGCCCTTTCCCATCGCCGCCGTGAAGACCGATACGGACGCCGCCCTCAATATGGCGCTGGCAAACGGCGGCTACGACTACGAGAAGAAGACCCCGCGCAAGATCATCAGCTTCGTGCTGGAGAAACTGCCCAAGTTCGCCAACCCGGCATGGCGCGTGATCTGGGGCGAATCGGCGGGCACGTCGAGCTTCTCCATCTACGTGGATGCTACGGCTGACGATTTCCTGGAGCGATTGCACTAGCCCGGCTACACCTGCTTCTTTCCAAGCGATCTTTGGTGTAAGATTGATCTTCGCAATTTCTGAATTGCAGATCTTCATGTCTTGAGAGCTTGGCACGCCCCAAATCCATGCGCGGCCATGAACATTTTCGAAGGAGGGATGCGGGGCTGGCGGCAATGCCTGACCCCCATGGCAACCTATGAGAAAAGCGACTCTGATCTGCCTCGCGCTGCTGGCGCTGGCACCGGCCTTGTCCCAGGCACAGCCCGCTATCCGGGCCACTAACGGCATCCTGAACGCCAGTTCGGCGCTTCCCGACGTGGCCCAGGGGTCCTGGTTCGTTATCTACGGCACGGGACTCGGCCCATCCACAATTGCCATCCAGTATCCATACACAGCCACGCTGGCGGGAACGAGCGTTACCTTTACGCCGGCTTCTGGCGGCACGCCGGTCAGCGCGCTGCTCTACTACACGCTCGCCACTCAGGTGGCCGCCATGCTGCCATCCAGCACGCCGGTCGGAACGTACAACGTCAAAGTGGCTTACAGCGGGCAGACCAGCGCCGCGGTGAGCGCCAACGTGGTGGCGCGCAACTTCGGATTCGCCACGCAGACTTCCAACGGCCAGGGGCCGGCGCAAGCCACTTATGGCGGATACGATCTGAACCGCTTCACCACGGGAACGCTCGGCCAGTGGAGCATTCGGCCCGCCAAGCCCGGCGACGGAGTGGTGCTGTGGGGCACGGGGATCGGGCCCGACCCGGCTTCAGATATCAATGGCGGCAGCTCCGGCGATCAGACCGCCGCCGGACAGGTGCAAGTGTTCGTGGGAGGAACCGCCGTGACTCCGGGATACGCAGGACGCTCCAACGGCTCGCCGGGGCTCGATCAAATCAACTTCACGGTCCCCACCAACGTGACGCCCGGTTGTTTCGTCAGCCTCCAGGTGAGCGCTGGCGGACGGCTTTCCAACCTGGGATCCATCGCCGTGGCGCCGGCCGGCCAGACCGCCTGCACCAGTCCACTGCTGACGCAGGCCCAGTTGCAAAACCTCGATATGGGCGGCACGCTGATCGCCGGCGTCGTCGGGCTTGTCAAATCCAATTCAATCTTCACCGCGAGCGTGAGCGAGAATACCGAAACCGCCGCCGGCTCGTTCGGCAAGTACGCGGTCGATGCAGTCTCCGGCTCGGACCTGGCCATGCTGCAACCGGGTGCCTGCTTCGTCGTCCAGCGCACCGGGACCATCGATCAGATGACCAACGGCGCGGCGCCGACGCAAACCCTGGATGCCGGCACGCAGTTGACGCTCAACGGCCCCAACGCCTCGAACAGGGCGATCCCGCAACAATCGGACAAGAGCTATCTCGCGACGCTCTATTCCACCGGCCTGCTGGGAATCGGCGCCACCGGAAGCCCGACGCTAGCGGCGGGCACGTACACCCTGGCGGGCAAGGGCGGGGCCGACGTGGGCGCCTTCTCGGCTTCGACCTCGGTTCCCGGCGATTTCTCCTGGACTAACGAGAACCTCATTGCCAATCCCATACCGCGCTCGTCGCCGCTCACCGTTAACTGGACGGGAAACGCGGGAGGGCTGGTCACGATTTTGGCAGCCACGTTGTCGCGCATATCGGGGACGGGCTTGACCGCGACGTATTCCAGTTTCGGATTCAACTGCACCGCCGAGGCTTCGGCGGGCAGCTTCGCCGTGCCGTCGTACCTTCTCCAGCAGTTGCCGGCGGTATCGGGCGACGCCACGGCCAGCACTTTCGGGGTGCTCTCAGTGTTTGGGGTGCCTTCTCCAAGCCAGTTAACGTTCAGCGCACCGCTGACAGCCGGGGGGAAGATCGACGTGGGGTTCATCGGTTCCGAGGTGGTTTTCACTAAGGTAATCGGCTACAACTGAGGCGCGCCCAGACCAGCGGTCCACTCCATAACGCCGCTACGCCATCGCGGCCTGCGCCGGCTTGAACGTCAGCTCGCCGCCGTCTGGGTCGCCATCTACGATTACGGTCTGACCGTCGCGGACCTCGCCCTTGAGCAACAAACGGCCCAGCGGCGTCTCGATTTTCTTCTGAATGGCGCGCTTCAACGGCCGCGCGCCGTAGTGCGGATCGTAGCCCGTGTGCACCAGGTTGGCGCGGGCGGCCTCGGTGAGCTGTAGCGTGATGTGGCGGTCGCCCAGGCGCTCGCGCAGCCTTCCGAGCTGGATCTCGACGATCTGCTTGAGCTGCTCCTCGGTAAGGGAGTGGAAGACGATGATTTCATCCACGCGGTTCAGAAACTCGGGCCGGAAATGCCGCCGCATCTCCTCGAGAACCGCCTCCTGCATGCGTTCGTATGCCGCGCCGTTGGCCCCTCCGCCGCGGTGCTCCAGGATGCGCTGGCTGCCGATGTTGGAGGTCATGATCACGATGGTGTTCTTGAAATCCACGGTGCGGCCCTGCCCGTCGGTCAGGCGGCCGTCGTCGAGGATCTGCAGCAGCACGTTGAAGACATCGTGATGCGCCTTCTCGATCTCGTCGAACAGCACCACCGCGTACGGCCGGCGGCGCACGGCTTCCGTCAGCTGGCCGCCTTCCTCGTAGCCCACGTAGCCGGGAGGCGCGCCCACCAGCCGCGCCACCGTGTGCTTCTCCTGGTACTCGGACATATCGATGCGGATCATGGCGCGCTCGTCGTCGAACAGGAATTCGGCCAGCGCGCGGGCCAGTTCGGTCTTGCCCACGCCGGTGGGGCCTAGGAAGATGAAGCTGCCGATCGGGCGGTTGGGATCCTTGAGGCCCGAGCGCGCGCGAATCACCGCCTCCGCCACCGCCGGCACGGCTTCATCCTGCCCGATCACGCGCCGGTGCAGCTCGTCTTCCAGGTGCAGCAGCTTCTGCATCTCGCCTTCCAGCAGACGCGTGACCGGAACGCCCGTCCAGCGGCTCACCACTTCGGCGATGTCCTCCTCGTCCACTTCCTCTTTAATGAGCTTGGTTTGCGCCTGCTGCCGACTGAACGCTTCGGATTCCTCGTTCAGGCGGCGCTCCAGGCCCGCCAGCTTGCCGTATTTCAGTTCGGCGGCGCGGTTCAGGTCGTACTGGCGCTCGGCCTGCTCGATTTCGAGCTTGGTCTGCTCCACCTGCTCGCGAAGCTGGCGCAGGCGCTGCACGGCGTCTTTCTCGCCCTGCCAGCGCGCGGTCAGCGCGTCGGATTCGGCCTTGAGATCGGCCAGTTCCTTTTCGAGCCGGGCCAGCCGCTCGCGGGAAGCCGCGTCGGTCTCCTTGCGCAGGGCCTCGCGCTCGATTTCGAGCTGCATGATGCGCCGGCGCGTCTCGTCCAGTTCGGCCGGCATGGAATCGATCTCGGTGCGCAGGCGCGCGGCGGCTTCGTCCACCAGGTCGATGGCCTTGTCGGGCAGGAAGCGGTCGGTGATGTAGCGGTTCGAAAGGACCGCCGCGGCCACCAGCGCGGCGTCCTTGATGCGCACGCCGTGGTGCACCTCGTAGCGCTCCTTGAGGCCGCGCAGAATGGAGATGGTGTCTTCCACCGACGGCTGGTCGACCAGCACCGGCTGGAAGCGCCGCTCCAGCGCGGCGTCCTTCTCGATGTGCTTGCGGTATTCGTCGAGCGTGGTGGCGCCGATGCAGTGCAGCTCGCCGCGCGCCAGCATGGGCTTGAGCAGGTTGCCGGCGTCCATGGCGCCTTCGGCCTTGCCCGCGCCCACCACGGTGTGCAGCTCGTCGATGAACAGGATGATCTCGCCCGCCGAATCCTGCACTTCCTTGAGCACCGCCTTGAGGCGCTCCTCGAACTCGCCGCGGTACTTGGCGCCGGCGATCAGCGCGCCCATATCGAGGGCCACGATGCGCTTGTTCTTGAGGCCCTCGGGCACGTCGCCGCGCACGATGCGCTGCGCCAGGCCTTCGACGATGGCGGTCTTGCCCACGCCCGGCTCGCCGATCAGCACCGGGTTGTTCTTGGTGCGCCGCGAGAGCACCTGGATCACGCGGCGGATCTCTTCGTCGCGGCCGATCACCGGGTCGAGCTTGCCCTGCGCAGCCAGCTGCGTGAGATCGCGGCCGTAGCGCTCCAGCGCCTCGTAGGTGGCCTCGGGATTCTGCGAGGTGACGCGCTGGCTGCCGCGCACCTCGCGCAGCGCCTGCATCAGCCGCTCGCGCGTAAGGCCGGATTCCTTGAGCAGGCGGCCGGCGGCGCCGCGAATCGTCGATCGCGGCCAGCAGAACGTGCTCCACGGAGATGTATTCGTCCTTGAGTTTGCTTGGCCTCGTCCTCGGCCGTGGTGAGCAGCCGGTTCAAGCCGCGCGGTGACATAGATCTGGTCGGGCGCGCCGGAAGGTCCGGAGACCTTGGGCATGCGGTCGAGTTCCGCCTCGACGCGGCGGTGCGAGCGACTCCAAATCGATTCCGGCCTTCGCCAGGATGGACGGAGCCAGGCCGCCTTCCTGTTCGAGCAGGGCGGCCAGGAGATGTTCGACATCGATCTGCTGGTGGCCGTAGCGCACCGCCTTGGACTGCGCGGACCTGATCGCCTCTTGCAGCTTCTCGGTGAAACGATTGATGTCCATAACACCATTTTAAGGACGCGGCCGGCCGGCGTGGTGCGTCTGCGGCCGGAGGGCGTGCGCGATGGCACGGCGGCCTCGCCCCAACTCCTGTGCGGAGTCGAATTAGCGTAGTCTGGCGTTTCCCAACTTTAGAGGCCGGCTGGCCTCGCGAAGACGCTCCGGAACAGCGCGCCCGGGCAGCGCCGGCGAACAGATCGCACTCGCGATTGAGGCTAGCCTGTCGAACAGGGGCCCCTCGATTCGGGTCTTCAGCACTTGAGCGATGACCTGTGTCCAGCCGTGGAGGAAATAGAGCCAACCGTCTTCCACCACCAGGCCGCGCGATTCGTGCTGGTCCAGCGCGTAGCGCAGGAAGGCGAGTTCGCCGCGATAGTTCAGTTCCCAGGCGACGCCGTTCAGGGGAAACCAGCCGGCGCCGGTGACAGGCGATCCCGGCAGGTCCTTTCCCATGCCGGTGCCATTGATGACCAGCGAGCCGGGGGGCAGGGCGGCCATCAGCCCGTCATTGACTTCCGGGCGGGCGTTCAAACGGTAGTCGAACTCGATATCAGTCTTCAGGGCGCCCACCATCTTCTGGAGCGTTTCCAGGCGGCCCGCGGAGCGATTGACGATTACCATGCGGCGCGGCCGGTCCGCGGCATCCGGTTTGTGGACGAAGTGAAGCACGATGGCAGTGGCCGCGCCCCCTGCGCCCAAACAGAGAACGTCGGCCCTGTTTGGCCCGAAATAGCCCGCGCCGAGCAGCGAATCGAGGCTGAGGCCCGCGCTGATCGGATCCATCGCGTGTCCTTCGAGCGCGGCGCCGCTCTTCGACACGCTCGAGACCTCGCCGCACATTGTGGCATGGGGATCGAGATAGTCGAACATATCGCGGGCGGCTTCGAGCAGGCTGATCTTGTGGCTCGTGACCAGAGCGCCCAGGGAAAGCGGGTCGTACTTGATCTGCGCGACGGCCTGGCGGTAACGCTCGGGTTCATCATGCAGCTTCAGGTCCGCCCCTTGCAGGCGGATCTCGGGGCGCCCCAGTTCCTTCATCCACAGGGGGAAAACGCGCATGATCGAAGATTGCGATGTACTGACTCCGATGAAATACATCGTGGGCTGGGATTGCGTCTCGATGTTATACATGGCACTCAGCTCCCGCTCGCGACCAGCGCGGATTGTCCGCCAGCTTATGGCCGCCCGCTTCATGCAAGACTAATTTGCGGAAGCCGCGCGATTCGATGGTGGCGTAATCGTGTCCCGCGTGGCTGGGGTAGACGAAAAACGTGACCAGGTCTTCCTGTTCGGAGAGATTGATGGAGCGGTGGGCCCAGCCGGGCACGACGTAGACCACGCGCCCGGGCCGGAATTCCTCAAGGGCCCAATCGCCGTCTCCGCTTTCCATCAGGAGCGCTCCGATCCCTCGCAGGCAGTGGTAGATTTCCGCCGTTTCGCGAACCTGGTGAAAATGGCCCTTGGTCATGTAGTACTCGTCTCCGACGCGGCCCGGGTGCACGATCGACAACCCGAACGACAGTTCGCCCTCCTGCTCGGGCCGCTCCATGGAGCGGACCTCGTAAACCACGGGATCGCCATTCCGGAGCAGGTTTTCATACTCGCCTTGATTGAAGAACTGGCCGCTTAGCGACGACAGCCGCCGTTCGATGTGGCTGTCGTACGGATCGGTCTGGCATTCGCCGGCCGGCATTTCGAACCCGAACGGTCGCATTTTCACGGTCTGCCTCCGCGCGCAGGAAATTGGACTATAATCCTGTTATTATAGGACGCCGAACCAGCCAAGCGCGCCGCGCCGGGCCCGCCCGCACAAGCGGCCGCTCCACCTCCAAGAGCGTTGCCTTCCAGGGCGTCGGAGTGATCCAGCGGGGAAGTCCCGTGCCGTTCTACTTCCAGCTTGGCACCTACATCGAGGAGCGCGTGAAGAACGGAGAGTGGCGTCCGCACCAGTTCCTGCCGAGCGAGCAGGATCTTTGCGAAAGCCTGGGGATCAGCCGCACCGTGGTTCGCCAGGCGCTGGATTATCTGGAGCGGAAGGGCCTGGTCACGAAACGGAACGGCAAGCGCACCCGAGTGGCCTATCGGAAGTACGAAGGCGGGCTGATGCAGGACCTTCGCGGGTTCTACGAGGATGTCGCGGCGCGCGGCCGGAAGACGTCCACCGAGGTGCTGGCGTTCGAGGTCGTCCCGGCGACCGCCGAGATCGCCGAGGCGTTGCACCTCCGCGAAGGCGATCCGGTGTTGATGCTCAACCGGCTGCGGTTCCTGGATGGCAAACCCGAGGTGCTGGTGGTTACTTATTTGCCGGAGCGGCTGTGCTCGGCGCTCGCGGGGGAGGACTTCTCAAATCAATCGCTTTACGAAACCCTGGACAATAAGTGCGGCCTGGCGATCGCGAGCGGATCGCGCACCATAGAGGCGCTTGCTCTCAGCCGGGCCGATGCCAGGCTGCTGGGCGCGAAAGCGGGCAGCCCCGCGCTTCTGCTCAAGAGCATCGGCCTGCTCGGAGACGGCACGCCGCTCGAGTATTTCGTCGCCAAGTATCCCGGCGACCGCACCAAGTTCCACGCGCAGTTGGTGAGCTAGGATGCTAATCCGGCCCGTGCTGCAAGACGATGCTCTGCTCGCCGATATCAAAGCCGGCGGCTCCGGCGGCGGTTTTCGCATCTGGTGGCTGGGGCAAAGCGGGTTCCTGTTGCAGTGGCGCGGGCGGCACGCGCTGCTCGATCCATATCTCTCCGATTCGCTCACGCGCAAGTATGCCGGCACCGCGACTCCGCACGTGCGCATGACGGCGCGGCCCATCGATCCGGCGCGGCTCGATTTCGTGGACATGGTGAGCGCCAGCCACGCGCACACGGACCACCTGGACCCGGAGACGCTACGGCCGATCTTACAGGCGAACGCTCAAGCTCCACTGGTCTTGCCCGAAGCGATCCGGGAGTTGGCGGCCGAGCGCCTGGGCGTGCCGGCTTCCTCGTTGATCGGACTCGATGACGGTGCGTCGGTTGAGGCCGGCGGGTTTCGCTTTACGGGCGTGGCGTCGGCGCATGAAACACTCGATATGGATGCGGCCGGCCACTCGTGCTGCCTGGGCTACGTGGTGCAGTTTGGATCGTGGTCGGTCTACCACAGCGGCGATACGCTGCTTTATGAAGGTCTGGCCGATAAGCTCAGGCCCTTCGCGGTAGATGTCGCCCTGCTGCCGATCAACGGCCGTGCGCCCGAACGCCGCGTGGCGGGCAACCTGAATGGCCGCGAGGCGTCCTGGCTGGGCCGCCAAATGGGCGCGCCAACCGTCATTCCATGCCATTACGAAATGTTTGAATTCAATACCGCCGATCCGCTCGAGTTCGCTGCCGCGGCGCGAGCGGACGGGCAACCTTTCGCTATACTGCGCTGCGGGGAACGTTGGGAGGTCCCGCGCGCGAGGAGAACATCTTGAAGCCGTTTCTGATTTTCCTATCGGCCGCCGCAACCCTGATGGCCGCGACCGGACATCGATTCCTGTGCACGGATTATACGCAGGGCAAGGTCTTCATAGTCGGTGCGGATGGGAAGGTCGAGTGGAGCTACGACGCCCCGTTCGCGAATGACATCTGGCAGCTCCCTAACGGCAACCTGCTTTTCAACACGGGCCACGGGGTGAAAGAGGTTACGCTGGGGAAGCAATTGGTTTTCTCGTACGAATCGGCAAGCGCCATCTACGCCTGCCAGCGCCTCGCGAACGGCAACACGTTTGTCGGTGAATGCAATGCCGGGCGCCTGCTGGAGGTCAACCCGGCGGGCAAAATCGTCCACGAGATCCGCCTGCTTCCCGAAGGCCGGGATGGCGGCCCCGCGTATATGCGCAACGCGCGTCGCCTGGCCAACGGCAATTATCTGGTCTCGCATTACGGCCCGGGAGTGGTCCGGGAATACGACCCGCAGGGCAAGATTGTGCGCGAGATTCCCGCGCCCGGCGGACCGCACAGCGCCATACGCCTGCCCAACGGGAATACGCTCATCGCCTCGGCCGATGGAAACGGAGCACCCGCGCGCGTCTTCGAGGTCGATCCCGCCGGCCAAACCGTCTGGGAAGTCAAGGGCGACGAACTGCCGGGCATCAGTCTGAAATTCATGTCGGGGCTACAGCGCTTGCCTAATGGCAACACCGTGATGAGCAACTGGCTCGGCCACAACAATTTCGGCAAAGCGCCCCACTTGATCGAAATCACGCGCGACAAGAAGGTCGTCTGGACCTTCTCCGATCACGTGACCATGAAGACGATCTCGAGCGTTCTACTGCTCGACGTGCCCGGAGACGCCATTCGTGGCGAGATCCTGCACTAACTTCAGTAACGAAACAGGACCTTGAGGGCCTTCCCGCTTTTCACCGCATCGAGGCCCTCGTGGAAGCGCTCGAGGGGAAACTCGTGCGTGACAAACTCCCGCCAGTCGAGCTTGCCCTGGCGAATCCACTCGCAGAGAGGGTCCATGGCGGCCCGCTCTCGAAAACGGGTCGGCCACTGATGAACGTATAGGTTGAAATCGTAAGGGCCGCGGTGCTTGTGGATGGTGACGGACGGCTCGGCGATCACGCCGTAAATGCAGATCGAACCGCCCATCCCGATCAGTTCGAGCCCGGCATTGGCGATCGATTCGCTCCCCACGGCATCGATCACAGCATCGAGAGGCTTTTTGCGCCGCCGCTTCAATTCCGCCAGCGCGGCGGGGCTCGGATCGAAGACCTCGTCGGCGCCCATGGCCAGCGCCTTGGCGCGTTTGGCTTCGATGGGATCGGCCACGCCGATGTACCGCAAGCCCAGCAAGCGGCCGAACTTCACGAAGCTCAACCCCACCGGCCCCGCGCCAAACACCACAACTTCGTCGCCGGCCTTGAGGTGGAAATCTCCGAAGCCGCCATACACTTCACGCCAGGTGCACATCAGCACGGCCGCTTCGAGCGGAATGTCCGCCGGCACCGGGCGCTGCACCTCATAGATCTCAAACCATCCGTGCTCGGCGTCGGCCACGCCGTCAGCCAGCATGGTGTCGTGATCGTTCGCCAGGGTGTATTCGCAGAAGCCGCCCCAACCGCTCGAATACGCGGACTCGCCGAAGTCGAATACCAAGCCGCTGATCGCGCGCTGGCCGGGCCGGAAGTTGCGGACCTTCCCGCCGACCGCCTCGATGATCCCAGCCGATTCGTGCCCCAGCACCAGCGGGTACTTGTCCACGCCAGGAAAATGTCCGGCGATCAGCTTGCTATCCGTGGCATTGCACAGGCAGGCCACCTCGGTGCGCACCAGGGCCTGATACGGCCCGGGCGTGGGCTTATTCAGTTCGATAATCTGCACTTCTCCCGGCTTAGTGACGACAACTGCTTTCATCGAATTCTCCTCGCCCTCAATTACTGCAAGCCTGCCAGGTCCTCATATACGCCGACGAGCGACCGGTACGCTTTTTCGAAAACGGGCATGAGCCTGCAATACACCTTTTGCTGTTCCGCATCCGGCACGGCGGTGTGGTCCACGCGGACGAAGCGATGGATGACGTCGAAACCATCGAAGAGACCCGCCGCCACTCCGCCGATTACGGCCGCTCCCATCGAAGTGGCTTCCTCGAGAAAGTTGAGGGACTCGACGGGGCAGCCGTAGATGTCCGCCATCATCTGCCGCCAGATTTGGCTGCGGGCGCCTCCGCCTATGACCGTGATCGCCTCGATAGGCACATGTCGGCGGAAGATATTGACGATGATGCCGAGGTTCATGGTGATGCCTTCGAGCACCGCCCGAAGCATGTCATCCCGCTTTGTGGCCAGGTTCAGCCCGATGAACGCGCCGCGGGCGTTGGGGTTCCACCACGGCGTGCGCTCGCCCAGCATGTACGGCAGGAAGAGAACTCCGTTGGCGCCCGCGGGCACCCGCGCCACGGCCGCATCGATCAGCTCGTAAGGGCTGACGCCCAGGCGCGCGCCTTCTTCGATTTCCTTCTGGCAGAGCGTGTTTTTGAGCCAGTTGTGGCTCGCACCGGCCGTCTGCATGGTGCCGCTGGGATGCAGGTAGCCCGGCACGCAGTGCGCCCAGTTCATGGTGCGCATCTCTTCATCCACGATAGGCTTCTCGACCGTGAGCCCGATCCACGACGAAGATCCCAGGTAGTTATACGCGGTGCCAGGCTTCACGCAGCCTACACCCACGCCGGCGCAACTGCCGTCGCCGCCGCCGGCCGCTACGGGCGTGCCCTCTTTCAGCCCCGTCTCGCGGGCCGCCTGGCTGGTGATAGTTCCGAGGATGGCGGTCGATTCCATCGCCTCGGGGAACATCTCGCCATCCACGCCGGCCAGATCCAGGATCTTCTCCGACCAGCGGAAGGTGTTGAGGTCGAAAGCATTCGTGCCTGAGGCATCGGAATAATCGGTGGCCATGCGCCCGGTCAGACGGCAGTTGATGTAGTCCTTGGCGCAGAGTGTCTTGTGCGTGCGGGCGTAGATGGCGGGCTCGTGGTCGCGGATCCACATCAGCTTCTCCAGAGCGTAGGAGGCGCTGGCGCGGTGGCCCAGGATGGCGTAGAAGCTCTTCTGGTCGATTTTCGACAGCAGCTCCCCGCACTCTTTAGTAGCCCGCTGGTCGCAGTAGAGGATCGAAGGCCGGAGCGCGTGGCCTTCCCGATCGACCGGCGTGCAGCCCATCATCTGCCCGCTCAACGCCACCACCGCCACGTCCGAGGCGCTGGCCTTGGCCGCTTCCAGAAGCTCGCGGGTCGAGCCGCAAACGGCCGCCCACCAGTCCAGCGGCTCCTGCTCTGCCCAGTTGCCATTGAAAAAGCGGGTGTCGTACGGGCAGGTGCGGCTGGCGACGAGCTGGCCTTCGAGCGTGTACAACACCGCCTTGTTGCCGCTGGTGCCCAGATCATGGGCCAGGAGGAACTTAGGCATGGAATCTCAACTCCGCGATTATTTGTAGCCGAACAGGTTCGCGCCCGTCCAGCCGACCAGCCCGACAATCGCGCCGCCCACGATCCCGCCGGCAATGGCCGCCGTGAGCCGCGGAACGGACTCGATAGCCAACCCGGGCCGCGCCCCCTTCCGCGTTTCGCAAAGGCCGCAAACCCACAGGCCCATTCCGACGGCGGCGCCCATATCGGCCCACGGGCCGGCGCCCCGGAAGCCTTGGTAGATCAGGCCAAACTGCTTGGAGCCTCCATCGGGGTGGGGAATGCCTTCGGGATTGATGCCGAAGCCAGGGAGCTTGTGGTTCATCACCCAGAATGTGCCGATGATGATGGCCCCCGCGATGATCCCGCCGGCCGCCCCGAAATCCTCCACCAGCTTTCCCCAGCAGATGATGACGACGAAGGCCACGCAGAAGGCGCCGAACACCGTCGTGACCACGCTCGCCGGCGACATGCCGATGGCATCCACATACCGCGACATCCACTCATACATGCGAGACCTCCTCGAGCTTCTCGGTCTCGGCGGCTCGGTCGCGCGGCTGGAAGCGGGGGTTGTGCTGCTTCACGCGAGCCGCCACGATGCCGGCCAGACCGCCGCCAACCAGGCAGCAGATCAGCGTGGGCAGAGCTTGGAAAAACTGCTGGCCGAAGCGGACCATGCCCCAGGCAATCCCGGCGGAACAGACCGCCCAGCCCTGGTCAACCCAGATCCGCCCCGGCTCATTCGAGATGATCCCGAGCCAGTGGTTCATGTACCAGCAGATGCCCACCAGGATCGCGGAAGCCAGCCAGCCGCCCATTATCCCGTAGCTCTTCCACATCTCCGGCCAGATGCCGAACGCCAGCGCGCCGATGATGGCTCCGCCGATGGCAGTAGACACGAGTTTCATTTCCGCCTCCCTGGTTCTTTCCCGCCCGGCCTATTCCAGCTTCAACAGCGACAGCGTGGCGGGCGATTCATGCTTCTGGTTGACCTTGTCGGGTTCCATCACCGCATCGAAATTCGAGACCACTAGCATACCCCGCCACACGATGGGCTCGCCGGGTTCGTTCAGGTCGCCGTTGCGGCCGCCGGTGTCGCCATTCTGCTTGAGAACTGAGATCTGGCCCGCCGGGTTGACCTTGGCGATGGCATTGTTGGAGAAATCCGCCACGTAGAAGTTGTCGTTCTGGTCGGCGCAGATGCCGTCGGTGGTCCGCATCTTGGCCTTGGTGGCCTTATCCAGGTAGCCCGGCAGTTTGGGATCGAGCGAGTAGTCGAGATCGGTCTTGGCGAAAAGGGTCGTGCTGGTCAACTTCCCGGAGGCATCGAAGGTCAGCTTGCTGATGGCGCCATCGCCGAAATTGCCGACATATAAATTGCCCTTGCTATCGAAAACAATGCCGTCCAATCCGTACTGGGTGAATTTGTTCTGGGTCACGAAGCTCGCCAGCAAGTTAGGGTCCTGAAGCGTATCATCCACCTGAATATCGTGGCCGTTGGCCGGGAAACGGTACACGGCGCTGGTCAGCAGGCCATCCGGCCGCTTGACCTTGGGCAGTTGCGAGACGGTCACGTACACCTGGCCGTTGCGATATCTCAACCCGTTGGGATGGCTGATGCCCTTGGCCAACACGATGGTCTCGGTGGGCTGGCCGCCGCGAAAATTCACCCGGAGAATCCGGCCCAGGTTGATTTCGCCGTGGGGACCGTTGCCCGTCTTCCAGGTCTGGTTATCCACCATGTAGAGTTCGCCCTCCGGCCCGAATTCGATGCCCATGGGGCAGGCTCTGCCGGTTTCCGCCAGAACGGGAACGTCGAACCACTTGCGAACCTTGAGATCCGGGCTGATTTTGGCGACACAGGCCGGGACGGTGGGATTGTTGTCCGGGCCGTTGCTGGCGAAGTTGGGCAAAGCCAGCACCAAGTCGCCATCCGGCGCGATGGCCATGCCGTCGGGCGTGACGGCGAAGTCCGGCAGCGTGATGAACGATGGGGGCTCCTTTGGAGAATCGCTCTTGCTGCATCCAACGCCGATCCCGCCCGCCAGGACCAGCAGGCCCGTCGTGATCGCCATGAGCCAACCGGTTTGCTTGCGCATATTCTGCCTCCTCGTTAAATCCCGGCGCACTCCGGGAATCGGAAGCCGGGCCGGCCTGGCCCGCGGCTTCATCGCAACCTGTAATTACAGGTTCCATAGTAAATCATTTTCAGCGTGCGCGGTCCGGATTGTGGCGTGGCGGCTCCGGTTCGTAGCTCAGCCCATGATATCGTTGCAGCTATGAGAGCTGGAGTCCTTTGCCTGTTTTCGACTGCCTCGCTCTACGCGGCAGCCGGCTTGCAGCCTACGAATTTGCGCTGCGAATACCGCGAGAACCCGGAGGGCATCGATACCGCGGCTCCCCGCCTTACCTGGACGCTCGCGCCCGCTGACCCCAAGGCCCGCGGTCTCCACCAGAAGGCTTACCGGATCCTGGCAGCCTCCACCGAAGCGGCCCTGCGCGGCCAGCACGGCGACTTGTGGGACTCCGGTCGGGTCGAATCGTCCCAATCCGTCCTGGTGCCCTACGGCGGCAAGCCCCTGGCAAGCGGCGTCTCTGCCTTTTGGCAGGTCCAGGTCTGGGATCAGGCCAATACCGCCAGTAACTGGAGCGCTCCCGCTCACTGGTCCATGGGCCTGATGCAAGGTAGTGACTGGAAAGGCCAGTGGATCGGCCGCGACGAAGCCGGCGTCTACCAGGAGGGCAGCCCTTACATCGCTCTCGAGACTGCCCGCTGGATCTGGGAATCCGCCGGCGCAGCCGCTTCCGCCCCCCCGGGCGACCGCTATTTCCGCTTCGCGTTCACCATCCCCGCCAATCGCGCCATCGTGCGCGCGGTGGCCGTCTTCGGCGCCGATAACAGCGCGAATGTATACATCAACGGCTCACCCATCGCCACCGCGTCCACTGCGCTAATTCCCCAAGTGCAGCAGATCGCGCATCTCATCCAGGCCGGCGAGAACCTCATCGCCGTCAAGGCCTCCCACGGCGCCGAAAACACGCCGGCGGGGTTGATCGGGGCGCTCCGCGTCGAGTTTGCTTCCGGCGACCCGCTCCTTTATCAGACCTCCAGCGCATGGCGCGCCTCCGCTCAAGCCGAATCCGGCTGGGAGAAACCCGGTTTCCACGACGCCGCGTGGCAGGCTGCCAAGGAGTTGGGCGCGTTTGGAATGGCCCCCTGGAGCGCCGCCGGCTTCACCGTCGAGCACCGCCTGCCGGCCCGCATGCTCCGCAAGGACTTCGCCGTCGATAAGCGCGTGCGCCGGGCGGTGGTCTACTACTCCGGCCTCGGCCTATCCGAGCTATGGCTCAACGGCGCCAAGGTGGGCGACCACGTTCTCTCTCCCGGTCTCACTGACTACGATAAGCACGTCCTCTACGAAACCTTCGATGTCACCCGCCTTCTCACGCGCGGCCGTAATGCTCTGGGACTGTGGCTCGGCAACGGCCGTTTCCACGCGCCGCGTTTCGAGGGACCCACCCCCACGCGGAATTTCGGCGACCCCAAAGCCATCCTGCAACTCAACATCGAATACGAGGATGGCACCACCGCATCGGTGGTTTCTGACGGCTCCTGGCACGTCACCACCGCCGGCCCCATCCGCGCCAACAACGAGTACGACGGCGAAGAATACGACGCGCGCATGGAAATCCCCGACTGGAGCAAGCCCGGCTTCAACGAGGCCGCGTGGGAACCCGCCAGTGCCGTCGCCCCGCCCGCCGGCATCCTCGTGTCTCAGGCCGCCGAGCCGCTCCGCGTCACCGAGACAATCAAGCCGGTCAGCGTGAAGAAGCTCGCCCAGGGGATCTACATCTTCGACATGGGCCAGAACATGGTCGGATGGACCCGCCTCCACGTTTCCGGCCCCAAGGGCACCGCAATCACCCTGAGTCACGCCGAAACCCTCCGCCCCGATGGCTCGCTCTACACGGACAACCTCCGCTCGGCGCGCGCCGCCGACACTTACATCCTCAAGGGCGAAGGCACGGAAGTCTACGAGCCCCGCTTCACCTATCATGGCTTCCGCTATGTCGAGGTGGCCGGTTTTCCCGGCGAGCCAACCGCCGCCTCTCTCGAAGGCCGCGTGGTGCATGACGACATGGAGAGGCTGGCCGATTTCACCAGTTCCAACGACCTGCTCAATCACATTCACAAGAACATGTTCTGGGGAATTCGCGGCAACTACCGCAGCATCCCCACGGATTGCCCGCAGCGCGACGAGCGGCAGGGCTGGCTCGGCGATCGTTCCCAGGTGAGCCGCAGCGAGTCCTACATGTTCGACGTAGCTGCCTTCTACACCAAGTGGACTCGCGATCTGGAAGATTCCCAGCACGCCGATGGCAGCATCCCGGACGTGGTTCCCAATTACTGGCCGCTGTACCACGATGACCTAACCTGGCCCAGCAGCTTCCTCTTCATCCCCGGAATGTTGTACGACCAGTATGGCGACCGCCGTCCTCTAGAGCACGCCTGGCCCTTCATGCAGAAGTGGATTGCCCACATCCGCACCTACCTGCAGGACGGCCTGATGCCGCGCGACACCTATGCCGATTGGTGCGTGCCGCCGGAAGATCCCACTCTGATCCACTCCAAGGACCCCGCGCGCATCACCGACTCGACTTTGATCGGAACGACCTATTACTACAAGCTGCTCACGCTCATGGCGAGCTATGCCCGGCTCCTCGACAAATCATCCGAAGCGGAGGCGTTGGAGCGCGAAGCCGCCCAGGTCAACGCCGCTTTCCAGAAGAAGTTCTTCAAACCCGCCAGCAGCGTCTACGATAGCGGCACCCAGACTTCCAGCGTGCTCCCGCTCTCTTTCGGCATGGTTCCGGCCGAATACCGCGCCGCGGTGGTCAAGAGCCTGGTGGATCGCATAGCGGCCGAGAGCCAAGGCCACGTGGGGACCGGCCTGGTGGGAGCGCAGTGGCTCATGCGCGCTCTCTCCGACAACGGCCACGCCGATGTCGCGTATCAGATCGCCACTCAGAAGACATATCCCGGCTGGGGTTACATGGTCGAGCGCGGCGCCACCACCATCTGGGAACTCTGGAACGGCGACACGGCCGATCCCGCCATGAACTCCGGCAATCACGTCATGCAAATCGGAGATCTCGCGGTGTGGATGTACGAGTATCTGGCCGGCATCCGTTCCGATCCGCAGGCTCCCGGTTTCCGCCACGCCATCATACGGCCCTATCCGGCGGGCGACCTGACGTTCGTCAAGGCGTCTCACAAGACGCCTTACGGAGCGATTATCTCTTCGTGGAAGCGCGATGGCGGCGCCTTCATTCTGGATGTCACTATCCCCGCCAACACCACCGCCACGGTTTGGGTCCCGGCGAGGGATGCCGCTGCCGTCACCGAATCGGGGAATCCGGTTTCCGGCGCCAAAGGCGTGAAGTTCCTGCGTACTGAATCCGGCGCCGCCGTCTTCGAAATCGAGTCCGGCGCCTATTCGTTCCGCGCCGGGTTGTAATGTAGGACCGGCCGCAGGACCCCGTAGCCGATCTGGCCGTTCAGGTTCTCGTCCGGCGAGGCCGTGTCGCCGCCGCCAAACCAGACGCGCACGGTGCCGTCCTCCACCAGCACGCTGGCATCGCACATCACTTTCGAATCCCAGGCCGCGCCGCCGCCGAAAACCGCGGGCTGCTTGCGCCAGTGAACGCCATCGAGCGATCGCGCCAGGCCCATACGGCGGTTCTCGGACCGGTCGCGCCCGGTGTAGAGCATCCAGTAGAAGCCCTCGGAATTCCACACCGCCGGCTCGCCCAGTCCGTTTTCGTCGAAGGCTCCCGCGTCGCCCAGCTCCAGTACGGGATTCGAACGCAGCTTTTCCCACCGGATACCTTCGCGCGACCGCGCCACTCCCAGGCGCTGCCGTCCGGCGCGGTCCTGCCCCAGGTAGTAGAGATAGAAATACGGCTCGCTGCGCAGCACCCAGGGGTCGGCCACCGCGCGCTCGTCCCAGCTCATGTACGGGCCCGGCTCGAGGACGGGTTTGGGCTGCTTCCTCCACGCGCGCCCTGCGTCTGAACTCGCGGAGACCGCCAGTCCCACACGCGGCGCGCCCCTCGGGCCGGCTTGGTACCAATACCAGAAGCGCCCCCCGAAAAACAATGCCGAACCGTTGGCGGCGATGTAGGAACCCTCCCACGTGCCTGCGTCCGGCGCCAGCACCATCCCCAGCTTCCGCCATGCGAGGCCGTCCTCGGAGACCGCCGCGCCGGTCGTCCAGGTGCGGCCGTCGAATCCGGAGTAGAAGTTCAGCAGGCCTCCGCGGCGCACCACCGCAGGATTCAGTACGTCGCGCGAATCGAATCCCGCGCCACGTCCCAGAACCGGCCCGGGCCGCGCCTCGAATTCGAAGCTCGCGCGCGGATCTCCCCCCGCGGCAGCCGGCAAGGCGAAATCGGCATACCGCGCGCACCCCGCCAGCAGGAGCGCGGCGGCCGCAAGCCAGACTCGCTTCATTGCAGCGGGATTCGGAACTTGATCCCCGCCCCGCGTCCCGGACGGGATTCCAGCAGCATCTCCGCGTTCAGCGTGCGCGCCCGCCGCTTCAAACTGGCCGGACCCAGCCGCAGCAGCTCGAGCTCCTCCAGTGTGTAGGTGCCCGCGAAGTTGAAACCGTGCCCGTTGTCGTCCACCGAGATCTCCAGGCCGCGCTCGGTCTTCTCCAGGGCCACCGCCACGCGCGTCGCCCCCGCATGCTTCTGGACATTGTGCAGGGACTCACGGATCATCTGCAAGACCTCCGAGGTCATCTCCTGCGGCAGCCCCACCGGCGTCGAGGCGCCCATGAACGTCACCGGAATGCCGCTCTCTTTCTGAAAGCTTTCGGCCGCGCGGCGGACCGCCGCCACTAGGTTCGAGCCATCCACGTCCACCGGCCGCATGCTGTGCAGAAATACCCTCAGGTCGCGCACTTGAGCCTGTGCCAGCGCCTGAAGTTCCTGCAATTCCTGCATTCCGGCCTGGACATCGCGGCCCAGCAGCTTGCGCAGGATCTCCAGGCGCATCTGCAGGCTGATGAAGCTCTGCAGCGGCCCGTCGTGAAAATCCGAGGCGATCCGCACGCGCTCCGACTCGCGGGCCTTCTCGGCCGCGTCGAGAGCTTCCGTGCGCGCCTGTTCGGCGGCTTCCAGTTCGTGTCCCAGGCGCCGCCGGCACACCGCAAAACCGCAGGCCAGCACGCCCGCCACCAGCACCGTGCGGTCCAGTTGACGAACCGCCTCCGTCGCCGAGACCGCGCAGAAAATTCCGCTCACGAGCGCCGTCACCGCCACCTCCACCGGCCCGAACAGCACCACGGCCTCGGCCAGCAGGTAAAGGAGCAGAAATGAGGCCAGCCACAGCATCGGGTCGGCCGGGTTGCCGGCGAAGAGCAGAAAGTAGACCATGTCCCCAAATAGCGCCAGCAGCGCTAGCGGGCCCTTCTGCCAGTGGCTCCTGCCCGCCAGTACCACCGCCCACGCGAGGAAGACCCACTGGAAGAGATAATAGAGCGAGTTCCACGCCGGCCGCGAATAGAACGACGTGAGACCCAACGCCCCGGCGGCCAAGAGCGCGCGCGCCGCCGCGATATACCGCGGCGAACCGAATTTGGGCGGAAACCACACGGTCTATTTACAGTAGAGGAACAGCGTGTGGCTGCGGCCCGCGCCATCGTCGGCGATGTTCACGACCTTCTCCGGTTTCCAGTTGCCCAGTTCGAAATCGTGTGCCACCACTCGCGTGCCCTTCTTCAACTGGCTGTCCAGCAGCGGCTGGACCTTCTCGTTCGATGCCGGCAGCAAGTATACCGTAATTAGGTCGGCCGAGCTGTAATCCTGCCGCAACAGGTCCCCGTTGATAATCCGCGCGCTCTTTTCGAGACCCAGCTTGCGGATGGCCGCGACGCTCTCGCGGTACAAGTCCTCGTCCAGTTCCACTCCCACCGCCTGGGCGTGGAACTTCCGCGCCGCCATGATGACGATCCGCCCGTCGCCCGATCCCAGGTCGAACATCTTTTCGCCTGCCTTCAGCCCTCCCAGCTTCAGCATTTGCTCCACAATGGATTCCGGCGTGGGATAGTACGGAGCGAGCTTGGCCGCATCCGCCGCTTGCGCGCGGAGAATCGCGGTGGCTAATACGGCCAGCAAGCAGGCCCTACGCATAACCCCCACTTTAGCCGACTTTAACGCTTTGTGCGGGAGGAACTGGCTGGGTTTCCGCGAATTTATCCCACCGTGATCTTCACCTTCTCGGCGAGCTCCCTGAAGGTGTAGGGCTTCTGGATGAACCCCGAAACCCGTTGGCCCCGGAACAGTGTCATCGCCTCGGCCTCGCTGTAGCCGCTCGACACGATCACCTTGACCTCGGGCCGGATTTTCCTGAGTTCCCAAAGCGCCTCCTCACCGCTCATGCGCGGCATGCTCATGTCGAGGACCACCAGCGCGATCTCGCCGGGGTGCCCCCTGAGTACATCGATGGCCGCCGGCCCGCTGTCCGCCAGCAGAACGGTGTAACCTTCACGTCCGAGGGCCGTTTTGGCCATCTCTCGCACAACTCGTTCATCGTCCACCACGAGGACCACTCCGCTGCCGTGAAGCGCGCCGTTGCGAGTTTCGGCGGCCGACGTCCGAACCGCCTGTTCGGTGGCCGGGAACAGCACCGTGAAACAACTCCCGCTGCCCGGCGCGCTGCGCACCGTGATCGCGCCCTTGTGCCCGCGCACGATTCCGGACACTGCCGCCAGCCCCAGCCCCCGCCCGGTGAACTTGGTCGTGAAGAACGGATCGAAAATTCTGGCTTTGGTCGCGTCGTCCATGCCACAGCCGGTGTCGCGCACTTCCAGGCATACGTATTTCCCCGGCCGCAATGCCGCCGCTTCCGGGTGAAGCCGAAGATAAGGCTCGTCCACCCGTTCGACGTACGTCCGGACCGAGATCAGGCCGTCATGGCTGCCAACGGCCTCCCCCGCGTTCAGGACCAGGTTCATGAACACCTGCTGCACCTGGCCGCGGTCGGCTTCGATAGCCGGCAGATCCGGATCCAGATCGAAGCGTAACGCGACCTTCTTGGGAAGGGACGGCTGCACCAGGCCGCTCATTTCGGGGATTAGAGCCGAGAGATCGAGCGGCTCCACCATGAACTTCCCCTTGCCGGAATAAGCCAGCATCTGCCTGGTCAGGTGAGCGGCCTGTTGGCCGGACTTGACGACTCCCTCCAGCAGCTCCACCGCGAGATTATCGGCCGGAAGCATTTCCTGGGCCAGGCTGGCGTTGCCGATCACGCCGACCAGCAGGTTGTTGAAATCGTGGGCCACGCCACCGGCCAGCAGGCCGAGGCTCTCGAGCTTCTGGGCTTCGCGGAGGCGCGCTTCGGCCTGCTTGCGCTCAGTGATATCGCGATTGATCTCCAGGACGCCGATCTGGCGCCCCTCCGGATTCCGTTGCGCCGCCCAACGGCTGGCCACCGTGATCTCGCGGCCGTCCTTATGAGCGTGAACCAACTCGCCCTCCCAGCGGCCCTTCTCCGCCAGCTCGGCGGCGATCTCGGCCAGCGGCTTGGGATAGCGGGTCTTCAAGAGATCGCAAGTAACCTGGCCCATGGCCTCCTGAGGAGTCCATCCGTAAGTCTCCTGGGCTCCCTGGCTCCAGAAAGCGATGCGGTCCTCCTCAGTGCGCACGATGATGGCGTCGTACGCCAGGTCCAGCAGGGCCGCCTGACGCCGCAGCGCCTCCTCGGCCTGTTTGCGCTCGGTGATGTCGGTAAGGATGGCGAGGACCCCGCTCACCGCTCCCGCCCGGTCGCGCATCGAGGCGAGCGAAAGGCTCACCTCGATCGGCCCTCGGTCCTTGGTCTGGCGGCGCACTTCGTAGCCCGCAATGAGTTCGCCGTTGCGGGCGCGCTCGATCAGGTCGAGGTAGTCTTGCACCTGGTCTTCCGCAATGATGGGATTGAAACGCCCGAGCGCTTCCTGCTCGCTCCAGCCGAAAACCCGTTCCGCCGCGGGGTTCCAGGCGCTGATAATGCCCTTGCTATCGAAGCGCAAAATCGGCAGGGGCGAGCTTCGAATCACCGCGCTCAACGTGTCATAGGCTTCCCGTGTCCTCTGCTCGGCCTCCTTCCGGTGCGCGATTTCCTCCCGGAGTTCGGCCGAGCGGGCCTGAACTCGCGCTTCCAGCTCCTCATTGATCTGGCGCAGTCCGGTTTCGGCCCGATCGCGTTCCTGGGTGCGTTCGGCCAGCAGGCGCCGGGTCCTGTCGAACGTATCGCTCAGTTCGTCGATCTCGCTGATGCCGGCTTTCACCAGGGGCGCGGAGACGTCTCCATTGGCCAGACGGGCTGTGGCGGAAGCCAGGGATTGTAGCGGTCCGGTGAGCTTTCCCGCCACCAGGGTTGCCATGAGGTATGCCGCCAGGATGCCGGCCAGCAGTCCGGTCAAGGTCACGTTCTGCTGGGCCCACAATTCGGCCAGGGCGATTTCCTCCGGCCGGTCGATCACCACGGTCCAGCCTAACCGCGGAATCTGCGCGGCGCTGGCCAGATGCTCGCCGGTTGGTCCCGCGTAGCGCAGCGAACCATCGGTCGGCGGAACGTTCGAAATGGGCGCCAGGGAGAGGACCCGCGAGGCATCCGGATGCGCGACGATGCGGTGCGCGTCATCCAGGATGTACGCTTCTCCTCCGATCCTGGCCGCCGTCCGCTCCACCAGGTTCGCCAGGCGGGTGGTCTCGATGCCGGTCTGCACGATGCCCTCGAATCTACCGTCGCGATCGCGAATCGGCACCGTCAGCGTAATGTAAGATCCCGGCAGGAGTCTTCCATGTACGACCGTGACATAGGGCTGATTGGTGCGGCGCACGTTCAGGAACTGGGGTTGGTCGGCGTACGAGAGCAGCGGCAGACCGCGGCTCTTCGCCACGTTCCGGCCCGCGGCATCGCCCAGCGAGAAGGTTGTCGCTTGCGGAAACGCCCGGTTGACGCGGTCCATCATGGCCTGTTGCTGGCTGGGCGGAAGACGAAGCAGGCCGGGCTCCGCCGCCAGCCCGGAAGCGGCGGCCTCATGCAGCGAGACGAAATCCTCCACGTCGTGCGAAATGGCCAACGCGATACTCTCTTGCAGACGGAAGGCCTGTTCGGCCGCGCTCTGTTCCAGCCGTAAAGCGAACAGAGTGGCTATGGCGATGAGTGGGATCGCGCTCAGCGCAGCCATCGATAGGGTCAGGCGCGACCGCAGGGTCGCTTTATCCCTCCGGGCGAGCGGCGGGCCCAGCCACGGCACTAGCGCGACCGCCAGTCCCAGCGAGAACCAAAAGGCGAATCCGACCCAGTGCTGAAGCCATATACTGGGCACGAGCCACGCAACCATCGTGGCGCCGGCTAGCAGGTGTGCGGCGCGATAGAGCGCCTGGGAGGCGGCGCCCCGGATTTCGGCGGCCGCCAGGCACGCCCCAGCGGCCAGGAAGGCCGCCCGGTACCAAAAAAGAAAAGGGCGATACTCGGCGGGCACGTGCGCCGGGGTGGCGACCACGCAGCCGGCTATCAGGAGAGCCGCCGCCACCATGGAAAGCCAGTCGTGCCTGGCGGATTCGGAGCCGCGCCACACCCGGGCCGCCAATGGCGCGAGCGCGACTCCACACCCCAGAACCAGGTTGGCGGCTATACCGAGATTGAAGCCGTTATCGACAATCCGGATCTCCCAGGCTCGCGCGCACAGAACCGCGCCTGCCAGAACATGCGTGGCAGTCCCCAGCGCCGGGCGAAGCGCGTCGGCGGCGGCGGCGATCAGGGCGAAGCCGCTCGCCATGAGCAGCGCTCCTTCCGCGCCCCGGACCTGCGGCAACGAGGCATTCATGACGCGGCCCCAGGCGTGCGGCGCCACGAACGCCATGGCGCCCGCGAGCAGGCAGTAGGCCCCTGCCACCCATTGCAGTGCGTCCAGGCTCAGTGGCGGGGCGGGCTTGGTGGAAGGCATTTCATACTTTCGCAAGGACAGCCGGATCGGCGTGCATTCCGGGTTGGCTGTCCCAGCGATACCCGCCTAGGGCCAGACTGTTAATTCTATCAGCCGGCAAGGGCATCAACTCAACCGGCGGATAGTCCTGGGGCATTTCCCCCATCGCCGATCTGGAAATCTGTTGAACTATCCCGCAAGTCTCTTTTATTTCAATATCCCCTTTCCTGGCAGAATGATTGCTAACCTGTATCTTTCCGGCAGTATTGAGCCAAGGTGTGTGCCAGTTCGCGCGAACGGCTCCAGAAAAGGGTGGCCAGGTATGGAATCGACCGCTACTGATAAGAAAACCGAGCACTTGCGAGCGCTTCCCGGAGACGATGTCCGGCAGATCATGTGGCGTTTCGAGGACCGCTTCGACTTGCAGATGCTGGTGCAATCCGTGCGTGCCGTGGCCCGCGGACCGGTGGCCCGCCTGGTAGCCCAGGGGGCTCGCAACACCCACGAATGGACTCCCGAGAAGGAATCCCTCATCCAGCACTTCGATGAATCGGGCGTCACCGCCCTCCCGCTCGAGCCCCTCCGAGGGCGGCTTCATCGAGGGTCCCAAGAACCTCCCCATGGCCCTGGTGGCCCTGGAACTGGCCTGGGTGGATGCCGGCTCGGCCACCAGCGCCATGGTGGGATGCCTGGCGCTCTCTCCCATCCACGAGCGCGGCACACCCGAGCAGCGCGCCTACTACATGAGCCGCTGCGCTCCCGCCCAGCCGGGTGAGGACCGCCGCCCGTGGCGCGGGGCGTTCTGCCTTACCGAGCCGATTCCCTACGTCGGCGTTGAAACCGGCCTGCTGGGCGGCAAGGTGCGCGTCGCCGAATGGCAGGAGGGCCAGGAACCCATCCTGCACGTCGATAAGCGCGGCCGCTTCATCACCAACATGGGATTCGCCAATTTCGTCACCGCCGCCGTGGATACCGACGACCCGCGCATCAAAGGAAGCTGCATGGTGGTGTTGGAGGAAACCGATCCCGGCCTCTTCGATCGCGGCATCCCCACGCGCAAGCTGGTGCACCAGCTCTCTTCCACGCGCGATCCCATCTTCAGCCTGCGCATCCCCGCCGCGCGCATCATCGGCGGCTATACCGTCAAGGATGGCGTCATCGTTCCGAACTTCAGCCACGGTGAGATCATCGAGGCGGTCTTCCGCCGCACCCGCGTGGGAGTGGCGCTGCTCACGGCCGCCAAGCTGCTTTCCGCGGTCGAGCCGGTGATCCGCTACCAGCGCGGGCGTTTCCGCGGAGGAGCCACTGCCGCGCCCGGATCGCCGCGCTACGACCTGGGCCTCCAGCTCAAAGAAGACGTCATCCACCGGCTGGTGGACGTGTGGGCCACCGGCGAAGCCGCCGCCTCGCTGGGCTTCGAAGCCGCCCGCATCTTCGATGTCCTCGATCCCCTCGAGCAGCAGAAGGACGAAGTGCTGGCCGCCCGCGGAATCAGAGGCGGGACGGCCGCTTTCAAGGCCATGCGCCAGGTGCAGAAAGATGCCATCGCGTATGTGGAAGGCAAGCGCCCCGAGCTGGCCGAAGACACCCTGGTGCGCTTCGCCCTGGCCGATTCGCTGGCCAACGTGCTGTGCCCCGCCTGCAAGCTCTGGGACACCGGCCATGGCGCCAACATGATGCGCGAGGCCGTCAGTCTCATGGGCGGCTACGGCATCACCGAGGATTGCCCCGGCTTCCTGGGCTACAAATGGATGGATGCCCAGCTCGAAGCCACCTACGAGGGCCCCGAATCCGTCCAGCGGCGCCAGCTCAGCATAACGATGACAGACGATCTCTTCCTGGCCCAGTACCGCGAGTGGATTCGCGAGATGCGCCTGATCGCCAACGACCATCCGGGCACCGGCGGCTGCGCGCTGGCCAGCGCCATGCAGATGTGGCTGTGGACCCTCCAGCATCTGCTCAAAGCCAAGGACGCCGATGGCGCCAGGCTGTACCAGGGCGCCCGCCAGGGCGTCACCTTCCCGCTGGCCGATGCGCTGGGCTGGCTGCTGGCGGCCCGCAGCCTGATCCTGGATGTGCTGGAGCTCGCGAAGAAAGGCCCCGCCCACCCCACCGTATCCGAGGGGCTGGCCGGGCTGATGGCCTTCTATACCGATCTGTGCCACGTGCAATCGGCCCGCGCCGCCGGCGAAGTGGGGCGCATCTGCGCGAGCCTGGTGCATGGCTACAACCGCCATCCCGCCTGGGATACCGAAGGCTGCGCCTCGTGTTATCAGTCCGACGATCTGGAAGCCATCGAGAGCCTCATCCCGGGGATCGCCAGCCTGGCGCGCGGCTACACCGACGTGGTCGAGGCGGATGGCTCGCATCCCCCTAAAGCCGGCCCCTGCGTGCGCTTCGACGGCCTGGAGCAGTTCGCGCGGCTGCGCTCCCGCATGGATGGCTGCCTCACCGGCTCGCAACTGGCTAAGGACCGCGCCGCCGAGGCCCTGACCAAGGTGATGATTCCCGAGGCCCTGGACTACCCGGCATGAGCCAGCCCGTCGATCGGCAGTCGATGGACGTCGATATCGTCTGCGTCGGCTTCGGCCCGGCCACGGCCGGCTTTCTCGCCACGCTTTCGCGGCAACTCGTCAACGCGGATGGCTCGGCCGCCGTGGAGAGCCCTTCCAATCCTGGCCTGCCGCTGCAGGTGGTCTGCTACGAAAGGGCCGACGATATCGGTTTTGGCGTCTCCGGAGTGGTCACCCGCGCGCGCGGCATCCGCGCCACTCTCCCAGACCTGACGCCTTCCCAGATCCCCATGGCCGCTCCGGTGGCCCTGGAGAAGATCGTCTACCTGCTCGACCCCGTGGGCGCCAGCCGCCGTTCGCTGGGCTTGCGCATGGCCGACCGCCTTCTCTCGACGCTCCGCCTGCACCGTCACCACGGAGTCGAACTGCCCTACGTCCCGCCGTTTCTTCACAAACACGGCGGGATGGTGATGTCGCTCGGCCAGTTCATGCAGTTCGTGGGCAACGATCTGATGGCTTCCGGCACGGTGCAGATTTGGCCCGGAATGCCGGTCACCGAGGCGCTCATCGACCGTGACCGCGTGCGCGGCATCCGCCTGGCCGACCAGGGGGTCGATCGCCAGGGCAACCCCGAGGCCAACTTCATGCCGGGGATGGATGTTCACGCGGCCCTCACGGTGGTGGGCGATGGACCCGTGGGCGCCGTAGGGCGGCAGCTCGACGAATGGTTTGGCCTGCCCGAAAACCACCACCATCGCGAGTGGGCCGTGGGCATGAAGATGGTGCTGGATCTGCCCGAAACCTGCGAGCTCGAGCCGGGCACCGTCTTCCACACCTTCGGCTACCCCGAGCCGGAGATCTTCGGCTTCCTTTACGTGCATCCCGACCGCGTGGCCACTGTGGGAATCTTCGTCCCCTCCTGGTTCCGCAGCCCCATGCGCACCGCCTACCGCTACTTGCAGCACTACATGCTGCACCCCTACCTGTGGCGCTATCTCCAGGGTGGCAGGTTGCGCTCGTGGGGCGCCAAGTCGCTCCAGGAATCGGGCCGGCGAGGCGAGCCGATTCTGGCCGGCGAGGGTTACGCGCGCATCGGCGAAGGTTCCGGCAGCACCAACGTGCTCACCGGCTCGGGCGTGGATGAAGCTTGGACCACCGGGTCGCAGCTCGCCGAAGGGGTCCTCGAGCTGCTCAAGGCCGGCCTCCCGCTCACCCGAGAGAATCTGGAGCGCGCTTACGTGGCCCGCCGCCGCGCCAGCTGGGTGGAGCGGGAAGGCCGCATCGCCGAAAAGGCCCGCGACGGCTTCCATCGCGGCGTGATCGCCGGCTTGCTCGGCATGGCCATAGCCGGGGCCACCGGTGGGCGCCATTGGATCAAGGGCCAGCCGCGCCCGCTGCCATCGCTCAAGGAATATTATCGCCGCAGGGTGCGGCCTTCCGAAGTGGAGAGCATTATGGACGAATGCCGCATGCGCGGCGTCCCGTGCCATAACGCCCTCATGGAACGCTGCGGATGGCCCGCTATTCCGTACGACGGGCAGCTCCTGGTCACCCACCAGGACGCGCTGCTGATCGGCGGCAAGGTGCAGGCGCCGGCCGGGTTCGCCGATCACGTCCACTTTATTTATCCCGATTTCTGCGAGCGCTGCGTTTCCAAGCTGTGCATCGAAATGTGCTCGGGCCAGGCCATCGCGCCGGGTGCGAAAGGCGTTCCCACGTTCGATCGCGAGAAGTGCGTGCATTGCGGCGCGTGCCTGTGGAACTGCGTGGCCCCGCTCGATGACGATCCCGCCAGCGGCAACATCGCCTTCCGCGCGGGGGCCGGCGGCCTGCACTCGAACGAAAACTGACGCGCCCTTATACTGGAGTTCTACCCACATGAGCGTTCCTTTACAAATCGTGGTTTGCGGGAGCATTGTTCCCGATCCGTTGCAAACCCTCGAGCCGGTGACCGGCCCCGGCGGGCCGGCCCTGAAAAACGAGATGATGCTGCCGGCCGTGCTGGACCCCTGGGCCGGGCATGCCCTCTTCGAAGCCGCGCACCTGGCCCAGAAAACCCCCGGCAGCAAGGTCTGGCTGGTCAGCCTGGGACCCAAGGCCAAGCTGCAGCAGGTTATGATGACGGTGGCCCAGAAGGCGCCCTTCGAACTGGTGGCGCTGGATGGCCCGGCCTCCGGCTTCACCGATTCCTTCGAGACGGCTGCCACGCTGGCCGCCGCCATCGAAGCGATTCCCGGCCTGGACCGCGCCCGGCTGCTGGTCTTCGGCGGCTGGGAATCCGCCTCGCGCGGCGCCGGCTCCACGCTGCAAATGATCGGGGAGCGGCTGGGCATCGCCGAGCAGTTTCAGGGCGTGGACCAGTTCGATCTCCGGGCCGATGGAAGCTTCGAAATCCTGGAGCGCATCGAAGGCGGATTGCACCAGGTTTCCGTGTGCGCCGCTCCGCCCGCCGTGCTGGGATGGGCTACGGGCCATCTGCCCGAGCCGCGCAATAACCCGCAGGTGGGCATGGCCAACATGCGCACGGTCATGCCGGCGCTGCAACGCGCCAAGCCCGCGCCGCTTCCCCGCGCCGGCCTGACTTTCGTCTCGGTCAACCTGCCCAAGCAGCAGCGTGAGACGCGCGTGGTCAAAGACCTGCCGGCCGCGGAGATCGCCCGCGAGATCGTGGCCTGGATTGCGGAGGAATAACGTGGAAGAGATCCTGGTTCTGGCACACACCGAAAGCGATGGCACGCTGGCCAAGCCGGCGCTCGAGGCCCTGGCTGCGGCTATCGGCTTGGGCGGCGAGTTGACGGTCGGGCTGGTGGGAGCCGAGGTCGCGGCCGCCGCCAGCCAGATCGCGAGTTGCGGCGCGAAGCGCTTCCTGGCGGTTTCGGGCGAAGCTTTCGCCCAGCCGCGCTACGCCACCGATGCAGCCGCGGCCGAGGCGCTCGCGCGCGCCTCGGGAGCCACGGTGATTCTGGCGCCCTCGACTTCCCGATGGTCCCGCGCCCTTCCCGGCGTGGCGTTTCGATTGGGAGGCCGCGTCGATACCCACGCCGCCAGCGTGACGCTCAGTGGCGGTATGCTGGCCGTGGGGCGCTGGTTTTACCGCCAGCGCATGGAGGCCTTGCTCACCCGCAACCAGCGGCCCTGGGTGATCCTGCTCGACGCTGGCTGCGTCCCCGCATGGAGCGGTCCCTCCGGCACTGCAAGCGTGGAATCGCTAGCTGTGGAAGCCCCGTCCACGCGCACTACTGTCATGGGTATCCGAGCCCCCAAGGCCGATGAGCAGACCATTCGCCCGGACGCCCGCCTGCTGTTCGTCGCGGGCGCGGGCTGGACCAAAAAGCAGGCCGATGGCGCCATCCACGTCGATGAAGCCGGCGCCCTCATCCTGGGTTTCCTGCGCGCCGCACAGGCCTCCCTGGGCAGCAGCAAATCGCTGGTGGATCTCAGCGGCGAGGGCCAGGCCGTGCTTCAGTTCATGACTCATCTCAACCAGGTGGGGCAGACCGGCGCCACCCCGCGCCATCCCAAGGGCCTTTCCACCTGCTGCCACGGCGAAGAGCCGCATGTGGTGGGCTGGCGCTTCATCAACCAGCGCCGTGCGATCAACCTGGACCCTAACTGCGGATGGGCGCGCGGCAAAGCCGACGTACTCTACGTGGCGGACGCCTTCGAGGTCATGCGCCAGGTGAACGGGTTGCTGGGCGCGTAGTCAACCGGGCCGGGGCTTAGGTTTGACAAAGCCGGCCCGCTTGGATACGGTTGAGTAATCTTGAGGAGATTACCCTATGTCGGAAAACAAGATGGATATGAAGCGGCGGAGCGTGCTTGGAATCGCGGCAGGCACGGCTCTCGGATCGATGTTAATGGACACGGCGGCCGAAGGCCAGCCTCTCCAGACCGGCGGCGTGAACCGGAACTCCGCTCCCAGTCAGTTGCGCATCACGGATATGCGCGCTATCCGCATCGCCTCGAACTACGACTACCCGATCATCAGGATCGACACCAACCAGGGGGTCTATGGTCTCGGTGAAGTTCGCGACGCGGGCAACGAAGGCATGGCGCTCATTCTCAAGTCGCACCTGGTCGGCAGGAACCCGCTGAACATCGAGCCGATCCTGGACAGCATTCGGAACTTCCGGAATCAGCGCCGATTTGCCGGCGGTTACGCCGCGGTCGACATCGCCCTGCACGATATTTCAGGTAAGGTATTCAACGTGCCGGCATGGCGCCTGATCGGTTCCCAGTACCGCGACCGCGTCCGCTGCTACTGCGACACCACCGAGAGCGTCGACCCGAAGATTTACGCCCAGCGTATGACGGCCCGTATGAAATTGGGCTTCACTTTCTTCAAGATGGATATCCGGCCGACCATGCTCGAGGGTCGTGCCGGCGGGTTGAATACGCGCGGCGTGGCGACCCAGAAGGGTCTGGAAATGTACGGCGAGCATATTCAGGCCGTGCGCGACGCCATCGGATGGGACAAGCCGCTGGCGGCCGATCATTTCGGCCCGCTCACGTTGAAAGACTCCATCCGCCATGCCCGGTTTTTCGAGAAATACGAGCTTGCCTGGGCGGAAGATATGATCCAGGTGGGTGCCCTCGGCACCGGTGACGCTCCCGGCAACTGGCGCGCTTATAAGGAACTCAAGGAATCGACTTGCACACCCATCAACACGGGTGAAAGCCTGTTTGGCCTGGAAGAAGGCTTCCGTCCTCTGATCGAAAACATGGCCGTGGACATGATCCACTGCGATCCGCTGAGTTCGGGCGGCATCCGCGAAACCAAGCGCATCTCGGATTTCGCGTCGATGTTCGGCATCCCGACGGTCATCCACTTCGCCGGTTCGCCGGTGGGCTGCATGGCATCGGTACACATGGTCGCCACGCTCAAAGATTTCACGGCTATGGAAAACCATGCCATCGATATCCCGTGGTGGAACGATCTGGTGACCGGGCCGCCCAAGCCGATCATCCAGAACGGCTACATTCCTGTACCCATGACTCCGGGCATCGGCGTGGAACTCAACGAGGAAGCCTGCAAAGCGCACCTGCGGGTTCCGGGCTACTTCGAGCCCACCCCGCAGTACGACAAGACCATCGTTGACGAATTCCACCAGGGCGGCCCCTGGCCGCACATTACCGGGATGGGCAAGCTCGAGAACACCGTGGAAGAGTGATCCCCGGATTGATAAGTCTTCTGTTTTTAAACGCTTAAGCTTTGATGCTCGACAATTGGCCGCGCATTTGCTACGATGTAATTCAGGTACTTGTGGTACTTCCGGCCGATATCCTTGCCTCCGCTCACGGGTACCGCGTTCCCCCGCAATTTACCCGAGGAGTCAGGCGTAAGCAAATCTATGACATCTAACAGCTATTCCCAGGGCGCTCAGGTCGAGCATCAGAAGTTCGGCTTGGGCACGGTTCTTTCAAGCAGTGAAGAACGCATCGTGATCAAGTTCGACGATCACGGCGAAAAAAAATTCGTTACAAACCTGGTGATGGGTAATCTAAAGAAGAGTGATCGGCAACCTCCCGCCGAGAAGAAGGGTTCCCGCCGCAAGAAGACGGCGCCTGCCACGGCGTAACCAGCCGGTTTCTAGAGGATAAATTTCTTTGAACGCACGCCAGAAACGGTTATTCGAAGAGGCCCGCAAGCGCAACCCGGACCTCAAAATGCCCGCCGCCGACACGCCTCCCGTTGCGGGTTGGACCGAAGATGACCTGGCCCTGATCAAGCAGGGCGTAGGCGATAAAACCAGCCGCCCGTCCTCGGGCTCCTCCGAGGCCGGCGAGGCCGCCGAGGGCCCCACCGGCGAGCAGAGCGGCGCGGTGGTCACCTACTTCGAAGCCAAAGGATTCGGATTTCTCCGCCCGGACGACGGCGGACGGGACATCTTCTTCCACGTCTCGCGCCTGGCCGAAGGGTTGGCCACCGATCTGCGGCCCGGCACGCGGGTCTTCTACGAACTGGGCATGGACCGGACGGGGAAGATGGCGGCCAGCAGCGTACGCATCGCCCCTCCTCCTCAATAACCGGCTATAATTGGTGAGATCGCTGGAATTGCAGGGTACGGACAGGAGGATTGGTGTGCCCCGTCCGTCCCGAACTCTCAATGTTCGACAGTCTATCGGAAAAACTTCAGCGGGTCTTTAAGAACCTGCGCGGCGAAGGCAGGCTCTCGGCCGAAAACATGGAGACGGCCCTGCGCGAAATCCGCATGGCGCTGCTCGAAGCCGACGTCAATTTCCGGGTTGTCAAACAGCTTCTCGAGAACATCCGCGCGAAGGCCATGGGCGAAGAGGTGCTCACCGCGCTCTCGCCTTCCCAGCAGGTGGTCAAGATCGTCCACGAGGAGCTGATCAAGATTCTGGGCAGCCATGAATCCCGGCTGCGCTTCGCCAACGAGCCGCCTAGCGTTTTCCTCATCGTGGGCCTTCAGGGCTCCGGCAAGACCACCACCACCGGCAAGCTGGCGCGGTACCTGGCGCGCAACGGCCACCGGCCCATGCTGGTTTCGGTGGACGTTTACCGGCCGGCTGCCCGCGAACAGCTCCGCGTGATTGCGCGCGAAGTGGGCCAGTCGATTTATGAGGGCGCGCCCGAAGAGCAGCAGCCGCTCGATCTGGCGCGCGGCGCGCGGCGGGAGAGCGCCAATAGCGGCCGCGACGTGCTGCTGGTGGACACCGCCGGCCGCCTGCATATCGACGATCAGCTCATGCGCGAGCTCCAGCAACTCAAAGAACAGCTCGCCCCGGTCGAGATCCTCTTCGTGGCCGATGCCATGACCGGCCAGGACGCCGTCAAATCCGCCGACGAGTTCCACAAGCGCCTGGGCATCACCGGTGTGATCCTGACCAAGATGGATGGCGATGCGCGCGGCGGCGCGGCCCTTTCCATCCGCCACGTCACCGGGCAGCCGTTGAAATTCGTCGGCATAGGGGAAAAGCCGGACGCCTTCGAGCCCTTCCACCCCGATCGCGCGGCCAACCGCATCCTCGGCATGGGCGATATCCTCTCCTTCATCGAGAAGGCTGGGGAGGCCATCGACAAGAAGCAGGCCGTCGAGATGCAGCGCAAGCTCATCGAGAACGATTTCACCCTGGAGGACTTCCGCGACCAGTTGCGCCACATCCGCAAACTGGGACCGCTCGGCTCGCTGCTCGACATGATGCCCAAGGTCGGCATGCTCAAGGAACTCAAGGACGTAAAGGTGGACGAAAAGGAGATCGGCCGCGTGGTGGCGATCATCGATTCCATGACACCCCGCGAGCGCGACAATCACATGATTATCAACGGCAGCCGCCGCCGGCGCATCGCCAAGGGCAGCGGCACGTCCGTGCAGGAAGTCAACCAGTTGTTGAAGCAGTACGCGCAGGCCCGGAAAATGATGAAGTCGTTCTCCGGCGGCATGATCGGCAGGAAGCTCGGGAAAATGAAACTGCCGCCCGGCTTTCCCTTCGGCGAGATGCCCGGCAGTTAGCGTGAGAAATCTAATTTGGAGTGCAGATGCTGATGATTCGACTGGCGCGGTTCGGCGCCAAAAAGAAGCCTTTCTATCGCGTGGTGGTGATCGATAAGGAACACGCCCGCAACGGCCGCGCCCTGGAAGTGGTGGGACAGTACAATCCCCTTACCCATCCGGCCCAGGTGGCGCTGAAACACGAGCGCATCGAGCATTGGACCAAGCAAGGCGCGCAGCTGTCGCCCACCGTAAAGCGCCTGGTGGAGAAGAACCCGGCAGCGCCGCCTCAGCCGGTGGCATAGTTCCCGAGAGCCTCCCCGAGTGTAACGAACCGAACCGCCCGGTGCTTCGTATGTCTGAATTTCCCATAAACCGGTGTGCCGGCTTCAGGTACGATGAGTCTTGGGAGGGGGTAGATGAAACAGTTGATTGAGGATATTGCCAAAGCTCTGGTGGACATCCCCGAAGAGGTTTCCGTTCGTGAAGTGTTAGGCGAGCAGGTTACCGTTCTGGAACTGAAAGTGGCGCCCAGCGATCTGGGCAAGGTAATCGGGAAGCAGGGCCGCACGGCGCGCTCGATTCGTACCATCCTGGGAGCCGCCGGAATGAAACTCAGCCGCCGCTTCACGCTGGAAATTCTCGAGTGACGCCGGGCGCCGGATGGATCGCCATCGCCCTGCTGGGAAAGACGCGGGGCAATCGAGGCGAGGTAAAGGCGCTGGCCCTCGGGAGCAGGCCCGAACGCTACCAGGCTGTGGGCGAGGTATATCTCGCCGGCGGGCCGCCGGGATGTCCGGAGCGGCTGGTCGTCGAATCCACGTGGTTCCACGCCGGTACCCTGATCTTCAAGTTCCGCGGCGTGGATACTATTTCGGACGCCGAAAAGCTTGCCGGCGCGGAAGTGCGCGTCCCTTTCAACCAGCGCGTGGCCCTCGATCCCGGCGAGTTCTTCCTCTCGGACCTGGAGGGTTGCCAGGTGGTGGACCGCCGTTCCGGCGAGGCCCTGGGACGCGTCACCGGGTGGGAGGACGCCGGCGGCACGGGCCTGCTGGTGGTGGATGGCGAATGGACCATTCCGTTCGCCCGGTCCCTGTGCGTTGAAATCGATCCCGCCGCCCGGCGCATCGTGGTCGATTTGCCTGAAGGATTGAAGGACTTGAACCGAACGTGATTTTCCATGTGCTGACGATCTTCCCCGAGTTCTTCGCGGGACCGTTCGCGCATGGCGTGGTCAGCCGGGCCCGCGAGGCCGGCATTCTCGAAATCCGCATCCACAACCTGCGCGATTGGACCAGCGACCGCCACAAGACCGTGGACGACCGCCCTTTCGGCGGGGGGAGGGGATGGTCCTCAAGCCCGAGCCCCTCTTCCAGGCGGTGGAAGCCATCTGGCCGGAGCGTTCCACCGGGCGGAAGGCCATTCTGCTTTCGGCCCAGGGGCGCATGTTCGACCAGACCGCCGCCAACCGCCTCAGCCGGGAAGCCGAAATCCTGCTGATCTGCGGGCGCTACGAGGGCGTGGACGAGCGCGTGGCCGAGCACCTGGCCGACGAAGAGATTTCGATCGGCAATTATGTGCTGAGCGGCGGCGAGTTGGCCGCCGCGGTGGTGATCGACGCCGTGGCGCGTCTGCTGCCCGGCGTGCTGGGCAACGACAGTTCGGCGGCCTTCGAGTCGTTCCAGGCGACCGGGCACGGCGAAGGCCTGCTGGATTGCCCGCACTGGACCCGCCCGGCGGATTTCCGCGGCTGGAAGGCGCCCGAGGTCCTGCTCAACGGCAACCACGAGGAGATCCGCCGCTTCCGCAAACGCGCCGCCCTGGAAAAAACCGCGCGGCTGCGCCCGGACCTGCTGGCCGGATGGGCTGAACCCGAAGCCCTCAAACCCGCGGCCGACTCAGTTAAGATAGAAGATTACAAGGAAATTTAAATGCAGAACGCGCTGTTGACGAAATTCATTCAGAAGAACAAGCGGACCGATATCCCCCCAGTTCCGGCCCGGCGACACCATCCGGGTGCACGTCAAGATCAAGGAAGGCGACAAGGAGCGGCTTGCAGGCATTTGAAGGCACCGTGATCGCCCGCAATAACACCGGCATGGGCGAGAGCGTCACCGTGCGCAAGGTCAGCTTCGGCCAGGGCGTGGAGCGCATCTTTCCCGTGCAACGCCCGCGTGATCGACCATATCGACGTGGTGCGCACGGGACGCGTGCGGCGCGCCAAGCTGTACTATTTGCGCGGCTCTGAAGGGCAAGGCAGCCCGTCTCCGAGAGCGCGAATAGGCTCGCGATTGATACATGCGGCCCCAGTCCGGGCGCGGCGAATTCCGGTGCGAGGCGACGCTCGAGCGCGAGTTGCGCGCGCGCGGTTTTCACGCCGTGGCCGGCGTGGATGAGGTGGGCCGCGGCGCCCTGTTCGGCCCGGTGGTGGCGGCGGCCGTGATTCTGGCGTCCGATCGGCCCGGTGCGCGGCCTCAACGACAGCAAGCTGCTCGAGCCGGAGCGCCGCGAGGCGCTCGACGGCGCGCATTCGCGAGCGCGCCGCGGCCTGGGCGGTGGCCGCCGTGGATGCCGCCACCATCGATGCGATCAACATCTACCAGGCCTCCCGCCTGGCCATGCGGCTGGCCGTATCGCCGCCTCAATCCGGCGCCCGATTTCCTGCTGATCGACGCCGTGCACATCGATCTCCCCATTCCCGCAGCGGCCCCTGATCAAGGGCGATGCCCGCTGCCGTGCCATCGCCGCGGCATCCATTGTGGCCAAGGTGTACCGCGACGCGCTGCATGCGCGCCTGGGACGAGGTCTACCCCGAATACGGGCTGGCGGCCCACAAGGGCTACTCGACACCCGAGCACTGCCGCGCCATCGAGCAATTCGGCCTCACCCCGCTGCACCGCCTCAGCTTCGAGCCGGTACGCGCGCATGCGCTCTTCCCGCTCGACGGCACCGCGCAATTGGAGCTGTTCGATACGGCGGGCACGGCATGACCCCGGCGGGACAGACCGGCGACATCCCCGGGCCCTCCGGCGTGGAGCGCCCGGTATACCGCTGGTATCACAAGATGGCGGCTATCGTCTTCATTACCGTCTGCCTCGAAATCGGCTTCTTTCTGCTGATCTTCCCCTGGACCGAATACTGGGAAGGCAATTATTTCATCGGCCTGGCGCCGCGCCTCGGCCGTTTGTGGAACAACTGGTATCTGCGGGGCGCCATCAGCGGCCTGGGGCTGGTTAACGTGTACATCTCGGTACTGGAAGTCTTCCGCCTGCGCCGCTTCGGCAAGCGCTGAGGGGAAATGTGCGCCGCCTGCTGCTGCTGGTTGTTGCGCTGATTATTTACGGATCTCTCTATCCCTGGCATTTCGATTTCAGCCCGCGCGTCAATCCGCTCGATTTTCTGCTGCACTCGTGGAGTTTCGAGTGGGACCGCTTCCTGCTGCGCGACATGGCGGTCAACGTGGCGCTCTATGTTCCGCTGGGCGCGGCGGCCGCCCTGGCCCTGGCACGGAAGCATGGACGCGGCGCATCGGCTGCCCTGGCTGTCCTGCTGGGGATGGCGCTCTCGGCGACGATGGAGATGCTTCAGATCTACGTGCCGGGGCGCCAATGCAGCCTGCTGGATGTGGCCACCAACACCATCGGCACGGCCGCCGGCGCGTGGGTGGCATCGATCGTCTGGCCCGGCTTCGTATGGGCTCCGTTGTCCCGCCATCCGCGCGAGCGCCACGCCGGCGCGGCGGTCTTCCTGCTGGCCTGCTGGGCAGGCTTTCAACTCTATCCCTTCTTCCCTATTCTCAGCCAGACCCGCCTGCGGAACGGCCTGGCGCTTCTCTTCCACGCCTCCACAGTTTCGCCGGTGGAGATCTGGGCCTGCGCCGCCGAATGGGTGGCCGCCGCCCTGGCAATGAAGGCCCTGTTGGGGCGCCTGCGACTTCCCTGGCTCGTGCTGGCCATGGCTTGTCTGCCGGTGCGCATCCTGATTGCCGGGCGCATTCTGGGGCTCGATGAAGTTCTCGGCGCGGCTCTGGCGTTACTGCTTTGGCCGGCCATCGATCGGGCGCTCGGCCGGCCGGTGCTGGCCGCGACAATACTGGGTTCGGCCATCGTGCTTCGGGAGCTCGAGCCGTTTCACTTCGGCGCGCGGCCAGCCGCCTTCTCTTGGGTGCCTTTTGCCGCCACGCTCGGATCGCCGTGGCAATCCGGCGCGGTGATCGTTCTGCGCAAGGCTTTCGACTACGGAGCCGCGGTGTGGCTGCTGCGCCAGGTGGGCTGGCCCTACGGCTATGCCGGCGCGATCGTGGCGACCGCGCTAGGGGCGCTCGAAGGCGCGCAACGCTATCTGCCGGGACGCACTCCGGAAGTCACCGATGCGGTGATAGCTCTGCTCGTAGCCTTTGTGCTGTGGCGGGTCGATTCTACTGGCCGAGCGCCAGCTCGTTGACGCTTACCGCCGCGCTCCGCTGGGGTTCCATCGGGAACTGACGTTCCAGGGCAGTGGCTCTGTCCAACAGACGCCGGGCCTCGGTCTTCCGACCGGTCTTTTGCAGGCAGGTGGCATAGTTCCGCATCAGTTGGGGCACGTCCTCGGGAGCTACTTCCGCTCCTTGGTCGATCAGGGCCATCGACCGTGCCAGCAGCGGCGCGGCCTCCTGGTATGCTTTGCGATCCAGAATCGCCACTCCCAGGTTGCTCAGCAGGTAAGCGGTCAAGACCCTGGACTCTCCAGGCGCGGGATTTTGGTCCGCGACGTCGAGGCCCTGTCGAAAGGCCGCTTCCGCTTCCGGCAGGCGTTCTTGCCGCAGGCGCAGCGTTCCCAGGTTGTTCAGCAGAAGAGCGCGTTGAAACGGGGCAATCTCAGCCCGCTTCAGCAGATCCTGAATGCGGTCGAACACCGCGTCCGAATCGCCGTGGCGGCCCAGGTATTGATAGGCCACCGCCAGCCCGGAGAGAATCTGAACCTGCCGTTTCGGGTCCGGAGCGGCCAAGCTGTCTTCGAGATCCAAGGCCTGCGAATAAGCGTGCTGCGAATCCTGGTATCGCGCGCGGCAGTCAAAGGCCGTTCCCAGCACCTCCCAGGCCCGGCTCAGCTCGGCGGCGTCGGGGTTCGGCTCGGCCGAATAGATCCGTATGCTGCGCCGCAGCAGGTTGACGGCCTCCTCGCAACGGCCCTCGATTTTCCGGACTGTACCCAACTCGTAGAGAGGGCGCGCGAGCCACGCCTCCCCGACTCCATCCGGCTCCTTGCCGGCGCCATCCCCTTCCCGCAGCCCGATCGCCGCGGCATACAGCGTATCGGCTTCCGCGTAGCGGCCGCTCAGGTAAGCCTCCCTGGCGCGCGCGATCGGTCCAGCCAAATCCGCCGGCTTCGCGGGGATATCGGCCCCGTGCAGCCGAAGCCCGCCCAGACACACCAAACCCAGCACGATCCAACTCTGCATAGCCCCTCCTCCGACGCGATGCAGGTAAAACTTGTCTAAGAGTGGCAGGGCCGTAAGGCCGCCGTCAAAGGCCTAGGGTAAGTTTGCGCGCGAATTTTCCGGCGCCGTGTGCTAAAGCGCCCGGCTCGATCCGGCGCGAATTTGGATGTTACCGGCCGCTTGCGAGTTGGGCGATGCTCACCGTCTTGCCGCGTTGGAGATTCGGGGGAAGATCGTGCTCCAGCGCCGAAGCCCGGGCCTCCAATTTCCGCGCGTCTTGTTTCTGGCCGGTCTTCCGCAGGCAGTCGGCATAGTTTCGGAGCAGCTGCGGAATGTCCCGGGGTGCCACTCGCGCGCCGCGGTCGACCAGCTCTATCGATCGGGCGAAGAGCGGCGCGGCTTCCTGGCATGCCTTGCGCTCGCAGAGCGTCAGGCCCAGGTTGCTCAGCAGGTAAGCAAGTGCCGGGTCCTTGGGAACGGCGGCCTTTTCGGCGAGCGCCACGCCCCTCTTGAGTATCTCTTCGGCCTCCGGAAAGCGCCTCGCGGCCATCCGCAAGGTACCCATGTTATTGAAAACGAAAGCCTGCTGGAGCGGTTCGAGCTTGGCTCCCTCCGCCAGAGCCTGAATGCGATCGAAGAGCGCGGCGGAATCGCTGTCCCGGCCCAAGTGTTCATATACAGCCGCCATTCCAGTGAGAATTTCGACTTGCCTACCGCGATTCGGAATGGCCAGGCCGGCTTCCAGGTCCCACGCCTGCGAGAATGCATGCAGCTCGTCCTGGTATTGGAATCGGCATCTATAGGATGTTCCGAGCACCTGCCAAGCCTGGCTCAACTCTTCGCGATCGGGATCCGGCGCGGCCGAAAGGATGCCGATCCCGCGCCGTATCAGATCGGAAGCCTCCTCGCAGCGCCCTTCCCACTGGCGAACCGCGCCCAACTCGTAGAGCAACCGCGCCCGGCGCACGCCCTGGATTCCAGCCGAATCCGCCCGGCGGAGCTCCGAAGAGTAGAGCGCGTCGGCCTCCGCATAACGGCCCGCGCTGAAAGCACTCCGCGCGCGCGCGATCGGCGCCAAGCCATCGGTTGCGAGGGATCCGGTCTCAGCCGCGCTCAATCCACCTGCCAACGGAATCGAAAGCCACACTACACCCACTGCTACCCAGGTCTGCATCGCCCCTCCTTCGCGCCATGCAGGCAAATACCTTGGTTCCAGCGTTGCAGCAGGCTGATTTTGTTGTCAAAGAACGCGGGCGAGGATTCGTGAAATCACCGACAGCTTCCGGGTATGACTAGAACCATTTCGTACGCGGCCGATAAGCGTGCTACTTCCAGATCAGCAGCGACAGCGCCGCTCCGAAGCCGATGGCGACCACAATGCGGCGCACGGCCTTCTGTCCCAGCTTGCGCGCGGTGCCAGCCCCCCCGTAGCCGCCGGCGATGGCGCCCACGGCCATCAGTACGACGTACGGCCAGTACACCATCCGCGCCCAGATGAAATAGGCCGATGCGATGCCATTTACCGACCCTCCGAACACCAGCTTGAGGCTGTTCATCTGGTGTATATCCTTCAGCCCGAGAATGCTCAGCGCCGCCAGCATCAGGATGCCGATCCCCGCGCCGAAGTAGCCCCCATATAGTCCCACCAACAACTGGAACGCCATCGCGCCGGCGAGCCACCCGGCGGAGGGGCGCGCGTCGCGCGGCCGCAGCGACCGCTGGAGCGGCTCCTGAATCATGAACAGCAGCGTGGCGAACACGATCAGATAGGGCACCAGCCGGTCGAAAAACGATGGCGGCGTCCAGCGCAGCAGCAGGGCGCCCGCCAGGCCGCCCACCAGGCTGGGCGCCACAAGCACCAGGTACCGGCCCTCGGCCTCGCGGAACTCCCGGCGGTAGCCCCACAGGCTCCCGGCCGTGCCGGGCCAGATGGCCACCGTGTTGGTGGCGTTGGCGGCCACCGAACCGAGCCCCAGCCAGATCAGCGTGGGAAAGGAGACCAGCGAGCCTCCGCCGGCTACGGAGTTGATGGCACCCGCCACGAAGGCCGCCGCGAAAGCCGCGGCGATATGGGAGAAGTCCAATGGGAAGCCCAACTTGCAGGATATCGCGAGGCGCACCGGCCGGGCCGGTCCCCGTTCAGCCCCGCAAAGCCGCCATCCAACGAAATATTTCCCACTTCGGCGGCCTATTATAGTCTTCGAGGGCCGGCCTGCCTAGAATGGCAAACATGGCGCAATTCCAGGTATTGCAACCCGAAACTACCCATACGGGCACTCCCATCCAGCCCGCTCAGACGGGTCTCCCCAAGCATACCCAATCGCTTTGCCCAGACTGCTCGCAACTCATTGACGCCACGATCTTTGAGGACGCCGGCAAGGTGGTCATGGAGAAGCGCTGCGACCTCCACGGCGAGTTTCGGGACATCATCTTCTCGGATGTCCGGCTGTACCTCAAAATGGAACAGTGGAGCTTCGGCGACAACCGCGGCGTACAAAACCCCGTGGTCGCCAACGCGACCCGCTGCCCGGACGATTGCGGCATGTGCAATATGCACACCAGCCACACCGCCCTGGCCAACGTGGACCTCACCAATCGCTGTAATCTGACCTGCCCGGTCTGCTTTGCCAACGCCAACGCCGCGGGCTACCTCTACGAGCCGGATTTCGAGACCGTGCGCAAGATGCTCCAGGCCCTCCGCGATGAGCGTCCGTCGCCCTGCCGCATCGTGCAGTTCTCGGGTGGCGAGCCGACCATTTACCCGCGCTTCCTGGACGTGCTGCGCCTGGCCAAGGAGATGGGCTTCTCGCATACCCAGATCGCCACCAACGGCATCAAGTTCACCAACCTGGAATTCGCCGAGCAGTGCAAGGAAGCCGGCCTGCACACGCTGTACCTGCAGTTCGACGGCGTGTGCGACGACATCTACCGGCGCACGCGCGGCGAGAGCCTGTGGGAAAAAAAGCTCCAGTGCATTGAGAACGTCAAGAAGGCCGGGCTCAAGATCGTGTACGTGCCGACTATCGTCAAGGGGCTGAACGACCACGCCATCGGCGACATCATCCGAATCGCGCTGGAATACATCGAATGCTCCAGCGGGATCAGCTTCCAGCCGGTATCCTTCACCGGACGGATCGCCCGCCACGAGCTGGAATCCAAGCGCTTCACGCTTTCCGATTTCGCGCACGCGGTGGAGCAGCAGACCGGCATCGCCAAGGCGCTCGAAGACTGGTTCCCGCTCTCGTTCGTCACGCCGTTCTCCAAACTGCTCAGCGCCCTGCGCGGCGCCGAAACCACCACGCTGAGCTGCCATCCGCACTGCTCGCTGGGTACCTATCTGTTCGTGGACCAGAACCGCAAGGCCACGCCGGTGACGCAATTTGTAGACGTAGGACCCATGCTCCAGGAGATGGACCTGCTGGCGCGTAAGGCCGGCAAGCGCCGCGTTCAGTTCTTCACCAAGCTTTCGGCCTGGAACAACCTGCGTAAGTTCTTTCACGAGGATAAGGCGCCTCAAGGCCTGACTTTTAAGAAATTCCTGCAAACCCTGCAAGGCATGACGGACAAGAAATACGGCCGCGGGAAGAGCGAAGCCGAAGGTTTCACCTACCGCACCCTGATGGTGGCTGGCATGCACTTCATGGACTCTTACAATTACGACGTGGAACGCGTGAAGCGCTGCGTGATCCATTACGCCGCCCCAAACGGTAAGATCTATCCGTTCTGCGCTTACAATTCCGGCCCGGTCTTCCGCGAGCGCATCGAGAAGGAGTTCTCAGTGCCGTTCGAAGAGCAGGAAGCCATGCGGAACCTTACTCTCAAGGGACGCAAGAGCTGCGGCGGCTGCGTGAACGAACCGGAGCTGGTGGGGTAACGCAATAGGTCCCCGCCCCCGTTAGCCGGGGAGCGGGATACTGGAACTTACCGGCTCTGGCGTGCCGCCAGGGGATTGAGAGTCCCCGCAATTTCGGTGAGCTTCCGGTCGGCCTCCTTCTCCTCGTTCAGCGTCTGCTGAAGCAGTTGCGCATCCTGTACATGACCCATCTGATCGGCCCAATTGCGGACGCTGCCATAGCTGGCGATCTCATAGTGCTCGACCTTCTGGGCGCCCCCAATGATCCCGGCATCGCGAACGTCAAGGTTCTCATCATGCGACACGACATCCTTGCCTTCGTCGATGATGCCTTCCATGCCCTTGCACTTTTCGCCCTTTACGTCTTCGTTATGCATCCGAAAAACCTGCTCCAGACGGGTCACGTGCTCGCGAGTCTGGTCCAGGTGCTGCGCTAGAGCGTTTCGCAGTTCGGATGAGTTCGCGGCGTCGATCATTTTCGGCAGCGCCTTAACGATCTGGTTCTCTGCATTGTAAAGATCGCGCAACTCCTTAATATATAAATCGTGCAGACTTTCCACTTTCATGGGAGTTTCTCCCTCCTCTCCTCCAGCTTGCCAGACGGACGTTGACCCAGAGGTATCGCGGCGCACCCAAGCGTCCGGCCGGAGTAGTCGTCTGTAAGGAGAACGTCGTAACGGCTACTGTATTTTCTCTTGCACCTTGGCGGCGCCTTGTCCGGTCTTCCGGGCCGTGCCGCATCACCCATAGGCACACAAAGTGCAAAACGCTCACGGAAGGAACGCTGTCTATGAAAGAAAGAATTACCGACAGAAGCGATTGGGGAACAAGGCTTCGCCGCGTACTCTCGGCAAACACGCTGGAAGGCGACCGCGTGCGCAATTCGGCGGGCGAGGATTTGGGCAAGGTGCATGAGATCATGATCGACATCCCGTCGGGCCGGGTCGCATACGTTGTGCTGTCCTTCGGAGGAGTTCTGGGCATTGGGAACAAGCTCTTCGCAGTGCCATGGCGGGCCCTCGAAGTAGATGAAGAAGAGAAGTGCTTCATCCTGGATGTTGACAAACGAACACTCGAGACCGCTCCCGGTTTCGACAAAGACAATTGGCCGGACATGGCGGACACTGCGTGGGGATCCGAAATCTTCCAGCACTACGGCGCCTCTCCGTATTGGGAGGATGAGGTTGAATCGAGGACTTTGCGCGGCGGCGGCGGATTTTAGTCCGGTTTAGAGGGTCAGATTCCTCAGATTCCAAGGAGGCGGCAATGACGATGCGACGTTTGCTCGGTGGTGCGGCGCTGGCTTTGACTGCGACCGTTTTCTATCTCAGCTTTGGGGATATCAAGCGCTACATCAAAATGACAATGATGTGAGCATCAGACCAACTCCCGGCTCCCTTTCGCGCCCGGCGCGCGGAGGGGAGCCAACTTACTTGGAAATGCGCCACTCACTCCGGCAGGTAGCCCAGGCTGTGGGTCGGTAGGGTCTCTGCTGCTGGTGCGCAGGCCATCAATGCGTGCGCGGCTGGAACTCCAGCGTGCTCTTGACCTCGAGTTTATCGAACGCCATGGGAAAACCGCGGGCTTCATAATAGGCCGGCCACTGATCCCGGTAGTGAGACGAAAAGATCTCGCCCGATTGGCCGGTCACGATATTGAGAAGCGAGCGGTCCCAATCGCCCAGGTCCGCGTTCATGCGCATCGAAGGTCCGAGGGTGTGGGTGGTCTGCTTCACCGTCGTCGAGCTGCCGCTCATGGGCAGCGGGCCAATATCGAAATACGGACCCACCAGGGGCACATGGTGAATTACCGGGTTCGTGATGGCCACAGTCCAATAGCGCCCGTAGCGCCACTTGGCGATGTCCCGGCCCTGAATGCGGGTGCCCTCTTCCACCGCATCTACCAGGGTGCCGAGGAGCATCTGGTCATAGTCGGCGAACCAGCCCGGGGGACGCTCGCGCAGCAGCCTCTCCATGGCCGCCGCCGCCATCGTGAGCGTATAGCGGCGGCTTTTGCCGGGCGCGGCGTTCTCCGCCATAGCCGTGCGCACGTGCTGGTAAACCAGGCTGATGAGGAACGGCGCGGCCAGGTCCCGATCCATCTGGCCGTTCCACGTGCGCAGCAGCGCGATGGCCGGATCCATCCCCGGATTCCCTGCCCCGCGCCGGTCATAGGCCGCCACGACCTGTGCCGCCAGAAAATGGTTGGACGCCGAGTAAACGTCCTTCTGCACCGATAGCAGGTCCGCGGCGTGCCAGTCCTTGCGGGCTGCCAGCAGATCGCGGATCTGGCGCGCGCGGTAGTAGGGGGCGAAATTCCCGTTCACCACGTACGGGTAATCCGCTGGAAAGGGGTTCTGATTGGCCGTGGCGATGATGCCGCCGGGCGGATCGAAGGCCGCCGGCAGCTCGCCGAAGGGGATATAGCCATCCCACTCGAACTCGCCCTTCGATCCATCCACCGGCAGGTCTCCCGCCCAGCCGCGGCGAATGGGAAGCTTGCCGGCCGCGTGATACCCGATGTGCCCGTCCACGTCCGCGTAGACGAAATTCGATCCCGGCCCGGGCCAGCGCGCTAGCGCCGTCGTGAATTCGCCCCAGTTCGCCGCGCGATCGATATCCAGCACGGGGAACTGAACCATTCCCGGTTCGGCCGCCGTCCAGCGCAGCGCCAGTTGCTGGTTCCCATCGGAGACGAATAGCGGGCCGTGCCGCGTCACCCACACCGTGAGCTCGGCCGGCGCCTGCCCTTTCACGCGGATAATCTCGTTTTCGCGGCGGGCCTGTTCCACCTGCCCGCGATACAGGTAGCGCCCCGTGCGCTCGTCGATCTGCTCGATATAGAGGTCCTGGACATCGAAACACAGGTTGGTGATGCCCCAGGCGATGCGCCGGTTGTGTCCCACCACCACGCCGGGCGTGCCCGGCAGGGTCACCCCGGTCGCGTCCAGGCCGGGCGCCTCGAGATGCGCCATGTACCAGATGCCCGGCAGCCCGAATTCCAGGTGCATATCGTTCGAAAGCAGCGGCTTGCCCGAAGCCGTGCGGCTGCCCGCCATGGCCCACGCGTTCGACCCCGGCTGCGTTTCGCCGCCCGTGCGGATGGGGAACAGGAAATTCACCTTGCGCGCATCGCCGCCGAGCAGCATGTTGCGCTTGTTCACTTCGGCCCGCCACGTGGAGGTGAGGTCGCGAAACATGTACAGGCAGATCAGCAGCGAATCGACCTCGCTCCACGGCCGAGGCTGATAGCCCAGCAGCGTGAATTCAAGCGGCAGGCTTCCCAGGTGAGTGGCGATGAAGGCATTCACGCCGCGCGCATATGCGCCGAAAGCCGCGCGATCGGCCGCCGGAAGCGACGTGTACGCGGCTTCGGCGATGCGCCGCATGCGCATGCGGCGGGATTCGCGGTCCGATTCCAGCGCCATGGTGCCCACGATCTCGGCCAGGTCCCCGGCCGCCGCGCGCCGCAATCCATCCATCTGCCACAGCCGGTCCTGCGCCGTCACATAGCCCTGCACGAAGAGCGCGTCCTCCAGGCTGGCCGCGCGGATGTGCGGCACGCCGCGGGGATCGAACTCCACGCGAACCGGCGCCGCCACCGAACTGGCGATGGCGCCCGAGCGGAGGGGCAGGGGGCGCAGGCAGAACCACCACACCGCGGCCAGCGCGGCGGCCAGCACGATGGCGATTGCGATGTTGAGGAGCTTGAGAAGGCGGGAGGAGCTAGTGTCGGTCATCGGGGGCGGTACATTCAATGATAACGTGCGGCAGAGCACGGGTTAGGCGCGAAGCGGGCGGGTCCCCCGGCCGAATGGTCGGCGCAGGCGCTCAGGCGCCGGCGGCGGGCGGGGAGCCATCGAGCGGGGTCTTCCGCACGATTCGGGCGATCAAGAGCGGGCTGGGAAAGGCCGGTTCAGCGAGTGTCGAATATAATTAACGACCAGGAGAGGAACAATGTCAAACCATTTCACTGGGCTCAGTCTCGGGCCGCCGCTGGGCGATCAACGGCTCGACCTCTGCGATCTGTATGCATTCCAGTCGCCCGCTGACAAGAATAGAACCGTGATCATCCTCAATGCGAATCCGAATGCGGACGCACTCCATCCCGACGCAATCTATCGCCTCAACATCGATAACGATGGCGATTACCTGACGGACATCGCTTTCAGCTATGTGTTCTCGAAGCCGCAGAACGGCAGGCAGACCGTGAACGTATTCATGGCGAAGGGGGCGGAGTCGCGCTCACCGGAAGCCGTCGGGAAGAAGATCATCTCGGACGGTGAGGTCTCGTTCGGATCCGATCCCTACATGATGAACGCGGGCAGTATCGAGTTTTTTGCCGGCAGCCGCAGCGACGCTTTCTTCTTCGATTTCGACGGAATCAAGAACCTCTTCGATACGCGCGGCAAGCGAAACTTCACCGAGCCTCATCTCGGCGGCAAGTCTCCATGGACCGGCGTGGATTCGAATGCGGAAGCGAACGTGTTTTCGACTGTGATCGAGCTGCCGACGAACGAACTCAATCCCACGCCCGAGATCCACATCTGGGGGCGATGCAGTGTAAGACGAGACGGCAAGCTTGTTCACGTCGATCGCGCGGGCCATCCGAGCGTTAGCAGCTTCTTTAACACCGATGACACCAAGGAGGAATACAACGCCAGCGAGCCGGTCGACGACCGCAAGCGATGGCTCGACCAGTTCGTGCATCTGATGGGGCATACGGGCAATTACACGCGCGAGGAAGCGATTGCCGCGATCGACAACGAGCGCACACTTCCCGACGTGCTCAGTTTCGATCCGTCCAAGCCCGCGAAGTATCCCAACGGGCGCGTCTTCACTGATGACGTGATCAATTACCGCCTCGCCTTCCTGACGAAAAACCAGTGTCCGCCCACGGGCCTCAGGCCCCACGCCGACATTCTGGGGCAGTTTCCGTACATCGGCACGCCGCATTCGAAAAAGTTAGCGGCTGGATGATGAGTCCGGTTGTGGGGCCTTGTTCGGCCTTTCGCGGCAGAGGAATGCCCGCCCGCAGAACCCGCAAAGAAGGGCGCGTCCTCGGGATACGGCGAAGAGCGCGCCCAGTTACCTAACGGAGTGAGTTACCGGTAAGACGCCGTCCCCCCCCGCTCGTTCGGAAAATCCCGCTAGAATTGTTTGAATCACGTGAACGATGCACCCATTCGCATTCTGATGCTGATGGCCCTCATCGGCATCAATGCGTTCTTCGCCGCAGCCGAGGTGTCGCTGGTTTCGGTGCGGCAGTCGCGCCTCCGTCAACTGGCCGCCGAGGGCCAGGCGGGCGCGCAGGCCGCCCTCAGCCTGCTGGCAGATCCCGGCCGCCTGCTCTCGGTTACGCAGGTCGGTGTCACGGTGGCCAGCCTAGGGCTCGGCTGGGCGGGCGAGGATACCATGTACCGGATTCTTCGCGGCCTGCTCGACCCGGTTACCGCCGCGCTCCCCGAGAGGTTTCTGCATGGCTTCAGCCTGGCGCTCTCCTTCCTGATCATCAGCTACTTCCACGTGGTGCTGGGCGAGGTGGTGCCCAAGAACATCGCCATCGCCACGGCGGACCGGCTGGCTGTGCTGGTGGCCCCCGCGCTGCTGGCCTTCCAGCGTCTCTCGACGCCCTTTGTGGTGGTTCTCGAGCGCTCCGCGCGGGCCCTCACGCGCGGGCTTCGGCTGAAGAGCGCCGGATATTCCGGCGGACACTCCGCCGAGGAGCTCAAGCTGATCGTCAGCTCCAGCCGCGGCCTCGGCTACCTGCCGGAAGCGCAAGAGGATATGATCCACCGCGTACTGGATCTGGACGCCATAGCCGTCCGCGAAGTGATGGTGCCGCGCAACGATATCGTCTACATCCCGGCGGATGCCACTCTCGATGCCGTGCTGCACACCATGACCGAGGCGCGCCATGCGCGGTTCCCGGTCTATCAAGGCTCGCCCGCGAAGATCATCGGTATTCTGCATTACAAGGACATGCTGCCCGTCTGGGAGCAGCGTCGCCAGGCCCTGCGCGGCCGCGCCGCCAGCCCTCCCTTCCGCGTGGACCGGCTCATCCGGCCGCACCTGGTGGTGCCGGAAACCAAGCCGCTCTCGCAGATGCTGGAAGAATTCCGGCGGGGCCATTCGCACATGGCCATGGTGGTCGATGAATTCGGCACCATCGTGGGGCTGCTTACCGTGGAGGACGTCCTGGAGCAGTTGGTGGGGCGCATCGAAGACGAGCACGACGAGAAGATCGCCGCCCTACCGCCCTCCGACGTGATCGAGCTGGACGGCGCCACGCGCATACTGGACCTCGAAAGCGAATACGGCATCCCGGTTCCCATCGACGGCGGCTTCGAGACCCTGGCCGGTTTTCTGCTCTTCCGGCTGGGCGAGATTCCCCGTGCCGGGCAATCCGTGGAGTTCGGTGGCCGCCGCTATACCGTCCTGGAAATGGAGCGTAATCGCATCGCGCGCGTGCGCATCGAGCCGCTGCGCAAGCCGCCCGTTCCCGCGCCGGGGTAGAATTGCTGCATGTTGGGGATTGATCGTCGCGCGGCGCGCGCCGTCTGGACCGCGGCTCTTGTCCTTCTGCTGATGGGCCTGGTTTACCTCGTGCGCCGCACGTTGTTTGTATTCATCCTGGCGGTGCTGTTCGCTTATCTGCTCTCACCGCTGGTCGATCTCCTGGATCGTTTCCTGCCCACCCGCACCCGCACGCCCGCGCTCGGACTCGCCTATATCATTATCCTGGGAGCCGCGGTTCTGGCTGGAATCGAGATCGGCTCGCTGGTGGTGGAGCAGGCCCACCGCTTTGTTAAAGATTTCCCCAATATGATCCAGAGCTGGCAGAAACCCAGCCCTGGCGCGCCGCCATGGTTCAACAATGCCAAGGCGAACGCGGTCGAGAAGATCCGTACCGCGATCACCGAGCGGACCACCGACCTGCTGTCGGCGCTCCCTCAAGCCGGCCTGAGGTTTATCACCGTGGCCAGCGACCTGATCTACGTGATCATCATCCCGATTCTGGCCTTCTTCTTTCTCAAGGACGGCCGCGCCATCCGGCAGCACTTTCTCGAATTGCTCGACGCGGGGCCGCGGCGCGCGCTGGCCGACGAGGTTCTGGCCGATATAAACGTGCTGCTGGCGCGCTACATGCGAGCCCTGGTGGTGCTGTCGCTGGCCGCCTTCACGGCGTATGCCATTGTCTTTGCGATCATGGGAGTGCCGTACGGCGTGCTGCTGGCCGCGCTGGGAGGCCTGCTGGAATTCATCCCCATGCTGGGACCGCTCACCGCCGGTTCAGCCATCTTTCTGGTGGCGTTCCTTTCCGGCTCCCACGCGCTGGTGGTCCTGATCTTCCTGCTCGGTTATCGCGTGGTGCAGGATTACATTCTCTCTCCGCGCCTGATGGAACGCGGCGTGGAAGTCCATCCGCTGCTGGCGCTCTTCGGCGTATTCGCGGGCGCGGAAGTGGCCGGCGTGGCGGGCACGTTCCTTTCGGTGCCGGTGCTGGCCATGGTACGCATTCTCTACTTGCGCTTCCGCAAGGTCCGGCTGCACACGGGGAGCTCGCCGCTGAAGGATCTGGCGCCGGAAACCCGCGAACCCTAGTCCGCCGCCGGAGCCGCTAGCGGCCGACGGCCGCGGGGTGCGTGCGCCGGGCCAGAGCTTTGAGGGTGTCGAGATTGCGGCGATCATCGCCCGGATTATCGATGGGAGTTTCGAGGATAAATGGCTTGGCGCGCAGCTTGGGGTGGGCGAGGATGCGGCGAAAGGCCTCCGCGCCGATATGTCCCTGGCCGATATGAGCGTGGCGGTCGATCCGGGATCCGCACGGCGCTTTGGAATCGTTGGCGTGGATCAGGTGCACGTTGGCCCAGCCCAGCCGTTCCTCGGCGCTCCGCAGGGCTGCCCGCAAGCCCGCCGGGCTGACGATATCGAAGCCGGCGGCCAGTAGATGGCAGGTGTCTAAACAATAGCCGATCGGCAGATCGATCAGATTGGCCGCCCGGTGGCAAATCTCTCGCAATTCCTCGAAACGGCTGCCGATATGGCATCCCGCGCCGGCCGTGTTTTCGAGCAGGATCGTCAGATTGGGCGCTCGGAAGCCGTGCGCGGCGTCGCGCAACCCCAGCGCGAACGCGGCGATGCCTTCCTCCACCGAACAATTGCGGTAGCTGCCGGGATGCAGCACCAGGTACTCGGCGCCAATGGCCGCCGCGCGCTCCAACTCGCCGCGGAAGGCTGCCAACGATTGGGCACGTATGGACACGTCTGGCGTGGCGAGATTCACCAGGTAACTGACGTGGATGGCCAGCGGGCGAAGGTCCCAGCGCTCCCGCGCCGCCCGCAGCAGTTTGGCTTGCGCCGGATCCACCGGACGCGCGCGCCACGTGCGCGGGCTCGCTGAGAAGATCTGAAAGGTGTTGGCGCCCAGTTCCGCAGCTCGGAGCGCCGCTCGCTCCAGGGATCCGGAGGTGGAGGTGTGAATCCCTAACCGCACCGGCGCTTACGAACTGCGGCTGGCTTGAACCAAGGATGGCGCCTGCTCGGGGGCGCCCCGCATAGCCAAAACAGCCTTCGACCGGTCGAGAGGAACGACCTTCTTCGAGACCAAGCTCATGGGTTCGCGCGCCCATTCGACAGGGTATTCCCGCAGGCAGTGTGGACAAATGTACCGTCCGTGTATGGGCCACATGGGTCGACTGTGAAAAATTTTACACCACCGGTCCGAGATCCAATTGCGCATAAACCCCTTGTTTCCCTCTGCAGCGCCAGCAGGCGCGTCCTCTAGAAATCCAAGAGAGCAATTTTCGTTCCCCCGGATCATGTCCCACGGGGTGAGCCTCAGCTACTAGTACTTTTCTCATGTGGATTTCTCTTGACTCTATTTTATGTCAAACGTATGATTTAATCATACGAATGATTGACACCAAGCAGAAGATCATGGACGTGGCGGAACGACTGTTCGGTGACCAGGGTTACGACGCCACGTCGCTGCGCCACATCATTGCCGAGGCGGGGGTCAACCTGGCGGCCGTCCACTACCATTTCGGGTCCAAGGAAGATCTTCTGCTGGAATTGGTTATGCGGAAGATCCGCCCCGTAAATGAGCAGCGTTTGGCGCTCCTGGACCAAGCCGAGGCGGAATCCGCACCCAACCCGCCGTCCGTAGAGAAGGTGTTGGAAGCTTTTCTGATGCCGGCTCTTCAGGCGAATAAAAGCCCTGGATTCGTCAAGCTGATGGGCAGGCTGCACGCCGAGGGCAGCGCTACAGCGATCTTTCTGAAGCACTTCGAACCGATGATCACCAGATTCCGTAGCGCACTCAAAAAGGCCGTGCCGGAGGTGCCCGATCAGGAACTGGATTGGCGGAGCCACTTCATGGTGGGAGCCATGGCTCATATGTTCGCCGGAAAACCGGTTTTGCGGACGGCCGCGAGCTATGACGATCCCCGCCTCGTCATTCAGTACCTGATCGCTTTTCTCAACGGCGGATTTCACGCGCCGGCCGTGGAGCCGGCCGAGGCAGCGGTACCCCAGGAGAAGTGAATGAGAATTGGGACAACATTACTACTTTTTGCATTGCCGGCGGTCTGGGCCCAGGACGCCGGAGTGGCCGGGCGTGGACCGCTCCAGCTTAGCCTGAAGCGCGCCGTGGAACTAGCCATCTCGCCCGAAGGCAGCGCTCAAATTCAGCTCGCCGGCGAAGCCTTGCAACAAGCCCAGAACCGCTCCGCGCAGGCCCGCGCCGCGCTGCTGCCCGATGTCGAGGCGGCCTTTACCGACCAGAGCCGCATGGTGAACCTGGCAGCCCAGGGTTTCAACGCGAACCTCTTTAAGATTCCGATTCCGGGATTTACCCTATCGATCCCGGCCGTGGTCGGCCCGTTCAACTATATGGATGCGCGTGTGAACGGAACGCAGAACGTCTTCGATTTCTCCTCGATTCGTCGCTTCCAGGCGTCCAAAGTGGGCGTTTCGGCGGCCAAATCGGATGTCGATAACACCGGCGAGCAGGTGGCCGCGCAGGTGGCGCGCGCCTATTTGGCTGGCATACGTTCGGATGCCGATGTGGCGACTGCCGAGGCTAACGTCACGCTTTCCGAGGCCGTGCTCAAGCAGGCCGAAAACCAGAAGGCCGCGGGCACCGGAACCGGAATCGAGATCACACGGGCGCGCGTGCAACTCGCCAACGACCGGCAAAACCTGCTGGTGGCCCAAAACGCGCGGCGCAGCGCGCACCTCCAGCTTCTGCGCGTCATGGGGATGCGGCTCGATACGGAGCTGGAGCTGACCGACAAGCTGGCTTACGTGCCGGAGGACACGCTGACCCTGGAGCAGGCCAAGGCCCAGGCTTTCAAAGACCGCCCGGACCTGGCGGCTCAGCAGGAGCGCGAGGCGAATGCGCGCCTTTCCGCCAGTGCTACTCGTATGGAGCGGCTGCCTTCCCTTTCGGCTTTCGGGGATTATGGCTCGACCGGCACGGGCTTGACCAACGCCTTGCCCACGCGCGATTACGGTCTCTCGCTCAGGGTTCCGCTATTCGATGGCGGGCGGCGCGACGCGCGACGGGCCGAATCGGACTCCCAGTACCGCTCCGAGAAAGTGCGCACGAGCGATCTGAAGGAACAAATCGAACTGGATGTGCGGCTGGCTCTGGACGCGCTGCGCTCGGCCGACGACCAGGTCAAGGTGGCCAAGGAAGGCCTCGATCTGTCCGAGAACGAACTGACGCAGGCGCGGCGGCGCTACGCAGCGGGCGTCGCCATCGGCGTGGAAGTAACCGACGCACAGACGCGCCTGGAGCGCGCGCGCGACAACCAGACCCAGGCACTGTACAACTACAACCTGGCGCGCATCGACCTGGCGCAGGCCCTGGGAGCCACCCGGAGAACGATCCAATGAAGAAACGAATCATACCGATTGTGCTGGTGCTGGCCGTGGCCGGGGCCGCGTACTATTACTACACGGAATCCCACCGCACGCCCGATGACCGGATCGCCGTTTCCGGCAACATCGAACTGACCGAAGTAAATATCGCTTTCAAGACGCCCGGTAAGCTCATCGAGCGCACCGTCGATGAAGGCGACGCGGTCAAAAAAGGACAGGTGATCGCGCGGCTCGACCGCGACCAGTTGACGGACCAGAGGGACCGCGAGGTGGCGAATCTCGAGTCGGCCCAGTCGCAACTGGCGCAGGCCGAAACGTCGCTGGCCTGGGAGAAACAGACGCTGGCTGCCGATATCGAGCAGAAGCAGGCGGACTTGGCCTCCAACGAAGCGCGCCTGCTCGAGCTGAAGAACGGCTCGCGGCCGCAGGAAGTTCAGCAAGCGCGCGCGGCGGTGGAGAATGCGCAGGCGGAGCTGGATCGCGCCAAGAAGGATTGGGACCGCGCGCAGCCGCTTTTCAAAGACGATGACATCTCCGCCGCGCAGTACGATCAATACCGCAACCGCTGGGAAAGCGGCGAGGCGGCCCTCAAGCAGGCCAAGGAGAGCGAGGCCCTGGTACTGGCCGGCCCGCGGGCGGAAGTGATCGAAGGCGCCACGGCCGTGGTGCAGCGCTCCCGCGGCGCGCTCAAGATGGCCGAAGCGAATTCGCTCGAGATGAAGCGGCGCGAACAGGAACTGGCCGCGCGGCGCGCTGCGATCGCCGAATCAAAGGCCAATATCGCGCTGATCGACGCGCAACTGGCCGATACCATCGCCCTCTCACCGGTGGATGGTGTGGTGCTGGTGAAATCGGCCGATCCGGGCGAGATTCTGGGGGTGGGAACCACCGTGGTGACGGTGGGCGATATCGATCATCCCTGGCTGCGCGGCTATGTCAACGAAACCGATTTGGGGAAGATCAAGATCGGCTCGAAAGCGGTGGTCCGGACGGACTCCTATCCCGGCAAGGTCTATGATGGCCGCGTGAGCTTCATCGCCTCGGAAGCGGAGTTCACGCCCAAGCAGATCCAGACCCAGGAGGAGCGCGTCAAACTGGTATACCGCATCAAGATCGAAGTGGAAAATCCCAAGCGCGAATTGAAGTCCAACATGCCGGCGGACGCGGAGATCGCGCTGGATTGACCATGCCGGGGATCATCGAAACGCACGATCTGACGCGGTGCTTCGGCAGGATCACCGCCGTGGATTGCCTCAATCTGACAGTGGCCGAAGGGGAGATCTTCGGCCTCGTGGGGCCGGACGGCGCCGGCAAGACCACCACCCTGCGCATGCTGTGCGGCCTGGTGGACCCCACCGAAGGCAGCGCGCGGGTGGCCGGTTTCGACACGGCGCGCCAGACGCAGGAGGTGAAAGACCAGATCGGCTACATGGCGCAGCGCTTCGGCCTGTACCTGGATCTGACCGTGGAAGAGAACATGATCTTTTACGCGGACCTGTTCGGCATCGTCGGCGAAGAACGCCGCGATCTCACCGAACGGCTGCTGCAGATGACCCGCATGGAGCCCTTCCGCGCGCGGCAGGGCGGCAACCTCTCCGGCGGCATGAAGCAGAAACTGGCGCTGATGTGCACGCTGCTGCACCGCCCGCGCATCCTGTTCCTGGACGAGCCGACCAATGGCGTGGATCCGGTTTCGCGGCGCGATTTCTGGGCTATCCTCTACCAGCTCTTAAAGGACGGCATCACCATCTTCATGGCCACTGCGTACCTGGACGAAGCCGAACGATGCAATCGCGTGGGCCTGATGCACAAGGGGCGGCTGATCCGCTGCGACACGCCTGAAGCGCTCAAGCGGGAGACCGGCGCCGACAGCCTGGAGGGCGTCTTCATCCAGACCATCCGCGAGGCCGAAGCGGAAAACGGAGCTTCGCACCACGGGAGCGCGGCATGAACGGGCGGAACGGCTGGGCGGTGGAAATCGACGACCTGGTGAAGACCTTCGGCGATTTCGTGGCGGTGGACCACGTCTCGCTGAAGGTGCCCACGGGCGAGATCTTCGGTTTCCTGGGACCCAACGGGGCGGGCAAGTCCACCACCATCCGGATGCTGTGCGGGTTGCTGTCGCCCACCTCGGGCCGCGGCCTGGTAGCCGGAGTGGACGTGGCGCTCGACCCGGAAAGGGTGCGCCGCAATATCGGCTACATGTCGCAGAAGTTCTCGCTCTACGACGATCTGACCGTGGAGCAGAATATCGATTTCTTCACCGGTATGTACGGCGTTCCGCGCGAACGCCGGCGCGACCGCAAGGATTACGTGCTCCAAATGGCCAACCTGACCACGCGGCGCGACAGCCTGACGGGCACCCTTTCGGGCGGCTGGAAACAACGCCTGGCGCTGGGCTGCGCCATTCTGCACGACCCCCCGGTGGTGTTCCTCGATGAGCCGACCTCGGGCGTGGATCCCATGGCCCGGCGCATCTTCTGGGAGTTGATCGCGGAGCTTTCGCGCACCGGCCACACGGTTTTCGTGACCACTCACTACATGGACGAAGCCGAGTACTGCCATCGCCTGGCGCTGATGTACGCGGGCAAGGTGATCGCGCTGGGCGCCCCGGCCGAGCTGAAGCGCGGCATGAAAGAGCACAAACTGCTGCGCCTGGATACAGGCGCGCCGCTCGACACCATGCGGGCCATCGAGCACGAGGAGGGCATCGTGGAAGTGGCCGTGTTCGGGGGCGGGCTGCACGTGGTGGTGGACGATGCGGAGGCCAGTATGCGGCGCATCCGCGAGCGTCTCGGCGAAGCGGGAATCGAGGTGCGGCGTCTGGAGGCGATCCAGCCCTCGCTCGAAGACGTGTTCGTGGCGCTGATTGAGGCCGAGGAAAGGAAGGCGGCATGAGCTACCGGCGCACCAAGGCGGTTCTCATCAAGGAGTTGAGGCATATCGTCCGCGACCGCCGCAGCCTGGGGCTGGCCCTGGCCATGCCCGCCATGATGCTGCTGCTCTACGGCTTCGCCCTCAGCCTGGATGTGGATCACATTCCCACCCTGATTTTCGACCGCGATGGAACCTCCTCCAGCCGCACGCTGGCGCGCGATTTCCAGGGATCGCGGTACTTCGATGTAAAGGCGATGGTGAGCGATTACCGCACGGTGGAAAAGGGCATCGACCGCAACGCCATCCTGCTCGGAGTGGTGATCCCGCGCGATTTCGGCAAGGACCTGGCGGCCGGCCGCAGCGCCGACGTGCAATTGCTGGTGGACGGGAGCGATTCGAATACCGCCTCCATCGCCATCGGATACGCCGAGAGCATCGTGCAAAACTACTCTGGCGCCGTGCGCGCGGACCTGCTGAACCGCAAGGGCGTCAGGGTTCCTCCGCCGCCGGTGGTGGCCCAGACGCGCGTCTGGTACAACAGCTCGCTCCAATCGAAGAACTTCGTGGTGCCGGGCCTGATCGCGGTGATCCTCATGATTCTCACCGGCCAATTGACCACCCTGACCATCGCCCGCGAATGGGAAATGGGAACCATGGAGCAGATTCTCTCCACCCCGCTGCGTCCCGCCGAAATGGTGCTGGGAAAGATGCTGGCCTATTTCCTGGTGGGGCTGGTGGACGCGGTGCTGGCCTTTATTTCGGGGGTGACCGTTTTCGCCGTGCCGTTTCGCGGCAGCCTGCTGGTGCTGACGGTTTCCACGCTGGTATTCCTGTGCGGAGCCATGCTGTGGGGTATTTACATATCAGCCGGCTGCCGGACCCAGGTAGCGGCTTATCAGATGGGCATGCTGAGCACCTTCCTGCCGGGATTCCTGCTCTCGGGATTCGTATTTTCGATCGATACCATGCCCAAGTGGATTCAGGTGATCAGCATCATCGTGCCGTCGCGATATTTCGTGACCATCCTGAAAGCCCTGTTTTTAAAGGGCGTGGGGTGGGCGATCATCTGGCCGCAGATCGTGTACCTGATCATTTTCACGACCATCGTGTATCTGCGGGCGGTGCGAAAACTGAATCAGAAAGTGGCGTGAACCATGTGGGAACGAATCCTCGTCATTTTGCGCAAGGAATTCATCCAGGTGCTGCGCGAACCGCGCATGCGCATGCTGCTCTTTATCCCGCCGATCTTGCAGTTGATCATCTTCGGCTACGCGGTAACCCTGGACGTGGACAATGCGCGCATCGCCTGGATGGATAACGACGGCACGCCGGAGAGCCGGGCGCTGCTGGCGCGCTTCGAAGGGTCGGGGCGGTTTCAGGTGGTGGCCACGCCGCATAGCGAGCGGGAAGTGCAGGACGTGCTGGACCGCGGCGACGCGCACGCGGTGGTGCGGGTGCTGCCGAATTTCGCGCGCGACCTGGCGCGGCAGAAGAAGAGCGCCGAGGTCCAGGTGCTGCTGGACGGCACCAATTCCAACACCGCGTCGCTGGTTTCGGCCTACGCGGCCGAGGTGATTGGCGAGTACTCCAACGACGTGCTGCCGAACCAGGACAAGAACGCTCAGACGATCAAGCTGGAGGTGCGCAGCCCCGGCAGCATGCCGGTCGAAAAGACGGCCGAGGCCGTGCCGACCACGCGCGTCTGGTTCAACCCGGATCTGCGCAGCCGCAACTACTTCGTGCCGGGCGTGGCGGCGAATATTCTGTTCATGGTGACGCTCTCGCTGACCGCGCAGGCGATTATCCGCGAGAAGGAGATCGGCACCATGGAGCAGTTGATGGTGACGCCCATGCGGCCCATCGAGCTGATGCTCGGCAAAACGCTGCCGTTCGCCCTGGTGGGACTGATCGACCTGGTCATGATAACGGCGGGGGCGCTCTTGATTTTCCGCGTTCCTTTTCGCGGCAATTTCCTGGTGCTGCTGTTCAGTGCCACGCTGTTCCTTCTGACCAGCCTGGGAGCGGGCCTGTTCCTTTCGACGATTTCGCACACGCAGCAGCAGGCCAACATGGCGTCGTTCTTCTTTTCCAGCCCCGCATTTATGCTGAGCGGTTTTCAATTTCCGATCCGTAACATGCCTATGCCGGTGCAATACCTGACGTATCTGGACCCGCTGCGCTATTTCATGGAGATTGTGCGCGGCGTGTTTCTGAAAGGCGTGGGCGTGGGGATATTGTGGCCCAATATGGTGGCGCTGTTTGTGTATGGGACGGTGGTAATTACATTGAGCGCGAATAGGTTCCATAAGAGTTTGGATTGAGGGTGGGGGGCGGGGTGGGTGGAGGCGGGCGCGTTTCCGGGGCGAGGGCCCAGTCCAACTTCCCAGATGCGGACTTCCTGGGCGTTTGCTCGTTCGAAGTCCAAGGGGATTTGTCGCCAGGAATCCGCGGGCAGGCGTCGTTTGACACGCAACTAGTCGCGGCAGCCAACTGACCGGGTGTCGGCGCATGGCTTGGCCGGTGCAGTGCGCGCCAAGCCGCCCTCTCTTGTACGATGCCTGAACAAGTGCGGCATAGGGACTGTTAGGAATCAAAAATGCTGTTTATTCGATCGAGTCTGGAGGACTCTATGTCGGCACGCACGGCTTTCCTTGGCAGGCTGATCGGGCTTTACTGCATTCTCTATTCGATATCCATGTTCGCACACAGGCGAGCGACGGTCGATGCGGTGACATCGCTTGTTCACGACGTCCCACTGATGTTCATCGTCGGCGTGTTTGGGTTACTGGCTGGGCTCGCGATGGTTCTCTGCCACAATGTCTGGTCAGGCGGCGCCCTGCCCGTCATCGTCACCCTCTGTGGCTGGGCGACGCTGGTCAAATGCCTGCTTGTTTTGTTTCTATCGCCGGAGGCGGAAGCCAGGTTCTTCCTCGGGGGCCTGCACTACGAACAATTGTATTATTTCTACGCTGCCTTTTCGATTCTCCTCGGCGCCTATATGGTCTGCGCGGCCAGCGGGTCAAAAGCGCGCCAGGCGGCGTAAGGGTGACCAAGTGTTGGACAGCGAGTCCAGAAGTGAGCCCGAGCGTTGGGTGTGACGGCCGGTACCACACAGACTGTTGAGGCATAGGAGAACTTATGGCAGACAAGGACAAAACGGTTGTTGTTTACGTCGCAACTTATGCGAATCTCGACGACGCGAACGCGGACTACGCGGCGGTAAAGCAGCTCCATTCCGCCGGCATAATTGGCACATATGATGCGGCAGTTGTCAGCAAGGACGCGGCCGGCGAGGTGAAGATCACCAAGACGGAGAAGCCCACCCAGTACGGGGCATGGGCCGGCCTGGCGGTGGGGGCGCTGATCGGCTTGTGCTTCCCGCCCTACCTTGTATGGGAATCCGCCATTGGCGCAGGCGCCGGAGCCGCCATTGGCGCGGGCGCCGGAGCCCTGATTGGGCACTATTGGCGCGGGCTGTCGCGTGCCGATATGAAGGCGATCGGGGACACGCTTCAGCAGAGCACTGCGACTTTGATCGTGATCGGGGAGTCGAAGCTGCAACAGGCTCTGGAGAGCGCGACGAAGCACGCCCTGAAGCAGTTTGAGAAGGAACTGAGCACCGACGCCAAAACCTTTGAGAAGGACCTAGCCGCAGCCGTCAAAGAGGCGCAGAAGGACGAATCATAGAAGGCCCTGGTTTCACGGCTTAGGGCTATTCTCCAGCGCCTCTTTCACGGCGGCGCCGGTGACCGTCTCGTGCTTAAGGAGTTGCTGCGCCAATGCCGCAAGGGCCGCCTGGTGGCTTTTCAGCAGCGCCTGAGCCCGCTCGTACTGTTCGGTCACGAGGCGCTGGACTTCCGCGTCGATCGTTTGACGAGTCTCCGGACTGATCTGGCTACTGTCCTCGACCGATCCGTTCAGATATTGGAGCTGTTGGCCTGCGTAGCGCACCGAGCCGAGCTTTTCGCTCATGCCATATTCCGTGACCATGCGGCGCGCCAGCTCGGTCGCCCGCATAATGTCGTCACTGGCCCCTGTGCTGATGGTCTTGAACTCCACAATTTCGGCGGCGCGCCCACCCAACATAACGGCGATCCTGTCCTTCAGTTCGTCGATCGAGAGCAGATAGCGGTCCTCGGTTGGCATTTGCATGGTGTAGCCCAAGGCGCCGCGGCTATGTGGAACAATGCTGATCTTGCTGACCGGTTCGCCGTGCGGAACCAGTTCGGCGACCAGCGCGTGACCGGACTCGTGGTATGAAACCGTAGTTCGTTCCTGTTCGTTCATCACCCGGCTTTTTTTCTCGGAACCCGCAATCACCCGTTCGATCGCAGCCTCGAAATCATCCAACGTGACTGCCGCGGCCTTGCGCCGGGCGGCCACTAACGCCGCCTCATTCATGGCATTCTCCAGATCGGCGCCGCTGAAGCCAGGCGTCATCCGGGCGGCCCGATCCAGGTCGAAGTCTGGCGCCAGCTTTACATTCTTGCTATGAATCCGCAAGATTTGCCCTCGGCTAACGAGATCCGGATTGCCAATGGCGATCTGACGATCGAAGCGGCCCGCGCGCAGAAGCGCCGGGTCGAGCACCTCCGGACGATTGGTGGCGGCCATGATAATCACGGGAGCGCTGGCGTCGGTCTTGAAACCGTCGATCTCAGCCAGCAACTGGTTGAGCGTCTGCTCGCGCTCGTCGTTGCCGCCCAGGCGCATCACGCCTCCCCGGCTCTGGCCAATGGCATCAATCTCGTCAATGAAAACGATCGCGGGAGCCGCCTTACGCGCCTGCTCGAATAGGTCGCGCACTCGTGCGGCGCCCACGCCAACGAACATTTCGACAAACTCGGAGCCGCTGGTCTCGAAGAACGCGACCTGGGCCTCGCCGGCCGTTGCTTTGGCCAGCAGCGTCTTGCCGGTGCCCGGGGGCCCGACGATCAACACGCCCTTGGGGATGTGCCCGCCGAGTTGAGCGAATTGGTCCGGAGCCTTCAGAAACTGGATGATCTCCTGGAGCTCGGCGATGGCTTCATCCGCCCCGCCCACATCTTTGTATGTGACCGTTACATCCTCGGGCTTGACCTCGACCGCTTTGCTCTTGCCGACCCCAAAGATACCGCCCATGCCGGCGGCGCTGCCGCCTCGCTTGTAAGCCATGTACCAGAAACTGCCGAGGAGCAAGAGCGGCAGAAAGTACTCCAGCAACATGCCGCCGATGGGGTTCGGCGGGCGCTCAAAGCGGTAAGTTACTTTTGCGTTTTGCAGCTCTTCGATCAGGTTGGGGTCGGCCGAAGGCGCAGGCACGGCATTGAATGGAACGACCGGTGGAGATCCGCCCTGTTTGGGGTTTTTCATCTCACCCACGATCTCCCTTTCGCCTATGGTTACGCCCACGATTTGACCGCCGGCCAGGTCCCTCTTGAACTCGCTGTAGGGAATTTCCGTGCTCCGGTTCAGAGGACCCAAAATCAATATCTGGAAAAACCACAAGAAAATCAGGCTCGCGATCAAGTAGGTGACGCCGAAATGAAGCTGACGCCGCCTTTGCTCCTGGCGCTTCTTATCATCGTCACGGTTATGCTTGCTTTGCGCCGATTCGTTCATAGTCCACCCCCCAACGGATCAAAGTCATGCGGAAAGAAATTCCCTTTCCGTTATACACTCAGTGACCTGCTTCCAAACAGCGCGCGTCCCTGGCGAACGGCAGTGGAGGAAGCTGGATCATAGCGGCACCTTAATTAAGTGTTTGTAACCCACAACTCAGAATAGCGCGACTCGGCGGGGAGAGTGCCAGAGGCACGTCGGGCGCCCGGCGCGCCTCGGAAGGCGTGCTGCTCCGATCACAACTGCCGCTTCGGCCTACGCCTGACCCAAAACAGTACTGCGGCTCCCCGACCTGGAACAGTCAAACAACTCCCGAGATACGGCCTTCCCGGAAGTTTGGCCAGGCTAGCCGTGCAAACCGCCTCAGCGCGAGAAAACCTCGATCAATCGTGCGGCCTGCGCGCCTGGCACCGAAAGAGACACGCGCACGTCCGCATTCTCGCGGCTCACCTGGGCCGAGCGCAGCAGCGCCGCGATCTCCGGCTGGCGCGCAAGTGATACGGCGGCTAGCGAGATCAGCCCGCGCACGGACTCCTCCATCTGCTGGGCTCCTTCGGCAGTGGCGCAGGTGGCCGCCCCATGGAGACTCAAGGCCCCCATCGACGCGGGCCGCGAGCGTGGTCCACTCGGTGGCGCGCAAAATGCGGTTGAGGTTGGATAGAATGCCGCTCAGCGGCAGCGCGGTGCCGCCGCGCGCTATCGCCCAGATCTGGTTGCCCGGGGCGATGGAGGCGGCGCGCGTCATGAGGTCGGGTGCGCCGGTACGTCCGGTGCGATGCTGCGTGGTTGCCGCGCGCACGGAATCGGGGCTGCCGGAAACCGCGAGACCCGGTTCGAGGAGAGCGGATCCTGCCGGCGCCTGCCGGAATGCCCCGCGCGCGATCACGAGCAGGTCCTGGCCGCTCCAGACGAGCAGGGCGTATGACGCGCCAGCTAATGGCTGAGCTTCGAGCAGTCCGGCAATGGGCAGCTTCGAATAGAGCGGCGCGGCACGCAGGCGGTCGAGATCGATTCCGGCCAGCATCGCGGCGTTCTGGGGAACACAAGAGGCCATGGCCGGATCGACGGCCTCCGGCGCGGCGGGATGCCGGCACGCGAGGCCCGCGGCGAACGCGAGGGCCACCCAGAGTGCGGTCCGAACGCGGGAGTGGTCAGCGCACTTCAACGTGATAAGGCGCGATGCGCAGGAAGCCGCCGTGCATCCACGACCGGAACGGCAGACTCCCCAGGACGCGGCTCAACCGCTCTTCGAGCATATCGTCCGAGGAGCGCTTCATGAGCACGTCGAGCAGGCCGCGGCGCGGCGGATACGTCACCACCGTCACGGCCTCGCCGGCGGGGATGCTGGCCCGCTTCTTCACCAGGTCGAGTGCCGTATCGAGACCGCCCAACTGGTCCACCAGCCCGTTCGCCTGGGCCTGGTCGCCCATCCACACGCGCCCCTGGGCCAGCGGCTCGATCTGCGCGAAAGGGCGATGGCGGGCGGCGGCCACCTTGCCGACGAAATCCCGGTAGCTCTCGTCGATGCCCTGGCGCAGCACCTCGCGCTCGTCGGGAGTCAGCGCGGTGTATTCGGAATCGATGTCGGCGTGCTTTCCGCGCTCGATGGCGCCTTCGGTGATGCCGAGCTTGTCGAAAAGTCCGTGCAGGTCGGGCTTGCCGTAGACCACCCCGATGGAACCGGTCTCGGTGAGCGGGTAAGCCACGATGGGGTCGCCGGTCATGGCCATGTAATATCCGCCGGAGGCCGCCAGGTCGGACATGGAAATCACCAGCGGCTTGCGCTTCGCGAGCAGGTTCATCTGGCGCCAGATCTCGTCGGAGGCCGCCACCTCGCCGCCCGGCGAATCGATGCGCACCACCACGCCGGCGATGCTGGAATCGGCGGCCACCTCTCGCAACACCTTGTCGAAGCCGTAAGAGGTGATGCCCTGGCTATCTCCGGTGGTGTCGTCCGGGTCTCCGCGCACGATGTCCCCTTCCGCCACCACCAGCGCAATGCGCTTGCGGCCCTCGAAACCGGCCACGCCCTGCGCTCTGGCGTACCTCTCGACGGGCACCTGGTGCGGTTCACCCGAGCCCAGGCGGCCCTGCAGCTCGCCCCACATCTGGTCTTCGAAGCGCAGCTCGTCCACCAGTCCCGCCTGGAGCGCCTCGGTGGCGGTGAAGGGCCCGCGGTCGACGAGCGCGCGCACGTCGTCCGGCGATTTCTTGCGCCCGGCGGCGATGCGCGCCACCAGGTTTCCGTACACGTCGTCGACCAGGCTCGAGATCACCTCGCGGGTCTCCGGGCTCATATCCGAGCGCGTGAACATGTCGCCGTAATCCTTGTACTTGCCGGCGTGTTCCACTTCGACCACGACCCCCAGCTTGTCCAGGGTCTTCTTGAAATACATCACCTCGGCGCGCAGGCCCTTCAGCATGAGCGGTTCGCTGGGGCCGAGATAGATGCGGTCCGCGGCCAGCGCCAGATAGTATTCCCGCGCGCCGGGCGTGCGCAGATAGGCGAAGGTCGGTTTGCCGGACCGGCGGAAGCGTTCGAGATCGGAGCGGATCTCTTCCAGCTTGGCCCACCCCACCGAAAGACCATCCGGTTCGAGAGCCACGGCCTTGATGCGCGGATCGAGCGCGGCCTTGCGCAGCGACGACCATACGTCCGTCACGGTGACTCCCGCGCGCTCACTCTGGAAGAAAGGCAGCTCGACCGGCGCCTTCTCCGGCAAGTCGCCTTCCAGGCGCAGCACCAGCACGGAATTATCGGCGATCTGGGGCGGCCGTTCCCGAAACCGCAGCGCCGCCGCGAAGAGCAGCACGATGCCCAGGAAGACCAGCGCGATTCCCGTCAGCAAACCCAGCAGAAACTTGAGCATAGCTACTTCGACGGTACCATAGGATCTGGCGGTCCGCCTGGAACAGGCGCGCGGCGCCTGGGCGGGGCCATAGAATAGAGGCATGATCGCAAGATTAGCGATGGTGATAGGGGCGTGCTTTGTGCTGCCAGGCCAGGCCGCGCAGGCGCCTCAGAAGATTTTCCCGTATTCTTACTCCCAGGAAGACCTGCCTAACGGCCTGCGCCTCGTGACCGTGCCCACCGAGTACCCCAATATCGTAGCTACTTACATCGTGGTGCAAGCGGGCTCCCGCAACGAGGTTGAGCCGGGACACACCGGCTTCGCGCATCTGTTCGAGCACCTCATGTTCAAGGGCACCGAGAAGTATCCGCACGCGCGCTACGAGGACACCCTCAAGCGCATCGGCGCGGCCTCCAATGCCTTCACGTCGAACGATTACACATGCTTTTACACGGTCTTCTCGAAAGAGGACCTGGCGACCGTGCTGGCCATGGAGGCGGATCGCTTCCAGAATCTTAAATACTCCGAAGCGGAGTTCAAGACCGAATCGCTGGCGGTGCTGGGCGAGTATAACAAGAACAGCTCGAACCCCATGGCCAGGCTGAGCGAAGTCATCTTCGACACGGCCTTCGACCGCAGCACTTACAAACACACCACCATGGGCTTCCTGAAAGATATCCAGGATATGCCCCACCAGTATGAATACAGCCTCAAATACTTCGGCCGCTACTACCGCCCGGAATATACCACCATCCTGGTGGTTGGCGATGTGAAGCCCAAGCCCGTGCGCGAGTTGGTAGATAAATACTGGGGCGCGTGGAAACACGGAGATTACAGCCCCGCCATACCCGCCGAGCCGCCGCAGCAGGGCGCGCGCACCGCGCACGTGGATTGGCCCACCGCCACGCTGCCCATCGTGGCGATCGCTTTCAAGGGCCCCGCGTACGACGATGCTTCCAAGGATATGGCGGCGCTCGACGCGCTGGCTTTCCTGGCCTTTTCGGCCAGCTCCGAGCTGTACCAGCGCCTGGTGATCCGCGAACAGAAGCTGGACACCCTGAGCGGCTCCGCGCCCGGCAGTGTAGACCCGGGTCTGTTCGACATTATCGCGCGGGTGAAACAGGCCGGCGATATGGATTACGTGCGGGACCAGATCCTGGCGGCGATCCGGACGTTTCAGGAGCGGCCCGTGGATGCCGCGCGGCTGGAGGCGGTCAAGATGCGCCTGCGCTACCAGGCGGCCATGCGCATGACCAGCAGCGACGCCGTCGCGCAGGTGGCGGCCTCTTACGTGGCGCTCCGCCGCACCCCGGAATCCATGAACCGGCTCTATGACCTGTATGCCCGGTTGACGCCCGAGGATGTCCAGAATGCCGCTTCCAAATACCTGGTGGAAAGTGCGCGCACGATCGTGACGCTTACCGGACCGGCCTCGGGAGGCGCGCAGTGAAATCCCTGTTGGCGTTCCTATTGATGGCTTCGAGCGCCGTGGCGCAGATGCGCGTGATGGCGCTGCCCGCAAAGTCGCCGCTGGTGACCTTCCGAATCGTCTTTACGGCGGGATCGGCCTGCGACCCCACCGATAAGCCGGGGCTGGCCTACCTGACCGCCATGATGCTGGCGCAGGGCGGCACCAAGACCCAGACCTACCGCCAGATTCTAGACGCCCTGTTTCCCATGGCCTCTTCGCTGAGCGCCCAGGTGGATAAGGAGATGACCACCTTCGCGGGCGAGACCCATGTAGACAATCTGCAGGAATACTACGGCCTGGTGCGCGGGATGCTGCTCGATCCGGGCTGGCGCGAGGACGATTTCAAGCGCCTCAAGGACGCCGCCATCAACAACCTGCGCGTGACCCTGCGCGCCAACGACGAGGAACTGGCCAAGGAGGTGCTGTACCAGAATATCTACGCCGGCACGCCCTACGAGCACTACTCCGCGGGCACGGCCGGCTCGCTGGAGAAGATGACGCTCGACGACGTCAGGCATTTCTACGCCTCGCAGTACAGCCAGTCGCACCTGATTCTGGGAATCGCGGGCGGCTATTCGCCGTCATTTCTGGAGGCCATGAAGCGCGATTTCCGCGCCCTGCCGGAAGGCGCGGGATTCCATCCGCGCAACCAGCCGATTAAGCCGATTGAGGCCAACCGGGCCGTGATCGTGGACAAGGATACGCGCTCGGTGGCGTTTTCGATCGGCTTTCCGATTCTGCTCACGCGGGCCTCGCCGGATTATCCGGCGCTGCTGGTGGCCACTTCGTTCCTGGGGCAGCATCGCATGAGCGGCGGCCGGCTCTACGACCGCATGCGCGAGCAGCGCGGTTTGAACTACGGCGATTACGCCTACATCGAATACTTCCCGAACGGCATGTATCTGATGGAGCCCAGCCCCAACCTGGCGCGAACGCGGCAGATCTTTCAGATCTGGATCCGCCCGGTAGAGCCGCCCACGGCTGCATTCGCGCTGCGGCTGGGTCTCTACGAGCTGCACCGCCTGATCCAGCGGGGCCTGTCGGAAGAAGAGTTCGAGCGCTCGCGCGACTTCCTGACTAAGTACGTCAATGTTCTTACGCGAACCAAGAGCGCCGAGCTCGGCTATGCCATCGACAGCTTGTATTACGGGATCCCGAATTACAACCTATACATCAAGACGGCGCTGGCCAAGCTTACCCGCGAAGACGTGAACCGCGCCATCAAGCGGTATCTCCGCGCGGACAATCTGGTGATGGTGGCGGTCGCGAAGAACGGCGAGGAGCTGAGGAAGCAACTGGCCGGCGACGATCCTTCCCCCATGACTTATAACTCCCCCAAGCCGGCGGAGATCGCCGAGGAAGATAAGACGGTGGAGAAGTGGCCGCTGAATCTGAAGGCGGAGCATATCACGGTGGTGAAGGCGGACGAGGTGTTTCAGTAGGGCCCGACGCTGGCTCCGCCTACTCCCAGCCCCCGCCCAAAGCCCGGTAAAGCTGCACCACGTACTGAAGCTCCACGAGGCGCAGGCTCGCCAGTACGAGCTGGCCCTGGAACAGGCTGCGCTGCGCGTCCAACACTTGCAGGTAGCTATCGAGACCGCCCTGGTAGCGCAGGGTCGAAAGCCGCACGCTCTCCGAGAGGGCGGTCACGAGCCGCTCCTGCTGGACGCGCTCGTCGCGCGTCCGGTCGTAGCCGATGAGCGCGTCGGAAACCTCGCGCAGCGCGCCGTAGATAGCCTTCTGGTAGGCGGCCAGCATCTCCCTTTGCTGGGCTTCGGAGAGCCTCACCTGGTTACGGATCTGGCCGGCGTGAAAGATCGGAGCTGTTACCGAGGGGCCGAAGGAATCCGTGCGCGCCGGACCGGTGAGGAGCAAGGATAACGCGCGGCTCTGCCCGCCCAGGAAGCCGGTCAGAGAGATGCTCGGAAAGTACAGTGCGCGCGCCGCGCCAATCTGCGCGTTGGCCGCAATCAAGTTCTCCTCGGCCTGGCGGATATCGGGCCGGCGCGCCAGCAGATCGGAAGGCAGGCCGGCTTGCAACTGGGGTGGCAGGGCAATCTGCTCGAGCGGCCGGCCGCGGAATTGCTCGGCAGGTGCGCCGCCTGCCAAGAGGCTGAGCGCGTCCTCGGTCTGCGCGATGTTGCGGCGCGTGGCTTCGAGGGCGGCCGTGGCGGTATAAAGGAGCTGCTGGGCCTGGGACACATCCAGGCCGGAAGCCGCGCCCCGCTGCTGGCGCAGTTCCACCAGGCGCAGGTTGTCCAGGCCGGCGTCGCGGGTCTTGCCATCGATCTCCAGTTCGAGGTCCTCCTCGAGAAGCTGGAAATAGGTGCTGCTTACTTCGGCCACCAGGGACACCACCACGCCGCGCCGGCCTTCCTCGCTGGCCAGGTATTGCGCGCGCGCCGATTCGGTGAGGCGCCGCAGGCGTCCCCAGAGGTCCAGTTCCCAGGAGAGCGCGGCGCCGGCCTGCGTGTACGTAGCGCTCAGATTGGTTCCCGGCGCTATGAACGGGAACGACCCGATCGAGGAACTGCGCGTGGCGGCGAACTGCGCCTGGGCGTCCAGAAACGGGAAAATATTTGCGCGCGTGATGCCAAGCTGCGCGCGGGCTTCCGTAACGCGCTCGGCGGCGATGCGCAGGTCGAAATTCCGTTCCAGAGCCGTGGCAACGAGTTGTTTGAGCGCGTCGTCCTGGAACAGGTCAAACCACTTGAGACCCGCGATGGAAGCCGCCGCCGCCGAAGATGCGCCACGGTAGGCATCCGGCAGCGGAACGGCCGGACGCTTGTAGTTGGGACCCACGGCGCAGCCGCACAACAGCGCCGCCAGCAGGACGAGCGAAACGCGTCTCATTGGGCCGGTTCCGTCTCCGCGCCGGGGGCCGCCGAAGGCCGCGGCCGCCGCTCCACCAGGCCCTGTATCACCACGTAGAGCACCGGCACGATGAACACAGCCAGCAAGGTGGCCGCCAGCATCCCGCTGAAGACCGCCGTGCCCAGCGAGCGGCGCGCGCCGGAGCTGGCGCCGGTCGCGATCGCCAGCGGCGTCACGCCGAGGATGAAGGCGAAAGAGGTCATCAGGATAGGGCGTAGCCGCAGGCGCGCCGCCGTGAGCGCCGCCTCGCGGATGGACATCCCCTGCGCGTGGCTCTCGCGCGCGAACTCGACGATCAGGATGGCGTTCTTGGCGGCCAGCCCGATCAGGGTTACGATGCCGATCTGCGTGTAGATGTCGTACGGGTAGTCGCGCAGATACACGCCCAGCAGCGCGCCGAACATGCCCAGCGGCAGCGAGAAGAGCACCGCCAGCGGAATCGACCAGCTTTCGTAGAGCGCCGCCAGAAACAGAAACACCAGCACGGAAGCGAAGCCGAAGATCATGGGTTCGTTCCCCTGCGCGAGCTTCTGCTGGTAGGTTGTGCCGGTCCATTCGTAGCCGTAGCCGGCCGGCAGGCGCGAGGCTAATTCTTCCATGGCCGCCACCGCCGCGCCGCTCGAATAACCGTTTGCCGGACCTCCCAGGATCTGAATGGCGCGGAAACGGTTGTAGCGGTAGACCACGTCCGGGCCGGTGGTAGGCGAGACAGAGGCAAAAGTTCCCAGCGGCGCCATGTTGCCATCGCCTGCGCGCACGTAGTAGTGGTTGATATCGCCGGGCCGGCTGCGGAATTGCGGCTCGGCCTGAACGAGAACCTGCCAGGTGCGGCCGAAGGCGTTGAAGTCGTTCACATACAGGCCGCCCAGAAAGGTCTGCAAGGCGTTATAGGCATCCGCCACCGGAACGCCGAGGGTTTCGAGCTTGGCCAGATCCACGTTGACGTTGTAGGCCGGAACGTTGGCGCGGAAGGTGCTGATGACGTTAGCCAGTTCGGGACGCGAGCGGGTGGCATCCACCAGCGAATCGGCCACGCGCGCCAGCGATTCGGAGTCGCCGCCGGAGCGGTCTTCGAGCATGAACTGGAAACCGCCGGTGGTGCTGAGTCCGAGGATGGGCGGCAGCCCGAAGGCGAAGGTGAAGGCTTCCGGCACGTTATAGAAACCGGCCTGGGCGCGCGCCAGGATGGCCTCCAGTTGCTGGTCGCGCGAGCTGCGTTCGCCCCAGGGTTTCAGCGTGGCGATAACCGTCGCGACGTTCGAATTGGAGGTCTGAGTGGCGATATCGAGGCCGCCCAGAGTGAAGTAGGTCTGCCCGCCCGGGACGCTGCCGATGACGTTCTCGATCTTGCGCGTGGCGGCATCGGTGCGGTCCATCGACGCGCCGTCCGGCAGCCGCACGGAAACGAAATAAGCGCCCTGGTCCTCATCCGGCAGGAAGCCGGCCGGCAAACGAGAATAGATCAGCATGGCCGCGCCCGTGAAGATGGCCAGCCCGGCCAGCGCCATGACGGTCCGGCGGCTTAGAAACGTGACGGTGGTGAGGTAGCGGTCCGTGGTCCATCTGAACGCGCGATTAAAGCCGCCGAACAGCGGCGCGAGCAGGCTGCGCGATTTCCCTTTGGGCCGCAGCAGAATGGCGCTCAACGCGGGACTAAGCGAAAGCGCGTTGAAAGCCGAGAGCAGCACGGAAGTGGCAATCGTGAGGGCGAACTGCTTGTAGATCTGGCCGCTGATGCCGCCCAGAAATGCCACTGGGATGAAGACGGCCGCCAGGATGAAGGCGATCGCCACCACCGGCGCGGAGACTTCGCTCATGGCCTTCTCGGTGGCCTCGCGCGGGGGCATGCCCTCGTCGATGTGGCGCTGCACGGCCTCCACTACCACGATGGAATCGTCCACCACGATCCCGATCGCCAGCACCAGGCCGAACATACTGGTGATGTTGATCGTGAATCCCAGAATCGGGAACAGCGCGAAGGTGCCCACCACAGCCACCGGCACGGTCAGCAGCGGGATCAGCGTGGCACGCCAGTTCTGCAAGAAGACGAAAACTACCAGGATGACCAGCCCGATGGCCACCAGCAGCGTGACGGCCACATCCTTGATAGCCTCGCGAACGAACATGGTGGAATCGTAGGGGATCACGTAGTCGATTCCCGCCGGGAAGCTGCGTTTGGCCTGCTCCATGTAAGCGCGCACGCTATTGGCCGTTTCGACGGCGTTGGCGCCGGGCGAAAGGTACAGGATCACGTTGCCCGAGGGCCGCCCGTTGAGGCGGCTGAAGCCGCTGTAGGAGAGCGCGCCCAAGTCGGAATGGCCCACGTCGCGAATGCGCACCAGCGCCGCGCCCGCCTGCGCCCGCAGGATGATGTCGTCGAACTGGCCGGGGTTGACGAGGCGGCCCGGCGCGTTGAGCGAGTATTGGAAATCGGTGCCGGGCGGCGCGGGCGGCTGGCCCGTGGCGCCGGCGGGATTCTGGCGGTTCTGCGCCGTGATCGCGTTGGCCATATCGGTGGCGGTCAGCCCCAGCTTGGCCATCTTATCGGGGTTCACCCACACCCGCATCGAGTAAATAAACGAATTGCCAAGGCGCGAATCGCCGATCCCCGGCAGGCTGCCAAGCTGGTTAACGAAGTTGATCTGCCCGTAGTTGGACAGGAACAGCGAGTCGTAGCGGTTGTCGGTGGCCACCAGGCTGACCGCCATCAGGAAGGCGCTTGAAACCTTCTTCACGGTGACGCCCTGGCGCTGCACCTCGGGCGGCAGGCGCGGCATCGCAATGCTGACACGGTTCTGCGTCTGCACCGCGGCGATATCCGGATTGGTGCCCAGCTTGAACGTCACGTTGATGGTGAGGGTGCCGTTGTTGGCGCTGCTAGAGAGATAGTAGAGCATCCCATCGAGTCCCACGAGCTGCTCCTCGATGGGCTGGGCCACGGTCTTCTCGAGATCCTGCGCGTTGCCGCCCAGATATTGCGCGGTGATCTGCACCACCGGCGGGACCACCTCCGGGTAGGTGGCGATGGGCAGGCTGGGGATGGCCACCGCGCCCAGGATGACGATCACGATGGCGATGACCATCGCGAATACCGGCCGGTTAATGAAAAATCGAGCCACCCCGCTTACCCGCCGTGCTTCCCCGCCCCGCGATACGGCAAGGGGCGAACCGTCATGCCGGGCCGCACGCGGAGCTGCCCTTCCACGATCACGCGGTCGCCGGCCGCCAGCCCCTGGTTGACGATCCAGGATTCACCGACACGCTCGCCGGTGCTCACGGCACGAGCCTCAACTTTGTTGCCGGGCCCTACCGTATAGACCGTCTGCGTGCTCTGTACCTGCTGCACGGCCCTCTGCGGCACCAGGATCACGTTCGCGCGCTCCTCGGCCACAAAGCGCACGCGGCCGAATTGCCCGGGCAGCAGGGTGTGGCGCGGGTTGGGGAAGCGGGCCTGTAATTCCAGCGTGCCGGTTTTCGGATCCACCTGGTTTTGGGTGTTTTCGATTTGCCCCCGGTTAGGGAAGACGGTCTCGTCGGCCAGCACCAGTTCGAGCGGCGCCTGTTCCGGCGCGCGCTCGCTGAGACGCCGCCGGAAGGCCAGGTACTCGGCTTCGCTGATGTTGAAGCGCACCCATATCGGGTCGAGCGGCACGATGGTGGTGAGCGGCTGGGCTGCGGCCGGCGTCACCAGACCGCCCACGGGAACCATGGTGTCCCCCACCAGCCCGCTGATGGGCGCGCGGATGGTGCCGTATTCCAGGTTGAGGTTGGCGTTTTCGAAGGCGCCACGCAGGGCTTCCACGTGGCCCTGGTTGGAATCGATCTGCGTCTTGGTGGAGAGCCGCGCTTGATCCACGCTGGCCTGGTTGGCGCGAAGATTGGCTTCGGCGGCGCTCCGTGCGGCGGTGGCGGCGTCCAGGTCCTGTTTGGGAGCGGCGTTTTGCTCGACCAGAGGCTTGATCCGTTCGTAATCCTGCTGGGCCTTGATCAGGTTGGCCTGGGCTGCCGCCAGGTTGGCTTCGGCCTGCAGGAGCGAGACCTGCTGGCGGGCGAACTCCAGATCCGCCTCGCTCTGCTGGAGATTGCCGGCCGCCTGCCGCACCGCGGCCTGGTAGGGCCGCAGGTCGAGGACGTAGAGTACCTGCCCCTCGTGAACCTCCGAACCGGGCTGGAAGAGCCACTTCTCGATGTAGCCCTCCACTCGGCCGCGCACTTCCACCTGGTTGCGGGCATAGGTCTGGGCCGGATACTCGGCATAAATGGGCACGGTCGCCGCAGCCACCTCGGTCACTTCGACGGGCGGCGGAGGAGGCGCGGCGGCCCGGTTCTGCGCCTGCGAATTGCAGCCGGTTGCGGCAGCCAGGGCGAAGAGCAGGGCCAGCGGCAGGTAATGGTCCTGGAGGTACACGTCAATGTGATGCCGGAACCGGGCGGAAAGACCCGCACCGGGATCTGGATTGGTATGCTGTACGTTCTATGGAACTCAAAACCGTGCCCCTCGAGATTCCCGAGGGAGGGAACCTGATCCTGGGCCAGACCCACTTCATCAAGACGGTGGAGGACGTCTACGAAGCCATCGTCAACACCGTGCCGGGGATGAAATTCGGGGTTGCCTTCAACGAGGCTTCCGGTCCCTGCCTCACGCGCGTGGACGGCAACGACGAGGGCCTTCAGGCTCTGGCGGCGCGCAACGCCACGGCGCTGGCGGCCGGCCACATTTTTGTAGTGGCGCTGCGCGAGGGCTATCCAATCAATGTGCTGGGGCGCATCAAGGACGTCCCGGAGGTCTGTTCGATCTTCTGCGCCACGGCCAATCCGGCGCAGGCGGTGGTAGCGGAAAGCGAACAGGGCCGCGGCGTGCTCGGGGTGATCGATGGATTCCCGCCCAAAGGCGTCGAGACCGCCGCGGATGCCGAAACGCGGCGCGGTTTCCTGCGCATGATCGGCTACAAGCGTTGATCAGAGCACGGACGCGATCTTCTCGGCCAGCTGCCGCGAGGTGTACGGCTTTTGCAGGTACGCCGCGACGGCCTTCTCACTGAAGCGGGCCGCGGCTTCGCGATGGTCGTAGCCCGTCGAGACGATCACCCGCAGCTCCGGGTGCGCCTCCAGGATGCCGTCGATGGCTTCCTCGCCGCTCATCACCGGCATAGTGAAATCGAGCAGCACCACGCCGATCTCGGGATGCCGCCGGACCTTGTCGATGGCCTCCTGGCCGTCCGAGGCCAGCAGCACCCGATAGCCCCGGATCTGCAGCGTGGCCTCCGCGGTGCGCCGGACCACCTCCTCGTCGTCCACCACCAGGACTGTGATTGGGCCCGCGCTTGGGCCTGCCTGGGTGGCCATCGCCTGCGGGACCAGCACCGGTTGGGCCGCCGGGAAGGAGACGTGAAACGTGCTGCCCTGGTCCGGCGCGCTGGTCACCTCAATGGTAGCCTTGTGGGCGCGTACGATCCCCGCCACGGCCGCCAACCCCAGCCCCCGGCCGGTGAACTTAGTGGTGAAGAATGGATCGAAGATGCGGGACTTGGTTTCGGCATCCATGCCGGTGCCGGTATCGCGAACCTCCAAAACGGCGGCGCCGCCTTTGCCCATGCGGGTTTCGACATGGATTTCGCCGGCGTTATCGCCGATCGCTTCGGCCGCGTTGCTGACCAGGTTGAGGACGATTTGCTCGACCTGGCTGGCATCGGCTTCGATGGGCGGCAGACCGGCAGCCAGCTTCACGCTGAGGCTGACCTGCTTCGGAACGGCAGACTCGATCAGGCCGCGGAATCCCTCGACCATGCTGGAAAGTTCCGTCCGCTGCATATAGTGGCGGGCCTTGCCGGAATAGGCGAGCAACTGGCGCGTGAGCTCGGCCGCGCGCTGGCTGGAGCGCACGATGTCGTCAAGCCTGTCCCGGAACGGGCTGGTGGGGGGCAGTTCACCTAGAATCAGGCTGGCATTCCCCAGGATTCCGGTGAGGAGATTGTTGAAATCGTGGGCCACGCCGGCCGCCAGCGTGCCGATGGTCTCGAATTTCTGGCTTTCGCGGAACTGCTCTTCGAGCCGGCGCCTTTCGGTGACGTCGCCGGCGATGCACACGGCGCCGGTCGCCTGGCCGGCTTCGTTGAAGATGGGGTCCACGGTGATGTCGAGGAGTTTCGAGGCGAACTCGATCTCAAGAGCCTCGCGCTGGCGGCTCTGGAGAGCTTTGGAGAACGGTCCCCGGACAGCGGGCAGGTACGCCCATAGAGTGTCCAGACCGGTCGCCGAGGCGCCCCGCGGAGGTGGCGCCAGCCGCGGGAAGCTCCGGTTGAGGCGTACGATGCGCCCTTCGGCATCCACCAGCGCGATGCCATCGCCGATGGAATCGAAAGTCGCCTCCCATTCGTGCGCCGGCCACCGCTCGGGTCCTTCGGCCTGATGCGCGTGCAGCATCGCGTCGATGGTCGCCACCAGCGCTTCCGGCTCGGATGGGGCGGCGATGTGCAACACCGGAATGCGGCACGTGACCGGATCGGATTTCAGGATGCGGCAGACTTCCAGCCCGCTCATGTCGGGAAGGCCGGCGTCCAGCAGCACCAGGTCCGGGAATTCCGCGCGGGCCGTACACAGGGCTTCGGCTCCGCGGGACGCCTCCCGCACGCGGAAGCCGTGGAGTTCCAGAATTCGGGTCACCCCGCTCCGGCACATTTCGTCGCCATCCGCGTTAAGAATGACAGGGCGAGGATCTGACGGCATAGGCGGCGCTACCTTAGAAACCCTGGATTGAGGATGCCTTGAGTATACCAGCACCCCGCGATCGCAGCAGGCGTAAATTACTAGAACTCCGGTTTTTACCGGGCGAGGTCGATACCGAGCTTTTTCAGTTCCTCGGAATAATACCGCCGGAGGAGCAGGTCCCATTCTTCGGAGCCTTCGGCGATCTCGCGCTTCTGCGAGCGGATCTTCTGGCGGGCGGCTCGATCCACGCGATCCTCGGCTTGCAGCAACTCCGTGAGCAGGCGCACGATTTCCAGCCGCACGTTATTGGGATCCTTGTCCTTCAACCGCAGGTCGCGGTTCTTGCGGAGCATGTCCACCAGTTTGTGCGAGATCTCGGTGACTTTGTCGCGCGACAGCTTCATGCCGTCCCCGGTGTCGCGGCCCGAGGCGCGGATGACTTTCCGCTGGGAGATCAGCGTATTCTTGATGCGTCGGAACATCTCCTGGTAGCTGACGCCCTCGCGGCGCATGTATTCGCTGTACTGTCCGAGCAGATCCCGAACTTCATCGTTCAGACGGTCCTCGACCGCCAGTTCATCCCCGATGACCTGGGCGATGCGTTCGGCCACCAGGTCGGGGCTGGACGTCTCAATGATTGCCGGAGAGAGTTTTCGGACAAGTTGGCGGGATAGATAAGCGACGAATTCTCTGGCCAGCAGCATTCGATATCGACTGAAATTAACAGTTTATCACGCGGCCCGAGCTTTCCAGAAAACGCCCGCTCCGCCCGGCCTCTACCCCCCTCCGGTTCGGTACGTACTGTTCAGCACTCTGGGGCGAAAATTCTGCATGACAGGGAACGTTTGCCGGGCGATAATCTGGGAATAAAACCGCATGCGCGAGAAAACATACAATAGCTTGGAGGGTTTGGCATGACACGGATCGCTGAGCAGACCCTAGCCTGCGAAGACGCCCTAACGTATCTGCCGCGCAAGCCCTTGATCGAGTTCGCCAAGGGACGCGTGATCTATGGAGGGCATCAGCCTTGCGATAGCCTGTACGTGGTCATCCTGGGCCGCGTCAAGGTGAACAACACAGGCGACGATGGCTGCCAGATCATATCGCGGATCGTCTGCGCCGAGGGACTTTTCGGAGAGCCAGCGCTGGTTGGAGCGTCCGCGCGGTCGGAGGCGGCCGTGGCACTCGACAACGTGAGCCTGATGTGCTGGAGCCGGGCCGAGATCGAGCATCAGATCGACCGCGAGCCGCGCCTGGGCCTGGCGCTTTCGCAATACCTGGTCCGCCAGTGCCTCGAACTCCAGGACCGTATCGAGAGCATGGCGGTCTATAAAACGCCCGAGCGTGTGATGCTGTCGCTGGTGCAACTGGCCGGATCCCTGGGTACTCCGCTCGAAGACGGGTCCATCCGCATCGGCGCCCTCACGCACTCCACGATCGCTGAGTTCGTGGGGACCTCCCGCGAGATCGTCACCTTCCAGATGAACCGGCTGCGGCGCCTGGGGCTGCTGCGCTATTCCCGCCGGCATATTGACATCTACTCGCAGGCCATTTGCGAAACCCTGCGACAGCGGGGCGTAAACGTGTCTTATCCGGCTGGAGCGATGGCCGGGAACGCCGCCGGACAGTCCGTTTAATCGTAGACGAAGTGGAGGATTTTCTTGAGATCCTCCCAAGCCTCGCGCTTGGCATCCTGGTTGTACGGCCGCAGCAAGTAGGAAGGGTGATAGGTCACCAGCACAGGGAAATCCCTCCACTGGAACCATTTCCCGCGCATCTTCGTGACGCCCTCCTTGTGTCCGGTCAAAGCGCGCGCGGCCGTTCCGCCCAGGGCGCAGATAGCCTTGGGGGCGAGGGCCAGAAGCTGGCGCGAGAGAAACTGGCCGCAGATTTCCATTTCATCGGGCTCCGGCGTGCGATTCTCGGGCGGCCGGCATTTCACCACGTTGCAGATGTAGACATCCTCCCGCCGCAGGGGCATGCCTTCCTTGCGAGCCGTATTCTCGATCATCTGGGTGAGCAGTTGTCCGGCGCGGCCCACAAACGGGATGCCCTGGGCGTCTTCATCGGCTCCCGGGCCTTCGCCGACGAAAACCAGCGGCGAATGCGGATTGCCCACCCCGAAAACCAGCTTGTTGCGGCCCTCATGCAGGCGGCATCGGCGGCAGTCCCCGATATCGTTGAGGATCTGGAGCATGGCATCCGGGCTGGCGGGTGTGGCAGGCAAGGCCGACCGTGCAGGCTCGGGTTCGCTGACCCCGGGTGCCCGGCGGTAGAGTGTCCGGAATCCCAGATCCTGGTAAAACTCCAGGTAGCGGCGAACCCGATCAGCGTCCATCGGCGGCATGCAGGGCCAGGCGCAGCTTGAGCGCCTCGTCGAAGATCCGGTCGGCGATCTCGCGTTTGGGCGCGCGCGCCACGGGGATCGATTCGCCGGTGCGCAGGATCAGGATCACTTCGTTGGCATCCGATTCGAAGCCGGTCTCGCTCCCGGTGACCAGGTTTCCCACCAGCATGTCGCAGTTCTTGGATTCCAGCTTGCGGCGCGCCTCCCTTTCCAGATTCTGGGTTTCGGCCGCGAAACCGATCAGCATCCGGTCGCCCTTCTTGCGCCCCAGCTCGGCCAGGATGTCGGGCGTGGGGTCGAGCTCCAACGAGATCCGCGCGGCGGTCTTCTTGAGCTTCTGATCCGGCACCTTGCTCAGGTGGAAGTCCGCTACCGCGGCGGCCTTAACCACGATGCCCGCCGGCTCGAGGTGCGCGAAGACCTGGTCGCGCATTTCGATGGCGGTGCGCACCGGAATCACCTCCACGCCGTGGGGCGGCGCCAGGGTCACAGGACCGGAGATCAGCACCACGCGCGCGCCGCGGGCGGCGGCGGCCTCGGCCAAGGCGTAGCCCATCTTGCCACTGGAACGGTTGGAGATGTAGCGAACCGGGTCCAGCGGTTCCTGGGTGGGACCGGCTGTCACCAGCACCATTTCGTCCTCCAGGTCGTGCGGGCGCAACAGTCGCGCGATGTGCGAGGCGATGATTTCCGGGTCAGCCAGGCGCCCCGGTCCGGTCATACCACAGGCCAGGTAGCCGCTCCCGGGTTCCACGATGATGTGCCCGCGCCGGCGCAGAACCTCCAGGTTGGCGCGCGTGGCGGGGTGCTCCCACATGTTGACGTTCATGGCGGGCGCCACCACCACCGGGCCGGTGAAGGCCAAATATAGTGTGGTGAGGAAATCGTCGGCCAGGCCATGGGCCATCTTGGCCATCAGGTCGGCCGTGGCCGGGGCGATCGCCAGGACCTCATTCTCCTGAGCCACCGAGATATGTTCGATGGCGTCTTCGATGGCGAACAGATCGGTGAGTACCTTGTGCCCGGTGAGCGCGGCGAAGGTGAGGGGCCGGACGAACTTCTGCGCGGCAGCGGTCATGACAGCCTGGACCTGGTGGTCCTGCTGCATGAGCAGGCGCGCCAGTTCCGCAGCCTTATAAGCCGCGATACCTCCACCAATTCCCAGAATAATTTTCATGGCAGGAGCGGCCTCGCAGGCTCGCGGGGCGGCTTTACAGCACCGGCTCCGGCGGCGCTTCCGCGGGCGCCTCGCCCGTGAGGCTGTACTTGACCAGGCCTCGCCGCACCTCTTCGACGGCGATAATGGTGGGTTTTTTGGACGAGGTGGGTAGAAACGGACGCGCGCCTCCCTGCAACTGCCGGGCGCGCTTAGCCGCCACGATGATGAACCGGTAGGTGCTCTGCTCGGGATCGTCGGGAATGGTGCAGTGTGCGTTGTTGCGGGGTGCCTTATCGGGCATTGGGATACCTCTTCATGCTTGAAACGTCTCCAGAATGGGCCGGATCCGGTCTTCTATCCTGGTACGCCGGGCGCGTTCGGCGTACACGATGGCGCTGAGAACCTCATCCGATTCGGCCAGCTCGCGGTTAATCAACACATAATCGTACTGGTCGTAGTTACGGATCTCTTCAGCCGCGTCCCGCAGCCGCCGCTCGATGACTTCTTCGCGGTCCTCGCCCCGCGCGCGCAGGCGCTCTTCTAAGATCTGTCGCGAGGGAGCCAAAATGAAGATAGTTACGGCTTCGGGAATCTTACACTTCAATTGTCTCGCACCTTGCACATCGATGTCGAGTACCAGGTCTTTCCCCTCGGCGCGGGCCTTTTCGAGGATGCCGCGGTGCGTGCCATAGTAATTGCCGAAGACTTCAGCCCATTCCAGGAACTCGCCGCAGCCCCTCATGGCTTCGAACTCGGCCCGCGACACGAAGTGGTAATCGCGCCCGTCCACCTCATGGCCGCGCAGGGGGCGGGATGTGTAAGACACGGAAAACATGAGGCCTGGGACGCTCGCCAGGAGCCGCGCCACCAGCGTGGATTTGCCCGAGCCGGAAGGCGCGGAGATGATGAAGACGGTGGTCATTCGAGATTCAGGGACTGCTCGCGGATTTTGTCGATCTCGGATTTGGCCGCCAGGGCCAGATCGGTGATGGTCAGGCCGAGATCGCCCAGGCCGCCGGTCTTGGAGAGAATGGTGTTGGCTTCCCGGTTCATCTCCTGGAGCAGAAAATCGAGGCGCTTGCCAACTTCGCCGTCGCCAGCCAGCAGGGCTTCGAGTTGCGCAGCGTGTGTACGCAGGCGCACCAATTCCTCGGCGATATCGCTACGGTCGGCCAGCAAGGCCGCTTCCTGCGCCAGCCGCTGGGGCTCCAGGCCGGCGCCGTGCAGCAATTCGGCCAGCCGCTCGCGCAGGCGCTTCTGGAAGGCGGAAACGGCCCCCTCGCGGATCGTCTCGATGCGCCCCGCCAAGCTGCAAACCGTCTCGCACCGCTGGCGCATCTCGGCCGCCATGGCCGCGCCTTCGCGCTCGCGAAACACGTTCAGCGCCGCGGCAGCCTCGGTGACGCTCTCCAGGACCGCCTGGGCCACTTCTTCGCCGCTCTCCTGCTCCTCGGCGGAAGAGACCAGCATTCCGGGAATCGCCAGGGCGGCGTTCAGATCCGGCCGGCCCTCGATCCGGTAGAGCGTGGCGGCCTCGTGGAAGGCCCGCATATAGGCGTCCATCAGCGCCCGGTTCCATGGCACGGCGCCAGCCGCACGGGTGCGCGTAAAGGTGAGATGAACCTGCAAGTGGCCCCGCGCCACGGCGTCCTTCAGCAGCGCGCGAATGCGGCTCTCCAGGGCGTCCAGCTCGGGAGGCAGATGGAAGTGCAGATCCAGGCCGCGATGATTGACGCTCTTCAAAGTCAGCAGGATCTCGCCTTCGGGGATGGTCTTGCGGACCTGCGCGAAACCGGTCATACTACGCACGCTCATAAATCCACCACCTGGCCCACGGGGGAGCCGGCATCCTCGAATTGCAGCTCGTGCAGCCGCTGATAAATGCCGCCCTGGTTCATCAGCTCCTCGTGCGTCCCGCACTCGCTGATGCGGCCCTTGACCAGCACCACGATCTTGTTGGCGCGGCGGATGGTGGAGAGCCGGTGCGCAATGACGATCACGGTGCGGTCCTCCATCAGGTTGGCCAGCGCTTTCTGCACCAGCAGCTCGGATTCGGTATCCAGGTGCGAGGTGGCTTCGTCCAGGATCAGGATGGGGGCGTTCTTGAGCAGCGCGCGGGCGATGGCGATGCGCTGCCGCTGGCCGCCGCTCAGGCGCGCGCCGCGGTCGCCGATCACCGTTTCGTAGCCCTCCGGAAGCCGCCCGATGAACTCGGCGGCCAGGGCCGTTTCGGCGGCGCGGCGGATATCGTCCATCGAGGCGCCCGGCCGGGCGTAGGCGATGTTGCGGGTTACCGTGTCGTTAAACAGGAAAGTATCCTGTGCCACAATGCCGATCTGCGCGCGCAACGCGGCCAGGTCCAGCTCGCGCACGATCGCGCCCATCCACTTTCACGGCGCCGCCGGAAACGTCGTAGAAACGCGGAACCAGGTTGGCCACGGTGGTCTTGCCGGCGCCGCTCGGTCCCACCAGGGCCACCACCTCGCCGGCTTTCACTTCCAGATCGAGGTTCTCGATCTGGAAACCGTGGGGCGCTCCGGGATAGCGGAATGAGACGCCTTCGAAGACCACGCCCCTCTCGAAGCGCTCCAGCTTGAGGGCGCCGGGCTTCTCGACGATCTCCTCGCGGTGATCGAGATACTCGAAAACCTTCTGCGAAGCGCCCAGCGCCTGCTCGAAGATGTTGTGAATGCCCACCAGGCGTTTGACAGGCTCGTAGAGCATCAGCAGGGCCACCACGAAGCTGATGAAATCGCCCGCGGTCATAGCCCCGGCCTTGATCTGGGTCACCGCGTAGGTGAGCAGCAGCACGATGGTGATAGCGCCGAAGAACTCGATCAGCGGCGAGGAGATGCCCTGTTGCAGAACGTAGCGCACGTTGGTCTTGAGCATCTTGCGGGAGGCCTCGCGGAAGCGGCGCGATTCGTAAGCCTCGGCCCCGAAAGCTTTTACCACCATGTGACCGCTGAGGGTCTCCTGCAGGATCTGGTTCAGCTCGGCCTGCCGGTCCTGCGTGCGTCGGCTGGTGCGGCGGATGCGGCGGCCGATCGAGCGCGTAGGCAGAATGACGAAAGGGAGCACGGTCAGGCTCACCACCGCCAATTTCGGGTCGTTGCTCAGCACCACGATGGTGAGTGCGATGGCGCTGAACAACTGCCGCAAAAAATCGGCCAGCATCTGCGACGTGGCCACTTGCACCTTGTCGATATCGTTCATGATGGACGACATGAGCTGGCCCGTCGAGTGCGCTTCGAAGAATTCGGCACCCTGTTTGACGACCTTATCGAAAACCGCGTTGCGCAGATCGGTGACCGCCGAGAAGCCGGCGTAGCTGATGAGGTAGTTGCCCAGGTAATCGCAGATGCCCTTTATAAGAAAGACCGCCACGATGGCGATTCCCACCAGCGTCCAGGGGCTGCGGTCCAGGGGAAGCAGCTGGTCCAGGTACAACTGGCGGTGCAGGATGGGGTGCGGGAACAGCGGCAGCCGGCCGGAGGAGTTGGGATTCAGCACGCGCTCGAAGGTGGGCTTCATGAGCATGGCGATGAAACCCTGGGCGGCGCCCGCCAGCGCCATCAGGACGACCGAGCCGGCCAGGTGGGGCGTGTACCGCCGGGACCATGCCAGAAGCCTCGCCAGTTCCTTCATGCGGCCACCCGCAGTCGCCCCAGCGCCTCGAGCACGCGGGCCGTTTCTATGGAGCCAATGCCCTCGGGCGAAGCGATAACCTCGAAAGCCGTGCGCCAGGGTCCCCAGATAACCGGATCGGAGGCGCCGAAAATGGCTACCACCGGAACTCCGAAGGCCGCCGCCATGTGAGCCGGGCCGGAATCGTTGCCCACGAAAAACGAGGCGCCCGACAGCAGAGATTTGATCTCCCCGAGGGGAGCCGCGGTAATGGTCCGGAAGGCGCGGAAAGGCGCCAGATCGTCACCCTCGCCGCCGATGAAGACCGGCTCCAGCCCGTACTCGCGCAGGCGCGCCGCCACGGCCAGGAAGCCATCGGCCCGCCAGGTCTTTTCCGGCGCGGCCGCCACCGGGTGGATGACCGCATAGCCCCGCGGCATCGCGGGAGCGGCGGCCACCAGCCGCGCCCGGGGGATCTCCTCCACGGGCGCGCCCAGGAAAAAAATCGCAGCGGCCAGATGTTCGGCGGTGTGCACCTTTCGCTCAATTCCCAGAACCTGCTGGGCGCGCGGGATGCGCACATTATAGATCCACCGGTGGCGGAAATGGCCGAACCCGGCGCGCCAGCGGGCCCCGGAGAGCGCCGTCATCCAGGCGCTGCGCGGGGCCCCGTGCAGGTTCAGGCACAGCGCCGGGCGGAAACGCCGCAGAGCTTTCAGGCTGGGCGGCAGGATCTCATCCACCTCCGGATGATCTTCGAAAATCGCACGGAAGCGCTCTTCCACCACCACCGCCACGCGCAGATCGGAGCGGCAGCGTTTCAGGATGCCGAGCGCGGGCGTGGTCAGGACGCAATCGCCCAGCGAGCGAAGCCGGATCACGGCCACCCCGCTCGACCGCGGCAGACTTGCCAGGACGCTTCCCACGGATTAGTCTTCGACCTTGGCCTCGTCCACCAGCATGACCGGAATGTCGTCGCGGATGGGATAGACGCGGTGGCATTCGACGCACTTCAGGCCGCTCTGATCCAGTTTCATCTCTACCTCGGCTTTGCAAACGGGGCACACAAGGATTTCCAGCAGTTCTTTGCTGATCGCCATAGTGATTCTTAAGTTTAGCAGGACCGCCGGCTCACCCCTCTCCCCCATTGGGCCATTGCGCCGGATTAGCACAGCGACGTATATTGACAGTTTAGATTCCAGATGTTCAGAGGCCATTATGCTTACTAAAAATACCTGGGTGGGCGGGCTTGCCGCGGCGTCCATCTTTTGGCTGGGCGCTTGCGGCGGAAGGCATGAGTCCACCGAGAGCTTCGCTCTGGTGACGACGAACACCAAGATCCCCTATTGGACCGACGCCGCCTCGGGTCTGTCGGCAGCAGCCAAGGAATTGGGCGTGCGGGCCGATGTCAACGGGCCCGAGAGCTACGATCCCAAAGCGGAAAAGGAGCAGTTCCTTCAAGTGATGGCCCGGAAGCCGGCGCCGGCCGGCATCCTGGTCTCCGCGGCGGATCCCGAACTGATGCGGGACGCCATCGATTCGGCGGTGGCTGCGGGCATTCCGGTGGTGACCATCGACGCGGATTCGCCCAAGAGCAAACGCCTGATGTTCATCGGCACCAACAACTATGAAGCCGGAGAGATCGGCGGAGGCCTCCTCGAGAAGAATCTCAAGGGCAAGGGCGATGTAGTGGTGTTTACGATTCCCGGTCAGACCAATTTAGAGGAGCGGCTGGAGGGATACAAGCGGGCCCTGGCCAAGGACGGCGGAATCAAGATTTCGCGCGTGATCGACATGAAGGGCGAGCCGCCGGTCGCTTTCGACGCCACCCAGGCCATCGTGCAGAAAGGCGGCACGCTGCCGGACGCGTTCGTGTGCCTGGAGGCTTTAGCCTGCCCGGAAGTAGCGGACGTGCTGCAGCGCAGCAACGTAACCGGCAAGACCGTCATCGCCATGGATGCCATCCCGTCCACGCTCCAATGGATTCAGAAGGGCGTCATCAAGGCCACCATCGCCCAGAGGCCGTTCACGATGGCGTATTACGGACTGCGGGTGCTGGACGACCTGCATCACAACAAGGCGACCAGGGGGCCGGGCGGCCAGCCCACGCTGCCGGTTTTTGTCGATACGGGAACCATCCTGGTGGATTCGTCGAACGTCGCAACGTTCCTTTCCGCAGATCCAGCCAAATAGCCGGGCGCTTCCTAAGGTTGCAGTCCCGGCGCTGCGAGGTGGGCAGGCCCCAGGCGGCCTGCCCGGAAATTTTCAGACGACCTCGGGGACCGCGGGCGTTCCCGCCGCGGGGGGAGCCGCAACCGGCGGAGGCTCCACGGGCGGGGCGGCCGTCTTCTTGACCGGCCTCTTCACCGCTTTCTTCTTGGCTGGGGCTTTCTTGGCAGGCGCCTTCTTGACGGCTTTCTTCGAGGCCGTCTTACTCGCGGCAGGCTTCTTAGCTGCCTTTTTCACCGCCTTCTTCTTAGTGGCCATCTTTTCCTCGAATAATTGAGTTATGCCCGCAAGGGTCAATCTATATTAGCTCAAACGTAACCAAATAGAGCCCATGAAATTGCGTCGCGAAGGCGAATTACTGAACTTAGGCGGCGGCGCGCATGGGCAGCGCCTTGAGTATCTCGGTTACGAAGGCCTTGGCATCGCCGAAAAGCATGAGCGTCTTGTCCATGTAATAGAGCTCGTTATCGATGCCCGCGAAGCCTGGGTTCATGGAGCGCTTGATGACCATGACGGTGTGCGCCTTGTCCACGTCAAGGATCGGCATCCCATAGATAGGACTAGACTTATCGTGACGCGCGGCGGGGTTTGTGACATCGTTGGCGCCGATCACCAGAGCCACGTCGCACTGCGGGAATTCAGAGTTGATCTCATCCATTTCGACCAGCTTGTCGTAAGGGATGTCGGCTTCGGCGAGCAGCACGTTCATATGTCCGGGCATGCGTCCGGCCACCGGGTGGATGGCGAACTTGACGGCGATGCCCCGGCGAGTCAGATTGTCGTATAGCTCCCGGATCTTGTGTTGCGCCTGGGCTACCGCGAGACCGTAACCCGGCGCGATGATCACGCTGCTGGCGGCCTCGAGAATGGCCGCGGCGTCCTCGGGACTGGCGCTGCGTATGGGCTTCTGTTCCACGTGGCCCGCCTTGGTCTGAATCTGCCCGAAGGCGCCGAACAGCACGTTGATGAAGGAGCGGTTCATGGCCTTGCACATGATGATCGACAGGATCAGGCCGCTCGATCCATCCAGCGCGCCGGCCACCACCAGGAGGTTATTGCCGAGCGCGAAACCCATCGCGCAGGCCGAGAGACCGGCATAGGAATTCAGGATCGCGATCACGGTGGGCATATCCGCCCCGCCGATCGGAATGATCAGCAGCACGCCGAACAGGAGCGCCAGACCGGCAAAAATAGGGAACAGCCAGGTATCGGTGGGGACCAGTACGAGCCGCACCGCCAGGCCTGCGGCGATCGCGAATAGAGTGAAGTTGACGGCGTTCTGATTGCGGTAGGTGATGGGGCGCTGCGGCAGCACTTCCTGCAGTTTGCCCATGGCCATGAGGCTGCCCGTGAAGGTGAGGAAGCCCAGCAGCGTTTCCACCACCAGCGCCACCATGACGAAGCCGTGCAGTTCGGTCGAGGCATGCGGCTGGCGCTGGTAGAATTCGGCGGTGCCCACCAGGGCCGCCGCCAGGGCGCCACAGGCGTGGGAGAGGGCCGTCCGCTGGGGCACGGCGGTCATCGGCATGATGTAGGCGATGGGGATGCCCACAGCGGTGCCGATGAAGAACGCGGCCACGATCCAGATCCAGTTGTGGACGTCGAAAGCCAGGAAAGTACCGACGATTGCCAGAAGCATGCCGATTTCACCGGCAAATACCCCGCGCCGGGCGCTGGCCGGGTGGTTCATCCACTTCAGAGAGAGGATGAAAAGGGCGGCCGAGACAATATAGAAATACTGCACCAGGGAGGCCATTTACTTCTTCTCCTCCCGCTTCTTGAACATTTTGACCATTCGGTCGGTGATCAGAAAGCCGCTCACGATGTTGGTGACCACGGCGGTAATGGCGATGAACCCGAGCACCTTGCTGAGCAGGGTGGCGTCGGCCGCGCCGGTGACCATGATGGCCCCCACCACGGAGATCGCCGAGATGGCGTTGGTGAGCGACATCAAGGGCGTATGGAGCAGGGGCGAAACGCGCCGGATCACCTCCAGACCGATGAAGGTGGCCAGCATAAACACGAACAGTCCCGTTTCAAGATTGGTAGCCATAGCGGAAGATCCTTTCCGGCAGCTTTGGCGTGCCGGTCGCTAAACGGCCTGCGGGGAGGGCAGGCCCACGATCTCGCGGACGCGCGGATGAACCACTTCCCCGGCATAGGTGACCAGGGTTTCGCGGACGATCTCGTCCTCGCGGTTCAGAACCAGCGCGCCATCCTTGTCGATGAGGTATTTCAAAAACGTGGCGATGTTCTTGGCGTACATCTGGCTGGCGTGGTAGGGCACCGTGGAGGGCAGGTTGACGGGGCCGAAGATGCGCACTCCGCCTTCCTCCACGGTCTCGCCGGCGCGGGTGAGCTCGCAGTTGCCGCCACGCTCGGCGGCGATATCCACGACGACCGAGCCGGGAGCCATGCGGGCCACCATCTCGCGGGTAATCAGGATGGGCGCCTTCTTGCCGGGAACGGCCGCGGTAGTGACCACCACGTCGTTTTCAGCCAGCACCGCGCCGAGGGCCTCGCGCTGGCGCCGGTAGAAATCCTCGCCCATGGCTTTGGCATAGCCGCCCTTATCTTCGGCGGCGGCGCCTTCAACCTCCAACACCACGAAACGCGCGCCCAGGCTCTCGATCTGCTCCTTGACGGCCGCGCGGATATCGTAGCCGCTGACCACCGCGCCCAGCCGGCGGGCCGTGGCGATGGCCTGCAAACCGGCGACTCCCGCGCCGATCACCAGGACTCGCGCGGGCTTCAGCGTGCCGGCGGCGGTCATGAGCATGGGGAACATGCGCGGCAGGTTATCGGCGGCGATCAGCACGGCCTTGTAACCCGCCACGGTGGCCATGGAAGAAAGCGCGTCCATGCTCTGCGCGCGGGTGATGCGCGGCATCAGCTCCATGGCGAGGAAGTTCACGCCGCATTCGGCCAGTTGGCGCGCCGCATCGGCCGCGGTGAGCGGCTCGCCGAAGCCGATCACGGTCTGGCCCCGGCGGTAGAGGGCCAAGTCCCCGGCGGCGGCTTCGGGGTTGGCGCCCGGGCCGCGCACCTGGAGGATCGCGTCCGCCGCGGCAAACACCTCCTGGCGGCTGCCGGCAATGCGCGCGCCTTTCTCAAGGTATTCTGAATCGGGGAATCCGGCGCGCGCGCCCGCCCCGGCCTCGATCAGAAATTGCGCGCCCGTCTTATTGAGAACCGAAATCGCCCCCGGAACCATGGCGACCCGGCGCTCCCCGGGCGCCGATTCGGAAACTACTCCGACAGTCAATCCCACTATTCATCTCCAGAGCGTACGCGGCGAAAGGGCCATTACCTTCTGTCCCCCAGCGGCTGCCTTCCCGCGACGTTGAGACTCGACGTTTTTAGTGTAGCGTGAGAGGGGCGGGGGAGGAAAACACAACGCGGAGACGCTCCCAATCTACAGCAATTCCGCCGCCCCGAAGAAGAAGCCCAGCTCCGTCGCGGCGGTCTCCGGTGCGTCCGAACCGTGCACGCAGTTTCGCTCGATGCTCGTGGCGAAGCGCTTGCGAATAGTGCCTTCGGCGGCGTTGGCCGGATTGGTCGCGCCCATTACTTCGCGGAGCTTGCGGATGGCATCTTCGCGTTCCAGCGCCATGACGACGATGGGCCCCTCCGTCATGAACTTCACCAGCCCGGCGAAGAACGGCTTCTCGCGGTGCACCGCGTAAAAGCCCTGGGCCTGCTTCTCGCTGAGGCGCAACATGCGCAGCGCCAAAATCTTGAATCCGGCCCGCTCGATGGCCGAGAGGACCTCGCCGGCGTGCCCGGCCGCCACGGCGTCCGGCTTGATGATCGAAAACGTGCGTTCCAGGCTCATAAGAGGCTCTTGACCTTCTCCCCGATTTCCGCCGGCGACGAGCACACCGCGATACCCGCCGCGCACATGGCGGCGATCTTATCGGAAGCCTTGCCGGACCCGCCCGCGATGATGGCTCCGGCGTGGCCCATGCGGCGCCCCGGGGGCGCGGTCTGGCCGGCCACGAAGCCTACCACGGGTTTCCTGACGTTAGCCTTCACGTAGGCGGCGGCGGTCTCCTCGGCATTGCCGCCGATCTCCCCGATCATCACGATGGCGTGGGTCTCCGGGTCGGCGTTGAACAGTTCCAGGGCATCCACGAAGTTGGTTCCGATGATGGGGTCGCCGCCGATCCCGAGGCACGTGGATTGACCGATCCCCAGTTTGGTCAATTGGCCCACGGCTTCGTAGGTGAGGGTGCCCGAGCGCGAAACCACGCCCACATGGCCTTCCAAATGAATCGAGCCGGGCATGATCCCCACCTTCGCGCGGCCGGGCGAAATGATGCCGGGGCAGTTGGGGCCGATCAGGCGCGCGGACCGGCCGCGCAGAAACTGCCAGGTTTTCACCATGTCGAGAGTTGGAATGCCCTCGGTGATGCAGACGACCAGGGGCAGGCCGGCATCGGCGGCTTCCATAATGGCGTCGGCGGCGAAAGGCGGAGGCACGAAGATCAGGGAGACATTGGCGCCGGTCTTGGAGACGGCCTCGGCCACGGTGTCGAAGACCGGGAGATCGAGGTGCGTGGCGCCACCCTTGCCGGGAACCACGCCGCCCACTACCTGCGTGCCGTAGGCGATGGCCTGCTGGGCATGGAACGTGCCCTCCCTCCCAGTGAAGCCTTGAACCAGGACCCGCGTATTGCGATCGACCAGTATGCTCATTTCTTTCCTATGCCGCCAGTCTGACCACTTTTGCCGCCGCGTCGCGCATATCCAGGCCAACCGTGAAGTTGAGCCCGGATTCCATCAGGATCTGGCGCCCGCGGTCCACATTGGTGCCTTCCATGCGCACCACGATGGGCACCTGGATATTGAGGTCGCGGGCCGCCGCCACCACCCCGGTGGCCAGCGTATCGCAGCGCAAAATGCCGCCGAAGATGTTGATCAGCACGGCTCTTACGTTCTTGTCGCTGAGCAGGATGCGGAAAGCGTTCTTGACCTGCTCGGCGCTGGCTCCGCCGCCCACGTCCAGGAAGTTGGCGGGGCTGCCGCCGGCGTACTTGATGATGTCCATGGTGGCCATGGCCAGGCCGGCGCCGTTCACCATGCAGCCCACCGAGCCATCCAGCTTGATGTAGTTGAGGCCGAAACGCGACGCCTCAACTTCCAGGGGGTCCTCTTCGTTGAGGTCGCGCAGATCGAGCAGCTCTTTGTGGCGGTAGAGGGCGTTGTCGTCGAAGTTGACCTTGGCGTCCAGCGCGTAGACCTTGCCGTCGCGCGTGAGGATGAAGGGGTTGATCTCGGCGAGCGAGGCATCCATGGCCAGGTAGGCTTTGGCAAGCGCCATCATGGCGGCCACCGCGCCGCCGATGCTGGCGGCGGGAATGCCGATGCCGAAGGCCAGCTTGCGGGCCTGATAGGCGGCCAGGCCAGTGGGTTCAATGGTTTCCTTCAGGATCAGCTCCGGCGTTTTGGCCGCCACCTCTTCGATTTCCATGCCGCCGGCGGCGGAGGCCATGAAAACCGGCTTGCCCTGGACGCGGTCGAGCACGATTCCGAGGTACAGCTCGCGCTCGATAGGAAGCGTCTCTTCCACCAGGAGCCGCTGCACGATGCGGCCCTCCGGCCCGGTCTGGTGGGTGACGAGTTTCATCCCGATCATGCCGCGCGCAATTTCGGCGGCCGCGGAGGCGTCGCGGGCGATCTTGACTCCCCCGCCCTTCCCGCGTCCGCCGGCGTGAATCTGAGCTTTGACCACCACGCTGCCGCCGATCTTCTTGGCGGCCGTTTCGGCCTCCTCGGCCGTATACGCGACTTCCCCGCGCGGCACCGGGACGTTGTACTGGGCGAGGATAGCCTTGGCCTGGTATTCGTGAATTTTCATGGATTTTCGGCTGTGCTAGGATGGCGGAAAGCCAAACCTTTCAATACTATATCATGACGCTGCTGCCGTTCCTGGAAAAACTGGTAGCGCGCCGCGGGCTGGACGCGGAAGAAGCCCGCGACGCGATGCGCGTGATCCTGGCCGGGGAAGCCAGCGAGACGCTCCTGGCGGCCTTTCTGACGGCGCTGCGCATGAAGGGCGAGACTGTCGAAGAGCTCGTGGGTTTCGCGCGCGCCATCCGCGAGAAGGCTGCGCCGGTGGTAGTGGGCACGGCCGGTCCATTGCTCGATACCTGCGGCACGGGGGGGGATGGTGCGGGCACCTTCAACATTTCCACCGTCGCGGCCTTCGTGGTGGCGGGCGCGGGTGTGCGCGTGGCCAAACACGGCAACCGCTCCATCACCAGCCAGTGCGGCAGCGCGGACCTGCTGGAGGCGTTGGGGATCGAGATCGCCATCTCGCCGGCGGAATCGGCGCGCGCCATTCGGGAGATCGGCATCGGCTTCCTGTTCGCGCCGGCGGTGCACAGCGCCATGCGGCACGCTCAGCCGGTGCGCCGCGAGCTGAAGATCCGCACGGCGTTTAACCTGCTGGGCCCCCTCACTAATCCGGCGGGGGCCGATGCGCAGGTCGCCGGGGCCCCATCCCAAGAGGCCGCCGGCCTGATCGGGGGAGCGCTGGCGGCGTTGGGCCTGCGGCGCGGATTTGTGGTGCACGGCTGCGATGGCTTGGACGAGATCACCACTACCGGCGCGACGCTGGCCTTCGAGATCCGCGAAGGCCGGGCCGAGCGCCGCACCCTGGAGCCGGAGGATTTCGCGTTGCCCAGAGCCGCCGCCGCGGACCTGAAGGGCGGCGACAAAGCTCGCAACCTGGCGATTGCCCGGGCCATCCTGGATGGGGAGCCCGGGCCACGGCGCGATATCGTGCTGGCCAACGCCGCGGCGGGCCTGGTGGCTGCCGGCAAGGTGGGGACATTCCTGGAGGGGATGGCCCTCGCGGCGGTTTCGATCGACAGCGGGGCCGCGCGGCGGAAAGTGGAAGAGTTAGCGCGGTTTGGAAAGGGCTAGCCGTGGGCTAACCCTTTCCGGGCCGCGGCGCTTAGAACAATCGCCTATTGGACGTCGCTCACCTTTCCGTCCGTGAAGGTGATTTTCAAGTCCTTGTAGACGTACATCTTCTTGGGGCCGAGATCGATGATCTTGTCGGGCTTCCCGTTGACCGCTTCCACGTCCGCCATCGACTGTCCGAGGGAGATGGTAGCAGGGTTCCCCGCAGCCTGCCCGCTCTGGTCAATCACGGCCTGCTCCGCCGTGGCGCCTTCCTGCGCCGCCTGGCTGATGTCGGTTGCGGCATTCGGGTCCGGCTTTACATCGGCGGCTATGGGCGAATCCACCGGGGCTCCCGCGGCGCTCGCAGGCAGCGGGGGCAGACCAGCCTGGCCCTGGCGGGTTTGGAGGGTCTGGAGGCCCTGGTCGATGGTTTCGCGCATGTGATTCTGCATCTCTTGCAGATCCTGGAGCTGGACGGTAACCACGGCGCCTTTCGGGCAATCCTGGCCCTTGCTGGCCAGCACCACGGTATCCGCGGCGGCTCCGTTGGATTGCCCCGGAACGAGTTGCAGCACATCGCCTTCGGTCACCGGGCAAGACTGTCCGCGGGCATCCACCATCAAGCTGCTGGAGACCACGAAAACATGCTGCACGTTATCGGCGAATATGGGCATTCCGCCCGAGGGCGCGCCGCCGGCCTGGGCTTCGGCGCGTTCCTGATCGAGCTGCCGGTGCACCTCGTCCGCGACCGCCTGCTTTACGTCGGGAGTGATACCCACCGGGCCGGCGGCGTACGCGCTAGCCTGGATATTGGCGTCGAGGCGTTCCTGATACGCTTCCTGCAAGCTCGTGGCAATCAGGTAGTCCGTCAACCAGAACGCGGGGCCTGCGTATTGCGGGTAAGGCGCGAAAAAGCCGCCATAGAAGCCAAACCAGGGAGTCCCAAACCATCCCCAGTTATAGATTACCGGCCTGCTCCACGGGCTATAGGCATACATGTAAAACCCGGGCCGGTAGAAACGGACGGGAGTATATATGTTTAAGGCTACTCCATGGTACATGAACGGACGATAGACGCGGGCATAGGCCACCCCGTGCACGTAGTAAGTCCGCTGGACGAACTGTTGATTGTGGTACATAACCGGATGCTGGATGTAGCCACCGCGCCCGTGCTCGCTCGCGACGATGACCCGGCCTCCCGGGCGCTGGACTTCGACGCGCCGCACACCATCCGGCCGGTGCGTGATGACCGCTCCTCCAGGCGTGTGCACCTGGTTGACCCGGCCGGCTGCGTCCCGCTGCACCATGCCGCCGTTGGCGGTGCGGATGGTCTGCGGTCTGCCGTTGCCGAACTGGCGGCCGCCCTGAACCTGGTTTTGGCGGCCAGGCTGGCCGGCGTTCCCAGGATTGGCTTGGCCAGTGTTCGGACGACCGTACTGCTGCCCCGGCTGACCGGTATTCGGCCGACTGGTGTTCTGGGGAGTGGATTGACCGGTGGCGGGACGGCTGGTCGTCTGAGGAGTAGTGGTAGTGGGACGGCTGGTGGTCTGAGGAGTGGATTGAGTGGTAGTGGGACGGCTGGTGGTCTGAGGAGTCGTGGTGGTAGGACGGCTGGTGGTCTGAGGAGTAAATTGACTGTGTTGGCTTTGGCCTCCACCGGAGGGAGCCTGGTGACTTTGGACCTGGTGACTGGCGGAACCGCCTGACGATCCGCCGCTGTGGCTCTGCCCGGAGCTCCTGTTGTTGTTCTTCTTGTCTTTCTGGGCGCTCAACGCGGCCGGGAATGCGAACAGCATCAGCGCCAGCGTTGTCACGATCCATCCGCGGAAAACGGTTTTGCGAGTTCGAAGGTTGTTCATCGGAATCTCTCCAAGGTTGTCGCTTTCGTGTAAGGGCCGACAACGATACCCTCCCCGTACGTCAAGTCTTGCCTCCGGGACCGAAACGCAGAAGTGCCTGTCTCGGCTTCCGGAAGCAACCGATTATACATCCAACTTCTTGCTTTGCGGCCCGATTAACCGTTTTTTCATGGGACTCGGTGCGGCGGCCAAAGATGGTGCCCGGGGCGGGAATCGAACCCGCACTCCCGTTGCCGGGAAAAGGATTTTAAGTCCTTTGCGTCTGCCGGTTTCGCCACCCGGGCGGATGGAGGTAGAACTGTCGGTGCCCCGCGAACGGCGGCGGCCGTTTCGCCTATGAATGTACCACGAAGGTGGCCGCCCACAAGCGGATCCTTCCGCCAGGTTCTGCTACATTATTTCTTTCATAACCCGACAGGACTTTAACCCATGCTCACGCGCAATTTCGGCTGGACCGGCGTTCCCGTGCCGGCGATCGGACAAGGCACCTGGATGATCGAGGGCAGCCGTGAAGACGAGAAGCGTGCCATCGAGGCCCTCCGGCTGGGCCTGGACCTCGGCATGACCCACATCGATACCGCCGAAATGTACGGCAGCGGGCGCGCCGAGGAGTTGGTGGCCGAAGCCATCGCCGGCCGGCGCGACGAGGTCTTTCTGGCCAGCAAGGTGCTCCCCTCCAATGCCTCCTACCAGGGCACGCTGCGGGCCTGCGAGCGCAGCCTCAAGCGGCTCCGCACCGATCGCCTCGATCTCTACATGCTGCACTGGTCCGGCTCCCATCCCATCCAGGAGACCCAGCGCGCCATGGAGGATCTGGTGGCCAAAGGCATGGTGCGCTTCATCGGCATCAGCAACTTCGATACCGATGAGCTGCAGGATGCCGAGGCCGCTCTCCGCCGCGAACGCATGGCGTGCGACCAGGTCTTGTACCATCTCCGCGACCGAGGCATCGAGCGGCACCTGCTGCCTTACTGCCAGAAGCGGCAGATCGCGCTGGTGGCCTATTCGCCTTTCGGACATGGCAATTTCCCCTCGCCGCAAAGCCCCGGCGGGCGCGTACTGGCCGAGATCGCCAAGCGGCATGAGCGCACGCCACGCCAGGTAGTCCTCAACTTCCTGACCCGCCATCCCAACGTGTTTACGATCCCCAAGACTATTCAAACCGTGCGCGTGCGCGAGAACGCCGGCGGCGTGGGCTGGGATCTGACGGCCGAAGACATTGCCGCCATCGACCGCGCCTTTCCCGCGCCCGATCGCGACGTCCCTTTAGGCATGCTGTGATCCGATTTCGACGAAAAATACCAATTACTCCGGTAGTACTTTGAGAGCGATTTGGCACTTGGGGCGCTGGTCACCGGCGTGCGATAAACGGTCCATGAACTATCGGCATCTGCCACTGAAGTGTCAATGCGGCGAGGTTCCCGACCACATCACCGAGGTGGGCTTCTCCGACGATCGCCAGTTGGTGGTCCACTGGTTTTGTTCGAACTGCAGAAAGCTGGTATACGTGGTGAAACCGCTAATGGACTGCTGGCGGGAATGTCCCTCCCCGGTGAATTCACTGGAGGCCCATCTTGAGCTTTTCGGCGAGACCACCGACGAGAATCTAGAGCGGCTCTCCGATCTTGAATTCCTGCGCAGCGTGGGCGTCAAGCCCTGCTGATGCCGGCGCCGCGCTGCGCGTGAATGGCCTGGAAATATTCCACCGTCAGGCGCAGCCCTTCCCCGAGTGGCACGCGCGGTTCCCAGCCGAGCGTGGCGCGGGCCTTCTGGATTTCCGGGCGGCGCTGTCTGGGGTCGTCCACGGGAAGCGGTTCGAATACGATTTCCGATTCGCTGCCGGTCAGATTGCGGATGTGCCGCGCGAAATCCAGTATGCTCATTTCGCAGGGATTGCCCAGGTTAACCGGGTAGCGCTCGTCAGACACCATCAGGCGGCACAAGCCATCCACCATGTCGCTCACATAACAAAAGCTGCGCGTCTGGGAGCCGTCCCCGAAAACGGTCATCGGCGCACCCCGCAGCGCCTGGTCGAGAAAAGCCGGCACCACGCGCCCATCGTCCAGTTGCATACGTGGGCCATAGGTGTTGAAGATTCGGGCGATGTTGGTGGGCAGGTTGTACGTGCGGTGGTACGCCATGGTCAGCGCCTCCGCGAAACGCTTGCTCTCGTCGTAGCAGGAGCGAGGACCCACCGGGTTCACGTTGCCCCAATACGTTTCCTCCTGAGGATGGACAAGGGGATCGCCGTAACACTCCGACGTAGAGGTCAACAGATAGCGGGCTCCCTTTTCGAGCGCCAGATCCAGCATGTTGCGGGTTCCCACAGAGCCGACATCCAGGGTTTCGATGGGGTGCTCCAGATAATCCTTGGGGCTGGCGAGCGAAGCCATGTTGACCACCGCATCCACCGGCCCCTCGATGGCGAACGGTTCACAGATATCCTGCTCTAGGATCGAAAAACGGGGTTCATCCGCCAGGTGAACCGCATTGCGATAGGAACCGGTGATGTAATTATCCAACCCGACCACCGTGTGGCCTTCCGCCACGAGCCGATCGCAGAAATGCGATCCAATGAACCCGGCGGCTCCCGAAACGACTATGCGCAACTTTCCTCCATTCTCTTCATTCTAACGGACCGCGCGCGCTTTCACATGCTACCCTCGTACCAGATTGGTATGACAGATACATCATGGATCGGAAGGGCCGTTCTCGCGCTGCTGATGGCCGCCTCCCTGGCGCTGTTTGGATGGCGCTCGCGCAAGGTGCTGGAGGCCATCCGCCGGGCGCGCCCCACTCCGGATTTCAATCTCGCGCCGATCGCTCCGCGCATACGCCAGTTTGTCTGGGAAGTCGCCCTGCAGGGGAAGGTCATCCGGCAGCGGCCCTTGCCGGGTCTGGCTCACGCTTTCGTATTTTGGGGATTTTGCGCCTTCGCGCTGATCACCCTAAACCACCTCGCGTCCGGATTTGGCGCCGGCTTTTTGTCCGCCAGCGGAGGGTTCGGCCGATTTTACTTCGGATTCGTGGCCGTCTGGGCCGTGCTAGTGGGCATTGGCATCACCGGGCTGGCCGTGCGCCGCTTCGTGGTAAGACCCGTTTGGCTGGGCCCGGTCTCGCCTGAATCGGGCGTGATCGCGCTGCTCATCTTTATCCTCATGGCCACTTACCTGGCGGGTTTGTGGCTGGGCGAGACGGGACCGGCGGCGCGCGCCGACTGGTGGCTGCACACGCTGACGCTGCTGGTTTTTCTGCCGCTCATCCCGCACACCAAGCACCTGCACCTGGCGCTCAGCCCGGTCACGGTATTCCTGAAGAGGCAGGGGTTTAGCCGGATTCCGCCGCTGGCCGGGGACGAAGATTTCGGCCTGGATACCGGCAAGGACGTGACGCGCATCGACGTCCTGCAAGCCTACACCTGCGTGGAATGCGGCCGTTGCACCGAGCACTGCCCGGCCTTCAACACGGGCAAGGTGCTCAATCCCAAGGAGATCATTCTGGGGCTGCGGGGCTACCTCAATGATTTCGGCCCCCGCGGCGAGGCTCCCCTGCTGGGCGAGCACATCTCCGAAGAGGCCGCCTTCCAATGCACTACCTGCGGCTCGTGCGAATTCCAGTGCCCCGTGGGAATTCAGCACCTGCCGGTGATTGTGGGGCTGCGCCGCGGCGCCGTGAACACCGGGAAATGGGAGAACGACTACGGCGGGAAGCTCTTCCTCAACCTCGAACGGAACGGCAACGCGCTCGGCATGGCCCCCAGCGAGCGCCAGAAGTTCATCGAGAAGAACGGATTGCCGTACTACGACGGAACTCAGGAATACTGCTTCTGGCTGGGCTGCATGGGCGCCTACGACCCGCAGGGCCGCGAGATCGTGCTGGCCCTGGCGCGCGTGCTGCGCCACGCCGGCGTAAGCTTCGGCGTCTTGCGAAAAGAGCGGTGCACCGGCGATCCGGCCCGGCGCTTGGGCAACGATCTGGCGTTTTCCCAAGTGGCGGAAGCCAATATCGAAACGCTGCGCGAGGCGGGCGTAGGTAAGATGGTCTCGATCTGCCCGCACTGCGTGCGCACCATCGGAACGGATTGGCGCGAGTTCGGCGCCGCCTTCGCGATCGAGCACCACAGCGAGCTTCTGGCCCGTCTCGCCCCGCGACTGCCGGTCTCTTCGGATGGCCCGTCCGCCGCGCGCGACACCGTGGTATTCCACGACCCATGCTTTCTGGGGCGGTACCGCGGCATTTACGAGGAGCCTCGCGCCGTGATCGCGCGCGTGGCCGGTGTGGTGGATCCGCCGCGCGCCCGTGAGCGCTCCTTCTGCTGCGGCGCGGGCGGCGGCCAGATGTTTTTGGGCGAGGAAAAAGGCGAACGCGTGAACGTAGCGCGCGCCCGCGAGCTGGCCGGCTCCGGCGCGCAGGTGATCGGCACGGCCTGTCCCTTCTGTCAGAGCATGTTTCGCGACGCGCTGGGGACCATGAAGCAACCGGCGCCGCGGCTGCTGGATATCGCGCAGCTGGCCAGCGCGGCGCTTCCGCCCAGCGCCGCGGTCCTGCCACAGGCGCGTCCAGCGGAGTGAAAGCGGCCGTGAGGTGTTATAATCGGACCTTGGCGCGGCCCTGCCGTCGCCATGCTGCGGGTCAACCTCGCAAAGCGGGCGCGTAGCTCAATTGGCAGAGCAAGTGACTCTTAATCACTAGGTTGAAGGTTCGATTCCTTCCGCGCTCACCAGGCCATCCTGTTCTTCCTCGCTAGACTCGGCAGCGCTATTGCGGCTTGGGGGCGACTTGCAGATTGTCGATAACCCGAACCACTTTGGGGACGCTCTGCGCGACGGCCTCAGCCTTTCTCCTGGTCTCCACGGAATCCACCTGGCCGGCTAATACAACCACTCCGTTCGTAGAGTTGACCGAGACATTGGCGAGGCTCGAAAGGCCGGTGTCCGACGCTAGTTTGGATTTCACCTGGGCGGCGATTTCCAGATCGTTCACCTGCGCTTCAGGCGATTCGTTGGTTCGGCAACCCGCGAGGAACGCGAGCGCGGCCGCGAGCAGTACAACACGCTTCATCGCCGGTTACCCTAGGTACATCACGTGGACGTAGGTGCCGAGACGGGCGTTGTAAGCCAGGTACCATCCGACGTGATCGGGGTCTTCGTAGATAACGATCGGATCGGAATCCCAGAGCCAGTCGCTCACATAGGTATAATCGGCCGGCGCAACCGAAAAGTAAAAGTTATCGAACCAGAAACGTTCCCGGTTTCCGCCTTGAAGGCGAAAAACGTGTCCGGGTCCGAACCCGCCGGTAAAGTGTCCGTGCTCGAAAGGACGATCGAGGTGGTAGCGCGGGTCGTTAGGCCCGGTCTCGTGCCCGATCCACTGGCCATTGGCCTGAACGTGGGGAGCCTCGGGGTGATTCGGCTCATCGCGGAAGGAACGCTCGGGCGCCTCGCGCTGCGCGATTCCGCTTTGCTCGGTAGGGCGTTGTTGCTGAGTTTGCCGGGGTGCACGCTCGGGTGCGGCCGGCGCGGCGTGCTGCTGGGTTGCGCGAGCGGGAGCGGGGCCACGCGGAGGAATGTACCCGTGTCCGACATTGTGATCGCCCGTACGCGCCTGGCCTCCGCCACGTTCTTCGCCCTCCTTGGCGCGTTCTTGAGAGTAGATCGGGGCCAGGAATACAATCGTCGCCGCCGCCAACCAGGCTAGCTTCTTCATATATAAACGCCTCCGGACGCTGATTAGCAATCGGGCGGCCATAGCGCACTGGCTGGGTGCGTCAACTTACCGGCTCGACATTTCCGATGTCCCACATCGCCTCCAGGTCGCGCCGGCTGTATGCCCGGAAGGCGATCGGGTGTTGGTGGCTTCGATGCCGGATATTTTCTGGATGCGGCCCGACACCAGGTCCGCCAGATCATCGTGCTGGCGCACGCGGGCGATGGCCACCAGGTCATACGGGCCGGCTACGGAATAAGCTTCCGAGACGCCCGGCAGGTTGATCAGCGCCTGCGCCACATCCGGCGTGCATCCCTGCGCTGTGTTGATGAGAACAATGGCCGTGATCATAATTCTCCCTAAGCTGGCCTCCGGAGCGAATGCCCCGGCGTCTACAATAGCAGAAGGATGGTCGTTCTCGGCATCGATATCGGGGGCGCGCTGGTCAAGGCGGGCATGGTGGATGAAAAGGGCGCCATCCTGGCTTCGCGCACGATCCAGACGCCGGCGGACCTGGATGGCCTGCTCTCCTCCCTGCACGAGGCCGTGCGCTGGCTGCTGGAGGCTACCGCGCTGCCGGCCGGCGTGGGCGTGGGATGCAAGGGCATCATCGATCCAGACAGCACGCGGGTGGAGATTCTGCCCGGACCGCTGCACTTTCTGGAAGGGCTGCGGCTCAGCGACATTGTGGGCATGCCGCTCGACGTGCCGGTCTTCGCCGATAACGACGCGCGGGTGGCGCTGGCCGGGGAGATGGTTTGGGGCGCGGCGCGCGGGCGCGAGAACGTCCTGATGCTGACGCTCGGCACGGGGGTGGGCGGCGCGGCGCTGGTGAACGGGCATGTGCTGCGCGGGCATAGCGGGGTGGCGGGCCAGCTAGGTCACATCACCATCGACCCGGACGGGGCGCCCTGCGCGTGCGGCAACCGCGGCTGCCTGGAGACGGTCTTCTCGGCGCGGGCCATCGAGGCGGAGGCCAGGGCCGCGGTGCATCGCGGCTGCGCGTCGGTCCTGACACAGCTCTTCCGCGAGCGGCCGCAGCTCGCCAATTGCCGCACCGTTTTCCAAGCCGCATCCGAGGGCGACGAGCTGGCCCGTTCGATCGTGGACGCGGCCATACGCAAGCTGGGCGCCGCGCTAGCCGGCCTGCTGCACTTGTTCGACCCGGAGCTGGTGGTCTTGGGAGGCCGGGTAATGGAAGCCGGCGCCGACCTGCTGAACCCGCTGCGCCAGGAAGTGTGGAACCGCTCGCGCCGGCTGCTGGGACGCGAAGTGCCGATCGTCGAGCAGCAGGTTGCGGACAAGTCGGGGATCGTGAGCGCGGCCGGGCTGGCCATGGCGCCGCGGGATTGAGCCCGTAAGCGTGAGCTTCACAAGTGCCGAACCGCAAAGCTCCAGCGCAGCGTAGAATGGGTGTGGGATGAGTCTCGACGACTACAAGGTGGTCTTGTACCGGAACCAGCCGGCTGGATGGGTCGCCGAAGTGCCGGCCATTCCGGGCTGTTACGCGCTCATGCCTACGAGGGAGGAAGCGTTAGCCGAACTCGGAAGCGTTTTTGCAGTGATCGCCGCGGAATACGGCGAGAGGGGTCTGCCGCTCCCGGAAGATACCACCGCCATCGTGAATGCCTAGCGCCCGCGCCGAGGAATTCCGCCGCGCCGCCATGCGGCTTGGTTTCGAGCGGAGCCGGCAAACCGGGAGTCATGAGCGCTGGATTCATCCGGATGGACGTGCCGTAACCATCCCCCTTCACGGCGGAACCGACATTGGGGCGCCTCTTTTCTACAAGATCCTCTCGCAGCTCGGAATCGGCCTGGACGAATTTCGCAAGCTTCGATAATAGGGGCGAGCTTGCAAAGGGAGCCCCAGCGCGGTCTTTTCGGGACCTCGGGCACACGGCATTGTCGGAGACAAACCAGCCGGCTGGATTCGCAGACGTTAGCGCTAAGAAATCATGCTCATTCTTGGGGAGGGTCTTCGGGACAGAGTTTCGAGACTTTGAGACCCTGATTCCAGGGCCTTCCGGTTTCGCCCGGAAACTTACCCTTTGTGAAACACGTCGGGGCGGGGAACCCCGAGCCGGTTGTTTCTGCCGCCTGTGCCATCGCTGATGTTCATTCTGGCGTCAGTGGTAATCGCTTTCGCTGGATAACTTTCACAAAGACCCTTTGTATAACGTGCGTGGCGCTAACTCGGTAACACCTTTCGAAGTCCGGCTGGACTTGGTTCCGCGCAAGCAACGGCAGAAAACTCGGCAAGCACATTCTTCGCGATGGTCGATGCTTTGGGGGAAACGTAAAAAGATATATGGCCGGAAACGGTGTTGTCGTACCTATAAACTTCCGCTTCGTTGAGAGACTGGGCCGAATCAGTTGCTTGAATCGTTTTGGAAACCTTGTCGAGGAATGCTTCTGCCGAAATGGTGTCTATCTTCGTCGCCACACTAACGGTCACTCGATGCCACGACATTACCCCATACTATCACCCACATGCGCGGGGCGGGGGCCGGTGGCAAGACGAATGGGAGGGAGTTTGCTGGATGAGCAGAGATACTAAGAAACCGCCTTTCAAATCCGACGAGGAACTGTGGGCGCACATCGAAGAGCAAGAAGCGCTTCTCAACCAGTTGGGTGACGTATTCTCAAACGCCCGCAAGAAACCAAAGCTATGCGAGGGGCTTTCCGAAGCTCCTGCACCGTTCACCGAAATGGAGCGCCTCGCGAGAGAGGGAAACCCAACCGCACAGTTCAATCTTTCCGTAGCTTATAAAGCGGGTGACGGTGTTGCACGAGATTTGGAAAAAGCGGCGAGCTGGCTTTCAAAATCAGCAGAAGCGGGATTTCCACCGGCACAGTACAACGTTGGGCACTACTGGTTAGAGGCCAAAGACAAAGAGAAGGCTTTCGACTGGTTCATGAGGGCTGCAAAACAAAACTACGGCCCTGCACAGTTCCACATCGGCGCTCTCTGCGGCAACTCCGGTGACTACGTGAGAGCATACGTTTGGTCTTATCTGGCACAGCTAAATCGTGTTGACGAAGCACGCGGCAATCTGGAAAAGATTGTGTCTCTACTAAGCAAAGAAGAGCTGAACGATGCCCGCTACGCCGTTTCCGCCATGATGATGGACTTTCGAGAAAAAGGACTGATGCGCTAGTCACTCCTTTCGGGGCATGTTCCTTGGCATCTGGCCGTGTCACGCCCTATCGGTGAGCTGGGGCTCGCCTGTCTGCTTGGCCTTAGAATTGACGCTTCTGGGTTGCGTCTCCAGCGCCTGGAGTTCCGCCGCGGTCCGCTCCGGCGTGCCGCCGGGGCGGGGGCTACCAGGGCGCCCAGGCGGTTGGCGAAATCGGCGATGCGCTGGAGTGGGCCAACTCGCCGCTACGCCATCGAGAGAGCGCGTCGCGAAGGCGTCGCCGGCACCCACGGTGAGCGGCCGGCCCTGCCACGGTATATGCTAGGTCAATGAGACGTCGTAGTCTCCTTCAGGCCATAGGGACTGCCGGGCTGTTAGGCCTGGCCGGCCCGCGCGAACAGAAAGCCCAGGCGCAGGCGGCGCGTGCTACGCGGGGTATGCCGGCGCCCAAGATCAAGGACATCGGCGTGATCGAGTGCGAACCCGCCGGCGTGCGGCTGACGGTGGTCAGGATCACGACCGATCAGGATGGCCTGTATGGCTACGGCTGCGCCACTTTCACGCAGCGGGCCGACCTGGTGAAGCCCGCCGTGGAGCGGTACCTCAAGCCGCTGCTCATCGGAAAGACCGTGGACCGCATCGAAGACATCTGGCAGACGTGCTACGACAGCTCCTATTGGAAGAACGGGCCGGTGCTAAACAACGCCATCAGCGGTGTGGACCAGGCGCTGTGGGATATCAAGGGCCGCCAGGCCAACATGCCGGTGTACCAGCTGGTGGGCGGCAAGTGCCGCGAGGCGGCCGATTGCTACGCGCACGCCGACGGCGCCGATTATAAGGACGTGATCGAGAGCGCGAAGCGGCTTATGGCCCAGGGATTCCGCCACGTGCGCGTGCAGGTAGGGATTCCCGGGATGGCGGGCTACGGTTCGCGCGCCGGCACGGCTGCGGTGAAGGCCCTGCACGATAAGCCGGTCTTCGATCCGGCGGTGTATTGCCGCCGCGCGCTGAAGCTCATGGAGATCTGCCGGCAGGAGCTGGGCGAAGAGGTCGAGCTGCTGCACGACATGCACGAGCGGGTGACGCCGAACCAGGCGGTCGAGTTTTGCAAAGACGTGGAGAAGTTCCGGCTCTTCTTCGTGGAAGATCCGCTTTCGCCCGAGGATAACGCCTACTTCCGGCAGATCCGCCAGAATTGCGCCACGCCCATCGCCATGGGCGAGCTGTTCAACAGCCCGCACGAATGGCAGCCGCTTATCGCCGAAAGGCTGATCGATTACATCCGCGTCCACGTCACCCAGACGGGCGGCTTCACGCCGGCGCGCAAGATCGCCATCCTGGCGGAGAATTTCGGAGTCAAGACTGCGTGGCACGGCCCGGGCGATGTTTCGCCCGTCGGCCACATGGCCAACGTAACGCTGGACCTGGTGAGTTACAACTTCGGAATCCAGGAATACTCGCCCTTCAACGAACGCACGCGTGAAATCTTCAGCGGCTGCCCGGAAATGAAAGACGGCTATCTGTGGGTGAGCGAGAAGCCCGGCTGGGGTATCGAGATCGATGAGAAAGCCGCGGCCAAGGCGCCCTTCAGCGCGGGATCCAACAACCTGAACGGCGGCTGGGGCGAAATCCGCCTCCCCGATGGCACGGTGATCAAGCAGTGAGGTTCACGATGAAGACACTTCGGAAGCTTCTGATCGGCGCGGCACTCCTGGCATGGATCCTGCCGCTGGCAGTGGCGCAGCAGGCCATCCTGTATGTGGGCACTTATACGCGGGGCGGCAGCAAAGGTATCTACGCTTACCGGTTCGACTTATCGAGCGGCAAGGCGACCTCTATCGGGCTGGTGGCTGAGACACCCAATCCGACCTTCCTGGCCATATCCCCCAATGGACGATTTCTTTATGCCGCAAACGAGACCAACGAGTATCAGGGCGAGAAGGCGGGAAGCGTCAGCGCTTACTCTATCGATCGCGCCAGCGGCCAATTGAAACCGCTGAACGTGGTCTCCGCGCGCGGCACGGGGCCCTGCCACTTAGTGGTGGATCATACAGGCAAATGCGTCCTGGCGGCCAATTACAACAGCGGCAGCGTGGCGGCTTTCCCGGTGCACGAAGACGGCAGCCTGGGCGCGGTTTCGAGCTTTGAGCAACATAGCGGATCGAGCGCCAACCCGCAGCGCCAGAGCGGCCCGCATTCCCACTCCGTGGTGCTCTCGCCGGATAACCGCTTCTTTCTATCGGCTGACTTAGGTCTCGATGAAGTCTTCACTTATCGGCTCGATCCGGCCAAAGCGGTCTTCACCCCCGCTGTTCCACCTTTCGTCAAGGTGGCGCCGGGATCGGGGCCGCGCCACATCGCGTTCCACCCCGATGGCAAGTTCGTCTATGTCGTCAATGAGATGGCCTCGAAGGTGATGGCGTTCTCCTACGACGCCGCTACCGGCGGCCTGAGCCAGTTTCAGACGATTGCGATGCTTCCGGAGGCCTTCTCGGGCGTCAGCACCGCCGCTGAAATCGAGGTGCATCCGAGTGGAAAATTCCTGTATGCCTCGAATCGCGGGCACGATAGCATCGCGGTGTACTCCATCGATTCGGCCGGCAAGCTGGCGCTGGTGGATATTGTGCCGAGCGGCGGGAAGACGCCGCGCAACTTCGCGATCGATCCGAGCGGAGCCTGGCTGCTGGCGGCCCACCAGGATGGCGGCGGCATAACGCTTTTCCGCATCGATACCAAGACCGGCAAGCTGGCGCGGACCGGCGACGCGCTGGACGTGCCGCTCCCCGTTTGTTTAGTATTTCTGAAAGGGCACTAAAGCTGAATATGACTAAATGGTTTCTGGTTCTCGTTTCCGGATGTGCTTTGGCGTCGGCGCAGTCCGACCCGAATGCATCCAAGGAGGTGTTGGCCGCCTCGGATGCCTTGCGACAGGCAATGATGACGAAGGATGCCGCTGGATTGGAGAAGTATCTGCATCCCGATCTCACTTACACGCACTCCAATGCCCGCACCCAGACGAAGGCTGATGTCATTCAGTCCACCATGGGCCGGACGGTGATCGAGGCGATCGACATGAGCGATACCACCGTGCGTGTCTACGGCAACACCGCGCTGATCAAGGCGAACGTGGATATGCGGAACGCCAATGACGGCAAGTCCTCTACGTCGCATCTCAATATTCTGTTCGTGTGGCTCAAGGGACCGGGGGGCTGGCAGTTGGTGGGACGGCAGGCGAGCACCTTGAGCCCGCCGACCACGCCGTAGTTTGGCGCGAAATACGAAGCGGGCGGCCGCGACGCAGCGGGCGGCGTCGGGCCGCCTTTCCGACCTCCGGTAGAATTGTTGTGTGCGCGCTCTCGCGTTTCTCATCCCCATGTCGCTCGCAGCCGCCCCATTCGAAATCGATCACGTCACCGTGGCGGGCCGGGACCTGAAGGCTATGCAGGCCGCCCTGGCCGCCGTGGGCCTCGCCAGCGAATATGGGGGACCGCACGATAATCGCGCCACCGAGATGGCGCTGACCAGCTTCCCGGACGGTTCCTACCTGGAGCTCATCGGCATCCAGCCAAATGCCGATGCCAAGGCCGTGGCCGCGCACGGCTGGGCCAGACAACTGGAAGGCCAGGCCGGCCCTTGCGCCTGGGCGGTGCGGGTGAAGGATTTCGACTCCGAAATCAAGCGGCTGCGCGAAGCCGGCGTGGCTGCCGGGGTGCCCGTGCGCGGCGGGCGCGCGCGGCCCGATGGCACGCGCCTGGAATGGGAGACCGCGCAGATCGGCGAAGAGCCCAACGGCACCTTCTTCCCGTTCCTGATCCGCGATCTCACCCCGCGGCCGAACCGCGCTTTCTCCAAAGGCAAGCCCACCACGCACGATTTCGGCGGAATCGGCACGGTGGTGCTGGCGGTCCGCGACCTGGACCGCGCCATCCAGCGCTTCCATCAGGCCTACGACGTCCCTCCGGCAATCAAGCAGGTGGACGCCGCTTTCGGCGCGCAACTGGCCCTGCTGGGCAACATACCCGTGGTTCTGGCCGCGCCACTGAACGGACAATCGTGGCTTATCGACCGCCTGGAGCGATTCGGCGAGGGACCGTGCGCTTTCATACTTTCGGCGCGCCGGCCCAGTGCCTATAAACCGGCGGCCCGCACCCGGTGGTTCGGCATGGATCTCTCCTGGTTCGATCCGGAACGCCTGGGCTGGCGCCTGGGATTCGAGTAACTCTGTTCGTTCGCATACGTATCGCGACCTGATTCAGAGTTCCGGGTTCTATAATCCTGTTACCCTGATATTTGGAGGCGCGGACCGATGCCGCAGAGGCTTTTTCCTACGCCCCGTCCGCCGGCCGTCGCACGTAACCGCAGTGTCTTCGCTTGCCGCCTCCAAGTCGCGCATGCCTGAAGTGCATACAAAGGAAGGAGAACAAACGCATGGCGGGGAATCAGATTCCGACCCTGACAGAGGAACGGATTGCGTACCTGGAGGGATTAGTTGGCCGGGCTAAAGCCGCCGCCGCGCTGTTCACGCAATATTCTCAGGATGAAGTTGACCGGATCGCGAAGGCCATGGCTATCGCGGGAATGGAACAGGCCCGCCAACTGGCCACCCTCGCATTCGAGGAAACCAGGATCGGAGTTCTAGAAGACAAAGCCCTCAAGAACATGGTCGCGACGGAGTTCGTTTATAACTACGTCAAGGACAAGCGCACGGTCGGCGCCATTCGCGAGTTTCCGGAACGAGGGCTCGTGGAAGTCGCGGAACCGATCGGAGTCGTGTTTTCGATTACCCCCATCACGAACCCCACCGCGACGGTTCTCTTCAAGTGCATCATGGCCGTTAAGACGCGGAATGCGTTCATCTTTGGCCCGCACCCGATGGCCTGGCGCTGTTCCCGCGCGGCAATCGATCTGATGTACGAGACGGCCCTGAAGCACGGCGCGCCGGAGGGCGTTTTTACGTGCCTGGAATCTCCCACGCTGGAAGATAACTCGTACCTCATGCGGCATAAAGACGTCGCGCTGATCGACGCCACGGGCGGGCGCGGCGCGGTCAAGGCGGCGTATAGCTCCGGCAAGCCGGCGCTGGGCGTGGGGCCGGGCAACACACCGGTCTACCTGGAGAAGACGGCCGATATCGACATGGCCGTGGTGGACATCATCACCTCAAAAACCTTCGACAACGGAACCATCTGCGCTTCCGAGCAGACGGTGGTGATCGACGACGAGATCTTCGATCGCGTGCTGAAGAGGTTCGCCGACCTGGGCGCCCACGTCTGCAATCGCAAGGAAGGGGAGCTATTGGGACGCGCGGTAGTCGATCCCGAAACGGGATACGCGCGGGCTATGGCGGTCGGCCAGAAGGCGTCGAATATCGCGCGCATGATCGGCATCCCGGTCCAGCCGGATACCAAGCTCCTGATCGCGGAGATACACGGCGTCGGCCGGGAGCACCCTTTGTCGGTCGAGAAGCTCTTCCCGGTGCTGGCGGTCTATCGCGCAAAATCCGTGGACGAAGCCCTCCGGGTGTGCGTGGACGTAAACCACTTCGGCGGGCTGGGACATACATCTGTAGTGTTTTCGCGCAACGAGGAAGTTATCCGCAAATTCGGCGAAGCCATCAACACGGGCCGGATCATCGTCAACTCGCCGGGATCGATCGGCGCCATAGGCGGCGTTTACAACGATATGGTGCCGACCTTGTCATTCGGATGCGGCACGGGCGGCGGTAACAGCACCACCGACAACGTGAACGTGTATCACTATCTCAACATCAAACGCATGGCCCGGAGGATGCAAGCGCCTATGTGGTTCCGTGTTCCCAATCAGATTTACTTCAATCGAAACGCGGTCGAGGTGCTCAGGCAGTTCCCTTCGCGCTCCACCCTGATCGTTACGAACCAGGTCTTGCAACAGATCGGCTACGTCGAGACCGTCCGGCGGCAGCTTCCCCCCGAAGCCGTCGTGCATGTGCTGACGATTCCCGATGCCGAGCCGGAGCTTGCGGTGGTCATGCGCGGCCTGGATACCCTGAACGTTTGCCGCGCGGACCAGATTATCGCTCTAGGCGGCGGATCGGTGATCGATGCGGCCAAGATCCTGAAGCTCAAATACGAATCGCCGCAGGCCGATTTCGACGAACTGGGAGCGCCCTTTCTGGATATTCGCAAACGCATCGCTCAGTATCCGCCTCCCGGAAACGGCAACCACACGCGGTTGATTGCGATTCCCACCACGAGCGGAACGGGCAGCGAGGTGACTCCCTTCGCCGTCCTTCTGGACAAGGAACGCGGGCGGAAAGTGACGCTCGCCGATTACTCGCTCAGCCCGGATGTGGCGATTGTGGACCCGCAATTCGTCATGTCGATGCCGAAAGGTCTGACCGCCGACACCGGGATAGACGCCTTGACCCACGCTCTGGAAGCGGGAGTCTCGGTGTACTCTTCGGCCTACACGGATGCGAATGCCATGCAGGCGATCCGGCTGGTCTTCCGTTACCTGGCCATCGCGTATGAGAACGGGCGGGACGAAGAGGCGCGCACCATGATGCACAATGCCTCTTGCCTGGCGGCGCTGGCGTTCTCCAACGCATCCGTGGGGGTAAACCACGCGCTGGCCCACGCGCTCGGCGCGCGGTTCGGGGTGGCGCACGGACGGGCCAACGCGCTCCTGCTGCCGCATGTCATCGCGTACAATGCCTCGGTGCCCTCGAAGTTCATGCCTTCGCCGCACCAGCGGGCCTACACGGCGCACAAGAAATACGCGGTGGTGGCGGACCTGCTGGGCCTCGGCGGCGACACCGTCGAACAGAAGGTGAACAATCTGGTGACCGCGACCGAGCAGTTACTCGACCGCGTGGAGATGCCGCGGTCCATTGCCGCGCTGGGAATCTCGAAAGAGGATTTCGAGCGTGCGGTGCCCGATATGGTAAAGGTCGCGTTCGATGATCCGTCGTGGCGGCCGACCAACCCCCGCCTGCCTCTGATGAGCGAAATGACCGATCTTTATCGGCGAGCGTATGCAGGCCGAGGGGCGGCGCAAACGGCCGCGGCATCCGACTAACGACCGCAACGGAGGTTCTGCGTAATGGCGACGAATGTTGCAAGCATTGAGATCGATAACCAGCGCGTTTCCGAAAGTCTCCGGAACGCGCTTGCGAATATGGAATCCGCCGGCCAGGAGCTGGTTCTGGACTTCTCTTCCGTGAATCGCATCGATGCAGGAGCGCTCAGCGCGCTCGCCGAACTGGCCGGGGCGGCCGAGGGCAAAGGCGTGACGGTCACGTTAAGCGGCGTCGGTATGGAGCTATACCGCGTTCTAAAACTGACCAGGCTGGCGCCGCGATTCTCGTACGTGGCCTGAGGGCCGGGATTGCAGCCCCGGCGGGCTACTCGTATCGCAGCGCTTCCACCGGGTCCAGCCGGGCCGCGCGGCCCGCGGGCCAGATGCCGAAGAACAGGCCCACGCCTACCGAGACCAGGATGCCCGCCAAGACCGCCCATAACGGCACGGCGGTGGGGAGGTTCGGAAATACCAGCGACGTGACGCGGGAGATGGTCCAGCCCAGCAACAGGCCGATGGCTCCGCCCATGGATGTGAGCACCACGGCTTCGGTGAGGAACTGCAGGATGATGTCGCTCGAGCGGGCCCCCACCGCCTTGCGGATACCGATCTCGCGTGTGCGCTCGGTGACGCTCACCAGCATGATGTTCATCACTCCGATGCCGCCCACCAGCAGGCCGATCGAGCTCAACACCACCATGACGATCGCGACGGTCGCGGTGACGTTGTGGAACTGCTCGATCATCTGATCGGACGTGGTCAGGTAAAAACTGTCGGCGGCGTTGTACTTGTCGCGGCGGCGCAGACGCAACACCGCGCGGACTTCGTCTTCGGCCTTATCCACCATTCCCGGGTATGCCTGGGCCATGAGCACGTGTTCCTGCACGTTGGGAAACATCTTGTGCATGGCGTTGTAAGGCACCATCACGCGCAGGTCGTTCATGCCGGGCAGGTAGGCGGCCGGCCGGGCCATCACCCCGACGATCTGAAACTCGTGGCCATCCACCAGGATGCGCTTGCCGATGGGGTCCTCGTTGGGCATGAGCTGGCGGTAGATGTCCTCGCCAATCGCCACTAGCGGGAAATGGTGCAAATTTTCCTGATCGGTGAAGTAGCGGCCGTACAGGAACGTCACGCCCATGGAGGCGTAGGCCTCTTCGCTGCCGGCCATGCGGATGCCATATACGTCGTTGCCCTTGTAACGGGCGGAGTAGATGCCGTCGCGGGGCAGAAGATAGGGGCTCACGTACTGCACCGCGTCACAGCGTTCCTGGATGGCGCGGGCGTCCTCCAGGGTCAGCGGCTTGCGGCGGCGTTCCTCGCGGGTGGCCATGGCCATGGCGGGAGTCTTGCTGACGATGATGCTTTGAGGGCCCATCATGGCCATGAGGTTGGTGACCGTGGCATCGAGTCCGGCGATGATGGCGCCCACCCCGATCACCGCGCCCGTCCCGATGATGACGCCCAGCACCGTGAGGAAGGAGCGCATTTTGTGCTCGCGGATGTTGGCCAGGGCGATGCGGATGCCGGTATCGAGCGCGGCCAGAGTCATTTCTCCATCCTCAGGGCGGCGATAGGATCGAGATGGGCAGCCCGCCGCGCCGGGTAGATGCCGAAGAACAGGCCCACAACCGCCGATAGGGTCACGCCCACCAACACCGCCGTGACGGGCACCGACATGGGCACCGGCGTCAGACTGCGCACCAGCACCGCCAGTACCCAGGCGATGGCAACCCCTATGGCGCCCCCGCTGGCGGCGAGCAGCGAAGATTCCACCAGGAACTGGTTGAGGATATCGCGGCTGCGGGCGCCCACCGATTTGCGGATGCCGATTTCGTGCGTCCGTTCGGTGACCGCCGCCAGCATGATGTTCATGATCACCACGCCGCCCACCACCATGAACACCGAAACCACTCCGATGGCGGTGGCCGAGATGGCTCCCGTCAACTGGTTCCACAGGTTCAGCAGCGAATCGGAAGTGACGATGGCGAAATTATCGTCTTCCTGGGGACGCGCGTGGCGGAAGGCGCGCAGCAGCATGCGAACCTCCTCCTGCGCCTGGATCAGGTGCTCGTGGTCGATGGCGATTCCCGCGTAATCCATGCCCTGCCGCGATCCCCAGATCTTGAAATAGGTCTCGGCCGGGACCACCACGAAATTATCCTGCGACATGCCGAAGACCGACCCCTTGGCCTTGGCCACGCCCACCACTTCGAAGGGGACGCCCTCCAGGTCGATGGTCTGGCCGATGGGGGATCCCTGGGGGAGAAACTTGGACGCCACGTCGTGGCCCACGAAAGCCACGTTCATGTGCCGGGAGTTCTCGGTCTCGGAAAAATAGCGGCCCTCGTCCACATCGTAGCTGCCGATCACAGCCATGTTCGGCGTACAGCCATCCAGCTCCACATCCTCGGAGCGCTCCTTGCCCTTATTGATGGTTACCGTGCGGTTGGCGGCGATACCCAGCTCGCGCGTGAGCGTCACGCGGGATTTCAGAAACGCGAACTCCTCGATGGTCAGCAGGGGGTTGCGCCGCTGCATCTCGACGAGTTTCTTGAGATCGGTGCCACTGAAAAATATGCGCGTCACCCGGTAGCCATCGGCGCCCATATCGGAGATGTTCCTGGCTATCACCACGTCCATGCCCGAAATTACCGACATGACCGCAATCAGGGTGGCGGTGGCCAGGATAATCCCCAGCAGCGTGAGAAAGCTGCGAAGTTTGCTGGAGCGGAGGGATTGGACTGCTCCCACCACCGCTTCCCAGAAGGACGCGTGGGTACTCATTCAGAAAGAAGGGACGGATCGAGTGCCATCTTCTTACCGGTTTGTCCGCCTATCCACTCCATTATGGCGTCATCCGCCCAGAAACGGTGCGGACGGCGCCCCAGGAAGCCCAGATGGCCGCCGTGCTCGGGGGCCAGGAGGCGAATGCAAGGGTGCGCGCGAACGGCCTCGGATGCGAACACGTCGAAGGGGACCAGTGGATCGTCCTGGGCCTGGATGAGGAGCACGGGGAGGCGCACAGCCTCCAGGTATCGAATGGCCGATTGAGTCCGGTAGTAATTGGCCGCGGTCCCGAAACCGAACGACGGTGCGGTGATGCGATCGTCGAACTCGAGGAGCGTGCGGAGGCCCGCAAAATCGCGCGGCTGGTAGCGTCCGGTGGCCAGCAGGCGGGCGCGCATGGCGCGCACAAAACGGCGTTCATAGAGGCGGTTCTCCGGCAGGGCGAGGCGGCGGGAGGAAGCCGCCAGGTCGAGCGGGGCGGAAATCGCGCACACCCCCGCCAGCAGCGAGCCGCCCGATTCGCCCAATTCCGCCGCGAGTTTGAGAACCACGTTGCCGCCCAGCGAAAAGCCAATCGCAAACACGGGCGCGCGGCCCTCCGCGCGGAAGACGCGCAGGACGCTCTCCAGGTCGGCCGTCAAGCCCGCGTGATAGAGCGTGTCGCAGCGCTTCTCGGTCCCCCCGCAGGTGCGCATGTGGAAGCGGTGCGCGGCGAAGCCGGCTTCGAGCGCCCGTCCCGCGAGGCTGCGCATGTACCCGGCCTGGCCGGAGCCTTCCAGGCCGTGCACCATCACCAGGTGGCCGCCAGGCGTTCCGGCGGGCGCCTGGGATTCCACCAGCACCTCGACCCGCGGCGCGGTGCGATAGAAGCGCCGCTCCAGCGGAAAGCGCCGCTCCAGCCCGCGCCGCCGCCACAAATGCCCGGCGATGGTTTGCAGGTGCGGATGGCGAAACAGCGGCTGAAAGGAAGTCATGAATCGGCGGAACCTAAAGTATAGGGGATCGCCGGCCGGCCCCAATATCCGCGATCATTTCTGGCAACTGGTGTTCGGCCCGGTGATCAGACGCGCGCCGCGGCTGAAAGTCAGGTACAGAAATCCCCACTGAATGAATACCAGGATGCGGTTCTGGAACTGCACAAGGTACATCAGGTGAACGAAGAGCCAGACCAGCCAGGCCGGCCATCCCGAGATGTGTATACCGAAGATTCGGGCTACCGCCGAAGCCCGCCCGATCACCGCCAGGTCGCCTTTGTCGAAATAGCGGAACGGCGGCGGCGCGGGCCGGCCCGCGATCCTTCTCACGATGGCCCGCGCCGCGTAGGTGCCTTGCTGCATGGCAACCTGCGCCACTCCGGGCAGCGCCTGGTCGCCGTTGCGGTACGCCAGGGCCAGGTCGCCCACAACGAAGATGTTCGGGTGGCCCGGGATCGTCAGATCCGGCTGGACGCGGATTTTACCACTCTTGTCGGTCTGGGCGCCGGTGCGGGCCGCCAGCGCTTTGCCGAATTCGGTAGCCGCTACGCCCCCGGCCCACAGCACGGTCCGGGTTGGCAGCCGCTCGCTCCCGCGAGGACCTTCGAAGGTGATGCCCTCACTGTCTACGACCGTCACCCTCACGCCCGTTCGGGAGCGCGCTCCGAGTTTCAGCAGCGAATGCTCGGCCTTTTCGGAGAGGTCCTCCGGATAGGTTGGGAGCACGCGCGGGGAAGCGTCCAGAAGCAGGACCTGGGCCTCCTCCGGGCGGATCGATCGAAACTCGCCCCGCAGGGTATGCCGCGCAATCTCCGCGATCGCGCCGGCCAGTTCCACGCCGGTGGTGCCCGCGCCGATGATCGCGAAAGTGAGCCAAGCCCGCCGTTGGTCCCGGTCCGTAGTTCGCTCGGCGGCCTCGAAAGCGAAAAGAATTTTGTGGCGGAAGGCGGTGGCCTCCTCCACCGTTTTCAGGCTGGGGGCGCACTCACGCCACTCGTCGCGGCCGTAATAGTTGGTTCGCGAGCCGGCGGCCACGATCAGGACGTCGTATTCCAGCGCAACTCCGTCGCTCAGCACCAGGCGGCGGCCCGCCGGATCGAGGTCCACCGCTTCTCCCAGCCAGACTCGCGTGTTCTTCTGGCTCCGCAAAACGGTACGCAAGGGAGACGCGATATCCCCCGGCGAGAGCGACCCGGTGGCTACCTGGTACATCAACGGTTGGAAGAGATGGAAGTTGCGGCGGTCCACCAGCGTCACTTGAGCCGGTGCGGATTTCAGCGCTTTGGCCGCGTTCAGCCCGCCAAACCCTCCCCCCAGGATCACAACGCGATAGGCATCCCCCATGGCTTCATGGTAGAAGGTGAGCGCGCGAGCGTGTGTATCGGCAGACCCACAGCGGTGCTAGGATTACCGGGAAAGACAAGGCACAGCGAGCGGCGCTACAGTGGTACGGCGGGTTCCCTGTAGGAGGAAAGTCATGAAACGCATGCTGATCTTGCTGGCGAGCGCCCTGCCGCTGGCCGCGGCCATCTCCGGCACGGTGCGCATCGATAGCGGCGATATCTCCGGCGTGGCCACAGCTACGCCCGGAATTGTCGTATTCAGAGGCATTCCCTATGCCGCGCCCCCAGTTGGCAAATTACGCTGGCAGGCGCCGCAGCCGGCCGCCAAGTGGACGGGCGTGCACACAATGGATCAGTTCGGATCCCGCTGCGTGCAGCCGCTGCGCACCAATCCACAGGAAGCTCAGGGGAGCGAGGACTGCCTGTACCTGAATGTGTGGACTCCCGCCAAAGGCGCTGGGGACAAGCTCCCGGTGATGGTGTGGATCCACGGCGGAGGCTTCCGCGACGGCACCGGCGCCATGCTGCTGCACGATGGCGAAGAGCTGGCCAAGAAGGGCGTGGTGCTGGTGACCATCAACTACCGGCTGGGCGCGCTGGGTTTTCTGGCGCATCCCGAACTGACCCGCGAATCGGACCGCGGCGCTTCCGGAAACTACGGCCTCATGGACGCGATCGCAGCGCTCCAGTGGGTCCAGCGGAACATCGCGCGGTTCGGCGGCGATGCGGCCAAGGTCACCATCTTCGGACAATCCGCGGGATCGATGGCGGTGAACTGCCTCGAGGCCTCACCGCTGACGAAGGGCCTCTTCCGGGCGGTGATCGGCCAGAGCGGTGCATCGTTCAACGGCATGCTGAATAACGGCAACCTGGCGGAGGCCGAAGCGCGCGGCGTGAAGTTCGCCGCATCGATGGGCGCCCAATCGCTGGCCGAGTTGCGCGCCAAACCAGCTAACGCGCTGGTGACGGCGGCGGGGTTCACTCCCGGACCCAACAGCGATGGCTACGTGCTGCCGGAAGCGCCCCTGGTGCTCTTCCAGAAGGGCCTCCAGAATCATGTGCCCGCGCTGGTTGGTTCGAATACCGACGAGGGGCGCCTGTTCGCGCGCGGCGGCACGACCGCCAGGCAATTCATCGAGCAGGCCCGCCAGCGGTACGGCGACGCAGCCGAACAGTATCTCAAGATCTACCCGGCCGGCTCCGACGTCCAGGCCGTGGAATCGCGGCAACGCTCCGCCACCGAAGAGAACATGGGGTTGAATATGCGGCTGTGGGCGGAGGCCCAAGTCAAGGCCGGGCAGAAGGCCTATTTGTACCTCTTCTCGCGCATGACTCCCGGAGGGCCGCCGCCCAGCATGGCCGCCGCGCTCCCCCTGGGCGCGCCGCACGGCGAGGACCTGGCCTATGTGTTCAACAACATCAATAAGACCGAGGCCTTGGCCGCGAGCGATACCTTTCACAACGCCAAGCCCGAAGCCTATGACACAAAGCTGGCCGATATGGTTTCGTCTTACTGGGTGAACTTCGCCAAGAATCTCGATCCCAACGGCCCCGGCTTACCGCGTTGGGAGGCGTTCCAGGCGGCCAATAGCGATCAGGTTATGGAGCTCGGCGACAAAGTCGGTATGCGCTCGCACCCCGATAATGCGGGGATCGAGTTTCTGCGAAACCATCCCGCGCGGCTGGCGCGCTAAGACGGGAAGCGGCACGTTTATTGCGCGGCGACGAACTTCTCTCTGCGCGCGCCGCAGATGGGACAAGTCTCGGGTGGGGCGCCGAACTCGATGTGCCCGCAAAACGGGCAAAGGTAGATGCCCGCTTCGGCCAGGTCCCGGCCTTGTTCCACGGCTTCCAGCGCAAGCTTATACAGATCGGCGTGCACCGCTTCCGCTTTTAACGCGAAGCCGAACATCACCTTGGCCCGGTGCCCCTCGGCCTGCGCGTTCGCCAGCATGGCCGGATACATAGTGCTGAACTCGTAAGTCTCGCCCTCGATGGCCGCCTTGAGATTCTCACGCGTGGTGGCGATGCCCTCGGCTGCGCGCAGATGCCCTTCGGCGTGAATGCGCTCGGCCTCGGCCGCGGTCCGGAACAGGCGCGCTACGTTCGGCAAGCCCTCCTGCTCTGCCTTTTTCGCGAAGGCGCGATATTTCTGGTTGGCCTGGCTCTCTCCGGCAAAGGCTGCTTTCAAATCCGATTCGATACCCATAAAAACAGATTAGCAGATTCTAAAATCCGTTATTATCGGGCCACTCTAACTCCCGTCACATAATATTTGTCGCCGCTGACGACGACGGTGGCGTCGATGCTGTCGCCCGGGTGCAGCTTGGCGAATTCGACATCGGGCTTGACGGGATATTCCATGGTCATGGCTTCCATCCAGTCGCCGATCTTGCCGGCATCGATGGTGGCCGTCTTGGTGGCGGGGTCGAGGGCTTTCACCCGGCCGTGCATCGCATAGCGCTTGGGCTGCTCCTTGACGCCACAGCCCGCCAGCACGAGCGCGAGCGGCAGCAGCATACTGGTTCTACGGGTCATCGCCTTCCATCATCGCAAAAACCGGCGTGGCCCACGTATTGTGCGAAAACACCCATTCGTGCATCCGGTGAATCCTCCAAAAGCCGACTATGCCTGGTTTTCATGGGCTTGAGAGGAAAATTCTGGCCTCTCGCGGCCGAATCCGGTAAAACATAGAGAGCGGCGAATGTTCACAAGCTGTGGAAAGCTTGAGGAGTCTTGTGGATTTCGGCTCCCGAAGGTCCGGCTCGATTGATTCGCGAGGAGTTGCGCGCCCTGCCGGCGGGCCTTCCCGGGAGCCGGTTTTACAGAGGCTAAGATACTCGAAATGCAGCCGCGAATAAACCGGCCGCGCGCCGGGAGTGGGGAGTTAAGCTGAGTCATTCATTCCATGGCCGCGCCTGAAACCACCGAGAAATCTCTTCCCACTAACGTAGACGCCGAGCGCTTCGTGCTGGGCTCGATCCTGCTCGACGACAGTCTATATGTCCAGGCCGCCGGCACGCTCGAGGCGGACGATTTCAGCCTCGAGAAGCATCGGCGTATTTTCCGCCGCATGGGCGAGTTGCAGGAGCGCAACGAGCGGATCGACCGGATCACCATCGCCAATGAGCTGATGAAGTACAACGAGCTGGAGGCCTGCGACGGTCTCAGCTACCTGGTCTCGCTGGATGACGGTCTTCCGCAGATCCCCAACGTCGATAGCTACGTCCGCATCGTTAAAGACAAAGCCGTTCTGCGCCGCATCGTTTTCGCTTCGCAGCACATGATGAATCGCGCGTTGGTGGGCGAGGAGGAAGCCGGCGACATCCTGGCCGGAGCCGAAGAGACCCTCCTCAAGCTGGGCGAGGCGCGCGCCAAATCCGGTCTCCAGCCGGCCCGCCAGATCGTGGAGAATTATGAGGGCGGCCTCAGCGCCTTTCTCGACCCCAGCAGGCGCATCAAGGGAATCAGCACCGGCTTTGCCAAGCTCGACGAATACACCGGCGGGCTGCACGGCGGAGACCTGATCATCATAGCGGCGAGGCCCTCCATGGGGAAGACGGCCCTCGCGCTCAACATCGCCCAGCACGTAGCCCTTAAGCTCAAGCAGACCGTGGCTATCTTCTCGCTTGAAATGTCCCAGGAATCGCTGCTGACGCGCATGCTCTGCTCGGCGGCGCGCGTGGATAGCCAGAAGTTCCGCGCCGGTTATCTTTCCCAGGCAGACCGGGGCAAGCTGAACAACGCCCTGCACGAGCTGGTGGAAGCACCGCTTTATATCGACGACACGCCCGGAATTCACATTTTGGACCTGCATGCCAAGCTGCGCCGCCTGCAGGCCGATCGCGATCGCAAGCTGGGGCTGGTGATCGTCGATTATCTCCAGTTGATGACCGGGCGCGGGCGTTTCGAAAACCGCAACCAGGAAGTCAGCGCCCTTTCGCGCGGCCTCAAGCTGCTGGCCAAAGAGCTGAACGTGCCCATGATGGTGCTCTCGCAGTTGAGCCGTGCGCCGGAAACCCGGCAGGGGGACCATCGCCCGCAGCTCAGCGATCTGCGCGAATCGGGATCCATCGAGCAGGATGCCGACGTGGTGGCGTTCATCTTCCGCGAGGAGGTCTACCAGCGCGATCGCGAAGACCTGCGCGGGCTGGCCGAGTTGATCGTGGCCAAACAGCGCAACGGCCCGGTGGGCACGGTGAACCTGGTGTTCCTGCACGCGCAGACCAAGTTCGAGAATCGCGCCGAGGACACCGGCCAGATGCCGGAGGAATAGGAAGCCGCCAGGTGAGCTTGGATACTTCATCGGCCGCTGCGGAGCGCTCCGCCAGTGACCGCGCTCTTCAAGGAAAGCAGCGGCGGGAAGCCGTTAGTCGCCAGGCGCACAAGGATCTCCGCTCTAGTGAGCGTCAATTCGATCCCATCGACATCCTGCTCGAAGCCGAGTCGGAGCGCCTTCGCCGCCTGCTTCCCATCAAGTACGCGCGCATGAAGGAATCTCCCTTCGCGTTCTTCCGGGGAGCCGTCTCACTGATGGCCGCGGACCTGGCCCGGCTGCCCAATTCTGGCATCGATGTGCAGCTATGTGGCGACGCGCATGTTCAGAACCTGGGCTCCTTCGCGGCGCCGGACGGCAACCTGGTCTTCGACCTGAACGATTTCGACGAGACCATCCGCGGCCCCTTCGAGTGGGACCTCAAGCGCATGGCGGCCAGCCTCGTGCTGGCGGGACGGGAATCGGGTCACGATGCCGCCGCGTGCAAATCGGCGGCGGAGGCCTTCGCGCGGAGTTACTGCCGTTTTATCGCGGAGTTCGCGCGCCAGCCGGTTTTGCAGGCCGCCCGGCACCAGGTGCGCCGGGGAGAGCGCGCCGCGCCCATCCACGCCGCCTTGCGGCAGTCCCAACGCGCCCGCCCATTGGATCTGCTGAAGAAGCTGACGGAACCCGGCCGCCGCGGGCGCCCGCGATTCCGCGACCAGCGGCCGCTCTTCTGGCGGCTTCGAGGGCCGGAAGCGCGGGAGGTCTTGCACTCCCTGGACGCTTATCGCCAGAGCCTCGGGCCGGAACGCGTCCGCCTCTTCGACCTGTTCGCTAGCCTGGATGTGGGCTTCAAGGTGGTGGGGACGGGCAGCATCGGGTTGCGCGATTACGTGGTGCTGTTCGAAGGCAACGGCCCGCGCGATCCCCTGTTTCTGCAGGTTAAGCAGGAAGTGGCCTCGACATACGCGAAGTACCTGCCGGATACCGCCCGCCAGCACCAGGGTCAACGCGTGGCCCAAGGGCAGCGCGCCATGCAGCCGCTCTCGGATCTGATGCTGGGTTGGACCACCATCGGGTCGCATGAATTCCTGGTCCGGCAGCTCAACGACCACAAGGGCCGTGTCGATCTCCAGCGCTTGCGCGGCGGAGGTCTCGAGAGCCTCGCGCTGGTGGCCGGCGAGTTGCTGGCGCGGGGTCATGGGCGGTCCGGGGATGCCTGCCAGGTCTCCGGCTACTGCGGCTCGGGCGGCAAGGTGGCCAAAGCCCTCGCCGCCTTCGCCGCCGGATACGCCGATCAGACCGAAGCCGACTACCGCGTGTTTCGAGCCGCGATTAGAAGCGGCAGGATCGAGGCCGCGCGGAACGGCGCCGGCGCCCATTAGAGTACAATCGATTTGATTTCTTATGAATCTTCGAATCGCGGCCCCCTCGCTCGCTCTGGCCGCTGCAATCGGTGGATTGCTGGCGCAGAGCCCCCACAGGCCCGCCATGAGCCGTGGATGGATAAGAACCTGCCCCCCGATCGGCGGGCCGATCTGGTCGTCGAGCAGATGACCCTGGACGAGAAGCTGTTGCTGGTGCACGGCGCCGGCGGTTTCGAATCCGCCGGAGCCATCTCCAATGGCGGAGCCGGCGTGATTGCCGGCATTCCCCGGCTCGGCCTGCCAGCGGTCCAGTTGGCCGATTCCGCCGTCGGCGTGCGGGCCGCCGCCGCGCGCGGGCGCTATGCCACCTTGCTGCCCTCGACCATCGCCGAGGCCGCCACCTGGGACCTCAAGCTGGCCTATGAATACGGCAGTCTGATCGGCCGGGAGCTGCGCGATCAGCAGTACAACTCCTCTATCGGCGGTGGCGTGGACCTGATGCGCGAACCGCGCAACGGCCGCAACTTCGAGTATCAGGGCGAGGACCCCATCCTGGCAGGCAAGATGATAGCCCAGCTTATCCAGGGCGTGCGCAGCCAGAAGGTCATCGGCGATGTGAAGCACTACGCCTTCAACGACCAGGAGACCGGCCGGAGCATCGGCAACGTGAAGCTCGGCAAACGCGCCATGCGCGAAACCGACCTGCTGGCCTTCGAGATCGCCGTGACCGAAGGGCAGCCCGGCATGGTGATGTGCTCGTACAACAAGGTGAATGGCGACTGGGCCTGCGAAAACAGCTACCTGCTGACCGACGTGCTCAAGAAGGCCTGGGGCTTCCAAGGCTTCGTGCTCTCGGATTGGGGCGGGACCCACACCACCACCAAGGCCGCTCTGGCCGGCCTGGATAACGAAGAACCCGGCGGCGATCCCGCGCGACATCCACTTCGGCGACGCGCTGAAAAAGGCCGTCGAGAGCGGCGAGGTCCCCCTGGCGCGTCTGAACGACATGGTTCATCGCATCGTGCGCACCGAGTTCGCCGCGGGCATTGTGGACGATCCTCCGCTGGGCCGCGTGGTCGATCCGCTTCCGCGGCGCGGAGACCGCGCAGACCATCTCCGAGCAGGCCTCGGTGCTGCTGAAGAACGCCGATAACCAGCTTCCGCTGAATGCCGCGCACGGTGAAATCGATCGCCTTGATCGGCTCCCATGCCGATACGGGCGTGCTCTCGGGCGGCGGTTCCGCGCAGGTGGACCCTCCCGGCGGAGGAGCCAGCCGCTATGGCGGCCGCCCCGGTCTGGTTCCCCTCCTCGCCGCTCAAGGCCATCCGCGCCAAAGCTCCCAAGGCCAAAGTGGAATTTGACGACGGCGTCAATCCGTCCGTGGCCGCGGCTCTGGCCAGGCGCTCCGAAGTGGCCATCGTGGTGGTGAACGAGCCCACCAGTGAAGGCCGCGACATGACCAGCCTGACGCTCTCCGACAACCAGGACGATCTGGTGAGCGCGGTGGCCGCAGCCAACCCGCGCACCATCGTAGTGCTCGAAACCGGCGGCCCGGCGGCTATGCCGTGGATCGGCAACGTCGCCGCCGCCCTCGAGATCTGGTACCCCGGAATCAGAGGGGCGGAAGCCCTGGCCAACATTCTCTTCGGCGACGTCAATCCTTGCGCCAAGCTCCCCGCCACGTTCGCCAAAAGCGATGCCGACTTGCCGCACCCCACGATTTTCGGCGGTGGCCTGCGTCCATCGCAGCCGCGTGGCGCTCCTCCCGCTTTCGATATCGACTATACCGAAGGCCTGAAGGTGGGTTACAAATGGTTCGACGCCGAAAACAAGGAACCGCTCTTCCCCTTCGGCTATGGCCTTTCCTACACCACGTTTGCGTACTCCGGCCTGAAAGCCGGCGCGGAAAGTGTCTCGTTTACCGTGCGCAACACCGGCCAGCGCGCCGGCGCGGAGATCGCCCAGGTTTACGCCGGACTGCCGGCCGCCGCCCAGGAACCGCCCCGGCGACTGGTGGCCTGGGAGAAGATCCAGTTGGCTCCCGGCGAATCGAAGACCGTCACCTTAAAGCTGGAGCCGAAGTTCCTCTCGATCTTCAATGAACAGAAGGACGATTGGGAACTCCTCCCCGGCGAGTACAAGTTCTTCGTAGGCGGCTCGTCCCGCGACACGCCGCTCACCGCAAGGGTGAGCCGCTGACGCGGGCTGGACCGCCACCCGGCATAGGTACGGAATGGCGACGGCACGGCAAACTTCCTGGCAGTTTCCGGTATCGGCGTTTCAGGGGAGTGATCCGCGAAACGTGGCCTAACCAACGCGGAAATGATTGTCTTATCTTGGTCGAAACCATTAACATTAATGTTGCGGCACGGCGCCGGCCGCCGAGATTCAAATGCCAGAACCGGATATGCAGATTCACCGGGCCACCGCTGCCGATGCCCGGACACTCTCTCGCTTATCGGCGGATCTTTTTCCTTTAGGCTGCCCGGCGAACACAAAGCCGGCTGACATAGCCGATTACATCAATCGAGAACTCACACCCGAGCGATTTCTCGCTCTGCTCGATGACAAGGACGTTGCGATTCTCGTCGTGAAGATTTCGGACAAGCCCGCTGGCTACGCTCTCATCGCGCGGAGCGCACCGCCTCCACATGCCGGCCTTCGTGCCGAGTTCGAGCTGCGAAAGTTCTATATCGCCACCGAGTTCCACGGAAGAGGCATCGCGAACGCTCTCATGCACGAGGCATTAGCGATGGCCAAGAATGAAGGTTCGTTTTGGCTCAGCGTCTTCTCCGGCAATAAACGTGCGATTTCGTTCTATGAGAGGTGGGGTTTTCGGATCGCTGGAGCCCAGGATTTTCTTGTCGGGAACGATCTACAGAAGGACCATCTGATGCAGCGTGAAGCGGGGCGTTAGCACAAAGGAAAACTCTTAATGCAAACGAACGGCATAGGCATGGTTCCGCTGATCATGATCATTGTTGGCGGCATTCTGTATCACGTCTCCCAAAAGTCCACTCCGGCAACAGTCGATCCTTTTCTCGCACTCTGCATCTCGTTCGGACTCGCGTCGCTCGCTTGCCTTGGACTGTTCGCCGCTCGCGACGGCTTCTCCTCGACGCAAATCCATCGCGTGAGCTGGACGTCCGTCGTGCTGGGGCTGGCGCTGGTGCTGATTGAGTCTGGCTACCTTGTTGGCTACCGTGCCGGACTCAAGCTGAACGTCACCTCATTTGTCTGTAATAACCTGATCGCACTAGCGCTGGTCATTATTGGGGCCTTCCTCTATCGCGAAGACTTCACGGTTCGGACCGGCTCGGGCATGTTGCTTTGCGTGGCTGGCTTGTTGTTATTGTGGCGATGAAGATTAAAGCAACACTCGATTTCGGCCCGGCCATTGCTGCGCGAGCAATCGTGAAACAGTCTCAAGAAGTAACTTTCCTTCGTTTGTAGGCTGACGCGCCCCAGCAAGAACCGGATCTGCTCCGGCTATCCCCCAGACCTTTACCGGGTGGGCGTCCGAATCTGTGGCTGCGTCGCTATGCTGATGGCCGTACTCATGACGTATGTCACCCTTTGGGGTACAGGTGAATGAATCTGAATGGCGCTATTGTCCCTCGAAAGTGGCGTTACCGTAGAATGGCTCGTCTGCCACTTGGCCGTATCACGCGCGAGCCGTCGAAGTGATGCCACGCGGCCCCGAAGTCCTCTTTGGGGAAGCGGCTACCCAACAAACCAGCTTCTGCCCGAAACCGGATCTGGGCAGCGGGCCCTTGCTCTGACGCCGATCAGGCGTAAGAGACCCCTCTGCCAGCTGAAACACATCCATGTAGAATGTGCTGCGTGAATTTCCAACAACCTGTGGCCTGCGGCGCCTATTGTGGCGGCCCGCCCGCCCCTCCTCACGCGCGCTGCATATAAACCACGTGCGTCTGCAGGAACTCGTACAACCCGTGCTTTCCATCCGCGCCGCCGATGCCGCTTTTCCGCCATCCCGCATGAAAGCCCTGCATGGCCTCGAAGTTCTCGCGGTTGATATACGTTTCGCCGAAGCGGATTTCCTGGCATGCCCGCAGCGCCGTGTTCAGGTCACGCGTGTAGATCGATGAGGTCAGGCCGTACTCCGAATCGTTGGCGTACGCGATAGCCTGGTCGAGATCGTCGAACGTCACCACCGGCGCCACCGGGCCGAAGATCTCCTGCTGAATGACGTCCATCTCCTGCCGGCAATCGGCCAGCACGGTCGGTTCATAATAGAATCCGCCCGGGTCTTTATCCGCGCGATGGCCGCCCGTCACCACGGAAGCGCCGGCCGCCACCGCGCTCCGCACCAGCGAATCGACCTTCTCAAAGCTGGATTTGTTAATCATGGGGCCATATTCCACCGTCTCATCGGCCAATGGATCGCCCACGCGCGTGCTCTTCATGGCCGCCGCAAACTTCTCGATGAACTCTCCGGCGATCTTGCTCTCGACGTAAACCCGCTCGGCGCAGTTGCAGACCTGCCCGCTGTTGATGACGCGCGATGCCTTTACCGCCTTCACCGCCAGGTCGATATCGGCATCGGCCATCACGATGGCCGGTGCCTTGCCCCCCAGTTCCAGGTTCACCTTGGTGACGTTCTTGGCCGCCGAGGCCATGATGGCCGAGCCGATCTCGACGCTCCCCGTGAAGGTGACCATTCCGATTTTCGGCGAGGAGGCCAGCGCCTCGCCGGCCGTCGAGCCGCGCCCGTGAACCACGTTGATCACGCCCGGCGGCAGATCCGTCTGCGCCAGCAATTCGCAGAACTTCACCGCGTTATGCGGCGTCTCCCGGCTGGGTTTGATCACGATGGTGCTGCCCGTTACCAGCGCCGGCCCGGCCTTGCGCGCGATCAGGAAAAACGGAAAGTTCCACGGCAGAATGCCGCCCACCACGCCGATGGGTTGCCGGAACAGGAAAATGGTCTCGCCCGGCCGGTCGCTCTCCAGAATTTCGCCCTCGATGCGCCGTCCCCATTCCGCCATGTAATCGAGGTAATCGGCGGTAAACGTCACCTCGACGCGCGCCAGGGGGAGAATCTTGCCCTGCTCTTCGGTGATGGTCCGGGCCAGCATTTCCACGTTTTCCCGGATCTTCGCCGCGATCGCCCGCAGCGCCGCGCCGCGCTGGACCGCCGGCCGCCGGCACCATTCCTTCTGCGCCTTTTCCGCGGATGCCACCGCCATCTCGACATCGGCCACGCTGCTGTCGGGCACCGTGCAGATGGGCGCGCCGGTCGAAGGGTTGAAGACCGTAACGCGGTCCTTGCCGCTCGAAGGCACAAACCGTCCGTCGATGAAATTGTCGTAGTTCTGCATGAGAAACCCTCCCGATCCAGTATGCTACAGAGCGCCCGCACCCGGCGAAAAGCTATGCCGGTGTCCGGGCTCCGTGGATCTCCTGCAAACTCCACACCCGCACGGGATCGCGCTGTCGCGCCGCCACGGCATCGGCCGCCGCCTTGGCCCCGCTCATGGTCGTGATGCAGGGGACGCGATAGGTCACCGCCGCCCGGCGGATGACCTTCTCGTCCAGGAAGGCCGGCTGGCCCGCGGTGGTGTAAATGGCCAACTGAATCGACCCGCGCTTCAGCAGGTCCACCACGTTGGGGCGGCCCTCGTTCACCTTGAACACCATCTTCGATTCCAGGCCGGCCGCGCGCAGGGCCGCCGCGGTGCCGCGCGTGGCCACCAGCTTGAATCCCAGCGCGGCGAAACAGCGGGCCACGTCCACGGCCGCGGCCTTATGACGATCGTTTACGCTGATGAAAACCGTCCCCTTCTCCGGCAGCGGGCTCCCGGCGCTGATCTGTGCCTTCAGGAACGCTTCGCCGAAGTTTACCCCCACGCCCATCACCTCGCCGGTGGAGCGCATCTCAGGGCCCAGCGCCGGGTCCACGCCCGGAAACTTATTGAAGGGGAACACCGGCGATTTCACGAAGTATTGCGGCACCGGGAGCGTCCCGGAGGAAAGCCCGCCCATCAGGTGCGCGTAATCTTTCAGCTTGCGGCCCCACATCAGCCCCACGGCGATCTTGGGCAGCGGCACGCCCGTAGCCTTGCTGACATACGGCACGGTGCGCGAGGCCCGCGGGTTCACTTCGAGCACGTACACCACGCCGTTCTGCACGGCGTACTGCACGTTCATCAGCCCGATCACCTTCAGTGCCTTCGCCAGGCGCACCGTGTAATCCTCGATGGTCGCCACCGTGGCCGCCGGGAGCGAAGGCGCCGGCAGCACGCAGGAGCTATCGCCCGAATGCACGCCGGCTTCCTCGATATGCTCCATCATGCCGGCGATGAGAACCTCGTCGCCATCGGACAGCGCGTCCACATCCACCTCGGTGGCGTCTTCCAGGAAGCGATCCACCAGCACCGGCCGGTCCTGCGAGAAGTTCACCGCCTCGCGCATGTAGTGGCGCACCATCTCTTCGTCGTAGGCGATCACCATCGCCCGCCCGCCCAGCACATAGCTGGGGCGCACCAGCACGGGATAGCCGATGCGCTGGGCCACTGCGCAGGCCTCTTCCACGCTGGTGGCCGTGCCGTTGAGCGGGCATGGAATGGCGAGATCGTCGAGCAGTTTGCCGAACAGTTTGCGGTCCTCGGCCAGGTCGATATCCTCCGGATCGGTGCCGATGATCGGCACGCCCAGGCGCTTCAGCGGCAGCGCCAGGTTGAGGGGCGTCTGGCCGCCGAACTGCACGATCAGGCCGTTGGGCTTCTCGGTATCGCAGATGTTCAGCACGTTTTCGAGCGTGAGCGGCTCGAAGTAGAGGCGGTCGCTGGTGTCGTAATCGGTCGAGACGGTCTCGGGGTTGCAGTTGACCATGATCGATTCGATGCCCATCTCCTGCAGCGCGAAGGAAGCGTGGCAGCAGCAGTAATCGAACTCGATGCCCTGACCGATGCGGTTGGGCCCGCTGCCCAGAATCATCACCTTGGGCCGCTCGCCGGGATCGGCTTCGCACGAGCTTTCGTAGCAGGAGTAGAGATACGGCGTGAAGCTTTCGAACTCCGCCGCGCAAGTATCCACGCGGCTGAAGACGGCCCGGACGCCCAGCGCCTTGCGGCGGTTGCGCACGGCGATCTCATCGGCGCCCCAGGTCTTGGCCAGCTGCACGTCAGAGATGCCGTAGCGCTTGGCGCGGCGGAATGTCTCGGCTGGAACGGCGCTCCAGTCGCCCGGCGCCAGCGAGGCTTCGAAATCCACCACTTCCTTGACCTGCTCGAGAAACCACGGATCGATGCTGGTGAGCTCGTGGATCTGCTCCACGCTGTAGCCGTTGGCCATGGCGAAGCGGATGTAGTTCAGCCGGTCCGGCGTGGGGGTGATGAGCTTCTGGTCGATGAGGCTCTTCTCGAGCTTCTCGGAGCCGAAGGCGCGGCCCGTTTCGAGACTGCGCAGGCCCTTGGAAAGCGCCTCCTTGAAGGTGCGGCCGATGGCCATCACCTCGCCCACCGATTTCATCTGTGTGCCCAGCGTGGGGTCGGCGCCGGGGAACTTCTCGAAGGCCCACTTGGGGATCTTCGCCACCACGTAATCGATGGTCGGCTCGAAGCACGCCGGCGTCTTGCGCGTGATGTCGTTCGGAATCTCGTCCAGCCGGTAGCCCACCGCCAGCTTGGCGGCGATTTTGGCGATCGGGAAACCGGTGGCCTTGGAGGCCAGCGCCGAGCTGCGCGACACGCGCGGGTTCATCTCGATAATCACCATGCGCCCGTTGCGCGGGTCGATGGCGAACTGCACGTTCGAGCCGCCCGTATCCACGCCGATCTCGCGCAGGCAGCGTATGGCGCCATCGCGCATCATCTGGTACTCGCGGTCGGTTAGCGTCTGGGCGGGCGCCACCGTGATGGAATCGCCCGTGTGCACGCCCATGGGATCGAAGTTCTCGATGGAGCAGACGATGATGCAGTTGTCCGCCAGGTCGCGCATCACCTCCAGCTCGAATTCCTTCCACCCCAGCACGCTTTCCTCGATCAGCACCTCGTGCACCGGCGAAAGCGCCAGGCCGCGCTCCAGGATCTCGAGCAGCTCTTCCTGGTGGTAGGCGATGCCGCCGCCCGTGCCGCCCAGCGTGAAGCTCGGCCGCAGAATGCACGGGTACCCGATGCGCGCGGCAAACTCCACTCCGCTCTTGAGGCTGTTGACGAGCTGCGATTGCGGCGTCTCCAGGCCGATGCGCCGCATGGCGTCCTTGAACAGCAGCCGGTCTTCGGCCTTCTTGATGGCGTCGATCTTGGCGCCGATCAGTTCCACGCCGTGCTTCTCCAGCACGCCCGCCTCGGCCAGTTCCACCGAGAGATTCAAGCCGGTCTGGCCGCCCACGGTCGAAAGCAGCGCATCGGGCCGCTCGCGGCGGATGATCTCTTCGAGATATGCGACGGTCAGCGGCTCCACGTAGGTCCGGTCCGCCAGGTCCGGATCGGTCATGATGGTGGCTGGGTTGGAATTCACCAGCACCACCTCGTATCCATCCGCGCGCAGGGCCTTGGCGGCCTGCGTGCCGGAGTAATCGAATTCGCAGGCCTGGCCGATGACGATCGGCCCCGAGCCGATAATCAGGATGCGGTGGAGGTCGTTCCTTCGCGGCATGGCGCTACCGCTCCCCCTTCATGAGCTTGACGAAATCGTCGAACAGGTAGTGCGAATCGTGCGGCCCGGGAGCGGCTTCGGGATGGTATTGCACGCAGAACATCGGATACTGGCGATGGCGAAAACCCTCCAGCGTCTGGTCGTTGAGGTTCACGTGGGTGATCTCCACCTGGTTGAGATCGAGCGAATCGGGATCCACCGCGAAACCGTGATTGTGCGAGGTGATCTCGACCCGCCGCGTTACCTCGTTGCGCACCGGATGGTTGGCGCCGCGATGCCCGAACTTGAGCTTATAGGTCTTGCCGCCCACCGCCAGTCCGAGCAACTGGTGGCCCAGGCAGATGCCGAAGATGGGCTTCCGGCCAAGGAGCCGGCGAATATTCTCAACCTGCGTGTGCAGCGGCTCGGGATCGCCGGGACCGTTCGAGAGGAACACGCCGTCCGGCTCGAGCGCGAGCACGTCTTCGGCCGAGGTCAAAGCGGGCACCACCGTTACACGGCAGCCCACCTGCACCAGCCGCCGCAGGATGTTCTGCTTGATGCCGAAATCGTACGCCACCACGTGGTAGCGCGTCTCGGCGGGCCGGCCCACCAGCTCGGAAGGCGAGCACCGCTCCACCCCCGTGCTCCATTCATAGCGCTCCGTCACGCTGACGCGGCTGGCCAGATCCAGCCCGGCCATGCTGGGAATGGCGCGCGCCTTTTCCACCAGTTTCGAAGCGTCGCGCTCGATGGCGGAAAGCACCCCGCGCATCACGCCGCGCGTGCGCAGGTGGCGCACCAGCGCGCGCGTATCGAGATCGGAGATCACCGGGATGCCGTGGCGGCTGAGGAACAAGTTGGCTTCGCGGTCCGAGCGCCAGTTGCTGGCTACAGCCGAGAATTCGCGCACCGCCAGCCCTTCGATATACGGCCGCGGCGATTCGTTATCCGACGCGGCCGTCCCGTAATTGCCGATCTGCGGGTTGGTGAGGATGACGATCTGTCCCGAGTACGAAGGGTCCGTGAAGACCTCCTGGTACCCGGTGAGAGCGGTGTTGAAAACCACCTCTCCCGAGCGCTCGGCGGGCGCACCAAAACTCCTGCCCTCGAAGACCGTGCCGTCCTCCAGGGCGAGGATCGCGGAATACACTTGGGGCTGTTCCTCCGTGGGTCTGGATAACTTCTATCTTACCAGGAGGGCCCGCGCGCCTTCTTACGCCGTGGCCGCTTCGCCGGCATACCGTTTGGCCATCTCTTCAAGCGATATCGGCGCGTAATCGCCCGCGTGTCCGGCCTGCCCGAACTGGGTCATGCGCAGCGCCACCACTTTCTTCATGGCATCGCGCGCGGGCTTCATGTAATCGCGCGGATCGAACTTTTCGGGCGTTTCGAAGAACACCTTGCGGATGGCGCCGGTGATGGCCAGCCGGTTGTCGGTATCCACGTTGATCTTGCGCACGCCGTTCTGGATGCCGAGCTGGATCTCTTCCACCGGCACGCCCCAGGTGGGCTTCAGCTTTCCGCCGTACTGGTTGATGACGTCCTGCAAGTCTTTTGGGACGCTGGAGGAACCGTGCATCACCAGGTGGGTGTTGGGCAGCTTCTTGTGGATCGCGATCAGCCGGTCCATCTTGAGCGTCTCGCCGGTGGGCTTGCTGGAGAACTTATAAGCGCCGTGGCTGGTGCCGATAGCAATCGCGAGCGCGTCCAGTCCGGTGGCCTTCACGAACTCCACGGCCTGGTCCGGATCGGTCAGATGGCTGAGGCCATCGAGGCCCGCGCCGTGCCCGTCTTCGATGCCGCCCAGGCAGCCGATCTCGCCTTCCACGGTGACGCCTTTGGGATGCGCCAGGCGCACCACTTCGCGGGTGGCCTCGACGTTATATTCGAAGCTCGAGGGGGTCTTGCCGTCCGGCATCAGCGAGCCATCCATCATCACGCTGGTGAAACCCATGTCGATGGCCGATTTGCAGGTCTCGACGCTGTTGCCATGATCCAGATGCAGAACCGTGGGGATCTCGGGATAAAGCTCGGTGGCCGCCAGCATCAGATGATACAGGAAGCGATCCTGCGAATAGGCGCGCGCCCCGCGGCTCGCCTGCACGATCACCGGCGACTTGGTCTCGCGAGCGGCCTCCATGATCGCCTGGATCTGTTCCATGTTATTGACGTTGAAAGCGCCCACGCCGTAACCGCCCTTGGCGGCCTCATCCAGAAGCTGGCGCATCGAAACTAACGGCATTTAGATTTCTCCTTTAGAAGATGATGATCCGAAATCTCAAGCTAACATGCTTGCGCGAGAACGGGCAATGCGGGCCGTGCTCACTTCTTGTGCAGCGCCCTGCGCTTCTTGGCCCACTCTTCCTTCACCGCCTGGTGCGCGCGGCCCAGCGCCAGCGCGTCCGCCGGCACCGGTTTGGTGATCACCGAGCCAGCCGCCACGTAAGCGCCCTCGCCGATCTCGAGGGGCGCCACCAGGGTCGAGTTGCTGCCGATGAAGGCGCCTTCACCAATGTGCGTCGGATGCTTCGCGAAGCCGTCGTAATTGCAGGTGATGGTGCCTGCTCCGATGTTCGACCGCGCTCCGATCTGCGCGTCGCCCAGGTACGCGAGGTGCATGGCTTTGGCGCCCGCGCCCAGGCGCGTCTTCTTCAGCTCCACGAAGTTGCCCACGTGCGCGCTCTCCTCCAGATGGTTGTCCATGCGCAAGCGCGCGAAGGGGCCGGCATGCGCCGCGCGGTCGAGCCGCGAGCGGTTCACCAGTGTAAAGGGGAAGACCTCCACTTCGTCCAAAAGCTGTGAGTCGCGCACGATGGCGCAAGCGCCGATCCGGCAGTTCTCCCCGATGGTCGTCTTTCCCAGGATCTGCGCGAACGGCTCGATCACGGTGTCGATTCCAATCGTTACGTCCGCGTCGATCGTCACCGTCTCGGGTTTTTCGATGGTCACCCCGGCCAGCATCAGCTCGCGCACTTTGCGCTCGCGGAAGAGGCGGTCCGCCGCGGCCAGATCCACGCGGTTGTTGATGCCCAGGACCTCCCGCGGGTCGCCGATCTTAAGCGCCTCTACGTGATGGCCGGCTCGTTTCAGCACCTCCACCATGTCGGTCAGGTAGTATTCGCGCGCGGCATTGTTCGGGCGCAGCTCGCCCACATGTTTCCAGAACAGATCCGCGCGATAGCAATAGATCCCCATATTGGCTTCGCGCACCGCGAGCTGCTCGCGCGTAGCGGCCTTCTGCTCCACCACGGCCGAGACGTGGCCGCGAGCGTCGTGGACTACGCGGCCGTAGCCGGTGGGGTCTTCCATTTCCGCCGAGACCAGGACGCCGGCGGCTTCGGAGGATTGCGTGGCGGCGATCAGCATGCGCAGCGTATCGGCGCGCAGCAGCGGGCCGTCGCCGTAGATGATCACCAGGTATCCGCCCAAACCGGCCAGCGCATCGCGGCAGACTATCAGCGCGTGCCCGGTCCCCTTCTGCTCCTTCTGCTCGATGAAGCCGATGCCCGGCGTGGCAACGGTCTGGCGCACTTCTTCGGCCTGGTGGCCCACCACCACGAAAACGCGCTCCGGCGGAGCCAGCTCGAGCGCGGTTTCCACCACATGCTCCACCAGAGCCTTGCCGCCGGCGCGGTGCAGGACCTTGGCCTTGCGCGATTTCATGCGGGTGCCCAGACCCGCGGCCAGAATCACGACGGTAACGGGCGTTCCATTCAGTTCGCTCATGTGAGTTCGTTCTTGCGGCGCCGGCCCTCCTGCGCCAGCTTCACCACCACCGCGGCCGTGGCGGCGGGATCGTGCCGGACCTTCTCCTTGTGCTGAACCAGGTTCCCGGCCATCACCTTCAGACCCATCTTGAAGATAGCCTCGACGTCGTTTTCCACGGGCTGCGCCTCCTGCCGGGCGTAGCGCTTCTTCATGGCCGAAGGAATGGGCCGGACATTCACCACCGCGTACTCCAAAAACTTGCTGCGCGTGTGTTGATGAATAGTCCGCACGTGGTCGGAGGCGCGGAAGCCGGAGGTCTCGCCGGGCTGCCACATCAAATTCACGAAATAAGCTTTCACGGCCGGCGAACGGGCGATGGCCGCTGGAATTCCCTCCACCAGCACGTTAGGGACCACGCTGGTAAACAGGCTTCCCGGCCCCAGTGTAATGACGTCGGCCTCGGCGATGGCGCTCAGTGTGGCGGGCAGCGGCCGGACGGCGCGTGGAATCAAGTGAATGCGGCGAATCCTCTGCCGGCTCCGGCTGATGCGGGTTTCGCCCACCACGCGCGTGCCATCCGCCAGGATGGCCTCCAGCGCGACATTGGCGGTGGTGGACGGGTAGATGCGGCCCGCGATCTTGAGCACTTCGGAGGAGGCTTTCACCGCTTCGGGAAAATCTCCCATGATTTGCGTGAGCGCCATCAGGAACAGGTTGCCGAAACTGTGTCCCTTGAGCCCGCGGCCAGCCGCAAAGCGGTATTGAAACAGGCGGGCCAGCAAGGCGGAGTCTTCGCTCATCGCCACCATGCAGTTGCGGATATCGCCGGGCGGAAGCACGTCGAACTCGCGGCGCAGGCGGCCGGAGCTGCCGCCGTCGTCGGTCACCGTAACTACGGCGGTGACGTCCAGGCGCGGAGCGGCGGAATCGGCCGTGCGAGTGTACGGCTTTAAGCCTTGCAGCAGGCTCGATAGTCCCGTGCCTCCGCCGATTACGACCACCCGCAGTGGTGTAGTATCTTCCATCGTTCAGGCGCGCCTCACCGGCCCGGAGTCATCCCCGGCCGCAAGCGCATGCCATTACCAGTTCTTCTTTTCAGGATAAAGCAAGGCGTCGAAAGGCGGCTGGTTCGCGACCGGCGCGAAATCGGCGTCCTGCCGGGCGATGATGCGATTGCGCGGCTCCAGCTCTATGGCCCGCCGCAGATTCTCGTAGGCGCCGCCCAGATCGCCCGCCAGGGCCAGCGACAGCGACAGCGCGTAGCAGATATGGTCCGCCTTCGGCTCTAGTGCGAGAGCCTTCTCCAGGTGGAGCCGCGCCTCCCCGAGCTTCCGCGCGTTGATCATGGCGACCCCGTAGTTGTAATGATCCTCGGCAGATTGCAGGCTGACGGGAGCCTGTTCGAGGCGCCGGTCGCACATGGCGGCGTGCACCTGAGCACGCTGGGCCACATCCCGCTCCGGCCCTTCCACCGCCTCGAGGAACAACTCGCGGGCCTCCCTCAGCTTGCGGGCGTGAAACAGCTTCATGGCGGCCTCGAAGGCGCCCAGTTGCTTTTGCGATTTAGCCGCCTGCGCCGCCACGGCGGCGCCGGAACTGCCCGAAGTGGCGCGCGCGGTTTCGGGAGACGGAGCGTTCTTAGGGACTTGTGGCTTGCTCATGCGGTTATCGCTGGCCGTGGAAATGGGCGATTAGCGTTTATACCAGAAGGGGGCCTACGGACGCAACCGGGCTGTCTCCCGGCACATCCCGCGCCGCCTCGCACCTCCAGGCCTGGATGACACGGCGGAGGCTGCGCTCCACATCGCGGGCCGTGGTAGCCCATGAGGTTACGCTGATCCGCATCGCCGTGCGGCCTTGCCACGTCGTGCCGCCGCACCAGCAAGTGCCCTCGCGCTGAATGTGATCGATCACCCGCAGCGTAGTCTCGTCATCGCCGAAGCGCACCAGGACCTGGTTGAGCACCACCTCATTGAGAATCTCGCAGCCCGCCGCGCGCAAGGCGTCGGCGAAATGGCGCGCGTGGCCGCAGGTGCGGTCGATCATATCCGCCAGCCCCGCCCTTCCGAGCGACCGCAGCGCCGCCCAGATCTCGACGCCGCGCGCGCGCCGCGAAAGCTCGGGCGTGTACTGGCCGGGATCCCGCCGCGCTCCCTTGGGTATGTAGGCCGCCCGCAACGCCATGGCCCGCGGCAGAAAGTCCGCGTGCCGCACGAAAGCCAGGCCGCTGTCGTAAGGCACGTTCAGCCACTTGTGCGCATCCGTGGCCCACGAGTCGGCCCGCTCGACTCCCTCGACCAGCCCGGCGAGCCGGGGGTCCGCTTTGGCCCATAATCCGAACGCTCCATCCACGTGCACCCACGCGCCGCTCGCGTGGGCCAATTCGCAGATCCTGCCGACCGGGTCCACCGCCCCCGTGTTCACGTTGCCGGCCTGCACGCAGACAATCGCGGGTCTTGCGAGTTCGGGAAACGCTTCGGCGCGCATCCTGCCCTGTTCATCGACCGGAACCCGCACCACGCGCTCGCGCCCCAAGCCCAGCAGCCCGAGCGCCTTGCTAACGGAAGGATGCGTCTCCTCGCTCACCACCACCGTCAATGGCGGCGCGCCGTAGAGACCGGCGGCTTCCACGTTCCAGCCCAGCCCCTCCAGCATCGCCGTGCGTGCCGCCGCCAGCGCCGTAAAATTGGCCATGGTCGCCCCGCTCACAAAGGCAGCCTCGCAATCCTCCGGCAGATCGAGCGCCTCTGTGAGCCAGCGCTGCGCGACCTCTTCAAGCCGCGAAGCGATCGGGCTCGTCACGTGCAGAGCCGCGTTCTGGTCCCACGCTCCCGCCAGCCAGTTGGCCGCCAGAGCCGCCGGCAGACAGCCGCCGTGCACGAACCCGAAGTAGCGTCCACCCCCCGTAGCCATCGTGGCGGGCGAACCGACGCGGTCCAGCAGGTCGATGACCGCCGCGGGATCGGTGGGACATTCGGGAAAAGGCTCGTCCAGTAGATCGAGCTGCTTCAGCGCCTCCTGAGTTGGAGCCACCAGCCTCGCGTCCAATCCATCCAGGTACCGCTGAGCCTCGCGCGGCAACCTGGCGTAACAAATCGGCCATTGGTTCAGAATACTACTTCGAGATAGCCTTCGTGCCGCCGGCAAATGCGCGGTACAGCAGGCCAAAGAGCACGCCGGCAGTGCCGCCATCTACAAACCCGTACAGTGTGCCTAGCAGGACTCGTCCCACTGTCGGCGCGGTATCGGCGCCCGGGTAGACCGAACTGATGAGCCGCAGGAAGTCCCCGCCGTACGACGGCACGGCCATGTGAATCAGCCCCACGAACAGCATCGCGCCGCCCCAAAGAAGCGCCGAACTCAGAGTCATAGCTTTAAGTGACATTCTCATATCCTCCCCCTTCATTATGCGGGACCCAGATCGTCTTGGGAAAAGTACGTCGCCCGGCGAGGAATTAGTGCGGTGCTTCACCCAGACATCCCGGCATACAGCCTCGACAGGAGAATCGGTCTCTTTAGCCGCGGCGTCGATCAGTACAGGAAGAAAAATAGCAAGGAGTTAATCATGAGACTCAGAGAAAAGTTACTACGGAGTACTTGCATTGCCGCCGCCGTGGCTGTGTCCGCGATTCCAGCGGCTGCCGCGGTCAAAATGGCTGTGCATGAGTGCGTAGCCGGAAAACCGACCGCCGCGTCGTACACATGGGACTTCAAGGGAGAAGCCAACACCATCTTCAGGGACATCCAAGCCGAGGCCCGGGACGCCTCGCACCATGCCGATCAACTGCAGAGTATCGAAAGGAATCCCGAACTGAGCTGGCAAATCCAGTCCAATCAATTGGAGGATCTTAGGGGCGACATTAACGACATCGAAACCAGGCTCTGCCGGCTTGAAACCATACGTCGCGTGGTGGCCCCGTGGCAGCAGCGCGAGATCGATCGGATCGCGGTCAACGCTCGGCTGTTGGCCGACAACGCTCAAGACGCCATCTTGTTCCTCAACGCCAATGAGGACAACCTGTGGCCACTCGCGTATCGGCGCTACCTGAATAACCTTTGCGACGAAGCGCAGAGCTTGAAGCGTTCCGTCGGAAACGCTGTCGAGTATTCGAGTGTTTCGAAACAGTATCGGGACTTGGGGTCCAAGTTAGGGGCGCGAACCGGTTCGTAACTTCGCCGGTCCCCGCTCATTCGAGACAAAACCATGACTAGAGTCAAATGGCAGTTACTGGCCAGCTCGGCATGTGCCCTGATGCTGGCGATTCCACTCAGCGCGGGGAGCGGACCCGCGGCAAAAGCGAACAAGGGCACGACGGCGGCTTCGGCGATGCGAACCGCCTGGCCGCCTGAAACCCTGTCCGGCAAGATCGCCAATGTCGATCCCAACCAGAAACTGGTAATACTGAAGACGCCGGATGGGACTTTCTTCGACATGGTCGTCACCGCAAAGACCCGGATCAAGTCGGGCGATCAAGCCGTCACCCTCAAAGATCTGACACAGGATGTGAACAAGACGATCTCGGTTAGATTCACTCCCGAACGCCGGGGGGACGTGGCGAACGCGATACGGATCAATGGATAGGCTCGATCATCTCGCGCAAGGACATCAGGAGATGATGCCCTTGCGCACGGCATAGAGAATCAGCTCCGGCACGCTGTGGATCTCGAGCTTCCGGAGGATATGCGAGCGGTGAGTCTCGACGGTGGTCAGACTGATGTTCAGCAGGCTCGCGACTTCTTTGTTGGCGCGCCCCTCGGCAATCATCTGCAGCACCTCTCGCTCGCGGTCCGAGAGCAGGTCGTAGCGGTCTTCCAGGTCGCGCCGCTGCAGCAGGGCGATATAATCCTCCTGGAGTATGCGGGCAACCTTGCGGGTCAGGAAGGATCGCCCTTCATGTACCGCTCGAATCGCCTGCAGCACCTCGCCGCGCATAGAATCCTTGAGTAAGTACCCCTTCGCGCCTGCCTTGAGCGCGCCGAGGACGTAGCTTTCGTCCTGGTGCATGCTCAAGATCACGACGCCGATTCGGGCGTTCACCGCCAGAATGCGGCGCGTCGCCTCCATGCCGTTCATATTCGGCATCGCCAGGTCCATCACGACCACATCGGGCGCTTCCGCCTCGGCCAGGCGGACGCTTTCCTGCCCGTCGGCGGCTTCCGCCACCACGGTCATGTCGGGCTCGCGCTCCAGCACGGCCCGGAGGCCGTCGCGAACAACGGTATGATCGTCAGCCAACAAGATACGAATTGGCATCGTGTCCGTTCCTTTGGTCCAGTTCGGCCAGCGGCAGCGCTGCGTGAACCAGGGTCCCCCGGCCCGGTTCGGAGCTGATCTTGAGGCGTCCTCCCAGACGGCGCACCCGCTCCTCCATGCCCAGCAAGCCGAGGCCGCGCGTAAAGCGTGTGTCGAAGCCCGCCCCGTCGTCCCGAACGGTTACATTCACCTGTTGGCGCTCCTTTCGCGCCGTCACTTCCACGGTGCGCGCGCTGGCATGGTGGACCGCATTATTCACCGCTTCCTGCACCAGCCTGTAAATGCACGTCCGGTGCTCCTCCGGCAGGCTATCGATCAAATCGTCGGCGGAGACCACCACGTTCAGCCCCGTGCGCTTGCTGGTTTCGCGCGCGTGCCAGTTTAGCGCCGGCACCAGGCCGAGGTCGTCGAGCATCGACGGCCGGAGCAGGAGCGCCAGATCGCGCACCTGGTTGACCGTCTTTTCCGCCAACACCTTGATGGAATCGAGGTGGCCGTGGATGTCGGCCGGCCGATCCGCGCATTCGGCGTTTTCCGTCTCCATCAGGATCGCCGACAGAGATTGCCCGACTTCGTCGTGAAGTTCCCGCGCGAGGGCGCGCCGCTCGTTTTCCTGCGCGCGCAGGAGCAGCGTCGAGAGTTCCTGCAAGTCGGCTCGGCGCAGGTCGAGTTCCCGTTCGAGCCGCAGCGTGAAACCGATTGTCAGCAGCGCCAGGATCAGACCGCCGCTAAGGGTAATCGCGAATGTCAACAGCAGGGAGCGCCGTAAGCCGTCCGCCGAGGCGGCGGCTTGTTCCTCCGAGCGGGTCAAGCCCCGTTCGTTCACCGAGGCGATGCGGTCCGCGATCTGCAGCATGGCCGTGCGCCGGGGGACCAGTTCGTTGTAAAAGAACGAGGATCGCAGGCGGTCCCGTTCCCGCGCCGACCACCCGACCGTGGCGTCGAGTACTTTCCAATAGGCGTCGATCTCGTTACAGAGCGCACGAAACGGCTCCCGCTCCTCGGGATCGAGTTCGCGCCCGTAGGCATCCAGGGCGCTGCGGGTCTCCTGATCTTAGGGTGGCCAGGTGAGCGACCTCGGCCTTGGCGGAAGCGGGGTCCGGCGAAAGCAGGAAGTCGCGCACATAGGTGCCCGATAAATATATTTGGGCGCGAATCTGGTCGAGAGCGCCGAGCCGCTCCAGAAAAGCCTTGCGCGATTGGGTCTCCGCGCTGCGAACGCGATGTAATGCCGCCAGCGTGCCCACAGCGGCCGCCACGATACAGATCAACAGTCCTCCAAAGCCGAGAGACAAGATCAGCCACGAAGGCTTACGGCGCTTCTCGCTCGAACCGGCCACCGGACTGCCCGAATAGGAGAGCAAGATGGGAGCGCGACCCTTTCCAGCTTTGAGTGTAATTCAACCCCTGGTGCGCCAAAGAATCCTGTCCGGACAGGATTTCATTCCAGTCCGACAGACCGTTGAATTGTAAATAGGGAATTGTAAGCAGAGATAAGTAGAGAAAGGACCGATATGAACCACACACCCAAACGGATGCTAATTGCGGTTGCCGCCGTCACCTTGCTGGCTGTGGGATGCGCCAAGAAGAAGGTCGCGGTTGCCCCGCCGCCTCCGCCGCCTCCGGCCGCCACGCCCGCGGCGACCCCGAAGCCGGCTGCTTTACCCGCCCGCGCCGCCGCCATGCACGCCTTCCACCTCCACCGCGCCGGCGCCCCGATATCCGAATGCCGTCACCCGCGCCCGCATCGACGAGCTTCTGGCCAGAGATCGAGGACGCCTATTTCGACTACGATAAGGCCTCTCTTCGCCCCGATGCCCTGAAAGCTCTTCAGGCCGATTCGACGGAACTGCGGGACATCCTGAAAGATTTCCCCGACTACAAGCTGACCATCGAGGGCCACTGCGACGAACGCGGTTCCTCCGAGTACAACATGGCGCTCGGCGATAAACGTGCCGAGGCCGCCAAAGACTACCTGGTGCAGGTCGGCATCCCCTCGGCTCAACTGAACGTGGTCAGCTATGGCAAGGACCGCCCGGTCTGCGACGAGCACGACGAAGCCTGCTGGCAGCGGAACCGGCGGATCCACATTGTGGCCATGGCGCAGGCCCGGCAGTAGACTGTCTTTAGGGAGTTCGGGGAAAACGCTTGCCACGCTCACCGCGGACTCCCGCATGGTCCCATCCGGGAAGCGGGTTTGGCGGAGGAGGATCGAATGAAAGGTTCCGTTGTCGTTTTGAGCGCCCTGCTGCTCGCCGGTTCCGCGTTTGCGGACGACGATTCCAGCCGTGCGAAACTTATGGGACAGTGGCAGCAGACGGACGGAAGTGGGGAGACCAAATCCGCCTGGACCTTCGAGGGCTCGGGCGATTCCATACACGTGGTCAAGTCTGTTGGCGCCCAAACCTCGGCGGAGTTCGAGTGCAATACGCTGGGGAAGGAATGTGCGGTCAAGGATGCGGGCCGCAGGGCGAAAGTGTCGATGTGGTTCAACGGGCCGAAACTCGTGGAGATGGAGACCGTGGGATCCGAGGTTGTCAAACGGAGTTTCAGCATTGCCGGCGATGGCGACGCCATGGACATCGAAACCACCCCAATCGCCCCGGGCGGCGCAACCGAGACAACGCATTTCAAGCGCGTCTCCGCGGCAGCCGCGAAGCAGTAGTCTCTGTGAACTGGGGATTCCGCCTGGCTTCGATGACCGTTTTACCACCGCCAGCGGCGGCGGATATGATCTGGTTCTTCTGAAAAGGAGAGCCGTAGGCGGCGCACCGCGGCCATCCGGCCGATGCGCCGCTCGATCTCTACGCGTCGCTCTTCGGGGGCGTTGGATTGTCCGGACCGATCTCTTTGAACGAGTCCTTAAAGCTGCGAATGCCTTGGGCCAGTCCTTTGCCGAGCTCCGGGAGCTTCTGCGGTCCAAAGAACAAAATAGCGATCAACAGGATCACCAGCAAATGTCTGGGCTGTAGCAAATCTTCAATCATGATGGGGCCTTCCAACTGAAGGGTAACACACTTCGGGGCCGGTTTTTTGGGCTGCGCGCATCGGATCTTGGCTATAATCGCGGCGATGCCCCGCATTCTGATCGTCCACTGGAACCGGGAGGAAGCCGCCGAACGGGCCGGCCGGGTGCGGCAGGCCGGCTTCGAGGCTGATACCTTCTGGCAGCCCGAGAACGGCGCGGCTCTCCGCGAACTTCGCGCCAACGTCCCCGATGCCGTGGTCATCGATCTCACCCGCATCCCCTCCCATGGGCGCGCGGTGGGCGTCTTCCTGCGCGGGCAGAAGGCCACGCGGGGCGTGCCGCTGCTCTTTATCGAAGGCGATCCTGCCAAAACCGCCCGCACGCGGGAACTGCTGCCGGATGCCGTGTATACCACCTGGGAGAAGATCGCTCCGGCCCTGCGGAAGGCGCTGCGCGGCGCTCCCGCCAGGCCCATCGTGCCCGGCACTTTCGCCGGCTACTCGGGGACGCCCCTGAACCGGAAACTGCGCATAGTCGAAGGCTCGCGGGTGTTGCTGCTGGCCGCGCCGGAGGATTTCGAAAGTTGCCTCGAACCTCTGCCCGAGGGGGCTTCGGTCAGCCGCGCGGGCGAGACCCAGGCGGATGTGATTCTGGCCTTCGTAAGGTCGTCCGCCGCTCTGGGCCGCGCGCTGCCTGCCCTGGCGCGCGCGATGAAGGCGGGCCGGACGTTGTGGCTGATCTGGCCCAAGAAGACCTCCGCGCTGGCGAACGACCTGGGCGAGCCGATGGTGCGCCAGATGGGCCTCGAGGCGGGGCTGGTGGATTACAAAATCTGCGCGGTCGATCAGACCTGGTCGGGATTGGCTTTTGCGGTCAGGAAGTAGGGGAAGGCCGCGATGCCGCCGGCGAGAAGAAACCCTGGCGTTTACAATTCCATAAAAAAAGCCGCGCGGATCGCTCCGCGCGGCCCAGTATTTCTGAAATTCAACCGTGCTTAGTAATCCATCTCCGGTCCGCCGTGGCCGCCGGGGCCCATCGGAGCCTGCTTCTTCTCCGGAATGTCGGCAACCATGGCTTCGGTGGTGAGCATCAGGGAAGCGATGGAAGCAGCGTTCTCCAGAGCCGTGCGGGTGACCTTGGTGGGATCGATAACGCCGGAAGCCACCAGGTCCTCATACGTGTCGGTCTGGGCGTTGAAACCGAAATTGGGGTTGTCGCTGTCCCGGATCTTTCCGACGACGATGGCGCCCTCGGTTCCGGAATTGACCACGATCTGGCGGACGGGATCTTCGCAGGCGCGGCGCACAATATCCACGCCGATCTGCTCGTCGCCACCCACCTTGAGGTCCTTCAGAGCCATGGCAGCGCGCAACAGAGCCACGCCGCCGCCCGGAACGATGCCTTCCTCGACCGCGGCGCGAGTGGCATGCAGAGCGTCTTCCACGCGGGCCTTCTTTTCCTTCATTTCGGTCTCGGTGGCCGCGCCGACCTTGATCACCGCCACGCCGCCGGCCAGCTTCGCCAGCCGCTCCTGGAGCTTCTCGCGGTCGTAATCCGAGGTGGTCTCGTCGATTTGGGCGCGGAGCTGCTTGATGCGGCCCTCGATGGCCTTCTGGCTGCCGGCGCCGTCCACGATGGTGGTATTGTCCTTGTCCACCGTGACGCGCTTGGCCTTGCCCATGTCGTCCAGCCGTACGCCTTCCAGCTTGATGCCGGTCTCTTCCATGATGGCCTTGCCGCCGGTGAGGATACCGATATCCTCCAGCATGGCCTTGCGGCGATCGCCGAACCCGGGGGCCTTCACGGCGCAGGCATTCAGGGTCCCGCGTAGCTTGTTGACCACCAGGGTGGCGAGCGCTTCGCCTTCCACTTCCTCGGCGATGATCAGAAGGGGCTTGCCGGAGCGGGCGATCTGCTCGAGTACCGGCAGCAGGTCCTTCATATTGCTGATCTTCTTCTCGTGGATGAGAATGTAGGGTTCCTCGAGAACCACTTCCATGCGCTCGGCGTCGGTGACGAAATAGGGGGAGAGATAACCGCGGTCGAACTGCATGCCGTCCACGGTGCTCAGCTCGGTGACCATGGTCTTGGACTCTTCCACCGTGATGACGCCATCCTTGCCGACTTTCTTCATGGCGTCGGCAATGATGTTGCCGATGGTCGCGTCGCTGTTGGCCGAGATGGTGCCTACCTGGGCGATCATCTCGCCCGAGACAGGCTTCGAGAGCTTCTTGACTTCGGTAACGGCCACTTCGACGGCCTTCTCGATGCCACGCTTGAGCGCCATGGGGTTAGCACCCGCGGCCACTGCCTTGACGCCTTCACGGAAAATGGACTGGGCCAGGATGGTGGCGGTGGTGGTGCCGTCGCCGGCCACATCGCTGGTTTTGGAGGCCACTTCACGGACGAGCTGGGCGCCCATGTTCTCGAGCGGATCCTTCAGCTCGATCTCTTTGGCCACCGTGACGCCGTCCTTGGTGATGTTGGGGCCGCCGAATTTCTTTTCGAGGACCACGTTGCGGCCCTTGGGGCCGAGGGTCACTTTCACTGCGTCGGCGAGCTGATTAACGCCACGTAAAATCGCTTGACGGGAAGTTTCGGAATAGACAATCTGTTTCGCCATAGTTTCGACTCCTTATTTCTTTGCCGCCTTGGAGGCGCCTTCGAGCACGCCGAGGACCTCGTCCTCGCGCATAATCATGTATTCTTCGTTATCCAGTTTGATATCGCTACCCGAGTACTTGCCGAACAGGATGCGATCGCCGGCCTGGACATCCAGAGGAACGAGCTTTCCGTCTTCGAGACGCTTGCCCTTTCCAACCGCGACGACCTCGCCTTCCTGGGGCTTCTCTTTGGCTGAGTCGGGGATGTACAGACCGCCTTGCATCTGCTCCTGCTGCTCGATCCGTTTGACCACGATCCGGTCATAGAGCGGACGAATGTTCATGGAACTCACGACCTCCACAATCTGCAAATTTGAGAATTTTTTGCGTTCGCAAGGGATCGGCTCGGGTTGAGCCGCCTCCCGTACAGTATTATTAGCACACTCTTGGCTTGAGTGACAAGAATTTCTTTTAAGTGTATTAAAACAGCATGTTTATAGTACTTGACAAGGATCCGCTAATGGTTTATTGATGGGCCTCTCAGCGCTGCGCGACTCCCTCGAGCGAAACCACCCCTTTTTCGAGCGGCGCGGAATGGCCGAATACCAGCCGGCGGATGGCGCCGTCTCCCGCCAGGCGGCGTCCCAGGTCCGCCAGCGACGCCCGATTCTGCGCGGTGCTTTGGCTGAATATCCACGGAGATGCCTGGAGCCGCCCATTCCGGCCGGCATCCGCGCTGTCGCCCAGGAACAGGTTCGGACCGATGGCGAACGCCGCGCTGCCGGGCGTGTGGCCCGGGATGGCAAATACCCGCACCTGGTACGGCCCGAGAGGAAACGCCTCGCCATCGCGCAGCAGCCGCGAAATCTTGATCCCCGTAAGCCGCGTGGGCAGCACGCGCAGCAAGGGACTGCCGCCGCCCGACCGCCCTTCCACGACCTCGCTTTCGGCGGCCAAAGCCATCACCTGCGCATTCGGGAACCGTCCGACGGCCCCGACGTGATCGTGATGTCCGTGCGTCAGGAGAATCGCCTTGACGTCGCCCGGTTCCAGGCCATGGCGCACGAGCTCGGCAACGATAGCCGATCCGGCCTTATCCATCCCGGCATCCACCAAAGCGGCCTCGTGGTCCCCCAGCGGAATCACGCAGGCGCTCACCATGAGGTCCTTGACCAGGTACATGCCGTCGAGGTCCGCGCGGTCCGCGAGTTTCCGCCGGCTCAGGTGCGGGATGGCAACCGCGGCCACGACCGCGACCATCACGGCGAGCAGCGCGAGCCCCAGGACGCCTAGAATTTGGATTGCCAGCATGGACGCTACCCGGGCAACTGCTGATCGTATTCCCCGACCTTGCCGGTGGCCGCGAGGCGCCTCTGGATATCCTCGATGATGGGGCGCAGCTCGGCGGCCGAGGAACGAGCTTCGCCGACCACCACCAGAGAGGGCTTGTTGGAGGAGGCGCGCACCAGGCCCCAACTATCGTCGTCCAGCACGAAGCGAATCCCGTTGACTTCGATCAGCTCCTTGATGGCATGGCCGGCGATAGAATGGCCCTGCCGGCACTCTTTCCGGTATTGCCGGGCGACTTCCTCCACCACCTGGTATTTCTGGTCGTCCGGGCAGAAAACGCCCAGAGTGGGCGATTGCCAGGTGACCGGGAGGGCATCCACCAGGGCGGCCAGGTCTTGCGGGCTTTGGCTCAGGAAGCGGAGCAGGAGCGCGGCGGAGAGCAGGGCGTCGTCGTAGCCGCGCCCGAAGGGGCGGTTGAAGAACCAGTGGCCGCTCTTTTCGAATCCTGCCAGGGCGCCGGATTCGGCCACTTTGGCCTTGATGTAGGAGTGGCCGGTCTTCCAGGTGATGATGGGAGCCTTTGCTGCGCGGAGCACCGGGTCGTCGTAGTACAGGCCGGTGCTCTTGACGTCGATGACGATCGGCCGGCCGCCTTCTTTTTGCGCCAGCCAGCGGGCCAGCAGGAGGCCCAGCTTGTCTGAGAAAATCTCCCGGCCGCGCCCATCCACCACTCCGATGCGATCGCCATCGCCATCGATACCGATTCCCAAGGCGGCCCGCGATTCCACAGTCTTATGGCTGATGGAATCGAGGAAGGCGATGTCTTCCGGGTTGGGGTTATGGTTGGGGAAGTTCCAATCCCCGGTGCAATCGAGTGGGATAACCTCGCAGCCCAGCGCTTCGAGCAGTTGCGGAGCGAAGCGGCCGGCCGTGCCGTTGCCAGCCGCGACTACCACGCGCAGCGGCCGCTCGAGCTTGCCCGGGCGCAGGATGTCTTCGGAATAGCGGTCGAAAACGTCTTCGGCAATCTCATATGGCCCGCTGCCGGAAAGAAACTCGCCGCTCATGACGAGCTGCTTGAAATCCGCGATATCGCCGGGTTCGAAGGTGGAGGAAAGTCCCTTGGCGAGCTTGAGACCGGTCCAGCCGTTTTCGTTGTGGCTGGCGGTGATCATGGCGGCGGCTTTGACGGCGAAACAATGCTGCGCGTAGTAGACCATCGGCGTGGTGGCCAAGCCGATGTCCAGCACTTCGGCGCCGCTGGTCAATAGGCCTAGAATGAGCGAGCGGCAGCACTCCTGGCTGTAGGAGCGGAAGTCGTGCCCCACCACCACGCGCCGCTCGCCATGGCGCGTTTGCATGAACGAGCTATAGGCACGGCCGAGAACGTAAAAGCCGTTGGGGTTCACGTCCTTGCCGAGGAGCCAGCGGAGATCGTACTCGCGGAAGCCGCTCGGCGAGATGAGAGTCTGCTCGAAGTAATCGAAGGAATTGAATGGGACGGCGTCCCTTACCGACCAGCGCGTCATGACCGATTTATTATAGCCCCGCGGCAAGACGGCAACCGGTAACGGCTCTTTCACATGGCCATGATACGATGAGCCACAAGATGAAGCCAAATCTCCTGGCGATCGGCTTGGCGGCCGTCGCGACCCTGGCGGCACAGGCTCCCAACAAGCCGAAACTCGTGGTCACCGTGGTGGTGGACCAGTTCCGCTACGACTACCTGACGCGCTTCCGGGCGGATTACAAGGGCGGTTTCGATCGCATGCTCCGCGAGGGAGCGGTGTTCACGAACGCCTTTTACGCACACGCGCCCACGGTAACGGCCGTGGGGCACAGCATCATCGGCACCGGTGCGATGCCCTCGGTGAGCGGCATCGTGGGCAATTCGTGGCTCGACCGGATGAGCGGCCGGGTGGTCACCAGCGTGTGCGACTATAAGTACCGCGTGGTGGGCGGCGAGACGCTAGTCCCGGGGCCCGCGTGCCTTGACTCGGACCCGGCCTCGCCCAATCGCCTGCTGGTCAGCACCATCGGCGACGAACTGCGCAACCGCGACGAGCGATCGAAAGTGTTTGGAATCTCGCTCAAAGCGCGCAGCGCCATACTGCCTTCCGGCCATCGGGCCAACGGAGCCTTCTGGTTCGATGACGATAACGGCGCGTTCATCAGCAGCTCTTATTATTCGAACGACCTTCCGTCATGGGTTCAAGAGTTTAACAAGCTGAAACTTCCGGACGAATATCTGAACCGGAAATGGGAAGGGTTCGATTCGTGGAACTCCCAACCCGAGCCGGGTATGCACACCTACGAGAAGCTCCTGGCCAGCCCCTGGGGCAACGAGTTACTGGAAAAGCTGACCGAGCGCGCCATCGACGCCGAGAAACTCGGGCAGCGCGGTGTAACGGACTTAGTGACTCTGTCGTTTTCGTCCAACGATTATGTGGGCCATGCGCTCGGACCGGATGCTCCGGAAGTCCGCGACATGTGTATTCGAACCGACCAGCTCCTGGGGCAGCTCATGGATTTCGTCGCCCGGAAGGTGGGAAGCGGAAACGCCCTGTTTGTGCTGACCGCGGATCATGGGGTGGCGCCCACTCCTGAAGTTCAGCACGAGCGGAAGATGCCCGGCGATGCCGTTTTCGTGGATCTGGAAGACCTGGTGCGCTCCGCCCTGGTGAAGAGATTCGGCCCAGGGACTTACACTGCCGGAAGCGTGGATAATGTCATTTATCTGGATTACAAGACGCTCGCAGCGAAGAAGCTCGATCCCTCCGCGGTATACCGCGTGGCGGCCGAGGCTTTGTTCGCGGTGCCGCAAGCGCATGTCGCGCGCGTGCTGACGAGGGATCAACTCGAGCAGGGTATTGCCGGCGACCCGGTCGCGGGCGCGGTGGAGAATGGATTCTATCCGGCGCGCAGCGGGGACATTATTGTGCTCTTCGATCCGTACTATCTGCTGCCCATAAGGGACCCCACCAAGACAACGCATTTCACGCCCTATAACTACGACACCCACGTTCCGGTGATCTTCTTCGGGACGGGAGTTAAGCCCGGATGGCACCAGGAGCGAATCCAGGTGAACGATATCGCTCCCACGCTTGCCACGCTCATGGATGTGGAGCCTCCCAGCGGCGCGTTCGGCCGCGTGCTGACCGAGGTTCTTAAGTAGCGGGTAAGCGCGCGATGACAGCGGCGCGCGATCCGCCCCGCGCCCTATAATCGGGTCTATGCGGGCGATCGCGTTGGCGGTGTTCGCGGGGATGGCGCTGGGCGCCGGCGGCGGGGAGATTGTGCTGCCTTCCGGAGGATTGGAGCGCGATGCTCCGGTGCGCGCGATTTATAGGGTGGGGCGGCCCGTTTCGGGGAAGGGGCGGCTCTCGATTGAGTGGAGCGATGCGCACGGCCGGCTGGTGGAGCGGCGCGAAATCCCGGTCGAGCTGCGCGGCAAGCAGGAGATTGGCTTTGCGCTCGATTTGCGGCGCGCCGCCGCCATCGAGAACGAGGTGCGCGCGCGCCTGGCGATTAACGGGCGCGAGGAGGAGGCTCGCGCAGCGTTCATCGCGCGGCCGGCGGCGCATAGCTGGCGCGATTACGAGATTCTGATGTGGCAGCCGGGGAGCGCGGCGGCGTTCGGGGCGCTGCGGGGGCTGGGCGTCAGCGGCGGCGTGGTATTCGGGAACGACCGCGCACGGCCCGCGTTTCTGCTGGACAACGACATGCGCTGGTACGTGGAGAACATCGCCACCGATTTCTTCTCGCCCTATCACCACTACTATCCCGACCACCGTCCGAACGGGTGGGCCTTCGAGGAGGCCAAGCGGCTTTACCGGCGCGATCCGGCCGCGGCTTTCGAGCGGCATCCGAGCCTCTCCGATCCGGCATGGCTCGAAAAGATCCGCCAACGGCTCGTCGAGACGGCGCGCTATTTCGCGCCGTACCGGCCGGTGTTCTACAGTTTGGGCGATGAAACGGGAATCGCGGAGCTGGCGGCGTTCTGGGATTTCGATTTCTCGAAGGAATCGCTGGCCGCGTTCCGAAAATGGGCGGCGCAACGCTATGGCAGCCTCGAGGCGCTGAACCGCGAATGGGGCAGCGCGTTTCGAAGCTGGGACGCGGTGATGCCCATGACCACCGACGAGGTCATAAAGCGCGGCGACGACAACTTCTCCGCGTGGGCCGATTTCAAGGAGTTCATGGACGCAGCATACGCCGGGGCGCTGAAAATGGGCGCGGAGGCCATACGGTCGGTGGATCCGGAAGCGTACGTGGCGATTGGCGGCGCGCAGATGCCGGGATGGGGCGGCTACGATTACTCGCGGATCGCCGGAGCGCTGACGGCCATCGAGCCGTACGATATCGGGAACAACATCGAGATCATCGCGTCGTTGAACCCGGAGATGGCGGTGATGACCACATCGTATGCGCGGGGAGAGGAGGAGAAGCGGCGCGTGTGGCACGAACTGCTGGCGGGGAATCGCGGGCTGATTCTGTGGGACGAAAAGGGCGAATTCGCCGGGCAGCGCGGCGTGGAGGCCGCGCCGTACTTCCGCGAGATCCGCGAGGGCCTGGGCGCGCTGCTGATGGCCAGCCGGCGCGAGCCAGCGCGCATCGCCATACACTATTCGCAGCCCAGCATGCGCACGGAATGGATGCTGGAGCAGCGGCCCAAGGGCGGCGCGTGGGTGGAGCGCACTTCCAGCGTGGAGGCGAGCGACAGCCGTTTTCTGAAAGTGCGGGAATCCTGGCGCCGGTTTCTGGAAGATGAGGGCCTCGCGTACCGCTTCGTCTCATACGGGCAGGTGGAGCGCGGGGAAGTGGGGCGGGGCGGATATCGCGTGCTGATTCTGCCGCGCTCGAGCGCGATGTCGCAGGCGGAAGCCAAGGCGGTGCGCGAGTTCGTGGCGGCGGGCGGGGTCGTGATCGCGGACGGCGAGCCGGCGACATTCGACGAACACGGCCGGAGGCTGCGCACGCCGCAACTCGCGGACCTGTTTCGCGAGCCGGGTCGCGCGGTCCGCGCGAACGCGGATCGGAGCGCAGGCGGGGTGATCCGTGGCGCGGGAGTTGTCCCCGAGTTCACGCTGACGGATGAGAGCGGGCAGCGGCCGGCGGCGGTGGAGACGCGCCTGTGGCGCAATGGGACGGCGACGATCGTGGCGCTGCTGAGCAGCGAGGCGCCGGATTCCGCGCGGGCGCGGGTAATGAAGCTCAGGCTGCCTGGCGAATCCTACGTGTATGACGTGCGCGGCGCGCGGGCTTTGGGGCGAAGAAGCGAGATCGCGGTACGGCTCGATCCCTACGAGCCGGCCATCTACGCGGTATCGGGGCAGCCGCTCGCGGCGCTGCGCGTCTCCGCTCCGCAACGGCTGGCACGCGGCGAGACGGGACTGGTGCGCTGCGGCTTCGACCGGACGGCGGGCGCAGAAACAAGTGTGCTGCATCTGGATGTCGTCGCGACGGATGGCAAGCCGGTGGCGTACTACTCGGGAAACCTGTGGACGGCGAGCGGTTCCGCGGTGTGGAGGGTACCGCTGGCGCTGAACGACCAGACCGGCAAGTGGAGCGTGCGGGTGCGGGACGTGCTCAGCGGACAGACGGCCACAGCGACTATCGAAGTTCATTAGTCGAACGTGTCGAAACGCGCACACCCCGATCACTTACGGTGATACATCTGGGACGGGGCGCCTCCGGCTATGAAGAAATTGGACGTTCTGCGCGTGTGGGGACGCGTCGTGCGAGGGCACACCCCGTTCCTCTCGCTCGAGATCACGAAGGAATGCCCGCTGCGCTGTCCAGGCTGCTACGCGTATTCGCCGGACCATCTGGGTCCGGCCACAGGGCTGCGGCAGCTTTCGGACTACCGGGGGCAGGAACTGGTGTCCGCGATCATGGCGCTCGTCCGCCGCATACGCCCGGTCCACGTCTCGATCGTCGGCGGCGAGCCGCTGGTCCGGTATCGGGAGTTGAGCGAGGTTCTGCCGCTGCTCGACCGCATGGGCGTCGAGGTGCAAATTGTGACCAGCGCGGTGCGGCCCCTCCCGCACGGCTGGAAATCGATTCGTTGCCTGCACGTAGTGATCTCGATCGATGGTCTTGCGGCAGAGCACGACCGGCGGCGCGCCCCGGCGACTTACGATCGCATTTTGAAGCACATCGCCGGGCATAGCGTCACCGTGCACTGCACGGTCACACGGCAGATGCTGGCGCGGCCGCGGTACCTGGCGGACTTCTGCCGCTTCTGGTCGGAACGGGACGAAGTGCGTAAAATCTGGTTCAGCATTTACACTCCCCAGGAAGGCGAAATATCCCCGGAACGCTTGAGGCCGCAGGATCGGGAGGGCCTCTTCGAAGAACTGGCCGCCACCGCCCGATACCCCAAGGTGCACTTACCGAGGATGGTGCTCAACAGCTACCGCCATCCGCCCCAGTCACCCGAGGAGTGTACGTTCGCGCGGTTGAGTACCTGTGTCTCGGCCGACCTGAAGACCCAAGTGACACCCTGCCAATTGGGCGGAAGGCCGGTATGCGCCGAATGCGGCTGTATCGCCTCCGCCGGTATGCACGCGCTAGCGGGCCTGAAGATTGGCGGGATCCTCCCGGTCTCCGCCATTTTGAATGCCTCGATTCGTCTCGGCAGCCGGGGCGTTTCGGGGCTGCCCCGGACCGGCGGTCACGATTGTTTCGAGAAAATCTCAGCGGCGGGAACCCCTGGATCGTAAAGAGCTTACTAGCCGATCCCAACGGGGGCGGACGGGCAGCGGCATAAGCCCCGGCCGGTACACTGGAGGCGCAGGGGGGTGGGTTTCGGATGAGGAGTTCCCGTTTGTTGTTGCTGGCCGCCGCGATGGCGGGGTGCGCGCTGGCGGCGCCGCCGCTGACCACGATTCAGGACGTGCTGTACAAGGCCGATGGAACGCCCTTCAACGGCACACTGACGATCAGTTGGACGAGTTTCCAGGCGTCTGATAATTCGGACATCGTGACGCAGAGCACTACGGTGAAAGTGGTGGCCGGAAACCTGCACGTGCAGCTCGTGCCGACCACGAGCGGCAGCCCGGCGGTGTACTACACCGTCACTTACAACAGCGACGGGCGCGTGCAGTTCCAGGAGACGTGGTCGGTGCCGGCGAGCGCGCAGCCGGTGCGGGTGCGGGACGTGAGAGTCGCGACGGCGGGAGCGGAGACGGGCGGCGGTGGCAATGGGGGCGCCGCGGCGGACACCACCATCCAGGAGAGCGATGTGGTGGGGCTGATTGCGGACTTGGCCGCGCGCCCGCAGATGGGGCCCGGATACGCAGCCGGGCGGGCGGCGGTGGTGAACGCTCTGGGCGCGCTGGAATCGGCCGTGGGCAATGCCACGGACTGCGTGCACGTGGATGGATCCTCGGGGCTGTGCGGCGGGGTGCAGCCTGCATACATGGACGGCGATTTGCCGGCGGGCATTGTGGACGGCTCAAACACGTCGTTCACGCTTTCGGACACCCCCGATCCGGCGACGAGCCTGGCACTATACCGGAACGGGATGCTGCAGAAGACGGGGCAGGATTACATCTTAGCGGGCGCGACAGTCCGGTTCGTGACGTCTGACACTCCGCAGCCGGGAGACACACTGCTGGCTTCGTACCGGCTCGACGGGTCGGGTTCGCTCGAGAGGCCGGCCTACCGGCTAGGGGCTTCGGACGCGGGAAAAACGCATCCCACGCCGGAGGTGCTGTGCAGCGGGACGGGCGCCGCCACGAAGTGCGCCATACCGCCGGGAAAACTGATGCCGGGCGATCGCGTGGAGGCGCGGTTCGATTTCGCGCGCCAGGGGAACGGCGACACGGGCTGGAGCGTGGAAGTGCGTTGGGGCGGGACCACGGTGCTGCACCGCGAGGCCGCGGGGTCGGAGACGCTGCTGACGGGGCGGATAGAGGCGGCCATCACAGCAGACGGAGCGCAGGTGAGCAGCCAGAGCTGGGGCGCGGCGTCGAGCCTGGCGGCCGGCGTGGCAGCCGCGAGCGACGACTACTCCGCAGGGATCACGGTGGATTTCCAAGGGGCGGCCACGGCGCCCGGTGACGCGGTGGCGCTGCGCGGGTTCACGGTGGTGAGGTGGCCGTAAACCCGCGCGCAATCAGCGATGGAACTGGTCGCCGGGGCGCCAGCCGGGGAGCTTATCCTGATTGGCCACTTCGCGGCCCAGCAGGAAGCCGTATTCGGCGGCTTGCTCAAGGGCGGTGAAATCCCAATCGTCCCGAAATTCGTCGGAGGGCTGGTGGTAATGCTTATCGTTGTACTCCTCAGCCAGCTTCTGGCCATAGCCGGGGGGCTGGCCGGCAAACTCGGTGGCGTGCTCGATGGAAAAAGCGGGGATGCCGGCGTGGGCGAAAGAGAAGTGGTCGGAGCGGAAGTAGTGGCCCTGCTCGGGCTGGGCGTCGGGTGAGATGGCCAGATCGAGGCGTTTGGCGATCTGCTGGGCGAGGGCGTAGACGTCGGTGCGCTCGGCGCCGGTGATGACCACGTCCTTGGCGCGGCCCCAGGGGTAGAGGGCATCGTAGTTCAGATCGAGAGCAGTCTTGGCAGCGGGAAAGAGCGGGTGCGCGGCGTAGTATTCGGAACCTTTCAGACCGCCCTCTTCGGCGGTCACCGAGAGGAACAGAGCGGAGCGGCGGGGCTTCTGGGGGAGCGCGGCCCAGGCGCGGGCGAGCTCCATGAGGATGGCGCAGCCGGTGGCGTTATCAATGGCGCCGTTGTAGATGCTGTCGCCATCCACGGGGGTGCCGATGCCCAGATGATCCCAGTGGGCGCTGAAGATGACGTACTCGTCCTTCAGCTTGGGATCGCTGCCGGGGACGACGGCGGCCACGTTGCGGGAGTCGAGGGCGCGCACCTTGGCGGGCAGGCTGCCGCGAATCCGGATGCCGAGGGGGATGGGCTTGAAATCGCGCTTTTCGGATGCGGCCAGCAGGTCATCGACGTTTTGGCCGGCCAGGGCCAGGAGCTTCTGGCCGGCTTCGCGGGTGACCCATCCCTGGATAGCGAGCGAGGATTCGCCGGGGGCAAGCTTCACGAAGGGGACCTCGCGGGCCCAGGAGTTGCGCACCACCTCCCAGCCGTAACCGGCGGTCGGGGTAGTGTGGATGATTAGAACTCCGGCGGCGCCGCGGCGCAAAGCCTCTTCATACTTGTAGTTCCAGCGGCCGTAATAGGTGAGGGCGCGGCCATCGAAGAACGCGGGGTCGGTGGAAGTGGGCTCGTTGGTGAAGAGCACGAGCAGTTTGCCCTTGACATCCACGCCTTTGAAATCGTCCCATTTCCATTCCGGGGCGGCGATGCCATGACCGACGAAGACGGCTTCGGCGTCGAAATCGGTCTGCGGCGTCTGGCGCTGGCTCACGCCGACGAAATCATCCAGATACTTGAAATCGACGGCCTGGCCGCCGGCAGTGGCGGATAACTGCGCGCCGGGAGTAGTCTCGACACCCACTAACGGGACCTTCTGGAAAAAAGTTCCATTATCTCCGGCCGGTTTGGCGCCATCCAGGGCGAACTGGGTGGCGATGTACGCGGTGGCGATATCGCCGCCGCGCTGGCCGACGCCGCGGCCTTCGAGCAGATCACTCGACAGGAAACGGGTGTGCTCGCGGATGCGTTCGGCGGAGATGGACCCCGGCTGGGCCCCTGCGGAAAGCGCGGAAATCAATAAGAAAGCAAGGGTTTTCGACATGGTCATAGAAAATGGGAACGGCTTCCTGGCCGTCCCCTACCGAAATTAGCACACGGGGCATAGAGGGCGGCAACCGCGGTGGCCGCGAATGCGTCTGATTTTCAGGCGCATGGTATTCGCGCATCTTTTATCATAGGGACTGGTGATTTCAATTCAGGATATGAGAATGATGAAACTCGCTCCACTCGCGTTGGTTCTCATTGCCGCTACGGGCTGGCCGGCGGCCGCCCAGACCTGGGATACCAGCGGGAACAGCCTCCTGAGCGGCACATACTACTTCCGCCAGGTGCTCTATGTCGTCGGAGACGACTACGGAGACCTCAGCGAGGCCGTCGCGATCTACGGCGAAATTTCCTTCAGCGGAACCGGGACATACACGCTGAGCACCAATTGCGCGGTGCTGGATGCCTACGTGCTCGCAGAAGGGGAAGCTGAGGGTGCGGTGACATGCTCGGCGTGGCTCGCGGCGTACAGCCTCCCGGCCACTGGCACGTACTCCATTGCGGCCTCGGGTTACGGGTTCCTATCCAATCCGCTTTCGTCCGGGGATTATATCTACGGGCTGGTTTCGCAGCAAGGCATTTTCGTCGGCAGCACCACGGAGACTTCGAACGGGTTTAACGATCTGTTCGTGGCCGCGCCGGTATCGGCCCAGACGTCGCTCGCGACCTTCCAGGGATCCTACTGGATAGCGGACATGGATCTTTCCGGAAACCTGTACGACCTCCTCGAAGGGCAGGCGACAGGCGGGGCGTACAGCGTTGGCGCGATGTTCCAGGTGAATCCGAACGGCGCCGGCAGCCTGGGAAGCTTCACCCTAACAGGGTACATAGGTGGTGACGGCTCCCAGGAAATCACCCAGAGTTATAGCAGTTATAAATACACCATCAGCAACTCAGCATATAACCTGGCGATACCGAGCTCATCCTCAGGCTCAGCCCTGCTTTCCGGGCAGAAGTTTCTGTACATTTCGCCGGACGGCAATTTCGTTTTCGGCGGATCGCCCGCGTCGTGGGATTTCCTGGTGGGTGTGCGCACGGGAAGCGGCACGCCCAACTTCGGGGGCTTGTATTACCAGGCGGGGATCGACCAGCCTGTGGATAGCAACGATGTGGGTTATCTGGATACCTACTACGGATCGATGAATGACAGCGGCGGCGCGATAATAGGGCATCAGCGCCTCGACGCGGTGTTCAACTCCGCCGCGATGGATTACACCTACAGCGACACGTTTTCGCCGAATTCATCCGGCACGTACAGCGACTCGTACACGCGCTACGCGGCCAATAGCACGGCGCGGATCGGGTCCGGGATCGGCCCCTCCCTGGGCCTGCACGTAGCGTTGGCTGCGCCGACGCTCAGCGGCTCCGGCGTATTTCTGAACTCGGAAGGAGTGGTGAACGCCGCCAGTTCGGCGCCCTTCACGGCGGCCATCGTCCCCGGAGAGTTCATAGACCTGTATGGCAGCGGGTTGGCGCCCAGCGGCTTGCCGCCAGCCTCGCTTCCCTTCCCCACCAACATCGGCGGGGTCAAGGTCATGATTAACAACGTCGCGGCGCCGCTCTATTACGCATCGCCGGGGTTGATCGAGGCGATCGTGCCCTATGAAACCACCGCTTCGGTGGCGCAGATCCAGGTGATCAACAACGGCGCTTCCTCGAATACCGTAACCACGTACACGGGCGAAACCGCTCCGGGCGTCTTCACGCAGAACCCCGGCGGGCTTGGCTACGGCGCGATTCAGCACAGCGCCGACTACTCGCTGGTGACGGAAGCCAACCCGGCGCAACCCGGCGAAACGGTGCTGATATATGTCAGCGGCCTCGGCGCCGTGAGCCCGACGGTTGCCGATGGCGCGCCTGCGTCATCGACCAGCCTGATCAACACCACCAACACGTTCACCGTCGACTTTAACGGGGTAGCGGCCACAGTCTCTTTCGCCGGCCTGGTCCCGACCTTGGCTGGACTATACCAGCTCAACGTGGTGGTGCCGACCGGCGCCACCGCCGGGGATAACTTTATAGGAATCACGGGGCCGGATTCCTACGCGGACGAAGCCTTGATTCCAGTGGGCGGGACGGCAACCGCCAGCCTGCGACCGCGCCTGGCGGCCCGCATGCAGCGCCCTTCGACGAACGCGTGGCGGCACCATACCCGCAGCAGCCGGGCGAATCCGGCCGTTACAGATCCAGATCGTCTACGATAGCTTCGACATCGGCGGCGCGAACGTGGACGGGGTCTTTCATCAGGGCGGGGACGGGGCGCTCATCGAAGGCTTGGAACAGGGCCATTTTAGCGACGGCATAGCGTTCGGTGGAAGTGAGCTGACGCCCGTGGGCCTGTTCCCAAGCGCGCAAGGCGGCGTGGGACACAACGACCGCGAGCGGCGTCCAGTTCTTACGATCAGCCGAGATGCTGAAGACAAACTCGAGGCCATCGGCGGGATGAGGCCGATGGCCTTCATAGAAATATTGATAAACGTAGCCGGTACGCGCGGAGTAGTTCTTCTGGCGCCGCACGGCGGGCGCGCCGGCCAGAGGCTCGCGTTTTTTCGAGAAGAACCTCCGAAACACGAGTGTTAGGTTCAGTGCAATCGGCGACGATCTAAGGCGCCACCGCCATTGACAAGAATACCAAGCGGCGCGAAACTGAAATCGGAATCGAGCCGGTGTTGCGATTCCGACGCCGTTTACGGCCGGTCCACCCAGGATCGGCAGGAGGTGACCATATAGAACCCGGCGAAGATGAGGGCGGCCTCGTCTGCGGCAAGTGAGCAGGCAGTACAAGAGAGTCTGAGCGATCGGATTGTAAGGTGCCTCGTAGAACAGGCACGGCGCGCGAGGCGCGAAGTGACGATCGCCGACGGATTTTCTCAGCTCGCGGGCGGCAGGCGACCGCCCTTTATCATTAGTTCCTGCGTTTCAGCAGTTCCACTAATCCTCCCCGAATTGGAGGGGTAGAGTAGCTTCGCGGACCCGACGTCGTGGCCTTCGTGAGCACGAGTTGCGGGGCACCAGTGGCTTTTCTGAAGACCCTCGCAGAGCTTGCGCAGTGTTGTACACTAGGGTGAGTTTTCCACATTTATGACACTGGTTGCAGCAGCCAGGGAGATCGTTAGCGCCCACAGCCCGGATTCCGACGACGCTTTCATGTTCTATGGTCTGGCGACCAAGAAGGTCCGGTCGTCCAAAGTGGCGTTCCGCCATGTTCTCGAAGACATCGAGACGCTGAACCGCAAGGCTGTGGAAGGAAGTTACGAGCTGACCGCGATCTCCTATCACGCCTATCCGTACATAGCCGATAAATATGTGCTGATGTCTTCGGGATCGAGTATCGGGGATGGGTACGGACCGCTGGTCCTCGCGCCTCGCCCGATGGAAGCGGAAGAACTCAAGGGTAAGCGCATCGCCGTGCCGGGAAAGATGACCACGGCCTACCTGGCGCTGAAACTGTTTCAACCGGATTTCGAAGCCGTAATCACGCCGTTCGATAAGATACCCGATGCGGTGCGCGAGAAATCGGTGGATGCGGGCCTAGTCATTCACGAAGCGCAGCTCACCTTCGACCGCGAGGGATTCCACAAGGTGGTGGATTTGGGGCGATGGTTCAAATCGACCTACGAGGCGCCGCTGCCGCTGGGCGCCAACGCGCTGCTGCGATCGCTGGAGAGGGAGATCCAGAGCGAGTGCTGCCGGCTTCTGCGCGAGAGCATCCAATACGCGCTGGACAATCACGCCGAGGCTTTGGAATACGCGCTGCAATTCGCCCGCAACATGGATACGCGGCAGGCCGAGAAGTTCGTGGGGATGTACGTTAACCACTACACGATGGATGGCGGCGAGGTGGTGCCGCGGGCCGCGCAGAAGCTGCTGGACCTGGGGTACGAAGCCGGGCTGATCCCGCGGCGCGTGGAAGTGGAATTCGTGCGGTAGGGCGCGATCAGGCGGACCGCCGGTCGCAAGCCCACAGACCGAGAGCCGGATGGGAGACGAAGAAGATCTCTTCGCCGCCAATCGTGTTGAATCCATCGGCCAGGCGGGCAGGATTGTAGCGCGCCATCATCTCCCCAAGATCGCCATAGCGGAATCCAACGCCCTCAATCTCCGCGCGCGTGAGATGGCCGGGACAATAAGTAATGGTGAAGCGGCCCTCGGAAGATCCATGGATCAGGTGCGCGGCCGATCCCAGGCTGTCCGCCAGGTCGGCGTTTTCGCGGACGGCTTTCAGCACGCAGCCCGTGCCGATGTAGCCGTACTTGCGGATGAGCCGGTCGATGGCGGGATCTTCGCCGAACTCCTTCACGCCGGGGGCGAGCACAATCAGCTCGGCGCCATCAGCCAGCGCCATGCGCGTGCGGTAGATGGCTTTGTTGCCGAGCCAGGTGCTCTTGAATTCGGAGGGGTCGAGGTACACGACGGCTTTGCGGATGGGGCGCGATAGCAGCGCGAAATTCACCGTGCGGCTCAGGGCGGCGGCGCGCTCGAAGCACTCGGCGTCATCGCCCACGAACAGGCCGCGGGTGGCGAGGCCACCGGCATCGTCGCGGGCGATCACGGTCAAGATGTAGACGATGGGCAAGTGGCGCGCGAAATGCTCGGAGGCGTAGTTGAGCACGCGGCGGACGGGGGTATCGGCGCAGCCCATCATGCGCTCCATGCCGTACACCGCTCCCAGGAAATGGCTGCGGTCTATGCCCGCGGCGCCGCCAGTGCCCACGAAAATGTTCTTGTTGTAATTGGCCATGCCGATGACTTCGTGCGGCACGACCTGACCTATGGAACAGATGAGATCGAAACCGCCCTCGACGAGCAGGCGGTTGACTTGCGCGGGCCAGGAATAATTCAACTGGCCTTCAGACTGCGCGGCGATGAACGCGGCGGGGACTTCGCCGAGGGTGACCAGGTCCCGGCGCCAATCGTGAATGCGGAACAGGCCGCGCGGGAGATCGCCGAACATGGCGGCGATCTGGTCTTCGGTCATGGGGGAGTGAGTTCCCAAGGCGGGGAGGATGGCGCCGAGCCGGGACCCGTAATGTTCCGCGATCAACCGCGTGATCTCGCCGGCGCGCGAGTGAAAGCGCGTGAAATCCGGCGGGACGGCCAAGACATGGCGGCGCTGGCCGAGCGCGGCAAAGGCACTCGAGATCGCCGCGCGCAGATCGGAGGTGGAAAGGGCGGCGGTGGGAGAGCCGATGGCGAAGTACATGCCGTGCGATCCTCGAAACCTTTAGTCTCGCACGCCTCGGGCAGGCAGCGTCCGGGACAAGCTCAGCTCACCACCTCGCGGTCCCAACCGAATCCGGGCCGTTCGGAGGGCCGCATGTAAATGCCCTCGGGGCCGCGCGTGATCCGATTGTCTTCCTCAAAGCGCCGGTACACTTCGTCCGGCCCGCCGGGCGCCGGCATGAACATCTCGGACCAGGGAGCGTTCACCGTGGCCATCGTGAAATGCACGCAGTCCTCGACGCCCCCGCCGTGCGGGATCACGGGAATGTCGTAGGCCGCGGCCAGCGCCGCAATGCGCCGCAGCTCCGTCAGGCCTCCGCACCAGTGGATGTCCGGCTGCCAGATGGCGAAGGCATTGTGCTCCACCGCCTGCCGGAATCCATAGCGGAAATAGACGTGTTCGCCGCCCACGATGCGCGTGGACTGGATGGCCGCTCGCAGTCTCTGGAAGCCCGCGAAATCGTAGGGCGGCAGACATTCTTCCATCCAATAGACGCGATAGGGCGCCACCATCTCGGCGAACTCCAGGGTGTAGGTCTCGTTCAAAGCCATCCAGCAGTCGAGCATGATATTGGCATCCGGCCCCACCATTTCGCGGGTCTTCTGCACCAACTCGGTGTTCTTCTTCAACCCGTCGCGGCCGTCGGCCGGCCCGTAGGGCACGGCCAGCTTGAATCCCTTGTACCCGAACTTCAAGTGCTGTTCGATATCGTTGCCGGTGCAGTAGGTGGGAATACGGGCCTTGGTTTCGCCGCCCAGCAGCTTATAGACCGGCATTCCCAGCGCGATACCGATCAAATCCCAGAGGGCCAGGTCCACGCCGCTGATGGCGTGGGCCACCACTCCCGCCTGGCCGTAGGACAGGCTGGAGCGGAACAGGATGTCCCAGATGCGCTCGATGTTGAAGGGGTCTTCGCCGATCAGCAGCTTGGTGAAATGGCCGGTGACCACTTCGCCTCCGCCGATCCCGCCGCTGCCGTAGCCCTTGACGCCCTTGTCGGTCGAGATCTCCACGGTGAATTCTCCCAGCCCGCCGGGGTCGGGCGAAAACAGCGAGCGCGTCGCCTTATACTCCGGGTAGATCGACATGGGGTTAGCCACCTCCGCACCCTGGGTGGACCAGGAACCCGGCGCCGGCTTGTAAGCGGGAACCGGCCGTCTGGGCCGCAGCCGCACCAGCCGCACGCCCGTGATTTTCAATTTGCTCTTTTCGTCCTGAAACGGCAGGGGCGCGGCGCCAGCCTGGTCCGCTGAACCGAGCCAGGCCCCGCCGCTGAGTGCCAAGAAATTCCTTCTTTGCATGATGCGCCTCCCGAGGCGATGCCTTCTTTCTATACCACTTTTCACCGCACAAAGCCACGCGCCAGGGGGGCCAACTCCGCAACTATGTGACCTTGGCTGGGTTAGTTGTTGTGTGCGCCGTGGTACCGGCTTGCCGACGCACTGGAGAATACGAAATGGCTTTTTCGCGCAACGTTTTCCTGGTTTGCCTGGGCGCCTGGGGCGCCTGCGCCCAGATCTCCAGCTTTCAGCATGTGGTCGTGATCTTTCAGGAAAATCGCACGCCGGACAATCTTTTCCAGGGTCTCTGCTCGCCCCCTTTCGGCTCGGCTAATTCGTGCAGCACGAACCCGACCGCATCGCAGTACGACATTCAAACCGCGAACTGGCTCGACAAGACCTCGCCCACCGGCGTGACGCAGCCCGCGCGCGTGAAGCTGGCTAATAAGTACGACTTGAGCCATGCCCACTCGGCGTTTGTCGCGCAGTGCGATGTGGACAAAGTGACCAGCGCCTGTAAGATGGATGGCTCGGCCGGCGTCAAATGTACCGGCAAGTGCCCCGCCCAGCCTCAGTTCCGCTATGTGGATAACACCATCGGGATGGTTACGCCCTACCTCGAGATGGCCACGCAATACGGCTGGGCCAACTACATGTTCCAGACGAACCAGGGTCCCAGTTTCCCGGCCCACCAGTACATTTTCGGGGGGACCTCGGCGCCCAGCGCGTTCGACGACGCATCCGGCATCTTTGCCTCGGAGAACATGTCGGGAACCAGCACCACCGCGGGCTGCGCGGCTCCGGCGGGGACCACCGTTCAGCTCATCGATCCCACCGGCGAGAACCAGAAGATCTACCCATGCTTCGAGCACTCCACGATGGCCGACCTGCTGACCGCATCCATCACCTGGAGATACTACGCGCCCAGCGCGGGATCGATCTGGACGGCCCCCAATGCCATTTCGCATATCTGCCAATCCACGGGCCCCGGCGGCAAGTGCGCCGGAACGGAATGGTCGAGCAATGTCGACCTGGCGCCCGCGGATGTCTTGAAGGACATCGCCGGTTGCAACCTGCGCTCGATCAGTTGGGTGATCCCCTCGGGCGAGAATTCGGATCACGCCCAGTCCAACGACGGAGGGGGACCTTCCTGGGTATCCGCGATCGTGAATGCCATCGGCAACAGCACCGGCTGCGACGATAATGCCGGTTACTGGAAAAACACCGCCATTTTGATTACCTGGGACGATTGGGGAGGCTGGTACGACCATGAGCGGCCCACGTTCCTGGCTCAGCCGCAGGGCGATTACGAGAACGGCTTTCGCGTGCCGCTGATCTTCATCTCGGCGTATACTCCGGCGGGCTATATCAACAACTCGCGTCACGATTTTGGCAGCGTCCTCCGCTTCATGGAGCACAACTTCAACATCGCGGAAGGGGCTCTCAACTTCGCGGATGCGCGGGCCTCCAACGACCTCACCGGCTTTTACGACCTCACCCGGACGCCGCGGACTTACTCGAATATCAAAGCCCCCAAGCCGGCCGGTTTCTTTCTGCACGACAAACGGAGACCGACCGATCCGGACGACGACGCGGACGAGCAGTGAGCCGGGCTCGATCGGCTACACTGGGGCTAGCGCCGGAGGCGCGAAACCATGGCGGCAAACCGGGCCATCCAAGTGGGCCCGCTTCAAGAGGGCGAACTCGAAGAGGCGGACCGCATCGTTCGGCTGGCGTTCGGAACGTTCATAGGATTACCCAATCCGCTCGACTTCATGGGCGACCGCGATTTCATGACGCCGCGCTGGCGCTCGGCCCACGTCAAGGTGCTCGCGGCGCGCGCAGACGGCCGCCTGATTGGATCGAACGTAGCCACCCGCTGGGGTTCTTTCGGCTTCTTCGGACCGCTGACCGTGCTGCCGGAATACTGGGACCGCGGCGTGGCGGTGCGGCTGCTCGAAGCCACCATGAAGATATTCGACCGGTGGGGCCTGCGGCACAGCGGCCTTTTTACGTTCCCGCAGAGCGCCAAGCACGTGGGCTTGTACCAGAAGTTCGGCTACTGGCCGCGCTATCTCACCGCGCTCATGACGTGCACGCCACAGGCTAGCCATGCGCAAGAGCCGGTTTTGTTATCGGCCTTTCCCAGGAGCCGGCGCGAACAGGCCATCGAGGCTTGCCGGAAACTCACCGATCGAATCGATAAGGGACTGGATCTCTCGAGCGAAATCCGCGCCACGCTGGCGCAGCGCGTCGGGGAGATCGTGCTGACCTACACGCGCGGCACGCTCGATGGTTTCGCGGTGTGCATGAACGGACCTGGATCCGAGGGCGGCGTGAAGACGTGTTACATCAAGTTCGGCTCGGCCCGAGGGGGCGCGGGTGCGGGCGATCATTTCGACAAATTGCTGGAAGCCTGCGACGCGTTGGCGCTCTCGCGCGGGGTGACGCTGGAAGCCGGCATGAGCCTGGCCCGCGAAGATGCCTACCGGCGCATGCGCGCGCACGGGTATCGCGCCACCGTGCAGGGAGTCGCCATGCAGCGTCCCAATGCCGGGGGATTCAACCGGGGGGATGCCTACGTGATCGACGACTGGCGCTGAGACAGAATAGTCAGCGGGAGCTGAAGCGCGCCTTCACGGCGGTACCAGGGTCGGTCTCGATGGCCAGGATCTCCTTTCCGCCGCTTACCAGGACGCCGCGGAATTTCATCGCGGCACCCTGGGGCGGGGTCAGATCCATCTCCACCATGCAATCCGAATCCACCGACGCATGTCCCACGGGCGTGGAGTCGCCGCGGGTAACCAGCGCCAGATTACCGGCGGAATCGGCGGTTACAGCGCCATCGAGCGAAATCCGGTGCGCGGTCTGGCCGGGTTCCATCGGGATGGCATTGCCGGAAATCGAGAAACTGTAGCGGCCCTGAAGCGCGGCGTTCGAGCATACGGGCGCCACCTTGGCCAAGGTGCCGTTTCGCGCGCCGCCCGGATCGGTCTGGCGAAAGGTGGCACGCTGAAGATCGGGCGTCAAGGTTCCGGCGAAATGCTGGAACCCGCCCGAATCGTCCTGCAGGCTCCAGTCGATGGTGCAATCGGCGTGCGCGTCATAGCTGCCGGTGACGGGGTTGCCTAGAAAGTACCCGGCAAAATTCACCGATGACGTGCCGCTCACCGCGCCCTGGCCATCGAATTCGAGGCGGCCCATGCCGGCCACCGGTTTCGAATCGCCTGAAATGGTTGTGGCGCCCGAAAGCTGGAAGCCGTACGCGCCCTGGACATTCTGCGGCCTGCACAACTGGGCCGCGGCGGGTAGCACGGCGACAACCGCCAGAATGGCGATGCGGGTTTGCATTGCTAAAACATGTGCAATTGGACGCCCAATCCGCGGCTTTGGGCTATTTGCGTGGCGCCGCCGGCTCCAGCACTTCGAACGGGATCGCCGGCAACGTGCCCAGCGGCTGCTGGCGCCGGCGAGCCTGGGAGCCCGCGGCCGGGGCGGCCGTCTCGCGAAAGGCCTGCAGGATGAGATTCCCTTTCAATCCCGGTTTGGCTTTATCCGCCTGGGCGCGTAAGAGCACGGAGACGCCGTCGCCGGCCAGCGTTACACTCTGAATCGATATCCCCTCGGGCGGATCGTCCAACGCCATTTTCACACCGGACAGGAGCCGCGGAGGAACAAAGAGCTGCACGGACGCCGCGCCGCCGGACGGAAGCTTGACGGGCGCGGCGACGGGCCGCCAGGGGACCCCGGCGCCCGAACCCAAGACCCGCACCATCCAGGCGCTCTCGGCCACCAGGTGATGGTACGCGAAGGCCTGCTCCATGTCCTCGGCCGGAACGGCGGTCCGATGCACCTCGTGGCCGTCGATCCTGGCCTGCCCGGTCAATTGAATGGCAACCGGCCGGGTCACGGCAGCACGCGGCGCGGTCACGGTGAGTCGCACTTTGTCCTGCCCGGAGGGAATCGCTGCGCCGCTTAGGGCGAAGCCGGCGGGCGCATCCTTCAGCCCCAGCGCGATATCGCCGGTGAAGCCGTCCTGGCGTAACGCGTAGACCGTTATGGGCGCGGTCGAACCGGCCCGCAGATTGAGGCTCGCGGGCACCACGCGCAATTCGAAATCCGGCCGCGGATGGCTGATGCGCAGCCGGTAGCCATACTCCGGTCCGCCCTTGCGTTGCGCATCCGCCAATTGCAGGTAGTAGGTTCCCTTGGCGGGGAGCTTGAAGAAGATGCGCGAATCCGCCTGGTGCGTGAGCAGGCCCGCGCCCTTGTCCTCGAAGTCGTCGTTGAAGGCCAGTTCTTTGCCGGAGGCGTCTATCAGGCGGAGCGTGGAATCGAGCGGCGAGCCGAGCCGGCGCGCCTTCACCTCAGCCACAATCTCCTCGCCCGCGCGGCCCGAGATCCGGAAGACGGCCGTATCGCCCGCGTGCGCAATGCGCCCGTTCACGATGACCGGGAGCTTCACCCGCTGAGCACGCTCCCGCCGGTCGATTCCAGGCTTAGCCATCGTCTCGGGCAGGTCATCCACGGCGAACGGCATAGCATTGGAGGTCAAACCATCCTTGCGCAGCGATACCGGATAGACGCCCTGCTCCTTACCTTTGAGACGCTCCACGGTCCGCGCCGCGGGCAGATTCCAGCCCAGCGTCTCGATAGCGGTTTTCGCGCCGGCCTTGCCGCCCAAGGGGAAGATGCTGGTAATGACGGGCAGCTCGCCGATGGTGATGCGGTAGATGAAGTCTTCCCGGCCGCGGTAGATCGAATCGTGAATTTCCACCAGGTACTCGCCGTCGGCGGGGATCTGGTAATTCAGGAGCGGGTCCGGGTGGAAGAAGAAGTGATCGGCGGAGGCGAGCTCCTTGCCTTCGCTATCGCGCAGCGTCAGCACGGCTTGAAACCAGCCGGGGACCGCGTCGGAGATATAGGGGATCAGCTCCCGGGCGGCCGCCGCGATGGCCAGTTGCTGCCCCTTCTTCGCCTGGAAGCGATACCGGTCGGAGGTCCCGGGCATCATTTGGCCGTTCAAGGTGGCGGGAAGCGCGATCTCGATGGGCGGCTCCGGCTGGCTGGGCACGGCCCGGATCACGGGAGTCCCGCCGTTGACCACGTTGTACGCGGGCGCGACGCGGGCCGGCTTGCGGCTGTATTCCGGCAGCTCCCCGACGCAGAAAGTGACGGGATTCGTGAGGCCGGCAGCCGTTTCGAGCCGCAACTCCCGCGGGCCGGGCGCGGCATTCGGCGCGATGGTCAGCCTGAGAATCGCGATCTCGGCAATTCCGGGAATGGAATTCCTGCGCTGGACCTCGTCGAGCTGGTCGCGAATCTCGGCCATCCTCTTTTGATCGGCGTCGGTAAAAACCGGTTTGGGCGCATCGCCGGAGGGCGGCCGGAGCGAGGCGGCGCGCTTTTCATTCAACTGCTGCATCTCGTCGCGCAGTTTTTGCGCCTCCGCTCCGGTCAGCGGCTTGACGTATCGCGCGAGGCTCACTTCCACTCCGTGACCGGAAATGTACGCCCAGCTTGCGCCGTTCAAGAATTGCCCGCCCACGCGGACATCGACAGTAGCGCCCTGCCGCCCGCCCGCGGGATAGACATAGGCCAGGTGCGGCACCTGCTGCTGCTGAGCGGACGGGGCCGGAGCGAAGAGCGCGGCCATCGCTGCAACCGCCAGGGCTCGCGGCTTCACATGATCTCCTTCAGCCGTCCCGCTATCGGCAGCCCTTCCGCGGCCGTGGGGGTTACGCGCGCGGTGAGGCCCGTGGGATTGGGCAGGGTGCCATCGGGGTCGATGCCCAGCAGCTCATAGATGCTGCCGATGAGGTCGGCGGGATACACGGGCCGGTCCTGCACCTGCTCGCCCTTCGCATCCGACGATCCCACGACGTGACCGCCCTTGAAACCGCCGCCGGCCAGGAGCGCTGAGAATACGTCACCCCAATGGTTGCGCCCGCCGTTCCAGGGCGCCTCCCAATCCACCTTGGGGGTCCGGCCGAATTCGCCGTTCCACCAGACTACCGTCGTTGCCAGCAGCCCGCGCTCGGAGAGGTCCTGGAGCAGAGCCGCCAGCCCCTGGTCCATCTGCGGCAAGCGCTGGCGCATCACCTGGAAATTCTGCTTGTGGGTGTCCCAGCCTCCCTGGTAGTTGATGGTGACGTAGGGTACGCCGCGCTCCACGAGGCGCCGGGCCACCAGGCAGGACTGACCGAACGTGTTCCGCCCGTAGCGGTCGCGCAGAGGGTCCTTTTCCTGCGACAGGTCGAAGACCTTCCCGGCATCTCCGAGGATCAGCTCGTACGCCTGCTCCTCGGCGCCACCGAGCGCCGCCAACTGGGGATCGCCTTTCATGGCGCGCCCCAGGGTGTCGATTTGATGCAGGAACTCGCGCCGTTCGCGCTGGCGCTGATCCGCAATTCCCTGCGCTACCACGCCTTCCACCACGAAGCGCGCCTGCCCCGGATCGCCGCCGGTGGCGAAGGGCTGGTACCGCGAACCCAGGAAACCCGCTTCGGAGAAACGGCCCTGCGGCTGCGTCAGCACGATATACGGCGGAATCAATCCCTTGTATCCCGCGTTGTAGCCTTTGAAAAGCGACACCACCGCGCCCACGCTGGGGTAGACTTCGTGTCCGCCCGCGATGCGGCCCGTCTGCACCGTGTAGGATGCCGTCTCATGCGCAAAGACGCCGTGCGTCATGCCGCGGATGAGCGAGTACTTGTCCGCCTGCTTAGCCAGCAGCGGAAGCAGCTCACAGATGCGTATGCCGGCCACGTTGGTTTCGATGGGCCTCGCCAGCGGGCCGCAGTAATTCTCGCCGGCTTCCGGCTTGGGGTCGAAGGTGTCGAGATGCGCGGGCCCTCCCCACATCCAGATCTGTATAACGGACTTCGCCTTGGCGGCCGGAGCCGTTGGAACCGCGCCGGCCAGGCGGCTGCCCCACAGCAGGCCCGCCGCGCCGAAAAAGCCCTCGCGCAAGGCTTCCCGTCGGGAGATCGGCAGCCAGCGGAGATGGGAGTTCATCTCGTTTGTCCTCTCAATGCCGGTACAGAAACTCGGCGCTGTTCATGAGTGCCCAGATCAGATCCACGATGGCGGCCTGGCCTTTGGCGGTGCCGGATTGCGCGTGCGCCGCCACGAGCTTCAGCTCGTCATCGGTGGGATAGCGGGAGAGAATCGTCAGGTAGACTTGCGATACGAGATCCCGCGGATTGCGCGTCTCCCGCATGAGGGCCACCAGCTTGGGTCCCTGCTGGATCTTACGCTGGACCTGGCTCGAGTTGAGCATGTAGAGCCGCTGAGCATCCGTGACCCGGTTGTTGCGCTCCGATTCGAGGCCGGTATCGCGCGGAGGACGGCCGAACATCTCCAGGAACGAGCTGCCGATGCTGCCGTCCGGAAGAGCGATGGCGCGCTCGAAATCCGGCATGAAGGTGTAAGGCTCGGGGATGGCGCTGGTGTAAGTCTCGCTGGTGCCCGTGATCTGGCAGAGCGCGTCGATGAGCACCTCGGCATCCAGGCGCCGCAACGGATAAGCCGCGAAGTGGGCCGCCGCGGCCGTGGGTTCGGCCCGGGGAATGGAAGAAAGCTGGTAGGTGCTGGAGTTCAGGATCAAGCGGTAGACGTGCTTCAGATCATAGCGCGAACTCGCGAGCTCGCTTTCGAGCCATGCCAGCAGCGCGGGGTTTTCCGGCGGATTATCGTCGCGGATATCGTCCGGCTCCTGGATGATGCCGCGCCCCAACAGCCAGTACCAGATGCGATTCGCGATGTTGCGCGCAAACCAGGGGTTGCGCGGAGCCATCAGCCAATCGGCGAAGGCCTCGCGTGGGTCCTGGTCGGGCGATAGCCGGGCCTCGGTTCCATCCGGGAAGATGAGGGGACGGGCTTCGACCGGTTTGGCGGGATCGAAGAAAACGATCTCCTCTTTCCATTCGCCGGTATGCTTATACCCCACGCGGGAGAAAAACGCGGCCATTTGGGCCAGCCGTTCCGGGGGCCATTTTTCGGCGCGCGCTCCCATGAACGTCAGGGCCACGGATTGGGCAATTCCCGCCGGCTCGTGGTTCTGCATGGCGCGGTAAAAGTTTACCGGCGGATCGCGGAAATTGCTGCCGCTGGCGGTGAGCATCTCGCGCGCGAAGCGGTCGTAGGGCAGGTTCTGGCGCAGCGAGCCGCGAATCCAGTGGTAATAGGCCTGGGCGGCATTCGGCCACAAATCGATGGGAAACTCGGCCTTGACGCGCAGCAGATCGCTCCACTTCAGGGCCCCGTAGTCGGCGAACTCCTCGCGCTCCAGCAACTGGTCGATGAGCACGGCCCGCTTGTTCGGATCGTTGCTGCTGAGAAACTCCACGGACTGCTTGGCAGTAGGCAAGGTGCCGGTGACATCGAGCCAGACCCGGCGGAGGAAGACGCTATCGGAGCAGAGATTTGCCGGTTGGATGCCCAGCTCTTTCCAGCGGGCGAAGACGAGTTCGTCGATCCGGTTCCGGGGAGCCAGTGGGCCGGGGGTTTCGAACAGATCCGCGCCCGGCGCCGGCGATGCGAAACAGCATGAAATCAAAACGCAAGCAGCCGCGAGGTGGCGATGTGGTGCGCTGGGCATAAAACAGCCGGTCCGCGATTATCGGGCCTATATAGCTGTTTTAACCCACGGCATGGGCGAAAGTTGCCGCCCCGCTTACGGAACGCGTTCGAAGATCACGGCTGTGCTGTCGAAATCCCCACCCAGGCGCAGATCGACGCCCCGATTCATGAGGTAGGCGCCGCTCACGGTTGCCAAGCCGCCAGTGAGTTTGTCGTCGATAGTCTTCACGCGGTACACGGCCTTCTCATCGAGACCGAAGAGCCTGACTGCCGGGGGCGGGTAGCTGAAATCCTGCGCGCTGCGGAAGGCGAACAGAACGGCCTGGTGCCCGTCTTCGGAAGCGTACTGGTTGGCCGTAAATCCGCCGGTGCGCGGCGAAAAGAGCCGGTAGAGCTTGCCTTCCTGAACGGTCGATCGGACGGATTTGTAAAGCTCCACCATGCGCGCGGCCAGGGCCATGTCGTCATCGGACCACTTGTTCAGATTTCCGCCAATTCCCAGCGACCCCATCATGGCGACCAGGAAGCGGTATTGCAGCGGCGTGGAGCGGCCATTGAAATTGGGCACGTCGGTCACCCAGGCCATCATGGCCTTCGGCGTGTGGGCGTAGCTGAACCCTTCCTGGATTCGCAGGCGGTCGAAGGCGTCGGTGTTATCGGAAGTCCATACCTCTTCAACCCGGCTGAGGATTCCCAGGTCCACGCGCCCGCCGCCGCCCGAGCAGGCTTCGATTTCGAGCTTCGGGTGCTTGGCGCGCAACCGGTCGATGATGTCATAGACATTGCGCGTGTAAGCGACCCAGATCTCCTTCTGCTGCTCCACCGGCGCCTCGGGCCAACCCGGCTCGGAGAAGTTCCGGTTCATGTCCCATTTGAGAAACGCGATTTTGGGGTTCTCCGCCAGCAGGCGATCAAGCACCCCGAAGATGTAGTTCTTCACGTCGTCGCGGGCCATGTTCAGCACAAGCTGGTTGCGCTGCTCCGTGCGCGGGCGGTCGGGGAAGTGCATGGCCCAATCCGGGTGCTGCCGGTAGAGGTTGCTATCCGGATTCACCATCTCGGGTTCCACCCACAGCCCGAAATCCATCCCGAGGCCGTTGACGTAGTCGATCAGCGGGGTCAGCCCGTTCGGGAATTTCTGGGGATTCACGGTCCAATCGCCCAGGCCGGCGTGGTCGTTGTTGCGCGCTCCGAACCAGCCATCGTCCATGACGAAGCGCTCCACGCCGAGTTTCGCGGCCTTGGCGGCGAGGGCCTTCTGTCCCGGCTCATCGACGGCGAACTCGGTGGCTTCCCACGAGTTGTACAGCACCGGGCGCAGGCGCGCCGAAGCACCGCCCGGCATTATGTTCAGCCGCTCGAAGCGATGCAGGATGCGCGACGCTTCGCCGATGCCGCCTTCCGTGAAGCCCGCGTAGAAAGGCGGCGACTCCAGGGATTCGCCCGGCTCCAGCCGGTAGCCGAAATCGAAGGGATTGAACCCGCCGGTAACGCGGACTTGCTGGTGAGAGGTCTGCTCGATGGAAAGCCGCCAACTGCCGCTCCAGCCGAGCGCTCCGAACCAGACGCGGCCCTGCTCCTCCGCGGCGTTGCCATCGTCGATAGCGAACCAGGGGTTGGCCTGGTGGCCGGTGTTGCCGCGGCGGCTTTCGATTACCTTCATGCCCGGGTGGATCGGTTCCCGATTGATCTGCCACTCGCCGGCCCAGCGGCCGGAAAGGTAGGTCAGGCGATACCCCTCGCCAACGGGCAGATTCCACGATCCCGATTGAGCGCTTTCGAGCGTCAGCGCGGCCTTGGTCCGGTTCCGTATGACGGCGTGTTTGCGGATGATGCCCGTCTCCGGGAAGACTTGGTAAGTCAGGGTTACGCCCAGGTCGTAAGATATGTCCTTAAGCTCGATGCGCAGCGTATCGCCATCGATGGCGTGCGACACATACTTGAGCACGAGATCGCGCACGCCATCCGGCAGCGTGACCTTGAGACACGGCTCGATGTACCGGCCGCCGCCCCAGCCGGGGTACTCCTGCGGAGTCGTATTGCCGCTGTTATCGAAGGAGGCCCACTCGGGGTTGGTGCGCGCCGCCGCGAGGTCGTCATCCCGCCACAGGCGCTTTCCCCAATAGATCGGCTGCAGCTCATTCTTCTCGTTGACGCCGATCACGTAGGAGACCGGGCCCGCCGCGAGGTGCCACAGCTTTTTAGCTGCGACATAACGGATCTCGCCGAATGCGGCCGGCGCCACCATGAGGCTCATCAGGAGGGGTAAGGCAAATCGGATATTCACCTCACCATACTACCGCTCGTTCGACACAGGTTCAGGCGTACTCGAACAGGGCCATGAAGCCGAAGTCCATGTGTACCTGTTGATGGCAGTGAAACAGCGTAAGGCCGGGATTGTCCGCTGTAAAATCGACTTCCATCTCCTGGTAGCCGCCGAGCATGACAACATCTTTAATGACGCCGGAAGTCGCCTGCCCGGCCACGCGCGTCAGCTCGAAGCTGTGGCGATGCAGGTGAATGGGGTGGATGTCATCGCTGGCGTTGCGCACGTGCAGCCGGTACCGTTTTCCCGCGTTGAGGCGAAACATGGGCTGCATACGGTCTTCCGAAAAGGCGACACCGTTGATCGTCCACCGGTTGAATCCACCATCGGCGGCGTTTTGCTTGGCGAAGGTCATGTCGAAGATCTGATCGGGCTTGGGAACCGCCGCTTCCGGATTCCCGAACCGGGCGTAATTCCATGGGAACGGTGGGGGCTTGATCCATCGCGGCTTGCCCTTCTCGCCGGCATATTCGACCACGATACCCATGCCGTGCTGCCGGTCGTCGTCGGCCGTATCGCCCAAGATCCAGATTCCGGGGTGGTTCATCTCGACAATGGCGGAGATCCGCTCCGCCGTACCCAACCAAAGCCCCGGCACGGACACCGGCTTGGGAATCGGGTTGCCATCCATCGCCACTACGGTGAAGGTATGGCCCGGCAGCGCCAGGCTGCGAATCTCGGTCGCGCTCCCGTTCAGGATGTGGAACAGCACGCGTTCCCCCTGCTTCACGCGGACCGGCTCGCCGCTCCCCAGCATCCGGCCGTTGACGGTAAACGAACCATACCCGACCTCGAAGCCATGCGGCGCGCCCTGGGCGAGCGAGGCTCGCATGGCGTTCTCGCCAGCGTCCTTCAGCTCCTTTACGGTGGTTGCGGGCGACAGGAAGTCCATGGCCATGTCGCCGCCGCGGCTGAGCGTGGGTTCGAATTCCTTCAGGGTGAGGAAGACTTCGCGATCGTAATTGCCGGGGTTATTCTTCGGTTCGATATACACTGGGCCCACCTGGCCGGTGTACTGTCCGGCGCTGAGATTCGCGCCCGCGCGAACGTGGGTGTGATAGAAGCGCAAGCCCGAAGGGCGGGGTACGAAGCGGATGCGCCGGCTGCCATGCGGGGGGATGAAGGGCGTACCTTCTTCCGCCGCGCCATCGACATCCGTAGGCAGAAATTGGCCATGCCAATGCAGTTGTTCGGGAGTATCGGTCTGGTTCTGAATATCGACGGTGACGGGTTGGCCCTCCTTAAAGCGCAGCAGAGGACCGGGGAATTGACCGTTATAGACAGTCGTCGAGACGATGCGATTGGGCGCTAGTTCGACGGGCTTCACGGCGATCAGGAGGGTGTAATCCGCGGGAACGCCGGCCTGCGAGGCGGCCTCCTCCTGGTGGGACATGGCGGAGTGCTTGCAGCCGGCCAGCAGGCCGAGCGGCGAACTTCCGGCGATGATGCCAGCGGCTTTGGCGAAGTCCCGGCGCGAAAAGCTGGAAACCGACATGTGGGCCTCGCTTAGTCGTTCCCGATGGCAATCACCAAATACCGGGACTGCGTCTTCCCGGGATTCTTCCAGCCATGCAGTTCGTTCGAATTCACGTAGACAAACCCGCCCGGGTTCAGGACCTTGGTCCCATGCCCTTCCACGAATACTTCGAGTTCGCCTTCGAATACGATGGCTAGCTCCTCGTGCACGTGCGTGTGCGGCGGGTGCGGCGCCCCTCCGGGGGGCAGTACCGTTTCATGAATCTCGCATGGAATATTCTCATGCGTCAGGCCGTTGAAATAATTCCGCCCTCCCGCCCGGTTTGGCGGAAAGTCGTCGCGGTTGATCACCGCCGTGGGCAGCCTCTTCAGATCCGCGGCGCCGGCCTTTGACGCCAGCAGTAATGCGGATGCCAGCATGCTCAAATCTCTGCGGGAGTACTGCAGCATAAGGTTCTCCTCGGGGACCCTTACCACTGTACATCAAAGCCCCAGGCCGGCCTAAAACCCGTAGAGCCTGGCCGGGTTATCGACCAGGATCTTCCTGCGGACAGCCGCATCGGGCGCCCAAACCGCGAGCTGGTTCAGCAGGCGCCCGTCGTCGATGGGAAGCAGCGGCGAGATAGCGGCCGGAGGGCGGCGGGACATGTCCGAGTCGGGATGCGGCCAGTCCGTGCCCCAGACGACCCGATCGGCATTCGCGGCGATCAGCGCTTGGGCAAATGGCACGACATCCGAATAATCCGGCGCCCGTCTGGATGCCCGATAGGCGCCGGAAATCTTGACATACGCCTTACCCGAGCGGACCACGTCGATAAGATCGCCAAAGCCGGGCTGCTCAAGCCCGGGCGCGGCCTGCAGACCGCCGAAATGATCGATCACTACCGGGACGGGCGAGTCCAGGACTAAGTCCTTGATGCGCGCGACGACCGCTAGGCCGGCATAGATCTGGATGTGCCAGCCGGGGCGCTTTACGAGACCCCTTAGCGCCTGAAACTGGCGCCGGCCGGCTTCGGGATCGTTCTGGCCGGCGCCCAGATTGAGCCGGATGCCGCGGATGCCGGCTCTATCCATGGCGTCCAGATCGCTTGCGGGCGTCCTTTCATCGATTACAGCCACGCCGCGGGCGTTCGGGCCTCGCGCTTTCATCCCATATAATGTGGCGGAATTGTCCGTCCCGTAGACGCTAGGCGTCACGATCACGACGCGCTCGATGTGAAGCGCACGATGGAGCGCGGCCATCTCTTGGGGGAGCGCGGTCTCCGGCGTGTAGCTGCGGCCGGACCAGAAGGGGAACTTCTTCGGATCGCCGAAGATATGCGTATGGCAGTCGCAGGCTTTCGCGGGGATCTCGAAATTCACCGGCGTGGCCGGCTGGGAGGCCTTTCCAAAGGCGGCTCGATAGTCCGCCAGGGCCGCCGCCCCTAGCGCCCCGGCCAGGGCGTCCCGTCTTGTCAGCACGATATACTTTCCCGGCAAGGGCTTGGTGGGCCCTGTAGGATTTGAACCTACGACCAACGGATTATGAGTCCGCTGCTCTAACCGCTGAGCTAAGGGCCCGTCTTTTTAAATTCAACGACTTGCGCGGATTCGTGCGGAGCCGCCTTCTTGTCTGTGCCCAAATTTGTGCCCACTACGCGCGCCCCGGCCGCCTCCGCCCTGGCTTCGCACTCAGCCTGTCCGAACTTCACCGCGTTGAGTTCTTGCAGCCGCTCGAAGGCCCGCTCCATCCCCTCAGGCGTCGGGTGAACGTATCGCTGCGACACCGTCACGCTGCTGTGTCCCGCAATTCTCATGATCGTAAAGGCGTCCGCGCCGGCCTCCCCGAGGCGAGTCAACATCGTGTGCCTTAACGAATGTATCACGAAGTCCTCGGGCAACTTCAGGGCGGCGGGCACGGCGTCGTGCTGGTGATCGAGCGAGGTCCCGAGGATCCGCGCGTCCGGCGAATCGCCGGGGAAAACCCATACTGATTGGGCCGCCGCTTTTCTGGCCTTCAGCATCTCCGCAGCGCGCGCAGTCAAGCTGAGATTGCGCTTCGCGTTCTTGGATTTCCCATGGCGGATTGCGATGTAGCCGAACTTCGCGTGGACGGCCGGCTGTAGCTAAACATCCTGCCACTGCAAGTTAGCGGCTTCGCCGGGCCGCACGCCGGTCTCCAAGATCAGGAAGGCAAAGCCAACCGCAGCATACGCCGCAAGGTCGCCAGTTCCCGGTTGACGGATGCCACCGAAAGCGGGCGCATGTACCTGGAAATCTGCCGGGTCCGTCGCTGTTTGTAGCCATCGATCACGGCCTCGTCGATCATGTCCAGGCGCAAGCCAGAGAGTTGGCGATCCGCGATCAGCCGGCGAAGTTTCTCCTTGTAGAACGAGACGGTAGCTGGCTTCTCCGCACACGTGGTCTCAATTGCCGCAGTGAACTTCGGTGCGAAATCGGCAAGCGTGGGGGTTTGCGGCTTTTCCTTGATGCCCACTTCGCCCTTTGCCAGAGACGTCTTATGCGCGGCTTCGATCTGCTCGGCCACCCGCTTGTTCGTCTGCTTGGTACTCTCCCGGATCGGTTCGCCGTTCCAGTTGAACCTGTACCACCAGACGCGACCCCGCCTATACACCGCCATCGCTACGCCCTCGCCGGTCCCGCCCCGTCACTGTTGAAGATCTGTCTCATCCGTTCACCGGTAACGGCGTGCTATTCTGGCCGCCCACTCGAGCGTGACGGGCACACGCGTCCTGAAGAGGCTGCGTGAAACAGTTCGCGGGCGCTACCGATATCTGGTCTTAACGCCGCTCTGCACGAGTATTGCGTGATCCGGGAGCGATCCGGATAGAGCACATGGACGCCAGAGCAGATTCGCTCCCTCTAACAAGCAAACCGGCCGTGTCGTGGTATGTTTTCTCCCAAAATACTGAATCAAAATGCTGAATTGCGAGTTTTGGTCCAAATGGTGGGCGGACGCAGATTCTTTTCTCGCTCCGTGGCCAATCAGCCTGCAAACAGTGAGGGATAATTCTGTGCATGCAGCGAAGCGCCATTCTCGGGCTTGTTTTTGTGCAGCTGTGCTGCCGGAAAGGTCCTTAATGTGTCAGCTTCAGTTAAGGAAAGGAGAGCGAAAAATGTCACCGAAATCCGAGTGTGCAACTGCGACATCATCCGGGAGACTATGAGATGCGGAAATACACTGTACCTGTCGAGTCCTAGGCCTGCCGTCTTCGCGTTTGCGTCGGCCGATCGACTCAAACTGCAGACACACGATTATCGACCGGCCTTCTGAGACTGATTTTGAGCGATTTAGAGAGGGCTATTCAATTGCACTCGCGGAACGTCAGAGGGAGAACGGTTAGGACATGCCTGAAGCGACTTGGGAACCTCACGAGAAGCACGGACGGCTCACGACGGAGAGTGACCTGCCAGCTAGCGTTTTTGCATTTCCCAAACAGCGCAAAGAACCGCTGACCGACGCAGAGCACGTGCGTAACGCCGTCGCCAGGTTCGATCAGGTCATCGACGCCTCCGATGAAGATCGTGATTTGGCGTTCGCGAACATCCAGAAAGCTGCAGCCGACGCGGAATCAATCCCGCTTCAAAGCCAAGTGGCGATGGATGTGTCGAATGCCTGGCTTCATCTGGGGGTTGGTGGTTTCATCTCCGCCGGTGTGCGCAGTGTGAGCAAATCGGTTGCTGCGACAGTTCTCCGAGCCAGCATGCATCTCAGGCATGCCGCGGCAACGGGGCATCCGATCATTGCCAGCTTCGAGCCGGGTGAGGATTGGTTCTACGATTACGAGTCGCGGGGGATGATGGAGGGTGCGGAGTTGCTTCCGCCTCATTCGCACCCAAGAAATCAGCCCGTTCCTGGCCCAGCAGGAAGGGTGCCAGCCAACTGGGAATCGCTGCTGAACTAGCTGGCATCGATCGATTTATTATGAATGGGGGCGGGACTCGGGACACCGTATTTGTAATGAGCACCGATTCGAAAAGAGCCATCAATGAAGGCGGTACAAATCGAACAGAAGAGCTATGAGATGCACCCGCGCGAGGGGCTCTCCGTCGCGCATTTCCTCACCGTCGCCGATATCCACCGGTCACAAGAAGCCTGGCGCGCCCGACTCGCCCTCGACGATCCAGGACACGAAGCGTTACCTGCAGGACTTCGATCGGTTGCAGAAAACCGCGACGTCTGACCAGGAGCTCTTCGATCAGATGACGGAGCTATACCCGCATTGGGTAGCCAATCAATCGTGGTCGATGTTCGGATTCCCGGGGGCATAACTCACATCAACCGCGGTGGCCCGTCCTTGCACGCTTTGGAGGGAGGGGTAGCTCATATTCAGGAGAACAGAATTCGATCTCAAAGAGGAGAATAAAATGACAACAAAAGGAAAAGTCTTAGTGCTGGTCTCGAGCGGTCACGGTTTGCCCTTGAAAGATGGCGAGGTATATGCCGGCGCTGGCTACTATCTCAACGAACTGACGGTTCCGGTCCGCGCCCTAATGAAGGAGGGCTACGAAATCACTTTCGCCAACCCCAAAGGCAACACGCCGCAAATGGATGTCCATTCAGCTGTCGCCGATTTCTTCGGCGGGGACGAAGCTAGGCTCCAGGACTATTTAAAATTCCGCGACAGCCTGACCGGGCTCAAAAGTCCGACCCGCATCTCGGATGTCATCGCATCGGGACTGGATCAGTATGACGCTGTTTTCGTCCCCGGCGGCCATGGCCCGATGATGGACCTGCTTGATGATCCCGACGCGGGCGCCGTACTGAGACACTTTCATCAAACATCCAAGCCTACGGCAGTGCTCTGCCATGGCCCGATTTCACTTCTCGCGGCGCTTCCGAATTCGACGGAGGTGGTCGCAGCGCTGGCAGCGGGCGATGCCGTTGGAGCGCATGCAAAGGCCCAGGGATGGATCTATTCCGGATATAAAATGACTATCTTTTCGACGGCGGAAGAGCAGCAGCGGGAGCCGCTTGAGATTGGTGGTAAGGTTCTCTTCTACCCCGACTTCGCCTTGCGTACTGCGGGCGGTGACGTAAGTGTGCTCGCTCCATGGAAGAGCTACGCCCTTCAAGATCGCGAGTTGATCTCAGGTCAGAACCCGTTCTCGGACGAAGCGCTTCTGAAACTTCTTCTACCGGCACTCGACACGAAGAAGAAGTCGGTTTCAGCGGCATAAGCATCGGGGACGCCCATCGTTTACACGATCGTGTTGCCATGCTTGGCGCCAGTCGAAGTGCAAGGGAAGGAATTGCCGATGAATCTCGTGGCATTTCGCACCATTCAGATCGATGGCCTATCAATTTTCTACCGGGAAGCTGGTCCGAAGAATGCCGAGACTCTTCTCCTGCTCCACGGACTTCCATCGTCGTCGCGTATGTTCGAACCGCTTTTCGCGCGGCTATCGGACCGCTACCATCTGATCGCGCCGGATTATCCCGGCTTCGGACACAGTGACTGGCCGGACCCGAAGAAGTTCGCATATACGTTCGATCACTTTGCCCGGATCATGGATCATTTTGCCGAGGCGCTGAAAATCTCGCGCTACACCTTATATATGCAGGACTACGGAGGCCCCGTCGGCTTTCGCATGATACTGGCACATCCGGAGCGAGTCGAGGCTCTGATCGTGCAGGACGCCGTCGCGCACAACGAAGGCCTGGGAGTAAAGTGGAATACACGCCGCACGTTCTGGGCTGATCGCGCTGCCAATGAGAGCGCGTTGCGCACCAATCTCTTGTCGCTCGAGGCCACGCGTGCGCGACACGTCGGAAACGATCCCGATGTGGAGCGCCACGATCCCGACCTCTGGACCGATGAGTTTTATTTTCTGAATCGGCCCGGCCAGGCCGAGATCCAGAGCGATCTTTTCTACGACTACCGAACCAACGTGGGCTCCTACGCGAAGTGGCAGGCCTGGATGCGCGAAAAGCAACCGCGACTGCTCGTGATCTGGGGCAAGTACGAATCATCGTTTGACCCGAGCGAGCCAGAGAGCTACCGCAAGGACGTGCCGAACGCCGAAGTCCACATTGTCGACGGCGGCCACTTCGCACTGGACACGGCTGCCGATGAGATTGCTGATTTTGTGAAAGGCTTTATGACGCCTTCCCAGAGGTGAAGTTTGATAACCGGCAGGCATGAATACGAAGGAACCACATTCAGCAAATCAGCACTGTTTCTCGGAATGGGAGCCGTCAATGACCGAACTGCGGGACGAAGAGAGATCGCTGGGGTTGGATGTCAAGGAACTGCTGGCGATTTTGGACAAGGCTTTGTCGGGCGCGGAGGAAGTGGTGCGTGCGATCGCTCCCGCCACGCTCGCGGACCCGCGCATGGTTGGGCGCGAAAGACTGCCAACCACCGTGATCGGGCTGCTGACACATGTCGCGGAGCATACGCAACGGCACGTCGGCCAGGCGATCAGCGCGTGCAAATGGAGCCGGATCGTAACGTAAGGATCAGATCATATGCCAGAGTGTTCCGTGCCTTTCAAGCCGCCCGTCGAACCCGACTGATTAGCGCCCCAACTCCAGCATTGCTTTCCATCCGACCTCATCATGCCCGAAGCTGAGCCGATTGGCAGCACGAACCAGCGGCAAGCGTAGTAGCTTGGGATCGCGCTCGATGCGTTGCAGCAGTTCCCCGTCCGACATCTTCAGGTACTTCAGTCCGCTAGCGACATAAGCGAATCCCTCAGTGTCGACCAGTTGGGTCAGGCCGAACCGATCGACGAACCTCTTGATCTCGCCTGGCGCCATGGGCTTCTTCGTCAAATCGACGAACTGAATGGCAACCCGCCGCTCTTTGAAGAAACGTTCCGCCGCGCGAGTGGCCGGCGAGTTCTTCATGCCAAAAATCTGGATATTCGGCATGTGGCATCCGCCGTGGCTTCCACGGTCAAGAACAAGCCCGAGTCATCTCAATGAGCACGGCACGCACCGTGTTCATGTCCCTCACTTCCCGCGGAAACGCGATGCGGCTTCCGTGCACTCGGGCGCCAGTTCTCAGCCGGAGATGAAAGCCCAGGCGGTCGACGGCGGTCATGGACGCTTCATCGGGCATCTCGCCGGAATCGTGCTGCGCTATTCGGCGCAGGGCATCCCCATGGTCCGCATTCATGTGCTCAATGATTCCAGGCGCAACCTCGGCCAACGGATCAGGGGCAGCCGCAGCGTAGTCCTCCGCAGAGACCCAGCCCATCACGCCGAACCCGCCGATATAGTAAACGCCCTGGATTCCCAGCCTGTAATAGGCGAAGTCGGTGTAATCCTGCCAGAATCGCGCGTTTTGGTGCCGCGACAGGTACAGGTCGCGCACCTCCGCACTGGGCGTTTCGCTGGCAGTGCCGATGAGCGTTAGGCGCGCAGCCCCCAGTGGATCGCCGGAGATGTCCGGCTGAGTGATCAGGAGACTGGCGCGAGGGTCCTGGTGAAGATTCTGCGTGTGCATCGCCATGTTGCTGATGAAGAAAACCGGACGCCCGCGGTCGTCGGCGGCGAAGGGCATCATGGAGCCAAAAGGAAAACCAGGGAACCTACGGGAGTGCGTCGAGAGACTGCCAATACGTCCAATTGCGGCAAGCGTACGGGCGCGCTCGGCAAGGGAAGGTTCGGGTATGTCTGGTGTGGCCGGACTAGGGCCGGCGTGTTGGCGATTGGGCACGAGTTTAATCATAGCGAACTGCGGTGAATTCGACCGAAGGGAGAAAAGCGGGCGTCGCGGTGGGCAAGATCCGCGAAGCCACCGGTGAATAGCTGGCCGGGACGCTACCGATATCTGCACTTAACGCCGCAGTCTTGGGCCGCCGGCTCACTGGCTGCTAGTGGTCTGCGGCGAGCAGATTAACCATTATCCAGCAAGGTGCGGGCGCGCTTGACCTTCTCCAGGATGTCCTTGGCTTTGGCTGTCCACACGAATGGCTTGGGCTTGTCGTTGTGTTTGTCGATATAGTCGCCGATGGCCACGATCAATTCCTCGAGATCGCGGAAGATACCCCGGCGGAGTCGCTGTTCGGTGAGATCGCGGAAGAAGCGCTCGACCATGTTGAGCCACGAACTGCTGGTCGGAGTGAAGTGCATATGGAAGCGCGGATGGCGGGCCAGCCACTCTTGCACCTTCGGATGCTTGTGGGTGGCGTAGTTGTTGGCGATCAGGTGCAGTTCTTTGCCGGACGGAGTCAGGTCGTCGATCACGCGTAGAAACTTCAGCCACTCCTGGTGACGGTGCCGGTCGTCGCACCTGCTGATCACGGTGCCATCCAGCGTGCTCATGGCCGCGAACAGAGTGGCGGTTCCGTTGCGCTTGTAGTCGTGCGTCATGGTGCCGCAGCGCCCCTTCTTCAACGGCAGCCCAGGCTGCGTGCGGTCCAGTGCTTGGATCTGGCTCTTTTCATCGGCGCACAACACGATGGCGTGTTCTGGCGGGTTGAGATAAAGCGCGATGATGGCTTCCAGCTTTTCGGCGAACTCCGGATCGTTGCTGACTTTGAACGTGCGCGACAGGTGCGGCTTCAAGCCATGTTTGTGCCAGATGCGACGTACGCTCTTCTCACTGAGGCCCGCCGCCTCCGCCATGGTGCGGGTGCTCCAGTGGGTCGCGTTGGAGGGCTTCTCCTGGGTGGTTTTCCGGACCACCTCCTGTACTCTGGCAGCTGTGATGGTCGGTGTACGGCCCGGCCGCGGTGCATCCTTCTCCAAGCCGGCCAAACCCATTTTCAAGAACCGCTTCCTCCAGCGGGCTGCTTTCTGGTTGCTGATGCCGATCTCGGCAGCGATCTCCAGATCCTGCTTGCCGGCTGCTGCCAACAAGACGACGCGCGCACGTTCGACTTGGCGTGCAGGCAGCGACCGGCCCCGCGCCCACTGCTGCAAGGCGCGCTCTTGGTCTTCGGTCAATTCAACAGGGCGTGCAACACGCATGCGCTCGTCTCCTGATTATAGAGACGCTGCGTTGTGGTTAGTGGTTACTACTTAAGCCGCACTACACTAGCCGCTCAAATACCACGGAATCTCGACCACCGAAATGCGCCGTTCGCTCTTAGATAGTATCAGTGCTCTCAATACCTCGGCCCGGTTGTTATGCAACAGAGCGTAATACCATCGGCTTTCTACTAACTCGGCTAATAACACACGACTCCATCCTTGACAGCAACACCAATCTCCGGTGCATGGATGGTCGGCTCCCACTTGAGCTCATTTATCACGTCTTGCTGCAATTGCGAATCGGTCTTCATAGCACTTTCCTCCACCCACCAACGCTTGCGCCCAGAGCTACCGCCGCCCGGATGATCTTCTCTGGCTCGATCCGTCCTGGGGAGTGCCTCCCTAACCGTTAACGTTCGGCCTTCGAGGTCCCTGCGATTCAGAGCGCCGATTGCTGTCAGCGCATTCTGCATAGTCAAATCCAAACCCCCTTGGCTGTCCCGTGTCACGATCCGTGACGATGTCGACACGCTCGACAGGGCCATATTGTTCGAAGAGCGATCCGCCACGGCTTCGGCCACCGGGGAAATTCTTCGGCCGACCGCAGCAGCGGCGCGGCCCCCACCGCGGAACGCGCCTCGCGGAACGCCACGTCGTACGGCTCGACCACGCGCAGGCTCGCGAACCCGAATTCGCCATGGCCCGCGCCGCGGCGCCGATATTGAGCGGATTGCGGGTGGCCACCAGCACCACGCGCAGGTTATCTTTCCAGTCCGGCGGAATGTTCCGATGGTAACCCAAGACCGGTTGGACGTCTCCGCCGGAATCGTTTTTGAGTTCAGGACCGCGGAAAGGGCCGCGTTCCGGTCGACGAGCAGGGCTATCTTGCTCAAGCCATTTTGTCGGGAATAACCGTGAAGTTCTTCACCAGCGGCCAGCCTAATCTCTCTGCAAGAACACATATCCACGAACTGTGCCGGGCCTGCGGATTGACCCCTTTCAGACCGTGATAGTAAGCTGTCGTAAAGATAGCACACCGAGTTAAACGCCGCTGTCGTAGCGCCCTCGGTTGTAGCTCCCCCAAGAAAGTCGCTTTGAGTCATTGGACTTAAACGCCTAGCGTGTGTCGCTGTGGTGTTTTCAGGGAGGCAGTCACGTGGACGTTTGAGGCGAAAGGTAATTAGTAATGGGCCGTTCTGATTCCCATGCAAATCTCGGCAGGGCATTGAGCATCAGACATGTCGATCTCACCGCCCCGTCCAATGGCTCTACTGGTATGTGCGATTTCAGATTCCATTATTGGATCGCGTACGAGAGAGAGTAGTTATGAATTCCGAAATCATTCGAGTATCTGTAATCGTGCCGGCCCGAAATGCCGAGGCCACCATTGGCGAGACCCTGGAATCCCTGCAAGCGCAGGTCTTTGAGGATTGGGAGGCGGTGGTGGTTGACGACGGATCGACGGATTCGACCGCGACGCTGGTGGACGAGATGACCCGCGCCGATTCCCGCATCCGCCTGATCCGCCTGGCGTCCGGCGGGGTAAGCATGGCACGGAATGCCGCCATCCGCGAGGCGAGGTTCGACTACCTGCTGTTTCTCGATTCCGACGACTGGATCCTGCCGGAGCACCTGGCCCGGCTGACCGCGGAGATGGCGTCCCACCCCGGCCTGGATGCCGTCTACACCGGTTGGGAATATATCACCGCCGGCGGCGAATGCATGGTGATCGAAAAATTCAACGAACAGGGCGATCTGTTCTCGAAGCTGGCGACCTCTTGCCGTTTTGTCATCCATAGCTGCCTGGTCCGCCGTGCCATCGTCGAGCGAGCGAAGGGGTTCGATCCGGCATACACGGTGTGCGAGGATTGGGACCTATGGCAGAGGATCGCGCGGCTTGGGGCTCGGTTCGCGTACGCCCCCGGGCGCACGGCTCGCGTTCGGGTCCGCCCGCTCTCGGCGTCGTCGGACAGCACGGGATTGTTCCGGTCCGCACTGAAAGTAATCGAGACCGGCCACAGCCGCGATCCAAGACTGGCGGGTCTCGTCCAGGTTCACGAAGAGGGAATGCCCCGCGAAGGGATCGCTCTGACCATGATTTATGCGGCTATGTGGTCTGCGGGGCAGGCGGTGGCTCAGGCGGCCGCTCGCGGCGGCGAACTGACCGTGGCGGACGAGTTGGCGGCGGCGTGCGATAAGGACGCCATCGGCCTGGATGAGGCGTCTTTCGCCTCCTGTCTGTTCGAGGGCATCATGTACCTGGGAATGCGCCGGACCGCCGTCGACGCCGGTTATCTTGTGGAGGCCTATCGCCATTGCCGCGTATTCCTCGCGGCGCTCCAAGCGCGCGCCAGCGCGCCCGGCGTGGCCCCCGTGATGGCTACTCATCTGGAGCGGCTGATCCTGGGGGCCCTGGCGCCGTCGGCTCCGATGCTGGTCGGTTCCACATTCCGGATTCGAATCGAACTCACCGAGACCATTCCCGACATTTTCCCACCGGCCGGCGCCGAGCGCGTGCGCTGCGTCTTGCTCGTCGGGGGTGTCGCGAGGGGCACGCTGGATTTGCCCGTGTTCGACGGTTGCTTGCCCAGTTCCGTTCTGAGCGATGCGATCGCCTCCGAACTGGCGTGGCCGCTCCTAGGCGAGTTCTTTAATCGCAACCTCTATCCCATGTTGGAATGGAAACCGGAGGAACGGGATTTTTCGGTATGGCGTGGCAGGGTTAAGCTGGCCAGCGGCGTCTCCAGAAGCGAGTGCGATACCGACGCGCTGCACGACCGCATCGGCTGGACTGTGCTCTTGCAGGAAATCTGGGAGATGCCGGGGGGCGACAGCGGTTTCTTCTACGACCCTCGGGCTCGCGCGGAGGGCGTTGGATTGGTTATGGCCGGGGAGTGGATCTCACTCGAAATCGGCGGGGACGTGCCCGAGGTGCAATCCGAATCGGGCGTCTGGGTCGCACCGTCGATAGCCGGATCGGCCTTGGGCGCTGTGCGGGTGGATTCGACCGCCGGCGTTGTCACCGCCCAGCAGCTTCGTGTAGCCATCACGCAAGCGGCCGGCATGGAGCTTTGCCGCGTGGCCGTGCGCGAAGGCCTGCTCGGAGAGCCGCTGGATGGCGGCACGCTGCACCGCCGGCTGGAGAAAAAAGCCGGCTCTCTTCCGCCGGCCCCCAGGCTTGTGTCTGTACCGCGGGGAGTTTCGCTGGCCGCCACCGCGGGAGCCGGCTTGGCGCAGGCGGCCGCCCCTCACACTTCCAGCCTGGTCCTGGGCGCGCGTATTTTCGCCCCCATGGGAACCAGCGCTTCGCGGCTGGCGGCGCTGCCGGCCTCGGCCCTGGCCAGCGTCATCGCAGCCGCGAAGGGAGAAGGCTTGCCGGCCATTCAGGTGGGCGAATTCCGGAATGGGGCGGGCGGTCCCGTAGTGTATTCGCCTGGGGTGGTCTGGCGTCCCGAGAACCACGCGGGCGGATCTCACGCCGCCGCGCCACACCGGAATGGCAAGCCCCATGCGGCCGCCCCGGCGGATCCGTCGGCAGTGACCGAGCAGATTCCGATTCTCATGTACCACCGCGTGGCGCCCAGCGGCTCGCAGGCTCTCTCCCGTTTCCGTGTCCCGCCCGATCTCTTCGAGCGCCACGTGCGGCATCTGGCCGAAGCGGGCTACCGCACCATCGGCCTGGATGAATGGCGCGCCGCGTGCCACTGCAAGCGTCCCATACACGGGCGGGCTGTGATTCTGACTTTCGACGACGGCTATCGCGACTTCCGCAAGCACGCCTGGCCTATCTTACGGCGTTATGGCTTCACCGCCTACGTGTTTCTGGTAACGGCACATATTGGCGGGTTCAACGAGTGGGACCAGGCCCACGAGAAGATCCCGCTTCTGAACGCAGATGAAATCGCCAGGTTGCGAGACGAAGGGGTATATCTGGGATCTCACACCACAAGCCATCCGCGCCTGATTGCGCTCTCCGGACGCGATGCTCTCGGCGAGATGCTGTCCTCAAGGATGGAACTGAGCCGCGCGTTTCGAATCCCCGCCGACACCATCGCTTACCCTTACGGAGAGACGGACGAAGTGGTTGCCCATCTGGCGGGGGCCTGCGGCTATGTCTACGGCCTCTCGGCAAAGCCCGGGCTCGCCTGTTTCCACCATTCTCTGCTGGCTCTGCCGCGCATCGAAATCGCCGGAACCGACAACGTAGAGAAGTTTACGGCGAAGCTCAAAGGCGAGTAGCGGGCCGCTCGTCGTCCGGTCGTGTCGCAAGTCAGGCGGTCGCAGCTTTCTAAGACGTTGGCGCCGTGTCCAGATCCACATCCTGCTGGTAATGCGTGCCAATCAGATCATGGAACGTGTGCCCGGTAATCGCCAGAACGGGCTGGCCGTCACACTTCGCATCGTAAAGCCCGTTTAGAAGATGAATTCCACCAGGTCCGGATGTTGCGATACAAACACCCAGGCGCCCGGTGAATTTGGCATATCCGCAAGCCGCGAACGCCGCGGCCTCTTCGTGGCGAACTTGTATGAATCGGATCTTGTCCTTGTGCGTGCGGAGAGCGCCGAAAATTCCGTTCACGCCGTCGCCCGGAAAGCCGAAAATCACTTCGACGTTCCATGCGATTAGTCGTTCTACTAAGAGGTCAGCAACTGTTTTGGACATAACGCGAGGATTATCTTTTCCTTTAGGCGTGAGCACTTCAGCTTCCGTTGTGCGGGCCCGTGCCTGCGCGACACCGCAAGGCGACTGGCAGACATCGAGCATTTGTCGCGGTATTAGGCCACCAGCCAGAGTGCGGACTTGAGTCTCTGCCAGAAGGTTTTCGGCTTGACGAAGGCGCTCGTGGCGGTGTGGACGTCGGCGGTGATCCCGGCGATATTGTCGCCGTTCTTCACCGCTGCATCCGCCAGCTTCGGCGCTGCCTTACCTGCCGCTTCGGATGCCTCCGCAACCCCGCGCGCGTCAACGGTAGCTGATTCGACCGAGGCCTTCACATCCCGATACAGGTCGTCCCAGGAATCGCGCAGGTCCTTTATGTGGTTTGAGTTTCCTGAAGCGTCGGTTTCAAATCCTCACGGATTCAGGCCAGCGTGCCGTTGGCGCTCGTAAGTTGCGTGTTCGCTGCACCAACAGCGGTGTTCGTGACCCTGATCGCGGCATCCACGCGCGCCAAGGCGTCTCCGGTGCGCCGGTCGGTTGTGTTAACCGCGCGATTCGCAATGGCGGTTTTGTCAAGCCGGAGCGCGCTCACCTGCGACAACAGATCCTTGCGCGCCGCCGTCTGTCCGGAGAGATCGGTACGCACAGCGGCCACCTGGCCAACCAGGGCGCTCCCGGTAGTCTGGGCCGCCGCAGAAATGGCCACGGGCAACGCACGGGCGGCCACGGTCGCGGCGTGCAGGAGGAGGAAGGCTTGTAGGCCCACAAGGCCGCTTCAGGCTACTGTGCGAATCGGTGAATAGCAGCAAGGCAGCGGCAGACTGCAGCGCCGGCGCTGCGACGGGCCGTGCGTGCCGTTTGAGGGAAGGCCGCGCGCGTTCGACCTCAGCGGCTGCTCGACCACGACGGATGTGACCAATGCCGTCATAGAGGAGCTCGCCCGGCCTTACCACACGCCCGGAACCAGCCGGTAGCGTGTCCGGGTGCAGTACTCCTTGTAGCCCGGCAATTCGCGCCACAGGGCGCCGTCTTCCAGCACCGTACGGACAATGAAGGTGGCCATCAGCATCGTGATCGGCGCAAAACTCCACGCCGAGCCGACAATCAGCGGCCACCCCGGCAGCACCAGCAGCAGCCCGAAGTACATGGGGTGACGCATGACGCGATACGGTCCCGTGGTGATGGCGTGATGGCCAACCTCGCTCGCAATGCGGACGTGCCTTTCGTGGAAGGGATTCTCGGCGACCGCCAGGTAAATGGGCACGAATCCCAGCAACTCCAGCGCGATGCCAGGCCATATCCAAGCCGCGCTGAGTTGCGACCACCCGTAGCGGACATCGAGGCCGGCCACCGCGTAAAAGCTGAGGAAACCGATAAACGCCGCGGCAACCACGAATCTCTCGAATCCCTTGACGCCCGGTTGCGGCTCCAGCCGCCGGCGCATCAGTTCCGGGTTTCTGCGCCGCATTACGGCGAAGCTCACCCCGGCAATAAGCAGCATTGAGCCGACGAAAAGCCAGCCGCGCCACCAATCCAGGCGGCCCGCGAAAGCAAATGGCAGCAGGAAAAGGAGCGCGCGGCATATGGCCCGGAGCGCCAGCATCCAAATTGGGGTCTGTGCTGGCATGGACCAACTTGCCTCCTCATTCGTAGTTTCCCTCGAATCGCACACTCCGCAACTGATGGGATCGGCGCACACATCGTGCACCGGCGAAAATGCAGCTAGGCTAGGGGACCGCTGGGGAAAACCGGCGAGCCTGGCTGACCCGTTCTTTCTCGTTCTTGGAAAATGATACTCGACGAATTTCGAAAATGGGCGTTTGTCAGATTCTTGCTCCGCGCCCGGCTGTCTAATTCTCTCTGATCGTCCTCATGTACAGTGCGAAGCCTACTAGGAGCATACCTAGTTCCAGTGCCGTGGCTTCCACGGCGCTGATCATGTTGTACAAGCCGAGTCCCACTTTCGGCGAGCCGGAGAAAAGCAGTGGCAGGTCGGGTGGCAGCGGGTGGCCGAAGCTCCATTGCCACGACCGCCAGGAGAAACTCGAGAACGGGATGGGATGGGAGACGAAATCCAGCAGCCAGTGGCTCAAAACAACGAGTCCGATCACCGCTCCGGCACGGGCGCTGTGAAAAATGCGTGCGCCAGCGAGAGCGGCCATGCCGGACCAGAGCACCGACATCAAGAGACCGTGCGACCAAGGGTTCCCTTTCGCGCCGCTGTCGAAGCCGACGATGCCGAAGGCGAGGGCCAGAATATCGAGCGCGAGCGCGGCCAAAAACAGAACGCCGAGCGGCACTCTCGGGCTCAAGGGTTTGGCCGCCAAACCCGCTGCGCAGTGTCCGAATGGGCCCATCGCCGCCCCCTCCCGAGGATATCCCAATCCGCCTGTGGCAACAATCCGCTGGCCGGCGGTTCTTCGCAGCGCGTTGCCAGAGTGTAGGGCTTGCCGCGAAGGGAGCATGCATAGTCTGCTTCAGCGCAGCGGCAACGGTTCACTTACCGCGACGAGAACAGTCGCGGAGGGACGTCCCTCGGAGGATAACGCGCCACTGGAAACTACTCAATCCTCGCCCGACTGGCCCGAAGTCGCCTTCTGGGACATCGGCCATCGTCGATGGCCACACCCAGAAAATGCGTTGTTCCGGCCGCGACTTGTTGGACCTGTTCATTGGCGTATGCGACGGCGCGCAGCTCAGTCCGGTGACGACGGTGCAATTGCAGTTGATCAGCAAGTCCGTGGCCGCGCAGGAGCCGGGCGGCGCGCACACGGTTGAGGTGGTGCGTTGTGCAATGGCGGCGGCCGGCGAAGTAAGACGGGACGGCACACCGGACGATTGCTAATCATGCCGAGGTGCCCCGTTGGGGTCTCGGAATTAGCGCTGGCAACCAACTGGAGACCTAAGGCACCTTCTGATTGGCGCCGGTAACTGGTCTTGAAGCCGACCGGTCATGGTTCCCTTCGGCTCGTGGACCCGATGGTCGCCGTTTGGCCTTTCGGGCACGCGCGGGCGCCGGTGGCAACGTTGGGCGCGGTGAGTGCCACAGCGCAACGTGGGGCGAGTGTGGCGCGGCGGGTTGGCTCGTTCTGCCGGGCGGGGGCCGGCGCAAAGCTTTCAAGCGAGAGTGCACCAATCGTGCAAGCCGGCGCGCCAGGAGGCCCACGCCGGGCGGCACGCAATCCTAGTGAAACTCCCACCTCGTCGGCGAGATACAATCTTGGGATCATAGGGATTGGAGACCATGCCTACCGCCGAGCACAAACCGCGCGCGTTGGTGACGCCTGCAGTGTTGGCATGGGCACGCCGGGAGGCGGGCTTCGATTCTGCGATCGCCGCCCACAAACTCGCCGTGAAGCCAGATCGCTTGGCACGGTGGGAGAGCGGTGAAGACCGTCCGACCATACCGCAACTACTCAAGCTGTCCGAGGTTTACAAGCGGAATCCGGCGATCTTCTACTTGCCCGAACCTCCGCGCGAGTCCCTTGCCGTCCACGACTTTCGCCGCCTGCCCGAGGCCGGCGCCGGAGACTTATCCTCCGGTCTGCGATACGAGATCCGGCTGGCCGCCACGCGTCGCGCGGTGCTTCTGAACGTTGCGGGCACCGGCGCATTCGAGACACATCTACCACCGGTTCGCGTCGACAACGCCAACCCAGAGGCTGCGGCGACGGTGATTCGGGAGCACCTGGGCGTCACTTTGGCGGAACAGAAAACCTGGCGCCGGCCCGACGTCGGCTTCCGCCACTGGCGCGAGGCGCTCGAACGTATCGGCGTGCTGGTGTTCCAGACGACGCGTGTAGACGTGAAGGAGATGCGCGGCTTCTCTTTCGTGGAACCCATCCTGCCAGCAATCCTGCTCAACGGCGGCGACGCCCACGCTGGGCGCACGTTCAGCCTGCTCCACGAACTGAACCACCTGATCCTGCGCGACGGTGGGCTTTGCCTGCCCGGCGATGACCGGCAGATCGAGGGCGCGGGCCACGAGGTCCTGTGCAACCGCGTCGCCGGGGCGGCGCTGGTCCCCGCCGAGAGCCTTCTTGCCGAACCCATCGTGCGTCACGGCACTGGCCACCAGAACTGGGTAGATGAGGACCTCGCGGCGCTTGCGCGCGAGTACAGTGTCAGCCGCGAGGCGATCCTACGGCGCCTGCTGATCGTGGGTCGTACGACCGAGCGGTTCTATCGCGAGAAGCGCCGACAATTCGCGGCCGAAGCTGCGGCGCAACAGGCTGATCACGAGGGCGGCTTCGTTCCCCCATTCAGACAGGCGCTCAACCGGATGGGACGCCTTTACGCGAAAGGAGTGCTTGAGGGCTTCTATGAGGGGCGGGTGTCCGCTTCCGATCTCTCCAGGCATCTCGGCATGAAACTGAAGCACCTGCCCGAGTTCGAAGCGGCCGTGTTCGCCTGAAGTCTGTCAACCAATCATCTCGCGTGGCGTACAGCATCGACACAAGTTCGTTGATCTGGGCATGGCGCTTCGCATATCCGCGAGAACGAGAATCTCATCCGCGTCGGTGATCTGAAGGCCAGCCCGATGGTGCTGGTTGAGCTGGAACGCCAGGAAGACGACCTGCACGAGTGGGCCGCGGTAAAACCGGAGATGTTCATCGACCTCGACGAAGCGCAGCAGCAGGAAGTCCGCGAGATCATGGTCAGCCACGCCGGTATCCTTCAGCCCGGCGAGGACCGCGTGAACGCCGATCCGTTCGTGATCGCGCTGGCCCGATGCCGCGGGCTGGTGGCGGTGTCCGAAGAACGGCGGTCAGGAAACCTGAACACGCCGAAGATCCCAAACGTGTGCGCGGCGCGCGGTATCCGCTGCGTGAATCTGCTGGGTCTCATGACGGATCTGGGCTGGACGTTCTGACGTTTGTGTGGCAGGCGGGCGCCTGCTGCGAAAGGGCACCGTCTGAACTGCACTGCGTCGATCCAGGCTTGAGGATTGTCCGGACGTTTCAGCGCGCGCGGTGGAGTGAGATCCGCTGGAGTGGCGCCTTCCTGTCGCTGCGCGGCGTTCTGCTGTCGCCGCTTCGCCGCATCCAATGGTGCTGAGGTACGGGAGGGTTTTGTAGGTTTTGTAGGTGCTATCTGGCGAGGATTTCCCAAGATGCGGAGGCGGGTTAGGGCATGGCGCTCGGCGAAACGACTGTGCCCATTTTTGTGCCCACCCCCAGCATAGAAGGCTTGCTCTGGCGTTCTCAGCGTTACCCACCAGAATTGACCTAAGTTCCGTCGTTTCTTATAAATGCAGGGGATTTAAGGAATTAGGGGAAGACGGCCAAAACAGCCCGCAAGAGATTATGAGTCCGCTGCTCTAACCGCTGAGCTAAGGGCCCCAGTTACCCTCGATGGATAATGCGAATCCGAATTCATTCAATTATCGCAGTTCGTGGCCGAAGGCGGCCAGTGGCATGCCCACGCGTGCCAGCACCGAGCGGATCGCGGCACGCATCCGGGGATCGTCCGGCGGCGCCACGTTGTCGTTGGAAGAAGGGGCGACTATCAGTCCCTTGCCCCGGATTTCGAGCCGCGCCGGACCGCCCAGCGCCAGAATCGTCACCTGGTCGCCCAGAGCGATGGCGCCCACCGGATAGCCGGCAATTGGCGCGGCGCTTCGCTGCAGCAAACCGTGCGCGGGCTCGAACATCTGAAAGGCCGAGCGGATCGGCCCCCGGGCCGGTTCGCCTGTGCCGCAGCCTTCGAACCCCAGTTGGGCGGTGGCCGATAGCGCGGCCAGGCAGCGGCCCTGAGGCGTGGTGACCGCGACGACGGCGCCGTCGTAAAGGATCCGGGCGGGCTCCCGTTGGCCCAGCGCGGCGGCGATGGCCGCCATCATGTCCTGCTGCTCGCCGGCCGTGGGAGCGTGCGCGCCGGGCGCCCCGCGCAACAGAATGCCGCCGCGCTCCAGGGCGTAGGTTTTCATCACCTGCGCGGCCACCACGTCGGAATACGCCCGCGTGACGGCTAACTCACCTTGGGCGATCAGAACGACGCTGCCGAACCGGTCTTCCAAGGACAGAGCCAACGCGCTTCCGGATGCCGCGGTTCCGGCCCGGTATTCGGGATTCGAGGGCGCCAACCCGGCCGCTGCCACTATCTCAATGGCGAGGAGGGCGGCCAGGCTTGGCAACGATCTTCCGCGCAACGCCCGATCGCCTATTCCACCACTACGTGCGTGCCGGCCGCCGGCTTCGCCTTGGACAGGTGCGCGATGCGATCGTCGAGCAGGCTGCGGATACCCTTCAGGAACTCGACCCGCGAGTTCCGGAAGTGGTGCCGCGTGGCTTCTGGCCAGCAGCGCTCCAAAAGGGGTAGCGCCGTCTCGCAAAAAAAGCAGCCGACGCGGGCGGCCGGTTCAGCCGGTCCGCCGGTTGCGGTATTCTCTTCCATCTCAGGTCTCCTTCATTTCCACCGTTAGAACTCGATTTTCCAGCCTGGCGGAGCCGGGCGTCAATGCCGCCATGGAGGTCGGCAGGCCAATGTGCCGCCGCAGCGTGCCGATCTCCACCACCAGTTCATCGCCCTTCTTGAACAGCCCCACCTCGCCTTTGGCGGCGAAAGGCAGCCGCAGCCGGACCTCGTAATGGCCGTCGCGCTTGGTGAACGTGTAGGGCGCCTCGGTGCGCGTCACCGCGGAGGGGTCCTCGCGCTCGGCGTACAGTGCGCTTGCCAGTTCTTCCAGGCGCGCGCGACCCAGCACCTCGTGCGTGAACAGCGGCACGCGCTTCACCGCCACCGGCGCGAAGTAGGCTTCGATCTCCCTGCAGAATGCGGGCCTGCGAGGAGCGCCATTCCTCGAACCAGGCGTCCTTGATCTCCGCGGGCAGAACGCGGTTGACGATCACGCCATCCACCGCCAGGCCATGCAGCGAGAAATACACAAAAGCGCGTTGCGTCTCGCGCAGCACCATCTTTTCGGGATTGGTGACCAGCCGGACGCTGGTGACACGGGGATCCTCCAGCAGCTCTCCCACGCCATCCAGCTTCCCGAACAGATCCTGGACGTTGGCGAAATAATTGTCGGTGGGCAGCTCCACCGGCGAGACGCGATTGGCGATGGGCCGCACCGCCTTGAGAATGCCGCGCTGGAACGGAAAGATGTGCTTCATGTACCATTCCAGCGTGGTCGGCATGCTGACGAACCGCATGGATTCGGCCGTGGGCGCGCAATCGAGCACGATCACGTCGTAGCGCTGCTCGCGCCGGAACTGGTTCACCTACATCATGGCGCTGAGTTCTTCCATGCCCGGCAGGATGGCCAGTTCCTCGGCCTCGACATCGCTGATGCCGGTGGTGCGCAGCACCGAAATCACATACGAGGAGATCTCGCGCCAGTGCCGTTTGATCTCCTTTTGAATATTGACCTCGTGGATGGCCAGGCGCTCGTCGATCGCAAAAGGGTCGCCGGTCTGGCTGTGGAAAAGGCCGGTCTCCAGGTCGAAGGCGTCCGCCAGGCTGTGCGCCGGATCGACGCTCATCACCAGGGTCCGGTAGCCCAGGCGGGAAAGTTGCAGGCCCGTGGCGGCGGCAAGGCTCGTCTTCCCCACCCCTCCCTTGCCGCTGAACAGAAGGATTCGCATACCCTTCTTCAATTCTACCGTGGACTTCGCGGCGGGCTTCAGCTCAGCCCGCCGGAGGGTTGTGCGATAACCGGCGAGATCGTCAGTGGCCGTCCATCTGGCTGCGGGTGTTCTGCACGATCTTCGAAAAGCGGTGCGCCAATTCGTGAATCCAATCCGCCTGGCGCAGGCGGATGGCCTCCGGCGGGATCAGGTCCCGGCCGATCCCCACCGCCGTGGCTCCCGCCGCGATGAAATGGGCGGCTGTCCGCTGTGTGACGCCCCCCGCGGCAATCAGCGGCACCTGTGGAAAGGGCCCCTTCAGAGCCCGGATGTAGCGATCGCCGCCCACTTCCGCGCAGGGATAGACCTTCACCAGATCCGCTCCGGCCTTCCACGCCGCCAGGACCTCAGTCGGGGTCAGCGCCCCGGGAAAGACCAGCAGGTCTTGCTTGTGCGCGAATTCCACCAGTTCCAGCTCGAGTCCCGGGCTGGTCAGGAACTGCGCGCCCGCATCCGCGCAGGCACGTGCCGTCTCGAGATCCAGGATCGTGCCCGCGCCGACGATCACATCCGGGCTGCTGCGCACCAGTTCGGCGATGATATCGAGGGCCCCGGGCACCGTCATGGTCAGTTCCACGATGGGAATCCCGCCCGTCGCCACGGCCTCCGCCGCGAAGCGCGCGCCTTCGGCGGAAGCGATGCGCACGGCCGGAATGATGCCGATCTCTTCGATGCGCGACCGGATTTGCCGCTTATCCATCGCCATGCTCAGATCCGTCCGAACTTTGCCACCGCTTCCTTGATGGAGCGGTACCTCTCGATGAAGGGCATTGTGGAGTGCTCGGTGAAGTCCAGTTCCTGGGACTTCTTCAGCACCTCCGCCGCCTTGGCGCGCGGCACCACCACCACGCCGTCTTCATCCGCCGCGATGATGTCGTTGTGGTTCACTGTCACTCCCGCGCAGGTCACCGGAATATTCGAACCGGCGAAGCGGTAGTGGCTCACGGTCGTGGCCGGCGAAACGCCCCGGCTGAAAACCGGGAACTGCATCTTCCGAATCTGCGGCGTGTCGCGGACCGCCCCATCTATGACCGCTCCCACCATGCCCCGGTACTTCATGCCCGTCGCCATGATGCCGCCGATGCCGGCGTAATCCGCGCCGTTTTCCACAACCATCACGTAGACCGAGCCGGCCGGCGCCGCGTCGATCGCGTCCAGCATTCCCTGCGACGCCGCCGAGCCTTCCTTGTGCTCCTCCTTCTTCATCATCACCGTGACCGCCGGTCCGGCGAACTTGGCGGGGCTCAGCGGCCGCATCTCATGCGACATGTAAGCCCGCGTTCCGTAGAGCTGCTCCATGGCGTCCGCCACCGAAGAGACTTCGACTTCCCGGAATCCCGAGATCAGGGGATCGCCGGCGGGCTGCGCCATCAGCCAGAATGTAGTCGCCGCAACCGCGATTGCGGCCAGGTAGATGATCCGTTTCATTCCAGTTCCTTTCCTCTCAAATTCTATAGGCTGGCAAGGCCAAAGTCGAACCGGAACTCGCCCGTCCCGCTGTTATCATAAGTGGATGAAGTTCCTTCCCTGCCTAGTCTTTCTCGCTCCGGCGGCCGGTTTGTTGGCCCAGGCGCCCCCGCAACCCGCCACGCCGGCGTACGTGCCGCAAGTTCAATTTTCCGCCGAGAACCCGCCCGAACCGAAATATGCGGAGGTGCCGCCCGATCGCGTTGTGGTTGCCGTGGGCGACGTCAAAATCACCGCCGAGCAGTTCAATCAGATTATCGATTCGCTGAACGGCCAGTACCGCGCCATCGCCCGCGGGGTGGGCCGCAAGAGGTTTGGCGAGAACCTGGCCCGCATTCTCTCGCTGGCTCAGGAGGGCCGCCGGCGCAAGATGGACGAGGCGCCCGCGTTCAAGATCCAGGCACAATTCGCCAGCGATACAACGCTCGCCAGCTTGCTTTACGAAGACGTGGACAAGAAGCTCAAGTTGGATGAAATCGAGCTGCGGAAATACTACGAGGATCACAAGGGGGAATACCTGCAGGTGCACGCGCGCCACATCCTGATCCGCGCCCAGGGATCGCCCGCTCCCGTGAAGCCCGGCCATAAGGATTTGAGCGATGCCGAAGCCTTGGCCCGCGCGCAGGAAATCCGCAAGCGCCTGCTGGCCGGCGAGGATTTCGCCACTGTGGCCGCCGCGGAATCCGATGACAACTCGGCTGCCAATGGCGGCGATCTCGGCTTCTTCGGGCGCGGCCAAATGGTCCCGAGCTTCGAGGAGGTGGCCTTCTCCCTGACGCCCGGCAAGTTAAGCGAGCCGTTGAAGACTCAGTTCGGCTATCACATTATCCGCGTGGAGGCCGTCCAATACAAGAACTTCGAAGATGTTCGCCCCGCGATTGAAGCGCGCCTGCGCCCCGAGCGGTTGCAGAAGGCGATCGACGAGATCCAGAAGAAGACCCCGGTGGTTTTCGACCCGGATTTCTTCGGCATGAAGTAGCTTTCATGCCGCCCGAACCCTTTCTCTCCCGCGCCGCGCGCTGGCTGGCTTTCGCCTCTGCGGTCGCTATCGTCTTCTCGATCGCCGTCTCGCAGATCTTCCTGGCCCTGGCTTTGGCAGCGCTGCTTCTTTCCGGTGAAAAGCTGCGCCTGCCGCGCATTTGGCTGCCTCTCGGCCTCTTTATGCTGGGCACGCTGATATCGCTGGCTTTCTCCGGGGATCCCGTCGCCGGCTTGCCTCAGGTCCGCAAGTTCTACGTGTTCAGCGAGCTGCTGGTAGTTTATTCCGCTCTGCGCGATTCCCGCATGATCCGCTGGCTCTTCCTCACGTGGGCCGGCTTCGCCAGTATCACCGCCATCCGCGGATTCGTGCAATTTGCCAACAAGATCCAGGAAGCCCACCGGCTCGGCCGCGACTTCTACACCTACTACGTCTCCGAGCGCATCACCGGTTTCATGAGCCACTGGAACACCTTCGCCGCCCAGGAGATGTTTGCCCTCCTCATGCTGGCCGCTTTCCTCTTCTTTGCGCCCGGCGCGCGCCGCCGCACCTGGATCTGGATCCTCTGCGCCGCGCTCATGTCTTTCGCCGCCTTCCTGGGTATGACCCGCGCCGTGTGGATCGGCATCGCCGTCGGGGGTGTCTACTTGCTCTGGTTCTGGAAGCGCTGGTTCGTGGCCGCCATTCCTGTGGTCCTCGTGCTGGCCTTCCTGCTTTCGCCCCATGGCATCCGCGAGCGCTTCACTTCGCTGGTTCGACCGCAAAAGGACGTCGATTCCAACCAGTTCCGCGTGGTCACCGCGCGCACCGGCCTGGTCATGATAGCGCGCCACCCGTTTCTCGGCCTCGGCCCCGAAGGTGTCAAGCTGCACTTCGACGATTACGTGCCCGCGGATATTCCCCGCCCGCTCCCCACCGGCTGGTACGGCCACCTGCACAGCATTACCTGCACTATGCGGCGGAGCGCGGCATCCCCACAGCGCTCATGCTCATGTGGATGCTCGGCCTGATTCTCTACGACTTTCTCCGCGGTCTTCGCTCGCTCCCGCCCGGCCGCAGCGATCGCCGTTTCCTGCTGCACGGAGGCGTCGCCGTTCTCCTGGCCACCCTGGCCGAAGGCTTCTTCGAACTGAACCTGGGCGACAGCGAAGTCCTCACCATGTTCCTGGTTGTCGTCGCCTGTGGATACCTGGCCCTAGAAAAGGATGTTTTCGGCGCCGCGTAGCGCGCCGTGCCGCGCAGCGGCGTCCTTAGCCCTCCAGCTCATCGCCAAGCCACGCCGCGCCAGCACCACGGATCTCCGCCCCCTCCGTGCCCTCAGGTTTTATTTTTCGTTCTATCTTCTCCGCGAATCTCCGCGTCTCCGCGTCTCCGCGGTGAGTTCAAGTTCTCAAGCCCCCCTCACTTCCCCACGAACCGCGCCGTCCGCATCCCCCGTTCCAGCGGCAGCCCATATCCCACCAGGCAGAACTGGTCCAGCGCGAACAGCACCACCGATTCCATACCCGCCCCCAGCGCGAGCCTCCGCTCCTTCTGCCACGGCGTCGTCGGATCTGAGATTCCCACCAGGTGGCTCGCCTGCGCCGGCGGGAAGCCCTTCTGCCCCGGCAGCGCGATCGATTCCCGCGCATCGTCCAGGTCGCGATTCCCCGTGTAGGTGAAGTTTTCCGTCTTCAGGCAGGCCAGGTTGTCCGGCGTCCAGGTCGCGCTCGGAAAGTTAACGAGCAGGTTCACCGCGCCTTGGTTCACATCCGGAGGGTACAGCACTTCGAAACGCGCATTCGGATACGACGCCCGCACAAAGTCCATCACCGTCTGCGTGAACTGCCCGATCAGCCCCGCCAGAAAGCTGCACTCCTGTGCCAGCGGCCCCGTGTCCGCGTCCGGGCTCGTGATCGTCGCCATCGCCCGCCCGTATGCCTCCTGGAAAGCGCTCGTGGTGTAAGCGTCGTAGTAGGGCATGCCTGCCGCGTTGGCGCTGTACCACCACTGCGTCTCGCCGAACTGCAAGTACGGCGTCACCCCAGCGCCCGCCATCAGCCCCGCCATTTCCAGGAATACCTGTTGCCAGAAAGCCGTGCTGGCCGGGCTGAAATTCGTCTGCAGCGATGGCGTATTCAGCCACACCGCGCTGCCGTCCGGATACCTCTGCGCGATCCCCGCCGCCGTGCTGTCGTCCCCGTTCTGCAGCTCCATGCTGAACGAAGTCGTAACGGCGATCCCGTACCCGTTCAGCGCCGAGAAGAAACTCGTGCTCCAGTCCCGCGCCGCGCGGTTCAGCCGCGGCATCGCTTCCAGATCCGTCGTCCAGTATCCCGCCGTGCCCAGCGCGTTCATGCGGTCCGCCGAAATGCTCCGATCCCCGCCGCCCGCCAGCGCCGCTCCGCTCGCCTGGGCCGTCATCCCCGCGCTGCTCGTGCTGGCTCCGATCGCAAAGCCGTTACCGTCCGTTCCCATGGTTCGCGACGTGATCGTTAACACGGCTCCCTGCGCCTGCGCCCACACCGCGTTCGAACCCGCGTTAACCAGCAGCGCGAAGCAGGTTGCCACGCTTTCGGCCGTATCGCCGGTCAGGCACACATGCTCGATCGCCGTCTGATCCAGGCTCACCTGCGCCGTGTCTCCGAACTGCGGCGTCCCCGCGAACGTGATGGTCGCCGAGGCGTACTGAAGTCCTGGCCTCGATAGCTCGTAAAACCAAAGCGCTCCCGCGTAGTGATTCTCCCGCGCGCCGAATCCCAGCGTCTCGATCAGCCATGCCGTCCGCTCCGGGGCCAGCGCCTGCGAATGCTCCGTATCCCAGTCCGTCGCCAGGCTCGTCTTCCATTCCGTGGGCGCGGCCGGCAGTTCCGTCGTGGGCATCGCGACCTCCAGAAAGTCGAAGTAGAAGTACGCTCCGGCGCTTCCCGCGTGCGTTGCCGTAACCGTGTGCGCCCCCGCCGCCATCTGCCCCAGCGGCACTCGCACCAGCACGTCGTCGTCAGCCACCGCCAGATTCACCCCCACCGGCGCGCTGCCATCCACCTGAACGGTGATCTCCGCACCCACATCCGCCAGGCGGCTCCCCAGATACAGCGAGTGCTCCGCTTGCGCCGTGTAGCTGCACTGGACACTCGCCCCCGGAGTGGTCGTCCACTGAATCGATCCTCCCGAGAAATTGCCGCGCCCCGAATCCCAGCTTCCCTGGTAGACTGCCGCTGCCGAGTTGTCCTCGATTCTCTGGCTTCCCGGCCCCGCCACGTTGTAGGTCAAGTTCGCCCCCGTGACGTTCCAGTTTGTTACCACCGCCGAGAACTCGGTACTCTGAAAATCTCCCGTCTGGAGATCGGCCGCCCACGTCCACCGCATCTTGCGGACATTGCTCGTCGGCACCGGCACCAGCGTCGTGAGATCCGGAAACATGTACCCTTGGAGTGCCGAAAAATCCAGATCGATGTTCCATTTCCGGGGCGACACCCCTCCGCTGAACGTCGCCCATTCCGGCAACCACGATTCCGTGCAGGCGCCCGAAACGACCCCGTACACCCCTATGCGGTTCCCGTTGGCGCCCGGCAATCCCAGGTAGGTCAGCTCGATCTCGTCCCCGGACGCCGTGGCGCTCACCTGCCCCGCCGCCTGTCCCCCGTTTATCGCCGATGCCAGCTCGCCCAGTGCGTGCGCCGCGTTGTCGTCGCCCCACATCTGGAAATAGAAGTGTTGGTCCAGCCAGGCCAGCTCGATGTAATCCTCTTGGGTCATCGTGCCTTGCAATTGGAAGGTACAAGTAGCCGGCGTGTATGCGCCCTCCGCCGTCGCGTGATTCGCCAGCGGCACGAAATAGATGTTCTCATTGCCGTCCGCTCCGGTCGCCCAGATCCTCAGGTAAGGCCACTCCACAGTCGGTTGCAAAGTCGAATCCAGTGGAATGCATCCCGTGCGCACCTCTTCGTAGGAGAGCTGCACGCCGCTCAGATTGCCGTCCGGCAGGTTGCGCAGCGTGGGGTGCTCGAATACATTGTCGCGGTTCCACTCGAGCACCGCCCAGTCCGACGCCTGCCGCCAGCACCCCGAGACTGTGAAGCCGTTCGCGCTCGTCTGGCTCAGCGCCGCCACCGCCGAAGGCGTCTGGAAGTAGCACTGCAAGTCCCGGTCCGGCCGCAGTTTGGTCAGTTGATCGGCCATTAGAGTCGGATCACCACCGTCAAATCGGCTCCCGGGTACGTCTGCCCTACCGCGGTCACCGCCAGCGTCAACTGCGATCCCATTTCTAACGGCGGCAGCGTGCTCCCGTCTATCGCGCTCTCCGTCGTTGTCTGCCCCGCCGCGAATTGCAGTGCGCAATACAGCGCCCCGTTCACATTCAGGTTCAGGCTCACCACCGCATCCGCCGAAGACCCCAGCAACGCGTAGACGTCCCGCACCGAGTGCGACGCCTCTACCGACAGCGCCGGCGCAGCCATCGCGTCCATCGCCAGGTACCCCTCCACCTGGATCGTGTATTGGCCGCCCGACAGCGTGCGCAGCCCCCCGCCATCGAATTGCGTCATCGAGATCCCGGTGGTCGGACTGTTGCCCTTCTGGTTGGTCGCAAACAGCTCGGCGCTCGCCACGCGCACGTCTGGCAGCGTAACCGCCAGGCTCCAGCTCCCGCAGTACGGGCTTCCGAAGAACTGCGCCGGGAACGCTGCGATCCCCGTCTGCTCCAGCAGATGGTACACCACCGCGCCGGCGTTGTGCGCCGCCGCCTGGCTCCCGTGGACTCCGCGTGTCACCGCGTACTCCGTCCCGCCGTTGCTTACCGCGGTTACTTCGAGAACCTCGCCATCGATCTGCAGGATGCTTCCTGCCGTGCCCGGCCCCGCCGCGTTCAGAGTCAGTGTCCCATCGCCCGCGCCCATCGCGGTCGCCAGCGTCGTTGCCGGCCTTCCCTGCAACTCATCCCAGTAGTGCAGGGTGAACGTCGCCGACGAAATCGTCTCCGTGTTCGTCAGGCTCGTGAACGAGATCCCGCTCAACTCCACCGTCCCGCCGCCCGCCCCCGCGTTCAATCCGAAATACGGCGCCAGCGGCACGTCGCTATCGGATATCCCCGCGCCGCCGATCTGCCATCGCGTCACCGGCGAAATCCCCGCCGCGCATTCCTGATCGTTCACATTAGCCGCTCGCCCGGAAATCTCGACCGTCTCTCCCGGCCGGTTCGGAATCGCGAACGTCACCGGGCTCGATTTCGTCATCGCCCCGAACGTCCACCCCGCCTCCGACACCGTGAAGTAACTCCCCGCGCCCGGCTCCGTCTCCCAAGGCGGCGATATTGTCAGCGTCGTCCCGTCATTGCCCGTGATGGTCGCTTCCTGCCCCGCCCCCGGTCCCCTCGTGATCCGTGCCGTCATGCCCGTGTACGCGTTCGCCGCCATATCCAACGACCTGTTCCCCACCAGCGCCGCCGCGTATGCCGTAGCTTCCGTCTCCGGCACCAGCTCCCGCCGCCAATAGAAGTTGGCATGATCGAAATTCGCGTCCGGCGGCAGGATCGGTTGCGGCGTCAGCCCGGCATCCGTGAACTGCGCCGCCAGCGGCTGGCTGGATGCGATCTGCATGAACTGGGCCGGCGAGCTCCCCGGTATACGTTGAACGTGTTGGCCGCCGCCGTGAAACTCAACCCCGTGAGCGTTACGCTGCTTCCATCCTCCACCACTTCTGCCAGCACGCTGAACGAGAGAGCACTCTCCGCCCCCGTCGCGTCGCACGCCGAGACCGCGTAGTAGTATATGCCGGCGGCCAGCGTCCCGGGCGTCCCCAACGTCGCCGCCAGGCTCACCAGCGGAATCCCCGGGCCTCCCGCCACTACCGGCCCCGGCGCCACGAAACTTACCGTGACCTGTATCTGCTCGGTCCCGTCCGCGGCACTCCACGCCCCCTCCGTTACTCCGAATTGCGCCACGCCATTGGCGTCTGTGGTGTCGCCGGCCAGAGGGTGCGGCACGCCCACCCCCGCCCCGCTCTGCAAAGCCACCCCGCTCCCCGACGTGCTCTGCCCGTTGCCGTCCGCGTACCATGCGTCGTCGTGAATCTGCGCCGAGATCGTGCACGTCCGGTAGTTGGTCGCCGGCGAGATCTTCAGCACCCGGAAGGGCTGTTGCGAAAAACCCTCCTTCGTGTATGTGATCGTAATCAGGTCCCCCGGCCGAATCCCGAATCCCTTCACGCTGGTCTCGAACTCGATGTACGTATTCCCCTGAATCGCTTTATCGAGATTGAACTTCAGCAGCCGCCCCGCCTGATCGAAATTCGCGATTCCCAGCGCATACAGCGTCCCCGTGACGATCTGCCCCGTCAGCCCAATATCGTCCGGGTCCGTCATCTCGTAGCTGTCCTGTTGGTACCCGTTCAGGCTGTCCTGGAATTCCACCGTCAGGTCGTTGGGTGTGTCGAAGATGCTTCGCGCCGTCACCGTGACGCTCGGTTCCCCGCTCGCGCGCCTCAGAATCCCCGAGATCCCGTTCGTGCCGTCCCCGAAATCGTAAACCGTCGCGGCCGGCCCCTCCACCTCCAGTTGCAGCACCCCTCCCGGCCCGTAAGTCAGATACAGCCGCGCCGCGTTGCGCACCCCGCGCACCACGTCCCCCGCGCTGCGCCGGTTTCGCAACACCAGGTTGCACCCGAACCTCGCCAACTCGATCGCGTTTCCGTTCAGGTCCACCCCGGCCACCATCTGGTCGCAGTACGCCGCCGCGGCCGTGAAGCTGGTCAGGTCGATCTCGTCCATCCCCCAGCCAATCCGCCGCAGCATGTCCAGCAGGATCCACGCAGGGTTGCTCGAGAGCTGGTATCCCACGTATGTCCCGTCCGCCGCCCACACCGGGATGTTCAGCCCCTCGATCAGTACCTTCACGCGCGGCATGTGCGTTCCGTTGTTGATCTGGTTCGGCACCACCACCGAGAGGTACGCCATGCTGCCGTACGGGTCTCCCGCCGGCTGCCCGCTCCCGTCCGTGAAGTTCAGGTCGAAGGCGCCGTCCCTTCCACCCAGCGTCGGCAGGTTGTACCAGCCCGTCGCGCTCATGTTCGCGCCGGTCTGCCCCAGGGGAATCTCGTAATCGTTCACCAGTACCGTGAGAACCCCGGTGATCTCTCCGATCCCCAGCAGCACCTCCATCCGCGTGTAGTTCCCATCGTTGCGCGCGAACACCACCGGCGGCTCGTACCACGCCGTCCCGTACACCATCGGCACGAAGTCGTTATATTGCCCCTGGTTCGGCGGCATCGCCGAGGTTGTCCAGTCCTTCCCATATGCCCGTACAGTGATCGACGGCGGCAGGTACTCCAGCCCGCCGAATCGCGTCCACATGCCCCGCGCCTGGCAATCCGTCCGCGTGTATCCGCACGAGGTGTACGGTGCGCCGCCGTTCAGATTCCCCGTTCCGCCCGGCACATCCGGCGAGTACCCGCACCGGTAATACCGCGAATACGCTCCGTTGACCCCGCCGTCCATCGCCTCCGTCCGCTGCTCCAGCGTCGCCGGAAACTCCCACGGGCATCTTCTCTGAATCCGGATCTGCGGCAGCAGCACTCGTTGCAGGCTCATGCGGTTCATCGCCGTCAGCCGCAGCATCGCTTCCCGGATTTCCGCCGGCGGGTTCGCGATCCCCTGGAACACTACCGCCGTGTCCGTCAGCGCCGCCCCGTTCGGCAAATCGTAGAACACCAGAGACACCGTCACGTTCGCGCCCTTGAATCCGCACGTCTGCTCGATCTCCGAAAAGTGCGAATCCGCGTTCGCCAGCGTCACCGTGATCGTAGGGCTCCCGTCCACGCCCTGGTCCGATGCCGTCTGAATATCGAACGCGCTGTGCCCCATCACCCTCGCCGCGTATGCCGTCCCGTTCACTGCCACCGCGTGCGTGCTCCAGTGCTCGGTTTGCCCGTTTGCCAGCGCGCAGTCGATGAGCACCAGCGGAGTGTCCGTCACCGCCTGTTCTTTGAGATCAGAGATGGTTGACATATATGATGTTGACCGTCGCCGAGTGATGGTTCACATCGGTCGCCGTTAGGGCCAGCGCATCGCTCGCCAGCCGCGCGTTCTGGTAGACTCCTCCCGCGGTGGTCGGCTTGTATTTCGAGGCCCCCGGCTGTGCTTCCACTTGAAATCCCTGTGCATCCACCGCCGCGCCCGCCGGGAGCTGCAGTCCAAATGTAGTGGTCTCGGCCGAGGGGTCCACGCTCACGGTGTATTGAAACCGCTGCCACGCGCTCCCCACGTTTACGCCGCTGCTCCCCGCCGCGGCCAGCAGGCACGCCGCGGTCGCCTGCGCGGCGCTTAGATACACGCTGAAGCAATATATATACCCGCCCGGCAGCGGCAGCGTCTGTGTGATGCTCTGCGCCGCCCCGCCCGTGTTCGCCAGGTTCCACACGCCCGGATCGCCCGCCGTCACCGTCAGCATCGGATCCCCGATCCATGCGGCGTTGTCCAGTTCCCCGCTGTAAGCCAGCAGGTTCCCCACCGGATCCACGAACGTAAACCCGTTCAGCGTGCCCTCGGCCGCCTCGAAGAACTGCTCGATGGCCGCCGCTTCGGCGTCCGTCAGCCCCGCGTATTGCAGGCTCCACTCCGTGATTTCCGCCGCTGGATCGGCCAGCTTCACCGCGCTCCCGTCCGCCGCCAGGTTCGTAACGGTCCGCATCCGCCGCCGCTTTCGCACCGGAAACTGGCCGAGCGCCCCCGTCGCAAGTTGTGGATATACCAGCATTCCCTTTCAGTCCTCAGCCGCGCGGCTGCGCTCTCCCGTGCTCTCTTACCCTCGGTTCTCCACCACCGTCAGCCCCGTCTGCCCGCGCATCTCTCCCGCCGACGTCAGATCCGCCTCATCGCTCGCCAGGCTGCAATTCGCATATACCCTCCCGTCCCAAGGATCCGTGAAAGCGAAGCTCGCGAAGCTCCCCTGATTGTCCGTGAAGAAGCTATCGAGGGCCGCCATTTCACCCTCGTCCAGCGCTTCCAGCCGGATCTCCCAGCGATGCAGCGGCCCCGCCGAGTCCCGGTACCGCTGTTCGGACCCGTCCACGAACCGCAACACCTGGTTCCGGAACTGGAAGCTCCGCGTCGCCGGATACTGCGCTACCGCGCTGGTCTTGAGTGCCGGGAAGCTGGCCATATCACAACTCGTTCACCACGTCGTTGATCGAATTCATGTTCAACATCGCCGCGCGCACCGCCTGCGCGATGTCGCTGCTGCGGTCCAGGAACGACCGCGCATCCATCGCCTGCACGCTCACCGTGATTTGCGGCCCCGCCGCGCCGCTTGTCACCCCGCTCGCCGCCGCCTCCGCACCGTCGCTGTCCGCCGCGTCCGTTGTCCCCACGCCTCCCACATCCATCCTGGGCATCCCCAACTGGTCGAAGTCCGCCGCGCTCATCCCGCTTCCGGTATCCACGCCCTCGAAACTGATCGGCGTCGGCATCGCATATTTCTCCAGCGGCTCTGGCTGGTCCGAACCGCCGAACAGCCCCGCCAGTTCCCCGGCCAGCGGGATCAGCCCCAGCCCGCTCTCCAGGATTGTCATCGCTATGGAACCCGCCGAACCCCCCCCGCTATTGGCGCTCACTGCCCTGGCGCTCGCTGCGGGACTCTCGCTCGTCGCCGCCCCAGACGTTACTCCGGATGCTGCCCCGGACGCCGTCGCGCCGCCGCCGTCCAACGCCCCTGCCGCGCTCTGCGGCTCCGTCGCCGCCGCTATCCGCTGGAATTCCTCCAGTGGTGTCGTCGCCTCTCCCGCGCCGCCGCCCGACACTCCTGCCGCGCTCTGCGGCTCCGCTGCCGCCGTTATCGCCTGGAACTCCTCCAGGGATGTTGTTGCCTCTCCCGCGCCGCCGATGTCCAGCGCCCCTGCCTCGGTTCGCGCCTCCGCTGCTGGCGCTATCGACCGGAATTCATCGAGAAGATCTTCTTGTATTGTGCTGGCCATCTTTCCTCTCGCCCGCAAGCGCCGTTTCCAACAAGGCGAACGCCTCCACCTGCCGCGCGCTCAACTCCCCGAAATCCCAACTCCCCAGCCTTCGCCTAATGAAAAACTCCTCTACCAGCGCCTGGCTCTCCGCTGTGATCCACGATTTCGGACAGCACTCCACCGCCACGCCCTTCCGGGCCCACACCACCGTGCGGACGCCCTCCGCGCGCGGCAGCCATCCGCAGCGCCGCTTCTTTTCCAGGCCGTTCTTCCGGCACGCGTCGCATTTCCATCCGGCCTGGTTGGCGGATTGAAAGTGGAAGGCGACGATCAGTTTTTTCGTTCCGCCTCGCTCAGCCCCGCTTCCGCCCGCACCGCCGCCAGAGCCTCCCGGAACAACTCCTCCGGTCCCGCATCCGCCAGGATCTCGGACGTCGCCTCGACTCCGTCCACCAGCAGCCCCGCCACCCCCCGCAGCCCCCACGTCACGTACAGCCGGTCGATCTCGCATCGCGCCAGCGCTGCGTCCATCCGTTCTCCAGGCGCCTGGCCGGCTTCCAGGAACTCCACCCGCCGCGCCAGCTCCCGCACCTGCCGCATCAGTTCCATCCGCCGCCCGAAGGACATGCGGGCGACCCGAAACACCACTCCCTCCGCCACTCGGGATTCCACCAGCCGCTCGCTCTCGTACGTCATCCGAACGCCACCGTGATTTCGTCGTCCACCGTCCCCTGCGCGCGCGACCCCCGGAATCGCCACTGCAGCCTGTTCCCGCTATCGTCGAACTCCGGCACCACCGGGATTACGCTCCCCATGTACACACCCATGAGCTGCCCCGCCGTCCCTCCCAACTGGAACATCACCGCGATCGGCGATTGCTGCCGCGCCGCCTGGTACAACCCCGCTGTGGCGGCATCGTCCATCTCGTACAATTCCAGGTCCGCCGTCACCGTCCGCCGCCCCGGCGAGATCGCCAGCGGCACGCGCGAGCCAAACTCCTTCCCCCGCGTGTCCAGCGCGTTCTTCACCGTCACCTGTGCGCTCGTAATCGTGAAAAACTGCGACTCCGTGGTCCCCAGCCACGCCTCCCCCAGATTTCCCGGCACGATCGAGTAGTCGAACCCGCCCACCGCCGGCTCGGCCGGATAGCTCTCGAGCGCGTCCCCGGCCTGGGCCGAGAAGCTGCTGCTGTCCACCACGTCTTGCGCCGGCCCGCTGAAGTGAAACTCGTGGAAATCGCCGTTCACCACGATCTCCAGTTGGTTCACCGCCGCTCCCCGCAGCAGCCGCTGTACCGCCGTCGCCGGATCCCAGTAGTCGAACACGCTCACGCTCGGCAGTTCCGTCGCCGGCCCGTATGTCGTCGTGGCGCCCACCGCCCCGCCCGCCGCCGGAGCTGTCGTGAAGGGCGCGTTCAATTGCACCGTTTCCGCGTCCACGATCGCCGAGACGAACCGCACTTCCCCCCCGCAAGTCACCGCCTGCCCCGTCGTCAGCCCGTGTGCCGCCGTGAACCCCAGCCTCCCCGCCGCCGTCGAGCTCGCCACCGTCCCGCCCGCGAACACCGCCGGCTCGCCCCCCAGCGCCGCCTGGAACAGCGGACCGTACGCCGGTCCGCCCGATTGCGCCTGCGAGTTCGTCATGTACGTCCGCAGCTCGAATTGCGTTCGCAGCCGCCCTCCCGGCGGCGTTCCCGGAAACGTCCGGCTTCCCGTCTTGTCTTTCCGCTCCGTGACTTCCTGTTGCTGCTCGACCGTCAGCTTCAGCGCCGGAATCCGGTTGCTCGCCGTGATTGTCGCCACTTGTCCATAAGCGCTTTCCAGCGCCGTGTAGAACCGATTCGCGTTCGACGAAATATATGAGGACATCCCTACCTCCTTCTCTCTCAACTTCCGCCAGAGCCGATTCTCGCGAAGCCCGAGGCGGATGTCGCCGCATGCTTCGGGCCGCAGGGTGCCCCGCGGTTAGCGGCTCACTCCAATCTCGAATGTGGTCTTGGCCGTCTGGATGAAATTCGCTCCGCCGTGCTTCACCGGCCCGAACGACACCTGGTACTCGCCCGCGTAGAACATCCCGCTACCCCAATCGCCGCGGTTCGCCTCCAGCACTTGCCGCACCGCGTCTACGTAGACCTCCAGACCGTCCTGCAGGCCGTCCAGCCGGTCTGCCGAGTACCGTACCTCGATCGCCATCTGCGCCGTCCCCGAGAAGCTGCGGAATTTCTCGGCCAGCGAGTTCACCAGCTTCTCGCAGTAGATGTTCACCGCCGGATACTTCACCGTCCCCGCGCGCTCCGCGAGGTCCGCCGCTGCGCTGCCCGTCCGGATCTGCGCCGCGTCCACCAACGCCGCCGGTGAGCCGTTCGCCAGCGTTGAGTCGCCCAGGTTGGCATTCACTCCGCTCGATCCGGTGACGAGCCCCACCACCTTGGCCGTTACCGCGCTGCCCAGTCCGTTCGTCATCAGCCCCTCTGTAACACCCGTGCCACCGCCTTGAGGTAGCTCGGCTCCTGCCCCGTTCCCGGCCCCGTCCCCGCGCTCCCCAGCGGCGCGGGTTGAACCCAGTCCTGCTCCACCGCGATGGCCGTCACGTTCTGCCGCGTCATCCCGTCCGGCCCGTTCCCCGCATAGACGTTCCAGCCCACCGCGTTCGCCGGCGCGATCCCCGGAGTCACCACCAGCGTGCTCTCCGCGATCGTCTCCACCGCCGGCACCGCGCTTGCCCCTTCCTCGCCCTCGCGATTGACCCACGCCATCGTCACGTAGTACGTGCCATCCGCCAGGTTTCCCGGCGTCGCCGTCACCTGCGGAGTCGCCGCGCGCGGCACCGGATCCGCCGCGATCCCCACGCCGATTACCATGATCCTGTCCCGCGCCCACCGCGCCAGTTCCTCGAACTGCTTCTGCTTGCCCGCATACCGGTCGTTCAGTTGGCTGTTGTACGCGTCCGTGTAGACCATCTCGAGCGCGCGAAACGTGTGCCACAGTTTCAGCGCCGGCGTCACCACCACCGCCCGCCGCAGCCTCGGCGCCAGGATCTCCAGCTCTAATCCCAGTTCCTCCTGCGCCAGCGCGATCTTCTGCGTGACGTCGATCCCCTCCGTGCTGGCCACATCCAGGAGCTGGGAATCCTGCGCCGCCAGCTCCTCAATCGACGATACCGGGCCGTCCACAAATAGTGCCATCGTCTTACGCCTTCAGCTTTTCCAGATCCGCCTTCGTCAGCACCGCCAGTTTCACCCTGGACACCGCCGCGAGTTCCGCCGCCGCCCGCCGCCCCTCCGCCTGCGCCGCTCGGAAGGCTTTCGCTTCCTCCGCCGTCGCCAGCCGCGCCGCGCCGTCCACCATCATCTTCGCCGCCACCGCGCGCGTGACCTCGGTCGCGACGCCCTCCTTCCGGCCTTCCCCCGCCACGCTCACGATCACCGGGTATTCTTCGCCGATCTTCGACTCCTGCGCGTGAATCTTCTGGTAGTACGCCTTCAAATCCATATCCCCTCCGGCGGGGCATGCTTCAGGTTGCCGGTCCGGGACCGAAGGTCCCGCGTGCGCTGCTGCATGCCCCTGCCCCCGTTTACGTGTTGACCTGCACGCCCGCCGCGCTCCGCAGCACGCCGCACCCGTACAGCACGTCCACCGTGAACTGCTGTGCCAGCGTGTTCGGTTGATAGCTCATCACCACTCTCATGCCGAAGTTCCCCAGCTCGGCATACTCCGCGATCGCTCCCGTCCCCGGCAGCGGTTGCGGCAGCCGCCGCATCACCAGCCCGATCGCATCCCGCGTGAACGCGATGTTGTGCGTCGTCACTGTGCCGCTCCCCGTCTGCGGCACGAACTGCGACCGGAACACGAAGAAGTCCTTGTACTTCCCAATCGTCCCGTTGATCAGCGTCTGCAGTCCCGCCGCTCCCGCCGTCTGGAATTCCTCGAACAGCGGAATCTGCCGCCACGCCGAGTATGCCTGCGCGTTCACCACGAAGAACTTCGGCTCGCTCGCCGGCACCTTGGACATGAACAGCGCCGTCTCCGCCGCGTCGATGGTCGCCTCTGTTAGCGGCGTCCCCCCCGTTCCCACCGCCGGATTCGTGCTGAATCCCCCGTACAGGTTCAGTAGGTCGCTCTCGATCCTCTCCGCGATGGCCGCCACCGCCGGCTGCATGTAGACTTTCAGCAGATCCGGCACCGCCAGCACCTTGACCACGTCCGGAAGCTGGAAGGTCGATTCCACGTGCGAGCTTAGCACCAGCGGTACGCTCGTCAGAGTCGGGTTCTGCGGTTGTACCGAGCCCGTGCCGTCCACGATGTTGTTCGCCGACATCACCGGCGGTATCACTACGTTGATGGTGTCCCCGGCGTTCGCCAGCGCCGGTTCATAATCGCGATTCACCAGGTTCCCCATCACCAGGTTCCCCACCAGCACCGGCAATGCGTCCGCCGCCACCAGTTTCACGATCGCGCAAGCAACATTAGTCGAAGTGATTGCTCCTGCCATTGATTCTCCTCTTCTCTCGTCCTGCTACATCCCTCTGAGCGTCTGGGACGCCACGCGCACGATCTCCTCTCGCACCCGTTGCATCTCTTCCGCGCTTATACCCGGACGGATCTGCTCGAGGCTCACCGTCTCCCTGCCCGCCGGCGCCGCCTTCAGGGCCGCGTTCGTCCCCGACCCTCCGGCGATCCGCGCCGGCAGAAGCTCCGGATTCTCGTTGACGAAGGCCGTCAGGTACTCCCGCAGCGGCACTTCGCCCGTTTCCCCCTTCGCCACCAGCCGCCCGTCCTCGCTCCGCGCGACGGCCTCCTGCACTGCCTTGTAAGCCAAATCGATCTTGGCCACTCCCAGCCGCTGCAGTTCGCTCTTCACCGCCGAGCTGCGTTCGGCTTCCTCCGCGATTTGCCGGTTCCGCTGGTTCTCCGCGATGACTTCGTTCAGCTTGCGCTCCAGTTGCTCCCTGCGCCGCCGCTCCTCTTGCAGCTCCGCCTTGTGGGCCGGCTCGTTCTTCACCTGTTCCTGGCTCACGAACTCCTCGATCGCCCGCCGCACGATGCCTTGAATATCCACCTCTTCCATCGCCCTCTCCTATGATGTTTTGTCTACCCCAAACTTGTCGTGCAGCTCGGGGCCGACCAACGGGAGGCAGGACCCGGCCGCAAGCGGGCTTTGCATTTGCCCGCTTTCCCTTATCTCAGTCAATCTTCGGAACGGCCCGGAGCCGTCAAGGGCGCGCGGTTTGTGCGCGGCGAAGCGAACCCTTGACGGCGAGCACCGTTCTGGAACATGAGGCAGAAGGGAAAGCGGGCCGGGGGTTTCAGGGGGTGTCCCCCTGGCGGGGATCCGGGGCAGCGCCCCGAGCACCTTGCCGCGCGCGTTTTCTGCGCGCGGTATCCAAGTATCCGGCCGCATTTCAGGATGCCTCCGCCAGCACGAAGGTTGGCAAGTCCTCGAATACCCAGTTGTTCTTCAACGTGCGATAGATAATCCCCAGGAGCTTACGAGCCAGAGCGATGATCGCCTTCCCCGTCCCGCGCCGCGCTTTGATCTTTTCGTAGTGCCGCTTTAGGTACGGGCTGTAGCGCTGCGCGATCAGCGCGCACTGCACCAGCGCCGTGCGCCCCAGTTTGTTGCCGCGTTTGGTGATGCGGCCCGAGCGCTCCGTCTCGTTAGAATTGGAAACCCGCGGCACAATTCCGAAGTACGCCGCCAGCTTGCCCTCGTCGGCAAAATCGTTGATGTCGCCGATTACGCTGAGCAGAATACTGCCGCTCAACGGACCGATCCCCTTGATGCTGGTCAGATTCTTGTGTCCTTCCAGCTTGCTGCCCTCGTCCGCGATCGTCTTCTCCAACTTGGCGATCCGCTGATTCAGACTGCGGATTTCCTCGATGATGACTTCCAACTCCAGCTTCACCATCGCGTCGAACCGCATTGCCAGGATCTCGTTCAGCTTCTTCTCGCTCGATAGCGCTTCCTTCTCCAGGTTGATGCCGTGCGCGGAAAGGATGTTGTTGACCTTGTTCTTCAGCGCCGTACGCAGCTTCACCAGCGTGTCCCGCGTTTGCGTCAGGCTCGCCAATTGCGCTTGGGTCTTGTCCTTCATCCTTACCTCCGGCAGCAGATCCTTCTCCAGGTACAGCGCCAGGTTGCGCGCGTCGTTCGGGTCCGTCTTCTTCACCGAGTGGCTGATGACCTTGAACTGGTTCGGATCCACCGCCACCACGCGCTTCACATGCGGCGCCACCGCGTCATGGAATAACCGCGTGTTCCCGGTGACCTCCACGGCGATCTCGTCGTTCGGCCGCAGCTTCTTCACAAACCGCGGCAGCTCCTCCAATTTCCATTCCGTTACGTAATTCCGTCCCTTCTCCAATCGCACGCAACACGTAAACTGGTTGCGGTGCAGGTCGATTCCGATATGTCGTGACGCTGGCATACTCCTCCTGTCTCAATAAACTGCAGGTGGAGTAGACGGGCTCTACGGCGGTCACCATTCTCCTATTCAAGGTCCGGCTGGCCGGCCTTACGGTGGCGCTCCGGTCACAGGTCTGACCAATCTCCTTCACGAGGTCGCAATGCCTCACCAAGCCGATACAGCCTGTGACCTGTCTACTCCGAGAAAACCTCTCTTCTCGGAGCTTATCCCGCCCGAGCCTACTCATTCATACCATCTCCTTCTTACCCGTTTTCGATCTCGTCCACCACCTGGTTCTTGATCTCCTGCCGTGCGTCGCACAGGTATTGCAGCGCCAGTCTCTTGTAGATCTCCTTCTTCAAGGTTCCCGATCCCACCCCCAGATCCAGCAGCTTTTTGGCGTTGTCCAGCTCGCTCGCCAGGTCTTGGATATCGAACTCGTCGAGGCCCGTCACGCTGATCTCAACACCGTCCTGCCGCGCCCCCGCGATGGCGTTCAGCACCTGCCGCATCGTGCCTTTTAAACTATCGCCGTAAGCCCGCAGAACCTCTTCGGTGGTCTGGAAGTCGAGTTGTTTGCTCAGTGCCGTCTGGCTCGCGCCTCCCGCTCCGCCCGCTCCCGCCTGGCTCATCAGGTAGCACACCCGGTAAATCTCGTCCTTCAATTGGCTCAGGTTATCGGCGGCGATCTGGTAGACCTTCCCCTCCGGCTCCGTCCACCCGAACTTGTCCTCCGGCCCCAGTTGAATGTAGTAGGACTCCCCTACGATCTGGTTCCACTCCCGGTCCGAGTACACCACCGGCATCGCGAACAACCCCATCGTCAGCGCCCACGAAAGCGCATTCGATTTGTTGAAGTGTTCGAGCTGCAACAGCGCCGCCTTGTTCATCAGCCACAGCCCATCCGAGATCGTCACCTCGAACACCGGCACCTGCTTCAACCCCGCCAGCCCGTGCCGCCCTTCGTCCACCAGTTCGATCCGCCCGCTCTCGCCGGTCCGCCGGAAGATCCGGAAGTTTTCGCGATCGTAGTACATCCATCGCGTCTCCCTCTCCGCCCTGCCATCCTCGACCTTGGCCTGCCGCAGCCACGATGTCCGTATCACCGCCCAGTCCAGCCCGCCCCGCGGATCGTAATCCCAGTTGATGACTTCATCCGCGCCGTAATCCACCAGGTAAGCCCGCGAGCGTCCCATGGCGTCCTCTTCCGCCCGTGTTTGCGCTGCCCGGTCCGCCCGCGGGAAATCCACCACCACATAGCTCGCGCCGCACACCAGTGCGTCGATGAACCGTTGCCGGAAGAACTCGCTCAGCCGCGTGCCGCGCAGGTTGGCGTTCTCCGCCAGCAAGCCATAGAACGCCTTTGCCCCCGCATCGCGCCCCTCGATTGCCAACCCTGGCTCCCGCCGCATCAGCGTAGCGGCGTACCAGTCGATAATCGAGCCGACGTAGTTCTGATAGAACACCCGCCCGAGTCTCTCGTGATAAACCTCGCTCGGCTCCTTATGTCTCCTGATCAAATATTCGGCGGCATTCGCCCGCAGCCGTTCGCCCCCCTGATACAGATCCCGATACTGCTGCCACATCCTCTTCCGCGCCGCATACTCCGGATGTTCCCGCTCGATATTCTCCATAATTCCCCCAGCGGCGCAGCCGCAGCCGCAAACCGCGGCGCAGCCGCGCAACCTTGCCCCCATACCCCCCGGCCGCCAAGCGACAGCCGCACGGACCTCCGCCGCCTCCGTGCTCTCAGGTTTTGACCTTGTTCTTCCTCCGCGAATCTCCGCGCCTCCGCGTCTCCGCGGTGCGCTGATTTTCCGCGGCGTCCACCCTCACACCAACCTTCGCCCGCGCTCGCCGATGCTCACCCACGGCCGGCACTCCTGCCACAGCAGGTACCCCAGCGCGTCCGACAGGTGCGTCCTCATGCGGTCCCTCTCTTTATCGATCTGCCCGCTGTCCGCCTTGTACATCACCTGTTCGAAATCCTCAATCAGCTCCCGGCACTTCCGGTCCACCACCAGCCCGATCTCTCCCGATGCCGACCGCAGCTTGGCGTTCACCAGGTTCACTCTCTCCCGCACCCCCGGATTCGCCTTCGGTACCCGGTACTGTACCGCCGTGCTCCCATGCAGCTCGAAATATTCGCGAATCATCTGGTAGTCCGATCCGCCGGTCGTCTGCGCGGCATATCCCGAGGCGTCCCCATACACCGCCACGCCCCCCGCGTGCCTTTCGTACCGTTCCAGGAACTCCGCGCAGGCCTCTTGCGTGGTCCCGTTCCGCAGCACGATCTCGTCCAGCACCCGCGCGCGCTTTCCTTCCATCTGCGCGATCAAGGAACACATCGGGTCCACGTTGAAATCGAGCGTCCACAACAGCGGCCGCAGAGGGTCCACCTCCACGTCCGCCACGTGTTTCTCGCGCGAGAACGCCTGGTAGACCGTCCCGCCGGTCAGGTTCAGATACTCGCCCAGCACTTCCTGCTGGTAGAACCGCTCGTCGTAGCTTTCCTTCAGCCGCTCGTAAAAATCCGGGATCTCCGCTAGCAGATACCGGTTCTCGAACGGCTGCGCCACCACCGTCTCGTACCCGCTCACCCGCTCCGCCAAAAACTTCCGGTAGACCCAGTCGTAGCCTTTGGGCGTCCACACCGCGAACCCGCCGAGCCTCTTCGCGCGCGGATCCCGCAGCCGCCCTTCCAGCCTCAGCCACGCCGCCTCCTGCGTGTAGGTCAGTTCGTCCAGTCCGAACCAGGCCAGGTTCGTGCCACGCAGACGCTCGAACTCGTCCACCGGCCGGAACAGTACCCGCGATCCCGTGTCCTTCAGCGTCAGCGTGTTCTCGGCCTTGCTCTGCTCGAACGGGATCGCGTTCATTCCCAGAATCTCCAGCAATGTCGCCTGCGTGGCATCCCGCAGCATCGGATACGTCGGCGCTCCCAGCAGCCCCGTGCGCCCCGGATTCAGGTAGCTCAGCCGGATCGCCTCCTGGCACAGCGCCTGGCTCTTGCCGCATCCGATCGGTCCCGAAAATCCCTTGAACCGCGCTGTCGAGGCGTGAAACGCCTTCTGCGACGGCAATGGGTCGTACGCTATTTCTCGGGTTCGGATGGCGCCGGCTCGACCCATGTCACCTTGATCTCCTTTGGCGATTCCTCTTCGATCTCGTGCTCCATTTGCAGCAGCTTGAGGTAATCCCCCAGGGTCGGTTTGAAGTCCTGCGTCCCCAGTTTTTCCTCGATCGCCTTCATCACCTTCGCCAGCGCCTTCGAGATTCGTAGCCGTCGCTTCATCTCCTCCCACCGGCTGCACTCCCGGCAGGATCTCGGAACCCTGACTTTCCCCGTAGTCTGCATCCCGTGCCCCTTAAAGTGAAACGGCCCCAAATAAAAAACGGCCTCGCGCAATCGCGAAGCCGTGGAAACCTCTTCCCGTTTTCGAGCCTATCATCCGGGTATCCCATCCCCGCTGGCGGGATCCCTCAACTGTCTGAAAACAGAACCGTCAAAGATTTCTATAAATTGGTGAAAAGGAATTTGCCGCCGCTCTCCCGGAGCACCCGCAGCGCCTCTTTGCCCACCAGTTTCTCGAGGCGCGCGCGTTGCGGCCCTTCCGCCACCAGGTAGTAGCGCCTCCCCTCGCGCCACCGCCGCGCCAGTTCGCCATCGTCGAGAAACACGCCTTGGGGCGCATCCGGCGCATTGGACCCGTACACCAGGTTGTTCACACGCCCGTTCAGCAGCAGCGCGCGCCGGTTGGTGTAGAAGAAAACCGACGAGAACGTGTAATACTGATCGTCCACGATCAGCTCCCCCGGCGGCGCTGCGTTGAGCGCCTCCGCCAGCGGTCGCGACGACATGTAGGGATCGAACGTCACCATCGCCAGCCGTGCCGCGTGGAAAAACAGAACCATCATCGCGGTCAACGCCAGCACCGGAACGGGACTGCGCCCTCGCCGATGCCGCCACGCCCCCGCCGCGCCCGCCGCGAAGGCCACCCCGGCCACCGCCAGCGGCAGCCGCAGGTAGGCGAACGACGCCAGCGTCAAATCCGCCATGTGCCCCAGCGACAGCGTATACGCTGCATAGATATCCGGATTCGTGTTCAGCGCCGACGCGATATCTCCCGGCGACCCCAGCCCCCGCACCATCCACAGGATCGCCCCGATCGCCGCCACCGCCGCCGTCGCCACCACCGCCAGCGTTCGCGTTCCCCAGCGCAGCCAGGCGTGCCCGCTCGCGATCGCCGATCCCGCCAGCAGCGCCAGCGCCGGATAGCACGGCATCGAGTAATATTCCTGCGTGGTCGAAAATGTGAAGAACCCCAGGATGAACCCGGCCCAGCACACCGCCGCGAGTCTCGTCCGCGAAGCCCGGTCCGGCCGCCGGTAGTCGAGCTTTACGGCCGCCGGCAGATACACGCTCCACGGAAACAGCCACAGCAGGTGGAACAGCCAGAACCACAGCCGCGGCACCGTGTTGTAATCGCGCGGATAGCGCAGGTTCAGAAATCGCAGCACGTGCTCGTTGATGAAGTAGAACCAAAAGAAGCCGTGATACGAGCCGCGCTCGCTGTGCATCGTGAAATCGAAGTACGGTGGATTGCGCAGCGTGGCCCGCACGTGCCACGGCGCTGCGATCAGCAGCAGCAGCGCAATTCCCGCCGCCGGCCGCAGCCGCCGCCACGTCCTTCGCGAGAAAAGCTGGTGCGTGAGACCCAGGTAGAGCGTCCCCGCTCCGATCGGAAATACCGCCGCCACGAGGCCCTTCAGCAACAGCCCCGTTCCAATCGCCGCCCACATTCCCAGCGCCCACAGCCCCGCGTGCGCTTCGCCGTCATCCAACGCGCGCAGCAGACCCCATATAGCCACCGTCACCGACAGCGTCAGAATCGCGTCCGGAATCAGCACGCGCGTAAACAGGAACAGCCCCACCGAGGTCGCCAGCCCCAGACCCGCGTACAGCCCCCCGCGCTCTCCGAAAGCCCACGCCGCAAACCGCGCCGTCACCCAGCACAGCAGCACCGTCGCCAGCGCCAGCGGAATCCTCGCCGCCCAGTCGTGCACGCCGAAAACCCGGAACGCCGTCGCGATCATCCAATACTGCAGCGGGGATTTCTCCAGGTACGCGATGCCGTCCAGGCGCGCCGTCACCCAGTCGCCCGATTGCAGCATGTTACGCGCAATCTGCGCCTGCACCGCGTCCACATCGTCCATCAGCGACGGCGGGCTGATGATGCACACCAGGAAAATGAGCGCGGCCACCGCCGCGACGATTAGTTGGCAGCGAGTACCCTGGCGGGAACCGGAACGGCGATCTCCTCCGCCGGCAGCGTCTCCACTCTCCATCGCTTGATCCAGAGAAAAAGCGTTAACAGGCCCCATAGGTGATATCCGGCATTAATCCGCCTTTCCATATGATCGCGGATCACGGACTGAATCGCGCTATTGTCGAAAATCCCCGTGGCCTCCACCGCCTCCGGCGTCAGCGTGTCCAGCAGCAGCCCGCGCAGGACTCCGCGGAACCAGTCGTGCGTCGGAATGTCGAACCCCGATTTCTTCCGCCGCAGCACGCATTCCGGCAGCTTCCCGCGCATCAGCTCCTTCAGAATGTACTTCTGCTTGGTGCCGCGAATCTTTAGTCCGGCCGGCAGCCCCGCCGCGAATTCCACGATGCGATGGTCCAAAAACGGCGGCCGCACCTCCAGCGAGTGCGCCATGCTCATCCGGTCGGTCTTGTAAAGGATGTCGTCCGGCAGGTAATAGTTCTGGTCTACCCGCAGGTAGCGCTCCACGCCCCTGACTTCCAGGCCCAGCCGCTCCACCAGCGCGCGCACTCCCTCACCGTTCCATCCCGGCCGGATCCGCCGGTGCTGCGCCGGCGAAAACGTCCCGTTCCAGAAAAAGTGCGCTTCGTCGGGATGGAGCCAGCTCCCCTCGATCCAGCGCTTCAGCTTGTATTCCAGGCTGATCTTCTCGTCCGAGACCGGAACGAACCGGTCCAGCGCCCCTCGCATGAATCGCCGCAAACTGCCCGGCGCCAGCCGGAACGGCCGCGCCAGCCGGTCCGCCTGATAGGTCAGGTATCCGCCAAACAGTTCATCCGCGCCTTCGCCCGAAAGCGCCACGGTCACGTGCCGCCGGCTCATACGCGCCAGGTACCACACCGGCAGCGCGCCCGCGTCCGCGCTCGGCTCGTCCGAATAATAAGCGAACTCCTCGATCGCGCTCTGCAGCTCCCCGTCCGGGTTCAGCTCGAACTCGTGGTGGTCCGTGCCATATATCTTCGCGACCTCGCGAAAGTACCGGCTCTCATCGAAGCTGCGTCCCGGAAACCCCACCGAAAAGGTCTTCAGCCTCCCAATCGAGGCCTCCGCCGCGTAGTGCAGAATTGTCGAGGAATCGATTCCCCCGGAAGCCCACATGCCCAGCGGCACGTCCGCCACCAGGTGTTCGCGAACCGCGTCCGTCAGCAGCCCGTCCAGTTCTTCTTTCGCCTCTTCGAGGCCCCGCCGGCGCGGCTCGGCCTCCAGCTTCCACCAGGGTTCCAGCCACATCCGCCCGTCCCGCCATTCCAGCAGGTGCCCCGGCGGAACCTTGCGCAGGCCCTCGATCAGCGTCTCGGGACCGGGAACGTAGTTCAATTCCAGGTAACGGTCCAGTGCCGCCACATCCAGCCTCCGCGGCACCTGCGGGTGTTCCAGGATGGCCTTCAGCTCCGAGCCGAAGTACACATCCGCGCCGTGCTGGTAATAGTACAGCGGCTTGATGCCCATGCGGTCCCGCGCCAGCACCAGGCGATGGCGCGATTCGCTCCACAGCGCCACCCCGAACATGCCGCGCATGCGCCGGAAACAGGCCGTATCCCATTGCCGGAAGGCGTGCAGCACGGTCTCCGTGTCGCACTGCGAGTGGAACCGGTGGCCCAGTCGCTCGAGTTCAGCGCGGATCTCCCCGTGATTATATATCTCGCCGTTGAACGCGATCGCCGCATCGCCATCGTCGCTCACGATGGGCTGGTTGCCGCCGTCCAGGTCGATGATCTTCAGCCGAACCGCGCACAGCGTCGCAAGATTGCCTTCGAATACTCCGCTCTGATCGGGACCCCGATGGTACAGAGCTTCGATGATGTGCCGGGCTACGCCGTTGTCACCCCGTCCCCAAGGACGTGTAAATCCCGCGATACCACACATTTAGAACCAATCCCCGAACCCCGTTCGACATATTTGCTGCTTCCACTTTTTACGTGGATTGTGTAGAATATATCACAAAACAGGAAAACGGATCTAGAGTTCCATTTTAATTTTTGGGGCGGTTCCGGTTGAATTCCTGCCCGGCTTCAGGCCGCCGGGTAGGCTTCGCTTTTCACGGGGCGCGTGGTCACCTTCGGTTCCGGACGAATGATATCGATGCTGCCCTTGAAATAGGCCCCATCGTCGATGCTGATGCCCGCGGCTTTGATATCGCCCACCAGGCTGCCCTGTTCCCGGATGGCGATCTTCTCCAATACCTCCACATTGCCGTGCACGGCTCCGAATATCACCACTTCCCGCGCTTTGATATTCGCGCGCACCTTGCCGTTGGACCCGACCGTGAGCAGGCTGTAAGATTCCAGCGACCCCTCCACTTCTCCGTCCACCAGCAATTCCTCGCGCGTGCTGATCTCGCCTTTGATGTTCATCGAAGAGCCGATTATGGCTGCCTGGCGCACCTGCGGCGCAGGGACCGGGGGAGCGGGCGCGGCCACCGGCGGCGGGGCTGCCGCGGGAGCTGCATTCGGCCTCGCCTCCGTTTGCGGTCTGGGGGCGATGTTCTCGTCTTTGCTTTTATTCCACACGTGGATTCTCCGATCGCTGGTCTTTCGAGCGTAAAAGAGCCGAACAAAATTGCACTCCGAGGGCCACACCCCGCGGAGGCCGGACCTGGAACATTTCTGCAAGTAAATGTATCGTTCGGCTCGGTTTCGCGTAACTTTTACGTGTCCGTTTTTCCACGATTGGCCGTAACATGGAAGAAAGAACCCGCAGAGGAATTTTCAGATCCGAGCCACGGGATTCGTCTATGACTCATCCACTCGATCGCTTCACCGGCGTGTCTCTGGCGGGCAAGTACCGCCTGGAAGAGTGCGTGGCGGCCGATGGAGCGGCCGCCTTTTTTCCTACCTCCTACGGTCCGCGGCGGCAACGGGCCTTGCTGAAACTGCTCCCCGAAGATTGCCCCGCCGCCGGACGGCAGCTCGAACGCTGGCGCCGCGCGGCGCTGCTATCCCATCCCAACCTGCTGGCGCTCGTCGATTGCGGCCGCGCGGGCGCGCCCTCCCAGCCCAACGACGGGAGTTTTCTTTACGCCCTCTTCGAGTACCCCGATGAAACCCTCGCCGGCGCCCTGGAACACCGCCCGCTCACCGAAGAGGAAGCCCGCGGCGTCTTTCAATCCGTCTCCGCCGCCCTGCGCTATATCCACTCGCAGTCTCTGGTGCACGGCGCCGTCGATGCCGGGCACATCGTGGCGGTGGGTGACCTCGTCAAGTTAACCAGCGACACGATCCGCGAGCCCGGGCCGGACGCCTCTCCAGCCGGCGATCTGCGGGCTCTCGAGGGCTTGTTGCCGCGGCCCGAGCCTGCGCCGCCCGCGGCCGATCCCCCGCCCGTTCCCCAGTCCGACGCCCCGCCATCCTACCGCACTCCCCGATGGACCTATGCCGGCCTGGCGGCGCCCGTGGTGGCCCTCGTGGCCGTGCTGCTGGCCCGCACACCGGTCCCACGCGATCCCGATCCCATTCCCATTGAAAAGCCCGCCCCTCCGCCGGCAGCCCCGCCGCATCCGGCCGCGGCTCCCGCCGTTGCGCCCGCCGCCGCGCCGGATGCCCACCGCGTGTGGCGCGTCGTCGCCTACACCTACGGCACGCTTCGCGACGCCGATCGCCAGGCCCGCCGTATTAACGAGAAGTGGCCGGCATTCCGCGCCGCGGTCTTCGCGCCTAAAGGCCGCGGCCAGGGACCTTTCTACGTGGCGCTGGGCGGACGCATGACGCGGCCCGAAGCCCAGCGCCTCGAGCGCACCGCCCGCGCCAGCGGCTTGCCGCGCGATACCTTCGTCCGCAATTACGCGGAATAATCAGGTTTCCCCGGCGCGCGTTTGTCTTCGTACATGGCGGCATCGGCGCGCTCCACCACGGTGGCAAGTGTGTCGCCCGGCTGGCAGGCCGCCACGCCGATAGCCCCCTTCACGCGCGCCCGGCGCCCGCCCTTTTTCGCGTCCAGCGCATAAATGCCGAAAGCCCATTTGCGGATCCGTTCGATATACGACTCGGCTTCCGCGGCCGTCCCGTCCAGCACCACGATGAATTCGTCGCCGCCCCACCGGCCCACCACATTACCACCCGGAACACCGCCTTCAACTCCTCGGCGAACTGCTTGAGAACCCGGTCGCCGGCCAGGTGGCCATGGCAATCGTTGATCTGCTTGAACCCATTCAGGTCGATCAGGATCACCGAGAAACCCTGGCCGCTCTCGATGCGGCGCTCGATCGAGCGCTCCACCTTGCGCCGGTTCTCGAGGCCGGTGAGCGGATCGCTGGCGGCCTGGCGCTCGGCGGCATCCAGGCGCACCTGGTACTTGTTGACTTCGTGGCTCAAACGCGCTACTGTCTCCCGGTTTTCCGCGGCCATCTTCTCCACGCAGCCCTTGAGCGCCACGGCGCTCTCCAGTAGCGAGGCGCGCATGCGGTTCATGTCCTCGAGGCTGGCAATCGTCCGCAGCCGTTCGGTAAATTCTTGAAACTGGGAGCTGTACTCGTGGTCGCGCCGGCCCAATGCTTCGGCCGTCCGCGCCAGCACGAGCATGATCTCCTTCACCTCGCCGGTTTGCTGGCTGAAGCGCTCGGCGGCGCTGTCGCCCCACCGTCCGATCTCCTCTTCGACCTCCGCGCCGGTGCTCTCGACCAGGGTGGGAGTCAACTCGCCCGCCAGGCGTTGTTGCAGGTTATCCAGGCCCTCTCGCAGAGCGGCGCCGGCGGGCGGACACGTTCGCGCGCCTACCTCGCCGATGGCGCCCAGAGCTTCACGGTAGGCGCGTACGAGCGCTTGTAAGTTCTCTTCTGCCTTGGACTCGATCAATCGCTTGATGGAGATCACACGTATTGCTCATCGGCCCAATCGGGAAAATGTTCAGGGTCCGCGCCCCCGCGCCCCCCAACGAAAGCGCGCCGGAGCCGCCTGTTATGATGGGGCAAACGGATGAGCTTCCTGCGGTCGCTGTGCTTCTCGACTCCCCTGATCGCGCTCTCGACCATCGTCATGGGCACGCTCTCCCTGATCGCTTCCTTTTTCGATCCCAGCGGCAATTCGCAACACCGCATCGCGCGCCTGTGGGCCCGCAGCCTGCTGGCGGTCAGCTTTATCCGGGTGCGCGTCGAGGGCCTCGAAAAGCTGGATCCCCGGGGAAGCTACGTGCTGGTCTCCAACCACACCAGCTTCATGGATATCCCGGCGCTGCTCGCGAATCTGCCGCCGCAGTTTCGCTTCTTCGCCAAGCAGGGGCTGTTCCAGATCCCCTTTTTGGGGACGCATCTGAAACGGGCGGGCCATCTTCCGGTGGATCGCTCCAGCGTGCGCGCCTCGCTGAGGAGCATGAGCGAGGGCGCGCGCGTGATCGCGGAGCGCCACGTTTCAGTCCTGTTGTTCCCCGAAGGCGGCCGCGCGCCCGAGGGCCTGCGCGAGTTCAAGGAAGGCGCGGCCTATATCGCCATCAAAGCGGGCGTGCCGGCCGTGCCCATCGCCATCCTGGGGATGCGCCCGCTGCTGCCCATGGGTTCGATCCACATCCGCCGGGGGACGGCGCGGGTGCGGGTGGGCGATCCCATCCCCACGGCGAGCCTTAAGCTGGCCGACCGCGAGCGGCTCACCGCCCGCTTGCGCCGCGAGGTGGCGGCCCTGCTGGCGGACGAGGCGCCGTCGCCGTTGCCAGAGCGAACGCTACGATAGTCTGGCCGCGCGCCCCCGTGGCGGCCCCGAGTTCCTCGATCAGCGCGTCCTCGAGGCGGTTTGGGTCCATTTCCACCGCGCAGGCGGCGATCTCCTCGTCGGTGGCCCCTCGATAGCATAGCTCGCATACGCCCAGATCCTGCGAATCGTGACGCAGGGCCGGGCCGAAAGAGCGGCATGTGATAGGGCGCGCCGCGTAGAGGTCGCAAGCGCCCGTCTCGGGATCGAGGGCTGGACAGGGTTCATCTTCCGCCAGGGTGGCGAAGCGTTCATCGGCCGTTTCATTCTCATCCAGTACACCGGTAGCCGGATCGCCGGGGAACTCGGGCCGCAGCCGGGCTACGGATTCGCGCGCGCGATCCCGCACGCGGGCGCCGCGCGCCGGATCGCTCGCCTCCAGATCCGCCAGCCCCCGGCGCAGCCGCAGGGCATCCAGTTGAGTAATGGGAAACGGGCCCAAGCAGCACTCCGTGCACCCCAGGCGGCACACCAGCCACGCGCCGCTCTTGCGCGCGGCCTCGGCCAGAGCGGCATCGACGATTTGGACGAGATCGGCATCGGCCGGCATATCCCTGGGCCTCCCTCGAGGATAGCGCTCAGCGGAGAGCCGGGCTGAACCTCACGGTTTGTACCAAATGCGCCCGGCGTTCGGCGCCATCCGCGTCGCAAATCACCACGTATCTGCGGCTTACGGAGAACTTCACGGGGGCGGGGGTCTCCAACTCCAGCGGCTGATCGAGCACCACCAGATAGTGCGCGGAGCCTCCCCGGACGCGGTACAAGTACCGGTTGCTCGAGCGGCGGTCCCCGGCGGGCAGGGTCCTGCGCGAAACCAGCACGCCCTCCTGCCAGCGCCGTTCGTCGGAGGGAGCGGTCGACTGTCCTGCCGCTCGCGCGATGCCCGCGGCGGCCAGGCAAATAATGGCGTCCCGACGGTCCATAACAGCCCCGCTCGCATCATACGCCCGATTGGGACACGGCGGTATTAAATTCTGCGCGCGATCACACGACGCGCCCCGAAAAACCCCGCACGTCTCGATTGTATGCGTAAAAACATACACCCAGCCACTCGTGCGGTATCGCGCATCCCCTGTTGATATGATGAGTTCAAGTGTCACCCACCCCTGGGCGTATCTACTCGATCGATGTACTCCGCGGCATCGCCATGTTCTGGCTGATCGGTGGGACCGAACTGGTGTGGGGCCTGGTGTCCCTGGCTCCCCGGCGGTTCGCCGACGCCTTTGCTCCGCAACTGCAACACGCGCCGTGGGTGGGCTTTCACTTCTACGACCTGGGATTTCCATCATTCCTCGCACTGGTCGGCATCTCGATCGCGCTTTCGATGGCCCGCTACACCGAAAAGGGGAACCGCCCGGCCGCGGTCTACGGGCGCATCTTGCGCCGTTTGGTCCTGCTCTTCGTTCTCGGCCTGGTGTATAACGGATTCTTCCACCACCCATGGCACGAGCTCCGCGTGGCCGGCGTACTGCAACGTATCGGCATCTGCTACGCGGCCGCCGCCCTGGTGGTTCTCCACTTCAAGCCACGCGGCCAGGCCGTGATCGCCGCTGCTTTGCTGCTGGGATATTGGGCCCTCATGGCCCTGGTGCCGGTCCCGGGCGTCGGCGCGGGCATCCTGACGCCGGCGGGAAACCTGGCAGGCTACGTGGATCGTCACCTGTTACCCCAGCCGATGTGCTGCTACACTTTCGGCGATAGCTGTGGCATCCTTTCGACCATTCCGGCGATCGCCACGGTGCTGATCGGCGCGCTGGCGGGAGCCTGGTTGCGCGCCGCCGGTACGGCCGGGCATAGGATTTCCGGCCTGGTGCTGGCCGGTGTGATCTCGCTTGCGGCGGGCGAGGCATGGGGGCATTGGTTCCCCGTCATCAAACACCTGTGGACCAGTTCCTATGTCTTGGTGTCGGCCGGGATAGGCCTGCTCGTTTTGGCCTTCTTCTACTGGCTGATCGACGCGCGCGGGTACCGGCGATGGGCGTTCTTCTTCGTGGTGATCGGGGCCAATGCCATTCTCCTCTATGTGCTCAGCAGCCAACTGAGCATCATGATGCTGGTGCGATACCTCGGATACGGAGACGGTCAGCGCCTCGGCATGTTCTGGCAGACCGGCCTGCACGCCTTCGACCTCGCCTGGGCGTGGCTGCTCGTCTGGTTCCTGTACCGCAAGAAGATCTTCCTGCGGGTATAAGGGATCCGGCCTTGAATTCGCCACGCGTTCGTCCGATAAGATCTTCATGGCAACGGCGACGGTGGTTCTTTTTCCCTGGCGGGATGCGTATAGCGTGGGAATTGTGCAGATCGATAACCAGCACAAACAACTGATCGGCCTGATCAACAGCCTGCACGCGGCCATGCGCGAAGGCGATGCCGCCAGCGTGCAGACCAAGATCATGGACGAACTGGCGCGCTACACCTGGAGCCACTTCGCTTTCGAGGAGTCCCTGCTGCACCGGCATAACTACTCCGGGCTGGCCGCCCACGCGCAAGAACACCAGCGGATGGTAGCCCAGGTCGCGGACATGCGGGAGAGCTTGCGCACTGGCAAATTGACGGCCACCCTGGGGCTGATGCAGTTCCTCAAGGAGTGGCTGTCCGGCCACATCCTGGAGCGCGATCAGGCTTACGCCCGCGAATTGAAAGGCCTCTGACGCAGGCTCGCGGCCACACCGGCTTCTATTGCCCAATCGAAATCGCTAGCCCGTCCTGGCTCGCCGCGCCGTCGATCATCAGAACGATGCCAACCAGCGGTGGAAATGTGAAATTCTGCAAATACGGGTTGCTGGCGACCATGGTGGCCGGATTCGGGACGTAGACCGTCAACCGGTAGACCGCGCCGGGAAAGCCGCCGGCTGGGCCCATTACGGCCGCCACGCCGTCGCAGTAGAACCCATCGATATAGACGCTCACCGGAAATTGCGTCACCGCGTACCCGTTCGTAAACGACACGGGACCCACGCCGGTCGCATACAGGGTGATCTTTTCGCCCGGCGCCGCGGGGTTCGAGGGAGAGTTGAGCGTGCCATCCTGGTTCAGAATGTAACCCTGACCCATGCCGCTGCCATCGGCGGAAAACAGCCCGGGCGAAGCCGTCGCCACGGCCAGCAGCACGGAGTTCGAGGCCGCGCCGCCGGACTGCACCTGAACCACTGCCGCCCCGTTGGGGAGATTCGCTGGGACGGTCGCGGTGATGGCATCGGGTTCTATCGAGATGGCCGGTATCGCAACGCCACCGATCGAGAGTTGGGCGTCGCCTCCGAAGCCCGCGCCGCGCACGACGATGGTCTCACCGGCTGAAAGCGGATCGGCGAGCTGACTCGCGGCGTTCTCGACCGCATCGATCCGCAACGCGGGAGGCGCCGACGGCTGCACGCTGTTCACCCAGATGTTGCCGCCGCTGCCGTTGAGGGTGGCTCCCCCCAGCGCTATGCTGCCGTTCGATCCGATCCCCAGACCCGTCACGCCGAAATACTCGCTATCGCCGAAGTAGCTCGAAAACAGCAGCGTTGTCAGATCCCCCGAGAGTTCGCTCACGAAACCGGTGCCGGAAGAGGGACCGAACCCCTCCACCAGAGGTGTGCGCGTGGGCAGACTGACCGGCGGGGTGTAGCCGCCCAGATAGAGGTTGCCGGAGTGATCCAACGCGAGCGTTTTGAGCCACTCGCCGTAACGGCCGCCGAAGTAGGTCGCCGCCAGCACGTTCTGAAGCTGGGCGTCCATCAGCGCGATTCCTAACTGCCCCGCGACACCTTGCGCCGGCAAGGCGGGCTCAGTTCCAGGATCCGTTTGAAACACTCCCGCGGTGGGCTGAAGCGCATTCGCCCCCGACCACGTGCCGCCGGCCACATACAGCGCGCCATCCGGCCGCAGGGCCATCGCCAGAATGTCCACTACGGGACCGGTGGAAGCCAGCAGGGACGAACCAGTAGCATCCAGCCGGTAGATGCCCGTGGGGCCCCCAACATATGCGCTGCCGTCCGGAGCCACCGCGAGGGCGTTCCCAGCCCCATAGGACACGCCAAGATAGGTCGAATAGATCAGCTTCGCGGCGGCCGCGTCAAACCTGGTGAGAAAGCCGTCGGTTACCCCGATCAGGAAGAAGCCAGCCTCCACGGGTACACAGGCGCAGGTGGTTTGATACGCTCCCGGCGTGACCGGAACCCCTCCATATGTGGTGCCCGTGACATACACAGAACCCGTGCTATCCACGGCGATCGCATTCGGCGCGACCTGCGACGAGATGGCGCTGAAATAAGTCGAGTAGCCCACCGATCCATCCGCATTCAACTTGAACAGAAAACCGGCGGCCTGCGTCATGAAGGTTGCGATAGGAGGGAGCGGCGCGGGGGGAGAAGGGGCATATGTCCCCGGTGTGGTTGGGAAGTCGGGCGACTGCGTGGTTCCCGTCACGTAGACGTTGCCCGCCGGATCGACCGCGATCGCGGTCGCGATATCGTCCGCGCTGCCGCCGTAGTAAGTCGAGTAGACGATATTGCCGGAGGGGTCGAGTTTGGTTACGAAGACATCGTACTTCCCCGGCGAGGCGGAATGATTTTGCGCCGCGGACTTCACCGGGAAATTCGCCGCCTGCGTGCTGCCCGCGATATAGGTGTTACCTTGCGCGTCCGTGCCCAGCCCGGCGAACAAATCGAGGCCCGAGCCATCCACTTCCTGTATCCAGTTAAATGCCGGCAGAGCTTGGGAATGAGCAGCCGGAATCACGGCGCAAAATGCGAAAACAAACCGGAATAGAAGAGGGAAACCGGGCCCTGGCGGCACTCGCCGATCGCGCGCGACCATGGGCCCAATGCTAGCGCAGCCATCGCCCGGGCACAAATCTCGATCGCGCCGATAACATCGAAATCTCCGGGACAAGCGCGTTCGCCACTTCTTCGAGGCCATGGTCACGATTTTGACAACTTTCCGATTGCGTCAAATCGATGACGGGCGGAGGCTGGCCAACCAATTGAATTTCCAAGGGAAACGATGGCCCTCAAGCTGCAATCCGGTGGTTGGGAGGGCCGCATGATGAACCTGATTTCGGCTGTTGGAGCAACCACTTCACTAGAGGCTCGCCATCTTTATGATGGCTGCGGCACTGCTGCTGGATTACCGGAAGAAGCACCGGCAGCACCTGTGGCGCAACATTAAAGCGATTCTCGAGGCGGAGGAGGGACCCGCTCTCGAGGAACCCGCTCTCGGCCACGTGGAACGGCACGCCGCCTAAGGGCCGCCGGACTCAAGCCAGCCGCGCCGTGGTGCGGGCGCGCGCCGATGCGCCTGCCAGGGTCCAGAGGATGGCTGCGCACACGAGCGGCATTAGCCCGAAACCGGTGAACGCCGGCACATAGGAAAAGCGGTCGATGACCCAGCCGGTGGCCAGCGAGAAGACCATGCCGCCGAATCCCGCCCCCATGCTGGCGATGCCAAATGCGGAGGCCACCGCGGAACCCGGCAGAACGTCGGCCGGCATGGCCAGCATGTTGGCCAGCGATCCCGTGTAACCCATCATGGCGAGCGAGACCAGCGCGATCGACCAGCGCGCATCCGCCACCAGCACCGCCGGTATGGCCGCGGTCATGAATCCGGCGAAGATCAGAACGGCGGCATTGCGCGCGGCCGTCACCTTCAGGCCCGCCCGCATCAGCCGCGCGGAGGCCCAGCCGCCCAGCAGGTTGCCGAGACCGGCCACCGCGAAGGGAATCCACGCATAGGCGCCAATGGCAGCCAGGTCGAAATGGCGGGCCGAGTGGAGATACTCGGGAAACCAGAAGGTGTAGAAATACCACGCCGGGTCCATGAAGATCTTGGCTATCGTGAACCAGAAAACGAAGGGCGTTCGCGCCAGTTCCATAAAGCCGTAGCGCCTGCCCGTGAACTTGAGAGAAGTGGTGCGCCCGCTCTGTTCCGGCGTGCGGTAGACCATCCACCAGATCGCCAGCCAGACGAAACCGCTTGCTCCCACCGCCAGAAACGCCGCCGGCCAGCCGAAGCGCAGCACGACCCACACGATGGCCGGCGGAGCCAGAATCGCGCCGATGGCCGAGCCGCTGTTGAAGATGCCGGAGGCCAGCGCGCGCTCCCGCTCCGGAAACCACTCCGCCACCACCTTCACTCCCGCGGGCCAGTTGCCGGCCTCGCCCAGTCCCAGCAGAAAACGGAACAGGCCCAGGCTCCATACGCCCCGCGCGAAGGCGTGCAGCAAGGTGGCCGCCGACCACCAGAGCATGCACAGCGCGTAGCCCAGCCGCGTCCCCAGCCGGTCGATCATCAATCCCGAAAAGCCGTTCATGATGGTGTAAGCCAGCATGAAAGCAAACAGCACGCGGCCGTATTCGGTATTGCTCATGGAGAACTCGGCGCGCAGGCGCGGCGCCACCACCGAGAGCGCCTGCCGGTCGAGATAATTGACAACCGTGGCGAAGAAAACCAGCGAGATCATGGCCCAGCGCAGGCGGTGTGGCTTCATCCGCGGCTCGCTCCTCAGCGTCTAGGGCAGCGTCGCGGGTTTGGCGTTCCCGAGAAAGAGGGCATTAAAGAGCAGTTTGAAGGTGCCGTGCGGTTGCGCGCGGAAGGCCACTTCCGGCCCCAGCAGCACCACCTTGCCCTCGCCCACCGCGGCCTCGACCACCGCCGCGCCGCCATCCAGGTATTGCTGTCCCCACGCCCAGCCGCTCGCCAGCACTTCGCCGCCGGAGAACCAGGCCACCGCGGCAGTATGCTTCAGGGCCGCGGAAGGCTGCAGGCGAAAGACCGGGCTGTTGTCGAAGAACACGTCCGCCCGTGCCGGCATGCCGTAAGCCAGCGGGTTAGTGGGGTCCACGTTCACTCGCAGAAGCGAACCGGGGATGTAGAACTTTTCGCGCGGCAGCGGCTGTTCGTGGCCTCCCACGATCTCTGTCAGGTGATCTTTCACCGGGATGCCGAACGCCTGCGCGAGCGAGGTGGAGCTTCCAATGGTCACAATCGAGCCGCCCGCCTCAACGAACTTGCCGAGGCGCGGAATGGTGGTTTCATCCGAGATGCGCCCCAGCCGGCCGCGGTATTCCTCGGGAATGCTCTCGGGGCTTGGGTTGGCCGCGTCGCCGCGCCCACCGCCGCGGCGGATGGCGCCATCCACGAAGACCAGCACGTCGAATTGATGCGTCAGGTCGCCCGAGTCCAGGGTCCGCGGGTAGACCACCTCGAAGGGAAATTCGTATTGCTCGAAAAGCCAGCGGGTCCAGCCCGAGGGCATCAGGCCGCCATACCGGTCGTACAGGCCGATGCGTATGGGCTTGAGCTGGAGCGCTTCACCGGAAGGCGCCGAGGCTACGCCATCGACGGGCACTCCCAATTCGCCGGCGCCGCGTTCGAGCAGCGCGCGTGCGGCAGACGAGGCCGGCACCCATATGGCGCCAGTTCCGAGATCCCACCCCTCCACGGTTTCGCTTTTCTTCAGCCAGTAAACCGCGCAACCGGCCTTGAGCAGCCGGTTAACCAGGATGAATGCGTTGTTGATGCGATGGCTGACCAGGTAGCCGGCCGGGCTGGCCGGTCCGGAGATCGCCGCGGCCGGCGGCGGAAGCAGGCCCTCGATCTTCGTGAACGGGCCGTCGAACGCGTCCAGAATGCGGTCGAACTCCACTCCCATCTGCAAAGCCAGCGTCCAGCCCGCAATATCGTAAGGCGGATTGGGCGGGCCGCCGGGATAGCGGAAATCGTTGGGGTGGTCCTGCGGCTCGAACATATCCAGGATATGCGGCCGGAAGGCCTGCGCGGTCTTCACCACATACGATCCCGCCGGGTAGCTCTTGCCCGCGACCGAAAACGACGCGCCGGCTCTCATCACTGTAATGCCGGTCTTCAGGAGCGCGTTCACGAATTCGGTGGCGGTGGCGAAATCCGCCTGGCTGGAAGGAATGATGTACCCGCGCGGATCGCGCAGCTTGGGATCGTGCAGCACCGATTTGTATAGCTCGGCGGGCAGCGTACGTGTCGCGGGCGAATCGCCGCCGCGCCCGCCCGCGGCCGGCGCCGCAGCCTCCAGCGCCGCGATGCGCTTGGGCGTGGTGGTCCAGTTATCCCGGCCGCCCTTCTCGATGGAGTTCATGCCCATGCGGTAGATGTTGTAGAGCAGGGTCTCGCGATAGCGCGAGGCGAAATCGAGGATGGCGCGGTTGTTCGAGATGTCGTAGTCGATGGACTGCCGGTAGTGCCAGGTCTGCGGCGCGATGGGCATCGGCCAGTCGCCTTGCGGCAACTGCTTCTCCGCCACCAGCGGAATGTCGATGGGCGTGGGGCTGCCGATGATCTCCGTGAGAATGCCGATCATGTTGTGGAAGTAAGTGATGGTGCGCAGGCCCCCGTTCCACCAGGTCGAGTAGTTGGAGCCGCTCCGCATGGCGCTGCCGCCTTTGCCCTCCTCTGCCAGCCGGCTGTGCATCGCCGTGCCCACCAGCTCAACGCCCAGGGGAACCAACGGATCGAAGTTGTAATTGAAGGGATCGCGGAAAGGCGGCATGAAGATCACCGCGCCCGCCGGTCCGGTCTGGTGGTGGTTGTAGACGATCTGCGGAAACCATTCCAGGAAAAGCTGCCGGTTCATGTTGGTGGTTTCCGGCATGTTGGAGATGTAGAAATCGCGGTTGTCGTCGTGACCGATGTACTTGTTGTAGAGCCGCGGCAGGTCCTCCATGCTGCGCTGGCGCGGGTCTTTGCGCCGCATGTACCAGTTGGCCACGATCTCCTGGCCATCGGGATTGGCCTGGACGCACAGCAGAATGGTGTCGTTCAGAAACCGCATGGTTTCGGCATCCGTGCGGCTCACCATCTGGTAGACCATTTCCATGAGCTGCTGCGAGCCCACCGTTTCGCTGGCGTGCAGGCCGCCATCCACCCATACGACCGCCTTGCCTTCGCGCGCCAACTCATGCGCCTGCTCGTCAGAGAGGCCTTCGGCCAGCGCCAGCCGCCGCGCGATGTCCTTATATCGATCCAGGTTGGCGATGTTATCGGGCGAGCTGATCAAGGTCATGTACTGGCGCCGGCCCTCGGCCGTGGGGCCGATATCCACCAGCTTCATGCGGTTCGATTGCCTGGCCAGCAGGTGCCAATAGGCGTCCAGTTGCGAGTACGTGGCGATCTGATAGTCGTCGCCCAGATTGAATCCCAGCGCTTCTTTGGGGCTGGTAATTGGGGGGGCGGGCTGAGCCGCAAGAGACCCCGCCAACCAGACCGCGGCCGCCAAGAGCAGGATCCGCTGGGATCGGCTGGGGGACTTCATGAGTGAGAGTGTAACGCAGTTGCGGCTTGATCCCGGCCGCATGGGAACGGATCCGCTAAGGCTCACCCTTGGCGCGCCGGCTCGAACCAGGGCGTTCCCGGAACCTGGGCCTTGCGCGCGCCATCGTCGTTCATTTCGACGCCTATGCCGGCGCGTTCGGGCATGGTGATGTAACCCTTCTCGATAATCTCGCCCTCCTTCACCCAGTTGCGCCAGAGCGGCAGCGAATCGATCCAGTGCCATTCCTCGACCAGGAAATTGGGGATGGCGGCGCACACGTGCGCGGTGGCCATCATGCCGATGGGAGAAGCACACCGCGTGCGGCGCTACCGGAATGTAATAGGCGTGCGCCATGTCGGCGATCTTGCGCGCTTCGAGCAGGCCGCCGCATTTCTGGAAGTCCGGCATGATGATATCCACCGCGCGCTTCTCGAAAATCTCGCGGAAACCGAGCCGCAGGAAAATGTTCTCGCCGCAGCAGATGGGCGTGTTCGTGGACGCGCGAATATCGCGCATGGCGTCGATGTTCTCGGGCGGCACGGGCTCCTCCAGCCACATCAGCCGGAACGGCTCGAGATCCTTGGCCACGCGCTTGCCGCTGGTGGCATCGTAGCGGCCGTGCATATCCACGGCCAGTTCGATGTTCTTGGGATAGGACTCGCGCGTGAAGGCCACCTGGGCGACCATGCGATCGATCTCGCCGTTGGAGGCCGTCCAGTTCACGCTTGTCGAAGCGCGACGGGGTCGCGGGCGTCATCGATATCGATCTTGGCGGCCGTGAAGCCCATGTCCTGGATTTCCTTGATGCGCGCTTTCGAGCGCTCGTCGCCGGGGATCATCTCCGCCGCCCCCGAATCGCAGTAGATCCGGACCTTGTCGCGCACCTTGCCGCCGAGCAGTTGGTAGACCGGCAGCCCCAGCGCTTTTCCGGCGATATCCCACAGCGCGATTTCGACCCCGGTAAGCGCGGTGACGTACTGGCCGCCCTGCGCGCCGGCGAAGATGCCGGAGGTGCGGATGCGCTCGAAAGCGGCTTCGATATTCAGCGGGTCCTGGCCCACCAGCATGCGCGCGAAGGAACGGATCAGCGGCACGTTGCCTTCGGAGGCGTCGGTGGTTTCGCCCTGCCCGATGATGCCCTGGTCGGTGTAGACGCGGATATGCACCTGGTAGCCGTGCACGCGCACTTCGGCCGTGCGGACCTCGGTGATTTTGAGCTTCGGACGGCGGTAGACGGAAGCGGCCGTCTGAGCCGCGGCTGCGATCGAGGGCAGCCCCAGCATACCGGCCAAAGGCATGGCCGAACTTTTAAGAAGGGACCTGCGGGAAAAGTGCGTCATCGGGGAAACTCCTTCGGGGTATGGTACCACCGCGAAGGATGGCGGGATTGTGAGCAGACCCGGGTCCGCGCATAGGCGTTCCAATAGGGCCGATCTCGCCCGAGGGTGTAGCCTGAAGCGGCTTATACGCCAGAGGGCCGTTTGGGGCCAGCACACGCATCGCCGACCAACCATCAACATGGGACCTAATGGGGCGTCACGAGCCCCTCCGGTCCTGATGGCATCTATAATGGCATTCGTCGGATATGAAAACGAATCCGTACGCAGACCCCAGGGCCGAGAAGCGACTGGCATACGACGCGGCAGCCTCGATGCTGGCAAGGCGGGACGACGAGTCCCTCCGATACGCGGCTCTGGAACTTCGCCGGTGCATCGAGGCGGTCGTATACGAAAAGCTAAAGGCGTACGACGTCCTGCTGCCGGAGGGATCAGTCCACCAGTGGAAACCGCCGCAGGCCCTCAACGCACTCATAGCGATTGAGCCCGGCGCCGAAGACACGTATACGTATGCCATCGCGCCCCAGAAGGAATTTGGGAAGATCGCCGAGGTCCCATATCGCGCGGTTGGCGTGGATGAGCGCCCAAGGGGCGAGTGGATCAAGAAGACGTGGAACAAACTCGGGGCATATTTACATGCGGAATGGCCGTTTTCGCGCGCTGATAGGCCGCGCGTCTCGGCCCGGCCGTTTTTGGAGAAGACGCTGGCGGACATCGCGCCCATGGTGAACAATTCGTTCACGGCCATGATCTCCATGAACATCGAATTCCCGTGCGCTGGATGCGGGGAAGACGTAAAGGTAATGGAGAAAGCCGTCGAGAGCGGCCGTACAGCACTTTGCCTAACCTGCGGGACGCCTTACCGGGTCGAAAAATCAGATGGGAACTTCACTTTTTTCCCAGATCGTCCGCCGTTCACATGCGATTGTGGCGCCTCTACTCATGTCTCGCTTCAGCAGGTCAAAATCGGATATAAGTTTTCGTGCCGGAGTTGCAACCAGCTGTTCCAGATCGTCGGGGTCGAGTGGAAATTCGCCACTGTCGTTGATGATTCCGCATCACCCGAATCCGAGGAAGAGTGAAGCAACACCCCGCGGTAACTGAGACCAATGAACCCGACAGCCGACAATCTCGCAAGGGTCGGCCGCTGCCAGAGAACCCAGTAGAAACCGAAACGGCCGAGAGTTTCTTGTTCGAACACCGGCAGTGCAGTCTGCTATCCTATTGGCTCCCTCAACCCAAGTAGCAAGGTTGCCGCTGCTGTATGCGCGAAGACGACATAAAGAGCAAGATCGGGCAACTCCACGTGAGGTACGGGGCGCGAAGCTCAGTTAGCTACTCAATCGAGGTATCGCACCATGGATTGCTAAAGCACCGCCTCATACGCGGCCCTGATGAGGAAGTCATTGATTCCAAAGCCCGGCTACAGGCCGCCGAGTGGGACGCGATGTGGGCCAAGAAGGCAGTCGCTGACGCCCTCCTGAACAGGACCCATTCGGCAAAGGAACTCGCCGCTGCGCGGATGGCCGCAGCCCAAGAGGCGCTCCAGGCACTTCGCGAGATCCTCGTTTCCTCGCTAGCGGAATCTGGGGCCGTTGATTTCGATACGCTCAAGGACCGTTCGCCCTTCCCAAAGCAGCGTCCCGCCCAGCCGAACCGACCGCAGGCCCCGGTCGAGCCTCTCATCCCTGCCGCGCCTTTGGCCAATTCGCCGCGCTACCAGCCCGAGATTGGGTTGCTCGATAGGGCTATAAGGTCCCGCCGGGTGGAGAAAGAAGCCGCGAAGCAGGCGCTATTTGAGGCCGATATAAGGGCCTGGGAAGTGGAGCGAGCTCGCCTTACGGCAGAATACACGGCCCAAATGGGATCCCACCATAAGCAACTCGCTACCCTGGACGCAGCACATAGCGAGGCAATGAGGGTCTGGGAGGCTGAGCGAGCGGCGTTCAAAGCCAAGCAGGCCCAGCAGCACAATGCGATTGACGGCTTCCGCGCGCGGTACGGGGCCAAAGATCCGGCGGCGATCACCGAATACTGCGACTTCGTGCTGGCCCACTCCGAATATCCCGACTGTCTACCGAAAGAATTTGAGTTCGACTTCAACGGCGAAACGGGCGTGCTCGTCGTCAACTACCGCCTGCCCGCGCCGGCTGACGTCCCGACGCTTTCGGAAGTCAAGTACGCCCAGTCCAGCGACACTTTTACCGAAAGGCACCTCTCTGAGAGCAACGCTGCCAAGCTCTACGACGAGATCATCTACCAGATCGCCCTTAGGACGATCAACGAGCTGCTCGAAGCCGACCAGGTTTCGGCCTTGGCCAGCGTCGTATTCAACGGCTTCGTGACCGCTGTTGATAAGGGAACGGGCAATGAGGTTACCGCCTGCATCATATCCATTCAAGCAACGAAAGCGGCCCTTGCGGCGATCAATCTGGCGAAAGTCGATCCCAAGGCCTGCTTTCGGCAGCTCAAAGGAGTAGGAAGTTCCAAGCTGCATAGCGTTACGCCCGTGCCGCCGATCATCAACATGAGACGCGAGGACGAGCGCTTCGTTGCGGCATACGCAGTCGCCGACCAACTCAGCGAGGGATTCAACCTGGCCGCCATGGACTGGGAGGATTTCGAACACCTGATCCGCGAGATCTTTGAGAAAGAGTTCACCTCGTCCGGCGGCGAGGTTAGGGTAACGCAGGCGAGCCGCGACGGCGGCGTCGATGCCGTGGCCTTCGACCCCGACCCGATCCGCGGCGGCAAAATCGTCATTCAGGCCAAACGGTATGCGCACACGGTGGGCGTCTCAGCCGTGCGCGACCTCTACGGCACGCTGATGAACGAGGGCGCTACCAAAGGCATCCTCGTGACGACCTCGGATTACGGACCAGACGCTTACGAGTTTGCTAATGGCAAGCCGATCACGCTCTTAAACGGTGCCAACCTGCTGCACCTACTGGAGAAGCATGGCACCAGGGCGCATATCAATTTGTTGGAAGCGCGACAACTAGGCCGCTCGGCGGTAACGAGCTAAACGCGAACTGCCAGCCCTTACTCCCCATAGGTCTCCTTCGAGGAAGTAGCCAGCCAACAACCCAACTTGGGCCTGTTACTGAATGCGGGTGGCGGATTCCTATTTAGCGCCTATGCCCAGTCCGCGCGGGTGCCTAGACCCGCCTTTGCTTATGAGTCAGTCGACCGAACGAGCCGGTCAGGGCCGTGCGGGACCAAAAGGCACCTCCTGGGTTCCGCCCCACTATACCAGGCGGTCTTATGCTGCTACTGCACCAGCCGCAAGCCGTTGGGACCGGGGATGGTGCGCACCCACGTGTTCATTTCCGCTTCGTTCTGGAGCAGATCGCGCAGGGTCGCCTGGCTGAGCACCTGATCGACCGCCACCTGCACGGCGCGCCATAGGGATCGCACGGAGCAATCCACCGAACGCGTGCAAATCGGGACCTGCCCGGCATGGCTGTCGCAGAAATCGCTCTCGAAGAGGCGCCCGCCCAGCGCATCGATCACGTCGCCGATCACAATGGCTTCGGCCGGCCGGGCCAGCGTGTATCCGCCCTCTTTGCCGCGCGCGGCCTTTACGAAACCGCCCTTGCGCAGCACGCGCAGAATCTTGGCGGCATAGGATTCCGAGACGCCCTCCGCCTGGCCGATCTCGGGGATGGTCAGGCCCTGCCCCGCGAACCCGGCGTAAGCCAGGCGCACCAGGCAGCGCAGGCCGTACTCTTCATTGGCGGTCAGCTTCATCGGCGCAGCCTCGCGATGGGGATGATCTCGTCGTCCAGTCCCAGCGCCAGCCGGGCGTCCTCGGACATGCGCTCCTTAGACCACGGCGGATCGAACGTCAGCTCCACCGCGACCTCGGACACTCCGGGCACGGCCCGCACGGCCCGTTCGACTTCCGCGGGCAGCGATCCCGCCACCGGGCAGTTGGGCGCCGTCAAGGTCATGCGAATCGCCGCGCGGCCCCGGGCATCCGCATCCACGCTGTAAATCAGGCCCATGTCGTAGATGTTGACGGGCATCTCCGGGTCGTAGACCTTCTTCAGGGCGGCCACGATGTCGTCGTGCAGGCTCATTCGGTTTCGGTGCTTACGGGCTCGGCGGAGCCGTTGAGGGCCGATTTCAAGGTGTGCCAGGCGAGCGTGGCGCACTTCACGCGCGCCGGGTAATCGCGCACGCCGCAGAATACGACCAGCTTGCCGAGGTCCTGGCTCACCGGGGTATCGGTGGTCAAAAGGTCGTGGAAGCGGTCGAGCAGCTTGATGGCTTCCTGGCGGCTCTTGCCTTTCAGGCTCTCGGTCATCAGCGACGCCGAAGCCGTCGAGATGGCGCAGCCCGACCCCACGAAACTGGCATCCGTGACGGTATCGTTTTCGATCTTGATGTACAGTTTCAGCCGGTCGCCGCAGAGAGGGTTATAACCCTCGGCCTTGCGGTTGGCGTCTTCCATCGGATGGCAGTTCCGGGGACGCTTGCTGTGGTCCAGAATAACTTCCTGGTATAGATCTTCGACCATCAGGAGAAAATCTCCTTTACTTTGGCGAGGCCGGCGATTAGCGCATCGATCTCCTGGCGGGTGTTGTAGAAGGCCAGGGAGGCGCGCGTGGTGGCGGGCACGTGGAACCAATCCATCACCGGCTGGGCGCAATGATGGCCTGTGCGCACGGCGACGCCTTCGCGGTCCAGCACCGTGCCGATGTCGTGCGGATGAATGCCCTCGATCACGAAAGAAAGCACGGCCGCTTTCTCACGGGCCGTGCCGATCAGGCGGAGGCCCGGAATGCGCGCGAGCGCCTCGGTGGCGTAGAGCAGCAGATCGTGCTCATGGGCGGCGATCTTATCCAGGCCGATGCGCGTGACGTAATCGAGCGCCGCGCCCAGCCCGATGCCGCCGGCGATGTTGGGCGTGCCGGCTTCGAACTTGTAGGGCAGATCGTTGTAAGTGGTCTTCTCGAAGGTCACCGTGCGGATCATGTCGCCACCGCCCTGGTACGGCGGCATGGCGTTGAGCAGCCGGGTCTTGCCGTAGAGAATCCCGATCCCCGTCGGCCCGAACAGTTTGTGCCCCGAAAACGCGTAGAAATCGGCGTCCAGCGCCTGCACGTCAACCGTGAGATGCGGCACCGCCTGGGCCCCGTCGATGAGCGCGAGCGCGCCCTGCTGGTGCGCCATCTCGATGACGCGGCGGACGGGGTTGATGGTGCCCAGCGCGTTCGAGACGTGCGCCACCGCCACCATGCGGGTGCGCGGCCCGAGCAGCTTTTCGTATTCCTCGAGGATCAGGTCGCCGCGATCGTCGATCGGAATCACGCGCAGCCGGGCGCCCTTCTCTTCGCACAGCATCTGCCAGGGAACGATGTTGGAGTGGTGCTCCAGGGCCGAGATGACGATCTCGTCGCCGGCCTTGATATTCTTGCGCCCCCAACTGGAGGCCACCAGGTTAATGCCCTCGGTGGTGCCGCGCACGAAGATCAGCTCGTTCTTCGAGCGCGCGTTAATGAAGTGCTTGACCTTCCCGCGGGTCTCTTCGTAAGCCGCCGTGGAGCGCTGGCTCAGCTCGTGCACGCCGCGGTGGATATTGGCGCAATCCACCTCGTGAAATTTGCGGATGGCATCGATCACCGCGAAGGGCTTCTGCGCGGTGGCCGCGTTATCCAGATACACCAGCGGCTTGCCGTGGATACACTGTTTCAGAACGGGAAAATCTTCCCGTATGCGGGCCACGTCGAAACCGGGCGCGACGGCGCTAGTGAGCGTGCTCATGGAATTTCTCGAATAGAATCCGTTCCAGGGAACTCTTCAGCGATTCGATACGGATGCGATCCACGATATCCTGCGCGAAGGCATAGGTCAGCAGGCTGCGCGCATCGCCCCTCCCAATGCCCCGGGATTGCAGGTAGAACATCGCCTCGGCGTCCAATTGGCCGATGGTCGCGCCATGCGTGCAGCGCACGTCATCGGCGAAAATCTGCAGCTCCGGCTTGGTATCGATGACCGCTTCGTCGGAGAGCACCAGGTTCTTATTGGTCTGCTTGGAATCGGTCTTCTGCGCGTCCTTGCGGACCAGGATGCGGCCGTTGAACACGGCGCTGGCCTTGCCATCCAGAATGCCCTTGTACAGTTCGCGGCTGGTGCCGTGCGGCTGGGCGTGATCGATGGCCGTGTGATTATCGACGTGCTGGGTTCCATTGACGATGTAGAGGCCATTGAGGGTGGCGTCGGCGCCTTCGGAAAGCGTGACCGCGACATCGTTGCGCACCAGCGCGCCGCCCAGCGCGATCGAGTGCGAGGTGAAGTTCGCGCTGCGGCCCAGGGCGACGAAATGCGCGCCCACATGGAAGGCTTCGGCGGATTCCCGCTGCACCTTGTAGTGGTCCACCACGGCGCCTTCACCAGCCACGATCTCGGTGACGGCGTTGGTGAAATAGCGGCCGCTTCCCTGATACGTCTCCACGATGCGGCACTGCGCCGCCGGGCCAACCAGAATCAAGGTGCGCGGGTGCACAGCCACCGCGTCCGGAGCCTCGTAAGTAATCTCGATAGGCTGCTCGATCAACGCGCCGCGCGGGATCTCGATGACGGTCACCTCATCCAGAAACGCCGTATTCAGCGCCACGAACGCATGGTTTTCGAAATCTGCGTACCTGGCAAGCTGCAGCCGCGCATGCTCCAGCTTGCCCAGAGCATCGGGCGCCTTCACCACCCGGCTGGCCTTGCCGGTGCGAAACGCGGCCCGCGCGATGGGCGTCACGTTGGTGAAGCGCCAATCTTCATCGTGCGTGGTCGGGAAGCCCAGCTCCGCGAAGCGCTGGAAAGCGGCCTCGCGCAACTGCTGGATCCAGGGAGCGGCCGCCGGTTGCCCGGTGAACTCCGCGAGCCAGGCGCCGGGTTGTTCCGTAACCGCAGTCATACTTTGCCGACCGCCTCCTCCTCGTCGTAGATGCCCAGGCCGGAGTAGCCGCTCTCTTCGAGCTCCAGCGCCAGCTCTTTGCCGCCCGACTTCACGATGCGGCCATCGCCCAGCACGTGCACGTAATCCGGCACGATGTAATTCAGCAGCCGCTGGTAGTGCGTCACCACGATCATGGAACGGTCCGGGGAGCGCTGCGCGTTCACGCCGTTGGCTACCTGCTTCAGCGCGTCGATATCGAGGCCGGAATCGGTTTCATCCAGGATTGCCAAACGCGGCTCCAGCACGGCCATTTGAAAGATCTCGTTGCGCTTCTTCTCGCCGCCCGAAAAGCCGGCATTTACCGGCCGGTTCAGCAGCGCCTGGTCCATTTCCATGAACTTCATTCTTTCGCGGACCAGGTTCAGGAAATCCAGCGCGTCCAGTTCCGGCAATCCGCGCGTCTTGCGAATGGTGTTGAGCGCGGCCTTCAAAAAGTACAGGTTGCTGACGCCGGGGATCTCCACCGGGTACTGAAACGCCAGAAAGATGCCGGCGCGGGCGCGGTCTTCCGGCGCCATGGCCAGCAGATCCCGACCGTCGTAGCGCACCTGGCCCGCGGTCACCGCATACAGTTCGCGGCCCGCCAGCACCTGCGCCAGCGTGCTCTTGCCGGAACCGTTCGGCCCCATGATGGCGTGAACTTCGCCGGCGTTCACTGTGAGATCGATCCCCTTGAGAATTTCTCGGTCGCCAACCGTGGCGTGCAGGTTCGTGATTTCGAGTAGTGCCATCTTCTTGTTATCCAACGCTCCCTTCGAGGCTCACTCCGAGCAGCTTTTGCGCCTCCACGGCGAATTCCATGGGCAGCTCGCGGAAGACCTCTTTGCAGAAACCGTGCACGATCATGGAGACCGCGTCTTCGGTGGATATGCCGCGCTGCCGGCAGTAGAAGATCTGGTCTTCGCCGATTTTCGAGGTGGAGGCCTCGTGCTCCACCTGCGCCGAGGTATTCTTCACTTCCAGGTACGGGAAAGTGTGCGCGCCGCACTTATCCCCGAGCAGCAGCGAATCGCACTGCGAGTAATTACGCGCGCCGGTGGCCTGCTTCAGAATCTTCACTCCGCCGCGATAGGTGTTCTGCCCGTGGCCGGCGGAAATCCCCTTCGAGACGATCGTGCTGGTGGTGTTCTTCCCGATATGGATCATCTTGGTACCGGTGTCGGCCTGCTGATAATGGTTGGTCAGCGCCACCGAGTAGAACTCGCCCACCGAGTTATCGCCCATCAACAGACAGCTCGGATACTTCCACGTAATGGCCGAGCCGGTCTCGACCTGCGTCCACGAAATCTTCGAGTTGACGCCCCGGCAGGCGCCGCGCTTGGTGACGAAGTTATAAATGCCGCCCTTGCCCTCTTTGTCGCCGGGGTACCAATTCTGTACCGTGGAATACTTGATCCGGGCGTTATCGAGCGCCACCAGTTCCACCACGGCGGCATGCAACTGGTTGGTATCGCGCATGGGCGCCGTGCAGCCTTCGAGATAACTTACATACGCTCCTTCATCGGCGACGATCAGGGTGCGCTCGAACTGCCCGGTATCTTTTGCGTTGATCCGGAAATAGGTGGATAGTTCCATCGGACAGCGGACACCCTTGGGAACGTAGCAGAATGAACCGTCGCTGAAGACCGCCGAATTCAGGGCCGCGAAAAAGTTATCCGAGGACGGCACCACCGATCCCAGGTACTTCCGCACCAGCTCCGGGTGCTCCCGCACGGCCTCCGAGAAGGAGCAGAAGACAATCCCCATTCCCTGGAGCTTCTCCTTAAACGTGGTGGCCACCGAGACGCTGTCGAATACCGCGTCCACCGCCACGCCGGCCAGCAATTCGCGCTCGTTCAGGGGGATTCCCAACTTCTCGTAGGTCTTGAGGAGCTCGGGATCCACTTCCGCCAGGCTCTTGGGGCCATCCTTTTTGGACTTCGGCGACGAATAGTCAATGATGTCCTGGTAGTCGATGGGCGGATAGTGCACGTTCGCCCAGGTCGGCTCCTTCATGGTCTGCCAGTGCCGGAATGCTTTCAGACGCCATTCGAGAAGCCACTCCGGCTCGTATTTTTTGGCGGAAATCAGGCGGATGATCTCTTCATTCAGGCCGCGGGGGATGGCATCGGCCTCGATATCGGTAACGAAGCCCCACTTATATTCCTGATTCGCAAAGGCTTCAATAGTATTTGTGGATTCGCTCACCAAACTCTCCTCAGGATTGCGCCAACCCCAGATTACCTAATCTGTACTTCTTAGTCAAGATTGCTCGCTTAATGGATGCCGGGGAGTGGCGAGTGGGTTCGGAGTGCGGTCGAAAGGTGGAGCGAGGGCCAAGAGCCAGCCCCGGGCGCTGGCGCCTAGTGCTCGAGCGCCAGCTCGGAAACGTCCACCAGGGCGCCGCGGGTCGCATCCGGACGCAAACCAGCGGTGAGCTGGCCGGCCTGGGACTCGAGCCGGTGCGCCAGTTTCTTCTCCCCCAGTTTCCGAAGGCAGAAAGCATAATTGCGCAGCACTTGAGCGCGATCGTCCGGCCGGAAGACAGCGCCTTTATCCATGCGATCAAGGGCCTCGGAGAGCAATTGAGCGGCTTCCGCGTACGCTTTCCGATCCGACTGCACCAGGGCCATCGCGTTCAGCAGGATTACGGTGGTACCGCCGTCGGGGTCTCGGGCCGCCCTTAGAATGGCCAACCCACTCTGGATCATGTCCGCAGCTTCCGTCTGCCGGCCAAGTGAGCGCAGCAGGGGCCCGTAGGTGCCCGCCAGCATGGCCCGCGAAAGGGGATCGATCTTCGGATCGTTTTGCAAGGCTGCCGCGGCTTCAAAGGCGGCTTGCGCCTGCGAGTACTTGCCCTCCTCCTGGTACACCGAGCCCAAGTTAGACTGGATTTCGAACACTACTGGCTTGCGAGGCGTTGCGGCTCTCTGCTCCATCTCGAGCGCTTTCTGGTAGGCATATTCGGCTTGGGTATAGGCGTAGTCGCACGCGCGAGCCGCGCCCAAAGCCTCCCAGACACCTGTAATTTCGTTGGCGTTGGCATGGAGATCCCCGGAGCGGGATTGGGAAATCAGCAAGGCGAGGCCCCTCTGAATCAGGGGGGCAGCTTCGCCGCAGCGGCCTTCAACCTTGCGCACGGCGCCCAGCTCATAACTCGCACGGGCCAGCAGAACGTTCTGCATTCTGGCGGCTTCCGCCTGTTTGATGGCCTGCTGGTACATTCTATCCGCTTCCTCGTATGCGCCCTTGAAGAATGCGGCTCGGGCACGCTCAATTGAATTGGCTACTTGCGAACTTGCGGCATTTTGCACTGAGTTACTGCCCGAGTTACCCGCGACCTGATCGGCCGCCCATGCAAATGGGGCGAACACTACAAAACACACCGATATTTTATGTAACTTTCGCTGCATCTCCCCTCCCGAACATCCAACGACTTGCCATTGAAAGTGGCATCGCCGATGCCAAAGGGGAAAACGCCACAGATAAGAAAGGGTGGGAAGATTAGCGGAATTCCGGCGCAAAATGCGGGTGCGGAGACCGTCGTTTTCAGGTCTCCGCGGACGCCAATAATGTACTACTGCAGCCCGGCGGGTATGGGAATGGTCACGTTTCCGGTAGCGGCCCATTCGGTGCCGCGCGTAAACGTGCCGATGAATCCGGCGCTCTTCATGGCCTCGGTGTCATGGCCCAAGGCGGTCGCGAAGACGCGGCCGCTTCCATAGTTCACGGTCCATAGCATGGGTTGATCGAGGCCCGGCCCGATGAGCGGCTGGCGCTGGTTGGGCCCGTACTTCGAGTGATCGTCCCAAGCCGTGGCCAGCACGTGGAAGGAGCCTTCCGGCTGCCACTTGAGATTGGCGTAGAGCTCGTCGCTGGCTTGCGGGAACGAGGCCTTCATCCCCCTGGTGATGGGGTGCTGGGTGTCCTTGATATCGACGGTGAAATCGTGGCGCGCGGAGTGGTGGCCATTGTTGGCGCGCCAGTTGGCGCCGCAGATCTTCTCGAATTCCGTCCATCCATCAAACGCGGCCAGCGAAAAATGGTATATCACGACGCCCTTGCCGCCGCGCACGAAGTTCACGAGGGCCGTATCGGCGCGCTCGCCCCAGCGCAATTCGGGTTTGCGGTTGTCGTCGTAGTTGATAATCACGACGCTGTAGGGCGCGAGGGTTTCGAGACCGGCGCCACGGAACTCCTCCGTGACCCGCACTTCGAAGACGCCAGTGTCTTCCAGCATCTTGCGCAGGGCCGGCGTGGTGGTGCGCCAGTCGTGCCCGCCGAAGTGCTGGCCGGTGACGATCAACGCCTGAATCTTGGCGGCCGCGGCGGGCGCCTGGGCAGGCGGCTGAGCGGACGCCAGAGAAGCGGCGCCCAAAACGAGCGCACAAAGTATAAGCGGCTTCAAGGAGACCTCCTGTTATTTACCAGAAGGGCGATTGTACCGCGCGGCGCGGGGCGCGGCTTCGGGAGCCGCGCTTCAACCGCCGGTCGCGGGCGGGCGGGGCGCGGGGCGGACGCGGATGCCCGTCTCCCGCATTTTCGGCAGGGACAGCTCGAGGATGCCTCCGGTGTCCGCGGTGGTCTCGAACATTTCCTGACCATCCACCTCCACCTGGTAGGCGCGGCGCGGCTCCAGCCCCACGAGGAACACCGGCTGCTCGCTTCCGAGGGCGATGCGGAACTTCGGAGATCCAGACCCGAAACAAATCGCGGCGGAACCGAGCGAGAGGGCGGGAACGGCCTGCCGGGGATTCAGGGTGGTGACGCGCCCGGAGTCGAAGATCTGAGCGGCGCCCTCGAAATAGCCGAACCAGCGCGCCGAATCGTCCCAGTTCGAACGCGCGAACAGGCGGCCCGTGGCGGGATCGTGATAGACGAGGGGAGCGTGGTCGTAGCTCAACCCCGGCTGGTAGGGATTGGCCCACAGGAATTCGTAGGGAGCGCCGAAGGGACCGCGCAGCATGAAATCATCGTGCATCAGCCAGCCCTGCAGCAACTGGCTCTCAAGGGCGTTGGTGTCGTAGGCCACCATGGCCAATTCGGCGGCGCGGGAGAGCGCGGCGCGGCGCAGATCGGGCGGGCCGGGCAGGCGCGTCGCCCCGATGTAGAAATCGTTTTCGGGCGCTCGATAAGCCGCCGGATAGTAGCTCAGCAGATGTTGAATGGGGAAATCTTTAAGGAAGCGGGGGCTGGATTCGCGGAGGTCCAGCATAGTGTTGTCGCGCACGGCATGGAGCAGCTCGAAGAGCGGGTAGGCTTCGTCGCGCGTCGCCCCTCCGCCCGCGCCCGTCAAACCCGCGACGAAGCGGGCCGGCCACCAGACGCGCACCGTGCGCTCGAGCTCGCGCTGCGGCGCGGCGGGGACATGATCGAAGAGAGCCACCGCCGCCATGATGCGCGAGCGGACGGCCGCTACGGCATCGTCTCTGGCTGTCGCGGCCATGCTTTTTTCGAGGCGCGCGGCCATGTCGCGCGTCTCGGTTTCGCTCAGCAGATCCTGGCACCAGTCGAAGAGCAGGGCGAACTGGCGCGGGTCCGCGGCGGGGTCCGCGAGCGAGCGAAGAGCCTGCCGCCCCGCTTCTTTGTCGCCGGAAATCTGGTAGTAGAGCGCCAGCGCGAAGGGGCGCTCGGGCAGCGGGGCTGCGCCGGCGACCAGCGCTTCGAATTGCTGCCAGCGCGGCGATGCGCGCTCGCGTTCCCGGCGCAGGAGGCGCAAACGGGCCGGCCGCAGGAATAAACGCGGATGATCGGTCGCGACCGTCACCGCATCTTCGCCTTGGGCGGCGGCCAGGGGCGCCCCGCAACCCAGGGCCGCCAGGAAAGCGCGCCGGTTGAGGGTGTCCATGTTCACGATTGTGTCATAGCGACACACTGCCCGCGTGGCGAGCCACACTTTCGCGCCCAGTATGCCGGAAAACAGGCAAGAAACAAAAAGAGTTGCAGGGATTGACACATGGATGCCCGATTGCTATTTTTGGTGGTGAATTGGCGAAGTAACCTTTCAAACCTGCCCTCTGCTGCAACAGGCAGGCGTAAGAAGTGAGCCGAATAGACAGCGTGCTTGCGGGAGCCGGTGTTCGAAAAGTATTAGCTCACGAGTGACGCCTGGTTCGTTGCCGCAGAGGGGTTTTTTTGTCACGCGGATTTGTACAGTCTTACCCGAGGATCGCAGGTTGCGGTAGTGTGTCTGGCGTTTCCGGGAAGGAAAAATTGGACGCGGACCCGACCGGAAACGAACCGATCGATCTGGCAGAACCAGGCACCCCGACGCCCGGTCCCAGCCCAACCTGGGCGAGCCGCATCGGATAGAGCCCCGCAAGTCTTGGGGCGGGTCCGATGCGGTTTTTCTTTGGGGGCGCGGATGCGCGCGCGTTAGAATGCCAGGGTGCCGGAGCGCGGGGGTTCGTCGGGGTTGGGCAGGTACAGCGTCTTGCAATGCTCGCAGCGGTAGATCTCGGCATTAGCGCCGAACTTCCGCTTGACCTCGTCGCCGAAAAAATACCAGCGCTTCAGATGGCCCGCGCAGAGCTTCCCCTTGTCGTCTTTCTCGCTGCACGCCCGCATGCGGGGGATGCGCCGCTTGACCTTGGTGCCGTCGCTCAACGTCGCCACCAGTTCGGCCACCGGCGCCGGTCGATCGGGCGCTGCATATTTCGGGTTCGCCATAGGGAGAAAGAAGAGTATATCAAGCGGCGGCGCGCCGATACGCAGTTACAATATGGGGTTGATCGTCACTCTCACGATTAATCCGGCTATCGACCGCATCATCAGCGTCGACCGCCTGGCTTTCGAGGACCGCTCCTACATCAATTCCAGCCGCGAATCGGCGGGCGGCAGGGGGATCAACGCGTCCTCGGTGATCCATTCCTTCGGCGGCGACACGACCGCGGTGCTGATCTCGGGCGGCGATTCGGGCAAGCGCCTGGAGAGCTATCTCTGCTCGTACGGATTTCCAGTCCGCGTGGTGCCGGTCGAAAACGAGATCCGCACCAATTTGACGGTGACGGACGCGCACGGTCTCACCGTCAATCTCAACGAGAAGGGCCCCACGCTCGCCGCGGAGGAAGTGGCGCGCGTGGAGGCGGCCCTCCGCGACACGCTGGCGGGCGCCTCGTGGCTGCTGCTGTGCGGCAGCCTGCCGCCCGGCGTTCCGCCGTCCTTCTACGGCGAGCTGATCGCGAAATCCCGCCGCAAAAAGGTGAAGACACTGCTGCACGCCAATGGGGACGCGTTGCGCGAAGGCGTGGAGAAACGGCCCACGGTCGTGAATCTCAACCAGCAGGAGGCCGAGCGCCTGTTGCGGCGCACGCTGCTGACGCGCACGCATTACCTCGAGGCGGCTACACAGATTCGCGAGATGGGCCCGGAATCGGTCGTGCTCACGCTGGGCAGCCGGGGCGCGGTGGGCGCGTTTGAACATGGGCTGCTCGAAGTGCTGCCCCCGCGCATCGACGCGGTTTGCCCCATTGGCGCGGGCGACGCGCTGGCGGCGGCCTACATCTGGGCGATGCGGCGGCCCAAGGTCGATGCGGCCGAGGCTCTGCGCTGGGGCGTGGCTGCGGGCACCGCTTCGGCCCGGCTGCCCGGCATGAATTTTGCGTCGCTCAAGGAGACCGAGGAGATGTATCGCCAGGTGGAAGTGCGGCGCGTGGAATAAGCCCCCGCGGCGCGGCCCTTCCGTACCGCATGCTACACTTCGTTAAGGAATGCTCCCCGACCTGAAGTTGGTGATCCGCCTCCAGGAAATCGACAATCGTCTCGCGGAATTGGCACGTGAAATTGCCGCCCTGCCCAAACACGTGGCTGAAATCGAGAAGAAACTGGTGTCGCACGAGCGCAAACTGGAGGCCGACCGCGCCGCGCTGGCGGCCAACCAGAAAGAGCGCCGCCGGTGCGAGGGCGAGATCCAGACGCAGGACCAGAAGATCTCGAAGCTGAAAGACCAGACGCTCTCGGCCAAAACCAATGAGCAATACCGCGCTTTTCAGAGCGAGATCGAGTTCTGCCAGAATGAAATCCGCAAGCTGGAGGATCGCATTCTCGAACTGATGGGCGAATCCGAACCGCTCGAGAAGAACGTCAAGGCCGCCGAAGTGGCGCTCAAGGCCGAGAAGGCGCAGGTGGAGGCCGAAAAAGCGCAGGCTCGGGAACGCACCGCCGCCGACCAGAAGTCCGCGGACGATTTCGGGCGGGAGCGCGCCCAGATAGTGAAGAGCGTCTCGCCGCCGGTCTATCAGCGCTACGAGCGGGTCCGCAAGACCCGCCGCGGTATCGCGGTGGCCGAAGCGGTGGACGGGCGCTGCGCAGTCTGCAACATGGCCATGCGCCTCCAGTTTTACCAGGATCTGAAGAAGGGCGACCAGGTAATGGCTTGCGAAAGCTGCCTGCGGATCCTGTATTACAACCCGCCCGTGGCGGTCGAAGATCTCAGCGGCGAACCGGCGCCGGCAATGAATGAGTAGGCAGCCGCCGGCCCGCCCCTGACCTGAAAAATCTTACCGCTCGCCGAAACTATAGCCCACCCAGACTGTCTCCTCGGTTACCACATCGCGCCCGAACTGCTCGGTGAAATTGGGCACGTAGTGGATATCGAACTGCGGCCGGATGAACAGATTGCCCGTCAGGTACAACCGCACGCCCACTCCGGCATGCACCTGAAAGTGATTGACGCTTTGTGCGTACTGGCTTTGATTGGAAGTTCCCAAGACCGTGCTGGTGCTGCTCGAAGCCTCATAGAACCTCATGTTAGCGCCCCCGACACCACCTTCGAGTTGCAGCGCCACCCGCTTTTCGCCGATGGGCTGGTAAATCCCGTCGAAGTCCCAGAAAATCACGCGATCGTTCAAGTTGACCGCCGCCTGGCCGATGCTGCTAACGGCAGGCTGCAGATTGATGTAGGTCTGCTGCGACGGCTGAAGATTGACCTCGCCTCCAATACCAAAGTGCTTCCAGAACAGCACCCTTCCCCCAAAACCCAGCATGAAACCGCTGAGACTGGGCGTGGCGACACAGGTGGCATCCGTGGCGGGCGTGCAACTGTTGAGCGATGTCGAATCAGCGTAGGACCCCTTGTCCTGGGCCGCCCCAAAACCGACGTTCACGTCAAAAGTGTTCTGGGCGTGGGCCAGCTGGATGCACAGAGCCAGCCCGACCGACAGCGAAAGGTAACGGCAGATACTCTTCACGGTGCGAATCTCCTCTTACTAGTTTTCGTAGTTTTCTTGAAACTGGACCCAATCAGAACTCGAGGCGCGCCAGCCACAGACACCAACGCACCCCCGTGGCTAACCGCTCTCTGCGTGGTTGTCGAACCACTCAGCCGGAGATTTCGTTCCGGCTTTCCAAACCCCTGGCCTTCTTCGATTGTACAGCCACTCCCATGCGTGGCAGGAAACAGTTCGGCGCGGGTGTGGATTTGATAACGTCACTGGCTTGCCATTTTCATCTGATGTGACGGTGCGTGCCGGAACGGGGTTTCAAGCGTGTGGCGGTCAGCGTCTCTGGCAATCCGGGCAGAAGTGCGAGGAGCGTTGCGCGACCAGCACCCGGCGCACGCGCGCGCCGCAGATCGCACAAGGCTCGCCAGTGCGCTGGTAGACGCGGTGGCTAAACTGAAAGAAGCCTCTGCGGCCCTCGGGGTCCACATAGTCCGAAACGGAAGATCCGCCCGCCGCGATGGCTTCGGTCAGGACCGCCCGGATGGCGTCGTACAGCCGGCGGGCCCGCTCGCCGCGCAGGCGGGATGCCATAGCCAGCGGATGGATGCCGGCGCGGAACAGCGCTTCGTCCGCATAGATGTTGCCCAGCCCGCGCAGAAAACGCTGATCGAGCAGCAGCGCCTTGACCCGTGTCCGGCGCCGGCGGAGCGCGCCGGCGAAGGCTTCGAAAGGGACCTCGAGCGGCTCGGGCCGAGCTTCCGGATGCGCTCGGGAAATTCCTCGCTCACCTGGATGCAGCCGAACTGCCGGCTGTCGTCATAGAGCAACGCGCCGCTGTCAAGCGTGAAGATGGCGTGGGTGTGTTTAGCGGGCGAGCCGTTCAGCAGGAGCCGGCCGGTCATGCCCAGGTGAATCAGGAGGTAGTCGCCGCCCTCGAGCGAAATCGCGATGAACTTCCCATAGCGCTTCACGCCGGCGATCCGCCGGCCTCTCAAGCGGGACGCCATGGCATCGGCGTCGCCGCCGCGCAGCACGCGCGCGCAGCGGAACTCGGCGCCCAGGATGCGGCGGCCTACCAGCGGCGCCAAGGCGCGGGTTACCGTCTCGACCTCGGGCAATTCGGGCATGGGTATAACCCCCAGTATAAGTTGGGGGCACCCCGAATCGGCGGGGTCGGAACGGGCTACGATCCGCTGCGGCGGCGCGTGTTCCCGGCCCGGGCCAGCACCGGCAGTACGCACTCCAGCAGTTGCCGGCCGGTGTAAGGTTTCGGCAGGAAGTTGGCGAAATCCCGATCGCCAAAGCGGCGCTTCACTTCCGTCTCGGCGTAGCCGCTACTAACAATGATGGGCATGTCCGGCCTTAGCCGCTGGATTTCCGGGAGCGCCTCGGCGCCGCCCAGATCGGGCATGACCATATCAAGCAGCATCATGTCGACTCCAGGATCCTCCTGGAGGCGCGCGATGGCCTCGCGGCCGGTGGACGCTTCGAGGACCGTCACTCCCAGATTGCCGAGGAGCGCCGCCGCCATCCGCCTTATAGGGGCCTCGTCATCCACGATCAGGACAGTCCCGCTCACGGCCGCCGGTTCGACCCACCGATCAGGCTCCGGAGCCACCAGGGGCGCCTCCATGCTGGGCAACAGCACTTCGAAGCGGGTTCCCTTCCCCGGTTCGCTTTCCACCGCGATGCGGCCATGAAATGCCTGGACGATACCGCGGACGGACGGCAAGCCCATCCCACGTCCCAGAAACTTGGTGGTGAAGAACGGATCGAAGATGCGCTGAGTAGTCTCGCGGTCCATCCCGCGGCCCGTGTCGGAGACTTCGATGCAGACGTGGTCCCCGCGCAGGCCGGTGCGAACGGTTACAATTCCGGGCTGCCCTGGTTCAATGGCTTCGCAGGCGTTGAGGACCAGTTCCACGAGCGCCTGCCGGATCTGGACCGGTTCGGCCAGGACGAGCGGCAGATCCGGGGCCAACTCGGCTCTAATCTCGACCGGTTGAGAGGCCCGCATCAGTTGCACTACGCCCTGGGCGACCTCGAAAATCGAGACCGGTTCGCGAATGAAGGCTGTTTTCCCGGCGTAGGCCAGAAGCTGGCGCGTGAGGCCGGCCGCCCGCTCGCAGCATCCGATGGCCACTTCGAGGTTGGCTCTAATTTCCGAAGCCGGATCGACCTGGCTTTGGGCCAAGGCGATATTGCCCATCACAGCCGTGAGGATGTTGTTAAACTCGTGCCCCACGCCGGCGGCCAGAAGCGCGATCCCCTCCCTCCTCTGGGCCTCGCGCAGAGCCTCTTCCGCCTGCTTGCGTTCGGCGATATCCATAACTACACCTGCCAGGCGCACGGGGCGCCGCGGTTCCCCCTCGGAGAAAGCCTGGCCCTGCAGCGCCACCCAGTGCCACGAGCCGTTGGGCCAGAGAATACGGAACTCGCTGCGATACTCTCCCTCGCGGACGCCTGCCATGGCTTGCCGGAGGATCTTCAGCGTGGGATCGCGGTCGTCGGGATGTACTCGCGCGATCAGTTCGGAGGTCTCCAACTCCACCGGCGCCCGTGCCGGAAAGCCGAGGAGAAGAGCACACCGTTCGTCGCAAACGACCTTGCTACGCGGGCCGAGCCATTCCCAGGCTCCCAAACCGGCGGCGGTGAGCGCCATCTGCCGTTGTTCGAGGGCTTTACGGAGCGCTTCTTGGGTTCTGATCTCGTCGCCGATATCGGTGCCGGTGGCGACCCACCGGATAACCGCGCCCGCCGGGTCGCGTACGGCCGCCGCCCGCGCCAGGAAAGGACGAGACGCGCCATCGGCTCCACGCAGCCGAACCACCATTTCAAAGGGCTGTTCGCGGGCCAGTGAGGCCCGCCAGCGTTCCAGGACTTGCGGGAGCATAGCCGGATCGCAAATGGACTGCCAGCCCCAGCCATCCAAGTCACCCGGGGACGTACCGGTATAGTCATAGGTACGTTGGTTGCACCAGGTCACCCAGCCATCGGCATTCGCTTCCCACCACAACAACGGGACGGTGTCGGCCAGCGTGTGGAAGCGCGCCTCGCTCTGGCGCAGGGCCTCTTCGGCACGTTTACGCCCGGTGATATCGAAGGACATACCGAGCACCCGGACCACTTCGCCGCTTTCGTTGCAAACGGCCGTTCCCCTGGTGCAGATCCAGCGGAGCTCGCCCGAGCCGTCGAGGATGCGGAACTCGACGTCGAACGGTTCGCGGGTGGCAAGCGCTTTGGTCAACTCGGCATCCACCCGCTGGACGTCGTCCGGATACACCAACCGGCGCCACGCTTCGTATGACGTTATGGAACCCTCCGCCACGCCATACAGCCGATCGAGTTCGAGCGTCCATCGCAGCGCCCCGGTGCGCGGATCGAAATCCCAGGCGGCCTCGTTGGCATAAGTTTGGGCCAGCCGCAGGCTCTCTTCATTGCGGGCGCTCGCGGCGGCCGATTGGCGCAGCCGGAGGTGGGTCAAGGCGAAGACGGCCGCCGCACCGCTCAAAAGCAGCAAAGCGAAGGCGGCCGTGGGTGCCTGAATCAATACAGACCACTGCGGTTCCCGCCACACAGCCACTGCAAGCAAGGCGGCCAGCCCAACGAGACCGTAACGCAAATATAAAGGTAAGGCTGTCCCGGATCGCAGCACCCGGGACGGGTCCCCGGCACGCGTGTCCATTCCGCGACCTCCTAGGCGACATCACCCGGCTCGACTAGGCAAAACTTATTAGACCCTTATACCCGTTACCGATGGACTAAGTATGCCGCGATCAGTCGCAAGATACAACGCAATTTTTGCGAAATTTATAATGGTATTTACCGGAGATATGCCGTAATCAGACAGGCCGGAGGGTCTCGACCTGTGCGCCCGCGTCGCGAGAGCCGGGCGCTGCGGAGGCTGCGCGCGGGCGGGCGTAGCGTCCCACACCGGTGTAGTCAAATCCCGCGGCGATGGCGGCATCGGGGGCGAACAAGTTACGACCGTCCACCAGGATGGCGCTAGTCATCGAGTGGGCCAGCTTAGCGAGATCGAGTGAACGGAATTGCTGCCACTCCGTAACCAGTACCAGGGCATCGGCGTCCTCGGCCATCTCTTCGGGCGAATCGCAATAGCGAATCTTGAGTTCCGGATGCTGCTGCCGGCAGGCCGGCATGGCGATCGGGTCGTAAGCTCGCACGCGGGCACCCATCTGGAGGAGACGCTCGGCGATGTGCAGGCTGGGCGCATCGCGCAGGTCGTCGGTATCGGGCTTGAAGGCCAGCCCCAGGAGCCCGATGGTGCGGCCTTTGAGGATATAGAGGCGCTCCTGAAGCTTCTGGATCACCATTTGGCGCTGGGCGCTGTTGACTTCGAGCGAAGCACGCAACAGCTTGCTGTCGTAGCCGTACTCGCGCGCTGTGTGCAGGAGGGCCTGGACGTCTTTGCCGAAGCAACTGCCGCCCCAGCCCACGCCGGGGTTCAGGAACTTGGAGCCGATGCGGGAATCCAGGCCGATGCCGGCCATCACTTCAGTGGATTCGGCGCCCACGCGTTCGCAGATATTGGCGATTTCGTTGGCGAAACCAATCTTCATCGCCAGAAACGCGTTAGCTGCGTACTTGATCGTCTCCGCGCTGGTGAGCGAAGTTGTGACCAGCGGCACGGAACCCAACCCGGCCGGCCGGAGCACGCCCGGAGGCGCCTCGAAACGCTGCGTCACCAGGGGAAGATATAACTGCCGCATGATATCGAGGGTGCGATCGTCGCCGGCGCCGATCACGATGCGGTCCGGGTAGAGCGAATCGGCCACCGCGCTGCCCTCGCGCAAAAACTCGGGATTGCTGGCCACGCCGAACGAGATGCGCTTCCGCTCAAGAGGCCGGGCTTCGTCGATGCCATCGCGCACCAGGGTCTCCACGAGGTTGCCGCATCCGACCGGAACTGTCGACTTATTTACCACAACTCGGTACCGGGAGGCGTCCATGGCGGCGCCGATACTGCGCGCCGCAGCCTCCAGGTACCCCAGGTTAGCTTCGCCGCTGGGCAGGGGCGGTGTGCCGACGGCGATGAAGATCACGTCGCTTTCGGCGGCCGGACCGGCCAGCTCCGTGGCGAAGTCAAGCCCCCCGCGGGCGGCCGCCAGGCGCATCACATCTTCTAGAAAAGGCTCGTAGATGGGCGCTTCGCCGCGGCGCAGGCGGGCGATCTTGGAGGCGTCGCTATCGACGCAGGTCACGTGGTGACCCAGGTAAGAAAGGCAGGCCCCGGTGACCGCGCCGACGTATCCTGTTCCGATTACGGTAACTCGCATGTCCCCTCCGCAATTGCACCCGGAGTGCCGTACCCACCCGCGGTAAACTTTGTGCGCTGGATTACAATTGAGAGGCCCGCAAAGCCGGACTGGTCACTTACCGGCCGTAGTAGGCCGCGTTCTTGGCAGTAAATTCGGCCCACTTTTCGGGCAGATCGTCCAGCGCAAAAATCGCCGACACGGGGCAAACCGGCACGCAAGCGCCGCAATCGATACATTCGACGGGGTCGATGTAAAGCATCTCCGCCTCCGCGTAGCTGGCCTCGTCTTTCTTGGGGTGAATGCAATCCACCGGGCAGGCATCCACGCAGGCCGTATCTTTCGTGCCGATGCAGGGTTCCGCTATAACGTATGCCATTGAAGTTGTTTTCCCAGGTACCTAAATAGATAGCATAAGCCATCCGCGAAACACAAATAGACGGTTGCGAAGCGCGCGCGGCTCGCGGAAACTGTAAGAGATGCCGGTCAAAGTTCGAAAAGCCGTTTTTCCCGCCGCTGGATTGGGCACGCGTTTTCTCCCCGCTACCAAAGCCCAGCCCAAAGAGATGTTGCCGATTGTGGACAAGCCTATCATCCAGTATGGGGTCGAGGAGGCGCTCCAGTCGGGCATACAGAACATCATCATCGTCACCGGGCGCGGTAAAACGGCCATTGAAGACCATTTCGACGTGAGCTTCGAGCTGGAGTATCTGCTGGAGACCCGCAACAAGAAGGAACTCCTGGGAATTGTAAGAAACATCTCGGACATGATCAACGTTTCTTACGTTCGCCAGAAGGAAGCGCTGGGCTTGGGCCATGCGGTTCTGCGCGCTTCGGAGCTGGTGGGCCAGGAACCGTTCGCCGTGGTGCTGGCCGACGACCTGATCGAAGCCGAAACCCCCTGTCTGCGTCAGCTTCTGGATGTCCACGAATTCTTTTGCGCTCCCGTGCTGGCGGTGATGGAGGTGCCCGCCTCGGAAATCGCCGCCTACGGCGCCATCGACGCGGAGCCGGTGCGGCATAACGGCTCGTCCGACCGCGTTTTCCGGATACGGGACCTGGTGGAGAAGCCCAAGCCCTCGGAAGCGCCCTCGAACCTGGCGATTATCGGACGCTACGTGCTCACGCCGGAGATTTTCGACTCGCTGCAAGCCATCGATCCAGGCTCGGGTGGGGAGATCCAGCTCACCGACGCGCTCAAACACCAGCTCCGCAGCCGCCCAATTTACGCTTACCGCTTCGAGGGAACGCGCTACGACGCCGGCGACAAGCTGGGCTTCCTGAAGGCCACCGTGGAATACGCGCTGCGCCGGTGCGATTTGGGCGGACCATTCCGCGAGTATCTCAAAACCCTGACGCTGTAAGCGACCGCCGCCTACTCCCAGGCGCGCTTGGGAACGCCCCGGTCGCGATCTTTGACGCGGTCGTAAAGATAGAAGGCAGAAACCGTGCCGAGAGACTCGTTGTAGTAACTCTCCTGCCCGAGGCCTTCCTTCAGATCTTCCTCGAATTCATGCAAGGCCTGCAACTCTTCGGCAAGCGCGGGTCTCTTCCGGCCCGAGGGTGCGCGGAAGAACTTCTGAAAACCCTCATCCACGAGGACGGCGATTTCCCCACAGATGAGTATGCCGGCCAGACCGGCGCCCCGTGCCCGGCCGCCTTCCTCCTTCAGATCGACGGCACAGTTCCCGCGGACCACGCGCACCGTGCCGCCAACCAGCGGGGTCACGGTGAAGCCCTTCTGGCGGAGATCCTCCAGGCGTTCGGCAAAGGTTGGCGTACGCGGACGCTCGCGGCGAAAGAACATAAGTCCATTATACGGAGCCATGCCGTCCGCCGGATCGATCTAAGCAGGCGGAGGCGAGCCGGTAAAACTCGTATCCGCGCACCTGGGAAAGCGGACGGCCGGCTTGCCGCCAGACTTCCGCGACGCTCAGGTCCTCGGTCAATCGCAAACCCCGCACGCCCAGGTAGCCCGCGAGTTCCGCGGGATCGATCCCAAACGTCCATGGTTCCCCGTAAGCCCGAAGGCGGGAGAGCAGCTTCTCCGCGCCATGGAACCGCGCAGGCGTTTCCAGGACCGCCCGGTCAATGTACGTGAACAGGAGCACGCTGCCCGCCGCGGCTTTCCCAATCTGGCGCAGCGCGCCATCCGCGGCTTCCGCGGACAAATAGTTGGTGACGCCCTCCCAGATGAAGCACGCGGTGTGCTGGCCATTGAAACCGGCCTGGCTGAGAACCTCTCCGATTGACCGACGATTGAAGTCGATCGCGGCGAACCGGACGTGCTGGGGCAACGAACCGATGGCCTTCTCGAGCGCGGCTTGCTTGGCCAGCAGCATCTCCGGCCGGTCCAGCTCGAATACGGCCGCCTGCCCCGCGGCGGTCAGACGATAAGCGCGCGTGTCGTATCCAGCTCCCAGCAAGACGAGCTGGGGGACGGTTTTCAGAGCTTCCACGGCACGATCGTCGATCCACCTGGTGCGAGCGATACCCGCGGCTCTCGCTCCGGGCACTTCGCGGTCGAACAGATGTTCCACGACCCGGCGCCCCGCGTCAAAGCGCGCAAAGTTATAGAGCCAGCGGTGCCATCGGTGAACGAAGAGCTGCGCCAAGTCGTCCTGGAACAGCCGTGAACCGGTCGGGCGCGACGATTCGAGAGCGCGAAACATCGCCATGTTCTCGGCGGTAAGGCTGGCCCCGGTTCTCACAAGCGCCGCGATGGGCTAGGTCTTCGGCTTCTTCACCTTGGGCTCGGGCCCGAAGCGTTCGATGGTGACGCTCATGAGCTTCACCGGGTCGATGGGCTTGTCCCCGTGAGCCGGCATGTGGGAGATCTTGGAGATCAGATCGCGGCCCTCCACGACTTCGCCGAAGATGGTGTACTTGCCGGTCCAGTCCGGGACGGGAGCTTCGGTGAGGAAGAACTGGCAGCCTCCGGAATCGGGACCACCGGTGTTGGCCATAGCCAGCCTGCCGGGAGCGTCGAAGCGGAGGCCGGGCAGGTACTCGTCTGCGAGTTTAATGCCGCAGTCGTGCGTGCCGGTGCCGGTGGGGTCGCCGGCCTGGATCATCGTGCCCTTCAGAATCCGGTGAAAAGTGATGTTATTGTAAAGCGGCCGTCTGACCATAACGGGCCTGATGGGATCCTTCCAAGGTTTGACGCCTTGGGCAAGGGCCACAAAATTCTCGACGGTTCGGGGCGTATCCTTTTCGTACAGCCGGGCGGTGATATCGCCGAGAGCCGTGTGGAAGGTGGCGTAGAGGCCGGTCGGCCGGTGGCGCCCTTCGGGCTGGCCGGCGGGCGCCTGAGCGGCTTGTGCCAACAGGCAGGCCGCTGAAAAGAGGGAGAGCAGCTTGATCATGGAATTGGTACCAAGCAGCTTATTCTATCCCGCTTCGCATGAGCGGGCGGAAGAAGGCGGACGCGGCGAAGCGCGCCAGGTGTTCCAGAGCGTGGCACAGACGATCAGTGCGCCGCCGGCCACCGCCCAGGTCCCCGGCTTCTCTCCGTGTACCAGCCAGGTCCACACGGGATTCAGGGCGGGCTCGACCATCAGCAGCGTGGTGGTCTCGACAGCCGGAACGTGGCGAATGCCGCGCGCAAGGCACACGTAGGCCACGCCGATCTGAATCGCGCCGAGGTACAGCAGCACGGCGACATCTTTGGCGGAGAGGCCGGTTGCGGGCAGCGCCATCGGCAGCGCCGCGGCACAGGCGATGAGATTGCCCAGCGTCACGGTCGCGATGGCGGCGCCTCCCGCGGCGCTGGCTCTGTCGCCGCGCGCCAGCCAGCGCAGACCCACGAGCGCGAAGGCGTAAGCCAAGCCGGCCGCGATCGCGAAGAGATTGCCGCGCCATGGATCGGGCGCCGTGCGAACGGCGTTGGGCGACCCGACAAAGAAACAGGCGATCCCGCAGGCCACCGCCGCCACAAAACCCACATCTCGGCCACGGATGGGCTCATGCAGCAGAACCGGTCCGAGCAGCAGCACGTAGAGCGGCGCGGCGGATTGCAGGAAGATGGCGTTGGCGGCCGTGGTGAGGCGGTTGGCCAGAACGAACGAGACCAGCGTGGCCGCATAGCATACCGCCACCGGCAGCATGCGCCAGCGCCACGAGCGGCGGGCTTCCGGAATGACAGTCAGAAGAAACAGCGCCGCTATGCCGGAACGGAAACTCGCGATCTGCCAGCCGCCGAGGGAGGCCGCTTTAATGGCCGCCCCGCCGGTGGAAAAAAGCGCGGCCGCGACGACGATCAGGAACCGGTAGCGCAGAGGCGAGTTCGTCATTCGAACTTAACATCTTAACGGCCGTCAAAGAGCGGGGCGCGGCAAGCCCGGCGAAAACAGAGGATTGGATATACAATCGACGGTAACCGGGAAGCGAAAAACGGAGACCCCGGCGAAAGGACGGAACGAGGATGGAAACTTCCGATCGATCTTCCCGCCGCGGCTTCCTGGCTACGGGGCTGGCGCTGGCAAAGGCAGCTTCCGCTACCCGGACATCGGACCAGGGCGGCCCGTCAACGGCGCCGGTGCAGGAACCTGCCAGCCGGAGCGCCGGGCTGCGCTACGGGGTTCTCGGCAAAACCGGTCTGAAAGTGACCAGACTCGGATTCGGATGTCTGGTGGTGTCCGATTCGAGCGTGATCGCCCGCGCCCTCGACATGGGGATCAACTTCTTCGACACCGCCCGCAGCTACCTGGGCGGCAACAGTGAGCGCCTGCTGGGGGTGGCGCTCAAAGGCCGCCGCCAGGACGTCATTATCGAGACCAAGTCCACCGCCACGACGAAAGGAGCCGTCCTGCAGGAACTGGAGACCAGCCTGAAGACGATCGGAACCGACTATGTCGATATCTGGCTGCTCCATAGTAAAAACAACCCGGAAGATATCAAGGACGAGCTTCTGGAGGCTCAGGCGATCGCCAAGCAGCAGGGTAAGATCCGCTTCGCCGGCGTCAGCACGCACGTGCAAAGCACCATTACCTACTTACAGAAACTGGGCCAGACGGACATCATCCTCACTTCGTACAACTTCTCCATGCAAGAGGAAATGGGGATGGAGAAGACCATTCAGGCGGCTCGCCACGCCGGTAAAGGAATTATCGCGATGAAGACCATGGCCGGCGGCTACGCGCGGGTCGAGCGCTGGGACGACGGCTCCACTCGCGGCCGGGAATCGCGCGTCGTCTTCGAAGATCCCAAGCTGATTATGAGCAAGCTGAAGCAGCCGGGCCTCATGCCGGCCGCGCTCCGCTGGGCGCTCCGCAACCCGGACGTGGATACGGCCATCGTGGGCATTGTCGATACCGACCAGCTCGAGGAGAATTTCGCGGCTATGTCCGCGCCCTTCACGGAGGCCGATGGTAAGCTGCTCAACGCCCAGTTAGAGCGCATCCGGCCGCTCTATTGCCGCATGTGTGGCGCTTGCGCGGGCCAGTGCCGGCAAGATCTTCCGGTGGCAGATATGCTCCGGATCCTGACTTACGCGGATGGATACGGCCAGTTCCCGCTGGCCCGGGAGAGGTTTCAGGAACTACCGGAGCGTGCCCGGCGAGCGCGCTGCGGCGATTGCGCGGCTTGCACGGTTCACTGCCCCCACGGGGTCGCGGTAGCCGCGCGCCTGCGAAGGGCGCAGGACTGGCTGGCGTAGCCGGAGGCCTTGGCACGACCTTCCGCTCCCGAACTGTATCTGAAATTACGTAGTGAAAATACAATCAATCCAAGTGTCTGTATAATAGCCCCAAGCCCGGAAGCCAAGCGGATTCCGGAATGGGGTTGCAGATTCGGAGGGGGCAACCTTCGCGCATTTTTCACAAACCAGCGCTAATCGCCACGCAAATTCGCGGTGTTCATTCGATCCCCACCAAGACTGACAGGAGGGTATACCAGATGCAGAAAACGACGACTCGACGTGCGACGGCCAGAAGGTTCGCCGCTCTCAGTCTCTTCACGGTATTAGCGGGCGCCCCGGTTTTCGCGCAGACCGGGCAGCCGCTCGTGCGGGCCGAAGTCCCGTACGAATTTACGGTAGGTTCGAAAGTGCTGCCGGCGGGCACGTATACTTTCAGAGTGACGGACCGTGGAATCCAGGTGCAACCGGCCAGCGGCCAAACGCTTCTCGCGCCAATCCTTACCCGGCTCGGCGGGCCGACCGAATTTCTTCAGGACGGCGCTCTCGTCTTCGACAAGATGGATAACGCCCGCGTGCTCTCCGAAGTATGGATGCCGGGGACCGATGGAGTACTTCTGCACAGCACGCCGAAAGGTCACAAGCACGAGTTCTTATTATTGACCGCCGGGAACCCGAACCCCAACCTCTCCGGAAAGGCGGCCTACGATCAGACCTGCCGCAGGTGCCATGGCCCGGATGGCAATGGCGAAGAGAGAGCGGATAAGTTCTTCGGCACCCGAATTCCGAAGCTCACCTCGGCGGAGGTGCAAGGCAAGCCCGACGCGGAGTTGAAAGAGATCATCACGAAAGGCAGCAGCGCCATGCCGCCCGTCGAGATCGACGAAGCCGGTTTCCGGCATCGTCTGCCGGCCCAATCCGTGGATGCCGTAATCGCCTACGTGCGCACACTGAAGCATTAGCCCGGCGCGGCTCGGAGATGTTCTTCTTCTAGATGAACATCTCTTCGTCTTGCGTGGCCGCATCCACCGGGTATTTGCGGCCGCGCACCAGGGTAGAAATCACCGCCGAGACCCCCGCGGCCAGCCCGTTTACCTCGCGCACGGGCCGCAGCACAGCACGCTTCACGTTCTCGCCGACCTGGCCAGCCTGCTCCACGGTGCTCTCCACGGTCTGGTCGATCTGTTCGACGCGGCTGCGCGCGCGCTCGGCGGTTTCGCGGATCACGCCACCGAGGTGCTCGATCTGTTCGCGGCCCTCTTTGACGATGGCCGCCGCATCGGCGGAAATCGCGGCGACGCGAGGACGGTTCTCCCCGATGACTTGATCGACAGTGGCGACCATCGCACCGACCTTTTCGAGCAGCGGACCGGTCTTTTCCACAACCGGCTCGATACGATCGATCATGGGACCGATTCTCTCGACCACCGGCTCCGCCTTATCGATCAGGGGAACGAGTTTCCGGTGCGTCTTCCCGACCAGCAGGTACAGAGCGATCAGAATGCCGGCTTGCACCAGAAACGCAACGGAGGCGATCCCCACCGCCACGGTGATTACAATTCGAAAGACGTCGTCCGGCATGCTCTAACCCCTCCCCGTGGCGGACTACTGCGCCGGTCCTTCGGCGGGCGGCGGCTGTGGGGTGACGGCCTCGCGGTACGCCTGGCGGCCCGCCTCCATGGCCTCGGCGATGGTCTCCTTCTGCTTGCCCAGCGCCTCCTTGCCCTTATCCACCCATTCCGCGGCCGTCTGGCGCACTTCCGTACTGCGCTGCTTCAGAAAGTCCGTGCCTTCGCCAGCTTTATTCTTGATAAGTTCGCGCGTTTCCTGTCCCGTTTTCGGCGCAAACAACAAGCCGATCGCCACTCCAGCGCCCAGCCCAATCAGAAAACTCGAGAGACCTTTCGTATCCATGCGTTTCCTCCTGTTCAGCGACTCCCACTCAGCGGGAAAGCCGTTCGGCGCGAGCCATTTTTAGTATACTCCCCGGTGGGGAAGCCCGAATCATGGAACCGCGTCAGCCTCGCCTTCTGGACGGCGAAGCTCTGTGGCAGTACGCGCTTAAGATCCTCGCCGGACGTGCGTATTCCATCGGAGAGTTGCGGGAAAAACTGCGCCGCCGCGCCCAGCGGGCCGCCGATGCCGAAGAAGCTCTGGCACGGCTGAAGGAGATCGGATACCTCGACGACCGCCGCTTCGCCGAGGGATTCGCCGCCGCCCGTCTGGCCGGCGATGGGCTGGGGCCCGCGCGCGTGGCCCGGGATCTGCGCCGCCGCCGCGTCGCGCCCGCGCTGGCCGAGCGCACCGTCGCGCGCGTGTACCAGGGCGTGGACGAGGAATCGCTCATCGAGGAATTCATCCGCCGCAAATACCGCATGGCGCCGCGCGAGGGTCTCTTCCAGACCGGCGGCGAATTGGCGGCCGCCTACCGCCGTCTGGTGCACGCCGGCTTTCAACCCGCAACCGTGCTGGGCGTGCTCAAACGCTTTGCCCGCAACCCCGAGCTGCTGGATTCCTTCGAGCCGCCCGAGGAGGGCGATCCGGAAGCCTGAGCCGCCGGCGCTCAGACCGGGCCACTGCGGGCGAAAACCAGATCCTCCACGACGCGCCCGCCGATCAGGTGCTCCTGGATGATGCGCTCCAGCGCCTCCGGCGTGGCCGAGTGGTACCACACGCCCTCCGGATAAACCACCGCGATCGGTCCCTGCTCGCAAATGCGCAGACAATTGGCTTTAGTGCGATAGACGCGGTCGAGCCCCAACTCGGCCAGCCGCCGCTTCAAATAATCCCAGGCTTCCAGGCCCGCTTCCTTCGAGCAGCACTTAGGGTCGGTCTGGCCGGCGCACAAGAAGATATGCCGCCGGATGGCGGGGATGTTTCGCGCCGCGGCGATGCGCGCCAGGTTCTCACGGTCCGCCATGCGCTACTCCACCAATGCGGCGCGGTTGACAAGCTCCCCAAATTCCGCCGCCCGGATCGTCACCACGTCTCCCGGCGCCAGCGCCGCCTCCGGCGGAACCACGATGCCCGTGCCCGCGAGCAACACGCTCCCGGCGGGCACATGGTTGGAGCGCATCAGGAAATCCACGATCGTCTCGATGCGCCGGCTCAGGCGGGCCGTTAACACGGAGTCCGAAAACAACTCCGCGCCGCCGCGCGCGATCGTGCAGCTCATCTCGAGCCGGCACGGATCGATCGGCTCATCGGCCGTGACGATGGCCGGCCCCAGCGCGCAACTGGCGTTGTATATCTTCGCTTGCGGCAGATAGAGGGCGTTCTCGCGCTCGATGTCCCAGGCCGAAACGTCGTTCGCCGGCATGTAGCCCAGAATGCGACCGCGGCTGCCCAGCACCACTGCCAGGGCCAATCCGGGAGCGGTGAAGCGCGAATCAGCGCGAATTCCGATGGCCTGCCCGGGACCCACGCACACGCGCGCCGTGCCTTTGAAGTAAATCGCGGGACGCGGCTCGCGATTGTCCGCCAATCCACAGGCCCACACCTCCGGCGGAGAAAGCGGCAGCACAGGCTCGCAATCCTCAAGGTGCCGGCTGGCCAGCCGAGCCGCCACCTCCGCGAGCGGGATATGCTCCGCCTCGGAGCGCTGAATGAGCTCGATCACGGTGTAGTTGGGGACCGGCCGCGCCAAGCCGTTCTCGAACACGGCCGCGACCACGTGGCCATTGAGTTTGCTCTGTCCCAGTCGCATTCCGGGTTTAGAACTGCACTTTGGGAGCCGTGCGCGCGCCCAGCTCGGTTTTGAAATAGGCATCGTCGCGCGACATGCCCGAGAGCGAGGCCACGATGTTGTCCGGAAAGCGCTGGATCTGCGCGTTGTAATGCTCCAGCGTCTCGTTGTACTTGCGCCGCTCCACGGCGATGCGATTTTCGGTGCCCGCCAGTTCGTCCTGCAAACGCAGGAAATTCTCGTTGGAGCGCAGTTGCGGGTAATTCTCCGAGATCACCAGCAGGCGCGACAGCGCGCCCGAAAGCTGGTCGTTGGCGGAGATCTTCTCCTGCGGCGTGCGCCCGCCGATCAGCGCCGCGCGCGCATCGGCGATGTCCTTGAAAACTTCGGTCTCGTGCTGGGCGAAACCCTTGACCGTCGCCACCAGGTTGGGAATCAGGTCGGCGCGCCGTTGCAGGGCCACATCCACCTGCGACCATTGCGCGTTGATGGCCTCGTGCTGCGTCACCAGATCGTTGTGTACGCTTACGAACTGGCTGCCCACGGCAAGCGCCACCACCACAACTATCAGAACGACGATCAGCGCAACCTTCACCTGTGCCTCCTATTTCTCCAGCCGGTCCACGGCGTCGATCACCACCGAAATCCCCTCCAGATAAGGCCCCAGCAGTTTCTCCGGATCCATTTCGCGCGGTTTGCAGCGTCCCTCGCGCACGTCGAGCAGCGTCTCGAAGCTGGCCGGATCGAATCCGAACTTCTGGCGCGCCGCCGCGATCACCGCGCGCTTGCCCACCGGCGGTGGATCGCCATGCAGAACCAGCGCATGGCGGAACAGAGCGCAGAACGTGGAAACCGAATCGAGCAGCAGCCGCCGCATCAGGTTCGCGTCCGAGAGCGTTCCGCAGCTCTTCTGCCGCAGTCGCAGCAGCTTGGCGCGCAGATCGTGCTCCACCTGCGCGCGATAGAAAATGTTATCGAGCGCCAGCTCCGCGATGACGTCCTGGCCGAAGAGCACGCGGTTGTGCCGCTTGATGTCATGGAACTCGATGGCGAAGCAATCGGTGGATGTCGCGAGCTCGTGCTCGGTGAGCAGCAGCGGCGAAGGGCTGCCCTGCTCGCGCCACCAGCGGAACACGGGCTCGCTGGCGGCCAGCTCGCGGACGGTGATTTCGCGAAGCACGCACAGCACATTGAAATCCGAGAATTTCGCCTGGTGGTCGCCGGTAACCGCGGAGCCATATAGCACCACCGAGACCAGGCCATCGCCGTAGGCCTTCCGGAGCTTCTCCACAAGTTGACCGAGCAGCTTATCCATCGATCCGCCTCACCAGTCGCTCGAAGCGCCCCCGCCGCCGGAATCGCCGCCGCCGAAGCCTCCGAAGCCATCGCCCGAATCGAAGCCCCCGAAGCCCCCGCTGCCGCGGCTGCCCCAGGTAGAGCGTCCCATCATGCCGCCCAATATCAGACCCGGGAGAAACCCGCCTCCCCCGCCCCCGTAACCGCGCGGGCCGCCGGCGGCGCGCATGAGCCACAGCAGCACGAAGACCCCGCCGAAGATCAGCGGCCAGGGAATGGAATCGCCCGCCGAGGGCTGCACGCGGCGCGGCAGGCTGGCATTCAGTGTCACATGCTTGGCCGATGCGATGGTATCGCCGATGGTCGAGGCCGCCGCGCGCATGGCATCGCCGTAATCCCCCTGGCGTAAGGCCGGCCGCATGGCGCGCAGGATGCTGCCATCCAGGCCATCGGGCAGAATCGGTTCGAGGCCGTAGCCGACTTCCAGGCGGCTGCGCCGGTCGCCCACGGCGAGCAGCAGCAGGATGCCTTCGTCGCTGCCCTTGCGGCCCACTCCCCAGGCGCGGAAAATCGTGTTGGCGACGTCCTCGATGGGTTCGCCTTCGAGCGAGGCGATGGTCACCAGCGCCATCTGCGCTCCCGTGGCGCGCTCCACGGTGGCCGCGTAGGCCTCCAATTGGGATTTGGCCGCCGGATCTACCACGCCCGCGAAATCGCTGACATACCCTTGCGGTGTGAGAGCCTTCCAATCCGCCGCCCACGCCGCCGACGCGCACACCACGGCGGCGAGGCCGCACCGCAGCCACGTCTTCATGTTGAAGTTTCAGTTTACTACGCGCGGCCGGTTGGATTTCGGTTGTATGACTCTGGTAAAATTGAAGCACCCGTTGGGAGGTCGTCTAACGGTAAGACGGCAGCCTCTGGAGCTGCTTATCGGGGTTCGAATCCCTGCCTCCCAGCCACGCAATCCCGAACCTTCGGCTCTACCGAGCTTCAGCCCATTTGATCCACGGCCATTTGATCCACGGCCTGGATCAGCCCTCGGATATACCCGTAGCAGAAGGCGAACGATTGCAGCCCGCCGGGATCGCCGGGCGCCTGGGGCACATGGTCGGGCATCAGCAGGTAGGAGTAGCCCACCTCTTTGTAAACGCGGATAGCCTGCACGAAATCGATGTCGCCCTCGTCCGGGAAGACCTCCACGAAATCGTCGCGGTGTCCGCGTATGTTGCGGAAGTGCACGTTGAAGATCTTCTGGCGCGTGCCGAAATAGCGGATCACGTCGAAGATCTCCTTGCCGGGATCTTGCAGCATCTCCGACACCGTCCCCTGGCAGAAGTTCAGTCCGTGATAGGGACTCTCCTGGATGGCGATGAGCTTCTTCAGACCGTCCACGGTGCCCAGCACGCGCGTCACGCCCTGGTAGCCTTCGGGCGGCACGCCGGGATCGTGCGGATGGCAGGCCATCCGGATCTTATACTCGTTGGCTACCGGGATGACGCGATCCAGGAAGTAAGTGATGCGCTCCCAGAAGCGATCGGCATCCACCCGCCCGGCGCGCGTCAGGGGCCGCTCCGGATGGGCCTCGCTGCAGGCGCCAGTTACTGTACACCGCGTCGCCCCGCCCGGGCGTGGAACCTGTGCGCAACACGCCCAGCAGGCTCATGTTGTACTTGATCGAAGGAAGACCCGCGGCAGCGCAGTTGCGGATCAAGGTTTGCAGCCCTTCGATATCGCGATCGCGCTGGGGGCTTTCGGCCAGCATGATGGCGGGATGTTTCTCGCGATCGATATGGCTCGATTCCAGGAAGGGAGGCGCCACGCAATCCACCGAGACGCCGTTCTTCCGCGCCAGATCGCGCATGCGCTCAAGCTCCTCCACGGTGGCATAGACGCGGTCCCCCGCGATTTCCGGGTATCCGCAGATATTGCGCACCCCGTAGCGGGCGAAGTATTTCAGGTGCGCCTCGCTGGTGGGAGCGCTCTGGCATCCGAGCTTCATGAGGGCGCGTGGAGGAGCCTCCGGCGCGGCCGGAGATGGACGGGCCAGCGCCAGCGCGCCGGCCGAGGAGGTGACGAATTGCCTGCGATTCATAGAGGGGCCGTCCCTAGCTCATTATGGTACGGGCCGGGGCTTCCGAGCCGCGTTTGCTACAATAGCGATAGCTACGATCAACCCCCGCGAGCGGCAGTTCCCCGGATGGTGAGGTGCGAGAGCGGTTGAATCGGGCGGTCTCGAAAACCGTTGAGGGGGTGACTCCTCCGTGGGTTCGAATCCCACCCTCACCGCCACTCATCTACGCCGGGCCAACTGCCGGCAAGACGACGACCCCTTCGGCGACCAGTTGCCTATGCCAGCCCCCGGCCATGTCCAGGTTGTTCTTGCTTGCATTTGTGCCTGCTCAGGGTTGAGCATGTAAGGAGTCCCTCGGCGGAGGTCGCTCGCGTATGCCTTTGACTGATCGCATCGTCGTTGATCCTAAGATCCTGACCGGGAAGCCGATCGTGCGCGGCACGCGCATCTCCGTCGAGCTCGTGGTGGAACTGCTCGCGGCCGGTTGGAGTCACGCGCAGATCCTGGCGAGCTATCCCCGCCTTTCCGAAGACGACATCCGGGCTTGTCTCGCTTACGCGAGTGAGCTTCTACGTGAAGAGAAGGTCTAGGACTTCGGCGAGCTATTTTCCGTCGCGGGTTTTCGGCTGGCAGCGGCGTCGTCCTCTTCCGCATCGTTCCAGAGTCCCCCGAGGAAGCCACGGATGTAGCTTTGGCGCTGGTCGAGTCTCACCCGGATCTTCACGGGTCTTTCTGCGTCGTCACGCGCGACCGGGTTCGAGTTCGGCCGATGGGCCCGGGCTCGGCGCGTTGATACCTTCCGGCCGCCATCCCCCCTCCCCCGCTCAAAACTTCAACAAACTGTAACCGATCCGCAGCCATTCGAGTGTTACTCAAGTGTCATGGATTCGGGGCGATCCGCCCACTTGTGACCATGCGTGGAATCGACTTGATCTACATCGACTCCGGCGGAGGGCATCGCGCCGCCGCGCGTGCCGTGGAAACCGCCGTCCGCGAGCAGCACCGGCCCTGGGAACTGCGCCTGCGAAGCGTCCAGGATCTCCTGGACCCCATCGATTTCATCCGCAAGACCACCGGCATCCCGTTCCAGGATGTCTATAACATCATGCTGCGGCGCGGGTGGACGCGCGGCTCCGCGCAACTGATCCCGGTGATGCACTGGATCATCCGCGCGCTGCACCGCAAGCAGGTGGTTCTGTTCGAGCGGCATTGGCGGCAACACCCGGCGGAGATGGTGGTTTCGCTCATCCCGCACTATAACCGGGCGCTGCGCCAGGCCTTCGCGCGGGCGTGCCCGGGCCGGCCGTTCGTCACCATCCTCACCGATATCGCCGATTACCCGCCGAACTTCTGGATCGAGCGCCAGGAGCAGTACCTGGTGTGCGGGTCGGACCGCGCCGTCGAGCAGGCGCGCACGCTGGGAATACCGGGCAACCGCATCCTGAGGACTTCCGGGATGATCCTGAATCCCCGGTTCCATGCGCCGCTCGATCTGGATCGCGCCGCGGAACGAAGGAAACTGGGATTGCAGCCGGACGTTCCGACCGTATTGGTCATGTTCGGAGGCGAAGGATCGACCGACCTGGTGAAGGTCGCCCGGCTCCTCAACCGGGCGGCCTTGCCGATTCAACTGATCGTGCTGTGCGGCCGCCACGAGGTCTCGCTTCAGAAGCTGCGGGCCATGCGCACCCGCGTGCCCATGTTCGTCGAGGGCTTCACGCGGGAGGTGCCTTATTATATGTCGCTGGCGGATCTGTTCATCGGGAAACCGGGGCCGGGCAGCATCAGCGAAGCGCTGACCATGAAGCTGCCCGTGATCGTGGAGCGCAACGCCCGCACGCTGGCGCAGGAGCGCTACAACGCCGATTGGATTCTCGAACAACAGGTGGGGCTGGTGGTGGAGGATTTCGCGGGGATCGGCGAGGCCGTCGGCAAGCTCCTCGAACCGGAAGCCTATGCGCGGCTGCGAGGCAATGCCGCGGCGCTGCGCAACCGAGCGGTGTACGAAGCGGTCGAATGCCTGGATTCGATCCTGGCCAGCCACCGCGAAGGCCCTTACGCGTTACCGGTGGTACCCACGCTGTCGCGGGATTTTAACCGGGGACGCACCATGCTGTAACCGGACCCGGCGCACAATCGGCACATGGAAGCCACAGGTCTGCCCACCCCGATCTTCTTCCCGCCGTTGTTGCCGAACGCTCATCATCCCTTAATCAAGCCCGTGGAAGCGACCCTGGAACGCTGGATGATGCCGCCGGACCTGGTGGCCAGCGTCCACTTGGCCAGCGTCCACACGGCCGCGGGATCGGGCAGCGGGCCGGCCTTTGCGCGGCGGCTCTTGGAATCCCTGGACATCCGTTTCGCGGTCGAGCCGCGCGATATCGAGCGCATTCCCGCGAAGGGGCCGGCGGTGGTGGTGGCCAATCATCCCTACGGCTTTGCGGAAGGCCTCATCCTCACGATCCTGCTGGGCATGGTGCGGCCGGATTTCCGAATTGGCGCCAATTCGCTGCTCTCCGCGGTGGATGCCATGCGCGGCCATCTCATCGCCATGAATCCCTTCGAAACGCAGGGCGCGGTGGCGGAGAATTGCCGGGCTTTGCGCGCGTGCCTGGCCTGGCTGGGCCGGGGCGGACTGCTGGCCATGTTTCCCGCCGGAGAGGTGGCCCACCTGAGCTGGACCGAGCACGCGGTCACGGACCCGCCTTGGAAGCCGACCGCCGCGCGCCTCGCGATGCGCGCCCGATGCCCCGTCATTCCGGTCTATTTCGAGGGCGCCAACAGCCTGTCCTTTCAGTTGGCGGGCGTGCTGCATCCCGGCCTGCGAACCATCAACCTTCCGCGGGAGTGCTGGAAGATGCGCCGCAAGACGGTGCGGGTGCGCATCGGGGCGCCGATTTCTCCCGGCGTGCTGTCGGGGTGCGGCAGCCCGGAGCGCGCCAGCGATTATCTCCGCTCGCGCACCTTCTTCCTGGGCCATCGCCCGCAATCGTTGCGCGCTTTCTCGAAACCGGCGGAGATCTCCGAGGCGTCCGACGGGGCGCTCGGAGCCGGATCCGTGGCGAGCGAAGTGGCGGCCTTGCCGCCCGATCGCAGGCTTCTGGAAAATCGGGATTTCTCGGTATACCTGGCGAGCGCAGCGGAAATTCCGCTAACGCTCCAGGAAATCGGGCGGTCGCGCGAAATCGCTTTCCGCCAGGTGGGCGAAGGGTGCGGCAAGGAGTCCGACCTGGACTGGTTCGACGGCCATTACCAGCACCTCTTTTTGTGGCACAAGGCCGACGCCCGGCTGGCCGGGGCGTACCGGCTGGCGATCACCACGGACGTGCTGCCGCGCTTCGGAACCAAGGGCCTGTACACCAGCAAGCTGTTCCGCTACAAGCCGGAATTCTTCAAGCGCCTCGGCCCGGCCATGGAGTTGGGGCGTTCCTTCATCTGCCCGCGCTATCAGAAGAGTTACGCGCCGCTGCTGTTGCTGTGGAAGGGCATCGCGCGCGTGCTGGATCTCCGGCCGGAAGCCGCCGCTCTGTTCGGCGCGGTGAGCATCAGCCGGGATTACTGCGCGGCTTCGCGCGGGCTGATCGCTAATTACCTCAAGCAACGCGCGTCGCATGACCTGGCTCGGCTGGTCCGGCCGCGCGTGCCGTACCGCGACCGCACGGCGCGCAACGCCTGGGTCAAACGACTGGCCGAACTCACCGCTGGCATCGAGGACCTTTCAGCTTCCATCTCGGATATCGAAGGAAACGGGAAGGGCGTTCCCGTGCTGGTCCGCCAATATCTGAAAGCCGGCGGCCAGTTGCTGGGGTTCAACATCGACCCGAGCTTCTCGGGCGTGCTGGACGCGCTGCTTCTGGTGGAGCTGAACAACCGATCCGCGGCCCTGGTGGAGCGGTGCAGAAACTGAATCAAGCCGGCTCGGCCTCAAACGTCAGCCGCAGATAGGATTTGGGCTGGAACTCGATACGCAAGGGGATCGGGCGCGGGTCCCCCTCTTCGATCCACAGGCGGAAATCCGTGGTCTTGCCCCCTTCTTCGCGGTGCAGGCGGCCCTCGACGCGGAGCGCCTTTCCAGAGCCGCGGAGCAGGCCACGCGCGCGGAAGACGGCGGCAGCCTTGGGATCGGCGGCCGTCTCCACGCGGAGATGGTAGAGGCGGCCCGCGTAGACGTAACGCGTCTCTCCGCCGCCGGGATGGATCAGCAATTCGGCCAGCGCGTGCAGGAACGGCCGGACGGAGCCATCGGAAGGCGCTAACGGGGCCGTTCTTCTGGGAACACCGGAGAGCGCCTGGCGCGCGCGTTGGATCAGCTCGCCGCTTCGGGCCGAAAGGCTCGCCGGAGCGATGAAGCGGGCAGACGCCGTTTCCATGGAGCCCTCCGCGACGCGGCCCTCGATCGCCGAGTAGTCCACTTCGGCGGCCTTGGAATGCAGGGCTTTACGGGCATCTTCGGCGCTCTCTTCGGGGGACGAAGTCATCAGGCCGAAATAGATTGATTGCGGCGCGGCCAGCTCAGCCTGCTCGGAAAGCTCTTGAATGAAACCGAGCCGGTTCAAGCCGGCGGCGCGCTCCGGCAGCGAGCGTCCGTTGAATTCGAGCAGGCGCACGGCCCGCCCTTCCCCCTCCGAATCATGCCAGGCCGCGGATCCGTCGCCGACGCCGGCGCGATGCAGCACGGGGATCGAAAACAGAAGCACCTGCGCATCGGCGCGATAACGCCGCTCGCCACCCGTGCCGGAGCTGGGCCGCGCTTCCCAGGTGAGCGACCCGGCGCCGCGCGCGAAACGCAGGGTCGCGGGGAACAGCAGGCCGGCGGCGCAAATCCGGCCGAAGTCGCGCCTTGTGAGATTCATCACCAGCATCCTATTTGCACCTATTTGACCGTATAGTATGCCCGTCTGGGACGCCGCGTAAATAGAAGGGCGCCGGAAACTGTGCTTATGCGGGCTTACGGAATACCCGCCGGATGCCGGCGCCGGCGACCAGGACGGAATCCGCCAGCGCCGCCGGAAGACCACGGAAATCGGCGCCCAGGGTAGCCGCTCCCTCGCCGGTGATGATGAATCCGCGCCGCATGAGCCCGAAATTCACGAGGGCCGAGCCTATCGTGCAGGTGACCGAGACGATCATCCCGCTCAAGATGTGCGTCGCCTGGCCCATCTTCAGCAGCGCGTATTCCAGGGTATGCGCCGAACCCGGCAACACGATGGCGACCAGCGTTCCCGCCAGCCAAACCGGGCGCGCCCGCCGGAAGGCCTGCATCAGCGATCCCCAGCACCCACCCAGGACGATGCGAAAAGCAATCTCGATACAGGCACCCCGCGCGGCGCCCGCCCCCCTGGGGATCACCACCGCAGCAAACAGCACTCCGCGGAAGGCCGCGCTCAAAAGGGCGGCTTTCCAGTTGAAATTGACGACGAAAAGGGTCCACGGATCCCGTAGAACCCGGGCCAAGGCCGACCCGATGGAGTCTTCGAGCGGATCACTTGGGCTGGAGTATTCGCGCATAGCCCTCATAAACTTCGGTGAATACACGATCCCAGGATTGCCCTTCCACCTGTTGCCGGGCCTGCATGGCCATGCGCCGCCGCAGCCCGGAGTTGAGCGCCAGCGCGACCGTGGCGCCGCAAAAATCCTCGTCGCTGGAGGCCACGAAGCCGCTGACCCCTTCGCGCACGATGAAACGCGGGCCGCCTTCGTTCATCACGATCGCCGGAACGCCCGAAGCCAGCGCCTCCTGCACCACGTTGCCGAACGTATCGGTGCGCGAGGGAAACAGAAACACGTCCAGATCGGCGTAAGCGCGCGCCAGCGGTTCGCCCGTGAGCACTCCCGTGAAGACCGCTTGTGGGAGATTCCGTTCCAGCCATTTCCGCTCGCTGCCCGAGCCCGTGATCTGAAACCGGAAACGGGTCATACCCGCGGAACGCAAGGCGGCCGCCACGCGGGGCAGCAGGCGCAGGTTCTTTTCCGGCATCAGGCGCCCCACGAAGCCCAGCACCAGCTCGTCATCGAGCCTCTCGCGGCGTTGCGGGTGGAACAAACGCGTATCGATGCCGCGGCCCATGGCAAATACCGGTTTGCCGGTTCGCGCGCGCAGCGTGGAAGCCAGCTCGGGGTTGGGGGCGAAGATGCCTTGGCCGCGCCCGAAGAACCACGAGACGCGGTCCATTACGAACCGCTCGGTCGCGCGGGCCACCGAATCGCGCAGAAAGCCGGGGGCCCACCCCAGCGACCCGGCGATCCGCCGGCCCGCGAACTCGTGGATGTTGGTGTGCCAGGAGAGCGTCAGGGGAGCTTGGAGCTTGGCGGCCAGGATCGCGCCGGCAATCCCCAGGTCTCCCGGGCTGGTGGTGTGAACCACGTCCGGCTGGAAACGTTCGACTGTCTGGCGAATCGTACCGAGCGAGCGGTAGAACAAGGGATCGAAGCGGAGATCCGGGTCGATCCGGAAGGCCAGCCGGCTGCGGGAAAGTTCCAGGGTCCACAGGTTTCCCGCCGTGGAGAGACCCGGACGCGGCCCCCAGCGGACGGTGAGCAGCGGCAGATCGTGAAACCGCGCGAAAGACTCCCACTCCCGGCAGGTGCGGGCCGCGCCGTTCACTTCGTGAAAGGTGTCGGCAAACAGCGCCACGCGGGGCGCGCTGGCGGCAGCCATCATGCTCCGGCCTCGCCCTGCCGGCCCAGGGCCAGACGCAACGTGGCGCGCATTTGGGGAGAGGCCAGAAAGCCGACAGCCGAAATGAAACTGCGAATCGGCCACGGCCCGCCGTGCGGCCAGACGGCCGATAGAGGCACCTCGCCTTCCGCGGTTTGCTGGAAGACGCGGTCCACCCAGCGCTCCCGTCCCGGGAACTCGGGGTAGGTGCGGACGGCATGCCAGATGAATTCGATATACCGGCACGGAATCGACTCCCGATACTGCGGCATGAAGAGCACGCGGCTGAGATGTTCCCGCCGCACTTCCCCGACGAACTCCGCGAAGCTCGCGGCGTTGGTGAGGTTCAGGGCGGCATTGGGTTCCAGGCAATGGCGGTCGCCGCCGGAAACCACTGGCAGGGCGGCTTCGCGCGCCATCGCGATCACGCGACGATTGTGACGGGCCGGTTGCAATCCGTTTAATTCGAGAGCGTGAATGTTACGCCGGTGTTCACGCAGGAACCGGTTGAGAAGGCGCCTGTGCGACCGGAAGCCGGTACGCTCCTCGTTGACAAGGGGATGATTGAGGACCACCAGGACCTCGGGCAGGGCGTCGATTTCCCGCAAGATCGGCGCCAGCTTTTCCGGAGCCGGATGGGCGGTGTACTCCGCCATCAGAGCGGCCAGGGGGCGCGCATCCGCGGGAGGCAGATTGTGCACGCCCACGTGGAAGACGGTCTCGTCGTACGGCACGGTCCATTCGAGCGAAAAAGGCACTTCGATGCCGATGGCCCGCAGTTCGGCGCAAGCCTCGATATTGTCGTGATCGGTAATGGAAACCAGCGGTTCGAGGCCCAGCGTTTTCCGGATCTGGCCGGCCTCGAGCTCATGCGCGGCCCGCGGCAGCAGCGGCGGACGCCAGAAAGCGCGGTCGTACGGAATGCTCTTTCCGGTCCGGCGCCGGTGTTTTTCCTCCAGGCTGCTCAAAACGGCCCAGGCGGGCGCGACCTTCCGCAAGACCCGCGGAATGAAATCGAGGCCCTCCCGGGAGTGAATGGTGTGGCTGTGAAGGGAAACGGCCGTGGCAAACCCATGCGCGGCTTGCGGCTCCCGCCACTGGCAGCGGAGCGGCTCGGCGTGGCGAACGCTTACACGCAGTTTCATGAGAACATTTAAGCCCGCTCATGCTTTCATTCGTGTAACGGTCGCGTGAAGTTCCGGCGGTCTTGCGATTGGAAGACGCAGTGGGAGCGAATCCCCGTTATGTTCGAATCTCTTAGACCGTCGCCGTAACCGTCTGGCCCATGTTGGCGACGATCGCGGCCGCGAACTCGCTGGTCTTCAGCTTGACCGCGCCTTCCATCTGGCGATGCAGATCGTAGGTGACGCGCTTTTGCCTGATGGTCTCGGCCATCCCGGACTCGATCAACCCCGCGACTTCCTTCCAGCCCATGAAGCGGAACATCATCGCGCCGCTCAGGATGAGGCTCGAAGGGTTGATTACATCTTTGCCGGCGTACTTCGGGGCCGTGCCGTGGGTGGCCTCGAAGACGGCATACTCGTCGCCGAGATTGCCGCCCGGCGCCATTCCTAAACCTCCAACCTGAGCGGCGCAGGCATCCGACAGGTAATCGCCGTTGAGGTTGGGCGTAGCCAGCACGTCGTATTCGTCCGGCCGCAGGAGCGTCTGTTGAAACATGGAATCCGCAATGCGGTCCTTGACCAGAATCTTCCCGGGGGGCGCTTGGCCGCCCGCTTCCGCCTCCGTCACACACGCGTCGCTGAACTCTTCCTTAACCAGTTCGTATCCCCAGTCGCGGAAGGCGCCCTCGGTGTACTTCATGATGTTGCCCTTGTGGACCAGCGTCACGCTGCGGCGCCCGTTATCGATCGCGTATTGAATGGCGCGGCGGACGAGTCTCTTCGAGCCGGTCACACTCATCGGCTTGATGCCGATGCCCGAATCGAGACGGATCTTGCGGCCCATTTCGCGGTTCAGGAAGTCAATGACCTTGGCCGCTTCGGGTGTGCCCTGCCGCCATTCGATGCCGGCATAGACATCCTCGGTGTTTTCCCGAAAAATAATTACGTCCAGCAACTCGGGATGCTTCATGGGCGAGGGTACGCCCTGGAAGTAACGGACCGGCCGCATGCATACGTAGAGGTCCAGCACTTGCCGCAAGGCCACATTCAAACTGCGGATGCCGCCGCCGACGGGCGTGGTCAGAGGGCCCTTGATGGCGACATGAAAACGCCGGATCGCTTCGAGCGTGCCCTCCGGCAGCCAGGTGTTGAACTGCCCAAAGGCCTTCTCACCGGCAAACACTTCATACCAAGCCACGCGGCGACGGCCGCCATACGCTTGTTGGACCGCTGCGTCAAATACCGTGCGGGAAGCCCTCCAGATATCGGGCCCCGTGCCATCGCCTTCAATGAAAGGCACGATCGGATTATCGGGAATCGCGAATTTCTGGTTCTGGACCCGGATGGCTTCTCCATCCGTGGGGATCGGATTATTGTTGTATGACTCCACAGTGCCTCCAGGGCGCGGTATGGCGGCGTCTAAGCGCACGCTTGTTGGAAACGGCAACAACTATAGCAAATCTAAGGGGACAGGAGCAATATGGGAGTTTCTACGGTTGTGTTTTTCCCGTGATGCATGTTTCGTCAATTGGCAAGCTTAAGGTCCTAAAATCCAACAGACAATCCTGTTTTCCCGCATTATTTCGCTTTTTATTCGGTTAAGTTGGCGTATGATTGACTCGGTACGCGGCTTTGGCCCCTACCAGGCCGGCTGTGGGCCAGGAACTAAACTTATGCTGCCTGCCTGCCGTTTGTGCAGCGGGCGGCGCCATGGCGCGGAGCGCACGATGGCCGGGCGAATACCGGAGGGAAGGACATTATGGCGGATGAAGCCTTAAGCATTCTCGACAAACGAACACAGGCGACCTGCGAAATACCGATTCACGACGGAACGATTCGGGCTATGGACTTGCGGCAGATCAAGACGGGACCCGACGATTTCGGGCTCATGACTTACGATCCGGCCTTCCTGAACACCGCGTCATGCCGCAGTGCGATCACGTTCATCGACGGAGACAAGGGCATCCTGCGGTACCGGGGCTATTCCATCGAGCAATTGGCGGAGAAGTGTACTTATCTGGAGGTGGCCTATCTGATCCTGTTCGGGGACCTGCCCACCGAAGCCCAGCTAAAGGAATGGGTCCGCCAGATCACTTATCACACCATGCTGCACGAGACCACCAAGAAGTTCCTGGGGGGCTTCCGTTACGATGCCCATCCCATGGGCATGCTGGTCAGCACGGTGGCGGCGCTTTCGACCGTGTATCCCGAGGCCAAGCGAGTGCTGGATCCGGATGTGCGCAATCTCCAGATTATGCGCCTGATCGGCAAGATGCCGACGATTGCGGCATACACCTATCGGCACAGCCTGGGTTACCCCTTTGTCTATCCAGACAACGACCTGAGCTACACCGAGAACTTCATGAGCATGCTCTGGAAGATGGCGGAGCCTAAGTACTTGGCGAACCCCGTTCTGGCGCGCGCCCTGGACATCCTGTTCATCCTGCACGCCGATCATGAGCAGAATTGCAGCACCAACACCATGCGCGCGGCGGGCAGTTCCCAAGCCGACCCGTTCCTCTCCACGGCGGCCGCGGCAGTGGCACTCTCCGGCCCACTGCACGGCGGCGCCAACGAAGAAGTGCTTAAGATGCTCGATGTGATCGGTTCCAAAGACAAGGTTCCGGCGTATATCGCGCAGGTCAAGGCCGGCCAGTTCAAGCTCATGGGATTCGGGCACCGGGTCTATAAGAATTACGACCCTCGCGCCCGCGTTATCAAATGGGCCGCGGACAAGGTTTTCGAAGTCACCGGGCGGAACCCCAAGCTCGATATCGCTCTGGAGCTGGAGCGCATCGCTCTCGAGGACGAGTACTTCGTCAAGCGCAAGCTCTACCCGAACGTGGATTTCTACTCCGGGATCATGTATCAGGCCATGGGCTTCAAGCCGGATATATTCACCGTGCTGTTTGCGATTCCGCGCACCGTGGGCTGGCTCGCCCAATGGCAGGAAATGATTACCGACCCGGAGCAGAAGATCGCCCGCCCGCGCCAGATCTATACCGGTCCCATGTTACGCGACTTCGTGCCGATCGAAAAGCGGGCCGCTACGACGCCCACGGCCGCGAAATAGAGGCGTTCTGCGGAATTATGCCGGTCGGCGGCGAGTCCGCGCGAGCAGTTCCCCGGCGCGGCGCAACGCTTTCCCCTCGGCTTCGTCGCGGGTGGCGCCGGTGACGCGCACCAGGTTCGCGCCGGGAGATACGTTATCGGCTTTGGAATGCCACTCGGCTCCCAGGCGGTAGCTGGTCACGTTCACGGGCCAGCCGGCTACTTCCACGCGGCGTTCCTGAAACTCTTCGGCGTGCATGGTCATACCCGGGCCGAACTCTTGGCCACCTCGCGCTCGACGGGAGCGCCCACCAGGTTGCCCCACTCGGTCCACGAGCCATCGTAGTTGGTGACGTTGTCGAACCCCAGCAGGTACTTCAACACGAACCAGGTGTGGCTGGAGCGCTCGCCGATCCGGCAGTAGGCGATGACCGGGCGCGTGCCATCCAGACCCTCGGCGCCATACAACTGGCGCAGTTCGTCCGCGGACTTGAACGTGCCATCCTCGTTGCAGGCGCGACCCCACGGGATATTGCGCGCTCCGGGTATGTGGCCGCCACGCTGGCAGGTCTCGGGCAGGCCCGGAGGAGCCAGAATCTCGCCGGTGAACTCCTGCGGGCTGCGCACGTCGACCAGCCCAGCCGAGCGGCCCTCGACGGCCTCCTGGACCTGCGGCAGGAAGGCGCGGAGAGCGAGGTCGGCAGGGTGTGCCCGGTAGTTCGTGGGTCTCACCGTGGGCTTTCCGGTGGCCAGCTCGCGGCCTTCGGAAAGCCACTTTTTGCGGCCGCCGTTCATGAGGCGGACGTCGCGGTGGCCATAGATCTTGGCTTGCCAGAGAGCCCACGCCGCGAACCAGTTGTTGTTATCGCCGTAGATGACCAGGGTGGTTTCAGGCGTGATGCCCGACGCGGACATCAGCTCCTCGAACCGCTCCTGAGACAGGATGTCGCGGCGCAGGGTGTCGCAGAGCTGGGTATTCCAGGCCCAGGCGATGGCACCGGGGACGTGCCCTTCGTCATAAGCCTTAGTATCTACATCCACCTCAACGATGCGGACGTCGGGGTCCGCGGCATGCTGGGCTACCCAGGCGGTGGAGACCAGCGTTTCCGGATGCGCGTATTCGGACATTAATTCCCTCCAAACTAGACTAATTATATAGGAAATGTGGGCATTGCAACCTCGCCGTGATCGGGCGCGAACGGGTGTAGCGTGCCGCAACGTACGCTGTACCATGAAGGTGTCATGTTCTTCCGTGTATGGAGCGTTTTCTGGGTTGGCCTGTTGATGGCGCAACCCGCCTCGGATCCCGCCGGCATCGCGCGAAAGGCGCTGGACCTGCTGCTGGGCCAGCAAAGCGCGGACCTGATTCCCATGCTGGCTCCGCAAGCCAAGGCCACGTTCACCCCGGCGGCGCTGGGAAAACTGCGCGCCGAAATCCAGGCTTTGGGCGCGGTGGAGAAGATCGGCGACCCTTCCACGCGTAAGCTTGGGCCCGTCAGCGTGGTCACCATTCCGGTGAAGTTCGCCAGCCAGAACATCAACTTCCAGTTCGGCGTCAGCGAGGCCGGCCAGATCACCGCCATTTTCCGCGCGCCTGCTCCGCCCGAATGGCAGCGCCCGGCCTACAGCAAGCCGGAGGCGTTTCGCGAGCGCGAAGTCACGGTGGGTGAAGGGGAGTTCAAACTGCCCGGCACCTTGAGCGTGCCGGCCGGTGGTAAGCGGGTTCCAGGCGTGGTGCTGGTGGCCACCGCCGGGCCGCAGGACCGCGATGAGACGATCGGCGGCGTCAAGGATTTCAAAGACCTGGCGGAGGGCCTGGCCTCCCGCGGCATAGCGGTGCTGCGGTACGAGAAGCGCACGCGTCAATACCCCTCCGTCGCGCGCTCTCCTAACTACACGGTGGAGAAGGAGACCGTGGATGACGCGGCATTGGCGGCGGCTCTGCTGCGGTCCCAGCCGGAAGTGAACCCGCAGAAGGTATTCGTGCTGGGCCATGGCATGGGCGGCTATCTGGCGCCGCGCATCGCCGCCGCGGATGGGAAGCTTGCCGGCCTCATCCTGATGGCGGCCAACGCGCGGCCCCTGGAGGACGTGCTGCTGGAGCAGGCCATCTACCTGGGTGCCACGGGCAGAAGACTCGAAGAGATCAAGTTGGGCGTGGCTAAGGTAAAGGCGTTGGACCCGGCTGATACAGACGCCCCGCCCATGCTCGGCTTACCGGCCACCTATATCATCAGCCTCAAAGATTACGATCCCGTGGGCGATGCCCTGAAACTGGCGCTGCCCATCCTGACCCTGCAAGGGGACCGCGATTTCGAGGCCACCGCCAAGGACGACCTCAGCCTCTGGAAGACGGGGCTGGCGAGCCGCAAGGACGCTGCCTTCCGGGAATATCCCACGCTGAACCATTTGATGGTGGCGGGCGAGGGCAAGAGCACCGGCGAGGATTACCGGATTCCCGGACACATCGCGCCGGAAGTAATCGACGATATCGCCAAATGGGTGGCGCAGTAGCGCGCGTCCGCGGATTCATTGGAGCCAGATCGGGATATCGGGAGAGACGGCATCGCCCACCTGGAGCGTCAGGGTTTGCTGCCCGGTCGCTGTGAGGGACGGCGGAATCCGGGCGTTCACTTGCAGAATCCCCACCAGGCCGGGAGCGGAGGCGGCGAACAGGAGCTCTGCCGCGCTCCCCGCCACCGCGATGGAAACAGGCAGAAGCGGATACGGGTAAGGCGCCGAAGCCGGTATGCCTTCGACGCTGGCCGGAAAGGTGAGACCATCTCCCGTCGCATAGAACGTGATGATGCTGCCGCGCGGGGCTGGAGCGGTGTCCAGGTTGAGGGAGCCGTCCTGGTTCACTACGGCCGGAAAGATCGCGGGCGCGGCGGCCGTGACGGCCACATCCGCCGACCCCACGACGACGTTCTGGTAGCTCACCTGCACGTTGGTGGTGGTTTCACCGGCTAAGGTATAGGGAGCTTGGGCGGTGGCTTGGCCGGCTTGTACGTAAATGAGGGGTGCGGCCACGCCATCGAAGAGCACCTCGACGCCGGCCAGGCTGGTGGGCAGGCGACCGCTGGCATCGAACGCCGAATTCACACCGGAATCCGGTCCCAGACCCGAGCCGAGGATGGTCACGACCGCGCCGGGAGCCACCGGCCCCGCCAGCAGGCTGGCGGCGCTCACTACGGAGACGGCTTGCAGTTGGATCACCGGCGCCACCGGGACGGGGGCCCGGGCACCAGGCGGCGCACCCGATTGTTGCCGCTGTCGGCGAGGTACAGATCGCCGGCGCCATCCAGGACCAAGCCGGCGGGAGCGTCGAGCTGCGCGGAAGTTGCGGCGGCGCCATCCCCAGCGAAACCGGCGGTATATTGACCCGCGATGCGATGGATGACGGCATCGGCGGTCACCTGGCGAATGACGTGATTGCCGGTATCCGCGATGAACACATTGCCGTTGTCGTCCGCGGTCACGCCGGAGGGAGCGTTGAGGCGGGCGGCCGTGGCGGGCCCTTCGTCGCCGGATGCGCCTGGCTGGCCGGTGCCCGCAAGCGTGGAAATGATACCGCCGCTGGTCACCACGCGGATGCTGTGATTCAGGGTGTCGGCGATGTAGAGATTGCCGGCGGTATCCACGGCGCAGGCGCCCGGCTGGTTGAGTTGGGCGAGCCGCGCGGAGCCGCCATCGCCGGCATCGCCCGGGGATCCATTGCCCGCGGCGGTGGCCATGAGAGCGCCGGGCGAGGCGCGCAGCACGCGGTGATTGGAGGTATCGACGATATAGAGCGCGCCCTGGTGATCCACACAGACGCCCCGCGGACCACGCAGAGCCGTTGCGGTCCACGGCTGGTTCTCCGCGCCGGTGCCGGAGACGCCGGTGCCGGCCACGGTGGCGATGGTGCCATCGGCACTCACGGCGCGAATGCGGTGGTTATAGGTGTCCGCGATATAGACGATCCCGGAAGGAGCCATGGCCACACCCATGGGCGAATTGAGGGCCGACGCACTCCCAGCGATCAACTCGCCTCCGAACCCGGCAACGCCGGTCCCGGCCAGGGTCTGGATGACGTTGTCCGGATACACCTTGCGCGCCCGCTGGGTGCCGGGGTCGGCGATGTACAGATCGCCGGCGAAATCGAGAGCCACCGCGGAGGGCTGGGAGAGTAAGGCCGCCAGCGCGCTGCCGCCATCGCCCACGGCGTGGAGGTAGCCATCCCCGGCAAGCGTCGAGATCGTTCCAGAATCGTCCACGCACCGCACGCGCACGCCGTCGGCGATGTACAACCTGCCACCGGCGGCCGCGGCCAGGTCGCGGACCGAGGTCAGCAGCGCGCCGACAGCGGGTCCGCCATCGCCGGCGTAGCCCGGCGCGCCGGTGCCCGCCACGATGCTCCACTTCCCCGCCGGCGTGTAGGCCCTCACGGTGTAGCTGGCGTCTCCCACGAGAATGTCGCCAGACGCGTCCACGGCGACCCCCAGGGGGGTGTACAGTGCGATACTGGGCGATCCTCCCAGTGCGGTGGAGATGATGCCGTTCGGAAGCACCTTGCGGATGCGCTGGTTTTCCGAATCGGCAATGTAGAGATCCCCAGTCTGGTCCAGGGCCAATCCCGCCGGGAAGTCGAGTTGAGCCGCGACCGCCGTGCCGCCATCGCCGCGGAAGCCGGCCACGCCCGTTCCCGCGACGGTGACGATTTGGCCGTTGGACACCTTGCGCACGCGGTGCCCTTCGAATTCGGAGATGTAGAGATTGCCGGAGGCGTCCACCACGAGATTGCGCGGCGCCATCAGTTGCGCATCGGTGGCCGGGCCGCCATCTCCGGCCGAGCCGGCGGTGCCGGTGCCGGCCACCGTGGAGATCACGCCATCCGGGCCAATGCGGCGCACACGGTTGTTGCCCAGGTCCGCCACGTAGAGGGCACCGGAGGAATCGGCGGCCAGCCCGTAGGGGAGGTTCAGAAGGGCAGAGGTGGCAGCGGCGCCATCGCCGCCGAAGCCGGCCGTCCCGGTTCCCGCCACGGTGGTGATGATCCCCTTGGAATCGACTTTGCGCACCGAGTTGTGATCGGTGTCGGAAAGGTAGAGGTTGCCCGCGCCATCGAGGGCGATTCCCTGGATAGCGCCGATCTGCGCGGCGGTGGCCGGGCCGCCATCGCCGTTCAGGCTGCTTCCGGCCACGGTTTCGATGCTGTACTGGTAGCGCGGGAGATCGGCCGCGCGCGCCGCGGGAGCCCAGAGCAGAATTGTAAAGAGGCCGAGATAGCGTCTCATGGCAGCCGCCGCTTCCCGACCGGTGCGGAAGGCGGTCACCCTTATTGGTGGCGCCGCGAGACGGGAATTCTCAAATTGGTGGGTCTGGAGGCTACTGCTTCGTCGCCAGCCAGTAGCCGGGGCGGATTTGAAGCCTATACTCCGGATGGCCGATCACCTCGGCCGTGATTTCGTGGAATCCGCCCTCCAGCTTGTTGTTGGGGTTGTAGCTGATCAGGTACTGGCTGTGCAACTCCGCGCCGATTTGCTCGATGGCTTCTTCCAGGCCGCGCTGGCGAAAGAAGCTGAACTGTCTGCCGCCGGTCCCCCTGGCGAAAAGCTCCACCGGGTTGGCCTTGAAAATCGCTTTCACGTCCTTGAAGATCTCCACCATGAGGGGGATGAACTCCGCCCGGCCGACATCGCCGGTGCCATACAACTGGTCGACCGAGGTGGGAGTGGGGGCCACCATCGAGGGCATCGAAGTCATGGCCGGCGGGAGGTTGTTCGGACGGCCCGGCTGCTGGGGCGCGGTCAAGGTGGATATCAGCCGCGACATATCCACGGAGTAGAAAGCGATGTTATTCACCTGGAGGCTGATGAGGGTCTCGCGCGGCTTGGCCTCGCTGGCCAGGTCGCGGGTTTCGCCGATCAGCAACAGAACGCGCCGCCGGTCCTTGGGGCGCGTCCGCAACTGGCGAATGCCCTCTTCCACGGCATCCACCATCCGGTTAGATGTGCTGCCAGGGACGATCTTCCTGACCGCCAGGCTGATCTTGTCGGGATCGGAAGTGAACTCCTGCAGAGTGCGAATGCGCGAGTCGTACGCTACCACCGAGGCCTCGCCGTTGTTGCCGAGGATTTCCGGTCCGATCATGCTGCCGATATGCGAAACCTTGGGCAGAATCGCCTCCACGTTCGCATTGGCTTGAATCGCAATGACCATTGAAATGGGGATGAAGGTCACGTCAACGTGAATGTTCTGTTCCTTGCCGTTGTCGTAGAGGCGGAACTGGTCCGGGCGCAAGCCATCGACGGTGCCGCCGGAACGATCAGAGACCAGAACCGGCGCCACAACCTCCTCCACGCCGACGCGGATGGTGGTGGAAGGCGGTTCTTCCGAGGGCGTCTGGGAGGCCGGAGGCTGGGTCTGTTGGGCGGCCACCAGGCCGCATATCAGCATCAGTAAGAGCGTTCGTGGCATTCTACACATCCCGGGCAACCGCGTGCGCGGTACACCCACCGAGCAATTCGAGCACGTGTGGCACCAACTCCACGATAGCATCCAAAGACTCGACCGCGCCTTTGGGCGAGCCGGGAAGATTCACAATCAGTACGCGCCCGCGCGTGCCGGCGAGCGAGCGGGAGAGCACGGCCAGCAGGGTGCTTTCGCGACCGCGCGACCGCATAAGCTCTCCGAAGCCGGGGATTTCGCGATCCAGGATGGCGCGGGTTGCCTCCGGCGTGACATCCCGCGCGGCGATTCCCGTTCCGCCCGTGGTGAAGATGGCCGAGATCTGGCCGCCATCGGCCAGGGTGGCCAGGCGGGCGCTGATTTGGGGGGCCTCATCGGGGATGACCTCGATCACCGAGACGCTCCAGCCCAGTTGTTCCAAACGGTCACGCACAGCCGGACCGGAGCGGTCCTGGCGCGAGCCGACGCTCACGGAATCGCTGATCGTCACCACCGCGGCCCTGATCATGGTTTCCCTTCCCGGCGGAAATCTCCGCTCTTGCCTCCGGTCTTCTCGAGCAGGTAAAGATCCTGGATCTCGATGGACTTATCGAGCGCCTTGGTCATGTCGTAAACGGTCAGCGCGGCCACCGCGGCGGCCGTGAGCGCCTCCATCTCGACGCCCGTCTGCGCCGTGGTGGCGGCGCTCGCCATCACGCGCACGCCCCCGGCTTCGAGGGCCACATCCACATCGGCGTGCGTGAGCATCAGAGGATGGCAGAGAGGGATGAGCTCGGAGGTGCGTTTGGCGGCTGCTATGCCGGCGATGCGCGCGATCTCAAGCGGGTTGCCCTTGGGATTCGCCGGCAGTTTGGCCAGCGCCTCGGGGGCGATTCGCACGAAGGCGTGGGCGCGCGCGGTGCGGCGGGTTTCGGGCTTGGCCGAAACATCCACCATGCGCGGGCTGCCGGCTGGATCGTAATGCGAAAGATTCTTCATTTCATGAGCACCCGGATGAGATCGCCGCGCGCGTATTCGGCGCGTTCGGGATCGGCCACCAGATAGGCGTTGGCGCGGGTGAGGGCGGGAATGTCTCCGGAGCCGTGCCATCCCACGGGCGTGACTTCGGAGCCATCTTCGCTCCAACGAGCGGGCAAAAAGCGAGTCAACCCGGGGCGATGGTGGAAATCGCGCGTGAGACGCGCCAGCGGCATCGGAAGCGCGGTTTCCTTCCGGCCCGCGAGCAGTTCGAGGGCGGCGCGTGCGAAAATCTCGAAGGTCACCATGGTGGAGGATGGATTGCCCGGCAGGCCGAAGAAGAACTTCCCGCGGGCCCGCCCGAATACCGCCGGCTGGCCGGGCTGGATGGCCACGCGGTCGAAGTAGAGCTCCGCGCCAAAGGAAGCCAGGGCCGGTTCCACCACGTCGTACTTGCCCGCGGAGACGCCTCCGGAGAGCAACAGCAGATCGGCCGCGAGACCCTGCCCAATCATTTCGCGCGTGTGGTCGAGGGTGTCGCGGGCGATGGGAAGTACCCGCGGAACTCCCCCGGCGCGCGTCACCTGGGCGGCCAGCGAATAGGCATTCGAGTTGCGAACCTGCCACGCTTCGGGGGTCTCGCCGATTTCCACGATCTCGTCGCCGGTGGCTACGATGGCAGCCACCGGCCGGACGTAGGCGCGGACCTGCGCGTGCCCGAACGCGGCCAGCAGGGCTACGTGGCTGTAATCGAGGCGCGCGCCCGTGCGCAGGACCACCTCGCGGGCCGCCGCCTCACAGCCCCGTGGATTGATGAACTGGAGCGGCTCGGCGGAGCCATCGATGCGCACGCGCCCGTCCTTGCGGGCGGTGTGCTCGAGCATGACGACGGCGTCGGCGCCGGCCGGTATTGGCGCGCCGGTCATGATCTCGACGGCCTGGCCCGGGCCGACCTCTCCACGGAAGCTCTGCCCGGCGCGGATTTCTCCGACGACCTCGAGCGAGCCGGGAAGATCGCTCGAACGCACGGCATACCCGTCGCGCACCGAGCGCGCCACCGCCGGAGAATCGCGGTCGGCCGCCACATCTTCGGCCAATACGCGGCCGCAAGCTTCCTCGATGCGCACGCCCTCGGTTGACGTTGCGACGGGCATGGCCCGCACTTTGGCGAGGACCGTCGCGCGCGCTTCGAGAAACGTCAACACAGCCACTGAACTATTATGACGCTCACAAAGGCGGCTTATGCTTGAGCATCAGATCGCGCGCCACGGCGGCGGTGTTGGCGTGGATGGTGATGGTGTCCTCCACACTCACGGCGTAGCCGCCGGCCAGCACCACAGCCACTGGAATCCCATGCGCTTGCGCGGTGCCGATGACCATGCGGTCGCGTTCTTCGAGCCCTGCGAAGGTAAGGGAGAGGCCGCCCAACTGGTCCTCCTGAAACGGATCGGCGCCCGCCACGTAGATCAGCAGTTCCGGCTTGAACAGGCCCAGAGCGCCGCGAAAGCCATTTTCGAGCCGGTGTATGTACTCGGCATCTCCAATGCCATCGGCCAGATGGATATCGAGGCTCGAGGGCGGCTTTTCGCTCGGATAATTATTGAACTGGTGGATGGAGAGCGTGAATACCGAGGGGTCGCCCGCGAAGATGGCGGCCGTGCCGTTGCCGTGGTGCACGTCGCAATCCACCACCATGGCGCGCCGGATGGCGGCGTCGCGCTGCAGGGTCCGGATGGCCACGGCGATATCGTTGACGGCGCAGAAGCCTTCCCCATGGTCGGGGAAGGCGTGGTGAAAGCCGCCGCCGACATTGAAGCCCAGGCCCGCCTGGAGGGCCAGGCGGGCCGCCAGAATGGAGCCGCCGGCCGCCAGCCAGAAGGCCTCCACCATCTGGCGCGAGTAGGGAATCTCCAGCCGCAGGATGTCCTGGTATGCCAGCGTTCCGTTGCGCAGTTTCGCCACCCACGCGGTATCGTGCACCAGCAGGACGTCTTCATCCGAGGCGGGCGGCGGCTCGATGAAATCCTCGGGTGCGGCGAAGCGGGTGCGCAGCAGGCGGTCGTGCAGCCACCGGTACTTTTTGGAGGGAAAGACGTGCGCGCCCAGGTGCAGGTCGTACTTTTCGGAGTAAACCAGGCGGAAAGGCAGCATCGCCTGGCTAGGCCTTCTCCGATTGCAGGGCCGTCACTACCGCCACGTTAAAGACGTCTTCAGCCGAGCAGCCGCGGGAAAGATCGTTGGCGGGTTTGTGGAGACCCTGGAGGAACGGACCGATGGCCACGGCGCCGCCCAGCCGCTCCACCAGCTTATAGGAGATATTGGCGGCGGCCAGGCTGGGAAAGATCAGGGTATTGGCGTGGCCGGCCACTTTCGATCCAGGCGCTTTCAGATTCGCCACGAATGGGGAGACGGCCGCGTCGGCTTGCATTTCACCATCCACGATCAGGCCGGGGGCGCGCTCGCGCACCAGGGCCAGCGCTTCGAGGACCCTGTCCACTTCCTCGTGGCTGGCGCTTCTCCTGGTGGAGAAGCTGAGCAGGGCTACAACCGGCTCGACATCGATCAGAACGCGGGTGCTGGCGGCGGTGGCGATGGCAATATCGGCAAGCTGCTCCGCGGTGGGAGCGACGACCACCGCGCAATCGGCGAAGGCCATCAGGCCGTGGTGGCCCATCGAGCTATCCTGGAGCGCCATAATGAAGACGCTCGAAACCAGTTTCACGCGCGGGTCCAGCCCCACCGAATGGAGCGCCGCACGGACGGTTTCGCCGGTCGTGTTGACGGATCCGCCCACGAAGCCATCCGCATCGCCGGCCGCGAGCATAAGGGCGGCGAAATAGAGCGGCTTCCGCGCGACGGCTTCGGCGTCCTGGAGGGTGACGCCCTTGGAGCGGCGGCGTTCATAGTACAGGGCCGCATATTGGCGATTCAGCGGGGAGGTGTCCGCATCGACAAACGCCACCCCGTCGATGCTGGGGTGCGGCGGAGGCGCGATGAGGATAGGGCGGAGAACGCCTTCCCGCGCCAGCCGCGCGGCGGCTTCGAGCACCCGCGGGTCGCCGCCCTCGGGGAACACGACGCTCTTGTTCAGCCCGCGGGCGCGCTCCACAAGCCCCGCCAGGAACAGACATGCCGATTCAGGAGTTGCCCACATGAGCGCTGTTTTTGAGTCTAGCAGGTGGGGGCGAAGTGTGCCATTTCGGCGTCCCCCGGCGGGCGCAGGCGCCGCGCGGTACGGTAGTGCGTGGACGGCATCGCTCCACGTTATAATCGCTTCGGATGGATGTATTCGAGGAAATCGTGCGCCTGCGCAGTTTGGGACAGAAGTGCGCGCTGGCAACTATCGTGGAAGTGCGCGGCTCCATCCCCAGCTATGAAACCGCCAAAATGCTGGTGCGCGCGGATGGCTCCATCGTGGGCACCATCGGCGGCGGCTGCGTGGAGGCGGAGGTTTGGGACGCAGCGCGCGAGGCGATCGAGACCGAGAAGCCCAAACACCTCAGCTTCAACCTGGGGCAGGATGCGGCTTACGATAACGGCCTGATTTGCGGAGGACAACTGGACGTGCTGGTGGAGCCTTTGCTGCCGGTGCCGCGCGCCTTCATTTTCGGCGCGGGCCACATCTCGAAGAGCCTCTCGCGGGCGGCCACGCTGGCGGGATTCGCCACCGTGGTGATCGATAACCGCGACAGCTTCGCCAACCGCGAGCGGTTTCCGGATGCGGGGGAAGTTCATGCGGCGGAATACGAGGAGATTTTCCCGCGCCTCGGAATCAACGAAACCGGCTACCTCATCATCGTCACGCGGGGCCATCGCGACGATATGCGCGTGCTCCGGCTGGCCCTGGCGACGCCGGCCCGCTATATCGCCATGATCGGGAGCAAACGCAAGGTCATCAACGTGATTCGGGAGCTCGAAAAGGAGGGCGTGCCGCGCGCGTCCTTCGAGCGCTTGAACGCTCCCATGGGCCTGAATATCGGGGCGGTTTCGCCCGAGGAGATCGCCATCTCCGTGGTGGCGGAGATGATTGCGGTGCGCCGCGGCGCGGCATCCAACTGGCGCTCGCTGAGCATGTCGGTTTTCGCCGACGAATCGCTGCGGGCCGTGCTGGCCAAGTGAGCGCGGCCGGGCTCATCTTGAGCGCCGGCGAATCGCGCCGCATGGGGACTCCCAAGGCGCTGCTCGAGTATCGTGGGGAAACGTTTCTGGACCGCCTGGTGGGCCTGTTTTCGGCACGCTGCTCGCCGGTGATCGTCGTGCTGGGCGCCGGGGCCGCGGAGATCCGGGCGCGCACGCGGAGGCCCGCGGTGTTCGCGCTGAATCCGGAATACCGGAGCGGGCAAACGGGCTCGCTGCAATGCGGATTGCGGGCCGTTCCGGCCGGCGCCGATGGCGTGCTTTTCACGCTGGTGGATCATCCGGCGGTGTCGCCCGAGACGATCGAGGCGCTGCTGGCGGGCGGCGCCATGGAACGCCCGTTCGTGCGCGTGCCGCGCTACCGGGGAACGCGCGGGCACCCGGTGTGGTTCGCGCGCGAGCTGATCCCCGAGTTTCTGGCTTTACCCGAGGGCGCGGCGGCGAACGACCTGGTGCGCGCCCATGCCGCGCGAACCGAGTTCCTGGATCTCGAGGACCCCGGCATCGTGGCGGATATCGATGATCTCCAGGCCTACCGCGACTTGGGGGAGGCGGCCGGATGAGACGCCCGGTCCGCACGTTGTTGAAGGTAGCCGGCATGGCGCTGGCCCTGCTGCTGATCGCCGGCATCACGGCCCCGGCGTTCGGCGATCGCGTGGGCCGTAAGGTGCGCGTCTCGCTCGAGCGGGCGCTGGGGCGGCCGGTCGAATTTCAGGGGCCGGTGCGGTTCAGCCTGTTTCGAGGGCTGGGCGTCTCGGTCGAGCGGGTCGTCATTCACGAAGATCCCGCCATCGGAATCGAGCCGATCGCCTACGTGGAGGGCGGCATGGAAGTGCGGCCGAGTTTCTGGTCACTGCTCTCCGGCAGGCTGGCGATCGCTTCCATCCGGCTGGAGGATGCCAGCATCAATCTCACCAAGAGCGGCCCGGCGGACCAACCGGGCCGGTGGAATTTTCTCTCGTTCGTGAACCGCTCGGCGATGAGCGCGGCGCCGGCCATCCACGTGCGCAACGGCCGCATCAACTTCAAATTCGGCGAAACGAAATCGGTCTTCTACCTCACCGAAACGGATTTCGATCTGACGCCGCCCGGTTCCAGCCGCGCGGGCTGGAGCGTCTCCTGCTCGGCCAAGCCGGCGCGCACGGACCGCCCCGGGCAAGGCCTCGGATCGTTCACTCTGGAGGGCCGCTGGTTCGTGACGCCGGAGCGCGTGGATCTCGACCTGGTGCTCGACAGGACCGGCCTCGGCGAGCTCACCGCCCTGGTTCAAGGCCAGTCCGGCAATGTGCACGGGACCATCTCCTCGCGCCTGCACCTGGGCGGGCCGATCGGCAATATCGGGATCCAGGGACGGCTCACGATCGAAGACGTGCACCGCTGGGACCTGCTGCCGCCCGGCGGGCACGGGTGGCCGCTGGATATCCGCGGGCGCCTGGACGTGGTGGGCGAACGGCTCGAGTTGCAATCCAATCCTCCGGGCAACGCCGCCCTGCCGCTGTGGGTTGTATTCCGCGCCGACGATTACCTCACGCGCCCGCGCTGGGCGGTGACGGTGAACTGGAACCGCTTCCCCATCGCGCCCGTGCTGGAGTTGGCGCGCCACATGGGGGCGCAGTTTCCGCCGCGCCTGCAATTGAGCGGAACGATGGATGGCGCGATCGGCTACTCGGGCCAGGGCAGTTTTCAGGGCGAGCTGGAATTGCGCGACGCGGCCGTGACCATTCCCGATTCGCCGCCCGTGCGCTTCGAGCAGGCGCGCGTGGTTGTGGATCACGGCCACGCGCGGCTGGAGCCGGCGCTGGTGCGCACGGCGGGCGACGACCAGGCCCACGTGGAGGCCGACTATGACATGGACGCGGACAAGCTCGATCTGGCCATATCGGCCGACGCCATGCCGGTCGAAGCGCTGCGCGCGCAGGTAGCCCTGGCGGCGGTTCCCTGGCTCGAGCAGGTCCGTTCCGGCCAATGGACCGGCGAGTTGCATTATCACCGGGAGGCCGGCCAGGCGGTGGGATGGAGCGGAAGCCTGGACGTCGCCGACGCCCGCATTGACGTTCCCGGGCTGGCGCACCCGCTGGAACTGGCCTCGGCGCGCGCCCGGATCGATGGCGCGCGCGTGGCGCTGGACCGCGTCGAGGGCCAGGCCGGCAAACTGGCCTTCACCGGCGAGTACCGCTACGAACCGGGCACGGCGCGGCCGCACCGGCTGCGCGTAAGGGCGGCCGAGGTGGACGCAGCCGATCTGGAGCAGGAATTCGCACCCACGCTGGCGCGCCGCGAAAGCCTGATCGCGCGGGCCCTGGGCCGCGCTTCGCTTCCAGACTGGCTGAAGGGGCGCGGCGTCGATGGCACCGTGCAGGTGGACAGCCTGCTGGTGGCCGGAGCGCGTCTGGAGAATTTCCGCGGGCGCCTGCTCTGGGACGGCGCCCGCGCCGAGATGGACGGCATCCAGGCCAGGCTGGAGCGCGCGGCCGTAAGCGGCAAGCTGGCCGTGAACTTGCGCGGCAACCGTCCATCCTACAGGTTCGCCGGCAAGGTGAAGGGCTTGGGCTGGCAATCCGGAAAGCTGGACGTCGAAGGCACCCTGGAAGCTTCCGGCACGGGGTCCCGGCTGCTGGCGAGCCTGACCTCCGAGGGGACCTTCGCGGGCACGGCCTTCGACGTGGGCACGGCGCCGCTCCAAACCGTTTCGGGAAGCTACGCGCTGGCCTGGCCGCAGGGCGCCCCGCGCTGCACGCTCACCGGCTTGGCTCTGCACCTGGAAGACGAGACGTATACCGGAAGCGGGGCCACCGAGGAAGACGGACGGCTGGTGATTGTGCTCACAAACGGCGCCAAAGAGATGCGTATGAGCGGCTCGCTGGCCAATCTGAGGGTGGAGGAAGGTCCCGCGGCGCCGAAACCGTGATCGAGGACGCTCCATGGGCACCTGCCGTGTGTCATAATCCATTGCGAGCATGGCTTTAGAAATTCAGACGCGGGAACGGGAGGGCGTCGCCATCCTGGATCTCAAGGGACGCATCACGGTGGGGCCGGAGGCTGCCGCGCTGCGCGAGAAGGTGTCCGAATCGAGCGCGGCGGGCAAGCGCAACGTGATTCTGAACCTCGAGGGAATAGACTACATCGACAGCACCGGCCTGGGCGCCCTGGTGATCTGCGCCACCAGCCTGCGCAAGAGCGGCGGATCTCTCAAGCTGCTCAACCTGAACCGCCGCAACATCGAGCTGCTGGTGATGACCAAGCTGGCCACCGTGTTCGAGATCTTCGCCGACGAGCAGGACGCCATCAACAGCTTCTATCCGGACCGCAAGATCAAGACCTTCGACATCCTGGATTTCGTGCAGCAGATGAAGAAGGAAGAAGGCTGACCCGGCGCTGGCGGATGGCGGCCGCCGCGGGCGGTGGCGATCGAGGCGGGTTACAATAATTTCGGAGTCAATCCTCCCATGCCGCGCCGCCTCGCCCGGAAACTCATGCTGTCGATCACGGCGATCGTGGTCATCGTGGCGGCGGTTTCGGGCGTGGTCAACGTCAAAACGGAGGAGTCCCAGCTTCTCAATGCCATGATTCTGGGAGCGGACCAGCTCTCCACGGGCATCACCAGCGCCATCTGGCACGCCATGCTCGACGACCATCGCGAGGCCGCCTACGAGGTGATGCGGACAATCGCGCGCAAGCAGGGCATCGACCGCATCCGCATGTTCAACCGCGCCGGCCAGGTGATGTTCTCGACCAATCCCCAGGACCGCCTGTCCGCCGCCAATCCCACCGATGCGCCCTGCGCCATGTGCCACGCGCCTGGTGCCCCGCGCTTCAAGCTGGACCTGCCCTCGCGCGCCCGCACTTTCCGCGCCGCCGACGGGCGCCGGCTGCTCACCATGATGACGGCCATCTACAACGAGCCCTCGTGCAGCCAGGCCGAATGCCACGCGCATCCCGCATCCATTAAGGTGCTCGGCGTGCTGGATCTTTCGCTCACCCTGGACAGCCTGGATCGGCAGATGCGCCGCGCTCAACTGCGTGTTTTGCTGGTGACCGGGCTCGAGGTTACCCTCATCGGCGTCTTCATCATCTTCTTCACGCGGCGCTTTCTCAGCCGCCCCATCGAGAAGCTGATCGAGGGCACCAAGGCGGTGAGCCAGATGGATCTGGACAAGCCTATCGGCAGCATCGATGCCAGCGAGGAGCTGAACGAACTGGCCCGCTCGTTCGACATCATGCGCGAACGCCTCCGCACGGCCATGTCGGAGATCAACCAGTTCACGCAGAAACTGGAGAGCAAAGTCGAGGAGCGGACGCAGCAGCTCAAGGCGGCGCACCAGAAGCTGTTGCAAAGCGACCGGCTGGCCTCGCTCGGGCAGCTTTCGGCCAGCGTGGCGCACGAAATCAACAATCCGCTCTCCGGCGTGCTGAACCTCTCCATGCTGATGCAGCGCATGCTGAAGGAAGATGGCATTCCTCCCAACCGCCTGGAGGAGTTCCGCAAGTACCTCGGCCAGGTGACCAACGAAACCGCGCGCGTGGGGCGGATCGTGTCGGACCTGCTGGCGTTTTCGCGCCGCTCCAAGCCGCAGCGCGCCGCGGCCGATCTCAACAAGGTTGTGTCGATGACCCTCTCGGTGGCGCAGCATAAGATGAAGCTGAGCGACGTAGCCGTGGAGACCGATCTGCGGGAGGACCTTCCGCCGGTTCACTGCGACGCCTCGCAGATCCAGCAGGTGGCGCTCAACCTGTTGTTGAACGCCGCGGAGGCTACCCAGTCCAAGAGCGAGCGCCGGGTGAAGGTGTCGACTTCCGCGCGCGACGGCCGCGCGCTGCTCACGGTTTCCGATAACGGCGAAGGCATTCCGCAGGAGAACCTGGCTAAGATCTTCGACCCCTTCTTCACCACCAAGCCGGAAGGCAGGGGCGTGGGGCTGGGACTGGCGGTCTCCTACGGCATCGTGGAGGCGCACGGGGGAGACCTCGAAGTGGAGAGCCGGGTTGGCGAGGGGACCACGTTCACGGTCTCTCTACCCCTCGAGCCGGCGGCGCGGTAGGGATGAAGTACCTGTACGTGGGCGCCATGGGAGAGGCCGGACGCGAGGCGGCAATGGCGGTCCGCGAGCGGGTGGCGGTGGAATTCGGCGCTTCGGTGCGTCCGGTGGATCTTCCGGCGGCGGATTTCGCCTATGACGCCGCGCGCCGGCAGTACGCTTCCATCCTGGTGCTCGAGATGCTGATGCGCGCGTGTCCGGAGAATGCTTTGAAGCTGGTGGCCGTGACCGGACGGGACCTGTTTATTCCGGTGCTGAGCTTCGTCTTCGGCCAGGCGCAGTTGAGGGGCCGCGTGGCGGTGGTCTCGCTGGCGCGGCTGCGGCAGGAGTTCTACGGTCTGGCGCCCAGCCGCGAGATCCTCCTGGCCCGCGCGATCAAGCAGGCGCTGCACGAGACCGGCCACACCTTCGGGCTGGTGCACTGCGCCGAACGGAGCTGCGCCATGGCGCTCGCGGCCAGCATCCGGCAGATCGATTCGAAACAAGCCGCCTTCTGCGCGTCCTGCGCGAGGCGTTTGCGGCGCTACCCAAGGGAGCAATCATGAAATCCCACTGGCAAATCCTGGTGGTGGACGACGAAGAAGTCATGTGCGAATCTCTGGCAACCTGGCTCCGCGAGGATGGTTACCTGGTGGATACGGCCTCCTCGGGGCGCGCGGCCGTGGAGAAGTCCCGCCAGAAGGACTATGCCATCTATTTCGTCGATCTGAAGATGCCCGGCGGCATGGACGGCATCGAAACCATGATGCAGGTCCACCGCCTGCACCCCCAGGCATCGGTCATTATTATCACGGCTTACGCCACGGTGGATACCGCCATCACGGCCATGAAGGAGGGCGCGCAGGAGTATATCGTCAAGCCCTGCAATCCGGAGGAGATCTCGCTGCTGGTGGACCGCATCATCAAGATCAAGAACCTGCAACGCGAGAACACCATGCTGCGGAAGAAGCTCTCGCGGCAATACTGCGTACGGGACGTGATCAGCAAGAACGCGCGCATGCACGAAATCCTGGAGCTGACCCGCGAGGTCTCGAACCTCCGCAGCACGGTTCTTATCCAGGGCGAGAGCGGCACCGGCAAGGAGTTGATCGCGCGGGCCATTCATTTTTCGGGCGACCGGGCCGCCAGGTCCTTCGTGGTGGTCTCGTGCGCGGCGCTGGCCGAGACACTGCTCGAAAGCGAATTGTTCGGGCACGAAAAGGGATCGTTCACCGGCGCCAGCCAGCAGAAGCAGGGCAAGTTCGAAATGGCCGACGGCGGGACGATCTTCCTGGACGAAATCGGCGACATCTCGCCCAAGCTCCAGGTGGACCTGCTGCGGGTATTGCAGGACCGCTCCTTCTACCGCGTGGGCGGTTCCGAAGAGGTGCGCGTGGACGTGCGCGTGATCGCCGCCACCCACGTAAACCTGCAACAGGCCGTGGCGGAGGGCAAGTTCCGCGACGACCTGTTCTACCGGCTCAATGTGATCGAGATCCGCATCCCTCCGCTGCGCGAGCGCCGCGAGGATATTCCGCTGCTGGTCGCGCATTTCGTGGAGCGGCTGGCGCACGAGCTGGGCAAGCCTGTCACGCATGTCTCCGAGGCCGGGCTGCGCGTTCTGATGGACTACAACTGGCCAGGGAATGTGCGCGAACTGGAAAACGCCGTGGAGCGGGCGATGGTGAGCTGCCGCGGCACGAACCTGACCGAAGAGGACTTCTCGTTCCTGGCGCAGAATGGCCAGGCCGGCAACACGTGGACCGCGCCTCCCGAGATGACCCTCCAGGAGATGGAGAAGATCATGATCATGGCCACCCTCCAGCGCACCGGCGGCAACATCAAGGAAAGCGCCGCGATCCTCGGCATCGACCGTTCGACGCTCTACGAGAAGATCAAGCGGTACGAAATTCCGCGGTGACTCACTTCCCCACGGGGAGAAATCGCTCGCAGAACGGGTACGGGACCGAGACCGGCTGCCCGGCCTGCGTCAGCCGGCCGGTGGTGGGATCGACGCGGAAGACCACCGCGTTATCGCTGTCGTGGTTGGTAACGAGGATCCACTTGCCGGTGGGGTCGAAGGCAAAGTTGCGCGGCGTCCTGCCCTGGGTCGGCATGTGCTGAACGAGGGTCAAACGTCCGGTTTCCGCATCGACGGAAAACACGGCCAGGCTGTCGTGTCCACGGTTGCTGGCGTACAAAAACTTGCCGTTCGGGTGCAGGAGCATCTCCGAGTCGGCGCTGCTGCCCTTGAAATCCGCCGGAAGCGTGGAAACGGTCTCGAACTCGGTCAGCACGCCGCGGGCGGAGTCCCAGCCGAACCGGATAATGGTGCTGGCCATCTCGTTGTTCAGGTAGACGAAGCGGCCGTTGGGGTGAAACAGCGTATGCCGCGCGCCGGAGCCGGGCTTCACGGACGCGGAAGGCGGGTCGTTGGGTTGCACCGCGCCGGTCTTGGCGTCGAAGCGATAGACGAACAGCTTATCCAGCCCCAGGTCGGCCACCAGCACGAACCGGTTGGTCGGATCGACGCGAATCGAGTGGGCGAAGGCGTGCATCTGGCGCTTGGGATCGACGCCGTGGCCGGTGTGCTGAACAAACGCGGTGCGCTCGCCGATACTCCCATCCGGTTCGAGCGCGAAGATGGCGAAGTTGCCCCCCAGATAGTTGGCGACCATCAGGTAATGGTTGGTGGCGTCCAGGCTCACATAGCTGGGGTCGCCGCCGCCGCTCGGTTTCTGGTTCAGTAAGGTCAGCTTCGCCGTGGCTGGATCGATAGCGTACGCGCTCACCGAACTACCGGGATCCGAGTTGCAGGTGTAGAGATGCTTCCCATCAGGATGAATAATGAAATATGCCGGTGCGACCGCCGGTTCCAGAAATACCGGGGTTGTGAGCTTGCCCGTGTCGGTATCGAAATGCGCCACTGAGAAGCCGATCTTGGGGCCCTCGCGGTGCGAACCAAAGTACACAAACGTGTCTTCGCATAACGCCGGAGCGGCGAGAGCCAGCGCGAAAAGCAGCGCAAGCCCGCACATGGCGGCTCGTTGCATAAAATCCCCCTTCAATTGACAAACTCGGACTGGCGCGCCCGCGCAATCCGCCAGGTCCGGGCAGCCAGCCTGACATCGTATAGTAACTCGCCGAACGCGCCAGGTGTGGACAGGGGTCCGGGGAGCGGGTGGCCCCGAAGCGTTCGTGGGAACCCTGCTGGTGCTATGCGGCATATTGGGGTTCCTGCAATACCGCTGGATCGGTTTTCGGCGTAGTCAGGCGTTACGAGCGCGCGCGCATGCTGCGGACGGCATGATACCCGCACATGCCGTGGATGCCGCCGCCGGGGGGCGTCGAGGCGGAGCAGAGATATACGCCTTCGAGAGGGGTGCGGTAGCCGCGGAGGGTGGGGCGCAGGAAGAGCTGCCGCAGATCGGCACTGCCGCCATTGATATCGCCACCCACGAGGTTGGGGTTATGGCGCTCCAGGGCGGCCGGGTCGAGAGCATGGCGCGCCAGGATGAGGGCCCGGAAGCCGGGGGCGAAGCGCTCGATCTGGGCCTCGATGGGCCCGGCCATATCCGCGGAGGAGCCATTGGGAACGTGGCAGTAGGCCCACGCAGTGTGGCGGCCGGCGGGCGCGCGCGCCGGATCGAACAGACTGGGTTGAACCAGCAAAACAAAAGGGCGGCCGGTATGCCCGGCTTCCCACGCGGCGATCTCTTCCAGCGGTCCGCCGAGGTGCACGGTGGCGGCGCGGCGGCAGCCGGGCGACCTCCAGGGAATGGAGCCGGCGAGCGCCCAGTCCATTTTGAAGGCGCCGGGACCATAGCGGTAACGCTCCAGTGCACGGCGAAAGCTCTCGGGAAAGCGGCCGCGGGCGAGCGCCAGAAGGCCGCGCGGGCCGACGTCGCACATTACGATGGGCGCGGCGGGCAGTTCGGCGACGGGCGAGTCGGTCCGGATTTCTCCGCCGAGTTCGCCGAGGTAAGCGGCCAAAGCACCAGCGAGACGCCCGGAGCCGCCGCGCGGGATGGGCCATCCCACGGTGTGCGCGAGGGCGCCCAGCACCAGTCCGAAGGCAGCGCTGGGGCGGGCTTCCAGCGGCAGGAACGAGTGCGCGGCCAGGCCCGCGAAGAGGGCGCGGGCGCGCGGCCCGCGGAAGAGGCTTTCGGCCAGGGCGCGCGCCGGGCGGATGGCCTGGAGGCCGAAACGGGCCATGAGAAAGGGCGAACGCGGAAGGCCGGCCGGAGCGAGCACGTCCAGGCGGAGGCGGCTCCAATTGGCGGCCAGCGGCTCGAAAAGCCTGCGCCAGGCTTCTCCATCGGTTCCGAGTTGCGCGCAGGTGGCCTCGAGGGAGCGTTCGAGCACCACGGCCGAGCCATCGTCGAAGGGATGGGCCAGAGGGGCCTCGGGATGGATCCAGTGGAGGCCGTGGCGCTCCAGCGGGTAGCGCTCGAAACAGGGCGACGCGGCGGCGAGGGGGTGGACCGCCGAGCAGACGTCATGGAGGAAGCCGGGCAGAGTGAGTCCGGCCGAGCGCATGCCCCCGCCGATCTGGGAAGCGGCTTCGTGGACCAGCACGCGGCAGCCGGCGCGCGCCAATTCGATGGCCGCGGCCAGACCGTTAGGTCCCGAACCGATTACAACAGCGGACTTTCCCACGGCGCCCAACCTCGGATATTGTAGAAGAGATGCACACCAGACGGCTTGGCAACAGCGATATGGAAATCACGCCGATCGGAATCGGCGCGTGGGCCATGGGCGGCGGCGGCTGGCTTTTCGCCTGGGGTCCGCAGGATGATAACGCTTCCATCGAGGCCATTCACACCGCCCTGGAAGGGGGAGTGAACTGGATCGATACGGCGGCAGTATACGGGCTGGGACACTCCGAGGAAATCGTGGCGCGGGCGCTGGCGGAGTGGAAGGGCGCGCAGCCCTACGTGTTCACCAAATGCGAACGGACCTGGGATGAGAGAGGCGAGATCGGCGGAAGCCTGAAGGCCGATTCCGTGCGGCGGGAGTGCGAAGCCAGCCTGCGGCGGCTGCGGGTGGAGAGGATCGACCTCTACCAGATCCACTGGCCGGAGCCGGACGTGGATATCGAAGAGGGATGGTCCACCATGGCCAGGCTAAAGCAGGAAGGCAAGGTGCGGTGGATCGGAGTCTCGAATTTCACGGTGGCGCAGATGGAGCGGTGCCGCGCGATTGCGCCGGTGACATCGTTGCAGCCTCAGTACTCGGCGATCAGCCCGGAGGTGGAGGACGAAGTTCTGCCGTACTGCTTCCTGCACGGGATCGGAGTGATCGCCTATTCGCCGATGAAATCGGGCCTGCTGACGGGCAAGATGACGCGCGAGCGCATCGATAGTTTTCCGCAGGACGATTTCCGGCGGCGCGTGCCGGCCTTCCGCGAGCCGCAGCTTTCGCGCAACCTGGAGCTGGCGGAGCTGATGCGCGAGATCGGCGCGCGGCACGGACGCACGGCCGGAGAGGTGGCGATTGCCTGGACGCTGCGGAACCCCGCGGTGACGGCGGCCATTGTGGGGATGCGCTCGGCGGAGCAGGCCAAGGGAGTGCTGGGAGCGCTGGAGTTCCGTCTCGACCCCGAAGAGATCGCCCGGATCGATGCTTTCCGGAAGGGCGCGGCGACGAGCGCGTAAACGGCGGCGGGATCAGGCCGCCGGAATCAGCCCCAGGCCGGGACGGTCCGGCAGTATGAGCTTGCCTTTTTCCACGAGCACGCCGCGGAAGGGGTCGTTGGCGATCAGCAGATTGCCGTCCAGATCGGCGTAATCGACCAGCGGCGAAAGATGCGCCGCGGCGGTGACCGAGACCGAACTCGAGATCATGCAGCCGAGCATGGTCCGCATTCCCAATGACTTGGCGATCTGGATCATGCGGTAGGCCTCCAGCAGGCCGCCGCTCTTATCGAGCTTGACATTGACGCCGTCGAACGCGCCTTTCAACTTGGGGATGTCCGAAGCGCGCTGGCAGGCTTCGTCGGCGATGATGGGGATGCCCACGCGGCTGTGTACCCAGGCGGTCTCCTCGATCATTTCGGCAGGCAGGGGTTGCTCGATAAATTCCACGCCGTGAGCCGCCAGCCAGTCGATCTTGCGGGCGGCCTCTTCTTTCGTCTTCCAGCCCTCGTTGGCATCCACGCGCAGCGGCTTGGAGGTGACGCTGCGCACGGCTTCGATGGTGGGCTCGTCGGTGTCCAGCCCCACCTTGACCTTGAGAATCGGGAAGGCCTCCGCCTCGCGGGTCTTCTCGCGGGTGATCTCGGGGGTGTCGATGCCGATCGAGAAGGTGGTCAACGGCGTGTCGCGCGGGTCCAGACCGAAGTAGGTGTAAAGCGGGATCTTCAGTTTCTGGCCCACCCAATCCATCAGCGCTATATCCACGGCCGCTTTGCCGGCCCACGCCCCCGGCAGGCGCTGGAAGACCTCGCCCATGACCTTCGAGAACTGCATGGGATCGGCGGAAAGCAGCAGGTCGCGGAGCGATTCCACCACCTGGCGGGCCGAGACGGCATCTTCGTGATAGCGCACGATAGGCGCGCCTTCACCATGGCCGGTGATGCCGTCGCGGTTATAGGCGACGTGCAGGGTATCGCGAAACTCGCTGGAGGACATGGTGGTGGTCCAGGTATGGCGCAAGTTGAGCCGCACGATGCGGGTGTCGAGAGTGGTTCCGGAAATGCGCTGCGCGCTGGTTTCCCCCGCAGCCGCGAGGGCTCCGGCGCCCCACAGAAAGCTCCTGCGATTCATCTCACCCTCCCTCTTCAGGGTACCGCGGCATGGGAAATGGGCCGCGAACTTCAACCGCGCGCGGCGGCGCGCTGGCGCACCACGTCCACCCACACCGCGGCCACAATCACCAGCCCGATCACCACGGTCTGCCAGTAGGCCGATACATTCATCAGGTTCAGGCCGTTGCGCAGCACTCCCATGATCAGCGCGCCCACCAGCGTTCCTCCCACCGTGCCGACGCCGCCGAAAAAGCTCGCGCCGCCGATGATCACGGCCGCGATCGAATCCAGCTCGCCGCCCATGCCGGCCAAGCGGAAAGCCCGAGTTCATGCGGCCCGCCAGCACAACCGCCCCCGCCGCCGCCGTCACCCCGCTCAGCGCATACACCAGGATCAGCCGCGCGTCCACCGGGACGCCCGACAGCAGCGCCGCCTGCGGATTGCCGCCGATCGCGTAGATGTCGCGGCCCACCGTGGTGCGGGTCAGGAAAATATGAAACACCACGCAGAACACCACCACCACGATCACCGGCGCTGGAATCCAGCCCACCGATCCCGCCCCCCAGAAACGAAACCCGGGGGGCAGCTCCGAAATGGGGAATCCGCCACAAATCACCAGCGCCAGTCCGCGCGCCACGTTCATCATGCCCAGCGTCGGGATGAACGGATGCGGCAGGTGCAGCTTGGTGAGCAGCAGGCCATTGACGCTGCCCAGCCCGCCCCGATCGCCAGCGCGCCCAGCACGCCCAGCGCCGGTGGCACCCCCGCTTTCAGCAGCAGCGCCACCAACACGCAGCAAAGGCCCAAAATGCTGCCGACCGAAAGATCGATTCCCGCGGTGATAATGACCACCAGTTGCCCCAGCGACAGCAGCGCATTCACAGCCGACTGGCGGAACACGTTGATGAGGTTGTCCAAGGTCAGGAAATGGCTGGAGAGAATCCCGAGCGTCGTGCACAGGACGGCCAGCGCCAGCAGCGGGCCGAAGCGACGCATCATCATGCCGCGTTGCACGGACGCCTTCCGCGCGAGTGCGCCGGCGGGGGTCAAGCCGGATTCCTCCGGCCGGCGCGCCGCGTGGCGGCCATGCGCGCGCCCATGCGCATAGCCTGCTTCAGGCTGCGAGGGTCGGCCTGGTTTTTGCCGGCGATATCGAAAGCGGTTCCATGGTCCACCGAAGTGCGGATGATCGGGATGCCCAGCGAAATATTCACGCCGCCTTCGAAATCGATGAGCTTCATGGGAATGTGGCCCTGGTCATGGTACATGGCCACCACCAGGTCATAGGCCCCGCGGAGGGCTTGCAGGAAGACGGTATCGCCGGCGTGCGGTCCGCTGCACGCGATGCCCCGGGCGCGCGCGGCCTGGATGGCCGGCACGATGGCGGTCTGGTCCTCCTCGCCGAACAGACCGTGCTCGCCGGCGTGCGGATTCAGCCCGCAGACCGCAATGCGCGGTTGGGCGAAACCGAGCAACCGCATGGCCTCATCGCCCAGCTCGATGGTCTTGAGAATGCGGCCCGTTTCCAATTGGCAGGCCTGCCGCAGCGGAATGTGGGTCGAGACATGCACGGTGCAGAGCCGGTCCGTGGCCAGCAGCATGCGCGGCTCGGGCGCGCCGCACATCTCGGCGATGAACTCGGTGTGGCCGGAAAACAGACGGCCGGAGAGCGCCACGGCTTCCTTGTTGAGTGGCGCCGTGACCATGGCTTCGGCTTCGCCATCCAGGCACATCCGCGTGGCGATGCGGACGTATTCCACGGCCGCCTGCCCGCAGCGGGGGTCCAAGCGCCCGAACGCGAAATCATCGAGGTCGCCCAGAATCCCGCTGGCCCTCAGTTTCGCGGATGCCAGGCGCAGGCGGGTGAATTGCTCGGCCATGGCGAGAATGCGAGGGTCGCCCACTACCACCCAGCGCGCCACCGCCGCGATCTCGGGATCGGCCAGCGCTTTGACGACAATCTCCGGCCCCACGCCGGCGGGGTCGCCCATGGTGAGCGCAATTCTCGGCAGATCTTGCGGTGGTCGGGTCATCCGAACCGTAAGGCTAGCAGCACCCCGAAAGAGGTGTCAAACGCGGCGGCGCGGCTCTGTGAAATAGTCGGCCACGGCCACCAATGCGCCGGCTCCGCCGAAACCGCCGGACTTGGTAGCGACGGTCGTGCCATCGAGCGGGCCGCCGCGGAACAGGCCCCACGGAATACCCGGGAGAATTTCGCCGCGCAGCTCGATCCACCGGACACCCAGCGCGTGGCATACCGCCGAGGCCGTATCGCCCCCCGAGAGCAGCAATGCGGCGGCGTCACCGGCCAACTCGCGGAGCTTCGCCGCGGGAACCTGCCCGCGCGGGATGCGCAGGACCACGTGCTGCACACGCTCCGCCACCAGGCGCCGCTGCTGCTCCAAGGTGACGGCGTGGTCCGAGCCTATGCAGAACAGCACGGCGCCGGCGCGTGCGGGCGGGCCGGCCGGCGCGGGAACGGCCCCACAACTCACCCGCGCCAGCGCCGCGGCCAATCCCCCCGAACCGGCCCACAGCATCTTGCGGCCACCGGCCAGCACCTCGCGGACAACGCAATCGAGATCGCCATCCAAAGCCGCGTCCGCCGAAACATATCGAGCGCCGGCCGCCAGGGCCTCCCGCACGCCGCCCGGCGCGTAGTGAACGCAGGCGACCCCCTGCGCGCAGAAGTAAGAAGGCAGATGAATCGGCTGGAAATCGGAGGCCCCGCTGACCCGCAGGTGGCCGCCCTCCACTATGCGGCCCATCGCCGGAAACGCGGGCGTTACCACGGCGGCATCGCAGCCGAAAGCTTCGGCTGCCGTCTGGATCTCCTCGGCGGCCCTCCCGCGCAGCGTGGAATCGATCTTTTTGAACAGCACGCGGACCCGGCACCCCGCGAATCGGAGCGCCGCTTCCGCGGCCATGCGCCGGAACTCGCCGGCCGGCGCGTCGCGCGTATCGGTGCTGAGGGCCACCACGTTCAAGCCGGTAAGATCGGCATTCAGGTCCAGGCAGGCCGCCGTCGCGCGCCCCCTAGCCGCAAAATGAACCGCCGCGTCACACGCGCCGGTGAGGTCGTCAGCGATCAGCAGGCACTCCAGCTCTAGCCGCGCGCCAGCGTCTCCATGGCTTCCCGGATGATGTGGTAGATGGACGCCTGCACCTCCTGAATGCGGGGGATGTAATCGGCGCGAACCACAATGGGAAAATCCGCCAGGCCGCGCCGCACGATCTCACCGCCATCATAGCCGACCAGAGCCACGGTGGCCATCTTACGCCGACAAGCCTCTTCGAGAGCCATGATGATGTTACGCGATCCGCCGCTGGTGGAAATGGCGATCGCCACATCGTGCGGGCGAGCCTGGGCGATGAGCTGGCGCAGGAAGATCACCTCGGTGCCCACGTCGTTGGCGACGGCCGTGATATTGGCCGACTCGAGCGCCAGCGACACCGCCGGCAGCGGGCGGAAGCCTTCGGGCGGCGCGACGCAGTCCAGCGCCCAATCGTTGGCATCGGTGGCCGATCCGCCGTTGCCGAAGAGGATCAGCTTGCCGCCCTGGCGAACCGATTCCCAGAGAGCCCGCGCCGCCGCCACGATAGCATCCGACTGTTCCGCGGCCACCTGCGCTCGCAGTCTGGCGTCATCCCCGACCTTGAGCCGGATGGATGCGGCGACTTCCGCCAGCACGCCGTCGGTCGCTTGCTTTTCCTGACCGAGAAATGGATACAGGAATCCCGCGTCGCCCGTATCGAGGCCCAGCTCGCGATGCTCGAAAAACACGTGCACCGTCTCCCAGAGCGTGTGATAGAGCATTTCGATGGCTTCCTGGTGCAGAAAGGGATCTCGGGTACACGCGGCCACCGCGTAATCGCCCTCGAATCCAGGAAGGGCAAACGTCATAGCCCGCCGGGTGCGCGCGAGATCCAGCGCGGACCACACCCCGCGATCGCCCTCGGGCGGCCCGAAGCCCATCGCGATATCGTCGGCGGTGACGAGCGCTTCGAGCCAGGGGCGATACAGCATCGACAGATCGAGCGCCGGCAGGGCGCGTTTGCCCACGATGACCGGGTGGACGAATTCCACCGAGACGTGCTGGGCATCGGTAGCGTAGGGGCCGGCGCCGAAGGCCAGCAGACGGCCGCCGCGCAGGAAGCGCTCCGACATCTCGCGGCACGCCAGGGCCAGGCGGTGCGCCTCGCGGGAAAAGAACTCCTCGTAGATCTGATTGCGCTCGAGCAGCCGATCCTCGACGCGCCCGGCCAAATCGCACTTGGTTGTCATCGCACGCTCCCTAGCAAATACGCGGCAGCGGATCGCCCAACAACATATCAACCACGCGCGTGCCGCCATACAGCGTCGAGCACAGCACCGCACCGGCCGGCTGTTCGCGCACCTCGCCGATGATCTCCGCCGCGCCGCCGCCGGGCGCGGCCCGCAACGCGGCGAGGGCGGCCTCGGCGAATTCCGGCGCCACCACGGCCAGAAATTGCCCTTCATTGGCGATGTGCAGAGGGTCGAGGCCGAGCAGTTCGCACGCACCCCGGACGGTGTCGCGCACCGGAATCCGGTTTTCCGAGAGGTGGATTCCGAGGCCGCAATCGAGCGCCAGTTCGTTGAGAGAAGTGGCCACGCCGCCGCGCGTGGGATCGCGCATCCAGCGGATGGCGGGTCCCGCCGCGGCTGCCAGCGCCTCCACCAGCGGAAGAACGGAGCGCGTATCGGAGCACAGGTCGGATTCCATGCCCAGTTCCCCGCGCGCCAGCAGGATGGTGATGCCGTGATCCCCGATCGGCCCCGACAGAAGCACCCGGTCGCCGGGGCGAACGGATTGCGGCGCGATGTCCACGCCCTCGATGATGCGTCCGATGCCGCAACTGGAAATGTACATGCCGTCGGCCTTGCCGTGCTCGACCACCTTGGTGTCGCCGCCCACAACGGCGACGCCCGCGCGCCGGGCCGCGTCGCTCATGGCGCGCACCTCGGCCTCGAGCGTCTCGGCCGGCAGTCCCGCTTCGAGAATCAGGGTCACAACCAGGCTCTGCGCCCGCGCGCCCGACACCGCCAAGTCGTTCACGGTTCCGTTAACCGCCAGTTCGCCGATGGAGCCGCCTGGAAACCGCAGGGGCTTCACTACGAAGCTATCGGTGGTGATGGCCAGCGGGGCGCCGTTCATCATGAGGTGCGCCGCATCGCCCAGCGGTCCCGTGGGGGAGTCGCACAGCAGGGGGACAATCAGGCCTTCGATGAGCCGGCGGCTGGCCTTGCCTCCGGCGCCGTGAGCCATCTCGATCTGGGGATCGCGGAACCGGATCTTGGGCATGGTGGCCTGCATGATTTTCCTTTCAGACTGCCGGGGCGAGGCCCACCAGCGCGGCCTTGCGATGCTCGTAGTTGTAATATGCGGCGCAGGATCCTTCCGACGAGACCATCAGCGCGCCGACGGGATGCTCGGGCGTACACTCCTTGCCGAAGAGCTTGCACTGCGCCGGCTTCAATACACCCTTCAGGACCTCGCCGCACTGCGCGGCCTTGGGGTCGGTGACGCGTATGCCCGGAATGTGGAAGCGCTGTTCGGCGTCCCATTCGGCAAAGCTGTCGCGCAGGCGCAAGGCCGATTGAGAAATGAATCCCAAGCCGCGCCACTCGAAATAGGGACGCAGCTGAAAGACCTCGTTCATGACCTTCAGCGCGGCGCGATTGCCTTCCCACGGCACCACGCGCCGATACTGATTTTCCACCTCGGCGCGCCCCTCTTTCAGCTGGCGCAGCAGCATGACGACCGCCTGCAGGATATCGAGCGGCTCGAAACCGGAAACCGCGATCGGCTTGCCTTCATTACGCGCGATCCATTCGTAGGGCCGGCACCCGATCACCGTCGAGACGTGGCCCGGCCCGATGAACGCATCCAGGCGCATATCGGGCGAATCGAGGATGGCGCGAATGGCCGGGATGATCGTGACGTGGTTCGAGAAGACCGAGAAGTTGCGGATGCCCAGGGCGCGCGCGCGCATCAGGGTGAGGGCGGTGGAAGGCGCGGTGGTTTCGAAGCCGATGGCGAAGAACATAACGTGCTTGCCGGGATTGGCCCGGGCGAGCTGCAGGGCATCCGAAGGCGAATAGACGATCCGCACGTCGGCGCCGCGGGCTTTGTATTCGAGCGGGCTGCCGCGCGCGCCGGGCACGCGCATCATGTCGCCGAACGCCGTGAAGACGACATCCGGCTGCTGCGACATGGAGAGGCCATCGTCGATGCGGCCCATGGGCAGCACGCACACCGGGCAGCCCGGTCCGTGGATGCAGCTCGACATTCGGCGGCAGCAGATCCTTCAGGCCGAAACGATAGATGGCGTGCGTATGCCCGCCGCAAACTTCCATAAAGCGGTAATGGCGCCGCGGATCGGCGAGGCGCGAAATCTCTTCGGCCGTCCGGGTGATCAGTTCGGGGGTGCGAAACTCATCGACAAATTTCATCGTCCGCTCCTTAGGAGCCGCGCTCCGCGACGCCATAGCCTTCGATCTCTTGCATAGCGGCCTCGTTTTCGCCCAGCATCTCGAGCATCCGCATCTGCTCGTCGGCATCTTTCTCGCTGATTTTGCTCATGGCGAAGCCGACGTGGATCAGCACCCAGTCCCCGGGCCCGGCCGGGTCTTCCATCAGCAAGCCGGTATCGATCTTCCGCCGCACGCCCATAACCTCCACCAGCGCCAGATTCTCCCGCTCGGTCAGAACCTCGACGACTTTACCCGGAATCGCCAGGCACATGCCCTCCTCCTCCCGCGGCCAGCACGCTCCCGGTCTTCTGGCGGGCCGCAATATCAAACACGAGCTTGATCTGATCCTTGAGTTTGAGCGTTCCGCCGGCGACCGAGGGCCGCTTCATCCGGTAGTCGCTCAGCAGCACCGAAAACTCGCCATTGGCGCGCAACATATCGCCCAACACGGATACGCGCGCCGGAAAACGAAGCGGCCGCGTGACGCCATGCAAGGTCAAATTGCCTTCAAGTTCCACGCGCGGGCTGTGGGCGTCGCCGTGGGTCACTCTAACGCCGGTACTCTCGAAATCGATATCGGGGTACCGGGCCGTCTCCAGGACTTCGCGGTCCATGGTGCGTTTCATCTCGCGGCGATCCTTCTCGCTGGCTTGATTCTGCACTTCCAGACAGGCCGCCGGAATTCTCATGCGGAGCCAGGATCGCTCGGGCGCATCCGCATCGAACCGTACATCCCCAGCCAGATCGCGGATCCCGATGATCGGGTCGTGGCCCAGAGCCGATAACATGCCGCCCGCGACTCCTAGTGCGGTGAAGCGGCTTACTCCGGGATCGATCGTGTAGTCTGAAGCGCTCATGCCGCCACTCCGGCCCGGGATTCGCCGGCGATCTTCGCCACTAGCGATTCGATGACGCCGATGGCCACGTCAACCGCGGCCTCGACGGGAGCGCTCAGGCCGAACGCCCCTTCTTCCTGGTCGCCAAACGTGGCCGGCTCGCAACCCACCATCAGGATTCGCTTGGGTTGTCCGCCCAGCGCCCGCACCGTTTCCAGCACGCGCATGGGGTTCATGCCGTGAGTCTCTATCTGGACCGGTCCGGCCTCCGCGCCGTCTGGTTCTTCATCACCTCCGCTGTCGATCTCGACGACATAGACCGTGCCGGGCTCGCCGCCCTGCGCGGTGGTGTCCACCAGGATCGCGACATCGTAATCCATCAGCGTATAAGCGAGATCGAAACCGCGAATACCGAAATCGACCACGCGAACGCCATCTGGCAAAGCGCGCTGCGACATACGGCGCGCCACTTCGACGCCGAAGGCATCATCGCCCAGAAAAATATTGCCGATACCCGCGACCAGTATTCGCGCTCCGTTCATTGCGCTTCTCCTTCCCTCTCCAGCGGCTCGACTTCCTCGAGGCCGAAAAAGAAGCGATGGCCGGGTTGGCGCAGCAGCCCCATGTCCCGCCCCGGATCCTCCTCCAGCACCACGGCAAGCTGAAATTGGCCCTCATAGTTCTGCTCGATGGATTCGATTGCCGCTACCTTCCCCGCGAGCGCCATATCGAGAACGTCGCCGCCCTTACGCGGGCGCAGCCGGACGCGGCTGCCGGCCTTCAACTCGACGCCCTGGACGAGCAGGTGGTCCACGGGCGTCTTGTCTTCCAGAAGCAGAAACTCCCACTCGTTCATGACTCCTCCTCGGAAGCGCGCCATCCGCGCAGAACGCCGTGCAGTTTCATGAGCTGCTCCTGGGGAAGCGCTTCGGTGCGCTCGAGTATGCGGCGCGCATGATCGCCGGCCTGGCGCATTTCACGCTTCTCGTCGTCGGTCAGGGTAAGAATGCGCAGTGTCAGGATCTCATCGATCTCGGTGCCGTCGCAGAGATCGCCGGGACTCTCCTCCGCGATTTGCGGGTAGTCGTACAGAATGATGGGCGAAGAAAGCATCGCGTCTCGTTCGCCGGCGTTGCCTACCAACGCCGGCCAGGCGCCCGCATTCCGGCATCCGGCGGCAGCTTCGCGGAAGCGCTCCGGCGGATCGAGAAGCGAAATAAACTCGCCGTCCTTCACGGCCAGAATGGTGTGCGTGGACGCCAGAGAGAACGGCAGCACCTCGTCGCGGCTTTGCGGTTCCAGGCCTGCGAGAGCGGTGTGGTTTAAGACGCGCACGGCCAGCCGGTAGAGATCGTCCTCGAGACGCACGGCCGAGATTTCCACCGCTCCTTCGATGGGTGGGAAGCGGAACTGCTCGCGCCGCGGCTCCTCCGGCAGGCCGGCGAGGCTCGAATCCGCGAGCCGCACTTCGCGCTCTGTGGCTTCCTGCCAGTTGGGAGAGGCTTCCACTTGCAGGAATCTCACTCGAAAGTCGAGGCTCGCGGAACCTCCCGAAACCAGGCACTCGGTCCGCATCTCGGATGTTTCGGCGCCGCGTTCCCGTTCGCTGAAAGCCGGCGGAACCAGAACTCCGAAATTGAAGCGCCGCTGGTTTTTCGTGGCCGACAGGCGGTAGGGATAAAGAATGTATCCCTCGTAGAGCACGGCGTTAGCGACCTTCTCGATGGCAGACAAATTCACGGTCGCACCCCTTCCTCCACGCGTTCGAGCAGTTCTTCCACGGTCTGTTCCCACGTGGGAATTCCGTGCTGCGTTTTATGCCGGCAGAGCCGCTCGAAGATGTCGCGCCGCAGGCAGAGCCAGGCGCTGTTGGGGTAGTAGATGTCCATCATTCGGGTCCAGGTTTTCAAAAGCAGCCGGAATTTCGCTTCCCGATCCCACGAGATGGGCGCGACCTGCATGTTCCCATCGGCGGCTTCGTAAAAAACGGAGCCGCTGAATTGGAAACACAGCGAAATTTCGCCTTCCTGCAAGCCCTGGAAATACTTCACCACGGCGATGTTGAAATCGAATGTGCAGGGCACCTGCAACTCAGCCAGCGTGCTGCCCGTGAACTCGGGAACGATCGCGCTCGCGTGGGTCCATAACATGGTGCGCAACGTCTGGCCCCAACGGTGAGGCTCGCCGAACAGGTCCCCAAGGCTGGCTTGCTCGCCGGAGTTGTAGCTCCGTCGCGTGGCCTCGATCTGAATTTGGCACCGTAGGGCGACGGCGTGCACGCGCTCCTTCTGGGCGTTTGTCACGCGGACTTGGAACGCGAGCAGCGGCGATACGGCAAACGGCACCGCCCCGGCACTTTCGATGCGAAAACTGAGATCAGGCATGAGGCCCTCCGCCGGCCGAGCCGGCCCGTTCCTTAAGGCCCGCGAAGAAACTCCTCAGTTCCGCCCAGACCTCCGCGCCGCCCGTAAATCCTCGCCACTGCGCGCGGATCAGCCCCACCAGCCGGTAGCACTCGTCGATGGGTAGCAGGTAATACTCCGGCGTCGGATACCCGTGGGACGGGCCCAGCCGGTTGACGAGCAGCGCTTCCACATCGGCTTCCATGCCGCCGAGCACCGGATTCGCTGCGGCGATCTCGCCCCACGTCTCGAGCGCCAGTTGAGATTCCGGCGCGCCCGCGGGGCTGGGATACAAGGTGACCATGCGCTTCTCGGGGCTGCTCTCGAAAAAGAAAGCCACGTTGATAGGGATCAGCAGGCTTTCCCACTGCGCGTCCGTTAGGCGGAAATCGTCTAGAAAGCGGGTGCGCCGGGGCACGCGCTTGAAGCGCGCCGGGCCCTCAGCGCAGAAAAGAATGCCGCAGGCGTCGCATGCGCAAATCAGCTTGCGCGCCAGCGGCTCCATGAGGTGCGGATGATCGGCCCTCAGCGCGGCGCCGCACAACTCGCACCGCTCCAGGGGCCGGCTCTGGCGGACGAAACGGCGCAAGACGCCCAGCGTGTGGGGGACGCCGGCCGCGCTCATACGGCGCCCTTCATCTCGGTCAGCAGGGATAGAGGCACAAAAGCGCCGCGCGATTCCATCTCCTCGAGCCCTTCGATCTCGAGGTGTTCGGTATCGGGAGCCGCGGCGTAAATCGCGTCCTCCACGGCCGCCTTGAGAGAAGCGGCGGACGCCCCATGGCTCGCCACGCCGGCCCCGACACGCAGCCTGACGGCGCCTTCATCGACGCTTATCAGATCGATCCGATGGCCGTGCTTGCGCAGGCGCGGTTCCAGTTTTTCCAGAGCCCTCCGCACGCGGGCTTCGAGATCCAGCGGGTGGATGCCGTAGAGCACGAGCAGGCTGCCCACCAGGTCGTCGCGGCCGAATTTATCCGCTATGTCGCGCCCCGCCGCGCCCGCGGCGGATGCCATTTCGAGCATCCGCTCGAGCGCGGCGCCGTGCAGATCCATCAGCGCCTCAACCAGCTCCCTGGCGGTCGCCAGGATGGCCGGATCGCCCGACGCCCCAAGTTTAGCCACCAATTCTTCGATGCGCCGGGCCTGCGAAGGGACCTCGTTTGTATTGTGCATAGTCTGGCCGGAACGTTACGACTGCACTCCGAAGGTGGGCGAGTGAACCGCCTCGAGCACCTTGCCGTTGCCCAGGTACATGTGCACGCCGCAGGGCAGGCACGGATCGAAGCTGCGCACCGCGCGCATGATGTCGATGCCCTTGAAGTTGTCGCGGCCCGTTCTCCTCGAAGATCGGCGTATTCTGCACCGCGTCTTCGTATGGCCCCGGCGTGCCGTAGATATCGCGCGGGTTGGCGTTCCACGGCGTCGGCGGATAGGGATGGTAATTGGCGATCTTGCCCGTCGCGGATCACCACGTGGTGCGACAGCACGCCGCGGACCGCCTCGTGGAAGCCGCAGCCGATGGCCTCCTCCGGCACCTTGAAATCGGTCCAGGTCTTGGTCCGGCCGGCGTGCAGCTCCTCCAGCGCCTTGTTCGGCGAAGTGCAGAGCGGCAGGCGGCGGCATAGGCCTGGAAGTAGGTGCGGGCGCGGTCGCGCTCGATGGCGTTGCTCCACTTCGGGATCTTCCACTCGAATTCCGACCTCCGGCAACGATAGCGGTCTTGGGCAGATAGATCTTCACGCTGTGGCCGGTGGCCTTGATGTAGCCGATGTCCACCAGCCCGGCGAGCGCCGTCGCCCACAGACGGGCGATCGGGCCGCCGCCGGTGTCGAGCGCCAGGTAATCGCCGGTGCGCTTGTCGTACCAGCGCGGCGACATCACCCAGGTGTACTTGCCCTCGAAGTCGCGCTTCTGCGGCCGCGGGATGGTGGTCTGGTTCCAGGGATGCCGCTTGATCGACCGGATTGCCCAGCGGGTCGGTCTTGACGAACGTCTCGCCGTTCCTCCCAGTCGTCGTAATACGAGCTGCCGAGCAGGATGCGGATGTTGAGGTTGATGTCCACCAGGTTCGTGGTGACCAGCTTGCCGTCCACGACCACGCCCGGCGTGACGAACATCGCGTTGCCCCAGTCGGTCATGTTCTTGTAGGTGTAGTCGCAGACGCTCGGGATTGTTGAACGATCCCCAGCAGCCGAGCAGGATGCGCCGCTTGCCGACTTCTTCGTAGCCGGGCAGCGCCTCGTAGAAGAAGTCGAACAGGTCGTCGTGCAGCGGCACGCACTTTCTTCATGAACTCCACGTACTTCATCAGCCGGACCAGGTAGTCGGTGAAGAGCTGGACGGTCGGCACCGTGCCGACGCCGCCGGGGTAGAGCGTGGAGGGATGCACGTGGCGGCCCTTCCATCAGGCAGAACATCTCGCGGGTCAGCGGCTCATCTGCAGCGCTTCGCGATAGAACTCGCCCGCTGAACGGATTCAGCGCGCGCATGATGTCGGCGATGGTGCGGTAGCCGTGCGCATCGGCGTGCGGGGCTCGCGTGGCTTCGGCCTTGGCCAGACACGCCGGGGTTGGTCTCCTTGACCATCTGCTCGCAGAAATCCACGCCGACCAGGTTGTCCTGGAAGATGTTGTGGTCGAACATGTACTCGGCGGCCTCGCCGAGGTTGACGATCCACTCGCCGATGTGCCGGCGGCCTGACGCCGAAGGCCATGTTCTGGGCGTAGGTGGCGCAGGTCGCGTGGTTGTCGCCGCAGATGCCGCAGATGCGGCTGGTGATGAAGTGGGCGTCGCGCGGGTCCTTGCCCTTCATGAAGATGCTGTAGCCGCGGAAGATCGACGAGGTGCTGTGGCACTCCGCGACCTGGCGGTTTTCGAAATCGATCTTGGTGAAGATGCCCAGGCTGCCCACGATGCGGGTGATCGGGTCCCAGTTCATCTCCACCAGTCTTCTTTGACTGGTGGAAGTTTCCACCATGGTTCCAGTTATGAGTGCTCATCGCGTCTCCTTTAGGCTGAATAGGTCCTTGCCTGATAGCCGGTGGTAAGTTCCGGTCGGTTGATGCCGCCACTTCGGCTCTTTGTTGACCGTGGCGTTAGTAAACGAGCGCAGCGTCCTGACCGCACGGCCGTAAATGCCCACGGTGCCAGCGGACAGCTTCGCTCCCGGCGGCTCGTCCATGAACGGCATGAACTTGTCGGGGAAGCCGGGCATGGTGCAGCCGATGCAGATGCCGCCGACGTTGGGGCAGCCGCCGATCCCGGCCATCCAGCCGCGCTTGGGCACGTTGCAGTTCACCACCGGCCCCCAGCAGCCGAGCTTCACAATGCACTTCGGGGAGCCGTACTCGCTCGGCGAAATCGCCCTGCTCGTAGTAGCCGGCGCGGTCGCAGCCTTCGTGCACGGTCGCGCCGAACAGCCAGGTGGGCCGCAGCTGGTCGTCGAGCGGGATCATCGGCGCCAGCCCCGCCACCTGGTACAGCAGATAGAGCAGCGTCTCCATGAAGTTGTCCGGCTGTACCGGGCAGCCGGGGACATTGACGATCGGGAGGCCGGCTTTGGACCGCCAGTCCCAGCCCAGATAGTCGGCCAGGCCCATGCAGCCGGTCGGATTGCCCTGCATCGCGTGAATGCCGCCGTAAGTGGCGCAGGTGCCGGCGGCGACCACCGCCAGGGCCTTGGGCGCGAGCCGGTCGATCCACTCGTTGGTCGTGATCGGCTGGCCGGTATCGTGATTCGGTACCCAGCGCCGCCCAGTAGCCTTCCTTCTTGATCTTTTCGTTGGGGATCGACCCCTCGACCACCAGAACGAAGGGATCGAGCTTGCCTTCGTCCGCCAGGTACCAGTACTTCATGAAATCGTCGCCGACCTCGTATGCGAGGACCGGGTTATGAAGGTGAACCTTGGGCAGCCCGGGTATGGCGCCCATTACGACTTCCTCGACGCTGGGCTGACTCGCCGCAGTGATGGAAACGGAGTCCCCATCGCAGCTCAGACCCGCTGTCATCCAAACGATGTGTATCTCGGGGACCGGAGACGGTCTTTGAGTTTTGCGACCGTACGGAACGGTTTCCTCTGGCATGCTTGCCCCTCCTTGTTCTTCGCAGCAGTTGATTGGCTATGACACCAAAGCCCGGCGCGCAGGCAACATCCCTGAACCGATTGTAGGAGCGGAGTTTACGATGCCTCAATAGGGAAATGGGTGAGGTTTGCGAAGATAAGTCCGGGATTTTTCTGGGGAGCGTGCGTTGCCTGACTATCCAGTTCCTGGTCGGTGAGATCTGGAACGGTGTGGCGTATATTTACGCCGGCCCTGCCTGACGAAGGGGCGATCGGTATGTCTTTTCGAAAAGCTACCACGCGCGGCGCGACGCTTAGCCGGGAAATTCGGGGCCTTCCCTTTGCGCGGGGGTCCAATCAGCGGAGAAGCGTGTCGAAGCCTTTCAATTCCTGAGTGGACATCACTTTGTCGATCTCCAAAAGGATCTTCACTTTGCCTTTTACCTTCGCCATCCCCAACAGGTATTGGCCGGCGAGATTCTCTCCGAAATTGGGGGTGTCTTCGATTTCCGGAGCGGTCAGGTTGAGTACCTCCGAGACGCCGTCCACCACGATTCCCATCGGCATCGTGGCGGCTTCGCCTTGCACTTGGGCGACGATGATGCAGGTGCGCTGAGTGTATTCGGCCGCCTCCATTCCGAACTTGAGGCGGAGATCGATCACCGGCACCACCTTGCCCCTCAGGTTGATCACGCCCTTGATGTACGGAGGCGTCTGCGGCACCGCGGTGATATCCTGAAGGCCCATGATTTCGCGCACCTTCACGACGCGAATACCGAACTCCTCGTTGGCGAGTTGAAAAGTCAAGTACTTGCCGGCGCGCGCATCAACCTGCGGCGCCGCGCTTTCGCGGCTGGCGAGCATAGTAGGGGGCATAACATTTCCTCTTCCGAGTCAGACTTCGATCCCGCAGGCTTGCGGAATCGAGTGGTAGACGGCGTGAGCGGCGCGCTCTTTGGGCGCCAGGCAGACCTTCACCAGCAGCAACTCACCGTCCCAATGGAACCGCGCCACGGTCCACTCGTTGGTGCCGGCGCTCTTAGTTTTGAAATTCCGGCCGAACACCACCGTGGGGATGCTCAGGCCCAGCGGACCCACGTGCTTCTCCAGTTCCGTCTTGACGCTGCCTACGATCATGTTGGTCAGTTCAGCCACCGCGTCGAGAACTTCCTCGTTCACCGCGGAGGTTTCGGTCATCAACATGTGGTCGCATATCCGGCAGGCCAGCACGGGCGAGCAGGCCAGGCTTCCCGTTCCAACCCAGGATCCCGCCAGCCCAATGAAGGAAACCACGCCGTCGTTGGCCTCGGGTGCGCTGTTCTCCACCGAAATCTCGCCCACGCCGAGATCCACGCCCAGCATCGTGGAAAATACGTCGGTGATGGACCGGCTCAAATACTCGATAATGAGTTCGTCAATTTTCATAAAGGCCGCGCCGGCGCCAAAAGCGCGGCGAGCTTCTCCTTGATCTGATCGGCAGTGAAGGGCTTGCGCACATATCCCACGGCGCCCAGCCGGACTGCCTCGCTCACCTTCGCCTCGCCGCCTTCGGTGGTGATCATCACCACCGGGAGGGTGCTCCATTGAGGCACCGATCTCAAGGCCGCCAGGAACTGCAAACCGTCCATTTTGGGCATGTTAATGTCCGTCAGCACCAGGTCCACCTTCTGCGCCTTCAATACTTCCAGCGCCTCCTGGCCATCTCCCGCTTCGGCAATCGTGCGGATTGCCATCCCGGTTTGCCGCAGCACGCGCTGCAGAATCTTCCGGATCGCGGCGGAATCATCCACTACCAGAATGTCGGATTCCATTCCACTCCTTACACTCTATTCATCGGAGGAAATTGAAAATACGATAGGCCTGGGATCGCAAATTTCGCGAAAAACGCAGCCCGGCGCAGGCTCCGTGTGCGGGTACAATGGGCTCATGGTCAGAGTGGAGCACGTAATCGATTCGTGGAAGACAATCCGGCAAGACACGGCCTTCGCCGTGGAGGATTTTCCGGCCGCCGAGCTGGACTTCCGCGCCACCCCCGAGCTGATGACCTTTCGCGAGATCGCGCACCATATCCTGGATGCCGGCCACGGCTTGACCGGCCTGCTGCTGGCCGGTGACATGGATCTCACCACGCCTGATTTCCGCCAGCGTCTCCAGCAGCACCGGGCCGGACTCCCTGCCGAAGCGGGCGCTCCCGAAATAGCCGCCGCTCTGCGCCATTCCATCGCCGAGCGAGCTGCCGAGCTGGCGGCCCGCCCCGCCGGGTTCTTTGCGGAGATCATCACGCGCTTCGACGGCCAGCGGGTTACCCGGCTGGAGATGCTGCAAATGATCAAAGAGCACGAACTGACGCATCGCGCCCAGTTGTTCCTCTACCTGCGTCTGAAGGGGATCGTCCCGGCTACCACCCGCCGCCGCCTGGCCAAGCAGGCGGCGCAATCCTGAGGCGGAAATGAGCTTGCACAAGCGGCGTTCGATCGTGTTAACAGTAATATTTCGGGAGGAATAGATTCCATGGTGACGTGTCCGGTATGCGATGGCGCCATCGATGTGGATGAAGACGACGTGGACGAAGGCGACACCCTCAGCTGCGACGAGTGCGGCGCGGACCTGATCGTGTCGGGCACCGATCCCCTGGAACTGGAATCGGCGGAAGACCTCGATGAAGACGAGGACGATGAAGAAGCTTTTCTCGAAGAGGACGAAGAGGAGGACGAGCCTGAAGAGGACTGGAAGTAGGAGCGCGATGCCGGCGGTGGAAGTTTCGGGGCGCGCGCCCGCGCGCCGGAGGCGTGGGCCGCTGCTGGCCCTGGCAGCGATGGTGCTGGCTTGCTCGGTGTGCGCGCCTGCCGCCTTGGCACAGAAAAAAAAGACCGATCAGAACAACCGCAGCGTGCAGGGCTTCGTCACCACCGCGGAAGACCTGCCGGTGAGCGGCGGCGTGGTGCAGCTCAAGAATACCAAGACTCTGCAAATCCGCTCCTTCATCACCAAGGACGACGGCAGCTATCAGTTTCAAGGCTTGAGCCCGGACGTGGATTATGAGTTGAAGGCCGATTTCCAGGGCGCCACCAGCGGCACCAAGATTTTGAGTTCCTTCGATTCCCGCCGGGATGCCGTTATCAATTTGAAACTCGGCAAAAAGTGAGCTGGCGGCTGGCGCCCCGGCTCACTTCCGCTCCCTGGCTTTGCGAATCTCCTCCAGCCTCTCGCCAATCCGTTTTTCCAGCCCGCGAGCGGTCGGGAAATAATAGCGGCGGCCCTCCAGCGAAGGCGGCAGGCAGGCCATGTCCACCATGGCATCCTCGAACTGGTGGGCGTGCTGGTAGCCCTGGCCATATCCCCACTCCTTCATACTGCGCGTGACGGCGTTGCGCAGGTTCATGGGCACCGGCTCGGCGATGGTGCGCTCCACATCTTCGCGGACGGCGTTCAGGGCCTGGTAGGCCGAATCGGATTTGGGCGCCACGGAGAGGTAAATGGCGGCCTGGGCCAGCGCCAGGTCGCCTTCCGGTATGCCCAGAAAATGCACCGCCTGCATGGCCGCCACGGCCTGCTCGAGGGCTCGCGGATCGGCCAGGCCGATATCCTCGATGGCCATGCGGATCAGGCGGCGGGCGATATACAGGCGGTCCTCGCCGGCTTCCAGCATGCGGCTGAGCCAGTAAAGCGCCGCATCCACGTCGCTCGACCGGACGGATTTGTGCAGCGCTGAGATGATGTTGAAATGCTCCTCGCCGCCCTTATCGTAGAGGAGCACTTTGCGCTGCATGGCGTCCTGCACGGCGTTCTCGCTCAGCTTTCCCTCGGCGGAAGCCGCGGCGGCCGCCTCGAGCGTGTTGTAGGCCTGCCGCGCGTCCCCGTTGGCGTAGATGGCGATCTGCTCCAGCAGATCTTCCCCGGCTTCCAACCCCACCACCGGCAGGGCCCGCTTGAGCAGCGTGACGATCTCCGGCACGGTGAGGCCGCGCAGGGCATAGACGCGCGAGCGGGAAAGCAGCGCCGAGATGACTTCGAAGGACGGGTTCTCGGTGGTGGCTCCGATCAGGATGATATCGCCGCGCTCCACGTACGGCAGGAAGGCATCCTGCTGCGCCTTGTTAAACCGGTGGATCTCATCGATGAACAGAATGGTGCGGAGGCCCGCGCGGCGCAGGCGCTCGGCGTCGGCCATCACCGCCTTGATCTCCTTGATGCCGCTCAATACCGCGCTGAAGGGGATGAATTCGCAGCGCGTAATGCGCGCGATCAGCTTGGCCAGCGTCGTCTTGCCCGTTCCCGGCGGTCCCCACAGGATGATGGAAGTCAGCTCGTCCCGCTCGATTTGCCGCCGCAGCGGCTTTCCGGGACCCAGGATGTGCTCCTGCCCGATGTAATCCTCCAGGCGCTCGGGGCGCATGCGCTCGGCCAGCGGCCGCTGGCCTTTTCCCCCGGCCGGCGGTGCCGGCGCATCGGGCGGAGTGGAATCGAACAGGCTCACGAGCGTATGGACCTCTGCCGCCGCGCCTCGTAGAGCAGGATGGCGGCGGCTACCGCGGCATTCAACGATTCCACTCGAACGGTGGGGATGGAGACATCCAGCGCCGCGCCGCGCAGCTCGCCTCCCACGCCGTGGGCTTCGCTGCCGATGATCAGGCCGCAGCGGGCCGTGAGATCCACGTCGGCCAGGCGGCGCGCCGTCCCGCCGTCCCGCGCCGGAACGGCGGCATAGAGTTCCACCTTGTTCTGGCGCAGAGCGGCGCGGGCCAGGGCCGGGTCCATACCATGCAGGTAGGGAATGCGGAACAGCGATCCCGCGGAGGCACGCAGGGTTTTCGGGTGGTAGGGGCTCACGGTGCCCTTGAGGAACAATAACCCGGTAGCGCCGAAAGCCTCCGCCGAACGGGCGATGGTGCCGGCGTTGCCGGGGTCCTGGAGGCCGTCGAGCACCACCACCAGGGACCGGCCGCGGAACAACTGATCGAGCTTCCACTCCGGCGGCCGGACCAGCGCAATCACGCCCTGGCTGGTTTCGGTTCCCGAGATGGCCTGGATGAGGGCATCCGGCAGCACGACCACTCTAATCCCCAATAACCGCCGCACGTGCGCCTCGGCGGCCGAGCGGACGGATTCGGCGGCCAGCACGACTTTCACTTCGCAATCGCCGCGCAAGGCCTCCTCAAGCAGGTGAAATGTCTCGGCCACACACCAGCCCTGGCTGGTGAGCGCGCCGCGCGCAATGGCGCGCCGCACGTCCTTGACCAACGGATTGGCCGCGCTGGCGATCGTTTCGGCCCGGGCCATCTGATTACAATACGAATAGATCCGAACGATCAGAATACCGCAGATGAGACGCGCCGTATGGAACGGGTTGGTACTGGCGGCGGCCGCATTGGTGATCTATATCGCCTATGTGACCACGCGCATCGAATGGCAATCCACCCGCGACGAAGCCCAGCCGGCCGACCTGATCCTGGTGCTGGGCGCGGCCGAATATCGCGGGCGGCCTTCCCCGGTATTGCGCGCGCGTCTCGATCATGCCTTGGATCTCTACCGCCGTAAGCTGGCCTCGTGCATCCTGACCACCGGCGGCGCGGGCGGAGACCCGGTATTTACCGAGGGCGGGGTGGGCCGCGCTTACCTGATCGGCCACGGCGTGCCCTCGGAAGCGATCGTAGTCGAAACCGAGGGGGAAAGCACCGTACACTCCACCACTCTGGCGGCCGAAATTATCGACCGCATGGGCCTCCATTCGGTCATCGTGGTGAGCGACGGTTACCACATCTACCGCGTCAAGAAGATCCTCCAGCACAGCGGCCTGAAGGTTTACGGCTCGCCGCGCCGGGACCCCAACCCCGATTCGCTGCACGAGCGCTGGAACTACGTCAAGCAGGCCATCGGCTATGTGCTGTGGCGGGCGGGGTTCGCGGTTTAGAAGTTGGACGCGCGGCCCTCGCCCCTGGGTCAGGGAAGCTCGATCAGTGGCCCGCGATTCGCCATGGCGGCCGGAGGTTCCCGGACCGTAACCGTATAACCTGCCACCGCGATCGAGCCGCTCCTGGCGCTTCTGGTCGTGTTAGCGGCTATGCTGAACGTCACTTTTCCGCTCCCGGAGCTGCTGCTCCCCGAGGTGATGGTCATCCACGCGGCGTTGCTGACGGCAGTCCAGGCACAGCCGGCGGCGGTGGAAACGGAGATCGAGTCGGTAACTCCTCCCGTTACCGGCGTGGCGTTACCCAGGCTGAGGCTGTAGGTACAGGTGGTGGCGGCCTGGCTGACCACGAAAGTGGAACTGCCGATGGTGATGCCTCCAGTGCGCGCCGCCCCGGTGTTGGCGGCGACCGAATAGCCGACGGTCTTCGCTCCGGTGCCCGCCGCGCCACTGGTGATCGCGATCCAGGCGGCACTGCTGGCGGCCGTCCAGGACGTGCTTGACGGGGTTACGGCGACCGCTATCGAGCCGGCGCCTCCGGAGGCCGGGTAACTCGCCGAAGCCGGGGTGAGGCTATAAACCGGAGCGTTGCCGGCTTGCGTCACGGTAACCGTGAGTCCCGCGACGGTGATCGAGCCGCTGCGGCTGGTGGCCGCTGTGTTCGCCGCCACCGCGTAACTCACGGTGCCGCTGCCTTTCCCGGAACTGCCCTGGTTGATGACGATCCAAGTGGCGTCGCTGGTGGCCGCCCACACGGCGGCAGCGCTCGAAGCGGAGACCGCGATCGTCCCGGCGCCTCCCGAGACCGGGTAACTCGCGGATGTGCTATTCACAGCGAATGGGGCGGCGGCCTGCGTCACCGTCAGGGTGAGTCCCGCGATAATCAGCGTGCCGGTTCGGGTGGCCGTAGCGCTGTTGGCCGCCACCGCGTAAGCTACCGAGCCGTTGCCGGACCCCGCAGCGGAGCCTGTCACGGCGATCCAGCTCGCGCCCGTCGCGGCGGTCCAGGCACAGCCGGCTGGCGCGGTCACCGCGACGCTGTAGCTCGCGGCCGCCGCCGTCGCCGCCGCGCTCGACGGGTTGATCGCGTAGGCGCAATTCGGCGTGACCGTAACGCCTATCGATGTCGATTGAGAGAGATTTCCGCCCGTGGCGTTGAGCGCGATATTGTAGGAGCCGGTCGCCATCTGCGCAGCCGCGCCGATCCGCAGCGTGACGGACCCGCCCCCCGGCGCCGCCAGCGAACCCGGCGAGAGATTGGCCGTCAATCCCTGCGGCAGCGCGCCGAGCGCGAGGGTGACCGGAGCATTGAATCCGCCGCTCACCGTCACGCCGATGGACGCAGCACTGCTGGCGCCCGCCGCCATCGACACCGAGGCCGGGTTCGCTGTCAACTGGAAGGCCGGCTTGGGCGCGGCGGCATCGCTCCAACGGCTCACCATGGTATTCGCGTCGATCGATCCCAGGCCGGTCGCTTCGTCGTACCCCACCCCCGCGTTGAACCCGGAAACCCCTGGAACCGTGTTGTTCCCGGTGGTGATGTCGTGAAACACGGCCGCGCCGCCGCCCGATTGCAGGGTCGCCAGCAAGTACAGGATGGGGTTGGCATTGCCTTGCGGCGTGCGCGTGTTCTGGACGTTCAAACTCATCATTCCGGCAAAGCTGGGGGTGGACGCGGAGGTGCCGCTCACAACGTAAAACTGATCTTCCACGGCGACCAGATATCCGTCGTGGCCCGCCGCTGCGAGCGATACATCCGGCACCGCGCGCATCCCGGTGGAGGGCACGCCCGGGCCGGTCTGCCATGCGGGCTTCACATAAACCGAACTCAGGCCGCCGCCGCCGGCCCACAGACCGGCGCCGCCGGCCAAAGCCGCGCTCTCGTTCCAGGATGTTTCGGGGATATATCCCAGCGCCGAAGCGTCCGTGCCGGAGGCGTTGGTGGCCGCCCAGTAAGCGCCGGGATTCGAGGTATCCGCGAACTGGGTTCCTCCCACGCAGGTGCTGTAAGGCGCGGAACAGAGCCCGTTAACTCCCGCGCCTCCGGACGCCGTGGCCTGGGAAGGATCGTCGCAGCCCGCCGCGCCGCTGTCACCGGCGGACACCGCGACCGTCATGCCCTGCGCCGCGGCCTGCTCCCAAAGGGCGTTCCAGAATGCATTGCCCGCGCTCCCCAGGGCCGCCTCACACGAGCCGAAGCTGACGCTGACCACCGGCGCCACCATGTGGTTCACGATGTATTCCGAAGAGAGCGCGATGCCGTCGCTCGAATTGGTCGAAGCCGCAACCACCAGCTTGACGGATGCGTTCCTGGCCACCGCCCCGGACCATTCGACATCCAGATCGGCCTCAATCTCCTCGTCCTCGGAAACGACGCCGGGATCGGCTCCGTAGAGGACCACCGTCGGAGTGTTGGCCGGAAGGCCAAACTGGCTGCGAAAGGTCTGGACAGCGGCCAATTCGATATTGGTGCGGCCGGCCACCGCGATGCTCTGCCCCGTCCCGTCAATAGACTTGGAGTAGAGAGCCGCGACACCGTAAATGGCCGCGAAATCCGCCGGCGCCAGGTAGTGACTCGATCCCGACGTGTAGAGCGGATCGAAGCGGCTCAAGGGCCGCGCGGTCCGGTGCGCCGGCGCGCTGGCGAAGTTGTGCAGCGAGACCACGCCCCCCACCACCGGCGCTAGAGCCACCGGGATTTGCGGATCGCCGGCGTTGGCATATTTGAGTTCACCCCCCACCATGTAGGAATGGATCTCGGTGTGGAACGCCGAGGCCACCTGCGCGGCCGTGCCGCTGAAGACGATCTGCCGGCGCCCGCTGGCGATTTCCTCCACGGTGAATCCATGCCGCCCTAACCAGCCGGAGATTTGATCGAGGTCGCTCTGCGCGATCCCGAAGCTTCCACCGAACTGCTCCGGCGTGAGCCACTGGTGATAGAGCGGAGACTCGGGGTCCTGTTGCGCGTTCACCAGGGCGTCCAGCGCGGCCTGGTGGGCGCCATCGGGTTCGAGCACCAGGATCATGCGATCCATGGGGGTGTCGGGTGCGACGGCCCCGGCATCGTATTCCGGGAACGCCAGCGGATGCCGGTTGCCGGGCAGGCTCACGGTGATCGAATCGTCGATGACGCGCTGAATTCGGGGAGTCAGGTCAGGCGTTTGCGCAAAGATCGGACAAGCGGGCGCGAAAAGGGCCAGAAGGCCCAGAGAGGTTAAGGTCCACAGACTTCTCTTCATTTGGGGACCTTATCGGCCGGAAGTATCGGTTCTTTAAAACGTTCCTTGGCGGGTGCGGTACACAAGATACCGCCCGTTCTCAAACATCGCCGGCTGCGCCAGCCGATGTTCGGGCTTCAGTACGAGGTACTGAATTCCCAGCCCGTCATACTTGGCGAGCTCCGGCGTCTTGAACCGACCGGCCATGGTCTGCTGCCAGCGGAACCACCACTCGTCGCCGAAGTCCGCCAGATAATTCACCTGGCCTCCCGCTTTCCAATCCACATAGACCGCGCGCAAGGCCTCGGAGCGGAAGATGCCGGGGTCGAGCGAGCGGGCGGCATCGGGGAAGAGGAAAACCGCGTCGCGGGGGGTGGCGGCGCGGGCCCATTGCGAAAGCTGCTCGAGCTCGGGCGTCTCGAGCTGGGGATAGTTCACCACGCCGCCGATCGCGGGGATGGCCCAGAATGCCGCCACGCCGGCCATGGGAGCCCAGCGCCAGCGGGGCTGCTTCGAGATCCAGGTGACAGTGGCCGCTATCAGCGCCAATCCCGCAGCCACGGCTGCGCGACGCCAGGAAAAGGGATCGGTCAGGGTGGGCTGAAGCGGCAGCAGGTAGGCCAGCGCGAACCATCCGGCCGCTTCGAGGGAGCGTCGGCGTAGCGCCGCCCAGGCGCCCGCCGCGGCCGTCAGGAACTGCATCGCGAGGGCTCCGAACAGCAGGTTGCGCAGCGGCTGCAATTGCGGGACAAGCGCCCACTTCGCGTGCTCCAGCAGAAGCCAGGAAAGCGGCATCGAGAGTATGCCCATCGCCGGCAGGCCCAGCAGAAGCACGCGTAGCTCGCCGGGAATATCGCGTCGGATGCGGGCATAAGCCGCCAGAGAAACGGCCCACACCAGCAGGTGATGCGCCATCAGCGCCCATGGCCAGGTGGAAATCCACACGTAGGGAGCCCGGAAGCGTTGCAAGCGCTCTTGCGCAGCGCTGAGATGTCCCCACAGCACCTGGCCCGCCCCGGCCTGAAGCCGCGAGGCCACCAGCAGCACTAGCGCGGCCGCGACGAGGGGCGCCAGATTCCTCCACCGCTCGCGCGCTTTGTCCGGACGCCCGGGCCACCACACCAGCGCGACAAGGAGCATCCAGAACGGCAGCGCCGTGGGTGGATGGTAGAGGAACGCGGCGCCCGCGGCGATCCCCGCGCCCAGCAGCCGGCGATGCGCCGCCAGCCCCGCCGCGCACATCAGCAGCAGCACGGCGAAGCCCCTGGGAACCGGCTCGTACTCGAAGGTCAGGACCTGCGGCCCGGCGACCGAGGCCCCCAGAGCGCAGATCGAGGCTATCAGCATGGCCGGAGCGAATGGGAGTCCCGACGCGGTGGCCATCAGGTACAAGCCCCAGATGCCCAGCGCGCGCGCGGCCACCTGCTGGAGCTCGAGCCCCTCGCGAAAGCCCAGGCCCGTCCAGGCGCGCACGAGGCGCGCCGTTTCGTCGTACAGCGTATAAGCCACGTGCGGCTGCTGAGCCAGCATGTCGTTGCGCAAGACCGTGGGATCCCGCAGGTGCTCCAGGATGGGCACGTAGATCTGGCTATCCTGCGCGAGCCAGGTATGGCCGGGGAATTGGTAGAACGTCACGAGCGCCAGCGCCAGCGCCCAGCCGGCGGCCGCCAGGCGGGTCATTTGGCGGGCGTCTTCTCGAGCTGCTGGCGGGCCCACAGGCGATTGGGATCGAGCTCCAGCGACTTGGCGATGGCCTGTCGCGCCTCCGCGTTCTGGCCCTCGTCGCGCAGGCTCAGCCCCAGGAACAGATAGGCCTCGGCGTTCCGGGGATCGAGCTCGATGGCCTTGCGGAAATCCGGAATGGCCGCCCTGGGGCCGCCTCCGAGCTGCGCGGGCACATAGAGGTTGCCCACTCCGCGAGCCAGGTAGACGGAGGATGAGTTGGGCGCCTTCTGAACGGCCTTGTCGATGGCGTCCTTGGCTTTGCCGCCGTAGCGGAGCCCGCTCATCAGGTCCGTGACCGCCTGGCCGTAGAGCGTGCCCAGCACGCGCAGGTATTCGGCTTCGTCCGGTTTGAGCGCCACGGCTCTTTCGCCAAACCTGATTCCGCGCTCGGCCGTATCGTGCGCCGCCTTGCGGTCGTGCAGCTCGATCTCCACTCCCGCCAGGAATGAGCCGGCCAGCGCGGCGCGGTACTGCGCCTCGGGGTTGCCGGGGGCCTGGTCGGCGGCGGCCGAGTATTCCGCAGCCATTTTCTCGAGCACCGGCCGATCCTCGTGGTCGCGGGCGGTTTCCAGGGGCCCAGGAGTGGAGGCGAAGAAAGCCGCCATAGCAAGCAACGGAATCATGCTCTCTCTATTACAGCATTACAGCGCAGCTACCCGGCGCTGCACCATCAGGAAATACAACGCCAGGCCCACCAATATCACCCCATTTACCGCAATGACCACCGGCGCCGTGAAAGCGGGGACGAGCCAGCCGCACACCAGGTTTCCCAAAGGCATGCCGCTGCGGAAGGAGAAGTTGTACACGCTCATCACGCGCCCTCGCATCTCGTTGGTGACGATGAGCTGGACCAGCGAGTTCACCGTGGTGAAGACCGAAATCATCGAAGCGCCGGAGAGGAACAGCATGAAGCAGGACAGCGGTACGGAAGGCGAAAGCGCGAACCCGGCGATGGAGGCTCCCAGGCAGATCATCATCGTGAGCGCCACGCGGCCCTTGTTGCGAAGGTTGCCCAGCCCCGCCACGGCCAGCGCGCCCACGATCGAGCCGGCCCCCGAGCAGGAGAGGAACAGCGCGTAGGTGTTTGCGCCCCTGTGGAAGATGTCCTTGGCGAAGACCGGCAGGAATGTCCGGCTGGGTACCGCCAGGGCCGCCATGCAGAAAGCCAGCACCATGAGTCCCGCCATCCCCTCGCGCATGCGAATGAAGTAGATTCCCTGCTTCAGGCTGGTGAGGATGCTCTCGGTGGTCTTGACCGGCAGGAATCTGACTGTAAGCATGGCGAGAGCAACGACCGGCGCCAGGAACGAGAGCGCGTTCAGCCCGAAGCACCACGTCGCACCCAGCTTGGCGAAGGCCAGTCCGCCCAGCGCGGGCCCCACCAGCACCGCCGCGTTGAACTGGATCGACATGAGCGAGATGGCATTGGGCACGTGCTCCTTCTCGACGAGGTTGGGGATGAGCGCCTGGTAGGCCGGACCGCCGAAGGCTTGCGCGAAGCCCGCCACGAACGAACAGGCCAGCATGTGCCACACGCGGATGGCGTGAAAGCCCACCAGCAGCGTCAGCAGCGTCGCGCAACCCATCTGCACCCATTGCGATCCCATCAGCAGGTGGCGCCGCTCGAAGCGATCCGCGATCACGCCGCCGATCAGCGAGAACAGAAAGATCGGGGTGGCCTGGAGCACCTGGTCGAGAGCCAGCAGGAAGGCCGAATGGCTGAGGTTATAGATCAGCCACCCTTGCGCGAAGACCTGCATGAAGGTGCCGATAGTAGACGTGCAGGCCCCTATCCACATCAGGCGGAAGTCGCGGTATTGAAAAGCCTTGAAGACCCTGCGCAGCACGGCGGTAACGGATGAAACTGGATTGTATCAGTTGGCGCACCCCTCGCTCTCGCTATAATGCGGCAGATGAGGCTCGGTTTCTGTTTGGCCATCATAGGGTTGGCGCTCCTGATGCCAACGGCAGCCAGGAGCGGAATCTGCACCGGTGGCGTGCGGGGACCGCGCAACGATTTCCAGCTCTTCGCGGGCTATTCGCCGGCATCGCCCACCCTGATCGGCGCCGAGCCGGACCGCCAGCTCGCGCTCGCCGGATTCAGCTATGGCTATCGATGCTGGACGCCGGGGTCGGTCTCGATCTCCTACACCGTGACGGCGATGCCGGCCGCCATCCTGCGCGTCCCCACGGAGACGATCTATCGTTTCGACCCGCCCTCGGAGCGCCCGGTCGATGGGCACTGGGTCTACGGCTTCGCCGTGGCGCCGATCGGCTTCACGTTCGAGTTTGGACGGCGGCGGGTTCATCCGTTTCTCGAGACCATCGGAGGCGTCATCGCTTCCACCGAGCCCATACCGGAGAACCAGCCGGACGCCAGCGGTCTGAACTTCCTGTTCGATTTCGGAGGCGGAATCCGATGGGACATCGGACCGCGGCGGGCCGTGGCGCTGGGCTACAAGTTTCTGCACATCTCCAATGCGGGCACCACCAGTTTCAACCCGGGAGTCGACAACAGCGTGATCTACTTCGGGTACTCGTTCCGGCGTTAGGCGGCGTCTCTCGCGGCCACGCCGAGGTGATATCCTGGTGCGGGCCGCAAGCCCAAAGGGAGAATTGCGGCCAAAAGGAGGATGCATGGCAAAGCGGGAACTATCGCGACGCAGTTTCTTTGGCGCTTCGGCTGTAGCGGGCGCCGCGGCGATTGCCCACCCGGTCAACTTGGCCGCGCAGGCAGCCGGAGTTAAAGCCGGCGACTTGCCGGACCTAACCATCAAGGAAGCCAAAATCTACGTCACCGATCCCAGCGGCTGGCGGAACGCCGGGGCAGGTCTGAGCGGCGGATCGGAAATCGCCTCTCTGGTGACGGCCGGCGGGATCGAGGGCAACTTCACCCTCGGGAACCGGGGAAACCCTCCGGGATGGATTGATTTCGCCAAGGCCAACTGTGTGGGCAAGAACCTGTACGATATTCTCCCCACCGTGTCTTACATACCCAATCAGACGCGGCCGGGCGGCGAGCCAATGGCGGGTGCGGCTGCTGGAGGTCGAGGCGGAGCGGGAGCCGTGACTGGAGGCCGCGGGGGAGGCGGAGCGCCGGCGGGAGCCAGAGGCGGCGGTGCCGGCGGCAGGAATGCGGCGTTTATCGGCGGCTTCAACCCGGGCTTTGCCAGCCGGCCGCATGGAACCACACCGAATGTGCACGCCGCGGCTTGCGACTTCTGCCTGTGGGACATTCTGGGCAAAGCGGTAAACCGTCCCATCTACAAGATCCTGGGAGGCAGCAAGGACCGCGTGCTGGCTTATGCCAGCTCACAGCACCTGGCGAATCTCGAGGACTTCGGTCCGGATGCCCTGAAGGCCAAGGCGGCGGGGTTCAAAGCCTACAAGATCCACCCCGGCGGAGGCCAGCCCCGGAGCGGCGGGCCAATCCCCGCTTACCTGGGCCACATCGAGGAGATCAAACAGGTCCGCAAGGCGGTGGGAGACACCTATACGCTGCTATTCGACGCCGTGCAGCGCTACAACTACTACGAGGCGTTGAGAGTCGGCCGGGCGCTCGACGAGTATGGCTACGTGTCTTTCGAAGACCCCATGCAGACATACGATATCGATGCGCTGGTCGAGCTGCGCAAGCACCTGGACGTGCCCACCGAGGTCGGCGAGTTCATCATCAGCATCTACGACTACGGCGAGTTCCTGCGCCGGGACGCCATGGGCATCGCGCGGCTCATCGCGGACAACCTCGGCGGCATCACCGGGTCGTTCCGGGTGGGCCAATTGGCCGACACCTTCGGCCTGCCGTGCACACCGCACAATTGGGGCAGCTTCTTTGACCTGGCGGCGGCTTTCCAGCTGGAGCTGGCGCTGCCCAACTGTTACTGGTTCGAGCTGCCATGGCCGTGGGAGTACACGGACCGGCCGTATGTGAACCACAAGTTCCGCGTCGATGAGGAAGGCTTCATTCGGGCGCCCACCGACCCGGGCATGGGATATCCGCTCGACCGCGCCGCTCTCGATAAGATCATGGTGCGGATCGACCGCTGACGCAGGCGCGCGGCGCCGCCGCCCCATTCGCCGATCAGACGCAGCAGCACGCTGCGCCGGTGAGCCACGGGCCGGGCGGGTGAAAAAAGTCTCCAGATCGCGGAGCGCGTCCCGATCGCGCTCCGCTACTCCACCGTGACGCTCTTAGCCAGGTTGCGCGGCTGATCCACGTCGCAGCCGCGGCGGACGGCGATGTGATAGGCCAGAAGCTGCAAGGGCACGATCTCCAGGATGGGCGCCAGCAGATCGGAGGTGTGCGGCACTTCGATGACGTGGTTGGCGATCTTGCGCACGGCCTCATCACCCTGAGTGGCCACCGCCACCACGATGCCTTCGCGCGCCTTCACTTCCTGAATATTCGAGAGGGTCTTCTCGTAGAGCACGCGGCTCTCTGCGCTCGAAGGATCGTGGGTGGCGAGCACCACCACCGGCAGCTTCTCGTCGATCAGGGCGTTGGGGCCGTGCTTCATCTCACCGGCCGGGTAGCCCTCGGCGTGAATGTAGGAGATCTCCTTCAGTTTGAGCGCGCCTTCCAGAGCGATGGGGAAATGCACCCCGCGGCCCAGGAAGAGGAAGTCGGTGGAATGGTACAACTCGCGGCCCAGGGCCTCGTACACCGGATCGTTCGAGAGCACCGTCTCGAGCTTGCCGGGAATGCGGAGCAACTCCTGCACCAGGCAGCGCGAGGCGGACTCATCCAGGCTGCCCTTGGATTGGCCCAGGTACATGGCCAGGATGAACAGCGCGGTCAATTGGCCGGTGAAGGCCTTGGTGGAAGCCACCCCGATTTCGGGGCCGGCGTGCGTGTAAATGGTGCCGGCCGCCTCGCGCGTGATCATCGAGCCGACCACGTTGCAGATGGCCAGGGTCTTCGATCCCTTGTGCTTGGCCTCGCGCTGCGCGGCCAGGGTATCGGCCGTCTCGCCGGATTGCGAAATCACGATGGTGAGGGTATCCGGGCTGACGATGGGATCGCGATAGCGGAACTCGCTGCCGTAATCCACTTCCACGGGCATGCGGGCCAGCTTCTCGATCATGAACTTGCCGGCCAGCGCGGCGTGCCAGCTCGTTCCGCAGGCGATGATCTTGACCTGCTTGAAGCGCTCGAACTCGGCCGGGGCGATGTCCATTTCGTCCAGGAAAATGCGCCCGGTCTCCTGCCCCACGCGGCCCAGCGTGGTATCGCGTACGGACCTCGGCTGCTCAAAGATCTCCTTGAGCATGAAATGCTTGTAGCCGCCCTTTTCGGCCATGATGGGGTCCCACAGAACGTGCGTCAACTGGCGGTTGACCGGCCGGCCGCTCAAATCGCTCAGGCGCACGCCCTCGTGCGTGAGGACCGCCATGTCGCCATCCGCCAGGAAGAACATGTCGCGCGTGTGGCTGAGGATGGCGGGCACGTCGGAGGCCACGAAATACTCGTTATCGCCGATGCCGATGACCACCGGCGGGCCGAAACGCGCGGCCACGATCTTGTTCGGATCCGAGCGCGAGATGACCGCCAGGGCGAACACTCCGGCGAGATCCTTGACGGCCTCGCGCACGGCTTCTTCCAGGTTGCCCTTGAAATATTTTTCGACCAGGTGGGCGATGACCTCGGTATCCGTCTCGGTCTTGAAGACGTGGCCTTCGGATTCCAGTTGGTGCTTGAGGCCCAGGTAATTCTCGACGATTCCGTTGTGCACCACCACCACGTCGCCCTTGCAATCGCGATGGGGGTGCGCGTTCTCCTCGGTCGGACGGCCGTGCGTGGCCCAGCGCGTATGTCCGATGCCGAAGGAGCCATCCACGGGGTTCATCCGGATGGCATCCTCGAGGTTGCGCAGCTTGCCCTTGGCGCGCCGCACAGCCAAGGTGCCATCCTCGCAATAAACGGCCAGGCCGGCCGAATCGTAACCCCGGTACTCCAGGCGCTTGAGGCCTTCCAGAATGACCGGAACGGCCTTATGCGTGCCGATATAACCAACTATTCCGCACATAGGAATATTATAGGTGTTAGTGAAGTTTCAAACGCTCCCCGGAGTGCGTGTTCTTACGAACGCGCTTCAATCCAGGATTTCGACGCGGTATTCTTCGATCACCGGGTTGGCCAAAACCTCTTGCGCGATGGTCTCGATGTCGCGGCGCGCCTGCTCGGGGGCCAATCCATCCGCCAGATCGATATCGAAGAACTTGCCCTGGCGCACTCCGGCGATAGCGTGGTAGCCCAGCCCGTTGAGGGCCGAGCGTACGGTCTGGCCCTGCGGGTCCAGCACCGTGGACTTCATGGAAACAAAGACGCGTGCCTTCATGGGAAACTCGATTATCGCACGGCGGACTGGAAAACGGCCCGTGGCGTGCAATTCTTAACGCAAATGACACTCAGCCAACCCTTGCGCCGCGGCATCGGCGTGTTCGATTCCGGTGTCGGCGGCTTGACCGTTCTCCAGGCTCTGCGGCGCCAGATGCCGCAACGCGATTTCGTCTACCTGGGCGACACCGCGCGGGTTCCTTACGGCCGCAAACCGCCCGAGATGGTGGTGGATTTCTCCATTGGAATCGCGGAGTTCCTGTGTGGAATGGGGATCGAGGGGCTGGTGGTAGCGTGCAACACGGCCTCGGCGGTGGCTTTGCCAACCCTGATGGAAAGGTGTCCGGTCCCGGTATGGGGCGTGATCGATCCGGGCGTGGAAGCCGCCGCGCGGGTGGCCCGCTCGGGCCGGGTGGGGGTGATCGGCACCAAGGGGACGATCGCGAGCGGGGCCTATCAGCGCCGCATCGAAGCGCGCGGGATGCAGGCCTGGGCTCAGGCCTGCCCCATGCTGGTGCATGTCGTCGAGGAAGGGCTGGCCGAATCGCCCGAGGCGGAACTGCTGGTGCGTCACTATCTCGAGGGACGGCCCGCAATCGACGCCCTGATTCTGGGCTGCACACACTACCCGCTTTTGCGGCCCGTGATCCAGCGGGTGACCGGTCCGGAGGTCGCTTTGGTGGATAGCGCGGAGGTGACCGCCGAATCGGTGCGCGCCGCGTTCGGGGCCACGCCCGGATCCTCCGCGCGCGGGCGCGTGGTGCACTTCGTGACCGGCGACCCGGTAGCCTTCGCGCATACCGCGCGGGTAATCGGCGGCGTGGAGGGCGAGATCGTATCGCTGCCCGTCACCGAACTGGCCGGGGCCTCGGCGTGAGGGGACGGGTGGAACCGGTAGCGATTTGGCAGCCGATCCCGCCCAGGGCAGGAGCAGAAGTTGCGGCGCGAACTGCAGGCCCATCACAATACCCAGCGCTGACGCATTGTGATGGGTCAGTTGCGTAAGCACGAGCCAGTCCTGAGCGACGCGCTGCATCCAGGTACCGACATTGGAAACCAGAGAGCCAGCCGTCCACAAGCGGAAGTTGAAGGTTCTCAGGGAGCGGAAGGTGCCGACCACCCCGTTCTTCATGTGCGCGACGGCGTGTTGCCCCCATGGAACTGGCCGAAGTGACGCGCCGAAAAGATGCTGATGAGCAGCGCGCCCAGGCCGAACGCAAGGATGTGGCTTGTCGCCCGCGGATCGAAAGCGCCAACGCGCGCGACGAGCAGATACCCGACTACCGCGTTGAAGAATCCCCAAACAACGTTGACCGTTGCGGAGGAAAGCCCCTGGCCGGGCGGTTTTGCAAAGGGACTCTGGAAGGGACGTCCCATCGTGCCGGCTACAAAATGAGGAATGGCGTTTGCCGCAAAAACGCCCCCAAAGAAATACGACACAAGCCAAAGCCAATTCATAATGCAGATCTCCTTATCGCGCTCAGGTCCGCCCCAGATCACAGCCTACTCCCCAGCCAGCTTTCGCAACAGCTCTTCGTACTGATCCGTCACGGCATCCCACGAATATCGCTCGCGCACGCGCTCCATGGCAGCGGCGCGAAGGTGTTCGCGATCTTCTTCGGACATCGCCAGCGCGTCTTCCAGCTTGGCTGCCAGTTCATGCGGCTCGAAGGCGATCCCGGCGCCGCCGGCGACCTCGGCGTTTTCCGGGGTGTTGCGATAGAGCACCAGAGCGCCGCGGCCCATGGCTTCGATGAGCGCGGGATGCGTGCCGCCAACCTCGGTCGCGTGGATGTAGGCGAAACAGTGCGATCCCAGCTCGCGATAGCCCGCTCCGTAGATCGCTCCGGGAATCGCGATGCGCGGGTCGCGGGTATCGCGCACCCGCGCGATATACTCCTGAGCGTAGGGCGCGTCGCCAACCAGGGCCAGCTTGAAGTCCGTGCGCACATGCTCGAAAGCCTCGCGCACTTCGAGCGGATGGTTCTCCGGCTCCATGCGGCTGACATACAGGAAATAGCGGCCGGGTTCGAGGCCGAGGCGCGCGAGCGTATCCGTGCCGGCCACCTTGCCCACCTCCGCGCCGTAGGGAATGAAGACGCTCTCCCGCCGCCAGCGCCGCCGGTAGTAATCCTGAATGGCCCGCGCATCGGTGACCACGGCCGTGGGGCAGAGGGTCGCCAGCCACTCCGAGATTAGGTACCACGTTTTGGCCAGCCGGTTCCACTTCTTGCGCAGGCGCTCGATGCCATCCACGTTGAGAACCACGGGCATGCCGAACAGCCGCGGAACCGCCGTGAAAATGGCGTTGGCCCCGTTGCAATAGAGGGCCACGTCAACCTTGTGCCAGGCCAGATGCCGAGTCGAGAAGAAGGTATGGGCCAGCGTGTCGAAATACTTGTGCCGGATCGTGGGAAGATACACGAGCCGCACGCCGCGATAGCGCGCCCCGGCGAAGCGCTCCCGGCAGTAGACGGTCACCTCGTGGCCGCGCGCCGCCAGACGAATCGAGAGTTCTTCGGCGAAGGTTTCGAAGCCGCCGTAATTCGCCGGGATGCCTCTGGTGCCGAGAAGCGCGATGCGCATGCCCGTATTATGTCCGGGCAGCCTCGGTCCGCGACAGCGAACGAATCATTTTGCGGGGCGCTTGCCGGGTGACGGGCGCGTACCGGAACCAGCTCGCCATGTATTCGTGATCCACGCGCCGGCGCGCCTGCACTATGCGGCGTTTCGAGAGCGTCCGCTTGAGGTTTCGGGCGAGCAGCCAGAAAGCCTTCAGCGAGGTGTGCTCCCAGAGCAGGCAGCAGGTTACCACCGCGAAATCGCGGGCGGTGATGGAGAGCCAGTTGCGCCAGTACAGGTGCCCGGAGATATTCTTGATGCGCATCAGGAAGCGGTTCTTCACCGAGTGCATGTTGATCTCCGGCGGCAGGGCGCGCCGGTTGCCCGGCAAAACTTTGCGCACGTGATAGCCGCGCGCGTAGGGCACGTAGAGGCACTTCCAACCCATCAGTTGCGCGCGCCAGGCTACATCGGCATCCTCGCGGTAGACGAAGAAATCGGTATCGAAGAACTCGCCGTCGAGCGCGATGTCCTCGATCATGGCGCGCCGGTAGAGCGCGGCCGCCGCGGTCGCACCGAACACGTACTCGTATTGTAGGTAGTGGCCGTTATCGACTTCCTGGTTGCCGCGGTCCAGGTGGCGCAGCATGGGATTGAAATAGATCCCCGTGGAATCCACCACCGGCTTCTCGGGAATTTCGAAATGCGCGGTCATCGCCAGCAGCTTGCCGCAGACCGTGCCGATGGCGGGATCGAACTGACCCGCATCCACCAGCGCCTGGATGAAATTCGGGAGCAGCAGAACGTCCGGGTTCAGTGTCAGCACCCACTCGCCGCCGGCCAGCTGGATGGCCTGGTTCTGGGCGGCGGCGAACCCTACATTCTCGTCGTTATAGTAAACCCGGCAGCGAGCCTCGAACTGCTCCAGGATATCGACGGTGCCATCCGTGGAAGCGTTGTCCACCACGATGACTTCCTTGAGCGCGTACTTCTGCGCCAGCACCGATTCGAGGCAGCGCTTGATAAAGCGGCCGCTGTTGTAAGTGACTATCGTGACAGAGACGAAGCCGTTGTGCGCCATGAGCGAGAACCAGAAGATCCGTACACTCCGTGCGTCCGTTACAACTTAAGGGAGGCCGGGAAAAGCCTCCTCGCGCCAGCCGGACCACACGCATCGGCCCGCCAGCCTCACAATCTTCCTGTAAGCCGCTGCAGATTTCAGGCTCCGGCCGAGCGCCGCTTCGCCCCCCATCCGGAGAAGAGATCCCGTTACGACGGCCAGACTTACCACGCGGAAAGACACCGGATGAAAGTGCTTGCCCGCGTATCTCAGTAGACTACCATACCAATACAGTTGCCGCATCTCCATACTGAGTTGAGGTATGGAATGACCCCCGGCATGTTTGGCTAGAGCGCCCGGCACGTAATACAAGCAGTACCCCCGATTCGCGGCTCTGCGGCAAAAATCCACATCTTCGAACCACAGCGGACGGAATCTCTCGTCGAAACCGCCTAATTCGCGCCACACCTCGGCGCGGACCATCAGAAAGGCCCCCGCCGGCTGCTCCACCTTTTGACGCCGGCTGTAATCCAGATTCAACGCGCGATAGCGCCGGTTCACCGCATTACCGGGCCAGACGCGATTTAGCAAAAGAGCTTCCAAAATCAGCACGCCCGGAGTTGGAAGCTGGCGCACCATGAAACCCACCTGCGCGCGGCCATCCGGCCCCATCAGGCACCCACCCGCGCCTGCCGAACCAGGAAGATCGCAAGCCTCGCGCAGCCGCTCCAGGCCTCCAAGTATCACGGCGTCGGGGTTCAATAACAGAACATAAGGAGTATTTATTACGGAAAAACCCTGGTTTACAGCTCCGGCGAAGCCCCGGTTAGTCGAATTGGCAATCAACTTGACGCCCCGCCGCGCCACTTCCGCTGCCGTGCCGTCTTCGGATGCGTTGTCTATTACAACAATCTCGGCGCCGGTGCGGAGAGCCGCGTCCAGGCAGGCTCCGATGACTGGCTCGGAATTATAAGTGACGATGACGATGCCGGTATCCGCCATGTGTCACTTTGCCCCACCACCGGTGAGAAGAAAGTACAGCTTCCAATAAAAATCGAATCCAGCTGCAGCCTGTATTTCGTGAATCAGGCGCTCATGCGCCCGGGCCAAGTCGTATAGTACGTCCTGATCTGAATTCTCGCCTTTCGCGCGAGCCGCCCGCCAGGCTCTCACTCCCTGCCACTTCCCGCGCAACCACGAAGCGCCGCCCCCGTGCCGCAAGGCCACGCCGCCCCACAGAAGCTGCGCCACCAGGATCGGCCAGGCCCACTGCCGCAAGAGGGGCGCTGGATAGTGCCGGGCCAGCAGCAATATTTGATTGCGGGCCATCAGGCGCACGGTCTCGGGATGCCACCGGCCCAGCGCCGCGCTGCCCTGGTGCCAAGCTACCGCCTCCGGCACGTAAACGCCATCCAGGCGCCGCTCGGCGCAGCGCAGCCCGAAATCGACATCCTCCAGGTAAGATCCGAAACTGTTCTCGAGCTGCCCCACGCGGGAAAACAGTTCGCCGCGAAACAGCGTCGCGGTCCAGGGGGCCAGTTCGATCCGGCGCTGCCCGGAGGACCACGGGCCATCGGGACGCCCATGGCCCACGCGCCAGACCGCGCCGCCGCGCGAGATGGCGTCCCAGGTGCCATCGATGCGGTCCTCGGTTCCGGATACGAGCAGTTTGCCGGTGGCAAACCAGGCTTTCTCAGCCTCGGCCGCGGCGGCCAGCTTTTCCAAGTAATCCGGCGCCAGCTCCACATCGCTGTTGAGCACCGCGATCCAGCGGCCTCCGCTCGCCGAAATCCCGCGGTTCACGGCCGCCGCGAAGCCCGCATTGTGGCCCATCGCGTGTACCTCGGCCCCCAGCGCGCGGGCCCGCTCGGCGGCGCCGTCGGTAGAGCCGTTATCCATCACCAGCACTTGCGCGGCGGGTCGCGTCTGGCGCCGCAAACTGGCCAGAAGCTTCTCCAGGAGCGCGCGTCCGTTCCACACCGGAATGACGGCGCTGATGCTCGAGCCATTCATCGGAAGAAACGCTTCTTGAACAGGAACGCGAGGTTGTAGAACCCGTCGCGCCAGGGATTCAGCTTCTTCTCGCCCAGCCGCGACGTATACAAGATCGAGATCTCGCCGAAACGGATACGCGGGCTGCGCAGCGCTTCGATCTTGATCTCTTCGGAAAACGCCATGCCGTCGGCTTCCAGTTTCATCTCCTTCAGGATCGAGCGGCGGAAGACCCACATGCCCGATTGCGAATCGCGCACCCAGCGCAGGAATAGCACGGATACCGCCACCGAGAGCGCCAGGTTTCCCAGCTCGTGTTTGAAGCTCATGGCCCGGCGGTCGCGCACCGGGAAGCGCGAGGCGTTCAGGAAATCCACGTCCAGGTGCAGGAAAGCCTCGATCAGGTAGGAAAGCGCGTCGGCGGGATAGCTGTGGTCCCCATCCAGCGTCACGATCAGATCGCCGGTGGCTTCCGCGAAACCGCGCCGGTAGCTGCGCCCGTAGCCGCGGACCTCTTCTTGAATCACCTTGGCCCCCAGCGATTGCGCCACCAGCGAGGTCCGGTCGGTGGAAGCGTTGTCCACCACGATGATTTCATCGACGAATTCCGGCAGCCCGCGCAGCACCTTCTCGATCCCCTGTTCCTCGTTCAGGCAGGGGGTGATGACGGTAATCGACTGGCCTTTATACATGGACTCGGGCCGGCTCCGACTTTTTGGCGGTATCAGGCGTCATAATGTTAACGATGAAGCGGCTCTTTCTCCTTGTGATGTGCGCCGGCGCGCTGGCCGGTGCGGCCGAACTGGCCGGGGTCCATTCGGTATATGTTTTTCCGATGTCTCACGGCCTCGACCAGTATCTGGCCAACCGGCTGACCAACGAACACGTCTTCCGGGTGGTGACGGATCCCAAGCTTGCCGACGCGGTCTTCAGCGACCGTGTGGGCGATGCGCTCCGCGACCAGCTCGAATCCGTCTCGCCCACCCCCAAACCCGAGGAGCCGAAGAAGGCCGCCGACGATAAGAAGGCCAAAGATATCCCCGACGACAACCCCGGCAGGATGCTGGCCGAAGGCGCCAAGCTCGATAATCCGGCCCTGCGATCGAGTTTTGGGCGCGCCAAAGGCACTCTGTTCCTGGTGGATGCCAAGTCGCGGCAAGTGGTCTGGTCGGTATACATGTTGCCCAAGGATTCCAGCTCCAAGCAGTTGGATCGCACAGCCTCCGACATTGTAAACCGCCTCAAGCAGGATCTGAAGTAGCGGCGCGCGCGGCGCTTCTCTTGCTTTTCACCAGATCGCGATAGCTCTCTACCAGGCGCGCCGTGATGGCGGCCATGTCCCAGTTGTGCTCCACCTCGGCGCGCGCCCGCGCGGCCATTTCAGCGGCTTTTTCGGGATCCTCGAAGACCGCCAGCACGCGCTCCGCGAAGCCCGCTGGATCGTCCGCCAGCCGGCAGAATTCGCCGTCCTGGCGCGCCAGGCCCTCGGCCCCCACCACCGTCGAAACCACCGGAATTCCGGCCGCGAAGGCCTCCAAAAGCTTGACGCGCACGCCCGAGCCGCTCAGAATCGGGCACACGAACACGGCATAACGCGCCAGCAGATCCCGCACGTCCTCGACGTAGCCGAGCAGATCGAGGGGCCCGGAAAGCTCCGCATAGGCGTGCGCGGGAGGCGGGTCCGAGCCGGCGATGGCCAGCCGCGCGCCTGGCTCCCGCGCCAGGATCAGCCGCAGCACCCTGCCGATGAACCAATCGAGAGCGACGCGGTTGGGATCGTGGCGGAAGCTCCCGAGAAAAAGCATGGTGAGCGGCTCGCGAGGTCCGCAAGCGAAGCGGTACCGGCGGGTATCGATGCCCGCCCGCAGCCCCGCGCGCAGGCGCGGTGCGAGGCGCGGATTGAACGAGACGAGGTAATCGCGGTTGGCCGGCGTGCATACCTGCACCTGGTCGCAATCGCCCAGCATCTCGAGCTCGAAATGCAGCGCGCGCAGATACTCGGTGCGCGCCTTGATCTCCGCCATCGGCGAGATCATGTGGCCCAGGCCGCGCGCGATGGATTGGAAGTAGACATCGTGCTCGAACAGGGCGCGCGCCATGCGGCGGTACTCCCCGCGGTATTGCGCCATGGGCGTGTACTCGAGCTGCAGGACGTCGATTTGCTTGCGGTAGAGCTGGCGGTGAATAAGCCAATCCAGGTCGTCGTTGGCGAACTCACGCACGGCGCGGGGCAAAAGCGAGCCAAAGCCCTTAGGCCGGCCACTCGGCCGCACGATCCATTCAGCCGAAGCGCAGAACTCGCGCAACTCGCGGTTCTCTTTTTCCTGCCAGGGCCAATCCAGCAGTTCCACCACGTGTACCTCGGCGTGGCGCACCATCTCGCCGAGCGCCTGGTACATGAACACGCCGCCGCCGTGCACCGGCGGGCAGATGGGGTATGGCGAGACGAACAGCACGCTGGGACGCTCCGGCGCGGGATCCATTTCGGCAAACCGGTCGCGGAAATAGCCGCCCAGGGGGCGCCGGAAAGCCTCCCGGTCGCTCACCCGCGCGAGGGAGCGCGCCCGCCAGCGCGAGCGCATGGCCCCGCCGAGCTGGCGGAAGGCATCCCACAGCGCCCTGGGGTTGGGGCGCAACGGCTCGTCGCCGAAGAGCACGCTCAGCACCGCGCCCGCCCAGGCGAAGAAGAAATGCCCGCCGAGACGCCCCCAATCGTGCATGTTCTTCCACGCAAACAGCAGGTAGTTCTTCTTCAGTACGGCCTGGATCTGGCTCTCGTTGAAGCGCTTGCCGATGGTGCCGCGATGCTCGTGATGAACCACCGCGCGGGGTTGATAAAGCACCTTCCAGCCACGTTTCCAGGCCATGTATCCGAGGTCGGTGTCTTCCAGGTAAAAGGGTGCCAGCAGCGCATCGAAGCCGCCCAGCTCCAGGAACTTGGCGCGGTCGAAGGCGCACGAGCCGCCGCCGCCGTAGAAGCATGGAAACAGATCGTCGATTTCCGGATCGATGCGGTGCCGCACTCGCAATCCGCCATCCTGCCACCAGCCCTGCGTCAGCCCGGTCTCCTCGCGCGTGCGCGCCGGGTCGCTGAAAAAGATCTGGCAGGAAACCGCGAAGACCAGAGGGTCGCGGAAGCCTTCGAGGAGCGGCGCCAGGAAATCCGGCGCCACCCGCATATCGCTGTTCAGCAGCACCACGATCGGATTGCGCGCTTCTCGAAAGCCCGCATTGGAGCCGCCGCCGAAACCCAGGTTGACCGGCAGAGCCAGCAGCTTCACGCCCGGGAAAGCGGCCCGCAAGAACTCGGCGCTGCCGTCCGTCGAGCCGTTATCCACCACGATGATCTCGTTCTCGGAATTCCCGGCCAGGGCCTCCACCACCGAGGGCAGATACTTGGCCAGCAACTCCTTGCCATTCCAGTTCGGGATGACCACCGAGGCGCTCGCGGGGATTTCCGGCGCGGCCCGGTCCGGCGCCGATGCCGCGCCCTGGCCCCACCCGCGCACCAGTTTCCATAGGATATCCACCAGCGCCAGCGCGACCACAGCGACCGCCGCCAGAAAAGGCGAAATAGCCAGCAGCGGCAGATCCCGCAAAACGCGTTTCAGCAGGCGCATCTCAACTCGCCGGGAACGCCGGACCCAGGCCCATTTTGCGTCCCAGCTTCACCCATCGGGAAGCCTGATACATCATGAGCCGCTCTTCAAGCCGGCGGCCTTCCTCCTGGAGGCGGAACGCCCAGGCGGTCCGCTCCTCGAGGTCTTTTTCGGTGGCGTGCAGCGCGTCCACGGCGCGGTCCAATTGCGCGCGCTGCTCTTCGAGCGCGGCGGTCAGACGCGCTTCGGTACTCTGCGCCCATTCCGTCTTTTCGCGCAGGTCCGCCTCGACCTCCCGGACTTTGGCCCGGTAGCCTTCGGCCACGCGGCGGGCGTTCTCCTGCTCGCGGACCAGTTCCTCCTGCAACTCCGCCACGCGCGCGCGGCGCTCTTCGATTTCCCGGTTCAGCGAATCGGCCCACTGGTTGCTTTGTTCCAGCTCCGCGGTTTGCTCGCGGTGCCGTTCGAGAAGCTCCGCGTGTTCGCGCTCGCGCTCTTCGAGCCACCGGTCCTTGGTCTCGAGTTCCCGCTCGAGCAGCGCGATGTGCCGTTCGCGCTCGCGCAACACGTTGGCGGTGCGCGGCACGTAAACGAAAGTCGGATTGCCCATTTGCGGGCGGTGCGCGCAGACCGCCACAAAGAAGTGCGATTCATCCGGCGAGGGCTCGCCCGCGTCCACCCGCGCCTCCACGGTATGGCCGGCCTGGTGCGGCTGGAACGTGACGCCCTCCACGTGGTTTTCCAGAAACAGCGCCACGCTGGGGAAAATCGCCGCCAGCTCCTCGCGAAACTCGTCGAAGGTGAACTCGTGGACGTGAAATGGGTTGGCGCCATCGGCCCCGCGCGATTCGGTGTAGTAGAGCCGGTTAGGCGTGGAAACAATGAATTGCCCGCAGGGCGCCAGCACGCGCCGCGCCTCCGCCAGAAACTGGCGCCAGTTCTCCAGGTGCTCGATCACCTCGAAGGCCACCACCAGGTCGAAACTGGCATCCGCATGCGGCAGCGCTGTGCAGGACCCCCGCTCGAACCAGAGGTTGGGCGCCCGATAGTGTTCGCGCGCGAACTCCACCGCTTCGGCCGCGCGATCCATTCCCACCACCCGTTCCGCGCCGCGGGCCAGCTCCGCCGAGCCGTATCCCGCGCCGCAGCCGGCATCCAGCACGCGCTTGCCCCGCGAGAGCCGCGCCGCGAACGTGTAGCGCGCCAGGTGCTCGTTAAGGAGATCGATATCCACCTCGCCGGGGATGACCCGTTCGCCCGTGAACTCAGCCAATGTGTTTCTCCAACTCCGGCGTGCTCTCGCGCCCGCCCCGAATCCGGGCATTCACCTCCACGCGGCAGGCGAGGTGCATGTACCCGTAGATCTGGCCCTCCGAGCGGCCCATCTGCAGCGCCAGGGCATTATCGATCCAGTCGCACATCTGGTAGCCCATCAGCGTGCCGTCAGCTATGGCCGGCGAAAAGGAAAACGACGCCGGATAAAGTTCCGGCACATCCACGTGAAAATCCACCGTGATCGTATCGCCGGCGCTCATGGCCGCCAGAGAATAGCCCTCGCGCGCGGTGTTGGTGCCGGAGAAATCCATACCCAACTGATTGCGCAGCATGAAGCCCACGATAGGCAGCGGCACATCCTGGCTGGCCCGCGCGCTGATGCGCACCACGATACGCGACGAAGGCTCCAATATGCTCAGATTGCGGCCCTGCTCATCCATCACCGCGATCCCCAGAATCTCCGCACGGCCGTCGCCGTAGCGGTGATCGATGTTGGGGATGGTCTCGACGATTTCGGGGGCGTGCAGGGCCGGGCCGCCCGAGCGCTTCGCGGCCGTTTCCGATTTGCGGATCAGGTAGGTGGAATCCTTTTCCACCATGGCCGCCAGGTACTTGGCCACGACGCGATCCGGCTCGCCGATCTCGACCAGCCGCCCGCCATCCAGCCACAGAGCCCGATCGCCAATAGCCTTCACGTCGGCCACCGCGTGCGAGACGAACAGGATGGTGATGCCGCGCGCACGCAGCTCGTGCACCTTGCGCATGCAGCGCTGGCGGAAGTAAATGTCGCCCACGGCCAGGGCTTCATCCACCAGCAGGATCTCGGGATCGACATTGATCGCCACGGCGAACGCCAACCGCACCACCATCCCGCTCGAGTAGGTCTTCACCGGCTGGTCGATGAAATCGCCGATCTCGGCGAAGGCCTCGATATCGCCGTAACGCTGGTCGATCTGCCGCGTGGTCAATCCCAGAATGGAGCCATTGAGATACACGTTGTCGCGCCCGCTGAACTCAGGATTGAAGCCCGCCCCCAGCTCGAGAAGCGCCGAAACGCGTCCATTCACCGCCACCACACCGCGGGTGGGCGCCAGGATGCCGGCCACCATCTGCAGCAGGGTGCTCTTACCCGATCCGTTCTGGCCCACGACGCAGAAGGTCTCGCCGCGCTTGACCTCGAAGCTGATGTCGTCCAGAGCCCAAAAATCGCGGTGGCGCTTGAGGCGGTTGAGCGAGATCAGCTCCTTCAGCCGGTCGCCCGGCGAGGCGTAGATCGCGTAGCTCTTGGATACACCCTGGAACTCGACGGCATTCACGGTCGGAGGAGAAAGACCAGTGTAACGGATGTGGACATCGCGGTGGGATATGAGCCCGGGATACGCCGGCTCAAAAATGGAAGGGGCGGTCGCCGGTTACTTCCCGTACTTCCCTGCACTGCGAGCCGGAAAGACGACGGTATAATACCGTGGCGCCTCAGTAGCGCGTCAAGGACTCACAGCCGGTCGGCCGAGGAAGCCGGTAACCGCCCTCGTAATGGACTGGTTCTATGTACTTCCTCCTTTGACAGTGGCTCCTTCTTCTAGAAGGATCACGAAATGCCTCATTCAGTGAAAGAGGCCGGATTCAGTTACGACCGTTTCCATTCACACTATGCGCCCAGTCGGCTTAGAATGTCAATATTTGGTTGCGATTTAGCGTACTGACGAGATTCACACAATCAGGCGCCTATATCACCCGCAGCTCTTTGCCGGTGGGAGTCAGGATCTCGCAGCCGGTGGCGGTCACCACCACGGTATCCTCGATGCGTATGCCGCCAAAACCCTCCAGGTAGACGCCCGGCTCGATGGTAATCGTCATTCCGGACTTCAGGAGGCCCTTGCCAGTTCGGCCTATGCGCGGCGCTTCGTGGATCTCGAGACCCAGCCCATGTCCGGTGGAGTGCACGAAGGCCCGATCCAAGCCATGACCCTTCAGCACCTTACGCGCCACGGCGTCCACCGAGGCCACGTGCACGCCCGCGCGCACCGCCGCGGCGGCCGCGAGCTGCGCTTCCAGCACGGCGCGGTACATGCGCTTGACCTTATTGCCGGGGGACCCCAGGAACAACATGCGCGTCATGTCGCTGGCGTAGCCCTCCTGGAAAGCGCCCATATCCACCACCACAAGGCCGCCCGCCTGGAGCCGCGCGGAGGTGGGCTGCGCGTGCGGGAGCGCCGAACGGACGCCCGCCGCTACGATGGTCTCGAAGGCCGGCTTTTCGGCCCCCAGGCGGCGCATGCGATACTCCACTTCCGCCGCCAGGTCGAGTTCTTTCATTCCCGGCCGCACACGCGCCACGGCTTGCTCGAAAGCGCGCGAGTTGGTCTGGACCGAGCGGCGGATGCGCTCGATCTCGTCGGCCGATTTCACCATGCGCAGCTCTTCGATCCACCCCCCCGCGGCTTCCAGCGAGGCGCGCGCGGGAAGACGCGACTTCAGGGATTCATAAACCTCGCAGGTGGTGCGCCCCGGCTCGTATCCCACGCGCTTGATACCCAGACGCGCTACGGTGCCGGCCACCTCAACGGTGAGCGCGTCTTTGGCGATTTTGACCCGGCATGCGGTTTCCTGGGCGGCCTGAATCTCGTAGCGCGGATCGGTAAACAGAATGGCCGCCCCGGGGAGCACCAGCAGGATGCCGTTATCGCCGGTGAACCCGCAGAGATAGCGTAGGTTGGGAAGACCCGTGACCAGCAGGCCGTCCAGCGCGTGCTCCTTCAGACTTTCGGCCAGCCGCGCCGTGCGACTCTCGAATTCACTATCGGGCACTGTTCAGCTCCCGGGCGAGCACCAGGGCCCGCTCGGCGAACTCGTCGGCTTCGCGCATGTTGCCGCTCTGCTCGGCGCCGTCGGAGAGCTTGACGAACTGCTCGATGCGCCTCACCAGGCCGGTCTGCTGCCGCGTGAGCCGCCTTGACTGGGCTTGTTGCAGCAGCTGGGCGGCCTCCCGCTTATGACTTTGGGCCGATTCCTGCAGCTTCTTCTGCATCTCGGCCGGCAGGATCTCCTGGATGGGCGGACGCTCCGGCTCGGAAGTTTCCACGGGCGGAGGCGTCGCGGCCGCCGGTTCGGCCGATCGTGCCGGCGCCGCCGCGCGCCTGGGAGGCCTGGCCTTCGCAGGCGGCTCCGGCGGCGTCTCGGCCGGTTGCGAGGAGGTGGCCAGCGCGGCCGGATCGATGGGCTGCGGGGCGGGAAGCTCGACCTGCGTCTGCGGTATGGAAAGCGGTGCAGGCGGCGCCTGCGGGGCGGGCGCGACGACCGGCGGCGGCGCGGGCGGCGTGGCCTTGGCGGTCTGCCGCTTATTCCCGATTACGCAGCCGCACAGCCAAAGGCTCCAAACCGCGATCAGGATGGCCGCCACTCGTTTCACGATTCGTCCTCAGATGGCGATGGGCAGGCGTATAAAGAAAGTCGTGCCCTTCCCGGGTTCGCTGGAATAATCGATTGTACCATCGTGCAGTTGCACGATCCGGAAAGTCATCGGCAATCCGATGCCCGAGCCGTCTTTCTTGGTCGTGAAATACAGGCGGAAAATCTTCTCGCGCAGCTCTTCGGGAATGCCGGCGCCGGTATCGGAAATCCGGATTTCGGCCATGTCGTCGGCGACCTTCGATTCGAAGCGCAGATCGCCGCCCTCCGGCATGGCCTGCATGGCGTTCACCACCACGTTGAGCACCGCCTGCTTGAGCAGGTCGCGATCCACCTGGACATCCACGCCTTCGGCCTCTTGCGCGACGGTGACGCGAATCCGGGCGGCGTCCGCCTGGGGGCGCGCCAGGTCCAGGATCTCGTTCACGAGATCCGCCAGCGGAACGATCGTCAGTTTGAGTTCCACCGGCCGCGTGAAATCCAGGAAGGTCTTGACCACGCGATCGAGCCGCAGGATCTCGCGCGAGATGATCTCCATTTGCGGCTCGACCGCGGTGTCTCCGCGGGCCAGCTTGGCGCGCGCCACCTCGACGTGCAGCAGAATGGCGTTGAGCGGATTCTTCACTTCGTGCGCCACGCCGCTCGAGACGCGGCTCAAAGCGGCCATGCGGTCGGCCGTTTGCAACTCGCGGCCCAGCTTGCGCTGCGCCTCCGGATCGCGCAGGCGCACCAGCAGGCCCGATCCCATTTGCGTGCCGCCGGGAACGGTCTCCAGCAGGTCCACCGAAAGCAGAACCACGGTCGGGCCGGCCCCATTGCCGGTGGAAGCCAAAGGAACCCGGCGGTTGCGCAGCGGCCGCCCCGTCTGGGCGCCCTGCGCTACGAGCAATCCCAGCGTGGTCCCCGGAGGGAAAACATCGGCGATGGATTGGCCGGGCAGATCGGCGCGGCCCTTCCCCAGGAATTTCTCGACCGAACCGGAGGCGAACACCAGCCGATGCTCGCGGTTGAAGATGAATACGGCGTCTTCCAGGTCCTGCAGCAGGCGGTCGATATTGCCGCGCAAGTCCGAAACTTCGTATTGCGCCCCCCGCAATCGCTGGCTCAGCAGGCTGACCTTGGAGGCCATCAAGGAAAGCTCGTCGGTGGCCTTGCTCTTGGACGCCGGCTTCTCCGGCTCGTATTCGCCCTTAGTCACCATGTCGAGCATCTGGCTCACGTGCCGCAGGGGCCGGAACATCGCCGCCGAGAACAGGATGGTCAGAATCACCGCGCCGATGATCGAGATCACCGCCACGCGCGCGTTCTTTTGCAAGCCCGGGGCGATCGCGTCACGAATCAAGGCCGGGAAGATCACCACCCGGACATCGAGCAGGGTCTGTTCGCCCGAACCAAGCGCCTGAGAAAGCTGGTAGTAGTCCTTATCGTTCCACAGCACGCGAACCTTTTGGAGCCAGCTCGATTGCGTGACCAGCGGGCGGAAATCCTTATAAGCCGGCGTATGCACGCCCTGACGGTCGGGAGAAGTGTCGAGCAGGATCTCGTCCTCTCCGCGCGGGTCCACCACCGCCACTTCGACAACGGCATGCGAGGCCAGCACGATGTTGCGGAACAGCGACACCAGCCCGGGATCGCGCAGGGCCTCACGCAGGGGCAGCTTGAGCTGGCGATTGAGGGCCGATTTCACCTGGTCGGCAGCCACAGTCTCCACCGTCTCGGCGCGCTCCAGCGTAGCGTTGAATTGGGAATCGATCTCATGGGTCAGGTCGAGGACCGAGATCACCGTCACCATGAGGGTGGCCAGCAGCACGTAACCGAGCGTCAGCTTGGCCTGCAGGTTCATGGAAATCAGGAGACCGCCAGCATCACTTTTCCCGCCGTGGCGCGGCTTTCCAGGGCCCGGTGCGCTTCAGCCGCTTCAGCCAGCGGATAGACGCGGTCGATGCGCAGCTTCAGCTTTCCGGTGACCAGCCAGCGCAAGACATCGCCCGCGCGCCACAGCAGCTCTTCGCGCGTCCGAACGTAATAGGCCAGCGAGGGGCGCGTCAGGAACAGGGAACCCTTGGCGTTGAGTATGTTGGGGTCAAAGGGAGGCACGGGACCGCTGGATTGTCCGAACAGGGCCAGCAGGCCGCGCGGGCGCAGCGAGTTCAGGCTTTTCTCGAAGGTGGTCTGGCCCACCGAATCGTAAACCACGTCCACGCCCGCTCCGCCAGTCAAGCGCTTCACCTCGGCTTGGAAATCCTGCCGCGTGTAGATGATAACCTCGTCCGCACCGTGCTCGCTCGCGATGCGCGCTTTCTCGTCGTTCGAAACCGTGCCGAAGACGCGCGCGCCCAGCATGTGAGCCATCTGCACCATCAGCCCACCGGCGCCGCCGGCGGCCGCGTGTATCAGGCAGCTATCGCCGGCCTTGAGGGGATAGGTGGAATGCGTGAGGTAATGTGCGGTCATGCCCTGCAGCATGGCCGCCGCGGCGCTCTGGAAGTCCAGGTGCTCGGGGATGGGGATGAGTTGGGCGGCCGGCACCACCGCGAATTCCGCGTAGGAGCCGCGCGCCATGGCATATGCCACCCGTTCACCCTTAGTCACTTCCGTCACTTCTGCGCCCACTGTCTCGACGGTGCCCGCGCCCTCGCTGCCGGGGGTTATCGGCAGATCGGCTTTGTACAGCCCGGTGCGGTAGTAAATGTCGATAAAGTTGACGCCGCTGGCCGCGATGCGCACCAGCGCCTCGTGGGGGCCCGGAGTGGGCGTCGGAACCTCCACCAGTTGCATGCGTTCCGGACCGCCGGTTTCGTAGACTTGTATGGCTTTCATAAGTTGGCTTTCGTAAGTAGGCTGGCTTTCTCCGCAAAACTCCGCGCATCCGCGTTGATCGGCTACACCCGCCGAATCGCTCTTCTTGTGTGCACAACCGTTGCATAGAGTAGCAGATACAATAATGTTACCGGTAACGAGAAGAGGCGCACCAGCGTGCGAACCGCCCCGGCCCCGGCCAGGCCCGAGCGAAATAACACAAATTGGCGAACGGCGCTCAAGTGCTTGCGGTCGAACCAGAAGTAATCGCCGTTTTCATTGATGACAAAGAGCTTGGCGGGGATCCGGGCGGCCAGCATCCACTTCCATTTGGTCATCAGCGGCTCGGCCGAGCAGACAATCCCCATCAGGCCGTAGCGGTTGCCGGTCAATTCGCGATACAGCTTCCGGCGCCCTTCGCGGCCGCGGTAGTCGCCGACCCGGTAAAGGCGCGTGGTGCGCGGGTCGAACCCCCGCGGCAGCGTGGCGTAACAGGTGACGAGATCGATGGGCAGATCTTTTCCCCAGGTCTCGCGCAGCCCCCCGATCAAACCCTCCAGGAGTCCCCGCGATCCGCTCTCCACCAGCAGAATGGCGTTCACGGGCGGCTGCCTTCCGGTCAGAACATAGCGCACTACTCGAATATATCGTGGTGCTAGCCTGAAGGAGACCGCCCTCTCATGCTGGAGAAACTCCTCACCGAGCAGCGCAACCTCGCTTCCGCCGCTATCGACACGCTGCCCACGGCCGAAATGCTGCGCGTGATCAACGCGGAAGACCGGCTGGTGGCCGATGCGGTGGCGCGCGAGATCCCCGCCATCGCGCGCGGGGTGGATGCCATCGCGGCGGCCTTCGAGAGCGGCGGGAGGCTCTTTTATATCGGCGCGGGCACCAGCGGACGGCTGGGCGTGCTGGACGCCGCGGAGTGCCCTCCCACGTTCGGCGCCGACCCCGGAATGGTGCAGGGCATCATCGCGGGTGGCGAGGCGGCTCTCTGCCGCGCCTCCGAGGCCAGCGAGGACGATCCCGCTCTGGGCGTCGCGGACCTGGCGGCGCGCGGCTTCACCCCTCGCGACGTGCTGGTAGGAATAGCCGCCAGCGGCCGGACCCCCTACGTTTTGGGCGCGTTGTCTCGCGCGCGCGAGCTTGGCGCCGTCACTGTGGGGATTAGCTGTACGCCCGATTCCGAGCTCGCGCGTGCCGTCGATATCTCCATCGGTCCGCTGGTAGGTCCCGAAGTGGTGGCCGGCTCCACGCGCCTAAAAGCCGGGACGGCCCAGAAATTGGTGCTCAACATGCTCACCACAGGAGCCTTCATCCGGCTGGGATACGTTTACGGCAACCTGATGGTGAACGTCGAGCCGTGCAACGAGAAGCTGCGCGATCGTGCCCGCCGCATCGTGGCGCAGGCCGCCCGGGTTTCGTACGCGCAGGCCGGTGAACTGCTCGAAGCCGCCGGTGGGAGCGTGCGCGCGGCTATCCTGATGGAATCGGCCGGGATTGGCCTCGCGGAGGCCGAGCGGCGCCTGGAGGCTGCCGGCGGGCGGCTCTCGCGGGCTTTGGCGAAGGACGGGAATCGCGATGGATAAGTTCGTGATAGCAGGCGGAAACGCCCTGCATGGAGAGATAGAGACCAGCGGATCGAAGAACTCCGCGCTGCCCGCGCTGGCGGCGGCGCTGCTCACCGATGAGCCTGTCGCGCTCCGGCGCATCCCGCGCGTGCGGGATATCCGCACGATGCAGCGCCTGCTGGTGGATATCGGCTCCCAGGTGGAAACGGAGAGCGAGACGGTCCGGCTGCATACTCCGCGCATCGTCTGCCCCGAAGCGCCTTATGAGCTGGTGAAGACCATGCGCGCTTCCAGCCTGGTGCTGGGGCCGATGCTGGCGCGTTGCGGCCGCGCGCGCGTCTCGCTGCCGGGCGGCTGCGCCATCGGAGCGCGCCCCATCAACCTCCACATCTTCGGGCTCGAGCAGCTCGGCGCGCGCATCCACCAAGCCCACGGCTACATCGAAGCCGAGGCCGCCGAAGGCCTGCGCGGCGCGGTTATCCACTTCGACCGCATCACCGTGACCGGGACCGAGGATCTGCTGATGGCCGCCACCCTGGCGCGCGGCGAAACCGTGCTGCGCAACGCCGCGCGCGAGCCGGAAGTGGCTGACCTGGCGGAGCTGCTCAAGGCCATGGGCGCCCGCATCGAGGGCGCAGGCACTTCGACGATTCGCGTGGAAGGCGTCGAGCGGCTGCACGGCGCCGAGCATAGCATCATCCCGGATCGCATCGAAGCCGGAACCTTCCTGGTCGCCGGCGCCATCACGGGAGGCGATCTCAGCGTCACTGGCTGCATCCCCGAGCACATGGGGGCCCTGGTGGCCAAACTGCAACAGGCCGGAGCCGAGGTGACCCAACCGGATTCCGCGACCCTGCGCGTGCGCTCGGGCGGCCGCCTTTGCTCCGTGGACGTGACCACCGAGGAATATCCCGGTTTCGCCACCGATCTTCAGGCTCAGTACATGGCCCTGATGACGCAGGCCGAAGGCATCGCCATCATCGTCGAGACGATCTTCGAGAACCGCTTCATGCACGCCCAGGAGATGGCCCGCATGGGCGCCAATATCCGCCTGGATGGCAAGCAGGCCATCGTAGCCGGCCCGCGCCTGCTGACCGGCGCGGGCGTGATCGCTTCGGACCTGCGGGCCAGCGCCTCGCTGGTGCTGGCTGCGCTGGTGGCACAAGGCGAAACCGTGATCGACCGGGTTTACCATATCGACCGCGGCTATGAGAAGATCGAGGCGAAACTGGCGCGGGCCGGCGCCAATATTCAACGCGTGGAGTGATTGCCGATGCAGCATAATCCCGGATTTCTCAAACTGGTGGACGAAGCCAAGAGCCGCATCCAGCAGGTCGATATCGCCGGCTACCTGCGCGTGCGGCAGGCAGGCGAGGCGCACGTGCTGGTGGATACCCGCGAAGAGAGCGAATGGAACGCCGGCCACGTCAAGGGCGCGGTGCACCTGGGCAAGGGAATTATCGAGCGCGACATCGAAACGCGCTATCCCGACAAATCTACCCGCCTGGTGCTCTATTGCGGCGGCGGCTTCCGCTCCGCACTGGTAGCCGACAATCTTCAGAAAATGGGCTACACAGACGCCATCTCGCTGGATGGCGGCTGGCGGGCGCTCAAGGAATCGGGACTGGAACTGGAATAGAGGGGCCTTCGTGAACCAGCTCAACGCGGAGACGCGGAGACGCGGAGTACTCGCGGAGAAGCACTCAAGAATAAATACAGCGCCGATTTGCACAGTGGGCGGGAGCAAGAAAAGTCAACATCTGAGATCGCAAAGGCAGCGGAGGATCGTGGTCGGGGGGGCGGCCCTGGGCTGGTCGGTTCGGCAGGCTCGATTCCCTTATTCTTCTCCGCGCAACTCCGCGTCTCCGCGTCTCCGCGTTGAGTTGGTTGCCCGGCGCTGCAATCGAAGCGCGCGTGCGAAAATGGATCTATATGCGTCTCCGCACCCTGGCTGCTTTCTTCGCGGCTTGTTTAATCGCGCTGGGCCAGCAGAGCCTCACCGTGCAGCAGCTCGTGTCTTTCATCGAATCCTCCCAGAAATTTATCTCGGAAGGCAAGACGACGGACCGCGAGGTGGCCAAGTTCCTCGCCACCGTCAAGCTGACCGAGCGCCTCGATGAGCGCGTCATCGAAGATTTGCAGGGCAAAGGAGCCGGCCCCAAGACGATCCTGGCGCTCAACCATCTCCGCGATGTGTCGCAGGGTCTGGCTACGGCGGCGCCCATCGCGCCCAAGCTGCCGCCTAAGCCGATTCCACCGCCCTCTTCCGAGGAGCAGGCCGCCATCATCGACGACATGCGCGCGTATGCGCTCGGCTACAGCAAAAATCTGCCCGATTTCATCTGCACCCAGGTGACCCGCCGGTATGCGGCGGCCAAGCCCGGCTCGCGTTACGGAGGCCGCGCGGGCAGCGAGCCTTCCTGGCAGAAGCAGGACGAGCTCACCATCCGGCTGAGCTATTTCGATCAGAAGGAGAATTACAAACTCATCCTGGTGAACAGCACGCCCGCCACGCAGGAGTATTCCAATCTGGGCGGCTCCACTTCATACGGCGATTTCGGCAGCATGCTGAAGGAAGTTTTCGAGCCCTCCTCGCAGGCCCGCTTCGAGTGGGACCATTGGGGCACCTTGCGCGGCCAGCGCGTCATGGCTTTCACCTACTCGATTCTCCAGAGTCGCTCGCAGTACCACATCGTGGTGAAAGACGAGCACCTGGACATCGTCACCGGCTATCACGGCCTGATCGAGGTGGACAAGGACGCTCATGCCATCCTGCGGCTCACCGTGGTCGCCGATACCATTCCACCGGATTTCCCCATCCGCGCGGCCAGCGAGGTTCTGGATTACGACTTCACGGACATCTCCGGCCACAGCTTCCTGTTGCCGCTCAAAGGCGAGCTGCTCAGCGACACGGGCGAGTACCTCACGCGCAACATCCTGGAATTCCACATGTACCGGAAGTACTCGGCTGAGTCCGAAGTCAAGTACGATTCCGACATCACCGCCGCGCCGCCGCCCCTGCCGGACGACAAGACCCGCGAGAAGCCGTAGGGCACGGACCAGCCGGACGAAGCGGCTGCGCAATGTGATACTTTCAGGGATCAGGCACTTGCATAGTCGCGCGGTGCACACCCGCCAGGACTCGCCTGAGGTGAGGTCAATCGATGTCGAAGGAAGAAACGCACGTTGTGTCCGCCGCGATTCCGGTAATCGCCGACGGAGCCACACTGGGGGTAGTGGGAGCCGGAGTGATGGGCAGAACCATGATCCGCGGACTGCTCTCGAGCGGCCTGATCCCGCGCGAGCGCATGTGGGCCGGGGACAAGAACGGCGCTGCCTGTGAGAGCGCCGGCCAGCAACTCGGCGTGCCTGTGAGCACGGATTACGCCGCGCAGGTCCCCACCAGCGACCTGATCCTGATTTGCGTGAAGCCCAACGACGCGCCCGTGGTGATGGCGACCCTGCGCAACGCCGGGCTGCGGCGCGAAACGCTGCTGATCTCGATCCTGGCCGGCGTGGCTACCGACCGCCTGGAATCGCTGCTGGGCACGGAAAACCCGGTGATCCGCGCCATGCCCAACACGCCCGCTATTGTTGGTGAAGGCATGACTGTGGTCTGCCGTGGCCGGTACGCCTCGGCCGCCGACTTGCAAAGGGCGCAGCACATCTTCGAGGCGGTGGGGAAGTGCGTCCCGGTAGACGAAATCCACTTCAACGCCGTTACCGCGCTGAGCGGCAGCGGTCCAGGATACCAGTTCCTGATTATGGAGGCGCTGGCCGATGCCGGCGTGCGCGTGGGGCTGCCGCGCCAGCTGGCCCTCACCCTGGTGGCCCAGACGGCCCTGGGCGCGGCGCGCATGGTGCTCACGACCGGGCGCCACCCGGCCTCTCTGCGCGACGACGTCACCACGCCGGCCGGCTGCACCATAGGCGGGCTGCTCATGCTGGAGGATGGACGCATCCGTTCGGTGCTGGCCCGCGCGGTGGAAGAGGCCGCCAAAATCTCGGCGCATCTTGGAGTGGGGCCGGCGAAGATTTCGGAGAACGCGCCGGGACCGCGCGTCGGGCATTAGGGGCGCGGTTCATGGTGGAGCCCGATACCCGCAATCTTACCCAGGAACTCATCGACGTTGAAGACCGCTGGGGCGCTCACAATTACCGTCCGCTGGACGTGGTGGTGGAGCGCGCCTCGGGCGTGTGGGTCTACGACGTGGATGGCCGGCGCTACATGGACTGCCTCAGCTCCTATTCGGCGCTGAACCAGGGCCACTGCCATCCGCGCATCCTCCAGGCACTCCGGGAACAGGCCGAGCGGGTGACGCTCACCTCGCGCGCCTTCCGCAACGACCAGTTGCCGCGTTTCGTCGAGGAGCTGGCGCGCATGTGCGGCATGGAGATGGTGCTGCCCATGAACACCGGGGCGGAGGCCGTCGAGACCGCCATCAAAGCCGTGCGGCGCTGGGGATACACGCGCAAGCAGATCCCGCGGGACGAGGCGGAAATTATCGTCTGCGAGAACAATTTCCACGGGCGCACCACTACCATCACCGGATTTTCCTCCGAGCCGCTCTACCGCGACGGCTTCGGCCCCTTCACGCCCGGGTTCGTGACGGTTCCGTTCGGCGACGCCGAGGCGCTCGACGAGGCCATCACGCCGCGCACCTGCGCCTTCCTGGTAGAGCCGATTCAGTGCGAAGCCGGCATTCTGATCCCACCCGAAGGATACTTGCGCGACGTGGCCGAGATCTGCGCGCGCGAGCGCGTGCTGCTGGTGGCCGACGAAATTCAGACCGGCCTGGGGCGCACGGGGGCGCTGCTGGCCTGCGAGCACGAAGACGTGCACCCGGATGTCTACGTGCTGGGCAAGGCGCTCTCGGGCGGCGTGTATCCGGTATCGGCGGTAGTTTCGTCGCGCGAGATTCTGGGCGTGTACCGCCCCGGTAGCCACGGCAGCACGTATGGCGGGAACCCGCTGGCCTGCGCCGTGGCGCGCGCCGCGCTGAAGGTGATCGAAGAGGAGCATCTGGCCGAACGCTCGGCGGAACTGGGATCGTGGTTCCTCTACGAATTACGCAAGCTGCGCCATCCGCACATCAAAGCGGTGCGCGGCAAGGGCCTGCTGATCGGTATCGAGCTGCTGGTGCCCGCGCGCTCCTACTGCGAGCGGCTCAAGGATCTCGGCGTGCTCTGCAAAGAGACGCACGAATATGTGATCCGCCTGGCGCCTCCGCTGATCATCTCCGAGGAGGATCTGGCGTGGGCCATGGAGCAGGTGCGGAAGGCCTTCGAGGGGTAGGGCGGCGCCGCCGACCGCCGCTCGTCCTTTATTTGTCGGTGTCTTTCGTTTCCGGTTTCGCTTCTTCCTTGTCGTCAACGGGCTTGGAGGGATGGAGTTTGCGTATCTCCTTGGCTCCCTTCCCGGGATCCTCAGGCGTGACCTTGATCCCGGTTGCCATGGGTCCGGCGGTCCATTTGAAGTAATAGGTTTTGCCCGCCTCCGCCTCAAACCGGGCCCGCTCGTTTTCTTTCTGCCGGGCTTGATTGAGGGCCGCCCCGGCGGACATGATGACGCTTCCGTAATACTCCTTGGGCAATCCGGAGATCACAACAGTCCCCGGCGGCACTTCCATGAACGCGTATTCGCTGTTGAGGAGTTTGGCGAGATGGGTGCCATTGATATAAAGCTCGTCGTGTGAGGACGAGCCGGTAAATCTGTACAAGCGGTAGATACAGACGATAGCCTTGCCGCTGGATGGCGCGGGCAATTCGGCGGAAGTTTTGGAATCCTGTGCGACGGCGATGGTTCCGGTGAAGAGAACCGCCATCGTACTGAACGCGAGCAGAAGGCTTGCGAGTGGCCTGCAAGCTCCCCTGGGGCAAAACGCTGCGACGCCGCTGAAAACGTTGTTTCGCATGGAAGCGCTCCTTTCCCTAGGTTCGAAATCTGGTGAGCAGTATAGCAAGTTGTGCCCACCCTAACCACGATCGTCTCCGGCGGATCATCTGCGGCGACGGCACCGCAACGCATATGGTCCACTCCGCGAGAGCGAGCTCGATGCGAAGCGCCCTTGCCTGTGAAAGAATGAGGGAATGAAGCGACCGTTCGCCGCGACTGTTTGGCGCGAGGGCAAGTGGTACGTCTCGCAATGCCTGGAGATCGATATCGCCAGCCAGGGAGAGACCGAAGAGGAAGCTCTGGCTAATCTGAAGGAGGCATTGGAACTGCACTTCGAATCCCCGCGGGCCACCCGGTCGCCCGCAGTCCGCGTGGTAGAGGTCGAGGTTGGGGCGGCTTAGGCCGCAACCCTTCCGTGAGATCAAGCGCCGGCTTGAAGCTGCGGGTTTCGTAGAGGCCGGCCAGAAGGGGAGTCATGTGAAGTTCGTGCGGCGCTCGGGCGAAATCGTCGATACCGCGGTTGTGCCCAAAAAACACGAGGTTCCAATCGGCACGTTGCGGAGCATCCTAAGTCAGGCGCATATCGATCCCAACGTCTGGGAAGAACTCGGCTGACCACTTAGCTGAAGCCCAGCGGTGCCCACCGCAACAGGGCCGCAAAAACCCTCTTGGCCTTAGTGGCGCGCCACGTGCTCACGCGGCAAATAGGACTTTCAACGGTTCGGGGACTTCCTCGCCGCTCTCGATCATGTCAGCCAATACCTGAAGGGCTATCGCCTTCACTTTTCGCACGGCTTCCTCTGTGTCGGCGCCATAAGCCATTACCCCGGAAGATCCGGCACAGAAGCCAGGATCCGACCATCCTCCTCCCGTTCCAGCTCGGCGCGGATTGGCTGAATCTCAATCATGTCCTGGCCTTATGTTAGCCGAAAACCATCGCCGGGCGCTTTCCGGCCATATCCGGACCCGCGCGGCGTTTCGTGGGCGGCATGGGGGGGAAATTGGATACCACTTTTATGCGTCAATCCAATAGCTCCGGCTGTATAGTTGGTGCATGAATCAAGATACCGGAGATTTCAAACTCCTGAAATTAATCGAGCTTGCTGGACCGACGCAGGAAGTCGATTTTGCGGACCCCGAGAATGCCTTTATGGTTTGGGCGGACTATCCCACCGGCGTACAGTACTGCGGCGGCCGTGCAACACTGGGGGCGGCGAGTACATTGGCTGCAGAACACGAGCAAATGAAAGGCCTGTTGTGTATCGTTAAAACGGATCCCATCAACAGGAAACCTATCGCGATCATGCGTCACAAAGGGTAGGTGTGGCGCCCCAACACACTCCCAGAGCCGGGCCTTCCAGGGTCGCAAAAATGCGTCTCAAAGCTGCTGACAAAATATGGCTACTGACGCACCCGGTGACTTACGTGTGGTACCTCTCCATCGTCCGCGGGTTGTACGCCCAATGGAACTCCAGCTCATACCGCATCGATCTGGCCAGCCCATCCAGGTCCGGGAATAGCGTGGCATAGGTGATATTCATGCGGTATAGCTCTCGCATGCCCACTTCGCGCACCGGGTTGGGCAGTACGATCTTGGCCAGGATGTTCTCCGGGTCGGCGTCGCGCAGAATCTCCTCAATGGGCAGGTCCAGCAAACCGGGAACGGCGAAGGTGCCGGATTGCGCAATTAGCCGCCGGTTCATGGTGTGCGGCTCGCCCATCCAGATGAAGCGGTGCGTGCCCGGCAGGAAGTACCGCGTGAAGTTGCCCTTCACGCGCGGGTCCATGCGCACGGGTTTGGGGGCGCGGCCGCTGTCGATGCGCGCGGGGTTCATGGCCCACACCACCCCATCGGCCAATGTCCTCTCGAGCGCGAAGAAGGCCGCGACGTAAGGCGACCAGGTGAAATCCAGCAGGCGCGTGGGCGCGCCGTGATGCTGCATCAGGGCGGCCCACTGAAAATCGTCGTCGAGATCCGGCGGCTTATCCAGGAACTGGTGGGCTTTGCGTTTGAAGATGCGCAGGATGCGCGCCTCCTGTTCGGGCCAGGCCTGGCGCGCCACGCCAAAGTTCCGCAGGTAGCGCGAGAGCGAGCTGTACAGCGGCCAGCGCTCGTCGCGCTCGCCGCGAAACGCCCAATTGGAATACGGAGGCTGTGTGACCAGCTTCAGAAACGTCTCCCAGGATTCCAGCCGGAAGACGCGGTAGGACCGCCGGGCCCGTTTGCGGGTTGCCATCTACTACGTATCGTAACGGTATAACGCCTGCTCGATGGAGACCCCCCGCACGTCGATGCGCTTCAGGTCCGCGGTGCCCGCCCCGTGAGCTTCCGCCAGCAGCATAGTGTTGTCGCAGGTCTGAAATGGCGCGGTGCCGCGGGTGGCGCGCGGGTTGTAGCCCATCACGGCGGCCGAGACCGCGTCGGTGGCCACCGGGTTCAGGCCGGCAATCAGCACGCCCGGCTTGACGATCCGCAGGCCTTTGATCCACGGACCCTCGCCGCCCGCCACGGATTCCACGCCGTCGATGATGGCCAGGTGAATGGGATGCGCCACGGCCAGGTCCGCGACGATATGCGGCACGCGGTATCCGGGATCGTGGTTGAGGCCGAAGAGCAGCTCCTGCGGCGCCGATTTGGAGGGCTGCCGGACGCCTTCGTGGCCCACGCGCACGCGCCCCGCGGTAGGGCTTTCGTTGGGCTCGTCGATGCCCGCGTCATCGCCATAGATCGAGGCCGGCAGCGTGCCGTAGCAGTTCTTGATCGAGAGCGTCAACCCGCAGGTCGCATGGTTCTTGAGCTTGGCCAGGCTCACGAAGACGTCGCTCTCCGCGTAGGCCTGGTTCAGATCGTAGGCCGGATACATATATGGGGTTCCCGGAACCCTGAAGCGGGCATAGCGCTTGCCTTTGCCCAGCGCGTTGGTATTCTCGAACTCCACTCCGGCGGCCGCGCTCTGGAGCGAGCGCACGTTCCAGCCCGCATCGAGCATCACGTCTTCGAGCGGTCCGGCGGTGGCCCAGGAGCTCTCGACGAAGCGGATGCGGCGGGCTCCAGCGCGCCCCATCAGGTACGCCACCGAGCCCACCAGCTTGGGGTGCGTGTAGTGCGTAACGGCGGGCGGAAGCCCCTGCAAGCGTTGGGAGGGCGCTCCCGTCATGTTGATCTTCACCGTGACGGTCTTGCCGCGCACCAGGCCCCCGATGCCGCCCAGTTGATCGAACATCGTTCCCAGCCTGGCGGCTACGTCGTCGTCATAAGATTGGCAGCGCGCGATCGATACCGCCGCGTCTTTCCTCGCGGGCGCGGCGCTGGCGAGCGGCCCGGCCGTTAACAGGGACAACCATTCTCTCCGAGTCATGTTATTGCTCCAGTCTGATAGTGGCGCAGACCCCGACTTTGGCGATGTCCACGCCCTTCCCTTCGTCGTTCGAATAAATCTCCAGCGGTTTTTCGACACCATCGGGCGTAATCAGCGTGGCGTGGCGGTACTCTCCCAGAAAGTAGAGTGTCACGTTCTCCACTGGGTAATCCGAGTAATTCACCAGGTGAACGATTCCGGTCTTGCCGTCGGCGGAGACCAGCGCGTTCGAGAGCATCGAGGAAACGTTGAACAGCCGCACTCCCAGGTTGTGGCGGCCGACCATCAGGTTGACCTCGCGCCAGATGTCGTTGAGGCGATCGAGCTCGGCCTTCTCGAGCGTGATGCGGCCGCCCGCGGGACTCTGGTCCTGCCAGCCCGGCGGCCCGGTCAGCAGCGTGCCGCCGGAGCGGGTGAAGGCGCGCAGCACTTCCTTCTGCTCGGGGGTGAGCGAATCGCCATCCACGTTGACCGCCATGGTGGCGCCCTCCAGCGCTTCGGGCGTGAGGCGCTGTCGCGGGATCGGCCGCACAGGGGTGTGCTTGACCGCGATCATATCCAGGATGCCGCCTGAAACCAGGCCACCCTTGGCGGGGTCCTGCACCAGCGCCAGCTTGCCGTATTCCCGCATGGCGCGCCACTCGGGATGGCGCTCGAAATAGCCGATCAGCTCGCCCATGCGCTTCCAGTCGCCGAGCGCGGGATCTTCGCGGCGCGCCAGGCGGGCGGCGAAATCGGCGTCGAAGGCCACCACCCAGCGCGCGCCGGAGATGGCCGCATCGGCGATGGCCTGCAAGTACTGCGCGCCGGTGATCGCGGTTTTGGGAGGCGGCTGATTGGCGATCCAGAGCGCGTTATCGCCCCACGCCCGCACCGCTCGGATGAAGCCGGTGTTGGTATTGATCCAGATTGAGCCTGTTGGGCCGGCCGAATGGGTATCCGCGTCGGGCGAGATACCCGGCCAGACCGCCTGGTAAGTTCCCATGACTGGAGCGTCCGATCCGAGCACCATGCGATGGCGCGCCGTCAGCTCGATTACCGGAACGCCGTTCAGGGCATGCCGGACGGCCTCCGCGCTCCCCTCGGCGAATTCGCCTTCCAGCACCACGCCGGAGACACCCGCCGCGGCCGCCTGCCGCGCCAACGCCACGGCATCGCCGCCGGGCGCGATCAAGGCCAGCACGGCCACGCCGCGATCCTTGGCCGCGCGCGTGAAATCGGCCGCATAGGCGGTCATCAGCAGGCAGTTGACGGGGCTGCCCTCGAGCAGCTCGAGCGATTTGACGTCGGCCCACGGCCAGCGCGCCGGAACCCAGTCGGCGGGGCGCGCCACGCCCGCATGTACATAAGGAATCCAACCCAGCACGGCCGCCAGCACGGCCGCTCGCATCCGCATAGTGTCCTCGGTTTACGTCTTCTTAGGCTCGAACTTCAGCGCGGCCGAGTTGATGCAATAGCGCAGCCCCGTGGGGCGCGGGCCATCCTCGAAGACGTGGCCCAGGTGCGCGTCGCACTGGCTGCACAGCGTTTCGGTGCGCACCATGCCGTAGCTGGTGTCGCGCTCTTCGCGGACGTTCTCACCCGCGGCCGGAGCGGTGAAACTCGGCCAGCCGCAGCCGGAATCGAACTTCTCATCCGACCGGAATAGCTCCGCGCCGCAGCACACGCAGCGGTATACACCGGGTTCGTGATGGTTCCAATAGCGGCCCGTGAAAGCCGGCTCGGTGGCCTTCTGGCGCGTGACGGCGTACTCTTCGGGCGAAAGCTCGCGCCGGTAATCGGCGTCCTGCTTAACGGTTTTCTCCTCCACTTGGACAGCTCCCCATGGATTCCATTATGAGGCACAAACGCGGTTCCGGCGTCCCGCTCAGACCGTGAGAACGTCCGGATGTTCGATTTGCCCCCCGCGCAGCAGCCGTTCGAGCGTCACCGCCGGGCAGAGATTCTTCTCGATGTACCCCAGCAGATTGGTCGCGACCTGCCGCACCGCCTGCTCGACGGCCGGCTCCAGAATGTGTCCCTGCGAATCGAAAACCTTCTGCACGTGGGCGATCGAGATCGGCAGGGGCAGCGCGATGCCGCCCACGTGCGAGACCACGCCGCGCAGGTGCTCGAGCGACTTGATCGCGCCGATAGACCCGGCCGCCACGCCCAGCAGCGCCACCGGTTTACCGGCCAGCACCGAAGGAAAGCCGAGATTCTCGATCACCAGCTTCATCACGCTGCTGAAACTGCCGTGATACTCGGGTGTCACCAGAATCACGCCGGTCGCCTCGCTCACGATCTTCTGCAGTTTGCGGGTGGCTGGCGAATTCGGATCGGTTCCGGGGAACGGCAGGTTAAACTCGGCCGGATTTACCTCTTCGACCTGAACCTCAGGATGCTTGCGCAATTCGTCGATCACATAAGCCGAGGCCATGTGCGTGTAATTGCCCGGCCGCACGCTGCCGTTGATGACCACAATCCGCACGTGCTTGGACCCGTTTTCCATTTCGTTCTCTCGAGTACCTTTATGATGTCCGTAATTCAGGCGTGGATTCGCGCTCCGCGGCCGCGCCGGCCGGCGGGCTACAATCAAAGCGGCCGTGCGCAACTTGTGGCGACAACTCCGGCATGCCCTCGGCCGCCGCATCCGCTACCGGATCACCGGCGGCGGAGTGCTGTTTGCCACCACCATCGTACTGGTGGGGGTGGGGGCCATCGTCTCCGCCAATAACCTGTTGTTCCTGATCGTGGCTGCGATGCTCGCGACACTGCTGATCTCGGGCCTCGTGAGCCGCCTCTGTCTGGCCGGATTGCAGCTCGATTTTCTGGTTCCCGAACACGTCGCGGCCGGCCGCGCGGTTCCCGGAAAGCTTTTCGTGCGCAACCAGAAGTGGCTCATGCCGTCGTTTTCCATTCGCGTGGAAGCCATCCGGAAGCCCGGCAGCCCGGTGCTCAAATCCGGCGTCTACTTCCCGCTGATCGCCGGCGGCGCCACGCTCGAGGAGAACGTGGAGGTGCGCTTCCCCAAGCGCGGCGCCTATCGCGAGAACAGCTTCGCCTTCTCGACCGCCTTTCCGTTCGGGTTTCTGGAGAAATCCGCCCGCGTCACACTGCGGCGCGAGATGGTGGTCTATCCTTCGATCGATCCCCAGCCCGGCTTCGACGACCTGGCCGTCGGCATCGCCGGCGAGATCGAAACTCACTACCGCGGCCTGGGAAAGGATTTCTACCGCATACGCCCCTACGAGGCTTTCGAGAGCGCGCGCCACGTGGATTGGAAAGCCACCGCTCACACCGGCAATTTGCAGGTCCGCGAATTCGCCCGCGAGCAGGAGCAGATCGTCGAGATGTTCCTGGACCGCGCCGTGCCTATGGAACTGGATGCCTGGTTCGAACACGCCGTGGATTGCTGCGCATTCCTGGCCTGGCGGCTCTCCAATCAGGGCGCCGCCATTCATTTCCGTTCGAATGGATTCCAGTTCCGCCAGCCCGAAGACGGCGACATTTACGCGATTTTGAAATACCTGGCTCTGATTGCGCCGCAAAACGTGAACACTCCGGAGGCTCCCCTGGATGAGACGAGCTATAAAGTGGTGCTCACGGCTTCCCCGCGCCGCTTCCTGGAAGCCGGCTGGGTGGATGCGAGCATTCTCTCTCCCCAGGCGCTTCCCGCTCCGGTGCGCGCAGACGCCGCCGGGACGCCCCGATGGACTTAGGCCCGGGCGGGGAATCTGGAGCGGGGTACGGGATTCGAACCCGTGTAAATCAGCTTGGAAGGCTGACGCCCGACCACTAGGCCAACCCCGCGCCGAAGGTTCTTTCCCATTCTAACAGCGCTTGCCGCGACCCGCACAATCCCTTTACAGTAGGATTTGCACGAGATGAGCATTGCCGCCGCGGTCCTGGATGCGGTGCGGGCGGAGACCGAGCGCCGGCCCGGAAGCCGCGTCAGCCGCGCCGGTTTGCGCATCGGCGAGCTTTCCGGAGTGCAGCCTGACGCGCTGCAATTCTGCCTCGAGGCCCTGGTCTCGGGGACCGACATGGAGCCGCTGGCGTTCGACTTCGAGCTGCTCCCCTGGACGCGCCAGTGCAAACAGTGCGGCCAAACCTACCGGGTGGTGGACTACCAGCCCGCCTGCGCGGCTTGCGGCTCCAACGACACCGAGGCGGCCGGAGGTGATGAAATGGAGTTGTCGTACGTCGAACTGGAGGAGCCCGATGCGCGTGCCGCTGGAACGCAAAGTCCTGAACGAGAATGACCGCATCGCCGGCCGCCTGCGGGAGCGTTACAAGAGCCACGGAACGTTCTGTTTGAACCTCATCAGCTCTCCGGGCTCGGGGAAGACCGCGCTGCTCGAGCGCACCCTCGGCCTGTTCGATCCCGCGCGGCGCGTGGCCGTGGTCACGGGCGATATCCAGACCGACAACGACGCGCGGCGCCTGGCCCGTTTCGGCTTTCCGGTGCGGCAGATCACCACCGGCGGCGCCTGTCACCTGGATGCCGGCATGGTGGAGCGCGCCTTGGCGGAGTGGCAGGAAGACCTTGAAATTCTCTTCGTCGAGAACGTGGGAAACCTGGTCTGCCCCACCAGCTACGACCTGGGCGAAGAGGCCCGCGCCGTCCTGTTGAGCGTCACCGAGGGCGAGGACAAGCCGCTCAAGTACCCCGCCACCTTTCATCACGCTGACGTCATGGTGTTGAACAAGATCGACCTGCTGCCCTACGTTCCGTTCCGCGTCGAGTTGGCTTTGGAGAACGCGCGGCGCGTTCAGCCGGGGATCGAGATCCTGCAAGTCTCCTGCACCACCGGCGAAGGCCTGGATGGCTGGCGGGCCTGGATCGAGGCGCATCTGTGACCGGCTACCCGGTTTTGAACGCCGTGGTGTTTGCCGTTCTCGGCGTGCTGGTCTTTCTGGCTGTCTCCTCGATTCTCGTCAAGGTGGCGCCCTTCGACCTGTGGAAGGAAATCGTCCACGAGCGCAACGTGGCGGCCGCCATCCTGGCCGGGGCGCTGGCCCTCGGCTTGTGCTGGATCGTCGCCGCCGCCATGCACTGAACGCCTATTTCGCGGCGGCCAGATCTTTCAGCTTCTGCTCGAACACCGCGTAGGGCATGGCCCCCACCATCAGTTCTCCATCGACGCCCTCCAGGGTGCTTCGGCCGATCACGAAAGCGGGGGTTCCGTCGGCGCCAATCTTCAGGGCTTCCAACGTATCGGTCTGCACGGCGTTCTTGTACTTTTCGCTCTGGACGCAGGAGCGGAATGCCGCCACGTCCATCTTGAGGCTGGCGGCGAACCCCGCCAGGCTTTCCATGTCGAGTTTGTCGGGGTTCGATCCCATGAGGTCGCGTAACGCCCAGAACTGGCCCTGGTCGGCGGCGCAGCGGGCGGCCTGCGCGGCGCGCAGCGCGTTGGAGTGGATATCCAGCGGCAGGTCGCGGCTGTAGAAGCGCAGCTTGCCGGTATCCACGTAGTTTTTCTTGAGATCGTTGAAGACCGTGGTGTGGAAGTGCTGGCAGAAGGGGCACTGGTAGTCGGTGAATTCCACCAGGGTGAGAGGCGCGTCCTTGGAGCCGAGCATGTTCACGCCCGCCAGGTCGAGCTTGGCCTTGATGGGCTCCGGCGGCTTGGGCGCTTGGGCCGCCGCGTTGTTGGCGATCTGGCGCTCGAGCAGCTGGCGGATCTGGCGCAGCTCGTTCAGGATGGCGTCGGCCTGCTCGCGCGTGATGGTTTCTTCCTTGGGGACGGGGACCTGGGCGCCCAGCGCCGCCGGTAGGGCCAGGGCGAGCGCCGCCCATATCGTCCAGTGAATCGGCTTTTTCATTACATCCCTTCTAACGCGGTTGCATCGGCTAGCTAATGAGTATGATATCAGGCGGCCAAACGCGCTCCCCGCCATTCGCTACAATCGCATTTGGTGAGGACTTTCGCCTTACTGATCGCAACCGCTCTGTGTATCCAGGCCGCGGACACCCCCATGACGCTGGTGTCCGAGGACGAAGCCGAGCCGATCCATAGCGCCATCGTGCGCAAAGAGGCGTGGACCCAGGACGCCGTCCGCCGGCTGCGCGCGGAGGCCGACCGGCGCGTGCGTGAAGGCCCCTGGACGGTAACATCCGACCGGCCCAAAGGCCTGGACATCGACGTTCACGATTATTACAGCGAGGCGCCTTACTGGTGGCCCGACGCGGAGCATCCCGACGGCCCTTACATCCACAAGGAAGGGCACCTGAACCCGGACCGTTTCGCCGCCAACCGAAACGGGCTTAACGCCATGTGCGATACCGTGCTGACCCTTGGCGCGGCAGCCTTCTTCCTGGACGACGCCGCTTACGCGCAGCGCGCCGCGCGCGTGATCTACACCTGGTTCGTCAATCCCAAAACGCGCATGGACCCCAGCCTGGAGTACGCCCAGGCCGTGCGTGGGGTGGACACCGGACGCCCCGCCGGAATCATCGAGGGCCGCGTGTTCATACGCGCCATCCAGGGGATGGAGTTCCTGGCCCAGACGCGCGCCTGGGACCCCAAGGACCAGGCCGCCGTGCGCAAATGGTTCGAGGACTACCTCCACTGGCTGATTCAGAGCAAGAACGGAGTGGAGGAGCGCCACAGCGGCAGCAACCACGCGTCCTGGTGGGCCGCGCAGGAGGCCGCCGTGGCAACCTTCGTCGAGGATCAGCCGGCCTGGCAGATGGCCTTCCGGTCGTACCGGGATTTTACCTTCCCGCGGCAGATTCGCACCGATGGCGGCGCGCCCAGCGAGGATGCCCGCACACGCTCGCTCTCCTACTCGGCCTTCAATCTGGAAGCATTGGCGACGATCTGCCGCATCGCCCAGGTGCAGGGTGTGGACCAGTGGTCGGTGCCCGGGCGCAACGGGGTCACTATCAGCGCGGCGATCGATTACCTGGAGCCGTATCTCAAGGACCCGCGCACGTGGAAGAAGGAGCAGATCAGCGAGTACCAGAGCGACAGCCCGTATTTTCTGGCATTCGCCGGGATGGGTTTAAAGAAGCCCGAGTACGTTGAGCTTTTCCAGAAGCTGGAGCGCCCGGAAGGGACGTGGTCGAGCCTGCTGGATCTGCTGATAGGCCGCTGGGAGGCGGCCGGCCACCAGACGCGGCACTGAGGGCTGGGGCGGGATCTTTACTCACCGCGGAGACGCGGAGGCGCGGAGATTACGCGGAGAGAATTCTGACCATGATTCCTATCAAGCGCCGGGCCCCGGCCCGACCACGGACCTCCGCCTCCTTTGCGCGCGAAGCGCGGGACGAGCGCATAATCGAAGCTCCAGCCAGGACCATTCTCAAAGCTCTTCCTCCGCCTAATCTCCGCGCCTCCGCGTCTCCGCGGTGAGTTCTAACTCGCCAATCTGCCCTATAATCGCCTACGTGCACACCATCATCGAGCCCTTCCGCATCAAGAGCGTCGAGCCGCTGCATCAGACCTCCCGCGAGGAGCGCGAGCGCTACCTGGAAGAGGCCGGTTATAACCTGTTCCGCATCGCGGCGCGCAACATCCTCATCGACCTGCTGACCGACTCCGGAACCAGCGCCATGTCCACCGAACAGTGGGCGGCCTTGATGCGCGGCGACGAATCGTACGCCGGGAGCGAGAGTTTCTTCCGCCTCAAGCGCGCGGCCGACGATCTCACCGGCTTCCGCCACATGATCCCCACCCACCAGGGGCGGGCGGCCGAGCGTATCCTGTTCACGGTGATGTGCCAGGCCGGCGACGTGGTCCCTTCGAATACGCATTTCGATACCACCCGCGCCAATATCGAATTCATGGGGGCGCGCGCCGTGGATCTGCCGATTTCCGAGGCCGCCGATACCCAGGCGCGCCTCGATTTCAAGGGCAATATGGACGTGGCCGCCTTCGAGGCGCTGATCGCGGCCGAGGGCGCCAGCCGCATTCCGCTCGCGATGCTCACGGTGACTAACAATTCCGGCGGCGGCCAGCCTGTTTCCATGGCCAATATCGAGGCGGTCAAGGGCGTTGCGGCGCGCCACGGGATCCCGCTCTATCTGGATGCCTGCCGCTTCGCGGAGAACGCCTGGTTCATCCACGAGCGGGAGCCGGGATACGCCGGCTGGTCGCCCAAGCGCATCGCCCAGAAGATGTTTTCGCTGGCCGATGGCTGCACCTTCTCGGCCAAGAAGGACGCCTTCGCCAACATCGGCGGCTTCCTTTCGACCAACGACGACCGCCTGGCCCAGCAGGAGACCAACCTGCTCATTCTGACCGAAGGCTTCCCCACGTATGGCGGCCTGGCCGGCCGCGACCTGGACGCCATCGCCACGGGCCTGGAAGAGGCGCTCGACGAGGATTACCTGCGCTACCGCATCATCTCGACCGGCTACCTGGGGCGGCATATCGCCGATCGCGGGGTGCCCATCGTCGAACCGCCCGGCGGGCACGCCATCTACATCGACGCTGCGCGCATGCTGCCGCACATTTCGCCCGCCCAGTTTCCCGGGCAGGCGCTGGCCGTGGAACTGTACCGGGGGGCCGGCATACGCTCGGTGGAGATCGGCTCGGTGATGTTCGGGGCGGCCGCGCGCCACGAGCTGCTGCGCCTGGCCATCCCGCGGCGCGTCTACACGCAGAGCCACATCGATTACGTGGTGGAGGCCATTCTCGAGGTGAACGCGCGGAAGCAGGATATCCGCGGCATGGAGATCGTGGAGGAGCCGCTCTTTCTGCGGCACTTCAGCGCGCGTTTCCGGCCGCTATAATTGACCATGCCGCTCCGAACCCTCGCCGAATACGAGGCGCTGGCCGCGACCGCCCACGGGCACCTGTGCGCGGGGCAGGTTCTGGGAATCCGCCTGGCCCTTTATGGCGTCCGGCTTCTGGGCCTCGAGGACCCCACTGGCGCGGATCGCAAGCGGCTGATTACGTTCGTCGAGATCGACCGCTGCGCCACCGACGCCATTTCGCTCGTGACCGGATGCCGGCTCGGAAAGCGGGCTCTCAAGTTCCGCGATTTCGGGAAGCTCGCGGCCACCTTCTGCGACCTAGGCGAGAACCGCGCCGTGCGGGTGGCGGCGCGCGAGAGCGCCCGCGCGCGGTCCCGGGAGCTTTACCCGTCGATCGAGAGAGCCGGCCGCCAGCAGGTGCTGGCTTACCGCGAACTGCCCGATGGGGAACTGTTCGATTTCGCGTGGGTGCGGGTGGCCCTGGATCCGCGGGATCTGCCCGGCTCCAAGGCTCCGCGCATGGTGTGCGCGGAGTGCGGCGAGACGGTGAATTTCGGCCGCATCGTCGAGCGCGCCGGGCGCCTGCTGTGCCGCGCCTGCGCCGGCGAACGGTACTACCAGCCGCTCTGATGCTGCGCTATTACATCACGGACCGGCGGGCGGCGGGCGGCACGGAAGCGCTTCTCGAAGCGGTACGCCGCGCGCTCGAGCGGGGCATCGAGCGCATTCAGGTGCGCGAGAAAGATCTTCCGGCTCGTGAGTTGTGCGAGCTGGTGCGGCACATCGTAGCCCTGCCGAACCCCAACGGGACCCGCATCCTGGTGAACTCGCGCGCCGATATCGCGCTGGCTGCGGGCGCCCATGGCGTGCACCTACCCTCCGGCTCAATCGCTCCCGGGACTCTGCGCGCCATTACGCCCGCCGGATTCCTGATCGGCGTATCGGCGCACTCGGTGAACGATCTGCGCGAGGCCCAGGAGCGGGGCGCCGATTTCGCCGTCTTCGGCCCGGTCTTCTTCACCCCGTCAAAGGCTGCGTATGGCCAGCCGCTAGGCATCGAGCGCCTGCGCGAAGCCGTGCGGGCAGTCGCCATCCCGGTGCTGGCTTTGGGCGGCATCACGGAGCGCAACGCGCCCGAATGCATGGCGGCCGGCGCGGCCGGGATCGCGGGTATTTCGATGTTTCAGTCCTGACAGCGGCTCACGGCACGTCGATCTCCATGCCGAGCAGGGCGGCGCCGAAGGTCTTGCCCTGGGCATCCGTTCGCAGGGAGACGGTGCCGCCGCCATCGAGGGCCTCGTGCAGAATGAAGTTCAAAGCTCCCAGGTTGGGTAGTTCGAAGCGCTCCACCTTTCCGCGGCAAAGCTCGCCGAAATGCCGTTTCACCCGCTCGGCGGTCACCTGGCCGGCGAGCAGAGGGTAGGAAGCCGGATCGAGAGCGATCAACCCGATATTGACCGCGTCGCCCTTATCTCCGCTGCGCGCGTGCGCGATCTCCCGCAAGCTTCGTTTCATCGTGCCTCCTTCGCCGGGATATCCCTCATCGAGCATATCGCCCGACGCGGCCTTGGGACAATGGCAGGCCCGGCCGGGCCAAAGGGTACAATGGAGTTTCCGCCAATGAAGCCATTTTTTGTTCTTTTGATCGCGGTGCTCGCCGCGCTCCTCCAACTCTCGTGCCGGAGCACGCCGCCCGCCGGAGTGGCCGCGGCGGTCAACGGCCACGCCATCACCTACGCCGAGCTCGAGAAGATTTACAAATCGCAGCCCCAACAACAGGCCGAGGGCGCCAACGAGGACCAGATCCAATCCCAGAAACTGGAGGTTCTGGGCAGCCTGATCACCAATGAAATCATGCTGCAGCGGGCCGAGAAGCTGGGGCTTACAGCCGTGGACGCCGATGTGGACGCCGAGCTGAACAAGATGAAGGCGCCCTATACCAAAGAGGAGTTCGAAAAGACTCTGGCCGATCGGAAGATGACCATCGACGACCTGCGATCCCAGATCCGGCGCCAGCTCACCGTGGACAAGCTCGTGAATCGCGAGATCACCTCGCACATCAGCATCTCCGATATCGACGTTACCAATTTCTATAATGCCAATAAGGCCAGTTATAACCTGGCCGAGCCCCAGGTGCACCTGTCCCAGATCATGGTCACGCCCGTGGCCGATCCCAACGTGCGCAATCTGAAGAACAGCAAAGCCCAGAACGAAGCCGAAGCCAAGCGCAAGATCCAAGAGATCGAGGTCCGGCTCAAAACCGGCGAGAAGTTCGCCGACCTGGCCCAGAACTACTCTGAGGACCCCAACACCGCGCCCAACGGAGGCGACATGGGGTACATTCCGGAATCGGCTCTGGAGAAGGCCAATCCCGAGCTGCGCAAGATGGTGATGGGTTTGCAGCCGGGCGCGTTTTCGCCGATTATCCACACCCAGGAGGGTTACCGCATCCTGCAGGTGATCTCCAAGGAGCCGGCCGGGCAGCGCGAACTGAACGACCCGCGGGTCCAGCAGGATATCCGCGAAACCCTCTTGAACCGCAAGGACCAGCTCCTCCGGGGCGCCTACTACGAAGTGGCGCGCAATGAATCGAAGGTCGAGAATTACATGGCCCGCAGCATCGTGGAAAACGCCCAGAAATCGAAGTAGCGGATCCCGTTACGGCGTGCGGTGGATGGGCGTGAGCAGGGTCGCCCACACGGTCACAGCCAGGTCGGCCGCGAACATAGGCAGGCAGCGCAGCAGGAAGGCGAGCCGGCGGCCGGGGTGATTCTGTGCCAGTGTGATGCCGACGGTCGCGGCGGGTCCGGCGAAGTACAGCGCCGGCCACCACCATGAAACGGCTCCCAGGCACGCGGCCACGGCCAGCGCCAGCAGAACTAACCGGTCGGTATAGCCGGCTACCACCAGCAGTCCCGCCAGGCCGGGGGCGCCCCGCGCCGCCAGATGCAGCCCGCGCGTCCAGCGTTGCCGCTGCCGCCAGAATTGCCGCAGCGTTACGGGCACCTCCGTGACAACCACGGCTTCGGGGCGGAAACTGGTCCGCCATCCCTGCCGGATGACGGCGAAAGAGGTTTCGACATCCTCGCTCACTGCGGACCGCGGGAATCCGCCGATGGCCGCCAGGGCCGCGCTGCGAAACGCGCAGTTGGCGCCGATGGCAAAAGGCTGAAGCCCCAGGCGATGCCGCCCCCTTTGGCTTACGCCATGGAATGACCACAACTCCAGGGCCGCGTAACGTGAAACCATGCTGCACTCGGGATTGGAAGGCCACACCGGTCCTCCGGCGGCTCCGATCCTCGGGTCCGCGAATTCGCCGGCCAACGCGCGCAGCGAGCCGGGCGCGGGTTGGACGTCCGCATCGTAGACCACCGTGATCTCTTCTCCGGGCGCCCGCGTCCAGGCGATTTGCAACGCTGCCGATTTCCCGGCCGTCTCCCGAAGCCGCACAGTCAAGGCGCGGGGCCGGCCCGCGCACCATTCCTCCATCAGCTCCGCGGTGCCGTCGCGCGATCCATCGCTGACCAGCACGAAGGCCAACTTGGCCGGCTCGTAATCCAGCCGCTCCAGCGCCGCGAGCAGGCGCGGCAAGCGCCGCTGTTCATCGCGGGCGGCCACCAGAACCTGGACGCCTGGAAGTCCATCCGCCGCGGGACGCGCGGGCGGCGGCAGCAGGCACGCGAGCGCCAGGGCTATGCGTTGGGCCAGAAACAAGCACAGCAGCGCGATCAGCAGCGCCGCCATGCCAGCCTCCAGTGTGCCGCGGCTTCCCCGGCCTGGCGCCCGGCATAACCCGCCGCCACCACCGGAAGGCACCACAGCAGGTTCCCCAGGTGACCCGCCAACGCGGCATAACGGAGGGCCCGCAACGTCATCCAGCCCGCGATCAGGGGCGCCGCGAGCGCATAGGCCAGCAAGCGCGCGCGGCTCCAGCCTTCCAGGCGAGGGCGCACCAGTCCGTAATCGCAGCCCCGCTCGAAGCGCTCCCGAAGGAACTGCCCCCAGGTCGCCCTGTGATCGTGAAGTATCTCGGCTGCCGGATCGAACCACGGTGCGACTCCGGCCGCTGCCGCACGCCGGGCGAGCAGCGTGTCGCCGCACCACTGCTCCGGAAATGGCCCGATTTCGTCGAACAGGTCGTGGGCATAAGCCACGTTTGCGGAAGGCAGATCCGGGCGGGGTCCGGCGTGTCCTCCGGGAAGCCACCAGGCATACTTGGCGATGTGAACGCCGCCGGGGAACCAGCCGTCTTCAAGGTAGCCGACCGAGCCTCCCGCGGCGCGATGCCCGCTACGGAACGCCTTCTCGAGACGCTCCAGCCAGACCGGCGACATGCGGCAATCCGGGTCGCTAAAGACGAGGATCCCGCCTCGCGCCAGCTTCACGCCAAGATTCCGCGCGCCATGCGCCGAAAGACGCGTGGGGTGGTGATGATAGCGGATCTCGGGAAAACGCTCGCGGCAGATCGCGTCGGTCTCGAGGCCCGGCGAGGAATCCACTAAAATCGTTTCGAAATCGCGGAAGGTCTGGCACCGCAGCGACTCCAGGCAGGCGGCCACCGTAGCATGCGAATTCCAGCCAGGCAGAATCACGGATATTAGCGGGTTTGTTGGAAGGTGAGCGGCGGATGCCGGAAGTGGAACGGACTTAAACATTGCGCGACACCGCGAGTTCCCGGGCAGCCAGTTCCTCGCGGCTCTGGCCCGCGCCCCACAAATAGCCCTTGGCCTCGTGCCACGCGCACGCGCAGTAGATGGCCGTCATGACCGGCAGGCCCGTCAGATAAGTAACCCACAGAGCCGGCCGCCGGCGCAGCGACCATGCCAACCGTGCCAGGAACAAGCCGGGCGCCAAGCCCATGGCGGCGGCCCAAACGGCACGCCGGAACGGGCCCCAGCCCCCCAGTTCGCTCCGCCGCGACCCCAGGACGCGCTTGTTCGCGCCGTTGGCCGCGCAGGCGTCCCGGAGGGTGCTCCAGGATTCGTGCGCCAGCGTGGCACGGGGTGCGAGGTGGATCTCCATGCCCCGGCGGGCGATGGCCCGCTGCACCAGGAACTCGGCTTCGAACAGCGATTCACGCCCGCGGATCTCTTCGAGCAGGACCTTCCTTCGGTAAGCCAGGTTCGTGGACGAGCAAATCCCCACCCGCCCGCCCGGATGTGGGAACATCCAATTCCCGTACTCGGCCATCAGAATCGAACGCCCCAGGTACCCGGTATTCCCCGCGGGGGTGAAGGTGTAGTTGACGGCCGCCACGCGAGGGTTCTCGAAGGTCTCGAGAACCGCTTGCGCCCAGCCCGGCGTGGCGTAGCAGTGATCCTCTACGAAAGCCACCAGAGGTGTGCGGGCCTGCCGGACCACTTCGGCCTGCGCTTCGCAGTAGTGCCGAAAATCGGGCCGCCGGATATAGCGGACGCGCGGGTGAGCGGCCCCGGCAAACGCACCCTCGCGGTGCCCAATGTCCACCACCACAATCTCCATCCGGTCGAGAGCGGTCTGATTCAACAGGCAGCTAAGACTGCACTCGGCGCGCGCTCGCAGGTCACCGGCGATCAGACCGACAGTGAGTTGCGCCGTCACGCGATCTATATTAGCCGTGAAAGGCGTATGAGCATCACGCGTTGGGGCGGAGAATTGTGCAAAAACCGGGTATCTGGTGCTCTAATGAGTACGGCCGATCTCGTAGACGAAGATGTGATGCTCGGCCGTGCCGGTGCGCACCACGAGCATCTCGGCGGGTTTCCAGCCGCGGATGGGATAGTCGTTGGAAACCACGCGGGCGCCCGGTTTCAGGTATTTCTCCAGGCTGGGGCGCACCCGCTCGTTGGAGGCGGTGAGCAGGTACATGGTCACCACCGTGGCCGGGCTCAGATCCACGCGCAGGGCGCTGTCCTGGACGATGCGCACGCGGTCTTCCAGCCCCAGCGTCTTGATGCGCTCTCGGGCTTTGCGGCACAGGTCCGCGCGGATCTCGATCCCCACGCTGCGGGCATTGAACTTCTGAGCCGCCATGATCACAATGCGGCCATCGCCGCTGCCCAGATCGTACACCACATCCCCCGCCTTGACGCGTCCCGCTTCGAGCATTCTTTGAACCAGGATTTCCGGTGTGGGGATGTAGGGCGCCAGGTTCTCCGTGACGCCGAACTTCTGTTGCGCGCCGCCGGAAATCGCCGCGGAAACCAGCAGCATCGCGATGGGAAGCACGCGCATGGCTATTGCGAGGACGCAGCTATCGTCGCCGTCCTCCCAAACTTCGATTTTACAATACGGTCAATGATTTCGCTCCAGGCGAAGAAAAGATCGCGCGGGCGCGAGATTGTGAATTCGGAGCCCTTCAGGAAGTGCACGGCGGTTCCGATGGCATCCCGCCAGGGATTTACCAGCGGATTCACGTCGTAATTCATGTAAAACACCGGCACCTTCACATCCGCGAGGGGCTTCAGGACGTCCAGCATCGGCCCGCTATCCACCGTCACTTTCGGTCCGGCGAAGATAACGGCATCCAGCTTCTCCTTTTCATCTACGATCTCGCGGGAGATCAGACTGGCCAGAAATGCGGCATCGCCATTTTTCTGGTTCAGCCGATTGAGATCCACGGTGCCCAGGTTGAGCGATTTCAGCGCCTCGCCGAGCGCCGGAAAGTCGATCTGCGAAGCGTCGTCCTGGCGGTAAATTACACGCTGCTCCTCGATGTTGAAGGCAACCAGCGTGAATTTCCCGATGCGCCGCTCGCGGGCGATGTTGCGCAGGATCGAGCACAACCCGTCGGTGTCCGGCGACTGCAGGGTAGCCGAGGTGGAGTCCTGCGGGGCGAAGTTCACGATCACCTTGACGTTTAAGGGCCCCTCGCGCTCCACCGGAGCTTCCTGTTTGAACAACTCGTCATCGCTGGGGAGCACCGTGCCGGCGGCGATATCGAGCGTCATCTGGCGGTCTTTGGCGGGCAGGCTCGCCTCCGTGTCCCAGAAAGAGGAGCAGATGCGTTCGAAACGGTCGCGCATCAGCCAGTCCACGTGGTACTTGCCTTCCCCCAGATCGAAATTTCCCTTCAGCACCGCTTCGCCCTTGGTATTTTCATCGATTTCCGGCACGCTCACGCGCTGTACGAACTCGGTAGGGTCGCTCCCCTCGGGAGTTACCCGGAAGATCATGACGAGTTCGTTCTCCAGCCCAGCTAGTTCCTTCAAGGGAATGCTCACGTCGTAGCCGCCGTGGAATTTAAGGTCGAAGCCCAGCAGAGGCTTGGCCGGCAGCACGCTGCAAGGCAGGTCGCTGCGAACCTCGCGGCTATCCAAAATGGCGCTGTCGGTGGCAAACATCCGCACGGACCCGCCGGCGGACAGCAACTCCTGTCCGCAAACCCGCCCCAGGGATCCAAGGCCTAACAAGGCCAATCCCAGCCGCATGACCCGACCATGTCGCACCGTGTTCGGAACCATCATCGAGGGTCGAGCATCCGCCGTGCCACTGTTCCCGCGCTACGGATTGCTTGTCCCGTATTATGAACCAAATCGGTGGGCCCGTACAGGGGCAGGTGCCGGGTCACCACACAATCACTGGAAAGCCGCGGCGCGGTGTTTCAGGAAGCAGCGCGACCGGTAATCCGCTCCCGGCGGCGCGTTTTCAGGAAACACTTCGGAATGAATGGCATCCAGCATCTCCCAGACGTGGATCGAATCGCCGGGGAAGCCGCGGGATTCGAGCGCGCGGCGGACTTCTCCGATCCGTCCGGCGTAGGCCGGAAATTCGACCAGCGTCACCGGACGATCGTACCGGCGGCCATCGGGGTAGAAATGCCGGACGGCGGCATCGTGATAGATTTGCGGGTTAATGGGAAAATCGACGTTAGCCAGCGCTTCGAGCAGCGATTCCAGGTCGCGCGCTTCCACGTCGATGGTTACGGAAACCAGAACCCCTTCTCGCCCGGAAAGCGGCGGGTTCACAGCAGCAGATTCAGACCAGACGCCCACTTCATCCTCCAGCATCCGGCGGGAGGGCCCTCAAAAACAAAAACCCTGGAGCCCAAAGGCGCCAGGGTCCAAAGTTTTTGAACAGACCGACTCACCTTTAGCACTTTTTTTCGTGGTTGCAATTAGCCCGGCTTCGAGAGCCGTAAATCAATCCACGTCTGTTTAGACAATACCATGGGAAGCCGCGCCGATCAAGCGCTTCCAGGGGGCTGAAGGTGCTTCCCTTCCCTCTTCGCCTCCACCGGCCCTGAATCGAGAGCCGCCCAGCGCCGCCACGGTATAATTTGGTCAAATGGCCGAAACCAGATACTCGGTCTGCGCTTTGGACTGCCCGGATTGCTGCGCCTTGACCCTCCAGGTGGAGAACGGCCGCGGATCGAAGCTGCGCGGCGATCCCTCCCATCCGGTGACGCGCGGTTTTCTGTGCGGGAAAGTGGCCCAGTACCTGGAACATGAATACGCCCCCGCCCGCTTGCTGTTTCCCAGACGGCGCGTGGGCGCCAAGGGCGAAGGACGCTTCGAACGGATTTCCTGGGATGAAGCGCTGGACACCATTGCCGGCCGGCTGCGCGCCATCCGCGAGGAGTTCGGCCCGGAGGCCGTGCTGCCCTATAGCTATGGCGGCACCATGGGCTTCCTGAACGGAAACGGCATGGATCGGCGCTTCTTTCACCGGCTGGGCGCCTCGCGGCTCGACCGCACCATCTGCTCGGCAGCCGGATTCGCCGGCCTGACCGAGGCGCTGGGCGTGCGATACGGAACCGAACCCGAGCAGTTCCGCGACGCGCGGCTCATTATCGCCTGGGGCGCCAATGTCCTCGGCACCAACGTGCACCTCTGGCCGTTCATCATGGAAGCGCGGCGCCAGGGCGCCCGGTTCTATACCATCGATCCGCGCCGCAACCGCACGAGCGCAGCCTCCGACAAGCACTTCTTCATTAATCCCGGCAGCGATACGGCCCTGGCGCTGGGAATGATGCACGTGATCGTAGGCGAGCGATTGTACGACGCCGATTACGTCGAGCGCCACACCGAGGGCTTCGAGGGGCTGCGCTACCGCGTGCTCGAATGGCCCCCGCAGCGCGCCGCCGAGATGACCGGCATTCCCGCGGACGAGATCGTCCAACTGGCCCGCGAATATGCCGCTACCCAGCCGGCCGTGATCCGCCTTAATTACGGCGTGCAGCGCAGCGAGCGGGGCGCCATGGCCGTGCGCACGATCGCGCTGCTGCCCGCGCTGACCGGGGCGTGGCGGCATCCCGGGGGCGGGCTGCAGCTTACCACCTCGCAGGCCTTCCACTTGAACCGCTCCGGCCTGGAGCGCGCGGACCTCCAACACAAGGCCCTGGGCCGCGAAGCGCGCCTGGTGAACATGTCCGAATTGGGCAGCGCGCTCACCACTCTGACCGGGCCTCCCGTGATGGGGCTGGTGGTCTACAACTCCAATCCGGCGGCCGTGGCCCCCAACCAGAATGCCGTGCTCAAGGGACTCGCGCGCGAAGAGCTTTTCACCGTGGTGCTCGAGCAGTTCCGCAACGATACCGCGGACTACGCGGATATTCTCCTGCCGGTCACCACCTTCCTGGAGCACACCGATCTGTACCTGGCTTATGGCCACTATTACCTCCAGTTCGCGCGGCCCGCGCTTCCCGCGCCCGGCGAGGCCAAGTCAAACGTCGAGATCTTCCGCCTGCTGGCCGGCCGCATGGGCTTCGATGACGCGTGTTTCGGCGATACCGAAGACGCCATGATCCGCACGCTGCTCGATTCCGGGCACCCTTTCCTCGAGGGCATCACACTCGAGCGGCTGGAGCGCGAGCGCTTCGTGCGCCTGAATCTCCCCCAGCCGTTTCTGCCATTCGCCGGAGGGGGCTTCGGCACCGCGGACGGCAAGTGCCATTTCCACGCCGAAACGCTGGACTACCGGCCGCCCGTGGAATCGCGCCACGGCGATGCGGAGCTGCGGCGGACCTATCCGCTCGAACTGATCTCGCCCAAGAACGATGACAGCATGAATTCCACCTTCGGGCGCCGCGACGCCGTCGACCGGCAGACTGGCGTGCTGCATCTGAACCCCGCCGACGCCGCCCCGCGCACCATCCGCGCCGCGGACCCGGTGCGGGTCTACAACGGCCGCGGCGCGTTTATGGCGGTGGCAGCGGTGGATGAGAGCGTGCCGCCCGGAGTCGTATGCGCGCCGTCGTCCCGCTGGGCGAAACGCGCACCCGGCAGGCGCAATGTCAACGCGGTGACATCCGAAAGACTTACGGACGCGGGCGGCGGCCCTACGTTCTACAGTTGTCTGGTTCAAGTCGAGAGAGTCGGAGACTGATGCACAAGCTGTTCCGCGCGACAGGCTGGCTTGCCTGCGCGCTTTCCGTGATTCTGCTGGTTGCTCCGCTGGGCTGCAAACGCAGAAAGGTCCGCGCGCAAGCGACAGTGGAAGAGGCGCCCGGGCTGGCGTCCACCATCCACCTGGGCGACCCGCGCATGGCCGCGCAGATCGTGAGCGGCCTGTACAGCGTGGAAAACGGCGCATGGCGGTGGAGCGCGCGGCGCTTTTCGGTGGTGCTGAGGCCGCCCGCCGGCGCGGCCCAGAAGGGCGCCCTGTTGCGGGTGAAGCTGACCGTTCCCCCCGTGGTCATCGATAAGGAAAAGAGCGTCACGCTGACGGCCGCGCTGGCCAAGAGCCCGCTGCCGCCGGAAACCTACAGCAAGGCGGGCGATTACATCTTCCAGCGCGAGGTGCCCGCGAATCTGCTGGCGGGCGACCCGGTGCGCGTGGATTTCGAGCTGGATAAGGCCATGCCGCCCAGCGATGCCGATTCGCGCGAATTGGGCATCGTGGTCCTGGCCATCGGCCTCGAATCGAAATGACCCAGGCCCCCGGGATGCGCCTTCTCGACCGGAAGGCTGCGTATCTCGGGCCGGTGGCCCTGGCGGCATTGTGCCTGCTGGTGCACTGGCAGAGCTTCACCGCCTGGTTTCGCGCCGACGATTTCGCCTGGCTCGGACTAGCGCTGCGCATCCGGGATTTTCACGATCTGCTGCGCGCGCTGCTCTCCCCCATGGCCCAGGGAACCATACGCCCGTGGAGCGAGCGCGCTTTTTTCCTGGCGGGATTCGGCCTGTTCGGCCTGGATGCGCTCCCCTTCCGCGTGGTGGTGTTCGCCACCCAGTTCGTCAATTTGTGGCTGGTGATGGGACTGGGCGAGCGCCTTTCGGGAAGCCGCGCGGCGGGATTCTGGGCGGCGGTGTTGTGGATCGTCCACGGCTCGGTGGTCGAACCGCTGGGCTGGACCTGCGTTTATAACCAGGTGCTGTGCGCCTTCTTTCTGCTTTTCGCGCTCCGCTTCCTGGTGCGATATACCGAAACCGGCCGCCGCCGCTTCTTGGTGGCGCAGTGGGCGGCATTTCTCCTCGGCTTCGGCGCGCTCGAGCTGAACGTGGTCTACCCTGTGCTGGCAGCCGGCTACACCTGGCTCTGCGCCCGCAAATATTTCCGAGGCACCCTGCCGCTGTTCATTCCCTCGGTCGGCTATGTCGCGCTGCACCATGCCGTGGCGCCGTTCGCCCGTACCGGCGACTATGCCATGCACTTCACCGGCTCCATGTTGCGGACCGCCTTGACGTATTGGACCTGGTCCGTGGGTCCCGTCTTCCTGTGGACGCCCGTCGTTTTGCCTCGCTGGGTGGTGCCGGCGGCCGTGGCCCTGCTATCCGCCGGGCTGGCGCTCTTTCTGGGCCGCAAACTCCTTGGCGGACGAGCGCCGGCGGCGCTGTTCGGCCCGCTTTGGTATGGTGCTACTCTCCTGCCGGTGCTGCCGCTCCGCGACCATCTGACCGAATATTACGTCTACTTGCCGCTGATCGGCATCTGCTGGCTGGCGGGGTGGGGGCTGGTGGAGTCCTGGAAGTCCGGTGGGGCGGCCCGCGTGGCGGCCGTGGCGCTGGTCCTGGTTTACGCGTTTATGGCGGTTCCGCAGGTGCTGGCCGATTCGCAATGGAATCATCGGATTGCCGACCGCGTCCGCAACCTGGTGGAAGGCGTGGCGCGAGCCCACGAATTGCATCCCGATAAGGCCATCGTGCTGGAAGGCGTGGATACCGACCTGTTCTGGAATGGCATTCTGGACCGGCCTTTCCGGCTGGTCGGCGTCGACCATGTCTATCTGGCCCCGGGCAGCGAACAGACCATCACTGCGCACCCCGATCTGGGGGATATCGGCGATTACATCCTGGCGCCGGACGTTACGGCTAAGGCTCTGGAGCGCGATGAAATAGTGGTCTACGATGTCCGCGGAGCCCGCCTGCGCAACATTACTTCGCTTTACGCCCAGAGACCGCTCGAGCGGAAGCTGCCGCTGCGGGTGGATGCCGGCAGCCCTCTGGCGGACTATCTGATGGGGCCCGAATGGTATGCGGCCGAAACAGATCATCGCTGGATGCCCCGGCGCGCCACCTTGCGCCTGGGCGCGCCCCCTGCCGCGGGATTGAAGCTTTACCTGCGCGGCCAGTGTCCCGCCGGACCACTGCGCGGCGGCCCGCTCACCGTGGCGGTGACGATCGATGGCGTGGCTCTTCCCCCCGCCTCCATACATCCCGGCGAGACCGCGTTCGAGCTGGCGTTCGACCTGCCAGCCGCCGTGGTGGGCCGGCCGGAGATGCAAGTTGGGGTAGAGGTAAGCCGCACGTTCGTCCCGCCCGGCGACGCGCGCGAACTGGGACTGGCTTTCGGCGTCTTCCAGGTGCGCTGAACGCGCCCGGCCCCCTTCAGCGCGGGCCGGCCACGAAATGGTACACCTCGAAGACCGGGCGGCCGAAGCTGTCGGGGATGATGGCCATGGTCTCGGGCCGGTAGCCTTCGCCGGCGGCGAACCGGATGAGCTTCTGGTTGTTGTGAAAGAACTCGGTTTTTTCAGTGTGGGCCAGAAAGACCGCGCCCGGTTCGGAAACGATTTCCTCCGCAATCTTGCGGTCCTCCGCGTTCAGTTCGGGCTTGGCCACCTGGTCGGCCCCCTGCCGCAGGGGCAGCTTTCCGCGGTTGAGGAGCCGCAGGCTGTCCAGAATTCCCCAATCCGTGACGTACATCGTTTTGGCGGGCACGCCTTTGAGGTAGGCGGAGAGGCTGAAGATGGCGTCCGTCCAGTTGATCGATCCGCCGTTGCGCAACTCCAGGAAGTAGTATTCATTGGTCACCAGCGCCCCGGAGACGAACAGGACAGCCACCATGGCGGCTACTACCGGAATCCCGACACGGCCCAGCCGCCGCGAGGCATCCGCGAAGGCGATGGCGATCACTATGTAGGGCAGGGGCCATAAGAGGATGGTGTGGTGTACGCTGCCTCCGGTATTGGCGTTGATGGCCATCTGGATCCACGCCACCGCCATGGCGATGAGGGCGAATAGGATAGCGCGGCGGCCGGGGCCGGTGGCCAGGGGCGTCAGGAGCAGAGCCAGAAGAAAGGCGTACAGCATCAGGTTGTGCCGAGGATGCCCGGCCAGTGCCGAAATGCGGGCAGAGATTTTGGGCAGCGCGCCTTGCGGCGTATGGGGGCGCGGGGTTTCCCAGTCCTCGTTTACCAGCCAGTCGAAAAGTCCAGGGCCGCGCAGCGTTTCGACCAACATAATGCCTTTTCCGCCGATACTATGCGGGTCGTAGGTGAAATTATGGAAAGTGCCGTACTCATTATTGACGTTGTAGATAAGGAGCGGCAAGGCGCCCAGCGTAAAGGCCAACAGGCACACGGCGATGCGCGGAAGAGTGATAGCGTCAAAAATTCGTCGCGGCACAGTCAGAATTCCGCCTACCGCGAAGCCGGACAGCATCCAGACAGCCAGCGACTTGTCCCACATAGCCAGGCCGAACAGAAAGAAGCCGCCCGCCAGGGCCCGCCAGCCGCGGGTCTGATGAAACCGGACGACCAGAAACAGACCTCCGATGAGCAGCACGTGCTGCAAGGCCACCGGCCCCCAGTCGAAAGTGGCCGTGAGCAGGTACGTTGAATCCGCGGCCAGCAAAGCGCATCCAATAACAGCGGCGCGCTCCCCGGAGATCCTGCGCAGCAGCAGGAAGAAGAGCCACAGACTGGCCACGGCGGCCAGCAGCACGGGGACACGTAACGCCGCCATCCCGGTTCCAAGAGCGCGAAAAACCGGCCGGTAAAGCCAGGCTTTCAAAGTTCCCAGGTAGCTCATGAGCATGAGGGGGAATTTGGAATGGCCGATGACCACGGTGTAGAGACAGGCGCGCGGCTCGTATATGGCAAGGGCAAAAAGGGCCTCGTCGTTCTGCAGACCCAGGTGCGGTAAGAAGGCGCAGCCGGCGGCGAAGAAAAAGATACATGCGGCCAGGGCGCCGAGCGCGGCGGCGGGGCGGGCCGGGGTATTCCTAGGTACGATTTTTCTTGGAGGGATCAAATTAGAGATGGTAGCATTTGGCCGATAAGAGGGTGGAATTTGCACCCGGCTGCGCGGCAGATGGGCCAATTGAAGGGCTTTCCCAGGTTTGGCAGGCGAATTGCACATGAGCGACGGCGTCGGTCGTCGCTGGGTGTAGCGCACGACAGGAAGTAGCCCGTAAGGGGGGTTCTGAACGAGGTAACTTTTGAGATGAATTTCCGTCTATAAGGTCCGGAGGGAGCTAAAGAAAACAGATTCAAGAAAATAGACGGCGCACGAAGGAGATGGGAGCCATGAATCAGACCGAACTCAACAAATATAAAGCGATGCTCGAAGCCAAGCGGGCCGAAGCAGCCCAGGGGCTTCGGAACCGGGAAGACATCGCTATCGAGAAAACCCCGGATGCCCTCGACGAGGTACAACTCGCCGGGGAGCGCGAGTTAGCCATTCGCAACCTTGACCGTGAGTCCAACATGCTGCGCAATGTGAAGGGCGCGCTCGCCCGCATTGCGGACGGCAGTTACGGCATTTGCATGCACTGCGAGGAAGAGATCAAACCCAAACGCCTGGATGCGGTGCCCTGGACCAAGTACTGCATTCGCTGCCAGGAGGCCGCCGACCGCCACGAATTCGAAGTGGATTCCAGCGAGACGATCGACGAACTGCTGGCCAACGCCGCCTGATCCGGGCGGCTCGATACTTAAAGGGCGCGGTCTGGTTGCCGCGCCCTTCGTGTTTCCGCGTCCTTCCTGCCTGCGCCATTTCCCCGACCCGGTGGGTGATTTCGCCTATTGAGGAGCCGATTGTCCGATGGCGCAAACTGACTCTATGGAGTTCTTTCGGAGCGCGCCAAATCCCCCCGGCCGCCTGGGGATCATCCCCGGTACCTTCAATCCGGTCACCGTGGCGCACCTCGCGCTGGCCCAGGCGGCGTTATCGCGGGTCGATGAGGTGCTGTTCGTTCTGCCGCGCGCGTTTCCCCACAAGCCTTATTCGGGCGCCAGCTTCGAGGAGCGGGTCGAAATGCTCTGCCAGGCGGCCTCCGGCGCGGCCTTCTCGATTGCCGCGGCCGAGGGCGGCCTGTTCATCGAGATCGCCCGGGAATGCCGGGCGGCTTACGGGCCGGAAGTGAAGCTCACGTTTCTGTGCGGGCGCGATGCCGCCGAGCGCATCGTGAACTGGGATTACGGACGTTCCGGCGCTTTTGCGGAAATGCTCGGCGAGTTCGACCTGCTGGTGGCCGCGCGCGGCGGTGATTACGACCCGCCGCCGGACCTCCGCCATGCCATCGCGCGCCTCGATCTGGCATTCCCTTGCGACGCGGTCTCGGCCACCACGGTGAGGGAGCGGCTGGCCCGCGGCGAGCCCTGGGAAGAACTGGTTCCGGCGCCCATCCGCGAGCGCGTGCGCCGGATCTACGGCGCCAGAAACGCCCGCTAATCCGTGACCACCGGCAGGGTGACGATGTTGCTGGTGAATGGGCCCTGCGCTATCCAGAACTGGGTATACGGGTCGGCGGGCTGAGCGCCGTTGAGGTGCAGGATCACCTGGTATACGCCCACCATTCCGGGCGCCAGCGTCGCCGATACGACGTCGCCGGTCTTGCCTCCGATCAGCGACGAAACGCTGGTATCCTGCGTGTCAGGCGGCGTCGTGGTGGGCGCGCCGACGGGGTACCGCGCTCCGGTCACGATGAACGGTGTCGTTATGTCGGTCAGCACGGGAACTCCCAGGCCGGTCGCGTAGACGTAAATCACTTCGCCAGCCCGCGCTGGATTGACCAGGTTGATGGGCGCCCCCGCCACATTGGCGCAACAGGTAGTTCCATTCAGGGCCGTCAAGACCAGGTCGGCGCCCGAGCTGACGCTCGTGGTAATCGTGATGCCGTTGCCTTCCGGGCCCTCGATGCGCGCCTGAAGGATGATGCGCGTGAACACCCCGGCGGCCGAAACGGTCACCAGGGGATCTCCGCTCATCTGCGAAACCAGCGCGTCCCGGACGCTTTCCAGCGTGTCGCTGCTCTGGACGGTGTACGAATAAGAGTTGTCACCGATGGTAATCGTACCCGTGTCGCCGGCGTGGACCGTGCCGTCTATCGACAGGATCGCGCTGGCATAGCTGGAAGCGTGAAAGGCGATGGCTGGCGGTGTAGCCGTGCCGTCCTGATTCGCGAAGATGCCAGGATTGGCGAGTACGATTGTGGCGGCCACCGGGGTACTGACCAACATGCTGCCATCGCTGTTCACCGCCCGCACGTAAGCGTTGATGCTGGTCGTATCGCCGACCTCCCAGGGCACCTGGGCGTTGATCTGGGTCGGCGATACGTAAAGCAAGGGCGCGGGGATGCCGTTGAAATAGACCTCGGCGCCTCCCAGTTCGGTGGGCAACTGGCTGGCGTTCGGATCGGCCGACGCGGTCTGGGATGCCAGCACGTAGCCAGCGCTGGCCTTCAACGACACGATCGTGCCGGGGGCGACCGAGGAGGAGTCCTGGCCGCCGCTGAGGCTGGCATTCACGCTGGCGGTAATCTCCGCCGCGACGGAGACGGACGCGGCTACCACGTTCTGGGCGACATTGACCTCGTCGCCGAACGCCCCCGGCATTTTCGCGTTCAGGATCACCTGATCGACGGCGTAATCGGGGAGGGCGATCACGTAGGGATCTCCCAGCCCTTTATTCGAACCGTTGATGGCGGCCACCAAACCGTCGATCACCGTGTTCAGCGTGTCGGTGCTCTGGATGGTATAGCTATATTGATAGGTCGTGATATCGGCGTTATTAAGCTGAATGCCGACCTGGACCTCGTCGCCGGCCTGGATAGTGCCCCCGATGGTGATGGCGTCGGTCGCGTAAACCGCGAGGCTGCCGGCATTGACGATTCCTCCATAGGGGATACTGGTCTCGGCCGGGGTGTAAACGGTGACACGGCGGTTATAAGTATCGCTGACGTAGAGATTGACCCCGTCCCAGGCAAGCGACGTGGGAGTGCGCAGCGAATCGGCGGCATCGCTGGCCTGGTTTATCGATCCGCCCACCTGCCCGATAACCAAATCGGCCGCGGCCGCGTTGGCCGTGGGGATCCGGTTGAAGATCAGCACGCGGTCTTCGCCGCCATCCGCCACGAACAGACGCGTGCCGTCCGAGAGCGCGTAGCGCGGGTAGTTCAGGGTGGAAAGGCAATCTGAAGGATAGAGCGGATTGTTGGCCGCATCCACGCCCTCGGCGACGGTACAAAGGACCGGCGTCTCTTTATCGGTGGTGTCGGTGCTGCTCGAGGCCGGGGTCCCGCTGTAGGAATTATCGGGGATCGAGCTGGTCATGTCGGGCTGGCCGATCTCGACGTCCGCGGCGACCCCATTGCTGGTGGGGATGCTGTTCCAGATGAGCACGCGGTTGTTGCCCAAATCCGAGACGAACAGCCGGACGCCGTCGGAGGTCACCGACACGGGGTTAAGCATGGTGTTGGCGGAGGCGCTGGTGGTTGTCTGGGTAAGATCCGGCTCGACGAAGGTGGTGAAGTTGGGCTGGCCCAGGACTACGTCGGCGGGTGTCCCGTTGGCCGTGGGAATGTGGTTCCAAATCAATATACGGTTGTTCTGCGTATCGGCCACGTAGAGCTTCCCGTTCTGAATCCAGACGCCCTGCGGGCCGCGCATCGAGGAGGCTGTGGGCGGCAGGTTATTGGGAAGCGAAGTGCCGGTCACCAGGTCGGGCTGGCCCACGGCCACGTCCGCCGGGATATCATTGCTGGCCGGAATGCGGTTCCAGATCAGCACGCGGTTGGCGTCCGTATCGGCCACCACCAGGTGCACGCCATCGGAAGCGATCGCGGTAGGCGTTCGCAGGGTGGTGGCAGTGGTGTTCTCGTTGACGGTGGTGGTACTGAAATCGGGCTGGCCCAGGACCGCCGTGGCTTGGCCCACGCAGACCGGGCACTTGCGGTTGTAAACCAATTGCGTGTCGAGCGCCGGCAACTGGGAGGAGAGGGTCTGGAAGAGGAGTACGCGGTTATTGCTGGGACTGGCGCCCACATAATTTGAATCCGACACGAATAACGTGTCGGCCGCATAGGCCAGGCCGCTCGGAGCGCCCAGAATGGTGTCGCTTGAATTGGTGTCCTGGCTGGTGAAGGTCTCCTGGCCGATCACCAGCCGGGCGGCTTGTCCGGTCGTAAAATCGGCCGCGCACAGGGCTGCCGCGGCAAATAGGAAAATTGGAATACACTTCATGCGCGTTATCGAAGGACGCATCGCAAAGGTCAAAGTAAGCCTCATTATAGCAGTAGGTTCCGGAGAAGAAGTGGGGCCGCGACGCCACGGGGTGTGCGGAAACGGCACGCGAACCAAGACCGCAACCCGAAACTGTTCAGCCACTTTCCGATCGCGGCGGAACCTGCGCCGGGACAATGCACGGCGCCTGCCACGCCACGGCGGGCGCGAAGCCGGGATAATCGGAGCCCACTCTCTTTTTGATACACTTCGGTTTATCCAAACTACTCCTCGCCAGCTCCCCATGTCAGTGACCACCAACGTTATGTTCTGGGTGGGACGGCACTCCGACAGAACCGGCGAGCGCCGCTGGCACGTGGCGCTGTCCCTTTTGATCGGCGGGGTGGCTTTTGCCGTGAGCGGCATTCACGGCTTGCCGGGAGCTGTGGGCCTGATCGCTCTGACGGTTGCGACATCCGGCGTTCTGTCCAGTTCTACACGTTTCCCGCGGCGCTTCTGGCGGGCACCGCGGCGGCGGCCGGAATTGCCTGGATCAACGCGGTGGGCAACCTGGGCGGCTATGCGGCACCCACGCCGCCGGTGTGATCGTGGACCGCACCCACAGCACGGCGCTGGCGATGGTCGCCATGGCCGGGGCCATGATGGTCTCCGGGCTGGTCACTATATATGTGACGCGCCAAGGCGCGCTGCGGCGGTAGAAGGCCGCCCTACGGCAACGTCGGCACCCACTGCGGCACAACGTACGCCAGGAACATCGTAATCAAGCCGACCATCGTGACGAGCAGAATGCAATGGCGGAGCGTCCACCGGAATAACCCGCCCTCGTCGGTCGGCTTCAGGCCGACGCTGCTGGCCGCCACGGCGATGTTCTGCAGGCTGATCATCTTGGTGATCACGGCGCCGCCCTGGTTAGCACCGGCCATCAGGATCGGGTTGAGGCCCAGGCGCGTGGCCGTCACCACCTGGAGATTGCCAAAAAGCGCGGCGGAGGAGGTGCTCGAGCCCGTTACGAACCCGCCCAGCCCTCCGAGCACGGCGCTGAAGAAGGGGAACATCACTCCGGTGGTGGCAAAGATGAGGCCGAGAGTAGCGGTTTGCCCGGAATAATTCATGACGAACGCCAGCGCCAGAACCGCGGCGATGGTGAGTTCAGCCAGTTTGACCTGCTTGCAGGCGCCCCGGAAAGCCTTGAAGAACCTGGCGGGCGACAAGCCCAGCAAGATCGCTGAAATCACTGCCGAGAGCGCGGCCGCCGTGCCCGCGGCGCCCAGCCAGTCGAACGTGAAGATCGCCTGGTAATGAGTCGGGGCTTTAACAACGGGGGGAATTTCCATCACCATCCGGTCCAGGCCCGGCCATGGAAACACAAACGAGACCTTGTTCAATAGCGGCTTAAACATACCCCACGCCAGGACCATGACCACCAGAATGATGTAAGGACTCCAGGCCCAGAACACTTCGCTTGCCGAATGGCGCTGGTGCGTGGTGTGGGCCATGTGTTCGCCTGCGGGCACCCAATGGTCCTTGGGCTGCCAAAACCGCAGCAGGACCACGAGCGCCACCATGGTTATCAGGGCCGCCCCGATGCTCGCGAGATGGGGACCGACATTCCAGGCGATCATGAACTGCATGGAGGCCCAGACCACGCTGGTGAGTAGTGCGGCCGGCAGCACGCCCTTAAGAGCCTTCCAGCCACCCATCACAAAAATGAGATACGTAGGCACGAACAGGGAGACCGGGAAGATGTTCAATGCCGCGGCGCGGGCGATGGAGTTGATCGGCAGGCCGGTGACGGCGGCCGAAGTCATGATGGGAGTTCCGACGGAACCGAAAGTGACCGGCACGGTGTTTACCAGCAGACAGATACTGGCCGCGTAGAACGGCGAGAACCCCAGCCCGATCAGCATGGTGGCGGCCACCGCCACGGGCGCCCCAAACCCCGCGCAGCCTTCCAGAAAGGCCTCTAGACAGAAGGCGATCAGCAAGGCCTGCACGCGGCGATCGTCGGTGACGGTGGCGAGCGAATCCTTGATGATTTCGAACTTCCCGGACTCCACCGCGACGTGGTACAGCAAGATGGCGCCAAAAATAATCCAGCCGATGGGGAACAGGCCGTACGCCGCCCCACAGAAGAACGAGCCGGCGACCAGTCCCGCCGGCATGCGGTATACCACCAGCGCCACAACAACTGCGACGCCAAGCCCGATGACGGACGCCTTCCAGGCGGCCATCCGTCGGACGCCGAGCAAATAGATCATCAAAATGGCGGGCACGGCGGCCGCGAGCGCGGACAGCCCAAGACTGTTCGCGAGGGGGGTGTAGTTCTGGGTCCACATATCGGTAAACCTTGTTGATAACCGAACCGGCGGCCAGTGTCAAGTTAATGCGGCGCAAATGTCAAGCCCCGTTAGAGCTTCGCGCGCCCATCTTTGCTAACCTGAACGGTAAACTCCGTGAACATGCCATCGCCCCAACCACGCTCAGCCTGGAAACGCGGCGTGAAGAACCGGTCGGACGCGGAAGGGTCTCGCCAGCAAGAAGAGACAGTCCCCCTCGTAGTGACTCTGATCGTCGGAGCCGTGGTTGGCCTGGTGATCTCGGCGTTCGTCTACGTCACGGAGAGGCTAAATTTGCGGATGTATCCGGCGGGCAGCGGGGCCTGGCGAAGCCTGGTATTCCCGGTCTCGGGCGCTCTCTTCACCGGGTATCTGCTCTGCCGCTATTTTCCCCAAGCCCGCGGCAGCGGAATCCCGCAGACCAAGGCCGCATTGTTCCTGCGCGACGGCTTTATCAAATTCAGCACCGTGGTGGGGAAGTTCTTCTGCTGTTCGATTTCCCTGGCCAGCGGCATCGCGCTGGGCCGCGAAGGCCCGTCGGTCCAGATTGGAGGCGGTATCGGATCGGTCTTCGCCCAGCGGCTGGGACTGGGACCGGCCCAGATGCGGGCGCTGGTGCCCATCGGAACTGCCGCGGCCCTTGCGGCTGCCTTCAACACGCCCATAGCCGCGGTACTTTTCACGCTCGAGGAGGTGATGGGCGATCTCCACGCGCCGGTGCTGGGTTCGGTGGTGCTGAGCTCGGCCACCTCGTGGATCGCGTTCCACCTGCTCCTCGGCGACCAGCCGCTGTTTCACGTCCCCGCCTATCAGCTCATCCACCCCATCGAGTTCCTCTTCTATGCCGCCTTGGGGCTTATCGGCGGCCTCGTTTCCGTTTGCTTCGTCAAGCTGCTGCTCTTCATCCGAATGCGCTTTAAGCAGTTGCCCAAGTGGACCGAGTGGATGCAGCCGGCGGCGGGCGGTTTGCTGGTTGGCGTGTTGGATATTTTGTGCCGCAAGTTCTGGGGGTCGGCTATGCCAATGTCAACCTGGTGTTGAATGACCAAATGGCGCTGTGGCTCATGGCCCTGCTGGTGCCGCTCAAGCTCATCGCCACCACATCCTGCTACGGCAGCGGCAATGCCGGCGGCATCTTCGGCCCCAGCCTTTTCATCGGGGCCATGGTGGGCGGTACGTTGGGCAGCGTGGCTCACCACCTGCTGCCGGATTATACCGCCAGCGCCGGCGCCTACGCGCTGGTGGGAATGGGGGTGACGTTCGCGGGCATCACCCGCGTTCCGCTGGCTTCCGTGATCATGATCTTCGAGATGACGCGCGATTACTCCGTCATCGTGCCGCTCATGATCGCCAACCTCATCAGCTTCTTCGTCTCCGAGCGCCTGCAGCGGGAACCGATCTACGTAGCTCTTCAGCACCAGGATGGCATTCACCTGCCCTCGCGAGACCGGGACCGCGAGGGGAGGCCGGCTGTGCGGACGGCCTTGACTCCCGCCGAAAACATTCTCTCCGGCAACGACACACGTGGAGGAAGCAGTGAGATCTCTGGACGAAGAGCGAAATGCCGCCCCGGTCGTGGGCGGAAAGCGGCTTCCTGGGCGTGGTGTCCCTGGCTCAATTGCGGAAGCAGATGGCGGAGGGGCACGGCAACTGGACGCTGGCCGGGATCCTGTCCGGCTACGATTCCAGCGATCCGCTCACCATGGAGAACTTTCCCCACGTGCACGTGGATCAGCCGCTCGATGCGGCCCTGAAACACATTGCGCAAGCCGGGCTGAACGTGCTGCCGGTAGTGAGCCGGACCAACCTTCGCGACCTGCGGGGCGTGGTCTGTCTCAACGGCATCCTGCGCGCCTATGGTGTGGCCGACGCGGAAGAAGAGGTTCCGGAACCGGTGCATCCAGCGACTCGCCGCTCGGGTGTGTTCTCGCCTCGCCTGATTGCCGCCACACTCGGGGCGCTGCTGCTGGCGGGCTGCCTGACTTACTACTCCCGTTCCCAGCGCGCAGCCTTGGCCGATCGGTACTTTAAAGCGGGCAACGAACTGGTCCTGCACGACCGGAATCAGGAAGCGGTGGAGCAGTTTCGAAGCGCGCTTTCCGTTTCACCCAACAACCGCGAATACCGGCTCGCCCTGGGCCTCACGCTGGTGAAAACCGACCACCTCGAGGAAGCCTCCGTGTACCTGGAGGAGTTGCTGCGGCGCGACCCCATTAACGGCCGCGCCAATCTCGGGCTGGCCAGGATCGCGGCTCAGCAAGGGAGAACGGCGGATGCCGTCACATGTTACCATCGCGCGATTTACGGCTCCTGGCCGGCCGATCAGGCAGCCAACCAGGTGCAGGCTCGCTTCGAGCTGGCCGGCTTCCTGGAAAAGGCGGGCTTGAGAACCCAGGCGACGGCGGAGCTGCTGGCGATGTTCGAAATGTTGCCCCCAACGATACCGCTGCCAAGAAGCGCATCGGGCGGCTATTGCTCGATTACGGATCGCCCCGACAATCGGCGGACGTATTCCGCAGCCTGGTGCGCGAGAACAATGGCGATGCCGAAGCCTACTCCGGGTTGGGAGCGGCCGAATTTGCCCAGGCCCGGTACATCGAGGCGCGCGAGGCCTTTCGCAGCGCCTTACGTTTGAACCACTCCGATGCGGCAACCCAGCGGGAGACTGGCGCTTTGCGAGCGGATTCTGGAGATGGATCCGGCCGTTCCCGGGATCGGTCCAGCGGAGCGGTACCGGCGCAGCGCGGCGCTGCTCCAGGGCATCCTTGGCGCGGTGGAGCAGTGTCTTCCGAAGGTCGGCCAGCCCGCGGACGCGCAGTCTCTTCGGGCCCGGGCGGACACGGCGCGCCAGTTGCTGGCCCGCCATCCGGCTCGCGGGTCGTACGGCGATGCCGCCGAGTCCGATCTTTCGATGGCGGAAGAGCTATGGTCGGCCAGCCAGAAACTGTGCGGGACGTCGTCCGGGATCGATCCGGCAATGGATCGCCTGCTCGGCACCTTGTCGCAAGAGTGATCGCCTGAGCGGGATGGCGGCGGTTATTCTGCGTCGCAGCCCAGGGAAAAACGCAGGGCTGCACATACCTCCCTCATTCGCAGCGGAGCGAGGCGCGCCACACGCTTACCCAAGCGTTGTTGCGACACAGTTACCGCACTATGAAGATTCACCGCACAAGGGACCTTCATGCCATCTTCTTCGTCCAGCCTCACTTCCGACGGAACCCCTCGGATGCTGGAGGTGATCGGCGCGACCGTCGCCGTGGACAAGTAGCGGAGGGCGCTGTCGCGGGTCAGTACTACGACTGGCCTGGCTTTGTCCGGAGGAGCAAAACGGTAAAGCCGAATATCGCCCCTGGCTATTCCTCCGGCCAAATGGCCTCCGCTTCCCAACCGGACAGGTCCCCTGAGTCTCTTGGGCGGGCTTCATAGCCTTTGCGGTCGCGCAGTTCCTGTTCCCGGATCTCGAGGTTCTTCAGGTGGGCTCGGAGGGCCTCACGAATCAGCGCGGAGCGATTCAACTTCGTTCGCCGCGCCGCAACTTCCGTGGCGCGCAATAGCTTGGAATCGAGGACGACCTGGATCGTTTCCATATGTGGAACCCACTACACAGTATACTCCACAGTGGATTACGCCTCGATCGGCGTCACCGGGTCGAGGAATCTCCAGAAGATCATGCCCATCGCATAAATGGCGGCTGAGACATAGAACGTCAGGTTCCAATTGCCGTGGCTCCACGCCAGCATGTAGCCGATCGCCAGGGGAGCCAGCGCGCCGCCGATGTTGCCGCACATGTTCATCGTCCCGCCCAGCGTACCGGCGTACTTGCCGCCCACATCCATGGAGGCCGTCCAGGCGCCCGGCATCACCAGGTCGTTCGAGAAGCTGGCAGCGCCGATCGCAAGCATCGCCAGCAGAGGATTGTGCACGAAGGTGGATAAGGTCAGGAACAGCGACGCGCCGGCGAAGCCGAGATAGGCCATCAGGCGCCGCGCGCGGGCCACGCTGCCGGTGCGCTCCGTCACGATGCGCGAGAGGTACACGCACACCGGATTGCCCAAACCTCCGCAGAACAGCGGCAGGATGCTCAGCAGGGCGCTCGAGGTGATGGCCAGGTGGCGGGCTTCGCGAAGGTAGCTGGGCATCCAGGTTACGTAGAAATACCAGCCGTAGTTGAGGCAGAAGAACTGGCCGCAGAGCATCCACACCTGCCGCGAGCGCAGGAAGGTCCTCCAGGGCACACGCGCGTGCCCCGAGGCCATGGCGGCGCCGCTCTTCAGCAGTTCGCGCTCGGCCGCGTTCAGACCGGGCTTCTTCAGCGGGTCGTCGCGGAACCACAGGAAGAACAGGACCGCCCACACCAGGCCAATCGACCCGAAGAGGGCGAACGCGTGGCGCCAGCCCACGCGGGCCATGATGACGGCCACCAGCAGAGGAGTGAAGGCGCCCGCCCAGCGCGCGCTTAACCACACGATGCCCTGCGCCCGCACGCGTTCCCGGGATGGCAGCCAGGTGTTGAAGGCCTTGGCGATATTGGGGAAGCAGCCGGCCTCGCCCGCGCCGAATAGAAAACGCGTGGTGGTGAGCGAGGTGAAGCTCCAGGCCCAGCCGGTAGCCGCGGTGAAGACCGACCACCACAGCACGATGCGCGTGAGCACTCTGCGCGGCCCCATCCAATCGCCCATGAAGCCGCCGGGGATCTCGAACATGGCATAGGCCCATCCGAATGCGGCGAAGGCCCAGCCCATCTGGACTTCGCTGAGACCGAGGTCGCGGCGGATGAAAGGAGCGGCGAAAGAGATGGAGACGCGGTCGATATACGTGACCATCGCCAGCGTCACGGCGAAGACGATTACCCAGTAGCGCACCCGCGTGGGACGCTCCACTTCGGAAGACGGCAGGGTTGGGGAAGACATGCGGGTCTCGGTGTGGGGCTGCGTTTCGCGCCGCTAGGTTCGCCCGCGAAGGCCGAAGCGGTAAACCAGCGCGCCGGCTCCCACGGTGGCCAGCGCGGTGAGCGACGCCCGCGGCTGCCAGATGACGCCGTACACCATCATGCAGGCGCCCACCAGAATATACGCGGCGGGCACCAGTGGAAATGCGAACTGGACCGCGCGCAGGCGCTGCCACCCCGGGTTGCGCCGCCGGAAGATGAACAGGGAAGCCACCGACAGCACGGTGAACAGGGTCAGGCTGAACCCGATATAGCTCACCAGGTCCGGGAACGGTGTGAGGGCCATGAGCATGGCGCACAGCCCCTGGCTCAGGATAGCGACCACGGGAGTGTGCCAGCGCGGATCCACGGCCGCGGCGGCGCGGAAAAAGGCCCGGTTCTTAGCCATGGCATAGTAGACGCGCGGGCCGATGGTCACCATGGCGCTGACGGTGGAAACGATGGCCAGGGCCATCAGCGCCGAGAACGCACCGGCCACGCGCGGGCCGAACAGGTTCTGCGCCGAGATCGAGCCGATAGCCAGCTCGCCCTTCATCTTCTCGAGCGGGGTGGCGTAGATGAAGACCAGGTTCAAGCCGAGGTACAGCAGCGCCACAATGGCGGTGCCGGCCGCCAGGGCCGCGGGGAGGGTGCGTTCCGGCCGGCGAATCTCCTCGGCCACGTAGGTCGCCGCGTTCCATCCGCTGTAGCCGAACATCACCCACAGCAGGCTTACCACAAACTGGGCCGGCAGCGTGGTGGTCACGGTCCGAACCGCCGGCTCGGAGAAATGGCTCCAGTTTCCCGTGCCGATGGTGAATCCCAGCAGGATGAACCCCGCGATCACCACCAGCTTGGTTCCGGTGAGCACGTTCTGCACTTTGGCCATGCGGCTCACCCCGAAGCAGTTCAGGATGGTGAAGAGGGCGATCAGCGAACAGGCCACCACCTGGCTGGGGCCCAGGCGCAGCGAGAAGGCGCCCGCGCCGACCGTGAAGCCGGAGTTCTCGCGGCTCACGGCGGGGAAAATGTGGCCGAGGTAATCCGAGAAGGCCAGCGCCGCGGCGGCGATGGGCGCAGAGAATCCCGCGAAGAACGACACCCAGCCGGTCATGAAGCCCCATTCCGGGCCGTAGGCGTGGGTCAGGTAGACGTATTCGCCGCCGGAGCTGGGAAAGTTGATGCCCAGCTCGGAATAGCTGAGGGCGCCGGCGAACGCGAACAGCGCGCCCACGGCCCAGCACGCCAGAATCAGGCTGGCGCTCCCCAGTTGCCCGGCCATGAACCCGGTAGTGGCGAAGATGCCGGTTCCGATCATGTTGGAGATGACCAGCGCGGTCGCGCTGAAGAACCCGAGCTGGCGAAGCAACCCCGGCGTGGAAGCCGATTTAATAGTGGGCATTCGGGACCTTTGCCCAGTTTTAACACAACGCGCTCCGGCTGGAGGCTCTGGCCGGGGCGCCGGGGATGCGCCACCCGAAGCGGCGCGGGTATTAGCCGTGGTTAGTATCCGGCTTGCTATCCATTAACAAGTGTTCCCGGCTCCCCGAATATCCTACAATCCTGCTAGCAGACAGGCTCATGGAACGTCCATCCACTGACGGAAACACCTGCGCGGGCCTTTCGGGAACGCCCGCGCGCCGGGCCGGCCGCCGCAAAGGCAGCGAGATACTGGAGTTCACCCTCGCGCTGTTGCCGCTTTTGGCCATGTCGACGGTCCTGCTGGATATCGCCTGGGCGGTCTACGCGCAGGCCAGCGTGCAGAGGGCCGTCCGGATGGCATGCCGCACCGGCATTACCCTGACCAACTCGCAGATGGCTCAGGGCGCCACCCTGACCAGCACGGTGAAAAGCGCCGTGCAGGCGAACGCCTTCGGATTTCTCAACGGGGCCACCGGGCTGGCCTATATCAAGGTCAACTATTACCTGCCTCCGGCGCCCAGCTCGAGCGCGGCGGCGACGGATGTCTCCACGCAGACGAACGGAAACGCGCCGGGCAACATCATGCAGGTTTCGGTTCAAGGCGTCCCGGTGAACCCCCTGATGCCGCAGATCTTCAAGTGGCAGGACATCGAATTAAACGTGCAGCATATCAGCGCCTACGCGGCCGACGTCATCGAGCCATCCAACAACCCGCCGCCCATCGGGACGGCGCCTTAGGGTAACCGTATGCGCCAACGCAATCGCAGAGGAGGGGCGGCCATCGAGTTCGCCTTTGTCATGATGGTGCTGGTCCCCATGCTGTTGGGGACGGGAGCGGTAGGGGTGAACATGATTCGCACCCTGCAAACCGTGCAACTGGCGCGCGACGCGGGGCACATGTACGCGCGCGGCATAGATTTCTCCCAGACCGGCAACCAGACCATCCTGACGCAGATTGGCTCGTCGCTGGGGCTTTCCACTACCGCCAGCAGTTCCTCGTCGGTTGTAATCCTGTCGGCGCTGACCTACGTGGATGACGCCGCCTGCGCGGGGGCGGGCGCCGCTTCGGGCACCCCTCCGGTTCATACCAGCGCCTGTACGAACTACGGCAAATGGGTATTCACGCAGCGGCTGGAGATCGGCAATACCAGCCTGCGGACGAGTAACATTGGAAGCCCGCTTACCAGCGGGCCTACCGGGGTAACGGTGGATTCCACTACCGGAAAGATCTCTCAAGTGCAATATTGCACGCTTGCGGGGGCGGTGGCGAATTTCAATTCCATCAATCCCTATTCCGACGTCAACAACGTGGTTTCCGGCTTGCCGTCGGGCCAGGTGCTGTATATCGCCGAAGCCGGGGCGACAGCCTGGGCCGTGAAGCCCTTCGTGGGAACTGCTTCGACGTATTCGTTCGGTCTGTTCTAAGTTCCGCCATGAGGAAGGAGGATCGCTTGCGCGCCAGTTCAAAACACAGCCGGGAACGCGGCTCGGTGATGATCATGTTCACCCTGATGTTGCCCGTCATCATCATGCTGGTGGGGCTGGCCGTGGACCGCACCATGGTGTTCATCGTAGAATCCAGGCTGTCTTCGGCGGTGGATGGCGCGGCGCTCGGCGCGGGCCGTCTGCTGGGCACGCCCGCCAACACCACCGAGATTGCGCAGGAATTTCTGAATGCCAACTTCCCGAGCGGCTACTGGGGAAGCTACAATCTGACGCCCACTATTACTTCCACCACCAACATCGCGCTCCATACCATCACGGTGACCGCCAATGTGACCGTGCCGCTGCTCTTCCTGCGGGTCTTCAACCAGCCGACCACCGTGGTGGGCGCCACCGCGCAGGCCACGCGCCAGGATGCGCGCATCATCCTGGTGTTGGACCGCTCCGGCTCCATGGCAGGCGCGCCGCTCACTTCGATGGTTCAAGGGGCGGAGTCGTTCGTCACCGCGTTCAACCCCGCTAGCGACGAGTTGGGGCTGGTGGTCTTCGGCAGCACAGCAGTTGTGGCCTACCCGCCGCTGCCGCGGCCTTACACTTCCGCCACCAACGCGGGAGGCGGCCCCGATAGCAACTACACTACCGAACAGACGGGCGGCGACATAACGGATCAGCTCAACGCCCTGGCGGCCGGCGGCGCCACCAATATGAGCGAGGCTCTGTCGCTGGCCTACATCGAATTGCAGAAATCCTATAACCGCGACGTAGCCGCCAACGGATCCGACAACCGGCTGAATTCCATCGTGCTGTTCACCGATGGTATGCCCACGGGTTTCTCGGTCTACGCCAATTCGCCGAATTCGCCGCCCGGCAACGTCATCAACGGTGGCAGCAACAACTGCACGAACAAGACGGCCACCGGCACCAACACCACGCAAATGATCGGGGGGGTCTTTGTTAGCAGTGGCAACGGGGTGCCGGGCGCGAACACTGCGGGCCTGGTCGCCCTGGCCACGGCTTACAACGACAGCACCTCCACGCTGACCTGGATGGCCCGCACGAACGACTACACCTACGCCATCAATCCCTCCACACCAATCACGGGCTGCAATAACTTGAAGAACAAAGACACTGGCTCGGATCTGGCCGACTTCACCCAGATCCCTCCGTACGACCTCTACAAGAACTCCACGACGGACGCCGGTTATACCAACTCGTGGCTATACAGCCAGTACGCTACGGCCTACACTCCCACGGCGACATCGATCTCGTGCGGCAGGAGTTGCACTCACACCGCCGCGCAGGACGCTTATCAACTGGCCATCGCGGGGTGGAATGCCATCGATAACGCGGGAAATACCGTTCGCAGCCAGACTGCCATGAATACGATTTACATTTACACCATCGGCTACGAGGGCGATGGCGGAACGGATCAAGGCCTTCTGAACAGGCTGGCGAACACACGGACTCCACCTCCTACAATGCCGCGCAGCCAGTCGGCCAATTCGTCGATGCGTCGACCACCACCGACCTGGTGGCCGCGTTCGAGACCGTTGCCGGCGCCATTTTGCGCCTGGCCAAGTAACCCGTTGCGCCGTTAGGGAGCGGCGCGCAGATCCGCTAGGATGGCCCGGAATACCGTCTCGGCGACGCGGCGGGCACCCTCGGCGTTGGGGTGCAGGCCATCCGGCTGCGTGAAGCGCGGATAACCGGCCACGCCTTCCAGGATGAAAGGGATCAGCGGCAGATGATATTTATCCGCAAGGTCGCTGAACATGGCGCCGAACCGGCGGGTGTAGGCCGTTGAGAAGCTCGGCGGCAGGATCATGCCTGCCAGCACCACGCGCGCGCCGGCCTTCTGGAGCTCCTCGATCATGCGCTCCAGGTTTGCAGTGGCTATCTCCACCGGGATGCCGCGCAGGCCGTCATTGGCGCCGAACTCCAGCACCACCAGGTCCGGCTTTTCGGCGAGCACGGCAGGCAGGCGCGCTACGCCATTCCCGGTGGTCTCGCCGCTCACCCCCAGGTTGAGAACGCGGTATCTCCCGCCCGCGGCATCGAGCTTCCGCTGCAATACGTCGGGATAGCTGGCGCCGGGGGGCAGGCCAAAGCCCGCCGTCAGGCTGTCTCCGAAACAGGCGATGGTTTCCGGGCCGGCCGCCAAAACTTTCTGCGTTTGCGGGCGCTGGCAACCGCACAAGACAAATGTGATCGCTACCGCCCCAAGCCTTCGCATCCCTGAAGATAACGATGCCGGCGGGGCGCGCGGCGCTCCGTCTTTACGCTCAATAAGCCAGCAGACGCGTCATTTCCGCCACAAGAGTCTCGGGCTGCGGCAGAATGGCGGCTTCCAGTTGCGGGTGGTAGCCCACCCAGGTATCCAAGGCGCCCACGCGGCCGACGGGGGCATCCAGGTATTCGAATAATTCGCCCGAGATGCGCGCGGCGATCTCGGCGCCGTAGCCCCAGGAGAGGCAGTCCTCGTGCGCCACCAGCACGCGGCTGGTCTTTTCGACCGACGCGCGGATGGTCTCCCAATCGTAGGGCGCCAGCGAGCGCAGGTCGATCACTTCGATAGCGGCGTCGGAGTGGCTGCGCTCCACCTGGGTGGCGGCCTGAAGAGCTTTTTGCACCACCGCGCCATAGGTAATCAAGGTCAAGCTGCGGCCGGGCTTGACGATCCGGGCGCGTCCGAACGGGATGGTGAAATCCTCGCCTGGATGCGGCGAGCGGTTGTAGGGTTCGCGGTAGAGGCGCTTGTGCTCCAGGAACAGCACCGGGTCGTCCGAGCGCAGGGCCGTGCGCAGCAACCCGCAGGCATCCAGGGCATTGGAGGGCATCACCACGCGCAGGCCGGGGATGTGGGTGAACTCCACTTCGCCCGACTGGCTGTGGTAGATGGCCCCGCCGTTCAAGTATCCGCCGATGGGAACGCGCACCACCACGGGACAGGCGAATTGGCCGGCGGAGCGCCAGCGCAAGGTGGCCAGCTCGCAGCGAATCTGCATCATGGCGGGCCAGATGTAGTCGAAGAACTGGATTTCCGCCACGGGCTTGAGCCCGCGCGTGGCCATGCCGATGGCGCGGCCCACTATGGCGGCTTCGGCCAGCGGCGTGTTGAAGCTGCGCCCGGAGCCGAATTCGCGCTGCAATCCGGCGGTGACTTTGAAAACTCCGCCCTTGCCCTTGACTTCAGCAAGGTTGTCTTCGCGGCTGCAATCCGCCACGTCTTCGCCGAAGATCACGATATCGGGGTTGCGCCGCATCTCCTCGCGCAGCGTGGCGTTGAGCAGATCGACCATGGTGAGCGGCCCGCCGCGCCAAGCCGGCCGGGCGTCGAAATCCGGACTGGTGGGGTCGATGCGGCTGGAATAGAGGTGTTCCAGGGCCGTCTCGGGCCGCGGGGGATCTTCGCTGAGCGCCTCGGTGGTGCCCGCCTGGACCTCCTGGTCGATCTCGAACGTGATGCGCTGGAGCATGTGGCGATCGAGCACGCCCTCCTCGACCAGGTAGCGGGGAAAATTCAGCACGGGATCCCGTTCGGCCTCGGCCTGCCGCTCGGCGGCGGTCTTGTACATGCGCTCGTCGTCGGAAAGCGAGTGAGAGTAGGGGCGGGTGACGTGGGCGTGCACCAATGCCGGTCCCTGTCCGCTTCGGCACCAGGCCACAGCAGCCCGCAGGACGCGGTAGGAAGCCAGAAAATCGGCGCCATCCACCTGTTGGCGGAACAGCCCTGGAAAGCCCGTCACGAGATCCGAGATGCTGCCGCCGGCGGTCTGGCATTCGACGGGAACCGAGATGGCGTAGCCGTTATCCTCGACCAGGAACAGCAGCGGCAGGCGATTCAGGCAGGCGGCGTTCAGGGCCTCCCAGAATTCGCCCTCGCTGGTGGCCCCTTCGCCGGAGCAAACCAGAGTGATTTCATCGCCCTCCGGATGGCGGTAGCGCGAGGCCTCGGCGCACCCCACAGCCTGCGTGAATTGGGTTCCGGTGGGAGAGGACGAGCTGACGATGTTGAGACGCCGGTGCCCCCAGTGAGAAGGCATCTGGCGGCCGCCCGAGGAGGGGTCGAAGGCGCTGCCCACGGCCTGCTGGAGCATTTCGAGCGGCGTGACCCCCAGAGCGAGGCAGAGGGCTCGGTCGCGGTAGTAGGGGTAGATCCAGTCGAATTCGGGGCGCAGCAGCATGCCCGCCGCCACCTGTACGGCTTCGTGCCCGGCGCCGCTGATTTGAAAAAAGATGCGGTTCTGCCGCTTGAGCGCCACCTCACGATCGTCGAGGCGCCGGGAGGTGTGCATGAGGCGGTAGGCGCGAATCAGCCGATCCGCATCGAGACCCTCGAAGCGCCCGGCAGTTTCGTTGACCGAACTTGTGGGCGTGGTCGTAGCCACCGGCTGGATTACCTCCTCATCCTAGTCTAGCCGAGCGAAGAACTGCAAACCCCAACAGGGTTATCCACGGGCCGTAGATATTTACAGCAAGCATATGAATTCAAACGAGATAACCACGATGAGAATTGACCCACGTGGGTGAGCCAGAACACCCAGTTAGCGCAATTTTTACTCCATCGGTCCGCATACCTCAGTCTATTTAAATCTGGCATTTAGAATGCAGCCTTGCTAAAATGGATTAAAAGAGTCTAAATTAGCATATGCAACTCACCAGAGCTGCGGATTATGCCGTCCGGGTGATGATCCATCTCGCCGGACTTCCCGCAGGCACTCGCGCCAGCCGAACGGAGTTGGCGATAGCTGCGGAGTGCCCCGAGCAGTTCCTTTCCAAGGTACTGCAAAACCTCACGCGTGCCGGCCTGGTGGTGTCGCATCGCGGCAACACCGGGGGCTTCGAGCTGCCGGCCATCCACCGCAGCGCCTCGCTGCTGGAAGTGGTGGAGGCCATCGAGGGCCCCATCCGGTTGAACCTGTGCCTGGTCTCACGTCATTCCTGCAAGCGCCAGGAGTGGTGCCCTGCCCACCCGGTTTGGGCGGAGGCGCAGCAGGCCATGTCCGGCGTCCTGCGGAACGTGTCGGTGGGCGAGCTGGCCGACCGGGTGTCCGCGGCGGGGGAAACTGGCGGCGACGGAGAGCAAACTCCGCGATGGAACTGACCTGGGTCGCCATCGTGGCCAGCCTCGCCATGGGGCTGGGGACGGTGTGCGTATTTATCTACGCGGTAAAGAAGGATCTGTTTCACAACATCGAAGACGTCAAATACCAGGTGTTCTGGAGCGACCTGGAGGACTTGGTGGATTCACCCAAGGAGAACCATCATGCCACTCGAGACCAAGGATCGCGGTAGGCCTGTTGCGTTGGAAGAGGGGAACGTTCCGAGACGCCGCCTGATGGCGTGATTGGATCGCGGAGGCCACCCCGGAGCGGAAGATCGAGACCATACGGCGCCTGCAACGCGAGGGCGCCGTAGTCGCCATGATTGGCGACGGCGTCAACGACGCTCCCAGCCTGGCCCAGGGTGACTCTGACGCTCGACCTGGCGCAGAGGGTTTTCCGCATCGTCCGCCAGAATCTCTTCTGGGCCTTCGCTTACAACGTGGCGGGGATCGCGCTGGCCATGGCGGGCGTGCTGAATCCCATTCTGGCTGCGGGCGCCATGGTGCTCTCCAGCCTGTCGGTTATCGGAAACTCGCGACGGCTGGCGTGAGGCGGATTCCAGCGGCTCGGCGGCGGGCTTTCCACCAGAGCCACGCGGCCGAAAGGCCCACCATGAGAGCCATCACGGCCAGGGTCGCGAGCGCCGTCACGGGAATGCCCAGCGTACGCTTTATGGGCTTGAGCAAGGTGCCGTAAACCAGCATCACGTGCACCCAGTAGACCATCAGCGAGTTCTTGCCCAGGCACTCCACCCAGCTCCAGCCGGGGCCCGCGCCAAAAGCTGTCCAGAGATAGGATGCCGCCAGCAGCAGCAGGCAGATGCCCACGCGGATCAGGATCAGCGCCGGGCTGTTCAGCCAGAAATCGGAACGGGGATAGAGGGAATAAGGGATATTAGCGAAATACTGCGAGCCGAAAACCATGACAATGGCGACCAGCACGGACCACTGGACCAGGCGTTCGAGGCGCTCGGGTACGGTGCGCTTGAGGATGGCCCCCGCCGCCAGGCCAAACCCCACGTAGGAGGCGCAGGGGAAGAAGGGAAAGCGCCCGCGGCCCGGTCCCGGCACCAGGTACTCGCGCAGCAGCGCCGGAGCGCCGTCCCAGGGCAAGTAAGTCATCAGGGGAGCCGCCACGGCGATCGCCAGGCTCGCACCGATGGCGAAGCGGATGCGCCCTTTAGCATCGAAGAGGGCGGCCACCGAAACAGCCGCCATGCCAACCCCCATGCAATTCAGGATGTCAACCTTGGTGAGTTCGGCCGGGTCGGCGTGCGGCAGGCTGGCGGCCCAGTTGGTGATGCGGAACAGGTATGCAATTCCCAGGATGTAGCCGGCGCGACGCAGCGCAGATAGCCACCGCCGGGATTTGGAAGCCTCCCTGCGCGCCGCGCTCTCCATCTGGAAAGCCAGCGTCATTCCCGCCATGAACAGAAACAGCGGCGCCGCCATGCCGCCCACGAATTGCGAAAGCACGTACGCCCCGCTGTCGCGCAGATCCATGCGGGCGAAGGCGTTGAAGGTGTGGCACTGGATCATGATGAGCACGGCCAGTCCACGCATCCAGTCGAGGAATCGAAATCGCGTCACAATCGGAGGAATGCTCCATGATAGCCCAGGAGCGGGAGCATTCGGCTCCGGATCGGCCGGTTTTTTTGGCGGGATCAGCTAACGATTGCCCATAAAATTCAGCACGATGTCCACCTGCGACTCCTGGGACACTCCGTTCAACATGGTGGGCCTGTAGACCCACTGCATGACGGCGTCGATGGCCGACTGCGCCAGCAAAGGATGGCCGTTAAGTACCTTGACCGCCTTGACGCGGCCGTTCGTGCCGACGGTGGCCAATAGGTGCACGGTGCCCTTGATGTTGTTCTTGGAGGCCAGTTCGGGGTACACCGGGTCGCGACGAGACACCAGTTGGGCACTCTGGAGCTTGCTCGTCGCCGGCGCGGCTGGCGCGACCTTCGCGGGGGCCGGCGCGGGCGGCAGCGGGGCCGGCGCGCTGGGCGCTGGAGGAGCGGGAACCACGGTCCCCAAGTTGACGGGCAGAGCCGCCGACGGGGCCGATTCATCTCCGCCCCCCAGCGCCGGCGCTTCGGGAATCTCCGTGGGACGCGCCGGACGCAGCCGCGAGGCGAGAGAGGCTGTGCTGAACGGCTTGACCGGCTGGGCCCACTTGGGCTTCTCGGGGTCCGCGCCGGCCGCTGGATCGACCTTGGGGCCGACGGCGTCCGCATTCGCCGGTTTATCTTTATCCGGCACTTCCGGCATGGGCGAGGAGCGCAACACGCGTACCATCTCGCTGGCCGCCTTGAGCTTTCCGTCGCCGGTTACCTCCATGCGGAAGCTGACGTCCTGGGTGTACGGCATGTAGACGATGCTGCCCTTGCGGAGTTGCTCGATATCCATGTCGAAATTCTCGTGCCGCTCGCCATCGGAAATCGACAGCACGGCGCGCCGGGCGCCCTCGATCGCCTGGGAAGCGCGGTTCCACGTCAGCAGAAGACCGCCCGCGGTGCGCTCGACGCGCAAGGAGAGAGGCGATGTATCCTGCTGCGCTGAAGCTGCCGGTGCGGGCCGGCTGTGCGGCGCCAAGCCGCGATAGATGAAGATTGTCACCAGGATCGCCAGGAGAACGGCCGCGCCGATGACCCACACCCATTTCCCTCCCCGCGGCTCCGGAAGGATCTCAGGGGCCTCGGCGGGAGCCACCGGCACGCGGGTTTCAATGGCCGGCGGCTTGAGCTCGGGCACCGCCTCGGGGGCTGGAACGGGCTTGGCCGCCGCGGGAGGCGCGGGTTGGGGATCGGCCTGTTTGGGGGGCTGTGCGGGAGCAGGTTCGGGGGGCCGCGGTGGCGCCACCTCCGGAGCCGGGGGCGCGGGATCCCGCCGCGAAGCGATGGGCACGATTTGCGCCCGCGTGGGTGGCTTGGGAGCCGGGAGCGCGGCCGGGGGCTGCGACTCCGCTTCGGCGGCCGCGCGCAAGAGCTGCAACTCGGCGGACCGGAACGGGAACTCCAGATAGCTGCTCTCCGTGTTGACCGTGCCGCCTTCCCAAATAAAGATGCCTCCCACACTGGCCTTGGTGGCCGCGGGGCGCACCAGCAGGACAATCTGGTGGGGATCGCGAAAACGGGCCTGGAAGAAAGCGGCATCCTCCGCATCGAGCGACAGCCCTTTGCGCGTGTGGCTGCGGAAGAAGCCCACCACGGACGGCCCGCTGGAGCCGCGCTGCTCGATCGAGCGCTCGAAGCGCGCTATGTCGGCCTCGGACAGACGGTACAGAGGCCCGCGCGTGTAATCGCAGGGGACCGCCCCGTAGTCTTCGATGGTGACGACCGCCGGCGTCCCGGGCACCACGTCTCCGAACAGCAGCCCGCCGATCTCCGATCCGCGCGAGGTCAGCGAGCGGAAGCTCTCCACCGCGTCGCGCTCCAGCCGGTCGACCACCGCCAATGAAATCCGCACTACGACCGGTTTCTGCGGCACTTGCCAAACGAAGTAAGACGAAGGGGATAACTGCTGATCGGAACGTTCCGCGCGCGCAATCGACTCAACCATGGATAGGCCTCCGGCCGGCTCGCATTAGTGGCACCGGCTTCCAGGTCGATTCTACTCCAGGCTCACACGATTTATAGATAGAATTATCCGGAACTTACCAAAGTTATGATTCATTCGATGAAAACATAAACCATCGATAACATCCGGAGTTCCAGATAACTAACAATCGGCAGTAGCATGGTACTTTCGGTATTTATGGTGGTAATTCAGAACCCGTATCAGTATAATCCCGATTGAATGGCTTCCAGGACTTGTCGGCTCTGCGGCAAACCGCTGAGCAGAATTCGGGTGGGCAGCGGGGACTTCTGCTCCCGCGAGCACCAAAACCAGCACCGGCTCCGCTGCGGCATGGACCGGATGCTGGAGGTCAACAAGGTCGCCAGCCTGATGCGGCGCTGCGAGAATCCCAAGCCGTTGGCGCTGCCCTCGGAACTGGGGGGTTCGGCGGCTATTCAGCGGGGGTTCCTTCAGCCCGTGCTCGTCGAATGGCGCGCCGGCGGGCGCGGTCACGGGGCGGGCCGGCAGCCGTCGCTGCGTCTTTCCCTGGCCGGCGCGGCTTTCGCGTTCCACGCGATGGAGAGCGCCGGGGAATTCATCCCGCGCGCTTTGGCCGTGACCGTTCAACAGGGAAGGCCTCTGCGCGTCTCGCTATCTTCGGGCTTTCGCATCGCCAAACCGATTCTGCCTGGAATGCCGGCCGGGCTGTCGCTGTTTTCGCCCGCGCTCAAGGCGCCCGCGGTGAAGCCGCGGCTGGGTTCGCCGATCGCGCCGGCTCCCCGCACGCCGCGGATTTCGGCGGCCCGGCCGCTGCGCCCCAAGATCCGCTTCGCGCGGGTGTCCTCCCCGGTGGCCCAGGCCGGTCTCCAGGATTCCGCGTGTCGCTGGCTCGATTTCACCCCGGGACCCGCCCAGTACCCGGCCGCCGCGAGGCTGGCGACAGTGCCGTTCTCGGCGCTAGTCGAAACCCCGCCGGCCTCCGGCCCCGTTGGAAGCAAGGAGTCTTGACATGAGCAGCACCGCAATTCGAACAGGCGAGCCGCCGAGGCTCTTCATCCCTCAACCCCAGCCGGAAAAAAACAGTACGCCGGTCTATTTAAACCGGGCGGTCGCGCTGCACATGGCCGGCAGGCGAGAGGAGGCGCTGCAGGTCTTGCAGCGCGCCGTGACGGCTGGAGAGGCCACTCCCGAAATCTATCGCGCCATCGGTCATATCGAGTTCGAGCTGGGCGACTACCGCGAGGCAGCCAAGGCCTATCGCGCGCTGGCGCAGCTCAAACCCGGCTATGCCCTGGGATGGTTCAACCTGGCGATCTGCCTGGAGCGCAGCGGCGCATGGGAGGAGGCTTCCAACTTCTTCCACAAGTCATGCAGCCTGGATCCCGCGCACCTGGATTCGCATCTCGGCCTGGGGGTTTGCCACCTGCGGCTGGAAGATCCCAAATCGGCGCTTTTCGCCTTCGAGCGCTGCCTGGAGCTGGCGGCGGACCACGAGGACGCCCTCTTCGGAAAGGCCTCGGCTTTGCAGTCGCTGGGGCAGGCCGACGCCGCTTACGAGATCTACGCCCGCATTCTCGAACGCAACCCGGAATCGGAGGAGTCGCTCTCCAACCTGATCGGCATCGGGATGTCGAAAGAGGATTTCGACATGGTGCGGGAATACTCCGAGCGGCTGCTCGAGCTGGTTCCCGAATCCACGGTGGCGCTGGAGGGCCTGGCGGCCTGGGCCTGCGCCGCCGGGGATCTGGCGCTCACCGCCAAGTTCTGCACCCTGCTGGTCTCCGCCGTCCCGGCCCATTTCGAAGGATGGTTCAACCTGGCGCTGGCGCACCAGAAATCCGGCCGCTGGGAGCAGGCCGCCGAGGCTTACGAGGAGGCTTTGAAGCTGCGCGCTCAATCGAGCGAAGCCTACACCAACCTGGGAATCGTGCGCGAGCAGCGCAACGACGCCGCGGGCGCGCGCGCGGCTTACGAGCGCGCCATGCTGGCCAGCCCCGACGCCCTGCAGCCCATGTGGAACATGGCCCTGTTGATCGAACACGGCGGGCAGTCCGAGGAGGCCGAGCGCTGGTACAAGCTGGTTCTCGAGAAAGCTCCCAAGGAGGAAGAGGCGCGCTTTCGCCTGGGATATCTGCGCCTCCGGCGCAAGGACTACCGCGGCGCCGCGGAAGCTTTCGAGGGCTGCCTGAAGTATCGCCCCAACTGGCCCGAAGCCTATACCAACCTGGCGCTGGCCTACAGCGGCATGGGGGATCGCGACCGGGCCGAGCGGCTGTACCAGAAGATCCTGGAAGGCGACGCCAACTCGGTGGACGCGCTGCGCGGCATGGCCTCGCTGGCGCTGCAGGCATCCGATTTCGAGACCGCCCTGCGATACCACGCCAAGCTGATCGAGCTGGGCGAGCGCGCTCCCGAGGTGCTTTACAATACCGGCCTGATGTACGAAAAGGCGGGCCAGCTCGACCAGGCCGCGCGCCTGTACCGCGAGGCCCTGGAGCGCCAGCCCGAGATGCCGGAAGCCTTGCTGAACCTGGGCCGGATTCTGGAATCGGCCGGAAAATCCGATGAGGCGCGCTCCTGCTGGAGCAAGGCCCTGGAAGCCGAGCCGGCGCTGGCTCAAGGCTATTTCGGCCCCGCCATCGAATAGCCCCCCATGCAAGCCGCTCTTGCCCCGCCCAACGTGGCGCTCGAGTTCATCGCCTGGATGGCATGTTTCGCGGTCTGCCGGATCGTGCAGCGCAGGCTCTATCGCCGCTATCCGGGCATTCGGACGGTGTGCCGCGTCGTCTATCTCTCGACCGCGATGGTGGTGCTGGCGCCCGCGCTGTGGGTGCTGGCGACGGGTTTGCGCGACGCGCGGCTGCTGGGACTGGTCAACCATGCCTTCGGGATGGGAGTGTTCTTCCAGACCTCCCTGCGCTCTCTGCTGATCCTGAAGTGGCTCCCCTGGGGCAGCCCGCAGGCAGCCGGAGCGGCCGGCGGCATATCCATGCTCAGCATGCGGACCGAAGCCGAGCTGCTCGGATTCTTGATGGCTCTCAGCGCGGCCGTGCGCCCGAAGGCCCCTTCCGCCGAGCCGCGCCCGGAAAAAGAGTAGAACCCGTCATCACCAGGCGATTTTGGCCGGAAAGTACTCCGCCACCAGCTCTTCGTAGAACGGTTTCACTTCGGCCAGCCGGGGCCGCGCCGCGCTCTTCGAATACAGATCGTAGGGATTGAACTTACGCACCCACTCGAACATCGCGCGGTCCTGGGCGTCCATCAGATATTCATACTGCCCTTCGCGGTGCGCCGCGTAGAAGGAATGGTAGCGGATCATATAGAGCGCCTCGATCGGCAGGTAATCCTTCACCACCTCGTGTAAGTACTCGTCGTGCCCCCAGGAGAGATCTACGTTGGTGAGACCGCAGCCCTCCGTGTAGACGCCCAGGCGGGTCTGGTACTCGGGAACCCGCGCATCGGGGTTGTCGCGGAAGAATTCGGGATAGACGATCTTGCTCGACCAGGCGCAGCCCACCGGAAAGGTGTCGCCCACCACCGCCCACTGCGGCTCGCCGTAGAGGCACAGCACCTTGCCGAGATCGTGCAGCAGGCCGGCCAGCACCATCCAGCGCGGATGGCCGTCGCGGCGGATAGCCTCGGCGGTCTGCAACAGGTGCTCGATCTGGGAGAGATCGGTGTCGGGGTCGCTTTCATCCACCAGCGTGTTCAGGTAATCGAGCGCTTCCCAGATACCCATCTCGCCGCGATTCCGGGCACCGTACTGGCGCTTCTTATCGCGCACGAATTCGCGCGTCTGGAAGGTATGGTTCAGGCGATAGAACTCGCGCACGCCATCGGGCGCGGTCGCGTCGTACTTGCGGAAATCGGCGGTTTTGCGGTTGGGATCGTACCGCCCGGAGACGAAGTCATCCCATTGGTCCAGAGAATCGAGTCCCTCCATATGGCGGTTATCTTATCACGAGCGGCGAACGAGCCCTATAGGCGTCCCAGCACCAGCGCGATGGCCTCCATCAGTTGGTCCACCGTGTAGGGCTTTTGCAGGAAGCCGGCCACATCCTTGCCGGCAAAACGCCGCCTGGCCTCGTCCTCTCCGTAGCCGGTCGAAAGAATGACCGGCACGCCCGTGCGAATGGCTTTGAGGCGCTCCAGCGCCTCTTCTCCCCCCATGACAGGCATCGCCAGGTCGAGGATTACCACGGTGATCTCTTGCGCGAGCCTTTCGAAAACCTCGACCGCCTGCGCGCCGTTGCGGGCCGGCAGCACATGCCATCCATTCCGTTCGAGCGCGGAGTGGGCTAATTGCTGAAGCGTTTCCTGATCATCGACGAAAAGAACGGTGCCGCTGGCGGGCAGCGCGTGGGCCGGTCCGCTGGAAGCGCGGCCAAGCGCTTTCGCCGGAGCCGCCGGAAACAGGACCTGAAACGAAGTTCCCTGGCCGAGCCTGGAGTACACCCGCATGGCTCCCTTGTGGCTTCGCACGATGCCCGAGGCCGCGGCCAGCCCCAGACCCCGGCCCTCGAACTTGGTGGTGAAGAATGGATCGAAAATCCGGGCCCTGGTGGCCTCGTCCATGCCCGAGCCGGTGTCGCGGACCTCGATCGAGACGTACTGCCCCGGCGTGAGGCGATCGTTCGGAAAGTCCCTCTGAATGTCCTCGGCGCTCAGATCCCGGGTGCTCGTTCGGACCAACACCACCCCGGGGCGGTCCTCGCCAATGGCCTCCGCGCCGTTGATCATCAGGTTCATGACCAGTTGCTGGATTTGCCCGGAATCGGCCTCGATGGCCGGCAGCCCGGGCTTCAGCTCCAATTGAACCGACACCAGTTTCGGAATAGAGGTATTGATCAGAGGCTCGATCTCGCGGATCAGTTGCGAGACATCCATCCGCTCGACCAGGAACCGGCCCTTACCGGCATAGGCCAGCATCTGGCGCGTCAAATCCGCGGCGCGCTTGCCGGCACTGATGATTTCTCGAAAATACCTTCGTTCCGGCGAGGAGTCCGGGAGATCCGCCAGGCCCAGGCTGGCGTTGCCCATGATTCCGGTGAGCAGGTTGTTGAAGTCGTGCGCCACACCGCCGGCCAGCAGGCCCAGGCTTTCCAGCTTCTGCGTGTGTTGAAGCTGCCGCTCGAACTGTCTGCGCTCGGTGATATCGCGGATGTTGAACTGAATCTGCGCGCGCGCTCCTTCCATGTAGACGTTGCCCACCACTTCCACATGAATTGCGCGCCCGCTCTTGGATTTCACCACCAGGTCCGGGAAGCGTTCCATGTCCCGCTCGCGTATCCGCGCCAGCACGGATTCCGGATCGGGAATGCCGCACAGCGGATCGACTTCCCAGACCTTCCGGCCCACCAGCTCATCGCGCCGGTAACCGAACAACGCTTCGAGATACGGGTTGGCATCGCTGATTTCTCCGGTCTCGGCATCCACGATCAGCATGCCGTCCTTGGCCGCCTCGAAGAGCCGGCGGTAACGGGCCTCGGCGGAGCGCTTGCGCTCGGTGATGTCTTCGAATACCAGCAGGATCGGCCCGTTCCCGCCGTCATCTTCGATCCGGCGGGCGTTCAACAACATCGTCCTGCGGCCAAGCTGCTCGAAATCGCGCTCCAGCTCGACGTCTTCAATCGCGGAATCGCCGCGGGCCGCATGGTCCAGCAAATAATGGAGCTTGGGGAAATCGAGCCGCCCTCCGGCCACCTCGTAGACGAGCTTCTTGAGGCTCTCCTCCGGCGGCGTGTGAAAGGTCTGGAAGAAAGCCCGGTTAGCCGTCTCGATGCGGAACTGCGAATCCAGCACCACCAGCGGTTCGCGCACCGTCTGGAGAATGGCCGACGCGTAATCCCGCGCGAGCCTGGCCTCCTCCAGGGACTTCTTCAATTCGTCGATATCGACCAACTGGAGCACGGCGCCATCGATGTGGTTATCGCTGGTGCGATACGGCCGCACGCGCAGCGAGTACCACCGCCCACCCCGATCCTGCACCTCCTCCTCGTGCGGCGCCAGCGTATCGACGACCTGCCGGAGAATCTCCTGCAGCCGAGGGACCTTGATCCTGGGCTGCAAGTCCGAAACCGGCCGCCCGATGTCGGTGGCGATCAGGTTGAGCAGTTTCTCGGAGACCTGCGTAAATCGCCGGATGCGCAGGGCGCTGTCCAGCATCAGGATCGGCGTTTGCAGGCTCGCCAGCAGGTTGAGAAGGTCGTCGGCCAACCGCTTCAAATCGACGTTGCGGCTGTCCATCTCCGCGTTGAGGGTTTGCAGTTCCTCGTTAGTGGCCTGCAGCTCCTCTTTGGCGGTCTGCAGCTCCTCGTTGGAGCTTTGCAGCTCCTCGTTGGTGGATTGCGCTTCTTCGTTCGCCGAACGGACTTCCTCGATGATGGATTGCAGGTACCGGCGCGTGGACGCCAGTTCCTCTTCCAACTGGGCGATCTGGTTCTGCGGATCGCCGGTCTCTTCCGAACGGGTTGCCCCATCCATGGGAGCTAGTGGCTCGCCCGGCAGCGCCGGCGGTGAAGCGGGGTCTTCGAACGAGATCAGGAAGTGCCGCCCCAAGCTAGCCACGGCGACAGGCGTCACGGCCACCGTGATCGTCCGCGGGCGGGCGCCAGAGATATGGATGCGCTCCAGCCGGATGGCCATGCCCTTCTGCCGCGCCGCTTCCACCGCCGCCCGCACGTGCAGAGCCACGTCGTCGCGCACGATGCGGAACAGATTCAGATCGGCTTCCCCTCTCTCGGGCGCCAGATACGAGCCCACCTCTCCACTGAACTGGACGATCCGGTAATTGTCGTCGATCACGACCGAGGGCGGCGCATATTGCGCCAGCAACAAACGATCCACCTGCCTTTGCAGCGGGCCGGGGGCGCTTTCCCCCGGCCATTTCGATTCGCGCTCCGCCGGACGCTCGTCCTGCCGGAACACCGGAAAAGCGGCCACGCGCGCGGGCAGCTCGAACCCGGGATGAACCGTCACCGGTTTCCGCAGGTAGAGGTTGTGCTCGGCATCGAAGGGCGTGAAATGATCCGCCAGGTGGCCGGGTCGTTCCGCCTTGCCGAGCACCAGGAAGCCATTCGGCTGCAGAGCGTAGGCCAGCATTCCGACCACGCGCTGCTGCAAGGCCGGGCCCATGTAAATCAGCAGATTCCGGCAACTGATCAGGTCTATCCGCGAAAACGGCGGGTCGGAGGCCACGTTCTGCACCGCGAAAACGCACAGATCTCTGATCGGGCGGACGATCTGGTATCCCGAATCCACTGCCATGAAGAAGCGGCCCAACCGCTGCGGAGAGATGGACGACACGGAGCTGGAGCCGTAAACGCCGGCGCGCGCCCGCTCGATGTTGATCTCACTCACGTCCGTGCCGAAGATGTGCACCGGCAACTCCGTTCCGGCGTCGCGCAGAAATTCCATCAAGCCGATCGCGATCGAGTAGACTTCTTCGCCGGTGGAGCATCCGGGCACCCAGACGCGGATGGCTTCGCCGGACTCCTTCTTGCCGAGGATCTCGGGGAATACTTTCTCCTTGAGCGCTTCGAAGATCGGCGGGTCGCGGAAGAACTCGGTGACGCTGATGAGAAGGTCGTCGGAGAGCGCCCGTATCTCGACAGGATTGTCCCGCAGAATCTGCAAGTACTGATCGGGGTCGCCGGCCTTCTGCAAAACGATCCGCCGCTCTATCCGGCGCAGGAGCGTGTTGGGCCTGTACTGGGAGAAATCGATTCCCGCGGCGGTCCGGAGCAGCCGCAGGATTTCCAGAAACTCGGGCGAATCCTGGTACAGGCCGGGCAACGCCGCGCCGTTGTGGTGCGGATGCCTGGCGATATCGGCCAACTCCTTGGCAATGTCCTCCGGCGGCAGCACGAAATCGACCACCCCCGCCGCGATGGCGCTGCGCGGCATGCCGTCGAACTTGGCGGATTCGTCCTGGGCGAAGGTGAAGCCTCCCTCCGCCTTGATGGCCTTTAGTCCCAGGGTCCCGTCCGAGGCCGTGCCGGACAGAATTACGCCGATCGCGGTGCTCTTCCGGTCCTCCGCAAGCGAACGGAAGAAAACGTCGATCGGCATGTACCTTCCGGGAACCTCAATGCGCGGCATCAGGCTGAGCAGGCCTCCCATTATGGTCATCCTGACGTTCGGAGGAATGACGTAAAAGCGGTTCGCGCGCACGACCGTTCCATCGGCCACTTCGATGACCGGCATTTTGGTCCGTTGCCCGAGCAGTTCCGACAGCGCGCTCGAATGGTGCGGATCGAGATGCTGAACCAGCACGAATGCCATCCCGGTGTCGTGCGGGAGGGAATTCAGCAGCGCGGCGGCGGCCTCGAAACCTCCGGCCGACGAGCCGATCCCGACTACTATGCTTGGCTCGGCTCCTTCTTCATTGGGCTCGAGGCTTTCAGGCGTTCCGGAACCCGCGACGTCCTGAGGCGGCATCTTGAGTCCTTCCGGCTTACATGCTAGCACCGGCGGCGGTCCGGAGCATTTCGCAGCCCTTAGTGGGCAGCCACTTCCGCGCTTCGATGGCGGGGTCTCTTGAGGACGAACAGCAGCGGCAGAACCAGAAGAAACACCAGCGCCAGGGCCAGGAACGTATCCACGAAGGAGAGCATGGAAGCCTGCTGCTGCACCATTCCCCACAAGGCGGCCAGCGATTGGCCGGCGGCGCGCGGGGCGCTCGCGCCCTGAGCCATCATCGTAGATTCGAGCCCTCTCTGGTAACTTTGCGTTATGGAGCTGAGGGCGGTCACGTGCGATCCCAGCAGGAAAGTATGGACCTGCTCGCGCCGGTAGAGGTACGTGGTGGCGCAGGCGATTCCCGTGCTGCCGCCGACGTTGCGCATCAGGTTGAACAGGCTGGTGGCGTTGCCCATTTCCTCGCGCGGAATCGGGTCCATGGTGGCGGTCGTCAGCGGCACGAACAACAGGGCCAGAGCCGCGCCCTGAATGAACTGCGGCCAGAAGATATCCCAATAACCGGCATTTAAACTCAGCTTCGAGAGCGCGTAGAGCGACCAGGACGCGCCCACCAGCCCCACCGCCAGCAGCTTGCGCGGATCGAAACGGCCCAGCACCGTGCCCACCACCGGCATCATCAGAAACGAGCCGAGGCCGCGCGGCGCCATGGCGACGCCCGCCTCCAGCGCCGGATAGCCCAGCAGCGTCTGCAGGAAGATGGGCAGCAGCACCATGCTGCCGTAAAGCACGAAACCGAGCATGGTCATCAGGAATACGCCCGCGCTATAGGTCCGGTCCTTGAACACTCGCAAGCGCACCACCGGAGCGCGGCTGCGCAGTTCATGAATAATGAATACCGTAAGGGCCACCGCCGCCATCGCGGTCAGCAGCGTGATCCAGTGAGAACTGAACCAGTCATCCTCCTGGCCCTTATCGAGCATCACCTGCAGCGCGCCCACCCCCACCGCCAGAAGGCCGATGCCCCAATAGTCGATGCCGCGGTTGGTGCGCCGCAGGTAAGGCGGATCGAAGACGAACCAACGGGTCATCAGAATCGAGACCGCGCCCACCGGCAGGTTGATATAGAAGACCCAGCGCCAACTGAGGTTGTCGGTCAGCCAGCCGCCCAGCACCGGGCCGAGCATGGGCGCCACTACGATCCCCAGCCCCCACAGCGCCATGGCCTTGCCGCGATCCTCGGGTGGGAAGGCCTCCAACATCACGGCCTGCGAGAGCGGCTGCAGCGCACCGCCGGTGGCCCCCTGAATCACGCGGAAGAGAATCAGCGTGCTCAGCGAGGGCGCCAGGCCGCACAGAAAAGAGGCCGCGGTGAATCCGAAGACCGCCCCGATGAGCATTCGCTTGCGGCCGAAAAAGCCGGCCAGCCAGCCCGTCATGGGCAGCACGATGGCGTTGGCCACCAGATAAGAAGTGAGCGCCCAGGACGCCTCATCCACGCTGGCCGAGAGGCTCCCGGCAATGTGCGGCAGCGAGACATTCACCACGGTAGTGTCCAGCACCTCCATGAACGTGGCGAACATCACGGCCACCGCGACAATCCACGGATTTACGCGCGGTTGTATCCCCTCCGCCGGCGGCATGGTCTGGTGTTTGTGATGCGCGAAGGCGGCTCGGGGCTTCGCGGGCGGGCCCTACACCTACTGCCGGTCCAGGTCCAGCACTTCGAAGTGAAAGCGTTCCGGAGGCAGCCGCGCGGGGCCGTGGGCTGCCAGGTGCGACCACGTCCGGTAAGCCGTATCGGCCACCGTGCCGTTCAGGTATAAGAGGAACTGATTTGAGAAACAATCCACCGGGGGCGGCTGGCGGAAGGTGAGCCGCAACCCCACGGCCTGCTCCAGAGCCACGCCGTTGGTCGGCACGTGCTTTTCCCGCAGCAGGGTGACGAAACTAGACCGGCTGGCGTGCGGCCACACGTCCGGGTGAAGCAGCGCGCGCAGCGTCTCTTCGCACTCGAAGGTGATCTCGCACTGGCGGATCCACTCCAGGACCGAATCGCCCCACAGCCAGTGCGACATCAGGGCGCGATATTTTGCCGTGAGCTGCAACGCCAGGTCGAGCGTGCGGCGTTCGATCTCCAGTGGATCGGCCCCCGTGACCGACAGCATCTCCTCGGCCTCCGGCATCACCGAATCCAGGCCGGAACCCCCATCCTCCGGCGCGCCATCTCCCGCTAAATGAACGAGCAACGGGGGAAGCTCGTGCATCCTGGTGCCGGGTATTGCGATGTACCGTTCATCCATGGCATCCCACCAGCCCTGTTTATCAGACGTCAAACACGGGCGCTCTTGTTTCAAGTTCTAGCACACGCCGCAGCGTTGTGAATTAAAAATATTCAATCAGGCTCATGGAAAGCGCTTATGCAGCCGCCTGGCGTGATACAGTTTTCCTGGAAGGTGAGCTTCCCACCAACCGTGATCGAAACAGGTTTGCAACACAAGGTGGTAATCGTCACCGGGGCAGCCTACGGGATCGGCCGGGCCACGGCGCGCCGCTTCGCGCAGGAAGGCTGCCGGGTGGCCTCCTGGGACGTGCAAGACGCCCCGCCCGAAGAAGGCGGCATTTTTCAGAAGGTGGACGTCACCAGCGCGGCTTGCGTGGCCCGGGCGCTTGACGAACTGGTGGCGCACTGGGGCGGAATCGACGTGCTGGTCAACAACGCCGGCATCATCCGCGACGGCCTGCTGGTGAAGTATAAGGACCGCGCCCTGGCGGGTTTCATGAGCGACGAGCAGTTCGACTCCGTCATCGCCGCGAACTTGAAGGGCGTCTTCATCTGCGCGCGCGCGGCCGCCGGACGCATGATCGAGCGCGGCGGCGGCGTCATTCTGAACGCTTCCAGCGTGGTGGGCGTCTACGGCAATTTCGGACAGACCAACTACGTGGCCTCGAAAGCGGGGGTCATCGGGATGACGCGCGTGTGGGCGCGCGAACTGGGGAAATACCACATCCGCGTTAACGCCGTGGCGCCCGGCTTTATCGAAACCGGAATGACCGCGGGAATGCCGGAAGAAGTGCTGCGCTCCATGATCGGCCGCACGCCGCTGGGCCGCATGGGAAAGCCGGAAGACGTCGCCAACGCTTATCTCTGGCTGGCGTCCGACGCCGCTTCTTTCATTACGGGCGCCGTCATCGGTGTGGATGGCGGCGTCGTCACGGGAACCTAAAGGGAACCATCATGAACCGTTACGCCACGATTATCTCCACCGGAAGATGTCTCCCCGAAATCGAAGTGCCCAACAGCGCCCTGCGCGCGCAACTCGCGCATTACCCGGATTTCGTGGACAAGATGGAAGCCGGCAGCGGCATCCGCAAGCGCTGGTATGCGCCCCCGGAATGGGCCGCGTCCGATCTGGCGCTGCCCGCCGCACGCCAAGCCCTCGAGCGAGCCGGCCGCCGGCCCGAGGAGGTGGACCTGATCGTCCTCGGCACCGATACGCCGGATTACCTTACGCCCGCCACCTCGGTCGTGCTCCAGAACAAACTGGGAGCTCGAAACGCGGGCACGTTCGATGTGGGCTGCGCTTGCGCGTCGTTTCCCACCGGCCTGGCGGCCGCCAGCGGGATCGTCGCCACCAACCCCGGCATCCGGACCGTGCTGGTGGTGGGCGTATATCTCATGCACCGGCTCGCCGATCCCAAGGATCCCATGATCTTCTTCTACGGCGATGGCGCCGGCGCGGCGGTGCTGGAGCCTTCCTCCGAGCCGGGCTTCCTCGCTTCGGCCTTTCAGGCCGACGGCTCCTATTCTTCGTACTGGGGCATCTACTCGGGCGCCACGGCTGAGCCGGCCAACGCCGCGTCCGTCGCCGCCGGCCGCACGCAGTTCCGCATGACCGAGCATTACCCGGCGGAAATCAACGATCAAGGCTGGCCCAGGCTGGTGCGCCGCCTGGCCGCCGAGGGCGGTTTCGCGCTGGGTGAGATCGGCTTGATCGTCTTCACGCAGTTGCGCAAGCCTACCATCGAGCTGGTGATGCGGAACCTCGGCCTGCCCATGAGCCGCACCCACACCATCCTGGAAGAGTGGGGCTATACCGGCTCCGCGTGCGTGCCCATGGCGCTCGATAGCGCCATCGAGCAGGGTAAGGTGCCGCCCGGCAGCCTGGTGGTGCTGGCCGGATCCGGCGTGGGCTATAACCAGGCCGCGGTGGCCTTCCGCATGCCAGGGGCATAATAGGAATAGGGCTGCTGTGAAACCGATTTACATTGCTACATTCCATCAATCCAAGTTTGGAAAGCTGATGGGCATGACCGTCCCCCAAATCCTGGATGCCGCCATCCAGGGCGCTTGCGGCCAGCTCGGCGCGCCGGCCTCCACGCTGGACGTCGGCTCGGTGGGCGCGGCCTGCAACTTCTCCCTCAACGAACAGGGCCTGTTGGCGGGGCTGATGGCCATGACGCCGGGACTCGAAGGCAAGCCCATCGAGGCCGTTGAAAACGCCTGCGCTTCGGGCGGCCAGGCCGTCGTCAGCGTCATCCAGAAGCTGCAATTGGGCCTCGGCGAAACCGGCATCGCCGTGGGCTATGAGAAGATGCGCGATGCCGAAGGCAAGATGGATGGCAAGCTTATCGGCAAGGTGCTCGGATATTTTTCGTATCCGGATGAGCGCGAAGGCAAGGTCTTTGTCTTCCCGCATCTGTTCGCCGAGGTGATGCAGGCCTACATGGCGGCGTATGGCGTCAGCGAGCGTGATCTGGCTCACATCCCCGTGCAGGAATACGCCAATGCCCGCTTCAATCCCTGGGCGCAAATGAGCAAGGTGCAGATCACGCTGGAGCAGGCCCTCGCCATCGAAGGCATCAACCGTTACGTCGTGGAGGGCCTGCCGCTGAAAACCTACGATTGTTCGCAGATCACCGATGGCTACGCTTCGCTGATCCTGGCTACCGCCGAAGGCCTCGAGCGGCTGGGGGTGAAGCGCCAGGATGCGGTCGAGATCGCGGGTTGGGGGCAGGCCACCGATCCGCTGCGCAAAGCCGGCCGCGACGTGCTCCGCCCCGCCGGCGCGTACAAGGCCATGCGCGCGGCTTACGAGATGGCGGGCGCCGCGCCCGCGGACGTCAACGTGGCCGAGGTGCACGATTGCTTCAGCGTGATGGGAGCGCTCGGCACGGAAGTGATCGGCAAGGCGGATCCCGGCAAAGGAGCGCAATATTGGGTGGAAGGCTGCGCGAGGCCGGATGGCGAATGCGGCATCAACACCTCGGGCGGTCTGATCGCGAAAGGCCACCCGATTGGCGCGACGGGCATAGCGATGATCGGTTGGTCGGCGCTACAGCTTCTAGGCCGCGCACCCGCGGAGTTGCAAGTGAAAGAGCCGCGGCTTGCGGCCACCTTCAACATCGGTGGCCCCATCTGCGCCAGCGTTTGCACGGTCCTGCGAGGAGCGGCGTGAAGCGGTTTCCGGCCGAGCCGCGGCGCATCCAAGCTTCATTCCCGTTGCGGTACGGCGCTACACTTGAGGACGACCTTTTGTAACAACTTGAAAGACGCGCCAGTCCACTCATAATACCGTCGCGAACATTCGGAACTGTCATCGGGCACATCTATGTCAAAATATCCCTGCGCGATAAACAGGCGGCTGTCAAGGCGAAACAAATATGGCTCAAGATCTTCAGGCAGAAAGGGTATAGCAACTACCCTGAAGGGCATACCGCCATATAGCTTTCCGGTTAGAGAATCGACGATTACTATACCACTGCATCCAGAGCCACACGACCAGCGCGCCAGAGTGTAATGGCCGGCAAAATTCGGTCCATGTTCAGCCTGAAACGTGACGGTTCGACGAAACTGCCCCAGACCGTTTGGATACACATCTTCACCCACACGAAACTGCGGCTCTGCCGGCTTCCCCCTATAAATATGTTGAGTCTTATAGTTATCGAATGCAGGCGCGTCCGCCGCTCTGATCGAGCTCACGAGAGCTCCTGTCGAGGAAAGAACCACAATAAGAAGACCGCGAAACATCATTGACATTGTACCTTTCCACGTGATGATCGCCAACGACACCTATGAGCGGACCGTGGGTCAGGTTGCGCTCACGATCGAGCCTCCCTCGGGCGGCCAGGAGTTGGCGTGGCCTGAGAACACCATAGATCCCCAGCCGCTCGGGCAGATGACTTACGAGCTGAAACTGCGTGTGCCGCAGAACCCCGGCGAAGCTTTATTAAAAGCCCCAGCTATTACCGGTGATCCCTCGAGCCCCACACTCAGCCGCCGCCAGGTGAAGATTGCCGCGGCAGGCCACTGAGCCATTCCTCGTGCAGAAGTTGCCCGATGGCGCCGGTTACGCCATTCAACGCGGAGGCGCTGAGGCGCGGAGAAAAAACATCAAGCCCGGAAAGGCCGGAGAGCGTCAGCACCCGGGACCTCCGCTATCTCTGGAATCTCAGGTTTTGACTTTTGGTTTTGCATCTCCGCGAAACTCCGCTCCTCTGCGCCTCCGCGGTGAAATCACGTCCGCGTTACCCTCCCAGCCGGTTCTTCACGTCTGCCCGGAATTTATCCACGAAGCCCAGCACGTAGTCGGCAATCCGCATCTCCGGGTTGACTACCAGCGGCGTTAGGTCCATGGCGAAGCTGAGGGCGCTCTCCTGGTCTGTGCCGTGCGACGCATAGTAGGTGGCGTGCGCCAGGCGGCGGCCGGCCGTGGCGAGGTCGTAGCGCTTGCCTCCGCTCACCTGCGAATCGAAGACGCCCACCAGAGCGGCGGCGATGTTCGAGCGCGCTCCCACCGGCAGCGCCTGCTTGTCCTCGTCCGGCAGCCAGTCCAGGTCCCTCCATACTTCGCAGCCGTATACGCGCTCCGGCAGGTGCTCCGCGCGGATCGCGCGCAACGCGCGGATGGCGTGCAGCGCTACCCCCACGTGCGTATCGTGCTTGTCGGCCAGGTTATGCAGGTACACCACGCGCGGCCGCGCCGCGCGCAGCACCTGCTCGAGATCCTCGCGGATGGCCGTCTCGCCCGGGTCCTTGGCCTGCGTGCTGGTGAAGCCGAGTTGGATCTGGCACGCGTAATCGCCCACCACGGCCGCCTTGCGCTGCTCCAAAAGCCGCACGCGCTGCATCTCCTCATCGGTATAACCGGCGTAGATGCCCGCGCGGGGGCTGCCCGCTCCGTTGGTCACCACCACCCCCGTGAACCACTTGTCCGGGCGGCCGAAACACTCCGCGATGCCGTGGTAAGCCATGATTTCGATATCGTCCTGGTGCGCCGAGATCGACAGATGCGTGGTACGCGCGAGGGCCTCGTCGCCGCCCGTGCCGTCCGGAACGAACCAATCCGCGCCGGCGTTATGAAACCGCATGGCTACGCTCCTGTTTTGGAATGGCGGGCAGGCTGGCCGCCGCCACGGCCTGTCCGTGCCGCTTTTCCTTCTCGCCGGGCACGTGCAGGCGGATGCGTCCGGCCAGCTCGGGAAACTCCTCGCGCAGAACGCGCTCAGCCTCGGCCACAATCGCGCCGCCGCCCTCGCCGGTCATCACGCGCCCCATCACCAGGACGTGCCGCACGTCGTAGAAATCCGCGTAGCCCGCCACCGCGTAGCCGAAGTATGCCCCGATGGTCTGGTAAATGAGCCGCGCCCGCTCATCTCCTTTGGCTGCCAGCTCCTGCACGCGCTCGAGCTTCGCCGGCAAAAACATCTCGCGCGGCAGCTCGATTCGCGCCGGCTCCAGCAGCCGCGCCACGGCCTGCTGCGAGAAGTACTGCACGCCCACGCCGCGGTCGCGGGACCATTCGTCCTCGGGCGCATCCTCGCTGTAATCCACCGGCGCAAAAGCCAGCTCGTTCAACCACTCGGTCACGGCGCCGCCCGGCGTCACGAATCCGGCCGCCAGGCTGCTGCCCAAGGCGATGCCCAGAACCGCATTCTCTCCGAGGGCCATCGAACCGGCCAGCGCGCCGACCTCGCCATCGTTGATCACCTCAAAGGGCACGCCGCCCCACGCCTCGCGCAAATCGAAGAACAGCCGCCGCACGCGCTTCTCGAACAGATCGGGCGGCACCGAACGGTAGAGCGATCCCACGCGCACCTCGTTGGCCACGTACACTCCCGCCGCGCTGCCGCCGATGGCGTCCACCCGCGGGAGCTTTGCGGCCGCACGCCGCAGCGAATCGTGGATGCCGTCGAAGTGGTATTGCGGATCAGCTTGCGCGCTGGGGTTCCAGGGCGTCTCGTCGCTGAAGACCGCCTCGCCCTCGGCCACAGCGGCGCACTTGCGGTCGCTCGCGCCCAGATCGAAGCCGATCCGAAACCCATCCAGGTGCCCGCCCAGCGGCGAGGCGCTTTCTCGCTCGGCCGGCGCGGCATCGAACGGGGCGCTGGCGATCTCCATCTTCCGCCCGTAGACCCGCTCGCCCATCATGGCGTAATCGAAAGCTCGCTCGCCCGCCGGCGCGTACAGCCGCCGCAGGTATTCCGCGATGCGCGCATCCCCGCCGATGGTGACGCGGTAGCCGCCCTTCTGCCACAGCAGGAATTTCAGCAGCCGCTCGACGTAGCGCTGGTTGATTTCCGCGTTCCCGCCCTGGTGCGGCAGGATGCGCGTGCGAAACACCGAAACCGAGTCCGGCCCGCGTTCGAGCGCGATGGCCAGGTCCTCGCCACCCAGCGCCTCTACGCGCTCGCGGTAAGCGCGGTTCCACAGCGCGGCCGGAACGAAGCGCGCATCCAGCAGGGGTCGAACTTTGGGATAAACCGAAAGCCAGGCGGGCATCGACGATCCAACTTGGATTATGCCACGATGTGTGCATGTGGCTCGGCATCGATATCGGCACCGGGAGCTCGCGCGCGCTCCTGGTGGATGAGCGCGGCGCCGTCCGCGCGGGCTGCTCGGTTCCCCACGAGGACATGCGCATGGAGCGCCCCCTGTGGGCCGAGCAGAGCCCCGGGAATTGGTGGGACGCCGCCGTAAAAGCCATTCGCGGCGCGCTCGTCGAAGCCGACGTCTCCGGCTCCCAAGTGAAAGGCGTGGGCCTCTCCGGCCAGATGCACGGCCTGGTGATCCTGGACGCCGCCGGCAACGTGATCCGCCCCTCGCTCATCTGGTGCGATCAGCGCAGCCAGCCGCAGGTGGACGCCGTCAATGCCAAGCTCGGCCGCGAAAACGTCCTCAAGTTCATCGCCAACCCCGTGCTGACCGGCTTCACCCTGCCCAAGCTGCTGTGGGTGCGCGACAACGAGCCGGAGAATTTCGCGCGCGTTCGCAAAATGCTGCTGCCCAAGGACTACGTGCGCTATCGCCTGACCGGCGAGTTCGCTACCGAGGTTTCGGACGCCTCCGGCACGGCCCTGTTCGACGTCGTGAATCGCCGTTGGTCATTTGAGATGATGGACGGCCTGGGCCTCGACCGCGCGATTCTCCCGCCGTGTTCCGAATCAAGCGAGATTAGCGGCTGCATCTCGAGACAGGCGGCCGAGTTGACGGGCCTCGAGGCCGGCACGCCCGTGGTGGGCGGCGGCGGAGACCAGGCCGCCAGCGCGGTGGGCAACGGCATCGTCGAGGAGGGGGTGGTCTCCTGCACGCTCGGCACCTCCGGCGTGGTCTTCGCGCACATGGAGAAGGTGGCCTACGATCCCGCCGGCCGCGTGCACACCTTTTGTCATGCCGTGCGCGGCAAGTGGCACGTGATGGGCGTGACGCAGGGCGCCGGCCTCAGCCTGCAATGGTTTCGCAACCACCTCGCGCCCGGCACGCACTATGACGCCCTCACCGCCGAGGCCGCGCTCTCGCCTCCGGGCGCGCAGGGCCTCTTCTGGCTCCCCTACCTGATGGGCGAGCGCACGCCGCACCTGGATGCCACCGCGCGCGGCGGCTGGATCGGTCTTACCAACAGCCATCGGCGCGCCGACCTGATCCGGGCCATCTTAGAAGGCGTTTCTTACAGCCAGCTCGATTGCCTCGAAATCGTCGAGTCTTTAGGAGTGAACGTAAGCTCGGTGCGTGCCTCGGGAGGCGGCGCGCAGAGTCCCTTCTGGCGCGACTTGCTGGCCTCCATCCTGAACAAGCGCGTGGTCACGCTCGAGACGCAGGAAGGCTCGGCATATGGCGCCGCTCTGCTGGCGCTGGCCGGAACGGGCGAGTACGCGAGCGTCCCCGAAGCCTGCCGCGTGGCGATCCGCGAAACGGAGTCGGTCAGCCCCGGCGCCGAAGCCGCTTACTATGCGAAAGCGCATCGCATCTACCAGGCGCTCTATCCGGCGCTGAAACCGATCTACGGCGAGATAGCGGCGTTGTAGCGCGATAATAGAAGCGTGAGCTTGGGCCGCTTTCTGATTACCGCGGGTATTCTGCTGGTGGTCGTCGGTTTGCTCGTCAACTTCGGCGGACGGCTTCCCATCCGGCTCGGCCGGCTGCCGGGCGACATCCACATTCAGGGCAAGAACGGCAGTTTCTATTTCCCGCTGACGACCTGCCTTCTGCTCAGTGTTCTGTTGTCTCTGGTGATGTGGATCTTCCGGAAGTGAGTCCGCGCGAAGCCTATCTCGCCAGCCAGCCGCCATCCACCACCAGGACGGAGCCGGTAACGTAATCCGACGCTTTCGAGGCGAGAAAGACCACCGCGCCCTTCAGATCGTCCGGGTCGCCCCAGCGGCCTGCCGGAATGCGAGTCAGAATGGCCGGATTGCGGACCGGATCGTCGATCAGGGCGGTGGTGTGCTCGGTGGTGATGTATCCGGGAGCGATGGCGTTCACCTGTACGTTGCGGCCCGACCATTCGTTGGCCAGCGCCTTGGTCAGCTGCGCCACACCGCCTTTCGCCGCCGCGTAACTTGGCACCGTGATGCCGCCCTGAAAACTCAGCAGCGAAGCCGTGAAGACGATTTTCCCCGCCCCGCGCTTCAGCATGTCGCGGCCGAATTCGCGCGCCAGCACGAATTGCGCGTTCAAGTCGATTTCGACGATCCGGTCCCAGAATTCGTCGGGGTGCTCTTCGGCCGGCTTGCGCAGAGTGGCGCCGCCGTTATTCACCAGGATGTCAATGGGCGGGCACTCGCTCCTGACGCTTTCGATCAAGGCGTAAACCTGTTTCCGGTCGGCCAGGTCGCAGGCATAGCCCCGGAATGTGCGTCCGAGCGCTTCCACCTCCTTACCCACCGCGCTCGCCCGCGGCTCCATTTGAGCGCTGGCCGCGACGATATCCGCGCCCGCCTCGGCCAGCGCGATTGCCATGGCTTTGCCGATACCGCGGCGGGCACCGGTAACAAGAGCGGTCTTTCCATCCAGCTTGAAGCTGTCGAGAACGTTCACAATCTACTCCGGATCAAACCATGCTAACTCTATACATTCGGAGGTATCTTTCAATGACGACTCGCGCCCTTCTCCTGGTGCCGTGCCTCCTCGCCACGATCCTGGCGGCGACGCCCGCCGCGCGTGCCACCGATGCCCCGCCGAAGGCGTGGTCCATCGCGATGGCCGAGACCATCATGCAGCGCAATCCCGGCACGCCGGAGGATCGCCTGGCGCGATGGTCCTATTGGAAGGGCTACACGTTGCTGGGCTTTCAAATGCTGTGGCGCTCCACCGGAGATCGCCGGTATCTCGATTTCATGAAGCGCGAAATCGATCCCTTCGTCGAAGCGGATGGCAAGCTTGTGAATGCGCCCATCACCAGCCTCGACAGCATCATGGCGGGCGCCGCGGTCGTGGCGCTTTATGAAGAAACTCACGATCCGCGCTACCGCACGGCCGCAGCCGAGATTCGCAAGGCATTCGATAAGTACCCCAGAAACCCGGACGGCGGCTTCTGGCACAGCCCGGATCTGCCGGGCGAAATGTGGGTGGATGGCGTCTTCATGGGCCAGATGTTCCTCACGCGCTACGGAGCATCGATCACCGACCGCGAATATGCCTTCGACGAGGCCACCCGGCAAATTGTTGTTTTCGCGAATCACGCGCGCAAAGGCGACAGCGGCCTTTTCTATCACGCCTGGGCAGCCAACCCGGCAACGGCCTTAGTGATACCTGGACGGAAAGCCAAATGGGCCGACCCAAAGACCGGCCTCTCGTGCGACGTCTGGAGCGAGGGCCTGGGATGGTATGCACTCATCCTGGCGGAGACTCTGGCGGTGCTGCCTCCGGACCATCTGCGCCGCGGGCAGGTGCTCGATATCTATACCGGGCTGGCCGCCGGTTTGAAGCGCACTCAGGATCCCAAGACGGGCGGCTGGTTCCAGGTGGTCGATAAAGGCGACCGCCCGGATAACTGGATCGACAGTTCCGGCAGCGCGATGTTCACCTATGCGATTGAAAGAGGCATCGATCTCGGGTTATTGAAGAAGGCCGAGTACGCGCCCGTGGTTGCCAAGGGCTACCGGAGCATCCTCGGGAAGGCGAAAATCAATGACGCTGGGCTGGTCGATCTCTATAGCGCCGGCGACGGCGTCTGCGTGCAGGCGAGCTATGCCGACTACGTGAACTATCCAAAGTCCGTCAATGCCAAAGAGGCCATCGCCGGATTCCTGTGGGCCACCGCGATCGTCGAGAGGCCGCAACTGGAGAAGGGCCGCAAGCGATGAGATCAAAGGCGCTTCATCCAGCATGACGAGCAGAGGTATCCTCTCGTCATGGGCCCAAGCACAGACAAGTTTGATGAAGGCTTGCGCACGCTAAACCTTGGGAGCCGCTATCGTGTGGCTCCGGGCGCGTTTGGGTCGTTGTTCGAGATCGTGAAGCCACTCGCTCGTGAGATGCGGGATGAACTCGTCAAGGAGGTAGGAGCATCGAAGCGCATTCCTTGGAATACGCGGTGATCCGAGTGAAGGCCTATTCCTTCAGGCGCTGGAGATGGATGCCGACGGATTCGCTATGTACTACATACTCATGCGAGCATTGGCGCTGGCCGAGAGTCCGCAAGAGAATTTTCCGGCTTCGATCCAAGGCATTATCACGACACCGTGGCAGGCGCTCGGAGCAGCGTTGGCGTGCGCACTAGTGATAATCGGGACTTTCTTTCACCCGCCTGGGCCACCCGAGAAGTGGCGGTCCTACTCTCATCCTCCATCGGGCATCCGTCACGGAATGAATATATGGGGTGCGGACAGAGCCCTTGAGCAACTGGGGCGAGCGGGTCTCCGCTCCGCGACCACCGCGAACCAAGAATGGGCGTCTCGCTTCGCGAGCTTCGCGCTCAGGCACCTTGTGCAGCGCCTTGGAAACGCCGACCGACACGAGGAGTTGCTTTTAGAGTTTGGTCCGCGTGGCCAACAGCATCTGGTGGAAGTCCTCAACGCCTGGGGAAGTATCCAGGCTGCGGTCGCAGCCTCCAAGCGCTGCTGAGCGAGGGGCTATCCATCTGAGAGGCGAACGGCTTGGGAAGCACCGGGACCCTCCCCTGCGGACAGGTCCTGGAGGCACGGCTCCGTAGCCGTTCCCGGCTTGAATGTCACGCCTGCGGCTTAATTGATCCTACGGAACCATTCTCAGCACCGCTGAATTCGACCCATAACCCCCAAACCACCGCCTACACGCCGCCGCTCACCAGTTCCCAGGCCCGTTCGATGTGCGCCTCGGTCGTGAGGTAGTTGCCCACGGCCAGGTGCAGGATGAAACGGCCGTCGAGAAAAGTGCCCGAGATAAAAACGTCGCCGGCGGCATTGACCCGCTCCAATAGGCTGAGATTTTCATCATCGCTGCCCTTGTAGCGGAAGTTCACCACCGAGAAGCGCCCCGGTGCCACGTGCTCGAAGCGCGGATCGGCCTCCACGTGGCCGGCGAAGACCCGCGCCAGCCGCACGTGCTCGCGGATCACGGCGGCCAGACCCTCGCGGCCGTAGGAGCGCAGGATGAACCAAAGCTTTAACGCGCGGAAACGCCGCCCCAATGGGATGCCGTAGTCCATCGGGTTGACGGCGCGCGGATCGGGCGCCGATTGCAGGTACGGGGGAACCAGCGAGAAGGCCCGCCGCAGCACCTCCGGACGGCGCGTATAGAAGACGCTGCAATCGGTGGGCGTGAGCAGCCATTTGTGCGGGTTGGTCACCAGGGAATCGGCGCGCTCACAGCCCTCGAGAGCCCAGCGGAACTCCTCGGCGACGGCCGCCGAACCGGCGTAGGCGGCGTCCACGTGCAGCCACATCTTGTGCCGCTCGCAGAGATCCGCGATGGCCGGAACCGGGTCCACGCTGGTGGTCACGGTGGTCCCCACGGTGGCGCACACGCAGCAGGGGCGCAGGCCCGCTGCCAGGTCGCGCTCGATCATCTCGGCGAGCACATCGGCGCGCATACGGAACTCGCCATCCACCGGGGCCTTGCGCACGTTATCCTGGCCGATCCCCACCGCGATGGCGCCCTTCTCGATCGACGAATGCGCCTGCTCTGAGGTGTAGACCACCAGGCCGCGGGAGGCGCCCTTGGTGCGCGCCTCGGGGTCGGCGGCCTCGCGCGCCGCCGCGATGGCATGCATGCTGCTGGTGGAGGCGGTGTCGTAGATCAGGCCGAACCAGTCCTCGGGCAGCCCCGTCCAACGGCGCAGCCAGCGCAAAGCCACCTGCTCCAGCTCCACGATGGCCGGGCAGGTCTTCCAGAGCATCCCGTTGCCGTTCAGCGCCGCCGCCAACAGCTCACCCAGGATGCCCTCCGGCGTCGAGGAGTTGGCGAAGTAGGCCATGAAACCGGGATGGTTCCAGTGCGTCATGGCGGGCGGGATGAGCCGCTCAAAATCGTCCAGGATCGCATCCATGGATTCGCCGCGCTCGGGGCCGCAAGCGGGCAGGGCGTCGGTGAGCTGGCCGGGCTGGACGGGCGGCAGCACGGGGTAGCGCTCGGGGCGTGCCAGGTAATCCGCCACCCAATCGATGGCGCGGTGGCCATAAAGCCGGAATTCGTCGGGGGTCATGTCAGTGTATGGTTACCGTGCCGGTAGCCAGCATCTTCCTGGCGGCTTCGGCCGGAACCTTCCAGTTTCGATCAAAACGCCCCTCCGCCACCACATGGGCCAGCGATCCCTCAAAAAGAATGTAGTCGCCGAAGGTGCCCAGCAGGCGGTAGGGGGCGGGCGCGAACGGGTCGCCGCCTCGGTTGGCCTCGTCCGCGCCCGTCCACCAGGGCAGCCCGGAGCTGATCAGCGCGTAGTGTTTTCCGGCGGGGGCAATGAACAGCAGGCCGTAATCGGCGGCGCCGCGGTTGAGCTCGAGCGGCAGGCGCGCGGCCAGGCGGGCGATCTGCGAATTGGTGTCCGCGGATCCGAACAGCACCAGGCTGGCCGAATCGAGATCCTCGGGCGTGACAGCGTTATCCGCTTTGACCGGCAGCGCCAGCGTCAAGTGCGAGCGCGCTGTGGACCACTCGGCCGCCGATTCTGCCAGCTTGTGGCGGGCTTCGATCTCCTCGGAACCGCGCGCGGCACCCGTGCCATAGACGTAGATATGGCGCCCCGCGACCGCTTCGGCGATGGGTCCTTCGGCTCCCCGGCGTTTTCCCCCGGGCAGCAGCAGGCCGCTGCGCCAGGCGCCCGCCGTCCGGTTGAACGAGTAGGGACCGCCGGCTCTCACCCGCAGCGCGGTTCCATCGATGGTCACGGTCGTCAAAGGACGGTCCGGCGTCACCGTGAAGCCATCCACTTGGCGGGTCTGGACGCTCAGGCGATTGCCCTCCAGGCGCGCATCCGCAGTGGCCAGCTCGCCGGGCAAGCCATCGATGCGCAACCAGTAGGCGGCGCCGTAACGGTACGCCCGCGCGGCGAGGCGCACGCGCTCGGGGAAGCGCGGACGGCTGAACTGCTCCAGCCAAGCGAACAGTTCGTGGCCGCGATACGCCATATCCCAGGCATTGTGGCGCACACCGGGGTACTCGATGTAGTCGGCCGCCACCCCCAGGTCGAGCAGGCGCCGCTGCCACAGACGCGAGGATTCGACCGGCACCAGCGGGTCCTGATCGCCCTGGAAGAGGCGTATGGGGAGATTGAGGGCGTTGCCCGCCAACTCCTCGAGGCCCGGGAATCCGGCGGGGCATACCGGCGCCACGGCCGCCCAGGTGTCCGGATGCGTCAGGGCCAGAAAGAGCGCGCCGCCGCCGCCCATCGAAATTCCCGTGAGATAGACGCGGTCGCGGTCCACCGGGTAGCGGCGCTCCACATCCGCCAGCATGTCGTAAACGTCCCGCTCGGCGATGCCTTGGAATCCCATGGTGCCGCGGGCCAGAGGACAGGCTACGATGAGATCCGCTTGCGCCGGGAAATTCCGCAGATCGCCGGCCGCCACGTCGCCGAAGCGGTTGACCACGCCGAAAACCTGTCTGAGATTAACGGTGTGATTGCTCTCCTCGGCATGCAGGCTGACGAGCAGCGGATACCTCTTTCCGGCCTCGAAGGCCTTGGGAACGTACACCGCGTAGGGTTGCTCGGAGCCATCCACATCCGAGTGGAAGGTGAGCACGATTTGCGCGAAGGCCGCGCCCGTAAAAGCCGAAAGTGCCAGCCAGCGTGCCGACCTACACATGGGCGGCGATTCTCTTCATCCCCGGCAGCCAGGCTCCGAACCACTCCCGGAACTCCTCGAGTCTCTTCTGTTTGGCGGCTGCCAGGGGCACGGAAATCGGCCCGGTCTTCAGCCCGCGCAGCCCGGTGGCTACCTTGAGCAGGAGCGGCCGCGGAAACTGCTCCACCCAGCCGAGAAACTCCTGAAGCAAGGCATCCAGGCGCGCAACCGCCTCAAGGTCGGCGGCGTCCATGGCCCGGTCGAGAGCCATCAGCAGTTCGGGAAGCGCGCAACCCGCTTCCGATATAGCTCCGCACGCCGGTTGAGAGCTGCGCTCACCGGCTCCCTTGCCGAAGCGCGCACGCGTGAGCACCCGGTCGTTGCCCGTCAGGAGGGTGAAGCCTAGCGCAGCCGACGCGGTCTTCAGGCACGCGAAAACCTCGAGATCGTCGCCGCCCTCTTCGATGCCCGCGTAGAGGCCGGTTTCCAGCAACTCGAGGGCAGTCCGGGTGGCGAGACCGCTAGTGAACTGGGGGGTATTCGAGAGCAACAGCGGAGTCTCCGCCCCCACCCGCTCGGCGAACTGCGTGTAGAACTCCCGAAGGTCGTCCTGCTCATAGCGGAAAAAGAAAGGGGGCGGGACCAGCAGAGCGGCCGCGCCGGCATCACGGGCTTCGCGGGCCAAGGCGAGGGAAGCATCCAGGGAAGCGCTTCCCACCCCGACCAGGACCGGAACCCGGCTCCGCTTCACCGCCAGGTAGACGAGCCGGGAGCGTTCCTGGGCCTCCCGCGCCGGGTATTCGCCGGCTGCCGCGAACAGCACGACGCCGTGCACGCCGCCGCCGCACAGGTGGTCCAGAATCTCGAAAACCGCTCCGAAATCGATCTCTTCCCGTCGTCCGCGAGGCGTGACGGCAGCCACGTTCATTCCACGCATCTCCATGATGGACGGGGCGGTGCTTCCTGCGCTTCACTCTAGCACAGCCGATGCCCATCGGCGGTGCCCCCCGCGCAGTACCGCTATGGTACTTTCAGTACTACGGAAAACCGATCTCCTGGTGTGAAATAGTACTGATGAATCTCGCTCGAGCGCTCGGATTCGGTTCGACCTTCTACCTCGCGCTATGCGCGCTACTGATTTGGACTCACCGCCGCCACCGCAAGGCACGCAAATACCGCCAAGCCGTGGCGGACGCGCTCATGGTGCAAGATGAACCGGGGCGTCCATACCTGGTGTGCTGACGGCGGTCTCGCGCCGCTCCCGCCGGGCCAGCAACTCCCGTTCCGCCCGCAGCCAGTCCTCGTGGTCCGAGCCGTGCGGCCGCCCGCGTGCTTCCCAATGGAAATAAGCTAATTCCGCGATCTCCCGGTGTGTCGGTGCGCTGGCAACCCGGCCGGGATCTCTGCGCGGCTATCCGGAAACCGTGGATCGCGGCGGGCGTGCCGGTTGTGGTTCCATCCGCAGAAGTGAGGCATTGTTCCCGAATCACAATATAGCGCAGAGAGGGCTGCGGCTTGAGAATCCGAATTGAGGAAGAGTACTGGAACGCGTGAGTGTTTCCACGCACCCGGCAGACTTCTTGACGATTTGTCCCGCTCTGGCCAGTTCGGAGTGTCAGCGAACGCTGGCGTCCCGGCAAGGTTCGCCGGTGCGCAACATTTACGTAAAGCCGCTCGATTGAACGGTGCAACCGGTTATAATCGACCCTGGAGTCCGAAATTCGCCATGAAACCATCTTCTCGCCGCACGTTTCTCGCCACCGGTCTGGCGCTTCCCGCCGCCGGGCTGGCAAACGCCCAACAGGCCAAGTCTCAGGCGCCCCAGGAGGTCAAGTTCACTTACCGAACGCTCGGTAAGACCGGTCTCAAGGTGACCTCGCTTTCCTTCGGATGCATGACCACTTCCGACGGCAGCGTCGTCGAACGCGCGGCCGATATGGGCATTCTCCACTTCGATACCGCGCGCAGCTACCAGGCCGGCAACAACGAGCGCATGGTGGGCGCGGCCTTGAAGGGCAAGCGGCAGCGGGTGGTCTTGTCGAGCAAGACGGAGGGCAAAACCAAGGCGGAGGCTTTGGCCCAACTCGATACCAGCCTGCGGGAGCTGGCGACCGATCATCTGGACATCTGGTATCTCCATCAGAAGAACGTTCCGGCCGACGTGACCGACGATCTGCTGGAGGCTCAGCGCATCGCCAAGCAGGCGGGCAAAATCCGCTTCGCCGGCATCAGCACGCATTACAACATGGATAAGATGCTGCCTTACATCACCAAGCTGGGGCAGACCGATGTGATCCTGACCACCTACAACTTCGCGATGCAGTCGGTGGACCAGGACGCCGGCAAGAACGGCCAGGCGCCGAAATCGGACATGACCGGCGCCATCCATGCGGCCCGGCAGGCCGGCGTGGGAATCGTGGTAATGAAGGTGCTGGCCGGCGGCATTTCGAGGGTGGGCCGCGGCGACCGCCTCTATGGCGCGGATCAGGGGACCCTTTCCAAACAGCTCAGCCAGCCGGGCGGGCCGGTGGCCGCCATCCGGTGGGCTCTCCGGAACGAGTCGGTGGACACCGCTATCGTCTGCATGAGCGATAACGATCAGCTCGATGAGAACTTGCAGGCCATGGCTCAGCCGTATTCCCCCGCCGACGCCAAGCTGCTGGCCCAGCAAATGGCTTACATCGGGCCGCGCTATTGCCGCATGTGCGGCTCCTGCGGCGGCGTCTGCGACAAGGGCGTGCCGGTTGCCGACGTGCTACGCATCCTGACGTACGCCGAAGGCTACGGCCAGTTCGCCCTGGCCCGCGAGCGGTTCCTGGAGTTGCCCGAGCACGCGCGCGCCATCCGCTGCGAGGATTGTGCCACCTGCTCGGTCGATTGCCCCCACGGCGTGCACGTTCGCGAGCGGGTTGGCCGCGCTCAAGAAATGCTGGCGTAGGCCGGCGGTACTACCGCTTGCGCCACAACCGCGCGTGGCCGGAACGGGCCATTTCGTCTTTTCCCGCCGCGCGCTACACTCCAGGTAATAGATGCCATGACTCGCCGCTTCTTCTTCATCGCCGCCGTGGTGTTGACCGCCTTCGCCCAAAAGCCGTCGCTGCGCGCCCCCGATGTCCGCTACGAGCCCTCCACGCCCGAGCAGATTCTCGCCATGCTCCAACTCGCCGGCGTCACTCGGCATGACATCGTCTATGACCTTGGCTGCAACGACGGACGCCTCATCATCATCGCCGCCCAGAAGTTCGGCGCCCGCGGCGTGGGCATCGACATCGACCCCCAGCGCATCCAGGAATCGATTGCCAATGCCCGACAGGCCGGCGTCGAACGCCTGGTGACCTTCCGCAACGAAGACCTTTTCACGGCCGATATCCACAAAGCCACGGTTGTGACTCTCTATCTGTGGCCCTGGATCAATCTGAAGCTGCGCGCCAAGCTGTGGAAGGGACTCAAGCCCGGCACGCGCGTGGTCTCGCATTATCACGATATGGGCCAGTGGCTTCCCGAGAAACAGATCGTCGTCGAAGGCCACAAGATTTTCCTGTGGATCATCCCGGCCATGCCGCCGGTTGTGACAGACACGCCCGAGTGGCGCTAATCTCGTCTATTCATGAGCGATTGCCATCCTTTGCTCGAGGGTTTTCCCATCGTGACCGCCATTCCGCTGCTGTGGGGCGACGAAGACGCCTTCGGCCACGTCAATAATGTGACTTACCTGCGCTGGTGCGAGAGCGTGCGAGTCGAGTATCTTTGCCGAATCGGCCTATTCCCGTCGCTGCCGCCCTCCGGCACGGGCCCCATCCTGGCCAGCATGAAATGCGATTACAAGTGGCCGCTCACCTTTCCGGACACGGTCGAGGTGGGCGCGCGCGTCACCCGCATCGGCACGAGCAGTTTCCGCATGGATCACCGCATCGTGAGCCGGAAACTGGGCCGCCTGGCGGCCGAGGCGGAATCGGTCCTGGTAGTGCTCGATTACAGCGCAGGCAGATCCGTACCCGTGCCGGAGGAGACGCGGAGAAAAATCGCAGCCCTGGAAGGCCACCCGGTCGAAAGCTGAGAGCGGACGGCCTTCCGGGCCCTGGGATCCCGGCGAACCGGTGGGCCTACTTGTTCGTTACGGTATCTTTCACCTGGGGCTGGCCGGAGCCGGAGAACTGGCCGGTGGCGGAATCTGCGTCCACCTGCGTGATCTTGACGGTGCCTACGGGGCTCTCGATGCTGCGCAGCACTTTGCCGGTGGCGGGGTCTTTCACTTCCCTTACCTTGCGCGTGATGCTCAGCGTATCGCCCACGTTGACGCCATTGCGCGAACCGACGTTAATGATCACGGTGCCATCCGGCTCGGCATCGGCTACCATCCCGTTGATCACGACGGCCACCGTGGGCATGCTGGTCGCCTTGGCATCCAACTGCGCACCGAGGTCGTTGACCGCCTTGGTGGTGGCCTCCCCGATAATGGTCGCGCCGAAGTTGCTGGACTTCATGTCGATCCCGCCGCCGGCCTCCGGTCCGACGGTGCTTCCGCCGGCTCCGATCAGGCTGGCGCCCTTGCGCGTCGATTCGCCTTTGGCCGTACAGGAGGCCAGAATCTCCGCGGTGCTGGTATCGATCATGCGCGCGGTAATCTGCACCACCGCGTTGGCCTCCGACTTCTTCACTCCGCCGAGTCCGAAGCGCCCGGTGACGTTACCCAGCGCGCCGCCGCCCACGCCGACGCTCTTATCATCGCGGCCGAACTGCGTGATGCTGCCGATGATAATCGCCTGCACGCCCAACACCTTGGCGATCGCGGCGGCCGAGTTCGGATCGGCACGGTCGCTGTTGGAGAAATTCTGCTCGGCCAGGACTTTATCCAGCTCCTTGCGCTCGATCACCGAATATTGGCCGTCGTTGACCAGTTTGTCCACCAGCAGATCGGCGATCCCTTTGCCAATATCCTGGTTGGTGCCGAAAATCTGTTGCACATAACTCGTTACGGTTCCGTAATCGAAGTTCATCACGGCGACGCGTTTCTTGGGCTGCTGAGCGGATGCTCCCGCAGCCAACAGGACCAAGGTCAGGCAGGATGAGAAGATTCGGCGAAGCATCTGGATCTCCATGTGAATAATGATCGGGATAAGAGGGTGCGTTTGTCAACCGTTTTGGTACCGGAAATTGGCTGGAAATCGCCCGCCGCAATGCGGCCCCGCAATCGTGCCGCGGGGCTCGCTTGGGCGCCGCTGGCGGAACCGCCCGACGCCGCCCGGCGATCCTGCTATAATGAAAATCGTTCCGCCCGGCCATTCAGGATACCTTTATGTTCCTTAGTGTCAAAGAGATGGAACTGCGGAAGGTTCGCTTCGAGGAGACCTTCCCGCCGGGACGGATCGATTTTTCGGGCGAGGACGTGGAGCAGAACTCCCCTTTGCGCGCGGCCGGCACGGCTGAGCTGGTGGCGCATTCAGATGGGGAGATGCGGGTCCGCGGGAAATATTGCGTGGAGTTGCGTGCCCGGTGCGACCGGTGCTTGGGCGACGCCCTCTTTCCGCTGGATGGCAGCTTCGATTTGTATTACCGTCCGGTCTCGGCGATTGCGCGAGAGGAAGAAGTGGAGATCCACGAGGGCGATACCGAGATAGGCTTTTACCAAGGCGGCGGCCTGGAACTGGAGGATGTTCTTCGGGAGCAGGTGCTGCTGGCCTTGCCCATGCAACGGGTTTGCAGCGTGGTTTGCAAGGGAATATGTCCGGTTTGCGGGGGAAACAGGAACGAGACCGCGTGCGATTGCAGGGCCGCGAGCGCTGGCGACCGGTGGGAACCGCTCCGCAAACTGGATTTCTGAGTCATTCCGATATTGACACCGCACATGCGGATGAGATTTGCTGAGGTTGAGATATGCCGAATCCGAAACGCAGACACTCCCAGAGGCGTACGAGCACCCGCCGCGCGCACGACGCGTTGAAGGCGCCGGGCTTTTCCGAGTGCCCCAATTGCCACGAGCCCAAGCTGCCCCACCGCGTATGCCCGCACTGCGGCCAGTACAAGGGCCGCGAAGTGGTCGAGGTAGCGCAGGAGTAAGGCCGGCGGCCAGACATGCTCACCATTGCGGTAGATGCAATGGGCGCCGACCAGGCCCCTAAAGTGGAAGTGGAGGGGGCGGTTCGCGCCGTCAGGAGCTTGGAAGTCGAGGTGATCCTGGTGGGCCGGCAGGAAGTCATCCGCCCGGAACTGAAGCTGCACGAAGATCACCGTGAACTTCCCATCACCGTAGTGGACGCTCGCGACGTGGTTACCATGGAAGACAGCGCCGCGAAGGCTTCCCGCGCCAAGCGCGACAGTTCCATCCGGGTGGCCGCGCGCCTGGTGCGCAGCGGGTCGGCGGCGGGTTTCGTGTCGGCCGGGAACACCGGCGCGGTGATGGCCACCGCCAAGATGGTGCAGGGCGTGGTGCCGGGAGTGGACCGGCCCGCCCTGGTGGGCATTCTGCCCACCGCCAGCGGTTCGCCGGTGGTGCTGGTGGATGTGGGCGCCAACGTGGACTGCACGCCCGAGATGCTATGCCAGTTCGCGGTGATGGGCGAAATCTACTCGCGCGTGATCCTGCGGCGCCCCAAGCCCCGCGTGGGGCTGCTTTCCATCGGCGAGGAAGAGCACAAGGGCAACGAGTTGACGCGCGCGGCCACCCCCTTGCTGAAGAACCTGAACCTGAACTTCATCGGCAACGTGGAAGGCGGCGACGTTTACGGCGGCCAGGTGGACGTGATCGTGTGCGACGGCTTCATCGGCAACGTGGCGCTGAAGGTCAGCGAAGGCTTGGGCGACATGGTGAAGCGCCTGCTCCAGGAATCGCTCGAAGCCACCATCAAGCGCAAGATCGGGTACGTGCTGGCCAAGACGGCCTTCCAGGATTTCCGCCGGCGCCTGGATTACTCCGAATATGGCGGCGCGCCGCTGCTGGGCGTGCGCGGGGTGACCATCATCTGCCACGGCCGCTCCAACGCCAACGCCATCAAGAACGCGATCCGCGTGGCGGCGGAATTCTCCGCCGGAAACGTCAATCAAGATATCGAGGAGGAGCTGCGCGGACGCCAACGCGTGGCCGGAGACTGAGCCGTATGCGGGCGGTTTGGCCGCTTCTGCTTCTTGCCACCGGTGCCATTTGGGGCCAGAGTACCAGTCTGGTGGACTGGAGCCTCTCGGCCGAACCGCAGGCGGCGCAGCCGGGCGGGAGCCTGGTGATCCGGGCTACCGCGCGGATCGAGCCGGGATGGCATCTCTATTCGGCTTCCACACCGGCCGGGATTCCCACTTCCTTCCAACTGGCGGCCAACCGGGTGGTGGAGCGGATGCGCGTACTTCAGCCGCCTCCCCGGCGTGCTTACGACTCCAATTTCGAAGCAGACACCGAGACCTACGAGGGTCAGGCGGTCTTCCTGCTGGAACTGCGGTTGAAGAAGGACGCACCGGCAGGCCCGGTCGAGCTAGGGATCAGCACGCGCTACCAGGTCTGTAACGACAAGCAGTGCGTCCCCTCCAGGTGGTCTGGGGTGATGGACTTCGCGGTGGACCCGGCGGCCCACGATTTGGTTCCGATTTTTGCCGGATACGCGGAGGCGAAAGCGCCCCCCGCTCCCGGAGCCGCGCCGGCCCAAAGCTGGGGCGCGTTCCTGCTGGTAGCGTTTGGGTTCGGGCTGGCCAGCATTTTCACGCCCTGCGTGTTCCCCATGATTCCCATTACCATGTCTTACTTCCTGAACCGGGAATCGGGCGGGCGCGGGGACAGCGTGTTGCAGGCGGTGGTGTTCTGCCTGGGAATTGTGGTGCTCTTCTCGGGCATCGGGCTGGCGATCACCGCCATACTGGGGCCGTTCGGAGTGGTGCAGCTCGGATCGAATCCGTGGGTTAACGGCTTCATCGCGGCGCTATTCATTGCCTTCGGGTTGAGCCTGCTGGGGGCCTTCGAGATCACCATTCCTTCGTCGATCCTTACGCGCTTGAATCAATCTTCCGGCCGGGGCGGCTTCGCCGGCACGCTGCTCATGGGGCTGACATTTTCGCTGGCCTCCTTCGCCTGCGTGGGACCGTTTGTGGGCACGCTGCTGGCGGCATCGGTGGCCGGCGGCGGCGCCAGGCCTCTGGCCGGCATGGTGACGTTCGCCGCGGGCCTGGCGCTGCCGTTCTTTCTGCTGGCGCTGTTCCCCTCCTATTTGAAGCGGCTGCCGCGCAGCGGCGGCTGGATGGCGCGGGTCAAGGTCGTGATGGGCTTCGTAATCCTGGCGGCCAGCCTGAAGTACCTGAGCAGCCTCGACCAGGTTCTGCGCTGGAACATTCTGACGCGCGAGCGTTTCCTGGCGGCGTGGATCGTGCTCTCGGCCATGGCGGGGCTGTACCTGCTGGGCTTCCTGCGCCTGGAAGGCATCCAACCGGACGATCGTCTTGGCCTCGGGCGGCTGCTCATCGGGATGGCCTTCCTCATTTTCGCGATCAGCCTTTTGCCGGGCATGTTCGGCGGAAAGCTGGGCGAGCTGGATGCCTATGTTCCACCGGCCGCCGGCGAGACGGCCTTGGGAGGCGGCGGCACCGCGTCTCAGCCCGCGCTGGCGTGGATGAAGGACCAGTATCGCGAGGCGCTCGACCGCGCGCGCCGCGAGGGCAAACTGGTGTTCGTCGATTTCACCGGATACGCCTGCGCCAATTGCCACTGGATGCAGGCCAATATGTTCACGCGCCCGGAGATTGCCGCGGCGCTCCAGGGCTTTGTCCTGGTGCAGTTGTACACCGATGGCACGGATGCGGCGTCGGAAACCAACCAGAAGCTGCAATTGGCCAGATTCAACACCGTGGCCATTCCGTTCTACGCCATCCTGGACCCCGACGAGAAAGTCGTGGCGACCTTCGCGGGCTTGACTAAGGACCCCGCCGAGTATCTGGCCTTCCTCAAGAAAGCGCCGGCCGCAGTGCCGGCCGCGGCGTCGCCTTCCGGGGTGCCACGCGTCACATCCCTCGATGGCAGCCCAGTCGATCCCGCCACTTTCGCAGGCAAGGTGGTAGTGGTGAATTTCTGGGCTACCTGGTGCGTGCCGTGTATCCAGGAGATTCCCAGCTTCAACAAGCTCAACCGCGACCTCGCGGCGAAGGGTGTGGTGGTAGTGGGCGTTTCGATGGATGACGAAGGAGCCGCGCGCGTCGCGCCCTTTTTGAAGAAGCACCCCATGGACTACACCGTGGCTCTGGGGTCCGACGCCTTATCCAAACAATTCGGCCTGGACTCGTTACCCGTCACCGTGGTTTTCGACCGCAACGGAAAACAGGTCAAACGTTTCGAAGGCTTCACGCCCGAAGGCGAGTTGCGCGAGACCATCCGGCAGGCGCTGTGAGCGCGCTGGCATGGGCCGGCTAATTCATTATGTAGTCCGTCATCAGCGCCATAAACTCCTCGGCGGAAGGGATATATCTCTGCTGTCCGGAAGCCAGTGTCACAAAGCAAGGCATTGACGCGGTGTCCGAGAGGAGCGTGTAGTAGCAGTAGCCATATTGCTTATTCTCAAAGGCTTCCAAGATGCGCGTGCCGACCGTAAAAACGCCCTGGACGGCGTTTTTGGAGGCGATGAACTGGCTGCTGTCGATCTTGACGAAGCACTTGTTGAGCCGTGCGTTGTAATGATGGCTATAGTTGAGAGCGGTTGAACTCGGCCATCCTCCCTCGGCGGCTTCGATCCCGAATAACTGGCGGGCTTGCCGGGCACAATCATTTTCAGCATTGGAATTCTCGACGGTGGCGACTTTCCGGGGGGGCAGCTTTGCTGCAGTGAGAGATCCGACCTTTGCCTGGAGCTCTTGATTTTCTCTCAGCAGTCGCAGAATGCAGTGAGCGTCGAAAGCAGTCAACGCGAGGACGAGTGGTACTAGAACTACTAGACGGTTCATCCTATTTCTGAACATAGCACGGATTCGAAAGTACGGCTACCGCGCTTTAGGACGAGGCGGGGGATCCTCTGAGCGGGCGGCCAGCGAAATGGTTGCGGGGCGGCCGCTACCCGACGATCACCACCGTCACTTCGCCCGGACCGTGCACGCCGCGCACCAGGATCTGCTCGATATCGGCGGTGCGGCTGGGGCCGGTGATCAGCACCATCGAACTGGTCTCGTTCGAGGGCAAAGGGTGCAGCGCAAGCAGTTCGTCGAGGCCGGTCAGGATGCGGTCGCGCGGCAGGACCGCGATGTGCGCCGGTGGCAGCAGCGAGATCATGCGCGCCTCGCGCGGGCTCGAGATCATCACCAGCGTGCCGGTGTCGGCCAGGGCGTAATCGGCGGAGGTGATACCGACCTCCGCGGTGGCGCAGAGCTCGCGCAGCTCCGCGCGGTCCGTGATGCCGGAGCGAACTCCGGACAGGGCCGCGATCCCGCATTCCGCGAGATACGGAGCGTTGGATGCCAGCGCGCACTTTCCGGCGATGGCGGCGGCCACGAAGGTGCGGGCTTCCTCCGGCGTGGCGGCGCGGTGGCAGTGGCCGGCCAGTTCCTCGAGGCGCGTGCGAAAGCTCGCGATGCGCGCTTCCATATCGACTTCCGGAATGCGGATGCGCGCCGCCGGCGAATCGGCCGCCGCCTGCCCGGGGCTGCGGCCGAGCGCGGTGCGGATGCGGTGCAGGATGTGATCGCGGGACATCAGCGGCGCCTCCACAACTCGCGGAAACTCTTCGGCGGCGCGGGCGGCAGATCGCGCTGGCTCAACCAGGCGCGCAGGGGGCCGATGTTCATCAGGGCCGGGGCGCTGCGAATCCAGCCGCCGGTTTCGGAAGGGGCCATGGCAGCGGCCGCGCGCCCGGCCATCTCGTACAGACGGGGGTGCGTCATGATCCAGGCGAACAGGCGGAAGGCCAGCTTCTCCAGGAGATTCTTGCGGTCGCGCGTCTCGGCTTTGCGGACTTCGCCGCGCAGGGTCAGCAGCAGCTCGGGGATCTCGATCTTCACCGGGCAGACCTCCGCGCAGGCTCCGCACAGGCTGGAGGCGAAGGGCAGCGCGGGCTCGTGTCCGATCCCCAAAAACTGCGGCGTGATGATCGCGCCGATGGGTCCCGAGTACACCCAGGGAAAGCTGTGGCCGCCGATCTTGCGGTACACCGGGCAGGTGTTGAGACAGGCGCCGCAGCGCAGGCAGTAGAGCGATTGCCGTTTGGCGCGGTCGGCCAGCACGCGTGTGCGGCCGTTATCCAGCAGCACCACGTAGAACTCGTCGGGCCCGTCGATCTCGCCCTCTCGCCGAGGGCCGCTGAGGATCGACGTGTAGACGCTCAACCGCTGCCCCGTGCCGCTGCGCGCCAGCAGCTTGAGAAACGTGGCCAGGTCCTGCGCGCGGGGAATCATCTTCTCGATTCCGGCGACGGCGATGTGGATTTTGGGCGCCGACGTGGTGAGCCGGATGTTGCCCTCGTTTTCGACCAGCACCACGGCGCCCGAATCGGCCACCAGCATGTTCGCGCCGCTGATCCCCATATCGGCCGCCAGAAACTTCTGGCGCAGCACCTTGCGGGCGATGGCGGTCTGCTTCTCGGGGACCTCCTCGCGCTCCACGCCCAGATTCTTGGTGAACAGCTCCGCCACGTCGTAGCGCGTCTTGTGGAGCGAAGGGCCCACGATGTGAAAGGGCCGCTCGTGCGCCAGTTGCACGATGAACTCGCCCAGATCCGTCTCGACAGCCTCCAGACCGTGGTGCTCGAGGCGTTCGTTCAGATCCAGCTCCTCGCTGGTCATGGACTTGGCTTTGACGATCCGGCGCGCGCCGCGTTCCTTGGCCAGCCCGACGATGAAATCGGTCACCTCGGTGGCATCCTTGGCGTAGACCACGTGGCCGCCGTGGGCCTCGACGTTGCGCTCGAACTCCTCGAGGTAGTGGTCGAGGTTCTCCATCACGTGCTTCTTGAGGTCGTGGGCCTCCGTGCGGAGTTCCTGGTAGTCGGGCAGCTCGGCTGGAGAGACTATCTGGGTCCGGCCGTCTTTCAGACGCCCGGTGGCGGTGTAGACAGCCAGTTGAAGATTGGCGTTCTCGAGGGTTTGGTGGATTTTGCGATCGAACTGGATGGACATGGCAATCAGCGGCTGGCCAGCACCTCGGCCAGGTGCACGGTGCGCACCGGGGCGCCGGCGCGCGAGAGCACGCCCTGGATCTGCATCAGGCAACTGGGGTCGGCCGAGACCACCGTGCGGGCGCCGGTGCGCAGGATGGCGTCGATTTTGGTGCGGGCCATGGCGCCGGAAAGCTCGGCGAACTTCACGGCGAAGGTGCCGCCGAAGCCGCAGCACTCTTCGGCCGGCTGCATCTCGCGCAGATCCAGACCGCGCACGCGCGCCAGCAACCGCCGGGGGCCTTCGCGGATGCCCATTTCACGCAGGCTGTGGCAGCCATCATGATAGGTGACCACATCCTCGAAGCGCGCGCCCACGTCTTCCACGCCCGCCACGCGCGTGAGAAACTCCGAAAACTCCCACACGCGCCCGGCCAGGGATTCGGCGCGGGCGAGCATGGCGGGTTCTTTCTCGAACAGACTGGCGTAATGGTTCTTCACCATCGAGGCGCACGATCCGGAAGGCACCACGACGGCTTCGCTGGCGTCGAACGTATCGAGGAAGTGGAGGGCCACCGTGCGGGCTTCTGCGCGGTAGCCGCTATTGAACGCGGGCTGCCCGCAGCAGGTCTGTTGTTCGGGAAAATCGACCCGGTATCCGAGCCTTTCTAGAACCTCGACCATGGCCATGCCGATCTGGGGCATGAGCTGGTCGACCATGCAGGTTACAAACAAAGAGACCCGATTGGGCATGCAGTCTTTGATTTTATCACCGGGTGTGGCCGGGGCTGCCGGGCCCTCGGAGTGCCCTATGTCCGGATCGCGCGGCCTCAGGAGGCCATCTGGGCCATTTCGGTCAGCGGTTCATTCTCGGCCGGCTCCGGCGCAGGGGAAGGCGACGTTTCCGCCGGAGCAGGTTGCTTGTCGATAACGACGGGCGCGGGCGGCGCGATGGGCGTCGGCAGCGTGACCGCGGCGGGTCTCCGCGCGCGAGGCTTGCGAGCGGCCGGCTGCGGCGGCGCCTTTTTCAGACCCGCCGAGTGGCCGAGCTCTTCGAGCGAAGGGAACAGGAAGTCGCGCAGTGTCCCCACGTCCGGCGCGGCATCGGCATCGGCTGTGAAGCCCCAGAAAACTTTGCCGTCGTAACTCTGGACGGCCACGTTGACTCCCAACTCGTACCCCGTGGGCACGTGGGGATAGGAGGTCAGCATGTGCCGGCCACCTGCATAGAGCGGATCGGGAGATCCCGGAATGTTAGTAAAGATCAGGTTGAACAGGGGGACTGGCAGGATGAGCTGCGAGAGCGCCGACCAGAACAGCGCCTGCAGCGGCGGCGGCGCCGCACCGATGAAGTTCGCCGCCAGACCCACCAGGTGCGCCGCGCCGGCGTTCTTCATCACCGCCATTCTGGCGGATACCGAGTGCAAGTGCCGGGCCGGGTAGCGGCAGTCCAACGGCAGCGCAACGGGCAGAAACGTGATCTGGTTTCCGTGAGTAGCTCCATCGCCGCCGTTGCGGATGTTCACCGGGCAGATCACGCGGACCAAGCGCCCCCCCGCCACGGTCTCACCATGCGCTCTGACGTACTTGGCGATGGCCCGCATCAGAATCGTCGCCAGGACGTCGTTGATCGTGCCGCCCAGCGCTTTCTTGATGTCATGGATCTCCGCAAAGCTCATCTGGGCCCAACAGAACTTCCGGTTGGGGCCGCACGGCTGGTTGAACGGCAGCCGCTCGTTGGCGGCGGCCAGTTCGGGCATGAAACGCAGCAACTCTTTCAGCGCCTCGCTCATGCGACCGCTCGAAAGCCCGTCGGCGAGACCCATCAGGGTGGCCTGGGACGCCACCAGGTTATCCAGGGTTCCCTGAATAGCGTTGCGCAGCGCGTCTATGAGCTGATACGCCGGGACCTTCTTTGGCGGATGGAAGCGCGGCGGACGGGCCAGTTGCGAACCCTCGGGAGTGGCATCGAACAGCGCCTTCATGACCGAGGTGCCCGCAACGCCATCGGCGAGCGAGTGGTGCAGCCGCACTACCATGGCGCCGCGGCCGCCGCCCATGTCTTCCACGACGTGAATATCCCAGAGCGGCTTGGAGCGGTCCATGCGCTCGCTCAGGATTCGGCTGGCCAGCGCTTCCAGTCCGGCCTCGCCCCCGGGGGGGTCTAAGTCCGCCCGGAATATGTGGCGGGCAATATCGAAGTGCGGATCGTCCTCCAAAACTGGATGGCCGAGATTGAACGGCGCCGGAACCACGACCTGGCGGAACCTCGGAATGAGGTGCAGCTTCGAATCGATCGACGCGACGAACCGCTCGAAAGACACCGGGCCGTCGAAAATGGAAACGCTCGCAATGTGGAGAGGAATCTCCTTGCTCTCGAGGTAGAGGAACGCCGCATCCACCCCGGAAAGGACCCGCTTCAGGGCTGGCTTATCCATGTCGCACCGAATGTACCGATGCCGCGCCGCTCCGGCGCAACCTTACCGCGGCACCAGGACGTTTTCCTCCGCATCCAACCAGGTGTCTTCCGCCGCCATTTCGGGACAGCTCCCCAGCTGCCACAGTTCGAACGCCAGGACGTCGAATTCATCTTCTTCGATGTTCGAGGGAGGAGCCGCGCCCCACGAACTCTCTACGACTTCCTCGGGATTAGTCAGTACGGCCGATCTCATAGCGCCCTTCCTTTACAGCTGCGCGGGCGTGCCTGCCCGCACAACTTCGATATTACGACCTTCGAATCCGATTTTATATCGAGGCGCCCGCATTCTACTGTGCGCAAAGCTACAGAAACCAGCATCCGAAACGGAAATAATAGGCGCATGATCACTTCCGGGATTCCCGCTCGATCGGGTAGCCCTTTCCGCGCGCCTTCCAGCGCCGCCGCGCTCTTCGAGCGACTGACTAAGCACGTCTCGCTGGCCGGCTTGGAGCGGGAGCGGATTCCCGTCCGGACGCCTTACACCGAAGAGGTTCTGGGATCCATACCGGCCGCGCTAGAGTGCGACGTGGAATGGGCCATCGCCCGAGCGCGGCTGGCGCAGCCCGCCTGGGCGGGCCGGCCGATTGGCGAGCGCGCCAGGATCTTCCTGCGATTTCACGACCTGGTGTTGCAGCGGCAGGAGGAGGCGCTGGACCTCATCCAACTTGAATCCGGAAAGGCCCGGCGTCACGCTTTCGAGGAGGTCCTGGATACCGCGGCGACAACGCGATATTACGCGCTGCACGCCGCCCGGCACCTGCAGCCCCACCGCCGCAAGGGTGCCCTACCAGGCCTGACGAAGACTTTCGAGCTGCACTCGCCAGTGGGCGTCGCCGGCTTCATTGTGCCCTGGAATTACCCGCTGAATCTTGCGATAACCGATGCCGTTCCCGCGATCCTGGCGGGCAACACCGCGATCCTCAAGCCCGATCACCAGACCAGCTTCACCGCGCTGTGGGCCGTGGCGCTGTTGCGAGAGGCAGGTTTGCCCGAGGAAGTCCTGCAGGTGTTGACCGGCGAAGGTCCGCGGGTGGGGCCGATGCTCACCGAGCGGGTCGATTACCTCATGTTCACGGGCAGCACCAAGACCGGGCGGATGATCGGCAAAAGGGCGGCGGAGCGCCTGATCGGCTGCTCGCTGGAACTCGGCGGTAAGAATCCCATGCTCGTGCTGCGCGACGCCGGCTTAACCGCCGCCGTGGATGGCGCCGTTCGCGGCTGTTTCGTCGGCGCGGGCCAGGTGTGTATCTCGATCGAGCGCATCTACGTTCACGAGACGCTGTACCAGGAGTTCGCCAGCCGGTTCGCGGAAGGGGCACGGCGGCTTCGGCTGGGCGCGGCCCTCGACTATTCCGTGGATATGGGCACGTTGACCTCCGCGCGGCAATTGGAAACGGTGGAAGCGCACGTGCGGGACGCTTTGGAAAAAGGCGCGACTCTGTTAGCCGGCGGGCATAGCCGCCCGGATCTTGGCCCCTACTTTTACGAGCCCACCATTCTCGAGAACGTGCGGGAGGGCATGCGGGTCTGGGACGAAGAGACCTTCGGACCGGTGGTCTCGCTCTATTCTTTCGCCGATGAAGAAGAGGCCATACGGCGCGCCAACGCCACGAATTACGGCCTGAGTGCCAGCGTCTGGACGCGCGACACAGCTCGAGGAGTGGCGCTGGCGAGCCGGATACGCGCCGGCAGCGTCAACGTGAACGAGGCCTATGCCGCGGCGTGGGCATCGTCGGATGCACCCATGGGCGGGATGAAAGACTCCGGCGTGGGCAGGCGGCACGGCCGCGAAGGCCTCCTCAAGTTCACCGAGCCGCAGACCATCGCGGTGCAGCGGCTGGTACCGATCGCGCCGCCGTTTGGAATGAGCCAGGAGCGCTGGGCGCGCGGGATGACGTTTCTGCTGCGGCTGGTGCGGCGAACGCGAATCCTGGGCTGAGCCTACTGGGGTACGGCGCGGCATTCCTCGGCCGCATCGTCCCACTGCGTCTCTTCCGCGCTGGGAATTTTGCTCATGGCCCGCTCCGTGACGGCGCAGATGGTGAGACTGGGATTCACGCCCAGATTGGCCGACAGCACGGAGCCGTCGCATACGTACATGTTGCGGTAGCCGAAGACGCGGTTGCGATGGTCCACCACGCCAGTGGCGGGCGAGCCGCCCATCGGGCAGCCGCCCAGAATGTGGGCGGTTCCGGGAACGTCGAACAGGATCTCGGTCACCATGCTCATCGGCGTCCCGCCCACCATTTCGGCCACCTTGCGCGCGAACTCGTTGGCCCGCGGGATGAACGTGGGGACGTGCTCCCCGTGGCTCATCAGGGCTTTGTGGAAGGGCCAGAACCACGGCCGCCCGAGCCGCATATGAAAATACCCGTCGACCGCCTGCATGCAGAGCAGGATCAGCGACTCGCGCGCCCAGCCGATGGGCTGGAGGCTCCGGAACGTTCGTATGGGATGACGCAGCAGGGAGTGCGCCACTCCGCCCACCCACGAGAGTATCCGGTTCCACCCGGGCCGCCCGCCGGCCAGGAGGGTGGCCATCAACCCCATGGCATCGGCGCCCTCCGGATAGCGCACCGCCTCGATATGGGTGTGCTCGTCGATATAGATGCCGGATCCGATGGCGATTCCCTTCGAGAGATCTTCGCTGCCGCCGGGGATGCGGACGCCGATCAGGGATTCCGCGTTGGTCCGCACGCGCTGCCCGAGCTGATCGCCAATGGCGGGAAGAGAACCCTTTTCCTTCAGCCGGAAGAGCAGGTCCATGGAGCCGAGCGCGGAGGCCGCGAATATCACCCCCCGGCACGTAAACCGCCGGGGGAAGCGGCGGAGCCATGCGGTGCTCTTCACCGTGCGCACCTCATAACCGTCGCGGCCGTCCGCGCGGCCGTTCAGTGGAGCCACGTCCACGACCCTGGTTTCGTCGAAGACGCGCGCGCCGTGCTTTTCGGCAAGGTACAGGTAGTTCTTGTCCAGGCTATTCTTGGCGTTGTGCCGGCAGCCGAGCATGCATCCGCCGCACGCGATGCAAGTGGTGCGCTCGGGGCCCTCGCCGCCGAAATAGGGATCGGGGTAGGTCTTGCCGCCGGGTTCTCCCTCGGGGGGCTGGAACACCGCCACTTGCGTCCGATAAAACGTGTGGCCGATACCCGCCGCGTCGGCGGCCCGCCGCAAGATGTGATCCGCCGGACCCAGGATGCGATTTTCCGCCACTCCGAGCATTCGAATGGCGGTCTGGTAGTGCCGCGGCATCTCCTGTTTCCAGGGAGCCAGCCCGGCCCAGGAGCCGCCGTCCCAGACCCGGTCGGGGGGAATCAGCAGCGTGTTCGCGTAGGTGATGGAGCCGCCGCCCACCGCACAACCGTGCAGGATGAGGGCATGGCGGAATGGCGTGATATTGAAGAAACCGCGCAGGGCCAATCCGGGCCGCCAGAGCCAGCGCCACAAGATCCAGTTGGTTCGCGGCAGGTTTGCGGCGGTCCAGCGGCGGCCCATCTCCATGACCGCCACGCGATATCCCTTCTCGGTGAGCCGGTAGGCGGAGATGCTGCCGCCGAATCCGGAGCCGATTACGATAAAGTCGAAATCAAAGTCGGCGGCGGGCATGGCGGGCGAAAGTTGGTGGCTCCGATCCATTATTCACCCCGCGGGCCATCCCTTGGCTTTCGGCAGTGTGACATTTCTAACACTTACTAAGTAGGGGGCGGGAGCGTCCGTAGTAGTCTGGTGAGTTATTCATCGGTCTTATGCACAAACTTCCACCCGTGGAAGACGCTAAGGCGTTATTCCACGTAGCCAAGGACTGGTCGGTGTGGCGCTGGCTCACCGAGAAGAAACGCGCCCGGGCAACCGCCGACCGCGCCAATGAAGCGCTGGACGCGCTCGACCGGCAGATCAAGGATTCCTGGCACGAGCCGCTGAAAGCCGCTTACCGCGAACTGGAGGCCGAGGAAGCGTTCGAAAACGATCCCCAGACGAAGGCGGCCTTCGAAGCCGCCCAGGAGGCCGCCAAAGACGTGGATCCCACCATCAAGGCCGCCGCGCGGCGCATGCGCGAAGCGGATAATGAGGCCTACAATGCCAGAATGGACGCTGAAGACATCTTCGACGAAGCCGACCGCCGCTTAAGCTCCAGCCTGGCGCGCAAGGGCGCGCAACGGGCCATCGAGTCCTGGGAACTAAAAGAATCCGCGATCCGCATGTCCGAATCGGCCGGAAAGAGCCATAAAGGCCACAAGCATGCGGAGACCGCGCCGTGATTCGTGCGTTTGCTTACGCTGCGCGCCGGAAAACCCCGTGTAAGTGGCTTCGCGCCGTTGACACTTAAACGGAGTAACTGGTATTTTACTCGCGAGTAAGTACATACCGGATCGGCGCCTCGCGGCCAACCCCGGCGCGTAACTCACTCGCGGGCCGATGGTATCCGGCGGCGGGCGAGCGCGGATGACCGGACAAAGGCTGGGCCGCTGGAGCCGCCAAGAGGCGGAGCATGTCTTCCCCGGCTGTTGTCGCAGTCACCGAAAACGACTTACCGCTCGAACGCGTCTACCACTGGGAAAAGGCACGGGCCGGCCGCATCTTCCTGTCGCAGCCTTGCGGAGGAAAGCCGCGGTACTGGACGTGGGCGCAGGCCGTCGGCGAAGCGCGGCGCATGGCCGCCTGGATGAAGACGCAGGACTGGGAACCGGGTTCGCGCGTCGCAATCCTCTCCAAGAACTGCGCCTGGTGGATCATGGCCGATATCGCTACGTGGATGGCGGGCCACGTCAGCGTGCCGATCTACCCCTCGCTGAGGCCCGAGTCGGTCCGGCAGATTCTGAAACATAGCGACGCCCGCGCGTGCTTCATCGGAGCCACCGATGAAGACGAGACGCCGTCGGACGGTATCCCCGCGGGGGTTGCGGGCATTACTTTTCCCACTGCGCGAGACCGCGGCGGCGCGGAGTGGGACGCGCTGATCCGGTCCCGCGCACCGCTGGAGGAATCACCCAGGCGAGCCCCCGGCGATCTGGCGACCATCATCTACACGTCCGGCACCACCGGCACGCCCAAGGGTGTCATGCACCGGTTCGCGGCCTTCAGCCACATGGTCGCGCCGGTTAGCCGGCTGCTTGGATTGACAGCGGACGACCGCCTGTTCTCCTATCTCCCGTTGGCCCATATCGTGGAGCGTTCGGGCACGGAAATGCTGGCTTACACGACCGGCGCGCCGATCGCTTTCACCGAGGGTCTCGAGACCTTTACCGACGATCTCCATGCGGCCCGGCCGACCATCTTCCTATCCGTTCCGAGGCTGCTCCATAAATTCCAGCAGGGCGTTTTCGCGAAAATTCCGCGGGAAAAACTCCAGATGCTGCTTGGCGCGGTGGTTCTAAACCGTTACATCAAGCGGCGGATACTGAAGCAACTCGGGCTGGATACTGTGCGCTTTGCGGCTTGCGGGGCAGCTCCGCTGCCTCCCGAGCTGCTGGTCTGGTTTCGTTCCCTGGGGCTGGAACTGGCGGAAGGATACGGAATGACCGAAATCCTGGTCACGCATCTTGGCCTGCCGGGAAACGTACGGCCGGGATGCGTGGGAGCGGCGCTACCCGGCGTGGAGACCCGTTTCGACGCAGGCGGCGAACTGCTGGTCCGCAGCCCCACGAACATGCTGGGCTACCACAAAGACCCGCAAGGAACGGCGCAATCGTTCACCGAGGACCGCTTTTTCCGCACCGGCGACATCGCCTGCTTGGAGGAGGACGGCCAGCTCAGGATCGTGGGCCGTCTGAAGGATCAGTTCAAGACCAGTAAAGGGAAGTACGTGGTGCCGTCTCCCATCGAGCGCGAACTGGCCGCGCATCCGGCCATCGAGGCCTGCTGCCTTCTGGGCGCCAGCCTGCCGAGCCCCTTCGCGGTGGTGGTCCTTACGCGCGAATCGAGGGAGGATTGCACCGGCCGCGATGGCCGGGCGGCGCTCGAGCGCTCCCTGCTCGCGCACATGAGGGAGGTTAACGGCCGGCGCGACCCCCACGAGCGGCTGGCGTTCCTGGCGGTAGTCGAGGGGCCGTGGACGATCGCCAACAGCCTGCTCACGCCCACCCTGAAGATCCGGCGGGCCGCGCTCGAAGCCCGGTATGAGAGGCTGGTGGGGCACTGGGGAGCGCAGAACCGGCCTATCCTCTGGGAGGAGCGGGAGACTGCTCCTGCAATGCAGGATTAACCGGGCGGACGGCTTACGGGCGGCGTTTGCGCGCGGCCGGTTGAGAGGCCGTGCTCAGTTCTTCGAGGCGCGCCTCCAGTTCCTCCACGCGCCGCCGGAGGCGGGCAACGTCGGCCGACTCCGGGAGGGCCGGTTCGGCGCCGCCCGAGAACACGCCGCGCACGAACTCGAGCGGGTTCACGACCGCCCGCCGGGCGTCCGTGATCCCGTGCTGCACTCCTTGCTGAGCCTTTCGCAACAGGTCGAGCGCGCTGTTCAGATACCACCCGAGAAACTCGCTGGTGGCGCGGTCGGACGCCATGACGAGCTGATGAAGGACGTTCGTGGGCAGGCCGCCTTCCGGGCCGCGCGCGTCTTCGACGACGATCTGGGTCAGAACAGCCCGCGTCAGATCCTTTCCAGTGCGGGCGTCACGCACCTCCACCTCGCCCCCGTCGCGGATTATCCGGGCGATGTCCTGGAGCTTGACATAGCGCTTCCCGGCTGTGTCGTAGAGCCTGCGATCGCCGTATTTCCTGATGACTGTCGTAATGAGTCCTTTCCGTGGCGCGTTCGGTTCAGGCGTTCGCGCACAATATATCAGACCAAGATATCGCTTTTCGCTTGACTCCGGAAACGCGCCGCCGTAAACTTATACTGCAATGCAGTATTGCATGGTTTATCGAGAAGGAGCATATCAATGAGCGCTACAGCACAAGCCCAAGCGGCAGCCTCCTCAACAGCCCGCCAGATGATGAGTTGGGCCACTCAGGGCGTTGAGAGCCTCGTCGCCGTCCAAAAAATCCTGATGGACCTCACCGCCCAGCAGAACTCGCTGGTGATCGGTGCGATTCGGGAACGGATCCGCATCCCGGAGTTGGGAAAGGCCATCGTCCGAACCGCCGGGCTGGGACTCGAGGGTCTTTCGGCCGCTGGCACGATCCTGTTGGAGCTGGCCTCCGCGGAGACAAGTCTCCTGCTGGACAGCTTGAAAGACGGCCTGCGCCTGTCCGCCCCGGCCAGCGCGGCCGCTGAAATCCTGCGCCATCGCATCGACACGGTGATTGGCATGCAGATGCGGTTGCTCGACGCGGTGTCCGAACACTCGCGGGCCGGCGTCGAATCCTACGAGCAGGGCGAGGGCATCAATGCCATCGAGCACGTCGCGGCCGTCGCGCGACTGGCAGTGGAGGATTTCGTCGCCACCGAAAAGAAGTTCCTGGACCTGGTATCCAAGGAAATCAACCAAGCCATAGAATCTCCAAGCGAGACCCACAAACCCCGCGCGCGCGTCAAGATCATCAGCCAACTCGCCAGCGAGAGCATCGACAAATACGCCGAGGCACAGAAGAAGCTCGTGGATCTGGCCATCCACCAATCCGAGGAACTCACCAAGATGGCCGAGCCCGCGGAGCCGCCCACGCCGTTGGCCGAACTGGCGCAGAACGGCGTTCAGAACTTCATCAAGGCGCAGAAATCCCTGATGGATCTCGCGCTGCCAAAAGAGGCCTCCGGCGAGGGTGATGAAGAGAAACATTCGCCCCGGCCCCGCCGCAAGACGGCCGCCAAGAAAGCAACGGCGTAGGATCGCCCGCTGCTAACTGTGGGATTGTCTAGGGCCGTCGTAGTGTGCCCGACAGCACATTCGCGGCGGCGGTATGCCGGAACCGGCATGAGAATTGCGATTGGCTCAGCGCCGGTTCCGGGTAGACTGGAAAAATGATTGAAGGCAGCGTAGGCAAGGATCCTAGAGAATACAGGTCCGTGCCGCTGCCAATCTGGCAGGAACTGCTGGTAACAGTCGAACTTTCATACCTTCAGTTCTCGCCTATCTGGTGGGGGTACGGTGTGCCGCGGGGCGACGGCTCCGCGGTGGTGGTGGTTCCCGGTTTTATGGGTACGGATCACTACTTCGACCAGCTCCGGAACTGGCTGGAGCGCATTGGTTACCGGCCATACCGGTCCGACATAGGATTAAATGCGGAATGCCCTAATCTTCTGATCCGCTATCACATGTATCAGACGGTTCAGAGAGCTTGGGAAGAAACGGGGCGGAAGGTTCATCTGATCGGTCACAGCCTGGGAGGCATGATCGCCCGCGCGACCGCCTGCCAGATGCCCGAGCGGATCGAATCGGTCATTACGCTGGGAACGCCCATTCGAGGCATTCGGGCGCACTCGTCGGTGTTGCGTCTGGCCGCCCGTATCCGCGAGCGGATTCTTCTGCGGCACGGAGCGGGAGTGTTGCCGGATTGTTACACCGGCCGCTGTACCTGCGACTTCCTGAAGTCGCTGCTTTGCAACTTTCCGGAATCCGTCCGGCAGACGTCGGTATACAGCCTCTACGATGGGATTGTCGATTGGAAGGTCTGCCGCACGGGCGATCCCGAAGTTGATATTCAAGTTTCTTCCACGCATCTTGGCATGGCATTCAGCCCGCTCGTCTACAGCCTGATCGGCCGCCGGCTCGCGGGCCAATAGTTCCGGTGAGAGGAGTCGCCGTGGAGATCTCGAGTGACGTGTCGCAGTCGGAGCCCGTGCAGCCGGATCTCGCGCAACCGGAATCAGCGCCATCGGACCTTGCGAGCGCGTTGCTGTTCCTGCGCGCCAACGCGAGCGCCGGCGCGCTCGAAGCGGCGCTCAAAGCCGGCGGAAGCGCGTTCCGCGGCCAAATTGGAGAGTGGATCGTCCAGCTCGTGCCGGTCGAGAGCCTGGTTTCGGAGGCGCATCGGGAGTGGCGGCCCATCGTTCGCGATGCCATGTTGTTCGTGATCGCGAAGCTTTCCGCGGCGCGCCTCGCTGCCAAGATCGTCGAGCAGCTCGATCTCCCGCCCGATGCGTCTCCGGAAACCCGTCTCCTGCACCTGATCGCCAGGGTGCCCGGATTGCAAAAGATCGGCCAAGTGCTGGCGCGCAACCGCGGCCTGGATGCGCGCCTCCGCCGCGCGCTGGCGGAGCTGGAAAACGGCATTTCCGACTCCAGCTTCGAAGAGATCCGCGAAATCATCTTCCGGCGCCTCGCCAAACGCATCGAAAAATATTCCGTGAGGGTGGAGAAAACCATCTTCTCCGAAGCCAGCGTCAGCGCGGTAGTGAAGTTCACCTGGCTCAACCCGGCTACGCGCCGCCGCGAGCGCGGCGTTTTCAAAGTTCTGAAGCCTTATGTCCGAAGCTGTTACGCGGAGGACATGAGCATCCTGCAGAAGCTGGCCCAACATCTTGCCCGCAAGCACAGCGACGGCTCCATCAACCTGGTGAGCCTTTCGGAAACCCTGGCGGATGTCCGCCTGCTCCTCGAGCGGGAGGTCAATTTCCGCCGCGAGCAGGCCACGCTTGCCGAACTGCTCGGCCCTTACCGGGCCGTGCCCGGCGTTCGCGTGCCGCGCCCGATTGAGCCGCTGTGCGCTTCCGATATTACCGCGCTCACCCATGAGAACGGCGTCAAGGTGACGGAGGCGTTCGCGCGCCCCTCGCTCCTGCACGCGCGCGTGGCGGAGCGGCTCGCGGAGGCGCTCATTGCCGTGCCCGTGCTCTCGACCGATCGTTGCGCGATCTTCCACGCCGACCCGCACGCCGGAAACATCCTCTACGACCGGCGGCGCGGCGACCTGGTGATTCTCGATTGGGCGCTAGCCGAGGTCCTCACGCGCGAGCAGCGCCGCAACGTATTGATCTTGACGCTTTCGATGGCTCTGCGGGACCCCGACAGCGCGGCGCGCGCCATCGCGCGCCTGCTCCCCACCGGCCGTGCGCGCAAGAAGCAGGAAACCGCCATTCTCCAGCGGGTCAAGGGCGCGCTCGATGCCATGTCTGCTTTCCATGTGGCCGGTCCCAGCGACGCCATGCGCCTGCTGGACGGAGTGGCCCTCGAAGGAGCGCGTTTTCCGGCCGCCCTGCTGATGTTCCGCAAAGCCACGTTTACGCTCGAAGGCGTGCTGGAGGATATCGCCGGCCGCGCGGTAGAACTGAATTCCGTAGTTCGCAAATACAGCGCCTTGCATTGGCTGGACAGTGCCACGGCGCTTTTTCGGCTGCTCCGCCCTTTCGACTGGATCTTCCTCGAATGGAGCGCTTTGACCTTTATCCCCCGCTGGACCGCCCAGACTGCCCTGGGCCTCCTCACGGCCGCGCGGAGCGGCGGCCGCACAATCCTTCCCGAACGCCAGCTCCAGCCGGCCAATTGACCCCTGGAGAGCCGATAGCGCGAATACGCTATCTTTTGGTAACTTGAACCGGCCCCGCCCGCCGATCACAATGAAAGCGAGGAGGCGTGGTGATTCGACTCTTATTGGCGTTCTGGCGAAAGCGCCGCGGCGATATTGAAGCCGAAATCGAAGTCCGGCCGGCTCCGGCTGCGCCCCTCGACGAGCAAGAGGAACCCAGACGCCGTCAGCGCGGCCAGAGCGTGATTGAGTACGCCATCCTGCTCTCATGGGTGACTCTGGCATCCATGGGGCTGATTCGCGGCGTCGGCTCCGCCACGAAGGGAATCTGGACCACTACGAACAACACGTTGAGTTCGGCGAAGACGACGGCCAGCGGCTCTTAGTCCCCGCTCATCATCGCGCCGGAATGTGAGAAAGCGAGCTAATTTTGGCTACAACCGTGGATCTCCCGGTACGCTTTCTAACCTCCTGAGAGACGCCTCCCGGAGTAATATGCGAGTTTGGCCGCCACAGTAGAGTTCCGCGGTGTCACCTGCCGAATCGGCGGGCGCGAGATTCTGCGCGGCATCGACCTGTCGGTCGAAGAGGGCGAAACGCTGGTGCTGCTGGGCCGGAGCGGCTCAGGGAAGACCACTTTGCTCAAGACCGCGATCCGGCTGATAGATCCTACCGCGGGCGAAGTGTGGTTCGAGGGTAAGCGTGCGCGCGAGTGGGACCCCATTCGCCTGCGCCGCCGCGCCGGTTATGTGATCCAGGAAGGCGGTCTGTTCCCGCACATCACCATCGCACGGAATGTCGGGCTGGTGCCGAAGCTGGAAGGCTGGCCGCCCGAGCGAATCCGCGCGCGCACCATGGAAATGCTCGACACCGTGGGTCTGCCCGCCCCGGTATATGCGTCGCGCTATCCCAAAGAACTCTCCGGGGGCGAAAAGCAGAGGGCCGGCATCGCGCGGGCGCTGGCGGCGGATCCGCCGTTATTGCTGCTCGACGAACCCTTCGCGGCCCTCGACCCGGTGACGCGCTTCGAGATGCAGCGGCACTTCGCGAGATTGCGGCAAGTCTTCCGCAAGACCGCGCTCTTCGTCACCCACGACATTCGCGAGGCGCTGATGCTCGGCACCCGGATCGCGCTGCTGAAGGACGGGCGGATCGAGACGGTCGCGCGGGCAGATGAGTTCGCCCAGGCGCGCTCCCCGGAGGCACTCGCCTTCCTCGCGACTCTGGGCGGCGAGAGGTGCGAGCCATCGCATGTGGCGCTCTGAGATTCTCGCGTCCTCGGCCGAACACCTCTGGCTCGTCGCCATATCCGTGCTGGTGGCTCTGGCCATCGCGGCTCCCCTGGCGGTGATCCTCACGCATCACGGGCGGCTGCGCCGCTGGACGCTCGGCGTAGTGAACGTGGTACAGACCGTGCCCAGCCTGGCGCTGTTCGGCTTTCTACTGCCGCTCCCTTTCCTGGGTGGCGCGGGAAAGCCGGTGGCGATCGTGGCGCTGATCCTCTACGCTCTTCTTCCGATTCTCCGCAACACGGTGGTGGGCATTCTGGGCGTGGATTCCGGCGTGAGGGAATCCGCGGTGGCCATGGGGATGACGAACCGGCAGATCCTGTGGGACGTGGAGTTGCCGCTGGCGTTTCCAACGATTCTCGCCGGGATTCGCATCGCCACCGTGACCACTATTGGAACCGCCACCATCGCGGCGGCCATCGGGGGCGGAGGCCTGGGTACCTTCGTATTCCGCGGCATCGCCATGGCCGATACGAAGACGATCCTGGCCGGCGCCGTGCCCGCGGCGCTCATGGCCATAGCCGCGGACGAGGTTCTGGGATGGGTCGAACAGCGATTCTCGTACTGATCGCCGGGCTCGCGGCTGGGTGTTTGCCGAAGCCGCGCATCGTGGTCGGTTCGAAGAATTTCACCGAGCAGGTTCTGCTCGGTGAGATCATCGCGGGTCAAATCGAACGGCGCCTGGGATTCGTCGTGGAGCGGAAACTGGATCTCGGCGGAACGCTGCTGGCGCACGAGGCGCTAAAGAGCGGATCGATCGATCTCTATCCCGAATACACGGGCACGGCGCTCACCGCCATATTAAAGCGGGCGCCCGTCAGGGAGGCGAAGGAGGCGCTCGACGCGGTCCGGGAGGGCTACCGGCCGTGGCGGCTCGAGTGGCTTCCGCCGCTCGGCTTCGATAATACCTTCGCCATGGTAGTGCGGGCCTCCAGCGCCCGCGAGCAAGGCCTCCGAACCTTGAGCGACGCGGCGCGCCGGCCGCAACCGTGGCGCCTCGGCGCGGGCTACGAGTTCACCGCGCGGCCCGACGGCCTGAAGGGGCTGGTCCGCACGTACGGGCTGCGTCTCGGCGAGGAACCCGTGGCCATGGACCTTGGACTGCTCTACCCGGCCCTTCAGAAGAAGACCATTGAAATGGCCGCGGCCAATCGAACCGACGGAATGCTGGCGCGTCCGGAGTTTACCGCTCTCGAAGATGACCGCCACTACTTCCCGCCATACCAGTGCGCCATCGTCGTTCGCCGGGACGCTCTGGATCGCTTTCCGGGATTGCGGGAGGCGCTGGCAGAGCTGTCGAACCGCATTCCGGACTCCGCCATGCGCCGCATGAACGAACTGGTGGATGTCGAACATCGCCCGGCGGCGGAAGTTGCCCGCGAGTTTCTCAGCAATGGAGGGGAGTGAACCGTATGCCACAGCACTTCGACGCGATCGTCATCGGGACCGGACAGGCGGGACCTTTCCTGGCGGTGAAACTGGCTGGCGCGGGGCGCAAAGTGGCCGTGATCGAGCGCGGCCGCTTCGGCGGTACGTGCGTGAACACCGGCTGCATTCCCACGAAGACGATGGTTGCCAGCGCGCGAACCGCTTACGTCGCGCGCCAGGCGGCTCGCTTCGGCGTAACCGTGGGCGGCCGCATCGGCGTGGACATGAAGCAGGTGAAAGCGCGCAAGGACGAGATATCCGGCGCCTCGCGGACGGGCGTCGAGAAGCTGCTCGCCGGTGCGCCGAACTGCACGGTATTCAGGGCGCATGCGCGGTTCCTTTCGGATCGCGAAGTTCGCGCTGGCGACGTCGTCCTGACCGCGGACCAGATCTTCATCAATGTCGGCTCCCGCGCCGCGATTCCACCCATCTCCGGCCTGGACCAGGTCCCTTACCTGACCAACTCGTCGATGATGAATATCGATTTCCTGCCCGCGCATCTCATCATCGTGGGTGGGAGCTTCATCGGCCTCGAGTTCGGGCAAATGTACCGCCGCTTCGGCAGCCAGGTAACCATCCTCGAGCGTGCGCCTCGGCTGATCGAACGTGAAGATCCGGACGTATCCGAGGCGGCCCGCGGGATCCTGGAAAACGAAGAGATCGGCATTCGGTTGAATGCCGATTGCATCGGCCTCGCGCCCGTGCCGGGCGGCGTGGAGGCGCGCGCGAATTGCGAATCCGGAAAGGAAGCCATACGCGGGTCGCATGTCCTGCTCGCCACCGGCAGGCGCCCCAATACCGACGATCTCGGCCTGGAGAACACCGGCATCCAGCGGGATGAGCACGGATATATTCAGGTGGACGACGAATTGCGAACCAGCGTGCCGGACGTTTGGGCGCTGGGCGACTGCAACGGCCGCGGCGCCTTCACGCACACCTCTTACAACGATTACGAGATCGTCGCAGCGAATCTTCTGGCGAACGATCGGCGGCGTGTGAGCGACCGCATTCCAGCCCATGCGATCTATATCGACCCGCCTTTGGGACGCGCCGGCGCGACTGAAGCGGAGGTCCGGCGCTCCGGCCGCCCGGTCCTTATTGGAAAGCGACTGATGACGCACGTGGGGCGCGCCATCGAAAAGGGCGAGACGCAAGGCTTCATCAAGATACTGGTTGACGCGGAGTCGCGGCAGATCGCCGGCGCGGCGATTCTTGGCACGGGCGGCGACGAGGCTATCCACTGCATTCTGGACGTCATGTACGCGAAAGCGCCGTACACGGTGCTCGAACGCGCCATGCACATTCACCCGACGGTTTCCGAGCTGATCCCTACCGTGCTCGGCGAATTGAAGCCGCTGGAGGCTCCCGCGCGCAGCGGCGGAGCGGAGAGATAACGGAGAGTTTTGAAATGGCTACACAAGCTACAGTTAGCGGTCGCCGCGTGCTTATCGCGCGGCTCCTTGAGGCGCGCGACGAAACCGATGCGCTCTTCCAGATGATCCGTCCCGAAGCGCTTTACGACCGGCCGATTCCCGAGCGGCACCGCATTGTCTTCTACGTGGGACATCTGGAAGCCTTCGATTGGAACCTGCTCGGCGGTCCCTGGGGTCTGGCGAGCTTTCACCCTGATTTCGACCGCCTCTTCGCGTTCGGGATCGACCCGGTCGGGGGTGGTCTGCCTTCGGACCGGCCGCGGGACTGGCCGCGGATCGAGGAAGTCAACGCTTACCGCGTCCGCGTCCGCGAGAGCCTGGACCGCGCGCTCGATAGCTCCCCGCTGCCGGATGGCGGAGAAGATTCCTTCGGGCGGCTCCTCAATGTCGCGATCGAGCACCGCTTGATGCACGCCGAGACCCTGGCCTACATGTTTCACCAGATGCCTTTCGAGCGCAAGCGCGGCGCGGCCGGGCGGCGCGCGCCGCAGGGCGATTCATTTGCGCCCGAGCCGGTGCGCGTGCCCGCGGGCCGCGCGACCCTGGGACTGCCGCGCGATGCCCGGGTATTCGGCTGGGACAACGAGTTCGAGGCTCATACGGTCGCGGTTCCGGGTTTCGAAATCGATCGGTACAAGGTTACCAACGGGCAGTTTCTCCGCTTCATCGAAGAGGGCGGCTACAGCGAGCGAGCGCTTTGGACAGACGCGGATTGGGAGTGGAAGAACGCGCAGGAGATTTCGCACCCGGTGTTCTGGGAGCGGCGCGGCAGCGCGTGGGTGCACCGCTCGATGTTCGATGAATTGCCTCTCCCGCTCGATTGGGCCGTATATGTCAGCCACGCGGAAGCCAGCGCCTACGCGCGCTGGGAGGGCAAGGCTCTGCCCACCGAGGCGCAATGGCACAGGGCGGCGCATGGCGCGAATGGAAGCCGCGAACGGCAAACTCCCTTGCCGTTTTCTGGCGTTTGGGACCCCGCGCCGGTGAATGCTTGCCGCCGGGGACCGAGCGCGTCCGGCGTCGAGGGTTTGATCGCCAATGGATGGGAGTGGACCTCCACGGAGTTTGCGCCCTTCCCGGGTTTCCAGCCCTTCGCGTGTTACCCCGGCTACTCGGCCAACTTTTTCGATGGCCGGCACTATGTTCTGAAAGGCGGCAGCGTGCGGACCGCCGCATGCATGCTGCGCCCCACTTTCAGGAACTGGTTTCAGCCCCACTATCAATACGTCTATGCCGGGTTCCGCTGCGTGAAGGCGTAACAGGAGAGATCCCATGGCAACACTCGCGAACGTGGCCGGCGATCCCTTGGCGCTGTTCGCCTCGGATGTGCGCGCCGGGCTATCGAAAAAACGGCAGAAGGAACTTCCGTCCAAGTATCTTTACGACCCGCTGGGCTTCGCGCTTTTCGAGACGATCAGCCTGCTTCCGGAATACGGGCTCACGCGCGCGGATGAGCGGCTGCTCCGCCGGCACGGCGCGGAGATCGTGAGACGCGTGCCCAGCCCGGCGCTGGTTTCCGAGCTGGGGAGCGGCAGCGGAAGGAAGACGCGCTGGATCCTCAGCGCGCTTTGCGAGCGCGAGCCGGTATCCTATTACCCCATCGAGATCTCGCGCGCCGCGCTGGAATCGTGCGAATCCGAATTGAACGATATCGAGAGCGTCAGCATCGTGGGAGTCGAGCGGGAGTATCTGGACGGCCTGCGCGAGGTCGCCGCGCTGCGGGCGGCGGGAACTCACCTGCTGGTGCTCTTCCTGGGCAGCACCATCGGCAACTTCGATGCGGGCGCCGATGCCCGTTTTCTGCACGAAGTGCGCGACGTGCTGACCCCGGGCGATTTGCTCCTGCTCGGCACAGATCTCCTCAAGCCGGTCGAGCGCATGATCGACGCTTACGACGATCCTTTGGGAGTAACGGCGGCATTCAATCTGAACCTGCTCAGGCGCATCAACCGGGAGCTGGAGGCCGATTTCGATCTACGCCAGTTCGAGCATGAAGCGCGCTTCAACGCGGCCGCCGGCAGTATCGAAATGCACCTGCGGTCGAAGCGGCGCCAGGTGGTGAATGTGCGGCGGGGCGGCTTCACCGCGACGTTCGCGGACGGCGAAACCATCTGGACGGAAAGCAGCCACAAGTACACCCTGCCGGAGATTGCGAAGCTTTCCGCCGCCTCGCGATTCCGCGTGGAGGCGCAATGGGTGGACGAGGAGTGGCCGTTCGCCGAGAGCCTGTTCCGCGCCGTCTGAATTTCAACTTTCGAGTTCGCCCGCCATGATTTCATCGACATAACACCAGATCCAGGCTTCGCCGGGTTCGATGGAGCGGATCAGGGGATGTTTGGTCCCGTGAAAATGCTTGGTGGCATGCTTATTCTTCGACGAATCGCAACATCCCACGTACCCGCAGCTCATGCAGAGCCGCAGGTGTACCCAGCCGTCGCCGAGCTTCAGGCAATCCTCGCAAACCTTCGTGTCCGTATGCCGGACCTTGATCGAACTGAGATGCTTGCAAGCTTGTGGCACTCTCATACCTCCAGCGCCGCGCGATCCCACTCAGCCAGCCGCGCTCCCGCGTCGTAAGTGCTCTCGAGGAACGCGTACAAGGTTTCTTCGGGCGACTGGGCGCGGCGCACGTCATCATACATCAGGATGAATTCCGAAAGCTGTGAGTTCCAGCCCGCCGCGGCCGGCCGTATGGCTTCCTTTTCGAGTCCCCCGGGCTGGGGAACCATGTAGGAGTAGTACGCGGGACCGTCGATGGCGCCGCCGCCGGGCCAGAAGCCGGCGCTCGATACTTCGTGCGAATAGGCCGGGCCGCTGATGATTCCGTGGCGGGCCGGCGCGCGCCGCCCGGAGAAACGGCTGCACGCCAGGTCGAAGCTGCCCCAGAAGAAATGAACCGGACTGCACTTGCCGATGAACTTGGCGCGGAAGCGCTCGAGTACTTTGGAGCTGGAGACCAGAATGCGCCAGAAGCGCTGCGCGTACTGGGCGTCATAGGAGTCATCGGAGGAATCCCGGTCGAACGGAACGGGGTCCGGCACCTCCTGCGGCTCGGGGTTAATCGCCACCTCGATTCCCGAGCGTGCCAACGATTCCATCAAGCCGTCATAAAAAGAGGCCACCGATTCGGCCCGCAGCGGCCGCGACGCGCCGGCGCCCCAGCTCGTCGAAAGGTTCAGCGCGTGCTCTTGAAAATCGAACTCGATTTCGAAAACCCCCGCAGGATACGGCACCGGGCCGGTGGTCAACCCGCGCGCGCTCACATAGAGCGTGACGTGCCACCAATGGTTGAGGGCGGGAAACAAGGCCATGCGGATCTTGCCCGCAATCTGCGTCCACAAGTGCAATGTGCGGTAGGTGTCCCGCCACTCGTTCAAAGGCAGGGGCGGCCAACACTCCGGTACGCTCATACAGGCCAGTGTGTCGCACAGGGAAGCCGAATTGAGCGGTACTCCGGCGCTGGGCTGTGCTCTTCACCACGGATCTCACGCGCTGGTCGCCGAACTAGATACATTCGGACCGGATGAGAGTTAGGCACTGAAGCCTACAGCTAGCTCAAAAGGGCTAAAACTCACTGGCCCCCAGAAGGCTGTAACGCTGGGGCTTTTGCACTCGCCCATAAAAAAGTGGAACTTGCGCCACGGTCTGTGGTGGTAAACTTATTGTCCAGTACCGAAGTCAAACGGCCGCACAACGGGCCAAATCTGGGATCCTGACTCTCGTATAGCGCAGACTTGCCATGAAACCGGAAACCCCGTCGGAACTCGAGCCAATCCCCTCTGGACTGAAGAGAGAACCGGCCTTCGCACCTCTGCCCAAGCAAGCGCCGCGCCGGCGCTCCTCCAGCCGGGCTTGGCTCTGGCTGCCCGTTCTCGCGTTGCTGGGCGCCGGAGCCTGGTATTTCTGGTCGCGCGGATCCTCCGGATCCACCGCGCCCCCGGTAGTCTCGAAGCAGGGCGGTAAGAAGGGGGGCTCCGCCGCCATCCCCGTGGTGGCAACCAAGGCCCGCCGCGGCAACATTGGGGTTTATATCACCGGCTTGGGCTCGGTGACGCCCATTTACACGGTCACGATCAAGAGCCGTGTGGACGGGCAGTTGATGAAGGTCTCTTATAGAGAAGGCGACATCGTCCACGAAGGCGACCTGCTGCTGGAAATCGACGAGCGGCCTTACGCGGTTCAATTGGAGCAGGCCGAAGGACAGATGGCGCGGGACCAGGCCAATCTCGAAAATGCGCGTGTCGATCTCGACCGCTACCAGAAGCTCCTGGCCCAGAATGCCATCCCCGAACAGCAGCTAGCCACCCAGAAGGCTTTGGTGTTGCAGGATGAAGGCATCGTAAAGAGCGACCAGGGACAGATCGATAGCGCCAAGCTGAATCTGGTTTACTGCAAAATAACCGCGCCCATTACCGGCAAGGTAGGCCTGCGTCTGGTGGACCCGGGAAACATCGTGCACGCCACCGACACGACCGGCCTTCTGGTCATCACGCAACTCCAGCCCATCAGCGTGATCTTCACGATCGCAGAAGACCAGCTTCCCGCGGTGGTCCCCCGATTCAACGCCGGGCAGAACCTCGAAGTGGAGGCCTGGGACCGCGCGGGGCAGCACAGGATAGCCACCGGCACGCTGAGCACCCTTGACAACCAGATCGACCAGACCACCGGCACGCTGCGTCTGCGGGCGGTTTTTCCCAACACCGACAATGCGCTCTTTCCGAACCAGTTCGTCAATACGCGCATGCTCGTCGAAGAGAAGCGCGGCGTGGTTCTGGTTTCCACCGCAGCCCTCCAGCGCAGCACCAGCGGCACGTTTGTGTATCTCGTGAAGCCGGATTCCTCCGTGACGGTCCGGAACGTCACCCTGGGGACCACCGAAGGCGACGATACCGAGGTTACCTCCGGTCTCGATCCGGGCGAGGCCGTGGTCGAAACCGGCGTGGATAAGTTGAACGAAGGCACCCGGGTCGTGGCGAGCTTTCCTGGGGAGCAGCCAACCGGCGGGCGCTTCGGAGCGACGGCGGGCGCAATGGCGGCGGGCAAGAAGGCGGGGGGCAAGCGGCAGTGAGTCCGTCCCGGACATTCATTCTCCGTCCGGTAGCCACTTCCCTGTTGATGATCGGCCTCCTGCTGGCTGGCGCGGTGGCCTATAAGCAGCTGCCGGTCTCGGCCCTGCCGGAGGTGGATTACCCAACCATTCAGGTCACCACGTTTTATCCGGGGGCCAGTCCGGACGTCATGGCCTCGTCGGTAACCGCGCCGCTCGAGCGCCAGTTCGGCCAACTTCCGGGGCTGCAGCAGATGACCTCGACCAGCTCGGATGGCAGCTCGGTCATCACCATGCAGTTCACCCTCAGCCTGCTCATCGATGTCGCCGAGCAGGAGGTGCAGCAGGCCATCAATGCCGCGGGAACTTATCTGCCTGCGGACCTGCCTATCCCGCCGGTGTATGCCAAGATCAACCCCGCGGACACCCCGATTCTGACGTTGGCGCTGAGCTCCAAGGAGATGCCGCTCACCAAGGTGGAAGATCTGGCCGATACGCGGCTGGCGCCCAAGATTTCGCAGTTGGCCGGTGTGGGCCTGGTCAGCATCAGCGGCGGCCAGAAGCCCGCCGTGCGGATTCAGGCCAATCCCACTGCGCTGGCCTCCTACGGCCTGAACCTCGAAGACCTGCGCAACGCGATCGTGGCCGCCAACGTGAACCAGGCCAAGGGGAACTTCGACGCCCAGCACCAGGCCTACCAGATCGGCGCCAACGACCAGTTGCTTTCGAGCGCCGATTACGCGCCGCTGGTGATCGCCTACCGCAACGGCGCCCCGGTCACCATGACGGATATCGCCATCGTGGCCGACGACGCAGAGAATATCCGCCAGGCCGCTTGGATGAACCAGACTCCCGCCGTGATCATGAACATCCAGCGGCAGCCCGGCGCCAACATCATCTCGGTGGTGGATCACATCAAGGCCCTGCTGCCGCAACTCACCGCCACGCTTCCCAAGGCGGTCCAGGTGACGATCCTGACCGACCGCACCATCACCATCCGCGCGTCGGTTCAGGACGTTCAGTTCGAGCTGATGCTCACCGTGGGGCTGGTGGTGATGGTGATTTTCCTGTTCCTGCGCAATCTCTCGGCCACCATCATTCCCAGCATCGCGTGCCCGCTGTCGCTGGTGGGCACTTTCGGCGTGATGTATCTGCTGGGTTACAGCCTGAACAACCTGACCCTGATGGCGCTTACCATCTCGACCGGTTTCGTGGTGGACGACGCCATCGTGATGATCGAGAACATCACGCGCTATATCGAGGAGGGCGAACCGGCGTTGCAGGCGGCGCTCAAGGGTTCCGAACAGATTGGCTTCACCATCATGTCGCTGACGGTTTCGCTGATCGCGGTGCTGATTCCCCTGCTGTTCATGGGAGACATCGTCGGCCGCCTGTTCCGCGAGTTCGCCGTCACCCTGAGCGTCACGATCCTGGTCTCGGCGGTAGTCTCCCTGACCCTCACCCCGATGATGTGCGCCAAGCTGCTGAAGCACAAGCCCGAACAGAGCCAGGGGCGTTTCTACCGCGCTTCCGAGCGGGGCTTCCAGGCCATTATCGATCTATACGCGGCGACGCTGCGCTTCGTGCTGCGGTTCCGGACCGCGATGCTGCTGGTGGCCGTGGCCACGTTCGCCATTACGGCGATGCTGTTCATCAAGATCCCGAAGGGGTTTTTCCCGATTCAGGACACCGGCGTGATTCAAGGGGTTTCCGAGGCCGCCGAGACGGTTTCGTTCCCGGAGATGTCCCGGTTGCAGCAATCGCTCACGGCGGTGATTTTGAAGGACCCCGCGGTGGAGAGTCTCTCCAGTTTCATCGGCATCGACGGCACCAACACCACGCTCAACAGCGGCCGCATTCTGATAAACCTCAAGCCGCTCGAGGAGCGGAAGATGAGCGCCACGGATGTGATTCGCCGCCTGCAGCCGGAGCTGTCGCAGGTGGCGGGTGTCACCCTGTTCATGCAGCCGGTGCAGGATATCAGCGTGGACGACCGCGTGAGCCGCACGCAATTCCAGTACACCCTGGAAGATCCCAGCGCCGACGAGCTGGGCACCTACGCCCCGCAAATGCTGGCCCTGCTCAAACAGCAGCCCGAACTGCGGGATGTGGCCAGCGACCAGCAGGTGCAGGGTCTGTCGGCCAGGCTGGTGTTCGACCGCGACACGGCCGCGCGCCTGGGGATCACGACCTCCATGATCGACCAGACGCTGTACGATGCCTACGGCCAGCGGGAAATCTCCACCATGTTCACGCAGTTGAATCAATACCACGTGGTGCTGGAGGTGAACCCGGCTTTCCAGCAGACTCCCCTGGATCTCAGAAATCTCTTCATCCGCACCGGCACCGGATTCCCCTCCGGTTCCATGGGCCTGGTCTCGGGTGGCAGCGCGACTACGACAGCCACGAGCGCCTCTGCTACGGTGACCTCGGCGGCCGCCTCGAGCGCGGTGTTCGGCGGCGCCATCCCCTCGTCCAACGTGTTTCCGACCGGTGGTCAGGTACCGCTCAGCGCGTTGAGCCATGTGCAATTGACCGCCGTTCCCATTACCGTGAACCACCAGGGGCAGTTTCCAGTGGTCACCCTGTCCTTCAACCTGGCTTCCGGCGCCTCGCTGGGAGACGCCGTGAACGCCGTCAACCGGGTGAAGCGCCAGATCGATCTTCCACCCAGCATTCAAGCGGCTTTTCAGGGCACGGCGGCGGCCTTCCAATCTTCGCTGGCCAACGAGTGGATCCTGGTGCTGGCGGCGCTGGTGACGGTGTATATCGTGCTGGGCGTTCTGTATGAAAGCTACATCCACCCGGTCACGATCATTTCGACGCTGCCATCGGCGAGCGTCGGCGCGCTGCTGGCGTTGATGATCTGCGGCAGCGATTTCAGCGTCATCGCGCTGATCGGCATTGTCCTGCTGATCGGCATCGTGCAGAAGAACGCCATCATGATGATCGATTTCGCGCTGGAGTCGGAACGCAAGGGAGGGATGGCGCCGGTGGATGCCATCTACCAGGCCTGCCGGCTGCGTTTCCGGCCCATTCTGATGACGACCATGGCCGCCATGCTCGGCGGCGTGCCTCTGGCTCTGGGAACAGGCACCGGTTCGGAGCTGCGCAGGCCGTTGGGCATCGCCATTATCGGCGGGCTGATCTTCAGCCAGATGCTGACTCTCTACACCACGCCGGTGATCTACTTGTTCTTCGACGGTCTGGCGCGCCGCTTTTCGCGCCACTCCGGACATCGTCTGGACGATCCTTTAACGGCTCAGTAGGCCATGAATATCTCCGAGCCCTTCATTCGCCGCCCGGTTGCGACCACGCTCCTGCTCAGCGCGGTGGCCTTGTCCGGAGCCGTGGCGTTCAGCCTCTTGCCGGTTTCGCCGCTGCCCCAGGTGGACTTTCCAACCATTCAGGTGCAAGCAGCGCTGCCGGGCGCCAGCCCGGAAACCATGGCTTCATCGGTGGCCACTCCCCTCGAGCGCCAGTTCGGCCGCATCGCCGCCGTGACCGAAATGACGTCTTCGAGCACGCTGGGATCCACCAACATCACGCTCCAATTCGACCTCAACCGGAGCATCGATGCCGCCGCGCGCGACGTGCAGGCGGCCATCGCCGCCGCCCGGGGCTACCTTCCCACCAACCTGCCCAATAATCCCACTTACCGCAAAGTCAACCCCGCCGATGCGCCGATCTTCATGATCGCGCTCACCTCCCCTGTGGTGGACAAGGGCAGGATGTACGATTCCGCGTCCACCATCATGGCGCAGAAACTGGCCCAAATCCGCGGCGTCGGCCAGGTGGGCGTGGGCGGCAGCGCGCTTCCGGGAGTTCGCGTGGAATTGAACCCGGACGCCCTGAACAAGTACAGAATCGGCCTCGAGCAGGTGCGCACCATTCTCGCGGGCGCCAACGCCAATACCCCCAAAGGACACTTCTCGAACGGCCTGAATATGTTCGAGGTCGGCGCCAACGATCAGATCTTCAAAGCCGCGGATTATCAGCCGCTGCTCATTGCCTACCACAATGGGCGGGCGGTGCGGATTTCCGACGTGGGCCAGGCCATCGACTCGGTGGAGGATCTGCGCAATGCCGGATACCTGAACGGCAAGCCTTCCGTGCTGATCATTATTTTCCGGCAGCCCGGCGCCAACATCATCGACACGGTGGATCGTATCCGCGCCACCCTGCCGCAGTTGAAGGCCTCGCTCCCGGCGGCCATCAACATGACCATCGCCATGGATCAGACTCTCACCATCCGGGCTTCGGTGCACGACGTCGAGCGGAGCCTGATCATTTCGGTGTTCCTGGTCGTTCTGGTGGTGTTCTTTTTCCTGCGCAACCCGCGAGCCACGTTTATTCCCAGCGTGGCGGTCCCGGTTTCGCTGGTCGGAACGTTCGGCGTGATGTACATGGTGGGATACAGCATCGACAACCTGTCCTTGATGGCACTGACCATTTCCACGGGTTTCGTGGTCGATGACGCCATCGTGGTGATCGAGAACATCACCCGCTACCTGGAGCAGGGCATCCCTCCATTCCGCGCCGCGATGAAGGGCGCGTCCGAGATCGGCTCCACAGTTCTGACCATGAGCATTTCGCTGTGCGCGGTTTTCATTCCGCTGCTGTTGATGGGCGGAATCGTGGGCCGGCTGTTCCGCGAATTCGCCGTGACGCTCTCGGTGGCCATCCTGGTTTCCATGGCGGTTTCGCTCACGGCGACTCCCATGATGTGCGCGCACCTGCTGAAGGAGGATCGCGGCCACGGCTGGCTCTACCGCGTGAGCGAGCGCGGCTTCAACTGGGTGGTCAACACGTATGGCCGGCTGCTCTCCGTGGTGCTGCGCCATTCGTTCGTGACTTTGATGGTTTTGCTGTGCGCCATCGGGCTGAATGTCTACTTGTTCATCCACGTGCCGAAGGGATTCTTCCCCCAGCAGGACAACGGCCGGCTGAGCGGACAGATCATCGCGGATCAGGACACCTCGTTCCAGGCGATGAACGGGATTCTATTGCGGATGGTGAATATTATCGCCGCCGATCCGGCGATCGATGCCGTAAACGGGTTCACGGGCGGCACGGGCGGGCGCGGCGGAGCGTCCAATACAGGCACGTTGTTCATCGGGCTCCGGCCGCCCCAGCAACGCAAGATCACCGCCGACCTGCTCATCGCGCGCCTGCGGCCCAAACTCGCGCGCGTTCCGGGCGCCAGCCTGTTCCTGCAGGCCAACCAGGATATCCGCGTCGGCGGCCGGAACAGCGCCGCCCAGTATCAATACACCATGCGCGGAGACAACCTGGAAGACCTGGTCGCCTATGCCCCCAAGATGTATCAGGAGCTTCGGCGGATCCCCATCATCGCAGACGTGAACAGCGATCAGCAGAACCGCGGTTTGCAGACCATGGTGACCTACGACCGCACCACCGCGGGCCGCTTCGGCATCTCGCCCCAGTTGATCGACAACACTCTGTATGACGCCTTCGGACAACGCCAGGTCTCGGTGATGTACACGTCTCTCAACCAGTATCACGTGGTCATGGAAGTGGCTCCTCGGTACTGGCAAGATCCGCAGATTCTCCGGAACCTTTACGTTACCTCGCCCAGCGGGCAGGAAGTCCCCCTGAGCGCCTTCGCGCGTTTCGCGCCGGATACGGCTCCCCTTTCGGTGAACCACCAGGGGCTGTTTCCCTCGGTCACCATCTCGTTCAACCTGCTGCCGGGCGTCGCGCTGGGAGACGCCGTAAGCGCCATCTCTGCCTCGGCCGCGGAAGTGCGGCTGCCGCCCACCATTCAAACCATGTTTTCGGGCACCGCGCAGGCCTACCAGGATTCGCTCAGCAACGAGCCCGTGCTCATCGCCGCGGCGCTGGCCGCCGTGTACCTGGTTCTGGGGATTCTCTACGAAAGCTACATTCACCCCATCACCATTCTTTCCACGCTGCCATCGGCCGGCGTCGGCGCCCTGCTGGCGCTCATGCTCACCAAAACCGATCTCAGCGTGATCGCCATGATCGGCATCATTCTGCTGATCGGCCTGGTGAAGAAGAACGCGATCCTGATGATCGACTTCGCCCTCAACGCCGAGCGCATCGAGGGCAAGAGCCCGCGCGACGCCATTTTCGAGGCCTCCCTGCTGCGTTTCCGCCCCATCATGATGACCACCATGGCCGCCATGTTGGGCGCCGTTCCCCTGGCCATCGGAACGGGAGTGGGTTCGGAGCTGCGCCGGCCGCTGGGTATCACCATCATCGGCGGACTGATTATGAGCCAGGCGCTGACCCTTTTCACTACCCCCGTGGTCTACCTCTACTTCGACCGCTTCCAGCATTGGTGGGAACGCGTTCGCAGGCGGCGACGCGTGATCGAGCCGCTGGAATCCGAGGCATAACGCCAGTGAGAGCTTTCATCAATTACAAGATCGGAACAGCCCGCAACCTTTCACTCGCGGCCATCGCTGGGCTGTTGTTGTTTTCTTCCGGTTGCATCAAAGGCCCCCAGTATGTCCGCCCTTCCGCTTCCGTACCGCAGAGCTTCAAGGAAGCTCCGCCGGAGGGCTGGAAGGAAGCGCAGCCCAGCGACGGCGCGCTGCGCGGCAAGTGGTGGGAGATCTTCGGCGACCCCGCGCTCAATGCCCTCCAGGAGCAGGTCGGCATCTCGAATCAGAACGTGCTCGAAGTCGAGGCGCAATTCCGCGAAGCCAAAGCCGCCGCGCGCGTGGCGCGATCGGCGCTCTTCCCTTTGGTCACCGCCTCCGCATCAGCCACCGGCTCGCAGGCCTCATCGCGGCTACTCGGCGGCGCTCCGGGCGTCCCCGTGGGCACCTATACCATTCCCGTCGACGCTTCCTATACGGCGGACGTCTGGGGCAGCATCCATCGCAGCGTGGCGGCCAGCGTCGGCACGGCCCAGGCCACCGCGGCGCAACTGGAGAGCGCCCGCTTGCTCTACACCGCGGAACTTGCCGGGGACTTCTTCCAGGTGCATGGAATCGATGCCGACGCGGCCCTGCTTCAGCAGACTCTCGAATCGTATCAGGAGTACCTGGTGCTCACGAGAAACCGCTACGCCGGCGGCGTGGCTTCCGATAGCGACGTGGCGCAGGCCGAGACCCAGCTCTACACCACCCAGGCCCAGTTGACCGATCTCGAGGTCCAGCGGACGCAGTTGGAGCACGCCATCGCGATTCTGATCGGCAAGCCGCCCGCGGAGTTTGCGATCCCGCGCGCGCCGATTCAGGTGCCTCCTCCGCGGATTCCGGTTACCCTGCCCTCGGCCTTATTGGAACGCCGCCCCGATATCGCCCAGGCCGAGCGCCAGGCTGCCGTGGCAAACGAACAGATCGGGATCGCCCAGGCCGCTTTCTACCCGGCGTTGTCGTTTTCAGCCGCCGCCGGAGTGGAATCCATCAGCTTTCTCAATTTCATTACCTGGCCCAGCCGCTTTTGGACGGTCGGGCCGCAACTGGCGCAGATTTTGTTCGATGCCGGCAAGCGCAAAGCGCAGGTGGAAGAGTATCAGGCAGCCTACGATGCCACCGCGGCGAACTATCGCCAGACCGTGCTGACGGCTTTCCAGCAGGTGGAGGACAACCTGGCCGCGTTGCGCACCCTGGCAGTCGAATCCGCCGTTCTGGATCGGGCCGTGTCGGCCGCCCAGCGCTCCCTCGCGGTTTCCACCGCGCAGTACAAGGCTGGAACCGCCAGCTATCTGCAGGTCATCACAGCGCAAACCTACGCCTTGCAGGATGAGAAGTCGGCCGTCGATGCGCAGACCCGCCGCATGACCGCCAGCGTGCTGTTGATAGAAGCGCTGGGCGGTAGCTGGAACGCCTCCGGCCTTCCCACCAGCGAGGATATCCTGGCCCGGAAATAGCGGCCCGGCGGCGCGCTTACCCGGCCCTGCGCCCCCCTGGAGCCGGCTGGCGGACGCCTCCATCATGATCGCGAAGGCCTGGCCTTCCGTGGAGAGTCCCGCGCTCTTGAAATTCGGCGCGCCGCATACGCCATTGACGAACCCATACTTGTCCATCTTGGCGCGCGCCGCCTGCCGCATACGGCCGGCCGGCTCCAAATACTCCCGCGGCAGCCATCCACTCGCGACGCCGGTGTAGATGGCGAACGCCAGCATCTGCGCCAGGTTGGTCTCTATGAAGCTATCGGGCCGGTCCACGTAATCGTGAAACAGGCCGTCCGGGCGCTGCCGGGCGAGACAGCCATCGAGGATGCCGGTCGCGAACGTGGCCAGTCGCTCGCGGTCCGCTTTTCGCTCGGGCGGCAGCAGACGGATCATCCGCGCCAGGCCGGCCGCGGCCCAACCCTGCCCGCCGCCCCAAAAGCCGCTATCCGTAAAGGCCTTCTTGCCGTCGTCCCAGATGTGCGCCAGCAGCTTTTTTTCGGGATTCCACAGCCGTTTCCGAAATGCCTCGACTTGCGCCAGCGCCTCGTCATACCGTCCCATGGCCGCCAGAAACGGTGGCGCGCTGAAGAATCCGTCGGACCACACCTGCGGCGCCTCGAACAGGTGATAGAGGGCGCCATCGGCGGCGCGTGGGGCCTTGTGCAGAAGATACTCGAGCATGCCGCGCACCGCGCTCTGGATTTCCGGGTCGCCCGTGAACTGTCCGGCCCGCCAGTACGCCTCGCCGCCCATCGCTGGATCGGTCGCCGACCCGCTGACCACCACGGCCAGCCTTCCATCGGGGGTTCTCTGCACGATGGCCGCTCTCGTGAGCCGGACCAGGTCGTCATTTCGCCCGGCTTCGAAGAAAGCCTGCGCCAAAGCACCCTGTTCCCAATCGCGGCGCTGCATCGAGAGCGCCGCGGCAGCAGCTCGATCAATCCGCTCGCTATCGCCCGCACCTTTGTCTGGACTGGCGGCGCCCTCCCGTAGCTGCCCCGCGCCGAAAAGGGCCGTTCCGCAGATCAAGTCTCGCCGGTTCATAATATTTCGCACCTCTGGGGCCAAATTTTAGCGCGAAGGGTCGCAGGCTTTCTTGAAGAAGATAGCCGCCTCACGCCCGGCACCGAGGACCTGGCTTTGGCTGGGGCTTCCAGGCGGCTATCGCACGCGCCAAATCACCGCGTAGGCTATTTGTAACGGTACAGCTTGACTTTCTGAATGCCTTGCTCGCCGATCGAGAGGCGCACCCCGCTGCCCGATTGACCCATGGCGACGATATGCGGGAAGTCGTACCGGAGCACCGAATCGTCACCGGCCAGGATGCGCGTGCGAACCCATTGGCCGTTCTCGAAGCGGCCCGATTCCTGCCAGGCGAGTCCGGCGATCGGAGGTCCAGGCGTATTGGGCGTGAAGGTCACCTGAATGTTGTTTCCAGCTATCAAGTAGTCATTGGGACCTTCTGCCATGAAGATGCCGTAGCCGATGATGTCGGGTACAACGTCGGGCGCACGGGGGCTCCGCGTGAGCGTGACATTCAGCGTGTAATCCCCAAGCTTGATCTGCACATCCGGGTTCTGCTTGGTCAACAGCGCCCCGTCAATCGTTCCATTGGCCTGGTGCTCCAGGATGGAGGGCGCAAGCTGGCCCAAGGTTTTGTAAGCCACCGCTAGCGGCAGAGTCTCAAGGTCGGCGGGCGGTGGCGGGACATCGGCTGGAGCGGCGCCAAGTGACATATGACCTTGCAGGCGCTGCACCGAATCGATGCCTATGACGCTGTGGCCGAGAGCGCGGAAGTGCCCGTAGGCGTAAAACGCGTCGGCGACGCCAGCCGGATCGGCACGCTCTTCCGGCGTGAACAGCGGATTCCCTAAACGGGTGTAACGGGTCGCATAGTCGGGGAAGCTGATCCCGTGAATGTCCGGAGCCAAGAGGTCGATGTTCGGAGCACCCGCACGCCACATGTCGTGCACAGACTCCACCGGTCCGCCGCTCGGATAGTCGCCAGGTCCTTTGTCGCCGACCTGAACGAGCCACACGTTCGTGTACATCGGCACCGGCAACTCCTTCTTGCCGGCCTGAGCGACGTAATCGAGGTAGCGCGCGTAGTTCCACCCCATGAAGATTTCGTCAGTCTTGGGCCCTTTGCCGAAAATCTCTTCCCAGGTGCCGGAAGTCTTGGATCCCGCGGCTTCCCAGACCTTGCGGAATTCGGGCTGCAAGTTCTCTTTGTTCTTCTGGATATAGTCCATCAGTTGGGCGGGCACCGGCTTGGCGAAGGCTGCATTCGCCAGCGGAGACCTGTCGCGCGAGTCGCCGCCCAAGCCCACTTCGTTTTCCACCTGAACCATGATGACGCGATGGGTCGTGTCCACCTCGCGACAGTGCCGCATCAGCGCCGCGAAAGCCCTTGCATCGGCATTCCGGTTCTCCTCGCTGAGGGTCGATAGCACTTCCACGGTCTTGCCATCCAGGATCTGGGCGCGTGGGAATCGCTCCTGATTCGCCTTCACCCAGGTGGGAACGAAGCTGGAAAGCCCGTTCTTCCAGCTCGCGAACCACATCCACACGATTCGCATGTTGTGCTGCTTGGCGTTTTCAATCGCCGCGTCCGCGATGCTGAAGTCGTACTTGCCCTCCTCGGGCTCGACCCACGACCAGGACATGCCCGTTATAATGGTGTTCGCGTGGATCTTGTCCGCCAACATCGGCCAGACTCTCGTCTTCATATCCTCCAAATTGGATGACTCCGTATTAGCGAGTTCTCCTACCAGCATGAGAAAAGGTTTGCCATCGACGATCATTTGCGTGGTCGGCCCCCGCTTCTCCAGATGAGGGACGGCCGTCGTGGCCGGTTGAGTGTTGTTTTGCGAGCACGCTGTCGTAATCGCCAGCGCGAAGATCACCAAACAGCAAAGTACCGTTCGTTGTTTCATATTCATCGCCTAAGAAGAGGATGTTCCACGGGAGGTGATTGCATCACCATGACGCGCTGAGCGTGTCTCTCTCAGCCGCACCTTGCTGCTACTTCGAGATGGTTTGGCGCGGCCGCCTTCAGCGCCAAGCCACCGTCTGTTCAGGTTGGACGGCATAAGCCGGAATTTCCATTTCAGACTCCCGAGTCCCATTCAGTATAATCCAAACCGCTGTTATGGTGAAGGCGGGGCAGT
>CAVQNQ010000007.1:0-373707 GCA_963714205.1 Terriglobia bacterium
GATTTTAGAATTGTCAGCGAATGCCGGGCAGGTGAAGCCCGCAGTCGAGAACGCGGTCAATGAATTCGCGGCGCGAGGCTTTCGTTCGTTGGGCGTGGCGCGGGCCGAGGGAGAAGGCCAATGGCAGTTTCTGGGTGTCTTGCCCCTGTTCGATCCGCCACGGGAAGATGCCAAGGCAACCATCCAGACCGCGAGCCAGATGGGCGTGAAGGTCAAGATGGTTACCGGCGATCAACTGGCTATCGCGCAGGAAACCGCGATGAAATTAGGGATGGGCACGGCGATTCTCGACGCCTCCGGCCTGGGCGACGTAAAGCATCGCGAGTCGGCCCAGTCGGCGGAGTCCATCGAAAAAGCCGACGGTTTCGCCCAGGTATTCCCCGAACATAAGTTCCATATCGTGGACGTGCTGCAGCAGCGCGGCCACATTGTCGGCATGACGGGCGACGGGGTGAACGACGCCCCCGCGCTGAGGAAAGCTGACTGCGGCATCGCCGTTTCCGGCGCCACGGACGCCGCGCGCGCGGCGGCTTCCATCGTGCTGATGACGCCCGGCCTGTCGGTGATTATCGACGCGATCAAGGAGAGCCGGAAAACGTTCCAGCGGATGAACAGCTATGCGATCTACCGTATCGCTGAGACGCTGCGCGTGCTGTTGTTCATGACGCTGGCGATCCTGGTGTTTAACTTCTACCCACTGACGGCGGTGATGATCGTGATACTGGCGTTGCTCAACGACGGAGCCATCCTGTCCATCGCCTATGACAACGTTCATTACAAGGATAAGCCCGAGGCTTGGAACATGCGTCTGGTGCTGGGGATTTCCACGGTGCTGGGCGTCATCGGGGTCGTCTCCGCTTTCGGATTGTTTTATCTCGGTGAGCGCGTCTTTCATCTCGATCGTGCGCACATCCAGACGCTGATGTATTTGAAACTGTCCGTGGCCGGACATCTGACGATTTTCCTGACGCGTACGCGCGGCCCGTTCTGGTCCATACGCCCCGCGCGGGTTCTATGGGCAGCGGTGCTCGGCACGCAAGCGCTGGCGACCCTGATTGCGGTTTATGGGCTATTTATGACGCCCCTCGGCTGGGGCTGGGCTGCGTTCGTTTGGGGCTATGCTCTGGCTTGGTTCCTGCTGAATGACCGCGTGAAACTGCTCGCCTATCGGATTTTTGATCCTACTAAAGCCCCATTGTTGGTCAGGAAGCCGCTCGATCTGACACCGCGGATCGCCACGCGGGCCTATGATCTCTATGAGCAGCGAGGCCGCCGCGACGGCCAGGCAGAGCAAGACTGGCTTCAGGCGGAGCGCGAGGTTCGGAAACAGTAAGCGTGATCGTGAGCCCCATGAGTGCTAAGCGGCATCTACGCAGTTCGCGATATCGAAGGGATGAAGATGAAGATCAATTCAAAGAATTTCCGGGTGCGGCCCGCGAAGAAGGTCAAACTCAAAGACTGTCCGACGATCGTGAAGCCTTTTTGCGAATCGAAGAAGGAGTATCAAGAACTTCTGGAAGAACACGTTGCGGAGCTGAGCTCTTTGCAACGACCTTCACTACGCGTCCAATCACTATGCGTTGCTGCTGATTTTTCAGGGGATGGATGCCGGCGGCAAGGACGGCGCCATTCGGCACGTTATGTCCGGGATCAATCCGCAAGGCTGCCAGGTTTTCAGCTTCAAACAGCCGAGCGCCGATGAGTTGGAACATGATTTCCTCTGGCGCACCACGTGCCGGCTGCCCCAACGCGGGCACATCGGCATATTCAATCGTTCCTATTATGAAGAGGTGCTGGTTGTTCGCGTGCATCCGGAGATTCTCCGTAGCCAGGGGCTTCCGGAGGAGTTGCGCGACGAGAAAACCATCTGGGAGGAGCGGTATCGCTCCATCCGGGACCTGGAGAGCCACCTATATCGCAACGGAACGCGAACTGTCAAAATATTCCTCCACCTTTCGAAGGAAGAGCAGCGAAAGCGATTCCTCGAGCGCATTGATGAGCCGGACAAGAACTGGAAGTTCAGCCCTGCGGACATTCACGAGCGGAAATACTGGAAGCATTACATGGAGGCTTACGAGGCTTGCCTGAAGGCGACAAGCACTCATCACGCGCCCTGGTACGTCGTTCCCGCCGACGATAAGGAAAACGCCCGCCTGGCTGTTTCGCAAATTGTCCTGGATGCGTTCCACGAAATGAAAATGGCATATCCCAAAACCACCGCGAAACGACGGCAGGAATTGAAATCCATCCGCAAGCAGCTCGCGAATTGAGGTTTGAATCATGGCCCGCGTAGAGGATGTCCCGCCCGCGACCGGCCTGACGGGCGATGAAGCCCGAAGCCGATTGGCGAAGTCTGGCCCAAATGCAATGCCGGACACGGCCCTGCATCCGCTACGCAGGGCGCTTGCCAAGTTCTGGGCGCCGGTTCCGTGGATGCTCGAGGCTGCGATTGTGCTCGAAATTGTCCTCGGCAAGTATGTCGAGGCGGGGATCATCGCGGGTCTGCTGGCCTTCAATGCTGCTCTCGGGTTTTTCCAGGAAGGGCGCGCTCAGGCGACCCTGGCCGCGCTGAAGTCGCGGCTTGCGCTGAATGCTTCGGTCAAGCGCGATAATGCCTGGACTACCGTACCCGCGGCGCAATTGGTGGTTGGAGACATAGTGAAACTGTCGCTCGGCGCCGTAGTTGCCGCCGACGTACGCCTGACCGAGGGATCGGTGCTGCTTGACCAGTCCATGCTCACCGGCGAATCCGTTCCGATCGAAGCTGGCGCCGGGTTCGAAACGTATGCGGGAGCGCTGGTGCGGCGCGGCGAAGCGGTCGCCGAGGTCACGGCGACAGGAGCGCGCACGAAGTTTGGACGCACCGCGGAGTTGGTTCGCACGGCACATGTCGAAAGTTCGCAGCAGAAGGCGGTTCTGCGTGTAGTGCGTAATCTCGCCATGTTCAACGGCGCCATCATCGTGATGCTGGTGGCGTACGCCTACGCTCTCAAGATGCCAGGTAGCGAGATCATCCCGCTCGTCTTGACGGCGGTTCTGGCATCGATTCCGGTGGCGTTGCCGGCCACCTTTACCCTTGCGGCCGCGCTCGGTGCAAAAGCCCTGGCCAAGCTGGGCGTTCTTCCGACCAGGCTCTCCGCCGTGGATGAAGCGGCAAGCATCGACGTGCTGTGTTCGGATAAGACCGGTACGCTCACCCAAAACGAACTTACGGTGACCACCGTCCACGCCATGCCCGGCTTTGACGAATCGCACGTCTTAGGAGTGGCTGCCCTGGCGAGTTCGGACGGCGGGCAAGATCCGGTGGATGCGGCCATCCGGGCTGCCGCCGCAAAGAAAGCAGCCTCCGACTTGCCCAAACTGATCAAGTTCGTTCCGTTCGATCCTGGCACGAAGATGTCGGAGGCGACTGCCACCGATCCGGGGGGCGCCACGGTTCGCGCGGTTAAGGGCGCGTTTGCCGCGGTTGCCGGACTGACGCAATCGGCGCCTGATGCGTTTAAGTCGGCGAATGAACTTGAGGCGAAGGGTTTCCGTGTTCTGGCCGTCGCGATCGGTCCGCCAGCAGCCCTGAAACTCGCCGGGATCATTGCTCTCAGCGACCCGCCCCGAAAAGATTCCGCCGAGTTGATTACGGAACTGCACACGCTGGGAGTGCGAGCGGTCATGGTGACCGGCGATGCACCCGCGACCGCAGCCATTGTCGCTCAGGATGTTGGCTTGGACGGAAAGGTCTGTCCACCCGGGCCCATTCCCGCCGATGTTCGCCCTGAGGAGTTTGCAGTTTTCGCCGGCATTCTTCCGGAGGGAAAGTACGACCTCGTCAAGGCTTTCCAGAAGAGTGGCCATACCGTTGGTATGTGTGGCGATGGAGCCAACGACGCGCCGGCGCTGCGCCAAGCGCAGATGGGAATCGCGGTATCGACAGCCACGGATGTGGCCAAATCGGCAGCCGGCATTGTGCTGACCAAACCGGGGCTGGTTGGCATTGTCGCCTCGGTAAAAGAAGGCCGCGTGACGTTCCAGCGCATCCTGACTTATACGCTGAACTCGGTGATCAAGAAGATTGTGCAGGTCCTCTTTTTGGTGGTCGGACTGATCATGACCGGGCACGCGATCCTAACCCCCATGCTGATGGTCATCCTAATGATCACCGGCGACTTTCTGGCTATGTCCTTGACGACGGACAACGTGCGGCCGTCCCCAATGCCCAATGCCTGGCGAATCGGCAAATTGACGATCGCAGGCGTCGTTATGGGGAGTTGCCTTTTGCTCTTTTGCACCGCCGTGCTGGCGTTCGGCAAATTTCGGATGGGACTTGGAATCGATGCGCTGAGAACCATGGCCCTAATAGCGCTTGTGTTTGGCAGTGAGGCGACGCTCTACGCCATTCGCGAACGGCGACGCCTGTGGAGTTCTCGCCCAAGTCTCTGGGTCGTTGTGTCGAGTGTCTGCGATGTTTTGATCATTTCGACGTTGGTCACGCGCGGAATCGCAATGACTCCTGTGCCTCTATTCGTGGTGGGAGGAACACTCGGCGCGGCAGCGGTTTTCGCATTCATCTTGGACTTTATTAAAGTTCCCGTGTTTAATCGCCTCAGCATCGCATAGAGGATAGATTCGAGAATATGTGCGCCACCATCAATGCTCGGTCGGTCCCGATTGGAAACTCGAATCAGATGTTCGAGTCGGTGGGAACTGAAATCTGTCTGCGAACGGCTCAGAAGGTTGCCGCACCTCGGAAAGGGCGATCTCATCCTGCCAAAGGAATGAGTTGGCGCGAACCCTGGGATTTACGAGGTGGCTTCCCCAAGTTCAGGCCTTATGGCGACGTTGACTGAGAACATGGACACCGGCGCATGGCCGGAACCCAGACCGCCATCCAGCAAGCTGCGCTGGTTGTTCCTCTGGGTTTCCGTATTGCTGCTGGCGCTCTTGCTGGTCTCCCGGGTTCTGGCTGTCCGCTTTCTCTCGGAAATGCGCACTCAAGAGCTAGCGGCTACTCGGGCGCTGGCGGAGCGTACACGTGCGCTGTCCGGACTTTGGCTCTCCATACAGAGCTTCGACCAGGCTACGCAGCAATTCATTGCGCAGACTGCCGCCGACCGGGACGCCGAGGCTCGCCGCCGCCTCGATCAACTCACGCTGGAAATCGATGCCGATTTCGACCGCTACCCCAGCGTCCGGGACTCTGAGGAAGACGCGTTGCTGATAGGCATGCGGGGAGTCTTCTCACAGCAGCGAACTTTTTATATCACGATTCTCGCGACGAGGCCCGCGGAACGTAGGCGCCAGGCGGAAAGCATGCTTGCCGAGCACCTCGTGCTCGTCCAGAAGCAGATGCTGGACTGGTCCGGGAAACTCCAGGTGTGGAACTCAGAGCGATTCCAGCATGTCGATCGCGCGCTCGTGACCCAGTTCGCGAATCTGCAGGGAAGCCTGTCCCGGGTGCTCGCCATCGGATTCGGAAGCGGTCTGTTGCTCGTGCTGGGTAGCATGGCGTACATCGTGCGGCTCGATCGGCAGACCCGTGCCCGCTACGTCGAACTCGCGCGAAGCCGGCACGCGCTGCAGCAACTCTCGGCGCGCCTCGTGGACGCACAGGAGACCGAACGGCGCGCCATTTCTCGCGAGTTGCATGACGAAGTGGGCCAGTCACTGGGAGCCCTTCTGGTGGATATCGGCCGGCTCTCGACCACGCTTTCGGGCGACCACCCCGAAGTGAAGACACAACTGGACAACCTGAAGTCGGTGGCCGAGCGAACCTTCCAAACTGTCAGAAATATCGCGCTCCTGCTCCGGCCTTCCATGCTGGACGATCTTGGCCTGGCTGCGGCTTTGGAATGGCAAGGGAGGGAAGTATCCCGTCGTAGCGAGATCGAGGTCTCTGTGGAATCGGAAAGCGTCCCCGAAGACCTGCCTGATGAATACAAGATTTACATCTACCGACTCGTCCAGGAAGCCCTGAACAATGCGGTGCGCCACTCCGGCGCCCGGAACGCGAAAGTTATGGTGGAGCGGCTATCAAAATCCATTGTGGTGCGGGTGACCGATGACGGCCGCGGCTTCGATCCGGGTCGTTCGCGCGGGATGGGAATATTGGGAATGGAGGAACGGGTGAAACGGCTGGGCGGAACGTTGCGGGTGGAATCTCAGCCGGGCAAGGGCGCAACCGTGACGGCGGAACTTCCTATTCCCGCCGGGAGCAACGCATGAAGAAGACCAGCGTCCTGCTTGCCGACGACCACACCCTGATTCGCGCGGGTCTGCGCATGGTGGTGGATGCCCAGCCCGACCTTACGGTTGTCGGAGAAGCCAATGACGGGCGTGAAGCTGTGGCTATGGCCGGGAAACTGAAACCGGACGTAGTCGTTATGGATATCGGCATGCCGAGCTTGAACGGCATCGAGGCGTCCCGCCAGATTCGCGCGGCGCTGCCGGATACGCAAGTTGTCATGCTCAGTATGCACTCCGACGAAGGGTACGTGCTGCGGGCCTTGAAAGCGGGAGCCAAGGCCTACCTGCTCAAGGACTCCGCCGAAGCCGACCTGGCGCGCGCCATCCGCGCCGCCACTGCCGGGAAGTCGTTCTTCAGTCCCGCCGTCGGCCAGGTACTGCTGCAGGACTACATGCGCAGGCTCGAGCGCACAGGCGGCGAAGATTCCTACGAACTGCTTTCGCCCCGCGAGCGCGAAATCTTGCAACTGGTGGCTGAGGGCAAATCCAGCAAGGAGATCGCCAATCTGCTCAACCTGAGCGTCTACACGGTCGAGACGCACCGCGCTAGGCTCATGCAAAAATTGAACTTACGTAGCGTCCCGGAAGTTATTCTGTACGCTGTGCGCAAGGGCATCATCTCCTAGCCGCGTCGGGACATACCAAGTCTCCGGCACACATATACCGACTTCCCATTACAAACGGAAACCCCCCTTGCCCCATCTGTATAGATGGAGCCACTCGATGCATCGAAGCTCGGTGGTGATCCTCAGAGACTTTCTGGAGGCTACATGACGATGCAACGGATTTGGGGTCGACCGAAGATGGCAGCCGTGACGACAGTGTTGGCGCTGGGATTGGGTGGCTTCGCAGTCGCGGCTGCGGATCATCTGATCAATCCGCCCGCCACGTTTAAGTTCGCGAGTGCGGACGAGCCGGCCAGCCGCAACAGTTTCGCCCCGGTGGTGAAGAAGGTATTGCCCTCGGTCGTAACCATTACTTCGTCCCGTGTGATGAGGACCGGATTTCAGGGAGGGGACGACGGAATCCCTCCGATGTTCCGGCAGTTCTTTGGCGGCGACTCGGACAACGGCGGCGGGCAGCCCCGCACACCTCGCCAACAGAAGGAACAGGGCTTGGGCTCGGGCGTGATCGTGAGCCCGAACGGCTACATCCTGACCAACAACCACGTGGTGGATCATGCCACCACCGTGACCGTGATCATGGCCGACAAGCAAGAATACAAAGCTCGCGTGGTGGGCACCGATCCGAAGACTGACATTGCCGTACTCAAGGTGGACGCTGGCTCCCTGGAGCCGATCACCATTGGCGATTCCGATAAAGTTCAAGTAGGCGACTACGTGCTGGCCATCGGCAATCCCTTTGGCGTCGGCAAAACCGTCACCATGGGCATCGTCAGCGCTACCGGCCGCGCCAATCTAGGCATCGAAGACTACGAGGACTTCATTCAGACCGATGCGTCGATTAATCCCGGCAATTCGGGCGGCGCGCTGGTGAATGACCGCGGCGAACTGATCGGCATCAACACCGCCATCCTGGCCAATGGATCGGAAGGGAACCAAGGCATCGGTTTTGCCGTTCCGGTTAGTGTGGCGCGCAATGTGATGGACCAGATTATCAACAACGGCAAGGTGACCCGCGCATACCTGGGCGTGATGGCTCAGGAAGTGACGCCCTCCATCGCCAAGGCCTTCCATGAACCGGAAGTACGCGGCGCGCTGATCGGCGATGTGACCCCCAACAGCCCTGCCGAGAAGGCGGGTTTGGAAAAGGGTGACATTATCCTAGACATCAACGGCAAGCCGGTGAACAATAGCGCCGAACTGCGAATGCACATTTCGTTGATGGCTCCTGGAACCAAGGTGGACGTGAAGGTGTTCCGCGACGGCGCGCAGAAGACCCTCCCGCTGACCCTGGCGGAAATGCCCACGGAAACTGCCAGGAACGAACAGCCGGAGAGCGGCAGCGAAGATGCCCTGCAAGGGATCACGGTAGAGAACGTCACCGCCCGGACGGCCCAGCAGCTAGGATTGCCGGCTACCGCTACCGGAGTTGTGGTGAGCAACGTGGACCCGGCCAGCAAAGCTGCCGATTCCGGCCTGAAGCGCGGCGACGTAATTCAGGAAGTAAACCACAAACCGGTGCGCAACACTTCGGATTTCGAATCTGCCATGCGTAACGCTAAGGACGCCACTCTCCTGCTGGTGAACAGGCAGGGCAGCACGATGTATCTGGCTGTCTGACCCCGGTTATCACCCATTCAGGAAAAGGCCGGCCCCGACCTCTTTCGGCGGGACCGGCCTTTTCTTTTCTACCGGGGCGACTCCCCAAGTCGTTCTTCTATTACAGCTGAGCGCCATAAGTCCTGCTGACACGTGATCGCGATCCATCTCAATACGACCTCGAACTCGCGGTGAGAGATGGCTTCGAGTTGCACGATACTCTCGAGGGGCGACCGGCGCGACCGACGTGCGGAAGCGCGTGCGGCTATTCCAGCCGCGACACCAACTGTTTCCGTGGTGTTCCGGTTACGTGGACAACGTGCGGCGTAAGGTGAGTTTCAAACGCGCTCTTCCCTGTCGTGTCGCGCCAGCAGTACCGATGATGAAAGCCGCCCGAGTGAGGACAGGAAATCACCGTCGCGTTTGCCAAGAACCGCGCTTCGACCGGGCGGCGATTCGAGGCGTCCTTTTTCAGGGAGTCGTGGACGCGGTCCTGCTGGTGATGGCACTCGGTAAGCCCGAGAACCGAGTTATGAATCCATCGAGTGCTGAAACCAATTGTGAACGCGTGGGCGCGGGTGATGCGGCCTACGCTTCGCTGCCGGCGGTCTAAAGGAGACTGAAATTGCGGGGGAAATTGCAGGGGAAAATTAGAGCGAAGGTCAATCAAAACCGCTTGGAGCGTGGCTGATTCGAGCGCCGACCCTTTGCCCTCGAAGCAACTGGTCAACACCATGGCAGTAAGAAATTGAGCCTCCCAACCTCCCAACTCATGTATTTGCACGGCTCCCACACAGATCGTCCTCAGCGATTCCTGATTGAAAAGATGGTCGGGGCGAGTGGATTCGAACCACCGACCTCCTGGTCCCGAACCAGGCGCTCTAGCCAGGCTGAGCCACGCCCCGAAATGCCAAAAGTTGAACGAACCCAGTATACCACCGTGGCCGGCGCCAAGAACAACCTCGATGCTCCCGCCACGTTCCCACACCCAATGGAGCGTGCCGCCGCGAGTCCTTCTCATCCGCCTCCGTTCCGGCCGGCCGCTCTTCGCCGTTCCACTTGCCCGGCAACCACAAACAGACCGCCTAGGGTAACCGCCAAAACTACAGCCTCCTCCCAAGGGCCGAAACGAGCATCCGGCCCATGCCCAATGCCTAGAAATGTTAAACAGAAGATCAAGTGCGCCGAGAAGACCTCGAGCGAAACCCTGCCAAGTACCGCCAGCCTTCCGCCCAGCTTGGAGTCCGCCAGCCGCGAGCCGAAGCGCACCAATAAGATCCCCAGCGCCGCCGCATCGATCAGCCGCAAAATGCCCAGCTTCCACTTATCCACCAGGAGGTCGAATAGAGCAGGCCCCGTAAGTGCATCGAAACTTGTGTGCCGGCAAACGAATAGAATTACCGCGACGGCCCCGCACAGCGCCAATACCCAATTCGGCCAGCGCGGCGGAAATCGCGCTTCGCCCAGGGCGAGACCGCCAACCCACAGCAACTGCCAGCCGAACACGTCGAACGCGCCCATTTCCTTCAGCGGAATCGGAAAACCCCAGTGCGACAGGCCCGCATAAACCCACCCGCGCAAGTTGCATTGTGCCAGGAACCATACGCACGCGCTCGCGGAGAGAACCGTAACCCACCCTTGCTTTGCAGCCACCCATAAGATCGCCGGGGTCAGCAACATGAACACGATGTAAATGGGCAGAATGTCCAGCAGCGGAGGATTGTAGAGCAGCAACGGCGCCGCGGCCAGAGCCGCCTTCGGCCTTTCGATGAAGTAGTCCAAAAGGAACTGCAGCGGCACGCGATGCAAGTACACCGCAGCCGGGCCGCAGATTCCGAACGCCACTCCCAAGAGCACCAGATGGTAGCTGTAGATTCGCCTGGCTCGGTGAAAGAGTCTATTTCGCGCCCCAGCCCGTCCGTACTTCTCCTTGTCGCGTCGTTGTATCTGCCCGGTCAGCACCGCGGCCAGGAGAATGAAACCTTCAGCCGCCGAGACGTATCCCACCACCTGGTTGGAATAGGCGCTTACCCGCGTGGGCAGATGCGTCAAGGTCATCCATACGAGCAGAAATCCACGCAGACTGTCGAGCTGCGGGATCCGTCTCGTCCGGAGCGCGGCCGGTACATCCTTTGATTCCAGCGCCACACATTCCACTTCTCTGAGATTCGCAAGACACGCGCCACCGTTGCATCAAAGCAGTAGCCGCGCAGAGTCGGCCATCGGGTCCGTGGAGATTCGCACGAATTGGTCGATTCCGCGAAAGGAAGTGCGCGCCTTACTCGTCCCCCCGATCTCCCGCTGCCTCCCGGTCTTCGGCGTAAGGCCCCGGAATTCAAAGCTTTCCCGAAAGTAGACTAGTATGGTCCTTGACAGAAGCTCGGCCGAACTTGTACACTGCTCAACATTACCCATGGCAGCAGCCTTGCTGCCCCCGGGAACGGTTGTGATAGGCAACCGCCGTCGGCCGCGGGTACGCATCCGCAACAGAAAGAGGAACATGAGCCCAGGGGCAAATATACCTATGGTCCCGGTGGTGGGCATCGGAGCGTCGGCCGGCGGGCTGGAAGCTTTTACTCAGCTGCTGAATCACCTTCCCCTCGATACCGGCTTGGCCTTCGTCCTGATTCAGCACCTCGATCCCAACCATGAGAGCATGCTCACCGGGATCCTTTCCCGGGAAACCCAGATGCCCGTCGAAGAGGTGCGGGATGGCGCCACCGTCAAACCCAATCGCGTTTATGTGATCCCGCCCAACACCAGCATGACCATCTCCGGCCAGGTGCTGCGGCTCAAGCCCCGCGAGCAGGTTTCGGGCCCGCACATGCCCATCGACCATTTCCTGCGCTCGCTGGCCGAAAGCTGCAAGAACAAAGCCATTGGGGTGATCCTTTCGGGCACCGGCTCAGATGGCGCTTTGGGCCTCGAGGCCATCAAGGCCGAAGGCGGCATTGTCTTCGCCCAGGATGCGGAGTCCGCCAAATTCGACAGCATGCCGCTGCGCGCCCTGGCCACGGGTTGCGTCGATCTTGTTTTGCCGCCGAACCAGATCGCCGGGGAACTGGCGCGCATCGGCCAGCACCCTTACGTGATGCATCCCGACCCGGCGGTTTCCCGCGAAGCTCCCGAAGTCGGCGATGAGATCCACCAGATCTTCGCTCTGCTCAGGACCGCCAAAGGAGTAGACTTTTCGCTTTACAAACAGACCACCATCGATCGCCGCATCCGCCGCCGCCTCGCCCTGCAAAAAGTCGCCACGCTGGCGGACTATATCCGCTATCTCCATGACACCCCGGCGGAGCTGGAAGCGCTGTACCACGAGATTCTGATCAAGGTTACAAGCTTCTTCCGCGACGCGGCGGCCTTCGACGCGCTCAAGGAGAGAGTGATTCCCCACATCCTGGCGAATCTTGTGCCAAACCTGCCGGTCCGCGTGTGGGTCCCGGGCTGCGCCTCCGGCGAGGAAGCTTACTCCATCGGGATGTGCCTGCTCGAAGCCGCCGCCGGCGCGGGGGTCAGCGTTCCCATACAGATTTTCGCTTCCGACATCAGCGAGCCCGCCATTGAAAAAGCCCGGGCCGGCGTTTACCTGGAAAACGTGGCCGCCGACATATCGCCCGAGCGCCTGGAACGCTTCTTTATCCGCACCGATGGCGGATACCAGGTTGCAAAGCCCCTGCGCGAGCTTTGCATTTTCACGCGGCAGGATCTGATCAACGACCCGCCTTTCTCTAAGCTGGATTTGATCAGTTGCCGGAACGTGCTGATCTACATGGGGCCGGTTCAAAAACGGATCCTCCCAATTCTGCACTACGCGCTCAAGCCGAACGGGTACCTGATGCTGGGAGTCTCGGAGACCGCCCGCGGATTCCCCGAACTGTTTCGGACGGTAGATAAGAAATACAAGATCTACGGCCGGAAGGAGGTCTCGAGAAGGCTGCACTTCGATTACGCCGCCGGCGGTTTTCTGCCGGGAGTCCGTCCTGCCGCGAAAAAGACCGTCCTGGCGGACCAGGGCATGTGGAATAGCCGGGAGCTGCAAAAGAAGGTCGACGTGGTCCTGCTGGCCAGGTTCAGTTCCGCCGGCGTGGTTGTGGATGAGGACATGGAGGTTCTCGAAATCCGCGGCCATGTCGGCCCTTATCTCGAGTTCGCTCCGGGTAAGGCCAGTCTTAGCCTCTCCAAGATCGCCTGCAACGCCGGATTGGCGGTGGAGATCCGGGCGGCTATCCAGGAAGCCAAGGAGAAAGCCGAGCCGGTTCGAAAAGAACCCGTTCAGATCGAAAGGGACGGTGAATTCCGCGATATCGGCCTGGAAGTAGTCCCGCTCGAACTCACCGGCCGCCGCATCTTCCTCGTGTTGTTCGAGGAATTGGCGCAACCCTCCGCGCCCGCGCCCGAGCGGCAGGATCCGGAAGAACGCGTCAACCGCCAGATCATAAAACTGAAACAGGAGCTGGCTGCCACCCGGAAGCACATGCTGGAGCTGATTGAAGATCAGGAGACTAGCCGCGATGAAAGCCAGAGCGTAGCCGAGGAGACACTCTCCACCAACGAAGAATTACAGAGCATCAACGAAGAACTCGAAACCGCCAAGGAAGAGCTTCAGGCCACCAACGAGGAGATGGCCTCCGTCAACGACGAGTTGCAGAATCGAAACATCGACCTCCAGCAATCCCGCGATTTTGCGCTGTCCATTGTGAACACCGTTCGGGACCCCCTCCTGGTGCTGGGAATGGACTGCCGCGTGATCAGCGCCAACCGCTCCTTCTATGGCATGTTTCACAGTTCGCCGGTGGACACGGAGGGCCGCTCGTTCTTCGATCTGGGAGGCGGCCACTTCGACACACCCGAGCTGCGAACCCGTTTGGAGAAGGTTCTGCGCTACGAAGAGCCGCTGGAGGATTTCGAGATCGATGACGATTTCGCGAGGATCGGGCCAAAAGTGTTCCTGTTGAGCGCCAACCGGCTGACGGCTCTCCAGATGGTTCTGCTGACCATCGAGGACGTCACCGCCCGCAGGGTCATGGAAAGAGCCCTGCGCGCCAGCGAGGAACAACTCCGCCAGGCGCAAAAAATGGAGGCGGTGGGGAGGTTGGCGGGCGGCATCGCCCACGATTTCAATAACCTCCTCACCGTCGTCATGGGGCACAGCGACATGCTGCTCGGTGATTCCGCTGAGCCGGCCCTGGATCGCCATTCGCTCGACGCCATCCGTGCCGCGGCCGAGAGAGGCGCTTCCCTCACCCAGCAACTGCTGGCCTTTAGCCGGCGGCAGGTCCTGCAACTGGAGCTGCTGGATCTCGGCGACCTGGTCGCCGAGTTTGAAAGGATGCTCCGGCGTCTGGTGGGCGAGCATATCGAGCTGGTCGTCAATTGCGCTCCGGCGCTCTGGCGCGTGCGGGCCGATCCGGGGCAGCTCGGGCGCGTCATCATGAACCTCGCGCTGAACGCGCGCGACGCCATGCCGCAAGGTGGCACCCTCGCCATGGATCTCGGCAACGTCTACCTGGATGAGGCCGCGGCGGCGGAGCAGAAACTCTCCCCCGGCTGCTACGTGGTGCTGACGGTCGCCGACACCGGCGTCGGAATCGACGCGCAGACCCTGGCCCACCTCTTCGAGCCGTTTTTCACAACCAAGAGCAAGGGCGTCGGCACGGGACTCGGTTTGCCCGTGGTCTTCGGGATCGTCGAGCAGAGCGGGGGCGCCATTCGGGTTCATTCCGAAGTGGGGCGGGGATCGACCTTCAGGATCTATTTGCCGCGGGTCGAAGAACCCTCGAAAAGCGAAGCTGGGCCGGGCGAACTGCTCAGCGAGGCGCCGCGCGGCACCGAGGTCGTCTTATTGGTCGAGGACGAAGATGCAGTCCGGAAGCTGGCCCGGGCCATGCTGGAAATGTTCGGTTACACGGTGCTCGAGGCGCGCCACGGCAAAGAGGGCCTGTCCGTCTGCGAAAACCATGCAGGCCGAATCGATATCCTGGTCACTGACGTTCTGATGCCGGGAATCGGCGGGCGCGAATTGGCCGAGCGCGCGGCCCTTCTTCGTCCCAAAATGTCGGTTCTTTTCATGTCGGGCCACACCGACGACGCCGTTCTCGACCTGGGCATTAAACTGCGCGGCACGCCTTTTCTTCAGAAGCCCTTCACCGTTACGCAATTGGCGCGCAAGGTGCGTGCGGTGCTGGACGCCAGAGACGAGGCGTCACGACCTCGATAGGCCGGCCGTCAGGGCCGCGACGCCGTACGATGCGCCCGCGGCCGATTCGAGAGGCTCCAGCAGCCCTTCCGCTTCCAACTCGACCAATCCGTGCAGCAGAGCCCATAGCGCGAAACCGGCCTCCGAGGCCGCTGGCTGGTCTCCCAGGGACGCCAGCAGGCGCGCCAATCCTTCACGGAAGCCCTCTCTTTCGGCGAGTAACCCCGGCGCCTCGGGATACTTCTTCATCAACATGGCGTATACGGCCGGGTGCGAGCGGCCATATCGCAGGCATGCGCGGCACGCGCGGCGGATGGCCTCCTCTCCTCGCAGGCGGGCTGCGGTCTTCTTCAAAACCGCATTGATACCCCGCATTCCCTGGGCCGCCACAGCCGCCTCCAGCATCTTCCGCTTGCGGAAGCGATAGTACAGCGCGTTGGGCGCCAGCCCCAGTTTCCGGGCGACGGCGCGCACCGAAAGACTCTCCGTTCCTTGTTGTTCAATGATCTCGATTGTGGCGGCGACGATCGCCTCTTCGCTCGTCTTGGGCGGATTGGCCATCAAACCCGATTTCTGCGGCGATTGCGCCGCTTCACACATTCAGGCCTGTATACCTTAATGACCGGGGGGGCTCGATATACAGGTCCATCCTGGGATCGGCAAACTGACCAAACGGGAAAACTGGGGCCGTCGGGAGGGTCGGCTGGCTCTTTTCTGAGCCGCCTTACAGTTGCACGTATTCCGCCCGTTTTGCAACAGCTCAGCCGCAAATCGCGAACCGCTCACCCGCCCGCCGCGCGGTAGAATGCCAATAGGGGGAAACCCATGCCGACTCCTAGGCGGGTTCTGCATTGCATTGCTCTTCAGCGGCGCGCTTTGTGCGCAGGTGGTCCGAGGCGGTTTCGGCAGCGTACTCCACCCAGGCGGAACCAGCGCCACTACCCCTGGATTGACGCGCTTCAATAGCAGCGTGGTCTATCCAGGCGGAGGCGGGCCGTTGGCTGGTCAGAACTTCAGACGGCCCGTCGGCCAGCAGGGATTCGGGGGGCGGATCGGAGGTTCGGTGATCGCCATCCCCTATGCTTATCCGGTCTACGTGGGCGGCTACGGATATGGCTACGGCTACGGATATGCGCCGGATGCCGGATACCTGCCGGATGGCTCGTATGGCGCGTATGGCGCTTATCCGCCGGATGCCGCGGGCGCCGCGCCCCAGCAATCCCCGCCATCCAACGTGATCATAATCTATCCGCAGCAAGCCCCGCCGCCGGCCATGGCGGGCCCGAACGTACCGGCGCCGGCGGGTGCCATTCCGGGACCTCCGACGGCCTACACGACGCCCCGAGCGCCCGAGCCGGCGGAAAACTCAACCTCCATTCTCGACCCTTCCCATTACCTGATCGCTTTCAAGGACCACACCATCTATACGGCCGTGGCGTATTGGGTCGAGGGCGATACGCTGCACTACTTCACGTCGGGAAACACCCATAACCAGGTGTCTCTCGAGCTGGTGGACCGGGCTTTGACGGAGCGGCTGAACCGGGAATCCGGTGTGGATATGCGGCTGCCGGCTCCCTCTTCCGGGAAGTAGCGGCCGGCTTCATTCCCATTCGATAGTGGCCGGGGGCTTGTGCGTCAGATCGTAGAAAACGCCTGCGATTCCCGCCACGCCTAGCAGTTCCGACGACATCCTGCGCAACAGATCCGCTTCCATAGGGACGGATTGCGCGGTCATGCCGTCCACGGAATCGACCGGGCGGAGGACCACCGAATCCGGCGCGGCCGCCGTGCCCAGCGGAATCAGAATCACCGGGAATTGCCACACGCGGCGGTCGTAGCCGCTCTCGTGGGACAACCGGCGCACGATGGCGTCGGCCCGGCGCAGCCGGGCGATGCGCTCGGGCGTCAGCGAAGCGGCGCGCACCTCCAATTCAAGCAGCCGGCCGGCTAACTCCGCCGGCGCGATCACGCGATTGACGCCCGAGAGCCGGTTGATCAGCTCGGTGGCGCGGCAGTGATTCAGCGCCTCGATGGCCAGCACCGGCGCATAGCTGCGCGAATCGCCCTGCACGCCCACCGAGTTCACCGGTATGACCACGCCTTCGGGCACGGCCCTCAGCGGCGCATCGAATTCCGAGCACAGGCAGCGGATCGCCAGGCCGGGGCCGGGAAACGGGTGCCGGTCGAGCAGTTCCGCGGGCAGGCCCAGCTCGCGGCCCACCTCGCGCACCTCGTCCTTGTAGAACGATTTCAGCGGCTCCACGATGCGCCCGCTTTCGATGAGCCTCTGAATGCCGGCCACGCGGTTGTGATGCGTCTTGATCAGCGACGCCTTGGCCGTCCCGCCGGATTCGATCGTGTCCGGGTAGATCGTGCCTTGGCCCAGTATCCACCGCTCGTCCAGCAGGCTCCGCGATTCGATGATGCGCTCCTGCACGCCCACAAACTCTTCGCCGATGATGTGGCGCTTCCGCTCCGGATCGGTCACCCCGGCCAGCGCCGTCAGAAATTCTTCGGCCGCGTGCTCCACCGCAATCCCGGGCATGCGGCGGACGAATTCGGTTTCTCCCTCCCGCATCAGCCCGGTATCCACGTAAACTCCGCGCACGCGCCCGGCGCCCAGCGCGCGCACCGCCAGCGTGAAGGCCACGCTCGAATCCACCCCGCCGCTCACGAAGAAGAAGACGCTGCGCGCGCCGACGCATTCGCGGATCTCCTGTTCGAGCAGCGGCACGCGATGGCGCGGGTCCCAATCCGGCCGGCAGCCGCATACGCGAAACACGAAGTTGGCCAGATACTCGCGGCCGCGCGTGGTATGCGCCACCTCGGGGTGAAACTGGACGCCGTAGAGCCCGCGTTCGGGCGCCGCGATGGCGGCCACGCCGCACGTCGCCGTGCGGCCGGCAACGTGAAAGCCCGCGGGCAGCGAGACCACTGGTCGCGATGGCTCATCCAGATCTGCTGCTCGCCGGCCAGCCCTTCGAACAGCGGGTCGGAAGCGGAATCCAGATCCAGCGTGGCCAGGCCGTATTCGCCCTTTTCGCCCTTGCGCACCTCGCCGCCCAGCAGGTGAGCCATGAGCTGCTGGCCGTAGCAGATGCCCAGCACGGGCGCACCCAGGGAAAAAACAGCCGGATCTACCGTGGGGCTGCCCGGATCGTATACGCTCGAAGGCCCGCCCGAGATGATGATGCCCTTGGCCGAGCCAAGTTGCGCGGCCGGCGTTTCGCTGGCGCGCACCTCGGCGTACACGCCCAGCTCGCGCACCTTGCGCGAGATGAGGTGACAGTATTGGCCCCCGGCATCCAGGACCACAATCTGCGGCTGGGGATTCAAATTCCGATGGTAGCACCACCGGTATCCCTGCTTCGGCTGCGCTCTCGGATGTCCGCCTACCGGTGCGCGGCGGCTTGCGGTTCCGATGTCATGCGCTGCGCCACAATCCGCTTAGCGGATTGCAGCAGGCTCTCCGCCTTGGGCAGAGCGTCTATCGCCTTCGCTACCTCGGGGTCCAGCAGCTCAAAGACCTTGTCGCTCTCATCCACGTTGAAGGCGTACACGTACATGGATTGCGCCAGGTAGCGCTTGATCCATTCGTGGTCCTGGGTGAACTCCGCCTCGCTGAACTCGTAGTGGTTCTTCAGCAGGTATTCGTGGAACTCGGTGATAATGCCTTCGTCCGGGAGCCAGCCCTTGGGCACCGTCGCGCTATGCGTGGCGAAATAAGAGCGCGTGAAGTTGAACAGGCCGGTGCGGTAGAGTTCCGCTTCGAACCGGTCCAGCTTGGGAGCCGTATATTTTTCGTCGGGCGTGATGCCGCCCCCGCCGTACACCGTCCGGCCGCTGTCGGTCATTTTGACATCCAGGGGATTGCGCGCGTTGCCCTCTTTGCGGAAGTAGTAATCGTAGAACGACTGGTTCGAGTAATCCCGCTGGATCAGCCGGCCGCTGGGCGTATAGAAATGCGCCGTGGTCAATGCCAGTCCGGTATTCGCGGCCAGCGGATAGACCGTCTGCACCAGACCCTTCCCGAAGGTGGTTTCGCCCAGGATCCAGGCGCGGTCGTGATCCTGCAGTGCCCCGGAGACGATCTCGGCCGCCGAGGCCGAACGCGAATCCACCAGCACCACCATCGGGTAATCCCGGCCGTGGTTGCCGTCCCGCGCGTAGTAAGGTTTCTCGGAAGACGTCCGGCCGTGGTGCGAGACAATCAGCGAACCCTTGGGCAGGAAGTGGCCGGCCACCGACACTCCCTCGTTCAGCAGGCCGCCGGGATTGCCGCGCAAGTCGAGGATCAGTCCCTTGATGTTGCCTTCGCCCAAGCGGTGCAGATTATTGTCTAGCTCCGTGCTGGTGTTCTCCGTAAAGCTCAAGATCTTGACATAGGCCACCCCGGGCTTAACCCAGAAGGCGTCCGGCACGCTCTTGCGCTCGATCTGGTCGCGGATGACCGTGAACGTGAGCGGCTCGCTGGTGCCCTCGCGCGCCACCACGATCTTGACCGGAGTGCCGCGCGGCCCCTTCAGCAGGTCGGCCACGTCGGTGGTCGTCATGCCGTCGGTGGATTTGTCGTTCACCATCAGGATCACGTCGCCGGGACGCACGCCAGCCTTGTACGCGGGCGCGCCGGGGAACGGGGCCGTAACCACGGTCTTGCCGTCGCGCGATTGCACCGTCATGCCGACGCCATAATAGCGGCTCTTCTGCTCCTCGCGCAGAAGCTGGAAGTCCTTCGGATCGAAGAAGTTGGAGTGCGGATCGAGGGTCCGCAGCATGCCCGGAATAGCCCCCTTGTAGATTTCTTTATCGGGGTTGGAGGCGTCCGCGAAGTTCTGCTCCACCACGCTGAGAGCCTTGGTGAAACTGTCTACGTCCTTACTAAGCGCCAGTTCGCCGGACGTGTCGGCCGCGGCCACGTTGGCGCGCGGGCCGTACGATCCACCTACGATCGAACAGACAGCCACTATCAGCGGTGCAAATAAAAGGGATCGCCTCAAACGGGGCATTCGGAATCCGTCCTTCTTTTCCAAAGTATAGCTTACCTGGGGATTTAGACGCAGGCTGGCGGGAAAGGGTTCTTCCGGGGCGGGAACCTGCTATGATCGCACTTCCATGCGGTTCACTCTTGCCATCCTGCTCTCCGTGGCGCTGACCGGTGCGGGCGTCGCGGCCGCGGATGGTGAAAAGCGGCCCCCCGCCCGGCTGGTTTTCCACAGTAAGGCCGGAGATGTGCTCTTCAATCACCGAGCCCACGCGGCTCGCGAAAAGCGTGAGTGCGGCGTATGCCACGACGAGCTCTGGCCCCCATCCTCCGCCCGGCCGCTGGCCTCCAGCGCCGGCTGCCGCACCTGTCACCGCGCCGATGGTAAGGCGTTCGATATGAAGGGCAACTGCCGAAAGTGCCACCCCGGGAACGGCGGCAACCGAGCTCCCGGCTAAGCCCACCAGGCTGCTGGCGGCGTCCTCTTTCGCGCGCTATTTCTTAGCGGCCGCCGGAGCCGCGGCCGCCGGAGCGCCGGCTGGCGCGGCAGCGGGCCTCGCTGGCGCCGCGCTGGTGGTTTTCGCCGGCGCCCCCGCGGGCGCCGCAGCCGGGTGCGCCTGATCGTACAGTTTGACGATCTCGGGCGTGATATCCACCGCCGCGGCGGCCCACATCACCGGCGTCTGCGGGCTGCTCACATCCAGCACTACGGCGAAGCCGTTTCTCGAAGCGTACTGGTCGATGATCGCCATCACTTTTCCGCCCAAGTCCTGCTGCACCTTCCCCTGTTCCTGTTCCAGATCGGCCTGGGCATCCTCGGTATCGCGGTTCAGCGCCTTGGTGTTGGTATCGATTTCCCGCATGAGCTTGTCTTTGGCTTCCTGGCTCATGGTGGCACTGCCCTTGCTCAACTGCTCGCGCAAGGCGGCGATCTCGGCCTGCTTCTTCTGCAGTTCCTGCTGCTTCGGCGCGAATCTCGCTTGCAGCGCGCTGGCTGCCACTTGGCCATCCTTGGTGCCCAGAATGGCTCCCGTGATGTTGATGATCGCGACCTTGGTCGGCACGGGGCCGGTCGCCGGGGCGGGTGCGGTCGCCGGTGCGGGCGCGGGCGGCGCCGCGGCAGCCTGGCCGAACGCCATCGCAGCCGCTCCTAAAACCACGGCGGAGAGGACGAATACATTCTTCTTCAAGCTCGATGCTCCTAAGTCTCAGAATACTACCATATTATGGCCGGGTTGCTCAGAACGTCCGGCCAATCGTGAACCGGAACATCGTCCGCTTCTCGAAAAACGGATACGCCGTCCCGTAAGATGCCACCGCATTGTTGAACGTCGCGGCGTTAGGGTACGCCGACCGGTCCGCTACGATGGGCGGTTGCAGATAGTCGCGTACTACCGATGGATTGTAGGCGAAGTACACCCGGAACGGCGCGTTTACCACCGGCAGCATGACCTGCACCTCCAGGCCCGTCGAGGCCCGCGGTTTCTGGGTGCCCGGGGCGATTTGTACCTTTCCGGTGAATCCCGCCTCCGGAAACTCCGTGTTCAGGTTGTTCACTTGCCCCTGCTCCATGGTGAGCTGGCTGGTTCGTAAAATCTTATCGACGCCGGCGTCGAAGAACGGAGCCAGCGTCACCACGTTGGGAACGATGGGGATACGGTATTCAAAATTGAACACCGTCTGGAAATCCCCGCCCGGCGTAATGAGCTGATAGCTCGGAATCTGCATCGTCACGTTTTCCGTGGTAATGCCGCCCCCGCTGATGACCTTCTGCGTCCGGGGCGTTCCGTCGTCGTTAAGGACGTTCACCGCGGCGCTCGAAGGGATGAAGGCCACCGGCGTAATCCCCCAGATTTCGAAGCCCCGGATGTCCTGCTCGCCGCCCATGAACCGCCGCGAATACGGCGGCACGAACTTCCCGCCGTACCCCGTGATCATGCTGGCTAACAAATGGAATGCCAGAACGTGAGTCCTGTGCAACGGATTCACGTGGAAATATTTCCCGTCGATCGCCGGGCTGATCGTGTTCACGTTCCCGCCCAGGATGCTGCCCGCGAAACCCGTCGAAATGTACAGGCTCCGGCCGCCCGTCGGGTTGATCGGGTGGTTCACCGTGTTGTACGTGTAAGAGGGCGTGATCGAACTGGTGCGCACTCCCGTCAGCGAGTTGGGCCCCGCTACTCCGTTGAAATTGATATAGGTGAAGTAGGCCTGCGCGGCGGCCGTCTCGGTGATGGTGGATGTAATATCGAAACCGTACGTGATTCCGATGCGCGAGAAGCTTCGCCGCAGCGGATAGGTGGCCGAAACGTTGAAACCGTGGCTGTTCTGGACATAGTTCAGCAGGTTCTGCTGTCCCAACTGGTTGTATTCCGGAATCAGGTTCAGGCCCGCCAGGATCGAAGCCTCGCGCCCCTGGTCGAAGTTGAACCGCCGCAGGAATATCACGAAGCCCACCTGTAGCGGACGGTCCAGGAAGTACGGCTCCGTGAACCCCAGGCTCACGTTTCGCATGCGCGTGCCGAGCTGCGATTCGAGCGAGAGCGTTTCGCCCAGCCCCAGGAAGTTGTTCGTCGAATAGTTGAACCCCACGAAGCTGCCCGCGATGCCCGATACCCCGCCGTTCAGCCCGATCGAGTTCTTCCCGCGCTCTTTCACCTTGAGCGTGATATCCACCGTGTTCGATTGCGGGTTGCGCTTGATATCCGCGGCGTCTTCCTTCTTCAGCATCTCGAAGTAACCGAGCTGGTTCAGCCGCAGAATGCTGAGGTCCCACAACTGCGAGTTGAAGATGTCTCCTTCATCCAGCAGAATCTCGCGCCGGATTACTTTGTCGCGCGTGGTGGTGTTGCCCGAAAAATCGATGCGCCGGATGAAGAACTGCTTGCCTTCGTCGGCCGTCAGCGTCACGTCGATCTGGTCCGAATTGGGGATCACGTCGAAAGAAGGTTCCGGCACGAAATCGATGTAGCCAAACTGCCCGTAGTATTTGCGCATCGTCTCCAGGCCCTTCTTCAGCTTGTCGGTCGAGAATATGTCTCCCGGCCCCATGCCGAAGAACGGCTTCATGAGCACTTCCGGCGTCCGGAACAGCTTTACGCCCACGAAGTTCATCTGGTGCAGGTGATAAAGCTTCCCCTCTTCCACCGGTATCGTGATATCCGCCATGATGGCCTGGTTGTTCGGCTTGATCAGCGGCAGACGCCAGCCGCGGCCGCCGCGGCGCAGAATCACTACGTTCGACTCCAGCACCTTGGCCGTGAAGTAGCCATGGTCCTGGTACGCCTGCCGGACCATCTCCTGGTCGTACTCCAGCTTGTCGCTGTCGAATGTCTTGGCGAAGATATTCTCGAACAGGATGGAATGCGGCACCCCGAAGGGCTTGAGCTGTTTCATGTGCTCGATCGCCCACCGGTTGTTGAAAGCATGGGTCCCCGTGAACTGGATATTCCCTACCTTGACCTTCGGCCCCTCTTTCACGTTGAAGGTCAGCTTCAGGGAGGAAGGCGGCACCTGTTCCAACACCGGGTCCACACTCGCATACTGGCGCCCGCGCTCGGCAAGAAACTCTCTCAGCACCACGGACGCGCGCTGAATCTTGTTCGGATCGTACTGCGATTCCACCGTCAGCCCGACCTTGCGTTCCTTGAACCGGTCCAGGATCTCCGAAACCGACACCGAGTGGATGCCCGCGTATTCGATCGAGCGGATCACCCGGCGCTCGGTCACCACAAAGCGGACGATCATGCCCAGACGGCCTGGCTCCGTCTCCAGACGGATGTCGTCGAACCGCCCCGTGTTCCACAGCGACATGAAATCGCGCCGCAGCGTATCTTCGTTATAAACATCGCCTGCTTTGGTGAAGATGAGAGACTTCAGGGTATCTTGCGGCACACGGCGCGCGCCGCGAAATTCGACGGCCTCAATCGTCTCTGTGGAGGGAGCTTGTGCCGGCTGGGGCGCTGTTGGGGGCGCTTCCATGCGCGGCGCGGGCGCCGGCGGTTGCTGCGCGGCGGGCGGCTGCGCGGCGGGCGGCTGCGGCGCGGGCGGCTGAGCTTCCTGAGGAGCAGCCGGGGCCGTCGGGACATTCTCGAACGGGTTCTGCTGCCGGGGAGCCGGTTGCGGCGTCTGGGCCGGCGGTGTTCCCGCCGGACGCTGCCCTTGCGGCTGTGCGGGAGTCTGCGGCGCGGCCGTTTGCGCCCCTAGCGGCGTCCACGCTGCGCAGAGACAAGCCCCTACCGCCACCAGGCACGATCGCCTGAAAAGATTCATGCAAGGATACCTTTCCACTCTGCGCTGTCACTCCGAAGTCGATACACAGATTGTTCCCCGCGGTGCAGCCCGCATTCCAGATGCTAAGGCTTTATTCTAGCGGATCTTGGCTGAACGCAACAACGAGTGTAGCAGGCTACAGGTGTGAACCGCTGGCACTCCCGCCGGGATCTTGCGGACCAGTGCCTTTAACCCGGAAATTCGTGTCTTCGCCGCGTAGCATGGCGCTCCAGTCCACCTGCTCGGCGAACTGCTCTCCGGTAGTCTCCAGGTCCCCAATCCGCTCAATATCGTCCATGTCGATGTCGGCCGGCAGTATCGGCATTAGCCGGTACAGGATGGCTTCCGAATAGTGCCGCGCCACAATCTGGGTTTGCTGCTCTTCGGGCGCCTGCAACAACGCCTCCAGCACCCAGTTGAGCCACTGCGTGATCAGGTGCGGATCCTCCCGTTTGAAAAAACGGCCCGTTCCGAAAGAAATCACCGTGGTATTCGCGGGGGTGTACCCTTCGGCGTAGCAGAAAGCCTCCACGCACGCCTGGTAGACCGGGTTGCCGGTCACTCCCACGCCGCCATCCACCACTTTGCCGTTCACGGGAGCGGACATCGTCCACGGGTCGAAATAGGTGGGCGCCGCCGCGCTGGCCGTGGCGCAGTCCGCCAGCCGCAGCCCGCCGGTGATCGACGAATTCAGCGGCGAGTCCTTCACGAAGTACCACGGCTTTCCGTGCGCCAGCCCCTTGGCCGTCAGCAGCAGGTCGATGGGTGAATCGTTCAGCGTCCATCGGCTCCCCTGCTCCAGCACTTCCAGCAGCACCCGGTTCAGATTCGCGACGTCGTACTTGTGCCCCACCGTGTACCGCCGCATCTCGTTCCAGGGTGCCCGGGGCGTGAAGATCTCCGCGCTCCGGTTCTTGTATACGTCCACCATCTGGGCCGCCGGAATGCCCGCCGCCACCGCCGCCGCCAGCAGCGCTCCCGTGGAGGTTCCCGCCACGAATGAAAACACGTCCCGCGCTGGTCTCCCGGTTTCCTGCTCCAGCTTGAGCAGCGCGAGGGCCGGAATGATCCCCCGGATTCCCCCGCCGTCGATCGAAAGAAGATACCTGCGATTCATATGCAAACCAGCTAAACGCGGAGGCGCGGAGACGCGGAGTTTTTCAAAATCGCCCCTGCCGCACCCACCCGCCCGGCGCCAGCCGCACGGATCTCTGCTCCCTCCGTGCGCTCAGGTCTTGAACTTTATCCCGCAAGTGCGGTCGTCCGCAGAGCCTTTGCCATAGCGCGCTTCTCCGCGAAACTCCGCGCCTCCGCGTCTCCGCGTTGTGTTACCCCTCAGACAACCGACCGTATAAACTCCACTACGGACTCCAGCGACGCACCCGGCTGGAACACCGCCGCCACGCCGGAGCGTTTGAGCGACTCGGCATCCTGGTCCGGTATAATGCCGCCCAACACCACCTTCACATCGCCCATCTCCTTCTCGCGCAGCAGTTCCATCAGCCGGGGCACGATGGCATTGTGGGCCCCCGAAAGAATCGACAGCCCGATCACCTGCACGTCTTCCTGGAGGGCCGCGTTCACAATCATCTCCGGCGTCTGCCGCAGGCCGGTGTAGATCACTTCCATTCCGGCATCGCGCAGCGCCCGGGCGATCACTTTGGCGCCCCGGTCATGGCCGTCCAATCCCGGCTTGGCCACCAGCACTCGTATCGGTTGCGTCATGGCTCAGAGGTGCGTGGTTTCCTGGTACGTGCCGAACACCGCTCGCAGCGCGTCCATAATCTCCCCCAAAGTCGCGTAGGCGCGCACCGCGTCGAGAATTCGCGGCATGGTGTTTTCGCTCCCTTCGGCCGCGCGCGAGAGCGCGTCCAGCGTCCTGCGCACCTGCTGGTTGTCGCGCCGCTGGCGCAGCGCCGCCAGTTTGGCCTCCTGGCACCGGCCGGCCGATTCGTCGATCCGCAGCAGCTCGATCGGCTGGTCATCCGATCGGAAGCCGTTGACCCCCACGATCGTGCGCGCTCCCGTTTCCACCTCGCGCTGGTACCGGTAGCTGGCCGCCGCGATCTCCTTCTGCGGAAAACCCGCCTCGATGGCCGCGATCATCCCGCCCATTTCGTCGATCTGCCTTATGTACCGGTTGGCCGCCGCCTCGGTTTCGAGCGTCAGCTTCTCCACGAAATAGCTGCCGCCCAGCGGGTCTGCCGTGGCCGCCACGCCGCTCTCATGGGCCAGCACCTGCTGCGTGCGCAGGGCCAGGGTCACGGCCTGCTCGCTGGGCAGCGCGTAGGCTTCGTCGAGCGAATTGGTGTGCAGCGATTGCGCCCCGCCCAGCACCGCCGCCAGCCCCTGCACCGCCGTCCGCACCACGTTGTTATACGGCTGCTGCCAGGTGAGCGAACAGCCCGCCGTCTGCGCGTGAAAACGCAGCTTCCAGCTTCGCTCGCTCCGGGCGCCGTAGCGGTCGCGCATCGCGTACGCCCAGATTTTGCGGGCCGCGCGGTACTTGGCGATCTCCTCGAAGAAATCGTTGTGCGCGTTGAAAAAGAAACTCAGCCGCGGCGCGAAAGCGTCGATCTCGAGGCCCCGCGCGAGCGCCCAATCCGCGTACTCCATGCCGTCGCGGAGCGTGAATGCCAGCTCCTGCACAGCCGTCGATCCGGCTTCGCGGATGTGATACCCGCTGATCGAAATGGGATTGAAGCGCGGCGTTTCGCGCACCCCGAACTCGATCGTATCCGTCACCAGCCGCATCGAGGGCCGCGGCGGAAAGATGTACTCTTTCTGCGCGATGTACTCTTTCAGGATGTCGTTCTGCAGCGTGCCGGAAACCCGCGCCCACGAAACCCCCTGCTGCTCAGCTAACGCCAGGTACATGGCCCACAACACCGCGGCCGGCGAGTTGATGGTCATCGACACCGTGACTTCGCCGAGCGGGATGTCGCGGAAGAGGATCTCCATGTCTTCCAGCGAAGAGATCGATGCGCCGCACTTGCCCACCTCGCCCGCGCTCATGGGGTGGTCGGCGTCATAGCCCATCAGTGTCGGCAGGTCGAACGCCACCGAGAGCCCCGTCTGCCCCTGCTCCAGGAGGTAGCGGTAGCGGCGGTTGGTCTCCTCGGGCGTGGCAAAACCCGAGAACTGGCGCATGGTCCAGAGCTTGCCGCGGTACATGTCCGCGTGGATGCCGCGCGTATACGGAAACTCCCCGGGATTTCCCGAGTCGCGCGCGAAATCGAAGCCCCGCAGATCTTCCGGCCCGTAGACCGGCTGGATGGAGACGCCGCTGATGGTGGTGAATTCCCGGCCGGAGACTTTCATTGCCTGCCCAGCTATCGTTATCTTACTCCCGCGGCTCCGCACGATGACCCGTGCCGGCGCTGCCCGAATCGCCCAGGAGAAGCTCAACCGGCGCTTTTTCAACGTCTGGCGGCAAACCCGCCGGATATTCCCGCGCCCGGTGATCGCGACGGCACAAAAGGGCGCACAAAAAAAGCCGGCCCCATGAGGAGCCGGCTAAAACGACGCGGAACCGCCCGACGTTCCCCCCGAAATCATCCGGCAGCCCGGTCTTCAACGCTATCGATTCCCCCCGGTCGCGCAAAGTTACATATACACTTGCCCGGTCTGTTCATGAAAGTACGCGCGCCGGCTTAGTTACGCGATCCGACCGTTTCCGTTCGCCCGGCCAACGCCTCGATGCTGCCATTCCCGCAGATCGCCACGCCGCTATGCGTCAGCGCCGTCAGAAAGTTGAAGAACAGATGATAGAACACCTGCTCGGTGAGGGGCTGGCGGCCGGGCAGCCGGAAGGTGGCGGGCAGTTCCTTGCAGATGGTCAGCCGCACGGAATTGCGATGCGCGTGGCCCGCGCGATCGCGCTTGTTAGCCAGCGTCATGGGGGTCTGCATCACCAGGCCGGTGCGCCCGTCCACGTAAAACTGGCAGCGCGAAAACCATCCCAGATTGGCCGGATCGGCGGCATCGAACAGAAGCAGCGGCGACTGGCGCTGGGTCGCGCAGAGATCCAGTTGGATGGTCCGCGGCCCATCTTTCGCCTTGGTTTCGAACCCTGCCTGCCGGGCCACGTTGGCCACCATCTCCGCCTGAAGTTCCAGGTAAATCAACTTGTGCGCGCCCGCCTGCAGAACCTGCATTATCAGAGTTATTCTACCAGCCATCCGCCGATGATATTCTCTGAATGAGGGGATTCATGGCTTGGCGGCGGGCTTTGCGCCGGTGGGGGTGCGGACTGGCGGCACTGGGTGCGCTCTACGCCTTCCAGCGGCCGTTCCGCGAATTCGACGGGGTCGAGTACCGGGTCGGGGAGATTCCCCTTCCGCCGGATTACCGGGAAAGCGCCGAGTGGACCTTCGCGCGCCTCATGTTCCCAGGCGGCTGGAACGATGGCTACCGTGGCCGTTTCGATGGCGATTTCCGCCTCGGTCTCTCCCTCTGGACGCAGGATTTCCCGCGCGCCGACCGCCATTTCTCCCGCGCCCTCCGCCGCCTGACGCGCATCCAGGGCCGCTCCGTGGAGCAGTGCGTCAACCTCGATGACGGCGACGGCTACGACTGGCCCTGGCTCTACGCCGTGCAGGTGGGCGAATGGGGGCTGACCGACCGTCAGGCCGGCGAACTGCGCGAGTACCTCTTGCGCGGCGGCTTCTTCATGGCCGACGACTTCCACGGCGCCACCGAATACCGGGTCTTCGAGGAGCGTATGCAGCGTGTCTTTCCGGAGCGCCCCATCGTGGACGTGGCGGATGCCGACGCCATCTTTCACACGGTTTACGATCTCAACGACCGCTACCAGATCCCCGGCGAAGCCCATCTGCGCATGGGCTATAAGTATGCCGATGGCAAAGGCGCGCACTGGCGGGCCATCTATGACGATAAAGGCCGCGTGATGGTGGCGATTTCCTTTAATTCGGATATCGGCGACGCCTGGGAATGGGCCGACGACCTCCACTACCCCGAGCAGTTTTCGGACCTGGCCATCCGCCTGGGCGTGAACTACGTGGTCTACGCCATGTCGCATTAGCTAAAGCGCGTCGCCACATCGGCCGATCTTTTAGCCGAGAATGGTTTCGTGACTCGTATCTGGCTGCTGGCCGTGCTGGGGGCCGCGCCGCTCGCCGCGCAGGAGCGCGTGGTGGAAAGCGTGCTGCCGGCGCTCTCTTATGGTCCCGCGTGCTCTTCGATGGTCGAACTGCGGAACCTCGGCGACCGGCCAGTGGCCGCGGAAGTGGAAGGCCATCGGGAGTCCGGCGCGCTGGTGGCGCTGGCGGGCTTCGGCGGAACGACTGTCCGCCTTGGCCCGCACGAGCGCGGCGCCTACAAGCTGGACATCGGGGAAGAGACGTTGGATGCCTGGGTGAAAGTGCGGGAGCGGATTCCCGCGCCGGAACTTTCGCCGGTGATCGCCGTCGGCGGTTCGACGGAGTGCCGGGCCGGCAATCAACTGCGCAGCGCGGGCCGCGCGGTCGCCTATCCGGCGCGGAATCCCTGGTTCACCGGAGATGTGGCCGCCATGCCGGCGAACCGGATCTCCATGATCAATACCTCGGAACGCGCCGCGCGGGTCTGGGCCTGTTACTCCGCCGGGGTTCTCTATTCGGTTCCCGGCAACCGGACCGGACCGGATCTGCAACCGGTCTGTACGGCATCGCTCGATGCCCTGATTCCACCGTTCGGCGCGCGCGAGTTTGCCGTTTCGCGCAACGGGAGCACGCACCTTTCGCTGAAGACCGAAGGAAGCTCCATCGTGCTCGAGATGCTTCGCCCTTTAGGCGCAAGCTTGCGCCTGTACACGGTGGATTCCACGATTCAATTTGGCAGCGAAGTGCCCGGCCGTTAGCGGCTATTTCCCGCGGGCCCGCGCCGTTTCGATGGAGATCAGGTGTCCCTTCCCGATGCCCGGGCAGTATTTTGCGGTCTGGGCCCACGCTCGCCGGCTGGCCACCAGTTCCGGCCAGAACGGGAATATGCGGCACTGGTCCGGCTTGGCCGGATGAATCGAGCAGCGGTCCTCCAGCAGAAACGGACAGTGTGCCTTGGACGGAACGCGCAGCCGCAGGCGATGGCGGGTCCGGTACGCGTAGCGCCGTTCGAAGGCGGCCGGCGTGAGGCCCAGGAATCCTGCGGCGCGCTTGAGGTCGCCCTCGTTCAGGTAGACGAAACCGCGCTGCCTGCAGCACTCCGTGCAGCCCGGCTGGCAACGAAAGCGGAAGCCCTCCTCCATCTTTCCATTATCTCCCGCGATTCGCCCAGTGCCGGGTGTTATACTCCGAAACGATACCCATAAGAAACCGGGGTTTCGGAGGTAGGAGTTAAGAAATGAGACGACTGGCAGTAGTGGTTTGCGGCGTGGCGTTGGCTGCCCTGCTCGGCGGCCCAGCGTTGGCACAGGCACAGGCGGGAGGCGCGAAGCCCCCTCTATATAACACCGCTAAGGCGAAGCTCCTTGCGCACAAGCAGGTGTTCAGCTTTACGCAAAGTAAATTCGATATTGAAGGGTACTGCGAGCAGGCCAAGCACTATGACTATACCTGGTTCGAAATGCAGCACAGCACCCTGGAGTTCGCCGACATCGAGAAGATGATCGCCGCGTGCCCGCACAACGGCGCTGTCCCCTTCATCCGGTTGCCGGACGCGCAAGAATGGCACATTCAACACGCGACCGACATAGGCGCGCTGGGCATCATCGTGCCCACGGTTGACGACGTCGATCGGGCCCGCGAAGCGGCCAAGTGGGCGCGGTACCCACCGGTGGCGCGGCGCAGTTCCGGCCAGGGCCAGGCGCCGCAGCTTTGGGGACCCGATTACCACAACACCATCAACGACAACATGTTGGTGGTGATCATGATCGAGACGCCCACGGGCGTGGCCAACGCTTACGATATCGCCGCGGTGCCGGGCGTCGATGTATTGATTACGGGAAATAACGACCTGACGCAGTTCTCCGGGTTCCCCGCGACCGATCCGCACTACCAGGAGATGATCAACCGGATCCACGATGCGGCCGTCAAGAACGGCAAGATCTTCGGACAGGCCAATTTCAATTTTGCCAAGGGCAATCCGCTGAGCAGCGATTCGTGGTTCTTCCAGAACGGCCCGTCCAACGATGGCTGGGTGCCCCCGGCCTCGATGCGTCCCGGGCCTCCCCGGAAGTAAGCCGCCGGTGCGGTGCGTGGGCTCCGCCGCGGCGGAGCCCACACCCCGGCGTGAGCCTGAGCTTGGCTCTCTGTGACGGGCCGGTTTTTGTGATATAGTGAGGCCCGGAATCGGGAGGGGTGCCCAGTGTCACGTGTCCGGGATTTATTGCACGAGAGAGAGTTGTTTCACGTCGAGGAGGGCAGCAGTGTTGCCAGCGCCTCCCGGCGTATGACCCAGCTCCATGTGGGAGCTATCCTCGTTATGAGCGGGGAGAATCTGCGCGGCGTGTTCAGTGAACGCGACCTGATGCAGAAGGTGGTGGTGGAAGGTCTCGACCCGGAAACCACGCCCGTTCGGACGGTCATGAGTACGCAGCTCGCCACCATCGACGAGCTGGCCAGCGTGGAGGCGGCCATGGAGGCTATGAAGGCTCACAACTGCCGCCATCTGCCGGTAACTCGCGGGGCGCGCGTAGTGGGGTTTCTGTCCATGCGCGATGTCATGAACCACGAGTTGGCCACCAAGACCGAGGAACTCTATCACATGAGGGCGTATATCCACGGCAACACGTGACCACCGGCAACGTGGTCTTCGCTCACGGCTCCCGCATCGAGGCGGCCTGCGCGCGAGGTAGCTGGATGGTCCCGTGGTGTGTCCGGCTCGGTAGGCATCGACCAATCATCTCCGATATTGCCAAGTGCCGTAAGGGTTTGCGGATTGAAGTCACGGCTCCCCTAGATGGGCATCCCGGTTTGGTCCAAATTCTCCTGGGCCGGGCTTCGGAGCTGCGGATAGAGACTGCGCGGTAACGCACGCTCTTGGCAAATTAACTTGACAACATCCCACTAATATTCAATAATGATGATGTACTAAATTGCCGCCCGCGCGGCGGTACGCCATTCATGGAGAATCACAAAGAGGGAGGCTTCAACTAGCATGGGAAAGATCATTGGGATTGACTTGGGGACGACCAATTCGGTGGTAGCGGTCATGGAGGCCGGCCAACCCACAGTCATTGCAAACCAGGAGGGGTCCCGCACCACGCCATCGGTCGTGGCCTTCACCAAAAGCGGGGAGCGGCTGGTCGGCCAGGTGGCCAAACGCCAAGCCATCACGAACCCGGAAAACACGGTTTTCTCGATTAAGCGTTTTATGGGGCGCCGGTACGACGAAGTCACCGAAGAGATGAAGATGGTGCCCTACAAGGTGGTCCGGGGGGAAAACGGCGATGCCCGCGTGGATATCAGCGGCACCAAGTATTCTCCGCCGGAGATTTCGGCCATGATTCTGAACAAATTGAAGGAAGCGGCCGAATCCTACCTGGGGCAGAAGGTCACCCAGGCCGTCATCACCGTTCCGGCTTATTTCAACGATTCGCAGCGCCAGGCCACCAAGGACGCAGGCAAGATCGCCGGCCTCGAGGTCATGCGCATCATCAACGAGCCCACCGCGGCCGCGCTGGCCTACGGGCTCGATAAGAAGAAGAACGAGACCATCGCGGTTTACGATTTCGGCGGCGGCACCTTCGATATTTCCATTCTGGAAGTCGGCGAGGGCCTGGTGGAAGTGAAATCCACCAATGGCGACACGCACCTGGGCGGCGACAATATCGACCAGAGGGTGATCGAGTGGATCGTCGCCGAATTCAAACGGGAAAACGGCATCGATCTCGCGCGCGACCAGATGGCCCTGCAAAGGCTCAAGGAAGCCGCCGAGAAGGCCAAAATGGAGCTTTCCACGCTCCTCGAGACCGAAATCAACCTGCCCTTCGTCACCGCCGATGCCACCGGCCCCAAGCACTTGCAGATGAAGCTGACGCGGGCGCGTTTCGAGCAGATGGTGGAAGATCTGGTCCAGCGCTCGGTGGGTCCGTGCAAACAGGCCATGACGGATGCCAACGTTACGCCCCAGCAGATCGATGAGGTCGTGCTGGTGGGCGGGCAGACCCGCATGCCGCGCATCCAGCAGGTGGTACGCGACCTGTTCGGCAGGGAGCCGCACAAAGGCGTCAATCCCGATGAGGTGGTGGCCGTGGGCGCCGCGGTTCAGGGCGGCGTGCTGGGCGGCGAAGTCAAGGACGTGCTGCTGCTCGATGTGACCCCGCTCTCTCTGGGTATCGAGACCCTGGGCGGCGTGTTCACCAAGCTGATCGACCGCAATACGACCATTCCGACCCGGAAGAGCGAGGTCTTCTCCACGGCTTCCGATAACCAGCCCTCGGTGGAGATCAAGGTCTACCAGGGTGAACGCGCCATGGCGCACGACAACCGTATGCTCGGCGTGTTCCAGCTTGGCAACATTCCGCCGGCGCCGCGCGGCATCCCGCAGGTCGAGGTCACGTTCGATATCGATGCCAACGGAATTCTCAACGTGACGGCCAAGGACCGCGCCACCAACAATGAGCAGAAGATCACCATCACGTCTTCCTCCGGCCTTTCCAAGGACGAAGTCGACAAGATGGCCCGCGACGCCGAATCGCATTCGGCCGAAGACCGCAAGCAGCGCGACACGATCGAGGCGCGCAACCGCGCCGATGCCATGGTGTACAACGTCGAGAAGACGCTCAAGGAGCATCGCAGCAAGGTCGGCGACGCCGAGGCTAAAGAGATCGAGGCGGCCCTGGAAGAGACTCGCAAGGCTATGGCGGAGAACGATCCGGAGCGCATCAACGCGGCCGTCGACCGGCTCACCACGGCCAGCCACAAGCTGGCCGAAGCCATGTACAAGTCGGCTTCCCAGCCGCCCGGCGGCGCGGCTCCCGGCGGGGATGGACCCTCCGGGACCGGCGGCGACCAGGGGAAACCCAAAGATAAAGACAATGTGGTGGACGCCGAATTCGTCGACGTGGACGACAAGAAGAAATAATCGATAGCCGCGGATGAGCGCGGGTCGAAGGCGCGATCCGGGTTCATCCGCGGCCGGGCCCTTTTCTATGTCCGCTCCCAAGCACGACTATTACGAGACGCTGGCGGTTCCGCGGAAGGCCTCGGCGGACGAGATTCGCAAGGCTTATCGCAAGCTGGCGCGCAAGTATCACCCCGATCTCAACCCGGGCGACAAATCGGCCGAGGAGCGCTTCAAGAACGTCCAGGAGGCTTACGACGTTCTCAGCGATTCCAAAAAGCGCCAGATGTACGACCAGTACGGCTTCTACTCGGAGAGCGGATTCGCCGGCGGCGCGCCGGGCGGCGGTCCGGCGGGAGCGGGGCCGCATCCCGGGATGGATTTCAACGGCTTCGATTTCTCTGACTTCACGGGCGGCGAGGAGCCGGGCCGCGCGGGAAGGCCGGGAGCCGGACGGCGCGGGGAATCCGCTGGAGCCGGCGGTTTCCGTGACATTTTTTCGCAGTTCTTCGGCGGTCACGGCGAAGCGCCGCAGGCCGAGCCGCAGAAGGGCGGCGATCTCGAATACGTGATGGATATCGATTTCTGGCAGGCCATCCGGGGCACCCAGGCGCGCCTCAACATATCGCGCTACGAGGTCTGCCCGACCTGCCACGGATCGGGTTCCACGGGGACCAACGAAGTCGCCTGCCCGCAGTGCAAGGGCACCGGCAACGTCACCCAGATGGCCGGCGCGATGAAGTTCAACCTGACCTGCCCGCGCTGCGGGGGCACCGGCCGGCTGCGCAACGTCTGCCCCACCTGCGGGGGCGAGGGGCGCGTGACCCAGACCGAGACCGTCGAGGTGCGCATCCCTCCGGGCGCGCGCAACGGATCGCGGCTGCGCGTGCCGGGAAAAGGCAACGCCGGAACCCAGGGCGCGCCTCCCGGCGACCTCTACATCACCACCCGCGTGGAAGAGCACCCGTTTTTCCACCGCGAGGGAGACAATATCGAGATCAAGGTTCCCCTCAGCGTGTGGGAGGCGGCTTTGGGGTCCAAGATCGAGGTGCCCACCATCGACGGCCGCACGCTGCTGAAGATTCCCCAGGGTACGCGCACCGGCCAGCGCTTCCGGCTGCGCGAAAAGGGGGTGCTGAATTCGCGCACGGGCCAGCGCGGCGAGCAGATCGTGGAGGCGGTCATCGAGGCGCCCGAGCCGCGGGACGAACGGACCCGCGAGCTGCTGCGGGAGATGGCCAAATTGCATCCGGAGGATCCGCGGGCCGAAATGTGGACGAAGGTCTGAGCGAGGAGCAAGGGCCCATGCGAAAAGCCAAATCGAAAGCCGCCTACATGATTTCCGCCGTGGCAGAGCAGTATGCCATCCACCCCCAGACGCTGCGGCTGTACGAACGGGAAGGCCTGCTGAAGCCCTCGCGCAGCGAAGGCAACACCCGCCTGTTCACCGACGAAGATCTGGAGCGGCTGGAAGTGATCCTGCACCTGACGCGCGACCTGGGGGTGAACCTCGCCGGGGTTGAAATCATTCTCAACATGCGCGAGCGGATGGGCGAAATGCAGGCCCAGATTCAGGAATTCATCGCCACCCTGAACAGCGAGCTGGCGGCCCGTACGGCCCGCCGGTCCGAGCCCGAAGATCGCCGCGACCTCATCCCGGTGATCGACGCCAAACCGCCGGCGCGGCGCGTCCGCTGAGGCGTGTCACTTGCGCCGCTCCACCACCAGGCCGTAGCGTTCCATTTTTCGGTACAAGGTGGCCTTGGAGATGCGCAGCCGGCGGCTGGCTTCCGTGACATTTCCCCGGCAGGTTTCGAGCATGGCGGCAAGGGTAAGCCGCTCGCTCTGGTCCAGAGGAGACTCGAGATCCCGCCCTTTCTGGATGGCATCCCGCACCGCACGGGGAAGATCGCCGCGCGCTACGGTCGAATCGTCGGACTCCGCCAGTATGTGCAGTACGCAGTTCTCCACCTCCCGCACGTTCCCGGGCCAGTCATAGTCGCCGAGCAGGGTCATGGTATCCGCGCCCAGAGCGATGGTGCGGCCGTCGCCATGTTTCCGGAGGAAGTAGCGGACCAGGATGGGTACGTCGCTCTTGCGGGCGCGCAACGGGGGCACGTGAATGTGGTGAACGTTGAGGCGATAGTATAGTTCAGGCCGGAAGGCGCCGCGCTCCATGGCCTCCTCGAGGTTGCGATCCGTGGCGGCCATCACGCGCGCTTCGAACTTGCGCACGGAGTCGCTCCCCAGCGGGCGGAACTCGGATTCCTGAATCAGGCGAAACAGGCGGGACTGGGCATCCAAAGAGAGCCTCCCCAACCTCGTCCAGAAACAGGGTTCCAGAGCCGGCGGATGCCAGCAGGCCGGGGCGGCCCAAGGCGGCCCCGGTGAAGGCGCCCCGCACGTGACCGAACAGCTCGCTTTCCACCAGGCCCGGGGGCAGGGCTCCGCAATCCACTACCACGAACGGCGCCTCCGGGTTCCGGCCGCGGCGGTGAATCGCCCGCGCGACCAACTCCTTTCCGGTTCCGGTTTCCCCGGTGATGAGCACCGGGTGGCGTCTGGATGCGATGCGCAGGATGGATGAGAAGACCTCCAGCATGCAGGGCGCGCCGCCGATCATACCTTCCATCCCTTGCCCGGGCGCCAACTGGAAAGGAAGCAGCCGATTTTCGGCGCGCGGCGCGCGGGCCTTTTCAACTCGCTTGACCACCTCCGTCAGTTCGTCCGGCGAAACCGGTTTGAGGATGTAGTCGAAGGCGCCGCAGCGCATGGCTTCGACGGCGGAGGAAACCGAGCCATACCCCGTGATCAGCACAACCTCGGGGCGATTTATGCGCGGAGCGATAGCCTTCAGCAGGTCGAGCCCGCTCATGAAGGGCATGTGAACGTCGGTGAGCACGAGATCGACGTCGCGTTCCGCCGCAATAGCCAGGGCATCGCGCCCGGAGTGTGCCACCCACACGGAGTGGCCTGTCTCGGACAAAACCGCCCGACAGAACCCCGCTACAGGTTCTTCATCGTCAACCACCAGAACTTTCATAACCTAGGGTCTTACTATAACTCTATAGTACCGCGGTACCCATACTTACCGCCTGAACCGTATCAACTCTGAGAAGTGGCGGGCCCGAAATGAGACGGTGCGCGGTGCGGAAGGGGGAAGCCCCTAGGGTATGCACTTGGCGTTGCAGGATTTGCGCGCGCACAGCCAAGCGGCCCGGCGATTGCTAATCACGCCCTCGAGGGCGCCACATGAGCAAAGGCGAGAAGAAACAATCGAGGCCGTCTCGTGCAAGTGTGGAGGAACTCGTGAGGGAGTATTACCGCACGCGCAGGGATTGGAGGCGGTTCACCTGCAGGCTGCCGGATGGCCGGATGGTGCTGCTCGGCGATTTTCGCGCCGAACCGCCGCTCGCGCGCGAAACGCAAGGTGATGCCATCGATGAAACGCTTGAGGCCGGGGGATTACCGCGAGGCGATCGCGGAGCGGTTTCACACGCTGTTGACACCATCCGACCGGGATTTGCTCGCTCGATTCTACTTGGACGGGCAATCACCGGAGGACATCTGCCGCGAGTTGCAAATCTCGCCGGCAGAACTGCTGGCGCGCAAAGCCCGAGCGAAGGCTATTCTGACCAGCGGGATCGCGCCCAAGTGCGCGGCCGGCGCGGGCCCGGCTAAGCGAAGCGGCACCGCGCGGCTGAGCGGCTAAACCGCCGCCGAAGGCCGGCGCTCCTAAGGGCCGCGCTATTTCCGCAAGCGACGCGTGCTAAACTGCCTGCGTCCGGCGAAGAGTTAACGCTTTCTCCGAAGGGCAAGGAGCGCCCCATGGATTTCGAACCGCCAGGAGCACAGGACCTTACTTCGTTGGCCGCGGAGAGTCTCGGAGCGGCCTTTCAAGATTTGTTTGTGCACTGGCTCAACGGCTGTGCGCTCCACGAAATGATCTTCGACGACGCGGGCCGGCCCGCGGACTACCGTTTCTTGGCTGTCAACCCGGCTTTCGAGCAGATGACCGGCCTGGCGGCCAGCGAGATTACCGGCCGGACCGTCCTCGAAGTATTGCCCGGCACGGAGGCGTATTGGATCGAGAATTATGGCCGCGTGGTTCTGACCGGCGAGCCGTTCCGGTTCGAAAGCTACCATGCCGGTTTGCGAAAGTACTTCGACGTAGTGGCCTTCCGGCCGCGGGCAGGCCAGTTTGCCTGCGTCTTCAGCGACGTCACCTCGCGCGTCGAGCGCGAGAAGGAAATCGGGCGGCTGACCCGCCTCAATGCCTTCCTGGCGGAGATCAACCAATCCATGGCTCGAGCGGGAAGCCGTGAAGAGCTGTTCGCCGGGATCTGCGGCATCGCGACGGAGATCGGGCATTTCAGCTTCGCGTGGATCGGGATGGCCGATCCGGCATCGGGCGAAGTGAAACTGGCTGCCCGCGCGGACCGCGGACGGCAGTCTCCTCACCCCATCGAGGCCGGCCAATGCGGAATCGTGCGCGCGGCCATCGAGGGGAACCGCGCCATAGTCTGCGATGCGCTGTCCGCGGACCAGTCCGCTGCCCCTTGCCATGAGCTGGCGCGGCAGGCCGGCATCGCTTCCTGCGCGGCCTTCCCGATCGCGTGCGGGGGGCGGGCCTGTGGGGTTCTCTGCGTTCACGCTACCGAGGAGGGATTCTTCAACGCCGCCCAGGTGAGGGCGCTCGAGGAGGCGGCGCTCGATATCTCTTTCGCTCTCGACAAGCTGGAGTCCGAAGCCGCCCGTGAACATAGCGCAGCCGTCATCCGCGAAAACGAAGCCAAATTCCGACGGTTGTTCGAGAACATGATTGAAGGCTTCGCCTACTGCCAGATGGTCTTCGAGAATGGCCAGCCATCGGATTTTATCTACCTCGATGTGAATCCCGCGTTCGAGGCGTTGACCGGGTTGCGGAATGCGGTGGGGAAGCGGGTCACCGAAGTCATCCCGGGCATCCGGGAGAGCGATCCGGAGCTGTTCGAAATTTACGGCCGCGTAGCCTCGGGCGGGAAGCCGGAGCGATTCGAGATGTTCGTCCAGGCACTCGGGGAGTGGTACTCCGTATCGGTGTATAGCCCGGCGAACGGGCACTTCGTGGCGGTTTTCGACGTGATTACGCAGCGGAAAGAAGCGGAGGAGGCGCTGCGCGAATCGGAGGCGAAGTTCTCGAAGACCTTCTGGAACGCCCCCGTGATGATGGCCATCACGACGCTGAAAGAAGGCGCCGTTGTGGAAGTGAACCGGGGATTTCATTCCGCGCTGGGTTACCAGCGGGACGACCTCATCGGAAAGACTCTGGCCTCCGCGGGCGTGCTGACGGCCGAAGAGCGCCGGCGCATCCTCTCGGCCCTATTATCCGGCGGACAAGCGGCCAACCTTGAGATCACGCTGCACCGCAAGGACGGGCAGGCGGTGGCGTGCGAGTACGCCGGGCAACTGATTTCCATCGGCGGCCGCGCCTGTATTCTGTCCGCCATCATCGATTTGACTGATCGGAAACAGCAGGAAGCCGAGCGGGAAACAATGTTGAACCTGCTGCGCCTGCTGAACGCTCCCAACGATCTCGAGGGACTGATCCGCGAGGCCACCGCCATGTTCCACGAGTGGTCGGGCTGCGAAGCCGTGGGAATCCGCTTGCGGGATGGAGAAGATTATCCGTATTTCGAGACCCGCGGATTCCCCCCGGAGTTCGTGGAAGCCGAAACCCGGCTGTGCGCGCGCGATCTCAATGGGCAGGTGCGGCGCGACAGCCAAGGGAACCCGGTCATGGAGTGCATGTGCGGGAACGTGCTGTGCGGCCGGTTCGATCCCCGCCAACCCTTCTTTACCGCGAATGGGAGTTTCTGGACCAACAGCACCAGTGGGCTGCTGGCCTCGACACGCGAGGCGGACTGCCTGGGCCGCACGCGCAACGGCTGCAACGGAGAGGGCTATGAATCGGTGGCGCTGGTTCCCCTGCGCGCGGGCGGTCTCACCCTGGGGCTGCTGCAATGCAACGACCGCCGGCCCGGGCGATTCACTCCCGCCATGATCGGTCTGCTGGAACGCGCCGCCGGCAGCCTGGCGATCGCTCTCGAACAACGCAAGACCCTGGAGGCGCTGCGCGCGAGCCGGGAGCGGTACCGCCTGGTGGCCGACCACACCTACGATTGGGAATTCTGGATAGCGCCGGACGGGACGCCGCAGTACCACTCGCCATCCTGCGAGCGGATCACCGGCCACAGCGCCAGGGAGTTCCTGGGAGACCCGGAGCTATTCGACAAGATCATTCACCCCGACGACCGGGAAGCCTTCGGCCGCCACGTAGCGGAAGCCGCCAGGCGGGAGGCCGGATCGCTGGAGTTCCGGATGCGCACCCGCCAGGGCGAGGAAGTGACCATCGAACATGTCTGCCAGCCCGTTTACGGCGAAGATGGGAACTATCTTGGCCGGAGGGGCAGCAACCGGGACATCACCGAGCGCAAGCGGGCGGACCAGGCGCTGCGCGAAAGCGAGCGGCGCTACCGGCTGATCTCAGAGAACGCCGACGACATGATCTGGACCGTGGATTTGGCTGCGATGCGGGTTACCTATATAAGCCCCTCCGTCCTGAGGGCGCGCGGCTATTCGGCCGAGGAGATCGTCGGACGGCCGGTGGAGAGTGCCTTGACGCCGGAATCTTTCCGGAGAATCATGGACGAGTTGCCGGGCCGCCTGGCGGCGTTCGAAGCGGGGGACGAGTCCGGCCGCGTATGGACCACCGAAGTGGATTATCCCCGAAAGGACGGCAGCGTCGCGAGTACCGAGGTCGTGGCGACCTTCGTTGCCGATGAGCATGGCGTCCCCAGGGAGGTTGTGGGAGTGGCTCGCGACATCAGCCGGCGGAAGCGCGCGGAGCGGGAACTGAGCGAGAACCGCGCGCTGCTTCATTCTATTATCGAGGGCACTCCGGATGCGATCTACGCGAAGGACCTTCAGGGCCACTACACCATGTTCAACCGCGCGGCGGGCCGGGATACCGGCAAGGACCCCGGCGAGGTCCTGGGCCAAGACGACACGTTCCTTTTTCCCCCGGCCGAGGCGGCGGAGATCATGGCGAACGATCGCTGGGTGATCGAGGAAGGGACCACCATCACCTTCGAAGGACCTCTCACTACTGCCGGCGGCGAAACCAGAACTTTCATTTCCGCGAAGGGGGTTCTGCGGAATGCCGACGGCGAGGCCATGGGCCTATTCGGCGTCGCGCGCGACATCACCGAGCGCAAGAAGGCCGAGGAGCAGCGCGCCAAGCTGCAAATGCAGTTGCTGCAGGCGCAGAAGATGGAATCGGTGGGGCGCCTGGCGGGCGGAGTGGCGCACGATTTCAATAACCTGCTGACCGTCATCAACGGTTACAGCGATCTCATGCTGCGGCGCCTGGATACGCACGACCCGTTCCACGCATCCCTGACCGAGATTCGGAAAGCGGGAGGGAGGGCGGCCGACCTGACGCGCCAACTGCTGGCTTTCAGCCGGAAGCAGGTCATCGAACCGAAGCCGCTGGACCTGAACCAACTGATCTCGGCGAGCCGGGACATGCTCAGCCGGCTGATCGGCGAGAATGTCGAAGTGGCCATCCACCTGGCTCCGAATCTCGGATATGTCTTCGCCGACAGCGGGCAGCTTCACCAGGTGGTGATGAACCTGGTGGTGAACGCGCGCGATGCCATGCCGGAAGGCGGGCGGCTGACCATCGAAACCGCGCGGGCCGGCCGGGATTACGCGAATCTGCCGCCGGATGCGGTTCCCGGCGAGTATGCCCTGCTGACGATTACCGATACCGGAGCGGGCATGGACGAGGAGACCCGCAAGCGCGCGTTCGAACCCTTTTTCACCACCAAAGTCGAAGGTGTGGGAACGGGACTCGGGCTGGCGACGGTCTACGGCATCGTCCAGCAGTGCGGAGGGTGGATCGATGTGGCGAGCGCGCCGGGCCAAGGCGCCCGATTCACCATTGGCCTGCCCTGGATAGCCGCCGGCGCCGCGGCCGGGCCGGATCCCGCGGAGAGCCCGGACGCGCTGCGGGGCTCCGAAACCGTGCTGGTGGTGGAAGATCAGGATGAGGTCCGGAAGCTGGCCGCGGCGGTGCTCAAGACCCATGGGTACCGCGTTCTGGAAGCCAGGAACGGCGGCGAGGCGCTTCTGATCGCCGAGCGGCATCCGGGGAACATTCACCTGATGCTGACCGACGTGGTGATGCCCGGCCTCACCGGAAAAGAGCTGGCCGACCGGCTGCGGCCGTTGCGCCCCGATCTGCGCGTGCTCTACATGTCCGGCTATGCCGACAACGTAATTGCCCATGGGGGAGTGCTCGATTCCGGCGTGGAGTACATCTCCAAACCGTTCACGCCGGAATCTCTGACGGGCAAGGTTCGGGCCGTGCTGGGCGCGCCGCAATGTCCGGGCCGAATTCTCGTGGTGGACGACGACGCGGGCATCCGCACGCTCTTCGCCAGCGTTCTGACGGCCGCGGGCTACGAAGTTTCGAGCGCGGCCGACGGGGATCGGGCTCTGGAAGTGCTGGGGCGGCAGGCCGCGGATGTGGTCATCACCGATCTGGTCATGCCCAACCGGGAGGGCGTGGCGACGATCCACGCGATTCGAAAAAGGTATCCCCGGCTGAAGATCGTGGTGATCTCGGGCGCTTTTGGACGCAGTCTGCTGAAAGTCTCGGAGATGCTGGCGGCCGACGCCACCCTGGTGAAACCGGTCAGCCCCGATCAACTGCTGGCCGCGGTGAAAGGCGTTATGCAGCGAGGCTCGGGCCGGGCTACTTGACGCCCGACATGAGCCGCACGGTGGGCCGGACGACCGCGGCCAACAGCAGCGCGGCGGCGAATGCCACGCCCGCCACGATTCCGAACAGGACGGGCAGCGGCACCGCCTCGTAGAGGGATGCCACCCGGCCACCCAGGTAATCGCCGATTCCAATCGAGACGAACCAGAGGCCCATCATCATGCCGGCGATGCGCGCGGGCGCCAGCTTGGTCATGGCGCTCAGGCCCACAGGGCTCAACAGCAGCTCGCCAATGGTGTGGAACAGGTAGGTGGCCACCAGCCACCATGCCGCGGCCGGAACGCCGCGCGCCGCCGGAGGAATCAGGACGGCGAATCCCAGGCCGGCGCAGATCAGGGCCAGGGTGAATTTGGCGGGGCTGGACGGCTCCCTGGGGCCCAGCTTCACCCACAGCCAGGCGAACACGGGCGCCAGGGTAACGATGAAGAACGGCTGCACGAACTGGAACCAGCTGGCCGGAAATATGAAACCGAAAGCGTGCCGGTCCGTGTTCCGCTGGGCGAACAGGTTGAGCGACGAACCGGCCTGCTCGAAAGCCGACCAGAACACCGCGGCGGCCAGGAACAAAACCAGGATAGCGGCCGAACGCTTGCGCTCGATGGGGGTCCAGCCGCGGCCCAGCAGTAGCCAGGAAAAGATCGCGACGGTGAGCGCCACCAGCACCACGCCCAGGGCGTTGGAAATGCGTTGGGGCGTGATCTCGATGCGGCCGGCGGCCGCCAGCGCACCGAGCAGTACGAACAGGGCCACGGCCGCGATTCCGGCGAGCGCGACGCGCCGCTTCTGCCGGCGATCCCGCTCCGGGCTGCCTGACGTGGTGGGATGAAGGCCCGCCGAGCCCAGATTCCGGCCCGTTAGCACGTACTGGATCAGTCCGCCGGTCATGCCCACACCGGCCAACCCGAAGCCAAGGCGCCATCCAATGCGCTCGCCCACCCAACCGCAGAGGATGGGCGCGATCAGCGCGCCGACGTTGATCCCCATGTAGAAGATGGAGAAGCCGGCGTCGCGGCGGGGATCGCCGGGTCCATAGAGCTGGCCGACGATGGTGCTGACGTTGGGCTTGAGCAGCCCGGTACCCAGCACGAGCACCATCAGCCCGAGATAGAACGTGGCGACGCCGGGACCCATGAGGCAGAACTGGCCGCAGGCGATCAGGATGCCGCCATACAGCACCGCCCGCCGCTGTCCGGTAACGCGGTCGGCAACCCATCCGCCCGGCAGGCTGAGGAGATAGACCATGGCAGTGTAGAGGCCGTAAATAGCCCCGGCTTTGGCCACCGGAAAGCCGAGGCCGCCTCGATCCATACCGGCTGTCATGAACAGGATGAGCAGCGCGCGCATCCCGTAATAACTGAAGCGCTCGCCGATCTCGGTGCAAAACAGAGTAGCGAGTCCGCGCGGATGCCCAAAGAAACTTCGGCCGCCTGGTGAGGAGTCGACTGCGCGCGAATCGATGCGGGTGGCCATGTAGAGAGACCGGCATGGCCAGTTTATACGGTCAGGGCTCCTGGTGGCAAATTATGCCGCGCCGCCGGAGGTACGGGTTTTGGCCGGCCTCCTGGCCGTCCGGCTAGCCGGTTTCGAGCGCGTCCCGGCCGACTTTCCCTTGGCGGAATCGCGCTCCGCTTTCGTGCGGGTGGCCGCGGAGGCCCGGCCTTTTTTCGGGGGAGGCAGTTTCACCCCCGCCCGCCGGGCTTTCGACAATCCAATCGCAATCGCCTGTTCGGGCGAGGCGACGCCATGCTTGCCTTCGTGGACGTGCTCGAATTCCTCGCGCACGAATTCGCCGGCCTGGGTGGTGGGCGCTTTGCCCTCCCGCTCATCTTTCCGCGCCCGCTCGATAGTCTTTTTCTCTGGCATAAACACCTCTGGAAGCTCTTAGCAATTGCCGTTCCGGAATATTTCTCCACACTGGCCGCCGAGTTGCTGACACCGGACCGGAGGTTGGAAGAATATGTTACTGCTGCTGATTCTGCTGATCATCTTGCTGTTTGCGGCGGTTCCGGCATGGCCTTACAGCCGCGGGTGGGGTTACTATCCGAGCGGCGGTGTAGGACTGGTTGTTTTGATCCTGGTGATACTGCTGCTCATGGGCCGCATTTAGAAGGACGGCTACACGCATGGGTGGCCGAGGGAGGAAATAAATGCTGTGGACGATTTTCGTGGTATTGCTGGTTTTGTGGCTGCTAGGAATGGTGACTTCCTACACCCTTTACGGGTATATCCATATCCTGCTCATTTTAGCGATTGTAGTTTTGCTGATCCAGCTTATTCAGGGCAGGCGGGCTATTTAGGCGGGAAGAGTGGCGGCCCGTCCGAGAGCCGCCACTTGCGCCTTCAAGGCCTGCTCGTGAAGGTCCGCTGTTCGGGGGTTTCAGATTCCTTGTACGCTGAAGCCCATTCGTCCGCCCTCTTTTGAGCCTCTTCCCGGGCGATTCCGTACCGCTCCTGTAGTATGCCAACCAACTTATCGCGGTTCCCGCCAATCACTTCGATGTCGTCGTCGGTCAGCTTACCCCATTGCTGCCGCAGCGAACCTTTCATCTGTTTCCACTTGCCTTGCATCTGATCCCAGTTCATAGTTACTCCTACTGTAAATGAAAATCGCGTCCACTTCGGAGACGCAAGAAATGCTGTGCATATAATCTGCCAAACCTTCCCGGCGGCTACTCACAGCTCCGCCGCGCGATGGTACTCTGCGAATCAAGATGAGCGAACTGGAAATGGTGGAGCGCTTCCTGCGCTCCCAGAGCACGCTGACGCTGGCAACTACTGCGCCGGACGGATCGCCGCACGCGGCCGCCCTGTTCTACCTGCTGCATGAGAATCTGCGGCTGTACTGGTTCTCTTCGGCATCGAGCGGGCACAGCCGCAACCTGGAGCGGGATGCCGCGGCGGTTTCGGTCCACCGGCACACGGACGAATGGCGCAAGATTCGCGGCGTCCAGATGCGCGGAACGGCGGCGAAAGTGAAGGGGCGGGCCGCGCGCCGCGCGATCGCCGGGCTCTATATGAAGCGCTTCCGTTTGGGTAGGCTCTGGGAGGCCGGAATCGCGCGCTCCACGCTCTATTGCTTCCGGCCCGACTGGGTGCGCTACATCGATAATTCCAAGGGCTTCGGATATAAGTTCGAACTGGCGCTGCCGGTCACCCGCGAGGATCGAAACGGCTCCGCTTGAGGTAGAGGGCTTCTCCGACGCGGCGCATCCAGGCGAGTTCGTCGGCTTGCATGGGCCCGCGCTCCCAGGCATCGAGCGCCTCCTGGAACTGCGCGGGGTTGGCCGGACCGGTCATGCAGACGTCCACGGCGGGATGGCTCAACACGAAGCGGTAGCAATCGGCGGCCGTGGGAACGCGCTCGCCAGGCGGCAGCTTGGAACCACTGAGCAACTGCCTCCACGAAGTAGCCGTGAAGGCCACCACGCCGGCGCGCTGGGCGGGCGGAGGCAGAGCGGGAAAGAAATCGCGCTCGGCGCCGCGGTGCACGGCGTTGTAGCGTACGTGCACGATATCGAAATCGCCGCTGGAGGCAAAGGCCGCGCCCAGCACGCGATTGTGCGTGGAAACGGCCAGGCGCCGCACGAGGCCTTGCTCACGGAGCTGGCGCGCGCGCTCCAGGATAGCCGGCGAGACCGGCTTATTCCACATTCCCAGCAGGAGCACATCGGCGTAATCCATGCGCAATTTGCGCAGCCCGCTTTCCAGCCTGCGGGTAAGCTGCCATGCCAGGCGGGAATAGGATTGCAGCACCAGCGTGAAGCGGTCGCGTTTGGGAGCCAGGCTGCGCAGCCCGTCGCCGAAGCTCGGACGGCGTATGGTTCCCCAATAGAAATAATTCACGCCGTGCTCGAAGGCCATTTCGACCGAGCGGGCGTCCGCGCCGTAAGATGCGGAAATCCCCAGGCGGGCGATGGTCAGGCCGGTGCGGCCGAGCGTCGAGTGCTTCCCATTATCCATTTGGCGCCAGTATAACGCGGCGTGCGAGCGCGGAACTCAACGCGGAACCGGCGGAAGCGCCGGAATCAGCTGATAGCTCACGAAGGCCACCTGGCGGCTGTCGGGAGACCAGCAGGGCGCATCGAGCGATCCCGCGCCGCCGATCAGCTTCGCGAGCGTGCGGGTGCTCCGATCGGCCAGGTTGAGCAAACGCAAGGCGGCATCGGCGTTCTGGGGCTGGCCCTTTACGTTCTTGTCGTAGGAGATGAAGAGCAGAAGCTGGCCATCCGGCGAGGGGTGCGGGAACCAGTTATTGAAATCGCCGGAAGTGAGCTGCTCGGGATCGCTTCCATCGGCGCGCATGCGCCAGATCTGCACGCTTCCCCGGCGGTCGGAGTTGAAATAGATGGAGGCTCCGTCGGATGAATATTGGGGATTTTCGTTGCGGCCCTGGCCGTTGGTCAGGCGCTTCTCCGCGCCACCCGCGGCGGGGATGCTGTAGATATCGGTCTGGCCGCCTCGTTCGGCGCTAAAGACGATGGTCTGGCCATCGGGCGACCAGCCGTGGAAGACCGCGGGGGTGTTGGCGGTGATGCGCCGCGGCGCGCCGCCCGCGACCGGAGCCACGAAAATGGCCGGCCGGCCGCGCTGCCGCGAATCGTCGCTGAAGGCCAACAGGGCGCCATCGGGCGAAATTCCTTTTCCGCCCACGGAGCGTACGGCCGCGCCGCCGATGTCGAGAGCCTCCGCTTTTCCGCCGGCCGAGGGCACGCGCTCGAGGCGGTGGTTGCGGTTGAAGAAGATCGTCTCGCCATCGCGCGACCAGGTGGGCGATTCGAGGCGTTCGGCGGCCACGAAGGCAGCGCGGCGATCGGTGGGGGCGGCCAGGCGAACCACCTCGATCGTGCTGTAGGGCACGGGCCTTTGCGCGGCCGAGCGGATGTCGCTGGTCATCTCCACATTCGAAAAGGCGATCTTCTCCGTGGAATCCTTTTCGTGCGCGCACACGCCGAGGCCCACATAGAACGGCTCCTCGAGGGCGAGCTGCATGCCGCCGCCCGCCATTTCGAGGTTTTCGCCCTGGCCCGCGAACATGAAGAACGCATTGCCATGCTTCTCGATGCGCAGGCGCTGGGGAGCTTTCAAATACGACTGCACCTCGTGAGTGATGGCGCCCTTCTGGTCGCGCGCCTGAATGGAGATCAGCCCGTCGGCGTGGCGGGCGGCATCCACGTAGGCGGAATCGGGATCCAGGCTCTGGCGGATCATGAGGACGCCTTTGCGGTGCGGCTCCCCCGCCCTGCCGGTGAAAGCTATGTCGGCGGCCAGCGAGACATCGCCGCTGATCCTCTTCCACAGGAAGTAGAACTCATCGGCGCCCTCCCACATGTTTTCGCCGCTGCCCACGACCGTGTAGGTGTGGCGGGCCGCGTCGTATTGCGCGGAGCCGGGGTGCGCGACGGGGCCGATGTCGCTGTGACCTTCGAAGATGCCGAGCGGCGCGCCGGTTTGGCCGATCGCCGGGACCGCCCACAGACACGCCAGGAGAGCGGCGGAAAAGAGGGTGATGTGCCGAAACATGGCCAGGACCTCCAGCCCGATAGTGTAGCCTTCCGCGCGGGCCGCGGTCCTGGCCGTTTTGAGGTTGCTGGGTTAGCCGAAGATCGCCTGCACGCGAATCAGCCCCTCGGCTACGCGCACGCCGTTGGGGCACTCGACCGTGCAGCCCGAGCACTGGGCGCAACGCACGCTCTGGTGTGCGGCGGAAAGCGCCAGGAAATGCTCGCGGCCCAGGGCAAACTGGCCGTAGCGATCGGCATACATCCCATAGCGCAGCATGTTGGCCACGGGCAGGCCTTGCGCGCACTTTCCATCGCACTGGCCGCACATGCGGCAGTGATACGGGCGGATCTCTTCCAGGCGGGCCGCCAGGATCTTCTCATCGGCGCTGTCGAATTTAGTCCCCATGACCGCGAAGTTCTGCTGCAACTGATCGATATCGGTCATGCTGGGGACGGTGGTGGCGATATGGGGGTTGTTGATCACCCACCGCAGCGCCGAGGAGGCGGCGTTGGGCCGCAGCATCTGCGGCTTGGGCTCTTTGCCGCGCGTGCCGCCCGCCATCACTTTCATGGCTACCACGCCGATGCCGGCGCGATTGAGCTTCTCGATGGCCGGCCCCCAACTGGGATCCATGGTGAAGTTATAGGCGACCGTAACCGAATCGAACTTCGCCTCGATAATGCGGTCCACCACCTTGGGCGGCTGGTGAGTGCTGACGGCCATGAAGCGGATTTTGCCCTGCTGCTTGGCGGTCCGCTCGGCATCCACCAACTCGTCGGAGATGTCTTCCGGGGTATCCTTGCCGTGCAGGTGCCAGATATCCAGGTGATCGGTTCCGAGCTCCTTGAGGCTGGTGTCAAGCTCCGCCAGAGCGCCGGCCTTGTCCTTGGCGTCCACTTTGCTGGAAAGAGTAATGTCCTTCCGCCTGGCGCCCAGGGCCGCTCCCACCATGCGCTCGTTTTGGCCGCCCTGGTAGTGGCGGGACGTATCAAAGTAAGTGATGCCCATATCGACCGCGCGGGTAATTACGGTCGGATCGGAAGTAATCATGCAGCCATACCCGACAGTGGTTACCTTCAGCCCGGTCTTACCGAGTGTGCGATACGTGAGTTTGCCCGCGGCGGGCTGCGCCTGGGGCGGAGCCGGCGAAGGCGAGGGTACACCGGTGGCAGAGGCCAGGCCGGCGGCCGGCAGAGCCAAGCCGGCGGCCAGAAAATTGCGACGCGAAGAATCCCGATTCACATGAACCTCCCGTTTTCTATAGTTGAAGCTTATCGGACCCGAAAATCTATTATCGTCCTCCCGGAGGCATTCGTGCTATATTCGTTTCGTATTCGGGATCACCTCCGGCTCACGTAGCAGCTGCCACCCACCGCCGGGAGGTGGCGTTTCTGTGCGATATGTAGGTGCCCCACGGCGTACGGGTGTTTCATGGCCTCCCCCACCGTACTTGTGGTCGATGACGAACCGTCGGTCTTGCAGCTGATCTGCCACGCCCTCGGCACGTATGGCTACACGGCACTGGCCGCGGCGGATGCCGGGCAGGCGCTGGAAATCGTGAAAAACGCCGGACCCACGATCAACCTGATGCTCTCCGATGTGGTGATGCCCGGAATTCGCGGGCCCGAACTGGCGCGGGAGATCAAACGGCTCTCGCCATCCACCTCGGTGGTGTTCATGTCCGGAAACGCCGGCCTGGCGGAACTGCCCAGGGGCGCTCGCTTTATCGAGAAGCCTTTCACGCTTCAGGCTTTATCGGCTGTATTGGAGCAGGCGCTGCACGGGCAGAGGGTCTAGCGTCCCACGATCACTGCGCGAGCTCGAACGTTCCCATCAGACCGGAAGCCGCATCCGGAGCGATCCACACGTCGAACTTGCCCGGCTCGGCCGCCAATTGGCCGCGAGCGTTGTAAAACGCCAGATCATCGGCGGTCAAGGCGAATTCCACGGTTTGCTTTTCTCCCGGCGTGAGATGCACGCGCCGGAAAGCCCGTAATTCGCGCACGGGGCGGGTCACGCTGGCTGCCAGTTGGCGGGTGTAGAGCTGCACGATTTCCTCTGCCCCGCGCGCGCCGGCATTGGAGATTTCGGCCGAGACCGTGATCCGGCCACCCATTTTCAGTAGCGGGGACGAGAGCTTCAAGCTGGAGTATGCGAAGCGCGAGTAGGAAAGCCCGTAACCGAACGGATACTCCGGCGTGAAGCTCACATCCAGGTACTTGGAGCGGTATTTGTCGCTCGCTTCGGGCCCGGTTTCGGCGGCCGGCCTTCCAGTGCTCATGTGGTCGTAGTAGATAGGCACCTGTCCCACGGTGCGCGGGAAGGTGACGGTCAAACGGCCGGAAGGCGCGGTGTCTCCGAAAAGGGTTTCGGCGATAGCGGGGCCTCCCATGGTTCCCGGGTGCCAGGCGTAGAGCACCGCCGCGGCTTTCGCGGCCACTTCGTGGAACGTCAAGGGACGGCCGGCCATGATCACCGCGACCACGGGCCTGCCGGCTTTGCCCACCTCGGCCGCCAGTTCTTCCTGCACACCCGGGAGGTTCAGGAAGGCGCGCGAACTGGCTTCGCCGGAGAGGCCGGCATCCTCACCGAGGAAGAGCAGCACGGCATCGGCGCCACGCGCCGCCTCGAGCGCCGCGGCGAAGCCATCGTGGCTGGTGTCGCGGCAGTCCTTCAGGCCGGGCGCCCACGCCACGCGCGCCTCGCCCAGCATCTGGCGCAGCGCATTCAGGGGCGTGCGGACGGCGCCGGCGTCACCGTTTAGCACCCAGGTGCCCATCTGGTCCACGGGGCTATCGGCGAGCGGCCCGATCACCGCGATCCTGCCGATTGATTTGGCCAGCGGCAGGGTGGCGCGCTCGTTCTTGAGAAGCACCAGGCTTCCGGCCGCCAGTTTCCGGGCGATCTCGAGGGCCTCCGGGGCCGGCGCGGCGGCGGCCGCAGTGGGCTGCAAGCGGCCATCGAAAAGCCCCAGCTGGTATTTGACGCGCAGGATCTTGCGCACGGAGGCATCGATGAGTTGGGCGTCCAGGCGCCCGGATGCGATCAGGTCCTTGGCGTGGTCGTAATAATCGGTGCTGACCATCTCCATATCCACGCCCGCACGGATGCCCTTGAACGCCGCATCGGCGGCATCGGCCGCGTACCCGTGCTCGATCAGCTCATGAATCGCGGTGTAATCGCTCACCACCAAGCCATCGAATTTCCATTCGCTGCGCAGCACCTGGCGCACCGTAAACTCGTTACCGCTGGCGGGCACGCCGTTCAGATCGTTGAAGGCGGTCATGTAGCTGGCCACCCCGGCCTCGCGCGCCGCGTGGAAAGGCCGCAGATAGACGTTGCGCAGCAGGACCTCGGGAATCCAGGTGGTATTGTAATCGCGCCCTCCCTCGGCGGCACCGTAGCCCACGTAGTGTTTGGCGCAGGCCGCTACGGAATCGGGGGCGGCGAGCGAGTCGCCCTGGAAGCCGCGCACCATGGCCGCTGCCAGCAGGCCCGCCAGATACGGATCTTCGCCCAGCGTTTCGGCGATGCGGCCCCAGCGCGGGTCGCGGGCGATATCCATCATGGGTGCGAAGGTCCAGTGAATGCCCGCGGCGGCGGCTTCGCGGGCGGCTATGCGGGCGGCCTGCCGGACCAACTCTGGATCCCAGCTCGCCGATTGGCCCAGGGGGATCGGGAAAACGGTCCGATAGCCGTGGATCACGTCCTGCCCGAAAATCAATGGAATTTTCGTGCGGCTTTCCTGGGTGGCAATGCGCTGCACCTCGGCCCTCTCTGCGGGCGTGCCGCCGTCGAGGAACGATCCCCAGCGGCCCTGGCGGATTTCCGCTTTGAGCTGGTCCGTCAAGGTTTCGGGGAAGGTGGCCTGCGACATCTGCCCGAGCTTCTCTTCGAGCGTCATGCCAGCCACCAGCGAGTCGATTTTCCGCTCGATTTCGGCGGGCGTGGCGGCGCGCGCGCCGATACTCCCCAAGGACAGCAGCACCGAAAGAACGATTCTGGAACGCCGCATAAGATCCTTAGTGTTTGTAGACTACCCCGCCCTTCATGACAAACGCGACCTTTTCCAGAGCTGAGATATCCTGCAAAGGGTCGCCCTCCACCGCGATCACATCCGCGAGGCAGCCGGCCTTCAGCACGCCGATCTGCCCTTCCCAGCCGAGCAGCCGGGCGCCGTTGAGCGTGCCGGCCCGCAGAGCCGCCAGCGGGCGCCATGCCGTATTTCACCATCAGGACGAACTCGCGCGCCTGCGTGCCGTGCGGAAACGGGCCTACGTCGGACCCAGCCGCAAACGGGACACCGGCGGCAAGCTGCTTGCGAAACTCGCGGGCGTGAAACTCCAGCAGCTTGCGCTCGCGGTCCGCTTCGGCGGGCGATGCGGCATGTTCGGCGAAGTACTCGGAGATGGCGAACGTGGGGACGGCGAAGATGTGCTTTTGGCGCATCAGCCGCATGGTCTCGTCGCCGAGTTGGTAGCCGTGATCGATGGAAACCACGCCGGCGCGCGCGGCATAGAGCGTTCCGGGTTCGCCGGTGGCATGCACGGCCACGTGTTTGCCCACCCGCGCGGCTTCCGCCACGGCGGCCTGCAGCTCGGCCTCGGTGTACTGATAGGGTGTGGCGAAGCGGTCCTGGTCGAGCGAATCGCGGCCGGTCTCGTAAATTTTGATGAAATCCGCGCCCTCCTGGAACTGCCGCCGGATCACCTCCACCAGCTCGAGCGCGTTATTGGCCCGCGTAGCGTTGGAAGGGACGTGCGCCGCCGGGTTGAAGCGGTTGGCGTCCTCGTGACCGCCCAGGATATCGACAGCGTTGCCGCTGATCCGCAAGCGCGGGCCGGGATACAGGCCCCGGTCGATAGCCTGGCGCACGGCGGTATCGGCCGAACCCGCGCCCTCGGTTCCCATGTCGCGCTCGGCGGTGAAGCCGGCCATCAGATCGTCGCGCGCCGCCAGGAGCGCCAGAATGGTGCGCTGGGGAACGGATTCCTCCACGGTCTGCATGTCCTCGGCGCCGGGATGCAGGAACAGGTGCACGTGGGAATCGATCAGGCCGGGCAGCAGCGTGCGGTTACCCAGTTCGATCGTCTCGGCGCCGGGCGGGTGTTCGACCGCCGGACCGGCCTCGACAATGCGCTCGCCCTCGACCAGAACTTCGCCGGGGGCCAGCGTTTGGCCGCTTTCCACATCCACCAGGCGGGCCGCGTGCAACACCACGGTGCGCGGTTGCGCGGAGGCGGCCGCCAGCCCGAACACAAGCAATAGAAGCTTAGGGGGAGGGTTGCGCATGGCGTTTGGAGGGATCATAACACAGGCGCCGAAGGATGCTGGAACGCGCGGCATTCCCCGGCGCGTCCAGGTGGTCGGAGCCCAGAGACCGGTATATGCTAGGGCTCGTGATGCTCAGAACCTGTTCGATTCTCGTTCTCAATCTTCTTTTCTTTTCCGCGCTTACCGCGGCGGAAGACTATCCTGTAGGCGACAGGCCGTTTCGGCGGTACGTCGCAGAGGGCAGAGATGGCGAGCGCATCAGCTTCTATCTTTCAACTCAGCAGGTGCCCAGTGGTCCCGTCCCGCTGATCGTGTGGGTCCAGGGCACAGGCTGCTCCTCTCAGTTTGTCAGCGTCGGTGGTCGGATGAGCCGTGGACTACAGGGCGTTCTATATTCAGTAGCCCGCGGCCGGGCGCGCGTCCTGGCGGTCGAAAAGCCAGGTGTTGAGTTTCTTGACGATCCGCCTGATGACGGCGACGCCCGCGCTTGTCGTCCGGAATTTCGAGCCGAGTACACGCTCGACCGGTGGGCCGCAACTATTGCGGACGCCATCCAAGCGGCACAGAAGCTGCCTGGCGTCGATAGTTCGAAGACACTCGTAATCGGCCATTCGGAGGGCGGCATTGTAGCCATGCGGGTCTCGAACGTTTCGCCGCGGGTGACGCACGCCGCCTCCTTGTCGGGAGGCGGACCGGTGTATCTATTCCACATGGCGGAGTTTATGCGCAGTAAGGGATTGGACGCGGAGAAGGAAGTCTACGCGTGCTGGAGTGGCATCTTGAAAGATCCGGACAGCGCTACCAAGTTCTGTTGGGGGCAGACGCACCGTCAGTGGTCCAGCTTCATGAAGACCTCCGTCATTGCGGAAGCCCTCAAATCGCACGCACACCTATATTTTGCCCACGGGACAGCCGACACGCAGCAGGCGATAGCCGGGTTCGATGTCCTGCGCGCCGAGTTGGCCGCCAAACAACGGGACGCGGTGTTCGAGCGAATCGACGGAGCCGACCATGCCTTGGACCTTCCGAATCAGCAGGTACCGGAAGGTCTGGAAGCGGTCTTCGGCCGGGTGGAGGATTGGTTTCTGGGGGATGATGTCGCGAGGTAAGACGAAACGATTCCGGTTCGCTCCTGCTCTGGCCTGCGCATGGCTCATCGGAGCGGCGGCCCTCGAAGCCCAAGAGAACCGTGTGCCGGCGCGTATCGATAACAGCCAGACCGTGGTTCTGCGGGGCAACGTGCCCGCTCAGGCCAATGCGCGGAGCGACCGGGGAGCTGTAGAGGGCAGCTTCAAAATGCCCGATATGGTGCTGCTGCTGAAGCCTTCGACGGCGCAGCAAGCGGCCTTGTCCCAGTTGCTCCAGCGGCAGCAGGATCCCTCGTCGCCGGAGTATCACCGCTGGCTCACGCCCCAGCAGTATGCCGACCAGTTCGGCGTCAGCCCGGCCGATATCTCCAAGATCGCCGATTGGCTCGTTGTGCGGGGCTTCACGGTGAATTACGTGGCGCCCAGCCGCAATTTAGTCCGTTTCAGCGGCACGGCCGCGCAGGTGGCCAACGCCTTCGGCACGTCGATTCACCAGTATGAGGTTGGCGGCGAGATGCACTACGCCAATGCCACCGATCCATCCATTCCGGCGGCCCTGGCGGGCGTGGTGGCGGGCATCCGCGGGCTCAACGATTTCCGCCTCCAGCCGCGTCGGATGACCAAGTAAACGCCGAACGTATAATAGAAGCAGCCCCTCCGATGGAACTCCGTGATAAAGCCAGCCAGCTTCCGCTGCTGCCCGGAGTGTATCTCTACAAAGACGCCGCGGGGCGCGTGATCTACGTGGGCAAGGCTAAGAGCCTGCGGCTGCGCGTGCGCAGTTACTTTTCGGAAGATAAGCTGGCGGACGTCAAGACCGGCACTCTGATATCGGAGGCCTCCGATATCGACTACATACTGGTCGATAACGAGAAGGAAGCGCTGGCGCTCGAGAACAACCTCATCAAGCAGTACAAGCCGCGCTTTAACATCCTGCTGCGCGACGACAAGACTTACCCGTACATCAAGCTCACTCACGAGAAATATCCGCGGGTATACGTGACGCGCCGGCTGCGCAAGGACGGCGCCACCTATTTCGGCCCGTACTTCCCGGCCAATCTGGCGCACCGGCTGGTGCATTTCATCCATCGCCATTTTCTGGTGCCCTCCTGCAAGGTCGATCTGGAGCGGCGCCATCCCAAGCCCTGCCTGCAGTACCACATCCATCGCTGCCTGGGACCTTGCGTGGAGGGCCTCACCACGGATGACGCCTACGCCGCGGCGGTGCGCGACGTGCGCCTGTTCCTGGAGGGGCGCCACGGCGACCTGGCGCGCGGGTTGCGCGCCCGCATGGAGGCCGCCTCCGGCGCGATGCGCTTCGAGGAAGCCGCGGCGATGCGCGACCTGCTGGCCACGGTCGAGGAAATTGAGCAGCGCCAGATCATGGCGGCGGCCCGGGGCGATGACGTGGATATCCTGGCTTGCTATGCCGAACCCCCGCTGGTGGCGCTCAACCTTTTCCACCTGCGCAACGGCCAGATCGTGGACCGCCGCGAGTTCTTCTGGGAAGACCGGGAGGAATTCGACGAGGCGCAGTTCTTCTCCACGCTGCTCCAGCAGCTCTACCTCGACCAGCAGTTTATCCCCGCCGAGATTCACGTGCCAGTAGAGTTCGAGGACCGCGAGGCCCTCGAAGAGCTGCTCTCGGAGAAGCGCGGCCACCACGTGGAGATCCGCACGCCCCAGCGGGGGCAGAAGAAAGCGCTGCTCGGGCTGGTCCAGACCAACGCCCGGCACAGCTTCGACGCGCGCTTCCGCGTGCTGAAGCCGTCCTCCAAAGCGATCCAGGAGGCGCTCCAGGATGCGCTCAACCTGGACGCCGCGCCCGCGCGCATCGAGTGTTTCGACATCTCGCACATACAGGGCACCGATAAGGTGGCCAGCATGGTGGTGTGGGAAGACGGCCGCATGAAGAAGGCGGATTACCGCAAATTCATCATTCGCACGGTGGTGGGCAACGACGATTTCGCCAGCATGCGCGAGGTGGTGACGCGGCGTTACGGCCGCCTGCTGGAGGAAAAGCGCGCGCTGCCCGGGCTGGTGCTGATCGATGGCGGCATCGGCCAGTTACATGCGGCGGCCGAAGCGCTGGAGGCCATCGGCATAGTGGACCAGCCGCTGGCCTCCATCGCCAAGCGCGAGGAAATCATCTACGTGTATGGCCAGGAAGACGAGCCGGTGGTGCTGGACCGCTTCTCGCCCATCCTGCACCTGGTCGAATCCATACGCGACGAAGCGCACCGCTTCGCGGTGACCTTCCACCGCTCGCGGCGCAACACCCTGCAACTGACCTCGGAGCTGGAGGGAATTCCGGGCGTCGGCGAGCTCACCGTGCGCAAGCTGCTCAAGGAGTTCGGCAGCTCGGATCAGGTGCGGGCGGCATCGGAAGAGCGGTTGGCAGAAGTGGTGGGCCGCGCCGCCGCGCGCCGGGTGAGGAGCCACTACGGGTAGCGGATGGGACTCCGGACGATGGGTATTGGAGTCCGTAGCGATGATTTCCGATTAGAGGTAGAATCGAGCGTTCAAACGAAGGCGGCACAAGACCGCAGCGGAATATGACCAAGACGACGATCCGATACAGCGACTACTTCGCCGAAGCCATTCAGAGGATGCGGCAGGATGGACTTTTGCTCGTCACCGCAGATGCGGCTGGTAAGCCCAACGTGATGACGATCGGGTGGGGCGCCATCGGCTCAATCTGGGGCCGGCCGGTCTTCATCGTGCTTGTCCGGCCCTCCCGCCACACCTACAGCCGCCTCGAAGAGGTCGGCGACTTCACGGTCAATGTGCCTCCACGGGAACTGGCGGCCTCCGTGAACCTCTGCGGAACGGTTTCAGGCCGGGACCACGACAAGTTCAAGGAAGCTGGTCTGACATTGATTCCAGGCAGACAGGTCCGGCCCCCGATCATCGCAGAGTGTGTGGTGCACTACGAGTGCCGGACACTTCACCGGAACGACGTGGTCCCCGCGGCGCTGGCTCAAGCTATTCTCGATGATGCTTACTCCGATGGAGACTTCCACCGGGTGTATTTCGGTGAGATTGTGGCGGCTTACGCAGATGAGGATGCCGCACAGCGTTTCCTCGAACCGGCGGGGGTGTTGCCTATCGCAAGGCATTGATTCCGAGTTGTACCGAAACGGCTGAGGAATTATGGAGAGCATTACGGCCAAGGCGATTGAGCTGGAGACCGATCCGGTGGCTCTGGTGTGGGCGGACGAAGCACCGACAGGAGCGATCCGCTTCAAGCCGGGCGGCTGGGGATGCGTGGTCAACTTGTTCGCGGTCGCCGCGACGCGAGGACGTGCCGGCGCTTTTGACCGGCAGACGTTCGGTTGCGTGGGCGGAGGGGTTGGGCTGGGTTTCGGAAACCAGTACGAGGACTTCCCCGGCGGCCTGGACTGTTTCTGCCGGTTCCTGTCGAGCGGCAACGAGCAGTCGGAACCAGGACGCGCCATCGGGGACCAGATGAGAGTCTCGGGCGGGGAGCGCATCGCGGACGATTTCCTTCACGGTGAGCGCTACATCAAAGACCCCGAAGGCACGCGCCGGTTTGTCGAGGCGCTGCCCATGCGGGACATCCCCGCCGGCTTCGTCGTCGTCAAGCCGCTGGAGCAGACCGACCCCGGGCACGAAAACGTCAGGAGTGTCACCTTCTTCGTGGATCCCGACCGCCTCTCGGCGCTGGTCATCCTTGCCAACTACGCCCGCCCTGATGCCGAAAACGTCATCGTTCCGTGGGCTGCGGGATGCCAGGTGATGGGCATCTATGCCTACCGTGAATTGGAGCGGGACCGCCCGCGCGGCTTGATTGGCCTGACCGATATATCCGCCCGCAAGAACGTTCGGCCGACCCTCGGCGAACACGTCCTGTCGTTCACGGCGCCGTGGGCGCTGTTTCAGGAAATGGAGAGCAACGTCAGGGGCAGTTTCCTGGAGCGGGAGACGTGGCGCTCTTTGCGGAAGATGCCCGGCCAGCGCTTGGCCGCCTCGCCGCGCCATGCCAGTTGACCCACGCTCCGCATGGCCGTGAGGTCGAGTAGTCTCAAGGAAGGTGCCGTGAACGTGGAATCAATACCTTTGTTGGAGGCGCGGGTCGGAATCGAACCGACGAATAAAGGTTTTGCAGACCTTGGCCTTACCACTTGGCTACCGCGCCGTCGAGTGGGCTATATGTGCAAAATAGCGCGTTCCCGGCCGGCAAGTCAATTCCCGAAGCCGGCCAGCGCGGCCGACCCGTCCGGGGATCGGCCGCGAATCATACCCCTACGCCGAATTCCTTCGCTCCGTATTCCTTGAGCTTGTTGTGCAGCGTCTTCAGGCTGATCCCCAGGATCTCAGCCGCGCGCGTTTTGTTGTTGCGCGTGTGCTCCAGCGTGCGCAGAATCAGACCCTTCTCGGCTTCCTCCACGGTGGTGCCAATCTGAAAGCGAACGGTATCGGGATCTGCCGGAGCGGCCGGCGGCGGCGCCGCGGCGGCCGGTTCAGGCCACGCCGCCGCGGGAGCGCCCGCGCTGGCCGCCGGCTGGGCCGCTTCCCGGCTCTGCAGGAAGGCTGGTAGATGACGCATTTCGATGGTTCCCTCGCCGGCCAGAATCACGGCCCGCTCCAGCACGTTGCGCAGCTCGCGAACGTTGCCCGGCCAGTTGTGCCGTCCCAGCGCCTCGATCACCTCGGGGGCGATGTAGGAAACCCGGCAATCGTGCTTGCGATTCAAGTCGCCCATCAGCGCCTCGGCGATCGCCTTGATATCGTCCTTGCGTTCGCGCAGCGGCGGTAGGTGCACGTGAAACACGTTCAGACGGTAATAGAGGTCCTCGCGCAGGTGCCCGCTGCGCACGGCCTCCTCCGGCACTTTGTTGGTGGCCGCCACCACGCGCACGTCCACCTCGAACTCGGCCCTCCCGCCCAGGCGCCGCACCTTGGAATCCTCCAGAATGCGCAGCAGCTTGGCCTGCGTCTGCATGGGCATCTCGCCGATCTCATCCAGCAGGAGCGTGCCGTGCTGCGCGATCTCGAAGCATCCCGCGCGGCGTTCGGAGGCCCCCGTGAAGGAACCTTTCTCATGCCCGAAGAGTTCGCTCTCGATCAGCGTCTCGGGAAGCGCCGCGCAGTTGATCGCCACAAACGGACCCTGCCGCCGGGGACTCAGCGCGTGTACCGTCCGCGCCACCAGTTCCTTGCCCGTCCCGCTCTCGCCGGTGATGAGCACGCAAGCCTTGCTCGGACCGGCCTGCTGCAGAAATGCGAATATCTCTTGCATCTTGGGAGAGGTTCCCACCAACTCGCCCAGGCTGCCTTTGTAAACCAATTGGCGCTCCAGCGCCCGCTTCTCGGCGCGCAGCCCGGCGTGGCTGCCCGCGCGGCGGATCAGCACCTCGAGACTGGCCGGCTGTATGGGCTTTTCGAGAAACCAGTAGGCGCCCAACTCGTGAACCGTCTTCACTGCGGTCTCGATGTTGCCGAAGGCCGTCAGGACGATCGTGGGCGGCATGTCGCCGGAATCGCGCAGCCGCTGCAGGAAGCCAAAGCCATCGAGGCCGGGCATGTTCAAGTCCGTCAGCACCACGTCGGCGGGAAAGGCGGACAGCTTGGCGAGCGCTTCGTTACCTTCGGCCGCCGTCTCCGGGATCATGTCCCAAGCCTCCAGCATAGCCGCCAGGCCGCTCCGCTGGCTCGCTTCGTCGTCTACTATCAAAACCTTTAGAGAGTCTTTCAAAAGTTGGAACCCTTCCAGGGGGGAACGCAATACTATTCTAGCGGACTCACCCCGGATTCGGTGCCAGAGTTGCAAGATCTTACGGCGGTTTCGTAATGAGTGAACTTGATTTCTCGGGAAATGGTAGGATTGGAACTAATTGGGTGCCCGCTGTCAGACCCGGTCGTTTGTGCGGTCCCGCACGAGGGAAAGACGTGATATCGCTGATCCGCCGCGCCCGGCGCCGCATTGTCTATAACGAGCTGTTCTCACAAGGGGCCATTGCGTTCAGCGCCGCGCTTCTGGCGTTCATCCTGCTTCTCCTGATGGGCACCCAGATTCTCGACTGGCGCTGGCTTTTCACCATACCTTCGGCCGCGTTGGGAGTTGGCCTGTACCGGCTGTGGAGGCGTGTGCCCGCCGATTACACGGTGGCGCGGATCCTCGATCGCCGCCTGGCGCTGGCCGATACGCTGTCTACGGCAACCTTCTTCTGTGGCCGCGGCGAAACGCGCCTTCGCCCCGATCCCGCAGTCCGCGCCAGCCAACTCGAGGACGCCGAGCGCCTGGCCGCCACGGTGGATGCGCGCGCGGCTATACCCTTTGTCGTCCCGCGCGCCGTCTATGCGCTCGCCGTGCTCGTGCTGGTGGCTTCCAGCCTGTTCGCGCTGCGCTACGGCCTCAGCCGCCAGTTGGATCTCAAACCGCCGCTGGCGCGGATGCTGCTCCAGAAGTTCGGGCCGCCGGAGCGCGCGGAGGAAGCCCGTGAAGCAGGCCGGACACCCGAACGAAACCGCGAACCGAACTACGCCGATCGGGAGTTGGATCGGAGCGATCCGCGCGCCGGCAAAGCCGATAACCCGCCGCAGCCGAGAAACCAGATGTCGGAACGTTCCGACGCAGAGCGCAGCCCCGACGCTGGCTCGAAGAACTCCGCGAAGAAGCCATCCCCGCAAGAGGAAGCCGGCGACAGCGACCGGAATGCCGAGCTCGACAACCAGCCGCCCGAGAGCGGCCGGGAGAATGGCGCTGCTCCCCCTTCCCAGGAAAAGGGCCAATCCGCCCAGACGAGCAAGACTGAGCAGGAGCCTTCCGGTAACCAGTCTTCCAACCTCCTGTCAAAACTTCAGGACGCCATGAAGAACCTGCTCTCCCGTATGAGCACGCAGCCGGCGCCGCGCGCCGCCCAGCAGGGTTTGAACGCGCAGAGCAGCCGGATGCCGCCCGGGAAATCGAGCGGGAACCAAAAGATGGCCGCCAACGGTGGCGAGAAACAGCCCGGCGCGCAGGAAGGCGATCCGCAAGCCGGCCAGACCGGCCAGGATAATGATGTGACGGCCCGGAGCGGCCAGGCGAACGGCGACGGCAAGAGCGATTCCAACCGGGCCGGTCAGCAGCCCGGCAGCGGTGTCGGCAGCCAGGATGGCGCCAAGGATGTCAAGCTCGCTGAACAACTCGCCGCCATGGGCAAAATCAGCGAGATCCTGGGAAAACGCTCCGCGAATCTGACCGGCGAAGCCACCGTCGAAGCGCAATCCACCACCCAGCAATTACAAACGCCGTACGCGCAGCGCCGTGCCGAGCACACCGAGGGCGGAGCGGAGATCGGCCGCGACGAGGTGCCGGTGGCCCTGGAATCTTACGTCGAGCAGTACTTCGAGCAGGTGCGCAAGCCGGGTCCCAAGAAGTAGCGCGCCACGCCCGCCGCCGCGGGTTAGACTGGATTCATGCTGCCCCCCGGTTGCGTGCGGCGTCTGGCGGACCTCATGGGCCCGCGTGGCTACCTCGACCGTCCCGAGGATCTGGCTCTCTATGAATACGACGGCGGCGTGGCGAAGCATCTCCCCGACCTGGTGGTTTTCCCGCGCGATCGACGGCAAGTGGCCGAAATCGTGCGCATCGTTCGTGAATTCGATGTGCCATTCGTGGGCCGTGGCGCCGGCACGGGACTCTCGGGCGGAGCCATCCCCCGGGAGGGCGGCGTCCTGGTGGCCTTCGCGCGCATGAACCACATCCTCGAAACAGACCTCGACGACGAGCGCGCGGTGGTGGAGCCCGGAGTCGTCAACTTCGATATCACCCAGGCGGTCGAGAGCCAAGGGTACTATTACGCGCCCGATCCCTCCAGCCAGAAAGCTTGCACCATCGGCGGCAACGTGGCCGAGAATGCCGGCGGCCCGCACACCCTGGCCTACGGCGTCACCACCAACCACGTGCTGGGCCTCGAACTGGTGCTCCCCGATGGCAGCGTGGTGGAAACCGGGGGCAAGGAGCCGGACCTCCCGGGCTACGACCTCACCGGCCTGCTGACCGGCTCGGAAGGCACCATGGCTCTGGTCACCCGCATCGTCATTCGCCTCATGCGCAAAGTCGAGTACGTCAAGACCTGCCTGGCCATTTACGAATCCAACGAGGATGCCGGCCGCACGGTCGCCGAAATCACTGCGCGCGCCATTACGCCGGTGGCCGTCGAGATGCTCGATGGCGTCATGCTGCGCATGGTCGAAGAAGCCACCCATGCCGGCTATCCTATGGATGCCGGCGCGGTGCTGCTGATCGAGCTCGAAGGGTTGCGCGAAGCCGTCGAACAGCAGGTGGAACTGGTCCGCCAGGCCTGCCAGGTGTGCGGCGTGCGCGAGTTCCGGGTAGCGCGCACCGCCGAGGAGCGCGACCTGCTCTGGAAGGGCCGCAAGAACGCCTTCGGAGCGGTGGGCCGCGTCAGCCCCACGTATTACGTCCAGGATGGCGTGGTGCCGCGCACCAAGATCGCCCCCACGCTGCGCTTGATCGGAGAGGTGGCCGCCCGCTACGGCATGACCATCAGCAACATCTTCCATGCCGGCGACGGCAACATGCACCCGCTGATTCTCTTCGATCCGCGCAAGCCCGGCGATTTCGAGAAGGCCCACGCGGCCGGCACGGAGATCCTCGAATACTGCATCGCGGTGGGCGGCTCCATCACCGGAGAGCACGGCGTGGGCATGGAGAAGGACCAGCTGATGGGCAAGTTATTCTCACCCGAGACGCTCGACATGATGCGCAAGCTGAAACTGCTGTTCGATCCCACTGACCGCCTCAACCCCGGCAAAATGCTTCCCACGGGCCGAGGATGCCTGGAGATCCGCCAGCCTGCCCTAACCTCGGGCACACCGGTCTACTGAAGGGGCCATCCGCGATCCTTCCTTTTCGCATTCCTGGTAGCATGAAGCATATGCGACTCACGATCCGGCTGCTTCTTGAGAACGACGGCCGCTGGATTGGGGACATCCCCGAGCTTCCCGGTGTTACAGTGTACGGCTCAAGTCCCGAGGATGCGGCCCTAAAGGCCAAGGCCCTCGCGCTGCGGGTGATTGCCGAAGAGATCGAGCACGGGGAGATGAAACCCGCCGCCGATACCTTGCAGTTCTGTATCGCCGCATGAGCGAATGGCCCGCGACTAGGGCGCGGCGGGTGCTTGCGGCGCTTCAGCGTATCGGGTGGCACATAGTCCGCACATCCGGTTCTCATCGGACGCTACGGCGGGAAGGTTGGCCGCAATATCGTTTTGCTTTCCACGATAAAGAGGAATTGGGGCCGGTCATGCTGAAGGAGATTTCCGAGCACACCGGCTTGCGCCCGGAGGATTTGTAGCCAAAGGCTACGCGCCCGAGCCTATTTACGCCCTTCTCCGCATCTCGGCCCTTGCCTCGGCTTCGGCCGTGCGGGCGCGTTCGGCCTCGCGTTTGTCGTGCAGTTTCTTGCCTTTGGCCAGCGCCAGCTCGCACTTGATGCGCCCGTTCTTCAGGTAAACCTTGGTGGGGATAACGGCCAGCCCCTTTTCACGGGTCTGGCCCAGAAGCTTGTCGATCTCGCGCCGGTGCAGCAGAAGCTTGCGATTGTGCACCGGCACGTGGTTCTCGCGGTTTCCGTGCGAGTACTGGCTGATATGCGCGTTGACCAGCCAGGCTTCGTTGCCGATCACCGCCGCGTAGGCGTCCTTGAGCTGCATCTTGCCGTCTTTGGCCGCCTTCACCTCGGTCCCCACGAGCACCATTCCGGCTTCGAACCGATCCAGGAGGAAGTAGTTGTGGCCGGCCTGGCGGTTGTCGCTCAGGATCTTGAAAGGGGAGTGCTTCTCGGCCAAATTGACCTCAACGCTCGGAAACCTAACGGCGTCAATGACTTTAGATGATCCGAGACCGCCTTCATCTTATCACAACCCCTCCCGGGAGGCCCGAAAGTACGGAAACATGCGTTTCTTCAATCAGTTAACCGCTGTCCTGTTGGCCGCCGCGCTGCTTGGGTCGGTGGCCCCCCTGCAAGCCCGCACCAAGAAGGGCGACAGCTATCTGGCCCAGGGGCGGATACACGAGGAAAAGAAAGAGTGGGATGAAGCCCTGGCGGATTACGAGCGGGCCCTTTCCGAGGATCCCGCCGACGTGGCCTACCAGATGGCCGCCGAGAAGGCCCGCTTCCAGGCTGCCCAGATCCACATCGACCGCGGACTCAAAGCGCGCGGCCTGGGCCAGCTCGGCGACGCGCTGCTCGAGTTCCAGAAGGCTTACGGGCTGAATCCGGGGTCATCCGCCGCGCAGCAGGAACTTGTCCGCACCCAGGAAATGATCCAGCGCGAGCGCAAGAGAGTCGAGGCCACCGGCCATGAGGCGCCGCCCGAGGAACGCGCGCTCACGCCGGTCGAGGAGATGAAGGAGCAGGAAGAGAAGAAGATCGAACGGATGCTGCCGGTTCCGGAGCTCCGCCCGCTCAACCCGCAGAAGATCGATCTTAAAATGAACGGCCAGAAGGCCAAGGTCATCTTCGACACGCTGGGGAAGGTGGCGGGGATCAACGTGATCTGGGATCCGGAATATCAGGCGCCCGCGCGCGACAGCTTCAGCATCGATTTCGACGACTCCACCATCCAGCAGGCGCTCGATTATGGGGCCATCCTGACCAAATCTTTCTGGAAGCCGCTTTCGCCGAACACCATCTTCATCACCAACGACAACCCCAACAAGCGCCGCGATTACGAAGAGCAGGTCGCCAAGGTTTTCTATCTCAACAATGTGAGCACGCCGCAGGAACTCCAGGAAATCGTTAACGCGGTGCGCGGCATCGCCGACCTCCAGCGCGTGTTCCCCTACAATTCCCAGAACGCCATCCTGGTGCGCGCGGAGGCCGATCGCGTGGCCTTGGCCGAGAAGATCATCCGCGATCTCGACAAGCCCAGAGCCGAGGTGGTGGTGGATATCCTGGTGATCGAAGCCAGCTCCCAGTTCAGCCGCCAGATCACCGCGGCCATCGCTTCCACCGGTCTGAATCTGCCGGTCTCGTTCACCCCGCGCAGCAGCATACAAGTGCAGAACAGTTCCAGCTCGAGCACCTCGACCAGCACCACCGGCACCACAACCACCACCGGCACGACCACGGGCACCACCACAGGCACGACCAGCGCCACGACGGGCACCGCGATTCCGCTATCGAATTTGGGCCACCTGGCCAGCGCGGATTTCTCCACCACGCTGCCCGGCGCGCTGCTGCAAGCGGCCATGAGCGACGCGCGCTCCAAAGTATTGCAGTCTCCGCAGGTGCGCTCGGTCGATAACGTCAAGGCCACCCTCAAGATCGGCGACCGCGAGCCCACCGCGACCGGCAGCTTTCAGCCCGGTATCGGCGGCGTCGGCATTAACCCGCTCGTCAACACGCAATTTACCTATATCGATGTCGGCGTGAACGTGGACATAACGCCCCACGTTCACGACAATGGCGACGTTTCCATGCACGTCGATATCGAGATTTCATCCGTGGACGGCACCGTCAACCTGGGCGGCATCAATCAACCGATCATCGGCCAGCGCAAGATCACTCACGATATCCGCATGCATGAAGGCGAAGTGGGCCTCCTGGGCGGCCTCATCAACACGCAGGACACCAAGACGGTTACCGGAATCCCAGGGCTGGCCAACATCCCGCTCCTGGGCAACCTGTTTAAGGGCAATAGCATCGAGCGGGACCGCGACGAGCTCATGATCGCGCTGATCCCGCACATCATCCGGCGGCAGGACATCTCCCCTGCGGATCTGAAAGGCATTGCCGTAGGCAACACCACCACCGTTCACCTCAACTATGCGCCGGCTCAGGAAGAGCAGACCGCGCCGTCGGCTTCGGCTCCTGCGGGCACGCCCGCCGCGCCACCGGCGGCCGCCATGGCTGCACCGAGAGTCCCCGCGCCGGCCGCGGTTCCGCCGGGACCGCTGCCGGCGGGCGCCCCCGCGCCTCCGGCGACTGCTCCTCCGGCAACAGCGCCTCCGGCAACAGCGCCCCCGGCAACAGCGCCGCCGGCAACGGCGCCGGGACCGCCGCCGGCAGGCATCCCTAGAGCGCGCGTAGTCTTCAGCCAGCCGCAGATCGATACCACCGTGTCGGCCGTTTTCAATGTTGCGTTGAACATACAGGACGGCGCGGATGTGGCTTCCGCGCCCCTCGAGATCCAGTTCGATCCCAAGATTCTGCGCCTCAACGACGTGGCTCCCGGCGACTTTTTATCGCGCGCCGCCCGGCCCCCGATCTTCACCAAGAACATCCAGAACGATACCGGATCGGCCGTCGTGCAGCTCAGCCGGCCTCCCGGATCGCCCGGCATCAGCGGATCGGGCACGCTCGTCATGCTCACTTTTCAGGTGATCGGGCGCGGCAGCTCGGCCGTAACGGTTCCCAATCTCACGGTCCGCGACTCGCAGGGGCAGGCGGTGGCAACGGCCAGCCCACGGCTGGTCGTCAATGTGAAGTAGGCGGTATGAAGCGGCGCGGCGAGAGAGGCTTGACCCTGGTGGAACTGGTCGTGGCGTTCACGATCATGCTGATTCTGACCAGCATGGCCGTGCCACTGGCGCGCGCCAAGCTGCGCGCCGAACGCGAGCGCGACCTGCGCGCCGCCCTGCGCGAGATGCGCAATGCCATCGACAAGTATCAGGACAACTGCTACGCAGGTTATTTCGGACCGCCCAAAGCCGGAACGAACTGCTATCCCGAGTCGCTCGACATCCTGGTGGAAGGCGTCAAGCTGGCCCAGTCCGCCGATGGCAAGAAGCTCCGCCTCCTGCGCAGCATTCCGCGCGATCCGTTCACCAACTCCAAGGAGTGGGGCCTGCGCAGCGACCAGGATGACCCCGATTCGCAAAGTTGGGGCGGCCAGGACGTGTTCGACGTCTACAGCAAGACGCAGGAGAAAGCGCCCGATGGCACAGCTTATTCCACCTGGTAGGGCCGCGCGGCGCCGGGGTTTCACGTTCGTCGAGCTGATGGTGGTGGTCACCATCATCGTGATTCTCATCTCGATGGCCATCCCGATCTACTCGCGCTCCATCCTGCGCACCAAGGAGAGCGTGCTCAAGAACAACCTGTTCACCTTGCGAACGGTCATCGACAATTACACCTACGACAAGCAGAAGGCGCCGCAGAGCCTCCAGGACCTGGTGAGCGAAGGGTACTTGCGTGCCATCCCCGTGGATCCGATGACCGGTTCCAATGAAACCTGGAAGACGATCATGGAGGAAGCCAGCCAGAGCGTCAGCCAAACAGATCCGGGGATCTTTGATGTGAAGAGCGGTTCGGATAAAATGGGGCTCGATGGAACCCCTTACTCCGATTGGTAAATGGGGACGAGCCTTTTTCACGCTCATAACTTCTACATTCTGCTTAGCTTATTCCCAAACGGCGGCACCGCGACAGTGCACCACCTCCTCCGGACCGCCCATAGTGCGGGCCGAAGGTCTTACTGAACGCGCCAGCGACATCCTGCTCGCCTGTTCAGGCTTTGTTCCCGGAACGGCGATTTCGGACAATCTGGCTCTCTACTTCCCGGTGAGCGTCACCAACCGGGTGGACAACACGAACCTCACCCACGATGCCGTAGTCTCGGTCGATTACGGCACGGGTTTCACGCCGTTGGCGGTGGCCGGCCAGGTAGCCGGATCCGGCATCACCTTCAACGGCGTCAGTCTCACGGTGCCCGCCAGCGGCACCTTCAGCTTGCAGATCTCCAACGTGTTGCTCGACGCCAACCAGCTCGGCGCGACGGCGCCGCAGCCGCTCGCGGCCACCATCTCGACTTCCCTGCCTCTCCCGAGATCGCAGGTCACCGTGGCCACGGCGCAAACCGCGTTTTACGCCACGCTGGACGACACGGGCATTACTTGCACCGGCTCAGCGCTACCCTCCACGGCGAACATGGCCAGCCTCTTCGCGGCCCAAACCGCGTTTGCCTCCACGCGGATCACCGAAAGTTTTGGCGGTGCTTTTCTGCCCCGTGCCGCGGGCCAGGACAACGGCACCCGCTTTCTGATCAACTACTCCGGTTTTCCAGCTAACGCCAGCCTCTACCTGCCCGATCTGGTGGCCGGCTCCGACGCCCTGGCTCCCACTGCTGGTGGAGACTTGGGGGTACCGCAGGCCGCCGGCCAATACGTGCCCGGCAGCGGCACGCTGCTGCTGGCGCGCGTCACGGGCGCGGATTCCACCGGCACGGGTGGAACGCCCTTCCCCACGCCCACCGGCTCCAACCCGGTAACGCTCAATTCGGTCAGCCCGGTGCCGCTCACCAGCGGTTCGGGTTACGCCGTCTACGAAGTAGTGGATTCCGGCTCGATTGTCCGCGAGAGCGCGCAGTTCCCCACCTTCTTCGGCATACCCCAGGTGACCGCCGCTTCAGTGGCGCAGGAGAGCATCGCTCCCGCTCCCGTTTCCTCGGTCTACACCGCTTCCCCAACCGCGCCCATTCAGCGATTCGCCGCCGTGACGCCCGCATCCGATTGCGCCCTGCTGGGCGATTGCCAGGCGAGTTATTTCCCCCACCTTTCGGTTGACAACACGCCGATTCAGCTCACCGAAGTGAACGGCACCGAAACCGGGAATCTCGCCTACATTCCGATCCAGAACACCGGCGGCGGCATCTTGAACTGGACCGACAGCGTCGTGTACCAGACGGGATCGGGCTGGCTGAACCTCTATAACGCCCCCGGCAGCGTGCGCGCCGGCGTCAACACGAGCGTGAACCTGGCGGCCGGGACCTACACAGCCACTGTCGTCATCGATGCCGGTCCCCTGGCCGGCAGCGTGAGTATCCCCGTGACCTTGATGGTTCAGGTAACGCCCACGCCGCCCACGCAACCCGTCGCGCCGGCCCAACCTGGCGTGACGGTGACGAGCGTGCTCAACGCCGCGACTCTGACCGCCACGCCGCTGGTGCCCGGTTCGCTGGGCACCGTGATGGGGTCGAACCTGGCGGGCCAGAACGTCGTCGTGACGTTCGACGCAACCCCGGCGCTGCTCCTCTACACGAGCGCCACCCAAATCAACCTGCAGGTGCCCGCAAGCCTCGGCGCGAAGACGTCGGCATCGCTGGTGGTGACCGTGGATGGAACCAGCAGCGCGCCTCAAACCGTGCCGCTGTCGCCGGCTTGGCCCTCCATATTCAACGGCGGCATACTGAACCAGGACAACTCGCCGAATTCCGCCAATCATGAGGCGGCTGCCGGCAGCGTCCTGCAGATCTTCGCCACCGGCATTCCCAATGGCGCTACTGTCTCGGCGCAAATCGGCGGGCAAACGAACCTGGTTCCGTTATACGCCGGCCCCGCTCCCACGCTGAACGGCGTCCAGCAGGTCAACGTTGCAGTTCCCGCCGGCCTCACGCCCGGTAACACGACCTTGATTCTGTGCGCCACTGTGGCCGGGCAGCCCTACTGCTCGGCGGGAAGCTCGCTGTTCCTGCAGTAAGCTTGCGGTTACACTGGTTCTTGCGGCGTGGACGCACGGTCCGCGCCGCATCCCACTCATGAACCGCGCTTATCCCGCGCTCGCCGCGGCTGCCCTGATAACATCTGGCTGCGCCTATCTTGGCCCCCCGCTTCCGCCGCTAGCCAACGTGCCCGGCCATATTACGAATCTCGCGGCCATCCAGCGGGATGCCCGCATCATCGCGCAGTTCACTCCGCCGGCGCTGACTACCGAGGGCGTGGCCATCAAGAAGCCGCTGACCTTCGATCTGCGCATCGGCCCGGCGGCCACGCCATTCAACATGGCGGAGTGGTCCGCCGCAGCCCGGCCCGAGCCTTCCGTTCCGGCCGTCAACGGAAACGTGCGCTACGAGATCCCGTCGCCCGAATGGACCGGCAAAGAAGTGGTCATCGCGGTGCGCGCCATCGGCGCCAACGGCAAGGAATCCGGATGGTCGAACACCGTTGTCCTGCCAGTGGTGGCGCCCCCGCAAGTTCCCTCCGCTTTGCGCGCGGAGGCCACCGCCGGAGGCGTGCGCCTCGAATGGGTTGGCCCTGGCAGCCGCTTCCGCATCCTGCGGCGCGATCCGAACGGCGAGAAATTCGATCCGGTCGCGACTGTAACGGGGCACGATTGGGTGGACCCCCTGAGCGAGTTCGCCAAAACCTACTCCTACGAACTGCAGGCGCTGGTGAATATCGGAAACGGAAACGAGGCCGAGAGCGAACTCACCGCGCCGGTTACGATCACCCCCCTGGATACGTTTCCGCCGGCCATGCCGGTGGGCCTGCGAGGCGCCGCCTCGCCCAATTCCATCGAGCTGGCGTGGGATCGTAACACGGATCCCGACCTGGCCGCTTATCGCATCTACCGTGCCGAGGGTTCCGGCGCGTTCACCAAAATCGCCGAAGGATCCCAGATTCCCACCTACTCGGATCACGCCATCGAGCACGGCAAAACCTACCGCTACGCCGTCAGCGCCGTCGATCAGGCCGGAAACGAGAGCGCGCGCTCGGAGCCGGTCGAAGTAGCGGTACCCTGAACCGGCTGACTCGGTACACCTAAGATCGGTGTATACTGAAAGTTCGATGTCGTGGTCCTACGCCAGCTCGTTTAGCTTCCGGTTCTGGTATTACTGCCAGATCCGGTAGAGTGGCGTTGGTTTAAACGGCATCCCAAAACGCAGTCGAACCGGCCCACTCTCAAGAGTGGGTTTTTTATTTTTGGGGGGTAACGAAATGATCATTTCCATGAGGCCGCACGCCACCCGCGAGCAGATCGAACACGTGTGCGACCGAATTCGCGAATTCGGCTACAAGGTCCACTCCATCGAGGGTGAAGAGCGGGTGGTGATCGGGGTGGTGGGGCTGGGCGATGTGACCGCTTGTCTGGAGTCCCTGGAGGCGACCCCGGGAGTCGAGAGCGCCGTCCGCATTACGGCGCCCTACAAGTTCGTCAGCCGCGAATTCAAGAAGGAGCACTCGCCGGTGCCGGTGAACGGGCTGGATGTGGGGGCCGATGAGTTTGTGGTGATCGCCGGTCCCTGCTCGGTGGAGAGCGAAAAGCAGATCATGGAGACGGCCGAGGGCGTGGCGGCCGCCGGCGCCCGCCTGCTGCGTGGCGGGGCCTTCAAACCGCGCACGTCGCCATACGATTTTCAGGGGCTCGAACTCGAGGGGCTGCGGCTGCTGCGTAAGGCGAGGGAAGCCACCGGCTTGGCCATCGTCACAGAGGTGATGAGCGACAGGGACGTGGAACTGGTGGCCGAATACGCCGATTGCGTACAAGTGGGCGCGCGCAACATGCAGAATTTCGCGCTGTTGAAATCACTGGGCGCCTGCGGCCGGCCGGTGCTGCTTAAGCGCGGCATGAGCTCCACCATTCGCGAACTGCTGATGTCGGCCGAATACGTGGTGGCCCACGGCAATCCCCAGGTGATCCTGTGCGAGCGGGGTATCCGCACTTTCGAGACGGCCACCCGCAACACCTGCGATATCGGCGCGGTGCCGGTGCTCAACGAACTTACGCACCTGCCCGTGATCGTGGATCCGAGCCACGCCGCGGGCAAGCGCAGCCTGGTGCCGGCGCTCTCACGCGCGGCCGTGGCGGCGGGCGCCGACGGGCTCGATCGTGGAAGTCCACCCGTGCCCCGAAAAAGCCGTCAGCGACGGAGCGCAATCGCTGACCCTCGCCGATTTCGGCGAGCTGATGCGCAACCTGAAGCCCTACATGCAGTTGTGGCGCGAGGCCCGCGCGGCGGACCAAGCGGTCGCATGAGCGCCTCCGGCTGTGTGATACTGCTCTCGTGAGGTACAAACCAAGCGCCTGGCTGCTGATCTTCGCGGTGGCCGGCCTGTGCGGTCTGGCCGTTTGGGGCGTGGCGCTGTACCGCTCGCGCAATCTCACGGCGGGCGCGCTCATGCGGCGCATCCCCATTGATGAGAACGCCCTGGTATTGTACGTGGATTTCGCCGCGTTGCGGCAGGCCGGCGTGCTGCAGCTTCTGGACGGCTCCAAGCTAGCCGAGGAGCCCGACTACCAGGCTTTTGTGCGGAAAACCGATTTCGATTATCGCCAGGACCTGGACAGCGCCCTGGTGGCCTTCGCGACCAGCGGCAGGTACCTGTTGCTGAAGGGCCGCTTCGACTGGCGCAGCCTGCGCGCGTACGTCGAAAGCCAGGAGGGCCATTGCTACAACTCTTTCTGCCAGATGGATGGCAGCTCTGCGGAGCGCCATATTTCGTTCTTCCCGCTCCAAACCAATCTCATGGCCATGGCCGTAAGCCCGGATAGCTCGGCCGCGCTGCGCCTGCAAAGCGTGGGGCCCCCGTTGCCGGACGTGCCGCGAGCGGCGGTGTGGCTTTCCATCCCGCCTTCCGTGCTGAAAGCCCGGGACGATCTGCCCGGCGGCACGCGCATGTTCGCCCGCGGCATTGAAGCGGCTCAGAGCGTCATCCTGACAGTGGCGCCCGAGGGCCAGCGTCTGGCGGCGCGGCTGGACGTTCGCTGCGGCAGCGAACAGGATGCCACCGCGGCCGCCGCCGCTCTCACCAGCGCCACCGGCACGCTGCGGGAGGCCATCGAGCGCGAGCACCAGAAGCCCAACCCCGCGGATTTCAGCGGCGTCCTGACTTCCGGGACTTTCCGCAGCGACGGGCTGCGAGTGTACGGGTTTTGGCCCATCGAGCGCGCCTTCATTTCCAACGTTCTGGGTGGCGGAAGCTAGGCCGCCGACGACGCTCGCAGCGCTCCGCCCGCCGGGCGGCCATCGCGAATTACCGCCGCGGCCAGTTTATCGGCATCCAGGATCAAGGCCACGCGGCCATCTCCCAGGATGGTGGCCCCCGAAGCCTCGTCGATGTGCCCGTACAAATGGCCGAGCTTCTTGATGACGGTGTGGTAATCTCCGATGACGCGGTCCACCACGAAGCCGAACTTCCCGGCAGGCGTTTCCGCCACGATCACCTGTTCGATGGCGGGCGGGTCGCCTGGTATGGCGAAACGTTCGCGCAGAACCACGTAGGGCACCAGCTCGCCCCGCACGCTCGCCAGCGACTCGCGGCCGCGCCGCTCCGCGCCGCCCCGCTCCAGCTCGATGCATTCGGAGATGTTGGCCAGCGGCATGACAAAGAAGCTGCCGCCAGCCTCGATCAGCAACCCGTCGATGATCGCTAAGGTGAGCGGAATCTTCAGGGATACCTCGGTGCCATGGCCGGGCGTACTCTCGACCGAAAGGGTTCCCCGCAGTGAATCCAGGCTGCGCTGGACTACGTCCATGCCGACCCCGCGGCCGGAGACCTCCGTCACTCGTTGGGCCGTCGAGAAGCCGGGGGCCAGAATCAGCGCATCGATCTCCCGCTCGCCGAGCGCCTGCACGGTCACCAGCTCGCCCACCACATCGACCAGCCCATCCACCTTGGCCGCTGGAACGCGCAGGGTGGCGGCCGCCTCCGCCCGGCGCCGCTTCTCTCGAACCTCGTCGAGGTGCCGTTGTTCGAGCACAACCGCCTCGACCTTGTCGGCGGACACCACGCCGGCTTCAACCAGCAGCTCTCCAGCTCGAGGGTGGCCAACCAGGTGCTTCTCCACCTCCGCGGGTGTCACATCGCCGCGATCCACCAGGAGCTCGCCGACCCGGAGACGCGTGCCTTCGGGAGGCGAGCCGATTCTCTGCACGGTCACGCGGGCGCGGTCTTCCACAAAAATGAAGACGTCGCGGATGGCATTTTCTCCCGCGCCGGTGGTGAGCACGGCGTCCCAGTAGGTGTAGCATTCCTCGGGATTGAAATCGCCCAGTGGGGGAATGCGGCCGAGGTGCGCAATCAGGCTGAAATGGCCCATCGCGGCCGGTTCCATGAACAGCGGGATCGGGTTGACGCCGCTCAAGAAGATGTCGTGGGAAGGCTCGAAACGTATCCGAAAGGTGTCGGTATCCTCGATTGCCAATTCCTCCGGCCGCTAGGACTTAAGTCCCTTCCTTGATATGCGCTAAACGGCGATCCATCCATGCGAATGCAATCCGATAAACCAACCTTCCAAGCAGTTTCTTCCAGCCGCTCACAGAGAGATTGAGCTGATCGAGCGCCTGGTAATACTCATAATCCGCCTGGAAGAACCTCGGATCAGTCGCGGGCGTGGCCTTCATGACATAAAGTTGAAGCACATTCCTGAGCGACAGTGAAGCAGGGCGACGGGACAAGGCGTTCTCAAAGCGCCTGACCGCTTTCGCGAGTTTCCGGTCGACGGCTTTCCCACCGTGCCAGCCACGACGAGGCGAAGGCCATACCGGTAGTCCGAGCCTGGAAACGATCTCAAACCCGGTACATCCAAACCAAGCAAGGGCCCTGAGCGTATCCCCGGTCCAGGAACTGGCGGTCGCCACCAGCATCGCGGGCTTTCCCAGAAAGGCAGGCCGGTGCGCAGTATAGGCGATTCGATCCATCATGTTCTTCATCAGCCCGGTAACGTTGCCTGTGTAAGCCGGAGACACGAAGATCACGCCATCCGCCTGTTGCATCTTATGCACTAAATCCGCCCGCTCGTCTTTGAGAGGACAGTATTGTTCCCCTCGGGATTGGCAGACATAGCAGCCACGGCAGGTCTGCAGATTCAGCTGACTGAGGAACAGATACTCGAACCGCACGTCGGGATTCTGCGTCAGCCGTCGCTCGATCTGCTGAGCGACACTATAGCTGTGCCCTTTCCTGGGACTTCCAATAATTGCCAACACCTGCATGCCGAGCCCCCATTCTCCCACGCATCCCTGATCCCGGCTGCAGGGACCATCTCTGGCTCTGAGCAGGAGCAAGTTCAAAGCGGCAAGCGCCGGGCCCGAGCGCGCCTATCCGAGGCCGGCCTCCCGGAGAAACCGGGCGGATTCCTCGGGCGGCGTCGGGTTGATGTAGAAGCCGGTGCCCCATTCGAAACCGGCCACCTTGGTGAGCTTGGGGATGATCTCCAGGTGCCAGTGGTAATGGGGCAAGGGGGCGTCCTGCACGGGCGCGCTGTGAAAGATGAAGTTGTATGCCGGCCGCTCGAGCACCTTGTCGATCTTGCGCATGGTCGAGCGCAACACCCACGCCAGGTTTTGCAGGGTGGGGGCGTCGGAATCCTCGAAATGCGATTCGTGCCGATTGGGCAAGATCCAGGTCTCGAAGGGGAAGCGCGGGGCATAGGGTTCCAGCACCGTGAAGCGATCCGTCTCGGTCACCATTCGCACGCCCGCGGTGGTCTCCTGGCGGATGATGTCACAGAAGATGCAGCGCTCTTTCAGGTCGTAGAAAAGCTTCGCGCCGTCCACTTCTTCCTTCACGCGTTTGGGGATGACCGGCAGCGCGATGAGCTGGGAATGCGGATGCTCGAGGGAGGCGCCGGCGGCTTCGCCATGGTTGCGGAACAGGAGGATATAGCGGAAGCGGCGGTCCCGCTTCAGATCGTTGACCCGCTCCTTGAAGGCCCACAGAACCTCTTCGATGCGCTTCTCGGGCATTTCCGACAGAGTGGCCATGTGATCGGGGGTCTCGATGACGACCTCGTGCGCGCCGATGCCGTTCATCTTGTCGTACATGCCGTCGCCCTCGCGGTTCAGCTCGCCTTCGATTCCCAATACGGGGAACTTGTTGGGAACCACGCGGACGCGCCAGCCGGGTTCGTCGCGGCCGCCGCTGTCGCGATAGGCCAGAATCTCGGGCGGCGTCTTGTGCTCGTTGCCATAGTCGAACGGGCAGATGCCTCCGCCGACCGGTACCACCGGCTGGCGAATAAAGTCTGAGGGCCGTTTGGCGCGGTCGGTGGCAATGATAACCCATCGCCCAGTGACAGGGTCCTTACGCAGTTCGGGCAAGTGGAGAAAGGCCTCCGAAATCTTCGGACAGGGAATTAATAACAGACGATTATAGCGCCGCTATGCACGAGAATTGGGCCAGCCGGTCCATGGCCGGTACCAGTACCGTTCCAACCGGGAATGGGACACTCCCTGTTCGTGGCCGTCCACTGGCCATCTCCCGGCGCCTCCGCGATGCGCTAGAATGCTCGAAGAACTCAGCCTGTTCATCCGCATGCAAGAGCCCGCGTTCCGCCAAGCGACTGCCGCGTCATCCCCCACGCAGGAGGGCTTCCGGGCGCGGGAGGGTGGCGGGTGGCGCCCGGCCTTCGATATTTCGAGTGACGGAATGCTGGTCCTCGAGACGGCCGACGGAATAGCGGCGGGCCGCTTCCGCGACGCCAACCCAGCCATCTGCCGCATGCTGGGCTACCTGGCGGACGAGATCCGCAGCCTGGCGCCAACGGACATGATCCAGTATGGGACCGACGGCCGCGCCACGCTCCGCGCCAGGGACGGCCACCTCGTTCAGGTCTCGATTCACAGCCGCCACTTCGAAGAGGACGGCAGGCCGATGGTGCTGCTGGCCATCCGCGACGTTTCCGACTGGCGCGGCGAACAGGAAGCCCAGCGCCGCTTCGAACTTCTGGCGGAGCACAGCCGGGACGTCATCCTCTTCGTGCGCCGCGCCGATGGCCGCATCCTGGATGCCAACGCACCGGCGCTGCGGACCTACGGGTACAGCCGCGAAGAAATACTCGATCTGAGTGTTCGCGACTTGCGCGCGCCCGCTTTCAGGGACCAGATCGAGGCCCAGATGAAGCGCGCCGACACGTCTACGGTGCTGTTCGAAACCACGCATGTCCGCAAGGATGGGAGCGAGTTCCCGGTGGAAGTCAGCTCCCTGGGAGCCGACGTGGGCGGCGAGCGCCTGCTCATCAGCGTGGTTCGGGACATCACCGAGCGCAAGCTCCTGCTGTCGCAAGCCAGGGCCCGGCAGGAACTTCTGACCGACGTGGTGGCGCGCCTGCTGGCCAGCGAAGATCCGCAGAGCCTGGTGGATGAACTGGCGCACAAGGTGATGGAGACGCTGAATTGCCGGGCGTTTTTCAATTTCGTGGTGGACGAGCGGCGGGGATGCCTGCGCCTCAACGCCTGCGCGGGAATCCCTCCGGAGGCCGCGCGCGAGATCGAGTGGCTCGAGTACGGCACGGCTGTGTGCGGGTGCGTGGCGCGGGATGGCTGCCGCATCGTGGCCGAGGACATCCAGAACACGCCGGACGCGCGAACCGACCTCGTGAAATCGTTCGGCATACAAGCCTATGCGTGCCATCCCTTGCTAGCCGGTGGAAAGGTCATCGGGACGCTCTCGTTCGGCGCCGCCAATCGTCCGGCGTTCTCGGATGACGATTTGTCGCTGATGCAGGCCGTGACGCACCATATCGCCGTGGCTATGGAGCGCGTCGAGGCGCAGAAGCGGCTGCGCGAAAGCGAGGAGCGCTACCGGGCCATCGCGCGGAGTATCCCGGATGGCGGCGTGCTGGTGTTCGACGACCAACTTCGCTGCCTGGTGGTGGAGGGCGATCTGGCCGGCCGGCTGGGGATGAGCCGCGAGACCGTCGAGGGGCGCCATCTCCGTCAAATCATAGACGAGGGCGCGCGCGATCTGGTGGAGCAGCGCTTCCGCGCCGCGCTATCGGGCCAGGCCGGAAGCTACGAAACCGAATACCGGGGCCGCAAACTCTGGTCGCAATATGTGCCCTTGCGCGGCGATGGCGGCCGCGTCACGGCCGCCATGGCGCTGGTTCTGGACGTCACCGAGCGCAAGCGTATCGAGAACCGGCTGCTGGAAGCGCAGAAGATGGAAAGCGTGGCGATGCTGGCGGGAGGCATCGCGCACGACTTCAACAACCTGCTGGTGGGGATCATCGGCAATGCCAGTCTGGCGGCGGATCTGCTGGCGCCCGGACACCCTGCCGGCAGCCTGCTTCAGGACGTTCTCGAGGCCGGCGAGCGCGCCGCACACCTGACCCGCGAAATGCTGGCCTATTCCGGCAAGGGCCGCTTCGTGATCGAGCCGGTGGTCCTTTCCGACCTGGTACGGGAGGTGGTGGCTCTGGTGCGTTCTTCGGTGCCCAACCCTGTCACCTTGCGGCTGGACCTCCAGCCCGATCTCCCGCCCATTCAGGCCGATCTGGCCCAGATCCAGCAGGTGGTCATGAACCTGGTGATTAATGCCGCCGAAGCCATCGGCGACCGGACCGGTCTGATCACCGTGCGCACGCGCGTGTTGGGCGCGGCCGGGCAACCTCTGGGCCGGGAGTGGGAGAGACTCCGAGCCGCGCGAAGGGCCGCAAGTTCTCCTGGACGTCAGAGATACCGGCTGCGGCATGGATGAAGCCACCAGGGCCAGAATCTTCGACCCGTTTTTCACCACCAAGTTCACGGGCCGCGGCTTGGGCCTGGCCGCCGTTTCGGGAATCGTGCGCGGCCACAAAGGTGCCCTCAGAGTTGAAAGCGCACCCGGAAAGGGCAGCTCGTTCGCGATTCTGTTTCCAGCCAGCGTGGCGATATCCGCACCGGCCGCGAAGGCCACCCGCGAACCCCGCTACCCGCGGGGTCATGGACGGGTGCTGTTGGTGGACGATGAATCCTCGGTGCGGCAGATGGCCGCCCACGCCCTGGAGCACATGGGCTATACCGTAGTGCCGAGCGAAAGCGGCGCGGCCGCGGTCGAGGCTCTGACGGCGGACTCGGGCGGATTCGACCTGGTGGTGCTGGACCTGAGCATGCCTGGGATGAGCGGCCAGGAAACCCTGGCGCGCCTGCGCCGCATCAAACCGGATCTCCCGGTGGTGATGTCGAGCGGCTACAGCGAGGCCGAATGCTTGAAGCTCCTCGCGGATCAGCCCATCTCGGGCTTTCTGCCCAAGCCCTACACCGCCGCCGCTCTCGGTCGGACGGTCAAGACCGCGATTCCGCAAGGGTCGAGAAGGACTCCCTGACTTCCGGGCTGACAGCGGTGGGCCGGCCGGTGCGGGCGTCGATGGGGCACCATACGGTCAGGGCTTTGGCGAGCAGGGTTCGATCGGCCGCGCGCAGGATCTCGGTATGGCGCTCGAAGCGCAGGCGCGTGGCGTTCCCCACCCAGGTCCTGGCGATGACCTGCTCGCCGGCATAAGCCGCCTGCTTGTAGTCGATTTCGTGGCGCAGCACCACCCAGAACAGACATGCCTGATCGGCCGGCGGGGCGGCCGCTTTCCAGTGCGCCACGGCGGCATCCTGCACCCACCGCAGATACGTCACGTTGTTGACGTGGCCGAGTTCGTCGATATCTACAGGGTTCACCGCCAACACCAGTTCGAAGGGAGCGAGGGCCATCTTTTCCAGCATGCCGCCACCCCGGTGCGGGCGTTAGATTTTCAGCACCTACTTTCTCTCCAGCTTCTGGAAAATGGAGGTCACGTAATCGAGCGTTTCGGGAATCTCCGGGATGCCGGAGGCCTCATCCACAGCGGCGGGTCCGGCATTGTAGGCTCCCAGGGCGCGGAACAGATCGCCGTGGTAGCGGTCCAGTAGCTGGCGTAAGTACCGGGCGCCGGCCGCGATGTTCGCCGGGGGATCGAACGGATCGTCCAAACCGAGTTCCCCGGCCGTCGCCGGCATGATTTGCATCAGCCCCTGCGCGCCGCTAGCCGAGACGGCGCACGGGCGGAAGCCGGACTCCTGCTGAATGACCGCGTGTATGAGGCTGGGCTCGAGCTTCTGCTCCTGCGAGACGCGATCCACCATGGGAGCCAGGACCAATTCGGACATCGGTTCGCAGGCCGGCGGCTCGATACCGGTATCGGGCGCCTTCGGCTCGGCGCCGATGGGCAGCCACGTGCGCAGATTTTCGGCCTGTTTGCGCGCCGCCTCGCGCTGCCGGGTCACCGAGGTCCGCTGTTTCTCGAGCGCATTGCGCCAGCGCTCCTCGATCGAGGAATAAGATTGCGCCCATAGCTGGGTGGCCGCCAGAACCCATACCCACCGCACAAAGGATCTATCGGCGGATCCACGGGCCGGCTTTAGACCGCCAGCACGGACGCCGACAGCAATACCAGCAGGATCCACAGCGTGTCCGCCAGCAGCAGGTGGACGATCTGCATCCAGCCGGGCGCCAGAAGCGCAAGGTTGACGAAACCGGCCATCAGTTGCACGCCCGCGGCGGCAAGCACTGCCCAGGCCAGAGGCTTTACAGAGGGTCTTCGCAGCAACGAGGAAACCGCGAAAATCACCAGCCAGGCTTCCACCACCACCGCGATGACCGGATGGAAAATCCGCAATCGCAGGAAAATGCTGGCGGCCGGATCGAGATCCTGGGCGAAGCCCGCGGCCAGCGACTGGGCCGGGAACAGCGTGTCGCCCAGGGCGGCAATCACGCCGCTCACCCCCAGGATCGCGAAGGCCAGCAGGCTAACCGCGGCCATCCAGGCGCGCGGACCGCCGATGCGCACGGCCGGCTTCCCGCCGGCCCACCACGCGGTGAGCGCCAGCGAGGCCAGCAGCGCGAGGGTGTTGACCAGGTGCCCGGAGAGCGAGTAGGCGCGATTCACCGAGGGATTGCGTCCCACGTGCTGAAGCAGCACCAGGACCGCGCCGAGGAGCACTTCCGTAATCAGAAAAACGCCCGCCAGCGCCGCTCCCAGGCGGGCGGGATGCCGACGCGGAAACTTCCGGAAGGCCCAAACCACGAGCCCCAGGACAAGGAAGGCATCCAGGCCGCTCATCAGGCGATGGGTGAACTCGATGGCGGTCGCGGCGCTGCCCGAGAGCGGCGTCACCGTGCCGTTGCACAGCGGCCAGTGGTTCCCGCAGCCCGCGCCCGAGCCGGTGACGCGCACCAGCGCGCCCCACAGCACGACCGCGACGTTATAGACCGCGACCGCCCAGGCATAGGGCGCAAACCACCGCGCGCGCGGCCTGACCGGGATGGAAACGGCGCTGGCGATCTCCGGTTCCGGCATAATCGGCCCTTTCCATTGTAGTGCGCCACGCTTGCACGAGCGCGGGGCATTCCCATATCCTGGGTTCATCCACTATGCCCACGAAAACCCCTATCACGGTTGCGTATGGCGACGGCATCGGCCCTGAGATCATGAGCGCGACGCTGCAGATTTTGGAGGCGGCGGGCGCCCAACTGGAGATCGAGACCATCGAAATCGGGGAGAAGGTGTATTTGCGCGGCAATTCCGCCGGTATCGAACCGAGCTCCTGGGAATCGCTGCTCCGCACCAAGGTTTTCCTGAAGGCTCCCATCACCACGCCGCAGGGTGGCGGCTTCAAAAGCCTGAACGTGACCACCCGCAAGGCGCTGGGACAGTACGCCAACGTGCGGCCGTGCGTCTCCTATCACCCGTTCATTGAGACCAAGCATCCCAACATGGACCTGGTGATCGTGCGCGAGAACGAAGAAGACCTGTACGCCGGGATCGAATACCGCATGAGCCCGGAAGTGATGTCCGGCATCAAGCTCATCTCGCGGCCGGGCAGCGAGAAGATCGTGCGCTACGCCTTCGAGTACGCGCGCCTGCACAACCGCCGCAAGGTCACCTGCTTCATGAAGGACAACATCATGAAGATGACCGACGGGTTGTTCCACAGGGTTTTCGACGAGATCGGGGCCGGGTATCCCGAACTTGAAAAGGAAGTCTGGATCGTGGACATCGGCGCCGGCAAGATGGCGGATACGCCGGAGGCTTTCGACGTGATCGTGATGCCGAACCTGTATGGCGACATCCTCTCCGACGTGGCCGCGCAGATCGCCGGCTCGGTGGGCCTGGCCGGTTCGGCCAATATCGGCGACCGTTGCGCCATGTTCGAGGCGATTCACGGATCGGCGCCGCGCCGCGCCGGAAAAAACCTGGCCAATCCCTCGGGGCTGCTGCTGGGAGCGGTGCTGATGCTGGTGCACATCGACCAGCCGGAAGCGGCCGCGCGCGTGCACAACGCCTGGCTGCGCACAGTGGAGGACGGCATCCACACCTATGACATTTTCTCGGAAGGGATCAGCACCGAGAAGGTGGGGACCAAAGAATTCGCGTGCGCGGTGGTGGCGCGCCTGGGTCAGAAGCCCAACCGGCTCAAACCGGTGACGTATGCCAGGCGCTCCCAGGCCGCGGCGCGGCCGGCCGGGGCGCCCCCGCCCCGTCCCACCGAGATGCGGCTCAAGGGCATCGATGTGTTCGTCTACTGGCCGTCGCGCAACGCCAACGAACTGGCCGCCGCGATGGGCCAACTGGCGGGCGAGGATTTGCGGCTGCAAATGATCGACAATCGCGGCGTGATGGTGTGGCCGGCGGGCCTCGCCGAGACCTTCTGCACCGACAGCTTCCGCTGCCGCTTCCTGGCGGAGAACCAGACCGGCATGGGGACCCTGGTGGGGCTGCTGGGGCGGATCGCCGATGCCGGAATCGAGATCGCCATGACGGAATCGCTGCGATCCTTCGATGGCCAGGATGGTTTCACCCTGGCGCAGGGGCAATAGCCATGAGCGAAGTTCAGCCGTTGGTGGCGGTGCTCATGGGCAGCAAGTCGGACTGGAACGTGATGCGCCAGGCCGCCGAGGTGCTGGCGCATTTCGAAGTCCCGCACGAGTGCCGGGTGCTTTCGGCCCACCGCACGCCGGCCGAGACGAGCGAATACGCGGCGGGGGCCGAAGCGCGCGGGATCGAGGTGCTGATCGCGGCAGCGGGCGGCGCCGCCCACCTGGCGGGCGTGTGCGCGGCTCATACACTTCTGCCGGTGCTCGGGGTTCCTCTGGAAAGCGCCTCGCTCAAGGGCCTCGATTCGCTGCTTTCCACGGTCCAGATGCCCTCTGGAATTCCCGTGGGCACACTGGCCATCGGTGCTCCCGGGGCGCGCAACGCGGCGTTGCTGGCAATCGCCATTCTGGCCAACAGCCGTCCTCACCTGCGGGACAAGCTGCGGCGGTTTCGCGCCGAGCAGCGCGAGAAAATACTCGGCGAATCCCTGGCATAGAAGGGTGTTCGCTTACGGGCTGGGTTGCCCGAATCGTTCGAGTGCCTGGGCGATAGCCGCCCGCACTTCTTCCGCGTAGGCCGCGTCGCGATACTTGCCGCGTGGCCAGAAGAAGCCCTTCAGACCGTCGCCCCGCCGTCGCGGCACCACGTGGATGTGCAGGTGGGGCACGCTCTGGCTGACGCGGTTGTTGAGGGCCACGAACGATCCCTCGGCGCCCAACCCCAGTTCGAGGGCCGCCGACAGCCGGCGCGCACGGGCGAACAGCGGGCCGATGACGTCTTCCGGCACATCCAGCAGGGTCTCGTAATGCGCCTTGGGGATCAGCAGGCAGTGCCCCGGAAAGAGCGGCCGGTGATCGAGCACGGCTATCGCCAGGGCATCCTCCATCACCACCGGCACGGCGATCCGGCCCCCGGCGATCCCACAAAACACGCATTCCGCAGCCACGTTTCCACCGCCTCCCGCGCGCCCGGCCCGCCGCCCGGGAAAGCCGCTCCCGGGTGGGCAAGGTCCGCTCCGCCACGCCATGTTATTATGAGGGAGATTACCGGTCGGGAGGTATCTGATGTTCGGCACATTGGGCACGCAGGAGATAGTATTCATCTTTCTTCTCGCGCTACTTCTGTTCGGCCCGAAGAAGCTGCCGGAAATCGGACGGACCATCGGGAAAGCCGTTACCGAATTCCGGCGTGCCTCGAACGAGCTGAAGACCACGTTCGAGAATGAAATGAAGACCCTGGAGCAGGAAACCGAATCGTTGAAGCAGGTCACCAGCCAGTATACGAGTGACACTTACAACTACGACTATTCGACTTACGAATCGAGCTACCCCGCCGATTCCGCCGCTGCCAGTCTATCCACAGAAAGCGCATCCGCAACTGAGGGCGCTGAATCGATGTCAGGCGTCGCGCCGGAGGGCACCGTAGCCCGAGGCGAGGAGACGGCCATCGCCGAATCGGGCAGCGGTACCCCTAAAAGCCCGGAAAGCTCCGATTCGGTTCCAGCGCCGGTTCCAGCGGCTTCCGACCATACAGCTTAGCGAATGAAATCATCAGACGATCGGACCGGGAGCGTCGCTCCCCGCAGTGTTGCCCTGTCTCCCAGCGACCGCGTCAGCGAAGTCATCGGGAAGCTATTTCACTGGGGTGGAAGCGGATCTCCACCCCCGCCTTCCGGTACGGGTAGCGACGGAGGCAACGACGAAGAAGACGGCATGCTTCGCATGTCGTTTCTCGAGCACCTGCAAGAGCTGCGTTCGCGCATTATCCGGGCCGTAGCCGGTGTGGGCGTGGCCTTCATCGTGAGTTTGACTTATACAGATCGATTGTGGGCGTTCGTCTGCCAGCCGGCGGTTTCCGCCCTGAAGACGCTGGGGTACCGGCCCACGCTGGTCCAGATCGAGCCGATGGAGAGCTTCCAGATTATCTGGGTAAAGCTGCCGATTTTATGTTCCCTTTTCCTGGCCTCTCCGTGGGTCTTGTACCAGGTTTGGGCTTTTATTTCGCCCGGCCTGTACAAGCGGGAGCGCCGCTGGGCGGTGCCTTTCGTAGTCTGCTCGGCGGGACTTTTTATACTCGGCGGACTGTTCGCGTATTTCGTGGCATTCCGCTACGGGCTCACTTTTCTGCTGAGCATCGGCCGGGGAAATTACGTCGAGCCGATGGTTTCGATTCAGTATTATTTCGACTTGTTTGTGAACGTGGTTCTCGGCGTGGGGTTGGTTTTCGAAATGCCGATTATCATCTTCTTTCTTACGTTAATCAGAGTGGTCAGTCCGGCATTTCTGGTTCGCCACAGCCGCTACGCTATCCTGGCTATCTTCATCATTGCCGCGGTCGTCACGCCTACTCCGGACGTGTTCAACATGATGTTGTTCGCCACGCCCATGTGCATTTTGTTTTACGTGGGCATATTCGCGGGATACCTGGTAGTTTTGCATCGCGAGCATAGAGAATTCCCGTGGCGTAAGACGATCGGCATAACGGTTCTCGTACTGCTGTTACTCTCTGTAGTCCTGTTCCTGGTTGGGCCGAGATTTGGCTTAAGGGTAATACCCAGGTGGCCATTTTTCGTGCACTAAGGTCCTTTTTAGGTGGAAATAGCTACGCCATCCGATGTAACATCGGGTTGAATCGCCGCTTCCCCAATCGAAGCGGCATCTACTTGCTGTTGCAATGGACCTGCTTAAAGCGCTTCAGGAGTTGTACGCCGAGAAGGAAAAACTCGAACGCGTGATCGCCTCTCTCGAGGAGTTGCAACGGACCTCGGGTGAGCTGCCTAAATTGCCCGAGACGGCCCGGCGGCGCGGCCGCAAGAACATGAGCCCGAAGGAACGCCGGGAGGTTTCCGCACGCATGAAGAAGTATTGGGCCGGCCGCCGCAAGAATAGGCCGGAGGAACCGCCAACGCCCTCCGGGAGTTGACGGTCCGGCCGCCGGCGCTACCTCAGATCCCGCGCCTTGAAAAACCAGAGCCAGTAGTATTGATCGCCCGCGCCGTGGTGGTAGCGCATTTCGAAGCCGCAGCGCTCCGCCATGCCGCGCGCGTCGCTCTCCGAGAAGGGAACTCCGATCCAACTGTCTCCCGGCTTGGGATCCGCGCGCAACGATCCCTGTACCTGAAACTTGAACAGCGCGCCGGGGCGCAGCAGCCGGTTGGTTTCGCGCACATAGCTCTCGATGATGTCGCGGCTCGGGATGTGCTGGAAGACCATGGACGAGAAGGCAAAATCGAGTTCGAGCCGCGGTCCCAAGCCGAGACGGTGCCACCAGTGCAGGCGCACGGCCGACAGGTCTTTTCCGTTGTTGCGAAACACGTGCGCGTTCGGAAAACCCTCCACGGCCCGGCGCGCCTGGCGCACCATTTCACGGCTGATATCCACCGCGAAGACCTCGCCGAAGAATTCCGCCAAGGCGCGCGTGACGCGGCCGGCGCCGCAGCCGATCTCGAGCACCTGCATCTTGCGCGGATCGGCGCCCTGGCAGATATTGGTGAGGTCGTTGAGGATATCTTCCTCCATCGCGACTTGGCCCGACTGGTAGAATTCCTCGTCCGACCAGCGTTCCCGCCCGGTCACCACGTAATGGCGGGCATTCTCGCGGGCGCGCCGGTCCCAATCGCGGCGCATGCGGTGAATCTGCCGGGTGATCTCGCGGCTCGCCATTTGTTATATTGTATTCGGATAGTGGGCGTGTAGCTCAGTTGGGAGAGCACGGCGTTCGCAACGCCGGGGTCGGGGGTTCGAATCCCCCCACGTCCACCAACCACACCCTCCTCGCCGTTCCGAGATTTCCCGTGCTCGATCCGATAAGTGAATGGAAGGAGCGTTCATGAAGGGTGTTATCGCGATTTGCCTGAGCGAGCTTGTCACCAAGCGCTTCGGAGACGAGAAGTGGCGGCGGATCCTGGAAACCGCCGGATTGCCGAAGAGCGCTTATTTTCTGCCCAGTCAGGATGTCGAAGATGCCGCGATCCTGAGAGTCTTCCAGGCCACGTGTGCGGTACTGAACCTCAGCCCCACCGCCGCGGCCGATGCGTTCGGCGAGTATTGGTGCTGCAGCTACGCGCCGCAAATTTACGCCCCCTTCTACAACGGCGTGCGTTGCGCCAAGGATTTTCTGCTGCGCATGAAGGACGTGCACACGAAGGTCACCCGCACGATCGCCAACGCGCACCCACCGGAGTTCTCCTTCGAACAGCCGGCGCCCAACAAGCTCGTCATGAAGTACGCTTCCAGCCGCGGGTTGGTGAGTATTTTCGAGGGCCTGGTCAAAGGGGTGGGCCGCTACTTCCGCGAGGATCTCGAAGTCCGCCGGATCGGCCCGAACGCGCTCGAAATCACCTTCGCCCGTTAGCCGCCCCAGACACGCCCTGGGGGCCGGAACATCGCTGAGTCGTCCTGTTTGGAAGTGCGCTACTATGTAGCCTTCCGGAGGATCATGAGGCTAACGTTCTGGGGCGCCGCCGGCGAAGTCACCGGGTCCATGCACCTGGTGGAGGCTGCCGGAAAACATATCCTGCTCGATTGCGGCCTGCACCAGGGACGGCGCAAGGAGACCGATTGGAAGAACCGCCACCTGCCCTTCCCCGCCCCCTCCATCGACGCGGTCGTGCTCTCGCATGCGCACATCGATCATAGCGGCAACCTGCCAACCCTGGTCAAAAATGGATTCACCGGCCCTATCTACTCGACGCCGGCGACCGTCGATCTCTGCAACTGGATGCTGCGCGACACGGCGTACATCCAGGAGAAAGATGCCGAATTTCTCAACAGGCGGCGCGAGTACCGGATGAAAGCGGGCTGGGATCACGGCCCCGTCGAGCCGCTCTACGCCATGGAAGACGCCGAGCGGACGCTACCGCAATTCCGCATGGTCCCCTACCACCGCCCCCAGGAACTGGCCCAGGGACTCGTGTACTCTTCCTATGATGCCGGCCACATCCTGGGATCTTCGGCGGTGCTCCTCGAAGAGACTTCGAACGGTACGCCGGTTCGCCTGGCCTTCTCCGGGGACATGGGGCGGCCGAACGTGCCCATCATTCGCAGCCCCGAGCCGCCGCCGGAAGCCGACTACCTGATCCTGGAAAGCACCTATGGCGGCCGCCTGCACAAGAGCATGGATCACGTGGTCGGCAAACTGGCCGACGTGGTGAACCGCACGGCCCGCCGCGGAGGGCGCATCATCGTGCCCTGTTTCGCCGTGGGCCGCACGCAGGAACTGGTGCTCCTGCTGCACCAGTTGGCCGCGGCCAGGGAAATCCCCGATATCCCCATATTCGTGGACAGCCCGCTCGCTGTGAACATCACCGAGGTGCATCGCGCGCATCCCGAATGCTTCAACGAGGATACGAATAAGTACCTGTCAAATCATGAAGATCCATTTGGGTTTCGGCGCCTGCGCTACGTCCGCGAGGCGGCCGAATCAAAGCGCCTGAACGACCTCCACGGCCCGCTTGTGATCATTTCCGCCTCGGGCATGTGCGAGCAGGGCCGCATCCTGCACCATTTGCGCAACAGCATCGAGGACCCCCGCAATACGGTGCTCATCACCGGCTTCCAGGCCCAGGATACTTTAGGGCGAAAGCTCATCGAAAAATGGCCGGAAGTGCGCATCTTTGGCGAACCCATGCGCGTGCGCGCGGAAATTTCCAGCCTGGACGAGCTCAGCGCCCATGCCGACTACCGGGAACTGCTCGACTGGCTGCGGCCGTCGGCGCACTCGCTCCGGCAGGTCTTTCTGGTCCACGGCGAACCGAAGCAGGCGGCCAATTTCGCCCAATTGCTCCAGTCCGTTTATAGTTTGAAAGTAGCCATTCCGTGTCCCGGCCAGGTATTCGATCTCGAATAGACGAAACCCAATGGCCCCGATAATCCATCTATACTGGAAGAAGTTTGCTTGAAGGAGAGAACGAGACGTGAGTCCGACATATAAAGAGGAACCGCCAAAATCCGGGTTGATGACAGCACTGTTCGCGGGCGCGATTATCGCTCTCGTGGCAGCCAACATCTACCTGTACGTGCAGGTCGATCATGTGCGCAGCGACGTGCACGACCAGATGACCAAGATGCACGATTCCATCATGGCCGAGGTAGCCAGCTTGCGCGATTCCTCGTCCGTTACGACCGCTTCCACGCAGAAGCACATCGACACGCTGAAGGAAGAACTCGAGACCGCCCGCAACCAGGCGCGCACGCTCTCCAGCCAGGCCAAGGCCGAAGCCGAGGCGCGGGCCGAACAGCTGGCCAAGCAGATCGAGGCCGAACAGGCCAAGACCACCCAGCAGGTGCGCACGGAAATCAGCGGCGTCAAGCAAACCGCCGAAACGGCTAACGCCAAGGTGGCGGATGTCTCCACGGACGTGGGCAACGTCAAGACGGACCTGACCTCCACGAAATCTGAATTGGAGAAGACCATCGCCGATCTGAAATCGGTACGCGGGGATCTGGGCGTGCAGAGCGGGCTGGTGGCCACGAATGGCTCCGAGCTGGCGGCTCTGAAACGGCTGGGCGAGCGCAACTACTTCGAGTTCAAGATCGGCAAGAGCAAGCAGTTCCAGCGCGTGGGCGATATCACCCTGAAGCTGCGCGATGCCGACCCGAAGAAGAACCAGTATTCGGTGGACGTGATGGCCGACGACAAGCTGACCGAAAAGAAGAACAAGAACCTCAACGAGCCGGTCCAGTTCTACACAGCTAAGGGCGGCCACATCCCGTACGAGCTGGTCGTCAACCAGGTGCAGAAGAACCTGATCGTCGGCTACCTGTCCACACCCAAAGAGACCACCTCGCGGTAAGGCATACAGCGGGACCGGGCGGCGCTCACAACGTGCCGGTCTCCGTTCTCTCCACCAGCCGCTCCACGTTCAGGCCGTAAAGCGCCGGCTTGCCGTCGCGGTCGCTCTGGAAGTAGAGCCGCTGGCTGTCGGGCGAGAACATGGGCGCGACGGTCTCGGGATGGCTCGCGCGGTGCTCGCAGAGGGTCAGTTCCCGCCGCGTCACGCGCAGCAGAATCAGCACCGTGGGAGAGGCTGCGTTCCGGCTGGCGCCGGTGAACACCGAAGTATCGCGGTTGAATCCGAAGTGGACGAACTGGCTCGTGCGGGCCACCAGCCTGTCGCTGTCCCCCTCCGGAACAAGCTCTCGTATAGCGTTCAACTGGGTGGGATCGGAGGGGAAGTTCAGATACAGGACCGTCTTGCCATCGGGCGACCAGTTGGCCGGCCCGATCCGTCCCTCGGCCAGCTTGAGCCGGCGGTTGGATCTGCCCTCGGTATCGGCCAGCCACAAGGACTCCTCCCCCTGCCGGTAGAGCACTTGAGGACGCCCCGGCCGCGCGATCGGTTGGGACATCGGAAACGTCCCTTCGAGCACCGTGCGCGCCCTCCCGCTGCTCAGCGCGACGCTGCGCAACCGCGCGCCATCGGCATGCCGCTCGATGAAATAGGCGTGGTTGCCATCCCGGTCCACGCTGGCGCCTGAGCCGCGCTCCCATCCCTCGGCGATCCGGTACACTTCGCGTTCGCGCAGCGTGGCCAGCAGGGAAACGTATAACCCGCGCCCGGCGAAAAACGCGAAGCCCCGGTCGCCGGCCCCCAGCGCCAGTGACCCGCCATCCAGACCTTCGGCCTCCGTCAACTGCCGCGTGCCGGCGTTCTTCAGGCTCATCAGGAACGCCTGCGGCGATCCGGTGCGATCGCAGCAGAAGAGAAGATCGGAGCCGGCGCGGGTGATCGAGCGGTTATACCAGGCCGTGAGCGTGCTGCTATACGAGGGCGCCGTGAGGCGGTCCACCTCCAGTTCGGTGGCGGCATCCGCGTACCGCTTCACATCCGGGGGGAATTCCGTGCCTTTGGTTTCGGCGGCAACCATGCGCGCCGCCGCGGCGCCGCATACCAGCAGCAGCCGGCGCGAGAAGCGGCCTCCAAGACCGGCCATATTCTCGATCGTAGCAGCACCAGCCGCCCGGCCGCATCCCGAAAGTCACGCCCCCGCCCTACCGCGATCCCACGCCCGGAGGCCCGAATCGCTGGCGCTTGAAAGCGTACATGTTGTGGTCGGCCTCGTCCAGGGCGTCCCGCAGCGCGCGGCCGTGCGCGTCGGCCGTGCCCCAACTGAAGGAGATGGGCAGCACGCCGACCCCGCGCACGCGGAAATCGTGCAGGCGGGCCTCGATGGCGGTCATACGCTTGTTGGCCACCGCCAGTTGCTGGTTGTGAAACAGGAGCACGAATTCATCCCCGCCCCAGCGAAAGGCCTCGTCTTCGTGGCGGATGGAGGCGTGCAGCAGATGGCCGATGTTGCGCAGAATCTCGTCGCCGGTCAGATGGCCGTAGCGGTCGTTGATGTCCTTGAAATTGTCCATGTCGCAGACCGCCACCACGCCCTCGAACGGGGGCGGTTCATCCACGCGGCGCGCCAGGGCGGCCTGGTTCAGGAGGCCCGTCAGGTGGTCCAGGGCGAAGTTCTGCTGGCTTTCGCGGCGCAGATGGTCGATTTCGCCGCTCAAGTCGCGCAGGCGGTCCATCTCCGTTTCACCCCACATGGCCATGGCACAGTAAGCCAGCACGCTGTTCAGAATGAATTCGTAGTGCGTCTCGTACAGCAGGTGGCGGGCCCAGGAAGGAGCGGCGCCGAGATGCACCAGGCAGATGGTCAGCCCGGCCTTCGCCAGATAGGCCACCGCCAGAGCCAGCAGCACTACACGGAAAGCCCGCCCTCCCCGCCCGGCCTGGTGGCCGAGCAAAAAGAAGTTGTAAATGTAGGCGGTCGCCACCGCCAGGGCGTCGGTGAGCTCGTACCCTTCCGCATGCGAATACCAGCCCAGCGCAAATGCCAGAGCCACGAAGATGGGCAGAATGGCAATCAGCCGCAGCACCGTGCGCCAGTCTTTGAAGCTCGAGGCGAATCCCGCGCGCGCCGCCGCCACCAGCACGATGACGAATGCGAACTCGAAGGTGGCGTAGGCCGCCAGCCACCCCGCTCGCGCGCTTGCGCGGAGCAGCGCGAAACCGCACAGGCCCGCCATCAGACGCAGCCCCCAGGCCGCCGACCATAGCCCGAAATAGACCGCGCGCGATTGCCCGTACAGATACAGAAAGACGGCTCCGAACAGCACCGTTCCGATCTCCTGAATCAGGAACCCGGTCCAGTCCGGAATCATGCCGGCAGGGTCCATCGGCTCAGTCCCCCTGGATGGCGTGGCGGCGCACGGCCAGGGCGCGGCCGGTCGATGGATCCACCTCCACGACCACGGCGTGCAGCTCGGGCGATTGCCGCGCGGCCTCCATGCGCACCGGGAGTCCCGTGAGAAAGCGCCGGGTGACGATCTCGATATCCACGCCGATCACCGAATGGTACGGCCCCGTCATGCCGCAATCCGTCTGGTAGGCGGTGCCGCCGGGCAGGATGCGGGTATCCGCCGTGGGCACGTGCGTGTGGGTGCCTACCACCGCTGAAACGCGCCCATCCAGGTACCACCCCATGGCGACTTTCTCGCTCGTCACTTCCGCGTGGAAATCCACGAACTTAACCTTGATGGCGGGGTCCAGCCCGGCCAGGATTTGGTCGGCTTTCCGGAACGGGCAGTCTGTGGGCGGCATGTAGGTGCGGCCTTGCAGGTTGATCACCGCGCACTCCACGCCGTTGCGCGCGCGCACGACGATCACGCCGCTGCCCGGCGCGTCGGGATAGTTCGCGGGGCGCAGCAGGCGCGGCTGGCGCGCAATATAATCGCCGATCTCGCGCTTATCCCAGACGTGGTTGCCGGAAGTCAGCACATCCAGGCCCATGCCAAAAAGCTCCTCGGCGATGGATGGCGTGAGGCCGAATCCGCCAGCCGCGTTCTCCGCGTTGGCCACCGCGAGATCGACGTGGTTGGCTTCCACGATATCCGCCAGATGGTCCGCCAGCATCCTGCGTCCCGGGGACGCGAAGATATCCCCAACAAAAAGAATGTGCATTCCTCGATTCACGTTAGCACGAGGCGGCCGCCCCGCCGCGCCGATCCGCATCAGATATAATTCACAACCCCCGGACTCTAAGGTTCTGCCGCGCACAGCCGATAGATGATTCATGAAGTGGCGTTTGAGAATTGCAACGGCCCTGGCGATCTTTTGGATTTTCTCCCGGCCAGCAGTGGCCCAGACGGCCGGCCCAACCGCCAGCCCATCGACCTTGACCTTCTCATACCAGGTAAACAGCACGACTTATCCGGCGGCGGCCAAGGTCACGATCACACTCCCCAAGGCCATCAGTTCGCTGCCGCTCGCGGTCGCGGCGCCATCCCAGGGCTGGCTGATCGTCACCCCGTCGAGCGGCCATTCGCCATTAACGCTGAGCGTGTTGGTAAACCCCACCGGGTTGACTCCCGGCAATTACCCGGGCGTTATCAGCGTCGATTCGGTCCCGGCCAGCAACAGCCCCGCGGTGATTGCCGTAACCCTGATGGTTTCCAATCCCCCCTCCACCCTGGCCATCGGTTCGCCTTCTTCCAACTACACCCCGTCCGGGTCCGGGGCTGCCTTGCCGAGCCTGAGCTTCACCTACACGACTGGGGCAGCCGCCGTGTCGCCCGCGCAATCCGAGATCGATGTCTCGACCACCGGCAGCGACGCCATCTCCTTTAACGTGACGGCCGGAGGAGGAACCACCAAGACCACCGGCGTCTGGCTGCGCGTGAATGGCACAGGCGGAGCGCTGCCGAACCTGACGACCAGCGGCGTGGCCCTTTCCGGCTCCAGCGTTCCCATCTACGTGACGCTGGACCTGCCCACCGTTCAGGCCTTGCTCCCGGGAAGCTATGCCGGAACCATCGTCATTGCGGCCGCCAATACCATAAACGGAAGCGCCGCCGTAGAGGTCGCTCTGGTGGTCTCGGCGGGGCCACCGAGCGTCACTTCCATCAACCCGCAACGCCTCATCGCCGGTCCGGTGATCAATCCCATCATCACCATCTACGGCAACAACTTCTTCAGCACGTCCGTAGTCACGATGCAGCAAGGAACCAACCCGCCGATTACGGTCACCGCGACCCTGCTCAGCCAGCAGGTTTTGCAGGCCACCATCAACGCCGCGTATCTCGCGCCGCCCAGCGGTCCGACCCTGTACCCGATCCAGTGGAGCATCGCCGTAACCAATCCCGCGCCTCCCAACAACCCCGGACAGTCCCCCGCAACCATCGCATTCTATGAGGACGATCCCACCCAACCCGGAATCACTTCGATCGTGAATGCGGCCAGTTTCCTGGCGACGTCGGTTTTCACGGGAACCGGCAGCAACCCCGTCAATCCACCGACGACTCCATCCGCTTCCGTGGCTCCGCGGGAGATCATCTCCATTTTCGGCCGCAACCTCGGGCCCGCCTCGGTGAGCACTGCGCCTCCCTCTTCCGCCACTCCGAGCCTCTACCCGACCGCGTTCGGCGGCATTCAGGTGGTCTTCAGCATCCCGGGCACACCTTCCACCTCGGCGCTGGCGCCTATTATCATGATTTCGAGCAACCAGATCAATGCCATCGTGCCGGTGGAAGTGGCCGCCGCGCTGACCGCTTCGCCGCCGGTCGTCACGGTTCAGGTCGTCAATGGATCCGCCACTACGCTCGGGTTTGACGTGACCGTGATTCCGGAGGACCCTGGAACGTTCACATTCGGCGGACTGGGCCAGGGGCAGGGCGCCGTCTTGAACTTCGACAGCACTTCCGGCTCTTATGTGATCAACTCGTCCAAGACAGGGGCGCCGCTCGGATCGACGGTATCCATCTACGCCACGGGCCTGGGCGATTTCGTCGGTTCCATGGTCGATGGCGAGGTGGCCACCGGAGCCGTTAAGGTCGCCGATGCTACCGTGCGAGTGGATATCGCAGGTCAGCCGTCCGTGGTTACCTATGCCGGCACGTCGGGCGGCTCCGTGGCGGGCCTGGTCCAGATAAACGCCATCGTGCCGCCGACCGTGCCAAGCTCCTCGTGCGTCAGCCTGGCCGTCTCAATCGGGGCTGTGGCTGCGTCGCACAAGAGCCAGCCCGATGTAACCTTGTGCACTAAGTAGCGGCCTTCAGGGCCCGCGCGGGCCCTCCCCGTAACGCCCCTATAATAGAAGAAACGTGGGGAAATTCTTCGTTCAGAACTTCGGTTGCCGCGCGACCCAGGCCGATGGCGCAGCCCTGGAATCGCTTCTCGCCGCCACCGGGTTGGAAGCCGCCGGAGAGCGCCGCGAGGCCGATCTGGTAGTCCTCAACACCTGCACGGTCACTGGAGCGGCCGATGAGGACGTTCGCCACACCATCAGCCGCGCGCATCGCGAGAATCCCGGCGCCCGCATCCTGGTGACCGGCTGCTATGCGCAGCGTGCACCCGAGGAACTGGCCGCGCTGCCCGGCGTCGCGTGGGTGGTAGGCAACTCGCACAAAACACAGATCGCAGAGCTCGTTTCGCTGCCCGAGCCGGACACCCCCTACCACGGCAACATCCATGTCGGCGATATCTTCGCGCAGCGCGATTTCCTCTCCGCTCCAGTGGAAGACGCCGCCGGCGATCGGACGCGTCCCAACCTGAAGATCCAGGATGGCTGCAATAACCGCTGCTCGTTTTGCATCATCCCGTTCGTGCGCGGCCGCAGCCGCAGCGCGCCCGCGGAAGAGGTTGTCCGGCAGGTGCGCGGGCTGGCCGGTCGCTACCGCGAAATCGTTCTCAGCGGCATCAACCTGGGCCGCTGGGGCCGGGAGCCGGCGAGCCGGATGCGCCTGGCCGATCTCCTGCGCCTGCTGCTCGCCGAGACAGAGGTGGCCCGCCTGCGACTGAGCTCCGTCGAACCCATGGATTTCTCCGACGACCTGCTGGGCCTGATGGCCGAATCGCCGCGCATCGCCGCGCACGTCCATGCGCCCCTGCAGACAGGTTCGGACCGCATCCTGCGCCGCATGCACCGCAAATACCGCCCGCGCCACTACGCCGAGCGCGTCCTCAAAGCGCGCGCCCTGATGCCCCTGGCCGCCATCGGCGCCGACGTCATGGCGGGCTTCCCGGGTGAGACCGAAGCCGATTTCGAAGAGAGCCGCGCCTTCATCGCTGGGCTGCCGTTCACTTATCTGCACGTGTTCACGTACTCGGAACGGCCCGGTACTCCCGCGGCCGCCGACGCCCAGCCCGTGCCGCTTCCTGCGCGCAAGGAGCGCAACCGTATGCTGCGCGAGCTGGCCACGGCTAAGAACCTGGCCTTCCGCGAGAGCCTGGTGGGGAAGACGCTCTCGGCGGTCACCCTCAACCAGTCCGGCGCCGCCCTCACGGAGAACTACCTGAAGGTGGAATTGGCCGCGCCCCGCCAGGCCAACCAAATTGTGGATCTGCGCATCGGCGGAATCGCCGACGCGGGCCTGCGTGAAGCTCCGCTGCTACATCTCCCGGCGGCCTTCCATGGCCTTTGAGATGGTCACTTCGTCCGCGAATTCCAGGTCGCTGCCCACCGGGATGCCCATGGCGATGCGCGTCACCTTCACCCCCAGCGGTTTCAGCAGGCGCGCCAGGTAGACCGCCGTGGCCTCACCCTCTACCGTGGGATTGGTGGCCACGATCACCTCCTGAATCTCGCCCCCTCCGATCCGCTCCACCAGCCCCTTGATCTTGAGCGCATCCGGACCGATGCCACGCAGCGGCGATAGCGCGCCATGCAGCACGTGGTAGCGCCCCTCGAACTGGCGCGTGGTCTCGATCCCCACGATGTTGTGCGGTTCCTCCACCACGCAGACTACCTTCGGATCGCGGCCGGCATCGCGGCAGAACTGGCAGACCTCGCCGTCGCTGATGTTGTTGCACACCCGGCAGAGCCCCAACTTGTCCTTCACGTCGAGCAGGGCTTGAGCCAGGTGCTCGGCTTCCTCGCGCCCCGCCCGCAGAATGTGGAAGGCGATGCGCTGCGCGGACTTCTGCCCGATCCCGGGCAGCCTCTTGAACTCGGTGATGAGCCGCGCCAGCGGCTCGGCGAAATCGGGCATCGCTTAGAACAGACCCGGCGGCAAACCCATGCCGCCGAGCATGCCGCCCATCTTCTGCTTCACTTCATCGTCCACTTTCCGGACGGCTTCGTTGGCCGCGGCCACGATCATGTCCTGCAGCATCTCCACGTCGCCCGCCACTTCCGGGTCGATCTTGACCGCCAGCAGGTTCTTCTGGCCGTCCATCTGCACCGTGACCATGCCGCCGCCGGCCGATGCCTCGACCCTCACCAGCGCGATCTCCTGTTGCAGTTTCTCCTGCATCTGCTGCGCCTGGCGCATCATCTGCTGCATGTTGCCGGGTAGTCCCTTCACGTCGCTACTCCTTCAGGTTTCTCACCATGCGGACTTCGCTGCCGCCGAATACCTCGCGGAAATGTTGGACCTCCGGGTTGGCCAGCGCTCGCACCGAGGCGTCGCCGCCGGTCTGGGGCGCCGCCCCGTTTCCCGCGCCCGGCGCGGCCCCGGATTCGGCCGCGTCTCCCGCCATGACCTTGATGCGCAGCGGTCTCGCGAATACCTCGCGCACCGCCTCGTCCATGGCGCGGTCGCGAAAATAGAGGGCATACGATTTCGGAGCCGCCACTTCCAGGTCCGCCCCGTTCACCGTCAGGCGCGCATTCTCCACCGCATCCGCCAGGTGCTCCAGGCCCTTCCCGCGGAGGTGCGCTTGCAGCCGGCCGCGCGCCTCGCCGGCGGGTGCGCCGGCCGCGGACGGAGGCGGCTCGGGTGGCACCGCGGCCTTGCGGGCGCGATCGGTGTCGAAGGGCGATGGTCCGGCTTTGCGCGCCGGCGCGGGCACGGCCGGCGGCCGGGGATCCTGCGCAGGCCCCCCGCGCGGCGTCGAAGGACCCGGCCCGAGGCCCGCCAGCGCTTCCTCGATCGGCAGCAGCCTCCCCGCCTGCACCAGGCGCAGCAGCCCGATTTCCAAATGAAACCGCGGCTGCAAGGAAAACTGCAGGTCCTTGAACAGGTCCAGGGTAAGTTGCAGATAGCGCGTCAGATCCTCTTCGGAGAAGCGCGCGGCCGTCTCCGCCAGCTTGCGCCGCTCGTCGGCCGACGCCGCCACCAGGCGCGTCTCCGCGCCTCCGATGCGCGCCACCAGCAGGTTCCGGAAATAACGCGCCAGCTCCCGGCTGAAATGTTGCAGGTTGTGGCCGTTGCGCTCAAGCTCGTCCACCACCTCGAGCATGCGGCGCGAATCGCCCGCCGCCAGCGCCTCCGTCACCTGCTCCAGGGATTCCAGGGAAAACGTCCCCAGCAGCGCTCGAACATCCGCCGCGTTCAGCTTCGCGCCGCAGCAGGCGATGGCCTGATCCAGCGCCGAGAGCGAATCGCGCACACTGCCTTCCCCGGCTTGCGCCAGCACTGCCAGCGTCTCGGCATCGGCGTCGATGCCTTCCTGCCCGCAGATCCAGGCCATGCGCGCGGTCAGCTCCTCGAAGCCCACCGAGCGAAAGCTGAAATGCTGGCAGCGCGAGGCGATGGTGGCCGGGATCTTGTGCGCTTCGGTGGTGCAGAGCACGAAGACCACCCACGGCGGCGGCTCTTCGATGGTCTTCAGCAGCGCGTTGAAGGCCTCACTGGTGATCTGGTGGGCCTCGTCGATAATGAAGACCTTGTACTGATCGCGCGCCGGCTGGTAGCGCACATTTTCGCGCAGCTCGCGCATCTCATTGATGCCGCGATTGGATGCCGCGTCGATCTCGATCACATCCACCGTGCCGCCCGACGCGATTTCGCGGCAGCTTGCGCAGACCCCGCAGGGCGTGGCCGTGGGTCCCTCGACGCAGTTCAGGCAGCGCGCCAGGATGCGCGCAACAGTGGTCTTCCCGGTGCCCCGCTGCCCCGAAAAGATATAGCCGTGGGCGATGCGCTTCTGCGCGATGGCGTTCTCGAGGGTGGTCTTGACATGCTCCTGGTTGACCACATCCTGGAACGTCTGGGGGCGGTATTTTCGTGCAATGACCTGGTACATGCGGTGGGCGAATGCCAGGCCCCGGGTAATCCGCGGCACACGAACCGCACCGCTACCGTTGCTTCCTTCCGGACCTGGCGGGGTTTGCGGCCGCCCATTGCACGGAGCCCGAGACCTGACAAGTATTCATCGTAGCACGCGCCGGTCGGCGGACCTTCCGAGCAAATGCGCGGGCGCGGCCTTCAGAACGCGCTTTCGCCGGGCCACACGGACTTAACCTTCGCCGCCAACTCCGCGGCCGTGTAAGGCTTCCCGAGAAATCCGGCCGGCGCCTGCCCCGTGAACCGCCGGATCACCTCGATCTGGTTGTACCCGCTCGACATCAACACCGGCACATCGGGACGCAGCGCCCGCAGCTTTTCCAGGGTCTCCTCTCCACTCATCAGGGGCATCGTCAAATCCAGCAGGACTACGGCGATCTCCGCGGCGGCCTGCCGGAAGACCTCCAGCGCTTCAACCCCGTTGGTCGCCAGCAAAACATGGTATCCGTAGCGCTCCAGCGCCGCCTTCGCTACCGTACGCATCACCTGCTCGTCATCCACCACCAGAACGGTTCCGTGGCCGCGCAGGCCCTGCAACGGGGCGCTCGTCTCGGCCTTGTACGACTCCCTTTCCGCCGAGGCGGGCAGCAGCACCGTAAAGATCGAGCCTTCACCGGGGTTGCTGTACACGTGAATGGCGCCCTTATGCGCGCGCACGATCCCCTGCACCGCCGCCAGGCCCAGCCCGCGGCCCGCAAACTTGGTGGTGAAGAACGGCTCGAAAATTTTGGCCTTGGTCGCCTCGTCCATGCCCGAACCGCTGTCACGCACTTCCAGGCAGACGTATGTGCCGGCCGGGATCTCCAGGCGCGCCTGCGAGATCATCGTCTCATCCACGCTGCGCGGCTGCACCTTGATCTCGATGCGCCCGGGCCGATCTCCGATGGCCTCCGAACCATTGAGCACCAGGTTCATGACGATCTGCTCGATCTGGCCGGCATCCCCTTCGACGGCCGGTATCTCATCCTGGAGATCCAGATCGATCGCGACGTTGGACGGCACCGAGGCGCGCAGCAGGTCCAACAGCTCCCGGACCGACCGCGAAAGGCTCAACTTTTGTATAAAGAAGCGCCCCTTGCCCGCATAAGCCAGCAACTGCCGCGTGAGATCGGCCGCCCGGTTCGCGGATTCCATCAACCCCTCGACGAGGGACCGGTTCGGGTCCCAGCCCGGCATGTTCTCGAGCATCAGGCTGGCATTGCCGAGCACCCCCGTGAGCAGATTGTTGAAATCGTGGGCGATTCCGCCGGCCAGCACGCCAATGCTTTCCATCTTCTGCGCCTGGCGCAACTGCTCTTCCCTGGCGCGCAGATCCTCTTCGGCCCGCTTGCGGTCCGTGATATCGAGCTGGATGCCGTCCCAGCAAACAGAGCCATCGGCGCGGCGCGACGGCATGGCGCGCATCAGCGCCCAGCGCGCCTCCCCTGTCTGCCGATGCTGGTGGCGGAACTCGACTTCAAGCCGGGCCAGGCGCTCGAGCGACTCGGCTGTCGCCGCTCTCAGGCGCTCGAGATCTTCCGGGAAAAGGGTCGCGTTCAACGCGTCGATATCGCGCATGACCTCGGCCACCGGCACCCCGGTCAGCCCTTCGATGCCGGCACTGATGAATTCAAACCGGCCCGTGCCGTCAGCCGCGCGGCAAAGACGGTAAATCGCTCCATCGGGCAGGTTGTCCCCCAGATTGCGCAGCCGCACCTCGCTTTCCCGGAGCGCCCCCTCGGCCCGCATCAGATCGGTGATATCGGACAGCACCACGACACAACCTAGTGTTTCGGAATCCGCTCCCACCAGCGCAGCCGCGTTCATGATGACGTTCGCGGTGCGGCCGCCGGCCAATCGCGCAATGGCCTGCAAGCCGGTGACGCTTCCCTCTCGCCGCATCATCGAAAGAATTTCCGGGAAGCCCAAATCGCTTGCGTCGGAATGCGCACGAAGCGGAAAGACACTGCTGAAATCCCGCAGCAGGACGGGCGTGCCCGCGAATCTTTCCGAGGCGCGGCTGGCGCGAACGATCCTCCCGCTCGCATCGATCACCAGGATGGCCACCGCCGCCTGCTCCAGGATCGAGCGCGCGAGCTTCTCCGCGGCCACGATCTCTTCGCTGCGCTTCTGCTCCGTCAGATCGGTCACCACGAGAGCGACGCATTCCGTGGTATCGAATTGCAGCCAGCCGGCCGAGAGGTATGCCGGGACAGCCGACCCGTCGCTTCTTTTCAAACGCAGCTCGAAGCGCGCGCCATCGTGCACGGAGAGCACCGCCTCGAGAGACGCGGCATCCTCGGCCACTACGAAGTTCTGGATGCGGGAGCCGATCACGCGCTCCAGGGGCATATCCAGCATCGCGGCGAGCTGATCGTTCGCGTACAGGATCAGCCCGTCAGGGGCGAGGGTGGCGGCTCCCTCGAACATCTGCTGCACCATGAGGCGGTAGCCCTCGTCGGCGCTCCTGAGGGTATAGACGGCCTCGCCATCCGGACCCTGGGCCACTACCGCGTCCACTTCGCCGCTTCGAATGGCCCGGAGGGTTTCCTCGGCCTCCTCGAGTCGGATCTCCAGCTCGCGGATACGTTCCAGCAGTTGTTGTCTGTCAGGCACCGCCATCATGCTCCGGAGATTTGGGCGCGTTGTGGGGGACAATATCTAGCCCCACCAGCACGCGCTCTTCGTTCGAGAGATCCCCAATCAATCTCCGCACGGGAAGTGGCAGGCTCTTGACCAACGTGGGAGTCACTACAATCTGCTCCGGCTTGGCCTGCTCGGGATGCTGGTAAATATCGACTACTTCCAGGTCATACCGCCCCTGCAATTTCTCCTCGCAGATGGCCCGGATGTTCTGTATCGCGCGGGACGACCGGGGGGTGGTCCCGGTGACGAACAGCCGCAAAAGATAGCGTTCCGCCGGAGGTTGCTGGGCGAGCGCAACTTCAAAAGCCTTGGTGGTCTGCGATGGTTTCTTCGCTTTCGTCTTGGTTTTCTTGTGCGCCATGCGTGTTCTCACTCGCGCTGCCGCAGGTCGAGCCCGACCAGCACGCGCTCGGTATTGGACAAGTTCCCGATTATCTTTCGGACCGGCTCCGGGAGCTTTCGCACCAAAGTCGGGATGGCCAGGATCTGGTCTCCGGCGGCCAACTGGGGGTTCTTGAGCAGGTCGATAATCTCGATTCGATAGTTGCCTTCCAGGTGTTCCTCGCAGATCTTCTTCAGATTGGCGAAGGCCTGCAGGGATCTTGACGTCTGTCCGGCCACGTACAGCCGCAATTCCCAGGCCTTCGGCTCCTCTTCAGGCTTTCTCCGTTTCTCCGGTGTGCGCTCTGGCATATTTACTTCCGGCTTCCGCCCTTCCCGCCGCCCTCCCGGGAGCCGATGTTCAGCGAGCGGCTTTTCGCCATCTCGCCGCGGTCCCGCTCCAGATTACTCAATTTGAGTTCCTGTTGCGCAAGCGTCTGCGTCGATTCCTGGATTTCGGTTTCCAGTTCGAGTTGCAAGGCGGCGATCTGGGCCTCGATCGCCTTCCGCTTGCGGTCGCGGATGAGATCTTGCGTTTCGATCTCCTGCCGCAGCAACCCGGCTTCCGCCGCCTCTTTGGCTTCCTGCGCCACGCGCGCCGAGCCGGTCAGCATCCCCGCCGGACCCAAATAGACTTCGCGCAGTTCCACGCCATGACTCGTCAGGAGGAATTCGCGAATCTGGTTCGAATGCGCCAGCCCCCTGGCCTTAAGGATATACAGACCGCGGTTGCGCTCGCCCCCGGCTTCGATATCCCGTAGAAACAGCCACGCATCGACCAGCGAGGAGATGTCTGCTTGAGATTGCTCCAAGGGATCCGCCCCCCTGGTGAGCGTGCTCATCAGCGCCGTGATCTGTTTCGCTTTCAGAAAATCCACCATGCGCAACAGCATGTTCCGGGTCTCGGCCTGCGTGCTGGAGCTCAGCAGCGCGGTGATGGGATCCACCACCACGATACTCGGGGCGAACTCGTCTACGGCCGCGTGCATCTTGACCAGATGCATTTCGATGCCCAGCGAGGTCGCCCGGGTGGCCCGGAACTGGAGCAGGCCCTTGTCGATCCAGCGCTGCAAATCGACTCCCACGGATCGCATATTGCGAACCACCTGGCTCGCGGATTCCTCAAATGAGAAGTAGATGCAGCGTTCCCCGCGAGAACAGGCGGCATTCACGAAATGAGCGGACAAGGTCGTTTTCCCGGTGCCGGCCGTGCCGGAAACCAGCACGCTGCTGCCGCGGAAGTAGCCTTCGCCCCCGAACATGGCATCCAGAGCGGGAATGCCCGTGGAAACTCGTTCCTCAGAAGCGGTGTGCTCCAGTTCGAGCGAGGTGACCGGCAGCACGGAGATTCCGTGCTCCTCGATGAGAAACGGAAACTCGTTGGTGCCGTGCGTCGATCCGCGGTATTTCACGATGCGCATGCGCCGCGTGAAGACGCTTTCCATCACCCGGTGATCGAGCAGGATGACGCAGTCGGAAATGTATTCTTCCAAGCCGTGGCGGGTCAGGTTTCCGTTGCCCCGCTCGGCGGTGATGACGGCGGTCAGCTTCCGGTCTTTCAGCCACCGGAACATGCGCCGAAGCTCGCTGCGCAAAATCGACTCGTTGGCGAGCACCCGCGAACAGCGATTCGAGGCTATCGAGCACCACCCGCTTCGCTCCCACGGAATCGATGGCCAGAGCCAGCCTGACAAACAGGGCTTCCAGGTCGTATTCGCCGGCCTCCTCGATCAGGCTGCGTTCGATGAAGACGTAGTCGATGGCCAGCTTCTTGCTCGCGATGAGCCCATCGACATCGAACCCCAGCGAGGCGACGTTGCGCGCGAGCTCCTGGGCGGTTTCTTCAAATGAGATGCACACGCCGGGTTCGTCGAACTCGGTCGCTCCGCGAACCAGGAATTCCATGCCCAGCAAGGTCTTCCCGCAGCCGGGGCCCCCGCAGACCAGGGTGGGCCTTCCCTTCGGCAGGCCGCCGAAGGTGATCTCATCCAGGCCATGGATTCCGGTGGGGCATTTGGGGAGTGCGCGGAGAGGAGATTCGGACTTGCCAGTCTTCTTCATAGGCAGAGGGGAGATTTTAAGAGTTTAACACGGGCCGCAAGTGAACGTACGGTGCCGTACAGCGTGGAAGTTCGTGCGACTGCCCGCCTCTTGAACCGACAGCGCTAGAATAATCGGATGTTGAGATACGGAATCCTGGCTGATGAGCTCCCGCGTTATTCCGGACGGAGGGACGATGAGTACGAAAAGCGGACGGTCTTCGGTCGCACGCCGGGCTTGGGGCGTTAAGGCGACAATATCGGCATTTGCGATAATCTCCACATCCTTTGGACTTGGCTGGCCGCGTGCTTCCGCGGCATCGGGAGGGGCCGCGGCGAAGCTGCTGAGCGCGCCATTGGGCTTCGAGCCAAACCAGGGGCAGACATCCTCCAAGGTGCAATTTCTTTCGCGCGGTTCGGGCTACGCGCTCTTCCTCAGTCACGGCGAGGTGGTAGTGAATCTGGAACGGCAGCAGCCGTCGCCCGCCGCGGCCGCTCACGCAACCCAGGGCACAACCGGCGACACCTTGCGTATGAGCCTGATCGGGGCAAGCGCCGGGGCGAGTGCCGTAGGGCAGGAGCGGCAAAGCGGGGTGGTGAGTTACTTTATCGGCAACGACCCGAAGAAATGGCGCACCGGCATCCCGACCTACGGCAAAGTTACCTATTCGCAGATCTACCCCGGCGTGGATCTTGTTTTTTATGGCAACCAGCGCCAGTTGGAGTATGACTTTGTCGTCAGCCCGGGCGCCGACGCCAGCCGTATCGCCTGGCGAATCGAGGGCGCCCGCGCCAGTACCGACAGCGGGGGCAATCTGATTCTGCGGGCCTCCGGCGGAACGGCCACATTCGAGAAGCCGGTGGTCTACCAGATGGAAGGAGCGCGCAAGGCGCCCGTCGACGGCTTCTTCACCGTAGCGCGGAACGAAGTTCGCTTCCGGATCGGGAGTTACGACCGCTCCAGGGAACTGATCATCGATCCCGTGCTCAGCTACGTCACCTATCTCGCCGGCACCGGCACCGATGAGATCAGCCAGAGCACCGGCCCCGGCAACAACGGTTGGGGGCAAGGAATCGCGATCGATTCCGCGGGCAGCGCGTACATTACCGGCCGCACTTCCTCCGCGGACCTCCCTATGAAGAATGCTTATCAGAGCCAGAAGGCGCCGTCGAAAGGGAGCGCCCCTTCGGCGTTTGTCAGCAAGTTCAGCCCCGACGGCAGCTCGCTGGTCTACTCCACCTACCTGGGCGGCAGCGGCTGGGACTACGCCTATGCCATCGCAGTAGACTCGAGCGGCAGCGCTTATGTTACCGGGACCACCAGCTCCGACGATTTTCCGATCACCAGCGGAGCGTACCAGACCGTGTGCTGGCCGTCGCCGAACAACAAATCCCCGGTGGCAAACTCCGCCCCGCCGGACTGCGGGAGCGGCCAGTATTCGGCTTTTGTGACCAAGCTGAACCCTACCGGGACGATTCTGGCTTATTCGACGTTTCTGGGCGGCTACGGGGGGGCGTACGGGACTGGGATAGCCGTGGATTCGGCAGGCCGCGCATACGTTGTCGGCAACGAGAGCGCACCCTGCAACACTTCCTATCTCTTTCAGGCCTGCTTCCCCACCACCAGCGGCGCGACCATCGGCACCAGCTCCGCCAACAATGTCACGCCGTTTTGCTTCGTCGCGGTGTTCGACCCCGCCGGCGCTAACCTGCTCTATTCCACCCTGTTCGGCGACCTGAACGGAGTTCAGACCACCACCTCCGCCGGCGGGACCATGGCTACCGGAATAACCGTCGATTCGAACGGCTACTTCTATCTGATTGGCAATACCGAAGCCGGCAAGCTGCCTACGACGCAAAACGCGGTTCAGCCCACCGCCGCCCCTCTCTATAACAACACCGGCCCCTTTGTCACGGCTTACCGCGGGTTCATCGCCAAATTCAACCCTGTCACGTCCGCCTCCGGGGCATCGCTCAACGCATGCACCTATCTCGGCGGAAAGACCGGCAACACCAGCGACTTTCTGAGCGGCATCGCCATCGACAGCTCCAGCGACGTCTACGTGGCCGGATTCACGAACTCCACGGATTTTCCGGTGACGAAGGGCGCTTATAGCACCGTTTGCGGGGGCGGGGGCGGCTGCGCCGCGGGCCATGTCACCAAACTCAACCCGACGCTGAGCTCCATCGTCTGGTCCACCTATGTAGGCGGCGCACGCCAGGATGGCGCCGACGACCTGTTTCACACCGGCCCGCTCCAATTGGATGGGAAAGGGAATGTCTATATCACGGGGCAAGCCAATCCGAACTTTCCCATGTTGAACTCGGTTGGGCCGACGATGTGCTGCAACGGCGGGCAGGTGGTCGTGGAGCTCGACCCGACTGGCTCAAACCTGCTGTTCTCCACGAGCATCGGAACCGGCGAAGATTCCATGGAGACGGGTGGCCTGGCGGTCAATTCCGCCGGCGTGATCTATGTCGCCGGCAGTAACCTCGCTAACTCGAATCCGGACCTGACCACCACTCCCGGAGCATTCCAAACCACCAATCCCGCTCCAACCCAGTATCACGGCTTTGTCGCCAAGATCTCGCCCAGTACCGGCCCGCTGATCACGGTGAACGGCAGCACGCCAAAAGTGGAGAATGCCGCAAGCGGCCAGACGGGCGGGATCGCTCCCAACGAATATATCGCCATCTACGGCGCCGGGCTCGGGCCGGCCACCGGCGTCGCCTCTTCGATGTCGACCCAAGTGGCGGGAACCAGCGTCTCGATCGGCGGAACGGCGGCCTATCTCACCTATGCCCAGGACGGGCAGGTAAATGCGCTGGTGCCCTTCAATGTATCGGGTTTGCCGAGCGTCGCCGTCCAGGTCGAGTACAACGGCGTGAAGGGCAATAGCGTAACCGTTCCGGTAGTGTCTTCGTCGCCCGGAATCTTCACCCAGCAGTTTGGGTCGGGGCAGGCTTGGGTCGTCAACCAGGATCTGACATTCAATTCCAGCACGAACCCGGCTCCGCGGAATACGACCGTTGCGTTTTGGGTGACCGGACAAGGCACTGTCAACACCACGCTTGCCGATGGCACCCAGCCAACCGGCCCGCCATTTCCAACCCCGATGCTCCCGGTGAGCGTGACTTTGGGAGGCACGCAGGTTCCAGCCGCCAATCTCGCCTTTGATGGCCTGATTTATACCGGCGAAATACAGGTCAACGTGACCATCCCAGCCAATGCTCCCACTGGCAACGCGGTCCCACTGGTTGTCAACATCGGCGGGGCTTCTTCCCGAGCTGATGCGACCATCGCCATCCAGTAGGCTCGCTGGCCATGAAGAACGTGCTCTCATGCCGTCGAATATTCTCGGTCTGATTCTCAATCTCGCGCTTACCCCGGCCATCGCCGGTAATGCCGGTCAAACTGCCGCGCCCACCGCCTCCGGACCGGCTGTTTCAGCGGGCAAACTCGCGGCGCGCCCGCTCTTTCGCGACCCACCGTTCGACAACCCGACCGATCCCGTCCTCACCTACAACGCGGAAACCAAGAGATGGTTCATGTATTACACCCAGCGCCGCGGCGCCGGCATCGCGTTGATCCACGGTACTAAGATCGGCATCGCCGCCTCCGAGGACAATGGCGCCACTTGGAAATACCTCGGCACCGCCGGCATCACTTATGGCCAGGATCAGCATCCTACGGACTATACTTACTGGGCCCCTGAAGTCATCTGGGTCGAGAATATGTACCACATGTACCTCTCCTATGTCCCGGGGATCTTCAATGACTGGAACCACCCGCGCGAAATCGTGCACCTCACCAGCAAGGACGGCATCAAGTGGGACACCGTGGGCAAGGTCGATCTCAAGTCGGGCAAGGTCATCGATGCCTGCGTGATCCAACTACCCGATGGGAACTGGCGGATGTTCTACAAAAATGAGGAAAGGCCCATGGCTCTCTCCTATGCGGACAGCCCCGACCTCTATAAGTGGGAAGCCAAGGGAAATGCCGTCACCGACCGTAACGGCGAGGGTCCTAAGTGCATTCACTGGCGGGGTAAGTATTGGCTGATTGCCGACACCTGGTCGGGGCAGGGCGTCTGGTCATCCGAGGATTGCACGCATTGGAAGGCGCAGGACGGCGTGCTCATCGGCAACCACGGCGACGTCGTCATCAACGGCGACCGCGCGTGGTGGTTCTACTTCGGCGGCCAATACGGCCGCAATCCTAACATCAACTGGGCAGTGATCCCGGCTCCTGGGCCTGCCGCCGCGCCCGCCAACCCGGTCGGCCGCGGCGGGCGCAGCGGCGCAGCCATCAACGTCGTCGAACTTAAGGTCATGGACGGCAAACTGATGTACACCGATCCCGCCCAGCCGGTTACCATCGACCTCGGTAACCAGCGCGAACTGGAAAAATAGCGGCGTTCAACGCCGGAAGGCTCAGTAATCCACCGGCATCGAGCGCAGTTGCTCGAAGGTGAAGACCGGGCCGTCTTTGCAAACGTAGGCCGGGCCGGCGTTGCAGCGGCCGCACTTGCCCACGCCGCATTTCATGCGGTTCTCCAGGCTGGTGTAGACCCGCTCCATGCGCGCGCCCATGCGCTCGAGCACCGGAATGGTGTTCTTGATCATGATGGGCGGGCCGATCACCAGCGCCACCGCGTTGCCGGCTGGGACGGCGGCGCGCTCGAAGACCGTCGGGACGAAGCCGATCTCGCCATCCCAATCGGGGGTCTGGCCGCCCGGGTCCACGCAGCGTATGACGCGGACGCCGGGATGGCGGGCCCATTCGGCAAGTTCATCCACGAATACGAGGTCGCGCACCGTGCGGGCGCCGTAGACAATGGTGATCTGGCCGTAATCCGCGCGGTTCTCGAGCGCGTACCAGATGGCGCAGCGAATCGGCGGCATAGCGATGCCGCCGCCCAGGAAGATGAGGTCGTGCCCGCGCCACTCCTCCACCGGGTAGCCGTTGCCGTAAGGGCCGCGGAAACCCAGCGTATCGCCCTCTTCGGCGCGCCACAGGGCATCGGTGACGCGGCCGGTTTTGCGAAAGCAGAACTCGATGCGGTCGTGCCAGTTCGAGCTGGAGCAGATGTTGAAAGTCGATTCGCCCGCGCCGAAGGCCGAGAAGATGCCGAACTGGCCCACGCGGAAATCGAACCGGCTGGCGCGTTCGCCATCGCGGAAACGCAGTTGCACGGATTTGACGTCGGGCGTGTGCTGCCGCACGCCGGCCACTTCCATGAGGTCAGGCTTGTATAGGTTCGGCATGGGAAATCTCGGTGACCACCGGCAAAATCCCCAGCCCCGCGGGGCAGGCGCGCGCGCAGTTGCCGCAGCCGGTGCAGAGGATTTCGCCGAACTTTTCGGGATACACGACAAACTTGTGATAGACGCGCTGCCGCTGCCGCTCCGCCTGCGAGCCGCGCGGATTGTGCCCGCTGGCATGCAGGGTGAAGATCGGAAACTGGCAGGCATCCCAGTTGCGGGCGCGTATGCCTTCGCGCGCATTGCCCTCGTCCACGATATCGAAGCAATGGCAGACCGGGCAGGTGTAGGCGCAGGCGCCGCAGCCCAGGCAGGCTAGCGCGTGCTCGCGCCAGAAGGGCGAATCGAATTGTTCCTTCGCGAAAGCGGCGATCCGCGCAGGGTCGAATTGCGCCTGCACGGGCGTTGGGAGCGCGGGCAAGCTAAAGCCTGCTCCACCGAAAAGGCGCTGGCCCTTCTCGGTGAGGGCGCGAACCACCCAACCTCCGGGCTGCTCGAACAGCATCGCGTCGGAGCCGCATTCATCCGCCGGCCCCAATCCCACGCTGGTGCAGAAGCACTGCTCGTCGTGGGATGCGCAGGCCACCGTGACCACCGTGGTGGCGGCGCGGCGCCGGTTGTACGCCTCGTCGCGGTAATCCCAGTTGAAAACCTTATCCAGCTTGGGACCCGCGGCGGCATCGCAGGGGTGCGCGCCGATCACAATCTGTTCGGGCACAGCCTCGGGCGGGTCCGTCAGCTCGATGCCGTTGCCCGTGATGCGGTAGCCGTACAGCGTTTCGTGCTTGGGAAAGAACGCTTCCTTGATGGAATTCGCGGGCCGCACCCAGCCCTCGAGGCGCAGAGCGCCGGCCGAAGCCACAGGCGTGAACAGCACCACCCCCGGCTTCACTTCCACCGGCCCGATCACGCTCTTACCCGCCGCGAGCCAGTCGTCCACCATTTCCCGGAGTCCCTCGCGCGTGAGAATTTCGCTCATCGGATGAACTCCTCCTTGTCCGCCAGGGCGTATGAGCCGACCACCGGCTCGACCGCCGGGTCCATCCCCGCGCGATAGCCGAACTGCTTTTCGGCGGCGCGCGCCAGCGCCAGGTTCAGCAGCCGCAGGTCGATGCCCACCGGGCAGGCGCGTGTGCATTCGTCGCAGCCCACGCAGCGCCCCGCCAGGTGCATGGCGCGCGATATGTGCCAGGCGAAATTGCCCTGGCGGTGCGGCGACGTGTCGATGGCTTGCGGCCGGTTCTTGTCCGCCAGGCAGCGCTCGCAGAAGCACATGGGGCAGACCTGGCGGCAGGCGTAGCACTTCAGGCAGCGATCGAATTCGGCGGTCCAGAAAGCCAGGCGCTCCTCGGGCGATTTTTGCAGCAGCTCTTCCACCGCGGCGTAGCGGCCGGATGCCGCTTCGGCCGGAGCGGCTTCACCGGCCCCGACGATTTCGTCGGCGAATCGCGGCACGTGCGTATCGCAAGCGTCGCATTTCGGCTGGCCCATGCCCGCGCAAGCCATCCCGATGGTGTGGACGTCGCCGCGCTGGAGCTGCGATTCCTGTTCCAGGATCACCAGGGCGCGCTCATCGCAGCCCTTGACCACCACGGCCGCCTTGCCGAGTGCGCGAACTTCCCTCCGCTTCAAGTACGCCGTGAGATTCGCGAGCGAGTGCTCGTTCCACATCAGGCGGCCGGTATCTTCGGGCCTGGTGATAAACACCGGCCCGTTCGCGCCATGGCCGATCACCACCTTCACCGTGCCCTCGGCGAGCAGCTTCCGCGCGGTTTCGCGAAGCGCCGCCTCCGCTTCCGGAAATTCCCGGCGGGCGGCGGCAGGCAATGGCGTGAGCGGTTCCACTGGCGCGGGCGCGGCCTCGTGCGGCCGGTAGGGTCCCAGCTCGCGCGTCTTCTCGGTGATCTCGCTCACCACCTGCTGGAAGCGCTTGCCCTCGGCCGCGCTGATCCAGGTGAAGTGCAGGCGCCGCATGTCGAACCCCAGCACTTCGAGCAGTTCGCGGAAGAGCATCCAGCGCCGGCGCGCGTGGTAATTGCCAGCGGTGTAGTGGCAGTCCCCCGGATGGCAGCCGGAAACCAGCACGGCGTCCGCGCCGATCTCGAAGGCCTTCACCACCAGGTTGGTATCGATGCGGCCCGTGCACGGCAGCCGGATGATGCGCACGTTGGGCGGATACTCCAGGCGCGCCGTGCCGGCCAGGTCCGCGCCCAGATACGTGCACCAGTTGCACACGTAGGCCACGATGCGCGGTTCGAAATCGCCGTTGCCGCTCATGCCAGCGCCTCCACCATGGAGTAGATCTCCTCTTCCGTGAAGCCCTCGATATCGGCGCTCTTGGACGGGCACACCGAAACGCACGTGCCGCAGCCCATGCACAGGCCCTGATTCACGCGCGCGGTGTGCTTGATCAGCGTGCCGTTGCGCGCGCGGATTTCGGCGCGCTCCACGGCGTGGTACGGGCACGTGCGCACGCACGCGAAGCAGGCCGCGCAGGTCTGCTCGTTGATGCGCGCGATCTCCGGCTCGCGCGTCAGTTCGCTGGCGGCGAAAGTCACCGCCACCTTGCTGGCCGCGGCCGAGGCCTGGGCCACAGCTTCCGGAATATCCTTGGGCGCCTGGCACGCGCCGCAGATCAAAACCCCCGCCGTGTTGGTCTCCACCGGCCGCAGCTTGGGATGCGATTCCAGCAGGAAGCCGAACTCGTCGTAGCCCACATTGAGCTTCTGCGCCAGCTCTTCGATGCCGGTCGCCGGCCGCATGGCCGCCGCCAGCACCACCATGTCGGCTTCAATCGTCACCGGGATGCCCGCCAGCGTATCGGCGCCGCGCACGATCAGCTTGCCGTTCGATTCCGTGATTTTCGAGACGCGGCCGCGGTAATACTTGGCGCCATCCTGCTCAATGGCGCGGCGCACGAATTCGTCGTAGCCCTTGCCGCCCGAGCGGATGTCCATGTAAAAGACGTGCGCCTCGCCGGAATGCACCTTGTGCTTGTAGAGCATGGTGTGCTTGGCGGTGTACATGCAGCAGATCTTCGAGCAATACGGCAGCCCCTTGGCATTGTCGCGCGAGCCGACGCAAGAAATGAAGACCACCTTCTGCGGAATCTTGCCGTCCGATGGGCGCTTCAATTCGCCGTTGGTGGGACCGGAGGCCGAAATCAGGCGCTCGAACTGCAACGCATCGATCACGTCCTTGTACTTGCCGTAGCCGTATTCGCCGTAGCCGCTCAGCTTCGCCGAACTCTGCTCGCGGCCGATATCGTAGAGCTTATAGCCGGTGGCCACCACAATGGCGCCCACCTTCTCTTTCACCAGCCGGTCCTGGTCCTTGAAATTGATGGCGCCGGGAGCGCACTTCTTTTCGCACAGCCCGCACCCGTTGCGGATGATCTTGGCGCAGGTCTTCTTATCCACCACCGGCCGCGCCGGCACGGCCTGCGGGAACGGCATGTAAATGGCCGGCCGCATCCCCATGCCGAAATCGAATTCGCTGGGATTGCGCTTCAGCGGGCAGACCTTCTGGCATTCGCCGCAGCCGGTGCATTTCGCGATATCCACGTAGCGCGCCTTGTTGCGAATGGTGACCTCGAAGTTGCCGATGAAGCCCTCGACCGCCTCCACCTCGGAATACGTGTGCAGCTTGATGCGCGGGTGCTGACCCGCTTCCACCATGCGCGGCGTGAGAATGCACTGCGAGCAATCGAGCGTCGGGAAGGTCTCGGAAAGCCCCGCCATCTTGCCGCCGATCGAAGGCTCGCGCTCCACCAGCACCACTTCGTAGCCGGAATCCGCGATATCGAGCGCCGCCTGTATGCCCGCCACCCCGCCGCCGATCACCAGCGCGCGCCGCGTCACCGGGACGCGTATGGGATCGAGCGCGTGGTCGTATCGTACCTTGGCCACCGAGAGCTTCACGATCTCCGCGGCCTTGGCCGTTGCCTGGCCCATATCGTGGTGCACCCAACTGCACTGCTCGCGGATGTTGGCCATCTCGAGCAGGTACGGGTTCAGCCCCGCCGAGGCCGCCGCGCGCCGGAACGTCTTCAGGTGCATGTGCGGCGAACAGGAGGCCACCACCACGCCATCGAGCTTCTCCGACGCGATCTTCTCGCGGATCATGGCCTGGCCGGGGTCCGAGCACATGTACTTGTAGTTCATGGAGCAACGCACTCCGGGCAGCCCGGCGCAGGTCTCCGTCACCTTGGCCACATCGACCGTGCGCGCGATGTTCTCTCCGCACCAGCAGATGAAAACGCCTATACGCGACATGCTAGCGCGCCTCCACGACGAAGTGCCGGTCGATCCCCAGATCGGCGGCGCTCAAGCCCAGCGCCATGCCGGCCAGATCCGAGAGGTAATAAACCGGCAGATGATATTCGGTTCCGGCGTAACTTCCGATGTCCGTCTGCTTCATATCCAGGTTCACGTGACACATGGGGCAAGCCACCACCAGGCAATTGGCCCCGTGCGCCTTGGCGTCGGCGAGGATGCGATTCGAAAGTTCCAGCACGGTCTGGGTGTTCGCCATGGTCATGCCGGCGCCGCAACACTCCGTCTTGTAATTCCAATCCACGGGTTTTGCGCCCAGCGCGGCCACCACCGCTTCCATGGAACGCGGTTGCTCGGCGTCGTCGAATTCCACCACCAGAGGCGGCCGCACCAGCAGGCATCCGTAATAGCAGGCCGGTTTCAAATCCTTGAGCGGCGCCTTCACCGCGGCCTTCAACTTGTCCAGGCCGATGCGCTCGAAAACTTGTATAAGGTTGAGCACGCGCGCGCCGCCATCCACTTCCGCTTCCACCGTGGCCGACATGCGCGCTTTGAGCTGGGGATCGGCCTCCATGGCGTGCGTGGCCTTCAGCAACTGCATCGAGCACATGGGGCACGGCGCGAACAGCTCGGCTTGTCCCTGCCGCCGCGCCAGCGCCAGGTTGCGCGCGGGCAGCGCGATGGCCAGCTCGTGATTCAGCGAATGCGCCGAGGTGGCGCCGCAGCAGATCCAATCGTCGATCTCCGCCAGCGTCACATCCAGTGCGCCCAGCGCGGCGCGCAGCGATTGCTCGTAATCGTTGGAGGAGCCGTGCAAAGCGCAGCCCGGATAGTAGCCCAGCTTCATTGCCCGTCTCCCTTCAGGGCGCGCTCGAAGATTCGCGCCACCACTCCGCGGTCGCGCGCCTTCTCGCCGATCAGGTGGAACTTGCGTCGTTTCTGCAATTGCGGCGCGAGAGTGGCATCCTGGAACAGCGCCGGAATGTTGCGATCGCGCAGGAAAACCTCTCCCTTGAAAAGGGCGATCAGTTCGATTTCGTTGAGCCGCCCGTTGCGCCGGATGTTATCCAGAAATGCCTTCTGGAAAATCACCGTGCGCCGCTGCGCCGGCGAAGCCTCTCCGCGCTCGAACGCGAGCTGGCGAAGCGCATCCATCACCGCCGCGCAATCCACCGACTTCGGGCATCGCGTGGAGCAGGTCTGGCACCCCACGCAGAGCCAGATGGATTCGGCGCGCAGGGCCTCGTCCACGTGTCCGAGCTGCGCCAGCCGCATCAGCTTCGTCGGCGGCGCATCCATGCGCTCCGCCATGGGACATCCGGCGGTGCATTTTCCGCACTGATAACAGTTCGCGATTTGAGTGTGGCTGAGAGACTCGACCGTGCTGACGCCCGAAGATGCCGTCTCCATTTAGCTTTTACCCTTTAAGACCCTATTATCCTATTCCTAGGGGCGGAGTCAAGCCCGCGATCCGGGTCCCCTTCCAACCACGATACCGCGATTCCAACAGCGAACGTGACCGTGCTGCCGATCAGCACATACCAGGTCCACGCCACGGGAGTCGCGAAGTGCACGCACAGCACGGTGCCCAGCCCCGCCACCACCCCGGCCATAGCCGCACGCTCGCGCGGCTTCTTGGTCAGCACGCCGAGCAAAAACACGCCCAGCAGCGCGCCCCACGGGATGGATGCGATCGTCAGTCCCGCTTCCAGCACCGAATGGGAATGACGCGCCACGATGGCGATCGCCAGCAGCACGGCGGCCCAGATGCTGGTGACCAGGCGCGCTTTTCCGAGCGACTGCACGCGCAGAAAATCGACCACCGTGGTGGAGGAAAGCGAATTCAGCGCCGCGCCCAGATTGCCCATGGCCGCCGCCAGAATCGCGGCCACCGAGAGTCCCGCCACGCCCACCGGCAGATTCTGCCAGAGAAACGCGGGATATATACGGTCGGCTTGCGCGGGCGCCGCCAGGTGCATGTCTCCGTAATATACAAACAACGCAACGCCGATCAGCAGAAACAGCGTGAATTGAAACGCGATCACCAGCCAGCTCGCCAGCAGCGCCGCGCGGCTCTGGTTCTCGTTGCGCGCGCTCAGCAGCCACTGCACCATGAGCTGATCGGTGCCGTGGCTGGCCGTGGTCAGGAAGCATCCGCCCGCGACGCCCGCCCAAAAACTGTAGGGACGCGCGAAAAAGGCCATCGTGGGAGCAAAGCGAAAATCGAAGATTGCGAATTTGTGTAGTGGCCCGGCCACCGCTACCACGTGCGCCCAGCCGCCGGGAATCTTCTCCAGAATGACCGCGAAGCTCACCACCGCGCCCACAATGTAGAGGGCCATCTGCGCCACCTCGGTCCAGATCACCGCCGTCATGCCGCCCTTGAAGGTGTAATAGAGCGAAATCGCGGTGATCAGCGCGATGGAAGCGATCTCGCCGGTGCCGAGCACGATCCCAACCACGATCGAGATGGCGAACACCCGCACGCCTTCGGCCAGCGCGCGCGTCACCAAAAAGATGGACGCGGTGAGCTTGCGTATGCGCTCGCCGAAGCGGCGCCGCATCAGCTCGTACGCGGTGAACATCTCGCCGCGAAAATATTGCGGCACAAACAAAATCGAAATCACGATGCGCGCCAGCAGGTAGCCCATCACGATTTGCAGAAAACCCAGGTTCCCGTTGAAGGCCAGGGCGGGCGTTCCCACGATCGTCAGGGTGCTGGTTTCGGCCGCCACGATCGAGAGGCTGATGGCCCACCAGGGCGCTTTCCGGCCGCCCAGGAAATAATCGCGCAGGCTCTTTTGGCCGCCGTGGAAGTGCGCGCCGAACCACGTAATGCCGGCCAGGTAGGCCAGGATGATTCCGAGATCGATGTAGCGCATCTTCACCCAAACTGTAACAGGAAGACGGGTGGCGCTTGTGCCGCTGCTACAATCGCCTTCGTGAAGCTGTTTCTGGGCGTCGACGGAGGCCAATCTTCCACCACCGCGCTGATCGGCGACGAGACCGGCCGCATTCTCGGAGCCGGCGTGGGCGGCCCCTGCAATCACGCCGCGACGCAGGAGGGTCGCGAGAAGTTGGAGCGCGCCGTGGCCGCTTGCCTGGCGGCCGCGTGCGATCAGGCGGGCCTGGACGCCGGCACGATTCGTTTCGAAGTCGCCTGCCTCGGGATGAGCGGCGGGCCGGACGACAAGCGCGAAATCCTGGCCGCCCTCCTGCGCGCCGGCAAGCTGATTGTCACCACCGATGCCGTGATTGCGCTGGCCGGCGCCACCCCCACGGGGCAAGGAATCATCGTTGTCGCGGGCACCGGCTCGATGGCGTTCGGGCGCAACGCGCGTGGCGACACCGCGCGCGCCGGCGGCTGGGGCTACCTGTTCGGCGATGAAGGCAGCGCCTTCGACATCGCGCGCCAGGGTCTGCGCGCGGCGCTGCGCATGGAGGAAGGCTGGGGACCGCCTACCGTTCTCCGCCGGCTGTTCCTGGAGGTGGCCGGTTCCGCCGACGCCTGGCAGGCGATGCATCTCTTCTATACCGACGAATGGCCGCGCTCCCGCCTAGCCATGCTCGCGCCCCTGGTGGATCGAGCGGCCCTGGCCGCTGACGCGGTTGCCCGCCAGATCCTCGACGACGCAGCGGCGCATTTGGCGGGCTTCGCCGGGGCGGTCCGCGCGCAATTATGGAAGCCGGATGAAGCGGTAGATGTGGCTTACAGCGGCGGGGTGTTCCGCAGCGCCATCGTGCGGGAGCGCTTTCGCCGCCTGGTGGAGGCGGACGCCGGGACGCGCTGCGGCCCTCCCCGGCACGGACCGGCCGCCGGAGCCCTTCTCGAAGCGTATCGCGCCGTGGGGTTGAACCCGGAGATGGGACCAGCCGATCTTCCGGCGTGAATGGATTGTCGGAGGCGCTGAAGACGGGCTCCAGTCCTTTGTCGAACGAACGTCGCAGGGCTTGCAGGCCTCGCGTTTCGCGAGAGAATTATGCGCCGCGCAAGCACCTGATTTTCGGGCCTTCGAGTTTCCCGGCAAGACCGACCCCTGGCGGGACACGGTCGGGACGTCTGAGACTTGACGCGGATGGTGTCCGCATGTACCGTTGAGAAGGCGAGTTTTTGAAGCAGCCCCAAGCGCCGACAATGGGCTGACGTGAAGAGCTGAGAGGGAAGGCTTCGGCCGTCGTATGAATGTGCATCGGGTATCGGAAAGGCGCCTTCTGGCGGTTCGCGCCGCGATACTGAAGGCCCCGCGCTACCCTTCAGACGAATGGGGGTGGATCGGCGATGAGGGGCTCAAGCGCTTGACCAAGAAACGGGCGAACAAGTACTTGTTCACCTGCATTCTGGACTATCAGATGGATGCCGATGTCATTTGGGCTCGTTGCAGGGAGTTCCTTGAAGTCGAGCTGAATGATCCAGATTCCCTGTGGGATCTCGTTGCAGAATTCTCGCTCGCGAAATGGCTCAAACGGACCCGGGACTTCCCTGGCGGGATAGGCCACCGGTTCAAGGACGCGGCACATCGGCGTGTTTGGATCATCGGCAGACGTATCCTCGATGAATACGCTGGCGATGCAAGGTTGATCTGGCGGAATCGGACGGCAGCCGAGGCGGCCGACGCAATGGAGGAACTTGGCGTGGGCCCAAACATATCGCGTATGGCCGCAGGTGGTCTTGCCGATACAGGCTGGATCACGGGGCGATCAGACGTGAAGGCAGACGTTCACGTTTGCCGCACATTAGGTCGCATTCTGGATGGCGGATCCCTTGAACCTGATGTCGCCGTCGCCCGTGCTCGCGAGGTGTACCCACAAAATCCATGGCGGCTCGACGGGCCTCTATTTCTGATCGGAAAGGGATACTGCTCTGCAGGCGAACCCGATTGTTCTGAGTGCCCCATGAGGAAAATCTGCTCATACGCAATCGGGTGAAATTGTCTTAAGCGCTTGGAGGCATGACGGCGGCACACGCGTGTCGTGGACGCTATCGAGAAAGCATCAGCGCGACTCAGGCAAGACGCTGGGCTGGCTCTCCATCACAACCCGCAAAATCCGATTGATTCGCGTCTGGTAGCCTCTGCCGTGACCCTTGAGCCACGCCAGCACATCGGCGTCGAGTCGGATGGTCAATTGCTTCTTCACCGGGGGCCATGCGGCCGTCGCCTTTTTCAGAAAGCTCTTGTCGAGCGGCGGGATGTCCGAATAGTCAATGTCACGATCGCGCGTCCGGTCGATTCGCGCCAAGTCGCTCTTGATAGATTTCTTGCTCACGCCGATTCCCCTTCCTCATGGAGATTACGCGTTCCTTCGTCACGCGGTGTATGGGCGATCACTACCGGCCTTCCATTCGCATTCATCTTGATTGTAGTTACATGCAAGCGCCGGGCACATCTTACCGAGGCCTCGCCGCCCCAAAGCTGAAGCTCGATTTCAGCACCCGGTTTCGCTTATCCACCAGCGCGGTGGCCGCGAAACCTGGCTCGCGCGGGTTCCCGAAACGCATGTCCAGCAGCTCGACGGTGCGGCCGTTCTCCAGCTCCAAAGCCGGCGAAACCCGCCAAAGGGGAAACTGAGAGAAATCCGCAAACCGCCGGAACGCCTCGGTGCGGGCTGCCGCTTCCATCGCCGCATCGGATTCGGGCTTGCGAAAAACCGCCGCGCGTGTAGGGTCGAATTCGCCGGCCAAATTAAAGTCCTCCACCGCGTAGAAGTCGCGCGTCTCCACGATGCCTCTCCACAGCAGCGGATTGGCGGCGTCCGGCAGGGCCGCCACACGCAGCGGCGCGGTTTGTTCGTAGAGCCGGGAATCCAGCACGGCCACCGCCCTCGCATGCAGCACGCCGCGCCCGCAGTTGTAGAGCAGCAGGAACGCGAGCGCGAACCAGGCGAATCCGCGGCCGTAGTGCGCCGGGCGCGCGGCTCTCGAACCGATCTCCGAGCCGACCAGGCGGCTCACGAACGGTCCCGCCACGCTCAGCAGCAGCACCGCCCAGATCCACAGGTCGATGACGCTGGTCAGGTCCAGCCGCAACCAATCGCCGCTGAAGGGCAGCAGCAGCCGGATGCCGTACATGTTCGTGTAGTCCAGCAGCAGGTGGGTTGCTACCGCCGCCAGCGCCGCCAGCCACGCGCCCAGCCAGCGCACCGGCTTCCGCCCCGCCCAGCGCACCAGCAGGACCGGCAGGATCGCCATCAGCGGCATGGCCGCGAGCGAATGGGTCAGGTGACGGTGGAAATGGAGGTAATTGAGCGGACCGCCCGCGGCGGTCAGGATGTCGATATCCGGCGCATTTGCCGCCAGCAGCAGGATGGGCATCGCTCGGGGGGTCCAGCGCTTCAGGCCAATCCGGCCCAGAAAGAGGCCCGTGGCCGTGTGAGTGAGGGGATCCATCGCGCTTGCCGGATTCACCATTGTAATGGGAAAAGCTCGATCGATCCCCCCATCTTCGCGGGCTCTTCTCTTTTACGCGGCGTCGAGCTGACGTGCGTCCTCCCGTACGGCCTCTCCGAAAATCATCGAGGAGCGCAACTCCTTGCGGATTACGCCCGCGAAATATTCGTTGAGCGGGTACAGCGGATAGGGCTCCAGCTCCGCAAATACGTGCCCCAGTTTCTGTTCGATGCGATATACGATATGAAAGAAATTCCCGCGGTCGATTTTCAGTTGGCGGCAGCAGAGTCTCCAGTCCGCCCCCAGCAGGAAATGAAAGCGGAAGACCTGGTGCTCCGAGGGATCCAGGGACCTCCGGCTGACCAGGCAGAAATCCGCCATATATTCCTCCCGCTTCCGCGAGTAGGTTCTGCGGGTATCCCGGCCCGGGCAGAACTCGAGGGAGACCGACCCGATGTGCGGCGCCAGTTCCACGCATTCGCGAAAACGGTTATAGCAAGCCCGAAAAACGGCTCGAAAAACGCAATTGCAGGGTCTTTCCCGGCCTTTGCGCACAAGCCTTATGCCGTCACCCCGGCAGTACGCGCAGGTTGCCTTTGCCAGCCCGATGGTATTGGAACGATTCCATTGCATTCAGATGTCCTCTCTCGGCGCGCTTCCCATTCCCCAGGGATTCACACCATTTCCACAGCTTTTTCACTGTACGTCCGACTTTGAAATCGTCAAGCTACGCGGCCTCTAATTCTTATTTAATTTGCATCGTACTGGTGCTTAATGAGCTACAAGTGTATAATTCACAATAGGTTTTAACGTATTTGATAACCATTAAATTCCTCGAGAATTTATTATCTTATTACCAGTCGTTATAAGCGTAATAGTACTCATCTATTTCCTGTGGAAATAGGGTGCATTTTTGATGAACTTCTTCGCGCTGCACGGCCGGTTGGTCGAGTTCCTGCGGGAGCGTGTGCGCAGCGGCGAGATCACCGAGCGCTCCCTGGCACGCACCACCGGCGTGTCCCAGCCTCACATGCACAACGTCTTGAAGGGCAAACGCTACCTCTCCCTGGAAACCGCCGACGAGATCCTCCGCCAGATCCACCTGGACCTCCTCGATCTGATGGAACCCGAAGACATGCTCGAATGGAACAAACGGCGTTAGGTGTTGCCGGCTGCCCCCGCCGCAGTATCCTGGTTAAAGAAACGGGAGAACCCACTGAACCGCTCAAACAGCCTGCCGGCCCGCGATTCGCGATTGAAGCGGCTCGCCGACAGTATCGAGTCCTTAGCCGAAAAGGACGAAAAAGCTTTGCGGCACGCCCGCCACATTGCCGATTTGCGCCGGTCGGCCGCGGCGGAACTGCACGCCCTCTGCGCCGGGCTGACCGCTTCGCTCAACGCCCTGCTTCCGGACCCCGCCGTAGTGCTGGACCCCGCCGTCTTTGTGCCCGAGGCCTTTCACGAGGATTCTTCCAACCTCTATCAGATCAGTATTCGAGGCCGCATCCTGCTGATCCGGTTCGAGGGGCTCGCCGGAGTTGCTTTCAACCGAGGATTTCCGGATTCCCTATACCCTGATGGGTTCCATCCGGGCCTTCAAGCAGGAATGGCTGGATCAGGACCTGATCGAGGAGCAACTCCTCTTCTATACCATCGAGGAAGCCCGCTCCATGTGGCGCTTCTTCGACGCGCGCACCTACCGCTCCGGCATCCTGAATGAGGATTACCTGATCGCCCTCCTCGAACTGTTGCTCTAACGCCCGCCGCCTTACCGGCTGGCCATGTACCCGGCGTAAGCCGCCACGCCGGAAGATCCCAGCAGCAGGATCAGGCCCACCACGAGCAGCTTCATGGTCTTCGCGCTGGTGCCCTTCCACTCGCCCAGCAACACGCCGAGCAACTGGCTGAACAGAATCGAACTGGCCATCTCGACCGCCCAGCCGACGTACGAAATCGGCCCCATGCGCGGTTCCGCGGTTTTGAAGCAGATGAACTGGCAGCACCAGATGGCGCCAGCCAGGCCGGCGAAAAACACATTGGAACCGAGCGGCGCCCCGGCATTGAAGTAGTCGCCGCCGGTCTTGTTGCGGACGTTCAGGATGGCGCACCATCCCGCATTGATGATGAATCCGCCCAGCAGCACCACTACCAGGACCGGCATGCCGGCCCAGATCACCGAGGTGCGGGGTTCGGTAACCAGCGCCAGCTTCTGGATCTGGGGACCGCCCTGCAGGCCGAAGCTCATGCCCGAGCTGGTCAACCCGCAGAAGATGGCCAGCAGCAAGCCTTTGCGGAAATTGAACTCCGCCACGGCCTTGCGCTTCTCTTCTTCGGGAAGCTCGTTGGATTTGGACATCCCGGCCATGCCCACGAACACGATGCCGATCACCGATACCAGCGCCGCCGCCACTGAAATCAGTCCGGCGGGGGTGGTAAACATGGCGGTGATGGCTTCCCTGCCCTTGAGCATGGGAGGGATCAGAGTGCCGGCCGCCGAGGTAATGCCCAGCCCCATCGCCAGCCCCAATCCCACGCCCAGGTAGCGGATCATCAGCCCGAAGGTCAGCCCGCCGAAACCCCACACAATGCCGCACACCAGGCAATAGGTGACTTCGCCCCGCGGCGCGGCCTTGAGCACCGCCAGCATGTTGGGAGAGGTCGCCAGGGCCAGGATGACCGGGACCAGGACCAGCCCGAAGATGGCGTACACCATCCAGTAGCTCTCCCAGGCCCACTTGCGGACTTTTTTGAAGGGCAGGTAGAAGATGGCTCCGGCCAAACCGCCGAGCATAAAAATCAGGATGCCCACGGCGGGGTCGATGGGTGTTGCTGGCAGAGTCTGCACGAAAACTCCTCCTTCAAGTGAAGGGCTATTGTAATGCCTGTAGCCGCGCGGTGGGGCGCCCGGCCGTAGTACGATACGGACAGGAGCACTCCCTGAGACAGGCAAGCGTCACGGAATCGAGCGATACCCAAACCGCAACCCCCGCCTGGCTGATCGCCGTACGCGCGGCCGAATCCAAGAAGGCAACTGAAATTGTGGTGCTGGACCTCACCGGAATCACCTCCTTCGCCGACTATTTCGTGATCTGCACGGGCGCCAACCAGCGCCAGGTCCAAGCCATCACCGACCAGGTCGGCGTGGATTTGAAGCAGCGTGCCAACGAGCAGCCGCTCAGCCTGGAGGGCTACACTCAGGCCGAGTGGGTGCTGGCGGATTATGGCGACCTGCTGGTGCACGTCTTTTCACCCAAGGCGCGCGAATACTACTCGCTCGAGCGGCTGTGGCGCGGCGCTAAGACCCTCGAGATCCCCGCGGCGTGAAGATTTTCCTCTATTTCATCGGCAAACCGAAGGACGCCGGGACCAACGCTGTCGCCGGGGAGTTCCTGAAGCGGAGCAGCCGGTACTGTTCCGTCGAGATGCGCGAAATCCGCCCGGAGCGCACGGACCTGTGGGCGCGGCACCCCGCCGCCCGCAAGGTGCTCCTCGATCCGGCCGGAAAATCCATGGATTCCGCCGCTTTCACCGCGCTGATCGGAAAGTCCGAAATGGAAGGCCGCGACCTGGTCTTCGTGGTGGGAGGGCACGACGGTCTCCCGGCCGGCTGGGCGGGGCGCGCCGACCTGCTCCTCTCCCTTTCCCAGATGACGTTTCCGCACGAGCTCGCGCGCGCCATGCTGGCCGAACAGATCTATCGCGCACTAACCGGCTTGCGGGGCCATCCCTACCCGCGATAAGGTGAATTTGGCATGTCTTGGTTCAAACGCGACAAACCCAGCGACCAGAAGCTCCCCAACCTGAGCGATGCCGAACGTCACGTGCGCACCGAAGGCCTGTGGCAGAAGTGCGAAAGCTGCCGCCAGATCGTTTGGAAGAAGGAGTTGGAAGCCAACTGGAACGTCTGCGCCAAGTGCGGCGCGCACTCGCGCCTGGACGCGGTCTCGCGGCTCAAACTGCTGCTCGATGGCGGCGAGTATGAGATCTTCGACAACGAGCTGCGCTCCGCGGACCCGCTCGGCTTCGTGGACAACAAGCCCTATCGCGATCGGCTGGTCTCCATGGAGAAGGCCACGCACCTTCCCGAGGCCCTGATCGCGGCGGCCGGCCGGATCGAGGGCCGCCCCGTCGAGATCTGCGCGCACGAGCCGCGCTTCATCGGTGGCAGCCTGGGGAGCGTGGTGGGCGAGAAGATCGCGCGGGCCATCGAACGCGCCATCGCGCGGCGCAGGCCGCTGGTGATCGTCTCGGCCTCCGGCGGCGCGCGCATGCAGGAGGGCGCCATCAGCCTCATGCAGATGGCCAAGATCGCGGCCGGGCTGATGCGCCTGGACGAGGAGATGCTGCCCTTCATCAGCGTGCTGACCGACCCCACCACCGGCGGCGTGACGGCCAGCTACGCCATGCTCGGCGACCTGAACATCGCCGAGCCGGGCGCATTGATCGGCTTCGCGGGGCCGCGCGTGATCGAACAGACCATCCGCCAGAAGCTGCCCGAAGGCTTCCAGCGCAGCGAGTTCCTGCTCAAGCACGGCATGCTGGATGCCGTGGTCCCACGACTGGAATTGAAGCCCTTCATCAGCCACGCGCTGGACTTCTTCATGGGTCCATCCAGTAACGGTTGATGAACTACCCCGATTCGGTTCAATTCCTCTACGCCCTGGGCAACGAGATCAAGACCGCCAAGCTCGGGCTGGAGCGCATCCGCGTGGTGCTGGCGGCGCTGGGCAATCCGCAGGAGCGCCTGCGTCACGTGCACGTGGCCGGCACCAACGGCAAGGGTTCGGTGTGCGCCATGGTCGAAGCGGGCCTGCGCGCGGCCGGCGTGCGCACGGGCCTGTTCACGTCGCCGCATCTGAGCCAGCCCACCGAGCGCATCCGCATCGGCGGCCGGCCGGTCGATGCCGCGCGCTTCGCGGAAGCGTTCATCCAGGTGCACGCCCAGGTTGAAGCGCTAATCGAGGCCGGCGCCATCGATCTGCACACCACCTATTTCGAGACCGTCGCGGCCATGGCGTTCGTGCTGTTCGCGGAGGAAGGCGTCGAAGACGTGGTGCTGGAAGTGGGCCTGGGCGGGCGTCTCGACGCCACCAACGTGGTCCGTCCGCGCCTGTGCGTCATCACGCCCATCGATTTCGATCACGAGGCGCTGCTGGGCCGCAGCCTCGAAGCCATCGCCGGTGAGAAGGCCGGCATCCTGAAGCCCGGCGTGCCGGCGGTCTTCGCCCGGCAGCGGCCGGAAGCCGAGCGGGTACTCGAGGCGCGCGCCGCGGAACTGGGAATCGAAGTGACGCGCACCGCCGGATGGTCCGTGCGCGACCTGGAACTCACCGCCCGCGACAGCCGCTTCCGCCTGGCCGGCGAGCGCAGCCTCGCCATTCATTGCCCGCTGGCGGGCGAGCACCAGGTGGAAAATGCCGTCACCGCGGCCGTGGCGCTGGCGAGCCTGGGCGTTCCGAATGCGGCCATCGAAGCGGGGATCGCGAGCACCGCGTGGCCCGGCCGCCTGGAGCGCGTTTCCGTGCACCCCGAGATCATCCTCGATGGCGCTCACAACCCCGCTGGTGCGCGCGCGCTAGCCGCCTACATCGAGCGCTTCTACGCCGGCCGGCGCGTGCGGCTGATCTACGGCGCCATGCGCGATAAAGCCATCGCCGAGATCGGCGGCATCCTTTTCCCCCGCGCGCAGGAGGTTATCGTGACCGCTCCCCGGCAGGCTCGCGCCATCGCCCCGGCCACGCTGCGCGACTTGTCTGATCACCCCAACCTGCGCGTGGCCGCCGATGTGTGCGAAGCACTAAAGATGGTGCGGGGCGCCGCAGACTCCGACGTGATCTTCGTGACCGGCTCGCTGTTTCTGGTAGCCGAAGCGCGCGAGTTACTGGAAGGGATTCCGCTCTGAGTATCCCGAATGATACATTCGGGAGCAGGAGGCCACGTGAGCACATTCTCCAAAGGCGTTTTGTTCTGGGCGCCGCGCATCCTCACTCTGGTGTTCATCGGGTTTCTGAGCCTGTTTGCTCTCGACGTCTTTAACGAGGGTCGCGGATTCCGGGGAACCCTCCTGGCGCTCCTGATGCACCTCGTTCCTTGCTTCGTCCTGGCTGCCGTTCTGCTCCTGGCGTGGCGTTGGGAGTGGATCGGCGCGGCGCTCTACGGCGGCGCGGCGCTCGTCTACGTCGTGTCCGTCTCCGGACGCCGCCTGCCTCTGCCGGTAAAAGCGAACTGGATGCTGGTGATTGCGGGACCGGCCCTGATTGTCGCCGGCCTGTTTTGGGTCAACTGGCTGAAGCGCGGGGAACTACACACGCGGCGATAGCCCCGGGCCGTCCCTCGCGGCTGGCGCTACGGCGTTACGACCATCTTGCCCACGCCATCGGAGTAGCTCGCGGTGATCGAGAATGCCTGCGCGATATTTTCCAGCGAGCGCGTGTGCGTCACCAGCGGAGCGAACCAGTCGGCGCGGGCCAGCAGCAGCTCGCGCGCGGCATGGCCTTCGTGGTTGGAGCGGCGCACGTTGAAAATCGCCAGTTCCTTGCGCCGCATCGGAGAAACCTCGAAGGGAACGTAGGGGGTCGAGTGAATGCCCGTGAGCACCACGCGCCCGCCGATGCGCGCGGCCCGTATGGCCCAGTTGGTGGTGTGTTCCTTGGCCGCGCAATCGATGGCGCAATCCACGCCGCGTCCCCCGGTTGCGGCGGCGATCTCGCGCGCGGCATCCACCTGCCCCGGATCGAGCGTCTCGTCCGCGCCCATGTGGCGGGCCATGTCGCGGCGGTGCGCCACCGGTTCCACCGCGAAGATCCGCCCGGCCCCCGCCACCTTCAGGCAGGCGATCGTCAGCAGGCCGATCGGCCCCGCGCCGAACACCGCTACGGTTTCGCCAACCTGGATGGAGGCGAACAGCAGCGAATGCAGGGCCACCGCCAGCGGCTCATGCACGGTGGCGAGTTCCAGCGAGATGCTCGCAGGCATCCCCACCAGGTTTTCCGATGGCAAATTGACCAGCTCGCGGAAGAAACCGGGATTTCCGGGTGTGCTCAGGAAGCGGATCTTGGCGCAGATATTGTGCCGGCCGGCGCGGCAGGATTCGCAATGGTAGCAGTACTGCGCGGGCTCGAGGGCCGCGCGATCTCCCGGCGCCCATCCGGTGACTCCGGGACCGCACTTCACCACCGTCCCGGCGGGCTCGTGGCCCAGCACCATGGGGTATGCGGCTTTGGTGTCGCCCACGGCGCCCTCCCCATAGGAATGCAGGTCCGAGCCGCAGATTCCCACGGCGGCCACGCGCACCTGCACATGGCCCGGTCCGGGATCTTCGATCTCGTGTTGGACCAGGCGGAATTGGCGGGGTGCAAACAGTTCAGCGGTGAGCATGTCGAAAAGCCATTGTAAGATAACGTCTAGATGATGCTCAATTTTCGCGAGTTCGAAGCCGGGCCGGATCCTTTCGGCCGCAAGGTCCAGGTAATGCTCAAGTGGCTGCAGACGGCCATCTCGATCCGGCACGCCGACACCGTGGATGTGAAGTTCGTGCTGGTGGACGAATCAGGCAGCCGCGCCGAGAAGACCATGGCGCTGCCCCTTCCCGACCTGTTGCGCCTGAGCCGCGAAACCGGCCGCAAGCTGGATGATCCGTGGTGCGCCCGCCTGGCCATGTTGCATCTGCGGCATCTGGTGGAAACTGGCGAAGATATGGAAAAGGACCTCGTCACCGTACGCTACGAGGAACTGGCCGCCTACGCGCGGGAGATCGCCCGCGAAGAGCGCGCCGTGGTGCAGGCGGGTTAAGGTGCCGCAACCCACGCCTCCGCGCGCGCGCTTCCGCCTGGGGTTGATCCAGATGGCTTGCGGCCTCGACCCCAACGAGAACCTGGCCAAAGCCGAGTGGCGCATACGCCAGGCGGCCGCCGAAGGCGCCCAGATCGTCTGCCTCCAGGAGTTGTTCCGCTCCGCGTACTTCTGCCGCGAAGAGAACCCCGACTGGTTCGACCTGGCGGAAACCATTCCCGGACCCACTACCGAGGTGCTGAGGCGGCTGGCGGGTGAGCTGGGGGTGGCCATCGCCGGCTCGGTGTTCGAGCGGCGCGCGGCGGGCCTGTATCACAATACCGCCGTGGTGGTGGATGCCGGCGGCGAGCTGCTGGGCATCTACCGCAAGATGCACATCCCCGACGATCCCCTCTATTACGAGAAATACTACTTTACTCCGGGAGACTTGGGCTTCCGCTGCTTCGACACGCGTTTCGCGCGCGTGGCGCCGCTGGTTTGCTGGGACCAGTGGTATCCGGAAGCGGCCCGCCTGGCGGCCCTGGGCGGCGCCCAGGTGCTCTGCTACCCCACCGCCATTGGATGGCATCCCGCCGAGAAGGCCCAGGCGGGCGCGGCCCAGCACGATGCCTGGCACACCATCCAGCGCTCTCACGCCATCGCCAACGGCGTCTATGTGGCCGCCATCAATCGCGTGGGCCATGAAGGGCCGCCCGAGGGAGGGCTCGAGTTCTGGGGCGGATCGTTCGTCGCCGATCCCTTCGGACAGGTGCTGGCGGAAGCTTCCCACGACCGCGAGGAGATCCTGGTGGTGGAGTGCGACCCCCGCCGCCAGGAGGAAGTCCGCCGCAACTGGCCGTTCCTGCGCGACCGGCGGATCGACGCCTACGGACCGATCCTGAAACGCCTGGACGATTAACGCGGGCGGGCGTGGAGCGCGCGGCCAGCTCCAGGTGCCGCAGCGTGTTGCTACTCGGCGGTGCCGTTCTGGCGGTTCAAATCCTCCGCCAGGATGATGGCTTCGGCCAGCTCCTTCATGGGGCGCCGGAGCCTGCGGCTCTGGTTGCGCAAGCGCAAATATGCATCCTCTTCCGAGAGGTTCAGACGCTGCTGCAGGATTCCTTTGGCCCGCTCGACCACTTTGCGGGTCTCCAGTTCCTCGGTCAGCCGGGCATTCTCCTCGGCTAGCATGGATCGCGAAATAGCCACGCCGAGTTGTTCTCCGATAAATTGCGTGGTCGCGATTTCCTGGCGGGTATGGCCGTGCGGCTGCCGGTGATGCACGTTGATCACGCCGATAACTTCTCCTCCGCTGATCAGCGGCACGGAAAGAAAAGCTTCGTAAGTATCTTCAACCAGCGCCTGGAAGCGTTTGAACCGCGCGTCGCCGGAGGCGTTCGAGGGCAGCGCCACCACGGATTTGTGCTCCGCCACCCAGCCGGTGACGCCTTCGCCGACCTTCATTTTGAGATGACCCAGGTCTGCGGCGTGCGGCACCTGGGAAGCTCGCAGGACGATATCGTGAGACTCTTGATCGATCAGATAGACCAGGCAAGCGTCGCAGGCGGTGGCTTGCACCGCCAGGCCCACGACCTCGCCCAACATCTCATCCAGCGAGAGATCCGAGCTGACTATACTGCTGATGCGGTGAAGAATGGATACTTGCGCTTCCGAAGCATCCCCGACGCTTGTGGCAGCCATACTCTATTTCAAACTAGCCTGCTAAGTGTCCCGCCGTCCAATTCAAAATTTCTATGCGCCGGAAAATCTGCGCGCGTTCACACCAGGATGGCGTTCCGTTTGTCATTGCCTTGCATATCCTTGACACCCGGACGTAAAATGACGCTTCCTCCGGTTCGTGAGAAAGGACTAAGCCGTATGCGCAGACCTCGATTGCGGCTCTCGACGGCGGCACTGACGTTGGGCGGATTCGCCGCTCTGTGGCTTGGCGCGACCAGGGCCCAAACGCCCCTGCCCACGGGACCCGGCGGCCAGGGGAATCCGCAATTTCCCGCCGGCCGCGGCGGACCCGCGCCGATCCCCAGGAAGCACCTTCTGGTGGTCGGCCAAACCCGCGGTTTCCACCACGGCTCGACCTCCAACGCCATGGCCACCTTCTGGAAACTCGGCAAGGAGTCCGGCCTCTGGGATGCCGAGATCCGCACCGATTGGGAGTGGGTCACCAAAAAGCCCGCGGGCAGCGAAGCCCACAATATCGATTGGTTCGACGCCATCGCGCTGGTCAATACCACCGGCACATGGAGCGCCGACGACGAATCCAAGGCCGCGCTCCTGGCCTTCGTGCACGATGACGGCAAAGGCCTGGTGGCCGCCCACGCCGCCCTGGACGCCAACTACAATTGGCCCGATTACCGGGACATGCTCGGGGGGTGGTTCCAGACACATCCGTGGGGAACCTTCGACGCTCCGGTCATCGTGGAAGACCCCAGTTTCCCGGCCATGCGCCATTTCCCGGCGCGCTTCCGGATGTATGACGAGATGTACTCGCCACGCGAATGGTCGCGCGACCAGGTCAACGTGCTCATGCGCCTGGACGAATCGCAGCTCGATTACAACAGAACGCCCTACGGCACCCCCCGCGCGGATCGCGACCAGGCCATCGCCTGGGCCAAAATGTATGGCAAGGGCCGTGTCTTTTATTCGAGCCTGGGCCACACCAACGAAAGCTGGGATAACCCCGACGTGCAGAAGATGTACCTGGAAGCCGTTCAGTGGGTCATGCAGCGTACCGAGGGAAGCGTCAAGCCCCACCCCAAGGTGAACCCGTAGTCTGAGGTCCCCTCAGGTGCGCTGAGCGGCGACGCCAGCCTTGCTCTCGCGCCGCGCCTTGAGGGCTTCGTTAAGGGTGGGCAGCAGCGAGACGAAGATAATCGCCAGAACCACCTTATCGAAGTTGTGCCTGACCAAGGGCACGCCGCCTACCTCGTAGCCCAGCACGCTCAGCAGAAACACCCAGCCCGCTCCTCCGCAGATGCTGAACGGAAGGAATCGCAGGTAGGGCATTTGGCCCACGCCGGCGATGAAAGACGCGAACGTCCGCACGATCGGCACGAAGCGCGCAAAGGTGATGGTCTTGCCGCCGTAGCGCTCATAGTAGGCCTTAGTGCGGGTCACGTATTCCTGCTTGAAAAAGCGCGAATCGGGACGGCTGAAGATGCGCGGCCCGGTTTTGCGACCCAGCAGGTATCCGGTGGAATCGCCGATCATAGCGGACGCCATCAGCAGCACGTTCACGAGCACGATGTTCAGGTGACCGGCCCCCGCTACCACGCCTACCGTGAACAGCAGCGAATCGCCCGGCAGGAAAAAACCCAGCAGCAGCCCCGTTTCCGAAAAAACGATGGCGCACAAGGCGGCATAGCCCAGCCACCCGGAGAGCATCGTGCTCAGCAGAAGGATGAGCCGTTCGGGGTCCGTCAGGGACCGCAGGAAGTCGATAAAGGTGTGGATCATTCCGTCAACCGGCGGTATATGAGCTCAACAGGCGCTTGATGACATTCTGATGGATTTTGACTTTCCCCGCTTTGATGAGATCGGCCTTGACGCCCTCGTCGAACAGGGTGGCGCGGTCGCGCGCTTTCTGACTCTTGAGCTGGTCGCGGATGGTGGAGCGCTGCGCGGCAAACTGCGACATATCCGCCGGGGTATGCGATACGATCTTGGCCACCACCGCTCCATCCGACAGGAAGATCGGCCCGATCACGGTGCCATCCGGCTGGGAGAAGTACTCGGCGAAATAGCTGGCCGTGCCGACATCGGGCACCACGCCCCCGCGCGCGAAGTCCGCCGAGGTCTTCGCCTCGAGACCCATCGCTTTGGCCGCCTTGGCCAGGTCGCCGCCGTCCGCTTTGGCCTTGTCCGCTAGTTCCTTGGCGTGATTTTGTACGGCTACGGTGAGCCGGTTGGCCACCAGCTTGTCGCGAATCTGGTCCTTGGCTTCGTCGAAGGTCGCGGGATGCAGGGGCATCACTGCGGTCACTTCGGCGAGCGCGATCTTGTTGCCCGGCAAAGCCACGGGCTGGGACACCTGGCCCTGCTTCAGATCGGCAGTCGCCTGGGTGAAATCGGCGTTGGTGCCGATCTCGGGGAGCGGCTGGCCCAGCCCAAAGTTATCCGCCCGGACCACTTGCATGTTGAAATCCGCCGCCACCTTCTCGGGATGCTGGGGATCCTTCTGCAACGCCATCTGGGCTTTGTCCGAGATGTTCTCCATCATCTGGTTCACGCGCTGCGCTTTCCACTGAGTGGCCAGATCGGCCTTGACCTCCTCGAAAGGCCTCAAACGCGCTTGCTCGTGCGCCAGCACCTGGATGATGTGGTAACCGTACTGCGTCTTGACCAGTCCGCTGGTCTCGCCCGGCTTGAGCGTGAAGGCCGTCTGCTCGAACTCGGGCACCGTCTGGCCGCGCGCGATCCAATCCAGATCGCCGCCCTTGGAAGCCGAGCCGGAATCGTCGGAGTACTTCTTGGCCAGGTCGGCGAAATTCCCGCCCGCGCGAATCTGCTTGAGCAGGTCCTCGGCCTTGGCCTTGATGGCCGCGTCTTCGGATGGCGGCTTGCCCTCGGTCTTGAGCAGGATATGACGCACGTGCACGCGCTCCGGCACGCGGTACTGCGCCTGGTTCTGGTTATAAAGGCTCTGCAGCTCGGCGTCGCTGGGCGTCAGGGCCGCCTCCAACTTGGCTTGGTCGGCGATGAGAATCACCAGGTTCTTCTTCTCGGGAATCTGGAAGGCAGCGCTGTTCACCTTGAAATAGTTCTGCATCTCCTCGAGGCTGGGCTGCACCTCGCTGCGATACTTGTCGCTCGTGAGCTTGACGTACTGGACCTTGATCTTATCGTTCTGCCCCTTGAAAGATTCCTCAATTTCGGCCGGCGTCACGATGGTGCCTTCCACGGCGATCTCGCGCAGCTTGGTGATCAGTATCTGCTGCTTCAATTCCTCCTCAAATTGCGGGATCGTCACGTTATTCTGCGCCAGTACCGAAGCATAGGCGTCTTTGCCCACAAACTTGCCGTCGGGGAACAGGTTGGGCATGAGCTGGCGGATGGCATCGACCAAGTCCTCGTTGCTCACCTGGAAGCCGAGCTGGGTGGCCTCGTAGGCCAGGGCCTTATCGGTAATCATCTGGTCCACCACGCGCGGGGCGTAATTGGGCAGCAGTTCGGGGGGCCACTGGCGCTGCCGCATATTATCCTGCACGTTGCGCTGCACTTCCGGCACAGTGATGGTATCCGAACCGATCTGCGCCACTACCATGTCCGAACTGTCGCCGGTATTGTAGTTGGGGATGAGGTACGTGAGCATGGAAAGCGATACCAGCAGCAGAATGCCGCCGAGCAGAATGCGCACGGCCTTTTCACGGCTACGGAATAAGTCAAACATGATTGAGAAAACTCCAGTCTAAAGAGGGGAATTCCATTATAGCGGATGGGTGTCCGCAGGCTCAATCCCCGGCCGCGGCTTCGCGCCCCAAACCGCACTCGCTGTGTACGGATTTTACCGCGCGCTCCAGGCCGTCCCGGCGGACCACCACCGCGATGGTCAGTTCGCTCGAACCCTGGGCGATGGCGATGATGTTCACATCCACCCGCGAAATGGCTGTGAAGATGCGCCCTGCCAGGCCGGTTTTGCCTTGCATGCCCTCGCCCACGGCCGCCAGCAGACCCACCTTCCGGTCGATGCTCACCGGCCGCAGGTAGCCGTGCGCGAATTCCAGCGCCAGCGCCGATTCCAGCGCCTCCACGGAGCGCTCCAGTTCCTGCTCGCGCACCAGAAAACAGAAGTTCTGCCGGTAGCTCGAGCTGGAAACCAGCAGCAGCTCCACGTTGGCGCGCGCCACCGCGTCCAGTGCGCGAGCCATTATCTGGACCCCGTTCAGCTCCGGGCTGGCCGGCTCGATGGAAACCAGCGCCACGTTGGTCATCGAAGCCACCGCGCGCGTGCCGCTGGCCACCGCGATGGCGGGCACGATCTTGGTTCCGGGCTTTTCCGGCGCGAAGCTGTTCTTGCTCCACACCGGAATTTTCTTCTCCGCCAGAGGCGCCAGCGTCTTGGGATGCAGCACCTTGGCGCCGGCATACGCCAGTTCGGCGGCTTCCGCGTAAGTCACCTCGGGGAGCACCCGCGCATCCTGCACCAGGCGCGGATCGGCGCTCATGATGCCATCCACGTCGGTCCAGATCCACAGCTCGGCGGCATCCAGCGCGGCCGCCAGAATGGACGCCGAAAAATCCGAGCCGCCGCGCCCCAGCGTGGTGGGGCGCCCATCGGCGGTCGAGCCGTTGAAGCCCGTGACTACCGGCACGGCGCCTCTCTCGAGCAGGGGCACGAGGCGCGCCCGCGCCTTTTCCCGGGTCGGTTCCATGAGCGGGGAGGCATTGCCGAAGACCGCGTCCGTCACCACCACGTCCCAGCCGTTCACCACCGCGGCGGGCGTGCCGGAGGCCTCCAGGCACTCGGCCACGAGCAGCGCGGAGAGCCGCTCGCCGGTGGCCACGGCCTCATCCACCGAGCGCGGCGGCCGCTCGTTGAGCAGGGCCATGCCGTTCACGATGCGCTCGAATTCCGCGATCAGCTCGTCCATCTGGGCCTGCACCGCCGCCTGGCGCCCGACCGGCAGCAGTTCGCGGCACGCCTCCTCATGGCGAGCCCGCAGGACCGCCAGGTTGGCTTCCACACCCGCGCGGCCGCCCGCCTCGGCGTGACGCATGGCATCGAGCAGCAGGTCCGTGATTTTGGACATGGCCGACACCACCACGGCCACCGGCCGCTTCCGTCTTTCCGCGGCGATCAGGTCGGCAGCCACGCGAATTCGCCCGGCCGACCCCACGCTGGTGCCGCCGAACTTCATGACAAGCAAATCCTTCAACTGAGTTCCTTTCCGTTGGTCAGCCGCGCCCGCACGACCTTCAGAATGGCCTCCTCCACGGCCTCGATGCCCAGCGTGGTGGAATCCAGGTAAACCGCGTCCGGCGCCTGCGCCAGCGGCGCTTCGGCGCGCGTGCTGTCGCGCCGGTCGCGCTCCTCGAGCTGCGCCGCCAGTTCCGGCTCGGAGATTGCCTCCCCTTTGGCCCGCACCTCCTGGAGCCGCCGGCGTACGCGCTCGTCGGGACGGGCATCCAAGAAGATCTTGACCTGGGCCTGGGGAAACACGACCGTGCCGATGTCGCGACCTTCCATCACCACGCTCGAGCGCTCGCCGATGGAGCGCTGCTTGGCCACCAGGGCGCGCCGCACGCCCGGCATCGTGGCGATGCGCGAGGCGCCGCTGGAGACTTCCGCGACGCGTATGGCCTCGGTCACATCCTCGCCATTGAGCTGTATGCGCCCCGGCGCCAGCTCGATCTCCGCCGCCAGGGCGAGCTGCTCCATGCGATGCATGTCCGTCATATCTACGTTCTGCCGCAGCCCCCACAGGGCCACCGCCCGGTACATGGCGCCGGTATCGATATAAGTAAAACCCAGGCGCTCGGCCAGGCGTTTGGCGATGGTGCTCTTGCCCGCCCCCGAAGGCCCGTCAATCGCCACCACCACGCGTTTCTGAGCGCTTTCCGCCAAGAAAGTAGAATAGCAGGAGGCATGTCTCCGGACGAATTCGACCGCCTGGTGGCGGCGGCCTTCGCGCGCATCCCGGCCCGTTTCCGCAAACGGCTGAAGAACCTGGCCCTGGTCGTGGAACCAGAACCCACCTCGGCCCAACTGGCCCGTGCCGTGTCGGGACCCCCGAACCGCCACCACACGCTGCTAGGCCTCTATGAAGGACGCCCCCTGCCCACGCGCAGCGTCTTCGAGCCGTTCGCCATGCCCGACCGCATCACCATTTTTCAAGGCCCCCACGAGCGCCTGGCGGCTACTCCCGACCACCTGGTCCGCCTGGTGGAAGAGACCGTCTGGCACGAGGTGGCCCATTATTTCGGATTGAACGAGCGCGAGGTGCGCGCCGCTGAGCGCAGACGCCGCAACCGCCCGTCAGACTAGCCGCTACAGCAGGACGGGGTCCATGCGGCTCTCGATCGCTTCGGGCGCCGGCGCCACGGAGACCGCGGGTGCGGGCGATTCCAGGCGCGCGCCCCTCAGGTAATTCAGCAGCTCCTCTTCGGAACTGTCGAAGTAGCCCTCCAGCAGCTCGCGAAGGGCCGCGCGCCGCAGCGTATCGCGCGATTCGGTGGGCGCGTACCGGAACGATTTGCCGACTTTGTGGCGGCTGAGCTTGTTCTTGCGCACCAGGCGGTCGAGCACCGTCATGATGGTGGTGTAGGCCAGCGGACGGGACTCCGCCACCATGCGCTGCACATCCTTTACGCTGCCCTCCTGAAGCGACCACAACGCCTTCAGGCAGAGCAATTCCAGCGGCGGGGGGACTTCGCGAGTGGAGTGAGACATTATTTCTCCGGCGGAAGCGGGGGGACCGCCAGCGCGTTCCTGAGCTTATCGGCGAACGCCGATTCCGGCTGGGCGGCAAACAGGGGATGGGTCGCGGCCGCCGGAGACGCCACCGCCGCCCTACTCTCCGGCGCGCCTCCGTTCGCCGCGAAATCGGGACCGGCGGGACCGGCCGCGCGCACGGGAACGGGCGGCGGATCCAGAAACCGCTCCTTCTTGAGCGCGGCGCGTTCCAGCGCGGGATAGAACGAAGTGAAGCAGCCTTCCACCTGCCGGTCGTTCTCAATCAGCGCGCGCATGCATTCCATCTTGGAATCCATGTCGTCCAGATAGTGCAGCAGCAAAGCCTCGGGGAACTGCGGCAGCTTGGGCGAACCGAATTCGAGGTGTCCGTGGTGGCTCAGCACCATGTGCTCCACCAGCGTGCGCAGGGCCGCCGGAAACTCGGGCAAGCCGTGCAGCTTCTCGGCCACCATGCGCAGGGCGATATTGATATGGCCCAGCAGTTGCCCGTCGTCGGAATAGGAGAAGCCACGCTCGTAGTTCAGCTCGTAAATCTTGCCGATATCGTGCAGCACCACGCCCGTCAGGAGGAGGTCGAAGTCCACGAAAGGATAGCGCGGAGCGGTCGCGCGGGCCAGCCAGCACAAGGAGAGCACGTGCTCCAGCAGACCGCCCAGATAGGCATGATGGATCTGCTTGGCGGCGGGCGCCCGGCGGTAGCGGGCGGCGATATCCTCGTCGTCCAGCACGGCTTCCAGCAGGGCTTTCAGGTGCGGGTTCGCAACCCCCGCCACGATCTGCCGCAGCTCCGTCCACATCTCCTGCGGGTCGCGGCTCGAGGAGGGGAAATAGTCGGCAAAATCGATCTCGCTGTCATCCATCCGCCGGATCTTGTGGATGGTCAGTTGCGGACGATTGTGGAAAACCTGTGTGAGACCCTTGACCTTGACGAAGTCGTCGCGATCGAAGGCGTCCAGCACCTCGGCGACGTTGTCCCACATCTTGGCGTCCACATCGCCCGTGCGATCGCCTAGCAGCAGGGAAAGGTACAGTTCGCCGCCTTTTTTCTGGCGAATCTCCTTGGAGTGGACCAGGAAGCTGGTGGTGATCAGCCGGTTGGGCTCGAGCTCGTTTACATAGGGCGATTTCATGGTTTGGGGACGACCGCGGCCGGCGCAGGCACCTCGGTCGGCTTCGAAGAATCGGCCGGCTTGGCCGGCTTGGCCGGCGCCGTATTGGCCTCCTGGAAGGGTCTGTTGACGTATCCCGCCGGGATGAGCCACAGCAGCTTCTTCTTCTGGTGCGAGGCTACTTCTTCCTTGGTGGTCGTGTCCGGCCTCAAAGTCGCCACATCCTGCCAGCGGGTCTCTTTCCCCGGAGCGGCGCCGCTGTCCACGTATCCATCCTTGATCTGCAAAAACGCGTCCTTGCGGAGTTGGGTGAGGAACTCGCGGACCTTGGGCTCCATGAGGGGACGGGCCACTATTTCGTTGACTTGTTCGCGCACGTCCTCGAATGACGCCTGGCCTTCCTCGTAGCGGTCGTCCACGCGCAGAATTACGAAGCCCTGGGAAACCTTGATGGGGTCGGTCACATAACCCTTCTTCTGAGTGAAGACGACGTCCTCAATCGCCTTCTGGAGCATGCCCCGCGGATAGGGAGGGAGTTGGCCGCCGTTGCGCGCGGTTTCCGGGTCGTCGGAGTTGGCACGCGCCAGGTCGCTGAATTTCTCGCCCTTCCGGCCCCGCTCCGCCAAGTCCTTGGCTTTTTTTTCGGCCTCGGCGGCTTGCTCGGGCGTCTTGCCTTCAGTCGAGATCACGATCTGGCTGAGAAAGATCTGCTCCTTACGCATGAACTGATCTTTGTGCTCATCGTAGTACTTGCGCAAATCGGCCTCGGGGATGGTGATACGGCTTCCGATTTCCTCGCTGATGACGTGCTGTGTCAGCAGTTCCTTCCGGAGGGCGTCGCGGTACTCCTCGAATGGCATGCTGGTCTGCATCCGAACCCAATCGTGGAACTTGTCAGTATCGGTTATCTTGCTGTCCACCTGCATTTGGGCCAACTGGCGGTTCAGGTCCGCATCGACCTCGATGTTGAGATCCTTGGCCTTCTGCACCAGTAGGAGCGAGTCGATCTCGTCGCGCAGCATATCGGCAGACTGCTGCTTGACGGTATCGGCCAGTTTGGCGCCGGTGAGGCCTTGAGTGCGGAGGTACTGCGTGAGTTTCGTCCGGCGCTCCTCCAATTCCCCGCGAGTGACGATATCGCCATTAACCTTGGCGGCGATCTCCTCGACCACGCGAACATCCGGCGTATCCGCCGCGAAGAGCGCCGGCAGAGCGGCTGTGATGAGTACTACCATCCTGCAGAGCATAATTGTTTCGAATTTCCCCCTATTCTATCAGCCTGAGGGCGCCGGCAGAACCAGTTGTTCGAGCTTCTCCGACAGATGGCGCAGAATTTCCCCGGCCCCCGTTAACCCATCCAAGGGAAGTAGCAAAACGCCTGCCGGACTGAATTGCGCGCCGGGCGTTCGCCCCACCAGGTTCATAAGCCGCGCCGGATCCACGCGCGTTTCCTTGTGGAACTTTATATTCAACAGGTTATGGCGGCGGTCGATGGCTTCAACGCCGGCCTTTTCAGCCAGGTTCTTGAGCGCCGAGTACGCCAGCAGGTTACGCAGAGCCTCGGGGACTGGGCCATATCGATCCGCCAGTTCCTTTTCGGCACGGTCGCGGGCCTGGGCGTCCGAAGCATTGGCGATCTGGCGGTAGGCGCGCAGGCGCTGATTCTCATCGGCGATATAGTCGGTGGAAATGCGTATATCGAGGCCCAAGTTGAGCGTCGAGTGTATCTCCGGGGCCACCTCCTCGCCCTTTAGCTCGCGCACGGTCTCATCCAGCAGGCGTACGTAGGTATCGAAGCCCACGGAATTGATATGACCGTGCTGCTCGCCGCCCAGGAGGTTGCCGGCGCCGCGCAGTTCCAGATCCAGCGCGGCGATCTTGAATCCCGATCCCAATTCGCTAAATTCCTTCAATGCCGCCAGGCGCTTGCGGGCAATTTCGGTGAGCTCGGTATCGGGCGGAACCAGCAGGTAGGCGTAGGCCCGCCGGTTCGAACGGCCCACCCGGCCGCGCAACTGGTAAAGTTCGGAAAGCCCGTAGCGCTCGGCATTTTCGATGATCATGGTGTTGGCCAGAGGGATATCCAGACCATTTTCTATAATTGTAGTGCACACCAGGATATCGAACTCGTGGCGCATGAACTTGAGCATGGTGGCTTCCAGCTCGGCCTCGCCCATCTGCCCATGTCCCACCCCGATGCGCGCGGTGGGGACGATCTGCTGGAGCATGGCGGCGCGGGCCCAGATGGAATCCACGCGATTGTGCAGAAAGTACACCTGCCCTCCGCGGCCGAGTTCCTGCTCCAACGCGGAGCGGATCAATTGCGGCTGAAAGGGGGCCACCACGGTGTGGATTGCCAGGCGATCCTTGGGCGCTGTTTCGATCACCGACATATCCCGCAAGCCCAGTAGCGACATGTGTAGCGTGCGAGGGATGGGGGTGGCGCTCATGCTGATTACGTCTACGGTTTTCTTCAGGTGTTTGAGGCGTTCCTTATGCCGCACGCCGAAACGCTGCTCCTCATCGACAATCACCAGCCCCAGGTCGCGGAAGACCACATCCTGTGAGAGGAGGCGGTGCGTCCCGATGGCGAGATCGACTTTGCCTTCGGCCAGGTCCGCCAGCCCCGCTTTGATTTCTTTGGGTGTGCGGAAGCGGCTGAACATCTCGACGCGCACGGGAAACGGCTGGAAACGGCGTTTGAACGTCTCGAAGTGCTGAAAGGCCAGCACTGTGGTGGGAGCCAGCACAACCACCTGTTTGCCGTCTCCCAGAGCCTTGAACGCGGCGCGCATCACCACTTCGGTTTTGCCGAATCCCACGTCGCCGCAGACCAGGCGGTCCATGGGCTGGGGATTCTCCATGTCGCGTTTGATTTCCCGGATGGCGGTAAGCTGGTCGGGCGTCTCGGTGAACTCGAAAGCGTCTTCGAATTCCCGCTGCCAGTTGCTATCCGCCGAGAACTGAAAGCCCTCCGCCATTTTGCGGCCGGCGTAGAGCTTCAGCAGTTCGTCGGCCATGTCACGCATTTTGGCTTTGATCCGCGCCTTGGTGCGGGTCCAGGTAGCGCCACCCATGCGGTCGAGCGGCGGCACCGCCTCCCCAGCGCCCCGGAAGCGCTGCACGAGGTCCATACGCGTCAGCGGGACATACAATTTTGCGCCCCCGGCATATTCCAGGAGCATGTAGTCACCCTTGGCCTCGCCTTGCGTGATCTCGCGGAGCCCCAGGTAATGCGCGACGCCATGCTCCGCATGGACGACGTAATCGCCCGGCTTCAGTTCGATCAGGTCCGCCGAGAAAGTGGCTAGCGCGGATTTCGAGACCGGCGCGCGGGCCACCATATCGGAGGTATCGAACAGATCCTCCGACCCGAAGACTACAAGCTTCGAATCCTGAAACGTGGTTCCGTGCCGGATGCGCCCTTTGATCAGGTAAATGCTCGCTACGGCACCCGCAAGGTAGGCTCGCTCGGCCAAATACGCTGGCGTGGAATCGAATTGTTCAAGGCCGAGCTGATAGGGGATGCCATATTCGTTGAGGATGTCCGCTACCCGCTCCACTTCACCTGTAGAGGAGGCGAAGAAGGCTACCCGGCTGCCGCTTTCCACCTGGTTGCGGGCCTCGGCGATGGCCACCTGCATATTGCCGTGAAACGCCGACGCCGGACGCGTCGAGACGTGGCAGTTTCCCTGACCTTCCGATCCCCAGCCGATCTCCAATTCCTTGAATGAGACCTGGGGCGAGGAGGCGGTCTGAAGCCGGAGCGCTTCCCAGGTGAAGAAACTACGATCGGGGTCGTAGGCCGGGGATCGCTCAATCTGCTCCAGGCGCTTCCAGAGCCGCTCGGCGGCGGCCTGGACCAGCTCCGGCTCATCCCAGACTACCAAGGGCCGATCTACCAGGGAAAAGACCGAGGCGTAGCGCGGCCGGAGCATCGGGACCACCATTTCCCAGCCGGCGAACGGCTCGCCCGGCGGCGGAAGGTCGCGGCCGGGAATATCGGCCTGGCGCATCAATTCGGCCAATTGCACCAGCATCTCACGCGACTTCTGGTATTCGGCCAGCGGCAGCAGCGTGCAGTCTTCAACCTTCAGGACCGAGCGCTGCGATTCCACATCGAAGCGCCGGATGGAATCGACTTGATCGCCGAAGAAGCTCGAGGCGCACCGGTTTCGGCGATTCCGGCGAAAAGACATCCAGGATGCCTCCGCGCACCGAGTACTCGCCGACCATCTCCACCGGCTCGCGGCGTTCGTAGCCGACGCTCTGCAGGTGAGCTACTACATCTTCCAAAGGTAGTTCGTCGCCCACGCGCAGCTTAAGAGCTAGTTGCCGGTAGAAATCGCCCGGTTCGACACGGAGCAGGGCTGAGGACACCGGAAGGATCGTGATGGGGACCCGCTGGGTTGCCAGGCGCCACAGGCCGATGGCTCGCTGTTCGGCGATCTCGGCGTGCGGCGAGAGGTTCTGCATGGGCAGAACATCGAGAGCCGGAAGCAGTTGTGGCCCGCTGCGGTCTTCCGCCGCAAGCAGGGAAAAAAACGTATCGACCGTTTCGAAAAGTGCTTCGGCCTCCTTGTTGCCGTCTACTACAACAATCAGAGAACGTTGCGAGGATTGCGACAAAAGGACGACGTAGAGCGCCTTAGCGGTGGTGGTCAGGCCCGAGAGCGCAGCCGCGCCGCAGCCGGCCAGCTGCCGAAGCGCCTCCTGGAAGCCAGTGTGCTTCCCCAGGTCCAAAAACAGATCTCTGACGGAAGGATGGATCAAGTTGGCTGGTTCAGAATGGATTCTACAATATTAGTTGTCGAGTACCCGGCCTCCAGGGGCAAGGTGACGACCCGGCCGCCCGCCGCTTCCACCTCTTCCCTCCCGGCCACGAAATGCGACCAATCGGCGCCTTTCACCAGGACCTCCGGGAGGACCAGGGAGATCAACTCGCGCGGGGTTTCTTCGTCGAAGAACACGACGGCGTCCACGGCCTCCAGCGCCAGCGCCACCTCGGCGCGCTCGGCTTCGCGGAGGATGGGTCGCGAGGGTCCCTTGGAGCGCCGCACGCTGGCATCCGAATTCAGGGCCAGGATGAGAAAATCGCCCAGCGAGCGGGCCTGTTCAAGCAACCGGATATGGCCGGGGTGCAGCAGGTCATAGCAGCCATTGGTGAAGACCACGCTCTTCCCGTCCTGCCGCAGGAGCCGGCGCAGGTCGAGGATCTCCTTGCGACTATACTGGCGTCCCAACCATTCCAGTGTAGCAGCCGCGGAACGCATGGCCGCGATGCGCCAGCGCGCAGCCGCGCTTGACGTTGCCGCTGTCCCCACGTTATCTTCGGGCTGAATCAACCTTTTTTATGAGCAAACGTTTGGCCTCGATCCTCTTTCTTTTCTTCCTGGCGGCCGCGGCCTTCGCGCAGAGCCCTCAATGGTCTCCGAAGGCTGCTCGCGAGTGGTATGCCCGGCAGCCGTGGATGGTGGGCTGCAACTATATCCCGGCCAATGCAATCAATCAGTTGGAGATGTGGAACGCCGATACGTTCGACGCCGACCGCATCAATATGGAACTCGGATGGGCCCAGAGCGTCGGGCTGAATACGCTGCGCGTCTTCCTCCACGATCAGCTCTGGGACCAGGGCTGGAGCTTCCAAAGGCGCATGGAGCACTTCCTCAAGCTCGCCGACGACCATAACATGCGGGTCATCTTCGTCCTGTTCGATTCCTGCTGGGATCCTTTTCCGGAGGACGCCGTCAAGCAGCGCGCTCCCAAGCCGGGCGTGCACAACTCCGGGTGGGTGCAAAGTCCCGGAGCCACAGCCCTGATGGATCCGAAGCAGGAACAGCACCTCCTGGACTACGTTCAATTAGTCGTCAGGGCCTTCGCCAAGGACAAGCGGGTGCTGGCCTGGGATCTCTGGAACGAGCCCGACAACCTGAACGACGGCAGCTATGGATCGGAGGAGCCCAAAGGCAAGGTCGAGCGGGTGCTCGAGATGCTCCCGCGAGTTTATCAATATGCGCGCGCGGCTTTGCCCACGCAGCCGCTCACCAGCGGGGTGTGGAAAGGCGATTGGTCCTCCGCTGATAAGCTTTCGCCCATGGAGCGAATCCAACTCGAGCAATCCGACGTGATCTCGTTCCACAGCTACGATCCGCCCGAGGAGTTCGAAAAGAGGATCAAGTGGCTGGAGGCCTACCACCGGCCGATCTTCTGCACCGAATACATGGCGCGCCCGCGCGGCAGCACCTTCCAGGCGATTCTGCCCATCGCCAAGAAGTATGGCGTGGCGGCCTTCAATTGGGGCCTGGTGAACGGCAAAACGCAGACCAACCTGCCGTGGGATTCCTGGCAGCATCCCTACACCGGCGACGCGCCGGTCTGGTTCCACGACATCTTCACTTACGAGGGGCAGCTTTACCAGCCGGAGGAAGGCGCCTTCCTTCGCCAGATCACCGCGCCGGCGCCGAAGATCAAGGCCAAGGCCAAGAAAGCCAAGGCCGCCGCAGCCACACCGTAGCGCCCCCCGCTACACCCCAAACATGGCGTGATACTTTTCCGGCAGCCGGATGCGCTCCATTTCGCGCGTCACAAACATGTGGCGCGTGAAGCCTGCGGCCAGCTCGCGATCGTCCGCGGCCGCGCGCATCTGGTAGGCGATGGTCACCATGCGCGAATTGGCCTTCTCGATCCATGCCTTGATGATGACGTCGTCGCCGTAGCGGGCCGGCGAGCGATACCGGCAATTGACCTCGACTACGGCCAACAGGACGCCATCCTGGCTTTCCATGTCGCGGTAGTTGAAGCCGCAGGCCAGGCAGAGGTCCGCTCGAGCTACTTCCATCCACACCAGGTAGTTGGAGTAATAGACCACCCCCATCTGGTCGGTTTCGGCGTAGCGCACGCGCAGGCGCGTTTCGGAAGCGGGAGTTGTCATGGAAACCGCATTGTACCCCGGCGCAACGGAGGGGCACGCGAAAACGTCCTGTTAGACTGGAAGTTACGAGTGTGTAACCATGCGCGCGCGAGTGCTGTTTTTCGGACCGCTGAAGGATCTGGTGGGACGGTCTACCGAAGACGCCGAGTTCCCGGAAGGGGCCGATCTGGGTGCCGTCTGGGAAAGCTGCAAGACCCGCTATCCATCTCTGCGGAGTCTCGGCGGAACCGTTGCGATGGCGCAGAACCGGGAATTTGCGGAACCCTCCGCGAAGCTGATTGAAGGCGCCGAGATCGCCTTGCTGCCGCCGGTGAGCGGCGGTTCCGACCACTCGCCGCCAGTGATTCTGGAACAATCCGAGAACGGCCACTACTTCGCTTTGACGCGCCGCCCCATCGATACAGGGCGCCTGGTGGCTCGCTTGCAAACCGGCGCCGAGGGCGCCGTGGTGGTCTTCGAGGGCACCGCCCGAAACCAGACTAACGGCCGCCGGACGCTGTGTTTGGACTACGAATGCTACGAGCCCATGGCGCTCCAGGAGATCGCGCGGCTGGGCTGCGAGGTAGCGGCGGCGCGCCGCCTGACGCGCATCGGCATCGTGCACCGGCTGGGGCGGATCCTGATCGGCGAGGCCAGCGTGGTGGTGGTGGCCGCCGCGCCGCACCGGCGCGCGGCCTTCCAAGGGGCCGAGGAAGCCATCGACCGGCTGAAGAAGACCGTCCCCATTTGGAAGCGGGAGCATTCCTGCGACGGCGCGGTCTGGGTCGCGGGAGAGTGGGATTCAAATGTCCCGCTGGCGCGTTAGCGCTTTCGCCGCTCTGCTCTGGATGGGCGGGGCTAGCGCGCAGCAGCCGGTTATTCGCGTGGACGTCAACCTGGTGCGCATCGTGGCCACCGTGAAGGACCAGGCCGGCCAACTGGTGGGCGCGCTCCAGAAGAGCGATTTCCAGGTGTTCGACAACGGTGCCCAGCAGGAGATCGCGGTTTTCGAACGCCAGACCGACCGGCCGCTCTCGGTAGCTTTGCTGGTTGACACCAGCGGCTCCACGGCCAAGGAACTGAAATACGAAATGGATTCGGCCGCCAAGTTCCTGCACGCGCTGCTGGCCGAAGGCAATCCCGAAGACTCCGTGGCGCTTTACAGCTTCAACTACGAAGTCAGCCGCCGGCACAATTTCACGCGCAACTACGCCTCGCTGGAGCACGAGATCAGGCTGCTGCACGGCGAGGCCGGGACTTCGCTGTACGATGCCATCTTCCTGGCCTCCGAAGATCTGGAAACGCGCGAGGGCCGCAAGGTCATGGTGGTGGTTACCGACGGCGGGGATACCACCAGCACGGTGGATCTGAAGAAGGCCCTGACCCAGGCGCAACTGGCCGACGCGGTGATCTACCCCGTGGTGGTCATGCCCATCACCAACGATGCCGGGCGCAATATCGGCGGCGAAAACGCCCTCACCTTCATGGCCGAGGGAACCGGCGGACGGACCTTCCTGCCCACGGTGGGCGCGCAGCTCGACCAGGCTTTCAGCGACATCATCAGCGAACTGCGCACCCAGTACCTGCTGGCTTTCTACCCACACAACGTGCCGCTCACCAAGGAGCGTTTTCATAAGCTCTCGATCCACCTGAGCCGGCCCGAATTGCAGGTATCCGCGCGCAACGGCTATTATGGTGAAGCGGAGGGCGCCACGGGGAGCCCGGACGCTCGCATTTCAGTTACTCCCGAAGGCACGCGAAAACCGCAGCGGCCGCAGAGGTGAGATACGTCACAAAGTGGAAAATCCGGACGCGCGCCGGAACAGACGTTTGAAGAGGCCAAGTACCTCAAGAAACTGATCGAGAACGCCACGCCCGTGCGGGTGAAGATGGCGGATGACGAGGAAGTCGTGGGCGTGATCGAGTATTACGACCAGTCCTTCATCCGCCTCACGCGCCGCGGCAAAGCGAACCTATTCATCTTTAAGCACGACATCAAGTACATGACGGAAGAGACTTAGTCCCGGGCAATTCCGCCGAATCATGAAATATCTGGAAACCGCCGTGGAGATCGCGCGCGAGGCCGGCGCGCTGGTGGCGCAGTACTTCGAACGCCGGATCGGGTTCGAGATCAAAGGCGAGTTCGATCTGGTCACGGAAGCGGACCGCGCCTCCGAGAAGCTGGTGGTGGAGCGCCTGCGCGCGCACTTCCCGGCGCACGATATCGTGGCGGAAGAGGGCGGCGGCCATAGCGGCGCCTCGGAATACTGCTGGTATGTGGACCCGCTCGACGGTACCACCAATTTTGCGCACGGCTTCCCGGTTTTCAACGTATCGATCGGGCTGGCGCGCAAAGGCGAGCCCATCGCGGGAGTGGTTTACGATCCCACGCGGCGGGAAACCTTCCGCGCCGAGCGGGGCGCGGGCGCGTACCTCGACGGCCATCGCCTGCATGTTTCCGGCTGCCGGCGGCTGGGCGACAGCCTGGCCTCCACCGGGTTTCCCAGCCGCAAGCGCCACCACAACGTGAACATCCACTTCTATTACCAGTTGGCGATGGCCTCTCACGGCGTGCGGCGAACCGGCTCGGCGGCTCTCGACCTGGCTTACGTGGCCGCCGGGCGCCTGGATTTTTTTTGGGAATTCGGCTTGAATCCGTGGGACGTGGCGGCCGGCATCCTGCTGGTAGAGGAGGCCGGAGGACGCATCACCGATATGAACGGCGGGCCGCACAGCCTGACGGAATCGGATCATATTCTGGCCGATAACTTCTTGCTGCACGACCAGGCGGTCGAGATCTTCGGCGAGATTTTCCGTGGCCGGCTGCGCGTGCCGATCCCGCAACTGCCCTAGCCCGGAGGGGCTTCACTCTTTCGGTTCGTCCGGATCCTGGTCGGTGTACTCCGGCGGCAGGTCGTCCTCACGCCTTTCGTGCGGCCGCAGCGGGCCTTCATCCGCCGGAGGGGCATTTTCCACCGCATCCACCACCGAGGCTTCGTAGAACTGGCCTTCTTCGATCAACTCGCGGACGCTCTCATTCTCCACGTCCTCTCTTCCCGGCAATCCCTGCAGGTCGCCCGATTGACCGGCGGAAGCGGCCCCGGTTTCGGGTGGCGATGGTTTGGGCTTCGGGGTGACGGGTGCGATAGGCGTCGATTTCGAATGTGCCATATGAAATACTCCTCTCCCTTACAGTCTGTCACTCGCCGGCAAGAGCCTGCGCCTTCTTAATTTGCTTGCGGGACATGTTTCCGGAGGCCCACGAGAGCAACTCGGCGGCGCGCGGATCGCCGTGCTTCTGTCCCCGTGCCAACCAGACGTACGCCTCGACCAGGTCCCGTCCGACTCCCTGCGCGTTGTAATAGAGGACGCCGATGTTGGTCATGGCGCCGGCGTCACCCCCGTCGGCCGCTTTGCGATACCATTCGAGCGCCTGCTGGTAGCTCTGCGGCACGCCTTGGCCGAGGTCATACAGGACGCCTAAGCTGAACGCGGCGGCGGCGATGTCTTGCGCGGCCGCTTTGCGGTACCATTCGGCGGCCCGCGCATAGTCGCGGAAGTCACCCGGGCCGTGCGCGTAGAGCAAGCCCAGATTGAATTGGGCCTGGGGATCGCCCTGCTCGGCGAGGGGTTGCCATTCGCGCATGGCGGTGGCGAAATCGCCCCGATGGTAGGCGTCGAGGGCGGCCTGGAAATCGGCGGCTGCCAGGCTGGCCGCCAGCCCCAGAAGAGTCACCAGGCGTTTCATGACATCATCCAGCCGGCATTTCGGGGTCCGCCGTGAAGATTTGTCCAACTTGGCCAAGGTGGCACGGGCTTGCCGGCGGGGTGCGGATCGCGTTAGGATTGCGGTTCCTGACATGCGAACCACCGTCACCTTTGGCGAAATCATGTTGCGCCTGACCCCGCCGGGTTTTGAGCGCTTTCTCCAGACTCCCCAGTTCTTCGCCACCTTCGGCGGGGCCGAGGCCAACGTGGCCGTTGCGCTCGCGTCCCTCGGCCTTCCCGCCGCTTATGTCACCGTGCTGCCTCCGGACAATCCCATTGCCGACGCCACGATCGGCGAACTGCGCCGCTTCGGCGTGGATACCTCGCGCATCGTGCGCGGCAAGGGGCGCATGGGCGTGTATTTTCTCGAAACCGGCGCCAATCAGCGCGGCTCGAAAGTGATCTACGATCGCGAGGGTTCCGCCATCGCCATCGCCAAGCCGGGCGATATCGATTGGCAGCGCGCGCTCGACGGCGCCGGCTGGTTCCACATCTCCGGGATCACTCCGGCGCTCAGCGCCACGGCCGCGGCGCTGGCCCTGGAATCGGTAAAGGCCGCGCGCGAGCGCGGGATAACGGTTTCCTGCGATCTCAACTATCGCAAGAACCTGTGGAAATGGGGAAAGCCCGTGGTGGAGGTGATGCGCGAGCTCACCGGCTTCGTCGACATCATCGTCGCGGGCCGCGAGGATGTGCAGACGATGCTCGGGATCCACGCCCCGGTGGACGACGAATCCGGGAGCCTGGATGCCGCGCAATTCCGCAACCTCACCGACAAGGTGCTGGCCGAGTTTTCCAATCTCAAAGCCGTCGCGATCAGCCTTCGGGAATCGCACAGCGCTTCGCACAACGGCTGGTCGGGGTGCCTCCACGACCGCTCGGAATTCATGCTGAGCCGCCATTACGAGATCACCCACATCGTGGACCGCGTGGGCACCGGAGACAGTTTCGCCGCCGGTCTCATCTACGGTTTTCAGGCGCTCGGATCGCATCGCGAGGCCCTCGAATTCGCGGTGGCGGCGGGCTGTCTGAAGCATTCGATACCAGCCGACTTCTTCCGTTTCACCCTGGATGAGGTCCACGCTCTGACGAAGGGCGGCGGCTCAGGCCGAGTTCAGAGATAAAGAGACAGGCAAGCGCGGGCACGCGCTCCGGCTTCCGCTTGTACTTTACCGGACAACCAAGCCGCGGCATTCCTTGAGCCGTAGTAACCGAGCCGTTATCCTTATTTGCAGGGATGTGTGCCTCTTGGGCTCCGGTTTGCGAGATCCTCGTCGTCGATGACGAGGAATGTGTCCGCTCTCTGATCGGGCATTTCTTGGGCCGCCTGGGTTTTCGCGCCACGGAAGCGGCCTCGGGCGAAGAGGCCCTGAATGCGCTGGCCCAGGGCCAGTACGATTTGGTCCTCTCGGACGTGCGTATGCCTGGAATGAATGGTATGTCGCTGCTGGCCGAGGTCCGCCGCCGTTATCCCGACACGCCGGTCCTGATGCTGACCGGCTGCGAAGACGTCTCGACCGCCGTGGACGCCATGAAGAACGGGGCTTTTGATTATGTCCTCAAACCGTTCCACCTGGATCAGGTGGAAGCTTCCGTCCGCGAGGCCCTCAAGCGCCAGTCCGATCTGCGCGAACAAGCCGGCCGCGTGAAGCAACTCGAGAAGACTGTCCGCGAACAGACCATTCAGCTCCGCACTCTGCTGGGCAACCTGAACGAGGCTTCCGAAGTCACGCTTGAGGCGCTGGTGGCGGCTTTGGATGCACGCGAGCATGAAACCAAGGCGCATTCGCGGCGGGTGGCCGAATATACAGTTTATCTGGCGCGGCGGATGAAGCTGGCCGATCAGGAAATCGAGACCATCCGGCGGGGCGCCATGCTGCACGACATCGGCAAGATTGGGATTTCCGACAACATCCTAATGAAGCCGGAGCGTTTGACCGATAGGGAATGGGGGGAGATGCAGCGCCACCCACAGATCGGCTACTGGATTCTCGACGCGGTCGAGAGTCTGCGCCCGGCGGCGGAGATCGTCCTCTCGCACCACGAGCGCTTCGATGGCAGCGGTTACCCGCGCCGCCTACGCGGTGAGGAAATCCCTTTGGGCGCGCGCATTTTTTCGGTGGTGGACAGCTTCGACGCCATTACCTCCGACCGCCCCTATCAGCGCGGCAAGCCGGACGAAACCGCGCGCGAAGAAATTGCTATGAACTCCGGGGCGCAATTCGATCCCCGTGTGGTTACAGCCTTCTTGCGCGTCCCTCCGGGCGTGTGGTCGGCCATCCGGAGCCGCACACTGGCGGAAGGCTCCCGCCCGTCGTCCGGCATCCCCCCTCTGGTATTGGAACCATGCCGGCTAAACAATCTATAAAAAAAGACGAAAAAGACAAAAAATTCCGGCTTTTGTTTGAAGATAATCCGCAGCCGATGTGGGTCTTCGATGCCCGGAGCCTCCAGTTCCTGGAAGTCAACTCGGCGGCTTGCGCGTTGTATGGATTTTCCCCCGCCGAGTTCCGTTCTCTGGATCTCGGCGCCATTCAGGGGGCCGAAGATGCGCGGCGCTTCGCCGAGGAGTTAAGAAGCGGGAAGCGGCCTATCACCAGCGTGCGGAAACACCGCACCCACGAGAACCGCTGCCTCGATGTGGAAATGGTGGTTCATGACATCCAGTTCGGAGGCCGGTCGGCCGAGCTGGCCGTCCTGAACGACGTTACCGGCCGCCGCCAGCTTGAAGAGCAGCTCCGCCAGGCGCAGAAGATGGAAGCCGTGGGGATGCTGGCCGGCGGCGTGGCGCACGATTTCAATAATCTGCTGACCATCATCACCGGCTACAGCCAGCTGGTCCTGAACGGCCTCCCCGACGGAGACGCCAACCGCTACCCGGTAGAACAGATCATGAAGGCCGGGGAGCGTGCCGCGGCGCTCACCAAGCAGCTTTTGGCCTTCAGCCGCCGCCAGGTGCTTCAGCCCAGGGTTTTCGATCTGAACAAACTCGTGACCAGCCTGGGCACGCTGCTGCAACGTCTCATCGGCGAGGATGTCGATCTGCGGCTGGCGCTGCGGGCCGGTCTGAGCTCCATCAACGCGGATCCCGGCCAGATCGAACAGGTGCTCATGAACCTGGTGATCAATTCGCGGGACGCCATGCCCCAGGGTGGAACCCTCACGGTCGAAACACAGAACGAGATGCTGGACGAGAGCTACACCGCCCGGCACGTAGGGTCGCGGCCGGGGCCTCACATCCTGCTGGCCGTCACCGATAGCGGCTCGGGTATGGACGAATTTACCAAGGCTCACCTGTTCGAACCTTTTTTCACCACCAAGGGGCCGGGCAGGGGCACCGGGCTGGGACTCTCCACGGTCTTCGGCATTGTCAGGCAGAGCGGCGGCATCGTGGATGTGGATAGCGAGTTGGGGCGCGGCACCTCAGTAAAGGTGTATCTGCCGAGCATCGATCAGCCGGTCGCCGATGAATCCGAAGACCGCAGAGCCGGCCCCAGGCGCGGAACCGAAACCATCCTGCTGGTGGAAGACGATGAGATGGTGCGCGCCCTGGTGCGCCAGGCGCTGGTGCGAGAGGGCTACAAGGTGCTGGATGCTTCCGATCCTCTGGATGCCCAGCGCATTTCCGCCCAGTACCGGGGCCGGATCCAGCTCCTGATCACCGACGTGGTCATGCCCAAGGTGAGCGGCCGCGAGCTGGCCTCCAGAATCAGCCAGCTCCGGCCCAATATCAAGATACTCTACATGTCGGGCTATACCGATGGCGCCGTCCTCAACAGCGGGATACTGGAGAACGAAGTGGCCTTCCTGCAGAAGCCCTTCAGCCCCGATGCGCTGACCGGGAAGGTGCGTGAGGTCCTGGAAAGCGCCGGCGGAAAGATCCGGCACGCCGCCGAATAGGCCGCCGTTCAGGCGATGAAGGGCGCGGGCGACGGCGGCGGGGACGCTAGCACGCGCTCTGCCATGGCGAATTTGAGTTCCTCGATGCCCTGCCCGGTGGCGCTGGAGATCTCGAAGTACGCGAGGCCGCGTTCCCCCGCCAGACTTCGCAGGGATGCCGCGCGGCCGGGATCCTGGAGGGCGTCCATCTTGGTGGCCACCACCACCATCGGCTTGGCGGCCAAATCCTCGCTGAAGCTGGCCAACTCCCCGAGGACCGTCTCGAAATCGCGCACGGGATCGCGGCCGCTCGATTCCGAAACGTCCACCAGGTGCGCCAGCAGGCGCGTGCGTTCGATGTGGCGCAGAAACTGGACGCCCAGACCGTGCCCCAGGTGTGCGCCCTCGATCAGGCCGGGGATGTCGGCTACCACGAAGCTGCGGAAGTCAGGCATTTGCACGACGCCCAAGTGGGGCTCGAGAGTGGTGAAGGGATAATCGGCGATTTTCGGCCGGGCCGCCGAAATGCGCGAAATCAGCGTGGATTTGCCGGCGTTGGGAAACCCGACCAGTCCCACGTCGGCCAGCAGCTTCAGCTCGAGGCGCAGCCGTTTCTCCTCGCCCGCGCGCCCGGGTTCGTGCTCGGTGGGCGCCTGGTGGGTGGAGGTGGCGAAACGCGCGTTGCCGCGCCCGCCGCGTCCGCCGCGCGCCACCAGGAACCGCTCGCCGGCGCTGGTAAAATCGTGGAGGCGCTCGCCGGTCGAGGCATCGTAGACCACCGTGCCCACGGGCACGTCGAGCTGGATCGAGTGTCCCTCGGCTCCGGTCCGGTTGCTGCCCTCACCGTGGCGTCCGCGCTCGGCCTTGTGCTCGGGGTTAAAACGGTACTTGAGCAGCGTGTTCTCATGCTCATCGGCCATCAGAACCACGTCGCCGCCGCGCCCGCCATCGCCGCCGCTGGGTCCCCCGCGCGGAACATACTTCTCCCGCCGGAAGGCCAGACAGCCGTTGCCGCCGTCGCCGGCCTTCACGAGGATGATGACTTCATCGATGAACATAGAAAAGCCGCCGGAGAGCGGCCGGCGGCCTCACGGAATTCCTGCGGTGGAGCAGCGCTCCGCCGGTGGGCTACACGACTTCCTTCACGCTGACGAACTTGCCCAGACGTCCGCGGTCGCGGTACTCGACCACGCCCGTCACCTCGGCGAATAACGTATCGTCCTTGGCCCAGCCCACGTTGGTGCCCGCTTTGATGGGGGTGCCGCGCTGCCGCACAAGTATCGACCCGCCCGGCACCAGTTGCCCTCCGAAGACCTTCACGCCCAGCCGCTGCGCGGTGGAATCGCGGCCATTTCTGGAACTGCCTAATCCCTTTTTATGCGCCATACGTCACCTACACGACGATCTCGCCGACCTTCAATTCCGTGAAGGCCTGGCGGTGCCCGATGGTTTTCTTATACTGCTTCTTGCGCTTAAACTTAAAGACCAGGACCTTATCGCCCCGGCCGTCGCCAACGATGGTAGCCTTCACCGCGGCGCCCGTCACCAGTCCGCCGTCCTCTTTGAAAGCGGCCTTGACGGGCAGTTCGATTTCCGATCCCATCTCGCCGGCCAGTTTTTCCACGCGGATGACGTCGCCCGGAGCGACGCGGTACTGCTTTCCGCCCGTTTCAACTATCGCGTGCATACAAACCTCGGTTGCGGAGCCGGAACACACGGGGTGCGTCGGAACCACTGAGAGTAAATCATCAGTTTACAACAACCCAACGGTGAAACTCAAATGCTGGCGCGGCGGGGTAGTGGGTCAGTTTGGATTTTGTCACGAGATTTCGGTCGGGTGCGGTTGGAAACAAAGTTGTTGAAATCGAACAGTTTTTAGTTGACACCGAGAGCAATGGAACACAATCTTAATACTTAAGACAGGAGAAATAGATTATGCCAGGCAAAAGGCTTTACGTGCGCTGTAAAGTAGCCAGAGGGCTGTTCGAGAGTGAGTTTTACGTATCCGTGCAGCGCTCATCTGCCTTTGTTGACCGTTCACAGGTGCAAGTGGCGGTTCCCCCAGATCAAGGTAACGAGGTTGATGGCCTAGTTGTTGCGTACTTTGTGGGAGAAGACCAGAGGGCGGGTCAAACTTTGGTTGAGCTGCCGGGGCAGCCCGCAGTCGGGGGGCTTCGGACCTGGGTTCCGGCCGGGCTTCTGGCGAACGCCTAGGGAAACTAGCCGTCCCCCTGGGCGGGCGGTTTATGATTCTAAGCAAAGAGGGCATACAGGAGGCCTTGCGAAATGGCCATCTTGCGATCACGCCTGAACCACGGGAAGATCAATACACCACATCCGCGGTTGATCTGACTCTAGGGGATGATTTCAAGCGCTGGGATGACGCCCTTATGACGACCCCAGGGCTGCGGGCCGAGCTTAATCTTGCGGAGCAGGACTTCCTTAAGACTGCGCGGCACTACACTCGTCCCGTCGGCCCTGATCGCGAGGGATCGATAGTCCTTCCCCCGTATTTCAAAGAGCACTGGCATCTACTTGCGATCACGCGTGAACGGGTTTGTCTAAACCGCGAAGGCGCCTTGGCCGCACGCGTGGAGGGTCGCAGCTCGCTTGCGCGTCTCGGATTGATCGTCCATCTCACTGCGCCAATAATCCACGCCGGATGGGTGGGTGTGATCACCCTGGAAATTATTAATTTCGGACCATTCTACCTGAAATTAGTTCCTCACCAGACGCGAATCTGCCAGTTGATCTTTGAGCGCCTGGAAATGCCAGCCGTGGGGGAACCAGCTACCGCTTTCCAGGGACAAGTGGCGCCCACAGGGGAAGGGCCACACTGATCACTGCCTAGTCCTTACTTAGCGGGTCCACACCAATTGCCCCGCTCAAATCGTTCCGCGGCTCTGGCGACTCGCCCCGCATCCATCAAGGTCACAATCCCGATCAAATCCGCAGGAGTGCTGGTCTTATCCAGAAGAAGCGCTCGGAGAATTTCGCCGATGGCTGAGGGGGGTCTACATCGGACAGGGGAAGTTCGCTCACTACGTGACGGGGCAGGTTGAGAAGCGGCAACTTCCGGTCTCGTTCGCCCAGTTAGCGATTGCCAAATACCAGGGGGAAGAATAGCGGCTTCACGGTTTCTTCCACCGCGATTCAGCAGCCTTCTTGGCAATAGCCTTCCGCTTGGTGGGCGAAAGCTTCTCCGCCCTCGCCTTGCCGCCCTTCAATCCTCCGAGTCTACCCAGTGTCACGGCGGCCGGGTTCTTCCCGCTTGGTGGTGGGGGAGGCGCTTCCCCAGTCGCTTGCTGCACTACATCGAACGCGATCCGATTCAGGTCGCGTGCCCCTTGCCCTCGGCTCTTGGACCGATTCCCCACTCCCCGTTCGGCGGCCGGCGTCTTTTCGTCCTTGCTTGAGCGGTCCTGCATACTTCCAGCGTGACGGGCTGATCGCCGGATGTCAAGAGTGAGAAAATCCAAACTGACCCACTACCCGCGGCGGGGAGACGCGGCACCGGCCGCCTAGCGCCCGCGGCGCATCGGCGAATCCACCTGCTTGAACCCCGCGGGTATCGCGAATAGAGACGCGTCGACCGCGGCCGAAGAGAAGCCACTGGCCTCGGTGGTCATCTCCAGCAATGATCCGGACGCCGGCGCGCTCCCGGCCGGCGCCTGCTGCTGCTGAGCCGGAGTCTGGGTGTCCTGGGATTGCTGCTTCTTGCGGCCGAAGCCGCCCAGGCCGGCGAGCCGGCTGCCCAAAGCCCCACCCAGCGCGCCGCCGGCGGAAGGCTGCTGCGGAGCCGGCTGCGGCTGAGCTTGCGGCTGGGACTGCGGTTGGGCCGCCGCCTGCTGACCGGCGTCGCCTGTCGGAGCCGCGCCCGTACCCATGGCGGCGCCGCCCATGGTGATACTGGTAATCACCGGCACGCCATCCAGCTTGCCGGCTTCACGATACATCTGGGCCATCCCCTGTGAAACTTGTGGATTGCTCATGAACATGTTGCCGCCGGGCGTCCAGTTCAGTTTTTCGGCCATGCGCTTCTGGAACGCGCGGACCTCGTCGTAGCCCGCCACCGCGGGGGCGATCCACATATCGCTGGTCATCGTCATCGTGCCCCCCTGGCCGGTCTTGGGGTCCTTGTTCTCCATTTCCATCTTCATGACCAGCTCTTTGGCCTCCATGCCCGCGATCTGTTTGGTGTTGCCGGTGTTCTGGACGGAGACCTTGACGTTGGGCTGGGACTGGGCGCCGGCGCCTTGCTGCTGCCGCTGCGAGATCTGCTCGACCATCTGCTTCATCTCGTCGAACGTCATGACCGAGTAGGTCTTCCGTTCCATGTCGATGGTGGTGATGGTCTGGCTGCCCAGGTCGATGACGGTCGCGTTGGAGGCCGTGCGATGCACCATGCGGTCACCCTTTACCGCCACGGTGGTTTCCATCGGTTCGCGAGCCTGGCGGGAGAAGGCGCCCGCCATGCGCATCATCGTGGCCATCGCTCCACCCGTGATCCGGCTCGTTTCCTTGTAGCTGAAGTCCGCCCAAAGGCTGCTCCCCGTCAGAGCCAAAAGCCCGGCGGCCGTTACGGCTTTTGTAAACATCTGTAGAAATCCTCCTGCTTGCCCTATTCTTAGGAGGGCAAAGCTAGAATCAATATATCTCGCCCAAAGGAGATTTTGTGAACGAATTGACAATCCGGCCCACCGCCAAGTTCATCAAGGCCGGCGCGGTTTGCGCGGCCATCGTGTTCCTGGCGCTCGAGATCCTCTACCTGGTGCACCGGGACCAGCTTGGAGGGCGCACCTGGCTGATGGCCCTGCCGCCGCTGATTCTGCTGTGGCCGGCCGCGCGCGCCCTGCGCCGTAACCTGACCCGGGCCGTGATTGGCACTGACCGGCTGCGCTACGAGACCGGCGTGACCTTCAAGACCACGCGCAATATCCAGCTTGCGAAGATTCAGGATGTGCGCGTGGACCAGCGCATGATGCAGCGCATGTTCAACGTGGGCAATCTTTCCATCGAGACGGCCGGCGAGTCCAGCCGGTTAACCATCGTCAACGTGGATAGCCCCCAGGCTTGGGCGGAGGAAATCATGAACCGGGCGCAGAGGGGCGCGACGGCAGTCTGAACTCGCGGCCGGTTGCGGGACCGGGGGAAGCCGGGGGAAGCCGGAACGTTCCCTGCTTTCACCGCCGGCCGATCGGAGAACGTCCCGTCTGTCCCCGGTTGTGCGGCTTCGTCTGTCCCCGTTTGTGCGCGGCCAAAGAAGCCCAAGGAATCCTCAGCCTTCGCCCTTCTTGCGAATTCGGATATCCAGCCGCTTGATCTTCTGATTCAGCGTCGAGAGCGGCACGTGCAGGCTCTCGGCGGCATCCGTCTGGCTCCAGTTGAACTGCTCCAGGCGCTCGGTGATGACCCGCCGCTCGTAATCGTTGCAGATCTCGAATAGCGAAGCGTCGGCGGGCAACGGCACGTTGTCGGCGCGGTTCCGCCGGATGCCGTTGGCTTCCAGCAGTGCATCCGGCAGCACCTCCACCGGCACGGTGGCCTCGGTGGCCAGCACCACGGCGCGCTCCACCACGTTTTCCAGCTCGCGCACGTTGCCGGGCCAGGCGTGCTCCATGAGAACCTGCATGGCCTCCGGCTGGAAATGCAAAACCGAGCGGTCCGCCGAATCCAGGAACTTGCCGTTCTCCCGGCAGTAGTGGGTGAAGAAGTGGTCCACCAGCAGGGCGATGTCCTCTTTGCGCTCGCGCAGCGGCGGCAGCGCCACGTTGATGACGTTGAGCCGGTAGTAGAGGTCCTCGCGGAACTTGCCTTCCTTGACCAGATGGTGCAGATCGGCGTTGGTGGCGGCCAGAATCCGCACATCCACCCGGATCGGATCGGTGGATCCCAGAGGCGTAAATTCCTTGTCCTGGAGCACGCGCAGCAGTTTGATCTGGGTCTCCGCGCCGATCGTGCCTATCTCGTCGAAGAAGATGGTGCCGCGATCGGCCACGTCAAAATAGCCTTTCTTGGACTGGATCGCGCTGGTGAAGGCTCCCCGCACGTGGCCGAACAGCGTGGATTCGAGCAGCTCGGGCGGGAGCGAGCCGCTGTTCACGGCCACGAACATCTGCTCGGCGCGCGGCGAGTTGGCGTGGATGGCCTTGGCCACCAGTTCCTTGCCCGTGCCGGTCTCGCCGGTGATCAGGATGGTGGAACGGCTGGAGGCCACCTGGCTGACCAGGTCGAGCATGCGCACCATGCGCTCGCTCTTGCCGATTATGTTGGGAAAACTGTAGCGCTGCTTGAAGGCGCGTTTGAGGTGCGTGTTCTCGTATTCGAGCTGCCGCCGCGCGATCATGCGGTCGATCTCGATCAGCAGCTTCTCGTTGTCCCAGGGCTTGGAGAAATAGTCGTTGGCGCCCAGCTTCAGCGCGTTCACGGCCGCCTCCACCGAGCCGTACGCGGTGATCATGAAGATCGGGGTCTCGCGATCGCGCCCGCGCACCTCCTGAAGCACGTCCATCCCGGAGCGGTCCGGCATCATCAGGTCGAGCAGCACCAGGTCGTAGCCGCGGTTCTCCAGTTTCTGCAGCCCCTCGGTGCCGTTCTGGGCCAGTTCGACTTCGTAATTCTCGGAACGCAGCAGCAACTCGAGACCCTCGCGGATATCGAGCTCATCGTCGATCACCAGGACTCTGCCCCTGGCGTTGGTCCGTGCCTGTGGAGCGGTCATTTCAAGCTGCACTTACCGGAATTCGCGCGGCGGCCGAAGCCGCGACGGGAAATTCCACGCGAAAACGCGCGCCGCCGGACGGCCGGTTGGAGACTTCGATGGACCCGCCGTGCTCCTGCACGATACCATAGGTGACCGAGAGACCCAGGCCGGTGCCCTTGCGGGCCGCCTTGGTGGTGAAGAAGGGATCGTAGATGCGGTGCAGGTGCTCAGCCGCTATGCCATGGCCCGTATCGGCCACTTCGACTCTCACGCCGGGGCCTTCGGACCAGGTTCGGACCTCCAGGACGCCACCCGATGCCATGGCGTCGCGCGCGTTCAGGAAGAGATTCAGAAACACCTGCTGGAGCTTGCCCGTGTTGCCGTGCACCGGGGGTAGATCCGCATCCAGATCGGTCTTGACCTGGATGCCGGATTTCTGCAACTGGTGCTCGAGCAGAGAGAGCGTCTCCTGGATCACGCGGTTCAGGCCCACGTCGCCGAAGGAAGTCGTGGAGGTGCGCGAGAAATTGAGCAGCGAATTGACGATCTCGCTGGCGCGGAAGGTCTGCTTGGCGATCTTGTCGAGAATCATCGACTTCTGCGAATCGTCGGCCACCTGCTTGGCCAGCATCTGGGCGTAGGTGGAGATGACCGCCAGCGGCGTATTGACTTCGTGCGCTACCCCCGCGGCCAGCAGACCGATGCTGCTCAGCTTGTCGGCCTGCACCAGCTTCTGTTCCAGCTCGGCGCGATCCGTGACATCGTCGAAGATAATCAGGCGGCCGATGCGCTCCTGCTCCTTGGAGACCAGCGGGGCGATGGCAATATTGAGCGTGGCTTCGCGAAATGACGGCCGGTGACCGTTTCCATCCCCGTGGCCGCCTGCTGCGGCCGCCGGTTTCAGCACGAACTTGTAAATGTGGTGGATGCCGATTTCGCCGCGCACGCGGTCGAATTGCTCGATCAGTTCGGGCGGGAACAGCTCGCCCAGCGTCCGGCCCAGCGCCCGCTCGCGCACCACGCCGCTGAGATGTTCGATCTGCGTGTTCCAGCTCTCTACGCGGTCCTCCAGATCGGCCGCCAGAATCCCCACATTGATGGATTCGACGATGTTCTCGCTGAACTCCTTGAGCCGCTCGTACTCCTCCACCTTGCGCTGCAGGGAGCGGTAAAGCGCGGTGTTCTCGATGGCGATGGCCACGTAGCCGGCCAGGGTCAGCAGCAGTTCCACATCCACGCTGGAGAGGTAATCGCCGCTGATGGTGCGACTCACTCCGATGTACGCGATGATGCGCCCGCGCACCGTGCAGGGCAGGTAGTAGGTGCAATCCAGATCGGCGATGGTGCGCCGCACCGAGGCCGGCCAGGATTGCGAAACGGCATCCAACTGATGGCGCGTGCGCTCGAAGAACAGGTATGGCTCGGGCAGTTTCCAATCCAGGAAGCCGAGGTCCAGGTCCGCATAGTTGGAGGCGGCCAGCCGCAAATTCGTCCCCATGCTCTTCGCCAGCCGGTAGCGGTGCCCCGGAGTCTCGCCGGACGTTTCCTCGGCCAGGAAGAATGCCAGGTGCTTGATCGAGAGCGTCTGCAGGAGCCGGTCGCCCACCTGGGACAGCATGGTATCGAGGTCGGTTTCCGAGCTCAGCTCGCGCGCGAACTCCACCAGCGTGCGCCGGTAATCGTAGCGGTCGCCATAGAAGTGCTTATCGAGCCGCTCCTGAATCCAGTTCCGAATCGGCTGGAACAGGAAGGCCGTCGCCAGCACCGTCACCAGCCAGCCGGTGTTGCCCAGATCCTTGAAGTTCTTCTGCACCAGGCTGCCCAGCGAGAAGACGATGCCGTAGAAGGCCGCAAACACGCAGATGGTCGCCAGCGTGTAGGCATAGCCGCGGCGGAACAGGATGTCCACATCCATCAGGCGGTACCGCACGATGGCATACGCCAGGCTGAGCGGGATCAGCGTCAGCGAGAGCACTGAGATCTTCAGGTATTCGCTGGGCAGCGCGCCCATGGCGTAGGGCAGAACGTAAAGGACCGCGAAGGGCAGGATGCCGCAAAAGGTGCCGTTGCGCAGCCACTTGAGCTGCTGCCGCACGATGGTGTCTTCCGCCCTGCGGTACTCGGCGGTGAGGGCCAGGCCGCCGATTAGGTAGGGCAGCGTCCAGAACACGACCCGCACGCGCTCCAGCAGCCAGTTGAGCTCGATCAGCGAGACATTCGCCCGGAGGGCGCCCGAAGAGAATCCCACGAAGCCCAGGAACAGCATCGCGGCGGGAGCATAAAGCAGCGCCACCCGCGCGCGGCCGCGCAGCCACCGGCGCGGCTCCGGGAAGGTCAGGCAGAAATGCAGGAAGATGGTGGGCGCGAATAAAGTGCCCGCCAGGTTGCCGTAGTAGATGACCTTATCGAAGCTGTTGAACTTGCCGACATCGTGGAAGCACAGGAAAATGAACGAAGCCAGGCAGAGCACGTAGAAGTGCGCCGCCTTGTGGGCGCTGCCGCGGCGGAAGTAGACGAAAAGCCCGATCGTCAGGTAAGCGAGCCCCACCAGGTACTCATACATGCGGGCGCGGTCGAAAGGCACTTCGCCCACCAGCACGCGGGCAGAGAACTCCACGCCCCTCTCATTGAGATCGTATCTAGCTCGGCTCCAGGAACCGATCCGCGCCAGCACCTGCGGGACATCCAGGGCGCGGTCGATGGCGACGCCTTCGATGCGCTCCAGCCGGTCGCCTACGCGCACTCCGGCGTTGGCGCCAGGACTGTGGGGAGCAACGTACAGCGCCTGCACGCCGCCCGGCCGGTCCACCCAAATCACACCGTCGTCGGGGAGCCGGAAATTATACTGCTGATGAAAGTTAATAACTGCGGCTACACTTGCGGCCAGGGTCACGATGACCAGCAGCGCGGTGGACATTTGGAACTTCAGTTCCTGCAGCATAGTCGCAGATCCGGCGCCCAGCGAGACAAATCCGTCTCCCCAGGGGAGCACGTTGATGGCCGCCGCAAATTCCGTGAATCTATATCTAGACTAGCCTTTTTTTCTTGCACTTACCAGCGGGCAGTCGGGCCGTCTCCGGTTTTTGGGAGAAAAGCACTACGCGGAAGTGTATTGTGCCCCTCTGGTACCATCCGGAGCCCTCGATACGCTATGATCCGGCACTCGATTTTGGCAGGGCGCGCCCGAACCGTGAGCGTACCGTAACAGTAATGGAACTGCGATGATCCAGGGCCAAAAAGCTGTACACTAAGCTTTAAACGGGGCGGGTCCAGCCTGCCTTGGGGGAACGGACAAGTAGATGAAAATATCCGTGATTTGGTTGGCGCCCCTGGTGGCCGCGTCGGGGTTGCTTGCGGCCGGTGGACAATCCGCGCCGGCGGCTCAGCCCACCGCCAACGAAGAGAAGGCGGGTCCGCCGTCACCTCTGACAGTGGCGCCGCATTCACAGCAGGGACAAACACCCAGCGACCCGGCCAGCCTGGCCGCCGCCCCGGCCGCTTCCCGCGTTACGGCCGGCAGCGCACCCGTGGACGAGAAGAGCTATATCATCGGCGCCGAGGATGTCCTGGGAATCCAGGTCTGGCAGGTACGCGAGATGACCGGTCAATACCTGGTGCGTCCGGATGGCAAGATCTCCGTCCCCCTAGCTGGCGAGATAGCGGCGGCCGGGAAGACTCCTGAGCAGGTCAATGCGGCACTAACGGAAATTCTGAAGGAGAAATACATCAATTCACCGGACGTAACCGTCTCAATCCTTCAGGTAAACAGCAAGAAGTACTACATACACGGAGAAGTCATGAGTCCCGGGGCGTATGCCTTGATTGTTCCTACGACGGTGCTGGAGGGCCTCGCCAACGCGCATGGATTCAAGGATTTTGCAGGTACCAAGAAGATCCGGATTATGCGCGGCAAGGAGCAGTTGAAGTTTAACTACAACGATGTCACGCGCGGTAAGCATACCGAAGAGAACGTCTTCCTGCAACCGGGCGATGAGATCATTGTTCCGTAAGCCGAGGTTCTATAAGCAATCGGGGAGTTTCGTTCGTGTGACCGGATGGTTGGCAAAGAGGTAATGAAGCATGGCAGCGCCACAGAATTATGTCAGTATTTCGCGGCGGGCGCCTGATGTCGAGGATTACATCGACATGCTGCGCCGTTACCGCTCCTGGATCATCGGCCCTATGTTCGCCGGGTTGGTAGTCTCGGTAGTGGTCGCGTTCCTTTGGCCGGATACTTTTATCTCTCAAGCCATGATGCGAATTACTCCGCAGCAGGTTTCCGAGCGCCTGCTCCCGGCGGTCATTAGCACGCAAATGGCCGACCGCATCGGCCAGATGGAGACGGAGATCCTCAGCCGCGGCAGTCTGGCGCAGATCATCCAGAAACCTTCGCTCAATCTCTACGAGCGGCGGCGGCTGCGCGAACCGATGGAAGACATCGTCCAGGACATGCGCAACAAGTACATCAAAATACAGGTTCTGGCCGATCCGACCGGTCAGTCGAGCGGTGAGCGCCGCTACGCCTCGGCGTTTGTGATCCAGTTCTCTTATAGCGACCGCTACAAAGCCCAGGCCGTGGTGAACGAGCTGGTGGCCCGCTTCCTCGACCAGAACGTGAACGTGCAGCGCAACAAAGCCGTGCTGACGGAAAACTTCCTGGACGATGAGCAGAAGGGCGCCAAGGAGAAGCTCGGTAAGCTGGAAACGGCCCTCACCCGCTTCCGCGTCGAGAACCAGGGCAAGCTCCCCGAGCAGTTGCCGTCCAACATGTCGGCTGTGACGAATTTGCAGATGCAACTGTCCGCGCTGGAGGACGCCTTGGGCCGCGACCAGCAGGACAAGCTGATCCTGGAGACGCGCCTGCAGACCCTCAAGAACAGCCAGAACTTCGTGTCCGCCAACCTGGAAGATACCGTAATCGGGCAAGCGGTGAAGAACCAGCGCCTGATCGACCTGAACAACCGGATCGCCGAGGCCAAATCCCAGGCGGCCGGCCTGCTGCAAATTTACCGTCCGGATTACCCGGACATCCGTCAGCTGCAGGCGCGCATCTCCAGTCTCGAGAAGGAGCGCGACGACGCCGAGAAGGAACAGGTGGAGAGCGGAGCGGCGCCCGTTAAGAGGGTGGTCAACCCGCAGATGCAGAAGAGCCTGGAGGATCTCAAGAACGAGCAGGCCCAGGTGCAGGCGCAGATCGCCGCCAGCCAGGCTGAGATCGAAGCCAAGACCCTGCGCCACGCGGAATTGAGCAAGAGCCTCTCCAGTTATCAGTCCCGCATCGAAGGCAGCGCCACCAACCAGCAGGAGTACGAGGCTTTGATGCGCGATTACCAGCTCGCCAAGACGCAATATGAAGAGATGAGCCAGCGCCAGGAAGCCTCCGCCACGGCCCGCAACCTCGAGGAGCACAAGGCCGGCGAGAACCTGGAAGTGCTCGATCCGGCTTCCCTGCCCGAGCAGCCGTCCGAGCCCGACCGCTGGGCCATAGCGGGCATCGGCACGGCGATCGGTTTGCTCGTGGGGATACTTCTGGCGGGTGCCAAGGAGGCCAAGGACACCTCCCTCAAGAACCTAAAGGACGTGCGCGCATACACGAATCTGCCGGTGCTGAGCAGCGTTCCCTTGCTCGAGAACGCCCTGCTGGTGCGCAGGAACCGGCGGCTGTTCTGGCTGGCATGGTCGAGCGCGATCATCGCCGGCACAATGGCCATGAGCGGTTCCATGTATTACTACTTTTTCGGCCGCACCTAGAGAAGCGGAAGAGGAAATCCGATGAGTCGAGTATACGATGCGTTGCGCCGGGCCGAGAGCGACGGAATTGCGCCCGAACAGATGGCCGGGGACGGTCAGTTGGAAGACTACCCCTACAGCTCGATGCGCGGTTCGACGGCCGTCAGCCATCCTCCGGCCAAACGGACCATTCACGCGGGGCTTTTGCAGGAGGTGCCGGTCGTGCCGTTCCATCGCGCGCCCGAATCGCACCTGCTCGATCTGAGCGCCTCGCACGAAACGCCCGCCGAGGAATTCCGCACGCTGAGAACGCGGCTGAATCACTTGCAGACGCTGCAAACCCTGCACACCGTCGTGGTGACCAGCCCCTCGCCTGCCGAGGGTAAGACCTTCACGGCCGTCAACCTCGCCTTGGCGGAGGCGCAACTGGCGGAAAGCTCCGTGCTGCTCGGCGATTTCGACCTGCGCCGGCCCGTCGTTCACAACCTGTTTCAGGTGGACCGCGCCCCGGGGCTTTCCGATTACCTCACCGGGCAGTGCACCTTCCCCCAGGCACTGCGCCACATTGAAGGCATGAACCTGTACCTGCTGCCGGCTGGTTCGGCCGTGAAGAACCCGCTGGAACTGCTGAACACGCGGCAAGCCAGAGCCCTGTTCGAGGAATTGCCGCACACCTTCAACTGGTCTGTCTTCGATACTCCGCCGCTGCTGTTCTCGGCCGACGCGAACCTGCTCTCCACCTTGGCCGACGGCACCATCCTGGTGGTCAAGATCGGTTCGACCACCTTCGACAACGTGACTCGCGCGATGCAGTCGCTGTGCGAGAACAACGTCTTGGGCATCGTGGCCAATGGCGCCCGCGCCTCGGAGCTGTACAGCAAGTACACCTACTACTACTCCAAAGCCGACTGAAGCCCAGCCGGCGGACAGGGGATCGCGGACGAAATTGCGGCGGCGCGCTGCTCGGTCTACTGCGACTCGCGGTGCCGCAGTAGCCGGAGCCTCTTGATAGAATCCGCCTGCGGCGGGGTTTGCGTCGGCGACATGACAATCAGGAAGCCGTCGGAGCTGCCTCCCGCATAGCCGAATTGCGAGGCATCGGCGGAACTTGGCAAGCCCACGCCGCCAAAGCCCGCTACGAACATGGTTCCATCCGCCCCCAGCGCCATGGCAACCCCCACGTAGATGTTGTTCACGCCGAAATAGGTGCCGAAACGGAGGCCCGCGCTTCCCGCAACACCCGGGGTGACCTCAGCTACAAACACATCTACGCCTTGGCCCCAAACCGGCTGAGGCGCGGTGCTGCTGGTGACTGGAAAATCGGGGGATAGCGTGTATCCGGTCACATATAGGTTGCCGGCGGAATCGTCAGCGACGCCGTATCCCACATCGCCCTGCGAGCCGCCCAAGTAAGTCGAATAAATCACAAAAGGCACCGTGTCATTGCCGCTAAGAACCGAAATGACAACGTCTCCATTCCCGGCCAGTTGGGACTGCACGGCGTCGGCGGTAACCGGGAAATTCTGGGAGAGCGTATATCCGGTCAGCACGATATTACCTTGCGCGTTCAAAAACATGCCGCGAACCTGATCTTGATCCGAGCCGCCGAAGTAAGTGTCCCAGATCAGGGAAGCAGTCTGATACTGCGTGAAATCCATGACCCCCACGACTATGTCGGTAACTCCCTGCAAGCTGGATTGGTACTGGTTGCCCGCGGCCGGGAACAGTGTCGAATCGGTGTCGATCGCGAAATAGACCAGCCCGTTAGCGTCCACCGCGATGGCGCGCCCATAGTCGGTTAACTCGCCGCCCAGATAGGTGGAGTACACCAGCACGCCGGCGTTGGGATCGATCTGCGAAAGAACGGCATCCTGCGTGCCGTAGAGCACTGCGGCGTACGCGCTGGCGGTGGTCGGATAATCGCCGGCCTGAGTGCTGCCGATGACATCGATCAGTCCGTTGGGGGCTGAGGCCACGCCGGTGAGTGTGGTTGCATTCAGGCCGCTGGGACTGCCCAGGTAGGTGCCGTACCAGAGTCCCGCGGTTCCCGCTTCCGTTGGATCGACCTTCAGGAGGAAGCCGCAAGTTGTCAGCGAGGTGTTGGTGGACTGAATGTTGACGCCGGCCAGCGGAAAGTCCGCCGACGTGGTGGTGCCGACCATATACGCGTAGCCCCCCGCATCCACATCGAGACCCAGCGGAATGTCGGTGCCGGTGCCGCCAAAATAGCTGAAGTAGGTCAACGGGTAGGTAGATTGGGTGGTATCCACAATGGCCAGGAAGACGTTCACGACGCCGTTATTGACGTTGTTATAGTAGTTGCCCACAGCGGGCTGGTTGCTGGAATCTGTCGAGCCGACGAGGTAGAGCTGCCCGTTAGGGCCCATTTTCATGGCGGTGATCTGGTCGTCGCCGGGGCCGCCGAAGTAGGTGCAGTACTCGACCACCGGATCGATCACCAGGGGACGCGTGGGGTCGTACCCGCCCACCCGCACGCCCACCGTGCGGCCCGCCAGCAGCGTGTAGCGGCCCGCGATCTCGCGCCGGCCGGAGCCATCCGATGCAGGCTGATAAATCACCGGCTTTTTCTGCAAAATGCGCTGGCCTCCAGTCTCGATGGCAAGGTCGCCTTCGGGAGTCAACTGGAGGCGCGCCGGTCCGCTCAGCTTGAAACGGATGGCGCGCGGATCGGCTCCCGGCGCCACGACGAAGTCATATTCCAGTTCGCCCTGCTTGCCGTAGTAAACCACGTCGATACCGGAATACACGCCGCGGTAGCGGATGCGCGCATAGTTGGCGATTCCGGTATGCCAGTTCTCGCGGCGGCCTATGAAGTAGCCGGTGCGGGTGGGCAGCCGGTCGAGGGCTTCAATGGGAGCAGCCGCGTTCGAGCCGGCCAGGCCGATATCGACGCGCTGCCTTCCGGGCAGCATCAGAGACGGGCCGCGGCCGCCCAGCAGCAGCGTATATCCGCCGGCATGCGCCGCGTAGCGCACGGCGGGGGTCCATTGGCCCTGGTTGGCCTCGAAGCGCAGGGGCTGGCGCGCGAGGGTCGCCTGGGCCCGCGACAGGCCCGCATCGGAAGTTGCCGCCATGAGCCCGGCCGAAAGAAGGCCGGCGGCGAAGGCATAGTAAGGCAGACGGGGCATATTTCTAATCGGCACAAAACATTCCGCGAATCTCCATTAGAACATGTCCGCGCGACCCGCAAAACTGGGCCGCGCGTTCACAGGCGTGAAAGGCTTACCCGCGGCCCGGCCGGGCGCGGTACGCCGGGCTGCTACTGCACCTTCCCCCGAGCATCCACCTTCCACACCGCCTCCACATGTTCGCCGCGCATCCCGTAGACCCGCTCGTGAAGGTTCAGGGCGACGCAGATGTGATTGGGGATAATGCGGACACGCTCTCCCACCCGGAACTCGCGGCCAGCCTGGGTCGCATCGATGAAGCCGTGCTCCTCGTTCATCTTGTGAAAGCGCGCGGGGGGCACTTCCACTACGTGCCCGAAGCTCGCCTCTGAGGAATTCACCGGCCGGTCCGACGAGAACGTCTTCGAGCCGCCATCGATGATGATCTGGCCTGGCACGGCCGTCGAGACCACCGTCGCCAGGATGGCCGCGGCGCAATCCTCCATCCGGCAGGCGCCCACGCGCACCGTGTTGAGATCGTTAAAGACGTAAGTACCCGGACGAATCTCGTTGAGTCCCTGGATTTCGTGCGAATGGAAGAGCGTGGGAGTGGAGCCGCCGCTCACGATTCTGACTTCGATGCCGGCGCGGCGAAAGCCGGCCAGGATCGATCCCACAACTTCCGAAAGCTGGCCAAGGGCGCGCCGGCCGGCTTCATCGAGATTCCGGATGTGGCCGGGATAGAACGTAACGCCCTCGAACACGAGACCGGGAAGCTTGCGCAGGCATTCGGCGAGCGCCACGAGCGGCTCGCCCGGCGGAACGCCCACGCGCCCGAGGCCCACATCGGTCTCGGCGAGCACCCCGATTTCCACCTCCGCCGCCTGCGCCGCCTCGGAGAGCGGCCGCGCGGCCTCGACGCTATCGAGCGCCACGGTCACACGCGCGCGATGGGCCACCGCCATGAGCCGTTCGAGCTTGGCGCGACCCACTATGGGAAACGCCACCAGCAGATCGGCCGGCCCGGCCTCCAGCATCACCTCGGCCTCGCTCGTCTTCGCCACCGTCAGGCCGGCCGCGCCCAGCGCGAGCTGCCGCCGCGCCAGGCGAATTGATTTGTGGGTCTTGGTGTGCGGACGGAGCCGCAGCCCGCGCTCGCGCGCGTATTCCGCCACCCGCGCGAGATTCCGTTCCATAATGTCCAGATCGACGACGATCGCGGGCGTTTCCACCTCGGAAATGTGCATGGCTACCGCCTGATTTCGTGCCGTCAACCCAGCTTGTAAATCGTCAGGCCGGAAAGCAGCTTGGGATAGAAATCGGTCGATTTCTGCGGCATCACGCCGCCGCCGAAAGAAGTCTCCGCGACCTGCTCCACCGAGACCGGCTTCAACAGGAAGGCGATCTGCGCCGTCCCCTGGCGCGCTTCCGCCACCGCCGCATCGATCCCCCGCACGTAGCGCAGGTGCTTCTCGTCGCGCACGGCCTCCTCGCCGATCCCCAGCGTGCGGCCCAGCAGCCGCTCGTGCAAGATGCGCACGTCCAGCTCGCCCGTCGGCGGGCGGTGCTCGAGCCGGAAGAGCCGGTCGCCGATGGCCGCTCCGATCACCGTGCGGCCGCCGCGCTCCGCCCAGGCGCGCGCGAGAAACTCCAGTGAAGCGATCTCCTCGATTTCGAAGTCGCCCGCCGCGGCCCGCAGAAATCCGTCCGGAATCATGTCCGCCGGAATCCCGTTCACCAGCCGGTGCGTAGCCAGAATCTTGAGTCCCGGCGAGTACATGTTGACGAAGGTCATCATCACGCGGTCCGCGCCGGCCAGACCGGGATTCTCGTCGCGGAATGCCAGAGCCGTCTCGTAGCGATGGTGGCCGTCGGCGATCAGCAGCTTCTTGTCGGCCATCAGCTCCTGGATGCGCGCGGCTCCCGCGATCTTCCAGAATCGATGCACGGCGCCGTACTCGTCGGCGACTTCAGCCAGCGGCGCCGATTGCGCGGCTTCATCCAGCAGCGCGTCGATGGCGCCCGCGCGGTCCGGGTACAGCATGAAGATCTGGCCGAAGTGCGCGTGCGTGTGGCGCAACAGCTCGAGGCGATCCTTCTTGGGGCCGGCCAGTGTCTGCTCATGGCGGTGCACCACCCCGGCGGAGTAATCCTCCACGGCGCCGAGCGCGATGAAGCCCTTGCGCACCAGCCGCTCTCCCGTATCGGGCAGGGTGAATTCCTGGAAGTAGGGAAAGACGCCCGGTTCGGCGTCGCGCGCCAGGACGCCGCGGGCCGTCCATTTTTCCAGGCACGCGGCGGCGCGCGTGTAAGGATTATCGCCGGCGGAATCGTCCGGCCGCCGTTCCCCCAGAATCACCCGCACCAGGTTGTAAGGGCTGAGCGCCAGGTAGCGGCTCCGCATGGCCGGCGAGATCTTGTCGTACGGCTGGGTGACCACGTCCCCCAGCGGCCCGGCTTGCGATGTATATCGAAGCGGTTGAAAAGGATAGATTCGAGCCAAATATCAAGATAGCAATTTATCGCGCGCTTGCCGATCGAGCCCCCGGCGCCTGTCTAGCGCTTCGTGGGGCCGGTGCCAAAGCCCGCCGTCCCAAGCGGAGCGGGCGGAACCGCCGGGATCAGATCCGGCTCGCGGCCTACCTGCCCCTGCTTGGCCTGCTCGATATCCACGCTGTAGGCCTTCAGGATTTCGCCCATCGCGCTTTGCAGGTTGATTTGCGCGTGGATGTACTGGTTCTTGGCGTTCACCTCGGCCAGCTTGCGCGTGGTGAGGTCGCGCTGCCCGATCACCACATCGAGGATCGTGGTGGTTCCCAGCTCATACTTGCGCCGCTGTCCGTTGAAGGTCTGCTCCTGCAGCCGGCTCGCTTCCACGCTGGTATCGTAAGCCGCGCGCGCCTGCGAAAGGGCCACCCGCGCGTTGATCACGTTCTGCTTGATGTTGTTTAGAAGCTGGCGGTCCTGAATCTGCTGCTGGCGATAGTTCAACTGATCGGTGATGTAATCCGCCTGCGCGGAGCGGTTGCGGATGGGAACCGTCAGCGCCACGGTCAGGCTATAGTTCGGGAAATTGCGCCCCAGCAACTGGCTCAGCACGGTGCCGATTCCGCCCTGGAAGTACCCGGTTACGTCGCCAGGCCCGCGCGTCACCAGCTGGGTGCTCCCGTCGGGCAGCGTCACCGGGACAGGGATGGAATTCACCTGCCCGGCTAGGCCGCTGTTGCTCAGGACGCCGGTGGCCGTGAGCTGCGGCAGCATGGCATCCCGCACACCCAGGGTGGTGATCCGCGAGTTCTCGAGCGAAATGGCGCTCTGCTGCACATCTGGCCGGCTGGCGATGGCTTCCTGTATCAGGTCCTGAATCGGCCGGATGGCTTCCTGGGCGGGCATGTCGAACTGGTCGGTAGGCACGATGCGCGCGTTCACCACATCCAGCCGGTCGAGGCCGCTGCGCGTGATGACGCTTTTGAGAATGGTTTCCTGCTGCAGGACCTGCAACTCGGCCGTCGTCACGTTCTGCTGGGCGGCCTTCATCTCGGCCTCCTGCTCGATGATGTCGATCGGCGCGATGGCGCCCAGCTCGGCGCGGCGCTTGTCGTCGTTGTAGAGCTTGGTATCGAGATCCAGGGTCTGCTGTTGGACCTTGAGGCTCTCGTCGAACGAGACCAGGTCCCAGTAGAGCGTCACCACGTTCGCCACCGTGGCCATCACCTGGTTCTGGAAGGTGAGGTCTGAGATTTTCAACTGGTTCTTGGCCACCCGGATATAGCGGTTGTTCACCGACCGCCGGAAGCCCTGCAAGAGGTTTTGCTGGATCTGCAAGGACAGGCTGGATTGCGTGAATGGGTTGATATTGTTGTAGGGCGAGTTCTGCCAAAGGTTGAACTGGTCGCTCATGTAGAGCGTGGCGGTGGTGCCGGTGAGCAGGCCCTGCTGGATGCCGTAGGAAGTACCCTCGTACTGCGTAACCAGGAAATTCGTGCCGGTGATGTTGGTGGCCGTCTCGATCTGCGTGCTGTGACTGACCAGCCCGTTGATCAAGAACGTAGGATCCAGGTTCGGGACACTGGTGCCCTGCAACTGCACATTCAGCCCGCTGAGCACGCCGCCCTGGCCGCTGCCCGAGCTGGCGCCGCCGCTGCCGCCGGAACCGAGCAGAGTGCTGGCCAGCACTCCCGTCGTAGCCGAACTGGGACCGGACGACACCGTGCTGGAGATATTGCGCAACAACTGGCCGGCGCTGGCACGCAGCAGGTTGGCCTGGGAGAGCTTCGGATTGAAGCGGGCCAACTCGATATCGAGATTGTTTTCCAGCGCCAGGGCGACGGCGTCGCGCAAGGAGAGGTAAATGATTCCGGCGCGCATCAGCTTGTCGAGACGCGGCGAATCCTCGAAGGTGATGCTTTGAATGGGATGGGGCTCGTAGTTCCAGGTAAACCAGGAGAAGAACGATCGATGGGAAACCCCCGAAATCTCGGGAGTCTGCGCGAACCCGGGCAGCGCGACTGCCAGGCACAACCATATCGCAAGGGCGGCTTTTGCACGAGACATAATTAATCCGAACCTCGAAGAGAATCCAACCTCAAAGAGTCTATTATGGCCGCAAACGGGTCGCCATCGCAGGAGCGGCCATAACTCCTTCTTTCCGATGTACGTGGCAACCGGGCCCGGAGTTCGCAAATTGTTTCCGGTGTCCGCTTCTGGGACGCGGGCTGCGCGCCCGAACACATGCCCATACCCCAGGGACGCACCGACAAGGCCGGGATTAGCCCCCCCCCGCGCTACAGTGGAAGAGAGGGCATTATGCGCAGGTTGCTCCCGCTGCTGGCAGCTTTGGCTTTTCTGGCCTGGGCCGCCAATCTTAAGCTTTACCTCAAGGACGGCACCTACCAGCTGGTCCGCGAATATCAGGTCGAGGCCGATCGCGTCCGCTACTACAGCGTCGAACGCAGCGATTGGGAAGAGATCCCGCTCGACCTGGTGAACCTCGACCGCACGCGGTCGGAAGCCGCCCAGCATCAGGCCGAGGTCGAGAAGCAGGCCAAGGTCATCTCCGAGGAGGATAAGGCCGCGCGCGCCATTCAGGACGAAGCCATGAAAATTCCCCAGGACCCCGGCGTCTATTGGGTGGAGGGCGGCCAAGCCAAGGCCATCAAGCTGGCCGACAGCACCGTACATACCAATAAGCGCCGATCCGTGCTGGCCGCCATGGCGCCGATCCCGATGGTTTCAGGCAAGGGGACCCTGGAAATCGCCGGCGCGCACTCGCTCAATATTTTCACCAACCCGGAGCAGGAGTTCTACCTTCAGCTTGCCCAGACCGAGCGCTTCGGCATGCTGCGCCTCACTCCCAAAGGCCCCGTGCGGATCGTCGAGAACCTGACCTTTATGCCCGTCACCAAAGAGGTGACCCCGGAGAATACACCGGTGGAGATCCTGCGCCAGGAGATGACGGGCGACGGACTTTACAAGATCTGGCCCAAAGACGCCCTCGAACCCGGCGAATACGCCATCGTGGAATACAGCGAAGACAATCTGAAGATCATGATCTGGGATTTCGCGATCAAGCCCAAGTAAGATTCCGCTTAATTCAGAAAGTACGTGCGGTAGAGCGTATCGCGCTGTTTGGGGATGAAGCCGGCATCGCGTATGATGCGCCGCAGCTCCTCTTCGCTGGCCCGGTGATGCGCTCCAGCGGCCGCCACCACGTTTTCTTCGATCATGATGCTGCCCACGTCGTTGCCGCCGAACCGCAGGCCCAACTGGCAGGTCTTCAGCCCCTGGGTCACCCAGGAGGATTGCACGTTCTCGAAATTCTCCAGAAAAATACGCGAGATGGCCAGCGTCTGCAAGTACTCGACGGCCGTGGCTTCCTCTTTGACGAACTTGCCGAGCGAGGTGTTTTCGCGCTGATAGGTCCACGGGATGAACGCCGTAAACCCGCCGGTCTCTTCCTGCAGGTTGCGGATCAGCTCCAGATGGTTCATGCGCTGCTCGAGGGTCTCCCCGCAGCCAAACATCATGGTAGCCGTGGTTCTCATGCCCAGCTCGTGAGCCGTGCGGTGCACATCCATCCATTCTTGGGTGCCGCACTTGAGCCGGCTGATGCGCTGGCGCACGGCATCGTCGAGGATCTCGGCGCCGCCGCCGGGAATGGAATCGAGGCCGGCGCCCATGAGCCGCCGGATGGTCTCGCGCAGGCTCAAACCGCTGACTTCGGCGATATTCACGACCTCAGGGGCGGAGAGGCAATGCAGATGAATCTTAAAGCGCCGCTTGATGCCCCGGAAGAGGTCTTCGTACCACTCGATCTTCAGATCCGGGTGCAGTCCGCCCTGCATGAGCACCCCAGTCCCGCCCAGGTCGATGGTTTCCTGGATTTTCTCGAAGATGGTCTCCTGCGGCAGCACATAGCCCTCGGCGTGGCCCATGGGACGGTAGAACGCGCAGAAGGTGCAATACTCGGTGCAGAAGTTCGTGTAGTTAATGTTACGGTCGATGATGTAAGAAACGATCCCCTCGGGATGCCAATGGCGCCGCACCGCATCGGCCGCCATGCCGGTTCCGATCAGATCCTCGGAACGAAACAAATCCAGAGCTTCTTGGCGAGAAATCATAACTGGGCGGATAAATCCTGAAGAGCCTCAATATCCAGAGGCCATGGCTAAACGGGACTTGACCTCCTCGGCAAATAAGTACATGCCGAAGAGAGGTTTGGGGTCCCCTTTCCCCCACCTGCCGACCTGCCACTGCGCGCGCAGGAATCTGACCTCGGGATGGCTCGAAAGATCCAGCAGGAGCTGATAGCTGCCGCAATAGAACTTCTGCGGGAACGAACCCACCAGCACCCAGTTGGCCCCATCGGCCGATCCCCAGATGGTTACGTCGATGCTTTCCTGCTCGATGATCCGCGTGAGCCCCAGCGTGACGGTGAGCGTCTCGCACAATTCATCCCCAAGGCCTATTACAGACCCGGTACCGGCTTCGCGGACGGTAGTTTCGGGCACTAAGAACTGCGGAAGCATGGCTTGCCTTCCTTCACGGACCTAAATTCAGCGTGCTCTCGAATGAAGTGCATCTACGAGCACCTATTTCTCCACCAGATTCTCATATTTCGCCGAAAAATTAAAGTTTGTTCCTATTTCAAACAGGTAACGATGTTAGGTATGCTACGTTCCGGAGGGCGGGGCGGGAATCCGGTGATTCCCGCCTGAAACTCCTAATGTTACGCCAGGCGCCTGGAGTTCAGCACTCCGGACCGAAATCCCGTTCGTAAGCGTCCGCCAGGGCCGCGCCCCAGTTACCTTTCGGACGCATCTTGCCGGCGAAGAAACGAAGCACGGGAGGCTCTTCATAGAACTCCAGCCCACCCACCATGCGGCGGTGCTCGAAGAGCCATCGAAGGCGGTCGGCGGCGTACTGGAAGTGCGACATGGTGAAGACCCGGCGCGGAACGGCCAGGCGCAGAAGTTCGAGGTCCGAAGGTACGTCGTTACCTTGCTCGTCGCGGTCCATGGAAACCGAGCCACGCTCCATGCCCCGGATTCCGGAAGTCAGGTAGACGGCCGCCGCCAGGGCCCCGGCGGGATACTCGGACTGCGGAACGTGATCGATGAAACGCATGGCGTCGACGTGACAGGCCAGACCGCCCGGCGGCGTCACTACCGGAATGCACTTATCGCGCAACAGGCCGACGAAGTACTTGACGGCGTCCGCCGAGGAACCGGCCACCTCGAGTTCGGTCATCTCGCGCACGCCCACGGCCATGGCTTCGATCTCCTTGGAGGACATCCCGCCGTACGTGAAAAAGCCTTCGTAGACCGGTAGCCAGGGACGGATGGCCTCGTGGAGATCCTTGCGGTTGGTGGCGATGAAGCCACCGCGCACGGAGCAACTCTTGCGGCCGGACAGGTAGCACATATCGGCCACGGACATGATCTCGCGGATGATGTCCGTGATGGAGGCGTTCTCGTAGCCCGGTTCGCGCTGCCGGATGAAGTAGGCGTTCTCGGAGATCAGGCTGCCATCCACCACCAGGAAGATGCCCAGCGGTTCGACCAGAGCCTTAACTTCGCGCAGATTCTGGAGCGAGAAGGGCTGCCCGCCGATGAGATTCGTGGTGGCTTCCATGCGCACGAAGGAGACCCTCTCCGGCCCGGCCTCCTCGATGGCCGCGCGCAACCGGTCCAGATCCATATTGCCCTTGAACGGGAAAGTGCTTTCGGTCTTGAGGGCCTCGTCCGTGTACAGTTCCAGCACCTTGCCGCCGGCCAGGTTGAAGTGCGCCTTGGTGGTCGTGAAGTGGTAGTTCATGGGCACGATGTGGCCCGGCTTGACGAACGTCTTAGCCAGCAGGTGCTCGGCGGCGCGGCCCTGGTGCACGGGCAGAATGTATTGGTAGCCAAAAACATCGGCCACCGCGGCGGCCAGTCTATAGAAGCTTTCCGAACCGGCGTAGGCGTCGTCGGACTGCATCATGGCGGCCAGTTGGTTATCGGACATGGCATTCGTGCCGCTGTCCGTCAGCATGTCGAGAAACAGATCCCGGCTGCGCAATAAGAAGGTGTTGTAACCGGCCTCCTCGATGGCCCGGAGCCTCTCACGAACCGGGACCAGCCGCACCTTTTGCACGATGCGGACCTTATGCATTTCGATCGGTATTTCAGTTCCGTTGGATAGGCGTATACTCATTCGTCTTTACTCGGGGAGCACAATTTAGGAGTGCAGAACCTGATTATACCGCTTAGCGCCCGAACGTCCAGCCCTGCCATAGTTTAAGCTGGATATATTATCGGGAAGAGGATCGTGAGACACCACCTCGGAGTGGCTACACTTTGGGCGTCGTGGGCGCTCTTGGCCGCGGCCGGCCCGGCCGCCTTGCGCATCGCCATTGCGGATCCCAGCGGCAAGGCCATCGCGGGAGCGACCATTCGGGTAATCGCCGGATCGGCCACTTTCGCCGCCACCACCGATGCGCGGGGGCGGGCCGTGCTATATCACCTGCCGGCCGGCGAAGTGGCGCTTCACGCCGAGGCGCACGATTTCATCGCCCGATCCCAGACCGTGGTCCTGCGGCCCGGAGAGAACCGCATCGCCTGGCAGCTCCGCATGGCGCCGCATAAGGATGCCATCACGGTAACGGACGGCAACGAACAAGCGGGTCCGTAGACGCGGCCGGGTGCGCCAGACCAGGCGTCGCCTCATCCTTCACTTCTTGAATGCCGCCGCCACCATCGCCCAGCTCTTAGGAGATCCCAGGGTCAGGCAGGCCGAGATCGGACCGGCGTTCGGCTGATACTCGTCTTCCACGACCATCTTGGTCCCCGGAGGCTCGGGTACGTAATCCACGTTCACCGATCCGGCGCACGGCTTGACCACTGCGTCGTCGCCGCCGATCATCGCGGCGATAATCAAATCCCCATTGGCATTGGTGTCCATCGTGCCGGTGTTTGGTTCGGTGGAGGTTCCGATATTGGCCGTCGTGGTATCCAGAGCGGATTGCTGAGCTACTCCCGCGTACTCGCGAATCACGACGCGTATGTAGCCCGGAGTATCCAGAGCTACCGTAATGGTATTCTCGCCGCCGATTATGTTCTGGGCAAAAAACATCCCGACTGTGTTATCGACTGCGCTGTTACCGATGCTGACCGCCTTGAAATAGGTGTTCCCCAAGGTGTCCGTTACCTGGAACCTGTGCACATCGCTTTGGCCGCCATAAATCGAGACGCTGATGAAGTTACCGGCCTTGTTGGCGGCCTTGAACGCGGCGTGCCCTTTCGGCAGGTTGATTTGCGAGTTATAGTCACAGCGCTGAACCAACGTGTAGGTCCCCACCGGCTCCGGGACGGTCGAGCACATGTTGATCTGCGCCTCCATTGCTCCCGAGAACAGGATCAACAAGCTAAAAGCGATTCTCATTTTTCTGGTCCCCCCAAACGAGTGACAACCCTCCGAGAGAGCACTCGCGCGACTTGCCTGGCAATCGTGCTGCCGAACGGGGAATACCCGGTAAGATCATTCGTTACTTTGTTGAAGCACGAAGGACTCACCAGTCTGGAGCCGAATAACTTGGACGTTCTCCGCAGTGGTAGTTTGAATTGCCGAAGCTCCGTATATGCCGGACCTACCCCAATCCGGCGAATACCTGCATCATGTCGCGATGCGCCAGCACCACCGCCGGGTCGCGCTGCATGGCTTCGAAGTAGCTGTGCCGGAAACCGCTGCCGTTCTCGGAGGGCGAAAGCAACTGGCGCGCCTCCGCGATCAGGCGGTCGCCATCGGGCCCAGCAGAGGGTTCCTTGGAAGCCAGCGCCTCGTCGATCAGCACGATAAATTGCGAGAGTTCGCGCAGCCAGGCGAACCAGGGGTCGGAGAGCACCAGGTTGAAGTATTGCCCCGGATTGGTGATGCGCGCCACGTCGCGGTCATAAGCCGCGCGCTCGGAATCGAGCAGCCGCCGGTGATGCTCCAGCAGCCCGTTGCGCAGCACCGTCAGCCGCTCCCTGGTGCGATCGTCCATGGGGCCATCTTATCGTGAGATCGCGCCGCGCGGTATATTCGAGTATCCAAAGAGGAGTTCCCATGCTGGTTAATCTGACCCGCGAGCGGCTGCTGCGCGGCGAGACGGTATTCGGGTGCATCGCGCAATGCTACCGCTCGCCGGAGGTCGCGCGCACCTTCGCGGCCGCCGGCTTCGATTATGTCTTCATCGACATGGAGCACGGCGCCCTGGATATGGAGACCGTTCAGGACATAATCAAGGCCGCCCTGGAACGCGGCATCACGCCGATTGTCCGGGTGGCCGAGCTGCTCTACTCCCTGGCCGCCCGCCTGCTCGATGCCGGCGCCCAAGGAATTATTCTGCCCCGCGTGGAAGACCCCGCCCTGCTGGCCGAGGCGCTGAGCTGGCTGCGCTATCCCCCCGTGGGCAAACGCGGCTACGGCATCAACGCTCCCATGATCGGCTATGAATCGCGCGGCGTCCCCGAGATCATCGAACACTTCAACCGCAATACGCTCGCGGTGGTTCAGTTCGAGAGCGTGACGGCCCTCGAGCGCGCCGACGAACTGCTCTCGGTGAAGGGACTGGATGTCATCATGGTGGGGCCGGCCGATCTCTCCATCTCTTTGGGCGTGGCGGGCCAGTTCGACCATCCCCAGCTCGTCGAAGCGGTGGACGGCCTGATCGCCAAGTGCGTCCGGCACGGCGTGATACCGGGGATCCAGACACGCAGCGTGGCCATGGCCAGGTTCTGGGCCGCGCGCGGGATGCGCCTTGTGGGAGCCGGCTCCGAGCACGCCCTGCTGCTCGAAAAGGCGCGCCAGACCGTCGCGGACCTGCGGACCGTGCCGGCGCCGCGCCCGGCCTGAGACGGCGCGCGTCAAGACCGGCTGGCCGCCGGGGCGCATCTGGAGTATCGTGAAAACAATGTTCCCGGCCAATGTCTCCCACGGCGCCGCCGCCGCGCGTGCGCCTCTGGGAATGCTGATCGGCGGAGAATGGTCGCTGCGCCCTCCCCTGATCGAGGTTCGCAACGGATTCGATGGTGAACTCGCCGGCGTAGTCTCGGCCGCGACTGCCGCCGATGCCGGGCAGGCCGTAGCGCGCGCCATCGAGGCTCTCGCCGAAGATTTCCCGCCGGACGCCCGTTGCGAAGTTCTCACGCGGGCCGCCGCGCGCGTGGAGTCCCAAGCCGCGGAGTATGCCCGGGACATTGCCGCCGAAGGTAGCGAGACCATCCGCGAGGCCCGCCGCGACGCCCCGCGAGCCGCCGCCATCTTGCGCCTGGCCGCCGCGGAATCGAGAGACATGAGCGGCCACGCGCTGCCAGCCGGGAGCCGCGCCGGCTACACGCTGCGCGTGCCGCTGGGAGTGGTGGCCGCGATGGTTCCCTGGCCGGACCCCCTGGCAGCGGCTTCGCTCGCCGTGGCCCCGGCGCTGGCCGCCGGTAACGCCGTGGTGCTCAAACTCTCCCTGGCCGCTCCGTTGGCCGCCATGCGGCTGGCCCGCGATCTGATCGAAGCCGGTGTGCCCGCGGGCCGTCTCAGCGCGCTCACCGGGCCCGGCGAGGACGTGGAAATGGCCCTGGCCGCCGATCCGCGCGTTCGCATGCTCTGGTTCGCCGGCGCCCCGGACGAGGGCCAGCGCCTCGCGCGCGCCGCCGGTGCTAAGGCAGTGGCGTTGCATGTGGCTGCCAATGCGCCCTTCCTGGTGCTGGCCGCCGCCGATCTCGAGACCGCCGCCGGTGGCGTCTGCGCCCTCGCCTTCTCGCATGGCAGGCGCAACCGCCCGGGCCTTCAGCGGGTCCTGATCCAGCGCGATCTCTATGCCGCTTTCGCCGGCTTGCTTCGGGAGCGGGTAGCCGCGCTGAAGCCGGGGCCATCGGACGACGAGACGAGCGACGTAGGCCCCATGATGTCCGAAGCGCAAGCCACCCGCGTGGCGGACTGGATCGCCGGCGCTCGGGAGTGCGGCGCCGTCATCGTTGCGGGGGGCGGCCGCCGCGGCGCGCTCGTCGAACCCACCGTGCTGGCGCGCGTCCCGACCGAATGGCTGGCGCATCGCGACGAGGTCTTCGGCCCGGTGGTGGCGCTCCAGCCCTTCGACAGCCTCGATTCCGCCATCTGCCAAGCCAACCAGGTGCCCCACGCGGCCCACAGCACCGTCTTCACGCGGGACCTCCACGAAGCGTTTCACGCGGTGGGCCGCCTTCAGGCCGCCGCCGTGACGGTCAACGATGCGGGGGGCGATCCCATCGAGCCCGGCCCATTCGGCGCTCTGCGCGTGGGCGGTTCCAGCCGCGCAGCCATGCGCGCCGCTGTCCGGGAATTCACCGCGATGCGCGCGGCCTGCTTCTACTATTAAGAGCCGATTACCGGCGCGAGAAGCTGCTTCTTTTTCACTGCTTGCGTCCGGCTCCATGAGCTGCCAAATGGCTGGCGTGGGCCGCTTGCGCGTGCGAAACCTGCTCCTGCGTCGGGCCTTGGTGAGGCGCGCGGCTGGCCGCCGCTTCGTTACGCGAGGGTTGTGCCTGGATTCCGCCCGGACCATTGAATGCGTGATTCGGACCTTTGACCTCGTGCACCACCGTGTGATCGACGTAAGTATTGTGCACGTTCCTGACGTCCACGTTCGAGACGGCGGTGTTATGCTTGAAGACCTTACCCTCCCAACGTCCGCCGGTGAAGCCTGAGCCGAAGTAGCCGTTGCCGTAATTTACGCCGCCGTAGAAGCCGACTTGAGGGCCCCAATAGCCCGCGTTCCAGATATACTTGCCGCCGGCGAAGCCCCAATAGCCGGGAGTCCAAAGAAGCCCCACGCTGGGCGGGATAACCCATTGACCCGGTACCCAGTAGTAGCCATAATCGCCGTATTGATAGTAGCCAGGCGTCCAAATGTAGCCGTCGCCAGGACAAGGAGGCTGATCAAAGACGGCGATAGGAGGCGGCGCGACGCTCACCGAAAGCTGGACCTGGGCGAAAGCGTGCGATCCGAAGAGTGCGGCCATCACCAAGACCAGGAAAATTGTCAGTTTCTGTTTCATCTTAATTCTTCACCTTCGCTTTGGCATGATACGCAATGTGGACGGCAAAACCCAAGGGGATAGCGTGCTCACAGGTACATTTTGGCGCTGACACGGATCGTCACTCGAACGTCACCCGCGGAGCGGCCTGGTCCGCGCCCACGCGGCCGGTCACGATCTCCGCTTTGAAGTAGTTCTCGCCCCGCACCGGCGCTCCCGCCATGCGCCGCAGCATGGCGATCTGCCCGACGTGCGTGAGCGCGTCCGCCACCGGCCCCTGAAACAGCCTTTCGGCCGGGAATCCCAGCGGGGCGTCCGAGACGAGCCGCCGGTCGAGAGCTTCCAGCCCGCCGAAGAACCGGGCCGTCTCCTCATCCCAGGTCCGCGGCGCCGAATCGCGCCAGATGTGGTGGCCATCGGCGAGCGAAAGCGCCCAATCCAGCAGATCGCCGATGTGCGCCAGAATCTCCGCGGGTGTGCGCGTCCGGGGAGCCGCGCGGAAATCGGCGAATTGGGGTGGCGCTCCTTCGAGCGCTCTCAGCCCGCGATACGCCAGCGTCGCCAGCGTGTGACGCAGCATCCCGGTCTCGCCTGTTCGAGCCGGCGCCATCATGCCCTCCCGAAATCGATGAACCCGCGCTGCGGGTCCGTGCTCAGCAGCGTCGCGCGCAGGCGGTCGCCCACGTCGAGACCCTCTTCGCCGCGCATCAGGCGCCCTTCCACCGGTGGATTCAAGGCGCGCACGAAAACTCCCTTGGGCGTTACGCCCGTCACTACCGCCGCGAAAACCTGGCCCACGCGGCCGGCCAGGGCCACCGCCGCGATGCGCTTGGCCATGGCGCGCTGCACCTTGCGCGCGGCATCCTCCTTGAGCGTCGAGTTGCGCGCGATGGCTTCCAGCTCTTCTTCGCTGTATGGCGAAGCGCCGGGGCACGATTTGAGCAGCCGGCCCGTCACCAGGTCCGCGAAGCGGCGGTTGGGCGCGGTCGAGTGCGTGTAATCCTGCGCCGCCAGCCCGAAATGGCCCTGCGGAGGGTCGCCCAGCCGCATCACCATGTATTCGCCGGGTCCCATCAGTTTGAGCACCACCAGCGAGACATCCGGGTAATGCAGTGGATCGGCCTCCTTGCGGCGCGTCAGAAACGCGTTGAGCGCCGCCGCATCGGGCTCGGGCGGCAGCTTCTCGCCGTATCGCCCGGCCAGCTCCACGATGCGCGGCCAGCGCTCCGGCGCCTTCACCACGCGCCGGATGGCTGCCACTCCCGCCGCGCGCAGCGTCGTGGCCATGGTCTCATTGGCCGCAATCATGAAATCCTCGATCAAGCGCGTTGCGCGATTGCTGGCGCGCGCCTCAATGTCCTTTATCTGCCCATCCGCGATCACCGGCTGCGCCTCCAGCCGGTCGAAAGTCAGCGCACCCAGCCGGTGGCGCGCCTCGCGCAGGGCTTGCGCGGCTTCGTCCTGAAGCTTGAGCTGCGCCGCCAGTTCCGCCGATGCCGCAATCTTGGGCGGCGGACCGCTCTTGCCTTCCAGCCACGCTCCCACCGATCCGTATGCCAGTTGCGCGCGATTGCGCACGCGCGCCCGGTAAATCCGGCTCGAAGCGATGCTGCCGTCCGCGGCCACCAGCATGTCGATCGTCATGGCCGCGCGCTCCTGGCCCTCCGCCAGCGAGGTCAGGTCCGTCGAAAGCCGTTCCGGCAGCATGGGAAAGATGCGCACGCCGGCGTACACCGTGGTGGCTTCCCGCGCCGCGTGGCAATCGATCGGCGTTCCTTTGGCCACCGCCGAATCCACATCGGCCACCGCCACCACTACGCGGATGCCGCCGGGCGCGCGCTCGGCCCACTCGATCTGGTCGAGATCCCTCGAATCGTCGTTATCGATCGAGGACCACAATAGGGACGTCAGATCGGGAAGCCCCGGCTCGGGTTCGGCGCGGATGCCGGCAAGCTGCGCTGAGACCTCCGGCGGAAAGTCCGGCTGGAAGCCGTGGTCCAGCATCTCCTGGCGCGCGGCCGCCTCGAGGTTGAAATCGTTCATAGCCGCCGCAGTCTCCAGGCCAGCAGCAGCCACGCGGCGATGAACGCGAGTCCGCCCACCGGCGTGATGGCGCCCAGCAGGCGGTTCCCGGTGACCGCCACCAGGTATAAGCTGCCGGAGAAAATGACGATGCCGGCCAGCAGCAGCCAGCACACCGCGTTCGCGCTCTCCACCGGGAACGTGCCGGTCTTCGGCAGCACCGAAACGGTCAGCAGTCCCAGCGCATGAACGAAGTGATAGAACACGGCCTTCTCATATACGTCCATGCTGTAAGCATCCAGGCGCCCGCGCAGCCCGTGCGCGCCGAAAGCGCCCAGCACAACCGCCAGCGCCAGCAGGATGGAACCCGTCGCACTCCAGTTCAAATAGCCTCCGCTTTAGTGGCTCATGGCGTAAACGATATAATTCACGCCGATGCGAATTCCCAGATCTGAGAATCTTGCGGGGTATTTCGGATTGTCCGCATGCTCCCAGGAATCGCCCAGGTCCATGTTAAAACACATCGCCACCATGATACGGCCGGAATCGTCGTAAATTCCGCGCCAGTGCGGCACTTTGCCATCCTTCTCATAGACCCGCCCGGTCTCCACGAATTGTTCGCCGGGCACCTGGTAGCGCTGATCCAGGTCGTAAATGGTGTGGAAGATGGGGTCGGCCGAATCGATCTCCAGGATGGGCCGCTCCGGAAATACCTTGCGCATGCTGCGCTCGAAGAACGACCATTCCACCGTGCCGTGGAAATCGTCGCACATGAAGAAGCCGCCGCGCAGCAGGAATTCGCGCATCGTCGCGGCCTGCTCGTCGGTCAGGTTCCAGTGGCCCACTTCCACGCCGTACAGCCAGGGCCAGTCGAAGACGTCGCGGTCGTCCAGGTCGACGGGCTCTTCCACCGAACGGGCATGAATGCGCGTCAGGCGCCGCACGGCCGCCGAGAGATGCCGGTCCGACCGCGGATAATCCATGGTCCAGTTGGAGCCGCCCTCTTTCCACGAGCCATTGAACAAAAATCCCCCGTTGCGGGCCGGGACCGGTGGGTACATGAGACGCGCGAAGACCCACTCGCTCTTTTCGCGGAAATCCGGTGGAATGGGGTAGTTCTCATACTCCACGCCCGGATATTCCCGGAACGGTTTCTGCCAGGCGTAAATGCCCGTGATCGCCAGAAATCCGCCGAGAATCAGGAGCGTGGAACGGACAAGGTAGGGCTTCCAAAACACTGCTGACACCAGAATAGCACCCGTTTTCTTATGCTATGTTTGGCGCATGAGATCGCATTCAACCGTCAGCCGGCGGTCGTTCCTGGCATCCGCGGCGCTGGCCCCGCTGACTGGGGCGCTCGCCCGGAAGAAGCCTCTTCCAGTGGGACTGGAACTCTACTCCGTGCGCACCGAGTTGAGCAAGGATCTGGCGGGCGCCGTTCGCGCGGTCGCCAAACAGGGCTACCAGATTGTGGAGTTCTATGGCCCCTACTACAGTTGGACGCTCGGCCAGGCCAAGGAGACCCGCAAGCTGCTGGACGATGTGGGCCTGCGATGCAACTCGACGCACAACGACGCGGGCAACCTGGCCGAGGGCCTGCCGAAAGCCATCGAGCTCAACCAGGCCCTGGGAAGCCGCTACATCGTGATGGCCAGCGCCGGCCGCATCGAGGGGCTGGATGGCTGGCGCAAAGTCGCCGAGACCCTCACCCAGGCCGCCGACAAGCTGCGCCCCCTGAATATGCGCGCCGGCTATCACAACCACGAGGACGAGTTCAAGGCCGTCGGGGGCCGGCGGCCCATCGAGGTGATCGCCGCCGCCACGCCCCCGGACGTGATGCTGCAGCTTGATGTGGGCACCTGCGTGGCCGCCGGCCAGGACCCGGTGGCCTGGATCAAGGCCAATCCCGGCCGCATCGATTGTATTCACTGCAAGGATTGGGCCCCCGGCGCGGGCAAAGGCTACGAAGTCCTGTTCGGCGAGGGCGTGGCGCCCTGGAAGAAGATCTTCCAGGCGGCCGAATCCAAGGGCGGCATCGAGTGGTACCTCATTGAGCAGGAAGGCGCCAGGATTCCGGAATTGGAGGCCTCCCAGCGCTGCCTCGAGAACTGGAAGAGGCTGAAAAAGTAAGCTCGCGATCGGACGAGCGTTCCGCGCCGTCGCGCGCCAGCAGCTCGTAGCGCCGCATGTAGTCGCCGATCATGCGTTCGGCCGAGAAACGTTCCCGCGCCGCGCGGCGGCACGCTTCCGGATCGATCGAGCCGGCCTGCCGGATGGCCCGCGCCATCTCGCGCGCATTTTCCACGATGAATCCCGTGCGCCCGTGTTGGACGATTTCGGGCAGCGCTCCCGAAGGAAACGCGATCACCGGAGTCCCGCAGGCCATCGCCTCCATGCTCACCAGCGAACTGGTCTCGGGCACCAGGCTGGGCACCAGCAGGCAGCGCGCCGCCGCCAGCAGGCGCCGCTTGCGCGCCACACCCGCGGGACCCAGGTAACGCCGCATGGTTCCATTGAGTCGCGGCAGCATCTCGCGCCAGAAGTACTCTTCATGCTCCCGGTAGTGAAACACCTCGCCCGCCACCAGCAACGGCGAACCCGCCTCAATGGCGGCATCCAGCGCCAAATGAAAACCCTTCTCCGGGCAGATGCGGCCCAATGCCAGCGCGAAATCGCGCTTCCGCACGGTGGTGCGCAATTCCTCCAGCGGCACTCCGTTCTCGATGTGCGGCAGCAGCGCCTCGCGCGACGGGCAGTTGCGTTCCTGGGAAGCCGAAACGCAATGCAGCCAGGTGGCCGGCCGCTCCGGCCGGAACACCGCCTCCGGATACCAATCCGGCGGCAGGTGCAGCGTCACCAGGACCGGCGGACCGGGCGGCGGCATATAGGCATGGAAATCGAGCGAGTGCATGTGCACCAGGTCGAACGACCAGTGGTCCAGCGCCCGCAGGATGGCCCGCCGGTGAATCTCCTGCGCCTGCCTGCGGATATCGTCATCGAGCGGGCCGGCTTGGCGCGGCGTCGCGATCAGCCGCCCCTCCATTTGCGAACCCTCCGATGCAATCACCACCGATTGATGGCCGTGGCGCGTCAGCGTGCGGTCGAGCAGTCTGAGGATCTGCTCGCTCCCGCCCACCGCGTCCGGACCGGCCGGAGCCAGCGGATACGCCACGCTAAGAACCGATAAGCTCATATGACACCTTGAAGTCTTAATTCGGCGGCAGCCTCCGCGGCCGCCCGCCTCCACTCCGCGCCCGTAATGCCCCACCCGAAAATCTCGTACAACAATGCGCCCGCGTGCGGCGCCCGCGCGAAATCGTAGGCCGGCGCGCGGCGGAAGCGCTCCGCATCCATGGAAAACTGCCGCAGGAAATGGAGCTGCGAGACGAAACACTCAATCATGCGGAGCTTGCGCGCGCGCGCCTCCGGGCTCATGGCGACTGTCTCGCCCTCCTCGCCCTCGGGCAGGAAGCGCCCCGTCTCCAGGCCGCCATCGCGCGCGTGATAAGAGGCGAACTCGTAGATCGCGGGGGGTGATATGGAAAGCGCGCAGGCCGCGTGCACGGCGAAGGCGGCGGAATCGTGATCCGGATGCCCGCCCTCGTACGGATGGGTCAGCACCACGCCAGGGCGCAATTCCTCGAGCAGCCCCGCGATTTGCCGCGCCAGGGCGCCCATCGAAAGCCAAGCCTCCCCATCGACGGCCTCGAGTCGCCGCAGCCGCCCGTTCGAGATGCCCGCCAGTTCGAGCGCCTGTTCGAGTTCCCGGCGCCGCGCCGCCGCGTAACCGTCGCGCGTCTGGCAACCGGCCGCCCGCGCATCGCGAAGATCCCGCGGCGCGCCGTCGGTCACGTGCACGATGGCCCGCACCTCGAGGCGCGGCAGAATCCCCCCGGCCGCCAGGGTTTCATCGTCGGGGTGAGCCGCGACCAACAGCACAGGCCCCCCGGTCAATGCGGCTTCAACAGGCATAATGGCGCGTAGTCCCCCCGCGGACTTCCGCCAGCCTTTTCCTCCCCAGCCTCACTCCTACAGGATGTCAGACGCGGCGCTCTCCGGGCCGTTAAGAATCCAACACTCCCCAGGCACGTGGAGGTACATTCTAGTAAGCATGGCCACGTTCTATCTGATCCGCCATGGCCTTAACGACTACGTGGACAGGGCCATCGCCGGCTGGACCCCCGGTGTCAGTTTGAACGCGGAAGGCCGCGAGCAGGCCAGCCGCCTCGCCTGGAAACTGCTCGGCCGCGGCATCACCAGGCTCTACAGCAGCCCGCTCGAACGCGCCCTCGAAACCGCCGCTCCCATCGCCAAAGCCCTCGGCCTGCGCGTCGAGGTGCGCGACGCGTTAGGCGAGATACATTTCGGCGAGTGGACCGGAAAGCGCTTCGCGGATCTCGATCGCGACCCGCGCTGGCTCGTCTACAATCGGTATCGCAGCGGCACGCGCCCGCCCGGAGGCGAGCTGATGCTCGAGGCGCAGGTCCGCATTGTCAATGGACTCGAGTGCCTGCGCTTCCGCCATCCCGATGAAACCGTGGGAATTGTAAGCCACTCCGATATCATCCGCGCAGCCCTGCTGCACTACGCGGGCATGCCCCTGGATCTGTACGCCCGATTCACCATCGACCCGGCATCGTTCAGCATCGTCTCGCTCGAGCCCGCCGGCCCGCGCATCCTGGCCCTGAATGTCGCCGCCGATTGAAGGCGCTATCGCCACTTGACATGCAGCGAACAAAAAGAGAAACTACACCCTGGAGGAAACACCATGATCAGTGAAGCTCTGCTGCCCGAGTTTGACCATGAAATGGCCAACACGCGCAAGACCCTCGAACGCTGTCCCACGGAGAAATTCGATTTCAAACCGCATCCCAAGTCGTTCGCCATGGGCGCCCTGGCGACCCACATCGCCGACACGCCCCACTGGGCCGTGGAAATCATCGACAAGCCATCTTTCGATGTCGCCCCCGCAGGCGCTCCGCCCTTCCGGGAGGCGCCTCTCAAGACCCGAGAAGAAGTGCTGGAGCGCTTCGACCGGAATGTGTCGGCGGCGCGCGCAGCCATCGCCAAGGCCTCCGACGAAGACTTGAAGCAACCGTGGTCCCTGCTGGCCGGCGGGCAGAACATTTTCACCCTGCCGCGCGTAGCCGTGTGGCGCTTCATGATCGTGAGCCACGTGATTCACCACCGCGCGCAACTGGGCGTCTACCTGCGGCTCAACGATATCCCCGTGCCCGCCCTATACGGTCCCTCGGCGGACGAGTCGGGCATGTAGGCCGTCGCGGCGCGTTAGCCGGGTTCCACGGGGATGCCCGCCCCGGCCAGCACGGATTCCACTTCCGCGGGCCGCAATCGGGTGGCGTCGTATTCCACCGTCAGGCTGTCCAGGGACGGCGCCACTTTCACGCTCTGAATCCCATAGACCGCGCGCACTTCCGCGATGTGCGCCAGCAGCGTGTCGTCGAGCGGTTTCTGCACGCGGAACCGGACCTGCACCTTGGTCATAGAAATCACAGGATAGCAGCCGCTTGGCGCGCCGGCAGCCTCACGAGACGCGAGCGTGATGATTGACCGGTCCCTCACCATGCCCGAGCCCGGGATTGGTGCGAATGGCCGCCTCGATGAATCGCTTGGCCGCGGCCACAGCGTCTGCCAGGGCTTTGCCGCTCGCCAATCCGGCGGTAATGGCGGCCGAGTAGGTGCAGCCGGTCCCGTGCGTGTGGGGCGTCTCGATCCGCTCGCCCGGAAAGTCCCGCCATTCCCGGCCGTCGTAGAGCACGTCGGTGGCATCGCCGGCCAAATGCCCGCCCTTGATCAGCACCGCGCCCGCTCCCAGCCGGTGAATAGCGGCGGCCGCCTCGCGCATATCGTTCAGCGTGACGATCTTCATGCCGGCCAGAGCCTCCGCTTCCGGCACGTTGGGCGTCACCAGAGCGGCTCTCCGCAGCAGTTTCCCTCTCACGATGCCAATGGCGTCCTGGGGCAGCAGCGGCAAGCCATGTTTGCTGATCATGACCGGGTCCACCACCAGCGGAAAGCTCCAGCCGGCCGCGGCACGGGCCACTGCCTCCACCACCTCCGCCGAGCCGAGCGCGCCGGTCTTGGCGGCGGCCGGCGGAATGTCCTCGATGACCGCGGCAATCTGCTCCAGCACCAGCCAGGGCGGCAGCACCTGCACACGCGATACCCGCACCGTGTTCTGCACCGTCAGCAGTGTGATGGCGGCTTCACCGTACGCCCCGAACTGGTGAAAAGTCTTGAGGTCCGCTTGAACCCCCGCCCCTCCGCTGGGATCCGATCCGGCTATTGTGAGGCACACGCTGCTCATCTGTTACAGAATAATGTAGGTCGCCGGGTTGCCGTACTCCAGCCAGCCGCGCTACACGCCGACGGCCGCCAATTCCTGGGCGCGGAGTTTCACGCCGTGCAGGTCCATTTTGCCCGTGCCGAGCGAGGGCAGGCTCTCCACCTGGTAGAGGTTTTCGCGCTTGGGAATCCAGAGGCGCGGCAGATTGGTTTCCGAGAGCCTCCGCCACAGCTCGGCCGGGGCGATCTCAGGCGCTATGTAGAGTGCTACCAGGCGCTCGCCGCGGCGCTCGTCTCCCACCGCCGTCACCACGCAGGGCGCCTCGCCGATCACCTCGCCGATGGCCTCCTCAATGCGGACGTGCGGCACCATCTCGCCCGCGATCTTGCTGAAACGCGCCAGGCGGTCGGTGATGCGCAGGAAGCCTTCGTCGTCGATGGCGGCGATGTCGCCGGTCACGTACCACTCTTTGCGGAAGACCTCCGCCGTGCGCTCCGGATCGCCCAGGTAGCCGATCATCCGGTTGGCTCCCTTCACCAGCAGCAGGCCCTCCTGGTTCGGCGGCAGCGGCTCGAAGGTGACCGGATCGACGATGCGGGCGGCCACTCCCGGCAAGGGATGGCCGATGGTCCCGGACTGGTTGCCGCTCTGCACCTCTGATCCAACGCAAATATCGGTGGTGTTCACCGCCACCACAGGAGCCATTTCCGTGCAGCCGTAGCCCTCGTGGAGTTCCAGGCCGAACTTCTCCCGGAAGGCCGCCGCCACCGGCTCGCGCAGCTTCTCGGCGCCGGTAATCACCAGGCGCAAGCTGGCGAAATCCTCGCGCGAGCATTTGCGGATGTAGGCGGAGCAGAAGGTCGGAGTGGCGATCAGCAGGGCGGCGCGGTACTTGGCCACCATATCGCCCACCGATTTCGACTCGGTGGGGTTCGGGTGGTAGGCCGCGCCACAGGCCGTCACCAGCGGGAACCAGATCAGCGTGGTGAAGCCGAAGGAATGGAAGAACGGCAGAATGCCCATGATGCGGTCGCGCGGGCCAATCCAGAAGTGCTGCGCCATGGCGTCGATGTTGGCCAGCACATTGTAGTGCGACAGCATCACGCCTTTGGGAGTCCCCGTGGTGCCGCTCGAAAAGATGATGGTGGCAAGCGTTTCCGGCGTGCCCCGGTTATGGCTCAGCCAGTGGGCCGGCACGAATCGCGCGGCTGCCAGCGCCCGCAGCTTTTCCCCTGTTCCAATCCCGGCCAGGACGTCTTCCAGGAAGACCATGCCATCCATCGCCTCGATCTTGGCCTTGACCAGGAATTGCCGGGAGGTGACCACCGTGCGGATGCCGCACTGCGCGATGGCGCTGGCGATGGCCTCGCGTCCCGCCGTGAAATTCAGATTCACGGGCATGGCCCCGGCCAGCGTCACGCCGACGTTTACCAGCGCTCCGCCCACCGATGCCGGCAGCATCACCCCGATGGCCTGCTGGCCCGGGCAGGCGCGCCGCACCCAATTCGAAACCATAACGCCGGCCGCCAGGACACGCCCATAGCTGAGTTCGCGGCCGGTGGAATCGGCCAGCGCCAGCCGGCTCCAGTTGCGGCGCGCGCTGCGGATCACCCGCAGGTCCAGCCGGTCGCGCGGCGTCTTGCGCAGGGCCACCGCTTCGCTTGAGAGTTCCTGTATGGCCAGCCGCACCTGGCAGGCCGTGGAAGAAGCGGGCATCGGCGCGCCAAACCCAACCGTGACCGGGAAGGGGATGCGCTGCGGCCATTTCCAGCCAAAGCGGCCGCCCTCGAAGCCGAAGATGCTGCCCCGCAAAGGATCGAGATGCACGGGGATGACCGGCACATCCAGGCCGTCCAGGATCTCCTCCAGGCCGCGTTTGAAGGGCAGGAGCTTCGAGGTGCGGCTGAGGGCGCCCTCGGCGCAGATACAAACCACGTGTCCCCCGGCCAATTGCCCGCGTATGGCGCCGACCGTTTCCGCCATCTCGCGCGGCCCGCCGCCTGCCGGAATGGCGCGGGCCAGGTGGAAGAACCAGCCGAAAGCCCTCTGCTCGCAATAGGGCCGCCAGACCAGAAACCGGATCGAACGCCGCACCGCGGCCCCCATGAGGAAGCCATCCACGTGCGCCATGTGATTGGCCACCAGCAGCGCCGGACCGCGACGAGGAAAGTTCTCCGCGCCCACAACACGGATGCGGAAAAGCGTTCGGGCGGCCAGCCGGAACAGGAGGCGGAATCCAGTGCGCATTCCAGATTAGGATACTGCAATCGGCTCTTCGGTGGTCCGGGAGCGCTTCTTCGGGAGCGGCGTCCGGAGCAGCGCGAGCGCCCCGAACCCCGCGCACAGAGCCAGCGCCGCGCTGCCGTAGAAGCCATAGTCCCACTTGCCGGTTGTTTCGAACAGCGTGGCGGCCAACCCTCCGGCGAGAATGGAGGCAAGGCCCTTCGTGCTGTAGAGGAAGCTGTAGTTCGACGCGGCGTGGCGCGCTCCGAACAGGTCCGCGAGCACCGCCGGGAAGAGCACGTACAGCTCGCCCCACGTGAGGAAGACCAGCGCCATCGTGACCACGAACCAGACATCCCCACGGCGCCCGAGCGTCACCACGCTGGCCAGAAAGATCGCCTGCAGAAAGAACGCCACGGCCATGGTTCGCTCGCGCCCCAGCGAGTCCGAAACCCAGCCCCACAGGAAGCGGCTCGCGCCGTTGCCGAGCGGGTTCAGCGAAAGCGCGATCGCCAGCGCCGCGGCGCCCACTTTGAAATCGCGCGCCACGGGCGCCACCTGGGCGGTGGCCATGAGCCCTCCGATGCCGATCATCAGCATCATGGCGTAGAGAAGGTAGAACTGCGGCGTGCGCAGCATCTCGATGGAATTGAACTGCTCGTTCTGCCTGCGGATCTTCGGCTGCACCCCCGCCGGCGGCGCCGGCAAGAAGCCCATCGGCGGATATTTCAGGAATTGCCCCGCGCCAAGAACCAGAAGGCCCAGCACCGCACCCGAGATGGCGAACGTGGCCCGGTAGCCCATCGAACGAATCAGCCAGGCGAAGACCGGATTGAAGAACGCCGCGCCCGAGCCATAGCCCGCCGCGATCAATCCCGACGCGACGCCCCGTCTGTCCGGGAACCATTTCAGGCCCAGGGCCGTGGAACAGCAATAGACGAATCCGTTTCCGAGGCCCGCCACCGCATACAAGGCATAAAACGCGGGCAGATGGTGAACCTGCCCCAGCCCTGCCCAGCCCACTCCGCACAGGAAGCCGGCCATGGTCATGAAGGTCCGCGGTCCCAGCCGGTCGATGAGCCAGCCCGAAAGCGGCATCGTCCAGGTCATCACCGCGATGAAAACGGTGAATCCCCACTGCACATCCGAAAGCTTCCAGTGCGTAGCGGCGGTCATCGGCTGGACGAACATCGTCCAGGCGTACTGCAGGTTGCCGATCATGACCATCGCCACCACGGCCGCGGCGAGCCTGAACCAGCGGCTCACTGGGACGCTCTCGCCGCTGCTTCGGCGGCCTCGAGCAGCGCCGTGCAGGCGTACACCGTGCGCGTATGCGGCATGTCGATGCCGAGCCTCTCGCCGAGTTCCAGCGGCGCACCCACCATGGGCTCGAGCTCCAGGGGGCGGCCCGCTTCGAGATCCTGCAGCATCGAGGTCTTATGCTCGCCCACCTTCTGGGCGCCGGCGATTCGCTGATCGATCGAAACCGGAAGCTCTATCCCCAGCTTGCCGGCCACGGCGGCGATCTCGATCATGATGGCGCGAACCAGGGCGCTAACGCCGGGGTCGCGTGTCATCTGTGCCAGCGTGGCCCGCGTCAGCGCGCTGATCGGATTGAACGCCGCATTGCCCAGCAGCTTGACCCAGATCTCCTCGCGAATCCGGGTAGTGATCGGGCAGCGCAGGCCCGCCCGGATGAGCGCCTCGGCGATCGCCCGGCATCGCTCGGAGCGCGTGCCATCCGGTTCGCCCAGCGTGATCCGGTTTCCGTTAGTGTGGCGGATCACGCCGGGTTCCGCGATTTCGGCTCCCAGATAAACAATGGAACCCACCACGCGGCGGGGATCGATCGAGGCGGCGATGACTCCGCCCGGATCGACGCGTTCGAGATGACAGTACCACCACGGGATGCCGTTCTGCGTGCTCACAACCGTGGTCGCGTCTCCCATGAGCGGCGTGATCTGCGGCGCCAGTTGCGTCAGGCTATGCGCCTTCACGCCCAAAATAATTACGTCGAACGGCCCGGCCCCGCTGAGGCTGCCGAGAATTTTCGGACGGACTTCGAAATCGCCGCTCTCGTCGATTATGCGCAGGCCGCGCTCCTCCATGGCCCGCAGGTGCGCGCCGCGCGCGAACAGTGTAACGTCCTCGCCGGCGCGCGCCAGCGAGGCGCCGATGTACCCGCCGATAGCGCCCGCCCCGGCGATCAGAAAGCGCATGATCAGGCCCCGGCGAGCGCTTTAGCTACCGCGCCGCGCTGGATCTTGCCCGTGGTCGTGCGCGGAATCGCCTTCTCGATGTAGATCTTCTTGGGGCACTTGAAGTCCGCCAGCCGCTCCTTGCAGAAGGCCAGAATCGCGGCTTCGCCGCGGCCTCGGTCCCCTCTTTCAAGACCACCGCGGCGGCGACTTCTTCGCCCCAGACGGGATGCGGCACTCCGAACGCCACCGCGTCGGCCACCGCCGGGTGGCTCAGCAGAACTTCGTCGATCTCCCGCGGTCCGATCTTCTCGCCGCCGCGATTGATCAGTTCCTTGATGCGGCCCGTCAGCGTGAGATAGCGGTCTTCATCGAGAAAGCCTTGATCGCCGGTGCGAAACCACCCGTTGGTGAATGACTTCTGGTTGGCCTCGGGATTGTTCTCGTAACCGGATACGACATTGGGGCCCTGAATCACCACTTCCCCGCGCTGGCCCGTGCGCAGCAGATCGCCCGCCTCGTCCATGATGCCGATCTGGACGCCCGTTCCGGGCCCCACCGAGCCGGCTTTCCGCACCGCTGGCGGCCGGGGATTCGACGCCATCTGGTGTGACGCTTCGGTCATGCCGTAAGCCTCGAGCACGGGAACGCCGAAGACGCGCTCCATGCGCTCCATCATTTCCGGCGGCAGCGCGGCGCTGCACGAGCGGATGAAGCGCAAACCCTCGGCGCCCGCGGGCCGCCCCTCGCCGGCGCGCGCAACCAACAGGTTATGGATGGTGGGCACCGCCGAATACCAGGTGGCGCCCGTCTCGCGCACGGTTCGCCAGAAGGAAAGCGGGCTGAACTTGGCGGGAACCACCACGGTTCCGCCCGAGAGCAGCGTAGAAAGGGTCGATGCGACCAGGCCGTGCACGTGGAACAAGCGGCATGACGCAGAGCGAGACATCCGCCGGCGAGAGCCGGTAATGCGTCACGATGTTGCGCATCGAGGCAGAAATGTTCCGGTGCAGTGATCGGAACGCGCTTGGGGCGTCCCGTGCTGCCGCTGGTGTGCAGAACGAGCGCGATGTCGCCGGGGGATGGCGCGGAGGCCGTTCGACTATTGGGCGCCTCCGCGATGCGCACGCATCCGGCGCTGTCCATCCCGACCGGATACGTGGGAATCCCTTTCGCGGCGGCCGATTTCAACGCCGCCTCGGCTCCGGCGGGGCACAGCACCAGCTTCGCGTTGGTGTCCTCCAGGTAGAAACCGATTTCCTCCTCGCGGTATCCGGGATTCAACGGCGCGGCCGTTCCCGCCACCGATGCCGCCAGGAAGCTCACGATGGCCGGCAATCCGTTCGGGAAGACCGTCGAGACCCGGTCGCCACGGCGAATTCCCAAGGCCGCCAGGGCGTCCGCCATAGCCGCGACCTGATCGCGCAGTTGCTGGTAAGTGACGTGGATTCCCGCCTCGGGCAGGACGATCGCGGTGCTGTCTCCCGGCGCGGCGCCGATTAGTTCCAGCAAGGTATCGGAAGTAGACATCGGTTTTATGATCCCAGACTGCAAGCGCCGGGGCAACGCATGCGGATGCGGGGGAAACGCACGGAAGCAGTTTGTCGTCACTTGAGTGCAAGCGCTACAGTAAAGTTGAGGCGAGCACATGTTCACGTGGATTTGCCCGCAATGCGGGCGTGAAGTACCTCCGTCGTACACCGATTGCCCGGATTGCGCCAAGACGGCCGCCCCGGGCGGTCCACCCGAGCCGCCACCGCCGCCGCCGCAGTACGCCGCACCCCCGCAGCCGCCGCCGCCGCAATACGCCCCACCGCCTCAGGCGTATCCGCCCCGGCCGCAGGCATACGCGCCGCCCCAAGGGTATGCACAGCCGCAATACCCTCCGCAGCAGCCGCAATACGCCCCACCGCCACCACCACCGCAGTACGCCCCACCCCCGCAGCAATATGCTCCACCCCCGCAGCAATATGCTCCACCGCCGCCGCCGCCACCGCCACCGCAATATGCCGCGCCCCCGCAGCCCGCGTCCCCGCAACCCGCTGCCCCGGCAGCCACCCCGTCTTTTTACCCTCCGCCGGAGGCGCCGCTCCATGCCAAGCTGCCTACATGGCTGATGGCTCTGATCTTCGGCGTTGGTTTTGTGGCCGTGGTATGGGGCATATACTGGCTGGTTGGCTCGCACGGTTCCGGCTCGAATGCCGCGCCTGCCGCCGCGGCGAATACCGCTCCCGCAAACGGGGGCAAGGTCAACCCGATGCAGAAGTTCATCGAGGTTGCCGGCGTGCGATTCGTGGAGGATCCCAAGAACAAGGACAAGGTGCTGGCCAGGTTCGTGCTGATTAACCACTCCGAGGCCGATATCCCCGGCTTGGCCGGCACCGTGATGGTCTCGGCCCACACCGATAAATCGCAGGAAACCGCCGGCTCGTTCACGTTCACCACCAACCTGGGGCCATTCCAATCCAAGGAAATGAGCGAGCCGCTAGACACCACGCTCAAGATCTACGAGCTGCCGGATTGGCAGTTCGTCCGCACCGACGTCCAGATTACGGGGCCGCAGTAAGCTTCGCGAGGTTCTCGCGGGCTTCACCCAGACCGGGATCGATCGCCAGGGCGCGCTGGAAATCCTCGCGCGCTGCTTCGAACTGGCCTAGTTCGTCGAGCGCCACGCCGCGGTTGTTGTAGTTCTGCGCGTTATGCGGATCGAGCGCCAGCGCGCGGCCGAACTCCGGCAGGGCGGCCTGGGGAAGGCGCTCCTCCAGAAACACGCGCCCGGTTTCGGCGGCCACTGCCGGGTCGTTGGGCGCTTGGAGGGCCGCCTGGGTGAGCAGTTCGAGGGCTTGCGCGGCCGGCACCGCGCGGGAAAGCTGGATCTTGGGCCGGACCTTATCCGGCGCGCGGCGCACGGCTTCGCTCCACAGCGTAGCGTCCGACATCCACACATAAGTGCGCGTGACGCTCACCAGCGCCAGCCCGGCGGCCACGATGACGCCGAGAGCGGGCCGTTTCATCTTCGCCAGCCGCAAGCCAGCCGCCGTGGCGAAAGCGATCAGGGGAAGATACATGCGCCGGTCGGCGGCCAGGTCCGCGGCGGGAAAAATAGAAGAACTGGGCAGCAGGAGCACCAGCCCGGCCACCAGCCACGGCGCGCTCGGCGTGCGCTTCCACAGCCAGACCGCCGCCGTCCCCATCAGCAGCCACGCTGCAACCCCCAGCCAGACCGGCGGAACGTGGATCTCCGGATCGACCGTGAAGCCATAGGGAACCACCAGCAGCCGCAGGTATCGGGGAATTACCACGCCTTGCGCCAGGAAGTACCGCCAGGGAGAAATGCCCGCCCGTAAACCGGCCGGCGCCCCCGGAGTCACGGCCGTGGCATAGATGACGCGCGCCGCGGCGGCGAAGGCGAGGGCCATCATAGCGGCGATAGGTGGGACATGCTTTAGCTTGCCCGTTTGGCTCGCGGAAGCCCTTCTCCACTCCCACATCGCCAGCACCACTGGAAAGGCCGCGCACTCTTCCTTGGCCAGCAGCGCCAGGCCAAACCACACCACCGCCAGCCATCGGCGGCCATCCAGCCAGGCCCATAGCGACGCGGCGCAGAAAAGCCCAGCCAGCATAATGCTACGGCCCCAAACATAATCCACTGCTTCAGCTTGAATCGGGTGCACGGCGAAGATCGCCGCCGCGATCCAGGCAGCCCGCTCCGGCACCAGTTTGCGCAGGCACTCGAAGACCAAAAGCACGACGCCCAGGTGCAGCGCCAGGTTGAAGGCGTGGTACCCCAGCGGATCGCGCCCGCCCACCTGATAGTTCAACCAAAACGTGAGATACGTCAGCGGCCGGGTCTGACGCAACCCCCAAATTTCCAACCAGCCCCATCCGGACCGCAGAGCGGGGTCCGCAAAAATGGCATAATCGTCAAAATGAAAGCCCGAACCGAGCGAAGCGCCAAAGGCAACCAACGCACCGGCGAGCAGAGCAAGACGCTCGCGCATGGCCAATTACGAGCTTACGTGAAACGGCCCAAGACCGCAGCCGAGCGCCAGGCCCGCATCGCCGAAATCCTGCGCGGCCTGGACCGCATGTATCCCCACGCCACCTGCGCCCTGCACTTCCACGATCCCTGGCAGCTTCTGGTGGCCACCATCCTCTCCGCGCAGTGCACGGATAAGCGCGTAAACGAGGTAACGCCGGGCCTCTTCGCCAAATATCCCACGCCTGCCGACTTCGCCGCCGTTAAATCGGAAGTCCTTGCAAATGATATCCGTAGCACAGGATTCTTCAACAATAAGGCGAAGTCGCTGGTGGGCGCGGCCAAGAAGATCATCGCGGATTTCGGCGGCCAGGTGCCGCGCACCATGGAAGAGATGCTGACCATCCCGGGGGCGGCCCGCAAGACCGCCAACGTGGTGCTCGGGACGGCCTACGGGGTCGCCTCCGGCATCGTGGTCGATACGCACGTGCAGCGGGTCTCGCAGCGCCTGGATCTCACCAAGAACTCCGACCCCGGCAAGATCGAGCAGGACCTCATGAAGATCGTTCCCCGTGAGCGCTGGATTCTCTTCTCGCACCAGGTGATCCTGCACGGCCGCGCCTTGTGCCAGGCGCGCAATCCCAAGTGCGCCGCCTGCGATCTCAACCCGCTCTGCTACGCCAAAGACAAGACGGCTTAAAGCCATTTACCGGCATTTACATTTCCTGACACACCCGTTTCACCCCTCCTGCGTTTATAGAGGCAGGAGGACGCTAGAGATGAGAACGACAAGGATGCTCCTGGGAAGGTTCCTGGTGACGGCGCTGATTATGGGCGCCGGAGTGGTGGGTGCGACCGATCGGGACAAGGCCCCCGTCGCCCCGAAGAGCGATGCCGATTTAGCCAAGGCGATTCAGCACGAAATCCGCATGTACTCCCATTACACGATCTGGGACGACCTCAACTTCCGCGTGAACGACGGCCATGTGGATCTGATGGGCGAGGTGAGCCAGCCGTACAAGAAGCAGGATATCGAGCGGCTGATCCAGCGCGTGCCCGGAGTGGCCAGCGTGACCGATGAGGTCAGAGTGCTGCCGCTCTCCCGCATGGACGACCAGTTGCGGCTGCAAGTGGCGCGCGCCATCTTCCGCGACCCCGTGTTCCAGCGCTATGCCATGCAGGCGCTTCCGCCGATTCACATCATCGTAGATAACGGCCACGTGACGCTGACCGGGGTGGTAAGCACCGACATGGAGAAGGAAATCGCCGGCATGCGCGCGTCGGGCGCGGGCCTGAGCTTCGGAGCGGTGACGAACAACCTGGAAGTGGAACACCCGGCCAAGAAGAGCTGAAAACGAGTCAGCCTGTATCGACCCACCTTCCGAGCGGCGGGCCCATCGGGCCCGCCGCTCGTGGCGTTTTTATCGGACACAAGCCCTCAACTCGCCTTCCGCAACACGTCCTCTACCGCGTCGGGGTGCTTTGCGATGACCGCCAGCAGCACCCGCGTCGGGGCATCCGGATGCGCGCGGCCCTGCTCCCAGTTGCGCAGCGTGGCCGGCGGGAAGCCGAACTTCATTGCGAACTGCGCCTGGCTGAGGCCCATCTTCGTCCGGACCTTTCGCACATCGACCTCGGGCACCTGAACCAGCGTCACGCGAGCCTCCTGGCTCTCGCCGCGTGTCCACGCGATCGCTTGCTCGAGACCCTCGACGATGCGCGCGCCGACTGTAGGCCGTTTCTTCGGCGCACGTGCCCGTGTCTTCGCCGCTCGCTTGGATTTTGCCTTCGTGTTCACCGTTCCCCCCGATCTCTGGCCGGATAGCCCGCCACCAGAATTGGAACCAAACGCTTAATAGCATTCCGCTCTGCCATGCTGAGGTTCGCCTTCTCGTTCTTTCCGTAGGCGGCCAGCAGGAATACCGGCAGGCGCTCGCCGTGGCAGTAGTAGATGACCCGCGCTCCACCGCGTTTGCCTCGGCCGGCCAGCGCGCAGCGGATCTTCCTGACGCCGCCGGTCTCCGGAATGATCTCGCCAGCCTCGGGGTTCGCGGCCACGAACGCCACCAGTTCTTCACGTTCCGAATCCGACATCATCGGTTTCACGTCCTTCAAGAACCGCGCGGTCTCGACGACCGTCATCGGCGCATCCGCCATATTCTACTACTATACGCAATTTGCGTACTCCGAACAAGATGGATTGCGGCGGCGGCCAAGGAAGGTCCTTTCTCTCGCGAGGACGACCACTTGCGGCCGCAAGCGGCGCGGGTCATCTTCCGCGACCCGGTGTTTACCCGCTACGCCGCGCGGGCGGTCCCGCCGATTTAGATCATCGATGATAACGGCTGGCCTAAATCTAGCTGCAATAATCGGATTCCAGGGTATAATAACGGGGAGCTTTTTTGAGCGCATCATAGAGATGAAACTGTTGATCGAAGCAGTTCCTATTGTCATAGCTCTTCTCCAGGTGCTGCAACCCTCAGAACCACCAACCCCAGCTCCAAGTGAAGCCGCCCAGCACGAACAAACTCATGGAAATAACAAAGCCACAAAAGGCGATGGGCCAGAGAGACCTAATCCTCCGACTTCCACCCTCATCGATGGCAAAGCCGAGAGCCATAAGACCGAGGGCAGCCAAAAGCCTCCTCCTGATTGGTGGATTATTAGCCTGACTGGCGCTCTCGTTCTTCTCGCTAGTGCTCAGTTTTGGGCTATGAATCGGCAAGCGGAGTACATGCGGCGTGGGCTTCATCTTTCTATTCGCCAGACCCGGATCGCTGCACGAAACACCACTGCTGCTCAGATAGCCGCCGATGCCGCCAAAACGAGTGCCAAAATAGCCAAGGACTCGGTGGAGTTGACACAGAGAGCTTACATCCAAGTCGTCTCGATAGGACTGAATCGCGGCAGAACACCATTGGCTGATAACATACCTGTGGCTGCTGACGCGCAAGTCGCAGTTATTGTCAAGAATCACGGACCCACTCGCGCGCTCAACATCACCGCGAAGGGAACCCTTAGCATTACCTCCGGCAATAAGTCTACGAACCTCGCGCCGCCGATATCCTACGATCTTCCTCCGGCGACCGACTTGGCGATCGCCTTCGATGTCTTTAATAGCTGGCTTGATGCTGACGATATTATTCTTCTTAGGCAAGGGAAGGCGAACCTTCAAGTGAGTCTCAGGATTACTTACACCGACATATTTGGGGCCTCCCACGAAACCGAGATCGACGGAGCGTTGCACGACTGGATGCAGCGAAGATGGGAAATTAAAGTGCGCACCACCTAGGCTGCCATAGTCATGCACATCAACCGAGGGTTAACTCGTGACACGACTATGCGCGTCCCCACCCTTGACTGCCCCCTCATTTTGTGTGATTATTCATCTTTATGAATAATCATTCAGAACCGCCATGCCCAGCTTGACCGCCCACTCGATCATGAAAACTACCGCCTCGGACCTCCTCCGCGACCTCGATCTCTCCGACGACGAGCTGCTCTACCTCCTCGACCTCGCCGCCGAGGTCAAGCGCGCGCCCCGGGATTATGCCCGCGCGCTCGACGGCAAGTCTATCGCCCTGCTCTTCGAGAAGCCCTCCCTGCGCACGCGGCTCACCTTCGAGTTGGCGATTAAGCAGTTGGGCGGCGGCTCCGTCCTCGTCGAGGGGCCCGTGGGCGGGCGCGAGCCGCTCAAGGATGTGGCCCGCAACCTGGATCGCTGGGTCAATGGCATCGTGGCGCGCGTCTTCTCGCAAAACACCGTCGATGAACTGGCGCGCTGGTCTTCCGTTCCGGTCATCAACGCGCTGAGCGACCTTTACCATCCCTGCCAGGCGCTCGCCGACGTCCAGACCGTGCGCGAGCGCTTCGGCGATCTCAAGGGCCTCAAGCTCGCCTTCATCGGCGACGGCAATAACGTGGCGCATTCCCTCATGCTCACCTCGCTGCGGCTGGGAATGGATTTCGCCATCGCCTGCCCGCCCGGATACACGCCCGATCCCGATATCGTGGCGCAGGCCGAGGGACTGGCCGCTGTCTTCGGCTCCTCTATTCTGGTCACCCACAACCCCGGCGATGCGATGGCCGGCGCCCACGCCGTCTATACCGACGTGTGGGCCAGCATGGGCCAGGAGCAGGAGGCCGTCGAGAGGCGCCGCGTCTTCCGCGAATACCAGGTGAACGAGGATCTCTTTGCCAGCGCGCGCCCGGATGCCGTCTTCATGCATTGCCTGCCCGCCAAGCGCGGCGAGGAGGTCACCGACTCGGTGATCGAATCGCGGCGTTCAGTGGTCTTCGAACAGGCCGAGAACCGGCTGCACGCGCAGAAGGCGCTGCTGCTCATGATGCTCGGCGAATGAGGCGAGCCGCGCGGCCTGTTACCTTAGTAGATCTGCCAAACATTATGATCAAACCGAAAAAAGTGGCTCTCGCCTACTCCGGCGGGCTGGATACTTCCGTCATCATTCCGTGGCTCAAGGAGAACTACGGCTGCCAGGTGGTGGCCGTCTGTGGCGATATCGGGCAGGGCAGCGACGAGCTGGCCGGCCTCGAAGAGAAGGCCCGCAAAACCGGCGCCTCGGAAGTTTACGTCGAGGATATGCGCGAGGAGTTCGTCTCGCAATATCTCTGGAAGCTGGTGCGCTCGGGCGGCGTCTATGAGCACAAGTACCTGCTGGGCACCTCCATCGCGCGGCCGCTGCTGGCCTCCAAGCAGGTCGAGGTGGCTCTGCGCACCGGCTGCGACGCCCTGGCCCACGGCTGCACCGGCAAGGGCAACGACCAGGTGCGTTTCGAGCTAACCTACAAAGCCCTCGCCCCGCACCTTCCGGTCATCGCGCCGTGGCGGGAATGGAGCATCGTCTCGCGCGAGGATGCCATCGAGTACGCCCGCGCCCACAACGTCCCCATCTCGCAATCCACCACCAAGATCTACAGCCGCGACCGCAACATCTGGCACATCTCCCATGAGGGCGGCGCGCTCGAAGATCCGGCCAACGCCGCGCCGGACGATATCTGGATGCTCACCAAGAGTCCCTCGGAAGCGCCCGAGCGGCCCGGCGAAGTCACCATCGCCTTCGAGAAGGGCGTGCCCGTGGCCGTGGATGGTCGCCGCATGCGCGCCTTCGAGCTGCTCGAAGCCCTCAACCGCATTGGCGCGGAGCACGGCATCGGCCGCATCGACCTGGTGGAGAACCGCTTCGTGGGGATGAAGTCGCGCGGCTGCTACGAAACTCCCGGCGGCACGCTCATCATGTTCGCCATACGCGAGCTGGAGGCACTGACGCTCGACCGGAACACCCTGCACTACAAGCAGCAGCGCGCGCTCGAATACGCCGAGATGGTTTACAACGGCCTGTGGTTCACGCCGCTGCGCGAAGCGCTGGATGCCTTCTTCGAGAAGGTCGGCGAAACCACCACCGGCGAAGTCAAGCTGCGCCTCTACAAGGGCAACCTGGAACCGCTGCGGCGCACCTCGCCCTACTCGCTCTATTCGCTGGATATCGCCAGCTTCACCATGGGCGCCAGCTACGACCAGAAGGACGCCCTGGGCTTCATCAACTTGACCGGGCTGCCCATCAAGGTGCGCGCTTCCATCGCCGGAGCCGCGGGCAAAGCCAAATGAAGCTCTGGGGCGGGCGTTTTTCGGAACAATCCTCGGAGGTCTTCGAGCGCTTCTCGGGATCCCTGGCCTTCGACCGGCGGCTGGCGGATGCCGATATCCGCGGCTCGCAGGCCTTCGCGCGCGCGCTCGAAGCGGTCGGCATTCTCACCGCCGAGGAGCTCGCGCGGATCGTCTCGGCCTTCGAAGAACTGCGCGCCGAGGCCGCCTCTCCGGCCTTTTTCGAAGGCGCCACCGACGAAGACGTCCACACCCTGGTCATTCGCAAGCTCAAAGAGAAGGCCGGCGCCGTGGCCGACAAGATCCACACCGGCCGCAGCCGCAACGAGCAGGTCTCGCTCGATACGCGGCTGTGGCTGCGCGAGGAGTGCGACCGCGTGCGCGGGCTGCTGTGCGTCGTGATGCGCGCGCTCCTCGGCCGCGCCGAAGCCTGGCGCGACGCCGTGATTCCCGGCTATACCCACATGCGCCGCGCCCAGGCGGTGCTCTGGCCGCACTACCTGCTGGCCTATTTCGAGATGTTCGCGCGCGATTGGGAGCGCTTCGGCGAGGCCCGCCGGCGCGCCAACGTGCTGCCGCTCGGCTCCGGCGCGCTGGCCGGCAGCGGCTTCCCCTTCGACCGCGAGGCCATGGCCCGCGACCTGGGTTTCGAGGCCATCACCCGCAACAGCATGGACGTTTCGGCCGATCGCGATTTCGCGCTCGATTTCCTCTACGCCGCGAGCGTCGCCATGCTGCACTTGAGCCGCCTGGCCGAAGACTGGATTCTCTATTCGAGCGAAGAGTTCGGCTGGCTGGAACTGGCCGACGCCGTCACCAGCGGTTCGAGCCTCATGCCGCAGAAGAAGAATCCCGATTCGCTCGAGCTGATTCGCGGCAAGTGCGGCCGCGTGATGGGCTGCCTCACCTCGCTCATGGTCACGATGAAGGGGCTTCCGATGACCTACAACCGCGACATGCAGGAGGATAAGGTCCCGCTGTTCGAGGCCGCCGACGAACTGGCCGGTTCGCTCGAGATGGCGCGCGTGGTGATCGAATCCGCGCGCCTGATCCCCGCGCGGCCGGGCGCCGCCGCCGAAGAGAGCTGGGTGGTGGCCACCGACCTGGCCGAGGCGCTGGCGCGCGCCGGCACGCCGTTTCACACCGCCCATCAGATCGTGGGCCGCTTCGTTCTGGAGAGCGTGCGCGCCGGCAGGAAGCCTTCGGATTGGACGCCGGAAGAGATCGCGCGCTTCGCTCCGGAGTTCACCGTGGAGCTAGCCGCGCTGGTCGATCCGAAACAGGGGATGCGTTCGCGCGAAATTGCGGGAGGAACCGGGCCGGCCGCCGTGGCCGCCGCGCTGGCCGAGGCCGAGGAGCGGCTGAACCGGATGATAACGCTATGACCAAGACTTACCGTCAGGGCCAAATTCTCAAGCTGATCCGCGCCAAGCGGATCTCCACCCAGGAGGACCTGGCGCAGGAACTGCGCAACCAGGGAATCGCCGCCACGCAGGTGACGCTCTCGCGCGACATCCGCGATCTCCGCCTGGTCAAGACGCGCGATGGCTACCAGGAAATGGCGCCCGAGGAGACCGGCCCGCAGTTCTCGCTGCTGGCCTCCGAGTTCCTGCTGGACGTGCTGCGCGCCCAGAACCTGGTGGTGCTGAAGACGTCGCCCGGCCATGCCAATTCGGTGGCCGTGGCGCTGGATCGCGAATACTGGCCGGAGATCCTCGGCACCATCGCGGGCGACGATACCATTCTGCTGATCGCGCCCGATAACGCCGCCGCCGAAGGCGTGCAGGAGAAGCTTGTGCAGCTACTCGAACGCGGCTGAGCCGCCGGAGTGCGCCAGGCGATTCATGCGGACGGCCCAGCCCAGGTATCGCCGGAAATCGCGGCGAAGCCGCCAGGCCAGGCTGCAGAACTCACGGAAACCGATCCTGCCGGCTGGAATCACCCAGTAGGTTTCCATGCGCCATTTCAGGTAGGGGCTTTGCCACGGCCGCAGCCGGTATCCGCGCGTGAGCCGCCACAGTAAGGAGATCATCGCATCGACGATGCCGCGCTCTTGGGCGCGGAAACCCCCTGATCGGGCGTCGCATAGTAGCCGCTGCGCGTGCGGGCCGTGAGATGCCCGGGCGCGTTCACCGCGACCTTGATCTGCCGGAAGGTCCCGTCCATGGCCGCATCCGAGGGGGTGTACTCGATGGTGTACTGGCTGCGGATGTCCCGAGCCACCTGATGCGCAATGCGGTCCACCTCGGACACCTCCCTGGGAAAGAAAGTCTCGCCGCCGGTGGCCTCTCCCAGCGCTTCCAGCGCCCGCTGGGCGCGCTTGGCTTCCCGCCGCTCCTCGTCGCTCAGCAGGCCCACGGAATAGATCAGCACCTCGCTCTGCTGGGCGGCCCGCACCAAGCTCTCCAGGCTGATCACGCTGGAGTTGTCGTTGCCGTCCGTAACCACCACCAGCACCTTCTTGTCCTTGTGAGCCTTCTCCTTCAGGTGGTCGATGGACATCCGTATGGCGTCCCGCATGGCCGTGCCGCCGCGCGAATCGATGCGCGTCAGCGCCTCCTGCATTTCCTTGACGTCGCTGGTGAAGTCCCGGCCGTTCGGCAGGTCCAGGAACGCCTCGTCATTGAAGTTCACGACGAAGACCTCGTCGTCAGGGTTGGAGTCCTTTATCAGCGCCAGCGAGGCCGCCTCCACTTTGGCGCGCTTGTCGCGCATACTGCCGCTGTTATCGACGATCAGCCCCATCGAGACGGGGATGTCTTCCCGCCGGAAGACCTTGATCTGTTGCTGCACGCCGTTTTCGAAGACATTGAAATCTTCTCTGGGCAGGTTCGTCACCAGGTGGCCGTTGCGATCCACCACGGTGGTATGCAACACCACCAGGCGCGTATCGGCGCGGAACACCGCGCCGCTCTCCTCGGCCGGCTTGCCCAACTTACTCTGCTGGGCCAATAAAACCGCACCCACGGAAAATGCAAGGAAAAAAGATGTCGTCAAGAAAGATCGTCTATTGGGACGGTGCATAGTAGCCCATTCGCCAGAAGGCCCGAAGGGGAGGCAGCCCGCGGGGTTGCACGAGCTTCACCTGTACGTGGCGGTACTTTCCATCGCGATCCTGATTCTGCGGCGAATAGCCCAGCATGTATTGGTTGCGCAGCTCGATTCCGATCTTCGCGGCGATATCCGGCAACTCGTTCAGATTATCCACCTGGTACTCCCGCCCTCCGGTCTGTTCGGCCATCTCCGACAGCAATGCCGGACCCGCCAGTTCCTCGGTGGTCCGGGCACGCGAGGACGCCGGCTCGAAGATGCCGATCGCATATATTTGGACGTCGGCTTCCTTCACCAGGTTCTTAATTTCGCCTTCCGTGTAACGGCTGTTGTTGTCGCCGCCATCCGAGATCACCAGCAGCGCCTTACGCGGATTGTGGGCTTTCTTCATTTCATGCAGGCCCAGGTAAATGGCATCCAGCAACGCCGTGCGGCCCTTGGACTGCGTGAAGGTCAGGCGGTTCTGAATCTCCTGCAGGTCGGTAGTGAAGGCCTGCACGACTTGGGCGCCATCGCTGAACTGAACGAGAAAAAACTCATCCTCCGGGTTGGCCGTTTTGAAGAACTGCGCCACCGCCAGGCGCGACTTTTCGAGCTTGCTGCCCATGCTGCCGCTACAGTCGAAGACTACCCCCACCGAAAGGGGCGCGTCCTCGCTCGAAAACTGTGAAATCTCCTGTTCCTTCTTCTCTTCGAAAAGTTTGAAGTTCTCTTTATCCAGACCGGTGACAAAGCGGTTCAGCGGGTCGGTGACGGTCACGGGAATTAGGACGAGCGTGCTATCCACACGAATATTGGCTTTGGGAAGAACATCGGCTTTCGATTCCGGCTTCGGACGCGTCTGGATCGAGACCTGGGGGTCTGCCGGATCGCTCGCTCCCCAAAGTGCGCACGATAGCAGAACTACCCCCATCACAAGCAGGTTGCGGTGGGAGGGCAGCATAGAGGCTGGCCAGCCTTTCTCATCCCAGTCTAGCATAGGTATTTTGTGCTATTATCGCGTGTGCCGCGTAAAATCCTGGGAGTAATACCTGCACGATTTTCTTCCTCCCGCTTCCCCGGCAAAGTGCTCGCCCGCATCGGCTCCAAGACCATGCTCCAGCTGGTCTATGAGCGGGCTTGCCAAGCTCGGTACATCGGCAGCACGTTGATTGCCACCGACGATGAACGCATCCGGGATGCCGCCCGCAGTTTCGGCGCACCCGTCACCATGACCCGCTCCGATCACCCCTCCGGCACGGACCGGGTCGCCGAAGCGGCTTCCGCCGGGGATGCCGAGATTGTGGTGAACATTCAGGGCGATGAGCCCCTGATCGATCCCGCGGCCATCGACGCCGCCATTCTACCGCTGGTTCACGATTCCAGTATCCAGATGGGAACGCTTAGGAAGGAAATCGAGGACCCCAGCGAAATCGGAGACCCCAATGTGGTCAAGGTGGTGACCGATCGCGCGGGCGACGCCCTTTATTTCTCCCGCTGCCCCATCCCCTATTCTCGCGACGGGGGGCCCGTGCGGTACTACAAGCACGTGGGGCTCTACGTCTATCGCCGCGATTTCCTGCTGGGCTATCCCGCCTTGCCGGCCGGCCCGCTCGAACAGGCCGAGCGGCTGGAACAATTGCGCGCCCTGGAAAACGGGTACTCCATCCGGGTAGTGGAGACCGAGTATGAGTCCTTGGGGGTGGATACGCCCCAGGATCTCGAAAAAGTGACCCGCCTGTACGAAGCCTCCATCGGGCACGAGGTGAAACCGTATGGCTAAATTTATATTCATCACCGGCGGCGTGGTCTCGTCGCTGGGTAAAGGTATCGCCGCCGCCTCGATCGGCTGTCTGCTGGAAAGCCGCGGACTGAAGGTCACCTGCCAGAAGTGCGACCCCTACCTGAACGTGGATCCGGGCACCATGAGTCCCTTCCAACACGGCGAGGTCTTCGTCACCGACGACGGGGCTGAGACCGATCTCGACCTGGGCCACTACGAGCGTTTCACGCACGCCAAGCTCACCCAGAGCAACAACCTGACCTCCGGCCGCATCTACGAGCAGATCATCTCCCGTGAGCGCCGCGGCGACTATCTCGGCAAGACCGTGCAGGTGATCCCCCACGTTACCAACGAGATCAAGTCCGCCATCAAGCGCGTGGCCCAGGACGTGGACGTGGTCATCGTCGAAATCGGCGGCACCGTGGGCGATATCGAATCGCTGCCGTTTCTGGAAGCCATCCGCCAGATGCGCCACGAGCTGGGACGCAGCAACACGCTGTTCGTGCACGTGACCCTGGTGCCCTGGATCGCCGCGGCCCAGGAACTCAAGACCAAACCCACCCAGCACAGCGTCAAGGAGTTGCGCGCCATCGGTATCCAGCCGGATATCCTGGTGTGCCGCTCCGAACGGTTCATCTCCCAGGAAATGAAGGAGAAAATCGCGCTGTTCTGCGACGTGGACGTGGAGGCCGTGGTTACCGCGCGGGACGTGAAATCGGTCTATGCGGTGCCGATCACCTTCTCCGCCGAAGGCGTGGACGAAATCGTCCTGCGCCTGCTTCATCTGGAGGCCGGACCGCGCGATCTCAGCCGTTGGAGCGCCATGCTGGAGCGCCTGGAAAACCCGCGCGATGAAGTGACCATCGGGCTGGTCGGCAAGTACGTCGAGTACGAAGATTCTTACAAGAGCCTCAAGGAAGCCTTGCAGCACGGCGGCATGGCCCACAATCTCAAGGTCAACATTCACTGGATCGAAGCCGAGGGCGTGGTGGGGGACGAACGGGAGCGCCAGTTGTCCGGCTACGACGGAATCCTGGTGCCCGGCGGCTTCGGCAAGCGCGGCGTGGAGGGCATGATCAACTCCATCCGCTACGCTCGCGAGCGTCAAGTCCCCTATTTTGGAATCTGCCTGGGTATGCAGCTCCTGGTGGTGGAGTTCGCCCGCAACGTGTGCGGGCTGGCGGATGCGGATTCCACCGAGTTCAACCCCGGCACGCCCCATCGCGTGATTTTCAAGCTGCGCGAGTTGAAGGGCATCGAGGAGCTGGGCGGCACCATGCGGCTGGGCGGCTGGCCCTGCCGACTGCTCGAGGATAGCTTCGCCTTCAGGGCGTATGGCGTCCGGGAGATCCACGAGCGCCACCGCCATCGTTACGAGTTCAATCGTGAATACGAAGAGCTGCTGCGGGCGGCGGGACTTCGCATTACCGGAGAGACACCCGACGGCACCTACGTCGAGATCTGCGAGATCTCGGGGCACCCGTGGTATCTCGGATGCCAGTTCCACCCCGAGTTCAAGTCCAAGCCCATGGAGCCGCATCCCCTGTTTAAAGCGTTTATCGGGGCTTCGTACGCCTACCGTCAGCGGCGCCTGGCAACCGCCGGCCAGGAACGCCCCGCGGAGGCTCTCAGCAGTGCCGATTGAGTTCAGCGATTTCGGAGGCGGACGGCCGCTGGTGCTGATCGCCGGCCCTTGCGTCATCGAAAGCGAGGAGCACGTATACCGCATGGCTCGCGGTATCCGCCAGGCGGTCGGTGAGTTCGTCTTCAAGGCGTCCTTCGATAAGGCCAATCGCACCAGCATCGGCGCATACCGCGGGCCGGGCCTGCGAGAGGGTTTGCGCATCCTGGCTGGAGTGAAGGCCGAGGGCATCCCGGTCCTGACCGACATCCACGAGACCTGCCAGGCCGAGCCGGCCGCCGAAGTGGCCGACATCCTCCAGATCCCCGCTTTCCTGTGCCGCCAGACCGACCTGCTGGTGGCCGCCGGCCGCACCGGGCGGATCATCAATATCAAGAAAGGCCAGTTCGTGGCGCCCCATGATATCCACCGCGCCGCCGATAAGGTGGCCTCCACCGGCAACTCGCAGGTGATTCTCACCGAGCGCGGCGCCGCGTTCGGGTACAACAACCTGGTGGTGGATATGCGCGGCCTGAAGACCATGCGGGACGCCGGCTGGCCGGTGGTTTTCGACGCCACCCATAGCGTCCAGATCCCCGGCGGCGCCGGAGACGCTTCCGGAGGCCGGCCCGAATTCATCGAAACGCTGGCCCGCGCGGCCGTGGCGGCAGGGGTAGACGGGGTCTTCGTGGAATGCCACGACCAGCCCGAAAAGGCTTTTTCCGACGGACCCAACGCGCTCCGACTCGATCTTCTGGGCGCCTTCTGGCAGCGCCTCACAGCCATCCACGAGCTGGTCAACTCGCAGCCGTTTCTGCACGCTATGGGCGGCTGATGCGTCATAAGATAAAAGGGAATATGTTGAATCTCACCAGGCGCCGCGGATTTTCGCTGATTGAGCTGCTGATCGTCATCGCGATCATCCTGATTATCATCACCATCGCCGTGCCCAAATTGAGCCGGGCGCGGATGTATTCGCAGGAGACCGCCGCGCTCGGCGCCATCCGGACCATCCACACGGCCCAGGTGCAGTACTACTCGCAATACGGCCGCTACGCCACTTCGCTCACCGAGCTCGGACCGCCCGCCAGCGGCTCCGCCAACCCCTCGGCAGCGGACCTGATCGGCAACGACCTGGCCGGCGGTGACAAGAGCGGCTACAAGTTCACCCTCACCGGGAATCCCGGCGGTTACCAGATCAACGCCAGCCCCGAGGCCTTCAACAGCAGCGGCAGCCGGACGTTCTTTTCCGACCAGAGCATGGTCATCCACCAGAACTACGGCCCCGAGCCCGCCACAGCCAACAGCCCCGAGCTGAAATAGCGCCGCGCAGCTAAGCTTCAGAAGGCTTCCGCCGAGCGTATTCCCTCCGATTCCAGAGCCACCGCTATCTTCTTCAGAGCGATCTTATGGATCTGCGAGATGCGGCTTTCATTGACCCCCATCAGGTCGCCGATCTCTCTCATAGTCAACTCGTTGGAGTAGTAGAGCCAGACCACGCGCTGGTAGCGTTCCGGGAGCGTGCCGATGGCCCGCGCCAGGGTCGTCTGCATCTCACTGTGCTGGCACATGCGGTCCGGCTGGAGGGCCGGACCCGCGGCGTATTCCGGGGCGCGATCGCTTTCCGTCTCGAGATTGGGAGGCGAGGCCATGCCCACCGTGCGCAGTTCCACCTGCATCCTGCGCCACCGGTCCAGGCTCACCCCCATTTCCCGCGCCAGCTCGATCTCGCTGGGCAACCGGCCGAGCTTTTTCGAAAGATCGCTCTTCATCGCGTCCACCTGCTTCTGCCGCTTGCGCAGGTCCCGCGAGGCCCAATCGAGCTGCCGCAGGCTGTCCAGGATGGCCCCCTTGATGCGGTGCTTGGCATAGGACTGAAAAGCCACGTTCTTGGCTGCATCGAATTTTTCCACCGCGTCGAACAACCCCAGCACGCCGGCGTGCACCATGTCGTCCAGATCCACGTGCACCGGCAGATTCTCATGGACGCGAACGGCGATGACCTTCACCAACGGAAGATGTTCGAGTATGATCTTGTCGCGGAGCTGCCGGGAAATCCTGGGCCTTCGACGTGTGGACACACTTGTGATCCGCATCATGGTCCGTCCTTTTCCGTGTCTGCCTGGCTCGGGTGCGCCGGACTGAATTCGCCGACAGCCCTGAAAGTGCAACCGCGGGGCCACCAATGCGGGGCGATAAATGCCCTATTTTCAATAAGAATAAACACTGCGCCCCGTTTCAGATCGGGGCGTGTTTCAGAATGGAACGCAGGGACGTTTCACGTTGGAGCAGAATGCTACCAGCCGGCGCGATAGGCGATGTACGTCTTCACGGCCAGCCCGCCCAGGAAAATCCACACCGCGCTGCGCAGGATGCCATCCAGCGTGAAGCCAGCCAGCAGTGCTAGCACGACATAGGCGCCCATGGCCGACGTGAAGCGTTTGTTCATGAAATTTCATTCTGGCATGGACGGGGTGAGGAAGCGGATAAACTCCAACTCACCGCGGAGGCGCGGAGCCGCGGAGATTCGCGGAGAGGAAGGAAGAAGAAAGAAGGAAGGCAAAAAAGTCGTGTGCGCCGGCTGCTGCCGCAAAGCTTTTCCCGCCACTCGCGCGCAGAGGGAGCCGAGGCTCCCCCTCGCGTTAGCGCGCTCGCTCCAGACGGCCGCCTTCGCGGTGGTCCGCCCGCAATAGCAGGAACGCGCATGCCAGGCCGGCGGTTCCCAGGGCGGCGAACATGATCTGGCTAGCGGTGTAGCCGTGAGTCCGGTCGCGCAGCGCACCGTTCAGATAAGGGAACGTGAGGAGACCGATGTTCTGGCACGCGGTCATCAGGCCGAAGGCGGTTCCCACACGCGATTCCTCGACGATCAGGGGCACCGAAGGCCACAGACAGGCCGGCACCAGCACGAAAGCCGCGCCCAGGGCGATCATCGGGAGAACCGGCGGGACGTGCGTGAGTCCCATAACCAGGTGCGCCGGAACCATCAGCAGGGAGCCGATCACCATCAGGGTGGCGCGCCGGCCAATGCGGTCGGCTAGGCTGCCGGCGAAAGGCGCCAGGAACATCGAGGCAGTGATGATGATCGAGGTGGTGCCCTGCGCTGTCGAGAACATATGGGTGAGGTTGTAGAAAACACCTCCCAGAAAGCCCAGGCCTTCGCCGGAAGCCATCGGCAGACCCCATTTATCGTGGAAGAAATCGGTGGAAAGCGCGGTGAACGGGAAGATGGCGGAGTAAAAGGCCACGCAGATGCCCACGGCGTACCAGTAGGCTGGAGTGAACTTGCGGATATCCGCCCAGCGGATCTGGTCGCCCGCGCCGGGCTTGGGGAGTTGGAGGAGCGGCTCGGCGTGGCGGTCCATCAGCGTGTAGATCCAGTTCGCCAGCAGGCTGACGACACACAGGGCCGCGGCGATCCACAGCGCGCCGCGAAAGCCATAGCGGGTGGCCAGCAGTTCCTCCGTGTTGAAGGAGAAGAGCGTGCCCAGCCGGCTGACCGTGAGCGAAAGACCAAAAGCCAGGGCCAGCTCCTTGCCGGTGAACCAGCGGGCGATGATGGCGCTTTGCGCCACGATCATCGATTCCGATCCCATGCCGAACAGGATGCGGCCGGCGTACATCACGGGCAAGCTGGGCGCCCAAGCCACGATGGCGGCGCCCGCTACGACGAAGCTCGAGAAGATCATGCTGGCCCGCCGCACGCCGGCCCGGTCGATCAGGAACCCGCCGCCCAGCACCGCGAAGATCGCGGCGAAGCTGTACACCGAGTACATGCTGCCGATGCCGGCGCGGTCGGTATGGAAGGCCTGGATGAGGGTGGTTTCGATGGCGCCCACGCTGTCGTAGGCGAAATAGCTACCGAAGGCCATCAGGCTGGCAAAGGCCAGGATCAGGAAACGATAGGGTCTGCCGGAGACCAGGGAAAGGCCCGAATTGGTTGCGGTCACAGGTTTTTCGATGATAGCGCGTTTTCGGCGGAGGTTTCCGGCGGAGGGTCGCGGCGCGGTATTCTCAGGGGTGATGAACGAGATAGTGGAGACTGCTGCGCTGCACCTGATCAAGGCGCGCCGGGCCGCGACGCCGGGCCCAGGCTTGCCGGAATCGTGTCTGCCAATGGATATGGAGACGGCGATCGGGGTGCAAGAGCGAATCACCGAACTGCTCGGGGAAACGGTGGGCGGATGGAAGGCCTCGGTGGGGGGTGCGGACCGCATCGTGATGGGCCCGATTTACACGAGCGCCATCTTTCGAACTTCACCATGCCCGTACGCGGCGCCCGCCTCGGTGGCCCGCGTAGAACCGGAAATCGCTCTGGTGTTAGACCGGGATCTGCCGCCGCGCGCGATCCCCTATAACGAGGCCGAGGTGCGGCATGCCGTGGGGGAGGCCCGCCTGGTGCTGGAACTTCTGGCCACGCGGTACGCTGATCCGGCGAACCGGAGTTTTTCGGAGATGCTGGCGGATTCGCTGCAGAATCTGGGCCTCTTCGTGGGGCCGGCGATTACCGGAGTGGCCCTGGAGGACTTGCCGGCGGGTTTTCCGGTCACCGTCGAGCACGCCGGGGATGTGCTGTTCGCGCGCGGAGGGCTGCATCCGGACGGGCACCCGCTGGCGCCGCTCTATTGGCTGGCCAATTTCCTCGCGGCGCGCGGCCGGGGCCTCAAGGCGGGAGAGATCGTCACCACCGGATCGTACGCCAAAGTGCTCGAGGTTCCGCTCGGGAGGCCGCTGCGCTTCGTTTACGGAAGCCTGGGCAGGATCGAGGTGAGCTTCGCGCGGGCCTAGCTACGGCTTCGCCTGCGCCACCTGGAAATGGCTGAGGCTGTCGGCGTATCGCGAAACCCCGCGGTATAGCGCTTCGGCCAGCTTCTCCCGGTAATCCGGCTTCTTCAACAGGGCTTCCTCCCGGGGATTGCTCAGAAACCCGATCTCCGCCAGCACCGAAGGCATGTTGGCACCGATCAGCACCACGAAGGGGGCCGTGCGCACGCCACGGTTCCTGGCTCCCGGCACGCTGCGCGATGAGAAGGCGTACATCGCGGCTTGCATCCGCCCGGCGAATTCGCGGGATTCTTCGGCCTTATCGTACTTGGCGATCTTCTGGATGAGGTCCTGCAGCTCGAAAATGGATTTCTGCGAGCTGGCGTTCTCGCGCGCGGCCACGTCCAGGGCATCCTTGCTGGATCCCTTGATATTCAAGTAGTAGGTCTCGACGCCCGCGATGTTGTGCAGCGACGAGGAGTTGGCGTGGATCGAAAGAAACAGGTCGGCCTTCTTCTCGTTGGCCAGAGCCGTGCGGCCTTCCAGGGGGACGAAAGTATCGTCGGAGCGCGTGTAGATGACCTCGGCGCCCAGGCGGCTCTCGACCAGCTTGCCCAGGCGCAAGGCCACATCCAGCACCAGGTCCTTTTCAAGCAGGCCGTGCGGACCCTCGGTGCCCTGGTCGTGGCCGCCGTGACCGGCATCGATCACCACGCGCGAAAGCTTCAGCCCCAGCGTGCGGACCAGGGAACTCTCACCCGCGCTGGTGTGGCGCGCGGCCTTGCCGACCTCTTCCGGTCCGGCGATGGCCGGTGCGGGCTGTCGCGGCGCGGAACTCTCTACGGGCACCGGGGCGGCGGCGGGAGCGGGAAGAGGCGCGGGAGGATCGACCTTGGCTACCTGCACTTTCGAGGGTTCGGCTGCCACGTTCTCCGGAACCTCGGCCTTCACCGGCGGATTGGGCGCGGCCTTCGCCGGAAGGGGCGATTCGACCTTGGGCGGATCTTGCCGGATGACGGGCACCGTGGGCGGTTGAGCGGGCGCGCTGGTGACCGAGGGCGTTGGCTCCGTGGGTGCGGGAGCCGGAGTGGCCGCGCGCAATTCCACGATCAGCCGGTGGGGATTGGTCAGCATCGAGGAAGTGGATTCCACTTCGCCGTTCAAGTCCAGAACCACCCGCGTAATACCCGGTTGCGGCTCGGCTACGCGAATGCGCCTCACGAACTTGTCGTCCAGGGTGCGCGAGTAGATGCGCCTGGATTCGATCATGGGGCGCGCCTGCAGGATGTCGTAGTAGACGCGCTCGGGGTTGTGAAGGCGATCGGAGCGGATCTCGAAATCGCCGGTCACCTCGATGGCCACGCGCGTCACCTCGCCCGCGGCCCAGCAGCGGACCGCGGTGACCGTGCGCGTCGCTCCCGGGTTACCCTGGGCCGCCAGAACCGAGACCGAAGCCGCCAGCGCCGCTAACAGTTTCATACCGCCTCTATCGGGAGACGTACCGCACCCTGCCATCCGGTTCCATGACTTCCTGTATGTGATTGGGACCGGTGGGAATAGCTTCCTTTGCCGGTTCGGCCGGAGCCGGCGCGCCGCCCGGCGCGGCTGCCGGCGGCGCCTCGGAAAGGCGCCGGGCCACTCGTTCGAGATAATTCCGGGTTTCGGGGTAGGGCGGCACACCGCCATAGCGCGCCACGGCGCCCTCGCCCGCATTATAGGCCGCCAGGGTCAGCGGATAATCGCCGCTGTAAAGATCCAGCAGGTATCGCAGGTATTTCACGCCGCCCTGAATGTTCTCCAGCGGGTCGAAAACGTTGGAGACACCAAAACGGCGCGCGGTGGCTGGAATCAACTGCATCAGCCCGAGGGCCCCCTTCGGTGAAACGGCCGCGGGATCGTAATTGCTCTCGGCCTGGATGACGGAGTGAACCAGCCGCGCGGGCACGGCGTGCTCGGCGGCGATGCGCTCGACGGCCGCATCGATTCCCGGCGCGACGGCACGCGGGGCCGCCGGATTCCCCTGCACGCGACGCCCGCCGACGGTTTTTGGAGTCACGACCACGCTTCTCACCAGCTTGCCGGTGCGCGGGTCCGAACGGACCACCGAGGTGATGCGGATCGCGCCCACGCCCGCGGGCTCCGGAGGAGCGGCGCTTAAAGCCGCCGCCATTCCCAGCGCCCCTCCCAGTATAAAACAAAATTGCAACAAAATGTTTCTCTCGCGCCAGAAACCGGAGGCCCCCGCGCGCGGAAAGGCGCCCCGGGATCCCTCGAACGTGGTCCGAAACCTCAATGCTATCATTTCTGTGTGAGCCGGGCCGGTTACGTGCTGGTGGGGGGGCGCAGTTCCCGCATGGGCCGGGACAAGGCCTGGCTGCCCTTCCGCGGGGTCGCGCTGGGGGCCTGGGTGGCGGGGACCGTAGCGCGGGCCGCCGGGCAAACGGCGCTGGTCGGTAACCCCAAGCTGTACAGTGCGTTGGGCTTTCCCGTGATCGCCGACCTCTACCCCGGCGAGGGACCCCTGGGCGGCATCGTGACTGCGCTGGCCGATAGTCCGGCGGAATGGAACCTGGTCACGGCTTGTGACATGCCGGAAATCACCGCCGGATTTCTGGGCGCTCTGTTCGAAACCGCACGAACTGCGGGGGCCGATGCCGTGGTGCCCGCCGATCCCGCGGGCCGCCTCCAGCCGCTCTGCGCCGTCTACCACCGCCGCTCGCTGTGGACCGTGGAAGCCGCCTTCGCGCGCGGCGTCCGTCAGGTGGCCGAGGGCCTCGAAGGCCTGCGCACCGTTCTGCTCCCGGCGACGGAAGTCTCGCTTTTTCAAAACGTTAATACTCCTCCCGATTGGCTGGCCTATGCCCCAGGCTGATCCCTTCCCGCATTACATCGAGTTCCGGCACGTCTATAAGACGTTCGACCACCCGGTTTTGGTCGATTGCAGCTTCGCCGTGGACCCGGGGGAAACCGTGGCCATCATCGGCCGCAGCGGGGTGGGCAAATCGGTGACCCTTTCGCACGTCATGGGATTCCTCAAACCTGACGACGGCCGGGTGACCGTGGCGCACGAGGACATCACCGATTTCTCCGAAGCCGAGCTCCGCCGCATCCGCCGCAAGGTGACCATGGTCTTCCAATCCGGCGCCCTCTTCGATTCGCTGACCGTGGCGCAGAACGTGCTTTTCTCGCTGGAGTTGCGCGAGGATTACGACGAGAAGAACAAGGAAGAAGTGGTCGAGGGGCTGCTGCAGATGGTCGATATCGCCGAGGCCAGCGACCTGTACCCCTCCGACCTTTCGACCGGCTACAAGCGCGCGGTGGCCATCGCCCGCGCCCTGGCCGCGCAGCCGCAGTGCATCCTCTACGACGAGCCCACCACCATGGTGGACCCCATCATGTCCGACCACCTGGGCGACCTCATGCTACGCCTCAAGCGCCAATTGAGGCTCACTTCGATCGTGGTGACGCACGACCTGGACCTGATGTACAAAGTCGCCGACCGCGTGGTGTTTCTGTTCGAAGGCACGGTAATCTTCTTCGGCCCGGTGGCGGACCTGGAGAAATCCGAGCATCCGCATATCCGCGAATTTCTGGAGCTGGACCGCGTGGAGAAGGTGTAGCGAAGCGTGCGAGCCAAGAAGAGCGAGTCGCGCCGGGCGGTTCCGGATCTCGCCGAAGATCCTCAGGATTTGAGCGCCGGCGAGATTGTGGACGGGGAACCGCTCGAGGACGCTTACGTTGCGGGCGGGGATTTCGCGGGCAAGACGATTCAGCGGCTGGTGGTCCGGCGGTCGGCGGTCGAGGGGGTTTCGTTCGCGGGGGCGCATCTGCGGTCGGTCAAGTTGCGGGACGCGCGGCTGGTGCGATGCGATCTCTCGAACGCGGTGGTGCGCGGTCTCGAGGCGAGCCGGGTGGAATTTGTGGATTGCCGGTTGATCGGGATGAAGGCGCTCGAGTGCCGGATGGAGGACGTGCTGCTGGAGCGATGCGACGCGCGGTATGCGCAGTTCTACGGCGGCGCGGCGCGATCGTCGGACTTCGTCGAAAGCGCGTTGCGGGAGGCCGATTTTCGCACGGCGAACCTGGAGAACACGCGCTGGACCCGCGCGGACTTATCGCGCGCCGATCTCACCGGCGCGAAACTGACGGGCGCGGACCTGCGCGGCGCGGCTATCGATGGGATAATCGTGGGCGCGGCGGATCTCGCGGGCGCCATCGTGAGTCCGGGCCAGGCGATGGACCTGGCGCGATTGCTTGGATTGGAGATCCGCTGAGACCGGAGCCTTCAATTCACTCGATGGGCAAACACCTGCACATTGATATCGGAGGGCTTGTCCCAACCGTTGCCCTCGCCATTGAAAGTGCCTTCGGACCGCCCGGCCGCATCGAAGAGCAGCATGACGCCGTCCGCGCCCTCCTGACGATTGCCGCTCAACCCGGCATTGGATGCATGGTTGTACCAGGTGAAAGCCTCGCCCTCCGCGCCCGGCTTCGGTCTTCCCATACCCCACACGCCGAACCGGTATTTCACGCCGCCATCGACGGCCAGGTTGAGATTGGTGAAATCGATTTGCCAGACGCGCAGGCGCGTCCCGAAGTCGTCGTAAAGGAGCGTGCCAGCGGCGCTCGCGTCCGATACCCGGACGTCCGGATTGCCGGTTTCATCGCTTCCCGGCGATAGCTGCGCCGCCGCCACCGGCGTTACATCGCCGGCGCCGAAGTGGAGGCGCACATCCTGAAAGAAGTCGCCGAGGTGCGGGAGATTGGCCTCCGGACCGCCCGGCACGGCCCACGTCCGGATCGCATCGATCGCCCATCGCTCTCCGGGCAAGCCAACGGTGAAATCGTCCCCTAGAAAACCATGATCGTGCCAGCTCCACCGGACATTACTGCGCACCGGGCCGGAATCGTTGTTCAGGTTCACTTGCGGCAGACCGCGATCCACCACCAGCACGGAATCCGCCGCCCAGGCCGGCCAGACCATCGCCGCCGCGGAAAGAGCGAATAATGAAATGCTTCGCGCGAACACCATCGTCAGCCTCCGGAAATCAGCACCCAAAATTATTTTATACCGGCGATCTGCATTCGAAAGGTCATGCCAGCGAACGCCATCCCCGGCCATCGCGGCGCAGCATTTCGTCGGCTTCCGCCGGCCCCTCCGAACCCGCCGGGTAAAAGTGCAGGGGACACGAGCCCTGCGCCCAGGCATCCACCACCGGCTGCACGATTCCCCACCCGGCCTCGATCACGTCGCCCCGCTTGAACAGGCTGGCGTCGCCGATCATCGCGTCGTAGAGCAGCGTCTCGTAGCCCGTGCGCGGCGCGCTCCCGAAGTACTGGCTGTAGGAAAACTGCATGGCCACCTGGGCCGCCGCGATTCCCGGCCCCGGCACCTTGGCCGCGAACTCCTGCACGATGCTCTCCTCCGGCTGAATATTGATTACCAGGTTGTTGGAGTCCGGCAGGGTAGCCGACGAGTTACGAAACAGCGAAAGCGGTGCTTTGCGAAACACGATGGTGGCGGCCGTGCGGCGCGCCTTGAGCCGCTTGCCGGTGCGAAGATAGAACGGCACCCCCGCCCAGCGCCAGTTGTCTACCGCCAGCTTCACCGCCACGTAGGTGTCGGTGGTCGAATCCGGCGCGACGAACGGTTCGGCGCGGTAGGCCGGCACCGGGCGCCCGTCTATTTCCCCGGCTTCATATTGCGCCTTCACCACGTGGCTGTCGCATTCCTGAATGTGCAGGGGCTGCACCGCCTCCAGAAACTTGGCCTGCTCGTTATGCAGGGCCGAGGCCAGGAAAGAATTGGGCGGCTCCATGGCTACGAAGCTCAGGATCTGCAGCAGGTGGTTCGGAAACATGTCGCGCAGCGCGCCGGTATGGTCGTAGTACCGTCCGCGCATTTCCACGCCCAGGGTTTCGGCCACCGTGATGCGCACGTGGTCTACGTATCGCCGGTTCCAGATCGGCTCGAAAATGCCGTTGGCGAAGCGGAACACCAGGATGTTCTGCACGGTTTCTTTGCCCAGGTAATGGTCGATACGATAGATCTGCTGCTCGTCGGCGAGGGATGTGAGTTGCCGGTTGAGTTCGCGCGCCGAATCCAGGTCGTGCCCGAAGGGCTTCTCGATCACCAGCCTGCGCCATTGCCCCGGCGCTTCGTGCAGCAGGCCGGCGCGCTCCAACTGCTGGGCGATCTGGAGGAAGAAATCCGGCGCGGTGGCCATGTAAAAGAGGTAATTGCCGCCTGTACCCGACTCCCGGTCGAGCGACTTCAGCAGGACATCCAGCCGCCCGAACGCCGCGGCGTCTTCGAAATCCGAATGAATGTAGTGCACCCGCTCGAGCAGCCACCTGATCGAACCGCCATCCGTTCCGTCTCCGCTCGCGTCTCGCAAGGCCGAACCCAGATGTTCGCGCACGGCATCCTCGCTCAGATCGTCGATGGCGAAGCCCACCACCTGAAATTCTCCCGGTAACAGGCCCGCTACCGCCAGGTGATACAGGGAGGGAAACAGCAAGCGCCGCGTCAAGTCGCCGGTGATGCCGAAAATCACCAGCACGCAAGGACCGGCCGGCTTTGGCTTGGCGAGCCACTCGGCGGACGGCGCGGGTGTAGCTGGAATCGTCGTGGTACCCATGGGGGCGGATGCTGCACGCAGCCCGCCATCGCGCGCGGCCCGTAACGTGCTTTCCGCACTCAGGGAGGTTGGCGATGCAACTGGGAATGATTGGGCTAGGACGTATGGGAGCCAACATGGTACGGCGGCTCACGCGCCAGGGCCACGAGTGTGTGGTATATGACGCGAACGCCGCGGCCGTGGAGGCCCTGGCGCGCGATGGCACCATCGGAACGACGTCGCTCGACCGGTTTGTCGCGCGGCTTTCGAAACCGCGCGCCGTTTGGCTCATGCTGCCGGCCGCCATTGTGGATCGGGAGATTACCGAGCTGGCGCCCCTGCTGGAAGGCGGCGATACGGTCGTGGATGGAGGCAATTCGTACTACCGCGACGATATCCGCCGTGCCGCGGAATTGCAGAGCCGCGGGATTTATTTCGTCGATGTGGGAACCAGTGGCGGCGTTTTCGGCCGCGAGCGGGGCTACTGTCTCATGATCGGCGGGGAAGAGGCGGCCGTCCGGCGCCTCGATCCGATCTTCGCCTCGCTGGCGCCCGGCATGGAAGCCGCCCCGCCCACTCCCGGCCGCGATCACGCCCGTTCGACGGCTGACCGCGGCTACCTCTACTGCGGGCCCAGCGGCGCCGGCCACTTCGTCAAGATGGTGCACAATGGCATCGAATACGGCATGATGGCCGCGCTGGCGGAAGGTCTGAACATCCTGCGCCACGCCAACGCCGGCAAAATCGCGCGCCCGGCCGACGCCGAGACCGCGCCGCTACTCCATCCGGAATTCTACCGGTACGATTTCGACCTTCCCGATATCGCCGAAGTCTGGCGCCGAGGCAGCGTGGTGGCTTCCTGGCTGCTCGACCTTACGGCCGAGGCGCTGGCGGCGGATCCCGCGCTGTCAAGCTTCGCCGGCCGCGTATCGGATTCCGGCGAGGGCCGCTGGACGGTAGCCGCCGCCATCGACGAATCGGTGCCCGCCCCGGTGCTGAGCACCGCGCTCTACGAGCGTTTCGCGTCGCGCGGAGAAGCCGATTTCGCCGGGAAGCTGCTCTCCGCCATGCGCCGCGAGTTCGGCGGCCACGCCGAGAAGGGCTCCGCCGGTTAGTGCCCGGGCCGAGTCACTTCTTCTCTTTCCACTGGATCGGCAGGGCGGGCGCGGCATCTTCCATGGCAAAACCCAGGTAGTCCGCGACCGTGCGGGCGACGCGCGTGATGTTCACATCCGCGGCCGAATGGCCGGCGGCGATCTCCCTCGCTGCCAGCACGAGCGGTATCGAGAGGTCTTCGTCGGCCACGCCGCCATGGTGCGATCCGGTGCCGTCATTGCCGAAATAATGGCCCGCGCGGAGGGTGACGATCAGGTCGCCGGCGCGCGCCGGATCGCCGGCGTTTCGCGCCCGAACTCCCGCGATCGCCGCCGGAAAGCTCTTCTCCAGCGTGGCCGCCAGCGCCGGCGCGGGCTGCTCCAGGTAAATGTATGCCATGCCCGTGTTGTGGGCCACCTGGGCGCCCGGCGGCAGCGCGGCTTTCAGCTTCGCTAGAAGATCCATGTCTTCGGGGTGTGCGACCGAATCGGTGCGTCCGTGATCCGAGACCAGCAGAAAGAGCGTTCGGGCGCGCCACTCCGGGTCTAGCGCCTCGATGGTATCCAGAATGCGACCCACGCCCGGATCTATGACTTCGGCGAAGTAGCCGGGCTGGGCCGCGATGCCCTCGGTATGCGCGATGGTGTCGGCGCCCGTGAAGTAGATGGTGAGGATCGCCGGCAGCCCGCGCGCTTTGAGTTCCCCGACCACGCGGTCGGTCATCTCCGTGTCGAAGATCCGGAATGCCAGCTTATTGCCCTGGATGAAAGCCCTGGCCTCGGCGGCCGTGGGAACCGCCGGGCGCGTGGCTCCTTTCCAATACTGGCTGTAGGCCACCACGCTGTCGAGATTCTTGGCCGCGGCCGCCTCGTATATCGTGGGCGCTTCCAGGTGCCGGTTGCCCAGACCGCCGATACAGCCCGAGCCGGCCAGCACGGTGAAGCCGTAGACACAACTGATGCCCACCGAAGTCATGTAATCGACCAGCGTGGATTGCTCGCGGTCGTACCACTGATTGCCCGGCACGCCATGCCGCGCCGGAATCGTTCCCGTGACGATGGAAGCCTGCGCCGCCATCGTCACGGTGGGGATGACCGTGGTGGCGTGGTCGAACCACAGCGCGGAAGCGAAAATGCGGGCGAGATTCGGTGCCCGCCCGCTTGCCACAATTTGCGCGAAGGTGTCCGCGCGCACGCCATCCACGTCGATGAGCACCGCCCGCCGGGCCGGTTGAGCCGTAGCGGGCGCGGCTGCCAGCCACAATGCCAGCAGAACCCCGAGCGCCCTCATTGCACCGGCACGGCCAGCACCGTGAGATAAGCGTGGACGGCCAGGCCATTGGTCAGGCCGGACGCGGTGAAGTGCGTGGGGTTGCTTAAAGGCAGCGCCCCCAGAGCGATCATCCCGATGGTGTTCTGAATGCTCGTGACGGCGCCCGTCGGCGGCAGATCCATCAGCACATTCGAAGGCACCGTAAAGGTGCCCGCCGAAATCGGCGCGAGACACCCGAATCCGCCCGAGTTCTTGCTCTGCTGGTTGGTCGATCCGCCCAGAATCAGAACAGTGCTGCCCGGGTCTCCGCCGCTCCAGGTAAGCGTCACGCCGACCGATCGGTTGATCGACGTGATCTGCGACTGATTCGTCCAGTTGAGAGGCGTGGCCAGGGTAAGTGAGGCGCTGAACTTGCCGACATCCTTGCCCCCCGGTCCCGTGATGGTGTACGAACCCGGCTCGAGGAACGGCGGCAGGCTATTGGAGCCGCTCACCGGGACTTTGCCGCCCAGCAGGCTCACATACGGCCCGGTGCCGCTATTGGGGTCGAAATGCGGGATCTGCACGCTTCCCTTGGGACCCGTGACGGTGAGCGCCGTGCCGGCGTCGAGCGACTTGCTGCCGCTGTTATCCAGGCTGAGGCCGCTCGATCCGATTACGGTTCCGAGATCGAGCATTTTGCTGGTCGAGACGCAGGTCCCCACCGGCGGTAAGTTCATGAACGGGCTGAAGGCCAGGTCGCCGCCCGCGGGAGTGTTCGAGAAGATTCCCAGGCCAATATCGAAGGTGCTGTCTACGGGCGGTTCAGTTGAATTGACCACTCCGAGAAGAGACACGCGCATCAGCCCCAGGGTTCCCGTGTTGCCGCCGCTGGCGGTGGTATTGGCGAACGGGTTGGCGGTGTCCTGGCACTTGCTGCCGTCGCTGCTGATGGCTACCCGAATGGTGTTGGCCTCCACTCCGGCCGCGGTCACCTGCACCGGTACCGAGCAGCCCGTGGGGGCGTTGGAGGGAACGTTGAAGTAGACGTTATCGACTCCCGCCCAGCCGGGAGCCCGGCCGGTATACAGTATGTTCGCCGGTATCCCTCCCACGCTCACCTGGGTCGGTATGGACATGTTTCCGCCCGGCGGCGGCGTGTTATCGCCCGTCGTGATGGGCCCCAAACCGGTGCCCCACAAGATGGCGATCTGTCCCGGCTTCAGCGGCTGAGAGGCCGTGTTCAGCGGTACGCTGCTGGCCGAGTTGAAGTTCTGCACCACGCCCGGGCCGGGACCATAAGCCACGCTGAAAGCCCCGAACTGGGTGGCTACCACCGTCACTGGAAAAGAAGCTCCCACCACGCCGTTGTAGCTGACTGTAATCTGCACGGTGCCCAGAGGCGTGTCGGAGGGCAGAATGGCATTGATCTGCGAGGCGTAGACGAAGTTCAGGTACGCCCGCTTGCTGTAGGACCCCTGCGCCACCGTCACCACGACGCCCGACAGGTTGTCGGGAATCGGGAAACCGGGAGCTTGCACGTACTGCGCCGGCCCCAGGTTGGCGCCGTAGATGGCGAAATACGATCCTTGGGCTATGGTGCCGGAACGGCTGCTGGCCGCGTTTTCGATGCCGCCCGCGTTGATGGCCGGCGCGTTCGCGGCGGCGCCGGCGGCCTGCGTCAAGGTGAAGGTGGCGCCGCTCACGGTGATGCTGGCGGTTCGCGATTGCGTGGTCGTGTTGGCATCGGCCGTGTATGACAGGTTGGCGCCGGCGGTTCCCGTTGATGACGAGGTCAGGTGGAACCAGCTCCCCGAAGCGCTCACGCTGGCGGTCCAGGGACAACCGGCCGCCGTGGTGAGCCGCACGCTGTCGCTGCCGCCCAGCGCCGAAATCGCGTTGGCGGGCGGGCTGAGCGAATAGGTGCATACGGCCACGCCATCCTGCGCCACCGGGACAAGCCCGTTGGCAATGGTAATGGCGCCGGTTCGCTGGGTCGAGGAAGAGTTGGCGTCCACCTGGTAGGAAACCGCGCTCGCGCTGGAGCTGCCGATGTGAATCCACGATACATCCGCGGCGGCGCTCGCCGCGCAGCCGCTCTGCGTGCTGACGTCGATTGTCCCGCTGCCGCCTGCCGCCGGGAAGTTAATGCTCTGCGGCTCCAGATAGTAGCTGCACGTGGATCCGGCCGCGGCTTGCGTCACCGTCAGAATCTGGCTGCCCACGGTGAGCGTGGCGGTGCGCGAACTGTTGGCCGTGTTGGCTGCCACCGTGTAGCTGACCGAGCCGTTGCCGCTGCCCGAACTGCTGGTCGTGAGCCAGGAAGCGCTGCTGGTTACCGCCCACGTGCAGCCCGTGCCCGCCATGACCGCGGCCGTTCCGCTACCGCCCGAGCTGCCGAAGACCGCCGGAAGCGGGCTGGCGGCCGAAACGGCATACGAACAGCCGCTGCTGGGCGTCCCGGTGGGCACCGTATTGGCGAAGCTCCAGTTCACGATGTCGTGGTTCTCCCAGCCCGATCCGGTGCCGGAGGTGAAACCGACGTAAGCGGTGTTCTGGCCGAGTATCGAAGCCAAGTTGATGGTGTAGCCGCTAATCGCCGTAAAGCTGGCGCCTTCCGAGGGGTCGCTGAGCGTCACCGTCAGTTTCGTGCCGTCGTATCCGATGTTGACGGTCCACAAGTGCCCGTTCGACATGCAACCGGCCACCTGATAGGAATTCTGGGGCGGACTGCCGGTCGGAAAGCCGCAGGAGGGGTTACTGTACACGTTGGTAAGATCGGTGTTCGTCAGGACGCCGTTGGTGTCGATGGCAACGTGATTGCTGCTGTTGCCATCGTCGTCCCCCAAACCCATGCCGGTGTTGTTGAATGTGTCGAACTCGATCGCCACGCTGTTGCCGCTGACTCCCTGGTAACCCATTCCCAGCCCACCGGCGCCCAAGCCTGTGGTATTCGTCGTGATGACAAACGTAATGCCGTCGGCCGGATCCCACCCTCCGGGGTTGGTGAAGCGGAACTGGAACTGGGTGTTGAAAGCCGCATTGTTGCCCAGCGTCACCGGTGTGGTGCTGTAGGCCGCCCCGCTCTGTCCGCCAGTGGCGGCCGCCAACCGCAGGACGGTGCCGTCGCTGGTCGAGGCCGTGGCGGCATTGCCCACCAGCGTAAGCCCGGCCGTACTGGCGAATCCGCTAAAAGTGAACTGGTTGCCCGTGCCCGCCGGCGCGGTAAATCCGAAGAAGACCGTGTACCCATCGGTTGTATTATTCGTCGCGCTGATCGTGAACGAGGCCAGAGTGTTCGTGGAGGCGCTGCCGACCATCAACGACACATCCTGCGAGTTTGCGGTGATCGTTCCGGTCGCAGCGTTGTAGGAGGCGGGACCTGTCGCCCGCACCGCGGAGATGCCGTCCGTGAGATTGAAATTGGCGGCGGTGGCGGTTCCTCCGGAGGGCGTGAATTTCGTGGTGGAAGGCGGCGTGACGCTATTGGCTCCCCATATCAGCCGGTTGGCCGGTATCGGGGCGCTGAAAGTGACGGCCAGCGAGATCGGAGTTCCGAGGGCCAAAAATTCCGGGAAGCTGGTCCAACTCCAGAGGCCTTGGTCCGATGTGCCGGCGGGGAAGATGTTTCGCGGCGTACCGCCGGTATTGGAAATGGTGTACGTGATGCTCGTACCCGGCACCGTGCCATTAGTCGTGGTTAACGAGATGGGCGTGGGTGAACTGGCCGAAGCAGACAGGGGCAGCAGCGCGCCCGCGGCCGTGAGGATTGTGAGCAGAGATCGAATCGATTTCAGCAGGACCATGTTGGGTTCTCCTCGGATTAGGCGATTGAGATCCGATTGTCCCTTTACAGCGGCAAGTAAAGGCGGGAATGGCTACGATGCAAGTCCCAACTGAGGGGCAGACGGAATACGCGGCAATCTCCGTCCACAACTCAAGCGCTCCGCGCTTGGGAATCTCCTTCGGCGCTGGCATTTATATCCCCGTTTGCGGGCTCACTAGAAGCCCGTTTGATACCTTATAGCATGTTGGCGGAGAGACCGGAAGAGTTTTGTATCTCGTTTTCTATCTCATTACGTCCGGTACTCTTGCCGCCGGGGGATGCCCGGGCTACACTTGCCTCAGAGGCGCATATGCATCTTATGCATCTTCGGCTGTTTTCGAGTTTTGCATTCGGGTGCCTGCTCGCCGTGGCGGCGTTCGGGCAAGGCGCGGGCACCGCAACCGTAACGACTGGCGGCTCGGTTGCGGGAAGCTTCACTACCGGCCCGCCGCCTTTCGCGGCGCCCGCGATCACCGGCGCGCCCTACTCCGGCGAAGAGGTCACCGAGCGCGTCCAGACGCTCGCCGATGGCACGCACATCACCCAGACCACGATGGGCCGGCGCGTGTTCCGCGATTCCCTGGGCCGCACGCGCTCGGAGCGGCCGCTGGCCATGGGGCCTCCGGCGGGCGAAGCGCCCGTCATCGTCGAAATCACGGATCCGGTGGCCGGTTTTCAGTACACGCTGGATGCGCAGAAGAAGGTGGCGCACCGGTTTGCCTTGCCGCCTTCAAACCAGGGACAGACGGGACGAATTCCGGCTAACGCACGGCCCGCGATGGTGGTCCGCTCCGGGGAGATCAGCGCCACGCCGCCGCCCCCGCCGCCCGACGGCATGGCTATGCCTGCAATGATCGCCGCCGCTCCCTTGCCGGCGATAGCGGGTCGGCAGCCGGACGGCCGTCCCCGGCCTGAGTTCAAGAACGAATCCCTGGGCACGCAGACGGTCGATGGGGTTCTGTGCGAAGGCCGGCGGATGACCACGACGTACCCCGTCGATTTCATGGGCAACGACCGGCCGATCGTGGTGACCCAGGAAACCTGGACGTCAACGGAGCTGAAGATGGCCATTCTCCGGAAGACCAGCGACCCGCGCTCGGGCGACAGCACCTTCGAGATCCGCAACCTCAGCCGCACCGAGCCGGACGCGAGCCTCTTCCAGGCGCCGCCCGATTACAGCGTGGTGGAAGATACCGGGCCGGTTACCGTGTCCTTCGGTAAGTAATCAGTGCACGCCACTGGGCGCTTCCGGCACTCTTGCCGCAGGCGGACGCGAGGGATACACTTTCCTCGGAGGCGCGTATGATCCTTCGGCTGGTCTCCAGTTTTGCATCAGGGTGCCTGTTCGCCGCAACAGCGTTCGGGCAAGGCGCGGTTACAGTCGTGGCCACCAACGGCTCGCTTGCGGCAGGTTCCACGACCGCCGGCCCGCGCTTCGCGGCTCCCGCCGTGACCGGGGCGCCCTTCTCCGGCGAAGAGGTCACCGAGCATCTCCAGACGCTCGCCGACGGCACGCACATCACCCAGGCGATGCCGGGCCGTCGCATCTTTCGTGACTCCCAGGGCCGCACGCGCACGGAGCAATCGTTCGGCATCCCGGGCCGGCCGGACGCCGACGCACCCAGGATGATCCAGATCACCGATTCGGTGGCCGGCTTCCAGTACACGCTCGATGCGCAGAACAAAGTCGCGCACCGGTCTGCGTTGTGGCAGCCGAACCAGCCCAATGCGGTTGCCATCGAGAGGAATACGCCATGGTTCAGTGCCGACGCTCCGCCCCCTCCCCCGCCCCCGAGCGGCGCACCTTCGGCCACAGCGTCGCGGTTAATGGGAGCGCCGGCTCAGGACGATCATCCCCAGCCCGAGTTCAAAAACGAATACCTGGGCACTCAGACCATCGATGGCGTCCTGTGCGACGGCGTCCGAGCCACAATCACGTACCCAACCGATTTCCAGGGCAACGACCGGCCGATCGTGGTGACCCGGGAGACCTGGCAGTCGCCGGATCTCAAGGTCGTGATTCTCACGAAGACCAACGACCCGCGATCGGGCGAAAGCACCTTCGAGATCCGCAATCTCAGCCGCTCCGAGCCGGACGCGAGCCTCTTCCAGCCGCCGCCGGAGTACAGCGTGGTGGACGATACCGGGCCGGTTACGGTGAACTTGGGGAAATGAAGGAAGAAACGGGGGCGATCCGCGCGACCGCCCCCCTTGAGGCTTACCGCATCGCGTAGGAGCTGAGGACCTTCACGTAGTTGGCGCGCTCGAAAGCCGAGGGCTGCGGCACGGCATTGCGGCTCATGCTGCCCTGCATCTGCTTGATCGAGTCGTATTCGTGCTCGCCCATCCACACCAGCAGCTCGGTCGAGATGGTATCGAGGTAGTTGATTCCGCGCTTGAGCAGCGCGGAAGTCATCATGGCGACGCGCGCGCCGGCCATCATGGCCTTCACCACGTCGCTGGCGCTATGGACGCCGCCGGTCAGCGCCAGGTCGGCCTTGACGCTGCCATAGATCACGGCGATCCAGTGCAGCCGCAGCAGCAGCTCGTGAGAGTTGCTGAGGATGAGGTTGGGCACCACCTCCAGGGCTTCCAGGTCGTAGTCCGGCTGGTAGAAGCGGTTGAAGAGCACCAGACCGTTGGCGCCCGCGGCATCCAGCTTCTTGGCCATGTTGGCCATGGAGCTGAAATACGGGCCTAGCTTGACGGCCACGGGGATGCGCACCTCGGCCTTGATGGCCTCCACCAGGTCGATATAGGTGCGCTCCACCTGGTCGCCGGTGACGCTGGCGTCGATGGGAATGTAGTAGATGTTGAGCTCGAGAGCGTCCGCGCCGGCCTGCTCGATCTCTTTGGCGTATTCCAGCCAGCCGCCCTTGGTGGTTCCGTTCAGGCTCGCGATGATGGGAATCTCGACCGCCTGCTTCGAAGCCCTGATGTGCTTGAGGTAGCCTTCCCGGCCCCTGACCGGCTGCATCAGCTCGGGGAAGTGGGTGGTCGATTCAGCGCCTACATCCGAGGCGGCGTCCACGAAGCGGTCGAGCTCCTGGCTCTCGATTTCGATCTGCTCCTCGAAGAGCGAGTGCAGGACCACGGCAGCCGCGCCGGAATCCTCCATGCGCCGGATGTTGCCCAGATCCTCGCACATGGGCGAGGGCGAGGCCACCAGCGGATTCTTCAGCTTCAATCCCAGGTAGGTGGTGGAAAGATCAATCGTCTTGCTGAGGTCGATCATTTCTTTTCCCCTCCGTTCACGGGCATATGGGCCCAGATTCTCATATAGCTTCCAGCGGCTGGTAGCATCCTCCTGCGCCAGGTCGAGGAGCACCTTGGCGTGCTCGGGGTTGCTCTTGACGAGCATGGTGTAGCGGGTCTCGTTGTAGATGTAGTCCTTGAGCGGGATGGTGGGCGGACGCGAATCGAGCTGGAAGGGATTCTTGCCCTGCGCCACCAGGTCGGGGTTGTAGCGGAACAGCGGCCAGTAGCCGGAGTTGACCGCGAGCCTTCTGCTGCTCCATGCCGTAGGTGAGGTCGTAGCCGTGGGCGATGCAATGGCTGTAGGCGATGATGAGGGACGGCCCGTTGTAGGCTTCCGCTTCGAGGAACGCCTTGACCGTGTGCATATCGCTCGATCCCATGGCCACGCGCGCCACGTAGACGCTGCCGTAGTTCACCGCCATCATGGCGAGGTCCTTCTTGGCCACGGGCTTGCCGGCGGCGGCGAACTTGGCGACCGCGCCGCGCGGAGTGGCTTTGGAGGCCTGGCCGCCGGTATTCGAGTAGACTTCCGTATCGAGCACCAGGACGTTGACGTTGCGGCCGGAAGCGAGCACGTGATCGAGGCCGCCGTAGCCGATATCGTAGGCCCAGCCATCGCCGCCCAGAATCCAGACGCTCTTCTTGACCAGGGCGTCGGCCAGGCTGCGCAGATCGCGCGCTTCGGAAGTATCCACGCCGGCGAGCTTCTCGAGGAGTTCCTTGACCCGACGGCGCTGCTCGAAGATGCCCGGCTCGGTCTTCTGATCGGCGGTGAGGATGGCTTGCGCCAGGTTATCGCCGATCGCGCCGCTCAGGCGGCCCACCAGCTCGCGCGCGTATTCGTTTTGCTTGTCGGCCGCCAGGCGAATGCCCAGGCCGAATTCGGCGTTGTCTTCGAACAGCGAGTTGGACCACGTGGGGCCGCGGCCTTCGTCGTTCTGGCAATAGGGCGTGGTCGGCAGGTTGCCGCCATAGATGGAGGAACAGCCGGTGGCGTTGCCGATCAGCATGCGGTCGCCGAAGAGCTGCGTCATCAGCTTGACGTACGGGGTTTCGCCGCAGCCGGAGCAGGCGCCCGAGAATTCGAACAGCGGGCGCAGCAACTGCACGTCCTTCACCTGGCTCATCGAGAGCACCTTGCGGTCGGTTTCGGGAATCTTGAGGAAGAACTCCCAGTTGGCGGCTTCCTGTTCGCGAATGGGCGGCTGCGCCGCCATGTTGATGGCGCGGTGCTTCACCTCGCTCTTGCTCTTGGCCGGGCAGACCTGCACGCACAATGCGCAGCCGGTGCAATCCTCGGGCGCCACCTGCAAGGTGTACTTGCGGTCCTTCATGTCCTTCCAGCGGGCCGGAACGGCCTTGAAAGTGGCCGGGGCGCCTTCCAGATCTCTGGAATCGTAGACCTTGGCGCGGATCACCGCGTGCGGGCAGACCAGCACGCACTTGCCGCACTGGATGCAGAGATTCTCGTCCCACTCGGGGATTTCGAGCGCGATATTGCGCTTCTCCCACTGCGCCGTGGCCGTAGGGAAAGTGCCATCGACCGGCATGGCGCTCACCGGCAGCTCGTCGCCATCGCCGGACACGATCTTGGCGATCACCTTCTGCACGAACTCGGGCGCCGCAGCGGGAACCGCCGGCCGGAAATCGAAGGCCGAGCTTACCTCGGAGGGCACCTTCACTTCGTGCAGGTGGCCGAGGGCCGCATCCACGGCCGCGAAGTTCTTCTTGACCACGCTTTCGCCGCGCTTGCCGTAGGTCTTCTCGATGGAGTGCTTGATGGCCTCGATGGCTTCCTCGCGCGGCAGCACGCCGCTGATGGCGAAGAAACAGGTCTGCATGATGGTGTTGACGCGGCCGCCCATGCCGGTCTTCTTGGCGACCTCGTAGCCATCGATTACGTAGAATTTCAGCTTCTTCTCGATGATCTGCCGCTGCACGGTGCGCGGCAGGTGGTCCCAGACCTCGTCCGGGCCGTAGATGCTGTTGAGCAGGAACGTGGCGCCCTGTTCGGCGCTGCGCAGCATATCCAGCCGCTCCAGGAACGAGAACTGGTGGCAGGCCACGAAGCTGGCCTTGTTGATGAGGTAACTGGAACGGATCGGCTTGGGGCCGAAGCGCAGGTGCGAGACGGTGATGGCGCCGGACTTCTTGGAATCGTACACGAAGTAGCCCTGCGCGTAATTGTCGGTTTCTTCGCCGATGATCTTGATGGAGTTCTTGTTGGCGCCCACGGTGCCATCCGCGCCCAGGCCGAAGAACATGGCGCGCACGGTGCCGGGCTCTTCGCTCGAGAACTCGCGATCGTAATCCAGGCTGGTGTGGGTGACGTCGTCGTTGATGCCGACCGTGAAGTGGTTCTTGGGGGAGGGCTTCAGCAGCTCGTCGTAAACGGCCTTCACCATTGCCGGGGTGAATTCCGTCGAACCGAGACCGTAACGGCCGCCGATCACCTTCTTGGGAAGGCCCGTTTCGGCCAGCGCGGTGACCACGTCGCAGTACAGCGGCTCGCCGATGGCGCCGGGCTCCTTGGTGCGGTCGAGGACCGCCAGGGATTTGGCGCTGGCGGGCAGCGCCGCCACGAAAGTTTCAACCGCGAACGGCCGGTAACAGCGGACCTTGAGCAGCCCGACCTTCTCGCCGCGCGCGACCAGGGCATCTACGCACTCGTGCGCCACTTCGGCGCCCGATCCCATCATGATGAGGACGCGTTCCGCATCCGGGGCGCCCACGTAGTCGAACAAATGGTATTGCCGGCCCACGATTGCGGCGAACTTGTCCATGGCCTTCTGCACGATGGCGGGAGCGGCGAGGTAGTACGGGTTGATGGTTTCACGCTCCGTGAAAAACACATCCGGGTTCTGCGCGGTGCCGCGCAGCACGGGGCGATCGGGGGTCATGGCGCGCAAGCGGTGCGCCCGCACCAGATCCTCGTCGATCATGGCGCGCATATCTTCAACCGTGAGCTGCTCGACTTTGGCGACTTCGTGGGACGTGCGGAAGCCGTCGAAGAAGTGCAGGAAGGGGATGCGCGCTTCGAGCGTAGCGGCCTGCGCGATGAGCGCCATGTCCATGACTTCCTGGACCGAGCCGGACGCCAGCATGCCGTACCCGGTGGCGCGCACGGACATGACGTCGCTGTGATCGCCGAAAATGGAGAGCGCGTGCGTGGCCAAGGCGCGCGCGGCGATATGAAACACCGTCGAGGTCAGCTCGCCCGCGATCTTGAACATATTCGGGATCATGAGCAGCAGGCCCTGAGAGGCCGTAAACGTGGTGGAAAGCGAGCCTGCCTGCAGTGAGCCATGTACGGCGCCGGCCGCGCCGCCTTCGCTCTGCATCTCGATTACCGTCGGCACGGTACCCCAGATGTTCGGCTTCATTTCGGCGGACCACTGGTCCGCCCACTCGCCCATATTGGATGAGGGCGTAATCGGATAAATCGCGATGACTTCGTTGGTTTGATGGGCTACGAAGGCCGCCGCTTCGTTGCCGTCGATGGTTGTCTTAGGACGAATGGTGGTGGATGAGTCTGTCAACTCTCCCCTCCTTGCAAGAATTAGGATACAGGGTTCTTAAACTAGATTATAAGTCCTGGCTGTCGCGAAAATCCACAAGGCGGCCCGATTTTACAGGAGGCGCATTTCACCCAGACGCCTATACACCAGCGCCACGGGCAGCCCTACCACGTTGAAATAGCAGCCCTCCAGCCGCTCGATGAACTTCGAAGCCAGACCTTGAATGGCGTACGCGCCGGCCTTATCCATGGGCTCTCCGCTGGCGACGTAAGCGTCGATCTCGCGCGCGCTCATGGGCCCGAACCAGACCGCGGTCGTGGCCCAATCGCGGACCATCCGGGCGCCGCGTTTCAAGCAGATGCCGGTCATCACCTCGTGGCGGCGGCCGGAGAGCAGCTCCAACATGCGGCGCGCATCGGCCGCGTCGGCGGGCTTGCCAAGCATCTGGCCGTCGATCACCACGGTGGTATCGGCGCCCAGGATGATCTCCCCCGGCGCGGCCGGCACCGCCCGCGCCTTCCACTCGGCGAGGCGGCGCACGTAGTCCTGGGGCGTCTCACCGTCGAGCGGAGACTCATCCACGAGTGCCGTGCGGACCACGAAGGGAATGCCCGCCTGGAGCAGAATGTCAGCGCGGCGCGGCGACTGCGAGGCGAGCACGAGCATGACTTCAGTGTAGAATGGTGCGGAATGAAACATCTCGTACGCGAACTTGCCGTGCCTCCCGGCTCCAAATTCAAGCTGGCGCAAGTCGATCCGGAAGATACCCATGGCGTGGAGAAGCCCCAGGCGGCCGACCGGCTCGCCAAGAACCTGGAACGGCTCTCCGTCCTGCAATACCTGCTGTATGCGGACGCCAAACAGGCGCTGCTGGTGGTCCTGCAGGGCATCGATGCCGGCGGCAAGGACGGTACCATACGGCACGTCATGAGCGGGCTGAACCCGCAAGGCGTCACGGTTATGCCATTCAAGGTGCCGGAGGGCGCTGAGAAGCGCCACGACTATCTGTGGCGCGTGCACAAGGCGGTTCCCGAGCTCGGCAGCATCGGGATCTTCAACCGCTCGCAATACGAGGACGTGCTGGTGGTGCGGGTGCACGGCCTGGTTCCCAAGCCGGTGTGGTCGAAGCGCTACCAACAGATCAACGATTTCGAGCGCATGCTGAGCGAGAACCGCGTGCGCATCGTCAAGTTCCTGCTTTATATCTCCAAGGAAGAGCAGGCCCGGCGCTTCCGCCAGCGGCTCGACGATCCATCCAAGAACTGGAAATTCTCCCAGGCCGATATCAAGGAGCGCGGATACTGGGATCAGTACATCGAGGCCTACGAGGATATGCTGCGCAAGTGCAGCACGGAGTGGGCGCCCTGGTACGTGATTCCGGCAAATCACAAATGGTTCCGCGACCTGGCGGTGTCGGAAATTGTGCGCCACACGCTCGAGAGCATGGATCTGGAGTTCCCCAAGCCCACCGCGGACCTGGCGGAAATCAAGTTCGAGTAGGCGCGCCGGTCAGGCGGTCGAAGGCACAGGCTATCAGCGTCATCACGAAGGGCAGAAACGGTTCGCTCAGTCTGGCCACGGCGATCGTGGCGGCGTGAAACAGCGTGGCGAACAACAGCATCATGTACAAGGTGAAGAAGCGCCTGCGCTCGCTCCACAACACGAAGACCGCGAGTGGGATGAGCAGCGGAACCAGGCGCTCAATCATGAGGAGCCCGGCCTCGCTGGGCACGTAGCCGGCTTCGCGAAGGCCCTTGTAGGAGAGCGGGGGCCCGTTGTTCCAGTCATTGCCTGGATCTCCCACCCAGTACAGGAAGATCCTGCGGAACGAAATGGCGAGGTATTCCAAAGGGGCTTGCCGGATGGAACGCAACCCTCGCTCGGTCCAATACTTGTCGCCCTCCACCGATGTGGGGTCATGTTTTTCCCAGCCCGGGCCGTACAGCACCTCTCTCCACACGCGCATGTATCCGATCCGCTTGATCACGTGGTCGAACTCCGGGCTGGCCTGCCACACCGCCGCGTTACTGGTGGCCAGGGGTATCAGCGCGTGATAACGGATGTAGTTGTGGAGAGTCCAGGGGAAGATCGTGATACCGGCGGCCAATCCCGCCACCACCCCCAGCCGCCATGCCCGCTTTCGGGGCAGCAGCACAGGAAGCGCGATCATCATGAACAGCGGATAGAGCGCGAGGGTGGGCCGAATCAGATCGGCGATCCCGATCGAGACACCCAGGATGGCGAAGCGGCCCCCAGTAGGCCTCTCCACGGCGTCGAGTGTGAGCCATGCAATCGCCAGCAGCATGGGCGTGAAGAGGTTCTCGCTCAGCACTACGCGCGGCTCGACGTAGAGCGGGAAACAGACGGCCACCAGAAGGGCGGCGATCAACCCGGCCCTTTTTCCGAAAATGCGCCTCCCCAGGAGATAGGTCAGCCAGACGGGAATCAGCCCGACGAAGCACTGCACAATGCGCACCCACCGGTATGACTCGTGGCCCGCCGCCACGAATACGGACGCAATGAAAGCGGGGTACAGGGGAACCCGGCCCGGCCACGAAAAAAAATCTCCTGCCCACAGTCCTCGCGCGAGGTTGGCATAACCAGGCTCATCGCCGCCCAACGTCGAGAAGGCGTCGGGAACCGAAGCGTTATAGTCGAGAATCCGCAGCAGCCGCAGGGCGAGCGCGGCTACCAGTATCGCGACCAGAGCCCAATTGATCCCGGCGAGCCGGACTCCGAGGGAAGCGGCGAATTTTCGGATGCCAGGCGTGCCATCGAGCTGGGGGGATCGCATTTGCTGCAATTGCATGATCTTACTTGAAAAGTGTAGCGGCTTTGTGCTTTCCACGGGTCCTTGAGATGTATCAGGACCAACCATTGGCGGAGAGTCTGCGGCCGTATCTTGGCCGGGCCTCCATGATAAAATGGCCGCACCACATGGAACGCGCCAGCAAAGTCATACGGGGATTGCGATTGCCCACCGATACCTTTTCCGCCGAGGAAGTGGCTTGCGGGGCGTGGCGCAGCGCCGTGGGAAAGACCATCGCGGCGCACACGCGCGCGGTGCATCTGGTGCGGACCCGCCTGGTGATTGAAGTGGAAGACAGCATCTGGCAGCGCCAGTTGAACGGCCTCTCGCGCTCCGTTCTGCGCAATCTTGAGAAAAACCTCGGCGCGGGGCTGGTGGAAGACCTGGAGTTCCGGGTGGTTCCGCGCCGCCGCGAACCGCGGCGCGCCACCGCGGCCATGCCGGCGACCGCGGCCGACGAAGCCGCCGGCATCACCGACCCGGTTCTGCGCGCCATCTACCAGGCGTCACGGAAAAAGGCACAAGCGTGAAGATCACAGAAACGGAAGTTCGCTACGTGGCCGATCTGGCCAATCTCAAGCTCACCGACGCGGAAGTCGCCCGGTTCCAGGCGGACCTGGATGGCATCCTGGAACATGTCGCCAGCTTGAACGAAGTCGATACCGAAGGGGTCGAGCCGATGGCCCAGGTGCTCTACGAGGCCGGCGAGACGGCCACCCTGCGGGCGGATATCCCGGTTCCGCCATTGGGCAACGCGGCCGCCCTGGCCAACGCTCCGCAGAGCGGCGCGGGATATTTCAAAGTGCCCAAGATCATCGAACGGTAGTGCGCTTTATTGAAATGGACATTCCATCCCTGACCATCGACAGCGTGCGGGAGGGTCTGCTCTCCAAACGCTTCAGCGCCATCGAACTGGCCACCCAGGCGCTGCGCTTTGCTGAATCCGAGAATCCCCGGACCGGCGCCTACCTGCATTTCTCGCCGGAGCGCGCGCTGGCGGCGGCCGGGCGCGTGGACCGGCAACTGGCTCAAGGCGAAGATCCCGGCCCGCTGGCCGGCGTGCCCGTGGCGGTGAAAGACGTGATCCTCACGCAGGGCGTCAAGACCACCTGCGGTTCAAAGCTCCTGGCCAACTACATTCCGCCTTATGACGCCACGGCGGTGATCCGCGTCGAGCGCGCCGGCGGCATCATCGTCGGCAAGACCAACTGCGACGAGTTTGCCATGGGGTCCTCCACCGAGAACTCGGCCTTCGGAGCGGTGCGCAACCCGGTGGCGCTCGACCGCGTGCCGGGAGGATCGAGCGGCGGTTCGGCGGCGGCCGTAGCCCAGGGCACCGCCGTAGTGGCGCTGGGATCGGACACGGGCGGCTCCATCCGCCAGCCGGCCTCGTTTTGCGGCGTGGTCGGCGTCACACCCACCTATGGGCGCGTCTCGCGCTACGGGCTAACGGCGTTCGCCAGCTCGCTCGATCATATCGGCCCCTTCGCCCGCTCGGTCAAGGATGCCGCCACGCTGCTGCGGGTCATGGCGGGCCGCGATCCGGCCGATTCCACCTCCGCCGACGCCCCGGTACCGGATTACTCGGCACTGCTCGGGGGCCCGGTAAAAGGCTTGAAGCTTGGACTGCCCCGCGAGTATCTAAAGGACCTGAAGAGCGAAACCGGCGATTTGATCCGCCGCGGGGTGGAGGCTTTCAAAAGCCTGGGCTGTGAGGTCCGGGAGATCGGCATGCCAGCCACCGAGCATGCCATTGCGTGTTATTACATCATCGCCACCGCGGAGGCCAGTTCTAACCTGGCGCGCTACGATGGCGTCCGGTACACGTATCGCTCGGGAAGCATGGAAACTCTTTCGGATATGTACCGCAATACCCGTGGAGAGGGATTCGGCGCCGAATGCAAGCGCCGCATCATGCTGGGGACCTACGTTCTCAGCGCCGGGTATTACGACGCCTATTATTTGAAGGCGCAGAAGGTGCGCGCGCTGGTGGCGCGCGATTTCGCCAACGCTTTCGACGAGGTGGACGCCGTGGTGGCCCCGGTCTCGCCCTTTCCGGCATTCAAGCTGGGCGAGAAGGTGGACGATCCGTTGGCCATGTACCTTTCCGATATCTATACGATTACCGGCAGTTTGGCGGGCATTCCGTGCATGAGCGTACCATGCGGAAAGACCGCCGGGGGGCTGCCGGTGGGGATGCAACTGCTTACCAGGCATTTCGACGAGACCACCATGTTCCGGCTCGCGCATGCCCTGGAAACCGCCGGCGGCGCGAACTGAGCGCCGGCCCGGCTTCACTATATCGAGGGAGACAACATGACTCAGAGGATACAAATGGGAATTTCCTATCCGTACCAATTGCCGGCGCTGCCTTACGCGTTTAACGCGCTGGAGCCTTACATCGACGCCAAGACCATGGAAGTGCATCATGGCGGGCACCACAAGGCTTATGTGACCAATCTCAACAAAGCCATCGAATCGGCGGCCAACCTGCAAGGCGTCACGCTGGAGGATCTGCTGGCCAAGAACTGCGCCATGGTTCCGGAGAACATCCGCACGGCCGTACGCAATAACGGCGGCGGTCATGTGAACCACTCCATGTTCTGGAAGATCATGAAGGCGCCCGGATCGGACCCCGCCGGCAATAAGCCGGTTGGCAACGTGGCCCAGGCCATCCATGCCACTTTCGGCAGTTTCGAGAGCTTCCAGGAGAAGTTCAACCAGGCCGCCGCGACGCGCTTCGGTTCGGGATGGGCGTGGCTCCTGAAATCCGGCACGAAGCTGGACATCGCCTCCACCGCTAACCAGGACAGTCCGTTGATGGAAGGCAAGTTTCCGGTGATGGGACTGGACGTGTGGGAGCACGCCTACTACCTCAAGTATCAGAATCGCCGGCCCGAGTACATCGCGGCTTGGTGGCACGTGGTGAACTGGGAAGAAATCGAGAACCGCTTCAACGCGGCGATGTAGCGGCCCTTGTGGGCAGGACCCTGGTCTGCTGGCCGGCCCCCCTGGCCGGCCAGGACGATCCGCGAAACTGCCAAGATGAACGATCAACAAAAGAAGGAGCAGCATTCTGGAGTGCGGGATCAAGAGATCCGTGCGGCACTGGATCAGCATTGGGCGGCGTCCGATGCCAACGATTTTGAAACGGAGCACCGCATCTATCACGAGGACGCGGTGCTGGAATACCCGCAGTCTGGCGAGCGAACCCGCGGTCGGCGCAACATACAGAACCAACGCGCCAGTCAGCCGAGCGAAAAGCGGTTTACTGTCCGGCGAATCATTGGCGGCGGTGATCTTTGGGTCACCGAATTCATCCTGACATATGACGGCAAGCCGTCCTACACCGTGAGCATCATGGAGTTCAGGGGCGACCAGGTTGCGCGGGAAACACAGTACTTTGCGGATCCATTCGTGGCACCCGCATGGCGCGCTCAATGGGTCGAACGGATGGACACGTAATCGCGAAGCCTAAACCGATGGATTGGAGCGATTGGTCGGTTACGATCCAGCACCGGGATCGATGCGTGCGCGGAGCGCCGCCTACTGCTTCGCCGTGAGGAGCCTGTCCTCTTTCGGGAACGTCTCGACAACGATATCTTTGTACCGGGCTTCCTGCGACCCGTTCCAGCCGTGGAGCTGGATCCCGATTGGTCCGGCGACGATGCGACCGGGATCGGCCTCTCGCCATTCCATGGTCTCCACGCCATTGAAGGCGCAGCGGACCCGGTTGCCTCGAGCCAGAATCTCCACTTTGTTCCATCCATTCTGGCTGGTCACCGTCTGGTTGGTCGTATAAAGCACCCGGTTGAACTTGTTCAGAATGTAATCCCATATCGCCGGAATAGGAAACGCGACCAGCGGCCCGCGTATGGTCCATTTGTTAGCCGGGTTCCCCGCATCCGGGACTACTGTTCCCCAAAAGCCAATCCCGGCGTGGTTTTCCGACTCGACGATTCTTGACGAGAGCGTCAGCCGGAAATCCGTGTAGTTGTCCTTCGTGAAGAGACAAGTCGATTCGACCCTGCCCGTGGAACGTCCAACGATCTCGCCCCGGTCGACGGACCACAACTCGGTGTCGCCGTCCCAGCCATTCAGCGTTCGGCCGTCGAAAATCGTCTTCTTAACACTCTTACCTGTGCGCGGCGGGACGATCGGGATCGCGGCCAACTCGGCTGCACTCATACTCTGAGCCGGCACAGGCGCAGAGGGCGGATTCCCCACAGGGGGTGCATTCCCCGCGTTTTGGCTCCACAGCAGCCCTGCGGTTACGGACAGCCCGGCTGCAGCGCCTAAGAATAGAAGAAACGAGGGTCTGTTCATCTCAAACAGAGTACCATTAGTTATCGGCAGAACTCATAAGCAGCGCCTTTGCAATTCGGATGGGTGCGGGAGCCTGCAAGCATCCGAATTGGTTGGAACTGAGGTTCCGCTTTGAGTCGAGAAGGCGCCCAGCCGAGTCCAAGACCCGCTGCAGAACGAGGGTCTGCCCGACAGACTACCCTGGAATGAGTATCAAGCTCCACTCGTTCTTGTGGCGGACCTCGCCGGCGGGCAGGACTGACTGCACCTTCTCCACTTCGCCTCTATCGAACCCGCTCGCCACCAGCTTCCCATGGGGGCGCAGCACTCGCAGCAACTCCGGCGCCAGCCGGATCACCGCTTCCGGATTGATGTTAGCCAGCACTAGATCCGCCGAGGCTGCGGCTATGGCGTCCACCGATCCCACGAAGCCTTCACCCGCGATCTCCACCGCCACGGGGTCGATATCGCAGGCATAAACCCGCTCTGCTCCCAGCAGCCGCGCCGCGCGCGCCAAGATTCCCGACCCGGTGCCCACATCGAGCACGCGCATGCCCGGCTTGAACAGCTCTTCGAGCGCCTCCAGGCAAAGCTGGGTGGTTTCGTGGACTCCCGTGCCGAAAGCCATCCCCGGATTCACCGCTATGCGCAGGCGGCCGGCGGGTGTCGGGTCGTCGAGCCATTCGGGCACCAGGAAAAAACGTCTGCCGACCTCCATGGGCCGCCAGAGATCCTTAGCCGTCTGGACCCAATCGCGCTCTTCCTCGATGCGCCACCGCGCGCCGGGATAGCGCCGGCGAAGCATGCCGCGATCGGCGGCATCCTCCTCGAAGAAGGCTCGCACGCGGGCGGGACTCAGCTCGACGATGCCCGCCGAGCCCAACTCCCACAGCTCGGCGATCAGCAGGTCGCGGTCCTCCGCGTCGCATTCGATCTCGATTGAGAACATGTAGGGTCCTTGCTATCGTGGAATTAAAATGAAGCTACAAGGTATTTTCCCACCGATCACAACGCCGTTCGATCACAACGGCGAGATTTATGCGGCCAAGCTGCAACACAACGTCGAGAAGTGGAACCGCACGGCGCTATCCGGCTACGTCGTGATGGGGTCCACCGGCGAGAGTGTCATGCTCATGCCGGACGAGAAGGCGACGGTTTGGGAGCTGGTGGCCAAGCACGCCGCCGCGGACAAGCTGCTCATCGCCGGCACCGGCATGGAGAGCGTGCGCGAGACCGTGTGCCTGACCAATCGCGCCGCCGAGATGGGTTATAAGGCGGCCATGGTGCGCACCCCGCACTACTATAAGAACCTGATCAATCGCGCGGACGCCCAGGTGCTCTATTACCAGGCGGTGGCGGATCAATCGCGCATTCCGCTGATTATTTACAACTGGCCGCAAACCACCGGCGTGGATATCCCGGTGGAGGCGGTGGTGGCGCTCTCCGAGCACCCCAACGTGATTGCCATCAAGGAGAGCTCGGGCAACCTGGAGAAAGTCATGCAGATGATCCGGGAGGTGAAGCACGGCTTCCAGGTGCTGGTGGGCTCGGCGCCCACGCTGTGGCCTTCGCTGCTGATGGGGTCCTGCGGCGCCATCCTGGCCTATGCCAATGCCGCCCCATATTCCGTGATCGCCATTTGGGAGGCTTACCGCATGCGCGATGAGGCCGCCGGGCTGGACTGGCAGAACCGCATCGCGCGGGCCGCCGCCCTGGTGACCGTGAAATACGGCGTTCCCGGATTGAAGTACGCCATGGATTTGAACGGTTACTACGGCGGCCCTCCGCGCCTGCCGCTCTCGGTGCCCACGCCCGCGGCGAAGAAAGAGATCGAAGAGGCATTCGCAGATCTGAAGGGCTGAGAGCACATCGGCGCCGAAGGCCGGTCGCGCGACTTGGGAATTTTCTCTAAGTCACTCTACAACATTGAATTGCGTGCATTCCGCGCCCGCTAACCAGGCTTTCCGGCGACCCCGTTTTCGCATAATGAAATCGGGAGAGACCGAAAGCCAATGAAGTATATTACTCCGGCGGATCACTATGCACTCAGGCGCGACGTTCATCCGTCCCAGAGGCAACTGCACGTGGAACCGGTCTCCGCGCCGCTCTATGTCATAACCGTTATTTTCAATCCGCAGAGATATGCTTCGCGATACCGGCTCTATCACGGCTTTGAGAAGCATTGTCTGGATGCGGGAGCCATCCCGTACACGGTGGAAATCGCTCTGGGAGACCGGCATCACGAAGTCACGATGCACGAAAATCCGCGCCACATTCAACTGCGCACCGAATCCGAGTTGTGGTTCAAGGAGAATGCCGGCAACGTCGGCCTGCGCTACCTTCCCCACGATTGGGAATATGTCGCTTTCGTGGACGCCGATTTCCTTTTCACGCGGCCGGATTGGGCCACCGAAACGGTTCACATGCTCCAGCATTACGATGCCGTGCAGATGTATTCGAACCTCACCTACCTGACCAGCGATTACAAGGTTCACAATCAAATGCGCGGCTTCGTGTTTACGCATTTGAACCGGGGCACGATGCCGAAGCAATACGGGCATCGGGGGGCCGTGGGCGGGGCGTGGGCCTTCCGGCGCGCGGCGATCGACAAACTGGGCGGCCTGCTCGAAACCTGCATTCTCGGATCGGGCGACTGGCACATGGCGTTCGCACTCGCCATGCGGGACGATTCACATCCCGAGATGAAATTCGCCGAAATCCCGCAGTATGCCAAGGCCATTCGCGACTGGGCCGAGCGCGCCAAAGACCTGCGCGGCAACATCGGCTATGTCGATTCGAACGCCATCCACCATTGGCACGGGCCTCTCAAGAACCGCGGATACAGCACACGCTGGACCATACTGACCGGGAACCGGTTCGATCCGTTTCGCGATCTGAGCCACGATTGGCAGGGGCTTTTAAGCCTCACCGCGCACAAGCCGAAACTCCGCGACGATATCCGGGCCTATTTCCGATCGAGAAACGAAGACTCGATCGAAGGATGAGCGGGTGCCACACGGTAGCACGCCGTGTGCCGGCGGGTTGTGGGTTGCCGCGCCGCTATCGGGCCGTGATTGCAACCGGCGCGCTGCCCGATCCATCCACCGACACCACCACCGGCACCTGAGATCCACCGAAGGACTGGCTCAGCACGAACTGGATCTGGAACTGGCCGCCCTGGGATGCGATCTGCAAGATGGTCATCGGCAATCCCGAGACCGTCACCTGTACGCGGTTGAGGTTGGCGGCGGCTGGATCGATGCCGCTCACCACGGCCGTCAGAACGTCGCCGGGACTGGCCGCCGCGCCCGAAGGATCGGTCACGCTCTGAATCTGGGGCGGCGGAACGTCGATCTGCACGGCCACCGGAAAAGCGTTCGACGAGCCGTTGTTCACTTGCAGAATAGCCGGCCCCGTCGGGAAGCCCTGCGGGATGGCGAAATTGACCTGATTCGACGAGGTGTACAGCGGCGTCATGTTCACAGCGTTCGCCATGCTCTCGGAGCTCAAGGCGATCTGCACTGCGCCCGAAGCCGACAGGTTTGAGCCGAACAGCGCCACCGCGCTGCCGGAATAGAAGACCGGCAGGTAGGATCCATTCACCACGGCGTCGATGGCGGGCAGGGCCGGATTGGGAGCTTGCACCTGGAAGGCGGACGGCTGGGCCATCGCCTGGAAGCCCGAGATCGCGCTCAGCTCATACGATCCGGGCGCCGCGTTGGGTGCGACCACCAGGTTGGCGATCAGGTGGGTCGGGCTGAGCACCCAAACGCGGCGAACGGATATGTCCCCCGTGCCGTAACCGAGGGTCACCTGGCCATTCACGAAATTGGTGTTCACGCCGGTGATATCCACCATGGCCAAAGTGCCCGGAGAGCCGGTGCTGGCCGGCAGGGAGGTGAGACTGACGGCGCCAATCTGCGGAGCCACGGGCCCGTACGCATAAACCGGCGGTGGGCCGTAAAAAGTCGAGTTCTGGCCGTCGCTGTTGAATACCGTGACAGAGGCGTTCTGATTGTTCGCACCGCTGGGCGGCGTCACCGTGATGGAACCGCCCGCCGCGGAGGTCTGGGCGGCCTGCAAGCTATCGAAGAACACCCGGCTGTCGGGACCGAAATCGCCTCCCGAAATCGTCACCGTGCCATCCGCGTTGGAGGCCACCGAAGTGATCTGAGGCGGTCCCTTTTGCACCAGGTTGATGCCATCCGGCAGAATGTACAAATCGTCGCCGAAATTGAAAACCAGGTGGCGCGGCCCCGTCCCCGGGAATGGCGGGATATAAAAATAGATCGCCAGGCTGCTGCCGCCTTGACCTCCGAGGATGGCGCTGGCGAACGCTCCCCCCAGAATGTTCACCGACTGAACCGCCGCGAAACTCGAGCTGGGCGACTCCGCCACGATGGTCAGGAGCCTCTGGGGATTGGTGACATCCACGTACGCCGGGGTGATCGGAAGCGATGGCTCGGAGTACGTGTAGGTGTGGGTGTTGGTATCGAGGAAGCTGTAGGTGACGCCGTCATACATGTGGATCGACGTCCGCGGCTGCACTGCGAAATTCTGGCCCGTCAGGCTCGTCCCCGCCACGATGGTGAAACTGGTGGCCTGCGTCGGATCGAGCGTGCCCGGATAGAACACGGTCTGAAAGTACCCGCTGGGTCCCGCCATGGCATGGCCCGAGGAATCCACCGGCAGCGTCAGGCCGGTGCCGTTGGCGGGAACGGCGTCCGGCGGAAGCGGATGGACGTAAAGCAGATACTGATTGGGCGGCAAACCGTGTATGGTGTAGGTTCCGTCGGGATTGGTGAGCGCGCTGACCGCCGGGCCGGCGGGTGGAATGGCCACCACGGAGGCCATGTTCACGGGGTTGCCGTTCGCGGTCACCTGGCCCGAAATCGAACCATAAGACGCGCTCCAGCCGGCTTTGCCGTACAACACCAGCAGGCCCGCGATGTCATCGGCATCGAGCGGCCGCGCGCGCGAGGTGTCGCGAATCACGTCCTGCGACATGGCCGCGCCCGTCCAGGTATGTTGCAGCCCCAGTGCGTGGCCGAACTCGTGCACCGCGGTGGTGTAATACTCTTCCTGGTAGCTCGGCCCGGGCTGGTCGGCGGTGTTGTCGGTCAGGATCACCTGGCCGCGCAGAATAGGAAAGAACGGACCGTTCTGACCAACCGATACCGTGGCATTCGCCGCCACGGTCACGCCGCCCATGCCCAGCAAGCCGGGCAGGTTCTCGAAAGTCACATCGGCGCTGGGGGTATTGGAAGTGGCCACCTGGGAAGCGCTTTCGAGGCCCCCGAAAGCCACCCGCAGGTCCGAATTAGGGACCGCGTTCCATGAAGCGGCGGCTTGCTTGATCTGGCTGAGGACCGAGCCGAACGTATCGTTGGCGCCGTAGGATGCCGGCCCGGTATCCACCACCATGAACGTGACGGTCTTGTTGGACAGCGCGTTCAGATCGTAGGCCTGCTGGACGGGAGTATAGGGAGCGTTGAGCGTGAGGTAGTGGATATAGTGATAGTAGGCTTGCGCGGGGATTCCCACGGCCAGCGCCGCCGCGACGGCCACGAAACGGGATAGACGCCGCGGAGGTTGTATCACTTGCCTGCCCCCTTTCCGGCCGCGCTCAGTGTCGAAGAGATGCGCGATTTCAAATCGCTCAGCTTCATGGCCAGCGTCTGATCCTGCACCTGCCGCGCGGTGCCCGGATCAAGCATCAACTCTCGGCTGGCCGCACGCGTGACGACCGGATCGGCCGCGGCGCCCGGCGCGATCGCGAAAAGGCCCTGCGTCAGACCGATGACCTGGGTTAACCCGGATTTGCCGGTCCACAGGAAAAAGACATACTCATCGCCCGCGCTGAACGCGGGGGAACCGGCGAAAATCTGGCGGAGATTGCCGGCTACACCTCCGGGGACGGCCACTTCGGTGGCCGCCGAACCCTTATAGGTCTCGCTGACCTGCAACTGGTAGTGCGTGTAGATGATCGAGCCGGCGAATCCTCCATACGAGCCCGTGACCTTGGCCCTGACGATGGCGGTGGACTTCTGAATCATGTCGTCGAGGGAGAGCCGCTCCAGAGTGGCGCTCTGGAGCGGCACCAGGCAGCAGATGCCCAGTACGAGCCCATGGAGGAAGTGGCGCACGGTGCGGGAGAGTGCATGCGGCCTGCCATTGGATTGCTTTGATTTCAAAAGCATTTCAGCACCCGGAACGGCAAGTTGTGGGTTAACGCGACACGCGGTTGAGACAGCCTGTCCCAGCCGCTTACGCTTTGGGCGGGCGCACGATCAGCATGGGCACTTCGAGATTATGGCGAACCGGATCGATGGTGGTGCCGAAGATCAGGTCCTTGAGGCCGCCATGCCCGTGGGCGCCCATAATGACCAGGTCGGGGTGAACTTCGCGCGCATAGCGGACGATCTCTTTAGTGGGAGAAGGCGAGTGGGAAATGGCGGCTTCCACGGTTATTCCCTGGCCGCGCAGCGATTGGGCGATGCGCTCCAGATACTGCTCGCCGGCTTCGGTTTCGGCGGTGGAGGCTTCGCGGCCGTACATGCGGCTGGTGACGCCTTCCTCCACGTGCAGCAGGAAAAGCTCGGCACTGTAGAGGCGCGCCATGGCAGCCGCATGGCTGACAGCCAGGCGGTCGAGAGGCGTGTGGTCCAGGGGAACCAGAATACGCTTGTATACCGGAGCGGCGGCCGATTCGGCGCCGGCGGTCTCCGGCAGAACCACGGGCGCGTGGCCGAACTTGTGGATCCAGCGTGTAATCAGAGGTTCCACGCCGACCCAGAGTAGCAAACCGGCGAGAATCAGGGCGACCGGCACCACCGCCATCCACACCAGCGGGCGCCACGGTCCGGCCGTGGCCAGCCAATCGCGGATGGCCATGCCAGCAAGGCGGAAATTGAGACCGATGATGACGATTGCGGTGCTCCAGGCCAGTACGCGCACCCAGGCGGAATTGCGGAATGAACCCATCCTGGAGGGGTCGCTGGTGAAGTGAATCAGCGGCACGATGGCGAAGGGGAGCTGCATGCTTAGAATCACCTGGCTCAAGATCAGCAGGCCAAAAGTGGCCTGATCGCCAGCAATATAAATGGTGAGAGCTGCGGGAATGATGGCCAGCGAGCGGGTGATCAGGCGGCGCAGCCAGGGCCTCATGCGAATGTTGAGGAAACCCTCCATAACAATCTGTCCCGCAAGGGTTCCTGTAAGCGTGGAAGATTGCCCGGAACAGAGCAGCGCCACGGCAAATATGATGCCCGCCAGGCTGGTGCCGAGCAGCGGAACGAGCAGCGTTTGGGCCTGCTGGATCTCGGTCACTACGATGCCGCGCTTGAAGAAAACCGCCGCGGCAAGCACCAGGATGGCGATGTTTACCAGCATGGCGCCGTTCAACGCAACCACGGAATCGATCAGGTTGTAGCGGCAAGCGATGAGCTTGGCTTTCTCCGTATGGCCGATCTGGCGCGTCTGTACCAGGGCTGAATGGAGGTACAGATTGTGGGGCATCACGGTGGCGCCGATGATCCCGATAGCCACGTATAAGCTATCCCGGTTGAGGCGCGGCACAAAACCTGTAAGGATCTCTTTAGCCAGTGGCTTAGCCCACAAAATCTCAACGAAAAAACAACCTGCGATTACGGTTATGAGGGCGAGCACGAAGGCCTCGATGGCGCGGATGCCGAAGCTTTGAAACCAGAGCAGCAACAGGGTGTCGGCGGCGGTAAGGATGACGCCCATCAGCAGGGGGATATGAAAGAGCAGGTTGAGACCGATGGCCGCGCCCAGCACTTCCGCCAGGTCGCAGGCGGCCACAGCGATTTCGCAGAGCACCCACAGCGCCAGATTGACGTGCCGGGGATAAGTTTCCGAACAGGCTTGCGCCAAGTCGCGGCCGGTCACGATTCCCAGGCGGGCGCTCAGAGTCTGGAGGAGGATCGCCATGGCGTTGGACATCACCAGCACCCAGAGGAGCTGATAGCCGAAGCGCGCGCCGCCTTCGAGGTCGGTGGCCCAGTTGCCGGGGTCCATGTAGCCCACGCTGACCAGGTAGGCCGGACCGGCAAAGGCGACCATGCGGCGCCAGAAGGTGAGTTGGAGGGTGCCTACGCTCGAGTGCACGTCGGCCAGCGAGCGGGCTTCGTGCGCGGGCGGGCGGGCGGCAGGCATGGGAGTTCGGTCGCGGGGGCGCAACCTGATACCATAGTCTCACATGTGTTTAGCTGTACCGGGTAAGATTACCGAGTTGCGCGAGGAGGGCGGGGTGCCCATGGCGCGCGTGGATTTCGGAGGCGTGGCGCGGGATGCCTGCATGGTATACCTGCCTGAGGCGGCGGTAGGCGACTACGTCCTGGTGCACGTAGGATTCGCCATTACCCGGGTGGATGAGGAAGAGGCCGCCAAGACCCTGGCCGCGCTTAAAGAGTTAGGTGAGTTTTCCGATTTGGAATGAAGTATATAGACGAGTTCCGTAACCAGGAGCTCGCCCAAAACCTGCTCCTGCGGCTGCGCGCGCTGGTGACCCGTCCGTGGGTGGTGATGGAGGTCTGCGGCGGGCAGACGCACTCGATCGTCAAATACGGCCTGGATGAACTGCTGCCCAAGGAGATCGAGCTGGCGCATGGGCCGGGCTGCCCGGTGTGCGTCACCTCGCTCGAGCTGATCGACCGGGCGCATGCGCTGGCCCGGCGGCCGGACGTCATCTTCTGCTCCTTCGGCGATATGCTGCGCGTGCCGGGATCCTCGGGGGATCTGTTCCAGATCCGGTCGCAAGGCGGCGACGTGCGGGTGGTTTATTCGCCGCTCGATTGCCTGAAGCTGGCGCGCGCGAATCCCACCAAACGCGTGGTGTTTTTCGCCATTGGCTTTGAGACCACCGCCCCGGCCAATGCTATGTCGGTATGGCAGGCGCGCGCGCAAAACATTGAGAACTACGCGATGCTGGTTTCGCACGTCACCGTGCCGCCGGCCATGACCGCCATTCTGGAATCGCCCAACAACCGGGTGCAGGCGTTTCTGGGAGCGGGACACGTGTGCGCGGTGATGGGGTGGGAGGAATACGAGCCGCTGGCGGCGCGCTACCGGGTGCCCATCGTGGTGACGGGCTTCGAGCCGCTGGATCTGCTGGAAGGGATCTTCCGGGCCGTGCGGCAGCTCGAAGAGGGGCGCCACGAGGTGGAAAACGCGTACTCGCGGGCAGTCTCACGGGAAGGCAATCGGGAAGCGCGGCGCATGATCTCGCGGGTATTCGAACCGTGCGACCGGGCCTGGCGGGGAATCGGGGTCATCCCGGGAAGCGGTTACCGCCTGCGGGAGGAGTTCGCGGCGTATGACGCGGCGCGCATCTTTGACCTTCAAGGAATCGTTTCAACCGAGCCGGAGAACTGCATCAGCGGATTGATCTTGCAAGGCGCGCGGCGGCCCAGCGATTGCCCGGCATTCGGAACTGCCTGCACGCCCGAGACGCCTCTGGGCGCGACGATGGTCTCGGCCGAGGGCGCCTGCGCGGCCTACTACAACTACGGGAGGCACCTGTCCCGGTGAAGGATTTTACCCTCGCTTGTCCGCTGCCGGTGACGGACCGCAAAACGGTGGTGCTGGGCCACGGGAGCGGCGGCAAGCTCACCGCGCAGCTCATCCGGGACCTGATCCTGCCGGCCTTCGATAACCCGCTGCTCAACCGCCTGGACGACCAGGCGGTGCTGGAAGCCGGCGGCGCGCGCATCGCTTTCACCACGGATGGCTTCGTGGTGACGCCGCTCTTTTTTCCGGGCGGCGATATCGGGAAGCTGGCGGTCCACGGGACCATTAATGATCTGGCCATGAGCGGCGCCATGCCGCTGGCGCTCAGCGCGGCCTTCATCATCGAAGAAGGTTTCCCGATGGAGGATTTGCGGGCCGTGGTGGCGTCCATGGCGGAAGCTGCGCGCGCGGCGGGCGTCGAGATCGTCACCGGGGATACCAAGGTGGTGCCGCGCGGCGCGGCGGACAAGATGTTCGTGACCACGGCGGGAGTGGGGCTGGTGGCGGCGGGGGTGGATATCTCGGCAGGCAACGCGCGGCCGGGCGATCGCATCCTGCTGAGCGGCACGATCGGCGACCATGGCATGGCGGTGATGGCCGAGCGCGAGGGTTTGGAATTCGCGGGGGCCATCCAATCCGACACGGCCGCGCTGCACCGGCTGGTGGCGGCCATGACAGCGGCGGGGGAGATCCACGCGCTACGCGACCCCACGCGCGGCGGGTTGGGAGCGACGCTGGTAGAGATCGCGGCGGCGGCGCGCATCGGAGTGGAGGCGGAAGCGCGGGCCATTCCGGTGAAGGAGCCGGTGCGGGCAGCCTGCGAGCTACTGGGGATCGATCCGCTGTTCGTAGCCAACGAGGGGAAACTGGCGGCATTTGTGGCCCCGCAAAGCGCCGCGAGCGTGCTGGCGGCCATGCGAGCGATGCCGGAGGGACGCGAGGCGGTGGAGATCGGCGAGGCGGTGAAGGCACATCCGGGGATGGTGCTGCTGCGGACCGAAGTGGGCGGCACGCGCGTGGTGGATCTGCCCTTCGGGGAGCAGTTACCGCGGATCTGTTAAGGGCGGCGGCCCGGTGAGTGCGCCGGGCCGCCCGAGCGCGCTTACTGCGAGATCGGGATGGTGGCCTGATCGTTTTCGGAGTCTATGGTCGAGATATCGATGTCGTCGGCTTGGCCCGTGGTAACTCCCGAGGGGATGGTCACATTGACCTGGTACAAGCCGGCCAGGCCCGGCGCCAGACCCTGATAGTTGACGGTGGCCTGCACGCCGTCGATGAAGACATAAATCGGGTTCACCAGGGTAGCCGAGGCATTCGGCGGTCCCGCGGCGCCCGCCGCCGCGTTCAAGAGGTTCACAGTTCCGAGACCGCTCACAAAGAGTGCAACCTGTTCGCCGACTTTGGCCGGGTTGCTGGCGGTTATGGGCACGTAAGTGGCGGCATCCAGGATGGCGCCATCGCCCTCCCCATTCTCGGTGAGAGTGAAGACGCCGGGCGAGGTATTCCCGCTGTACCACTGCGCGGTATTCGATGGGGTCCCGTTGTTGACCACTTGAATGCCCACGTCGAGAGCGCCATCGGATGGCGACGTGTATGGCACGACCGCCTCGATGAACCCGGGGCTCACATAAAAGAGCGGGATGGCAGAGCCGTTAATGTTCACCTGGACGTTGCCCAGCGTAGTGGGAAACGGCAGCGCGGTGGCTTGAGCGGTCTGCGTGGCCATACCCGATCCATAGATCGCTATGAATTCACCCGGCGAGATAGACTGCTCGAAGGGCGAGGAACTGGCGGCATTGACGATCGCCTGCGGGTTCAGAAATACGCCCGAGCCGGTCACCGGGATGGATTTGGCGTAGACGTTCAGATAGTAGAGACCGGAGGCGCCCGATGAGATCACGATGTTGCCGCCCGCACCCGCGGCGTAATCTTCATAGGTAGTCCCCGATGAGTCCCCGAAGGCGACGGTGCCGTTCCCGTTAAAGACAAACGGGTCGCTATAGGTATCGTCATAGGAAAAATCCACCGGATCGGTGGCGCGCTCATAAGCCACCTCGAGTCCACTGGACTCATTGGCCACGCCCTGCGAGGAATACAGGCCAAAGCCATCGGGGGTGAGATCGTTCTGCACGATACCGGTGAAGTAGAGCCCGTTGAGGGGCGTGGTGTTGTTGGTGCCCGAGAGCGCCTTGGCCCCCACGATGAAGTCGTAGCTGGAACCTCCGCCGGCGATGAAGAACGATCCATCCGGGGAGACGTACAGCGTCTTGCTTCCGGACAGCAACTGGCTGGCGGCCGCCACTCCGCTGGGAGCCGGGAAGGTAATGCTCCCATTCCCCGCCGTGCCCACCGAGTAGGTGGCGCCCGAAGAGGTCTGCGAGGTCAAGCTGGCGCCCACGGTGGCGACAGTTCCGGTTATGGAGGGATTGCCCAGGTTTCCGCTGCCATCGGCCGTGACGGAGAAGCCTGTGTTGATGGCGGAATTGGTGTTGCCGCCCCGGAATTCCAGACTGGACACGTTGTAGGTTCCGCTCAAAGTGGAGTTCGAGGCATTGTTGTTGGCCACTTGAACGGCCACGAACAGATCCAAAGTCGGCCCATAAGAATCCGTGCTGCTGCCGACCAAGACTTGGTTTGTGCCCGTCGTTCCCACCCCTCCGTAGATCGTATCCGCTACACCGTTATCACCCAAGTCCACTCCCGGCGTTATGGTGAACGTACCGTTGGAGAGAACGCTGTAGGTGCCGGGAGTGGTCAGGCTGGTGGTGGTTCCATCCGGGTTCAGCCGCGTGGCGCTGATCGAGTACTTCCCATTACCATCGAACGTCAAGGTACCGGAGGTGCTCATGACCTCGTTGTTGGCAGTGCTGGTGTCCACGCCCATCTGCCGAAAGTAATAGCTGCCATGGATTGTCGAATTACTCGGCAGGCCTTGGCCCGCCAGGGGCACGGTCCCCAGAACAATCCCGGAAAGGAGCGCTGCATAAACGCAAAACCGGCAATTTACCATATGTTTGCATTGTACGAGCTTCAGGGCAGTTGCGTTACACCCATCAGATAGCGGTCGATACCGCGGGCGGCTTTGCGGCCCTCGGCGATGGCCCAGACCACCAGCGATTGGCCGCGGCGCATGTCCCCGGCCGCGAAGACGCCCGGCACGGAGGTCATGGAAGCCTCGTCGGTGGCCACGTTGCCGCGGGCATCCAGCTTCACTTCGAACTCTTCGAGGATGCCCTTCTTCACAGGACCGGTAAAGCCCATGGCCAGGAGCACCAGGTCGGCATCCAGGGTGAACGCGGAGCCGGCCTGCGGCTCGAAGCGCGGCGGCGGGCCGACGCGCTCGGCGTGCAACTGCCGCACATGGCCGTTCGCATCGCCGGTGAAGCGGACGGTGGAAACGCTCCAATCGCGCAGACCGCCCTCTTCGTGGGAACTTTCGGTGCGCAACTGCATGGGCCACATGGGCCACGGGGTGGAAGGGGAACGCTCGTCGGGTGGCTTGGGGAGCAGCTCGAACTGGGTCACCGAGAGGGCGTGCTGGCGGTGGCTGGTGCCCAGGCAATCGGCTCCGGTGTCGCCGCCACCGATGATCACCACGCGCTTGCCGGTGGCCAGGATGGCTTCGGCTTCGGGAACCGTCTCGCCTTCGCAGCGGCGGTTCTGCTGGGGCAGGAACTCCATGGCGAAGTGGATGCCCTTCAGTTCGCGCCCGGGCACCGCGAGGTCGCGGGGATGCTCGGCTCCGCCGGCCAACAGGATGGCGTCGAATTCCTTGCGCAGGGCGGAGGCGGGAATGCCGGCGCCCACGTGAGCATTGGTCTCGAAGCGCACGCCCTCGGCGCGCATCTGCTCGAGGCGCCGGTCGATGAGGTGCTTCTCCATTTTGAAATGCGGGATGCCGTAGCGCAGCAGTCCGCCGATGCGGTCGTTCTTCTCGAAGACCGTGACCTCGTGACCGGCGCGCGCCAACTGCTGCGCGGCGGCCAGGCCGGCGGGACCGGATCCGACCACGGCCACGCGCTTGCCGGTGTGAACGGCGGGCGGCTCGGGCTTAATGTAGCCCTCCTCGAAGGCCCGGTCGATGATGGTCTTTTCGATCTGCTTGATGGTGACGGGCGGATCGGTAATGCCCAGCACGCAGGAGGCTTCGCAGGGAGCCGGACAGATGCGCCCGGTGAACTCGGGGAAGTTATTGGTGGCGTGCAACTGGCGAGCGGCTTCGCGCCAGCGGTTGTGGTACACCAGGTCGTTGAAATCGGGGATCAGGTTGGTCAGCGGGCAGCCCTGATGGCAGAAGGGCACCCCGCAATCCATACAGCGGGCAGCCTGCTTGTTGAGGCTGTCCTGGGGAAACGGCAGGTAGATCTCGAACCAGTCGTTGATGCGTTCGGCCACCGGGCGGCGCCCGGCGTGCTCGCGCGTATATTCGAGGAAACCCGTCACCTTGCCCATCAGCGCACCCCCACGGCAGCTGGCTGGCCGGCCGCCGAGGCCGCCACTGCGGGCAGGCAGGCGGTCTGCTCGCGGGCGCGCCGTTCGGTCAGCACCCTCTTGTATTCATGCGGAAATACTTTGAGGAAGCGAGGCAGCACCTGCTCCCAGTTTTCCAGAACGCGGCGGCCGCGCGGGCTGCCGGTGGCGGCCACGTGCCGCTCGATCAGCGAGCGCAGCATGGCGGCATCTTCATCCGGGACGGGTTCCAGGTCCACAGCGGCCCGGTTGCAGCGCTTTTCGGCGAAATCGCGGTCTTCATCCAGGACGTAAGCCAGTCCGCCGCTCATGCCGGCGGCGAAGTTGCGGCCGCACTTGCCGAGCACCACCACCCTGCCATTGGTCATGTACTCGCAGCCGTGATCGCCCAGGCCTTCCACCACCGCCACGGCGCCGGAGTTGCGGACGGCGAAGCGCTCGCCGGCCATGCCGTTGAAGAAAGCTTCGCCACCGGTGGCGCCATAAAGCGCCACGTTGCCGATGACGATATTCTCTTCGGGAAGGAACGTGGAGGCGCGCGGTGGATAGACGGCCAGCTTGCCGCCGGAGAGGCCCTTGCCCACGTAATCGTTGGCGTCGCCTTCGAGCTCGAGCGTAACGCCCTTGGCCAGGAACGCGCCGAAGCTCTGCCCGGCCGAGCCGGTGAAGTGGAAGTGGATGGTGTCATCCGGCAGGCCGGCGGAGCCGTAGCGCCGCGCGATCTCTCCCGAGAGCATGGCGCCCACCGTGCGGTGGATGTTGCGGATGGGCATCTTGATCTCGATGGGCGTGCGGTGCTCGATGGCGTCGCGGGCGTGGTCGATGAGCTTGTAATCGAGCGCCTGGGCCAAGCCGTGATCCTGGGCATCGACGCAGCGCCGGGCAATGCGCGCGGGAACCTGGGGATTGTAGAGGATGGAGGAGAAATCCAGACCCTTGGCCTTCCAGTGATCCACGGCTTTGCGGGCTTCCAGCATGTCCACGCGCCCGACCATCTCGTCGAAGGTGCGGAAGCCCATCCGGGCCATGTAGCCGCGCACCTGCTCGGCGATGAAGAAGAAGAACTGGATGACGTTTTCGGGCGTGCCGGCGAAGCGCGCGCGCAGGCGGGGATCCTGGGTGGCGATGCCCACCGGACAGGTATTGAGGTGGCACTTGCGCATCATGATGCAGCCCATGGCCACCAGGGGGGCGGTGGAGAAGCCGAACTCCTCGGCGCCCAGCAGCGCGGCGATGGTGACGTCGCGCCCGGTTTGCAGCTTGCCGTCGGTCTGCACGCGGATGCGGCCGCGGAGGTCATTCAGCACGAGCACCTGCTGGGTCTCGGCGAGGCCCAGTTCCCAGGGGATGCCGGCGTGGCGTATGGAGCTCAAGGGCGAAGCGCCCGTGCCGCCGCTGTCGCCGGAGATCAGCACCACGTCGGCATGGGCTTTGGCAACGCCGGCCGCCACCGTGCCCACGCCCACCTCGGCCACCAGCTTCACCGAGATGCGCGCGCGCGGGTTGACGTTCTTGAGGTCGTAGATGAGCTGCGCCAGGTCCTCGATGGAATAGATGTCATGATGCGGCGGAGGGGAAACCAGCCCCACGCCGGGGATGGAGTGGCGCACGCGGGCGATGACCTCGTCGACCTTGTGGCCGGGCAACTGGCCGCCTTCGCCGGGTTTGGCTCCCTGGGCCATCTTGATCTGCAGCTCGTCGGCATTGACCAGGTAATTGGCGGTGACGCCGAAGCGGCCCGAGGCGACCTGCTTAACGGAACTGCGCCGCTCGTCGGCGAAACGTTCCTCGTCTTCCCCGCCCTCGCCCGTGTTCGAGCGCGCGCCCATGCGGTTCATGGCGATGGCGAGGGTCTCATGGGCTTCCTTGGAAATGGAGCCGAAGGACATGGCGCCGGTGGCGAAGCGCTTGACGATCTCGGCCGCCGGCTCGACCTCGTCGAGCGAAATGGGCTCGGCGGCGGTCTTGACCTCGAGCAGCCCGCGCAGCGTCAGGAGCTGCACGTTCTGGTTGTCGATCAGATCCGCGTATTCCTGAAACGTCTGGTAGCTCTCCTGCCGCACGGCCTGCTGCAGCTTGGCGATGGTCTGCGGGTTCACGAGGTGATTTTCGCCATGCGCGCGGTACTGGTAATTGCCGCCGACGGCCAGCTCGGTATCGAACTCGGTGATCGGCTGGAAAGCATGAGCGTGCTTGCGGATGGCCTCCTCGGCGAGCACCTCGAGGCCCACTCCTTCGATGCGCGAGGCGGTGCCGGTGAAGTAGCGCTCGACCAGTTTGCGGTTGAGCCCGATGGCCTCGAAGACCTGCGCGCCGCGATAGCTTTGCAGCGTGGAAATGCCCATCTTGGAGAAGGTTTTCAAGAGCCCTTTGTTAACGGCCTTGATGTAATTGTTCAGCGGCTTGACATCCGGACCGACGGTTTCGAGAGCCAGGTAGGGATTCACGGCGCTGGCGCCATAGCCGATCAGGAGGGCGAAGTGGTGCACTTCGCGCGGCTCGCCCGATTCGATAATGAGAGCCACCTGCGTGCGGGTCTCTTCACGCACCAGGTGATTGTGCACAGCGGTCAGCGCCAGCAGGCTGGGGATGGGAGCGTAATCCTCATCCAGGCCGCGATCGGAGAGGATGAGCAGCGTATAGCCGGATTTAATGGCCTGCGAAGCGTGGCGGCAGAGCTCGGCGAGGGCTCGCTCGAGACCCTTGGCGCCATCCGCCACGGGGAACAGCATGGGAAGCGTGGTGGCCAGGAAATCGCCCTGCGACACGCGGCGGAGCTTTTCGAGGTCGCGGTTGGTCAGGATAGGATGCGGCAGCTTGAGGGTATGGCAGTGCTGGGGCGTCTCGTCCAGAATGTTGCGCTCGGTGCCGATGAAGCTGGTGAGCGACATGACCATCTCTTCGCGGATGGGGTCGATGGGAGGGTTGGTGACCTGGGCGAATAGCTGCTTGAAGTAATGGAACAGCGGCTGGGGCTTGTCGGAAATGCAGGCCAGCGGGGTATCGGAGCCCATGGACCCGATGGGTTCGGCGCCGGTCTGCGCCATGGGGTCCAGGATCAGCTTGAGATCTTCGTCGGTATAGCCGAAGGCGCGTTGCCGCATCACCAGGGTGTGCTCGTCCGCGCCGTGCTGGCGGGGCGGATCGGGAAGCTGGTCGAGCGTGATCTGGTTCTCATGAAGCCATAGCTGGTAGGGATTGCGACCGTAGAGCGAGGCCTTCAATTCGCGGTCGGAGATGATGCGGCCTTCGACGGTATCGACCAGCAGCATCTTGCCCGGTTGAAGCCGGCCCTTGAGCTTGACGTCTTCCGGTTTGACGGGCAGCACGCCGGTCTCGGAAGCCATCAGCACCAGGCCGTCGCGCGTAACGAGATAGCGCGCGGGACGCAGGCCGTTGCGATCGAGCGTGGCGCCGATCGAGCGGCCGTCGGTGAAGGCGATGGCGGCCGGTCCATCCCAGGGCTCCATCAGCGAGGCGTGGTATTCGTAGAAGGCGCGCCGCTGGGGATTCATATAAGGGTTGCCGTCCCAGGCTTCGGGAATCAGCATGGCCATGGCGTGCTGGATGCCGCGGCCGGCCATGACCAGCAGTTCGAGGGCGTTATCGAAGTTGGCGGAATCGCTGCCGCCCGGCTGGATGATGGGAAACAGCTTCTTAATATCGTCCCCGAAAAGCGGCGAAGCCAGCACGGACTGGCGCGCGTACATCCAGTTCACGTTGCCGCGCAGAGTATTGATTTCGCCGTTGTGCGCAACATAGCGGAACGGGTGGGCCAGTTGCCAGGTGGGAAACGTGTTGGTGGAGAAGCGCTGGTGCACCAGGCACAGAGCGCTGATGACTTCGGGATCGCTCAGTTCCGGATAGAACTTGGCGATCTGCGGCGCCAGCAGCAGCCCCTTGTAGACGATGGTGCGGGCCGAGAGCGAGGGCATGTAGAAGAAGCCCTTGTCGGGCAGATTGGAGGCGGCCACTTCGGCCTCCGCGCGTTTGCGCACGATGTAGAGCTTGCGCTCGAGCTGCTCCTCGCTCATGCCCCGGCCGCGGCCGAGGAAGATCTGCTCGATGTAAGGCTGCGAGCCGCGCGCGACGCGCCCGATGGCGCTTCCATCGATGGGCGTATCGCGCCATCCCAGCACGGTGAGGCCTTGCTCGCGCGCAATCCGCTCGACGATGCCTTCGCACTGCAAACGCGGATGCCGCTCGACGGGCAGGAACGTCATGCCCACGCCATATTCGCCCGGGGGCGGGAGCGTGAATCCCAGCCTGGCGCACTGGCGCGCGAAAAAGGCGTGCGGGATCTGAATCAGCACGCCGGCGCCATCCCCGGTTTCCGGATCGCAGCCGCAGGCCCCGCGGTGCGTCAGGTTGATGAGGACCTGGATACCCTTGAGGATGATGTCGTGCGACTTCTGACCGTTGATGCTGGCGACAAAGCCTATGCCGCAGGCCTCGTGTTCATGGCGCGGATCGTAAAGACCCTGCGCGGGCGGTAGACCGGTGGTTTGGTTTGTTTCAGTCATGGCTCTTCGTGGGGAATCCGACAGTCCGAAAAGTTGATCCGGACCGCGTCTTCACTAACCTGGGCGCTTGCCTTGAGCAACAGTGTAACAGCTTCCGGCAGTATTAGACAATAGGGAAATAATACCTTGTACAATCACGTTTGCTTATGCTATTCTAAGCTCGGTGTCGTTCCCGGAAGCACGACTTTTCAAAGAGATAGCTGCCACGCGCAGCATGAGCAAGGGCGCGGAGCATTGTGGCGTGAGCCAATCCGCGGCTAGCCAGCACGTTCAGGAGGTGGAGCGCCGCCTCGGGGCGGTCCTTCTGGACCGCACCAAGCGCCCCCTGGAACTGACCGCGGCGGGACGACTCTACGCCGACTTTTGCCGCGACGTACTGCGGCGCGAGCAGGAATTCGCAGAGGCGCTCGAAGAACTCAAAGGCGGCGTGGCCGTGGCCCTGAGGGTGGCCTCGATCTATTCGATCGGCCTTTCCGAAATGAGCCGCCTGCGCGAGGAATTCTCACGCCTGCACCCCTCCGCCAGCTTGCTGGTGGAGTACATGCGGCCTGAGAAGGTCTATGAGGCCGTGCGCAACGATGCCGCCGACCTGGGCCTGGTGAGCTATCCGCAATCGAGCCGCGAGATCGCGGCCATTCCGTGGCGCGACGAGGAGATGCAGGTGGCCGCGCCGCCGGCGCACCCGCTGGCGCGAAGCAGCGCGGTGTATCCGGCCGATCTCAACGGGCTGGACTTCATCGGCTTCGATGAAGACCTCTCGATCCGCCGCGAAATCGACCGGTTTCTGCGGGCGCAGGGCGTATCGGTAAACCTGGTGATGCACTTCGACAACATCCAGACCATCAAAGAAGCTGTGGCGCTGGGTTCGGGCGTGAGCATTCTGCCGGCGCGCACCATGCAGGCGGAGATCGCGCAGGGGCGGCTGGTGGCGCTGCGGCTGGAGGCGCCGGAGCTGGCCCGGCCGGTGGGGATCGTGCATCTGCGGCGCAAGAAACTGAACCGCGCGGCCCGCGAGTTCCTGGAGTTGGCTCTCGGAGCGGGCGCGGCGCAGGAAAGCCGCGAGCCCGCCTTGAGATCGTAGCCCTCGAAGCTCGGGCGGCCGCGCAGCCGCTCCCCCCGGTTTCGTTAGACAATGAAATTGGGTGCCGTGGCTAACGCCGCGGCGGAACAACGGGGGGATCCGAATTGGGTAGACAAATCGATGTTACCGAACTGATTCTGCGCGATGCCCATCAGAGTCTGCTGGCCACGCGCATGGCGCTCGAGGATATGATCCCCGCCTGCGCGGATCTCGACCAGGCCGGCTACTGGTCGGTGGAGTGCTGGGGCGGCGCCACCTTCGATGCCTGCATCCGCTTCCTCAATGAAGATCCCTGGGAACGCCTCCGGACATTTCGCAGGCTAATGCCGAACACGCGGCTGCAGATGCTGCTGCGCGGGCAGAACCTGCTGGGTTACCGGCACTATGAAGACGGCGTGGTGGATCGCTTCGTCGAGAAGGCCGCCGAAAACGGCATGGACGTGTTCCGCGTGTTCGACGCGCTCAATGACATCCGCAACCTGCGCCAGGCGCTGACGGCGGTGCGGCGCACCGGCAAGCACGCCCAGGGCACCATCTGCTATACCGTCAGCCCGCTGCACACCATTACGGGTTTCGTCGAGATGGCCGAGCGGCTCATGGACCTGGGCTGCGATTCCATCTGTATTAAGGATATGGCCGCGCTGCTCAAGCCCCAGCCGGCGTATGAAATCGTCAAGGGCATCAAGGACGCGCTGGGCGAGGAGACGCGCGTCCACGTGCATACGCACGCCACTACGGGCGTGACCATGGTGAGCCTGATGAAGGCTATCGAGGCGGGCGCGGATTGCGTCGATACGGCCATCAGCTCGCTCAGCCTGGGACCGGGGCACAATCCCACCGAGAGCCTGGTCGAAATGCTGGAGGGCACGGGATTCACCACGCGGCTGGATAAGGCGAAGTTGCTGGCCGTCAAAGATCACTTCGATCGCGTACGGCCGCGCTACAAGGAGTTTCTTTCGAACATCACGGGCGTCGACACCGAGATCTTCAAGAGCCAGATTCCCGGCGGCATGATCTCGAACATGGAGAGCCAGCTCAAGCAGCAGAAGGCCGCGGACCGCATGAAGGACGTGCTGGCGGAGGTGCCGCGCGTGCGCAAGGATGCCGGCTATCCGCCGCTGGTGACGCCCTCGAGCCAGATTATCGGCACGCAGGCCGTGTTTAACGTGATCATGGGCCGCTACAAGGTGCTCACCGGCGAGTTCGCCGATCTCATGCTGGGATATTACGGCGAGACACTCGGGCACCGGGACCAGCACGTGATCGACCTGGCCGTCCGGCAGACCGGGAAGCAGCCCATACGCACGCGGCCCGCGGATCTGCTCAAGCCGGAGTGGCACGAGCTGCGTTCGGCGGGTCTGGGTCTGGCCGGCTGCAACGGTTCGGATGAAGATGTGCTCACTTATGCCATGTTTCCGGCGGTGGCTCCCAAGTTCTTCGCCACGCGCGCCGAAGGGCCCAAGAATCTGGGCAAGGATCCGGCCGCGGAGCTGACGCCCGCGCCTGCCGCGGCGCCCGCCGGCGATAACGGCAAAGGCCCGGTGCGAACGACGGTAACCTACGATGTGAAGCTCAACGGCCATAGTCACAAGGTGACGGTCTCGCCGGCCTGAGCGGACGCGCCGCTTTGAGATCAGGCACAAAATCATGAACCCAGCTATCGATAGTGGCTCCATGCAGGGGAAGATCGAAGAACTGCGCGAGCGCCGCGACGCCGCGATGCTCGGCGGAGGCGCGGACAAGCTCGAAAAGCAGCGCCAGTCGGGGAAGATGACGGCGCGCGAGCGCATCGAGGCGCTCGTCGATCCCGAGAGCTTCGAGGAAGCCGGCTTGTTCGCGGAGCACCGCGCGACGCTGTTCGGCATGGCGGGGAAGAGCATGCCGGCCGATGGCGTAGTGACCGGCGCGGCCGCGGTGGGCGGACGGCTGATTCACCTGGCCAGCCAGGATTTTACGGTGGCGGGCGGCTCGGCCGGCGAAGTGCACTCGATCAAGGTCGCCGATATTATGGAGCAGGCGCTCAAGACCGGGTCGCCCTTCGTGTTCATCAACGATTCCGGCGGCGCGCGCGTGCAGGAAGGCATCGATTCGCTCTCCGGCTACGGCAAGGTCTTTTACACCAACGTGATGCTTTCGGGAGCGGTGCCCCAGATCTCGCTCATCTGCGGCCCTTGCGCGGGCGGCGCGGCCTACAGCCCGGCGCTCACCGATTTCATCATCCAGACGCGCCAGGCGCAGATGTTCATCACCGGTCCGCAGGTCATCAAGCAGGTCACCGGCGAAAACGTCACGGCCGAACAGTTGGGCGGCCCGGAGGCCCACATGGTGAGCTCCGGGGTGATCCACTTCGTGGCCGAAAACGACCGGCACGCGGTGGCGCTGTGCCAGAAGCTGCTCGGCTTTCTGCCGTCGAATAACCTGGAAGACCCGCCCACGGTGGCCGGCGAGAGCAGCGTGGATGCGAACCCGGAGCTGGAAAACCTGGTCCCGGTGGAAGCCAAACAGGGCTACGATGTTAAGCGCGTGATTCAAGCGGTGGTGGATGCGGGCGATTTTCTGGAAGTGCAGTCCGATTACGCGGCCAACATTGTGGTGGGATTTGCGCGGGTGACCGGGCGCAGCGTGGGAGTCATCGCCAACCAGCCCAGCGTGATCGCGGGCGCGCTCGATATCGGCGCTTCCAACAAGGCGGCGCGCTTCATCCGCTTCTGCAACGCCTTCAACATTCCGCTGCTCACCTTGGTGGACGTGCCGGGATTCCTGCCCGGCGTGCAGCAGGAGCACGGGGGCATCATCCGGCATGGCGCGAAGATGCTGTTTGCCTACTCGGCCGCCACGGTTCCCAAGGTGACCGTGATTCTGCGCAAGGCCTACGGCGGGGCCTACCTGGCGATGTGCGGCAAGGATCTGGGGGCGGATCGCGTGTTCGCCTGGCCCACCGCGGAAGTGGCCGTGATGGGGGCCGAGGGCGCGGCCGAGATCGTGTTCCGCAAGGAGATTCAGGACGCGACCGATAAAGCGGCCAAGCGCGCGGAGGTGATCGCGCGCTATCGAGACGCGTTCTCGAATCCCTACGTGGCCGCGGGGCGGAGGCTGGTGGACGCGGTGATCGAGCCTTCCCTGACCCGGCGGTACGTGGCGCGGGCGCTCGAATACCTGCACACGAAACGGGAGCTGCGTCCGGCCAAGAAGCACGGGTTGATACCGTTATGACGACTTCGATCGAAAATGTTTTGGCCGATATTCAGAAGCAGCTGGCGGCGCTGACGGAGCGGCTGGAGCGGGTCGAAGCGCGTTTCGCGGCCCCGACGGAACCAGATGGGCAAGCTGCAGCAAGCCTCGCCAGCGAGCCGGCGCGAACCCAGGAGGAAACCATTTCCGAAGAGGAACTGCTGGCGATATCGGCGGCCCTGGCGGCATACTTCGGCGTGCGCGTGCACGTGCGCCAGGTGCGGCTGATCGGCTCGCGGGCGTGGGCCCAGGAGGGTCGCGTCTCGATTCAAGCGTCGCACCGGCTGCACTAGGAATTCTCGCCAATGAAACTCAAGATCACGGTCGATCAGAAGACTTACGAAGTGGACGTGGAAGCAGCCGAACCCGAAACTCCCTCGATGGCGCCGCGCGGATACGCAGTGGAACCCGCATCGGTCCGCCTGCCGGGCGCGCCCGCGCCGGCTACGGTCTCGACCACGGGCGGCGCGGTGAACGAGGAGAAGGTCTGCCGCAGTCCGGTTTCGGGCACCGTGGTGCGCGTGCTGGCGCAGCCCGGACAGACCTTGCAGGTGGGAGATGTGCTGGTGGTGCTGGAAGCCATGAAGATGGAGACCAACATCACAGCGCCGGTCTCCGGGAAAGTGGCCAAAGTCAACGTGGCGCCCGGCGAGACCGTGCAATCCGGCCAGATTGTGTTGGAATTCGAATAGAACATCATGACATCGGAACTGAAACAAGTGCCCGGCTTTCTTTTCTTCGATCATGTGGCCGTATCGGTGAGGCCCGGCGAGTTGGAGGCGCACGTCGGCGCGTACCAGGCGCTGGGATTTCACGAGGTGCATCGCGAGGACGTCCTGGGCAACGACCAGGTTCGCGAGGTGCTGCTCCAGGTGGGCGAGGGTCCCAACCTGGTGCAGTTGCTGGAGCCGCTCGACACGGCATCTCCGGTGGCCAAACAGATCGAAAGGAACGGAGGCCGCGGCGGGCTGGCGCACGTGGCTTTTCGGGTGGCCGATATTCAGAGGGCTTTCGATTACATGAAAGCGAACGGCTTCAACATTATCGACAAAGCTCCGCGCAAGGGGTCGCGCGGGACCACGGTCTTTTTCGTGCACCCCAAGAGCACGGAGGCGGCCGCCTTCGGGTACCTGATCGAAGTGGTCGAGGAGGGTTGTCATGCCTGATTCCGCTCCAGGAACCGACGTGCTGAACCTGAGCCAGCATTTTCCGCCCACGTCGACGGCCGAGTGGGAAGCCGCCATTCACCGCGACCTCAAGGGCGCCGATTACGAAAAGAAGCTCGTCTGGCGTACCGAGGAAGAGATCGCCGTGCGGCCGTACTATCGGCGCGAAGATCTCGACGGCAAGGCCGCGGCCGTGCGCGGGGATGGCTCCGCGTGGGAGGCCGCGCAAGGGCCGGAGATGGCGGCGGGCGCCATTCGCGCCGACCAGTTGCACGAGGCGGGAGCCAACGCGGTCCAGGAGCTGGGCTACGCGCTGGCGGCGGCGGTTGAGCGGCTGGCGAAACTGGCGGCCACGCTGCCGGTGGATAAAGCGGCGCGGCGCATCGAATTCGTGTTCGCGATCGGCTCGACCTACTTTATGGAGATCGCCAAGCTGCGCGCCGCGCGCGTGTTGTGGGCGCAGGCGGTGGCGGCTTTCGGGGGCAGCGCGGAGGCCGGCCGCATACGAATTCTGGCGCGCACTTCGCGGCGCAACAAGAGCGTGTGCGACCGCTACTCGAACCTCCTGCGCGCCACCACCGAAGCCATGGCGGCGGCCATCGGCGGGTGCCGGCGTCTGTTCGTAGAACCGTTCGGATTCGACGCGCACCTGGCCCTCAACGTTCAGCGGGTTCTGCGGGACGAGGCGCATCTGGACGCGGCGGCCGATCCGGCGGGCGGATCGTATTTCATCGAGGTCCTCACGGATGCGGTGGCGCGCGAGGCCTGGAAGCTATTCCAACAGGTGGAGGCCGAGGGCGGCTACGCCAAGGCCCGCGAATCGGGATCGGTGGCGCGGGCGCTGGAGGCCAGCCGCGCGGCGCGCAAAAAAGCCGCGGCCACGCGGCGCCGCACGCTGGTGGGCGTCAACAATTACCCCGATCCGAACGAGAAGACCTCGGATGTGGTGCCGCCCGGAGAGGGCGAAGAGGCCCCCTTCCCCGCGTTCCGGCTGGCCGAGCCTTTCGAAAAGATTCGCCAGCGGACCACGCGGCACACGGCCCGCACCGGCTGCTATCCGAAACTCCTGCTCCTCAAGCGCGGCGATCTCAGAATGCGCATGGCGCGCGCCAATTTCGGAAGGAATTTCTTCGGCTGCGCGGGGTTCGACATCGCGGAAGCGGAGGAGTACGCCGGCACGGACGCCGACCTCATCCTTTTATGCAGCTCGGATGCCGAGTATCTCGAGATGGCCCGCGAAGTTTGCGCCCAGGTCAGCGTGCCGGTAATCGTGGCCGGCAACCCCAAGGAACAGGTGGAGGCGCTCCAGGCAGCCGGCGTTCAGGGCTTCATTCATGTCCAGAGCGATGCGGTCAAGACCCTCAGCGGGTGGCAGGACCGCCTGGGGATGGAGGCATAGAGGATGAGGCCGGATTTCAGCAAGATTCCCTACCAGCCGCTTCCGCTGAGCGCCGTGCCGCACACGCCGGATGCCGAGGCACGCCTGTGGATGACGCCCGAGCACATCCCCGTGAAGGCCATCTACACGGCCGCGGACCTGGAGGCCCTCGAGCACCTGGACTATGCCGCGGGCGTTCCGCCTTTCCTGCGCGGCCCTTACTCCACGATGTATGCTCTGCAACCGTGGACCATTCGCCAGTACGCGGGCTTCTCGACGGCCGAGGAATCCAACGCCTTCTACCGACGCAACCTGGCGGCCGGGCAGAAGGGTCTCTCGGTGGCCTTCGACCTGGCCACGCATCGCGGCTACGATTCCGATAACGAGCGCGTGGTGGGCGACGTGGGCAAGGCGGGGGTGGCCATCGATTCGGTCGAGGACATGAAGATTCTCTTCGACCAGATTCCGCTCGGCCAGATGTCGGTCTCGATGACCATGAACGGCGCGGTGCTGCCGGTGCTGGCCTTCTACATCGTGGCCGCCGAGGAGCAGGGCGTGGCGCCCGAAAAGCTCAGCGGAACCATCCAGAACGACATTCTGAAAGAGTTCATGGTCCGCAACACGTACATCTATCCGCCAGCGCCCTCGATGCGGATTGTGGGCGACATTTTCCGCTACTCGGCGGCGCGGATGCCCAAGTTCAACTGCATTTCGATCAGCGGATACCACATGCAGGAAGCCGGCGCCAGCGCCGATATCGAGCTGGGCTATACGCTGGCCGATGGCTTGGAGTATGTGCGCACGGGCATCCGGGCGGGCCTGGACATCGACGACTTCGCGCCGCGGCTGAGCTTCTTCTGGGGCATCGGCATGAACCACTTCATGGAGATCGCCAAACTTCGAGCGGCGCGCGTGCTGTGGGCCCGGATCATCCAGGGGTTCCATCCGAAGAATCCGAAATCCCTGGCGCTGCGCACGCACTCGCAGACATCCGGCTGGAGCCTCACCGCGCAGGACGTGTTCAACAACGTGGCGCGCACGGCGGTGGAGGCGCTGGCGGCCGTGCTGGGGCATACGCAATCGCTGCACACCAACGCGTTCGACGAGGCCATCGCGCTGCCCACGGATAACTCGGCGCGCATCGCCCGCAATACGCAGCTTTACCTGGCGGAAGAGACCGGCATCACGCGCGTGGTGGATCCGTGGGGCGGCAGCTACTATGTGGAGAGCCTCACCCACGAGCTCATGCAGAAGGCTTGGCACCATATACAGGAGATCGAGACCCTGGGCGGCATGACCAAAGCCATCGAGACGGGGATACCCAAGATGCGCATCGAGGAAGCCGCCGCGCGCCGCCAGGCCCGCATCGACGCGGGGCGCGAGATCATCGTGGGGGTCAACAAATACCAGACCAACCGCCAGGAAGAGATCGAGGCGCGCGAGGTGGATAACCGCGCGGTGCGCGATTCGCAATTGCGGCGCCTGGCCGAGGTGCGCATGGGCCGCTACGGACGCGCCGTGGAGCAAAGCCTGGCGGCCCTGACCGAAGCCGCTGGAACGGGCCGGGGCAACCTGCTCGAGCTGGCCGTGGTGGCCGCCCGCGCCCGCGCCACCCTGGGCGAGATCTCCATGGCGCTCGAAAAGGTGTTTGGGCGCTACCAGGCCGTGGGCCGGACCATTTCGGGCGTCTACTCGGCGGAGAGCCGCAGCGATCCCGAGTTCGTCAAGGCCCGCCGGATGGCCGATGAATTCAGCGAACTGGAGGGGCGGCGGCCGCGCATCCTGGTGGCCAAGATGGGCCAGGACGGGCACGACCGGGGCGCCAAGGTGATTGCCACGGCCTTCGCCGACCTGGGCTTCGACGTGGACGTGGGGCCGCTGTTCCAAACCCCTCGCGAGGCGGTCCGCATGGCCGTCGAGAACGATGTCCACGTGCTGGGCATTTCGAGCCTGGCGGGCGGCCACAAGACGCTCGTGCCGGAGGCCATCGCCGAGCTGAAGCGGTTTGGCCGCGAGGATATCCTGGTGTTTGTGGGCGGCGTGATTCCACCGCGGGATTACGAGTATCTCTATGAGGCGGGCGTGGCCGGCGTATTCGGGCCCGGCACGGTGATTCCGGTCTGCGCGCAGCAGATTCTGGAAGCGCTGATGGGGAGCGCGCGTGCCGCCTAGCGTGGCTGGGGTCAACCGCCGGCGGCTGGCGCTCGAACGATACGTGGAGGGCATCCGGGGCGGGGATCGCGCCATCCTGGCCCGCGCCATCACGCTGGTGGAAAGCGACCTGGCGGCGGATGGCGATCTGGCGGCGCGGCTCCTCGATGCCATCCTGCCGTTCACCGGCCGCTCGCGGCGCGTGGGCATCACGGGCGTGCCCGGCGTGGGCAAGAGCACCTTCATCGACGCGCTGGGAATGCACTTGATCCGCGAGCGCGGCGAGCGAGTGGCGGTGCTGAGCGTGGATCCTTCTAGCCCCATCTCGGGCGGCAGCATCCTGGGCGATAAGACGCGCATGGAGCGGCTGAGCGTGGAGGAGCGGGCCTTCATTCGCCCCTCGCCTTCGCGGGGCCACCCGGGCGGCGTGACTCGGCGCACGCGCGAGACCATCCTGCTGTGCGAAGCGGCCGGCTACGGCAACATCCTGGTGGAGACGGTGGGGGTGGGGCAGGCGGAGACGGCGGTTCGCTCGATGACGGATTTCTTCCTGCTGCTGGGCCTGGCCGGAGCCGGCGACGAGTTGCAGGGCATCAAGCGCGGCATTCTCGAGATGATCGACGCCATGGCCATCAACAAGGCCGATGGCGAGAACAAGCCGCGCGTGGAGCGGGCGCGCTTCGAGTATGCCAGCGCGCTGCACCTCTTCCCCGCCCCTGAGGATGGCTGGACTCCGCGCGTGGTGACCTGCTCGGCGTTGCACGGGGACGGCATCGCGGAGATCTGGGAGATGATCCTGGAACACCGCCGCACGATGGAGGCCTCGGGCTGGATCGCCCGCCGCCGCAGCGCCCAGGCGGTGGAGTGGATGAGCGAACTGGTCGCCCTGGGCCTGGAGGATGCCTTGCGCCGCAGCCCGCGGGTGGCGGCGTGCCTACCCGGACTACGCGCCGCCGTGGACCGCGGAGAGATGACGCCTTTCGCCGCGAGCCGCGAGGTGCTGAAGCTGTTCGGGTGCGGGGAGTGACGGGAACGGTTATACATAATGGTCTTGAGACCCTGTTTTAGGCCGGCTTAAGCTAGCTGTATAATGAAGAGAGCTATGCAGGAAATCGGAGCATTTGAAGCGAAGAACACGTTAGGATCTCTGTTGGACCGCGTTCAGGAAGGCGAGGAGATTGTGATTACGCGGCACGGTAAACCCGTGGCACGCTTGGTGCCCAATGTGGGGGGTAGCGACCGCTCCAAGGCGCTGGCTGCAGCGGAGCGAATAAGAGCGAGGGCGCGCAGCCTGAATGCGGGCCGATTTAGCTGGGACGCTTTGAAGGCGGAGCGGGATGCGGGCCGGCCATGAGTTTAGTCGTTGACAGCTCGGCGACTTTGGCGTGGGTATATGGCGATGAGACCACAGACGCGATCTGCGAGGTCTTTGCTCGGTTGACGGAAAGGGGAGCCTGGGTTCCAGCGCTATGGAGGCTGGAGGTTGCGAATGTTCTGGAAATGGGTGTGCGGCGCGGCCGTCACGACGCTGCTTTCAGAGACGCCACGCTCGCGGACTTGGCCCTGTTTCCGATTAGCGTCGACCCAGAAACCGACCGGCAGGCCTGGGGCCTACGGTACGTCTGGCCGAGCGGCATCGATTGACTCTATATGACGCGGCGTATCTCGAATTGGCGCAACGGCGGGGACTGCCCCTGGCCACGCTCGATACGGAACTGCGCAATGCTGCAAGCACCGAAGGCGTCATTTTACTCGGGAAAAACGAAGACCGGAATCTTTGATCTCGCTGACCGTCTTCCGCCGGTTGGCCTATACTAACCGGGGAGGTGCTGCATGCACCGATTTAACCTCGTAGTGACCCTTGCGGTCGCGATTCCGGTTTCGATCGCGCTGGCCCAGCCGGCTCCATCGTCGGGGCCTTACAAGGTCGTGAAGCAGGCCAGAACCGGCGGCGCGGGTGGCTTCGATTATGTCTATGCCGATTCCGACGGGCGGCGGCTGTACATTCCGCGCACCGGGCCGGGCGCGCGCGTCACGGTTTTCAACCTGGATACGCTCGAGCCGGTGGGCGAAATCCCCAATACCAACGCGCGCGGAGTGGCCGTCGATCCCAAATCGGGCCACGGTTTCGCCAGCAGCAGCCCGGTGGCGATGTGGGACACCAAGACACTGGCGCTCATCAAGACCATCGAGGTGCAGGGCGGACCGGACGGAATCCTCTTCGACCCCTTCAACCAGCGCGTCTGGATCTTCAGCCATCGCGCGCCCAATGCCACCATCATCAATACGGTGGATGGCACCATTGCGGGCACCCTGGATCTCGGCGGCGCCCCGGAACAGGCGGTCACCGATGGCAACGGCCATCTGTGGGTGGATATCGAGGATAAGGACAACGTGGCCGCCGTGGATGCCAAATCGCTTACGGTCACCGCGCATTACGACCTCGCGGGCAAGTGCGGCGGACCCGGCGGGCTGGCCTTCGACGCCAAGAACCGGATCCTGTTCGCGGCCTGCCATAATCCCGCCGTGATGGCCATTCTGGGAGCGGACGACGGCAAGCTCATCACCACGCTGCCCATCAACCCGGGCGTGGATGGCGCGGGCTTCAACCCCAACACCATGGAGGCGTTCAGCTCGCAGGGCGATGGCACCCTCACGGTGGTGAAGGAGACGAGCCCACGAGCTTCGCGGTGGAGCAGACCGTGCGCACCATGACCGGCGGCAAGACCATGACGGTGGACACCAAGACCAACCAGATCTACATCATTGCCGCGGAGTACGGCCCCGCTCCCCCGCCGCCCGCGGAGCCGCCACCTGGGGGACGCAGCGGACGGGGAGGACGCGGACCGATGGTCGCCGATTCGTTCACCATCCTGGTGGTCGGCAAGTAGGCCTGGCGCTTACTTTTCCGGCTGGTCGTACGCGCCGATGCGGCGGATCCAGATGTTGCGGAAGCGCACGGGATTGTGGTGGTCCTGGATCTCGAGCGAATCCTCGGCCGGCTGCGGAACGTATTTGGCCACCTGCCGGTACACCATGGGTCCCATGGATTCCTTGCGGTTATGCACCATCACGCCGTTGAAGAAGACCGTGAAATAGGCCGGCTTGACGAGCTTTTCGCCTTCGAAACGGGGCGCTTCGAAAACGATGTCATAGACATTCCACTCGCCGGGCTTGCGGGCGGGATTGGCTAGCGGCGGCCATTGACCGTAAATCGCCGCGGCCTGCCCATCGGCATAGGTGGGGTTGTTGACGGCGTCCAGCACCTGAATCTCGTAGCGGCTCATCAGCAGCACACCGCTATTGCCGCGGCCCTGGCTGGTGCCACGAATATCGGGCGGCTCGGACCACTCCACGTGGAGCTGGCAATCGCCGAATTTCTCGCGGGTCAATAAGCCGCCGGTGTCCGGCGCCACGCGGAAGTAGCCGTTCTCCACGACCCATTGCGGATCGACCATCTTGCCGGCATTGGCGCCGCGCCCCGCCTGCATCCACTTGGAGAGATCTTTGCCATCGAAGAGCACGATGGCGTCGGAGGGCGGGCCGCCGGGCGTGGAGGCGGGCGTGACTACCGGCGGATGCGGCCGCGCGGGGTCGTGGACGTGCCATGGCAGACCCGGCAGCATGGGGGTGTCGGTGAAGCCCAGATCGGGATTGGGCGTGCGCTGCTGTGCGCCGGCGGCTCCGGCGACGGTGGCGGCGGCAGCGAGTTTCAGAAAATCCTGGCGAGTCATGGTGAACACCAGGATAATCGATCCGCGGTCGCGGCGCGAGGGAGAGATCAGTCTTGCTGCGCCGCCGCCCGGGCCGCCTTCCGGCGCTCCAGGAGATAATAAGTGGCCGGCATCACCGACAGCGTAAGAAACAGCGTGGAAGCCAGCCCCCCGAGCACCACGGTGGCGAGCGGGCGCTGTATGTCCGAACCGATGCCGGTGGCTAGCGCGGCCGGTGCCATGCCGAGCATGGCCACCACGATCAGAATCAAGCGCTGCCGGAGTTGGACGCGCGCACCCTGGACCACGGCCTCCTTCAGGAGCAAGCCTCCCTTACGCTGCTGCCGGTTCATCTCCGAGATGTACAGCACGCCGCTCATCACGGCCACGCCGAACAGGGAGATGAAGCCGACGGCCGCCGAAACACTCAAATTGATGCCGCGCAGGTAAAGGGCCAGCACACCCCCCACGGCCGAAAACGGGACGTTCAGCAGCGCCAGGCCGGCGTAGATGGCAGAGCGAAAGGCCCAGGTGAGCAGGACAAAGATGATGGCGATGGTGACCGGCATGATGTAGTACAAGCGATCACGGGCGCGCTCGAGATTCTCGAACTGGCCTCCCCACTCCACGTCGTACCCCTTTTGCAACCGGATCTCGCGCTTTAGCACCTGCTGGGCTTCCGCCACAAAGCTGCCCTGATCGCGCCCCCGGATGTTGACGCGCACGGTGACCTGGCGCTGGTTCTCGCGCCGGGCGATCATGGTGGCGCCGTCGACCACATGAACATTGGCTAACTGGGAAAGCGGCACGATTTCGCCTCCCGGTGCGTGCACCAGGATATCGCCGATGGCGGAAGCGTCCACGCGCGCCTCCGGAACATAACGCGCGGCGATATCGAACTGGCGATCGCCCTCGAACTTCACGCTCAGGGCTTTGCCCCCAATGGCCATCTCGATGAGGTTCTGCACGTCCGCGATGTTAATGGCATAGCGCGCCAGGGCCTGGCGGTTGACGTCGATGCGAAGCTGCGGCTGATCCTCTTCCTGTTCGATGCTGGTATCGGCCGCTCCCCGAATGCCGCGCAAGAGAGCCAATTCCTGCAACGCGTATCCCCGCAAAATCTTCAGATCCGGCCCGCTGAAGATAACGGCCAAATCAGCCGAAGAACCCGTAACGGCCTCGGTCACCATGTCGATGATGGGCTGTGTGAAGTTAAAAGTGGCGCCCGGGATGTGCTCGGTGAGCCGGTGGGAAAGCTCCTCGACCAGGTCCTTCTTGACTCTTCCGCGCGGCCATTCGGAATAGGGCCGCAGGGTCACCAGCAGTTCGATGCGATTGGGGGCGAAGGGATCGGTGCCCTCTTCCACGCGGCCGCTTTGCGTCCCGACATGGAGCACCTCAGGCGACTGGCGAATGAGCCGGCGCATCTCGGAAGCCACTTCGGCGTTCTTGGAGAGCGATGTGCCGGCGGGCAGGTTGGAGCGGATCCAAATGACGCCCTCGTCCAACTGCGGCAGGAATTCGGTGCCCAGGCGGGTCCCTAAGCTGAGCAATGCTCCGATCAGGGCGAAAGCCGCGATTGTGAAACTCCAGGGGTGATCGACAATCCACCTGACATTGCGGCCGTAGCGGTCGATCAACCACACCAGCAAGGGATTGCGCCAGACCTTGGCGCCATTCTTGAAAAAATAGGTGGCCAGCACGGGCACGACCGTGGCGGTGAACAGCAGCGAGCCCAGCAGCGCGGCGCACACGGTGAAAGCCATGGGAGTGAACAATCGCCGCTCCACCCGCTCCAGCGTGAACAGGGGAATATAGGCGGAGATCAGGATCGCCAGAGAGAACAGAATAGGCCGCTCAATCTCGATGGCCGCTCCGCGGATCACCTCGAAGGGGCTGGCATTTTCGGCCTTACCCGTGGATAGCCGGCGCACGATGTATTCCACCATCACCAGCGTGCCGTCGACGATAATGCCGAAATCGAGCGCCCCCAGGCTCAGCAAACTGGCGTGAACTCCAGCGATTTGCATGCACAGAAAAGCGAACAGCAGGGAGAGCGGGATCACGATGGCGGTGAGCACGGCGGCGCGCATACTGCCCAGGAAAAAGAACAGAACGATGAAGACGATAGTCAGGCCTTCAAGCAGGGTGCGCGAGACGGTGTGCAGCGTGTTGTTGACCAGATCCGTGCGATCGTAGATCGGAACCAGCCGGATGCCGGGCGGGAGCATCCTTGAATTGAGGTCCTCGACGGCGCTCTTAATGCCTTTCAGCACCTCGCTGGGGTTCTCGCCGCGGCGCATGACCACGAGGCCTTCGAGTCCTCCGCTTTCCGAATCGAGACCGTAAATGCCGTTTTGGGGCATCTTGGGACCGATCCTCACGCGCCCGATATCGCGCATCAAGACCGGCGCGCCGTGTGCCGCGCCGAGGACGATGTTCTCGATGTCGGTAGTCGAGTCCACCAAACCCACGCCGCGCACCACCATGGACTGCTGGCGGTTGTCCACCATGGCTCCGCCGGCGTTCTGATTATTGGCTTGGACGGCCGCGGCGATCTGCGAGATCGTCATCTTGTACTTCTCAAGCTTCAGGGGGTCGACTTCGATCTGATACTGCTTGAACAAGCCGCCGAACGTCTCGACGTCGCCGACGCCGTTCTCCTGGAAGAAGCGAGGCGTAATCACCCAGTCCTGTAACTCGCGCAATTCCATGGGACTATGGCCCGCGCCGTCGAGCACGTAGCGGTATACCTCGCCCGCCGGCGTGATCAGCGGTTCCATTTCGCAATCGGCGCCGTCGGGAAGGTTGACGTCGCGCAGCCTTTCAAAAGCGACCTGGCGCGCAAAATAGTCGTCGGTGCCATACGCGAAGGTCAGCTCTACGTCGGAAAGGCCGTAAATACTGCGCGAGCGGCGGGCAATGACGTTGGGCAGGCCGTTCATGGCGCGCTCGATCGGAATACTGACCTGTTGCTCCATTTCTTCGGCGGAATGGCCCGGAAACTGGGTGGTGAAAACCACCTGGGTGTCCGAAGGGTCGGGATACGCTTCGATTTTGAGTTGCTGAAAGGCCCAGAATCCCAGGGCCGCGGCGGCAATGGTGAAAACGATGATCAGGAATCTCTGCCGGAGCGCCGTGGAGATGAGGCGCTCGATCATCGCCCCGCCTCCTCGGTGCGCAGCAGCATGACGCCGTCCACCACGACGCGCTCTCCGGTGGAAAGACCGCTCAAGGCGGGCAGCAGGTCGTTCTGGCGCTCGCCCGCGGTTATGGTCCGCTCCCGGAACACTCCCTGGCTCTCTTCGATGTACACCACGGACCGGCCGTTCGTCTCGACAACCGCGGCCACCGGCACGGCAACCTTCTGGACCGGAGTGTGGAGGTGATGAAATTGGCCGAACATCCCCACTCGCAAGCGTCCCGAGGGGTTGGGGATTTCGGCGTCCACCCGGATGGTGCGGGTTTGCGGGTCTACGGTATCGGCTATGCGCATCACGCGGGCCTGGAAGACCTCTCCCGGATAGGCGGAAAACTCGGCGCGCACCGACTCGCCTACCTGGATGTAGCGGATCCTGGTTTCGGGCACCAGGGCGGACATCCAGACCGTGCGCAAGTCATTAATGGTCATCAGGCTGGCGCTGGTATCGTTGCGGTACTCGCCGGGAGCGACGGCGATTTCCATGACTTTGCCGCCGATCGGCGCGCGCGAGAAGGTCAGCGGGGATAGCTGCCCCGGTTCCAGACCGAGGGTCTTGAGCCGCTGGGCGTTGGCGTCTGCCGCCGCTTGCGCCTGATCGACGTTGGCCTGCGCCTGAACCGCGTCGTTTTCCGCGGACTGCAACTCTTTCAGTGCGAGCGCACCGCGTTCATTGAGCTCGCGCGCGCGCGCCAGGTCCCGCTGGGATTTTAGCAAGGCCGATTTGGCTTGCCGGATCTGGGCCTCCGCCTGCATTTGCGTGGCCAGCGCGGCGGTGGCGTCGGGGCTCTCGATAATGACCAGCGGCTGGCCCTCAGTGACGGTGTCTCCTAAATGCACCAGGACCTCCCGGATGCGGCCCATGACGGGCATCAGCACGTGCGAGACACGGTTGGGATTAGCCTCGATCTCGCCGGGAGCCGTCACCTCCTCGAGCTCGAACGGACCCATGGAAACCGGCGCCACATGAATCAGGTTCAGCTTGGGGGAATTGGCCGGCACCACGATGCGGCCGTCCGCCGGCGGAGTGACCACGGCGGCGGCCGGTTCCGGAGCCGCCGCCACTCCTCCGCAGCCCGGGAGCCAGATGCAGCCGATCAGGATCGCGCAGACACCCGCTTGCGCCGGAGAGGAACTCATGATGACAGATCGCCGGCAGTTCATTGGATCACCTCTCGTCCCACGGCAAGGTTCAACTGAGCCGCCGCGGTTAAATAAGAACCGACCAAATTCAGGTACGCCAGACGCGTATCGCGGGAAGCCTTTTCCGCATCCAGGTAATCCAGCAGCGACGCCCCACCCCTCTGGAAGGAAAAAGCGATCGCGTCCCGGGTTTCCTCTGCGAGCTTCAGGTATGTATCCCGGTATGGCCGCAGCAGATTCAGAGCGGCGGTCAGTGTCGCGTAGGCTGAGTCCACGTCGTTGAACACCTGGGCCTCCGCGGCATCCTTCAGGCGCTCATTGCGGCGGATGTCGATCTCGGTCCTGGCCTTCTCGCCTTGATTTCGGTCGAAGATTCGCAGGGGTACCGACACGCTCACGCCGAAGTACGCGGGAATCGGCGGATTGCGGGCCAAATCCAGGCTGAAGGTGGGATCGGTCGAACCGTTGGCGAAGGCAAGCTGGTGGTTGGTCTTCGCCAACTCTACGGATTGTTGGGCTGCCCTCAGGTCGGGCCGCGCTTCGAGGGCGATCTTGCGGAGTTCTTCCAGAGGCACTAGCGAGTCCCTGAAATCGTATGGCCCGGCGACGTCGAATTGCTCGATGGGCGTCCGGTCGTTCAACAGCGTTACTAGCTGGATTTTGGCCGTGCGAAGATTCACCAAGGCAGTCTCGAGATCGGACTCGAACTGTACGCGCTGGAGCTGCAGGCGGCCGAGGTCCACTCGCGCGATATCGCCCGCCCGATAGCGGTCGCGGCTCACCGAGAGGCTCGCGATCCCAGTATGTCAGGTTTTCCCTGGCATTTTCCACCGTCGCCTTCCACTGCAATGTTTGCACAAAGGCGTTTCGCAGGTTGAATGTCAAAGTGCGCTTCTGGTCCGAATAGGCGGAATCGGCGATGGCCGTCGATTTCCGCGCGCTTTCCAAGCGCAGCGCGCGTTTGTGCTCGCGCTCATGCAGGTAGCTCAACGACGCGTACGGCAACGCGTACGAGAGAGGCCGGTAGACCGACAGCCCCGAAACGGACGAGGCCTGGCCTACCAGGGGATTGAGCTGATCGATTGTGCCTGTGAGCTCCGGATTCGGGCGGAGGTTGGCCGTTACCTCGGCCGCGCGCGATTCATCGACGTTAAGCTGGGAGGCCATCAACGTTGGATTCGCCGCTTCGAATCTCTCCTGAACCTCTTCCCAGGTCAGCGCCCTTTGGGCAATAGCGGAATTCGCGCAGAGCCCAGCCAGCAAAGTTAACGAGCCAAACGCTCTTAGCGACCCCATCGCAAATCTTCGTTCCCCTTCATCCAGTGAGGCGTCGGGCCGCACTTCGTGCGGGGTTCACAGCGCCGGGCCAAAGAAGGTCCCTCAAGGCGCACGTTCGCTGGTTCAGCACTTCGTACTTTCATACCGATTTGTCTTAATCACTGCAATGTTCTGGCCAGCATCTGGATACGCGCTTGCTGTCCTCTCGGCCCCAATCGACAAAATGACCTCAAATACCGTACACTGAATGTACGGAAAGCGTACAATCGAACCTGATCCTTATTTGCCGCTATTGGAAGCTTTCGTGGACTGAATGGAGGCAGCCTTGCCCCGGAAGTAATGCGTGGGCGGGCGTTTTTTCCATCGGATGATCAAGCGTTTTCCCAGGATTGTCGCCGCCCAGCGTCTTCAGACACTGCTGCTCGTTACCGCGCTGGTCGCTCTGATTCTCGGCAGCCTGCTCATCTCCGACCTGGTGCGGAACTTCCGGTCGGTGGTGGTGTCCGACGCCAACAAGAGCCTGACCAATGCTCTTCGCGAGCTTACGGAAGCCGAAAAGAACTGGTCGAGGAAACGCTCGAGCCGCGAAAGTCTCGCTTCCCGAGACGCGTTGGATCGGGCGCTGCGCCTGGTTTCGTACGACGTGCTGCGCTCGTATCCCGATGTGGAAGGCGGATATTACCTCGACGACGAGCCGATCGGGCACAGTTTCCCGACCTACACCGAGCCCGGAAGCGCGCTGAAGCAGCCACCGATTGAACGGGACGCGGTTCTGACGTGTCTGGCCGAGAGCCGATTCAATGGCAAGATGGGACGGCGGGTCTTCGACGATGGCCGCGATCTCGTGGTGGTATCGGCGATGGCCCGGCCGGGCGACGCGCCCGCGGTTTGGGGTCTGAAGCGGTACCTCGATTTCAATTCCACCAGCCGGGTCGTCCATCAGTTCGTGTTCGGCGGATTGATGCTCGTATCGCTAGCCAGCATCGGGGCGGTGCTGTGGCTGAGTTTCGGGATGCAAAGGGGCTTCGCGGCCATCCAGGCCGGCTTGGCACGCCTGCGCAGCGATCTCGGTTACCGGTTGCCCGACCAGCATCACGAGCTGAGCGCCATCGTGGGCGCGATCAACGAAATGGCGGAGAGCCGGCAAAAACTCGAAGCCGATTTACGGCGCGAGGACCGCTTGCGCGTGATGGGGCGGGTGGTGGCGGGGATCGCGCATGAGATCCGCAACCCGCTCAACAGCATTCGTCTCATTATCCAGGTGCTCGAACGCCGGCTCCGCAGACAGAATGCCGGCGGCGAAGAAGCGGCCTTGCTCACGGCTGAAATCGACCGCCTGGACAAGCTGCTGAACAGCCTGCTGGTCTTCCGCGCGGACGAGCCGGGCCGGCTGTATCGCCAGCCGATCCTCCCGATCCTGGAGCGGAGCATGGCGCTGGTCAAGCCGCAGGTGGAGGACCGCGGAATCGTGACCGACTTGAGCGCGATGCCCGAGCTGGAGGCTACCGTGGACAGCGATCATCTCCAGCAGGCGATCATGAACCTGCTTTTGAATGCGATCGACGCCGCCGGCCCTGGCGGGCACATTCGAGTGTCCGCCCAGCGGAACGACGGCCATGTGGAGATCGACGTGAAGGACTCGGGTCCCGGGCTCGGCAGCGAAGAGCAGGAGCGCCTGTTCGAGGCGTTCTACACGACCAAGCGTTCGGGAACGGGAATGGGCCTGGCCATCACGCGCACGCTTCTGGAAAAAATGGGCGCCAATATCTTATATGTCGGCTCCGATCCGGGAGCGCATTTCCGGATTCTGCTGCCCCTGGGAGCCCCCATGAATGGCTAGGATTCTCATCGTCGAGGACGAGTACGCCGCCCTGAATTCGCTGGCGACGCTGCTCAAAGAAGAAGGTTACGACGTCCTCAAGGCCGCCGATGGCGAGCAGGGCTTGGCCAGCGCGCTCTCCGAGGAACCGGACGTCGTCCTGCTGGACATCCGCTTGCCGAAACTGGACGGTTTGACGGTGCTGCAAAGGATGCGCCAGGGTTACAACGATGCGGCGGTTATCGTCATGACCGCGGACACCACCAGCAGCAACGCCATCAAGGCCACTCAATACGGCGCTTTCGATTACATCGCCAAACCGATTAATTTCGATCACCTGCTGTTGCTGGTGAAGCGCGCCCTGGAGTATCGCGCCCTGGAGCGGGAGGTTCGCACTCTGCGTTCGGGCCAGACCGACGCCAAAACCTACCCCGCGATGGTGGGCCACAGCCCGGCCATGCAAGAGGTCTATAAGCTGATCGGCCGGGTGGCCTGCTCGGATACGACCGTGTGCGTGGCGGGCGAGTCCGGCACGGGCAAAGAGCTGGTTGTAAATGCCATCCACGAACACAGCCGGAGATCCCAGGGACCACTGGTCAAAGTGAACTGCGCCGCCATCCCGGAGGCGCTGCTCGAAGCGGAGCTCTTCGGCCACGAAAAGGGCGCCTTCACGAACGCCGTGTCGCGCCGGGTTGGCCGCTTCGAGCAGGCCAACGAGGGCACGCTCTTTCTGGACGAAGTGGCCGAATTGACCCTGCCGCTGCAGGCCAAGCTTCTACGCGCCGTGCAGGAACGGACGATCGAGAGGCTCGGAAGCAATCAGCCGATTCAGACCAACTTCCGGCTGATCGTGGCCACGGCCCAGGACCTGGATGACGCCGTGGCCGCCGGCAGGTTTCGCGAAGAATTGTTCTACCGTCTCAGCGTCGTCAGAATCTGCCTGCCTCCGCTGCGGGAGCGGCGCGAAGACATTCCTCTCCTCGTACAGCGCTTTCTCAGCCGTTCGGAAAGACCGGTGACCATTCAACAGGATGCTCTCGATCGCATCATCGCGCATGAGTGGCCGGGGAACGTGCGCGAGCTCGAGAATGTGATTGCCCGCGCGATCGCCATCGCACCGGGCGGGGTCATTACCGCGGAGTGCATCGAGTTTTCCCGGCGGCACGCGCCGGCCGAGGCCGGATGGGCCGGCCAGATCCCGCGCCATGAGGGCTTCAAGCGCACCATTCGCATGGTCGAAGCGGAACTGCTGAAAGGCGCTTTGGCCGAAGCGGAAGGAAACAAACTCAAGGCCGCGGCGCTCTTGGGCATCCAGAGACGTCTCCTTTACGAGAAGATGCGCGACCATGGTCTACGGTAGTTGAGTCCTCCGCAACCAACTGGATGGTACAGTGGCGGATGGGATGCTCGTTCGCGTGACGCTTTTGCTCTCCGCCGCTCTGGCCCTCCAGGCGCAAGACCCGCCGGACATTCCCCCCACGGAGAACTGGAATGTTTATTTCCAGGCCACTTCGATCGGCCAGTACCATGGCGCCTTCGATGCGGCCTACTCCGGGCCGCTCAGCCTGGCGGATCATCCCGAGGCGGAGGCTTCGCTGACGACCACACTGTTCCTGGGTCTTCGCCCGGCCCGCGACACCATGATCTATTTCGACCCGGAAGTGGCCGGGGGCCGGGGCTTCAGCGGAGTCAACGGCCTCGCCGATTCCCCCAACGGGGAACTGCCGCGCGTGGCCCAAGCAAGGCCCACGCCTTACCTGGCGCGTCTTTACGTGACGCAGGATATCGCGTTAGGCGACGAGCGGGAAGCGGTCGAGAGTGACGCCAACCAGCTTGCCGGTAGCCGTCCCGCGAGACGCTACTCGATCTCCGCCGGCCGCTTCAGCCTCTCCGATTTTTTCGACGACAACCGCTACTCCCACGATCCGCGCACGCAGTTCATGGGGTGGGCCGTGATGTACAACGGCGCGTGGGATTACCCCGCCGATACGCGCGGCTACACGTGGGGCTGGGTGCATGAGCTGCACATGCGACGCTGGTCCGTGCGCTACGCCAGCGCGGCCATGCCGAAAGTGGCCAACGGGCTGCGCTTCGACCGCCGCCTGTTTCGCGACCGCGGCGACGAAGTGGAAGGCGAGTGGCGCTTCAAGCCGTCCGGGCGCGAGGGAGCGGTCCGCGCGCTGGCCTACCAGAACCACGCGGATATGGGCACTTACGCCGACGCGCTGCAGCTGGCGGCCCAGACCGGCGCCACGCCGGACGTGATCGCCACGCGGCGGATCGGCACTCTGAAATACGGATTCGGCGTCAGCGCCGATCAGGAGTTGACGAGCGACATCGGCATCTTCGGGCGGTGGGGTTGGGACGACGGCAAGACCGAGAGCTTCGCGTTCACGGCCATGGATCGCCTGGTGGAAGGCGGTGTCTCGATTACCGGAACGCGCTGGAAGCGCCCCCACGATACGGTGGCCACCGAGATCAACTCGGGCGGCCTGGCGGGCGTCCACGCGCTCTACCTGGAGCGCGGCGGCCTCGACTTTCTGATCGGCGACGGCACTCTGCACTACGGCCGCGAGCTGGTTTCGGAGAGCTACTACTCGGCGCGCCTGATGGCGGGAGTGTGGCTGAGCGTCGACCTGCAGCACGTGAACAATCCGGCATACAACCGCGATCGCGGGCCGGTCTGGATCGGTTCGCTGCGCCTGCACATCGAAGGCGGAAAATAGGGGCGCTACTTGACCGCGGCGAAGAGCTTGGCCAGAACTTTCACCACCTGGTCCACTTCCTTCTCCGTCACGATGTAGGGCGGCAGGAAGCGCAGCACGGTGTCGTGCGTGCAGTTGATCAGCACGCCCTCCGCCATGGCGCCCGTTACGAAATCCTTGCCGGGAATCGCCAGCTCCATGCCGATCATCAGCCCGAAGCCGCGCACTTCCTTGACGAAGGAGTGCTTGCGCGCCAGCTCGTTGAGGCTCACATGGAAGTAGCCGCCCACGCGCTGGATCGCGGGCAACAGCTCGTCGAGGATGTCGAAGAACTCCAACGCCACGCGGCACGCCAGCGGGCCGCCGCCGAAGGTAGAGCCGTGCATCCCCGGCTTGATCGCCGCCGCGGCGCGCGCGTTGGCCACGATCACGCCCAGCGGCAGGCCGCAGGCCAGCGGCTTGGCCGCCGCCAGCACATCCGGGAGAATCACGGGCGCCGAACGCTGGTAGGCAAAATATGTGCCCGGACGGCCCACACCGCACTGCACTTCGTCGGCCACCAGCAGGGCATTGTAGCGATCCGCCAGAGTTCGCGCCTTGGCCACGTATTCGTGCGTGAGCGGATAGATGCCGCCCTCGCCCTGGATCATCTCGAGCACAACGCCGGCGGTTCGCTCGCTGAAGGCGGCTTCCAGAGCCGCGATGTCGTTAATGGGAACGAAGTGCACACCCGCCAGCAGCGGCTCGAAATCGCTCCGGTACTTGGCCTGGCCGGTGATGGACAGCGCGCCCAGCGTGCGGCCGTGAAAGGAATTTTCCAGCGAGATGATTTCGAACTTCTCGGGATGGATGGCGCGGCCATGCGCACGAACCATCTTGAGCGCGCCCTCCATGGCCTCCGTGCCCGTGTTGGCGAAGAAGGTGCGCTCCAGCCCGCTGGCCTCGGCCAGGCGTTTCGCCAGGGGACCCTGATACTGGTGGTAATAAAGATTGGAGCAATGTATCATCAGGCCGGCCTGCTCGCGGATCACTTTGAGGAGACGCGGATGCGCGTGGCCGAGCGCGTTCACGCCGATTCCGGCGATGAAATCCAGGTAGCGGCGGCCTTCGAGGTCGTACACATAGCAGCCTTTGCCACGGGCCAGAACCAGGGGATAGCGGGCGTAATTCTGGAGTACATATTCACGTTCGAGGTCCATGACCGCCTGCGCGGATGCGGCTATGCCGGGAGGAAGGGCGCCAGTCATTCCATCATCATAACGTAAGCCGAAGCGGCCACCCCCGATGGTATGCTGATCGTTTCGGACATGATAGCCGGCCCTCCTCCCCGTGTGGCTTCCCGTACCGTCTCGCGCGCGGTATGGGCGTGCCTGCTCGCGGTGGCGGGGGTGTTCGGCCTGGATGCGCTGCTCTTCCGCACGGGACTCTACCCTTCCATTCTGGAGCCGGATTCCATGGCGGGGCGTTTCGAGCTGATCCTGCACAAGGAGCAGAAGGCGCAGGCGCGTTACGGCGCCAACCTGGTCGAGACGCTGGGCGATTCGCGTTTCGCCTATTATCCGCGGGTGGCCAACCAGTTGACTCCCGAGACCGGCTACGCGTTCCGCCACGCCGGCGTGGCAGGCACCGACATACGCGCGTGGGGCTACATGCTGCGCGATCTCGACCCCACGCGGCGGCGCTATCGTGCCATTGTGCTCGGCGTGGACGATTATGACGACGAAGACGGCTCCTACGATATCGGCGACGACCTGGCTACCCTGCGCTACGTGATCGCGCGCCTGCGTCTTGCCGATGTGTTCGAGCTGGCGCGCTCCTTCGATGACCGCACGTCCCGCTGGGAGACTATCCGGGGCGGTCTGCTGAAAGGCATCGTATACCAGGCCGATATCCTGGCCTTCCTGACGCATCCGCTCAAGCGGCTGGCCTACGTGCGCCTGTGCAACCAGGGCTACGAAGGCTGGACCTGGGACTACGTGGATTCGAAGAATAGCGTGGCCGGATTTCAGGTGGATTGGAAGACCATGACCGCCACGTTCCCGCCGGGCGTGGAGCAGAGCTTCCGCGACGAGGTTCGGAACTGGGTGCTGTATCCGGCTAAGCCGCAGACCGGGCACAAGGCCGCTTTCCGGCGCAAATGGTACGGCGAACTGATCGACCGCTATCGCGGGTCGCCCACCAAAATCGTGTTCCTGCGGCTGCCGCGCGGTCCCGCGCCGCGGCCGGAGGGGCTGGTGGTGAAGAAGAGCAGCTCGATTCGCGAGCTGGCGGCCCGGCCGGGCGTGATCCTGGTGGATGAGCACGCGTTCGATTCGCTGGAGCGTCCCGAGCTGTTTAAAGACGCCTTCCACCTGAACGACGAGGGCTGCGCGCGCTTCTCGGCCATGATGGCGCGGGAAGTCTCGAAAGCGCTCGCGCAGCCGGCGGTTCGCGAGGCGCGGAGATGATCCCGCGCGCGGTCGGCCGCCCCCTGCTGGCGTCGGTGGCGGCGCTCGCGGGCCTCTTCGGCGCGGATGCGCTGTTGTTCCGCACGCCGCTCTACCCCTCGTATCTGGAACCGGATTCCTCGACCGGGCTGTTTGAGCTGATTCTGGCCAAGGAGCAGCGCGCGCAGCGGCGTTTGGGCGACAACGTGGTGGTGACGCTGGGCGATTCGCGCCTGGCCTACTATCCGCGCGTAGCCAACCAGCTGACCGCCGAGACCGGGTACGTCTTCCGCAGCGCCGGGGTGGCCGGCAGCGATCCACGCCTGTGGTATTACATGCTGCGCGACCTGGACCCCACGGCCCGCCGCTACCGCGCCATCGTGCTGGCCGTCAGCGATTACGACGACGAGGACGTGCCCTGGGATTTCACCGACGGCATACGCGACCTGCACTACGCGGTGGCCCGCCTGCGCCTCGCGGACGCATTCGATTTCGCCGCTTCGTTCCCCGGCCCGGCGCTCCAATGGCAAGCCCTCCGCGGCGCACTTCTGAAGGGCACGGTATACCAAGCCGATATCGAGGCGTTTCTCTCGCACCCGCTGAAGCGCATCGCCTACGTGCGCCTGTGCCGCCAGGGATACGAAGGCTGGACCTACGATTTCCATGAGAGCCCGCGGAGCCTGGCGGGCCTGGAGATCGATTGGGCGCGCTGGACCTTCACCGCCCCGTCCTCGGTGGATGCCGAACAGCGGCGCTCGGTCGAGCTGTCGCTGATGTACCGCCCGGCGCCGCAAATCGGCGTGTTTGGCGCTTTCCGGCGGAAATGGTTCGGCCGGATTCTGGATCGCTATCGCGGATCGCCGACGCGGATCGTGTTCATTCGCCTGCCGCGCGGCCCCATTGCGCGGCCGGATAACCTGGTGCGGAAACAGAGTGCCTCGGTGCGCGAACTAGCCGGGCGGCCCGGTGTGCTGCTGGCCGCCGAACATGCCTTTGATGCGCTCGAGCGTCCCGAGTTATACAAAGACGGACAGCATCTCAACGACGAAGGCTGCGCGCGCTTCTCGGCCATGCTGGCCCGCGAGGTGAGCCGCCTGCTGGGAGGTGTAGTTGAAAAGCGGCCGGGAGGGTCTTTGTAAGATCGAGCCCCTGTCCCGTGTCCGTAAAGAATGCTGCCGCCCGCGGCTGGCTTGCCCCCGTGCTGGCTTGCCTGCTGGCCGTGACTGGAGTCTTCGGGCTCGACGCGCTGCTGTTCCGAACCGGCTTCTACACGCACTGGCTGCAACCGGATTCCTCTACCGGTCTCTTCGAATTGATCCTGCGGCGCGAGCAGCGGGCTCAGGAAAAGGCCGGAGACAACCTGGTGCTGACGCTGGGCAATTCGCGCTTCGGTTACTCCCGGAAGGTAATTGACCAAGAGCCGGTGGCGAAACCGTATGTTTTCCGGGACGCGGGTGTGGCCGGCAGCGACCCCCGCGTATGGTTCTTCATGCTGCGCGATCTGGACCCCACGGCGCGGCGCTATCGGGCGATCGTCTTTGGTGTGGACGACTATGAAGACGAGGACCGGTTGTTCGATCCGGCCAACGACCCGCGCGACCTGCACTACGTCATTGCCCGGCTCCGGCTGGGCGACGTGGTCGATTTTGCCCGCTCCTTTCCCAACTGGGAACAGCAGTGGGCGGCCCTCCGCGGCGGCCTGCTCAAAGGTATCGTCTTCCAGAGCGACATCTTGGAATTCCTCACCAACCCGCTCAAGCGCATCGCATACGTGCAGCTTTGCGACCAGGGTTTCGCGGGATGGTCATACGACTACCTGGAGACGACCCGCAGCATGGCAGGCCTTGGGATCGACTGGTCCACCCTGCAGGTGACTTTCCCCCCGGGAGCCGACGACGATCAGCGCGGTTCCGTCAAGAGTTTTCTCGCCCACGCACCCGATCCGCAGACCGGCAAGCTGGCCGCGTTCTTCCGGACATGGCTGGGACGCACGATCGATCGCTACCGGGGTTCGCCCACCAAGCTCATTTTCACGCGGCTGCCGCGCGGCCCGATACCGCGACCCGATGGCTTGGTTAAGAAGAAAAGCGCTTCGATTCGCGAACTGGCGGCGCGGCCCAATGTCGTGCTGGCTAACGAACACGCTTTCGACGCGCTGGAGCGGCCCGAGTTTTTCAGGGATGGAATGCACCTGAATCGCGAAGGCATCAACCGCTTCTCGGTGATGCTGGCCGCGGAGGTCGCCCGCATTCTGGGGCCGCCGGAACAAGATAAGAGGTAATCGACGCCATGCTCTTCAACACCACGCATTTCTTCATATTCCTCGCGGTGGTGCTGGCTCTGTTCTATTCCAGCCCTCGCTCATTCCGCCGTTATATTCTGCTGGCGGCCAGTTACTTCTTTTACGGCACGTGGAACTATAAGTTCATCCTCCTGCTACTGACTCTGACGGCCATCGATTACACCGCGGGCCTTTGGCTGGAGCGCATTCCTCCGGGGCCACGCCGCAAGGCCGTGCTCATCATGAGCCTCTCGGCGAACCTGGGATTCCTGGGCTTCTTCAAGTACTTCAATTTCCTGGCGGCCAACCTGGCGCTGGCGATGGGCAAGCCGGCGCACGCGTACTTCTGGGATATCGTCCTGCCGCTGGGCATCAGCTTCCACACCTTCCAGAGCATGTCGTACGTGGTGGATGTCTACCGCGGCCAGCAGAAGGCCGTGCGCAACGTCATCGATTACGCCCTGTACATCTGCTTCTTCCCGCAGCTCGTAGCCGGGCCTATCGTGCGCGCGCGGAATTTCTTCCCCGACCTGTGGGATTGGCACGCGCCTTCTTCCGGAGACGTTTCGCGCGGCCTGTTCCTGGTGGCGCTCGGACTGACTAAGAAGATGGCCTTCGCCGACCAGTTCGCAAAAGTGGCCAATAGCTATTTCTCGAATGTGGCGGGCAACCCGGGGGTGGTCACCGCGTGGTCCGGCGTGGTGGCATTCGGGCTGCAAATCTACTTCGATTTTTCGGGCTATACAGATATGGCTATCGGGATGGCGTTGCTGCTGGGCTTTCATTTCCCGGTGAATTTCCGGCGGCCGTACCTGGCTTCGAGCATCACCGATTTCTGGCGCCGCTGGCACATCTCGCTCTCGACCTGGCTGCGCGACTATCTCTACATCCCTCTAGGCGGCAACCGCCACGGCCGTTGGAAGACCTATCGCAACCTGATGCTGACCATGCTGCTGGGCGGCCTGTGGCACGGGGCGAGCTGGAATTTCGTGATCTGGGGTGGATACCACGGGGCGCTGCTGAGCATCGAGCGCCTCTTGCGCGGGGACCGGCCGGTGAGCGATCGCTGGACCTGGCTCTATCCGTTCCAGGCTATGGTGACCTTCGGCTTGGTCATGATCAGTTGGGTCTTCTTCCGGGCCGCCGATCTGCCGCAGAGCATGCAGGTGATGCGGCAGCTCTTCGGCCGCACGCAGGGACACCTGCTGCTGGAGCCGTGGCACATCGGCCTGGCCGTCGCGGCGCTCCTGCTGGCCATCGGAGAAGAGAAACTGGAGTGGTTCGAGCGCCTGATGGATGCGCCCATTCTCGCCTATGCTTCGGCAATGGCGGTGATGCTCTTCGTGCTGGAGATCTTCGGCGTGATCGACGCCCGAATCCCGTTTATCTATTTCCAGTTCTAAATAGGTTGGGGCACGCGAATCAATCGCCCGCCCCAACAACCGTAATTTAAGGAACCGCCGGCTTACCCTAACAACCCGGGCATGGCCTCGATATCGTTTTTCACAGCGAACTGGCCGTTGCAATTGATCACCGCCCACGCGGTGTTGGTGGCCGTGTCAACCCCGTACGTGCCCAGCCCATAGCTCGATTTCCACGGGCCCGCCACGAACTGCTTCGTGCCGCCGGTGTTTCTGTCGACAGCATTCACCCACCCCGCATTCTCGTCGAAAGAGCCAATACCGAAGCCCCCGTTGGCGGCGGTGGCAGGCGCCGACTCGTAGCTCAACGAGAGGGTGAAGGTATCGGTCTGGTCGGAGCCGAGTGCCGAACCCATCCCCCACAGATAGAGGATGTCACTGGCCAACGTTCTCGAGTTCGACGCCTCCGCCTTCGCCTTCCAGCCGGTATCTACCACCTTCATCAGGGAAACGCCGTTGGCGTCAGTCGCCTTGCTGCCGTTGACGCCGGAGAGAATCTGAGCGACCGTCGGTCTGCCAGCCGCGACCGGAGCGGAATTATCCTGCACTACCGTGTAGCTCCCACCCGACGAAACCACGAACTCCTTGCCTTGCAGGCCGTAGCCGTATGTCTCTTGCCTGGTGAAGGTATATGCGGAGACGCTCGGAATTTCCAACTCGCTGGTTGCGCCGACGTTGATGCTCAGAGACATATTAATCGGAACTACAACCGCATAGTATTCGACGGTTACATTGGCGCCATCCACGGTGACGATCTGGAACCCGACGCTGTTTAGCTGTTGCGAAAGCGGTACCCGCCGGCGCCTGCCGAAGGCCGGCACATCGTAATAAACGTCGTTCGACTCACCCCCGTTGGCCGCCGAATTCGTCAGACTGCCTGCAGGAACATAGAACTTCGAGCTGTTGGAAGAGGTGAGGATCTGCGTTACCTTCGCGCTGCCGGTGGTCGTGGTCACGAACGAACGGTCATACATGTGATCGTGGCCATGAATGTAATAACGCACGCCATTCGAGGCCAGACTGTTGATGAATGCATCCGTCAGGGCAGGATTCAGGTCTGGTGAGTTCCCAAACAGCACATCGGCATGTTGGCACGTAACCAGGCCCTTATGGCCGAACACGAATGCATGGCTGCCGGGGTACCTGCCTTGCAGCTGCTGGGTGATCCAGATCTGCTGAGTGCCTATGGTCGTCGCCAGCGCGTATGCCGGCGCCATCGGCTCCGTCGCGGGCGAGGCTGGAGTGAATTGATCGAGCAGAATAAAGCGCGCGTTTTCGAGATCGAACGAATAGGTCAGACCTCTCAGGTCGCCGACAACCGCCGGATCCGGGCTGCTGAAGTTGACACCGACCTGGAAGGTAGAACCGGGAGCTGGCATGGCCGGAATGCCCAGGTTGACGCTATCCGCCACACCCACGGCGGCGACGGCCGCGTCGATTTTAGCCGCCGGCGTCGCGTTGTGGATGCCGTTCCGAGTTTGGGGATATAGAGCCTGACATTCCGCCGCCTGGGGGGCGCCGTCGTCGTGATTGCCGCGGAGCGGGAAAAAGCCGATCCCGTTATCGTAGAGCGGCTGTGCATATAGCGCGCGAATGTCTTCCCCGGGGAGGGCGCCGCTATCGCAAAGGTCTCCGACGTGAATTACGAACTTGACCTTTTCCGCGATGAACTGCTGCTGGATCTGTTTCAGGATGCCGACCGCGCAAGTGTCCGGATCGTACCCATCGTCCGGGACCGTCCACTGCGTGTCGTTCATGACGCCGAACTTCCAGGCCCCCGGCGACGAACTGACCGCGCCCGATCGGGGCCTGGCCTGACTCTCTTTCGGGCGCGCTAATGCCAAAGCACCCGCGCCCATGGCCGCACGGCTCAGAAACTGTCTGCGATTCGAGATCATCGGACCGGATACTCCTTTTCTATTGTTTGATTCCATTCTCTGCCTCATTGCCCAAAACCGGCCTTGGACACGACCCCCTGCATGCCTGCTCAGGGGCGAGTTAGCGCCACAACTCGACGGCGATGACGGTAGCACGTCAGCGTTTCGTATCCAGGGTGCAGTCTCCCCTACGATACGGCCGGAATGTTAATCACGAGTTTCAGATAAATGAATCCTGGATAAATTACAACGAACGGAACTCGCATTGCCCCGGTGATTCCCCCCAGCAATGCCGAAGCTGGCCGCCGGCCGTTACTTTATGGCCTTCGTGGACTCAGATGCCACGGCCTGCGCGAGTGAGGATTCCAACGAACGGATGGGATCTTCTTGTATCTTGGTATGGCGACTTACTTCTTGGCGCCGTCCGTCAGCCCAGCTTGGCAATCAGCGCCTGGATCTTCTCGCGGTCTTCCTTTTGGGGGTTGTACTTGAGCGCGTCCTGGAGTTCCTTGAGGGCCCGCGGCTTGTCGCCCTTCTGATAGAATCCCCAGCCCAGGTGGTAGCGGTAGAGCGCGTTGGTGGGCGCTTTGGTCACCAGGTCCTGAAAGATATCGATGGCATTGTCGGACAGGTTCTTCCTGAGATAGATCACGCCCAGGGTGTCGGAGACTTCCGCCATGTTGGGCAGCAGTTGTTTGGCGCGCTGGGCCTTGGTGAGGGCATCGTTCAGATCGCCGCCGTGCTCGGCCAGCAGGAAGGCCAGGTTATTCAAGGCCGCGCCGTTATTGGGATCGAGTTTGACGCTGCTTTCATAGGCCTGCCGGGCTTCGTTCCAGTGGCCGGCGGAGTCCAGCGCAGTGGCCAGCGCGGTCAGGATAGCAGGGTTCTCGGGAGCGAGGTCGCGGGCCTTCTGCATGGCGGCGATGGCGTTCGTCAGATCGCCCTTGCCGCGGTAGACCTCCCCGATCTTCATGTAGATGCCGCTGCCCTGCTTGGCGTTCTTGTCCAGGCCGTTCAGAACCTTCTGGAAGTAAGCGATGGCCAGATCCGGCTTGCCGGTGCGCGCGGCGGTATTGCCGAGGGCCTCCACCAGGTCGAGGCGGTTGGGCGCCTTGGCGGATTCCTCTTGCAGCACGGCCATGGCGCGGTCGGGCTGTTTCTGCGCCAGGTCAGCCTCAACGATGCCCAACAGGCCGCGCACGGCTGAAGGATTCAATTCGTAGCAGCGCCGGAAGTCCACCTCCGCTTCCTTGAACTTGCTCTCCATCAGGTTCACCGAACCGCGCTGAAACAGGGCATCCGGCCAATCGGGATTGGTCTTGAGAAGCTCATTCAGCAGGTCGCGGGCTTCGGGCAGTCTCTTGAGGCCGATCAGCGAGGCCACCTGAATCAGGCGCGCGTTGGAGTTGTTCTTATCGAAGCCCAGGATCGCGAGGGCGCTCTTGAGACCGGCGTCGTATTGCCGTTGGGCCACCAGCAGCTCCGCCAGCGCGATGCGCGCGGAGAGATAGTCCGGGCGCAGATCGGCGGCTTTCTGAAACTCCTGGCGGGCCAGCTCATATTCGCCGCGCGCGACATGCGCGCGTCCCAGGTTATAGTGCGGCACGGGGTTATTGGGATCGCGCGTCGCCACGGACTGGAGCTCGATCACGGCTTTGGAGACCTCGCCCTTGTCCAGCAGGAAAGTGGCAGCCAGGCCGCGGGCATCCGTATCATTGGGATTGTCCTTCAGGATTTCGGAGTTGATGGCGGCCGCTTCGGCCGGCTTCTTCTGCTGCATCAGCACTTCGATGACGCGTTTCTGATAGGTGAGCTTGGCTTTGGGATCGCGCGCAATGCCTTCGCGATATTCGCGAATGGCGGCTTCGCCGTCCCCCAGACGGAAGTAGAAGTCGCCTACGTCCAGGTACGCCCGGTCGTAATCCTTGGCGTGCGCCTTAATCTGGTCGAGAACCGTAAGCATGTCCTGGCGGCGATTTTGCGTGAAGTAGTGCAGCGCCAGCCGGGACAGGAAGCTGTACTGGGTGGGATTATTACGATACGCCAGCTTCAGGATCTCTTCGCCATCGGCGAACTTCTTCTGGACGATCTCCAGATTATAGAGGCTCGTTGTAGCCCAATAGAAAAGTCTTGTCGTTTTCAAACGTCTTGCGGTAGATCTGTTCTGCGCCGGCGTAGTCGCCGGTCCAGGACAGTGTGCGGGCGATCTGCGTCATCACGCCCCGGTCACCCGGCTTGGCCGCGTCGGCCTTGCGGTACTCCTCGAGCGCGCTCGCGAGCAGCTTGCGCCCTTCATCGTTGCGCGCCGAGCCGAAAGCCTGGTTGGCGCGCGCGAAGTCCAGGTCGCCCGTGAGCCGGTGCCCGTCAAACGAGTTGGAATCGCGCTTAAGCAGCTGCGCGCTGTAATCCCCCACTTCATTCATGAGGCTGGGGTCGCGCGAGAGCCCGATGTAGATTTCGGAAAGTTTGACGACAGAATCCCAGTGATCGGGCTGATCCTGCGGGAGCAGCTCGATGGCGCGGCGGAAAGACTGGACGGCCTCGGCCCACAAGGCCAGCTTCTCGTCCACCAGCCCCAGCCGGTAGTAGGCGGGGCCATAGCGCGCATCCTTTTGCCTGGCATCGCGATACATGATGCGGGCTTCCTTATACTTGCCCTTTTCGAAGTATCGGTTGCCGCTTTCCAGGTAGCGTTTCTTAGCTACGTTGGGATCGCGATTGCAGGAAACCAGCGCCATGGCGGCCGCCAGAGCGATGGGGGCTACTCGAACGAAACGCATGGGATCCTCATTGAATTGATTCTCTTACACTTTAGGACAGATCGGCCGCGCCCGCCATAGGCAGGCAGGCTGCCTGTTCGATATAGTAGTACCGGTACCACACCGCGATCCTGGCGCACGATGCAAAATAGCTCCAACGCCATCGCCTGAATATCGGATTGTGAGTTCTCATACTCTGGATTTCGAAGCGCCGCAGACAATCGGCAGAAGCGGGGGGTTCAGGGATGGCCAAAGTGCTATAATCTCGGGATATGTCGTTCTTGTAACTCACCATTGTCGAGGGACTTCATGTCCTTCCCCCCGGCATCGCTGCAGGGTTCGACGCCTCGGAGCGCGAAGCTGCCAGCAAGTTTCAATTCCGAAAATCCTAAGGAGAATCTGAAATGCGAAAATTACTTTCCGCGGGGTTGGTCGTCTTTGCCGGAGTCATGTCTGCGCCGATATCAAAGCCGCTGGATTTCAGCCGCGCCGCGCCCGCTCCAGATTACCGTACGGATGCAAGATTTCAGGCTTTACATAGCTTCTTTGAGAAGTTCGAGTGTCCGGTGATTACCTATTCGCGCGAGTTCCTGCAGGCCGCCGACGATTACAGTCTGGACTGGCGGCTCTTGCCGAGCATCTCCTACGTCGAAACAAGCTGCGGAAGAAGCGCTCCGCATAACAATCTTTTCGGCTGGGATTCCGGCCGCGCGCACTTTGCTACCCCCATCCAGAGCATCTTCGTTGTGGCGTATCGCCTGTCCTACTCGCGGCTGTACCGGGACAAGAGCTTGAACGCACTTCTGGCCACCTACAATCCCCTGGCCGAATACGCCCCGAAGGTAATGTCCGTCATGCAGCGGATCGGCGCCTCCGGGGAGTAACCGCCACGATTTAACGTATCGGCCCCCTCAAAGCCGTTTAACCCCGCCCCAGTTTCACCAGTTTGCACGGCGGGGGCCGTTGACAACCCGCGCGGAACCGGCGTATAGTTGCTAACATACTGATCTCTCAGTGCTTTGGCTGAAATTGAGACCATGGTCCGAAACAACGACGAGGCTCGGCAGGACGGAGCCTGCCCGGCCAGTGTTTCCGGCGACCATCGGCCGATCAGTAAAACGGTGGAGGCGTGATGGCCGCGGACCAGGACAAGGGGCAAGTGGACCAATCGGTCCCTGAGAACTACGAGGATCTTCTCGAGGATTACTCGCATTTCGCTCCACCCGCCGCCGACGAGGTGCTGCAAGGCACGGTCCTCAGCGTCACCGCTAAAGACGTCATCATCGACTTCGGCTACAAGTCGGAAGGTCTGGTCCCCATCGAGCAGTTTCAATCGCCCGCAGGCGAAGTGAGCGTGAAGCCCGGCGACGTGGTCGATGTGATGATCGATCACGGCGAGCAGCCGGAGGGCTACGTCCTGCTTTCGCATACGCGGGCCGCGCGCCTGCGCATCTGGGACAACCTGGACAAGGCCTACGAGGAACAGCTCATCGTTTCCGGACGCGTGCTGGGGCGGGTCAAAGGCGGGCTGGCGGTGGACGTTGGGATCAAGGCATTCATGCCCGGCTCGCAGGCCGATCCGCGCCCCGTGCACAACCTGGACAGCCTGGTCGGACAGGACATTCCCGTCAAGGTTATCAAGCTCAACCGCCGCCGCGGGAACGTGGTGGTTTCGCGCAAGATGGCGGTGGAGGACGAGGTCCGCGCGCGCAAGGGCGCCACGCTGGAACATCTCACGGAAGGCGCGGTGGTCACGGGCGTGGTGAAGAACCTGACCGATTACGGCGCCTTCATCGACCTGGGCGGCATCGATGGCCTGCTGCACGTAACCGACATGTCGTATGGGCGGGTGTCGCATCCTTCCGAAGTGCTGCACGTGGGCGAGACGGTCACGGTCAAGATTCTCAAATTCGACCGCAACAAGGAGCGCGTCTCCCTGGGGATGAAACAGATCGAGCCGGACCCCTGGGAAACCGTGAACGAACGCTTCCCCGTGAACGCGCGCGTAATCGGGCGGGTTGTCAACGTGACCGATTATGGAGCCTTCGTGGAACTGGAGGCGGGGGTCGAGGGGCTGATTCACATCAGCGAGATGACTTGGTCGCGGCGCATGAAGCATCCTTCCAAGGTGGTCAAGCCGGGCGATCAGGTGGAGGCCGTGGTCCTGGAGGTGCATCCCAAGGAGCGGCGCATCTCGCTCGGGCTGAAGCAGCTCGAACCGAATCCCTGGACCACCATCGACGCGCGCTACAGCGTGGGATCGGTGGTGGAAGGGCGCGTGCGCAACATGACCGATTTCGGAGCCTTCATCGAAATCGAAGAGGGCATCGACGGCCTGGTGCACGTCTCGGACCTCTCGTGGACCAAGCGCGTGAAGCATCCCTCTGAGATCCTGAAGAAGGGCCAGATCGTGCAGGCCGTGATTCTGAACATCGATTCCTCGGCGCACCGGCTATCGCTGGGCGTCAAACAGCTTCAGCCAGACGCCTGGGAGAGCTATTTCCAGGCCCACCAGGTGGGCGACACGGTGCATGGCAAAGTCTGCCGGCTGGCCAGCTTCGGGGCGTTTGTGGAACTCGCCGAGGGTGTGGAAGGGTTGTGCCATTTCTCGGAAGTGCCGGGCTATGCGGGCCGCCGGAGCGCCGAGGAGCCACCGCTGCGCGCGGGACAGGAGCGCGATTTCAAGATCATCAAGATGAGCGAGGCCGAGAAAAAGATCGGCCTGAGCCTGCGCGCGGTATCGGCGGACAGCGAGAAGACGCGCCTGGAAGACTATCAGCGTCAGGCCGACGCGGCCACCACAACCATCGAAGAGGCCATGAGCCTGAAGGTCCGTAATACCGAGTAGCTTGCAAAATGCCTCGAATCACGCGATACTGCGGTTTCGTAACCGATTGACACCCAGGAGAATACGATGACTAAGGCCGATCTGATTGAAGAGGTCTCCCGAGTGGTGGAGATGACCCGGAAAGAATCCGAGGTCATCGTAGAGGCGATTTTCGACAGCATCGTTCGTTCCCTGCGCACGGGCGACAAGATTGAGATCCGCGGCTTCGGCAGTTTCCGCACGCGTCAGAGACAACCCCGGATCGGCCGCAATCCCAAGACGGGCGCACGAGTCGAGGTGCCCGCCAAAAAAATCCCCTATTTCAAGCCCAGCAAGGAACTGAAGGATGTGGTCAACAACTCGGTGACGGGCACGCCCGCCCCCGAGCAGGTTCCCAACCCCCAATAGACCGGTCCGGGGACGGCATGGATTACCTCTGGACCCCCTGGCGTTATGAATATATCAGCCACACGGGGGAAGATGCCGCTTGCGTGTTCTGCGCGGCCGCTCAGTCGTCCGACGATAAAGCCGCCCTGGTGGTGCATCGCGGGAAATGCAATTTCGTGATCCTCAACCGCTACCCGTACACCTCGGGCCACATCATGGTTGTGCCGTACGCGCATGTTGCCACTCTCGAAGAGATGCCCGACGAGGCGCTAGTGGAAATGATCCGCCTGGCGCGCGCGGCCGAGCGGCATCTGCGCGCGGTCTACCGGCCGGAAGGTCTCAATCTGGGGATAAACCTGGGCCGCAGCGCCGGGGCGGGAATCGCCGGCCACGTGCATCTGCACGCGCTGCCCCGCTGGACCGGCGACACCAACTTCATGACCGTGGTGGCCGAAACGCGTGTACTGCCCGAGGACCTGGAAATCACCTGGGAGAGGCTGAGGCAAGCTTTCTCGCAGAACGTTTGAACCAGCCGGGCACGCGCGGCGTAAGATAATCCAGTGGTGTATTGAACATGCCGCGATTGCTCCCGCTTCTGCTCCTGCTGGCCGCGCTGGTTTCCGCGCAGGCTCCACAACACCCCAATGTGCCTGCCGCCGCGCAGGCTACCGCGCACTTCGACGCCAAGGCCGCCACGGACGCCTGGCTGGCTTCGCTTCCGCCTGCCTTCCGGACCCGCTCGGATGCCTATTTCGAGGGCACCTATTGGCTGACCCTGTGGGACTTTCTGGCGGGAGTGGCGGTTTGCGCGATTCTGCTCCCGACCCGGGTTTCGGCGCGCATGCGCGACCTGGCGGAGCGCGCCACGCGATCCGGATTCCTCCAGACGCTTCTCTATTGGGCGCAGTTCGCGGTGGTCACTGCGGTGATCCTGTTTCCGCTGGCGGTGTATGAGGGCTTCTTCCGTGAGCACCGGTACGGACTCTCGAATCAGACGTTCGGCGCGTGGCTCCGCGACCAGGCGGTCGGCTTCGCCGTGAGTCTCGTGCTGGCGGGTCTCGCGGTGGCCGCGCTGTTTGCGGTGGTGCGGCGCCTGCCGCGCACATGGCATATCTGGGGAACGGTGGTGGCCATAGCGTTCGACGCCTTCACGGTGGCGATCGCGCCGGTCTTCATCGTTCCGCTGTTCAATACCCCCAAGCTGCTGGCGGATTCGCCCATCCGCTCGGAAATTCTAAGCCTGGCTCACGCCAGCGGCATTCCGGCGCGCGACGTCTACCAGATCGATGCCTCCCGCCAGAGCAACCGGGTGAGCGCCAATGTCAGCGGTCTCGCGGGCACGGAGCGCATCACGCTGAACGACAACCTGCTGCGGCGCTGTTCCCCGGAAGGTGTCCTGTCGGTGATGGGCCACGAGATGGGCCACTATGTGATGCATCACGTGGAGATGGATATCCTCATCTCCGCGGTGGTCTTCGCAGTCCTGTTTGCCCTGCTGCGATGGTCGCTGGAGGCCTCGCTGAAGCGCTGGGGAGTGCGCTGGGGGATTCGCGGGGTCGGCGATGTGGCCGTGCTGCCGCTGGCCGTCATCATTCTCTCCACACTCAGCTTCCTCTTCACGCCGCTCGGCAACACCTTCAGCCGGACGCAGGAGTACGCAGCCGATATCTACGGCCTGAACGCGGCCCGCCAGCCGGATGGCGAAGCCGAGGTGGACCTGCTGCTGGGAGAGTACCGCAAGCTTGACCCAGGGCCGCTCGAGGAGTTCGTGTTTTTCGACCACCCCAGCGGGCGCACCCGCATCTACGCGGCCATGCGCTGGAAGTCCGAGAACCTGTGCCTGTTTCAGAAGGATCTGCCGTGCGCCATCGAGCCCCGGTAGCGCCCCAGGCCGGTATAATCGAGGGAGATGCGCCATCTTCGAATGCTCGGCCTGCTGGCAATGGCGTTGCTGCTGCCGCTCGTCCGCGCGCAGGTGGGCAGATGCGACTGCGATGTGGCGCGGCCCGAGACCATGGAGAGCCGCGAATGCGGGCTGTGCCGGGCCGCCGAAGAGCAGCCTCCCGATGTTGCATACTTCGCGATCCGCGACGCCAATCCGACCAAGCCCAACCGCTGGCTGGCCCTGCCCCGTTACCATGGCCATAATCCCCAGGAACTGAGCGGCATGACGGCCGCGCAGCGCACCGCCTACTGGACCTTCGCCATCGCCAAGGCGCACGAGCTGTGGGGCGAGAAATGGGGCCTGGCTGTCAACGACGTGGGAGAGCGCTCCCAGTGCCACATGCACATCCACATCGGCAAGCTGGGCGAGGGCGCCGAGGACGACCAGTTCGTGGTCGTGGACGGCCCGGCCGATATCCCGCTTCCGCGGGAAGGCGATGGGATCTGGGTGCACCCGGTGGCCGGCAAGCTGCATGTCCATTTCGGCGATCCTTCGCCGGAACTGCTGCTGATGCGTTAGCCCCGCTTTCGCACTGCCCGCGGAGGCCCTCACCCGAGGACAGATTGGCTGGAAGTTAGGGGCCCGCTGCTGGCCTTTCGCAACCTTCCCCTGTCGTCCCAATTACGCCAATATCAGGGAAGGCACCGGTGAGCCCGTGTGCCGGACGGAGCCATCATGTCGTTCGCACGCTTTGTACAGAAGCAGTTCGTCGAGGTCATCCAATGGAACGAGCCCGACGAGGGCATCCTCGCCTGCCGGTATCCCATCGCCGACATGGAGATTCGGAATGGCGCGCGGCTCACCGTTCGCGAATCCCAGATGGCGGCATTCGTCAACGAAGGGAAGATCGCCGACGTCTTCGGGCCCGGACTGTACACCCTCAACACGCACAATCTGCCGCTGATGACCGATCTCAACAATTGGGACAAGGACTTCGAATCTCCCTTCAAATCGGACGTGTATTTCTTCTCGACCCGATTCCAGATCGATCAGCGATGGGGAACCGCCACGCCGATTACGATCCGGGAAAAAGAGTTTGGGGCTGTGCGACTGCGGGCGTACGGCATTTACTCTTACCGCATCGCCGATCCGCGGGCCTTCTTCACCAACGTAAGCGGCACGCGCGAGCTCTACCGCGTGGAGGATATCGAAGGTCAGCTCCGCAACCTGGTCGTAGCGCGCCTCACCGAGGTGGTGGCTCCTTCCGAAGTGGCGTTCCTGGATATGGCGGCCCACCAGGCGGACCTCGCCCAAAAAGTGGCGGCGGCGGTGCGGCCCTCCTTTACCGCGCTTGGGCTGAAGCTCGATGCCCTGGTGATCGAGAGCCTGTCGCTTCCCGACGAACTGCAGAAGGTGCTGGACCGGCGGATCGGCGCTAACCTAGCCGGCGACCTGGGCCGCTACACGCAATTCGAAGCCGCCCAATCGCTGGAGACCGCCGCCGCCAATACGGGCGGCTCGGCCGGCGCTGGCGTAGGGATTGGCGCTGGCATATCGATGGCGCAGACGATGATGAATGCCGCCGGGGCGCTGCCCCATCCAGCCGCGCCCGCCGCTGCGCCGGGTGCCACCGCCAAGTTCTGCCGGGAGTGCGGGCGGGAGATTCCCCGCGCGGCGAAGTTCTGCCCGGAATGCGGAAAGCCCCAGGCCTCCCAGGAGTAGCGGCGATGAACTGCCCGAATTGCGGCGCCCCGATGCGCCTACAGGATGGCCACGAGGGTCTGGTTTGCGACTACTGCAAGAGCGTGTACTTTCCGGAGAAGAATGAGGACGGTATCCGCGTTCTGGACAACCCGTCGGAGTTTTCCTGCCCGGTTTGCGCAGTGCCGCTGGCGCCTGCCATTCTCGATGCGCACCGGATTCTCTATTGCACCCGCTGCCGCGGCAGCCTGATTTCCGCGCCGGCCTTTGTCCTGATCTTGCGGGACCTCCGGGAGAATCGAACGAACGCCTCGGCGACCTCGCATCCACCCGATCCCAAGGAGCTGCAGCGGCGCATTCAGTGTCCCCAGTGCCACCGCACTATGGATACTCACTACTACGCCGGCCCCGGAAACATAGTGATCGACGATTGTCCCCAGTGCGAGCTGAACTGGCTGGACGCCGGTGAACTGATGGTGATCGTGCGCGCGCCGGATCACGCCTGCGACCTCGGCGGCGACTCGATCTGGGAATACCCGGCCGATGTCGGCAGCCATTAGGCACCTGCCGTCGGACCAGCGAGCGGCTTAGCGGGCCGCCCAATCCGGTGGTATACTTATTCATAGGGCTGCATAAAAATCCATGAACCTCCCGGTTGGTATTGTGGGCTACCGCGGCTACAGCGGGGCCGAACTCGTCAAAATGCTCTCCCGCCACGGAGGGGTTGAGGCGGTGCTGCTCGAACACCGCGAAGACGATGGAACCCGCTCTCCCCTGCGCCATCCGGCCGGCCCCCGGCGCCTGCCTTGTAAGGCCGAAGCCGTTAGATCGGAAGGACTTGCCCTGATCTTCCTGGCCACTCCGCCGGAGGTTTCGATGGAGCTGGCGCCGGCCATGCTAGCGGCCGGCGCGCGCGTGGTGGATCTTTCCGGCGCCTTCCGGCTGCGCACTCCGGAAAACTACACCGCCTGGTATAAAGAACCGCACACCCAGCCCGAACTACTGGCCGAGGCTGTCTACGGGCTGCCGGAGTTCTGCCGCGCCGCCATTCCCGGCGCCCGCCTGGTCGCCAACCCCGGCTGCTATCCGACGGCCGCGAATCTGGCGCTCCGTCCGCTCCTCGAAGCCGCCGCCATCGACCGCTCCGCCGGAATCGTATGCGATGCCAAATCCGGCGCGAGCGGAGCCGGCCGCAAGCCCACGCTGAAGACCAGCTTCTGCGAGGTCACGGAGAATCTCTCGGCTTACTCCATCCTGAAGCACCGCCATGTTCCCGAAGTCCTCGTGATCTCCGGTCTCGAGGAGCGCGAGTTCAGCTTCGCCGCCCAGCTTCTGCCTGTCGATCGCGGCATCCTGGAAACCATCTATTTCCGTGCTGCCGGCCTGGCCAGCGCTCAAGAGCTGCTGGCCATCTACGAGAAAAGATACGCCGGCGAACCCTTCATCCGCCTCTACAATCCCGGCCATAACCCCGACCTGCGCGCGGTGGCCCATACCAATTTTTGCGATATCGGCGTGACCCTGGATGCCGCCAGCGGCCGGGCCGTGGTGGTGGCGGCCATCGATAACCTCGTGAAGGGAGCGGCCGGCCAGGCGATACAAAACATGAACCTGATGCTGGGCTTCCCCGAGACGGAGGCCCTGCGGTGAAGCTGCTCGTCAAACTGGGCGGCACGCTTCTGGACGCACCCGATTCCCGCGCGCGCCTGGCCGCGCAGATCGCCGCGGCGCGCCTGGACGGCGCCCGGATTGTCGTGGTGCACGGCGGCGGCAAGCAGATGACCCGATTTCTGGCCGAACGCGGCGTCGAGAGCCAATTTGTCAACGGCCTTCGGGTCACCGGCCCGGCGGTTGTCGATGCGCTTCTCAAAGTGTTCGCCGGCAGCGTCAACCACGAACTGGTGGCCGCCCTGAATGCCAGTGGAGCGCCGGCTGTGGGCCTTTCGGGCATCGACTCCTTTCTGGTGGAGGCCGAGCAAATGGACCCGGCGCTCGGCGCGGTTGGCCGGGTGACCCGCGCTAACCCTGCGCTTCTCGACCTCCTTACCACCAACGGCTTTGTGCCTGTGGTGGCCTGCGTGGCGGGCGACCGCCAAGGCCGCATCTATAACATCAACGCCGACCAGATGGCCGTGGCCTGCGCGACCGCGTTCGCGGCCGAGCGCCTGATCTTCCTCACCGACGTCGCCGGCGTCCTGGATGCCGCGGGCCAAGTCCGCGCCGTGTTGACCGCGTCCGAAAGCCAGGGCCTCATCGATGGTGCGGTCGCCACCGGCGGGATGCGGGCCAAGCTGGAATCGGCTCTCGCGGCGCTCGGCCGCGGCATTTCCCAGGTGCTGATCGCGCCCGGCGCCGCTCCCGATATTTTGCCGCGCATCCTCGCTGGAGAAGCTATCGGCAGTCGCCTGGTTCTTCAGGAGGTTCACGCCGCATGATCAGCTCGCTCCAGGCCGACGCGTTCATCGAGTGCGTTGAAGCGCCGCCTTCGCTCCACGCGCGAAAAGCCGTAATGCACGATATCCCGCCCATCCTCGAACTCATCAACGGCTACGCCGCCAAGGGCCAAATGCTGCCGCGCACCGAGTTTGAGCTTTCGGAGGCCATACGCGATTTCACGGTGGTCACGCGGGCGCGGAGACTGGTGGGATGCGGCGCCTTGCACTTCTACACTCCCACGCTGGGCGAAATCCGCTCGCTGGCTGTGGATGAGCAGGCCAAGACGCAGGGCGTGGGCCGGCAACTCGTCGAGGCTTTGGTCGAGGAAGCCCGGACCTACGAATTGGACGCCGTATTTGCCTTCACGTATGTTGTTGTATTTTTCAACAAGGCGGGTTTCCACGAGGTGGAGCGGGGTGCGCTGCCCCTCAAGGCTTGGAAAGATTGCGTACGTTGCCCGAAGTTTCAGGCCTGCGACGAGGTTGCGGTCATCCGCGTGCTCCGCTCGGAAAATCGCCCAACCGAATTAGGGCCCTGGCTGCGGAGGACGGTCTCGCCCGACGATCAGTTCATTCAGATCCCGGCCGCCAAGCAATCCCGTTAGTTTAGCTCCGCAAATACCCCCAAAGTAGGGTTCTCAGGTTTTCCCCGCAAAAGATCCGAAGAAAAATTCAACGTTTCAATCTTGATACGAATTAGAATCGCTCTTTAGGGGTCCAATAGTCTCAAATTCTTTCTTTGGATACCACGATCCTACTTCTTGTGAGGCAGACATGAGAGCGCAAACGGTTGACGTGAAAGCTTCAACCGGTCGGGTCCTGTGTTGCACCGTTTTCCGGCCGGGTGGGAAAAAGTTGCTGGCGAAGGGCCATGTGATCAGCGACGAAGACGTCCGCGTGCTGGAATCCGAAGGCATGGAGTCCATCTGGGTCACGGAACTGGAAGACGGTGAGATTGGCGAGGACGATGCGGTTTGCGCGGTCGCCAGCGAGATGGGATGCGGCAGTTTCGAAATCCGCCTGGCGGCGGGCGGGCGGGCCAACCTGCTGGCTACCGAAAACTGCTGCGTGCTGGTGGATGACGAGTTGCTGAAGCAGATCAACTGCACCGCCAGCGTGGTGATCGCGACGGCCCTGAATTTCAGCTACGCGGTGGCCGGCCAGCGCATCGCCACGGTCAAGAGCGCGCCGTTCGCGGTTTCCAAAGACCAGCTCGATGCCGTCACCGGCATTTTGAAAGAGCGCGGGCCCGATCCTGCAGGCGCGCCCGGTGCGCACGCCCAGCGTGGGCGTGCTATACACTGACCCGATCAGCGGCGAGCGCGCCCGCCAGCTTTTCGAGAACATCATGCGGCAGCGCCTGGAGCGCTTCGGCGTCAACGTCAACTTCGTGCTCTCCTGCATCGAGGACGAGAACTCGGTGGCTCGCTGCCTGCAGCACCTGCTGCGCTCCAAGCCGTGCGTCATTCTGGTGGCCTCCACTACCGCGCCGGCTGGACCCGAGGATGTGATCGGCCAAGCCATGCTGAAGATAGGTTCGATGGTGGAGCGCTTCCTGGCGCCCGTGGAGCCGGGCAACCTGCTGCTATTGGCATATAAGGACGATGTGCCGATGATCTCCGCGCCGGGCTGTTTCCGCTCGGCCAAGCCCAACGTGGTGGACCTGGTGCTGCCGCCGCTGCTGGCGCGCTATCACGTCACCGGCTGGGAAGTGGCTTGCCTGGGACACGGCGGATTGCTGGCCTGACGATCTCCTCCACTCTTGCCATCCGCCACCTCCGGGCCGATGGTAAGGCTCCTCAGCCGGGCGTCCTCGAAGGGCGCCCGGTTTTTTTATGCGTCGCGCCAGCGGATGCCGCGCGCCGCGAGTTCCCGCTGGATCTGCGCGGCCGAATGAAACTCGACGGCGTCGATGCCCAGCCTGCGCGCGGCTTCCACATACGCGGCTATATCGTCCGTATAGAAGCATTCCTGGGGCTGGCAGCCGGCCAGTTCCACGGCCCTTTCGAAAATAGCCGCCTGCGGCTTCATGGCCTTCACTTCGTACGACAGAATCAGGGCGTGAAAATAGCGCAGCAGGGGGTAGTTGCGGCGGATTCCCTCGAAGTGAATGGCGTTGGTGTTGGAGAGAAGCAGCAGGCGGTAGCGCGCCGCAAGGCCCTCCAGCATGGCTTCGGGAATGAGCGGATCGGTGAAGATGGAGTTCCAGATGGCGCAGAAGCCATCGTAATCCACGTTCAGATCGAGGATGCGCGAGAGCTGCGCGACGAAATCGCGCGGCTCGACGAGGCCCGTTTCGAAGCGCTCGACCAGGCCCGAAGAGCCGATCCGCTGGCGAATCTCGGGGGTGGAATAGGGGCAGATTCCCTCGAGGGCCTGGTATCCCCGCTTGAAATCGAAATGAATCAGAACCTTGCCGAGATCGAAAATGACGGCCTTATAAATTCCGGTCAACTTCCACGATAGCGCAGGCCGGCGCGGGCGGATCTGCGCATCAGGGAGCGGTAGGCGCGCCGGCCGTTTTCTTGCGGAAGACGCCGCGCACGTCCGGCCAGAACTCTCTCACGAAGTTGGTCACGGGAGCGGTGGCCAGTCCCGCGCTGCCCCATACGAAGATGGACCTGGCGTTGCGCAAGTCCCGCGGGCTCCATAACGTCGCGAGGGCCCAGCTTCCATAATCGTTGGCCACCAGCGACCAGGCCGGGGTCCAGCCGCCATCGGGCTTGCGCGCCGCCATGGTGCCGGCGATCACGCGCGCGGTGCGCTGGAAAAAATTCCCCTGGCCCGAGCGCCGGTAGCGCGTATCCTCGGGATGTATGGCCTTGACGCCGTCTGCGATCAGAATGCCCACCACGAACTGCGCGTAGAGAGAGCCGGTGCGCTTCTCGAATCCCAAGCGTTTCTTGCCCCATTCATCGGGCCAGTCGTGCACCTGCTCCACGATCGCACTGGGCACGGTGGCCCCCAGCGCCTCGAGGCTGAAAAGCCGTTTCAGGAAAGGTGTGCCAGCCGGGGGCGTGTCAACCGGCTTCGGTTCCGCGACGGCTGGAACCGGGGACGGGGACGGAGCCGCCGGAGATGCCGTATCATCCGCGCTGCGGTCTTCCGCCCGGCACTGAGTCCCGGCGATCATCAGGAAAACGCAGAACGCAGGCACGATTCGCTTCCATAGAGAATGCGGCGGACAAGACTGCACATCGGTCTCGATCGATAAACTAACGGCGACGTTTCCGAAAAGCCGGGACGCCAGCGGAACCCTGATTGTACTACGCCGCCAGGATGGCGCGCTGACCGTTCAGCCGAACGCCTCCACGCGCCTCAGAATGCGCTTGCGGAGCTCCTCCGGCTCCGTGCGCCATGATAGCGCCTCGGAAGGCTCGAGATCGCGCCTGGCGATCTCGGGGAAGCCCAGCCAATCGGCCATACGGCAGGCCATGCGGACCTGGTTCAACGAATCGCCCGGCCGGCCCCCGACCGGCTCGTGGTGGAGGGTGATGGAAGTCAGCAAATTTACGGGGAAGCACCACTTCGCGGCGACCATGGCCCCGGCATCGCAGTGGGTGAGGCCGAATTGATCTTTCTCGAACGCGTTAGCCTCCGCGATATCGGCGAACTCCTTCGAGAGAGCTTCGTCGTACGGCGGTCCGGCGCTTCGCGAGAGAGCCAGGCGTCCGAGATCGTGCAGGAGACCGGCGGTATACAGAGATTGCGATCGCTCCGGCGATTCGGTCGCTTCGGCGATCACGGCGGTGGCCAGGCTATGCGCCCAGACCGCGCGGAGGTAGTCGGAACGCGGCAGGTTGCGAACAAAAAACGAAAACCCGATGGTGCATCCCAGGGAGCGGACCCGCTCGAGCCCCAGGTAGGTGATCGCGTGCCGGATGGTCTCGACGCGCGCCCGCGGCCCGAATTGGAGCGAGTTGGCCACCAGCAGGAGGTCGGCGCTGAGGGCCGGATCGGACTTGAAGATCTCCTCGAAATCCCGCATAGCCGAGCCGCTCTCCACCGATATGTTGAGCAGTTTCAGTGCGGCGGGGCGGAAAGGCGGCAGCTTGGAGAGGCGCACATACACAGCGGCGTGCCGGTCGGCCTGGGCGCTGATTTCGGCGGACGAACGAGTAGGCGTAGAAACAACCACGAAGAGGCTCCTCTATCCTCATATCGGCCCGATCGGCCCCGGTTTCCAGGAAAAAAAGCGGGTTATTTCGCCGCGGCGATCGATTCCCCGGTGACCGCGGAGCGCGGCGGCGGATGCGCTTGGGGACCGGACCGGCCGCGCCGTGTAGTACTCTGGTGATTGTTCAGGCCCGTGCGCGCCCGTAGCTCAGTTGGATAGAGCGGCTGGCTTCGAACCAGTAGGCCGGGGGTTCGAGTCCCTCCGGGCGCGCCAGAAAACCCCTTCCGTGCAGTCTGCCTCTGGAGTCTTACTCTCCGCCGTGCGCCGGCGGGGCCTTTTCAGCCGCCGGCTTCGCCGCGCCTGCGGGCGCTTCCGCTGCCGTTCTCGGTAGCCTCTGCACGATCAGCGAGATCCGTCGATTGGCGGGGTCCTCGGGGTCTTTGTTGTTGCGCAGGTGCTGGTCGGCGAAGCCGCGCACCTGGGTCACCTGGTCGGCTCGCAACCCGCTCTTCTGCATGAGCCGGCGAGCGGCGTTGGCGCGGTCCGAGGAGAGCTCCCAGTTCCCGTAATCGCCGCCGCGCGCAAACGGCTTGGCATCGGTGTGGCCTTCGATGGAGAGCTTGTTGGGAATCTTGGCCAGTTCCTCGGCAAGTCTGACCAGCAGCTCGCGGCCGCTATCGTTAGGCTCGGAGACGCCGCTGGGGAAGAAGGTGCCCACCTGGGACTCCATCATCTCGATCCGCAGGCCCTCCTCGGTAACGGTCATTTCGATTTGGTTTTTGAACTTATCGAAGGCACTTAAATCCTGGATGGATTTCTCCAGCTCCTCCTTGAGCTTATCCATGTTGTCCTTGGTCAGGGTGAAGCTGTCGCCCGAGCCGGTCAGGCCGCTGCCGACCAGCTTGGAAGTTCCCGTGGGATCCTTGAAATAGCCGCCTACGGCCTCGCGGATCTGCTTGCTGCTGTTCAGCAGCCAGAGCACGATGAACAGCGCCATCATGGCGGTCACAAAATCCGCGTAGGCCACTTTCCACGCTCCGCCGTGGTGGCCGCTGTGATCTCCGTTGCGCCTGACGATGACTATGGGACGCTGCTCCGCCATAATCTCGCGCCGTTTATGCCGCGGCCGCCTGAGGCCCGGCGCCCCGGTTGCGGCAGACCAACTCGAGGTCCTTGAAGGAAGGGCGGACATGGCCGGGAACCGAGCGCCGGCCCACTTCCACGGCCAGAATCGGCGGGACGCCCTTGACGAATGCCGTGATGGTGACGCGCAGGACGTTATAGAAGGCGTGCTCGTCGTCGGCGCGCTTGTCCATGCTGCTGGCTAGCGGTCCGACCAGGCCGTAGCACAGCAGGATGCCGAGAAAAGTGCCGACCAGGGCCGCCGCCACCTTATGGCCGATCTCCTCGGGCGGCCCTCCCAGCGCGCCCATGGTGATGACCACGCCGAGAACCGCGGCCACAATGCCGAGCCCCGGGAGCGAATCGGCCATGGTGGTCAGGGACGCCACCGGCGCGCGGGCGCTTTGATGGTGGACATCCATGTCCGATTCCATCATCTGGTCCAGATCGAACGGCTCTATCGTGCCACTGGTCACCGCGCGGAGCGTGTCGCAGACGAAGGCGCAGGCGTGACGGTCCTTGAGAAAGGCCGGATGGGCCGCCAGGATCTTACTCTTGGCCGGCTCCTCGACGTCCGCTTCCAGCGTCGGCAGACCGTCCTTGCGGGCCCGCGTGAACAGATCGTACATCATCTTCAGGGAATCCAGGTAACAGTTGCTGTTGTACCTGGATCCGCCGAAAGCGCCGGCGATGCCCACCAGGATCTGTTTGAGGATATAGGGTGGGTTGGAGATCAGCACGGTGCCGATGGCCGCGCCCAGAATGATGATCAGCTCGGCCGGTTGCAGAAGAACGAGGATGTTGCCCTTCTCCATAAGGTACCCGGCCGCCACGGCGCCGAAGACCACCAGAATTCCGATAATTGCGACCATAAACTGAACTGACCTCAGCGATTGAGAACCAGCGGCATACCGCGTCCCAATTCTTATCGGACGGGTTGCGCGTTTCCGGGAGGAGGTTCGGTCTCAGGCCGGCTGGCAGGCCTTGCGCAGCGCCTCGCCGATAATCTGCTGCTTCTGGGGATCGAGCTTGTGGCCGGCAGCCGTCACGTAGAAGACATCGATGGCCTTGTGAGCCTGGGTATCGATGAGCACCACCTCGATATTGCCTCCATTCGAGGAGATCGCCGAAGCCATGTCGTAGAGCAGGCCGGGGCGGTCCTCGGCCACGATTTCGATCAGGGTGGCGGAGGCGCTGGCCTCCGAGTTGAACGAGACGGCCGCCGCGATGCGCGCCTTGCGGCTGGGCGGGACCGGCTTGGGACGGTTGCGCAGCAGCGACTTCACATCGGCCTTGCCAGCCAGCACGCGCTCCAGCGTGGAACGCAGGCGATCCACCTCGCTGGGATTCAGCTCCAGGTTGCGCAGAGGATCGGCGAACGTGAAACTGTCCAGCACCATGCCGCGGCGGTTGGCGAAGGCCTCGGCGCGCAGGATGTTCAGCCCGAAGCTGGAAAGCGTTCCGGCCACCGCGGCAAACAGGCCGGAGCGGTCGCCGGCCACCAGGGTCACTTGCCAGACCGAACCCATTTGGCGGACATCCACGGCGAAACCGCGGGCCCGGCTGCGTTGTTCCAGCGCCATGTGCCCGTCGATCTCCTCCTCCGTGCGGGTGCGCAGGTAGCGCATGGGGAAGCCCTGGAGGAACTCCACGCGTTCGGGCGGCCCGGCGGGCAGAGCCTCGATGCGGTCGGTCTCCAACTCACGCGTCAGCTCGTTGTAAACCATCAGGTAGAACTGCCAGAGTTGCTCGGCGCGCCAGGGCGTCATCACCGAAGGGTTGACAGCGCTGATATCGGCGTAGGTCAGCAGGGTGAGAGCCTTGAGGCGCTCCACGGTTTCCACCTGCGCGGCCATGGAGCGGACCGTCTGGGGATCGAAGACATCGCGCGACTGCATGGCGGCCGAGAGGTCCAGGTGACAGCGGATCAGGAAGAAGACGGTTTCGCGATCCGCGGCGGGCATCTGGATGCGGCGCATGGCTGTATCGGCCAGCCTGAGAGAGGCGTCCACGTGGCCTTCCTCGGGATAGCCCTTGCCGGAATCGTGGAACAGCGTGGCGAACAGCAGCACGCTGGGCCAGGTCACCTCGGCCAGCAGTTCGGCGTACGCGCCCTCGACGGCACACAAATTCCGGATGGCCACCAGGGTGTGCTCGTCCACCGTGTAGCGGTGGAAGAAATCGCGGATCACCAGGAACTCGATGGCTTCCAGCTCCGGGAACAAGGCCATCAAGACGCCGGAATCGTGCATGGCGCGCACGGCCAGGGGCGTGTGGGGCAGCGAGAGAATCGCGTTCAGCGCGGGCCACAACGGCCGCGCGGTGGAAAAATGCTCGCGCAGCCGGCCCAGGCGCGCGGCGATCTGCTGTTCGGCCTCGAAGGAGAGACGGATACCGTGGCGCCCCACGAACTCGAACAGGCGCAGCACTAACTCGGGTTCGGCGTCCATGAGGTGCGGGGAGCGGAAGTGGGCCCGCTCGCGGTGCACGCTGAATTCGGAATTGGAAAGCCGCGAGCGCCAGTCGCGGAACTGGGAGAGCAGGCGGCTGGATTGCGCCTCGAAGCTGTCGAGCGAGCGCAGGGCAGTGCGGTGGATCACGCGCGCGTGGCGGTAGTAGGTGCGCATCAGGCCGGCGGCGTCGCCGGAAGCGGCCAGGGCGTCCTGGGCGTCGAATGTCAGCACGTTTGAATCGCGGCCGGCCTGGCAGTGCAGATGGCAGCGCAGCCGCGCCAGGAAGTTGAAGCCCTCCTGGATCTCGGGCGCCTGGCTGCCATCGGGCGCGCCGCGAAGCTGCTCGAACCAGCAGAGAAGCTGAAAATCGCGCAGGCTGCCGGGAGTTTCCTTGACGTCGGGCTCCAGGTGGTAGAAGGTATCGGCGAACTTGGCGTGGCGCTCGCGCGTGAGGCGCGCCAGGTTGCGCATGAGCGGATCGCGATTGGAGGCCAGGAAGCGCGGCAGCTTTTCGGCCAGCGCGGCGTAGAGACCCCGGTCGCCGGCCAGGTAGCGCTGGTCCAGCAGGCTGATGTTCAACTCGGTGTTCTGCTCGTGCACTTCGGTGCACTCGGCGACGGTGCGCACCGAGTGGCTGACGCGCAGGCCGGAATCCCAGAGGTGCTGAAGGAAAGCGGCGATGCGGCTCTTGCCGTCGAGCGCCAGGCGCTCGGATTCGAACAGCAGCAGCAGGTCGATATCGGAATGCGGGAAAAGGTGGCGGCGGCCGTAGCCGCCCACCGCCAGCACCGCAGTGCCGGGGCCGAAGGGCGCGCCGGAATCCGCCAGCAGCAGCGTATAGGCGGCCTCGGTGACCACGCGGTCCACATGCGCGGTGCGGGCGGCGAGCGCAATCAGGGCGTCGCCGGTCTCCAGAAACGTCTGGTTGACCCGGGTTGGGGTGTCGTTATAGGGCCGATTCTCCACGATCGTCGTTCCGGATGCGAATGGCTTCGGCCACGTCGAAGACGAAGATTTTGCCATCGCCGATTTTTCCCGTGCGCGCCGCGGAAGCCAGAGCGCGCAGCACTTCTTCGGCGCGGCCGGAGGGGACTACCAGCTCGAGCTTCACCTTGGGCAGCAGGTCCACGTTATATTCCTGGCCGCGATACACTTCGCGGTGCCCTTTCTGTCGTCCATGGCCGCGGACGTCGCTGATGGTCATGCCGTCTATGCCAAGAGCCTTCAGCGCTTCTTTGACTTCCTCCAGCTTGAAAGGCTGGATTATTGCCTCGATTTTCTTCATCGCCTCATCCTCGTGCCCCGCGGGGTCGGCGGGGCCGGTGCATGTGGTTACCCCTCGAATATATACCCCTCTTCGCCGTGCATGGCGACATCGAGGCCTTCCATTTCCTGTTCCTTAGTGACCCGCAGGCCCACCACCAGATCGCAGATCTTCAAAATGACGAGCGATCCCACGATGGCCAGCACCCAGGAGATGGCGCAGCCGATAGCCTGATTCAGGACCTGGCCGGGGCGGCCATCCACCAGGCCGAGCGGCATGACGCGTCCAGCGGCGTCCTTCAGCCCCTGGTTGACAGCGCTGGTGGCGAACACACCGGTGAGCAGAGCCCCGACGGTTCCGCCGGCGCCGTGCACGCCGAAGGCGTCCAGCGCATCATCATAACCGAACCTCGCCTTCACGCGCGTCACCATCAGAAAGCACACCACGCCCGCGCAGAAACCGATCAGCAGCGCCGGAAACGGCTGGACAAATCCGGAAGCCGGCGTAATGGCCACCAGCCCCGCCACACATCCCGAGATGCCTCCCAGCACGCTGGGCTTGCCGTTGGTCAGCCATTCCGCCAGGACCCAGCCCAGCGTGGCGGCCGCGGCGCCGAAGTGGGTGGCCACGAAAGCGCTGGTGGCCAGCGGAGAGGCCGCCAGCGCGCTGCCGGCATTGAATCCGAACCATCCCACCCACAGCAGGCAAGCGCCGATGGCGCTGATCACCAGGTTGTGCGGTTTCATGGGAACCTCCGGATAGCCTACGCGCCGGCCCAGGTACAGCGCGCACATCAGCGCGGAGACACCCGAGCTGATGTGGACCACCGTGCCGCCCGCGAAATCGAAACACGGGATACTGCCGCCAGCGAAGGCATTGAGGAGGCCGCCTTTGCCCCACACCATGTGGGCCAGCGGGAAGTAAACGATGAGGCTCCAGAGAACGGTGAACAGCAGCATGGCGCTGAATTTCATGCGCTCGGCAAACGCCCCCGAGATCAGCGCGGGCGTGATGATGGCGAACATCAACTGGTAGACCATGAAGGTCTGCTGGGGAATGGTGGGGGCGTAATCGGGATTGGGCGCGGCGCCGACGTGGTTCAGGAAGGCGTAACGCAAACCGCCCACGACGGGGGAGAATTCGCCGAACGCCAGGCTGTAACCCACCACGGCCCAGATTACCGTAACTACCGCCATCAGAATGAAGCTATGCATCATGGTGCTGAGCACGTTTTTGCGCCGCACCAACCCGCCGTAAAACAGGGCCAGGCCGGGGCCGGTCATCATCAGGACCAGAGCCGCGCTAACCAACATCCAGGCATTGTCGCCCGCGCTTTGGGCCGATTGCACGGCCGATTCGAGGGACGAAATCCGAGTCTGCACCTCCGCGCCGGCCTGCGCAAACAAGGAAGCCGGCAACGTGAGGAGGGCTAAAACACACAACCTCTTCAGAATCTTCATGGAGACTTTCGGGACGCGACCAAGCGTCTAACCCATTCTCTACTAGGCGCTTCCAAGCGCCAAAGTCGAAGTTTCTATGGGGCGAATTGGAATTATTTATTCAGTTCCAAGCGACATTTGTGCTGAGCAGCACGAGGACCGACGTTCCCGGATACGCCGGTCCGGATTTGCGGCCTATAATCGAGTGGTCACAAGAGAGAAAAACGATTGACCGGCAGCCTGGCGAGAGGTGTAGTGGGGGCTGCCGTGGCGGCTCCCGGGCGGGCGGTCCCGCCTGCCCGGGAGACCCCTGTTTCTGTTTTTTTGGCAAATTCCATGCGCTCGGCTACAATGCGAACAAGCCATGGCCAGCGCCCTGTGCAAGTCGCCCTCTATCGATCCGCGCTTCGCTTGTTTCCGGCTGTCGATTCGCGCCTCAGGCATCCACGGGCGCGGCGTATTCGCCGCCGAACCCATCCCTCCGCGCCGCAAGGTCATCGAGTACACCGGCGAACGGATCAGCCGGCGCGAGACCAAGCGCCGAGGCAACGGTCCGGTCACGTATCTGTTCACGCTCGACGACTATTGGACGTTGGATGGCGCGGTAGGCGGGAGCGGCGCCGAGATCATCAACCATTGTTGCGCGCCCAACCTCTCCGCCTGCATCATGCGGGGCCATATCCTTTACTTGAGCAAGCGTGCCATCGCGCCGGGCGAGGAGATCACCGTGGATTACCGCTTCTCGAACAAGATCGGCCGCGTGCCCTGCCGCTGCGGCGCGCCGGGGTGCCGGGGTACCATCAATCTCAAATAGCCGCACCTTGAGCGGAGGTTGGGCCGTCCAATGTTTCAGATGGAGGGGGCATGCTGATCCGAAAGCCGGCGGAGATCCTTTATTCCGAGGTCACGCCAAAGGCCGTCTATGTGAATCGCAGGAAGTTTCTGGCCGGCATCCCGGCAGCATTCCTGGCCATGCGGGCGGGCCGGGCCCTGGCCGCCACCAAGCTGCCGGGCTTGGCGAAGAGCCCTTTCAGCACCACCGAGAAGCCCAATTCGTTCGAGGATGTGACGCACTACAACAACTTCTACGAGTTCGGCACCCAGAAAGATCAGCCCGCCGTAATGGCCCGGAATTTCCAGACCTCGCCCTGGACCGTGACGGTGGAGGGCGAAGTAGCCAAGCCGGGCAAATACAGCTTTGAAGACCTCCTGAAGCTGGCGCCGCTCGAGGAGCGCATCTACCGGCACCGCTGCGTGGAAGCCTGGTCCATCGTGGTGCCCTGGGCGGGGTATTCGCTGAGTGCCATCCTCAAATTAGCGCAGCCCACCCCCAAAGCGAAATTCGTGGCCTTCGAGAGCGCCTACCAGCCCGGAAAGATGCTCTCATCGGGGCAAGCGGGGATCGAGTTCCCCTACGTGGAGGGACTGCGGCTGGATGAAGCCATGCACCCGCTCGCGCTGCTGTGCGTCGGCATGTACGGCGAAACGCTGCCGCCGCAGGATGGCGCCCCGGTGCGGCTGGTGGTGCCATGGAAGTACGGGTTCAAGAGCATCAAATCCATCGTGAAGATCCGCCTGGTGACCAGCCAGCCGCCCACTACCTGGAATAAGTCCAACGCGCGCGAATACGGTTTCTACTCGAATGTAAACCCCAACGTGGATCATCCCCGCTGGAGCCAGGCTACCGAGCGGCGCCTGGGCGAGTTCCGCAAACGCCCGACCCTGATGTTCAACGGCTACGGCGACCAGGTGGCCAGCCTGTACACCGGGATGGACCTCAAGAAATATTATTGAATCTATGCGCAAAGGCGGCTGGATCAAAGGAGTGGTTTTCTGCCTGGGCCTGGCTCCTCTGGCATGGCTGGGCTGGCTGGGCTGGCACGACCGACTGGGGGCCAACCCCATCGAGCGCATCACCCATTTCACGGGCGATTGGACGTTGCGGCTGATTGTGGCGACGCTCGCGATCACGCCGCTGCGGAAGCTGCTGGGCATTCCCGCGCTGATCCGCTACCGGCGGATGATCGGGCTGTTCGCGTTCTTCTACGGCTCGCTCCACTTTTTGACGTATATCTGGCTGGACAAGTTTTTCGACTTGCACGATATGGTCAAGGACATCGGCAAGCGCCCGTTCATCACGGTGGGGTTCACGGCCTTCGTGCTGCTGATCCCGCTGGCGGTGACGTCGACAGCCGGCTGGATCCGCCGCCTGGGCGGCAAACGCTGGCAGCGGCTGCACCGATTGATCTACGCGACCGCGGCGCTGGCGGTGGTGCACTACTATTGGCTGGTGAAATCGGACGTGCGTCTGCCGCTGTTCTACGCTGCGGTGGTCGCGCTCTTGCTCGGCTACCGCCTGGCGGCCTGGCTGCGGGGGCGCCGGAAGGGCCGCCCGGCATCCACTCCGACCCGCCCCCGCCAGCCGCAGCCGGCCATCGGCTAATCGCACGCTACCGGCGCGGGCCTTATGCTACGATTGGTGAAACGGACCATCACAACGCCGGAGAGGTGGCTGAGTGGTCGAAAGCAGCGGTTTGCTAAACCGTCGTAGGGGCCTAAACCTCTACCGGGGGTTCGAATCCCCCCCTCTCCGCCAGCCAATTCCCGGCCGTCTATAATCCGACGTTAGTAACGTCACATCAGTCAATCTCAGAAAACCTGCGAGGTCTGCCGCCCTACAGAAGCCGATATATACTGAGAGGCGCTGCCCTGAACGCATAAGCATGGGACGCGCAGCCTGAAGCACATCGATCTGGCATATGACTGCCGCGGTTCACGCGACAATCCGGTTGCGCTGGTCCTGGCCGAGGAGACATTGTGCACGCCTGCCGCATGGTATCTCGGCCGCTCTGATCTTCTTTGCTCTTGGCAATTTCTTCGACGGCCCGCTGCGCTCCCAGCCGTTACCGATTATCAATTCATTCACCGCGTCTCCGGCGGTTACGAATCCCGGGGTAGTCACGAAGCTGTGGTGGTCAGTTGCCAATGCAACGACTGTCACGATTGACCAGAGCGTTGGAGACGTGACTGGAACGAATTCCGTGTATGTCGGACCGGTCGAGACGACCACCTACACATTGACGGCGAGCACCGGCTCGGCCGCCGCCACGCAACAAGTGACCGTGACGGTTGTCGATACTCCGCCGCCGGTTTTTGGAACTGGCCGAACCTATTATGTCAGTCCATCCGGAAGTGACTCGAATTCCGGTCTTTCTCCCGGGTCTCCCTGGCAGACGATTGCCAAAGTCAACAGCGCCGCTCTGCTGCCTGGGGATACGGTTCTTTTTCAGCGAGGTGGCGAGTGGCACGAGTCCCTGACCGCTCCATCGAGCGGTGCGGCCGGCAATCCCATCAGCTTTGCCGATTACGGCACCGGCGCTAAGCCCAAGTTCTGGGGCAGTAATGTTCTGACAAACTCTCTTTTCGTGCCAGCCGGAAATGGGCTCTACACGTATTCGATTTCCACGCCCGTGACGGCCGCTCTGGTCAACCACACATTCTTCTTAACCAGCCCCACCGGCAATGCAGCCGATCTCGTGAACTCCTGGTCATACACCGGCAGAACCCTGACCATCAGTTCCCCAAATTCCGATCCTCGCGCTAATGGATACGTGTACTCGGCAGTAGTGCGGCAAGACGCAATATTCAGCAATTACATGAGTCATCTTGTGTTCCGGAATCTGGTGGTGGACGAAACCGCGGCAGCGAACCAGGGATATGGAATTCGTATTCAGAATAGTACCGATGTGCTGGTGGATAGCTGTGAAGCGTATCGCGCTGGCAAACACCATATAGCATCGATTAACTCGACTCAGTTTGTCGGTACAAATCTATACTCTGCCTGGGCGATGCCCGGACAGTCCCGGGTAGGTGCCAGCAGTATCGATCCAGCTGTATCGGCGTACGTTGCATTCGGTGACAATACCGTTTCCCTGCCCAATCAAACGTCCGTATGGCGTGATTGCGTTTGGGACCACCCCGTCGATCCCCAGAACCCTCTAAATTATTACGCGTTCTTTACTCACGGTTCCAATATAACCTCGGTTCTCTTGGATAACATGAGTTCGCTGGGCGCCAATCTGACGGTAAATAATACCGACAATCCGAGTGCGGATATTAACGTCAAAGGCGGGTTGGTTCAAAACGCCCGCCTGGAAGCGTACGGGCAGAGCACTCTGGTTGATGGAATGCTCATCAGCGGAGCGAACGGCTCCCTGCGCATGGGTGGAGCGAATTCGACTTTCCAGAACATGCTGATCGAGGGAAGTTATCTGGAAGCCGACGGGTATCAGACCGCCGCAGTCTCGCTCGCCACCGGAAACACGCTGCGCTTCAGCACGATCGTTTTGGATTCCCGGGCGGCACAGTCTTACTCCTGCCTGACCCTGGACAGCGACTACTCCGATACCTCGAGTCAAGGAGCGCAGTTCCAATATTATGCCAACATATGCGTAACGCCTTCGACAGCTCTGAAGCAATGGGATCCTCATTCGGTGGCTGAAGATTTTGCCCTGGCGCAGTACAATTTATATCCCACCGTCGCCATTTTTGCGCAAGCCGGAATGGGTGGCAGCTTCAGTTACCTGACCTTCAGTCAGTGGCAGGCCTTCGGGCTCGACACTGCTTCAGTTCAGGGCGATCCCCTCTTCGTCAATGCTCCGCTGGGCAATTACAATTTGCAGGGGGGATCTCCAGCCATTGGGGCGGCTCACCTTCCGGTTTCCGTATTGACGGCGAATCCACCCATACCCACGGATCAAGCAGGTAATCCGCGCTTGACAGGCACCGCATTCGATATCGGCGCTCTGGCATATCAGGGTACCCCGGTGTCCACAGGCTGGAGCATCACGGCCGTCGGAGGAACGCCACAGAGCACAATTGTCAACACGGAGTTCCGCGCGGCTCTACAGGCGAAGGTGCTCGATTCCGGTGGCAATTCAGTCATCGGTGTCGCGGTGACTTTCAGCGCACCTAGTGGGGGCGCTGGTGCGAGCTTCAGCGGTTCGACTGCCGACACGACTCTGACCGACAGCAACGGGATCGCCACCTCGGCGGCTTTGATCGCCGGTGGACAGCAAGGCAGTTACACGGTCACGGCGGCCGTGGAGGGCGTGGCGACGCCAGCCAGCTTCAGTCTCGCCAATACCGCGGTTGTGATTGGGGGAAATCTGTCCGGCTCGGGCAACAGCGCGACCACGACGGATAACTTGACCTCGGAAGGGACTGCCGACTGGGTGCATTGGGGGGACACAGTGTTGAATCGCAAAAGCGGAGTGACGCCCCAGATCGCCAATTACACGGTGGTGGGTTCGGGTTCGGTGTTAAGCTATTCCAACGATCCGCGGGCCTTGAGCTGGACGGACGGCACGCCCACGGCCGGCGGTTCGAATCACAACGGGATCTACATCAATTCGTTGCATAACGGCTTTTCGTTCACCGCCCCAGCCGACACCAACTCGCGGACTCTCACTGTGCATGTGGGAGGATGGCTCAGCGGGGGCACGCTGACAGCGTCTCTGTCGGATAGATCGGCGGCAGCCTATGCAGACAGCACGACTCCGGCGAGCGGCCAGTATGATCGCAACTACTCCTTGACCTATAACGCAGCTTCGACGGGACAGGCCCTGACGGTCACCTGGGTGGCAACCTCCGGTGGAGGCAACGTGACATTGAACGGTGCGGCGCTATCACTCGCCGGACCCAGCGTCTCCGCGACCGCGGGGACGCCGCAGAGCGCGACCGTGAACACAGCGTTCGCTACGGCGTTGGTAGCGACGGTCAAAGATGCCAGCGGTAATCCGGTGAGCGGAGCGACGGTGACGTTCACTGCCCCCGGCACAGGTGCCAGCGTGATTTTCGGCGGATCGGCGAGTGTGACCACCAATGCCAGTGGAATAGCCACCGCGCCCGCACTCACCGCCAATAGCCAGGCGGGCAGCTACACCGTCACCGCCAGCGTGTCTGGCGTCGCGGCCCCGGCCAGCTTCAGCCTGACTAATCTTGCCGGCGCCCCGGCGAGCATCACAGCCACAGCCGGCACCCCGCAGAGCGCTACCGTAAACACCGCCTTCGCCACCGCCCTGCAAGCCACCGTGAAGGATGCCAGCGGCAATCTGCTGAGTGGCATCACCGTTACCTTCGCCGCGCCCGCCAGCGGCGCCAGCGCCACCTTCGGCGGGTCGGCCGCCGTTACCACTAATGCCAGCGGAGTCGCTACCGCCCCAGCCCTGACCGCCAATGGCCAAGCTGGCAGCTATACCGTGGCCGCCAGGGTGTCAGGCGTCGCTAGCTCGGCCAGCTTCAGCCTGACCAATACGGCCGCGACCAAAGGCGGCAGCGGATCTCTCTCCGGCTCCGCCAACTCCAACTCGGGCACTTTCAACCTGACCACCGAAGGACCTACCGATTGGGTTAACTGGGGCGTCATCTCCGGTGGCCCCGGAATCGCGGATCGCAAACGCGGCGTCACGGCGCAAATCAGCAACTACAAGGAGATCGGGTCTCTGGCGGTGGGCACCACCGGCAATGACCCGCGCACGCTGACCTGGAGCGACGGAACACCGAACGTCAGCGGCTCCAACAACACGGTCGTATACGTGGACAGCAATTCAGGTCATGCGGGCAACGGGTTTTCCTTCACCGTTCCGGCGGGCACCACTACTCATACTCTGGTGTTTCACGCAGGAGGACAAAGCGGCGGCGGTGCGCTAACGGTCAGCTTATCGGATGGCTCGGCGGCCAATTACCAGGACACCACGGCTAACCAGAGTAGCCGGTGGGACCGCAACTACACCATCACTTTCAGCGCCGCTTCGGCGGGGCAAACCTTAACCGTCCAGTGGGTAAGTGCGACAGCCTCCGGCAACGTGAGTTTAGGCGGAGCCGCGCTGCAGTAAGAGCACACGCGAGTCCATTCCTGTACGCAGGCCCCGCTGGCACCCTTGATGAGGCGCCGGAAGAACTGGCAGTGCTCCTCCCAGGTAACTCCCGGATTCTGATTTCCGCGGCTCACAGGTAACTTCCTGATCCGAGTTTACTTACCCACCTTAACCGCCCGTGGAGTGTATTGATAAAGACAGGTTTCTGTTGCGCTAAAACAATAACATACGATAGAACGTATGTACGCTCCTGTGTTCTTTAGCCGTCGCTCAGGTTCATGCTCACCCCTCCTTGCAAGCGACCAACATTCAACGGACGTAGCTTCGGGCAAGAAAGGTTTAGTATGCAGCGACAGTTGAGCCGGCACCGGCGACGCGCCTGGATTCGTTTTGGCCTGCTGATAACCTTCTCGACGGTGGTTGGATCTCCATGCCTCAACGGGCAGCCGAATTCGAGCGTGACCGCGTTCGGGGCCGTCCCGGACGGAATCCTCCGGACCGACGGAGCCATGACGGCGGGCTCGGCCCTCCTCACCTCGCCATCGTCCAGCTTCACCGCGGCGGATGTCGGCAAATATATTCAGGTGATCGGAGCGGGAGCCGGCAGTACGTCCAACACGGATGGCGCCATGTCCGACGGCTCGGCCGTCCTCACTTCGGCTTCGGGAACCTTCGCTTCGACGGACGTGGGCAGGGGCATAGTAGTTATCGGCGCCGGGCCGAGCGGCGGCAACCTTGTCACCTCCATTCAAACCTACACGGCACCGGACTCCGTCACCCTCAGCGCCGCGGCGAGCACTTCGGTAGCCGGTGCGACGTACTACTACGGCGCCATGACTCTTGAAGGCACCGTTCAAGGCGTCCAGAGCGGCACGACAATCAGCTTAAGCGCGCCGGCCTTGGCCACCATCAGCGGGGCTACTTTCGCCTACGGCACTGAGAACCACACCGCTTTCCAGGCCGCCGTCGACGCAGCGGGCCAAGCGGGCGGGGGCGTTGTGTCGGTCCCCGCTCCATCTTCCTGTCCCAGCGGCGCTACTTGCGGTTATGTTTTGACAGTCACCGACCAGATGACCGCCAAGGCGCCGGGCTCCGTCAAGATCCGGTACAACAACGTCTCCCTCATCGGCGACGCGCCGCAGACCAATCTCTTCTGCAGAGGGGCGTTCGGTGTTTACACCAATACCGTGGCCTTCCCGGGAGTGACCGGCAACATTCGCGGCAACTGCCTGGCGATCGGCGACAACGGCGGGCCGAATGGCTCGGCCGGCGAGGCCGTTTCCAACGTCACCATCTCTAACCTGCACCTCTACGGGATGACCAATGGGAACACCTTCAAAGTAAACTTCGGATCTCCGCCTCAATCTCCCACCGGCGATGAATGGGACACCACCCAAAAGGCCATTTACATGTGGGTTGGCAGTTCGTTCTCGAATATTACGATCGACTCGGTCATTACTCAGGACTTTAAGGCTGAGAACATATACTCCGGCGGCTCGGTGGTCACCGGGATGATAATTGAAAACTCCACGCTGACGAACTTCAACGGAGATGGCATCTCCATGCTGGCGGCTGACCTGCAGGTCTTGAATTGCACCATCAGCAACGGGTCCAATGCCGCGGTGGAGAACTCTACCGAAAGCGCGGGCGGCGCCGCGCTCGTCCGGCAACTCTACCAGGGGAATACGATCTCGCAGATGGCGAGAGAGGGGATCGTGGTGGTCGGAGTGGATGGCGGCGTGGCGTCCGGATACGTGCAGATCACGAATAACATCTTCGACACCATCGCGGAGATCAACGGCGGCGGCTCGCAGAACGCCATTTCCATCGGCTATCAACCCAACCACGTTCCCCCGGCAAACGTGACCGTCACCGGCAACACGTGTCACGACTGCTACTCGTTCGGGGTTTTCGAAACCAGCGGAAATACGCTGGTCCAGGGGAATACGTTCACAGTGGACCAACACCCTGCCGGCAGCGTGTTCGCCTTCATGTATCCTCTCACCGGCTTGACGATCTCCAATAACACCGGTTCCCCTACTGCATACGCGCAGGCGAACGGGCTTTCCGTGGGCGCGGTCTACATGATCAACCCGGGCTATGCCACGGGCGGCTTCGCCTGGAAGAACGTAGTGCTGACGGGGAATAACTGGACATTTGCGGGAACCCCTCAGTACGAGTTCGTCACCACCAGCGGGCTGGATGGCAGTTGGTTACCATGGATAACTTGAACTGGCAGGGCGACGTTTGCAACGGCTGCACCCACGCGGACGTAAATCACGGCGTCGTCAATCTCGCGCAGACAACTATCATTGAGCCGTACGGGCCGGTCGTTTATGTCACCGGCAATAGCTCGGGCGTGACCGCGACGGTGAACGCGCTGAAACAAGAGGATGGGTCCCAGATACAGATCGTAAACGCTGGCTCGAACGCGGTTTCTTTCGTGACCGATGCCAACATGAGTCTGCCGTCCACTATCACGTTGCCCGGCGGAAGCAACAGTTCGGCGAACTTCATTTACCATGCATCCGCCGGCAAATGGACCACCCCGAATGCGACCGCAACGATCAGTGCCAGCGGGGGCACGCCCCAGAGCGCGACCGTCAACACGGCTTACGGAACGGCCCTTCAGGCCACGGTCACGGACTTCAATAATAATCCACTGAGCGGAGTTTCGGTGACCTTCACCGCGCCCGGCTCCGGAGCCAGCGCCACCTTCGGCGGCTCGGCTAACGCAACTGTGGTGACCGGATCGAACGGAGTGGCCATCGCGCCTGTGTTGACCGCTAACGGCCAGGCCGGAAGTTATGTGGTCACCGCCAGCGCCGCCGGCGTGGGAAGCGCGGTTTTCAGCTTGACTAACACGGGAACGGGTGGCCTTCTCAACGGTGCGGGAACCAGCTCCGCCGCAGCGGTCAATTTGACCGCGGAAGGCGGCGCCGACTGGGTACATTGGGGAGATGGCAGCCTCAACCGCAAAGCAGGTGTAACCGCGCAAATCAGTTCCGATAGCCCGATTGGCACCGGGAGCGTACTCACTTATAACAACGACCCCCGGCCCGTGAGCTGGACCGACGGCGCGCCCACGTTGGCCAGCAGCAACAACCTGAATGGCATCTATATCACCGGCGCCGGGCAGGGCTTCTCCTTCACGGCTCCCGCCGACACCACGGCGCGCACATTGGTGGCTCATGTGGGCGGCTGGAATAGCGGCGGTACTTTTACGGCGCACCTGTCGGATGGCTCGGCTCCCGATTTCGTGGACGTCACCACGGCCGCCAGCGGACAATTCGACCGCAACTACACGGTGAGTTATCGCGCCGGAGCGGCCGGCCAGACGCTGGCGGTCAGTTGGGTTATGTCCTCCGGCCTCAGCTACGGAAACGTCACTCTCAATGCGGCGGCTCTGGCTGGCGCGAGCGTTACGGCCAGCGCCGGTACGCCGCAGAGCACCACCGTCGGCACCACTTTCCCGACCGCGCTCCAGGCCACCGTCAGCGATGCCAGCGGCAATCTCCTGAGCGGCGTCACCGTAACCTTCGCCGCGCCCGCCAGCGGCGCCAGCGCCACCTTCGGTGGATCGGCGACCGTCACTACTAATGCCAGTGGGGTAGCCACCGCGCCAGCCCTGACCGCGAACGGCCAGGCGGGCAGCTATACTGTGACTGCCAGTGTGTCTGGCGTCACCACCCCAGCCAGCTTCAGCCTGACCAATCTTGCGGGCGCTCCGGCGAGCGTCACTGCCACAGCCGGTACGCCGCAGAGCGCCGCTGTAAGCACTGCCTTCACGACGGCCCTGCAGGCGACTGTGAAGGATGCCAGCGGCAATCTCCTGAGCGGCGTCACCGTAACCTTCGCCGCGCCCGCCAGCGGTGCCAGCGCCACCTTCGGCGGATCGGCCACCGTTACCACTAATGCCAGCGGAGTCGCTACTGCCCCAGCCCTGACCGCTAACGGCCAGGCTGGCAGCTATACCGTGACCGCCAGGGTGTCAGGCGTCACCACCCCAGCCAGCTTCAGCCTGACCAATCTTGCGGGTGCTCCGGCGAGCGTCACTGCCACAGCCGGTACGCCGCAGAGCGCCGCTGTAAGCACTGCCTTCACGACGGCCCTGCAGGCGACTGTGAAGGATGCCAGCGGCAATCTCCTGAGCGGCGTCACCGTAACCTTCGCCGCGCCCGCCAGCGGTGCCAGCGCCACCTTCGGCGGATCGGCCACCGTTACCACTAATGCCAGCGGAGTCGCTACCGCCCCAGCCCTGACCGCCAATGGCCAGGCTGGCAGCTATACCGTGACCGCCAGGGTGTCAGGCGTCACCACCCCAGCCAGTTTCAGCCTGACTAATCTTGCGGGCGCCCCGGCGAGCGTCACTGCCACAGCCGGTACGCCGCAGAGCGCCACTGTAAACACCGCCTTCGCCACCGCCCTGCAAGCCACCGTTAGAGACACCAGCGGCAATCCGCTGAGCGGCATCACCGTTACCTTCGCCGCGCCCGCCAGCGGCGCCAGCGCCACCTTCGGCGGGTCGGCCGCCGTTACCACTAATGCCAGCGGAGTCGCTACCGCCCCAGCCCTGACCGCCAATGGCCAGGCTGGCAGCTATACCGTGACCGCCAGGGTGTCAGGCGTCACCACCCCAGCCAGTTTCAGCCTGACTAATCTTGCGGGCGCCCCGGCGAGCGTCACTGCCACAGCCGGCACCCCGCAGAGCGCTACCGTAAACACCGCCTTCGCCACCGCCCTGCAAGCCACCGTTAGAGACACCAGCGGCAATCCGTTGAGCGGCGTCACCGTGACCTTCGCCGCGCCCGCCAGCGGAGCCAGCGCGACCTTCGGCGGGTCGGCGAGCGTCACTACCAACGCCAGCGGAGTCGCCACCGCGCCAGCCCTGACCGCCAACGGCCAGGCGGGCAGCTACACCGTGACCGCCAGTGTGACGGGCGTCGCTAGCTCGGCCAGCTTCAGCCTGACCAACCTGGCCGCGACCAAAGGCGGCAGCGGATCTCTCTCCGGCTCCGCCAACTCCAACTCGGGCACTTTCAACCTGACCACCGAAGGACCTACCGATTGGGTTAACTGGGGCGTCATCTCCGGTGGCCCCGGAATCGCGGATCGCAAACGCGGCGTCACGGCGCAAATCAGCAACTACAAGGAGATCGGGTCTCTGGCGGTGGGCACCACCGGCAATGACCCGCGCACGCTGACCTGGAGCGACGGAACACCGAACGGCAGCGGCTCCAACAACACGGTCGTATACGTGGACAGCAATTCAGGTCATGCGGGCAACGGGTTTTCCTTCACCGTTCCAGCGGGCACCACTACTCATACTCTGGTGTTTCACGCAGGAGGACAAAGCGGCGGCGGTGCGCTAACGGTCAGCTTATCGGATGGCTCGGCGGCCAATTACCAGGACACCACGGCTAACCAGAGTGGCCGGTGGGACCGCAACTACACCATCACTTACAGCGCCGCTTCGGCGGGGCAGACCTTAACCGTCCAGTGGGTAAGTGCGACAGCGTCCGGCAACGTGACTTTAGGCGGAGCCGCGCTGCAGTAAGAGCATTCACGCGAGCCGCCCGCACCCCGCTGCGACTCCACAAAACCGCCCTGCTTCAACTCGTTAGGTCACACAAGGCCTTCGAAAAGCACCGAAGTCAGATAGCGTTCGCCAGAGTCCGGAAGAACGACCACAATCGTCTTTCCGGCAAACGAGGGCTGCTTGGCCAGACGCGCGGCCACCGCCGCCGCGGCCCCGCTCGAAATGCCGCTGAGAATGCCTTCTTCGCGCGCCAGACGCTGGGCCGTTTCGATGGCCTCTTCGTTGGTGATCGTCTCCACGCGGTCCACCACGGAAAGATCCAACGTGTCCGGGATAATACCGGCGCCGATGCCCTGGTTCTTGTGCGGTCCCGGCTTCAGCGGCTGGCCCGCCAGCTTCTGCGTGATCGCCGGGCTTGCCGTCGGCTCCACGGCGACCGCTGTGATGGTCTTTCCCCGAGTTTGCTCGATGTAGCGCGAAACGCCGGTGATCGTTCCGCCGGTCCCCACCCCGCTCACCAGAACGTCCACCTCTCCGTTCGTGTCGTCCCAGATTTCCGGGCCCGTCATGCCATAGAATTCCCCTAAAGTCTATCGAGAATAGTATTTCATTGGGGCGTTGACGGAGGCGGCCTATCCGGACGTACAACCCGCAGTGGCTGCAATGACTTACCGGATCAGCCGGGAGTTGGCGGCGTCGCGTTATCAGATGTAGTACATGGGTGCTTCAGGGACCCTGGCGGTGCGAGCAGCGTCCGACCGGCGGATCAAATCAGCCAGAGTCGTCCGGTCCAGCACGTCCGCCATCGCGTCGCGCACTTGGCGCATAATGATTCGGGTGCCGCAGGATTCAATATCTCCGCACTCGTCGCAGGGCCGGAAGGCCGTCTCACTGGCGCAGGGCAGCGGCGCCAGCGGACCCTCCAACATGCGGATCAGCGAGCCCACGGTGATCGTGGAGGGCGGCCGGCCGAGCGAATATCCGCCGTGCTTGCCCTTCTTGCTTTCGAGCAATCCCTGTCCCTTCAGATCGAGCAGGATCAGCTCGAGAAACTTCATCGGTATCCCCTCTTCATTCGAAAGCGCGGCGATCGGCACCGGCCCCTCGCCGTATCGTCTACCCAGCGCCAGCACAGCTTTCAGCCCGTATTGGGTTCGCTTTGAAATGGTGCGCATGTGCCCTGGTTCCAGGGTACACTACTGCGCGAAACCGGCGAACCGAGACTCACAGTTCCAGCAGTCACCGGCGTGGCCGGTTCCGTGATTGAGCCGCGCATGTGAGCGTGGCTCACCTTTCTTCGTCGTTGCGTAACGATTACGTCGTTATAGCCGCTGATGAAGTCGGTGAACATGCCTTGCACCCGTGCCCCGCAGGCTGTTGTAGTGCCGCTCGTGCCGGTGCAGAAGTTGGCGCTCGTGATCTCGATCCACTGCCCGGCGGTGGTGTTGGTAATTCGAAACCGGCGCGCCCGGACATCTCGCCCCCGTGTCCCCTGGTATAAACTGGTATTTCACCCTCGAATCCCATGCCCAAGAAGACTCCCGGCCCCCAGCGCCGCTATCGCGAAGATCTGTCCGAGACGCCGGATTGGTTGAAGAAGAAGAAGTGCCCAAACCGCGACGCCTATATGTCCGGCCAGCGCATCCTGCCCAAGAATATCGGCGGCAAGGAGAAGCTGGCGGATCTCATCGATTCCACTTTCCTGGCGTACAATTCGGCGCGCCTGCGGGAAGGCTGCCAGCTCTTCGCGGAGAAGATGTTGGAACCGGATGTCACCATCGGGATGAGCTTTTCGGGCGCACTCACGCCGGCAGGGTTGGGATGCTCTTCCATCGTGCCGCTCATCAAGGCCGGATTCGTGGATTGGATCGTCTCCACCGGGGCCATCCTGTATCACGATCTGCACTTCGCGCTGAACTACCCGGTCAAGGTAGGCAGCTTCAAGATGGATGATACGGAGCTGCGGAACAACGATATCGTGCGGGTCTACGATGTGCTGCTGGGTTACAGCGATTGCCTCATGGCCACCGACGAGATCCTGCGCGGCATCCTGGTGCAGCCCGAGTTCCAGAAGGAGATGGGCACGGCCGAGCTGCATTACCTGCTGGGTCGGTACGCGGCGGAATGGGAGCGCAAGGCGAAAGTGAAGGACGTGTCGGTGCTGGCGGCGGCGTACCGCGCGGGCGTGCCGTGCTACACCTCGTCGCCGGGGGATTCCACCATCGGGATGAACGTGGCGGGGGTCGAGCTGCGGGGCAACCAGCTGCGGCTGAATCCTTCGATCGACGTCAATGAAACCACGGCGTTCGTGCTGGCGGCCAAGCGCTCGGGCGGTAAGAGCGGGGTGGTGCTGTGGGGCGGCGGGAGTCCCAAGAACTTCATGCTGCAGACCGAGCCGCAGATCCAGGAAGTGCTGCGCATCAAGGAATACGGGCAGGATTACTTCTTGCAAGTGACCGACGCGCGGCCGGATACCGGCGGGTTGAGCGGGGCCACGCCCAGCGAAGCGGTGAGCTGGGGAAAAGTGGATCCGGACCGGCTGCCGGACGCGGTGGTTTGTTACACCGATACCACCATCGCCATGCCTCTTCTGACGCACTACGCGCTGGCGCGGCACAAGCCGCGGGCCCCGCGTCGGCTATATGATCAGCGCGACACCATGATCAACGCGCTGCGCAAGGAGTACTTCACTCACAACAAGGTGAAGATGGTGGATGGCTCGAAGCCGGTGCTCGACTAAAGATGACCAAGAAAGAGCTGCGCGCCCTGGCCGCGGAACACGGCACGCCCCTGGTGGTGATCGATCACGCGGTCATCCGGCGCAATTACGCCAATTTCAAACGGCGCCTCCCCAAGGTGCAGGCGTACTACGCGGTGAAGGCCAACCCGGCGCCCGAGATCGTGCGCACGCTCTACCAGGCGGGGGCCAGCTTCGACGTGGCCTCGTTTCCGGAATTCCTGCTGGTGCATGAGAACATCAAACACCTTCCGGCCAAGGAGCGCCAGGACTTCATCTGGGACAAGATCATCTACGCCAACCCCATCAAGCCCCAGGAAACCCTCGAGGCCCTGGACGAATACAAGCCGCTGCTGACCTACGACAACCCGGACGAACTGCGCAAGATCAAGCGCTTCGCTCCGCACGCGGGGCTGGTGTTGCGGCTGCGGGTGCCCAACACCGGGTCGATGGTGGAGCTCTCCTCGAAGTTCGGCTGCGATACGGGCGAGGCGGTGGCCTTGGTGCTGGAGGCCTTCCGGATCGGCCTGGTGGTAGAGGGGCTGAGCTTCCACGTGGGCAGCCAGTGCACCAATTTCGACAACTTCGTGCAGGCCCTGAACATGGCTGCGGCAGTGATGGAAGAGGCGCGATCGCGCGGCCGCGAGATCAAAATTCTGGATATCGGCGGCGGCTTCCCGGTGCCCTACGACGCGCACGTCAAGCCGTTCGAGGAACTGGCGCGGAAGATCAACGCGGAGATCGGCCGTCTGTTCGACCCCAAAATCGAGATTCTGGCCGAGCCGGGCCGGTTCCTGGTGGCCACAGCCGCCACCGCGGTGTCGCGCGTCATCGGAAAAGCCATCCGCGACGGCAAGCGTTGTTACTATGTCGACGACAGCGTCTACCACACCTATTCGGGGATCGTGTTCGATCACTGCCAGTATCGCGTGAAGCCGTTCAAGAACGGTCCGGCGGAGATCTCCACCGTGTTCGGCCAGACGTGCGACGGCATGGATGCGATTACGCAGGCCGAGGTACTGCCGCACCTCGAGATCGGCGACCTGGTGTACTCCGACAATATCGGAGCCTACAGCAACGCCTCGGCCACCTGGTTCAACGGCTTCGCGCCGGCCCAGGTGGTGCACCTCAACCAGTAGGGCGCTTATGCCGTGGCCGCGCCAGCGGTGCCATCGGCCCAGCGGATCAGGCCGGGGAGAAACGTCTCGGGGGCATCCGGATGGAAAGGCAGCACGCGGACGGTGTAGCCGTGCAGGCCGCTGTCGCGGCAGGGCACCTCGGAAGCCACGAAGGTGGCGGAGCCGTCGTAGGCCTCTCCCTCCAGTTCCATGGGGATGGCCACCGGGTCCGTGATCTCGAAGCGGGCATCCAGCTTTCCGAGATACAGTTCCACGGCGACCTCGCCGGCGCCCAGCGATCCCAGCCCCACGCGCGCGCGAACATCCACGCGGCTCCCGGCGGTCAGCACCTTGCTCGGCAGCGTATCCACGCTCTCCACGGTCACCTGCTGCCAGGCGGCGCGGATGCGCGCGTGCCAGGCGGCCAGATCGCGGGCGCGCGAGCCTCCATCCGCGATGAGCTGTTGATAGCGGGCGTGCGCCATCAGATAGAAATCGGTGGTGTATTCATAGACCACGCGCTGCATGTTGAACACCGGGCATAGCGCGCCGATGGCGGTCTTCATCTGGGCGATCCAGCGGCGCGGCAGGCCGTCCACGCTGCGGTCGTAGAAGGTGGGAACAACGTCGCGCTCGAGCAGTTCGTAGAGAGCGGAGGCCTCCACCTGGTCCCAGTAATCGTGGTCCTCGTAGGTCTCGCCGTGGCCGATAGCCCATCCGACCGAGAAGGCGCCCGAACCCCAGTTCTGCCAAGCCTCGTCCCACCATCCGTCCAGCGTGCTGAGGTTCAGCAGGCCGTTGGCGAGGGCCTTCATCCCGCTGGTGCCGCTGGCCTCCAGGGGGCGGCGGGGAGTGTTCAGCCACACGTCGCAGCCCTGCACAAGATAGCGGGCCACGGCCATGTCATAGTCTTCCAGGAAGACCACGCGGCGGCGGAACTCGGGCCGCTGGGCGAGCCTGACGATTTGTTGGATGAGAGCCTTGCCGGCGTCGTCGCGCGGATGCGCCAGGCCGGCAAAGAGGATCTGCACGGGCCGCTGAACGTCGTTCAGGATACGGCCCAGCCGGTCGATATCGCGCAGCAGCAGGGTGGCACGCTTATAGGTTGCGAAGCGGCGCGCGAACCCGATGGTGAGGGCGTCGGGATCGAGAGCCTCCGCAGCCGTGTTGATTTCGCCCTGGGAAGCGCCGCGGCGCTGGAGCTGGTCCTTGAGGCGCGCGCGGGCGAAGGCCACCAGGCGCTCCCGGCGGCGTTCGTGAGTGCGCCATAACTCTTCGGCGGGGATGGCCTCCACGCGGCTCCACAAGCGGGCGTCGGCGTGCTCCTCGCGCCACTTGGGGCCCAGGTAGCGGTCGTAGAGCTGGTTCATCTCGTAAGAGATCCAGGAGCGGAAGTGAACGCCGTTGGTGACCGAGCCGATGGGGATCTCATCCTCGGGAACCTCCGGCCAGAGGACCTTCCACATACGGCGCGACACCTTGCCGTGCAGCTTGCTGACGCCGTTGCTGGCGGCGGCCATGCGCAGGGCCAGGACGGTCATGCAGAAGTCTTCGGAATCGTTACGGGGGTTCTGGCGGCCCAGCCCGAGGAATTCGTCGCGCGAAATCCCCAGGCTGCGGAGGTAGTCGGTCAGATAACGGTCGAGCAGGGGCGCGGGAAAGTAGTCGTGGCCGGCGGGCACGGGAGTGTGGGTGGTGAAGATCAAACCGGCGGAGGCGGCCTCGCGGGCTTCGCGGAAGTTGAGGCCGCGGCCCATCAGCCGGCGGACGCGCTCCAGCGAGAGGAAAGCCGAGTGGCCCTCGTTCATGTGATAGACGGTGGGTTCCAGGCCCAGGGCTTCCAGGGCCCGGAAGCCGCCGATGCCCAGCAGGATCTCCTGCTTGAGCCGCATCTCGATGCCGCCGCCATAGAGCTGGTTGGTGACTTCGCGATCCTCCGGGCGGTTTACGGCCATGTTCGTATCGAGCAGGAACAGCGCCACGCGGCCCACTTGCAGGCGCCAGATCTGGGCGGCCACCCGGCGGCCCTCGTAGAGCACTTCGATCGTAAGCGGCTGTCCATCGGGCCGCCGTTCCAAAACCAGGGGCAGGTTATGGAAATCGTTATCGACGTAGGATTCCTGCTGCCAGCCGGCGGGATTGAGATACTGGCGGAAGTAGCCCTGCTGATAGAGCAGCCCCACGCCCACCAGCGGCACGCCCAGGTCGCTGGCGGATTTCAGATGATCGCCGGCCAGCGCGCCGAGGCCGCCGGCGAAAATGGAAAGACATTCGGTGATCCCGAACTCGGCTGAGAAGTAAGCCACCGACAGGCCCTCGGCTCCGTAGCTCCGCCGGTACCAGGTGGATTCCGCGGAGACGTACGCCTTCAGCGCCGCTACCGTGCGCTCCAAATGAGCCAGGAAGGATTCGTCTTTGGCCACCAACTCCAATTGCGCCTGGTCGATCCGGCCCAGCATCAACACGGGGTTGTGGCCGGTGGATTCCCAGAGGTCGCTATCGAGGCGGCGGAAGAGTTCGACGGTATGGTGATCCCATGCCCAGCGCAGGTTGTAGGCCAGCAGCCGCAATCCTTCCAGGGGGGCTGGCAGGGAGGGCACCACGTTGAAGCGATGAACAGGGCGCATGACCCAGTATAAGAGCCGGGGGTCCGGAATGGGCAAGGGACTCTATTCTCATGCAAGATGAGCCTGAACCGGGGCCTGGATTCTCACGCAAGATGAGCCTGAAGGGGAAGATCGCGATGCTGGGTGTTGATGATCAGCATGGACGATTCGGAAGCCACGAGCCTGAGCAGATCCGGGCATTTCTGGCCGGCAGCGGCGAGGTGCGGTTTGCCGGGCAGAAGCGCGCGGAAGTGTACGGTTGGGTGGAACAGACGCTGGTGCGGCGCCAGTATGTCGGCTTGGACCAGCCGGGCAAGGGGCTCGTGCGGCTCTACATTGGCCGGATGACGGGGTTGAGCCGGGCGCAGGTGACCAGGCTGATCGCCGGATACCGCGACACCGGCCGGGTGACAGCGGCGATCTATCGGCGCAACCAGTTCGCCACGCGCTACACCGCGGCCGATGTGAACCTGTTGGCTTACGTAGACAAGGCGCATGGGAACTTGAGCGGACCGGCGACTTGTCGAATCCTGGAGCGCGAATACGCCGCATACGGCCAGGCGGCCTACCAGCGGTTAGCGGAGATTTCCGTGGCGCACCTCTACCGGCTGCGCAACTCGCAAGCGTATCGGAAACGCAACACCAGTTACCAGCCCACACGACCCACGCCAATTCCCATCGGCGAGCGGCGCAAGCCGCAGCCGTGCGGTTCGCCTGGATACCTGCGCATCGACACGGTGCATCAGGGCGATCAGGACGGGCGCAAGGGGCTTTATCACATCAACGCGGTGGACGAGGTGACGCAATGGGAAATTGTGGCCGCCACGCCGCAGATTTCCGAACTCTGGCTCATGCCGGTGCTGGAAGCACTGCTCGCGCAGTTTCCCTTCGTGATCCGCAGCCTTCATTCCGACAACGGCAGCGAGTTCATCAACTACAACGTGGCCCGTCTGCTGGGCAAACTGCTCATCGAACAAACCAAGTCGCGGGCGTACCATTCCGGCGACAACGGCTTGGTCGAATCCAAGAACGGAGCCATCATCCGCAAGCATATCGGCTACGGCTACATCGACGCGCAACACGCCGAGGCGATGGACCAATTTCACCGGCAGCACATGAACCCGTACGTCAACTTCCATCGCCCTTGCGCCGTACCCCAAGTCGTCACCGAAGCCAACGGCAAGCGTCGCCGCCTCTACTTGCGCTGGGCCACGCCTTTCGAGCTCTTTCGGGAATCCCCGCGCTGTGAGAGCTTCCTGCGCCCAGGGGTCACGCTGTCGGAACTGGAGGGCTTCGCCCAAACCCAATCCGACACCGAAGCCGCGCTCGCCATGCAGCACGCCAAACGGAAGCTATTCGACCGCTTCCGGCGGACGGAAACCGCCTAACACGCCCCCCATGCGCCTCCCGTCGGTCGGCGATCGGTTCTGTGCCCCGGTCGGGCGCAAAACCAACCCAAAACCAAAACCGTTCCAAAGAAGGGAAAACCAACGGATGTTTGCAGGCCATGCGTGCCTCCCGTTGGTCGGCCCCGGAGATTCGAAACAGCATCAGAAAGGAGACTCAGCGCCGGATCGCTTCGCCCCCGGCTTCAGGCTCATCCTTCGATGAGAATATGCTAAGGGCCCGCGCGCCGGAATCAGCGAACCGGAATGCAGGGGAATACAATGAGCATATCCGGTCGAGGGAAGGTGTCATGAAAGAAGACGAGAAGGAAAGAGTCGAAACGGCCGCCGTGACAGGTGTTGGCGCGGGGGTCGGCGGCGCCGGCGGCGCCACGGTGGGCGTCCTGGAACTGGCGGCTTCACCAGTCGCCGTCACGGGACTCTCCGCGGGTTTGGTCATCGGCGCGGGCGCCCTGGCAGGCGCCGTGGCTTTTTTTCTGGGATACAAGGCGTTTCGACACTTCACGAAAGCGAAAGGCTGACGCCGGCTAGACGGCTGCGCCCAGCCCGGAACGGCGCCCCGTGGCAACCGCGGATACCGCTCCATTGTGGTTGCGGCGCCGCGTGTCGCGTTGCTGGTAGGTGCATTCGGCGCGCTTCACATCCCGCATCGGACAGCGCTTCTGGAAATAGATTCCGCACTGCAGACAGACCTCCTCGCCGTTGCCGCTGTGCGTGACGATGGCCTTGGTCAGGCGCTCCAGAAGGGCGGCGGTTTGCCGCAACTCGGTTGCGCCGGCGCCGGCGAAGGCTTCCCCGAGCTTGCGATTCCTGGCGGCCTCGTAGCGCTGGAGCAGTTTGTGGCCGGCAGGGGCGAGCGAGAGTTCGCTGGAGCGGCGATCGGCGAGGTCCCGGACGCGGCGCAGGTACTTGCGGCGTACCAGACGATCCGCGGTCTTGGAAGCGGCCGCGTCGCTCACCCCGAGGAACGCGGCCACGTCGCCGATGTTGCGGGCGCCGGTGACGTCCAGCAGTTTCAGAACCTTGAGCTGAGAAAGCGTCAGCCGCTTGCCGGCGATATCGATGAGCAGCCGCCGCTCCATGATGCCGCTCAAGGCGGAGACGAACACGTTGGCATTCCCCAAAAGCGCGCCGATGAGTTGTTCGTTGTGGTGGCTGTCCATGCGATCGCTCCCCCGGATTTCGCGGAATGCACCACGACCTAGGCTAGGGAGACGTCCGGCTAGCCCCGGGCCGCCTGCGTCTGCGCCGCGCCGCTCAATGCCTGGAGGCGGGCGCCTGGACCGCCGCCAGCGCCTTGAGCAGCTCGAGGCGCGTGGTTTCCAGGCGCGCCGCCGCCACGCGGAAAAGCCGCTCGAGAAAGGCGCAGCCAAAATGCGGATTCGCATCGCAGGCGTCGCGCAGCCGGGATACCTCGAAGGACATCGCCGCCACTGGGTCCAGGGCCCGCGCCTGGAACTGCCGGCGGCCTCCCAGCACGGCCGACCAGCCCAGCTCTTCACCGGCAAACAGCGTTTGGATGTGGAACAGCCGGCCGTTCACGCTGGCCTCCAGCCCCACGCGGCCCGAGAGGATCACGTAGAACAGGCCGGATTCCTCGCCCTCGCGAAAGATGATCTCGTCCTTTTGAAAATGCAGCTCCGAGCCCAGAGACATCAGTTTGTGCATGTGCCTGGGGCGGAATTCCTCGAAAAACGCGTATTCACTCAGCGTCGCTATCGCACTCGTTGTCACGGATCGGCTCCTGATGCGGACGTTCGCGGCGGAGTCCGGAAAAGTCTTCGCCCGATTGCGTCCGGCTCTAGATGGACAATATTAAACGCCCGTTTCTTGAAATAGTCAATGCGGTTAACATTCAATTTGGTTAAATAATTTTAGTTCGCGAAGCGATGGGTAAAACCGCGCAGGGAACACGCGAAGCAGGCCGCACGAAAACCGGTTGCGTAATTTTCCCCACATCGAAGCGGCTGAGCGAAGCGCCTGCGGGGTGGGTCATATCCCCCAGGCTGATCTCCCGATGAGATTCTGAGCGCGTCGTGGGGGATATCTCACATTCCTTCATGGGCGTTCGAGGCCATACGGGCTGGGGCAAATTGCCCGTTTGATTTCAGATATTTATGTCTTATAATCTTAGTTGGATACCATAAATAGAAAGACCCGTGGCAGGTTAAGGAGGCCACAGTGAAGATCCTGAAGCTCCCCAAAGAGAAGCTCGATCTTTTCGCTTCCGTCGTCCAGCAGTTCGGCGAGCTGCATGCGCCGGTGGAGCAGGACGGCAAGTACGTTTTCAAACGTCTGACCCGGTGGTCGGATGCGCGGCTGGAATACGACCGCACCATCCTGCCGCCCAAGAAGTATTTCCTTCCGCCGCGCGAAACCCTCTTCCGGTACCGTCCGGGCGAAGGCTTCGTACCCTCGACGGACGGGATGGATCAACGCATCATCCTGTTCGGCGTGCATGCCTGCGACGTTTACGCGATCAACATTCTGGATCGCGTCTTCGCGGGAAAGTACCAGGATCCGTACTTTCATGCGCGGCGTAAGAACATCGCCATCATCGGAATCGACTGCACCCCGGACAAGCACTGTTTCTGCCGTTCGATGCGCGCGGATTTCGTGGACCACGGCTTCGACCTGTTCTTCTACGACACCGGCGACTATTATCAGGCTCTGGTGGGCACCGCGCTGGGCGACGACATGGTGCTGGCCACCGGCAGTTTATTCGAAACGGTGGACGCCGAGGACATCGACGATTACAAGGCGCGCTCGCTCGATAAGCGGCGGGCTTTCCAGCTCGAAGTCGAGATCCGCGACCTGCCGGAAATCTTCGAGATGGAATACGAGAGCGAGATCTGGGACGAACTGGGCCGCAAGTGCCTCTCGTGCGGCAGTTGCAGCATGGTGTGCCCGACCTGCTATTGCTACGACGTGGCCGATGACGTGGAGCTGGGTTCGAAGGCGGGCAAACGGATGCGCTCGTGGGATTCCTGCCTGTTCGCCTCGCACGCGCTGGTGGCCAGCGGCGAGAACTTCCGCGGGCCGCGCGCCAGCCGCATCAAGTTCCGTTTCTATCACAAGCAGCGCGGGTTCGTGGCGGAGTACGGCCGGCCGAGCTGCGTGGGCTGCGGGCGGTGCGTCAGCGCCTGCCCGGTGGGCATCGACGTGGTGGAAGTGATCGACCGCCTGCGGAGGGTTCAAGATGTTGCTAGCCGATGAAGTCGCAACCTACCATCCGGTACTGAGCGACAATCCGTATCAGCCGCACATGGCGCGGATTGTGCGCATTTACAAGATGGTGGACAACAACCACCTCTTCACGCTGCGCTTTCTCGAAGACCACCTGGCGCACAGCTTCCGGCACCAGCCCGGACAGTTCATCATGCTGAGCGTGCCGGGCGCCGGCGAGATGCCCATCTCCATTTCGTCCTCGCCGTCGCGGCCGGAGGTGCTGGAATTGTGCGTGCGGCGCGTGGGCCGCGTCACCAATGCGCTCTACCGCCTGCGCACCAACGATGTGGTGGGCGTGCGCGGGCCGTATGGCAACGGGTACCCCATGCAGGAAATCATGGGCAACGACGTGCTGCTGGCGGCCGGCGGCCTGGGCATGGCGCCGCTGCGCTCGTTGTTGTGGTATGCCCTGGACCACCGCGATAAGTTCAACAACATTACCTTGATGTATGGCACCAAGCGGCCCGAGGACATGCTCTTCCGCGAAGAGCTGCTGGCCCTGGTGGACCGCACCGATATCAACTGCCTGCTGACCGTGGACGCGGATCCGAGCGGCACCTGGAAGAACCACGTGGGCCTTCTGCCCACCTTGTTCGACCACGCCAAGATCGACCCGGCCCGCTCCTACGCGGCCGTCTGCGGCCCGCCGGTGGTCTACAAATTCATCCTTCAGCGCCTGCTCGACCTGGGCTTCCCCAAGAACCGCATCCTGATGTCGCTCGAGCGGCGCATGAAGTGCGGAGTGGGCAAATGCGGGCATTGCAGCATCGGCTACAAGTACACGTGCCTGCAAGGCCCCATCTTCACGTATTGGGACGCAATCAATTTGCCGGAGATGATCTGATGGGCAAACCAACCGTTGGCATATTCGGTCTGACCGGCTGCGCCGGCGACCAGCTCGTCATTTTGAACTGCGAGGACCGGCTCCTGGACCTGGTGGCGCTGATCGACATCCGCGACTTCCTGATGGCCTCTTCGGACAACAACACCCAGTGCCCGCTGGACGTGGCGCTGGTGGAGGGCGCGGTGCTCACCACGCGGGATGCTGAAACCCTGCGCGCCGTGCGCAAGCGCTCCAAAATCCTGGTGGCCCTGGGAACCTGCGCGGTGTGGGGCGGCGTGGCGGCCATGGACCGCGGCACGGACCGTGGCAAGCTGCTCGATGAAGTGTACGGCGAGCGCGGCTGGGAGTACGATTCCTACCCGGCGCAGGCGCTGCACGAGATCGTCAAAGTGGATCTCAACATCTCGGGCTGCCCCATCGAGAAGGAACATTTTATAGGGACCGTCGCGTCTCTGCTGAACGGAGACCTTCCGGTCTTCCCCGAATACCCGGTGTGCACGGAATGCCGGATGCGGGAAAACAATTGCCTGCTGATCGAGCGTGGAGAGATCTGCTGCGGTCCCATGACGGCGGCAGGTTGTAACGCGCGCTGTCCGGAACTGCGCGTGCCCTGCGTGGGCTGCCGCGGGCCGGTGCGCGATGCCAACGGCACCGCGCTCCAAGACCTGTTTGCCGAAAGGGGCTTCGACAAGCAGACCATTGCCGCGCGTCTGCGCACGTTCGCGCCCCTGGGAGGCTTCTGATGAGCACCATCGTCATCGAGCATCTGGCCCGCGTGGAGGGCCACGGCGGCATCTCCGTCGAACTGGAAGGCGACACCGTCACCAACGTGCGCTTCGACATCTTCGAGGGCTCGCGGCTTTTGGAGCCGCTGGTGCGCGGCAAGCGCTACGACGAAGTGGCGCCGGTGCTTTCGCGCATTTGCTCCATCTGCTCGGCGGCCCACACGCTGACCTCGCTCAAAGCCACCGAGGATGCGTTCGGCATCCGCGTCAGCCCGCAGACGGAGTTGCTGCGCGAGCTGATGTTCCGCGGCGAGAGCATCGAGAGCCACGCCCTGCACGTGTTCCTGCTGGCCGTGCCGGATTACCTGAACTATCCGAGCGCCACCGCGATGGCCGCGGACAAGCCGGCCGCCGTGCTGCTGGGTTTGCGCCTGAAGAAGCTGGGCAACCAGATCCAGGAGGCCATCGGCGGGCGCGCGGTCCATCCGGTGAATGCCGTGGTGGGCGGGTTCGGCCGGGTTCCCACGGTGGACCAGTTGATCGGGCTGCGCAGCAGCCTGCTGCAGGCGGCTGCCGACGAGGACACCGTGATCGACCTGATCGCGTCTCTGCCAGCCACGGATTTCTGCCATTCCGACACCTTCTTCGCGGCGCTGCGCTCGCCCAGCCACGACAGCTACTATGGCGGCGACGAAGTCATGGTGATGTCTAACGGCAACCGTGCCATCGTGCGGGCTCCCGATTACCGCTCGCTGACCAACGAGCGCTCGGTGCCGCACTCGCATGCCAAGCACAGTACCTTTAAGGGGAACCCGTTCATGGTGGGGTCCCTGGCCCGGCTGACCGTGAACCCGCGGCGCCTGACCGGAAAGCTGGCGGTGGCCATGAAGCGCTTCAAGCTGCAACTGCCGTCCGACAATCCCATGGACAACAACAAGGCCCAGGCGCTGGAGCTCATCAACGACCTGGAGCGGTCGCTCGAAATCATCGAGCACCTGCTGCGCGACGGCATCAAGGACGAGCGGGCCATGTCCGTGCATCCCCGGGCGGGCACCGGCTCGGCCATCACCGAGGCCCCGCGTGGGCTGCTGATCCATAGCTATACATACAACGAAGAAGGCCGCATCGTCTCGGCGGACGTGCTCACACCCACCTCGCTGAACGCCGCCTCGATCGAGCTGCACCTGCGCCGTGCCGTGGAGCAATGCGTGGACCGCGACGAAGCCACCCTCACCAAGCGCCTGCAGATGATCGCGCGGGCCTACGACCCCTGCATCTCCTGCTCGGTGCACCTCGTGCGCAAGTGAACGCCGCCGCGGGGCAGCCGCCTCCGGTCGCCCCGCAAGACCGCCGGCCCGTGCTGATTCTGGGGCTGGGCAACCCGCTGATGTCCGACGACGCGGTGGGTCTCCGGGCGGCCGAAATGCTGGCTCTCGATCCGGAGTTGATCCTGCGCGCCGATGTGATCGCGGGCGGCGCCGACCTGCTCCGCCAGATGGACCAATTCGCGGGCCGGCGCCGCGTGATCCTGATCGACGCCGCGGAAGGGGCCGGCGATCCCGGCGAAATCTCCGTCGTGGAAGACATTCCCTGCGGGCAGCGGCCGGAATCCGCGCACGCGCTTTCGGCGCCGGACGCTCTCGACCTGATGCGGCGGCTGATGCCCGAGCTGGCGGAGACGCGTTTCACCTGGGTGCTGGTGAGTATCCGTTCCGTTGATGCCCGCGCCGGCCTCTCGCCGGAGATCGCGGCGGCTTTGCCGAAAGTGGTGGAGATAGCGGGGGCGCTCGCCAGCCGGGCGGTACATTGAGTATAATCAGGCCTGTGAAGCCATTGATTTTGAGTCTCTTTATGGGAGCGGCCCTACTGGCCCAGGCGCCGGCTCCGAGCAAAACCAACGTAACCAAGCAGCCTGCGGCTCGGCCGGCCGGCACCTCCGCGCGCCTCATGAATCCGGCGGCGCTGGTCGCCAAAGCCCCGGATGTCTACCAGGTAAAATTCACGACCACCAAAGGCGATTTCACCGTGGAAGTGCATCGCGACTGGGCGCCCCTCGGGGCGGACCGCTTCTACAACCTGGCGCGGAACGGCTTCTTCACAAATGCCAGCTTTTTCCGCGTGGTGCCCAACTTCATCGTGCAGTTCGGCATTCCGGCAAGCCCCGCGGTAGCCAACGTTTGGCAGAACGCCAAGTTCAGAGACGATCCCGTGAAGCAAAGCAACAAGAAGGGCACCATCGTCTTTGCCACGGCGGGACCGAACACGCGCACCACGCAACTGTTCATCAATTTGGGAGACAACGCCGGACTCGACCGGCAGGGCTTTGCGCCGTTCGGGACTGTGGCCGAAGGTATGGATGTCGTGCAGCAGTTGTATAGCGGCTATGGCGACGGTTCCGACATGGGCGGCCGCGGGCCGTTGCAGGATCGCATCCAGAAAGAGGGCAAGCCTTATCTCGATAAGGGTTTCCCCCTGCTGGACAGCATCAAGACCGCGACTGTGGCCGCGGCGCCGGCCGCGGCGGCTCCGGAAGCCAAGAAGTAGATCCGCTCGTTACGGACGGGAGTGTCCGTCCGGCGCCTTAACCCAGCTGCGAAGGGCTTGCGGAATTTGTGTGTCCCGAGAAGATCGACACACCCGTGAAGGCCGAGTTCGATCAGAACAGCAACGGTATTTCCGGGAGGATCGGACGCAGCGAGGACGACGAGGCGCAGCCGATTCGCAACGCTCGGCTGGACGGCGAAAGCCGGTAGCCCTTCTATAGTGCCGTCACGCGCAGCAAGACTACGCCATGCGCGGGCACTTTCGCCGAGTAGCCGGAGCCGGAGGTTTCCACCGGCTGGCGGCGCCACAGATCGCGAACCTGCAACGGCTTCCCGCCAAATCCCAGGGCTTCCCACTTCAAGACCACGGAGGCCGGCCGGTCGCCGCGATTGAAGAGTCCCACGGCCCAGGAATTATCCTTGAGCAATCGCGCGAGCACCACCGCTTTGCCATCCTGCGAAACCTGCTTGACGGGGTTGACGGCGGGGTCCTGATCGATGGCGATGACCTCGCGATTCATGAGGATCGACTTGGTTTCCGGGGTCATCTTTCGCAGGTCATTGCCGGCCAGCAAGGGCGCCGCCAGCAGCGACCAGAGGCTCATGTGGGTGCGGTATTCCTCGCGGTTCATGCCGCCATTGCCGATCTCCAGCATGTCGGGATCGTTGAAGTGGCCGGACGTGGCATAGGGCGCAATCTCGACCTGGTGGAAGCCGATATTGTCCACGGATTGCCAGTGGTCGCTGATATCGCCGGTGGTGCGCCAGCAGTTGCCTCCCACCTTGGCGCCCCACTCCCAGACGTCCGCCCGGCCGTACTGGCAGAGGCTGTAGACAATCGGTCGGCCGGTCTTCAGCAGGGCGTCCCCCATTTTCTGATAGACCCCCTGCATGTCCTCGTCCTTATAGATCTGGGAGGCGCTGCACCAATCGTATTTGAGGTAATCGATGCCCCAGGCGGCGAAGGTCTGCGCGTCCTGCGTTTCGTGGCCGTAGCTGCCTTCGTAGCCGGCGCAGGTCTTGGGGCCGGGAGAAGAGTAGATGCCAATCTTGAGCCCCTTGGAGTGGACGTAATCGGCCAGAGCCTTCATATTGGGGAACTTCACGTTGCTGGCGATGTTGCCGCGGTCGTCGCGATGGGGAGCTTCCCAGGTGTCGTCGATATTGACGTAAACGTAGCCGGCTTCGCGCATGCCGCTGGAGACCATGGCGTCGGCGATCTCCCGGACGGTGCGGTCGTCCACTTTATCGGCGAACAGGTTCCAACTGTTCCAGCCCATGGGCGGCGTGCGGACCAAGCCGTTATCGGGCACCTGGCGCAACTCGGGGAGCGGCAGGCGCGCCGGAGGGAGCATGGCTTCGCGCCGGGCGTGTTCCGCAACTCCCGTGGTGGGCGGCCGGTTGCCGGATGGCGATAGCGCGGACATTTCGATTCTGCCATTGGCCAGGGTGCCTTCGTAGACCACCGGGCGCGCCATGTTTTCGTTGCCGAGGTTGACCACAAAGCGCAGCTTGCCGTCCTTGAACGTCCCCTCCGTGAGGGGAATCTGGCGGGTTCCCGAATAAAACGTGCCGCCGACGGACTCGCCGGACTGCGTCAGCTCGAAGAAGGTGTCGCGGAAGTTTCCATCGCCGGTGGGGACGCGGTAGACCCACAAGCCGGAGACGCCGGCTTGGGCCAGCAGGCCAAGTCCGACCGCCACGAAGATCACAGAGAACCGCAGGGTGCCGAGGGGCCGGGAACTGAAGATCCTCATAATGGATCATTTGACAGCTATTGGGTCCCGTTCGCAAGGGTGCGTATCGGGAATCTTCCTGGTCCGGCCGGTCGATCACCGCTCTTCGAAAATCGCTAGTTAATGATTCCAGGCGCCTTCGACACACGGTGGAGGGCTGCCAGGCTTCCTGGGCGGCTACTCTGTGGTGTGGAACGCCTACAGCGACTCGATCGCGTCAGCACGCTCGCCGCGGCCACCGCGCACAGCTTGAATGACGAGCTCACCGTCATTCTGAGCAGCTTGACCACCTCGATGCTGGCCATGGAGCCGGGGCACCCCGCACGGCTGCCGCTTATGGAATTGGAACGGGCCGTCCTGCGATGTGTCACGACCGCATCGCGGCTTTTGAGTTTCAGCGCCAGGCGCGGCGCCCGCCCGGTCTGCGCCAACCTGGACGCTGTTCTGGAAGAGTAGGCCCGGCCTACTCCCCCGCAAGGCGGAACGTGCCCACGAAACTGCTGCGCCGGTAGGGGCTGCTCCAGGTTTCGCCCAAGCCGTCGCCGGAGTAGGAATCGGCCATGGCGTAGGTCGGCATGGCGTGTTCCAGTTCGGTGAGCGGCGGATAGTACACGTCCTCGTTGCCGCAGATGTGGTCGCCTTCAGTCAGCGCGCGCGTCTGCACCGCCGCCAGCGACCCAGCCGTCAGCTTCGCGACGCCGCTATGGATATTGCCGTTCTGAACGGTCAGCTCGATGGGCATGTAGTCCACCTTGACCACGTGATCGAGCAGGCCGCCAGCCATGCGCCTCGCGAAACTCTCGAGCGCGGCGCGCTGGGCGGGATCGGCGCGCTGGTCAACAATCAGGACCGACTTGGCGGGATTGATGGGGTACGTGACATCGCCGAGCGTGTGTTCCGTGCGGATCACGCCCACCACCGAGAGTCCCTCCAGGCTGACGCCCTGCCAGCTTCCGCTATTGATCTTCCAGCCGAAAACGGCCTCGCGCCCGTTCATGGCCACCTCGCCGTTGGCGAAACATGGGCCGGTATAGACGTCGGCCGTCCGGGCTTCGATATAGGTGCCATTGATCCCGCGAGCGGGAATCGCGGCGGCCAAGGAAATGGAAGCGCTCGCCGCGGACACAACCGCGGCGGTACACAGAATTCTCAGCATCCCAGTAATCTCCTCTGGTTTGATTTTAGCTGTTTGGCTCCGGCAGCGGGGCGGACCGCGGGCACCCCCGGCGGGTCCGGCCCAGTGCAGACAGACGGTCTGTCCTTACAGCTCTTCGTAGCAGCGCCGGGCGGGGCTGCACTCGAACTCGTCCACCAGTTGGCCGTCCGGGCCAATCGGTTTAAAAGTGTGCTGGCACCACAGGGCGCCGTCATTGCTGGGCTGGATGGTGGGGTCGGGAACGGTCTCGATCTGCAACCCCTTCCAGCGCAGTTTGGCGCAGCGGTTCATGCCGATCTTGGTCAAGCCGGGATATTCCATGGATCAAGCCCTCGCTTTCGCCGCTTCGAGCAGCGCGCGCTTCACCGCTACGGAGGCCAGTTGCACCTTGTAGGCGTTCTGGCTGAGCGGCTGCGCGCCGGCTACAGCGGCCTTGCCGGCGGCCTCGGCGGTCGCGGTGGTTAAGGATTTGCCAACCAGCGTCCTGGCGGCGTCGGGGGCCTCCCAGGGCGTGGGCGCCACGTGTCCCAACACTACTTTGGCGGCGCTGACCGTGGCGCCCCGCATCTGGAGCGTGACCGCTGCGGCCGCCAGAGGCCAATCGAGCGCCTCCTTCTGGCGAACCTCGTAGGTGGCGCTGTGGGTAGCGCCGGCCGGCACCGTGACTTCGGTGAGGATCTCATCCGGCCGCATGGCGATCTCGCGTTCGTCCGGGGTGCGCGGCGCCACGAAGAACTTGGCCGCATCGATCTCGCGCGTGCCCTTGGCGGAAGCCAGCTTGATCTTCGCGCCCAAGGCCACCAGCGCGGGTCCCAGGCTCGAAGCGCTGACGAAATAGGCCGGCCCGCCGCCGAAGATGGCATGGTATTGATTTTCGCCATCCGGAATCAGCGGCTGGCCGTTGTCGGTCGCCAGCAGCCCGAAGCCCTGCCGGTAATACCAGCAGCGCGGGCGCTGGCAGAGGTCGCCCCCCACCGTGCCCATGTGGCGAATCTGCGGGCTGGGAATGCCCTGGGCCGCGTCCGCCAGGGATAGGTACTCGCCGCGGACATCGGCGCTTTTGGCGAGCTCGTCCATGGTGACCAGCGCGCCGATGCGCAGCCCGGCGGCGCTCTTCCGGATGCCGCCGAGCTCTTTGATGTTCTTGATGTTCACCACACGCCTGGGCGTGTGGAGGTTCTCCTTCATGAGACTCAGCAAATCGGTCCCGCCGGCCAGCACGTCGGTCTGGCCCCAGCGCGGCGCGAGGAGGCCGAGGGCTTCCTGAAGGGTTGCCGGGTTGGCGTATTCGAAGTTCTGCATCACGCGATCCTCCCTGCCAGCGCGTTGAGCACGTGGCGCGGCGTCATGGGGATATTAGGCACCCGTACCCCCGCGGCATTGCTCACCGCGTTACCGATGGCCGCGCAGATGGCCACCGCGGGCGGTTCGCCCAAACCGATCACGCCGCGTTTATCGTTCTCCGGCCGGATATCCATGTGCACGACGATCTCACCGATATCGCCGATGCCGGCCAGCTTGTAGAACTCCATATCGGGGTTCAGCATACGCCCGGTCCGCTCGTCCATGATGCGCTGCTCGAACAGAGCCGAGCTGATGCCCATGATGATGGCCCCATAGACCTGGCTTTCGGCCAGGCGCGGGTTGATGACCATCCCGCAATCCTGCACCGCCACGTAGCGGTTCACGCGTACTACGCCGGTTTCCGGGTCCACCGAAACATCGGCTATCTGCACGCCCGCCGCGCCCTGCGAGATGAGGCCACCGGGTTGGCGCGGGTTGTTCACGCCGGTTTCGGAGATCTTGCCGCTCCCCATCTTGCGGCACGCCGCCGCCCAGGTGAGGCCCCTGGAAGGTTCGCCCTTAACCTGGATGCGGCCATCCACCGCCTCGAGAAGGTCCGCGAACCCTCCCTCGGCTCCGGGCGCCGTGCGGGTGGCCCCGTTGGTATCGGAACCCACCAGCATCGGACCCACGGCTTCGAAAAGCTTGACGAGCGCGTTCATGCTGGCTTTGCGTGTCGAGGCCGAGACTCCGCCTACGGTAGTGGAACCGCCCGAGGCGCTGTCCGGCGGCAGGGAGTTACTGCCGATGACCAGCTTGATGGCATTCATGGGAAGGCCGAGGGTCTCGGCGGCCACCTGCGTGATGATCGTGCGAGTGCCCGTGCCCAGGTCCTGAGTGCCCAGTTCCACCAGCACCGAACCATCCGGATTGATGGTGGTGCGGCACTGGCTCTGATGGCCCAGGCCGCCCCAGGCGCTGAAGCCGATGCCCAGACCGCGCTTTACCGGGCCGTCGCTCTGGCCGCGCGGCTTCCATAGTTTCTTCCAGTCGGATAGCTCGAGAGCCTTCCCCAATTGATATCGATAGGTCTCGATGCGCTCCTTGGGCGCGTACATGAAGTTCTTGTCGAACACGTCGGCCGGATCCATCCCCACCTTGGCCGCGAAATCGTCCAGGGCGCTGCACGTGAGATAGGCAGCCTGCTGGTTGTTGGGAGCGCGCCAGGCGCGGTTCGGGCCGGCATTCACCGAGACGGCCGTGTGGGTGAGGCGCTGGTTGGGAATGTCCGACAGCACGTAGGGTAAAGGAGGCGATCCGCCGCCGGTCAGCCCGCCCGTGGCCCACGATTCGGAGTGCCAGCCGGTAACCGTGCCATCCTTGTTTCCGGCAATGCGAATTTTGGCGAAGGCCGAGGGACGGTTCCCGGCGATCAACTGCTCGGTGGCGCGGTCGAGGAAGAGCTTGACGGGCGCGCCGCCGGCTTTCTGGGAGAGGCGCGCGCCCGCCTCGCCCCAGGCGTCGGGCGCGAACTTGCTGCCGAAGCCGCCGCCGATGTAATCCATCGAAACCTTGATGTTGGTGGCGGGCACTTTCAGGTTGGTGGCCAGATCGGGGGCCCAGCGCGTCACATCCTGCGTGGAAGGCCAAGCCATCACCTGGTCGCCCTGCCATTGGATCACCTGCCCATGCGTTTCCAGGCAGCAGTGGGTGATGACGGGGATGCCGTACCGGCCTTCGGAGACGGCCTCGGCCTCCTGGAAGACCTTGTCGGGATCGCCGGTGACCTTCTCGCCCGCCGCCTTGGCGCGCGCCCCGGCTTTGCCCAGGTCGTCTTCGCTGACCAGGTGCGGAAGAACTTCGTACTCAACCTTGATGGCCCGCACGGCGTCGCGGGCGTGCTCTTCCGTAGTGGCAGCCACGGCCGCGATCTCGAAGCCCTGCCACTGGACCTCCGTGCCGGCGGGCGCGGCTACGTGCACGGCTTTCACGCCCGGCAGTTTCTCGGCGGCGCTGGTATCGATGCTGGTTACGCGGGCGTGGGCATGCGGACTGGTGAGGTAGACCGCGAACAGCAGGCCCTTGGGATTAATGTCCGAGGAATACTTGGCCCGGCCGCTGGATTTCTGCGGGCCGTCCAGGCGTTTGAAGCGCTGGCCGATGATTTTGCGCTGCTCCATGGGCGGCCAGCTATACTCCGGAGTGTCAGCCACGCTGGCCTCCTTTCATTTGTTGGGCGGCTTCGAGCACGGCCCGGCGGACCCCCATATAGGTCCCGCAGCGGCACAGGTTTCCGCCCAGCCCGTGTTGGACCTCCTCCATGGTGGGGTTGGGGTGCTCGTCCAGGAAGCCTTTGGCGGCCATGACGAAGCCCGGGGTGCAATAACCGCACTGCTGCGCGTCGTTGTTCCAGAAGGCTGCCGAAACGGGATGCAGGTTGTTGCCCGCGGCCAGGCCCTCGATGGTTTCAATGTTCTTGCCTTGCGCGTCGATGGCCAGCACGCTGCAGCTATAGACCGTCTTGCCGTCCAGGATGACCGTGCAGGCACCGCAGGTTCCGCGATCGCAGACGCGCTTGGCGCCGGTCAGATCGAGGCGGTTGCGCAACGCATCGAGCAGCGTCACGCGCGGCTCGAGGTTGAGATTCGCGGGCTTTCCGTTGATGGTCAGAGTGACCGGTACCGCGCCGGGCCCCACGGTTCCAGAGGGGGCCGGGGCGGCCTCGGCTGCCTTCTCCAGCAGGCCCGTTCCCAACGTGCCGCTTCCGATTCCCACGCCGATAAATCCACGGCGCGAGAATCGGCGTTTGGGTTTGTCGGGGATTTCCGAGTGCTTTTTGGAGCTCACCAAGCACCTTCCTTTCGCGTTTTCGTTCAAATCTTTACAGAGAGTTACCCAGTCTGGTGGCGTCTGGTGGTTACTATATCAGGACAAGGCGCGGGGAGATGTAAAGAACCGTCCCTAGCAAGCGGAGAATCCCTCGTGATCAGTAAGCCCCGCGTGGATACGGAGGAACCCGCGCGTGGGGGCCATGCGGGCGCCCTCGCCGGCCAACCCGGCGCAATGTTACGCGTGGTGCGCTTCGTGGCCGCCGGGCTGGTTTCCGGCGATCTCGCGATGGATAGCGTCCAGCACGCCATTGACGAACTGGACGGATTCCTCGTTGGAGAACCGGCGCGCCAGTTCGAGAGCCTCGTCGATGGCCACCGCGGGCGGTGTGCCGCCGTGGGTCATTTCGTAGACCGCCAGGCGGAGTACGTTGCGGTCCACGGCGGGCATGCGCTCCAGGCGCCAGTGCTCGGCGTGGCGCGCGATGCGGTCGTCCAGTTCGGCCATGTGGTCCACGGCGCCGCGGACCAGTTCGGACACAAAGGGATCGCGCGCGGGTTGCTCCTCGGTGTAGAGCGTATCGTAATAAACGTCGATCGCGCGATCGACGGGTTCCCTCCGGCTATCCCAGAGAAACAGAATCTGAAGGGCGCGCTGCCGGGACCTGCGGCGGGAAGGCATTACGTAGCCTGGCGGAGGGCGCGCAACAGATTGGCCATCTCAATGGCGGTCATGGCGGCGTCGAAGCCCTTGTTGCCGCCCTTGACGCCGGCCCGGTCGATGGCCTGCTCGAGCGTGTTGGTGGTGAGAACGCCGAACGCCACCGGGACGCCCGTATCCACGGAGACGTGGGCCACGCCCTTGGCCGCCTCGGCCGCCACGTAATCGAAGTGCGGCGTCTCGCCGCGGATCACCGCGCTGAGACAGATGATGGCGTCGTAGCGGTGCTGGTGCGCCAGCTCGGATGCGGTCATGGGCAGTTCCCACGAGCCGGGAACCTTGACGATATCGATCTGCTCGGTATCCGCGCCGGTGCGCTGCAGGGCGTCGAGCGCTCCGGCCAGCAGGCGCTCGGTGATGAAGCTGTTGAACCGGCTGACCACGATGGCGAAACGCAGGCCGACGGCCGATAGCTGGCCTTCAAACGTTCTGGGCATGATTCACTTTCCGGCGAAAGCCGGCCTCCTCTTTTCCAAGAAGGCGCGCGTGCCTTCGCGCCGATCATCGGTGGCCGCCGAGACTCCGAAGGCGGCGGCCTCAAAACGCAGTCCCTGGTCCAGCCCGGAATCGAGACCGCTGTCCACGGCTTCCAGGACGAGCGCCACGGCCAGTGGGGCGTTGGCCAGCACCTTGGCTAGCCAGGCGCGGCTGTAAGCGAGCAGCTCGGGCTGAGGCACCACGGCATTCACCAGCCCGATGCGATGGGCCTCGGCGGCGCCGATGGGTTCGCCCGAGAGCAGCAGCTCAAGGGCGCGCCCGCGGCCCACCAGGCGGGGCAGGCGCTGCGTGCCGCCAAGACCGGGGACGATTCCGATTTTCACTTCGGGCTGGCCCAGCCGCGCGTTTTCAGAGGCGAAGCGCACGGTGCAGGCCATGGCCAGCTCCAGCCCGCCGCCCAGCGCGAAGCCGTTCACGGCCGCCACCGAGGGCTTGCCGCAGGTTTCGAGAGCTCGCAGGACGCGCTGACCGCGCTGGGCAAAAGCCCGCGCCTCGAGGGGCGAAAGTCCCCCGATCTCGCCGATATCGGCGCCCGCCACAAAGGCCTTCTCGCCCGCGCCGGTCACGATGGCGGCCCGGATGGCAGCTTCTCCGGCGATACGCCCGAAGGCCTCCCGAAGCTCGGCCATCACCGCGCCGGAGAGCGCGTTGAGCTTCTCGGCCCGGTTGATCGTGACGAGTGCGACGCCGCTCGCATCGGTCTCGAAGAGGATGTGCTGGAAGGGCATCCACGATCAGTGTAACATCCTCAAAATCGATCGTCCGCGAACACCACTAGCCTGGCGGCGAGTGGATATTCTAATTTCCCCGGCGGCCGCCATTCCCGCCAGCACCGCCGCCCATCTGCGCGCCCGGCAGAGACGAGCGCACCGCGAGAACGAGATCGTGGTCCTGTCCCTCCTTGGCATGGCTGTAGTAGCCGACCTGCGTGCCCGGCAGGAAGCAGAACGTTGCGCCCTCGGTAACGGGGTGGCGCACCTCTTTGCCGTTCGCATCGAGTCCCGCCACCATATCGCCGCTGCCGCGCAGAAGCAGGTAAATTTCCTCCTCCGTCGCATGATGGTGCGGAATGTTGGTCCCGCCCGGAGCGAAATCCATGATGAAGAGGCTGGTCATCACGTAAGCCGCGGAGAGTTTGTCGCGCGTGCTGGCCGTGGTGCCCATCAACAGTTTGAACTGCGCGCTCGGCCCATGCGAGGGCAGAATCTGGAGCTTCACGTCGTCGGCGGTTGCCAGCATCATCTTGGGCGTCGGTTTCACGCCGGCGCCGTCGGGAATCCGGTATCCCATCACCATCACCTTCACCGGCGCGCTCGATTTGTTCGCGATCCCATGCCTGACCCCGACCGGAAGGTACATGAAATCGTTCTTCTTGATAGGCGCTTTCTCATCGCCATACAGCAATGTGCCGCTGCCCTCGGTGACGAAGTAGATCTGCTCTTCGGCCGGATAGGCGACCAAAGCGGTGGTCCCATCCGGATCAACAGTTAATTCGCCGTACCGGGCTACGCTCTTCAGCAGCCCCGCATCCGGATCCCCCATGCCGAACAGGGGCTTATACGAAGCGGCCCGGGAACTGGCGGCCGTCAGGTCGTCGGGTTGCGGCTTGACATCCGATAACTGGCGCCGCAAGAAGACCTGGTCCGCGGCGGAAAGACAAATCGAAGATGCCAGGAGAGCCGCCGCGAGCCTCCTGCCTGTAGTAATGCTTCTGCGCATGTTACCTCCGTTAACTTCGAGCGCCGCCGCGCCAGGGTTCCGGAGGTTATCCCCGGCCCTGGCGAAGCGCTTGCGTCTCAAACGATCCTAGTAGTCCTCGGTCCGCTCGTTCACCCAGACGCCATCCACGTTGAAGTGCGGCCAGGGCCCGCCGGCGCCGCCGCGCCCGACGAAGCTCTCATTCCATTTCGTGCTCGGCTCGAAGTAGCCCGGATAACGCAGATGCTCTCTCACCACCTTCTCGTTCAACTCCACCCCCAGGCCCGGCACGTCCGGAACGGTGATGTAGCCATTCTTGATTACCGGCTGCTCGACGCCGGTAATCAGCTCCTGCCACCAGGAGATGAAATCCACCGCGTGGCATTCCATCGCCACGAAATTATCCAGCGTAGCGGCCGTGTGGACGGCGGCCATGGTGGCCAGCGGCGATCCCGCCATGTGAATGGCCGTGGGAATTTGTTCCCGCTGCCAGGCATAATCCGCGATGCGCTTGGTTTCGCGGCAGCCGCCCGATGTGCCGTGGTCCGCGTGAATGATATCGATGGCTCGATTATCGATGAGCCCCTGGAAGCCCGCGTCCCCTTCCAGCCCGAAGGCGTCTTCGCCCGTCAGCAGCGGGGTGGTCGTATGAGCCTTGATCTCCTTGTAGTCTTTCCATCTCCAGAAGCCGCCCGTGCTGAACAGGTCCTCGAGCCAGTTGAGGCGGTACTTCTCAAAAGCCTTGGCGGCGCGGATTCCGTCATGCACGGTCCCGCACCGGAGGCTGGAAGCGTCTACCGACAGGGGCTGATCCCACCCGATGGCATCCCGCACGGCGCCGATCAGTTCGCCGCCGTACTCTAGCCCCGCGTCTGTCGGGACACCGGCAGTATCCAGATACCCCGGTTTGACGCCGACGAAGTTAGTGGTGACATCCATCTTGAAGAAGGTGAACCCCTTCTTCTTGCGCTCGACCATGCGCGCGCCATACTTCTTGGGATCGGAAGTGCCGGTAGTGTCGCAATACATGCGCACGCGGTCGCGCTTCTTATCGCCCAGCAGCCGCCAGACGGGCACGCCGAAGACTTTGCCGCTGATGTCGTTCAGGGCGATATCGAGGGCGCTATAGCCGCCGCCCTGGCGTCCCGCGCCGGCATACGGCCGCACGGATTGCAGGATCGACGAGACATCCAGGGGATTACGCCCCATCAGGAGGGGTTTCATGGACAAGGCCAGGTTTTCGTTGCCGGCATCGCGCACCTCTCCCAGCCCGTAGACGTCCTGATTGGTGAAGATCTTGATGATCGGATAGTCGAAATTAGCGGCGACTCGGAGAGATCGAATATCCGTGATCTTCAAATCGCTCGGCGTGGAGAACTTATTGAAGGGCCCGTAGTGGATCGGCGCACCTCCCCGGCCTGCCTCGCGGGCTGCTTCCTGCCCCATCGGGCCGCCCACCTGGGCGGAGGCCTTCATCGTAAAGATCGCTCCCAAGCCGCTGGCGGCGGCCGAAAGCATGGCACGCCGGCTCAGGTCTCGCGTTTTACTCGGCTTCAAATTACACCTGCCTTTCTGTTAACCGTAACGTCCAAATTTCGTTGCCTAACATTATCGCGCCTGGCAAAGGCGGCGCAGCACCGAGTCGGGCATGCCGGCGACCTCCTTGATTTCGAGCACTTCGAAACCGGCGGCCCTTCCGCTGGCGAGACCCACCTCGGAGTCTTCCACCACCAGCGCGCTGCGCACTCCCAGGCGCTCCGCGGCCAGGAGGTACGGATCGGGAGCCGGCTTGAGACGGTCCGGCGTGCTCTCGCGGCCCACCACCGTATCGAAGTGCTGGCGAATGCCGCCGGCCGCCAGCACCGGCTCGATCTCGCTCGACGAGCTCGAGCTGACCACTGCCATCCGGTACTCCCGGTGAAGGCGCTCCAAGAAAGGCGCCAGGCCCGCCTCGAACGGGGGCGCTGCCAGGGTGCGCCGGCGGAACAGCTCTCGCTTGGCCGGATAGCGGGTCCACAGATCCTCCCACGAGCGCGGGGGATGGGCTTCGGCGGCCAGCATCTCCACCATGTCACGATCGGCGATGCCGATGAAATGCCGGCGGAAGAACTCCCACTCGAGGACCACGCCGCAGGGCGCCAGCACCTCCGCCCAGCAGGCGCAATGAATCGGCTCGGTGTCGGCCAGGACGCCGTCGAAGTCGAAAAGAACGGCCTCAAAAATGGACATAGGGAAAACCCCCAGCGTACCATCCGGTTGTGGTATCACAGAAGCTGGATACCATGCCAACCGAAGAACAGTTGCAAGCGGAAATCGAAAAACTGCGCGCCGAGAACGAGGCTTTGAAGAAGCCCTCCCGAGGGCAGATGTCCCTGCGGGTCAGCGAAAAGGGAGCGCTCTCGGTTTACGGGCTGGGCCGCTTCCCCGTGACCTTGTATCGGGAGCAGTGGGAAAAGCTCCTGGGCATGACGGACCAGATCCGCCAGTTCATCGCGGATAACGACAGCCGGTTGAAACGGAAGGAATAGCCGGCAGGGCATGCTTCAGCTTGCCCTATGCCACCCTTTCCTGGTCCTTGTACTGAAGCTGGTACAGCTTCCAGTAAATGCCCCGCGCGGCGAGCAACTCCTGGTGCGTTCCCGATTCGCGCAAACGGCCCTTGTGCATCACCAGGATGCGATCCGCGCGCTGGATGGTGGACAGCCGGTGCGCGATGACAATCGACGTGCGGCCCTCGACCATGCGGGCGAGCGCCTCCCGCACGCGGAATTCGGTTTCCGTATCGACGCTCGAAGTGGCCTCGTCCAGGATCAGATAGCGCGGGTTGTGGGCTAGGGCGCGGGCGAAGCCGATCAGTTGCTTCTGGCCCGTGGAAAGGCCGCTGCCGCGCTCGCGAATCGAGTGCGAGAATCCTTCCGGCAGCGAGCGGACGAAATCCAGCAGGTTCACCTGCTCGGCAGCCGCCTCCACCTCTTCGCGCGCGATGGTCTCGGTACCCAGCCGGATATTGTCCGCCAGGGTTCCCGTGAACAGGTAGGGGTCCTGCAATACCACGCCGAACTGGCGGCGGAGGTCCAGCGGATCGAACTCCCGCACGTCCACGCCGCCGATCCGGATGGCGCCCTTCTGCACGTCGTAGAAACGCAGCAGCAGGCTGATCAACGTCGTCTTGCCGGCGCCGGTATGCCCCACCACGGCGAGAGTTTCGCCCGGCTCGATGGTGAAGCTCACATCGCGCAGCACCCAATCCTCCTGCCGATAGGCGAACCACACGTGGTCGAACTCAATGGCGGCGATCTCGCGCGGCGTGGGCTTGGGCGCGGCGGGGGCCAGCACCGTGGCTTGGGTATCGAGCAGCTTGAAGATGCGCTCGGAGGACGCCATGGCCGCCTGCAGGATGTTGTACTTCTCGCTGAGGTCCTGGATGGGCCGGAAGAAGCGCTGCCCGTACTGCATGAAGGCGATCACCACCCCCAGCGTCAAGGCGCCGCTCTGCACGCGGAAACCGCCGTAGGTCAGAATGCCCGCCAGCGCCAGCATGGAGAGGAACTCCACCACGGGATAGAACCAGCCGTACGCCGTAATGGCGTCCTTATAGGCGTCCATATGCTCGCGGTTGACCTGCTCGAATTCCAGCTCGCTGCAGCCGCTCGCGATTGAACAACTGCAGAACCACGATGCCCGTCACGTGTTCCTGCAGGTACGCGTTGATCTTGGCGATGGCCACGCGGATGCGCCGGTAGCTCTGCGTCACGCTGCGGCGGAAGAGGGTGGTGGTGAGGATCACGAACGGCATGGCGGCCATCATGATGGCGGTCAACAGGACGCTGAGCTGCAACATGGTGCCGATGATGAAGGCCAGCACCAGCACATCCCCCAGGATGGTGACCAGCCCGGAGGCGAACAGGTCGTTCAGCACGTCCACATCGGTGGTGACGCGCGTGACCAGGCGGCCCACCGGATTGCGGTCGTAGAAGGCGAGGTCGAGCCGCTGGAGGTGCTCCATGAGCTGCTTGCGCAGATCGAACATGGCGAGCTGCCCGGTATACTGCATGACGTACATCTGGACGAACCCGGAAACGAAGCTGCCCCCCAGCACCGCGAGATAGAGCAGCGCCACCAGCGTGAGGCCGCTCCAGGCATCCGCGGGCAGGAGCCCATCGAAAAACGTCGGGACCCGGTGCGGGTTAGGCTGAATGTACCGGTCTACCGCCACCTTGGTGAGCAGCGGCCCGAGCACCTGGAGCGCCGATTGCACCATCAGGAACGCCAGCGACAGCGCCACCAGCAGCTTGTAGGGCCGCATGTAGCCCAGCAGGCGGCGCATCAAGCGGCCATCGTAAGCTTTGCCGAGGACCTCTTCTTCCAACGCGCTACCGCCTACCCTTCTGCCACAGCAAGAAGCCCACCATGGTCTTGGCATCTTCCAGCTTGCCGGTGGCGATCATGTCGGCCACTTCCTTGCGCTTGAACCAGCGGGTCTCGATGCGCTCGTCGTCCATCGGAGTGGCTTCGCCCTCCGTCAGATCGGTGGCCAAGAAGATGGTCATGCGCTCCTCGACGTAGCCGGGGCTTACCCAGAAGGACGCCAGCTTGGTCCACTTGCGGGCGCTGTAGCCGGTTTCCTCCGCCAGTTCCCGCTTGGCGGCCTGGAGCGGCTTCTCGCCGGGATCGAGCCGCCCGGCGGGCAGCTCCCAAAGATAATCATCCGCGGGCAGGCGGTATTGGCGCACCAGCAGGATGCGCTTCTTTTTGTCCACCGCCATCATGACGGCCGAGCCGGCATGGCGCACCACGGAACGGCTGATCTTGAAGCCGGTCTTGGGGTCGACCGCTTCGTCTTCTGTTACTCGAAAGAGATTGCACTTATAGACTTCGCGTGAAGAGGTGATTTTCATGATCTTGTTTGGAGCGCGGCGGCAAAACGGTCCACCGGCAGCGTATTCAGGATGTCGCTGGCCTCGAGCCAGCCGCGGCGCGCCGTCACCACGCCGTAGCGCATGCCGGCCAGGTGCTTGGGATGGTGCGCGTCGGTCGAGATGGTGAAGCGCGCGCCCTTGGCCTTGGCGGAGCGGATCAGCGGGCCGCTTAGGTCCAGGCGTTCGGGGCTGGCGTTGATTTCGAGCCACACGCCGCGCCGCGCGGCTTCGGCCGCTACGCGGTCGAAATCGAAGGAATAGGGATCGCGCTCGAGCAGCAGCCGGCCGGTGGGATGCCCCAGAACGCGCACGTGCGGGCACTCGAGCGCGCGCAGCAGCCGGTCGGTCATCTCGGCCGACTCCAGGTTCATGTGGCTGTGCACGCTGGCGATCACCAGGTCCAGCTCGGCCAGCGCATCGTTCGCCAGATCGAGCGCGCCATCTTTCAGAATGTCGCACTCGAGGCCGGAAAAGATGCGGATGCCCAGCCCATCGCGGTTGATCTCGCGCACGTGGCGCGCGAAGGCGACCGTGCGCCGCTCATCGAGGCCGTTCGCCATGGCCAGCGCCTTGGAGTGATCGGTGATGGCGATATACTCATAGCCCCGCTCCCGCGCGGCCTGGGCCATTTCTTCGAGCGTCGCGCGGCCATCGGTCTCGGTAGTGTGCATGTGGAGGTCGCCGCGGATGTCGTCTAACTCCGCCAGATGCGGCAGGCGGCCTTCAGCAGCGGCTTCGATTTCGCCACAATTCTCGCGCAGCTCGGGAGGAATCCAGGCCAGGCCGATCGCTTCGTAAACGCCGGCCTCGGTGTCACCGGCTACCACCGAATTGTCTTCCGCGCGGAACAGGCCGTATTCGCTGAGCTTCAGTCCCATCTTCACGGCGCGCGTGCGGATGGCCACGTTGTGGTCCTTGCTGCCGGTGAAGTACTGCATGGCCGCGCCGAAGCTCTCCGCTGGCAGGGCGCGCACGTCCACCTGCAAGCCCTCGCGCCCCACCTTCGCGCTGGCCTTGTTCTCGCCGCGGCCGAGCACCTCTGAAACGCGCGGCCAAGCGATGAAACGTTCGAGCGCGGAGGTAGGCTCGGGACCGGTGACCAGCAGATCCAGATCGCCCACCGTCTCGCGCCCGCGCCGCAGGCTTCCCGCGGGCGTGACGGCCTCGACGCCGGGCGCCTGGCGAAGCTCCGCCACCAGCTCCGCCGCCACGCCTTCCGCGTAGCTCAGCAGGTAGCGCCCCGTGCGCAGGCGGTATTGCGCAATGGAGCGCAACACCTTTTCCTCCAGCTTGGCGCCCATGCGCGGCAGGACGCGCAGCTTTTGCTCCTGGCACAGGCGCTCGAGCTCGTCGATGGTGCCGATGCGGTAATGCTCGAAGATCAGCGCGATGCTCTTCGGGCCGAGGCCCTGGATCTTCAGAAACTCGAGAGCCGTGGGAGGAAACTTGACGAGAAGCAGATCGCGGCGCTCGCAGGAACGGCGCGCCACGATCTCCGCCAACACCGCCGCCAGGCCCTTGCCGATGCCGGGAATCTCCGTCACGTTGCGCGCGGGGTTGCCCAGCAACTCTTCGATGCGCTCGGGGTGGCCCTCGATGGCGGTGGCGCCGTTGCGGTAGCTGCGGATGCGGAACGAATCCTCGCCGGCGATCTCCATGAGGTCGGCCGTCTCCCACAGGATGCGCGCGATTTCCTTGTTTTCCAAGCCGCAACCCCTCGATTTATTGTAGCCGCAACGCCGCGCCGGGCCGTTCCGTTATTCTGGAGTTTCATGCCCGAGGGGTCGTTCCTGTACTGCGACGTGAGCCTGCCGATTCCACTCGACCGGCCGTTCACCTACGCGCTGCCCGAGACCCTGCGGCACCGCGTCCAGCCGGGTAGCCGATTAGTGGTGCCGTTCGGGCCGCGCAAGCTGACCGGCGTGATTCTGCGCTGCCATGACGAGCCGCCTGAAATGGCCGCGCGCGAAGCCTTCCGGCTGATCGATTCCGAGCCGGTGCTGGACGCCGGGCTGATGGCGCTGGGCCGCTGGATCGCCGGCTATTACTGCGCGCCCTTGGGCGACGTGCTGCGCGGGATGCTGCCGCTGGCCGCCGAGATCCGCCGCGGCAAGGTATGGTCGCTGACCGATCGCGGCCGCGACGCCGCGCGCCAACTGCTGCTCGATTCGGCGCCCGACGATCCGGTGGCGCAGGTGCTGGGCATGCTCGAAAAGCGCCCGCTCTCGGCCGCCTACCTGGCGCGCGCCATGCCGCTGGCGGATAAAGCCGTGCGAGCGCTCGATCGCAAGGGCTTCATCGTAGCCGGCGAGGTGCATACGGATCGCGATCCGCTGCGCGCGCCTTCCGAGCGGCTGCGCATCGAGCTGAAGGCGGGGGCGGCCGAAGGCAAGCTGAACAAACCCGAGCGCGAGCTGCGCGCCTTCCTCGAGCTGCACCCAGGATCGCACAACTTAAAAGATCTCGAGGAGATGGTGAAGGGCGCGAGCGCGGCGGCGCGGTCGCTGGCCCGCAAGGGGCTGGTCGCGCTGCGGCCCGAGCTGGCGACGATCGCCTCCGCGCCCGTGCGGGCCCGCCACACGCTGAACCCGCACCAGCAGGCAGCTTTCGAAGTCATCCAAGCGGCCATTCAGGCGCGCCGGTTCGAAACATTTCTGATTCACGGCGTTACGGGGTCGGGGAAGACCGAAGTCTATCTCAGCGCTATCGAGGCGACCCTGGCCGAGGGCCGGGGCGCGCTGCTGATGGTCCCCGAGATCGCCCTGACGCCGGCCATGGCCGGCCAGTTCTTTTTTCGGTTCGGCGACCGCGTGGCCATCCTGCACAGCGCCTTCACGGACGTGGAGCGCTCCGATCAGTGGCGCCGCATCCGCTCCGGCGCCGCCTCGGTGGTAGTGGGAACGCGCTCGGGGGTCTTCGCGCCGGTTCGCAATCTGGGCCTGATCGTGGTGGATGAGGAGCACGACGGCAGCTACAAGCAGGAGGAGATGCCGCGTTACCACGGACGGGATGTGGCCATCGTGCGGGCCCAGGGTGCGGGCGCGTGCGTGGTGCTGGGCTCCGCCACGCCAAGTCTCGAGAGCCGTTACAACGCCGCGCGCGGCAAGTACACGCTGCTCGAGCTGCCCTGCCGCATCGAGCAGCGGCCCATGCCGGCCGTTGAGCTGATCGACATGCGCCAGGAGTTCCTGGAGACGCGCAAACAGGCCACTTTTTCGCGCAAGTTGATCGATGCCATCGGCGCCCGCCTGGAAAACGGCGAGCAGACCATCGTGCTGCTGAACCGGCGGGGCTTTTCGAGTTTCGTGGCCTGCCGGGCCTGCGGCGAGCGCGTCGAATGCATCAACTGCTCGGTCACCTTGACCTATCACAAGCGGGACCGGCGCCTGTTATGCCATTACTGCGGCTACGCCGAGAAGGTGCCCTCGGTCTGCCCCAAGTGCGCCAGCGAGCATATTTATTTCCTCGGCCTGGGCTCCGAGCGCGTGGAAGAGGAGCTGCATCAATCCTTCCCCGCCGCCCGCATCGCCCGCCTGGACCGCGACACGGTGACCGGCAAACGCCAATACGAGACCATTCTGTCGGATTTCCGCGACGGCCATTACGACATCCTGGTGGGCACCCAGATGATCGCCAAGGGGCACGACATTCCCAACGTGACGCTGGTGGGGGTGGTCTCAGCCGACGTGGGGCTGGCCATGCCGGATTTTCGCGCGGCCGAGCGGACCTTCCAGTTGCTGACCCAGGTGGCCGGGCGCGCGGGACGCGGCAGCCTGCCGGGCATCGTCCTCATCCAGACGATCAACCCGGACCATTATGCGGTGCGCATGGCGGCGGCGCAGGATTATCAGGCGTTCTATGAGAAGGAGCTGAACTTCCGACGCATGATGCACTACCCGCCCTTCAGCGCCATGGCCAACGTGCTGGTGCGCGGCGAAAAACAGGAGGCCGCCATGCGCATGAGCTCGGACCTGGCGGTCCTGCTGGTGCCGCCGCCGGAAAAGCTGAAGGTGATGGGCCCGGCCGAGGCGCCCGTGCCGCGCCTGAAAAACGAATACCGCTATCAGTTTCTGGTGAAGGCGGCCAGCCGCAAGGCTCTCAATGAGTTGCTGCGCGGCATCCGGGCCTTCGCCGTGGAGCGAAAATGGCCCGCCACGGCGCTGGTGATCGACGTCGATCCGCTTTCCTTGATGTGAGACCGGGGACTCGCGCGCCCGGCCGGAATCACCGGCGCGAGAAGAAGGCATTGACCCGTTCGAGCATCCGCGCGGGCGATTCCGTCGCGCTATCCACCACCGCCACACTCACCTGGAGCGCCGGCCGGAGGGTCTTTCCCTCGCATACACATGTGTAAACGCCTGAGAGGTGCTCCGCCACCCAACGGGCTTTGGCCATGGTCTCGATCTGGTTGGTGGAGAGCATGGCGATAAACTGATCCTCCGCCCATCGCCCGATCACGGCGGCGGGAGGAAGACAGTTCCGCAGGCGCTTGCTGACGGCCCCCGCCAGTTCGGCGGCGGTGCCCGGCGCGTGCATCCCGCCCACCTGCATGAGCAGCAGGCGGAAGGTACCGGTCGCGCTCTCGCGGATACGATCTTCCATTTGGCCGCGGCGCAACAACTGCGTCAGGCTGTCGACGGCCGCCGCGGCCTCCAGGGAATCGACATGCCGTTGCAGCGCGCGGATCTCGGAAAGCAACTGCGCAACGGTGAACTGGTGCTGTTTATGGATCTCTTCCAGGCTGGTCTCGACGGCATCCAGCCCGTCTAACAGCATCGGGCCCACGGCTGCGGCTTCCGGAGAGGCTCCGATGGCGCGCAGCCGGATCAAAGCCTCCGTCACGCGCTTCTCGTGATCGCCGGTCGATGAACAGAGCGAATGCACCAGTTCCTGGAGGGCCTTGGCAGAGCCGGCCAGTTCTTCGCGCAGGCGGCTGAGGTACGCGCCGGCCTTATCCCGGTAGTCGCGCAGCAAGGCCCGCAAGGTCGCACGGGACCTATCGAGCGCTTCCGGGCTGTCGGAAGCCACCTCGGCAGCCAGCGCCTCGAGGTGCTGGCGAAACGGGCCGGTCAGCGGCTCTTCGATCTCGATGGCGTAGTGAGCCGCGTTCTTGATGGCGGTCGCGTAACAATCGAGCGTCAAAGCCCGCAACCGGTCGGCGCGTTCGAGCGCCTGCATCGACTCCTGTATGGAGATCATACGACATGTTCTGTTAGAACTATCGGCGGACCGGGAATTATCTTTAGGCCGTGATTATCTACTTGACAACAATCGAGACTAGCGGCATACTACATCTAGAGGCCGCACATGAACCTGATAGACGTAACCGAAAAGTTCGCAACCCCCGAGGCTTGCAACGATTTTATCGAGTCCATGCGCTGGCCCGAAGGCGTTGAATGCCTGAAGTGCGGCAGTAAGCGCGTCACGAAATACCAGAAGCAAGAAGGCTCCCGCAAGCGCGTCAATCCCAAGACCGGAGAAGCGGAAGTGAAGCCGGTTCCCGCCCGAATTCTCTACGTCTGCCTCGATTGCAATCATCAGTTTTCGGCCACAACCGGAACGATCTTTGGTGATACCCACCTGGATCTAGAGAAGTGGTTCATCGCTACCGCGCTCATGGTGAACGCGAAGAAGGGCGTCAGCGCGAAGCAGCTTCAGCGCGACCTAGGGTGCGCGTACAAGACCGCCTGGTATCTCTCCCACCGCATCCGGCAGGCAATGGCGTTGATTGAGATGGCCGACCAGACTCCGCTCGCGGGCGGCGTGGAAATCGATGAAACATACATGGGCGGCAAGTACGACAAGCGCCGCAAGCGCGCACGGTGGGACAAAGAGCCGGTGTTTGGAATGGTGGAACGCGATGGCCGCGCTCGCACGTACCACATGCCCCTAATCACGATGAAGGGCGTCGTCGAGAAGATCAAGGACAATGTTTCGATCAACGCGGACGCGATTTACACCGACGATGGCAAGTTCTACGGAACGACGGCTGGTTGCCTCAAGAACCACAATCACCAGAAGGTGAACCATATAGCCAAGGAATGGGTGCGCGGCGACGTTCACACCGGGACGATTGACGGCTATTGGGGCCTCCTGAAGCGCGGCGTGATAGGCTCGTTCCACCAGATCTCGATAAAGCACCTACAGCGCTACCTGAACGAGTTCCAGTTCCGGTGGAATAATCGGGAGGCCAAGGATATATTCGCGCTCGTGATCGCGGCGCTCGTGATAGGGTCCACGTTTCCGTACGCGAAACTCATCGGAGCTGCCGAAGGCGAACAGGACAACGGGCCGGAAGTGACGCTGGAAGACGAGCCATTCTAGCCTGGGTTGTCCTAGTTGGCGGATCACGTGTCCTAGTTGGTGGTGATCGCAGAAGATCCAGGATTCGGATACATTTGTCTTGGATGCGGGAGGATGGCTGGTTTCTAGAGGTCCTCGAACGGCTACGATGGCGCGGGAAGCCAACCTGCCCGTATTGCGGTTCCCAGAGGAATACCCCTATCCAAGCGGAACACCGGTATCGCTGCTATTCCTGTAGGGCCGCATTTAGCGCCACAGTGGGCACGCTATTCCACCAGAGCAGGCTACCGCTTAGGACCTGGTTTGCCGCTGTGTTGTTGATGGAAGAGTCCAACCCCGACCCTTCAACCCGCAGACTAGCGGGAACGTTGGGAGTCAATAAGAATACCGCTTGTTATGTGGCGATGCGTATTAGGAGGGCACGCACGAGGGAAAGCGCTCTCTTGTGGGCCATTCGTGAGGAGATGCGAAATGCGAGAGAAGTTAGTTAGGGCTGAATCCGAGGGTATGCTTCCCATCGGCGACATGGAGATTCCCTGCTACGTCCTGGAGGATGGAACCCGCGTTATCAGCCAACGTGGAATGCAAACGACCGTTGGCATGTCCACTGGTGGAGGCAGGGACCGCAAGGACCCTGAAGGCGGCGCGCACAGAATTGCTAAATTTGCCTCGAAACTTGAGCTAAGTTATTCAAAACACAGTGGCGTTCCCGCGCGCGGCAAACTGTCGGAAAAACTAACGAAACCGCTAGTTTTCGTTCCCGCGCGGGGAGGGAATCCGGCATACGGGCAGGAAGCGACGGCGCTAATTGACTTCTGTGAACTTATTCTAAAATGCCGCGATGAGAACCTACTCACGCCGTACCAGAAGCGCTCATACGCCGATAGGGCAGAAAAGGTCATTCGGGCATTTGCAAAGGTCGGCATCATCGCGGTTATTGATGAAGTCACCGGACACCAGTACAAGCGGCCCCACGACGAACTGACGAAGATCCTAGCGCTGTACGTTCTTCCCGAGCACCGGCCCTGGGTGAGCCGCATTCCGCCCGAATACACTCGGGAACTCTATCGAGTGTGGGGATGGGAATCAACATCCCAGCGTGGGCCACGCTTCGCTGGCAAACTCACACGCAAACTGCTCTACGAACCATTACCGGCACCCGTGCTGCCCAAACTGGACGAACTGAATCCGCAAAACGCGAAATACCAGCGGAAGAGGAAACACTTCCAACACTTAACCGAAGGCGTGGGGCTTCAGCACTTCAGATCTCAGTTAGCGGCGGTCATGGCACTATTGCGGGCCTCCCCCAATAAGCGCATATTCCTAACACTGTTCAATCGGGCATTCGGGAAGCAGGGTGGGCTGTTTACTGATCAGGAGTTGGAAGACGAGAAATAGGCAATTTTGGAGGGCGTCTAGCTGGCGCCAGGAGCGGTCTTATGAACCGCAATGCTCTGCCGGGCATGGGGTCCGATCCCCCCGCCCTCCGCTGATAGTGTATTTGCGTTACCCTTGCGAAGTCAATTATGCCGCAGCCCAGTTTCGTGGTGTGCATAGATGAATCGGGAGATCCAGGGTTCACCTTCACTGGCGCGAATCGGTCAACCGAGTGGTTTGTTATTGCCGCAATCGTCGGCCTGAATGATCGATCTGTCGAGATGAGCGATGCGGTTCGCGGGGCTAAACTTGGGGTCGGATGGACCCCCACTAAGCCCTTGCACTTCAAGAAGGTTAAGCATGGCCGCCGCGAATGCGTGGTCACGGCCATTCTGCGAGACCCAACGCTCTTTCGGGCGATGGTTGCCATGATCCACAAACCAAGCCTTACGGAAGTGGAATCCCTTCGCGACCAGAACCGACTGTACTTCTACTACACTCGATATCTTCTTGAGAGGGCATCTTGGCTATGCCGTGACAGTCGTGAGGCTTCCGCCCATCAGCACGGCGACGGCACAGCCAAAGTCATATTCTCCTCGATGAATGAACTGTCGCGCGCCAACATAGAAGCATATTTCAAGAAGCTTGAGACCGGGAAGACCGAAATCGACTGGTCTATTCTTCGGCCCGATCAATTCGAAACGTTGACGCCCGGAAAGCACGGAGGCCTCCAATTGGCGGACGTGATCGCCGGCTCATTTTACTGCCCGAATCACCATTGCGAGAACCACCGTACCGATGAGTGGGTGCGTCTTCTGCGGCCTGTAATGTACCGAAGCCGACGCGGGAAATACCAAGGATATGGTATAAAACTCTGTCCCAAGCAGGCCGAAAATCAAAACGCCCAGAACGCGTTAGCTCCCTGGGCGTCAAAATATTACCCGCTGTAGGCCTCGGGTCCAGGGATCCCACCAATACTGGCTGCCGTTCAAACGAACGACCCTGGATTGTCCCCGCAAATGCCTACAGCTATAAGGTAAACCTTCACAAACTATTGCGCAATAGGGAATTTATCAATATAGCAGGTCGCCGCACACTGTATCCAGTAAGCCTAATGTTTTCAGTGGTGCCGTGGGGTATAATGGTCTCGTGGACACCCTCAAAGTCCCCAAAGCCGAATTCGAGGCCGTCATCAAGGCCCTGCTAAACGCGCCGCCGATACCGTTAGCCGATATACCACGCAAGCGGGAGCCGAAGGCGAAGCGGACGGACAAGAAGCGCGGTTAGCGTCTCGGCTCGCCAACCAAGCGGGCCAGCACCTTCTTTGCGGCCTTCTTTCTCTGTCTCTTGTTCACCGGCCTGTCACCACAACACATTGTGGTTCCGTGGGCGTGTTGTTGTCAAGTAGATAATCACGCTTTAGGCTTGATTTTCCCTTTTTATTCGCCCACAATAGAACAGAGGCATTCCATGGCGCTCACCAAACGGCAGAAACAGGTGCTCGATTTCATCGCCAATTTCGTGGACGAGAACGGCTATTGCCCCAGCTACGACGAGATCGCACGGGGGCTCAATCTGGCATCGCTGGCCACGGTGCACAAACACATCTCGGTCTTGGAGGCCAAGAGCTATCTCAAGCGGGGATTCAACCAGAGCCGTTCGATCGAGCTTTCTTCCAAATATACACAGGAGCAGAGGCGCACGAAGCCCGCGGCGCTCGAGATCCCCCTGCTGGGGCGGATCGCGGCGGGGCTTCCGGTCGAGGCCATAGAGCAGCGCGACATGCTCGGCTTCGCGGATTTCGCCGGCGCCAAGGGCGCTTACGCGCTGGAGGTGCGGGGCGATTCCATGATCGACGACCACATCTGCGACGGCGACTATATTCTGCTCGAACGCGCTGCCGAGACGCACGACGGCGATATCGTCGTGGCTCTCGTGGCGGGGAGCGAAACTACTTTGAAGCGGTTCTACAAAGAAACCGGGGACATGGTCCGCCTGCAACCCGCCAACTCGGCGCTAAAACCGATCCTGGTTCCGGCGCGGGATGTGCAGATACAAGGCAGACTGCTAGCGGTGCTCCGGAAGTACCGGTAGAAATCAGGCCGTCGCGCCCGCCGCGCGGGCGTGCAGTTCACGCTCGGCGCGAGACCAGTCTTCCGCGGCGGATCCGCCCTGGCGGCCGCGCGCTTCCCAGTAAGCGTAAGCCAGGCGAGCGATCTCGTCGTGACTAACAGGTGCAGCGGCAGTAAGAGGAGCAGGCGCGGGGGGTGGCGCTTCGACAGTGGCGGGTTCGGGGTCGTCGGCGGGCGGGGCGGAATGCTTCGGATGTACGGTGACGGCCGGCTTGCGGCGCGGCACGGGTCCAGAGGATATAACGAGATCGTTATCGGGTTTATGCTTTCTAGCCATGTTATGGTCCGATTCTCCCAGACTGTTAATTCACTCATTATTCTAACCGATAGGAGTGTGCGAACCCATCAAAACTTTGTATCAACTTGATTACCATGGTGAGATTTACGACCACATGGCGCGAGTAGTGTATAGTGTGGGTAGATTGCGAATCGGCATAATTACGGTGATCGCGCTGGCGCTCGCCGCGCAAGCCCTGTCCGCGGCTCCCAAGGTTATTGCGGTGAACGTGGATGGGATGGTGCATCCGGTTACCACCGAGATCGTGCGCGCCGCGATCGCGCAGGCCAAACAGGAAAACGCGGATCTCCTGCTGGTCCGCCTCAATACTCCCGGCGGATTGATGGATGCCATGCGCGAGACCATCGAGGCGATCGTCTCCTCGCCGGTGCCGGTGGTCACCTACGTGGCTCCCAGCGGCGGACGCGCGGCCTCGGCGGGCTTCTTCATTCTGGAATCCGGCGATATCGCGGCGATGGCGCCGGGGACCAATACCGGCGCGGCTCATCCGGTGGCCATGGGCGGCGAGATGGATGCCGTGATGAAGCAGAAGGTCGAGAACGATGCCGCCGCTTACCTGCGCAGCATCTGCGCCAAACGGGGCCGCAACAGCGCCCTGGCCGAGACGGCGGTGCGCGAAAGCAAATCCTTTACCGACCGGGAAGCTCTCGACCAGCACCTCATCGATCTGATCGCGCCCAGCGACCAGGCCCTGCTTGCCGCCCTCGATGGCCGCGCGGTGACGCGCTTCGATGGCTCCACGCGGACACTGCACACCTCCGGAGCGGCGGTCGAGGAGTACCAGAGAAGCGCGCGGCAGAAGTTCATCTCCGCCATCGCCGACCCCAACATCGCGCTGGTGCTGCTGGTGATCGGCGCGCTCTGCATCTATGTCGAGTTCACCACGCCGGGAGCCATCGCGCCCGGAGTCGTGGGAGCCATCCTGGCGCTGCTGGGACTTTCGGCGCTCTCCGTGCTGCCCATCAACTGGCTGGGTGCGGCGCTGCTGGTGCTGGCTTTCACGCTGTTCGCGCTGGAAGCCAAATTCGCCTCGCACGGCGTGCTGGCGGTGGGCGGCGCGGTTTCCATGGTGCTGGGCGCCGTGATGCTGATTAACAGCCCCTTCCCGGAGATGCGCATTCATTGGAGCACCGCCATCGCCCTGGCCGTCCCGTTTACCGGTATCACGGTTTTGCTGCTGTCGCTGGCGCTGCGCTCGCGAAACGCCAAAGTCGAGACGGGGAGCGAGGGCATGATCGGCGAGATCGGCTCGGCGCTCACGCCGCTGGCCCCCGAAGGCAAGGTCTTCGTGCACGGCGAATATTGGGACGCGGTGGCGCGGCTGCCGGTGAGCACCGGCGCGCGCGTGCGCGTCGTATCGATCGACAAGTTGAAGCTCATGGTGGAACCGGTCCCGGACCGGAGTGGAGGCTGAAATGGATTCGAGCGTGATCCTCGTCGCAGTGGTGGTTATCGTCGTCATTTACCTGCTGAATTCGATCAAGATTCTGCGGGAGTACGAACGCGGCGTGATTTTCCGGCTGGGCCGGCTGCTGGATCGGCCCAAGGGCCCCGGCATCATCCTGGTATTTGCGCCCATCGACCGCATGGTGCGGGTTTCGCTGCGCATCGATACCCTGGAAGTCCCCGCGCAGGATGTGGTGACGCGCGACAACGTCACCGTGAAGGTGAACGCGGTCATTTATTTCCGGGTCATCGATCCGCGGCTGGCGGTGGTGGAGGTGTCGAATTTCCTGTACGCCACCTCGCAGCTTGCCCAAACCACGCTGCGCAGTGTGCTGGGCGAAGTGGATCTCGATACGCTGCTCAGCCAGCGCGAATCGCTCAACGTCCGCCTGCAATCGATCCTCGACCAGCACACTTCCCCGTGGGGCGTGAAGGTGACCATGGTGGAAGTCAAGCAGGTGGACCTGGCCGAACAGATGATCCGCGTGATCGCGCGGCAGGCCGAGGCGGAACGCGAGCGGCGCGCTAAGATCATTCACGCGGAAGGCGAGTATACGGCCGCGGAGAAGCTGGCCATGGCGGCGGAGGTGATCCAGCGGCAGCCGGCGGCGCTCCAGTTGCGGTACTTGCAGACGCTCGTCGAGATCGGCACCGAGAAGAACACCACCATCGTTTTCCCGCTGCCAATCGATATAATTGCTTCATTGGGGCGCGCGCTGGACCATGTCGCTAACGCGAAGGGTCCCGGCGCGGGCACTCCCGACAAGCATGCGGAATAACGATACCGGCGAATTCGAACTGGTGGTTGGCAACCGGCAACTGCTGAGCGGTTTTTTCATCGTCGTTCTCCTCTTCGCGGTGGCGTTCGCGATGGGGTATATCTTCGGGCAGAACTCGCCGCGGTCGGCGCGCGTGCAGCCGGAAGGCGCGCCCGTTGCATCCGCTCCGGCCGAGACGCGGCCTCCCGCGGCATCGCCCGCTCCTCCCCCGGAGACGCCGCCGATAGCTTCCGTGGATTCACAGAGCGCGGAAAGCGCGGCGGGCGCTATGCCGGGCACGCCCGAGCCGGTCCCGCAGCCCACCACTCAGCCGGCCCGCGAATCCCCGGCGGCCGCTCCGCCTCCGCCGCCCCAGTCTGCCCCGGCTGCCGCTGCGCCGGCGGCTCCCGCGGTTCCCTCTCCGGAAGCGGCTCCGGGCGCGTACTGGCAAGTCATGGCGCTCAGCCAGGCAGAAGCCGAGGTAGTGGTCAAGGCTCTCAAGGACAAGGGCTTTCCAGCCTCGACCTCGCCCGGTCCGAACAACCTGGTGCGCGTGCTGGTGGGACCTTACAAGGATACCCAGTCCATGGGCCGCGCCAAGACGCAGCTCGAGAGCGCCGGCTTCCACCCCATCCGGAAATAGCGTGAACGAATCGTTGGTACAGATAAGTGGCGATCCGCGGCCGGCCGCTCCGCCGCGATCCCGGCTGCCCGAGTGGGCGCGCAAGAGCCCCACGCATTTCGAATCGCTCAACCGCCTGAAGGGCGATCTTCGCCGCCTCAACCTGCACACCGTCTGCGAATCGGCGCGCTGCCCCAATATCCACGAGTGTTTCCATCGCGGCGCCGCTACGTTCATGATTCTGGGCAACCGCTGCACGCGCGGCTGCGGCTTCTGCTCCGTGCCCAAGGGCCATCCCGCGCGCCACGACATGCGCCTCGATCCTGCCGAGCCCGCCAACGTGGCCCGTATGGCGGCCGGAATGCGCCTGTGCTACGTCGTGATCACCAGTGTGAACCGGGACGACCTGGAAGATGGCGGCTCGCGCCATTTCGCCGAGACGGTGCGCCAGGTGAGGGCAGCCGTGCCGGCAGCCCGCGTCGAGGTGCTGACGCCCGATTTCCAAGGCGACCTCGCCGCAGTCGCGCGCGTGCTCGATGCCGGGCCGCACGTCTTCAACCACAACGTCGAGACCGTTCCGCGGCTCTACCGCCGGGTGCGCCCGCAGGCCGATTACGCGCAATCGCTGGCCGTGCTGGAATTCGCGCGGCGATACGCCGGAGAGCACCTGACCAAGTCGGGCCTCATGGTAGGCTTGGGCGAAACGGAGGACGAAGTGCGCGCACTGCTGCGGGACCTGCGCTCGGCCGGCACCGATGTGGTAACCATCGGCCAGTATCTTCAGCCCACGCGGCGCAACCTGCCGGTGGCCGAGTTTATCGCGCCGCGACAGTTCGAGGCTTATCGCGACTACGGCCTCTCGCTGGGATTCAGAACGGTTTTTAGCGGCCCGCTGGTGCGCAGCTCCTACATGGCCGACGCGGTTAGCGAAGAGGCGGCGCGGCGGGCATCGTGCTGAACTGGCTGCTGGCGCTCCTGACGGCCGCGCTTCTGATCCTGGCCTTCCCCGGATTTCACCTGGCGTGGCTGGCGGCCGTGGCGCTGGCGCCGCTGCTCTTCGCCGTGGCGCGCGAAGCGCGGCCCTGGCGCCGCTTCCTGCTGGGCTGGACCGCCGGCGTAGTCTACTGGTTCGGCGTTTGCTATTGGATCGAGGTCGTGCTGGCCGAGCATGGCGGCATGAGCGAGGCGGCGGCCTGGGCGCTGTTTACGCTCTTTGCGGTGGTCAAGGCCTTGCACCTGGGCGTCTTTGCGCTGCTGGCTGGAATTCTGATGCGGCGCTGGTGGGCCGTTCCGGCAGTCGCGGCGCTGTGGGTGGCGGTGGAGGTGACCCACGGGCCGCTGGGCTTCGCCTGGCTGGCGCTGGGCAACGCCGGCATTTCGATGGCAGTCCCCATGCGCCTCGCTCCCTTCACCGGCGTCTACGGGCTATCGTTCTTATTTGTGATGCTCTCGGCGGCGCTGGCGCTGGCGGCGCTGCGGCGCCCGCGCGCGGAGCTGGCCTGGCTGGCCGCGCTGATCCTGGTGGTTTTTCTGCCGCCGCTGCCGGACGCGCGGCGCGGCCATGAGACCGCTCTGCTGGCGCAGCCGAACGTCTCGGAGACCGAGGATTGGACCCCCGAGAGCCTGGCGCGCACCGAGCGCGACCAAGCCGCTCTCACTCTGCGGGGCCTGCTGGCCCAGACCCGCAATCCGCCGGGCATCGTGGTGTGGCCGGAGGTCCCCGCGCCGTTCTATTACGAGGACCCGCGCTTCCGCGATTACGCCGATGGCCTGGCGCGCCTGTCCCACGCGTACCTGCTGATCGGCGAGGTGGGGCACACGCCCTCGGGCGCGCCGCTCAATTCGGCTCTGCTGATTTCGCCTGAGGGCGCCCCGGTGAGCCGCTACGACAAGGTGAACCTGGTTCCCTTCGGAGAGTTCGTCCCCTGGCCCTTCGGCGCGCTCACGCGCAAGATCTCCACCGAGGCGGGCGATTTCGCCGCCGGCCGCCGCGTGGTGGTATCGCCGGTGGATGGCCACAAGATCGGCGCGTTCATCTGCTACGAATCGGTCTTCCCCAATTTCGTGCGCAAGTTCGCGGCGGGCGGCGCCGAGGTACTCTTCAACATCTCCAACGACGGCTGGTTCGGGAAGAGCGGGGCGCGCGAGCAGCACCTGGAAATCGTGCGCATGCGGGCCGCCGAGAACCGCCGCTGGATTCTGCGCTCGACCAACGACGGCATCACCGCCACCATCGATTCCGCCGGCCGCCTGCGCGGGACGGTGCCCTCCTACGTCCAGGCCACCTCCTACACGGGCTTCAACTACACGAGCGACGAGACGCTCTACACGCGCTGGGGAGACTGGTTTCCGGCCGTGTGTGCCACCTTCGCGCTGGCATGCCTGGTGGCGGGCTGGGTGCTGTAAGCGGCATTGCCGATCGCCTCTGCGATTCCCCGGCTCGGGGAATTGCGCGAGAATATAGGCGATGGATCGGTCCACCGTAATCGCGAAGCTCCGCGCATGCGAATCGGAATTGAAGGCCGCCGGAATCACGCGGCTGTCGCTTTTCGGTTCGGTCGCGCGCGGGGATGCGTCTTCCGAATCGGATGTGGACCTGATGGCCGAGTTCGACCCGGAAAAGCGGCTCTCGTTGCTGGATATGGTCCGGCTGGAGAACCGACTCGCCGACATTCTGGGTGTTTCGGTGGACCTGGCGCCCGCGCGAGCAATGAAAGACCGCATTCGTGAGCGGGCCACCCGGGAGGCGGTGCTTGCCTTTTGAGGACGAAGACGGCTTCTTGCGGGATATCGCCGACGCCATCGATATGATTGAGCGGTTCACTTCGGGCATGGATCTGGAGCAGTTCAGCGAAGATCCAAAAACGGTCGCAGCCGTGGAACGCAAGCTTCAAATCATCAGCGAGGCGGCGATCCGGCTCGGAGCCAGTGCCGAGTCCCGCTGTCCCGGTGCGCCGTGGCGTGACATACGCGGCATGGGAAACTGGCTGCGGCACCAGTATGACCGGATCGAGTTGCCCGTCATCTGGAGGACCGTGGAGGTGGATCTGCCAAACCTGAAAGCTGCGGTCCGCAACGCTCTCGAACTGCCGAAGAGTCGATAGCGGCCCTTAAGGGAACGGCCGGCCGAAGGCTAGCCCCCAGGCGCCAGATTGTTCGCGCGAACTTCGGAAGGAGGAACGGTGGGGCGTTACACGACCGGATGTGAGGGAATCCGTCCCGAAAAGGGGACCCCTCGTGGGGCCGCAACACCAGGACACTCTTGAGGCGCCAGCGACGCCAGCGACCAGGGCATGGCGACCCCGGCATGGTTGGATGTATAATCACTGCTGATCTGCCGGGGGGCTGAACTTGAAGAAGGCCACCTTCGTCCTCTGTGCCGCAGTCACAGTTGTCGTTGGCTGCGGCAGGAAACCGCTGACAGTTGGTGCCCACAGACTGGGCGAGAGCGTTGCAGAGTTCAACGTAATTGAAAAGTCAACAGGCACGCAGCAGGACACGGAGGACGTTTTCACTGGCACTCTCCATTGCTACGATCACAAAACGCTCGGCAACAACTGCCAAGGCTCACGCCTGATTGATGGGCAAAACATCTTCGATAACGCTCACTATACATTTGTTGGCGGCAGGCTAGTCACCATAGAGTTCGTTGGCCTCGGAGGTCTCATTGGTGAACCGTCAGAGAACATCAACTGGAATCTCTACCTGGAATGGCTTACGAAGAGGTATGGCCACCCCACCAAAATGACTCTCACCACAGCCGTATGGATGAATGGTAGATCCGTGATCTATGCCTATCTCGAATTGGGGACTATACCTTTCTCCAACACGCCAACCCACACAGAGCACATTCTCTTCCTCACGCGCGAAGCCTATATGACCAGGGTCAACGCCACACAGAGTGAGAACCAAGAGTGAACATCAGCGAAAGGGCTATATACGATCGTCTGGTTGAAATAGGGCAGGGCCTCAAAGGGGGGGAGTTTACCAGCGTTCGCGAGGCCAATGCCCTCCTGAATGACCTCGATAGGTCACACCTGACCTGCCTCGAATTTCTCTACCAAACGTAACTGAGACGCTCCGTCTACTGTAACCCCTCTTTCCCCATCCCGTCGGAGCCGCCCGTCGCACCATACTCCTCTGCAGAACGGCACGGAGCGGTCAAGGGCGCGCCGGTTTGTGGCGCGGCGGTAGCGGACCCTTGACCGCGAGTACCGTTCTGCGACTGCTTACCGGAGACGGGCGGCTGCGGCGGGATGGGGGTTTTGAACCCCATCCTGTTGGTGAGCTCAGAGCAGGCGTTGGCGAATTCCTCTGGTGTTCGATACGCCAGGCTGCTGTGCGGCCGCTCGCCATTGTATTCCATGCGCCAGCGCTCTACCTTCTCCTTCGCATCTGCCAGCGTCGTGAACCAGTTGTGGTTCAGACATTCATCGCGGAATCGCCCATTGAAACTCTCCACGTGGCCGTTTTGCATCGGCCGCCCAGGTTGAATGTGTAGCAGTTGGATGCCGTGTTCTTCACACCAGACCAGGAAGTGGCGACTCGTGAATTCCGGACCGTTATCGCATCGAAGCACTTCCGGTTTCCCCCGTTGGCTGACTACCCAATCCAATACCCGCGTCACCCGGCGACTGGACATTCCCGTATCGACTTCTATGGCGGGGCACTCGCGCGTGAAGCTGTCCACCGCGGTCAAAATTCGCAGCCCTCGTCCGGTGGCCAATCCGTCCGTCACGAAATCGATCGCCCATTCCTGATTGGCTCTGTTCAGCGAGTTACCTTCCGGCGCCGGTCTTACCAGCCGCTTCCGTTTTAACCGCCGTACCGCCAGGTGCTCCGAGCTGTAGATCCGATACACCCGTTGTGGACTCACCGAGAACCCGCCGCGCTCCAGTAGCGCGCATAAACGCCGGTAGCCGTAACGCGGCTTCTGCCGTGCCAGAGTGATCAGTTTCTCCCGAAGCTCGGCATTGTGGTCCGGCCGAGGCTGATACCGATAGGCGGTCCGATCCAGCGACATGAGCTTGCAGGCTTGCCGTTCCGAGTAATGAAATTCCTTCATCACAAACGCGGCATCCTGCCTGAGGCCTACAAGCTCCAGCCGTTTTTTCGGATCACCGCCTTCAGCGCTTCCCTGTCCAGGCTGAGATCGGCCACCATGTGCTTCAGCCGGCGGTTCTCATCTTCCAACTCTTTCAGCCGCCGAGCCTCGCTGACCTCCATGCCGCCGTACTTGCTCTTCCACGTGTAGATCGTCGCCTCGCTGACGCCCAACTCTCGAGCGACTTCTTTCACTGTCCGGCCTGCCTCCACCTGCTTCAGCACGCCGATGATCTGTTCTTCCGTATGCTTGCCCTTCTTCATTCCGAAGCTCCTTTCCTCGCTGGAGCTTCTCAATTATGGCTGGTAGAGTTTATCGAGGGCACCCTCACGCCTTTGTCCTTGCCTGCTTAATGGACCT
>CAVQNQ010000008.1:0-341880 GCA_963714205.1 Terriglobia bacterium
CGTTCGCACCGCGTGGCACGATCCGCAAAGCCCCATGCAGTTGCTCTCCACGCGCCGCAACTCCGGGTAGTCGCGGAGTTTCCTGATGTGGTGTACGTCGCTGGTGGCCTTGATCTGGCAATCTGAACAGATCGGATGGCGCCGGATGAACCACTCCCGGAACCGACGCCACGCGCCGTCGTATCCGCGCTCTGCGCTCGAACCGCGCCGATCCTGCTCCCGCCTGTGCTGCTGGCATCGGCCAGCGTCTACCAGTTCCGGGCAACCGGGAAAAGAGCACGGCCGCTTAGGCGCTTGTGGCACTGGTGGCCTCCGCTACCTGTCCGGCTGACACCAGACCTTTGCCGCCGTGCTCCGGGCAGCAATTCACACAGCAGACCTGTCCGTTAAACCGATGCACTGGTCCCCATCGATCACACGTGGGACAATTACATCGCGCCGCCACTGCCACACAACCGGCCGGCCAATGCTCATCGGTCTGCCGTCGCTTTCGGAATCCCGCTCGTACTATAGATCAATCCAGACTGCCTCGATAGATACCCGACCATTCGCGCACACGTGCCCCGTGTTACCTCTGTTGGCATCGGGAGGATAGTGAGTAGCACCCATTTTTTGCTGTTAGTGCTTATGTCGCTGATTTCAGAACGGCCGGACGTTGACCGCCGCCCGCCCGCGCTCGCCGTACTCCACCGAGAACTCCAAAGGCGTGTCCACCTCCAGGTAGCCGAACCCATTCGCCAAAACGCCAGTGCGATGGAAGAAGACGTTATCGCCAGACTCGGTTTCGATGAACCCGAAGCCCTTCACCGATTCGAGCGTCTTCACCCACCCAATTTGCTTTTCCGAGATTCCCTCTTCGGTTACGGCCGATGGTTCTACCCGAACACCTACCGCACGGGTCTTAGAAGGAAGTTCGCGAATCGAGAAGGTCACTCTCCGGCCCGGCCGGAAATCACTTTGCAATGCGCGCGGGGAATCCTCACAGTGAAAGTAGATATCGGGAGCGCCCGGACGCTCAATGAAGCCAAAGCCTCGGGCGCCGAAACTCTTGATTGTTCCTTGCATTCTTGGTTTATGAACCTCCCAACATTGAAGGACGCGCCGTTGGATAAGCGCGCCCTCTCTGTAATCGCCCTGCGCTAACCGAGCGCCACGGGCAACCGCAGCGCATTGAGCCAGAGTTTCGCCTTGACCACGCTCAACGTCCGCTGTGCTTCGTCCGGACTGAGATCGTAGAACTCGCGCGCAACGGTGCGAGCCGTCAATCTGGACAATCGCCGCTCGGCTTCCGAAGCGCTGAGCGAGGCAGGTACTTCCCGGTCACGCCGGATAGCATCATTTAACTTCTGCGTCCCCGCCGTTGCCATCCTGAGCAGCGACAAGTGAAATCCCTCTTGCGAGCAAGCCGACTTCTCTTGTCGTCTTCGTGTTTGTACCACTGTGATTCACCTTTCCTTTTTGGTGGGCGCGCCATCCTGGGAGTTGGCGCGCCCCGCTTGCCACGTGTCCGCTATACTGCGAACCCCTCCCGCCGCATAGTATCCAGCCAGTAGGTAAACCCATCGGGACTGCCTGGGTATACTTGGACGCCGGAATAGGTGAAGCAAGGCAAACTCTCGGTATGGCCTCCGGTCGCAACGGCTACCGCGGTTCGGATGATACCGTTTTCAGTGACCGCCCCGCGCGCCATTTCCAGGCCGGTCGCGATACGTCCGACAACATCCTGCATCAGCGGTTTGAGTGCTACGCCGATTTCGGAGCAGTATTTGCCTTGAAGCTCGGATACGCGAGACTCCTGTATTCTTACCGCGGCGATCAAGGTCCGTACCGCGCGGTTCATATTCTTGACGCGCCGTGAAACGTCACTCTCTGCCGCGTCCTGCATCGGCCCGCCTTCGAGAAGGCGTAAGGCACGGGCCTCTACCGTTTCTTCAAATGCCGGCACGTCAGTAAGCAGGCCGTGCAGTTCGGCCTCAGCGGAGACCAACTGCTTTCGGAGAGTGACTAGTTTCTCGCGGGCGTCGAAGAACAGCGGTCTGCTCGGCGCCCCGGCCGCGGCCTTTTCCACCGCCTGCGCGCACCTCGTGCGCCGTTCCGCAACGGTTTCGGCTTCGTTCTCTTTCAGCGCCTTCCGCGCCTTGGCGAGAGCAGGTATGATTTTGTTGGTCTCTGCCTCCAGCCCAACGAGTTCGTCTTTGATGGCGCCGATTCTCGCAATACGGTTTGCTTGCGCGATAGATGCCCCGTCCCGCGTTGCCTTCGGTGCGTCAGAAGGCAATGGAAGGCTCTGGAAGGACTCCAGTTCGTGGACCTCCTGCCGTAACCGCTGAATTCTGACGGATAGATCGGATTCGCGTTGTCCGTCTGTGGCGACGATCCGCGCGAACTGCTGGCGATCTTCTGGTTTCATTTAATTGTGCCTTTCGGTTGAAACTGCGTTGATGTTTTGGCAGGCTCACGCCTACCGCCCAAAACCTTTCGCGGGAAGTTTGAAAACTACAGCGCTGTGGCCGACTCCTTGCCCCATGGGGGATGAGAAACCCGCGTCACGTCAACTAAGTTTCCGTGCCGTGCCACGCGGTAGTTGACTACAGGAATCTCGCCCGCGCGCTCCATTTGGTTAAGCCTGTCGGTTATCCAATGACTTGAGCGAAGGATTTCCGCCCTTCCGGCCGTTGGCGCGGTTGATCTCGCGGCGCCGGAGTTCCGGGGAATACAATACCCCCGATTCGTCGCGGAGGAACATTCCGAACTGTTCCAACTCCGCAAGGTGAGTGACGTACTCCCGCTCCGACACGCCTATCCGAGCCATGGCTAGCGCCTGAGGAAAGTTCAGGGCGCCACCCCCTTGGTCCATGAGCGCTAACAGGTCCACGTACAACCCGCGAGCCGCAAACGAGAGTTGCCGGATATACAGGTTTCCAACCCAGGTGCGTGAATCAAGCCGCAACATGCGTAACCTCCAGGTCAGCAGGCCGGCCCTCGGGCTGGCTACATGCGGCACAACAACCCGCCGCCTTGAGTGCCGCCCATGAACCACAGCATGGACACGGGCCGCGCGTGATTGACGTGGTTTCCCGGATTGGCGACAAACTGCACCCACCGGGCTGTGCCACTTGAGGCAACCTGAGTACTGCCACCGGTCCCGGTTATGTCGATGCGCGTGCCGAGGGCCGAAGCCATCAGTGCCAGCACTGCGATTAGAAATGAGATGCGTTTCAACATAAATCCCTCCAAAGTGATAGGGCGGGGCACCGCGCAGGCACCCCTCCAGTTGGTTAGTTCTGAGTCGCCGAATCCGGCCATCCGTAACTCCCGGTTGTGCTGATCTATGCCGCGGCTTCCGAATGGTGGCACGAGGGACAGCACCCGTCGCAAAACAGCGCGCCACGCACGGTACTATGTGAGCCGTCTGCGTCCCGTCCGCAAACGCTGCACTGTCCAAACTTAGATAGCGCGTTGTGCCGCGCCTTTGCCCCTAGGGATACCTGGTGCCGTACTTGACAGAATGGCTGCTCACTGATTCGCAATGGTTGCATGGCCGTTATCCCGTGATGCTCTTTGGGTCGAAGTAGACAGGCGGCTTTTCAGGCTCTAGGGCGCGCCTTAGTTTGGCCGGACCCATCCATTCATCCTCCCGTTGGACCAGCCCGTTGATAGCCTCCGCGGTCCGCGTGTCGTCCGGGCATGTATCCCTGATGATCCGCCCGATCTCCGCGATAACACGCGGGGAAGTGGGGAAGAACTTGAGCATTCCAAGTTTTGCCAGGGAATCGTCGAGCGTCTTTTTACTGACCATCGGTACATCCTCCGTCTTCATTCAGCAACCTGATTGCTTCATCTATCGCGCCACCTACCGCCGTCTTGGGAACCGTATTGGGCTGCCCTATCTCTTCAGGGTCAAGCCAGGGCGTCTGACCGAGCCAGGAAGCCGGATAAGGCCGATAGTCGGCGTCCGTCCGAAACTGTTCCTGAAGGGCTGGAAGCCGCCGTAGCAAGCATTCCATTATGGCCGTGCGATCCGCAGCCGTCTTACCGAACCGCCGCGCAGCCTTGAGACCTTGTGGTTTCGCCACCTTCCGGGGATAGGCCGGCCAAAATTCCGAATCGAACCAGACCTTCACCTGATCGATAGGCTTTGGTTTTGGGGATATCAGGTCAAGGGTTTCGGCGCCCCGCTCATCGGCAGATGAGCAAAGAGTGTCTGTCCTGTCTTGTAATGTCTGTCTGTCTGTAGCAACGAAAGTTCGTTGGCTCGCCACAGCGTCCTGTAGGATCGCTCCATCGTCCTGTTGAGCCGCTACGGTTTCGTATTCGAGCCATCCAATATTCAGTAGCCGCGGTATCGCCTCCGCGAGGATTTCCACGGGGATTCTGGTGATACGGCTGAGGCTCTCCGCGTCGTGAGGCTTGCCATTCCCACGCTTCAGCGTGCCCCGAGGTTGACAGAGCGCTCCCACCTCAACCATGCCGATCCAACTGCCGAAGTGTGCGGCGCCGCGCTCATGGTTCAGCAGTTCCGTGTAACCATCTCCCGCGAGATTGACGCGAACCGGAACCCACGCCATCGTTTTCAGGTTTCGGCTTTGGCTGCACTCAAAGTGCTTGGCCCAATCCGTGATTCTGAGAACCTGATCCATCGCCGCCCGTTTTTCTTTCCCGCACATCCCTACAAGCATAGTTCGTCCGGCTGAAAACAGCGAGCCGCGCGCAACACGTCGCCTATCGGGGCGGCATCGCTCCGGCCCTCCGGCTGGGCGCACGTTCCGCAGCGACCCGCGCGAAGCGCTCTGAATCGGTCGCAGATCTGGCAAAATCCTCGATAGGCCTCCGCTTTCGGCGTGGGGCTAACGCGCCGGCCGCGCCGCTTTGGTTTTGGCATACCGCTTACGCCGCGGTCCCCGTTGACGGCCGTTCCACAGGACGGCATCCGCCGCGCTCGATAAATTCGGAGATTGAGTCCTCGGTGTACTTGACTCGTTTTCCGATGAGAACCGCGCCGGGCAACTCCGACTTGAACCCTTGAACGGTCCTCTCAGATACACCGAGACGCTGTGCAACCTGAGATAAGGTAAGCAAATTCATATAGATATCCTCCGTGTTGTGTTGCTAGTGAAGAGTCGCGCCGTGTAGCGCTAACGATGGACTAAGAGGAGAAAACTGTCCGTATTCCCCTCTCTACCTTTCTTCTCTCACTAGATCTAACGTTTTATGCGGGTCGTTTTGCACCACAGGAACAAGATTTATTTTTAATCTCTTCGTGGCCGATTCCGGCGATACCGCCCCGTTTTCTTCTCTCACCTGTACTACCGTTTTATGCGGGTAAAAACCGGACATTTTTTTCGAAAAAATAGCGGGAATGAAGAAAAACTCTTTCCCCCTCACATGGGTTAGCGTATGAGGAATCCGGTTTTCAAGAGCGGAGTGAATGTTTTTTTTCGCCTCCTGGATGATCTGGCCCACACGCTGAAGACTCATGCCCATCTCCACTCCGATCTCCGCCAGCGTCTTCCCACCCCAGTAAACGAGCGTAATCGCTTGATACTGCCGCGCCGGCAGGGCTTTCATGGCCTCCCATAAGTCCGGATGTGTCCTCTCAGGGCAAACCTTTCCGCCGCCGGAAGACATAAGCGTATCCAACGATGGACTAAGAGGAGAAAACTGTCCGTATTCCCCTCTCTATCTACTTGGGCTGGAGGAATTCAGAAATTGATACCGCCTGGCAGAAAATTTCTTCTTTCCCCCTCACATGGGTTAGCGTATGAGGAATCGCTATTCCAACCCCCGCCGCAATATTTCTTTGCGCTTTTTTCAGGAGAGCGTCAACCGCCTGGCTACTGATTCCCATCTCGACAGCCACAGCTTCATCGCTCATCCCGGCCCAGTAGGTCAATGTAATCGCCTGATATTGACGCGCCGGTAAGGACTTCATGGCTTCCCAGAGATCGTGGTTTTTAGCCTCCGGCTGAAGGTGTTGCCCGTGGTGTACGGTAGAATCCCACATATCCCCCACGGACGGCGATTCCCCATCGCAGCAGTAGGACTCTCCGGTGCGAACCTCAACGCGCCCCTTTACCCGCCGTGCCTCACGCCGGATCACATCAAACATCGCATTGCGGGCGACCCTCACCGCAAGCGCTGGATTGGGGGTGCCAGCGGCCAGGATTGCGGTCGCCCCAACCGATACCAGATCTTCGGCCTCCAGACACCAGCGCAGCCCGCGCCTACCAATGCGCTTGTACGCCAGTCGGGATAAAGTAGTCGGATCAAAGCCAGTCAGCGCAGTTCCCATTGGTTCCGAGATTCAGTATGAATTAGCGCTAATTGAAAGTCAACTCCTATTTTGGAGCTTTTTTGGCGCGCCGTGTCGCTAGCGCCTTGGCGCGTATGGCCTCACGGTGCTCTATTGAGATCTTCGCGAGTCCCTTTGGCTTGTCGGTTTTCTTACTGCCACCGAGACGCCCGAGCGCCACCGCTGCAGGGTTCTTCTTTTTTGCCATCGAGGTAAGCATAACCGAAAGTGTCAAGGGATCGCATCTTTTGCGCGTGGGGCGTCACTTTCCATGGCCGCCAGCGCGTCAAGCTCCACACCCTTATCCGCAATCTCCGGCATGTTGGCGATGGCTTCTTTGACCTCGGGGGTGATGGCTTCGGCGCGACGAACGGAGCGATATACAACACGCCCACTCATTCCGGTTCGCCCTGCCGTATCCGTAGCGAAAGCTGCCAAATTGGCAACTTTCGCCACCTTTCCCCCGCCGGCCGCCCCAGGTGCGCCCCCGTGCTTCGTTTCCGGGTGCGCCGCTTCGTAAAAGTTCTTGCGGGCGCGGAGGTGTTCAGCACGCTCAAGTAGTGCCGCTGCCAGTTCGTCCCTCGACGGGGGTTCCGGGGTGGGCTTCATGCTGGGCTTGGGCGCAGATGGTGGTCTAGTGCTCGCCCCCCGTACGCTTTTCGACTTCCCCTCACGCACGGCATCCACTGCCCGCTTCTGTTCTTCCGGCTCCATGGCCGCCAGCGCGTCAAGCTCCACACCCTTATCTGCGATCTCAGGCATGTCCGCGATGGCTTCTTTGACCTCGGGGCTGATGGCTTCGGCGCGACGAACGGAACGGCGGATAGACCGCTCGGGCGTGTTGGTCTTTTCGGCGGTATCAGCGACAAACGCAGAATCATCCGTGTGGCCAAATTGGCCACTCGGTCGGTCTCTGTTCGCCCCGTGCTTCGTCTCCGGGTGCGCCGCCTCGTAAAAGTTCTTGCGGGCGCAGAGGTGTTCCTGCGCGCTCAAGTTGGGTCAATTCCAGGCGGCAGAGGCAAGCGGCAGGGAGCCACAGGGAACAGGAGCGCGAGAGCGGGGATTCTGCGCTACGAAACGTGGTCCGGCAATGGCTCGCTGGCCGCATTCGTCATCAGCCTCAACCTCCATCGTCACCACCTGAACGAATCCCAACGGGCGATTGTCGGAGCGAAGGCGAAGCCGATGTTTGGCTGATGGCCTCGGCGCGACGAACGGAGCGCCCTATGGACTGTCTGGCTATTCCGGTTTTGGCCTCCACATCCTGAACAAAGGATGGAACTTTAATCAAGTTCTCAATTTGAGAACTTGATTTTCGATCCCCACCGTGCTTCGTCTCCGGGTGCGCCGCCTCGTAAAAGTTCTTGCGGGCGCGGAGGTGTTCCGCGCGCTCAGTTCGTCCCTCGACGGGGGTTCCGGGGTGGGCTTCATGCTGGGCTTGGGCGCAGATGGTGGTCTAGTGCTCGCCCCCCGTACGCTTTTCGACTTCCCCTCACGCACGGCATCCACTGCCCGCTTCTGTTCTTCCGGCTCCATGGCCGCCAGCGCATCGAGATCCACGCCCTTATCTGCAATCTCCGGCATGTCCGCGATGGCTTCTTTGACCTCGGGGCTGATGGCTTCGGCGCGATGGACGGACACTTCAACCGCGCGGCGTGACAGCCTGGTTTTTTCTGCTGCATCCGACGCAAACGCAGGATTTGCGCTTGCGTGGGCGTTGCCTTGGGTCGCGTTGCTGGCGTGGGCGCCCGCAACATGCTGTTTCGTCTCCGGGTGCGCCGCCTCGTAAAAGTTCTTGCGGGCGCGGAGGTGTTCCGCGCGCTCAGTTCGTCCCTCGACGGGGGTTCCGGGGTGGGCTTCATGCTGGGCTTGGGCGCAGATGGTGGTCTAGTGCTCGCCCCCCGTACGCTTTTCGACTTCCCCTCACGCACGGCATCCACTGCCCGCTTCTGTTCTTCCGGCTCCATGGCCGCCAGCGCATCGAGATCCACGCCCTTATCTGCAATCTCCGGCATGTCCGCGATGGCTTCTTTGACCTCGGGGCTGATGGCTTCGGCGCGATGGACGGACACTTCAACCGCGCGGCGTGACAGCCTGGTTTTTTCTGCTGCATCCGACGCAAACGCAGGATTTGCGCTTGCGTGGGCGTTGCCTTGGGTCGCGTTGCTGGCGTGGGCGCCCGCAACATGCTGTTTCGTCTCCGGGTGCGCCGCCTCGTAAAAGTTCTTGCGGGCGCGGAGGTGTTCCGCGCGCTCAGTTCGTCCCTCGACGGGGGTTCCGGGGTGGGCTTCATGCTGGGCTTGGGCGCAGATGGTGGTCTAGTGCTCGCCCCCCGTACGCTTTTCGACTTCCCCTCACGCACGGCATCCACTGCCCGCTTCTGTTCTTCCGGCTCCATGGCCGCCAGCGCATCGAGATCCACGCCCTTATCTGCAATCTCCGGCATGTCCGCGATGGCTTCTTTGACCTCGGGGCTGATGGCTTCGGCGCGATGGACGGACACTTCAACCGCGCGGCGTGACAGCCTGGTTTTTTCTGCTGCATCCGACGCAAACGCAGGATTTGCGCTTGCGTGGGCGTTGCCTTGGGTCGCGTTGCTGGCGTGGGCGCCCGCAACATGCTGTTTCGTCTCCGGGTGCGCCGCCTCGTAAAAGTTCTTGCGGGCGCGGAGGTGTTCCGCGCGCTCAAGTAGTGCCGCTGCCAGTTCGTCCCTCGACGGGGGTTCCGGGGTGGGCTTCATGCTGGGCTTGGGCGCAGATGGTGGCCTAGTGCTCGCCCCCCGTACGCTTTTCGCCTTCCCCTCACGCACGGCATCCACCGCCCGCTTCTGTTCTTCCGGCTCCATGGCCGCCAGCGCATCGAGATCCACGCCCTTATCTGCAATCTCCGGCATGTCCGCGATGGCTTCTTTGACCTCGGGGCTGATGGCTTCGGCGCGATGGACGGACACTTCAACCGCGCGGCGTGACAGCCTGGTTTTTTCTGCTGCATCCGACGCAAACGCAGGATTTGCGCTTGCGTGGGCGTTGCCTTGGGTCGCGTTGCTGGCGTGGGCGCCCGCAACATGCTGTTTCGTCTCCGGGTGCGCCGCCTCGTAAAAGTTCTTGCGGGCGCGGAGGTGTTCCGCGCGCTCAAGTAGTGCCGCTGCCAGTTCGTCCCTCGACGGGGGTTCCGGGGTGGGCTTCATGCTGGGCTTGGGCGCAGATGGTGGCCTAGTGCTCGCCCCCCGTACGCTTTTCGCCTTCCCCTCACGCACGGCATCCACAGCCCGCTTCTGTTCTTCCGGCTCCATGGCCGCCAGCGCGTCAAGCTCCGCACCGTTATCCGCAATCTCCGGCATGTCCGCGATGGCTTCTTTGGCCTCGGGGCTGATGGCCTCGGAGCGACGAACGGAGCGCGCTATGGACCGTCTGGCTATTCCGGTTTTGGCCTCCACATCCTGAACAAAGGATGGGGCCGGTTGGCAAACGGCCAAATTGGCCGTTTGCCTCTTTTTTCCGCCCGTGTGCTGGTTTCCGTGGTCCCCGCCGTGCTTCGTTTCCGGGTGCGCCGCCTCATAAAAGTTCTTGCGGGCGCGGAGGTGTTCAGCACGCTCAAGTTGGGTCAGTTCCAGGCGGCAGAGGGCAAGCGGCCCGATTTCAGGCCAAGGGGTCCGTTATCCCCGGAACCGCCTGGCAAGGGTGCCACGGGGCGCGGGCGCGCGAGAGCGGGGATTCTGCGCTACGAAACGTGGTCCGGCAATGGCTCGCTGGCCGCATTCGTCATCAGCCTCAACCTCCATCGTCGCCACCTGAACGAATCCCAACGGGCGATTGTCGGAGCGAAGGCGAAGCCGATGTTCGGGTGATGGCCTCGGCGCGATGGACGGAGCGCCCTATGGACTGTCTGGCTATTCCGGTTTTGGCCTCCACATCCTGAACAAAGGATGGAACTTTACTCAAGTCGCCAATTTGGCGACTTGATTTTCGATCCCCACCGTGCTCCGTCTCCGGGTGCGCCGCTTCGTAAAAGTTCTTGCGGGCGCGGAGGTGTTCCGCGCGCTCAAGCTGGGTCAACTCCAGGCGGCGAACTCGCGGTGTATTATCCCAAAGCCATTCGCCTCGATCTACATCGATGACAAGGCGTGGCCGTTGCGTGGTGGCCCAGTGGACTGGCTCGCGGTGGAGCGAGACATGGAAGAGCGCGGGATTTTCGCCTAAACGCAAATCCGGCCGCACGTTTCCCCCGCATGGACCCAGAAAATGCAAGGAAGGCCCGTTTGCGGCCCAACAGCGGGCCTTCTGGGGAAGGATCTCAGTACAGGATGGGTGCTATCGGAATTCAGGGGGCGGCTACTGTACCCCAAGGTGAGGGTGGATGACGGGCCAGGCGTGCCGGAGGGTGGGCATTCGTCCTTCGTCGTGCATCCATCCCAGGCGATCCTGATATGAGCGCGGCCGTTTTTCGGATCGGGTGCAATTCTGCTGGTGTAAGCCGGCGTCCTGTCACGGGGACGTGAATGCACATTTCGACATCGCGACTCAAACAGGCGTCATGCTCCTCACTCCCGCTTTCCGGCAGCACTCAAACCCCCGGCCCTGCGCCCTCCGCATAGTGCTAGCTCCGCATGGGCAGCGGAGCTTGCGCGACCTCAACGCCCTGCTGAAAAACCGGCTTGGTCCAAAGATTTTTGAAGAAAAGGCGAATGTAGCCATGTATATAATTCCCCAAGTATACACACCGAGATCGATTGCTTGCCCGCGACAATCCAGGAAACGCTCGGATTTCTTTTCTGCACCTGAGCAGAGTATGGCAGCGAGAACGGAACCCCGCCACGAATGGCACACCCTTTCGCGCGCCTTAGCCGGCCGGAGGTATATTTCCCCTCGGGAACCGCGCCCGATTGCGCCACGGGGCGCTACGCGCACGCTGCGGGCAAAATAGAACGCCCCGCCGATCCTCAGTTCAACCCGAAATGGAAAAGGCCCCGGCTGTAGCTTGCAGCCAGGGCCTTACCGAAACCCGCAAGGTTCTTCCAAAACCCCGTGGGGTGTCGCGACCCAACGCTTCATCCTTCCCGGACCGTTACCCCGGTTGCTTCAGGAGTTACCGCCCGCTGCTTGTCCTCGTTGGTTCGGCGTAGCCCGTGGCTCTTGGTGGGACCGCGGGTACCGAAGGAACCCGCGACATCAGTTGTAATAGAGTTGTAGTGAAGGCATAAATTTACCTCTTTTACGGGTTTCTAGCGTATTTGTAATCAATAACTTACGCGGAGTCAACAGGCGTGAAAGTTCGAGTCCCGCCCGGCTCACCAGCTTTTAAATCAATAATTTACAGCAAGGTATTGACTTTTGCGTGTAGTCGGTGTGTAGTGGTGGGCGAACGCGCCCGAAGGAACGTAAGCCAAATGCTGACGCTTTACAAACGCCACACTCATGAATGCGCCGAGGCCCGCAAGAAGGCTGGAGCCGCAGAGAGCGTGGCTGAATTGCGCGCTGATCGGAAATATCGCCGTTGCAGTTGCCCCATTCACGCGGAGGGCACCCTCCGTGTCGATGGGTTCGTTCGCAAGACAACCGGCCAGGTGAAGTGGCCGAAGGCCGAAGAGCTGAAGAGGAATTGGGAGGACGCCGGGACCCTCAATGTTCAGCCGCCAGCCGGTCCCGCTCCTCAAGCGCCGCCCTCGGTCGAGCATGTGATTGACCAGTTCCACAGGGACCGCAAGGCGTGCGGGCTGTCGCCGGGCACCCTCAAGAAATACCGCCAGTTCACTGACCTACTGAACGAGTTCTGCGTGGGGAGAGGCGTCGTCTACATCACGCAATTCGGCACCGACTATGCCCGCGCTTTCCGCGAATCATGGACCGGCGCGTCGATCACGAATCTCAAGCGTCTGGAACGAATGAAGGCCTTTTTCGCCTGGGTTCGTGCGCAAGGTTGGATCGAAACCAATCCAGCTGAAAAGCTCAAGGCGCCGTTAACCGACGATCCGCCGGCGGACCCAGTCTCGGAGGAGGATCTGGCGGACCTCATCGATGCGATCGAACGGATGCCGACACGCGATGGTGAGAAGAATATGAGCCACGATCGGCTGCTCGCAATGATCCTCCTAATCCATCACACCGGATTGCGGATCGGGGACATCGTCCGGTTCTCAACCGATCGACTACGGGGTAATTCGGCTTTCTTACACATGGCGAAGACGGGCAATCCTCTGTGGTTGCCGCTGCCCGAATTCCTCGTGGCGAAACTCAAGGCGCTGCCGTTATACGAGGGCAAGTACTATTTTGCTGCCGGAAGCGCGAAGCTCAGCACAGCAACGGGCAATGCCCGACGGTCTCTACGGAAACTATCGAAGCTGGCGAAAATCCAGACGGTTAACCCGCATCGGTTTCGCGATACGCTCGCCATTACCCTCCTGCAGCGAGGCGTGCCTATCGAGGACGTAAAAGAGATCCTCGGCCACGAAGACGTAAACATAACGCTGCGACACTACGGGAACTGGATTAAGGAACGGCAGGATCGGCTTACGCGCTCGCTGGAAAAGATCTGGGACATCGCCCGCGCTTGATTGCACTCCGATCGCACGCGAGGGCCGGTCGAGGCTGACCGGCCCTTCCTTTTCTCAGCGGTAATAGCGGGTCATCGGTCGTTGAACTTTCCCAGGCCTGCGTACGGGCGTCCCCCTGAGACCTGCGCCGCGGGCTCGCCATGAACGCCGAGGGACCCCCAACAAACGCCGGAGGCTGATCCCAACGCGGCGATGTTTAAAGGAACCACAGCATTGACCGAAGCCGCGCGCGAGAGAAGCTTCCACTGAGCGCCGGTTCTGAACAAGCAAAGAAGCCGCCCCAACCCGAGCGACGCGCGTCACAACCTTAACAGGTGATTTCCTATGACAACCAATTCGAGTGTGCGCCTGCACGGAGAGCGGTGCAAGACTGGCTCACCGAGCGCGCCCGCCGAGCGCACTGAGCAGTTTAATCCTTACGGCCTGCACTCGATTCATGTGCCGCTGGGCTTAGTGCGTAACCGAAACGTGTCCTGGGGTGCGAAATGCCTCTATGGGCGACTGGCACTGTTCCGCGGCCGCAAGCCTGCTGGCTTCTGTAGCCCGAGGCGGGAAACGCTTGCCGATGAGATGAACGTCCCTGTGGACACGGTCGACCGCTGGCTCGCGGAACTCGTCAAACATCGATTAGTAGAACGGAAGCGGCGCCGGCGCGACACGGCCGAGTGTTTCTTTCTGCCGCATCCGTGCCTTCTTGGTTCGGCAATTTTGCGGACTCAAGACCGGCAACGAGATTCCGCAGATATGCCGAATCAAACCGACAGCCAAGACTCCTCAACTGTGCGGAATCAAGGCGCAGTTCCTGATTCGGTATCCTCGTCGACAAGATTCGGGGTTTTTGCCTCTCGAGATTCGGCATCTCTGAGGAGTCCTTATAAGGAAGAAAACATTCATCATCAAAACATTCATGAAAACCTTCAAAAGAGCGATCCCCGAAAGTCCGGTGATGATGAAAAACATTCACTGGACTGTGCGCCTGCAGAGGAGGTCCGGAACATCTTCCGCCGAAAGACCGGCGAGGAACTCAGCCCCGACGTAGAGCGCCGCATCTGGGAAACTGTTGAGCTGAGAGGCGTGACTCGGGAGTTCTTCGTTGGGGAACTGCGCCAGCATGTGCCAAACACCTGGATGAACCCTGCCGGATTCCTGACGAACTTCGCGCGGAAGATCCGCTCGGTATCCACGCCTGATTCGATGCCGGCCACAGCGCCGGAGCCGCCGAAGGACGCTAAGGGGCGTTGCTCGAGTTGCGGCGGCACGGGCTACGCACTCTGGGACGTCAACCTTACGGGTCGCCAGTATTGCGCCTGCTCGCTGGGGCGTGATCTGAAGCGGGTCGACGAATGTCGGGCAAAAGAACGGCTGGCCGCGACCGAAGCCGCCCGGCCAGAAAAGGGCCCGATGCAGGGTGATCCCGCCTGTGCGGGAGGGGGCCGATGAGAGCGACCGCGCGACGCCCCATCCCGGAGCTGCAGCCAGAGGATGGCTATCTCACGATCATGGAGAGCAGCCTATACGCCATCGCGCACCGCGTATCGGCAGTCGAGGCCCTGCCGCTCGAATTCATCGCCTGCTGCACGACCAGCGCAAAGGAAGCCCTACCGCGGTGGGTACCGTCTGCAGCCGGCTAGTTGACATGTCTGATACCTACCCAACAGCGGCAGCCGAGACCTTCATACCAATCTCCAGAGGCGCTTTGATGTCGGGCCTTTCCTGAACCTTCTCTATTTTGAAAACGCAATCGGAGCGCCACTCTGCAATCGGCACGCGCAGAGGCATCGAACAGCAGCCTCGATCCCGTGCAATGTCAGACGCTTTTTGCCACAATAAGCGGATTATGGCCGCAACTTCTGGCGCGGATCCGCCCGTCACGGTGGAGCGCTGGTCTTCGGTAGAGGAGATCTGCGAACACCTCGGTGTTTCCCGGGACACAATATATCGCTGGATCGCCGACAGGGGGATGCCGGCCCACCGCCTTGGGCGGCTCTGGAAATTCAAGCTGTCCGAGGTGGACGGCTGGGCGCGGACGAAACCGGAGCAGGCCTAGATGGCGGCTACCGTGCTCGCGCCTGGCGCCCGGGTGGAGATCCGGTCGGCGGAGTGGATTATCCGCCGTGTGGACGCCACCTCCACGGGCGGCTACTCGCTGCTTGTTACCGGCGTTTCCGAAATCGTTCGCGACAAGGAAGCCCGATTCCTCACGGAAATAGAGGGCAAGGGAATCAAGGTTCTCGACCCGGCCGAAACGGAGTTGGTCCCAGACCCCTCGCCGCAGTTCCGAAACACCAGGCTCTACCTCGAAAGCCTCCTCCGGCAATCTCCGCCCACTGATACAGACCTGTGGATTGGTCACCGGGCGGCCATCGACGATCTGCCTTTCCAGTTCGACCCCGCCCTGCAGGCGCTCGATCAGCCGCGGCAACGCATTCTCATGGCGGATTCGACCGGCCTGGGCAAGACTATCGAAGTCGGCGTCCTCTTGAGCGAGCTGATCAAACGCGGACGCGGCAAGCGCATCCTGGTCGTAACGGTGAAGAGCATGATGACCCAGTTCCAGACGGAAATGTGGTCGCGCTTCACGATCCCCCTCGTCCGCCTCGATTCCGTCGGCATCGACCGCATTCGCACGCGCATCCCCGCCAATGCCAATCCCTTCCACTACTACGACCGCGCTATCATCTCCATCGACACCCTCAAGGCCAGCACGGATTACCGCGTCCACATCGAACGGTGCCGGTGGGACGTGATCGTCATCGACGAGGCGCAGAACGTCGCCGTCCGCGGGAGTGGACGGTCGCTACGGGCCAAGCTCGCCGAACTCCTGTCACGGCAGTCCGACACCCTGATCATGACCTCCGCGACGCCGCACGACGGCAAGCCGGCGTCGTTCGCGAGCCTCATGAACATGCTGAATCCCACGGCCATCGCGAACCCCGAGGACTATGGACCGGCGGACATCAAAGGACTATTCGTACGCCGGTTCAAGAAGGACGTACAGGACCAGATCGGCGGCGCCATGAAGGACCGGTGCGTACTGAAAATAGCCACCGCCGCCTCACCCCAAGAGGAGCGTGCTTACGAAATTCTGTCCGCAGTGAAATTCAGGTCCCTCGACCGCGCGCAGCGCGCCGGCCAACTCCTTTTCCGCACTGTGCTTGAAAAGGCGTTGTTTTCCAGTCCGGCGGCATGCCTTCAGACCATCAACGCACGGCTGAAGAAGCTCAAAGACGACAGTTCCGCGGAAGCCGCCCACGATTGCGCCGCACTCCAGGAACTTGCCGCAGCCGTTGAGGCCATCACTCCCGCGGAGTTCAGCAAGTACCGGAAGTTGCTCGAAGATCTGCGGCCGGGCGGCAAGCTGGAGTGGAACCCGCAGAATCCCGCTGATCGCCTGGTCATTTTCAGCGAGCGCATTGAAACCGTCGGCTTCCTGAAGAGGAACCTGGCGCGCGACCTGAATCTCCAGGCCGACCAGGTCCAGGTGCTGTACGGCGGCTCGGGCGAGGACGATATCGACCTTCAGCAAATTGTGAAGGACTTCGGTCGCGACCGCGCTCCCGTCCGCCTGCTGATCGCCTCCGACATCGCCTCGGAAGGCATCAACTTGCACTTCCTGTCCCACAAACTCGTTCACTTCGACATTCCCTGGTCGCTGATGGTGTTTCAGCAGCGGAACGGCCGCGTTGACCGCTACGGCCAGGAGCGCCAGCCCGTCATCGGTTACTTCTACACTGCCCCGAAGAATGAGCGGGTGCGCGGTGACCTGCGCATCCTGGAGCTGCTCATCGAGAAGGACACCCAGGCGGCCAAGAACATTGGCGACCCCTCCGCCTTTCTGAACGTGTACGACGAGCAGGAAGAGGAGTTGATCACCGGACACGCCATCGAGGACGGCTCTGCGCCGGAGGATTTTGACCGCAAGCTGGAACAGAACGCCGGCGACGACCTCCTTGCCGCGCTCTTCGGAGACGACCCCGTGCCCAACGGCTCGGCCGCTCGCAGCCGAACGCGGACGCCCGTCTCGCTCTACCCAAGCGACCTGGAATACGTGCAGCGTGGCTTGGAGGCCCTCCGTCCGAAGCTCGACGTACAGGCCGAGGCCGACCCCTCCCGGCAGATGATCAGCGTCACTGTGAACGAGGACCTGCGCCGCGTCTTCCGCTTCCTCCCGCGCGAAGTGGTACCCGAGGACGGCCGGCTGCACCTCACCGCCGACCGCGCTCTGGTGAAGAAGGCCATCAAAGACAACCGCGCCCAAGAGCAATCCTGGCCGGATGTCCATCTGCTCTGGGATTTGCACCCCGTGGTGGAATGGCTGAATTTCAAGCTGATGGTGAGTTTCCGGCGGCATGAGGCGCCGGTGGTGACGCTGCCCGCGCTCGAACGCGGCGAACTGCTCTACCTGATCGAGGGCGAGATCCCCAACCGCAAGGCGCAGCCGGTGGTGCATGAATGGTGCGCCGTCCGGTTCCTGGACGGCGCGTTCACGGGGACGCTGAGCCTCGAGGATTTTCTCCGGCGCACCGAGTTTGGCGCGCGCGCGTGGCCCAACCCCGGCCTTGAGCCGAACCTGATTCCCCTGGGCAGCCTTCTACCCGAGGCCATCGCCGAAGCACGCCGATGGATCTCGAAATGCCGCGCGGAGTATGAGAGGCTGATGCAGCCCCACCTGGCCATCGAACTGGAGAAGCTCCAGCGCCTGCACGACCGCCAGCACGAGCAGCTCGAACTGGATTTCCGCGACGATGGCGCAGCCTTTCGCGAAACGCGCCTCCGCAAGAAAGACGAGAAGGCCCGCCACATCGACCGGACCTTCCACGAATGGGAAACGTGGGTACGCGATTCCATGACCACCGAGGACCAGCCGTACCTGCGTCTGGCGGCCGTATTCCGGGGGGATGAGCGATGACGCTCGCGGGCATCTCCAACGAGAACGAGTTTTACACGGAGCATTACGTTCACTCCATTCTGGAAGGCGACCTGCGAGAACTGTTTTCGCGGTGGGGCGCGCTCGCCGAGCCGCCCTACGAAGCGCTTAAGAAGCTCCGCGTCCCCTACGAACAGATGACGCGGGAGTTGAGCCGCGCGTCAGGCGCAACCGCGCGGCTGGAATGCCGCCGAGAGTGGTTCACGCGCTTCTTCGCCGCGCTGGGCTATTCGCTGGCGCCGCGAATCCGCGAACTTGAAGGCGGCGTTTACATCCCGCTCGCCGGCGAAATCACGCGCCGTTCGGGCGAACCGGAACTGTGGATACTGGAGACGCTCGAGCCCTCGGGCGAACCCGCTGACCCACTAACGTTGCCAATCCTGCCGGAGCAGACGGTCGATCCCCCGGACTCCTCGCGGCTTCCAGCCGCCGATCTTGAAACCGTCCTCACCAAATACGTTTTCGCCGCCGCCGAGCCGCCCCGCTGGGTGCTGCTCTTTAATACCGGCCAAGTCCTGCTCTTGGACCGCAATAAATGGGCGCAGAAGCGGATGTTGCGGTTCGATCTCGCCGTCATCTTGAATAGCCCCGCAGATAGCGAGCGCAAGGCCGCTGCCGCCCTCCTGCATCACGATAGCGTCACGCCCGCCGATGGCGCTTGCCTGCTCGACACGCTCGGCGAGAGATCCCACAAACACGCCTTCTCAGTTTCGAAAGACCTAAAGTACAGCGCGCGGGAGGCCGTGGAACTGCTAGGCAACGAGGTGGTCTGGTACCTGCGCGAGACCCACCAGTCCATTTACGGCGAGATCGACGCCGAGGACCTCACGCGCCAGTGCCTGCGCTACCTTTACCGCCTGCTCTTCCTGTTCTTTGTGGAGGCGCGCCCGGAACTGGGCTATGCGCCCATGAAGAGCGACGAATACCGGCTCGGCTACAGCCTGGAATCGCTGCGCGACGTGGTGGAGCAGGGTGATCTCACCACCGAGGAGAGCCGCAACGGTTACTACCTGCATGACTCCATATCCACCCTTTTCGGGCTCGTGTGGAACGGCGTACATGAGAAGGATACGCAGCTCGACGTATTGGCGCAGACTAGCGACGTCCACGTTTTCCGCATGAAGCCGCTTCAGGGCGACGTGTTCAATCCGGCGTTCACGCCCCTACTGGGGCGCGTGAAGTTCCGAAACGCGGTGCTTTTGCGGTTACTGGAATTGCTGTCGCTCAGCCGGCCTACTCCCGGGAGCAGCCGCGGCCGTATCAGCTACCGCGAACTGGGCATCAACCAGCTCGGCGCGGTCTATGAAGGCCTGCTTTCCTACACCGGCTTTTTCGTAAAAGAGAAGGACGGCCTCTACGAGGTGAAGAAAGCCGGCGAGGCCGCCGACCCGCTCCAACAGGCTTACTTCGTCCGCGCCGCCGACTTGGCTCAGTACAGGGACGACGAGAAGGTCTACGACGACCAGGGGCGGCCCAAGTGGTACCCTGCGGGCACATTCATCTACCGCCTGGCCGGGCGCAACCGCCAGAAAAGCGCGTCCTACTACACCCCCGACGTCCTGACCAAGTGCGTGGTGAAGTACGCGCTTAAGGAAGTGCTGGAAGGCAAAACGGCGGACCAGATCCTAGACCTCACCGTCTGCGAACCGGCCCTGGGCAGCGGCGCGTTTCTGAACGAAGCCCTAGATCAGCTTGCGGAGGCGTACCTGGAGCGGAAGCGGAAGGAGACCCATCGCGACATCCAGCACGGTGAGATCGACCAGGAAAAGCAGAAGGTCAAGGCCTGGATGGCGGACAACCGTGTTTTCGGCGTGGACCTCAACCCGGTGGCAGTAGAACTGGCGCAGATTTCCCTTTGGCTCAACACTATTCTACGAGGGCCACACCATTCCCTGGTTCGGCGCGCAGCTTGCGGTGGGCAACAGCCTCATCGGTGCGCGGCGGCAGGTGTTCACGCGCGAACAGGTAGCGGGCCGCGAGCGCGCCTGGCTCGAAGCCGTTCCGGAGCGCGTGAAGCCCTACGAAGGCCGTCCGGAGGGCGCGGTCTACCACTTTCTGCTGCCCGATTCCGGCATGGCCAACTACACCGACCGTGCCGTGAAGCAGATGACCGGCGATACCACGCGCCGAATCGGCCAATGGCGGCGCGAGTTCGCGGCCCGTTTCGATGCGGGGGAATTGCGGGCGCTCGAACGCCTCTCCACCGCTGCGGACAAGCTCTGGAAGAAGCACGCCGAGGACCTACACTCCATCCGCAGCCGCACCGCGCCGGCGTTTGCGATTTTCGGACAGGGGGAGAACCCCGCCTTCCGGGCGCGGGGCGCAGGGTCCACCACCGAACAGCGAAATGAGGTCCGCCGCAGCATCCTCCGCCCGCGCCCGTGGTCCAGTCCCTACGAACGGCTGAAGCTGGCTATGGACTACTGGTGTGCTTTGTGGTTCTGGCCCATCGAGAAATCGGATTTACTGCCGACGCGCGACCAGTTCCTCTTCGAGCTATCCACCATTCTGGAAGGTACCATTCAGGGCGCGGAACTGATGCGTCCGGACCAGGGAGCGCTCTTCGAAGATGGCACGCCGCGCCAGGAGCAGCTTCAAATCCTGGACGACCACGGTCAGGTGGACCTGGCGGAAGTGGTCAAACCGAATGATCGGTTGAAGCTCGTGGGCGAGGTAGCCGAGCGCCGTCGCTTCCTGCATTGGGAACTGGAATTTGCGGACGTGTTTGCCGACCGGGGCGGGTTTGATTTGATATTGGGGAACCCGCCATGGATCAAGGTGGAGTGGGACGAGGGCGGGGTCATGGGCGACTTCGAGCCGCTTTACGCTCTGCGCAGCGTCGCAGCACCCAAGCTGCGCGAGCTTCGCGACGGCGCAATGGATAGGTTCGACGTACTGCGCGCGACATACCTTGACGAGTACGGCGAGACCGCAGGCACCCAGAATTTTCTAAACGCTACGCAGAACTACCCGCTGCTCGCAGGATCAAAGGCCAACTCTTATAAGTATTTCGTAGCCTCTGCACTTCACCTTGTCGGAAGCAGCGTAGCGATTACCGGTTTTGTTCACGATGACGGAATGTACAACGACCCAAATGGAGGACTTTTTAGGGCGGCATTATATCCACGCTTGCGATTGTACGTACAGTATGAGAACGAACTCACTCTGTTTCACGGTTTGAACGACCATGGCCGAATGCGATTCGAAACGTGCGTCTATGGACCACCGAGACCTGCAGTGCACTTTGATGCAATGGCAAATGTCTATTCACCCCGGACAATTGACCTCTCCATGGAGGGACCGGCAGATTTGGACGTGCCTGGAATGAAAGATGCCAATGGGAATTGGGACACTTCCGGTCATCCGCATCGCATACTGAAGATCGACGAGGAGACCCTCGAGCTCTTCTCGTCACTTTATGATGCTTCAGGCACGCCGCCGCTCCAGGCATGTCTACCCTCCCTCCATGTGCGTGAGTTCGTTCAGGTGCTGCGGAAACTCAATGCTGCTCGGGTGCGCGCAGCGGTGGCGCATGTCACCGATCAGGTGTTCACAACGCCAAGTACTTGCTGGAATGAGACAGCTTCCGTGGACGCTGGAATTATCAAACGCAGCGCCGACTTTGCCACAGAACCAACGGAATGGATCATGTCGGGACCTCATTTTTCAGTTGCGAACCCGTGCTTCAAGACCCCACGTGCTGTATGCACGGCAAACTCACATTACGACCCGATTGACCTAGCCGAGATTTCCGCCGACTACCTACCAAGAACCAATTACGTCCCCGCGTGTCACCTCGAAACCTATCGGGCGCACACCCCACACGTGCATTGGGGGGTACAGCAACCAATAACCGACTTTTACCGACTCGTTTTTCGAAGACAGCTCAGTCAAGCTGGCGAGCGGACCTTGATTAGCGCGATAGCCCCTCCGGGAATCGCTCATATCAACACGGTTTTTTCAGTCGTAACTGAGGTCAACAAGCTGCTTCTCCGTCTGGCGGCGGCTTGCGCTGCGCTGCCGTTCGATTTCTATGTGAAGACAACCGGGCGAAACGACATTTACGATTCGGCTTTGCGCAGGTTGGCACTGCCGGAGATTGTGCCAGCCGTCGCGTGCCGCACCCTGGTCCTCAATTGCCTGACGATCAGCTATGCAGAGATCTGGACCGATTGTTTCGACTCCGCCTTCATCTCTGAGCGTTGGGCTAAGGTCGACCCGCGCCTTTCCGACGACCGCTTTCGGTCGCTCACGGCCGATTGGCAGTGGTCCACGCCGCTCCGCACTGACTACGAGCGCCGTCAGGCTCTGGTCGAAATTGACGTGCTCGCCGCCATTGAACTTGGACTTTCGCTCGATGAACTTTGCACCATTTACCGCATTCAGTTCCCTGTTCTGCGCCAGAACGAGCAGGATACGTGGTACGACCGCAGCGGCCGCATCGTCTTCACGAATAGCAGGGGACTGCCGGGCGTGGGCTTCTCCCGTCCGGAATGGGAAGAGATCCGGGAAATGCAGTCCGGCACGGTCTCCCGCGAGATCGAAGACGACACGCTCCCCGGCGGCCCGCGCAAGCGCATCATCACCTACGAGGCCCCGTTTGATCGCTGTGATCGCGAAGCGGACTACACGACCGCCTGGGCTGAGTTTGAGAAACGGAGCGCGGCGAAGGGGGCCGAGGCATGATCCCGTCCGTCCTCGCCGAGCAGGTACAGCGTGGAATCAAGGATTTCCTCCTTACCACCTTCCCCATCACCAACCCTTTCTTCGAGGGCTGTCTGGAACGGCTGCTGAACAAGAAGGACGCGGTATTCCGCGGCCCCTTCCTCTCCATGAAGCTGCCGTTTCTGCCGGCCACGGGCTCGGCTCGGTCCTTCCCAGAGGTCCTGCCAGCGGGGTTCCAGCCATACCGCCATCAGCAGCGAGCTTTCGAGCGCCTGGGCGCGCATGCCGGGTTGAACACGCTGGTGGCCACCGGCACGGGGTCGGGCAAGACCGAGTGCTATCTCTACCCCATCCTCGACCACTGCTTCCGGAACCGCGGGCGCAAGGGCATCAAGGCCATCGTCATCTTTCCGTTGAATGCGCTGGCCACGGACCAGGCCAAACGCTTCGCCCAGGCGATATACGGGAATCCGGAGCTGCGCAGCTTCGTCACAGCCGGGCTGTACCTGGGCGGGGAGGAACTGGAAGCCGCCACGGTGATGACCGAGAACCAGGTGATCACGGACCGCAACGTGATGCGGCAGGCGCCGCCGGACATCCTGCTCACCAACTATAAGATGCTCGACTACCTGTTGGTGCGCGCCCGCGATCTCGATCTCTGGCGGGACAACGGCCCGGATACGCTTCGCTACCTGGTGGTGGATGAGCTGCACACGTTCGACGGTGCGCAGGGCGCGGACCTCGCCTGCCTGATCCGCCGGGTGAAGGAGCGCGTAAAGGCGCCGCGGGGGCAACTGGTGTGCGTGGGAACATCGGCCACGCTGGGCGATGGCGGGTCGGAAATGGCGCCGGAATTGGCCGACTACGCCACGCGCGTGTTCGGCGAGCCGTTCGGCGAGGATAGCCTGATCGGCGAATCCGTCCTGGCGCCCGACGAGTTCCTGAAGGGATGCCTGGTCAAGTACGTCCAGATCCCCGGTCACGAACGCAAGGCGGAACTGGACCCGCTGCAGTACGAGACGCTGGAGGCCTACGTCCGCGCACAGCATCGGCTGTGGCTGGGGACGGAGATCGCGGACTGGGCGAGCAGCGACTGGCGGATCTGCCTGGGCGTCTCGCTCAAGAGCCACGCCTTTTTCCGCAACTTGTTGACGATCCTGGAGGGCAAGCCCAAACAGACCGAGAAGCTGCTGGACGAGATCGAAAAACAGATCCCCAGCTTCGGGCACCCGGACCGCGAGTACCTGGCGCTGCTGCTGGCCAGCTTCGTCAGCCTGGTATCCGAAGCCCGCGTGCAGGGCCCGCGCAAGCCGGAACCGCTGGCCCAGGTGCGGTATCAGCTCTGGCTGCGCGAGTTGCGGCGCATGGTCAGCCTGGTGGGGCCGGAGCCGGCACTGGCGTTCGCCGGCGATCTGAAGCCGGAGCAGATCCAGCACAGCCTCCCCGTAATCCATTGCCGCGAGTGCGGCCTCACCGGCTGGGGCGGAACGGTGAAGGACGCGGACAACAAGCTGAACTCGGACCTCAAAGAGTTCTACGTCCAGTTCTTCGAGAACTCGCCGCACGTGCAGTTCGTCTTTCCGGGGCAGGATTTCGCTCCGCAGGCGCAGACCGAGATCCCCAAATGGCTGTGTACGCAATGCCTGCGTTGGGAAACGGCCCACGAGGCCGCCAAGTGCGTCTGGTGCGGCGCAAAGCCTGAACTGAGCCTGCTGGTGTGGATGCCGGACCTGACCAAGCGGCGGGAGGCGGATCAGGGCCACCGCGCGCGCCTGGAGGGCACGCACGATTGCCCGTGCTGCGGCGCCAACGGGAGTCTCACCATCGTGGGGTCGCGGGCGGCCAGCCTGACCAGTGTGATGATCGTGCAGCTCTTCTCCTCCACCTTTAATACGGACAAGAAGCTGCTGGCCTTCTCAGACAATGTGCAGGATGCCAGCCACCGCGCGGGATTCTTCGGCGCCCGCACGTTCACCTTCAACTTCCGAGGGGCGCTGGAGAAAGCGGTTCGTGACGCCGGCGGGCCCGTGCCGTTCTCTGACGTAACCCGCCTGTTCCTGGAACGCTGGGAGAAGGGGCGCGAGCCAGCGCGGTTCATCACCACGTTCCTGCCGCCCGATATGGACTGGCTTCAGGATTATGCCGAACTGCGGGACAACGGCAAGCTGCCGGATGGGTCGAACCTGGCGTATCTCGTGCAGCGGCGGCTGGACTGGGAAATCTGGAGCGAGTACACGGTGGATTGCCGGATTGGGCGGACCTTGGAAAAGACGGGTTGTTCGACGCTGGAATTGCGAGCCGGAACCCTGGAGCCCGCGCTGGAACGGCTGCTGCCGGTCCTCCAGAACGAAGTGGGCGGTCTGCGGGACCTGGACGCGGCCGGGCTGGCGCGCTTCGTGGACGGCGTCGTACTGAACCTGAAGAACAAGGGCGGAGTGGAACACCCGGAAATGGGAGCGTTCCTCGATTCCCGTGGGAACTACTACCACCTTGATAAGCAGAAGGGCCGGTATCCGCATCGGCCGAACGTGAGCCCGGCGTCGCGCCTTCCGGTGTTCCTGACCAACAGGCCAGGCTCCACGTTCCAGGCGCTTCTGCGGACATCGCCCAGCGCCCGGCAATCGTGGCACGAGAACTGGCTTCTCAAGTGCTTCGGCGGGCTCGATCCGCGGGTCGTGGATTGCGCCGGGGAGATTTACCAACGGACGATCCAGGCGCTGCTGGATGCCGGAGTGTTCTTCGAGCATCAAGGCAAGGGCGGCCTGATCTGGGGCTTGAGGCGCGAGATCTTCGACGTGACGGGCGAGGTCCGTCAACTCCGCTGCGAGCGGTGCAGCTACTCCGTCTCAGCCGGCCCCGAAATGGCCGCGCGGTTGGAGGGCGCGCCCTGTCAGAGGTACGGCTGTAACGGGAGGCTCACAACGCAGCCGCCCGTTGACGACTATTACCGGACGCTCTATCGCTCCGGCGATGTGGAGCGCGTCTTCGCCGCCGAGCATACCGGGCTGCTGAAACGGAAGGAGCGCGAGCGCGTGGAGCAAGGCTTCCTGTTCCAAACGAAGCCCGGCGACCCCAACCTGCTCTCTTGCACGCCCACGCTGGAGATGGGCATCAACATCGGCGACCTCTCTTCCCTGGCCCTCTGTTCCGTGCCGCCGAAGCCGAGCAATTACCTGCAACGCTCCGGGCGCGCGGGCCGCGTGGACGGCAACGCGTTCATCATGGCTGTGGCGAACGGGCGGCCGCACGATCTCTATTTCTTCTTCGAGCCGGAGGAGATGATCCAGGGCGTGGTGGAGACGCCCGGCTGTTTCCTGAACGCATCGGCGGTGTTGGAACGGCAATTCGTAGCCTACGTTTTCGACCGCTGGGTGGAGACCCACGTCGGCGAAGGGGCGCTGCCCGCGAAGATGCCGCCGGTGCTGGATTCCGTAGAGAAGGCGGCGGCTACGCCGGACCAGCCTTTGCCCGATGCGTTCCCCTGGAACCTGTTGAAGTTCTTCGAGCTGAACCGCACGGCACTGGAGCGGGGCTTTCTGGGCATGTTCGAAGGCGAGGTGGGCGACTACACGCGCGAACGCGTGCTGCAATGGTCCCGCGACGAACGCGACGAAGATCCGCGCGGACTCCGGACGGCGCTGCTGAAGGCGCTAGAGGAGGCCGTGCAGGAACGCAAGAGCCTTCGCAACCGCATTCGCCGGCTTACGGACCGTATTCGGGAAATGGAGCGCAACCCGGCAAGGCCGCTGAATTATGAGGAGGAGATCGAGCGCCTGAAGCAAGAGAAGAGCGCGCTGAACCGGTTGGCCGCCGAACTGGCGGACCGGCATACGCTGGAGTTCCTGGCCGATGAAGGACTGCTGCCGAACTACGCTTTCCCCGAAGCCGGAATCGTGCTCAAGTCCGTGATCTATAGCGTCAACAACAAGACGCAGGACCCGGACAAGAAATACGAGACCCGCTGTTACAAGTACCAGCGCCCCGCGAGTTCGGCGATCGCGGAGCTGGCGCCTTCCAACACTTTCTATGCCGAAGGCCGGCGGGTGCAGATCGACCAGGTGAACTTGGACCTTTCAAAGGCGGACGCCTGGAGGTTCTGCCAGTCGTGCACGTACATGGAAATCGAGGGCCGGTCGGAGCCGCATCGGGCGTGCCCCAAGTGCGGCGACGTGATGTGGATCGACGACGGCCAGCGCAAGAACATGCTGCGTATGCGCCAGGTGATTTCGACCACTTCCGAGCGCGAGAGCCGGTCCTACGACGAGAGCGACGACCGCACGCCGCAGTTCTACCAGCGCAACATGTTCGTGATTCCGGACGAGGCGCAAATCACGCAGGCCTATTTCCTGGATTGCGACGAGGTCCCCTTCGGGTTCGAGTTTTTCCGCAAGATCATGCTGCGTGAGGTGAACTTCGGCGAGCGCACCGGCGGCGGCAACGGCCCCATGAAGATTGCCGGGCGCACCTGGGTGGACCGGCCCTTCATCTTCTGCAAGCGTTGCGGGAAGGTTCAGAAGAAGGGCAAGATCGAGCACGCCCTTTACTGCACGTACCGCGGGCAGGAGGAGAAAGAGCAGGTGGAAAGCGCCTGCTATCTTTACCGCGAGTTCAACTCCGAGGCGATCCGGATGCTGTTGCCGGTGGCCACGCAGGAAGTGGACCTGAACATTCACTCCTTCCTGGCCGCGCTGGATCTTGGGCTGCGGAAATACTTCCATGGCGACCCCGGCCACTTGCTGACGACCACCTACGACGAGCCTATCGCCGGCAGCGACGCGCGCAAGCGCTACCTGGTGCTTTATGACGGCGTGCCCGGCGGGACCGGATACCTGAAGGAACTGATGCGCGAGCCGGCCAACCTGATGACCGTCTTCGACCACGCTTATACCGCTCTGGCGAACTGCAGCTGCCGGAACGACCCTGAGAAAGACGGCTGCTACAGTTGCCTTTTAGCGTACCGGGGACGGCACGACCAGGAGAATACGTCCCGCTCGGCGGCGATGCGGCTGCTTTCGCAGATCCTGGCGCATCGTGACGACCTGAAGAGCACCGAACGCCTCAGCCAAATCCGGTTGAACCGCCTGTTGGAGAGCGAGTTGGAGGCGCGCTTCATCGAGGCGCTACGCAGGACGCGGCAGGGAGAACCAGAGCGCCAGCTTACCAACCAGGTGGTCAACGGAAAACAGGGCTGGTATTTGCGAACCCCCGGCGGGAGTTATCTGGTGGAACCGCAGGTTCCGCTCGGGCCGGAAGAAGGCGTTAGCGTGCCCTCAATAGCCGACTTCGTGATCCGGCCGGAGCGGCCCGCCGAGGGCGAGTTGCCCATCGCCATCTTCACCGACGGATTCGAATACCATGCCGATCCGGAATCCGGGAACATGCGGGTGGGAATCGACACGGCTCAACGCATGGCGATCGCGCGGTCGGGCCGGTTCCACGTGTGGTCACTGACGTGGGACGACGTGGAGAGCCAGTTCCGAGAGCAGCCGGACAACGCAGACCCAGTGGCTGCCGGGCATGAGGGCAAGCTGGACCGCGCTCTTGCAGTGATGGATCCGGCGAACCGAATCGCGTGGTCACGCGCGTACGAGCGCGCTTCGTTCGACTGGCTGATGTTCCGCCTGGACGGTGGCCGTTCGCTGAATTGGGAGCGCCACGCCCGGCTATGGCTGGCGGCCATGTTGGACGGGCCGGATTGCGCAGGCGCTGCGTTGGATACGGTGCGGAACGCGCTGCTAGACGCGGCGAACGTGGCGTGGACTGAATCGACGAATATACCGGCGGGTACCGGTTGGAAGCGCGGCATACTCCGGATCGGCGCCCCGCTGCTCGCGGCTGGGCTGGCGCGGGCCGATGGCGAAGGGCTGCGACGGATGGAAGGCCTGAGCGGCACGTTCCGGCTGTTCGACGAGGCGGCTGCATCCGACCGGGCCGCCTGGAAACGAGCGTGGCGGGCCTGGCTGCGGCTGTTCAACATCCTGCAATTCGCCGGCGCTACCGATTTCGTTGCCACGTCGGGTCTGCGGGAAGGCCTGTACGGCGGACTGCTGGAGATCGAAGCACCGCGCGGTGCGCGGGAGCAGGCGGCCGGCAAGTTGACAGCGCTGTTGGCCGATGTGGACGCGAACCTGCATCCACTTGTCGAGGCCATTGCGGCCGCGGGGCGCGCGCTTCCTTCACCAGGGTTCGAATTGGTCGGCGCCGACGGCGTGATTGCCGGCACGGCAGAATTGGCCTGGGAGCCTCTGAAGACCGCTGTCCTCATGGATTATGAAGTCGAATACCAGGGCCGCTTTGCGCAGCAGGGTTGGACCGTGTACGTGGCTGCCGCAGTGGCCGAGTGGCAGGATAATCTCATCGCCACCCTGCCTGGAGGAGAGCTTTGACCGTAGCGCTATCGAACGATTTTCTGCTGGCGTATTCCAGCGTCCAAAAGAACCACCAGAAGAAGGTGCGGGAGTTCATAGAGCTGTTCCGTGAGCGACCGGACTCACCGGGTATTCACTATGAGGCAATCGAGAGCGCCAAGGGCAAGGCCCTGTACTCGGTCCGCATTGATCAGGCGTATCGCGCCGTCGTATTCCACCCGGCATCAGCGATTTACGTCCTGACGTGGGTGGACCATCACGACGACGCCTATGAGTGGGCAGCGAAGAAGACCTTCCAGGTGAACCCGCTAACCGGAGCATTGCAGGTACTGAACACAGAGGTGGTTGAGTCCGCGCCGGCGGCTGCCGTCGCGGCGCCCAAGCCGGCTGGCGACCTTTTCGCCGCCATCAAGGATAAGCACCTGCTGCGGCTTGGCGTGCCGGAGGCGCTGCTGCCGCTAGTGCGGGGATTGCGCTCGGACGCGGATTTGGAGAGGGCGGAAAAGGACCTTCCCCAGGAGGCGTACGAGGCGCTGTTCCTGTTAGCTTCCGGGTACTCGCTGGATGAAGTCTTCCAGGAGATGGACAAGCGCGACGACGAAGCCGCCGTGAACACCGTCGATTTTGTGGCCGCCTTGCAGAATGACGACTCCCGCCGCCGCTTCTACGTGGTGGATGAAGCCAAGGATCTGACGGAGATCCTGAGCGCGCCCCTCGAGCAGTGGCGGGTTTTCCTGCATCCGAAGCAGCGCAAGCTGGTCGCCATGCGCGCGAGCGGGCCGGTCCGTGTGCTCGGCGGCGCCGGCACGGGGAAGACGGTAGTAGCCATGCACCGCGCCAAGCACCTCGCTGAACAGGTCTTCACCGGCAAGGACGACCGCATCCTGGTTACGACATTCACGAAGAACCTGGCCACGGACATCTTCGAGAACCTGCGCAAGATCTGCTCCGCCGAGGCCATGGCACGGATCGAGGTTGTGAACCTGGACGCCTGGGTCTCGACTTTCCTGCGCACGCAGGGCTATCGCCACCAGGTAGTGTTCGATGAGGAAGGCAACGAATGCTGGCGAAACGCGTTGAACCTCGTCCCCGGCGAACTCGGGCTGACCGAGAACTTCTACCGGACCGAGTGGGAGGATGTTATCCAGGCCCAGAACATCACCAGCATGGAGCAGTACGTCAAGGTGGCACGCCTGGGCCGGGGCACGCGCCTGAGCCGGGACGCGAAGAAGCGCATATGGCCCGTGTTCCAGGAATATCGCGCGCAGATGAACGAGCAGGGGAAGAAGGAGTTCATTGACCTCATTCGCGACGCGCGGTCGCTCTTGGAGACCCGTAAGATCACGCTGCCATACAAGTCAGTTGTGATCGACGAAGCGCAGGACATGAGCACGGAGGCATTCCGCCTGCTGCGCGCCATTGTCCCGGCCGGAGATAACGACATCTTTCTGGTGGGCGACGCCCATCAGCGCATCTACCACCACCGCGTCACTCTCGGGCAGTGCGGGATCAATATCAAAGGCCGTGGCAAGAAGCTGAAGGTGAGCTACCGGACCACGGAAGAAACGCGCCGCTTTGCAGTCGCGCTACTCGAGGGCCGCGAGATCGACGATCTGGACGGCGGGCAGGACCATCAGAAGGGCTACATGTCCCTGACCCACGGAGAGCCGCCTCTCGTCCGTTGTTTCCGGACATTCGACGAGGAAGCCGCGTTCATCGAGGCGCGTATTCAGGAACTGGGCGCGCAGGGCGCACCTCCGGAATCCATCTGCGTCGTCGGTCGCACCCGAAAGATCCTGGAGACGTATGCAGCTTACCTGCGCGGCGCGGGCACGGAAACCTACGAGATCAGGCGGGAAGCCGCCGAGCAGCGCGACAAGCCCGGCGTCCGAATTGCCACCATGCACCGGGTGAAAGGCCTGGAGTTCGAGCATATGGTGATCGTGTGCGCCAATCGCGGAGTGATCCCCCTCGATCAGGCCATCCGCGGCGGCGAGGACTCTGTGGCGAAGCGGAATGCCGAGACTGCCGAGCGGGCGTTATTGTATGTGGCGCTGACGAGAGCAAAGAAGTTGGCCACGGTGACTGGTTACGGGGAGATGAGCCCGTTCCTGAAGCCTTCGGGGCTATCGCCGCAGTCAAATAAGATGGCCCCTCACGCGTGAGGGCTTGCAGTTGCAGTATCTGTCTTCGAAGTTTGTTTGCTACTAGATACGGACCGAGTGGAAAGCGCAGATAATCGGACCATGGGCAACGAACTCTGCCCAGGGAAACATTTTCTCGGGTCCTGACGATCACTTACTGCCTTCCCTCTCCCCTCGCTTCTTGGTCGAACGGCGCTCACGCGCCTCACGTTCCAGCTTAGCTTTGAGCTTCTCCGGGTGCACCTTGTAGTAGGCTTCCCACCGGGCGCGGATGGCCTTCTGTGCGGCGGCGATCCTCTGCCCAGGTGTACGATTAGCAGCGGTAGCCTTACCCCCGGCCCTGCCCATCTCTGTTACGTCTACGACCCGAACTATCGTTACCCTTACTTTCTTCCCCATCGCCCGGTAGTATAAACCGATACCCAGCGGGTTGCCAAGTATCTGAAAAAATATATTGACATACGTACCGTACTGCTGCGTATAATCATGTTGGAGCATGTGAGCCTCATGTCCTCCTCAATCAAAGATCGATGCCAAGAGCGCCCGGCCGATGAAACCTTTCAGGGCCTGTCAGAGGCAGCGGCCCAGCCTTCAGACTGTTCAATGCATAGCGGCGAAATATCAGTTCAACTCGATGACCTGCGAGGGCTACTCAGAATGATCGAAGTACCTCAACCCAGACACCTTCACTGCAATACCGTATTGCGTCAGATCGATGAGCGCCCCGGGAAAGAGGCATTGTGCTGCCCGGTAGCCCTAGAAACTCGACGGAGAGGACTCCTAGGTCAGCCAGGGCGGATGCACTGGGGCGTAACGGCTTATCGCAAAGCCGCGGCGGGCTCAGGAACGCCAGAAAGGAAGTAACCCATGGAGAAGTTGACGTTCACTCCGAACATTCCCGTGCAGGTTGCCCTCCGGTTCCCCGACGGCAAGCTGGTCGAAGGACGTTTCGGAGACCAGGTGTTCTACACCACGACGGACGGTAAGGCCATGTATCTGGATACGGTCGTAGCCGCCAAAATCAACCAACTCGGCATTCAAGCGAGAGAGCCATTCTTCGTCTGCAAGCGCTCGACAGGCCGGAAGGGAGAACCGGTGCTGTGGGACGTCTACCGGCTGGAAGGGGCCGTCGTGCCTCAGCAGCCTCAGCCCACGCCAACGCAGATGACCGGCATTGACGAATCCGATATCGAGCGTCAAGTGCGGGTGGAAGTCGCGGCGCGGGTAGCCAAGCAAGTGGCCGCCAATCAGGCCGGAGCGAGTGTGCAACCACCCGCCCCGGCGGTAACAGCAGCCTCTCAGCCGCCATACTCCAACGGCAATGGTAGCAAACCCAGCGGCGGCGCGACGGCCCCGCTGAACGGGAACGGCAATGGCACAAATGGCGCCATGAAGCCGTATGCCGCCGGTATTCCTGCCCCTCAGGTGAAGATCCCTTTCAACCGGGCGTTCACCGAGGTTGTTCAGATCGTTCAAAGTGGCCTGAAGGAAACCGGTGAGCAGTGGAGCGACCAGGCTCGCCAGGATGCGGTTTCCACCATCCTCATCGCGGCCACCAAGGAAGGCTGGATCGGGCCGTGGGAAAGGCAGGCAAAGTAATGGCAGCCGCTGCCCGCATTCTCAATGTCGAATCGTTGGGGGATGTTCTATCCCCCTCCACCGCCAACGGATACCTCGGCTGCAGCGCGAAGATCTACTACCGCAAAGTGCTGCGCCTGCCCGATCCGCCCACGGGTGCCCTGACCATGGGGTCTGCGGTACACGCCGCGATCGGTGCCAACTTCGAGCAGAAGATGGAAACCCGGAAGGACCTGCCGGCCGCCGGCGTTCAGGCAATCTACAACGCAGCCTGGGACCTGCTGGTAAAGGGCGAGTACCGCTCGCCGCACGGTGGCAAGCGATCATTGCCGACCGAGTTCCGCGACGACGAGAATCCTGGGGATCTCAAGGCTCAAGGCTTGGCCCTCGCCACGAAGTACCTCGACGAAGCGTGCCCGGAGATCGACCCAGCCGCCGTGGAACTCCCAGTCGCTGGCACGATCAACGGTGTTCGCGTTCGCGGCTTCATCGACCTGCTGGATAGCTCGGGTTGCATCATCGACCTGAAGACCGCGGCGCGCAAGCCGAGCGAGATCTCGAGCGACTACAAATTCCAGGTAGCGACCTATGCACAATTAACTCCCGGAGCCACCGGCAAGGCGCGCGTCGATACCCTGGTCAAGACAAAGACTCCTCAACTCGTGCAAATCGGCTGCACGGTGGAGCAGTCGGACTTCGACGCGACAGCCCGGCTGTACCCGCTGGTCCAGCAGTCCATCCGGGCCGGCGTGTGGCTGCCGAACCGGGGGAGCAACCTCTGCAGTCGGAAGTATTGCGCCTTCTGGCGAGCCTGCCAGGAGTGCTATGGCGGAAAGGTGTCTGACTGATGGCCTTTCCCCAACCGCGCTCGACGGTCTCGAACATATGAATGTATAGGGAGCTTTCGAAGGGTAAAACCGGCGCCGGAATCAGGGCCGACGCTGGGTCCCAAAAGCGTTCCAAAACCCCGTTTTGGGTGTGAAGGGGTGTGAAGTGAAAACAAAGGACTTAGGGCGGACGGTTTTAGCGTTCCAAAACCTGAAGTTTTCGGAACGCCCGGGCGCGTCGAAACGCAACAAAATCAGGGGTTCGGAGCGTTTTGGGCGTCTCGGCTGTCGACTCGATGCGCGCGGTGGACCGCGGCGGCGGTGCCGCCCGGGCGGCCCGTTTACTGCACACTACTGCACTGTTTTTCGGCGCCCAAAACAGTTTTGGACAGAAATTCTGGGCCGGTATGCATCCATCTACAACGATGCGATAGACATCTATTGCCGCGAGGCCGAATCCCACCCGGAACTCGCGACCGGCAGCGTCAGTTCTGGGTTCGCGGTGGCCACTTTCGGCGGTCGTGGCGTACGCTTTCAGATTTCCGTTTGGCGTCTGCCCGCACCCCAGGCAGAATGACAGACATTAATGGCTGGGCCGTTTCGGGCAGTCGGTGAAATGCGTCCGCATATGGCTTGCCGTGAGCTGAGATCCGCAGCCCCAGCCGCACGGCATTCGCCGCCCAGGTGGCCGACCGCGCTTGGCTTTCGATCTCTCCGTTCCGTTCCGAAGTGGCCTTCTTAGCCGTCCTCCGTAGTCAGATTTCGCGGCAGCCGACCCGCGCCGAACCCCAGGCCGCCGGAGGCTCGCGGCCACCAGTGACGAAGGTCGGTCGACGTGGCCTGGGAATGCCGGCCGTTTCGGGCATCCTGTGAAGTGCGCCCGCATCTCGTGCCCGCTGAGCGCGATACCACAACCCCAACCGCAGGCCATCCGGGGCCCTCGCGGGCGCCCTATCGGCCGGCGCTCCGTTGGCGGACGCCCCGTGAGTCTCGAGTTTTGCAGCGACTTCGCTGCACGAACCCAACGCCGACAGTTGTTGCACTTCTCCGATACACATCGCCTGCAGAACGGTAGATCCGCATACTCCGCATTCCGGATGAGGTGAATGTCTGCATAACAGCATTGACAGAAACGCATGCGTGTCATTTGTTCCGTCCACCGAGCGACACTCAAAGTCGTAGGAGGAGTGCCTCTACGATTCCATCTTACAGGTCCCTCGGCCCTTCGGCCGTCACGAACGGCGCCCGTTGTCCCCGGGACGCAGTGCGGCTTGCGAGCGCCGAACCGCGCCAACATCCGCCGCTTCGCCTGCACCAGCCCAAAGCCACTGCGCTGCCTGCGATAACCGTGGCGGTTGCCAAGCCGCGCGTCGACGTGGATCGGCGCCGCTCGGGCGTCGCGAACGGCGCGCGGCCGCGGAAGGCGGGCGCGGCCGTGCACAGCGCCGTGCGCACGACGGCCGCGTCCGCGAGAACACGGCGGGCGAGATGCGAACCGCAGACATCCCGCGCCCGAGGCGCGCCAGCTCCGACGGGCCCCGCGACACCGCTGGGCTTCAGCGTGGCTCGCGTGCCAGTACTGTCGCGTTCGCGTGCAAACGGGCCCGCTGTCGCGCGTGCGGCACGAACGGCGGCCGGCGAGGAAGCCGGCGAAGCTCGGCCTGCTGCCGTGACCGATTCGAATCCGGCGCGGCGAGGTCTTCACGCTAGTTGCCCGAGGCAACCGTGGCGGTCGCCGCACCGCGGGCAACTGGGGCCGCCGCTCGCTCGGCACGCACGGCGGCCGGCCGCGGAAGCCGGCGCGGTGCCGTGCAAGAGACCGATCGGCGCGGACTGACGGAAAGGCGGCCGCGGGCGGAAGGGCGGGTCTAAGCGAGGCAGCGGGCCACAGAACGGTGCGGCAGTGAGTTCGCTTTAACGATGGGTCAGGCGGCACTCTTCGGGCGGCGACAAGGGAAGGTGACCACGCCGTCTACTATACAGCGGTGGCTCACTCCATGAGCTGCCGAATGTGGCTACACACAGTGAGAAGTTGGGAGCCATCCAGGCGGCCGATCATGTTACGGATAACGGTTGCCAATACCGCCGTCGTAGCTGACATGCCGAGGTTGGCTGACTGCTCGATGAGAAAGCCGGCTTTCGCGAGCTTCAGCGGCCTCAGGAAGTAGTAGTCCATGCCACTGTCGGTCAGTTCCACAATGATGTTGGCCAAGGCATCGCGATGTTTCGTGCTGTCCGTCGCCTCCTCGACAGTGGCGAGGACCGCGAGGGTCTTCGCCCGGAGGCTCTCCGAGTGGTAGAAACGTAGGAACGGTTGAGGTAACGGCGAGGACGTCTTGACCACCCGCTTGACACGTGGCTTGGCGGGTGGTTTAGGCGGTTGTTGGCGGGACACAGGCACGATCATCTCCTCCTGGCAAAGACGAAATGGGATTTCAATGTCAGCGCGCTCGGCAAAACACTCCCATTCACGCGAGTAAAGCATCATCTTCCGGTCGTCCTTGGCGCCCCAGAAGGCTTTTTGGACAGTTCTCAATATACCTCGACACTGCTTAGCCTGCGGATCAACAGGGAGGACTGTCCAGCGGTCCAGCGTGCGCCGCGGGTCGCGGCGCGACAAGCGCGCGCCGAACCCCCAATGCCGCGCTTAGCGTGCGGACCGCCGACGTGGCTCCCGCGCATGTCGCCGGCCAGAAAGTCGGGGCCCGGACCGCGCTAACCGCGGCGGTCGCCGCGCCGTTGGCGTCCGTGTCCGCCCCCCCTCGGCCGGCACGAGCGGCGGCCGGCCGCGGAAGCCCACACCTTGCGCACGGCGGCCGCGTCCGCGAGACGCGGCGCCAGAGCGAGATCCGAACTGCCGACGACTCGCACATAGCGGGCGCACTTCCGGCCTCGCGCGTGGGAGAGCCCTATCGAGAGGGGCCGGCCGGAAGACGCTGCCCCGTGGCCACCGTGGCGGTCGCCGCTCGGCCGGCACGAACGGCGGCCGGCCGCGGTCACGAGCAACCGCATCCCAGGCCGGGCGGGATGATGATCTTCAACCCGTTCGAGACGTGATACACGATGCTCGAGTTGATCCGGTGGTTCGAGCAGCGGCTGGACCGATTCGGCTTTTGTGGTCGTCGTGGTCATCGCAGAGTCTCCTGCCGGACCTATTTCACGACTGCCAGCGCGTCGCGCGGCGCGGGGGCAGGCTCCGCAATCCGTGCTCCCGTCACCACGGCCTCGGGCCCCAGATATGCCCCCAAATGCTCTTCGGCGCCGCCGAGCGAGCGTGCGAGGCTCAATTTCGCGAGGTTATGGGCAAACAGCGCCGTGATGTAGTCCAGATCCGCCGACGCTACCGCCTGCTGCGCCTGGCTCACCTCGACCGAATCCGAGACTCCTGCGTCAAACTTCTCCCGAGTGAGTTGCAGATTATCCCGCGCCACCTGCTGATTGTTCTTGGACAACTGGACCTGGTTGGCTGCCGCCTCCAGGTCCAGGTAGGCGTTTCGAACATCGCTCTCGATCCGCGCGCGCATGTCCTCCATTTCGGCGCGCCGCTGGTCAAACCCCGCTTGCGCCTGTTCGATATCGCCGCGCACACGCCCGCCCTGCCAGATCGGGATGTTCACGGTGCCGGTCACCGTGTAGGTGTGATCCGCCTGGTTGAAGCGCGTTCCGATTTCCCCGAGATCCGCCGATAGCGAAAGCGATGGATAGCGCTCGGCGCCCGCCGCCGCGAGGGTCTTTTCCGCCGCTTTCAACTGCGCGGCCGCCGCCTTCAGGTCGGAACGCACCGCGAACGCCTGCCGTACCGCATCGTCAACCGACAGTGCGGGGGCCGGAGAATAGCCGATATCGTCGGTGATCTCGTAATCCTCGTTCGGCGGAAGGCCGGTCAGACGCGCCAGATTGATCTTCTGCCGGTAAAGGTCGTTCTCCAGCGTTGTTAGGCGCTGCCGCTCGGTCTGCGCCCGCACCCTGTCCTGATTCAGGTCCAACTGCGCCGCCAAACCCGCGCCTCGCCGTTTAAGAGTCTGGTGATACACCGCGTCCGACGTTTCCAGTTGTGCACGTTCCGAGGCCACACGCGCCTTAGCGGCCACCACTTGCAGATACGAAGCGCCTACCGCGAGTACCACAGTATCGCGCGCATCCGCCATCGCCGCCTCATTCGCCTGAACAACGTACTGCGCTGAGCGGTAATTGTTCAGTGCGGTCAGATCCACCAGGTTCTGCGTCAGCGTGGCTCGCAGATCGAAGTAGCTGATCGGCCCTACCACATTAGGGAGACGCAGCGGGGCGCCGTGGCCGCCGACCGAGCCCCCGATAGCACTGCCGATGGCATTCTGAATGCCGAGGGTGGCAATGTCCGTTGTGAGGTAATTCTGGCGAAACGCGGCGCTCAGATTCGGCAGCAGATTGCTGCGCGACACCGTGGCTTGCCCGCGTGCCTGACGCACCGCGGTAGCCAACCCGATCGTTCCCAGGTTGTACTCCAGTCCGCGCTGAATGGCCTCGCGGAAGGATAGTCTGCCGCTGAACGGTTTCTTCAAGAGACTCGGCGCACTACCCGCGTAAGGTCCGCTGACCTGAACCGTTGTGTTGATCGTGTTGACGCTCGTCGTCGCGCCCGGAATCGGCGTCTGCGCTGCTGCCGCCGAGCCCGTCTCTGCGGTGCGCCCCGAAAGCGGAAGCTGTGTGGCAACCGAAGTAGAGCTCGAACTCGACCGCGCCCCCAATTGCGCCAGCGCCATCGCCGGCGTAAGAACCATAATCAGAAAGATACTCCGCATCATATTCCCCCCCGTCAGCCAAGTTGTTTCCGGAACCGCCTGACGCTGAGCGTCAGCAGCACCACCGTAAAGGCGACCAGTGCGAGCATGTGAGGCCAGACCGCCAGGAGACCACTGCCTTTCAGAAGCACCGACCGTGTGATAATCCCGAAGTGCCGGATGGGATTCAGCAACGTTAACGGCTGCATCCATTGCGGCATCGCCTCCACCGGCGTCAGTGCGCCGGAGAGCGAAGCCAGCGGCGGGTTGACGAAGAAGGCCATCAACTGCGCCTGCTGGGCCGATTTGGTGAAAGTCGCTATAAAGGTTCCGATGCCGATGCCCGCAAGCATGCAGAGCATCGCGCCCGCCAGCACCAGCAGAAAGCTCCCGCGGAACGGCACGCCGAACGCCACCCGGATCAGCGCCGTTGCGAACAGAATCATCATGCAGAGCAGCAGGAACAGCGGCGTGATCTTGGCCAGGATGATTTCACCCGTGCCGGCCGGGGTCATCAGAAGCTGCTCCACAGTGCCAGCTTCACGCTCTTTTACCAGCGCCGCCGACGCAATCAGTGAGCCGTTGAGCATCAGCAGCACACCCAGCGTTCCGGTGACGATGAACCAGGGGGTCACCAGCCCCGGGTTGAACAGAAACGCAGGGTGCAGGATGACGCGCCCACGCCGGCTCACATCATTGGCCGAAATCGGCCGGTACTGCGCGTGCAGGCCATCCAACTGCGGGTATACCTGGCTCCAGTTGCGGAGCACGCTTTGCGCATATCCTTGCGCGATCGCGGCAGTGTTGGCGTTCATCGCGTTTAGCACAATCTGAACGTCCGGCTGCCTTGCGCGCTCCAGGTCGCGTGCGAAGTTGTAGGGGATCACCATGCCCGCATCCAGGTCGCCCCGGCCCATGGCGGTGCCGAGTTGGTCCGTTGAAAAGTACGTGTTCGCCAGGCGAAATGCGCCGCTCTCTGTCATGTTGGCGATCAGGTCCCGGCTCTGCGGCGAATGATCCAGGTCGACTACGCCCATCTTCAGGTGATCGACGGTTGGGTTCAGCGCGAACCCGAATAGCAGCAGTTGGACCGTGGGCGGCACGATCAGCGAGGCCAGGACCCGCTTATCCCGCCGGATCTGGCCGAGTTCCTTCCGAATGAGTGCAATTAGGCGTGTCATATGCTTAGTTGCATCCTCCGCAGCTTTCTCCAGCCGAGTACATAGAACACCGTGCCGATTTGCGCGATCCTGACGACGCTCCACCACATGGCCGGCCATCCACCACCCTTCAGCAAGGCATCGCGGACGATCTCGATGTAGTACCGGGCCCACACCATGGACGACACCCAGCGAATGCCCGACGGAATGTTCTGGACCGGAAAAATCAGGCCGGAGAGCAGAAACGTCAGCAGAAAACCTCCGAGGGCTACGGCCTGAATCGCCGCGGCCTGGCTGGGAATGGCGAGGCCAATAAAGGAACCGAATGCAACCACGCAGAACGCGTAGAGAACGGTCGCCACGATGAACACCGAGGGGTCACCCGCGAAGCTCAGTCCGAAATAGCTGAACAGCAGAATGACGGAGAGGAACGCTTCCGCCAGCGCGATCGCGACGAAAGCCAGGATCTTGCCCAATAGGAATTCGTGCGCCGAAATACTGGAAACGTAGACCTGCAGGATGGTCTTTTGCTCGCCTTCCTTGGACAAAGCGAGAGCGGCGAGCAGGGCCGGGAACATGGAGATTCCCATAACGAAAACGCCGGGGCCATAGAACTTTTTCGAGTCACGACCCGGGTTGAACCACAGCCGGATATCGGCTTTCACGGGCTGGGCTTCGGGCCGGTAGTTCGATACGATCTGCCCCGCATAGCCCTGCACCAGGCGCGCGGTATTGGCGTCCGTGGCATCCACGAGAAGCTGCACCTCGGTATTCCGGCCACGCGCCATGTCGCGGCCGAAATGTTCAGGAATGACCAGCACCGCTCGCGCGGTATTCGTCAGGAACGCATCCGCCGGCGGCCGCGAACTGGGCCAGGAGACGATGTGAAAGGTCAGGGAAGCTCGAAAGGCATCGACGAAATCGCGCGAAGCCGGAGTGCTATCGAGATCCTGCACGACAATCGGCAGACCGGTGACTGTGAGCGAGACGGCATTGCCGAGCAGCAACATCAGGCACAGCGGCAGCACCAGTGCCAGAACCAGCGCCAGCCGGTCGCGCGCGATCTGAGTCAGTTCTTTGCGCATTTGAGCGAACACACGCCGCATCTTAGTCCTCCTTCGATACCTTGCCCAGCCTGCGGGCCTTTTCCACCACCACGATGAAGACATCTTCGAGGGAGTACGGCTGCTCATATGCGTCCCGCACCTCGACGCCGGCTTTATAGAGCCTGGCGATGGTGTCGCGTTTGCCCGATTCCACGTCGTCGTCTACGATCACGTGCAGCCGGTCGCCAAACAAAGAAATGCGCCAGCGGTCTTCCTTCTCGCGCAGCAGATCCGCGGCGTATTGCGGTCTATCCACCAGGAACTCGAGCAGATGCCCGCCCTGCGCCTCTTTCACTCCGCGAGGCGTGCCTTCCGCTACCAACTCACCCGCGACCATGAGGCCCAGGCGGTTGCACTGCTCAGCCTCTTCCAGATAATGCGTGGTCACCAAAATCGCCGTGCCGCGATCGGCCAGGCTGTTGATCATGCGCCAGAAGTCGCGTCGTGCCAGCGGATCGACGCCCGAGGTCGGTTCATCCAGGAACAGCACGCTCGGCTCATGTAGAATCGCGGCGCCGAACGCCACGCGCTGCTTCCACCCGCCCGGCAGGCTCCCCGTAAGGAGGTGTTTCTTTCCTTCGAGGCCCGAAAACTCCAACACCCAGCGCTTCTTGGCCTCGATCTCCTGCTCGGGAACACCATAAACGCCGGCGAAGAAATTCAGGTTTTCTTCGATCGAAAGATCGTCGTAGAGCGAGAACTTCTGCGACATATAGCCGATTCGGCTACGCACGTCGCGCGAGCGCAAGCTGCCGCGTTCGCCCGCCAATTCCATCGATCCCGTCGTCGGTTCGAGCAGCCCGCACAGCATGCGAATCGTGGTCGTCTTGCCGGCGCCATTCGCGCCCAGCAAGCCGTAGATCTCGCCGTAGCGCACCTGAACGTTCACCCGGTTGACTGCCGTAAATGCTCCAAAGCGCTTGGTGAGGTCCTTGGCTCCGATCGCAACCTGCCCCTTGAGGTTGCGGTGATCGCGCCCGCCCGGATAGGCCGGAGCATTCTCGCGACCGCCGAAGCGCCGCAGCGTCGCCACAAACGTGTTCTCCAGCGTCGGTTGGTCGACCCGGAAAATATCCGAGTCGAGATTCGCAGCACCAAGTGCCGCCTTGACCTGCTCGCTGCCGCGACCGGCGTCCGGAGTAATCACATCCAGCCGATCGCCAAACCGCTGGACATCTATGATGTCGGGGACAATTTCTGGATACTGCTGCGATTCGCCGAGCAGAACCTCTTCCGCCTTGGCCAGATCATTGGTGTGGACTTCGAGCCGCTTCGTGCCTGCCCTCCCGCGCAGTTCCGCGGGCGTGCCGAGGTCCCGAATCTCGCCCAGATGCATCAATGCCACGCGATGGCAGCGCTCCGCCTCGTCGAGATAGGGAGTGGCCACCAGGATGGTCAATCCGTCCATAGCCAGATGCGCCAGGGTGTCCCAGAATTCGCGGCGGGAGACCGGGTCCACGCCAGTGGTCGGCTCGTCGAGCAGAAGCACGTTCGGCTGCGCTACCAGGGCGCACGCCAGCGCCAGCTTCTGTTTCATGCCGCCAGAAAGGCGCCCAGCCAGGCGTCCCGCGAAGCGGTCCATGTCGAACATCGAAAGATACCGGTGCCCGCGCTCCTCGATTTCCCGCGGTGGCACACGCCGCAGATCGCCGATATAGCGGATGTTCTCTTCTACGGTGAGATCCGGGTACAGGCTGAACGACTGGGTGAGATACCCGGTTTGCGATCGGGCTTCGCGCGCCGGAACGCCGAACACATCGGCGGTGCCACCGGTGGCTTCCATAACGCCGGCCAGAATCTGGAACGTCGATGTTTTCCCCGCGCCATCCGGCCCGATCAGCCCGAAGATCTCTCCCCGGCGGACATCGAAGCCGATGCCGCGAACAGCCTCCACCGTCCCGTAGCGTTTTGTCAGACCTTCAACCGCAATGGCGCTCAGGGCCAGTGACGGTCGATTTTGGGTAAGTGTTGCCACGGTCAATTCTCCAAAACCAGCGGTTTGATCCTCATGATTCGCGGTGCTCATTTTGCGTCCAAGTCAATTTCGCCCTCGGCCGGCATGCCGGGCTTGGCATAACCGATCCCGGCCTTCAGCAGCAGCTTTACTCCGACCACCTGCTTCACGCGCTCGTCACGAAAGTACGTGTTCTCGGGCGTGAAAGTCGCCTGTGGATCGATCCGCGACACCACGGCGGCTAGCGGCTGGTTCTGGTTAGCGTCCAGAAAAACCCGCGCGCGCTGACCGACGCGCACGCGCCCGATCTCGCCTTCCGGGATGAAACCGCGCAGATAGACTTTGGACAGGTCTATTAGCGTCACAATCGCCGTTCCCGCCTGAATCACTTCGCCCGGTTCGGCCGTGCGGGTCGCGATGGTGCCGTCAAAGGGCGCCACAACCGTAAGATCGCGGATATTCTCCTGCGCTTCTTCAAGCTGGGCCAAAGCGCGGTTTGCATCGGCGCGTGAGCTGGCGACCGCCGCCTCCTGCTGCGCGATCTGCTTCCGAATCTGCGCCTGCTGCGCGCTGCGGATGGCCGGATTGTCCAGGTTCGCTTTGGCCACATTGACAGCGGCTTGCGCCGATTGCACATTCCGCCGCGCCGCCGCGACGAGGGCCTCCTGCGTTTCTGCCGTGGTCTGCGCCGATTTGCCCTGTCGCTCCGACACAGCGCCGTCTTTCGCCAACCGCGTGTACGCATCACGGTCGTATAGGGCGAGCTTCAGCGACGACTCCTGCTGTGCGAGCTGCGCCTCTGCGCTCGAGAGCTGTGCCTCGGCCTGCTGCACGCGTCCTTCGGCGTCGAGCGTCGCTTGGCCCGTCTGCAACTCCGTCTGCTTGAGCTGATCGTTCAAGACCGCGATCTGCTGCTGCGCCGACGACGCCTGCGCCGCGGCGGCCTCGGCCTGAGAGCGCGCCTGCTGCTCGCGGGCGTGCAGTTGCGGATCGTCCAGTAGAGCGATCACGTCGCCCGCTTTGACCGAATCCCCTTCGCGAACCCGGATCTCCAGAATCCTCCCGGTCACCTTGGGCGCGACCGCCGAGTCGTCGCCTTCAATCCGGCCAGAGAGTCTCACCATGTTCAGCGGAATCGCCGGCCTGGCGAAGACGAATCGATATGCAAGATAACCGCCCGCAGCGAGCGCCGTTAACGCCAGGATCGAGACAATCACCGTTCGCGCCAGAGTGCGACGGCGCGGCGCGGGAGCGCTGTTCGAGGTTTCGGATACCAGAGCAGGACCCTCTGCTGTTTGCTCAGTAGTTGTTTTCGTTGCCGTTCTCATTTTTCTTCCCTCCTCTCGCGGTTCCGCGTTCTTCCGCGTCGCCGCTCCGAATGTCATACAAGCCACCTAAGTCACCGCCAAACCGAAAGAGCTCAGACAGGCACCCATCAGCAGCATTTCCATTGGTCATCGCCCTTCACGACGTCTGATTCATTTGCTCCACCGCGGGGTCACGGTGAAGAAGCCGGTGTCGAAGGTTAAAAGTGTCAATCGCGTTTTGACAGTTGAAACCGCGCGCCAACTCTCCGACTGAGCGCGACCGGTACCAAGGACGCCGATTGGAGATTGTTGATCTTGTCCTTCATTGCGGTCCGGAGCTTCACCAGCCTTCGTCATAGGCTTTTGTTCCTCCGCTGGTCTATCCATGTGCGAACGTAACCCGGACAGTCGTCGAGAGCCATACCCGCGGCTTCGCACCCGGCTAGGAACTCCACAGTCTCGCGGTCCGCCAGTACGAGTTCCCGAAGATTGAGTCTGATCCTAGCGGGAGAAGCTTCAAGATTGAAGAGTCTGCGCAACTCGGCAACATCTTGTGGCTCTATACGGCCGCTTAACTGGAAAACGATCTTGCTTTTCGAGACTCTCTGTATCCTCAGCATTGCGGCCTCACGCTTTACTCTCCTGCCAGTGCGACCTCTGCGGCAGCCTCGACACGCCGACGCTTCAACGCGCTGCCCCAGGCGATCAGTTGATCGAGCATCGCGCGCACTTCTTTTTCCCGATGCGGGGCGGGTGTGAAGATCCTGAACTGCTCGAAGTCCGTCACAAGTGACAGCAGCGCCTGAGCGCGCACAGTAGCGACCATCATCTCGGCCAGGACGAGCCGCAAATGCTCGACAGCGCGTGCTCCCCCAGCGCTGCCGCCGTAGCTAACGAATCCTGCCGCTTTGTTGTTCCACTCGCCGTAGAGGAAATCGATCGCGTTCTTCAGGGCGGCTGAGGTGCTGTGATTGTACTCAGGTGTGACGAAGACGAAGGCATCAAACGACGCAACCTTCTCCGACCATGCCTTCGTATGCTCGTGGGAGTACTGGCCGAACATCGGCGACATGGGCTCGTCCAGCAGAGGTAGGTTGTAGCTGGCAACATCTACGAGTTCGAATTCCGCGTCGCCGCGTCGTTCGGCGATCTGGTAAACCCACTTGGCAACCGCTTCATTGTTGCGGCCCGGCCTTGTGCTGCCGGTCACGATAGCGATTCTAAGCATATCCAGTTCTCCTCTTTCATGTCGTTTCCGCGGGGAGTAGACGGTCGTGTTATCCGGCCTGAACGGCTCCAGGATCGGGTTAGCCATAATGTGAACTCCTCGATTGGGGTTGACTGCCATTGCACGAACTCCTAAGGCAAAGCTCTGCCCAATCGCAACGATATGAAAACACCGCATTTTGGTGAGATGGCGCAAGCGTGATTTTTGTGGATTCGCAATTCCTGCGAGTTGCTGGCGGGCCGCTAGCTTTCGCGGAGGTACTTCTTGAACTGGTGTTTGTTGATCTTCAGAAGGCGGATCTTGTATTCCAAGGTCGATGGCGGGATGCCGAGCTTCGCAGCAGCGCCCGACGAACCGGAGACTCTGCCTTCCGTTTCCGTCAGCGCTTTTTCAATGAGGTCTCTTTCTTCTGCTGGACTTTTCCGCCCCAGAATTCCTGCGGGCGACGGGGGATGGGATTCACCAGGCGAGAGCCAACTCTCGTCGATGCGCAACGTCCCGGTTTCACAAATAATCACCGCCCGTTCAATTACATTCTGGAGCTCGCGGATATTTCCTGGCCAGGAGTACGACTTACAGAGGTCGAGCGATGATCTGTCAATGCCCCGGATTGTTTTCCCGGAGTCTCTTGCGAAACGGTCAATGTAGTACTCCACCAGCAGAGGGATGTCCTGTTTGCGTTCGCGCAGGGCCGGAATGTGGATCGGAAAGACATTCAGGCGATAAAACAAATCCTCTCGAAACGCGCCCGTCGCGATCGCTTTCTGCAAATCCTTGTTGGTAGCTGCCAGCACACGCACGTTCAGGCGAATTGGCTGGCTCCCGCCTACCCGCTGAAACTCTCTCTCCTGCAAGACGCGCAACAGAGCGATCTGCGTCTCCATAGGGAACTCCCCGATTTCATCGAGAAAGATCGTGCCCCCTTCCGCCATTTCGAACCTGCCGAGCCGACGCTGCAGCGCGCCTGTAAATGCCCCTTTCTCGTGCCCAAACAGCTCTGAAGCTATGAGGGATGGCGGAATTGCCGCACAATTGACCGCGACGAATGCCCTCGCGGAGCGTGGGGACCTTTTGTGAATCGCACGCGCAACTAATTCCTTGCCTGTGCCGGTTTCCCCGGTGAGTAGAACAGTTGAGTCCGCAGAGGCGACTTTGGATACAGCGTTCAGCACCTTCTGCAGAGCCGGCGAGGTCCCCACGATGTCCTCGAACATCGACGCCCGGTCAATCTCCTCACGCAGGACGACGTTCTCACGCTGGAGTCTCTCCTCGGCCCGCTTGCGCTCGTCTATATCAGTAGCGGTTCCATACCATCTGAGGATGTTTCCACGCTCATCCCGTAATGGCGTCGCACGGCACAGGAACCAACGATATTCTCCATTGCTGCTACGGATGCGGACCTCACCCTCAAATGGAATCCCACTTTCCCGTGACGCACTCCTTTTTTCGACAATCCAGTCGATGTCATTCGGGTGAATCGCAGCGTGCCACCTAAGGCCAATGGCCTCGGCTGCCGATATGCCCGTATATTCCAGCCAACGTCGATTGATGAAATCCACCGATCCATCCGGACGAGTGGTCCACGCCATGGCCGGAATGGTTTCGATCACGTCCCGAAGCTGTTTCTCACTCTGGCGGAGAGCGGCTTCGGCTTGTTTTCGTTCGGTAATGTCCCGGACCGAAGCCAGGCTAAACTGCCGGCCACCCTTCCAAAAGGGACGTACACGGACCTCAACGGGGAATACGGTTCCGTCTTTTCTCCGATGACGAGACTCGAACGAAAAGACCGCTCCGGCCTTCAGTTGGCCGCCGATCCATCGATTAAGAGATTCGTCGACAGTCGGATCGACGAAATCGCGCGGGGTCATGCGGAACAACTCGTCCCGCGTGTAACCCAAGCTGTCGCAGGCCTGTTGATTCGCATCTACTAGCTTTCCGTCGTCGCCGCGCAAAAGGATTGCGTCGGCGACGTTATCAGCGAGAGTCCTGAAACGAGCTTCACTTGCCTGCAGCTCTTCTTCCGCGCGCTTTCGATCTTCGATATCGGTCCCTGACAAGTACCAGCGCTTGACGCGCCCCTCTTCGTCTTGCAATGGATTATTACGGAACAAGAACCATCGATATTCCCCATCTTGCCGCCGCATGCGGGCTTCAAATTCGTGCGGGGCCTCGCTCCCGGCACTGGCGTAAACATCTTTGGTGATGCGGTCGCGGTCGTTAGGATGGAAAAAATAGAGAGGATCGGTTATGGTCTGCCATTCTTCGAGGGTCAACCCGATGTAATCGAGGGCCGGTTGGTTGGCATAAAGACGCTTTCTGTCCGCCCCAAAAACAGCGATGAGCTGGGGCACAAGATCGAGGACCTGCCGAAGCTCGATCTCCTGCTGCCGGATTGTTTCCTGGCCGGGCACCGGATCCAACAGGTAAGGAATGCCTCCACGCTCTACAGAGTATAACGGGAAATTGCGAGATCCGGCCCTTCGCTCCGCCTGGCTGCTATAAGGCATGGGCAATCAGCCGACCGCCGCCGTTCCGGGTGCACTGTCGTCGACAAACGTACGTCTGTGATGCGCGATTCCTCCCCCTCAGCACCGCGGACCGGGCACGGGCATTGCGCGTGGTGGTCGCCGGCGGAAAAGCCGCAGGACCGGCAGCGGCAGCGCGTCTTGTGGCTCCCGCCGCGCCCGCCGCATTCCGTGCACCGGCACGCTGGTTGGTGTTGGCCACCTCGCTACGGTCGAGAGTGCCAATTGCACCTTTGACAGCCCGGTTGATCTAAACTGTCGTTTATGAAGAGGGGCCAGACGCCAGCTCCACAATCCGAGACTCCGGGGAAGCCTCCGGAGGCGCCGCCCTCGATCACACAGTACGTGGCGCTTGCGAGTGGCCTTGGTATCGATGATCCTTCCCTCGCCCTCAACAGGTCTCGGCACCTCGTCCGTTCCAGAGTCGATGCCGGCTATAGCCCTGGCAGGGGTGGGGAATTTTCAACCGGCGATATGCGGATTATTGCACCGGCGGTGACAATCGGAACATTCCGCTTCGGCGCGCCAAGCGTGCATCCGGTTCCACACCGGTGAAAGTGGCGGACGACGTGTCCGCTTCGACTCCGCCGCGCCGTTGGCGATCAGGACCGCCGCCGCGCTCGGGCGGCGCGCACAGCGGGGGGCCGCGGAGCCGGCGCGAGGACTGCGCTGTGCGCCCGCCGGCCGCGTCCGTGGGCCGCGGCGCGACCGGCAGTTTCCGCCGCAGGGCTGAAAGACCCGACTGCCCCGCGCGCGGCATAGCGTTATCGCGAGGGCCGTCCGGAAAGCGGTCGCGCTCGTCGCGCCGTTGGCGACCGGGACCGCCGCTCGGGCGGCACGTACGGCGGCCGACCGCCGAAGCCGGCGCGCCGTGCGCCCCGAGGGCCGCGTCCGCGGGACGCGGCGCGACGGGCGAGATCCTAACGTCCAAGCTAAGAGGCACGCCAGTGCCGTCGCGTTCGCGCGCAGGAGAGCGCTTTCGGCGCCGCCGGCCCGAACGCCGCGGTGCTGCCCGCGGCCACTGTGGCGGTTGCCGCGCCATTGCAGCCGGGGCTGCCGCCGCTCGGGCGGCGCGCACGGTGGCCGGCGGCGGAGCACGGGGCCGCTTGTCGGCGGCGCACGCATGCGGCCCCACGCCGGGTGGTGGACAACGCGACCGCTTTGCGCTTCCTACAACGCCGTTTGATCGGCATAGGGGATAAAGATCTTATGTATCCGAGGCGCTTCAGCAGACCGGCGGCCAACCGGAAGCGTCGGCGGTCGCAAGCGCGTCATCCGACTCAGGCCGGTGGCCAACGTCCGATATCGGTTTCAGAACGAGTGGAGTGAGATGCGCCTACAGGTGTGGTATTCTGGCGTCGCTGTGAGAACATATCTGACTCTGGTTTTGGCTTTGGCCGCTGCCGTGCCGGCCATGCCGCAGAATCCGCCAGCGGCGCCCGCCATCACACCTAACGCGGCCGGCGTGTTTTTTCTCCATATCCACTTGTACGTTCGGAATGTGGAGGCTCAGCGCAACTTCTGGTTGGCCTTAGCCGGAGGTCCACAGGGTGGGCGCGGCGTGCGCATAGGGACCGCCACCGTTTCCATCACCCCGGGAGAGCCGAAGGGCGGTAACGCGGGGTCGGCGATCGAGAACGTAACATTCCGCGTAAAGGACCTGAAGGACACATTGGCGAAGCTGGAAGCTGCTGGCGGGAAGCTGATGCCCGGCGGCACAGTCTCATCCGCGTTTGTCATGGCGCCGGAGGACGTCAAAATCGAACTGATCGAAGACCGCAGCCTCGAAGGACCTTCGGCCTATGATCACGTGCAACTGAACCTGAAGTCCACGGCTGAGGCTCTGCCCTGGCATCAGAAAGTGTTAGGCGCTACGCCGGTTGCGGGCGGGTGGACGATTCCGGGTACAATCGTTAAGGTCACCGAGGGCAGGGCGGCACCCACTTCGAAGGGAACCTCGCTCGACCACATCGCTTTCGATGTCGGCGACTTGGCGGCATTTCTGAAGAAGTTGGATGCCGCGCGCCTCGATTACGAGCCAGTAACCAGGATCGGCGACGGAACCCGCGGGTACACCTACCTGATGGATCCGGGAGGCGTCTACATAGAGCTGATGGGATCGCTGCCGGCCGCAAAGTGAATCACTGCCACGTGCCGGGTTGGACACGGCAGCCAGGGCGGCGTTATCGATGCGCCCCCTCGGCCGGCGTCTGCCTTGCATAGCCATCTGGGGCGGACGCTGCCAACCTGGCCAGCCGGCAACATCGACCAGCCCGCGGCGCCAGCACTTGCCGGCCCAACCTCCGGATGGCGCGTCAGCCGGACTCATGCCGCGATCGGTGCACGCCAGGTACGGCGTACCCCGGCATCGCTGGGCCTCTGCGTGGCCTGCGGCACTATCGTCGCGTTTGCGCCCGTAGAACGTTTTCGCGAGCCGCCGGCCCGAACGCCGTGGCGCTGCCCACGGCAACCGTGGCGGTCGCCCGCGCCGTTGGCGCCGCGCCGCCGCCACTCGAGCGGCGCGTACCGCGGCGGGCCGCGGAAGATGGCGCGCTGACGGCACCGTGCGCACGACGGCCGGGGCCGAGGGACGCGGCGCGACAGCAATCTCCAAGCGGCCCACAGCCCGACCGCGCCGAGTTATCCGCTCCCGCGTTATCGCGCGCCCCCGTTTCGCGTGAGCACCATCGCGACGGCGCGAGGGCCGCGTGCGTCACCGACTGGGAAAAGTGCGATTATGTGAGCTTCGGCCTGGAATGCCACTGCAAAACCGTGTAGACCCCTGCGGGGTGATCCTCAGCTCGTCCGCCCGTGGAACGCTTATGGGCAACCGAGGCGGGGCGCTGCACAACGATAAGCGCCAAATCGTTCGCCAGTTTAAGACCCAGCGGTGGATTACGTGCCTTCTGGAATTCAAGAACCGGCGACGTTCTGTAATGTGTCCAGGCCATTAGACAGAGCTGTTCTTCCTCGACGAAGCCGTGGGGCTTGCCGCAGGGCACCGACCCTGTGCAGAATGCCGACGGGACCGGTTCAACATCTTCAAAAACGCTTGGAGGCGATCGGGTGAGCCGGAATGTGGGAAGACTCTTCTCGTCCCTGAAATCGATGCGCAACTACATCGCAAGCGAATTGACAGCCGTGGACGGAAGGTCACCTATGAGGCGGCCTTGCCTGACGGGTGTTTCGTACAGATCGACGACTCAAGCTACCTGGTGTGGCACGACTTCCTACTGAAGGCAGTTCAGCGGGTCGGCAACTGCCGTCAGGATCTGCGATTTGGCTGGCAATTAGCTCCGCGCCGCCAGCTTCACCTGCACGGTTGCGCGGATCATCCGATGCAGACGTTGACCTTCTCCGCAATCCCCTTTGACGTATAGGGCTTCTGGATGAAGCCGGTAACCCGCTGGCCCCCAAAAACGGTCATGGTCTCGTCCTCGCTGTAGCCGCTCGACACGAGTACCTTGACCTCGGGCCGGATCTTCCGGAGTTCCGGGAGCGTCTCCTCCCCGCTCATTTCCGGCATGCTCAAATCCAGTACGACCAGCGCGATCTCGCCGGGATGTCTCCTGAGTACGTCGATCGCCGCAAGACCGCTGTCGGCCAGCAGAACCGTGTACCCGTGGCGTTCGAGAGCCCTTTTCGCCATCTCCCGCACGACTCGTTCATCATCCACCACGAGGACCACCCCGGCGCCCTGTAGCGCGGCGCTGTGAGCTGCAAGCGGAGGCTGCTCCTCGGCGGCAGGCGCGGCCACCGGGAAGAGCACCATGAAGCAACTGCCTTTACCTGGCGCGCTGGTGACGGTGATGGCGGCTTTGTGGCCTCGCAAGATGCCGGAAACAGCCGCAAGTCCCAGCCCGCGCCCGGTGAATTTCGTCGAGAAGAATGGATCGAAGATTTTGGCTTTCGTGGCGTCGTCCATGCCGCAGCCCGTATCGCGAACCTCAACGAAAACGTATTTCCCCGGCCGCGGCGCCGGCACTGCCGGGTGAGGCCGCGTAAGCCCGTCATCCAGTTCCTGGACGCCTGTCCGGACCGTGATCACGCCGTCGTGGCTGCCAATCGCTTCCGCCGCATTGAGCGCCAGGTTCATGAATACCTGCTGTACCTGACCACGATCGGCTTCGATGGGCGGCAGCTCCCTTTCCAGGTTCAGTTTCAGCGCGATCTTCTTGGAAATAGATGGACGAACGAGGCTGATCATTTCAGGGATGAGAACCGAGAGATCCAAAGACTCGACCAGGAACTTCCCCTTGCCTGAGTACGCCAGCATCTGCCGTGTCAGGTGAGCGGCCTGTTCGCCGGTTTTGATGACTCCCTCCAGCAGTTCTACCGCGAGATTGTCGGACGGCAGCATCTCCAGGGCTAGACTGGCGTTGCCGATCACGCCGACCAGCAAGTTGTTGAAGTCGTGGGCGACACCGCCCGCCAGCAATCCCAGGCTCTCAAATTTCTGGGCCTGCCGGAGCCGCGCTTCAGAGCGTTTGCGCTCGGTAATGTCCGTGATGAGGGCCAGCGCCAATCGCGATCCGCCTTGTTGGACGTAACTGAGACTGACCTCCACTGGAAACTCATGGCCGTTCCTGGATAGGCCGAAAATATCAAGCGACAAACACATCACCCTTGTAAACGGGTGCGCGAAATAGTTCCGCAAATGTTGGGAATGTGCTTGCCGGTAGCGCTCCGGCAACAGGATCCCCATGGGCTGGCCGAGCAGTTGATCGCGGGCGTAGCCGAACATCTCTTCAGTCTTGGCGTTCACCAGGATGAGCCGCCCGCTTTCATCGACAGCCACAACGCCCTGCGGCGCCGACTCGAGCAACGCGCGAACTCTGCTTTCGCTCGCCTCCAGGGCCTCCTGCGCGAGACGTCTCTCGGTGACGTCGTGGAACACGAGCACCGCGCCGGCCACGTTGCCGGCACCATCCCGAATCGGCGCCGCACTGTCTTCGATCGGAATCTCGCGCCCATCACGGACGATAAGGGCCGTGTGATTGGCCAGGGAAACCACCCGCCCTTCCCGCAGCACGCGCCCCACGATGTCCTCGGCCGTTTCGCGCGTCTTTTCGTTGATGATTTGGAACACGTCCTGAACAGGCTGGCCCAACGCTTGCGCCTCTGACCAGCCGGTCAGCTCGGCCGCGACCGGATTGAGGAAGGTGATCTTTCCGGCGGTGTCCGTCGCCAACACGGCGTCGCCAATGCTTTCGAGCGTGACCCGAAGCCATTCCCGCTGCTTGCGGAACTGCTCTCGCGCGTGCTTGCGTTCGATGGCGTACCGCATGGCGCGTGCAACCTGGCCGCCGTCGTTCTGGCCTTTGACCAGGTAGTCTTGGACGCCTTCTTGGACCGCCGCGAGTCCAAGGCTTTCGTCATTGGCTCCCGTCAATACGACGATAGGCATGTGCGGCGCCGCCTTGAGCGCGCGGCGGAAGGTTTCCGGCCCGGAGCTGTCAGGCAGCGACAGGTCCAACAAGAGCACATCGAAGGATGCGTGGCCCAGGCGCGATAGGGCTTCATCCAGGCGCTCCACGCAGGTGAACTCAAAGCGGCCTGCGCCGGTTCCCTCGAGGCTTTGTTGCAGCAGATCGGCGTCGGACGGGCTATCTTCGACTAGCAGGACCCGGGTTGCGGCGGTCGTAGTGGTGTCTTTCCCTTCGGGCTGCGCCGGCAAGGGTGTCTCGGGGTTCAAGGGCTACCTCATTTCTCCGCAGGCAGTTTGACCACCGAAAGCCAGAAACCTTCGATGGCCTCGATCACCTCGAGAAACTGCGGAAAATTGACCGGCTTGGTGATGTAGCAATTGGCGTGGAGGGCATAGGCGCGCAGCACGTCCTGCTCTGCCTCCGAGGTGGTCAGCACCACTACGGGAATGGCTGTGAGATTCTCATCCGCCCTGATTTCCTCCAACACTTCCCGTCCGTCCTTGCGCGGCAGATTCAGATCGAGCAGGATCAGATCGGGCCGGGGCGCCTGAGCGTATTGGCCCTCGCGGCGCAGGAACTCCATCGCTTGCACGCCGTCTTCGACGATACTGAGGCGATTGGTCACCTTGGCGGAGGCCAGCGCCTCGACGGTCAGGTCGGTGTCGCTGGGGCTGTCCTCCACCAGCAGAATTTCAATCGGCCGGCCCAGATCGGTGTTCATTGTTGGGGTCATTCATGGTATTTCTCCGGTTCGGAATGCTGAAATAGAATGTCGAGCCTTGGCCTGGCTGCGACTCGACCCAGATGGCGCCGCCATGCCGTTCGACAATCTTCTTGCAGATCGCCAGGCCAATGCCCGTGCCGGAATAGTGTTTGCGGGTGTGCAGGCGTTGAAAGATCAGGAATATGCGCTCGAAGTATTGCGACTCGATGCCAATGCCGTTGTCGCGCACGGCAAAGACCCATTGGCCCGGCTTCGGCCCGGCGCTCACGTGGATCTCCGGGGGCCGTTCACCGCGGAACTTGAGGGCGTTGCCGATCAGGTTCTGGAAGAGTTGCGCCATCTGGCCGGCATCCACGCACAGGATGGGCAGCGGATCGCGTGTGATCCTGGCGCCGGTTTCCCGCACACTGGCGCCCAGGCTCTCCAGCGCCTGGTCCAGCACGGCGTTGAGGTCGGCCGGCTCCAGCGCCTGGCCTCGCGTACCCACCCGCGAGAGGGCGAGCAGATCGGTGATGAGCGTGTGCATGCGCGAGGCGCCCTGAACGGCTCCGTCAATATGATGCCGGACCTTGTCTTCGAGTTGGTCCCCGAGCTGCTGTTCGATCAGCCCGAGGTAACCCGTTACCGCCCGCAGCGGCTCCTGGAGGTCGTGGGATGCCACATACGCGAATTGTTCCAGTTCCTGGTTGGAGCTGGCCAGCTCCGCGGTGGTGCGCCGCAGATGGGCGTTGGCGGTTTCCAGCTCGCTGGTTCGTTGCTGCACGAGTTCTTCCAGGTGTTCGCGATAACGAGTCAATTCGGCTTCGGCGCGCTTGCGCTCGGTCACGTCGCGCGCCGCGGCGAAAACGCCTTGCACCTGGCCGGCTTCGTTTCGGTATACCACTGCGTTGTAGAGCACATCGGTGGTGTGGCTGTCGAGGTGGCGAACGGTCAGCGGGTAGTCGCGGACCAGGCCATCGGAGAGAACCTTCCGATAGCCGGCGCGAGCCCTGTCCGGCTCCGTGAAGTAGTCCGAAAAGTCGCTGCCGACAAGCCTGTCGCGCGGCACGCCGGTAACCAGTTCCGTCGCTTCATTCACGTCCGTGATCTGGCCATCCGGGCTAATGGTCACCAGCGGGTCGAGGCTGGCCTCAAGCAGGCTGCGCGAATATAACGAAGCCGCGCGCAGTTCCTCTTCCAACCGTTTACGCTCCGTCACGTCACGTGCGGCGGCAAAAACGCCTTGCACCTGGCCGGCTTGGTTGCGGTATACCACCGCGTTGTAGAGAACATCGGTGGTGTGGCTGTCGGCGTGGCGAATGGTCAGCGGGTAGTCGCGGACCATGCCGTCGGAAAGGACCCTCTGATATCCTTCTTCCGCCTTTCGCGGCTCGGTGAAATAGTCCGTGAAGCTGCTGCCGATCAACCGATCGCGAACCACACCGGTGACCAGTTCGGTGGCCTCGTTCACGTCCGTGATCTTGCCTTCCGGGCTGATGGTGACCAGCGGATCGAGGCTGGCCTCGATCAGGCTGCGCGCGTAAAGTGACGCCACGCGCAGTTCCTCCTCCAGCCGTTTGCGTGCGGTCACGTCGCGCGCCGCGGCGAAGACGCCTTGCACCTGACCGGCTTCGTTGCGGTATAGCACTGCGTTATAGAGCACGTCGGTGGTTTGGCCGTTGACGTGGCGAATGGTCAGCGGGTAGTCGCGGACCATGCCGTCGGAGAGGACCCTCTGATACCCTTCTTCCGCCTTTCGCGGCTCGGTGAAATAGTCCGAGAAGCTAGTGCCGATCAATCGATCGCGCGCCACGCCGGTGACCTGCTCGGTGGCTTCGTTCACGTCAGTGACCTTGCCTTCCGGGCTGATGGTGACCAGCGGGTCGAGGCTGGCCTCAATCAGGCTGCGCGTATAAAGCGAGGCGACGCGCAGTTCCTCCTCCATGCGCTTGCGCTCGGTGATGTCGCGGGCGATAGTGGACGCGCCCACGATCCGGCCTGCGGCATCCTTGATCGGCGAAACGGCGAGGGAGACCGTGATCGGCCGCCCATCTTTCCGAATGCGCACCGTCTCGTAGTGCGCAACCGACTGGCCGGCGCGAATACGTTCCAGAATGTCCGACACTTCATTGGGGCGATCCGGGGGAATGAGGACGGCCACGGGCTGGCCCACGATCTCGCTGGCGGCGTAGCCATAGATTCTATGCGCGGCCTCGTTCCAGCCGGTAATGAGGCCGTCCAGGGTTTTGCCGATGATGGCATCGTCCGAGGATTCCACAATCGCAGCCACTTGGCGAAGAGATTCATTGGTGGAGCGCAGCTCGTCCTCCATGCGCTTGCGCTCGGTGATATCGACATCCACTTCGAGGATCATAGACGAGCCGTCGACATCCGTGAATGGAAAGTCGTAAGCTTCCACCAGGCGGCCGCCTGGACACGGGTTCAACCAGCGATGTGGACGGCCCGTCCTAAGCGGGACCAAGCTCTCGCATTGCGGGCAAGGTTCGGCGAGATCAAAGATGTAGTCGTGGCAGGTGCGGCCCTGGGGATCCCCGAATGTCTCACGGAACATCCGGTTCGCGAACGGTATATGGTAGTCGGGAGTGATCAGGCACACCATCACCGGCAATTTCTCGAGGATTTCATGCAGGCGAAGGCGTTCCGCATCCAGCGCCTCGGCGACCGCCCGCTTTGCTTCGCTTTCGCGCAAGGCCCGCTCGGCGCGTTTGCGCTCGGTAATGTCGCGGCCATAGAGGTTTGCGTAATCGCGGCGTAAGATAGGCGTAACCATGAAAGAGATCTCGCGTCCGCTGACCTGGAGATCGAGTTCCCGCGAAACTCCGTCGGCCAATGCGGCCTCGACCGTCTGCCGAACGAAATTCGGAACCTGGCGACCCAGGGCGCAGTGCCACTCGGCGAGCAAGGGTTCCGCAGCGCGGTTAGCAAACACCAACGCGCCGTCGCGGGCGACGCGCATCACCGGAGAAGGATTCTCCTCCGGGAAAAGAGCTGAGCTCCGAATAGCCTCCTCGGCCTGCTTCCGCTCGGTAATGTCGGTAAACAGCACCGCGAACTGCCGCGGCGCCGGCCGATAGGCAAGTACGCTGTAGTGCCGCGTGAGATCCGGCGAATAGTTATCGAAGCGAACCGCCGTGCCGGTCAATGCCACAGCGCCGTAGATCTCGATCCATTTCGGGTCGTCGTTGGGCAGGACCGATCGCATGGTCTTACCTAAGACGTCAGCCCGCTTGAGTCCGGTGAGCCGCTCGAAGGCGGGGTTGATCTCGAGGAAGCGATAGTCGCAGGGCACCCCTTTTTCGTCGCAGATGATCTCATGGAGGGCAAACCCTTCGGTCATCTGTTTGAACAAGGATGAGTAGCGTTCCTCGCTGGCGCGCAACGAGGCTGCAACCCTTTTCCGCTCCGAGTTTTGGATCATCTGCCATTCATGCGCCCGCTTGATCAGGGCGAAGGCATGATTGGCGACGACGTCCATGATCTCGACCGCGCCGCATTTTGCCAGGCTGTACGTGCAAATCGCCAGCATCCGGTACTGGCCGATGACACCATCTACCGTCGCTTCGTACTCGGTGAAGTCCTGCCAATCCGATTTTTCAAGCCAGAATGTGTTTCCGGTAAGGCGCAGCCCTTCGAAGCCGCGATCGAGCGCCGCTTGCAGCTTGCCGACCCAGCCCTGGAGCACGCGATGGGATTCGAATCCCCCGCCGGCGGTGTACCATTGGCTGTAATCCAGAATCTCGATCTGCCCCTTGCGGATGTACTCTTCGAGTTCTGGGACTTCCCGGCCCAGAGCATCCCGCGCCTCTTGCGCGCGGAGCGGCTCGGAGGTCACCCACATGCAGAATTCGTTGTTCTCGACCCCGCTTTGAAATAGGGAACCAGAACGTCGATCAGGTCCTGTTTATCTTGGTAGAACTGGCAAAAATGCGTGCCCCACGGCGCATCGCCGACAATGTCGATTCCGGTATGTCTCACGTCAAAGGCTCCCCGAGCTGGTTAACTTTGTGGGCTGGCAGCCATCGTGACGAAGCTAGGCGAGAGCGATCGACACGAGCGCACCCGGCCTCGGGTATTCGCCTATTGTAATTCAATTACCGTTTTTGCGATTTGGTGAGTGCCGCGCTCTTGACCCGTCAGATCGGGCGCGGGAGGCCCGCACTCACGCGGCAGCGGAACTCTCCGACTTCCGGAAGTGCGTCAGCCGACGCGGCCCCATATGTCCAGTTCTGGGAAGCTCCGAGCGGAATGCGCGCGACTCGTACAATGATCAGCTCTGGCGCGGAAGCCCACGCGCTGCGCCGCGCGCCGGCCGGAAAGCCGCGGCGCCGCCCGCGGCCACCGTGGCGGTCGCCGTGCCGTTGGCGGCCGCGGCCGCCGCCGCTCGCGCGGCATGCATGGCGGCCGGCCGCGGGAGCCGGCGCGCTACGCGGTGCGCACGACGGCCCGGTCCGGGTGGCGCAACGCGACCTGCGGGATAGGGACCGCCGCCGCTCGCGCGGCGCGCACGGCGGCCGGCCGCGGCAGCGGCGCGAGGACTGCACCGTACGCACGACGGCCGCGACCGCGGGACGCGGCGCGACGTGCGAGCGCAGAAACGGCGTCACCCAGTGCGCCCCGGAGCGCCAGTACCGTCGCGGTCGCGCAGTGGAGAGCATTTTCGCGGGCCGGTGGCCGGAGAGCCGCGACGGTGCCCGCGGCCACCGTGGCGGTCGCCGCGCCGTCGGCGACCGGGACCGCCGCCGGTCGGGCGGCACGAACGGCGGCCGGCCGCGGAAGGCCACGATCAACCCGCGGTGCGGGAATCTCGCGTGGCCGGCGCGTGACGGACGCGAACGGTGCCGTATCCAGGTCAGTCGGCCCGGAACGACTGTACTGACACGACCAACTACATCCGCACGCGCCTGGGGACTCCCGGAGCGCACCGAGGCCGTCCTACGCGCGAGCAATTGGAGCGTGAGCAGGATGCGGCGTGAAAACTGCTACGGGAGGCCGACTATGATCCGGCGACGTTCTTCCCCGAGAACGATTCGTGTCTGGACGAGTAACCACCTGAGGAGACTGAGGCGTCGGTGGGTGTATCCGCGGGCCGTCGTGTCCACCCACGCCGCTATACTCGCTGCGCTTTTGATCGTCGCCCTTTGCCCCCGGGCGGCCCGAACGCCGCGGAAAATTCAGGACAGCCCAATAGAGCATCCAAAAGCGTGCTAATACTCCGGCGGAGTTTTTCCGTCATCTGGGGAACCGGGAGAAACCCGCACCACACGGTTACATACGTGCTTGCAGCTTCGAACTCGTGTTCAAGGTCATCATGGCATGCCAGTTGAACCGCACGGTCTGCCGCACTTCGAATCTCGCGGTCCTTCAACCAAACAGCAGAATAGACAGATACCGGGTACGCTCGGTCACTCCAACACTGGAGGGCCAAGTAAAACGAGATGCGCTCGCAATCGCGCTTTAACATCATGTCGGAGTGGTTTTCATCGCACCTGCTTTTGAAAGCGGCATTCTCCGGCGCAATTACACCAGCAGCGGAGAGATCGTCTTCGAACTCCTTCCAGACTGATCGAAGCACGCGTTCGACTTGTTCATGGAATTCCTCGAGGGCGACCGTGGTATCGCGGTAGTACACCAGGCTCTCGTCAATAAATTTCTCCACCGATTCATCCATTGATCTTCACCCCGCTCATTTCGAGGTACTCCCGAAGGTACGAAGCCAGTCTTGGGGCATCCTGAGGCAAATTGGGCTGGAGTTGAAGCAGGTTCTGCTCGATAGCGCCCACGACGGCCATGAACAGAGCCGTCTCCGCGAACGGCTTGCTGTCGATCACGCCGCGTGCGTGCAGCCGCAGTTTCAGACAAACGTCACGCCAGGACAAGAAGCGAAAACCTCGCAAATCGATGCCTTCATCGGCCACGGCGAGAAACACAAACTCCGCTCCAGAGAGATCAGGGATCTCTGCAGCGGCCGCCCGATAGATCTCGTGCTTCTCCAGATCCTCCGTGGCGTAGTCCCTGGTCTTGACCTCCAGAACCACGCGGACCTCTTCTTCGCAAGTGATTACCATGTCGAGCCTGCCGCACCGATTTCCCACCCTAACCGTCCGCTCGCGATCTATTCTCCACCCGCTGTGAGTTGCAGGCTTCAACCCCAGAACCGCGCCCACGTCGCAGTCCGGCAGGCGGCGCAAGACCCATTCCAGTGCTGCCGTATAGATCTCCTCCCGCTGTACTGCAAGCACCGCCGTCAGGAGGTCGCTGCGGATTGGATCATCAAATGGGCTAAACCATGAATCGGATGCCTGAAGGAGCAGACGAACCACCTGCTCTCGTTGGCGCACAAATGTTTCATATCCAGAACAAAAGTGCGCACAGGAGCCCACCGAAAGCGCGACCTTTTGCCGACGCGCCGATCGGAATCGGCGGTAAGAATCCACAAACCTGGACACGCTTTGGTCTGCGATGGACGGCATGTGTGGCAGTATAACTCCCGTCAGTTTGCATTTCCATGTAAAACTGGATCTGGCGATCAAGAGGACGTTCGTCCCGCTGGGCCTAGGCGTCCCCGGCGTGCTCTACGAGCCGGTTACGCCCGGCGAGAAGAACCGCATCGGTCAGCGCGCTTCTGAAACCGAAACTGCGATTGTCAGCGGCGATTCCTATCGCCGCGGCGAGCTCCGCGCCCTGGCGACCTGGGCCGTCGCCGCTCTGGCGGCACGCACCGCGCCGGCCCCGGTATTCCACGCGCTTCCCGCGCGCTGCGTCGCGCGCCCGGTGGCCGCGTCCCCGGGGCGCGGCGCGACGGGCGAGATCGGAACCACGTACATTGCGCGCAGGAGCGCGCTTTCGCGCCGCCGCGCCGTTGGCGCCGTGCCCGCCGCCGCTCGGGCGGCACGCACGCGGCCGGCCGCGGAAGCCGGCGCGAGGACTGCGCCGGGCGCCCGACAAACCGGGACCGCCGGAAGCGGCGCCACAAGCGAGATCGAAACCGCTGCACAGACGCACGCGGCGTGTATCCGGAAACGCGTGCGTCGGCGCTCGCCGCCCTGGCGGACAGGTGAAGGTCTTCGCGAGTCGCCAGCCGGCTCGCGTGGTTCAGCGGGCGCCGTGGGCCCCCTCGCAGCCGCTCGGGAGGCGCGCACGGCGGCCGGCCGCGGAGGCCGGCGCGTGGCCCAGCACTGCGAGGTGCGCACGACGGCCGCGTCCGCGGGACGCGGCGCGACGTGCGAGATCGAAGCGCCGACGTCCCCGGCTCCGCGCGCGCCGGAGAGCGCTTTCCGCGAGCTGCCGGCCGGAAAGCCGCGACGGTGCCGCGAAACCTTGGTCGCTGCGCCGTTAGCGCGGGAGACCCAGCGCCGTCCGGCAGCGCGGTGGATTCGCCGCCGCACTGCGCCGTGTGCTCGACGATCGCGCCAGCGGGACGCGGAATAGCGCAATACTAACCGCGTGGCAATTGCCGTTCCAGAATCCCTTCAAACCTCTTCAAAGAGATCCCCAACGCCGCGCAGAACGCCACGGAAACCGCCCGGTCACGAATGGTATCTTTGCCGCCCGCTACGGCGAGGCAATTCGCACCTTTGGGACGCCAAAAAAAAATGCTGCTTCGGCGACAGCCACACTCTGCCTAGCTGCGAGTTCGCGCCCATAACGACGCTGCTGAGCTTCTTGTTTGGCCATTTCCTGTGCTCCTGCAAACCACCAGCGGCCTTGCAGGTCAGAGACCCCCAGCACATATTAGCAGCCATCGGGTAGGCCTCTCTCGGCAACCCGCGGCGCCGGCGGTGTCCGCTGGCCGCGGACACCGAGGCCGCCTGAGTGCGCTCTCTCTTTTCTGCGCTACCGAGCCCACCCATGTCACCGGCTACTTCTTCCGGTTCCGCAGGTAGTCGGACAGCGAGTTGCGGCCGGTACGGTCGAGAGCGTCCCCAGGTGCGCGTCACCGTGCAGTCCGGGGGCAAAGTCCGGGCCGTAAATGTCCCGCAACGTATCAATGCGGGTGTTGCTGTTCTTCTCACGAGTCTGCCCGTTTTCATCGCGGTGCCGATCGTCGAGACCAGGTTGTCTTGCCATGCCGTTTTCCCTCCTTTCCGTTTAGAGTGAGTTGCACAGTCATTAGGTGGTCCGCCGTGGCCGCAGTCGGTGGGCGACAGTGATATCCGCCAGCACGATACCCCTGTTTTGCAGGTCGAGACGCATTTCCTCACGGATCGCCGCGGCAGCGTCGATATCGGAAATCGTCAGCATCAGCGTGAACCTCACGCCGTCCGTGGGGAACGCCACCCCGGCCCGCACCAGGCTTTCCAGCGAAAGCCGCCAGTTCGAGGTGTTGCCCCGCCCTTCCGGCATCGCCACCTGATAGCGCTTGATGGGGGACCATTTGAGGCCGGTCTTGATCAGGTAGCTCTCGGTCTTGTTCATGCCCTGTGGCACGTCGCCGGCATCCTGATTGAGGCGGCTCTCCCAGGTATCGTCGCCCGTATCCTGATCGATCTTTTCCTGTTGGAGGTGGGCTTCCAACTGGACCCGGATCGCCTCTTCCCGGTGATCGGGGTCAATCGGCGGGGTGTAGCAGAGCGTCACCTCAGCCTGGCCCCGGCACGAACTATTGGCACCGACCAGGGAGACCGGCCAGGCGAAGGGAAACTCAAGCCGCTGCTTGGCCAGCAGCCGGTCACTGAAGACCAGCGTCACCGAATGCGGCTCGTCGTTCAGGATGGTATCGGCCGCGGGCGCCATGCCGAAGCCCACGAACTCGCGCGAGACATGCCGCAGTGGCCGTTTGTTCAGGGCGTCTGCCCGCCGCGCCCGATGTACCGGCAGGGCGAGCAAGGTTTCCCGCGATGACTGACGTTCCAGCCGCTGATCCAGGGTGGCCAGCGTCGCCGCGGTCAGCGGAGCGGCAAAGCTGGTGCCGCAGTTGTGCACGGCGTCGCCAGCCGGTGTCAGCGAGACCAGGCCGGTTTGATTGCTTCCCCGCACATTGGCCCCGCCGAAATGCGCGAGGTCCGGCTTGCGGGCGCCGCCGACACCAGGCCCGCGCCGGGTGTAGGTGGTGGGCATCAGCACCACATGCCCGGCTATGCCGGGAGGGTTCACCGCCCCCACGGTGAGGCCGAGGATGTGCTCCGATGGTGCCGTGATCTGCTGATCCTGGGTTCCGAATCCGGCCAGCATCGTTGCTGCGTCTTCCGGTTTCTCAGGCCATGGCGGGCGAGTGGTTCCCACCAGGTTGCCGGCGGCCACGACGAAGAGCACGTCATTGGTTCTCGCGATCCGGTCCAGCCGGTCGGCCGCGACCGAATAGGCCAGGCGCGAGGTTCGCCGGCCGAGCGAAAAACTCAGGTTGAAGACGCGCACACCATAATCGCGCTTGGCGACCTTCACCTTTTCATCGAGAACGTCGAAGAGTTCCTCGATATCCGGGTAATAGGCGTTTCGCAGTTCGCGACGCGGGAAAAGGTCGAGGTCGAAGAACTTGCACCCGGCCGGTTCAAGGGCGGCACTCAGGGGCGGGTTCAGCGCGCTTGCCGCGCTGACCAGGCCGGCAATGAACGTGCCGTGGCTTTCGTCGCGGTCACCAGGGGGCACCAGGCCGGCGTCGCCGACCTTCCAGGCGTCGAGCGGCGTGCCCGTGGAGACGCCGCCATCGATGACCGCGACCGTCGGGTAATCGACGTTTGCCGCCGGCGCCCCGATCGCGGCCGGGCCGAGGTTGGCACCCGCGACCGCCGGCATGGTTTCGAGCACCGGCGGTAGTTCCACCGACCTTACGAGCCCCTGCTTAGCCAGTAGCGCCAGCAACTCGGTGTGGCGGGCCAGCGTCAGGTCAGCGCGCACCCCCCGCATTCCGTCAGGCAACGAGGCCTCGTCCATTTCCATGGCGCGGCCATCGACCAGGAACGGCAGCTCGATCAACCGGCGCCGCTCGTCGGTGATCAACTGGACGGAGAGGGCAAGGCTCGGTTCGCCAAACTGGACCGTCGAGGTCGAGGGCAGGAACGGCCGCACCAGGAGGCCGCCTTGCAGCCGCTCCAGTCCCTGCTTGAACTGTGCAACCAGCGCATCGATTTCATTGGTGGCGACGTTCCGGTCCGGCCGGAACAGCTCGACAATGTAGCCGCCGATCACGTTCGGCTGCGCCATCCAGCGCACCGCCTCTTCGGCGGAGAATTTCACCTTGTCCGTGGCGCTGTGCAGCCCGATATCCTCGATGCCGCCCAGCTCGCTGCGGTATCCGGACACGCGGGGCTCATCCTTGCCGGTCTTCTTGTTTTTGGCGATGCGGGGGGTCAACTCGGCCTTGCTCTCGATGATGCCCGCGAGCCGGTCGAGTGCCGCCGGCGTCGTCTGGAACAGAAGCTCGCCCACGCCCTCGGTTCCCACCAGGGCGAACCGGTTGGACTGCGTGAATAGATGGCCCAGCGGCCGGTGACTCTTCGCCAGCGCTTCCTCCCGCTGGCGCACCTTGATGAACCCGCCGGGCTGCCTGGTCCGGCGCATGCCTTCGGCGACGCTCGCGACCCGCGCCGTCATCTCGGCCTTGTGCGTGGCAAAGCCGCGGTCGTTGCCCTGAAAGAAGTCCTTGGCACCGCCGCCGAAGGGCTGGGGTTCTTCCAATTCGATGAATCGCTTCGTATCCAGGAAGACCTGAATGGGACGAAGGTCAGGCTTGTTCTCAGGCATCTGCGTTGTCCTTCAGTACCTCGCCTTCTTCGCCGCGCTTCCTGCGCCGTGAGACGGCACTTTGAGAGAGGCCGAGCACCGCTCCGCGATCGGCCTGCTTCAATCCAACCTGCTCCAGGGCCTCATCAAGGGCATCGACCGGACCGGTCAGCAGCTTCGCCTGGTGGGCCGCAAAGAGGCGGGCGTTAAGCGTCGCCTGGCGGCGCAGCGCTTCCAGAATGAGCGGGCCGCGGGCTGTTCTCGACACGTCCGGCCGCTCCGTATTGTTCTCGTCTTCCGCTTCCGAGGGTCCGTGAAGGACGAAGAAGCGCTTGCCGGAATCGACCAGCATTTCGATATCGGCGCCGCTCATGCCGTCCGTTGCCCACACCAGGAACCGGGTTTCGCCGGCGCCGAGGCGAACGGGCTTGAGGAAGTCCTTCAGCAGTTGCTCGCGGGCTTCGGGGTCCGGTTTCGGAATCTCGATCCGGGCATCGAACCGCCGCCATACCGCGGGGTCCAGCAGATGCTCGTGATTGGTCGCGGCCAGGGTGATGCCCAGGCCGTTGCGGGAATCGATGGACTGCAGCAGCGTGTTGACCACGCGCTTGATCTCGCCGATCTCCTGCACGTCATCGCGCGCCTTTGCCACGGCGTCGAACTCATCCAGGAAGAGCACGCAGCGGTAGCGGCCCGCGAAATCGAACAGCGCCCCGATGTTTCGGGCCGTCGTGCCCAGGAAGGACGACATCAGGCCGTCGAGACGCACCTCCAGGCAGGGCAGGCTTAGTTGCTGTGCCAGATAGCGGGCGAGCTTGGTTTTGCCGACACCCGGCGGGCCATAGATCAGGCAGCGCATGTGAGGTTTCGCGCCGAGGCGCGCCAGGTCCTCGCCGCGCTTCCATTCCGCCAGAAGGTCGCTGATGGCCGCGGCAAGCGGAGCGTTGAGAATCGGTCCGTCCGTGGCCGTGCTGATGGGGAAAATCACACGCGCCAGCGGCGTGCCGCTTTCCCGGTCAGTCGGGAGCGGGGTTGACGGCGACAGCACCTCGCCAGGGAGCTGCCGGCGGGCCGCTTCCGCCGTTGCCCGCATTTCTTCCATTGCCAGCGGGGCCATGGTGTGGCGCCGCCCGGCCCGCGTCAGAAGCCTGCCGAGCTTTGCCGCCTGATCCTTGTCGGTTTGTGCCACCACGTCCCGCAACCGCTCGATTTGTTGCGTCGCCCTGGGACCTTCCGCGTCAAGCGCGATGCGGGCCAGAGCCAGAACTATGTCGAAATGTTCCATTTGATGCGTCCGTGTGGTGAACGTATGCAGATACAGACTAATATTATGCATTTTGGCGGCACGAAATGCAAGTGGTGGCATCCGTTATGATCTTTCGGCCCACTGAAATGCGTTCTTTCGGCCCTTCCATGCATTCCTTCAGCTAGTCCGCCTTCGCCCCATCGGTGTGACTCGGGTGGTTCTGGGCGTCTCCGGCAAGAGCCGGACCGCGCTTTCGGTTTTCGCCCGGAGCCCCCGAAGAGGGGTCTCCGCCCTTCGGGCATCAATCGACTGACGCAGTTTTTTGATCGGCTCCGCCGACCCTGGCAGGAGGGAGAAGGCTTCGCCCTCTCCCTCCCGCGATTGCGGCCTAGTAGAGTCGGTTGATTTTGCTGTCTCAAAGCGTACGGCCTCGGAACGGCTGGAACACATCTGGTTTGGCAAAGGCTACCTGCTGAAAGCCCGGGCTCTCGAGATCGCAAAACGCCAGTTGCTGGCGTGGCGGACGTGAAGAGCGCTGATGCTGCCCACTGCTGCCACTTTCCAGAAGCCACGAGGAACCTTGCGTTAATTGGGGATTTTGCTTCAGCGGTAGTGGAGTTGATCGACAGCCACGCCGACGCACCCAAGCGTCGCGCGCTTCGCGCCGATCGTCCGACTGCCGCGTCCGCGGGACGCGGCGCGACGCGCAAGCGCCGAACCGATGGCATCCCGAGCTACTCCCCAAGCCAGATAGTGATGGGCAACTGCATGGCCTTCGATTCCGCTGTGGCGGAGATCACGCGGGGAACGTGGCAGCACCGCAATTCTAGGACCAGCGACTTCACGGCCTCGGGTGGGTGGCCCGCGCCGCGCCGCCGCGGCTCGGGCGGCGCGCACGGCGGCCGGCCGCGGAAGCCGGCGCGCACCCCACGTAGCCCCGTGCGCACGACGGCCGCGTCTGCGGGAACCAGCACGACGTGCGAGCGCGGAACCGCCGACAGGCCGCCGTCCACGATGAGTCCGCGTGCCTCAAGAGCGTCCTTGGGGCCGGGGTCCCATCGGTCGGCTCGGGCTGTTTGGCGCGCGAAGCGGTCGCGCCATCAGCCGGACTGCCGCCGCTCGGGCGGCGCGAACGGCGGCCGCGTGCGGAAGCCCACTCTGTGCGCGCGGTACGGAAGCGAGCCAGCGCTCGTCAGACGTGCGCCGCGCAGTCACGGCGCGACTGCGGCGCGCGGAATGGCAAACCGCGGTCGTGTCCGCGGCGACCGTGGCGGTCGCCGGGCCGGCTCGAGCGGTCCGGAGCGCGCGGCGGGACGGGTTGCCGACGGCGCCCGGGCGCCGTCTACTTCCACTTTGCTTGTAATTTTCAGCCAGAATTGCGCGAAGTGCCCAGTGGCCTCGGGCGTCGCACCGCTGGCGGCGGGAGCGCGCGCGCACGCGAGGCTTGGGCAGCCTGCACGAAGTCCGCCAGCAACTGCGACAAAGAAGCCTGGAGTTTTGGATGCTGCATTGCACGCTGCAAAAGCTGTTCGAACGCTCGGACGAGATCGAAGAGTGTAATGCCTGCTCCGGCTTTCGTGACGCCTCCCATGGAAAACGGCGCCCATGGGTTGCGTCTCCTACCGGGTGAATGCCGGGGGACAATCCAGACTATCGGCGAGGTTGTTTCAGGTGCACTGCAGTTCTCAATATGCAACGTCAATGCTGCGAGATTGACAAACGACCGCCGCTTCATGCCTTCTGGGGACAGAACTTCCAGCCACCGTAGTACAAAGGTTTTCCAATCAACTCCGGCGGGCACAAGATGAACATGGTAGCGGCGGTGCACTTTGAACCATGCTTTCACCGCTGGAGTCTCTATGATGCCGTGCCCTTCCGCGATTACGTGGACCTCTTGACAATTCGACGTGTTGTAATCCAGCTCCTCCAGAAAATCCAGCACCGATTCCGCCCCGGGTTGAGACTCGCCGTAGTTAAGTGAAACCAGTTTGCCTAGTGCCGCAGCCAAACGCTCTCTAATCAAGGCATAGTAGATTCGGGCATTCTCTTCTTGCCGCGTGATCCTTGGCTTGAGAGAGACAAGCCCTGAGGACTTCAGCTTCGGGTCCACTGTAAATGCCACCGCCGGCCCTCCCGCATTCACATGTAGGCCGACGATGTCTCGCACTCGGTACTCGACAAGTCTATGTGCCTGGACTCCCGCTGACTGCCAGACGCGAAATACTGTAGAATGGCTCACACCTATCGCTTGGGCGAGCGTACGAGTGCTCCAGGGGATGCCATTCTTGGAACCCGACTCTACAGCGTCCCGGATTGCCTGGATTTGCTCACTCGTAATCTTCTTCTTGCGGCCTGGCCGCTCATAAGGCTCCATCACCCCGTCGATGCCAACTTCCTCAAACCGCTTTCGCCAGCGAATCACGGTTGGCCGGCTAATTTTCAGCTTCTTAGCAAGTTGAGTGTTGGAAAGGCCCTCAGCCGCGTCGAGCACTATGGAAGCACGGAAAACCACCGTGTCCCTGAAGCCCGGTGGTAAGCTCTGCAATTCTTTCAGTCTGCGGCGCTGGTTGGAATTGATTATTAGAGGCCGCGCAGGGTTTCCCATCTCGGATAAGTATAAGGGATTACAACACACCCGGACATATGCGTAAACCCATTAAGATACAGAGAATTATTTTGCCCCATGTTCTCAATGCAGTGGAATCGCAGCGTGACAGCGGTAGATGCTCCTAACCAATTGAATATGCACGGTTTACGCTTACAAGATTTGTACCCGATCGGGCCCAAATCGCGAAGAAATCGCCTTTACAACGAAACAGAGCTGCTTGAAAATGTATTCTTATGCGGACCGTGATTTCAGATGATCAAGAGCGATCATCACTTAAAATCAAGCGACCGATCCTCACCGAGGAGGAGGCCGCGGCATTCTTGACCTGCAAGCGGCCCACATTGACGGCTTGGCGCAGAAAGCGGGTTGGCCCTCCCTTTTATCAAATTGGCAGGCTGATTCGGTACTCGCCGCAGGACTTGGTGGAGTACCTCGAGAGCAGGCGACGAAATCATGCAGCCTGAGGACACGATCTCAATTCCGCTTCCCAACCGGGAACCCGACGTTCTCGCCATCATTGAAGCACCGGATCGGCTCCGCGGGAGGATGCTCATGCGGATCAGAAAACAAGGGCCATGGTGGCGCTACCCGTTCACAATCGCAGGCCAAGAATGCACCGGTTCAACAGAACTGCTAGCCACAGAGGCCGACAGGAAAGCTGTCGAGCGGTCTGAGAGAACCCGACGGGATTTCGTTAAACAAGCACGCCTCGCGGAATCCCGCAGAGACTTCGCTAAGGAGGCCGGTGAGTCTATCGCGTTGTGCGAAGACGTCGAATGGCGAGCGAAACCGAATACTGAGCGAATACGCCTGAGATTCGCCTCCTTGCTGGCTTCTTCCGGAGGCATATCCTTCGTTTCGATCGGCGCCGGCGAGAGCATCGAGCGCAGCCAGTCTCCCGCGGTAGGCCTGTCCATGGAGGTTAGATGACTGGACCTCCAGGGGCATTGCCGTCTACCCAATCGGCGCCGTCCGTTAACCGAGCCCCGCAGTTGGTGATGGTGCGCATGCACAATGGTGAGCTTGCCGCGCGCGTTTCTATGGAGTTTGCCGAGAGGCTGCTGACGTCCGGGGCGGCTCAGCGGATTGGCAAGGAGAGGCTACGCTATCTTCGGCTGGCGCCAGGAACTGTGATAGAGAGATCGTCCTCCGGCTGGGTTCTCATTGAAAACGAGCGACGCCAATATGGCGATGCGGCGGTGCGGCGCGGAATCCTGGCATGCGACCGGCGCAGATTGAAGTATGTGCAACTAAACCCGCCCACAATCGCAGCAGTGCCCTCACGTCGTCGAGCGACGTAATGAGCGCCGGGCGCTCGGAGATCGTCAATGTGCCCGAGCATTGGCTAATGATAAGCCCCTAGGTCGAGGTTTAGGCCATATTCCTACTGGACTCCCAGGGCGAGGGTCCATTTTGGGCTGACCGGAACCCGAGGTCTTGCCACCATCGTGAGATTAGCAAACGAGAGATATCGGAGGTAGAAGTGAGTACTGCGATCGCAAAGGAGTGGTATACGTTTGGCGAGATCGCCGCCGACATGGGAGTGAGCCATGGCACCGTCAGAAATCTATTCCGCCGAGAGCCGGATGTGTTGCGAGTCGGTTTGCCGGGATCGAAGCGTCCCACATATCGCGTGCCCGTGTGCGTCTATGAACGAGTCAAGCGACGCCTTTCCAACCCACCCCCCATACCGCGTCGCTGATGGCCTCTGTGTGTAATTGATGTGTAACGAATCATGAAAGCAATGCGATCTTTGCGATGTTTGCGATTGAGAAACCTGCAAGTTACGTATTTTCACTATCCTAAGCGGGTTCGAGTCCCGCCCGGCTCACCAACTTTTGGATCACTAGCTTACAAGCCAATATCGGCTGGTTCGCACCGGCAGCCTTCGGGTGGCCCGGCCCCGATCACTTCCGCTTCGGCCGGGAGGGCAATAGGAGCAACCTCATGCTACTTTCGATTCGAGCCGGCGGCGCCGCGCTCTGCGCTCTGGCAATCTCCGCGGCGTACGCGCAAACCAGGCCCGCCGATTCGGCCATTCCTCATCTGGAGAAGCGCGGTTTGGCCACTCAGTTGGTCGTCGACGGAAAACCTTTCCTCGTTCTGGGCGCGGAACCGCCGACCAGCGCGGCTTCCAACCTCGAGTATCTGCTCTACATGTTGTCGGTGCTGGCCGAAACGCATCAGAACACTGCGGCGATTGCTGTCGGATGGAACTGGATCGAGCCCCAGAAAGAGAAGTACGACTTCCGGATCCCGGATGCGGTGATCGAGGACGCCAGGAAAATCGACCAGCGCATCGTCCTGGTGTGGTTCGGAAGCTGGAAGAACGGCGTCTCCAGCTTCGCGCCCGTCTGGGTGAAGGCCGACCAGGATCACTTCCCGCGCGCGCAAGTCAGGGACGGCCAAACCGCCGAAGCCCTCTCCGCATTTAGCGACAGCAACTGGGAAGCGGATGCCCGCGCGTTTGCGGCCCTGATGCGCCATATCCGCGAAGTGGATCGGACGCACCGCGTGATCATGGTTCAAGTGGAGAATGAGATCGGCATTTTCGGCGACTCGCGGGACCGGTCCGCGCTGGCGAACAAAGCATTTGCGGCGCCCGTCCCAGCCGAGCTTATGGATTACCTCCAGAAGCACAAGGATGAGCTGCATCCGGATCTCCGCACAGTCTGGGAAGCGGCCGGTTTCAAAACCTCCGGGACGTGGGAAGAGGTATTCGGCAAGGGTCCGCAGGCGGACGAGATCTTCATGGCCTGGAACTATGCGCGCTATATCAATCACGTCGCGGAGGCCGGCAAGAAGGAATACCCGGTCCCGATGTTCGTGAATCAGTGGGGGACTGAAGGCTGGGGGAAGGGTCCGCGTGGCGAGGCGTTCGACCACGTGCACGACATATGGAAAGCGGGCGCTCCGCAGGTGGACACGTACTGCCCCGATGCTTACATGGGGGGACCGGGCGCCGCGGATCACATCGTCGAGTTGACCACACGGTATACCCGCTCCGGCAAGCCGTTCTTCACGGTCGAAGCGACGGACGGCGAAATTGGCGCCGCACACGCCTTCTATGCCATCGGTCAGCAACGCGCGATCGGTTATTCCGGGATGGGTAACGACGGCTTGCTTGCAGTGGTTCACACAGTCGGGTATCCACTTCCCGAACGGGGTCAACCGGCCGGGCATGGATTCGCCGAAGAAGCTGGTGGGGTTTGGCGGGCCCGGCAGTACCAAGCCACTCCCGCCGCTACCTCCGGAATACGAAGAGAAGGCGCTTTCACAGGCATTCTTGACCCTTTCCCAAATCGCTCCTGAGATCCTGGAGCACCAGAGCACCGGCACGATTGCGGGGATCGCGTTGGACAACGAGAGACCGGACGAGAAGGTGAAGTTGGGGAACTACATCCTGAACGTGAGCTTGCCGCGCGATCGCGGCGCGCGGAGCACCGTTCCCGACGGCATCGGCTACGGTTTATTCATGGCGGTCGGTCCCGACGAGTACCTGCTCGCCGGCAATAATGTGACGATCACTTTCACGCCGAACACGCAGGGGCCGCCGATTGCAGGTCTGGCCGAGCAGGAAGCGGGCCGGTTCGATAACAACGGTAAGTGGGTGGCGACGCACTTTCTCGGGGGCGACGATTCCATGTATTCATCCGATCCCCCGCCGAACCAGTCCGGCAGCGGCGTACGTCTGGCGTTCGGCGAGCGCGCCATCCAGCGCGTAACGTTGTACCGCTATCGATAAGTTCGCCCCTCGTACCGTAGCGTAGCTGTGTTTCTGTGGCGACGCCGGACCGGAACGGCGAGATGCGAATTCTGCTAATTTTAGTTCGTTGGCAAGAGGAGCAATCTTATGACACTTTCGATTCGAGCCGGCGGCGCCGTGGTCTGCGCCCTGGCAATCTCCGCGGCGTATGCACAAACCGGGCCCGCGGATCCGGCCATTCCCCATCTGGAGAAACGAGGCTTGGCCACTCAGTTGATCGTCGATGGGAAGCCTTTCCTCGTTCTTTGCGGCGAACCGCCAACCAGCGCGCCATCCAACCTCGAGTATCTGAAATACATGTTGCCGGTGCTGGCCAATACGGCGCACCAGAACAGCTCGGCGCTGGCCGTAGGGTGGAACTGGATCGAGCCCGAGAAAGGCAAGTTCGATTTTAAAATCGTCGATGCGATGATCGATGGCGCAAACAAGATCGATCATCGCATCGTCCTGGTTTGGTTCGGGAGTTGGAAGAACGGCCTCTCCAGCTTTGCGCCTGCCTGGGTGAAGGCAGACCAGGATCGCTACCCGCGCGCGCAGGTCCAGGATGGCAAGACCGTCGAAATTCTTTCCACCCTGAGCGAGAACAACTGGGATGCGGATGCCCGCGCATTTGCGGCGATGATGCGCCATATCCGCGAAGTCGATCGGACGCACCGCGTGATCATGGTCCAAGTGGAGAATGAGATCGGCGTTCGCGGCGACTCGCGCGACCGGTCCCCGCTGGCAAATAAGGCATTTGCGGCGCCCGTCCCGGCCGAGCTGATGGGTAACCTCGGGAAACACAAAGATCAGTTGCTTCCGGAGTTCCGCGGCGTCTGGGAAGCGGCCGGCTTCAAGACCTCCGGGACCTGGGAAGAAGTATTCGGCCAAGGCCTGCGGACGGACGAGATCTTTATGGCCTGGAACTACGCGCGCTATGTCAATCGCGTCGTGGAGGCCGGCAAGAAGGAACACCCGATCCCGATGTTCGTGAATGTCTGGCTTCCTCAAGCGACAGATAAGGGGACCGGCGATTATCCGAGCGGCGAAGCGGTAGACCGTGTGCACGACATATGGAGAGCGGGCGCTCCGCTGGTGGACATGTTCTGTCCCGACGCTTACCTGTCGAGTTTCGCTTACCAGGGCTACGCGAATGCCATTGTCGATTTGACCTCACGGTACAGCCGCTCCAACAATCCGTTTTTCACCGTCGAAGCGGAGGGTGACATTCGGGGCGCCGCACACGCTTTCTACGCCATCGGCCAGTTCCATGCGATCGGTTATTCCGGGTTTGCCGAAGCCGGCTTACTGGACTGGTTCACCAGGGTGGGCATGAATTTGCCGTCGGGGCTGTTCCCGCCGGGAATAGATTCGCCGGAGCGGCTGGTGGGGTTTGGCGGTCCCGGCGGTATCCGGCCGCTTGCGCCGCCTCCTCCCGAATACGAAGTGCAGCCGCTTCCACAGGCGTTCTTGACCCTTTCTCAAGTCGCTCCTCAGATCCTGGAGCACCAGAGCAACGGCACGATCGCGGGAGTCGCGCTGGACAAACAGCGGCCTGACGAAAAGGTGAAACTGGGAAACTACATTCTAAACGTGGGGTTGCCGCGCAATCGCCACACGCCGGCTGTGATTCCTGACGTAACCGGCTACGGTTTGTTCATGACGCTCGGCCCGGACGACTACCTGCTCGTGGGCAATAATTTGCAAATCACGTTTTCGCCGAACACGCCAGGGCCGCCGATTGCCGGTCTGGCCGAGCAGGAAGCGGGCCGGTTCGACAAGGACGGCAAATGGGTGGTGACGCATCTTCTCGGCGGCGATGATTCCGTGGCCGCGGATGACATGGCCGCCGCCGCCGCCGTGAACCAGTCCGGCAGCGGCATACGCCTTTCATACGGCGAGCGCGCCATCCAGCGCGTGAAGCTGTACCGGTACCGATAAGCGGGCGGACGAAAAGTTATGTCAGTGTGAGTTCTTGAACGCTCAGCTCGGCGGGGGGTTCGGCCACTCGCGGTCTAAGAATTTACACCGGTGGCCAGCATGCCGCCGTCCACGACGATGCACTCGCCAGCCATGTAACTCGCCGCATCCGACGCCAGCAGCAGCGTCGCGCCTACGAGTTCCTCAGGCTTGCCGAAGCGCCGCATGGGTGTGCGCACCAGGAACTCCCGGCCGCGTTCCGTGCCGTCCAACAGCCTGGCATTGATTTCGGTGGGAAATACGCCCGGCGCCAGGGCGTTCACCGCGATGTTGTCCTTGGCCCACTCCTGCGCCAGGCTGCGCGTCAGCGAAAGCACGGCAGCCTTGGAGGCCGCATATGCGGCCACCTCGAGCAGACTTACGAATGAAGTCAGCGACGCGATGTTGATGATCCGCGCGTGCCCGCTTTGCTTAAGCGGCGCGTAAAACGACTGGCACGCCCGCAGAACCCCCGTCACGTTGATATCGAGAATCCGCTGCCAGTCGCTCTCGGATACTTCGCTGGTCGGCTTGCGCTGAATCTGTCCCGCTGCATTCACCAGAATATCCACATGCCCCAGTTTCTTCAGGATGCCATCGCGGAACTTATCGACGGAGAGGCGATTCTGCACGTCCACCACCTCGCGCACGGTCTGGCGGCCTTTCGCCTCGATTTCCGCGGCAGCCTTATCCACGAAGTCGGCGCGCCTGCCTCCCGCCACCACGTCGGCACCGGCGTCCGCCAGGCCCAGCGCCAGCGTCTTTCCTAAGCCGGAAGTGCCGCCTACAACTACTGCCACGCGGCCAGCCAGATCGAACAGACTGCGAATGGAATTCGACATAAGTGGTGAGCCGGGATGATCTTCGATCTACCACTATGCCACGGTCTTGGGGAGCCTACGGCCCCGCCGGCTTCGCATCGGGCGAAGCGATCACCCGGTCCGCCACGCCCGGCGGATTGGGCGAATGGATCTCGCACTCCACCACCGGCTCGGTGCCCTCGATGAACACGTCGAAGCGTGTGCGCGGACAGAAGGGCGTCGCAAGCTGCCCGCTGTCGGCGCACAGGTTCACCGCCACCACGCCGGGGGGCGGCTGGAAGGGCTTGGCATCGCGGTAAGGACGCAACCGCGCGGCGCGTTGCATGAATTCGGTCCAGATGGGCAGCGCCGAGTGCGCCCCTTCCAGGTTGAGATCGCGACCGTCGTCGAAGCCCACCCACACCACGCACAACAATTCCGAGGTGAAGCCCGCGAACCAGCCGTCGCGCGAGGTTCCGGTCTTCCCGGCGGCGGGCAGCGTGAAGCCGCTCGCGCGCACGCCGGCCCCGGTGCCGCTGCGAAGCACTTCCTGCATCATGCTCACCATCAGGTAAGCCACCCGCGGATCGAGCGCCGGGACCGGCTCCGGGCGACCCTGATATAGGAGCGCGCCATTGCGCCCGCGCACTTGCGCGATGGCCCAGGGCGCCAGCCGCGCGCCCCGGTCGGCGAACATAGTGTAGGCCTCCGCGATATCGATGATAGTCGCCTCATAAGCGCCCAAGGCGATCGCCGGTGTGGGCCTGACGTTCTCAAGGCCCGCGCGGCGCGCCATCGAAGCCACCCTGCCGTATCCCACCTCCTCGGCGAGCTCGACGGTGGCGCTGTTGAGGGAGTGGGCCAGGGCCGTCCGCAGCGTTACGTCGCCCATGTACTCATGCCGGAAGTTATCGGGCTGGTAAGCCCGGTTATCGAAGAAAAAGGTAGTGGGCTCGTCATTCAGCATGGTGGTGGGGGTGAAGATCTGGTTTCCGCCCTGCACCGCCGTATCGAGCGCCGCGGCATAGACGAACGGCTTGAACACCGATCCCGGCTGGCGCGAGGCCAGCGCGTGGTTCAACTGGCTGGCGCCATAGTTGCGCCCGCCCACCAGCGCCTTGATGGCGCCGGTCCGCGGGTCCAGCGCCACCAGCGCCACTTGCGGCTGGCCGGGCGGAATGGCTTCCCGGCCCGGATGCGCGCGCAGCCTCCGGTCCACCAATTCCATGCCGTCGCGTGCAGCCTCCTGGGCAGCCCGCTGCAGCTCCGGATCGAGCGTGGTATAGACGCCACGCGCCTCTTGTTCATGGTCGTCCAGCCGGGTCTGCAGCTCATCGTCCATGAGATCGAGAAAGTACTGCGCGTCCATCTCCTCGCTTTGCGCGGGCGCCAGCTTCAACGGAGCCGCAAACTCATGCCCATACTGGGCCTCGGAAAGGTACAGGTTCTGCCGCATCAGCCCGAGCACCACGTTGCGCCGCTCGAGGGCGCGGCCGGGATAGAGAAACGGATTGTAGAAGCTGGGGCGCTGCACCAGGCCCGCGAGCAAGGCCGCCTCGGCCCCCGTCAACTGCGAGAGGTCCTTGCCGAAGTAGACGCGCGCCCCTTCGCCGAAGCCTTTGATGCTAAACGTGCCGCGCCTGCCGAGATAGACTTCGTTGCAGTAATCCTCGAAAATCTGCTGCTTGGTGAGCTTCTGTTCCAGGTGCAGGGTAATCAGCAACTCTTCGAGCTTGCGCTTCCAGAGTTTGTCCGGCTCGAGCCAGAGGTTGCGGGCGAGCTGCATGGTGAGGGTCGAGGCGCCCTGCTCCTTGCGGCCTTCCTTCACGTCCACGTAAGCGGCCTTGAGGATGCGCAACAGATCGAAGCCGGAGTGATAAAAGAAGTGCTTGTCTTCGCTCGAAAGGATGGCATCCCGCAACGCGGCGGGAATATCCGCGAAGCGCACCATGCGGCGCTTCTCGCGGTTCTCGGAGAGGTTGGTGATAAGCTGCGGGGGAAACGTGTGCTCCGGGCGGTCGGTGTTGTCGCTCAGCGAGACGATGCGCGAGATCGTGCCCTCCGGCAGGTAGAGCACCCACGCATCCTCGCCGGGATTATTGCGGCCCGGGAAGATCTCCAGGCAGTCCGGGCGCACGTTGTACGATCCCACCGGATTGCCGCGCGTGGTGCCATAGCCGGCGCGTCGCAGGCGGGCGATGGCGTCTTCAAGTGTCAACGAATCGCCCACGGCGACCGTGGGAGGCGCGCCGAATATATTGACGGCGTCGGCGAACGGCCCGGCGGCGAGACGCGCGTCCACGCGGCGCGCCAGCATCAGGTAACGGTATCCCGCCATGCCCAGGGCGACGGCGGCCAACCCGGCCATCGCAACCGCTGCCGCTGTCCGCCAGCGCTGGCGAATCCACTTCCTGGCGCCGGCCCCGCCAGCCTCGGGATGCCCGTCGCCGGCCGAATTACGGGTAGATATTTCCTCTTCCTCGGGCATCGCGGCTCCCCCGGAAAGAGAGAGCATGTACGTAACCAGCGGCGAACTGTATGGATCAGTCCGGCCAGGCGGCGCCGGGCAGCGGGATGGAGGCTCTTAGGCGGCTTTCTGAACTTTGCCGGAGCGGATGCAGGAGGTGCAAACGCGGATCCGCCGGGTGGCGCCGTTGATCAGCGCGCGCACCGATTGCAGATTCAAATTCCAGCGCCGCTTCGTGATGTTGTGGGCGTGGCTCACGCGATGTCCGAACTGGGGACCGCGGCCGCAGACTTCACAAACTTGTGACATGAGACGAAAATCTCCCTCGACTTGCAAAGAAACAATTATACCAGGGCGCTCGGAACCCGGGCAACTCCGGGCATGAAACATGAAACGAGATCTGAGCTATAGCCGAAACAGCCGGCGCTCATCCTTCGGCCCCATGCGCCCAGCGACCTGGACCCGTATCTACGGTTACACCGGCGCGATCACAAGCCTATTCGCGCCGCTCTATCGGTTTGAGCGGGCTTGCTCATCCCGCTATGCTAGAGACCTCGGGGATAGCTTCTCCACGGGTGCCACTGGAATATTTATCTCACCCACCTGTTTTTCGTACTCGCGCACATTGCCCATGAGGATATTCGCAAAGACTTTGGCGTGTTGGGGAGACATTACAATCGACACCAGCTGCTCTGTTATCACCTTAGCCCCAGAGCGGGTGGTCTCTCCAAATACCAAGCGAAAATCCCAAGGGCCAGCTTCGATCAATACGCTGTTGGCATAGATCTTCAGAAAATGCTCGGACGGTATCGATTCGAATTCGGTGGCAACTTCCCTATTTTCGGGCATTGGTCGTAATACTATCCTCCCGTTTGGCTGAACGGCGCGGCGATACAGAGCGTCCGATGAGACGGCAATTCAAGCTCAGAAAATGTACCATTCTGTCTCGACCACAGCTCTTGCTGACGCAACGCATCCTCGAAACATTCCTGGACGGCCAGAGTAGGGCTTGCTGCCGCCCCTAGGTCCGCTGGAACTACCGATTCCGAAATTCGCCAATTGTATCCGATTGTGGAGCCGTAAATGGCGCCGAAGCATTCAACGTACGCGCGGACGCTGGTAGCCACCGGCATGGCCCCTTGGAGGATGCGGTCATTGTTGTGCTGCTCCTGAATCTTACCCATCTCCCAGCGCTTCACACTGGCTAAGCCCACGCCAACATGCCGCGCGAACTGCTCTTGGCTCATCCCAAGTCTCTTCCGCAGCGCGCGAATTTCTTCGCTCGTCAGCAGGTCGTGGTGCGCCCGATATCTATCTGCCAACAAGCGAGCGAACTCCGGCAAAGCCGCACCCTCAATGGTTTTATAGCCGCAGCTCGGACACTCCAACCCCTGCATTTCGACGGTGTATGTCTCATCTCTTACCGAACCCTGCAACCGAACGGTCTTCGGTTCCAGATCGGCTTGACCGCATTCGATGCATCTAATCATCCTGGTCTCGATGCTCATGAATAGAGCAAATGAAGGCTCTTCTCCCGTCTTCGGCGCCATTCAGACAGAATTTGAAGTACATCTCGTAGCCGGAGAAAAAGGCGGATTTCCACCGGAAGCCCAAGATCTCCTGTCCACGGATGGCAGGCTCGTAAGATCGCGGGGGCGGGCGAACACCCTTATACTGATCGGGCTTGATCTCCCTGATCGCCCCAACAAGAATGACAGTCTGATCTTCCGTTAGGGCTGTTTCCATACCAAACGTTACCTCGATCTCGTCGAAATTGGCTTTCAACTTGGCAGGATTAGCCGGCAGCCACTTGCCCGCCTCGACCAAATTTAAGCATTCCCGGAGCTTCGCTGAAAGCTCTTTGTGGCTTGGCCGTTCCAGTCGCCTCCGACTTGATGGTATCACGTGATGCCACGCCTTCGACGCCGCAATTGGTACTACCAGTGCTAAAAGAAGCCCTCAATTGACGACTTCTCCGACACTAGAACTTCAGCGTAACAAAACTCACCAACTGGAGCTTCGCTTTCCGGGTTTGGTCCTCTTCTGTCCTCTGCGGAGCACGAGGGCGCGGGATAATCCCCTCGCAACGCCGGCCGCGGGTGCTTGTTAGAATTGGAAAGATTCGCCATGGCGGCCGATTCCACCGAGGGTTCGCTCAAACAGCGCGGCGTGCGCCTCACGCGGCAGCGCCAGATCCTGCTCGAACTCATTGATCGGACCGGCGACCATCTGGATGCCGAGCGGCTGTATCGCCTGGCCAAGGAACGCGATCCCAAGCTCAACCGCGTGACGGTCTATCGAACCCTCAAGATGCTGAAGTCCGGCGGCCTGGTGGACGAGCTCGATCTGATGCATTATGGCGGCGACCAGCACTACTACGAGACCCGCCTGAAACAGGAGCACGCCCACATCATCTGCCTGCGCTGCGGCAAGGTGGAGGAGTTTTACGGAGAGCCGTTGCAGCGTTTGCGGCGGCAGGTCGAGAGCCACCTCGGCTTTCAGGTGCTGCTGGCCCGCACCGAAGTGGGCGGCTACTGCGCGCACTGCCAGGCGCTGCGGACGCGCGAAGTGGAAGAGTTGCGAAAACGCCTGGTTGAGGCCGAGGCCGTCAAGCCGGCCCCCGCCGGCGAGAAACCCGGCCGGGCGCCCGCCAAAACGCGCCGCCAGCGCGCCGGACGCGAATAAATGACGATGAACCCCGCGCCCGATTCCGCTCCCGCCTTGCGAACGGCCTCGCTGGTGGTGATCGACCCCGGCGGGCACCGCACCCGCGTGCCCATCGCGCCCCTGCCTCTGCTGATCGGACGGCAGCCCGAGAGCCACATCATCGTCCGGGACAGCCGCGTGTCGCGCTCGCACGCGCGCATCGTGGCGGAGAACGGCGAGTACGTGATCGAGGATTGCGGAAGCCGTCACGGGACCTTCGTGAACGGCCGCCGGATCTCGCGGCAGGTGCTGCGCGATTCCGACACCATCGATTTCGGCGCGCAGGATTCCTACAAGCTGGTCTTCGCCACCGATGGCGCCGAGCTGAAGCGCCTGATGGAGCAGATGAACCCGTCCGAGAAGACCGCACCGCCGCCCGGAGTGGGCAGCAATCTGGCCAAGCTGCGGGCCATCCTGGACCTGGCGCGGACCATGCAGAGTTCTTTTTCGGTGGATGACGTGCTCGCCTCCGTCGTGGATGCCGCCCTCGCCGTCACCGGCGCCGAGCGCGGCTTCCTGCTGCTGCGCGGCGCCAAGGGCCTGGATATCCGCGTATCGCGTAACCGCAGCGGGCAGCAGCTCAGCGACAGCGATCTGCGCGTGCCGCGCGAGGTGCTCCATCGCGCGCTCGAGCATCGCCGCGAGCTCCTGTACATGAATTTCGATCCGCTGGGCGCGGACGAGACACGGCCCCGCGGCAGCATCGCCGATCTGGAACTGCGCAGCGTGATCTGCGTCCCCCTGGTTCGCATCCGCACTACCTTCGGCGACACCACCAGCGTGCTTTCCACGGGCAGCGAGACCGTGGGCCTGCTCTACATGGATTCGCGCCTCTCGGCGGCGGATATGGCCGGCGGCAACCGCGAGCTGCTGCAAACCCTGGCCATCGAGGCCTCCACGGTGCTCGAAAACGCCCGTTTGCTCGAAGAGGAGCGCACCAAGCAGCAGATGGAGCAGGAGCTGGGCCTGGCGCGGACCATCCAGCAGAGCCTGCTCCCGGGCAAGCTGCCCGCGCAAGGATGGCTGCGGGCCGCCGGCAGCAGCGTGGCCTCGCGTGAAGTGGGCGGCGATTATTACGACGTGATCCAGGTGAACCCGCGTTGCTGGTCGGCGGTGGTGGCGGATGTCTCCGGCAAGGGCGTCGGCTCGGCGCTCCTGGCTTCCCTCTTCCAGGGGGCGCTCATCACGGCCACCGACGATCCCGCTGCTCTGGGACGCCGGATGGCGCGGCTGAACCGCTTCCTTCTCGAACGCACGAGCGGCGAGAAGTACGCCACGGCGTTCTATTGCCTGCTCTGTTCCGATGGGCGCTTCAGCTTCGTCAACGCAGCCCACTGTCCGCCGCTGATAGCGGGCGCCGGCGGGAGCCTGCGCGCTCTGGAGGCCAGCGGCATGCCCGTGGGGCTGCTCGACACCGCGGAATTTACCGTGATGGCGGACCGCCTGGATCCCGGCGACAAGGTAGTGATCTATACCGATGGCGTCACCGAGGCGCAGAACGCGGCGGGCGAATTCTTCGGCCGCAAGCGCCTGCGCGAGATTGTGGCGGCGCGCGCCGCCGAACCGTGCGCGTCCATCCACGACGCAATTCAATCCGGGGTGGCGGCCTTCACCGAGGGAACCGCGCAATCCGACGACATTACCGTGGTGGTGCTGGAATTCGTCGGCGAGGAGTCCGCCGCCGCGCTATAGCTTCATGCGCTCGAGCTTACGGTAGAGCGTCTTGCGTTCGATGCCCAGGAGTTGCGCGGCCTTGCTCTTGTTGCCGCCCGTGGCCGCCAGGACGCGCCGGATCTGGTCCTCTTCGGCGTCCGCCAGCGTCTCCACCGGCCGCTCGCGCGATTCCATGGCGGTGAGAGCGTGGTGAACGCTTTCGCCATCGATGCGGTCCGCCAGGATCGTCAGCCGCTCGATGAGGTGCTGCAACTGCCGCACGTTCCCCGGCCAGGTGTAGTCCTCGAGCGCGCGCAAGCCGGAATCCATCAGCTTCACGTCGCGGTTGTAGCGGCCGTTGTATTTGTTGAGATAGAAGCGCGCCAGCAGGTGGATATCCGTGCGGCGCTCGCGCAGCGGCGGCAGGGCGATGCGCACGGTGTTCAGGCGGTACCACAGGTCCTCGCGAAACTTCTTCTCCTCCACCATGCGCTGCAGGTTGCGGTTGCTGGCGGCGATCACGCGCACGTCCACGGGTTTGGAGCGCGACGCGCCCACCGGCCGGATCTCGTGCCCCTCCAGAAAACGCAGCAGGGCCAACTGGAAATTCGGCTCGATGTCGCCGATCTCGTCCAGGAAAACCGTGCCGCGGTGGGCCGCCTCGAAAACCCCCACGCGGTCGCGGTCCGCGCCCGTGAACGCGCCCCGCACGGCCCCGAACAGCTCGCTTTCGAGCAGCGAGGGCGTGATGGAGCCGCAATCCACCGGCACGAATTCCTGGCTCGCCCGCCGGCTGTAGCGGTGGATCATGCGAGCCACCAGTTCCTTGCCCGTTCCGGTTTCGCCCTCGACGATCACGGTGGCATCGGTGGGCGCGGCGCGCGAGACGGTCTTGTAGATCTCGACCATGGCCGGAGAGCTGCCGATCATCTCCGATTCGGGCAGTTCCTCCTCTTCGGCTTCGTCTTCGCCGCCGGCGCGGGAGGCTTCGGCCCGCTCGATGGCGTCGATCATCACGTCCAGGTCGAAAGGCTTGGCGATGTAATCGAACGCTCCGCCGCGCGTGGCCGCCACGGTGGTCTCGATGGTGCCGCGCCCGGTCATCAGGATCACCGAGCAGCGCGGGTCCTTGCGCTTGGCCGCGTCCAGAACGTCGAGGCCGGTGCGCTCATCCACGTAAATATCGGAGATCACGATCGGGTAAGCGTTCTCGCCCAGGCGATCGATCGCCTCGCCGGTCGTCGAGACCGCGTCCACCGCGTATCCCTGCGCCTCGAGCGCGGTCAGGATGGTGAATTGCAAAGCCGGATCGTCTTCGACTAACAGTAACCGTTGCATCAGTGCCGTTCCGCGGCGGTGGCCGAAGCGGCCGAGGCGGCCGCCGGAAGGGCCAGCGTGAAGCAGGACCCTTCACCCGGCTGGCTGACTACCTCGATCGCGCCGCCATGCTGTTCCACGATCTGCTGGACGATCGAAAGGCCGATACCGGTTCCCGCCTCCCCGGACTCCTCAGCCTTCCTGGTCCGGTAAAACTTCTGAAAAATCTGCTTGGCTTCCTTCTGGTCCAATCCAATGCCCTGGTCTCTCACCGCGATCCGGATATGGCCGTGATCCCGCCATCCGGCCACCGTCACGGTGCTTCGCTGCGGGGAGTACTTCACTGCATTGGTAAGTAAATTGTAGCAGGCGTATTCCATCAGCTCGCGGTCGCCGGCGATCTCGAGCCCCGCGGGAATCGGCTCCAGTTCGATCGCAATGTGTTTGCGTTCGGCCAGCGGGCGCACGCGCGCGATGCAGACCTCCACCATCTCCGCCACAGGGATGGTTTCATGCTTCAGTTCCATGTGGCCGGCCGTGAGCCGCTCCACGTTGAGGAAGATCTCCACCATGCGCGCCAGGCGCTTCGATTCGGAGTTGATCAATAGGGCGATCTGCTTCCGCTTCTCCTCGGGCAGGGCGTAGCGCGAAATCATCTCGCTCGATCCCTGGATGGCCGAGAGCGGCGTGCGCATCTCGTGCGTCACAAAATGCATGGCTTGCTGATAGCGTTCGCGGGCGCTCTGCTCCGTGCGCCAGTCGCGCCGCACCACCAGGTGATAAAAGCTCGCCGCGGCCAGCGCCGCCAGCCACGCCGAAAAAACCGGGCTGGCGAAGGGAAGCACGCGCTGGTGAGCAAAAAAAACGTAGGGCGTCACCATGGCGGTAGCCACCACCGCTCCGCCGCCCGCGTATGCCCACCATCCGGGCAGATATCGGAATGCCAGACCCGCGGCGATAGCCAGGGCCAGGCTGAACAAGAACGTCCAGACCATGGGCACATCCGGTAGGAACATTCGCTGGGCCATGGTCTCGAACGCGTCGGCGTGAATCCGGATCCCCGAGATGGTCTGGCCGCCGGCGTAAGGCGTGAAAAGGCGGTCGAGCATGCTGGGAGCGGTCACGCCCGCAAACACCACCTTGCCGGCGAACCTGGCGGCCAATGCGGGCCGGGCCAGCAGATCGGCCAGCGCGACGCTGGGAACGCCGCGGCCGGGCGGCAAGTACCGTATCCGCATCAGGGCGCCGGCGGCCACATTGCCCCCCGAAGGTATCACTGGGATGGCCACGTCGCCCACCTGGATCTCGGAGGCGCTTCCGCCCGCGGCCAGCGATACCGATTCCGTGATCGGCTGACCGCGGCTCAGCCGGAAGGCCTCCAGCGCCAGGGCCCAGCGGCGGTCCCGGGCGGCCCGCATCTCGAGCGGGATCGAGCGCGTCACCGAATCGCTTTCATCGGGCTGCGCGTAGGCATGGCCGATCGCCTTGGCCCATCGCCCGAATTCCGGCTTAGGATCCTCCCAGCGCACTGGGTCGCCTTGAAACAGCGATACCAGCGCCAGGTTGGGCGTTTCGCGGAAAGCCTCCTCCAGCGCGCGATCCTCGGCGGCGTCGCCTTCATCGGTGAGGATCACGTCCACCGCGACAGCCGCGGGACGAGCGGCCGCTACCAGGCGGAGCCCGTCGGCCAGCGGTTTGCGAATGTGCCGCATACCGCCCAGCTTCACCAGCGAAGCCTCGTCGATCTCCAGAATCGCCGCCTGCGTTTGCCACGGCCGGGGCTGGTAGAGCCGGAACCAGTAATCGTAAGCCGCATTGTCCAACGGGCGCCCGAAGGCCCAGCTCGCCAGCATGGCCGCCGCAAAGGCCGCCGCCAGCAGCCCCACATACGCCGCCGTCCTCTTGGATGCCCGCCGCTTCATGCGCTTCGAGGCCCTTCGCTTCCGGTCCCTTTGTTCCAGTATAGGTTGGGGCGCTTAGCGCAGGCTGAGGCCGCCATCCACCGCCAGAATCTGCCCGGTGACGAAGTTGGAAGCCTTGAGAAAGTAAACCACCGCATCGGCCACTTCCTCCGGCGTGCCACCGCGCTGTGCCGGTGTGGCGCTGATCATGCGCAGCCCGCTCTCGTCGATATCCGCGAAGGGGATCACGCCCGGCGCCACCGAATTCACCGTGATCTCCGGGGCCAGGGCCTTAGCCAGCGCGCGGGTCAGCATGATCGCCCCGGCTTTCGACGCGCAGTAATGGACGTGCTCCGCCCACGGGCGAATGCCGCCGAGGGAGCTGATATTGACGATGCGGCCGCCGCCGGTGCGCCGCATCAGCCGGGCGGCGTGCTGGCAGCAAAAGAACACCGCCTTCAGGTTCACCGAGTGAATGAAGTCCCAATCCCGCTCGGTGATCTCGAGGGGGTCGAAGCGAGTGAAGCGGGCCGCGTTATTGACCAGTCCATCCAGGCGTCCGAAGCGTTCGCCGATTTCGCCGAACAGGGCAGCGATCTCCTCCACGCTTTCGAGATTGGCTCGCACGAGCGCTGCGCCCCCGCACTCGGCAGCCGTCCGGCGGGCCTCTTCTTCCGACGTGTGATAGTGGATCACCACGCGCGCGCCCTCCCGCGCCAGCCGCAGCGCGATGCCGCGCCCGATGCGCTTGGCTGCCCCGGTGACGAGGATGACTTTACCGGTCACGACGGCTCCTTGGGGGGAAGACCCCAAACTCACCGCGGAGACGCGGAGACGCGGAGAAGGGCCCTTCTCTTGGCTCGTTCTCCGCGAAATCTCCGCGTCTCCGCGTCTCCGCGGTGAGCAGAGGGCGTTCTCTGCAGGCAGCCCTACACCGTCGGCTCTCCATGAATCTCGATCTCCTCGGGCTCGATGCCCGTGTAGGCCGGCTCGGGCAAGCGGCCAGTCAAATGGGCCCAGCCCCAGAATATCGCGGTCGTCGAGCTGAGCGCGCCCGCCACCGCCCCGATCGTGCGCGGGTCCCAGTGCTCGGAGGCGATCCCCGCCGCCGTCATGGAGAGCAGCATCACCGACCAGGTGGTGGTTTCCAGTGTGGCGAAGACCCGGCCGCGAAATTCGTTGGGCACGTGGCGCAGCAACTGGGACATGTTCACCACCGAGCTGAATCCCACCCCCGCCCGCGAAAGCGCGATGAACACCAGGGCCAGCGGAAAGCTGCGCATCTGGCTGAACAGAATGTACGACCCGCCGTGCACCACGTAACAGATGGCCACGCTCCGCTTGTAATCCGTGAAGCTCAGCCGGCGGCCTATCGTGTAAGCCAGCGCGCCGCCGCACAGCAGCCCCACTCCCGCGCAGCTCCATACCTCGCCCAGGCCGGCGGGACCCCGATTGAACACGATCTCGCCGAACACGCTGAACAGGATCTGCGCCGCGCCTCCGCCAGTGGCCCATCCCACGTTCACCATGGCCAGCCCCATGATCAGCGGAACCGAGCGCATGTAGCGCAGCCCCTCCACGTACTCGTGCCACGGGCGCACCACCTGGGCCTCCGTGAGGGACCGGCGCGGCGGGCGGAATCCGCGGCCCGCCAGGAACAGCCGCGAGATGCAGAAGGCCGAAACCAGGAACGAGACGGAGTTGCCGAAGAAGGCCCACTTATAGCCGAACTGCATCACGCTCGTGCCGCCCAGAAAAGTGCCGATCGTCAGCGTGGTCCATTGCGTGGTCTGGGTGAGCGAGTTGGCGGTGTGTAATTCCTCTTCAGTGGCGATGGCCGGCAGAATGGCCGCACGCCCGCTGGTGAAGAACGGGGACGCCGCCATCAGCAGCGCGCTGAGCACGTAAAGCAGCCAGGTGTCGTGGCGATGCAGCGTGAAGATGAAGCCCATGGCCACCACTGCGCGCACCAGGTCGCTGGCGATCATGACGCGCTTGCGGTCGAACCGGTCCAGCGCCACGCCCGCCAAAGGCCCCACCATGATGGCCGGAATGGCGCGCGCCAGCATTACGCCGCTCACCACCAGGCCGGAGCGGGTAGTGGCCACCGCCAGGCTGAATACCGCGATGTTGTTGAAGTGATCGCCGGCCTCGCTGACGATCTGGCCGATCCACGTGTTGCGATAGTTCCGGTTCCGCCGCAGCAGCGAAACGAATGCGTTCACCTGCCCCGCTCCGCCAGGAAGAGTCCCGCCAGAATGACTAAGCCTGGAAAGAGCAGGGCCGGCGTGACCGGCTCCGCCAGCAGCAAGGCGCCGAACAGAGTGGCCACCGGAGGCTGCAGGTAGCCGAATGCCGTGGCGCGGGATGGCTCCAGTTGGGCCAGCACGCGATAGTAGATCAGGTAACACAGCACCGAAGAGACCAGCGACATGTACAGCGCGCATGCCCAGCCCAGCCAGGAAACGTGGCTGAAGGCGAAGCCGGCTCCCCGCGCGATGAGCAGCGGAGCCGCCAGGATCGCCCCGCCCGCATATCCGAACGCGGTGATCGTGGTTCCGCTGTAGCTCTTAGTAGCGGACTTGCCGAACACGTTGAACAGAGCGAAGGTCACCGATCCGCCGAAGCAGATCAGGTCGCCGGCCCAGGCGGATTCCACGCCCGCGGGCGCCGTCGGCTCGAACCACTTCAGCGCGGCCACCCCCGCCAGCGCCAGCGCCAGGCCGCCCAGCTTTGCGGCGGTGATACGCTCCAGGCCGCGCGCCGCCGCCAGCAGCAGTACCAGGAGAGGCGCAAGGTTGGAGAAAATCACCCCATGCGCCACGCTGGTGCGGCTGATGCCGAAGACCCATAGAAGCTGCGTGCCGGCCGCTCCTATCACCCCCGCCACGAGCAGTGTGGGCAATTCGGCGATATCCCAGGTTTCGCGCTTCCAGCGCCGCTCCCAAACGTAGAAGGGGACCATCGCCGCAGCCGCCACGCACAAGCGCAGCGGGCTCAGCACCCCGGCGGGGAACTCACGCAGCGCGATCTTTCCCGCCACGTAATTGGCCGACCAGCCGGCCACCACCAGGCCGATCCACAGCCACAGGAAGCGCCGGCCGCTCAACCCAGGGACTCCTCCCCAAGCGCCCACGCCAACCGGATGCGCCGGAAAATTTCGATCACCGCTTGGCTTCCTGCCACAGTGCCTCCATCTCCTCGATGCTCGCGTCTGCGGGCCGGCGGCCGCGTTCCGCCAGACGGCGTTCAATATAGGCGAACCGCTCGCGGAACTTCGCATTGGTCTTGCGCAGCGCCTGCTCCGGATCCACCTTGACGAAGCGGGCCAGGTTCACCAGCACGAATAGCAAGTCGCCAAGTTCGTCTTCCATCTCCTGGGGAGCGCCCCGCCGCCGCGCTTCATCGAACTCGGCCAGCTCCTCGTGAAGCTTCTCCAGCACCTGGCCCGGATTCTCCCAATCGAAACCCACCCCGGCGGCCCGCGACGTGATCTGCTGCGCCTCGATCAGCGCCGGCAGCGCGCGCGGCACGCCCGCCAGCAGCCCATCTCCCTGGCGGCCCTTGCGCCTCTTCTCCTCGGCCTTGATCTCGCCCCAGATGCGCTTGACGTCGCCGGACGTTTCCGCCGATTCCTCGCCGAAGACGTGCGGATGCCGTCGGACCAGCTTGCGATTGATGGCGTCCAGCGCATCCTCGATGCTGAAGAGTTTCCGCTCCGCCCCTATTTCCGCGAAGAAGACGGCCTGCAAAAGGAAATCGCCCAACTCCTCGGCCACCTCGTTCCACTCGCGCCGGTCGATGGCATCCAGCAGCTCATAGGTCTCTTCGAGCGTATAGGGTTTGATGCTGTCAAAAGTCTGCTCGCGATCCCAAGGGCAGCCGTCCGGCGCGCGCAAACGCGCCATGATCTCGATCAGTCTCTGAAACTTGTCGCCTGCGGATGAACCGGGTTCCATGGTGGGAAGCGAAACTTGTCCGATGATTCCTCAATGTAACATATACTTGCGCCCGTTCAGTTCGTCGCCGAACGCTTCCGGAGCTGTTGAGGATCGTACCTCGTTTGTGCGCTGCGCCTTACGCTTCCCCGCGTAGCTGTCTGAGCCTTCACGGAAACAAGTCTTTCTCATTGTTACCCTCGAATTAACACTAAAGGGGAACTTTAGTAGGAGGGAAAATCTATGGTCAAGAAACGGATGATACTACTATTGGTCTGTTTACTGTTACTGCCACTTGCCCCCATATGGGCGCAAGCGACTGGTGGGACGTTTTCAGGCCGTGTTACGAACGCTTCGGGCGCGAACGTCCCCAACGCCGCGGTCACCATCACCGAGATCAACACTAACGCCACGCAGAGGGTTCTCACAGGGCCGGACGGCACGTTCTCAATCGGGGGCCTGGCTGTGGGCACCTATCGAGTGGATGTGGAGATAACCGGTTACAAGCGCACTTCCCAGCAGAATATCGAGCTGACTGCCAGCGGTCCGGTGTCCGTCAACGTCACGCTTGAAGCCGGCAATGTGAACGAGACTGTCGAAGTCCAGGGGTCCGCTCCGGTCATTCAGACCGATAACGCCCAAATCGGCGTGGCTCTGGGGACGCGGACGGTTCGCGAGCTGCCCGTCGTGGATCGGAATTACCAGCAACTGATCGAGTTGCAGCCCGGCATCACGCCGCCGCAACCGGCCTATGACTTAGTCCAGGACCCGGCTCGCAACCGCTACTTCTCGACTAACGGACAATCGCCTCTGGTTAATATGCCGCAAGTGGACGGAGTCATGAACCTCGAGCCTTTCAGCGGCTCGGCGGTGCGCGTGCAGCCCGAGGAATCCATCCAGCAGTTGAATATTGTCAGCGCCAATCCAACCGTCGAGAACGGTTTCGCGGCCGGAACCTTCTATACGCCCGTTACGCGCGGAGGAACCAACGGCTGGCACGGCAGCCTCTTCGAGTTCTACAACGGCAACATCCTGAATACCCGCAGCTTCTTCAACACCGCCGGGAACCCCGACGCGCGCTTCACTTACAACCAGATGGGCGCGACCGTCGGCGGAGCCATCGTGCCGGATAAGACTTTCTTTTTCGGTTCCTATGAGGGGACTTTCGCCAATGGCGGCATGACCCAACTGGCCACCGTACCCACGTCCCAGGCGGTCACAGGCAATTTCAGCGCGATACCCGGGCTGACGGTCGTCAACCCGTCCACCGGCCTTCCGTATGCCGGCAACACCCTCGCGCCCGGGCAGATCAATCCGACCGCGGCGGCTATCGCGGGCTTGCTGCCCTCGCCTAATCTGCCGGGTTATGTCGATAACTACGTCTCTAACACGCCCTTCCGCAACGATGTAAGCAAATTCGACGGCAAGATCGATCAGCATTTCAGCGATCGCACCTCGGCCTTCCTGCGCTACGGATACAGCAACTTCTGGGCGTCCCAAGACTCTCCATACGGCTCAACGATCGGCGCCGGCACGAACGATCGCCTTCTGGCGCAAAATGCGGTTGCCGGCGTGACTCACGAAATCACGCCCTCTCTCATCACCGATTTCCGGTTCGGATACAACCGTTACGACCAGAAACTCAATTACAACGGCGATCAGAGCGCCCTCGGTATCGGCACAAACAACCTAACCGGAATCAATATCAACGGGATGCTGCCCATCGGCGCTACAGCCTATCTCCCCGAGAACGCTGTCGACAATACCTTCGACTGGGCGTGGAATTGGAGTCTCCATACCACCACCCACAATATCAAGTGGGGCGTGGACGTCCGGCGCATCCGGTCGGATGGCTTCACGGAAACGCCTTTCACTTCTGCGTTCGGTCCCAACGGCACGGCCTATTTTGGTCCCGGCGCCACCCTGGCAAACGGGGCTGCTTTGTCGCCGTACGGCGAGTTCTATAACTCGTTTGCCTCATTTCTGGCGGGAGCGCCTTCACAGGTCGGACTCAGCAGCTATCTGACGACGCCCACCATCCGCCAGACCGAGTACTCCGCCTGGATTGGCGACACCTTGAAGTTCATGCAGCGCTTCACCCTGGATCTTGGGCTTCGCTACGATATCTTCAGCCCGCTCTCGCCGCGCAATCCCGGCGGCGCGGAGTACTACGATTCCACAACCGACACCTTCAGCTACGCTGGCACCAGCCCAACTCCCATGGGATCGGGGCTCTATCAACTCCATAACTTCGCGCCCCGTATCGGCCTCGCGGCCGCCGTCACGAAGAAGACCGCCATCCGCGCCGCTTACGGAATCCAGTACTTCCAGAATCCCTACCTGTACTCCGGTTTCATGGCGCCCGCCACCGGCTTTGTCAGCGGCTTGCAAGGAGTTTACGGCTCTGCGCCGATTACCGGCGTCTTCGGCCCCACCACCACCAACCCTAACGCACCGACGGGCGCTCTGCTGAATGCTCCAGGCGACAACCTGCCGGCCACCGTGCTCTCTCGAAACACTCCGACGCCTTATGTCCAGCAGTTCAGCGCGCAACTGCAGCAGGAGTTCTACTGGACCACCGTACTCTCGTTGGGCTATGTCGGCTCCGTGGACCGTCACCTTAGTTACTTCGATGAGCTGAACGGCGCCCTGCCTGGCACGGGCATCACCGGTCTGCCCTTTTACTCGACGACGGGCCGCACCGCCAGCACGTTGTACGTCAACAACGGCTTGACCAGCAACTACAACGCGCTTCAGGTCAGCCTCAACAAGCGCTTCTCGCAGGGCTTGAGTTTCATGGCGTCTTACACCTGGTCTAAGGCATTGGGATATACCAGCGGAAACAACTTCCTGCTGAATCCCTCGAACCTTGGCTCCAATTACGGCCCGCTGGATTGGGATCACCAGAACGTGCTCACCATCAGCCACCTCTGGGAGCTTCCCTTCGGCCGCCATGGCAACTCGATGGCCTCCACCATTCTCGGCGGTTGGGAGCTGAACGGGATCTTCTCCTGGAACGACGGCTCCCCGCTTACCATTACAGCGGACCCCATCTCGTGCGCCTGCCCGAACAGCACCGTCTTCGCCAGCCCGAGCGGCAATGGCCCCGTGGTGTTGAACTCCGGCACGACGTACCTGAATCCGGCCGCCTTCACGACTACCCCGGGAACGAACGGCGCCTTGGGCCGCGGTTCCATCTTCGGCCCCGGCTACCGCAATTACGATTTGGCCCTGTTCAAGAACTTCCGCTATCACGAACGCTTCAATTTCGAGTTGCGCGGAGAGGCTTACAACCTGACAAACTCGCCGCATTTCGCGAATCCGGTGACTAACGTTAGCGCCGCCGATTTCGGGCAATCCCTCAGCACAATCGGCACGTATAACGGAGCGTTCGGGCGGCAGATCAACCTGGGGCTACGGCTGATGTTCTGACAACGCATCCGGGGCGGGTTCCGCGCCCGCCCCGCCTTCTTCGATCGCCTGCAAATCGCCGGTGGCAAATTCCAACTTCCGCTTGGATACCAGGTCGTTCAACGGCTGAGCGGCCTTGGCCAGTCCTGAAGCGGCATGCTCGGTAGTTCGCGCCAGGATGTGATAGATCTCATGGGCCACCACGCGCGCCAGCGCCCGGTTGAGGGCGAGCTGCCGCTCCTCCTGGCCGGCCGCGTAGCCCATGAATGCGAGCGCTTTCCGCACTTCATCGCACTTCACTTCCGCGTACGGCAGGACGCCGCCCTGATCCACCCTCGTAAACGCCAGCGTGCTGATTTCCCCCAGACTTCCAAAATCGCTGCCCGCCGGCGCCCATCCCTCCACGGTGCACCTGCCGTGGAACTTCAGCACCACCAGCCCGGCGAACGCCTTCCTGCCGCGATTGTCCCGCACCAGCCCCCAATCCAATGCCATGCCCGCCGGCTTCAGCAGCTCCTGAACCTGGTCCTCCATCCCGGTCAGCCAGCCCGCGCCTGGAACCGAGTCGAAGTCCATGAAGACACCGATCGAAGGGGAGACGGGCGATTTGGGCGGGGTCTGGGCAAACGCAAGGATAGCTGGCAAGGTCAGCCAAACGATCGATTGCGGGATCCCGGGCATGGTCTACCTGTGGTAGAAAACATCCTATCACAGGTGAACTATTTCACGCCGGGCGGCCTTTCAGTGGGTCGTAGCGTACACGACGTAGTTGACGCCGTTACTTGGCGTCGCGCCAGTTCTCGCCCGTCCCCACGTCCACCAGCATCGGCACCTTGAGCGCGCAGACTCCCTCCATCTCGCGCTTCACCAGGCCGGCCAGCGCCGCAGTCTCCTCGGGCGGACATTCGAAAACCAGCTCGTCGTGCACCTGGAGCAGCATGGCGGCGCGCAGTCCGGCGGCCTCCAGCGCGGCGTCGATCCGCACCATGGCCAGCTTGATCAGGTCCGCCGCGGTCCCCTGCAAGGGCGAATTCACGGCCGTGCGCTCGGCGAAGCCGCGCAGATTCGGGTTGCGGCTGTTGATATCGGGGATGGGGCGCTCGCGGCCGAAGAGCGTCCGTGTCACTCCCGTGAGGCGCACCTCGGCGATAGTCTCGTCGATGAAGCGCCGCACGCCGCTATACCGCTCGAAATAATTCCGTATGTACTTCTCGGCCTCCGCCCGCGAAATCCCCAACTGCGCCGCCAGGCCGAACCCGCTGATGCCGTAGACGATTCCGAAATTCACCGCCTTGGCTTCCCGCCGCGCTTCCGGCGTGACCATGAGAGGCGGCACGCCCAGCACTTCCGACGCCGTGCGCGTATGGATATCCTCGCCGTTGCGAAAAGCCTCCAGCAGCAGCTCGTCTTCCGAAAAGTGCGCCAAAAGGCGCAGTTCGATCTGCGAGTAATCCGCCACCAGCAGTTTCCATCCCGCGCGGGGAATGAAAGCCGCGCGGATCTCCCGCCCCAAGGCCGTCCGGATGGGGATGTTTTGCAAATTGGGATTGGATGAGGAAAGCCGCCCCGTGGCTGCGCCGGTCTGATTGAAGCTGGTATGCAGGCGCCCCGTGCGCGGGTCGATCAGCGCCGGAAGCGCGTCCACATAAGTGCCCTTGAGTTTGGAGAGCTGGCGGTATTCCAGCACCTTGCGCACGATCTCGTGATCCGCCGCTAGTTCTTCCAGCACGTCGGCGGCGGTGGATATCGTCTTCCCCTTGCCGTATTTCACCGGCGCGGGGAGCTTCAGATCTTCGAACAGCACTCGCCCAAGCTGCTGCGGCGAGGCGATGTTGAAGGGCTTTCCCGCCAGCTCGTGAACCTCGGCCGTGAGCCGCGCGATCTCGCGTTCCATCTGGACCGAGAGGCGCTTCAGCTCGTCGCAATCGATGCGCACGCCCGCGCGTTCCATGCGCGCCAGCACGCGCGCCAGCGGCAGCTCGATGGTGGAGTACAGCGGGCTCAGGCCGCGCTGCTCCACCGCCGGCGCCAGTTGCTTCCAGATCTCCAGCGCGATATCGGCGTGCTGCTCGGGCGCAGGCCCCAGCTTCAGATCCAGCCGCCGGCGCGCCTGCTCGTCCAGCGGGCACCCGGAAGGATCGGCGTCCAGCAGGAAAGCGTACAGCATCACGTCGTGCTCGAAGCCCCGCCCCTCGATGCCCATGCGATCCAGCTCGAGGAGCGCCGATTTCACATCGCAAGCGATTTTCGGCGCGCGCGCGTCCTCCAGCCACGGTCTCAGGTGCGTCAGGTTCGGGCCCGTTACGGCCCGCGCCTCGCCGGCCTTCCAGGCCAGCCCGATGGTATCCAGGGCGAACTCGCCCTCGGCCGATTTCGAGATCGCCACGGCCACCGGCGCGCCCTCCGGCACAGCCGCCAGCCATGCCCGCAGATCCTCGGGGCCGGCAATCACGGCGTAATCCCGCGCGCGCGCATCCTCGCTAGGCCCCAGCTCTCGGAGCAGGCTATGAAACTCCAGCTCTTTGTAAACGGCCTTCAGCCGCGCGGCATCGAACGGCCGCGCTTTCACCGCATCGAGCGAAAACTCCACCGGCACGTCGGTCGCGATAGTGGCCAGCCGGTGGCTCATGCGGATGCGCTCGATGTTGTTCTGGAGGCTCTCGCGGTAAACCTTCCGTTCCACCTCGGCCGCGCGCTCGATCAGCGCGTCGAGCGAGCCGAAGCGCTCGATCAGGTCGCGCGCGCCCTTTTCGCCGATTCCCGGCGCTCCCGGTATGTTGTCGATGGCATCCCCCTTGAGTGCCAGCAGGTCGGTGACCCGCTCCGGCCGCACGCCCATAAACGCCTGGACTTTTTCCGGGTCGTACCATTCGTCGTCCTTGGCGGGGTTCAGCATGGAAACCCGTTCGGTGACGAGCTGCATCATGTCTTTGTCGCTCGAGACGATCACCACCTCGAAGCCCGCCTGCTCAGCGCGCCGCGCCAGCGTGCCGATTACATCGTCGGCTTCGAAGCCTGGGTATTCGAGGATCGGGATATTCATGGCTTCGAGCACCCGCCGCACATACGGAATCTGTTCGGCCAGGTCGGGAGGCGCTTCGGCGCGGTTGGCTTTGTATTCGGCGAACTCCTGCACCCTGTGAGTCGGCTCGCCGCTCTCGAATATCGCCGCGATATAGGGTGGGTCGTGCTGCTTGGCGAGCTTCCGCAGCATGTTGTTGAAAATGTAAACGGCCTCCGTCGAAAGCCCGGTGCTCGTGCGCATGGGGGGCGCGCCGCTGCGTGCGCGCGCGTGGTAGGCGCGAAAGATGAAGCCGAACGCGTCGATCAGGAAAAGCCGCTTCTGGGACACTGCCCATCATACCCGTTCCCGGCCGCGGACGGCGCGTTTGGGCCACAATCATTCCCCCAAGTGTTGCGTATTTGCCACAGCCCGAATGAGTAACTCTCTTTGAAATCAACTGATTGAAGTTTGGGCCGGTGAGTTGCTATTCCCAAAAGTTATCGGACCTATGTTGCGCTTTGAGACCACCGTCTGCCGCCCGGTCGAAGCCCGTGGCGTGGGGCTTCATAGCGGCGCCCCGGTGGGCATCCGGATTCTGCCTGCCCCGGCGGCCGCAGGCATCGTCTTCCTGCGGACCGATCTCGAGAACTTTCCCATACCGGCAAGCTGGCGCCACGTGGCGCGCGTCAGCTATGCCACCAGCCTGATGCGCCAAGGCGTCCTGATTTCCACCACCGAGCACCTGCTCAGCGTGCTGTATTCCATGGGGATCGACAACGCCTATGTGGAAATCGACAATTTGGAAGTTCCCATTCTGGATGGCAGCGGCCTGCCATTCGTGCGCCTGATCGAGCGCGCCGGCATCCGCCCGTACCGCCGTAAGCGCCGCTATCTGCACATCCGGCGGCCCATTTCCGTGGAGGACAAGGGCAAGCGCATCAGCATCCTGCCGGACCAGGTGTTTCGCCTGACGTGCGATACGGATTACCCCGCTCCGGTAGGGCGCCAGTCCATCGAAATGGAAGTCGCGCCCGAGCGCTACGCGAATGAGCTTGCCTTCGCCCGCACCTTCGGTTGGGAATCCGACCTGAACCAGATGCGTAATATGGGCCTGATCCGCGGCGCATCGCTCGAAAACGCCGTATGCTTCACCGGCGACGGCGTCTTGAACCCGGATGGATTGCGCTCCCCCGACGAGTGCTGCCGCCACAAAGCGCTGGATCTGATAGGGGATCTGGCGCTGCTGGGCCGCCCGCTGCTGGGCCACGTCATCGCCGAGCGGGCCGGCCACGCCATGCACGCCGCGCTGGTGGCACGCATCATGTCAGACCCCTCGCTGTACGAGATCCTGACCCTCGACCAGCTCGCCTCGCGCGTGACCCGCGCGCTGGTCTCCTGATTCATCGGGTATAATTCCTCCAGCACCTTGAGAGGGAGGGGATCATGTCGAGAGCGTGGATTCTGCCGGTCGCGGTGTGCCTGGCCGCTATGACGTATTCCGCCCAGCAAGCCGACCGTCTCACGCCTGCCGCCGCCGGTCTGCTGATCGTTGCCAATAAGGGCGACCACACCCTGGGGATCGTCGATCCGGTATCCGGGCGGCAGGTGGCTACCGTGCCCGAAGGCGGAGTTACTGGCCATGAGCTGACCGCTTCGTCCGATGGCAAGACCGCCTATGTTCCCATCTACGGCGATTCCGGCGTGGGCCAGCCCGGCTCGGATGGCCGGAACATGGTGGTTATCGACTTGGCCGCGCGCAAAGTAGTGGGCCACGTGGATTTCGGACACGGCGTGCGTCCGCACTGCCCTCTGTTCGGCCCCGATGGCTTGCTCTATGTCACCACGGAACTCGATAATACCGTTAGCGTCATCGATCCGCGCACGATGAAAATCGTGGGGTCCGCCCCCACCGGCCAGCCGGAGTCCCACATGCTGGCAATCTCGCGCGATGGCCGCCTCGGCTATACCGCCAACGTCGGTCCCGGCACGGTTTCGGTTCTGGATCTTCAGGCGCGGAAGACGCTGGCCGTGATCGCGGTGGCGCCGCACGTGCAGCGCATTTCGCTTTCTCCGGATGACAGCCTGGTTTTCACTTCCGATACCACCCAGCCGAGGCTCGCCGCGATCGATACGGCCTCCCGGACGGTGAAGCAATGGATTCCCCTGCCGGCCGAAGGCTACGGCTCCGCCTCTACCGGCGACGGCCGCTGGCTGCTCATCGCCGTCCCCAGGGCCAACCAGGTGGCCGCCATCGATCTGAGTTCCCTGAAAGTCGTCCACACCATCGACGTTCCCCACGCGCCGCAAGAGGTGCTGATCCGGCCGGATGGCCGCGTGGCTTATGTTTCCTGCGATTCCAGCCACCAGGTGGCGGAACTGGACGTGGCGGCGTGGAAAGTGAACCGGCTCATCGATGCGGGCCGGGGCGTCGATGGCCTGGCGTGGGCCGCTTCACAATAGAGCATCTCCGCGTGCGGCGCTCGCATCTTTAACCTGATCGGACAAAATCGCACATGCAGCTCCGCATCGCTCTTTCACTCGCCGCGCCCCTAGGTTTCGCCCTGTGGCTGGCGGCCCAGCAGGATACCGCCCAGACGCAGCGTAATCCCTTCGCCGGAAATCCGGCCGCGGCTGAGGCCGGCCACAAGCTCTATGACCAGGCGTGCCAGGCCTGCCACGGCCAGGGAGCCCGCGGAGACCGGGGTCCGGCTCTGTCCACGGGAGTTTTCCGCCGCGGCGGCGCCGATGGCGAGATCTTCACCAACATCCGCGCCGGTATTCGCGGCACCCAGATGCCGGCCTTCGCGCAGTTCACCGCCGAGCAGATCTGGCAGCTCGTCTCCTATCTGCGCAGCCTGGCTGGACCGGCCGCCGGGCACGAGGTGGTGGCCGGCGATCCGGCAGCCGGGCGGAAGACTTTCGAAAGCACCGGCCAATGCCTGATGTGCCATACCGTCGGCGGACAGGGCGTGCCGGTCGGCCCCGATCTCTCTTCGGCCGGCGAGACGCCCGCGGAGAGATTGCAAGCCGCCATTCTGAATCCCAATGCCCCAACGGGCGGGCGCGGACGGGGGCGCCGGCTACCCTCCACCGTGATCGTTCGGACTGCCGACGGCCAGGAGTTTCGCGGCGTTCGCAGGAACGAGGACAGCTTCTCGCTCCAGATGGTGGACACCACGGGCCAGATTCATCTCTTCGACAAATCCAAACTGGCTGCGCTGCGCACCGAGCCGCACTCGCTGATGCCGGACGATTACGGCAAACGGCTCTCTCCCACCCAGATCCGCGACCTGGTCGCCTATCTCAAAACCCTCAACGGCCCCGACCCCTCCAGGATCGCCACGCTCCCGGAGACCGGCGGTATTAACTATGAGCGCATCCGCAACGCCCGCTCCGAGCCCGAAAGCTGGCTGACTTATTGGGGCGATTATAGCGGCCAGTTCTTCTCGCCGCTCGCCGCGATCACCACCGCGAACGTTCACCGGCTCCAGGCCCGCTGGGCCGTCGAGATGCCCGGAGACACCGTGGTGGAATCGGTGCCGCTGGTGGCCGATGGCATCCTGTACACCACCGGAATGCCGGGGCAGGTATACGCCTTAGACGCGCGCACCGGCCGCCAGATCTGGAAATACGAGCGCAAGCAGAAGGTGGTGAATCCCTACGAGATCAATCGCGTCAACCGCGGCGTAGCCATCCTCGGCAACCGGCTTTTCTTCGGCACCCTGGATGCAGCCTTGGTGGCTCTGGACCGGCGCACCGGAGCGCTCCTCTGGGAGGTGCAGGTGGGCGACACCATGGTGGGCCATAGCATCACCTCCGCCCCGCTGGCCCTCAAGAACGAGATCGTCACCGGCATCTCCGGCGGCGAGTTCGGAATCCGCGGCTTCATCGATGCCTACGATCCCGCCACCGGCAAGCGGCTATGGCGGTTCAATACCATTCCCGGACCCGGCGAATTCGGTCACGACACCTGGGATGGCGATAGCTGGCAGCATGGCGGCGCTCCCACCTGGCTGACGGGGAGCTACGATCCCGAAACCGATACGCTCTACTGGACCGGCGGCAATCCCGGCCCGGATGTGAACGGGGACGTTCGCAAGGGTGATAATCTCTTCTCCTGTTCGGTGGTGGCTTTGGACGCCCAAACCGGAAAGCGCAAGTGGCATTACCAGTTCACCCCCAACGACACGCACGATTGGGATGCCACCGAAGACGTGGTCCTGGTGGACCGCATGTATAAGGGGCAGATGCGCAAGCTGCTGATGCAGGCCGATCGCAACGGCGTATTCTACGTCCTGGACCGGACCAATGGCCAGTTCCTGGGCGCCGCGCCTTTTGTGCGCGCAAGCTGGGTTAAGGGCTGGGACGAGAACGGCCGGCCGATCACGACTCCGAACTGGCGATCCTCTCCCGAGGGAAACATGGTCTATCCCTCCCTGGGCGGCGGCAGCAATTTCCAGGCGCCCTCCTACAGCCCGCTGACCGGCTGGATGTACTTCGCCTATCACGATGGAGGCGGATCTTACGCTTCCGGCCCGGCGCCCTACGAGGCCGGGCGCCAGTTCTTCGGGGCCGCGGCCGGACGCGGCGGCTTCCGCCCGCCCACGGACGATTCGCAAGGCATCCTGGCCATGGACCCTGAGACCGGAAAGATCCAGTGGAAATTTGAGCTGACCCAGGACTCGCTTTCGGCGGGTGTGCTGGCGACCGCGGGAGGCGTGCTCTTCGCCGGATCGCGCGAGGGCAACCTGATCGCGCTCGATGCCAAAACCGGCAAAGCCTTGTGGTCTTTCCAGGCCGGCGCCGATATCACCTCTTCGCCCATGAGCTACGCGGTAGATGGAAAACAGTTCGTGGCTGTTTCCTCCGCCGGAGCGCTCTATAGCTTCGCACTGCCAGAGGATTAAAGCTGGCCGGCGACAGTCTGAATGCTGGTGGATTCTCTCGCGTATTGGCAGCCCACCCTATACCCGTGCCGATGGCTCAAAAGCACCGCTGATCTTTCATGAGCTTGTAATTCAGGCTTAGTATCCTGTTTCCTTTGAGCCTCAGGGTCAATTCTTCGCCCCGCAGCGCAAACGTGCTGGGTATTCATTTCGGAAGGGAGAAAACGCGTGAGGGTTAAGATTACGGCGGGCTGGCCAGTTCTTCGGTTCACGGTGGTTATCTGCTCGGCAATCTTGATTTTAGGGGCAGGATCTCAATTACCACTTGAGGCGCAGCAGGTTCTGGGCGCCATTACCGGCACGGTTAAGGATTCGTCGGGCGCGGCCGTGCCCGGCGCCACGGTAAAGGTCGTCAACGTCTCCACCAATCTCTCGCTGTCCGAAAAGACCGAGACTAACGGATCTTACCTGGCGCCGAATCTGCCAGCCGGCACATATCGGCTCACCATTACCAAGGACGGATTCGAAACCGAAACTCACACCGAGGTTCTGGTGAACTCCGACCGCACCACGACCGTCGATGGCAACCTGCAAGTCGGTTCGGTCACAACCACAATCGAGGTCGCGGCGGTGGCTCTCATGAACCAGGTCGATACGACCAACGGCTACGTGGTGGACCAGGCGACCATTCAGGACACGCCGCTGGCGACCGGCAGCTTTACACAGTTGGCGATTCTAAGTCCGGGCGTGCACGCGGACTTCGCGGGAGGCGCCGGGAGCAACGCGGGACTCGGCAACCAGGCGATATTCGCCAACGGGCAGCGCGATACCAGCAATAGTTTTTCACTCAACGGTATCAGCACCAACAACCTGTTCAACGGAAATTCCACCAGCCAGGTGGGCGAGAACCGGTTCGTGTTGAACACGGGTGAGAACTTCGGCGCGGGCGGTGAAATCCAGACCAGTACCTCGGTCTACGGCGCGATTGGACAGGCCTTACCCACTCCGCCGGTGGAAGCGATCCAGGAAATCGACGTGGACGCCGCCATGTATGATGCCACGCAGGGCGCCAACTCGGGCGCGCACATCAGCGTGATCACCAAGTCTGGCACAAACGAGATGCACGGAGGGCTGTACGAGTACTGGGGAAGCAGCGATTTGAATGCCGCGCCGTTCTTCTATAACGCCTCTCCCGCCATTCAGACCAAGGTGCCGTTCCTGAATCGCAACCAGTTCGGCGCCACTTTCGGCGGGCCGATCAAGAAGGACAAGCTGTTTTATTTTCTCTCCTACCAGGGCGTCCGCGTGGCCGATGCGACGGATGCGACCCAGGATATTACCGTGCCGCTCGGCCTGACCAACGACCGCAGTGCGCAGGGCATCGTCAATATGTTGAAGAACACTAATGGGGCCAGCATCACCACCGCCCAGATCAGCCCGGTGTCGCTGGCCATGTTCCAGGCCACCTTGCCCAACGGCCAATACCTGATTCCATCGGCGCAGATCACCAATTCGGCCACGGCCAAAGCGCTGGGCTATGACGCTGTAGTCGAAGGGCCCAACGCGCTGGATAACGTGGACCAGGGAATCGCCGACATCGATTACCTGGTGAACGACAGGGATCGTCTCTCCGGCAAGTATTATATTCAGACCGATCCCACCACCAATCCCTTCGGCTATGAGACCTCGCTGCTGGGATTCGCCCAACAGCTCAATTCCGGCAGCCAGGTTGGGTCGATCAATAATACGACCATCCTTTCGCCGAACCTGACGTGGTCGCAACGGGTCGGCCTGACGCGGCTGAAGGCCTTTGCGCAGACGGGGCAGGATTTCGCCCCCGGCCAATTCGGTATGAATCTGCTCGGCGCGAACACCTTTCCGGAGATCTATATCTCCAACTTCGATCCGACGCTGGCTGAAACGCTGAGGTTCGGCAGTTCTCCCAGCTTCGGCAATGCCGGCATGGTGCAGAACCAGGGCGAACTGGGGAGCACGATTAACTGGGTGAAGGGCCGCCACACGCTGGCTTTCGGCGGCCTGTGGAACGACACCCAACTTAACGTCATCAACAACAACACCAGCACGGATATCGTCAGCTTTAGCAGCCTCACCAACTTTGTGGAGGGCAATGTCCGCAGCGGCAAATCGTATTCGACGGCATTTTCCGGCGCGGCCAGCCGCTATTACCGCTCCAACACGGTGGGCGCATTCGCGCAAGACAGCTTCAAACTTCGCAGCAACCTGACCCTGACGGCGGGGCTGCGCTGGGATTTCGAAGGCCCGCTGACCGAAAAATACGGCAAGCTGACCGGTTTCAACGCCAACCTGTACAGCTACAATGCCTCGACCGATACCATTACCGGTTCGGGCCTGGAGTTCGCCGGCAACAATCCGACTAACGCGACGCCGGGCGCCAACGATTCCTTGCTGACGCAGCGCCAGTGGGGTCTCGCGCCGCGCATTGGGGTCGCCTGGTCGCCCATGCCGAAGCTCACCGTGCGGGCCGGCGCAGGCATGTATTACGATCGGGGCGAGCTCTTCAGCGAATTTTCCGCCAGCGCGGGTGGCGGCGTTAATGGGCCGTTCGGCGTCACGGTTGCTCCGCCGTTTGTCTCGCAAATCGCGGCCGCGTCGGGCGCTACCTTCACCAATCCCTTCGGCACCGCGCCGCTGCCGGCGCCGGCGGGCAGCGCCGCCGGCTTCCTGGCGCAACTGCCGAACATCGCGCAGACCGAATCCGGCAAATTTCCCGCGGGCAATTTGTACGGCCCCTTCACCTTCGGCGGCTACGACATCAATAACAAGCTCCCGTACACGGAAAACTGGACCATCGACGTGCAATACCAACTGTCCAGCGACTGGCTGCTCAGTGCCGGCTACGTAGGCAACCACGGCGTGCACGAAGTCCTGCCGATTCCCTTCAACCAACCGCAGATCGCCACGGCGCAGAATCCGGTCAACGGTCAGATCTACTCCTACGGCCTCAATGAAATGGATTTGGAAACCGTCTCGACCAGTGAATACGCGGGCAATGCGCCCATCCGCGTTCCATATATCGGCTACGACATGAACTCCGTGTTGTACGAGGCGGAGGGCGTTTCCAACTACAACGCCTTACAGCTCCAGGCGCACAAGCGGTTCTCCAACGGCTTGATGCTCACCGCCAGTTACACCTGGTCCCACTCGCTCGACGAGCAGAGCGGTCTCGGGCTCTTCTTCACGGGCAACAACCCCCTCCAGTTGCCCTCCAATTACGCCTCCTCGGATTTCGACCAGACCCACGTCTTCCTGATCAACTACAGCTACCAGGTTCCCAAACTCACCAACAACCGGTCTCTGGGCAACCTGGTGAACGGCTGGGTGATCGGCGGCCAGACGGTAGCGCAGAGCGGCGAACCGTACAGCCCGTACGACTATAGCGGCTCCGTGGCCAACCTGTACTACGGCACTAGCATTTACATCACCAATCCGATCGTTCCGCTAAAGCCCGGCGTTACGGCCCAGCAAGCCGAGTTACAGGGCACCACTGGCGTGAACGCTGGATCACCGGTTCTCAATGCCAGCGACTTTGCGCCGCAATTCGTCGCGCCGGGCACGAACGGCGTGCCGGCGTGCGATGCATCGGGCTGCGATAACTACGAATCGCTCAACGGCAATTCCGGCCGCAACCTCTTCCGCGCCCCATTCCAAACCCGCTTCGACGTGACCGCGGGCAAGGAATTCCAGTTCCACGACCGCTACAAACTGCGGTTCAACGTCTACGCGTTCAATATTTTCAATCACCCGGATTTCGACGCGCCGAACAATGACGTGACCTTCTTCAACGACTACGAACCGCCGCCCGTGTATCCCCCTAAGGGCAGCCTGGGCCTTATTCAGCACACCCTCGGCAGCTCGCGGTTCCTGCAGATGGCGCTTCATTTCACGTTCTGAAAAAGCACCAGGGGCCCATCCCACAACTAGTCACCCGGCCTATTGGGCCGGGCTGACGAGCCGCGATTCTACCTGGAACTTCTTGTAGTTGCTGTACGTGTAATCCAGGTCGAGGCGCAGGCTCTTGACCAGCAGCAGGCGCGCGGAAGCCCTCACGACGATCGACTTGGGAAGCCACACTTCGCCGTTCACGCGCGTCTGCTCGAGTTCGACGCGGCTGCCCTTGGCCAGCCGCAAAATAAAGCCGGCTACCGAGATCGGTTCGAGCGTCTCGATTTCGGCCTTCACCCAGTGGTAATCCTGCTTGGCGATCCAGAAGCGCCCTTTCACCTTGCCCACAAAGCGGGCCATCTGGGCTTTCGCCTTGTAGCCGGGATGCGGGCTGGCGTCGATCATCCAGACCTCGGTGCCATCCAGCCTGTCTTCCCCGGCCAGCGTAAAATCGAAGGCATCGGGAATCTCGCGAAGCTCTTCGCGCATGCGATTCCGCCTCGCCTCCACTTCGTCCAGGCGCCGCTTTCGCTCCTCCGGGGTCTCGTGGCTGCGCTCCTCAATGCTCCGGCGCAGCTTCTCCTGTTCCTTCTTCTCTTCCTCGGGAGGCAGCGGCTGGTCATTGCGCGCCACCAGCCGCCGGTACGGCGAGCCTTCCAGCAGCGTCACGTCGTAGGTGACCACGCTGCGGTTCTTCACGCCGCCGGAGCCGTCCAGGGTTCGCGTGTCCTGGCGCTGGAGGTAGGTGTACTGGCGGGCGATCTGGTCGTTGGCGCGGTCCAATTCGACCGCATGCCGCACAATTTCGCGCGCGTCCTGGGCTCCCAGAAGGGCCGGAACGCAAGCCATCGCCGCCAGGAGCCGCACTCCTTCACTATGGCACGGAACCCTTGGCGCCCCGTCTAGGCGAGGAGTTTCTCAAGCCGGGAACCCGGCCGCACGATGGTCTGGTTGCGCTCGGGCCCGGTGGAAATGCAGCCAGCCTCGATTCCGGTATGCTCCTCGAGAAACGCCAGGTACTCCTGGGCCCGCGCGGGCAAGCTATCGTAGCAGACCGCGCCGAAAGTGGACGTCTTCCAGCCCGGCAGGTACTCGTAGACCGGCTCGATCTTTTGCAGGTCGGCCTGCAACGGCGGCAGTTCGCGGAGTTCGCGATCCCTCAGCCGGTAAGCCACGCAGACCGGGATGCTCTCGAATTGGTCGAGCACGTCGAGCTTGGTGACGACCAGGCTGTCGAATCCGTTGATCGCCGCGGTGTAGCGCAGCAGCGGGGCATCGAACCAGCCGCAGCGGCGCGGCCTTCCGGTGACGGCGCCGTACTCGTTGCCGCGGGCGCGGATCTGCTCGCCTTCGGCGCCCAGGGCTTCGGTGGGAAAAGGCCCCCCGCCCACGCGCGTGATGTAAGCTTTAGCTACTCCGATTATGCCGGAGATCCGCGTGGGTGGCACGCCGGTTCCGGTGCAGGCGCCTCCCGCGCTGGCGCTCGAGGAGGTTACAAACGGATAGGTGCCATGATCGATATCGAGCATGGTTCCTTGCGCGCCTTCGAAGAGCACGGTCTTGCCGTCGCGCATGGCCTGATGCAACAGCGCGGCGGTGTCGCGCACCATGGGCCGTATGCGTTCGGCGAACTCCTGGTATTGCGTGCGAATTCCGGACAGGTCCAGTTCCTCGTAAATATCCAGCGCCCGGGCGATCGCTGCTTTCTCCTGCATCAGCGCGTCGTACTGCGCGCCGAAGGCCTCGCGATCGAGCAGATCGCAGATGCGAATGCCGCGGCGGGCAATCTTGTCCTCATAGCACGGGCCAATGCCCCGCGAGGTCGTGCCGATCGAGACCTGCCCCGGCCGCCCTTCCGACATCTTCTCCATGAGCCGGTGCATGGGGAACAGGACGTGCGCGCGGTTGCTGATGAACAGGTTCCCCGCCACCGGAACGCCCGCCGCTTCGAGCGTATCGATTTCCGACAGCAGCGCGGCCGGATCGATCACCAGGCCGTTGCCGATCACCGCCTGTTTCCCCGGCCGCAAGAGGCCGCTGGGGACCAGCTTCAATACGTACTTCCGCTCGCCGATATAAACCGTGTGCCCGGCGTTGTGGCCGCCCTGGTAACGCGCAATGATATCGAAGCGCTCCGAGAAGAGATCGACAACTTTTCCTTTGCCCTCATCGCCCCACTGAGAGCCCAGTATGATGACGTTTTTCATTTGGACCAAACCCACTCATTCTACCCCATCAGGCGTGGCTGGCTGCGCCGTTACCGCCGCGCGTCGGTTTCGGGCGCTTCCCGGCCTTGCCAATCAGCGAATAAAAAGCGAAAATAAGGCATGGCACTGGTGGGGATTGCCCGGCTGGCAGCCCAAAGCGAGCTGCTCGAAGCCAAGCGGCAGGTTCGATATTTCGAAATTCCGGCGCGCAGCATCCTAAACCGCACCAAGCCGAACAGGCCCTTCCAGTGGACCATCAACCCTTACCGCGGCTGCGAGTTCGGCTGCCAGTACTGTTTCGCGCGCTACACCCACGAATTCATGGAGCTGGATGCCGCCGAATTCGAGGACAAGATCTATGCCAAGTCCGCCGCCGCCCACCTGTTGCGACAGGAGTTGAGCTGCGTGGCGCTCGCCGATCGCATCGCGCTGGGAACCGCCACCGACCCCTATCAGCCGGCCGAGCGCCGCTTCGGCCGAACGCGTGCCATCCTGGAAGTCTTCGCCCGCCAGCGCGGCCGTCATCTCTCGATCACCACGAAGTCAGACCTGGTAACGCGCGACCTCGAACTGCTCCGCGAGATCGCCCGCGCCAACGTGCTGGCCGTCAACCTGACTATTACGACGCTCGATGAGAAGCTGGCGCGCCTCCTCGAACCGCGCGCGCCGCGGCCGGAGTTGCGCCTGGAGGCGGTGCGCCACCTCAGCCAGGCCGGGATCGTCGTTTGCGTCTTCGCCAATCCCGTGATGCCGCTGCTCACCGATGGGGAGCGCGAGCTCGATCGACTGGCTTGCGCCGCGCGCGAAGCCGGGGCGCAGGCCTTCAGCGGCGGGCCGCTGTTCCTGATGCCCAGCGCGCAGAAGATCTTCCTGCCGTTTCTCGAGCGCCACTTCCCGCGTCTCGCGCCGCGCTATCGCCGCCACTATGCTCGCGGCGCCTACGTAGGTTCCGCGTACCGGGAGACCCTGCGGGCGCGCGTGGCCAAGATCCGCGAGCGGTACGGCCTGGCTGCCGCGCCGGTGGAGTACCAGCCCGAGCTGTGGGAGCCCGACCCGCAGGGCCTGCTGTTTCCCTTATGAAAGCTATCCCAGAATGCCGCCCAGCTCCGCCGCCGGCGCCCGCAGGCCGATGAAGAACTGCCCGAACAGCGCGTAGACCGCGCTCACCTCGTCGAAGCGCATCTCGTAGATCAGCTTTTTGAAGACCAGGGGATCGTCGGCGAACAGATCCACGCCCCACTCCCAGTCGTCGAACCCGATCGAACCGGTGATGATCTGCCGCACCTCACCCGCATAGCGGCGGCCCACCAGGCCGTGCTCGTGCATCATGCGCTGGCGCTCCGCCATGGATTCGCGGTACCAGTTGGCCGTTTCGCCCCGCCGCCGGTCCATGGGATAAAAGCACAGGTATTTCGACCCGGGAATCTCCGGCCACAGCCGCGGCGCCATGGCCTGCCTCTGCCGCGCCAGAACCGCCTCGATTTCGCGGTTCCATTCCTCCGTGTGCGGTTGCACGCCCCGCGCCGCCAGGCCCGCATAGACCTTAGCCGTGGATTCATAGAGGCCCAGCTCGACCACCGAGAGATACGACGTCGCCGGTTCCAGATAGTCCGCGAGGCGCAGGCCAGCCAGCGCGCGCTGGGCCTGGGCCAATTCCTCGAAATCGCGCCGGAAGTGCACGAACAGCAGGTCGGCTTTATGTCCGATGAGCGAGTACAAGGCGCTCTGGCGGCTTTCGGCGGCCCGTTCCATCGAGGCCAGCGCCTGGGTAGCCTCCTCGAGGGCCGCGGCGCGATCCGCCGCTGAAGCGGCCCTCCAGGCGGGACGGCGGAAGCGCATCATCTGGTGCAACACGCTGGCGCCTTCCAGCGTGAGGGGTACAGCGGGTGGAGCGGTTTCGGCAAGCGTTTCAGGCGTCATGTTTTTCCATTATATGGACGCCGCCGGCGGCCTCAAGGACTCCGCTCCTGGTTCCAGCGAGTCAGAAACGCCTCGGCCGCCAAAGCTTCGATCTCCCGCTCGGCGGCCGCCCGCCATTCGGCAAAGCGCCGTTCCTTGAGCTTCTCGAGCAGCCGGCACCTTCGGCGGGCCTCCAGCATGTCGCGCTGCCTGGCGGCCAGTTCCCGCTCGCATTCCACGCGCCGCGCCCGAAGATCCCGTTCCCGCTCGCTCACGTGCATGCGGAACTCCGCCAGGGCCGCCAGATCGCGCCCCGCCACCGGCTGCCACGCGCGCACCTCGCGCTCCGCCGCGGCGCCGGCGGCCTCGAGTTGGGCGCGGGCCTCGTTCAGCTCCGCCAGCGCCGCCGTCTGGCGCCGGAAGCGGCTTTCCTCCGCGGCGAGCTGCCGCCGGCGCAATTCCAGCACCCGCTCGAGATGGAAGCAGAAGGCGTTCACGGCTTAGCCCCGCGCACGGCGACGGCCGCTGGAGGGGCAGCCGCCAGCTTCAAGGCCAGACCCTCCAGGCTGCGCAGCGTACCGTCAAGCGGCGCCTTCAAGGCGTGATCCTGACGCAGAAACTCCAGCATCTCGGGCCGCAGCCGGATCGCCGCATCCAGCACCGGGTCCGAACCCGCCGAATACGCTCCCAGCCGGATCAGGTCCTCGGCCTCGCGATAGGCTGCCAGCGCTTGCCGCAGCTTGCGCCCCGCTTCCCGCTGGCCGGGCCCGGCGATCGCGGAAGTCAGCCGGCTCACCGACTGCAAGACATCGATAGCCGGGTAGTGACCCTCCCCGGCCAGCGCGCGGGAGAGAATGATGTGGCCGTCCAGAATGGCCCGCACCGCGTCGCCGATCGGCTCGTTGAAATCGTCGCCCTCCACCAGCACGGTAAAGAAGCCGGTGATGGAGCCCTTCCGGAAGTTTCCCGCCCGTTCCAGCACCTTGGGAAGCAGGTTGAAAACGGACGGCGTATAACCCTTCTGGCTGGGTGGTTCGCCCGCGGCCAGGCCGATCTCGCGCTGCGCCATGGCCAGGCGCGTCACCGAATCCATCACCAGCAGCACGCCGGCCCCCTGGTCGCGGAAGTACTCGGCCACCGCCAGCGCCACGAAACAGGCGCGCACGCGCAGCGGGGCCGGCCGTTCGGAGGTGGCCACCACCACCACCGAGCGCTGGCGCCCCTCGGGTCCCAGCTCTTTCTCGAGGAACGCGCGGACCTCGCGGTTGCGCTCGCCGATCATGGCGATCACCGTCGACGTCGGCGGAGTTGTGCCGCGACATGGAACCGAGCAGCGTGCTCTTGCCCACCCCGCTGCCCCCGAAGATCCCCATGCGCTGCCCGTGGCCGCACGGCAGTAATCCGTCGATGACGCGGATTCCGGTCGCCAGCGGTTTGACGATGGGTTCGCGGTCGAGCGGGTTGCCAGGCGTTCCGCACAGGCTGTAGGACTCCGATGCAGGTGGCAACGGCGCTCCGTCGATGGGCTTGCCGAAACCGTCGATCACGCGGCCCAGCAGGGCCGGCCCGACCGGGACGCGCGCCTCTTCGCTGCGCGCCGTCACGGTATCCCCCAGTTGCAGGCCGTCGATCTCTTCGAGCGGCATAGATAGCACCCGCCCGTTGCGGAACCCGATCGCCTGCAGGCGGATGCGGCGCCCACCGGAGGCCTCTACTTCGCAGAAATCGCCGATAGCCACGCGCGGGCCCCGCGATTCCACCGTCAGGCCCGCTACTTCCGTGATCTGCCCGGTCCACCGCAGGGTGGGCAGCCGCTCCAATTCGGCCAGGTAGCCCTCGAGCGAGAGCGCGGTTTCCAGGGACGCCTCCGCTTTCACGAGCTCCCCCGCAGACGGTCCGCCAGCCCCCGTTCGATCTCCTGAAGCTGCGTCTCCACCGAGGCGTCCAGGTTCCCCCGCTCCGTTTCGAAGACTATTGTGCCCGGCTCGCCGGCCCCATCCGTCAACACCTCTACGTTCGATCCCCCCGCCAAGCCGGCCAGACAGGACCTCACGAGCGCCGCCTGCGAGGGGTGCACCCGGGCCCGATGGATCTCGCGCGCCTGCATCTTCTCCAGGGCCGCCAGCACCAGACCACGCAAGGCGTCCGGATCCATCGCCAGCTCGCGGCGGAGGATGCGGCGCGCGATGGCCAGCGCCAGCTTGACGACATCCGCCTCCGCCTCCTTGCGAAGCCGCGCGCGCCAATGGCCCAGCTCGTCCAGCGAGCGCGCCAGCCGCTCCATCGCCGCCTTCGTCTCGGCGGCCGCGCGGTTCCGGCCGGCGGCTTCGCCTTCGCGTTGTCCCGCCGCGTGCGCTTCGCGGACCCGCCGCTCGGCGGCGCTCTCCAATTCCGCCAGCCGGGCGTTCCAGTCCGGCGCCGGAGCGGCCGCGGGTTCCGGCGCCCGGCCCGGAGCCGCCCCGGTTCCCCCGCCGGTATGCACCTGGCGCAAGACGAAGCGGTCCACCGGCCGCCGGTCATCCGGAAGCCGCACTCTAGACGACATATTGCTCCCCCACCGTCCCCTTCAGGCTGATAACGCCCTCGGACTCGAGCTGGCGCACCAGCGCGATGATCTGCTGCTGGGCCGCATCCACTTCTTTGATCTTCACAGGCCCCAGCGCATCCATGTCCTCTCGCAGCATGTCCGCCCCGCGCTGCGACATGCAGCCCAGCACCCGGTTGCGCAACTGCTCGCTGGTGCCTTTCAGGGCCACGGTCAGCACCTTCCGGTCCACCTTGCCCAGCACTTCCTTGAGGCCCAGCGGATCGATCAGCAGAAGGTCTTCGAAGACGAACATCAGGTGGCGGATGGTCCCCGCCAGGTTGGGGTCCTGTTGCTCGATGTGGTCGATGATCTCGCGCGAGGAGACCGAATCGAGTCGATTCAGCACCTCCGCGACGGCGCGCACGCCGCCGTAGGACTCGCGGCTGAATTCGCCCAGGGCTTTGAGCTTCTGGCCGATCACGCCGGCGATTTTCAGAATGATCTCCGGGGAAATTTGGTCCAGGCTGGCCATGCGCTGGGCCACGTCCGAGCGCAGGCCCGGCGGAAGCGACGTCAGCAGGGCGGCGGCTTGGGACGAATTCAGGTGCGAGAGCACCAGCGCGATCGTTTGGGGATGCTCGTTGTGGATAAATTTGGCGAGCTGTTGCGGGTCGGCTTTTTGGATGGCGTCGAAGGAGGCTGCGTCCGCCCCCAGAGCCTTGGCCAGCCGGTCGAGCAGGCGTCTGGCTATATCGGCGGGAAAGGCCCGCAACAGCAGCTTGCGGGCGAACTCCACGCCGCCCCGCGCCATATAGTCGCCGGCCGTGCAGAGGTTGTGAAATTCCTCGAGAAGCGTTTCGGCCTGCTCGGAAGTGATAGCGGTAATCCTGGCCACCTCGCGGCTGACGTTTTGCACGTCTTCCTCGGAAAGCTGCTGCAGCAGCTCCGCGCTGGCCTGTTCGCCCAGGACGACCAGCAGCGTGGCGGCTTTGCGCACCCCCGAAAGCCTCTCCTCGCCGGATTTCGAGGTGTTCAGAATCATCGCACCGAGCTCCCCGCCCGGGCGCGGCGGCGCTGCCGTCGCCGCATTTCGCCGTTCCTATGCCGCCCCCGCTGGCACATTAATCGTCGTCCTCATGGATCCACGTGCGCAGAATCTGCGCCGACATCTCGGGCTCTTTTGGTGACCTTCTCGCGCAGATGTTTGGCCAGGACTTCGGCGGCCTTGGTGATCACCGGCGCCAGCCTCAGAGTATTCAGGGTTTGCGCCTCCATCTTCTGCTGGAGAGCCGCCCGCTCCGCCAGCTTGGATTCGAGCTGCGCTTCCGCTGTGAGGGCCGGTTCGAGGCCTGCGGGAGCGGCCTCCTGGCCCGAAAGTTCCGGCGGCAATCCGGGCCGCTGCGGAGATTTGTGCCGCCGCGAACGCACAGCCAGCCCCACTACTCCGCCCACCAGCAGCAGGGCTGCCGCGGCGGCCGCCATCTGGGCGGTCCGGTTCCATAGTGGAGGCCAGGTGAATCCCTCGGGACGCTGCGGCGCCGGCGGAGGCGCGGGCAGCGGGGGAGGTTCCAGCAGCAGGGTGGTTTCGAAAGGCAGGGTTTCGACCACCAGTTGGTCGCCGCGTTCGGCGTTGAAACCGGCTACTCCCGCCACCAGCTCGCGGATCACTTTCAGTTTCTCCGCCGAGGGGGGCACCAGCACGCGATCGTAGCCGGTCTTGGTCCGCTGCCAGGTGACCGCCTGATCCACCAGCACCGCCAGCGAGAGTTTCCGAACGGCCCCCGCCGGCAGGCGTGTCTTCTTCACCGTGCGGCTGGATTGATAGGCGATGTTCTCGGTGGTGCGCGAGACGCGCCCCGTGCCCGACCCCGGCCGCGACGTGGGACGCGGTAGCGAGGAGGCCGTTCCCGGCACGCCATTGGCGGCCGGCATTCCGGAATTGTCTTCGGTCCGCTGCGAGGTGACCATCACGGAGCGCGCCGGGTCGAAGATCTCCTCGCTCTGTTCCGCGCCCGAGAAATCGCACTCCACCGAGACCCCCGCGCGGAACTTCCCGGCTCCCACCACCGCCTCGAGCGTCGAATCGATCTTGGCCAGCAGGTCCGCCTCGATCTTGTGCCGGTAGTCCAGAGATCCCTCGGAAGGCCCGGAACCATCCACCGGATCGGGCGCGCGCGGCCGGCCCAGCAGGTTGCCGTTCATGTCCAGCACGGAGACCGCCTCGGGCACCAGCCCCTCTACGGCGCTGGCCACCAGATGATCGATGGCCTGCACGTTCTGCGGAGAGATGTGCGCTCCCGGCCGGATCTTCACCAGCACGCTGGCCTTGGCCGGCTGCTGTGCCTCCAGGAAGACCGAGTCCTTGGGGAAGGTCAGGTGCACGCGGGCCTGTTCCACTTCCGCCAGCGACATCACCGAGCGCTCCAGCTCGCCTTCGAGGGCCCGCCGGAAGTTCACCTGTTCGGTAAACTCGGTGGCGCCCAGATTGGCCTTGTCGAATAACTCGAAGCCGATGCGGCCGGTTTTGGGCAGCCCCGCCGCGGCCAGGGCGATGCGCGTTTCGGCCACCCGCTCGACGGGCACCAGCACCACTCCGCCGTTCTCCGGGAGGCGGTAGTCGATGCCGCTCTCTTTGAGCTTCTGAACGATCCCGGCGGCGTCCTCCGGCGCCAGGCCCGTGAACAGAGGCCGGAAACTCGCCTCGCGCCGCCAATGCACCAGCCCGTAGATGCCCACCGCTACCAGCACCACGACCACGCCGATCGTGATGCGCTGCGGCAATGACAGGTTGGCCAGGATTTTCTTCATGGCGTCGCGGCCCGGCCGGCGGGCTACACGCTAGTTACATCGGCGGCTGGCGCATGGGACTTGAGGCGCCTCACATCTGGAGGCGCATGATTTCCTGGTACGCGCTCACTACTTTGTTGCGCGCCTGCAGGAACAGTTGGAATGTCAGGTCCGCTTTCTGGACCGCCATCACCGTGGTATGCAGCTCTTCCCCCTCTCCGGAGAGGAAGCGCTCGACCGAGGCCGAGGCCTCCTGGCTGCTTCCTTCCACCCGTTGGATAGCGGCCGTTAGAGCGTCCTGGAACGTGCCGCCCGCGGCCGTGTCGCCGGCCGGCCGGGCCAGGTCCGGGATTTCGATCGAGGAGATGGGGCGGATCGGCGCGGTCATGTTTCCCCTCAGCGCAGCAGGTCGATGGAGCGCTGGATCATGTCCTTGACCGCGCCGATGGCCGCGACGTTGGCCTCGTAACCGCGGGAAGCGCTCATCAGGTCCACCATGTCTTCGGCCGGGTTGCTGCGCGGAAAGGCGACGTATCCGCCGGCATCTGCATCCGGGTGACCGGGTATGTACCTCCGCTCGGGATCGCTCTGGTCCACTACCACACCGGCCACTGTCACCCCGCCCACGGCGTCCACCTGAGCATCGAAGACCGACGAGAAGGGCGAAGCGACGGGCGAGCTTTCAAACACCACGTCCTTGCGCCGGTAGGGACCGCCCTCGGGAGTCCGCGTAGTCTCGGCATTAGCCATGTTCTCCACCAGGATTTCGGCGCGCTGGCGCTCGGCCGCCATGCCGGAGGCGCCGATCGAGAGCACCGAAAACAGGCTCATGACGCGCCTTCCTTAATCGCGGACTGCACGTTTTGAATTTCCGAATGGAGTAGCGCCGAAGCCACTTGAAAGCGCAGCGCGTTCTCGGCCAACAAGCGCGCCTCCCGGTCGAGACTGACATTATTGCCGTCGTTTTTCACAACCAGACCGGAGACCTCCAGGACGTACGGCGGGCCGGATGCCGCATCTTGAAATTCACTTTGAAAATCAATGTCCAGCGCGTGGTAGCCGGGAGTGTCCGCGTTAGCGATATTTCCAGCCACCAGGCGCTGGCGGGCGCTCAGCAGATCCATGTATTTTTCCAACTGCCCGGCTACCGGGTCCAGCATCGCAACCGCATATTGCATCCGGCAGGCCGTTTCCAAAACACTTGAAATCAGCTATTTGAATCCCGGCCGCGCGGCAAGTCCGTGTCCCCGCGGCAACCTTTTGCCGTAAATATCGCAGGGCCGGGATACCGGTCACTCCCCAAATACAAATACATATCGATTCACCTCAATCACTTGGCACGGCCATGCCGCCGGATTGGGCCGGCCCTGGATCTATCGTGAGGGCAGAGGTGGACAGGTAGTCTCGTGGTCCACCAAACAGCAAAAACATGTCTGGAGATCCGATCATTATCGTTGGTCCAGCGCTGTGGTTGTAAGCTGTTTCTGAAGGAAACAGACGCGCCGCCCACAGGCGCGCATTTGAATTAACCTCCTATGCGGGGGTAGTTCCCAAGTGGAAAACTGTTAGAATCCTTTGGGGGTATTTCAAATGAGAGGAATACCCCCTTGGACGCACCAACATTTTTCATTTCTCAGATTGCGAATGGAGCTAGTTCGTGAGAACCGCCGCGATACTGAGCTGTTTCCTGCTCATGATCCCGCTGGCCGGCACGGTGCAACCACCCGTTCCGCAGCGCCGCACGCCATTCCCGCCGGTCTCGTGGGAGGTTGCCGCGCGCCGCGTGCAACTCCGGGACGTGCTCCGAAAAGGCGGGGAATTATTCTATTCCGGCCATTACCTGGAGGCCCAAAAATCGTTTGAATTTGTCCGGCAATTGGCGGAGCGCGAGCGGGAATACTATTTTCTGGGATGGGCTTTTCTCGATATCGGCGCCTGCCAACACGCGCTGTGCCAATATGCTGCCGCCCTGAGCTCCTTTAGAGAGGCGCGCCGCGTGGCCGGGCTGGCCGGGGACACCGCGCTGCTCGCCACGCTGGATGCCGACATTGCCTCCTTGTATGCCGAAATGGGAGATTTGGAATCCGCCGTGGTCTGGCTCCAGGGATCCCTGGCACGACTGAAGGACGGGGACCGCGCGGTCTTACCCCGGCTGGAGATTCAGATGGGCAGCCTGGGGGTCCGCCAAGGCAATATCTCCGAAGGATTCGAGATGTTCCGCCGGGGCATCGACGACGCCGACCGGGCGGGCGACCAGGAGGTCTGCGCGCTAGGCTGGAACCGGTTGGGCGAGGACCTCCTTCGCCGGGCTGACTTTCGGGGTGCTGAGCGCCCCCTGCTGGAGGCCTACCGCATTCGTAAGCTGAATCACCTGGCGCTGGATGTTTCCTACTGGAACCTGGGCCGGCTGCGCCTGGAGCAGGGCGACCTGAAATCGGCTTCCGTGTTACTCGATCTGGCCGTGAAACTGGGGGTGGAGCGCCAGGGCGTGCAGCCGCTCCGGGAGATGTATGCCGCCCGCAGCCGGGTGCGCCTGGCCGAGGGCCGTTTGCGCGAATCCCTGCGGGATGCCCGGATTGCCGTCCGTCTGGCGCGAAGCTGGCGCGCGGAGCCGCCCAGCGACCTCACGCGCATCGGCAGCGAGGGCATTCTCGACGATATCCATAACACTCTGATTCAAGCCGGCAACCGGCTGTATCTCGAGACTCGCGACCCCGCGCTCATCCGCGAGACCTTCGAAGCGGTAGAGGAGAGCCGCGCCAGCAGCCTGCGGGCCCTGGCGCGGCGCCGCCGCTTGCCGCCGGGGAGTCGGCCTCCGGCTTACTGGGAGGCGGTGGCCCGCTTGCAGGCCGCGGAGCTGGCGGCGTTGCGGGAGGAGAATGCGGCGAACCGGGATCGCGTCGCCGCGGCGCGCGTCGAGGTGGATGGCATGGAGAGCGAGTCCGGCGAACAATCGCTGCCTCCGGCCGGCCAACTGTTCGATCGGGTGCGGGCCGCGCTGGACGAGGATAGCGCTCTATTTAGCTTCGCCGTGGGGGGTTCCGCTTCCTGGCTTTGGGCGTTGGACCGGGAGGGCCTGGCGCTTTACGCTCTGCCTCCACGCCGGGAGATCCAGAGGCAAATCCAAGCAGAATTGGCTGCCATTGGCGGCGATTCGGGTGGGGCTGTGGCGGCCGGAGCGCGTTTGTACGCCACGCTGTTTGGGCCGCTCGCCCCGCAGTTTCGGGCCAAGAAACGCTGGCTGTTGGCGCTCGATGAGACGCTGTTCGACATACCCCTGGCCGCGCTGGTGGAGCGGACCGGTCCGCGAACGGCATATCTGGCCGAGGGTCACGCCACCATTGCGATCCCGGGGGCGGGCTTCTGGCTGGAATCGGTGGGGCGCCGGCCGGCAGCCTGGACCTCCCGCCTCTTCGTGGGAGTGGGAGACCCGATCTACAATTCCGCGGATCAGCGTTTGGGCAAGCCGGGCCGGCTGGATTCCTGGACCGGGTGGGCGCATCGCGCCCCGGCGCAGCCGCTGGTGCTGCCGCGGCTGGTGGCGAGTGGCGCCGAGCTGGACCGCTCGGCGCAGGCGTGGGCGGGCGAACGGACCCTGCTCGAAGGCCGCGCGGCATCCGTCCGAAACCTGGCCGATCAGCTTATCCGCAAGCCCGCCGTGGTGCATTTCGCCACTCATATACTGGAAGCCAAAGATGGCCACCATTCCGGGCTGATCGCTTTGAGCCTGCGAGATGGGGGAGAGCCGGAGTTGGTGGCGCCCGAACAGATCGCGGGTTGGAATGTGGATGCCGGCGTGGTGGTATTGAGCGGCTGCCATTCGTCCACGGGAGATGTTTTGCCGGGGACGGGCCTGATGGGATTGACGCGCGCCTGGCTTACGGCGGGGGCCCGTGCCGTGGTCGCCAGCCAGTGGCCGATGCCGGATGACAGCGGACCGCTGTTCGACATCTTCTATCGCAGCCTGGGGCCTCAGCGCTCGTTCACTCCCGGGGAAGCCCTGCGCCGGGCCCAGGTGGCGATGCTACGCGCAGGGGGCTGGCGCGCGCGCCCGCGCTATTGGGCGGCGTATTTCGTGGTGGGCAGCGAGTAAGGGGATGATGGCGCAACCATCGATGTATCCGGAAAGCGGCGCGAGCGATACCCTCGATGTGTGCTCCCTGGTGGAGCGGATCCGGGCCGGCGATCCGTCCGGAATGGAAGAACTCTATGCCGTATTCTCCAGGGGCATCCGCTTTCACCTGTGCCGGCAACTGGGGCCCCAGGACCTGGACGACCGGATTCACGACATTTTCCTGATCATCACCCAGTCTATCCGCAACGGCGATCTTCGCGAGCCCGAACGGCTGATGGGATACATGCGCACGATCATCCGCAGGCAGGTGGCGGCGCACATTGAAAACGCCGTGCAGGCCCGCCGCAGCCATACGGAGCTGGGGCCGGATTCCACGCTCTGCGACCACTATCCCAGCCCGGAAAGCCAGGCCATTTCGGTCCAGAACACTGAATTGGCCATGCGGATTCTGAAGAGCATTCCCAAACGCGACCGGGAAGTGCTGGTCCGGTTTTACCTCCAGGAGCAGCCCGCCAGCCAGATCTGCCACGATCTGAGCCTGACCGGAACGCAGTTCCGGCTGATCAAATCGCGGGCCAAGGCGCGCTTCGCCGAATTAGGAAGGGCCAGGCTGGCTCAGCGCAGCGGGTTTCTTTTTTGTAAGATTCCATATATTCGGTCCCTAAATAAAAAGAAGTGAGAATTTTCCATCCCGCGGGCGACTAGCATGAAAACCATGCGAGTACAGGCCATGCGACCTGAGCCAGGGAGCCACCCTGATGAGGAGCGGATTGAAGCGTATTCGAGAGGAGTCCTGCCCGAAGAGGAAGTGGCTTGTTTTGAGGAACATATACTGGTTTGCGAACTCTGCCGGGGCCGTCTGGCCGAAAGCGATGCCTATGTTTCGGCCATAAAGGCGGCGGCCCGCGGCTTGAAACCGGCACGGCCGGGGCGGAGGTCCCGCTGGTTCCTTCCCGTTATGGCGGTTGCGGCGGCGTCGGTGGTGCTGGTCTGGCTCGCCGTACGCGCCGGCCGGCTAAACGGCCCGGAGCCAGTTGTGGCGGTGGTTCTGGCGGCCAATCGAGGCGTCCTCGAAGCGCACGCGCCGGCCGGCCGGGCCTTGCTGCTGGTGCTGGATCTGGAGGGGTTGCCGGAGGACCCTGGGGCCTTCCGCCTGGAGATGATCGACAGTGGCCGGCGCAGCGTGTGGCGGGGAACCGCGCCCAACGGCCGCACAGCGCGCGCGGCGGTTCCCGCGATGGCCCCCGGAGTTTACTTCGTGCGCGTTTCGGCCGCCCACGGGGAGTTGCTCCGCGAATACGGGCTGGAAGTGGGGAAAAACTGAGCCGGCATTTCCGCTTTGAGCGGTTAAACGCGATAAAGACGCCCGAACCTCGGCAGCCCGGCCCTCCTCAACCGCGAACTCATCGGTAAGACGACCCTCAAACTGAGCATGACGATCACCCGAGTGAGTACTGGCGTAACGCTCGCCACCGCCGCGGTCGATCACTCGGGTACGGGAACCATTACCTACTCCGACGGCAGCAGCGCGGCGATCACCAGTTGGACACTGGCGGACTGAGGCGGGAGGGCTTTCAGGCCAGCAGGCTATGCGCCGCCGCGATGGCCGCCTGCCCCAGGGCGATCCCGCCATCGTTGCAGGGCACCTCGCGATGCAGGAATACCTCGAATCCCGCGCCCCGCAGTCCGTTCACGGCCAGGGTGAGCAGCCGCATGTTCTGGAACGTCCCGCCGCTCAGGCACACCCGCTGGAGGCCGGAATCGTTGCGGATGCGGCGCGAGACTTCCACAATGGCCTCTCCGAGGGTGTTGTGGAATTTCGCCGAGATGGTCTCCCGCGGATGGTCCTCCTCGGCTTCGCGGGCGATGCGCTCGATGGCCGGGCGGAAATCGAGCTCCAGGCAATCGCCCCCCGAGATCTCGAAGGGATAGCGCTCCGTGACGCCCTCCTCCGCGATGGACTCCAGCTCGATGGCCGCCTGCGCCTCGAAATTCACTTCGCTCCGCAGCCCGATAATGGCGGCCACGGCGTCGAACAGGCGCCCGCACGATGAGGTGGGAACCGTGTTGAAGCCCTGGGCGATCATGCGGCGCACCACGCGCTTGCGGCCTTCGGGGACGCCCTCGATGGGCGCCTCCGGGCCGAGCGCATCCATGAGGTAGGCCAGGCCACAGCGCCACGGCTCGCGCACGGCGGCATCCCCTCCGGCCAGCGGGATGTAGCGCAGGTGCGCGCGCCGTTCGAATCCGCCATAATCGGCCACCAGGAATTCGCCGCCCCAGATGGCGCCATCGGTGCCATAGCCGGTGCCGTCGAATGCCACGCCGATGGTCTGGCCCTCGAGGCCGTTCTCGGCCATGCAGGAGGCGATGTGTGCATGATGGTGCTGCACGCCCACCGCCGGTAGTCCCAAGCCGAGACCGTATTTCGTGCTCAGGTAGAGAGGGTGCAGATCGTAGGCCACCATCCTCGGGGTCACGCGGAAGAGCTTTTTCAGGTTGGCCAGGGTTTCCTCGAAGAAGAGCAGGGTCTCGTAATTCTCCATGTCGCCGATGTGCTGGCTGAGGATGGCGTGGCGGCCCTTGGTGAGACAGAAGGTGTTTTTCAGCTCCGCCCCGCAGGCGAGCATCTCGGGGACGGCGCGGCTCAAGTCGAGGACACGGGGCACATAGCCGCGCGAACGGCGCAGCACCCGCGGGCGGCCTTCGAAGGTGCGCACCACCGAATCGTCGGCGCGCATGTAGATATCGCGATTGTGCAACAGGAACCAGTCGGCCACCGCGGCCAGACGGCTGCCGGCTTCGGCATTCTCGACCACGATGGGTTCTTCGCTCAGGTTGCCGCTGGTCATCACCAGCGCGGAATAGGGCGCTCCTTCGAAGAGCAGATGGTGAAGCGGAGTATAGGGCAGCATGACGCCCAGCGTGCGATTCCCCGGCGCCACGGCTTCGGGAATGTCCGAATCCGGGAGGCGGGGGAGGATCACGATGGGCCGGCACGATCCCGAGAGCGCTTCGCGATCGGCTCCGGAAACCTCGCAGATGGCCTCCGCGGCCGCCAGGTCGCGCGCCATCAGGGCAAAAGGCTTGTCGCTGCGGCGTTTGCGGCGGCGCAGCAGGCTCACGGCGGCTTCGTTGCGAGCATCGCAGGCCAGGTGGAAACCGCCCAAGCCCTTGATCGCCAGGATCTCCCCGGCTGTCAGGCGCCGCTGCGCCTCGCCGATCTCCGCCGAAAGTGCCGGTCCGCAGCGCGGGCAAGCGTTGGGCTGGGCATGAAAACGCCGGTCGCGTGGATCGTCGTACTCCGATTGGCAGGCGGCGCACATGCGGAACGGGCGCATGGTGGTGTTGGGCCGGTCGTAGGGAATGTCCCGGATGATGGTATAGCGCGGCCCGCAGTTGGTGCAGTTGGTGAAGGCATAGCCGAAGCGCCGGTTGGCGGGGTCGCTGAAATCGCGGCGGCAGGCGTCGCACGTCGCCACATCCGGCGAGATCAGCGCGAACTCGCCGGTCTCGGCCACGCTGGGCCGAATCTCGAAGGCCGTCTCGCCCTGAACCGGCAGTTCGCAGATCTCGCTCTCCTGGATCCAGGCGAGCGGCGGCGCCTCCTCGACGACGAGCCGGAGAAAGTCCTCGACGGCCTCCGGCGCGCCTTCCACTTCGGCCACCAGGCCCGCCGAGGAATTCAACACCCAGCCGCCCAGGGTGAGGCGATGCGCCAGATTGTGCACGAAGGGACGAAATCCTACGCCCTGGACGATACCACGCAAACGAATTCGGCCGCGCCGCCGCGCGGCATCCGAGGGCATATCTCTAGAATCCCAGAATGAGTATAGCCGCGCCAAGAAAGATGCGGCTTCAAGCTAATATAGAAGTAGATCCATGCCTGCCAGACTCGATGAAATTTTCGGCGCGGCGTCCGCGATCGCCAAAGGGATGGGCGTCACCTTTAGGGAGATGATGTCTCCCACGGTGACGGAGAACTATCCCGACGAACCGCCCAAGTTCGAGGAACGGTACCGTGGCGTACACGTGCTGGAGCGCGACGAGAACGGCATGGAAAAGTGCGTGGCCTGCTTCCTGTGCGCGGCGGCCTGCCCCGCCGATTGCATCTACATCGAGGCGGCGGAGAACACCGCGACGGTTCGCATCTCGGGCGGCGAACGCTATGCCAAGGTCTATAACATCGATTACAATCGCTGCATTTTCTGCGGCTATTGCGTAGAGGCCTGCCCCACCGACGCCATCACGCACGGGCACGGGTTCGAGGTAGCCAGCTATAACACCACGACGCTGGTGAAGCGCAAAGAAGATCTGCTGGCGCCCTTGCCGGCCGGCGCGCGCCAGTAGCCTCGCGAACGCGCGGCGCGCAACCAATCGCACGCCGCAATTTCGGCGCTAGAGTAAAAGTATGCGCCTTTCCGTTGCGGGATTCCTTCTGATTACAGCCGCGATTGCGCCTTTGGCGGGGCAGGACGTGCGCCCGCGCGACGTTCGGGAGACCGCCAAGGCCGGCCCGGCCGCCATACCGAAATTGCAGGAGCTGCTGAAAGACCCGGATCGCGCGGTGCGCCTGGAAGCCGTCAAGCAGATCACCGAGATCGGAACCGCGCGCAGCCTCGAGCCGCTCATTCTGGCCACCCAGGATAACGACCCGGAAGTCGAGATCATGGCCACCGACGGCCTGGTGAATTTCTATTTGCCGGGATACGTGAAGACCGGCATCGGCGCTTCCCTGCGGCGGGTGGGAGGCACCATCAAGGGGCGCTTCACGGATACCAATGATCAGGTGATCGATCCTTACGTTCAGGTGCGGCCGGAGGTCGTCGAGGCGCTGGGCAAGCTGGCGCGCGGCACCGGGAACATGGACGCGCGGGCCAATGCGGCACGGGCCCTCGGCATCCTGCGGGGCCAGGCGGCGGTTGCGGACCTGGTGGAAGCGGCCCGCTCGAAGAACGCCGAGGTGATCTACGAATCGCTCATCGCCCTGCAGAAGATCCGCGATCAATCGGCCGCGCCACAAATCAGTTTTCTGCTGCACGATTTCGACCCCAAGGTGCAGATTGCGGCCCTGGAAACCACCGGCCTGCTGCAAAACAAGGAGTCTCTGCCGGACCTGATCGATGTGCTGAACCGGTCGCGGGACGCCAAGGTGAAGCGCGCGGCGCTGGAGGCCATCGCCATGCTGCCCTCCGAGACGAGCCGGCCGATTTACGCGCGGTACCTGAACGACAAGGACGACCGCCTCCGCGCGGCGGCGGCGGAGGGTTACGCGCGGCTGCGCAATCCGGCCGACCTGCCCATGCTGGAAAAGGCCTGGCAGGATGAGACCAAGCCGCAGCCGCGGCTTTCGCTGGCCTTCGCCGAGGTGATGCTGGGCAAGACCGAGGTGAGTGAGTTCAGCCCGCTGCAATTCCTCATCGACAATCTGAATTCGGTGGCCTACAAAGGCGAGGCCTATCCGTTCCTGGTGGAACTGGCTCGCGAGGAGGCGGTGCGGCGCTCGCTATACGCGCCCCTGCAGTCGGGCACCAAGGACGAGAAGATCGGCTTGGCGCGCGTCCTGGCGCGCAGCGGGGACAAAGCGAGTATCCCGGAGCTGCAAAAGCTGAGCAACGATTCGGATTCCGAGGTGGCGCAAGAAGGGTTGCGCGCGCTGAGGACCGTGCAGGCGCGGAACTGAAGGGGGAGAGGATTCGAGTGCGCGGAGGAGCGCGGCGGCGGTTTCCGGCGAAGTGCACACTGGAGGATTTAGGGTAGATCTTCTTACGGATACGTGCTGTTGATCGAAAACGAAACGCTTCCGAAGGCGATGCCGTAGTCGAGGCCGCTGGCGGTAAACGAGGTGAATGAAGTGGAGTTCTCCAGGCTCGACGTCCCCGACCCTGCCGGCAGGGCGGCCAAAATGTACGGCGGCACGGTGCCCGTAAGAGCCGACTGCGGAAAGATGCAAGTGTAGCCGCCGCTCGCCGTCGACGATGCCGAGCTGCCGCTCACGATCACCCAAGAGCCCGGCGCGCCGTCCGTCCAGGTATAAGTCAGCCCGGCGCTTCTCGTAGCGATCGCCGCCGCGCTCTGGTTGGTCCAACTAATGATCGGGTTGGGGAAGCTAACCGTCGTGCCGAAGGGCCCTACCGCGTTCGATCCCGAGCCGCCCGACGCGTTGAAAGTAAACGTTCCTCCCGAAGTCGAAATCGCCCCGGAAGGGAGCTGCGCCTCGTACTCGTACGCCATGGCCGGCAAGGATTGCAAGGTGATCGCGCTGCCGCCGGGCGGGGTAACGGTGATCGTCCCCGGATTCAGGGCCGTAATCGTGGGAGGCGTGATGTTGCTCGCGATGAGGGTTTGAGTCAGCGAGCAGCTTCCCACCGAAACCTCGCCGCTGCCAGCCACCGAGGTAGACCCGGTGACCTGCTCGAACAGGCCGCTGGCCGCGTTGAGCGTAGAGGGAGCGCCGCTGGCGCCCGGCGACGTTTCTTGAAACACAAACAAGCTTCCGGTCCTTACGTTCGTTTGTTGCGTGAGGGTCGAAATCGTATTGCCGTCGAGACCGGTGTAGGCGTCCTGGCACACTCCGCCGCTGGGCATAAACGATCCCACCGCCACATTGCCGACCGTGCTGACGCCGCTTATCGTGGTCACCACCGCGACCGAATTGAAGCACGCCGCCGGAATGTTCGACGGCACCGTGAAGATCACGCCGTTCACTCCCGGGTATCCGAACGACCCCACATAAAGAATGTTCGACTGCGGAACTGCAACATTGCCGATATATACCTGCGCCTGCGTAGGGATCGCGTGCGGTGGGTTGCTATAGGAAACGTCGCTATCGTTCGGATCGGAGCCGATCGCGGTGCCCCAGATGGTAATCGCTTCCCCCGCCTGGGCGGAGTTGGTGGGCGTGATGACCGCGCCCGTGACCGAATCCTGCAAGACCGCGTAATTTCCGTTGTACACGTCGATGCCGAAGGCGGCGGGAACAACGGTGAAGCTATAGGCGGCGCTGGTTTGACCGTTATAACTGACTGTCACCGTCGCCGGACCGGGCGGGACCGCGGCGGGCATGACGCCGGCGATTTGCGTGGCGATCGCGTAATAAAGTCCCGGCGTGTACGTCTTGCCGCCGGCATTGACGGTTACGACGGCGCCGTTGAGCCCCTCCAGTGGTCGGCAGAGGGGCCTTGGTGCTGTCTTGCAGCGCGGTGACGGTGGTGGCCGACGCCATACCGTCGCCGTGAATCACGAAAATCGAGCTCGGTCCAATGCCAGAATTGGGGAATCCGGCGGGAATCGAGCTGGAGTTGTTCTCGATATCGGTGATGCTGGGCGGAATCGGGCCGCCGGTATTGACCGTGCCGGAAGTCGTGAAGCTGATCGTCCCACCGGAAAGCACGGATCCCGTAACCGTGCCTGACGCCGTTAAGGTCGTGCTGGTATAGCCGGCATAGCTGCTGGTTCCGCCCGTGATCGTGGCCGAGGCGCTGAACGGACCGGAATTGACCAGCACGGTCTCCGGGAAGGTCACGGTGCCGGTGACGGTGCCGTGGACCAGCGTCACCGTGAACGGAACGGTCACGTTGCCTCCGCTGATATTGGTGAGCGAACCGCTCGCGCTGAACGTGCCCGTATCGGGCGAACTGCCGGCCAGCGCCAGGGTGGCAGGCCCGGAAAACACGGTAGTCCCCGATATCGTGAAGGCGGCATTCGTCACCGTAAACGTGAAGCTCCGTGTATCAGCCGTGCCGGAAACCGAGAAGCTGAGCGTCCCGCCGGAAAGCAGGGGGCCCGTAAGCCCTGACCCCGGTACGGTCGAGCTGGTAGAGCCGGCATACCTGTCGGTTCCGCCCGTGATCGTGGTCGAGCTGCTGGCCGGACCGGGACTTACCAGCGATGTCTCCGGGAAGGTTACGGTGCCGGTGATCGTGCCGTGGCCCAGCGTGGCCGTAAACGGAACGGTCACGTTGCCTCCGCTGATATTGGCGAGCGAACCGCTCGCGCTGAAGGTTCCGGTGTCGGGCGAAACGCCGCTCAGCGTCAGCGTGGCAGGCCCGGAAACGGACACGCTGGTCTCCGATGCGGTGACGGAGGCGCTCGTCACGGTAAATGTGAAGTTCAGTATGGCAGCTCCCGCGGCAACGATCAGGATCAACGCAGGAGCAATCATGAGGCGACTCATTTCAATTCCTCCCGAGCACAGTCGAGTATACACTAGCCACTCTCCTTTTAATCCTGTGAGTTGCGTCTGTGAGTTGCAGATTATAATCTTCGGATCAGTTGTATAATTCAAGCGGGAGATCCTCCCCATGCCGGCGAAGAATTATTACGTCGTCCTGGGTGTTCCCCGCGGCGAATCGGCGGCGGGCATCCGAGCAGCCTATCACGAGCTTGCCAGGCGCATGCACCCGAATATCACCGGGTCGGCTGGCACGAACCGATTTCAGCAGATCGACGAAGCGTACGAGGTTCTCTCGGATTCGGGCCGGCGGCGCGCGCACGACCGCGAGTTCGGCGAACTGGAACACGGGATGGAGATTCCGGTTCACCGCCAGCCGCTACGATGGCCGATCGCGCCCGAGCCGATCTCGCTTTTCGGCCGGCCCGAACAGACACGGCCCTCCTTCGATGCCTTCCGCGAGCGCTATTTCCGCAACTTCACGGGCTGGAACGTGCCCAAAGCCGAGCACGCGGAAAGCCTGACGCTGGACGTGGCGCTCTCGCCCGCGGAGGCGTTTTACGGGTGCACGGTGCCGGTGGGCGTGCCGGTTTTCGGCGCCTGTCCGGCGTGCGGCGGGAGGGGCCAGGTCTTCCCGTTCCGTTGCATGGAATGCGCCGCGTCGGGGCTGGTGGAAGAGCAGCGCACTTTGCGGGTGCGCGTGCCACCGCGGGTCCGATCCGGGACGGTTCTGGAGGCGCCGCTCGATATGTTCGGGATCGGCAACCTCTATCTTCGCGTGCAGGTTTCGATCTCGGACGCGCGCTGAGCGCTCGCACCCGTGCTATGCTGAGTTCCGGATGTACAGTCGGCAGCGTAAGGCCCGTGTTTTCTTTGGGCTATCGGACATTTTCTTAATCAGTCTGGCGTTCGAGGCGGCCTACCGGACACGCACTCTCCTGCATTTGGAGCGGGCCTTTTACATGAGCGCGGAGCGCAAGGCCCTGGTGCTGGGTATGTCGCTGGCGGCCTGGGTGGCGATCGCTCTCTGGCTGGAAGTCTACGACAAGCTGGATTCCGGCCATCCCACTGTCATCCTGCGCGACGCGATGCGGCAATGCGGCTATGGCGCGCTGGCCGTGGTGCTGATGGAATACGCGCTGCGCCTGGACCTGAGCCGGCCTTTTCTGCTGCTGTTTTCCGTGTACGCCTGGGTGCTGCTGCTGCTTTTCCGGCTGACCGCCGGGCGCATGGTGGGGGTGATCCGCCGGGAGTTCGCCGCGCCGCACTACGTGATGGTGGTGGGGACCGGCGAACGGGCCATGCGGCTGGCGCGCGAGCTCGAGCAATCGGCGGAGTACGGCGTGCGGCTGCGCGGTTTTCTGAGCGAAACGGGAGGGGCGCCCGCGGAGATCGCCCTGGAGGCCCTCTACCGCGTGTGGCCGGTGGCCGAGCTGCCCTCCATTTTGCGGCGCAACGTGGTGGACGAGGTGGTCTTCGCGGTGGGCAGCGAGAGGCTGGCGGAGCTCGAAGAGGTCTTCCTGATGTGCGACGAAGAGGGCGTGCGCACGCGCGTGGCTGTGGATTTCTTCCCGCACGTCAATAGCACGGTATCGCTGGACCGGTTCGGAGGCACTCCGCTGCTGACCTTTTCGGCGGCCCCTTACGACGAATTGCGCCTGCTGGTAAAGCGCACCGCGGATATCCTCGGCGCCGCGGCGGGGCTGGTGGTGCTGGCGCCGTGCATGGGAATCATCGCGCTGGCGATCCGGCTGACCTCGTCCGGGCCGGTTGTCTTCCGGCAGGTGCGCTGCGGGCTTAACGGGCGCCGGTTCCTGTTCTACAAGTTCCGCTCGATGTGCGAGAACGCCGAGGAAATGAAGGCCGCGGTGGCGCACCTGAACGAGCGCCAGACGGCGTTCAAGATCCGCGACGACCCGCGGCTGACGCCGATCGGCCGCTATCTGCGCAAGTTCTCGATCGACGAGTGGCCGCAGTTGTGGAACGTGCTGAGGGGGGACATGTCGCTGGTGGGGCCGCGGCCGGCAGTGCCGGACGAGGTGGACCGGTATAAGCGCTGGCAGCGGCGCCGGCTGCGCATGCGGCCGGGGCTGACCTGCCTGTGGGCCATCTCGGGGCGCGACAACGTGGATTTCGAGACCTGGATGAAAATGGACATGAAGTACATCGATACCTGGTCTCTGGCACTCGATTGGAAGATCCTATTGCGGACCATTCCCCGCGTGCTGACGGGACGCGGGGCTAATTAAAGGCGGGACAGATGCACCTGATTCCAACGCAAAACGAGGTTCTGGAGATTCTGCGCGACACCAGCGCGCTGCGCGACGGTCATTTCGAATATTCCTCGGGCTTGCACTCGAACGAATTCCTGCAGGTTCCGCTGGCCCTGCGCTACTACCAATACCAGCGCATGCTCTCGGTGGGCGTGAGCCGGCTGCTGCGCGCCAACCCGGAGATCCGCGCGATCGTGCCCGAGCTTTCCATCGTCACGCCGATGACGGGAGGGCTGCCAGTGGCTTACGGCGTGTGCGAGGCGATGCGCGCGCACCAGGTCTACTGGGCCGAACGGGAGTGCGAGGGCGAACCGTTGCGCTTTCGCCAGTTTGTGAAGCCGCATCCGGGCGAGCAGGTGGTGCTGGTGGATGACATCCTGCGCAGCGGGGGCAGGATCGCGGAGCTCAAGGAACTCCTGGAGAAGCACGGCGCCACGGTAGTGGGGCTGGCCGTGGTGGTCTATCAGCCCACTCCGGACACGCGCGATTTCGGCTCCCTGCCGCTTTATTACCTGGTCAAACTGGAGGCCAGCTATTACGCCGATGCGGCCCACTGCGAGATGTGCAAGCGGGGAGTGCCCTGCGAGAAGGTGCTCATTCAGTAAATGCTGAATTGGTGTGCAAGGTGTGACAAAGGCGTTACGGGAATGGTGGTTTGGGCGTGAGCGGAGCTGGATTTCCACAGAGTTTTCAACGGTTCTGTGGAAAGCTGGAAGTTCATCACGGCTCAGCGACAATCCCAACAGGGCTCTCGCGCGCCGCTCAGTGCCTAACGGCCGTGAAGGCCCGCCATCCCGAGTTGCCGGCCGCGTCGAACGCCCGGACGGTCACGGTAGTGCTGCCCACCAGGAGCGGAACCGTGGCCGACCAGCTCGTAGTTCCAGCCGCCGTGCCGGCGTCCCCGTTCGAGGTGGACCAGGTGACCCGCGTCACGCCCACGTTGTCGCTGGCCGTGCCGCTCACCGCGATGGACGCCGACGAAGTTGACACAATCGTCAGCGAAGGCACCAGAATCTGCAAGGATGGCGGCGTGGTGTCGGTGCCGGATGGCGGCGTGGGCGTGGGCGTCGTGGGCTGAGTTGGCTGCGGCTGCGTGGGTTGAGTTGGCGTCGTGGGCTGAGCCGGGGTCGAGCCGGCCGGGGGGTATAGCGCCAGCGCGCCCGCGATGTCATCGGCGGTCAGGCCCGTAGCCGGCGAGTAGTAGGGGTACATCACTGCGCCTGGCAGGCTGGAATGAGCCAGTCCCAGCGCGTGGCCGGCTTCATGCAGCGCCACCGAGAACAGATCCACGCCGGTGCCCACCCCCCAGCTCTCGGAGGCGTCGAAGTGCATATCCCCCGCGATCGTTTCGGAGTTTTGCGGCACGGGATAAAACGTGTGGGCCAGCACGCCTCCAGGGCCGTCGAAGGGGTACGCATCGCCGTGCGCTCCGCTGGCGAATAGAATGTCGATGCTGCGCGGCTGCCCGCTCGAAGCCGCCGGCGCGAAGGTCACGTTCACGTAGCTCGCCCAGGTTTGAAAAGCCCGCTCGATCTCGCCGCGCGCGGTGTTCGCGGAGATCTGGGTGGTGAGCGAATTGAAATAGTATTGGAGCGCCACCTTGCCCGTGGCGTCCTTGGACCACCCGCTTCCCGCCAGGGCGTACTCGGCGACCGGCCCGGCCTCGGTGATCGGGCCGGGGCACCACAGCACCTGGCGGCGCGTGGCGAGTTCCACGGTGGCGGGCATGATGTAGGCCACCGGGTCGCGGGCCGCCAGTTCCGCCAAACGTTCGCGCACCCCGGTTACCAGCAGCCGGTCGGGGGAGAGATTGCCGTTTTCGAGCACCTCGAAGCCGCGCCGGCGCACCATAGCGCGCGCCTCCTGCATATCCGCATCGGGATGGAAGATAACCAGGTACGCGCCGGCCGGCTCGGTTTCGAGCGCGGGGCTCAGCTTATCGGACGCCGCCAGGCGGCCCAGCCAGGTGACGCCGAGCCCGGCGAGATCCAGCGGCGCATCGCCCGAGACCATCAGGGCGGATTCCGGAACGTAGGACAACACGCGTATGCGCCGCCGCGCCAGTTCCCGGCGGAGCTCCGGCCCCGGATAGGAACGAAACTGCACGATATAATGCCCGAAGCCGCGCGCACTGGCGCCTTGCGGCGCCGTGGAAACGGGCGCGCGCGGATCGATTTCGCGAGCTTTCAGACGGATAGGACCTTGCGCCCCGGCCGCCTGCAAACACAGCAGGAACAGGGCTACGGCCCGCCAAATTGTCACTGGAATCTCCGAGAGTCTTTTCGGCTGGACTGCGGAGTTTATTAGCCGGTTTCAGACGGCGGGCGGGTTATCCTACGTAAACTTTCACCTTCTCGGCAAGCCTGGTGGAGGTGTAGGGCTTCTGGAGGAAGCCGGCCACCGGCTGGCCCTGAAACATGGTCATGGCTTCGGCCTCGCTGTAGCCGCTCGACACCACCACCTTGACTCCCGGGCGGATCCTCCTGAGTTCGGGGAGCGTCTCTTCGCCGCTGAGATCCGGCATGCTGAGATCGAGGACCACCAGGGCGATCTCGCCGGGATATCTCTTGAACAGGTCGATCGCCGCGCGGCCGTTCTCCGCTACCAGGACTGCGTATCCGTGGAGCTCGAGGGACCTTTGCGCCATCCCTCGCACCAGCGGTTCATCGTCCACCACCAGAACCACTCCGGCGCCGCGGAGCGCCGTGTTGGCGACCGGGGAGTCGGCCTCCTTGCCCCGACGGGCCGCCGCCGGGAACAGGACCGTGAAACAACTGCCCTGGCCCGGTACGCTGGTCACCGAGATGGCGCCCTTGTGGCCGCGCACAATGCCGGCAACGGCGGCCAGGCCCAGCCCTCGCCCAGTGAACTTCGTGGAGAAGAAAGGATCGAAGATCTTAGCCCTGGTGGCGTCGCTCATGCCGCAGCCGGTGTCGCGAACCTCAAGAAGGACGTATTCACCCCGTTTCAACTCGGCCGCCTCCGGATGGAGCCGAACGTAGGCATCGTCCACGTTCTGGACGCCGGTCCGGACGGAGATCAGGCCGTCACGGCTGCCGATGGCTTCCGCCGCATTCAGCACCAGGTTCATGAAGACCTGCTGAATCTGCCCGCGATCGGCTTCGATAGGCGGCAGATCTTCTTCCAGGTCGAAATGCAGCGCGATCTTCTTGGAGATGGACGGCCGCACGAGGCCGCCGATTTCGGGGATGAGCGCCGAAAGATCGAGCGCTTCCACGACGAACCTGCCCTTGCCGGAATAGGCCAGCATCTGACGGGTCAGGTGGGCGGCCTGTTCGCCGGTCTTGATGACCGCATCCAGCAGCTCGGCGGCGGGGTTGCCGGGCGGAAGCAGTTCCTGGGCGAGGCTGGCGTTGCCGATCACGCCGACCAGCAGGTTGTTGAAGTCATGGGCCACGCCGCCCGCCAACAATCCGAGGCTTTCGAGTTTCTGAGTTTGCCGCAGCCGCTCCTCGGCCTGCTTGCGCTCGGTTATGTCGGTCATCAGAGCCAGTGCCAGTGGCGTGCCGCCCTGCTCCACAAAGCTGAGGCTAACCTCCATTGGAAACTCGGCGGCGTCCTTCCTGCGGCCGAACAGCTCCAGCCCGAGCGCCATAGGCCGGGTGCTCGGGTGGGCGAAGTATTCCCGCATGTGCGCGGCGTGCGCCTCGCGGAAGCGCTCCGGCAGCAGGATCTCCAGAGGCTGGCCCACCAACTCGTCCCGGCCGTAGCCGAACACTTCTTCCGTCCGGGCGTTGACGACGACGATGCGGCCCCCCTCATCGCTGGCGATGATCCCCTGCGGCGCCGATTCGAGCAGCGCGCGCCAGCGGGCTTCGCTTTCGCGGAGCGCCTGCTCGTCGCGTTTGCGGTCGGTGATCACTTCGCTGAAGATGATAATTCCGCCGATCTCACCCTGGGCGTTGCGCCAGGGATGGTTCTCCCAGCGCACCCAGTCCAGGCTCCCATCGGCGCGGGGGAAGGCTTCTTCGTCGCACCGCTCCACCGCTCCGGCGAGGCAGCGCCGGTGCCGCTCTTTCCAGTGCTCCGGGATTTCCGGAAAAACGTCGTAATGGCAGCGGCCCAGGATGTACACCTCGCTCAACCGGTGAGCCTCCACCCACTTGCGGCTGGCCACCAGGTAGCGCATCTCCCGGTCGAACATGGCTACGGCCGCGGGAGCATACTCGACGAAGAGCCGCAGGCGCTCCTCGTTTTCGCGCAGGGCGTCTTCAATCTCACGGCGTTCGGTGATGTCCCGAACCACTTGGATCAGCGTAGGCGCGCCGCCGATGGTGGCAGCTTGCGAGCTGACTTCCACCGGGAAGGCGGCGCCATCCTTGCGCCGGTGAGCGGTTTCGAAGAGCAGGCTGTGGGCATCGAGCGCCGCCATCCGGTCCGCGGCCGGCGCCTCCGTTCCGGGCGCGCGCAGATCCTGGAGCGTCAGCCGCTTCAGCTCTTCACGCGTATAGCCGTAGGCGGCGGCCGCGGCGGCATTGGCCTCGAGGATGCGGCCATCCTCGCGCCGCACGTACAAGACGATGTCGCGGATGTTCTGGGAGAGCAGCTCGTAGCGGGCCAGCTCCTCGATCAGCCGGTTTCGCTCGGTCACGTCCAGCACCTGGGAGAAGACAGATACCAGGTTCCCGGCAGAATCCCGGATGGAGGTGTTGTACCACTCGCAGTGAATCACCGCGCCATCCTTGCGGACATTGCGATTCTTGTTGATATTGCTGGGGCGCTTGCCCGAGATTATATCCTCCATCACTGCGCTGACGGAGGGGAGATCCTCCTCATAGACCCAGGGCAGCTCGTCGATGCGCTTTCCCAGGACCTCTGCGGCGGTCCAACCGAACACGTGTTCGGCCTCGCCCGCCCAGCGGGTGATGTGAAAGCCGCCGTCCCATTCCACCACGGCCAACGGCGAGTGATCCACGTGGAGATTCAGGCGCTGGTGGGCTTCCCGCAGGGCCTCGTCGGCCCTTCTTCTTTCGTCGGCCAGGCGGGCCTGCGCCTCTGCTTCGTCCGCCCGCGCATGGGCGCGCCGCAGGGCCTCGGCGGTCCACGCGATCGTCGCGCAGCTCAAGAGGAAAACCGCCATGGCAATCCAGTCGGCGGGGTCGCGAATCGTCAGGCTGCCGACGGGTTCCATTAAGAAGTAATCGGCCAGGAACGCGCTGAGAGCCGCCGCCCCCAGCCCGGCCTCCAAACCCCCATACAGGGCGGCGACGATGACGGCGGGATAGAAAGTAATGAAGGTAACGCGCGTGCCGAGCATCCCCAGGGGCCACATCCGCAGCGCGGCGCCGATGGCGACAGCCAGCACGGCGACGGCGATGCGCCGCCAGAGCGGGGGGCCGGTCCGGGATGCACTGGGCGAGAACTTATCCAAGGTAGACCTTCACCTTCTCCGCCAGTCCTTTGGAATTGTATGGCTTTTGAATGAAGCCCGCCACCCTCTGGCCCTGGAACATGCTCATCGCCTCGGTCTCGCTGTAACCGCTCGATACTACCACCTTCACGCCCGGTCGGATCTTATTCAGTTCCGGGAGCGTCTCCTCGCCGCTCATCTGGGGCATACTCAAATCGAGGACCACCAGCGAAATCTGGCCGGGATATCTCCTGAAAACGTCGATGGCCACGGGGCCGCTCTCCGCCACCAGAACCGTGTAGCCATGGCGCTCGAGGGCGGTTTTAGCCATCTGCCGCACGAGCGGTTCGTCATCCACCACCAGGATTACTCCGGCGCCGCGCAGCGCGGCGTCGCCCGGCGCGGTTTTCGAACGGGGCGCGCGCGCGCCCGCCGGGAAGAGCACAGTGAAGGTAGTGCCTTTGCCCGGCGCGCTGGTCACCACGATGGCGCCATGGTGGCCGCGCAAGATGCCGGAAACGGCCGCCAGCCCTAGCCCCCGGCCGGTGAACTTGGTGGAGAAGAAGGGATCGAAGATCTTGGCCCTGGTGGCCTCGTCCATGCCGCAGCCGGTGTCGCGGACTTCCAGGAAAATGTAGCGGCCGGGCCGCAGCTCCGCCGCCTCGGGGTGGAGATGGGAATAGCGCTTATCGACGTCCTCAACGCCGGTGCGGACCGAGATGAGGCCGTCATGGCTGCCGATGGCTTCCGCGGCATTGAGGACCAGGTTCATGAAGACCTGCTGGACCTGTCCGCGATCGGCTTCGATGGGCGGCAGGCCCGGTGCCAGATCGAAGTGCAGGGCGATCTTCTTGGAGATGGAGGGCCGCACGAGAGCGCTGATCTCGGGGAGGAGCGCCGAAAGATCGAGCGCCTCCACCACAAATTTTCCTTTGCCGGAATAGGCCAGCATCTGGCGGGTGAGGTGAGCGGCCTGCTCGCCGGTCTTGATGACCCCGGCGATCAGTTCGACAACCGGGTCGTCGGGCGCGAGCATCTCCTGGGCCAGGCTGGCGTTTCCGATGACGCCCACCAGCAGGTTATTGAAATCGTGGGCCACGCCGCCGGCCAGCAGGCCGAGGCTTTCGAGCTTCTGGGCGTCGCGGAGGCGCGCTTCGGCCAGTTTCATCTCCGTAATGTCGGTCGAGATGGAGCACACCGCGTAGATCTTCCCGCCGGCGTCGCGGAGCGGGAATTTGTTGGCGAGGAAGACGTGCTGTCGGCCATCGGCCAAATCGGCCACCTCTTCGACCTGTATCGGCTCGCCGGTCTCCGCCACTCTGCGGTCGTTCTCCCGATAGTATTCCGCCCGGTCCCGCGTCATGAGGTCGTAGTCGGTTTTGCCCCTGAGTTCCTCCCTGGTCACGCCCAGGAACCGCTCAAAGGCCTGGTTAGCTGTGATGAAGCGTCCTTCCAGGTCTTTGAGGAAAATGACTCCCGGCGAGCCGTCGATGATATCCTGCAGTTGCTTCCGGCTGTTGCGGACCGCCTCTTCCGCCTGCTTGCGCCCGGTGATGTCCTCAAATACGGTATACACCTGGAAGGCGGAGGTCTCGCCCGGACGAACGAGCGGCACCGCGGCGATGCTAATCCAGCGGTAAGCGCCTTCCCGCGGGTTAAACACACCCATGACCACGCCTTGCAAGGGCAGCCCGGTGCGCAGAGCAACCATCGCCGGATGTTCCAGACCGGGAAATGACGAACCATCCTCGCGGATGGTTCCGCTCTCCTCGCGAACCGACGTGCTCCCCAGGTATTCCTCGCGGCTCTTGCCGAGGATGCGCTCGGCCGCGGGATTCATGGCGACGATCTGGCCATCGGCATCCTGGTGAACCACGCCCTGCATCATCGTATCCGCCAGAAGCCGGTGACGCTCCTCGCTCTGGCGCAGCGCCTCCTCGGCCTGCTTACTTTCAGTGACGTCCAAGGTCATGCCGACATGGCCCAGGAACTCGCCGCCGGCGGACCAGCGCGGCTCCGCGTACGATGCGACCCAGCGCCACTCGCCCTGCCCGCTCCGCACGCGCGCTTCGGCCCGGAACGGCGCGCGCTCCCGGACGGCGCGCTGGACCGCTTCCAGGTATGCGGGCGCATCGTCCGGGTGAACCAGGGGCCGCCACCCGCTGCCTTGCACGTCCTCGAACGTGGTTCCGAAGAATTCCAGGTAGGTCCGGTTGACAAAGCGCTGCTCACCCCCGGCGCCGGTCACCCAGATCATGGTCGGGCAACCGTCCGCCATGATGCGGAAACGCTCCTCGCTTTCGCGCAAGGCTTCTTCGGCCCGTTTCCGCTCGGTAATGTCGAGTTCGATGCCATCCCACACGGTAGAGCCGTCGGGGAGCCGGGAAGGCGTGGAGCGCAACAGCGACCAGCGCAGTTCCCCGGTCTGGCGATGGATGTGCCGCACTTCCATTTCAAAGCGGGTCAACCCCTCGCGCGAGAGCGCTATCGCGGCTTGGAGCCTGGCGCGGTCTTCGGGCACGATGTGGCGGAAGACCGCCATGACATCTTGCATGAACTCAGCCGCGGGCACACCGGTGAGGCGCTCGATGCCGGCGCTGATGAAATCGACGTGGTGCTGGCCGGCGGCATCGACGCGGTATTGGTAGATTGCGCCTTGCGGGAGGTTGTCGCCCAGGTTGCGCAATTGAAGCTCGCTCTGACGAACGCGCTCCTCGGCGAGCTTGCGGACGGTAATGTCTATATTGACCCCGAAGATCCGCACGGCCTCGCCCGCATCGTCGTAAATCGCGCCGCCCTTGGCGGAGAGCCAGCGAATTTCACCGGAGGCGTGGAGAATCCGGAATGCCAGATCGAACGGCTGGTGTTGGGCGATGGCCGCATCCCGCTCGGCCTCAACCGCGGCGATGTCGTCGGGATGGGCCAGGCGGCGCCAATCCGCATACGTCTTGATGGTCCCCGGCGCCAGGCCGTAGAGCTGTTCGAGTTCGGGGGTGAAATAGAGCGCGTTCGTCCGGCGGTTCCAGTCCCAGACGCCGACGGAGCCTCTGACCTGGGCCAGGCGAAGGCGCTCCTCGCTTTCGCGCAGCGCTTCTTCGGCGCGCTTGCGGGCGGTGAGATCGAGGATTGTGTAGGCGAAGCGGGGATGTCCCGAAGGTCCGGTTCCCAGGTAGGCGGCGGTGGCGTGCATCCAGCGTTCCTGGCCGGCGGCGTCCCGGCGGGAATATTCCATGGAGACCGGCTGGCCGGTGACGCGGCTCTCCTCATAGAGAGCGATCCAGGAGGCCACGACATGCTCCGAAGCGCCGGTCAGCTCAGCGGTCTTGCCCGCGATGGAATTGCGATCGACGCCAAACATCTCGGCCGCGGCCGCGTTGCAAGAGACGTGGGTGATGACACCATCGACCAGGTCCACGAATCCGCGGAGCACGCCCGCGCTGTCGAAGAAACTGCGCAGAACGGCTTCGCTTTCGCGGAGCGCCTCTTCGGCCAGCCTGTGCCGCGTCACATCGAGGCCGGCCGCGATGGAGCCGCGCATGCGTCCCGCGGAATCGAACAAAGGCACGGCGCCGATGAGCAGGTGGACCGTGCGGCCATCGGGGAAGACCATGTCCAGTACTTCTTCTTTCACCGGCTGGCCGGTGGCGGCGGCGACTTGATTGGGCAGTTCCTCCGAGCGCAATAGAACGCCATTGCGAAAGACCTGATAGGAGACGGCCGCTTCGCCCGCGGGCGCGCCATGCGAGACGTTGCCGCCCCGGGCGGCCTGCATAATGATCTCATCCGCGTAGGCATTGCCGGTAATCCGGAGACCTTGCGGGTCGTGGGCGATCCAGATGGCGACCGGTGCGGCGTCCAACACGGCTTGAAGCTCACCGACGCGGTCAGCCAACTCGGAGGCCAGGCGCTGGCGCTCCTCTTCGGCACGCTTGCGCGCGGTGATGTCCGTGAATACCACGCCGAAGTGGCCGGGTTCGGTCTGAAAAGCGGACACCTCGAACCAGCGCCCCAGGCCGCCGAACCATTCCTCAAAGCGCGCCGGTTCGCCGGTCAGAGCCACCTTGCCATACCGTTCGAACCAGATGGGCTCGGATTGGGGGAACAACTCCAGGGTGGTCCGTCCCAGGATGTCCTCTGCCTTGAGTCCAGTTTGGACCTCGAATGCGGGGTTGACCGCCAGGTAGCGAAGATCGCATGGTTTCCCAGACGCGTCGCAGATAATCTCGTCGAGCGAGAAGCCTTCGGTCATGGTCTCGAAGAGGGTGCGGTAGCGCTCCTCGCTGGCCCGCAGGGCTTCCTGCGCGCGGCGCTTCCCGGTGACGTCGTGGAACACGAGCACCGCTCCGATCACGTTGCCGGCGGCATCGAGGATGGGGGCGGCGCTATCCTCGATGGGGATCTCGCGGCTGTCGCGGGCGACCAATGCGGTGTGATTGGCCAGCGTGACGTGGCGGGCTTCGCAGAGAACGCGCGCGACGATGTCATCGGCCTTCTCGCGCGTCTCTTCATTGATGGTTTGGAAGACGTCCTGGGCGGGCCGGCCGAGGGCCTGCTCTTCGCTCCAGCCGGTGAGAGCGGCGGCAACCGGGTTGAGGAAGGTAATGCTGCCATCGGCGCCGGTGGCTAAGACCGCATCGCCGATGCTGCTGAGGGTGACGCGCAGCCACTCGCCCTGCCGGCGCAGGGCCTCCTGGGTCTGGCGCTGCTCGCCGATATCGGTGTTAGTGCCGAACCATCGGGCGACCTTGCCGTCGCGGCCGAGTACGGGCATCATGCGGGTCAGGAACGGGCGAAACAAGCCATCGGCGCCTCGCAAGGGAAGGACCATGTCGAACGGCTGCCCGGTGGCAATCGATGCCTCCCACCGTTCCAGCACGCGCGGCAGCGCCTCGGGATCGTGCACCGACTGCCAGCCCGATCCCTCCATCTGCTCGGGCGTCGTGCCGGTGTATTCGTACCAGCGCTGGTTGTACCAGAACCTCCAGCCATCGGCATTCGCGATCCAGCACAACTGGGGGATGGCGTCGGCGAGGGTGCGAAACTGGGCTTCGCTGTCGCGCAGGGCTTGTTCGGCCTGCTTGCGCGCGGTGAGATCGGTTACGAACGAATAGTAGAGCGGCTGTCCGCGATCGTCGCTCGAAAGGTGAACCAGCAGCTCGATGGGCACGCGCGTGCCGTCTTTGCGCAGGTACTCCTTCTCATAGCGGACCGGGTGGCGGGTGCGGTGAAGCTCTTCGAGATGGGCGCGTTCGACCTCCCTCCATTCGGGCGGGGTCAGGGCTGCAACCCAGTCCATGCCGCGAAGTTCCTCGCGGCTGTAGCCGGTGAGGCGCTCGAAGGCGGAGTTGAGGTACCCGAGGCTGCCATCCGGGAAGCCGATGGCGAAAGGCTGGTCGGCGCGCTCGAGCAGATCGGCCAAAAACCGGTTGCGCTCTTGGGCGGCGCGGAGAATCTCCTCGGCCTGTTGGCGTTCGGTGATGTCGCGGGCGGCAGTAGTGGCGCCGCCGGAGCGGGTCCGGATCAAGGCCGCCGCGACGCCGGCGAGGACGGCCGCAGCGGCCGGCTCTTGCAAGTAGGCCTGGGCACCGCTGGCGAGCGATTCCGCGTAGTGCCGGTAGGGATCGCCGGGGGCGGCGATGTGCAGCACGGGGATAGCGGCGGTCGCGGGATCGGCCTTCAACCTCCGGCAGAGATCCAGGCCGTCGATTTCGGGCGCGTCGATGGCGAGAACGGCCAGCGCGGGCTGCGTTTCGGATGCCAGGCGCAAGGCCTCAGGGGCGTTGGCCGCTTCGACGATCTCGAATCCCGACTGGCGCAGGAGTTCGCTGCGGGCGCGGCCGGCGGCGCTGGCAACGTCGATGGAAAGGATAGAGAGGACCGCGTCGGGCATGAATTCCGCCTTCGAGAAGACCGGATTGAAGGCATCCGGGGGGCCGTCCCGGCGATTCCGCCCGCGCCGGCCGCAGAGTACAGATTTTAACGCACGGTAAGGTTGGATATCAGCCGGCGGCTTCGCGGATCAGCTCGAAGACCGGGATCTCCGGCGGCGCGCCGACGCGCATGGGCGCGGCGATGGTGCCGATGCCGCGGCTCACGTAGAGCTGGCCGCCGGGCAGTCCGAACCAGCCGGCCACGTAGGGTGTAATAAGGCGGCTGGGGGCGATCTCGGGGCTGATGAATTCGAGCGCCAACTGGCCGCCGTGGGTATGGCCCGCCAGGCTGAAATCGATGCCCAGCTCGGCCGCGCGGTCGAAGGTCTCGGGATTGTGGCTAAGCAGGATGTTGGTGGCGCCGGGAACCATGAGCCGCTCGACTCCGTGCAGGTACTGGCGCACGAAGGCCTTGTTGTGAGGCACCATCATGGGGCGGCGCGCGCCGTAATCCACGCCCATCAGGTTGAACTGCTCGCCGCCGGTGGAGATCGACAGGCGCGCGCCGCGCAGGATCGGGATGCCCGCCAGCGCGAAGAGGTGGGTTATGGAATCTTCGGTGCCGGACCAGGCCTCGTGATTTCCCAGGCAGCCGAACACGCCGAACGGCGCCTTCAGGCCGGAGAGGGCGGCTACCACGGCCTGCTGCGTGGAGGGGTCCCAGGTGACGTAATCGCCGGTGATGGCGATGAGATCGGGCTTCTGGGCATTGGCGATTTCGACAAACTTGCGGATCTGCTGCTCGCTCATGAAGGGGCCGATGTGGATATCGGTGAGCTGCGCGATGCGGAAACCGGAAAAGGCTTGGGGAAGGCGCGGCAGCCGGATGCGCGGATGGCTGACCTCGAGGTTTAGCCGTCCGTAGAAGAGCCCGTAGGCGCCCGCCACGAAGGGCGCGGCCACCACGGCCTGCTCGAGAAAGTGCCGGCGCGAGGGAGCCGTCAGGGCCGCGGGCGCCACCTGGCGGCGGGGGCGCAGGACGCGCGCCAGCCACGCGACGGCGCGGGCGATGGCCTTCACGATCCAGACTAGTACGACCACGAAGAAGGCTATCGTCGAGCTGAAAAGCCACCACAGGAACGGAGCCGAAATCAGGGCTTCGGAAAGGGTCAGGTGCGTGGGGGTATGACCTCTTTCGGCGTGCACGCCGAGCGCAAACCAGCCGGTGTACACCGCCGCGAGCGCAGCCCACGCCGCCATCCGCGCGGCGCGCCTCGGGATCTTACGGCCGATGAAGAGGCCGGCGCGCAGCAAGAAATAGATCTGGCCGCCTAGAAAGAAAAATAAGACCGGCGCGAAGGAAAAAACAAACGGCATACTCTCTCAGGATCGCATGGCGTCGCTACATCCCCCGGCCCCGGCCTCCGCGCCGGCCCGGACCGCCGCGGCCGGGTTGGCTCCCCGAAAAGTTGAGCGTGACATTGACCACATGCGTCTTGGGATCGATCTGGGTGTCGGCCTTGGTGACCCCCAGGTTATCGAACAGGCCTTCGTCGCGCACGCGGCCGAGGAAGAAATCGGGGTAATCGGGGTTGAAGGGCTTGCCTTCCTTGAGGGTCCAGATGCGGTTGATCTCGGCTTCGCCATCGAGGTCGAGGCCCTTGATCTCCAGCTTGCCCATGGCGAAGAGCGGGCCGGGGTCGATGGCTACCGTCAGGTCCACGGTTTTCTTGGCGTCGTCGATGTTGCGCTTGGTGGTGGCCTTAGCTTCCAGATAGCCGGCGTGCCGCAGGGTCTTGCGCATGCGCTCGAGGCCATCGTTAATGCGGTCGAAATTGGCCACGTCGCCGGATTTGAAATCGCCGGCTCGCAGCAGTTGCGCGGGCGGAAGGGGCGTGGCGCCGGGGATGGCCACCTTTCCCAAGGTGTAGCTCTGGCCTTCATTCACGGTGACGAAGACATGCAGGCCCTGGACATCCGGGGCGGCCTCGGTGCGGATCTTGGTCCAGGCCACGCGCAGGCGGCCGCGAGCTTCGTAGACCGGGCGGACAGCGGCATCGAGCAGCTCGCGGAAGCCCGCCTCAGTGAAGAGCGAACCGATCCCCACGCCCGAGATGGCCGCGCGCAGCACGGATTGCGGCACTACCTGGTTGCCCTCGAAGGTGACCTGGGCCACGGAGGGGCGGTTGCGTGCGGGGCGTATGAGGATGGCGAACTTGTCCGTGGCGGTGGATACTACGCGCGCCGCGACCGTCTCCGGCTTGCCTTGGGAAGCCAGGTACTCCTCGACCCAGCTTACGTAGCGATCGAGCACGGGCTTGGTGGCCGGTATGGCGGCCATCGAGAAGAGCGGGTCCTTAGAGTGCAGCAAGGCCTGGAGATCGGAATCGGGAACGCCCAGTTCCTCGAACTCGACGGGGTAAACGGGCTGCACCTCGACGATCTGGAAGCTGGCGGCGTAACCGGAGCCTTTCGGTCCGGGTTCGAACTTGTAGCCCACGGTTTCGAAGGCGCCGGTTGCCACGAGGCGGTCGCGGGCGGCTTCGAACTCGGTTTTACCGGCCATTTGGCCGATTTTGAGTCCCGCCACGGCCAGAACCTGTTCGGCGGTGTAGATGTGGTTGCCTTCCACGGCCAGCGTCTGGATGGGCCACTCGGTGGCGGGCTGCGCGGGTGGAGCTGTCTTCTTCCGGGCGGGGCGCGTCTGGGCGAATCCACACCCCGAGACCAGCATCACAAAAACGAGCAGCCAGTTCATACCTCGATACTTCCATGGTAGACGCACGAGCGTGAAAACGAGTTATCTCCATGTAGAATAAAACCAGTGCCTTACGATTTGATTGTGATTGGGAGCGGCCCGGGCGGCTACTCCGCGGCCATACGCGCCGGACAATACGGACTCAAGACGGCATTAGTGGAGAAACAGCCCCGGTTGGGGGGCACGTGCCTGCTGGTGGGCTGTATCCCCACCAAGTCGCTGCTGCAAACCGCGGAGGTGTGGCAGCGTTTCGTGCACGCGGAGGCCGAGGGCATCGCGTGCGAGAATCCGCGCCTGGATTTCCCCAAGGTGAAGGCGCGCAAGGACGCCATCGTTACGAAGCACTCGAACGGAGTGGCCATGCTGCTGAAGCGCGCCAAAGTGGAGCGGGTGGCGGGCTATGGCACGCTCGAGGGCGGCGGCAAAGTTCTGGTGCAAACGCATTCGGATATCCAGACACTAGAGGCGCGGAACATCATAATCGCGACGGGCTCGGAGGCGCGCATGCTTCCCGGCCTGGAGCCGGACGCCGAGCGCATCCTCACCAACATCGAGATTCTGGATCTCACGGCGGTCCCCCAGAGCCTGATCGTGATTGGCGCCGGCGCGGTAGGGGTGGAGTTCGCCTCCATGTTCCGGCGCTTCGGCACGGAGGTGACGGTGATCGAGATGCTGCCGCGCATCGTGCCGGTGGAGGATGAAGACGTTTCCAAGGAGCTGGAGCGCAATTTCCGCAAGCAGAAGATCCGCGTGGAAGCCGGGGCGCGCGCCGGGAACATCCGCAAAACGGAAAACGGCGTGCGTTTGACCCTGACCACAAGGGAAGGGAAGGCCGAGGAACTGGAAGCCGAGAAGCTTCTGGTGGCGGTGGGGCGCAAGCCCAACACCGATGGAATCGGCCTGGAGAAGACGCGCATCGAGCTGGATCGCGGTTTCATTCGCGTGGACGAGCACCAGCAGACCGCCGAGCCTGGCGTATACGCGATCGGGGACGTGGTGGCGGGCACGCCCCAACTGGCGCACGTGGCCACGCGCGAGGGTATGATCGCGGTGGCGCACATCGCCGGGAAGCCGGCCGTGCCCATCAACCGCAACCGCATTCCGGGCTGCACGTACACGGAACCGGGGATTGGCAGCGTGGGTCTCACCGAAGCCCAGGCGCGCGCTCAGGGATACGCGGTGCGCGTGGGGCGGTTCCCGTTCGCGGGCGACAGCCGGGCCACCATCCTGGGCCACCACGAGGGCTTTGTCAAGGTAGTGGCGGACGAGCGGTATGGCGAGATCCTGGGAGTGCACATCATCGGCCCGGAGGCCTACGAGCTGATTGCGGAAGCCGTGGCGGCCATGGAGGCGGAAGCCACCGTCCCGACGATGATGCAGGCCATCCACGCTCATCCGACGCTTTACGAAGCCGTGGGAGAGGCCTTCAACGCCGTCTATGGCCTGGCGATCAATGCGTAAGTGCACGCTTCGCCAACTCGGCCGGATCGATTATGGCAAAGCGTTCGAGCTTCAGCAGCGCCTGGTGGAAGAGCGCCAGGCGTGCGCCATTCCGGATCAGCTTCTGCTGCTGGAGCACCCGCACGTGATCACGATGGGCCGCAACGGGCACATGGAGAACCTGCTGGCCTCGCGCGAGGTGCTGGAGCGCGCGGGCATCGCGTTTTATCCCACCGACCGGGGCGGGGACGTGACGTATCACGGTCCCGGCCAACTGGTGGGATACCCGATTCTGGATCTGCGCGAGTGGCAGCGCGACGTGGGCGCTTACGTGCGCGGCGTGGAGCAGGCCATCATCGACACGCTGGCCGAATACGGCATCGCGGCCGGGCGAATCCCCAAGCTGACGGGGGTGTGGGTGGGAGAGCGCAAGGTGGCGGCCATCGGGGTGCACATCAGCCGGTGGGTGACGTCGCACGGCTTCGCGCTGAACGTGAACACGGATTTGAAGTATTTCCAGTACATCGTCCCCTGCGGGCTGACCAAGCCGGTGACTTCCATGGCCCAGCTTGGCGCGGGCGCGACCCTCGAAGAGGTGTCCGGGAAACTGGCGGCGCATTTCGGCCGCGTTTTCGATTGCGAGATGCTGCTCGAGGAGATCGTCCTCGCGGCTCCGGAAAGGGAGAAGTGACATGACCGACGTGGTGATGCCCCAGATGGGCGAAAGCATCGTGGAAGGAACTCTGACGCGCTGGCTGAAGAAGCCGGGCGAGAAGGTGGAGCGGGACGAGCCGCTGTTCGAGATCTCGACCGATAAAGTGGATACCGAGATCCCTTCGCCGGCGGCCGGCACGCTGGCGGAAGTGCTGATCGAAGAAGGCAAGACCGTGGGGATCAACACGGTGGTGGCGCGCATCGCCGAGAACGGCGCGGGCGGGGGCGCCCAGGCCGCGCCGGCGCCAGCGCAGGAGGCCGTCCATCCAACCCCGGCGCCGGAGCAGATCGAAGAGGTTGCGCCGGTTTCCGAAGCCGCGGCGGAGCCCGGCCCGAGCCGGCGGCAGTTGGGGAACCGCAGGGGCCGCTTTCGCCGCTGGTGCGCAAGATGGCGCGCGAGCTCAACATCGATCTGAGGCAGGTGAAGGGCACGGGAGCCAACGGGCGCATCACCAAGCAGGATTTGGAAAGCTATGCGGCTGGAAAACAGCAGGCGCCCGCGCTTGCTCCAGCCGCGCCCGCACCTCCGCCAGCGCCCGCCCCGCCGCCCAGGCCGGTGGCAGCCGCACCGGCTGCACCCGCGATCGAGCCCCTCGCGCCGGCCGGTCCCGCCCGGACGCGCATCGAGCCGCTCAGCACCATGCGCAGCAAGATCGCCGAACACATGCTGCTTTCGCGGCGCACCTCGGCGCACGTCACCACCATTCATCGCGTGGATATGACGAAAGTGGCGCACGCCCGCGCGCACAACAAGGCGCGGTTCCAGGCCAATTACGGCTTCTCGCTGACCTACCTGCCGTTCATCGTGCGCGCCTCGGTGGTGGCGCTGCGCCAATACCCGCTGCTCAACGCTTCGCTCGACGGCAACAATATCGTCTATCACAACGACATCAACATCGGAATCGCGGTGGCGCTGGAGAACGGGCTGATCGTCCCGGTGGTGCGCAACGCCGATGAGAAGAACGTGCTGGGGTTGCAGCGCGCGATCGTGGACTTGGCCGGACGCGCGCGCTCGCGCCAGCTCAAGCCCGAGGAGGTGCAGGGCGGGACGTTCTCGATCACCAATTTCGGCAGCTTCGGGAGCCTGGTGGGCACGCCCATCATCAATCAGCCGCAGGTGGCCATCATGGGGGTGGGGACGGTGGATAAGACGCCCGTGGTGATCGACGATGCCATCGCTATACGCTCCATCTGCCATCTTTCGCTGAGCTTCGACCACCGGCTGATCGATGGCGCGCTGGCCGATCAGTTCATGAGCAAGGTCCGGCAGGTGCTGGAGGGCTGGTCGGAGGAAGTGCTGTAGCAGTTGACGCCTGGAACGCTACGGCAGCGGTCAGATATGCGGCGCCTGGCGGAGCCGCGCGATGGCCTGCTCAACCTCTTCGAGCCTCGAGGGAATGGCCGCCGAGAGGACTTTCGGCTCGCCGGCTGAGATCAGCACGTCGTCCTCGATGCGAATGCCGATGCCTTTGTAGCGTTCAAAAGCGGGGCGCACGGCGGCGATGAATTTCTCATTGGCGGGCGTCGCCGGCAAGCCGTCGAGGGCATCCGCGCGAAAGTACAACCCCGGCTCGACGGTCACGACCATGCCATCGCGAAGCTCGCGGCCGCCGGGGTCGTGAACATTCAAGCCGATGGGATGGCTGACGCCGTGATTGAGCCACACGCGGAACTGGGGCGTGCTGGAGGCTTCCGTCATCAGCCCCAGCCTCACCAGTCCGCGGCGCAGCACCTCGGCGGCAGCCGAATCAATCGACTCGGGAGCGCCGGACATAGCGTGGCCCGGACGCGCCGCGCGGATGCCGGCCTGCTGCGCATCCCACACCAGGCGGTAGATTTCAGCCTGCTCGGGCGTGAAGCGGCCATCGGCCGGGATGGTGCGGGTGACATCGGCGCTGTAGCCAGCGAATTCGGCGCCATCGTCCATTAGCACGAGGTCGCCGGCGGCAATCCGGTCGCGGTTGCTCTCGTAGTGCAGAGTGGTGGCGTTGCGGCCCGCGCCCACGATGCACGGATATCCCCAATGGCCGTCGCGGCGCAGGAAGGTGAACTCGAATTGCGCCTGGATCTCGTATTCCCACGCGCCCGGCCGGGCCGCCTCGAAGGCGCGCTGAAAGGCCTCGGCGGTAATGTCGATGGCGTGCTGGATGAGATCGGTTTCCCGCGGCGACTTGATTTCCCGCAGGGCGGTGAAGATGGGGGTGGCATCCTGGATTGCGACGCCCGGACCGGCAGCTCCGAGCTGGGCGGCGAATTGGCGCTCGCGCGTGTACTCGGGGTTCGGCCGCTCCGGGAGAAGCATGTAGAGATCCGCGACCGGCGGCACGGCGGGCTCGGCGGCGTTGGTGGCAGGCGGGTTCAGGAAGGCGCGGGCTCGCGGCAGGGCCGCGGCCAGGAAACCCGGCAGCGAGGCGGCATCCGCGACATCCTGGATCCCGGAGATGCTACGAGCTTCCGCGGCGCTGAGCATGTGCCCGGTCCAGGTTTCGCGCGCGGGATCGGCCTGCGGCAGGAAGAGGATCTCATGGGCCCCGGCGCCGCCGGGAACGAGCACCAGGGAGAGGCCGGCCTGGGCGATGCCGGTGAGGTAGAAGAAATCGTTCTCCTGCCGGTAGGGCCAATCGACATCGCCCGCATAGTTGCGCGGCTCGGCGGCATAGAGCAGCAGCATGGCACTTTCGCCGATGCGTTCCGCGAAGGCCTTCCGCCGGTGCGAGAGGTCCGCGATGCGGTCGCGCTGCCAGGAGGCGGGCGGAGGCGGCGCGACGTTCCAAACGCTCGGCTCAGCGCCAAATAGCACGATGGCCGCCAGCAGGCTGCACAGGGGAAGGCGAGACATATCCGCTTCCTACGATATCAAGCTCTTGAGGATCTACTCGGTTTCGACGCGGTTCTGTTGCATGCTGCCCATCGTTGCGCGCCCACCAACCCCTCGTGGTGCTAAGCTATCATTGGAGTAACAGCCATGATTATCGGCGTTCCCAAGGAGATCAAGGACCATGAAACCCGCGTGGGACTGGTGCCCAGCGCGGTCACCGCATTGCGCGAGGCGGGACACGAGGTGTTCGTCGAAGCCCACGCCGGAGAAGGCAGTTCCATCACCGATCGCGAATATATGCAGGCCGGCGCGGCCATCGCCGCCGAAGCCGCCGAGGTGTGGCGGAAGGCCGATCTGGTCGTCAAGGTCAAGGAGCCGCAACCGGCCGAATACGGCTACTTCCGCCCGGGCCTGATCCTGTTCACGTACCTGCACCTGGCCCCGCTGCCGGAGCTTACCGAACGGCTGCTGGCCGCCAAGGTGAGCGGCGTGGCTTATGAAACCATTCTGGAAGCAGACGGCTCCCTGCCTTTGCTCACGCCCATGAGCGAAGTGGCCGGCCGCATGGCCGTGCAGGTGGGCGCGCAGTATCTGGAGAGGCCCAATGGCGGGCGCGGCATTCTGCTGGGTGGCGTGCCGGGCGTGGCGCCGGGCAATGTGGCGATCCTGGGCGGCGGAGTAGTCGGGGTGAACGCCGCCAAGATCGCCATCGGGATGGGCGCCCACGTCACGCTCATCGACCGCAACCTGAACCGCCTGCGCGAACTGGACGATATCTTCCATGGCCAGGTGGTGACCCTGGCATCCAACGCCTGGACCATCGGGGAGACCGTCAGGGCCGCCGACCTGGTAATCGGCGCGGTGCTCATTCCGGGCGCCTCGGCGCCCAAGCTGGTAAAGCGGGAAATGATCGCCACCATGAAGCGCGGGGCGGTAGTGGTGGATGTGGCCATCGACCAGGGCGGCTGCTTCGAGACTTCCCACGCCACCACCCACACCGATCCGGTGTACCGCGTGGATGGTGTTTTGCACTACTGCGTCTCCAACATGCCGGCGGCGGTTCCACACACCTCCACTTTCGCCCTCACCAATGCCACCTTCCCTTACCTGCTGGAACTGGCCAACCGGGGATTAGAGGCCGCCTGCGAACGCCATGCGGCGCTGCGCGAAGGCGTGAATACCTACAACGGGTATGTTACCCACAACGGGGTGGCGCAGAGCCAGGGAAGACAGTGGCGCGAACTGGCAACCGTGGAGTAAGGCCGTGGATACTTCGCGCGCCCGGGCTTGTTCACGGCGGGGTGGCCGTGCTAATTTGCTCGTTGGAAATCCAGACCTGACGGTCCGTATTGCGAATCATGAGAATGACGCTCAGGGTGGCGGTTTGGTTCGCACTTCCCGCCTTATTCGCCGCGGCGCAGCCGGCTGCGGGGCAAGGCCAGGTGAGCAGAATAGTTATCAACAGCCTCACTGGCGAGCCTGTAAATCGGGCGTACGTGTGGTTCCGCGGTTACAGCACTGAGCTTCAGGCCGGGGATGGGTCGAACCGTCCATCACCGCACCGGAAGCTATTCTTCAGCACTTTCACCGACGCGAGCGGGAAATTTCAGTTGGACGTACAGGTTAAGGCTCAGAACTCAATCTGGGCTCAAAAACCGCAGTTTGAGTTGACCGAAATCGTTTCCTTGACCCTGCCCGATTCCAAGCCCAATTCCAAGCCCAATGTGACGCTTAAACTCGCGCCGCGCGGAGTGATCACAGGCAAAGTCGTGGATGAGAGTGGTGAGCCGATGGATGGCGTCAACGTTGTTGCGCTGGAAGCCCCGATCCAGGGCGGCTTACGCCGAATCTTAACGCTCGGAACAAACACGACCGACGACCGAGGGGTCTACCGGCTCTGGGGCCTGCTGCCGGGCACGTATTTCGTTAAAGTGGCCGGCCGGAGCGCCGTAACATATTACGCGGGTTACGGCACACCGCCAGTTGTCAACGAGGAAGGCTTCGCCCCAGCTTATTACGGAGGAGGGGTATCGCAGGACTCGGCCACTCCGATCAAGATAGAGGTAGGAACGCAGGCGCACGCCGACATTGCGGTGAAGCTTCGGGCGGGCGGCGTCATCCACGGATCCATCGCCAATTTCGTACCCGGCCGCTCAGCCAGCTTCAAACTCCTTAGCCAAGGAGAGGATTTGTTGACAGGGCAGGTGTTTTTCAACGCGGATAGCGGACATTTCGAGATCCACCAGGTTGTGCCAGGGGCGTACACTCTGCTGGTCAGCCAAGGCGACGCCACCGCCGAGACCCCGGTAAACGTCAGCGGGGCGGAAGTGACTAACGTGAACTTGTCTTTGACAGCTGCGGTGGAGATCAAAGGGACCAGTCGGACCATCGCAGCGGATCATCCGAACCCGAGGCACCCTAGAAGAGTCTTTTGCGACATTGAACTCGATCCTGGCGGCACGCAGTTGAAATCCTCGATCCCCGATCCCGCCGGGGCGCCGGGCGCTTTCGTTATTCCCGCAGTATCTCCGGGCCGTTATCGGGTTCAACCTCTCTGCTCCGGAGGCTACGTGCAGTCCATGGCCGCCGGCACGCAAGACCTGTTATCAACCCCCGTTCTGACGGTTTCGCGAGGGGTTCCGCCGCCACAAATTGAAATGGTCGTCAAGCCAGGCGGCGGGGGTGTGCACGGGAAAATCTCGTTGCACTCATTGCCTGAGGGGAGCCCAATCCGAGTGCTTTTGGTGCCCCAGTCTTCCGGCTCTGACGGCCCGGCGCTGGTAAACACAGTGAGCGGCAGCGACTCGGAATTCGAAATGACCGGCCTGGCGCCCGGAAAATATCTTGTTTATGCGTTCTTCGATCGCGACAATGTCGAGTACCTTAATCCGGCGTTTCTGCAGAAACTGCGCGGAGGAACCATTGTAGAGGTAGACGACGACGGCGCCGGTAAGGAAGTGAATATCACGGAAGTGATCCGATGAAAAGGTTCGCGCGCACTCGCGGCCGGCTCTTGAGCAGCGGGGATGCGCTGGAAAGCCAGTTTTCGCGCGGACCCGCACCGCCCACTGGATCGCTCTGGGCGGTGAGGAAGGGTCTAGAGGCCGCCTGCGAACGCCATGCGGCGCTGCGCGAAGGCGTGAATACCTACAACGGGTATGTTACCCACAACGGGGTGGCGCAGAGCCAGGGAAGACAGTGGCGCGAACTGGCAACCGTGGAGTAAGCTGGCGTACATGCCGGCAGCCGAAGGTACCGCATTTGCGCCGCAGCCGCTAACCGCGCTTAGCGAAGACGAGCAACTCTTCCAGACCACCGTGCGGAAGTTCGCGCGGGAGGAAATCCGCCCGCATGTCCGCGAGATGGATGAGGCCGGGGTGTTCCGCAAGGACATCATCGGCCAGTTCTTCGAAATGGGCCTGATGGGCATCGAGATCCCCGAGGAATACGGCGGGCAGGGCGGCAGCTTTTTCCAGGCCGTGCTGGCGGTCGAGGAGCTCTCGGCGGTGGATCCTTCGGCAGGCGTCATTGTGGATGTGCAGAACACCATCTGCAACAATGCGCTGTTGAGATGGGCCACGCCCGCCCAGAAGGCCCGCTACCTGCCGCGGCTGGCCACGAATATGGTGGCCTCCTACGCGCTTTCCGAGGCCGGTTCCGGCTCCGACGCTTTCGCCATGGCCACGCGCGCGCTGGACTGCGGCGATTACTTTGTGCTGGATGGCCGCAAGCTGTGGATCACCAACGCCGCCGAGGCGGGCTTTTTTCTCCTGTTCGCCAATGCCCGACCCGAAGCCGGGCACCGCGGCATCACGGCGTTTCTGATCGAGCGCGAATTCCCCGGCTTCCAGGTTGGCAAGAAAGAGGACAAGCTGGGGTTGCGGGCCTCCTCAACGTGCGAGCTGATCCTGGATGGCTGCCGCGTGCCGCGCGAGAACGTCATGGGTGAGGTCGGACAGGGCTACAAGATCGCCATGGAGACGCTCAACGAAGGGCGCATCGCCATCGGCGCGCAGATGATCGGGCTGGCCCGCGGCGCGCTCGAACATGCCGTGGTTTATGCACGCCAGCGCAAGCAGTTCGGAAAGGCCATCGGAGAGTTTCAGGGCGTACAATTCGAGCTGGCGCGGATGGCCACCGGGATCGAGGCGGCGCGTCTGCTGGTATACAACGCCGCGCGCCTGAGGGACGCCGGACGGCCCTTCCAGACGGAGGCTGCCATGGCCAAGTATTATAGTTCCGAGGTGGCTGAAAAGGCGGCTTCCAAAGCCATCGAAGTGCATGGTGGGGTGGGAATTACCAAGGACTATCCGGTGGAAAAGCTGTACCGGGACGCCAAGATCGGCCGCATCTATGAAGGTACCAGCAATATCCAACTGCTGACTATCGCCAAGAAACTATTAACCCCGTGAGATCGTCTCACATTGGAGGAGTACATGCGCGCAATTCTGCTCTCCACAGCCATAGCCGCCCTGGGGCTGCCCCTCTGGGCGGCGGATTTCAACCCCCAGGAAGTCATTCAGAAGTTCGCCGCCAAGGAGGCCGAGTTCGCCGAGGCGCGCAATAACTACACCTATCGTCAGACCGTCAAGCTGCAGGAACTGGACACCGGAGGCGAGTGGGACCTGGTCGAGGACGTGATCTTCAGCCCGGAAGGCAAACGCATGGAGAAGGTGGTCTACGCTCCCGTGCCGAGTCTGAAGCAGATCCTGCTGACGCCCGAGGATGAGCAGGACCTGCGCAATGTGCAGCCCTTCGTGCTCACCAGCTCAGAGATTCCGGATTACGACATCGAGTACACCGGGCCGGAAAAAGTGGATGAGATCGGCTGCTACACGTTCAATGTGAAGCCCAAAAAGCTGACGCCCGGCAAGCGCTATTTCGAAGGCAAGATCTGGGTGGACGACCGCGACCTGCAGATCGTCAAGACCGACGGCAAAGGCGTGGGCGAGTTGAAGCGCGGCAGCAGCAAGGGCCAGGCTTTCCCGCGGTTCGAGACCTACCGCGAGCAGATCGACGGCAAGTACTGGTTCCCCACCTATACCCACGCCGACGACACGCTGCACTTCAAGGACTCCAACGTGCGCATCCGCATGACCGTCAGATACCAGGATTACAAGCGGTACGAAGGACGGTCCACCATCAAGTATGGCGAGGTCGTGAACGACAATGGCGCCTCAAACGGTTCGTCACAACCATCCACGGCCAAGAAGAAGTAGCGCGCCCGCCGGAAGCTCAGCTTCGCGAGCGGTTGCAATGCAGCGGTGCGTAACTTTACTATGGGGCTTATCGCCAAACGAGTATAAGCTCTTATGTGCACAGACGCGGTGGTGTGTCGAGGCTCCCGGGGATTCCAAAAGGCCTTTTGGTTTCTTTTACTTATCGGAATAGCGCTGCTCTTTCTGTCGGGCTGCTCGCAGTCGGGTTCCGGCGCCGATGCCACCGGCGGTAAAGGCAAGGGCCGCAAAGGCGGCGCAGATGTTCCAGTCTCGGTCGCGGTGGCGTACCAGAGGGACGTGCCGGTGGAAGTTCAGGTGATCGGCAACGTCGAAGCTTATTCGACCATTTCGGTCCGAGCCCAGGTCGGCGGCCAATTAACAAAAGTATCGTTTCACGAGGGCGACTACGTTAAGAAAAACGATCTTCTGTTTCAGATCGATCCTCGCCCGTTCCAGGCCGCCGTGGATCAGGCCGCCGCTAACCTGGCGCAAGCCAAGGCCATGCTTGGGCAGGCGCGGGCGAAACTAGCCCAGGATATCGCCAACCAGCGATACACCCAGGCAACCGCCTCGCGCTACGCCCAGTTGTTCAAGGAGGGCGTGGTTTCGAGAGATCAGTCCGAGCAACTGGCCGCCAACGCGGATGCCATCGCCCAGGCGATCGCGGCGGACCAGGCGAACATCGACAGCGCCTCGGCGACCATCGGGGCCAACGCGGCAGCCTTGGATAACGCCAAGGTGCAGCTCGGTTTTACGGAAATTCGCTCGCCCATCGATGGGCGCACCGGCAATCTGTCCGTGAAAGAGGGCAACGTGGTGACGCCCAGTTCCCAGGAGCTGGTGACTATCAACCAGATCGAACCCATCTACGTCACCTTCTCGGTGCCGGAGTTGCAACTGCCGGATATCAAGCGTTACATGGCCGAAAAACCTCTCCAGGTGCGCACGCGTCCGCAGGACGATGCCCAAGCCGACGAGGAAAGCGGCACGCTGACTTTCGTGGACAACGCGGTGGACATGACCACCGGCACGATCAAGCTGAAGGGGACTTTTCAGAACACCGCCCGCCGGCTGTGGCCGGGTCAGTTCGTCCGGGTCACGCTGCGCCTCACCACGCAATCCAACGCCCTGGTAGTGCCCAACCAGGCGGTTCAGACCGGGCAGAACGGGTCCTACGTTTACGTCGTCAAGCAGGACCGGTCGGTGGAATCGCGCGATGTGGTAACCGGCGCGCGGGTGGACATGGACACGGTCATCGCTAAGGGCCTTGCGCCAGGTGAGACGGTGGTGACCGAAGGCCAGCTCCGACTGGTGCCGGGATCGCACGTGACGCTGCGCGATGCCGCCGGCCGCGGCGGAGACCTGAGACCAGCCGGCGCAACCGTGGGCGGCAGGCGATCCCAGACCTAGAAGCCGCTAATCGCTCACTTCGATCTTCGGCCCCTCTTCCCGGGCGGCCTCTTCGGCGCGTGCCGCCACGTTGCGGGCCAGGTTCAGGAACGGCTCGCCTTCGCCGGGGATCAGCACCACGGGAGCGCCGGTATCGCCGCCGATCCGGATCTGCGGGTCGAGCGGCAGCTCGGCCAGGAAGGGAACCTGCATCTGCTCGGCGGTTCTCCGGCCGCCGCCATGGCTGAAGACATCGACGCGCTCGTGGCAGTGCGGGCAGGTGAGGTAGCTCATGTTCTCGACGATCCCCAGAATCGGGACCTTCACCTGGTGGAACATGAAGACCGCCTTGCGGGCGTCTTCCAGGGAAACGTCGGAAGGCGTGGTCACCACGACGGCACCACCGATGGGCGCGGACTGAATCAGCGAGAGAGCCACGTCCCCGGTGCCGGGCGGCAGATCGACGATCAGGTAATCCAGCTCGCCCCAATCCACGCCGCGCAGGAACTGCTGGATCACGCTGTGCAGCATGGGCCCGCGCCATACCAGGGGCTTGTCTCCGGGATTCAGGAAGCCCATGGACATGAGCTTGACGCCGAATTGATCGAGCGGCTGGATGCGCTCGCCGTAGGCCATGGGAGTCTTGTTGATCCCCATCATGAGGGGCACGTTGGGGCCGTAGACGTCGGCATCCATGAGGCCGGTCTTGTAGCCCAGCGATGCCAGGCCGACGGCCAGGTTCACCGAAACGGTGGTCTTGCCCACGCCTCCTTTGCCGGAGCCGATGGCGATCAAGTGCCTGACACCGGCGATGGGGATCTTGGGCAGGGCGCCCGGCGGATTGGGGTGCATATTCGACTATCGTACCAGCACAACCTGTTCGAGCGATTTCTTCCTTTACTTTCAACCCCCTAGAATGGTAGCCTAAGTGTCTCATAATGCGTACAGTTGACTTGATCCAGCGAAAGCGCGACGGCGAAGAACTCGCTCCCGAAGAGATCGAGTTTTTGATTGAAGGCTACACGAATGGCGACATCCCGGACTACCAGATGTCGGCCTTTTTGATGGCCGTTTACTTCTCGGGCATGTCTGACCGCGAAGTCAGCCGCCTCACCGAATGCATGCTGCGTTCCGGCGAAACCGTGGACCTCTCGGCCATCCCCGGCCTCAAGGTCGATAAACACTCGACCGGCGGCGTGGGCGATAAGACCAGCCTGATCGTGGCCCCCCTGGCGGCTGCCGCGGGCGTGGTGGTACCCATGATGTCCGGCCGCGCGCTGGGCCACACCGGCGGCACGCTCGATAAGCTCGAATCGATTCCGGGCTTCCGGACCAATCTGACCAACGAGGAATTCGAGAAGCAGCTCCGCGAAATCGGTCTGTGCTTCATCGGGCAGACCGACCAGCTCGCGCCGGCCGATCGCAAGCTCTATGCGCTGCGCGACGTCACGGCCACGGTGGAGTCCGTCCCGCTGATCTCTTCTTCCATCATGTCCAAGAAGCTGGCCGAAGGCGTGGACGCCCTGGTGCTGGACGTAAAGGTGGGCAGCGGCGCATTCATGAAGAAACAGGTGGACGCACGCCGCCTGGCGCAGATGATGGTGGGGATCGGCCGCCGCATGGACAAGCGCGTGCAAGCGCTCATCACCGATATGAACCAGCCGCTGGGCTACGCCGTGGGCAACGCGCTCGAAGTGATGGAGGCCTCCCAGACTTTGCAAAATGCCGGTCCCGCCGATCTCACCAAGCTCTCCATCGAACTGGCCGCGCGCATGATCTTCCTCGGCAAGAAGGCCGCCACGCTCGACGAGGCCCGCCGCACGGCCGAAGAAAAGATGCTGGATGGCTCCGGCTACAAAAAACTCAAACAGGCCGTGGCGGCGCAGAACGGCAACCCGCAGGCGCTCGACAAGTTCGAGCTGCTGCCGAATGCCACCGGGATGCGCGAGGTGACTTCGCCTCGAGGCGGCTACGTGACCTCCATCGACGCTCAGGATATCGGCACCGCCTCGAACATGATCGGGGCGGGGCGCGATAAGAAGGAAGACGCCATCGATCCGGCGGTGGGCATTATCCTGGAAGTGAAGATCGGCGAGAAGGTGGATGCCGGTTCGGTGCTCTGCCGTCTCTACCACACCAAGGAAGACCGCGTCGATGAGGCCGCCGAGATGGTGGAGGATGCCTTCCGCATCTCCGGTCAGAAGCCCGAGGAGCGCGAGCTGATCCTGGAAGTCGTCGGCTGATGGGCCGGCTCACGGGACTTCTGGGGCTGGCTGTCATCCTGGCGATTGCCTGGATTTTCTCGGCGCACAAGCGCGATATCAAGCTGCGGATTCTGGCGTGGGGACTGGGCCTGCAAATGGTCTTCGCGGTACTGGTGCTCAAGACCGGTTTCGGCCGGGTCTTCCAGGCCATCGGCGCGGGCGTAACGGCCATGTTGGGCTACACGACGGCGGGCAGCCGGTTTGTCTTTGGCGACATCCTGGGCGCCAACACCAACGCGCAGTTCGGCGTGGTCTTCGCTTTCCAGGTTCTGCCCATCATCATTTTCATCGCCTCCTTCTTCTCGATTCTCTACTACCTGGGGATCATGCAGTGGATCGTGAAGGCCATGGCCGTGGGTATGCAGAAGGTCATGGGGGTGAGCGGCGCCGAATCGCTCAACGTGGCTGCCAGCATCTTCATGGGACAGACGGAAGCGCCCCTCACCATACGGCCGTTCATCGCCGGGTTGACCGAATCCGAGCTGTTTACCGTCATGACCAGCGGCATGGCCCACGTGTCCGGATCGGTGATGGCCGCTTACGTCCTGATCGCCCATGTCGAGATCACGCACCTGCTGACGGCTGTGATTATGACCGCGCCGGCCACCATCATGCTGGCCAAGATCTTCATTCCGGAGACGGAGAAGCCGGCCACCGCCGGGCGCGTGGACGTCAAGATCGAGAAGAGCGCCGTGAACGTGATCGACGCGGCGGCGCAGGGCGCGGGGGACGGGCTGCACCTGGCCCTCAACGTGGGCGGCATGCTGATCGCTTTCCTGGCCCTGATCGCCATGTGCAACGGGATCATGGCGGCGCTGCACGGCGTCGCGTGGCTGCACTGGATTCCTTCTTCGCTGCAGGATGTGTTCGGCGTGGTCTTCGCGCCGCTGGCCTGGGTCATGGGAGTTCCCTGGCACGATGCGCCGGCCATCGGCAACCTGCTGGGCACGCGGCTGGTGACTAACGAGTTCGTGGCCTTTACCGAGCTCGGTCCCATGAAAGCGGCGCTCGATCCGCGATCTTTCGTGATCGCCACCTACGCGCTGTGCGGCTTCGCGAATTTCAGCTCGATTGCCATTCAGATCGGCGGCATTGGAGCGCTGGCGCCCAACCGTAAATCGGATCTGGCGCGGCTGGGATTGCGCGCCGTAGCGGCCGGGTCGATGGCCAACTTCATGTCGGCCTGCATTGCGGGGATGCTGCTGTGATCGAAGAAGCCAGGCGGGAAATCGAACTGCGCACGGCGCTCCGGCCGGCCATTGGCGTGGTGCTGGGAAGCGGCCTGGGCGCCTTCGCGGACGAACTGGCGGGGCGCGTGGAGATCCCCTACTCCGAGATTCCGGGCTGGCCGCGCTCCACGGCTGTAGGCCATGCGGGCAAGCTGGTCATCGGTAAGCTGGGTGGCCTGGACGTAGCGGTGATGGCCGGGCGCGCGCATCTTTACGAAGGTTATTCGCCCGCGCAGGTGACCTACGGCGTGCGCATGCTGCACGCACTGGGCGCCCGCGCCATGGTTTTCACCAACGCCGCCGGCGGCATCGACCTCTCGCTCGAGCGTGGCGGGCTGGTGCTGATCTCCGACCATATCAACCTGCAAGGCGCGAATCCGCTGGTGGGACCGAACGACGACGCGCTGGGGCCGCGCTTCCCGGACATGTCGGACCTCTACTCGAGCGAGTTCCGGGCTATCGCCCGCCGCGTGGCCGGGGAACTTTCTATACCCATCGCCGAGGCCGTCTACGCGGCTATGCTGGGACCCTCCTACGAGACGCCGGCCGAGATCCGCTATCTGCGCGCCATCGGCGCAGGCGTGGTGGGGATGTCCACCGCGCTCGAGGCCATCGCGGCGCATCACATGGGCATGAAGGTGCTGGCTATTTCCTGTGTCACCAACATGGCGGCCGGCATTTTGCCGCAGAAGATCGATCACCAGGAGGTGCTGGAGGCCGGCGCCATGGTGCGCGACCGGCTGGTGCACTATCTCAACGCGCTGCTGCCCGCGCTGGCCGAGGCTTCTCGATGAGCGATGCGCTGGTCTCGGCGGCGCTGCAGGCGCGCGAAAACGCCTTCGCGCCGTATTCGAAATTCAAAGTCGGCGCGGCTCTCGAAGACGCTGATGGACGCATCCATACGGGCTGCAACATCGAGAACGCCACTTACGGCCTGACCGTGTGCGCCGAGCGCGTGGCTGTGCTCAAGGCCGTTTCCGATGGTGTCCGCCGCTTCCGGCGCCTGGCGGTGGCGGCCGATACCGATGCCCTGACGCCTCCCTGCGGGGCGTGCCGCCAGATCTTGTGGGAATTCTGCGGGGATATCGAGATCGTGCTCTCGAACCTGCGCGGCCGAAGCGAAACCTGCCGTCTGAAAGAGCTTTTTCCCAGGCCCTTCGATGTTTCGTATCTGTAGCATCTTCCTCCTCGCCTCCACTCTCTTTGCCGAGTCGGCGGACTGGATCTGGAGCGCGCGCTGGGTCATTACCGAAGATGCGCGCCAGCGGGTGATTACCAATGGCGCCGTGGCGATACGCGGCGACCGCATCGTGGGGGTGGGCACGCGCGCCGAGGTCGATGCGCGCTTCCAGGCCAAACAGCGGCTCGACCGCCCGGATGCCATCGTCGCGCCGGGCTTGATCGATACCCACACGCACGCCGCCATGTCGCTGTTCCGCGGCATCGCCGACGACAAGAACCTCCAGGAGTGGCTCAACCAGTACATCTTCCCGGCGGAAGCCAGGAACGTTTCGCCTGATTTCGTCCGCTGGGGGACGCGCCTGGGCTGCCTCGAAATGCTGCTCGGCGGCACCACCACCTTCACCGACATGTACTACTTCGAGGACGTGGTGGCGGAGGTGGCCAAGGAAGCCGGGATGCGCGGCGTGCTGGGCGAAACCATCATCGGCTTCCCGGTGGCCGATGCCAAGACGCCCGCCGATTCGCTGCGGTTCACGGAGCGCTACCTGGCGCGCTTCCGCAACGATCCGCTGGTGGTGGCGGCGGTGGCGCCGCACGCGCTCTATACCAATTCGGACCAGACGCTGAAATCCGCGCGCGCCCTGGCCAACAAATTCGGCGCGCCGCTGATCATTCACGTGGCCGAGACGAAGAAAGAGAACGACGACGCGATGGCGCAGCGCCACATGACCACCGTGCAGGCGCTCGATTCGCTAGGCGTGTTCACCGGGCGCACGGTGGCGGCCCATTGCGTGTGGGTCAATGAGGCCGATCTGGCCATCCTGAAGGCGCGCGGCGTGGGCGTGGCGCACTGCCCCTCGAGCAACATGAAGCTGGCCAGCGGCGTGGCGCCCGTGACGCGCATGCTGGCGCTGGGCATCCACGTGGGACTCGGTCCCGACGGCCCCGCGGGCAGCAACAACGATTTCAACCTGTTCGAGGAGATGGACCTCGCCGCCAAGCTGCAAAAGGTGACTCGGCTCGATCCGCAGGCTCTGCCGGCGGGGACCGCTCTCGAGATGGCCACCATCGGCGGCGCGCGCGTTCTGGGCATGGAGAAGGAGATCGGCTCGCTCGAAACCGGCAAACGCGCAGACATGATCGTGGTGCGCCTCGACCGTCCCAATGCCCAGCCGGTCTACGACCCCATCTCGCAGATGGTCTACGCGCTCAAGGCCGACGATGTGCGCGACGTCATGGTAAACGGCCGGCCGGTGGTGAGCGACGGCAAGATTCTGACGCTCGACGAGGGCCAGATTCTGCGCAAGGCCGAGGAGTTCCGCGCCAAGGTCAGCGCGTCCCTGCGGTGAGCCGATCGGACCGGCGCTGGCGCCTCACGCGTCCGCCGCCACGCGAAAGCCATAATCCGCGTAGCGGAATTCGGGCGGAATGCTGCTGCGCCCCGCGCAGCGCGAGAACTTGACGTGGTGGCGCCACGCTCCGCCGCGCGAGGCTCGCCGCTCGCCATGCTCCGGACCGCGGGGATTCTCGGCCGGCGACACCGCGTAGTACAGCGGGTGGTACCAATCGGAGCACCACTCGTGCACGTTCTCACACAGGTCGAACAGGCCGTAACCGTTGGGCTCGGTGGTGGCCACCGGTTCCGGTCCCCCGCGCCAGCGGCCGGGTGCATACGCGCGCGGCTGGTCACCCCACGGGTAGAGCTTCTGTTCCAATCCGCCGCGCGCGGCGAATTCCCATTCGGCTTCGGTGGGCAGGCGCAAATGCCGGCCCCATTGCGCGGAGAGCCAGCGGCAGTACGCCACGGCATCGAACCAGTTCACGGAGGTCACCGGCAGGGTAGGGCAGGGAAGTGCGGCGTTCGCGCGCCCGGTGGCTTTCGAAAACGCCTCCCAATGCCGCTCGGTTGTCGGGAAGCGGCACAGCAGAAACGGCGCGATGGTGACACGGTGCACCGGACGCTCGTCATCGCGCCCTTCGTCTTGCCCCATGAGGAATTCGCCGCCCGGAATGCGAGCCATATCGACGGGCTCGAGGTGCGTGGCGCTCATGGGGACCTCCTCCGCCGCCTTCACCGCTTCCGCTTGGCGCGCTTCACCGCCGGCTCCACAAGCGAGAATTGCAGCTTGCGCTCCACATCGTCCACGCGTTCGAGAATCACACGCACGCGATCGCCGATGGAGAATTCGCGCCGCGTGCGCTTGCCGACCACCTTGCGCACGTTCTCATGGTAGGAATACTCGTCGCCCGGCAGGCTGTCGATGGGCACCAGGCCCTCGATGAACAGATCGGCCAGCTCAACGAACAGGCCATAGCGCGCGGTGCTGATGATGAGGGCGTCGAACTCCTCCCCCACACGCTCGGCCATGAACTGGACCTTCTTCCACTCCACCAGCTCGCGCTCGGCATCCGCCGCGCGGCGTTCCGATTGCGAGCACTCCTCGGCCATGGAACTCAGTTCGCTTTCGGGCAGCAGCAGCCCGGTCAGCAGGCGATGCACCAGCAGGTCCGGGTAGCGCCGTATGGGCGAAGTGAAATGCGTATAAGTGGGGGCGGCCAGCGCGAAGTGGCCCACGTTTTCGGTGCTGTAGCGCGCCTGCTTGAGCGAGCGCAGCATCAGGTAACTCAGGATGCGCTCCTCGGGTTTGCCTTCGATCTTGGCCACCAGCTTCTGGTAGTGGCGCGACGAGATGTTCATCCCGCTATCGGCCAGCACGATCTCGCGATGGCGCTTGGTGCCGTCGCGGTGGCGATCGGTCATGCCGAACTTCTTCACTGGAATCGCGCCGATCCCCAGCGAATAGCCGAAATGCGCGGCCACCTCTTCGAATTCCATCACGCGCTTGGGGTCGGGCTTCTCGTGGATGCGGTAGATGGAGGCCGGCGCGCTGTTCTCGAGGTGCGAGGCCACGGCCTCGTTGGCCGCCAGCATGAACTCCTCGATGATGCGGTGCGCGATATTGCGCGGCGCGCGCGTGACGCCGGTCATGGCGCCCCACTCATCGAATTCGATAAGCGGCTCCGGCAAATCGAAATCGATCGACCCGCGCCGCACGCGCTTGCGGTTGAGAATCAGCGCCAGCTCGCGCATGGTCTCGAAGCGCTCCACCAATGGCGCATAACGCTCGCGCAGCGCGGCGTTGCCTTCGAGCAGCTTGTGCACATCCGTATACGTCATACGCGCGGCGCTGCGGATCGCGCTCCGGGTGAACTCCTGTGCGGCGATCTCTCCCTGGCGGTCGATTTCAAGCAGCGCCGAAACGGCCAGCCGGTCCACGGCGGGGTTGAGCGAGCAGATGTCCGTCGAAAGCTCGTAGGGGAGCATGGGCACGGCGCGGTCGGGGAAGTAAACGCTGGTGCCGCGCATGCGCGCTTCGAGATCGATGGGACTACCCATCGGCACGTAATGGCTCACATCGGCGATGTGCACGTGCAGCGCGAAATGGCCGTTGGGCAGGCGATCCACCCACACCGCGTCATCGAAATCGCGGGCCGTTTCTCCGTCGATGGTCACCACCGGCAGGTGGCGGAAATCGCGGCGCCCGGCCAGCTCGCGCGCCTCGATCGAGTGGGGAATCGCCGCGGCCTGCTCGAGGGCTTCTGGTGGAAAGCGGTGGGGCAGGTGGTGCTTGCGGATGACGACCTCGACATCCACTCCGAAATCGCCCGGCCGTCCCAGGATCTCGATCACGCGGCCCACCAGCTCTTCGTAATCGAGCAGCTCCACGTTGACGATCATGCCCTCGAGTTCCGCGACGGACGAGACCTTCGGCCCGGGGGCCCCGATGCGGTCCAGGTTCGGCCCCGGCGGGGGCATCTCCATGCCCTCGGGGATTTCAATCCACTGCCGGATGCGGTCGTCGTGCGGCACCACGTAGCGCCCGCGGCGCCCGGTGCGAAACTCGCCGACCACGGTGGGGTGGGCGCGCCTGAGTACTTTGAGGATCTCGCCATCCGCGCGGCCGTCCAGTTCGATGCGCGCAATGCGCACCACCACCCGGTCGCCGTGCATAGCCTTCTGAGCGGAATCGGGGGGGATGAAGATGTCTCCGGCGATGCCTGGAACCGCGTGATCCGGGATCACGAAGCCGTAACCATCGCGGTGCATGTGGAGACGGCCCACCGCGAACTCACGGCTGCGGGCGGTCGCGGCGTAGTGGCCGGAGCGCAGCTCGAGCAGGTCTCCGCGCGCTGACAGGCGCTCCAGCGCCGCTTCCAGGCCGGCGCGATCGGCGCCCTTGGCGCCCAACTCGCGCACCAGTTGCTTGAAGGTGGCGCGTGCGTGCGGGAGCTTCCCGATGTGACCGAGCAACTCCGCGTCGCGCATACTCCGATTTTAGCGGCAACCGGAACCGGCGTCCCTTAGTATTGACAAACGCGCTCCAAGGGTTATCATACAAATTACTCCCCCGATCGAACACAAAACGCATTGTGACCTCCGCACAAAAAACAATCCTTCTCGCCACCGAGATGCCGGGCGCGGAGCTGCGCGCCCGCGGCAAAGTTCGCGACGTATACCAGGCCGGCGATCGCCTGCTGATTGTGGCCACCGATCGCATCTCCGCCTTCGATTACATCCTGGCCACCGGCATACCCGCCAAGGGAAGGGTATTGACGCAGCTTTCCATTTTTTGGTTCGAGTTCCTGCGCGACCTCGTCCCGAACCACTTTCTCACCTCGCGAGTGGAGGATTATCCCGCTCCGTTCCCGGATTTCCGTGGCCAGCTCGAAGGCCGCTCCATGCTGGTGCGGCGCGCGGAGATGATCGAGATCGAGTGCGTGGCGCGGGGCTACCTCTCTGGGTCGGGCTGGAAGGAATACAGCCAATCGGGCACCGTCTGCGGCATTCCTTTGCCGGCGGGCCTCCGGGAAAGCTCCCGGCTGGACGAGCCCATTTTCACGCCGGCCATTAAAGCCCAATCGGGCCACGACGAGAACATCTCCTTCGAGCGCATGGCCGCGCTGGTGGGCGGCGAGTTGGCCGGGCGCCTGCGCGATCTCACGCTGTCGATCTACGAGCGCGGCGCGCGCTACGCGGAAACCAAAGGTATCATAATCGCCGATACGAAGTTCGAATTCGGCACGGTTGCGGGCGAACTGGTTCTGGCCGACGAAGTGCTTACACCGGACTCGTCGCGGTTCTGGCCCGCCGATACATACCGCCCGGGCGGACCGCAGCTTTCCTATGATAAGCAGTACGTGCGCGACTACCTGGAATCGATCCGCTGGAACAAACAGCCCCCCGCGCCAGGGCTGCCGGATGAGGTCGCGGCCCGCACCAGCGAGAAATACATCCAGGCATATCGCGCGCTCACGGGCGCGGAGCTATGAACTGGCTGGATATCGTCCTGCTGCTGGTGCTGGTGGCTTCGGTGGCCACGAGCTTCCACAAAGGTTTCACGCGCGAGGCGATCGGGTTGATCGCGGTGGTGCTGGCGCTGCTCGCGGGGACCTGGTTCTATGGAACGGCGGGCGCGTTTCTGTTACCCTACGTCAGTTCACCCACGGTGGCCCACTTCGCCGGTTTTTTTCTGGTGTTTTTTGGAGTGCTCCTGTTAGGCGGCTTGGTGAGCCGCGTGGCGGGCCGGTTTCTGCGGGTGACCGGCCTTACGGTATTCGATCACGCGCTGGGCGCGGGCTTCGGCCTGGCGCGCGGAGTCGTGATCTCGGTGGCGCTGATTTTGGGTATCATGGCCTTTTCGCAAGGCGACAATCCGCCGGCGGCGGTGGTGAACTCGCGAGTCGCTCCTTACGTCGCTTTCGCGGCGCGGGCGATTGCCGCGGTGGCACCGCACGAACTGCGGGAGGGCTTTCGGAAGCGGTATGACCAGTTGAGGAGCTCATGGGGACGGGCGCTGGAGAAACGGGCTCCGGCTGCGCCTGCTACGGAAAAGGGAGAGAATGGGCAAAGAATTTGACGGACTGGTGGAGCACCTTCTCGGAGGAAACGTGCCCCTGCCGGACGCGATCGAGATCCTGGAGCGGAGCATGATCGCCGGGGCGCTGAGCCGCCGCGCAGGCAATCAGTCGGCCGCCAGCAAGCAGCTGGGAATCCACCGCAATACTCTACAGAGGAAGATGGTGGAGTACGGGCTGGGCAAGGAGCGGCCTCGCGGCCGCCGCAAACCCCCGGTGCGGGAAGCGCGCGCGCGTAAGAAAAAAGTGGGCGCGGCATGAGCATGGACCTTCTGATTTTCGACCTGGATGGCACCCTGATCGATTCGCGGCTTGACCTGGCGCACTCCGTGAATGCCATGCTTGTGCACTTCGGACTGGAGCCGCTGGAGACCAACCTCGTCGCTTCCTATGTGGGCAATGGCGCGCCCGTGCTGATCCGGCGGGCCTTAGGCGATCATGCGAGCGACGAGATGCAGCGCGCCGGCCTCGAGTTCTTCTTGAAGCACTACGCCGCGCACGACCTGGACTTCACCACCCTCTATCCCGGCGTAAAGGAATCGCTTGAACGGCTGCAGGCCGCGGGCAAGCGCATGGCGGTGCTGAGCAATAAGCCCACGCCCCAGAGCCGCCATATCCTGGAGGGCCTGGGAGTGGGCGGCTGTTTCTTCCGCGTTTACGGCGGGGACAGCTTCGAATTGAAGAAGCCCAACCCGATGGGCGTGGAAGCGCTCCTCCAGGAAGCCGGCGTGGACCGCGGCCGCACCGTCATGATCGGCGACAGCTCGGTGGATGTGAACACCGCGCGCAATGCCGGCATCCGCTGCTGCGCCGTGACCTACGGTTTCAAGCCGGAATCGCTGGCCGATCCCGCGCCGGATCTGCTGGCGGATCGCATGGAGCAGGTGGCCGACTGGATTCTAGACTCCAATGGAGCCAAGAAATGAACCACCGTCCTGGAACCGCCGTGCCCGCTACGGGCATCTATTGGTGCACCGTCTGCAAGCTGCCCAGGCCATTCACCGCCGGCCAGCAGTTCGGCGAATGCCAGAACATGTGCGGCCGCGGCCTCTGGGAGCTGGTGGAGAAGCAGGAGCCGGAGAGCCTTGAGCGCGGCTGAAGGCGCCCGGGCCCGTGGCAGCAAGGGCGTGGCATCGCCGTCAAGCGGTATGTCCCGCCAGCGGCGTGAGCCGTGCGGCGACCTGGTGAAATCCCTGCTAAGATCGGCAGCATGGATCTGAGCTATCCCATCGGCAAATTCGAGCCGCCGGCCGCGCTCGGGCCCGACGCGCGCCGCGAGTGGATCGATACGATCGCCGCCGCCCCCGCCCGGATGCGCGCGGCCGTCGAGGGCTTGAGCGTCCAGCAGCTCGATACGCCGTACCGGCCGGACGGCTGGACCGTCCGCCAGGTGGTGCATCATCTGGCCGACAGCCACATGCACAGTTACATTCGCTACCGCTTAGCGCTTACCGAGGAGAACCCCACCATCAAACCCTACGACCAGGTGAAGTGGGCGGAACTCCTGGATGCCCGCTCCGGCCCCGTGGAGACCTCCCTCGAGCTGTTGGAAGGCCTGCACAGCCGCTGGGTGGCGCTGCTCGAAAGCATGTCCGGCGCGGATTTCGAGCGTACGTTTTTTCACCCCGAGCGCGGCAAGGTCCGGCTGGATGCCACCCTGGCTCTGTACGCCTGGCATTGCCGCCACCACGAGGCGCATATAACCGGCCTGCGCCGGCGCATGGGCTGGAAGTGAAACCCGTTACAACCAAACCGGGTACCGGCGCGTCCAATGGATGTGCCTTTCTGCCTGTATAATGGCTAAAGGCTGCAGGAGCTGTCGAACCAACCTATGAGTCGCCGGACGAAGTACTACGTAGTGAGCACGTCTACGTGTCTCGCTGTTTTGCTCCTGATCGGGAGCGTGCTCGGCAAGAGCGCCGATCAGACCGACACTTACAAGCACATCGAGGTATTCAGCGACGTGGTCGCGCATATCAAGAGCGAGTACGTCGAGGAGCCCGATATGAAGAGCGTCACGCTGGGCGCCCTGAACGGCCTGCTCGAAGCCATCGATCCCTTCGCCAGCTACCTCAACGCCGACCAGTACAAGGATTACCTGAAGAACAAGGACGCCGTGCACGCCGACGTCGGGTTGATTCTCTCCAAAAAGTCCGGCTACGGCCTGACCGTGGAAGGCACGGTTCCCGATTCGCCCGCGGCCAAAGCCGGCCTCTCGAGCTACGACATGATCGAGAGCATCAAGGGGATCTCGACGCGCGATATGCCGCTGGCCTATGCCGTCCTGTTGTTTCAGGGCGAGCCGGGATCGGCCGTCGAATGCAGCGTGGTGCGCGCGCGCCGGCCCGATCAGCCGCAGACCGTCACGCTTACGCGGGCCGTCACGGCTCTGCCTCCCGTGGACACGCGTATGCTGGCGGGCCAGGTGGGCTATATCGATATCAACGCCCTCTCGCCGGCGCACACCAAGGAAGTAGCCGCCGCTATTGAGAAGCTCCAGAAGGACGGCGCGCAGAAGCTGATGGTGGATGTGCGCAACTGCGCGTTGGGGACGCCCGAGGTTGGTATCGCGGTGGCCAATCTCTTCCTGAACAAGGGGCTTATCACGTATCTCCAGGGTCAGAAGGTGCCGCGGCAGAATTTCGACGCCGATCCGGCCAAAGCCGTGACGAGCTTGCCGGTGGCGCTGCTCACCAACCATGGCACGGCCGATGCGGCCGAGATCGTGGCGGCGGCCCTGATGGACAACAAGCGCGCCCAGGTGGTTGGCGAGCGAACCTACGGCGACGCCGCCATGCGCAAGGCCATCACCATGGATGACGGCGGAGCCATCATCCTTTCGGTGGGCAAATATTATTCTCCGGACGGCAAGTCCATTCAGGACACCGGCGTGACGCCCCAGACCCCGGTAATGGATACCGAGGGCCAGGTGGAGTTCGACGAAAACGGCGAGCCCCTGCCGGATACGCAAACCCAGCAGCCCAAGCACACCCTCGAGGACGACCCCGTGGTGAAGAAGGCTTTGGAGGTGCTGGGGGCGAAGGCTCAGCCGGTATAGCTTACAGAGTCTTCAAGTAGGCTACAACGTCGTCCTTCTGCTGCGCATCGAGCATGTCCTTGTAAGCCGGCATACCATTGCCGCCTTCATCGATCTTGGCCCGCACATTGGCGTCGGTAGGCTTCTTGCCGTTTGTCAGCTTATCTTTCTTGAACAGCGCTTTCAGCCCCGGTCCCATCTTCTTCTGCGTGGAATCGGCGTTGTGGCAGACGGCGCACTGCTGCTGGAACGCGGCTTTACCCTTGGCGGGATCGGGTTTGCCGGCGGCCAAGGCCAATCCGGCGGCTGCTATTGTACAGAATGTCAGTAAGCGGAATGGATTCATCGTCACTATCTTAGCAGGGGTTTGGCCGCCGGGATCAAGCCAGTTGGCGCCGCGGGCGCGGTGCATCGGCGATGCTGACCACGGCCTTCTCGAAGACCGTCATGTCGCTGACCAGGCGATCCACATCGGCGCCGTCTTCGAGCATGATTTCGTGCTCGATCCAATCCGAAAGCGGCAGGTTCCGGAAGTACATGCGTTCCTGCATCACGAGGCTTTTCCGATTCTGCAAAAGCAGGTGATTTTCGCGCGTGTAGTGGCGCTGCTCCACGCGTAGATCGGCCAGGAACTTGTCGAGAGCCTCGCGCTTGGCGCTTTCTCCGGCCGCCATCATGGCGGTGTCGAAAGAGGCTTTCACGGCGGCCTTCTCGGCCTCCAGGACGCCGCGCGCCTCGGCCAGCTTTTCGCGCTGCTGGGCCAGGGCCACCTCCAGCCGCGATTGCATGATGAACCATGCCAGCAGGCCGGAAGCGATGGCCACGAATCCCGGCAGCAATATCCAGAGCAAGGCTTCCATGCACTCGATTTTAGTGGGAGCGAGAGGTGAACACTAGCTATCGATGGGTATATCGCGGGAGTTAACCCCTGCTATCCCCGAAGGCCGGGGCTAGGGCTGAGTCCCGGCTAGGCCTGGGTCCCATCGATCTTCTGGCCCACCAGCGTGTAGCGCAGTTGCCCCAGGCGCAACCCGGCCAGGGGTCCCAGGATGGCCGCCAGCCGCGCCCCGACGCCCGCGACGATTCCCCGGTACTTCTGCATGAAAACCGCTCGTCCGAGCAGAAAATCGGCCTCTTCGGCCGGCGTGTAACCGCGCTTTCCCCGATGCCGCACGCGCAGCCGCGGAGCCAGCAGGATCTTGCGCCCGGCCTTGATGATCTGCGCCGCCAGATCGGCATCGCTCCCAAACTGGCCGTAGCGCTCATCGATCTGGCGGATGGCCTTGACGAAGAAGACCCGCGCCATGAGGGCGGCGCCGCGCGCATACCGTACCGGCTGCGGTTCTTCGCCGGAGGGCTCGGCCGGGCGCCACTGGCCATCCGGGGGAAGGCTTCCGAGCTGGGGGGCGGGCCGGCCTTCCTCATCCACCAGCAGGGGGCACACCGCCACGGCATCGGCATGGGCGTCCAGCACGTCGGCCAGCCCCAGTACGGTGCGCGGTTCCACTTCGGTGTCGTCGTGCAGGAACAGCACGTAATCCGCATCGGCGGCCCGCCAGCCCAGGTTGAGCGCCTTGGTGAGGCCGAAGTTCTTGGGCAGGCGGATGAACTGCACGTTCGGAAAATCGGCGTCCAACCTCGCGCTGCCGTCCCGCGAGCCGTTATCCACCACGATGAGCTGCAACGTCTCGCGGCCCTCGGACTTCTCCAGGGATTCCAGCGAGCGCCGCAACAGCGCCACGCGGTTGTGCGACACCACCACCACTGAAGCGCGCAGGGGCGGCTTCTCGGGTTCGGAACCAAGTTGAGGGGGCAAGTCAATAGCATAGCGCGCGGCGCTTGACGCCAGCGCGGAGGAAGTTCTTGTAACGTAAGTATTATGAATGCAAAAGAGATCCTGGCTTTTATCCGGGATATTGGCATAGTTCCCATCGTGCGCACCTCGAGCGAGGAATCGGCTATTCTGGCCGTGGAAGCCATCTACAACGGCGGAGTGCGCGCCGCCGAAATCACCATGACAGTGCCGGGAGCGGTTCGCGCGCTCGAAAAACTGGCCGGCCGCTTCGGCGGGAAAATGGTGCTGGGCGCCGGCACGGTGCTCGATCCCGAAACCGCGCGCATCTGCATGCTGGCCGGCGCGGAGTTCTTCGTAACGCCCGCCTTGCGGCTGGCCACTATCGAAGTGGCCAAGCGTTACTCCAAGGTGATCTGCCCGGGGGCGCTGACCCCCACCGAAGTGCTGACCGCCTGGGAAGCCGGCGCCGATGTAGTGAAGGTCTTCCCCTGCGGCAACGTGGGCGGAGCGAAGTACATCAGGGCGCTCAAGGGGCCGTTTCCGCAGATCGAAATGATCCCCACCGGCGGCGTAAACCTGGAAACCACCCCCGAATTCCTCAAGGCGGGCGCCTGCGCGGTGGCCGTGGGCAGCGAGCTGGTGGACGCCAAATCCGTCAAGGAAGGCCGCTACGACATCATCGAGGAGCGCGCGCGGCAGTACTTGGCGGCGGTGGCCAAGGCCCGCTCGGAGATGCGCGCCGGGGCGGGAGCTTGACCGCCGCGAAACGCCGGGCGTTTCAATGGCATCATAGAAGAAGATGCACCGGAGAACCGCTCTTGGCGGGGCCGGGCTGGCGGGCCTGGCCGGCCTGGGAGCCTGGGCTTTTCGCGCCGCCCCTCATTTCTGGAAACAATATTCGCAAGACATGAAACGCGACGCCATGCCCGCGCCCTACCGTCCCGATCCGAAGGCCTGGTCCGCGCGCGGCCTGCACGCCGCGTGGCTGGGCCATACCACCGTGCTGCTGAAGATCGATGGCTTCACCGTCCTCACCGACCCGGTGTTCAGTAACCGCGTGGGCCTCGACCTGGGTTTTTTCACGCTCGGACCGAAGCGGCTCGTGGAACCGGCTCTGGCCATACGCGAACTGCCGCATATCGACCTGCTGCTGCTCTCGCACGCCCACATGGATCATTTCGATATCCCCAGCCTGCGCAGCCTCGAAAGCCGCGGCACCACGGTGGTCACGGCGTCCCGCACCAGCGACCTGCTGCGCCCGTCCCGCTTCGCCGGCGTGCGCGAGCTCGGCTGGGGCGAGCGCATCGCGGTGGGGCCGCTCGAACTTCGCGCCTTTCGCGTGAACCATTGGGGAGCGCGCATGCGCAGCGATACCTATCGCGGCTATAACGGCTACACCATCGAAGCCGGCCGCTATCGCGTGCTCTTCGCCGGGGACACCGCCTCGACGGACGCGTTTCGCGCGCTCAAGAGCTCGCGCCCCTTCGATATGGGCATCATGCCGGTGGGCGCTTACGATCCCTGGATCTACTATCACGCCACGCCCGAGCAGGCCCTACGCATGGCTAACGACGCCGGCGCCGAGGCGATCCTCCCCGTGCACCACCAGACCTTTCCGCTCAGCCGCGAGCCGTTCCTGGAACCCATCGAACGGCTCTACGCCGCCGCCGGCCGTCACACGGACCGCGTGGCGTGGGGACGCATCGGCGAAGAGTTTACCCGCGGCGCCTGAGCCCTCTCATCCGCTCTGATACCCTGAAATCAAGGGCCATGGGGAATTCCAAGCCGGAGATCATGAGTCCGGCCGGATTTTGGCCGCAACTCGGCGCGGCCATCGAGGCAGGCGCGGACGCGGTCTATTTCGGACTGCACCATTTCAGTGCGCGTGCCAAAGTAGGCTTCTCGCTCGCCGAGCTGCCGGAGGTCATGGCCACTCTGCACCGGCGCGGCGTGAAGGGCTACGTCACCTTCAATACCCTGGTCTTCGACCACGAAGTAGCGGAGGCGGCGCGCGGCCTGGCAGCCATCGCCGAGGCTGGCGCGGACGCCATTATCGTCCAGGACCTGGGCATCGCGCGCCTGGCGCGGCGGATCGCACCGGAGCTGACCATCCACGCCAGCACCCAGATGAGCGTCACCAGCGCGCACGGCGTGCGGCTGGCCGAGGAGCTGGGCGCGAGCCGCGTCACCCTGGCGCGTGAGCTTTCGCTCGACCAGGTGCGCGCCATACGCGCCGCCACCGATTGCGAACTCGAGATCTTCGTTCACGGCGCGCTGTGCGTGGCTTACTCCGGTCAGTGTTTCTCTTCGGAGGCCTGGGGCGGGCGCAGCGCCAACCGCGGCCAGTGCGCGCAGGCCTGCCGCTTGCCCTACGAGCTGATCGTGGATGGCCGGACTACTCCGCTCGGCGATGCGCGCTACCTGCTCTCGCCGGGCGATCTCTATGCGCTGCGCCAGATCCCGGAGATCGTGCGCATCGGCCTCTCCGCGCTCAAGATCGAAGGCCGCTACAAGGACGCCGATTATGTGGCGCTGGCCACACGCGCCTATCGTCAGGCCGTGGACGAGGCGTGGGCCGGCCTTCCCGCGAGCTTCGACCGCGCCGCTGAACTCCAGCTCGAACAGGTCTATTCGCGCGGCCTGGGGCCTTGTTTCATCAACGGCACGGACCACCAGGCCGTAGTGCGTGGGCGCGCTCCGCGCCATCGCGGCGTATTGATGGGCCGCGTGACGCGCGTCGAAGCCGGCGCGATCACGGTGGCGCCCAGCGAAGCCGAAGCGCTGGTGCCGCTGAAGGCGGGCGATGGGGTGGTGCTCGATGCCGCCGCCTGGCGCAGCCCCGAAGAACCCGAAGAGGGCGGACGCGTCTTCCACGTGGGGCGCCGCGCGGGCGCCGTGGAGCTGCGCTTCGCCAATGGGGCCATCAACGCGGCCCGCATCCGACGCGGCGACCTGTTGTGGCGCACCAGCGATCCGGACCTCGAACGTGCCGCGCGACCCTACCTCAACCCCGCGGCGCCCCTGCGAAAGCAGCCCGTGCGCGTGCGCGTGACGGCGCGCGAAGGTGCCCCGCTCGAGACCGAGTGGCAAGTAGGGGACCTCAGCGTGGCCGTGCATTCGGAAGCTCTGCTGGACGCGGCGCGCAACCGCGCGCTTACCGCCGAACTGCTCCGCACGCAACTGGGGCGGCTCGGCAACACGCCATATGAGCTGGCGGGGCTCGATCTGGCCGTGGAAGGCGCGCCCTTCGCGCCGGCTTCATTGCTCAATCAGGTGCGCCGCGAGGCGGTGGCGCTGCTCCAGGAGCGCCAGGGCGCGCCGCCGCGCGTCACCATCGAGGCCGCGCCCGAACCGGCCACGGCGCCCGCATCGCCGGCCGGCCCGCCCCTTGTCCACCTGCTGGTGCGCACCGCCGAGCAACTGGATGCCGCCCTGGATCTGCGGCCCGCCAGCATCACGCTGGATTATCTCGATCTCTACGGCCTGAAGCCTTCGCTCGAGCGCGTGCGCGCCGCCAATCTCGAGCCGCGGGTGGCCAGCCCGCGCGTGCTGAAGCCCGGCGAAGAGCGCATCGTGGATTTCCTGCTGGGCTGCGGCTGCCCCATCCTGGTGCGCTCCGCGGGCCTGCTCCAGGCGCTGGGCGAGCGGCCGCATCCCGTGCTGGTGGGCGATTTCAGCCTGAACGCCGCCAACGTGCTGACCGCCCGCGAGCTCCTGGCGCGCGGCCTGGAACTCCTCACCCCCACGCACGACCTGAATGCCGAACAGGTGGCCGAGCTGGCCCGCCGCATCGGCGGGGACCGCGTGGAGGCCGTGGCGTACCACCACCTGCCCGTGTTCCACACCGAGCACTGCGTCTTCTGCCGCTTCCTTTCCACCGGCACGAGTTACAAGGATTGCGGTCGTCCCTGCGAAAAGCACCGCGTGGCGCTGCGCGATCCCTCCGGCCGCGCGCACCCGGTGATGGCCGATGTGGGCTGCCGCAACACCGTCTTCGGCGCCGAGGCCCAGCAGGCCGCCGCGCACCTGGAGGCGTGGCGTGCCGCCGGCATCCGCCACTTCCGCCTGGAATTCGCGCACGAATCCGCCGATCAGGTGACCCGCGTGACGCGCTCATTCGAGGAGGCGCTGGCCGGCCGTTCGACGGCGCGCGACCTGGCCCAGGCGCTCCAGCGCATTGCGCCCGAAGGCATCACCGAGGGCAGTCTATACGTGCCCGAGGGTTACCGCGAACTGGTGGTGTTGCAGTAAGGCGGGCATGCTTTAGCGTCCGACCCGAATCGCGAGGACGACCCGCAATACATCGTCCGCCTGGTGGGCCAGGTGGTGCGGGTCAGCATGGAGACCGTGCGCATCGTGCGCGCGCTGCCGGAAGTGTTTCCGGACTAGCCGTGTCCCCGCTATTCGGCAGCCAGGAACGGCTTTAGCTCGGCCATCACTGCGTCCCGCGCCTGTGTGGCAAGCGCAAAGAGCGAACGCTCTTCCCCGGGTAGGACATCCGGTAAGTCGCCTGGATATCGGATCTTGACACCATAGGGCGTCAATCTGTCAACCTCTTCCAGGCTTTCGGCCAACGTCGGCGCAAATGGCATCACCAGGTCTAGCAAGATGTCCAAGTCGTGCGTTTTAGGAAAGTCCACCCCGCGCGAGACAAGGAGAGCCTTCAAGTACTTCTCGACTGCCTGTTGGCAGTGAAACGCAATCGGCTCCCGGAGCGGGTCCGCGTCATCGAGCAGGCGCGTGGCGGCACGATAGTCCATGTCTGCTTTGGCAATCCACTGAAGCACCGCGGATAGCAGCGCCTCCTCAGTTGGCTTCATAGATCACCCGGCCGTGCTTATTGGCGGGGTACGCCAAACCGCCGACGACGCTTTTCGATTTCTCAAACCATCCGGTGGCCATTATGAACAGGTCGAAGGGAAAACCCAAGCCGCGCAACGTGCGTCGCACACTCACCCACTCGTTTATCGTGTTCTCCGGCTTCGGCGCCACCACCAGCAAATCGATGTCGCTGTCCCGCGTCATCTCGCCCCGCGCGGCCGAGCCGAACAGAATAATGCGGTCCGGCTGAATCACGGTGAGGATGCGCCGCACGATCTCCTCTATCAGCGCTTCGTCGATGCCCATCAGTCAAATGATAACTTACTCGGCGTCGTCGCCCTGTCCCACTTTGAGCACCGCCAGGAAGGCCTCCTGGGGGATCTCCACGCGGCCCACGCGCTTCATGCGCTTCTTGCCTTCCTTCTGCTTTTCGAGCAGCTTGCGCTTGCGCGTGATGTCGCCGCCGTAGCACTTGGCCAGCACGTTCTTGCGCAGCGCCGAGATGGTCTCGCGCGCCACGATCTGGTTGCCGATGGCCGCCTGCAGCGCCACCTCGAACATCTGCCGCGGGATCAGCTTGCGCAGCCGCGAGATCAGCTCCTTGCCGCGCTCGAAGGCGAATTCCTTGTGCACGATGATGCTGAGCGCGTCCACCGGCTCGCCCGCCACCAGCACGTCCAGTTTCACCATGGGGGAAGCGCGGTAGCCCGAGAAGTGGTAGTCGAGCGACGCGTAACCGCGCGAGCAGGATTTCAGGCGGTCATAGAAATCCAGCACGATTTCGTTGAGCGGCAGCTCATAAGTCAGCATCACGCGGCCGCCGCCCAGATACTCGAATTTCTTCTGTTCGCCGCGCTTCTCTTCGAGCAGCTTGAGGATGCCGCCCAGGTACTCCTCGCGCGTGATTACCGAGGCGTCGATGATGGGTTCCTCGATCAGGCGGATTTCGGAGGGATCGGGGAACTTAGTGGGGTTGTCCACTTCCACGACTTCGCCGGTTGTAGTGGTGACGCGGTAGCGCACGCCCGGCGCGGTGGTGATGAGATCGATATCGAATTCGCGCTCGAGGCGCTCCTGCACGATCTCCAGGTGCAGCAGCCCCAGAAAACCGCAGCGGAAGCCGAAGCCCAGGGCCACCGAGTTCTCCGGCTCGAAGTTGAAGGCGCTGTCGTTGAGCCGCAGTTTTTCCAGGGCGTCGCGCAGCAGCCCGTGCTCGTGCGATTCCACCGGATAGAGGCCCGCGAAGACCATCGGCTTGATCTCTTCGAAGCCCGGCAAGGGCTCGGAGGCCGGGTTCTCGTCGTCCGTCACCGTGTCGCCGATCTTGGCGTCCGAGACGGTCTTGATGGTGGCGGAGACGAAGCCCACTTCACCGGCCGAAAGCTCGTCGCAAGGCGTGGCCTTGGGGGCCTGGTAGCCGAGCCCTTCCACCTCGAAGACCTGCCCGTTAGACCACAGGCGGATCTTCTGCCCCTTGCGCAGCCGCCCATCCACCACGCGCACCAGGATAACCACGCCGCGGTAGGAATCGAACCACGAATCGAAGATCAGCGCGCGCAGCGGCGCATCGTACGACCCCTTGGGCGGCGGCACCAGGTGCACAACATGTTCCAGAATTTCATGCACGCCCACGCCCTGCTTGGCGCTGGCCATCACGGCGTCGCGCGTATCCAGGCCGATGATGGTCTCGATCTGCTCGCGTATGCGCTCGGGCTCAGCCGCCGGCAGGTCGATCTTATTGATGACGGGAATAATCTCGAGGTTGTGATGCAGCGCCAGGTAGGTATTGGCGAGCGTCTGCGCCTCCACGCCCTGGGAGGCATCCACCACCAGCAGAGCGCCCTCGCAGGCTTGCAGGCTGCGCGAAACTTCATAGGAGAAATCCACGTGGCCGGGTGTGTCGATGAGGTTCAACTGGTACATGCGGCCGTCGTCGGCCTTGTAGTTGAGCCGCACGGCGTGGGCCTTGATGGTGATGCCGCGCTCGCGCTCCAGGTCCATGGTATCCAGCACCTGCTCCATCATTTCGCGCTGCGAGAGCGCCCCGGTAACTTCCAGCAGGCGGTCCGCCAGGGTGGATTTGCCGTGGTCGATGTGCGCGATGATAGAGAAGTTGCGGATGAACTCGCGGTCCATGGGATGTCGGGGGTTTACTTTTACGATTATCCCACAGTGCCCCAACGGGCCGCGTCGGAGCCGGTTATGGAACTCAAATTTGAAGTGCGCGCCAAGATCGCGCGGCCGCGCGCCGAAGTCTTCGACGCCGTTTACGACCCCGCTAAACTCAGCCGGTATTTCTCCACGGGAGGCGCCAGCGGCCCGCTGGACCAGGGCACGCGCGTGGTCTGGAAATTCGCCGATTTCCCCGGAGAGGTCCAGGCCTTCGTGAAGACCGCGATACCCGGAGAGCGCATCGTCCTCGAATGGGCCGCGCGCGATTACGACGAGTCTCCCGGCGACCACCTGCCTCCGCCGGTCGAATACACCACCACCGTGGAGATGAATTTCGAATCGCTGACGCCGGATAGGACCCTGGTGCGCATCGCGGAATCGGGATGGCGCCCGACGCAGGGCGGGCTCGACGGTTCTTACGGCAACTGCCAGGGCTGGATGAACTGGGCCTGCTGTTTGAAGGCCTGGGTTGAATACGGCATTAACTTGCGCGAAGGCTTCTTCTAGCCGCACCCGGCCTCTACCGCATATAGAACAAGCTCAGCCGCGGCAGCCCGGCCTTCTCGAGCAAGTTCCGCTCCAGGTATTGCTTCTCCAGCATGCTGAGTTGCTCGGCCGTCATCTTGCCGCGGTAGGGACGCAATTGCCGGTCGAGTTCGCGACGCGCCTCGAGCGACTCTTCTTCGCTCTGGCGCGCGCGGGCCAGCGCCATGGCCTTCTCCTCGAGCACCGTCAGCCGGCGCTCCAGGTCTTCGAGGTCCGCATACTGCATCTCCACATCGCCGGCTAGTGTGCCGAGCGAGGCCGCGATCTCGCCGTATTCCGCGGGCAGCGCCGCCGCGTTGCCGGCGAGATACGCGCGCAGTTCCTCGATCGAGAACGGCGCCGCGCTCTCCCGACGCGGCCTCTCGGCTCCCGCCCCGGCCATGATCTGCGCCTCTGCGAGCACCGCCTGCGCGCAAAACGCGAGCGAGTTGACCATCTGCGCCTTCACCTTGCGCGCGCGCCATTTCTCGAAGGCCGCGTCGATGCCGCGCATCACCGCTTCGATGGGCACGCCCGCGTTCTTCCACGTCTCGATCAGCGCCCAGTCGAGCGGCGAAACGAGGAACAGGCCGGTGCCGCGCGCGCGCTGGAAATGCTCCTCGATCTCGGTGAAGTAGTTGAAGTAGTTGTGAGTGAAATCGCCGCTTTCGCTCACCGGTGGTTGCGCGCCCAGATCATCTCCAGGCCCTCCAGGGTGAGGTGCTCGTCCACCGTTTTCAGGTACCGCGAGCCGCTCACAATCAGGTGCGCCTGCCCGCCCGTGGCCACCGTTTTGGTGTCCGGCCCCATCTTGGCGATGACCCGCTCCAGAATCCCGTCGATCGCCCCGATGGTGCCGTAGTACAGCCCCGCCTGAATGCTCGCGACGGTGTTGGTGCCCACGATATCGAGCGGCGCGCGGAAATCCACCATGGGCAGCCGCGCCGTCTTCTTGAACAAAGCATCGATCGACATGCCGACGCCCACCGCTATGGCGCCGCCCAGGTATTCGCCGTCTTTCGAAATCACGTCCACGTTGATCGTGGTACCCAGGTCCACGATGGCGCACGGCCCGCCGTACTTCGAGAAACCCGCCACGCCGTTCACCAGCCGGTCGGCGCCCACCTCGCTGGGGTTGTCGTAGCGTATGGTCAGCCCCAAGTCGGTGCGCGGGGTCACGAACATCGCCTCGGTGTGGAAGTAGCGCTCCGCCATGAATGCCAGGGTTCCGTCGATGGGCGGCACCACGCTCGCGATGATCATGCCATCGACGCTCTCGATGGCCAGGCCCGCCGGGCCGAACAGGTTGTGCAGCAGGATGCCCCATTCGTCGGCAGTCTGGTCGTGAACCGTCCGCAGCCGCCACTGGGATACCAGTTTCCGGCCTTCGAAAGCCCCGATGGTGATGTTACTGTTGCCTGCGTCAAGAGCCAGCAGCACGAACGCCTCCCGCAAGAATCAGGGTATCGGTTCCATCGTCCCGGCGTACCACGAGGTATCCGTCCTTGTCCAGGCCCGCCGTCACGCCTTCGATTACGCCCTCCGGCTGCGACACCGTCACGCGCCGGCCGCTGGCGTAGCTCGAAGCTTGAGCGAAGAGCCGCAGAACGCTCTCCTGGTCGAATTCCAGCAGACGGTCCACGGCGGGCAGCAGCGCCAGGAAGATTTCTTCGCGCGCGAATTCCCGTCCGGCTTCCAGGCGCAGCGAGGTGGCCTCCGCCGCCAGCTCCGCCGGGAACGCACGATGGTTCACGTTGATCCCGATGCCCGCCACCGCCTTGCCATCCACTAATTGCACCAGGATGCCCGCCGCCTTTTTGCCGCCCAGCATCAGATCGTTGGGCCAGCGCAGGTCGCAGGAGATCCCTGTGCTTTCGGCGATGGCCTCGACTGCCGCCAGGCCCAGCGCCAAAGTGAGGACCGGCCGCCTCTCGAGCACGATCGAACAATAGATGCCCGCCTGCGGTTCCGAGTGCCAGGTATGCCCATGGCGCCCGAGGCCGGCGCTCTGTTCCTCGGCGATTACCGCCGCGCCGAATTCCAGCTTGGCCGCCGCGTGCATGGTCGAAGAGATCGCCGGGTAATAGTCGATGCGCCGCGCGGGAAATGCTCGCCGGATGCGGCCGATGTCCATCACGCCAGCTCCAGCCGGAAGCTGATATCCACCGCTCGCGCCGAATGCGTGATGGCGCCCGACGATACGAAATCCGCGCCCGTTTCAGCGTAAGCCCGCACGTTCTCGAGCGTGATCCCGCCGGAGAGTTCCACCTTGGCGCGCCCGGCGATTTCGCGCACCCAAGCGGCCGCCTCCTCGGGGGTGAGGTTGTCGAGCAGCAGATGACCGGCTCCATTCTCGAGAGCCTCGCGCAGCTCTTCCCAGGTGCGCACCTCGATCTCGATGGGCAATCCGGTGCCTCGCGCCCGCACGATGGCCTGCGCCACGCCGCCCGCCGCCGCGATGTGGTTGTTCTTGATCAGCACCGCGTCAAATAATCCCATGCGGTGGTTGGTCGCACCGCCCGCGCGCGCGGCCATCTTCTCCAGCAGGCGCAGGCCCGGAGTGGTCTTGCGCGTGTCCAGCACGCGGCAGCCCGTGCCGGCCACCGCCTCGGAGTACTGGCGCGCGGTGGTGGCCACGCCGCTCAGCCGCTGGAGGAAATTGAGCGCCACGCGCTCGCATTCGAGCAGCGTGCGGGCCCGCCCGCGCACCGTGGCGATAGTCTCGCCTTCCACGCACCGGTCGCCATCGCGCTTCAGCAGCGTCAGCTCATCCACCCCGCCGCGCTCGTCGTAGATCGGCCGCAGCACCTGCAGACCTGCCACCACCAGCTCTTCGCGCGCCAGGAAGCGCCCACTTGCCTGCTGCGCTTCCGTAACGCAGGCGAAGGTGGTCACATCGCCCGTGCCGATATCTTCTTCGAGCGCGCGGCGTACGATTCCCGCGATCATAGCGCGTCGTCGGTCTTGCGCAGTTGCGCCTGGTAGTCCGCCAGCTTTTGGCGGATGCTCTCCACTACCTTGGCCGGGGCTTTGCTCAGGAAGGTATCGTCGCTCAACTGGCGCTCGGAGTTGGCGATGTTGCGAACGAGTTGGTCGCGCTCCTTCTCGAGGCGCTTGCGTTGCGCCTCTTCCTGCGCCTGCGGCACCTTCAGCACCAGGTCGAACTGCGCGGTGGAGCGCATCGCGGCGGCTCGGGGCGCTGCTTCGGCCTTGAACTCGAGTGTTACGTTGGCCAGCTTCTGGATGGCCTCCGCGTGCCCGCGCGCCACTTCCAGCGCCGAATTGCGCGCGTAGAGCGCGCCTTCGAGTCGCTGCTTGGGGTCTAGCTTGCTCTCGGTGCGCAAGGTGCGCGCCATGGTCACAATCTCCTGAAGCAGCTCGATTTCGCGTTCCGCCTCGAAATCCGTGACCTCTTTGCGGTACTGCGGATAGGCCGCCAAGGCGATCGAGATGGGCCGCCCCGCCGCCCCCGCCGCCATGCGCTGCCAGATCTCTTCGGTGAGAAACGGCATGGCCGGGTGCAGCAGCCGCAGAGCCGTCTCGAAGGCCGCCAGCGTGTTGCGCCAGCCCGCATCCAGGCCGGAACTTTCGCGAAAGCGCAGCTTCTTCAGCTCCAGATACCAATCGCAGAATTCGTGCCAGAAGAAATGCCACAAAACCTGCGCGGCTTCGTGGAAACGGTACTGCTCGAGCGCCCGGTTGACCTCGTCGGCGCAATGGTTCAGGCGGCTGAAGATCCAGCGGTCCTCGATGGGCACTTCCAGCGTGGCCGGGTCCGGCTCCGGAAGAAACTGCGCCAGGCTCTCCGGAACCCACGGCTCCACGCCCGAGCGCTCCATATTGAGGAACAGGAAGCGGGCGGCGTTCCAGATCTTGTTGGCGAAGGCGCGCGCGCTTTCCATGCGCTCTTCGGAGAGCACGATGTCGGTGCCCGGCGCGGCCCCTTGCAGCAGGGCCATGCGCACCGCGTCGGTGCCGTATTTTTCGGTGACCACCAGCGGGTCGATCACGTTGCCGCGCGTCTTGGACATCTTCTGCCGCTCGGCGTCGCGCACCAGCGCGTGGATGTAGCACTGGCGGTACGGCACATCGCCCATGAATTCCAGCCCCAGCATGATCATGCGGGCGCCCCAGAAAAACAGGATGTCGAAGCCGTGGATCATCAGCGAGGTGGGGTAGTAGGTGGCCAGGTCCTCGGTCTGGTCCGGCCAGCCCAGCGTGGAAAACGGCCACAGGCCGGAGCTGAACCAGGTATCGAGCACGTCGGAATCCTGCTCGAGATGCCCCGCGCCGCAGCGCGGGCACGCAGCCGGCGTCTCGCGCGCCACCACGATCTCATGGCACTCGCGGCAGTGCCACGCCGGTATACGGTGGCCCCACCAGAGCTGGCGCGAAATGCACCAGTCGCGGATGTTGTACATCCACTCGTAATAGGTCTTGGTCCAGTTGGGCGGCACGAACTGGATGCGGCCCTTCTCCACCGCCTCGATGGCCTTTTCGGCCAATGGTTTGGTGCGCACGAACCATTGCGTCGAGACCAGCGGTTCCACCGGCGTGGCGCACCGGCTGCACTTGCCCAGGCTCAGCGGGTAATCTTCGATCTTCGCCATCAGGCCGCGCTCTTCCAGATGCGCCACCACCCTGCGGCGCGCTTCGAAGCGGTCGAGACCCGCGTAGGCGCCGGCTTCGGCGGTCATCTCGCCGGTCTCGTCGATGACCTTGATTTTGGGCAGATTGTGGCGCCGCCCGGCCTCGAAATCGTTGGGATCGTGCGCGGGCGTCACCTTCACCGCGCCGCTGCCGAACGCCGGGTCGGCCAGCTCGTCCAGGATGATGGGGATCTCGCGCTCCATCAGGGGCAGTTCCACGGTCTTGCCGTGCAGATCGAAGTAGCGCTCATCCTTGGGGTTCACGGCCACGGCCGTGTCGCCCAGCATGGTCTCGGGCCGCGTGGTGGCCACCGTGACGTAGCGCCCGGCCGCGGCGCCCTTGACCGGGTAGCGTATGTGCCACAGGTGCCCCTGCACGTCGGCGTGGGCCACTTCGAGGTCCGAAAGCGCCGTGTTGCACTTGGGGCACCAGTTCACCATGTACTCGCCGCGGTAAATGAGCCCCTTCTCGTACAGACGGACGAAAACCTCGCGGACGGCGCGGGAAAGCCCGGCATCCAGGGTGAAGCGCTCGCGGCTCCAGTCGCAACTCGCGCCCAGCCGGATCATCTGGCGCTTGATGGTGTCGCCGTACTCCTGTTTCCATTGCCAGACGCGCTTTTCGAACTCTTCGCGCCCCAAATCGCGGTATTGAATGCCTTCCTCGGCGAGCTTGCGGGCCACCACCATCTGGGTCGCGATGCCCGCATGGTCAGTGCCCGGCAGCCACAGGGTGTTGTCACCCAGCATGCGATGCCACCGGACGGTGAGATCGATTTCCGAATGTTCGAGCATGTGGCCTATGTGGAGAGACCCGGTCACATTGGGCGGCGGGATGGCGAGCGAGAATACCCGGCCGGAAGATCCGCCGGCGGCGAGGAACACGCCGGAATCGATCCACCACTGCGCCCAATGCGGCTCAAACCGCTGAGGCTCATAGACCTTGTCGATTTGCATGGGGGAACTACCATCATACCAAGGCAGTCCAAATGAAGAGGGCGGCCGGTGTACTCACAGCCGCCCGTTCACCTCTGACGCAGGCCGTCCCACCCCATGTGGAGAGGCTATCCCAGCAACTTCCAAAGCAGAAACAGCACCCCGGCCAAAAACCCGGCCGCAGCTTGAAACTCTTGATTCCTTAGATATAGCTCCACCCGGAAAGGATTCGACTTTCCGCCCGGGTCCGCCCGCCAGCGCGGCCACAGCGCCGGAACGCGCCCGGCGTAGGCCGCATATTCCGGGAATAGCCGCCGCAAGTGCTGTTCTTCCAGTTGGATAACGGGCAAATAGACCATCGCGAAGACGGCCGCGAACAACAGGCCCAGACCGAGGCTGCGGGCCGCCATTGCCAGCCCGGCGGCCACCAGCAGCGTGCCGATGTACAGCGGGTTGCGCGTGTAAGCATACGGGCCGCCGGTGGCGAGCTGCCGGTTCTTGGCCAGGCATCCCGCCGCCCAGGCGCGCAACGCCAGGCCCAGCAACGAGACCGGCAGGCCGATCGCCAGCGAGCCGGCCGTGGGATGCGAAAACCAGGCGAAGGCGGCCACGATCAGGAATCCGCTGGGAACCCGCAACCGCGCCACGAAATCGGCGTATCGTTTCGGAAAGGCGATCATGGGGTCGAGCACCTTTCAAGCGCCGGGCGCAGGGCTTCGAACACCTCATCGGGGCCGACCCGGCGCATGCTCGCGTCGATCTCCGGGCGCCGCTTGTACGAGGTGATGGCTCCGGCGCAGCGCAGCACCCGGAGCGAGCCGCCGTACGGGCCGTTGCGCGCCGGATCAGTGGGGCCGAAAACGGCCACGCCTGGTTTGGCGAGGGCCGCGGCCAGGTGCAGGGGGCCGCTATCGACCCCCACCACGGCGGCGGCGTGGCGGGTGGCGTGGATCAACCCGGCGATGCCCGAGAAGTGCGGCCGGGTATTCTCCGTGGACGGCAGATCGGCGCCGGGCGGGCCGTTCAACACCAGAGGGATGCCGAATTCGCGGCCCAGTCGTCCGGCCAGCGCGGCGTAATACTCAAGGGGCCATTGCTTGGAGCGCCACCCAGCCAGGGGAGAGGCGAGCACGAAATCACCCGCCGGAAGCTCGCCTTCGGGCAGCCCCGCGGGCAGGTGGAATTCGCGCATGGCCTCGCGCGCTCCGCCCGATGCCGCCGCGGCCAGGTCCGAATTCCGATCCACCACGTGCGCCGCGCCGCTCAAGACCTGGCGCGAGTAGAAAACCGCCGCGGGGCGCTCGCGCAGCAGCCCGGCGTCGAAGCCGAAAATCGAGGCCGGACGCGCGGCCGCGGCCGCCAGCGCGGATTTGATCAGGCCCTGAAAATCGACCGCCAGGTCGTAAGGCTCGGATCGCAAATCCCGCCAGCTCTCCAGCAGCCCCGCCGCCGAATGGCGGCGCAGCCGCACCACGCGGTCGACATGCGGATTCTCCTCCAGCAACGCGGCCCAACGCGGCTCCACTAGCCAAGTGAGCCGCGCGCCGGGACAATTGTATTTCAGCGTGGCCACCGCGGGCAGCGTGTGGACAATGTCGCCCATGGCCCCCAGCCGGACCACCAGGATGCGCGGGCTAGAGGGCGCGCCGGTGGACATCTTCCCTCAACTGGCGCGCGCGGCAGCGGTCCGCCGATTCCAGGTGGACCGTCTCCAGTGGTTTGAGACAGCTCGCCAGGCGCTCCAGTTCCGCATCGTCCGCAATCACGACGTAGTCTATCACGCGCAGCGCGGCGGCCAGTTCCGCGCGCGCGCGCCGCGGCAGGATCTCCGTTTCGAGCGGCAGCACAACTGCCACGAGCGTCCGCGCTCCGGTCCGTTCGCGTATGGCCGCGAGATCGCGCACCAGCGAAGCCCGCAGCACGTCGAAGCCGCCGGCCACGATTACCAGCCCGGGCCACGCGCATGACAGCGCATCGTCCAGGCTCAGGATCTTGTTTCGTGTGTCCACCGGGCGGCGGATTCCTCCCAAAGTTCGAGCGCCACCCCGGCCACGCGAGCGGCCGTGACGCGCGTCATGCAACGGTGGTCGATGGGGCACTCGCGCAGCAGGCACGGGCTGCACTCGGCGTGCTCGCGGACCACGCGCGCGAGCGGGCCGGTCGGACCGGTCGTGGTATCGTCAGTGGCCCCGAAAACCGCCACCGTGGGAACCGCCAGCGCCGAAGCCACGTGCATGGCGCCGGAATCGTTGGTCAGAAACAGGCGGCAGGTGGCCGCGAGGTCGATGAACTCGCCGAGCGTGGTCTGGCCGGCCAGATTGCGGGCCTGTATCTTCGCACTCGCCAGTTCCCGCGCTACCAAATCGCAGAGTTCGCGCTCCGCCGCGGAACCGAACACCAGCACCGAACATTCGTCGAACCGGGCGGCCACCTCGGCGAAGCGTTCGGGCAGCCAGCGCTTGGCATTCCCGTAGGCCGCGCCGGGGCTGATTCCAACCACCGGCGCCGCGATCCCCAGGGCCGCGAGATGCCGGCTACCGGCCTCGCGCGCGGTCTCCAGGCCATCCAGCCGGATCGCCTCGGTGCGCGGGAAGCGCTCCATCAGGCCGGCGCGGCGCAGCAGCTCCAGGTAGTAGAAGCGCTCGTGGCGCGGAATCTCGCCCGGTTCCGGCACGGGGATGGCGCGCGTGAGCAGCAGACCGCGGCCATCGCGCTTGTAGCCGATGCGTTCGGGAATCGCGGCCAGCCACGCGACGAGCGCTGCGTCGAAAGCGTTCTGCAGCAGGATGGCGCCATCGAAGCGCTCCCCGGCCAGGCGCCGGGCAAACGCGCGTCTGCCCCCGAAGCCACGCTGGGCGGGATATGGAATCACGCGGTCGATGGCGCTCTCGCGGGCGTACAGATCGGCCACCCCAGGCCTAGCCGCCACCGCCACGAGCGCGCGCGGAAAGATCTCGCGGATGGCGCGGATAGCGGGCAGCGACATAACCGCGTCGCCCAGCCAGTTGGTGGCGCGCACCAGCACCTTCGACCACGAGGATGGGTTGAACGCCGCCACTGTCCCTAGCATAACAATGGGGCCTCATCGGCCGGCCAGCGCGTCGATGTCCACGAAGTAGCCGGAGGACGCGGGGTTGCGGCGGCCAGCCACCCGGATCTCCACGGTGTGGCGGCCCGGCTGCAAGCCGCCGAATTCGGTGGCGGCCTGCCACTCGATGGTTGGGGCGTAAAGATCGACCGTGCCGCGCTGGGAACCATCGATCGTCACCACCGCGAAGCCGCGGTTGAATGCCTTGGTGTAAACGTAATCGAAGGCGGTGCCCTCGAATTGCCAGCGGGCCGTCGCGCCGCCGGTTTCCGAATAGGTCGCGGTGCCATGGAAGGCTCCGCGAAACGTCCCGCGTTCCCAGTGGCCCGAGTATGCGATCTGCGGGCTGGCGTCGTCGATGGTGCCGCCTGCTAAGGAATGCGCGAGGGTTCGCGGAGGCGCGAAGCCATTCAGGCTTGCCATCAGCGCTCCGGCGACCGCGAGGCCCGCCAGCACCGCGAACAAAGCCGGGCGGGAGCGCTCGATCCGGCGCGCGGCCTGGAGGCGGCTCAGCCCGAAGACCAGAGCCAGAAGAAACGAGCAGTCCATCCAGATGTGAAATAGAAACAGATGGCGCGAAGTCTCGACCGCATCCGTCAGGCTCGCCACTCCGAACTCGCCGGCCGCGACGACGGAGACACCCAGAACGGTCCACGCCAGCGAGCGCCGAAACGGGTCCTTTTCACGCAGGGCAAACAAAAGCGCGCCGGGCAGCAGAAAGGCGAACCACACCAGAACGTGGGCGGGCCACCAGCGGAACAGTTGCATGCGCAGGAAATCCCACGAACTGAAGCGGCCGGCCAGCGTCCCAATGGGAAACCCGGCCTCCTTGCGATAATTCGACAGGCTGTAAGGGCGCCGCTGCCAGGCCTCGTCGCGCAGGTCCGTTTGCAGGATGGCGAGCGCCCTGCCGGGATGCCGGACATAGAACCGCAGAATGCGGCCGAAGGATGCGCGCTGGTAAAAGCGCTCACGCCAGGCGGCGTCCTCGAGGGGGATGCCCGACATGAAGGCGTTCATTCCGGCGTAGCGCGCGTCGCTGGCGTCCAGGCCGAGTTCGTCGAGATCGCGCGCCCGGGTGGCTGGGTCGCGGGTCAGTTTGGTGAAGATCAGGCTGAAGCGAGACAGGCCTTGATACCACTTCGGCGTGGCGGCAAGGGAGTAGAGCATTCCCAGCAGCAAGAGCGCCGCGCAGGAGTAAGCCACCGCCCGCATCCACCAACCCTGCGCTCGCCGGCTCGACAGCGCCACCACAAGCGCGGCGAACACGCCGAAGAACGCATGTTGGGCCTTCGAAAGCGTGGCCAAAAGGGCTGCCGCCGTAAACGCCGCCAGTAGAGCCACACTCGGCGCTTTCCTGGCGATCAGCGGAACGGCCAACGCGATGGCCGCCAGGCCGCCCAGCAGGGCCGCCGTATCCGAGAGGAAGGAATTGAAATAAGCGGTGGTCCCGATATCGGCGAAGATCCACAAGGCGGCCAGCGATCCAATCAGGCGCGGAACGAGATCGAGGGGCCGCAGCAGCCGCAGCACCGCATAGTAGAACAGCAGAAACACCAGCGCATGGAGCGCGCCCAGCCACCGGATATCGAAACGGAGAGGATCGCCCAGGCGTTGTTCCACCGTGGAAGCCACCCACACCAGAGCCTTTTCCGACATCGGCAGGTGCGGATCGGAGCAGAACCGGCTCCCGCGCAGATACTCGGGTTGAAAGAACACCCAGTCCGCAGCCCCGGTATCCGCGGCGCCCAGGCAGAAGGGACCGGCCAGTTTTCCGAAATCGCCGTTGTCGGCCATGCCGACGAAGCCGGGCAGGAACAGTTGCCAGGCCAGCACGGCGGCGCAGAGCGACATCCAGCAGGCCTCTTCCAGCCAGATCATTCGACGCCCTGCGCCCGGGCTGCTGAACGCCATTGCCGCTAGCATAACAACATAAGAGGCGGCCCTTGCGGCGCCTGCTACCCTGGAATTTATGGGGTTCCGTTTGGCGGTCAACTACCGCCCGCGAGGCGATCAGGAGACGGCCATCGCGGAGCTGATCCGCGGCCTGCGCGAAGGCGAGCAGCACCAGGTTCTGCTGGGCGTGACGGGTTCCGGCAAGACCTTCACCGTGGCCAAGGTGATCGAGGCCATCGGACGGCCGGCGCTGGTTCTGGCGCATAACAAGACCCTGGCCGCGCAGCTCTACCACGAGTTCAAATCGTTCTTTCCGGATAACGCGGTCGAGTACTTCGTCAGCTACTACGATTACTACCAGCCGGAAGCTTACATTCCCGCGAGCGATGTCTACATCGAAAAGGAAGCCACCATCAACGACGAGCTGGATAAGCTGCGGCTTTCCGCCACCAAATCGCTCTTCGAGCGCCGCGACTGCGTGATCGTGGCCAGCGTGAGCTGCATCTACGGCCTGGGATCGCCGGAAGCTTACTACGGCATGCTGCTCATGCTGGAAAAGGGGCAGAAGATCTCGCGCAACCAGATTGTCTCCAAGCTGGTCGATATCCTCTACGAACGCAACGACGTGGATTTCCGGCGCGGCACGTTCCGCGTGCGCGGCGACGTCATCGAAGTCTATCCCACTTACGACGACAACGCCTACCGCATCGAGCTGTGGGGCGACGAAGTCGAGAGCCTGGCGCAGATCGATCCGCTGCTCGGGCAAATCAAGCAGACCTACACCCGCCTGCCCATCTATCCCAAGACTCACTACGTGATGAGCGAGGAGACTAAGTTCGCCGCCATGGATTCCATCCGCACGGAGCTGGAGTGGTGGCACAAGGAGCTGGAGAAACAAGGCAAGTTAGTCGAAGCGCAGCGGCTGTGGCAGCGCACCATGTTCGATCTCGAGATGATGAAGGAGATCGGCTACTGCCATGGCATCGAGAATTACTCGCGCCATTTCTCCGGCCGCCTGCCGGGCGAAGCGCCTCCCACGCTGCTCGATTATCTGCCGCACGATGCCGCCATCTTCATCGACGAAAGCCACCAGACCGTCCCGCAATTGCACGGCATGTATCATGGCGACCGCTCGCGCAAGGAGGTGCTGGTGGCCCACGGTTTCCGCCTGCCCAGCGCGCTCGATAACCGCCCGCTCACCTTCGAGGAGTTCGAGCACCGCGTAAACCAGTTGGTCTATGTTTCGGCCACGCCGGGGCCTTACGAGCTGACCAAATCGGCCGGCGTGGTGGTGGAGCAGATCATCCGGCCCACCGGCCTGGTGGACCCCAGCGTCGAGATCCGCCCGGTGAAAGGACAGGTGGACGACCTGCTCGGCCAGATCCGTGCCCGCGTGGAGGCGGGCCAGCGCGTTCTCGTGACCACCTTGACCAAGCGCATGTCCGAGGACTTAGCCGAGTATTACTCCGAGGTTGGCGTGCGCTGCCGCTACTTACATTCCGAAGTCAGTACGCTCGACCGCATTAAGATCCTGCGCGATCTGCGCCGGGGCGAGTTCGACGTGCTGATCGGCATCAACCTCCTGCGCGAAGGGTTGGACCTGCCGGAGGTTTCGCTGGTGGCCATTCTGGATGCGGATAAAGAAGGCTTCCTGCGCTCGTCGGGCTCGTTGATCCAAACGATCGGCCGCGCCGCGCGGCACGTGGAGGGGCACGCTATCCTCTATGCCGACGTGATGACCGACAGCATGCGCCACGCGCTGGACGAAACCGCGCGCCGCCGCGCCACGCAAGTCGCTTACAACGAGCTGCACAACATCGTGCCGCAATCGATCGTGAAGCCCATCGACATGAGCCTGGTGGCGGTCGCCGAAGCGGATTACGTGACCGTATCGCTCGAAGCGGACGAGGAAGTGGAAGACCTGACGCCCGAGCAGCGCGTCCGCTTCATCGATGAGCTGGAAGAGAAGATGCGCGAGGCGGCGCGCCGCTTCGAGTTCGAAAAAGCCGCCCAGTTGCGCGACCGCGTGAAAGCGCTGAAAATGACGGCCGCGGGGTGAGACGCCGATATGTCCGGACTGCTCTACATCGTGGCTACGCCCATCGGGAACCTGGAAGACATTACCTATCGCGCGGTGCGAATTCTGCGCGAGGTGGACCTGATCGCCTGCGAAGACACCCGGCAAACCCGCAAGCTGCTGGATCGCTACGAGATTCACACGCCGACCATCAGCTACCACGAGCACAACGAGGCCGAGCGCGCCGCCGAGTTGGCCGAACGCCTGGGCGCCGGGGCGAAGATCGCGCTGGTGTCGGATGCCGGGATGCCGCTGATTTCCGATCCCGGCTACCGGCTGGTGCGCGCCGCGCTCGAAGCCGGCGTGCCCGTCGAGCCCGTCCCCGGACCCTCGGCGGCGCTGGCCGCGCTGGCGGCTTCGGGACTGCCCACGGATGCGTTTCGTTTCGGCGGCTTCCTGCCCCACAAGCCGGGGCAGAGAGCCAAAGCGCTCGAAGCCCTGGCACATGAGCCCGCCACCCTGATCTTCTACGAGGCTCCGCACCGGGTGATCGAGGCCCTGGAGGCCATCGAGACGGTGCTGGGGCCGCGGCCAGTGGTGGTCGCCCGCGAACTGACCAAAATCCATGAGGAGTTCCTGCGCGGCACGGCGGCCGAGATTCGCGCTCAGCTCGAAGCGCGGGAAGCGGTGAAAGGCGAAATTACGCTCCTGATCGGCAAAGCCGCCGCTCCGCCGCCGGACGATAGCCCACTCGATGAAGCGGTGCGGGCCCTGATGGGAAACGGGACGCCGCGCATGGACGCCATTAAGCAGGTGGCGCGCAGCCGGGGCCTCTCCAAGCGGCAGGTCTACGAAAGCTTGCTCGAGAAGTGAGCGCCGTCCAGGGCCTCGCGGCAGGCCTTCAGAATCTCGACCGCGCCCGGCGTATCGCCGTGCACGCAGATGGTCGCGGCGATCCCCTCGCGCGCGAAATGCAAAGCCTGGATGGCGGCTTGGCGCGGGTCTGTGATTAGGGCATCCGCGAAACGGCGCGGCCGCAGCGAGCCATCGGGTTCGTAGCGGCGGTCGGCGAAGGCCTCGGCGGCCACCGGAAGCCCCATGCCGCGCCACACTTCAAGACTCTTGGAACCGGCCAATCCGAAAAGTGTGACGCGCGGATTCCAGCGGGCCACGGCCATCCCAATGGCGCGAGCCACCGGTTCGTTCTTCGCGGCCACGTTATATAACGCGCCGTGCGCCTTCACGTGCCGGATCGCGCCGCCCAGGCGCTCGACCACGGCATTCAGGCGGTCGATCTGCTCCACAACCGTGCTCTCGATCTCGCCGGCCGTCATGGGCAGTTCAACCCGTCCAAAATGGTCGCGATCCGGGTAGCTGGGATGCGCTCCGATCCCGACGCCGCGCCCCATGGCGAGCCGCGCAGTGCGCTCCATGGTGGTCTCGTCTCCGGCGTGGCCTCCGCAGGCGATGTTGGCGGACGTGATGTATTCCATGAGCGCCGCTTCGTGGCCGGCGTCTTCGATCTCGCCCATGTCGCAGTTCAGATCCACAGTCATGTGAGTCTTGGCGGGTTGCACCAGATCATACAGCCATCGCTCCTGTTCGCGCAGCAGATCGAGGGCCTGCTCGATTTCGACCCGCTCGAAGCGCACCTCGTCGCGCGGGCGAAGCTGCCCCAAACGCCAGAAATCGGCCGAGATCACGTTGGCGGGCTTGGGATACCCGCCCGTGGTCTGGTGTTCGACGAAAAGAATAATGGGCTGGCCATCCGGCGGAACCTGAATAGCGCCCAGCGGCACGCCCTCGGTGATCATGCGTCCCGCGGGGCTGGGGATGGCCGGGCCGCGCAGCCGCAGGCCCATGCGATCGGATTCTTCGCTCAGACCATAGGCGGCCGCATAGATTTCGCCGGCGAACCATTCCTCCTGCGGTCCCGCGGTGACGCGCAGAACGCTGTGGCGCGTGGATTGGGGTGCTTTCTCGCGCGGCGCCGGCTGAGGCATGCGTGGGCGGCGAATCGCGTCGGCGCCGATGGGCAGCACGTCGCCGGCTCGCAGCGCGCGGCCTCCCAGGCCGGTCAGCAAGTGCACGGAGGCGCTGCCCATGGTCTTGGGGACCCCGATTCCGCCCCGCACGCACAGGTAGCCGCGCGCGCCCGAGCGGGTGGCCCCGCAGCGGACCGTCTGCCCGGCTCGGATCTCGAGGGGGGTCCAGAGTGGCAGCCCGGCATCCAGATCGGATCCCGTCAATGCCGCCACCGTGGCCGCTTCAAATTCAAAGGCGCCGCCTACCAGCGTCATTTCGATTCCGGCGGCATTTTCAGCATTGCCCACCAGCAGGTTGCCCGCGCGCAGGGCCAAGGCGTCCGCCGCGCCGCTGGCCGAAACGCCGAACTGGGCGTAGCCGAATCGCCCCAGATCCTGCACGGTGCTCTGGAACCCGGGCGCGAGGACTCGAATGGCGCTCACGCCCCATCCTCCGCCACCGGCACGAAACGCACCCGGTCGCCCATGCGCAGGAGCGGCGGCGGATCGGCCTGGGAATCGAAAAGGCGGGCATCTGTCCTGCCGACGATCCGCCACCCGCCGGGTGAGGCGATGGGATAGATACCCGCCTGGTTGCCGGCGATCCCTACGCTGCCCGCGGGAACCTGGCGGCGCGGCGCGCTCAGGCGCGGAGTCGCGATTTCAGCGGGAAGTCCACCCAGGTAAACGAAGAAAGTCGCGAATCCCAGGAAGTAGACCTCGTACTCAACCGAGGTATGCAACTCCACCACGCGGCCGGCGGTGATCCCCGCGTGGTGGGCTACGTCTTCCAGGTCGGGCCCAAACTCTCCGCCGTAGCGGACCGGGATCTCCACGAGGCGCGCGGAGGCATCCTCCCCGGAATCTGGATCCAGCTTGCCCCGGATCAAATCTTCGACTTCCTCGGCCCGGGTCAGCCGCGGATCGAACTCCACCAGCACAGAGGCGAAAGCGGGATGAAGGTTGCGGACCGCGCGCGCCCCTTCGAGACGGCGGGCCAGGCGCAGCACCTGGCGGTGCACTTCGGGCGAGATGCGGTCTCCGAAGTAGACAAGCAGCGAGCTATCGCTCGACGGCCGGATGATCACTTACAGGCGATGGTACCACCGGCTCCGGGCCGCCTCCGTCTCACGCGTTGACGCGTGCCGCGGGCGCCAGCAGGGCTGCCATCCGCGCGCGCAACTCCTCCATTGTGAAAGGTTTAGGAAGCAGGGCGTGACCCTTCTCCACGACGTACTTTTGCACGACGTGAGTGTTGTCATACCCGGAAATGTACAGGACCTTTAAGTCCGGCTGTATGGCCGTCAGCTTGTCGGCCAGCATGGGGCCGCTCATTCCGGGCGCCACCACGTCGGTGATGAGCATCTCCATGGGAGCCTTGTGGTTCCGGTATAGGGTCATGGCATGCTCCCCGCTGTCGGCCGTCAGAACAGCGTAGCCGAACTGGGTTACCATCGCGCTCACCAGCTTCCGAATCTCCGGCTCATCGTCAACCACGAGGATCGTTTTTTTCTCTTCGACAGACATGGCACCCTGATTCTAACCACGCCAACCGGCCACGGCAACGCAGCCAGAACCCTCACTGTATCGTTACACACGGGTGAAGATCAGGTGAGCTTCGCCGGAGCCAGCCTCGGCGAGAGCGCTTGCAGGACGACCAGCGCCACCAGATAAGCCGACCCGGAGATCAGGAACAGCACCATGTAGCTATGGGTCAACTGCACCAGGTAGCCGGTGGCCAATTGCATGAGCACGCCGCCGATGGCCCCCAGCGTGCCGCCGATCCCCACCACGGAACCCACCGCCGCGCGCGGAAACACGTCGGAGGTGAAGGTGAACAGGACCGCGGACCAGCCCTGGTGCGCCGCCGCCGCCAGGCTGACCGCCCCTACCACCGTCCACAGATTCTTCGAATAAGGCGCGAAGATTACCGGAACCACGGCCAGAGCGCAGGCGAGCATAACCGTTTTGCGCGCCGCGTTGAGGCTCCAGCCGCGATCGATCAGCCAGCCGGAGAGCCAGCCGGTCCCGATGCTCCCGATGCTGGATACCGCGTACACCACCACGGTCGGCAGCATGATCTGGGTAAGCGCGAGACCGAAGGTCTCCTGCAGATACTTGGGGAGCCAGAAGAGGTAGAACCACCATACCGGGTCGGTCAGGAACTTGCCGGCGCCGAAAGCCCAGGTCTCGCGCTTGGGGAACAGGCTGGACCAGGGAACCGACGCGACCTTGTCCGGCGGGTCGCTTTCGATGTAGGCCAGCTCCGCAGCCGATATCCGGGTATGCTCCCGGGGCGTCTTATACATGGACAGCCAGAAGATCACCCACACGAAGCCCAGGGCGCCGGTGGCCAGGAACGCCGCCTGCCAGCCGAACGCGATGGCCAGCCAGGGAACCGTGGCGGGCGCCAGCACGGCTCCCACGGCCGCTCCCGAATTGAAAAGGGCCGTGGAAAAGGCCCGCTCCTTCCTGGGAAACCACTCGGCGACGACCTTGATGCAGGCGGGAAAATTAGCGGATTCTCCAATGCCCAGCAGGGCGCGCGCGACCCCGAACAGGAACGCGCTGGCGGCCGCCGCGTGGGCGATGGCAGCCCCGCTCCACACCACCATGGCCAGCGCGAAGCCCCGTCGCGTGCCCAGCCGGTCGATGACCCGGCCCGCGAACAGCAGGCCAATCCCGTAGGCGGCCTGGAACGAGGCGGTGATATAGCCGTACTGGATGCTGTTCCAGCCGATGCGGGTCTCGAGGGTCTTGGCCAGGATGCTGAGCACCTGCCGGTCCACGTAGCTGACCGTAGTGGCGAAGAATAACAGCGCGCAGACGGTCCAGCGAATGGAGGACTTGCCGGGCCGGGCGGCGGCTGTCGAGGTCATGGGACATCCGATTATAACCGTTTGGCGCGCGGAGGGTCCGGCGGCGCGTTACAATACATCCTTCCCCGGCCGCCCGGCCGTTTCCGAATTTCGAAGACCGCCCGTGGGACATAGCATGAGCTTTCATTCCGCCAGCGCCCCCGACTACCTGCCGCTCCCGCGGATGCGCGAGTTGCAGTTTGCCCGCCTGCGCGCCATCGCCGCGCGGGCCTACGAGCGCGTCGCGCTCTTCCGCCAGCGCATGGACGAGCGCGGCCTGCGCCCGGAGTGCCTGCGCGATATCGCCGATCTGGGGGGGCTGCCCTTCACCACCAAGAACGACCTGCGGGATACCTATCCTTTCGGCCTGTTCGCCAGTCCCATGGCCGAGGTGGTGAGGCTGCACGCTTCGAGCGGGACCACCGGAAAGCCCATCGTGGTGGCTTATACGCGCGAGGACCTGGATGTGTGGACCGAGGTCATGGTGCGCGCGCTGGCGGCCTGCGGCATCACACGTGGGGATATCGTGCAGAACGCCTACGGCTACGGCCTGTTCACCGGCGGGCTGGGCGCGCACTACGGCGCGGAGGCTCTGGGCGCCACGGTCATCCCCATTTCGGGCGGCAACACCGACCGCCAGATCACCGTGATGCGGGATTTCCGCGTGACGGCCATCTGCTGCACGCCGAGCTACTTCCTGCACCTGGCCGAACGCGCGGCCGAACTGGGCATCGATATTCGCGAGCTGCCGCTCCGCGCGGGCCTCTTCGGCGCCGAGCCGTGGACCGATTCGATGCGCCGCCGCCTGGAGAGCGAAGGCGGCATCCAGGCTTTCGACATCTACGGCCTCTCGGAGATTGTCGGCCCGGGCGTGGCCATCGAGTGCGAATGCCAGGACGGGCTGCACATTTTCGAAGATCATTTCTACCCGGAGGTGGTGGACCCCGAGACGGGCGAGGTTCTGCCCGATGGCGAGGAAGGGGAGCTGGTGCTCACCACGCTGAGCAAACAGGCCATGCCCATGATCCGCTACCGCACCCGCGACATCACGCGCCTGATGCCGCCCGCCTGCCCGTGCGGCCGCACGCTGCGCCGCATGGCGCGCATTTCGCGCCGCTCCGACGACATGCTGATCATTCGCGGCGTGAACGTCTTTCCGTCGCAGATCGAGCACGCGCTGCTCGAGGTGGAAGGCACTCTGCCGCACTACCAGATCATCCTGACGCGGCAGAAGGGGTTGGACGCGATGGAGGTGCAGGTGGAGGTGACGCCGCAGGTCTTCAGCGACGAGGTGCGCGCCCTGGAAGGCCTGCACCACCGCCTGATGGAGGCCATCGACCGCACCCTGGGCCTGCGCGTGGACGTGCGGCTGGTAGCGCCCCGGACGCTGGCGCGCAGCGAAGGCAAGGCCAAACGAGTGATCGACCGGAGGGAATCATGAAGATCCATCAGCTCTCCCTCTTCCTGGAAAACAGCCCCGGCAAAGCTTTAGAACCCTGCCGCGTGCTATCCAACGCGGGAGTCAACATCCGCACTCTCACCCTGGCGGACACGCAGCAATTCGGCATTTTGCGGCTGATCGTCGACGATTGGGAGCGCGGGCGGCAACTGTTGCAGGCAGCCGGCTACGTCGTGAACGTTACCGAGGTGGTGGCGGTGGAGGTGGACGACCGGCCGGGCGGCCTGGTCCACCTGCTGGAATGCCTCGATTCGAGCGGCTTGAATATCGAATACATGTACGCCTTCACCTTCGGACGCGAAGGCCGCGCTGTGCTGATCTTTCGATTCGACCGCCCCGACGCGGCCATCGAACGGCTGCGCGGCTCGGACATCAACGTTGTGGGGGCGCCCGAGTTGTGAGCATCGCGCGGGCCGTGGCGGAGCAGATGCGCCGCTCCTCGTGGATACGGCGCATGTTCGAGATCGGCCTGGAAATGCGCCGCGAGCGCGGGGCCGAAAACGTCTTCGATTTTTCCCTGGGGAATCCCGACGTGGAACCGCCCGCGGCCGCCATCGAAACCTTGCGGCGGATCGTGGCGGACAACCGCCCGCGCAGCCATGCCTACATGCCCAACGCGGGCTTCCCCGAAGTGTGCGCCTCGATCGCGCGATGGCTGGCCGGGCGCACCGGCATCGAGTTCGCCGCGCGGGATCTCATCATGACCTGCGGGGCGGCCGGGGCCATCAATATCGTGCTCAAGGCCATCCTGGATCCGGGCGATGAAGTGATCGTCCTGAACCCGTATTTCCCCGAGTACGAGCACTACATCGAGAATCACCAGGGCCGCGTGGTCGCGGTCGAGACCGATGACCGCTTCCAGCCCGATATCGGCCGCATCGCCGCCGCCATCACGCCGCGCACCAAGGCCATCATTCTGAATTCGCCCAACAACCCCACGGGCGCGGTCTATGGCGAAGAGATTTTGCGGGAGCTCGATGGCATCGTCCGCGAACCGGTACTGGCAATCGCCGACGAGCCGTACCGCACGCTCGCTTTCGACGGCTTCGAGCCGCCCGAAACCCTGAGCGCCATCCGTCGTTCCGTGCTGGCCTGGAGCTGGTCGAAGGCTATGGCTATTCCGGGCGAACGCATCGGCTGCCTGGCTATACCGCCGGATCTGGCTGAGGGCGCCGCATTGCGGGACGCCTGCATGTTCGCCCAGCGCGTCCTGGGCTACGTCAATGCCCCCGCGCTGTGGCAACTGGTGGTGGCCGAAACGCCCGACGCCATGGTGGATGCCGGCCTGTACCAGGCGCGGCGCGACCTGCTGTGCGACGGGCTGGCCGCCATGGGCTACGACGCGCCGCGCCCGCGCGGATCGTTCTATGTCTTTCCCAGGACGCCGATCCCCGACGACATGGCTTTCATCGGCCTGCTTCGGGATGAGGGCATCCTGGGGGTCCCCGGAGTGGGTTTCGGACGGGGCGGCTACATGCGGCTTTCCCTCACCCTCCCCACTCGCGATATCGAACGCTCCTTGCCCGGCTTTGCGAGGGCCCTCGCAAAGTGCCAGTGAACCCCTACGCCCGGGCCTTCACTTCCGCGGAGCGCGCGGTGTTCCGCCAACTGCGCACGCCCGAGCGCATCCAGCGCTTTCTCGACTGCGAACTGGGGTACAACAAAGAGCCGGACGGCAATACGTGCCGTTCGCCGCGCCGCGTCCTGCGGGACCGGGTCGCCCATTGCATGGAGGGCGCGCTGTTCGGCGCGGCGGCTCTGCGCATGCTCGGATTCCCGCCGCTCGTCGTGGACCTGGAAGCCGTGCGCGACGACGATCACGTGCTGGCGGTCTTCCGCGTCGATGGCCACTGGGGAGCCGTCGCCAAATCGAATTATTCGGGGTTGCGCTACCGGGAGCCGGTCTACCGCACCCTGCGCGAGCTGGCGATGTCGTACTTCGAGCACTACTTTAATCCGAACAAGGAGAAGACCCTGCGGCGCTACTCCCGGCCCGTGAACCTCCAGCGTTTCGACGCCATCGGCTGGATGACCGCGGAAGAAGATGTCTGGGCGGTGCCCGAATACCTGTGCACCATCGCGCACCGCACGCTCGTGCCGCCGCGCGCCGTCCGCCGCCTGAGTCCCGTGGATGGCCGGCTGTTCGCGGCCGGGCGGCTGGGCGCGGCGAGGTAAAGGGCCGCGTCTAGGTCGATGCAAGGCCAAACCTATCGCCCGGCATGGAAGACTCTGCTGGCGTTCGCGATTATCTACTTAGTCTGGGGATTGACATTCCTGGCGATTCGCGTGGGTGTTCGCGAAGTTCCGCCCTATGCTTTCGCGGCGATGCGGTTTCTGGTTGCGGGACTCTTTCTATATGGCGCGATGATCGCACGGGGCGAGCGCTCACCGAGCGCTCGCGAATGGATGTCGGTATTCATAATTGCTCTATTGATCTTCGTCCTGGATTACGGGTCGTTGTTCTGGGCCGAGCGGCGCGTCCCATCCGGGATTGCCGCGGTCATGATGGCCACGGTGCCGGTATTCATGGCGCTGGGCGAGATCGTCTTTCTGCGAACTCAGAGGCTGACTATCCGGTTAGTCTTGGCGCTCCTGACTGGGATGGGGGGAGTGGCGCTGCTGATGAGCCGCTCGTTCAACCTCGGCGGGGCGCCCATCGATAGGGCGGGCGCCCTGGCACTAATTCTCGCTGCGATGAGTTTTTCGATTTCAAGTGTGCTTGCGCGCAAGCTGCCGCTGCCATCTTCCAAAATCATGAGCTCGGGGGCGCAGATGCTCGCCGGCGGAGTGTTGCTGGCTTTTGCGGCGGCCGCGCTGGGAGAATTTCGCGATTTTCGGCCGGGCGCCGTCTCCCGCGGAGCGTGGCTCGCGTTGCTCTACCTGATTGTCCCCGGCTCCATCATCGCCTATACCGCCTACGTATGGCTCATCCATCATGAATCGCCAACCAGAGTTGGCACGTATGCCTATGTGAATCCGGTTGTAGCCGTGCTGGCTGGACACTTTCTGGGTGGTGAAAAACTTGACTTGCGAACGATTCTGGGAGCTCTGGCGGTTCTGATCGGCGTGGCGGCCATCGGGACGGCGCGAGCGGGGCGACCGTCCGATCTCCAGCACCCCCCCTCGGCCGCCACGGTATAATCTTCGACATCACCTTCACTTGTTGCAAAAGGAGAGCTTGCCTTGCGAAAGAAGATTACGGTTGTAGGCGCCGGCAATGTCGGGGCCAACTGCGCGGTTCGGATTGCGGATAAGGAACTCGCCGATGTCGTACTCGTGGACGTTGTCGAAGGCGTTCCCCAGGGCAAAGGGCTCGATCTGCTCCAATCCGGCCCGGTCCAGGGGTACGATGTTTCGGTAATCGGCGCCAACGACTACGAACTCACCGCCAACTCCGATATCGCGATCCTCACCGCGGGTTTTCCCCGCAAGCCCGGAATGAGCCGCGACGACCTGCTGCTGGCCAACTACGACGTGGTGCGCGCGGCCACCGAGCAGATCGTCAAGTATTCGCCCAACTGCATCCTCATCGTGGTCACTAATCCGCTGGACGCCATGTGCCAGGCGGCCTACTGGGTATCGCAGTTCAGCAAGAACCGCGTCATCGGGATGGCGGGAGTGCTCGACAGCGCCCGCTTCCGCGCCTTTCTCGCCCAGGAACTCAAGGTTTCGGTCGAGAACGTCACCGCCGTGGTGATGGGCGGCCACGGCGACACCATGTTGCCGTTGGTCCGGCTCAGTTCCGTCGCGGGCATCCCGCTTACCGAGTTGCTGGACCAGGCCACGCTGGATCGCATCGTGGAGCGGACCCGCAACGGCGGCGCCGAAATCGTCAAATACCTGAAGACCGGCAGCGCCTACTACGCCCCCTCGGCCGCCGCGGTCGAGATGGCCGAATCCATCCTCAAGGACAAGAAGAAGGTGCTCCCCTGCGCCGCCTACCTCGAAGGCGAATACGGCATCCACGATCTGTTCGTGGGCGTGCCCGTCAAACTCGGGGCCCGCGGCATCGAGTGCATTTACGAGATCAAGCTCACCGCCGGTGAGCAGGCTATGCTCCAGAAGAGCGCCGCCTCGGTCGCGGAGCTGGTTGCCGTGCTCAAATCCAAAAAATAGCGCTTGGCGGGCGACGGGGCGCGGGGTTGCACACCTGTGCCGTTCCAGCCACAAACGCGGGGCGGGATTTCAGTGCGCCGCAGCACGATAATGAGGCAAAATAGAAGGAACCAGTGTGAGATGCTTTGGCCCGGTCGGTGCAACCGCGGGACGGGGCATAGCCGTATTCGCCGGCAAATCTGAAAATCGATGAGGCGTCCGTGAAGAAATCGCTAATCGGCTCCTTCTGTATGGCCTTCTGCCTTGGCTGGCTTTCGCCGGGCTGGGCCCAACCGCAGGCGCCCCAGACTCCGCCCCCCCAGGAGCAAGCGCCACCGCAGGATCAGGACCAGCAGCCGAAGAACTACATTTCGCAGCCGCCGCCCCTGCCGCCGAAGGCGCCGGACATCCGCATGCCCGGTGAAACGGGATGGTACCTCGGATTGAACGGCTGGTTCCCAACCGAACAGCCGTTTTTCAACAGCGGGCGGGCATCCGACGGTGTTTTGACGTACCCGTCTAACATTCGTTTGCTGGGAAGTCCCAAAATAGCTGGGGGGATCGAGTTCGGCATCGCGGTGGGAGCGCATAACACCCTCCGGATCAGCGGTTTCGAAGCGAACGCCACGGGCGATTTCATCACCCCGGTGGAGATCTCGTTGCCCAGCCAGAACTACACCGCGGGCACCCTCGTCAGCACCAGTTACCGCCTGCGCAACGTCAAGCTCTCCTATGAGTACTTGACTTGGCCTTTCCCGGTGGAAAGCCGGCATTTCCGGCTCAGGACCTTGTGGCAGGTTCAGTTCACCGACGTGAGAACCGCGTTCGACGCGCCCCTGCTGCCGCTGGTCGATAGCAACGGCAACCCGCTCATAAACAGCACCACGGGACAGCCGGTCGACTACTCGGGGAAAGTGGACCACTGGTTTTTCTCGCCGACTTTTGGCTTGGGGGCTACCGAATATCTGTCGAGCCATCTCCGGCTGGAATTGAATGCCAGCGGGTTCGGAATTCCGCGCCACACCGACATCTGGGATGCGGATGCCTCCGCCAGCTTCCGCGTGGGGCATTTCGAGCTGCGGATAGGAGCGAAGGCCTTCCATTGGAAGACCTCCACCATGGGGGATTTCTACACGCGCGACACTATGGCTTCGGCGTTCGCGGGAATCCGCGTGAACCTGGATTGACATAGCCCAGCGCGGCCAGTTCCGCGCCGGTGAGATCCCGCCAATTGCCAATCGGCAGATTGCCGATGCGAACCGGGCCGATGGCCGTGCGCACGAGCTTCAGTACCTTGCTGTCGATGGCTTCGATCATGCGCCGCACCTGCCGGTTGCGGCCTTCCGTTAAAGTGATTTCGAGGAAAGTATGACGCGGGCCGTCGCGAAGACGCGAGACTTCGGCGTGGCGGGTGGGCCCGTCGGATAAACCGACGCCGCGGCGCAGGTGTTCGAGTTGCTCTTCGCTGAGCAGGCCAGCGGCCTTCGCCTGGTAGGTTTTCGGCACATGGGAAGCGGGGCTGGCGATGTGCTCGGCAAAGGCCGTATCGTTGGTCATCAGCAGCAGGCCGCTCGTTTCCAGGTCCAGGCGGCCCACCGGCGCGAGCCATACCCCCACGTCGCGGATCAGGTCATAGACGGTAGGGCGTCCCTCGGGATCGCGGTATGTGGTGAGGTACCCGGTGGGCTTGTAGAGAAGGATGTAGCGTGCTGGGGTGGCGCGGAGGGGCTGCCCATCCAGGGTGATGTGATCGTGTTCGAGGTCCACCCAGTGGTCGGGGTTCAGGACGATCTTGCCGTTCACGCGGACTCGGCCGGCTCCAATCCAGCTCCGGGCATCGCTGCGAGACCCTCTGCCGGTCTTGGAAAATACTCTTTCCAGGGTCTTTAGCGAGTTTTGCCGGGGGAGCCGCGTGGAACGTTTCATAATACCCTAACTATTGTTAGTACCGGTACCGGATGGTAGAGTTATGGGGGGTGGCCGATACGGGAACCATTCTAATCCGAGGGGCACGCCAATTGCTCACCTTGCGGGGCGCCAGAGGGCCCCGGCGGGGGGCTGAACTGGGCGAACTCGGGATCATACCGGATGGCGGGCTGTTGATTCGAGACGGCGTTCTGCTGGAGGTGGGTCCCACGCGCCGGCTGGAAAACCTGGCGGATGCGCGCGGCGCTGTCGAGATCAACGCGGCGGGCAAAGTGGTTATGCCAGGCTTGGTCGACAGTCACACGCACCTGGTGTTTCCTCCTCCCGGAGGGACCGGCTTGGCGGAGGAAGGCGCGGCCGCCCGGCTACACTCCAGCACCGGGCAGCGCCTGGAGGGGCGAATCAGAAGCTTCCTGGAAGCCATGGCGCGCCACGGCACTACCACGGTGGAAGCCAAGACAGGCTGTGGGCTGGATGAAAGCGCGGAGCTCAAGGTGCTGCGCGTGCTTTCGGCGTTCGCCGAGGACCCGCTCCAGGTGATCCCGACGTTTCTTCTGCGCATACCGGAAGAGAACGGCGCCCGGATGTTGGAGTGGGCGCTCGGCGATTTGCTGCCCAAAATCCGCCGGCGCAACCTGGCGCAATTCGCGGACCTGGCGTGGAGCGACGATCCGCAGCAGCACGCGGGGTTCATAAAGTACCTGCAAGCCGCGCGGAATATGGGGTTCCGGTGCAAGATCCATGCCGATGGCGACACGCCGGCCGCGGTAGCTATGGCCCTGGATCACCTGGTGGTGAGCATCGATCACCTGGAGCGGGCCCGGGCGGCGGAAGTGACCCTGCTGGCTGGCGCTTGCACGGTGGTCACGCTTCTGCCCGTGCCGGCCTGGCGTGCGGGGTGTATTTTCCCGCCCGCGCGGGAGCTGGTGGAGAGCGGGGCGGCAGTGGCGCTGGCCTCTAACTTCAACGCGCACCACACGCCCACGCTGAGCATGCAGACGGTGATTGCACTGGCCTGCCTGGAAATGGGTCTGACGCCGGAGCAGGCCATTTCGGCGGCCACCATCAACGGCGCTCACGCGCTGGGGTGCGCGGCCCGTATCGGCTCGCTGGAACCAGGGAAAGCCGCCGACGCGATCATCCTGGAAACTTCGGACTATCGCGAACTGGCCAGCCGGTTCGGCGTCAACCTGGTTCAACTGACGATCAAGAGCGGCCGGATCATTTACAAACAGGGCGAGGTAGGACCGCGCGCGGCGGTGGACCTGCATCCGAACTGGTAGATTGCCTCGCCATCATGACGGAAACACAGAAACGCACGGCGTGGGCGATCGTCAACGTGTTCGAAACGGGGACCATCGCGGGCCGCTACGGCGCGATCGCGCGCACCGATGGCGATCCCGGCCACCTCACCTATGGGCGCAGCCAGGCTTCGCTGGCGAGCGGCGGCCTTTACCACCTTCTGGAGAGTTACTGCCAGTTGCCCGGCGCGGCTTGCCGCGAGGCCCTCTCGCCGTACCTAGACCGGCTGAAACGGCGCGACCCGTCGCTAGATGTCGATAATGGCCTGTGTGGCGCGCTCCAGGACGCAGCGGCGGATCCGGTGATGCACACGGTACAGGACAATTTCTTCGAAGCGGATTATTTCGATCCGGCCCTGGAGGCGGCGGCGCGCGTCGGACTGACCACGCCGCTGGCGCAGACGGTGGTGTTCGACAGCTTTATCCAAGGTGGCTGGCTGGTGGTCGAGCGGAGGGTGCTCGGGCAGTGGGGGCCGCTTTCCCAGACTCTGCCGGAAGAGCAATGGGTGGCGCACTACATCGAGAAACGCCGGGAGTGGCTGGAATCGCTGGGCGAAGCGCTGGCCCGCACCACCTACCGCATGGACGCTTTTGCGGGGCTGATGGCGGCGGCCAAGTTTCAACTCGAGCTGCCGCTCGAAGTTCGCGGCGTCACCATCGACGAAACTGAACTGGCCGGGCAGCCCGAAGGCCGCCCGGCCGCGTGAAGCGCTACAGGGCCGCGATTATCTGACGCCCACCGAAATGGTGTCGCTGACGGTCTGGCCGCCGGGACCGTAGGCGGTCAGCGTGTACGTCGTGTCGGAGAACGGAGTAACCGTGATGCTGCCGTTTACGGGCAGAGTCTGAGGCTGCAAACCGCCGCCGGTGATCACTACCGAGGTGGCATTCTGGGTCTGCCAGGACAGCGTGACCGGTTCGTTGGAGTAATTCGCGAACGTGGGGCTGGCGCTAAAGGCCACGATAACGACCGCGCCGACGTTGACGGTGGCATTGGCCTGGACTTGGCCGGCACTGTTGGTGGCGGTCAAGGTGTAGGTGGTGGTCGCGGTCGGGGTGACGGTGACGCAACCGTTGGCGTTCAGGTTGGTGCCGACACCCGGAGCGATGGTGATGGAGGTGGCTCCACTGACCTGCCAGCAGAGCTGGCTGGAGGCGCCCGCGGTAATGGTCTGCGGGTTGGCGACGAACTGGAGGACCTGCGGCACCGTGCCGGCGGCTACCGTGACGGTGACCACCGCCGTGACGGTCTTGCCGGCGGAGTCCGTGGCGGTCAGGGTATAACTGGTGGTCTGGGTCGGCGAGACGGTGGTGCTGCCGTTGAGCGCCACGCTGCCCACGCCGCTGCTGATGGTCACCTGAGTGGCTCCGCTGGTGGTCCAACTCAGAGTGGAAGACCCGCCCTTGGTGATGGTGGCCGGGCTAGCCGCGAAGCGCAGGATCTGCGGATTACCCGGGGCCGCGGCGCCGACCTGTACGGTCAGACTTTGCGTGACCGGGCCTCCCGGACCGTTGGCCGTCAGGGTGTACGTGGTGGTCTGCGTCGGCGAGACGGAGACGGAACCGGTGTGCGGATCCACCGAGCCGACATTGGGCGAGATGCTCGCGCCGGTGGCGTTCGAAATCGTCCAACTCAGCGTGCTGCTCTGGCCCGGCTGGATGGCGGCCGGATTGGCGGTAAACGAGCCGATCTGCACCGTGACGGCCTGTGCCGTGGTCACGGTGGTGGAAGCGGAACTCTGCAGGCCGTCTGTGTTCCTGACGGTCAGGCGGAAGCCGTAGCTCTGGCCCGCCGCGGCCGTGAAGGTGACCACCGGCGTACTGGTGCTCGACAGGGCCACCGTGGGACCATTAACCTGCGTCCAGGTATACGTAAGAGCTTCGCCCAGCGGATCGTAGGATCCGGAACCATTCAATGTAATCGTGCCGGGCTGGACTCCGATCTGGTTGGGTCCCGCGTCGGCTACAGGCGGGCTGCTGCCCGCGCGCCGCGTGCCGAATTCGTAGCGGATGCGCGGAACGTCCATGGGCACGGGAGTCTTGACCTGAGCATACTCCTTGGGATGAATATAGTTTCCGACCTGGATACCGAAAACGAAGCGGCCGGCATCGCTGGCGTTCAGGAGCGTCTCGTTGTAATCGAATTCGGCGGTGAAGGCCACGGCGCCCGTTATCGGCTGCACCAGGCGGAGCGTGCCGCCCGGACGATTGCCGCCGGCGCTGGATAGCCGCCGCAGGTATGCGATGTTGGCCTCCAAATACGCGTTGCTCCACAAGCCAACCATGGCATCCACGCCTTCCGTGTTCAGGATGCGGGCGAAGGTCTGCAAGTAGGCCCCCGGCGCGAGTGAGACGCTGCTCAGAACCGCGTAGTTCTTGAAACCATGGGTGACAAAGGCACCGATGCGGCCGCGACCGAAAAGATAATCGGCCAGCAGGGATCCCTGCGCCAGAGAGCCGCCGTTCTGATACTGGCTGAAGTCGAGGTACTTGAAGCTGCCGAAGGCGCCGACTTGCAGGGCGCTCCAGCGGTTGACCAAGCCGATATCGAACTGGCCTTCCTGCCGGCCGGGATAATACATGTACTCGCCCTGGGCCTGGACCGCGTGCGTGCCGTCGCCGCCGAAAGGCGAGAAGAACTGGCCGCGTCCGCTGACGCTGGCGTTGCCGGTGCGGCCGCCGCCGAAGGTGGGACCGACATTCACCGACACGAGCGAGTATTTCTTGTTGCGGCGCTGGGCTTCATCTAAGGCGCCCTGGGCGGCGCTCTGGGCCTCGTTGTGCGCCACGGTCTGAGTCTGCTGCTCGGTTAGCGGCTTGGGCAGGCCGTTGACCTGATCGCGGAGGGCGTTCTGCTGGTTGCGCAGGTCCGCCAGTTCGCCGCGAAGCTTGTCGTTCTCGCCCTGCAAATTCTTTACGGCGGCGAGGATGTCATCCAGTTTGTCGAGGCGCTTGAGAATCTGTTCGCAGCAATCCTGCTGCTTCTTCATGAAATCATCGAGGGCGGTCATGGCCGGCAGCACCTGGCTGATGGGGCCCTCCCCGATTACCTTGCCTTGGCCGTCAGTCACCGTCAACACGACCCGGCGATTGATGAAGCGGCCTTCCTTCGTGCGGTTGTCCACGGCGGGGTCGCGCTTGCCGTTGCCCGCGACCGAGAGCTGGTCCGCCGAGGCGCCATACTTGAGCAGGAAGTTGCGCACGGTTTCGGCGCGGGCCATAGCCAGCTTGTCGTTATATCTGGCCGAACCCACGAAATCGGTATTGCCGACAATCTTGACGCGATAGTCCTTGTGCTGGTTCAAAAGATCCGCGAGACGCAGCAGACTGGGATAGCCGTCGGAGAGGACCGAAGAATTGAACTCGAAATTGATCTCCTCCCAACTATCCTTGGTCTGAGTCGGGGGCGCGTTTAAGCCTTGGGCGAACAGTCCGGATGCCATGAGTCCAAGGGCGCTCATAGCGGCTAGCTTTCTCATTGGCTTTACGATCTCCTCAAGAAGAACATGTGCATGGTCCGAGTACGGTCGTCCCGCGGGGCAGCTTTCGGGCGGCCGTTCGGAATTTCAAAAGGGTGATTTATTCGACCTAAAGACTCCCGTAAGAGAAAAGACAATTCAAGATAGACTATACCGAAACTCCTAGATATCTGCAAGAGTTTCAGCAGTTTAGTTAATGATAGCTGGGGTGGATGGTCACATTTTGCGGCAAATTACGACATGAAATGTGACAATACGTATGGGACCGCCGGACGGGCAGTCGCTCCCGGAAACGGGGGAGGAAAGTCCGGTCTCCACAGGGCAGCGTGCCGGCTAACGGCCGGGAGGGCCGCAAGGCTCTACGGAAAGCGCAACAGAAAATATACCGCCGCGCCGGTGCGCGGTAAGGGTGAAATGGTGCGGTAAGAGCGCACCGCGGCAGGAGTAATTCTGCCGGCATGGCAAACCCCACGCGGAGCAAGACCAAATAGGGGAGGAGGAGCGGCCCGCTCCGCCGGACTCCCGGGTAGGTCGCTAGAGCCGGACAGTAATGTCCGGCCCAGAGGAATGACTGCCACCCGCAAGGGTACAGAAACCGGCTTACACTCCGGCGGTCCCGTACAGGCGCGTACGAACTCAGTGAATTGCGACAGTCCGCGTATCGGATGGGCTGGTGCCGACAGCGACGACCACCGGGACATCGTCTCCGGTGACTCCCGCGGGGACCTGGAAATCGATCTGGTAAAGACCCGTAAAGCCAGGCGCGATCCCCGAGAAAAGCACGTTCGCCGGAAGGCCGCCGACCGTGACGGTGGGGGTCACGACCGACTTGTAGAGCACGCTGCCGTCCGCGGGTGCGATGGCGCCGGTCTTGAGAGGAGTGCCGTTGGGGTCGCCATTGGGCGTGGCCTCTCCTAAACCGGTGGTGTAGAGAACCAGGTAACTACCGGCGGTCGCTGGTTGCGCGCACACTGTGAGCGGGGTACTGCTGGAAGTGCAGGCCGCGATGTTGAGCGCGGCGGCCATGGACGCAGGCATGGCCAGCCAGAGCGTCGCATTGAACTGGGCCAGGATATTGAAGCGGTTCTTCGTGGATGGATCGGCAATGTAGTACATGCCGGGTTCGGCCGGAACCATGGTCAGCGCGAAGTTTGGAGAAGTGGCCGCGGGGGTGATGAGTTGCACATTGACGGTTCCGGAGGTAGGCAGCTCCTGAGGCACGAGCAGGTCGATGGTCCCGGCCGTTGCGTTCAGGTGAAACAGCGGCGCAGACGTGCCGTTGAAGGTGACCGAGATGCCTTGAAACGCCGTAGCGGGGAAGCCAACCGTTTGATTAGTGGTGCCGAGTCCATTGGCGAACACGCTGACGATGGAGCCGGGCGCGGCGATTGTGCCGGCGGCGAAAGACGCGTTGTTCACCACCGCGTAGATGCCAAACAAGGCCAGCGTCACCGAGCTGCTGGTCTGGCCGCCGATCGAGATTGTCACCGGAACGGTGCCCTGCAAGCCCGCGGGAACCGTGAAGTTGATCTGATAAAGACCTGGGATGGAGGACGTGCCGTAGTAAGTGAGGCTGGCGGTGGCGCCTCCGACCGTCAATGTGGGCTTGGTCGCCAGAGGGTTGGCCGCCGTCGAGCCCGTCGTGCTGGCGGGATTGGTCTGTCCCAGGCCGGCGGCGTAAGCCGTTACTGTATCGCCGGGTTTGGCGGGCGCCGCGGAGGTGATCGTCGCGCCGGTGGCGGTCCTTATTAAGCCTGCACCGCTGCCCGCGCTGCCCAAGCCATCGGCTGTGAACATCGCCGGAGCATATGAACCGAGCGTGATGCTGAAGGGCGCCGATGTGGCACCGCCGACAGTCACGGTGAGGTTAATTGCCGTTCCTGTAGTGGCGTCGAAGGGAAGCTGAGCGTTGATCTGCGCGGGAGTCACGCCGGCGACGTAGGCTGTCTTCCCGCCCACGCTAACCGTGACGCCCGAAACGGGCCCCGAGCCGAAGTTCGAGCCGTAAATGCCGACCAACAAGCCGGGGCATAGGTGCGTGCTGAAATCGGCACCGTTTAACACTCCTGTGACCGTGGGAGTCTGAGCGAAAGCAGCAACTGCAAGAGCGAGAAAGAACAGATTGAATTTGAGAAAGCGCACGTTTCCTTATATTGTGTTTCCGGAACTTTGTCAAGGATTGGCATGCTGGCGCGGGCCATTGACGGGATTGTGGGTAAGCCCTCGTTACAAGGCGGCTGGTAGAATAGAACCGAAATGATCCAGACGCTGTTCGGCTCGGTGGAGCAAGAACCATCCCTGCTGGAAAAGCTGAAGAGCGGCGTCGAGAAGACGCGCGCGGGGCTGGTTACGGCGCTCGAGGACGCGCTCCAGGGAAAGAAAGAGATCGATGCGGATCTGCTCGACGAGCTGGAGTACACACTCATTTCAGCCGATATCGGGGTGAAGACCACCGAGGAAATTCTGACGCGCATCCGTGAGCGGGTGGGGCGCCATCAACTGAGCGACGCGGCGGAGTTGAAGGGACTGATCCGCGAGCACCTGCTCGAGATTCTGGAGGCCAGCGAGCGCGCGCCGGCGCGCGTGTCGGAGCCGCCCGCGGTGATCCTGATGGTGGGGGTGAACGGCTCGGGGAAGACCACGACTATCGGCAAGCTTGCGCGGCGGTTCAAGTTGGAGGGTCGCTCGGTGCTGCTGTGCGCGGCGGATACATTTCGCGCGGCGGCCATTGAGCAGCTCGAGATCTGGGGCCAGCGCACGGAGTCGCCGGTGGTGCGGCAGGGTCCGGGCAGCGATCCCAGCGCGGTGCTCTTCGATGCGCTCAGCGCGGCCCGCGCGCGGGGCATGGATTGCGTGATGGTGGACACCGCCGGCCGCTTGCAGACCAAAGAGAACCTCATGGCGGAGCTCCAGAAGATGAGCCGCACGGCGCGCAAGGTGATCCCGGAGGCGCCGCACGAGGTGCTGCTGGTGCTGGACGCGACCACGGGGCAGAACGGGCTGGAGCAGGCGCGCAAGTTCACGGAGACCTCCGGGGTGACGGGGATCGTGCTGACCAAGCTGGACGGCACCGCCAAGGGAGGCATCGTGGTGGCAATCGCGCGCGAGCTGAACCTTCCGATACGATACGTGGGAGTGGGGGAGAAGGTCGAAGATCTGCTGCCGTTCGACGCGGAGAAGTTCATTGCGTCGCTTTTCGAAAAATGAACAACATCTACATGCGCGAGGTGATGGAACTGGCGCGCCAGGGCCGCGCGCTGGCCAGCCCCAATCCCATGGTGGGGGCGGTGCTGGTGAAGGATGGCGAGGTGGTGGGGCGCGGCTTCCACACTTATGCGGGTTTGCAGCACGCCGAAATCATCGCCCTGTCGCAGGCCGGGGAACGCGCGCGCGGCGCCACGCTATTCGTGAACCTGGAGCCGTGTTCGCACCAGGGCCGCACGCCGCCCTGCGTGGACGCTCTGATCCACGCGGGTATCGAGCGCGTGGTGGCGCCCATCGGAGACCCCAATCCGCTGGTGGCGGGCGAGGGTTTCCGCAGGCTGCGCGATGCGGGCGTGGAAGTGGTGGTGGACTCCGAAATGGCCGCCGAGGCGGAAAAGCTGAACCAGGGCTTCCTGCACTTCATGCGCACGGGGCGGCCGCTGGTGACGCTGAAGGCGGCCATCACGCTGGATGGCAAGATCTCCGCGCCGGACGACAACCGCGGCTGGATCACCAGCGATCGGGCGCGGTCCCACGTCCAGGAGCTGCGGCACGATCACGACGCCATTCTGACGGGGATCGGCACGGTGCTGGCCGACGACTGCCTGCTGACGGACCGGACGGGCCTGCCGCGATGCCGGCCGCTGGTGCGCATCGTCATGGACTCGCAGCTCCGCCTGCCGCTGGATTCCAAAATGGTCCGCAGCGCCGCGGGAGACCTGGTGGTGGCCACCACCTCGGCCTCCTCTCCGGAGCGCCGCAAGATGCTGGAAGGGCGCGGCGTGCAGGTGCTGTTATGCGATGGGCGAAGCGGCCGCGCGGATCTGGATGGCGTGGTGCGCTGGCTGGGACGGCAGCGCTATCTTTCGCTGATGATCGAGGCGGGCAGCAAAATCAACTGGACGGCCCTCGAAAGCGGCTGCGTGGACCGGGTGGTTTTCTACTACGCCCCCAAGATTCTGGGCGGACTGGAAGCCCTGCCGCTGGCTGGAGGCATCGGGAGGCGGCGGCGCGCGGACGCCATCACGCTGCACGATATCGCGATCCACCCGATTCCGCCGGATGAATTCGTGGTCGAGGGAAGCCTGGATGTTCACCGGGATCGTTGAGGAGTTGGGCACGGTGGAGATGCTCGCGCCGCGCGCGGCCGGAGCGCGCCTCGCGGTGCGCTGCCGGACGGTGCTCGAAGACCTGGTGCTGGGCGGGAGCATCCTGGTGAACGGGGTGTGCCTCACGGCCGTGGAGCCGCGGTCCGGATCGTTTACGGCGGACCTGGCTCCCGAAACGCTGCGGCGCAGCAACCTGGGCGAGCTGCGCGCGGGCTCGCGCGTCAACCTGGAGCGCCCGCTATCGCTCGCGGGCCGTCTGAGCGGCCATATCGTGCAGGGCCACGTGGATGGCACGGGCGAGTTCCTGTCGCTCGAGGCGCTGGGCGATGAGAACTGGTGGCTGCGGATTGGCGTGCCGCGAGAGATCGAGCGGTACCTGGTGGAGAAGGGTTCCATCGCGGCCGACGGCGTGAGCCTGACCGTGGCGGAGATCGCAGGCGGCGTGCTGGCGGTATCGGTGATTCCCCACACGTTCCGGAACACGACGCTGGGCGGATACCGCGCCGGGGCGCGCGTCAATCTGGAATGCGACATCCTAGCCAAGTATGTGGATAAGCTGCTGCGCAAGCCGGACACGGCGGCGCCGCTGACGGTCGAGAAGCTGCGCGAGAACGGGTATTGAGGGAGGGACCGCGCGGAGATCGCCGCTCTCTCGGGTACCATGTCCCAGTTACAAACTCATCACGATGGAATAACAAGTCAATTACTCAATCAATCAACTCTGTTACTCCTAACACGTACTTAGAAACACATTCTCCACGACTTAGTAATTGAGTAGCATCCGCGCTCTGATACCATGGGCCGTCATCAATGCCGGCCGCCCGTCTGAAAGAAGCCGAGAATCGCCGCCGAACGGATCCGCAGCGGGTCCGGCAGTGGCAAGCCGCGACGATTGCGCTATTGTTCACGGGGTACGCGGGATATTACTTCTGCCGGTCGGACCTGTCGGTGGCCATCCCGCTGATCGTCGAGGAACTGGGTCTCCACGGCGTACCGGCCGCGGAAGCGACGGTACGGCTGGGTTCGATGGTTTCTCTGGGGGTGCTCGGATACGCCGCCGGGAAGTTCTTGTTGGCCGGCTTGGCCGACTTTCTGGGAGGGCGGCGGAATTTTCTGGGGGGCATGCTGGGCGCGATCCTGTTCACGGTGATCTTCTGCCTGGGCGGCGGCCTTCCCGTGTTTACGCTGGCCTGGGTGGCCAACCGCTTCGTGCAATCGCTGGGTTGGGGCGGTCTGGTTAAGATCGCGTCGCGATGGTTTCCGTATTCGGCGTACGGGACCGTAATGGGAATCCTGAGCCTCAGCTTTCTGGTGGGCGACGCGGCCGCGAGAAAGGTCCTGGGATGGCTGATCGCGGGTGGGTTTGGCTGGCGGGCATTATTCCTGGCGGCGGCGGGAGCGCTGTTGGCGATTTTTGCGCTGAACCTGCTGTTCCTCCGGGAATCGCGAACGGAAATCGGAGCCGCCGAGCCGGAGGTGAACCCGCTGAACGTGTTCGGCGAGGAGGAGAACGCGAAGCCGCGGAGCGTGGGCGGTTTGCTGCGCCCGTTGCTGGGGAACCCGGCCTTCATCGTCGTCCTTCTGCTCTCGCTGGGCTGCACGCTCGTGCGGGAGACCTTCAATACCTGGACTCCCACGTTTCTGCATGCGGCGGGATTCAGCGTGGCGCAGGCGGCCGGAGAGAGCGCCTGGTTCCCGCTGATCGGCGCGGTTTCGGTAATGGCGGCGGGGCTGGCCAGCGACCGGTTGGGAGCGCGGGGACGGGCGGTGGTCATGAGCGCGGGACTGTTGATTGCGACTTTTGCCTTGTGGGGATTGGGTTCCGTCTCTGGCGCGGCGTCGGGCAGGCTAGCGGTGGAACTGGTGGGCGTCGTGGCGTTCGGGCTGGTCGGGCCATATTCCTACCTGGCAGGGGCGATGGCGCTCGATTTCGGGGGGCGGACGGGCGGCGCCATGAGTTCCGGCCTGATCGACGGAGTCGGCTACCTGGGCGGCGCGCTAGCAGGCGATACCTTCGCCCGGCTCGCGCAGGCATTCGGGTGGGCGAGTGCTTTCCGGCTGCTGGGAGCGGTGACGGCGGTGTCCTGTCTGTGGGCCGTCGCCCTGGTGTGGATACAGCGCCGAAAGGCGCGCGAGGTTATTCCGGAGCCGGGACGATAGGCTAGCGATGCCGGGCCGGTTTCTTTTGACGAACACTTATCGAGCTTCGAGGAGCACTTAGAGAAGTGAAGGGAGCTTGTATCTCTACCCGGGCACTTACTTTCAGGCTGCTGCGATCTCGTATTGCGCCGCACGAATTCTGGTTTGTTAACAAATCGTACCAAGTCCGCTTTGTCATCGAGAGGTTAGCAAATTTTAGTATTGCTGTAACATCTGCCTAGTATCCTTCGCAATAGTGCTTTTAAGGAGGCTTTGGTGACACTCAGAAGAATCTCAACTATTACATGTGTGCTCCGCGCGGCCGTTTTCACGCTAGCCGCATCGGGGGCTTTGGCCCAGTCCACCTATGGAACGATTTACGGCACTGTAACCGACCCATCCGGCGCGGTGGTTCGCGGGGCGAACGTGGAAGCTCGCGATGAGCAGACGGGGGTCGCCCTCAATCTGTTAACCGATGCCAATGGGCAGTATCGCTTCGTGAACCTGGATCCCGGCGTGTATACGATCGCGGCTGCGGCTGTCGGTTTCAGCCGAACGGAACGGAAAGGGGTTCCGTTGCTGGCCCGCGAGGAGCTGGCGATCCCTTTTCAGTTGGCCGTCGCCAACGCTGAAGGCACCACGATTGAGGTAACGGCAACGCCCGTCGTCTCCGAACAACCCACGCTGTCCTATTCCAAGTCCGGTGACGACATCAGCGATCTGGCTTTGAATTTCCGCGCAACCGCCAGCCCCAGCCCGATCGGCGTCTCGACCCTTTCACCCGCCGTTCAGAGCGACAGCAGCGGGAACATCACCATAGCGGGCCAACTGCCCACGGCGACGTCCTTCTCGCTGGACGGAGTATCGACGCAGCTTCCGCGCTACGGCGGCCCGACCACCGATCTTTTTCCGTCGGTTGAGGGCATCGCCGAATTTAAGGTGAACACCGCCTCCAACAGCGCGGAATTCGCGCAGCCGACCGACATCACGGTCATCAGCCGCGGCGGCACAAACGACTTTCATGGAGGCGCTTTCTGGTATTTTCAGCGCGAGGATTTCAATGCCAGAGACGGAATCAGCGGCATCGTTCCAACCGGCGACGCCGATACGTTCGGAACGTCCATCGGCGGTCCGGTGTGGATACCGGGTGTTTACAACGGCAAGAACAAGACCTTCTTCTATTTCGATTATGAAGGCGTCCGGCTAAACGCCAATAGCCTGATCGACACCAACACGATTCCCGCGTCGTGGTTGACCGGGGATCTTAGCGGCGCCGGATCGCAGGTGGTCGATACCAACGGCAATCCGATCCCCGGCAACAAGATTCCGACTTCCGAGATTGACGCCACGTCGGCCAAGCTGATCCCGTACGTTTTTCCGGCGGCGACAAACAGCGAGAACGCACTGACCGCCCCCAACCTGGTGCAACCTTTTCCAGCAACTTACAACAACGATGGATTCGACGGACGGCTCGACCAGAACTTCGGCGCCAGCCACCGCCTGTGGGGCCGTGTGACGCAGAAGACCATCGCGTCCGTGGGGACGGACGCCGCGCTCGGCGCAGGCGGCGCCGGGGACGCGGCCTACAACCCGCTGATGGGCCCATTTACAACCGACTCGGATCTTACAAACATCGCTATTGCCTACAACTGGATCGTTAATCCCTCTCTGGTCAATGAACTTCGCTTCGGATACACTCGGGCGAACTTTACTTTCAGCTACCCGGAGGCCGCCGAAGGTAACACGATCGTGTCCAATGCGGGCATACAGGGCCTGCCCGGTCCCCCCAAGAACGGTTTGGGTGGCGTACCCGTATTCTACATGGGCGATATTCTGGGCGGGCAGACCAATCCGTACGGGCACCCACGCGTAAACAAGAATGGAAACCTCGAAATCGGGGACAATATATCGTGGGTGCACGGACGCCACAGCCTGAAGTTCGGCGCTGAGTTTCGCCGCCTCAACTATCAGGACAACATCACGTTTAACCTCGGCGACGAGTATGGCGATTACTTCTACGGCGGAAGCGACGCGCAGGCTTTCACTACGTTCCTGCTTGGCAGGGTTGACGATGCCGTGCAGGCGCAGAACGGGCCAGACGGGAAGCCGTTCGGTTACCACTATGGCGGTTTCGCGCAGGACGAGTGGCGGCTGCGTCCGAACTTTTCGCTGAATATCGGCCTGAGATACGAAATCAATACGCCCTTCAACGATGCCACGCACCAGCTCGGCAATTTCGATACGAATGTCAAGGGCGGGGCGCTCATCATTCAGAACGAAGAGACCGGCCTGATTAACCCATTGTGGAGAATGGCTGTCGGCAACACTCCCTTTATTACCGCGAGCCAAGTGGGCTGGCCGGATACGCTGCGCCAGACCGATTACGGCAACGTTCAGCCGCGCTTGGGTCTAGCTTGGAGTCCTGGAACGGATGGCAAAACCTCGGTGCGCGCCTCCGTGGGCCGGTACTCGGTTCCGGTCCTGGGCGCGGTGCTTTACTCGCTGCTGGGCGTGGATACCAGTTACTACGCCGATTTCGGCACGACCTTCTTCCCCGACGCCTTTCCGACGGGCGCGGGCGCCGCGGCTGCCTACCCCGGCTATCGGCGCGCCAACCAGTTCGACCTGAAAGACCCATCGGTGATTCAGGGGACTTTCTCCATCGATCGCAATATCGGCTGGAATACGCTGGTGCGGGCCAGTTACACCATGTCGCACACTTACAACCTGATTTACAGCCCGGACCTCAACCAGGTTGAGCCGAACACGATCGGCTACGCCGCGCTGACGGCCACTCCCGCCTTGCGCCAGCAAAATCTGCTATACCCCAACTTCCGCGAAGTGCTGACTCGCGCCAACGGACCCAGCGACAAGTACGATGCGGTGACCTTCGAGATCAACAAGCGCTTCTCGAACGGCCTGAACTTTACAAACAACTATACCTGGGCGAAGAATATCACCAATGCGCTCGGCGCCGTGCCGTCGGGAGCCATTCCCGTCGGAGGCCAGGGCGACAACGGCGACAACGTCCTGAACTATTTCAATATCGCCGCGGATTACGGGAACGCGTATTACAACCCCACCCAGCGGTTCGTAAGCACGTTCTTTTACGATCTGCCGTTTGGCCGGGGTCAGAGGTTCGCGGGCAATATCAGCCGGGCCGAAAACCTGGTTGTCGGCGGCTGGCGCGTGACCGGTCTCACCGTCGCTCAGACCGGTCCGTGGCTGACGCCCTTCTTCTCCAGCGGCGTCTCCGATCCATCCGGCACGGCGCCCTCGGATCGCTCGGTAAAGCAACAGCGTCCGGACTGCGTCGCGGGCCAGAGCGGCTATCTCTCCAACCCCACGTCCGCCGAGTACTTCAATGTCTCGGCTTTCAGCATTCCGGCGAGCAACATCGGCCGCTTCGGTAACTGCGGCTCCGGCATCCTTGAGGGGCCGGGAACGGTATCGTTCTCGTCGTCGGTGGGCAAGACCTTCTCCCTTACCGAGCGGGTTGGCGTGCGCTATGAGGCGCAGTTCGCGAATCTTTTCAATATCCTGAACATGGCAGCTCCGAATATGAATGTCGGAAGTTCTTTCGGACTGGTCACCCAGAGCCAAGGGGTCGGACAGGGCGGTCCCCGCACGATTCAGATGATGCTGCGGCTGCTTTTCTGAGCGGCAGTTCCGGCGCGGCTGGGTCAACCTCTCAGCCGGGGCATCGTTCGAAGAGCAGTTTTCTGACCGATTCGATATCCTGAACTTCTCAGGATGAGTACTATGACAGCCTCGAAGCTACTGTTTACTCCCGGTCCTTTGTCCACCAGCGATCAGGTCAAGGAAGCCATGTTGCGCGACCTGGGGTCCCGCGACGCGGAATTCATCGCGCTGGTGCGCGCAATCCGCGAGCGCCTCGTGGAACTCGCCGAGCCGGGCGGCGACGCTTACGAAGCCGTGCCGATGCAGGGCTCGGGCACTTTTGCGATCGAGTCGGTGATCTCGAGCGCTATCCCGCGCAATGGCGGCCTACTGGTCCTGGTCAACGGCGCCTACGGCCGCAGGATCGCCAAGATCGCCAGGACGCTGGGGATTACCACCGTGGAACTGGCCTGCGAAGAGGACCAGCGAATAGACCCCGACCGCGTGGCCACCGCACTGGCTCGCAACAGCGTCATCACGCACGTGGCCGCTGTGCATTGCGAAACAACCACGGGGATCGTCAACCCCGTGGAAGAAATCGGCGCCGTGGTCAGCGCGGAATCGCGCGTGTACCTGGTCGATGCCATGAGCAGTTTCGGCGGGATCCCCATGAGCGTTTCGGCCGCGCGCATCGATTTCCTGGTCTCGTCCGCCAACAAATGCATCCAGGGAGTGCCCGGATTCGGGTTCATCATCGCGCGGCGCAGCCGCCTGCTGGAATGCGAAGGCCGCGCGCGCAGCGTCAGCCTGGATCTGCTGGCGCAATGGAAGGGGCTCGAAGCCGACGGGCAGTTCCGGTTCACGCCTCCAACGCACGCGGTGCTGGCCTTCTGGCAGGCGCTCGAAGAACTGAGGGCGGAGGGCGGCGTGGCCGCGCGCGCGGCCCGGTACGCGCTGAATCAGCAGGTGCTGGCGCGCGAGATGCGCGTTATGGGCTTCGACGCATATCTTCCCGGGGAGTTGCAGAGCGGCATCATCACGTCATACCACTATCCGGCTGACCTGCATTTCGATTTCGAGATCTTCTACAAGCGGCTGAGCGATCGGGGATTCGTTATTTATCCTGGCAAGCTGACCCAGGCGCAGTGTTTCCGCATCGGCACCATCGGCTGCATTTATCCGGGAGATGTGCTGGCGCTCACGGTGGCCATCCGGGAGGTCCTGGCGAAATTGGGAGTGCGGAGTGCGTCATCCTGTCTCGAAGACGTGGAGCAACCGAGATGAACAACAACTCACCCGCAAAAGCCGTCATCTTCGACTGGGCGGGCACAACCGTGGATTACGGAAGCTGCGCGCCGGTGGACGCCTTCGTCGAGCTGTTCAGACGCCACGGCGTGGAAGTCACTTTCGAGCAGGCGCGCATTCCGATGGGAGTGCACAAGAAGGAACATATCCGCCAATTGCTGGCGATGGAGCCGGTGGTCCGTGCTTGGCATGGCATCCACGCGCGGGACGCATCGGAGCGGGATCTGGAGGCTCTGTACCGCGAGTTCGTGCCGCTGCAAACGGAAGTGATCGGTCTGCACGAGGATCTCATTCCGGGCGTGGTGGAAACGGTAGCGGAGCTGCGGGCCGCGGGCATCCGCATCGGCAGCACCACCGGCTATACCACCGAGATGATGCACGGGCTGGTGGAACACGCAGCCGCGAATGGCTATTCCCCGGATTCCACGGTCTGCGCGGATGAAGTGCCGGCCGGCCGGCCGGCTCCCTGGATGGCTTTGATGGCGGCCATGCAAATAGGCATCTACCCATTGGCTGCGTGCGTGAAAGTCGGCGACACCGTCGCGGATATCCTGGAGGGGTTGAACGCGGGTATGTGGACCGTGGGCGTCACGAAGACCGGAAATGAGATGGGTCTGGCAGAGAGCGCCGTGGCGGCGTTGCCCGCGAGCGAGCTCGCGTGCCGGCTGAACGCCGCGCGGGAGCGCCTGGCCCGCGCCGGCGCGCATTTCGTGATCGAGAGCGTGGCCGAACTTCCCCAGGTGATCCGCGAGATTGACGGGCGAATGAACGGCTGAGACCTTCAGGCCTTCAGCTCGGCCACGATCTCGGCGGCCACCGCGCGGGCCTTCTCGAGCGCTCCCGGCTGAAGACTGATGGCGCCGACACGAGCATGGCCGCCGCCGCCGTAGCGTTCGCAAATGCTGGCCAGGTTGTGGCGGGGCGTCTCGGCGGCCCATGGGTTCGAGCCGACCGAGATCTTCGTGCGGGAGTTCGAGGCACTTACCGATACCGTATACATGGAGGACGGGAACAGGTAATAAGGGATGAACTTGTTGTAACCCTCCATATCTTCGCCGGCCAAGTCGAAGAAGACCACGCCATCCTCCTGCCGGGCACGCTCCTGGATGAGGGCAATGGAATCCAGGTGGCGCCGGTAGAGCGGCTGATACAACTCCTGGATGGAAGGCTCGGCCATGATGACTGCCAGCCGCCGGCTCTTCATCCAGCAGATGATCCGGCGCACGATATCGGAACCCTTGGCGGCTTCGATGACCAGCGTAAGCTGCATAGCCGGCGCGCCGAGCTCGACGGCGGTGCGGGCGTCCGGGTATTGGGCGCCATCGATCACCAGGGACCACTCCACCAGATCGTCCAGATCCGGAGCGCGGAAACCGAAGCGCTGTTCGGCGATCGTGCGGATGAAATGGGTGCAGGATTTGAACGAGGGGTCGTAGAGTTTGCGGCCGCTGGTATCGGCCCGGAAATGGGCGGCGTCTTCGGGGGTGAGGAAGGCGCTCTGGTGGTGATCGAACCACCAGGTAAGGCGGGGATCGCTCGAGTACTTGAAATCGACAATGGCGTTCTCGTCGCCATCGAACAGGTCGGGCTCGAAAGCCGGCTGAGCCTGGTGAGCCATCCCGGTGTATCGGAACTCCGCATCCGGGTGAATGGCTCCCGCGATAAAGCGGCTGAAAAAGGCAGCGGAGGCTGCCCCATCAAAACAATGGTCGTGGTAGAGCACGCGTTCCAGCATTCGGTTGGGGAAAACCTTATAGTTTGTAGGAACGGCGGGCGAAAAGCAAGTGGAATTATCGTGTTGCGTCAAGCCTCGTCAGAGATGTCCCCCGTTTCGCCGCACTGGAAATGTCCCCTCGCGCTCGATCAGCACTCCTCTGGCGGCTCCGTTTCAGGCGCCGGCTGGAATAGCCTGCCCAGGTTCGGCTCCAGGTCCGGCATCGGGTCTCTCCACATCAACATCCGCTCCAGATCGATGTGGTGATGGTACGGCTTGCGAACTTCGGCAATCCTGGTGCCCACTACGTCGATTTTGGAGAGATCGTACTGGCCCAGCCCCACCTGATAGCAATAGTTGAGGTAGCCGGGCCAGCCGGAATCGATCCCCATGCACTCGAGGCCCACCCGATCCGCGGCAATGTAGTCCGTCGACGCGATGGCGATGCGATGGTCCACCGGCGTGCCATTGGACGGTCCATCCCCTTCCATGCCTTCGAAGCCGTCGATCACCGCCGCCCCCCAGTACGGGATCAGGCGCTGGGCGGCCAGCATCATGTTGAAGTTCTGCTGCCGGATGCCCGCGTGGAATTTGCGCTTGTCGTTCCAGCGGGGCGTTTCCTTGGCGTCCGATTGGAGGGGCGTGCCGATGACCATGTTCTTGACGGCCAGAGTGGCCACGACCGCGTTGTGATTCTTCATTACAGGCAAGCTGATCACGTAAGCGCTGGGGTCCAGCAAGCGCGCGGCCAGGCGGATGGGGAGAGTATGCAGATCGTAGTCGATCCCGTACATAAGCTCGTAGCGCGGTTCCTCGTTGAGCACTACCAACTTGATGTCCTTGGGCTTGTGCTCGGTCACAGCTTGATTCCAGTGGAAATTCTCGATTACCTGGCGAGTGTCGCCCGAGCACTCGGCGATGACCACGGGGCCTTTGAAGCGGGGAGCCAGGTAGTCGAGGACTCCATGGATGGCATCCACGTGGGTCACGGCCAGCTGCCGCCGCGGGATGACGCCATTCGGCTTGATGATAACGGACCGCCTGGTCTTCAGAACGGGCCGTATCTGGTCGTCGATGGCGAGCAACGCTTCGCACACATTCTTACGCCGGCTGTCCCCGTGGATCAATGCGACTTTGGAGCGGCGGTCCACGTACTGGAATAAGTTCGCCACGCCCTGAGAGCCAATGCGCGGATCGAGATCGCGGATGCCCGGCGGCGCCGGCGGTGGGCTCTGTTGAGCCGCGAGCCGAAGCGCCTGGGCCCCGGCGCCGGCAAGCGCGGCGGCGCGCGCGGTGAAACTCAGAAAACGTCTGCGTGTGGGTGACATTGGTAGGTGTCCTCCTGCCCCTAGGATGAGAATGGAGCGGATTTTCGGCTCCTGATGGGCCAAACTATATCAATCGGCCCTCTCTGTCAAGGCTCGATGAGGCGACTCATAACTCGATGAAGTGGAATAATTGCGGTGTGCGGTGATTTGATAGGATCGTCTAACCGCCCTGGTTGTGCGCCTTCTGCTAAAATCTGTGGCCATGAGACTTGCGGGCGTATTGTGCATCCTTATGACCCTACCGGCTTTCGGACAGTATGCCGTGCATCGGGACGGCGACGTAGTTCGCCTGGAAGATACCAGCCGCCAGATGGTGGTTGGCGTTCTGCCCTCGCGCGGAAATTTGGGCTTCGAGCTGAGGGTGAAGGGCCGCAACGTTCTTCACTTCCCCTACGCTTCCGTGGAAGAGTTCGAGGCGAGCCAGGGGGGCGGAATGGGCATTCCATTCCTGGCGCCGTGGGCCAACCGCCTGGACGAGCCGGCTTTTTACGCCAACGGAAAAAAGTACGTCTTCAACCTTGAGCTGGGCAACGTGCGACCCGGCCGGGATAACCATCCCTTGCATGGTTTCCTGATGAATGTGCCCTGGGAAGTGGTGGAGGCCAAGGCGGACGACCATTCGGCGTGGGTCACCAGCAAGCTGGATTTCTACCGGCAGCCGCAGTGGATGGCGCAGTTCCCGTTCGCCCATACCATCGAGATGACTTACCGCCTGCGGGATGGAACGCTGGAAGTGAGCACCACCCTGCACAACATGAGCGCCGAGCCTATGCCGGTCGCGATCGGGTTTCACCCCTATTACAACGTGGACGACGCGCCGCGCGACGCGTGGACATTTGGACTCGGGCCCGCACCGAATGGCTTCTGACTCCCGAGAACATCCCGACGGGGCAGACGCGGCCGATCGAGCAGCTCCTGCCGAAACCGCAAGGCAGCACGCTCAAAGGGCTATCCCTCGATCACGTGTTCGGCGACCTGATCCGGGACGCGTCCGGCAAGGCCACCATGTGGCTGCAAGGGGCCAAGGAGCGGGTCGAGGTGGCATTCGGGCCGAAGTACAAGGCCGTGGTAGTGTATGCGCCGGCTGGGCAGAACTTCATCTGCTTTGAGCCGATGGTGGGTATCACCAATGCCCTGAACATGGCGCAGAAGGGGACGTACAAGGAATTGCAGTCGATCCCACCCGGAGAGAATTGGCAGGAGAGCTTCTGGATCAAGCCGAGCGGTTTCTGAGGGGCGCAGGCCGGCTGGGATCGCGCTTCGGGGAGGAGTTTCGGGAGTATGGGAGCAAAGTCCCGGCCTACCTGCCGTTCGTGCGATAGTGGGCTTTATGAGCTGGCGCGCGCGGGCACTTCTGCTGGCGTCTCTGGTTTGGGTGGGGCGCGGCGTGGCGGCGGACCCGCCGGACCTGGCGGATCGGTATCGCGCGACCGCCGGCAAGCTAATCGACGCCGCCCTGGCTGATCAAGACGGCTACAACCGCCTGGCGTATCTCTGTTACCGCATCGGCAACCGGCTGAGCGGCTCGCCGGCGCTGGAACGCGCCATTGCCTGGTCGGCCGGCGAGATGAAGGCCGCCGGGCTGAGCAACGTGCGCGTGATTCCGACTAAAGTGCCGCACTGGGTTCGCGGCGCGGAATCGGCCCGCATGGTGGAACCGGTCGAAAGGCCGCTACACATGCTCGGGCTGGGGATGAGCGTGGGAACCCCGCCTGGAGGCATCACCGCGGAAGTGGTAGCGGTTTCGAGCTTCGAGGAACTGACCCGCCTGGGCCGCGAGAAAGTGCAAGGGCGGATCGTTCTCTTTAACCAGGAATATCGCGGCTACGGGCTGGGCCGGCCGTATCGCTCCGCCGGTCCTTCGAGGGCCGCGGCGCTGGGCGCCGTGGCCGCCCTGGTGCGCTCGGTGACCGGCCTGAACATGCAGATTCCCCACACCGGCGAGATGGCTTACGACGAGAGCCAGCCCAAGATCCCAGCGGCGGCCGTATCGCCCGAAGATGCCATGATGATGGCGCGGCTGAGCGCCGAAGGGCCGGTGCGCGTGCACCTGGAAATGAGTGCCCGCATGGAGCCGGACGCCGACAGCGGCGACGTAATGGGCGAGATCCCCGGCCGCGAGCATCCCGAGCAGGTGGTCGTGATCGGCGGGCACATCGATTCGTGGGACGTGGGGCAGGGCGCGCAGGACGACGGAGCCTCCATCATGGCCTGCCTCGAAGCTTTGGCGATCGTCAAGAAGCTGGGACTGGAGCCGCGGCGCACCCTCCGGGTAGTCTTCTGGGTGAACGAAGAAAACGGCAGCCGGGGCAGCGTGGCCTACCGCCAATGGGTGGGGGACCAGATTGGAAACCACGTGGCGGCCATCGAGATGGATGGCGGGGCGGAGGCGCCGCGCGGATATGGCGCCGGTGTGACGACGGAATCGCTGGCGACGCTGCGCCAGATCGCGGCCTTGCTCGAGCGCGTGGGAGCTGGAGAGGTCGGGATCGGCGGGGGTGGCGCGGATATTGCGCCGCTGCAGCGCGGCGGCGTGCCGGGGCTCTCCGAGGAGACCGTGGGCACGCACTACTTCGACTGGCACCATAGCGAGGCCGACACGCTGGACAAGGTCGGCGTGGAGGATTTCCGAAAGAACCTCGCGAGCCTGGCCGTGATGAGCTACGTTCTGGCCGATATGCCCGGGCGGCTGGTGTCCCTCGCCGGCGCCGGGCGCGGCGAGTAGTAGGCGCCGGCACACCGGGGCGGCGCCGGCGCGACCCTCGTGTTGCGCGGCGCGGAGCCGTCATTTGATACTGGAATCAATGGGTAGAAGGCAGATGCTGGCTGTGGCGGTGGGATGCGGCCTAGTGGTGTGCACGTTGTGTGCGCAGCGGCCGTTCCGGGAGTACCCGGCTTGGGAATACAACAATTTCCCGAAGGGCCCCGACTATCTCACGCCCGCCGAGTGGACCTTCGCCCGCCTGATGTACCCCACCTACCACATTCCCATCGACTGGCAATTCAAGCCGGGCAGGGACTGGCGCGAGGGCAACACCAACTGGACCATCGATTACCCGCGGTCGGATCGCCACCTGGCCGCGGCGGTGCGCCGGCTGACGCGCATCCAGGCCAAGTCCGTGGAGCAGCCGATCAATCTCGATGAGGACGACGACGTGTTCAATTACCCGTGGCTCTATGCGGTGGAAGTGGGTCACTGGGAGCTGACCGATTCGCAGATTGCCAAGTTCCGCGAATTCCTGCTGCGCGGCGGCTTCTTTATGTGCGACGATTTTCACGGCACGGTGGAGTGGTCGGTCTTCGTGAACACCATGCGCAAAGTCTTCCCCGAACGGCCCATCGTGGAGATTGAAGACAGCGATCCCATTTTCCATACGGTTTTCGACCTGGAGCAGCGTTACCAGGTTCCCGGCGAGCAATATGTCTACAGCCACCGGGTCTACGAAAAAGACGGCACCATACCGCGCTGGCGGGGCATCCGCGACGACAAAGGCCGGATCATTATAGCCATGTGCCATAACATGGACTTAGGCGATTCCTGGGAGCACGCCGACAATCCGGAGTATCCGGCCCAGTTTTCGGCGCTGGGGATCAGGATCGGGATCAACTACATTACGTACGCGTTCACGCATTGAGGGGGCGGAGCACTTTGAGAGGCCCACGCGGCCCTGGCCTCCGCAGTCTGCCAATGGGCGGTGCTCTTCACCCATCTTCCCCCACCACCCGGATCCGTGTGAAGCCCTCTTCCGGCCGGGGAGGCACGAGCTTGGCGGCCATCTTGGCCAGGGCTTCGTCCGGCACCACGCGGTTGCGGCGCGCGTTGCGCTCGCGGCAAACCTCCAGCGGGACGTCGAAGTAGACCGCCTCCACCTCGCAGCCGAAGGCCTGGCCGATGGCGATGTACGGGCGGCGTTCTTCGGGAGTCAGATTGGTGGCGTCGATGTGGGTCGTTTCGCGGCCGATCGCCAGGCGCTGCCGCAGCAGATAGCGAAGGCTCTGGAAGACGCGGTCGTGAATGCTCTGGTCAGTTTCATCGTCGGCCAGGAGCTTGCGGATGGCGTCCGAAGAGAGGCCGCGGCCGCCGTTCCGCTCCAGCCAGGTGGATTTGCCGGAACCCGGCAATCCCACCAGCACCACGATGCGCATCCGTTCAGCGCCTTTCCGGGACCGGCGCCGTACGGTCCGCGTGCAAGCCGCGTTGGGCGCGGTCGCGCAGTTCCGCCAGGTTCACGCCGGTGAGCGCTACGGCCACCGCCCCGCCCACCAGCAGCGGCAAGGTCAAAGCGAAGAACAGAATGAAAGAAAAGGTCTTGGCGTCGTTGGTCTCCACATGGAACAGACCCAGCGCGATGACGCAGGCCACCTGAAACAGGCCCACGTTTCCAGGCGCGTTGGGCACCACGGTGGCTAAGCGCACCAGGGTGAGGATGCCTCCCGCGGCCCAGAAAGAGAGGTCCAGGCCGTAGGCCTTCATCAGCGCCCAATACGAGATTACCTGCACACCGAGATACAGCAGGCTGATGGCAGCCGTCCATCCCATCGTGCGCGGATTGCCCATCAGGTGCACGCCCTCGACGATGTGGCGCAGCGTGGCGGCCCAGCGACCCTCCCGGATGGCCGCGTGCGCGTGCTGCTTGTGGAACACGATCCATCCCAGGAGCACGCCGCCCACCAGCAGCAGCGCACCGATAGCCTGCACCAATAGGATGAGGTCTTCCGGGATGCCTCTGACGAACGCGGCGGTGATCAGGAAAGCGGTCAACATCCAGAAGCCGTCGATCAACCGCTCCACGGCGGCGGAGGCGAAGCTCAGCGAGATGCGCAGGTCGTTCCAGTGCGCCAGCAGGTAGCAGCGGACCAGCTCTCCGGAGCGCAAAGGGAGCACCTCGTTGGCGAACAACCCGATGTAGATGGCCTGCACCGTGCGCCAGATCCGCAGCCGGATCACCGGCCCCAGCAAGGTGTCCCAGCGCAGGGCGTGTATCAGGTACACCGAGAGATCGGCGCCCATTGCCAGCCCCACCCAGCGCCAGTCCAGCGCGCGGATGGTGGGAATCAGATCGGTGAGGGGATAACCGTGCAGTACCCAGACCAGGCACCCGGCCGAGAGACAATAGCTCAGGACCTGGGGCACCCAGGAAGGCAGCTTCCGGCTCGGTGAATCGTTCCCGCTCACACGATCATCATAACGGAAAGGCCAGCGTGAACCGGCCGCGGAGGACTCGTTTCATGAAGATGTTGCCCTGGTGTATCGTGTTTGTCACGCTATCGGCAGCCGCACAGAGCGGCGCCAATGCGAACATGGTGCGCGACCGGGGGAGCACGCGCCCAGCGGACCAGACTCAGACCCTGAACCGCGGCCGCCTCGGGCATCAGGATTTCATGCCGCCCGGACCGCTCGCATTTACCGGCATGCTGGTGGATGCAGCCTGCCGCGACCGCTCCAACGGCAACCTCCGGCAGCCGGCGCTGCCAACGGCGGCTTTGACGGCCCCGGCCATGCCCGGAGCCCCGTTTACGGGCATCACCGTGGATCCGAAGACGCTGGAAGCGGAGCGCTCCGGCATCATGGAGCACCAGGTGCCCGATACGCTGAGCCGCCAGCCGGATGTGGCTTGCGCGGTCACCGGCGATACCCGCGCCTTCGCGCTCCTGCTGAATAATGGCCGCCTGCTCGACCTCGACGAGGGCGGCAACACATTCGCCGGCGTGGCCCTTCAGGCGAACGCGGCTGGCCGCGCTCTGCTGGCGGGCCTCGGCGGCAGCCTGAAGCCGCGCGTCGTCATTCAGGGCAGCGTGCGTGGCGACCGCTTGATCGTCGAGAAACTCGGCTCCCTCTGACTCGGGCGGGCTGTGTCTTCCAGCCGTGATAGACTTTCTTAAAATGAAGACTCTTATTGGTGTTCTACTGGCCGCGGCGGCTTTTGCGGCCGAGCCCCAGGAGATCTCCCTCTATCCGGGCGCCGCTCCGGGCTCGGAGAACGCGGCTTACCCGGAACAGCAGACCATCGGGCCGCAGGACAACATACGGCGCATCAGCAACATCACCCATCCGGTCCTGCTTGAGTATCTTCCCGAGAAAGCCAAGGCTACGGGGACGGCCTGGATCGTATGTCCGGGCGGCGGGTTTCGATACCTGGCCATCGATTACGAGGGAACCGATCTGGCGCGCTGGCTGAATGCGAACGGCGTGGCCGCGTTCGTCCTCAAGTATCGCGTCGCGCGCAGCGGGGATGATGGCGAGAAAGACCCCGCTATCGCCGCTGAGCGACGCAAAACGGCCCAGGCCTTCGGCTTGGCCGACGGTCAGCAGGCCGTGCGCGTGGTGCGTTCCCACGCTGCGGAGTGGGGCATTGCCCCGGACCGCATTGGCATCATCGGATTCTCGGCCGGCGGGTACGTCGCGGCGGCCGTCGCAATGCGGCACGATGCCGCGAGCCGTCCCAACTTCGCGGCGCCGATTTACCCGGCCGTGCCTGAGGACATCACCGTCCCCGCGGACGCGCCGCCGCTCTTCCTGGCGCACGCCGACAACGATACAACCCTTTCGACCCTGGACACCACCATCCGGCTTTACACGGCCTGGAAGAAAGCCAACATCCCCGCCGAAATGCATATCTACCTGAAAGGTTCGCACGGATTCGGCATGCGGAAGTTGGATTTGCCGACCGATACCTGGGTCGACCGATTCCGCGATTGGCTCGGCTTGGAAGGATTGTTGAAACCCGTCCGGTAGCGGAGCGCGCCAGCTTTCCGTAACCCCATCCGCTGGCTCCGCATCTACGTCCTTATACGTCGTGCGTAAACTAACGGAGGGGTTTAGCGCCTTCTGGAGGATTGCAGCCGCGATCGCGATGCTTCTTCCGAATGCCGCTTCTGCCGATGGCAGCGGCGCGATCGAAGTTGTGGTCCGCGACCAGGAGGCGAGGCCGGTCGCCGGGGTGGCGGTTCAAGCGAAAGGTCCGTCGGGAGTTGCCGCCGCTGGCGTGACCTCGGGCGACGGGCACGCGGTTCTATCCGTGCCGGCTCCCGGCGTTTACGAAATCAGCGCTACAAAAGAAGGCTTCGAACCGTTCGTCAAGTCCGATCTGGAGGTATCCGCGGCGGCTGGAACGGCGCTCGATTTGACGCTGGTGCATGCGCTCGCCCGCCAGGAGAGCGTTGAAGTGCACGACACGGTTTCTCCGGTGGATGGGGGCGCCGCTCCCGCGACCGAGTTACCCGCCCAATCCGTCAGGGAGCTGCCCAGCCGCCCCGCCACGGTTGCCGACGCGCTGCCGCTCACGCCCGGAGTGGCGCGCTCCCCCGGCGGCGGCCTGCAAATTTCCGGCGCCGGCGAGCAGCGGAGCGCCATGATTGTAAATTCCGCAGACGTGACTGATCCCGCCACCGGGCAGTTCGGTCTTACGGTGCCGATCGACAGCGTGCAGACGGTCAATGTGTATCAGACACCCTTTCTGGCCGAATACGGCCGTTTCACGGCCGGGCTGGTTTCGGTGGAGACGCGCCGCGGCGGGGAACAATGGAAATGGGAGGTTAACGACCCGTTTCCCGATTTCCGCATCCGCAGCTATCACCTGGAGGGTCTGCGCGACGCCACCCCGCGGGTCAACGTGGAAGGGCCGCTCATCCCCGGCAAGCTCTACTTTTCCGAGGGATTCGAGTATGAGATCCGCAAGACCGAAGTTTACACGCTGCCGTTCCCCAATAATCAAAAGCTTCGGGAAGGCGTGAATTCCTTCGCGCAACTGGATTGGCTCGTTTCCAGCCGGCAGTGGGTCACGGGCACGGTGCATATCGCGCCGCAACGCCTCGACTATGTGAACATGAATTTCTACAACCCGCAGCCCACCACGCCGGATGCCACCACCCACAACTACACCACCACCTTGGCGGACCGCCTGGCCTTCGGCGGAGGACTGCTCGAGAACACTTTCTCTTTTACGCGTTTTACGGCCAGCGTCTGGGGGCAGGGCAGCGAGGACCTGACTCTCACGCCCACCGGGAACAGCGGAAATTACTTCGCCGACCAGGCGCGCAATGCGTCGCGCTACAGTTGGGCGCCGGTTTACAGCTTCGCGCAGGTTGACAGGCTGGGCGTGCACAACTTCAAAATGGGCGCGTCGTTCGCCGGCAGTTCCGACGACGGCCAGGTGAGCGAGCATCCCATCGACATCCTCGACGATGCCAGCCTGCTGATCGAACGCATCGCGTTCACGGGCGGGCAGCCGTTCCGCATGAGCGACCGGGAAATGGCATTCTTCGGGCAGGACCACTGGATGCTTTCGCCGCACCTAGCCATGGATCTGGGGATTCGCACCGAGTCGCAGCAGATTTCGGAGGCCTTCCGGGTGGCTCCGCGGGCCGGCATCGCCTGGAGTCCGTTTAGCAATACCGGCACCGTTGTGCGCGCGGGGTTCGGATTTTTCTATGACCGCGTTCCCCTGAATGTGTATTCCTTCAGCCACTATCCCAGCCAGGCGATCACGTATTACGATCCCAGCGGAGGAATTTCCGCCGGGCCGTTTACCTATCAGAACATGCTGGGGGAGGCCACCGTTCGTTTCCCGCTGGTAGACCAGGAACCCGTGGCGGGTAATTTCTCGCCGCGAAGCGCCACCGGCAACTTCGAGATCGAGCAGCCAGTGGGGCATATCTTGAGACTTCGTGCCGGCTACATGCAGAACGCCGGATCCGGCCTGGTGATTCTGAATTCCACGCCGCCCACTCCCGGCACGAATACCGGGATGTATTCGCTGGCGGGGTCGGGGCAATCGTCCTACCACCAGTTCGAAACCACGGCGCGCATCAAACTGGGAGCGCAGCGCGAATTGTTCTTCTCGTATGTGCGCAGCCGCGCGCGCGGAGACCTCAACGACTTCGCGAGCTATCTGGGCACTTTTCCGGTGCCCATCGTGCGGCCGAACCAGTTCTCCTATCTGCCGACGGATCTCCCGAACCGTTTTCTCGCCTGGGGAGTCATGAAACTGCCATACGGATTCCGCATCTCTCCGGTCGTCGAGTACCGCACCGGTTTTCCCTACGCCTCGACCGATGCGTATCAGAACTACGTCGGGGTTCCCGACCTCACGCGCTTCCCCGGCTTCCTCTCGGTGGATTCGCGGTTTTCGAAAGACATCAGGGTAAATCCCAAATACACGCTGCGCCTCTCGGTCACCGGCAACAATCTGACCAACCACTTCAACCCCGAGGCGGTCCGCAGCAATACCGACGACCCCGCCTATGGCTACTTTTTCGGCCAGCGGGGGCGCCGCTTTACCGCGGATTTCGATGTCATTTTCTAGAGGCGGGACGGCGGGGAACTCCGCTCTCCTCCGAGTGAGCGATCATACAGTTATGGGCCCTGTGGCGGCCCGGAAGAGCTGAATGATCAACGGGAAGCGAATCGCCGTCGTGATGCCGGCGTACAACGCCGAGAAGACACTCGAGGCCACGGTGCGCGAACTGCCCGATGTGGTGGACACGCGCATCCTGGTAGACGACTGCAGCGCCGACAACACCGTGGCCATGGCGCGGCGGCTGGGGCTCACGGTGGCCATCCACGAACGCAACCGCGGATACGGCGCCAACCAGAAAACCTGCTACGCCACCGCCCTGGCCGCGGGCGCGGACGTGGTGGTGATGATCCACCCGGACTACCAGTATTCGCCGCTGCTGGTGACCGCCATGGCGAGCATGGTGGCGTATGGCGTCTACGACCTGGTGCTGGGATCCCGTATCCTCGGCGGCCATGCGCTAGAGGGCGGAATGCCGGCTTATAAGTATGTGGCCAACCGCCTCCTGACCGCTTTTCAGAACCTCCTGCTGGGCGCGAGCCTTTCCGAGTATCACACCGGCTTTCGCGCCTACAGCCGGGAATTGCTGAGCGCCCTGCCGCTGGAGGATAACTCGGAAGATTTCCTCTTCGATAACCAGGTGGTAGTCCAGGCGCTACTGTTGAAAGCCCGCATCGGCGAGGTTTCCTGCCCCACGCGGTATTTCGCCGAGGCTTCGTCGATCGATTTCCGCCGCAGCGTCACGTATGGCTTCGGCGTAATCCGGACGACCTTCGCCTGCTGCCTGACGCGGCTCCGGCCGGTTGCTGACCCCGCCCGCTCCGTTGTCAAACGGAAGCGCGTTACATTATCCTGAGGCAAAGTGATTCAGCCGGCGCCTCTGCTGAGCATCCAGGGCATATCGAAGACGTTTAGCGGCGTTCGCGTGCTGGAAGACGTCGATTTCGATGTTCTTCCGGCGGAAGTGCACGCCGTCATCGGCGAAAATGGCGCCGGGAAATCGACGCTGATGAACATCATCGGCGGGGTGACCCATCCCGACAGCGGCCGGATGCTGTGGGAAGGGCAGCCGGTGCGACTGCGCGGCCCGCGCGACGCCCAGGCGCGCGGCATCGCCTTCGTACACCAGGAGCTCGCCCTGGTTCCGCAGTTGAGCGCCGCGGAGAATATCTTCCTGGGGCGCCATCCGGCCGGCTTGGGCTGGGTTCGCTGGCGGGAAATCCACGAGCGGGCCGGCGCCCTGTTGCGCGATCTGGGAGATGGCCTCGATGCGCGCCGCCTGGTGGGCGAACTGAGCCTGGCTGAAAGGCAGCGGGTGGAAATCGCCCGCGCGCTGGCCTTCCGGACGCGCCTCATTATCATGGACGAGCCCACCGCGCCGCTGGCCGAGAGAGATGGCGAAAGCCTGTTCAGGGCGATCCGCCGGGTGCGCGAACGCGGCGTTTCAGTGGTCTTCATCTCGCACCGCCTGAAAGAGATCTTCCAGGTGGCCGACCGCGTCACCGTGTTGCGCGATGGCAAGCGCGTGCTGACTGCCAATATTCGCGAAACCGGCATGGACGAGATGCTGCGCGCCATGGTGGGAAGCGAGTTGAAGGAACGGCGCGAACCGCGGGCTTCTTCCGCGGCCACGGACGAGGAAGCGCTGCGCGTGGATGGTCCCGTGCCGTTCGTGGTGCGCCGCGGGGAGATAGTGGGGCTGGCGGGTCTGGCGGGATCGGGGCGCACCGAGTTGCTCGAATGGCTGTTCGGGGCCGGCGGACGGCTTGCCTTTATTTGGGCCGGCGGACGGCCGGTCGTGGTGCGGGATCCCTCCGACGCCATTCGCCAAGGCCTGGCGCTGGTGCCGGACGATCGGAAACTGAAAGGGCTCATACTGGGCGCTTCCCTGCGCGCCAACATCGCGCTGGCGAGCCGCCGCGGCCACTGGTTCATCGGCCAGGCCGAGGAAGAGCGAACGGCCGGCCGGCTGGCGGGCGAATTGCGAATCAAGGCGGCGGGTCTCGATCAGCCCGTGGACTATCTGAGCGGCGGCAACCAGCAGAAGGCCGTGCTGGCCAAATGGCTGTCGGCCGGGGCGCGGGTATTCCTGATGGATGAACCCACGCGCGGCATCGATGTGCGCTCTAAAGCTGAGATTTGCGATTTGATCCGCGCGCTGGCGGCCCGCGGTGCGGCGGTGGTGCTGGCCTCCTCCGAAATGGAGGAGCTGCTGGGACTTTCCGACCGCGTGGTGGTGATGCACCGCGGCCGGATCGCCGGGGAACTGGCGCGCGCCGAGGCCACCGAGGAGCGCATCACGCGCCTGGCGACCGGAGGATTCTGACGCGCCTGGCGCTTTATTTCGGAGGTTCGGAGATCCCGGCCGATCCGGTATAATTGCGCCGTGAGCGCACCTATGATTGATCGATCGTCTCTGCTCGAACGCTTCCGGCGCGGTCCGGAACTCCTGGCCGTGGTCCTGACCGGGGTCTTCGGCGAAGAGGAAGACTTTATCCCGGCGCCCGGCAAATGGAGCATCCGGCAGCTTACGGCCCACCTGGCCGATTCCGAGCTGGTGGGCGCGCACCGCTTTCGCCAGGTGCTGGCGGAAGAGAATCCCACACTGGTGGCCTACAACCAGGAAGCCTGGGCCGCCAACCTCGATTATGCGCGGCGCAAGCCCAAGCATTCGCTCGAAACGCTGCGCCGCCTTCGCGCGGAGAATTACGAGCTGCTGAAGGATCTTCCCGAGGCCGCGTTCGAGCGCTACGGCAACCACACCGAGCGCGGCCGCGTGACTCTGGGAGAGCTGCTCGAGGGTTACCTCAACCACACCGAGTCGCACGCGCGGCAGATCGAGGCCGTCCGCGAGGCGTACAAGGCCGCCAGGGCGAAGCGCTAAGCGCGCCGCGACACACGCTAAACTGTTGGCTTATGCCCAACTTGTATGCTCCGCTGCGAGCTCCGCGGCGGCTGCTGTTTGGTCCCGGTCCGGGCCTGGTGTCGCCGCGCGTTTATGCGGCCATGGGTCAGAGCATCGTGGGACACCTCGATCCGTTCTTCTTCGAGGTGGCGGAAGAAGTGCGGTCCCTGCTCGGGTACGTGTACTCTACCTCCAACCAGTTCAACATTGCGATCTCGGGCACCGGCAGCTCCGGCATGGAGACGGCCGTGGCCAACTTCGCCGAACCCGGCAGCAAGTTTGCGCTGCTGAGCAACGGGTTCTTCGCCGACCGCATCGGCGAGATGGCGCGCCGGCAGGGCGCCGAGGTCGTGCGCCTAGCCAAGGAATGGGGACAGCCGTTCGACCCGCAGGAGGCTCGCGAGTTCATCAAGCGCGAGCGGCCCCGCCTGGTGGCGTTCGTGCAAGCCGAGACCTCTACCGGCATGTACAACGAGGGCCAAGCGATCTGCGAGGCCGCCCATGAAGTGGGCGCGCTGGTGATCGCCGATTGCGTGACATCGCTGGGCGCCATGCCGGTGCTGGTGGACGACCACGGCATCGATATCGGCTATAGCTGCACGCAGAAGGGTTTGGGCTGCCCGCCGGGACTCGCGCCCGTGACCGTTGCGCCGCGCGCGCTGGAGCGGCTCAAGGGGCGCACCACGCCCGTGCAATCCTGGTACCTCGACCTGCAATTGCTGGACACCTACTACACCGGCCACAAGTATCACCACACCGCCTCCGCCACGCTGTTCTATGCGCTGCGCGAGGCCCTGGCGATGGTGGCCGAAGAGGGGCTGGAGCAGCGCTGGGAGCGCCACCGCCGGAATCACCAGGCGTTTGTGGCCGGCATCCAGGCCATGGGCCTCGAGATGCTGGTGGCCGACGGCAACCGGCTATGGACCCTGAACACTCCGCGCGTGCCCGCGGGAGTGGACGACGCTGAAGTGCGGCAGTACCTGCTCGAGAAGCGCGATATGGAGATTGCGGGCGGCTTCGGACCGCTGGCCGGGAAGATCTTCCGCATCGGGCTGATGGGGTATGGCTCGACCGGGGAGAACGTCGTCCTGGTGCTGGAATCGCTGGAGGCAGCCCTGAACGCCCAGGGTTACCGGCCGGCTGGAGACGGCCCCGCGGCGGCGGAGAAGGCGCTGGCGGCGGTTTAGGCGAGGGACTCGCGCGCCAAAGCGTCCCTGGCAAGTCAGGGCGGCAACAGCTATGGCGCGGGATGCCAGTTGGCGAATTCGCGTGCCGCGAAGCGCGCGGCGGCATCCGGAACGGAGTAGATGTCCTTCAGCGCGGCAGCGTCCGGTTCGCCCAACCCGCCAACGTGCAACTCGTACCAGCCGCGGCTGTGGAGAAATACGGAGCGCAACATCCCGGGCTGTGGAGGCGGAGCCGGGAAGCGCAACTCCGCGCTCTCGCGCATGTCGGGCATGGAATAGTACAACCCGTCGTTGGCCGATAGCGCGGCAAGCACATCCGAGCCGGATGATGTTCGCGCGGCGTGGAGCTTCACAACTTGCGGAACGGGTGAGCGGGTGTGTTCATACGACACGGCGAACGAATTTAACGCCCAGAAGCCCAAAGGAGGGCGCAGGCGGAGGCGAAGGCGATCGCCGCTCACGCGGCGAATATCCAAAGGGATAACGCGATTTTCCGAAATGAAGGGTCCACCACCAATGGCGGCGCCGCGGGGGCGCCAGCCGGAGTCCTCCTGAACCTCGATTTTCAGGTTGTAGAGCTCATCCCGGTTGTACCAGGCTCCCAGCGCGGCGATCTCGACCGGGTTGTTGCCAAGCGAGGCAAGCCAGAGGGTTGCGTCTCGTCCACGGAGTTGCACCATCCGCTTGATCATGTAAGAACCCCAAAGACTGGTAGCCGCATTGACCACGAGGTTTGCCGTGACGGCCCCCTCGGGCTTGGGGAAGGACAGGACGATCTCTTCTCTTGGGCTGCCGTCGGCAGCGAGCTTCGCTTCGGGCTCCCAGATGCGCCGGTCCGTGGCCTCCAGCCACGCGGTGATGTCGTTTCCGGCGCGGTCGCGGGCAGACTGAAGGCGCTCTAGTTTCTGGAAGCTGTATAGACGTCCCTGGTCGTCGGACACGATGCGCGTTCCGGGGGCGTGGTCCACCACCCACAATTCCAGGAGATTGGTGTGCTGGGTCTCATCAACCTCGTTCGTGATGAGCAGACGGTACTCGCCGCGATGGGGCTTGAGGTGTTCGAGCTCGGAATAGTCGTCGCGCTCGAGGACGCGGGCGATGGCGCCGCCGTACGGCTCGGCGTCGAAGACGTAATGCTTGCCATCCCAGGAGTAGATGAAGGGACACGATTCCTTGGTGAGAGCGACGATAATGGCAATCACTCCCACGGCCGCCAGAGTGATGCCGGCGGCGAGGCCGATGGTTCGGACAGCACTGATCCCACGACGCTCGACCCAAAGACGCTGAACCTGGGAAAGGGGAATTGTGTAATCAGAGCGATTCACTTTGGCCGTGACTGTCTCTGCCGCTATCGCGCCGCTCGAGTCATCGAAGCGGATGTCTTTCCCTTCTCTCGTAGTAACGCCGACGAGCCGGTCGTGGGCTGCCGAGGGAGCCTGTGCGACGTCGATCTTCGTTATTTTCTGTGTATGGCAACTGGTAGTGGAGAATAGCAGGGCGCTGCCGCATAACAGGGCTAAAACGCTTCGCCACCAGCGGGACAGATGCGCGTCATTCAGAAGAGTCACTGGAGCCTCCCGTCCGCGAAACATGAGTACCCGACCTGCGCTCGTAAAGGGACTCTACCCTGGATCTACCGGTTCCAATTCTACATCGAACTGTAATTTTTCATAGGCCTCTTGGTCGCTTTTTTTGGGTAAGTGGCAGCCTTGCGGCGGTTAAGACGCTGGCGTCTCGCGTCAGCACATGCCGGGCTGTGATACCTTCGGACCATGAACACGTCCTCCATAGGCCGCGCGTTGTTCATTGTTTTCAGCTTGGCAATTTTCGGTTATGCCCTCGATCAGGATCGGGATTTCTCGGGGAAATGGGTGCTGGACCCCGCGGTAAGCCGCGTTGACGCGCTGGGAGGAACGGAGACGTCGTTGAGTATCTCGCAAAGCGAGGCCGGTATCTTGTGCTCGACGGGGACGGCCCAGTGGTCTTACGCGCTCGATGGCAGCGAAACACGGAAGCGCATCGGCGAGGAGACCAGAAACTCGACTGCCAAGTGGGAGGGCGCCGCATTGCTGATCGGCACCCTGGTCTCGGGTCCGGCGGACTACACAGTGATGGACCGATGGCAGCTTTCGCGCGATCGCGACACCTTGACCATCACACGGCAAATCGCGCGCGCCAGCGGGCAGGTGGAAGGCACTCTCGTGTTCCGGCGGGAAGGCGCCCCGGATGCACCGGCGACGCGTCCCGTTGAGCCGCGGCAGGCGCCGGGTCCGCCTCAAGCGGCGCCCGACATGCCGAGGCCGAGGCTGGCCACGCGGCCGGCGCCGGGCATAGCGCCCGATGTCACGGTTCCAACCGGGACACGCGTTCTGCTCCAGCTCGTGAACGAGGTGAGCACAAAGCACGCCAAGGACGGCGACCGCGTCTATCTGCGCACGGCGGCTCCAGTGGCCGTGGAGGGACGCGTGGTTATTCCGCTTGGCAGCGATGTCCAAGGGACGATCACTCATACCAAGCCTGCCGGCAAGGTCTCTGGAAAGGGCGAGCTGTACCTCCGCTTCGACTCGCTGATTCTGCCCAACGGCGTGGCGCGCGATTTTCATGCCCGGCCGCCGGGAGAAGAAGGAAAAGTGCCCGGGAACGGCAAGGCCGCCGACGCTCGCACGGTAATGATGGGAACGGGCATGGGAGCCACGATCGGCGCTATTACCAGAGGATTGCCGGGAGCCGCCGTGGGAGGCGGGATCGGCGCACTGGCCGGCGTACTGTTATCACGCAATCAGGACGTGGTGCTGCGCCCCGGCACCCACGTGGAAATGGTTCTGGATCGCGATCTGGTCTTTCATCCCGACGAGATTCCCGGGAATCCGCGGTAAAGCCGCCTATTCGACCCGGCAGACCAGCACTTCCCGGTTGCGGTAAGGACAATTCATCCCTTTCGACGAGCCGGCGCTGGCGAGCACCACCCAGCTCACGCCGAAGCGGGTCTTCAGCTGTTCGAAGTCCGCCTTCTGGAAACGCGCCCAGCCCTTTTCGGCGTCGGTCTGTTCCTCCCAGACGGGCGCAAGCCGCGGAACCTGGGCCGCCATGATGCGGTCTTTCAGCATGTCGGCCAGCGCACTGCGTTCGGCTAGGGCGCGGAAGCCATGGTAATCTTCGCCGCGCAGTTGCATGTAGAAGGGATCCAAGGCGAAGAGCGCATCCTTGGGCGTGTTGTTCCGAATCCAGCGAAAAGCCTGCACCCAGCTATTCAGCGAAGCGCCACCGGGCTGCTCCAGGTGTTCCGTGCCGGGGAAACTCTCGCGCTGGCCGAAGTACATTCCCGCGCTCAGCGGAACGAGCAGCAATAGCCAGCGCCAGGCATGCCCGCGCAATAACTTCTGTCCCAAGAGTCCGCCGCCCAACAAGACGAAGAGAAAGTAGAACAGGTGCAGGTAGCGCATCGGCTGAAGGGGCCTGATCCGTGCGAGAGCGGGGATCGATAACATCGCCACGGCCGCCACCAATTGGAAGGCGGCAAAATAAATCAAGCTCCGGGAAAGCTTCGCGGCGACCGGCATCCGATCCCGCAGCGCGATTCCGCCGAACCACCACAGGATCGGCAGAGGTGCGAACACTCCCAGCCATTCATACCACTCCCAGCGGGTCAGAAAAAGATAGTTTGGACCGGCCAGCGCGTGCCGCCAGGCATGCGGAGGCGCTTCAAAGACCCACCCCAGCGGCAGCCAGGCAAAAGCGATCGCCCGCAATCCTGGCGCGGCGATGCTGGCGAAGGCCGTGTTTTTCCCGGCTGTGTCCGTCGAGGCCCGCGCGAAGGCCAGAAACAGGCAGAAAGAGATACCAAAAAGAGCCATCACCGGATGGACAATTAGGGCTACGGCTAAGAACAAGGGTGGCAGAATCCGTTTGCGATCGAGCGTGGCCGCCACGGCCGCGAGAATCGCCGCGGTCGCCAACGCCCTGGGGTGAAGTTGTTGATCGACAAGCAGAAGCGCCGTTCCGGCCACGGGTAGGCTGAGCAGAGCCGCCACCAGCGCGACCCCGGCCCACTGCGCGAGAGGGTCGTCGAAGCAGCGGCGGGTGATCCGCCAGCAGCCCCAGAGCACCAAGAAGATCGTACCTACATGCCAGAACAGCACCGTCCAATCCAGAGGCGCGTGCGTCAGCCGGACGGACCAGGCTATGAGTTTATCGAAGGCCGTGGCTTGCATTTGGAGCCTGAAAAAGGCGGAATCGCCGGAATATAGCTCCGGGTGCAAGTTCATCTTGATGGCGGGGAGGTACACGTTGTCGTCCTCCACCGCCGGATGGTACCCCTCCACGAGAACCGCGGCCGCAGTGAGCAGCGCCAGCAACAGCAGATTCCTTGGGCCCTTCAAATGCTTAACCTAGAATGTTCCGGCGAGCTGGCCAATATCCCGGCACCGGCTGCTGCAACCGAATCCCTTCCTGGGTTCGTTGAGAACCTGCCGACTGCGCCACTGAGACTCGCTCTCGTTGTTCCGACGCTGCGCGAGGCCGGCAACATCGGTGTTCTCCTGCGGCGGGTTCGCGCCACGCTGGACGCCTTGAACATCGAGTATAACCTCATTGTCGTGGACGACGACAGCCGGGACGGAATCGAGGCCATCGTTGGGGAGATCGCGGATGCGGATCCGCGCGTGCGAATCGTGGTGCGGGAAGGGCGGCGCGGGTTGGCGGGAGCCGTGATTCACGGTTGGCGGCACAGCGATGCCGAGATACTCGGCGTCATGGATGCCGATCTGCAGCACCCGCCGGAATTACTGTCGCGGCTCTGGCATCAAGTGGCCCAAGGGGCCGATCTGGCAGTCGGCAGCCGGTATGTTACCGGGGGAAGCCTTGGCGAGTGGAACCCCTTGCGGCGCTTAATTTCCAAGCTGGCGATCTGGATTACCCTTCCTCTTCAGCGGGCCTCGGCGCGGGCTCACGACCCGATGTCCGGTTTTTTCCTCGTGCGCCGGTCGTGTATTGGCGACCTGGACTTGCAGACCGCCGGGTTCAAGATTCTTCTGGAAATCCTGGTGCGAGGGAAGGTCCGGAGCCTCGCGGAAGTTCATTTCGACTTCGGGACTCGCCGGGCTGGTGCCAGCAAGGCGAGTATCAAAGTGGCCATCGACTATGCGGCGCTGCTTTTTCGCCTCTACCGATGGCGCCGCGGCGAGATCCGCTCGTTGCCTATCAAGGGGCCGGAAACCGCGTGAGGCGGACGTTCAGATCAGGCAGTGCCCGATAAGACGACCGGGAGTCCGGAAACCCCGAGCTCGCTTCGCGACGGAATGCGCGGCGCGGGCATGAGCCGGTTCCCCGGCCTCCCGCATTCACAAGTCGCGGAGATCACCACGCCGGCATCGGCTTCCAGCGCGCGGCGCAGGTGCAGGCCGTTCTGCACTTCGCATTCATAGCCCACCAGGCGGCCGGCGCTATCCAGAAGCAGCGCGAATACCGGCACTTCGAAGAGGCGCCACAACTCGTCGCGCTCCGCAAGGGTCAAGAAAGAGGCCGCGCCGGAATGGAGAGTGAAAACGGCGCGGCGCGCACGAATGCCGGCCCGCGCGGCTTCCGTCAGTTCGGCGAAAGTGCCGGCCAGGGCGGAGCAGACGCCCTGGGCCTGGCGCGCGGGCACCGGCGCGAGGTGTGGAAACAGAGGGTGCCGGGGCGCTTTGATGCCCCGGAACCCCATACCCAGCTCCATGCGATATCGATTCGAAATAGTAGTGGGCCGCGCGCCGCCAGAGTTCTCAAGAAAAAGGTTCTCAAGAAAAAACCCGTTCGAGGTTTTCCCCCAGGATCAGGCGCGCATCCTGGGTACCGATGCCGAGGTCCGCCAGGGCCAGCGCCTGCCGTTCGAAGATCGCGGAATTCCAGCCGCGCGGGAAGAAGGAGGAATCGGTGCCGAACAGAAGCCGGCCGGCGCCGATAGCGCCGAGGGCCCGGCCGAATACCGCCTTCAAATCGATCCCCTCGTAGCGCATCCAGGCGTTGCTGCTGGAGGTGTCGAGGTACACGTTGGGGCACAGGTCGGCCAGCATGAGCGCTTCCCGCAGGTAGCCCGCTCCGAAGTGCGGAATGAGGAAGCGCACCTCCGGGTAACCGATGGCCACGGGGTGGAGGTCGATGGGATTCGAATAGCGCATATCGAACGGCGAGGGCAGCCCCAGCTTCCGGCGCACTCCCACGGTTAGGACGCCGCTGTGCACAAAGACCGCGGCGCGGGCCGCGGCAGCTTCCTCGAAGACCGGTCGGATGCGCGGATCGTTCACCGCATAGCGATGCATGGCGGGGAAGAGGCAGACGGCGTGAAGACCGGCGGCGAAGGCGGCTCGCGCGCGGGCGGCGGCTTCGTCCTGGAGCGGGTCGAGCATGAAGTAGCCGTAGAAACGCCCCGGGCAAGCGGTCAGCGCGGCGGCCACGGAGGGATCGTCTCCGGGGAAGCTGGCAATCAGCGCGGCGCGCTTCACGCCGTGCCGGTCGAGTTCGGCGCACCACACGCGCGCCATATCGGCGGGGTCTTCGGGCGGCAGGTCCCATCCAGCGGTCGCCGCGACCCCGGAGGCGTTCCGGTTACACTGCGCGCCCAGCCAGTCGAAGAAACGCCGGCCGAAGAAGTGCACGTGCGCGTCGCAAACGGGGAGATCACCCCAGGGGGTTTGCATCCGGCTTGTTCCAGTGCGTGATGCCGGCCGCCAGCGCCAGTTGGGTCAGGCCGGCCACGTTGTTGACGCCCAGCTTCTTCATCATGGTCTTGCGGTAGCTGCGCACGGTCTGCAGGCCCAGGTCGAGCAGCGCCGCGATGTCCTTGCTGGTCTTTCCTTCGGCCACCAGGCGCAGCACCTGAAGTTCGCGCGGCGAGAGCATCTCGAGCGGGCTGCGCGAGTGGGTATCCAGGTCGCCGCGCTGGATGCGGGCCAGCAGCCGGTCGGAGACCTGCGAGCTCAGGTACGAGCCGCCGCGGGCCACCGTGCGCAGAGCGTCCAGCAGTTCGCCGGAGGACGCCTTCTTCAACACGAAGGCGCGCGCCCCGGAACGTATGGCGCTCACCACGGAATTCTCGTCGTCGTACATGGAGAGGATCACTACCTTGATGGCGGGACAGTAGCGCAGCAGTTCGGTGGTGGCCTCGATGCCGTTCATGCCGGGCAGCCCGATATCCATCAGCACGAGATCCGGGCGGCACTTCTTGCACAGCACCACGGCGTCCTGACCGTTGTCGGCTTCACCTACAATGCGGAACTCGGCTCCGCGCTCCAGGATGGTCTTGATCCCGTCCCGCACCAGCTTGTGATCGTCCACCAGGACGATATCGAATGACATAACCGACTCTCAGGCCGCTCGCGGCGCGGCGGCGCGGACCACTGTGCCCGTCGCCTGATCGCTAAGAACCGAAAGGTCCAATCCTGCTTCGGCGGCATAGTGCTCCATGCTCATCAGCCCCAGGCCGCGGTGCCCCCCCAGGATGTCGTCCGGATCGAACCCCCTCCCATTATCGCGGACCTCGAGCGAAGGACCGTTACGTGTGGACCTTACCGCGATTTCGATGGTCGAGCAACTGGAATGTTGCACGGAGTTCAGGACGGCTTCCTGTGCGATATGGTACATCGCCGAGGCGGTCCCCGGATCGAGCTTCAGGGAAGGGTCCACATTCAACCGGATGCTGCCGGCGAACCGTTTGCGAATGCGCGCCGCCAGGCGGTCCAGGGCGGGCCGCAGCCCGGCGCGCTCCACGGCCGAGGGGTTCAGCTCGTGGCTGTACTCGCGCACCTCTACCATCATGGAATCGAGCACATTTTGCATCTCGGCGATGCGGCGGCAAGTATCCGGCCTCTGGCTCTCCAGGTCCATGCGCACGAGGTCGAGTTGCAGGCCCATGGCGGTAAGATTCTGGCCCACCACGTCGTGCAGGAAGCGCGCCGCCACGGACCGCTCGTACTCCTGTGCCTTGAGCGCGCCCAGAACGGTGTAGCGCAATTCCTGCTCGGCCGTGCTGAAGGGAGTGACTTCGCTGGCCAGCCCGCCCGCGAACAGAATGTGGCCCTCCACGCGGATGGGAAAGACGCCCATGTACCAGGTGGCGCCCGAATGCCGCTCGCGGAGCAGCACGAGATCGCCCGCCAGCGCCCGTGCGAAGCGGCTCTTCCACAAAACGGCTGATTCCGAATCCAGGACCTCGGCGACCGGCCTGCCCGCCAGCTCCTCGGCACTCTTGCCGAAAATGGCGGCCGGGTTACCGTAGATTTCGCGGAAGACCCCGTCCGCCCCCACGATCCAGTGGCACGCGGGACTCTGCTCGAGGTAGGTTTCGGCTAGGCAACCGGGATCTGGCATGTTGGTTGGCGCGACCGCGCGGCGGCGGCCCCGGATCTTATGCTACCCTTTCCGCGCGACCGCCTTGCGGGCCGCCGCGGCGATGTTGGCGGCCATCAGCCCGTATTTCGCGAGCAGTTCATCGCCTTGGCCCGATTCCGCGTACGTGTCCTGGATGCCCACGAACTCCATGGGGCACGGGCGCGTTTCGGCAACCACTTGCGCCACGCGCACGCCCAGACCCATATCGACCAGGTGCTCCTCGGCCACCACGATAGCCCCGGTTTCGGCCGCCGCGCGCGCGATAGCATCGCGATCGATCGGTTTCACCGTGTGCATGTCCACCACGCGCGCCGCGATGCCTTCGGACTCCAGCGCTTGCGCGGCGAGGATCGCCTGGGCCACCAGCAAGCCGTTAGTGATGATCGTCAAGTCGGAGCCGGCCACCAGCTGGATAGCCTTGCCGATCTCAAAGCTCTGGCGGGCATCGTAGATCACCGGCGCCTTGGGACGGCCGGTGCGCACGAAGACCGGCCCGACATGCGCCGCGGCCGCGCGGATCAGCGCTTTGGTGGAAACTTCATCGGCCGGCGAGATCACCACGAAACCCGGCAGCGCGCAGGCCAGGGCGGTGTCCTCGACGCTCATCTGCGAGGGGCCGTCTTCGCCGATCGAGATGCCGCTGTGCGTCCCCACCACTTTCACATTGACTTTCGGATAGGCCGCGCAGACGCGAAGCTGCTCGAAGCCCTTGGTCATCACGAAGGCCGAGAAGCTGGAGACGAACGGGATCTTCCCCGCCAACGCCAGCCCGGCGGCGATCCCCACCATGTTCGATTCGGCGATCCCGCAGGAGAAGAAACGCTCCGGAAATTCCTTGGCGAAATAGGTGGTCATGGTGGATTTCGAAAGATCCGCGTCGCAGACCACGATGTCCTGGTTTTCGCGGCCGAGCTCCGCCAGCTCCCGCCCGAAGGCCTCGCGCGTGGCCGCTCCCAGCTTCACTTCAAACTTGATCTTGGCAACCCCGGTGTTCGATGACATGACTTATCCGATCTCCTGTAAGGCCCGTTCTACTTCGGCCGGCGTAGGCGCCGTGCCGTGGAACTTGGGATTGTTCTCCATGAAGGAAACGCCTTTGCCCTTAATGGTGTGGGCGACGATGCAGGTGGGCTGCCCCTTGGTGGCCTTGGCCTCCTCCAGCGCCTTGCGGATGGCGGGAATATCGTGGCCATCGATCTCGAGCGCCTTCCAGCCGAACGCCCGCCACTTCTCGGCCAGCGGGGCGACTTCCATAATGTCCTTCACGAAACCATCGAGCTGAATCCCGTTGTAATCCACGATGGCCACCACGTTATCGAGCTTATGAAAAGCGCCGAACATGGCCGCTTCCCAGATCTGGCCCTCCTGGATCTCGCCGTCTCCCAGCAGAACGTAGGCGCGCGACGGGCGGCCATCGAGGCGCGCCGCCAGTCCCAAGCCGAGCGCCAGCGACAGGCCCTCGCCCAGCGACCCGGTGGAGGCTTCCAGGCTGCCGATGAACCGCATATCGGGATGGCCCTGGAAGACCGAACCGAGCTTGCGCAAGGTGTTCAACTGGCCGGCGGGGGTATCCGGGAAACCGGCCTCCGCCATCACCGCGTAAAGCACGGGCGCGGCGTGGCCCTTGGAGAGGATGAAGCGGTCGCGATCGGCCCATTTGGGATTGGTTGGATCAATGCGCAGGTGATCGAAATACAGCTCGACCAGAATCTCGACGGCCGAGAGCGACCCGCCGGGATGGCCGGACTTGGCAGCGCCGGTCATTTCGATAATGGCCCGCCGCGCGCGTTTGGCAATGGCTTGAAGTTCAGCGACAGACTTAGGCATGGGATGAGCGACTATTTTAGCATCCGGGGAACAGGCATTCACGCGCGCTGGAGCGCAACGCCCGTGTTCATCTCCCCAGCCAAGCGAGGGTGGTTTCCAGTTCCAGGATACGCTCACTCGGACGGGGAGCGTCGGGCAGGCGCACCAGGGCGGAATCCACGTGGCGCGACTGGAGCGCGGAATACAGCTCGCCGGCCCCGGCGTCAGTCTCTCGCGCCAGCACCAGAGTCGGAGTGCGGAAGTTTTGCGCAAAAGACAGGGGCGAGTGCTTGAGGAACTCATCGAGGCTGTCGCCGATGCCAGTGAACCAGCCCGGAATGGGGTGGCGCACCACGGCCGCGGCGAAGCGGTCCGTATGGCCGATCGCCCAGGCCGCCACCAGGCTGCCTACCAGCATGAGCCGCCGGGGATCGATGTAACCCTCGGCAAGGGCGGCATCCACGCCGCGCATCAGGTCGTCGTAAGGATCGCCGGGAACGCCGGTGGGCAACAGGTTGCCGAAAGCTTCGCCGTATCCCGGCGTGCCGCGCGGGTTGGCGCAGAGCACGACGTAGCCGTGCGCCGCGAGGATCTGGGCGCGCAGGTTGAACCCGGAGCCATACATGCGGCGCGGGCCGTCGCGGATATCGATTAGCAGCGGGTACTTCCTCGCGGCATCGAAGCGGGGTGGTCTTACCAGCCAGGCCTGGATGGTCTGGCCGCCGGAATCGTAGGCCATGGCCTCGACGGCGCCGGTCTGGCGTCCGGCCAGCAGCGGCTGCGCGGGGCGCGCGAGCGTGACGGCCTCTGAGGCGCGGTAGACGCTGAAAGCCACCACCGCTTCCGGCTCGCCGGCCGTGGAACGGACGGTTACGGCGGTGCCGTCGTCGGCGAGCGAAAAGCCGCGCAGGCGCTCGCCCGCGGTGATTTGCCGGACCGTGCCGTCGCTGCGCGCGGCGTAGGCGCGGGTGGCGCCGCGATCGTCCGCCAGGAAGTAGACCGTGCGCGAATCGGAACTCCACTGAGGGGACCGGGCGTCGCGGTCGAGCGAGCCGCTGAGAGGGCGGGCGCGGCTGCCATCGGCGTTCATCACCCAGAGCTTGCGCACCACATAGCTCTGCGGCTTAGCCTGGGTGGACAGCCAGGCGATGCGGGCGCCATCGGGAGACGGCCGCGGGCACTCATTGCGCCCGCCTCCGGCGAGGCGCGAGACGGCGCCATCAGAGAGGCGGAGGGCCACGAGATCGCCTTCCGCGGTGGAGGCGAGAACGCGGCCGCCGGGCATCCAGGCCGGCTCGCCGCGGCAATCGACCGATTCTGGGGAGATCGGCCGCGCGGTCCCTCCGCTGGTGGGAAGCACGAAGATACGGACATAGCTGCGGTCGCGGCCGGCCAGGCGCGGCAGGATGGCCGGCGGCGCCCAGGCTGCCGGAGCGGGTACGGCCTCAACGCGCGCGGTAAAGGCGAGAGATGCGCCATCCGGCGACCAGGCCAGTTCCAGGGGCTCCTGCCCGGGCGTGGCGAGCGTGGTGTCCCCGTCGTCGCGCCATAGGCGAATCTGGGGACGGCCCTCGCGATCCGAGATATACGCGAGGCGGGAGCCATCCGGCGACCAGCGCGGCCGGCTATCGCGCCAGGCCCCTTCAGCGAGACGGCGCAGGTTCCGGCCGCCGGTGGAAACCAACCACAGGTTGGCGCAGGCGGCGTCCCTCTGGCGATCGTTCCAGCGCTCGGTATAAACCACGCGGCTGCCATCGGGGCTGATGCGCGGGTCCGCGGCACGACGCCAGTTCCACACGTCGCCCGTACCCAAGGGCTGCCCGGCGCAGCGAAAGCACCAGACTGCCAGCGCGAATGCCAAGCCGATTCGATTCAAGAAATCAGTCTCGCACAGCCTTCCAACCGGCGGCTACCGGCCTTCCGGGAAGGGAAGTTAGCCGTCAGGCAACGCCCACTTACTAACTTCAGATATGGGCAATATGCGGAATAATAATCGTGGTTTTTCCAAGAATGTTAGTTCTATAATTCTCACAGTACTCCTAGTATCCGAATCGGGAATAACCATGAGCGGCGCCGGTTGCGGCACGATAACCCGTCCATTGCGGCTGAAGGTCCTGCCGGCGGAAACGCGCGCTCCAGGAGGCTCGCGCCCGACAGCCGCATCGTTCATGTGGGGAAAAGCGCGGCCTCGAGATCCGGTATTCCTGGGTTCGTTTCAATTGGCCATCGTAGCCAGCCAGTTGCCGGTGGCGGCTGAATTCCGGGAATCGCCCCCCGCCGAGCCGGCCGAGGTCGGATTATATCCGGAGTTCCGCCGTGCGCCGCTACCGATCGCGGCGCCAGACGTCCCTGACCGGTTCTTGCCCATCATTGTGGAACCGGGGGCCGACGATGCTCCGCCTGTCGAAGCGCCTCTGCCGCCCATGCCCGAGGCGGGTTTTCTGCCGGTCGAACTGCACTGCCGCAATAAGGCCGGAGCCGCTTGGGGAAACCTGGAGCCGGACCCGGCGGTCTGCCCGTCGCTGCCGCCGTTTGCGGTGCCGGCGGCGCTTGTGGACCTTCAGGATCTGGCTGCGGCAAAGGCCGGGAGGGTTCCGCCGGCCGCGGCTGCTCCGGTGCAGCATCGCAAGGTCAGCGCCGCCACCAGCCGTGCGATCAAAGCGTTGGCCGCGGCCCTGGTAATGGCGGTTTCGGCCTGGTTCGGTTCGGGTACCCTGCGGTCCACAAGACCGGAGTCCGCCATGGTTGGGGATGCTCAACCGGAGGAATCCCGGCCGTCGCCGGCTCTTGAAGCCGCGCGCGTTCCGGCCGGCGGCCCGGTGGAATGGGTGCGCAACGCCATGGTCCAGCGCGCCGCGATCGAGTTCCGCGAGTCGTTCCGCGATGACGCGGGGAGCTGGCAGAACGCCGCCAACGGCTTGCCGGCGGGCTGGGCGCACTACCCGCAAGGATACGTAAAGCCGGGGCCATTGGTGCTTTACCGGCCCTCCCTCGGTTTCACGGATTACCGGTTCGAGTTCTTTGGGCAGATCGAAACCAAGAGCATGGGGTGGGTGGTGCGCGCCCAGGACCGGCAGAACTATTACGCCACGAAGGTCAAGGTGGTGAAGCCGGGTCTGCGGCCCATGATCGCCATCGAGCATTACGCGGTGGTGGCGGGCAAGCCGGGGCACCGCGTCGAGATTCCTCTCAATGTCATGGTTCACAACGATGTGCCTTACCACGTGGCGGTCGTGGTGCGGGGCCACCACCTGATCACTTCGATCGAAGACCAGGAAGTGGACACCTGGACGGACGAATCGCTGGTTGCGGGAGGAGTGGGTTTCTTCAGCGAGGCAGGCGAATCCGCGCGGCTCTACTGGATGCGCCTCACCAAGAACCAGGATATCTGGGGCCGCGTCTGCGCCTACATTTCACGCGGTGCCGCGAGCATCTACGAGACGGCGGCCTTGGGGCCTCTCCCGACGGCCGTGCTGCCCAGGCGGCGCTTTGCCGGCGGCCCCATGCGGGCGCCTCATGGGGGGCAGGGAAGGATGGAAGCATGGAAGTGCTGAGCCCGGCCGAGCCGAACAAGATAGCCCTCCCACCGGGCGTGACTTCCATCGATGAGGTCAAGAACCGCAAGCGCACGGCGCGCATGATCTCCAAAGCGGCTTCCCTCAAGATGGAGGGCAAGATTGATGCCGCCGTCCAGATGCTCAGCAAATGGATCGAGTCGGGCGAGCGGGATGGCGCGCTGTACTCCGCGCTGGGGCACTTGCAGTACGAAATGCGCGATTTCGAGGCGGCCGCGGCCACCTACGCCCAACTGGCGGAGCGCGAACCCTCGCACCGCACCGCCCGCTTCAATCTGGGCGTGTGCCAGGGCAATCTGAAGAACTGGAAGGCCGCCGTGGAATCGTTCCGCAAGGCGGCCGAGGCGGACTCCACGCGCTCGGATGTTCAGTTAGGCCTGGGGATTTCGCTGATCCACAATGGCAGTCCGGCTCAGGCGCTGGCTCCTCTTGAGAAGTACCTGGCGGCCTTCCCCGAACAGGAGCAGGCCCTTTTTGGAAAGGCCGTGGCCTTGCAGCAGATCGGGCGGCACGCCGAGGCGGTCGAGCAATATCGCAAGGTTCTGGCTTGCAACCCGCGCTCCGAGGAGGCGCTTGCCAACCTGGTGGCCATGTTCCTCGAGCGGAAGGATCTGGAGTCGGTGCGGCACTACATCGCCATGCTGGCCGAGCTGAAGCCCGAATCGGCCGTGGCCCTGGAAGCGCTCGCGGCCCTGGCGTTCGTGGATGCCGATTATACGACTGCGGTGCGCTATTGCCGCACACTCACCGAGATTGCTCCCGGCCGCTTCGAGAACTGGTTCAACCTGGGAGTGGCTCACCAGAAACTCGGGAACCACCGCAAGGCGGCCCAAGCGTACCAGCAGGCGACCACTCTCAAGCCCGATTCCGCCCAGGCTCACTTGAACCTGGGAGTGACCTGGCAGGAACTGAGCGACCTTCCGGCCGCGCGGCTCTGCTACGAGAAGGCCCTGGAGTTGGACCCGCGCCAGCCTGGCGTGCTGTGGAATCTCGCGCTGGTGCTGGAACAGCTGGGCGAGCGCGAGCGGGCCGAGAAGCTCTACTCACAGGTGCCGGAAGACGCCTCCGAGTGGTGCGACGCGGTGTTCCGGCTGGGCTATCTGCTGCTCGTGCGCGGTGAGTACGTCGCGTCGGCGCATGTCTTCGAGAAATGCCTGGCCAAGCGCCTGGATTGGCCCGAAGCCTTTCTGAACGCGGGCATCGCGCACGTGCGCTCGGGCAACCCGGAGCGCGCGCGGCAGCTCTTTCAGGAAGCGCTGCTGATGCGCCCTGACTCCGCGGATGCCTTGCGGGGACTGGCCGCGCTGGCTCTCGAAGAGCGCAATTACGAGGAGGCTTACGATCTGCACCGCAGGCTCATCGACCTGGGCGACCACAGCCCCGAGCTGTTCTACAACGCCGGCCTCATCTGCCAAAAGAAAGGCAACATGCAGGACGCCACGCGCTTTTACCAGCGGGCCCTGGTGGAGGATCCCCTGTTCGCCGAGGCGCTCCTGAACCTGGGCCACGCCCTCATGACGATGGGCCAGGAAGAAGAGGCGCAGGCCTACTGGCGCAAGGCTATTCGCGAAAAACCCGACCTGGCCCAGCAGTATTTCGACCCGGCTGAAGCGTAGGCGCAGGAACGCTCCCAATTCCCCGCTCGTAACCCTCCACACGCGCCGCCTCCGAAACCGGACGGGGAGCGCCCGAGGCCCGTGATATTCTGTCTTTGGTCTTACCAGACTCGAAGGAGATCCCGCGTGAGAGTCGGCGTATTTACCCCCGTGCTGGCGCAATTGCCGCTCGAAGACGTTCTCAAGAAGCTGAAGAAGCTGAATATCGATACGGTGGAGCTCGGAACCGGGGGCTATCCCGGCGATCCGCACTGCAAGCTCTCGATGCTCGATAACCCCGCCGAGCTGGCCGCCTTCAAGAAGAAGCTGGACCATCACGGCTTCACCATCAGCGCGCTGAGCTGTCACGGCAACCCGCTGCATCCCGACTCCCAGCGCGCCCGGCACGACCAGGAAACCAGCCGTAAGACGATTCTGCTGGCCGAGAAGCTGGGCGTTCCGGTGGTGGTGGATTTCAGCGGATGCCCGGGCGATTCGCCGCAGTCCAAATGGCCCAACTGGGTCACCTGCCCGTGGCCGCCGGATTACCTGGAGATTCTCAAGTGGCAATGGGACGAGGTGGTGGCGCCCTATTGGACCGAGCGGGCCAAGTTCGCCGCCGACCACGGGGTGAAGATCGCCATCGAGATGCATCCTGGCTTCGTGGTCTTCAGCCCGGAGACCTTATTGAAGCTGAGGGCGATCGCAGGTCCGGCGATCGGCTGCAACTACGATCCCAGCCACATGTTCTGGCAGGCCATCGATCCCATCGCCGCTATCCGCATTCTGGGCGACGCCATCTTCCACGTGCACGCCAAAGACACGCAGATTTACACGCGCAATCTGCCGCTCACGGGTGTGCTGGATACCAAGAACTATACGGACGAGCGCAACCGCGCATGGATCTTTCGCACCTGCGGTTACGGCCATGGAGAGGAGTGGTGGAGGGAGTTCGCCTCGACGCTGCGCATGTTCGGCTACGATTACGCGCTCTCGATCGAACACGAAGACAGCCTGCTCTCGCCTGAGGAAGGATTGAAGAAGGCGGCGGAGTTCCTCAACGGAATCGTCATGAAGCAGCCACCCGCGGCTGCCTGGTGGACATAATAACCCTCACGGCCCAGGACTCTCCGCCGCGGCGGCGGAGGGCCCTGGTGAAGGGGGGAAATCGCGGTCAGCGCATACGGCCGGCTTCGGTCTTCATGAGCTGGGCGTTGCGCCAGGCCTGGTCGGCGTACGAGCCCGGAATCGCCGCGGCATCCTCGCTGAATTTGGCCGCTTCCAGAATCTTGGCTTTGTTGTTGGTCATCTTGCCAAGCTGGTAATTGTCCACTCCCAGCATAAAGAGCGCTGGACCCGCCATGGCGTTGTTGCCTCTGATCAGAGGCAGCGCCGCCCGCAGGGCCTTATCGGAAAGGGCAAACTGCTGGCGGTCCCCATAGATGACGCCGGCCATCCAGTAGCCGCGCCCCAGCAGAGCGCCGTGCTGGCGCTCCCATTCGGCTGCCGGGATATTCTCCGGCCGGGCGCGCTTGCTGGCCGCCGCCGTGAGGCGATTGGCCAGGGTGAGGGCGCGATCCATCTGTTTCCGGTTGAAAGCCTCGTCTGCCAACACCGCCAGGACTTCTTCGTTCTCCGGCTGGCTCTCCAGGGCCTTTTCAGCGATGCCTGGAATCTTGGCGGCCGCGCCGGTAGCGTTCAGCGCGGCGAAATATGGGGCGTACGCATCGGCGAGGTACTTGCTCTTGGGATTTATCTGTTCCAGCATCTGGATCAGATCGATCAACGTTTCGCTCGGCGACTGCACGGCGGTGGCGTAAAGGGAGTACTCCGTGAAGGATTCCACGTCCTTGGCATAGGCCACGTGCTGCGTCCAGGCTTCCTTTTCGTCAGCGTTGGTGGGCGCCGCCTCGTTCTCGGCCTGTTTGGCTAATTTGTATGCGTCAGGCGCCACCTTCTTGACAGCGGCGGCGTCTTTCTTTGCGACGGCGTCCTTCAGGCTCTGGTAGGCGTCATCCATTTCGTCGGCGACGGCCACGGCGGGACCGGCAACCAGGACGAGCGCCATGCCGAATACAGACAGTTTCATGGGAACTCCTTATTATCAATTACGAAAACAGGTTTGCTCTAAGACCTGATTCTCCCCAATATCACGTTCGGATGCAACTGCGGCGGGGCGCGGTACGGTTGGCGGCGGGCCGTGCGGGGCCCGTGAGATGCGCCGGGAGGCCTCAACCGGCCTCCACGGGGAATACCGGAAATGGGAAAGGGTGCGCCTGAAGAGCAATCAACTGCCCAGGGTCACGCCGGCGCTCTCTAAAGTCTGCGTAATGATGGAAATAGGGTTGAGCGCGTCGTTCTCGAGCGAGCTGCTCTGGAAGGCGCCGAGAAGCTGCTGGAGCGACTGGCTCGTGGAGCTCGAGCTGGAGCTTGTGTCCGAGCTGGAGCTGGAACCGGATCCCAGGTTGACGGAGGAGTGATGATGGTGACCACCGTGGTGGTGGTGCCCGCTCATGGCCTGGGACAAATCCTGGATGTTGGGGAGCTGGCCGGTGGTGGAGGCGTTGGAGAAATCCGTCGAGAGCTGGCTCAGCTGGTTGGCGGCGGTCGTGTTGCCTTCCGACGTGGCCTGTTGGGCAGCGGTCTGAAGGTTAGTGGAGATCTGCGCGGTCACCTGCTGATACTGGGTCGGGTTGGACTGCTGAAGCTGTTGTAGTTCGCTTAGCATCATGGCAAAGGGAGACATCTGATTGCTGTCTTGAATCGACGATCCCGATGCGCTCGTCTGCGTGGTCGAGGTGGACGTAGTACTGGTCGAGGGGGAACTCCCCAGCGTAGCTAAGAGCGATTGGAGATAGCTGCTGGCGAGACCCGAAACGGGAGTTATGCTCATGACGCGTGTTTTGCATTTCGCGCGCCGTTCGGCAAATCATTGAAAAGACGATTCCGGCCCTCGCCGGAAGCGCCAAAATCTTGACAGCGAAACAGTTTCTTGCCGGGAGCCATTTCGGCATATACTGATCCACAGGCCCAAAGCGATTCGGAGGACAGGATATGTTCCGCCCATTGCCCGGATTCAAAGCGGTGTACTACGACCTCAAGCTTTACGTGGCTTCGGATTTCGACGAATGGCGGGTGCTAATCGCCGGTCCAGACTGCACCATACACGGTTCCAGACAGTTCAGCGAAGCCAAAGCCAAGGACCACGCCCGGGCTATGGCCGACAGCTACGTCCGCGAGCGGAAGCATGAGGAAGTCCCGGGTGCGCAACCCGAATGGGCCCCGCTAGAGAAAGGCGAGTGGCTCAGCTGGCGAGCCTAGCCTGTTTCCTTCAGCCCAAGCTCTCGACGATTCGTTCGAAGGCGATCATGCCCGGATCGTCGCGTCCCAGGCCTTTGGCGCCGAAAATGCGCGCGCGCCCCTGCCGGAACGGCTGATTGCGAAGGCGCTCGATGGCGGCTGCGATGGCGGCGCGGGCCGCTTCCACCATGGCGGCAGGTTCGCTCAATCCTTCGGTGGCGGCGCGCGCGGCTTCGAGGGCATCCAGTACAGTCTTATCGCCCAATTGGCCTTTTCCTCGAGCGGTCATGGCCGTCAGCGCGGCCCCCAGCAGGTCCGGGACTTCCGTCCACGGCACGGCGGTACGTCCCTTGGCGCACTTGGCGGCCGCCATCAAGCCGGTGGCGATCAGAGTTCCATAAGTGGAGGCGGAGACCCGCGTGAAGGCCTGCGCGCAGCGGAGCAGCGCCATGCCAACGTCATCGGGCATATTGGGCAGGTCTTCGAGGAGCCGGCTGGCGGCGCGGGTCAGGTTGACGCCCAGGTCGCCATCTCCCAGCGCGCCATCCAGCTCGTTAAGCTCGCCGGCGCAGGCCGCCATCTTTTCCGGCAGGCGGCCGATGGCCCAGCGGATGGATTCCGTAGTGAATGCCTCGGGCATGCTCACACCTTCAGGAACGGGCAATCGCAGGGGGCCAGCAGCAGGGCTTCCAGCTCGGCATCCAGCTTGCAAAAGGTAAGCGACATGCCGGCCATCTCCATGGAGCAGGCGTAGCGCCCTACCAGCGGCGCCACGACCGTGACGCCCAGGTCGCCCAGCCGGCGTGCGACATAGCGGTAGACGATGTACAACTCTTCGGGCGGCGTGGCGCCCAGGCTGTTGCACAGCACGGAGACGCGGTCGCCCGAGACGAGTGGCATATCCGCCAGCAGAAGTTCGCACATCTCGCCGGCAATCTGGTCGGCGGTGCGCAATGCCCCGCGGCGCACACCCGGCTCGCCGTGGATGCCCATGCCGATCTCCATCTCGTCCTCGCCGATGGTGAAGGTCGGGCGGCCGGCCGCCGGGACCGTACAAGGCGTCAGCGCGACCCCGAGGGAGCGGCAACTATCGACGGCCTTCCGTGCCACGGCGGTCACTTCCTCCAGGCTGGCCATGGCCGCGGCCTTCGCGCCGGCGATTTTGAAGCCATAGACCATGCCGGCCACGCCGCGGCGTTTGTGACGCTCCCCGGGAGCGGCGCTGGCGACGTCGTCGGCCGCCAGCACCGTGGTGGTGCGGATATCCTCCATCTCGACCATCTCGCCGGCCATATCGAAGTTCATGACGTCGCCGCCGTAATTGCCGTAGAGGCGCAGCACGCCGGCGCCGCCATGAGCCGCGCGGATGGCGTCCGCCATCAGATCCACGCCTGGCGAGGCAAACACGTCGCCGATGGCACAGGCATCCAGAAGACCGGCTCCCACGTAACCCGTGAAGACCGGCAGATGCCCCGATCCGCCGCCCGTCACAATGCCCACCTTTCCGGGCACAGCGCCCTCCGGCCGCACGATCACGCGGCCCTCCGCGCCGATGCGCTTGTAGTATCGGGGGTGGGCGGCGCACAGGCCTTCGAGCATCTCGTTGACGTAGTCTTCGGGCCGGTTGAGGATTTTCTTCATGCCTGGGATTTTAGCGCCGGGCGCCGCGGATTACCAAGTTATGATGGTGGGCATGCTGGATCGGGAACAGGCCTGGAAGATCCTCTGCGAGTTCACCGAGTCCGAGGGGCTGCGCAAGCACGCCCTGGCCGTGGAGGCTTGCGTGGCGGCCTATGCGCGCAAACTCGGCGAGGATGAGAACAAGTGGCGCGTGACCGCGCTGCTGCACGACTTCGATTGGGAGATCCATCCGCAACTGCCGGACCACCCCACCAAGGGCGAACCGATTCTGGCCGAACGCGGGGTGGACGAGGAGATCCGCCGCGCCATCCTCTCGCACGCCAGCTTTACGGGAGTGCCGCGCACGACGCCTCTTGAAAAGACGCTCTTCGCCTGCGACGAGCTGGCCGGCTTCATCACCGCGATCTCTTACGTCAAGCCGCGCCGCAGCGTCTTCGACGTGGATGTCTCCTCGGTGAAGAAGAAAATGAAGGACAAGGCCTTTGCGCGCTCGGTGAACCGCCAGGAGATCGTGGATGGCGCCGCGGAACTGGGCGTGCCGCTCGATGAACATATCGAGTTCTGCGTGCAGGCGATGCAGGCAAGCGCGGAGGAGTTGGGGCTGAAGGGGAGCGTGGAGTGATCTAGGCCAGGCGCCGGCGCAGCCAGCGGTGCGCGGGTTCCTCGATGACCGCGTATACCAGCGCCGAGATGGCCACCACGCCCGTCATTGTGGATTCGCCTTTGCACTAATGCTCATGTTGATGGCCCTACTGTGATCGGTTCCTCACTGTCCGGCGCTCCTCCTGGCGTTTTCGATGAGAATCTCCATCTCCCTATCGGTCTTGCCAGCGATACTGTTGGCTACCAGCCACACCGCAGGCCACACAGGGATGCGCCGATTGCGGTAGTCGCTGTAAAGTTTGTCCAGCCCGTCCCTGAATTGGTCGTTAGTAGATCCCTTCATCAACTTATAGTACTTCTCAAAGGAAGCCATCACTTTGGCTGTTTGAGTGTTCTCTTCCGTTCCATCCTTTCCGGTTAGAAGATTCCAATAAGAGAACCGTTCGCCCAAGACCAACCCGTCAAAGAAACCGACCATGTAGGCATCTTTGGATGGAGTGTCAATTGCCCTCCACCAGTTTCCATCCCGGACCCGTTCATCCTGTGCACGCGCCCCGGCTCCCGATGCGATGGCAATGAGAATCACCCACCACAGGCGCTTCTGAAGTATTCTCATTTTGATTTACCCCCAAGGCCCTTCGGCTTGGTTCCCCGGTTGGTTTGTCGGACACGATCACCGAGTCTCTTCTCATCGTCTATCCCAGACCACGAATCGGGATTGAGACTGAAGAAATGTTCAGGTTCACCCCTCTGTAAAAGCGTTTTATTCAAATAGCACTCAGCTTCCGATTTGGCGTCCTCCAGCCCGATCTTCGTGCCGCTCCTGAAAGGGAAGTCGTCTTCTGTTAGCTCCCATCTCCAACCGTCCGGTTGCAGCTGAATACGGATAGAGAGTGCTCCATGCTTGCCGGAAACGGCTGGAACGGGCACGGAGTACCGATACCAATCGTATGATTTCTTGCGTCTGATAGCCACGTCCAAGCCTCTCAAGTGATTTTACAGGGTTCTTGGGGTGTGGAAGCAGCGGTTCTCTTGCCATCTTGCGGGGTGCTGCGTGGGTGAAGAGTTGAAGGAATATCCGGGCTGTCGTAAAACCGCAAGGAGAACCACGGACAAGGCCTTTGCGCGCTCGGTGAACCGCCAGGAGATCGTGGATGGCGCCGCGGAACTCGGCGTGCCGCTCGATGAACATATCGAATTCTGCGTCAAAGCCATGCAGGCAAAGGCGGAGGAGTTGGGGCTGAAGGGGAGCGTGGAGTGATCTAGGCCAGGCGCCGGCGCAGCCAGCGATGCGCGGGTTCCTCGATGACCGCGTATACCAGCGCCGAGATGGCCACCACGCCCACGATGTAAAGGCCCGCCGAGAAATCGCGCGACCATCGCAGGTACCACCACAGCAGCGGCACGTGCAGGATGTACATGGCGTAGCTGGATTTGCCCAGGTAGACGGCCAGCGGCGAGGCGAGCGCCCGCGCCGCCTGGCCTCCGCCCAGAGCGAAGCCGATCAGCAGCACGGCGTTGAGGGGCCGCAGCGCGCTGTTGAGGTCGATGGCGCGGGGGAGCGCTTGTGGAAAGGCGATCAGAGCGGCGGCCAGGGCGCAACCGGGCAGATAGAGCCAGATCCCGCGCGGCATCCGCGGGCCGCGGCGCAGCAGGCTATAAGCGCGCGCGGCGGCAATCCCCATCAGGAAATCGGCCAGGTGGATCAGCGGTTTGATCTCGTCGGAGACGCCCGCAGCCCAGAGCACGCGCGTGAGGCAGCCAGCCGCCGCCGCCAGAACCAGCGTGCCGCGCCATCCCGCCCGCCCCAGGAGCGCCGCCGCCAGCGGGAAGCAAAGGTAGAAGAACATCTCGCAGGAGAGCGACCACGCCGGCGTATTCCAATTGACCGGGATGTGCCCCAGCCACGCCTGCACCAGCAGACCGTGCGCCGCCACGAAGTGCGCCTTGGCCGGCGTGCGGTCCGCCGTGATGAACGGCGCCACCACGAGCAGGCTCAGCAGGTAGACCGGGTAAATGCGCGCGAAGCGGGCCGCGGCGTAGCGCCGCAAGCTCCCGGCATTCCAGGCGATAGAGGCGTAATTGTGGGCCAGCACGAACCCGGAGAGCACAAAGAAGGTGGTGACCGCCAGGTACCCGCCGCGAATCAGCATATAAAATGGGACCGGCAGTTTCTCGATAGTGGCGCCCAGAGCCTGGCCGGGCCCAGTCAGGTGATGCAGAATCACCCACAGTGCCAGCAGAAAACGCAGACCGGTGAGGGCGGGCAAGTGGGCGGAAGCGGAGGTGGCAGGCCGTTTCGGAGGCTCCGGCCGGGCCTCGACGGGCGGCGCGGGAGCGGGACAAATTTCGGTGGCGATACTCCGATTTTAGCTCAGCCTCCCTGGGAATCGTGCGTGCCCGTGCCGCCGAGGTCCTCGAGTTTGGTGCCCTTGGCGTTCACGCGCTGCGCCACGGTATCGCGCATGTCCACCTTGTTTTCGGTGGCGCCCACGCTCGAATCGGTCGCGGGCGAGCCCGGCGAGGGTGGCGCGGCCTCCGCCGGCGCGCGCTCCACTACGATATCGAAGCGGGCTACCAGGGCCGCTATGGCGCCCACGGCCGCCAATACAGGCGCCGCGATCACGCCGATGCTGGCCACCGTCAGCGGAATCTCCACATAGGTATGGCCGCGCTCATCCTTGACGATGATGCGCCGGACGTTGCCTTCATGAATCAGCTCGCGAATCTTCTCAGCGAGCTCGTGACCCTGAACCTTGATACGCTCGAAGGCCTGCTCGAACTTGTCCATGGGGCAAGTGTAGCGCGGAAAAGGCGCGCGCACGCGGCGCGTTACCGGTCCGTCACTTCTCCCGTATTAAAACCCTCTACTACCATCTTGGGGCGTTCGCCGCGCGCGTCGGCGCTTTCGATCTCCGTCCGGATGGTGCGGCGCTCCCCGGGCATCAACGCCACGTAATTGTCGCTGTAAATGGCCGGCAGAATGCGGTCGCCGGACTTTTCCCGCACCACCTTCAGGCGCACCATCAGGGCCGGCTGCGGCGAGGGGTTATGCAGTTCGGTCGTGAGGATCCAGCGATGGCCGCGCTGGTCGGCGCGCGTAACGGCTTCGAGCTTCACTTTGGGAAGATCGCGGATGGCGCGGTAATCGCCTTCCACCGTGCCGCGCAGGTAGAAGTTCTCGGAGATCGCATCGGAGCCGCGTGTCAGCTTCAGCCGGATGAAATGCGCGGGCGTCAGACCGTCCGGATACTCCATCTTGATGGGAACCACATCGCTGTCTTCGGGACTGTCCACGGCGGCGCTCTTCTCCCACTTCAGCGAACCATCCAGGTTCAGGACCTCCGCATGAGCGGTCAGACCCCGCGCGTCGCGGCCGCTCATGTTGACCACTTCGACGCTCTCGGTGGCCGGATTCCACTGGATGTGCAGCGGCTCGGAAGCCTTCTTGGCGCCGAAGTAACCGGCCGTGGGTTCGAAGTAATAATCATAGGTCTGCCACACGAAGGAGGGCCAGCAGGAGTGGCTCATCCAGATCAGCAAGCCCATGCGGTTTTTGCTCTGCGCCTCGTACATGGCGCGGTAGCCGTCGTAGTTGACGAACTGCGCCAGGGTAATCCATTCCTCGAGCGTTTGGGCGCCGCCGTAACTCCTGGCAATGACGTCGTTGAACGCGGCGCCGCGCTGGGCGCCCGCCTGGGTGAAATCGTGAATCCCCCAGACGTTGTTTTGCGGCCAGAGCTTGGAAGGGGGCATGAACTCCTTCAGGCTGTCCAGGGTGACCACGTTGGGCATGCCGAGTTCGCTATGCAGCTTGGTAGTGGCGCGCTGCTCGAAGTAGAACTTCTGGGGCTGGACGCTATAGGGGCCGTGGCCGCTTACCACCTGGTCGGCCGAACTGGGAATGTAGTGCAGGTCGGGATGCAGCTCGGCCAGCGTCTGCCGGATGCCGTCTTCGAGGGGCTTGGGTGGGAATCCCTCGTTGCGCCCGACATAAAGCCCCATCGAGGGATGGCTGCGCACGCGCAGCACGAAATCGCGCACGTTCGCGAGGAACATGGCGTTGTCGTCCGGATCGGGGCCATCAGCGGGGTTGGCCAGCCAGAAATCCTGCCACACCACGATGCCGTGCCGGTCGCAGGCCTCGTAGAACCAGTCGTCGCCGGTCTGGCCCACCCAGTTGCGGATCATGGTGAAATTCATGTCCTGGTGGTAGCGCACGGCGATATCGTACTCGCGCTCGCGGTAACGCAGCATGGATTCGGGAAAGCCCCAGTTGCCGCCGCGCGCAATGAAGCGCTTGCCGTTGATCCAGATGCGCAATGCGCCGCCATCTTCGCTGTAGGTGAATTGCCGGACTCCGGCCTGAAAGGTTTTCGTATCGGAAATCTTTTTATCGGCAGTTACAAACAAAAGCTCGACGGGGTACAGATTCGGCTCGCCGTAGCCAGCCGGCCACCACAGCTTGGGATTGGCGATCCGCAGGGCCGGCGTGGTGGAGGGATCGAGCTTCACGATCTTGTCCGCGGAAGGCTCGAGCGTCACCGGAAGCTCGAAGGCCACGTTTCCAAAGCGGCCGCGCAGCGTCCCGGCGACCGGCCGCGCATCGTGGTTGCGCAGGGTGGCCGAGAGGGTTACGTCCGCGCGCGTTACATCGGGCAGCGGCAAGGTGGTGGTGGCGAAGGGATTCTCCACGGTGACTGGTCCGGAAGTGGTCAGGCGGATGTTGCTCCAGATGCCGGTATTGCGGCCGCGGATGGTGGGGATCCAGTCCCAGCCGACAGAAGCGTGGTAGGTGGGGTTGTCGGCGCCCAGCGCTCCGCCGTTCTTGTCCGTGCTTTCGAAGGTCTTTTCGTGCACGCTGCCGGGCGTGGCGTTTTTCTCGATGCGCACGGCCAGCGCGTTCCGGCCGCCTGAAACCAGCTTGCCGGTGACGTCGAAGCGGCCGCGCATGAAGCCGCCTTCGATGCGGCCGAGCTTCTCGCCGTTGAGGTAGATCTCCGCCTTCCAGTTGATGCCGTTGAAATCCAGCCACACGTGCCGGCCAGCCTCGATGCGCGGTGCGGTGAATTCGTCGCGATACCAGAAATCGGCCCAGAAGAAGGAGTCCGAAATCATGAGCTGGTTGTCGCTGTAGTTGGGATCGGGCAGCGCGCCCGCGTTCCAGTAGCTGGAAAGGATGGTGGCGGGCACGGTGGCTACCAGCCAGTCGCGGTCCGGAAAGCCGCTCTTGGAGATGGCCTCACCGGGGGCCGTGACGCGCGAATCGCGTTCCAGGCGCCAGGCGCCGCCGGAGAGATCCAAGCTGCCATCGGCGCGCGCGGGCGGCATGGGCTTTTCGTGAGCCACCGGGCCGCCACGGCCGTAGACTTCCAGCTCGCTGAGGATATAGCCCTGGGGCGACGCGGGCCTGGTCATCAGGACGCGCACGTAGCGGGCCCGCGCCGGCTGGGCCAGCTTGATGTCGTCGTTCAGCCCGGTTCCGGCCGGCAGTGGCTGGAGTGTGCGCCACTGGGCGGCATCATCGGAAACTTGAAGCTCGCCTTCGGCCGCGCGGAGGATCCAGGCCAGGGCGACGCGGTCGAATGTGCACGGGGCGCCCAGGTCCACGTACACCCATTCTTCGCCGCTTCCCGCGCTCATCCAGGCACTGCTGAAGCGGTAGGGACCGCCAGCCTCCACGCGCCGGCCCTGGTCGAACAGAGCCACTTCCATGATGCGCCATTGGGTGACGCCGGGTGCTGTGAACTCCACGCGAAACATGCGGTTGCGGGAGGGCGCCGCGAACGCGACAGACGGCTTGACGCTCCCGCCCGGCGGCGCCGGAGCGTCCGCGAGACGGCCGAGTTCCTTCCAGGCGCGTCCATCGTCCGAACCGGAGACCACCAACGTGTACGATCTTTCGCCCTGGCCAGCCGATTGAAAGCGCCCTTCGATTTCCACGCGATCCACCTCGAGCGGCCCATCGCCGCCCGCCAGCTCAAGCTGCACCCAGCCGCCCGGGCCGTTGAAATCGACGCCCGTCATCGCGTTGTGATCAACCAGGTATTCGCGTTCGTTCTTGCTGGCGACGCCCGCCTGGCTGCTGGAGGCCACCAGCCAGCGCGGCAGGGTGGTCTCCGTGATTCCATCGGTGACCAGTTGCGCCGTGAGGTTGTAATCGTAGCTGCTGGAGTGGTACGCCGGGCGGTGCACGGCCAGGTTGCGATAGGCGGCTGTGTCCGGCGCCATCACAGGAGCGAAATCGGCTTGGGGATCTCCGGGATAGACGCCCACGCCGCGCGTGTACGGTTGGGCAGAAAGGATCGAGGGCACGGTGATGAGGAGAACGGCGATTGATCGCATGGGGACCTCAGGCCTTGACGGCCCAATGCAGGCCGATTCCACCGAGCAGGTAGTTTCGCGCCTCCACCCGGCCATATCCCGTGCGGTTCAGCAGCGAGGAAAAGGCTTGGATGGAAACAAAGCTCCGGAGGGAATCGGGGATGTAAGTATAGATCCTCGGCCGGCCGTGCAGCAGCAGGCCCCAGAATGCGCCTTGCGCATAAAGGTACGCCAGATAAAGGCGCCGGAAGGGCGGTTTGGGCAGAAAAAAATCCAGGCTGACCAGCAGGCCGCCCGCGCGAGTGACGCGCGCGATTTCCGCGACGGCCGTTTCGAGGTTCGGAAAATTGCGCAGCCCGTAGCCGATGAATACGGCATCGAACGAAGCGCCGGCGAAAGGCAGCGCGCCCGCATCGCCGCAAACGGTATCTTCCAGACCGCGCTCGCGAGCCAGCCGGAGCATGCGCTCGGTAAGATCCACGGCAACCGTGCGGGCGGCGGGATAGCGGTTGCGGATGAGCAGCGAGAAATCGCCCGTGCCGCACGCCAGGTCGAGGACGCGGGCGTGTGCGGGGAGCGGCGCCTCTTCCAATCCGGCCCGCTTCCAGCGCCGGTCCATGCCATAGGAGAAAACGCGGGTGATGAAGTCGTAGCGCGGGGCGATGGTATGGAACATCGCCCGCATCAGAGACAAACTCTGCTTTTCAGGCGGAAGCTGCGGCGCTCTCATTTGGCAGGCCGATTTTACCACGGCCCGCCCTGCCGGAAATTATCGCCGGGTGCTTTTAGCACTCGCCAGGCGGGGTGGCTCGATGGCCGCACCGGCCGCATAGTTCCCGACCGGCGGAGCGAGCGAAGTGTCCACCATCTGCACCATGGCATAGGTGGGCATATCTTCGGCTTCCTTGTAGAACATCAGGCGCCGGTTGTCCGGATCGAAATCCACGCGGATGAGGTCGCCGCCGCGCACCTGGTCCGTGGCGATCAGGTTGGAAAGCGCATGGACCAGCAAGCGATCGATAGCGCGCTTGAGATGACGAGCGCCGTATTTCAGGTCGGTGCCCTCGACGAGCAGGAAGTCGCGCGCCGGTTCGGTCAGCGAAAAGACGAACGGAGCGCCAGTGGCCGAGCTGAAGATGCGCTGCTGCACGATATTCAGCTCGAGGGTCAGGATCTTGCGCAGCTCAGTCTCGCCCAGCGGCTTGAACACTACGGTTTTGTCGATGCGGTTCACGAACTCGGGAGTGAACTTGCGCCGCGCGGCTTCGACGCCCACACGCGTGATCTTGTCGCCGAGCTTTTCATCGACGATGCCCACGGCTTGCCGCCGTTCCGCCTCGCCCGCGGCGAAGCCCAGATTGGGCCGCAGGATGGAATTCATCTCGCCCGCCCCCAGGTTACTGGTCATGAAGATCAGAGCGCGCGAGAAATCCACGCGCCGGTTATCGCCCAGCGTCAGCGTGGCTTTATCGAGAATGCCCAGCAGCAGATTCCACAGCGCATCGCTGGCTTTTTCGATTTCGTCGAAGAGCACGAAGCTCAGCTTGATCTTCTCGCTGTGGTACTGGTTCAGCACTTCCTGGCTCAGAAGGGGATGGGTTTCGCGATGGCCCAGGTATCCGGGAGGGGAGCCGATCAGCTTGGCGATTTCGTGACTGTGCTGGAACTCGGCGCAATCGATCTTGATCACCGCCCGGCTATCGCCCACCAGGCTCTCCGCGGTGGCCTCCACCATGCGCGTCTTGCCGGAGCCCGTCGGTCCTAAAAAGAGGAAATTGCCGATCGGCCGCCCGGGGCTGGACATACCCGCCAGATGGGTTTGGTAGATGTTGATGATCTGTTGAATTGCTTCGTCCTGCCCAACGATCCGCTTGCGCAGGTCGGCTTCGAGTTTCTCGGCTTCAGAACCGGTTTGGCTTGGATCCAGCTGTTTGTTCAGGCGCCCCATACTCGCTTTTCCCCTCTCCACTCCCCATCCCATCAGGGTCATACCACCCTAGCCTCCTGCAAGCCGCATGCCAATACAGAGCTGTTAGGAATCTCACTTCTTGGGGCGGGAGGGGCGCATTTCAATACGGCTTACCATGGTGCGCGCGGGCATTCGGAGAACCATGGTGACGGCCTCTGCTATGTCCTCGGGTGCGATCATCCACGCGGTGTCGCCGGTGCGGTCGGAGGGACCGCCTCCGAATCCGGTGTCCACGCTTCCCGGCATGATCGAGCTGACACGCACGTTATCGTAGCGATGATCGAGCATCAAGGCTTCCGTGAAGCCGTTCAATCCGAACTTGGAGGCGTTGTAGCCCGCGCCGGTACTGAAGGCGTTCTTGCCCGCCAGGCTGGAGATGTTGATGATAAAGCCGCCGCCGCGCGCGCGAAAGCGGGCCAACGCTTCGTGCGAGCAATAAAAGGGGCCGTTCAGATTGAGATCGATGTTGCGGCGCCATTCCTCGATGGACATCTCGCCCACTTTGCGGAAAACACCTTCCCCGGCATTATTGACCAAAACATCGACGCCCCCGAATTCGCGATCCACGGCGTGGAAGAAGTTGCTCACCTGCTGGGGGTCGGTAACATCCGCGGGATAGCCGAAAACCTTGCCGCGCGGCTTCAGGGCGGCTACGGCGGCGTCCACCGATTCTTGCGTCCGGCCGCACAAGGCCACCGCCATTTCCTCCGACAACAGACGTTCGACGATGGCCCGTCCTATGCCGCGCGTCCCGCCCGTTACCACCGCGATTTTGCCCAAGAGTGGTTCCATGTCCCAATTCTATTCCGCTCGCGCAAGCGCGGCCCGGGCCAAATTCAAGCCCAAACGGTGGCAGCGAGGGCGGCCTGTTAGAATAACGACAGCAATGGCCTCCAGCGCGTCCACTCCCCTTCGCCAGGCTCTGGAAGAGCGCCTCTCGCAGCTCTCCTCCGAGATGGAAGGCATGTTCGGCGAGGCCCGCGAACGCGCCCGGCGCGAGTTGGCGGAGCAGTTGAACCAGGCGGCACGCCGCATCGCGCAGGCGCCCAACGCGCGGGAGATCGGCGCCACCCTCGTGGATGGCGCGGCGGATTTCGTGGGCGGCTGCGCCTTTCTCCGCGTGGAAGAAGGCATGGCCAAAGGCGACATAGCCCGCGGGATTCCCGACACGGCATCGGAGAGGTTTGCAAATTTGGAAATTCCCTTGGTTGCCGCGGCGGCGCTGGCTGGAGCCGTGGAAAGCCGTGATACCGTGGTGGCGGAGGCATCACCCAACGAGGTCTCTCCGACAATGGTAGAGCTGGTCGGCCATGACGCCGGGGAGCGGGCCTGCATCTTCCCCCTTATCGTTCGCGGACGCGTGGCCGCGCTGCTGTATGGCTGGGGGAAGATCGAGATCCCGGTGGTCGAGCTCTTGGTGCAAGTAGCGGCAGGGGCCTGGAGCGCACTTGCCGCGGCCGCCGCCGCGGCGCCCCCAGCCGTGCCCACTCCCGAGCCGGGATCGGCTTGGGAGCGTCTCTCGCTTGGAGAGCAGCAGATTCACTTGCGCGCCCAGCGCTTCGCGCGCGTTCAGGTGGCGGATATCCGCTTGCGGGAGCCGGAGGCTGTGCGAAGCGGCCGCGCCGGGAAGAACCTCTACCAGACTCTCGAAAAGCAGATCGAAGCCGCCCGCGAGAAATTCCGCCAGGCGTTCTTCGCGGGCTGCCCCAGCATGGTCGATTACCTCCACCTGGAACTGATCCGGACCCTGGCCAATGACGATGCGGAACTGCTTGGCAAAGATTACCCTGGTCCTCTGCTGTAGCCTTCCAGCCGCTCTAGGGGCCGCGTCGCCAGCCCGCAAGACCGCTTCCAAAGCCGCCGCGAAGGCCCCCGCTAAAGCGCTGTCGCCGCCGGCTTCGCTGGTGCGAGCCTACCGGCAGGCGCCCACGCCGGCGCACCGCACCGCCGTGGAAGCCTACGCCCACGCACACACCCAGGAGATCTCGGGATCCCTGGCGCTCCTGGGTTTGGGCGTGGCGGAGTACGAGCAGCGGGATTACGCGTCCGCCATCGCCGTCCTGAAGCGCGCGCGGGACCGGCTGCCGAAGCTGGCCGATTACACCGGCTACTACCTGGCAGCCGCGCGCGTGGAGCTGAGCGATATCGACGGCCTCGCGAAGGACCTGGCGCCGGCGCGCTCCGGCGGCGAGCCTTCCCCGCTGGCGGCCAAATCCTGGCTGCTGGAATCCCGCGCGTTGAAAACCACGGCTCCGCTCGAGGGTGTCCGGATCCTGCGCGGGCACTACGCCGCGCTGCCGCAGCCGGAAGGCGATCTGCGGCTGGCCGACTGCTACCAGGCCGCCAACGACCTGCCGAGGGCCGCCGAATTCTACCAGCGCGTCTATTATCAGTACCTGACCGGCGACGCGGCTACCCAGGCCGCCGCCGCTCTGGTCACCTTGCGGGATACCATGGGCGCCGCCTATCCGCGTCCTCTTCCGCAACAACTGCTGCACCGGGCTGACCGGCTGATGGAAATCCACGAATACGACAAGGCGCGTTCCGAGTATGCCGCGCTGGTTGCCGGCCCCCCGGTCCTGGAGGCCGAAGAGGCGCGCGTACGCATGGGCGAGGCCGATTATTCCAGGGGCAAAGCCGCGGTGGCGGCCGCATATCTGCGAAACCTGGAACTAACGGCACCCGAGGCGGATGCCGAGCGCTCGTACTACCTGGAGGAATGCGCCCGCCAGATGGGTGACGACGAAGCCATGATGGCCGCTGTGACGCGCCTGAGCGGGCGATATCCAAAATCCCCCTGGCGCCTGCGCGCGGTGGTCTCGGCCGCCAACCGCTACCTCCTGGTGAACCGCGCCGACGCCTACGTGCCGCTCTACCGGACGGCTTGTCAGGATTTCCCCGACGACCCGGGCGCGGGCAGCTACCACTGGAAAGTGGCGTTCCGCGCGTACCTCGATGGCCAGAGCGGCGCACCGGATCTGTTGCGTGAGCACTTGCGCCTGTATATCGGGCACGCCACCGCCGGCGCGGCCCTCTACTTTCTGGCGCGCGGCGCCGAACAGGCCGGTGATTTTGCCGCCGCGCGAACCCTGTATGCGCGGCTGTCGAGCGCCATGCCGAACACGTATTATGCGCTGCTGGCGCGCGCGAGGATGCTGCGCGCGGAGGTGGCCGCGGCGGGTTCTTCCGCGAGTGAAGAGAACTTCCTAGCATCCCTCGCCTGGGTGGCACCGAAACCGGTGACCACGGCCGCCACACTTTCGACAAAAGCGCGCATCGAGCGCTCCCGGCTGCTGCGCACGGCCGGACTGGCCGACCTGGCCGATTCCGAACTGCGCTTCGGCGCGCGCAACGGCGGCCAGCCGGCGCTGCTGGCCATGGAGATGGCGGGGGCCGCGGATGCGCCCCACCTGGCCATGCGCATCATGAAGTCGCTGGCGCCCGAGTATCTCGATCTGCCTCTGGGCGGCGCTCCGCGGGCGTTTTGGGAGCTGCTGTTTCCCCTGCCTTATCGCGCCGATCTGATGCTCTGCGCGCGGGAACGGCATCTGGACCCCTACCTGCTGGCCGGGCTGATCCGCCAGGAATCGGAGTTCGATCCCCAGGCGATTTCGCAAGCCAATGCCTACGGGCTGACGCAGGTGCGGCCGGCTACCGGACGGCTCTTCGCGCGGCAATCGGGCGTGCCGCGCTTCAGCAGCCGCGCGCTGTTCCAGCCGGGGCTGAATCTGAAAATCGGCAGCTCGATTCTGCGCTCCATGCTGGACCAGAACGGCGGAAGCGTCGAGCAGACCCTGGCTGCATACAATGCCGGCCCCCACCGCGTGATCGAATGGCTGGGCTGGCGCAGCTATCGCGAGCCGGCGGAGTTTGTGGAGTCCATTCCTTTCACGGAAACCCGCAACTATGTGCAGGCCGTGCTGCGCAATGCGGATGTGTACCGGCGCCTGTACAACTAGCCGGGCCAACCCAGTTGAGATGGTACCCTTGTATACGGGTTTTCCGGGAATTTCAAATAGAGGACATCATGGCAGATAAGAAGAAAGCAGCCGAAGGCGCCTCGGTGAATGACGCAGAAGCGACTGACAAAGCAGCCAAGAAAAAGGAGAAGAAGAAGGCAGCCGAAGGCGGCGCGGCGAGCGATGTGGAAGCAGCCGGCAAAGCCGCCAAGAAGAAGGCAGCCCCTCCGGAAGTTGCGGCCGTGGCCGAGCCCGCGCCGAAGCCTCAGACTAAGTCCACGAAGATTCCGAAACTGGCCAAGAAGAATAAGTCTCGATTACCCCGCCGCCAGAAGAAGGCTCTTAGGAAAGCGGAGGCTGCTCAGCGCATACAGACTGGCGATCGGCGGTAACTCCGCCCGCTGGCATCGGATATGCCCGCCACGGACTTTCTCATACGGCTATTCACTGCCCTGTCTCCTGGCGCCCTGGTCGGATTGGAGCGCCAATGGCGGCAGCGCATGGCCGGCACACGCACGACGGCCTTCTTCCCTCTATGGCGATGGCGTTCTCGAACCTTCGGGCATCCTCGACCAAGGCGAACATGGGGTCTTCACAGTCTCCAAAATGACACTGGCGCACGCGCTGGAAACCGTGCTCTTCGAGCGCGCGGCAAAGCGACAACGCGTCCCACATCCACGCATGCCCTGATCTGGCAAACGATTCGGACAGGATCCTTCGGATCCCAGGGGCCCGTTCCTTCCTGCCCAGACGAGTTTCAATCAGGAAGAAGCGGTTCGCCGCGTGATCGCCAGCGTCAAGTCTCCGCAAGTATTCCCGGGCCGCCCAGTCGAGGTCGGGAACCACCAATCGGAATATACCGCCGGCGCGAAGGATTTTCCGGGTGTTTTCCAGCGCGACGTGACACTCACCCAGGGTGAGATGTTCCAGCACATGGCTGGCGTAGATGCCGCGGCAGCTCGCGTCAGGAACTGGCAGGCCCTTAACGATATCCCCCGGTCTGACATTGGACGGGAACCGTCGGGCGTTCTTGGTGACCAGTTTACCAATAATGGGAAGCCTTTCGAATTTTAGAGTGGGCGACGCGTCGAAGTTTATCCATTCCACAGGCGCACTGAACCCACACCCGTACTGTACGTACATATATAGAATCCCCTATTCAATCCCCCCCGGCCGGGTTCTTACTTCGCGTGCGCTTGTGCGACGCCCTGTCCGGTTGCCGCGCGCGGCGCCTGCGCCTGCCGAAGCCGGGCAATCTCTCGCGCCGCCACGCGGGCGTAACCCGCCTTTTTGGGGAAGGTTCTGAGCCGAAGCTTTACAACAATATAGAAATGCCGAAGCACGAACAGGTAGCTACCGGCCAACAAACAAAAGCCCGTAATCCGTGTGAGCATTTTCGCATTTACGCTAAAGGGCAGTATCGCCGCCAGCAGAGCCGGACCGAGATCCAGGACCTCGATGGAGACGATCATCAGAGCCGTACCGCCAATGAAATTCAGGATCATCGCACCATACAGCGAAATCAGGTCGGCAATATAGCCGCTATCGGGGCCCTCCTGTAAGGCCAGATCCTCGGAGAGTCTCTCAATACGCCTGATCGCGCGCGCGCTGCTCGTGCCGGCCCACCATCTCTGAAATAGCGGCGTCGCAGCGTACACCGCCGCTCCAATCAAGACCGAAGATAGAACGGACAAGATGCCTGTCCAAGCTGCCAGCAATCCGACTGTGTCCATGTAATCCCATCCCTTCCTTAACTAAAGTTAGTAGACCTGGTTGAGCAACCCGCCAGCCGGCGTGGTCTCCGACCTGTGTTTGCTTACTAAACGTAACCACCTGCGAAATGTATTGCTGATCCCTGGTTTTTGCTTCTGTTGCGCCAGTCAAGGCCGTATGATAAACGTATCCTTCTAGTGTTTTCTAGCCGTTACTCAGGTTCCCGCAGACCAAAGCGAACTCCTTGCGCCTTTCTTCAACCGGCTAACGTTCCACTTCGAAGCCGGCGGACTTTCGAGCCGCAGCTTCTTGCCGCAGCGCCGCCTGCCCTCGCCCAGTTCAGACTGGAGAACGGTGCAATGAAACCCCTTCACCCCCATGACCGCCTTACTGCTCGCCTCCGCAATTGGATTATCAGCCTGCTAATAGCTTTCTCGGCGCTAGTTGGGACTTCCTGCCTCAAGGGGCAGGCGAATTCGAGCGTGACTGCGTTCGGGGCCGTCCCGGACGGGATCCTTCGGACCGACGGAGCCATGACGGCGGGCTCGGCCCTCCTCACCTCGCCATCGTCCAGCTTCACCGCGGCGGATGTCGGCAAATATATTCAAGTGATCGGAGCCGGCGCCGGCAGCACGTCCCACACGGACGGCGCCATATCCGACGGCTCGGCCGTCCTTACTTCGGCTTCGGGAACCTTCGCTTCGACGGACGTGGGCAGGGGCATAGTAGTTATCGGCGCCGGGCCGAGCGGCGGCAATCTTGTCACCTCCATTCAGAGCTACAGTGCACCGGACTCCGTCACACTTAGCGCCGCGGCGAGCACCTCGGTAGCCGGTGCGACGTACTATTACGGCGCCATGACTCTCGAAGGCACCGTTCAAGGCGTTCAGAACGGCACGACAATCAGCCTGAGCGCGCCGGCTTTGGCCACCATCAGCGGGGCGACCTTCGCCTACGGCACTGAGAACCACACCGCTTTCCAGAACGCCGTCGACACTGCGGGCCAAGCGGGCGGGGGCGTTGTGTCGGTCCCCGCTCCATCTTCCTGTCCCAGCGGCGCCACTTGCGGTTACGTGCTGCGAGCCACCGACCAGATGACCGCCAAGGCGCCCGGCGCGGTCAAGATTCGGTACAATGACGTCTCCCTCGCCGGCGACGCGCCGCAGACAAATCTCTTTTGCAGAGGGGCGTTCGGTGTCTACACCGACACCGTGGCCTTCCCGGGAGTGACCGGCGATATTCGCGGCAACTGCCTGGCGATCGGCGATAACGGCGGCCCTAACGGCACGGCCGGCGAGGCCGTTTCCAATGTCACGATTTCCAACCTGCACCTCTATGGGATGACAAATGGGAACACCTTCAACGTGAGCTTCGGATATCCGCTTCAGACTCCCACCGGCGATGGATGGGATATCACCCACAAGGCCATTTATATGTGGGACAACAGCTCGTTTTCGAATATTACGGTCAACTCGGTCATCACTCAGGACTTTAAGGCTGAGAACATATACTCTGGCGGATCGGTCGTTACCGGGATGGTAATCGTAAACTCGACGCTGACGAACTTCAATGGCAACGGCATCTCCATGCTGGCGGCTGACCTGCAGGTCTTGAATTGCACCATCAGCAACGGGTCCAATGCCGCGGTGGAGAACTCCACCGTGAGCGCGGGCGGCGCCGCGCTCATCCGGCAACTGTATCAGGGGAATGCGATTTCCCGGCTCGCGAGAGAGGGGATCGTGGTGGTCGGGGTGGATGGCGGCGTGGCGTCCGGATACGTGCAAATCACGAATAACACTTTCGATACCATCGCGGAAATCAACGGGAGCGGCACCGAATCCGCGGTCTACATCGGGTCTCAAAACAACTACGTTCCTCCGGCAAACGTGACCGTTACCGGCAACATGTGCCACGACTGCTACTCGTTCGGCGTTTTCGAAACCAGCGGGAATACGCTGGTCCAGGGGAATACGTTCACAGTGGACCAACACCCTGCCGGCAGCGTGTTCGCCTTCATGTATCCCCTCACCGGCTTGACTATTTCCAATAACACCGGTTCCGCGACCGCGCACGCGCAAGCGAGCGGGCTTTCGGTGGGCGCGGTCTACCTGATCAATCCGGGCTATGCTACGGGCGGCTTCGCCTGGAAGAACGTAGTGTTGACGGGGAATAACTGGACCTTTGCGAGAACCCCCCAGTACGAGTTCGTCACCACCAGCGGGCTTGGATGGCAGTTGGTTACCTTGGATAACTTGAACTGGCAAGGCGACGTTTGTAGCGGCTGCACCCACGCGGACGTAAATCACGGCGCCGTCAATCTCGCGCAGACAACTGTCATTGAGCCATACGGGCCGGTCGTTTATGTCACCGGCAATAGCTCGGGCGTGACCGCGACGGTGAACGCGCTGAAACAAGAGGATGGGTCCCAGATACAGATCGTAAACGCTGGCTCGAACGCGGTGTCTTTCGTGTCTGACGCCAACATGAGTCTGCCGTCCACCATCACTTTGCCGGGCGGAAACAACAATTCGGTGAACTTCTTCTACCATGCATCGGTTGGCAGGTGGACCACTTCGAATAGTGCGACCGCAACGATCAGTGCCAGCGGGGGCACGCCCCAGAGTGCGACCGTCAACACGGCTTTCGGAACGGCCCTTCAGGCCACTGTAACGGGTTCCGGCAACAGTCCTATGAGCGGAGTTTCCGTGACCTTCACCGCGCCAAGTTCCGAGGCCAGCGCCAGCTTCGGCGGCTCGGCTAGCGCCACAGTGGTAACCGGATCGAACGGAGTAGCCACCGCGCCTGTGCTGACCGCTAACGGCCAGGCCGGAAGTTATGTGGTTACAGCCAGTGCCGCGGGCGTCGGAAACGCGGCTTTCAGCTTGACTAACACGCTCAGTGTTACCGGAACGGGCGGCGTTCTCGGCGGTTCGGGCGCCAGCTCCGCCGCGGCGGTCAACCTCACCGCGGAAGGCGGCCTCGACTGGGTGCATTGGGGAGATGGGAGCCTCAACCGGAAAGCAGGCGTAACTGCGCAAATCAGTTCCGATAACGTGATTGGCACCGGGAGCGTACTGACTTATAGTAACGATCCCCGGCCCGTGAGCTGGACCGACGGCACGCCCACCGCGGCCAGCAGCAACAACATGAATGGCATCTATATCAGCGGCGTCGGGCAGGGCTTTTCTTTCACGGCTCCCGCCGACACCACGGCGCGCACACTGGTGGCTCACGTGGGCGGCTGGAATAGCGGCGGTACTTTGACGGCTCATCTGTCGGACGGCTCGGCTCCCGATTTCGTTGACGTCACATCGGCTGCCAGTGGACAATTCGACCGCAACTACACGCTGAGTTATAGCGCCGGAACGGCCGGCCAGACGCTGACGGTCAGTTGGGTCATGTCTTCCGCCCTCAGCGGCGGAAACGTCACTCTTAATGCGGCGGCTCTGGTCGGCGCGAGCGTCACTGCCACGTCGGGTACGCCGCAGAGCACCACCGTTGGTACCGCTTTCCCCGCCGCGCTCCAAGCCACCGTCAGCGATAGCGGCGGGAACCCGGTGAGCGGCGCCGTGGTCACCTTTACCGCTCCGGGCACCGGGCCCACCGCGAACTTCGCGGGTTCGGCGAGCGCCACCTCGACAACCAATAGCAGCGGTATCGCCATCGCGCCGACTCTCACCGCCGGCAGCCAGGCCGGCACCTATCAGGTCATAGCGACTGTTGCGGGGCTGGCGACTTCGGCCAGCTTCAGCCTGACCAATCTCGCGGCCGGCCCGGCGAGCGTTACGGCCACAGCCGGCACGCCGCAGAGCGCTACCGTAAACACCGCCTTCGCCACCGCCCTGCAGGCCACCGTGAAGGATGCCAGCGGCAATCCGCTGAGCGGCGTCACCGTGACCTTCGCCGCGCCAGCCAGCGGGGCCAGCGCCACCTTGGGCGGATCGGCGACCGTCACCACCAACACCAGCGGGGTGGCCGCTTCCCCCGTTCTGACCGCCAACGGCCAGGCCGGCAGCTATAACGTGACCGCCAGCGTGGCGGGCGTCACCACCCCAGCCAGCTTCAGCCTGACCAACACGGCCGCGACTAAAGGTGGCACGGGTGGAACTCTCTCCGGCTCCGCCAACTCCAACTCGGGGACTTTCAACCTGACCACTGAAGGAACTACCGATTGGGTCAACTGGGGAAATGTCTCCGGCGGGCCCGGAATCGCGGATCGCAAAGCCGGTGTCACAGCGCAAATCAGCAACTACAAAGAGATCGGATCTTTGGCAGTGGGCACCACCGGCAATGATCCGCGCACGCTGACCTGGAGCGACGGAACACCAAACGTCAGCGGCCCCAATAGCACGGTCGTGTATGTAGACAGCAATTCGGGTCATCCCGGCGAAGGCTTTTCGTTCACGGTTCCGGCGGACACCAACATGCGCACTCTGGCGTTTTACGCGGGAGGACAAGACGGCGGCGGTACGCTAACCGTCAGCTTGTCGGATGGCTCGGCGGCCAATTACCAGGACACCACGGCTAACCAGAGTAGCCGGTGGGACCGGAACTATACCATCACTTACAGCGCCGCTTCGGCGGGGCAAGCCTTAACCATCCAGTGGGTGAGCGCGACAGCGTCCGGCAGCGTGAGTTTGGGCGGCGCGGCCCTTTCCCTGGCAGGATCGCCCGGTTCTGCTTCGAGCATTACTGCCACCGCCGGCGCGCCGCAGAGCGCCACCGTGAACACCGCCTTCGCCACCCCGCTGCAAGCGACCGTGAAGGATGTCAATGGCAATCCGCTGAGCGGGGTGAGCGTGACCTTCGCCGCGCCGGCCAGCGGTGCCAGCGCGACCTTCGGCGGATCGGCGACCGTCACTACTAACACCAGCGGAGTGGCCACCGCGCCGGCCCTGACCGCCAATGGGCAAGCCGGGAGCTACACCGTGACCGCCAGCGTGGCGGGCGTCACCACCCCAGCCAGCTTCAGCCTGACCAATCTCGCGGCCGGCCCGGCGAGCGTTACGGCCACAGCCGGCACGCCGCAGAGCGCTACCGTAAACACCGCCTTCGCCACCGCCCTGCAAGCCACCGTTAGAGACACCAGCGGCAATCTGTTGAGCGGCGTCACCGTGACCTTCGCCGCGCCGGCCAGCGGTGCCAGCGCCACCTTCGGCGGATCGGCGACCGTCACCACTAACACTAGCGGGGTGGCCACCGCGCCAGCCCTGACCGCCAACGGCCAGGCGGGCAGCTACACCGTAACCGCCAGTGTGGCGGGCGTCGCTACCTCGGCCAGCTTCAGCCTGACCAACATGGCCGCGACCAAAGGCGGCAGCGGATCTCTCTCCGGCTCCGCCAACTCCAACTCGGGAACTTTTAACCTGACCACCGAAGGGACTACCGATTGGGTTAACTGGGGCGTCATCTCCGGCGGGCCCGGAATCGCCGATCGCAAAGCCGGCGTCACGGCGCAGATCAGCAATTACACGGAGATCGGATCTTTAGTAGTCGGTACCACCGGCAATGACCCGCGCACGCTGACCTGGAGCGACGGAACACCAAATGTCAGCGGCTCCAATAGCACCGTCGTATACGTAGACAGTAATTCGGGTCATCCCGGCGAAGGCTTTTCGTTCACTGTTCCGGCGGGCACCACTACCCATACTCTGGTGTTTCACGCAGGAGGACAAAACGGCGGCGGTACGCTGACGGTCAGCTTGTCGGATGGCTCGGCAGCCAATTACCAGGACACCACGGCTAACCAGAGTGGCCGGTGGGACCGGAACTACACCATCACTTACAACGCCGCTTCGGCGGGGCAAACCTTAACCATCCAGTGGGTAAGTGCGACAGCGTCCGGCAACGTGAGTTTAGGCGGAGCCGCGCTGCAGTAAGAAGCATTCGCACGATTCCGTTCCCAAGCGCGGGAGAGTTCTGCTCGCGCAATCGCGCCGGTGGGTTGCGGCGCTAAGCCGCGAATGCGCCGGCGCGATGCGCGCAATACCAGCGGTAGGTTTCGTTGATCCCCTCTTCGAGGCCGATCCGTGGCCGCCAGCCCAAAGCGCTGAGACGCGAAACGTCGAGCAGTTTGCGTGGTGTCCCGTCGGGCCGCGAGGAATCGAAGACGATTCTCCCTGAGTACCCAGTAGTGCGCGCCACTAGTGACGCCAGTTCGGCGATGCTGAGGTCTTTACCCACTCCTACGTTCAGCGGCTGACACTCGTCATAGTGCTGCATGGCAAAGCAGGCAGCCGAGGCGAGATCGTCTACGTGCAGGAACTCGCGGCGCGGCGTGCCAGTTCCCCACAGGGTCACGGCCGGCGCGCCGGTCAGGCGGGCCTCATGAAAACGCCGGATCATCGCGGGCAGCACGTGCGAGGACTCCAGGTCGAAGTTGTCGCCCGGGCCGTAGAGGTTGGTTGGCATCAAAGCAATGGCCGGGAATCCGTGCTGCGCGCGATAAGCCTGAGCCAGTTTCAGGCCGGCGATTTTGGCGATGGCGTAGGCTTCGTTGGTCTCTTCCAGAGGCCCTGTCAGCAGGTACTCTTCTTTAATGGGCTGCCGCGCGAGTTTGGGATAGATACACGAGGATCCCAGCAATAGCAGCTTCTTGACCTTATGCTGCCAGGCCGCGTGGGTCACGTTCAGCTCGATCGCGAGATTGTCGTACAGAAACTGCGCCGGCTGGGTCGCGTTAGCCATGATGCCGCCCACCTTGGCAGCCGCCAGAAACACAAATTCCGGCTCGTTCCTGGTGAAGAAGCGCGTTACGGCATCCTGATCGCGGAGATCCAACTCGCTTCGGGTCGCCACCAGCAGGTTTCGGCAACCCAGTGCCTCGAGGCGGCGGAGAATGGCGGAGCCGACCAGACCGCGATGGCCGGCCACGAAGATGCGGCTGGAGGGGGCCAGTCTTACAGATTTCGATGCGCGGCGCCGCTCAGGCACAAGCCACCCCCCGCTGGGCCACCCGGTGACCACCCTTCAGGAGGGTCTGCTCCTGACGCGCCAGCTCCAAATCGCCTTCTACCATCGAAAAGACCAGCTCCTCGAAAGCAATGGCCGGCTTCCACCCAAGCAGCCGCTGGGCCTTGCAAGCATCGCCCTGAAGGGCATGGACTTCGGTCGGGCGGAGATAGCGCGTATCGAGTTCGACGTGCGGCCGCCAGTCCACCCCGGCGCAGGAGGCCGCCAGGTCCAAAAACTCCCGTACCGAATGGCTCTCGCCCGTGGCGATCACGAAATCATCCGGCTGGCGATGCTGCAGCATCAGCCACATGGCGCGGACATAGTCCGCCGAGTGCCCCCAATCGCGGCGCGCATCGAGGTTCCCGAGATAGAGCTTGTCCTGAAGGCCCAAGCGGATGCGGGCCAGTGCGCGGGTGATCTTGCGCGTGACGAAGGTTTCGCCGCGCCGCGGAGATTCGTGGTTGAATAAAATGCCGTTCGACACGAACAACCCGTAGGCTTCGCGGTAGTTGACCGCATACCAGTGCGCGGCCACTTTACTGGCGGCGTACGGGCTGCGCGGATAGAAAGGCGTGGTCTCGTTCTGCGGCGGCGCCGAACTGCCGAACATCTCCGAAGATCCGGCCTGGTAGAAACGCGGCCGGGACCGGTTGGCAAGGGCGTAATCCCGGAAGGCCTCCAGCAGGCGAAGCGTGCCGGTGGCCACCACGTCGGCGGTATATTCGGCCTGGTCGAAGCTCACCCGGACATGCGACTGGGCTCCGAGGTTATACACTTCGTCGGGCTGGATCTGTTCCATCAGCCGGCGCAGGCGTGCGCCGTTGGCCAAGTCGCCATAATGCAGTTGGAGAGCGCCATTCTCCTGGGGCTCGGCGTAGATATGGTCGAGGCGGTCCGTATTGAAGGTGGACGTTCGCCTGACAACGCCATGCACCTGGTATCCTTTCGCGAGCAATAACTCGGCAAGGTAAGAACCGTCCTGTCCGGTGATTCCAATTATCAAAGCCTTTTTCAACTCTTGACCTCCCTGAACTTGAATTCTGGCGAGCGCCGTTCGCTCACCTTCGCTCGTACTTGAATGCGGCCCAAATGCCGGCCACGGCGGCCAGAAAGACCAGCCCCGCGGTGAAAGCGGCGCGTTCGATCCACGTTTTCAGGATTTCGTCCTGACGATCGGCCCGGCCGATCCAGCTGCGGCTAAGCTGGTCGTCGCTACGCTGGAAGTTAGTGGTCTGCGTCCGGAGAACGGGGTTTGCCTTCCCCACTCCAAAGCAGTAAACGTTGGACCCGTGATCGACGGCGTACACGTGGCCGTCCGCGACGGCCAGGCCGCTAAAGTGCACCCAGGTCTCCATGGCCGCGCCGCTGTTGAATAATTCCCTTCCCGTTTTCGCATCCAGCGCCTTCAAGACCGCCGGGTGCGTATCGAAAATCCTCCTGGATTCATCCCGGCGTTGGTCGGGGTTCTCGCCATTTGCCAATGCGAAAAGCACGCCATTGGCCAGAACCGGGGGATCCGGATATTGGAAATCTCCCGAAATCCAGGCCGGCTCCAGCACGGGGCTCTGGGTCCGAGGATCGCTCAAGACCTTGAAGGCCATGATGCTGCCGTGGGGGGCCGGGCCGTTGGTGATTGGAAAGCTTGGAGCGCGCATGGAAGGCGGCCCTCCGACTGGGACGTAGACCCAGGTCTGCCCCTCGTCGTCGCGGCTGGCGGAAAGTCCTCCCCAAATGCCGGACGCCGCGCAGCACTCCTCCGCATCGTTCCCCAGACGGGGGGTCGCGAACAAGGGCGTGCTGTGATCGGCGCCTCCGAGCCGGTCGCCGTCCAGCAAGTAGACTACGCCCTCCTTGAAGCCGTGAGCCAGCAGATGGCGGTTCTTCCAGGCGAACCAAACGGGGCTGGCCGAGCCGAGATCAAAGTCGTTCTTATTGATGTACTCTGCATTGCGCGGCAGGAAATAATCGGCCACGGCCATATCGTTGAGCGATGCCCCCACGACCGTGTTCGAGTAGTCTCCGGCGGACGGATCGGTGTCTCCGTCCGCGGTACCCCCGTAAAGTCGTCCTCCTCCGATGACTGCGCCGCCGCGACCCCAAATGCCAGCTGTGTATGCATTGGAGAGCAACAACTGCCGCACAGCCGGCTGGCGAGGAAGCCGGACATCCGCAGCATACACTCCGGATCGGCCGTTTCCACAGCCGAGGGAGACCGTGGTGTAAACGATTCCGTCCACCAGGTTCAGGCTCCAGCTTTTCGCGAATGGGGCGACGAACGGCACCGGACCGTACTTATCCCTGCCGTTGCTCAGATCGAGTCCATACAGGCTTCCGTCGGGAGCGATTACGTGCAGCGTGTTGGTGGTCTTGTCGATAACCGGTGTGGCCGTAATTCCGTTAGGACAAAGATAGGTTCCTTGCAGCCCGCCTTTGCGCGGCACTGCCAGGGAGGTGAGGGGCCTGGTCCATAGCGCGTCGCCGGTTTGCGCGTCAATAGCAAACACCGTTCCCCCGATACCGGCTACGTAGACCACGGTCCGAGGGCCGCTGCCAGTCGGGACTCCGGTAGCGACCACCGGAGCCGTGAGGGCCGAGAGGCTGAAGGACTGGTTGTTGACCCGTCTTTTCCACTGCAGCCGGAGAGTCGCGACGTTCGAGAGAGTGAGGGTTCGCTCGTCGCTAGCCCAGCCCGAACGGGCGGGGTCGTGCGCATAGGTGGTCCAATCACCGGCGACGCTCTGACTTGCGAGCATCAGCCAGACAGGGGCAAGTCGAATTAGACGTATAAGCATAGGAACGGAATCGTGCGAATGCTTCTTACTGCAGCGCGGCTCCGCCTAAACTCACGTTGCCGGACGCTGTCGCACTTACCCAATGGATGGTTAAGGTTTGCCCCGCCGAAGCGGCGTTGTAAGTGATGGTGTAGTTGCGGTCCCACCGGCCACTCTGGTTAGCCGTGGTGTCCTGGTAATTGGCTGCCGAGCCATCCGACAAGCTGACCGTCAGCGTACCGCCGCCGTTTTGTCCTCCTGCGTGGAACACCAGAGTGTGGGTAGTGGTGCCCGCCGGAACAGTGAACGAAAAGCCTTCGCCGGGATGACCCGAATTACTGTCTACGTATACGACGGTGCTATTGGAGCCGCTGACATTTGGTGTTCCGTCGCTCCAGGTCAGCGTGCGCGGGTCATTGCCGGTGGTGCCGACCGCTAAAGACCCGATCTCCGTGTAATTGCTGATCTGCGCCGTGACACCGGCTTTGCGATCGGCGATTCCAGGCCCGCCGGAGATGACGCCCCAGTTAACCCAATCGGTAGTCCCTTCGGTGGTCAGGTTGAAAGTGCCCGAGTTGGAGTTGGCGGAGCCGGAGAGAGATCCGCTGCCGCCTTTGGTCGCGGCCATGTTGGTCAGGCTGAAGCTGGCCGAGGTGGTGACGCCCGCCACGCTGGCGGTTACGGTATAACTGCCCGCCTGGCCGTTGGCGGTCAGGGCTGGCGCGGTGGCGACGCCGCTGGTGTTGGTGGTGACGGTCGCCAATCCACCGAAAGTGGCGCTGGCCCCGCTGGCCGGCGCGGCGAAGGTCACGGTGACGCCGCTCAGCGGATTGCCGCTGGCATCCTTCACAGTGGCCTGCAAGGCGGTGGCGAAGGCGGTGTTTACGGTAGCGCTCTGCGGCGTGCCGGCTGTGGCCGTGACGCTCGCCGGGCCGGCCGCGAGATTGGTCAGGCTGAAGCTGGCTGAGGTGCTGACGCCCGCCACGCTGGCGGTCACGGTGTAGCTCCCGGCTTGCCCATTGGCGGTCAGGGCTGGCGCGGTGGCTACCCCACTGGTATTAGTAGTGACGGTCGCCGACCCACCGAAGGTGGCGCTGGCCCCGCTGGACGGCGCGGCGAAGGTCACGGTAACGCCACTCACGGGATTCCCGCCGCTATCCTTCACAATGGCCTGCAGGGCGGTGGCGAAGGCGGCGTTCACGGTGGCGCTCTGCGGCGTGCCGGCCGTAGCGGCGACGCTCGCCGGGGTGCCCGCGAGATTGGTCAGGCTGAAGCTGGCCGGGGTGTTGACGCCCGCCACGCTGGCGGTCACGGTATAACTGCCGGCCTGGCCATTGGCGGTCAGGGCCGGCGCGGTGGCCACTCCGCTGGTGTTAGTGGTGACGGTCGCCGATCCACCGAAGGTGGCGCTGGCGCCGCTGGCCGGCGCGGCGAAGGTCACGCTCACCCCGCTCAACGGATTGCCATTGACATCCTTCACGGTGGCCTGCAGGGCGGTGGCGAAAGCGGTGTTCACGGTGGCGCTCTGCGGCGCGCCGGCCGTGGCAGTAATGCTCGAAGCGGATCCTACCGATCCCGCCAGCGAAAGGGCCGCGCCGGCTAAACTCACATTGCCGGAATCCGTGGCATCCACCCACTGGACGGCTAAAGTCTGCCCCGCCGAAGCGGCGTTGTAAGTGATGGTGTAGTTCCGGTCCCACCGGCCACTCTGATTTGCCGTGGTGTCCTGGTAATTGGCCGCCGAGCCATCCGACAAGCTGACGGTTAGCGTACCGCCGCCGTCTTGCCCTCCTGCGTGAAACACCAGAGTGCGCATGTTGGTGTCCGCCGGAACCGTGAAGGAAAACCCATTGCCCGCATGACCCGAATTGCTGTCTACGTATACGACGGTGCTATTGGAGCCGCTGACGTTTGGTGTTCCGTCGCTCCAGGTCAGCGTGCGGGGGTCATTACCGGTGGTGCCCACCAATAGAGATCCGATCTCTTTGTAGTTGCTGATTTGCGCCGTGACACCGGCTTTGCGATCCGCGATTCCGGGCCCCCCGGAGACATTTCCCCAGTTGACCCAATCGGTAGTTCCTTCAGTGGTCAGGTTGAAAGTCCCCGAGTTGGAGTTGGCGGAGCCGGAGAGAGATCCGGTGCCACCGGTAGTTGCGGCCGTGTTGGTGAGACTGAAGCTGGCGGGCGTGGTGACGCCCGAGACGCTGGCGGTCACGCTATAGCTGCCCGCCTGGCCGTTGGCGGTCAGAACGGGGGAAGTGGCCACGCCGCTGGTGTTAGTAGTGACGGTCGCCGATCCGCCCAAGGTGGCGCTGGCGCCGCTGGCCGGCGCGGCGAAGGTCACGGTGACGCCGCTCAGCAGATTGCCGCTGGCATCCTTCACGGTGGCCTGCAGGGCGGTGGCGAAGGCGGTGTTTACGGTCGCGCTCTGCGGCGTGCCGGCTGTGGCCGTAATGCTCGCCGGGCCGGCCGCGAGATTGGTCAGGCTGAAGCTGGCTGAGGTGCTGACGCCCGCCACGCTGGCGGTTACAGTGTAGCTCCCGGCTTGCCCGTTGGCGGTCAGGGTTGGCGCGGTGGCGACGCCGCTGGTGTTAGTAGTGACGGTCGCCGATCCGCCGAAGGTGGCGCTGGCGCCGCTGGCTGGCGTGGCGAAGGTCACGGTGACGCCGCTCAGCAGATTGCCGTTAGCATCCTTCACAGTGGCCTGCAGGGCGGTGGCGAAGGCGGTGTTTACGGTAGCGCTCTGCGGCGTGCCGGCTGTGGCCGTAACGCTCGCCGGGCCGGCCGCGAGATTGGTCAGGCTGAAGCTGGCTGGGGTGGTGACGCCCGCCACGCTGGCGGTTACAGTGTAGCTCCCGGCCTGCCCATTGGCGGTCAGGGCTGGCGCGGTGGCCACTCCGCTGGTGTTAGTGGTGACGGTCGCCGATCCGCCGAAGGTCGCGCTGGCACCGCTGGCTGGCGCGGCGAAGGTCACGCTCACCCCGCTCAGCGGATTGCCATTGACATCCTTCACGGTCGCTTGCAGCGGGGTGGCGAAGGCGGTGTTCACGGTGGCGCTCTGCGGCGCGCCGGCGGTGGCAGTAATGCTCGAAGCAGAACCGGGCGATCCTGCCAGGGAAAGGGCCGCTCCGCCCAAACTCACGTTGCCGGACGCTGTCGCACTCACCCACTGGATGGTTAAGGTTTGCCCCGCCGAAGCGGCGCTGTAAGTGATGGTATAGTTCCGGTCCCACCGGCCACTCTGGTTAGCCGTGGTGTCCTGGTAATTGGCCGCCGAGCCATCCGACAAGCTGACGGTTAGCGCACCGCCACCATCTTGCCCTCCGGCGTGGAAAACCAGAGTGCGCAGAGTGGTGTCCGCCGGAACCGTGAACGAAAAGCCTTCGCCGGGATGACCCGAATTGCTGTCTACATACACGACCGTGCTATTGGAGCCGCTGACGTTTGGTGTTCCGTCGCTCCAGGTCAGCGTGCGCGGATCATTACCGGTGGTGCCCACCAATAGAGATCCGATCTCCGTGTAATTGCCGATTTGCGCTGTGACACCGGCTTTGCGATCGGCGATTCCGGGCCCGCCATATATGTTTCCCCAGTTGACCCAATCGGAAGATCCTTCGGTGGTCAGGTTAAAAGTTCCCGAGTTGGAGTTGGCGGAGCCGGAGAGAGTTCCGCCGGTGCCCACGGCCAGGTTGGTCAGGCTGAAGCTGGCTGGGGTGGTGACGCCCGCCACGCTGGCGGTCACGTTATAGCTGCCGGCCTGGCCGTTGGCGGTCAGGGCTGGCGAGGTGGCCACCCCACTGGTATTAGTGGTGACGGTCGCCGATCCACCGAAAGTGGCGCTGGCATCGCTGGCCGGCGCGGCGAAGGTCACAGCGACGCCGCTCAACAGATTGCCGTTGGCATCCTTCACAGTCGCCTGCAGGGCGGTGACGAAGGCCGCATTGACGGTGGCGTTCTGCGGAGTGCCGGCCGTAGCCGTAATGCTCGCTGGGGCGCCGGGAAGGTTCGTCAGGCTGAAGCTAGCGGAACTGCTGATTGCTGTCACGGACGCCGTGATGGTATAGCTGCCCGCCTGGCCGTTGGCGGTCAGGGCAGGCGCGGTTGCAACCCCACTGGCGTTCGTGGTGACGGTCGCCGGCCCGGCGAAGGTGGCGCTGGCACCACTGGCCGGCGCTGCGAAGGTCACGCTCACCCCGCTCAGCGGATTGCCGCTGGCATCCTTCACAGTGGCTTGCAGAGCGGTAGCGAAGGGCGTGTTCACGGCTGCGCTCTGCGGCGTGCCGGCCGTGGCGGTAACGGTTTGATAGCCGGATAGCAGCCCGTAAACCGCCACGTCGCCATCGTAAGTGGACACGTAAACTTTACCGTTGGCTACGATTGGAGGAACCCATTTAGCCCAATTTCCAGAGGAATCCCGTGCTGCATTCTGGCTGCTGTCCCACAGTTCCGTGGCAACGTTGGAGGCATCGAAGGCGCGGATGATTGCGGGCAGCGCCGTCCCAGCGTCCCCGTTCCCGCTGGCGGGCAATGACGCCCACAGGATCGCCGTTCCGGCAACTGTTCCGTTGGAGGAGATAGTCATGCCTGGGTCGTTGCTCGAAGCGGAGGCAACCGTCATCGTGCTCTGCGTCGTTGGCACCGTGTTGAACAGCGATCCGTTGAAGGAAAACGTCTTGAGTGTGTCCCGCTCGCCAAACCCGTACATCGTTCCGTTGTAGAAGATATAGTTGCCGCCCCAGAAGCCGCCGGGCGAGGGCGGCGAATATGTATAGGCGTAGGTGGCCTGCCACTCCTGGACGAGCTGATCGCCCGAAGCATGATACTGGCCCAAGTTGGCGGTATTAAACACGCGCATAACACCGTCCTTGCCTGCGGCGAGTCCCAGCGAAGTCCCCGGAATCAGCAAGGGGCCGCTGCTGCCCAGGTCCCAGTCGTTTGCCGCGTCTGCAACCTCTGTGGTGGGCGAGAAGTAATCGAGTATGGAGAGACCGTTCGTCGTCATCGTCATCTTGACAATGCTGTCGCCATAGTCCTGGCCTCCGGTGTTCGCGGTCAACCCGCCGTTGCCTGTCGACAGGTAGAGGTTTCCGTTCCCATCGGCGGCCGGCGCGACGCCTCCTTGCCACACTCCGCTCTCTCCTTGAGAGGGAGAGAAGCAGAGTATGCCGGTCTGCTGCAAGGTGGAAGTGCTGTATGCGAATAGCCAGCCATGGTAGGGCGTGGCGTCCTGATGCGAACCGAAACCGATGTAGATGTTGCCATTCAGCAACAGGAGCCCCGGCCGCTGAAGGTGCCGGATCGGGTTGAACGTCACGATGCCATTGACAGCGTCGAAACTCGATCCCGGGACGCTGCCCTGAATCACCGCCGGCGGCATCTTATCTGCGCCCGTCGTGATGTCGAGAGCGTGCAGCCGAAAATAGGTGACGCCACTCTCGTAACTCTCCGCCACTACGTAGATCGTGTTCGACGATAAGTCGATGACCGGCGTGCTGGTAATGCCGATCAGGGGCAATAGTTCCACGGAATACCCCAGCGAATTGCAGCAGGTCGAGCTCGGCATGGCCGGGCCCAGGTTGACATGCCAAAGCGGGCCCGATGGCGAAGAGGCGTCCGCATCGTATGCATATACGCTGTTGTTCTCCGTGGCAATGTACACCACGTTGTGCACTCCGTTTTGCGGAATGCTGACGCTAGGCACATACAACGGCTGCGCGTAGATCTCTCCATCCACCGGCAGCGTAAACAGCTTGCCGAAGCTGTTCACGTTCACGTTCGAGGTGTTGAGGATGGTTTCGTTCGGATTGGCTCCGGTGCGGTTATTGTCGTAGTGGTAGGTGGTCACCTGACCGGATGCAGGCCAAGCCGCGGCTATCATGACAAGGAGGGCCGCTCGAAAGGAGACGTTTCGTTCAAAGTTCACGTTACTCAAGCTCCAGCGATAAGATCGTCGGTGGGTTCGTTGCGAGGGTGCGGCAGCGCTAACTGCGTTCTCTGGTTTACGGGATGGGGCTCGTGCAAGCGTCGATGCGAGCAATGCTCTCCGGCGGCACGGTAACCTCGAAGACGAAGTTCGAGTTTCCAAAGGCTCGCCCCACCGCGACCGGCGCTCCCGCTTCCATGACACACTTCAGCGCATAGACGGAGTCCGCCGATCTCGGGACCAGGCTGAAGCGCGGCCAGCGGCGCACCGCGGCACTCAGAGTTATGGCCTGAGCGCGCCGGATCCCCGCGAGGGCCAGAATGATCTTGTCATCCGTGTCGTATCCTCTGTGGCGTAGCGACGCGGGGGGGTCGGCGATCACCCACAATTTGTCGCGCAGGGCCGGATAGTAGTGGTAGATCTGCAGGTACGTTTCGGGAGTGTCGAAGAGCAGGGGCGCCGGGGCCGCGGCCAGGCTCTCGCTCGTGGGCAGTCCTTCGGGAACGCGGAAGGCATCCTGCAGGATGGCCTTCCCGAAACCCAGGCCGAAAGGCAGCATGACGAGCAGCGCCAGTGCCGGCAGAACGGTAGAAAACCATTTGACGCCGTAAGAGAAGCAGATGGCGAACCCTATCGCCGCCGGAAGGAAGTACCGCGGAACATACGCATGCGTAACAAAGCGCGTAGCTAAGGCGCCCGCCACGGGAAGCAGCAGCAGGCCGGTTCCCAGTATCATGCCGGAAGTCCGCGGCTTGCCGGCCAGGGGGTTCGTGCCCCCTAGTTTGCCGCCGCCCCGGAGGGAGCCAAGCGCACCCATCATCAAGATCAGCGCCAGGGAGCAGACCAGCGGGTCTATGGCCAGAAAGTCGTATCCGTGGTCGAAACTGAGCAGGCTTCCCCTCGAGAAGTAGTGCGCCAATTGCAGCCGCTGCGTCCGGATGACGTCCCGCAGTAGCCATAGAACGAGTATCGGCGGGGCGGCGCAGGTTAGGACCAGCGGCCAATCCGGCCGTTTCGTTTCCCAGGCTCGGATCGCTTCGGCGCATAAGAGCACCCCAGGAACCAGAACGGCGTAGTAATGGCTGGCGGTCAGGGCGGCTGCGCAAATTGCGACACCACCGAGCGCCAGGCTCCGCCGTGTTCGCTCCGTGGCACGGCGGTAACAGAGCAGGATCAGTCCCGAGAATCCCAGCACCAGACCATAGGGACGCGCCTGCACGGCATACTCGCGCACCGGCGAGCAGAGTATCACCAGCATGGCCAGTACCCCGCAGGTCCGCCCAAGTTCCCGCGAGACAAAGACGTACAAACAGACCAGCAGCGCAGCGACCCCTAGAAACGCCGGCAGCCGCGCGGCTGTTTCGGTGTTTCCCAATAGCGCCATGCTATAACGAATGACGAGATGCGACAGCGGTGGATTGAAATCCACTCCCGTGGCGAGCGAGGAGAGCACCTGATGGGGCGTCGGCGCGCCGGCCGCGGCGAGTTCGAGCAGTTCGTCGAACGCCAGCCGGGCTCCCCGCGAGGCGAACCACGCCCAAACCGCGAGCAGAACCATCAGCGCCGGAACCAGCACGGCAGCCCTTCGCTCCGCCGCGGTCTCCGCTCGCCGCAACGCCGTTGCCGCGCCTGAAGGTATCTGCTCCGATGAAGCGAGATTAGAAATAGTAGCCATGGACTATGTACTGAGGACCAGGATGACGGCCGCGATAACCCCGGTGACCTGGGTTGCGCGATCCTTCAACGCGAATGTGACGGGATCGTCGTCGAGGTGACCGCGGTTGGCGATTAGTGTGATCCGGCCGATCCAATAGATGAAGATCGGGCACAACAGCCACAATCCTCGCGGGTGGTGATACAGCAGGCCAACTTCTGGACTGTTGATGTAGAGCGCCAGCACAAGCACGGCAACCGATCCCGCCGACGAAGCCAAAGACGCGAGTTGACTTGCGTCCGCTCCCATATATCCGCGATATTCCTGGGTTCCCGCCACGACCGGGTTTACTCGGCGCAGTTCAGCCAGCCGCTTTACGCATGCCAGGCTGGTAAACAAAAACAGCGAGAAGGCCAGCGTCCAAACGGAGATAATAATTCCCGTGGCGGAGCCGCCGTAAAGCACCCGCAGAGTATAGAGCAGCGATAAGGTTACTACGTCGAGAAACAGCATGCGCTTCAGCTTGAGCGAATAGGTCAGAGAGGATGCTGCGTAAGCCGCCAGCAACAGGCGTGCCGGGGGCGGCAGCAGGAAAGCCATCGCGGTGGCGGCAACAACCATCAAGGCCCCCAACACCAGGCCCGCCTCGACGCTGACTGCGCCCGACGCCAGCGGCCTGCGGCGCTTGGACGGGTGCAGGCGGTCGGCCTGCAGGTCCAGCAGATCGTTTGCGATATACAGCGCCGAAGCGGCAAACGAAAGCGCCAGAAAGGCCAACAGAGCATGCCAAATCGCCGCCGGATTGGCGATCTGATGAGCAAGCAGAATGGGGACGAACACCAGAAGGTTCTTGGACCACTGGTGCATCCGCAAGCACCGGACGCGCGCCCTCCAGGCGCTCCTTGATCGCCCAAACTCCCGCTGAACGGCAATCCCCGCCGCCCGCAACTCACGCGCGCAGGACCGCGGAGCGCCGACCAGAATGGCGGCCTGCGACTGGCGCCAGACTCGCAGATCGGCCCGCGAGTTGCCGGCATACGTGAACGGCGCGCCGCCGGTGCACTCCTGGATGGCGCGTACCTTCTCATCGCCGGTCATGTTGCGTGAGCCGTCGCTGGCGATCACCTCGTCGAATATGCCGAGGTGCCCGGCCACCTGCGAGGCAATCGACAGATCGGCCCCCGTCGCCAGAATCAGCCGCCGTCCGGCCGCCTTCTGTTCCCGCAAATACTCGATCAGGGGCTCGTTATACGGCAGGCTCTCCACGTTCAACTTGGCCAGCGACGCCGCAATACGCTTCGAAACCGCGCGGCCCCGCATCAGACCGGCGACTACGGCCGGAAGCGATGAGAATCGCTTCCGCAGCGCCTCCAGTACACAGGACGCGAACGTGTCGGTGAGAACCAGCGTGCCGTCGAGGTCAACGACCAGGTACTCTTGAGGTCGAACTGAAATATGAGCTGCGGACATAAGAACTAAACTCGAGGTATGAGGCAGGACTAACTCATTTGGGAAGCCGCAGAGCGCCGAGCTCGGGCGATAGGGAGATCAGGCGCGGCGGCTTGGCGTCCGGTTCCAGCAGCCATGCGCGGCGATTTGAAAAGTAGCGCAGCAGGCGGGCGTTGTCTGCCGCGTCCCCTTCGCGCGCCCAGACCACTTTGGACGCGTCTATGTCGGCGGCGTTATGCACCCACTCTTCATCCACGTGGTGAGTTTCGGCGTAGCGCACCAGAATGAGCTGTGGCCCTGGCTGGCTTGCCAGGTAGCGTGCGATGGCGGCGCGGTCCACGTTGCCCGGGGTAACCGTGAACCACGGCGCTAGCCCGTGCTCCGGCATTGGAACATGGCAGATTGCGGCGCCAAGCCGGACCACCAGAATGCCGGCGAAGACGAGCGGTATTGTATGCGATATCGCGGCGCCGACCGGGCGCCCTCGCCACTCGACCAGCCGCCAGAAACGCATCGTCTGCACGAGCAGCAAGATCATGACCGCGGCCAAGGGAGCGTGATAATGCAAGGTCATCGGCCAGATTTCTAGCGTCAGCCCGATATATACGACTCCGATAGCGATCAAGGCGACGCGGACCTTGCGATCCCGCCGCAAGAAGGGAAGTGCGAGTAGCACAGGCCCCGCAGCCGGCCAGAAGTAAAAGACCACCAGCGATTCGGCCTTGCGCCAGCTCTCGAGCAACCATCCGCGAATGGAATGCGCCTGGAAGTAAGCCGCGGTTTGCCGCCCTACGTGGTATTTTTCCATCACTGCGTAACGGTAGAAAGGGGCTGCCCGCAAAGGCTGCCAAAGAAAGGGTCCGGTAACTTCGTAGGTCGCCGAGTGCAGGTCGTAAGGCATCCGCGTGGGATTGCCGGTGACGCGCCAGAAGTAGTAACCCATGGCGGCGCCCCCAAGCAACACCACCATCCCTAGTGGAAAGGCTACCCGCCGGACCAGCAGGCCGAAATCGAGCGCGCCCTTTCGCACGTAGTGAACCAGAAGCGCGCCTATGACCGTAAAGCTAAACAGCGCCCCTTCAAAAGGGCGGCTGTTAGCGAGGACGATTATTCCGCAGCCCAGGGCAGCCGCCGGCCCCCAGGCCGGCTTGCGCATCAGGCGCGGCAAGGCGCCCGCCGCCAGCGCGCCTCCCAAAGCGGCCACTGCACCGCCCCAGTAGCTTTCCACCCAGTAACTGTAAACGCCCCACCGGAGCACGGCGAGGATTCCTCCCAAGAGCGCCCATCGCGGCCCCACCCACCCTTGCAGCATCCAGCAGACGGCCCCGCACATGAGCGCCACGCTCAGGTAGACTCCGATCCATGGGTGGCCCGCCAGATACCCTATCGCCAGGAAGAAACCCTGGGCGGGAGGGTACATGGAGGCATAAGTAGGCTGCTGAATAACATAGAAAGTCTCCAGGCTTCTCCACAATGCGTGCGGCGGATTGGCAAGACGCCCGGAGGCGAAGGTTTCACCACCCAGCAGATAGCTATATTCATCGTGGACACCCGGCACGGGTGTTGGTAACACGGGAATCAGCGCTCCCCGAAGGACAAGCGCCAGCGCAACGACGCAGAAAATCGAGAGCCAGCGTCGGTTTGCCAGACGTGCATATGCCGCTTCCACCCCACTCGGCCACCGGAAGCCGGCACGCGGGAACGCCAATGCCAGAGCCGTGACGAAGCCGTAAAAGGCGATTTCAGTTAGAGCCAGACTGAGGTTGGAAGAGAACACCATTTTTTAAGCCGGGGTGCGAATCAGAGGCCGCTTACGCCGGAGCGGTTCACGCCAGACCGAGCGCTGCCATCACCCGGGACACTCCATGGAAGACGTCGTAATGGCGATCGAAGGCGGCGCGCGCGCGTTGTCCGTGAGTCCAAGCTGCTTCGCGGCGGGCAGACAAGCTTTCAAGCAGAGCGATCAGGCTCGACAGATCGCCTGGGTCGATCTGCCAGCCGCACTGGAACCGCCGGATCAGCACGGCCGGGGTGGCGTCCTGGGGCCCAATGAACAACAGCGGCCTTCCGGCCGCCATCAACCCATATACCTTGCTCGGCACCACGGTACCGATGCACGCCGGGCGCTCAGTGACGAGCCCGATATCGGCCTGCGCCAGGTGCTCATCCATGTCGCAACGGCCGGCGTAAGGCAGAAACCGCGCATTGCCGATTCCTTCGGCGGCGCAAACCCGCTCCAGCCGCTCCCGTCCCACCCCGCCGCCCGCAAACGTGAACAGGAAGCGTGGATCGTTCCGGAAGTGGCGCATGGCTCCTTCGATAGTGTCGGTGTCGTGCGCCAGACCGAGATTGCCGGAATAGAAAACGTTCAACGGGCCGGAGCGGCGGTTGTTCGGCCGTGCGGAAATTGCGTTGCCATCGGCCCAATTCTCAGCCACGTGTACCAGGTGCTCCGGAGTGCCGCGCGCGAGCAGACGCGCTCGCATACAAGGGCCCAGCACGATAACCCCATCCGAGCAGCGCCGGCTCCAATCTTGTATCCAGCCCAGCAACCGGGCGGCCAAACCGCGCTCCGTTAAAGCGCCCAGAGTCACTAGCGCATCCGGGAATACGTCCATCTCCCATATGTAATGACGTGTTCCGCGGATGCCCTTCATAATCGTGCCCGCCACAGCCAGCAGGGGCGGGGTGGTCATGGTTACCACCAGGTCCGGCCGGGGAACGCGAAATTCGCACCACAGTGCGCCGGCGAAGAACGTTAGATAGGAAATGAATCTCGCCAGCGCCCCCCTTCTGTAAGGCAGTCCGGGGACGCGGAGGATCCGGACCGGCGGTGGGTCCCCAGCGTCACGGCCCGCCTCTGCGTAGGATCCGCCGCTACAGATCACCGTTACGTCATGTCCTTCGGCGCTCAGGTGGACAGCCAGGTCGCAGAGGTATTGGCCCGTGGCCGCCACCTCCGGCCAGAAGAATTGGTTGGCGATTAGGATGCGCATGAGAGCGAGTTGGACGCCAAGTCAGGCTTGCGCCACACGGGCGACTTCGGCGGCCCAATGGGCGGGGGAATAGCCGGCGACGATCTCCCGCGATCTTCTTCCCATTTCGCGAATAATGGTCTCGCTCGACTGGCTGACGGAAAGCATCCGCTGGGCCAGTTCAGCCTCGCTGGCGGGGTCGAACAGGTGCCCATTGCCTCCGGGTTCGACCAGATCCTCGGCGCAGCCGCAGCGGTTCGATACGATCACGGGCAAGCCCGACGCCATGGCTTCGTTCACCACGAGACCCCACGGCTCACGGGTGCTGGGCAGCACGAAACACCCCGCGAAGGCATAGTAGAGGATCGTCTCCCGGGTGGTTTTCAGGCCGGCAAACCTTACCTCGCCGCGGATACCGGAATCGCGACTCTGTCTTTCCAACGCCTGCCGCTCGGGTCCGTCACCCACCAGCACGAGCGACCACGTTCCGCCCATTGCACGGTAGCGCGCAAACGCCCGCAGGAAGGCGCTCACGTTTTTCTCGGCGGCCAGTCGCCCCACGTAGAGAAAATAGCGTTCTGGCAAATCGGCCGCCTGCCTCGATTCGGGAATTGCCCGCGCGCGATCGGTCTCCTCCTGGTAGAAGCGGTTGTCGATGACATCGTAATAGCGGGCGATCCGGCCGGGCGAAAGCCCCAACTCGATCAGATATCGCGCGTGCGGCTTGCCGCCGGCAATCGCAAAGTCGAACAAGAGCCGGATCAGCTGGCGCTTTGGAAGCTCTTTCCACCACATCCGCCGATGGTCTCCCGCGGTGGTTTCGCTCATCAGAATCGAACGCTTGCCGTGCACCTTCGCCCACACCGCAGCGGCCAGAGCCGGGGCCGTAGCCCAGCCCGGCACCAGCACCGAAGACGGCTGCAGCCGTTCCAATCCCCGCCACACTGCCTTCGCCAGTTCGAGCTGTCCGATGTTGTGCCAGTCCGCTTCCGGAAACAGGATCGAGATCGGCAGCCCCTCTCTCTCCGGTTCTCGAAAGCGCAAACCCTGGTGGACACCGCAGCCGCCCACCAATTCGATTCCAGCTACGCGGCCTTTAAGCGGCGGGTGTTCGCAAAGCGCGCGAAAACGGGATATGTGGTACGAATACCAATCGATCCAGATGACAGCGGTCAAGTTTATACTCGCTCGGGAACTCATTTCGGCGCATCTATCGGCCGCCTGAGGACGAAGTCGTAAAGCTCCGCCATCGCTTCAGCCTGCACATGGGCGTCGAAGCGGTTGCTCACCCATTCGCGCGCCCGCTCGATCATGGGACGGCAAGATTCCGGGTTCATTCCGAAATCGTTAATCCGGCCGGCGAGCTCGTCGATCACGGCGGCCGGTTCCGGTGAAATGTAGTCTCCCGGATTGGCGCGTTCCACGAAAACGGAATTCTCCGGAGTGATCAGAGGATACATCTCATCGCGATACGAGCCTTCCGCCGCCAGTCCGAAAACCGGTATCGAGGCGGCCATGGCTTCGGCGATCACCAGGCCGAAAGGTTCCAGCCTGCTGACGAACAGATAGGCATCCATGGCGGCATAGCCGAGCCGCATATCCTCGAGTTGTCCCGCGAAGTGCGTACGATCCGAAACACCCTCCTCTCGGGCGGTTTCCAGCAGACTACCTCGCATGGGACCATCGCCGCAGAAGAGCAGGTGCCATTCGGGATGCAGCCGTGTAAGGATGCGGATCGCATCGCGGCAACCCTTGTACCAGGCGAGGCGGCACACGACTCCTATAACCAGTGCATTGTGAGGCAGACCCAGCGTTGAGCGGGCTGCACGCCTGCCGGTGTCAGTGCCGGGGGTGTCGCATTGGATGCCGTTGTACACCGTCCAGGTCCGATCCGGCAGCCCCCAACCGAGTTGCAAGACGGTCTCCCGCATTCCGCGCGTGATGCAAACCGTGCCATCTCCAAGTCTGTGGGTTTGCGCCATCAGCCAGCGATCGAGGACGCCCATTCTTCGTGGGAAATAGGGGCCATGTAAATGAATGAGTTTCTTGTATGGTTTCCCGGCCAAGGCGGCATGCAGCCAGTAAGCCGGATTATGGAAATGCAGGATGTCCGGGTCGATCCCCTCGATCACGGCGCGGGCCCTGAACCAAGCGCGGAAATCCCGGGGACCGCGCGACTGCAGAAAGTGACAGGGGACGCGGCTCCGGCTGGCGATGGGCCCGGGGCCCCCATACGTGAAAACGATATGAGCTTCCACGCGCTCTGGATCGAGCGCGTGGGCCAGCATCTCCACCACGCGCAACGACCCGCCGAGATTCAGGTCGTCGCGATATAGAATCAAAGCCACGCGAATGCGGCGAGGAGCTTGCGAGCCGGGCTCGCCGTCGGTCTTCCGGACGGAGGAGATTCGCATCGGCTTCGCGGCCGGAGACCGGAGACGGCCGGAGACGTGAGTGAAATCAATCATCGAGAACCAGCTAAATAAGGGCGCAGACCCAGCCACAACCCGCCGCGCGCCCGCACATTCGAAACCAGACCTACAATCGTCAACTGCCGCATCGCGGCGCTGGTCTTCCGGCCATGATGGAAGGTGATGGCGGCCAGGCCCGCGGTCACCACCAGTATGGCGGCGCTGAGTTCGGCTCTGTGGAAGCCGGCCGCTCGCATCCAGCCTAGCCCAGCGATCAGGATCGCCCCCGTCAAGCTTGGCAGAGAAACGCCGAACAACTCCCGGGGAGCCGAACCGAGACAGAGAAGTGCGACCAGTACGGCGACGGCAGAAAAAAAGTGTGCTGCGAGGAAGCACGCCGCTCCCGCGGCCGCGCCGCCCTTCGGCACCAGCCACGATCCCAGCCCCACCAGCAGAATGCTCCAGACGGCGTTGATAATGGTCGTAAGCCGGAGAGATACGACTGTAAGCCGGGCCGCCGCCGGAGCCGCGCTCATGTGGACAAGGCCGGTGGCGACGGCAAGCGTGGCCGCCAATTCGGCGCCGGCGAAATCCCGGCCATACAGGTGAGGTACCACCCAGGGCATCAGCGCGGCCGCCGGTCCCGCTGCCATCAACGAAATCGCCGTCGCGACGATCGTGCTCAGCAGCGTCACGCGCCCGGGCCCGCCGTATTGTTGGCCGCCATTTTCCGTCAGCTGCGCGTAGGCCGTTTGGGAGATCAACCAGCCCGGCATGGCGCACATGTTCCGCAACTGCATGGCAACCGAGTACCAGGCCGATTGCGCCAGCGAAAGATCCGCTCGCGCCACCAGCGAGGCGATCCACCAGCCCGCGGCGTTGATGCCCGTGACGGCCGCCAGTTGAACCAGGCCGAACCGCATGATCACGCCAGGACCCGGGCCTCGGCTGCGCGGGGTGGAGGAGGGCGGCGCGAAATGGAGCTTGCGCGCAAGGAAGACGCAGATCAGGATCGCGCTTACGGCTGTCGCGGCTTGTGCGATGACCATGGAGTTCGCCCCGTGCCTTGCCGCCATCGGCAGCACGATGGCCAGGCTTCCTCCGAACAGTATCGAGAGGGCCAGCAGTCCGGCATACCGGCGCTGTCCGATCAGGAGGCCGCGCAGGCATTCCAGCAGGATGACCGCCCCCGCCGATAGGGCCGCCAGCCGTAGCAGTCCCGCCAGTCTCGAATTGTGCAGCAGGTGAGTCGCCAGAGGCTGAGCCGCGAACCACAACATGGCGGCTGCCAGCGCCGAAGACGAGCAACACACTAGCGCCAGTGCCCGAATGAACCCCCTGTAGCCGGTGCCTCCATAGGGATATTCGCCGGAAAACCGGTTGGCCGTTGTTCCGATGCCAGCGCCCGCGTAATTGGCCACGTTGTTGGCCGTCGTCATCGCCACCGCATAAGCGCCAAAAACAGATGGTCCACCCAGGCGCGCAGCTGCCAAGTTGGCCAAAAAGCCCAACCCGCGCTCCGTCGCGGTCGCAAGCCCCAGAGCCGAGCTGCCGCTGAACAGCAGCCGTCCCAGGCTCGGGGGTGAGGGCGGACGGTTCTCTATGGTGGCGGATGTCGTGAGTGTATCGGCGGCCGGTTGCATGATGAATGGCGCGGTCAAACGGGAGCGGCGGGATACTACCGGCTGTAGATTGCCTTTACTTTCTGGTTCTGCGGATCGGTGAACCAGGTTCGGTACATCAGGCTGTCTCCCCTCCGGACGGCAGCTTTGAGGTTGTCACGGTAAAGGTCCAGCGGGCCATCCGCCGTATAGATTGCGGAAAATGCTTTCGGATAGACTTCACGCGCGGATTCGGGTGTTTCCATGGCTCCGTGGCGCAACTCCGCGAACGGTGCCGAGTACGCGTAGTAACGAAGATTGGAATGCTCCGGAATCAGCAGGCAATCGGGGAACGCAGCCGCCACCCGCTCGATAATGGAAGCGTCCAGCGGGTTCGGATCTGTCCCGTTTACGTTTGAATCGAGGTAGATGAGGGAAACCCCCCAGCGCTTCTTGGCGTACGCGATCTTATCGATGAGCAGTTTTGTCGGATCATCTACGATCGTTTGGTTCGCCGCCTTGCCGTCGGGTTCGAGGCGCAGCAGCTGAGGACGCACGCAAACTCCCACACGCAGCCCAGCGGCGCGAAAACGCTCGAAATATTCGTCGGCCACCGCGCCCATCTCCGGCGCCAGACTGTCGACCAGGCGGGGATCTCCGATGTAAGTGGTGGCGTGATGGTACTCCTGGCCTTCGATATCCCAGGTAATAGCCCCCTGCGCGTTCATATCGCGCATGATCTGGATGGCGCCGTCGGCGAGGTGCAATAGGTGCTCCCGGAATTCGGCGCGGCCCGCTGGAGTAGTGACATCCAGCTTAGAGTCTCCGAACCAGCCCCGAGGGTTATTAGTCTTCTCGTCCGGCGGAGTCGTAGCCAGAAAAATGGCGCCGATCGGACGCCGGTCGCTCCAGTGCAACTGCTGGGGAAACGTGGCGGCAAACTTCTGGTTGACATCGGCCGTCAGGTTGCCATCGTTGGGGCCGCCGCGGCCGAACCGAAGCGACACCTCGTAGTGATCCGATCCTTTGGGAGGGATCGGGCGAACGATGGTTGGATAGCTGTCGGGATACGAACTCACGCGGTTGGTGTGTATGCTCAACGGAAAACTGGTATTGGCCGGCTTGTCCAAGGCCCACGGGAAGCCTATCATGAGCGGCCTCGCCATATCCTCGCTCACCACCGCCAAGCTGCCTGAGCCATAGGAGACCTTGACTGCTGCCGCCTGGCCCAAGTTGTGCTCCAGCAAAGGTACGGACCCGTCGTATTCCTTGACCTTAGCGGGAAATTTCAAGACCAAGGGCGTGAAGTGTATTCCCTGAATAGTATCCTGCGACGTGTTGTCGGCAGTAATCGCAAGAGTCAACCGGCCCTTCTCAGCAGCATAGCTGGTCTTCACGACTCCCCACGGGTAAGTGACCGTAAGCTCGCGATGTTCCGGATCGCAAACGGCCGTCCCGATGGTCGATCCCTGGTAAGTTGTCCCTCCAGCCTTCTTCAGCAGGACTTCCTCCACCCGGAAGTCTCCGGTCAGAAGGAAATCCACCTTGTCGGCCTTGAGGGATGTCAGGCCGTGGTCGTTCATTGCAATGGTGACCTCGGGCAGCGCTCCGGCGCGCAGCCAAACGACCAAGCCTGCCGAGATCAACCCCGCGGCGCCAATTCCCAATAGCTTAGTAAGTTTCATAACTTCTCCCAATTCCCTAAGTGCCGCGGACGGACCCGCGCATATCCGGCCGCGTCAGATGCTCCGGACCCGGCCTTTTCCACTCCGGTCAGACCGCCTTAGGCCCCCCGGAGAGGGGCGCCTCGGCCGCCATCCGGGCCGATGCAAAATAGAAGCGGCTCAACGTCTCCTGCAGCCGCTCGGCGAGCGGCGCGATCAACATGGCTTGCGCCGGCAGCCTGGGGTCGTGCCCAAAGGTGGCCTCGTCCGACCGCGATAAGCGGATATGGAGGCGGCTTCCGGCGCCGAAGGCCGACTGGACCTCGTCTTCGAAGTACAGCCCGTTGACGCGCATCGAAACGTAATTGAACTCCGCCTCGCGACAGGCGGTCTTGAGCGCCAGCCAGCACTCCTCTACAGTACTGGCGCCGGCAATACGCTGTTCGTATTCCCGCAAATGAATTCCGTTCCGCAGGGTGCGGCGGAATTCGCCGGCGAACAGGAACTCGCCGAGCAGATTGAACTCCAGGTAGCCGAGGCGCCGGCACCCCACGAACGCGCCCGCCAGAAAGAGCAGCAGAAGCATAGTGGCGAGTTGGGGCCGGAGGATGGTCTGCAAAACGGCGACCATGGCCACCAGCGCCGTCACCCCGTACAGCACCAGTGCCGCGTCGCGATGGCTCAGCCCCAGCGAGAGAATACGATGATGAATGTGGTTTCTGTCCGACCCAAAAATGGGGCGGCTGCGCAGATAGCGCCGGAAAATCGAGATCGCTACCTCAAAGACGGGGAAGGCCAGCGCGACCAGCGGCGCCGCCATGCTCAAACCGGTTTGGGCGTGCTGGTTCCACATCAGCCCGTAACACCCCAGCAGAAACCCGATCAGCAGGCTTCCGCAGTCTCCGAGAAAAATCGAAGCGGGATTGAAGTTGAAGTACAGAAATCCCAGCAGCGCGCCGACCAACGGAGCAATCGCCGCGGCCAGCCCCGGATTGTGGTGGATCACCGCAGCCAATAGAAGACTGGCGGCGGCGATCAGCGCCACGCCGGTGGCGAGGCCGTCCAAGCCATCGATCAAGTTGAAGGCGTTGGCGCACAGTACCAGCCAGCAGATCCCCACCAGGTCGATGATTATGGCCGGGCCGGTATAGCCGGGCGGGGCCGCCAGCCGTACCCCGGCCCAGCACGCGTAGCTTGCGGCGCCTGCCTGGCCGGCAAGCTTGATCCAGGGCGAGAGACCCTTCAAGTCGTCGTAGAGGCCCACCGCGAAGATCAGGATTATCCCCGGGGAGAGTCTCGCCATCAGCCGGAGCGAGGGGTCGCGGGTGTCGAAGAAGCCTAACCGCCAGCCTATTACCACAGCCAGGAAAGCCACGAAGTACCCCACCACGAGCGCCATGCCGCCGACGCGCGGGATGGGCCGCGCATGCATCTTGCGATAAGAGTCCGGCTTGTCCACGAATCCCAGAAAGCCGAAGAAGTCCCGCAGAAAGGGCGTAACAACCAGGCACACGACCAGTGACGATAGAACGACCGGAATCAGTGAGAACATAGTGCCCTCCGAATACTGCTTGGACGACGGGGTCCGGTAATTTCACGACGACGCAGGAATGCCGCGGGATTTCCGACATGGATCTCGTAAGCGGGGACGGCCCCGGTGACTACCGCGCCAAAGCCGACCACGGCATGCTCGCCAACAACCACCCCGGGGCCGATCGAGGCTCGCGCCGCGATCCAGGCGCCGTCCCGCACCTCGATGGACTGCGTAACCAGACGAAAAGCCGGGTCGGACCAGTCATGGTTCCCCGTGCAAAGGTAGACCGCCTGCGAGATGCAAACATGTTTTCCCAGAACGACCGGAGCCAAATTGTCGATCCAGCAGTCTTCGCCGATCCAACAGTGGTCGCCCATCTTCAGTTTCCAGGGAAACTTCACGCGCACCCCCGGCTTGATAACCGCGCCCGCCCCCACTTCGGCTCCAAACCAGCGCAGAAGATGTCTGCGGAGGAACGACGATGGCATAATAGGGCACCGCAGCAACGGCATTCCGACTAGAAACCAGGCCATCCTGACAAAGAAGGATCGGCCCACCCGGTAATCCGAATCGCGCGCGATGTCGAAACTGGATAGATCCACGCCCGCCGTCATAATGCTTGCCCTCAGACGATCTCGACCGCCGCCGGCTTGGCACCACCCTGCAGCCAGCCATACACTTGGGCCATCTGGTTTCCGACCACGGAGGAATGGAACCGCTTGTGAGCCAGTTCCCGCCCGTTGCTTCCCAGTTCATACAGTTCCTTAGGGGAAAGGCTAAGAAACTCCCGGAATGCCTGTTCGAGCGGACCGATCGCGGGTTTGATAACCCACCCGCAACGGTTACGGCTTACCTCTGGTATGTGGCAAGACGTGGTCACGACCACCGGAATCCCCGCGGCCAGAGCCTCCAGCACGGCTATGCTGAAACCCTCGGAATACGAGGGCAGCACGAAGAGACTGGCGGCCGCGAGCGCCGACCATTTCCGCTCGGCGGTCAGCATGCCTGTGAACGTGACGGACATCCGCAAATTGAGATCGTCCCTCAGCTGCTCGAGGCGTGCCTGGTGGTTTTCAGAATCCGGACCCGCGATTACCAGGTGCACGTCCTCCGCCCCGAACGTGCGCGCCCAAGCTTTCAGCAGCAGGTGCAAACCTTTCTTCGGGTGAATTCGCCCCAGAAAGAGCACGATCCGCTTGCCGTCGAGCTGAGGATACTGGCTGCGGAATAGATCGGGACCGACAACGGGTTGCGCGTCGATGGCCCCTGGCACGATGGCGATCGGGTTGGTGAGCCCCAGGCGGCGATAGTCGTCCACTTCGTCGGCGCTGAGGGCTCGCAGACAGGCCGCGGATTTCATCGCGCGAATCTCGATCAAGGCGGCGTAGAGGGCCTTCTTGAGACGCTTGTGACGCAATGCCCACTGCTCCAGCATGCCGTGGGCGGAAATGATATAGGGACGCTTGAGCGCTCGCGCCTTGCGCGCCGCCATCATACAATGCGTTTCCCAAAGGCCGTGGATATGCACGCCGGTGGCGCCGCGGACCTCTTTATCGAGCCTTTTATGCAAACGGGTGTCCACCATCCAGCGGAGGCGATCGGGAGGGAGAACCGTGATCCCCGCTCGCTGCTCTTCCGGAAGTTGATCCAGTTCCTCCCGTTCGCAGAAGCCCACAATAGGACAAGCGTGCGCGCTCGCGGCTTCGGTCGCCCGAGCGAACCCTGGAACCGAGGCGGCGATGCCCCCGTAGCGCGGGCTGAGGTGCGACATGACCTGCAGCCAGCATGCCTGTCGCTTCGGTTCACGTGTCAAGCCAACCCACTCTTCAACCAACATCGGGTAATGACCTCCGCGGCCCGCTAATACCAAGTGTCAAAAACGTTTGCTCGGCGCCCCCGTGCAGACGGGCGGGCGCCCGGGTTTCGCTCCGCCGCGCGATGCGCCAGGCCAGGTGCAAGGGGATCGAGAGAATCAGCAGCCTGTAGACGACAGCTTCCATCGTTTGCATCACCAAGTAAACGGATAGGGCCGCCATGATGACGTATTGCGCCGTCCAGGGTCCTCTTCTCGACTCGGCTTTGCGCCATGCGAGCGTGTACATCATGCCGACGAGGAACAGCGCCGGCATGTTCAGCCAGTGAAATTCCGTCCATAGATCGGCGATCAGCCCGGGGGCTGATCCTTCCGCGCCTTCCCAGCCCACCGTTTCGCTGAATCCCTCGCCGGTTCCCGCGTTGCGCATCAACTCCGGCAGACCGACATCCTCGTACTTGGTCGGCCAGACGCTGCTGGGAATCGGCCGAATGAAAACTTCCGCCAGATAGCGCCGGCCCCAGTAGAAGGCATCTCTTTGTTCCGCGCTCAGGATAGTTCCGGCGCCGTAAATGAACTCGTTGCCGGAGTCGGGCCTCTCGACGATGTCGGTAATATCGGTCGTCATCTCGCGATCGGAGCCAAAGAAAATGTTCTGACGGTTCGAAACCAGAAACAGCATCATCAGCCCCAGCAGCACGCCCCCTCCGGCCACCGCCAGCAGCGCGGGCCGCTTGCGCCGGTGCATGTACCAGCCCACTGCCAGCGTCACCGCGATCATGAACGTGGGGCCGCGCCTGGCGGTGAATACAGCTTCGATGATCGGCGGCGCGATAAAGAGAGCCATCAGGCAGACGTACAGAAAACGGAATCCCTGCCGCGCGCTGGCCGCGAGAATCAATAGAAACGCCGGGAAGGCCAGCAGCGACGCGTCCCGTATATAACCGCTGTCATCCCATCCTCCTCTGAAGCCGGTCAGATCGCCGCCCGTGCCATGAATGACGGCCACCACCCAGCAAACCGTCCCGATGCAGCCCATGATGGTGCCGCAGAGCGCCAGGATCGCCGGCGAGACTTCCGGCTCCGGAAACCGCTGGCCCCGCTGCCGCGCACCAACACTCAAGCATCCCAGGACGAAGCAGGCGACTCCGCACACGTTGATCTGCTGGATGTAGTCCAGTTGATCGCGTTGGAAAAAGCCGGCCAAGCCGCCGATCGAATCCAGCTTGTAAGGCATCCAGGCGTAGATGAATGCCATCATGGGACCGGTGAGCATCAGCGGATGGAAAACGTCCCCACTCCCCACGTAGGCGTACCAGATCGCCCCGCCGAGGATGATGACGACCGCCCATATCAACGCGATAAACATGACTTGGGACTCGCAGCACCCTCGCGATGGAGAACGCCGCCGACGTATTTTGCCACTTCCCGGCGAAAGCTCTGCCAGGTGAAGCATTCCGCGCGACTCCGCGCGGCTTCGCCCATCGTGCGGACGCTTTCCGGCCGTCGCAGGAAATTCTCGAGGGTTGCCGCCAGGTGGGAGGCGCTCCCGGCCTCGACGATGTAGCCCTCCCGGCCATGCCGGATGAGATCCGGCGCCGCCGTGCGCGCGGTGCTGACAATGGGAAGGCCGCTCGCCATGGCCTCCAATAGAACGTGCGCGAAACCTTCCGCCAGGGACGGGAAGACAAACACATCCGCCGACCGGTACGCCTCCAGCAGGCCTGCGGCGCCGATGGAAGGATGCAGATGGATGCGCGCCCGGCTCTGGCGGAACAGCGCCATATCGTCCACCGGACGGCCGCACACGGTAAGCTCCACACTGCCAGGCGGCAGCATCTCGACAGCCTGCACCAGGTACTTGATTCCTTTACGCTGGCCCAGCGTGCCGACGAAGAGCAGCCGCAACGGGCCGCGGGAGCTGTGCTCCTCCCGTTTAGGCGAGAAACGGTTCAAATCGATGCCGTATGGGATAACCGCTATCCGTTCCGCCGGTACGCCGGCGTCGGTCAAGGTTCGCTTCGTGTAACTTGAGGCAACGATCCAGTGCTGCGCCATGGCAGCTTCCTCGACCAGTCGCCGGAGATCGGTTTCGGGAAGCGCTAGCTCCCATTCCTGATCGAGAGAAGATGCGCAATCCGGATGCAGTTCCCGCTCTCGCCAGAGAATAGAGCGGACGCTGGCTGCGTGGGGGTGCAGCTGGAACAGAATCCTCGGCCCCTTTCCTTCGTAGTGCGAGAAGGCGCTGTGCGCGTAGTAGCTGTAACTCAAAAGAGCGGCGTTCTTCCGGGTCGCGATGCGGCCGGCCCGCCGCCCCAGACTGCGGTCGCACCAGCGCACCGCCTCCCGCTCCCATCGATCCGGCAGCCATGGCGCTTTGCTTGCCAGGAGCGAACTCACTCCGCTCAGCCGGCAGGACGTCACGGCATCAGCCGGGACGCCGGCGGCATGCCGGCAGCACAAAGCCGCGGATACGCGGCGCGGCAGGCCGCTTTCGATCCGCCTCGCCCAGCCTCGATCGGCCGGCCAGTCAATATCCGTCACCAGCCTTTCCAGGAGGCCGGCCTCCTGCAAAGCGCGAGCCACCTGGTAGCTGTCCCGCGCGCCTCGATGGACGGTTACTACTTTCATCGCGCTGCACCAATGCACGCCGGGCGGTCTTTCCCGTGCGCTTTCGATCCCGCATTCCCGGTCGTCCGGTCTTCGATTGCGCGGGTTGCGGCTGCTACCAGGGCGCGGGCCCGCACCAGCCAGGTGCCTTCCTGGCTCGCGCGCCATCGCAGCTCTTCGAAGCCGTCGCGGAAGCCTTTGCTCTTAAGAAGCTCCACTTCGCGGGCGGCGTCCTCGGAGCCGGTTACTAACTTCAACAGCGGTTCTTTGCTCAGCAGCTCGTGAAACCCGCGGCTGGATAGAATAGGCCGACACGCGGCCAGGTGCTCGTAAAAACGCGTCGCGCTGCCCGAGTAAGTCGGCTCCTGCTTGCGGTAGGGCATGAAAGCGGCGTCGAACGAGCGGGCGTACTGGTGGAGCTCGCCGTAGGGTTTCGGTCCCAGGAACCGTATGCGCCCGCCACGGCCCAGTAAGTCGCGCCGGGCGCTCGCCTGCGTTTGGTCCGGGATACCCATATCCGTGGGACCTACGAATGCCCAGCTTACCCCCCGGGTCCTGTCGATCGCGTCACGGATCAGAAGCCAGTCCATATTGGCGGCTAAATTGCCGATCACTCCCAGGATCGGCCGCGGAAGACCAGCCATGTCCGGCGGGGCCTCCGCGGGCTCGGTCGCCGGCCGATCCAGAATGTTCTTAGCCCGCGTAGCGTTGGGAATCACGGTCACCTTGCCCGGATCGCAAGCGGCATCCGCGCAGAGATAGTCCGCAATGCGGGACGAGTTGGGACAGACCGCGCACGCGACCCGGCACATCCGGCGGTCCAGCCCGACGATCTGTTTTGCGTCCATCCCCGCGTACTTCTTGGTCAGGTCGGTCAGGTAGTAAATCACCGGCCCCCGCCACCGTTCCGCGACCGGGGCATAGAAGGGCGCCGTGCAGATCAAAGCGGCCGGCGCGGGTTGCGCCGCACTTCGCTGCAGAAGTCCGGCCAACGCTTTCTCAAACGGAAATAGTTGTGCTATCGGAAAGCGCGCATACCCCCGCTGCAACGGGAAGCGGATCATTTGAACTGGGGGATCGGCTACCACATCGGTTCTGACCCACTTTTCCCAGTGCCCGAAGTTGCGGATTTCCGGGCACCAGTTCACCGTCGGAACCAGCGTGTCCAGCGCGCACGCGAATTCCTTGAGCCATACGCTTCCCGTGTCCAGAATGTTCCAGAGCATGTTCGCCTTCATTTAGGCCGGCCCGCGGGGCGTCAGTAGACGGTCGGTTTGTAGGCCCCGTATTTGTCGCTGGCGCGGGGGTTCCAGTCGTTCAGAACCGCGCCTAAGACGTTAATGCCGTCTTGCAGCAAGCAGTCGTAAGCGGCCACGGCGGCTTCCTTGGTTGTGCGGCGGGAGCGGAGAACCAGCAGCACGCCGTCAGCCAGCCAGCCCAGCACGCGGGCATCGGCGATGTGCAGCATCGGCGGGCTGTCGATGATAACGTGGTCGAACTCCTGCCGGAGCCGCTTCAGCAGCGCCCGCATTCGCGACGAATGGAGCATGGTGGAGATGCCCTCGCGCGCGGGTCTGGTGGGGAGCAGACTTAAGTTGGCGACGGACGTATCGGTAATATAGTCCGAGAGCGCCAGTTGTTCGACGGGCACATCCGCATCCAGCAAGTCCGCCAGCCCGGTTGAGCACGGCCTGTCGAAAATCTGGGCCAGGCGGGGCCGCCGCAGGTCGCCATCCACCAGAATTACCCGCCGTCCGATGTGCGCCAACGCTATCGCCAGGTTCGAGGCCACGGTGGTCTTGCCTTCACCGGGTTCCGGGCTCGTCAGCACGATAATATTCGCCTGGGTCCCGCGCTCCATCGCGAAGCGCAACGAACTCATGGTGCTGAAAAACGCCTCCGCCAGTTCCTGGTTGCGCAGCCAGGTGGTCAATGCCGTCGAGTTCGTGGGAGCGACTGGAGCTGGGGCAGCCGGTCCCTCCGGCCCCCCGAGATCCAAGGAGACCGGGCGAGGCTTGGCCAAGGCCGGGCGCACCCGGTCCAGAAGCATATCTATGCGCCGGCTCCTGACCGATGGAATAGCGCCTAACTCCCGTAGCTGCAAACACATGGAAGCTTCTCCCGGGCCGTGCAACGTGCTGTCCGAACGGACGCGGAGAAAAGCTACGAAGAGACCGGCTAGCGATCCTCCGAACAGACCCACAGCCAAGCTGAGATGCACGCTCGGCGCATACGGCAGGGCCGGGGGAACGGCGGGGTCCAGCACGCTGATAGTGCTGGTGCGCAAAGCCGCCTCCAAGCCCACTTCATCCACTTTTTGCAGCAACGTCTCGTACATCTTGCGGTCGGAATCGACTTCGCGCTTGAGCATGTTGTACTGCACCGCTTTGTCGCCGTGTTGCGTAACTTCCGCCGCTTGCTTGGCGTATGCCGCCGCGAGGATCGATTCGCGGTGCTCGGAGACATCGTAGTCCGCCTTGAGACGGTTCACCAGATCGTCGCGCTCTTTGTTCAAGGCCCGTTGCATATCGGCGACCTGCATGGCCAGATCCCGCACCTTGTAGTGTTCCGGAGTCATAGTGGCGCTGGCTTCGGCGAGTTGCCGCTGCAAGTCCGCCAGCCGCAAGCGATACTCTCGGATGGGCCCGTTGTCCAGCGCTGCGGGCAAGGCATCAACTGGCCGCGAGGAGGCCACTTCGTAATCGGACTCCCTGGTGATGCGTTCCGCCTGCGCTCGGGACAGCTCGGTTTGTACTTCCCGGAGCTTATCCTCCACTGCGTTTTCGGAGCTGCCGGAGTCGAACAGGAAAGCCGTTTCCTTGGACGACTCTTTCAATTCGTTCTCCGCTTTTTCGAGCCGTTTCCGCACGTCGTCGAGTTGGCTCTCCAGCCAGGTACTGGTCTCTTTCGTGCTTTTTTCCCGGGACTCCATGTTGTACTCGATGTAGGCCCCCGCCAGGTTGTTGCACATGCTGGCAGCCAATTGGCCGTCTCTGGCATCGCACAGCACCTCCACCATTCGAGTGTTGCCGACAGCCCGCACCTTCACCCTGCGCCCCGCGTCCAAGGCCAGCGCTTTGAACGAGATGGGATCACCTTTGAAGTGTCCGAAAAGGGATTGCCAGAACGAGCCGGAATCCGGCTGCGGCGCTTTAGGGGGCTCCGGGAAACCTCCCAGCCGCTTCAGGGCTCGATCGCGCAGAGAGTCGCTCGCCAGAATCTTAATTTCCGTCTGAATATAAGACTCAGGCAGCACGGCGGTGTTGGTGGTGCCGATTGGCGACCCATCCCTCGAACTCAGGAAGTTCTCGTTCAAACTGCGAATGTCCAGGACGGTTCGCGCCTGGTACATCGCCGGGCGCAGCGCCGCGGTCACCCAGCCCAGGCCCGCGCCGGCAACCGCCAGAATGGCTATCCCCAGCAAATTGGCCCGAATGAACCTCAAGTACTCGAGCAGCTGGCTGGGTGCTTCCGGAGCCGCCACGGACCACTCTCCCGCAACCGCGGGCTTGGTTCCGCGGTAGGTCGGCGCCACGCGTTGCGGGCCGAAATCGGACGGGGACGGCAGATAGGGCATAAATATTCCTTGCTGATTTGCGTACCAGCTTACGGGTGGAAGATCGCGATTCCCGTGCCGATCTGAATGGCGGCCTCGATGGTTCGCATCGTGACGGATTTCATGGCATTGTTGGGGATAAACAGGATGTCGTTGGGGCGAAGCACAAGGTCTTCCGCCTTGCCCTCCAGTATCTTTTTCACGTCGACGGGGATCTGCTCTGTAGCCGGCTGGCCAGCCCGCAGAATTCGCGCTCGCGTCGCGGCGGCGCGGGCGTCCAGGCCCTCGGCCAGCGCCAACGCCTGCAACACCGACAGCGACGGCTTCCCGCCTAAAGCAAAACCCCCGGCCTTTTTGACATTGCCAATCACGTACACCACCTCAGCGGGCGGAACTGAAATCACGTCGTGAGGCTTGACCAGGATATTGTCGGCCGGCTTGCGGCTTTCCATTAGGCTCTTCAGATCGATCTCCACGACGTCGTCGCCGGAAGCGATCTGGTGCGCATCGGGATGCGGAATCGCCCCCCACGCCTTTTGCCGTGTCAGGATCGCCACCCGACCCGCGTCACCGCGCACGCCGCCCGCGGAGGAAAGCGCCTCCAGCAGAGTCGTTGGTCCCTTGAGCTGATGCACTCCGGGAGTGCCCACAGCGCCCAGCACGGAAATGGTCTCCACATGCAGAGCCGTAACGCTGATAGCGACATCCGGTTCGCGGTAATACCGCTTCAGCGCCGTCGCGAGCATCTCTTCAGCTTCACGGACGCCGTGCCCGCTTAACTGCAGAACGCCGACCAGCGGGAAGTTGACTTCCCCGTTTCGGTCAAGATAATACTCCTTCTCCGAGATTTCCTTGACCTGGACACTATGCACCGCGATCTCGTCGTCGGCTTGGAGTGCATATCCCGCCGGAGCCCGGCGGCCCGCTCGCCAGAAGCCGCAAAGTTGCTTTGTGGCTTCTCCTGCGAAAACGCAGCCGACATCATCATCCCAGCGAGCCACAGATATGGGACGACGCTTATCGCCCTGCTGATGACCTGTCTTCCGGCTAGCGGCGGCATAAGGCTTCGTTCCCTTCAACTATCTGCAAACTCCGGCGCTGAACGCCCGCCCAGACGGGGCCGATCTCGGCTGATCGAGCGGAACCACCCATTGACGGCTTACTTCCACCATGACCGAGCGGCACAATAGCTCCACACAGACCACCAGGCGCAGCCCGTTGCGGATTTCGGCCAGAGTGCCAGCCAACCCGTTGAGAGGCCCCCCGGAAATCATCATCCTTTGCCCGGCGATGATATCCGGATAGGGTTCCGCGGGCGCCTGAGAGCGCACGATCAACTGAACCGCTTCAATTTCCGAATCCTCGATCGCGGCGGGCTCCGTGCCAACTCTTACGATGTCGACCACTCCCGGTGTCGCCAGTACCGAATAGCGGAGCGTCGCGTCAAAATGGCAAAACACGTACCCCGGAAACATCGGCAGGTGCACCGTCTTGCGCCGGTCGGCCCATTTGTGACTTGCATGGTAGAGAGGCAAGAACGCATTACGGTTCTTAGCCTCGAGGTGAGCGTGGACCAACTTCTCGTGACGCGAGCGAACCCGCAAGGCGTACCATTTTGGACAAGCCTCCGGCCTTTCAGTTACATCCATTGTTTACTATCCCCTCGCTTAACCCCGAATTCGGCGCTCTCAACGTGGCGCACGCTGTACGAGCGTCGCGCTACACTATCGCTAGGGGGTATTTCGGCCAGATCTCCGGTGCCTCAGTTACAGCGGCTGCTGTCTTTCTGTCAGCGGATGACCGTACTGGCTACGTGGCGCGCTTTCGATCAATCGGCCGAAGCTCGATGCTGTGACTAAGCCCCCCCGCTTTCGCAGTTACAACCCATTGCCTATTCTGAGCTAACAACTGGTACTAATAACCCAAAAAAACCAAGTGTCAAAAAAGTCAAACACTCATAACTATTGAACCATGATCCCCGGTTTCAACGGGCGTGTCAATTTGTGGGCTGCCAACGACGTAACCCCCATTACAAAGGGGGGAAACAGCCTTGATCGCCGTCAAGAGCAACGTATAATATTAAACATGATTTAGCTTGAAATAGGGAGTAACGTACATTGGCCCGCGATCGTGGGATGCCGATGCCGCTCTCTATTAGTACTGCTAGGTCTAGTAGTACTTCTGACATGCGACCGGGTTCCCGGGCTTCGACGCACGGGCCGGATCCGGACGTGGGCGTCCGCCCCACCTAAGCCCGCAGCGCCTGCAATCTTTGCGGCAGTGGGAGCGCTACCTCGATCAGCGTTCCTTTTCCCGGGGCAGAGGTAATTTTCACCGACCCGCCGAGCGCGCGGCTCGTTATTTCCTCAAGTCCTTCATTCTTGCGTCACGGCAGGCGCCCGGCGATTGCGGTAAACCAGCAGGTACGCCGCCGGCACGATAAACACCGTCAACACCACTGTGCCCGACAAGCCCGAACAACCGCGCAAGCTGATTTGGCTTGTCGACTCGCTCGTTCGGCTGGAGGGCTTTCCGCCCGGCGTTCGGCACAAGCTCGGCTTCGCACTCTATCAGGCGCAGATCGGTCAGAAACATGACAGCGCGAAAATGTTGCACGGCTTTGCGGAAACGGCAGGTGCGCGCGGACGATCCGGGCGGTACGTATCGTGCGGTATACGTCGCACAACTCGGGGAAGCGGTTTACGTTCTTCACGCCTTCCAAAAGATCTGATCCGCCGACGGCTTCAACTTGCGCGCAAGTTGGCGGGGAAATGAGGAGAGGGAAAATGCCGAATAGAGGGTTTACGCCGAGATCCGGCAACGTGTTCGCCGACTTGAATCTGCCACATGCTGACGATCTGCTGGCGAAGGCCGAGTTGGCCGCAAAGATCATCGCAGAGATCCAAAGTGATTGATTGAAATAGATGGCGGGGACGACGGGGCTCGAACCCGCGACCTCCGACGTGACAGGCCGGCGTTCTAACCAACTGAACTACGTCCCCGCAATTTCACGCGGATGTCTTGATGCTAACACGCCCGGCCGAGGCCCGCAAAATCGCGTTCGCGAATCATGGCCCGGCGAAGGCCCCCGCCGAAGCTCTGTTACCGTGTAAGCATGCACATTCGTGGAATCCTGTCTCTGATTTGCCTGGGCACCGCCGCCGCGGCGGGCGCGAGCGCGGCCGGCCGCAAAGCGACTCCCGAGGAGGCCCGCCGGTTCATCGATGACGTCGAGCAGAAACTGCTCGTGCTGGGCGTCGATTCTTCGCGCGCGGATTGGATCAGGGACACCTATATCACCGACGATACCTTAGCGCTCTCCGCCAAGCTGGATGAGCGCGCCATCGCCGCCACCGTCGAGTACGCCAAGCAGGCCACGCGCTTCGATGGCCTCTCGCTCGACCCGGTCACCGCACGCAAGCTCAAGCTCCTCAAACTCTCGCTCACCATCGCCACGCCCTCGGACCCGAAAGAGAGCGAGGAGCTGACGCGCATCGTCGCCGCCATGGAGGGCGCTTATGGCAAGGGTAAGTATTGCCCCTCCGGGCCGCCAAGCTGCAAGGACCTCGAGGACCTCAGCAAAATCATCGCCGAGAGCCGCGACCCCTCCCAACTCCTGGACGCGTGGACTGGCTGGCACGCCATCGCCCGCCCCATGCGCCAGGATTTCATGCGCTATGTCGAGCTGGCCAACAAGGGCGCCCGCCAGCTCGGCTTCAAGGACAACGGCGCCATGTGGCGCTCCAAGTACGATATGCCGCCGGACGATTTCTCCGCGGAACTGGACCGCCTCTGGGAGCAGGTCCGGCCCTTGTATCTGTCTCTGCACGCTTACGTGCGCGCCCGGCTGCGCGAGAAGTACGGCGACGCTGTGCCCGCCAACGGGCCCATCCCGGCCTACCTGCTGGGCAATATGTGGGCGCAGGAGTGGGACAACATCTATCCGCTGGTCTCGCCGGCCAATGCCGATCCCGGCTACGACCTCACCGCGCTGCTCAAGCAGCACAATACCGATTGGAAGGGCATGGTCAAGTACGGCGAGAATTTCTTCGTCTCCCTGGGTTTCGATCCGCTGCCGGCCACCTTCTGGGAGCGGTCGCTGTTCCTGAAGCCTGCCGATCGCGAGGTGGTGTGCCACGCCAGCGCCTGGGATATCGACGCGGTTAACGACGTGCGGCTCAAAGTATGCCTCCAGATCACCGGCGAGGATTTCCTGACCGTGCATCATGAGCTGGGCCACAATTTCTACCAGCGGGCGTATTCCAAACAGCCGCCCTCGTTCCGAGACAGCGCCAACGACGGATTTCATGAAGCCGTGGGCGATACCATCGCCCTCTCCATCACGCCCGAGTACCTGGTGAAGATCGGCTTGCTCGAGCGCGCTCCGGACACCTCCAAGGATATCGGCCTGCTCCTGCACAAGGCGCTCGAAAAGATCGCCTTTCTGCCCTTCGGCCTGGTGATCGACCAATGGCGGTGGAAGGTTTTCTCCGGCGAGATTCCCCCGGAGAAGTACAACGAGACGTGGTGGCAGCTTCGCCTGAAGTACCAGGGGATCGCTCCGCCGCCCGGCCGATCCGAGGCCGATTTCGACCCCGGCGCCAAGTACCACGTGGCGGCCAATGTCCCCTATATGCGCTATTTCCTGGCGGATATCCTGCAATTCCAGTTTCACCGCGCCTTGTCGCAGGCGGCGGGCTGCACCGGTCCGCTGAACCGCTGCTCGATTTTCGGCAACCCGCAGGCCGGGGCGCGGTTGAAGGCCATGCTGGAAATGGGTCAGAGCCAGCCGTGGCAGGATGCTCTCGAGAAGATCGCCGGCACGCGCGCCATGGACGCCACCGCCATTCGCGATTACTTTGCGCCGCTCCAACGGTGGCTGGACGAACAGAATCGCGGCCGGCCAATCGGCTGGTAAAGGCCGGGCCGTCGCGGATTGCTACAATCGCTCTGATGGCCAACGAGACATACGCCGCATTCGATACCACCGCCGGGAGCTTCAAGGTCAAGCTGTTCGCCGAGAAGGCGCCCCGCACCGTGGAGAATTTTTTGAGCCTGGCGGAGGGAACCAAGACCGGCAAGCCGTTCTACGACGGCACCGTCTTCCACCGCGTCATTCCGGACTTCATGATCCAGGGCGGAGACCCGCAGGGCACCGGACGCGGGGGCCCGGCTACAAGTTCGCCGACGAGTTTCACCCCGATCTGAAGCACTCCAAGCCGGGCATTCTCTCCATGGCCAACGCCGGCCCCAACACCAACGGCAGCCAGTTCTTCATCACCGTGGCTCCCACGGGATGGCTGGACAACCACCACACCGTCTTCGGAGAGGTCGTCGAGGGCTACGACGTGGTGAAGAAGATTTCCGAGACTCCCCGCGACGCGCAGGACCGCCCGTTGCAGGAGGTCAAGGTGAATTCGGTCAAGATCGAAAGATCGTAAGGGGCCTTCGTTGGCGGCCATGAGACTGGCGATCTACGGCGGGACTTTCGACCCGGTCCACGAAGCGCATCTCGCGGTGGCGCGCCAGGCCGCTGAGCGGTTCCATCTCGACCGCGTGCTCTTCGTTCCCGCGGCCCGCCCGCCGCATAAAGCCGGCGTCACCCGGGCCGGGTACGAAGACCGCGTGCGTATGTTGGAGCTGGCCTGCCAGGGCAGGGAAGGCTTTGAGGTCTCACGCCTGGAAGAGGGCACCGCGCGCAGCTACTCCATCGATACCATTCTTAAGGTGCGCGCGCGCCTGGCGCCCGGCGACGAGCTGTTCTTCATCATCGGCGCAGACGCCTTCGCCGAAATCGAAACCTGGCTGCGGTGGCAGGAAGTGGTGCGGGCGGTCTGCTTCATCGTGGTGAGCCGCCCCGGCCACTTGTACCACGTGCCGCCGGAGACCTCCGTAGAACGGCTCGATTCGCTGGAGCTTACGGTTTCTTCCTCCCAGATCCGTCGCGCACTGGCAACCGGCGCCCGCCCCAGGGAACTCCCTCCGCCGGTCCTGGATTACATCCTGCGCCATGGCCTCTACGCCCGCGTGCCGGTGTGAAAGGGTGGCAGGGGCTCCGGCCCCCCTGGCTGAAAGCGCCCGTGAAATGTGAGAAGCTTGGCAGTAGTTTAAGATCCTAAAGGTCTCGAATCAGGAGTAATCCGTTATGAAGAACAGAATCCGCATGGCTGGCTTCATCTTCGCGTCGCTCGGTTTGCTGGCGTATGCGCAGACAAGGCCGGTGGACCCCGCGGTTCCTCACCTGGAGAAACGCGGGGCAGCCACGCAACTGATTGTCGATGGGAGGCCTTTTCTGGTCCTTTCGGGAGAAATGGCCAACACGGCGTCCTCCAATAGCGAATACATGAAGGTAGTGTGGCCGACACTAGCCAACAGAGCGCATCTCAACACGGTTCTGACGGGCGTCTCCTGGGACTGGATCGAGCCCCAAGAAGGAAAGTACGATTTCCGGTACGTGGATGAAGCCATCGAGAACGCCAAACGCTATAACGTCCGGATCGTCTGGATTTATTTCGCAAGTTGGAAGAACGGGATCTCCAGCTTCGCCCCCGTATGGGTCAAAGCCAACCAGGAGCGCTTCCCGCGCGCCCAGGTCCGCAATGGCAAGACCGTCGAGGTGCTCTCGACCCTGAGCGAGAACAACTGGCAGGCGGATGCGCGGGTCTTCGCGGCCCTGATGCGCCACGTTCGCGAAGTGGATACGACGCATCGCTGCATCATGGTGCAGGTGGAGAACGAAGTGGGCATGTTGGGCGACACCCGCGACCGGTCTCCCCTGGCCGAAGCTGCCTTCACAAAGCCCGTCCCCAAGGAGCTGATGGACTATCTCCAGAAGCACAAAGACACCCTGCTTCCGGAATTCAGGAAGGTATGGGAAGCCGCCGGGTTCAAGACCTCGGGAACCTGGGAAGAAGTGTTTGGCAAGGGGCCCAAGGCGGACGAGATCTTCATGGGCTGGAACTACTCCTCCTACATCAACAAAGTGGTGGAGGCCGGCAAGAAGGAATACCCGATACCCATGTTCGTGAACGCGTGGATCGTGCAGCCTGAGGACAAAGGCCCCGGGGATTATCCAAGCGGCGGTCCCCAGGACCATATGCATGACATATGGCGCGCGGGCGCTCCGGCGCTTGACATGCTTTGCCCCGACATCTACCTGCCCAACTTCACCGAGCTTGCCGACCGGTACAGCCGCTCCGGCAATCCGCTTTACGTTCCCGAGTCGGCTGGGGATCTGCGGGGCGCCGGCAACCTTTTCTACGCCGTCGGACAGCGCCACGCCATCGGATACTCGCAGTTCGGAATCGATGGCGTCGCGCGGAGTGCTGCCGGAGCCGGAGCCGGACCCGCGGCCGGAGCCAATCCGGGGCGGGGCGGGGCTGCGCAGCCGCAGCAGGTCGAGCAACTTCCGCTTTCGGAGGCCTATGAGATGCTCTCGCAACTGGCGCCGTTCATTCTGGAACACCAGAGCAGCGACACCATTGCCTCCGTGGTGGTGAATAAGGATAAGCCGGATCAACAGTTCAAGCTCGGCAACTACACGCTGAACGCCGGCTTGCCGCGCAATCGCCGGAATCCCACGGCCGTACCCGACACAACCGGCTACGGGATATTCATGGCGACGGGGCCGAACGAATACCTGATGGCGGGGAACAACCTGCAAGTCACGTTCGCTCCGAATTCAGGCGTTGGGTTTGCCGGAATTGCCCGCCAGGAATCGGGGCGTTTCGAGGACGGCAACTGGGTCCATATCCGTTTTCTAGCCGGCGACGATTCGGTGCTGCGTTACGATCTGGGAGCCGCCGCTGATGCCGGCCAATCCGCCAGCGGAGTTCGCCTGACGGTGGGTGAGCGCGGGATCCAGCGAGTCCAGGTGTATCAGTATAAGTAGTATGCCGGAACGGGGGCTCTTCAGCCCCCCACCACATCCAGAAACGCCCGCGCCGCGTGGCTCAGCGCGCGCCGCACGGGATAGACCAGGCGGATCTTGCGCTCCACGTGCATCTCCTTGATGCGCACCTCGCACACCATCTTCTGCTGGATCTCCTGCTCCACGCACATGCGCGGCAGAAAGGCCACGCCGTTATTGTTCTGTACCAGCTTGCGGATGGTCTCGATGGTGGGCATCTCCACGTCCATGCGCAGCGGCACCTTGTGCGCCTGGAACTCGCGCAGCACCACCTCGCGATAGGGGGAGACCACGTTGTGCGCGATGAACATCTCGGCGCCGAGCTCGGCGATGGAGACCGCCTTGCGGTGCGCCAGCCGGTGGCGTGGCGAAACGATGAACGCCAGCGCGTCGGTGTAGATCACCTTCGAACGGATGCGCTCGTCTCCCGGATCGTAGCTGATCACCCCCAGCTCCAGGTTTCCGTCCAGCAGTTCGCCGGGAATCTTGCTCGACAGGCTGCGCCGCACCTGCACCTTGATTTTGGGATACATCTCGCGATACCGCTCGATGTGCCGCAGCAGGTAGAGCGTGGTGGATTCGTTGGCGCCGATCGTCAGGCGCCCCGCGGAGTTGTCGCGCAGCTCGGCCAGGGCGTTTTCCAGCTCCTGCTCCAGGCTCTCGAAGCGGCGCGCATACTCGAGCACCGTGCGCCCGCAATCGGTCAGCAGCAGCTCCTTGCCGGAGCGGTCGATGAGCTTCTCGCCCAGCTCCTGCTCCAGCCGCTGTAGCGCCAGCGAAACGGCCGGCTGCGTGCGCAGCAGCTTTTCGGCGGCCCGCGAGAAGCTCTTCTCCGTGGCCACCGTGAGAAACACTTGAAGAGGATACAGTTCCATCCCGTAATCCCCCTTAACTATAACATTACTTAATATGCACCGCTAAAATTATAAATTTGATAAATCAAACAAAACGGCCCCATAATGCACGTATCGGGTGGCTATGATGAGCGAACGCGTATATATCTTCGATACCACGCTGCGCGACGGCGAGCAATCGCCGGGCTGCAGCATGAACGTGCCGGAAAAGCTGCGCATGGCGCGCAAACTGGTGGATCTCGGGGTGGATATCTCGAGGCCGGCTTCCCCATCGCCTCGCAGGGCGATTTCGAGGCCGTCGAGGCCGTCAGCCGCGAGTTTTCATGGGCCAACGTGGCCGCCCTCGCGCGCTGCTGCACCCTGGACGTGGAGCGCGCCGCGCAATCCCTGGCGCACGCCCGGCGCCCGCGCATCCACACCTTCATCGCCACCAGCGATATTCACCTGCAATACAAGCTGAAGAAATCGCGCCAGCAGGTCCTCGATGAGGCGGTGGCCGCGGTCGAACTGGCCCGCACCTTTGTTGACGACGTGGAATTCAGCGCCGAGGATGGCGCCCGCACCGAGGTCGAGTATCTGGAGCAGATCTCCCGTGCGGTGGTGGCGGCCGGCGCGCGCACCGTCAACATCCCGGATACCGTGGGTTATTCCACGCCCCCCGAATACGGCCTCCTGATCGGCCAGATTGCCCGCGCGCTGGGCGATTGCGCGGTGGTCAGCGTGCACTGCCATGACGACCTGGGCCTGGCGGTGGCCAATTCGATCGCCGCCATCGAGGCGGGCGCGCGGCAGGTCGAGTGCACCATCAACGGCATCGGCGAGCGGGCCGGCAACTGCTCGCTCGAGGAAGTGGTCATGATCCTCAAGACCCGCCACGATTTTTACCCGTACCATACCGGCATTCAAACCGAGCACCTCTACTCCGCCAGCGAGATGTTGAGCTCCATCATCACCTTCGGCCCCCAACCCAACAAGGCTATCGTGGGGCGCAATGCCTTCGCTCATGAAGCCGGCATTCACCAGGATGGCTACCTGAAAGAGAAGAGCACTTACGAGATCGTCGATCCGCGCAGCGTCGGGGTGCCGGAAGGTAAACTGGTGCTCGGGAAGCACAGCGGCCGGCACGCGCTGCTCCAGCGCTGCCGGGATTTGGGCTTCGATCTGACGAAGGAGGAACTCGACGACCTGTACCATCGCTTCACCGCGGTGGCCGACCACCGCAAGAAAGGCTTGATGGATGAAGAGATCGTCGCGCTGGTGCACCAGGGGCAAAAGGCTCAGGGTGCGGCGGCGGATTAATCCATGCAACTGAACGTTCTGGTCCTGCCCGGAGACGGAATCGGGATCGAGGTGACACGCGAGGCGGAGCGGGTGCTGCGCCACGTCGCGCAGAAGTGGCATCACGAACTGAAACTGAACGAGGGCCTGCTGGGCGGCGTGGCCATACACCGGACCGGGTCGCCGCTGCCCGCCGAAACCGCGCGCGCGGCCGCCCATGCCGACGCTACCCTGATGGGCGCGGTGGGCCTGCCGGAATTCGACAACGCCCCGCCCGAACAGCGGCCCGAGAAGGGGTTGCTGGGATTGCGCCAGGCCTTGGGCGTTTACGCCAACCTGCGCCCGGTGCGCGCCTACCGGTCGCTGCTGGATTCGTCGCCTTTGAAGAACCACCTGGTGGAAGGCGCCGATATGATCATCGTCCGCGAACTGACGGGCGGTCTCTATTACGGTACTCCGCGCGGAATAGTGGAAGACGGCGCGGAGACGCGGGCGGTCAATACCATGGCCTACACGCGCTCGGAAATCGAGCGTATTGCCCGCGTGGCCTTCCACCTGGCGGCGGCGCGCCGCAAGAAGGTGACCTCGGTCGATAAGTCCAACGTGCTCGAGACCTCGCAGCTCTGGCGGCGCGTGGTGATCGAAGTGGCCCGCGATTATCCGGACGTGACGCTCGAGCACATCCTGGTGGATAACTGCGCCATGCAGCTAATCCTCAACCCGCGGCGCTTCGACGTGCTGGTGACCGAAAACATGTTCGGCGATATCCTCAGCGACGAGGGCGCCGTGCTGGCCGGCTCCATCGGGATGCTGCCTTCGGCCTCTCTCGGCGGCAAACGGCCCTCCGGCGCGTGGGTGGGGCTGTACGAACCGGTGCACGGCTCGGCCCCCGATATCGCCGGCCAGAACAAGGCCAATCCGCTGGGCGCCATCGGCTCGGTGGCGGCCATGCTCGAATACAGTTTTGGATTGATGGAAGAAGCCTCCGCCGTGAATGCCGCTATTGAAGCCGTGCTCTTGAGCGGTTGCGTCACCGCGGATCTGCGGCCTTCCGGCGCACCCGCCACCACCGAACAGGTGGGGCAAGCGGTCTGCGCCGCGATCGGCTGAGCGAGGACTTACCGGTCCTCGCTCAGTCATAATGGAGAAGAGCCAACCTAAGCTAAGCCAGCCCGAATTTCGGATAACTATGCCTCGTACGATCATCGAGAAACTCTGGGACTCCCACGTAGTCCAGGAACAGCCGGGCGCTCCCGCCCTGCTCTATATCGATCTGCACCTGGTTCACGAGGTCACCTCGCCGCAGGCCTTCCAGGATCTGCGCGAGCGCGGCCTCCAGGTGCGGCGCCCCGATCTGACCATCGCCACCGCCGATCACAGCATCCCCACCACGGACCGGTCGCTGCCCATCGTGGACGAGATCGCCCGGCTCCAGCTTGCGCAGCTCGAAGCCAACTGCGCCGAGTTCGGCATCCGCTGCCTGGGGGTGCACAACGACCGCCAGGGCATCGTGCACGTGATCGGTCCCGAGCTGGGCCTCACGCAGCCCGGCATGACGGTGGTTTGCGGCGACAGCCACACCGCCACGCACGGCGCTTTCGGCGCCCTGGCCTTCGGCATCGGCACCAGCGAGGTGGAGCACGTACTGGCCACCCAGTGCCTCTTGCAGCGCCGTTCGAAGAGCTATGCGGTGAAGGTGGAGGGCAAGCTGGCGCCCGGCGTCACGGCCAAGGACATCATTCTGGCGCTGATCGCCCGCATCGGGATCGGCGGCGGCACGGGATCCGTCTTCGAATACACCGGCAGCACCATCCGCGGCTTGAGCATGGAAGAGCGCATGACGGTGTGCAACATGTCGATCGAAGCCGGCGCGCGGGCCGGCCTGGTGGCGCCCGACGACACCACTTTCGAATACCTGTGCGGCCGCCCGCACGCGCCCAAGGGGTCCCAGTGGGATGCGGCCCTGGCGCGCTGGCGGCAGCTTCCCACGGACGAGGGCGCGGCTTACGATCGCAGTATCTCGATCGATGGCGCCGCGCTCGAGCCCATGATCACCTACGGCACCAATCCTGGGATGGGCGTGCCCATCGGCGCGCCGGTTCCCGACCCTTCGCGCGTGGCCGATCCGATGGAACGCGAATCCATCGCCAAGGCTCTGGTTTACATGGGTCTGGAGGGCGGCCGGCCGGTGCTGGGCCTGCCCGTGGACGTGGTCTTCATCGGGAGCTGCACCAATTCCCGCATCTCCGACCTGCGCGCGGCGGCAGCGGTGATCAAGGGCCGCAAGGTGAACCCCAAGACCCGAGTGCTGGTGGTGCCGGGCTCGCAGGAGATCAAGCGCCAGGCCATCGCCGAGGGTCTGCCGGAAATCTTCCGCGCGGCCGGCTGCGAGTGGCGCGAACCGGGCTGCTCGATGTGCATCGCCATGAACGGCGACCAGGTGGGCGCCGGCCAGTACAGCGTCTCCACCAGCAACCGCAACTTCGAGGGCCGCCAGGGAAAGGGCGCGCGCACCTTCCTGGCCAGCCCGCTGACCGCCGCGGCCAGCGCAATTACGGGCGTGGTGACGGATGTGAGGACACTGCTATGAAGCCATTCACCGATTTCGAAAGCCGCATCGTGCCGCTGGCCATCAACAATATCGATACCGACCAGATCATTCCGGCGCGTTTCCTGAAGACCGTCTCCAAGCAGGGCCTCGACAAGGAGCTTTTCTGCGACTGGCGCTACGACGCTTCCGGCGCGCCGCGGCCCGATTTCATCCTCAACCAGGAGCGGGCGCGGGGAGCGCAGGTGCTGCTGGCCGGCGACAATTTCGGTTGCGGCAGCTCGCGCGAGCACGCGCCCTGGGCGCTGACGCAGTTCGGATTCCGCTCGGTCATCAGCACATCGTTCGCCGATATTTTCAAGCAGAATTCGTTGAAGAATTCGCTGCTGCCGATTGTGGTCCCGCCGGACGTGCATGCCGAGCTATTCGCCGCGGTAGCCGCCGACCCGGATGCCAAGGTGAAGATTGACCTGGCCCGCCAGACGCTGACCACGCCGGGCGGCCGCGCGGTGGAGTTTCCCATCGACAGCTTCTCGAAGCACTGCCTGTTGAATGGCGTAGACGAACTGGGCTATATCATGCAGCAGGAAGCGGCGATTGCGGCGTATGAAGCGGCGCGCGTGGGCTCGATCGATACGCGGGGATAGTCAAGTTAGTAAGTGGGGGCGCCCTCGCTCGCGCGAAGGCCCCCGGCTTCGCCGGTTCTCGGAACGAGGGCGCATTCTGACGGTTGGCCTGTTGGTACCATGTGACGCATGGCGTTTAGCCGCGATTCGAACCTGAGGATGGGCGACCGTTCCGAATATCTGGCCCAGTATTTCCTGAGTGCTCTTGGCGTTTCAGTGCTGGTGCCACGTCCGGAGGACATTGGGTTTGATTGCCACTGCTCACTGGCAGAACAAAGCGGGCGCCGACAGACGTACCGTTGGCCGTACTGGGTGCAGATCGGTTCGGAGGGATCGAAGAGCTTCAAGTACGGCGGTCTCGAACGCAGAACGTGTAAGTGGCGGGCCTGGGAGGTCGAGGGCATTCGCGACGTACAGATCCCCTTCTTCGTGGGGCTGGTGGACAAGGCCAAGCATCGACTGCGCCTATTCAGCACCAGTCCGAAATGGTATCTGTTCCACTACGTGTGGCCCACCATTGGCCAGCTTCAATTGTGCCCAGACGACTCCCGAACGCCACTGAAGGTATGGGAGACCGGACAGATCAAGACGAGCGATGGTACAAGCCTCCCATGCTTTGATGTTCCTTTAGGGCCGCCGATAATAGACATGACGGTGGGCGACATCGGCACGCCGGCATTCGACGCTATGTCGAAGGTTCTGGAGTCTGCAATCGTCTGCGAGCACTGGAACATAATCTACAACAGCATCGGAACGCCCTATTTCGCTTGCCCAAAGGAAAACCGCCAGCCCAATCAGCCACTGGATGGTTGGCTCTACAGCTTTGCCTTCCGCTTCGACAAGCTGGATGAGCAACTCGACCGGATTCGACCCGTCTGTATCAGCGTGGCCGGAAATTACAAGTATCAGAACCGTCATTCCGACCTCGAGAAGTTGCGCCCCATTTTCGACCTGTTACCGCTGAGCGATGAAGATCGGAAGATCATCCATGATATCTACCTGGCGAGCAGCTAGAGAACGGCTTCGGCGGCACCTTTCCGTATAACGACCTTACGACCCGAATCCAAATTACGAACCTTTAGCCCGCAAACGCTGGAATTTCCTTGATATTCTGAACTCCCCGGGCGCACAACCCCTTTTTAGGGGCGGAACGAGTGAAGGTACGAGACCTTATCAAGCTGGTGAAAGACACTGGTTGGGAGTTGCTCCCCCGGACAGGCACCAGCCACTGGCAGTACAAGCACCCGGCTAAGCCCGGTCGCGTGACAATAGCGGGCCACCCTAGCGACGATGTCGATCCCGGAACCCGGAACAGCATTTTGAAGCAGGCGGGGCTAAAATGAAAACTGTGCAGTACGCTGTAATCTACGCGAAAACCGGCACGGGCTACAGCGCCCACGTGCCGGACCTCCCTGGCTGTATCGCCACAGGACGTAGTCTTGCGGCTACCCAGAAGCGGATGCGGGAGGCTCTGGCCATGCACCTTCGGGGAATGCGCGAAGATGGCATTCCACTCCCGCGCCCGACGACGCTCACGGAGCAGGTCGATGTGGGCGACGCCGCTTGAGCGGCGCGCGCCACTGTAAGCCGGCTCCCAAGTTACTTCAGCCTTAAGCTATTCGTCACCACCGTCACGCTCGAGAGCGCCATGGCGGCCGAGGCCAGCATGGGCGAGAGCATTCCCAGCGCCGCGATGGGGATCCCGATGGTGTTATAGGCGAAGGCCCAAAACAGATTCTGCCGCACGATCCGCATGGTCCGCCGCGAGAGTTCGATGGCTTCCGGCAGGCCCCGCAGATCGCCGCGCATCAGGGTGATGTCGCCGGCTTCCATGGCGATATCGGTGCCCGATCCCATGGCGATCCCGAGGTCGCTCTGCGCCAGCGCGGGGGCGTCGTTGATGCCGTCGCCCACCATCGCGACGCGCCGGCCGGCGGCTTGCAACTTCTTGATCTCGGCCACCTTTTGGGCCGGGGTGACCTCCGCCAGTACGTGTTCGATCCCGGCTTCGCGCGCGGCCTGCTTGGCGGCGGCCGCCTGGTCGCCGGTGATCATCCAGACTTCCAGGTTCATGGCTCGCAGGCGGCGCACGGCCTCGGCGGCCTCGGGCTTGACCGTATCGGCAATTTCGATGGCGCCGGCGGGGCGGCCATCCACTGTGAGCGTGATCCCCGGCCGCCCCACCACGACCTCGCGGCCGTCCACGCGCGCCCGCACGCCGTGGCCGGAGAGCGCGGCGAAATCCTCGGCCTCGGCCAGCGCGAGGCCGCGTGCCACCGCGGCTTCCACCACGGCCTTGCCTAAGGGATGCTCGGAGTAGCGTTCGGCGGACGCCGCCAGCCGCAGCAGTTCATCTTCGGTGTAGCCCTGCACGGGCAGCACGGCTGTTACACGCGGCTTGCCCAGTGTCACCGTGCCGGTCTTATCGAGTATCACCGTGTCGATGCGATGAGCCATCTCGAGCGCTTCGCCGCCTTTAATGAGGATGCCGCGCTCGGCGCCCCGCCCGGTCCCCACCATGATGGCGGTCGGCGTTGCCAGGCCCAATGCGCATGGGCAGGCGATGATCAGCACTGCCACTGCCCGCACCAGGGCCACGGGGAACGGCGCCAGGAATACCCACACCGTGAACGTTGCCAGGGCTGCCAGCAGCACTCCTACGGTGAAGTAGCCGCTCACCACGTCCGCCAGGCGGGCCACCGGCGCGCGCGACCCCTGGGCCCGCTTAACCATCTCGACCATCTGCTGCAGCAGGGTGCCACGCCCCACCTTGGTGGCCCGGTAGCGCACGCTGCCGGATACGTTAATGGCGCCGGCGAACACGGCGCTTCCGGCGGCCTTGTCGACGGGCATGCTCTCGCCGGTGAGCAGCGATTCATCCACCGACGATTGGCCCTCGATCACCGCGCCATCCACGGGGATGCGCTCGCCCGGCCGCACCACTACCACGTCGCCGGTTCGCACCTGCTCGGTGGGAATCTCGGTTTCGATGCCTTCGCGCAGGATTCGCGCGGTGGGCGGCTGCAGATTGGCCAGCCGGCGTATGGCTTCCGAGGCGCGGCGGCGGGCGCGGGCTTCGAGCGTGCGGCCCGTCAGGATCAGCGCCACGATCACCGCCGCGGCTTCGTAGTACACCTCCTGGCCGCCGCGCACCGTCGCGAACAGCGAGTACAGGAAAGCCGCCCCCGTGCCCAGCGCAATCAGCGTGTTCATATTGGCGGCACGGTGGCGGAGCGCCTTCCACGCGGCGGTGTAGAACGGCGCGCCGGAGTAGAAGATCACCGGCACGGTCAGCGCCAGTTGCAGCCAGGGATTCCGGTGGGACATCCCCAGAAGAACCACCGGCGCGGCGAACGCCAGCGCCACCCACAACCGGCGCCGCAAGGCCCGGTCTTCGCGGTCGGGGTTTAGTCCGCCTTCCGGGACGCCATAGCCCAGCTCCTCAATCGCCACGACGAAATCGCCGGCCCGCACGCGCGCCGGATCGTACTCCACGGTGGCCGTCTCAGTGGCCAGATTGACGCGGGCGCGCTCCACGCCGGGGGTCGCGGCCAGCGTCCGCTCGATGGTGCGGGCACAGGCCGCGCATGTCATCCCGGAGACCGGCAGGTCGATCCGCTCGGGCGCCTCGACTTTCATGCGGGCACTTCGTAGCCAATCGTCCGCACGGCATCCTTCAGCACCTCCGGACGCACCAGGTCGGAATCGTATTCCACGTCGGCGCGGGCCGCTTCGAGGTCCACCGTGGCTTTGGTCACACCGGGGATGGATGAGAGTTTGCGCTCCACACTGCGGCGGCAATTCTGGCAGGTCATGCCGCCAACGGAAATGCTGAGAGATTCCAGGGCCATGCTTATATGATGAAACAGTTACCCCATGGAGATGCGATGACCTTCGCGGATGGGCGTCTGGCCCGGCTTCTGGAAGCCGCCGAGGCCGCCAATGCCAGGGGCTGTGCCGGGCCGGACATCGCGCTGATCGAGGCCGGCGGGGGCTGCGGCGTGTTCGCGGGCGCCGATTCGCCGCTCACACAGGTTGTGGGCATGGGGCTCGATGGACCGGTGCGAGCCGCGGATCTGGATGCCGTCGAGGCATTTCTGCGATCTCGCGGCGCGGGGGTGACCATCGATCTTTGTCCTCTCGCCGATCCGCGCCTGCTGGAAGAACTGGTCCGTCGTGGGTACCGCCCCACCGAGTTCAACAACGTGCTGGCGAAACGCCTCGCGGGAATTTCCATCGTGCTGACGCCGCGTGTGCGCCGCGCCGTGGCCGGGGAAGACGACCTGTGGTCCCACGCGGTGGGCCGCGGCTTCTTCGAGCAGTCCGACCTCACTAGCGCTGAGATGGACGTGGGCCGCCACGTCTTCGCCATGCCGGAGGCCCTCTGCTATCTCGCGGTGGCCGAAGGGCGCGAGCCGGCTGGCGGGGCAGCTATGAGCGTGCGGGATGGCTTGGCTACGCTGTTCGCCGACGCCACCATCCCGCGCCACCGGCGGCAGGGTTTCCATGCCGAGCTGATCGCCGCCCGCCTCAATGAAGCCATCGCGCGCGGCTGCGAGCTGGCCAGCGCCACCACCCTGCCGGGGAGCGCCTCCCAACGCAACTACGAGCGCATGGGTTTCGAGGTGGTGTACACAAAAGTCACCATGGTCGCCGGTAGTTGAGAATCCGGCGGGGGATCTTCCACTAACCCATGAGAACCCATGCCCGTGTGGCTCGATTCGTGGATCGCGGCGGCGGCGATTCCCCTGGCTGTCTGGCTGCTGATCAGCGGGTTGGACGATCTGTTCGTCACTCTGGTGTGGCTGTTGGCCGGGCGGCCCAAAATTCCCTGGCCTTCCGAGGCTCAACTGGAAAGCTTGCCCGAGCGGCGCATCGCCATCCTGGTGCCGCTCTGGCACGAGCATCGCGTCATCGGCCAGATGCTGGAAAGCAACCTCGCCACCATTGCCTACCAGAACTATGAGGTGTTCGCGGGCGTCTATCCCAACGATGAGCCCACGGCTCGGGAAGTCGCCGCGGTGGCCGGCCAGCACGCGCGCCTGCACCTGGCCGTGGTGCCCCATGACGGTCCCACTTCCAAGGCAGATTGTCTGAACGCCGCCTGGCGGCGCATGAAAGCCTACGAAGCCAGCCAGGGAGTGCATTTCCGGGTGGTCGTCATGCACGACGCCGAAGACCAGATTGACCGCCGCTCGCTGCGCCTCATGAACTGGTTCTCGCGGGATTATGAAATGGTACAGGTGCCCGTGCTGCCCCTGCGCACGCCGCCCCTCGAATTCACGCATGGCCTTTATTGCGATGAGTTTAGCGAATTCCAGTTGAAGGATCTGACAGTCCGCCAGCGGTTGGGCGGGTTTCTGCCTTCCTGCGGCGTGGGCACCGGGTTCGCGCGCGAAGCTCTGGAAAGGCTGGCGGCCGCCCGCCATGGCATGGTTTTCGATCCGGACTGCCTGACCGAGGATTACGAGACGGGCTTCCGGCTGCACGCCCTGGGCTGTCGTCAGTTGTTCCTCGGGATCCACTTCGATGCGCGTGCGCCGGTGGCCACGCGCGAATATTTTCCGCGCACGTTCCGCGCCGCCACGCGCCAGCGCAGCCGCTGGGTGGCCGGGATCGCGCTGCAGGGCTGGGAACGGCACGGCTGGCGGGTCCCCTGGCGGCAGGTTTACTGGCTGTGGCGCGACCGCAAAGGCCTCCTGGGCAGCCTGATCGGTCCGTGGGCCAACCTGCTGTTTCTCTATGGCCTCGCAAGCGACTTGGTATCTTCGCTGAGACACGTGCCGTGGACTTTGGCCGCCGCGACTCCGGCGTGGATGGCGCACTGCTACCTGGCCGCCGCGGTGTTCGCGCTGGTGCAGGTATTTACCCGCATGTACGGCACCGCTTTGATTTATGGCCTCCGTTTCGCCTGGGCCGCGCCGCTGAGATCTCTGTGGGGCAACCTGATCAATTGCGTGGCCACCGCCGAATCCCTGCGCCAGTTCCTGGATGCCCGCGTAAAACGCGGCGCCATGGCCTGGCGCAAAACCGAGCACGCCTATCCGGCGCACTTCGCGCCCGATCAACGGCTGCGCCTGGGCGAGCTGCTGGTCAACATGCAGTGGGCCGCCCGCGCCGAGATCGAAGAAGCTCTGCCCAGGGTGCCTCCCGGGCTCCGGCTGGGAGAGTACCTGATCCAAGCGCGAAAGCTCTCCGAAGAGGGCCTGTACCGGGCCTTGAGCTTGCAAACCGGCATCCCCATGGGAATGCCTTTGCATATCGAGGTGGACCGGCTGACCACCCGCGTCCTGCCGGTCGAAGCCGTCCGCCGTTGGAAGCTGCTGCCCTATCGCGTCGAGATGGGGCGCCTGCACGTGGTGACGGCGGAAGTGCCCACCGAGGCCACGGATCGCGAACTGGCCGGCTTCAGCGCCCTGGAGATCCGCTATCATCTGGTGCGCCCCGGCGAATTCGAGCGGCTGGCCGGCGAGTATCTGCCGTCTGCATCCTGACGCCATCGCAAATAGGATAAGATGGCCAATCACGTGACCAATCCCGCAAACTCCAGCCAGCCGGCGGGCGCTGCCGATCAAGGCGCCGCCTTGCTGGCGTGCTATCTCGGCTGGACGCTGGATGCCTTCGATTTCTTTCTGGTCTCTTTCTGCCTTACCGATATCGGGAGGGAGTTCCACCAATCGGATGCGGCCATCGCGCTGAGCATCACGCTCACCCTGGCCTTCCGCCCGGTGGGGGCGTTTTTTTTCGGCCTGCTGGCGGACCGCTACGGCCGCCGGCTCCCGCTGGTAATCGTCCTGGTGTTCTATTCGGTGGTCGAAGTGCTCTCGGGCCTCGCGCCCACCTACACCATCTTTCTGGGGCTGCGGGCCCTGTTCGGGATCGGCATGGGCGGCGAGTGGGGCCTGGGTGCGTCGCTGGCCATGGAGAAAGTGCCTCCGCGGTTGCGCGGGCTGCTATCGGGCTTTCTCCAGCAGGGATATGCCACAGGCAACCTGCTGGCCGCCGGCTGCTATTTTTTCCTGCTGCCCCGCTTCGGCTGGCGCCCGCTGTTCTTCGTGGGCGGCCTGCCCGCGCTGCTGGCTCTGTTCGTGCAGTTCCGCGTGAAGGAATCCGAAGTCTGGGAGAAATCCCGCTCCGAGAGCTGGGGCGAACTGGGCCGCGCTATCGCCGCCAACTGGAAGCTCTTCATTTACATTTCCATCCTCATGATGGGAATGAATCTCACCTCCCACGGTACGCAGGATATGTACCCCACTTTCCTCCAGCGGCAATGGCATTTCGGTCCTACGCGGAAGGCCGGCGTCACGGCTTTTTCGACCCTCGGGGCGATCATTGGCGGCACGCTCTGCGGCCTGCTGTCGGACCATTTTGGCCGGCGCCGCATCATGATCGTCGCGCTGCTGTCAGGGGTACTGATCATTCCGTTGTGGGCCTATGCCCCCTCGGTGGGCCTGCTGATGGCCGGCGCCTTTCTCATGCAGTTTGTGGTGCAGGGCGCCTGGGGAGTGGTTCCAGCGCACCTTTCCGAACTCTCGCCCGATACGGTGCGCGGATTCCTGCCGGGCTTCGCCTACCAGGTGGGCGTGCTGCTGGCCAGCTCGGTGGCGTATATCGAAGCGGCTTTCGCGCGGCATTCCAGCTACTCGACCGTCATGGCCGGCACGGCCGCGGTGGTGTTCCTCTTCGCGGCGGCCGTCACCGCCATGGGAAAGGAGCGCCGCGGCGCCGCCTTCGGCCAATAGCATGCCGGCCGCCGCGAGTCCCGAGGAGATCCGCGCGGCCATCGATGCGTTTCTCGGCGCCGCCCGCCAGCCCGCCCTGCTCGAACCCGGCGAAGAGCTGCTTCCTCTCGCGGCCGATAATTTCGCGCTCGAGTTGCGTTCCGGCCGTCTCACGTTGCAGGCCTGGGACCGCTCGCGAAACCTGACCCGCCGCGTCACCGGCATCGCCCGATCCGCCGCCGCCCGCCTGGAACTCACAGTGGAGCGCTTCCCCCGCCGCCAGGGCCAGCTCTTCCTGCTCGACCTGGCCCGTCGCGCCGGCGCCGAAATGGGCCGCCGCGGAGATCGCCTGGTCTTTCGCGAGCGGTTCCGCCTGTTCCTGCGCCGCCAGTTTCCCGAGTGGAACCTGGCCGAGCTGAGCGCCGAAGCCAACCTGGAGTTCAGCCTCTCGCCGGCCTTCCCGCGCGCTTTCCTGAAGCATGGCCAGCATGGCTGGGCGGCCATCGCCTGCCCGTCTGAAGGGGATGCCGCCCAGGTCCTGGCTTTCGGGCTGATCTGGCTGGCGTACCTGCGCGCCCGCGAACCCCGTGTGGCCGTGGAGGGGCTGGCTATCTACGTCCCCGCCGGCCGCCATCGCGCCCTGGCCCTGCGCCTGTTGTGCCTGGACCCCGCCGCCGCGCAGTTCGAGCTGTTCGCCTACACGCCGGAAGATGCCATAACGCGCCTCGATCCCCGCGATCACGGCAACCTGGATACGCACCTCGATCCGTGCCACCGGCCCGCGCCCGGCGGCTCCGCGCTGGCGGAAAGCGTGGCCGCGCTGCCTGCGGTCGAGCGCATTCCCAGACACGATGGCCGCGCCAGCCTCCGCGTGCGCGGCCTGGAGTTCGCCGAGATCTCCTCCGGCGAGTTGCTCTTCGGCTTGGGCGAGCGCCGCCCCGCGCGCCCGCAACATCTGGCCGAAATCGCGCGCCTGGTGGAGGAGTTGGATTGTGCCCGTTCGCCTCTGGCCGCCCAGCGCCAGCATCCGCTATACCGCCAGTATCCCGAAGCGTGGCTCGAATCCCAGGTGCGCGCCGATATCGAAACCGTGGATGCCTCGCTCATCGCCGAACCCGTCTACGGCCAGGTGCCCGCCTTCGCTGGCGGAGAGCGCGGCGTCATGGACTTGTTGGCCATCGGCCGCGACGGCCGCCTGGCGGTCCTCGAGTTGAAAGCCTCCGCCGATCTCCACCTGCCGCTTCAGGCGCTGGATTACTGGCTGCGCGTCAAATGGCACCTCGACCGGGGTGAGTTTTCGTCCGCAGGATACTTCCCCGGCTGCCTCCCGCGGTCCGATCCGCCGCGTCTCCTGCTGGTCTCTCCGTCCCTGGAATTTCATCCCACCACCGAGACGCTGCTCGGCTTCTTCTCCCCGGCCATCGAAGTGGAGCGCATCGGTTTGGGAGCGGATTGGCGCCGCCGACTCGAAGTGATGTTCCGCCTGCGGGGCGCCGAGCGGCCGCGATGATGCGTGGTCTGTGGCAACCGCCACCAGGGCCGCCCGTAAAGCGCCGCCACCAGGCGGTAGAATAGCCAGGGAGACTCGACCCATGCTGAACGCCCTCAAACAGGCTCGCGCCGCCTTTTCCGTCCTCAAGCCCGAGGAAGCCCAGCGCCGCGCCCAGCGGTCCGTCCACATCGGCCTGGTGGCGGCCGACGACGCCGGGTACGCCGAAATGGAGCGCTTTCTGATCCCCGAGGCGGCCGGCCCGCAGCAGCGCGCCGCGGCTCGCCGGCTGGTACATCGCTCGAACGACCGCAGCGTTCCCCGCACTGTCGATTTCGTGCTCTACCAACAGGGCCTGCGGCACCCCCGTGCCGCGGTAACCTTCAATCCCGCGAATCCGCGTGCCACTGTCTCTGAAATGCTGCGCGGCAATGATGAATTGGCTCTCCCGCTGGCGCGCAACTTTCCGGCATTCCGCCCCGTAGTGGTGGAACGGCTCGTCCACGGCGTTTCCCTGGAAAACGCCCTGTTCGCCTTCGCCACCGCGCTGCCCGACATCGTGCCGAGCCTCATCGAGCTGCCCTGGGCCATTGGCGAATTCGCCTCGGACATCGCCTTCCTGACCGCCAACCAGATCCGCATGGCGTTCCTGATTGCGGCCGCCTGCGGCGCGCCGGTGGGCTTCAAGAACCAGAAGGCCGAGATGCTCACCATCGGCGCTTCCGCCTTCGGCTGGCGCGCCATAGCCCGCGAGCTGGTGGGCAAGATCCCCTTCGGCGGCGGTCTCATCCCCAAGGCCGGCATCGCCTACGCCGGCACTTTCGCCGTGGGCAAGGCGCTGGCCTACTATCACGACGCCGGCAAGTCTTATACCCGCCAGGAGCGCCAGGCTGTCTACCTGGAGGGCTTGGAAAAAGGCAAAGAAGTGGCCGAGAGCATCGGCGCGGACCGCGCTCGAAGCTGAGACGCATCCCCGCCGCTCCCGATATAATGAGATTTTCCAACCCGAAAGAATCTCAATCTAAAGGAGCATTCATGGCTGCGAAGCGTATCGGTATTCTCACCGGCGGCGGCGACGTGCCGGGACTGAATTCCGTGATCAAGACGGTGGTTTACCGTGCCAGCGAGGTGGGCTGCGAGGTGATGGGTATACGACGCGGCTGGGAAGGTCTGACGCACGTGGACTTGCAGGATCCCGCCAGCCGGTCCCGCTACATACTGCCGCTCAATCGCGAGAATACCCGCACGATCGACCGCACGGGCGGCACCTACCTGCACAGCTCGCGCACCAATCCGTCCAAGATGAAAAAGCTCCCGCCGGTGCTCGAAGGGCAGGAGTTCGCCAAGAAGGAATCCACCAAGAAGGGCGTCACCTCCTCGGTTTACGACGTCACCAAGGCCGTCCTCAAGAACATCGAGACCATCGGCCTGGATTACCTGGTCGCGATCGGCGGCGACGACACCCTGAGCTACGCCGCCGAACTCGATCGTCAGGGTGTGCGCGTCATCGCCGTCCCCAAGACCATGGACAACGACGTGCGCAATACCGAGTATTGCATCGGTTTCTCGACCGCTATTACGCGCGCCATGGATGCCATCGACCGGCAGCGCACCACGGTCGGCTCGCACGAGCGCATCGGCGTATTCCGCGTCTTCGGCCGCGACGCCGGCTATACCGCGCTCTACACCGCCTATGTCACTTCCGTGCGCTGCTGCATCCCGGAATACAAAGTGGAGCTGCCCAAACTGATCGAGCTGCTGATCAAGGATAAGAAGCACAATCCCAGCAACTACTCGCTGGTGATCCTTTCGGAGGGCGCCGAGTGGCAAGGCTATGCGGTCAAGGAGTACGGCGAGCCGGACGCCTTCGGACACCGCAAGAAGATGAGCGTGGCGGAGGACCTCTCGAGCGAGATCAAGACCGCCACAGGCGAAGAAACCATTGTCAGCGACCTCACTTATGAACTGCGCTCCGGCAGCCCCGATTCGGTGGATCGCATGGTGGCCGCCACCTTCGCCGGCATGGCCATGGATGCCATCCAGGAAGGGCAGCACGGCCTCATGACCGCCATCAGCAGCGGCTGCTACACCATGGCTGCCATTCCCGATCCCAAGCTCGGCCCGCGCAAGGTGGACGTGGAGAACATGTACAACACCGAGCGTTACCGCCCGCGCTACGATCACAAGCTCGGCCTGCCCATTTTCCTGACGCGGGCTTGATTTGAACTGGAAACGGCTCTTCTCGCGGCCCCCGCGCGCGCGCCTCACGCCCGAGCTGCGCGCGCGCATCCAGGCCTCTTTCGACGAGGCCTCCGCCGACGAGGAGCATTTCCCCTCCACCATCGATCCGCGCATCTATCACGTAAAGCTGATCCGCGAGCACCTGGGCGCGCTGGCCGGCAAGCGCGTGCTCGACGTGGGCTGCGGCAAGGGCCGCTTCGCGCGGGTCTTCAAAGACCGGGAGCCGCTAGCCGAAATCTGGGGCCTGGACATTTCCGAGGAGATGCTGCGCTTCGTCCCCGGCGGCATTCGGACGCGCGCCGGCTCGATGACCGAAATCCCCTTTGAAGACGCCTTCTTCGACGCCGCCTATGCCACCGAATCGCTGGAGCATGCCGTGGAGATCGAGCGGGCGGTGAGCGAAATCTGCCGCGTGGTGAAGCCCGGCGGCCGCATCGCCATCATCGATAAGAACGCCGATAAGTGGGGCCGCCTGGAAACGCCCGAATGGGAGCGCTGGTTCACCAGAGGGCAACTCGAGCGCCTGCTCGCGAGGCACTGCCACGAAGTTTCCAGCCGGTTCATTTCGTATTGGGAGGACGTGGAGCCGGACGGGTTGTTTCTGGCCTGGCTGGCGGTGAAGTAGGGGGGCGGAGCGGGGGGCGCGGCGGGGAGTTAGCCATGGACAAGCGTTTACGAGGAGCAATTGGGCACGCTTCCCAGATCCGGACTTAACCGGCCGGGACGGGCCACCAAGCCAATCAGCGGACAGCGGCACTACCGGCCAAATCTCGCAAAGCGCCAGGTTTGTGCATTGAGCGGGACGCAGCAGGCTATGATGTCGAGAGCATGCGCGACGCGATAATCGAGAAGCTCAACCGGCATATGTCCATCCCACCCAAAACCGAGGCGGACGTAGTCTACGCTCTGGTAGAGATTCGGAAGTTGCTGGAGCAGAGCGGGCGCAAAGAGGATTTGCCGCGCCTGACCTTCTTCTGCGATTGGGTGGTCCATCCGTGGCTCAAGGGAACTGAGACCCAGAACGTCCTAAAGGAACTGGATGAGCGCTTGGGAAAGTACGATACGGCGCGACCGTGGGAACTGGACCCGGACGGCCATGTCCATGAGCTGCTTTCCTTTCGGCGCTTCCGTGAGGAACTCCATGCGTACAGTGAGGAGGTAGGCATACAGGAGGGGTGGACGCGCGATCCAACAGCTTGGCGGGAAGTCTCGCGGCTATACAGCATGATCGTCAGGGATTGTCCGCTCAGCATGAGTCGACAGGGCTACGATTTCAACTATCTGGCGCAGTTGGAAATCAGCGGATGTGAGCCGAGCGAGGTTGTGACCAACGCCAATCCGCATATGAACCACATTGGCTGGAGCTGGAAGTTCACGCTCAATGACGGGCGCACCTTTAACATGCCGTTCACGGCTGGATATGCGAAGGCATAAACGGGCCTCGGGGCCCGTGAAGCCTGATCTGCTACGACCCGTAGGCGTTACGCTATTACCCCTAGCGAATCGATCCGCATCGAGAACTCGGAGATTCTGCAAGGGCTGCTCATTCGGCTTTATTGTTGAGCCGGGCGTTGGGCGACTACCGGGTCAACTCCCTATTGGCGTACCGCTCTGAGTGGTTTGCGACGACCGCGCACGAGCGGTATCCGTATTGACCGCACGATCTTCGTCATGAAGGTGATGCACGAAGCCTGCAGGAAGGCTATAGGCTTGGTCGCCTGAAGACAACTGACACATGGCGCGTTAGTGGTTTACCATTGTGGGCATGCCGCTAAGCGCCGACCTCGCCGCCAAATCCGTCCAGGCTGCCGTCGCCGCAATCGAAATTTACAACAAGCCCAGCTTTTCTTACCGGGAGGAGGCTTTCTCACTGCTGATGACGAATGCCTGGGAGTTGCTGCTCAAGGCAAAGTGGCTGGCTGAAAACGGGGAAGCGATCGAGTCCCTGTATGAGATGGTGAAGGACAAATCTGGAGGTCAGAAGCCCAAGGAGAACCGCAGCGGCAATCCGACTTCGGTCGGCCTAACCTATCTCGCCGCCGCGATGGTGACCGACAAAAAGTTCGGCCTTGAGAAAGCGGCCCAGGAAAACTTACTCTCACTCATCGAGATTCGCGACAACGCGGCCCACCTGATCAATAAGGACTTGTACATCGCCAGGCGCGTGCAGGAAATCGGCACGGCGTCACTGCGGAACTACTTGCGTCCGCTTGGTTCAAGTTGGACCTGTCTCAATACAATTTCTTTTTGATGCCGATCTCGTTTTTCCATGGCTTCGAGGCGGCGGAGCCAGCTACGCGTACGAACTATCCTATCCAGATACAGAAATTGTTAACCTACCTCGACGCCCGCGAGGCGGCTGACACCGAGGACGCGGGCGACCAGCGCGTAGCGTTGCACATCGAGACCAAGCTTGTTAGAGGCAAGGACGCCGCAGCCGTCGAGTTCAGATACACAGATAATCCGAGCGCACCGGCGATCGCAATACGGCAAGAAGATATTCTGAAAAACTTCCCATTTACTTACGACCTACTCACGGCCGCCCTCCATGAGAGGTATTCAGACTTTGTGATAAACGCCAAATATCACAAGATACGCCGAGTTCTTGAGGCAGAACGAAAGTTCTGCTTTCCTCATCCGCTCAATCCCACCAAACCCCAAGGGGCGTGTCAGCGCCTCTATAATGCTAACGTCTTTCAGGAATTCGACAAGCATTACATCCGTCGGAAGAAATGAGCCGCGCGGCACCTTGGGGGCATCCCGCACGTGTTGCCGCTCGTGGTCCCCAAACGGCCTTCGAGGAAGCCAGTCCGATTGGTAACGCGCAGTCTCCGTCGCGCAGATCTCCCGCTCTCGCATGTTTCGCTGCTATACCAGTTGAATCGTAACTCGCCGGCCAACCATGGCCGCAGCCCGCTCGAGGCTCGACAGCGTTATGTCGTTCTTTGCGTCTAACAGCCGGTCAACCTGCGTGCGGCTCGTCTTGAGCAGCGTTGCCATGCGGTTCTTCGATATTTTCTTTTCCTTCATGGCCTGGGCGAGCTGCCAGGCCACAACCTCTTTCACTGCCTGCGACTGAGCCTCTTCAAAGACCCCCTCCGCCTTCAGGAAGTCATCAATGCTGGAACCCATGTGTTTCTTGCTCATTTCATCAGCTCCTTCCGGCGCTTGCGCGCCAGCGTCAAATCTTCGTCCGGCGTTGCCCGCGTCTTCTTGATGAAGCCGTGCAGGGCCACCAGGTGCTCGCGGTACAGGCACAGGATCACGCGCGCCGTGCGTTTGGTAGGCAGGTCGGTGCGGATCTCCCAAAGACCGCCGCCCACCGGCCGGCACAGAGGCATTCCGACAGGCCAGCGCCATTGCGCTCTCAAAAGGTCTTTCCCGATGGCTTGACGTTCGGCTTCTGGCAATTCCTTCAGCCACTCCCGCACAGGCTCAGTTCCATTTCCGGACCGGAAGAAGATCAGAGGGACTTTCTGTGGTGGCGGGTCTTCGGTCATCCCCAGGCCCTCATGCACCTTCTATCATACATGTACCATAAATGGTGCATGTCTGGCAATACCCAGGACGACCGGGCTGGAGGTGGATTGTTCGGGCGCGACCCGTCTGGCGGTACTTCCCGGATCTGCTATCGTGCGAAACGCGTTCTTGGGCGGCGCATCACCATGGCAACGGCTTGCCCAGAAGAAAGAATCCGCCGGTAGGGCCGTCATCGCCTAAGAGCGCCAGTTGGACACCCGTCTTCGCGCCTTCGGGAATCTCCAGCGGAGCGGCATCGCCGCCCATATCGGTCTTCACCCAGCCCGGATGCGCGGAATTCACTTTGATCTTCGTATCTTTCAGCTCGTGCGCCAGGTGTATCGTGAATGAATTCAGCGCCGTCTTCGAAGCGTCATAGGAGAAAGACTTGACATCGTAGATGGGGCTCTTCGGGTCCGCATGCAGCGTTTGAGACGCCAGAATACTCGACATATTCACAATCCGTCCCGCGCCGCTCTTCTTGAGCAACGGCAGCAACGCCTGCGTCAGCAGCACCGGCGCAAAGAAGTTCGTGTCGAATGTCCGGCGAATCGCATCTTCAGTGGTCGTGCTCACCTTCCCGCTGCCGAATGCCTCCGCTGCCATGCCTGCGTTATTGATCAGAATATCCAGCCGTCCGAACCTCTCTTCCAAAAAAGCAGATGCCGCCGCATGATCTCGCTTATCGGTAACGTCCAGCTTCAGGAACTGGACATCCAACCCCTCACTTCTGAGTTTCGCGGCCGCGGCTTGGCCCTTCTGCGGATCGCGTGCTGCCAGCAACACCCTGACGCCGGCCTGCCCCAACTGCCGCGCCATTTCGAACCCCAGTCCTTTGTTTGCGCCAGTGATCAGAGCGACTTTTTCTGCATTCGCCATAACTAGATAGATCGCAAACCCGGCCTGGGGATTCAACCGAGGGGTCTGGTCGGCAGGCGGGATGAGCAGATGAAAGAACGCAATGCGCCTGCGCGGAAACACGCCTCCGCGAAGTAAGCCTGTTCACCTTTGCCCCGTCGCGCCGGGACGAGCTTGGCTACCCATTTGCATCGCTTTTGCCGGAAGGGACGAAGAACATGCGACGAATTCTGAACGCATTATTGCTCACGGGGGCTTTGGTAAGTTTTGGCACTCTGGCGCGAGCGCAATATGGGCCGCCGGGAAGCCCGTACCAGCCTGATTCGGTAAATGCTCTGGTGGAGAAAGTTCACACGGACCTAACCCACGGCTATGAGCGGTGGCATATCTCCAACGGCGACCGCGACCGCCTGAATGGCGCCGAAAAGCAGCTTCGCGATTTTGTCCGCGACTGGCGGCACGGTAAATTCGACAAGGACGATCTCGACCGCTCCATCGCCTCGATTCAGCACGTGCTCGACAACAACCACCTTTCGGGTCCCGAACGCGATGCCCTGGGGCAGGACGTGGAAAGTCTGCGCCATATGCGCGAAGCGTACGACCGGCACGAAATCGGCCGCTGGTAAGCCCCCGCCACCTCCGCCGGTGCGATGCGGTGCGCCCGGCCGGTGCACCGCAACTTCTGCCGTGCTTCCGCGCCTCGTTGAGTTCCCTCTTCCCGCCATCAGGTTAAAATAGGAAGTGGAGGAGTCCCCCCGTACCGAGACCTTTTCATGATTGTCGATACCCTTCTGGCAAAAGTCTTCGGCACCAAGAACGAGCGCGAGGTCAAGAGGATGCAGCCGCTGGTGGCGGCTATCAACGACCTCGAGCCGGCCATGCGCCGGCTCTCCGATATCGATCTTGCGGCTAAGACCATCGAATTTAAAGAGCGGATCGCCCAGGGCGCATCCCTCGATGACCTCCTCATCGAGGCCTTCGCCGTGGTCCGCGAGACCGGCCGGCGCGTTCTCAACATGCGCCACTTCGACGTGCAGTTGGTCGGCGGCATCGTCCTGCATCGCGGCCGGATCGCCGAAATGAAGACCGGCGAGGGCAAAACCCTGGTCGCCACCCTGCCCAGCTACCTCAATGCCCTGGATGGCAAGGGCGTCCACGTCGTCACCGTCAACGACTACCTGGCCAAGCGCGATTCGGAATGGATGGGACGCATTCACCGCACGCTCGGCCTGCGCGTGGGCGTCATCGTGCACGACCTGGACGACCAGGAGCGCAAGGACGCCTACGGCTCCGATATCACCTACGGCACCAACAACGAGTTCGGCTTCGACTACCTGCGCGACAACATGAAGTTCCGCATCGAGGATTGCGTGCAGCGGCCCTTCAGTTACGCCATCGTCGACGAGGTGGACTCCATCCTGATCGACGAGGCGCGCACCCCGCTGATCATCTCCGGGCCGAGCGAGGAATCCACTGACAAGTACTACCGCATCAACCGCATCATTCCCAAGCTGGTGCGGGGCGAGGTGATCGAGGGTCGGGAACCGGGCGAGAAGTACACCACCGGCGATTACACTATCGACGAAAAGCACAAGAGCGCGGGCCTCACCGAAGAGGGCGTGGCCAAGTGCGAGAAGCTGCTGGGCTTGGGCAATCTCTACGATCCCGCCAACATCGAGTACAACCACCACGTGCAGCAGGCCCTGCGCGCCCACGTGCTCTACCAGCTCGACCGCGATTACGTGGTCAAGGACGGAGACGAGGGGCCCGAAGTCATCATCGTGGACGAATTCACCGGCCGCCTCATGCCCGGTCGGCGCTGGTCGGACGGTCTCCACCAGGCCGTGGAAGCCAAGGAAGGCGTCAAGATCCAGCGCGAAAACCAAACCCTGGCCACCATCACCTTCCAGAACTACTTCCGCATGTACAAGAAGCTCTCGGGCATGACCGGCACGGCGGAAACCGAAGCGGCTGAGTTCCAGAAGATCTACAACCTCGATGTGGTCGTCATCCCCACCAACCGCCCGCTGATCCGCAAGGAAAACCACGACGTGGTCTACCGCACCGAGGTCGAGAAGTTCCGCAACGCCGCCAAGGAGATCAAGGAGTACAACGCCAAGGGCCAGCCGGTGCTGGTGGGCACCATCTCGGTTGAGAAATCCGAAAGGCTCTCGGCGATTCTGAAGCGCATGGGCGTCAGGCATGAGGTCCTGAACGCCAAGAATCACGAGCGCGAAGCCCAGATTGTGGCGCAGGCCGGACGCAAGGCCGCCGTGACGGTTTCCACCAACATGGCCGGCCGCGGCACGGACATTCTGTTGGGCGGCAACGCCGAGTTCATGACCAAGGACGCCTGCCTGAAGGACAAGGTGGCCGAGCGCCTCGCGCCGGAGGACGTCAAGTACGTCGCCGACGAGCACTTCTACTACTTCTCGCATCTCGACCAGTACTACCGCGTGCGCCGCGACAAGTGGGACGAGATCTACGAATCCTTCAAAGCGCAGACCGACAAGGAGCACGATGAGGTGACGGCCCTGGGCGGGTTGCACATCGTGGCCACCGAGCGCCACGAATCCCGCCGCATCGATAACCAGTTGCGCGGGCGCTCCGGCCGCCAGGGCGATCCGGGCAGTTCGCGCTTCTTCCTCTCGCTGCAGGATGACCTGCTGCGCATCTTCGGCGGCGAGCGCATGCAGAACCTCATGCTGCGCCTGGGCATGGAAGAGGATGTGCCCATCGAGTCCCGGCTCATCACCAAGCGCATCGCCAAGGCCCAGGAAGCGGTCGAAATGCAGAATTTCGAGTCGCGCAAACACCTCCTGGAATACGACGACGTCAACAACAAGCAGCGCCAGGCCGTCTACGGAATGCGCCGCCAGTTGCTCGAAGGCGTGGATCAGAAGGGGCGCGTCATGGATATGGTGCGCGGCATCGTCGAGCAGTACATCGACATGCGCTGCCCCAATGAGAAGCACCCCGATACCTGGGACCTAAGCACCCTGCGCAACGATATTCTCAGCCAGTTCGGAGGCAAAGTCGATCTGGGCGTGATTTCGAACCTCAGCCGCGATCAGATGGCGGACGCCATCTTCGAGGGTTTGCAGCAGAAGTACCAGGAGAAGGAAGATTTGGTGGGCGCCGCGGTCATGCGCCAGACCGAGCGCATCGTCATGTTGCAGGTCATCGACAATCAATGGAAAGACCACCTGCTGTCGATGGACGAGTTGAAGCAGGGCATCGGTCTTCGGGCGCACGGCCAGAAGGACCCGCTGGTCGAGTACAAGAAGGAATCCTACGATCTGTTCACCGCCATGATGGACCGCATCGAGGACGAGACCGTCCGCTACCTGTACTTCCTGCAGGTGCGGACGGATACCGGCCCCGTGCTGCCGTTTCCGACCGACGAAGAGGAGGAAGAAGAAGAAGAGCAGGAGCCGGAGCGTCCCGATCCCACCGAGCAGCAGCGCCTCGCGGCCAAGGCCAGTATGGAGGACTTCACGCGCAACATCCAGCGTAAGAAGGAAAAGGAGCTGGCCGAGCTGCAATTCGTAGGCGGCGACGGCTCCACCTCGCAGCAGCAAGTGGCCCGCGGCAAGAAGGTGGGGCGCAACGAAAAGTGCCCCTGCGGCAGCGGCAAGAAGTACAAGCACTGCCACGGGACATAATGCTGAAAGCCAGGTTTACATCCGCGTCTCCGCGTCTCCGCGGTGAGTTCACAACGCCACCAAGATTATGAAAGCTCTCCTCTTCGCTCTGCTCCTGCCCGGCCTTGTCTCGGCCGCCATACTGCCCGATGCCATCGGGGCCTATCATCGGACCGCTACCACGCAGCCGGCGCTCGCGGACCGGGCGTTGTGGGACGAACTCGGTTTGAAGAACTCCGAAACCGCCATTACGAAAACGGCCCGGCGAAGTTCACCGCCACTGCGTGGCAGCTGCAGGACACCACCGGCTCCCTGGCGGCCTTCGACTGGCAGCGTCCCGCCGGCGCCCAGCCATCGAGCGTCGCTTCCATGGCGGTGGAAACGCCTCGTGAGCTGCTGCTGGTCCACGGGAATTACCTGCTCGTCTTTGAGGGCTACAAGCCCACCACCCCGGAACTCGATGCCCTGGCCGAGGCCCTGGTAAACGTTGACTCCGCCCCGCTGCCCGTTCTGCCGGGTTATTTGCCCAGCCAGGGGCTAGAACCAAACAGCGAGCGGTACATCCTCGGGCCGGCCAGCCTGCAGAAGTTCGATCCGGTGATTCCGCCTTCGGTGGCGGCTTTCCACCTGGGAACGGAAGCCCAGGTGGGAGTTTTCCATAGCCCCAAGGGGGACATGACCGTTGGAATTTTCAACTATCCCACGCCGCAGATGGCCATGCAGCAGATCGAGCAGTTCAGGAAAATCCCAGGTGCGATGGCCAAGCGCAGCGGGCCTTTGGTAGCCGCGATCATCTCCCCGCCCGATCCGGACGCCGCCGAGCGCCTGTTGGCCAACATTCGCTACCAGGCTGAAGTCACCAGCGATGAATACGTTCCCACCCGCCGGGATAACATCGGCAACCTGGTCATAAATGTCTTTATTCTCATAGGTTTCCTGCTGTTGTTTGCCACCGTTGCCGGATTCGCGGTGGGTGGTTTCCGGGTGCTTCTGCGGGTCCTGCGTAAGGGGGAAGAACCCGAGGTGATGATCGCGCTGCACCTGGAACGGCGCTGATACCCATTACATAAATAACCGTTTTTGTTTGTCTTAGAAAGAAATCCTCAGGCGCAAGAGGCCTCTTTCCAGGGGCTTGGAAGGCCTGTGCAAAAATCGACAGATCCGCAAGTCAGGGCTTACGAGCAGGTTACACGGGAAAATTTTACGCGGGAATTTTTCTTGACTTGAGAGCCGCGTGGAAATAAGATCCAACTACAAAGATTTTGACGGTTGCGATTCCGTCGAAACTGATTCTCCCATCGAACATCGCCCTGGTAGAACAGGGTCGAAATGCTCACCCACCTGGGTGAGCATTTCTATTTATTGCAAACATTACGTTTATACTCATCGTATGGCCTTTTCCCCCACCGCGGGGCGCTTCCGCGGCCCTTTCTGGCGCGCCTTTTCGGGAATGCAGCTCTCGCCGGTGGTGGCGGCCGCGCCTGTGCGCCTTTTACGCCCTCCTCGGCCCAGAGCGCCAAAATGGGTATCCCGGCCCCACCCCGATGCACTGGCGGGCCGGATTTCGCGCGCAACCGGCACTCTGGCGAGCTTTGGAAGCGCTACCCCGCTGTCCGATTGGCCAGCGCCGGGTTATCGTTAAGTGTCGGCAATCAGAATGACAGATCAGAAGCTACAAGTGATTCCCCTGGGCGGATTGGGCGAGTTCGGCATGAACATGACCGCTATCCGCTTCGGCGACGACCTCATCCTCCTCGATTGCGGGGTGATGTTCCCCGGGGCCGAGCTGCTGGGCGTGGACCTGGTAATGCCCGACCTCACCTTTCTCCGCGAGAACCGGAGCTTCATACGCGCCCTGATTCTCACCCACGGCCACGAGGACCACATCGGCGCCGTCCCCTATCTGCTTTCCGAGATCGATGTCCCCGTTTACGGCACCGATTTCACGCTGGCCCTGGTGGACCGGCGCCTGGAAGAGTACGAGCTCGAAGAGGAGCCGCGCTTCATCCACATCAAGCCCAAACAGATCGTGGATATCGGCGCCTTCAAGATCGAGTTCATTCACGTGACGCACTCCATCGTGAGCGCTGTCGCGCTGGCCATTACGACGCCGCTCGGCGTGATCCTTCACACCGGCGACTTCAAGGTGGATCCCACCCCCACCGATAACGAGCTGTTCGACCTGCACACCCTGGCCGACTACGGCAAGCGCGGCGTGCTGCTGCTGCTCTCCGATTCCACCAACTCGGACCGGCCGGGCTACACCGAATCCGAACGCGCCGTGCGGCCGCGCATGGAGGAGATCTTCAACCGCGCCGAGCGCCGCGTGATCGTCTCCTGTTTCAGCTCCTCGATCCATCGCATCCAGCTCGTCCTGGACCTCTCGCAGGAGTACGGCCGCCGCGTGGCGGTGGTGGGCCGCAGCATGGTCTCCATCACCGAGATCGCCCATTCGCTGGGTCTGCTGGACATTCCCGATAACATCCTGCTGCGCCCGCAGGATGTCATGAGCGTGGCCCCCGACAAGGTGACGGTCCTGATTTCTGGGACCCAGGGCGAGCCCATGTCCGCGCTGGCGCGCGTGGCCGTGGATAACCACAAGAATATTTCCATCGAGCGCGGCGACACCGTGGCGCTCAGCTCGCGCATAATTCCGGGCAACGAAAAGGCCATCTACCGCATGATCGACCACATGTCGCGGCGCGGCGCGGACGTGCTGTACGGCAGCATGAATCCGCCGCTGCATGTCTCCGGGCACGCCAGCGTGGAGGAGATGAAGCTTATTCTGAACCTGGTGCGGCCGCGCTATTTCATGCCCATCCACGGCGAATTCCGCCAGCTCTCCAAGCACGCGCGCCTGGCCGAGCACTTGCGCTTCGCGGGCCTGGAAGACACCTTCATCATGGAATCGGGCGAGGTGCTCGAAATCGACCATCACGGCGCGCGCAAGGCCGGCCGCGTGCCGGTGGGCCGCGTGTGCATCGATTCCGGATCGGTGGACGACGTGGTGCAGGAGATGGTGATCCGCGACCGCCGGCATCTCTCCGAAGACGGCATCGTGCTGCCGATCATCGCCATCAACCGTCAGACCGGCCGCATGGAAAACCTGCCGGAGATCGTCAGCGTGCGGATTCGCGGTCGCCGAAGAGGGCTCCGAGTTCATGCGGAACGCGCGCCAGGTGGTGGCCAAGACCCTGGAAAGTTCCAACCCGGAAGAGAAGGCCGATTGGGGCGTGGTGAAGGAGAAGGTGCGCGCCGATCTCAAACGCTACATCGTCAAACAGACGTCGCGGCGCCCGCTGATCATGCCTGTGGTGCTGGAGGTGTGAACCAACTGATGTGCGCCCGCCCCGGGGATCTTCCAAGGTCAATTGGGGCAGCTTCGCGGCTGAACCATACGATTCGACACCGACAACTATCTTTCTCACTGCGATTACGGTGTTTTCCAAAGAGGCGCAAAGACTTTCTGGGAGGCAAATCCGTTTCTTTCCCAATTGGATCGGAAGGCGAATGAATTCGACTGGACTTCTGGAACAGGAAAGATGAACTAGACGGGTTTTGGAACAGTTTTGGTACAGAAAGGGCAGTCGAAGGTGCTATGGATTCCGAGGGGTTGGATGGTGGGCGCGACAGGACTCGAACCTGTGACCTCCTGCGTGTGAAG
>CAVQNQ010000009.1:0-8361 GCA_963714205.1 Terriglobia bacterium
CGGGTGCAGTTCTATGACCGCCGGATGCTGGCATCCGAGGACAAAACGCCGGCGCTCGAGTGGCAAGAGGGGCAAGCCGGGGCCTCATCGGCGCGGAAGACTCAGATTGAATAGATAGGTCGATTCCCGCTCGTGCGCCTCTCAGCCGAACCCCACGAAGCCGGCAAGCGGCTGGACCAGATGCTCCACGAACGGCTGCCGCAATACAGCCGCTCGCGGATTCAGCAGTGGATTCAGACGGGGCGAGTGCTGGTGAACGGCGTCCGAAAGCGGTCCTCGCACGCGCTGCGGGCGGGTGAGGCCATTGACGTGGAGCCGGCCGAAGCTCCGCCGCTCCGCGCCGTGCCGGAAGCCATTCCCCTGGCCGTGCTGTATGAAGACCGGGATGTGGTGGCCATCGATAAGCCGGCGGGCATGGTGGTCCACGCCGGCGCCGGCGTCCACTCCGGGACCGTGGTCAACGCGCTGCTCCATCGTTTCGACGCGCTCTCCGGCGTGGCGGGTGAGCTGCGGCCGGGCATCGTGCACCGGCTCGACCGCTACACCAGCGGCGTCCTGCTGGTGGCCAAGAACGACGACGCGCATCGGCGGCTGGCGGCGCAATTCGCGGGCCGGCAGGTGGAGAAGGTGTACCTGGCGCTGGTGCACGGCCAAGTGAAGCGCGAGAGCGGGCGCATGGAACGTCCCATTGCGCGCGACCCGGTGCGGCGCACGCGCATGACGGCGCGGCTCGACAAAGGGCGCGCGGCCTGGTCCGAATACCGCGTGTTGCGGCGGTTTGAACGGTTCACGCTGCTGGAAGTGAGGATTGGCACCGGCCGCACGCACCAGATCCGGGTGCACCTCTCGAGCATCGGCCACCCCGTGGCGGGCGATACGCTGTACGGCGCGCCGGCCAAGGTCGAGGGCCGGCCGGCGCTGGGCCGGTACTTTCTGCACGCCCGCCGGATCCGCTTCCACCAGCCGTCCACGGGCGAGGAGATCGCCATCGAATCGCCGCTGCCCGCGGAGCTGGCGGAGTGGATGGAGGGGTTGGAGTAGGGGCCTGGGAATATCACCGCCGAGACGCAGAGGCGCTGAGAAGAACCGGCAGGTCAGGCAGGGCGTCTACAAGGTCCGTGGCATCACACCATATTTCGGGTTGGCGCGCAGAGGAAGCAGAGGGAACGTAGTGCTGCCGAGGACTATCGTCTAGGGGCGAGGCGCGGTCCGCGGGCACGGGCTATAATTGAAACACTATGAGAATTTGGGCGCCATTGGCGGCGGGCGTGCTGGCTATCGCCGCATGGGCCGCCGGCCAGATCGTTCAGAGCGACGAGCCCACCCGTATTCAGGTCGATGTCACGCGCGTGAGCCTGCTTTTCACCGTCACCGATAAGAAGGGCCGCTTCATCACCGACCTCGATAAGAACGATTTTGAAATCATGGAAGGCAAGCGGCGGCAAACCATCTCGGACTTTGCGGCGGAGTCCGACCTGCCCCTGCGCCTGGGCATTCTGATCGACACCAGCAACAGCGTCCGGGAACGCTTCAAGTTCGAGCAGGAGGCCGCCGGCCAGTTCGTCGACAGCGTGATGCGCACCGACCTCGACAAGGCCCTGGTGGTGAGCTTCGACAGTTCGGCCGAGCTGGCATCGGACCTGATCAACGACACCGACAAGCTGACGGCCACGATCCGCAACCTGCGTCCCGGCGGCGGAACCGCGCTGTACGATGCCATTTACTTCGCCTGCCGCGACAAGCTCTCGCAGGACCAGCCGAGGTATAAGTTCCGCCGCGCCATTGTGATCGTCAGCGACGGCGACGACAACCAGAGCCGCTACACGCGCGACCAGGCGCTCGAAATGGCGCAGAAGGCCGACGTGGTGATATACACCATCTCGACCAACGGAATCACGCGCATTGAAACCGACGGCGATAAGGTTCTCAGGTACCTGGCGCAGGAGACCGGCGGGCGAGCTTTCTTCCCATTCAAGGTGGAGGACCTGGACCAGTCGTTCGAAAACATCGCCAACGAGCTGCGCCATCAGTACAGCATCTCCTACCGGCCCGAGCCGCTGGTTACCGACGGTCTTTTCCACGTTATCGACGTGCGGGTGAGGGAACGCAAGAATATCCTGGTGAACGTCCGGCGGGGCTACTACGCTCCCAAGATGTAGCGGGGTAATCCGGCGTGGCGGACCAGGCGACCTGGCCGAAGTCGCCGGCATCCAGGCGGCCAGCCCCGACGCTGCCCAGTGGGACGTCTCCGGCTACCTGCGGTACGACTTCCGCGTTTCGGTCTGCGGAATTCAGGTGGCGGGCTTCCTGGTGTCGCGCACCGTCGCGGAGGGTGAAACCGAATTGCTGAACCTGGCGGTAGCTCCGGGATTCCGCCGCCAGGGAGTGGGGCGCAAGCTGGTGCAGTCATTGCTGGCCGAGGCTCGGGGGGTGGTGTACCTGGAGGTCCGGGAATCCAATCGGGCCGCCCGCGAATTCTATAATCACATGGGATTTCAAGAAGTTAGCTTGCGCGGAGGGTACTACCAGGAACCACCCGAAGCGGCTATTGTTATGAAGTTTCATTCATGTTAAGGTGGCCTTAGACGGTGATGCCGTTGTTTCAAAAACGTTACGAGATTACGCACCGAGCCTTGTTTCGTAACCAACCGACTCGGCGCGCCAACCTCTTGGGAGGAATTGCCCAATATGGAACGGAACGCACAGGAAGAGTTGAAAGCGCACCTGATGAAGACGAACGAGGAGTTTTGCCGGCTTGCCAGCCAGCACTCAGAGTTTGCCCGGAAGCTGGAGGCACTGGAATCGCTTCCCCATCTGACTTATGAAGAAGAGTTGGAGGAGACGCGGTTGAAGAAGCTGAAACTTCGGTTGAAAGATCAGATGGAAGCGATCCTGAGCCAGTACCGGTCACAGCAGGTCGCTTAGCACCAGGTGCGCGCAGTAGCGGCGATTGCATTCGGCCCGGTCGGCTTCGGCTGACCGGGCCTTTGGTTTTTAGAGAGAGAGTTCATGTATCCCTGGCAGGAGCCGATTCGCATTCCCGTCACCGACGTGTTCGATCTGCACAGCATTCCGCCGCGCGATGTGAAAGAGGTGGTGGAGGAATACCTGCGAGAAGCGCACCGGCTGGGATTCAAGGCGCTGCGGATCATCCACGGACGCGGTATAGGGGTGCAGCGCGAGATGGTGCGCGCGGTCCTTGCGCGCACCGGGTTCGTGGCCGATTTCCGGGACGCACCCGCTGAAGCGGGAGGATGGGGCGCCACCATCGTGACGCTGCGGTAGGGATCACTATCGCTGCGCTACCGCCGCGGCTTCCCAGCGCACGGAAACCTGCTTGATCCGCTCCACCGCCTCCATCAGGTTGGGCAGCGAGTTGGCGTAGCTGAAGCGGATGTAGCCGTCGCCATGTTCTCCGAAACTGCCGCCATTCAGGCACGCCACGCCGGCTTCCTCCAGCAGGTAGCCGGCCAGCTCTTTGGAGGGGATGCCGGTGCCGGTCACGTTGGCAAAGGCGTAGAAAGCGCCGCCCGAATGCGCGCAGCGGAATCCCGGAACCTGGTTGAGGCCCGGGCAGAATGCGTCGCGGCGGCGGCGGAATTCCGTCACCATGGCGGCCACGCAATCCTGCGGTCCGGCGAGCGCGGCGATGCCGGCACGCTGCGTGAAGCTGGCGGTGCAGGAGTTCGAATTCACCATGAGCTTGCTCACCGCGTCCACCAGCCACTCCGGCATCACGCCGTAGCCCATGCGCCAGCCGGTCATGGCATAGGTCTTCGAGAAGCCGTCGAGGATGATGGTTTTCTCGAGCATCCCGGGGAAACTGGCGATGGACACGGGCGCCTCGTCGCCGTAGTAGATCCGCGAATAGATCTCGTCGCTCAACACCATCACGTCACGCTCGCGAAGCATTCCGGCGACGGCGGCGATGTCCGCGCGCGGAATCACGCCCCCGGTGGGATTCTCGGGCGAGTTCAGAATGACCAGTTTGGTGCGGTCCGAAAGCCGGTCGCGAAAGAGATTGAGGTCGAAGGAAAAGGCGCGGCCCTCTTCGAGCGGCATGGGCACCGGCCGGGCGCCCAGGAAACGGATCATGGATTCGTAAATCGGGAAGCCGGGATTGGGGCAAATGACCTCATCGCCGGGTTCCAGTAGGGCCATCATGGGGAAGAAAATGATGGGCTTGCCGCCAGGCACCACCGATACGTGCTGTGGTCCGACGGGAATTCCGCGCGACTGCGAAATGTGGGCGGCGACGGCTTCTCGCAGCTCGGGATAGCCCTGTGGGGGACCGTAATGGGTCCAGCCGTCATCGAGCGCCTTCTTGGCGGCTTCGACGATGTGGGGCGGAGTGGGAAAATCGGGCTCGCCGATCTCCAGGTGGATCACGCTGCGGCCCTGCGCTTCGAGCGCGCGGGCTCGTACCAGGACATCGAAGGCGGATTCGACTCCGATGCGGCTCATTCGTTCGGCAAGTCTCATGATGGTCTCAGGCTATCGGGGCCGTGGACCTCCAGTCACCAAGCTTATCAAGCTTCGGCACGGGTCGCGTTAGAATGGATCTAGCGGACGGGTCCGCTTTAGATTCCACGTTTTGCGGGTTCCAGCGTCATATAGATTAGAACCCGTGGAAACAGTCGTTTGCAGCCCGATGAGCGAAGTCGTCGAGCCCGGCCTGGAACTCCTGGAACGGCAGAGCCGCTTTGTTTCCGAGCACTTACGGCGGATTTTCACCCAGATTTACCGGATTGTGGGGAACGTGGCCGATGCCCAGGACCTGACCCAGGAAGCATTCATCAAGGCCCTGCAGCGCCAGGAGCAGCTCAAGGACGAGCATAAGGCGGCCCATTGGCTGTCGCGGATCGCGACAAACACGGCCATCGATTTCCTGCGCCGCAGCGGCCGCGCCACGTTTTGCGAGATTGATGAGGCTCCGGCGAGCCAGTTGGAAAGCCCAGAACAGGCGCTGCTGCGGTCCGAGGAACGGAATTATCTGGAAGATGGTCTGCGCCTGCTGAGCCCGCGGGAACGGGCGGCGCTGATGCTGCGCGACGTGGAGGGACTGCCGGCGGAAGAGGTGGCCAGGCGGCTAAGCTGTTCGAAGGCCACGGTGCGCTCGCACATAGCCAACGCGCGCACCAAGTTCCGGCGCTATATGGAGAGAAGGAAGCGGTAGAAAGATGAAACATCCCGACGGGGCGACATTAGCATTGCACGCGGGTGGGGACCTGGGGCCGCTGGCCCGCTGGAGAACCGGGCGCCACCTGGCGAAATGCGGGGATTGCCGCGATGAGGTGGCAGCGTACCGAGAAGTGCGGGCGATTCTCCCCGAACTGGCCGAGACCCCCGAGATTTCCTGGAACCGGCTGGCCGCGGAGATGAAGGCCAACATCCGGTTGGGACTGGCGGCGGGCGAGTGCGTGCGGACGGGCCAGACGCCCTGGCGCGAAACACCCCTGTTCACGCGCGCCCGCGCCATGGTGGCCTTCGCCAGCGTGATGGTGCTGCTGTTTGCGGGCATGGTTCTGGAACATCCGGGGCCCGGCGCGCCCAGCTACGATGGCGTGGTGGTGCAGACCACGGCTAATGGAATTCAGGTGAGAGAGGGCGGCCGGGCGCTGCGGCTGCTGCACTCCGGCGCGCAAAACGTGCAGTACTCGGTGGGCGCGCAAGGCTCCATGAGGGCTCGCTACGTGGATCCCGAAACGGGCTACGTAACGATCAATAACGTTTATGCGGATTGAAACTCGAATGCGGCTGGCGGTACTGGGATTCCTGGGCGCGGTGAGCGTGCTGGCGCAGGATGTTCCGCTCGATCCGCGCAGCTCCATCAGTATCAACTTCGCCAAGGATTCGCCGGTGGCGGTGCTGAATGTCGCGACCGGCGAATCGCGCGCCACGGCTCGCGGCGCGGCCCTGGTGCTGGACCTGCACATGTCGCTGACGCTGCGCAACCTGAGCGCCAGCCGCATCCACGGCGTGACGCTGCGGGTGGTGGCGCAGGAAGTGACCCTGGGCGGGAAAGGGTCGGTGGCGTACCCCAGCCTGAACGTGGGACCGGGCGAAGCCTTCCCGGTTCGAATCGACATGCAACTGGTGCGGCCCACGCAGGCGGCGGCCGGACCGCTGGTGGAAGTGAACCTGGACGGGGTGCTGTTTCAGGACCTTTCCTTCTACGGTCCCGACCGGCTGAACTCGCGGCGCACCATGACCGCCTGGGAAATGGAGGCGCAGCGCGATCGCGAACATTTTAAGCGGGTGCTGGCGCAAAACGGGGCGGACGGGTTGCGCCACGAGCTGATTGAAAGCCTGGCGCGCCAGGCCGAGCGCCCGCAGTTGGATGTGCGCGTGGCCCGCGGCGGGCCGGCGGTTTCCTCCACGGCGGCGGGCGCCGAGCGCACGGAGCAGTTCGCTTTTCTGAAGTTCCCCGATGCGCCCGTAGAGCCGGTGGAGGGATGGGCGCAGCTTGCCGGAAATGAAGTGCGCGCCCCGCGCATCGAGGTGCTGAACAAATCGAGCAAGCCCATAAAGTACGTTGAGCTGGGCTGGCTGGTGAGCGATCAGAAGGGCCAGCAATACATGGCGGCATCGCTGCCGGCCGCCGATCCGGCGCTCTACCTGCCGCCGGGGCGCACCGCGCGCGTGTTGCAGGAGACCGCGCTGCGATTTTCGCGCAGCGGGCAACCGGTGAGCATACAGGGCATGACGGGCTTTGTCAGCGAGGTGGAATTCGCCGATGGGAAGGTTTGGGTACCCAACCGGCAGAACCTGGAGAACGCCCTCCTGCTGAAGGTGCTGCCGCCCTCGAACGAAGAGCAGCGGCTCTCCGACCTGTACCGCACGAAGGGAATCGGCGCGCTGATCGAAGAGCTGAAGAAGTTCTAGCCTAAGCCTTCAGATACGGCTTCATGGCTTCGAAGTTCCAGTCGATCTCGGCGATCTCCTCGGGCTTGAGATGGACTTCCGTTCGTTTGCCGTCGTGCCCGCGGCCCACCATGGTTTTGAAGACGCCGCGCTTTTTCATGATGTACTGCGGCACACCGGCGAACTGGCGCATTTCGTTGAGCATCAGCAGCAGGCTGGCAAACACCGTGCGCGCCTTCTCCTTCTGCCCGGACTGGTACAGATCCCAGGCGGCCACATATACGTCGGTGAACTGAGCCTCCGGCATGTCGCCATCCGCGCCAAAACGCATCTCGTAAGTGAGGCCGTAGCCATTGGCGCCGCTGAATACCGCCTTCATCAGCGGCTTCGCTTTGATCAACTCCTTCATACGGTCGTTTACCGGGGCGACCTCCTCTTTGATGTAACCCAGATTCGGGAACTCCTTGACCAGATCGATCAAGAACTCGACCGAGGGATCGATGCCCTGAGTCCCGCCCGAGGTTTGAATGAACACCGGGCGCCTGGCCAACTTGCCCAATGCCCTGTAGTAGGTGCGGTAATCCTCTATCGACTTGGCCTCCATCGGGGGCATGGCGATGAGGCCATCGGGCTCGAGTTCTTCGGCTTTGCGGGCGAACTCGAGCATCTGCTCGGTATTCGCGGATTGAACGCCGAGCAACAGAGCGGGCTTGCGCCCCTTGGCCGCTTTGGCGACGACTTCCATGCCGCGCATGCGCTCCTCTTTGTTGACGCCCCCGGGGTAGCCGCTGGCATGCTGCGGCCAAGCCATGCCGTGTGCGCCCCATTTTTCGAAAACCTCCACTTCGTGGGCCAGGTCCTCAAAATCCACGCCGCCGGCCGCGGTGTATGGGGTTGCCAGGATGGGGAAAATGCCGCGCATGGGCTTGGGCGCCGCGGCTGCGAGCGGCGGCTTCAGGGCAATCGCCGCTCCCGTTACCACGCCAAGACCCGCAAGCAATTGTCTTCGGCTATACCGTGTCGTCATCTCAAGCCTCCTGATACTTGGGCTTCCGCACAATTACAGTACAACTTCAGGATGCCATCCGCAATCCCGCCCCGACCGCCCCGATGCCGGGCTGGAATTTCCCGCGCAGGTCGCATACACTGAACGTGGCGCACCCGAACCCAGACCAAAGGAGAATTGCTATGAGTCCAAAGAGAAGAACCGGAATCAGCCGGCGCAGCCTGCTGAAGACCGCGGCGGCCGTGAGCACGTTTGGCCCGCTATTCCAAGCCACCCAGGGGGAACTCAGCGCCCAGGCAAGACAGAACGGCCCCAACCGGAATTCATCCCCGAGCGATCTGAAGGTCACCGATATTCGTGGCGTGACGATCGCGTCGAATTACGACTATCCGATCATACGGATCGACACCAACCAGGGCGTCTATGGCTTGGGCGAGGTCTTCTGCAACGACATGGTCAGCCAGGCGCTGCTGCTGAAGCCCTTCGTGGTG